>NZ_CP169251.1:0-5909519 GCF_041902445.1 Mycobacterium sp. G7A2 | reverse complement strand
CGAACGGAGGCACCAGCTGACAGCGGGCGCCCCGCACTCAGCTGACACAGCGCACCGCATAACGCCTTCACCCGCCCTCCGACGGAGCGCCGACTCGTCCAGCCACCACCCTCGCGACGGGGCGCCCGCTCCCCCAGCGGGCTCCGCGATGCCGCCCAGGCCGAAAACGACAGAAAAACTTCTGTACCCACCGCCCCACCTGTCACAGCACCAGGCTGTGCACCGCACTGTGCACTACCTGAGGTCAACCGTGCGATTCACCCCAAGGCGCGTCCACAACCACCGCGCCGTCCCCAACCCGTCACCAAGGGCGCCGTTGATATCCACACCCTGCTCACAGGTCGACGCCCCCGCTGGCCAGCGCCGACACCACGTTGTCCCCAGTGTGCACAACACCTACTACTGTTACTGATCTCAATACATCAATTTCTTCTAGAAGAAGCGTCTTGGGGACGCCGTGCTCACAGGCCTTCCCAGAGCCCCGAACGTCGCCGATGTCGGCGGGATGGATTAGCTTTCAAGTTGAGACGGAAAGCTCTACGGTGGTTCATCGACAGCCGTTGCGCTCGCTGCACTGTGCCCGCCCGGGCGCACGTGCGGTGGCGGGAAAACCGCTGATTGACGCTTTATCGGGGTGTGCATCGAAGGGACGCTATGAACGTGGCGACGACAACGGCTGGTCTCACGGATTTGAAATTTCGACTGGCCCGCGAAGACTTCGCCGATGCGGTTGCCTGGGTCGCGCGCAATCTGCCGTCCCGGCCGACGGTCCCGGTGCTGGCCGGCGTGCTGCTCACCGGCACCGACGAGGGACTGACGATCTCCGGGTTCGACTACGAGGTCTCCGCCGAGGTGCAGATTCCGGCCGAGATCGCTTCTCCGGGAAGCGTTTTGGTGTCCGGACGGTTGCTCAGCGACATCGTGCGCGCGCTGCCGGCCAAGCCGGTCGACGTCAGCGTCGAGGGCACGCGGGTCGCGTTGAGCTGCGGAAGTGCACGTTTCTCGCTGCCCACCATGGCGGTCGAGGATTACCCGACGCTGCCCACCCTGCCCGACGAGACCGGAGTCGTGTCCTCCGAGCTGTTCGCCGAGGCCATCGGCCAGGTCGCGGTCGCGGCGGGGCGCGACGACACGCTGCCCATGCTGACCGGCATCAGGGTCGAGATCTCCGGCGAGAAAGTGGTTTTGGCCGCCACCGACCGGTTCCGCCTGGCCGTCCGGGAGCTGACCTGGTCCACCGACGCCGCCGGCGTCGAAGCCGCAGTGCTGGTCCCCGCCAAAACGTTGTCCGAAGCAGCCAAGGCCGGCGCTGACGGCGCCGACGTGCACCTGTCTCTCGGCTCCGGTCCGGCGGTCGGCAAGGAAGGTCTGCTCGGTATCCGCAGCAAGGGCAAGCGCAGCACCACCCGGCTGCTCGATGCGGAGTTCCCCAAGTTCCGCCAGCTGCTGCCCACCGAACACACCGCGATGGCCACCTTGGGCGTGGCCGAGCTCACCGAAGCCATCAAGCGTGTGGCCCTGGTCGCCGACCGCGGCGCGCAGGTTCGGATGGAATTCGCCGACGGTGTGCTCCGGCTGTCCGCGGGCGCCGACGACGTCGGTCGCGCCGAGGAAGACCTACCCGTCGAATTCGCCGGTGAACCGCTCACCATCGCGTTCAACCCGACCTATCTGACCGACGGCCTCGGTTCGTTGCACGCCGATCGCGTGACATTCGGGTTCACCACACCGAGTCGGCCGGCGGTGTTGCGTCCCGCCGGCGACGACGACGCCGCAGCCACCGGCGCCGGGCCGTTCCCGGCGGCGCAGACCGACTATGTCTACCTGTTGATGCCGGTTCGCCTTCCCGGCTGACCGGTGCGAACACACGAAAAGGGGCGTTGACATGCAGCTGGGTCTGGTTGGCCTGGGAAAAATGGGGTTCAACATGCGCGCGCGCCTGCGCGACGGCGGCCATGAGGTCGTCGGGTACGACCCCCGGCCCGAAGTTTCCGATGTCGCGTCGCTGGAGGAACTGGCCGAGAAGTTGCCCTCTCCCCGAGTCGTCTGGGTGATGGTGCCCTCCGGCACGGTCACCAACGAGACCATCGTCGGTTTGGCCGGGGTGCTCGAGAAGGGCGATCTGGTGATCGACGGCGGCAACTCTCGTTACACCGAGGACCAGCCTCACGCACACTTGCTGGCCAACAAGGGAATTGGATTCATCGACGCCGGGGTGTCGGGTGGTATCTGGGGGCTGACTGAAGGCTATGGCCTGATGGTGGGTGGTTCCGAGGCCGACGTCGAGCGCGTCATGCCGATTTTCGACACGCTGCGCCCGCCCGGACCCCGTGAGGACGGGTTCGTCCATGCCGGCCCGGTCGGTGCCGGTCACTTCGCCAAGATGGTGCACAACGGGGTCGAGTACGCGCTGATGACTGCCTATGCCGAGGGCTACGAGATGCTGGCCGCCGAAGAGCTGGTTCAGAATCCGCAGGCGGTCTACCAAGCGTGGACGAACGGCACAGTGGTGCGGTCGTGGTTGCAGCAGCTGCTGGCCAAGGCGCTCAAGGAAGACCCGAATCTCGCCGAGATCAGCGGCTACACCGAGGATTCCGGTGAGGGTCGCTGGACGGTGGAGGAAGCGATCAGGTTGCGGGTGCCGGTGCCCGGCATCGCCGCGTCGCTGTTCGCGCGGTTCCTGTCCCGGCAGGACGACTCCCCCACCATGAAGGCGGTCTCGGCTTTGCGCAACCAGTTCGGCGGACACGCGGTGAAGCGGATCAGCGAATCCGGCTGAGCGAGAAGATCGGTGTACGTCCGCCACCTCGTCTTGACCGATTTCCGGTCGTGGCCGCGAGTCGAGCTCGAGCTCGCTCCGGGGCGGACGGTGTTCGTCGGGCCCAACGGCTACGGTAAGACCAATCTTGTTGAAGCACTGTGGTATTCAGCGACCCTGAATTCCCACCGGGTGGCGACGGACGCTCCGTTGATCCGGGTCGGTGCTGACCGGGCCATCATCTCGACGATCGTCGTCAACGAGGGCCGCGAGTTGGCCGTGGATCTGGACATCACCTCCGGCCGGGCGAACAAAGCCAGGCTCAACCGCTCGCCGGTCCGGTCTGCCCGCGAGGTGCTCGGTGTTCTGCGCGCGGTGTTGTTCGCCCCGGAAGATCTTGCCCTCGTCCGTGGCGACCCGGCAGAACGGCGGCGCTATCTCGATGAATTGGCCACCACGCGGCGGCCGAGGATCGCCGGGGTCCGCGCGGACTACGACAAAGTGGTGCGCCAGCGCACAGCGTTGCTCAAGACCGCCGCCGGTGCCCGGTTCCGCAGTGATGACAGTGCCCTGCAAACCCTGGACGTGTGGGATGGCCACCTCGCCGCCCACGGCGCCCAATTGATCGCTGCCCGAATCGATCTCGTCAACGAGTTGGCTCCGGAGGTCGAGAAGGCCTATCAGCTGCTCGCGCCTGCGTCTCGGCCGGCGTCAGTGCGGTACCGCAGCCGCGTGGACGTGGTCGAGCACGAGGCCGCCGCCGGTAACACCGATGTCGAGGTGCTCGAGGCGGCGTTGCTCGACGAGCTGAGTCGGCGCCGGTCCGCCGAATTGGAGCGGGGGGTCTGTCTGGTGGGTCCACACCGTGACGACCTCGAGCTGAGACTGGGCGAGCAGGTCGCCAAAGGGTTCGCCAGCCACGGTGAATCGTGGTCGATGGCATTGTCGTTGAGGTTGGCGTCCTACGAGTTGCTGCGAGCCGAAGGCAGCGATCCGGTGCTGCTGCTCGACGACGTGTTCGCCGAACTGGACACCGCACGCCGCGAGGCACTGGCTCAGGTCGCCGCGTCGGCCGAGCAGGTGCTGGTCACCGCCGCGGTCGCCGAGGACATCCCGGCCGACTGGGACGCGCGGCGCATCGACATCACCATGCGGGACACGGATTCCGGTCGGATCTCGGAGGTGCAGCAGTGAGCGACGAACCGGACAACACCGAGGGCGCCCCCGCCGGCCCGCCGGCACATCTGTCCCACCTCTCGGGCATGGATCTGGTGCGCCGCACCCTCGAGGAGGCCCGGGGCGCGGCGCGCCAGCAGGGGAAGAATGTGGGGCACGGCCGCAGCGCGCCGCCGCCGAGGCGGGTCGCCGGTGGCGGGCGGCGGCGCTGGTCGGGTCCGGGCCCGGACGGTCGCGACCCGCAACTGTTCGGCAACGTCACCAACGAACTGGCGCGCAGCCGCGGATGGTCGAACCGGGTCGCCCAAGGGGCGGTGTTCGGCCGGTGGCGGTCAGTGGTCGGTGATCAGATCGCCGCCCACGCCTCCCCGACCTCGCTGCACGAGGGGGTGTTGACCGTGTCGGCGGAGTCCACGGCGTGGGCCACCCAGTTGCGATTGGTGCAATCGCAGCTGCTGGCCAAGATCGCGGCAGCTGTCGGCGACGGCGTCGTGACATCGTTGAAGATCCAGGGACCGGTCGGTCCTTCCTGGCAGAAGGGCCGCTACAGCGTGCGCGGCCGCGGTCCCCGCGACACCTACGGGTGAGTTCCGGGAGCTGCGCCTGAGAGCCACCAGGACGCGAGCGCAGTGTTTCCGAGGCGTCAAGACCTATCCTGAATCGAGAAATTCCGTGCACGGCGCGATTAGGTGTGTGGAAACGCCGCCACAGAATCGGTCCTGACGGTCGGTAACGGTAGACTGTACGAAGACCTGCGAGCGGTGCTCGATCGCTTGCCTGCGAAACATCCAAGGAGACGCGTCCAACGTGGCTGCCCAGAAGAAGAATGCTCCGAGCGAGTACGGCGCCGATGCGATCAAGGTCCTCGAAGGCCTGGAAGCGGTACGTAAACGTCCGGGTATGTACATCGGTTCCACCGGGGAGCGCGGTCTGCACCACCTGATCTGGGAGGTGGTCGACAACGCCGTCGACGAAGCGATGGCCGGGTTCGCCACCAAGGTCGATGTGCGCATTCTCGAAGACGGCGGCGTCCAGGTCACCGACGACGGCCGCGGCATCCCGGTGGCCATGCACTCCACCGGCATCCCCACCGTCGACGTCGTGATGACCGTGCTGCACGCCGGCGGCAAATTCGAAGAGGGCGCCTACCAGGTCTCCGGTGGTCTGCACGGCGTCGGCGTCTCGGTCGTCAACGCGTTGTCGACGCGGCTGGAAGCCGACATCCGCAAGGACGGCTACGAGTGGTTCCAGACCTACGACAAGTCGATTCCGGGCACCCTCAAGCAGGGTGAGAAGACCAAGAAGACCGGCACCACCATCCGATTCTGGGCCGATCCGGACATCTTCGAGACCACCGTCTACGACTTCGAGACCATCGCGCGTCGCCTGCAGGAGATGGCGTTCCTGAACAAGGGACTGACCATCGAGCTCACCGACGAGCGGGTGGCCGCCGAAGAGATCACCGACGAGGTGGTCAGCGACACCGCCGAAGCGCCCAAGACCGCCGAGGAGAAGGCCGCCGAGGCGACCGCCCCGCACAAGGTGAAGCATCGCGTCTTCCACTACCCCGGCGGGTTGACCGACTTCGTCAAGCACATCAACCGCACCAAGACCGCGATCCAGCCCAGCATCATCGACTTCGAGGGCAAGGGCGACGGCCACGAGGTCGAGGTCGCGATGCAGTGGAACGCCGGCTATTCCGAATCGGTGCACACGTTCGCCAACACGATCAACACCCACGAAGGCGGTACGCACGAAGAAGGTTTTCGTACCGCACTCACCTCCGTGGTGAACAAGTACGCCAAAGACAAGAAGCTGCTCAAGGAAAAAGACGCCAACCTCACCGGCGACGACATCCGGGAGGGGCTGGCGGCGGTCATCTCGGTCAAGGTCTCCCAGCCGCAGTTCGAGGGTCAGACCAAGACCAAGCTCGGCAACACCGAGGTGAAGTCCTTCGTCCAGCGGATCTGCAACGAGCAGCTCAGTCACTGGTTCGAGGCCAACCCCGCCGAGGCGAAAACGGTGGTGAACAAGGCGGTCTCGTCGGCCCAGGCCCGGCTGGCCGCCCGCAAGGCACGGGAGTTGGTGCGGCGCAAGAGCGCCACCGACATCGGCGGTCTGCCCGGCAAGCTGGCCGACTGCCGCTCCACCGATCCCCGGAAGTCGGAACTGTATGTGGTGGAGGGTGATTCCGCCGGCGGCTCGGCCAAGAGCGGCCGCGACTCGATGTTCCAGGCGATCCTTCCGTTGCGCGGCAAGATCATCAACGTCGAGAAGGCCCGCATCGACCGGGTGCTGAAGAACACCGAGGTCCAAGCGATCATCACCGCGCTGGGCACCGGCATCCACGACGAGTTCGACCTCGCCAAGCTGCGCTACCACAAGATCGTGCTGATGGCCGACGCCGACGTCGATGGGCAGCACATCTCGACGTTGCTGCTGACGCTGTTGTTCCGGTTCATGAAGCCACTGGTGGAAAACGGGCACATCTTCCTGGCGGCGCCGCCGCTCTACAAGCTCAAATGGCAGCGCAGCGAGCCGGAGTTCGCCTATTCCGACCGCGAGCGCGACGGTCTGCTCAAAGCCGGACGCGAGGCCGGCAAGAAGATCAACGTCGACGACGGTATCCAGCGCTACAAGGGTCTGGGTGAGATGGATGCCAAGGAACTGTGGGAGACCACGATGGATCCGTCGGTGCGGGTGCTGCGCCAAGTCACCCTCGACGACGCGGCGGCCGCCGACGAACTGTTCTCCATCTTGATGGGCGAGGACGTCGAAGCGCGCCGCAGCTTCATCACCCGGAATGCCAAAGACGTTCGCTTCCTTGACGTTTAGTTACTGATTCTGCGATAGGGCCAGGGAAAACTCTATGACTGACACCACGTTGCCTCCCGGCGACGAAGCCGGCGACCGCATCGAACCGGTCGACATCCAGCAGGAGATGCAGCGCAGCTACATCGACTATGCGATGAGCGTCATTGTCGGGCGTGCGCTGCCCGAGGTTCGGGACGGTCTCAAGCCGGTGCACCGCCGGGTGCTCTACGCGATGTTCGATTCCGGGTTCCGCCCGGACCGGTCCCACGCGAAGTCGGCCCGCTCGGTCGCCGAGACGATGGGTAACTACCACCCGCACGGCGACGCGTCGATCTACGACACCCTGGTGCGGATGGCGCAGCCCTGGTCGCTGCGTTATCCCCTGGTGGACGGACAGGGCAACTTCGGTTCGCCGGGCAACGATCCGCCGGCCGCGATGCGTTACACCGAGGCGCGGCTGACTCCCCTGGCCATGGAGATGCTGCGCGAAATCGACGAGGAGACAGTCGATTTCGTCCCGAACTACGACGGACGTGTTCAGGAGCCGACGGTTCTGCCGAGCCGCTTCCCGAACCTGCTGGCCAATGGTTCCGGCGGTATCGCCGTCGGCATGGCCACCAACATTCCGCCGCACAACCTCGGTGAGCTCGCCGAGGCGGTGTACTGGTGCCTGGACAACCACGAGGCTGACGAGGAAGCGACCCTGGCCGCGGTCTGCGATCGCGTGAAGGGTCCGGACTTCCCCACCCATGGCCTGATCGTCGGGTCCCAGGGCATCGAGGACACCTACAAGACCGGACGCGGTTCGATCCGGATGCGTGGCGTCGTCGAAATCGAGGAGGACTCGCGCGGTCGCACCGCGATCGTCATCACCGAGTTGCCCTATCAGGTCAACCACGACAACTTCATCACCTCGATCGCCGAACAGGTCCGCGACGGCAAGATGGCCGGGATCTCCAACATCGAAGACCAGTCCAGCGACCGGGTCGGTCTGCGCATCGTCGTCGAGATCAAGCGCGACGCGGTGGCCAAGGTGGTGCTGAACAACCTCTACAAGCACACCCAGCTGCAGACCAGCTTCGGCGCGAACATGCTCTCGATCGTCGACGGCGTCCCGCGCACCCTGCGCCTGGACCAGATGATCCGCCATTACGTCAATCACCAACTCGACGTCATCATCCGGCGGACCACCTACCGGCTGCGGAAGGCCAACGAACGGGCCCACATCCTGCGTGGCCTGGTCAAGGCGCTCGACGCGCTCGACGAAGTGATCGCGCTGATCCGGGCCTCGGAGAGCGCGGACGTCGCCCGCACCGGCCTGATGGAGCTCCTCGACGTCGACGAGATCCAGGCCCAGGCGATCCTGGACATGCAGCTGCGCCGGCTGGCCGCCTTGGAACGCCAGCGCATCGTCGACGACCTGGCCAAGATCGAGGCCGAGATCGCCGACCTCGAGGACATCCTGGCCAAGCCGGAACGCCAGCGGGCCATCGTGCGCGACGAACTCAAGGAGATCGTCGACAAACACGGTGACGCGCGCCGTACCCGGATCATCCCGGCCGACGGAGATGTCGCCGACGAGGACCTGATCGCCCGCGAAGAGGTGGTCGTCACGATCACCGAGACCGGTTACGCCAAGCGGACCAAGTCCGACCTGTACCGCAGCCAGAAGCGCGGCGGCAAGGGGGTGCAGGGCGCCGGCCTCAAGCAGGACGACATCGTCAACCACTTCTTCGTGTGCTCCACCCACGACTGGATCCTGTTCTTCACCACGCAGGGCCGGGTGTACCGGGCCAAGGCGTACGACCTGCCCGAGGCCTCCCGCACCGCGCGGGGCCAGCATGTGGCCAACCTGCTGGCGTTCCAGCCCGAGGAGCGCATCGCCCAGGTCATCCAGCTCAAGAGCTACGAAGACGCCCCCTATCTCGTGCTCGCCACCCGCAACGGACTGGTCAAGAAGTCGAAGCTCACCGATTTCGACTCCAACCGGTCCGGCGGCATCGTCGCGGTGAACCTGCGCGACGGTGACGAGCTCGTCGGTGCGGTGCTGTGCTCGGCGGACGACGACCTGCTGCTGGTGTCGGCCAAGGGTCAGTCGATCCGTTTCTCGGCCACCGACGAGGTGCTGCGCCCGATGGGGCGGGCCACCTCCGGTGTGCAGGGCATGCGGTTCAACACCGACGACGCGCTGTTGTCGCTCAACGTGGTGCGCGACGACACGTATCTCCTGGTCGCGACGTCGGGCGGGTACGCCAAGCGCACCGCGATCGAGGAGTACCCGGTGCAGGGCCGCGGCGGCAAGGGTGTGCTCACGATCCAGTTCGACCGGCGGCGTGGCACGCTGGTCGGAGCGCTGATCGTCGACAACGACACCGAGCTGTACGCCATCACCTCCGGTGGTGGGGTGATCCGCACCGGTGCTCGACAGGTCCGCAAGGCCGGGCGCCAGACCAAGGGCGTTCGCTTGATGAACCTGGGTGAGGGCGACACACTGATCGCGATCGCGCGTAACGCCGAAGCCGGCGACAGCACCGACGAGGTCAACACCGACCCGGGCGCGCCGACCAGTGAGGAGTCGTAGGTGAGCTCACCCAACGAGCCGGGTTCTGCTCATGACGCGGGTTCGTCGGGCGGCCAGGCGCCGCGCGGCGGGCCGCAGCAGTCGGGGTCGTCGCCGGCGCATGTCGCCGAGTCCGGCGACGTCCCGCCCTGGCAGCGGGGGCCGGCAGCCCGCGCTCGCCAGCAGCAGACGCCGGACGGGTCGGCCGGTGAGGCCCGGCGTGGCGGCGGGCAGCAGGGCCTGGACGCGCGGCTGAACCGCTTCATCGCGGGCGGTTCCCCGGCCGAGGGCGACACCACTTCCCGTAATGAGCGCACCGACACGATCCGACCCGACAGTGCGAGACCGGACAGTGCCAGGCCCGACAGTGCCCGGCCGGAAGCCGGGCGGGCCGATGGTGCGAGGCCAGAGGCCGGCCGCCCGGAGTCCCGGCCCGAGGGTCCCCGTCCGGACGCGCGGCCCGAGGGTGCCCGTCCGGAGTCGAGGCCGGAAGGCCCCCGACCTGAAGGGGGGCGTCCCGACGGCAACCGCACCGAGCAGGCCGCCCGGCCAGACGGCGGCAAGTACAACAGCGAGCTGCCCGACCTGTCCGGTCCGATGCCGCGTCCGGCTCAGCAGCGCAAACCGGCCGAGCGTCCCAGCGTCGAGCAGCGCCCGCCACAGCCGAACAAGGGCGTGCAGGTCGCGACCCGCCAGCACAAGGGTCCGGTGCGGGCCAGCATGCAAATCCGCCGCATCGACCCGTGGAGCACGCTGAAGGTGTCGCTGCTGCTGTCGGTGGCGTTGTTCTTCGTGTGGATGATCGCCGTGGCGTTCCTGTATCTGGTGCTCGGCGGGATGGGCGTCTGGACGAAGCTGAACAGCAACGTCGGCGACCTGCTGACCAGCGCCAGTGGTGCCTCCGGGGGTGAGCTGGTGTCCAGCGGCACGATCTTCGGCGGCGCGGCACTGATCGGCTTGGTCAACATCGTGCTGCTGACGGCGGCAGCCACGATCGGCGCGTTCATCTACAACCTGACCACCGACCTGGTGGGCGGCGTCGAGGTGACCCTCGCCGATCGCGACTGACGGTTTGGGAGACAGCGACACCGTACGGTAATCTCGTCGCTCGGCCCGTGTGGTGCACGGGGCTATAGCTCAGGCGGTTAGAGCGCTTCGCTGATAACGAAGAGGTCGGAGGTTCGAGTCCTCCTAGCCCCACGGAAAGGTTCACATCGATGAAGTTGGTGTTCCTGCTCGCAGCCGGCGTCGCTGTGGCCGCCGCGGTGGTGTGGCGGACCCAGCACGAACCCGAGGTGTGGCACACCTTGCCGGGCCGCCTCACCGATGTTCCTTCCTGATCGGGGGCCTTAGCTCAGTTGGTAGAGCGCTGCCTTTGCAAGGCAGATGTCAGGAGTTCGAATCTCCTAGGCTCCACAAGTGCGTCAGCATTCGACGACGTTGAGGGCGAGCCCGCCCAGTGACGTCTCCTTGTACTTCTCGGCCATGTCGGCCCCGGTGTCGCGCATCGTCTTGATCGCGGTGTCCAGGCTGACGTGATGGATTCCGTCGCCGCGCAACGCCATCCGCGCGGCGGTGATCGCCTTGACCGAGGCCACGGCGTTGCGTTCGATACACGGGATCTGCACCAGGCCGCCGACGGGATCGCAGGTCAGCCCGAGGTTGTGCTCGATGCCGATCTCGGCGGCGTTCTCCACCTGTGCCGGCGTGCCGCCGAGCACCGCGGCCAGGCCGGCGGCCGCCATCGAGCACGCCGAGCCCACCTCCCCCTGGCAGCCCACCTCCGCGCCGGAGATGGAGGCATTGGTCTTGAACAACTGGCCGATGGCCGCGGCGGTGAGCAGGAACTCGACGACGCCGTCCTGGGAGGCGTCCGGGACGAAGCGCCAGTAGTAGTGCAGCACAGCGGGAATGATGCCGGCGGCACCGTTGGTGGGTGCGGTGACAACCCGGCCGCCTGCGGCGTTCTCCTCGTTGACCGCGAGCGCGAAGACGGTCACCCAGTCCATCGCGTAGAGCGGGTCGGTCGGATCGGCCTCGAGTGCCTGCGCCAGCGCCGGTGCCCGACGACGGACCCGCAGACCGCCCGGCAACACCCCTTCGGCGCGCAGTCCGTTGTCCACGCACTCGCGCATCACCGCCCAGATGCGCAGCAGGCCCGCGCGTAGCTCCGCGTGCCCGAGCGCCGCCTCGTTGCGGGCCATGATCTCGGCGATCCGGCAGTTGTTCTCGACGGCCAGGCCCACCAGTTCCGCGCCGGTGGTGAACGGATGCGGCACCGCCGGAGTGGCGGCAGTCGCTTCGCCCTCGGCGAGGACGAATCCCCCGCCCACCGAGTAGTACACCCTGCGCAGCAGCTCTCCCCCGTCACCGGCGAACGCGGTGAACACCATGCCGTTGCTGTGGAATTCCATGGCGCGCAACGACAGAACGACGTCTGCGGCCGGGTCGAACTCGATCGGGTGCTCTCCGGCCAGGCGTAGCCGCCGGTCTGTGCGGATGGCGTCGACGCGGTTCCGGGCCTCGGCGGGGTCGACCGTCTCGGGAGCGAAACCCTCGAGGCCGAGCAGGACCGCGCCGGGGGTGCCGTGACCGGCCCCGGTGGCGCCGAGTGAGCCGTAGAGCTCGACACGGATGCGGGCCACGTCGGTGAGCCGCCCGTCGGCCACCAGCTGGTCGACGAAGCGGTGTGCGGCCCGCATCGGCCCGACGGTGTGCGAACTCGACGGTCCGATACCGACGGAGAACAGATCGAACACCGAGACGGTCATGGCGGGGGACGCGTTACGGCTTGGGGGTGACTTCGACGCTGGGTTCCAACGCCGACGGCTCCGGCTGGGTGGAACGCCGCACGATCACGAATGCCGCCGCTCCCCCGGCGAGGACGACCGTGCCGACACCGGCGATCAGCAGCGTCCGGCGCCGAGAGCGGGTCCGGCGCGCCTTGGTGAGGGTGTCGGGCAGCTGCGCCACCGCTTCCTGTGCCGCGGCCAGTTCGGCGGCGACGGTCTCCTGCGCCGCGTTCAGCTCGGCCTTGAGTTGTCTGGCCAGTTCACTGCGCCGGTAACGGTCGCCGACCCAGGCCGCCGACGAGCGGGCCGAATCCACCCCGATTCCGAGCGCTCCCCTGGTGACGTCGACCGGACCGATCGTCGAGTACTTCAACCCGCGGCTCAGTCGCTGACGTGGGGTCAGTCGGAGTTCGGTCTTGGAGCGCATAGTCCACCTCTTTCACACCTGGCGGTGTCGCGTCTATCAGCCTGCCATCTCGCCGAACTCCACGGTGCCCGGTTGGGCCCGGGAGGGGGCGTGGCACACTGACTTCCCGTGACGAGTCCTATTCAGACCGCGACCGCGACCCTGCACACGAACCGGGGCGACATCAAGATCGCCTTGTTCGGTAACCACGCGCCCAAGACCGTGGCCAACTTCGTCGGCTTGGCTCAGGGCACCAAGGACTACAGCACCGAGAACGCGTCGGGCGGCTCGTCGGGCCCGTTCTACGACGGCGTGATCTTCCACCGGGTGATTGACGGATTCATGATCCAGGGCGGCGACCCGACGGGAACCGGCCGTGGCGACGCGGGCTACAAGTTCGCCGACGAGTTCCACCCCGAACTGCAGTTCGACAAGCCCTACCTGCTGGCCATGGCCAACGCGGGGCCCGGCACCAACGGCTCGCAGTTCTTCATCACGGTCACCGAGACGCCGCACCTGAACCGCCGGCACACCATCTTCGGTGAGGTCGTCGATCCCGAGTCGCAGAAGGTCGTCGACGCGATCGCCAAGACGCCGACCGACCGGGGCGACCGCCCGACGGATCCGGTCGTGATCGAGTCGATCACCATCTCCTAGCGACTTCGGCGTGGTTGTCGGCGCTCAGCGTCGGCGACCACGCCGCCTTCACGCCCGGCCGGGGGCGAATCCGGTTTCGGTGAGCGCGTCGAGCACGTGCAACGGGTCGGTGCCGAGGTCCCAGCGGCTCAGGACGAGCAGTCGGTCGTCGGTCGTGTCGATCTCCAGCAGGCGCACCTTGCGCCCGATGCGGCGGAACTCGGTGATCCGGATCAGGGCGATGTCAGCTTTGGTGAGTTCCCGCTGCCGCCACCAACCGCGGTAGATCAAGGTGCCGTCGTCGATTGCCAGTTTCGGTCGAGCGCGCCACGACATGACGGCAAACAGCAGCAAACCGACCGCGGCAAGGCCGATCAAGATGCGTCCCGGCACGTCTGTGACCAGCGTCACAGCGCCGACGCCGAGGAAAACACCGAGAATCGCGGCCCCGACGAGGCCCGCGGTCGGCGGACCCCACGAAGTTTGCTGGGCGGACATTTCACCCTATCCTACCGCGGACAACGAGGTTATCCACAAGTGCTATCCCCAATGGGGATGAATCACAACCGTGTGATCTGGTGACGATCGGGTAGCGCCGACGGTAACGCGAAGCGACCAAGATGAATTCAATCGGCGGCCGCCGCGGGTCACCGCCACCGCATCGTGAGCAGCAGGCCCGTGATCATGAAGGCAAACGCGATGGCGTAGTTCCACACATTGAGGTCGGCCATCCACTGCAGAAAGCTGGGAGCGTCGGGACCGTTGCCGGCCAGCTGGAACACGATGAGCCACACCAGGCCGAGCAGCATCAGACCAACGAAGAGAACGACGAACCACATGCTCGATGGACCGGCCTTGACCTTCACCGGCGTCCGGCTCACCGGGTTGATGGTGAAGTCGTTCTTCTTACGGACCTTGGACTTGGGCATGCGAACCTTCGGACGATCGGCGTCGCACCGGCCGCCGGTGTCCTAAAACCACCGGTTGGTGCGACGATGTGTAGGCAAAGCCTAACGTAGCCGCGAACCTGCTCCCAGGAGATGAAGCCCATGCCGGACTCGACGCCGCCGCGGCCGACACGCTCGGCGTGGCGCTGGGGCGTGCCGGCGGTGTGTGTGGCCGCGGGATTGCTGCTCGGGGTGACGCACAGCGTCTCGGGGGGCGACGAGATCCGGGGCAGTGACGCTCCCCGGCTGGTCGATCTGGTGCGCGAGGCGCAGCAGTCGGTGGACCGGTTGACCGCCGAACGCGACGCCGCCGCGGACGCCATCGCCAACCATCACGGCGGCACCCCGTCGTCGGCGGCGGCGCTGGAGGCGATCACCCGCCGCGGAGATGCCCTGGCCGGTGCCGCCGGGTTGACCCCGTTGCGGGGCCCGGGCCTGGTGGTGACGCTCGACGATGCGCAACGCGACGCCCAGGGCCGGTTTCCGCGCGACGCCTCCCCCGACGACCTCGTCGTCCACCAGCAGGACATCGAAGCGGTGCTCAACGCCATGTGGAGCGCGGGAGCCGAAGGCGTGCAGGTGCAGGATCAGCGCATCATCGCGACATCGGCGCCGCGCTGCGTGGGCAACACGCTGTTGCTCAACGGCCGCACCTACAGTCCGCCCTATGTCATCTCGGCGATCGGTGATGCCGCGGCGATGCAGGAAGCGCTGGCGGCCGCGCCGATGGTGACGCTGTACAAGCGCTACGTCGATCGATTCGGGCTGGGCTACAGCGAGGAGCAGCGCGACGTGGAGCTCGTCGGCCACACCGAGCCGGTCCGGATGGAGTACGCGGAGCCGATGGGTCCGCTGGGCTACTGAATCGACGGTTTCGAAAATTAGCTGTCGCCTAGCGCTTCTGTGTTCCTCCTGATATACAGAATTTCGCTGTTCGGACAGCAAGACCTGTTCTGAACGCGATTGTCCGCTTGCGGCTGTGCTTCGGGGGAGGGCCATGCCATGTTTGCGTCCGCCGGTGTCGTTTGCTCAAATGAACGCCCAGTGAACTGGCGCCGATCTGCCGGCCGGCACCGCCGACGCACCCCGCGCGGGCGCCGGGGAGCACTGGCCGCCACCCTTTCGACGTCGGCGGCACTGGCCCTGTCGTGGGCCCCGTCGGCACCGGCGGCCACGGTTCTGGTGGCCGAAGGCACCGCCCAACCTGCCGGGACGGCCCAGACCGCGTTCAGCGGGGCCTTCTGTGCGCACAACACGTGCCGCTCGATCAGGAATGCGCGCCACCCGTTCGGCGTCGCGATGGGGTCACAACAGATGCAGGACGCCATCGACGCCACCCAGGGACCGCTGATCGTGATGGGGTTCTCCCTCGGCGCGGCGTCCGTGTACGACAGGATGCGGGCCTGGGAGAACGAACCGGCCATCGCTCCCGACGTCGACCGGCTCAAACTGATCGTCACGTTCGGAAACCCCGAGAACAAGTACGGCGGGGACGACCGCAAGAACTCCTACGCCGGCCTTCCCGAGGCGCAGCCCTACCAGCACCTCGACGTGGCGATGCAGTACGACAGCGTCGCCGACCGGCCCACCCGATGGGGGTGGTATTCGATGATCAATCTGACATTCGCCCGCCATCTGGACTACTTCGATCCCATCGACATCAACGACCCGGACAACCTCGTCTATCAGGATGCCGACGGCAGCACCTACATGCTGATCAAGGCCGATGTGCTTCCGATGCTCAAGTGGATGGACTGGTTCACCACCGACGAACGCATGGCGGAGCTCGACGCCAAGTACCGGCCGCTGGTCGAACGCGACTACGACCGGCCGGACTACATTCCGCAGGGCGAGGGCGCGGATTGGGGCAACGGCACTCCGTCGCCGACCGTGGAGACTTCCCCGGGCGGTGTGGATGACGCCGGGGCGGCCACACCGATGGCCACGGATGAGCCGGGCCGCACGGCCGACGATGCGCAATCGGGTGGAGCTGACCCCGACAGCGTGATCGCCGGCGAGGGAAGCGTCGAGGGAAGCGTCGGGGGAAACACCGACGATGCACACGCCGCCGAGTACCCGGACGACCCAAGCGCCGATGACGGGACCGTGATCGACGACACAGGCGCCTCAGACGCCGGCGGCTTCGACCACCCGGAGGACCGCCTGGACGAGCGGGTGGCCGACCACCCGGACGACCGGCTGGCCGACGACCCGACCGCGCCCGACGACCCGGACGACCACTTGGCCGACGCGGACCTCCCGGAAGGCGCCGGTGACGTTGCTGAGGCCGACGAGGCCGCCGACGCCGACGAACCCGACCCGGGGATCGACACCGACGAGGACGAGGCGGACCGCGCCGACCGGGAAGCGCCCACCTCCGCGCGTCGCGAGTCCGAGGATCCCGCCGGCGACCAGAGCTGAGTCAGGGGTGACGGGCGCGGTCGCGAGTGAGCCCGTCAGCGTCACAACTGCGTAATGGCTGCACCGGGTGAATTTGCTGACCCGATGGGTACGGTTGGGGAGGCGGGGAGCGACAGCGTCCCTGGTAGTCGCAAAATGCCAGGGGCCAACCGGTTATTCCCCGCGTGAAGGGTGAAGTAGGTCCGATGTTTCAGCGAAGAGGACTCGGGCATGTACTTCGCCGCAAGCGGTAACAGCACCACGCCCTGAACACTTGCGTCCAACCCCGTCTGGCTCAGTGACGATGCCGCGAAGGCGGCTGCGCGGTGCCCATTGATCGACTGGTCGAGGAACCCATGAACTCTCATCGCCGGACTGGATATGTCGCCGGAATCGCCACGCTGTTGACGCCTTTCGCGGTTCCGTTTGCCGCGCCGCCCACCGCTGCGGCCGCGACCGCGTTGTTCGCCGAGGGTGCCACGCGGCAGAGCGGTGAAGCGCAGTCCGCCTTCGGCGGCGCGTTCTGCGAGGAGAACACCTGCCGGTCTCTGGGGCGGGGCACCATCACGCCGTCGGGAAGTGCCCGCCGCATCCAGGACGCGGTCGACTCGACCCCGGGCGAGATCATCGTGGCGGGTTATTCGGTGGGTGCGGCCGGCGTATATAACCGGCTGCGGACGTGGGAAGAGGATCCGACGCTGGCCCCCGACCCTGAGCGGGTGGTGCTGGTGGTCACGTTCGGCAATCCCGAGAACAAATTCGGCGGCGACAACCGCCGGGTACCGGGAACCGGCCTGCCGCAGACCCAGCCTTACGACCACCTCGACGTCGTGGCGCAGTACGACAGCGTCGCCGACAGCCCGACACGGTTCGGCTTCTATTCCGCGGTCAACTCGCTGTTCTCGAACCGGCACTTCGCCTACTTCGAGGGTCTCGACGTCAACGATCCGGACAACCTGGTGTACCAGGAGGGCAACACCACCTACATGCTGATCCCGGCGGAGACGTTGCCGATGGTCAGCTGGCTCGCGCCGTTCGTGTCCGACGAGCGCCTGGCCGAACTCGACGCCAAGTACCGTCCGCTGGTCGAACGCGATTACGACCGTCCGGCCTACACACCGCAGGGGGAGGGTGCGGACTGGGGCAACGGGACCCCGCCGCCCAGCCTGCAGGATCCCGTGGCCGAGCCCGATCAGACGACGACGGAGACGGGGGAGAGCGAGTCGCAGTCGCCCGGACGGGTCGCGGGAGCCGACGAGCCGTCAGCTGAGGACTCTGCTGGTGCCGAGTGGGTGAGCGTGAGTGCGTCGGCTGACGCCGCTCCCCACGGCGACGACGCGCAGACCTCTGCTGCCGATGACCCGGACAGCGGCCTCGCGGAGACAGACGTCGCGGCGGAGGTCGCGAACGAAGAGTCCGAGGTCGATCAGAGCGACGCCGACGACACGAGAGAGATCCGTGGCACGCGCGAGGCCGACGACTCGGAAGAATCCGCCGACGCTGACGAGTCCGCAAGGACTGAAGGCTCGGACGACGCCACCGACAGCGACAAGACCGACAGCGACTCGGGCGACAGCGACAAGGCCGGTAGCGACTCGGGCGGTAGCGACTCGAGCAGTAACGACAAGGCCGGCGGCGACAAGGCCGGCGACTGAGCCCGCCGCCCGCGCAGCCTCGAACCGGGCGGTAACCTGTGACAATGCAGGTGTTGGTCGTCGACAACTACGACAGCTTCGTGTTCAACCTGGTCCAGTATCTGGGCCAGCTCGGGGTGGACGCGCAGGTGTGGCGTAACGACGACGACCGCCTGGGCACCCCCTCCGATATCGCTGCTGCAGCCACCGAGTTCGATGGGGTGCTGCTCAGCCCCGGGCCGGGCACCCCGGAGCGCGCCGGCGCGTCGATCCCGCTGGTGCACGCCTGCGCCGCCGCCCGCACCCCGCTGCTGGGCGTCTGTCTGGGACACCAGGCGATCGGGGTCGCGTTCGGAGGGACGGTCGACCGGGCGCCGGAACTGTTGCACGGCAAGACCAGCGTGGTGCATCACAGCAACCAGGGCGTACTCGCCGGGCTGCCGGATCCGTTCGTCGCCACCCGTTACCACTCGCTGACGATCCTGCCCGACACGGTGCCATCGGAACTCGAGGTCATCGCCCGCACAGTCGGCGGCGAACGACGTGACGGCATGGATGGCGGCGGTGTGATCATGGCGGTCCGCCACGTCGAGCTGCCCATCCACGGCGTGCAGTTCCATCCCGAATCGATCCTCACCCAGGGCGGTCACCGCATGCTGGCCAACTGGCTGGGCTTCTGCGGAGCCGCGCCGGCCGAGCAACTGGTCCGCGAACTCGAGGAGGAAGTCGCCGGCGCCGTCGCCGCGGCTACGACGCGAAGTTCAGCGTGATCCTCGATCCGTAGGTGACCCCCGTGCCCGGTGCCGGGCTCTGGTTCACCACCGCGTTGGTCCGCTGTCCGCTGTTCTGGACGTCGGCTCCCTTGTCCAGCACCCCGGTCCAGCCCAGCGCCCGCAGCCGCGGCTCGGCGTCGGTCCAGAACATTCCGGTCAGGTCCGGCATCACGAACTGGTTGCCGCGTGACACCTGGATCTGGATGACGGTGTCCTGCGGAACCGTCTGTCCGGCCGCGGGTTCCAAGCCGACCACCAGTCCCGCCGAGGTGGTGCTGTCGACCTGCACCGGCACCGTGTTGAGGAACCCCGAGGCCGTCAAGACCTCCTGGCAGGTCTGCTGAGTCTGGCCGACGCAGTCGGGCACCACGGCGGTGGCCGGGCCGCGGCCGACGACGATGGTGATCTCGTTGGTGATCGCCGAGGTCTGATTGGCCGGCGGAAGGGTGGAGAGCACCCGGTCCTTCTGCTCAGGGGTGGATTCCGACGTCGTCTGCCGGAACCGTTCGAAGCCGGCGTCGGTGAGCTTCTCCACCGCCTGGCCGTAGGTCAGGCCGGAGACGTCGGGCACTTCGCGCTGCTCGGGTCCGGTCGAGACGTTGACGGTGATCTCGTCGCCCGCGGCGACTGAGCTGTCGGCCTCCGGGTCGGTGCTGATGACGTGGTCGGGTGGCACCTCGGAGTCGGGCTGCTGCTGGGTGCGGATGGAGAATCCCCGGTTCTGCAGCGCAGCGATCGCGTCGGCGGAGACCTGCCCGCTGACGTCGGGCACCTGCACCTCGCGGGTGTCGCCGCCGAACATGTTGATGCCGACGGTGACCAGCACCGTCAACACCGCCAGCACGGCGACCGCCACCACCCAGCGGGTGACCGAGCCGCTGCGCGGGCGTTCCACGTAGCGCGGCTGATGGCCGCCGACGGGGTCGATCGGTTCGGTGCGGTCCGAGGGCGCCGATGCGGCCAGCATCGACGTCCGCTCGGCGTCGGTGAAGATCTTCGGGGCGTCCGGCGTCTCACCGCTGTGCACCTTGACCAGGTCGGCGCGCATCTCCGCGGCGGTCTGGTAGCGGTTGTCGGGGTTCTTGGCCAGCGCCTTGAGCACGACCGCGTCCAGGTCGGGGGAGATGTCGCCGTTGCGGGTCGACGGCGGCACCGGGTCTTCGCGGACATGCTGGTAGGCGACCGCGACCGGCGAATCCCCGACGAAGGGCGGTTCCCCGGTGAGCATCTCGTAGAGCACGCAGCCCAGCGAGTACACGTCCGAGCGGGCGTCGACCTTGTTGCCACGCGCCTGCTCCGGCGAGAGGTACTGCGCGGTGCCGATCACCGCGGCGGTCTGGGTGACCGGGTTCCCGGCGTCGGCGAGCGCGCGCGCGATGCCGAAGTCCATCACCTTCACGGCGCCCGACTTGCTGATCATGATGTTGGCGGGTTTGACGTCGCGGTGGATGATGCCGTGCTGATGGCTGAAGTTCAGGGCCTGACAGGCGTCGGCGATGACCTCGATGGCCCGCTGGGCGGGCATCGGGCCCTCGGTGTGCACGATGTCGCGCAGCGTCACACCCTCGACGTACTCCATGACGATGTAGGGCAGCGGCCCGGTGGGTGTCTCGGCCTCCCCGGTGTCGTACACCGCGACGATGGCGGGGTGATTCAGGGCCGCGGCGTTCTGCGCTTCGCGGCGGAACCGCAGATAGAAGCTCGGGTCGCGCGCCAGGTCGGCGCGCAGCACCTTGATCGCGACGTCGCGGTGCAACCGCAGGTCGCGTGCGAGGTGGACTTCGGACATGCCGCCGAAGCCGAGGATCTCACCGAGTTCGTACCGGTCGGAGAGGTGCTGGGGGGTCGTCATCGCAACATCTGTTCTGAGGCGTTCAACATCGACGTCGGGGGTCCGACGTCGTCAAGCGGGCGGGATACCCGGTATCCCTGTAATCCATGATCGCCGAAGCGCGCGGGTGCGGCCGCCGGCGACTCCGCCGGTGTCGTCTGTGACGTCTCGTCGCCGCTGGGGGCGCGGTCCTGCCGATCCTGGGCGTTGAGCACGATCAGGATCGCGATGACGATCGCCAGGGCACCGAGCACCCCGGCCGCCCACAGCAGCGCGCGCTGGCCTGACGAGAAGGTGCGCCGGGCCGGCGGCGCGGGGCGGTGGCTGCCGGTGGCGCGCGCGCGTGGCGGCGGTGCGGGGACCGCGCGGGCCTGGGTGGCCGACGGGACCGCCGTCGGCGCCGCCCGGCCGATCGACGGCGCGGCGTTGGGCCGCGGTGGCCGGCGACCGGCCCGCACCGCGGCGACCGCGTCGGCGAACGGGCCACCGGACTTGTACCGCATGCCCGGGTTCTTCACGAGGGTGATCTCGATCAGTTCGCGCACGTTGGGTGGCAGGTCGGCCGGCAGCGGGGGAGGGTTCTCCTTGATGTGCTTCATCGCCACGGTCAGTGCGCCGTCGCCGGTGAACGGCCGCTTGCCCGACACCGCCTCGTAGCCGACCACGCCG
Source organism: Mycobacterium sp. G7A2 (assembly GCF_041902445.1). Taxonomy (NCBI): domain Bacteria; kingdom Bacillati; phylum Actinomycetota; class Actinomycetes; order Mycobacteriales; family Mycobacteriaceae; genus Mycobacterium; species Mycobacterium sp. G7A2. Next base: position 5,888,123 of record NZ_CP169251.1, on the reverse strand, counting down.
AGTGAGTACACGTCGCTGGCGGCGGTGGCGTCGTGGCCCAGCGCCTGCTCGGGGGCGATGTACTGGGCGGTGCCCATGACCATGCCGGTCTGGGTGACCGGGGCCGCGTCGACGGCCTTGGCGATACCGAAGTCGGTCAGTTTGACCTGCCCGGTGGGGGTGATCAGGATGTTGCCCGGCTTGACGTCGCGGTGCACGAGCCCGGCGGTGTGCGCGACCTGCAGCGCCCGGCCGGTCTGTTCGAGCATGTCCAGCGCGTGCCGCAGCGACAGCCGACCGGTGCGCTTGAGCACCGAGTTCAGCGGCTCACCGTTGACCAGCTCCATCACCAGGTAGGCGGTGCGGCCCTCGCCGTCGATGTCGGTCTCGCCGTAGTCGTACACCCCGGCGATGCCCGGGTGGTTGAGCATCGCGACCGTGCGGGCCTCGGCGCGGAACCGTTCGACGAACTCGGCGTCGGTGGAGTATTCGGCCTTGAGGACCTTGATGGCGACCCGGCGGCCCAGCCGGGAGTCCACGCCTTCCCAGACCTGGCCCATGCCGCCGGTGGCGATCAGCCGCTGCAGCCGGTAGCGCCCGGACAGCGTGACACCGACGCGGGGGCTCATTTCTCGCCTCCGGCTCGGCACCGTGTCGCAACCCCGGCGCGTCTCATGCGCCCTCCCGCAATGCAGCGGCGATGGTGGCGCGCCCGATGGGGGCGGCCAGCGCACCACCGGTGGCGGACAGGTGGTTCCCACCGTTCTCCACCAGCACCGCGACGGCGACCTTGGGGGCCTGCGCGGGCGCAAAAGCGATGTACCAGGCATGCGGAGGCGTGTTGCGCGGATCCGTACCGTGCTCCGCAGTGCCGGTCTTGGATGCGATCTGCACGCCGGCGATGGCTCCCTTCTGCTGAGTCACCTGCTCGGCGGCGACCATCAAGTCCGTAAGTGTATCCGCGACATCCTCGGAGACCGCTCGCCGCTCTTCCGTCGGCTCTGTGGTGGCGATTGTCGCGAGGTCGGGTCCGCGGAGGCTCTCGACCAGATACGGGCGCATCGTGACCCCGTCGTTGGCGACCGTTGCAGCGACCATCGCGTTCTGCAGCGGCGTCAGCGCGACGTCTTTCTGACCGATGCTCGTCATGCCCAGCGCTGCCGCGTCGGGGATCGGGCCGATGGTGGACTCGGCGACCTGTAACGGTATCGACGGCGGCTCGACGTCGACACCGAAGGAACGGGCCGTGCTGCGCAGCGCGTCGGCTCCGGTGTCGATGCCGAGCTGGACGAATGCCGTGTTGCACGAATGAGCGAATGCGTAAGCGAGCGTGGCGGTTTCGGCTCCGCCGCAGGGGCGGCCACCGAAGTTCTCCAGCGTGGCGGTGCTGTCGGGCAGCGGAATCGCCGACTGCGCGGTCACCTGGGTGTCGGGGGTGGCGCCGGCCTGCAGGGCGGCGGCCGTCGTCAGCACCTTGAACGTCGACCCGGGCGGGTAGGTTTCGGAGATCGCGCGGTTGAGCAGTGGTGAGTCGGCCTCGTCACGCAGCCGCCGCCAGGCCTCGGTCTGCTCGGCGAGGTCGTGGGTGGCCAACAGGTTGGGGTCATACGACGGCGAGGACACCAGCGCCAGGATCTTGCCGGTGGACGGTTCGAGCGCTACCACCGAGCCCTGGCAGGGGCCCGAACACCCCTCCTGCATCGCGTCCCAGGCGGCCTGCTGCACCTCAGGGTTGATGGTGGTGTCCACATTGCCGCCGCGGGGATCGCGGCCGGTGAAGAAGTCGGCCAGGCGGCGGGCGAACAGCCGCTGATCGGACCCGTTGAGAACCGAGTCCTCGGCGCGTTCCAGCCCGGTGCTCGAATAGCTCAGCGAGTAGAACCCGGTGACCGGGGCGTAGACCAGCGGATCCGGGTAGACCCGCAGGAACCGGAACCGTCCGCCGGTGGACACCGAGTAGGCCAGCAGCTGGCCGCCGGCGGTGATCTGGCCGCGCTGGCGGGAGTATTCGTCGAGCAGCACCCGTTGGTTGCGGGGGTCCGAACGCAGGCTGTTGGCGGTGAAGACCTGGGTGAAGGTGGCGTTGGCCAGCAGCAGCACGACCAGGCCCATGATCATCACCGAGATCCGGCGCAGCGAGGTGTTCATACCTTCTCGATCACCTCGGTGCTGGCGGCCGCGATGGGCCCGCCGGGTGCGGTGTTGCCGATCGGACGGCGCGCGGCGTGCGAGATGCGGACCAGGATCGCCAGCAGCAGATAGTTGGCCACCAGCGAGGACCCGCCGTAGGACAGCCACGGGGTGGTGAGCCCGGTCAGCGGGATCAGGTTGGTGACACCGCCGACGACGATGAACAGCTGGATCGCCAGCGTCGCGGCCAGCCCGGCGGCCAGCAGCTTGCCGAAGCTGTCCCGCACGGCGATCGCGGTGCGCAGGCCGCGGATGATCAGGATCGTGTACAGCATCAGCACCGCCGCCAGGCCGACCAGCCCGAGCTCCTCACCGACGGCGGCGATGATGAAGTCGGTGGAGGCGGCCGGAATCGTGCCCGGCTGGCCGTTGCCCAGTCCGGTGCCGAAGATGCCGCCGGTGGCGAAGCTGAACAGCGACTGCACCATCTGGTAGCCGGCCCCGTCGGGGTCGGCGAACGGGTCCCACCACGTCTGCACCCGCACCCGGACGTGGTCGAACGCGTAGTAGGCGACGACGCTGGCGACGGCGAACAAGCCCAGGCCGAGCACCACCCAGCTGAACCGTTCGGTGGCGATGTACACCATCACCAGGAACGATGCGTACAGCAGCAGCGACGTGCCGAGATCCTTCTCGAAGATCATCACCCCGATGGAGGCGATCCAGGCGGCCAGCAGCGGGGCCAGGTCGCGCGGCCGCGGCAGATCCATGCCGAGCACGTGCTTGCCCGCGCTGGTGAACAGGTTGCGTTTGGACACCAGCACCGAGGCGAAGAACACCAGCAGCAGGATCTTGGAGAACTCGGCGGGCTGAATCGAGAAGCCGGGGAACTGGATCCAGATCTTCGCGCCGTTCTGCTCCGACATCGACCGGGGCAGCACCGCCGGGATCGCCAGCAGGATCAACCCGGTCAACCCGCACAGATAGCCGTAGCGCGACAGCATCCGGTGATCGCGCAGCAGGATGACCACCGCCGAGAAGCCCAGCACCCCGACCAGGGTCCACAACATCTGCTGGTTGGCGGTGCCGCCGAACCCCTGTGCGCGGTTCTCCTCGGCGGCCAGGTCCAGGCGGTGGATCATCACCAGACCCAACCCGTTGAGCAGCGCGACCACGGGCAGCAGCAGCGGGTCGGCGTAGGGCGCGAAACGGCGCACCGCCAGGTGCGCGCCGGCGAACAGCGCCAGGTAGGCGACGGTGTACTGGGCCAGGTCCCAGTGCAGGCCCTGCTCCTGGTTGGCCTCGACGAGCAGCAGCGCGACCGTGGTGATGACCGCGGCGAAGCCGAGCAGGAACAGCTCGGCGTTGCGCCGGTTCGGCAGCGGGGGTGCCACCGCAACCGGAGATTGCGGTTGGGTGCTCATGGCACTTCCCGGCAGTTGGTTCCCGGCTCGGGTGGTGGGGGCGGCAGCGCGGTGACCGTCGGCGACGGGCTGGACGGGGCCGGAGCTCCGGTGACGGTGCGCGGCGTCTCCGGCGACGGACCGGGGGCCGGGCCGCGGGTGGGGCTGGGCGCGCCCGCCGTCGTGGTGGGCGTCGTCGTGGTGGCCGGTGCTCGGGTGCCGTTGGTCGGGGCGGGGGTCGGACGCGGCGTGGCGGGGGCCCTGCTGGAGGTCGTCGGGGCAGGCGGCGCGCAGATCGGCAGCACGGAGCTGCGGGACAGCTCCTCGATCTGGCGGATCGCGTCGTCGAGGGTGCCCGAGGGCAGCCCCGCGATCACCTGGGCGCGCTCGGAGGGCCGCATGTCGCTGACGCCGAGCAGCCGGCAGTTCAGGTTCTGCTGAGATTGATCGGCGCTGATCAACGACAGTTCGTTGCGCGAGTTCAGACAGCCGAGAAGATAAGGCTCCTGCAGCGAGAGTCCGAGAAAGGAACCCTGCACGCCCCGCAGGATGGAGACGGTGCCCTCGTGTTCGCCGACGTAGTAGTTGCTGCGCACGATTTCACGGGCTACGGCCAGACCTGCGAGCACCACCAGGACCAGCACGGCCGCTGCGATGTACATGCGGCGCCGTGACTTGGGGCGCGGCGGCGGCTCCTCGGGCTGCTGCACCACGCGTTTGGCGGCAGTGCGTTTCGGGTTGAACGCCGATGCGCGGCCCGCCGCGGTGTCCGGCGGCGCGCTCTGGTCGTCGACGCCGGAGACGGCGCCGGCCAGGATGGGCTGCGTCTGGCCGTAGTCGTAGTCGACCACATCGGCCACGACCACCGTGACGTTGTCCGGGCCGCCGCCGCGCAGCGCCAGCTCGATGAGCCGGTCGGCGCTTTCGGCGGTGTCCTCGATCTGCAGCGCGTCGAGGATCGTCTCCTGGCTGACCGGGTCGGACAGTCCATCGGTGCACAGCATGTAGCGGTCGCCGGCGCGTGCCTCCCGCATGATCAGCGCCGGCTCGACCTCGTGGCCGGTCAGCGCTTTCATGATCAACGACCGCTGCGGGTGGCTGTGCGCCTCCTCGGCGGTGATGCGGCCCTCGTCGACGAGGGTCTGGACGAACGAGTCGTCCTTGGTGATCTGGGTGAGCTCGCCGTCGCGCAGCAGATAGCCCCGGGAGTCGCCGATGTGCACCAGGCCCAGGCGGTTACCCGCGAACAGGATCGCCGTGAGCGTGGTGCCCATGCCGTCGAGCTCGGGGTCGGCGTCGATGTGCGCGGCGATCGCCGAGTTGCCCTCCCGGACGGCGGCGTCGAGCTTGCTGAGCAGGTCTCCGCCGGGCTCGTCGTCATCGAGGTGGGCCAGCGCGGCGATGACGAGTTGGGAGGCGATCTCACCGGCGGCGTGCCCGCCCATCCCGTCGGCCAGCGCCAGCAGCCTGGCCCCGGCGTAGACCGAGTCCTCGTTGTTGGCGCGCACCAGCCCGCGATCGCTGCGCGCGGCGTATCGAAGCACGAGCGTCACGGGCGCAGCTCTATCACCGTCTTGCCGATCCGCACGGGGGTGCCCATCGGAACTCGTACCGCCGTCGTCACCTTCGCCCTGTCGAGGTATGTACCGTTGGTTGATCCTAGGTCCTCTACATACCACTCCGGACCTCGCGGCGAGAGCCGGGCGTGGCGGGTGGAAGCGTAGTCGTCGGTCAGCACCAGGGTGGAGTCGTCAGCCCGGCCGATCAGAACCGGCTGGGTACCCAGCGGAATCCGGGTGCCCTTGAGCGCGCCCTCGATCACCACCAGCTGGCGGGGCACGTTGCGTCCGCCCCGGCTGGGCAGGATGGACCCCCGCAGAGCCAGGCCACGACGCACCATCACCGCGCCGGTCGGCGCATAGATGTCGGTGCGCAGAATCCGCAGCACCGACCAGATGAACAGCCACAACAGCAACAGGAAGCCGACACGGGTCAGCTGCAGTACCAGCCCCTGCATCTGACGTCCTCTCCGTCCCGGTGATAAACCCCGCGCAAGCGCTCCGCCCGGTCACACCGCTCGTCGGCCTGGTGAGGCCCCCCGCGCAAGCGCGCCCTGCCTGCCTCCGGCATCGTCACCATACTGTGGTGTCGATCGACGCGAAGGTCACACCGACCGCTTTCCCGGCGTTGCCGGGCGCTCCGACCCTCAGTGAACGCGGACGATGATCTCGGAGTGTCCCAGCCGGATGACGTCGCCGTCGGCCAGCTGCCACTCCTGGACCGGGGCGTTGTTCACCGTCGTGCCGTTGGTGGAGTTGAGGTCAGACAATAGCGCGACCTGACCGTCCCAGCGGATTTCCAGGTGCCGACGGGACACACCCGTGTCGGGCAACCGGAACTGAGCGTCCTGACCGCGGCCGATCACGTTGGCGCCCTCGCGGAGTTGGTAGGTGCGGCCGCTGCCGTCGTCCAACTGCAGGGTCACCGTGGCGCCGGCGGCAGAGTAGTCGCCCTGGCCCGCTCCGTAGCCCTGGCCGTAGCCGGCGGGAGCGCCGTAACCGCCGTCACCGTAACCCTGCTCGGGATAGCCACCCGGGGCTTCGCCGTAGCGGCCGTAGTCCGGCTGGGCGTAATCCTGGCGACCGCCGTAACCCTGGCCGCCGTAACCGCCCTGGTCGGGATAGCCACCCTGATCCGGATATCCGCCGTGGTCGGGGTAGCCACCCTGGTCCGGGTAGCCGGGACGGCCCTGCGGGGGGTAGCCGCCGTCGTCGGGGCGTCCGGGGGGACGGCCGTAGTCGTAGTCGTTGGACGGAGGGCCGTACCCGGGGGGCGGTCCGTAACCGCCCGGCGCCTGCCGGTAGCCCTGGTCCGGGTAGCCGGGGGGCGGGCCGTATCCGGCCGGGGGGCGCTGTTCGTAGGACGGCGGCGGGTAGCCCTGGTCCGGGTAGCCACCCTGCTCGGGGTAGCCGCCCTGGTCCGGGTAGCCGCCGCGCGGCGGGTAGTTCGGCTCGCCCTGCGGGGGATAGCCACCCTGCTCGGACGGCGGGTAGTGACCGCCGCGCTGATCCTCCGGCCGGTTGTAGCGCTCGTCGTAATACTCGTCGGCGGGCCGGCCCTGGCCGGGACCCTGGCCGCCGCGGTAGGTCGGGTTGTCGCTCATCGGTGGTACTCCTGGTTCTGCGGGGGACGAGAGTTCTCGAGGTGGAGGGGCGGGCACGTCGTTGGTCGTGTCGGGATTGACCGCCCCACGCGCGCGAAACTGTCCGGTGTGCAGGCTCGGTGACTGCTCGAATCTGACGACCACATCACCATACGTTTGCCACCCCTGCTCATGGATGTATCCCTCCAGGTGCTTGGCGAACGTGGTCGCGGTGATGTCCGGATCGGCACTCACCTTGTGGTAGTCGGGCACACTGAGGGTAATGACGTAGTCGTTCGGGGCCAAAATGCGACCGCGGCCGACTTCGCGGGCGCTGCTCTCGGCCTCGCGCCGCAGCAGCGTCTCGACCTCGGCCGGAACGATCGAGCCACCGAACACCCGGGCGAAGGCGTCGCCGACCTTGTCCTCGAGTTTTCGCTCGAAGCGGTCGACCAACCCCATCTACCCGCCCGCCTCCTTCATGTCGTGAGCTGTTCGTGCACAGACTGTTGACGCCCCCAGCGTGTCGACTGGCAGCGACGCTCAGATGCATGGTATCGGCCATGTCTGGCACTGCGGGACCAACGGAACTCTGAGAATCACATCGCCGCAGGTCAAGCGGGTGTGACGAGCCGTTTTGGCGTTCGGGGTGCTCGCCCAGTACGGTTGGGTCCCGGGGTTGCCTGCGTGATAGGCTCCCCCGGTTGTTCGGGCGAGTGGCGGAATGGCAGACGCGCTGGCTTCAGGTGCCAGTGTCCTTCGGGACGTGGGGGTTCAAGTCCCCCTTCGCCCACATTTGAGCGGTTCTACGAACTGCGACGCATGAGGTCACGAACCAGAAATGGTTCGTGACCTTTGTGCTTGTGGGCGGGTTCTTTCAGGACTGATCTCGGGAGGCCAGCCCCGGTGGGGAGGCGGACTTCAGGAGAGTCTCGGTTCTCCAGATCTGAGACGGCTGTCTGCTCACGTGACGGGCTCGAGGGTGTCGTGGATCATTCTTCTGAGAGCGGCTACGCCTGGGTCGTTGTCGACGCGGGTGTGCCAGTGCAGACGAATCTCGTATTCCGGTAGTACCAGCGGTAGTTCGAAGATGTGCAGTGCTGACCGCCCGGCGTGGTGGTGTGCCAGCCGGCGCGGCACGGTGGCTACGCAGTGCCCGTTCTCCACGACAGCGACCAGCGCGCTGTAGTACGGCATTGTCAGTTGAATGTTGCGTGTCAAGCCCAGCCGGGCCAGGGCGTCGTCGACTTCGCGACCGCGGCCCGAGGTGATTTCGACATTGGCATGGGGCAGGTCCACGAACCGTTCGAGTGTCATGGGCGTGCTCGCTGCGGGGTGATCGCGGGCAACGATGCCGACGATGTCGTCAGAGAACACCGGCTCCGATCGCCATGCCGGTGAGGTGGTGGTGGGGATGCCGAGGTACAGGTCGAGCTCACCGGTGGCCAGGGCGTCGGTGACGGCGATGCGATCCAGGGCCATGACGCGCAGGGAGGATCGCGGGGCGTCCCGTTGGAGCCGATGGTGGAGTTCGGGAAGAAGTAGCGGGCCGTACAGCTCGGCGAAGGCGATGACCCATTCGCGGGTGGTCGACGCCAGCTCGAAGTCGTCGAGGTCGTGCACGATTCCGTCCAGCAGTCCCAGCGCCTCCTTGAGGCGCGGCTGAATGGCGAGAGCGGCGGGGGTCGGGCTCAGACCGCGACCGGATCGCACCACCAGAGGGTCACCGAGCAGCAGACGTAAACGTGCCAATGCGTTCGACACCGTCGGCTGGGTGGTGTGAAGCCGCGCGGCGGCCCTGGTGGCGCTGCGCTCGTCGAGTACGGCATCCAAGACCACCAGCAGGTTCAGATCAACCGACGCGAGATTCACCAGATGAATATCGCACATCAGCAATCATTGTTGGTGTGCATGCTTTGCCGCTTCTACAGTCGGAATCGACCAGTCTTTCGACGAAAGGGCGTTGTCATGCGCGTACTGGTGACCGGAGCCCGCGGCGGTGTCGGGGGCTGCATCGTCGATCGACTGCGCGACACGGGAGTGGCTGTGCGTGCGACCTGCCGCCACCCAGCTGCCCAGCGCTGGCCGTGGGCCGAGACCGTGGCCGGCGACCTTGATCAGCCGCACACGTTGAGGCCTGCACTCGATGGCGTGGACGCGGTCTTCCTCTACAGCTTCGCCCAACCAGAGACCCTGCCGGGACTTGCCGCCGAGATGCGCGCCGCCGGGGTGCGCAAGGTGGTGGTGCTCTCCACGATCGACACCACCCGTAACGAACCATTCGTCGAGTACAACAAGCAACGTCACCTCGCGGTGGAGAACGCCATGCACGACGGGGGATTCACCACCGTCTGCCTGCGCCCCGGCGCGTTCGCCCGCAACGCGATTCGGTTCTGGGCCAACCAGATCCGCTCCGAAGAGCGGGTGCGTCTGCCGTTCCCGCAATCCCAGCAGGCGCCCATCGCCGACGAGGACATTGCCACGGTCGCTGTACACGCACTGACCTCGCAGCAGTTGGACGGTCAGAAGATCGTCCTCACCGGACCGCACTCGCTGACAATGCGCGAGCAGGTCGAAATCATCAGCCAGGCCATCGGCAAAACGATTGACGTCATCGAGATCCCAGACACCGAGGCCCGCGTACTCTACGGACGAATCCTGCCTCCGGAATACCTCGAGCTACTCATGGGGCAATGGGCCTTCGAGGTCACCGAGCCAGCCGTCGTCACCGACGCCGTGGAACGAATCACCGGCCGCCCAGCCACCACCTACGTGGAATGGGCAACCAGCCACAGCGACGCGTTCACCGAGAATTCGCCGGCCGCCGTCCGTACCGATACGTGAGGAGACGACGGGGGGCTCGGAGACAAGATGTGAGCCGTTCACATTCCTGGAAATGAGACACGTGGCGAACTTCTGGCCACCGGTGTCGGCGATGAGCGATCAAGATCATTTTGCCGGTGTGCTGGTAGACACGGATCTCGTGCAGAAATGGGTTACAGGAACGGCGATCGCGCTGGTAATGCTGCTCGCGTCCACCTTCGCCGGCTACACCTTGTCCACGTCTCGGACCTTTCAACTAGCCGGTGAGATCATTGACCGGGTCGACACCACTGACAAGGTGGTGGCGCTGACGTTGGACGACGGCCCCACCGAATGGACACCAGACGTTCTCGACGCACTGGCCACAGCGGATATCCCGGCGACGTTCTACCTCAACGGCGCCGACCTGGACCGCCACCCCGACCAAGGTGCGGCGATTGTGCGCGCAGGACACGAAATCGGAAACCACACCTACACCCACCGCCGAATGGTGTTCGTCTCCGGTGCCACCGTTGCCGACGAAATAGAGCGCACCGACGAAGCCATCGCACGCACTGGCTATCGCGGTCCGGTGACATTTCGACCGCCCTACGGCAAGAAGCTCTGGGCGCTCCCGCACTACCTCGCCGAACACAGCCGCACCACAATCACCTGGGATCTGGAACCAGATTCGGCAGGCAATCCCACCACCGACCAGATCGTCGGCGACACCGTGGAAAGCGTCCGCCCGGGCTCGATCATCCTGCTGCACGTCATGCTGGAAAGCCGTGCCGCGTCTCGCGCCGCCGTCCCGCAGATCATCGACCGGCTCCAGTCCGACGGCTACCGATTCGTCACCGTGAGCGAACTACTCACCCTCCGCACAGCTGGTGCGCCCGCTGACTGACTCCGGCCCATTAGCGCTGGTCGTGTCGGAGCTGTCTCAAGTTTCCTGAAAACGAGGCCGCATCGCGTGAGGCTCTACGTGGTGGTCAGAGCACGGGGTTGCCCTGCCCCAGCGAATCCGACGAAGGCCAGCGTCGACTGCGCGTGTTCGGTAGCGTGAGGCACGCGAATCTGTGGTCGTCAACAGAGCGAACTGGGCCGCGGCGTCGATCATGTGTGGTGCCCGAGTGAGGAATTGGCCGGCCTCGACCCGACCAGGGGACGGGGGTGACGTGGAAAGAGTGATCCAGGCTCTGGTCGCGTCGCTGGAACCGGCGTCGTTGGTGAACCGCGTCGCGGAGCAGGCATGTGCGTTCGCGCCCAAGGCCGACGGCGCTGCGATCACGCTGCTGCGCGCCACCGACAATGCCTACGTCACCGTATCCGCCCACGGCGTGCTCGCCACGGCGGTCGGCTTCGTGGTGCCCAAGCGAGGCAGCTTGCAGGGACGCGCCGCGCACGAGCGACGTCCCCAGCTGATCGAGGACGCGATGGTCGACTCGCGCCTGACCGCGCGCGTGCGCTCGATGAACAAGCAGTGGGGGACCCGTTCCTGGGCGGCGATTCCGTTGACCTACAACGATCACGCGATCGGCTCTCTGCTGTTGGCCGCCGCGGAGCCCGGCGCGTTCACGGAGGAGGACCTCGATTCACTGCTCGCGATCAGCGAGTTCGTCTCGGCGTTGATCGGGGCGCAGTCTCAGATCTCGAGCCTGTTGACCCAGGTGATGACCGACAGCGAGGAGCGTGGACAGCGGGCGCTCACCGCCCGGTTCGTCGCGTCGGTGATGCTGCCGGAGACCGCCGAGGTCGGTGCATTACAAGACGAACTGGAATCGCTGCTGGCGCAGTCGAACGTTCTGAGTGTGGTCTTCCAACCGATGGTTCATCTCGCCAGCGGTGAGGCCCTTGCCTACGAGGGGTTGACGCGTTTTCCTCCCGATTCCGCGTTGACACCGCAGAAGTGGTTCACCACCGCCCGCCGCCTGGGCCGCGGTGTTGCGATCGAGCACGCCGCGTTGCGGGAGGTGCTGACCGCGGCCACACGCATACCCGACCGCTATCCGGTCGCCGTCAACCTGAGCCCGAGCGCTGTTCTGGACCCGTCGATCCAGGAGCTGTTGGTCAGCGTCGACCGGCCGTTGATCGTGGAAGTCACGGAGCACGAACCATTTCCCGAGTCGTTCGGAGCCGATCTGGAGAAGCTGCGCGGTGCGGGGGTCTCAGTGGCCGTCGATGACGCCGGCGCGGGGTACGCCAGCTTCGTCCAGCTCTTGCGGCTGCGTCCCGACATCATCAAGATCGACGGGGAGTTGGTCGACGGCATCGACGAGAATCCCGTGAAGCGCGCCTTCGCCACGGCGTTGAAGGCGTTGGGCGCAGAGCTCGGAGCGAAGATCGTCGCCGAAGCCGTCGAGACACCCGCCCAGCTCGACACCCTGACCCGGCTGGGCATCGAATACGGTCAGGGCTTCCTGCTGGGGCGCCCGGTATCCGAGCCGTTCCCGACGTAGGGCCTCCGGCTTCTGGTGATCGGCATCGTCCGGCTCATCGTCCCCGCCAGCGCAGCACGTCCAGCGCCACCGCGACGTCGACGACGTTGTCGGACAGCGGCCGAGGCAGCAGTTCATCGGCGCGGGCGAGCCGGCGCAGCAGGGTGTTGCGATGGGTGTAGAGCCGTGCCGCTGCGCGAGAGGCGTTGCACTGCAAGGCAATGAATGTCCGCACGCTGTCCTGTATGTCAGGCTCGGCGGCCGCGAAGTCACCCAGGACCCGGTCGACGAAGCTGGTGGCGCGGTCGGTGTCCGCGGTCACCAGCGCGACCAGTTCGATGTCGGCGAAGAACGCGAGCTGCTGTGGTGAGCGCAGTCGCGCCATCATCTGCTGGGTGGTCAACGCGTCGAAGTGGCTGCGGCGGAAGCCTTCCGGCCCGAGGGCAGTGGACCCCACGGCGACTCGGATGCCCTCGGGCGGGTGCACCGCCTGCAGCACCGAAGTGCCGTCGGCCGGGATGACACCCGGCACCCACAGCCAACGCGTCGCGGTGCTGGCGAGCACGCTGAGGTGGTGAGCGGCCCCGGCGGCCTGCGCGATCGCCTCGGCGGTCCGGTCGAGCCGCGGCGCTGCGTCCGGATCGTCGCTCCAGATCACCGCGGCGGTGTGCGGGCCGGTCAGCGCATAGCCGAGGCGGTCCTCGGCCCGTCGGCGGGGGATGGGCGCGCCGTCGAGCAGCAACGCCACCGTCTCGCGGCGTTCGGCATGCGTGCCGCGGGTGAGTTCGTCGCGCTCGGCGTCGATCTGCGCGGCGATCCCGGCCAGCGTGGCGTCGATGAACGAACTGATCGACCGCGAGCACACGTCGAGCATCTCGTGCAGCTCGGCCGGGTCGGAGGTCAGCTCGAAGGCGATCTCCATCAGCCGCCGCCACGCCACGGCTTCCCCCACCCGGTAGGCGTCGAGGGAGTACGCGTCCAAGCCTCTGCGCACCACCTCGCGGGCGATGGTCAGCGGTTCGGGACCGGTGTTGGGCGGGACCGGGGCCCCGGGGTCGCGGACATTGGCGGTGCCCCAGAAGAACAGGTTGGCGCGGTTGCTGCGGCTGACCGCCGCGGCGAGCTCGGGGTCAGCCGCGATCGTCGGGCTGGCCGCCAGCACGGATGCGTCCAGTTCGTCGAGCCATTCGGGGCGGGCGTTGACGACGATCTGCGCGCACTGCCGGATCAGCTCCCGAACCGCTGGTGAGGGGAGTGCCGACGACATGCTCCGACCGTAGTTCAGTGGTGCATTGTGCACCACATAACCGGTGTATCAGGGTAGTTCTGACCTTGGCTGGCGGCTCCGTGCACGCGACGATCGGTACATCGCTCGACCACCTGCACAGGAGCTACCGCCATGGACCATCCCGAACACCTCGACGTCCTGATCGTCGGCGCCGGAATCTCCGGCATCGGCGCCGCCTATTACCTGCAGCGCCACCATCCCGATCGGCAGTACGCGATCGTCGAGGCGCGCGGTGCGACCGGGGGCACCTGGGACCTGTTCCGCTATCCCGGAATCCGCTCGGACTCCGACCTGCACACCTTCGGTTACGAGTTCAAGCCGTGGCGCGACGAACACGCCATCGCCACCGCCGACAAGATCCTGGCCTATCTGCGTGAGACCGCCGCCGAGAACGGCATCGACGACAAGGTCCGGTTCCACCACAAGGTGCTCGGCGCCGAGTGGAGCAGCGCCGAGGGTCGCTGGATCGTCGACATCGAACGGACCGACACCGAAGAACGCCTTCAGATCAGTGCGAACTGGCTGTTCTGCGCCGGCGGCTACTACCGCTACGACGAGGGCTACACCCCGCACTTCGAGGGCCGCGAACGCTTCACCGGCCGCATCGTCCATCCCCAGCACTGGCCGGAGGACCTCGACTACACCGGCAAGAAGGTCGTCATCATCGGCAGCGGCGCCACGGCGGTGACCCTGGTGCCGGCGATGGCCGGCACGGCGGGACACGTCACCATGCTGCAGCGCTCACCGACCTACGTCCTGCCGGTGCCGTCGAAGGACCGGTTCGCCAACATCGCCAAGACCGTGCTCGGCGACAGACGGGGATATGCGCTGGCTCGCCGCAAGAACATCGCCAAACAGCGCTTCGTGTACCAGTTCTGCCAGCAGCACCCCGCCGCCGCGCGCCGGCTGATCCGGCGGCTGAACGCCAAGCAGCTGCCCGCCGGCTACCCGGTCGACGAGCACTTCAGCCCGACCTACAACCCGTGGGATCAGCGCCTGTGCGCGGTGCCCGACGCCGACCTGTTCACCGCGATCAGCGACGGCAGCGCCTCGGTGGTCACCGACCGGATCACCACGTTCACCGAGACCGGGATCCTGTTGGAGTCCGGACGTGAACTGGACGCCGACATCATCGTCACCGCAACGGGATTGACCATGCAGGCTTTCGGCGGCATGTCGCTGACCGTCGACGGCGCCCCGGTGAATCTGCCGGACACCGTCGCCTACAAGGGCATGATGCTCTCGGGCGTGCCGAACTTCGCCTACGCCATCGGTTACACCAACTCGTCGTGGACGCTGAAGGTCGGCCTGCTGTGCGAGCATTTCTGCCGGCTGCTGGCCCACATGGACGCCCACGGCTATGACACCGCGTGCCCCGTGCCCGACGATCCGAACATGCAGACCCGTCCGTTCATCGACTTCTCCGCCGGATACGTCCAGCGCGCCGTCGACCAGCTGCCCCGTCAGGGCGCCGGTCAGCCCTGGGTGACGTCGATGAGCTACCACTCCGATGTGCGGTTGCTGCGGGACGAGGCCGTCGGCGATCCACAGCTCAAGCTGACATCGTCGGCCCACCTGGCCGCCACGCTGGTGGCCCGGTAGGTCGGACGGGGCGGCCCGGCCACGCCGTGAGGTCAGGAGGCGCGGTGGTGAGCGTCGTCGGGGGTTCGGATTTCCGACCGCGCACTCCAGCGTCGATGGTGGCGGCTGTGGGCGATGCGGTCGAGTCGCCGCAGCGCCGCGCGCAGGTTGTCCGCCAGCGGAAGTTCGCCGCCGGGGTCGCAGATCGACAGCAGCCGGCGCACGTGGCGGCTGCCGACGATCGCCCAGTCGACGTCGGTGCGGGCGCAGTGCACGCTGATGTAATACAGCGCGGTGAAACCCTGGGTGCCGAAGAAGTCGACCGAGCGCAGATCCAGCACCAGTTGCCGCGAGGCCCGGGTGTGGTGCACGACGTAGCGGGCCAGCTCGCGTCCGTTCACCGCATCGATGTCGCCCCGGACTCCGACGGCGATCCGGTCGCGCGAGCACGGCCGCACGGCGAACGTGGCGTTACTGATTCGTCTTCGGTCGTCGCCCGGCACCGGCGGATGGACCCACGTATTGTCGACGTCGACCGTTCTCATGCTTCGCGTCCTGTCGCTACGGCCTTGTAGGGGACTACGACGGCTTCCCCGCGTCGGTGACGCCGTCGCGGGCTGGAAGCTCAACCCGAGCCCAGGGTAGTACGAAATCCGAAGGTCGCCCACCAGATTGCCGAACTGGCCGGAAATAGTTCGCATCCTGGCTCTTCTGAGCGGGACGGGCCCCGAGCAGCGGGAGTTCCCACGCGGGATTCAGAAGGCTCGGCGACGGAATCCGCAGCAGACGTTCACCGGCCAGACCCGAACGGCTCGAGCAGTTGATCGACCGGAGCGTGGTCGTCGGTCAGCACCTGGGCGTCGCCGATCCAACGGGCCAGCTCGTTGCCGGTGATCGCCGTCCACCCGGTGTCGCGGCCGGCGAGCGCCTCGTCGAGGGCCTGCGCCGAGACGAGTCGATCGGAGGCGACGACGACGAGGTTTCCGCCACGTGCGGACGCGGGGTCCACGGCCAGATCGGCGGGTTCGCCCAGCAGCGCGACGTGGTCGAACACCTCGGCCGCCGTGGCGACCTCGGCGCGGGCGAACGCCAGCTCGCCGTGGTCGATCAGATTGGCCGCGTAGACACCGCCGGGCGCCAGCACGCGCTGGATCTCCGACAGGGCCTCGACGGTGGTCAGGTGCCACGGCACGCTGACACCGCCGAACGCATCACCGACGACGAGGTCCCGGGCGTCGGCGTCGAGGCGCTGCAGACCCAGTCGGCCGTCTTCGACGCGAATGTCGATGCCGGTGCCGGCCAGCTCGCCGAACTCGTCGCGGTCGAGTCCGACGACGCCGCCGTCGATCTCGGAGACCACGCTGCGCGTGCCGGGCCGGACCTCGGCGAGATAGCGGGGAAAGGTCAGCCCACCGCCACCGAGGTGGTACGCGTCGAGGGTCTCCCGGTCGGGAAACGCCGCATCGACCACCGCGGCGAGGGCGCGCACGTAGTCGTACTGCAGGACGGTGGGGTCGGCAATGTCGACGTAGGAGTGCCGTAGTCCGTCCAGCACCAGGGTGCGTCCGCTGTCCCGGTCTGGGTCGGCGACGACCTCGGCGCAGTGATACTTGGTCTCGGCGTCGCAGCCGCCGGGGGCGACGGCGCTGGCCAGCGCGGCGACCGTCAGCGCAACGACCAGCACGGCGGCCCGAGAGCGCACCCACCCGTGTGCCCGCCACTCCACCACGGCGGCTCCGATCACCAGCAGCACGCCGAGGCCTACCAGGATGGCGCTGACCGGCAGACGTGAGATCAGCACGAAGCCGGTGATGACGGTGCCGGCGATGGCCCCCACGGTGCCGACCCCGGAAAGCTTGCCCACCACGGTGCCGGTGTCGGCCAGATCGAACAGCCGGATCTTGGTCACCATCGGCGTCACCGCCGACAGCAGCGCACCCGGGACGAGGATGGCCGCCGACGCGACCAGGATCAGCAGCGGCGGCGCCCATTCCGCGGCCATCCGGACCACGGCCGGACTCAGCGCCACCACGACGCCGGAGACGCCCAGCGCCGGGGCGATGAGGCGGCGAGGGTCGACGCGGTCGGCTGCCCGCCCGCCGGCCCAGGAGCCGAGCGCGATCGCCGCCAGCGCGATGCCGATGACCAGCGTGCTGGTCTCCAGCGTGAGCCCGAGGTAGGGCGCCAGCAGCCGCAGTGCGGTGATCTCGACAACCAGCACCGCGGCCGACGACCCGAACACCAGTGCCGCGGCGGCGCGTGGGCCCATGGCCGGTGGCGGCGGGGGCGGCGGGTCGGTCACAGGGTCAATCCTGCCAACCGCTTGCGTCTTGTCTCCCGCGCCGTGGCACCGAGCGGGATCACGCCCCAGAGCGCCGAGCGTGAACTGCTTGCGATTTTCGAGCCGATTCTTCGCAGAGAATTCACGCTCGGCGAGGCGGCTGGAGGGAGGGCCGGCCGCGGCCGGCTACGCACGGGGAGGCAACCGACAGGTGCCGGAGCCGGCCGGCCCTTGCCCCGCTTACTGGCCGGCGCTGGCCCCCGCCTACTGGTCGGTGGGCTTGTCGGCCTCGTCGTCGGGCAACGGCAGGGCTTCGGCCCCGGGTGTCGCCGGCGCCAACACCTTATCTTCTTCGGTGATCCGGTCCGACGTTACATTCTGCTCGGGGTTTGTCATGCCGACGTGGTACCCCGACGGGCTCGGTGCTAATCGGGCGTCATGTCGAAAACCAGGCAGAACGGATGCCCCGACGGGTCGCGGAAGACACGGAAGTTCTCCTCGCCTGGCGCGTCGGTCACCCGGGTGGCGCCCAGCTCGAGCACATCGGATTCGGCCCGGTCGATGTCGTCGACCTCGATGTCGAGGTGGAACTGCTGGGAGCCGTGCGGGTCGGGGAAAGTCGGTGGTTCGTGCTCGGGGGAGAGCTGGAAGGCGAGCCGGCGCCCGGTCGGGTCGTCGAGGGTCACCCATGTTTCGTCGTCGGCCTCGACGCGGCCGCCCAGCACTTCGGCCCAGAATTGAGCGAGCCCGCGCGGGTCGGCGCTGTCCATGACGACGGCGTGCAGTTTTCCGATCATGCCCACCAGATTGCCGGGTCGGATGCCGCCGAAACGAGTGCCGTTTGCGACCGGTTTGATGTCCGCGGTGTTACCGCCGTTGGCGTGCCCGTTAAATCTGTCCGACCAGCAGCTGACCCGGTGTGGAACTGGGAAGCCTGACGCATCCGGTTTGGCCTTTCCGAGGGAGGACGCATGTCAGCTTCATCAGTTGAGCCCGAGCGGCGGAAGCTCTCACTTACCGCAAAAGTAGCGATCGGCATGGTCGCCGGACTGGCGGTGGGGGTCGCCTTCAACGTCCTGGGCAATCAGTGGATCAGTGACAACGTCGTCAACGGCTTCCTCGACATGGTCGGCACGGCCTTCCTGAACGCACTCAAGCTGCTCGTCGTGCCGCTGGTGATCTTCTCGCTGATCACCGGCGTCACCGGGATCGGCGACGTCCGGATGCTGGGTCGCGTCGGCGGCAAGGCGCTCGGGCTCTACCTGATGACGACCGCGCTCGCGATCAGCGTGGCCATCGGCATCGCCCAGTTGATCGGTCCGGGCCGCGGATTCGACATGACCGGCGTCGACACCTCGGGCATCGAAACCGAAGAGGCGCCCTCGTTCTGGGAGGTCATCTCCGGCATCATCCCCACCAACCCGATCGAGGCCTTCGCCGAGGGCGAGATGCTCCAGATCATCTTCTACTCGATTCTCGTCGGAGTCGCCGCGCTGATGCTCGGTGAGCGTTCCGAGGGCTTCGTCAGGGCCTGCGGATTCATGAACGAGCTGATGATGAAGATCGTCAGCATCGTGATGGCGGTCGCTCCCTACGGTGTCTTCGCCCTCATCGCCCGGGTGTTCGCCGAAGAGGGAATCGATCTGTTCAAACCGGTGATGGCCTATGTGGTGACACTGGTGGGCTCGTTGCTGTTCCACCTGTTCGTCACGCTGATGGTGTTGTACTGGGCACTGACCCGGCTCAACATCCGGACGTTCATGCGCAAGATCCGCGCCGCGCAGGTGTTCGCGTTCTCGACCGCCAGCTCGAACGCCACCATTCCGATCACTCTGCGCGCCGTGACCCAGCGGATGGGCGCCGGCAATTCCGTTGCCTCCTTTACGGTTCCGTTCGGCGCCACGATCAACATGGATGGCACGGCGATCATGCAGGGCGTCGCCACGGTGTTCCTGGCCAACGTGTACGGCGTCGACCTGGGAATCGCCGGTTACCTCACCGTCATCGCGATGGCGGTGCTGGCGTCCATCGGCACGGCCGGGGTGCCCGGCGTGGGCATGGTGATGCTCACGATGGTGCTCACCCAGGTGGGTCTGCCGATCGAAGGTGTGGCGATCATCCTCGGCGTGGACAGGCTGATGGACATGATCCGCACCGCGGTCAACATCACCGGCGACGCGGTCGTCACCTGCATCGTGGCCAAGAGCGAGAACAAGCTGGACCGCGCCGTCTACGACGATCCCGACGCCGGGCTGCGCGGGGACGACGACATCGAGTTCGACCCCGAGGCCGAAGAGGAGCTCGCCCATACGCTCGAGGGAGCCAGGCGGTAGCCGATATCCTGCCCGGTATGGGCAGCCAACCGGTTCCAGGTGGAGTGGTGCACGAACTGCCCGCTGACCTGCGGGCGGCGTTGAGCGGCAATGACACCGCGCTGGCGGCGTGGCAGGACATCACGCCGCTGGCGCGCAACGAGTTCATCTGCTGGGTGGAGGACGCCAAGCAGCAGAAGACGCGCGAACGCCGCATCCGCCGCACCCAGGAGGAACTCGAGGAGGGCAAGCGCCGGCCGTGTTGCTGGCCGGGATGCAAGCACCGGGAGCGAAACGGCCGCTGACCGCGACCCACGACGCGACGTGGCAGCACCGCGTGACCAGCGGCCCGGTTGACGGGTGACGCCGCTGTGCTGTCGTGCGATTCGGGAATCCGACGGCAATGTCGCGCGGCCCCGGCGCCGGGATGACACGATGGCACGACTGATTCACCGACGAGACACCGGGAGCGGTCGTGGAGTTCATCCAGGAGCACCTGATCAACCCTGTCAGCGACCTGCTGTACAGCTACATCCTCGTCTACCTTCTGGTCGGCGTTGGCCTCTACTTCACGATCCGCACCCGCTTCATCCAGCTGCGCTACTTCCGGCGGATGATCGGCCAGCTCTTCCACTCCCGCACCCACTGTGACGGGGTGTCACCGTTCCAAGCGTTCTGCGTCGGCCTCGCCTCCCGCGTCGGCACCGGCAACATCGCTGGGGTCGCCATCGCGCTGACGGTCGGCGGGCCGGGCGCGATCTTCTGGATGTGGGTCGTCGCCGCGATCGGTATGGCCACCGCGCTGATCGAGGCCACGCTCGGCCAGATCTTCAAGGTCCGCGCCGACGACGGTTCGTTCCGCGGCGGCCCGGCCTACTACATCCAGCGCGGGTTGGGGTCGCGGGCCGGCGGCGTCGTCTTCGCGATCCTGCTGATCTTCACGTTCGGCATCGCGTTCAACATGGTGCAGGCCAACGCGATCAGCGACGTCGTCAACGGTGCCTACGCCATCGACGTCCGGTGGATCACCGCCGGACTGGTCATCCTGGCGGCGCCGGTGCTGTTCGGCGGGGTGCGCCGGGTGGCCCAGGTGGCCGAGATCGTGCTGCCGCTGATGGCGGTGGTGTACGCGCTGTTGGCGTTGGTGATCGTCGCGCTCAACATCAGCTATCTGCCGGAGGTGCTGATCCAGATCGTCGGTGGCGCCTTCGGGTTGACCGAACTGGCCGGCGGTTTCGCGGGCGGCATCGCCGCGGCGCTGCTCAACGGTGTCAAACGCGGGCTGTTCTCCAACGAGGCCGGAATGGGCAGCGTGCCCAACGTGGCTGCCACGGCGACGGTGTCGCACCCGGTGAAGCAGGGGCTGATCCAGTCGCTGGGCGTGTTCGTCGACACGATGATCATCTGCACCGCCACCGCGTTCATCATCCTGGTGTCCGGGCCCAGCATCTACGACCCGGCGACGCCCACCCGGGTGGAAGGCGCCACCCTCACCCAGGCGGCGATCGCCGACAGCCTCGGCACGTGGACGGTGTCGTTGATGACGGTGCTGGTGTTCGTCTTCGCGTTCTCGTCGGTGCTGGGCAACTACGTCTACGCCGAGATCAACCTGTTCTTCCTCGGCGCCGGCCGCAAGACCATCAACGTGTTCCGGGTTTTCGTGTTGATGGCGATCGGCGTGGGCGGGGTGTCGAAGCTGACCGCGGTGTGGGCGCTGGCCGATGTGGCGATGGGGTTGATGGCGCTGGTCAACCTGGTGGCGATCGTGCTGCTGGGCAAGTGGGCGTTCGCCGCGATCAAGGACTTCCACCAGCAGTCCGACGCGGGCGCCGACCCGGTGTTCATCGCCGAAGAAGCAGACCTCCCCGGGCATCTGTTCGGCGACATCTGGAGCCGGCCTGCGCCGGTCGGCAGCAAGACCTGAGTCACCGCAGCGCGGCGCGCCCCCGGATGCGGCCGAGCACGATCAGGGCCAGCAGCGTGACCGCGAGCAGCAGTGTGGTGCTCGCGGCGGCCTGGAACACCTGACCGCGGTCGGTGAGACCGAAGATGGTCACCGGCAACGTCTTCCAGGTCGCGGGGTAGACCATCACCGTCGCGCCGAGCTCACCCATGGACAGCGCCACCGCCAGCCCGGCCGCCGCGCCGAGCGCGGGCAGCAGCAGCGGGAGCGTGATCCGCATCAGCACCCGCACCGGGCAGGCGCCCAGCGACTCGGCGGCCTGGCGGTAGGCCGGGTCGAGGCGGTCGAGTGCAGCAGAGACTGCGCTGAAGGCGAACGCCAGCACCAGCACGGTGTGGGCCAGGATGACGATCCAGCGGGTGCCGCCCAGCAGCAGCGGCCGGGAGTTGAACGCGATCAGCAGCCCCAGCCCGATCGCCACCGACGGCACCGCGATGGGCAGGTGGAAAACCGCATCGGTGATGCGGCGCAACCAATCCGGTGCTTCGCGGGCCGCGAGCGCCGCCCAGGTCCCGACGACCAGCGCGATGCCGCCGGCCAGGAACGCGGTCTGCAGGCTCACCGACAGGCTCGCCAGATCTTCACCGGACAGGGCGGTGCCGAACCGCGCCAATCCCAGGTTCGACGGCAGCGGACCGGTCCAGGAACCAGCCAGCCCGGCCAGCACCACGGTGCCCAGCGGCAGCACGAACACCACGGCGACGACGAGCGCGAACACCGTGAGCACCGCAGCGCGGCTGCGCGGACTCCACAGCAACATCGACGACTCCTATCTCGCCGTCAGCCGGGCGAAGATCACCCGGTAGAGGCCGTAGAGCAGCAACGAGAGCACCACCTGCACGGTTGCGATCACCGCGGCGCCGGGCAGGTCGAAGGTGACGATGCCGCGGGTGTAGATCAGTACCGGCAGCGTGATCACCCCTTTGGCGCCGGTGAACAGCACGATGCCGAACTCGTTGAGCGTCAACAACAGCACTAGGCTGCCGCCGGCGGCCAGGGCGGGCCACGCCTCGGGCATGATGACGCTGCGCAGCACCGTCAGCGGCGACGCGCCGAGGCTGGCCGCGACGTCGAGCTGGGCCCGGGGGATCAACGCGAACGCCGCGAGCAGGGGACGCACCACGAACGGGGTGAAGAACGTGATCTCGGCGGTGATGACGCCCGCCGGGGTATACAGGAAATCCAGGAGGGGAGAGGACGATCCGGTGAGGGCCGAGATCGCCCCGTTGACCGCCCCGGCGCTGCCGTAGATGAACGTGAACGCCAGGGTGATCAGGAACGACGGCAGCGCCAGCACGGTGTCGATCAGGCGACCCACCAACGCCGAACCGGGGAACGGCACGAACGCCAGCACGATCGCCAGGAACGTTCCGAGCACCAGGCACCCGGCGGTCGACGTCGCCGCGATCGCCACGGTGCGCCACAACGCGTCGCGGAACACCTGCGAGCCGAGTACCTCGCCCCACGAGTTGCCGGTCGAGGACTCCCAGAACACCCGCAGCAGCGGGTAGAGCACCACCAGCAGCACCAGCGCCAGCGGCGGCAGCACCCACAGCCATGCGGTCGACCGGGGCGGGGCCGGGTCGGGCGGTGTCGTCAGATCGCGGTCGAGAACCGTTGTCACGGGGCGCTTCCCGTGGAGACCAGCACCCCGGCCGGTTCGGGTAGGCGCAGCCCGACAACGCTGCCCACCTCGAAGGGGGTGTGGCCGGGCACGTCGACGTCGACGAGCACATCGGGCAGTGACTGCACCGACAGCACCAGCCGGGTCACCGCGCCGCGCCACACCGCGGCGTTGACCGTGGCGGTGAACGCGTCCTTCTCGCGGGTGGAGACGATCTGCAGGGCGTGCGGACGCACGCACAGCAGCGCCGCCGATCCGGGGCCCCAGTCGTCGTGGCCGAACGCCGGCGCCGGGGCCTCGGCGTTGACGGTGCGCGAGCCGACGGTGACCAAAGCCGAGCCGCCGATCACCCGTCCCACGGTGCACGGCAACAGGTTCGCGCCGCCGAGGAAGGCCGCGGTGAAGCTCGTGGGCGGGCGCTTCCACAGGTTCTCGGCGGTGTCGACATCCATCAGCCGCGCGTCGTTCATCACCACGATCCGGTCCGCCAGCGCCAGCGCCTCGGCCTGGTCGTGGGTGACGTAGAGCATCGCGGTGTCGGGCAGGGCCTCTTTGAGCAGTTGCAGCTCGGCGAGCATCGACTGGCGCAGCGCCGCGTCGAGCGCGGCGAGCGGCTCGTCGAGGAGCAGCACCGCGGGCCTGATGGCCAGGGCCCGGGCGATCGCGACGCGCTGTTGCTGGCCGCCGGACAGCTCGCGGGGCAGCCGCTTCAGGTACCCGGACATGCCCACCATGTCGAGGACTTCGGCGACCCTGGGGGCGATCTCGTGGCGAGGTGTCCGCTGCGCCCGCAACCCGAACGCGACGTTGTCGGCGACCGTCATGTGCGGAAACAGTGCGTAGGACTGCAGCACGACCCCGATGCCGCGCCGAGCCGGCGGCAGGTCGGTGACGTCGCGCCCGGCCAGCCGGACCCGCCCGGAGGTGGGGCGGACGAACCCGGCCAGCGCGTTGAGCGCGGTGGACTTGCCGGACCCGCTGGGCCCGAGCAGCGCCACCGTCTCGCCGGCGGCGACCCTTAGGTTGAAGTCGATCAGCGCGTGGGTCTGCTTGCGGCCGCGGCCGTAGGAGACGCCGACCCGGTCGAACAGGATTGCGGGACTTCCGGGTTCGGCGGGTGCCGAGCGCTGACGCAGGCCGGCCTGGCTGACGCGGGTGTCGGCCATCTCAGCTGCCGGTGGCCTGCTGGTAGGCGGCCAGGTCGGCGTCCAGGTCGGCGAGCACCGCATTCCAGTCCGGCACCCACACGTCCACACCGTTGAGGACTGCTGCCGGGGTGTTGGGTTCGGCGGCACCGTCGGACTTCAGCGACTCCAGCACCGGCATCCCCAGTGCCTCGGGTTCGACCGTCTTCTGGGTGTCCTCGGAGATCAGGAACGCCAGCAGCTGCTTGGCCTCCTCGGCGTGCGGCGCGCCGGCGGTGACCCCGGCGACGTAGGGCAGTGAGACGCTGGTGCGGGTCCCGTCGGCGCCGGCGGGGATGAAGATGGTGAAGGTGGAGCCGTCGTCCTTGATCGAGGCGAGGTTCATCTGCACGTCGCCGTTGGCGACCAGCAGCTCACCGTTGCTGACCTTGGGCTGCAGCTTGCCGGTCGACGAGGAGGGCCCGACGTTGTTGGCCTGCAGCGCTTTCAGGTACTCCATGGCGCCCTCTTTGCCGCGCAGGTGCTGCAGCAGCACCAGCACCGCGGTGCCGTCGCCGGCCTGACCGGGGGTGGAGTACTGCAGCTTGCCCTTGAACTCGGGTTTGAGCAGGTCGTCCCACGTCACCGGCGGGGGGTTGGCGCCCGGGTTGGCGATGAAGCTCAGCGCGTTGTCGACGATCGGCACGAACGTCGCATCCGGGCCCACCTGGTCGCTCTCGATGCCGCTGGTGTCGGCGCCGCTGGGTTGCAGCAACTCGAGTTGCGCGGCCTTCTGGATGAACGGCGGCAGCGTCACCAGCAGGTCGGCCTGCGGGTTGGACTGCTCCTTCTCCACCCGCGACACCACCTCTCCGGAGCCGGCTTCGACCAGGTTGACGTTGATGCCGGTTTCGTCGGTGAACCGCCGGAACGTGCTCTCGTACCACGTGGCCAGGCCGTCGGCGCTGTAAACCGTCAGCGTGGTGCCGTCCCCCGAGCCGGAGGTCCCGGTGCCGCCGCAGGCGGCGGTGAGGGTGGCCAGGGCCGCGACCGAGACGGTCGCGAGGGCAGTGCGCAGTTTCATTGTTCAGCCTTTCAGGAGGAGGTCGGCGAAGTCGGTGACGGAGGAGACGACGTGGGTGGCGCCGGCCGCGACGAGCTGGCGCTCGTCGTGGGCGCCGGTGAGAGTGCCTGCCGCGATGGAGCATCCGGCCCGCAGCGCGCTCTCCACGTCATTGGCGGTGTCGCCGAGCGCGGCGACGGCGTGCACGCTGTCGGCGCCGAGGCGCAGCAGCGCGGTGAGGATCAGGTCCGGGTAGGGGCGCCCGCGCACCCCGGGCCCGGGGGACAGGACCAGGTCGGCGAGGTCGTGCCAACCCAGTGCCGCGATGAGCTTGGCCTGGGTGTCGGGGGAGAAGCCCGTGGTCAGCGCGACGCGGATGCCGCCGTCGCGCAGGCGTGAGAGTGATTCGGCGGCGCCGGGTATCGGGACCGCGCGGCCGGCGCCGATGAGCGCGGCGTAGGCCTCTTCGAACACGGCGTTGGCGCGTTGGGCGAGCGCCTCGTCGTCGAACAGCGCCCGGAAGACCGTGATCTTGGACTGGCCCATCGTGTCGAGCACGTACCGGCGGGCCCGCTCGCGGTCGGGCCCTTCGTCCGGCAACCCGGCCGCGGTGGCCGCGGCCTCGAACGCCTCGACCACGAGGCCGTCGTCGGCGACGGTGGTGCCGGCCATGTCGATGACGGCGAGCTGAATGGTGTTGTGCTGCATCAGTTACAGTCCGATCTCGTCTGCGGTGTGTTCCCCGATGACCGGCCCCAGGGTCATGCCGCGCCCGCCGGGGCCCGTCACCACCCACACGCTGTCGCTCACCTCGGCGCGGTAGACCAGGCGGCCGGGGTCCACGCACTGGCTGTACACGCCGGCCCACCGTTGCCGGATGGGCGGCAGGGGGCGGCCGAGCAGCTCCTCGACGACGCCGGCGAGGTAGGTGTAGGGCGCCTCGGCGACGTCGAACGCGAACGGTTCGCGGTACTCGTGGGTGTCGCCGATGGTCAGCCCGCCGTGCCGGCGCTGCACGCACAGCAGCTGCATGCAGTGCTCGGCGGCGATCGGGTCCTGGTGTTCGCTGCGCCGCAACTCTTCCAGCGCGTTGCCCGCGTAGGCGGGGTAGTAGCGCAGGCTGTCGCCGTCGGCGATCGCCGTGGTCAGTGGCTCGTCGAGCGGGGCGGTCTGCATCATCTGCAGCCGGACCCGGCGCACCGGCAGCGGGCCGGCGAGTTCGGCGACCAGACCGCCGTGGGCGGCGCCGGCGCAGACGATCACCACGTCGCCGTCGTGACTGTCGCCGCGGTCGTCGACGACGCGGGTGCCGGTGACGGTGCGCGCCTCGGCGCCGGGGACGAACGTGTAGCGTCCGCTGGTCTGCAGTGCCGCCCGGATCGCGGGTAGCGCCTGGCGGGACTCGACCGCACCGTCGCGCGAACAGTGCAGGGCGGCAATGAACTTGCCGCGCAGCGTCGGGTTGATGCGCCGCGCCTGGCCCGGTTCGAGCAGCCGGAATCCGCGGCGGCCGGTGTCGGCGCGGGTGCAGACCTCCTCGGCGACCGCCACCTCGGCGGGGGTGCGCAGCAGCGTGAGCGACCCGCAGGGACGGAACCCGATCCCGGGCACCTCGGCGCCGAGTTCCTCCCACAGCGTGCGCGAGCGCAGGCTGGCGTCGAGTTCTCCCGAGGACCGCCCGGACACCCAGACCAGCCCGAAGTTGCGCACGGTGGCTCCGCGCGCCTCGACCTCGCGGTCGAGCTGGGTGACCTCGTGGCCGCGGCGCACCGCCTGCCAGGCGTGGGCGGTGCCGAGGATTCCGCCGCCGATGATGGTGACCCGCATGGGGGTTGAGACAACCGGGCGTGAGCGTCGGCACCGCAATGGTGCGATGTGGGGCCGCGGAACACCCGGTGAACAATTGGTATAGACCAATCAGGGGTATGGTTGGCGCCATGCCGACCAGAGCCGAACACGTGCGGGCCGAGACCGCGGCCCTGCTGGACTCGCTGCGCGGGGTGTGGGACGAGACCGCCGTCGACGAATGGGACCATGCGCTGCAGGCCGCGGCGTGTGCCATCGCCGACGGCGCCGACGACGAGCTGATCCTGGCCGCGGCGCTGCACGACATCGGGCACAGCCCGCTGCTGGGCGGCCCCGGCGTCGACGACCACTCCGGGATCGCCCGCGACTGGATCACCGCCCGGTTCGGCGCACGGGCCGGCTGGCTGGCCGGCGCGCATGTCGCCGCCAAACGCCACCTCGCCGCCGTCGACCCCGGCTACGCCGCGGCGCTGAGCACCACCTCGGTGGCGTCGCTGGCCGCGCAGGGCGGCGCCGCGGTGGATCCCGATTTCGCCGGGCATCCCTGGCATTCGGACGCGTTGCGGCTGCGCCGCTACGACGACGCCGCCAAGGACCCCGCGGCACCGGGAGCGCCGGTGCAGGTCGTGCTCGACCTGGCGCAGCGCCTGGCCCGATGAGCCTGCCGAAGCCGTATCTGGTGCGCACCGGGCTCGACGAGATTCTCGACGGCCTGCGCGAAGGTGACCCGTTCCCGCCCGAGCGGGAGCTGGCGGCCCGGTTCCAGGTGGCCCGCGAGACGGTGCGTCAGGCGGTGCACGAGCTGCTGGTGGAGGGCCGCATCGAGCGGCGTGGTCGCGGGACGGTGGTCTCGC
Source organism: Mycobacterium sp. G7A2 (assembly GCF_041902445.1). Taxonomy (NCBI): domain Bacteria; kingdom Bacillati; phylum Actinomycetota; class Actinomycetes; order Mycobacteriales; family Mycobacteriaceae; genus Mycobacterium; species Mycobacterium sp. G7A2. Next base: position 5,860,333 of record NZ_CP169251.1, on the reverse strand, counting down.
GCCCGAAGTTGGTGCAGCCGTTGTCGCTGCAGTCCTACACCGAGGGCGCCCAGCGGATGGGCCGGTCGCCGGGCCGGTTGCTGGTGACGTGGGAAGACGTCACCGTTGATGTCGAAACAGCTGCGGCGCTGGATGTTTCACCGCGGAACCGGGTGATGCACCTGGAGCGGGTGCTGCTGGCCGACGGCGCACGGATCGGGCTGGAGAGCACGTACCTGCCGCGGCACCGGTTCGCCGACCTGGCCGACGATTTCGACCCGACGACGTCGTTGTACGCCGCGCTGCGCGCCCGCGGGGTGGTGTTCGGCCAGGCCACCGAACGCATCGAGACGGTGCTGCCGTCGCCGCGGGAGGCAGCTCTGCTCGAATCCACCACCGCGATGCCGATGCTGCTGCTCAACCGCCGCTCCGTGGACACCGCCGGGTCGCCGATCGAGGTGGTGCGCGCGCTCTACCGGGGCGACCGGGTGGCGTTCGAGGCGACGCTGTCCGACCGGTGACTCGGCGACCGGGTGACGGACGTCGGCCCACGCGGGTATGAACGAAAGCATGCGTATCGCAGAGGGAGTCACCCTGGGCAGCGGTCTGCAGGCGGTGCAGGCGACCGCCGGGGCCCTGATCGCCCAGACCGGTGACCTGTTCGCCGCCGGCGAGACGTTCACCGCGACGTTGACCATCGATGAGCGCGCCGATGTGCCGGGTTCGGCGACGCTGCTGCGGCCGGGGAGCTCCCACGACGCCGTCGTGCAGGTCGGCCCCGACACTCCGGGGTCGGCCGCGCGCGGGTTGTGCATCAAGATCCCGGACGCCTACGGGCCGGGAAGAGACCAGGACTTTCTGCTGGCGTCCTCGGGGGACGGCGCGCCGCTGCATCACGCCGTGCTGCCGGCTGATCCGGTGGCCCCGCTGTACTCGTCGCTGTGGCTCTACCTGGTCGGGCTCACGCCGCTGCTGTTCGGGGTCCGCCCGCCCACGACCGGCCCGGATGTCCGCTTCGGAACCGGCGACCGGCTCAGCTTCCAGGTCAGTGCGCCGGTGGGCCAGTTCCGTCCCGTGGGCGAGGTGACGCTGGGCCCGCCGCACGACGGACCGGTGCGGTTCTCGGCCCGGCGCAGCGGCGGCGGCATCCGGGCGCTGCCGCCGGTGTCGTTCTACTGAATAGGGACGCGGCATGTTGGTGGTCACCGGACCCTCGGGGAACGTCGGCGCCGAGCTGGTGCAGCTGCTCGCCCGCGGCGACGCCCCGCGTGCGTGGCGGGTGGCCAGCCGGCACCCGGTTCCAGTGGGCGGGGCCGACGCGGTGCGCTTCGACTTCTTCGACCGTGGCACCTGGGCGGCGGCCCTCGACGGGGCGCAGTCGCTGTTTCTGCTGTTCCCGCTGCCGGGCAACAAGGCCGCCCGGGCGGCGCTGGTGCCGTTCGTGCAGGCTGCGCAGCAGGCGGGCTGCCGGCACGTGGTGTACGTGTCGGTGTTCGGCGCGGACCGGGCCCGCGTCATCCCGCACCACACGGTCGAGAAGGCGCTGCGGGACAGCCGAATGACGTGGACCGTGCTGCGGTGCGGGTTCTTCATGCAGAACCTGCACCGCGCCATCTCCACCCACGGCATCGACATCACCGAACGCCACGAGTTGTTCATCCCGGCCGGCCGCGGCGCCACCGCTTTTCTGGACGCCCGAGACGCCGCGGCGGTGGCCGCCGCCGTCCTCGACGACCCGGACCGGCACCGCAACGTCGTGCACCATCTCAGCGGCCCCCGGCGGTGGCGGATGGCCGAGGTGGCCGACGAACTCAGCGCCGTGCTGGGGTATCGGGTCCGTTACACCGACCCCAACCTGATCGCGTTCGCGCGCCGGCTACGTGCCCGCGGTGTCGGGTGGGACACCATCGGGTTCATGGCCGCGGTCTACACCCTGACCCGATTCGGGGCCAACCAGCAGATCACCACCGACGTGCAGCGCCTGCTGGGCCGGCCCCCGGGCACGCTGGAACAGTTCCTGCGCGACAGCGCCTGGCGGTTCCGCGATCGGGTGTGGACCTAGGAGTCACTCGCCACGGTCGGATATGCCGGTCACTGTCCGCGATCAGGTGTGGACCCAGCCGGTCACTCGCCGCGCCCGGTCTGCTGCTGCAGGTCGTCGATCATCTCGGAGGCCTGCGCCTTGGTCAGGTCGTCGGACACCTCGGCACCGGCTTCCTGGGCCAGAGTGTGCAGGTAGCTGCGCTGCGCGCCGGTCATCGGCTCGTCGCCGGTCACCCACTGCGAGGTGTCCTTCGTGGGGTTCTCCTGCGGGGCCTGGGTGATGTCTTCGCTCATGCCGACCCGAATGCCCATCGCAAGTGTGTTCGAAACGCGGGCCTCGGTGACGGGCGCGATCGCGGCACTGCCAGTATCGACGGGTGGGCAAGAACGAACGCGCCAAGATCGTCATGACCGACGGCGAGATCGCCGAATTCATCGAACGCAGCCGCACCGCCACGATGGCCACCGTGCTTCCCAGCGGCCGGCCTCACCTGGTGGCCATGTGGTACGCCGTGCTCGACGGCGAGATCTGGTTCGAGACGAAAGCCAAGTCGCAGAAGGCGGTGAATCTGCGTCGCGACCCGACCATCACCGTGATGATCGAGGACGGCCTGTCCTACGACACGCTGCGCGGGGTGTCGATCGACGGGACGGCCGAGATCCACGACGATCCGGAGACGAATCTGCGGGTCGGCATCAGCGTGTGGGAGCGCTACACCGGCCCCTACACCGAGGAGATGCGGCCCTTCGTCGACCAGATGATGAACAACCGCATCTGTGTGCGCGTGGTCCCGTCGCGGCTGCGCAGCTGGGATCACCGCAAGCTGGGCATGGACGGCATGCCGATCTCCGGCAGCACGGCGCAGTACCTCTAGGCCAAAAGGCCGTTTGACCTGGAGTCATGCGCCTGTGCATGTCATGCTGCAAGCATGCCTAAGACGGTGCGAATCCGTGACATCGACGATGAGGTGTATGCGGGTTTGGTGCGCCGAGCCGGCGAAGAAGGAATCAGCGTCCCGGAGCTGCTGCGCCGTGAGGCGGCGCGCATAGTCGCGCGGCCATCGATCGCGGAATGGCTGCGGCGGGCCGGTCGTCGGCCCTCACAGATCACGACCGGTGACGTGGTGCAGACGCTGGACGGGTGGCGCGGTGCGTGGCCCGATGCTGATCGTTGACGGGGACCTGGCCCGCTAACGCTGCGACGCCACCTGCTTGGCCTCGGCGGTCACCGGGTCGGTGATGTCGCCGAACTCATCGTTCTTGTCGATGAACGCGGCGACCATCGGACACACCGGCACGATCCGCAGTCCGGCGTCGCGGGTGGCTTCCAGCGCCTGACGCACCAGGATGGTGCCCAAACCCCGCCCTTCGAACTTGTCGTCGACTTCGGTGTGCGGGAAGATCCGCTGGCCGTCACGGTCGAGGAACTCGGTGAAGCCGGCCTGCTCGCCGTCGACACTGATGGTGAACCTGTCAGACTGCTGGGTGACTTCGGTGGGAGCACCGGTCTTGTCGGTCGTCGTCATGGTCTCTGGCTACCCACTCGAGCGGTCGAGCAGATCAGCGAATTCCGGATTCTTGTCGATGAACTCCGCGACCATCCAGCAGTGCGGCACCACCCGCAACCCGGTGGGGCGGGTGGCCTCCAGCGCTGCGCGCACCAGGATGGTGGCCAGACCGCGGCCCTGGAACTGCGGGTTGACCTCGGTGTGCGGGAAGAGGCGCCGGCCGTCGCGGTCGATGAAGTCGGCGACGCCGACGATGCGGCCGTCGACCGAGATGGTGAAGCGGTCGCCCTGCTCGCTGACCTGGGTGGGCGCACCGGTCCGGTCGGTGGTGGTCATCTGTTCTCTATACCCCCGGGTTGGCGCGCGATACCCCCGGATTGGACCGCGGACGCAGCCTGCCGTTGGGCAGCGGAGGCGCGGGCAACCGATCCGGCGATCCGCGGTAGCCGTCGACGGCGCCGAACCGGGCGTCGTGGCTCTGCCATTGCTCGCGGTAGGCGGCGATGTCGTCGTGGCTGCGGCCGACGAAGTTCCACCACATGACCAGCTCCTCGCCGAACGGGGTGCCGCCGAGCACCAGGACCCGCGCCGGCGTCGAACCGCGGTTGGCCAGGTGTAGCCGAGGTCGGCCCGGCTCCTGGTAGGCCAGGTCGGCCACCTGTAGCCGCGCTCCGCACGCCTCGACCTCCCCCTGGTCGACGAGCACGCCGTGTTCGAAGCCCGGGTCGACGTCGAGGTCCGCCTGCGCGCCCGCCTCGAGGTCCAGCTGCGCACCGAGCAGCGGAGTGAACGTATGCACCGGGGAGCGCTGCCCGGCGAGCTCGCCGAGGAACACCCGCGCGGTCACCCCGTCGCCCGCGGCGCCGGGATCGGGCGCGTAGTGCGCGAAATCGCGCGCGGTGTCGCGGTCGGCGTGCGGCAGCGCAACCCAGAGCTGCACCCCGTGCAGCACCTCGTCACCCGGCGCGGTCGTCACCGACACCTCGGAGTGGCAGATGCCAGCCCCGGCCGTCATCAGGTTCAGCTCACCCGGACGCACCATGGCGTGCACGCCGGCGGAGTCGCGGTGCTCGACCAGGCCGCTGAACAACCAGCTGACCGTCTGCAGCCCGGTGTGCGGATGGGGCGGCACGTCCATGCCGGAGCCGCCGCGCTGGTCGTGCGGGCCGTAGTGGTCGACGAAACACCACGCCCCGATCAGGGAGCGTTCCCGCTGGGGAAGTGTCCGGCGCACCCGGACGGCGCGCGGCCCACCCAGCGGCACGTCACGGGGATGCAGAACACCGGTGAATGACGATGGGGCACAGTCGACTTCGTCAGGTGCGGTGTCGGTGTTGCTCACGTGCCCACAGTAGCGTCCCGGATGGGTACCAACATGGCCGATCGCAGCACGTCGAGGTCGTGGTCGTCGATGCGGAACACCCCGAACCGGAACTTGAAGCCCCACCGGGACTTGTCCTCGATGAAGTCCAGCCGCTCGAGCAGCGGCCGGATCGGGGTTTCCACGCAGTCGAGGAAGTCGACTTTGCGCCGCCACGGCGTGAAGTCCGGAGACACCTCGGCCTGGTACGGCTCGTCGTCGGTGATCTGCCCGATCGCCGTGAACGCCTGCAGCGGCGGGCCGTCGGGATAGACCGTGCGCGGTGAGTAGAAGGCGATCCAGTCGCCGCGGGCCATCTTGGCCAGCATGTGCGGCTTGCCGTGGTTGGCCTGGGTGAACCCGCCTTGAACGCCGCGTTCGACGTGGTCGCGGCTGACCGTGTTGATCCAGTTCGTCATGGACTCACGCTAGGACCGGGCACCGACGATCCGCGGCCCTCGGGAGACCGCCTGTGGATAACTTTGTCATGGGGACGTGCTGGCGGCGGTGATGTCGGAGACGGCGTGTGCCACCGCGGCCGGGTTGTCCAGCGCGACGAACGTCGTCGCGTCGGGCACGGCGACGAGCGTCGCCGCGGGGAACGCCTCGGCCAGACGACGCCCGAGTTCCGGGGTGAAGCACCTGTCGCGTTGACCCCACACCAGCGTGACGGGCTTGGTGAACCGGTTCAACCGCGTCCCGACGTCGGTGAGGTCGGTGGCCGCGACCGCGCGCAGCAGCGCCGCAAGATCGAGCCGGATGCGGACGTCGCGGCGCGCCGGCGCCAACCACGAGTCGGTCAGGTGCGGGTCGGGGCGGGTCATCAGCAGGCCATAGCCCAGCGGAGAGTGGCGCAACGCACGCAACCGCAGCTGCTCGGCCAGCACCTTGATCGAGCGGGGACCGCGCAGCAGCGCGAACACCAGTGTGAACGGAAACGGTGGAAACTGTTCGAACGCATCGCAATTGGTCAGCACCATCCGGCCGATGCGTTCGGGGTGCGCGTCGACGACCAGCTGGCAGATGCCGCCGCCGGTGTCGTTGCCGACCAGCGTCACGTCCTGCAGGCCCAGCTCGGTGATGAAGTCGTGGACCAGTTCGGCCATCCCGGACGGTGACAGCACCGCGGCATCGGTGACCGGGATCGTGTGGGAGCCCAGCGACAGGTTCGGCAGGAAGCAGCGATAGCCCTGCTCGGCGAGCGTCTCGGCTGCGGCGGCCCACAGTCGGCTGTCGACGAGGATGCCGTGGACGAACACCACCGGCGGGTGGGGCGAGGTGTCCGGCCCGATCACTCGGTAGTCGATCGTGGCCTGGGGGAGCGCGAGCTGCGGCATGGCCGCTATCCTTTCCGGGAAACTTACAAACACTGTGTATGAAAGTTACGTACAGACTGTATGGAAGTCAATGGTCGCCGTAGGACGCAGGCCGAGCGCACCGCCGCCACCCGGGCCGTCCTGATCGACGCGGCACGGGCGCTGTTCGCCGAGCAGGGCTTTGCCAACGTGCCCACCCAGGCCATCGCCGCCGCGGCGGGCGTCACCCGGGGGGCGCTGTATCACCAGTTCGCCGACAAGACAGCGCTGTTCACCGCGGTGTACGAGGACGTCGAGCGCACGGTGGTGGCCGAAGTCGCCGAGCGCATCGCCGCCGCGCAGCCGCCCGACTCGCTGGCCGCCATGCGGTTGGGGGCGCGGCTGTTCCTGGAGGTCTGCTCGGCGCCCGACGTGCAGCAGATCGTGCTGATCGACGCGCCGGCGGCGCTGGGCTGGGACACCTGGCGCGCGGTGGGGGCGAAGTACGGACTGGGGGTGATCGAGGCGATGCTCGCCCAGGCCGTTGCGGAGGGCGCGATTCCCGAGCAGCCGTTGCGTTCGACCGCGCACGTGCTGCTCGGTGCACTCGACGAGGCGGCGTTGTTCGTCTCGCGTGCCGAGGATCAGCAGCAGGCCCGCGCGGAGATGGACGCGGTGTGCGCGCGGCTCATCGACGGCATCGCCGGGCGAACGGGGTGATCAGTGTCCGGGCATGTACGTCGCTGAGGTGACTCGCCGCCAGTGAGGCGCGAACCCGAGGAGGCACCACGTCGCCGGGGCTAGAGTCAGGCCCCATGGGCGACGGCGTGCTGCGAGCTGAGGATCTGCGCAACATCACCTTCGAGAAGCCGGCGTTCGGCAAACGCGGTTACGACGAGAAGTCCGTCAACGATTTCCTGGCGCTGGCCGCCCGCCGCCTCGACGGGCGCGGGCATCTGTCGGCCGACGACGTGCGGGGCATGCGGTTCAACAAGCCCAAGCTCGGCAAGCGTGGCTACGACCCCGCCCAGGTCGACACGCTCGTCGACGAGATCGCCACCGCCATCGCGCATCTCGATGGCTGAGCGCGACGACCTCACCGAACTGAGGCGCCGCCGGGAGCTGACCGAGGACGCCGCCCGCCCGGATGCGGTGACCCGGCGGCACGAGCGCGGTGGGCGCACCGCGCGGGAGAACGTCGCCGACCTCGTCGACGCCGGCTCGTTCGTCGAATACGGCCGCTTCGCCATTGCCCCGCAGCGGATGCGCCGCGACGTCGACGACCTCATCGCGCGCACCCCGGCCGACGGGCTGGTTGCCGGCACCGCGCGCATCAACGGCGACGTGTTCGGACCTGAAGCCAGTGCCTGCGCGGTGCTGTCGTACGACTACACGGTGCTGGCCGGCACCCAGGGCGCGCTGGGGCATCGCAAAAAGGACCGATTGTTCGAGCTGATCGAGCGGATGCGGCTGCCCACGGTGTTCTTCGCCGAGGGTGGTGGCGGTCGGCCGGGCGACACCGACTATCCGGTGGTGTCCGCGCTGGACACCCGGGCCTTCGCGCTGTGGGCCAAGCTGTCCGGGGTGGTGCCGCGTATCGCCGTGGTGCACGGCCGCTGCTTCGCCGGCAACGCCGTCATCGCCGGCGCGTCGGATCTCATCGTCGCGACGAAGACCGCGTCGCTGGGCATGGGCGGGCCGGCGATGATCGCCGGCGGCGGGCTCGGTGAGGTGGCGCCTGATGACGTCGGGCCGATGTCGGTGCAGGAACCCAACGGCAACGTCGACGTCGTGGTCGCCGACGAGGCCGAGGCGGTCGCGGTGACCAAGACGCTGCTGGGTTACTTCCAGGGTCGGGTGACTGCATGGACGGCACCGGATCAGACGCCGCTGCGCGACGCGGTGCCCGAGAGGGCGCGGCGCGCCTACGACGTCGCCCCGATCATCGAGACGCTGGCCGACGAGGGGTCGGTGACGTTCCTGCGGCCCCGGTTCGCCCGGGAAATGGTGACCGCGCTGGCGCGCATCGAGGGCCGTGCCGTCGGCATCATCGCCAACGACACCCGCTTCACCGCCGGCGCGATCACCGCGGCCGCCTCGGACAAGGCCGCCCGGCTGCTGCAGCTGTGTGATGCGTTCGGGTTGCCGGTGGTGTCGCTGATCGACTGTCCCGGATACATGGTCGGTCCGGCTGCCGAGGCGGAGTCGCTGGTGCGCCGGGCATCGCGGATGCTGGTGGCCGGGGCGGCACTACGGGTGCCGATGGTCGCGGTGATCCTGCGGCGCGGCTACGGGTTGGGTGCGCAGGCGATGGCCGGCGGCAGCCTGCATGAACCGGTGCTGACGGTGGCGTGGCCGGGGGCGCATCTGGGCCCGATGGGCCTCGAGGGCGCGGTGCGTCTGGGTATGCGCAAGGAACTCGAGGCGATCGCCGACGACGCCGAACGTGAGAAGCGAGTCGCCGCGGCGACGGCTGCGGCGCAGGACAACGCCAAGGCGCTCAACGCGGCGATGCTCTTCGAGATCGACGACGTGATCGACCCCGACGAGACCCGCGGCGTCATCGCCGCGACGTTGGCGGCGGCGCGTACCGAAGACCAGCGCGACAGGTTCGTCGACACCTGGTGAGAGAAATCTGGGGGACGGTGCCGGCTGCGCCTCTCGGCAAGTGGTCGCTCGAAGCGACGGTTCTGAGTTGGGGCCCGGGGCATGCCCGGCACCGTCGGACGGTGTAACCACGCGGTACGGCGCGCTATTCCACCGGGCCCGTACGCTGCCGGACCCCTCGTTCCCGGCAGCGGGCGGGCGCGGCATCAGGCGATGTCGGCGTAGTAGACGCGCCGCTCGCGGACCGGGTAGCCGTTGCGCTCGGCGAGTGACTTGAGCTGGCGAAGGGCAAAGGTGCGGCCACGACCGGCCTCGGGAACGTAGATGCCGGCCCACAGGCCTTCGGCGCGGGGCAACTCGCAGGCATCCCGGGCGCACAGCCAGCGGCGCGGGCACGACCGGCACAGCGCCTTTGCCTCGTCGTCGGCCGTCGTGGTCCACCTTTCCGGATCGCGGGTGCAGACGCCGACCGGTGTCTCGTCGAAGGGATTGGCGGTCATCGGCTTGCTCCTCACGTGCGCTGGGCGGCGCTGTCGCCGCGGTGAAGTGAAACTATCGCACAAAACCGTAGCAACGCAACAGTTAGATCGAGTGGAAGCGCAGCGGCCACTGTGGCGCTCACGCATGGCAGCGCTACTCAGCGATTCAAATACCTGCGATCAACTGCTAAAACATCTAGACACGTCGCCGAATGCAGCACCAAGTCGTAGCGGCTTGCGTAGCGATCGCTACGATGAATTCCGCCGATCCCAGCCCGATCCGGAGGACGCCGGTAGATGACCACCCCCGAGCCGGTCGATCAGTCGACCGGCGCTCCGGATCCCGGGATGGTCCGGGCGGGGGCTGCCGCGGCGGCCCGGCGCCGTGAGCTGAACATCAGCCAGCGCAGCCTGGCCAGCAGCGGCATCATCAACGCCGGGGCGTTGATCGCCTTCGAGAAGGGCCGAAGTTGGCCCCGTGAACGGACGCGGGCAAAGCTCGAAGAGGTGCTGAAGTGGCCGCCCGGAACAATCGCCCGACTGCGTCGCGGCGAGGTGTTACGGCCCGTAGAGCCACCCGCCACCGCGTCGGCATCCTCCGACGGGGACGAGGTGTCGCTGCTCGCACAGGCGGTCGTGGCCGCGGTCGGGGGCTTCGGCTCGACGGTCGCGTCGCTCCCCCCGGTCGAGGACCCGGCATTCACCCCCCGGGTCACCGCGATCCTGTCCGATCTGCGTCAACTCGAAGCGGTGGCCGCCCGCGCCGCACGCATCGGCAGGGTCACCCCGGCGTTGATCAAGGCGCTCGGCACAGTGCGTCGGCTCTACGACGACGTGATGCTGAGGGCGGCCACCGCGCCGCAGGCCACCCTCGGGCAGCGGCTCTACGCCGCCCGACGCGAAGCCAACCTGACGGTGGATGAGACCGCCCAAGCCGCAGGCGTCGACGGGGCGGCGATCCAGCAGGCGGAGTCCGAACTGCCGGTCCCTGCATCCGACGCCGAGGCCATCGAAGCGCTCGTCGCTCAGCTCAGGTGAGCTCGGCCGGCTCAGTGCCGGTCGCGGCTGCGGTCGTCCTGGCGGGGGAAGTGCTCGGCCAGCGCTGCGCACACTTCGAGCAAGCGCGTCCGGGTCGGCCGCGACATCTCCGCGGTCCCGTCGATCACCCCGCCGGGGCGCAGATGGCCGTCGAACGGCACCTCGACGACCCGTTGGCCCTGACTCGAGAACTGCTGAGCCAACGTCGATTTGGTGCGCTTGTCGGCGTGACCGTCGGAGTCGTTGAGCACCACGACGGTGCGGCGCAGCAGTCCGGTCATACCGCGCGCGGACAACCAGTCCAGCGTCTGGCCGGCCGCGGCGGCACCGTCCACCCATGGCGACGACACCACCACCAGCGCATCCAGGTCGCGCAGCACTTCCTGCGTGACCGGTGAATCCATCGTCGAGCTGCAGTCGATGACCGAGATCGAGAAATGGCGGTCCAGGCGGGCCGCGGCTTCCCGGTAGATGGCCGGGTCGAGCACCCGGCGACGGGCCGGTGTGGCCTCCCCGGCCAGAACGAACAGACCGGCGGCGTTGCTGCCGACGCGGTGACGGATGTCGGCGAACGTCTCCAGATGTTGATCGGCGGTCAGTTCCCAGAACGAGGTTTGTACCCGAGGGTCGACCCGGCTGCCGAGCTTGCCGAATGCGGTGTCGGCGTCGACGGCGATGACGCGGTCGTCCTGACGGAGTTCGGCGAGCACCGAGCCGATACTCGCCGAGACGGTGGTCTTGCCGACCCCGCCCTTGCCCATCACGCCGACCTTGAAATGCCCGCGCAGTGGGTCCCGGATCGTCTTCTCCAGCTCCGCGATCCGGCGTTCCTCGGGGGAGGGGCCGAGGTTGACCAAGCCGAACGTGGCGGTGAACAGCGCCCGTCGCCAACCCCGGCCCGGCGTGGGTTTGCGGGTCGGAACGACACCGTCGGCGCGGATCAGCTCGGCATAGGAGTTGGTTTGTGGTGGTGCGGGGGGCTGCGGCGCGCCACCGAACATCGGCGCCGGCTGCCCGGGCTGGATCGGCCGGGTGGGCGGGGTCCAAGCCTGTGGACCCGGTGCGGAGCCCCACCCGCCCGGACGTGCGGGCGGCGCGCCGTACACCGGCTGCCGAAACGAGTTGCCGGGGCGCTCGGCCTCGAACGGGTGCGGGTGAGCGCCGGCGGGGGGCCGAGGGGGCACGGGTTGCCGCGGCGGCGACGCCGGTTCCTGGTGCGACGCCGGCTCGGCATCGGGGTCCCCGGGTCCGGTCCAGCCCGGCTCGTTCCGCAATGTCTCATCGCGGTCGGTCACAGCACGTCTCCTCCAGGTTGGTCGGTCGCCGAGACTAAGCGAACGCGTACCACGAGCGTCCGCCAGGCTAGCGGGCGACGGATGCGAGCAAATCGACGCGTGGGTCACTGTTCGCAGGACGGCGCGGGACGCGACACCTACCGGCAGCCGCCGCGTCCGACGTCGAGAGGCGGAGATCGCCTGCAGCTACAAAAATTTGCTGACAGCTGAAACAAGCACATCAATGGGTAAGCAGAAGTTGCTGATCGGCGCTGCAGATCGAGGCCGCATTCCCTTCTGGGCAGCGATATTGGCGTCTGGAGGACCCGGGCTCCACTGGTAGTCTGCCCTGGGGAAGGGGAGGTTCAGCATGCGCGGAATCGATGGGGTCGGCAGTTCCGGCAAAGGTACCGGTTCGCCGGTTCTCGAAGCCGGTCTCGACGTCATCGACGGGATGCGCAGAACCACCGGGTCGGGGGAGCCGGAGCGCGGCGAAGCGTTCCGGCGGGGTGCGCAGCGATTCCGAGAGGCCGGCGACCACATCACGGCGGCACAGCCCCAGGACTGGGCGGGTCGAGGCGCTCAGGCGTACGGGCTGGCCAACCGCCGCCACGCTCGCCGCGTCGCCGCGGTCGCGGCACTCGACGATGCCGCGCATGCCGTACTGGCCCGCCAAGCCGAGCAGATCGTCCACCGTCGGCACGTGATCGATGACCAAGCGGATCGCCTGGCCCGCTTCAGCCGCACCTCGCGCGACATCGCCACGACGCCAGGCGTCGGCGCAGCGTTGAAGGCCACGTTCGAGATGGCTGCGGTGGCGACCGCCCTCGACACCTGCCGCGATGCGCTTCACGGGCTGATGCAGCAGGTCAACGACAATGCCGATGAGCTGCGCAGTATCACCGTCGAGTACGCGGTCCTGACCGACGATCCGCCGGGTCCGTCGGACGCGCCGGCGGAGCAGGGCGACCCCGGGCCGGGCGGCCGTGAGGACGAGAATGAGGCCGAGCCGCAGGTCGCAGTGCCGGCCGGGTTCGGTGGTGCCGGCGTACCTGCGGCCACGGCTGACGTGGCTGGCCCGCCGGAGTCGCATCAACCCGAAGCGATGCCTGCCGAGGCGATGTCCGCGCTGAGCTCCGCGATGGGGGGCGCGGGCGGAATGATCGGCGCACTGGTCGCCCCGGTCGCCGCGGCGCTCGCGGGGGTTGCCGGTGCGGTGACGCAGGCTCTGCCAGTCCTCTCGGACTCCCCGGGGACACTCGGTGACGAAGCTCGCTCCGATGACAAGGCACCTCCCGAAGAGTCGGTGGACGTCGAGGACGAGAAGGCCGAGCACGACGAGACCGACGAGGCCGAGGACCCGGACAGGGCCCCGGCGCCTGCCGAGAATGCCGCCTCGGCCACGGCCACCCCATCCCCACCGCTGCTGCCGCCGACCGTGCCGAGTCCCGCTGCGCCCATCAGGCCGCCGACATGACCGAGCAGGAGACTGTTGTGACCTCCCACCGGCTGCAGGTGACGACGACGCACCTGCGGGCTCTGGGTGACCATCACGCCCGCGCCGCCGGCGCGATCGACGCAGCCGCAGGCTTCACGGCCGGCACCGACCGGTCGGTCACGTCCTCGCATGGCGTCATCGCCGCATCGACGGTGCAGGTCATGGAGGAACTCCTGCAGGCCCGGCGGCGGTGCAGCTCCGCGGCGGCCCACGCCGCGCGCGCGGTCAGCGAGGACTTGGCGGTCGTGGCGCAGCGCTACGAGGCGACCGACGAGTCGGCCGGCGTCGACCTCGACCGCCAGATCGGGTCGCCGTGATGGCCAGCCCGTTCATCGGCGACGGGGAACCCACCCACTACGACGATGTCGTCGGCGTCGAGGTGACGATCGACGGAATGCTGGTGATCGCTGACCTGCTGCACCTGGTCGACTTTCCTCTGTCGCTGGGTATCCGCCCCAACATCCCGTACGAAGACCAGCGCAAGATCGTATGGGACCAGGTCACCCGCGATCTGACCGCACAGGGGATTCTCACCGCCTTCGGCGATCCGCACCCCGAGGTGGCGGCCATGGTCGACACCCTCAGCAGGCCCGACCGGCTGCTGGACTGCCGGTGGTGGCGCCGCGACGTCGGTGGCAAAATGGTTCGCTTCGTGGTGTGTCGCAAGGGGGATCGGCATGTCGTGGCCGCGCGGGACGAGGACATGCTCGTGCTGCAGCGGGTGGCACCCCAGGTGGGGCTGTCGGCCATGGTGAACGTCGTGATCGGCGACGCCGCCGCCGCCGACGTCGAACCCCTGACGGGGATCGCCACGAAGCTGGCGGAGGTCCGCACCGCAGAACAACTCGCCGGTTACGGCATCCCGCCGTCGTCGGCCCGCATCTATGCCGAAGCGACCGGCAACCCCGACAGCTGGGTGGAAATCACCGCCTCCGAACGTCACCCCGGCGGCACGTTCTCCCCGGCCGGGGTGGCCGCGGGAGTGCTCGACTCGCCGCACGGCAGAATCGTGTCGATTCCGCGGCGGGTGAGCGGCGAGCTCTACGGCAGCTTCCTGCCCGGCACACCCGAGAACTTCCGGCGTGCGCTCGACGGCCTGATGGAGTTCCTGCCGTCCAAGAGCTGGTTCGAGCACAAGGACGTGCTCGAACCCGACAATGTCCTCGACACCGACGCAGACCTGTCGTACCCCGACTGAGAAAGGCGATCCACGGTGGCCCACCTCCCGCCCGGCGATCCCGGGGACGACGGGAATCCCGACGGCGACTTGGCGGCGCTCGACTTCGGCGCCGCCGCAGACGACGACGCTCCTGAGACCGACCTCGGCGTCATCCTCGGGGACTACCCCGGTGACGGCGGCGACATCGACGCGGCGACGGACAACGATCCCATCGCTGCGTTCCCGTCCCCCGGCCTCGGAGACGGGCACGCCGACGATGCCGCCGCACCGCTGTTCACCGTCGGCAACCCTCCCGGCACCGTGACCGTGACGACGTTCCTGGATGGCCGCGTCCACCGGGTGGACCTCGCGCCGGCGACCGCGACGATGGCCGAGTCCGCCCTGGCCGACGAGATCGTCGTCATCGCGGCGCTGGCCACCCAGGATGCCCGGTCGGCCCAGTACACGGTCATGCTGGACGGCATGCGTGAACACGGCCACGACAATGCCGCCACCCGCGACTTCCTCAATCGCGAACTGGATCTGCCCACCCCGGAACAAGCTGCGGCCGCACGGATCGAGCTGTTCACGAACCGCTACGCAGGTGAGGAATGACTGAACATCTGGCCGGCCTCTTCGGCACCGCGGTCGGCATGCTGCCCAGCGCGCCCGCACGCTCGCTCGAGCTGTTCACCGAGATCACCGATGTCGACGACACCGCCTGCGACGCGTGGGTGGGACGCATCCGCTGCGGTGACCGAGATCGGGCGACCATGTTCAGGGCGTGGTTCTCGCGCACCAGTTTCGGCCAGCTCGCGGGCGCCGCCGAGATGTCGATGAACAGCCTGGGCACCAGGGTCCCGATCGGCGGCATGTTCGGTGACATCACCTATCCGGTCAATTCGCCGCTGGCCATCACCATGGGATTCGCGGTGAGCGAGGCCGCCGAGGGTAACTACGCCGACGCGATGGAGGCGATCGAGGACGTCCCCGCGGCCGGCGCCGAACACCTGGTCGCCTGGGTCAAGGCCGTCATCTACGCGGCGGCGCAACGATGGACCGACGTCATCGACGAGGTGCGCAGCGCCGCGGCCTGGCCGGACAAGTTCCTCGCGGCCGCAGCCGGGGTGGCCCACGGTGTCGCTGCCGCCAACCTGGGCCTGTTCACCGAAGCTGAGCGCCGGCTGACGGAGGCCAACGCCTCACCCGCCGGGGAGGCCTGCAACCAGGCGATCGCCTGGTTCCTGGCGATGACCTACCGGAGCCAGGGCAACGAGGAGGGCGCCCTGGCCCTGCTGGAATGGCTGCAGGCAAGCCATCCGACGCCCACTGTCACCGCCGCACTGCGTGACCCCGCCTATCGGTTGCAGACCACGACTGCTGAGCAGATCAGCGCCCGGCGCGACCCGTGGGACCCGAGCAGTGGCGAGGCCGACACGTCGGTGCGCGATCAGCTCTTGGCCGATGCCCAGGCCGAACTGGACCGCCAGATCGGGCTGAGCCGGGTCAAGGAACAGATCGAGCGCTACCGCGCGGCGACGCAGATGGCCAAGGTGCGCGCCGCTCGCGGGATGAAGGTCGCGCAGGCGTCCAAGCACATGATCTTCACCGGCCCGCCCGGCACCGGAAAGACCACGATCGCGCGGGTGGTCGCCAACATCCTGGCGGGCCTCGGTGTGATCGCCGAACCCAAACTCGTCGAAACCTCCCGCAAGGACTTCGTCGCCGAATACGAAGGGCAGTCGGCGGTCAAGACCGCGCGCACCATCGACCGGGCCGTGGGCGGCGTGCTGTTCATCGACGAGGCCTACACCCTGGTGCAGGAACGCGACGGCCGTGCCGACCCATTCGGTACCGAGGCGCTGGACACCCTGTTGGCCAGAATGGAGAACGACCGCGACCGGCTGGTGGTGATCATCGCCGGCTACAGCAATGACATCGACCGGCTGCTGGAGACCAACGACGGATTGCGTTCGCGGTTTTCCACCCGCATCGAATTCGACTCGTACTCACCGCAGGAGATCGTCGAGATCGCCGAAGTCATTGCCGCGGGAACGGATTCGAGCCTCAGTGCGGAGGCAGCGACCGCGGTGTTCGAGGCCGCGACGCTGCTGGTTCAGAGCAGCACCAACGGCAAGCCCGCGATCGACGTCGCCGGAAACGGGCGCTACGCCCGCCAGTTGGTCGAGGCCGGTGAGCAGACCCGGGACATGAGACTGGCCCGGTCCGCGGACATCGACAGCCTCGAGGTCGCCCAGCTCAGCGAGATCAGCGGGGCGGACATGGCTGCGGCGATCACGTCGGTGCACAGCAGACTGAACATCAGCGGGTAGACGATGGCAGGTTTCAGGCTCACCACCAAGGTGCAGGTCAGCGGCTGGCGTTTCCTGCTGCGCCGCGTCGAGCATGCCATCGTGCGACGCGACACCCGCATGTTCGACGACCCGCTGCAGTTCTACAGCCGCGCAGTGAGCGCAGGCATCATCATCGCGGTCCTCATCTGTCTCGGCGCCGCGTTGCTCGCCTACTTCAAACCGCTCGGCAAGCGCGGCGGGGACAGCCTTCTGGTCGACCGCACCACCAATCAGCTCTACGTCGTGCTGCCCGATACCGGCCAGCTGCGTCCCGTCTACAACCTCACCTCGGCGCGACTGATCCTGGGCAACAGCAACAACCCGGTCGCGGTGAAGTCCGAGGAACTCGACAACATGCCAAAGGGGCAACCGCTCGGCATCCCCGGGGCCCCATACGCCACCCCCGTCTCGTCGTCGCCCGTCTCGCAATGGTCGTTGTGTGACACGGTGATCCAACCGGAGACGGTGGCGCCGAGCGTCGACACGTCGGTGCTGATCACACCTCTGGCGCTGGACGGTTCGGTCGGCGCGCTGAGATCCGGGCAGGGCATGCTGGTGTCCTACGAGGGACAGGACTGGCTCATCACCGACACCGGCCGCCACTCGATCGACCTCGCCGACCGGGCGGTCACCTCGGCGGTCGGCATCCCCGTCACGGCGCGTTCGGCACCGATCTCCGAGGGCCTGTTCAATGCTCTGTCCGACGCCGGGCCGTGGCGGCTGCCCGCGATTCCGGGCAGTGGCGCACCCAACACCGTCGGGCTACCACCGGAACTGGTCATCGGATCCGTGTTCACCACCGACACCGAATCCGACGAACAGCATTACGTGGTGCTGCCCAATGGCGTCGCCAAGGTCAACGACACCACCGCCGCGGCGCTGCGGGCCACCAACTCCTACGGATTGGTCGCCTCGCCGTCGATGGCACCGAGTGCGGTGGCCGCGATCGTCGAGCAGGTGTACGACTCGCCGCTGCCCGACGCACCGATGGACATCCTTGCGCGCGAGGAACTTCCGGCGCTGTGCTGGACATGGCAGCGTGAGACCGGCGACCAGGCGCCGCAGACGACGGTCATCGCCGGCCGCCACCTGCCGCTACCCGCCGCCGACATGGCCACCGGGATCAAACAGATCAGCGGTGACGCGACCGTGCACATCAGCGGTGGTCAGTACATTCGGCTGCAATCACCGGATCCCCGCTTCGGCGAGAGCCTCTACTACATCGACCCACAAGGCGTCCGCTACGGACTGCCCGACGAGGACACGGCAGCCAAATTAGGGCTGACGTCGCCGCGCACCGCGCCGTGGCAGGTGGTCAGCCTTCTCGTTGACGGCCCGGTGCTGTCCAAAGAGGCTGCACTGATCGAACACGACACATTGCCGCCGAACCCGAACCCGCGCAAGGTCGGAGCAGGGGACGCCCAGCCCGCCGGAAGCAACGGAGGTGGCGGATGACGACCCGCAAGTTCACACCCATCATGAAGCGCGGCCCGAGGCTCAGCCCCGGGGAGATCAACGTGGTCCCGCCCGACGACCTCGGCGTCGACATCCCGCCGTCGGGCATGCAGAAGGCCCTGCCCTGGGTGCTGGGCGGCTGCATGCTCGGCATGATCGCGATCATGATCTTCAGTGGGGTGCGGCAACTCTCGCCGTACATGTTCATGATGCCGCTGATGATGGTGATGGGCGCCGTCGGTCTGGTGGCCAGCGGCGGCAGCGGAGGCAAGAAGGTCCCGGAGATCAATTCCGACCGCAAGGAGTACCTGCGTTATCTCGCCGGACTGCGGACGAGGGTCACGTCGTCGGCGGCGGCGCAGGTGACGTTCTTCAACTATCACGCACCGCATCCCGACGACCTGCTGTCCGTAATCGGCACCCACCGGCAGTGGTCACGGGCGTCCACCGCCGATTTCTATGCGGCGGCCCGAATCGGCATCGGGTCCGAGCCCGCGGTGGACCGCCTGTTGAAGCCTGCGGTCGGCGGCGACCTGGCCGGACCCGCGGGTGCGCCGCAGGCGCACCTCGAGCCCGTCAGCCACATGTGGGTCACAAAATTCTTGCGCACCCACGGCCTGATCCATGACTGCCCGAAACTCGTTCAGCTGCGCACGTTTCCGACGATTGCGATCGGGGGCGACCCCGACGGCGCGGCCGGACTGTTGACGGCGATGATCTGCCACCTGGCGGTGTTCCATCCGCCGGACCTGTTGCAGATCCGGGTGTTGACCGATGATCCGGAGGATTCCCACTGGGCCTGGCTGAAGTGGCTGCCCCACGTGGCACACCAGTCCGACACCGACGCCGCCGGTCACACCCGGATGATCTTCACCCGGCCCGACGGTCTGAGCGACCTGGCCGCTCGTGGCCCGCACACCGCCGACGCCACACCGAACGGCCCCTATGTCGTCGTCATCGACCTGTCCGGCGGCAAAGCGGGCTTCCCCGCCGACGGCCGGGCCGGCGTCACCGTCATCACGCTCGGTAACCATCGCTCGGCCTACCGCATCCGCGTCGACGCCGACGGCACAGCCGACGACCGGCTCCCCAACCAGACCTTCCGGCTGGTGGCCAGCCAGGTCGACACGATGACCGCCGGGCAGGCCCAGCGGGTGGCGCGCAAGCTGGCGGGATGGTCCATCACCGGGACGATCATCGACAAGAGCACCCGGGTGCAGAAGAAGGTCGCCACCGAATGGCACGAGATCGTGGGCGCGCAATCGGTGGAGGAGGTGACCCCCGCGCGCTGGCGAATGTTCACCGACACCGACCGTGACCGGCTCCGAATCCCGTTCGGCCACGAGCTCAAGACCGGCGACGTGATGTACCTCGACATCAAGGAGGGTGCAGAGTTCGGCGCGGGCCCGCACGGCATGCTGATCGGCACCACCGGCTCGGGTAAGTCGGAGTTCCTGCGGACGTTGATCCTGTCGCTGGCCGCCACCCACCACCCCGACCAGATCAATCTGCTGCTGACGGACTTCAAGGGTGGATCGACATTCCTGGGCATGGAGAAGTTGCCGCACACCGCCGCGGTGGTGACCAACATGGAAGAGGAGGCGGAGCTCGTCAGCCGGATGGGCGAGGTGCTCAGCGGCGAACTGGACCGTCGGCAGTCGATCCTGCGCCAGGCCGGCATCCAGGTCGGAGCGGCCGGCGCCCTGTCGGGCGTGGCCGAGTACGAGAAACATCGTGAGCGCGGCGCCGATCTGCCACCGTTGCCCACACTGTTCGTCGTCGTCGACGAGTTCGCCGAGCTGCTGCAGAACCATCCCGACTTCATCGGGCTGTTCGACCGCATCTGCCGGGTGGGCCGTTCGCTGCGGGTGCACCTGCTGCTGGCCACGCAGTCGCTGAACACCGGCGGCACCCGCATCGACAAGCTCGAGCCGAACCTGACCTATCGCATCGCGTTGCGCACCACGAGCTCCGCGGAATCCAAGGCGGTGATCGGGACGCCCGAGGCGCAATACATCTCGAACAAGGAGAGCGGCGTCGGGTTCCTGCGGGTCGGCATGGAGGATCCGGTGAAGTTCCAGAGCGTCTATACGGGTAACCCGTACGTGCCCGTCGCCGCCGCCGCCGGTGACGACGACGCACCTCGGGCCCAGGCAGACAAGACGCTACGGATCCACCGCTTCACCGCAGCCCCGATCATGGATGCGACGGTGGCGCAATGACGATCGAGTCCGGGCAGAAGGTGCTCCGCGAGGTCGTCCTCGACCAGCTGACCACCGGCGAGAACCATGCGTATCGGATGTGGTTGCCCCCGTTGGCCGATCCAACTCCGGTCAACGAACTGATCGCGCGTGACTACGATCGTCGCCCACTGCGGATCGGTCTGGGAGTCATGGACGAGCCCCGCCGGCACCGCCAAGAAGTCTGGGGTATCGACATCTCCACCGCCGCGGGCAACATCGCCGTCGGCGGAGCCCCACAGACCGGCAAGTCGACCTTCCTGCAGACGTTCATCCTGTCGGCCTCGGCGTCACACACCCCGCGGCAGATCCAGTTCTACTGCGTGGACATGGGCGGCGGTGGCCTCATGTACATCGAGGACCTGCCCCACGTCGGCGGTGTCGCCACCCGCGCCGAGCCCGACCGGGTCAACCGCGTGATTGCGGAGGTCAAAGCCGTTCTGCGGCAGCGCGAGCAGACCTTCAAGCAGTTCCGGGTCGGCTCGATGGCCGACTACCGGCAGATGCGCGAAGATCCGGACAACCCGGCGTCGGCGGATCCGTTCGGTGACGTGTTCCTGGTGATCGACGGTTGGCCGGCCTTCGCCGCGGAGTTCACCGACCTGGAAGCCGTCGTGCAGGACATCGCCGGGCAGGGGTTGGCCTACGGTGTGCACACGATGATCTCCACCCCGCGGTGGACGGAGCTCAAGGCGCGGATCCGCGACTACCTGGGCACCAAGGTCGAATTCCGGTTGGGCGATGTCAACGAGACCCAGATCGACCGCATCACCCGCGAGATCCCACTGAACCGGCCGGGGCGCGCGGTGTCCACCGAGAGGTTCCATCTGATGATCGGCGTGCCGCGCCTGGACGGTGTGCACAGCGCCGAGGCGTTGGTGCCGGCGATGGCCGCGGCCGTACAGGAAGTGTCCGCGCGCCACACCATGGAAGCGCCGCCCGTGCGGGTGCTGCCCAGCCGGATCCATCTGCACCAGCTCGATCCGAATCCACCCGGCCCCGAGGCCGATTACCGGACCCGGTGGACAGTGCCGGTGGGGGTGCGTGAAGCCGATCTCACCGTGGCGCACAGCCACATGCACACCAGCCCGCACCATCTGATCTTCGGAGCGCCCAAATCCGGGAAAACGACCATCGCTCATGCGCTGGCCCGGGCCATCTGCGCGCGCAACAGTCCAGAACAGGTCCGGTTCATGGTGGCCGACTACCGGTCGGGGCTGCTGGAAGCGGTCCCGGAGACCCATCTGCTGGCGGCCGGCGCCATCAATCGCAACCATGCCACCCTCGAACAGTCGGTCAAGGCGCTGGCGGCGAACCTGACCAAGCGTCTGCCACCGGCGGATCTGACACCGTCACAACTGCGGGCCCGGTCATGGTGGACAGGCCCCGACATCGTGCTGTTGGTCGACGACTGGCACATGATCGTCGCGGCCGGCGGGATGATGTCGCCGATGGCCCCGTTGGCGCCGCTGCTTCCGGCGGCCGCGGACATCGGTCTGCACCTGATCGTGACCTGTCAGATGAGTCAGGCCCACCGGGCCACGATGGACAAGTTCGTCGGCGCTGCGTACGGGGCGGGTACGCCGACGATGTTCCTGTCCGGTGAGAAGCAGGACTTCCCGTCGCGCGAGATCCTGGTCAAGAAACGACCACCTGGCCAGGCGTTTTATGTGACGCCGGATGGTAAGGAAGTGATTCAGGCGGCGTATGTGGATCCGCCCGAAGAAGATGTGTTCGCAGCACCCTCGGACGCCGGTTAGTATGGAATAGCGGTTCATTCCAGCAAACGCTGTTTGACCGGATGGCAATTGGGTCGGGGGACTCCAATCTCACCCACAGATAATTGCTGCTGTTTGCGCAAGTAACTAAATACATGCATGTCTTTAGCAAGAGTGAGGAGAACAGCAAATGCAACCACTGAGCCACAATGCAGGTGCTGTGGGGGTCGGCGGTCAGGTCGTCGCAAATGGCGCGCGGGGATTGGCAACGGGAACTGCGGCGACTGCACAAGTAAGTGCACTTACGCCCGCCGGTGCTGACGAGGTGTCCGTGCTGGCCTCGACGGCGTTCATGGCCGAGGGGGTGCAGACGCTCGGCATCAACGCACTGGCTCAGGAGGAGATCTCCCGCGCCGGCGCGACCGTGATCGAGGTGGCCGGCGTCTATCAGGCGGTCGACGGCGAGAACGGCGCCACGCTGATCTGAGTTGAGCACCCGATTCGAGTCGAGTGAGCCATGGCCATTCCACCCATCTTCATTCCACCCATCTGGGGAGCGTTTCCTCCCGAGGTGAACACCTCGCGCCTGATGGCAGGCGCGGGGCCCGCGCCGATGTTGCAGGCTGCGGCCGGCTGGGAGGTGCTGGCGGTCTCGTTGGAGACCCAGGCTGACGAGCTGGCCGCCAGCCTGGCCTCGTTGGCCCAGATGTGGCAGGGCATGGGCAGCGAGCGGGCCATCACCGCATCGATGCCCATGGTGGTGTGGTTGCGGATGCTCGCACTGCAGGCGCAGAAGCGCGCGCTGCAGGCCTCGGCGCAGGCCAGTTCCTATACGACGGCGTTGGCCACGACGCCCCCACTGCCGGAGATCGAGCTCAACCACGTCACTCACGGGGTCCTCGAGGCCACCAACTTCCTCGGTGTGAACACCGTGCCGATCGGGCTGAACGAGGCCGACTACGTGCGGATGTGGGACCAGGCCGCGACCGTCATGAGCGCCTATCAGGCCGAGACGACGGCCAACGCCACGTTCGAGCCGGTCGCTCCTCCCCAACCGATCGTGCTGCCCGGGGCAGCGAGCGCAGCGATGTCGATGGGCATGGCCAGCGCCGCCCCGATGGCCGGCAGCGCCGCGGTCCGCAATGCGGCGTTCACCCACGTCAGCGGGCAGGGCAAGATCGAGGAAGCCAACCTCAAGGCGGGCCGCATGGAGCAGGCCGTCAACCAGGCGGCCAATCAGGGCCGCTCGCAGGGCGACCCGGGTCAGATGATGCAGCAGGCGCCCCAGATGGGCATGCAGATGGCTTCGCAGCTCGGCTCCACGCTCGGTCAGTTGCCTCAGCAGATGATGCAGGGCGTCACCCAGCCTTTCCAGCAGCTCACCCAGCCGCTGCAGCAGGTGTCGTCGATGTTCGGCCAGATGAGCGGAATGATGGGCGGCGATCGGGGCGCGCAGATCGGAATGCTCGGCGCCACACCGTTTTCCAACCACCCTGCGATCGGCGGCAATGGTGCGGCCAGCGGCGCCGGCCTGGTCCGGGCCGCGTCACTGCCCGGCGCCGGCGGCACCGCGGCGCGCACCCCGCTGATGTCGAACCTGGTAGGCAAGGAACTGCAGCCCACCTTGTCACCGGTATCGGTCGGTGCCGGCGCGGCTGCGGGAGCGGCCGCGGCAGGACTGGCCCCCGTCGGTGGTGGCGGCATGGGCGGCGGACCGATGGGCATGCTCGGCCAACGGGGGAAAAGCGGCGGCAGCAGGGCAAGTCTGAATGCGCCGGCCCCACTCGAACACGACCTCAGTGAGGACGACGAGGACGACTGGTGATCGTCCCCCACGACTTGCCGACCGCCTGGGTCGGGAGGGCCCGCCGACGTCGGCGGGAGCACAGGTAAACAGAGAGAAGGTCAGCAATGGCATTGGTGAATGCGGATACCCCGCAGTTGATGGCGGAGGCGGCGAACTTCGACCGGATCTCCGGTGAGCTTCAGTCCGTCCTCGCCCAGGTCGAGTCGACAGCAGCGGCGCTGCAGCAGAGTCTGCACAGCGAAGGTGCGGGGCAGGCCGCGCAGGCCGCGCTGCTGCGTTTCCACGAGGCGTCGAATCAGCAGATCCGTCTGCTCACCGACATCTCGCAGAACATCCACACCAGCGGATCGTCGTACCTCAACACCGACGCGAACAACGCCGACGACCTCGCGTCGCAGATGCAGATCTAGCCAAATCCCGAGACCGAGACTGAGAACGGAGAACACAAGTGGGACAGATCAACTACGAGTTCGGCGCGATCGAGGCCGGCGCGGGCGAGATCCACGCGGCCGTCGGACGCACTGCGGGGCTGCTCGACGAGGGCCAGGGGTCGCTCGCCCGCCTGCAGTCGGCATGGGTCGGCGACGGCTCGATGTCGTATCAGGCCGTCCAGCAGCGCTGGGACGCGAACTCCAACGAACTCAACATGGCCCTGCAGAGCCTGGCTCAGGCCATCAGCAACGCCGGTTCGACGATGGGAACCACCGAAGCGGGCGTGATCGGGACCTTTTCCTAAACGCGGTGGAGCGCGCCGGTGGGCGACCGGTTTAGATGAAGGGATCGCCCACCGCGTGCACCGCTTTCCATGCCGAAACACTGAGAGGTACACATGTCGGCCGACTACGACCGGCTCTTCCACTCCCCGGATGCCGTTCGAACGGCCGACGAGGAGATAGAGCACGACACCCCGCCAGCCGGCCGGGACACCGCGTCCTCGCATGTGGCTGCGCCGCGCAACGACGCGACCCCACCGCCCATGCCGATCGCGCAGCCGCGCGCGCAGGCTGCCGCCGCTCCGCCGCCCCGGCAGTCCGAGATCACCAGCCAGATCCCGGCGACACAGACGACCGGCCCGCAGCACGTTCCCAACAACGGGATGATGCGTGCGCCCCAGACCTCCGCGCCGCAGGGGGCACGCCACGAACAACAGCGGCCTGCCCCGGCGCCTGCCCCCCGCCACGCGCCCGCACCGGCACCGTCGCAGCACTTCGCGGACCCCGCCGCCGACTGGCGTCCCTCGCCGCAGCCGGCGCCGACGTCCGCGGCGTCGATGGGTAACCACCGCGCGATCGACGCGCTGTCGCACGTCGGCGTCCGTTCGGCGGTCAAGATGCCCTCCCAACGTGGGTGGCGGCACTGGATCTACCTGATGACCCGCATCAATCTCGGCCTCTCGCCCGACGAGATGTACGAGATGGATCTGCACGCCAGGATTCGTCGTAACGCGCGCGATTCGTACCAGATCGGCGTGTTCGGTCTCAAGGGCGGAGTCGGAAAGACCGCTGTCACCGTGGCGCTCGGCTCAGCTCTGAGCAAGGTGCGCGGCGACCGCATTCTCGCGATCGATGCCGACCCCGACGGCGGGAACCTCGCCGACCGGGCCGGCCGGCAGTCCGCGGCGACGATCTCGGATCTGCTCTCCGACAAGGAGCTGCACCGCTACAACGACATCCGTGCCTACACCAGCATGAACGGCTCCAACCTCGAGGTGCTCTCCTCCGAGGAGTACAGCGCGGCCCGTCGCGAGTTCAACGACGAGGATTGGCAGGGCGCCACCGACATCGTGTCGCGGTACTACAACCTCGTGCTCGCTGACTGTGGCGCCGGGCTGTTCCAGCCGGCGGCGCGCAGCGTGTTGTCGACGGTGTCGGGCCTGGTGATCGTGGCCAGCGCCTCGATCGACGGTGCGCGGCAGGCGGCGATCACCATGGACTGGTTGCGCCAGAACGGATATCAGGATCTGCTCGGCCGCTCCTGTGTGGTGATCAACCACGTCGTCCCGGGCAAGCCCAACATCGACGTCGACGACCTCGTGCAGCAGTTCGAACGGCATGTGTCCCCCGGTCGGGTGATCGTGTTGCCGTTCGACAAGCACATCGCGGCCGGCACCGAGATCCAACTCGACCTGCTGGGCAAGACGTTCGAGCGTCGGATCGTCGAGTTGGCGGCCGCGCTGTCGGACGACTTCGACAGGCTCGAGCGGCGTTGACCGCCACGGCGACCCCGGCCAGTTCGCCGAGCGTCACCCCCGGCCGTCCGTCGACCACCCGGGTCACCATCCTGACCGGGCGGCGGATGACCGATCTGGTGCTGCCCTCGACTGCGCCGATCGAGAGCTACGTCGACGAGACGGTGTCGGTGCTGGCCGAGATCCTCGACGACACCCCACCGGACGTGCTGGCCGGCTTCGACTTCAACGCACAGGGGGTGTGGTCGTTCGCCCGGCCAGGTGCCCCGCCGATGAAGCTCACGGAGTCACTCGACGAGGCGGGGGTGGTCGACGGTTCGCTGTTGACGGTGGTGTCGGTGAGCCGTACCGAGCGGTACCGGCCGCTGGTCGAGGACGTCATCGATGCGATCGCCGTCCTCGACGAGACCCCGGAATTCGACCGGCGCGCGCTGTACCGCTTCATGGGGTGGATGGTGCCGTTGGTGGCGTTGGTCGTCACCGTGGTCACGATGCTGTCCTGGTCGGCGACGGGTCGCGACTGGTGGTGGGCGGCCGCGCTCGGTGCATTCGGGCTGGGCCTCGCGGCCGCAAGCACATTGGCCCAGAACAGGTTCAACAGCCTCGACATGGCTGAGAGCCTGCTGGTCGCGTCGCTGTTCACCCTCGGCGGTGCGGTGGCCCTGGCGGTACCGCTGCCAAGGGGCGTGGACAGTATCGGCGCGCCGCAGATCGCCGGTGCAGGGGCGCTGATCTTCTTGATGGTGCTCGCCTCCCGCGGTGGACCACGTCGGCGGGCCGAAGTCGCCGCGTTCCTCGCGGTGATGGCGTTGGCGGTGACCGTCGCTGCGGTCGCGTTCGGCTACGGCTGGGACAGTTGGGTGCCGGCCGGGGCCATCGCATTCGGTCTGATCGTCGTCACGAACGCGGCCAAACTGACGGTCGCCGTAGCGCGGATCGCGTTGCCGCCGATCCCGGCGCCGGGCGAGACCGTGTCGAACGACGAACTGCTCGACCCCGTCTCCACGACCGACACCTCAGAAGAGTCCGAGACCTGGCAGGCGATCATCGCATCGGTGCCCGACTCGGCGGCGCGGCTGACCGAGCGCAGCCGCCTTGCCAAACGGTTGCTGATCGGGTTCCTCACCGCCGGTGCGGCGATCTTGGCGGCCGGGTCGATCGCGGTTGTCGTGCAAGGCCATTTCTTCCTGCACAGTCTGATCGTCGCGGGGCTGGTGACGGTGGTCTGCGGGTTCCGGTCTCGGCTCTATGCCGAACGGTGGTGTGCCTGGGCGCTGATCGCTGCCGCCATCGCCATTCCCACAGGCGTGATGGTCCGACTGTGTCTGTGGTACCCGGAGCGGGCCTGGCTGGTGCTGGGGATCTACGTGCTTGTCTCGGTGGTGGCGGTGATCGTCGTCGGCGCGACCGAGAGCGTCCGGCGGGTGTCTCCGGTCACCAAACGCATTCTCGAGCTGCTCGACGGTGCGGCGATCGCTGCGGTGATCCCGATGTTGCTGTGGATCGCCGGGGTGTACGACCTGCTGCGGAACCTGCGGTTCTAGGAGGCTGAGCATGGGCAATCCACCACCGTTGTCGGTCGATCCCGAACAGCTCGCTGCAGCCGGCAACGAGTTGAAGTACTCGGCGAGCCAGATACCCGCTGCCCCTGCGCCTTTCGGTGTAGTGGGCTCGGATCCGTTGACCCAGGCCATCGACCTGCAGATTCCCGCCATCGAAGATCCGATCGCCACGCAGTTGCCGGCGGTGAAGACGCAGGCGACCAAGACCGCGCAGAACGTCATCTCAGCAGCCGAGGCATACCTGACCACCGATCAGCAGCTGGGCGGGCAGGTCAGCCAGGAGATGCAGAACCTCCCTGCTGCCGAAGGGCTTTCCGGTGGGGGCGGCTCCGCCGGTGGTGCCGCGGCGTCCGCTGCCGGCGGTACGGCCGGTGCGGCGGGGTTGGCAGCGGGTGGCTCGGGGCCGATGAGTCAGATGATGGGCATGCCGATGCAGATGGCCAGCCAGATGTCGCAGATGCCGACCCAGGCGATGGGCGCGATGACATCGGCTCCGCAGGGCGTGATGCAGGGCGCCCAGCAGGTTGGGCAGCAGGTGCAGCAGATGGTCGGGCAATTCGGCGAGGCCGACCAGTTCGGTGAGGCCGGCCAGCTCTCTGACGCCGCCGGGTCGGACGAGCCTGGCTCAGGACCTCACGCGGAGCAGTCCGTGCAGGAGGGTGCGGCGGCCGGTGATTCCAACGCCGAACGCGCCCCCGAGGCAAAGGAAAAGACCGAGGGTGAGGACGCTGATCGAGACGAATCAGGCGGCCGGCATCGGCGTGCCGAGGAAGACCCTGGCATCGATCTGTAGCCCTGACGCCGTGCCTGGTTCCTGCCGGGCGCCGCGTCGTTTCGTCTCCGTCAGCTGTTGATGTATTGGGTGACGGCGTTCATGGCCTTGTCGGCGATCTGGGCCTTGAGAACCGTCACCAGTGCAGTCACCTCGAAGATGGCGGTTTGCAACGCCGCTCCACCACTGCCGTCGGTGGCCAGATCGCTGACCACGGCGCCGTCGGTTGCCTCCGCCTCGGCGAGGTTGTCCTCACCGAGAGCAATGGCGTTGGCCGAGCCGTTGACACTGTCGGCCAGAGCGGCGCTCATGTCGCCGACTACGGTGGCTTCGGCCCGGCCGGCGTCGCTGGCCGCCTGGGCGGCGCTGCCGCTGCCGAGGATGACGCCTCGGCTGCGGCCACCGTTGTCCGCCTGACTGGCGATCACGCTGTTTCCGCCGATGTTCGTGGCTGACGCCACGCTGCCAGCTCCCTCGGCCTCAGAGACATTGGTCGAACTGCGGCTGACTGTGACGTAAGCGCGTGCGCCGTTCTCGGCGGCCGCACTTCCTGAGCTGTTGGTGTCGCTGGTGACCGTGGCGCGGCCGTCATTCTGGGCATAGGCAAGGCCGTCCGAGTCTTTGCTCACATCCACGGTGGCCCGACTGCGATCGATCGCGACGGCGCCAGCGATGCTGCTGACTTGGGCGACGGAATTGGCTGCGCCTTCTTCGGCGCCGAATGCGGTGGCGGAGCTGGTATCTCGGGCGACTGAACGGGCCGTGCCGCCCTCGAAAGCGGTCGCGGTGGCGGAGCTGCCGCTGCTGGCCAGGGCGCTGGAGCGGCCCATCTCGCTGGTGGCTTCGGCGACGCTGCCGTTGATGGCGACGGCGCTGGCCAGACCGCCGTCAGCGCTGGCGGAGGCGGCGCTGTCATCGTCGGCGAAGGCGCTGGCCAAGCCGCCGTCTGTGCTGTCGGCGCTGGCGACGCTGGAGTCGTAGGCAGCAGATTTCGCCCAGCCGCCGTCGGTGTCGGCAACTGCGGTGCTCTCGCTGCCCGCGACGGCTTTGGCCACGCCGTCTACTGCGCTCGCCTCCGCGGAACCGTTGTCGCCGAACGCCAGGGCACGGCTGATGCCGCCGAAAGCGTCGGCATCGGCCGTGTTGCCGTCACCGATAACCCGCGCGTAAGCGGCGCCGCTGTCAGTTGCTTCCGCTGTCCCATGGTTGCCGGTGCCGCTCACCAGGACCGTGGCACGAGAGTCGGTGGCCGCAGCCGAACCGACGTTCTCGTCACCAATGAGAACGACACTGGCGCCCCGGCCGAAACCACCGTTCGCTTCTGCCGAGGCGTTCGCTGAGCTGTCCGTGCCGACGACGAGGCCTGTCGAGTTTGCAGCTCCTTGGCCGAACGCCAAGACGTCGCTGCTGGAACCGACGATGCGACCGATCGCCGTGGACCCGTCGAGACCCACGGAGTTGGCGACACTGCCGGAGCCGATGATGACCGATTTACTTCGCGACCCCGCCCCGGCAAACGCTGCGGCGTTATTGATTTCACCAATGATCGCGGCGGTCGCGAAGCCCTCCCCACTTGCGGTGGCGGTGTTGCTGTCGCCGTGGATGTAGGCCACGCTGCGACCGTCGCTGGCCGTGCCGACGTTGCCGTCGCCGACGATCCGCACCGTGTTGAAGTCGCCGTCGGTGGCGTCAGCGTCGTTGTTGTTGCCGTAGACGCGGGCGGTGTTGAAGTTGCCGCCGGTGGCATCGGCGGTGGAGTCGTCGCCGCGGACGACGGCGCGGCTGAACCAGCCTTCGGCGGTGGCGACGGCGTTGTTGCCGCGGGCGATGGCGATAGAGCCGAAGCCGTCGGAGATGGCGACGGCGGTGCCTCGCTGGATGATCTGGTTTCCATTGATCGAGACGCTGAAGTCGGCGAAGGAGATTCCGATTTGTTCGCCGATCCAGCTGAGCACACCCACCAGCGCGGAGGCCTGCGCCGACGCCGGCGCAGGGGCGGGGGCGGTCATTGCGGTGACCTGCTGCGAGACCAGGGTGGTGGCGACCTGGGTGAAGGTGCCGGGAGCGTATTGCAACGCTGCAGGCTTGGTCGGCGGGGCCTCGGCGGAGTCGTCCACCTTTGCGGCTGCAGCGGGCTGTGCGGCCGCGGCCGCCGCGGGGGCCAGCACTGAGCGTCGCGACGACTCCGTGGACACCGCTACCGGGAGCACCGGGCTTTCCGTGGGAGTTGCCGGCGTCTGCGGGTCTGGGGCCTCGTCGGTATCGCGGACGGTGTCGGCGACCTCGACTTCGGCCAGGTCGCCCGCGGAGTTGTCCAGGTGGGCGGTGAGGTCCACCTCGTCCTCAGCCGCGTCGTCGGTGCCGAGATCGTCAGCGTCGTCAGTGTCCGCGTCGGCAATGTCGACATCGTCGACCTCTGCGCCGAGATCCTCGGCATCCTCATCGGTGTCGGTGTCGGTGTCGGTGTCGGTGTCGGTGTCGGTGTCGGTGTCGGTGTCGGTGTCGGAGGACCGCTCAGCGGCGGGGCTGGAACCGGCGGAGCTTCTGGCCGAGGACGCCCCAGGCGACGAGGATGACGATGCTGAGGAGCTGGCGTTGCTGCTCGATGATGAGGCGTCATCGGAGTCAGCGGCCGCCGTCCAGGGCGCGGCGAGCAGCACAGCCCCCACACCGAGTGCGGCGGCCAGCCCGCCGACCCGGCCGATGCTCTGGGAGTGGGCCCGCACCTGTATCCGACGGTGGGCGCCTATAGGCGGTGTCTGTAGCCGATGCTTGCCCGTCGAACCCACCTGTGACCCCCTTGGATCGCCTGCCAAAGCAGGCACCTGAGAACTTGCTGCGAATGCGCTGGGCTTCCACGCTATCGCCGTCGACGACGGTGGGGATATAGGGAATTCCCTACACTTGACCCTCGCTGTCGTTCCAGGATCACCATTCAGCGCGAGGCCGCCGGCCCGGATCAAACACGCCTAGGCACTCCAAATCACGCCCTTCCGGCTCGTGACTGGGCGTTCGGTGTCCGCTACGACGACCCCAAACGCTGGTCTGCGGCTCTTGCGCCAACCGTGAGTTGCGACGATGCAAATTCAGGGTTTCGGCCTCAAACTTGAAATCTGAAGCGCCAAATTCAAGGTTGGGGGCTCAACCTTGACCTGACTTGGGTCACATTGGACTTTCCCTCGAAGTGGTGATGCGTTGACCTGCGGTGATGGTTGCAGTTAGTGCACCGGCTAGGCACTAATTCGTCTCGGTAGGCTCGGGCTGGTGGTGTGGATTCGGCGGGTGCGCACGGCCTCGGGGGCCACTGCGGTTCAGATCGCCGAATCGGTCGACGGCCGCCGGCGGATCGTCCGGCATGTGGGGTCGGCCCGCGATGACGCTGAACTGGGACTACTCGTCGAGGAGGCTCGGCGGTTGTTGGCCGATGATGCCCAGCGGGAGCTCGATCTGGGAATCACCCCGAAGGCCGTCAAAGCCGAGTTGGTAGGCCCGCCGGCCGCGACGCTGTTCACCGACGCTGGTGGTGGGCCCGCGCCGCGGCAGCTGGTCACCCGAGCTCAGGTCTTGAAGTCCTGCAGCGGACTGCTCTACGACGCCCTCGCCGGTGTGTACGCCGACCTGGGCTTCGACGACGCGGTCGACGATCGAGTGTACCGGGATCTGGTGATCGCTCGGGTGGTGGAGCCGACCAGCCTGCTTGATGTTGATCGAGTGCTGGCCGAGATGGGCCGCGCATCGGCATCGCTGTCGACACGTAAACGGACGTTGCGTCGTGCGTCGTCGGGTGGCTACCGTGCTCAGATCGCCGCCGCATGTTTCAAAACCGCTTGCGCCACAGGTGATCTGAGCCTAGTGCTCTACGACGTCACGACCCTGTATTTCGAGGCCGACAAAGAAGACGACCTGCGTAAAGTCGGGTATTCCAAGGAGCGCCGCGTCGATCCGCAGATCGTGGTGGGGCTGTTGGTCGACAGGCGTGGGTTCCCGCTGGAGATCGGGTGCTTCGAAGGCAACAAGGCGGAGACGCTGACCATCGTGCCGATCGTGAAAGCGTTCCAAACGCGTCACCAGGTCGCCGACATGGTCGTCGTCGCCGACGCCGGCATGCTGTCGGCCACGAACCTGCGTGACCTCGATGAGGCCGGGTTGCGGTTCATCGTCGGATCCCGCGTGACCAAGGCGCCGGGCGATCTGGCATCCCACTTCCATTGGCACGGTGATTTGTTCACCGACGGCCAGATCATCGACACCATCACCCCACGCGACCAACGCGGCACCGACACCAAGAGTAGCGACCCGAAACTCAAAGCCGAACCGGTCTGGAACCCGAATACACACCCGAAATCGTGGCGGGCGGTGTGGGCCTACTCGACCAAACGCGCAGTGCGCGACACCAAGACGCTGAACCTGCAGGAGCACAAGGCCCGCGCTGTCGTCGCCGGCGACAAGACCGCCCGCACACCGCGATTCGTTACAGTTCGAAACGGCTCCCGCACACTCGACGAGGCCTCCCTGCAGCGGGCACGCCATCTGGTCGGCCTCAAGGGCTACGTCACCAACATCGAGGTCGCACTCATGCCCGCAACCGAGATCATCGCCAGCTACCACGACCTATGGCGAGTCGAACAGTCGTTCCGGATGTCGAAATCCGATCTCGCCGCCCGGCCGATGTTCGCCCGCACCCGCGACGCCATCGAAGCCCACCTGACCATAGTGTTCACCGCCCTGGCGCTCAGCCGCGAAGTCCAGACACGAACCCGACTGTCACTGCGACGGTTCCTGCACACCCTCAAGCCACTGCGCAGCGCCACCATCGACATCAACGGCGTCATCGCCACCTACCCACCCGCACTGAACCCCGAGGTCGAGGCGATACTCGACGCCCTCAAGCCCACGAAATCAAGGCACTAAGCCAAATGACCCAACTCGGGGTGGGGATATAGGGAATTCCCTACACTTGACCCTCGCTGTCGTTCCAGGATCACCATTCAGCGCGAGGCCGCCGGCCCGGATCAAACACGCCTAGGCACTCCAAATCACGCCCTTCCGGCTCGTGACTGGGCGTTCGGTGTCCGCTACGACGACCCCAAACGCTGGTCTGCGGCTCTTGCGCCAACCGTGAGTTGCGACGATGCAAATTCAGGGTTTCGGCCTCAAACTTGAAATCTGAAGCGCCAAATTCAAGGTTGGGGGCTCAACCTTGAAAACCGAGGCACCCATTTTTATGTTGACCGGTATGACATTCATGGGGCGGCCCCGGGCATTCTCGCGTTGCAGCTCCACGGCGACAGTGTCCTAGCCGTGCTCCTGGAGCGTTGACGGCCGTACGCCGGACTCAGGCAGGCGCCTCCGAGGCGACAGCGTCATTCATGAGGACGCCGAGGTGTTGCCAGTAGATCCAGTCGGTGATGGCGTGACGCTGCGCATCCGGCTCGGAAGCGGTTTGCGCTCGGTGCAGCGCCAACTCTTGGGCATGGTTGGCGTAGGCGACGAACGCGTGCAGGTGCGCTGCGCCCCGTTGGGGACTGGTGCTCATCAACGGCTTCGCAACGTTGAACCACAGCTTGGCGCTCTGATCGGCGGGCGGTTCTAGGTCTGTCGCGGCGGGAGGGAGGAGTTCGGTCAGTCCGGTGTCGGCAACTGCGTTGAGGCGTTGCGCAGCGTCGGGAGCGATGACCTCTAACCGGCTGCGGCCGTTCATTGTTCCGTCATCGGGGATGTCCTCGGTGGTCAGGACGATTCTGGCGACTCCGGGATCGAAGTTCGCGAACTGCTCTTCGGTGGCGACGACGGCGCGCAGCTGCTTGTCGTGGTGGCGGCACCAACCCTGGATAGCCAAGATGGGATAGGTCGCCCAAGTCGCCCGCTCGGCCGGAGAGATCGACTCGTCGGCGGTCGCCATCTTCACGTGTTCGGGCAAGTGCACCCCGTCGGGGATGTAAGCCAGCCCGTAGGAGTTGGCGACGACGATCGTGCCGTCGGCGGTGAGGCCGGTGACCCAGAAGAAGCCGAAGTCCATCACACCGACGTTGAGGGCAGCGCCGATGTGGCGTGCCCGCTGGAGCGGATCGCCGCCGCCGGCCTTACGCCCTCCCGGAGTGGAGGCGGCCAAGATCGCGTCGCGCTCCGCTCGGGCCGTTGACACGGGAACCGGCGCCGGGGCTGCCGCGGCGCCACTGGCACTGGCCGCCGACATCGGGGCGACGCCGGGCCCTGCAGCGGCAGGAGCCGTGCCCGCAGCAGGCGGCGCAGGCGGAGCGGGAGTGGTCGGTGGGCCCAGAGGCACCGGCGGCGGAGCAGCCGCCGACCCACCAACGGGAGCAGCACCGACCGGGGCTGCACCTGTGGGCGCGGCTCCGGAAGCTGCGCCGCTTGAACCTGAGGACGAGCCACCTGGGGAGGGCGGCGCGGCGGCGGATTGACTCGTTGGTGCCGGCGAATTTGTTGGGGGACTCGCAAGCGACGACGAAGCAAGTGGTTGTGAGGAGTTGCTTAGTTGAGCCTGGATCGGCCTAGCAGTCGAGGCCGCGGGTTTCGGAGATGCGTCGCCAGTCTTCCCTGACATTGGATTTCCGTTAGTACCCGGCGAGGTCGCCGAACCCGAAGTTACCGATGCGTCCGTGGGGGCTGACAATGATGATGTGGTCCCCTTGGCCGGACCGCCACCCGAGCCGGCCAACGAGGGAGAGCTAGAGGCGTAGCTCCCAGAATTGTTCGTCGCGGAACCACCCGCAGCAGCCGACGGCGCCGCCGCATGCTCGTTCAATCGGGGAGCAATCGATGGAGGCCCGTTCGTTTCGGTCTGCATGGGATTGAGGACCTGCGCGGTGGCTGGCTGTGCAACAGTCGGGCTCGGCGCTGAGTTACTGCGGGGGTTAGCGGTAGTCGTCAGAGACTGGAAATTCTGGGGTGCACGTGTGGGGTCGGTTCGACCGCTCTCCGACTGTTTAGGTGGGGTCGGGGTCAACGGCGGAACAGAATCTAGGGGTGGATTCCACATACTGAACATAGGGATCTGTTGGCTCGCCCCTAGAACGATCCGCTCGTGGTCCTCCCTTCTGCGAAGTATCTCTTCGGCTAGTTCGCGAGCCTGATCCAAAGAGGAATCCTCGCGTATCCGGGCGAATTCACCCTCTGCAGCAGCTAGGCTGGAATTGATTGCAATCTTGACATTTTCAACTACGGCGGCAATCCAGTTGTAGTAAGCGAAAGCCTTGCCTAGGTGATGAATTAAAACGTCCATGGCCTGTATATCGGATTGCACGGAGGCATCACCCGCATTAGCGCCGCTTCCGGTCCACACGCCATCGCTGAACACTCTGATTTGCTGCGCTCTCCAATCTCTAACAACCCAACCGGCCTCGTTTCTCAGAGATATGAGGGTTCCCGCACGCTGAATCAAGGCGGACTCGTCCACGTCAGGCCATCCGCTGGGTTGAGTCATGGCATCGACAAACTCGACCGGCAGTCTCTCTATGCCCACCTAACTGCCTAACGCTTCACATGCTGAATCGATTGCAACCATAAGCGCCGTTGAGGCGCTGTCGAGAAAATTGTCGGAAGGCATATAGGTTGGAATGGCCTGTACGTAAGCACGGCGGTAATTGGCGGCCAGTGCGGCGAAATCGCGCCACGTCAAGTTTGTGCTTAGTAATGCGATCTGTTCCATCGAACTGGCGTTCTCGCGCATAACCGTCACCATATTCGCGGATGACGCCTGCTGGGAGGGCGTCCACTGACTGGCGGGGAGGTTCGGATCGAAAATTTGCCGCCACGCCTCCGTCGCTTCGCCGTAACTTGCGACCAATTCGTCCCATTGGTCGCAAGCGGGGAGCCGCTTCACGATAAATTGGGTTGGATCAAACGGATTACCCACTGGTGCAACCTCGGTGGGCGGAATAGACGGAGGAAGAAGTTGGCTGCGTGCGGGCGCCGACTCGTACCCGATCGCTGCGCAGATAGCATTGAGGGTAGCGGATAGGCCGTTTCCTGCAGACGCTAGGTAGTCGTCCGTTGGCTTGTAATCCGGAAGGGCGGCGGCGTAAGCGCGCCAATAAGCGACCGCTTGCTCATAGATTTCCCGCATCACTCGGTGTGGCGTGCGCGCCGCAAGAACTGTCGTTTGCTCAGCCGCTGCAACCATATCTCGAGCAGCTTTCTCGACGATTTCACGCTGCTCAGGACTCCATTCTTCCTGGGGGATAGAGGGGTCGATGTCGGCCCAACCCTTTTGCTGTTCATCGAACAGCTTCTGCGAGATCGGAGTCCATGCATCGCAGGTGGGGTCTTCGGTAATTATCTCGGCGGGCCCATCATCATCGGCACTGGCGATATCGGGTGCGACAATCGACGAACTGGGGGGTGCGGCGGTTGGCGCCGTGGCAGTCCGGGGATTCGCCATATCCGCCGACCCATCTTTAGTCACCCACAAAGTGACGACCACCGTCAGTGCTATTACAACGGCGAGCGCGATCCCGCCGAGAATCCACTTCGCACGGTTCCCGCCGCGCTGCGGTGACGGTTCCCACGGAGGCTGCGGACCCCACGCGGGAGGCTGCTGACCAGGCCCGGGCGGCGGTGGCGGCCATGGGCCCGGAGGCGGCGTCGTCACTTGAACTGCCCCCTGTCACGCCTGACCATCCGATTCCTCCCAGATCAGCCGCACGGAGCACGCGCGGCATGGCTCAAACAAGCTTACGAGAGGCTCGAGACCACCCGGGACACCGATTTGAGGCGAGACGCCTCTACGACTCGCTCGGCATCTCCGCCGTGATCTCGGCGACCACCGCATCGATGCGCTCCCGATCGGCATCGATCGAGGCAGACGCAGCCTCGTTGGCCTTCTGCAGCGCTTCGTTCACCCGCTGCTCCACGACTTCGGCACCCAGCCGCAGCAGCCCGTCCTGGATGTAGACATCGGTGAGCAGATGGTGCCCGTTCAGCGTCACCTCGACGGTCTCGGTCTCATCCGAGGCGGTGAAAGTCTCGTTGGCCATCTTGTCCAGCTGCTCGTCCATCAACGACTGCAGCCGCTTCGCCTGCCGCAACACAGCCGCCACCTCGGGGTGCATGTCGTCGGTCATTGCGACTCCCTCTTCGACTCATCCGGTCCGCGGCGTCGCGGCCGATGCCCGATCACCGGCTCGGTGTGCGGCCGCTCCTCGGTGTAAATCTCTTCATCCTCCGACAATTGAGGGTTGCGTTTTTTGTCACCGCTCTCGCCGCCGCGCGCCCCGCCCATCATCGGAGCCATACCCCCCATGCCGCCGCCGGCCGTCCCACCGCCTGACGATCCGCCCGGCGCTGTTGTCGAGGAACCCGCCGCAGTGACCGGCGTCGGGGCGACTGTCTCGGCACCCACCGCCGGCTGCAGTGGCGACGACGGCATCCCACCGCCGCCTGCTCCGCCACCAGAGCCGCCACCGCCAGCCGCGGCAGGCCGCAGGCTCGGATCGGTGGGCAGCTTCGGATCTCCCTTGCCCAGCCCCGGCATTCTTGAGGGCGCTCCGCTCGGCGCGCCCCCGCTGGGCGCCCCACCGGGCGAGCCGCCCTGCCCACCGCCTGGCGACCCTCCTCCTTGGGGGGAGCCCTGCGACGCGGCCTGACCGGCCTGCTCGGCCGCGGACATCGGCGACACCGGGGCTTCCTGCGGCATCCCCTCGGGTGGCGCCTGCCCGGCGCCGCCGGGCTGCCCACCACCGGCGCCGGCACCCGCCTGGCGCGCATCAGCGGCATCCGGGGCGGGCCGTCTGGCACGTCGGTGATCCTCCGCGGTCACCGGGGTTCCGGTCACCACCGGGCTCGGCGGGTCATCCGGCTCGACCTGACGGGTCTGAGCACCGGCCGCATACGAGGTCCGGATCTCCTCGGACGACGCTTGAAGCTCGGCCATGCGCTCAAGGTTCGCCATCACCTGCGGGGTCAGCGGCTTGCCCATGGTCTGCTCTTCGAGCCGCTTGTACTCCTCGGCGATCGGCTGGTGTGCGGTGCGGGCCTTGTCGTGCTCAGAGGCGATCCGGTCGGCCTCGTCGGCCAGGTTCTTCCACGATTCGGCGAGGCTGACCAACCAGTCCCGGTAGGCGTTGAACTTCCCGTAGGCCGCGTCGGCGGCCTCCCCCTCCCAGTCAAGGCTGTTCACCTCGAACGCCTCTGCCGACGTCGCCAGCGACTGCCCGTTGGCCCGCCACATTGCTGCCGCCGCACGCAACGACTCGCCGTCGTCGCCGGCGTCCAGTGCGACCTCGGCCGCGCTGACGTCCATGAACCCCTGATCAGAGGCCAACTGCCCCTTGGGGATCGGCATCGCCTCAGGCGACGGCAGTGCCGGGATGTCCACGGGCTTCGGGTAGACCGTCGCACCGGGACCGGCCGGAGCGGGGCCGCCGATCGTACTGTCGATGTCCTCACCGGACATCTCATCGATCTGGGCGTAGGCGTCGCCGACATTGCGCAGCGTCTGCGCCAACCGCTCACCTTCCTTTTGTCCGTACGCCTGCCGAGCCCACAGACCGTCGGCGTTGACTTGCAGGTTCGTCACAGCAACGCTGGCGATGACAAGCGCATCAGCCGATATCAGCGGCGGCTGGGCGGCCTGGCTCGGCCACGACAACGCGTCAATCTGGGCGGCCTTGCCGTGCAGATCCTGTGGATCGACCTGCAGTTCCTCACCGCTCATGTGTGTCCCCCGACCTCACGAGTCCTCAGCTCTCCAGAACCATTTGGTAGCGGCTCTCCTCACGCGGATTGATCAGCCGGATCGGCAGCTGCTTGTGCCGCGGAGTGGCGATGTAGTTCTGCCGTAACATCACCTGCCCCACCCCGGCATGCGCCCCGAGATAGGTGGTGGAGTGCGGCCAGACCACCTTGGGCACCTGGCCGACCCGTGCGTTGATGTAGCCGGCGAACTCGCGGAACTGCGGTGCCAGCGTGACGACCGCACCGGCCGCCGCGCTGCGCACGACGAACTGCGTGAACAACCGCGCATCACCGAGGTTGATGCTGACGTCGACGTCGTCGAACGGCATGTACACCGGGTAGCGGTCGGCGGTCTCTCCGACGAGCACGCCGGCCGAGCCCACCGGCAACTCGTAGTGCCGATCGGTCACGGGGCTCTCGCCGAGCAGCGCCGCGCGTTGTCCGCCGTAAAGGCACGAAAACCCGCGCGGGGTCGACGGATTGGACAGCGTCGTCAACAGGACCGTCGCGGTGGGTGCTGCACCGGGAGCGACGCGCACTCGCGTCAACGTGTGGTCGGCGCGCGCTGACCACCACACATCGGGACCGCCCGGCGCGACATAGGCTGCGGTGAACGTGCTGCGCCCCTTGATCATCGACCATGTCTCGCGTTCGAAACTGATCTCGGTGGCCCGGTCGTAGTCGTCGAAGCTCCGCGCTGGCCGCGCGTCGACGCCGTGGCTGGCCAGATGGTCGGCGATGCGTGTCGTCGACGCGACCAGGTACTGCGCCAACCCCGACAACCCGGCGTCGCGGCGCAACGCCGACCTGCGAGTCCGCTCCGGATCGGCACGCAGCACGATCCAGGTGCGACGGTTAGCCGGAGCCGGGTAGGGGCCCACGACCTGCTCGTAGAGCGCCACCAACGCTGCGGGCGCGGTCTTCCCGACGCGATAGCCGGACGACACCACGTCGGCTTCCAGGTCCGGGCAGTAGGCGCTGAGCAACTCCTCGACGAACCGGGTGTGCACGACGTCGTCGGTGAACGCCTCCCCGTTGACGATCACCGTGGGGGTGAAGGGCCGCGGAATCAGCTCGATGGCCGACACCAGGTGATCACCCTGCCAGCGCAACGCCACGTGATCGCCGGGGACGACCGTCGCCCCGACGGCGGGCTCCGACGGGGTTGCCGGGGGTTGGCGGTGCCGGCGCCGCCACGCGAACAGTGCCGCCACCCAGCCGGTGAGTCGACGTCCGCGGACCGTGACCACCGCCGCCAGTCCGATGATGACCGCCAGCGTGATGCCCAGCCACAGCATGTCCATCTCGGCGAACACCAGCACACACGCCGGGATCAGCACGGCCGCCCACAGCGCGTGGCCAGTGGTGAAGCGCAACCCGAACAGAGCCAGGAACCGGTTCATCGGCGCCTCAACGCCCGTCGTGCCAACGCCCCGACCCCCAGCGCCAGAGCCACCCCACCACCCACGACGACCACCCAGGTGATGGGAGCGCGGTCCGGCGGTGGCACATAGGCCGGCGGCGGAACTTCGTTGACCTGGTATGGAATCCGCTCCGGCCCAGCCGGGACATCCCAGGTGAGCGCCGCCACCGGATCGATCACGCCGGCGCCCACCACGTTGTTCACCCCGCCTCCGGGATGACGCGCGGTGGCGGTGATGCGGTTGATGATCTGCGCCGGCGTGTACTCGGGGAACCGCTGCCGCAGCAACGCTGCCAGCCCCGAGACATAGGCCGCCGAGAAGGAGGTGCCGCTGATCGGGATGGGACCGTCCTCCCCCTGCAGCGCGTTCACCGGATTGCCGTCGTAGCCGAGGGCCACCAGGTTCTCGCCCGGCGCGGCGGCCCCGACCCACGGGCCGTGCATCGAGAATCCGCTGGGCTGGCCGTTGGGGGCGATCGCCCCGACGCTCAACACGAGCGGTGAATACCAGGCCGGCGAGACGATCAACTGCACCTGCTGCCAGCCCCGAGGGTCGGCGGGGACGGCCGGATCGGGTGGCGGGTTCTGCGTGCAGTCGCCACCGGTGTTGCCCGCCGCGGCGACGACCACCGCCCCCTTGACGTTGACGGCGAAGTTGATCGCCGCGCCGACCGCCCGCTCGTCGATGCGCCGGGTCGGCTTGTAACACGCCGCTTCGCTGATGTTGATGACCTGCGCGCCCAGGTTGGCGGCGTGCACGATGGCGCGAGCCAGGCTGCGCAGAGAGCCCGCAGTCTGGGTGGTGTTGGGGTT
This sequence comes from Mycobacterium sp. G7A2, assembly GCF_041902445.1. Taxonomy (NCBI): domain Bacteria; kingdom Bacillati; phylum Actinomycetota; class Actinomycetes; order Mycobacteriales; family Mycobacteriaceae; genus Mycobacterium; species Mycobacterium sp. G7A2. The sequence continues at coordinate 5,819,066 of NZ_CP169251.1, read as the reverse complement.
GTTGGGGTCGGTGCGCGCGCCGACGGGCGAGAAGCTGTCAGAGGTCTGGCGCAGCGACAGGATGCGCGCGTCCGGCGCGACGCCGACGAACGCATCGGTCGGGGCCGGGCGTCCCGCGATGACCGATGCCGTCAACGTGCCATGTGCGTCGCAGTCCGACATGCCGGTTCCGGCCGCGTCAACGAAGTCGCCGCCGGGTTCGGCCGGTACCCGCGGCGACCCGTTCACCCCGGTATCGATCACCGCAACGGTGACGCCGGCGCCGGTGGCGAACTTCTGCGCTTCGGCCAGTCTCAGGTAGTCACTGGCCCACGGCTGGTCGGCGAAGTTCGAGTCCGGGAACACGGTCGGAGCCGCACAGATGCGGCGTTGCTCCATGGGCTGGTCCGGGCCGGTCTCGTCAGGTGGTACCGCCCCGGCATCGATGACGGGCGGCTCGATCGCGCCCGCGGGTGGAGCCAGCAACAGGACCATCGCCACTGCGGCGACCAGCGCACCTATTCGGCGCACGCGGCGTCACCCCCCGATTCACCCGACCGGCGCCCATTGCTCTGGTGCGCCACCAGCAAACTCGCCACCCAGCCGCGGGTGGCATTGAAACTGGTGTCGAGGGTACGTGGCGTGGGCACCAGGAAATCTTATGGGGCCCGCGCGGGGGGTCGTTCCGCTTTCTGTGCCGGGTGCACGGCTACCCCGGCGACCGGCCCGTCGGTGGAGGCGCAGTCACATCTCCAACGTCGGGGTCAGCGCAGCGGCACGGATCTTCGCATCGCGCGTGGCGACGGTGAGATTTCGTCGGAGGGCTTGCGCCACGATCATCCGATCGAACGGGTCGCGGTGATCCCAGGCAAGTCTCCCGGCGAGGATAGCGTCCTCGGAATCGATAGGGAGATCCGCGACCCGCATGGCCTCCAGCTGTCGATTCCAGGACGCCAACAACGTCGCGCCGTCGAGCCGGCCCAGACGCGTCTTGATGGAAACTTCCCAGGCCGAGGCGGCACTCACCCAGACCGAGGTCGCCGGATCGGCCAGCTGGTCGAGTGCTGCGGAACTGAGGGTTGCGGGCTTGCTGATCAGCCACAGCAGAACGTGCGTGTCCAACAGCACATTCACGTCGTCAAGACGCCTTCCCACGACGCGAGTTCGGATTCTGGTAGAGGCTCGTCGAAGTCTGCTGGGACCTTGAGACTCGGCAGTTGGCCGAATCGCCTAGGCGACGGATGAGCCGGAACCAAGTGTGCGACCTCGCGGCCATGGTTGGTGATGATCACCGTTTTCCCGGTTCGCTCGACTTCGGCCAAGAGCGCGTTCAACCGGTTCTTGGCCTCGGTGCTGGACACCTTCTCGGAAGCCATGGTGACGAGACTAACCCGAAATGGGCCAGTCGCGCTAGCGCAAATAGCGTGAATGTTCAGCTGGCCCTCCGGCCGGCCGCGCGCCCCCTACGCGTCGAGGTCCTTCTCTACCAGGTCGGCGACGGTGTTCATGGCGCCCTCGTCCTCGGATTCCACGGTGACTTCGGCGCCCTTGCCGGCGCCCAGCGTCATGATCATCAACGCCGAGCCGGCGTCGACGGGCTCACCGCCGTCCATCGACAGGGTCACGGGCACTCCGGCGTTGACGACGGCCTCGGCGATGATCGCGGCGGGGCGGGCGTGCAGGCCGATGGCCGAGCCGACGACGACGTTCTTGCTGGGCATGGATTCTCCTTTGTGTGGTGGTGAAACTTTGTGTGGTGGTGACGCGAGGTCGGGTAGAGATCAGGCGTTGACGAGTTCGGGCTCGGACTTGTCCGCGGGCTTGATGAACTGCTTGGCGACGATCACCGAGGCCGCGGCGGCGGCCATGCCGGCCAGGATCGCGATGACGAAGCCGATCTTGTTCTCGATGGCGAACAGCACGAAGATGCCGCCGTGCGGGGCGCGCGAGGTGGCGCCGAACGCCATCGACAGACCTCCGGTGACGGCGCCGCCGATCATCATCGACGGGATCACCCGCAGCGGGTCGGCGGCAGCGAACGGGATGGCGCCCTCGGAGATGAACGAGGCACCCAGCAGCCAGGCCGCGCGGCCGTTCTCCCGCTCCGGCTCGCTGAACAGCTTGGGCCGCAACACGGTGGCCAGCGCCATCGCCAGCGGCGGCACCATGCCCGCCGACATCACCGCGGCCATGATCTCGAACGAGGCGGTGGTGGAGGCGGCCAGCCCGGCGGTGGCGAACGCGTAGGCCGCCTTGTTCACCGGGCCGCCCAGGTCGAAGCACATCATCAGGCCGAGGATGATGCCGAGGAAGATCGCCGACGTGCCGGACAGTCCGTTGAGCCAGTCGGTGAGGCTGGTGTTCACCCAGGCCAGCGGGCGGCCGACGAAGAAGAACATGATCAGACCGACGGCCAGCGAGGCGAACAGCGGCACGATCACCACCGGCATCAGACCCCGGAACCATTGCGGCACCTTCAGATTGCTGATCCACAGCGCCGCGAAACCGGCGATCACACCGCCGACGATGCCGCCGATGAAGCCGCCGCCGATGAACACCGCCAGCGCGCCGGCGGTGAAACCCGGTGCGATACCGGGCCGGTCGGCGATCGCGAACGAGATGTAGCCGGCAAGCGCGGGCACCAGGAAGCCGAACGCCAGCCCGCCGAGCGCGAACAGCACCGCGCCCAGGTACTGCAGGAAGCCACCCGGGGGCAAATCGGTCAGCGAGTTGTTCAGCGCGATGTCGTTGCCGGTGTCGGCGATCTCGTAGCCGCCGAACAGGAAGCCCAGCGCGATCAGCAGACCGCCGGCGGCGACGAACGGGATCATGTAGCTGACACCGGTCAGCAGGATCTGGCGGGTGCGGGTGCCCCAGCCGACCTTACCGGCGGGCGCCCCTGCGGTGCCGGCGTCGGCGCCGGAGCCCTCGACCTTGGCGGCGTTCGGATTGTCCGCGGCGGCAACGGCTTCGGCGACCATCTTGGCCGGCTCGTTGATGGCGCGCTTGACACCGGAAGCCACGACGGGCTTGCCGGCGAAGCGGCCCTTGTCCTTGACGCCGACGTCGGTGGCGAAGATGACGGCGTCGGCGCCCGCGATGACGTCGGCGGGCAGCGGGGTGCTGCCCGAGGAGCCCTGCGTCTCGACGGTCAGCTCGACCCCGGCCTCCTTGGCCGCGGCGGCCAGCGCGTCGGCGGCCATGTAGGTGTGCGCGATGCCGGTCGGGCACGCGGTGATCGCGACCAGATGCTTGGCCCGCTTCTGCTCGGCGGGCTTGTCGGCGGCAGCGGGCGTCGACTCGGCAGCCGGCTTCGGATTCACGACACCGTCGACCAGCTCGACCACCTCGTCGGCGCTGCCGGCGTTGCGCAGCGACTCCACGAAGTCCTTGCGCACCAGCGCCCGCGCCAGCGCGGTCAGCAGCTTCATGTGGTCCTGGCCGCCCGACTCGGGCGCGGCGATCAGGAATGCCAGATCAGCCGGGCCGTCCGGGGCGCCGAAGTCGACCTTGGGGGACAGCCGGGCGAAACCGATGGTCGGGGTGTCGACGTAGGGGGAGCGGCAGTGCGGGATCGCGATGCCGCCGGGCAGCCCGGTGGCCGACTGCTCCTCGCGGGCCATCGCGGCGCCGATCAGGCCGTCGGGGTCGGAGGTGCGTCCGGCGTCGGCCAGCGCGCCGACGAGCTTGGCGATCGCGGCCTGCTTGTCGCCCTCGACGTCGGTGTCGAGCAGCACCAGATCACGGGTGATGATCGGGGGTGAGGTGGTGGAGCTGGTCATGGGAACTACTCTCGTCTCTCGGGGTCAGCGGGTGGCGGGAATCGGTGAGATCGGCGCAACCTGAACGGCATTCAGATCGACCTGGGCGGGGGTGGGCAACGTGGTGCCCGGCAGCGCGGCGGCGGCGCTGCCGTAGGCGACGGCCATCTGCAGCCGCTGGGGCGGGACGGCGCCACCGACTTCGGCGCGCACGTACCCGGCCAGCGACGAATCACCGGCGCCGACGGTGCTGCGCGGCGTGATGGGCGGCGGGGTGGCCAGCCAGGCGCCGTTGCGGTCGACCAGCACCGCGCCGGCCGCGCCGAGCGTGGCCAGCACCGCGCCGATGCCGCGGTCGATCAGTTGGCGGGCGGCGGCCACCACGGGTTCCGGATCGCCCTGGGCCACAGCGTCTTCCAGTGAGTCCGCGGGCAGGCCCAGCACGCTGGCCAGCTCCTCGCCGTTGGGTTTGATCAGGTCCGGGGCGCCTCGGTCCAGCGACTCGCACAGCGCGGCCAGCGGCGCGTCGGAGGTGTCGACGGCGATGCGGCAGCGGTGTCCCGCGAGCTGGGCGACGACGTCGCCGTACCAGGAGACCGGCATCCCCGGCGGCAACGACCCCGACATCACCACCCAGTCCGCGCCGTCGGCGGCGGCCAGCACGGCGTCGGTCAGCGCGGTGACCGTCGCCGCGTCCAGCGTCGCGCCCGGCTCGTTGACCTTGGTGGTGGTTCCGTCGGGTTCGGTGATCGTCAGATTGATGCGCGCCGGCTCCAGCGTCGGGACCACCTGGAACGGGACGGCGATGGCCTGCAGCGCGGTGATCAGCGGGTCGTTGGCCGCGGCGGGCAGCACCGCCAGCGTGTCGACGCCGGCCAGGGTCAGCGCGCGGGCGACGTTGACACCCTTGCCGCCGGCCTGGTTGGTGACCGAGGTGACCCGGTGCACGGCGCCGCGGGTCAGCTGCGCGGGCAGCGTGACCGTGCGGTCGATGCTCGGGTTGGGGGTGACGGTGACGATCACGGAGTTCCTCCTGCGCAGATGACTTCGACGCCCTGTTCGGTCAGCTCCCGGCTGGCCTCGGCGCTGATCTCGGGATCGGTGATGAGGGTGTCCACACACGAGATGGGGGCGAAGCTGACGAGATCTTCGCGACCCACCTTCGACGAGTCGGCGGCGACGACGACGTAGTTGGCGGCGCGCACCATGGCCCGTTTGACGGCGGCCTCGTCGCTGTCGGGGGTGGACAGGCCGTGACGCACGCTGATGCCGTTGGTGCCGATGAACGCGATGTCGACGCGCAGCGTGTCCAGGACTCGCAGCGCCTGCTCGCCGACGGCGGCCTGCGTGACCCCGCGCACCCGTCCGCCCAGCAGCTGCAGCGCCACGGTCGGCATGGTGGCCAGCCGCGCGGCGATCGGCACCGAGTTGGTGACCACGACCAGGGACCGGTCGGTGGGCACCTGCGCGGCGATCCGCATGGTGGTGGTGCCGGCGTCGAGCAGCACGCTCGCCCCGGACAGCGGGAAGAACTCGGCGGCCGCCGCGGCGATGGCGTCCTTGTACTCGGCTCGGGTGACGTCGCGTTCCCCGACGCCCGGCTCGACCAGGTGCAGCGCACGGACCGGCACGGCGCCGCCGTGCACCCGCCGGACGATGCCCGCCTTGTCCAGCACGGCGAGGTCGCGGCGCACGGTCTCGGTGGTGACGTCGTAGGCCTGCGCCAGCTCGGTGACCGAGGCGCGGCCCTTGGCCATCACCAGCGAGGCGATCGCCTGCTGCCGTTCCTCGGGGTACATGGGACTCCGTTTATGTGGTAATCGATCCGTTTGTCTGTGGATATCTTTGGTTTTACTCCTGAACGTGTTGACTTGTCAACGGTTTCTTGTAACCTGGTTCACATGACTGCGACGTCTTCGCCTACATCACCGAGCGCGGCCGGCACCGTCCTGCACGGGGTGCCCGTCGTGGCCGGAGTCCAGTACGCACCCGTGATCCGTCCCGGCGCCCCGCCGGATCTGAGCGCCGACACCACCGCCGAGCTCGCCGAGGGGGAGCGGGCCGACGAAGTGCAGCGCTTCACCGACGCCGCCGCCACCGTGGCCACCCGGCTGCGCGAACGCGCCGGCAACGCCAGCGGCGCCGCCTCGGAGGTGCTGGCCGCGACGGCCACGCTGGCCCAGGACCGCGGCTGGCTGGGCGCGGCGGAGAAGCGCATCAAAGACGGTGCGCCGGCGGTCGGCGCGGTCAACGCCGCCATCGACCAGTTCGTGGAGATGTTCACCAAGATGGGCGGGCTGATGGCAGAGCGGGTCACCGACCTGCGCGACATCCGCTCGCGCGTCGTCGCCCAGCTCAAAGGACTGCCCGAACCCGGCGTCCCGGTGCCCGACGAACCGTCGATCCTGTGCGCCGAAGACCTCGCCCCCGCCGACACCGCCGGCCTGGACCCGGCGCTGGTCGTCGCGCTGGCCACCACGCTGGGCGGGCCCACCAGCCACACCGCCATCATCGCCCGCCAGCTCGGCATCCCCTGTGTCGTCGCGGTCACCGGCCTCGACGACGTCGCCTCCGGGACGATGGTCATGGTCGACGGCACGCTGGGCACCGTCACCGTCGCGCCCGAGGAATCCGCGGCGCGCGATGCCGTTGCCGCAGCGGAGCAGGCCGCCGCCGAGGCCGCGAACTGGTCCGGCCCGGGCACCACCGCCGACGGGCACGCCGTCGCGGTGCTGGCCAACGTGCAGGACGGCGCGGCCGCGCGCTCAGCGCGAGAGACCCCGGCCGAGGGCGTCGGGCTGTTCCGCACCGAACTGTGCTTCCTCAACACCGACACCGAGCCGACCGTCGACGAACAGGCCACCATCTACGCCGAGGTGCTCGAGGCATTCGACGGCAAGAAGGTCGTGGTGCGCACCCTCGACGCCGGCTCGGACAAGCCGCTGAAGTTCGCCGGGCACCCCGACGAGGCCAACCCGGCGCTCGGGGTGCGCGGTATCCGCATCGCCGAGAACAACCCGAACCTGCTCGCTCATCAGCTCGACGCGATCGCCGAGGCGGCCGGCCGCACCGGAAACCAGCCGTGGGTGATGGCCCCGATGATCGCCACCGCGGACGAGGCGGAACGGTTCGCGGCCAAGTGCCGGGAACGGGGGCTGACGCCGGGGGTCATGATCGAGGTGCCCGCGGCGGCGCTGCTGGCCGAGAAGATCCTCGAGCACGTCGACTTCCTGTCCATCGGCACCAACGACCTGGCGCAGTACACGATGGCGGCCGATCGGATGTCGGCCGATCTGGCCACGCTGACCGACCCGTGGCAGCCGGCTGTGCTGGCTTTGGTGGCGATGACGATCCGCGCGGGTCAGGCAGCCGGTAAGCCGGTGGGGGTGTGCGGTGAAGCCGCCGCGGACCCGCTGCTGGCCTGCGTGCTGACCGGGATGGGTGTCACGTCGCTGTCTGCGGCTGCGGCGGCGGTGCGCGGGGTGGGCGCCAAGCTCGCCCAGGTCACGCTGAAGCAGTGTTCCGAGGCGGCCGAAGCGGTGTTGGCCACGGGCAGCGCCGCCGATGCGCGGGCCGCGGCCCTGGCGGTACTGGGATAACCGGGCGACGCCGGGTCAGACCCGCTGGGTCGAACCGGTCTCGAGGAGCAGGGGTCCGCGAGAGTGCTCCCTCGGTCGTGAAAACTCCCTGGCCACTACAGGGAATACACGTTCGCGCCCCTGGGAATAGACGTTCGCGGCCCTCGCGCTGTGCCGGCGACGCTCGCTCAGACGGTCCAGCCGGTCGCTTGCGGCCAGTTCTCGACATCGCGGCCGTCGCACCGCAGCGTCACGAAGTCGTATCCGGCCTCGGCGGCCCGGCCCGTCGTGTCGGCGAAGACACGACGGGCCTCCTCCTCAGCGCCTCGGGTCACAGTGACCTCTTCGACGCCTTGGGCGGGGTCGCCGCGGTCGAGCAGTGTGGCGGCCGCGACCTCCCACTGCAGGCTTTTCTCAGATGGTTCGTGCGCTCCGGAAATCGTCATCTCCTCCTTCATGCGGGGTGTACCCGGCGAGGAGGGCGACTACCGGAGGGTTCTCGGCTGGGTCAGAACCAGACTTTTCGGCCACCGACCGGCTTGCCGACGGCGCCGAGGATCCACAGCACCACACCGACGACGACGAGGATGCCGCCGATCGTGGTCAGGATCGACAGGCTGGTGAAGTAGCCGATCAGTAGAAGGATGATGCCCAGGATGATCACGGTTGCTCCAGGTCTGTTGTTTGGATGGTGACTGTCGGCGCACGAATTACCTCTCACGTCAGTTCCCAAACACAGTCAGCGGCGCCGCGCCACGCTGGATAGGGTTGATCGGTGACGACAGTGGCCGTCCTGGGTGGGGGCGTCGGCGGACTGAGCGCGGCACACGAGCTGGCCGAACGCGGGTTCGACGTGACGGTGTACGAGACGCGCGACGCGTTCGGCGGGAAGGCGCGGTCGATGCCGGTGCCGGGGTCGGGCACCGACGGACGGGTGGATCTGCCCGGCGAACACGGCTTCCGGTTCTTCCCCGGTTTCTACCGCCACGTGACCGACACCATGAAGCGCATCCCCAGCGGCACCGCCACCGTGTACGACCATCTCACCCGGTGCAGTGAGGTGCTGATGGCCCAGGGCGGTGGGCGCTCGGAGATCGTCACCCCGCTGGGCATTCCCCGCTCGTTCGACGAGCTCGTCACCGGGTTGCGCGGCCTGCGGGAGATCGTCTTCGACGCCGGCGTCCCGCTGCCGGAGTTCGCGTTCTTCGTCGACCGCGTCCTGACGTTCATGACCGCGTGCGACGAACGCCGCCTGAGTCAGTTCGAGGCGATGAGCTGGTGGGATTTCGTTGCCGCCGAGGGTAAGTCGCCGGCCTACCAGAAGTTCCTGGCCACCGGCATGACCCGCACGCTGGTGGCGGCCAAGGCCGAGGACATGTCCGCGCGCACCGGCGGGGCGATCCTGTCCCAGCTGATCTACGACATGCTGCAACTCAACAGCCGCGTCGACAACGTGCTCGACGCACCCACCAGCGAAGTGTGGATCGATCCGTGGCTCGAGCATCTGCGCGGCCTGGGCGTCACGCTGCGGCCGGGTTGCGAGGTCTCGGGCATCCACTGCCGGGGCCGCCGGCTGACCGGCGTCACCGTGACCACCGCCGACGGTCCCGAGGAGGTCTTCGCCGACTATTACCTCGCCGCGCTGCCGGTGGAGCGCCTGCGCGAGCTGGTGTCCCCGGCGATGCGGGCGGCCGACCCGGCGCTGGCCCGGATGTTCGGGCTGCGCTGGGACTGGATGACCGGCGTGATGTTCTACCTGGACACCGATGTGCCGCTGGAGCACGGCCACGCCATCTTCATCGACTCCGAATGGGCGCTGACCGCGATCTCGCAACGCCAGTTCTGGCCGGCGGTGGATCTGGAACAGCGCGGTGACGGGCGGGTTGAGGGCATCCTGTCGGTCGACGTCTCGGCGTGGGATGTGCCGGGGCGGGTCACCGGCAAGGTCGCCAAAGCGTGCACCAAGGACGAGATCAGGCAGGAGGTGTGGGCGCAGCTGGTCGACCACATCGACGACGGCTCGCTGACCGAGTCCAACGTCGTGACGTGGTTCCTGGACCCGGCGATCGAATTCCCCAACCCCGGTGAGGCCACCAACGCCGAACCGTTGCTGATCAACACCGCCGGGTCGTGGGCGAACCGCCCGGACGCCGGTACCGCCATCGGAAACCTTTTCCTCGCCGCCGATTTCGTACGCACCCACACCGACCTGGCCACCATGGAGGGCGCCAACGAAGCCGCGCGGGCCGCCGTCAACGGCATCCTCGACGCGCTCGGCTCCGACCAGCCACGCTGTGACGTGCACCCGCTCGAGGAGCCGTGGGTGCTGTGGCCGTTCCGTCAGCTCGACCGGCTGCGTTGGAAACTGGGCCGCGACGTGGCGCGGCCGCCGTTCCGGCTGACCGACGCGGGCACGCTGGAACCGACCAGTGCGATCGCGCGCGCCGCGCTACGGGTGTTGCGCCGACGGTCGAACCGGCCGATGCTGGTCGAACCCGCTGGGCGCCAGCGGTCCTGACGCGGGGCGGAGGGCCTGCCTGGCGAGGATGCTGGTTGTTCAGGCCACAGCAGCCACGACTTACTTCGACCGTCACCGCGCGGCTCTGTCACCTCGACCGTGACCGTGGGGTTGCTCTTCGCGCTTCCTCGTCGAGCCGGCTGCGCGCGTCGTCCCAGCGGGGTGGGAGGTGCGTTCCGCCGAGTGGCCAGAAGACGAATACAGATCCCTTGGTCCGCGTGCGGAAGCGCGTCATGACGTCCAGGTGAGGCTGCTGCGCCACAGCTGAGTCGAGCGCGTCGCGGTCGTTCCACGCCGAGAGAGTGTAGAAGGTCTTGGCGAATGGCTTGGCGATCAACGAAACGCCGACAACTCCCGGCGACCTGAGCATCTGCCGACGAATCCGCAAGGCCGCCAACAGGAACGGGATGACATCGCGCCATCGGCCCAACTGGAAGCGAGAGGCCATCACCACCACCTCGTCGCGTAGCGACGCGGATCTCGTCGGTTGCGTCCACGGAAGTGTCGGCATAAGCACGTCCCCTTGTTTGGTCAGATCGACCCTTGCATCCCAATAGTGACATGTCAATAGTGGAATGTGCAGCTGGATGTCTTCCCGCCGTCAAGGAACCGCCACGCTGCTGATCGAATCCTCGGCGCGTCAGCGGACGTCGTCGATGCGGCGGCCGAGCTCGGCGCGGGAGCGGATGCCCAGCTTGCGGTACACCCGACTGAGGTTGGACTCCACCGTCTTCGGGCTGATGAACAACGCCGACGCGATGTCGCGGTTGGTCATCCCGGTGGCCGCCAGCTCGGCGACCCGCTGCTCGGTCGGCGACAGCTGCGCCGCGCCGGACCGTCTGACGTTGGTACGGGCCAGCTCGTGGCGCACCCGCTCGACCCACAGCTGCGCACCCATGGCCTCGAAGCAGGCCAGCGCCTCGGCCAGCGTCGCCGACGCCGACTCCTTGGCCTTCTGTCGTCGCTGCAGCTGCCCCAGCAGCAGCTGCGTGCGGGCCCGTTCGAACGGCATCGGCACGCGATCGTGGGCGGCCATCGCCGCCCGCGCGGAATCCAGCGCGTCATCCAGCGACCCCCGCGCGGCCAGGACCATCGCGCGGCACCGGTTACCAGTGGCCAACATCCAGGCCCGGTCGAACCGCTGTCCCTGGGACAGCAGCAGTGTGCACAGCTGCTCGGCCTCGTCTAGGCGGTTCAGCGACACCAACGCCTCGGCGGCGTCCGGCAGGAACCAGCCCTGCATCAGCTCGATGCCCGGGACGCGTGGCAACCGATCGACCAGGGGTTGCAGCGCCTCGATCGCGGCGTCGAAGTCGCGGCGGGACACCGCGAGGAACCCGGCCGTCATGAGCGCCCAGTCGGCCATCCGCACCGAACCCGACTTCTGCACGGCTTCCAGCACGGCGGCGCAATCCCCTTCGGCCACCGCCTGCTGCCCCCGGTAGGCGGCCACCGCGGCACGCACCGTCAACGGGATGACGTCGACGTGTTCGCCGCCGAGCTGCTGGGCCCGGTGCACCGCCTCCTCGGCCTGCAGCGCGGCCTGCCCGAGATCCCCGCTCCACAGCGCGATCAACGCGCTGTAGGACTCGACGGCCATCATGTTCCGGTCGTCACCGCGCTGCAGGCAGTGCCGGCGGACGGCGTCGATCTGCGTGCGCGCGGCGTCCAGGTCGCCGGTCCAGGCCGACAGCAGCGCCTGCACGAAGCCGGCCCGCGACGGTGAGGGCACGTCGTCGTCGGGTTCCTCGAGGGCCAGTGCGCGCTGCAGCGCCTTCTCGTCGACGCCGTGGCCGTGGATGAACGCCGTGTGCACCCACATCGTCTGCGCCTGCGAAATCAGCGACGGCATCCCGAGTTCTTCGGCGACCGACACGGCGCGGCGCGCGGTGGCCATCATCTCCTCCACCCACCCCGTGTCGTCGGTCCCGTCGGCGAAGGCGCCCATGCCCCGCGCGAACGTCAGCGAAATCAGCGTCTGCACCAACACCGGCGGTGCGTCGGCGGCGTCCTCGGCGGCCTGGTTGAGCAGCTCGGCCGCGCGGGTGAAGTGGTTGTCGTAGATGTGCACCGCGGCAAGCAGATTCAACGCGATCGCGCGCAGCCACCCGGGCCGCAGCTGCTCGAGCACCTCGTCGAGCAGCGCGCGGGCGCGGGCAGCGTCACCGGCCTGGAAATGGTCGCCGGCGGCGCGCACCCGGCGCATCGGCTTGTCCCCGCCCAAGCCGATCGCGAGCTCGAGCAGCTCGGCCGCGGCCGCCGGGGCGCCACGCTCGCGGGCGCTCTGCGCGGCCGCGTCGAGAGCCGCCAGGGTGGCCTCGTCGGACGTGGTGGCGGCCAGCGCAAGGTGGCGGGCGCGCAGCTCCGGTGCCTGCTCGACAGCGGCCAGGGCGCGGTGCGCCGCACGCCGCCGGGCCGCCGTGGCCTCGGCGTAGGTGCCGCGGGCCAGCAGCGGATGGGTGAACCCGACGCGGTTGCCGTCGATGGCGACCACACCGTCGATTTCGACGTCCTCGAGCAGCTCGACGATGCGCCCGGCCGTGGCACCGGCCGCCCGGGCCAGCAGGTCCACCGTCGCGGCCGACACGCAGGACAGCATCAGGAGCACCTCGGCGGTGTCACCGCGGTAGCGGCCGGTCCGCTCGCGCACCACCTCGGCCAGCGTGGGGGGCAGCGCGGGTTGGGCGGACGGCTCCCTTCTGCCGTCGAGCACGCGCGCGAGCTCGATCGCATAGAACGGGTTGCCGCCACTGATCTCGGCGATACGGACCAGTTCGGCGCGCGGGAAGCCGTGCCCGAACCGGTCGACCAGCACGCTGTGCAACGCGCCGATCGACAACGGCTGCAAGCGCATCCGCGTCACATCGTCGGGCAGCGACAGATCCAGCCATGCCGTGGCGGTCAGCCCGTCGGTGTCGCGGCGCTCGGTGGCCAGCACGCCGACACGGCCCCGCAGCCGGCGGGTGGCGAATGCCAGCACCGCCCTGCTCGACGGGTCCAGCCACTGGGTGTCGTCGATAGCCAGGATGGTCGGCGCGCTCGCGGCCGCCGCCTCGACGAGTGTGGCGAACGCGGCCGCGGTCACCCGCTGGTCGGTCACGGGCCCGTCGCCCCCGGCGCGGAACAGCACCCGGTCGATCGCAAGCCGCTGCAGATCGGGCAGCTGGGCGATCACGTCGGCGTCCACGTCGGCGAGCAGGTCCGCCACCGCCGCGTAGGCCAGCACTGACTCGGCCTGACCGACACGTGCCGTCAGAACCCGGAAACCGCTCTGCCGGACCGCGGTGATGGCGGCCAGCCAGGCGGTTGTTTTGCCGATACCGGCCTCGCCGTCGAAAACCAGTGCGGCAGGACCACGTTGCACGGCTGTCACGAAATCGGTGACCGCCTGGTGTTGCGGTTGATGTCCCGCCCCCTGGCTGGTCACCGCAGCATCATCGCAGCCTGCGGTGTGGTCTGCTTCCTGTACGGCGAAACTGTTTGCCGAAATCGCGGCGCCCGGCACGGTTGTGTCCGAGCGTGATAGAACGACGAAGACTGGCCCGGCGGGGGGGAGTGCAGATGAACGGCGACGGGGTGCAGGCCGTGCGCGGCGACACCGAGGTCGCGCTGAGGGAGCTCTGCGACCTGGTGGACGCGGCCCTCGACGAGTCGCAGGCAGGGCTCGACGGGCTGACCGAGGTTGCCGCAGGCCTGAAGGCGGTGTACATCGCCGCGGTCGGGGCCGCGGAGCTGGCGCGGGTGCGCACCGAGGACATCCTGGCCACTCTGGCGCCGGCGCCGGCCGAGACGGCCGCCGTCGACGCGTCGCTGCTGACCGAGCGGGGCGCCTGGACTCTGGAGAGAATGCGGCGGCGCAACTCGGTGGCACCGTCGGCGGTGGCGCCGCCGACACCGGGGCCGGCCCCGTCGGCGTTGCCCGCGGCCAAGCTGCCCTACCTGGAGACGGCCCGCACGGTCGACGACGTGATCGCGCGGTTCGACCAGATCATCGACTGGGCCATCGAATTCGGCACGAGCCTCGGGGGCCTCGGGTACTTCGCCACCGTGTACCGGCGGGCCACCGTCGCCATCCGGGAGAAGATCCGCGCCGGAGACTACTTCGACGACAATGCGCGCATGGCGCGCTTCGACGTCATCTTCGCCCAGCGGTACTTCGACGCGCTCAACGCGTTCTTCCATCCCCGCGACTACCAGGCGCCCAGCCACGTCTGGCAGTGGTCTTTCGACGGACACGAACACGACGCGCCGATCCTGTTGCAGCACATGCTGACCGCGGTGAACTCCCACGTGAATCTGGATCTGGGCATCGCGGCGATGCTGGCCGCCGAGGGGGATCTGGCGTCGCTGGAAGACGACTTCGACCGGATCAACATGCTGCTGGCCGACGAGGTGTCGATCTTCCTGGACACCGCCGGGCAACTCTCGCCGCGCGTCACGGTGCTGCGCCGGCTGGTGCCCTGCCAGGACCGTGCGCTGAACCTGCTGCTGCGCGTCTTCCGCAACCTGGCCTGGTCGTTCGCCAACCAGCTCGACGCGCACGAGAAACGGCGCCCCGACGACATCGCCGTGCACGACGCGTGGGCCGGGGTCCTGGGCTCCTACTACCTGCACACCACCGAGACGATCGACCGGCTGGTGCGATGGATCGCCGACAAGGAGAGTCGCGACGTGGCCTACAACGTGCGGGTGCTGGCCGGGCGTTGATCGGGCGACCGTGCACGTGAGGTCCGAGCGGCGGACAAGGGCCCGCGATGTGATCTAGTTCACACAGCGGTAGCATGGTGACTCAGACCGAGACCCACCGAGACCCTGCACCGAGATCGGAGCGACATGAACTCCGTCGTCCTCGCCGTGGTCGGCGTGGCCATGATGGTCCTCGGGTACGTGCTGTACTCGAAATTCCTGGCCCGCCGTGTCTACAAGCTCCAGGACTCCTTCGTCACCCCCGCCCACGAGCTCGGTGACGGCGTGGATTACGTGCCCACCAACAAGTACGTATTGTGGGGCCACCACTTCACCTCCGTGGCCGGGGCGGCACCCATCGTGGGGCCCGCGATCGCCGTCATCTGGGGGTGGGTGCCGGCATTCCTCTGGGTGACCATCGGCACCGTCTTCTTCGCCGGCGTCCACGACCTCGGCGCCCTGTGGGCCTCCAGCCGGCACAAGGGCAAGTCGATCGGGTCGCTGTCCGGGCAGTACATCGGCCACCGCGGGCGCAACCTGTTCCTCGTCGTGATCTTCCTGGTCCTGCTCATGGTCAACGCGGCGTTCGCCGTGGTCATATCCGGGCTCCTCGTCAACACGCCCACCGCGGTGATCCCCACCTGGGGTGCCATCGTCGTCGCGTTGCTCATCGGTCAGGCCATCTACCGGCTCAAGTGGAGCCTGCCGCTCGTGTCCGTCATCGGCGTCGTGGCTCTCTACGCCCTGATCCTGGTCGGCGACCGTGTCCCGGTGGTGCTGCCGGAGACGGTCCTCGGATTGTCGGCGAACGCGTTCTGGATCGTCGTGCTCTTCCTCTATGCCGGCGTGGCCTCGGTGCTTCCGGTCTGGTTGCTGCTGCAGCCGCGCGACTACATCAACGGGCTGCAGCTGTTCATCGCCCTGGGCATCCTCTACGGGGCGGTGCTGATCTCCGCTCCGACCGTGGTGGCGCCCGCGTTCAACGACTCTCTGCCCGAGGGCACGCCCAGCATCGTGCCGCTGCTGTTCGTGACCATCGCGTGCGGTGCCATCTCCGGCTTCCACGGGATCGTCGCCTCGGGCACGTCCTCCAAACAACTGGACAAGGAGCCGGACGCCCGCTTCGTCGGCTACTTCGGTGCGGTCGGCGAGGGCCTCCTCGCGCTCGGCGCGATCATCGCGACCACCGCCGGATTCCGGACCATCACCGACTGGGAGGCCGTCTACTCCGCGTTCGGCCAGGGCGGGGTGTCCGCGTTCATCGAGGGTGGCGCCGCCATCGTCAACCAGGGCCTCGGCATCCCCGCCGGGCTCAGCGCCACCATCCTGGCGACCATGGCCATCCTCTTCGCGGCCACCACCATGGACACCGGCATCCGCCTGCAGCGGTTCGTGGTGCAGGAGGCGGCCCACATCATCGGCTTCTCCCTCAACAAGGCCCTGGCCACCATGATCGTCCTCGGCGTGGCCATGGGCCTCACGTTCGGCGCGGGCGGCGACGGATCGGGCGGAATGCTCATCTGGCCGCTGTTCGGCACCACCAACCAGCTGCTGGCCGGCCTCACCCTGTCGATCATCGCCGTGATCCTGCTGCGCAAGGGCCGCCCCGTGCTCCCGGTTTTGGTCCCGCTGGTGTTCCTGCTGGTGATGTCGGTCTACGCCCTGATCGTCCAGATGGGCGAGTTCTGGGCAACAAAGAACTGGTTGCTGCTCGTGCTCGACGTCATCATCCTCATCGCCGCGGTGTGGGTCATCTTCGAGTCCGCGATCGTGATGTCCCGGGCGAAGAAGAGTCCGCCCGAGCTCGACGAGGACGCCATGGAGGGCACGGCGGCGGGGAAGCGGTCCTCCCGGTGAGCCGGTGACTGTCCGATACCGGCTGCGCAGCCTGCAGGCCCGAATCGGTGCGGGTCTGCACGAGTTCTACGTGGCGCCCTACCGACGCACCTTCGCCCGTGCCCAGCGCGACGAAGAGGACCTGTTCATGATGCTCGTCCTCTCCGAGGCGCTGGGCGTGCCCAATCCCGCCGGCTACTACACCGTGGAGCTGCTGCCCGTGGTCTACGACCGGTTCCACGAGTGGCACCGGCGGATGGGCATGGAACGCTCGCCCTTGGAGCAAGTCTCGTGCTGCTAGAGCTCGCCGCCGCCCGCCGGGTCCTGTTCGTCGGCGGCAAGGGCGGTGTCGGCAAGACCGCGGTCGCCTCCGCGACCGCCCTCGCCCAGGCCCGCGCCGGCCGCCGGGTGCTCGTCGTCTCGACCGACCCGGCCCATAACCTCGGGCACCTGTGGGAGTGCCGGATCGGTGACCGGATCACCCCGCTCGCGCGGAACCTCGGCGGCACCGGAGGGGGCTTCACGGGCGGCGTCCTCGACGGCCTCGAGGTCGACCCGGCCGCCACGGCCGACGCGCACCTCGCCACCGTCGGCGCCACGATCCGCCGGCTCATGCCCGAGCACCTCGCGGCCGAGGTCGACAAGCACATGGAACTTGCGCGCGACTCGCCGGGCACGCACGAGTCGGCGGTCCTGGAGCGGATCGCCGACCTCGTCGACACGGCCCTAACCGAATACGACCTGATCGTCTTCGACACCGCCCCGTCCGGGCACACCGCCCGGCTCATGGCGCTGCCCGAGATCATGTCCGCCTGGACGGAGGGGCTGCTGCGGCGCCGTGGCAGGGCGGAGAAGTTCGGGGCCGCCCTGCGGGGCCTCGAGGACCGGGACGCGGCGGGAGAGAGCACCGTGGGTACTGAGAGGCCGCGGGACCCCCGCGAGGAGCGCGACCTCGACATCCGGCGCATCCTGCTGCGCCGCCGCAAGCGGTTCGAGGTCCTGCGGGAGACCCTGGTGGACGCCGAGCGCTGCAGCTTCGTCATCGTCCTCGCGGCCGAGCGGCTACCCGTCCTCGAGACCGTCGAACTGCACGAGAAGCTGGTCCGCGCCGGCCTGGACGCGGGGGCGCTCGTGGTCAACAAACGCTCGCCGGCCCACGCCGGAAACTTCCTCGCCGAGCGCCGTGCCCTGGAGGAGGTGCACGTCGCCGCCCTGCGCCGCGCGCTGCCGGACGTCCCGCTGCTGCAGGTCCCCCTGCTGCCGGGGGAGGTCGTGGGCCGGGAGGCACTCGAACGTTTCGGGGACGCGCTCGCCCATGGGGACCCCGGGTCCGTGACAGCCTGGCGCGCATGACCACCGCCGCGGCCGACGCGAATGACCGGGGGGCGCATGACCACCGCCGCGGCCGACGCGAATGACCTGACGCGCATGACCACCGCCGAGGCCCACGCGAATGACCGGGGGCGCATGCCACCGCCGCGGCCGACGCGAATGACCGGGGGGCGCATGACCACCGCCGAGGCCCACGCGAATGACCTGGCGCGCACGACCTCGGCCAGGGATGAACGTCCGGGCACCATGCTCAGGGCGCCGACGATCGCGACGCGGGACTTCTCGCGGCGCCCACGGTCGACGGGGGAATTAATCGGACCACGGTCCGGTTGATTCGGGCATGCCTGCCATCACCGCCGACACCCTGACTTTGCCCCGCCTGACCGAACCCGCACCGACCGACACCGAACGCCCGATCCGGTCGGTGACTACCGGACCCCGCGGCTACGAAGGAGAGGGCTTCCCCGTCGTGCGGGCCTTCGCCGGGGTCAGCGCCCGCGACCTGGACCCGTTCGTGCACATGGATCAGATGGGCGAGGTGGAATACCAGCCCGGCGAACCGCGCGGCACCGACTGGCACCCACACCGCGGCTTCGAGACCGTCACCTACATGATCGACGGGCGCTTCGCCCACCAGGACTCCCACGGCGGTGGTGGGCTCATCACCGACGGCGCCACCCAATGGATGACCGCCGGGTCGGGCATCCTGCACATCGAGACCCCGCCGGCCGAGCTGGTGGACAGTGGCGGCCTCTTTCACGGCGTCCAGCTATGGGTGAACCTGCCCAAGAAGGACAAGTTCGCCGCCCCGCGCTACCAGGCGATCGAAGGCACCCAGGCCCGGCTGCTGTCCTCCACCGACGGTGGCGCGTTGGTGCGCCTCATCGCCGGGGACATCGACGGCAAGGCCGGACCCGGCATGACGCACACGCCGATCACGTTGGCGCACGCCACGATCGAGCCGGGTGCGCAGCTCAACGTGCCGTGGAACCGCGACTTCAATGCACTGGTCTACGTGCTGTCCGGGCGGGGCTCGGTGGGGCCGGTCGCGCACCCGATCCAGCAGGGTCAGCTGGCGGTGTTCGGCCCCGGCGACCGCATCACCGTGGCCGCCGACCCCGGCCAGGACGCCAACCGGCCGGCACTGGAAGTACTGCTGCTGGGCGGCAAGCCGATCCGCGAACCCGTCTTCCAGTACGGCCCGTTCGTGATGAACTCCAAATCCGAGCTGATCCAGGCGATGGAAGACTTCCAGGCCGGCAAGTTCGGTGTGATCCCGCCGGACGCCCTTATGCCGCACCGGCCGCGGCGCTGAGCGGGTGGCCCCAGGGCGCCGAGAGTGAATCTCTTGCGAAAAATCGGCGGGACCGTCGCGCAGGATTCACGGTCGGCGATTGCTGAGGACGCGTGGCCCGGGGCCGGTCGCGCGACGTGGCGTCTGGGCCCGGGGCATCAACCGTCGATGAAGGTGACCGTCTCGTGGATGGACGCACGGCCGGTACGGGCGTAACCCACTGTCTCATCGGCGAAACCGATCGACACACCGCAGAACAGAATGAGCTCGGCCGGCGGACGGACCAAGTCCGCCACCGTCCGACGCACCTGCGACCATGCCATCTGCGGACAGCTGTGCAGTCCTTCAGCGCGGAGCAACAACATGACAGTCTGCAGATACATGCCGACGTCGGACCATTGCGGAAGGCCCAAATCTCGGTGCACGTAACAGAAGAGCGCAGCCGGGGCCCCGAAGCAGTTCCAGTTGGCGATCGCGGCACGCTGGCGTGCCTCCCAATCCTCCCGTGCGATCCCGAGGGCGGCGTAGCGCTCTCGGCCGAAGGCCGACCTGCGCTCGCGGTAGGGAGATTCCAGACTCGTCGGATACATCTCGAACTGGCGCTCATCCCAGGCCTGACCGGTGCTGACCCGCTCCGTTGCCCGCTTCTTCAGCTCCGCCAGCGGCGCACCGGTCACCACGTAGGTGTTCCAGGGCTGGATGTTTGAGCCCGACGGCGCCCGGGTGGCGGCCGTGAGCACCCGCTCGAGCGTCTCCGGCGAAACGGGCCTGTCGGTGAACGCCCTTACTGATCGCCGACTTTCAACTGCCTCGTATACGTCCACGAGCACCTGCCCTCCCGCTGGTCATGCCTTCTGGATGAAGTGCCCCGCCGCGGCCAGAATGGCTTCCGTCCATCTCCCAGAACGGGGGGAACGCCGCCGATTCATCCCGGCGTCTGGATCCGGCTCGGGTCAATGTCCGTGCGGTAACCACCGCATGCCCCTCCTGCGGCTGACCACCGAGCGGTCACCCTCCCACGACCCCTCCGGAAACCGCTGATGTATCGGCGATCTCACGCATCTGATCGAGAAGGCGGGACGCGACGCGAGCAGCAAGCCAGAGCGAGACCTGATCGTCGTCCGACAATCCGGCCAACAGACCGGAGATGCGCTGCTTGCGGATCCCGGAGCGTGCGTCCCACAGCCGCCGCCCCTCCTCGCCGACCTGGACCAGGCATGCTCGCCCGTCGTCAGGGTCGCCGCAACGTTCCAGCAGCCCTTGACGTTCCATCCGCTGCACGAGCTGTGTCATTCCCGATTGACTGGCGCCCTCGGCCTCGGCGAGAGCGGTGACCCGCATGGGACCCTCCCTGTGGAGTCGGTTCAGCACGAGTGTTGCGCTGGCACTCAGTTCGTCACGGTCGGCGAGGTGTCGCCACATCAAATCTGCACTCGAGACGAGCATCTCCGAGATGGCGTCGACGTCACTGGCGGTCGTGTTGCTCATCCGACATTTATATCATTAACAGGAAGTAAATTGGCGACGCTCCTTCGCTGAACCTGGAGAACGAGGGCGACAGAAACGCGCGGCTCCGGACGAATTGATCCTGGCAATCAGCACTCAAATGCGGACTAGTGGCAGCGGTGGTGGAGCCGCAAAGGTGGCGCACCGCTGATGTCAGCGCACGCCAGGCAGGCACCTCGATTTGTGAAGAATATTGCGTATGCGATATAGATTGCAGCATGAGCGTGCAACCACCGGCGCGTGGGAGCGCGGATCGAGCAGGCCACCGCCGCCCATTCGGCCGGGCCGTTCTCCGGAACGGGTGGCTACCTCTCGTCACCGTGACAGCCCTCGCCACCGGTTCGGTCTGCATCTGGCACGTGCACCAGATGTCCGAGCCGGGCTCCGTCCCTTCCGTTCCCGCCGCGCAGGCGCCTGAACAGTTCACTCCGAAGCGGCTCACGTACGAACTGTTCGGGTCCATCGGCGACGGCGGGATCGTGAGCTATGTCGATGTCAGCGGCCACCCGCACGCCATCGAGCTCGCTGAACTGCCGTGGTCGCACACCGAGACGACCACGCTCACCGTCGTGTCCGGCAGTGTCTCAGCGCAGGTCGACGGCGGCGATCTGAGTTGCCGGATGCTGGTCAATGACGTTGTGCGCGACGAGCACCACTCCGACCATGCCGACGCGGACGTCACCTGCCGGGTGAAGTCGGCGTGAGCACTCATCGCGCCAACAAGCCGTTCGTCGCACGAACGGTGCGGTTCCTGGCGGTACCGATCATCATCTTCTGGGGCCTCGTCGCCGTGAGCACCAACACTTTCATCCCCCAGGTCGAGCGGGTCGCCGAGCAACTCGCGGGTTCGATGATTCCCAGCTATGCGCCCTCACAGGTCGCGATGCTCGAGATCGGCAAGAAGTTCGAAGAGTCGACGTCCACCAGCCTGGCGATGGTCGTCCTGGAGGCGGACCGTCCGTTGGACGGAGCCGATCACGACTACTACGACGATCTGATCGATCGACTAGGGCAGGACACTGAACACGTCCAGTACGCAATGGATCTGTGGGGAAAGCCGATCACCGCGGCGGGTGTCCAAAGCATCGACGGCAAGGCCACATTCGTGT
Organism: Mycobacterium sp. G7A2; assembly: GCF_041902445.1. Taxonomy (NCBI): domain Bacteria; kingdom Bacillati; phylum Actinomycetota; class Actinomycetes; order Mycobacteriales; family Mycobacteriaceae; genus Mycobacterium; species Mycobacterium sp. G7A2. The sequence continues at coordinate 5,797,467 of NZ_CP169251.1, read as the reverse complement.
TAATGCGGCTCGCCGGCAACACGGGCCAGATTCAGGCGAACGAATCTGTCGACGCTGTCCGCGAGATGGTCGCCGACAGCGCCCCGCCGCCAGGCCTCACCGTGTACGTGAGCGGCGCCGCACCGCTGGCGGCGGACACACTGTCGATCGCCAACTCAAGCCTGAACAACATCACGATCCTCACGATCATCCTCATCGTGGTGATGCTGCTGGTCGTCTACCGGTCGTTCTCCACCCTGCTGGTCCCCCTCGTCAGCGTGCTGATCCAAATGCTGGTAGCAAAGGGAATCATCGCCACGCTCGGACACTTCGGCATCATTCCGCTGTCGTCGTTCGCAGTGAACATCGTTGTGGCGCTGACATTGGGGGCAGGAACCGACTACGGCATCTTTCTGCTCGGCCGCTACCAGGAAGCCAGACAGGCCGGCGAGAGCCGCGAGGCCGCGTTCTACACGGCCTACCGCAGCGTGGCACCCGTCATCATCGGCTCGGGGCTGACCATCGCCGGTGCGTGTTACTGTCTGAGCCTGGCGCGTCTGGACTACTTCCACACCATGGGTCCAGCCGTCGCCATCAGCATGTTGTGCACCATCGCGGCTGCGCTGACGCTCGCACCCGCGCTGCTCACCCTCGGTAGCCTGTTCGGTCTCTTCGATCCCAGGCGTGCATCCACGGGCCGGCTGTATCGGCGAATCGGGGCCAGCGTGGTGCGTTGGCCCAAGCCGATCTTCGTGGCCAGTTGCGCCGTCGTGATGATCGGGGCCATCTTCGTCCCCAGCTATCAGGTGAACTACGACGACCGCGCATACCAGCCGGCCGACGCCTCGGCGAACCGTGGCTTCGCAGCATCGGATCGGCACTTCGCGGAGAGCAAACTGTTCAGCGAGATGCTGATGATCGAGACCGACCACGACATGCGCAACCCCGCAGACTTCATCTCGCTGGACCGCGTCGCCAAGAGCCTCATCCGACTCCCCGGCGTAGCCATGGTGCAGAGCATCACCAGACCGTTGGGCCGACCGTTGGAACACGCCACGATTCCGTACCTATTCACGACGCAGGGCAGCGGTAGCGGTCAGCAACTGCCTTTCAACGAGCAACAGAACGAGAACACCGATCGGCAAGCCGATATCCAAACGCGCTCCGTCGAGGTGTTGGCGCAGGTGCTCGATCTGACACAGAAGATGTCGGACGAACTGCACTCAACGGTACTCACCCTGGACAACGTCAAGCAGGTCACCGACGACATGAACGCGGGGATATCGAACCTCGATGACTTTCTGCGGCCGCTGCGTAACTATTTCTACTGGGAGCCGCACTGTTTCGATATTCCAGCGTGCTGGGCGATGCGGTCGCTGTTCGATGCGCTCGACGGCGTCGACAGCCTCTACGCAGAGATCACCGATGCCGTCGCCTCACTGCAGGCCGTGGACAGGCTGTTGCCGCGGATGATCGCTCAACTGGACCGGATGATGGAGGACACGCTCGCGCTACAGACCGTCATCACCAACTCGTACGGTCCGGCACATCTGCAGTCCACTCAGACCGATCAGACATACGACGACCTCATCAATGTCGGTAATGACTTCGACCGATCACGCAGCGATGACTTCTTCTACATATCCAGGGAGGCGTTCGACAACGAAGACGTCAAGACCGGCATGCAGTTGATGATGTCGCCGGACGGCAAGGCTGCCCGGTTCATCATCACCCACGAGGGCAACGCCATGGGGCCGGAGGGTGTCGAGCACGTGGAGCAGTTCCCCGAGGCGATCAAGATCGCGCTGAAGGAGACTTCACTGGCCGGGGCCAAGATCTACATCGGCGGTGCGGCGTCGAACGACAGAGACATCAAGGCCTATGCCGCGTCCGATCTGCTCATCGTCGCGGTGGCCGCATTCGTGCTCATTTTCCTCATCATGCTCTATCTGACCCGAAGTCTGGTGGCAGCGATGATCATTCCCGGAACTGTAGCGTTCTCCTATGCCGGCGCCTTCGGCCTTTCGGTGCTGGTCTGGCAACACCTTATCGGTCTGCCTCTGCACTGGTTGGTCCTGCCGCTCACCTTCATCATCCTCGTGGCTGTCGGCTCGGACTACAACCTGTTGCTGATCTCCCGAGTGAAGGAGGAGACGGGCGCCGGGTTGAACACGGGACTCATCCGCGCACTCGGTAGCACCGGCAGCGTGGTGACGTCGGCGGGTCTGGTGTTCGCTTTCACGATGCTGGCGATGCTCATCGGCGATCTGCGCACCATCGGCCAGTTGGGATCGACAGTGTGTATCGGGCTTCTGCTCGACACCCTGGTGGTGCGCTCGTTCGTCGTACCATGCATGATGCGTCTTCTCGGGCCGTGGTTCTGGTGGCCGACTCTTATCCGGCAACGGCCACTTCGGCGGAGACCGGAGGCGCGCAGATGACCACGTCCAGTCTCTACGGCACGCTGGCGATCGTCGCCTTTGCGCTGATAGGGGTGTTCGCCGCGGTTGCCTTCGTGTTCACCGGGCGGATGATGGGCCGCAGGCACGTCAGGCGCAGCCTGGACATCGGCGTGCTGCCGGCAACATTGCGAAAGGTCCGAAACCGCGACCCGCTTACCGACGATGAAATCGTTCTGGCGCGAGAGGTGCTTGCAGACCGAGGTAGTCTGCTGGCGCTGGCCGTGCCTGCCACCCTGTTCTGCCTCGGTTGCTTCTACGTGTTCGGCAGCCTCGAGCAACTTCATGGGCACATCGCCTCGGAGAGAACGTTTCTCGGAGTGATCCCGATGATCACGTCCACCAATATGGCGGTACAGATCCTGCGAAGCGTACGGCTCAAGCGGCGGTTGGTGAACGCAATCACGCCGAACGCACAGCCACGGTAGCGAATTCGGCAGACTGCCTACCGTGGTAGCACGCTCGGCGCGGGAGATCGTCAGTGATCCCAGACGATCGGCACGAACCGAAAAGCGTTGCCGGCGAAGGCCACGTGGCACACGGACGGAAAGGGCAGATGCGTGGCCACCAGCTGTTCCCCGCTCGCCGCCAGCTCAGACAACAAGCGGACCCGGACGCGGGCAGCCTCCTCGGGATCGTGTTCGAAACCGTTCTGCCACTCGGGGTTGTCGAACCCGGGCTGAAAGACCGCGTCACCGGCGAACGTCAACGCCTCGCCGCGGGACTCCAGGCGCACGACGCTGTGACCGGGTGTGTGGCCGCCTGTGCGCCGGACCAACACCCCGGGAGCCACCTCGTACTCCTCCTCGAACGGTCGCAACTGATTGCGGTACACGCTGAGAAACTGCGTGGCGGTCGCTCGGAGAACCTCCGGGATCGGCGCCGGCATGACGGTGCGGGAGAAATCTGGCGCCTCCCAGAACTCGGCCTCGGAGGTCGCCACATGCACGCGCAGGTCCTGGCGCAGCCGGCCGCGTAACCCGTCGACCAGCAGTCCGCCGATGTGGTCCATGTGCAGATGAGTGAGCACCACGTCGGTCACGGAGGACGGGGCGATCCCGGCGTCGTCCAACCGGGCGGCCAACTGTCCCGCACGCGGGAAGCCCGGAAACTCCGTCCCCAGACCGGAATCGATGAGGATGATCTTGCCGGCGCTGCGTACCACCGCCACGTTCAGCGGCCAGTCGAGCACTTCCGGCGGCAGATACATGTCCTCGAGCCAGGCCGACAGTTCCGCAGCGCCGACATTGGTGGCCATCGTGACGGCGGTGATGGGCAATACGCCGTCGCTGATCACCATCACGTCGATGTCGCCGACCTTCAGCGCATAGCGCGACGGAACCAATTCGCCGAGGCGCGTGCCACCGCCGTGGGAAATGCTGTCCACACTCATGTTTTTCTCTTTCTGCGTGCCTTGACCCGAAGAGACGGTGGAGATCACCTGTCCGTCCACCCGAACGCATCGCGGTAGCAGGATTCATCCGGCGGTCGACCCGCGTGCTTCTCGTCGTCGCCGAACGTGCAGCGAAGGTGCTGGATTGGATCTGCCGACCGGATTGCTACCGTGCTTGAACGTTGGGCGTGGCCTTCTGCAGCGGATAGATCAGCTCCAGCTCGCCGAGCGCCGCCGCCACCGTCAGCAGGGGCAGCGCGGCCGACACCCCCAAATCGTCGTCGGGCACCTCTGAGCGCAACGCCAGCACGAAGTCGTCGCCGATCGGCGACCAGTCCTGATCCGGGTCGAAGCGCCCGGCCAGCCGGTCGCTGATCGCGTCGACGTGAAACTCGAGCACCTTGCGGACATTCGGGTACGCCCCCAGCGGCGGCGGGGTCGGGATGTCGGCGATCAGGTCGGCTGCGGCGCGCAACCGGATCGCCCGGTTGAACGACCGCACCACCGGCGCGCGGAAGTCGGTCTCACCGCTGCTCTCGGACAGATACTGGCGTACCGCGTCGTCGATCACCCGGGAGGCGGCCAGCGCGTTGTGACTCAGCGTCGCCACTTCGTCGCGGCGCTCCTCGAACGCGCCGCGGGTGATGCGCAGTACCGCCACCTGCAGGTACCGGCCGAAGATGCCGCGCGCGGAGTCGATGGCCCTGGTGACCGAGGCGGTCGCGCCGCGCGGCCACAGCAGCACCGACACCACCACCCCGACGAGTGCGCCGACGACGACGTCCTCCACCCGGATCAGACCGACCTCCCAGCCGGTGGGCACGATCAGGTTGAAGAAGATCAGCACCATCATCGTGAAGGCGGCCTGCGCCGCGGTGAACGACGCGATCTCGGGCACATACGCCGACCCGAACACCACCAGCGGCATCAGCAGCCACAGCACCGGCGGATCCACGCCGACGAGGTTGATCAGCAGGGCACCGAGCAGGAAGCCGATGCCGGTGCCGATCACCGCGCGCCACACCCGGGTGCCGGTGGTCAGAGCACTGGAGCGCAGCACCGACAGGGCACCGAGCACCACCCAGAAACCATGTTCCACGGGAAACAGGTGTGTCACGGCCACGGCCAGCGCCAGCCCCAGCCCGGTGCGCAGGCTGTTGCGCACCGCCACCGCCCGGCTGGTGACGAACCCGGACGCGATCTGGGCGGCCACCTTCGTCTCGGGCAGCAGACGCTCGGACGCCCCGGTCGGCGGCAGTCGCAGGCCCAGCGCACGCGCCCACACCGGGCGGGCGTCGGCGGCCGCCGCCGCGGCGATGATCCGTCCGGTCGCGCCGATGGTCGCCGCGATGGTCCGCCGCCGCAGCAGCTCGCGGCCCAACCGCACGGCATGGTCGTCGTCGACGGCGCCCAAGATCGTCTGCAGGTCCTCGCGGTAGCGGCCGCGCGCCACGGTGCGCAGGTCGCTCAGGGCGGCCTCCAGTGCGGCGCGCCCGGCGTCCCGGTCCACCGACCGGGGCTGCTGCAGGACCGCCGCCGCGCACCGCAGCACCCGCACTGCCGGAGCCCGCATGTCCGCCAGGGCCGCCCCCGCGCGCTGTCCGGTCCGGTCGGACACCCACTCCAGATCGTCGACGACACGGACCAGCGCACGGCTGCCGGCGGTCAGACCGACCGGGCGGAAGTCGGCGCCCAGGAACGTCTCCCGCAGCCGGTCCATCGCGCGGGTGACGTCCTCGGCGGTGGCCGCGCCGTCCAGCCGGTCAGCCAGCGTGCGGCAGGCGCGGGCCGCGCGGCGGCGCAACTGGCCGTGGTGACGCGGCGGCAGGAAGAACAGCGCGGCAGGCACACACACCGCCAGCGCGATCGTCCAGCCCAGCAGCCGTTCCTCGACCGGGCCCACCGGTGTGCACGCCGGGAGCACGAACGTCAGCAGCGTGGCGCGCTGACCGGCGGCGATCGTCTCGCTGAACACCCCGCAGAACGTCACCACGGCGCCGAGCACGAACATCGTCACGACCGCGGGCACCGGATACGGCGCGACCAGCGTTCCGAGCGTGATCATCACGTAACCGTTGAGGGCCAGCCCGGTGTAGGCCAGGGCGCGGTTGTTCGCGTTGCCCGGAAAATCGCTGAACACCAGCAGTGCGACCGACCCGAAGATCGTGAACAGCGGCGTCTGCGAATTGCCCGCCACGACGAAGCCGACCGCCCCGGCCAGTGGCACCACCAGGGCCGCGCGCAGGGCACGCCGCAGCGCGTCACCGTCGGGATCGCGCCGCTGGATCCGCTGCGCGATGCGGTCGCGCAGAGCGGCTGGCCGGAGGGAGCGCACGGCGGTCGTCAGCGCGCCATCAGTGCGCCAACACCTTGATGGCGATGACGAGGAGACCGAGGGCGACCAATGACAGAACCGTCAGAGTTTGCTGCCACCAGGGCAGTGCCGTCTTGCGGACCGCCAGCAGCGCGATCACGCCGAGCTCGACGACCAGGATCCACTTGGCGATCCACACCGCGGTGTCGGTGTCGAGCAGGCCCAGACCGGCGGTCGCCAGCGCGCCCAGCGGCAGCACGCTGGCCTCGAGGATCTGCCCGGAGGCCTGCAGCATCCGCCAGCCTTCGACCCCCCGCGGGGCGTGGCCGTAGACGCTGAGATGCGCGACGAAGTCCGACAGCAGGCTGGCCAGCCACAACCCGCCCATCGTCACGGCCACGTCGATCATGCGGTCCCACCCGCTGGTCTCGTCGCCGGTGTAGCGGGTGAGCACTGCCAGCGTCGCCAGACAGGAGATGGCCCCGTAGAGGCGCTCGCGCAGCATGGCCACCACGTGGGTGTCGGGGACGGCCGGCTCCTCGCCGCGGGCAGCAGCCGGATCCCCGGCCCGGCCGGTGGCCTCAGTCATCGGTGAGCACCGTGGCGAAACAACCGGAGTCCAGGGCATCGAGCAACTGCTCGACGATCCACGTCAGCCCCGGGGTGTCCGACGGCAGCAGCGTCTGCTCATAGCCCACCAGCAGGTAGACCGCCCACGCCGCGAACAGGTGCGCCTGGCGGGGGGAGCGCAGGATCTCCAACGCGCTGACATACAGCGCGTCGAACCGCTGCCGGTCCACCGCGGCCTGCACCGTGCGGACCTCCGGGTCGATGGCGGCCCACACCCGGATGGCGGCCTCGGCGCCGTGCGGCAACAGCAGCCCGGCGCGGATCAGCTTGTCGATGCGCTGCCGGGCGTCCGGCTCGGCCTGCACCGCCTCGACGACTTTCACGGTCATTCCCTCCTGCCAGTGCGCCACCAGCTGCCGGGTGAAGACCGGCCAGTTGGCGAAGTAGTGATAGAAGGATCCCGTGGTGACGCCCAGTCGTTGGCACACTTCGGCCAATTTCAGTCCGCCGTAACCCAGGTCGGAAAGCACTTCCAGCCCGGTATCGAAGAATGACTCTCGCGACGCGACGCCCCCCATGCCGTAGCACGATAGTTCGGTGCGCTATCACGGCGCGGTGCGCGCGCCTGGCGAGACCGCGCCGAATGTTTGCCCGATTGTCACGGTTGGGCCGCTGACAGCCACTGCGTGGCCAACTGCCAGGTGACGTGTGGCACAATTTGACCGTGCCGTATACGGCTAGTCGAGGTCCAGGTCGCCCTCCCGCAGCGAAGGCTGCTGAGACGCGCGAGCGCATTGTGCGTGCTGCTCGTGAAGTTTTCAGCGAACTTGGCTACGACGCTGCCACGTTTCAGGCCATCGCGGTCCGCGCTGACCTCACCCGTCCCGCCATCAATCACTACTTCGCCAGCAAACGAGTGCTGTGGGCCGAGGTGGTTCGGCAGACCGATGAGTCGATTGTTAGCGCGGGGATCGCGCGGGCGCAGGAGCAGACCGGGTTGATCGGGCGGCTGTCGGCGTTCCTGTCGGCGGCGACGCAGTCCGACGTCGAGGACCGCGCCGCGGCGGCGTTCCTGGTGACCTCGGTGCTGGAGACCCAGCGGCATCCCGAGCTGGTCAGCGAGGAGCACGATCCGCTGAGAAACTCCCGCGCCTTCGTCACGTGGGCGGTCAACGATGCGATCGCCCGCGGCGAGCTCAGCGCCGACACCGATGTCGACCATCTGGTGGAGATGCTGGTCGCGGTCGTGTGGGGGATGGGTTTCTACGCCGGGTTCGTCGGCGATCGCTCGGCGCTCGGCGCGGTGGTGCACAAGCTCGAACTGCTGCTGGCCAACAAACTCTGGAACCTCAGCGAGTAGTTCCTCACATCCTCGGGTCCCAGACGGGCCGGCAGGTTCTGTTGTGGATCGCTGTGGTGTGCAGCACACCCGCGGGTGTCACGACACTCTGTTAGATAGACTCGCGAAGTAATTCTTCTCGAGACGGAGCTGTCATGAGTTCACTGCGCACCGACAACGACACCTGGGACATCGCCTCCAGCGTCGGCGCGACCGCCGTCATGGTCGCCGCCGCGCGTGCCGCCGAAACAGCGCGCGACGACGCCCTGATCAACGACCCCTACGCCAAGATCCTGATCGCCGACGCCGGCACGGGGGCCTGGGAGTACATGCTCGACGACGACTTCATCGCCAAGGTCGCCGAGGCCGACGCCGAGCTGGCGCCGCTGTTCGAGCACATGGGCAACTACCAGGCGGTGCGCACCCTCTTCTTCGACGACTTCTTCGCCGGCGCGGTCGAGGCCGGCATCCGCCAGGTCGTCATCCTGGCCGCGGGCCTGGACTCCCGCGCCTTCCGGCTTCCGTGGCCGGCCGGCACCACGGTGTACGAGATCGACCAGCCCAAGGTGCTCGAGTACAAATCCGCCACACTGGCCGCGCACCGCGTCCAGCCCAGCGCCGACCGCCGGGAAGTGCCCATCGATCTGCGCCAGGACTGGCCCGCCGCCCTGTGCGCCGCCGGTTTCGACCCCGCCGCGCCGACCGCCTGGCTGGCCGAGGGACTGCTGATGTACCTGCCCGCAGACGCCCAGGACCGGCTGTTCGCCCAGGTCACCGAGCTGAGTGCGCCGGGCAGCCGGGTCGCCGCCGAGTCCATGGGCATGCACGCCCAGGATCGCCGCGAGCGGATGCGGGAACGGTTCGCCGCGCTCACCGCGCAGTTCGGCATGGACGAGCCGATGGACATCGCCGAACTGACCTACGAGGACCCGGACCGCGCCGAGGTGGCCGACTGGCTCTCCGCGCACGGCTGGCGCGCGCAGCGGGTCGAGTCGAAAGACGAGATGCGTCGCCTCGACCGTCTCGTCGAGCTGGTCGATGCGGACGAGGATTCGTTTTCGACGTTCACCACCGCCGAACGGGTCTGACCTCCGCGTCAGGCCACGATTACCCCCGTCGGGGGTCGCATCCCGCCCCATCGGGCGCTGTTCACCAACCGGGTGGTTGGTTAGGATTCGGGTATTCCACAGGCCAGGAGGACCCCACCATGACCACCGAATCCGTCGCGCCCGTCGAGGTGAGCAGCACGACGACCGACATTCCGGCAACGGTGCGCCGCCTGCGGCAGACGTTCGCCACCGGGCGCACCCGCAGCGTCGAATGGCGTAAGGGCCAGCTGCGCGCGCTGGAGCGGCTGATGACCGAGAACGAGACGGCGATCGCCGACGCGCTGGACAAGGACCTGGGCCGTTCGCCGTTCGAGGCCTGGCTGGCCGACGTGGCCAGCACCGCCGGGGAGGCCGCGTTCGCGGCCAAGAACGTCGGCAAGTGGATGAAGCGCCGACACCGGCTGCTCGAGATGTCCCAGCTGCCCGGCCGGGGCTGGGTGGAACACGAACCGTATGGCACCGTGCTGATCATCGGCGCCTGGAACTTCCCGTTCGCGCTCACCCTCGGCCCGGCCGTCGGGGCGATCGCGGCCGGCAACACCGTGGTGCTCAAGCCCTCCGAGGTTGCGCCGGCATCCGCGGCGTTGATGGCCGAGCTGGTGCCGCGCTACCTCGACAAGGACGCCATCGCCGTCATCGAGGGTGACGGTGCGGTCAGCCAGGAGCTCATCGCCCAAGGCTTCGACCACCTGCTGTTCACCGGCGGCACCGAGATCGGCCGCAAGGTCTACGAGGGTGCCGCGGCGCACCTGACCCCGGTGACGCTGGAGCTCGGCGGCAAGAGCCCGGTGATCGTGTCCGCAGACGCCGACGTCGAGGTCGCCGCCAAGCGCATCGCCTGGACCAAGCTGATCAACTCCGGGCAGATCTGCATCGCCCCGGACTACGTGATCGCCGAGGCGCCCATCCGCGATCAGCTGGTCGACCGGATCCGCGCGGCGGTAGAGGAGTTCGAGGCCGGCAACGCAGCGGGCAAGAAGATCGTCAACGAACGCCACTTCAACCGGCTGACCACCGCGCTGGCCGCCACCAAGGGGCAGATCGCCGTCGGCGGCGGCTCCGATCCCGCGGGGCTGAAGATCCAGCCCACGGTGGTGGTGGACCCAGACCCGGCCGAACCGCTGATGACCGACGAGATCTTCGGCCCCATCCTGCCCATCGTGACCGTGCAATCCCTCACCGAGGCAATCGATTTCGTCAACGCCCGGCCCAAGCCGCTGGCGGCCTACCTGTTCACCAAGACCAAGGCGGTGCGCGAGCGCGTGATCAGGGAGGTGCCCGCAGGCGGCATGGTCATCAACCACCTGCTGTTCCACTTCGCCACCCACAAGCTGCCGTTCGGCGGTGTGGGGCCGTCCGGGCTGGGCGCCTACCACGGCAAGTTCGGGTTCGAGGAGTTCAGCCACCGCAAGTCGGTCATGACCAAACCAACCCGACCCGACATCGCCGCCTTCATCTACCCCCCGTATACAGAGAAGGCGTGGAAGCTGGCGCGCAAGCTCTTCTGACCGCGCCGGTTCGGACCCTTTCAGAGAGGAAGATCAGTGCCAGGAGTGCAGGATCGTGTCATCGTCGTCACGGGCGCCGGCGGAGGGCTGGGGCGTGAGTACGCGCTGACGCTCGCCAAGGAGGGCGCGAGCGTCGTCGTCAACGACCTCGGTGGCGCGCGCGACGGCACGGGCGCCGGCCACAACATGGCCGACGAGGTGGTCAAGGAGATCAAGGACGCGGGCGGTCGGGCGGTCGCGAACTACGACTCCGTCGCCGAGCCCGAGGGCGCGGAGAACATCATCAAGACCGCCGTCGACGAGTTCGGCAAGGTCGACGGTGTGGTGAGCAACGCCGGCATCCTGCGCGACGGCACCTTCCACAAGATGGAGTTCGCCAACTGGGACGCGGTGCTCAAAGTGCACCTGTACGGCGGGTACAACGTGATCCGCGCGGCGTGGCCGCACTTCCGCGAGAACGGTTTCGGCCGCGTCGTGGTCGCCACCTCGACCAGCGGGCTGTTCGGCAACTTCGGCCAGGCCAACTACGGCGCCGCCAAGCTCGGCCTGGTCGGGCTGATCAACACGCTGGCCCAGGAAGGCGCCAAGTACAACATCAAGGCCAACGCCGTCGCCCCGATCGCGGCCACCCGCATGACGCAGGACATCCTGCCGCCTGAGGTGTTCGAGAAGCTCACCCCCGAGTACGTCGCTCCGGTGGTGGCCTACCTGTGCACCGAGGAGATGCCCGAGACGGCGTCGGTGTTCATCGTCGGCGGTGGCAAGGTCCAGCGGGTCGCGCTGTTCCAGAACAGCGGCGTCACATTCACCGAGGTGCCCTCGGTGGACGACATCGCCGGGCGGTGGGACGAGATCGCCGACCTGTCGGCGGCCGAACGCGCCACCTTCAGCCTGGGCTGATACCTGCATGAAAGCGCTTGTCGCGCAGGAGCTGTCAGGGCCGACCGGGTTAGTCTACACCGATGTCCCGGATCCGGCGAACCCGGACCAGGTGGTCATCGACGTCGGTGCTGCCGGCGTGTGCTTCCCGGACCTGCTGCTCCTGCGCGGTGAGTACCAGATGCGCCTCGACCCGCCCTTCGTGCCCGGCATGGAGGTCGCCGGCGTGGTGCGGTCCGCCCCGCAGAGTTCCGGTTTCACAGCCGGGCAACGGGTTTCGGCGTTCACGATGCTCGGCGGCTACGCCGAGCAGGTCGCCGTGGCACCAGATGCGGTGGTGTCCACACCGGCCGACATCGACGACGCGTCGGCCGCCTCGCTGCTGGGCAACTACTACACCATGCAGTTCGCCCTGCAGCGCCGCGGCGCGCTGCACCCCGGCGAGACGGTGCTGGTGCTCGGCTCCGCCGGCGGGGTCGGCACCGCCGCAGTGCAGATCGCCAAAGCCATGGGCGCCACCGTCATCGCGATGGTGCACCGGCCCGGGGCCGTCGAGTTCGTGGAGTCACTCGGCGCTGACGCGGTGCTGCCGCTGACCGACGGCTGGCGCGACGCAGTACTGGCCCACACCGGCGGACGCGGGGTGGACATGGTCGTCGACCCCGTCGGAGGTCCGGCCTTCGACGACGCGATCCGCGTGCTGGCCACCGAGGGCCGACTGCTGGTCATCGGATTTGCGGCCGGCGGCATCCCCACCGTCAAGGTCAACCGGCTGCTGCTGCGCAACGTCGGGGTCCTCGGCGTCGGATGGGGAGAGTTCGTCAACCGCACTCCGGGCGCGCAGGCTGAGGTCGGCGCGGCGCTCGGGGCGCTCGTCGAGGCCGGGCTGCGCCCCCCGCCGCCGGTGCGGTGCCCCCTGGCCGAGGGGGCGGCGGCGCTGCAGCGGCTGGCCGACGGCGACGTGCACGGAAAGCTGGTGCTGCAGCCGTGACCAGCCCCCAGGTGCTGCCGTGACCAGCCCCTCAAGGTTCTGCCGTGACCAGCCCCCAGGTGCTGCCGTGACGAGCCGCTCTCTGGTGCAGCCGTGACCAGTCCCCAGGTGCTCGCCTTCGATGTGTTCGGCACCGTCGTCGACTGGCACTCCAGCGTCACCCGCGAACTCGCCGCGTTCGGTGAGCGCCACGGTGTGCACGCCGACTGGGCCCGCTTCGCCACCGACTGGCGGGCGGGTTACGTGCCGGCGATGGACCGGGTCCGCCACGGCGAGCGGCCCTGGACCCGGCTGGACACGCTGCACCGCGAACGGCTGCTCGAGCTGCTCGACTCGGCCGGCATCAGCGCCGGGGATGCCGATATCGACCACCTCAACCGGGCGTGGCACCGCCTCGATCCGTGGCCCGACTCGGTCGCCGGACTGGCCCGGCTCAAGGAGCGGTTCGTGCTCACCACGCTGTCCAACGGCAACGTCTCGCTGCTGACCGACATGGCCAAGCACGCCCGCCTGCCGTGGGACTGCGTGCTGTCGGCCGAGCTCTTCGGCCACTACAAGCCCGATCCCGAGGTCTACCTCGGTTGCGCCGACCTGCTCGACGTGTCGCCCGGCGAGGTCATGCTCGTCGCGGCGCACCCCGCCGACCTGCGCGCCGCCCGCGCCGCCGGGCTGCGCACCGGGTTCGTCTACCGCCCCGCCGAGCAGGGCCCAGGCCGTACCGCGCGTCGGCCGCCCGACGGCGAATTCGACGTGCACGCAGAGGATTTCCTCGACCTCGCCGACCAGCTGGGCTGTCCGCCCGGCGGGTAGCGTGGACGGTGTGACTGCGACACTCCCGCCCGCGCTGGCCGCGGCGCAGAAGCTGCTGACCGACCCGCCCGCCGACCCGGACGTCAGCCGCGGCTACCTGGACCTGCTGGGCGCCCAGATCAGTGACGTACCCGAGAACACCGGCCTGATCCAGGCGCTATGGGCGTCGCCGATCGGGTCGCTGCTCTACGACAACGCCCAGACCGTCGCGCGCCGTCTCCTGACCGCCTGGCAGCAGCCCACCGAATGGCTCGATCTGCCGGCCGGCGGCATCGCCCTCGACGTCGGCTGCGGGCCCGGCAACGTCACCGCCGCGCTCGGTCGCGCCGTCGGGCCCGACGGGCTGGCGCTGGGCGTGGACATCTCTGAACCGATGCTGGCCCGCGCGGCGGCCGCCGAGGCCGGACCCAACGTCGGATTCCTGCGGGCGGACGCGCAACGGTTACCGCTGCGCGACGCGTCCGTCGATGCCGTGGCGTCGATCGCGATGTTGCAGCTGATCCCGGATCCGGCCACCGCGATCGCCGAGATGGTGCGGGTGCTCCGGCCGGGACGGCGCATCGCGGTGATGGTGCCCACCGCGGGGCGTGCCGCCAGCCTGATCCGGCTGCTGCCCAACGGCGGCGCCCACGCGTTCGGAGACGACGAACTCGCCGACACCTTCGAGAGCCTCGGGCTGAGCAGCGTGCGCGCCAAGAACACCGGCACCATCCAGTGGGTGCGCGGCGTCAAGGCCGCATGACCCACCGCCGCCGCCCGGCTGAGCCAGTAGGCTCGCGGCCGTGAGCACCGGCGGCCTCGCCCTCGTCGCGCTGGCGATCGCCGTCGGCCTGGTCGGCATCATCGTGCCGATCCTGCCCGGCGGGCTGCTGGTGATCGCCGCCATCGGCGTGTGGGCGTTCGTCGAGGGCAACGCGATCGCGTGGGTGACCTTCGCCGTCGCGGCCGCGGTGTACCTCGCTGCCGAGGTCATCAAGTACACCTGGCCGGTCAAGCGGATGCGGCAGGCTCAGGTGCGCACGTCGGTACTGGTCGCCGGCGCGTTGGCCGGCATCGTCGGCTTCTTCGTGATTCCGGTGATCGGACTCGTGATCGGCTTCGTGGCCGGCGTGTTCCTCGCCGAGGTCGTGCTGCGCCCCGACCTGCCGAGAGCGTGGGCGTCCACCGTGCACGCGCTCAAGGGAGTGGCGCTGTCGGTCGGCGTCGAGCTGGCTGGCGCTCTGCTGGCGACGATGGCCTGGGTGATCGGCGTCGTGCTGACGGTCTGAGAGTTCAGTCGCGCAACGCGGCGCGCAGCCGTGCCAGGTCCTCGTCGGTGACACCCGCGGCCTCCAGGAAGCCGCGAAGCGAGCCGAACTCGTCGTCCAGCGTGCGCCGTGCCATGTCGAGATACTGCTCGCGCACCCCGAGGACCGCGTCAGTCAGCCGGGCCTCGGCCAGTTCGAGGATCTCGGGCGCCTCCGCGGCGCGCTCCCGGATCGTGGCCAGGATGCTCTCCCGCAGCTGCGGCACCGCGACGTTGCTCTGCAGATAGTCGGCCATGATCGCGTCGCGGTCCACGCCGGCCGCCTCGAGCACCACTGCGGTGGTGAACCCGGTGCGGTCCTTGCCCGCGAAACAATGGGCGAGCACCCGGCGGTCCGAGCCGAGTAGCTGCACCACGCGATAGACGGCCGTGCGTGCCAGCGGGGCGGCGGCGATGCGTCCGTACTCCTCGGTCATGTACTGCGCGGCAGCGTCCGCGACCGACATGCCCTCGGGTTTGTCGGTCATCATCCGCTGGAAGGCGTGCTCGTGCGGCGCCTCCCCGTCGGAGGCGGCGGTTTCGACGAAGGGCAGGTGGTGGATGTCCACCCCCGGCGGGACCAGGCCGGCGCCGTGGCGTTCCAACTCGCGCAGCGTGCGCAGGTCTGCGACGTCGGTGACGCCGTAGGCAGTCATGGCGCCGCGGCCGGCCTCGTCGAGCTTGGACAGCTCACTCGCCCGGAAGAACCGGCCGGGCGTGATGCCGGTGTGCTCGGCGACGTCACGGAAGTTCCATGCGCCCGACAGTTCCTGGCCGCTCGAAACCCGACCGTTCGCCACTAGCTCGTCACCGCCGGACCCGATTGGCGGCTCGCCGCGCCATCCGATTGGCGGCTCGCCGCGCCATCCGATTGGCGGCTCGCCGCGCCATCCGATTGGCGGCTCGCCGCCGTACAGGCCGCGGCCAGCGCCGACTTCTCCCGCCCCAGCTCCGCCCGCGCGATCGTGCGCATGTGCACCTCGTCGGGCCCGTCGAACAGCCGCATCGCCCGGTGCCAGCTGTACAGCCGGGCCAGCGGGACGTCGTCAGACACCCCCGCCCCGCCGTGCACCTGGATAGCCCGATCGATGACGTCGCACGCCATCTGCGGCGCGACCGCCTTGATCTGGGCCACCAGCAGCTGCGCGTCCTTGCTCTTGTTGCCGTGCTGGTCGATGGTCCATGCCGCCTTGTGGCACAGCAGCCGGGTCTGTTCGATCTCGTTGCGGGACTTGGCAATCGCCTCGCGGACCACGCCCTGCTCGGAGAGCGGCTTGCCGAAAGCGATCCGGTTCTGCACCCGGTCGACCATCAGGGCCAGCGCCCGCTCGGCCGCGCCGATCGCTCGCATGCAGTGGTGGATGCGGCCGGGGCCCAGCCTCGCCTGGGCGATGGCGAACCCGCTGCCCTCCTCGTCGAGCAGATTCGAGACCGGCACACGGACGTTGTCGAACACGATCTCGCAATGGCCGTGCTGGTCCTGCCAGCCGAACACCGGCAGCGAGCGCTGGATGTCCACACCCGGGGTCTCGGCAGGCACGAGAATCATCGACTGCTGACGGTGGCTGGGGCCGTCGGGATTGGTGCGGCCCATGACGATCAGGATCTTGCAGCGCGGGTCCGCCGCCCCGGTGATCCACCACTTGCGGCCGTTGATGACGTAGTCGTCACCGTCGCGCAGCATGGTTGTCTCGATGTTGCGGGCATCGCTGGAGGCCACCGCGGGCTCGGTCATCGCGAAGGCACTGCGGATCTCGCCCGCCAACAGCGGTTCCAGCCACTGCGCGCGCTGCTCCTCGGTGGCGAACAGGTGCAGTGTCTCCATGTTGCCGGTGTCCGGCGCCGCGCAGTTGGTGACCTCGGGGGCGATCTCCATGCTCCAGCCGGTCAGCTCCGCCAGCGGGGCGTACTCCAGGTTGGACAACCCGGACTCGTCCGGCAGGAACAGGTTCCACAGGCCCCGCTCCTTGGCCAGCGCCTTGAGCTCCTCCACGACCGGCGGCACCGTGTGGTCGTCGGGGCCCGCCTCCGCGCGGTAGCGGTGATAGGCCTCCTCGGCCGGGAACACGAACTCGGTCATGAAGTCGGTCAACCGCTGGTGGTAGTCGGCCGCCTTGGCTGACATCGCGAAGTCCATGACCGCCACGATATGACACCTGTAAACGCGCCATCTTGCGAGTAGTCGTCTCGCTGCGCAACGTGCAGCCAATCCTCAGCGTAGGGAGCCCGCGGACGGGTTACCCGATAACAAGGGCCTCGGCGAGGCCGGCGCTGACGACACGGACCGAGAACGAAAGCGGAGAACACATGTGGCCTGCATCGTGGACCAACGGCTACCAGAATGCGCCCGCCCAACACCTGGACCAGGCACGCACGCTCCATCTGGCCGAGGGCACGCTGATGGCGCTGCTCCGCTGCCGCGACAAGGCCGCGATGGACGACCTGGTCGAGGGTGCCCGTAGCGCATGCCTGTCGCCCTATGCCGTGGCTGCCGCGCTGGTGTCGGTCATCGCAGGGGACAGCGCCCCCGACTCGCAGGACCCGGCCCACGTCCTGGTCCGCCAGCGCTGGGGTGCGCTGCTCGGGCTCTGACCTGCCGCAGTCTGTCATAGCGTGTCCGAGGGCATGCCGCACCACGACGAAGCGGCCCTCCCGGAGTCCGGGAGGGCCGCTTCGTGTCGAGGGCTCGGCACGGCCCAGAACGTCAGCAGTCCAGATATTCGGTGCCGCCGAGGCCGGGTGCCGTCGGAAGCTCAGTGCCGCCAGTAGTTGTTGTGGCTGTGGTGACGCTCGGTCCAGGGGTGCAGTTGCTGGCCGCCGTGGGCCTTGTCGGTGGCCCGGGTGTCGGGGGTGGTGACGATCGAGTGGCTGCCGTTGGTGTGGGTGGTGGTGGTCGCGGCGGCGGCCGGGCCGGCCAGGCCGAGGGCCGCACCGCCGATGACGCCGGCGGACAGCAGGGGCAGGACCAGGGCGCGGGTGATGTTCTTCATGATGAGTTCTCCTGTGTGAGTTGACTTTTCGGTTCTTCCGCCGGTGTGTTCCGGCGATGACTCAAGAATGCCGCCTGCGGCCGTCGATGTCTGTCGGCGTACCGGTGGATGCGGTGGTGGAATCGGTGGTCCACCGATCGGGGGATAGCGCTGCCCGGTTGTGGGAGGCTGAGCGCGTGGCCAGCGGAGAACGGGTGCAGGTGGTGGCCATCGTGTCCCGGGCGCTGCAGCACGGCGCGGCCGGATTCCTGGCGAAGGAGTCCATTCCGCGGTGAACTGGTCACCGCTGGACTGCGCCAAGTGCCCCTCTGACCGACTGCGCCGAGTGTCGCCGGCCTGCTCCGGTCAGGACCGCAGGGTGTCCGAGGGCATGCAGCCATAGGTTCGGCGGTACATCGCCGCGAACCGTCCGGTATGTGCGAATCCCCAGCGCGCGGCGACGTGCTGCACCGTCGCCTCGACGGGGTCGGCGTCGACCAGGTCGTGGTGCGCGTGGTCCAGACGCACCCGTCGCAGGTACGCCATCGGCGTCATGTCCAGGTGCCGCTTGAACATGTACTGCAGCGCGCGCGGGGTGACGTGCACGCTGGCGGCGACGTCGGACAACACGATCGGCGAATCCGCGTTGTCCTCGATGAACGCGATGGCCCGCCTCAGCAGCACCGGCCGGGTGTCGGTCGACGCTTCGGCGGTGCGGTCGGGGCGTGACGCGGTGTTGGGAAAGGCGGACAGCACCGCGCCGGCCAGCATCGACGCGGTGGTGGAGGCGACCAGCCGGGTGACGGGGGTGCCGTCGGACGCCAGCGACCGGACGTAGTCGAGCGTGGCTCGGACGTGCCGCTCGGCTTCTTCGGACACCGGGCGGTGCCCGAGCAGTTGCACCTGTTCGCCGTCGAGACCGGCCAACCTGTCGAGCAGTTCGACGTCGAACATCGTCAGGTCGTAGCTGGCATTGCACACCCGCCCGGAGTAGGGCACGTCCGGATGGCAGAACAACGCCACGTCACCGGGACCGAGCACATCGCGGCCGTAGCCGGCGACCTCCTCTTCGATCGTGCCGGCATGAACCTGACTCAGGCAGACCCGGTGCATCGGTGCGGCGTCAAAGGTCATGTGGAACCCGACGTGCAGCCGGTCGATGTCGATGGGGCCGAAACTCTGTCGTTCGATGTGCGTCGACGCCGTCTCACCCGGCTCGGGCCGGATCGTCGTCTTCGAGTACGCGCGGGTGAGAAACGCCTGGGTGGCGACCACGTCGTCACTGTCGAACACCAGACCCGCCGCACCATCACCGGGCTGATTCGGCCGGGTGCTGCCCGAGCAGGCTGTGGGGTGTCGTTGCGGGGTCGACGCGGCGTCCAGCAGCGTTGACGAATTGTCGTCGAACATCACAAACCCCGCATCTGCGGCGGATTGGTGGGGCGCTCGGCTTCACCCCCGTGTCGAGAACCATACCCGTACCGTCGCCGTCTCAATCCGGCCGAAGACGTGCCCACGGCGTGCCGTGCCGAGGGTGGCCATCCGCAAAACGAACAACCGGTGATCCACAAAACGAAACCGGCAGCGCCGAGACCGTGAATTGCGCTGGTACAGAGCGAGTGTGAGCCGTCCAGGCGCTGATCCGCGTATCGGAGACTGATCTAACGTTGAGGGTGGACCTGACAGGCCGACACGGTCGGCGCAGGTCAGCTGGGCGCCCCGACATCTGGCCGGTGACTTTGGACGTCGCGGTGGACAGATGAGGTGCCTACGAGAGGGATTGACGTGCCCAATGACCAGATCGATTCAGTGGACAAGGACGCGCAGAACACCGAAGCGCTACCGGAATCCACCGAGAACCAGACCATCGACTGGCACGCCGAGCGCCGCCACCTCTACGAAGTCGCCGCGATGGTCGACAGCATGCAGCGGCGCGGGGTCGGCGAGTTCGAAGCGGTGATGCGGGAGATGAACGCGACGACCGTTGCGTCCGTGCCCGGTGCGCAATATGCCTGCGTCACGACCGTCGGCAACGATCGGGCGGTCGCGTCGCTGGCCTCGACGCATCAGTATCCGATCATGCTCGACGACGTGCAGCGCGACGTCGACGAAGGCCCGTGCCTGTCGGCGGCGTGGGAGCACGACATGGTGGCCATCGAGGACCTCAGCGTGGAGACGCGCTGGCCGCGCTACCGCGACGCGGCGCTGCCGCTGACACCGATCCGGTCGATCCTGTCGTTCCGGCTGTTCAGCGATGGCAAGAGTCTGGCCGCGCTCAACCTGTATGCCGAAGGCGCCCACAAGTTCGACGAAGAGTCGGTCGAACTGGGCCTGGTGTTCGCCGCCCACACCTCGGTGGCGTGGAACACGATGCGCCGCACCGAACAGTTCCGCAGCGCGCTGGCCAGCCGTGACCTCATCGGCCAGGCCAAGGGCATCCTGATGGAGCGGTTCGCCATCGACGCGGTCGCCGCCTTCGACCTGATGCGGCGGCTCTCCCAGGAGTCCAACGTCAAGCTCCTCGAGATCGCCGAGAAGGTCGTCGCCGACCGTCGCGCCAAGGATCACGGCGCGCCAGAGCCAAGCGGCCGATAGCCGCACCACGACGAAGCGGCCCCTCCCGGAGTTCGGAGGGGCCGCTTCGTGTCGAGACTCAGCGCGGTCGCATGTGCAGTGCGGTCGGCGGTTCAGTGTTGCCACTGAAGCTCAGTGCCGCCAGTAGTTGTTGTGGCTGTGGTGACGCTCGGTCCAGGGGTGCAGTTGCTGGCCGCCGTGGGCCTTGTCGGTGGCCCGGGTGTCGGGGGTGGTGACGATCGAGTGGCTGCCGTTGGTGTGGGTGGTGGTGGTCGCGGCGGCGGCCGGGCCGGCCAGGCCGAGGGCCGCTCCGCCGATGACGCCGGCGGACAGCAGGGGCAGGACCAGGGCGCGGGTGATGTTCTTCATGATGAGTTCTCCTGTGTGAGTTGGCTTTTCGGTTGTTCCGCCGGTGTGTTCCGGCGATGACTCAAGAATGCCGCCCGCGGCCGTCGATGTCTGTCGGCGTACCGGTGGATGCGGTGGTGGAATCGGTGGTCCACCGATCGGGGGATAGCGCTGCCCGGTTGTGGGAGGCTGAGCGCGTGGCGAGCGGAGAACGGGTGCAGGTGGTGGTCGGCGACGACCATCCGATGTTCCGCGACGGGGTGGTGCGCGCACTGCAGTCCAGCGGGTCCATCGAGGTGATCGCCGAGGCCGACGACGGAGTCGAGGCCCTGGCCGCGATCCGCGAGCATCGCCCGCAGGTGGCGCTGCTGGATTACCGCATGCCCGGCATGGACGGTGCGGCGGTCGCCGCCGCGGTGCGCCGCGACGAGCTACCCACCCGCGTGCTGCTGATCTCCGCGCACGACGAATCCGCCATCGTGTACCAGGCGCTGCAGGACGGCGCGGCCGGATTCCTGCCCAAGGAGTCCTCCCGCGGTGAACTGGTCGCCGCCGTGCTGGACTGCGCCAAGGGCCGCGACGTCATCGCCCCGAGTGTGGCAGCCGGGCTGGCGGCCGAGATCCGCAAGCGTTCGGTGCCCGACGGTCCGGTCCTCAGCCCGCGGGAGCGTGAGGTGCTGACCCTCATCGCGGCCGGCCGCAGCATCCCGGCCATGGCCAAGGAATTGTTCCTGGCCCCCTCGACCGTCAAGACGCACGTGCAGCGCCTCTACGAGAAGCTGGGCGTCAGCGACCGCGGCGCTGCGGTGGCCGAAGCCATGCGCCGCAAACTGCTGGACTGACGTGAATTTCTCCGGGCAGCGGCTGCGCTCCTACCGCGACTTCCTGGCCGCCGAACCGGTCCGCGTCTCGGCGGTGCTGCGCCTACCGCTGATCGTGCTGATCGCGGCACTGGTGTGGATCTGGGAGGTCGACCACTGGTTGCCCCAGCTGTACGCGGTGATCCTCGGTGTCTACGCGGCGGTCGCGGTGGTGTGGTTGCTGGCGGTGCTGCGCGGCCCGGTGCCGCGGTGGGCGGCGTGGGCGTCGACGGCGGTCGACCTGCTGGTGATCCTGTTGCTGTGCGTGGTGTCCGGCGGGGCGACGGCGGCCTTGTTGCCGGTGTTCTTCCTGCTGCCGATCTCGGTGGCGTTCCAGGACCGGCCGGGTCTGACCGCCGTCATCGGGTCGATCACCGCCGCCGGCTACCTGACCGTGTGGATCTTCTACTCCAAACGCGACGACACCATGGGGCTGCCCAACATGGTGTACACCCACTTCGGTTTCATCGTGTGGATGGCCGTGGCCACCACGGCGCTGAGCTTCGTGCTGGCCCGGCGGGCGGCCCGGCTGGCCGCGCTGCAGGAGGTACGCACCCAGCTGGTGTCGGAGGCGATGCAGTCCGACGAACGGCACAACCGCGAGGTCGCCGAACATCTACACGACGGTCCGCTGCAGACTCTGCTGGCCGCACGTCTCGAGCTCGACGAGGCCCGCGACCGGATCTCCGACCCGGCGCTCGACCACGTCTACGCGGCCCTGCAGGACACCGCGGCGGGGCTGCGGGCCACCGTCACCGAGCTGCACCCGCAGGTCCTGGCGCAGCTCGGACTGACCGCGGCGGTGCGAGAGCTGCTGCGGCAATACCAGTCTCGGCACGACATCGACGTCATCGCCGATCTCGACGACGTCGGCAAGCCGCAGTCGCAGTCCCTGCTGTACCGGGCCGCGCGCGAGCTGCTGACCAACGTGGCCAAGCACGCCCGTGCCAGCACCGTCTGGGTGGAGGTGCACCGTGACGGCGACCGGGTGTTACTCAGCGTTCGCGACGACGGCAGCGGCTTCGATCCGCAGCAGGTCGGCAATTCGGTGGCCGCGGGCCACATCGGTCTCGGCTCCCTGCTGGCCCGGTTCGACGCGATGGGGGGCGCCATGCACATCGAGTCCACGGCCGGCTCCGGTACCCGGATCACTGCGGTTTCACCGCCGGAGCCCCCCGACGAGGCTTGACGCCCGTCAACCCCGCTCCGTCATTGTGGCGGTGATCACACTGTCGTCCGTCGGGGTGCTGCCCGCGGTGGAGGCGGTTTCTGCGCTACTGCCTCGCCCGATACCGGCGATCCCACATACTTGGAGACCACCGGCGCCGCCGTCCCGGTCGCTGAACTGTGCCGATGGGGCCGAAACGGAATCGGCTCTCGACGTTTGCACCCGCTATGGTGTCTGATCACACATCGCGCCCCACGTTGACGCGGGCTCGCCACCGACAGAACCCGAACCACCCCGAATAACACGGAAGAGATCAACGTCGCCATGACAGAAGTCGAATCCGGCGCCCCGCGCCCCGACGCCACGACGGTGACCGTCGGCGTGCCCGCCGAGTCGGCCGCCGGTGAACGGCGCGTCGCGCTCGTTCCCAAGGCGGTCGCCGGACTGACCAAGAGCGGAGTCAGCGTCGTCGTGCAGTCCGGCGCCGGTGACGCGGCCCTATTGCCCGACGAGCTCTACACCGAAGCAGGCGCCGTCATCGGCGACCCGTGGGCCGCCGACGTCGTCGTCAAGGTCGCCCCGCCCAGCGCAGAGGAGATCGCCAAGCTGCGCTCGGGCCAGACTCTGATCGGGTTCCTGGCGCCCCGCAACGCCGACAACCAGATCGGTGCGCTCAAGTCGGCCGGTGTCCAGGCCTTCGCCGTGGAAGCGATCCCCCGGATCTCCCGCGCGCAGGTGATGGACGCGCTGTCCTCGCAGGCCAACGTCGCCGGCTACAAATCCGTGCTGCTGGCCGCCTCGGAGTCGACCCGCTTCTTCCCGATGCTGACCACCGCAGCCGGCACCGTGAAACCGGCGACGGTGCTGGTGCTCGGTGTCGGTGTGGCGGGTCTGCAGGCGCTGGCCACCGCCAAGCGCCTCGGCGCGCGCACCACCGGCTACGACG
Source organism: Mycobacterium sp. G7A2 (assembly GCF_041902445.1). Taxonomy (NCBI): domain Bacteria; kingdom Bacillati; phylum Actinomycetota; class Actinomycetes; order Mycobacteriales; family Mycobacteriaceae; genus Mycobacterium; species Mycobacterium sp. G7A2. Next base: position 5,773,966 of record NZ_CP169251.1, on the reverse strand, counting down.
TGCGCCCCGAGGTGGCCGACCAGGTCCGTTCGGTGGGCGCCCAATGGCTGGACCTCGGCATCGACGCGGCCGGCGAGGGTGGGTACGCCCGCGAACTCACCGACGACGAGCGCGCCGCGCAGCAGAAGGAACTCGAGAAGGCCATCACCGGGTTCGACGTCGTCATCACCACCGCGCTGGTGCCGGGCCGCCCCGCGCCGCGGCTCGTCACCGCCGCGGCGGTGGAGGGCATGAAGTCCGGCTCCGTCGTCGTGGACCTGGCCGGTGAGACCGGCGGCAACTGCGAGCTCACCGAGCCCGGGCAGACCGTCGTCAAACACGGCGTCACCATCGCCTCGCCGCTGAACCTGCCGGCCACGATGCCCGAGCACGCCAGTGAGCTGTACTCGAAGAACATCACCGCACTGCTGGATCTGCTGATCACCGACGGCGCACTCGCGCCGGACTTCGACGACGAAGTGATCGCGGGCGCCTGCGTCACACGCGAGGGGAACTAGCCATGTACGACCAGTTGTTGTTGAACATCGCGATCCTGGTGTTGGCCGGGTTCGTCGGGTTCGCCGTCATCTCCAAGGTGCCCAACACGCTGCACACCCCGCTGATGTCGGGCACCAACGCCATCCACGGCATCGTGGTGCTGGGTGCGCTGATCGTGCTGGGCAACCTGCCCGCCGACGCCGGCTGGGGGGTGCGCATCATCGCCTTCATCGCGCTGATCTTCGGCACGCTCAACGTGATCGGCGGCTTCCTGGTCACCGACCGCATGCTCGGCATGTTCAAGGGCAAGAAGCCTGCCGCGTCCAAGGACGGGGCAGCCCAGTGACCTACCTCGTCAACGTCCTCTACATCGTCGCGTTCGCGCTGTTCATCCTCGGCCTGTCCGGCCTGACCGGCCCCAAGACCGCGGTGCGCGGCAACTGGATCGCCGCCACCGGTATGGGTATCGCCGTCGTCGCCACGCTGATCGCGGTCCGCGACACCGCCGCGATCAACTGGATCCTGATCGTCGCCGGTCTGGCGATCGGTGTGGTGCTCGGTGTGCCGCCGGCCAAGAAGACCAAGATGACGGCGATGCCGCAGCTGGTCGCGCTGTTCAACGGCGTCGGCGGCGGCACCGTGGCGCTGATTGCCTGGGCGGAGTTCATCGAGACCGACGGCTTCTCCCACTTCCGACCCGATCAGCAACCCACCGTCGCACTGGTCGTCGGGTCGCTGTTCGCCGCGATCGTCGGCTCGGTGTCGTTCTGGGGTTCGCTGGTGGCGTTCCTGAAGCTGCAGGAATCGATCCCCAAGAACGTCGAGAAGGCGCTGGTCCGCTCCGCCAAGCTGTTCCAGGCCGCCAACATCGCGCTGCTGATCGTGGCGGTCGGGGTCGCGGTCTACATCGGCCTCAACGCCGCCCCCGGCAACGAGACCAGCGGCTGGTGGATCGTGGCCGTTCTCGCCGCCGCCGGCGTGATGGGCCTGTTCGTGGTGTTCCCGATCGGCGGCGCCGACATGCCGGTGGTCATCAGCCTGCTGAACGCGCTGACGGGCCTGTCGGCCGCGGCGGCCGGTCTGGCACTGAACAACACCGCGATGATCGTCGCAGGCATGATCGTCGGCGCGTCCGGCTCGATCCTGACCAACCTGATGGCCGTCGCGATGAACCGGTCCATCCCGGCCATCGTGTTCGGCTCCTTCGGTGGCGACTCCGCGGCAGCCGCGGGACCGGGCGGCGAGCAGGGCACCGTCAAGGCCACCTCGGCCGCCGACGCCGCGATCCAGATGGCCTATGCCAACCAGGTCATCGTCGTGCCCGGTTACGGCCTGGCCGTCGCGCAGGCCCAGCATGCGGTCAAGGAGATGGGCGACATGCTGGAGAGCAAAGGCGTGGAGGTCAAGTACGCCATCCACCCGGTCGCCGGCCGGATGCCCGGACACATGAACGTGCTGCTCGCCGAGGCCGACGTCGAATACGACGCGATGAAGGAGATGGACGACATCAACGGTGAGTTCAACCGCACCGACGTCACCCTCGTCATCGGCGCCAACGACGTCACCAACCCCGCCGCGCGCAACGACCCGAGCTCACCGATCCACGGGATGCCGATCCTCAACGTCGACCAGTCCAAGTCGGTGATCGTGCTCAAGCGCTCGATGAGCTCCGGCTACGCCGGTATCGACAACCCGCTGTTCTTCGCCGACCAGACCTCCATGCTGTTCGGCGATGCCAAGAAGTCGGTGACCGAGGTGATCGAGGAGCTCAAGGCGCTCTGACCGGGCAGGTCTTCACAGGGCTCTGACCGGGCAGGTCTTCACGGGACTCTGACCGGCCAGGTCTTCAAGGGCTCTGACCGGGCAGGTCTTCGAGGGCTCTGACCGGGCAGGTCTCGAAACGGCACCGATCAGGCATCGAGATCTGCGCCCCAGGTGCGCGTCACGTGCTGCGCCACGCACGATGACCAACGTGAGCATGGTTGTGGAACGTGGGCTGGCGCGCTGTCCGCGATGCGTGTCGATGGCTGACTACGTCTTCATCGAGACGGTCACCGACGACGCTTCGCCCGTGACGCGCTACGAGGTGCGGTGCCGCAAATGCGGGGAGTGCTACGGCGAGGAGAGCCAGCCGCTGACGTACCCGCCGGTGTCCGGCGCGGTCGAACCGCCCATCGTCTGGCCGCGGGACCAGGAACCGGTTCCGCCCCGCGACTGGCGCCAAGAGCTTCGTGAGCGCGTCGACCGGGCCGGTCGCGTCACCACCCGCGTCGGCAAGGAGGCGGCGGACACCGCGGAACGGTGGGGTGGACACGCCGCCGGGCGGATGCGCACGTGGGCCGGCGCCGTCAAGGACACGCTGGAGAGCACGAAACACACGCTGGAAGAGAAGGTGGCGGCGCGTCGGCGCGGCGAGCACGAACCGGACGCGCCGGACGAGAACCGGCTCACCGCCGAAGAGCACGGCCTCAGACCGGAGACGTCCGCGGACACCCAGGAGGCGGCCGCGAACACGATGGAACGGCCCGCGGTCATGCCGCAGAAGCCCGCGGTCACCCCGGAAGGCGCCGCGGCTTCAGAGGTGGCCGGTGGCGATCACACCGGCGGGTAGGCCGGTGGCGGATACACTCCGCGAAGGATCCAGGCGAACCAGTTGATGCCGTACTCCAACTCGTCGCTTGCGTCGTAATCCGGGTTCGGGTCCACGTCATCACCTCTCGCCTGCAGGGCTCTGGCCGAGTGTAGACCTGCCGCCCCCGCGGCGGCACCGCATCCGCCTAGACTGAACCAACCAGTTAGTGGACCGCCCCTGCCTATAGTGAGTCGCCATGTCTGAAACCGTCACCACGAACGGGATGTCCCGTCGCGAGGAGCTGTTGGCCGTGGCCACCAAGCTGTTCGCCGCGCGCGGCTACCACGGCACCCGGATGGATGACGTGGCCGACGCCGTGGGGCTGAACAAGGCCACGGTCTACCACTACTACGCCAGCAAGTCGCTGATCCTCTACGACATCTACAAAGGTGCCGCCGACTTCACCGTGGACGCTCTGCACGACGATCCGTCGGCCTCGGCGCGGGAGATGATCTACCACTTCACCAGGCGCCTGTTGGTCGGCATCGCCGGCAACATCGAGCGGGCCGCCGTGTACTTCCAGGAAGGGCCCTACATCACCGAGTGGTTCACCGAGGAGCAGGTGGCCTACATCCGGGAGAAGGAAACCCAGGTCTACGAGCACGTCCGCGACGTGATCGACCGCGGCATCGCCAGCGGTGAGCTGTACGACTGCGACTCCCACGTTCTCGCTCTGGGCTACATCGGGATGACGCTGGGCTCCTACCGATGGCTGCGGCCGCACGGGCGGCGCACCGCCCAGGAGATCGCCGTGGAGTTCAGCACCGCACTGCTGCGCGGCCTGATCCGTGACGACGCGGTCCGGCAGAGTTCACCGCTGGGTGTCACGGTCGAGGCCGACACGCTGACCTGAAACGCGGGTACCCGGGTGCGGTGACGGTTCACATCGGCACCTCCGGATGGTCGTACAACCACTGGGCAGGCGTGCTCTACGAGCAGGGGGTGCCGACGGCGCGACGGCTGGCCCGTTATGCCGCCGAGTTCGACACCGTGGAACTGAACGGCAGCTTCTACCGCTGGCCTCGCGACGAGGGCTTCGCGCGGTGGCGCGACCAGCTCCCGTCCGGGTTCACGATGGCGGTGAAAGCGGCCCGCGGGCTGACCCATGCGCGCCGCCTGCGGTCCCCGGAAGAATGGATCGAACGCCTGCACCGCGGCTGGAGCGCCCTGGGTGACCGCGCCGGACCGCTGTTGGTCCAGCTGCACCCGGCGCTGGAGCGCGATGACGCCCGGCTCGACCATTTTCTCGGTGCGATGCCGGCGCAGATCCCCGTCGCCGTCGAGTTCCGCCACCCGTCCTGGGACGACGAGCAGGTCTACCGCCTGCTGGAGAAGCACGGCGCCGCCTACGTCGTGATGAGCGGGGCGAATCTGCCGTGCGTGCTGAAGGCCACCGCCGGTTTCGTCTACGTGCGACTGCACGGCCCCGATCCGGACGCGCTGTACGGCGGCTCCTACAGCGGTGAGGACCTGCGGTGGTGGGCCGAGCGGATCCGGGAATGGCAGGCGCAGAGCCGAGATGTGCTGGTGTACTTCAACAACGACCTCGGTGGCAACGCGGTGCGCAATGCGCGGGAGCTGCGCGCCCAGCTGTGACGATATGCTCGCCCGATGCCGTTGGTGAGCAAGACCGTGGAGGTGGCTGCCTCCGCCGAGACGATCATGGGGATCGTCGCCGACTTCGAGGCCTACCCGCACTGGAACGAAGAGATCAAGGGGTGCTGGGTGCTGGCCCGGTACCACGACGGCCGGCCCAGCCAGCTGCGGCTCGACGTGGTGGTACAGGGTCAGGCCGGCACGTTCATCACCGCGGTGTACTACCCGGGTGAGAACCAGATCTACACGATGCTGCAGCAGGGCGACTTCTTCTCCAAGCAGGAACAGAAGTTCTCGGTGGTGCCGATCGGCCCCACGTCGCTGCTGACCGTCGACCTCGACGTCGAGACCACCATGCCGATTCCCAAGCAGATGGTGAAGAAGGCCGTCAACGACACCCTGGAGTATCTGGCGGACAACCTGAAGGCCCGCGCCGAGCAGCTCGCCGCCGGCTGACCCCGGATCGGGTCAGTCCCACAGCCCGATCTGGTCCAGATAGGCCAGCAGCCGGGCCAGTCCGTCGGTGAACTGACCTTCGGTCAGCGCGACGACCGTCGGTGCGTCGCGGTGGCGCAGCGCATCGATCAGTTGCTCGTGGCTGGCCACCGCGCCCGCCGCCCAGGCCGGGTCGGTCGCGAACAGCCGCGGCGGCAGGTATCGCGAGGCATGCAGCAGGAACCAGGCCAGCTTGATCCGCTCGCCCGCACGGTTGAACGCCCGGTGGAAGGCGAACTCGCACTGCGCGACCTGGTCGGGGTCGCCGGTCGCCGCGGCGGCGGCCAGTTGGGTGTTGAGTTCGACCAACTCGTCGATCTGGTCGGGGGTGATGCGGCGGGCCACGGTGGTGGCGAGTTCGCGCGCGATGGCGCTCTGGAGCCAGAAGATGTCCTCGATGTCGGCACGGCTGAGCGGGACGACGCGGTGACCGCGATGGGGCTCCAACTCGACCATGCCCTCGCCGCGCAGCGTGCGCAGCGCTTCCCGCACCGGTGTGATGCTGACGCCGAGCCGCGCCGCGGTCTCGTCGAGGCGGATGAACGTGTTCGGTCGCAGCGCGCCGGTCATGATCTCGCCCCGCAGCCGCGCTGCCACCTCGTCGGAGAGCTGCTCGCGGCGCACCGCACCCGCCGAACGGGAGCGGACGGGGGCGTACATCGGATGCAAGGCCTTTCGGGCAGATCTCGCCGGGTGGCGATCGAGACTTGTCGCGAGCCCGCCGGGGCCATACTGTGACCGAGGCAACACCATGTTTGATCAAATATCACCGCACCGCAAGCCACGATCCCACGAAGCAGGACACGTTGACTGTTCCCGCCGGTACGCCTGAGCATCCGACCGAGCAGCCCTACCTCGCCCGTCGGCAGAACTGGACCAACCAGCTCGCCCGGCATGCCCTGATGCAGCCCGGCGGCACCGCGCTGCGGCATCTGGGCGCGACGACCACCTGGATCGAGCTGGAGCGCCGGGTGACCGCGCTGGCCGGGGCGCTGCACCGGCGCGGAGTCGGGTTCGGGGACCGGGTGCTGATCCTGATGTTGAACCGCACCGAGTTCGTCGAGTCGGTCCTGGCGGTCAACAAACTCGGCGCGATCGCGGTCCCGGTGAACTTCCGGATGACCCCGGCCGAGATCGCCTACCTGGTCTCGGACTGCGCCGCCGCGGTGGTCGTCACCGAGCCGGTGCTCGCGCCGGTCGCGACCGCCGTCCGAGACCTGGACCCGGCGCTGGCCACCGTGATCGTCGCCGGCGCCGCCACCGAGGGCGGCGTCCTGGGTTACGAGGATCTGGTGGCCGAGAACGCGCCCTGTCCGACGGTGGACATCCCCAACGACTCGCCCGCGCTGATCATGTACACCTCGGGCACCACCGGCCGGCCCAAGGGGGCGGTGCTGACCCACACCAACTTGGCCGGGCAGGCGATGACGCACCTGTTCACCAACGGCGCCGACATCAACAACGACATCGGCTTCGTCGGGGTCCCGCTGTTCCACATCGCCGGCATCGGCAACACGATCTTCGGTCTGCTGCTCGGCCGCCCCACGGTGATCTACCCGCTGGGCGCCTTCGACCCCGGCCACCTGCTCGACGTGCTGGCGCAGGAGAAGGTCACCGGGATCTTCCTGGTCCCCGCACAGTGGCAGGCGGTGTGCGCCGAACAGCGCGCCAACCCCCGCCGGCTGCAGCTGCGCACGCTGTCCTGGGGCGCCGCCCCGGCCTCGGACACGCTGCTGCGTGACATGGCGCAGACGTTTCCCGGCGCCAAGATCCTGGCCGCGTTCGGCCAGACCGAGATGTCGCCGGTCACCTGCATGCTGTTGGGCGAGGACGCCATCCGCAAGCTGGGATCGGTCGGCAAGGTCATCCCGACGGTGTCGGCCCGCATCGTCGACGACGACATGAACGACGTGCCCGTGGGCCAGGTGGGTGAGATCGTCTACCGCGCCCCCACCCTGATGGCCGGCTACTGGAACAAGCCCGAGGCCACCGCAGAAGCGTTCGCGGGCGGCTGGTTCCACTCCGGTGACCTGGTCCGGCAGGACGAGGAGGGTTACATCTATGTCGTCGACCGTAAGAAGGACATGATCATCTCCGGCGGCGAGAACATCTACTGCGCCGAAGTCGAGAACGTCCTGGCGGCCCACCCCGACATCGTCGAGGTCGCTGTCATCGGCCGGGCGCACCGCAAGTGGGGGGAGGTCCCCGTTGCTGTGGTCGTCGTCCGGGATTCGCTGGGATCGGCGCGTGAGTCGGCGGTGAGTGTCGCCGCCCTCGGGGAATTCCTGTCGGCCGAGCTGGCCCGCTACAAGCACCCCAAGGCCGTCGAGATCGTCGAGGCACTGCCGCGCAACCCCGCCGGCAAGGTTCTCAAGACCGAACTGAGGTCGCGGTTCGGCGCGGCAGCCGAGATTGACGTCCCCGAAAGTTCCTCTCCGACAACCGTTTCAGCCGGTGCGCGGCGGACCTAGTCGAGAGGGGGCGGCATTGCTTACGGTTCGGCGGTCAATCGCGCCGATGCAGTACGTCGGACTCAACCCATCGGGTACAGTCCGGTGGTCCGCCTTACTACCAGCGAGTAATAGGGCGGAGATCACACTGACCGGGTCCGGGCTGGAAGGGAGCGTGCGACAGGTGCCACCGGTGCGCTACGCCAGCCCTGGGGACGTCGCGGGAGTTGCCCGATGACGACTCAGAACCTCGGCACGTACATCCGCGAACAGACCAAGCCCGGCCTGGAGGCCGTCGGCGGTTTCGTGCGCATGTGCGTGCTCGTCGGTAAGGCGCTGCTGCGGCCGCCGTTCCAGTGGCGGGAGTTCATCCTGCAGAGCTGGTTCTTGATGCGGGTGGCGTTCCTGCCCACGCTCGCGGTGTCCATCCCGCTGACCGTGCTGCTGATCTTCACCCTCAACATCCTGCTCGCCGAGTTCGGCGCCGCCGACGTCTCCGGCGCCGGCGCGGCGATCGGCGCGGTGACCCAGCTGGGCCCGCTGGTGACCGTGCTCGTGGTCGCCGGGGCCGGCTCGACCGCCATCTGCGCCGACCTGGGTGCGCGCACCATCCGCGAGGAGATCGACGCGCTCGAGGTGCTCGGCATCGACCCGATCCACCGCCTCGTCGTCCCCCGCGTCATCGCCTCCACGTTCGTGGCGATCCTGCTCAACGGCGCGGTGATCACCGTCGGTCTGGTCGGCGGCTTCATCTTCGGCGTCTACCTGCAGAACGTCTCCGCCGGCGCCTACGTATCCACGCTGACACTGATCACCGGCCTGCCCGAAGTCGTCATCTCCATCGTCAAAGCCGCCACCTTCGGTCTGATCGCCGGTCTGGTCGGCTGCTACCGCGGCCTCACGGTGGCCGGCGGCGCCAAAGGCGTGGGCACCGCCGTCAACGAGACCCTGGTGCTGTGCGTCATCGCGCTGTTCGCGGTCAACGTCGTGCTGACGACCATCGGCGTCCGATTCGGAACGGGGAGCTGACGTGTCGACCTCTGCAGTCATCCGGGCCCGGTTCCCCCGCGGAGTCGCCACCGCCGAGAAGTGGGCCGGCGCGCCGGGCCGCGGACTGGAGGCGATGGGGCACATCGCGGTGTTCGTCATCACCGCGATCGGCTCGATCGGACACGCGCTGCGCTACTACCGCCGCGAGATGCTGCGGCTGATCGCCGAGATCGGCATGGGTACCGGCGCGATGGCAGTCATCGGCGGCACGGTCGCGATCGTCGGGTTCGTCACGCTGTCAGGCTCGTCGCTGGTCGCCATCCAGGGCTTCGCCTCACTGGGCAACATCGGGGTCGAGGCCTTCACCGGCTTCTTCGCCGCGCTGATCAACGTCCGCATCGCGGCCCCGGTGGTCGCCGGCCAGGCGCTGGCCGCCACCGTCGGCGCGGGTGCCACCGCCGAGCTGGGTGCCATGCGGATCAGCGAGGAGATCGACGCGCTGGAGGTGATGGGCATCAAGTCCATCTCCTACCTGGTGTCCACCCGCATCATGGCCGGCTTCGTCGTGATCATCCCGCTCTACGCGATGGCGATCATCATGAGCTTCCTGTCCGCGCAGGTGACCACCACGGTGTTCTACGGCCAGTCGATCGGCACCTACGAGCACTACTTCCGCACGTTCCTGCGGCCCGACGACGTGTTCTGGTCCTTCGTGCAGGCGATCATCATCTCGGTCATCGTCATGCTCAACCACTGCTACTACGGCTTCTACGCCAGCGGCGGCCCGGTCGGCGTCGGTGAGGCCGTCGGCCGGTCGATGCGCGCCTCCCTGGTCGCCATCGTGTGTGTGGTCCTGTTCGCCTCGTTGGCGCTCTACGGCGTCGACCCGAACTTCAACCTGACGGTGTAGCGGCGATGACGGCTCCCATCAACACCAAACGCCAGCCCCCCTACAAGGTGGCCGGCCTCGTACTGGCCCTGCTCACCATCGCGGCCGTGGTCGTGGTGTATCTGCAGTTCCGCGGCGACTTCCTGCCCCGCACCCAGCTGACGATGATCTCGGCGCGCTCGGGCCTGTCGATGGATCCCGGGGCCAAGGTGACCTACAACGGCGTGCAGATCGGCCGGGTGGGGCAGGTCGAACAGGTCACCGTGGACGACGAACCGCGCGCCAAGATCATCCTCGAGGTCAATCCCGAGTACCTCGACCTGATCCCGCGCAACGTCAACGCCGACATCACCGCGACCACCGTGTTCGGCAACAAGTACGTCTCCTTCACCACCCCGAAAGACCCCTCCAGCGAGCGGATCACCGCCAGCGACGTCATCGACGTGTCGTCGGTGACCACCGAGTTCAACACGCTGTTCGAGACCGTGGTCGAGGTGGCCGAACAGGTCGACCCGATCAAGCTGAACCAGACCCTCACCGCGACCGCCGAGGCGCTCGACGGGCTCGGCGAGCGCTTCGGCGACTCGATCATCGACGGCAACCAGATCCTGGCCGAGGTCAACCCGCAGATGCCGACGATCCGGCGGGACAACCAGCTGCTCGCCGACCTCGGAGAGGTGTACGCCGACGCGGCGCCCGACCTGTTCGACGGTCTGGAGAACGCCGTCACCACCGCCCGCACGTTCAACGAACAGCAGGGCGACGTCGACCAGGCGTTGATGGCCGCGGTCGGGTTCGGCAACGTCGGCGGGGATGTCCTCGAGCGCGGCGCGCCCTACTTCGTGCGCACCGCCGAGGACCTGATCCCGACCACCGCGCTGCTCGACGAGTACAGCCCGTCGATCTACTGCATGATGCGCAACTACCATGACGTCGAACCCAAGATCAGCGACGCGTTCGGCGGCAACGGTTACTCGCTGAAGACCAACTCGGAGGTGCTGGGTCTGGGCACGGCCAACGCCTACGTCTTCCCCGACAACCTGCCGCGGGTGAACGCCAAAGGCGGGCCGGGCGGACGGCCGGGCTGCTGGCAGCCCATCACCCGGGATCTGTGGCCGGCGCCGTTCCTGGTGCTGGACACCGGCGCGTCGATCGCCCCGTACAACCACATCGGCCTGGGCTCGCCGCTGCTCACCGAGTACGTGTGGGGACGCCAAGTCGGGGAGCACACGATCAACCCATGAAAATCACCGGAACCGCGATCAAGCTCGGCGCCTTCTCCCTGGTGCTGCTCATGTTCACCGCGATCATCATCATCGTGTTCGGCCAGGTGCGCTTCGACCGCACCACCGGCTACTCGGCGGTGTTCTCCAGTGCCAGCGGCCTGCGCCCCGGCCAGTTCGTCCGCGCGTCCGGTGTCGAGGTCGGCAAGGTCGAAGACGTCACCCTCATCGAGGGCGGCTCCAAGGTCAAGGTCGACTTCAACGTCGACCGGTCGTTGCCGCTGTTCGACGAGACCCGTGCGTCCATCCGCTATCTGAACCTCATCGGGGACCGCTACCTGGACCTGTCCCGCGGTAACAGCAACACCAAACTGGCTGCCGGAGCGACGATCCCGATCGAGCTCACCGAACCGGCGCTCGACCTCGACGCGCTGATCGGCGGCTTCCGCCCGGTGTTCCAGTCGCTGGAGCCCGAGAAGGTCAACACCATCGCCCAGTCGCTGATCACGGTGTTCCAGGGGCAGGGCGGCACGATCAACGACATCCTGGATCAGACCGCGTCGCTGACCAATGCGCTGGCCGACCGGGACCGCGCGATCGGTGACGTCATCACCAACCTCAACACCGTGCTGGACACGACGGTCAAGCATCAGCAGCAGTTCGACGAGACCATCCAGAACTTCGAGGTCCTCATCACCGGGTTGAAGAATCGTGCCGATCCACTGGCCACCTCGGTCGCCGACATCAGTGACGCCGCCGGCACGATCGGGGACCTGCTGGCCGACAACCGGCCGCTGCTGCAGCAGACCATCAGCAAGCTCGAGGTGCTCAACCAGCCGCTGGTCGACCAGCGCGACGAGCTCAACCAGCTGCTGATCGACCTGCCGGACGCGCTGGCGGTCATCGGCCGCTCCGGCGGCCTCTACGGCGACTTCTTCAACTTCTACGCGTGCGACATCACGTTGAAGCTCAACGGATTGCAGCCCGGCGGACCCGTGCGCAAGGTCAAGGTGTGGAGCCAGCCGACAGGTAGGTGCACGCCGAAATGAGAGTCCTCGAAGGGTCCAACCGCGTCCGCAACGGGTTGATGGGCATCCTGATCGTGATCCTCGTGATCGGGGTGGGCCAGAGTTTCGCCAGCGTGCCGATGCTGTTCGCGACGCCCACCTACTACGCGGAGTTCTCCGACACCGGCGGGCTCAACAACGGAGACAAGGTGCGCATCGCCGGCGTCGACGTCGGCACCGTGCGCTCGATGGACATCGACGGTGACAAGGTCGTCATCGGTTATGCGCTCGGCGGCACCCAGATCGGCAAGGACAGCCGGGCGGCCATCCGCACCGACACCATCCTGGGCCGGCGCAACATCGAGATCGAGCCCCGCGGCACCGAGGTCCTGCAACCCGGCGGCACGCTGCCGCTGGGCCAGACCACCACGCCGTACCAGATCTACGACGCGTTCTTCGACGTCAGCAGCAACACCTCCGGCTGGGACACTCAGACCGTCAAAGAGTCGCTCAACGTGCTTTCGGAGACGATCGACCAGACCTACCCTCACCTCAGCGCGGCGCTGGACGGGGTCGCGCGGTTCTCCGACACCATCGGCAAACGCGACGACCAGATCCAGAAACTGCTCGCCAACGCCAACAAGGTCGCCGGAGTGCTCGGCAACCGCGGCGGGCAGATCAACGAGCTGCTGGTCAACGCCCAGACGTTGCTGGCCGCGATCAACGAGCGCAACTACGCGGTGGGCCAACTCCTCGAGCGCGTGGGCACGTTCTCGACCCAGGTGCGCGGCGTCATCGACGACAACCCGAACCTCAACCGCGTCCTCGAGCAGCTGCGCACCATCAGCGGTGTGCTCTCCGAGCGCCGCATGGACCTCTCCGACACGCTGACGTCGCTGTCGAAGTTCATCGTGTCGCTCGGTGAGGCGCTGGCCTCGGGGCCGTACTTCAAGGTGATGCTGGCCAACCTGGCGCCCTACTGGCTGCTGCAGCCCTACGTCGACGCCGCCTTCAAGAAGCGCGGCATCGATCCGGAGGAGTTCTGGGGCAACGCCGGACTGCCGGCGTTCCGCTTCCCGGATCCCAACGGCACCGGGTTCTCCAACGGCGCCCCGCCGCCGGCCCCGACCCCGCTGGAAGGCACCCCGGCCAATCCCGGGCCGGCCGTCGTCCCCGGTTCGCCGTGCTCCTACACGCCGGGCCCCGGCGGGGACCCGACCCCGGGCAACCCGCTGCCCTGCGCGGACCTGACCGTCGGTCCGTTCGGCGACAACCCGTACGGACCGAACTACGCCGGGCAGGGTCCCAACGTGGCCACGTCGCCGCCCAACGCCCACGGGCCGCAGCCGTCCCCGGGTGTGCCCGCCTCGGCGATCCCCGGTCAGCTGGCCCCGACCGTTCCCGGTGCGCGGGTGCCGTTGCCGCCGGCCCCGCCCGGAGCGCGCACCGTTCCGCTCGAGCCGCAGCCCTCGGCGCCGGACTTCACCCCGGGCATCGCGCCGCTGCCTCCGGCTCTCGACGGGCCCCCGCCGCCACCCGGGCCGGGCCTGACACTGCCGCCGGCCGGTGAGCCGCCGCTGCCCGGCAACCCGCCGTTCCTCCCGCCGGGATCGCAAGGCTAGGGGAGGAGAGAGATGTCGACGATTTTCAACGTCCGGAACCTCAAACTGTCCGGCCTGTCCCGCGCCTCGGTGATCCTCCTCGCCGTGGTGCTGATCCTCGGGATCATCGCCGCGGTCATCGGGTGGAACCTCTACAAGAAGGCCACCACCAACTCGGTGACGGCCTACTTCACGCAGACGCTGGCCCTCTACGAAGGCGACGACGTCCAGATCATGGGCGTGCGGGTCGGCTCGATCGACGGCATCGTGCCCGACGGCGACAAGATGAAGGTCACCTTCCACTACGACGACAAGTACAAGGTGCCCGCCGACGCCACCGCGTCGATCCTGAACCCCAGCCTGGTCGCCTCCCGCACCATCCAGCTGGCGCCGCCCTACACCGGCGGCCCGGTGCTCGAAGACGGTGCCGTGCTGGGTCTGGACCGCACCCAGGTCCCCGTCGAGTACGACGACCTGCGCAACTCGATCAACCGGCTGCTGACCGACCTCGGGCCCACCCCCGAGCAGCCCAAGGGGCCGTTCGGCGACATCATCGAGTCGGCGGCCGACGGATTCGCCGGCAAGGGCCAGCAGCTCAACCGCACGCTGACCAACCTGTCCGAGGCGCTGTACACCCTCAACGAGGGCCGTGGCGACTTCTTCAGCGTGATCAAGAGCCTGGCACTGTTCGTCAACGCGCTCTACCAGAGTGACCAGCAGTTCGTCGCGCTGAACGACGACCTCGCCCAGATCACCAACGCGTTCACCAACACCGACAACGAGGTGGCCGACGCGCTGCAGGATCTCAACGAATTGCTGGACACCACACGCGGATTCATCGACGAGAACGGTGAGGTGCTGGCGACCGACATCCAGAACCTGTCCGATGTCACCAACGCGATCCTGCAGCCGCAGGCTCGCGAAGGCCTGGAGACGGCGCTGCACGCCTACCCGAACGTCGCGGCGAACCTGATGAACATCGCGTCGCCGAACGCGGGCGGCATCGTCACCACGCCGGTGATCAACAACTTCGCCAACCCGATGCAGTTCCTGTGCAGTGCGATCCAGGCCGGCAGCCGGTTGGGTTATCAGGAGTCGGCGGAGCTGTGCGCCCAGTACCTCGGGCCCATCCTCGACGCGATCAAGTTCAACTACCTGCCGTTCGGCGCCAACCAGCTGCGCACCGCGATGACGCTGCCCAAGCAGATCGCCTACTCCGAGGAGCGCCTGCGCCCGCCGCCCGGCTACAAGGACACGACGGTGCCCGGCATCTGGTCGCGAGACACGTTGTGGTCGCACGGCAACCACGAGCCCGGCTGGATCGTCGCGCCCGGCATGCAGGGCGTCGAGGTGCAGCCGTTCACGCAGAACATGCTCACCCCCGAGTCGCTCAACGAGTTGATGGGCGGACCCGACATCGTCCCACCGCCGGCTCCGCCGGCCTTCGGCACCACGCGCGACGGCAACCTGCCCGGCCCGCCGAACGCGTTCGACCAGAACAACCCGTTGCCGCCGCCGTGGTACCCGCAGCCGGCCCCGCCGCCTGCACCCGCGCCGGGCGTCGTCCCGGGCAACCCGTTGGGCGCCATCGCCCCCGCAGCGCCGCCGGCGGCACCGGCGCCGGCCGCCCCGGCAGGGCCGCTGCTGCCGGCAGAGTCGGGAGGCTGACCTGTGAAACTCTCGAAAGTCAGCTGGCGCAAACTCCCCAAGCGCGTGGTGGCCCTCGGCGCCGCGGCGCTGATGCTCACCTCGTGCGGCTGGCAGGGCATCTCGAACGTGCCCCTGCCCGGCGGTCCGGGCACCGGGCCCGGCGCCAAGACGATTTACGTGCAGATGCCGGACACGTTGGCGCTCAACGTGAACAGCCGGGTGCGGGTTGCCGACGTCTACGTCGGGCGGGTGCGCGCCATCGAGCTGAAGAACTGGGTGCCCACGCTGACGCTGGACGTCGACCCCAGCGTGGAGCTGCCGGCCAACGCGCTGGCGAAGATCGGCCAGACCAGCCTGCTGGGTTCACAGCACGTGCAGCTGGATTCGCCGCCGGACCCGTCCGCGCAGATGCTGAAGAGCGGCGACACGATCCCGCTGAAGAACGCGTCGGCGTTCCCCACCACCGAACGGGTGCTGGCCAGCATCGCCACCATCCTGACCGGTGGCGGCGTGGCGAACCTCGAGACCATCCAGACCGAGGTCTTCAACGTGCTCAACGGGCGCGCCGACGAGATCCGGACGTTCCTGAACCAACTCGACACGTTCACCGACGAGCTCAACCAGCAGCGTGAGGACATCACCAGGGCAATCGACTCGACCGACCGTCTGCTGGCGATCGTCGCCCAGCGCGACGAGACGTTGGACCGGGTGCTCACCGAGTTCCCGCCGCTGATCAAGTACTTCGCCGACACCCGCGACCAGTTCGCCGACGCCGTCGAGGCGGTGGGGCGGGTCAGCAACGCCGCCGAGGGCATGCTCGCCCCGGCCAGCGACAACCTGAACACCAACCTGGCCAACCTGCAGCGCCCGCTGCGCGAACTGGGCAAGTCCGGGCCGTACCTGCTGGGCGCCCTGCAGATCTTCCTGACCGCGCCGTACCCGATCGGCAACGTGGACAAGGTGATCCGCGGCGACTACATCAACACGTCGATCCTGATCGACCTGACGCTGTCTGCCATCGACAACGGCTTCCTGTCCGGAACCGGTGTGTCGGGCATGCTGCGCGCCCTCGAGCAGTCGTGGGGCCGCGACCCGAGCACGATGATCCCGGACGTGCGGTTCACCCCGAACCCGAACTCGGTGCCGGGTGGCCCGCTGATCGAAAGGGGTGATTGACCGATGCTGACCCGGTTCATACGGCTGCAGCTGCTCCTCTTCACGATCCTCACCGTCATCGCGTTGGCCGTGCTCGGGCTGTACTACCTGCGTCTGCCCAGCCTGGCCGGCATCGGCCAGTACACGCTCTATGCGCAGCTGCCGAGTTCGGGCGGTCTGTACGAGACGGCCAACGTCACCTACCGCGGCACCCAGATCGGCAAGGTGACCGCCGTGGAGCCGACCGAGTCAGGCGCTCGGGCCACCATGCGCATCAACGACGACTACCGCATCCCGGCGGATGTCCGGGCGGACGTGCATTCGGTGTCGGCGATCGGTGAGCAGTACCTCGACCTGGTGCCCGACACCGATTCGGGCCCGTTCCTGCAACCCGGTGCGGTGATCACCGACAGCACCGTGCCCGCGCCGGTCGGCCCGGCGCTCGATGCGGCCAACAAGGGCCTGGCCGTGCTGCCGAAGGAGAAGATCGACACCCTGCTCACCGAGACGTCGCTGGCCGTCGGCGGTCTGGGACCTGCCCTGCAGCGCCTGGTGGAGTCGACGACGAACCTCGCCGGCGGCTTCCAGGAGAACCTGCCGCAGGTCAACGACATCATCGCCAACGCGGAGCCGATCCTGCAGAGCCAGGTCGACTCCGGGGACGCGATCGGCCAGTGGTCGCGCAACCTGAACGTCATCGCCTCCCAGGCCGCGCAGCAGGACGCCGCGCTGCGCAACGGGCTGCGCAACGCCGCACCGACCCTGGATCAGGTGACGACGGTGTTCAGTGACGTCCAGGAGGCGCTGCCGCAGACCCTGGCGAACCTCGCCGTGGTGTCCGACATGCTCAAGCGCTACAACAAGAACATCGAGCAGACGTTGGTGATCTACCCGCAGGGGGCGTCGCTGCTGCAGATGGGGTCCATCATGGAGGACGGCGGCCTGCTGCACTTCGGCCTGTCGATCAACCTGCCGCCACCCTGCATGACCGGCTTCCTGCCGGCCTCGGAATGGCGTTCGCCCGCAGACACCAGCCGCGCCCCGTTGCCGTCCGGCACGTACTGCAAGATCCCGAAAGACTTCCAGGGCAACGTCGTTCGCGGCGCGCGCAACTATCCGTGCGTGGATGTGCCGGGCAAGCGCGGGGCCACCCCGGCGGAGTGCCGCAGCGATGAGCCGTATGTGCCGCTGGGCACCAACCCCTGGTACGGCGACCCGAACCAGGTGCTGGCCTGCCCGGCCCCGGGTGCGCGCTGCGACCAGGGTGTCGATCCGGGCCGGGTGATCCCGGCCCCGTCGATCAACAACGGCACCAACCCGCTGCCGGCCGACAAGCTGCCGCCGCCGCAGTCGACGGCGCCGATCAGCGACCCGGTCAGCCCGCCCGGTTCGGGTACCGTCAGTTGCAGTGGACAACAGCCCAACCCGTGCATCTACACTCCGGCCCAAGGCCCGCCCGGCACCACCGCCGCCTACAACCCCAGCAGCGGCGAGGTGGTCGGCCCGGATGGCGTCCGGTACAACGTCAGCAATTCGAGCAACCCAGGAGACGACGGATGGAAGGAGATGCTGGCACCAGCCGGCTGAACCCCACCACCGACGCCGACGCTGACAGCGCGCCGCAGGACCCCGCGGCGGCAGCTGACGACGACACGGTAGTTGAAGACAAGACGGTCGTCGACGACCAGTCCGCAGCCGACGACGCACCAGCTGACGAATCCGCCGCCGGCGATGCGGGGTCGGAGGCGACCGCCGACCAGGATTCCGAGGCCGCAACCGAGGGCCCTGCCGCCGATCCTGCGCCCGACGACCCTGCGACCGGGGACGCTGCCGACGACGCTCCGACCGGGGATGCTGCTGACGACCCTGCGACCGGGGATGCTGCCGCCGACAACTCCGCCGCCGACAGCCCCGCGGCCGGGGACCCCGCGCTCGAGGACGCGACGGTCGGCGCCGGCGGGCCCGCGGACCGCCGCCCGAGCCGGCTCGGACGCGGCTGGCTGACCGCGGTCTGCGCGGTGTTGGTGCTGCTCGCCGTGGGCGCGGTGGCCGGCGGCTATGTCGCGTGGCGGGCCAATGAGCGGGCCGCCGAGATCGCCCGAGCCGACGCGGCCGCGCTGGCCGCCGCCAAGGACTGCGTCGCAGCCACCCAGGCGCCCGACACCGCGGCGATGACGGCGGCGCAGTCGAAGATCCTGGAGTGCTCCACCGGCGAGTTCGGGGTGCAGGCCGGCATGTACAGCAGCGTGCTCGCCGAGGCGTACCAGGCCGCCAACGCCACGGTCGTGGTCGACGACCTGCGCGCGGCGGTCGAGCGGCACAACGACGACGGCAGCATCAACGTGCTGGTGGCGCTGCGGGTGAAGATCTCCAATGTCGAGGCCACCGACAACCAGGTCGGCTACCGCCTGCGGGCGACGATGGCCCTCGACGAAGGGCAGTACCGGATCGCCAACCTGGACCAGGTCACGTCGTGACCGCGGTGCTGGACACGACGCCGGAGCATTCGGAGGCCGCGTCGACACCGGATCCGGTGCCGGCGTCCTGGGCCGCCCGGGCGGGCGCGCTGCTCGTCGACACCCTGCCCGGTGCCGGGGTGGTCGCGACCGCGGCGCTGTTGGCGCTGGCGACTCCGGCCGACGATGCGATGCGATGGGTGTTCACCGCCGTTGCGGGGCTGGCCCTGTTCGCGATGGCGGTCAACCGCTTGGTTCTGCCGCATGCCGTCGGATGGACGCTGGGCCGCGCTCTGTTCGGACTGCGTGTTGCGCACCGCTCCGGGCGACCGGTCGGGGTGGTGCGGCTGGCGGTGCGGGAGCTGGCGCACCTGCTCGACACCCTCGCGCTGGGGGTGGGCTGGCTGTGGCCGCTGTGGGACCGCCGCCGCCGGACCTTCGCCGACCTGTTGCTGCGCACCGAGGTGCACCGCGTCGTCGCACCGAACCGCGACATGCGCCGGTTGGTGGCCGCAGTGCTCATCGGCGCCGCCGTGGTGTGCGCGGCGGCCGCGGGAGCGGCCTATGCGGTCGTCTACCGCCAGGAGCGGGCGGTGGACGAGGCGCGTGCCCAGATCGCCGAGCAGGGCCCGCGCATCGTCGAACAGATGCTCAGTTACAGCGTCGACACGATGGACGAGGACTTCGACCGGGCTCAACAACTGACCACCGACGGCTACCGGCCGCAGCTGACCGCCCAGCAGCAGGCCCTGCGGAGCGGGCAGGCCACCAGCAACGAGTACTGGGCGGTGGCGTCGGCCGTGCTGACCAATCCGCCGGTCACGCCCGACCGCGCCGCGATGCTGCTGGCGATGCAGGGGCAGCGCGGCACCAACCCGGAGGACCTGCGGTTCATCACCGCCACCGTGCGTGTCGAGTTCGAGCGGTCCGCGCAAGGCCGATGGCAGGTCGCCGGCCTCACGGTGCTCAAGAAGCCGATGATGAGCGAGGCGGGGCAGTGAGCCCGCGGCGCAGGATCGACCTGAGCGTGGAAGGCAACGTCCAGGATGTGATGGGCGCCGGCTACTTCGACGTGGCACCGAGAAAGCCGCGCCGCTGGGGCCTCGCGCTGGTGGCCGCGGTGTGCGCCGTCGTCGTCACCGCGGCGATCGTGGGCAGCGCGCTGATGCTCGTCCGCCACGAGGCGGACCGCCGGGCTGCGCTCGAGGAAGCGGCGGCACTGGGCTACGCACGGGAGTTCATGACGATGTACACGTCACTGGACCCGTTCAACGCCAACGCCTACGCGGACCGGGTGCTGGCGGAGGGAACCGGTGAGTTCGAGCAGAATTTCCGGGACAAGCTCAACGAGATCCTGATCCAGGTCGCACAGGCCGAACCCACCACCGGCAGCGTCCTCGAGGCCGGAGTGCAGCGGTGGAACGACGACGGCAGCGCCGACGTGCTCGTCGCGACCAAGGTGACGTCGAAGACACCGGACGGCAAGACCACGATCGAGAGCGGCAGCCGCTGGATCGCCACGACGACCAGGGAAGGACAGCAGTGGAAGATCAGCAACCTGATCCAGGTGATCTGACCGCCGATGCCGCCGAGGCGCCGAAGACCCCGGTCGGTAAGGCAGACCGTGGGAAGAACCAGCCCGCCGCGCCCGTCGACGTGACGCCGCCCGGGCACCCCGAGAAACCCGCCGAGAGCCCGGAGGGCACTGACGGGGCGTCGCCCGGGATTTCCGACGAAGCGTCGTCTGCGGACACCGACGGCGAACCCGACAATCCAGACGAGACGTCGCCCGACGCCGCGGACGACGCATCACCCGCGGGCGCCGACGAGACCACCGACGGGAACCCCGACGACGTCGTGCTCGTCCCGCACCGCCCGGCGGGCAGGCGGCTGATGCTGGCCGCGGTGGTCGCCGCGGTGCTGTTCGTCGGGTCGGCCGGTTTCGCCGGAGCGATGGTCCAGCCCTATCTGTCCGAGCGTGCCCTGGTCGCGACCAAGCTCGAGATCGCCCAGACCGCCGCCGAGGCCATCACGACACTGTGGACCTACACCCCCGAGGACATGGCGACGCTGGCCGACCGCGCGTCGCGCTACCTCGCCGGTGACTTCTCCGAGGAGTACGCCCGCTACATCGACGCGATCGTCGAGCCCAACAAGCAGGCCCAAGTCACCAACAACACCCAAGTGGTCGGCGCCGCGGTGGAAAGCGTCTCCCCGCCCGATGCGCCCGAACAGGCCACCGCGATCGTCTACACCAACTCCGTGGCCACCAGCCCGGTCACCAAGAACATCCCGTCGCTGCGGTACCTGTCCTACCGGTTGACGATGGAGCGCGACGGCAGCCAGTGGCTGATCACCAGGATGTCGACGGTGACGTCGTTCGATCTGACCCCGCAGTTGTAACCAGGCCGTGAGCTTCGTCAAGCGCAACCCGCAGGCGCCGGCGGGCTTCTTCGCCTGCGAGGCGGCCGGACTGCGCTGGCTGTCCGCCGCGGCCGACGGCGTGCCGTGCGCGCAGGTGGTGGCCGTCGACGACGCCTCCCTGACACTCGAGCGTCTGGCGGGTGCGGCGCCCGACCGTGTCGCTGCCGAGCAGTTCGGCGCCCGCCTGGCCCACACGCACGACGCCGGCGCCGACGGCTTCGGGGCCGCCCCGGACGGCTGGACGGGGCCGGGGTTCTTCGGTCCGCTGCACCAACCGCTGCCGATGAGCTATGCCGCCGAGGCGAGCTGGGGCAGCTTCTACGCCGAGCACCGGCTACGCCCGTTGGCCGAACGGGCCGCGTTGGACAGCGCCACCGCCGAGGACGTCGCCGCAGTCGCCGACCGTTGCGCCGCCGGTGATTTCGACGACGACGACCAACCCTGCCGGCTGCACGGCGACCTGTGGAGCGGCAACGTCATGTGGACACCGGACGGCGTGGTGCTGATCGATCCGGCCGCCCACGGCGGGCACCGCGAATCCGACCTGGCCATGTTGGCGTTGTTCGGGTGCCCGTACCTCGACGCCGTGCTCGCGGGATACCAGCGCCACCATCCACTGCGGTCGGGGTGGCGTGACCGGACAGGTCTGCACCAACTGTTCCCGCTGCTGGCGCATGTCGCACTGTTCGGCGGTGGCTACCTGGGGCAGGCGCGGGCCGCCGCGCGCAGCGCACTGGCGCTCAGTTGAACGCCAGCCACGCCGGTTGTGCGCGCTCACGGGAGTCGCACAGCACCGCCATCGTGTCGCAGGAGCCGCGCGGTGCGCCCGCCCCCGCCCACATCCCGCCGGTGTCGCGACGCAACACGATCGCCGAGGAGCCGCCACCGTCGAGCAGCACGGCGGTGTCGCTGCCCAGACCCCGGAACAGATCCTGGATCTGGTCGGGGGTGTAGCTGCCGCCCTGGAAGACGTACATCTCGTCGCGGTCGCGCACATAGGCGATCGCGGTGCGCGCCGCGCTCGGCCCGGGGTCGTTGAGTTGGCCGGTGTCGCCCGGGGCGAGCAGTCCGAGGCCGGCGACGGCGACGAAGCGGGTGCCCTTGTCGATCAGCCCGGTCACCACGGGCGTCGCCGCGTCGTAGTCGTCGTCGCTGCGCGGCGGTACGACGAACGGCGCCCCGGCGACCGGCAGGATCATCGTCGACAGCGCCATCCAGCGCTCGTCGCCGCCGGACAGCCCCTGCTTGCCTGCGTAGGCCAGCGTGCCCGTCACCGCGACGTTGGTGCGGCCCAGGCCGCGGGTGTTGTCGACGTAGGCGCCCAGCGGCGAGCTGCAGCCGGTGGTCTTCCACGACCCGCCCTGCTGGCCGCGCACGTCGAAGAAGTTGGCGTTGATCGCGATGGTGGGTTGGCCGAGGGCCTGCCAGGCCTGCAGCGGCGAGTAGATCTCGGCTGCCTGCCACAGCCCTTCGCCGGTGCGGGCGCGGGGATCGCGTTCACACCGAGCCTGATAGCCGGTGTGGGAATCGGCCAGCAGGCGCGGGGCCAACCGCTGCGAGGCGGCCTTGATGATCATCAGACGGCCGCCGTTGTTCAGCTCGTACGAGCGACCGGACGCATCGGTCATCGGGGCCGGGAATCCGCCCCCGAAGTTGTACACCAGATACGAGCCCTGGGTGTTGGCGATCGCGGCGGCGAGCAGCTCACGGGCGCTGGCGGCGCCGGCGACAGGAGCCGCGGCCGTGGCGGCGACGGCGGCCGTCAGCCCGGCGGCCACCGCGCGGACGCCGAGCCGGCGGATGTTTGCCCCGCACCTGCGCACCGGCGGCTCCTCTCGGCGATCGGGCCGGGCTTGACGGCCGGCACAACAACAGTAATCCCAGCAGAAACGGTGTCAACTTTCGTCACAGCAGCATCACAGGACCGTCGCGATTGCGTCGCCGCGGCATTTGCTGAGGTCACGCACCGCGTAGCGGTGCCGAGTCCGGGAAGGCGGTGTCCGGGCGTGGATCGCACGGCCCATCGGGGTATCCGGTACCCATGGCTGCAGTTAACCGAGTCTCCCGGACCTTCGACGTCAGCCCGCCTCCGCATGTCGTGGTCGACTACCTCAAGGATCTGGGCCACGCCGCACAGTGGGACCCCGGCACGCGCACCTGCGAACGCATCGACAACGGACCGGTCGGGGAGGGCGCCTACTGGCACAACGTCTCGACGATGCTCGGGGTCACCGCCGAGACGACCTACAAGCTGTGCGAATTGACCGACCGCTCGGTCGTTTTCGTCGGTGAGAGCCGCTCGTCGACGGCGGTCGGCACCATCACCGTCGAGCCGGCCGGTGCCGGATCGACCGTCACCTATGAAGCCGAACTCGAGATGCACGGCTCAGCGCGACTGCTCAACCCGGTGATGAAGAAGGCGTTCGAAAAGCGCGCCGTCGGGACCCAGCGTCAGCTGACCGCCGTGCTGAACGCACTGGTGACCAGTTAGCTACGGCCGCGGCGGAGCCAGCCGGTAGATGGCGTCGGCGTCGTCGTCGGTGATGTACACCGCGCCGTCGGGTCCGGCCACCGCCGCCACCGGCCTGCCCCAGCGGGAGCCGTCGGGATTCTGGAAGCCGCCGACGAAGGTCTGCTGGTCGCCCAGCGTGCCGTCGCGCCACGGGTAGAACGACACCTCGGGCGGTCGTGGTGGCTGCCGATTCCATGAGCCGTGCACACCGATCAGCGCGCCCTGGCCATACGGCTCGGGGAGCGCGCCGTCGACGAACGTCATCCCCAGCGGCGCGGAGTGCGCGCCCATGCTCTGCTCGACCGGCGGGAGTGCCGCGCAGTCGAGCTTTTCGCCGTCGGGGTTGGTCTGTACATCGCGGACGAACGGGAGGTCGGCCGGCCCGCCGGTGTTGTTGCAGTAGGGCCACCCCAACTCCCGGCCGGGCGTGAGCCGGGCGATCTGCTCGGGCGGGTTGTCGTCGACGTAGTCGGGCAGCACCTGGCCGTACTGCGGTCCGGGTTCGGGGAAGGCCACGTTGTCGCGGCCGTTGTTCGCGGTCCAGACCGAACCGTCGGGCGCGACGGCAAGGCCGGTCCCGTTGCGCACGCCCGTCGCGAACGGCTCGGCGGGTCCGCCGCCGGGCGGCACCCGCAGGATCGTCGCGCGCGGCGGGTCGGCGGTGCGGTCCTCGGCGGTGATGTTGCCCGTCGATCCGATCGAGAAATAGACGGCGCCGTCGGGGCCGACCGCGACGCTCTTGAGGGCGTGGGCGTACGCGCCCCGCAGCTCCGGACTCTCGGCGTTGGGTAGGCCGCGCGCGATCACCCGCTGATTCGTCGCGGCGCCGTCGGCGTAGTCGTAGGCCGTGATCTGGTCGCTCTCGGCGACATACAGGGTGGAACCGTCGAAGGTCAGGCCGTGGGGCTGCTCGAGCCCGTCGAGCAGCACCGACTCCTCCGGCCCGTCGGGCCCGGGGGTGAACCGCAGCACCCGGCCCTGCGCCGGAATCGACACCAGCAGCTGGTCATCGGGTGTCCAGACAGCAAGCCGGGGGCGGGCCGTGCGCGCCCACACCGACATCGTCCAACCCTGCGGCACCTGGGCCCGGCGTTCCTGGTCGAACGGTGCGGCATCCAGACCGGGTCCGGCCTGCACGGTCACGGTGTCCGTCTGGGGCTGGGCCGCTCCGTCGCGGGGCGTACTGGACGGCGACCCGGGCGTCGGTGCCGCGGTCGAGGGACCGGTTGACGGCCCACTGGAGGGCGACCCCGACTCGGGCTCGCCACCGCCGGTGCACCCGGCGGTCAGCAGCAGCGCTCCCGCCATCAGCGCTCCGGTTCGCTTACGCCGCAGAGAGTCCCGCATGCATCTCCCAGACCAGAATCTCAGCGGGCGCGGTCGCGGTGACCCGCTGACCGCCCGACGCGGTGAATCTCACCGCGTCACCCTGCTCAAGGGCGCCGGCTCCCTCCAGCGTCACGTCGCCCTGCGCCACGAACAGGTGCAGGTACGGAGCCTCGGGCACCTGCACACTCTGACCGGGCTGCAGGCGCGCCCCGTGCAGCGCGGCGTACCGGTTGCGGATGGTGATCGCCGCGGCGTCGCGGTGCTCGGGCATGCCCGACGCGATCGTGACCAGGTTGCCGCGCAGCAGCTCGTCGTCGATCTCGAGCTGCTGGTAGCCGGGGGTGATGCCGGACTCGTCGGGGACCACCCACATCTGCACGAAATGCACGGGCTCACTGTGTGATTGCTCGCCGGTCAACGTCCACGAGTCGTTCTTCTCCGAGTGCAAGATCCCGCGACCCGCCGACATCCGCTGCGCGAGGCCGGGGTAGATGACCCCGGAGTGCCCGGTCGAGTCCTGGTGCACGAGCGATCCGCGCAGCACCCAGGTGACGATCTCCATGTCGCGGTGCGGATGGGTGTCAAAGCCGGTGCCTGGGCTGACGATGTCGTCGTTGTTCACCAGCAGCAGGCCGTGATGGGTGTTGTCGGGGTCGTAGTGGCCGCCGAACGAGAAGGAGTGCTTGGAGTCGAGCCAGGCGATCTCGGTCTTGGCGCGGTCCTGGGCGCGACGGACGTCGACGATGCTGCGGGGGCTGGTCATGCGATCACTCCTCGGGAGTCTTTGTCAGCCTAGGTGGCCGGTACTGCACCCGACAACATGCATGACGCGTCATGTATTCCAAGGCTAACCTGGCGGGGTGGAATGGCTCACCGACGAGCAGCAGCGGGTCTGGCGCAACTATCTGGCGATGAGCGGCGCGCTGAACACCGCGATGCACCGGCAGCTGCAGTCCGATTGCGAGCTGTCGCTGGCCGATTACGACGTGCTGGTGGCGCTCTCGGAGCGGGGGCCGATGCGGATCAACGAGCTCGGCTCGCTGATCGGTTGGGAGCAGAGCAGGCTCTCGCACCAGCTGCGCCGGATGCGGGGCCGCGGACTGGTGGACCGGGAAGGCGATGACGACGACCGGCGCGGCGCCACGGTGACGATCACCGAGGCGGGCGCCGGGGCGCTGCACACCGCGGCGCCGGGACACGTGGACCTGGTGCGTGACGTCGTGTTCGACGGTCTGTCGCCGACGCAGCTGGAGGCGTTCGGCGCGGCGATCGACACTGTGCTGGGCCGCCTGCGCCGCCACGCGCCCGAGGGTTAGGTGTCCCGCCCAGGCAACGACGGCTAGTCCAACGCTCCCTTGGGCCCGTGACCCGTCCACGCCCCCGAGGGTTAGGTGTCCCGCCCAGGCAACGAAGGCTCGTCCAGCACGTCGGGCAGGTCGAACTTCGCGAACAGCGCGGTCTCCATGAAGGCGACCACATGGGCGATCCCCGTGTCCCGCACGTCGAGGACATGCAGCTGGAACGCCTCGTGCCGGCCGGTCTGCGGGTTGAGCATGTACAGCGCCGCAACCGGCTGACCATTGGCGGTCGTGGTGAGGAATCGCATGTCGCCGGACTTCTCGGCCGGGCAGTGCGTCCTCGACAGCGTGACGATGTCGGCGGGGCCGTGATACCAGCCGTCGAAGGGCGGCATCTCCCACACCGCGTCGGCGGTGAACAACTCGGTCAGCTTGTCCAGGTCGTAGTTCTCGAAGGCCGCGATGTACTGGGCCAGCAGCTCGGCGGTCTCCGGGGACTCCGGCGCCAGCGCGCGGTCATCGCGGCTGGGCTGGACCTCGTCGAGCTGCGCCCGGGCTCGCTGCAGCAGGCTGTTGACCGCGGCCGTGGACGCTCCGACCGCCTCGGCCACTTCGGCGGCCTTCCACTGCAGGACCTCGCGGAGCACCAGCACCGCACGCTGCCGTGGGGGCAGGTGCTGCAGAGCGGCGACGAACGCCAGGCGCACCGATTCTCGGGACTCGGCGATCACCGAGGGATCCGACGGATCCTCCCGGGGCGCATCCGGCAGTGGCTCCAGCCAGGTGATCTCGTGATTCTGGGCGATCTCGCCGGTGGGATCCGACGCGGGGGCGCCCAGGCCAGTGGGCAACGGCCTGCGCTTGCGGCCTTCCAGGGACGTCAGGCAGGTGTTGGTGGCGATCCGGTACAACCACGTCCGCACCGACGATTTGCCCTGGAAACCGTCGTAGGACCTCCAGGCTCGCAGGTAGGTCTCCTGGACCAGGTCCTCGGCGTCGTGCAGGGACCCGGTCATCCGGTAACAGTGCGCCAGCAGCTCGCGCCGGAAGCGCTGCGCATCGGCCAGGAACGCTTCCCGGGACCCACCGTCCTCTACTGCCACCACGCTCACGTGACGCAGCTTACGCAGTGAGTCTGACAACCGGCTGCCTGCAGTTCAGGCACCGTTGGGTAGGCCGGATAGTCTCTCGGGAATGGCCGTGACCCACTCCGAACACAGTTTCACCGGTGTCGGCGGCGTCCGCATCGTCTACGACGTCTGGACCCCCGACCAGCGCGAGCCCCGGGGCGTCGTGGTGCTCGCCCACGGATACGCCGAGCACGCCCGCCGCTACGACCACGTCGCGGCGCGGTTCGCCGACGCCGGTCTGATCACCTACGCGCTGGACCACCGTGGCCACGGCCGATCCGGCGGCAAACGGGTCTACCTGCGCGATATCACCGAATACACCGCCGACTTCCACACCCTCGCCGGGACCGCCGCCTCCGAGCATCCCGGACTCAAGCGCGTCGTGGTGGGGCACAGCATGGGCGGGGCGATCGTGTTCACCTACGGAGTCGAGCGCCCGGACGACTACGCGGCCATGGTGCTGTCCGGCCCGGCCGTCGCCGCCCAGGCCTCGGTGTCCCCGGTGATGGTGCTGGCGGCGAAGGCACTGGGCCGGGTCGCGCCGGGACTGCCGGTCGAGAACCTGCCGGCCGACGCGGTCTCGCGCGACCCGCAGGTCGTGGCGGCCTACGAGAACGATCCGCTGGTGCACCACGGCAAGCTGCCCGCCGGCGTCGCCAAGGCGTTGATCGGCGTCGGCGAAACGATGCCGCAACGCGCGGCCGCGATCAGCGCGCCGCTGCTGGTGGTGCACGGCGAGGCCGACAAGTTGATCCCCGTCGAGGGCAGCAGGCACCTGGTGGAGTGCGTTGGTTCAGAAGACGTGCACCTCAAGAGCTACCCGGACCTCTACCACGAGGTGTTCAACGAGCCCGAACAGGACCTGGTGCTCGACGACGTCACCGCCTGGATCGAGTCGAAGCTGTGACACGCGTCAAAGTTGCTGCGGCGCTGCTGCTCTCGTTGTCGCTGGCGCTGCTGGCCGGGTGCTCGTCGGACGCTTCGCGCGGTGACGCGGCACCGACCTGGGCCGACGAGGAGGTGACGTTCGAGGCCGACGGGCTCACCCTGCACGGCACCTACCGCCACCGCGACGACGACCAGAGCGGTCCCGCGGCGTTGCTGATCTCCGAGAGCGGCAACACCGACCGCAACGGCGACAACCTCGTCGCCGGGCCGATCGGCAACATGCGCCAGCTCGCCGAGCTGCTCTCCGAGCGCGGAGTCGCCAGCCTGCGCTATGACAAGGTCGGCACCGGTCGCACCGGGCTGGGACCCTACGAAGCGAACCCCAACGACGTCGTCAGCGCCGTCTACACCACGGGTGCGAAGGCCGCGATCCGGTTCCTGGCCGACCGTCCCGGCACCGACCAGGACCGGTTGTCGGTCTACGCCCTGGGCGAGGGCACCGTGCACGCGATGACGCTGGCCGGCGACACCAGCCCGGGTGCGCCGACGGTGCACTCGCTGGGCCTGTTCCAGCCGCTGCCGGGGCGCTACCTCGACATCATCAGCAACCGGGTCAAGGCCGACGGCTCCCCGGAGACGATCGCCGCCTGGGAGGCCGCCGTCGAGCAGGTTCGTGCCGACGGAACCGCGCCCGCCGAACTGCCCGACGGTCTCGGCGCCATCCTCAACCCGGGCAACGTCAAGGCGGTGGCCGAAGCCGACAAGATCGACCCCCTTGCCCTGGCCGCCGCCATTCCCGCCGGCACCCCCGTGTTGGTGACCTGCTCGGACTCCGACAACCAGGCGCTGTGCAGCGCCGTCCAGCCTCTGGTCGACGCGCTGGGGCACACCGACCTGACTCTGGTCGAGCTCGACGGCGTCAACCACGTGCTGCGCGACGACCCCACCGACAACATCGCCAACTACGCCTCCGGGAAGCCGCTCTCGCCGCAGGTGGTCTCGGCCCTCGACGAGTTCGTGACCAAGTAGGACCGATGGGCCTGTGGATGAAAACCGCTGTGGGGACAGCGATGCGGACACGTCGTAGCGCCGACCTAACCTCGCGACCATGACAGACGACAAGATGCTGGCCCGTATCGCCGCGCTGCTGCGCCAGGCCGAGGGCACCGACAACCCGCACGAGGCCGAGGCGTTCATGGCCGCAGCCCAGCGGCTGGCCACCGCGACGTCGATCGATCTCGCCGTCGCGCGCTCGCACTCGGACAAGCGCACCGCAGCGCAGGCCCCGGTGCAGCGCACCATCACCATCGGTGAGGCCGGCACCCGCGGATTGCGCACCTACGTCCAGCTTTTCGTCTTGATCGCCGCCGCCAACGACGTCAAGTGCGACATCGCCTCCAACTCCACGTTCGTCTACGCCTACGGCTTCGCCGAGGACATCGACACCAGCCACACGCTCTACACGAGCCTCGTGCTGCAGATGGTGCGGGCGTCCAACGACTACATCGCCTCGGGCGCGCACCGGCCGACCCCGACGATCACCGCCCGGATCAACTTCCAGCTCGCGTTCGGCGCCCGCGTCGGTAAGCGGCTGGCCGATGCGCGGGAACAGGCCCAGCAGGAGGCCACCAAGGGTCCGGCGGCGGCGCCGGGCACCGCGATCGCCCTGCGCGACAAGGATCTGGAGTTGAAGGACTACTACCGTCAGGCTTCCCGGGCGCGCGGGACGTGGCGCGCGACGAGTGCGACCGCCGGGTACTCGTCCGCCGCGCGGCAGGCCGGTGACCGGGCGGGCCGGCGGGCGCGGCTGGGCGGGAGTTCGGAGCTGAGCGGCGCCCGTCCGTCCCTGGAGCGATGACGGGAGACGCTCGACGCGGTACGGCCCGCGATGTGCAACGCGCCCGGGTCCGCGATCCTCGAAGCGACACGGCCCGCGATGCGCAACGCGCGCGGGTCTATGCCGCCGAGAACTTCGTCCGGACGATGTTCGACCGGGCGGCCGAGCGCGGCAACCCCGTGGTGGACTTCTTCGGCACCTCGTTGACGTTGCCGCCGGAGGCGAGGTTCTCGTCGTCGGAGACGGTGCAGCGGTACGTCGACGACGTGCTGGCCCATCCCGCGGTCCGCGAGAGGTGGCCGGGGGTCTCTCCGCTGCGGGTGCGTGCGCGTCGGGGACACACCGCCGCGCACTACGAGTGCACCGCCGACGCCGACGGACGTGACGAGGCTCGCGCCGCGGCGATCATCGCGGTGCCGGAGCGCGGTACCTCGTGGGCGCTGCGCGAGCTGGTGGTGCTGCACGAGATCGCCCACCACCTCGTTCACCAGGTGAACGAGACAGCCGCCGCGCACGGACACGAGTTCGTCGTCACGTTCTGCGAACTGGCCGCCGCGGTCATGGGCCCGGAGGTGGCGCACGTCCTGCGGGTCGTCTACGCCAAGGAGGGCGCACGGTAGCGGCAGCCGGCGGAGGTACCGTCGGATCGTGACTGCCGACACCGACGCGGCGGCGTTGGACGACCTGTTCACCCGCCTCCTGCACACCGAGGACGACGCGCTGCGTGCGGCCCGCGACACCGCGACCAACGCGGGAATGCCGCCGATCGAGGTGTCGGCTCAGCACGCCAAGCTGTTGTCGCTGTTGGTGCGGATGGCCGGGGCACGCCGGGTTCTCGAGATCGGCACACTCGCCGGATACAGCACCATTGCGCTCGCCCGGGCCGTCGGGGCCGACGGTGCGGTGGTGTCACTCGAATACGATCCCGCCCACGCCGAGTTGGCCCGCGCCAACCTCGACCGGGCCGGTGTCGCCGACCGGGTGGAGGTCCTGGTCGGCGCCGCGCTGGACACGCTGCCGCAGCTGCAGGGCCGTGGCGAGCTGTTCGACCTGGTGTTCGTCGACGCCGACAAGGAGAACAACATCGCCTACGTCGAATGGGCGATCACGCTGGGCCGCCCCGGCACCGTGATCGTCGTCGACAACATCGCGCGGCACGGCCGGGTGCTCGACCCGGCGCCGTCGGACGCGCAGGCGCACGCCGTGCGGGACATGATCGAGATGATGGGCGCGCACCCCCGATTGGACACCGCCGCCATCCAGACCGTCGGCACCAAGGGTTGGGACGGTTTCGCGGTGGCGCTGGTCGACTAGCGGGCCGCCGACTCCCAGACCGCAGCGGCCGCCGCGGCGCGCAGCGCCTCGACGATCACCTCCTCGCGCAAGGTGAACCGATCCGTTGGCGCGGGCACCGAGACCGCCACGACGTGCCCGCCCGGTAGGCGGCCCGCGATCCCGGCCGCTGAGATGCCGGCGGTGTGTTCGTCGCGATCGAAGGCCAGGCCGCCGGCACGGACCGGCGAGATCTGGTCCCGCAGTGTTCGGGCCATGTCAGGGGACTGGCGTGAAAGCACCGCGTCGAGTTCGGCGTCGTCCAGCGCCGCCAGCGCGGCCTTCCCGTTGGCGGTGCCGAGCAACGGAAACCGGCCGCCGATCGCCGACACGGCCCGTAGGCGGTGCGTCGACTCGATCTGATCGACGAACCACATCTGGTCCCCCCGAAGCACCGAGACGTCCACCGTCTCGCCCGTGGCGTCGGCCACGGCCTCGATCACCGGGCGCACCGCCGCTGCCAGGTGGGCGCCGTCTGCGCTGGACAGACCCAGCAGCCGATCGCCGAGGCGGTAGCGGCCGGCGCTGTCGACGGCCGCGAAACCGACGTCCACCAGGCCGACCAGCAGCCTGCGCGCCGTCGACTTCGCCAAACCGAGCTGGGCGCCGATGTCGACCAACCTCAGCTGACCCGGCGCCGTCGCGATCTCGTCCAACGCCGACGCGGCCCGGCTGAGTACCTGCAGACCGTCGCGGGACTCCGGATCGACCTGCCGATTCTCTTCCGCCGTCGCCATGAACCCACTATATTGATCCGCTGAACGGACCTTCAAGGTCCACTATCCGGATCGGAGCGCAGCGCTATGAGCGAACTCCCTGCTGGACGCCACTTCTTCCGCGATGACGTGGGCTACGAAGAGGCCCGAGCAGCCACCGTGTGGAATGCGCGCACGCCGCAGCGCTATCCGGACGTCGTGGTGCAGGCCACCGAGACCGCCGACGTGGTCGCCACGGTCCGGTACGCGCAGCGGCACGGCCTGAAGATCGGTGTCCGTTCAGGCGGGCACAGCTGGGCCGGCAACCACGTCCGTGACGGCGGGGTGCTCCTCGACGTCAGCCGCCTCGACGGCTGCGCGATCGACGCGTCCTCCCGAACCGCTGTGGTCGGCCCGGGCATGGGCGGCAGTGTGCTGGCCGGACGGCTGGCGGCGCAGGACCTGTTCTTCCCCGCGGGCCATTGCCAAGGCGTCTGCATCGGCGGCTACCTCCTGCAGGGCGGATACGGCTGGAACAGCCGCGTGCTCGGGCCGGCCTGCGAAAGCGTGCTGGGTCTCGATGTGGTCACCGCCGACGGGCAGTGCCTGCACATCGACCGGGACAACCACGCCGACCTGTACTGGGCGGCGCGCGGTGCCGGCCCCGGCTTCTTCGCAGTGGTCACCGCTTTTCATCTCAAGCTCTATCCGCGGCCGCCCGTCTGCGGCAGCAGTCTCTACGTCTATCCGATCGAGCTGGCAGACGAGATCTACCCCTGGGCCCGATCGATCAGCGCCGACGTGGACCGTCGAGTGGAATTGCAGATCGTCGCCTCGCGCGCCGTCCCCGGCGCCGGCCTGGACACGCCGGGCATCGTGATGGCCTCGCCGGTGTTCGCCGACTCCGAAGCCGAAGCGGCCGCGGCGCTCTCGCTGCTGGAAACCTGCCCGGCGCGGGAGCGGGCACTGGTCGCGGTGCCGTATGCCCCCGCCGATCTCGACACCTGGTACGCGGGCGTGATGAGCAACTACCCGAGCGGATACCGCTACGCCACCGACAACATGTGGACCTCGGCGTCGGCGGACGACCTCATGCCGGGGATCGCCCGGATTCTCGAGACCATGCCCCCGCATCCCGCGCATTTCCTGTGGCTGAACTGGGGGCCTTCGCCGCAGCGTGAGGACATGGCCTACAGCCTCGAGGACGACATCTATCTGGCGCTCTACGGTGTGTGGCGCGATGCCGCCGACGACGGCGAGTACGGGGGCTGGGCCCGCACCAACATGGCGCAGATGGAACACCTGCAGACCGGAGTGCAGCTGGCCGACGAGAACCTCGGCGAACGGCCCGCGCCGTTCGTTAGCCCCGAGGCGATGGCCAGACTGGACCGGGTGCGAGCGGACTACGACCCCGACGGCCGATTCCACTCGTGGATGGGCCGGCCCTGATGTCGCAGGTCTATCTGGGCTACCGCGACGGGGACGCCGACACGGACTACGGCGCGTTCTTCGACCCCGAGATGGCGGGGCTTCCCGACCACGTTGTCACAGCTCTGCAGCACGGCCCGCAGGCCGACCAGGTGTTGCTCGAATTCGACCGGGCCGCAATGCTTCTCGACGAGGGCTACCAAGCGACCGAGACGGGGTACGGCTGGCTGCGCGCGGGGGGCTTCCAGGTGTCGGTGCGCACCGACATGCCCGGAGTGACTCCCCAGATGTGGCAGTGGTGGTTTGGCTGGCACGGCAGCCAGACGAGACGCTACAAGCTGTGGCATCCGCGCGCGCACGCGTCGGCGCGCTGGGCCGACGGCGGTGGCGACGGTTCCTACGTCGGCCGCACGTCGCTGATCGAGGAGTACCTCGGCTCTGCTTACGCGAAGGCCGCCATCCGGTTCCTCGAGCCCGCTGAGCTCGGGCTGGCCCCGGCGCCCGACGAGATCGCCGTCTGCGCACGTCTGGGCTCGTCGCAGGCGCCGGTCGACATCGGATGGTTCGTCCACCACGTGCGCCCGACTCCGGACGGCGCGGAGATGCGCTCACGCTTCTGGATCGGCGGACCGTGGATCACGGTCCGCGGGGTGGCCGGGACGGCGGACCGCCTGATCCGCCCGATCGCCGCGCGACAGCTGCCGGACCCGCGCGACCTGATGGTGCACTGCGCTCAGGAGATGAACCACCTGGCCGGCTTCCTTCCGGAACTTCACCGACGGTTCAGCTGAGCCCTGCTGGGCTACCCCTGCGCTCAGGAGATGAACCACCTGGCCGGCTTCCTTCCGGAACTTCACCGACGGTTCAGCTGAGCCCTGCTGGGCTACCCCTGCGCCGTGTGGACAGTGA
Source organism: Mycobacterium sp. G7A2 (assembly GCF_041902445.1). Classification (NCBI taxonomy): domain Bacteria; kingdom Bacillati; phylum Actinomycetota; class Actinomycetes; order Mycobacteriales; family Mycobacteriaceae; genus Mycobacterium; species Mycobacterium sp. G7A2. Next base: position 5,739,563 of record NZ_CP169251.1, on the reverse strand, counting down.
GCAGACGGATTGCAGCGCCGGCCGAGGACGTCTGGCGCCTCCTCGTCGACCCCGAGGTGTGGCCGCGCTGGGGCCCCACGGTGGTGGCCGCCGAGATCGACGGCGGCTTCCTGCGTCACGGGGCCACCGGGCGGGTGTGGACGCCGGTGGGTGTCCCGCTGCCGTTCACGATCACCGACTGCGAACCGGGCAGACAATGGTCGTGGCGAGTCGCCGGGGTTCCGGCCACCGGGCACGGCGTGGAACCGGACGGCGCGGGTTGCCGGGCGTGGATGAGCGCGCCGCTGTGGGCCCCGGCCTACCTGCCCGTCCTGCAGATCGCGCTGCGGCGAATCGACGAGATGGCGGTTCAATCCGGCGCTGGGGGGCAATAATCCCGGTACCAGGTCTCACCGAGCAAGGAGAGCAAAGTGATCGGAACCATTCTCGGCGCCATCATCGTCGGCCTGATCGTCGGCGCGCTGGCACGCCTCGTGATGCCGGGTAAGCAGAACATCGGCGTGATCATGACCATCGTGCTCGGCGCCCTGGGCTCGTTCCTGGGCAGCTGGCTGGTGTACTCGCTGGGCTATTCCAACAGCAACGGCGGGTTCGAGATCATCCCGTTCTTGGTCGGCATCATCGTGGCGGTGCTGCTGATCGCCGCGTATCTGGGCATCACCGGCCGCAAGAACGCCAATCCGAAGGTGTGAGCCGCAGGGCTACGGCGTTGAACTTCGGCGCGACGCTGCGAGCGCTCGACCCAGAAGGTGTGAGCCTGGGCGCGAAGGCGTGAGCCTCAGCGCGACGCGGCAGCCATGCGTGCCGCCAGCGCCACATAGCTGACGGCGAAGGTGCGACGTAGCCACGTCACCACCCGGGGTCGACGGGTCACCTGGTCGCGCACCGCCGCCGCGAACACTCCGTAGCAGGCGAACACGACGAGCGTCACCGCCATGAACACCGCACTGAGTCGGAGCATCTGGGTCACCGCCGAGCCCTCGTCCGGTGCCACGAACTGCGGAAGAAACGCGAAGAAGAACAGCGTCAACTTCGGGTTGAGCAGGTTCACCGCCACCGCGGTGCCGACGATGCGCCACGTGCCCGGCGGCGCCGCAGGCTGGTTGACGGGCACGAACTCGGAGTCGTCGCGCCACATCGACCACGCCAGGTAGAGCAGGAATGCGATGCCGAGATACTTGAGCGTCTGAAACGCGACCGCGCTGCTGTGCAGCACAGCCGCCAGACCGGTGACCGCGGCCAGCATGTGCGGCACGATGCCCAGCGTGCAGCCGAGCGCGGCGACGGCCGCGGCCCGGCTGCCGTGGGCGAGGCCGGTGGCCACCGTGTACAGCGCGCCCGTACCCGGTGTGGCGACCACGACCAGCGTGGTGAGCAGGAACGCGACAGTCATCTAGCTGCAGACAGCACCGACGGCCGCGGAGCCGACCAGTTTCGTGTACTTGGCCAGCACACCGCTGGTGTATCGCGGCGGCAGCGGCTCGAAACCCGCTTTGCGGGCATCGAATTCGTCTTTGTCGACCAGAACGTCGAGTGTGCCCTTGCCGACGTCGAGCCGGATGCGGTCGCCGTCGCGCAGGAACGCGATCGGGCCGCCGTCCACGGCCTCGGGTGCGACGTGTCCGACGCAGAGACCGGTGGTGCCGCCGGAGAATCGGCCGTCGGTCATCAGCAGCACGTCCTTGCCCAGCCCGGCCCCCTTGATCGCGCCGGTGATCGCGAGCATCTCGCGCATACCGGGGCCGCCCTTGGGCCCCTCGTAGCGGATCACCACGACGTCGCCGGCCGTGATCGTGCCGTCCTCGAGCGCATCGAGGGCGGCTCGTTCACGCTCTAAAACCCGCGCTGTGCCCTCGAACACGTCGGAGTCGAAGCCGGCGGACTTGACCACCGCACCTTCAGGCGCCAGCGAACCGTGCAGGATCGTGATACCGCCGGTGGGATGGATGGGCCTCGACAGCGCGCGCAACACCTTGCCGTCGGGGTCGGGTGGCGCGATGTGAGAAAGGTTGTCGGCCATCGTCTTTCCGGTCACCGTCAGTACGTCGCCGTGCAGCAGGCCGGCGTCGAGCAGCGCCTTCATCACCACCGGAACGCCGCCGATGCGGTCGACGTCGTTCATCACGTAGGCGCCGAACGGTTTCACGTCGGCCAGGTGGGGCACCTTCGCCCCGATTCGCGTGAAGTCCTCCAGCGTCAGCTTCACGTTGGCCTCGTAGGCGATGGCCAGCAGGTGCAGCACCGCGTTGGTGGAGCCGCCGAACGCCATCACGACCGCGATGGCGTTCTCGAACGCTTCTTTGGTCAGGATGTCGCGGGCGGTGATGCCGCGGCGCAGCAGTTCGACGACGGCCATCCCGCTCTTGCGGGCGTACCCGTCGCGACGACGGTCGGTGGCCGGCGGCGCGGCGCTGCCGGGCAGCGACATGCCCAGGGCCTCGGCCGCACTGGCCATGGTGTTGGCGGTGTACATGCCGCCACAGGCGCCCTCGCCCGGGCAGATGGCCCGTTCGATGGCGTCGACATCCTCGCGGGACATCAGGCCGCGGGCGCATGCCCCGACCGCCTCGAACGCGTCGATGATCGTGACGTCCTTCTCGGTGCCGTCGCTCAGCTTCGCCCGCCCCGGCAGGATCGATCCGGCGTAGAGGAAGACACTGGCCAGATCGAGGCGCGCGGCAGCCATGAGCATGCCGGGAAGCGACTTGTCGCAGCCGGCCAGCAACACCGAGCCGTCGAGGCGTTCGGCCTGCATGACGGTCTCGACGCTGTCGGCGATGATCTCGCGCGAGACCAGCGAGAAGTGCATGCCCTCGTGGCCCATCGAGATGCCGTCGGAGACCGAGATGGTGCCGAACTCCATCGGGAAGCCGCCGGCTTCGAAGACCCCGTCCTTGACCGCCTTGGCGAGCCGGTCCAGCGAGAGGTTGCACGGGGTGATCTCGTTCCACGAGGACGCCACACCGATCTGCGGTTTGGCGAAGTCGTCGTCGCCCATGCCGACCGCTCGCAACATGCCGCGCGCGGCGGCGCGTTCGAGCCCGTCGGTGACGTCGCGGCTACGGGGCTTGATGTCTGGCTGCGTACCGGGATCTGAGGGCATTCGTCGATTATGCGCCCGGGTGTTTGGCCCGGACAAACCGCTGGAGGTACCCCCTCGGGGTACCTGTACCCTGTCCGGTATGCGTTCCCTGACCAGTCGCTTCGTCGCCGGGTTGGCCGCGCTCGGGCTGGCATTGTTGTTGACCGCGTGTGGCAGCGACACGGCGGACGCCGGGCATTCAAGCCATCCCACCACGGACGAACCGGTCATCACCGGCGAGCCCGCGGGATACAACGCCGCCGATGTCGCCTTCGCCACGAACATGGTCCCGCACCACAAGCAGGCGGTCGACCTCGCCGCGATGGTTCCCGAGCGCAGTGCCAACAACGAGTTGGGCCGGCTCGCGAGCGAGATCACCGCCACGCAGGTGCCGGAGATCAACATCCTCAACGTGTTCCTGGTCCAGTGGAACGAGAACCCCGAAATCGGCAGTGGCGAGAACGACGGTGAGCACGCCGCGCACGCCGAGCACGCCATGAAAGGCATGGTCGACCAGGCCACGATGACGCGGTTGGAGTCGCTGGAGGGCCCCGAGTTCGACAGACTGTGGCTGGAGTCGATGATCAGCCATCACCAGGGCGCGGTGGAGATGGCCAAGGCGGAGGTCGCCGACGGCAAGAACGTCGACGCCATCGCGATGGCCGAGATGATGATCACCACCCAGGAGGCGGAGATCGCCCAGATGCAGCAGATGCTGGAGGAGATTCGGCCGTGAGCGACCAACCAATCGTGAGTGATGACCAACCGGTGAACCGCGATCGGGTCACCGACCAGTCCGACGCCGGAGGACACGGCTACTCGGCGCACAAGGAGAACTACGCCAAGCGGCTGCGCCGCATCGAGGGCCAGGTGCGCGGCATCGCCCGGATGATCGACGAGGACAAGTACTGCATCGACGTGCTCACTCAGATCAGTGCGGTGAACAGTGCTCTGCAGTCGGTCGCGCTCGGTCTGCTCGATGAGCACCTGGGCCACTGTGTGTCCCACGCCGTGGCGAGTGGCGGTTCCGAGGCGGACGCGAAGCTCGCCGAAGCGTCAGCGGCCATCGCCCGACTGGTGCGCTCCTGAATCGCGGGGCTGGTCAAAGCCAGCATTGCGATTCTGAAACCTAGCTCCGCGGATCAGGCGGATCGGGGTCACCGCGCAGTAGTTCGTCGGGGTGGTGCGCGTGGTTGATCCGCGCGGGTGTGGTGCCGTCGGACCAGGCCAGGCGGCCCTCGGCGGTGACGTGGGTCGTGAGATGACCCTTGGTGACCTCGGCGTGGTCGGGTCCGCAGGCGAAAAACAGCGCGTCGGCGTCGGTGCGTCCGTCAGGATTCCAGTCCGGGCTGTGGTGGACCTCGCAGTGATAGCCGGGTTGCAGGCAGTCGGGCCGGGTGCAGCCGCCGTCGCGCGCGTAGCAGATGATGCGCTGATCGGTAGTCGCGATCCGGGCTTCGCGACCCAGGTAAAGCGGGCGCCCGGTGTGGTCGTCGAAGACCGCCAGGTAGTGGATGGCGTCGACAGCCATGCGGATGACGTCGCGCATGGGTAGCGCGCTACCACCGCCGGTGCGGGCCGGTGGGGGCATGGGCACCGCGGGGTCCGTCACGGCGTGGGCGGCCTGATTGAGCTCGGCCAGCGTGGTGCGCACGATCACGGTGACCGGATGTCCGCGGTGCGAACCCATCTGCCCGGACGCCATGCCGGCCTTGAGGCCGAGTTTGACCCCGTCGTGGCGGCGCTGAGACATGCTGCGGTCATCGGGCGTCTCTTCGATCGAGCCGTCGGTCAGGTGCCGGCCCGGCCGGACCGCTGCGGTGACGGCTTCGAGGTAGGCCCGCGTCTCCGGGTCGATCCAGCCGGACAGCTTCGACATGCCGTCGGGCTGCTGCGGGCCCAGGGCCAGGCCGCGTCTGCGCGCTCGGTCGGATTCGTCGAAGTGTCCGTCGGGATTGAACAGGTCATCGAGATGCGTGCCGAGTTCCTTGACGAACGCGGCGTCGTGCTTGCTGGCTGCGCGGGCGAGCCTGGCTTCGATTTCAGCACGCTCGTCGGAGGAGGTGGAGGACGCCAGCTTCTTCATGGTTTCGCTGATGACGGCCAGGTGATCGTCGCCGATCGCCCCGGCTTCCACCGCCTTTGCGGTCGCGGGTAGCAGCGGTGGTAGCGGAGGGCCGGTGATCTGGCGGCGGGGCCGAATCTTCTCTGCCACCTTGATGTGGCGCTTGATCTCGAGATCGGAGATGCGCAACCGCGCGGCCAGCCGCTTGACCAGATCCGGCATCGGGGCGGTCTCGTCGGGCGGATCGGCGAGTTCGCCGACCAAGCGGTACATCAGCCCCCGGTTGGTGCGGTGCTGCGTTTCCAGGCGCTCGGCCACCTGCGCGCGAAACCTGCTGCCGACGTCATCGGTGGACAACGCGCGCATCTCGGCGTGGGCGGCGTCGACCGCGTCGAGCAGCGCCATGAACCGCTGCCGTGCCGCCTCGGCGGTGACGAACTCACCCATGACCCGACGGTATCGAACATATGTACGAAACTTGGCTGCTGTCTCTGTGAACGGCTCGATCTGTGGATGAATCCGCGATTGGGGATAACTCGGCGTGGGCTCAGCGCGTTGGGTGTGTGGCTCCCCGCGACTCAGCGTGGGTCAGCCCGCTACTCGGTGTGGCACCGCCCATAACCCGGCATGACTAAGCCCATACTCCGCGTGGCTCAGCCCATTGACCCGGCGTTGCTCAGCCCTGAACTCCGCGTGACTCAGCCCAGTGCGTCCTCGATGCGCTGCACCTTCGCGGTGAGCTGACCGGTGAAGCCGGGGCGGATGTCGGCCTTGAGCACGAGGCTGACCCGTGGTGAGACCGCGGAGACCGCGTCGACGGCCTGCTTGACCACCGCCATCACCTCGTCCCACTCGCCTTCGATGTTGGTGAACATCGCATTGGTCTCGTTGGGCAGCCCGGAGGCGCGCACGACCCGTACCGCTTCGGCGACCGCTGCGCTGACACCGCCGCTCTCGTCGCCACCGGACGGGCTGATGCTGAACGCGACGATCATGAGACGAGCGTAATTCGCGCCCGCCTGAGTAACGCCTGGGAGCCCGGTGGCGATGAAAAGTGCAGTTCAACGCCCTTCTGGTCGAGAGCGCGTCTCGCGCTGTGCCACACTGGGGTGAATTGCGAATTGGAGGTACACGCATGCGGCTGCGCAATCGAAGCCGACTGCTCGCCACGATGACCGCCGCGGTCGTGCTCGCGGGTCTGGCGCTGACAGCGCCCTCGGCGCTGGCACAACCGGCGCCGCCCCCACCGCCGCCCGCCCCGGCGCCGCCTCCGCCGGCGCCCTTCGTCCTGCCTAATCCGTTCGCGCCGCCGCCGGCGGCTGCCAGCCCGATGGCCGCCGCGCAGCCCTCGACGATTCCGCCGGGCACCCCGGCCGGGCAGAACCCCACCCCCTACGTCGGCGAGCCGGTGTTCCTGCCGCCGTCGTTCAACCCGGTCAACGGCTCGATCGTCGGCGCCGCGAAGCCGATCTACATCAACTTCCAGCGGCCCATCGCCGACCGCCAGATGGCCGAGGACGCGATCCACATCTCGTCCGTCCCGCCGGTGCCCGGCAGGTTCTACTGGACCAGCGACACCCAGGTGCGCTGGCGTCCGCAGGACTTCTGGCCGGCCGGCACCGTCGTCAACATCGACGCGGGCGGCACCAAGTCGAGTTTCAGCGTCCCCGAGCAACTGGTCGCCACCATCGACAACGACACCAAGCAGATGGAGGTCATGCGTGACGGCGAGCTCGTCAAGACCTTCCCGGTCTCGATGGGCAAGTCCGGTTACGAGACCAAGAACGGCACCTACTACGTGCTGGAGAAGTTCGACGAGATCGTGATGGACTCCTCGACCTACGGTGTGCCCGTCGACGACCCGTCGGGCGAGGGCTACAAGCTCGACGTCGAGTACGCGGTGCGGATCGACAACAGCGGCATCTTCGTGCACAGCGCGCCGTGGTCGGTCGGCTCGCAGGGTGAGAGCAATGTCAGCCACGGCTGCATCAATCTCAGCCCCGCGAACGCGAAGTGGTTCTACGAGAACTTCGGCAGTGGTGACGCGGTCGTCATCAAGAACACCGACGGCGGGTGGTACACCCAGCCCGATGGTGGCTCCGACTGGCAGATGTTCTGACCGCCTGATCCTTTTGCGGCGCGGTGCGCCCGCCGCGTGCCACCATGGGGCACAGGCCGACGGCGTCCGGCCGCCGGTGCTGGATCCGAGGGTGGGCCGATGCCCGGCGATGGCAGGACGGTGGCGCGCACGATCACGGTGATCGTGCTGGTTCTGCTGGCCACCGTCGCCTTGGGCGGCTATCTGCCCGGCGCCGCGCAGCCGGATGAGACCCAGGAGGCCACCGAGGGTTCGGGCAGCCTGATCGCCGTCGTCGCCATGTTGGTGGTGTCGATGGCCGTCATCGCGCTGTCCCTGCTCAAACGGCCCCCACCCCGGCGGGCCGCACCCGCCCGGACGGAACTGCCGAACGACGGCCGCGGATACGGGCTGCCCTGGCGCCCGCTCCTGCTTGCCGCGGCGGCACTGCTGATCTGGCTGACGGTGCTCTACCTGCTTCTGCGCTGGGCAGCGCCGCCGGTCGACCCACCGCCGCCTGCGCCCGGAGCAGACCCGGCGTTGTCGACCGACGCCGCGCCGCCGACCGACACCGCTGCGCCCGAGCGCCGCGACCCCGCCCCCGACGGCGGCAGCGGCATGTTCGCGATTCTGGCGGTGACGACGCTGGTGCTGGTGGTGCTCACGGTTGTCGCCGCGATCCGTGGCCGCCGCAGGCCAGCCACCGTCACCGCCTCCTCGGCGCCCGAACCCGAGCCATCGGCGCCGACCGCCGATCCGGATCTGGCCCGGGCCGCCGAATTGGGGCTGGCCGAGATCGGTGACCTGAGCCGTGACCCCAGGCAGGCCATCATCGCCTGCTATGCGGCGATGGAACGCGAACTGGGGAAGTCGCCGGGGGCGTCCCCGCAGGACTCCGACACGCCGACTGAGGTGCTGGCGCGGGCGATCGATACGCAGGTGTTGCGCTCGGGCAGCGCCGGTGAACTGGTGGACCTCTTCGAGGAGGCCCGGTTCAGCGCACACATCATGGACGAGGGGCACCGGGCCGAGGCCGTGCGTGCCCTCCAACTCGTGCAACGCGAGCTGGCCGGTGCGCCGTGACGAAACTCGTTGTCGGAGCAGTGGCTCTGGTGGTGGCCGTGCAAGCCCTGGCGTTCACCCAGCTCGAGCGTGAACTCGTGCTGACGGTGACGGGGGCCGCCCTGGTCGTGGCTCTGCTGGCGTTGCGCCGGCGTCTCGTGCCCGACCGTGACCCCGAGGAGCAGGATCTCGGCGACGAGGCCGAGGCGGCGCTTCGCCGGTGGCGGGGCCGCACCGAAACGTTGATCTCGTGGGCGGAGTCGTCGCGCGCAGACTGGGACCGACGTCTGCGTCCGATGCTGGCCAGGCAGTTCGAACTCGCGGGTGGGCATCGGAAAGTCAAGGACCCCAATGTGTATCAACTGACCGGACGCATGGTGTTCGGCGACGAGTTGTGGCAGTGGGTGGACCCGCAGAACATCTCTCGCACCGGCGGGCGGGAACCGGGGCCCGGTCGTGAGGTCCTCCACGACATACTCGTGCGGTTGGCGAAGCTGTGACGCGCAGTTCCGGTCCGGCGGCCACGACCGCCCAGTGTGAAGCCGTTCTCGACGAGATCGGCCGTGCCGTCGTCGGCAAGCGCCGGGCGCTGAGCCTGATCCTCACCACGATGCTGGCCCGCGGCCACATGCTGATCGAGGACCTGCCCGGGCTGGGAAAGACTTTGATCGCCAAGTCTTTCGCGGCTGCCCTCGGCCTGGAGTTCACCCGTGTGCAGTTCACGCCCGACCTGCTTCCTGCAGACCTGCTGGGCTCCACCATCTACGACATGCAGTCGGGCCGCTTCGAATTCCGTCGCGGGCCCGTGTTCACCAACCTCCTCCTGGGCGACGAGATCAACCGGACCCCACCCAAGACGCAGGCGGCGCTGCTGGAGGCGATGGCTGAGCGGCAGGTCAGCATCGACGGTGTGACACATCTTTTGCCGGAACCGTTCCTGGTGCTGGCCACCGACAACCCGATCGAATACGAGGGCACCTATCCGCTGCCCGAGGCGCAACTGGACCGCTTCTCGGTGCGGCTGGAGCTCAAGTACCTCTCGGAACAGGAAGAAGCCACGATGTTGCGGCGGCGTCTGGACCGCGGCTCGGCGCCGCCGTCGGTGCAGCGGGTGGTCGACGTGCACGATCTGCTCGCCATGCAGGAATCCGTCGAGCAGGTGTCGGTGCACGACGACGTCCTGCAGTACGTGGTCGCACTGGCGGCCGCGAGCCGATCCCATCCACAGGTCGCCGTCGGCGCCAGCCCGCGTGCCGAACTCGATCTGGTGCAGCTGGCCCGCGCCCACGCGTTGCTCCAGGGACGCGACTACGTCATCCCCGAGGACGTCAAGGCCCTGGCAGTCCCCACCATGGCGCACCGGATCAGCCTGCGCCCCGAGATGTGGGTCCGGCGCGTGCAGGGCACCGATGTCGTCGAAGACCTGCTGTGTCGCACACCGGTACCCCGCGCCGACCGATGACTGAGGTCGAACTACGTTGGCGTGCCTCATCATTGACGCTCGCCATCGCGACGTGCGCGGCCGCCGCACTGGGCGGCGCTGTGCTCACCGGCCGCGCGGACCTCGTGGTGTTCGCCGCACCCCTGCTCGGCGTGTTGTGTTCGATCGGGTGGCAGCGTCGTCCACCGACGGTGACGGTGCAGGCGCAACCGCCACTGCACCGGTGTTTCGAAGACGAGGCGGTGCGCGTGACCGTCACCGCCGCCACGGATGACGGCGCGCCCGTCGCGCTGACGTGCTCCGCCCCGGCAGGAATGCACCTGGAGACGGTGGCACCCGGGGTCGTCGACGCGCGTGCCCCACGATGGGGCCGCTACCAGATCCGCGCCGCCGTACGGGTGCCCGGCCGCGGTGGACTGCTGGAGGGCGTCGGCGCCGCCGATGCCGCCGAGGTGTGCGTATTCCCCGTGGCGCCGCCGCAATCCACCGCTGTTCCGCGCACCGAACTGCTCGACAGGTTGGGCACCCACCTCACCCGCCACCATGGCCCCGGTGTCGAGTACGCCGACATCCGTCCCTACGTCCCCGGCGATCTCCTGCGCTCGGTCAACTGGCCGGTCAGCGCACGTCGCGGCGCCCTGCACGTCACCGAGCGGTTGACCGATCGCGCGGCTGACGTGGTCGTGCTCTTCGACACCTATCCGCAGCCGCCCGGCCCGGCGACCGAGGCGATGGAACGCACCGCGCGCGGGGCGGCGCAGGTGGTGCAGAGCGCACTGCGGTACGGGGACCGGGCAGGCCTGGTTGCTCTGGGGCAGCGCCGAACCCGCTGGCTGGGAGCCGATATCGGACAGCGTCAGTTCTACCGGATCCTCGACACCATGCTCGGTGCCGGTGACACCTACGAAACCGCTTCCGGAACGCTCACGCCCCGGGCCGCCGTCCCCACCGGGGCGATCATCATCGCGTTCTCGACCCTGCTGGACACCGAGTTCGCGCTCGCGTTGATCGATCTGCGCAAGCGCGGGCACACCGTGGTGGCAGTGGATGTGCTGGAAGGCAGCCCGATTCAGGGGGAGCGGGATCCGCTGGTGGACCGGATGTGGACGATGCAACGCTCGTTCATGTACCGCGACATGGCCACGGTGGGAGTCGACATCATCGGTTGGCCCGCCGGCACCACCCTGGATCAGGCGATGACGCTGGTGCCGGATCGGAGGCGCCGGTGACCACCGCCGCAAGCAGAGTGCTGCCGTTGGTGTTCGGCGTGTTGATGGTCGGCGCCGCGGCGTACCGCGCCGACGGATCCGCCGTGTTCGTCGCGGCGGCGGCCGTGGTCGCGGTCGCCTGGTCGGTCTGGTGGCGGCCGGCGAGCAGCGTCGCGGTGCTGTTGACGGTGCTGACGATCGCGCTGGCCGGGCCGGCAGAGATGTTCACCGCACTGGCCGGTCTGTCCGCCGTCGCGTATCTGGTGCTGCGCCACACCAACCCGACGGCACCGACGATGGCGTCGGCGGTCGGATTCACCGCGGCCGGCACCGTGGCGGTCGCCGTGCCCGCCACGCTGCCATGGCTTCCGATGGCGGCGCCGCTGGCGGTGCTCGTCGGGTACCTGGTGGCGGTGCGGCCGTATCTGGCCGCACGCCACTAGTTCCAGATGTGCACGCGCTGATCCGGAGCCAGGTAGAGCTCGTCGGAGTCGCTGACGTCGAACGCCTCATAGAACGCGTCCATGTTGCGGACGACGCCGTTGCACCGGAACTCCGGCGGCGAGTGCGGATCCACTGCCAGTCGGCGGATCGCCTCGGCCTCTCGGGATTTGGTGCGCCACACCTGCGCCCACCCGAAGAACACGCGCTGCTCGCCGGTCAATCCGTCGATCACCGGCGCCGGACGGCCCTGCAGCGACAGCTTGTAGGCCAGCAGAGCGATGGACAATCCGCCGAGGTCGCCGATGTTCTCGCCGACGGTGAACGCGCCGTTGACGTGGTGCGACTCGGCAAGGCCGCGCGGCACGAACTTCTCGAACTGCTCGATCAGCGCCTTGGTGCGGACCCCGAACTCGGCGCGATCGTCGTCGGTCCACCAGTCCACCAGGTTGCCGTCACCGTCGTACTTGGCGCCCTGATCGTCGAAGCCGTGCCCGATCTCGTGCCCGATGACCGCCCCGATGCCGCCATAGTTGGCCGCGTCGTCGGCGTCGGCGTCGAAGAACGGCGGCTGCAGAATCGCCGCCGGGAAGACGATTTCGTTCATGCCCGGGTTGTAGTACGCGTTGACGGTCTGCGGCGTCATGAACCACTCGTCGCGGTCCACCGGCCCGCCGAGCTTGGCCAGCTCGCGGGCGTACTCGACGGCGTAACCGCGCCGGTAGTTCCCGTACAGGTCGTCGCGGGCGATCACGAGCGCCGAATAGTCCCGCCACTTTTCGGGATAGCCGATCTTGGCGGTGAACTTGTCGAGCTTGACCAGAGCCTTCTCCCGGGTCTGCGGGGTCATCCAGTCCAACTCGTTGATGCTCACCCGGTAGGCCTCTCGCAGGTTGGCCACCAGTTCGTCCATCCGCGCCTTCGCGGCCGGCGGGAAGTGCCGCTCGACATACATCCGGCCCAGTGCGTCACCCATCAGGTTCTCCACCACCGACACCCCGCGCTTCCACCGCTCGCGGATCTGCTCGGTCCCGGACAGCAGCCGGCCGTAGAACGCAAAGTCCTCGGCCACCAGCTCATCCGGCAGCAGGAAGGCCCGCGCGTGGATCAGGCGCCAGCGCAGCCAGTTCTTCCACGTCTCGAGATCCTCGTCGGCCCACAGCTGCGCGAACGCGGTCAGGTAGTCGGGTTGGCGGACCACCAGCTCGGCGGCCTGCTCGTCGGTGATGCCCAGCCCGGCGAACCAGCCGGTCCAGTCGAAGCCGGGCGCCTGGTCCACCAACTCGGCGAAGGCGCGCAGGTTGTAGGTCAGGTCGGCGTCGCGGCGCTTGACCACATCCCAGTGCGCGGCGGCGATCTTGGTCTCCAGCGCGACGATGCTCGCGGCGGTGCCCGCATGATCGTCGGCTGACCCGCCCAGGGCCAACGCGAACATCGCCGCGATGTGGCCGGGGTAGGCGGCCAGGATCTCGGCGTGCTGCTCGTCGCGGAAATAGGACTCGTCGGGCAGGCCGATGCCGGACTGGCTCAGATGAAGCAGGTAGCGGCTGGAGTTCTTGGAGTCGGTGTCGACGTACATGCCGGTGCCGCCGCCGATGCCGGTGCGCTGCAACGACGCCAGCACCGCGGCCAGCTCGTCGGCGGTGCTGGCCGCGTCGATCGCGGCCAGTTCCTCCAGCAGTGGGGCGAGCCCGCGTTCCCGCACCGTCTGCTCGTCCATGAAGCTGGCGTACAGGTCGCCGATGCGCTGCTCGTCGGTTCCCGACGTCGCCGCCGCTTCGGTTCCCGATGCCGCCGAGGCGGCTCCGGTGATCAGGTCGCGGATCTGCTCCTCGGCGCGGTCGTACAGCGTGCGGAAGGCGCCGTCGGTGGCTCGGTCGGGCGGGATCTGATAGTCGGCCAGCCAGCGACCGTTGACGTGGCCGAAGAGGTCATCCTGCGGTCGGGCCGAGTCATCGACGTAGCGCAGATCGATTCCGGAAACGAGATTCGACTTGTTCGATGTTGCTTCTACCGTCACCCCGACATCCTTCCAGAAATGTCGCGGTACCCTCACGCGCATGCCCGACGACGAGCAGGAACCCGCCCCCGAGCCGGACCGGAACGTGCAGGCCGACCGCGTCTTCACCGGTTACGGAATCGCCTCGGCCGTGCTCGGAGTGGTGGCGGTCGTCGCAGTCGTTCTGGCCACGGTGATCTGGACGCAGCACCACGCGCACGAGGAGGAACTGGACTACCGGTCGCGCGCCCTGCAGGCCGCCGCGGCATGGACCGGCGTGCTGATCAACATGTCCCCGGAGACCATCGACCAGGACCTCACCACCCTGCACGAGGGCACGGTGGGGCAGCTCAACGTCGATTTCGAGGCCACCATGGCGCCGTTTCGCCGCCTTGTGCAGACCCTCGACTCCCGGACCTCCGGCCTGGTGGACTCGGTGGCCCTGGAGACGATCCACCACGAGCCGCCCGGCGCCCCGCCGCGGGAGCCGCGCAGCGATCTGGAGGGGCTGGCGGATCGCACCGACACCGTGATGGTGGTGGCGACCTCGGTCAGCGACAACGCCGGGTCCGACGCGCCGCAGACGGTGCGGTGGAACCTGCGCCTGGACGTCTCCGAGGTCGACGGCGAGATGCTGATCTCGCGGCTGGAGCCGATCCGATGAGGAACCGTCTACGGGTTGCCGCCTTCGATGTGCTGGCGCCGGTCGCTGTCCTGGCCGCCCTGATCTACATCGGTGTCGCGCTGCGCTGGCCGCTGTGGTGGGTGTCGGTGTGCTCGGTGCTGTGCCTGCTGGTCGTGCAGGCGGTCGTGGTCGACTTCGTGCTGGCCCGCCGCGACAGGGTGACCGTCGGCACTGACGACGAAGGCCCGGGACTGCGGTTGGCGGTGGTCGCGACGGCGACCGGGGCGCTCGTCGCGGCGGTCGCGGTGGGCTATCTGCAATGGACGAAGCCGGACCGGGCATTGGAGGCCGACTCCGCGGCGGTGACCGGCATCGCCAGCAGCGTGGCCGAGGCCTCGGCCACGTTCACCCCGCAGAACCCCACCGCCTCCATCGACCGCGCGGTGAGCATGATGACGCCCGACGCCGCCGACCGGTTCCGAAGCGAATTCGCCGAGGTCGCCGAGGACATGGCGGGGCGCAATGTGTCGGCCCAGGCCAGCACCGTCTCGGCGGGGGTGGAGGCGATCGGCCCCAGGGCCGCCAGCGTGGCGGTCATCCTGCGCGGCACCCAGAACTCACCCGGTCAGCCGCCGGACACCGCCGTGCTGGCGTTGCGCGTCACGCTGGGCGAGACCGACGGCCGCTGGCTGGTGCAGGACGTCTCACCCATCCACAACCGCTGATCGCGAGCGAGAAGCCAGGGCTGCGCCCGCGGGCCCGAGCAACGACCAGGAAGGCTATTCCGCGCGCAGAAGGCGAGTCGCCACCTCGTCGGGGTGGCTCAGCGCCGCCAGATGACCACCGGGGATCACCTCGACCTCGAGGCCGAGCCGCTCCCGGGTGACCCGGCGCTGGAACTCCAGCGGGAACAACCGGTCCTCGCGGCCGGCCAGCACCCGCGTCGGCACGTCGGGCCAGTCGGGCAGCGGCCACGGCCCCGCGAACGGCGTCTCGGACTGCTCCGGCTCGGGATGCTTCTCGGCCTCGGCCCGTACCTCGGCGGGGACGTCGTGGAAGAAGTCCTCGACGAAGTCGAATTCCTCCCGGCCCAGCCCGATCTCGCGGAAGTAGGCGACCTGCGCGTCCTGCTGACCGGTGGTTGCCCACCACTGACCCGGCGATTCGCCGGGGCGCGGCACCATCGGGTTGAGCAACACCAGCGCCGCCGTCGGAAGGCGCTCGGCGACGATCGGCGCGGTCAGCGCTCCCATCGACTGCCCGACCACGGTCAGCGGCCCGTCGGCGTCCAACACCGCGGTCGAGGCGATGTCGGCGTAGGTGATCAGGTCGGCATCGTCGTCGTCGGCGGGCAGATCGACCGCGACCGCCCGCTCACCGGCCTGTTCGAGCAGGGCGACGACGCGGTGCCAGTACCAGGCGCTGCCGCCCGCACCCGGGATCAGCAGAAACGTCACTGGTCGGCGCGTTGGGCCCGCATCCGGGCGAACCGGTCGGACAACCGGCCCATCCGGATCATCAGCGAGGCCGGCGGGCTGACGCTGCCCTGCAGATAGGTGGCGAAGTCCTCGGCGGGCACCCCGATGCGCGACGCGAACTCCTGCTCACCGAGGCCGGAGCGCTCCAACAGCAGATGCACGTGCTTGGCCACCTCGGCGCACTCGTTGGCCTCGAGGTGCTCGCGGGTACGCACCAGCACCTCCGACATCGCGCGGGACACCCCGTAGGGCCGTGCCGTTTCGAGGACCTCCTCGACCTGGCGGGCGGTGCGGCCGTACGGATCGCGCTTGATCGCGACCACGATGCGCTGCCACACGCTCAGGTCGTCGTTCTCCAGCGCGGCGCGGATGGCTGCCGTCGGCCAGAACTCGACGGGCCGGGTGTCCACCGGCGGTGGGGAAGCCGCGTCACGGTTCGATCCCCGTACCTCCCCGGTCACCGTCACCTCGCCTCCTCCAGCATCGCCACTGCCACGGTCAGGCACCGCTGCCGGACCCGAGCCCACTCCGTCTCGGAGCCCTCCCGGGTGAAATCGGGCCCGTCGGACGGTTGCGGATCGGCCAGCCTGCGCACCAGCTGGGTCGCCACCCAGTGCCCGTTGAGGGTGTTGGCCCGCTGAGCACCTGCCGGTGGACCAGAGTAATACCGGTCCATGCCGGTGAGCACTTCCGCGGCGGTCTGCGTGTCCATGGTGTCGACGAGGTCGGCCAGCTCGGTGTAGTCGCGGGCGTTGTTGCGCGCCATGATCAGGAAACTCTTCAACCGCAGCGTCTCGGCGCCGGTGGGGATCTGCAGCCGGTCACCGGTGGGCAGCAACACGTTGGTGGTCTCCATCGGGTCGGTGCGCTGCAGCGGGGAGCCGCCGTCCGGGCCGCCGGCCTGCACGGCCAGCGCATCGAGTGCGACGTCGAGGCGGCCCCGCCACATCGTCACCGGATGCTTGGGCAGCTTGACGGCAACGGTCTTGCCGTGGGCCCGGTTGCCGACCGCGACCGGGGTCCGCTTCTCCACCAGCCTGCCGCCCATCGACTTCGCGCACGGCTGGCACCCCGAGAACGCCAGCGGATCGGCGACGGTGATCGCTTGCGGTGCCAGCGTTTTCAGTTTGGCGGCCGACTTGACGACGGTGCGCAGATCCGCGCCCGACGGTGCCAGCGCGGAGATGTCGTCGGGGATGATGACCAGGTCGCCGATGTCGGCCTTGGGCAGCGGCTTCTCGAAGTCCACCGACGGCAGAATCCGGTCCAGCCAGCGCGGCAGCCACCAGTTCCACTCGTCGAACATCGCCATCAGCGCCGGCACCAACACCAGCCGCACCACCGTGGCGTCCACCGCGATCGCGACGGCCGACGCCACACCCAGCTGCGCGACCAGCGGCATGCCGGAGAACGCGAATCCGATGAACACCGCGATCATGATCAACGCGGCGCTGGTGATCGTGCGGGCGCTGGTGCTCACGCCGTAGGCCACGGCGTCGCGGGTGTTGCCGGTCTGCAGGAACCGCTCCCGGATCCGGGTGAGCAGAAAGATCTCGTAATCCATCGACAGGCCGAACGTCAGCGCCAGCACCAGCGGCGGGATGGTGCTGTCCAGCGACGAGAGCTGTTTGAAGCCCAGATCCGAGAGCCAACCCCACTGAAAGACGACCACCAGGCTGCCGTATGCCGCGGCCACCGACAGCACCGTCATCAGCACGCCCTTGAGCGCCAGGAACACCGACCGGATCGAGATCAGCAGCATGACGAACGCGATCAGCGCGACGAATCCGAACACCAGCGGCTGGGTCTTCGCGACCCGGTCGTCGAAGTCCTTGATCAGCGCCGTCGGGCCTCCGACGTTCACCAGGGCCTGACCCTCGGCCACCGGCGGGAGCTGCTCGCGCATCCAGTCGACGGTGTCGCGTGCCCCCATCTCCTCCGGATCCACCGACAGCACCGCAGACAGCAGTGCGCTGCGGTAGTCGTTGCCGAACGCCGCCGGGGTCACCGACACGACGTTGGGCGCCTCGGTCATCTTCTGCCGCACCGCGTTCAGCAGGGGCTCCTTGGCGGGCGCCGAGGCGGCGTTGCCGTCGGGGAAGGTGACCAACACCCGGACCGGCCCGAGAGCGCCGGGGCCCAGCGCGACCGCGGCCGCGTTGACCCCGCCGCGGATCTCGTGGGTCGGGTCGAACTGTCGTTGCATGCTGTTGCCCAGCGTCATCGAGAACGCGGGCGCGGCCAGCGTCAGCAGCAGCGCCGCGGCGGCCAGGGCCGAGGCCCACGGCCGGCGCATCACCCAGCCCGTCCACCGGGTCCAGAACCTCGACTGGGTGGCCTCCACCTGGCGACCCCAGTGCAGGTACGACGACCGCTTGGCGGCGCGGCGGCCGAAGGTGGCCAGGACAGCCGGGGTCAGCGTCGTCGACGTCAGCACCGCGACCGCGACGGCCAGGATCGCGCCGGTGGCCATCGACTGCAGCACCGGCGTGTTGATCAGATACAGCCCGGTGACCGACGCGATGACCGTCAACCCCGACAGCACCACGGCCAGGCCGGAGGTGGCCATCGCGGCGTCGGCGGCGTCCTGGGGTTCCCGCCCGGCGCGGAGCTCCTCGCGGAAGCGCATCAGGATGAACAGCGAGTAGTCGATGGCGACCGCGATGCCGAACATCGACACCGTCGAGGTGACGAACACCGACATCGTCATGTGCATCGACAACAGGAAGACCAGGCCCATCGTCACCGCGACGGTGCAGATACCCAGCAGCAGCGGCATCGCGGCGGCGGCCAGCGACCCGAACACCGCCAGCAGGATGAGCAGGACGATCGGGAAATTCCACTTCTCGGCCTGCGCGATGTCGTTCTTGGTGGCCAGCGTCGCGGCGGCGCCCAGTGCGCCCTGTCCGATGACGTAGAGCCTGACCTTGCCGTTGTCCATCTCGCCGGCGTCCTCGCCGTCGATGCCGACCTTCTCGCGCAATTGGTTGGCCACGTCGACCGCGCCGGTGTTGTCGAAGCTGATCTGCAGGGTCAGGACGTACGGGCGGTCGGGCTGGGGCGGCGGCTGCTGCGGGTTCGGCATGACCGTGACGCTGGGCACCTCGGCGGCGACCCGTTCGAGGAACGCCACCGCCTCGTTCATGTCGTCGAACGACGCGTCCGGGCGCGGGTCGGCCACCAGAGCCAACGGAGACGCCCCCTGGTCGGGGAACTGGGCCTCGAGCTGCCGCTGCACATACAGCGACTGGGAGCCCTCGACCTCGAAGCCGCCGCCGGTGAGGTTGCCGGACTGGTTGAGTGCGAGGTGCACCGAGGGCACCAGGAGAAGGATCCAGACCGCGAACACCGCCCAGCGGAACCTGCGCAGGTTGCTGCTCACGCGCATCATGAACTGCTGGATGGGATCTCCCCGCTTTCTCCCCGGCGTTTCGTAGCGAGAGCGTACAGCAGCTTGCTGTAGGGTGACTCGCCCTCGACCGACCGGTTAGAGAACCTTTATCCGGCTGCCACCTTGGCCGCTGGGCTCGCCGGTTGGCCAGCGCGGCGCCGCAGATGGCAGGATGTGCGCGGGAAGTATCGCGTCGGGGATCCTTTGCTACTGATCGCAGCGAGCCCGCGGCACCTCAGCGTGTCGGCGAGCTGATGGGAGACATGATGGACGCACCGAAGAACTTCGTAGCACCGTTCGTGCGGACCGCGCTGGGCGCCGTCGCCGCCGGTGGCGCAATCACGCTGGCGCTGGTGACCGGTCCGGCAGCCGGGGCGGCACCCGATCCGTGCGCGGCCAGCTCGGTCGCCAAGACGGTCGGCGCGGTCGCCACCAACACCGGCGTCTACCTCGCCGCCCATCCCGAGACCGATCAGGCGCTGACCGCGATCTCGCAGCAGCCGCCCGGGCCGCAGTCGGTGGCGATGCTCAAGGCGTATTTCGACTCCAACCCCGAGGTGGCCACCGACATGCAGCGATTGCAGCAGCCGTTGGCGACGCTGTCGGGCCGCTGCCGGCTGCCGGTGACATTGCCGCAGATGCTGGGTCTGCTGCAGAGCGTCCAGCAGGGCCAGGGCCAGGGCCAGGGCCTGCCCGCCCAGCTTCCGGCCACGCAGAACGTCGGCGCGGAGACGGCCCCCACGTCGGGTGCACGCGGCCCGGCGGCGGGGACGCGCGGCGCGGTGTCGTAGGGCGTGCACGGCGCGGTCTTGAGGCACGCGGTGCGGCGGCGCTTCCAGGGCTCACCGCGACGTACTGACCCGCCCGCGGCGAGGTCCAATCGGCGATTAAACGCCCGCTTGGCGGGAAAGTCGGCAGATGTTCTGTTTACATTTCTAGGATGGTCCTGACCGGGGCCCGACACGGGTCCGGTCTTGTCTACCTCTTGACGAAGGAGCCCCCATGTTGTTCTCGGCCCCTACGGTGCGGCGCGCGGTCGCGGGCGCCCTGGGTGCAGGTGCCCTCGGTGCGACGCTGTTCGGCGTCCTGCCGGCGGCATCCGCTCAGCCCGCCCCGCCGAACTGCACCGCCGCCGACTTCGCCGGCGTGGCTTCCGGTGTGTCGGCCGCGTCGTCGGCCTACCTGTTCACCCATCCGGACGTGAACGACTTCTTCACCAGCCTGCACGGGCTGCCGCGTGAGGAGATCAAGACCCGGGTGATGGACTACATGAACTCCCATCCGCAGGAGCGTGACGAGCTGACCGCGATCCGCCAGCCGCTGGTCGACATCAAGAACCGGTGCGGCTACGCGTTCGCGGATGCCGGCGACCCGGACATGCCCGAATAGCCGCCGGTGCGCGACAGGGTGGATGCTCCGCCCGCTCGTGAGGGGGAGCTGTCCATCCAGGACGGTGCGGGTCGGACAGTGTTGATGGTCGACGACGACCCGGATGTCCGGACCTCGGTAGCCCGGGGTCTGCGGCATTCGGGCTTCGACGTTCGCGTGGCGGCCACGGGCCGGGAGGCGCTGCGGTTGTTGTCCAGCGAACCGCACGATGCGCTGGTGCTCGACGTGCAGATGCCCGAACTCGACGGTGTCGCCGTGGTCACCGCGTTGCGCGCGCTGGGCAACGACATCCCGATCTGCGTGCTGTCGGCCCGTGACACCGTCAACGACCGCATCGCCGGTCTCGAGGCCGGCGCCGACGACTATCTGACCAAGCCGTTCGACCTCGGTGAGCTGGTGGCCCGGCTGCATGCGCTGCTGCGCCGGGCACACCATTCCGACCCCGGGTCGGACACCCTGACCGTGGGTTCGCTGACCATCGACACGGCGCGGCGGCTGGTGTTCGTCGCCGGGGAGCGGGTCGAGCTCACCAAGCGGGAGTTCGACCTGCTGGCCGCGCTGGCCGAGAACGCCGGCGTGGTGTTGAGCAGGCAACGCCTGCTCGAGCTGGTGTGGGGCTACGACTTCGACGTCGACACCAACGTCGCCGACGTGTTCGTGTCCTATCTGCGGCGCAAACTGGAACGCGACGGGCTGCCACGGGTGATCCACACGGTGCGTGGAATCGGGTACGTGCTGCGAGAAGATCCGTAAGAACCCGATCTGTTGGTGACACGTCCGAAGCTTCCCCGGTTCCTGCGGTCGGCCTCGCTGCGCACGCGGGTGGCCATCGCCTCTGCCGCGGCCGCCGCGGCGGTGGTCGCGGCGTTCACGATTCTGACCTCGGTCGTGCTGGCCAACAACGACGCCACGCAGCTCGACCGCCGGCTCGACGCGATCGTCGACGCCAGCATGTTTCCCGAGGAACTGTCCGACCCGCGCCGCGGCGTGCTCACCACCGGCCGGGACCGCACCTCGGGTCAGGTGGTGTTCCAGCGCGGCTTCCAGCTTCCGCCGCTGCCCCCGGGAACCGAGACCGCGTTCGTCAACGGCGTCGAGTACCGCGTGCGTACGGTGCCGGTGGAGCAGGACGGCGGCCTGCTGATGTCCATCGGCATCCGCGCCGACAGCGTCCTCCTCAATCGGGCCCGCGTCCCGCTCTACATCGCGGTCGGTGTGATGACGGTGTTGATTGCCGCGGGGCTGGGCTGGCTGCTGGCCGGCCCGGCGATCCGGCCGCTGCGCAAGCTGACCGAGAACACCAAGAGGCTGGGCAAGGACGCCGAGGACATCCCCGCGGTGCACGGCGTGCGCGAGGCCGAGGATCTCTCGGAGGCCATGAGCGCGATGCTCAGCCGGTTGGCCGCCGCGCAACGGGCCACCACGAACTCGCTGCAGGCGGCCCAGGACTTCGCCGCCAACGCCGCACACGAGCTGCGCACCCCGCTGACGGCGATGCGCGCCGACCTCGACACACTGCGCATCCACAACCTGCCTGACGACGAACGCGACGAGGTGGTCGCAGACCTGTCCCGCGCGCAGCGCCGCGTCGAGGGCATCATCACCGCGCTCGGCCAACTCGCGTCGGGGCAACTGGCCCAGGTCGAGGACCGCGAGGTGATCGACCTGACCGACATGCTGGACCGGGTGGCGCGGGAGAACATGCGCGGCGCCAACCAGGTGCAGATCGACGTGGTGCTCGACGACGATCTCGGCACCCTGCTGGGCTGGCCCAGCGGGCTCCGGTTGGCCGTCGACAACCTGGTGCGCAATGCGGTGACCCACGGCCAGGCGAGCCGGATCGTGTTGTCGTCACACCGCCACGACGGGGTGGTGACGATCGTCGTCGACGACAACGGTCGGGGACTGCCCTCCGACGAACACGAAACCGTGCTGGGGCGCTTCTCCCGGGGCAGCAACGCCGCCCCCGGTGGCTCGGGACTGGGTCTGGCGTTGGTGGCGCAGCAAGCCGCGCTGCACGGCGGCACCATCGAGCTGTCCGACAGCCCGCTGGGCGGGCTGAGGGCGACGCTCACCGTGTCCACGGCGCCGAACGAATCGTGGACGCCCCCGAACGAGATTTGAGCGCCGGGCGTCGACACATTGTGGGCGGGGGTGCCGAAGGGTTGCTGAGCGCGGTGCGCCGAGACAAACCTGAGCGCGGCGCGCTCAGCGGCGGCTCAACGCGCGTGCGCCGGCACGCCAGCCGAGCAGCAGTACAGCGGTCGTCAACGACGCCACGACGATGAAGCTGGTGGCGGTGCCCTGGCCGGTGGCCTTGCGCAGCAGCATGCCGACGACGACCGTGGCCAACCACACGGCCAGCCCCGTCGGAATCACGGCGATCGGACGGCGCCAGCCCTGCGCCAGCAGCCAGCCGACCGCGGTACCCGCAAGGAACGGCCATGCCGTCTCGGCGATTCCGGCCACCGTCAGCCCCTCGGCGTGGCTGCGCCGGCCGATCGTGCAGAACACCACGACACACACCGCATCGGCGGCGAGCGCCTTGACGGCGGTGGAACGATCAGCTTTCGGCATAGGTCATCACATCGTAAACCAATGGGCTGGTGCCGCTTTCGTCCCGCGGAGCGAATCCTGGCTCGAGCTCGGCGGGCTTGCCCCCCAGCAGTGCGTCCAGGTCGCCGGTGGAGCGGGAATCCAGCCGGAAGTCGGTGAACACGAACGGCAACCCGTTGGACCGCAGCGGATCCGGGGTGCTCATGACGTGGAAGTGCAGGTGTGGGGCGTCGGAGTTGCCGCTGTTTCCCAACGCGCCCAACACTTGTCCGGTGCTCAGGTGGTCACCGGGCTGAACCTGCACCGAGCCCGTCTGAAGGTGGGCGTAGAACGCATAGTTGCCGCCACCGAGGTCCTGGACGACATGGTTGCCGCCGTACTCCTCGAGCGGCAAGTCGGTCGGCGCGGAACCCGGAACCTGTTCGGGCAGGCCGTCGACGACCGACACCACCGGTCCCTCGCCGACGGCCACCACGTCCGATCCCACGTAGGGGTAGCTGTCCAGTTGCGCTTCGTCACCGGTGAACAGCCGGCCGTCCGGACCCAGTTGCACGTAGTCGATGGCGAACCGCTCGGCGGCCCAGATCTCGCCGTCGAGGGGGTTCAGTGCCGTGCGGTGTGCGGACATGTCGCAGCAGCTGTCGCCGTCGAGCCAGTTGGGCCCCTTCAACGGTGGTGCGATCGAGATGGGTTGGCGGGTCTGCACCGTGACCGGGGCGATGTTCTCGGTGAGCGAGGCGGGGATCAGCGGGGGCGACGGATCGGTCACCGAGATCGCCACGGTGTGGCTGAGTTCCGCGGGGACGGCTTCGTCGGGGTCCACCGCCACATCCAGCCACACATAGCCGGTCTGGGCGGGCCCGAGAGTCGTGGTGGGGACCGGGTTTCCCGCCAGCCTGGTCCAATAGGTGAGCCGCTCACCCGGCAGGCTGAGCAGTGTGCGGTCACCGGCGCGCACGTCCACCCCGGTCAGCGTGACGTCCTGGGGCGTGGTGTTGGTCAACACCAGCTCGTAGGCCAGATGGGTCTTGCCGTCGGTGGCAGGTACCGGGATCGGGGCCGCCAGCACCCGGCCCACCACCGGAGTCAGGACCGCGGGACCGGGCAGAGGTGGCGGCGTCGAGTCGGCCGCGGCCGGCGGTGGCGGGGTGGCCTGCGCGGTGGTCCCGGCGTTCTTCGTTTCCGGATCGGTGGCGCAGGCTGCGCACAGCATCAGCGTCGTCAGCGACACAGCGGCGATCAACGGACGAATCTGCATGCTGCGGCGACTCTTTCGCTAGGGACCGGGCTGACCCGGTGGATGGGGCGCCTCGGGATCGGGGCTGAACAGCAACGGTAGATGGGTGTCGGTGGAACGCATCGGCGTTGCCTCGGGGTCGGCGGGATCTCGGTCGGGGTCGAGGTCCTTCTCGGTGCGGAACATGATCAGGAACACCACCCAGCCGATCGCGGCGATGAAGATCCAACTGACCAGCCGGTAGATCAGCATGGCCGAGATCGCCGAGGCCAGCGACATGCCGCTCGACACCAGACCGGGGACCAGCACCGCCTCGACGACCAGCAACCCACCGGGCATCAACGGGATCGAGCCGACCGCCCTGGCCGCCGCATAGGCGACCGTCACTCCCGCCACCGAGGGGTGCCCGCCGGTGGCGTAACAGGCGAACAGCAGGCAGCCGACGTCGGCGACCCAGTTGAACAGCGACCAGCTGAACGCCTCCCCGAGGTCACGACGACCCAGTTGCACCGACTCGAGTTGCACCAGGGTGGCACGCCATTTCGTCAGCCCGGTGTCGGCGGGCTTGCCGCGCACCGAGTTGAACCAGGACAGCAGGCGCACCCCGATGCCGTCGATGAGCTCCGGGCGGCTCGCCACGGCC
The DNA here is from genome assembly GCF_041902445.1 of Mycobacterium sp. G7A2. Classification (NCBI taxonomy): domain Bacteria; kingdom Bacillati; phylum Actinomycetota; class Actinomycetes; order Mycobacteriales; family Mycobacteriaceae; genus Mycobacterium; species Mycobacterium sp. G7A2. The sequence goes on along the minus strand of NZ_CP169251.1, from coordinate 5,714,869 downwards.
TGCGCGAGCAGGATCAGCGCGACGAAACCGCCGAGCGAGAAGATGAGCGACAGCGGATTCTTGCTCGCCCCCAACATGAAAGCCCCGCCCAGGCCGAGCAGGGCCAGACCGATGACCTGCAGCGCGCCCGACATGACCAGCTGCCAGGACGCCACCACAGGCGAGGCGCCCCACATCCGCTGCTGGCGGTAGATGAACGTCGCCGACAGCACCGGCCCACCCGGCATGGTGGTGGACAGAGCGTTGCCGGCGTAGAACGCCGCCTCGGAGCGCCACTGGTGCACGTGCACCCCCGCCGAGCGCAGCAGCGTGCGCTGGATCTGGGCGAAGCTGTGCATCGACGCCATCGCCGCCACCACCGCGGCCAGCACCCACATCCAGTTGGCGGAATACACGCTCTTCCATGCCTTGGCCAACTGGTCGTGCACCAGCGCCAATTCGACGGTCAGCACCACCAGTGCCAGCGCGATCAGCGCCCAGCGCAGCCACCAGTACTTGCCGCGGCTGCGCTCCGGGTTGGCGGCCCCTGCCGGGCTGCCGCTCGCTGGAGCGTCGTGTGACACGCAAGTAAGGGTAAGGCGTGGGTCAACGGTTTCCGCAGATCGGCGGGTGAGACCCGCGTGCCCGTTACGCTACCGGGATGTCCGCAGGACCCTCCCTCGATCCGCTCGCCGACGAGTCGGTGACCCCGCTGGTGCGCAAAACCGCTGCGTGGGCGTGGCGGCTGCTGATCATCCTGGCTGCGGTTGTGGCGTTGGGATGGTTGATCCTGCGGTTGGAGATCCTGTTCGTCCCGGTTGCGCTGGCCACGATCGTGGCGGCGCTGCTCATGCCCGTCGTCGACTTCCTGGACCGCAGGGGTGCGCCGCGCAGCGGTGCGGTCGCGCTGGTGCTGCTCAGCGGGTTCGCGGTGTTCGGTGGCCTGCTGGCGTTCGTCATCACCCAGTTCATCGAGGGCGTGCCGGCATTGGCGGGCCAGGTTTCGACCAGCATCGAGGGTGTCGGCGCCTGGCTGACCGACGGACCGCTGAAGGTCAGCGAGCAGCAGATCAACCAGTTCCGCGACTCGGCGCTGGAGGCGCTGCGCGACAACCAGGAACGGTTGACCAGCGGGGCCGTGTCCACCGCAGCGACCGTCACCGAGATCGTCACCGGTGCGCTGCTGATGCTGTTCACGCTGATCTTCCTGCTGTACGGCGGCCGCAACATCTTCACGTTCGTCACCGGCGTCGTCCCGACCGGGGTGCGCACACGCGTGCGCAACGCCGGCCGCGCCGGATTCCACACGTTGATCGGCTACGTCCGGGCCACGTTCCTGGTGGCGGCGGTGGATGCGACCGGCATCGGGCTCGGCCTGGCGATCATGGGTGTCCCGCTGGCGCTGCCGCTCGCGTCGCTGGTGTTCATGGGCGCGTTCGTGCCGCTGGTCGGCGCGGTGGTCACCGGGTTCCTGGCCGTCATCGTCGCGCTGATCGCCAAGGGCTGGATCTATGCCCTGATCACGCTGGGGTTGATCATCGCCGTGCAGCAGCTCGAAGGCCACGTGCTGCAGCCGTTGGTGATGGGCCGGGCGGTGTCAATCCACCCGTTGGCCATCGTGCTCGCGATCGCCGGAGGCGCCGTGCTGGCCGGCATCGTCGGCGCGCTGCTGGCCGTGCCGGTGCTGGCCTTCCTCAACAGTGCGGTGCGGGTGCTGCTCGCCGACGACCCGGTCGCCGAGGAAGAGGCGCAGGAAGCCGACGACGCCCCGGTGATCGAGGCCGAGCCCGACGACGTGGAGCAGATCGAGTAGCGTGCGGCGCTTGCCTCGGGCGCCGCGGGCGCCGCTTGCCTCGGATGCCGAGAATGCGCTGAGGGTCGTGCCCAAGGAGTTGGGCACGACCCTCAGTGCGCTTTCGCCGGTTGGCTACGCCAGGGTTGCCACGGAATCGGTCACGCCGATGACGAACACGCTCGATTCGAAGAAGTTCATGACGTAGGCGGTCCCATCGGGCAGGAACGCGACGTTGGCCACCCCGAGCCCGAGCGTTCCGACCGAAACGGTGCTGATGACGGTGTTGCTCGCGGTGTCGATCACCGAGACGGTTCCGTCTTCGAGGTTCGGAACGTAGACCACGCTGTCGTCGGGGCTGATCGCCAGGTTGGCTGGGGCGCTGCCGACGGCCACAGTGGCCACGACGGTATTGGTGCTGGTGTCGATCACCGACACGGTGTCGTCATCCTGGTTCGTGGCATAAACCCGGCTTCCGTCACTGTTCACGGCGACCCCGCCCTGGAATGTGGTGGAGCCGACGGGGATGGTGGCGATGATCGCGTTGGTGGTGGTGTCGACCACTGCGACGGCGGTGTCTTGTGCGAGGTACACCCGGGTGCCGTCGGGACTGACCGCCAAGTCCCTCGCGTCGAGATCGACGGTCGTGACGACCGAGTTGTCACTCGTGTCGATCACCGTGAACCCTTGGGAATCGTTGTTCGATACGAGGTAGAGCCGCGTGCCGTCCGGGCTGACGGCCACCTTGCGCGGATTGACCGGCAAATCGGTGATTGTCGTGATCACGGTGTTGGATGCGGTGTCGACCAGAGACAGCGTGCGATCGTCGGCGTCGACGACGTAGACCACGCTTCCATCCGGACTGATCGCGACGCCGTCGGTGGTCCCGCCGATGTCGAGTGTGGCGGTGATGGTGTTGGTGGCGGTATCGATAACCTTCAACTTGCCACCGCCCACGATGGAGTCGGTTCCGTTCGTGACGTACATGGTCGCACCGTCGATGCCGGCGACGCCGTCGATCGGTGTGCCATCGGTGAGAACAGCGGCGGTTTCGACCGGCGTCCCCGGAGCGATCGGCAAGCCGTCGACGGTGACGGTGACGGCGGCATTGGCACCATCGCTGATCTGCACGGTGAAGCCGTCGACGTCTTCACCGGGTGACTGGGCGGCCTTGATCCGACCCGCCAGGGTGGGGGTGTAGGTGAAGGTGCCGTCGGCATTGAGTGTCAGTGTGCCCGACTCGACTCCCTCGACGACGGTGAAGCTCAGGTCGTCATCCTCGGCGTCAGAAGCGCCCAAGGTGCCTGTCACAGAACCGTTCTCACCTGGAGCGCCGAACGTCGGTTCAGCGGCGGGCGGCTGGTTGGTGGTGCTCGCGGTGACCGTGACCGACACGGTGGCTGTGCCGGTGCCGCCCGCGGTGTCGGTGACGGTGTAGGTGAAGGTGTCGGATCCGTTGAAGTTGGCGTCGGGGGTATAGGTGACCGACAGCCCGTCGCCGCTGACCGCCGCGGTGCCGTTGGCGGCAGCGCTGACCGCGGTGACGGTGAGGGCTCCGTCGACATCGCTGTCGTTCGCCAGCACGTTGATGGTTGTGACCCCGCTGTTCTCGGCCACAGTGGCGGTGTCGTTGCCGAGGTTCGCCGGGTCGTCGACTGCGGTCACGGTGACCGACACGGTGGCTGTGCCGGTGTCGCCTGCGGTGTCGGTGACGGTGTAGGTGAAGGTGTCGGATCCGTTGAAGTTGGCGTCGGGGGTGTAGGTGACCGACAGGCCGTCGCCGCTGACGGCTGCGGTGCCGTGGGTGGGAGTGCTGACCGCCGTGACGGTCAACGAGTCGCCGTCGGCATCGGTGTCATTGGCGAGGATGTCGATGACATTGGCCGTGCTGTCTTCAGTCACGGTGGCCGCGTCATCAGTGGCCACCGGTGCCTGGTTGTCGGGTTCGGGCAGTGCGGCCACGGGGACGTTGATGGTGGTCATCGCGGACAGGCCGTCGGGGTCGGTGGCGGTGACGGTGAAGGTGTCGGCGCCGTCCGGTTCACCGGCTGCCGGCCGGGTGGTGGGGGTGTAGGTGTAGGTGCCAGCCACTGCGTCGATGGTGACCGAGCCGTTGGTGGGATCGGTGGCGGTGTAGGTCAGTTCGTCGCCATCGGGGTCGGTGAAGCCCAGAGATCCGGTGACGGAGCCGGTTTCGGGATCGACGGTCTGCGCTCCTGGAGTGCCTGCGACGGGGGCCTGGTTGTCGGGCTCCGGAAGCGCGGTGACGGGGACTTCGACGCCGATGGTGGAACTGGCTTGACCGTCCGAGGCGGTGAGCGTGAAGGCGTCGACGCCGTCTTCGTCGCCGAAGGCCGGCCGAGCCTGCGGGTCCGGGGTGTAGGTGTAGGTGCCGGTTTGGGCGTCGAGGGTGACGGTGCCGTTGGCGGGCGTGGAAACGGTGTAGGTCAGGTCGTCGCCGTCGGGGTCGGTGAAGCTGAAGGTGGCGGTGACGGCGCCGGTTTCGGGATCGACGCTCTGCTGGCCTAGATCCCCGGGGACGGGCGCGCGGTTGTCCGGGTCGGGCAGTGCGGTGACGGGGACGTCGATGGTGGCGCTGGCGGACAGGCCGTCGGGGTCGGTGGCGGTGACGGTGAAGGCGTCGGCGCCGTCGGGCTCACCGGCTTCCGGTCGGGTGGCCGGGGTGTAGGTGAAGGTGCCGGCCTGGGCGTCGATGGTGACCGAGCCGTTGGTGGGATCGGTGGCGGTGTAGGTCAGTTCGTCGCCGTCGGGGTCGGTGAAGCCCAGAGATCCGGTGACGGAACCGGTTTCCGGGTCGACGGTCTGGTCGCCGGGCGTTCCGGCGACCGGGGCCTGGTTGTCGGGTGCCGGCTGGGCGACGATGGGCAGGCCGATGGTGTTGGTTGCCGTCAGTCCGTCGGGGTCGGAGGCAACCACGGTGAAGGAGTCCTCCCCGTCGGGTTGACCGGGTTCCGGACGGGTTTCGGGCGTGTAGGTGTAGGTGCCGGCCTCGTTGTCGACGGTGACGACGCCGTTGTCGGGCTGCTCGGTGACCTCGTAGGTCAGCGGGTCACCGTCGGGGTCGGTGAAGCCGAGCGTGGCCGTGACCACACCGGTTTCCTCGTCGATCTGCCAGGGTCCGGACAGTCCGGCCTGCGGGGCCTGGTTGCCGGGTTCGGGGAGTGCGGTGACGGGGACGTCGATGGTGGTCATTGTCGTTGCCTGGCCGTCGGAGGCGGTGACGGTGAAGGAGTCGGCACCGTCGGGGTCGCCGAACGGCGGCCGGGTGGCCGGCGTGTAGGTGTAGGTGCCTGCTGCGGCGTTGAGGGTGACCGACCCGTTGGCGGGGGTGCCCGCTGTGTAGGTCAGGGTGTCGCCGTCGGGGTCGGTGAAGCCCAGTGTGCCGGTGACCGTGCCGGTTTCGGGGTCGACGGTCTGGGCCCCTGGGGTTCCCGCGACGGGAGCCTGGTTCTCGGGGTCGAACGGCTGGCCGTAGACGGTGCGCCCGTCGCCGGGGCCGGTGTCGGCGAGCAGGTTGTTACCGAAGACGAGCGCGTTGTTGTAGATGCCGGGGCCGGCAATGGCGCGGGAGTCGTCACCCCACACGAAGGCGGTGTTGCGCTCACCCAGCGAATCTGCGGTGCTGCCGTCGCCCCAGACGCGGGCCAGGCTGCCGGGCCCGTCGGCGGTCGCGGTGCTGCCGTCACCGGAGATCACTGCCCTGCCGTCGGTGGCCTGCACGGCGTTGCTGTCGCCGAAGACGGTGGCCTCGGCGCGGGCTTCGGCTGCGGTGGCCGAGGCGGCACTGTCGTCGCCGGTGATCCGGGCGATCGACGTCTGACCGAGCGCGTCGCTGGACGCGACGTTGGAATCGCCGGTGATGCGGGCGGCGGCGTAGCCATCGAGGTTGGCCGTGGCGACTGCGGAGCTGGTGTCGCCGATGATGCTCGCCCGTGCGGTGGAATCCTCGTCGGCCGACGCGGCCGCGGAGTTCCCGTCACCGCGCACGGTGATCTCGGCGCGGGAGCCGTCGGTGGCCAAGGTGGTGGCGTCGTTGTCGTCACCGACCACTGAGACGCGAGTTCGGCTGTCCTCCGAAGCGGCGGTGACGGTGTTGCGGTCGCCGACGACGCGGGCTCGTGCCGACCCGTCCTGGCCGGCGAGGACTACCTCGTTTCCCTCGCCGTAGACCGTGGCGCGGTTGCCGGCGCCGCTGCTGGTGGTCTCGTTGCCGACGCCGCGGACGTAGAGCGAGCTGGAGGCGCCGGTGGTCTCGGCGGTGTTGTCGTCGCCGTAGACACTGGTGCGGCTGCCCGGCCCGGACGCCCCGGCGGTGTTGCCGTCACCGCGGACCCGCACCCGGGTGAAGTTGCCCTCGGAGGTGGCTGTGGAGTCGTCGCCGCGCACGATTGCGACGTTGAACAGCCCGGAGGCGGAGGCGATCGCGTTCTCGCCGTGGGCGATCGCGAATGAGCCGAACCCTTGCGAGGTGGCGTAGGCGGTGCCGTTCTGCACCAGCTGGCGCCCGCCGATCGAGATGCTGAAATTGGCGAAGGTGTCCTCGAGTTCGCGGCGCACCCACGACAGCACGCCCCACATCAACGGCTGGGCCGACGGTGCCGGCGGAGCGGCCGGGGTGGTGACGAAGGGGGCGATGACCGCCGACAGCATCGACGACGCCACCTCGAGGAACGTGCCAGGCTGGGCCTGCAACGCCTTGGCCGGCGGCTCCGTGACCTCAGCGGTGCTGGTGCGGGCCGACATCACCGACGTTGACGTGTACGACGACCGTGAGCTGGCCGGTTCCGCGATCGCAGTGTGTGCCTCATCCACCGGCGCAGAGCCGGACGGGAACGAATCAGAAGTTTCCGGTTCGACGACGGGCTCGTCAGTCACCACCACGGGCTCGTCAGTCACCGCCACGGGCGCAGCTGACTCGGCGGTGCCGCTACCCGAAGCCGACGGGAGATCCTCGGCCACCTCGTCAGTGATGCCGTCCTCGGGGACGACCTCCACGTCGTCAGCGCCGGAAGACGACGCGCCCCCGGCTTCGCCGAGGTCGTCTGTCTCGGCGGCGTCCAGCTCAGCGTCGAGGTCGTCGTCGAGTTCGGAGTCGGGTTCGTCGCCGAGATCATCGTCCAGCTCGTCGTCCAGCGCGGAGTCGGCTTCGTCGTTGAGCTCGGACTCGAGTTCGTCGCTCAGCTCAGCGTCGAGATCTTCGGATTCCGAGTCGTCGTCATCGTCGGTGGCGCCCGAGGTATCCGAGCCACCGGACTCGCCGTCGCCGGCGTTGTCACCGACAGACTCCGAGTCGGCCGCCGGGCCCGTCTCACTCGACTCGCTCGTCCCCGAGGCTCCCTCGGTCTGCGCGGCCGCCGTCCACGGTGCGGCGAACAGCATGGCCCCCACACCCAGCGCGGCGGCCAGGGCGCCGACCCGGCCGATGCAGTCCGCCGCCGAACGGGACGAGGTGTCCCGGGCGCTTCCGGTCGAGACGAATGCCTGCCCGAGCCGCTGCTTGCTCATGCGAAACCCCCTGTGTTGCCCCGGCATTCACGCCGGTGCGGCACAGGTGCACAGGCGTATTCTGCGAAGGCGCTGAATAGTGACTGTGCATGAGGCTAGGGCGCAGCGGGCAGGCAGGAATCAGGGAAATCCCTACCCGAGGACCCTCGACATTGCGGGGGACGGGGGTGTGTCGCGAGGGGGCTGCCCGCCGGGCTAGAGCCGGCCCTCGCGCCGCAGCAACTCCTGAGCGCTGACCCCGCTGGAGCCGCCGCGCCGCTGGGGCTCGTCCTCCGCCCGCGTGTTCAGCTTCTCGGTGGCCGCCTCCGCGTCGCCGCGCCGGGCGGTCGGAATGGCGCGAGTCTCCGCGGCGGAGTCGTCGTCCTGCGGCCGGGGCTCGCGCTGCGCCGGGATCGCGGTCGTCGGCTCGTTACCGCCGGGCTCGGGCATCGCCCGGGTCGACTCCGCCGACGGCGGCTTGGGTTGCGGCGCGACCGGAGCTGCTCCGGTGCCCCGCAGGTCGCCGAGCCAGGACTCGATCTCGCGGTCTTCCCGCTTGGGGGCCGGCGGGGGCGTCGCCCGCGGAGTGCGCTGCGTGACCGCCGTGGCGTTGGTCACCGCGTTGCGCACCGCGTCCTTGGCAATGGACAGCCGGGTGGTCTGCGGTTCCTCGGCCGGCGCAGGCCGCGGCGGGGCGCTCGGCAGCCGGCTGGTGCCTGCGGCTGACGGACCGCTGGGCCGCGGGGGCGCCCCACGTCCGGGAACGCCCGGGCCCGGGTGCGTCGGGTCGTGGGGTTGCACGCGGCCCGACACGGCCACCGGCGGGCCCCCGGCACCGACCAGCGCCTCGGGGTGGGCCGGCTGCGCCGGCTCGCTGGGCTCGCCGGACTCCCGCACCGACGGACGTTTGCGCTCGTCGGGCAGCTCGGTCTCGCCGAGGCCGAGCCGGTCCTGCAGGCGCTTCATCCAGCGCGGCGCCCACCAGCAGTCGTCGCCGAGCAGCTTCATGATCGCCGGCACGAGGAACATCCGGATGATCGTCGCGTCCAACAGCAGCGCGATCAGCAGACCGAACGCCAGGTACTTCATCATCACCAGGTCGGAGAACACGAACGCGCCGGCGACCACCGCCAGCACCAGCGCGGCGCCGGTGATGAGACGTCCGGTGGTGGCGGTGCCGATGCGGATCGCCTCGGCGGTCGACATGCCGCGTTCGCGAGCCTCCACCATTCGGGAAACCAGGAACACCTCGTAGTCGGTGGACAGACCCCAGATCACCGCGATGATCAGACCGATCATCGGCGCCATCAGCGGCTGCGGGGTGTAGTTCATCAGCCCGGACCCGTGGCCTTCGACGAACATCCAGGTCAAGATGCCCATCGTCGAGCCGAGGGTCAACGCGCTCATCAACGCGGCCTTGATCGGCAACACCACCGACCCGAACGCCAGGAACATCAGGATCGTCGTCGTGACGATCAGCACCGTCACCATCAGCGGCAGCTTGTCGAACAGGCTGTGGATGCTGTCCTGTTCCAGCGCCGGCGTGCCGCCCACCGACAGCGTGATGCCGCGCGGTGGACTGATGGACCGCAGCTCGTCGATCTTCTCGGCCGCGTCGTTGCGGTTCACCAGACCGTTCTGGATCACCCGCACCGACGGGTCCTCCGAACCGCCCTCCTGGACGGATCGTTCCTGCCACATCTTCGTCGGGTCGTTGTCCGGATCGGTGAAGCCGCTGATGTTCATCGCCTTCGACCGGATCTCGGCCATCTGCTGGTCGGTGACGGGCTCACCGTCGTCGCGCTCGACCACCAGCGTCAGCGGTTCGGTGCGGAAGCCCGGGAAGCTCTGGTCGAAGTTCTCCTGCGCCAGTCGGACCGAGTTGTCCGGGGGCAGGTACTTCTCGCTGATGCCGCCGAGAGACAGCTGCCCCAGCGGAATCACCAGCAGGATCATCACGATCAGGATCGGCGCGGCGAAGGCGATCGGCCGCTTCATCACGACGTTGACCAGCCGGCCCCAGAAGCCCTTCTCGACCTCCTCGCGGGTCTTGGTCTTCTGCAACCGGTCGGCCAGCCAGTTCAGCCACCAGTTCATCGGCTTCCAGTTGCGGAAGAACGGCACGCGCAGCAACGTGCGCACTCCGAGTGCGTCGACGTTGCGGCCCAGGATGCCCAGCGTCGCCGCCAGCACGGTGATCGACAGGATCGACGCCAGCATGACGGAGGCGATGATCGCGTAGGTGATCGACTTCAGGAAGCCCTGGGGGAACAACAGCAGCGGCAGCGACGACGCGACGATGATCACCGCGGAGAACATCACCGTGCGGCCGGACGTCATGATGGTGCGGCGCACCGCGGCTTCGGTGTCGTAGCCCTCCGCGATCTCCTCGCGGAAGCGGCTGACGATGAACAGGCCGTAGTCGATCGCGATGCCGAGGCCGATCAGCGTCACGACCGGCTGGGCGAAGAAGTGCACGGGCATGAATTCGGCGGCGAAGCGCATCACACCCAGGGCGCCGGCGATCGTCAGGCCGCCGATGATGGCCGGCAAGCTGGCCGCCACCACACCGCCGAAGACGAAGAACAGCACCACCGCGACCAGCGGGATGGCGGCCACCTCGGCACGCTTCTGGTCCTCGCCGATGGTGCCGGTCAGTTCGCTGGCCAGCGGGTTGAGCCCGGCGAGTTGGATGTCGCCGTCGTTGACCTTCTTCAGATCCGGTTCGATGGCCTGGTAGTTCTTCAGGATGGTGTCGTCGTCATCGCCCTTGAGCGGGATGCTGATGAAGGTCTTGGAATCGTCGGCGGTCTTCATCTGCTGAACCTGGGCAGAGTCGGTGTCGGGGGCCCGCAGCCACCCGACCCAGCTGACGATCTGGTCCGGATGCTCTTCGACCAGGTCGTTCAGCTCGCCGGAGACCTTCTCCATCCACTGCGGATCGGTGACCTTCTCACCGTCGGGCGGAGTGAGGATGGCCACCACGTGGCTGGTCCGGTCACGGCCGTAGGCCTCGTCGGACACCAGGGACGCGTGAACTGATTCACTGCCCTCGTCGTAAAAACCGCTCTGTGTGACGTGCTGTCCCAGGCTGATGCCGTAGACGCCGCCGCCCAGGCACAGTGCCACCATGACACCGATGACGATGTATCGGTACTGGTACACCGTTCGACCCCACCAGGCGAACACGTTAGCTCCTATTGGTCTTGAACATCACCGTCGACCTGCGCACGGTAGAAATGTCTGGTTTCATCTTGTTCTACACACGCGAGGCCAGTAGCGAGGACAGCGGCCGGAATGGCTGCAGCCATGCGCCCTGCTCAGGTAGCGAATCGAGGCCGATTCGCGGTAGCGGCTCCCGGAAGACACCGTCGATGTCCTCGAGATCGACGAACTCCAAGGTATCCGACGCTAGCGCCCAACTGGCATGTTCGCGAAATCCGAGGACCTGAACCTCGACGCCTTCTTCAGCGAGGTTCTCCAGCGGCTGTTTGAACGCCTGACCGTCCGCCGAGGCGACCAACACGGCGGCCAATCCCTCGGTGCGGCGCAACGCGATGTGCTCGAGCATGTCGGAGTCCACATCGCTGTCGTCGTCGATCTTGGGCTTGGCGAACACGGCGAACCCGACGTTGCGCAACGCCTCCACCCAGGGCCGCACGACGTCCGCGCTGCCGGGCGCGATGTTGGTGAACACCGTGGCCTCCGGCTCGAGCGCCACACTGCGCCCGGCCTGCGCGTGTTGCGCGGACAGGTCAGCGGTGCGCGCCAGCAGCCAACGGCCCAGCGCGTCGAAACGTGGCCGGTGCGCCGCGGTGGGCCGGCCACCCAGAATCGACCCGAGCCCCATGTCCAGGTTCGGGGCGTCCCAGACGAGCAGCACGCGGGAGGCAGTCGGGGTGCCGGAAGCCCCGGTGTCGTCTGCGGCGCGGGTGCCGTCCGCGCTCATCTCCTGCGGGACGGGGATGTTCTCGGTCACGCTCACGGGATGCGCTCCCACAGCAGCTCCGTGACGATGGGGCCGGCCAGCGCTTTGCGCTCGTACTTCGTCACCGGCCGGGCCACCGAGATGGTCAGTTCGGCGGTGTCGCGGTCGATTCGGCGCAGACGGGGCTCGGCGTCACCGACCTCGGCGATGTGCTCGGCGTAACCGAGGTGGTCGGTCGCGGCGTGCAACACACCGCCGGGTCGCAGCCGATCGGCGATCAACGCCATCGTGTCCGCCTGCAGCAGACGCCGTTTGTGGTGCCGGGCCTTGGGCCACGGGTCGGGGAAGAAAACCCGCACACCGGTCAGCGAATCCGGCCCGACCATGTGAGTCAGCACGTCCACGCCGTCCCCGCGGACCAGCCGGATGTTGGTCACCCCGGCACGGTCGATCGCACTGAGCAGCTGGGCCAGCCCGCGGCGGTACACCTCGACCGCGACGACGTCGAGGTCGGGTTCCGTCTGCGCCATCGCCAGCGTCGAGGTGCCGGTGCCGCATCCGATCTCGAGGATCAGCGGCGCCTGCCGGCCGAACCACGCATCGGTGTCCAGCAGCGGGGCGGGAGACTCTCCGTGTCGGGCCTCGGTGCCCAGCTGCGGCCAGCGCTCGTCCCAGATCGCCTGCTGACGGTCCGAGATCGTCGATCGCCGGGCCCGGAAGCTGGTGACCCGGCGGTGACCCTGCGCAGTGGCGGCCTGACCAGGGGCGATGGACCCGGACGGCGCCGGCTCATCGGCGACGTCAGGGCCCGGAGCATGCATCCGTCCATGGTCGCTCATCAACGCCTGACTCCCTGCATCGTGTTACAGATTGATACCCAACAGTTGCCTACCACGCCTACCCGCTGGTAACCGGTCCGGCGAGCACCGGATCGAGCCCGGAAAAAGGTGTCCGGGGCGGTCCGCCCGTGGTGGGAGGATTCCTGTGCATGAGCTGGACATTTTCCAGCCGTGACCGGGGGCGGCACATCTTCGCTGATGTGCTGGCGCGGTATGCGGCTCAGACGCGCGACGGGCGGCTGGGCGCCGTCGAGCGTCGCGTGCGCGCTGCTGTCAGGGTAGCGGTGACCGGCCGGCAGGGGGTGGGCCGAAGGCGCGTCGCCGCCGTGCTCTGCGGTGCCGGGCACCTGATCACGCCCGACGTGGACGGCGCCGACGTGCACGTGCGGGTCATCGCCGAGACTCTCAAGCCCGAGGATGACCGAGCACTTCGGGACAACTCGGTGCCGGCCGTGGTGGTGCTGAACAAGGCGGACCTGGCCGGTGCAGACCCGGGCGGACCTCTGGCCAGGGCGGAGCGCACGGCCGACCGGTTGGCCGCGGCACTCGGGCTGCCCGTCGTGCCGATGGTCGCCCCGCTCGCCGACGTCGCGCTGGGCGATGGGGAGATGGCGGCGCTGCGTGTCCTGGCGCGCTGCGCGGCCGACATGACCTCCACCGACGCGTTCGTCGCCGTACCGCACGACGTGCCGGGTGCGATGCGCTCGCGGCTGCTGGTCTCGCTGGACCGGTTCGGGCTGGCGCACGCCATCCTCGCCGTGGCCGAGGGTGCTGCGGCCGGTTCGGTGGCGCAGCGGTTGCGGGAGCTCAGCCAGGTCGACCGGGTCCTGGACCGGGTGACGGCCGCGGCGGCGCCGGTCCGCCATCACCGGATCGCTGCCGCGCTGGTCGAGCTGCGCATCCTCGCCGCGTGCAGCGGTGACGAGCAGCTCGCGGCATTCTGCCGCGCGGACGACACGGTGCTCGCGGTGACTGCCGCCGCCGTCGACGTCGTCGAGGCCAGCGGGGGCACCGTCGCCGGCGGGGACGGTCCGCAGGATCACCTGACGCGGGCGGTGCGGTGGCGCCGTTACGGCCAGGGTCCGGTGAGCCCGCTGCATCAGCGCTGCGCGGAGGACATCGTGCGGGGCTCGCTGCGGCTGCTGGACCGCGTCCGGTGACGGCTGGGACGGCGATGACGGCGGTGGTGCACGTCGCCGGGCCGCCGCGGGCCGGGGTCAGCAGCGTGGCCGCGTGCCTGCGCGACCGGATGCCCGGGGTGATGGTCGTCGACACCGCTGACCCGGCCGGCACGCGTGACGTCCCCCGAGTCGCCGACGTTGTCGTCTTCGTCGTCTCGGCGGTCGCGCCGGTCACCGAGTCGGACTGCGCGCTGGCCGTCTCGGCCTGCCGGACGACCGATGCGGTGATCGCGGTGCTCGCCAAGATCGACGACCACCGCGACTGGCGCGGTGTGCTGGCCACCAACCGGCAGCGGCTGGCCGACTGTGCGGCCCGATTCGCGTCGGTGTGCTGGGTGACCGCCGCCGCCGCGCCGCGGCTCGGCGAGCCTGAGGTCGCCGACGTCGTCGCCGCGCTCACCGCGGCGCTGTCCGACCCCGACCTCGCGCGACGCAACACGCTGCGCCGGTGGGAAGCCCTCCTCGACGCGGTGCTCACCGCGGTGCGCGACGCCGACGCCGGGCACCTGGCCAGAGTGAGCACGCTGCGGGTAGACCGGGATGCGTTGGTGCGCAACCATCTTCGGCCGGGCGCGGCCTCGGTGCGCCACCCGGTGCAGCGCGCCCGGCTGGAGTTGGCCTCGGCCGCGCGGCAGCGGTGCGCGGCGCTGCGCACCGAACTGCTCGACGCCGCGGCAGAGACGACCGTGGTCGCAGAGATCGACGAGCGCGTGCGCCGACGATGCGGCGAGGTGCTCGCCGAAGTCGACGAGCGGGTATCGGTGCGGCTGGACGACCTGGCGAGCGAGCTAGGGGCGAGCCTGCCGGAGCCGTCGGCGGTGGCCGAGGTGTGTCTCGGGGATCCGCCGCTGCGGCAGCGCCGTCTGGAGTCGCGGGTGACGACGGTGCTCGGGGCCGGGTTCGGATTCGGCGCCGGCCTGGTGGTGGCACGGTGGGTCACCGGCCTGGCGCCCGGGCTGACCGTGGCCGGGGCGCTGGTGGGGGCGGCGGTCGGGCTGGCCTTGACGCTGTGGGTGGTTGCCGCGCGGGCCCTGCTGTATCGACGCGCGGTGCTGGCCCAGTGGATCGCGGAGGCGACGGTCGCGATCCGTGCCGCGCTCGACGAGCGGATCGCGTCGCGTCTGCTGGCCTTCGAGGCGGCGGTCACCACCGCCCGGTCGGCCTCCGTGCCGGCCCAACGCGCCGGCATGGCGGAACGCGTCGCCCAGTGCGACGCGCTGCTGCGCGGCCACGTTCTCGCCGCGCGGCGCGCCCAGGGGTTCCGCGAGGCCTGTGAACCCGGATTGGCCCGGACCTTGAGCGCCGTGCGGGACGGTTTGCGGGAACCGAATCCGACGCGCACACTTGTTACCGATCGGTAGGTCGCCCGGTGGAGGCCATCTGAATCGTTCCTGTGAGTGAACGGACATAGTCCTGAATTCCCGCGGGTATGTCACCCGCGTTAACCTCGATACCAGGGGCGGCGCTGACTGCTACCGATTTCGGGCCCACGGCCCCGATCGCGCAGCTGCGTCCCGGCAGACATCTCGCAGGACGATGCAGGAGACGACACAGCATGACCGCAGCGACCATTCCAGGTCTGGATTCCGCACCGACGAAGCATGAGGGGCTGCTGGCCTGGGTGCGGGAGGTCGCGGAGCTGACTCAGCCCGACCGCGTCGCCTGGGCCGACGGGTCCGACGAGGAGAACCAGGCCCTGTGCGACCAGCTGGTCGAGGCGGGCACGTTCCAGAAGCTCAACCCCGAGAAGAAACCCAACTCCTACCTGGCGCTGTCCGACCCGTCCGACGTGGCGCGCGTCGAGTCGCGCACCTTCATCTGTTCACAACGCGAGATCGACGCCGGCCCGACGAACAACTGGATGGATCCGGCCGAGATGCGCGGCCTCATGACCGACCTGTATCGCGGCAGCATGCGGGGCCGCACGATGTGGGTTGTCCCGTTCTGCATGGGTCCGCTCGAGGCCGAGGATCCCAAGCTGGGCGTCGAGATCACCGACTCGGAGTACGTCGTGGTCTCGATGCGCACCATGACCCGGATGGGTAAGGCCGCGCTGGACAAGATGGGCACCGACGGCTTCTTCGTCAAGGCGCTGCATTCGATCGGCGCCCCGCTGGAGCCGGGCGAGAAGGACGTGCCGTGGCCCTGCAACGACACCAAATACATCACCCACTTCCCCGAGACCCGCGAGATCTGGAGCTTCGGTTCCGGCTACGGCGGCAACGCGCTGCTGGGTAAGAAGTGCTACTCGCTGCGCATCGCGTCGGCGATGGCGCACGACGAGGGCTGGCTCGCCGAGCACATGCTGATCCTCAAGCTGATCTCCCCCGAGAACAAGGCGTACTACATCGCCGCGGCGTTCCCGTCGGCCTGCGGCAAGACCAACCTCGCGATGCTGCAGCCCACCATCCCGGGCTGGCGCGCCGAGACCGTCGGTGACGACATCGCCTGGATGCGCTTCGGCAAGGACGGCCGCCTGTACGCCACCAACCCCGAGTTCGGGTTCTTCGGTGTCGCGCCGGGCACCAACTGGGACTCCAACCCCAACGCCATGAAGACGATCGCCGCCGGCAACACCGTGTTCACCAACGTGGCGAAGACCGACGACGGCGACGTGTGGTGGGAAGGCCTGGAGGGTGAGCCCGACCACCTGATCGACTGGAAGGGCAACGACTACATCCTGCGTGAGACGGAAACCAAGGCAGCGCACCCGAATTCGCGCTACTGCACACCGATCTCGCAGTGCCCCACGCTGGCGCCGGAATGGGACGACCCGCAGGGCGTGCCGATCTCGGCGATCCTGTTCGGCGGTCGCCGCAAGACCACCGTCCCGCTGATCACCGAGGCGCGCGACTGGCAGCACGGTGTGTTCATCGGGGCCACGCTGGGCAGCGAGCAGACCGCCGCGGCAGAGGGCAAGGTCGGCACCGTGCGGCGCGACCCGATGGCGATGCTGCCGTTCATGGGCTACAACGTCGGCGACTACTTCCAGCACTGGATCAACATCGGCAAGCAGGCCGACGAGTCCAAGCTGCCGAAGGTGTTCTTCGTCAACTGGTTCCGCCGCGGCGACGACGGCCGGTTCCTGTGGCCCGGCTTCGGTGAGAACAGCCGCGTGCTGAAGTGGGCCATCGAACGCATCGAGCACACGGCCGACGGCAAGAGCACGCCGATCGGCATCGTGCCCACCGCCGCCGATCTGGATCTCGATGGACTCGACGTCGACGCCGCCGATGTCGACGAGGCGCTGAAGGTGGTCCCCGACGAGTGGCGCAACGAGTTGCCGCTGATCGAGGAATGGTTCGAGTTCGTCGGCGAGAAGCTGCCCACCAGCATCAAAGACGAGTTCGACGCGCTCAAGCACCGCCTCGACGAAGCCGAGTAAGGCCGGGTAGCCGCCTCACCCCGCGAGCGCGCGGCTATGCACGCCGACGCGCCCGCGCGGGCGTCCCCCGGTGCGCGCGTTTTCGCGGGCATCGAGTGAGCAGTTTCGGCCCTCGACGCGTTCGAGGAGCGCGGTCCGCGGTCGTCGCCCCACGCAGTCCGGTGAGGAACGCACGCCGCACGCAGGCGATCGCCAGCCCGGCACGCCAGCTGCTTGACACCTGTCAAGTCCGGCGAAGTATCCTCACCGCATGCAGATCCGCGACACTGCCGTTGCCACCCCCGACAAGCCCGCCGTCATCATGTATCCCTCCGGGACCGTGGTGACCTTCGGTGAGCTGGAGGCCCGGGCCAACCGACTGGCGCACCTGTTCCGCAAGGCCGGGTTGGTCGAGGGCGACGCGGTCGCGATCCTGATGGAGAACAACGCCCACATGCACGCGGTCATGTGGGCCGCCCGCCGTGCGGGGCTGTACTACGTGCCGATCAACACGCACCTGACCGCGGCCGAGGCGGCCTACATCATCGACAACAGCGCCGCCAAGGCGATCGTCGGATCGGCCAAGCTAAGCGGCACCCTGGCAGGCCTGGCCGACGAACTGCCCAACGGCCTACCGTCGTTGCTGCTGATCGCCGACGGCACCCTGGAGGGATGGTCGAGCTACCCCGAATGCGTGGCCGACCAACCGGACACCCCGATCGACGACGAGATCGAGGGCGATCTGCTGCAGTACTCGTCGGGCACGACCGGGCGCCCCAAGGGCATCAAACGCGAACTGCCGCACGTACCGCCGTCGGAGGCGCCGGGCCTGATGGCCGCACTGGTGTCGTTCTGGATGCACCCTGACACGGTGTATCTGAGTCCCGCACCGCTCTATCACACCGCTCCCTCGGTGTGGTCGATGCAGACCCAGGCG
Source organism: Mycobacterium sp. G7A2 (assembly GCF_041902445.1). Taxonomy (NCBI): domain Bacteria; kingdom Bacillati; phylum Actinomycetota; class Actinomycetes; order Mycobacteriales; family Mycobacteriaceae; genus Mycobacterium; species Mycobacterium sp. G7A2. Next base: position 5,697,344 of record NZ_CP169251.1, on the reverse strand, counting down.
GGCGGCATCACCACGGTGGTGATGGAGAAGTTCGACGCCGAGGGTGCTCTGGACGCGATCGCCAAACATCGCGTCACCCACGGCCAGTTCGTCCCGGTGATGTTCACCCGCATGCTCAAGCTCCCCGACGAGGTACGCAAGGCCTACGACGTGTCGAGCCTGGAGCGGGTCATGCATGCCGCGGCGCCGTGCCCGGTGGAGATCAAGAAGCAGATGATCGACTGGTGGGGCCCGATCGTCGACGAGTACTACGCCTCCTCCGAAGCGCACGGCTCGACGCTGATCACCGCCGAGGAGTGGCTCACCCACCCCGGCTCGGTCGGTCGCCCGCTGGCCGGTGCGGTGCACATCGTCGGCGAGGACGGCGCCGAGTTGCCGCCCGGTGAGCCCGGCGAGATCTACTTCGAGGGCGGCTTCGACTTCGAGTACCTCAACGATCCCGACAAGACCGCGTCGTCGCGACATGTCAGCGGCTGGAAGACCGTCGGCGACATCGGCTACGTCGACGAGGAGGGTTACCTGTACCTCACCGACCGCCGGCACCACATGATCATCTCCGGCGGGGTGAACATCTACCCGCAGGAGGCGGAGAACCTGCTGGTCACCCATCCGAAGGTGATGGATGCCGCGGTGTTCGGCGTCCCCGACGACGACATGGGCCAACGCGTCAAGGCGGTCGTGCAGACCGTCGACCCCGCCGACGCCACACCGGAATTCGCCGACGAACTGCTGGCCTGGCTGCGTGATCGCCTCGCACACTACAAGTGCCCCCGATCGATATCGTTCGAGGCGCAGCTGCCCCGCACCGACACCGGCAAGCTGTACAAGCAGGAACTGATCGCGAGATACTCGCGCTGATGCATGTCGCCGACCTGTCGGAGCCCCCACCGCTCGAGGACGTGGGCCCGCCGGGCGTCGTGGTCGCAGTCGGCGACCTCGACTCGGCCCACGCCGAATACTGGTTACAGCGCGCCAGTTTCACGCTGACCGAGCACCCCAGCGACGACCCCCGCACGGTGTGCGTCAACTCGGTGCCCGACGTCGTCGCCGACCTGAAGCAGCGATGCCGCACCTGGCCGGTGACCGCCGCAACCGGTGACGACGTGCTGCGCGCGGTCGATGTCTCGGCACCCGCCTTCAGCGGGGTGATCACCGAGTCACTGGCCTACTCCACGCTGCAGAGTGGCGCCGAGTTCGCCGCCTGGCTGCAGCGGCGCGGGCCCAGAACCGTGCCTGGAGAAGCAGATCCGGTACTGGCCGACCGCGACGCGGACACGCTGCGCATCCGGTTCAACCGGCCGCGGCGGCACAACGCGTTCAGCACCGGAGCGCGGGCGGCGTTGCTCGACGCCCTCACCGTCGCCAGGCTGGACCCGACCGTCACCGAGGTCGTGCTCGCCGGAACCGGACCGTCGTTCTGCAGCGGCGGGGATCTCGACGAGTTCGGCACGTTCAGCGATCCGGCCGCCGCGCATCTGGCCCGCACCCGTCACAGCCCCGCGCTGGCGCTGGAGGAACTGCGCGGCCGGCTGGGTCAGCGACTCCGCGCGGAGGTACACGGTCAGGTGCTCGGCAGCGGTCTGGAGATGGCGGCGTTCTGCGGTCGGGTGAGCGCTGACCCGCAGACACGGATGGGGCTGCCCGAGCTCGAGCTCGGGCTCATCCCGGGTGCGGGCGGGACCGTCAGCATCACCCGCCGAATCGGACGGTGGCGCACCGCCTACCTGTTCCTGACCGGTGCTCTCATCGACGCGCGGCAGGCGCTGCAGTGGGGCCTGGTCGACGAGGTCACCGCTGACGCGCCGGCCGGATGATCATCTCGTTGACATCCACGTCGGCCGGCTGGGCGATGGCGAACGCGACCGCGGCGGCGATGGCGTCCGGGGAGATCGCCGCCGCCCGGTAATCGCGCATCGCCGCGCTCGCCGTCGGATCGGTGATCGTCTGCGCCAGTTCGGATTCGACGACACCCGGCGACACGGTGGTCACCCGGATCGACGGATCGGACTCCAGGCGCAGGCCCTCGGTGATCGCCCAGGCCGCGTGCTTCGTCGCCGAATAGACCGCCGAGGTGGGGACCACCTCGTGCGCGCCGACGGACGCGACGGTGACGACATGCCCGCCGCCCTGCCGCTGAAAGTGGGGGAGGGTGGCGGCGATGCCGTGCAGCAGGCCCCGCACATTCACGTCGATCATCCAGTTCCACTGCTCCACGAGCAGGGCATCCAGCCGTGACAGCGGCATCACGCCGGCGTTGTTGACGATGACGTCCACCCGGCCGTGCGCCGCGACAGCGGTGTCGACGAAGGCCGTCACGTCTGCCAGGTCGGTGACGTCGAGCCGACGTGTCTCGATGCTGCCGCCGGCGCTCCCGGCCGCGCGGGCCAGATCGGTCAGCCGGTCGGTGCGTCGTGCGCCGGCGACGACATGGTGCCCCTCTGCGGCGAGCCGCGCGGCGACGGCTGCACCGATTCCGCTGCTGGCTCCGGTGACAAGGACGATCTTCGAGTCGGTCATGCCTCCAGCTTCGACAACCCAGCCCGGACCAACCAGGGTGCGTTGCACCCAGCCGACGCCGCGGTTGCGCTCCTATGCTGGCGGTGTGGGTGACCTCGGGGACTACCTGCGCAGCCGTCGGGCCGCGGTCGCGCCGGCCGACGTCGGCCTGCCCGGCACCGGGCTGCGACGGGTCCCTGGCCTGCGCCGCGAGGAGGTGGCGCTGCTGGCCGGTGTCAGCGTGGACTACTACACACGTCTGGAGCAGGGCCGCGAACGCTCACCGTCAGTACAGGTCCTCGATGCGCTGGCCGCGTCGCTGCGCCTCGACGCCGACGGCCGGCGGCACCTGTTCGGCCTGGCCGGGCTGACACCGAGGCCGGGTGGCGGCCCGGTGTCCGGCACCGTCGACCCGTCACTGCTGCGCCTGATGCAGGCGTGGCCCGACAACCCCGCGCTGGTCTACAACCGGGCCTTCGACGTGTTGGCTGCCAATGCATTGGCAGCCGCGCTGTTCGGCGAGTTCGGCACCGTCGGCAATCTGATGCTGCTGGTGTTCAACGAGCCCGCTTCGCGGACGTTCTACGCGGACTGGCCGGTGGTGGCCGCCGACGCCGTCGCCGGGTTCCGGATGTCCTACGGCACCGACCCCGACGACCCGCGCGTGCGGGAGGTGCTGGCTCAGCTCCTGGCGACCAGCGAGGAGTTCCGGCGGTTGTGGGCGCGCCACGACGCCCGGCGAAAGAGCGCCAGCGTGAAGAGGTTTCATCACCCCGAAATCGGGACGCTCACACTGACGATGCAGACGTTCGATGTGCGGTCCGCCCCCGGCCAGGAACTCGTGGTGTACGACGCGGAACCGGGCGGTCCGGATGCCGATGCGCTGGCCATCCTGGGCAGCGTCGCCGCGCAGCGCTGAGTCAGCACGACCGGCAGCGCTGGGCAGCGTCGCCGCGCAGCGCTGAGTCAGCCCGACCGGCAGCGCTGGGTCAGCCCGACCGGCAGCGCTGGGTCAGCCCGACCGGCGCAGCGTCACCCGGTAGGCGTATTGCTCAGGCAGGAACTGGCTGACCGCCAGTTCCATTGCCCGCCCGGCACTGTCGGTGTAGAGCCGGTCGACGCGAAGCATCGGATGCCCGGGAGGGCAGCCCACCGCGGCCGCCGCGGCGTCGGTGGCCGCGGAGACGGTGATCGATTGGGCGGCCTCGGCGATCGGAACCGGTGAGCGCGGCTCGAGCAGTCCGATCACGGTGTGGGTGCTGGTCGCGCCGGTGACCAGGTGCGGTGAGCCGGAGACGGTTTCGGCCACCTCCGGGGGAAGGTGGACGACGGTGTGGCCGAATGCGACACCGGCGTGCAGCCGGCGGAACACCACCGTGTGCACGACGTCACCGTCCAGGCGCAGTCGGCTCGCGGCCTCGATGTCCACCCGGCGGCGCAGACCTTCGAGCACCTCCATCGTGGTGTCCTGCGACAGGCTCATCAGGTCCTCGATCGACCCCAGCTGGCGCAGATACCGTCGCCCTTGTCCACCGGCGTAGCTACCGCGACCCGGCACTCTGAACACCACTCCCTCGGCGACCAGGTCCTGGAAGGCGCGGCGGACCGTCTGGCGCGACAACCCGTGGCGGGCGACCAGTTCGGACTCGGTCGGCAACCGGGTGCCGTCCGGGTAGCGTCCCGCCGCAATGTCGGCCCGGAGTTGTTCCCGGAGAACCTGATACGCGGGTGCCCGGGCGGTGACGACCATCAGATTCCGCCTCGGGCCACCAGCTGGCCGGCGATGACGTTGCGCTGGATCTCGTTGGTGCCCTCGCCGACGATCATCAGAGGGGCGTCGCGGAAGTACCGCTCGACGTCGAACTCGGTGGAATAGCCGTACCCCCCGTGGATGCGGACCGCGTTCAGCGCGATCTCCATCGCCACCTCGGAGGCGAACAGCTTGGCCATCCCGGCCTCCATGTCGGCGCGCCGGCCGCCGTCGTACCGGTCGGCGGCATGCAGGGTCAGCTGGCGGGCCGCGGTCAGTTTGGTCGCCATGTCGGCGAGGTAATGGCCGACGGCCTGGTGCTTCCAGATCGGCTGCCCGAAGCTCTCCCGGCTCTGCGCGTAGTCCAGGGCATCCTGTAGCGCCGCGGACGCGACGCCCAGCGCGCGGGCGGCCACCTGGATGCGGCCGGTCTCCAGGCCCTTCATCATCTGGGCGAATCCGCGACCGGGTACGTCGCCCAGAATCGCCGATGCCGGCACCCGGCAGTCGTCGAAGCTCAGCTCACACGACTCGACGCCCTTGTAGCCCAGCTTGGGCAGGTCGCGTGACACGGTCAGCCCCGGGGTCGGGTTCTGCACCAGGACGATGGAAATGCCGGTGTGCCGGGGCGTGGCGTGCGGATCGGTCTTGCACAGCAGTGCGATGAGCCCGGACCGGCGGGCGTTGGAGATCCACGTTTTCGCGCCGTTGATCAGCAGATCATCGCCGTCCCGGCGGGCCGCCGTGGCCATGTTCTGCAGGTCCGAGCCGCCGCCGGGTTCGGTCAGTGCCATGGTGGCCCGCGTGTCACCGGTGGCCAGTGCGGGCAGGTAGCGCTGCTTCTGGGCGTCGGTGCCGAACAGGGCCAGCAGCTTGGCCACCACGGTGTGGCCGCCCATCGCGCCGGCCAGACTCATCCAGCCCCGGGCCAGCTCCTGGGTGACATGCACATAACACCGCGTGGAGACGGGGGTGCCGCCGTACTCCTCGGGGACCGCCAGTCCGTAGATGCCCAGCTGCTTCATCTGCTCGATCCACGCCTCGGGGTAGGTGTTGGCGTGTTCGATGTCGCGGACCCCGGGCTTGACATCGCGATCGACGAACGCCCGCACCGTGTCGACCAGCATGACCTCTTCGTCGGTCAGTCCGTCGCTCACGCAGCTTCCTCCTCCGGCCGAAAGGTACGGCCATTTGGGGCCGCGGCCTGGTCAGCATGTTGACACAGCTCGGGCCGTGGTGCCAGCATGCGCGCTGTGACTTTGTCCGGCCAAATTCCGGGGGGCCCGTTCTTCGACGACCTGTCCGTCGGTCAGGTGTTCGACGCCGCTCCGTCGATGACACTCACCGCCGGCGTGGCTGCCACGCACCAGGCGATCCTCGGGGACCGGCTGAGGTTGGCCCTCGACGCGGAGCTCGCGACCGCCGTCGTGGGTGCCACCGCCCCGCTGGCGCATCCGGCGCTGGTCTGTGACGTGGCGATCGGGCAGTCCACGGTGGTGACCCAGCGGGTCAAGGCGAACCTGTTCTACCGGGGTCTGACGTTTCACCGGTTCCCGGTCATCGGCGACACGCTGTTCACCAGGACCGAGGTGGTCGGCTTGCGGCAGAACACGGCGAAACCGGGCCGAGCGCCCACCGGTCTGGCGGCCCTGCGGATGACCACGGTCGACGGCGTAGGACGGCTGGTGCTGGACTTCTACCGGTGCGCAATGCTGCCGTGCAGGGGCGACGGGGTCGAGACGGGGCACCGCGACGACCTGGCCGGCATAGGCGTCGATGCCCCCGCGCAGGCCGACCCCACGGCGGACTGGGACGCGGCCGCCTACCGTACGCGGGTGCGCGGCGACCACTTCGGCGCCGTGTCGGCCGGCACGGCGCTGCGCAGCACCGCCGATGTCGTCAGCAGCGCACCGGAGTTGGCCCGGCTCTCGTTGAACATCGCAGCCACTCACCATGATTCGCGCGCCGGGGGCCGTCGGCTGGTCTACGGCGGGCACACGATCGGACTGGCGCTGGCGCAGGCCACCAGGCTGCTCCCCAACCTGGTGACCGTGCTGGGCTGGCAGTCCTGCGATCACACCGGGCCCGTGCACGAGGACGACACCCTCTACAGCGACCTGCACATCGAACACGCGGAACCGCGACCCGACGGACGCGGCGCCCTGCTGCGGTTGCGTTCGGTGGTGTTCGCCGCCGCCGACAGCGGGGACGACCGGCAGGTGTTGGACTGGCGCTTCACCGCGCTGATGTTCTGACTTCGAACGGCGGCGGCCACAATGGGGTGGTGACGCCCGTGATGCTGCCGACCGCCGTGCTCGAGCACGCGAGCGGTGTCGCGCGGGAGGTCGCCGCCGAGCTGGGCATCGACATCGACGTTCACGAGCTGCTCGGTGGCCGCGCCGCCATGCTGGGCCTGAGCGCCGGCGGACAGGTCTCCGCCGGCGGCGCCACGCGACTGCTGCCCGGCCACGACGGGTGGTGCGCGCTGACGCTGTCCCGCCCCGACGACATCGATGCGGTGCCCGCGCTGGTCGAGCGCGACGGCATCGGCGCCGACCCGTGGCCGGCCGTGCGGCACAGTGTGCGCCGCCTCGGAGTGCCGGCGTTCGCCGAGCGGGCCCGCCTCCTCGGGCTGCCCGTCGGGGTGCTCGGGGAGACCCGACCCAGCCCGATACGGCTGCGCCGCATCGGCGATCGGCAACCTCGTGGGGTGTTGAACGATCTGCTGGTGGCCGACCTGTCCTCGATGTGGGCCGGCCCGCTGTGCGGTGCGCTGCTGGCCCGGGCCGGTGCGACGGTGGTCAAGGTCGAGACCGCGGCGCGGCCCGACGGCACCAGGTCCGGCCCGGCGGCCTTCTTCAACTGGATGAACGGCGACAAGCTCTCCTACCGGGTGGATTTCGAGGCGCCGGAGGGGCTGCGCAGGCTGCTGCGAGCCGCCGATGTGGTGATCGAATCCTCCCGTCCGGGTGCGCTGGAGCGGCACGGCGTCGGAGTCGCCGACCTCGGCCCCCGCGATGGTGGGGTGTGGATCCGGATCACCGGACACGGCACCGAGGGCGAACGCGGCGGGTGGGCGGCCTTCGGCGACGATGCCGCGGTGTCCGGCGGCTTGGTCTGTGGCCGGGAGTCGTTCCCGCGGTTCTGCGGGGACGCCCTGGCCGATCCGTTGACCGGGTTGCACGCCGCCCGCGCGGTGCTGCGGTCACTCGCGCGCGGCGGAGGAGAGCTCGCGGATCTCTCGATGGCCGCTGTCGCCGCGCACTACGCCGGTGTGCCGTGCAGTGCTGGTCCGTACCGCGACGCCGAAACGCCGTGCACCGTTGTGCCGCAGAGCATCACGCCGGCATCCGAGCTGGGCGCCGACACGGCGCGCGTCGAGGCCCTCGTCGCCGGGCTTCTGGCCGCGCGATGCTGATCCGACGGGCCGTGCTGCTCGACGGTACGCCCGCCGACATCCGGGTCGGAGCGCGGATCGTCGACGTCGCCGACAGATTGGTGCCGCGACCCGGTGAGGACGTCTACGACGCGGCGGGCGGCACCGTGCTGCCGGGATTGCACGACCACCACCTGCACATCCGCGCCGCCGCGGCGGCGATGACCTCGGTGCATGTCGGTCCCGAGGTGGTGCGCAACATCGACGATCTGCGCCGGCTGCTCACCGGCGCGCCCGTCGGTGCCGACGGCTGGATCCGGGCGGTCGGCTACCACGACGCCGGCGCAGGCGAGCTCGACCGCGAGGTACTCGACGCGGCCGGCCCGGCTGTGCCGGTACGGGTACAGCACCGCAGCGGCGTGCTGTGGGCGGTGAATTCGGCTGGGCTGCAACGGCTCGGGCTGGCCGGGCATCCCGACGGACGGCTGCGCAGCGCCGACATCTCGTGGTCGGCGGCGCTGCCGCGCACCGAGCCGGACCTGGCGCAGTTCAGCAGCCGTTTGTGCGGTTACGGTGTCACCGGTCTGACCGACGCGACGCCCGACCTGGGTGCCAGGGACGCAGCGGTGATGGCCGAGGCGCGACAGCGCGGGGACTTGCGTCAGACGGTGCATCTTCTGGCTCCGGGCAAGAGAATTCTGCACGACGACGGTCTGGATCTCGACGAGCTCACCCGGTGGGTGGGTGACCGGCACGACGAGGATGTGGCTGTCGCGCTGCACTGCGTCACCGCCGCGCAGCTGATCGTGGCGTTGGCGGCGCTGCGCAGCGCCGGCCGGCACCCGGCGGACCGCATCGAACACGCCGCGACCGTGCCCGACGACGCCGTCGCCGAATTGGCTGCCGCCCGGGTCACCGTGGTGACGCAGCCGAACTTCGTTGCCGAGCGCGGCGATCAGTACCTGGTCGATGTTCCGGCCGCGCAGCATCACGAGCTGTGGCGGGTGGCGACACTGACACGGGCGGGCATTCCGGTCGCGCTGTCGACCGATGCGCCGTTCGGCGATGCCGACCCGTGGGCGGCGATGCGCGCGGCGGTCCACCGGCGGACCCCTGGCGGCGCTGTGCTGGGTCCGCACGAAAGGGTCTCGCCGCGTGCGGCGTTGACGATGTTTCTCGGCAGCGCCGTCGCGCCACTGTCCCCGCGCCGGGTCTGCCCCGGTGCCCCGGGAGATCTCTGTGTGCTGTCGGAGCCGCCCGCGACGGTGCTGGGTGAACTCGACGCCGGCCTGGTCGCGGCCACGGTGCTCGCGGGTGAGCTCGTCTTCGAACGCGGCTGATCAACTCAGGCCGCGGCCGGTGCGAAGGCCGTGGTGAGCATCGCGCACTGGCTTCGGAAGAACGACTGTGACACATCGGCTTTGGGGGCGATGCCGTCGAACCCGTGAAACGCTCCCTCGACCACCATGACCTCGCAGGGCACTCCGGCCGCGCGCAGGCGTTCGGCGTAGGCCAGGTCTTCATCATGGAACAGGTCGAACGTCCCCACGCCGATCCAGGCCGGGGGCAGCCCGGCCAGGTCGTCGCGCCGCGCCGGGACGGCTCGATCCGGATCGGCGCCGCGGAGGTAGACGCGCCAGCCGAACCGGTTGCTGGACTGGTTCCACAGCCGGTGCCCGGGGTGATCCAGGTCCTTACGCAGCACGGTGCGATCGTCGATCATCGGATACACCAGAAGCTGTGCGGCCACGGCAATCTCCCCGATGTCGCGGGCGTGCAGAGCCAGGGCGGCAGCCAGTCCGCCACCCGCGCTTGCCCCACCGATCGCCACTCGGGCCGGATCCACTGCCGGCAGCGCGACCAACCAGCGCAGCGCTGCATAGCAGTCGTCGAGCCCAGCCGGGTACGGGTGTTCCGGTGCCAACCGATAGTCCACCGCCACCACCGTGGCACCGAGCTCGGCGGCGAACCGGCGGCACAGCACGTCGTCCTGGGCGGCGTCGCCGAGGACGTAACCGCCGCCGTGGATCCACAGCAGCGCGGGTCCAGGCGAGCTGGTGGTGGGCGGACGATGCAACCGCACGGTGACTCCGGAGGCCAGGGTGAGCACTTCCACGCCCTCAGGCGTGTGGCGCCACATCATCCGGGTCGCGGCCCGGACGAACGGCAGTGTGACCGGGGTGATCATCTGCTTGGGAACGAGGCGGGCGCTGCGACGCAGCTCCGGGTGGAATTCGATGCGGGGCACCCGATAAGTATGCGCAGATCTCGCGGCCGATGGTGCACAGTCCCCACGCACGACCAGCGAGAATGTCTGCTTCATTTGCTGGATGGCAGTATTGACGGGTGTTCCAGTATCCGGTGGGGCGGATTGTTGAATCCGAGAGGATTGCTGGATTCCTGCGCGCGGTCGAGTCGTGGCCCGCCGCACTGGTTCTCGACGGGGAAGCCGGCATCGGCAAGAGCACGGTTTGGGAGGCAGGTCTGCAGCGTGCCAGGGAAGCCGGCATGCAGGTGCTGTCGGCGCGGGCGTGGGGAGCCGAGTCGGTGCGGGCCTGGGCCACGGTCGCCGAACTACTGGCCGACGTGCCGCCCGACATCGTCGCCGACCTGCCTGAGGTGCAACGCGGCGCGGTCACCGGCCTCCTGTTGCGCGACCGGCTCGACGAGCCCGCGGACCACGCGCCCGTAGCGAACTCACAGGTGCTGGCCGCGGCGATGCTGTCGATCATCGACGCGCTCGAGCAGAGCGCGCCTGTCCTGATCGCGATCGACGATCTGCAGTGGCTCGATCCGTCCAGCCAGGCGGTCATCGGATTCGTGGCGCGCCGGGTGCGGCGGCGCACCGCGCTGCTGCTCACCCATCGCACCGACGCCGACGCCGGGCACGCTTCGACCGCCTGGTTGCATCTCGACAGCGTCAACGGGATCCAGCGGATGCAGCTCCACCCCCTCACCCTGGGCGGCCTGCACGAGGTCATCGCCCAGCGTCTCGGCAGGTCCTTTCCCCGGCCGACCGTGGTACGCATCGCCGACGTCTCGGGCGGAAACCCTTTCTATGCGCTCGAACTCGCTCGCGCGCTCGGCAACCGTCCCCTGCGCAGCGACACCGAACTCCCCACCTCGCTGGCCGAGCTGGTACGCCTGCGGGTCGGCGCGCTGAGCGACGAGGTCCGCGCCGTCCTGCTGGTGACCGCCGCCACGTCCGACCCGACGGTAGAGATGATCTCCGCGGCCATGGGGGCGAGTGTCGAGCGCACCGTCGAGCTGCTGGAGAGCAGCGAGGGGGCGGGGGTGGTCACCGTGACCGGGAACAAGGTGAGGTTCAACCACCCGCTCCTCGCCCGGGGCGTCTACACCGACGCCGATCCGCAGCAGCGGCGGCAGGTGCACCGGAGCCTGGCCGACCTGGTCGCCGAACCCGAGCTGCGGGCACGTCACCTCGCCCTGGCCGCCACGACCGCCGACCCGGTCACCCTGGCCGCACTGGACGAGGCCGCCGCCGTGGCGCGGCACCGCGGAGCTCCCGCCGAGGCCGCCGAACTGCTCGAGCTGGCCATCGGGCTCGGCGCCGATACCGCCGAGCGCCGAATCCAGGCTGCCGACAATCACATTCGTGCCGGAGACACCGGAACCGCGTCGTCGATCCTCGCGCCGGCCATCGAGCGGTCGGCGCCCGGCGTCACCAGATCGGTCGCATTCCTGTTGCGCTCGGCCGTGGTCATCCACACACAGGGCTATCTGCGCGGCATCGACGACCTGCAGAGCGCGTTGGCCGATGCCTCCGGTGATGCCATGCTGACGGCGTTCGTCCGCACGATGCTGGCGTTTGCGCAGGTACGCGCGGACCTCTACGACGAGGCGACCGCGAACGCGCGGGAAGCGCTGGCCCAGGCGGAGCGGCTCGGGATCGATCAGCTCATCAGCTCGGCGCTGGCCGTCAACGCATGGATCGACTGTCTGTGCGGCAGAGACTACGACCGGGCGGCCATGCGGCGGGCGCTGGATCTGGAGGCGGTGGAACTCGATGCGCCGGTCACGTTGAGTGCCAGCGCCATCCACGCCGTCCTGCTGGTGTGGACCGGCGAGGTCGACGCCGCGGCGGTGCAGCTGCAGGCCGTCCGGGACCGCCTGCTCGACCGCGGCGCCGACACCGAGATGCTCTGGGTGTCGCTGAACGCCGTCATGCTCGGCATCCTGCGCGGCGACTACACCGCGGCCGCCGCCGACGCCCGCGACACCGTCGAACGTGCCGAACGACTGGGCGGTGCGCACGTGATGAGCATTGCGCTGACGATGCGCGGTGCCGTGGCCGCCTATACCGGCGACGACCACTCGGCCCGAACGGATCTGCGCACGGCGCTGGAACTGGCGAACAGCTGCCGGTCCCCGTATGCTGACCTCGCCTCGGCGCTGCTGGCCTTCCTCGAGGTGTCGGTCGGGGCGTACGAGGCCGCGCTGGCCACGTTGGAGCCGATGCTGCGGGTCTTCGACACGGTCCCCGGCGCCGAGTTCGCCACCAAGGGGTACCTGCCCGACGCGGTGGAGGCCCTGGTGGCGCTGGGCCGGCTGGAGCAGGCCGAACAGCTGGCAGCGGCCATGGAAGACACCGGCCGTCGACTCCATCGACCCTGGCAGCTGGCGGTGGGGGCGCGGTGCCGCAGCATGGTGCTGCTGGCGGCGGGCAAGGTGGCCGAGGCCGAAGCGGCCGCCGCCGAGGCGATGAGGCACCACCAAAGCCTCGCGATGCCCTTCGAACGGGCGCGGACGCAGCTGGTGTGCGCTCAGATCCAGCGCCGCCGGCGCCGTAGACGAGCTGCGGAAGCGCAGTTCGCCGAGGCGCTGGCCACCTTCGAGCAGCTCGGCGCGGTGCTGTGGGCCCGCCGGGCCGAAGCCGGGGCGGGGCCGGTGGGCGTCGATGCGGACGCCGGGCGCGCCTTGACCGGCACGGAGCGGCGCATCGCCGAGCTCGCCGCGTCAGGCCTGACGAACCGGGAGATGGCCGCAGAGCTGTACGTCAGCCCGAAGACCGTGGAGGCCCACCTGACCCAGGTCTACCGCAAGCTGGGTATCCGCTCGCGTGCCGAGCTCGGTCGGGTCATGGGCCGCTCGGTCCGGTGAGGGCTCCGAATGTTCACCGCAGCAGGGGATCTCGGGGCAGACCCAGGATCCGTTCGGCGATCGTGTTGCGGGTGATCTCCGAGGTGCCCCCGGCGATCGTCATGGCACGATTGCCCAGATAGCTCAGCGTCAACTGCGGCGTCTGACCAGCAACGGCGGCGGTGCCGGCCAGCTCGAACGCCAGCTCGGTGAGCCGCTGTCCGGACTCGGCGACCAGCAGCTTCGTCACGTTGCCTTCCGGACCCGGTTCGGCGCCGGCGATCGCGCGGGTCGCGCGGCGCAAGTTGAGCAGCCGCAGGGTGTGCATCTCGGCGATGACCTCACCGGCCTGTCGCACATACCGCGCGGCCGTCTCGGGCGCGCTGTCGAGCAACGTGATGAGGTGATCGGGCGTGGTCCCGGTCGGCGCGCCCGATCCGCCGCCGATCGAGATGCGCTCGTTGCCCAGGGTCGCTCGGGCCACCAGCCAGCCCTTGTTGACGTCGCCGACGACATCGGAGTCGGGAACGAACACGTCGTCGAAGAACACCTCGTTGAAGTGGGAGTCCCCGGTGATGCCCCGCAGCGGGTTGACCGTGACCCCCTCGGCGCCCATGTCGATCGCCATCATCGTCACGCCGGCGTGCTTGGCGGCCTCGGGGTCGGTGCGGACGGTGGCCAGCCCCCACTGGCACAGGTGGGCGAGGCTGGTCCAAACCTTCTGGCCGGTGACGCGCCACCCGCCGTCCACTCGTTTCGCCGAGGTGCGCACCGCGGCAGCATCGGAGCCCGCACCGGGTTCGGAGAACAACTGGCACCACATCACCTGCCCCCGCAGCACCGGCTCGACCCAGCGGTCACGCTGCTCCTCGGTGCCGGCCTGGGCGATGGTCAGCGCGACCCACCCGGTGATGCCCATGTCGGGGCGCTCGACTCCGGCGAACTCCTCCTCGATGACGAGCTGTTCGAGGACGGTGGCGCCCCGACCCCACGGCTGCGGCCAGTGCGGGACCAGATAGCCGGAGTCGACCAGGAAATCGCGCTGTCGTTCAGCGGGCAACCCGCGGACCCGGGTCGCGGCCTCCCGCGCCGCGGCTCGATGATCCTCGGCTTCCGGTGGCAGCGTGAACGAGGCGCCGTGCGCCCGGCCGCTGCGCCGGCCCTCCACCACATCGAGCAGCGGGTCGCCGCCGTCGGCCGTCAATGCCGCGAGCGTGCGCGCCCGGCGCAGATACAGATGCGCGTCGTGCTCCCAGGTGTAGCCGATGCCACCGTGCAACTGGATGTTGTGCTGCGTGGTGGACACCTGCGCGCGGATCGCCAGCGCGGCGGCGACGGCCGCGGCGAACCAGGCGCTGTCGAGGTCGTCGGCGCGAGCGGCGTCCCACGTCGCGGCCGTGGCGACCTCGACGTCGACGAGCATGTTCGCGGCATGGTGTTTGACCGCCTGGAAGGTGCCGATGGTTCTGCCGAATTGTTCGCGAACCTTGGCGTATTCGACTGCCATCTGCAGTGCGGCCCACCCGACTCCCACCGCCTCGGCGGCGGTCAGGATGCGCCACACGGTCCTGGCGTCGCGTGCTGCCCCCCGCAGCACCCGATCCTGTGGCACGGCCACCCCGCGCAGCGCCACCGAGCCCAGGCTGCGGGTGGTGTCCAGGGAATCCAGGGCAGTGACGGTGACGCCGTCGGCGGCCGCGTCGACGACCACGAGATCGTCACCGGCGGTCAGGACCAGCAGGTCGGCGTCGGGCGCGCCCAGTACGGTGGGGTGCTCGCCGGTGGCGACGTGGTCGGCTCCCACGGACACGGTCCCGGCCACGCCGAGGGCCGCTACGGTCTGACCGGCGACAAGTGACGGGAGTAGTTGGGCGGCAACGGATTCAGGGGCGCACCGGTCGAGGGCCACCGCTGCGCAGACGGTGGGAAGGAACGGTCCGGGTGCCAGGTGACGGCCCAGGCACTCCAGCACCACCGCCACTTCGCCGAGCCCGAACCCGGACCCGCCGTGCTCTTCGGCGATCGCCAGCCCGGTCCAGCCGAGTTCGCTTGCTGCCGACCAGATGTCGGCCGGATGAGTCGTGCCGCCGGCCAGCGTCGATCGCGCCTGCGCGAGGGCATCCAGCCGCGTCAGCTGCCCGGAGACGGCGTCGGCGAGGTCCTGGTGTTCTTCGGTGATGGCGAGCGCGGAGGTTTCCGCGACGGTCGGCGAGGTTCTGGCCACGATGACACCCTCTTCGGTGAAGTTGACAGTCGTCAAACGACGCTATCGCGCAGGTCTCGATGTCGACCGAGGTGTGACCCACATCACCGAAAAGTAACGTCCGAAAAACAGTAGACAACTTGGGCCGGATTGTCTGTTTGGTATCTGGGCTAGGGGGTACGCTCGCGCAATGACGGAACGACCGGCCACCCGGTATCCCGGACCCACCATGACTACCCGTTTGCACTGGTTGTTGAACGCGGGTCCGTCCGATTACATGCTGGCGTTGAGCGTGGCGTCCGCGTCGCTGCCGGTCATCGGCAAGCACCTCGAGCCGCTCGGCGCGCTGACGGCGGCAGGAGTGTGGGGAGCCAGGCACGCCCCCGATTTCGTCGGATCGCTGGCCAAGTCCCTGGTGGCGCCCAACGACGCAGAGAAGAAGCAGCAGGAACGGGACTGCACCAACGCCGTGACACAAGCCGCACTGCGCGGTTTGGTGTCCGCCAAGGACCTGGACATCGACTGGCCCCTGCCGGAACGTACGCCGCCGGTGTGGCGGATGCGCGATCACCGCCGTCACGTGCACAAGACCTCGGTGCGCTACGGACCGCGGCCGAGCCAGTTGCTCGACGTGTGGCGCCGCGACGACCTGCCCGCCGATGCTCCGGTGCTCATCTTCGTGCCGGGTGGGGCATGGGTACACGGAAGCCGCATGTTGCAGGGGTACGCCCTGATGTCCCATCTGGCGCAGATGGGCTGGGTGTGTCTGTCCATCGACTACCGCGTGGCGCCCCACAATCCGTGGCCGGCGCACATCACCGACGTGAAGCAGGCGATCGCCTGGGCTCGCGCGAACGTCGACAAATACGGCGGTGACCGCAACTTCGTCGCCATCTCCGGGACCTCCGCCGGGGGGCACCTGGCTGCGCTGGCCGGGTTGACCGCCAACGATCCGGACATGCAGGGCGAACTGCCGGAGGGCTCGGACACCTCGGTGGACGCTGTCATCGGCATCTACGGACGCTACGACTGGGAAGACAAGTCCACCGTGGAGCGGGTGCGCTTCATGGACTTCCTGGAGCGGGTCGTCGTGAAGCGCAAGTTCGACAAACACCCCGACGTATTCCGCAAGGCCTCGCCGATGGCCAGGATCCACCCGGAGGCTCCGCCGTTCCTGGTGGTGCACGGGACCGGGGACAGCGTCATTCCCGTGGCGCAGGCCCGCGGCTTCGTCGAGCGGCTCAAAGAGGTGTCCCGCTCGGTCGTCGGCTACGTCGAGCTACCCGGTGCCGGACACGGCTTCGACATGACCGACGGAGCACGCACCGGGGCGGCCTCGACCGCAATCGGATTGTTCCTCAACCATATCCACCGAAACAGAAGTCTTCTCGGAGCCAAAGAGGTTATATAGGACGCCTCCAGGAAGGTGTCGCGGTGAAAAGGCTTCGCGGGTGGGACGCTGTGCTGTTGTACAGCGAAACTCCGAACGTGCACATGCACACGCTGAAATTGGCGGTCATCGAACTCGACGGCCTGGGCGGGGCCAGTTTCGGGGTCGAGGAACTACGGCAGGTCATCCACAGCCGGCTCTACAAGCTCGACCCGTTCCGCTACGAACTCATCGACATCCCGCTGAAGTTCCATCACCCGATGTGGCGGGAGAACGCCGAAGTCGACCTCGAATACCACGTCCGCTCGTGCCGGGTGGAAGCCCCGGGCGGGCGCCGCGAACTCGACGAGGCGGTCGGCCGACTGGCCAGCACCCCGTTGGACCGAAGCCGGCCGCTCTGGGAGATGTATCTGATCGAGGGCCTCGCGGGCGGCCGCATCGCGGTCCTGGGCAAAATTCATCACGCCCTCGCCGACGGCGTGGCGTCGGCCAATCTGCTGGCCCGCGGGATGGACATGCAGGACGGCCTCGGTGCCGACCGCGACTCCTATGCCACCGACCCCGCGCCCACGCCAGGTGAGTTGGTGCGCACCGCATTCGCCGACCACCTGCGCCAGATCGCCAAGCTACCCGGGGTGATGCGCTACACCGCCGAAGGAATGCGCAGGGTGCGGCAGAGTCCGCACAAGCTCTCGCCCGAGCTGACCCGGCCGTTCACCCCGCCACCGACGTTCATGAACCACATGCTCGACTCGACCAGGCGGTTCGCCACGACCACGTTGTCCCTCGACGACGTCAAGCAGACCGGCAAGCACCTCGGCGTCACGATCAACGACATGGTGTTGTCCATCTCGGCCGGGGCGCTGCGCACCATGCTGCTGCGCTACGACAACCGCGCCGACCACCCGCTGCTCGCGTCGGTGCCGGTGAGTTTCGACTTCTCGCCCGACCGGATCTCCGGCAACTTCTTCACCGGAGTGCTGGTCAGCCTGCCGGTCGACGTCGAAGACCCGCTGGAGCGGGTGAAGGTTGCGCACGACTCGGCCGTCGCGGGCAAGGAAAGCAACACCCTGCTGGGGCCCGAACTGGTCAGCCGGTGGTCGGCGTACCTGCCGCCCGCCCCCGCCGAGGCGATGTTCCGCTGGTTGTCGAACAAAGACGGCCAGAACAAGGTGATGAACCTGCCCATCTCGAACGTGCCGGGCCCCCGCACCCGGGCGCGGGTCGGCGGGGCACTGGTGACCGAGATCTACTCGGTCGGGCCGCTGACCGCGGGCAGCGGAATCAACATCACGGTGTGGAGCTACGTCGACCAGATCAACATCTCGGTGCTCACCGACGGCAAGACGTTGAAAGACCCTCACGAGCTCACCGACGCGCTGAGGGAGGCTTTCATCGAGATCCGGCGTGCAGCTGGGCTTTCCGAGAAGCTCACCGTCGTCGAAACCGCGATGCCCGTTTAGTCGGCTCCTCGCAGTGTTTGTTCAGTCGGCTCGCCACGGTGTCTGTTCAGTCGGCTCGCCGACGTGTCTGTTCAGTCGGCTCGCCACGGTGTTTGTTCAGTCGGCTCGCCGACGTGTCTGTTCAGTCGGCTCGCCGACGTGTCGTGGCCGCCACCCACGACAGGAACTCCTCCACTGCCTGCGCGGTGTAATGCGCCCGCGGTGAGCCGTAGTAGAAGTCGAACGCGTGCTGGGCATGCGGGATCTCCGCGTACACCACCGGAGCCGTCGAGACATCGCGCAACGCGTCGGCGAACTCGCGACCTTCCTGCACGGGGATGATCGAGTCGTCCTGACCGTGCAGGATGAAGAACGGCGGCGCATCGGCGCGGACCCGGTACAACGGCGAGGCGTCGACGTAGAGCTGATGGTGGTGCACGATCGGTGTCTTGGTGACGAACTTCTGCAGGAACGCGATGAACTCCTTGCGGCCACTGCCGCGCGCAGACACCCAGTCGTAGCGGCCGTAGATCGGCACTGCCGCGACCACCGACGTGTCGGCATCCTCGAAACCCGGTTGGAACTGCGGGTCATCGGCGGTCAAAGCCACCAGAGAGGACAGATGACCGCCGGCCGAGCCGCCGGTGATCGCGACGAAGTCGGGGTCGCCGCCGTACTCGCTGATGCGCTCCTTGATCCAGGCCAGGGCACGTTTGACGTCGACGATGTGATCGGGCCAGGTGTGTCGCGGGCTGACCCGGTAGTCAATCGACACACACACCCAGCCGTGGTCGGCGAGATGGCTGAGTAGCGGGTACGCCTGCGGACGGCGCATGCCGATCGACCAGGCGCCGCCCGGAACCTGCAGCAGCACAGGAGCTTTGCCGTCCCGCGGCAGGTCAGCACGCCGCCAGATGTCGGCCATGTTCACCGCGCCGTGCGGGCCGTACTGCACCGTGTCGAGTTTGGTCACGTAACGCCGGCGGATCACGTCATTGGGTGGAACCCCGATTCGGCGGCGCCGCCGGTCCGACTGGGCCTTCTCCGAGATGGCCTGATAGTCGGCGCCGAGCGCCGCACGCAGCGGATCCTCGAAATGCGGTTGCGACGCCACGTTGCGGCGGTGGATCAACCACAGCAGGGCCCAGGCGACGGCGGTGAGAAGCAACGCGATTCGGCCGCGCACACCCCGGAAGTCACCACGCAGTCCTCGCCGGGCGGCGTCGAGCATCGAGCCGACCATGTAGAGCGGCGACATCTCCGATGTCGGCCAGCCGAACGCGAACACCGGGATGGTCACATACCCTTCGCGACCCAGCGGCCGCAGACCGTTGGCGGCGTTGAGCAACTCCGCGGCGGCGCGCAGCAGCGGTCGGCGCTTAGGCATTCTTTGCCCGGTCCTGCAACTCCTTGCGGGAAATCTTTCCGGTGGTGCCGCGCGGCAACTCGTCGAGCACGGTGATCGCCCGGGGAACCTTGAAATTGGCCAGGTGCTCGCGGACGTGTTGCTTGAGGTCCTCGGGGTTGGCCGACGCACCGGGACGCAGCACCACGAACGCCTCGAGGCGCTGGCCGAACTTCTCGTCGTCCACACCCAGCACCGCGGCTTCGGCGACGTCGTCATGGGCGGCGAGCGTCTTCTCCACCTCGATCGGGTAGACGTTCTCACCGCCGGAGACGATCATCTCGTCGTCGCGGCCGACGACGAACAACCGGCCGGCGTCGTCGACGTAGCCGACGTCACCGGAGCACATGAAGCCGTCGTGGAATTCCTTGGTCTGTCCCGAGGTGTAGCCGTCGAACTGAGTGGAGTTGCGCACGTAGATGCTGCCGACCTCGCCGACCGGTAGTTCGTGCAGTTCGGCATCGAGGATGCGGATCTGCGTTCCCTCGGCCGGTCTGCCCGCCGTGTCGGGCGCCGCGCGCAGGTCGCGCGGTGTGGCCGTCGCGATCATGCCGGCCTCGGTGGCGTTGTAGTTGTTGTAGATCACGTCGCCGAAGCGGTCCATGAACGCGATGACCACGTCGGGACGCATGCGCGATCCCGAAGCCGCGGCGAACCGCAGCGAGCGCCCGCTGTAGCGGTCGAGCACCTCGGCGGGCAGCTCCATGATGCGGTCGAACATGACCGGGACGACGCACAGCCCGGTAGCCCGGTGCCGATCGATCAACTCCAGCGTCGCCTCGGGATCGAACTTGCGCCGGGTGATGATGGTGCAGGACATGGACGCCGCGAACGCCAGCTGAGAGAACCCCCACGCATGGAACATCGGCGCCACGACCACGACCGGCTGCTCCGTTCGCCACGGCGTCCGGTCGAGGATCGACTTGAGCACGGTGGGGTCGCCTCCGGAATGGCTGGCGCCCTTGGGGGTTCCGGTCGTGCCCGAGGTCAGCAGGATCACCCGGCCCTTGGCGGAGGCGCGCTGCGGTTCCCGGTCGCCGTGCTCGGCGATCAGGCGCTCGACCGTCGGGTAGCTCACCGGACCGTCGGTCCATGCGACGATCCGTGCGGTGTCCGGCCGTCCGGCCACCGCCCGGTCGACGACCTCGGTGAACTCCTCGTCGTAGATGACCGCGACCGACTTGCCCTCCCCTTCGCGCTCCAGCACCTCGGCCATCGCCGGCCCGGCGAACGAGGTGTTGAGCAGCAGCACATCGGCGCCGATCCGATTCGCCGCGATCAGCGCGTCGACGAAGCCGCGGTGATTACGCGCCATCAGACCGATCACCTCGGGCTGCCCGCCGGGCAGGGCCTGCAGTGCGGCTGCCAGCGCGTCCGCGCGTCGGTCGATCTGGCGCCAGGTCAGGATGCCGAGTTCGTCGACCAAACCGGCCCGGTCCGGGCAGCGCTGCGCGGCGGCGGCGAAACCGGAAGTGATGGCCATGTTCTCGCGCTGCATCGCGGAGACGATCCGCAGGTACTTGTCGGGGCGCATCGGGGCGATCACGCCCGCCCGTGCCATCGTCGAGATCAGTCCCAGCGGTTTGGTCAGAGGATCGAGAATTCCCATCGGTCAGCCCAGCACCGGAAGCCGGCGCTCGCTGGCCAGTTCGTCGAGCGCCCGTTGCATGACCCGCCGGACGTGGGCGTCGACTTCGTCGATGTCGGGGTCCTCGCCGAATTCGGCGGCCACATCGATGGGCGGCAGCGTCTGCATCGTGATCTTGGTCGGCAACGGCACGTTGACCGGCAGCACGACCGACAATCCGAATGGAAAACCGAACGACACCGGCAGGATCTTCGTCCGGAACGCGCGCGCGATGGGGCCGAGCGCCTTGGCGATCTCGGTGCCGCGGGTGAGGAACAGCTGACTCTCCTGGCCGCCGATCGACACGGTGGGCACGATCGGGACGCCGTTGTTGAGCGCGGCACGCACGTAGCCGGTGCGCCCGCTGAAGTCGATCTTGTTGGCGCTGAGCGTGGGCCGGTACACATCGTAGTCACCGCCGGGGAATACGACGACCACGCCGCCGGAGCGCAGTGCCTCGTCGGCGTTCTCGTGGTTGGCCGGGATGAAGCCGGTCTTCTTGAAGAACGTCCCCGACGGCCCGACCATCAACATGTCATGGGACAGCGTGTAGACCGGCCGGTCGTAGCCGAAATGGTCGTAGAAGCCACTGGCGAACACCGGCACATCCATGGCGAGCAGACCGCCCGAGTGGTTCGACACCACCAACGCCCCGCCTGCGGGGAAGCTCTCCAGCCCCCGCACCTCGGCTCGGTGATAGCCCTTGAGGAACGGCCGCAGCACGCCCATCACCCGTTCGGTGAGCGCCGGATCCCACTTGGTGATTTCAGATGGCGTGATCTCAGACGGCGTGATGTCGGTCGCGCTCATGGCGTGCTCCCTCGAGAAGACGTCAGATTGGAACGTGTTCTAGTTTTGCCAGTGTACCCACTGCTCACGACCCCCAATCGACGTGGCCGCCGGCACCCCGGGCCATCCTGTCATCGCCGACGTCCGCTCAGTCGGGCTTTGACTGCGAAATGCGACACACCCGGTGGCGGCCGCGGTAGCTTCCTAGAGGCTATGGCGGGACCTGGTCGGGGATTCCGCCATAGCCCCGGGAGTCGAGCGGAGCAGGAATTGTCATGTCCTGCCCGGCGGGCGACGACCATACTCAGTCACCGTGACCGATCCGCTGCCCGTACCGGCGCCCGCCGGTCGCGACCGACTGCGTGAGTTGCTCGACGCGGTCACCGACGCCGGCAACACCGCCGTCGGCGACATGGCGCGCAGCAGTTACGCGTCGGAGTTCCACTTCTCCCGCCAGGTCCGCCGGCTCACCGGAGAATCTCCGGCGGCGCTGCGCCGCCGCGTCATGCTCGAACGTGCGGCGTGGCGTTTGCAGCGCGGCGAGGCTGTTGCGGTCGTCGCCGCCGCCGAGGGATGGTCGTCGGCCGAGGTGTTCTCCCGCGCGTTCCGGCGCGCCTACGGTGTGCCGCCCTCGCAGGCCGCCGCTGTGCACTTCAGGTTGACCGCCCCCAACGGGCTGCACTTCCATCCCCCCGAATCGCTGTGGCTGGACGCCGGCCCCGGTGCCGACCCCCCGGCGCCGTCGGTGTCCGCGCTGATGCTCGCCCACGACGTCGACGACACCGCCTCCCTGCTCGCCGCCGCGGCGCAGCTGAGCCCACAACAGTGGGTGGCCGAGGTCGCACCGGGCCAGACCGTGCTCGAGTGGGACGGTCCCGAAGCCAGCGTCGGAGCCGTGCTCGGCGCCATCGTCTGGACGAAGGAGGTGTGGCTGGCCACCATCGCCGGGCAGGACTTCCCGTCTCGGACGGCGACGCAGCCGGAATCCGTCGACGCGCCCACGTTGGCTGCCCACCATGACGTCATCGCTGCCCGGTGGCGCGCGACGATCGCCGAGCACTCGGCGGCCGGGCGACTCGGCGACACCGTGATCGACGCGCTGTGCGATCCGCCGGAATCGTTCCCGCTGCACGGCATCGTCGCGCATGTCCTCACCTATTCCGCGCACCGCCGCGAGCTCGCACGCACGATGCTGGGCGCACTGGGAGTGAGCGTGCGCAGCGGGGACCCGTTGAACTGGATGAGGGAGATCTGAATGGGCACCGTCTACTACACCGCGTCCAGCATGGACGGCTTCATCGTCGACGACCACGGCAGCCTGGACTGGCTGACGAGCCGATCGATCGACCAGAACGGGCCGTTCGGCATCGAACCGTTCCTGGCCACCGTCGGCGCACTCGTGATGGGTGCCGACACGTACGAGTGGATCCTGGCGAACCAACCCGGCGACTGGATGTACAGCCAGCCGTCCTGGGTGTTGACCCACCGGCCCGGCATCGTTGCCGCCGGGCATCCGGTTCACGTGTTCGACGGTGCCGTCGCCGACCTGCACCCGGATCTGGTGGGAGCCGCGGCCGGCAAGGATGTCTGGGTGGTCGGAGGAGGAGACGTCGCCAGGCAGTTCAGCGAGGCAGGCCTGATCGACGAGATGGTGGTCGCCTACGCGCCGTGCTCGCTGGGCGCGGGATCGCCGGTGCTGCCGGTCCGTTCCGAGTGGGTGCTGACGGATTCGGGACGCAACGGTGATTTCCTCTGCGCCCGGTGGCGCCGCGGCTGACCGGCCGAGGGTCGATACCTGCAGCGGCGACGATCACGCACAGATCCGTCGAATCATCGAACGCCGCTGCTCGAGACGTCGACGAGATCCGACTTTTGCCGGAGAAGTACGAGAAAACCTCGGCAAAAGTCGGATCTCGTGGAGCGTCGTCAGTCGGCGGGGGTGTACCCGAACGGCAGCAGGATGCTCTTGGGCTCGCAGTAGGCCTCGATGCCCTCGGGGCCGTTCTCGCGGCCGATGCCGGAGTTCTTGAAACCACCGAACGGTGCACCCGGGTCGAAGGCGTACATGTTGACCGCATAGGTTCCGGTGCGGATCTTGCGTGCGATCTTCAGCGCCTTGTCGTTGTCGGAGGTGTACACCGAGCCGGCCAGCCCGTAGACCGAATCGTTGGCGATGCGCACGGCGTCGTCTTCGTCCTCGTAGGGGATCACCGCCAGGACGGGCCCGAAGATCTCCTCCTGCGCGATGGTCATCGAGTTGTCGACGTCGGCGAACACCGTCGGCTGCACGAACCAACCGCTGTCCAGACCCTCGGGGCGGCCGCCGCCGGCCACCACCCGCGCGCCTTCCTCGATGCCCTTCTTGATGTAGCTCTCCACGCGCTCGCGCTGTTTCTCGCTGATCAGCGGCCCGATCGCGGCGCCGGGATCATCGGGCAGGCCGACCGGCATCGCGGCCACGGCCGCCGCCAACTTCTCCACGACCTCGTCGTAACGCGACCGTGGCGCCAGGATCCGGGTCTGGCCCACACATGCCTGCCCGCAGTTCATCAAGCCGGAGAACACCAGCATCGGCAGCGTCGAGTCGAGGTCGGCGTCTTCGAGGATGATGGCTGCGGACTTGCCGCCGAGCTCGAGCGTGCACGGCTTGAGGTTGTCGGCGGCGATCTTGCCGATCTCCTTGCCGACCGCCGAGGAGCCGGTGAACGTGTACTTGTCCAGGTTCGGGTTCGCGGTCAGGGCGCGGCCAGTCTCGGCGCCACCTGGCACGATCGACAGCACACCCTCGGGCAGCCCCGCCTCGGCGAACATCTCGGCCATCGCGAACACCGACAGCGGCGTCTCCGCGGCCGGCTTGAGCACCATGGTGCAGCCGGCCAGCAGCGCAGGCCCCAGCTTGTTGGCGGCCAGGAAGAACGGCACGTTCCAGGCGGTGACGGCGCCGACCACCCCGATCGGTTCCCGCACCACCAGCGTCTGGCCGTAGACGCCGTCGCGGATCTCCTGCCAGGTGAACTTGTCGGCCGCGCCGGCGTAGTACTGGAACGCCGACATCGCCGCGCCGTACTGCATCATGTCCACGATCGTGGGGGGCTGCCCGGTCTCGGCGGACAACAGGAACTTCAGCTCGTCGCCGCGCTCCTCCATGATCTTGACTGCGCGGCCGAGGATCTCGGCGCGCTCGTCCGGCGACATCTGCGGCCATGGGCCCTCGTCGAACGCCTTGCGCGCCGCCGCACAGGCCGCGTCGACGTCGGCGGCCGACGCCAGCGGCACCTTGCCCACCAACTCGCCGGTGGCGGGGGAGTGCACCTCGATGACATCCGAGGTGGCCGGCTCGACCCACTTCCCGCCGATGAACAGCTTGTCCCATTCGGTCTTGAAGGCGGTGCTCTGTGTCATAGACGTCACACTACCGATCGAAGCACAAAACGAGAACCTGTTGCAGTCCGGCAATCAGAGGGGGCGCAACACCAGCACCAGATTGCTCACCGCGAATTCCCGCAGGCCGGGAAGTTTCACCAGGCCCCACGCCCATCTCGGGTGGTAGCGAGGGAATGCCGCGACCAGAGCGCCGGTGCTCCGGGCCCAGTCGAGCCCGGCCGCCGCGGACACCGCGAACAACGACGAGCCGTAGTCGTTCTTGGGTCGATGCCCGTGCCTGCGGGTGTACCGATCGGCCGCGCGGCGACCGCCCAGATAGTGGGTCAGGCCCATCTCGTGGCCGCCGAACGGGCCCAGCCACACCGTGTAGGACAGCACGGCCAGCCCGCCGGGCCGGGTGACGCGCAGCATCTCCTCCCCCAGCTGCCACGGCTCGGGAACGTGCTCGGCGACGTTCGACGACAGGCACACCTCCACGCTGTGATCGGCGAAGGGCAGCCGCATCCCCGAGGCGCGGACGAAGGAGCCCGTCAGACGGTGCGTGCGCGGGGCGGCCGCGTGCATCTCGCGCGGATCCGGTTCCACTCCGATGTAGCGCATCCCGGCGTCGGCGAAGGCCGTCGCGAAGTAGCCCGGACCGCCGCCCACGTCGAGTACCCGGACCCCGGTCGGCGTCGTGCCGGTGGTGCCGGTCCACAGGTCGCCGACCAGCGCGGCCGTGTCCGCGGCGAGCGCGCCGTAGAACCGGTCCGGATCGGTCTGTTCGAAGCGGAACTGGCCGAGCAGACGCAGCGACCGGGACAACGTCGCCCGGCGTGCGAACAGATCGGTAGCGACCACCTGGCAACCCTAAGCCGACGGTTAGGCTGACGAGGATGTCTGCCCCGCCCGTGAAGTCCGTGCTGCTGTTGTGCTGGCGCGACACCGGTCACCCGCAGGGCGGCGGCAGCGAGACCTATCTCCAACGAATCGGCGCCCACCTCGCCGCATCCGGCATGCGGGTGACGCTGCGCACCGCACGCTATCCCGGCGCGCGGCGGCGCGAGGTCGTCGACGGCGTGCACATCCAGCGCTCCGGGGGGCCCCACTCGGTGTACATCTGGGCCGGTTTGGCGATGGTGGCCGCCCGGTTCGGTCTGGGTCCGCTACGTCGAGTGCGACCCGACGTCGTCGTCGACACCCAGAACGGGCTTCCGTTCTGCGCGCGCCTGGCCTACGGCCGGCGGGTCGTCGTGCTCGTGCACCACTGCCACCGGGAGCAGTGGCCGGTGGCCGGCCGGGTGCGTGGCCGCATCGGCTGGTTCGTCGAGTCCTGGTTGTCGCCGCGGTTGCACCGGCGCAACCAGTACGTGACGGTGTCGCTGCCGTCGGCGCGCGACCTGACCGACCTGGGGGCGCCCGCCGGCCACATCGCGATCGTCCGCAACGGTGTGGACGCCGCCCCTGCGGACACGCTCACTTCGGAGCGCTCGCCGACTCCACGGGTGGCGGTGCTGTCGCGGCTGGTGCCGCACAAGCAGATCGAGGACGCGCTGGACGCGGTCGCGCGGTTGCGTGGCGACGTACCCGACCTGCATCTCGACGTACTCGGCGGCGGCTGGTGGGCCCAGCCGCTCGTCGACCACGCCCGCCGCCTGGGCATCGCCGACGCCGTCACGTTCCACGGACATGTCGACGACGCGGCCAAACACGCCGTGCTGCAACGCAGCTGGGTGCACGTATTGCCGTCCCGCAAGGAGGGATGGGGACTGGCGGTGGTCGAGGCCGCCCAGCATGGCATACCCACCGTCGGTTACCGGTCCTCCGGCGGTCTGACCGACTCGATCGTCGACGGCGTCACCGGGTTGCTCGTCGACGACGACGGCGGCCTGGTCGACGCTCTGCGGCGCCTGCTCGATGACCGCGTCCTGCGCGAACAGCTGGGCGCCAAGGCCCTGGTGCGCAGCGGTGAGTTCTCGTGGCCTCAGTCAGCCGAGGCCATGCGAACGGTCCTCGACGCGGTGCACGCCCGAGTATTCCTCACAGGGATTGTCTGACCGTTCACAAATAACGCACGTAAAGGTCTTTCACGTGCCTTTTCGGCGTCGAAACCATACGCGTCGCCGCGTATGAGCATTAACATCGGGTCATGGTCGGCGTGCTGCGCAAGGTGTTCGCCTACGAGATGACGATCGCCGAGTGGATCGGTCTGGCGGTGCTGGTCAACATCCCCCACATCCTGCTCGGCCTGCTGTGGACCGCCACCCATCCCGATCACCTCGCCGGGGTGCACGGTCTGGAGAAGGTGGGCGCGCTGATCGGCGGCATCGCGTTCTGGCCGGTGCTGTGGGTCGCCGAGGTGGCGTGCCCGACATGACGGCCACGCGCATCCAGATCTCGCGGCGCACCGCCCGCTGGGACGACGCCGCCGCGCGCGTCGGGGACGCCATGGATTTCTAGTCGTTCGCCGCGGGAGCCGCGAACGTCGTGATGCAGATGTCACGGCCCGGCGTCGGACACGGCGTGGCCGAGAGCAGGGTGGAATCGGGCAGCCTGATGAAGCACCCGTGGAAGCGGGCGCGCACCACGTTCCAGTACCTGGCGGTCGCCGTGTTCGGAGACGAGGACGACCGGGCCGCCTATCGCGAGGCCGTCAACACTGCGCACCGCCACGTGCAGTCCGGGCCGTCGAGTCCAGTGCGCTACAACGCGTTCGACCGCGACCTGCAGATGTGGGTCGCGGCCTGCCTGTTCGTCGGGCTCGAGGACACCTATCAGCTGCTGCGCGGCGAGATGACCCCCGAGCAGACCGAGCAGTTCTACCGCTCAGCCTGGCCGCTGGGGACCACCCTGCAGGTCAGCGACGACCAATGGCCCCCATCCCGCGCCGACTTCGACCGGTACTGGGACGAGGCCTGCACGCAGGTCGCCGTCGACGACGTGGTCCGCGCCTACCTGCTCGACCTGATCAACCTGCGCATGATCAACCCGATTCTGGGGCTGCCGTTCCGGCCGCTGCTGACGTTCCTCACGACGGGCTTTCTCGCGCCGGTGTTCCGCGACGCCCTCGGTCTGGAGTGGGGCCCGGTGCGACAGCACCTCTTCGAGCGTCTGTTCCTCATCGTGGCGTTCGTCAACCGTTTCCTGCCGGGGTTCATCAGGCAGGGCGGTACCCACCTGCTGCTCGCCGATGTCCGGCTGCGGGTACGCCGACAGCGCCGTCTGGTCTGAGGAGAAATCGATGGGCGTGAAGACCGCCACCCGCCGGCTGCTCAGCCGGCGGGTCAGTGTGGCCGGCATGGTCGAGGTCGGATTGTGGCTGGCAATTCCGTACCTGCTCGTCGGACTGGTGTTCGCGTTCTTCGGCATCGAACAGGTCCGCCACATCGAATCGCTGGTCAGCCCGGTGCTTCCGGCCGGCGGGGAGATGGCCGGCTATCTGGTGGTCGCGGGTCTGTGGCCGGCTTTCCTGCTGCTGCCCGCGGTGTGCGGTGTCTGACCCGACCGATCAGCATCGCCAGCAGGCCGCCCAGGAGCTGGGCCAGCCAGACGAGGTGCGCCGCCAGCAGCACCCCGCGCTGCGGGGCCTGCGGAGCGTCACCGCCCACCGCGTACACCGCGATGTCGGAGTCCCGATAGGTCAGCGGCAGCGGCAATGATTGCGGGTCGGGGCCTTCGACGACCACCCAGCGCACCCCGGCGTCGGCGAGGCGGTGCGCGTCCGCCCCACCGATGAGCAGCTGTTGCACCTCGCGGGCCCGGGTGCCCTCCCCGGGAATGAGCCGCCCGGCGATGACGAGGTCACCGGTGCTGAGGACCTCCGCACGAACCCAGCGCGGCAGCGGATCGAGCACCGGGGCCTCACCCGCCCACGGGAACCGGCGCATGCTGTCGACCGGCAACACGGCGACCGGCCCCGGGTCGGCATTGATCACCGCCGCCGCCCTCTGCCACCCGGGCGGGTAGCGCACCGCCCGCACCTGCCCGCCCACCCCCCAGGCCAGATCGGGCAGCGACGCCACCAGCACCGCGCAGCACACCGCCGCCGACACCAGCGCCGGCACCCGGGGTCGCAACGTCACCACCGCCCCCGCGGCGGCCAACGCATACGCCGGCATGGCCAGCGCCACCCATTTCTGGCCGTCGCGCACCACACCCAGCCCGGGAAAGCCCCGGATCACCGCCTCGACGACGGCCAGCCCCGGGCCGGTCGCCATCAACGCCGGCACCGTGACCGCAACCAGCGCCAGCAGCAGCAGCGGCGTCGCGGCGCGCCGGCGGATCAGTAGCGGCACCCCGATCGCCACGATCGACAGCAACGCGACCACCGACAACACCGCGAACACGCTCGTCCGCGACGCGGGCACCGCCTCGGCGTTCCAGATGCCGCCCAGGCCGGCCAGACTGCCCAGGGTTCCGAGTCCCGGCTCGGCGCGCGCGGCGAATGCGGCCACCCCGGCCTCGGCGACACCAGCCTGAGCCGCCCAACCGGGTGCCACCGCCGAGGCCGTCAGCCACGGCAGCGCGGCGCCGACCGCAGCCCCCAGGCTCAGCAGCGCGCAGAACCGCCGGGACCGTCCCGCGCCGCCGGCCGCCGTGCACGCCAGCGCGATCGTGGCGGCCAGCATCAACCCGGTCGGCGTCAGTCCCGCCAGCGCCATCCAGAACAGCAGCGCCGGCACCTGCACCGCCCCGCGGGATTCGGACCGGCGCAGCGACAGCACCGTCAGCGCCACCCACGGCAGGCAGCCGTAACCGACCAGCAGGCTCCAATGGCCCTGCAACAGCCGCTCGGCCACGTAGGGATTCCAGATCGCCGCCGTCACCGCGACGGCCTGCCCGGCCAGGCCGGCGTCCGGCAGCAGCATCGCCACGAGTCGCGCGGCTCCCCAGCCCGCCAACCAGATACCGAGTATCAGCAGGACCTTGACGACCACGCCGCCGTCGAACACGTGCGAGACCACCGCGACGGCGAAGTCCTGCGGCAACGCGCGCGGCGCGGCCTGCGTCGCCCCCAGGGCCGCATCCGACAGATAGGACCGGGGCGTCGACACCGCGTCCCGCAACAGCAGGTAGCCCGGCGACAGCAGCGGACCGGTCACCGCCAGGGTCAGAGCCAGCGCGAAGGCCGGCGGGAATGCGCGGGTGATCAGCCCGGTCTGTCCGGGGGCAGATCGGACGGCCGCTGCGCGGGCAGCTTCTCGGTCTTCGCCTCGGCGCCGGGTACCGGCTCGCCTTCGTCGTCACGGTGACCGAAGAACCGTCGCCCCGCGTCGTCGAGGCCCGGATCGATGAGCATCGACTCCGCGCGCAGGCTGAAGGCGCCCAGCAGCGCCCCTCCGACGAGCGCGATCAGGCCCAGCGCAGTGAAGGTGATCGGCAGGATGCGTCCCCACAGGGCCACCCGGTCCCGTTCGTCCCGCGCCGCGGAGACCTGGGATTCGATCGACTCCTCGTTCGTGGTGACGCTGTAGTCGACGAAGGTGACCTCGGGTTCGAGCGCCTCGCGGGCGTAATAGTGATAGCCCCGATCGGTCTGTTTGACGATGGTCCCCGACACCGGGTCCACCCAGAAGGTGCGCTGCGCGGCGTAGTACCGCGTCATCGTGATCGGTTCCTCGGGATCCTCGGCCTCGATGCCCCACAACCGCGCGGGTGCGGTCGCCCTGCTGTCGGCCTCGTCGTCGTAGAGCGAGGCATAGGGGATCGGGTCGACCAGTTCACCGTCGTTGTCGAAACCGACGTTCTGGGTGAATTTGTAGGTCGTCAGCCCGTTGACGTCCTCTTCCCCGTCGTAGTTGGCGTCGAACGCCTTCTGCGCGATCGGATCGAAGTACGGGTAGGTCTTCTTCTCGGTGTCGAACGGGAAGCGATAGGACAGCCCCTCGTGCGGCAACGCGATGTTGGTGGGCGGTTCCTCGTTCTCGATCGCGCGCGGCTTCTGCACCGCACCGCCCGGATTGCTGTCGCTGGACACCGCCATCGCGGTCTCGCGGTCCAGGGTGACGGTGTCGACCATCGCCAGCAGCAGGCCGTTTTCCTGCTGTTTGTCGGTGCGCCGCAACGTGCTGCCCACCTGCAGCGTCACCACGTCGGCATTGGCCGGGGACTCGACGGTCACCTGCTCCTGCATCACCAACGGCACGTCTTCGTTGACCACGAAGTTCTGCTCGTTCAGCGACGCCGGGTCGAACGCGGTCCCGCTGCCGTCACTGACCACCGTGTGGTCGATGTCCAGCGGGATCTTGGAGATGTTGCTCTTGGTATAGGTGGACAACAGCAACGCGGCGATCAGCAACGCGGCCCCCAGGCCCATGATTCCGCACGCGGCGATCCTCAGCGCGACTGCGCGGTTCAATACCGTGTCTCCCTTCACCTACCGCCACAACCCAGACCTGTGTTGTGGCGGCAAAACCCGTTCGACCCTAACAGCAGAGAATAAGGTCGTCGCTCACTACGAGCCGTTGACGGACCCGTTCGGCACCCGTCTCCGTGCGGGGGTGACTACCCGTTCTCGCCGTCATCGACCGGAGCGGGGCACACTGTTGGACGTGACCGCCACCGCGACACCGCCCGGCGCGGCTCCCGACGCGGCGCAGAACGCCGTCGGCGGCACCCGCAGCTTCCTGCCCGCGGTCGAGGGACTGCGTGCGTGTGCGGCGATCGGGGTCGTCGTCACCCACGTCGCATTCCAGACCGGACACACCACCGGTGCGGTCGGGCGGGTGCTCGGCCGGTTCGACCTCGCGGTGGCCGTGTTCTTCGCGCTGTCGGGATTCCTGCTGTGGCGCGGTCACGCCGCGGCCGCCAGGGGGCTGCGCGAGCGGCCCAGAACCGGGCACTACCTCCGGTCGCGGATCGTGCGGATCATGCCCGGCTACCTCGTCGCGGTCGTCGTGATCCTGACGCTGCTCCCCGAGGCCCAGGCCGACCTCACGGTATGGCTGGCCAACCTGACGCTGACCCAGATCTACGTGCCGCTGACGTTGACCGCGGGCCTCACCCAGATGTGGAGCCTGTCGGTGGAGATGAGCTTCTACCTGGTGTTACCGCTGCTGGCGCTGCTGTGCCGGCGGGTACCGGTCCGCGCCCGGATCGCGGTCATCCTCACCGCCGCGGTCGCCAGCCTGTTCTGGGTGCACATCCCCTTCGACGGCGGATCCGGCCACAACCTGTGGAACTGGCCGCCCGCATTCTTCTCGTGGTTCGCCGCGGGCATGGTGCTGGCGGAGCTGACCGTCTCGAAGGTCGGCTGGCCGCACCGACTGGCGCGGCACCGCGTCCTGATGGCGCTGATCGCGGTGAGTGCCTTCGCCGTCGCCGCGTCGCCGCTGGCGGGTCTGGAAGGTCTGCACCCCGGCTCGATCGCGCAGGTGACGCTCAAGACCGCCATGGGTGCCATCGTGGCCGGCGCGCTGCTGGCGCCGCTCGTGCTGGACCGGCCCGACACGCCGCACCGAATTCTGGGCAGCGACACCATGGTCACGCTCGGCCGGTGGTCCTACGGGCTCTTCGTCTGGCACCTGGCCGCACTGGCGATGGTCTTCCCGATGATCGGGGAATTCTCCTTCAACGGACACTTCACCGTGGTGCTGGTGTTGACCGTCCTGTTCGGTTTCGCGATCGCCGCGGTCAGCTACGGGTTGATCGAATCACCCTGCCGCAACGCGCTGCGGCGATGGGAGCGGCGCAACGACCCCACCCCGCTGGACAGCTCGGTCACCGAGCATATCGAACCCGCCGTCGCGCGTTAGCCGTGTTGCGTGGCCCGCCGCGCTTGGCTCTACTGCGCGGCCCGCCGCGCGATGACCTCGTCGCGGACCGCCGACCTACGGGCCTTTCCCGCATCGTCGCGCAGCGGCCGCTCGGTGAACTCCACCGAGCGGGGCAACTTGTGCGCCGCGATCCGCGAGGCCAGGAAGTCCCGCACCGTGTCCTCGGACATGTCGGCAGCAGGTTGCACGATCACGTGCGGAACCTGGCCGAGATCGTCGTCGGGCAGCCCCACAGCCAAGCTGGACAACACGTGAGGGTGCTCGGCCAACGCCGACTCGATCTCAGCCGGATAGACGTTTCGCCCGCCCACGGTGAACATGTCCACGCGACGGTCGTTGAGGTACAGGAATCCATCGGCGTCGAAATAGCCCAGATCGCCCAGAGAGTCCCAGCCGTCGCGGCTCTTCGCGGTGCTGCCGATGTAACGGTAGGTCGGCCGGCTGCCCGGAGCGGGCCGCATGTAGATCTCGCCCGCCACACCCGGTGGGCACTCGTGCCCGTTGTCGTCGAACACCTTCATCTCGCCGGACACGACCACCCCCACCGAGCCCGGATGGCTCAACCACTGCGCACCCGAGATGAAGGTCAGCGCCTGTAACTCGGTGCCGCCGTAGAGCTCCCACACGACATCGGGACCCAGTAGATCGATCCAGGCTTGTTTGACGGCCGGCGGGCAGGGCGCGGCGAGATGCCAGAACCGCCGGATCGACGACAGATCGTACGCGTCGGGATCGGCGCGGTGAACCGGCAGCAGCCGCTGCATGATCGTCGGGACGGTCGCCAGGAACGTCACCCGGTACTCGGTGACCAGCCGCAGGAACTCCTGCGGCTCGAATCGCGGCATCAGCACCAGATGGTGTCCCTGCAGCAGGCCGATCGCGAACGTGGTGAATCCCGTGTTGTGGCTCAGCGGAACCGAAACCAAGTTGACGTCGCCGGGTTCGGCGCCCAGCGGGGCCCCGATCGTGGGCGGCACCCTGCTGTCGTTGCCGGCCTCGATGAGTTTGGGGCGCCCGGTACTTCCGCCCGACGCCATCGACTTCCACACCGGCGAAACCGCCTCCGGCAGCGGATCATCGGAGAAGCCGGCGGCGATCTCGGCGACCGCGGGCCCTGCGCTCGCGGTCTTGCCGGTCGGGTCGGGGCGCCCGACGAGCAGCGCCGGGGGCCGCAGTTCGAGCAGTGCTGCCAGTTCGGTGTCGGGCATCCGCGCCGACAACGGTTGCGGCACCGCCCCGAGCTTCCAGCACGCCAGCACCGCGTACACCCAGTCCAGCGAGTTGGGCAGCACGATCGTCACATAGTCGCCGACTCCGACGCCCTGCGACGCGAATGCTCTCGCCAGGCGGTTGGATGTCGCGTCGAGCTCGGCTCGGGTGACGGTGACACCCGAACAGGTGACCGCCGGCGCATCAGGGGCCTGCGCGGCCAGCGCCGATACCTGGGTGCCGATCGGGGGAACTCGTTGGCTGCCTGGGTGGGTCATGGGCTCCATTGTCGTCGGGGAGCTGCTCCGCTCGGCCGGAATCGGACAGGCCGGCCGAGTCGCTCACCGGTGTGCCGGGCGGCACCGCGGCGGACACGGCGACCGCCACCACCGACAGCAGCGCCAGCAGTTGGACACCGGCGGAGTGTCCGACGTACCCGTCGACCGACCGCCACGGGTTCTGGCTCAGGATCGCCCCGGCAAGGACCAGCCCGCCCGCCGCCGTGCCCAATGTCGCTACGCGGGTGATCTTCTCGTTTCCCCGGAACAGATGAGCCAGAGCCAGCGCGGCGCCGGCGACCATCGCTCCGGCCAGTCCCGAGATGACCGTGGCCGCGACGACCACCGCCGCGCCACGCACCGCCGCCGGCGGGCACCAGGGCCGCACCGCGGGAGGTGTGGTCCGGCGGCGCCGCCCCGGCACGAATGCCGCGACCAACAACATCGGCAGCAGTGCCAACCCGCCGATCAACCCCCAACGGTAGGTGGCATTGGAGGTGAAGCTCATCGTGACGGCTCCCGCGGTGCCGGCCGGCACGATCCAGCCCTGCTGCCAGCCGTTGACGGTGATCGCCGCCAGCGGCACACCGTCGGCGGTGCTCGCGGTCCAGCCCGGGTTGACACTCTCGGGCACCACGAGGAGCCGCTGCCGGTCGGAGCGGGTGACGTCGACCTCGCGGTGGTCGTTGCGCCAGGCGCCGGTGGGCACGGGAACCGTAGGGGCCGTGCGCAATTCACCCGCGCGTGGAGTGGCGAGCTCGACTCCGTCGACCAGGAGTCCGGGGCCGGGGCTGACCAGCAGTTCCTGTTCGCCCGCAGGCAGGGTGATCGGCTCGCTGCGGCAGGGTCGTGCCGCGATGGGCTCGTTGTCCAGCAGCGCGGCGACGGTGGTGGTGACCGAGGTCTGGACGAACTGGCCCGCCACACCGATCACCGGCCCGCGCCCGCACGGCAGCGTGACGGCCCTGGCCCGGTTGGTCGCAGCGTCGGCGGGTGCGATCGGCGCCCCTGCCTCGTCGAGGGGCACCACCTCGGCCAGCCCAGGTGGCTTGAGCTGATCGAAACCCAATGCGGTGCGGTCGATCACGTCGTCCCAGTCCATCAGCGACAGCGTGACCGTGTCGGTGCGGCGGGGCTGCAGGTCCAATGTCTGTGTGCCGTCGATCCGCCTGACCTGGGGGCCGTCGCCGAGGTCGACGGCGATCATCGTCGGATGGGCCGGCAGCGCTGAGGAACTCGGGGTGACCCGCAGGCCCGCCACGGTGCGCGGCTCGGGCAGTTTCACCACCAGTGTGGGAGGTGTGCGGGGTTGCACCACGCGCTGCGGGGCGGTCCATGCGGTGCCGGGGTCACCGTCGGCGGCGGCGTACGCCGAGCCCAGCACGTCGAGCGGGTCGGCATCACCGGCGGCGCGGACCACGCCGGGCTGGGCGATCAAGTCGGCGAGGTTGGGTCCCTGACGGGCGCGTACCCACACCGTCGGATCGACCGGCGTCGGCTCGGGCACGGTCAGCGTACGGCTGAGGTTGACCGGCTCCTCGGAGGCCAGCGCCATCGCCGCCGCACACCGGGTGCCCGTCGGGCTGTCCGCGCACCCCGACCGCCCCAGTAGCTCGGCACCGAGGTCCCATTGCGCGATGGCCGATCCCGGGGGAGGACCGGGAACGTCGACGGTGTGGCGCAGGGGGATCGGGTGGGCGAACCCGTTCGCGTCGTATTGGGTGACGCTGAAGTCGGTGATGCCGAACTGGACTCCGGGCGAACCGTCGTCGGTGGCGGTCGCGGTGATGCGCACCCACGGTGTCTCGCCATACGGCAGCGCGACGGTGACCGGGGTGCCGGGGTCCTCGACGCGCACCGTGCTGGTGCCGTTGACGGTGGCCACCTCCAGACGGCGCACCTGCGCGCCGACGGCGGTGGCGCTGGGAGTGATGGTGAGAGTGGCGTTGGTGACCGGCCGGTCGAAATCCACCTGCAGCCACTGACCGACCGCCGACTGCAGCGCGTTGGACACCCAGCTGGTCGATGCGTCGGCGTCGATCGCCGCGGCGGGCGAGGAAGCCGGAGACACATTGGGCAGCGCGGTCGAATCAGACGCCGCACTCGACACCGAAATCCGCCCGCCGTCCCATCGCCCGTAGACCAGCTCGGCGCCGTCGGCCGGATAGTCGGGCACCCGGTTGAACGTGTTGCGGGCGTCACCGGGACTGCGCACGGCCGACGAATGGTCGTCGACACGGCCGTAGTCGGTCTCGCGCGCCAGTGGGGTGTCGGTGATGGTCACCAGGGGCACCGGCAGTCCCGCGCGTTGAGCGTCCTGGGTCAGCAGCATCGGGCCCAGCGGCTGCTGACCGCTCAACCGCCTGCGCTCGTCGAGGCGAAGCAGAGCCTCCGGCCCGCCGTCCACCCGTGCCATGGCGTCGGTGTCCACGACGTACGGCGCCGCCGGTGGCGGACCTGCGCCGTCCACCCGGTAGATCTCGACCGCCGGGTAGCGCGGGCGCAATCCGCTGTCGGCAACGAACCCCTCCAGCGTGCCGGGACCGACCGGGTCGCCGAACTCGGCGACCTTCGTCAGCCCCGGGGAACCGTCCACGGCCTGGTGCACCAGGATCGGGCGTGCCGAGCGCGACGCATCCGGATCGAGGTCGTTGCGCACCACCACATACGAGATGCCCTGCCGGGTCAACGTGTCGGCGAGCCCCGCCGACGGCCGTCCCGAGGCGAAGAGCCGCTGCACCGAGTCCAGCGCGCGGATGGTCTCGGGCGGGGTCAGAGGAATGGAATCGCGCACCCCCCAGGGGCTGTCACCGAGAACCTGTAGCGGCTCGTCGTGGCTGTTGCCCCACACCTGGGTCGCGAACGGAGCGCCGGGGGCGACCAGTACCCGTCCCCCGGGGCCGGCCGGGGCTGAATTACCGTCTCCGCCGGCTCGGTCGGATTCGCCGTCTCCGCCGGCTGGGTCGGATTCGCCGTCTCCGCCGGCTGGGTCGGATTGGCCGTCTCCGCCGGCTGGGTCGGATTGGCCGTCTCCGCCGGCTGGGTCGGATTGGCCGTCTCCGCCGGCTGGGTCGGATTGGCCGTCTCCGCCGGCTGGGTCGGATTGGCCGTCTCCGCCGGCTGGGTCGGATTGGCCGTCTCCGCCGGCCGGGTCGGCCGCACCGGTGTTGTGCTCGTCGAGCCACGCCGCGGTGTCATGCCAGTACTGCGGGATCGCGTCGAACGCCCCGGGTGGGGTCAATCGGCTGGTCCAGGCCAGCGAGGTCGCCGCGGTGAGCGCCGCCAGCACCACGACCCCCACCGTCACCCGCTTGTCGTTCTCCGGATGCGCGAACGCGGCCCGCCACACCGGGCGGGGCGCACTGCCCGGCAACGGAATTCGCCCCAGCAGGTGCGCCAACCCCAGGGCCAGCGGCAACCGCAGCAGCGGCTCCAGTTTGTGCAGATTGCGCAGCGGGGTGCCGTCGGCATCGAGGAACGCCTGCACCTGGGCCGCGATCGGGGAGCCGAGCCCACCGGAGTACCCGGCCGCCAACAGCGCGACTCCGATCATCAGCATCGTGATCAATCGACCGCGAGCCGGCATCGTGCGCAACGCCAGACCGGCCAATCCCGCCGCGGCTACCAGCGTCGTCGCCAGCACCGCGACCGACCCGGTCACCAGCGGCGCCCCCGCCGTGGCGCCCGGCGCGACGTAGGGCGTCCACGCCCCGGTGCCGCGCAGCATCTCGGTCAGCGACATCCACTGCGTGGTGACCCCGGAGGACTCGATGAAGTCGAGGAACGGTGGGCTGATGCGGCCGAGGTGTAGCAGCGCGACCACCCACCACGTCACCGCCAACACCGTGCAACCCAGCCACCACGCGGTGAACCGCCACCAAGTGCGGTTCGGGCGGTGCGCCAACAGCCACACCACCGCGCACAGACACGCCGACAGCGTGGCGACCGCGTTGATCGCACCCATGAGCGCGATCGCCAGCGCTGATCGCGCAGCAAGCAGCCGAATTCGCGGATCGGCCCCTCCGGACCCAGCCCGGCTGTCTCCCACCCCTCCGGACCCACCCCGGAACGCGAGGATGACCGGCAGCAGCACCCACGGCGCGAGCATCATCGGCCATGTCTCCGACGAGATCGCGCCGAGCGTGGTCAACACCCGCGGCGACAACGCGAACGCAATGGCGCCCAGCACCCGTGAGGTCGGCGTACCGATGCGCAGGGCCTCGGCCACGCGCAACACACCCCAGAACCCGACGGTCAGCACCAGCGCCCACCACAGCCGCTGCGTCACCCAGCCGGGAATCTCGAGCAGGTCGCCGAGCAGGAAGAACGTCCCTTGGGGGAACAGATAGCCGTACGCCTGGTTCTGGGCCTGCCCGAACGGCAGGTCGCTGTTCCACAGGTCGAACGCGCGGGTCAGGAACCGCAGCGGATTGGCCGTCAGGTCCAGTTTGGTGTCGGGTGAGATCTGTCCGGGCGACTGGGCGAAGGTCAGGAGCAGAGCTACCGCGCCGACGAGCCACAGCCAGCGCCGTCGCAACGGCGTGACCGAGGCTACGGACGCATCAACTGCGGTTGCCGTACTCGACCCTGTTGAGCACTGACGACGCCGGATCGCCCGCCTGCAGCGGAGGCTTCGTGTCCTGCTGCACCATCAGCGTCACCCCGAACACGGCAGCCGCGCCCAGCAGCAGGCCGACGACGATGCTGGCCGCCGCGGGCACGAGAAACCGATCCATGGCCGCCAAACTAGCACGATGCGTGTGCTGCTCGATCGTTGCTGCATCGACCGGCTACTGTCGGGGCCTATGGTCACACGCACGACGGTGCCGAGAGCACTGACCGGGGTGCTGGCGGCGGCGTCGCTGCTGGTGGGCTGCGCGTCTCCGGCGCAGGAACCTGTCGCGGGTCCCCGCTCGACGGTGACGATGGCCGCCGGTCCGGTACCGCCGGCCGTGGTGCCCCCACCGGCCGCTCCGGCCCCGCCGGCGTGCGGCGACCCGAACGCGGTCGTCGCATCGATGTCGACCCGCGACAAACTCGCCCAGCTGCTCATGGTGGGCGTGACCGGAGCCGCGGACGCCCGCGCGGTCGCCGACAGCCATCACGTCGGCGGCATCATGGTCGGCAGCTGGACGGACCTGTCGATGCTGTCCGACGGTTCGCTGTCGGACATCGCTGCCGGGGCGGGACCACTGCCGTTGGCGGTCAGCGTGGACGAAGAGGGCGGCCGGGTGTCGCGACTGTCCAGCCTGATCGGCTCCCAACCCTCGCCCCGGGTGCTGGCACGCACCAGCAGCCCCGAGGAAGTCCGCCAGATCGCCGCCGATCGCGGTCGCCAGATGCGGGCCATGGGCATCACCATCGACTTCGCACCCGTCGTCGACGTCACCGACGCCGCCGACAACTCGGTGATCGGCGACCGGTCGTTCGGCTCGGACCCCACCGTGGTCACCGACTTCGCCGGGGCCTACGCGCAGGGCCTGCGCGACGCCGGCATCCTGCCCGTCCTCAAGCACTTCCCGGGTCATGGCCAAGCCTCGGGCGACTCGCATGCCGAAGGTGTCGTGACACCGCCGCTGGAGCAGCTGCTGGACCAGGATCTGGTGCCGTACCGCACGCTGACCTCCGCGGCACCGGTTGGCGTCATGGTCGGTCACATGCAGGTCCCGGGCCTGACCGGCAGCGAGCCGGCCAGCCTGAGCCCGGCTGCCTACGCGCTGCTGCGCTCCGGTGACTACGGCGGCCCACCGTTCGCGGGTCCGGTCTTCACCGACGATCTGTCGAGCATGCGCGCGATCAGCGACCGATTCGGCGTCCCCGACGCCGTGCTGCGTGGTTTGCAGGCCGGCGCCGACGTGGCGCTGTGGGTGACCACGGCGGAGGTACCGGCGGTGCTCGACCGGCTCGAGGCGGCGGTTGCTGCCGGTGAATTGACGCTGCCCAACGTCGACGCGTCGGTGCGGCGGGTGGTGGCGATGAAGGGGCCCTCGCCGCGCTGCGGCGGCTGAACGGCCAGTCGATGCTTACCCTGGGGTGAAAAGCTCGCTGTACTCCGGTGAACTTCTTCTCCGGTGAACACTGTCGGGTGAACAGTGCTCTCGGTCCCACGGACCCGCTCAGGAAGGCTCGCGCATGGCAGGTGGAACCAAACGGTTACCCCGTGCGGTGCGGGAGCAGCAGATGCTCGATGCCGCGGTACAGATGTTCTCGGTCAACGGCTACCACGAGACGTCCATGGATGCCATCGCGGCGACCGCGCAGATCAGCAAGCCGATGCTCTACCTCTACTACGGCTCCAAAGAGGAACTGTTCGGGGCGTGCCTGGATCGCGAGCTGCGCAGGTTCGTCGACGAGGTCCGCGACAAGATCGACTTCGACGAGGCCCCCAAGGAGCTGTTGCGCAACGCGGTCTCGGCGTTCCTGCGCTACATCGACGAGCACCGAGCCTCCTGGATGGTGCTCTACACCCAGGCGACGAGTTCGCAGCGCTTCGCCCACACGGTCCGGGAAGGTCGTGAACGCATCATCGACCTGGTCGGCCGGCTGCTGCGCACCGGAACCCGTTTCCCGGGGCCGGACACCGATTTCGACATGATGGCCGTCGCGCTGGTGGGGGCCGGCGAGGCGGTGGCGTCGAGGGTCAGCACCGGAGACGCCGATGTGGACGACGCCGCCCAGCTGATGATCAACCTGTTCTGGCTCGGACTCAAAGGTGCGCCGTCCGACGGGGCCGGGCCGGTCCCGGACACCGATTTCGGCACCGGAACCGACGCGGACGCCGTCACCCGCGCGTGAGCGGGCTGACCTTTCCGGTCAGATGTGGATAGCCCTTCGACAGGTGGCGCAGCGTCAGCTCCCAGCCGTCCTGGTCGCGCTCGACGTACAGACCGGCCGTCGCCGGTAGCACCACGGGTTTGGCGAAGCGCACCGAGTAACTCACCGCATCCGGCAGTTGGCCCTCGATGTTGGCCAGCACCGCGGCGGCGCTGTACATGCCGTGGGCGATGACGGTCGGGAATCCGAACAGCTTCGCGGCGATCGCATTGGTGTGGATCGGGTTGTGGTCGCCGCCGACCGATGCGTAGTGGCGGATCTCGCCGGGAGTGATGCGCAGCACCGCGTTGGGTGGACCCAGCTTGGGCTGCTTCTCCGGCGCCGGCTTGGGCTCATCCGACAAGCTCGTCCGCTGCTGGTGCAGGAACGTCGTGACCTGATGCCACGCCACGTCGTTGCCGACCTTGATGTCGGTGACGATGTCGACCAGCAGACCCTTGCGGTGCTCCCGCAGGTTCTCGGCGTGCACCGCGGCGTCGATGGTGTCGGTCACCGAGATGGGCCGGTACTGGGTGATGTGGTTCTCCAGATGCACCGAGCCCATCGCGGCGAACGGGAAGTCGAAACTGGTCACCAGCGACATCACCGTCGGGAACGTCAGCGCGAACGGATACGTCAGCGGCACCTGGTCACCGAACCGCAGACCCGTCACACCCGCGTACGCGGCGACGTGATCGGGGTCGATGCTCAGATCCGACACCGTCAACGTGCGGTTCGGCAGGCTCTCGCCGCGCGGTACGAACGGCAGCGCGCCTGCAGCGGCCCAGAACAGGTTCTTCAGCCCGGAGGGCTGTGCGCCTTCACTCATGGTTGCTCGATTCGTTCGCAAGCGTCACTCATGGTCCTCGATTCGTTCGCAAGCGTCACTCATGAACTCTCACGCACCCAGCATGGCCTGGCCGCAGACCCGGATCGTGTTGGCGGTCACCGCGTTGGAGGCCGGGCTGGCGAAGTAGGCGATGGCCTCGGCGACGTCCACCGGCTGGCCGCCCTGGAACAGCGAGTTGAGGCGGCGGCCGACCTCACGGGTGGCCAGCGGGATCGCCTCGGTCATCTTGGTCTCGATGAAGCCGGGGGCGACGGCATTGATCGTGATGCCCTTCTCGCCGAACTGGGGGGCCAGCGCCTCGGTGAGGCCGATCATGCCCGCCTTCGTCGCCGCATAGTTGGTCTGCCCGCGGTTGCCGGCGATGCCTGCCATCGACGACAGGCCGACGATGCGGCCGCCCTCACCGATGGTGCCGTTGCCCACCAACCCTTCGGACAGCTGCAGCGGTGCCAGCAGGTTCACTGCGATCACGCTGTCCCACCGGGACTCGTCCATGTTCGCCAGCAGCTTGTCGCGGGTGATCCCGGCATTGTTGACCAGGATGTCGAGCTTGCCTTCGTAGTGCTGGCCCACGTGTTCGGTGATGCGGTCCACCGCGTCGGCGGCGGTGACGTCCAGGGTCAGCGCGGTGCCGCCGATCTTGGTTGCGGCCTCGGCGAGGGCCTCAGCGGTGTCGGGCATGTCGACGGCGATGACCTTGGCACCGTCGCGGGCGAACACCTCGGCGATCGTGGCGCCGATCCCGCGCGCGGCGCCGGTGACCAGGGCGACCTTGCCGTCGAGCGGACGGTCCCAGTCCGCCGGCGGGGTGGAGTCGGCCGCGCCGACGTAGAACACCTGTCCGTCCACGTAGGCCGACTTCGCCGACAGCAGGAAACGCAGCGTCGACTCCAGTCCGGTGGCCGCCGGTTTCGCGTCGGCCGCGAGGTACACCAGCGCGACGGTCGAGCCGTTGCGCAGTTCCTTGCCCAGCGACCGGGTGAAGCCCTCCAGCGCGCGCTGGGCGATGCGTTCCCCGACTGAGCCGGCCTGCTCGGGCGTGGTGCCGACGACGACGACCCGCCCGCTGTGGCCGAGGTTGCGCAGCAGTGGGGTGAAGAACTCGTAGAGCTGCTTGAGATCCGCGGGCTCGGTGATGCCGGTGGCGTCGAAGACCAGCCCGCCGAACTTGTCGGCCCACCGACCGCCGAGGTTGTCGCCGACGACGTCGTAGTCCTCGGCCAGTGCGGCGCGCATCGGCTCGATGACGCGGCCCGCCCCGCCGATCAGCAGGGAACCGGCCAGCGGCTCCTGGCCGGGCCGGTAGCGGCGCAGCGGCTCGGGCTGCGGAACTCCGAGTTGTTTGGCCAGGAACGAACCGGGGCCGGAGTTGACGACTTGGGACAGGAGATCGGAAGCCACAGCGCTGCCTTTCGCGTGAGTCGAGGTGCACGGTCATTCGTGCCGCGTTGGACGCGGCCGGGTGTTGGGTACCCCACTGTCGTGTCGATCACGAACTTACTCCAGAGTAAGAACGGTGGGTAGTATGACCCTCGACACTGCAATGTTCCTCGCGACGCCGGGAGGCAGACGTGGCTGAGACCAAGAACACCCGCCGAGTGGCCATTCTCGGAGGTAACCGGATCCCGTTTGCGCGGGCCGACGGCGCGTACGCGCACGCATCGAACCAGGACATGTTCACCGCCGTCCTGGACGGTTTGGCCGATCGTTTCGACCTGAAGGGCACCAAACTCGACGCGGTGATCGGCGGCGCGGTGCTCAAGCACAGCCGTGACTTCAACCTGATGCGCGAATGCGTGCTGGGCAGTTCGCTGTCGTCCTATACGCCGGCCTTCGACCTGCAGCAGGCCTGCGGCACCGGCCTGCAGGCGGCGATCGCGGCAGCCGACGGCATCGCGATGGGCCGCTACGAGGCGGCTGCCGCCGGCGGGGTGGACACCGCCTCCGACGCTCCCATCGCGTTCGGCAACGATCTGCGCCGGGTGTTGCTCGGTCTGCGCCGGGCGAAGTCGAACG
The DNA here is from genome assembly GCF_041902445.1 of Mycobacterium sp. G7A2. NCBI lineage: Bacteria > Bacillati > Actinomycetota > Actinomycetes > Mycobacteriales > Mycobacteriaceae > Mycobacterium > Mycobacterium sp. G7A2. The sequence goes on along the minus strand of NZ_CP169251.1, from coordinate 5,653,462 downwards.
TCGACCGCCTCAAGCTGGTCGGCAAGCTGCCTGCCTCGGTCGGTGTCGAGATCCCGGTGAACAGCGAGCCGCGCACCGGGATGTCGATGGGCGAACACGCCGCGGTCACCGCCAAGGAGATGGGCGTCAAGCGCGTCGATCAGGACGAGCTCGCCGCGGCCAGTCACCGCAACATGGCCGCCGCGTACGACCGCGGGTTCTTCGACGACCTCGTGTCGCCGTTCCTGGGGCTCTACCGCGACAACAACCTGCGCGCCGACTCGTCCCCGGAGAAGCTGGCCAAGCTCAAGCCCGTGTTCGGGGTGCGCAACGGGGACGCGACGATGACGGCCGGCAACTCGACGCCGCTGACCGACGGCGCCTCGGTGGCGTTGCTGGCCTCCGAGGAGTGGGCTGCGGAGCGCTCCATCCCCGTGCTGGCCTACTTCGTCGACGGCCAGACCGCCGCGGTGGACTACGTCAACGGCCGCGACGGACTGCTGATGGCGCCGACCTACGCGGTTCCGCGGATGCTGGCGCGCAACGGGCTGACATTGCAGGACTTCGACTTCTACGAGATCCACGAGGCCTTCGCGTCGGTCGTGCTGGCCACCCTGGCGGCCTGGGAGTCCGAGGAGTACTGCAAGGAGCGGTTGGGCCTGGACAGCGCGCTGGGATCCATCGACCGGTCCAAGCTCAACGTCAACGGTTCGTCGCTGGCGGCGGGTCATCCGTTCGCGGCGACCGGCGGGCGCATCCTGGCGCAGCTGGCCAAGCAGCTGGCCGAGAAGAAGGCTGACACGGGGCAGCCGGTGCGTGGTCTGATCTCCGTCTGCGCCGCCGGTGGGCAGGGTGTCACCGCGATTCTCGAGGCGTAAGAAATTTCTTTCGCCGCCCTGTAACGCGGGGCTGTGAGAGGTCGATACACGGGATAGCTCCGTGTTGCCGTCTGACCCCCCGACCCGACGGCAACACGGGGTTTTTCTGTTCCGGACGGAATCGTCGGCGCTACAGTCCAGGCATGCAGATCAGCATGTTCGGGCAGCTCTCCGGCCTCGGCGACGGGTCGCCGATCGACGCCACCGTGGAGTTCCTGACGCTGTTACGCGACGAGGGCTTCGGCCGGGTCTGGATGAGCCAGCTGCCCTACGAGCCTGATCTGCTCACCGTGCTGGCCGTGGCATTGCATGAGGTCGATCGCATCGAGGTGGCCAGTGGAGTGGTCCCGATACAGAACGTGCATCCGATGCTGATGGCGCAGCGGGCGCTGACGCTCAACCTGGCCTGCGGTGGTCGTTTCCTGCTCGGGCTCGGGATGACGCACGCCGCGGTGACCGAGGGCATGTGGGGCATCCCCTGGGACAAGCCGGTGCGTCGGCTCGGCGAGTACCTCGACGGCCTGCTGCCGCTGCTGGCCGGGGAGGCGGCCGACGCGCCCGGGCAGACGGTCACCACCCGCGGCGCGCTGATGATCCCCGGCGCCCCGCGTCCGGACGTGTACATCGCCGCACTGGGTCCGCAGCTGCTGCGGCTGGCGGGCCGGCGCACGTCGGGCACGTGCACGTGGATGACCGGACCGCAGACGCTGCGCGGTCACGTCAGCCCCACCCTGCGCCAGGCGGCCGCCGATGCGGGCCGCCCCGAGGATGCGGTCCGCGTCGTCGCGGCCCTGCCGGTGGCCGTCACCGACGACGTCGACGGGGCGCGCGCTCAGGCCGCGGAGCAGTTCGCCGTCTACGGCACGTTGCCGTCCTACCGCGCGATGCTGGAGCGCGAGGGCTACGACGGGCCGGCTGACGCCGCGATCATCGGCGACGAGGCGACGGTGCGCGACCGCCTCGACGACGTGCGGGCCGCCGGCGTCGACGAGTTCGTCGCCGCGCCGTTCGACAGCTCACCGGAAGGGCGCGCCCGCACCCGCGCCCTGCTGCGTGACTACGCGCCCGACAACTGACATTCGCCCCCTGGTGTGAGACGTATCACAGGGGTAGCATCGACCGCACGACGGGTTCGGGAGTGACCTATCCGAAGAGCCGAACAAGGGATGAAAGTCGGCCGCGCGAGACTGATGTGACGCGCCCACAGTCCTCCCGAACCCGCCCTTATTCGCTGTCGTGGCAGCTCTTTTCGGCCGTGGTAACCCACGAGCCGTCACACCCCACCAGCAGTCGCACCGTGTGAGCAGTGTCCGATTGAGTACGGATCCACCCCGGCCCGCCGAGATCCGACTTCTGCTGAGGACTTCTCGCGGTATGTCTGCAGAACTCGGCTCTCAACGCAAGACGCCCCCGGGAAGAGTCCGGGGGCGTCTTGGTCGGTTGGGGCGAACGGTCAGAACGCCGCCTCGTCCAGCTCCATGACCTCGTTGTCGAGGTTGTCCAGGATGGACCGGGTGCTGGTGAGCATCGGCAGGACGTTCTTGGCGAAGAACGACGCCACCGCGACCTTGCCCTCGTAGAAGGCGCGGTCGTCACCCTGCGCACCGGCGTCGAGCTTCTCGATGGCCACTGCTGCCTGCTTGGAAAGCAGCCAGCCGATCATCAGATCGCCGACGCTCATCAGGAACCGCACCGAGCCCAGGCCGACCTTGTAGATGCTGGCCTGATCCTCCTGCGCGGCCATCAGGTAGCCGGTCAGCGTGGCGGCCATGCCCTGCACGTCCTCCAGCGCGGTGGCCAGCAGCGCACGTTCGGCCTTGAGCCGGCCGTTGCCGGTCTCGGACTTCACGAACTGCTCGATCTGGCCGGCCACGTGCCCCAGCGCCACACCCTTGTCGCGGACGATCTTGCGGAAGAAGAAGTCCTGCGCCTGGATGGCGGTGGTGCCTTCGTAGAGCGAGTCGATCTTGGCGTCGCGGATGTACTGCTCGATCGGGTAGTCCTGCAGGAAGCCGGATCCGCCGAGGGTCTGCAGGCTCTCGGTGAGCTTGGCGTAGGCCTGCTCGGAGCCCACACCCTTGACGATCGGCAGCAGCAGATCGTTGACCTTGACGGCCAGCTCCGGCTCGATGTCGTGCAGCGTCTTGGCGACCTCCGCGTCCTGATGGGTCGCGGTGAACAGGTACAGCGCGCGCAGGCCCTCGGCGTATGCCTTCTGGGTCATCAGCGAGCGGCGCACATCCGGGTGGTGCGTGATGGTGACGCGCGGCGCGGTCTTGTCGGTCATCTGCGTCAGGTCCGCGCCCTGCACCCGCTCCTTGGCGTACTCGAGCGCGTTGAGGTAGCCGGTGGACAGCGTGGCGATCGCCTTGGTGCCCACCATCATCCGGGCCTGCTCGATGACGTCGAACATCTGCGCGATGCCGTCGTGCACCTCGCCGACCAGCCAGCCCACGGCGGGGGTGCCGTGCTGGCCCAGCGACAGCTCGCAGGTCGCGGAGACCTTCAGGCCCATCTTGTGCTCGACGTTGGTGACGAACACGCCGTTGCGCTCGCCGGGTTCACCGGTCTCGGGATCGAAGTGGAACTTCGGCACGAAGAACAGCGACAGACCCTTGGTGCCGGGGCCGGCGCCCTCGGGGCGGGCCAGCACCAGGTGCATGATGTTCTCGAACAGGTCATCGGAGTCGGCCGAGGTGATGAAGCGCTTCACGCCGTCGATGTGCCAGGTGCCGTCGGCCTGCTGGACCGCCTTGGTGCGGCCGGCGCCCACGTCGGAGCCGGCATCCGGCTCGGTCAGCACCATGGTCGAGCCCCAGCCGCGGTCGGCGGCGAGCTTGGCCCACTTCTTCTGCTCCTCGGTGCCGAGGTGATAGAAGATGTCGGCGAATCCGGCGCCCATCGCGTACATGTACACCGCGGGGTTGGCGCCGAGAATGTGCTCCTGCAGCGCCCAGGACAGAGCGCTGGGCATCGGGGTGCCGCCGAGCTCCTCGTCGATGCCGAGCTTGTCCCAGCCGCCTTCGATGACCGCGCGCACCGACTTCTTGAACCCCTCGGGCAGCGTGACGGTGTGGGTCTTGGGATCGAAGACGGGCGGGTTGCGGTCGCCCTCTTCGAAGGACTCGGCAACCGGACCCTCGGCGAGACGGGCCATTTCGGCCAACATCTCGGTGGCGGTCTCGGCGTCGAAATCGGCGTAGGCACCGGTGCCGAGCACCCTGTCGACGCCGTACACCTCGAACAGGTTGAATACCTGGTCGCGAACATTGCTCTTGTAGTGGCCCACGGGTTTCCTCCTCATCGAGAACGCCACTTGCGGTTGGGTACTCGGGACAAGTTACCCACCAGTAACTGTGCGTAACTATACCGGCTGGTAACTTCAACGCAAGATGACTGTGGGTGATTTCCCGCCTCCGACCAACCGAGCGGTTGGCCGACCTGCGCCTCATCGCTCCTGCAACCTTCTGAGCTGCGCTTTTCCTGATTTGTGATGCTGGTCACGTGGCGCTGGATATGGTGTCCGGGTGCTGTCGCAACTCGGGGTCGCGGTGTGGGGAACGGGCAACATGGGGACGACGGCGATCCGGTCGCTGACGGCCTTTCCGGGGCTGCGGTTGACCGGTGTCATCACCTCGTCCGGGGACAAGGCCGGCCGGGATGCCGCCGCGTTCGCCGGCCTCGACACACAGACCGGGATCGCCGCGACCACCGACGTGGCGGCGGCGCTGGCCGACTGCGACGCGGTGGCCTACATGGCCTCCGGGGACATCCGCCCCGACGAGGCCGTCGCCGACATCGAACGCTGTCTGCGATCCGGCGCCCACGTGGTCACCCCGTCGCTGTACTCGCTCTACGATCCGCGCTCCGCGCCGCCGGACTGGGTGCAGCGGTTGACCGCCGCCGCCGAGGAGGGGCGCGCCACGCTCCTGGTCAGCGGCGTCGACCCCGGGTGGGGCAACGATGCGCTGGCGGTGACAGCAGCCGGGCTGTGCACCCGCATCCGAACGATCACGTGCCAGGAGATCTTCGACTACTCGACGTACAACCAACCGTTCGCGGTCACGGTGTCCTGCGGTTTCGGCGGCTCGATGGACGAGACGCCGATGATGCTGCTGCCGACCATTCCGACGATGGTGTGGGGCGGCAACATCCGCCTGATCGGCCGCGGCCTGGGCATCGAGATCGACGACATCACCGAGGAGGTCGAACGCGTCGCGCTGGAGCACACCGTCGAGACGGTGCTGGGGTCGTTCGAGAAGGGCACGCAGGGGGCGTTCTACCTCAAGGTCATCGGATGGTCGGCGGGTCGACGGCGGGTCGTCATCGAGCACATCACCCGGATCCATCCCTCGTGCGCACCGCAATGGCCACAACCCGACGACGCCGTCACCGGCGGGGCCGGCGACCACCGGGTGATCGTGGACGGCGACCCGCAACTGACCATCGTCGTGCGCGCCGACGTGCCGGGCGGCACCCGCGCCGACGGCGGCAACACCACCGCCACCAACCGGCTGCTCGGTGCCCTGCCCTGGCTGGCCGAACAGAAACCGGGCATCTACGACGGCCTCGACGTTCCGCTGCATCCCCCGCTGCCCCCGCAGCTGGAGGCGCAGCGCTGGACCTGACGCCGGCTACTTGTGGGCGAGCTGCTTGTTGACCAGCCGGGTCAGCCAGCCGGGGGAGAACCGTGAGGCCAGTGCCAGCGTCTTGGCCTGTGCGCCGACCGGGAAGTGCACCTGGCGCAGCGTGCGTCGCGTCCACGGCGCATCCACCGCGGCGACGATGTCGTCGGCGATGTCCTGTGCGGTGAGCCGGATCCCCAGCGACTGCGTGGTTCCGGTGGACACCCCTTTGGTCATCGCGGTGTTGACGTAGAGCGGCCACATGTCGATCACGCGGATGTCGTGGCCGGCCCACTCGATGTTCAGCGCTTCGGTGATGGCCCGCACGTAGAACTTGGTGGCGCTGTAGTTGGCGAGCTCGGCCTGCCCGTAGATCGCCGACGCCGACGCCAGGTTGATCACCGTGGAGCCCGGGGTGCGCTGCAGGAACGGGAACCCGACATGCAGACCGTTGACGACGCCCTTGACGTTGACATCGATGTCGCGGTGGTGCGTCGCGAGCGGGATCTCTTCGAAGGCGCCGGCGGTGAGCAGCCCGGCGTTGTTGATCATCACGTCCAGCCGGTCACCGGCGGCCGCGAAGAACTCGGCCAGTCGGGTGGACATCTCCTCGACGTCGGTGACGTCGAGATGGCCCACCGCTCCGGTGCCGCCGACGGCGGCGATGTCCGCCTCGAGCACCTTCAGCCCGGCCTCGTCGAGGTCATACCCTCCGACGAAGTAGCCACGGCGGGCGAAGTTCAGTGCGGTCGCCCGGCCGATACCGGTGGCGGCCCCGGTGATGAACACCGATTTCTTCACTCGAATTCTCCTTCCAGAGCGGCTGGCGTCATGAGTTGAGTTGCCAGACCGCGAAATTCAGCGACAGCGCGAACGCCGACCACAACAGATAGGGCACCAGCATCGCGCCGGCCGGCCGGCTCAACCGCCAGAACATCACCACCGTGGCGATCAGGACCACCAGCAGGACGCTGAGCTCGGCGAACGCGATGCCGCGCCAGCCGAGGCCGAAGAACAGCGGCGTCCACGTCGCGTTGAGCACCAGCTGCACAGCGTAGAACGTCAGCGCCAGGCGCGACCGGGCCGAGGGGCCGGTACGCCACACCAGCCAGGCCGCCACCGCCATCAAGAGATACAGCACCGTCCACGTCGGACCGAACACCCAGGACGGCGGCGCCCACGACGGCTGCTCGAGACGGCCGTACTCTTCGGACGCACGGCTGCTCGCCAGCCCGCCCAGCCCCGAGGCCACCGCGACGGCGACCAGCGAGACCGCCAACGCAAGCAGCGATTTCGGCCGGGTTCGCGAGGATTCGGCCACCATGGTCTGTCACCGTACCGCAGCGTCCCGGCACCGAATCTGATCATTCGGTGACAGGTGGTTCCTCCTGTGGGGCCGGCTCGGCGGCTTCGGCATCAGGCAGCTGCCCGACGAGGTACTCGGCCAACCCGCCGATGGTCGGATAGTCGAACACGGCGGTGGCGTTGATCGTGAACGCGCCACCGAACTGGCTGTGCAACCGGTTGCGCAGCTCGATCGCCATCAGCGAGTCCGTCCCGAGGTCGAGGAACCGACTGGTCGCGGCCGGCGGCTGAGCCAGCCGCAGGAAGTTCTGCACCTCGCGCTGCAGGAACTCCGTGACGAACCCGGCCCGCTGGGGCACCGGAATCTCCTGCAGCTGGCGCAGCAGCTCACTGTCCCCGGTCGCCTCCCCGGCGGCGCTCGGCAGCACGAGGTCCAGAATCGGCGGACGCGAACTGCCCAGGACCTTGGCGGCGCGCTGCCAGTTGGCCTTGAGCACCGTGGCCTGTCCGGTGCCGTTCACAACCACCTCCGCCATCGCGCTCAACGCGGCGGACGGCTCCAGCGGAATCAGACCCTGGGCACTGATGTTGGCCACCGCGGCCTCGGAGGAGGCCATGCCGCCCTGCGCCCACGGCCCGAAGTTGATGCCGGTCGCCGGCAGCCCCTGCGCACGCCGCTGCGCCACCAGGCCGTCGAGCAGCGCGTTGGCCGCCGCGTAGTTGGCCTGGCCGGGCGAGCCGAACAGACTCGACACCGACGACGACACGAGGAAGAAGTCGAGGTCGTCCTCGCGTGTCCGGCGGTCCAGATGGCAGGCGCCGAATGCCTTGGGCGCCAACGTGGCCCGGAACCGCTCCAGGCTCTGCTGGGACAGCAGCGCATCGTCGAGGACACCGGCCAGGTGTGCCACCCCCGCCAGTGGCGGCAGCTCCGCGCGGATCCGCTGTAGCAACGCGGCCACCTCGCCGTCGTCGCCGACGTCGGCGGCAAACGTGTGCACGCGGCACCGGTAACGCTCGGTGATCTCGTCGATCACCCGCTGGGTGTCGGCATCGGGGGCACGTCGGCTGGTCAGCACGATGTCCCCGGCGCCGAGCTGGGCCAGATACGCCGCGGTGTGCAGACCGACCGCACCGAGTCCACCGGTGATCAGGTAGCTGCGGTCGGGCCGCGGCTGCAGCGGGTGCGGGATCTGGACCACGATCTTGCCGATGTGGCGAGCCTGCTGCATCCGCCGGAACGCGGCCCTGGACTCCGTGATCGGGTAGATCTCGGCGGGCAGCGGCGCCCACTCGCCGGTGCCCAGTCCCTGCGACACCTCGGTCAACAGCCGGTGGATGTGACCGGGGTCCTGCAGCGTCGTGACATCCAGCGCGACGATCTCGTAGGCGATGTCGGGCCGGGCGGCGGCCATCTGCTCAGGAGTCCAGATGTCGCGCTTGGCGATCTCGGCGAAGCGACCGTTGGGAGCCGTGGCCCGCACCGTCGCCTCGACGAACCCGTCGTTGGTGAGGCTGTTGAGCACCACGTCGACGCCGGCGCCGTTGGTGTCGGCCAGGATCTGGTCGGCGAAATCCGTGCTGCGGGAGTCGTAGACGTACTTGACGCCCATCTTGCGCAGCGTGGCGCGCTTGAAGGTGCTCGCGGTCGCGAACACGGTGGCGCCGCGCTGCTGCGCCATCTGGATCGCCGCCAGCCCGACGCCGCCGCTGGCGGCGTGGACGAGGACACGTTCGCCGGGCTGGATCTTCGCCCAGTCGAACGCCAACCGCACCGTGAGCGCAGCGGCCGGAATGGTGGCCGCGGCGACCGGGCCCAGGCCGTCGGGTACCGGCGCCAGCAGCTGCGCGGGCACGTTGAAGCGGCTGGAGAAGGCGCCCTGCATGAAGCCGTAGACCCGCTGACCGACCTCCAGGCCGTTCACCCCCGCGCCGACCTGGGTGACGATGCCGGCGAAGTCGCCGCCGATCGGTCCCGGGTCGCCGGGGTAGAGGCCCAGGACGTTGAGCACGTCACGAAAGTTCAGCCCCGCGGCCTCGACCCGGACCTGCACGTAGCCGTCCGCCGGCGGCGCCACGTCCACCTCGGACAGCCGCAGGTTGTCGATCGCGCCGCGCTCGGTGGGCGCCAGCACGTAGTCACCGCCCCGCGGCACCGCCAGATGACCGCTGCGCGCCCACGGCAACAACCGCGAGGCCAGCAGCTTGCCCTGCCGAAGCGCGCACTCGGGCTCCGTCACGGGGTTGCTCAGCAGCCCGGCCAGCGCCGCCACGGCTTCCGCCGATCCGTCGACGTCGACCAGCCGGCAGCGCAGCGACGGCTCCTCGTTGATGGTGGTGCGGCCCAACCCCCACAACGCGGCCTGCACCGGGTCGACGGGCTCGCCGGACTCGCAGGCGACCCCGCGCTCGGTGACGATCCACAATCCGTCGGGCAGGGAGACCGGTGCGCTCCCGGAGCCGCCCTGCACCGCGTGCACGGCGCTGAGCAGGTGACCGATCTCGGCCTCCAGCCGCGCCGCGACGTGGTCGGCGTCCGCGTTCTCGGTGGGCGCCGCGGCGCGCCAGACGACGCCGGAGAACGGCAGTCCGCGTTCCCGCGCCTCGGTGAGCACCTGACCCAACGGGGCCGCGTCGGGGCCCCGGTCGAACGGGATGCAGCCGGGCACGGCCGCCGCCAGTTCGTCGAACCCGGCGATCAGCCAGGTGCCGGCGGTCTCGTCGTCGCGCGGCTCCGGTGGCGCGACCTCATGCCAACCCAGCGTGTAGAGCAGGCGGGTGGCGTCCCCACCGAGGCCGCGCAGCAGCGCCTCGCGCGGTGCGCGTTTGACCGTGAACTCGCGGATCCCGCCCAGCAGGCGGCCGTCGCGGTCGACGAAATCGAGGTCGAAGACCTGGGTTTCGCTGTTCAGTTCGGCGGCGTGCCACCTGGCGCGGCAGTAGAACCTGCGCGGCATCTTCTCCCGCAGCGTGACCTGCCCGTACCGCAGCGGCAGGAACAGGTCGTTGACGCCCTGCTCGGCGGCCAGCAGCGCCGGGAACGCCGGGAACGCGACGCCGGTGCACAGGTCCATCAATACCGGGTGCATCGGTTCGGAGCCGAGCTGTTCGGCGAGTTCCGCACCCACCAGGATGTCACCGATCGCTTCGCCGTCGCCGAGCCACAACGACTTCAGCGACCCCGACCACGTCGGCCCCCACGCCAGCTCCAGGTCTGCGAACGTCTCGAACAGCTCCTGCGGGCGCATGCGGGTGCACCGCTCGATCGCGTCGTCGACCGCCTCGGCCTGTTCGGCGGGCTGCTCGTCGTCGAGCCCGGCGGCCACCGTGCCTTCGGCGTTCAGCGACCAGTCGGTGTCGCGCTGACCGTAGGGCCGGCTGTGCACCTGGAACGTCCAGCCGCCGGCCTCCTGCGGGTGCAGCGTCAGCTGCACCTCGCGAGAACTCTTCTCCGGCAGGATGATCGGCTCGTAGAAGAAGACGTCCTGCACGCGTGCGGGGGTGCCGACCGCGGCCAGGGCCATCGCGGCATAGGTCGCACCCGGCACGACGACGGTGCCGTAGATGACGTGGTCACTGAGCCAGGGCTGCGACCGGACCGACAACCGGCTGGTGTACACGGTGTCGCCGGACGCGAGATCCTTGGCGCTGCCCGGGATCCCGGAGGTGGCCGCACCGCCGCCCTCCGTCGCGACGCCGGCCGATCGGGGCCAGAAGCGACGGCGCTGGAACGGGTAGGTCGGCAATTCGACGCGGCGACCGGCACGGCCGTGGACCGCCGCGAAATCGGGTCGGTGGCCACCGATGTACGCGGCGGCGAGCGCGTCGGCGATCTGGCGCCGGTCGGCGACACCTTTGCGCAGTGAGACGACGGCCCGTGGCGCGGCCACGTGCTCGGGCCACACCTGGACCGCGGCCCCGGTCAACACCGGCTGCGGCCCGATCTCCATCAGGATCGAGCACCCCAGCGCCGCCACGGTGCGCACGCTCTCGGCGAACTGCACCGGCTGGCGCGAATGCCGGCGCCAGTACCCGGCATCGATCGGGTTCTGGGCGGTGAGCACGGTGCCGGTGCGGTTGCACACCAGCGGAAGTGTGGGCGCGGCGAACGTCATCCCTGCCGCGAAGGCCTCGAACTCGTCGAGCACCGGGTCCAACAGCTCGGAGTGGAACGCGTGACTGGTTTCCAGCCAGGTGCAGCGGATGCCGTCGGCGCTGAACCCGGCGACGATCTGCTCCAGGCCCTCGCCGGGGCCCGAGAGCACGGTGTTGGGCCCGTTGTAGGCCCCGATCGACACCCGGGGGAACTGGGCGGCGGCTGCCTCGACACGATTGGCATCGGTGAACACCGCCACCATCCGCCCACCCGGTGGCAGGCTGCCGAACATCCGGCCGCGTTCGGCCATCAGCCGCACACCGTCCTCGAGGCTGAACACGCCGGCCACGCAGGCCGCCGCGTACTGGCCCACGCTGTGACCGAGGACGACGTCCGGTTCGATACCCCACGATTGCCACAGCCGCGCCAGACCCATCTCGACGGCGAACAGCGCCGGCTGAGCGAACGACGTGTGCCGCAACCGTTCCCCGGCCTTGCCGCCGGTCTCCCGGTCGGTGGCGAACAGCACCTCCAGCAGCGGATCGGCAAGCAGGTCGGCGACCGCCTCCGCGCAGCGGGTCACCGTCTCGGCGAAGACCGGTTCGGTGTCGAACAGTTCCCGGGCCATCCCCGGGTACTGGCTGCCCTGTCCGGTGAACAACCATGCCGTCGTAGGGCGGTGGGTGTGCTCGCCGCGCACCACCCCAGGGCGCAACCGATTCTCGGCCAGGTCGGTCAGCGCCGCCCGGGCGCCGTCGATCGAGTCCACCACCAGCGCGGCGCGGTGCTCGAAATGCGACCGCCCCGTTCCGGCCGTCAGGCACACGTCGCTCAGATCGGCATCCGGGTGGGTGCTCAACCAGCTGTCGTAGCGCTGCGCCAACGTCACCAGCGCTTCCGGTGAGCGGGCCGACAGCGGCAACACCTGCACGGCAGAGCGGTCCGCGGTGGGCTGCGGCGCAGTATCCGGTGTGTCCGGAAGCTCAGCTGCGGCCAGAGCCGGATTCGGCTGGGGCGGTTCCTCGATCAGCACATGGGCATTCGTGCCGGTGAACCCGAACGAGCTCACCCCGGCCCGGCGTGGCCTGCCGTCGGCCTGCCACGGCATCGCCTCGTCCACCACCCGCACCGGCAGCGAGTCCCACGGGATGTGCGGCGACGGCTGCTCGAAATGCAGGCTCTGTGGCAGCACCCCGTGCTGCAGGGACAACACCACCTTGATCAGACCGGCTGCACCGGAGGCGGATTCGAGATGGCCGATGTTGGTCTTCACCGATCCCATCAGCAGCGGCCGGTCGGCGTCGCGGGAATCGCCGTAGGCGGCTGCGGCGGCCTGCACCTCGATCGGGTCGCCCAGCGGGGTGCCCGTGCCGTGTGCCTCCAGGTAGTCGACGTCACCGCCGGACAACCCGGCGCGGGCCAGGACCGTCGAGATGAGCCGCTGCTGGGCGCCGCCGTTGGGAACGGTCAACCCACTGGAGGCTCCGTCCTGATTCACCGCGCTGGCGGGGATGACCGCACTGATCCGATCGCCGTCGCGCACCGCGTCGCTGAGCCGCTTGAGCACCAGCACGCCGCATCCCTCGCTACGTACGTAGCCGTCGGCGGACGCGTCGAAGGTCTTGCACCGCCCGGTGGGGGACAGCATGCGGGCGCGCGACGCCGCGACGACGGTGACGGGACTCAACAGCACGTTGACCCCGCCGGCCACCGCGAGATCGCAGTCGCCGGAATGCAGCGCCTGGCAGGCCTGGTGCACCGCGACCAGCGCCGAGCTGCATGCGGTGTCCACGGCCACGGCGGGCCCCTCGAAGCCCAGCGCGAAGGCGACCCGGCCGGAGATCGCGTTGAGCGCGTTGCCGGTGATGAAATGGGGCTCTATCTTGTCGATCGGCTCGGCGGAGAGCAGGTGGGCGTACTCGTTGGCGGCCACACCCACGAAGACCCCGGTGCGGCTACCGCGCAGGGCCGACGGCGCGAATCCCGCTCGTTCCAGCCCCTCCCACACCGTCTCCAGCATCAGCCGCTGCTGCGGCTCGATCCAGACCGCCTCGCGCGGTGAGATACCGAAGAACTCGGGGTCGAACCCGTCGATCTCGTCGAGAAAACCGCCCGACCGGGTGTACGTCTTGCCCGCGGCGTCGGGATCGGGATCGTAGAACTCGTCGATGTCGAAGCGGTCCTCCGGCACTTCGCGGATGGCGTCGACACCACCGGCCAGCAGGTCCCAGAAGGCCTCCGGATCGGGTGCGCCGGGGAAGCGGCAGGACACGGCGACGACCGCTATCGGCTCGTCGGTCCGGGCGGCGACCACGGTCGCCGGTTTGGCGGCGGCCTGGCCGCTGAGTCCGAGTACGTCGGCCAGCAGATAGTCCGCCACATCGGAGAGCCTGGGGTGATCCATCGCGAGGGTGGCCGGGATCTGGTCGCCCACAGCCTGTTCGATGCGCTGGCGTAACTCCACAGCCATCAGCGAATCCATGCCGAGATCGAAGAACCCGGCATCCTCGCGGATCTCGCCGGCGTCGATGCGGGTCACCTCGGCCACCGCGTCGCGCAGGTGGTCGATCAGCAGCACGCGGCGCTGCTGCACAGGGGCATTGGTGAGCTTCTCGACCAGGGCCGTCTTTCCGGACGGAGCCGTCGACACCGGCTGCGCGGGCAGGCCCTGCTGCATCTCGGCCAGGAACGCCCGCTGGCCCGCCTGCTGATACAGCGGCAGGAAGCGGGCCCAGTCGATGCGGGCCACCACGCCGTGCCCGGACGTGGTCGTCGCGACGTCGGCCAGCCCGGCCAGAGCGTCGGCGGGCGAGAGGGTCTGCACTCCGCGCTGCGCCAACCGCGCGCGGGACTGTTCGTCGGCCATACCGGCCGACCACGGGCCGAAGTTCACGCTGATGCCCGCGATGCCCTGGTCCCGCTGATACCGGCACAGTCCGTCGAGGAAGGCGTTGGCGGCGCCGTAGGCGGTCTGACCGAATCCACCCCAGACGGAGGCGATCGAGGAGGTGCTGAGGAAGAAGTCGAGCTTCAGGTCCGCCGCGGCCTCGCTGAGATGCCATGCACCCCAGACCTTTCCGGCGAAGACACGGTCGGTTTCGGCGTCGTCGAGGGCGCTCAGCGGGGTGGTGCCGACCTCTCCGGCCGCATGCACGATGCCGGCCAGCGGCGGCAGGTCGGCGGCGATGCCGGCCAACAGGCGCGCCACGTCGTGGGCGTCGGCGACGTCGGCCGTGATCACCTGCAGGGTGCACCCGTGCTGCGCGCGCAGCGCGTCGATCCGTTGCGCGGTGGCGTCGTCGGGCGCGCGTCGGCTCGTGAGCACCAGATGCCCGGCGCCGTGGGCGGCGAGATACCCGGCGATCTCCAGTCCGATCGCCCCCAGTCCACCGGTCACCAGATAGGTGGCGTCGTCGCGCAGCGGCAGCGGGTCCGCCCCGGGCCGGCCGGACCGGCGGACCAGACGGGGGACCAGCACCGCCTGGTCGCGGATCGCGACCTGGTCTTCCCGGGCGGCCGAGTCGGGTGGGCCCCCGATCAGGTCGACGAGGCGGGCCCATTCGTGTGCCGCGATGTCGCGGTCTGCGGCCAGGTCGGCGAGTCCGCCCCACAGCTGCGGCAATTCCAGAGCAGCGGCGCGGCCGAAGCCCCACAGACAGCTCTGCTCGGGGCTCACCGTGTCGGCATCGGTCGCGTGTTGCGCGCCCCGGGTCACCAGCCAGATCGGGCTGCGCAGTTCGGCGGCTGCGGCCGCGCGGAACAGCCGCCGCGTGCCGCTCAGGGTGCGGTGCTGCATCCGCAGCAGTGAGCGCATCGACGGGCCGGCCGCCGCAGACGGGTTCGCGTCCAACGCGGCGAGCTGCACGACACGCACCGCCGAACCATCCTCGGCCAGGGTGCGCAGCGCGGCGGCGAGCTGCTCGGCGTCGGCATCCGAGGCTGGCAGTGCGACCGACTCGTACCGCTGGCCGCGTGTGGTCAGCACGTCGACGAGGGGCTGGGCCGCCGCGGGGTCACCGACCAGGACCCAGGTCGCACTCACGCCGGCCGAGGTGCGGAACGAAGAGGCTTCCTGCCAGTGGATCTCGTAGCGGTCGTCGGTGATCGCCTGGGTGGTGCGTTGCTGATTGTGCTGTGCGGCAAGCTTGTTCAAAACAGCCACCGTCTGCTGGTCGCCCGCGCTGTCCAGCAGCGCCGCGAGCTCGTCGATGCGCCCGTCCTCCAGGAGGCCGACGGCCTCGGTGCGGGGACCGCTCAGGCGTTGCGGTGCAGCGGAATCGACCGTGCCGTCGCGGCCGTCGGAGAACCAGTACTGGCGCCGCTCGAACGGGTAGGTCGGCAGATCCAGCTTGCGCGCCTCCGGCCGGCGCAGCGCGGCGAAGTCGGGCAGGTGACCCAGCACGTAGGCGTCGGCGAGGGCCTCGGTGATCTGGCGGTGGTCCGCGGTGGTCGGGCGCAGAGACGCGATCACCCGCGGCGTGGTCGCCGGGTCCGGCCAGGCGCCCAGCGCCGCGGCGGTCAGAACCGGTCGCGGGCCGATCTCGACCAGCACCCTGCAGTTCATCTCTGCGAGGGTGCGCACGCTCCTGGCGAACTCGACCGGTTGGCGTGCGTGCCGCCGCCAGTAGGTCCCGTCGAGTTTCACACTGCGTCCCAGCGCAGCCCCGGTCCGGTTGTCGATCAGGATCCGTTGCGGCTGGTTGACCTCGAACTGTGCTGCGAACGACTCGAATTCGTCGAGGATCGGATCGAGCAGCGCGGAGTGGAAGGCGTGGCTGGTGTCGAGCCAGTCGCAGCGCACCCCGGCAGCGACCAGTCCCGAGATCGCCTGCGCGAGGTCGTCGGCCGGTCCCGACAGCACGGTGTTCGCACCGTTGTAGGCGGCCACCGACAGAGTGGGGAACTCGTCGGTCAGCGGCTCGACCCGCTCCGGGGCCGTGAACACCGCGACCATCCGCCCGCCGGCGGGCAGGCTGCCGAACAGGCGGCCGCGCTCGGCCATCAGCCGTGCCCCGTCGGCCAGTTCGAAGACGCCGGCCACACACGCCGCCGAGTACTGGCCGACGCTGTGGCCCAGCACCACGTCCGGCTCCAGCCCCCACGACTGCCACAGCCGGGCCAGGCCCATCTCCACCGCGAACAGGGCGGGCTGCGCGGCAGACGTCTGGCGCAGCTCCTCGTCGCTGGACCCGAAGATCACGTCGAGCAAGGGCTTTTCGAGAACATCGGCGACCGCGTCGGCGCACTGTCGCAGCGTGTCGGCGAACACCGGCTCGGTGTCGAACAACTCGCGGGCCATGCCGGGGTACTGGCTGCCCTGCCCGGTGAACAACCATGCCGTCTTCGGGGACTCGTGGGACTCGCCGCGCACCAGCCCCGGAGCAGGCCGGTCGTCGGCCAGCGCGCCGAGGAGTTCGAGCGCCGAGTCTTTGGAGTCGACCACCAGTGCCGCGCGATGCTCCAGGTGGGCACGCGCCGTGCCCGCGGTGAAGCAGACGTCGGCCAGCGTGGCCTCGGGATGCTCGACCAGCCAACTGCGGTACCGGTCGGCGAGGGTCGCCAGGGCGGCCGGGGTGCGGGCGGACAGCGGCAGCAGGCGGTAGCCGGCCTCCGGCTCGGCCGCCGTGACGTTGGCCGGCTCGGCCGCGCGGCCCATCAGCGGCTCCGCCGCCGGGCCCATGAGCGGCTCCGCCGCGGGGCTCACCAGCGGCTCCGCCGCCGGTGGCGCCTCTTCGAGGATGACGTGGGCGTTGGTGCCCGCGAACCCGAACGAACTGACCCCGGCGATGCGGGGGAGGCCGTTGCGCTCCCACGGCACGGGATCGGTGACGACCTCGACCGCCAGCCGGTCCCACGGAATGTGCGGCGAGGGCTTCTCGAAGTTGAGATGCCGCGGCAGCATCTCGTTCTCCAACGACAGGATGACCTTGATGACCCCGGCGATCCCGGCGGCCGCCTCGAGGTGGCCGATGTTCGTCTTGACCGACCCGATCAGCAGCGGCCGGTCGGCGGGGCGCCCGGCACCGAGCACCGCGCCCGCGGCCTGAGCTTCGATCGGATCGCCCAGCGACGTCCCGGTGCCGTGGGCTTCCAGGTAGCCGACGTCGGCGGGGGCGACCCCAGCGCGGTCCAGGGCGTCGGTGATCACCCGTTGCTGGGCCACGCCGTTGGGCACCGTCAGCCCGCCCGACGCGCCGTCCTGGTTGATGGCGCTGCCGCGGATGACCGCGCGGATCCGGTCGCCGTCGCGAAGCGCATCCTCGAGGCGTTTGACGACGATGACGCCGCAGCCCTCGCCGCGCACATAGCCGTCGGCGGCCGCGTCGAACGTCTTGCAGCGGCCGTCGGGCGCCAACATGTGCGCGCTGGAGAAGGTGATCATCGTGGCGGGCGTGAGCAGCACGTTCGCCCCACCGGCCAGCGCCAGGTCGCACTCGCCGAGGCGGAGCGCCTGGCACGCCTGGTGGATGGCCACCAGCGATGAACTGCAGGCGGTGTCGACGGCGACCGCCGGGCCCTGCAGTCCCAACCGGAAACTGATCCGGCCCGCGGCGGCCGCGTTGGACGTCCCGATGGCCATGTAGGCCTCGATCTCGGGGTAGGTGAGTTCGTCGGAGGCCATGCCCAGGTAATCGTGGGTGGCCAGCCCGACGAACACGCCGGTGTTGCTGCCGGCCAGCGACGTCGGCGCGATCCCGGAGTGCTCCACCGCGCGCCACGCGGTCTCCAGCAGCAGCCGGTGCTGGGGGTCCATCAACCGGACCTCGCGGGTCGACATCCCGAAGAACGGAGCGTCGAAGCCTGTCGCGTCCTCGACGAAACCCGCGCGCCGGGTGACCACCTTGCCCGGCGTGCCCGGCTCCGCGTCGAAGAACTCGTCGACGTCCCAGCGGTCACCGGGGACCTCGGAGATGGCGTCGCGGCCTGCCCGCAGCATGTCCCAGAACCGGTCGGTGTCCGGGGCGCCCGGGAAGCGCGCCGCGTAGCCGATGACGGCGAACCGCGGGGGCTGCCCGGTCGGATGCTCGGCGGATCCCATGCCGTTGTACTCCCTTGCTTCGACGGTGAGAATCTGACTGCACAGGTCACCTGTCGCGCCCTGAGATCGACTTCCCCCGACGGACACTATGGCACGTGTACAGGTGCCGTGTGGGGTGTTGCTGTCCCGGGCTGGGGCGGCGCGGAACGGCGGCACCGGTATGTTGATCGAGCAGTAGTCGGCGCCGGTTCCGGGGTCGACTGAGCGGGGTGTATTCGGGAGGGTCGAGTTTTGCGCATCGGCAAGATCACGGTTGGCGGACTTGACGAATGGTCGCTGACCCCGGGTGCTGTCGTCTCATGGCATCCGACGGCGGAAGCGCAGGACAAGGCCCGGCAGGCGCCCGTCAGTTCGGTGCCGGTCAGCTACATGCAGGGCCAGCATCTTCGTAACTACTGTGACCGTGCCGCGGCGGGATTGAACTTCTCCCGCCAGATCATCGCCAGCTGTGACGTCGCGGGCCAGTGTGACATCGCGGCGATGGACCATGCCGTCAACGCCTACCTGCGCCGGCACGACACTTTTCGCAGCTGGTTCAGACATGTCGGTGACAACGAATTCATCCGGCACGCGCTCGAGGATCCGGCCGACATCGAATTCGTGCCGATCGAGCACGGTGAGATGACCGTCGAGCAGATTCACGAGCACGTGGTGGCCATCCCGAATCCGTTGGAATGGGGTTGCTTCACGTTCGGGGTCATTCAGAACGACGAATTCTTCACGTTCTTCGCGTCCATGGACCACGTCCACGGCGACGCCACCCTGATCGGTACCACGATGCTGGAAGCCAACGGAATGTATTCGGCGCTCAGTGGCGGCGGATCGGCGCTCACCCTTCCCGACGCCGGCAGTTTCGACGCATTCTGCGTCCGCGAACGCGAATACACCGCGGATCTGGATGTGGATTCTCCCGGCGTGCAGGCGTGGATCGATTTCGCCGAGAACAACGACGGCGGTTTCCCCGAATTCCCGTTGCCCCTGGGTGACCCGCAGGAATCGGTGAGCAGCAGAATGACGTCAGAAGTGCTGATGGACGCAGCGCAGACGGAACGTTTCGATGCCGCCTGTGCCGGCGCGGGTGCGCGTTTCGTGGGCGGATTGTTCGCCTGCCTCGCTCAGGTCGAGCACGAATTGACCGGCACGCTGACCTATTACGGGTTGACTCCGCGGGATTCGCGCAACGCCGGAGACAATTTCATGACCCAGGGATGGTTCACCGGGCTCATCCCGATCACGGTGCCGATCGGGGCGGCGTCATTCGGCGAAGCCGCGTGGTCGGCCCAGTCGTCGTTCGATTCCGGTTTGAACATGGCGAAGGTGCCGTATTACCGGGTGCTCGAGTTGGCGCCGTGGTTGAAATGGCCGCAGCCGAATTTCCCGGTCTCGAATTTCCTGCATGGCGGCGCCGCTCCGCTCAACGCCATTCTCGCCGCCGGTGACATGGGCCTGGCCGACAACATCGGCATCTACCCCGACGGCCGGTTCTCGTATCAACTGACGATTTACATATTCCGCTACGGCGAGGGCACGGTGATGGCCATCATGCATCCGGACAATCCGGTCGCCGAGAAGTCCGTCACGCGTTATCTGCAGGCGATGCGGTCGGTGTGCGGGCAGGTCGCCGACAACGGTCATTGGGGACGCGTCGCCTGACGGGGCGCAGCGAGATGAGAGCGACATGCAGGTGACATGCGGAAACTAGCCGGCGTCGTGGTGCGCTGGCCCTGGGCCGTGATCGGGGTCTGGGTGGCGATGGCGCTCGCGCTGCCGCTGACGTTTCCCTCGCTCGGCGAGATGGCCGAGCGGCACCCCCTGGTCATCCTGCCCAGCGACGCGCCGTCGAGCGTCACCGCCACCAAGATGGCCGAGGCGTTCGGTGAAACCGGCTCGGACAACCTGATGGTCGTCGCGTTCATCAACGAGTCCGGGCTGACTCGAGACGACGAAGCGGTCTACCGCGACGTGGTGGACGCATTGCGTGACGACATCACCGACGTGGTGTCGGTGCAGGACTTCATCAGCACCCCGCAGCTGCGCCAGTTCATGACCAGCGAGGACAAGACGACCTGGGTGCTGCCGGTCAGTCTCGACGGCGAATTGGGCACCCCCCGGTCCTACGAGTCGTTCAACCGGGTGTCGACGATCATCGACCACCACTCCGCCACCGGCGCCTCGGGCGACGGTCTGGACGTCTATGTCACCGGGCCCGCGGCCACCGTCGCCGACCTGACCGTGGCCGGCCAACAGGACCGGTTGCCCATCGAGATCGCCATCGCGGTGCTGGTGCTGGGCGTGCTGCTGCTGGTCTACCGCAATCCGCTGACCATGCTGTTGCCGCTGGTGACCATCGGGTCGTCGCTGCTGATCGCGCAGGCCGTGGTGGCCGGCTACTCGCAGCTGACGGGCTCGGGGGTGTCCAACCAGTCGATCGTGTTCCTCAGCGCGATCATGGCCGGCGCCGGGACGGACTACGCGGTGTTCCTGATCAGCCGCTACCACGACTATCTGCGTTCCGGCGCCGGCTACGACCAGGCGGTCACCCGGGCGATGATCTCCATCGGCAAGGTCATCACCGCGTCGGCGCTCACGGTGGGCATCACGTTTCTCGTCATGAGCTTCGCCCAGATGGGGGTGTTCCGCACCATCGGGGTGTCGGCGGCGATCGGCATCGGTGTCGCCTACCTGGCCGGGGTGACGCTGCTGCCGGCGATCCTGGTACTGGCCGGGCCGCGCGGCTGGGTCAAACCGCGCCGGGAACTGACCGCCCGGTTCTGGCGCCGTTCCGGGATCCGCATCGTCCGGCGGCCGGTGCCCCACCTGGTCGCCAGCGTGCTGGTGCTCGCGCTGCTGGCCGGTGGCGCGACGCTGGCCACCTTCAACTACGACGACCGCAAGGCCGTCGCGGACTCCGCGCCCAGCTCGGTCGGCTACGCCGCCCTGGAACGCCACTTCCCGATCAGCCAGTCGATCCCGCAGTACGTGCTCGTCCAATCGCCGCACGATCTGCGCACCCCCCAGGCGCTGGCCGACCTGGAGCAGATGGCCTCCCGCATCGCCCAGCTGCCCGACGTCGCCCGGGTCATGGGCGTCACCCGCCCGCTGGGTGAGGTGCCCCCGGAGTTCCGGGCGACGTTCCAGGCGGGCATCGTCGGTGACCGGCTGGCCGCGGGTTCCGCCCAGATCGGGGAACGCTCCGGGGACCTCAACGAACTCGCCGACGGGGCGAACACGCTGGCCGACACCCTCGACGACGTGCGTGCCCAGGTCGACGAGATCGCGCCCAGCCTGCAGAGCCTGATCGGCACGTTCTCGTCGGTGCGCGCCGAGTACGGCGGCGAGAAGCTCGTGCGCGACGTCGAAACCGCGGCCAAGCTCGTCGACAGCGTCAACAAGCTGGGCCTGTCGATGGGGGTCAACTTCCGGGCCGTGCGCGACATGTTCGCCTGGATCGGTCCGGTGCTGACGGCGCTGCAGGGCAACCGGGTGTGCGACGCCAACCCGTCCTGCGTCGAGACCCGCGCCCAGTTCGAGAAGGTGATCGCCGCCCGCAACGACGGTCGCGTCGACGAGATCAACCAGCTGGCCGGCGAGCTGCAGGGCGTCGACGACCGGCAGAGCCTGACCGCCACCGTGAACAAGCTCAACGACGCGCTCGCCACGCTGACCGCGGCCGCAGCCGACCTGGGGCTGGACTCGCCCGCCGGCGCGCAGGCCGGGCTGGCCGACGTGCGGGACGGCGCCGACCGGCTGGCCGACGGCAGCCGTCAGGTGGCGGGTGGCGTCGATCAGCTCGTCGAACAGATCAAGGTGATGGCCGCCGGTCTGGATCAGGCCTCGGCGTTCCTGCTGACGATGCGCGCCGAGGCGTCGGGTTCGACGATGGCCGGGTTCAACATTCCTGCCGAGGTGCTCAACGCCGTGGAGTTCCAGCAGGCCGCCGAGGCGTTCCTGTCCCCGGACGGCCGATCGGCGCGCTACCTGGTGCAGACCGAGCTGAATCCGTTCAGCCCGGAGGCGATGGACCAGGTCGACGTCATCAGTGACGTCGCCCGCGGCGCGCAGCCCAACACCACCCTGTCCGACGCGTCGATCTCGATGGGGGGCTTCCCCGCCGCGCTGCGCGACACCCGCGACTACTACGAGCGCGACATCCGCTTCATCATCATCGTGACGTTGATCGTCGTGCTGCTGACGTTGATGGTGCTGCTGCGTTCGTTGGTCGCGCCCTTCTACCTGGTGGGCTCGGTGGTGTTGTCCTATTTCGCGGCCATCGGCATCGGTGTGCTGTTCTTCCAGGTGCTCCTGGATCAGCAACTGCATTGGAGCGTGCCGCCGCTGGCGTTCGTGGTGCTGGTGGCCGTCGGCGCGGACTACAACATGCTGTTCGTGTCGCGGATGCGCGACGAGTCGCCGCACAGCGTGCGCTACGGCGTCATCCGCACCCTGGGGTCCACCGGCGGGGTGATCACCGCGGCGGGGCTGATCTTCGCGGCGTCGATGGCCGGGCTGTTGTTCTCCAGCATCGGCATCGTGGTTCAGGGCGGGTTCGTGATCGGGGTCGGCATCCTGCTGGACACGTTCGTCGTCCGCACCATCACGGTGCCCGCCATCGCCGCGCTGGTCGGCAAGGCGAACTGGTGGCCGTCCAAGCCCCCGCAGACCGGACCGCGCCGGTCGGCGTCGCGGGCGCCGGCAGAGATCGACTGACCGAGGTCGGCAGTGCTGCGCGATCCATGTGAAACTACGAGACCGAGGCCCACCCCTGTGCAACCCCTGATGACCCTGTGCCACCCCTGATGACCCTGTGCCACCACTCATGACTCGACGAGCTGATACGGACCCATCGTGACAACACCGTCTGAGTCGACGCTCCTGTCGATGTTGCACGGGCGTGCCAGCCTGCGTCCCGACGAGATCGCGTTCACGTTCACCCACTACGACCGCGACCCCGCCGGCGTCGCGGAGAGTCTGACGTGGTCGCAGCTGGCGCGACGGACGATGAACGTGGCCGGGCAGCTGCGGCGGCACGGATCGGCCGGCGACCGGGCGGTGATCCTGGCCCCGCAGGGCCTGGAGTACATCCTGGCGTTCCTGGGTGCGCTGCAGGCCGGTCTGGTCGCGGTGCCGTTGCCGCTGCCGTTCCCGGGGTCGGGTCACGAACGCGTCGGTGCGGTGCTCACCGACACCGAGCCCGCGGTGGTGCTGACGACGTCGGCGGCCGCGGTCGACGTCGGTGACTACGTGGCGAAGGCCGACCTGGCTTCGCCGCCGCAGCTCGTCGAGATCGACGGGCTGGACCTGGACGCCGATCCGGTCGGAGCGGGGCTGGAACCTGTTGGCGCGCAGAGCCTGGCGTATCTGCAGTACAGCTCGGGTTCGACGCGTCAACCGACCGGGGTGATGCTCTCGCACCGCAACCTGACCGTGAATTTCGAGCAGCTGATGCGCAGCTTCTTCGCGGCCGCGCCGCTGCCCCCGGACGCCACGCTGGTGTCGTGGCTGCCCTTCTATCACGACATGGGCCTGGTACTGGGGGTGTGCGCCCCGATCCTGTGCGGCCGGCGCGCGCAGCTGATGAGTCCGGTGGCGTTCCTGGAGAAGCCGTCGCGCTGGGTGCGCGCTCTCGCCGAGAACCCGCACGCGTGGTCGTCGGCGCCGAACTTCGCGTTCGACATGGCGGCCCGCAAGACCACCGACACCGATCTCGCCGGTCTGGACCTGGGCGGGGTGGTGGGCATCATCAGTGGCGCCGAACGGGTCGAGCCGGCCACCCTGCACCGCTTCGTCGACCGGTTCGCCCACTTCGACTTCCGCGACCACATGATGCGCCCGGCCTACGGTCTGGCCGAGGCGACGGTGTTCGTGGCGACGGGAACGTGGGACGAGTCGGCGCCGGCGGCGTTCTTCGACGCCGAGGCGTTGGCGCAGCGTGAGGTGCGGCCGTGCCCGGCGGGACAGGGCACCGCGCTTGTCCGGTACGGGGTGCCGCAGTCCCCGACGGTGCGCATCGTCGACGGCGAGTCCGGACGCGAATGCGCTGCGGACGCCGTCGGCGAGATCTGGGTGCACGGCGACAACGTCGCCGACGGGTACTGGGGGCGCCCGCCCGCCGAGCAGGTCGGCTTCGGCGCGACGATCGTCGACCCGTCGCCGGGCACGCCGGCCGGGCCGTGGCTGCGCACCGGGGACCTGGGGTTCGTGCACGCCGGCGAGCTGTTCATCGTCGGCCGCATCAAGGACCTGCTGATCATCCGGGGCCGCAACCACTACCCGGAGGATATCGAGGCGACGGTGCAGGCGATCACCGGCGGCCGGGTGGCAGCGGTCTCGGTTCCGGTGCGCGGCACCGAGGAACTGGTGGCCGTCGTCGAGCTCAAGCGGCCGGCCGACCTCGACAGCGCCGCACGCCGCCGGTTCGACGACGTCAGAAGTCAGGTCACCGCGGCGATCTCGACCGCGCACGGGTTGAGCGTCGGCGATCTGGTGCTGGTGTCCTCCGGCTCGATCCCGACGACCACCAGCGGCAAGATCCGCCGTGCCGCCTGCGTCGAGCAGTACCGCAACAACGAGTTCATCCGGCTCGACGCCGCGGCGGAGTAAGGTCTGAGCCAGTGCAGCCGAGTAGGTGGGGGAAGCAGTGAGGCGTCTGGTCGCGTTCGGCACCGCGCTGAGCACCATCGGCGCCGCGGGCTGGCTCGGGTTCGGCACCGCCGCAGCCGATGAGCCCGGCCCCGCGCCGGCCCCGCCGCCTGGGCCCGCCGCCGAGGCGGGTGGGGCACCGGCGCTGGGCACCCCGGGACGCGCCTACGCGTTGGGCGGCGCGCACGTGCTCGGGATCCCCTACGACGAATACATCATGCGCACCGGCGCGGACTGGTTCCCCGGACTGGACCGCCAGATCGTCGACTACCCGGCCGGCCAGGTCCAGGGCCACACCCTGGAGCGGCTCTTCCCGGGTATCGGTGCCTTCGGGGACCGCTTCGTGCCCGGCCTCGGCCTCGACGGCCCCAGCGTCGGCGAGTCCGTCGACGTCGGTTCGCCCGACACCATCGCCGCGATCCGGGAGGGCGGACAGGGCACCGCGATCGGTCTTTCCGAGGGCGCGATGGTGCTCAACGACGTGCAGGCGCGCCTGGCTTACGACCCGGCTGCCCCGCCTCCGGACCAGTTGAGCTTTGCCATGTACGGGGACCCGGTGGCGCGCCACGCCTTCGGCGAGAGTTTCCTGACGCAGAACTTCCCCGTCGGCAGCGTGGTGCCCTCGCTGGACTACCGGATCCCGGCGCCGGTGGAGAGCCAGTACGACACCTACCAGTTCATCTCCGCCTACGACAGCATCGCCGACTGGCCCGACCGCCCGGACAACTGGCTGTCGGTGGCCAACGCGATCGTGGGGCTGGCGACCGGCCACACCGCGGTGGCGTTCACCGACCCGAGCATGGTGCCGCCGCAGAACATCCGAACCAGCGTCAACTCCCGCGGCGCCACGACGACGACGTACATGATCCCCGAGGAGCACCTCCCGCTGGTGCTGCCGTTCAAGTACCTCGGCGTGCCCAAGGAGACGTTGATCGAGCTCGACGCGGTGCTCAAGCCGTACGTGGACGCCGGCTACTCGCGCAACGACGACCCGGCGACCGCCCCGGTCACCGTGGACCCCGTCAACGGCTACGACCCCGCGGCCGTCACCGCCCCGGCCACGCAGGCCGCGTTCGGTGGTGGCGCGGATCCGGTGTCGCAGTTGCTCTCCGGCCTGCAATACGTGCTGAACAACCCGCCGACCGGCTAGTTCGCCCGGCTACAACCCGGACAGCCCCACCCCGATCAGCACGGCGCCGACCACGACCAGCAGCGCCGCCACCCCGTATCGGCCCCGCAGCCGCACCCAGTCGTACAGCGTCGACAGGGCGGCCCGGGTGCGGTTCGGGGCCACCAGATAGCACAGCAGCGGTATCTCCACCAGCGCGAACGCCACGACATTGAACACCACCAGGGCTCCGAACTGGATCGTTGCCGCGGTGCCGGAGGCCACGATCAGTGCCAGCGCGGCCAGGTAGTCCACGGAGGGCAGAGCGATGCCCAGACCCGCGGCGCCCGCGGTCCACAGCGAGCGGCCGCCGAGCAGCTGTTTGGCCCGGGCGATCAGCGGCGCCACCAGGCGGCCCGGGAGGCTGTCGGCTCCGTCGCGGCGCCGGCCCCCGATCACCCCGGCAGCCACCAGCGCTGCGTTGAGCAGCACCACCGCGCCCACCACGATCTGCACCCGGGGCAGGGTGAAGTGCGCCGACCCCAGCGCGGGTCGCAGGATGAACAGCACCACCACGCCCACCGCGATGCCCATCGCGAAGCCACCCAGCAGGAAGGCGAGCAACTGCAGGCCCGGGCGGGGTCGATTGATCATGACCACCGTCATGCCGATCCGAAACGGCTCCACGCTGACGGCGATGGCCATCGCCAGAAGCGGCATCCACATGGTGAGGCGTCGTACCGCTAGGCGCCGCGCCGCGCGGACGGGTTCGGCATGCGCGTCACGTTACCGCCCGCGGACCCGGCGCCGACGGCACGTGCGAGGATGGATCACGATGAGTGGTTCAGGGACCCATCCGGCTGCCGGCCTCGACCCGACGTCGTTGCGGGAGGCCTTCGGTCATTTCCCCACCGGGGTCATCGCGATCGCGGCGGAGGTCGACGGTGCCCGCGTCGGTCTGGCGGCCAGCACGTTCGTCCCGGTGTCGCTGGAGCCGCCGCTGGTGTCGTTCTGCGTGCAGAACACGTCGACCACCTGGCCCAAACTCGCCGACGCGCCGTATCTGGGCATCAGCGTGCTCGGTGAATCCCACGACGCCGCGGCACGCACGCTGGCGGCCAAGACGGGCGACCGGTTCGCAGGGCTGGAGACGACCTCGACCGACCGCGGCGCGGTGTTCGTCCACGGGACCAGCGTGTGGCTGGAAAGTGCGATCGATCAGCTGGTACCCGCCGGCGACCACACCATCGTGGTGCTGCGTGTTTGCGACATCAGGGTCGATCCGGAGGTGCCCCCGATCGTGTTTCACCGCAGCGCGTTTCGCCGGCTGGGCAGTTGACCGCCCGCGTCAGGGGCGCGCGCTGAGCTCCTCGCGGTAATGCGCGATGCGCCGGTCCAGTTCGGCGGCATCAGCGCTCCGCCCCTCTTTGCGGGCGAGCTGTGCGCGGGCACTCAGTTCGCGGATCGCGGTACGGATGTCGTTGATGCTCTGGGGTGCTTGGAGCGACACAATGCTGCCTTTCATCGTTGACTGGCTGCTTCCTGCAGCGTACCCCCGCTCCGGGTGTCCATACCGGCGTGCGGGAATCCTCGTCGGTGTCGATCGCGCGTGTCGGGACGCCGGTCCGCGGGGCGGCGCGTCCGGCCCTGCTCCTACTGGATCGCGAACCCTTCCCGAGCCCAGTGCTCGAAGCCGCCGATCACGGTCAGGGGCGCATGGCGTAGGCGCCGTCGTAGTCCCGCACGTGGCCCCACACCCGGTCGAAGCGCGCCGAGTCGGTGGCCGGCTTCCGGACCGACGACAACGCCCACGCCTGCTGTGCCGCGGTCGAACTGGGCTTGCCGTGCAACGCGACGGCGTAGGCGGAGAAGTCGCGGACCTGAACGTCGAAGATCTGGTCGACGAGCTCGCGGAAGTCGGTATCGAGCCCCGTCAACTCGGCCTGCTCGAGGATCAACTGTCCGTACACCACCAGCGTGAACAGGTGCCCGACCACGAGCACGAAGTCCAGGTCGCGCTGTTGGTCGGCGTCGGGCGCCGCGGTGGAGAGCAGTTCCTTGAACGCCTGCACCTGCTCGTAGAAGACGGCGACGTTGGGGATGTCGAGGTGCCTCTCGTACACCGGGGCCCAGTCGGCGAACTGGACCTTCGACGCGCCGCGGGCCGGACCCTGCGACCAGAAGAACACGTCGTCGCTCGCGTCGTGCCGGGTGCCGATCGGCGGGTAGTCGGTGGGATTGAACATGAAGTTGGGCATGAACTTGAGGATCTGGGCGACGTTGACGTGCACCGTGCCTTCGAGCCTGGGGAGCGCCCCGATCAGCCGGGCAACCTCGCAGAAGTAGGTGTTCTTCTCGAAACCCTTGGCGGCCAGGACGTCCCAGAGCAGCGTCACCACCGTCTCACCCTCGGAGGTGACCTTGGACTTGGTCACCGGGTTGAACAGCAGGTAGCGCCGGTCCTGTGGCCCCGCGCTGCGGAAGTAGTCGATGGCGCGGTCGCTGAACAGCTTCATCGCGATCAGCCGGGCGTAGGCGTCGACGAAGCTGGCCCGCACGTGCGGAAAGTCGGTGACCGGGTTGCCGTACAGGATGCGGTTGTTGGCGTGGGTGATCGCCTCGTAGAAGGCGTGCTCGCACATCCCGATCGAGCCGCTGCACAGGTTGAATTTGCCCACGTTGACGGTGTTCAGGGCGGCAGAGAAAGCCTCGGGCCCGGTGCACAGGATGTCCTCCTCGTACACCGGGTAATCGGTCAGCCGGAAGTTGCTGACGTACATCTGTCCGTGCACGACGTTGCCGAGCAGCTCGTACTTCTCGTGGCCGCTGTCGGCGACGAACCAGACGTAGCCGTCGGCGCCCTCGACGTCGGTGCGGCGCCCGAACACCGACACCATCCCCGCGACGTTGCCGTTACCGATGTAGTACTTCTCGCCGGTGGCCCGGAAGGCGACCCCGTCGTGCTCATCGGTACCGGCCTGCTCTTCGCGCGAGCGCTCATCGGTACCGGTCTGCTCTTCGCGCGAGCGCTCATCGGTATTGGGCGTGAGCAGCATGTCGGTGTTGTAGATGTCGGCGCCGTGTTCGCGTTCGGACAGCGCGAACGCCATGACGCCGCCGGCGTCGAGTTGGGCGGCCGCCTTCTCCTTGGCTTTGACGTTGTCGCTCTGCCAGATGGGGCCGAGCCCGAGGATCGTGACCTGCTCGGCGTACCAGTACGACAGCCCGTAGAAGCCGAGTATCTCGCTGAGGACCGCGTTGCGTGAGGTGTCCCAGCGCTTGTTCGGGTCGCCGCCGGCGAACTCCGACGGGGTCAGGAACGTGGCGAACAGTCGCTCACGCCGGACGAAGTCCAGAAAGTCGGTCACCCACGTGGCCTCCAGGTCGTCACGCAGCAGGCGGGTCTTTCCCCGCTCTTCGAACCAGTCGATCAGGGCCTGCAGCTGCCGCCGCGACTCCGCATCGAGGTGGTGCGGGTCGAAGCGGTTCGGGTCGAGCAGCAGTCGGGCGGTCGTCGGCATGCTCGAACTCTAGAGAAACCCGGGTCAGATGATCGCCGCTATGGCGCAGAACAGCCGGATCAGCCTCGATCGAAAAGGGCGTTGAGATCGAAAAGGGCGTTGAGGTTGAAAAGGGCGTTGAGACCGCAGCCACGGCGACGAAGTGCGAGTGGAGGCCGCGGTGAGCGCAGTATCAACGGAACTCGTGGGCACTCGTGAGCACTTGATCAACGGCACTCAGGCCG
Organism: Mycobacterium sp. G7A2; assembly: GCF_041902445.1. Taxonomy (NCBI): domain Bacteria; kingdom Bacillati; phylum Actinomycetota; class Actinomycetes; order Mycobacteriales; family Mycobacteriaceae; genus Mycobacterium; species Mycobacterium sp. G7A2. Next base: position 5,624,048 of record NZ_CP169251.1, on the reverse strand, counting down.
CGTGGACGTCGCGCAGACCCACCGCATTGGTCAGCCCGGAGCAGTTCACGCAGCCCACGCACCCGACGCAGCCCTCGCAGTTGACGCATCCGGCGCACACCTTGCAGCCACGGCACGCGACGCAGCCCAGGCAGGCCAGGCAGCCGGCGCACGCGATGGACAACACGGTCAGGATGCAGCCCGCGATGGCCGCACTGCCCGCGGTGGCGATCGAGCGGGCGACCGCGGCACTGCCTGCCGTGGCGACCGACCCGGCCACCCCCGCGCTCCCGGCGGTGGCAATCGAGCCCGCAACGCCGGCGCTCCCGGTGGTGGCGATGGACCCGGCGACTCCGGCGCTGCCCACTGTGACGAGCGAGCCCGCCACGCCGACGCTGTCGGACGTAGCGCGCGAACGCACCACGCCCGGGTCGTCGTCAGACTCGGTCAACGGCTTCACCTGATCTGCCTGCGCTCACCTGCGGAACAGCTTGTTTCCCAGCCACACGATCGGGTCGTACTTGCGGTCGGCCGCACGCTCTTTCATCGGGATCAGCGCGTTGTCGGTGATCTTGATGTGCTCGGGGCAGACCTCGGTGCAGCACTTGGTGATGTTGCAGTAGCCCAGGCCGTTCTCTTCCTGCGCCTGCTCAGCCCGCCGGCCGTGCACGTCCAGCGGATGCATGTCCAACTCGGCCTGGCGCATCAGGTAGCGCGGCCCGGAGAACGCTTCCTTGTTCTCCTCGTGGTCACGGTTGACGTGGCAGACGTTCTGGCACAGGAAGCACTCGATGCACTTGCGGAACTCCTGCGAGCGGTTCACGTCCTCCTGCGCCATCCGGTACTCGCCGGGCTGCAGGTCCTTCGGCGGGGTGAACGACGGGATCTCGCGCGCCTTCTCGTAGTTGAAGGACACATCGCACACCAGGTCCCGCATCACCGGGAAGGTCCGCATCGGGGTGACGGTGACGACCTCGTCCTCACCGAATGTGGACATCCGGGTCATGCACATCAGCCGGGGGCGGCCGTTGATCTCGGCCGAACACGACCCGCACTTGCCCGCCTTGCAGTTCCACCGCACCGCCAGGTCACCGGTCTGCGTCTGCTGCAGCCGGTGGATGATGTCGAGCACCACCTCGCCGTCGTTGACCTCGACGGTGTAGTCCTTGAGCTCGCCGCCGCTGGCGTCCCCGCGCCAGACCCGCATCTTCGCGTCGTATGCAGCCATGGCTTCAGCCCTTCCGTTGCGGGTGTTCGACGAGCTCGTCGTCGGTGTAGTACTTCTCGAGTTCGGAGAGCTCGAAACATTCGAGCAGGTCCGGTCGCATCGGCACCTGCCGTTGCTTCTCGACGGTGACGTCGGGGACCACCGGATCGTCGCCCTCGACGCGGCACGCCAGCAGGGCATTGCGCCACTGGGCGTCCATCTGGGGGTAGTCGTCGCGGGTGTGGCCGCCGCGGCTCTCGGTGCGGGTGATCGCCGACTTCGCGACCGACTCGCTGACCAGCAGCATGTTGCGCAGGTCCATCGCCAGATGCCAACCGGGGTTGAACTTGCGATCCCCTTCGACCTTGACGTTGCGGTAGCGCCGGCGCAGCTCCTGCAGTTTGTCCAGCGCCTCCTGCATCTCCTCGGACTTGCGGATGATGCCGACGAGGTTGTTCATCGTGTCCTGCATGTCCAGCTGCAGGGTGTACGGGTTCTCCGGTGCCGAGCCGTCGCCGGGGCCGTCGAACGGGGCCAGTGCCATCGCGGTGGCCTTCTCGACCGAATCGTCGCTGACCTTCGGACGGTCCGACATCGCCCGCACGTAGTCCGCCGCACCGAGGCCGGCGCGCCGGCCGAACACCAGCAGGTCCGACAGCGAGTTGCCGCCCAACCGGTTCGAGCCGTGCATGCCGCCGGCGCACTCGCCCGCGGCGAACAACCCGGGTGTCGCTGCGGCGCCGCTGTCCGGGTCGACCTCGATCCCGCCCATCACGTAATGGCAGGTCGGCCCGACCTCCATCTCGTCGGTGGTGATGTCCACCTCGGCGAGCTCGATGAACTGGTGATACATCGACGGCAGCCGGCGCTTGATCTCCTCGGACGACATCCGGGAGGCGATGTCGAGGTAGACGCCACCGTGCGGGGTTCCGCGGCCTTCCTTGACCTCGGTGTTGATCGCCCGGGCGACCTCGTCGCGGGGCAGCAGGTCAGGGGTGCGCCGGGCGGAGTCGTTGTCCTTGAGCCATTTGTCGGCCTCCTCCTCGGTCTCGGCGTATTGGCCTTTGAAGACGTCGGGGATGTAGTCGAACATGAACCGTTTGCCCTCGGAGTTCTTCAACACTCCGCCGTCGCCGCGCACACCCTCGGTGACGAGGATGCCCTTGACCGACAGCGGCCAGACCATCCCGGTCGGGTGGAACTGGATGAACTCCATGTTGATCAGCGCCGAGCCGGCCCGCAGTGCCAGCGCATGGCCGTCGCCGGTGTACTCCCAGGAGTTCGAGGAGACCTTGTACGACTTGCCGATGCCGCCGGTGGCCAGCACCACCGCGGGCGCCTCGAACAGGACGAACTCGCCGGTCTCGCGGTAGTAGCCGAACGCGCCGGCGACCTTGCCGTTCTCCAGGATCAGCTCGGTGACGGCGACCTCGTGGAAGACCCGGATCCGGGCCTCGTAGTCGCCGAGTTCGGCCTTGTCCTCCTGCTGCAGCGACACGATCTTCTGCTGCAGCGTGCGGATGATCTCCAGGCCGGTGCGGTCACCGACGTGGGCCAGCCGCGGATAGGTGTGCCCACCGAAGTTGCGCTGGCTGATCTTGCCGTCCTTGGTGCGGTCGAACAGCGCGCCGTAGGTCTCGAGCTCCCACACCCGGTCGGGCGCTTCCTGCGCGTGCAGTTCCGCCATGCGCCAGTTGTTGAGGAACTTGCCGCCGCGCATGGTGTCACCGAAGTGCACCTGCCACGAGTCCTTCGTGTTGACGTTGCGCATGGCGGCCGCGCAGCCGCCCTCGGCCATGACGGTGTGCGCCTTGCCGAACAACGACTTGGTGATCACCGCGACCCGCAGACCGCGCTCGCGTGCCTCGATCACCGCGCGCAAACCAGCGCCGCCGGCACCGATCACGACGACGTCGTACTCGTGCCGTTCCAACTCACTCATCACAAATCACCCTCAACTAGTCCTGGAATTAAGTTGTCAGCCAATGAAACGCAGGTCGGGGAACCACCCGGCGGCCAGCGCCATCACGTAGAAATCGGTGAACATCAAGGTGCCGAGGGTGATCCACGCGAAGGTCTTGTGCCGGGTGTTGATCTTGCTGATCTGCGTCCAGAGCCAGTAGCGCACAGGGTGTTTGGAGAAGTGCTTGAGCCGGCCGCCGGCGACGTGGCGGCATGAGTGACACGACAACGTGTAGGCCCACAACAGCACGACGTTGGTGACCAGGACGACGTTGCCCAGGCCGAAACCGAAGCTGCCGTCTTCCTTGGTGAACGCCAGGATCGCGTCGTAGGTGTTGATGATCGAGATGATCGCGGCGATGTAGAAGAAGTACCGGTGGGTGTTCTGGATGATCAGCGGGAAGCGGGTCTCACCGGTGTAGGTGGCGTGCGGTTCGGCCACCGCGCACGCCGTGGGGGCCTGCCAGACGGTGCGGTAATAGGCGCCGCGGTAGTAGTAGCAGGTCAGCCGGAACAGCAGCAGGAACGGTAGCGACAGCGCCGCATAGGGCAACCACCACACATCAGGCAGGAACTGGCCGAAGTGGCTGGCCTCCGGGACGCAGCCGGTGCTCACACACGGTGAGTAGAACGGCGTCAGGTAGTGGTACTCGGGTACGTAGTACCAGTTCTGCATGAACGCCCGCACCGTCGCGTAGATGATGAACGCGGCAAAGCCGAGGTCGATGATGACGGGCGACTTCCACCAGTTGTCGGTGCGCAGCGTCCGCTGCGAGATCTGGGCACGACCAGGAGAGAAGACGCCGGTCGCGTTGCGGTCGGCGGCGGGTGCGCTCACATTTGCCTTTCGGTGTTCTTTTGTCCCACGTGCTCAGTGTGCCTCCTCGGGCACAGCGTGAGCTCAGCGCGTCCCGCCGAGGCCTTCGTCGTCGACGCCGCGCCAGAAGTCCGTGTCGTATTGCGTATCCGGGATCGGGATGCGCTCGGCGACGTGCTGATGGCGGGTCACCCCGCGCGCCAGCTCCAGTTCTTCTGCGTCGATGTCGAGTCGGTCGATATCGTTGAGGATGCGCTCGGCGTCATTGACGATGCGACGGGTGGCTGGGCTGTCCCCGTATCGCGACGCCAGCGATGTCACGCACCGCCGGAGGTTTCCGATGAGATCGTGAAGCTCGGCGAGTTCGGTGGTGCTGGACAAGTGACCTCCTTGGGCTGAAGGGTGTCAGGAATCACATTACGACACCCGATGCTAGCCACATCATCGAAGTAATGGTGAGACAGATCACTTTGACGGGCGGAGCGTATCGATGGGTCCTGAACGGCTGAAAGACGCAGCGGAGACGCTGTTGCGGATGCACACGCCGGGCGACCCCGTGATCCTGCCGACGGTGTGGGATGCGTGGTCGGCCCGGCTCGCCGTCGACGCCGGGTTCGGCGCGTTGACGGTTGGCAGCCATCCGGTGGCGGACTCGATCGGCAAACCCGACAACGAGGGAATGTCGTTCGAGGAGCTGCTCGCCCGGGTCACGCAGATCACGACCGCGGTCGAGGTGCCGGTGTCGGTCGACATCTAGTCCGGCTATGCGCAGCCGCCTGCCCGGTTGATCGAGGGGCTGCTGTCCGCCGGTGCGGTGGGGCTCAACATCGAGGACACCGTCCACAGTGAGGGTGGTCGGCTGCGTTCGGCCGGTGAGCACGCCGAACTGGTCGACGCGCTGCGCGCCGCGGCCGCGGCGGCCGGCGTGCATGTCGTGATCAACGCCCGCACCGACCTGTTTCTCCGCGCCGACGGTGACGAGGCCGACCGGGTCGACCGTGCGATCGCCCGGCTGCGCCACGCCGCCGAGGCGGGTGCCGACGTGTTGTACCCCGTCGGGTTCCATGATCCGGATACGTTGCAGCGCTTGACGTCCGAGTTGCCGCTACCGGTGAACGCGATCGCCGATCCGGGCAAGGCGGACCCGTCGTCCTTCGGTCCGCTGGGCGTGGCGCGCATCAGCTTCGGGCCGCTGTGGCAGGCGGCGCTCGCCGAACGGGCCACCGAGATCCTCGGGCGCTGGACCTGAAGGACGGCTCAGTCCGTCTCGACGATCAGTACCTCGGTCTTGGCCCGCTTGCGCACCAGGCGTGGCACCGATCCGACGAGCCGTCCGACCATCGAGTTCATCCCGACGCTGCCCACCACGAGCAGATCGGCGTCGAGTTCCTCGGCGAGTGCCACCAGCGCGTCGGCGGGCGCACCCTCGACTGCTCGCTCTTCGACGTCGTGCGCGCCGGCTTTCCTGGCCCGTGACGAGGCGTCACGCAGCAGGTCGTAGACCGGCGCATTGCCCGTCGTCCGGTAGCGCTCGTCGCGGGGCTGGTCGGGGTCGGGAGCGCCGGAGGGGTGATGGTCGGCCTGGTACGCCGAGGCGACCACCAACCGGGCGTTGGACTCTGCGGCCAGTCCGGCGGCCTTCTCGACCGCGCGGATGGACGTCTCGGAGCCGTCGGTTCCGACGATGATCACGCGATGATCCGGCACAACGCACCTCTTCAGTAAACAAGTGTTCTTACTTCATGGTAATGAATACCGCACGGTGGGCCGGGAGGGGGCTGTTGTCGAGAAATCTGCCGCCGAGCCGGCTGTGTGGTCAATCGCTCGGCGCCCGCGCACAACCGTCATCGCCCGGCGCCCGCACAACCGTCATCGCCCGGCGCTGGCGCACTCTCCTCACCACACCGGACAGACGCGCAGGCAGATCCGCATCCGAGGGGGCGCGACGGCCGGTCAGCCGAACTGGCCCACCGCGAATCCGGCGAGCAACACGGCGAACCCGCCGAGCTCGCCGATGATCAGTGCGGCCATCGCCAGCCGGATCCTGGTGTCGACGTGCTCGAACTGATTGGTGGTGTCGCGGCGGAGGCCGTGGACGACGTAGGTCGCGATCGCTGCCACGAAGAAGAACACCACCACCGCGGCGGCGGCCAGATTGACCGCTGCCGGCCATGCGCTGAGCTCGACGAACACGGCCAGCAGCATGGTGGCGAACGAGTAGAGCAGCGCCGCGCGGTGCGCGATGTCGACGTAGGGGTGGGCCAGATGCGTCGGGCTGGTCGCCATCTGGCGGTACTTCCAGATCCCGAGGACCAGGGCCCAGGCGAAGATCAGCCCAGAGGCGAGCACGGTCAGCGTCGTGTCGATGCCCAGTCTCGTATCCATGGCGGCAACACAGTAACCGGTGGGAGCCGCTGGCTCCCACCGGTTCTACGTCGGAGTTACCTGCTTTCGATCGCGATGCGATGCGCGTCGGCGCTCTTGTGGGCTCCGGCCACGCGAACGGTCAGCACGCCGGCGTCGTAGGCCGCCGACACTGCGTCCCCGGTGACGTGGGCGGGTAGTCCGAACGAGCGGTGGAACGAGCCGTAGCGCACTTCGCTGAACCTGCGGTGGCCCTCGGCGTCCTCCTCGGTTCGTTCGTCGCGGCGTTCGCCCTTGATGACCAGTCGGCCCTTGTCGATCTCGACGGTGACGTCCTTGTCGACGTCGACGCCGGGCAGATCCACCCGGATCACGGCGTCCTCACCGTCTCTGGTGACCTCGACGGCCGGGTTGATGCCGCTGGCCCACTCGCCGGCGGCAGGGCCGAAGAAGTCGCGGACCCAGCGGTCGGTGTTCCACGGCGTCAGCGCCGGCCGCGACCACAGTGATACTGCATGTGCCATTGTCGTCATCTCCTCGAGTCGTGACCGGCTCGGGCGCCGGTTCGTTCACCCTGTAGAACTTGAGCGGACCACGCTCATGTTCCGGATGGGGTTTCGCTCTGAGCGAAGGTCCTCACAGGTCGTCGCGAGCCCACGTGAGCAAGCTGTGATGGCCGCTTCACAGGAGGCGACACGGCGGCAATATCGGCTTCGTAGGTTCAGCTCCATGGCTGCCACATCACATGTCGTGGTCGTCGGCCACGGGATGGTCGGCCACCGTTTTGTCGAGGCGCTACGCTCCCGCGACGCCGAGGGCAGGTGGCGGATCACCGTGCTCGCCGAGGAGCGCGACGCCGCGTACGACCGGGTCGGCCTCACCGGATACACCGAGCACTGGGACCGCAACCGGCTCGCGCTGCCCGGCAACGAGTACGCCGGCGACTCCTCGGTCGAGCTGCGGCTGGACACCCGGGTCGTCGACATCGACCGGGACGCCAGGACTGTCGTCACCGCCGACGGTTCCCGGATCGGTTACGACGCCCTGGTGCTGGCCACCGGTTCCGCAGCGTTCGTCCCCCCGGTCCCGGGCCGCGACCTGCCCTGCTGCCACGTCTACCGCACCCTCGACGACCTCGACGCGATCCACGCCGACGCCCAGCGGACCCTGGCCGCCGGGCACACCGATGCCGGAGTCGTGATCGGCGGCGGCCTACTCGGTCTGGAAGCGGCGAATGCGCTGCGCTCCTTCGGTGTGACGGCCCACGTCGTCGAGATGGCGCCGCGCCTGATGGCCCAGCAGCTCGACGAGGCCGGCGGCGCCCTGCTGGGCCGGATGATCGGCGACCTCGGTATCGCCGTGCACACCGGGGTGAGCACCGAGTCCATCGCACCGGCCCAACGCAACCGCCCGCTGCGGCGGTCGGCCGACAGCGACTCGGTGCACGTGACGCTCAGCGACGGGACCGTCATCGACGCCGGCCTGGTCGTCTTCGCGGCCGGGGTACGACCCCGCGACGAGCTGGCCCGCGCCTGCGGGCTGCAGCTCGCCGAGCGGGGCGGGGTGCTGACCGACCTGGCCTGTGTCACCGACGATCCCAGCGTGTATGCCATCGGTGAGGTGGCCGCGATCGAAGGCCGGTGCTACGGCCTGGTCGGTCCCGGCTACACCAGCGCCGAGGTGGTCGCCGACCGACTGCTCGGTGGCGGTGCGGACTTCCCCGAAGCCGACATGTCCACCAAGCTCAAGCTTCTCGGCGTCGACGTGGCCAGCTTCGGCGACGCGATGGGCGTCACCCCGGACTGCCTGGAGGTCGTCGTCAACGACGCGGTGGGGCAGACCTACGCCAAACTCGTGCTGTCCGACGACGCGAAGACGTTGCTGGGAGGCATTCTCGTCGGTGACGCATCGGCGTACGGGATCCTGCGTCCGATGGTCGGCGAGCAGCTGCCCGGCGACCCGATGGCGTTGATCGCCCCGACTGGGACATCCAGCGGGTCAACAGGTCTCGGCGTCGGCGCGCTTCCGGAGGCGGCCCAGATCTGCTCCTGCAACAACGTCACCAAGGGTGATCTCACCGGCGCGATCGCCCAGGGCTGCCACGACGTGCCCGCGCTGAAGACCTGCACCCAGGCAGGCACGAGCTGTGGTTCGTGCGTGCCGCTGCTCAAGCAGCTGCTCGAAGCCGAAGGCGTCGCGCAGTCCAAGGCGCTGTGTGAGCACTTCAGCAATTCGCGAGCCGAGCTGTTCGAGATCGTCTCGGCCACCACGATTCGGACCTTCTCGGGTCTGATCGAACGGTTCGGCACCGGAAAGGGTTGCGACATCTGCAAACCCGTCGTCGCGTCGATCCTGGCCTCGACCAGTTCGGAGCACATTCTCGACGGCGAACAGGCGTCGCTGCAGGACTCCAACGACCACTTCCTGGCCAACATCCAGCGCAACGGCAGCTATTCGGTGGTGCCCCGCGTGCCGGGCGGCGACATCACCCCCGACCACCTCATCCTGATCGGCGAGATCGCCAAGGAATTCGACCTCTACACCAAGATCACCGGCGGCCAACGCATCGATATGTTCGGTGCGCGCGTCGACCAGCTGCCCGAGATCTGGCGGCGCCTGGTCGAGGGCGGCATGGAATCCGGACACGCCTACGGCAAGGCGCTGCGCACCGTGAAGAGCTGCGTCGGCAGCGACTGGTGCCGGTACGGGCAACAGGATTCGGTGCAGATGGCCATCAACCTCGAGCTGCGCTATCGCGGCCTGCGCGCCCCGCACAAGATCAAGATGGGGGTGTCCGGATGTGCCCGGGAATGCGCGGAGGCGCGCGGTAAGGACGTCGGCGTCATCGCCACCGAAACCGGGTGGAACCTCTACGTGGGCGGCAACGGCGGGATGACGCCGCGCCACGCCGAGCTGCTCGCCGGTGACCTCGACGACGAGACGCTGGTCCGCTACGTCGACCGCTTCCTGATGTTCTACATCCGCACGGCTGATCGGCTGCAGCGCACCGCGCCATGGGTCGAGGAGCTCGGCCTCGACCACGTGCGTGAGGTGGTGTGCGACGACTCGCTGGGGTTGGCCGCCGAGTTCGAGGCGGCCGTGGAGCGTCACGTCGAGGGCTACGCCTGTGAGTGGAAAGGCGTGCTCGAGGACCCGGACAAGCTCAGCCGGTTCGTGTCGTTCGTGAATGCACCGGACGTCGTCGACCCGACTGTGACGTTCACCGAGCGGTCCGGGCGGCGGGTGCCCACCGACATCGGTATGCCGAAGATCGGTGGGTGAGAGACGATGACGCTGCTGGGTGACGTCACCGTGTGGACGACCGCGTGCCCGTACGACCGGCTGCTGCCCAACCGTGGTGTCGGCGTGCTGCTTCCTGACGGTGTGCAGGCCGCGCTGTTCCGGCTCGACGACGGATCGTTACGCGCGGTCGGCAACATCGACCCGTTCTCCGGGGCCGCGGTGATGTCGCGCGGCATCGTCGGCGATCGCGGCGGGCGCCCCATCGTCCAGTCGCCGATCAAGAAGCAGGCGTTCGCGCTCGACGACGGGCGCTGTCTCGACGACCCGGACCGCGGCCTGCCCGTGTACGCGACACGGCTCACCCCCGAGGGCGACGTCCAGGTCGGCTCCTGATCCACCGCGGCTGGGGCCGCCGGCCGGGGCCCGCGCCCGGGCGTTGTCCGTTCGAGACCAAAGTGAGGACTTTCGGCCCACGACGCGGCCACCGGCGCTGCCTACCGTGGTGGCCATGACCTACGTGATCGGCAGCGCATGCGTGGACATCGTGGACAAGTCCTGCATGCAGGAATGCCCGGCGGACTGCATCTACGAAGGCGACCGCGCCATGTACATCAACCCCAACGAATGTGTGGACTGCGGCGCCTGCAGGCTGGCCTGCCGGGTGGAGGCGATCTACTACGAGACCGACCTGCCCGACGAGGAGGCGCAGTACCTCGAGGACAACGCCGCGTTCTTCACCATGACGCTGCCGGGTCGCGATGCGCCGCTGGGTGATCCGGGCGGGGCGCTGAGCCTGGGTCGGGTCGGGGCCGACACCCCGCTGGTCGCGAGCCTGCCGCCGTCAACGACCCCGCATCCCTGAGAACTCTGCACCGGCCCGCTGGAAGCGGTTGCTGATCAGCCGGGTGATCCCCGGGTGCGTGCCCAACGGATCGGTGACGAGGTCGGCGCCGCTGGCGCGCAGCCGGTCCTGGAACAGCCCCTCCGACAGCAGGTAGGACGCCACCACGACGCGGCGGCGGCGGGCGCGGGCGGCGGCGACGGCCTCGGCGACGCGGGGTTCGCCGGTGGCGGCGAATGCCAGCTCGACCCGCGAGCCGAGGACCGCCGACAGTGCGGCGGCCGTCGTGTGCAGATCGCGCATCGCATCCGGATCCGAGGTTCCCGCCGCGCCCAGGATGACGGAATCACCCGGACGCCAACCTGTTTCGAGTAGCCGATCGACCAGGACACGGATCAGTGCAGGGTCGGGCCCGAGGGCGGCGGTGACGGTGACGTCGGGGTGGCCGCTGTCGGCGACGTGGGCGGGGATGTCGCGGCGGACGTGATAGCCACGCGCCAGGAACGCCGGCACCAGCACGGCGGCCCGATCGGTGGCGGCGCTGAGCAGTTCGGTCGGAGTGGGGCCCAAGACATCGACGAACGCGACGTGCACCGGCCGGTCCAGGGTCTGTGCCACCCGATCGGCGAGATCGCCGATGAGCGAGACCCCGCGGGACACCCGCGTGCCGTGGGCGACCAGCACGAAGCTCACGAGGCGAACGCCTCGTCGACGGGCAGCCGGTAGCCGCGCTTGACGACGGTGGCCACCATCTTCTTGTCGCCCAGCGCGGTGCGCAGCCGCAGCACGGCAGTCTCCACCGCATGGGTGTCGGTGCTGCTTCCCGGCAGCGCCCGCAGCAGATCCGCTCGCGACACCACGGTGCCGGGCCGCAGCGCCAGCGCCCGGATGGTCGCCATGGCCGCCGGCGACATCGTCCTGACCGCGCCGTCGACCAGCACGCAGTTGCCGCGGATCTCGAGCAGATGGCCCGCCACCCGCACGGTCCGGGATTGCAGCAGCGGCAGTTCGTCGGTGATGTGGCGGGCCAGCGCGCCCAGCCGCATCCGTTCGGGGGCCGAGGTGGGCACACCGAGACGGACCAGAGGCCGGGCGGTGACCGGACCGACGCACATCGCGTGCACGCCACCGCGCAGCGCCGAGAGCACCTCGGCTCCCAGGCCCATCTCACCCGCGCGCATCAGCACCGACGCGACGGCGGGGGCCGAGGTGAAGCTCACCGCGTCGAATTTCTCCTCGGCGATGCCGGCGACCAACTGGTCGAAGTCCCCGTTGCGGGGCGCCGGATGCCACCGGTACACCCGGATCGGCACGACTTCGGCGCCGGCTGCGCGCAGCTCGTCGAGGAACTCCGGGAACGGATCCCAGTCGTCGGTCGCGCCGTGCAGTTGCACCGCGATGCGCGCACCCGCGATCCCGCCTTCGAGCAGGTAGTGCAGCACCTCGCGCGAGGATTCCGAGTCCGGCGACCATTCCTCGGGCAGGCCGCCCGCGCGCAATGCGCCAGTGGCTTTGGGGCCCCGTGAGACGACGCGGGCCTTGCTAAGCGCGTCGGTCAGCGCGGTGGCCACGCCCCAGCCGTCCGCCGCCGACATCCAGCCACGGAATCCGATGCCGGTGGTGGCGATGACGATGTCGGGCGGCGAGTCGATCAGCGACGCCGTGTTCTGCTGCAGCTCGTCGTCGTCGGGTAGCGGCACCATCTCGATGGCGGCGGCGCTGGTGACGGTGGCACCACGACGCCGCAGCAGCGTGGCGAGTTCGTCGGCCCGCCGCGCTGATGTCACCGCCACCCGAAACCCGGTGAGCGGTGAGAAGTCCGGCTCACTCATGCGTTCTGTCTATTGGCGCGATGTTTCATGCTGATTAAGCGGTGATTGCCTGGTCGTGTCGCGCCCGCTCAGGCCGTGAATTTCCGCTCACCGTCATCGCCTCCGGCATGTGAGCTCGGCTCACCAGACATCTCCGGCGCGCCAGTCGCAGGTCAGGGCGACGTCGGGGTCCAGCTCGACCCCCGCGGGCAGCTGCGCGGGCAGGACCATCACCGAGCCTTCGTCGTCGGGTGTCGGGGTCAGCCCGGCTGGGGAGAGGACCGAGGTCGGCCCCCGCCACGCGAGCCACCCGCGACTGACGTACACCGGCCTGCCCAGCTCCGTCGCGCTCAGCGCCCCCAGGTGGTAGCCGCCGCGGATCACCTGCTCGGCGGCGTCCATCAGGGCGGTACCCAGCCCTTGGCCGCGCTGGTCCTCCCGCACGGCGACGGCCTCGACATAGCCGCACCGCAGCACGGTGTCGCGGTAGAGCAGGCGACGCAGGACCACAGCGGCGTGCCCGATCAGCGCCCCGCGCCAGCAGATGACGGCGTGCATGCCGCCGAGGGCGTGGTCCCAGTCGTCGTCGGTGAACCCACCGTCGAACGCCTCCATCACCATGGCGCGGGCGTGCTCACGGGTCTCGTCGTCGAGGTCCGCGGTGTGGACGAGACGTGCGCGCACACCTCCGGTTCTACCAGCGCCCGCCCCGACGCGCCGGAAACGCACGCCGGCGAACCGCGCGCCGGTGCGCGCGACCGGGACGGTGTCGGCGCACCGCAGCCGGGCGATGACAGCGGCGACCCTCAGTGCTCGGACGGGCGGCGCGGCCGCGACCAGTGCAGCCGGACTGTCTGCCCGGGGCGTGCCTGGGCGAGCCGGTCGATGTCGTCGTCCACCACGACCCCGACGACCGGGTAGCCGCCGGTGACCGGGTGATCGGGCCCGAGGATCACCGGGAAACCGTTGGGCGGGACCTGGATGGCGCCGCGGGTGGCGCCCTCGCTGGGCAGCTGACGGTCGGGTCGGCGGTACTCCAGCGGCATCCCGACCAACCGGATCCCCACCCGGTCGCTGCGGTTGGTGACCTGCCAGTTGGTGCGCACCAGGATGTCGGCGTCGGCGAACCAGTCGTCGCGGGGGCCGGGCACCACCGCCAGCTCGAGCACGTCATCGACGAGCGCGGCCACCGGTGCCTGGTCGACCTCCGGGAAGTCGGCGGTGTGTGCGCCGACCGGCAGGACGTCGCCGGGGCGCAGCGGCAACGGCCCGATCGCCGACATCACGTCGTAGCTGCGCGAACCGAGTACCGGCTCGACATCGACGCCGCCGCGCACGGCCAGGTAGGAGCGCAGGCCCGAACGCGGCGGGTGCAGCGAGATGACCTCGCCGTCGTGGACGTAGTGGATGCTGTTGGAGCCGAAGGGGATTCCGTCGGCAGCCGGGTCGGTGTCCGCGCCGGTCACTGCGATGGCGATTCCTTCCTCGCCTGCCCCGCCGTGCACGCGGGCGGTGAAGCCGCCCATGGTCACCTCGACGGTGGCCCGGTCGCCCGGGTTGGCGACCAGACGGTTGGCCAGCGTGTGGGAGCGCCGGTCGGCCGCGCCGGAGCGGGTCACGCCGAGATGCGACAGACCGGCCCGGCCCAGGTCCTGCACGAGCGCGAGCGGACCGGTCTGGAGAACTTCCAGGGTGACGCTCATGGCTGCACCGCCCGGAACTGCACCCACATGCCCGGCATCAGCAGGGCGGGATCGGCGCGTTTGATGTCCCACAACGTCGCCGACGTCCGGCCGATCAGCTGCCAACCCCCGGGGGACTCGCGTGGGTAGATCCCGCTGAACTCGCCGGCCAGGCCGACCGAGCCGACGGGAACCTTGGTGCGCGGATCCGTGCGCCGCGGTACGGCCAGGCGATCGTCTCCGCCCACCAGGTAGGCGAAGCCCGGTGCGAAGCCGCTGAAGCCGACCCGCCACGGTGTGCCGGTGTGGGCGGCGACGACCTGGTCGACGTCCAGCCCGGTCAGCCGTGCCACCTCGTCGAGGTCGGCGCCGTCGTAGACGACGTCGATCACGACGTCGGCGCGGCCCTCGGGAGGGGCGGCGGCGTGGACGCTCTCGTCGGTGGGGCGGACCGTGCCCAGGCGCTGCCGGGTGGGCGCCTGGTACTCGACCCCGGCAAGCTTGATCAACACGGTGCGGGCGGCCGGCACGAGGTCGTCCACGCCGGGTAGCTCGGCGGCGCGCAGCGTCTCGGTCCAGGCCAGGACCTCGGCGGTGCTGTCGCATTCGAGAAGCAGCGCGCGGTCACCGTAATCGCGGATCCCCACGTCGCCGGTGCGCATCGCGTCCTTCGCGTCGGCTGTCACGCTCATGACCCAAAGCTACCGCCGAGTAGCTTGGAAAGCGCCCGGTCGGCGCAGCTCTGGGACTCTTGCCAGAGCGGTCTTAACGAGAACTCAACCTGCGAGCTGATAGGTCGGCTCGCGCCGCTTGATCGCCGCGATCACGCGGTAGGTGATCGGCAGCATCACGACCTCGATCGCGGTCTTGTACACCCAGCCCTGGGCGGTGTACGTGGCGAAGTCGCCGAACGTCGAGATGCCGATCGCGCTGGCGGCGATCGCGCAGAACACCACGGTGTCACCCAATTGACCGACGAAGGTGGACCCGATCAGCCGCGCCCACAAGTGCTTCTCCTTGGTGCGCTCCTTGATCAGCACCACCACCCAGGCATTGAGCGTCTGGCCGACGATGAAACCGGCCAGGCCCGCGATGATCAGGGCCGTGTACGCGCCGACGACGTTCTCGAAGTGTTCCTGGTTGGGATAGAAGTCGGCCGCCGGCAGATACACCGTCGCCCAGAACGCGGCCGCGGCCAGCGCGTTCATCGCGAAGCCGGTGTAGATGGCCCGCCGCGCCGCCTTGAATCCGTAGACCTCCGACAGCACGTCACCGATGACATAGGTCAGCGGGAACACGATGAATCCGCCATCGGTGATGATCGGGCCGAACTCGACACCCTTGGTGGCGGTGACGTTGGAGATGATGACCAGCGCGGTGAAGACGGCGACGAGCACCGGATAGTAGGCCGAACCCACCCGAGCGAAGACGGCGTGCTCGTGGTCGACGGTTCCGGGGCTGGTCACGCAGTCATTAGATCAGTTCAGCGCAGCGGCGATCATCGGCGGCAACCTGTCGGCGACCACCGGCCACGACAACGTGGAGGCGTAGGCGATGGCTCCGGCGAGCTCCTTGTCGGTGAACACGTGGCGCTCTCGGTTGGTCGCGGACAGGGCGGCGATGACCGGGTCGGCGAGCAGCGCACCCTGCTCCTCGGGGCTCTCGGTGGTCCAGATCAGCACGTCTGCCGAATCGAGAACGTCGGCGATGCGGTCGCGGGGGATCAGTGGCTCGGCGGGGTCGGCAAGGGTCAATCCCATCTGGGTCAGGAACTCTCGCCGCCACGGCGGGCCGGTGACCCGCACGGCACCGCGCGTCAACCGGCCGTCGAGCAGGAGTACCGACGCGCCGGAGAACTGCGGATTGGCTTCTTTGACCTGCGTGAAGCGGGCCTCGACCCCGGAGATGAGCGCGGCCATGTCGTCGCGGCGGAACACCGCCTGGCCGATCGCGGTGGCCTGATCGCGCCACGGCTCGAAGAACGCCGCCGAGCCGGACTGCGGCAGCGTCGGCGCGATCTCGCCGAGCCGGCGGTAGGTCTCCTCGTCGAGGCCGGCGTCGGTGGCGACGATCAGGTCGGGCCGCAGCCCGGCGATCTGATCGACCTGGACGCCGTCGGCCAGACTGAGCACGACAGGCTGGGCACCGCCGAGACGGGCCTGCGCCCATGGCCACACCCCGTACGGTTCGTCGCCGAACCAGTCGGTGACCGCCACCGGCACCACACCGAGTGCGAGCAGGTCGTCGGCGTCGGTCAGGCCGGCGCTGACGACCCGGGTCGGGGGCGCCGGGATGCGCGTCTCCCCGAAGGCATGGGCGACGGTGACCGATCCGTCGTCGGCGACGGTCCCCGGTGGCTCGGGTGCGCACGCGGTGACGACGGCCGCTCCCGCGGCCATCGTGAAGAGGCCACGGCGGGACCACATCTCGTGACTGGGGGAGTCGATCAGGGAACGGGCGCCGGGATCGGCATCGGCGGCCAGATCGGCGGGGGCGCCGACGCGGGCACCGGCGGCGAGCCGGGCGCCGGCGGCGGGGGTGCGGCGGGTGGTCCGTACGGGGCGGGTGGCAGCCAGGCCGTCGGGCCCATCACTCCGGGGCCGACGGACTGGAAGAACTCTGCCGAATTGCCCATGGTCATCAGGTCGCGCACGAAGTCGAACTGGCCGGTGTTGTTGAAGTCGGCGTTCGGCACGGGCGGCACGTACGGGGCCCCGGCCGGCGGCGGCGCCGGGGGCAGTGCCGGGTCCACCGGCGGTACGGGCTGTGCCGCCGCCTGGGCGGCGGCCGTCAGCGCGGCCCCGCCGAGCAGGGCACCGGCGACGGCGACTTTGACGGCGAGCAGGCAGGTGGCCATGTGTGCAGGGTAGTGCGCGGTCGGCGAGTGCGTGACCCTTCGACTACAGCGGCAGACCGGCCTCGAGGAACTCCAGGCCCTCGAACAGGGTTTCCGGCGACATCGGGGTGCCGTGCAGTGCGGCCATCATGACGCCGGTCATCGCCCCTGCGGTGATGCGGAGTTGCGGGTCGTCGCCGTCGCGATCCAACCTCGTCGCCAGCGCATCGGTGATGAGCTCGATGACGTGGATGTAGGTGTGGTAGAGCCCGCCGGCAGCTTCGGGCAGGGTGTACAGCAACTGCTGGCGGTTCATTTCGGCGGCCCACTCCGGACCCGCCATGCCGCTGAAGACCTGCTGCAGCGCGTGACGGTAGGCGGCCAGCGGCGCCAGGTCTGCGGGTGCGGCCAGGAACAGATCGATGATCGGCTCCATGAGCTGATCGGGGATCAGCAGGTCGGCCTTGTTCGGGAAATACCGAAAGAAGGTCCGCGAGGACACGTCGGCGGCCTCGGCGATCTGCTCGACGGTCGTGGTCTGGTAGCCCTGTTCCTCGAACAGTCGAAAAGCGGCTTCGCGCACCGCCTCCCGGGTGCGGCGCTTCTTGCGCTCCCGGAGTCCCTCGGGACCGTCGCTCACGCGGCCTTCCCCCAGCAGCGCTTCATTCCTTCGGCGACGTCGATGCTGGGCACTCCCGGTTGCGGGTCGTCGGTGACGAGCACGACCCCGGTGTCGATCATGTCGATCCCGGTGTCGGGCACCGGTTTGTCGCCGGTGCTGAGGAACGTCGCGACGGCGTCGACGGCCTGCTCCGCCATCTGTACCGGGTTCTGCTGTGCGGTGGCGCCGATGACGCCCTCGGAGACCAGTCGCAGTCCCGGGTCGCAGCCGCCGTCGACGGAGACGAGCACCGCGGGATTGTCCGCCGCGGCGAGGATCTCGGCGGCGCCGCTGGCTGCGGGTTCGTTGATGGTGTAGACGAGGTTGATGTCGGGGCTGTGGGACAGGCACCGCTCCATCGCGGCGCGGCCGCCCGCGGCGGCGCCGAGGGTCACGTCCTGACAGGCGATGCGGTATCTCCCGCCGCGATAGACGCCGGTCGGCGCTTCATCGCCGGTCCTGCGGTAATCGCCGACCGGGATGCCCATGCCGGTCAGAAAGCCCTGGTTGCGTTGGTAATCCGACTCCACCTGCCGGTTGTGGAACAGGTCGAGCAGCGCGATGACGGCGGTCTGGCCGGCCATCTTCTCCGCCGCCCAGGCGCCGATGAGCCGCCCGGCCTCGAAATTGTCGGTGGCGAAGGTGATGTCGGCCGCGCCGGGGTCGGTGGGCTTGGTGTCCAGCGCGACGACGAAGACGCCGGCGTCGCCGGCGCGGCGGAGCGCGTTGTCGACACCCGCGCCGTTGGGGGTGATCATGATGGCCCGGTCGCCGCGCGCGACGGCGGCGTCGATCGCGGCCACCTGGCTGCCGACATCGCCGTCCTCAGTGCCCGCAGCAGTCGTCAACGTCAATCCCTTCGCCTCGGCTTCCCGAAGCGCGGTCTGCTTGATGTCGACGAAGAACGGGTTGGTCTCGGTCTTGATGATCAGCGCGACGCCGTTTCCGGCCTCTTCGGCGGGTTCGGTCTTGCTGCACGCGGAAACCAACGCGGCGATCAGCGTGCAACCGGCGGCGAGGGCGGTTAGCCGGCACCGGACTGATCGGCTGGCAGAGCTGAACATGCGAGGGCCTCCGCGCGGGTCTGTGCATCGCCGAGATCGGCGGTAACCCACCTCGAACTCGCTGGTCAGCCCGTGATCTCGGTAGCGGCGAGTGTAGTGGCAAGAGGTCATTGGCAAGTGAATTCCGCCAGCCTGTCACACTTTTCGGCCGGAGGTGACTACTGGCGCTGCGTTCGCCGACAGCGGGTGCTGCCGCCAAATCCGTTGGCCTGCCCGACCCCTAGCTGGGCTTTGCTGTTAGCTCACGACCAGGGAAATTGCGAGCGCGAACATGGTGAGCGCGATGGTCGCGTCGAGAATGCGCCAGGTCTTCGCAGACGCGAACAGCCGCCCCAACCGCCGGGCGCCGAAACCCAGGCTGGTGAACCACACGGCGCTGGCCGCCACCGCCCCGACGCCGAACAGCCATCGCTCGTCGCGGTGCTCGTTGGCCAGCGCGCCGAGCAGGATGACGGTGTCGAGATAGACGTGCGGGTTCAGAAACGTCAGCGCCAGACAGGTGATCAGCACTCCGGCGAGCCGAGACGGGTTGGCCTGCGACGGAGTGAGCGTGCCGGGGGTGACGGCGCGGCGCGCGGCCAGCAGGCCGTAACCGATCAGGAAGGCGGCGCCGCCGAACTTGGCGACAGTGACGACGTCGGGGTGGGCCGCCACCAGCGCGCCGAAGCCGGCGATGCCGGCGAAGATCAGCACCAGATCGGACACCGTGCACAGCGCCACCACGGGCAGCACGTGCTCGCCGCGGATGCCCTGTCGCAGCACGAACGCGTTCTGCGCGCCGATCGCGGCGATGAGGGCCATCGTGGTGGCGAAGCCGCTCAGGACGACGAGGAATCCGGTACTCACCCGCACCACGCTAGGAAGTCGTGACCGAGCAGTACAGCTAAAGATTCTTTCGGCAGATTAGTGAATCTAATGCCGGCGAACGACCCGTGCACCGGCGTGCGGCCGGTGCGTGGGTCTCCGGTGCGCGAGTGCGGTCTTCACCGGCGAATCCACCGTCCGGCCAGGGATGGCCGTCTGTGGCACGAGAGGTGGAATAGCACGTCGGTGCCGCTCGTTAGCTTGTCCAGTGACGCGTGATTCCCCACGTTTCGCTCTCCGGGCCGTACACCGTCTGCTGGACTAAGATCAGCTCGCGGTTCTGTGGCCTGAGCACGACCGGCGTTCCACCCCTGACCGAGCCAAGAAAAGGACTCACCATGGCATCAGCTCGTACGCGCCGCGTCGCGGCATTCGTTGGCGGCGGGGCCGTCATCGCGATGATCGGCTTCACCGCGGGGTGCGCCAGCGACAGCGAGACCCCCGAAGAGACGACCCCCACGACCACCACCACCACGACGACGACCACGCCGCCGCCCGTGGCCCCGACCGAGAAGGCCCCCGACCCGGATGGCCCGAACATCTTCACTCCTCCGGTCCAGGCTCCTCAGAACACGGTCAACCCGGGTCGCGACGACTACGGCCAGTGACCGAAGCGTGCCCGGACGCTGTCCGGGCACGCTCTGAGTTCTGCGGATGCCATGACCACGAGGGCGAGAAGGCTGGCGACAGGCCGCTCCTTGGCCGTCGTGCTCGTCATCGGGCTTGTGCTGGCAGCGATAGCGTGGTCCGCTCGCGAAACCGGCTCCGACGAGAAGCTCATCGAGGGTCCCTACGCGTCGTTGCTGGCCGCGTCGGTCGATCTCGGGCCGGCGCGCGAGAAGAGCATCGAGTTCACCGCCAGCCTGACCGACCGGTCCCGGCCCACGGCGCTGATCGAGTGGGCCCGCGACCGGTCGCTGTCGGTTCAGTGGCGACCCGGTGACGACTGGGTGGTGCTCGAGGGTGCGCCCGCGGCCGTCGAGCGGGCGTTCGCCGTGTCGGTGCGGGACTACCGGGGGCGGATGGGGCAGCACTTCTACGCCTCGCCGCACCAACCCGCGGTACCCGAACACCTGCAGGCCGAAGTGTCGGAGATCGGCCGGATCCTCAGCTACCTCCCGCATCACATGTCCCGCCCCGACCACTTCGCGCTCGACGTTCCCGACCGAGGGTTGTCGCCCGACGCGTTGGTGACCACCTACAACGCCGACGAACTGATCCGCTCCGGCTTCACCGGTGAGGGGATCACCATCGTCATCTTCGCCTTCGACGGCTTCCGGCAGTCCGACCTCGACCAGTTCACCACGATGTTCGGCTTGCCCCAGTTCACCCCGGAGGTCGTCGGTGGATCTCCCGGTGAGCCGCGGGCCGAGCTGTCGATGGATCTGCAAGTCGCCCATGCCATTGCGCCAGCGGCCCGCAAAGTCGTGGTCAACGCGCGGCCGACCGTCGAGGGCGACGGCGGCTACCGCAAGATCGGTGAGATGCTCGAGGACACCGACCGCCGGTTCCCGGGTGCGGTGTGGAGCTTCTCGATCGGCTGGGGATGCGACAAACTGATCACCGCCGCTGACCTGGCACCGGTCCGATCCGCGTTGCGCACCGCGCAGTCGCACGGAACCACGGCCTTCAACGCCAGCGGTGATCTGGCCGGGATGGAATGCCGTGGCGGACAGGACTGGTCGTCGCCGCCGAGTGAGCAGGATGTGGGCCTCGACTCGATCGCCTCACTGCCCGAGATGACCAGCGTGGGAGGCACGACGCTGTCCACCGACGCCGACGGCGAGTGGGTGTCCGAGCAGACCTGGTTCGATGTGCCGCTCTCGCAAGGCACCGGCGGTGGCGTCTCGTCGCTGTTCGAGCTGCCGCCGTGGCAGCAGGTCGCCGCGCAAGCCGTCCCGTCCGACCGCAATACCGGTATGCGCATGACACCGGATGTCGCCGCGGTGGCTGACCCGTTCACCGGGGTGAGGATCGTTCTCGACGGCCAGGTCGTCGTCGGGGGCGGGACGTCACAGTCGGCACCGATCTGGGCCGGTCTGACCGCGGTGATGAACCAGTATCTGCTCGCCAACGGCGGATCCCTGATCGGGGACATCAATCCGCTGCTCTACCGCATCGCCCAGGGTGCACCGCGACCCGCCTACCGCGACGTCACGTTGGGGGGCAACGCCGTCGACAATGCCGGCCCCGGTTATGACCTCGTCACCGGACTCGGGACCCCGGATATCGACAATCTCGCCGAGAATCTGCGGCTCGCGCAACGGGTGCAGTCCTGATGAGCGCGCCCGGCATGACGGAATGCCCGATCTGCCAGACCGACGTGCCCGCAGGCGAATACTGCGGGCAGTGTGGCGTACCGCTGGCCGAACATCGCAGCGGAGACGGCCCGCATTGGTTGCGGGCCCGCGCCTTCAGCGCCGCCCCCGGCCAGCGACTGCTTTCTCCGGCGCTGACCAGTTCGCTGTTCCCGCATCTGAATCCGCGGGCGCGCAAGGTGTTCCTGATGGGACTCGGACTGCTCGCGGCCGCCCTGTTCGCGGCGACGTTGTTGCGGATGCCGGCTGCGCTCGTCACCGTCGCCTCCCTCGGTCTTCCCCTGCTGTTCGCGCTCTACCTTCGCGAATCCGATGCTTTTCACGATCTTCCACGCAGCAAGCTGGCGCTGACGGCGGTGTCGGGCGTCGTCCTGGGCGTCGGGTGGGCGCTGCTGACCGGGGCTGCCGTCGCTCGTTCCTATGGTGTCCCGTTGGGCGCGGGTGTCGCCGCCGAGCGGATTCTGCGTGACGGGATCGCGGTGCCGCTGGGCAGCATGTTGCTGATGCTGGTTCCGGCGCTGGTGACCCGGTGGTCATGGCGGGGTGAGCGGGAGGCCCTGGACGGCTACGTCATCGGTGCGCTCGGCGCACTGACGTTCACCGCCGCAGCCAACCTGGCCCGGCTGGCACCCCAGTTCACCCTCGGGATGGTCAACCGGGTGCGTCCGCTGGACGGTCTGCTCGTCGAAGCGGGCGTGCGGGGAGTCGCGATGCCGTTGACCGCTGCGGCAGTCGGCGGGCTCATCGGGACGGCGCTGTGGTTCACCCGTCCGCCGACGAAGGTCCACCAGCACCGTGTTTTCGTTCGCGCCATCCTCGTCGTGATCGCCGTTGTGGTGGTCGCCATCTACGCGCTGTTGGGGGTCGTCGATGTCGCCCGCCTTCCGCAATTGGCTCAGCTGGCACTGCATCTGACGTTGACGGGGATTGCGCTGTTCGCGTTGAGGGTCGGCCTGCATCTGGCGCTGTTGCACGAGGTGCAGGACGACATGCACGCCGACGAGCCCATTCTGTGCGTCGAGTGCAACCACGTGGTCCCCGACGCGCCGTTCTGCGCGATGTGTGGCGCGGCGATGCGGGCGTGTTCGCGCCGGTCACTTCGGGACCGACGCGCGGAGCGCCCGGTCCGGCTCGCCGACGACGCGCGTGCCGGCGACATCACGGTGGGTCTGCTGCCCGGTTACTCCATACACTCCGGCACGTTCGAAGCGAACCGGCCGGCGACGACGTCCTTCCGCACCGTTGCACTGGCGCTCGGGGTCACCATCGCGGTGCTGGCGGTCGGGCTGGTCGGCGTCTCGGGGCTACTCTCCGAGCCGCCCCCCAGATATGTCTGCCCGCCTGACTGCGGGAACCCTCCGATGAACCGGGCAGTGGAGATCAACCCCCGCTTCACTGCGGCCGACGGCGTGTACTCGGTGTCCTACCCGGCTCCGGGAGCCGCATACGAGGTCACGACGACCGATGACGGGGTGACCGCGGTACTGCAGGCCGGGGACGGCGGCACGATGCGGTTGTTCAGCCGGCCCGCGCAGGGTCGCAGCGCTGAGGAGATCGCCGTAGAGCTGGTGAACGAAACGTTCCCGGACACCAAGACCGCCTACGAGATCCCGAACACGATGGTCGGCTATCAACCCGGATACGGGTTGGCCGCCGACCTCTGGCCGCAGGGTGCGATGAGCAGTACCAGCCGCATGCGCATCATCGTGATGGTCGCCGTGAAGAACGATGTGGCGCTCATCGCGGGGGCGGTCGGGCCATACCGCGCCTTCGGACCGGACTTCGGTTCGGGTAAACCCTCGGCGGCCAGCCTGCAGTTGGCGCTGGACATGGGCAAGTACGTCAACAGTTTCAGCTGGCGCGGCGACCCGCCCCGATAACCGGGCCGCGGAGCGGGCTCCGTTGGCCCGGACCGCGCCTCGGACCCGATCTGCTCCGGTGCTCGCCGCTATCGCGTCCTATCCCACTTGTGTTGCCAGCGGCAAGAACACATCGTCGACGATTTCGCGGATGGTGTCCGGTGGGACCGCCGCCATGGCCGGCACGTGCCGAGAACCGTTGCGCGTCATCGAAGCTGTCAATCGCCTGGGAGGTGAGGACTCGGCGATTGCCTGCGGTTGCCCCCGGGAAAACGACCGATACCAAACCACTGACCCCGAGGGTGGATCATGAATCGCTACATCGGTACAAGTGTCGCAGCAACGTCCATGATGTTCGGCGCGCTCACCTTCACCGGCACCGCATGGGCCCAGCCCGACGAGAACGGAACGCCGCAACCGCCGGGCGACGAGACCGCTGCGGCGACCATCGAGCGACTCCAGAGCGAAGGTCACTCCGTGGTGGTGCAGGGCGCCGTCGACGGGCCGCTGGAGGCGTGTGACGTCGAGGACGTGACGAGCGGTGAGCAAGAAACCACGATGATCGTGACGGTCGCCTGCGATCCCGACTACGCCGGCTGACCGGCTACACGATCTTGCGCAGCACTGTCCCGGGTGGGTAGTCGAGCACCATCGGTTTGCCGTCCCGGCCGACCGCGGTGGAGGTCAACGTGACGTGGGTCATCTGGCCGGTCGTGATCGGATGCGCCGACTTCACGTCGGCGACGTGAAAGGCGTTCGCGCGCGGGTCGGGATCGTCGGTGACTGCGAGTAGGTCTCCGGGGCGGACGTCGTCGACCGCCACCTCGACGATCTCGAACTGCTCGGACATGGCACCGAGTCTATGAGGTGTCGGCCCGGCGAACACCTCGTCGCTCGGCAGGGTCAGGCCCCATCGCGGCCCACCGCCGGGCGTAGTCTGCACAACCGTGATCGATATCGGCCTGGACGACATGCGCAACTGGTTCGGCTTCGGGGTGGCGGGCAACTTCGCCGGACATCTCGAACAGGCCGGTGAGGACGCCGACTTCGTCAACGTCAGCAGTGAAGGCACCGCGCCCAAAGGGATCTTCCCCTGGTACGCCCCAGGGACGGACTCGTTCCTGAGCGAATTCCCGCTGTCCACCGACGCGGTGGTGCTTCCGAACCAGACCGACGGGCCGCTGAACCTGCAGATCGAACCGGAGGTGGGCCTGGCCTGCCAGGTGGTCTGGGACGGTGACACCGTGGTGACATTGCGTCCGTTCGCGCTCGGAGCATTCAACGACTGCTCGATTCGGCGCCCCGGAGCCCCCAAGATCAGTCACAAGAAGAACTGGGGTCCGGCCTCCAAGGGCGTCGCGCCCACATTCTTCGAGATCAGCGACCTGACACCCGATGGGCCGACCGCGACGTTGCGCCTGGTCTGCTACCTGCACAGTGACGGCGAGGAGCACGCCTACGGGGTGGACAGCCCGTTGATCGGCTACTCCTACTACGGCGAGGTGTTGCTGGACTGGATCGTCGAGCGGTTGGCCAACCAGAAGGGCTCGCCCGACACCCCGCTGGAAGACGTCGGTGCGTTGATGGTGGCCAGCGGGCACCCCGAGAACGTGCTGATCGGGATCGGCGCGACGCGGTACACACCGTTGGGTGAGTCGACGTTCCTCAAGCCCGGCGACCGGGCGATCGTGCGGGTCTACGACACCGAGAGCGACGCAGCCTCCGAGCTGAACCAGTTGGTGCGGTAGACGGCGATACTGATGCATTCACCGTAGCGCCATCGCAGCATCGGATTCCGTCATCGAGCCGACGGTGAAGCCGCTGCGATCGTGGGACTGCCTGCTCTGGTTCTGGGAGCGAGCGGAGATGTCGGCAGGGCGGCGTGACCGACTACGCGCCGAACACCGGCCGGGGAGCTGGTGGATGCTCGAGAATCGCTGGTAGCACAAATGTTTCGACATACCGACGCGCCGTGTCGACCTTGTCGATGTCCGGAACCACGCCCAGAAGCATGGTGATCGCAGTAGACGTGATGAACCGCGCGATATCGCGCGGCGGGACCCCAGCTCGAAGTCGAGAGTCCGAGTCGTCGCCCGCCATCAACTCGACGAGTTGCTCGACGAGGTGGGGGAGCGCAGGGTCGTTGGCGACCAGATGCGCGACCGTACCGTCATCACTGTGTTGAGAGAGAGTCTTCAGCAGCGGATCATCAATCAGTTCAGTCGCCACGATGACCAGACTCTCGACGAGTACCTCTGCCGTTCCGGCGTTTTCCGGCAATCGCAGGGCGATCTCCTTCTGGCAGCGCAGTGTCTTTCGGCGCACCAACGACTCCAGCAGAGCCCTGCGATTGGGAAAGTGCCGGTACATCGCGGCGCGCGAGTAGCCTGCCTCCTGGGCGATGAGCTCCATCGTCGAAGCCTGGAACCCGCGGGTCAAGATCGACTTCTCAGCCGCATCCATCAGGACGGTTCTCGCCACCTCAGCATTGTTGCCGCCACCAGCCGGGCGGCCTCGGCCCCGGGCCGGTTTGCCAACCGGCGGCAGTGCGCCGCTTGCCGCGCGGGTGCCCTGCATGGCGTCACCCTACGCCAGCCGCCGGAAGGATCGACTGCCGCGCGCACTCTTGTCGGACACGTCCGCACGAGCTATAAATAGACGAATCACGGACTTTGTTTATTTTTGATCAGGGGTGGAATGCGGACCATCTGGGCGGCACTGTTGGGTGGGGGGCTGTTGATCGCGGTGCTGTCGGGAACGGGTGTATCGACCGCGCCCGTTGTGTCGGCTGCGCCCGGCGAGAGTGGATCGGTCTCAGCGGAACCAGGTTCGCCGGACGGCGACGACACCGACGGTGAGCGCGATCGCGCTGACCCGGCGAGTGGGCCCGCCGATGGCCGGTCTGAACTCGCCGACGGCACAGATGAGGCGCCCGGCGTTGTGGACGCCGAGGAGCAGCACATCGGGGCGGGCATTGACGATGAGCCTCGCGGGGTGGGCGTCGACGGCGACGAGTCCTCGGCCGCCGCCGAGGACGAGGAACCCGGCGTCGTCGTCGAGGATGAGGAACCCGGCGTCGTCGTCGAGGATGAGGAACCTGGCGTCGTCGTCGAGGATGCTGACATCGACAGCGCCTCGCACAACGACGAACCGGCGACCCATGGGGTGAATGCCGACGACAGCGCCGAGAAGAGGGAGTTCGCAGAGTCGAACCGCAGCGCCGGCACGCCGGAGACCGTTCCCCCGATCGCCGAGAAATCTGAGGATCTCCCGGCTGCGACCGAGCAGGACGCCGAGGGCGTGGCCGGTTGGATGGCCGCAGAGTCGGGCGCTGTCGTCGAGACGTTGCCCGAACAGGCGGTCGCCATTGACGCGGCAGAGGCTACCGAAGGCGAGGTCACCGACAACGAGGGAACCGACAGCGCCGAAGACGTCGGCGCGATCCGTGGTTCTACGAGCGAAGCGACCGCAACGACATCGCTGACCATGAGCGCCGTGGCGCCCAGCCCGCCGCGGTCCACTCTGCTCAGCTTGGTCGGCTCGGTGGTGCTGAATCTTGTTGTGGGATTGATCCAGCTCGTCGACGGGCCGCCTGTACTTCCGGCGAACAGCACCGTCACCGTCCGAACATCGTCGCTCGATCTGCCGATAGGCGCCGGTCGCTCTGTTCAGGCGGATTGGTACTTCCCCGAGCACATCGACGAGACCACCCGATTCGTGTACCTGCAGCATGGCTTCCTCGCCAGCGGCCCCATGTACAGCTACACCGCGGCCGACCTCGCCGAGCGCACCAACAGTATCGTTGTGGCACCGTCTCTTTCGTCGAACTTCTTTGCGCCCGACGCTGCATGGGTGGGCGGTTCGACGATGCAGCGTGCGGTGGCCGAACTGTTCGTCGGCGAGCGGACCGCCCTGACCGAGAGTGTCCGTGCTGCAGCAGGGTGGGACATCGAGCTACCGGACGACTTCGTCTTGGTAGGCCACTCGGCCGGCGGGACACTGGTCGTGAGCGCAGCAGGACGCCTCGTCGGTACCGGCGCGTTCGAGAACCTGCGCGGAGTGGTCATGCTGGACGGAGTCGAGCCCGCGGCCTCGCCGGCGGTGCGTCAGGCACTGGGCAAGCTGACGGGCGCCTCGGACAAGCCCATCTATCTGATCTCTTCGGAGCGCTACTTCTGGAGCCGCGGCGGTGACATGGCAGACAAGCTCGAGCTGGCGCGTCCTGACCGCTTCAACGGTGTGAGTCTCGACGGCGGTCTGCACATCGACTACATGGAGGGCGGCAACCGATTCATCCAGTTCATGCAGTACCTCATCGGCGGATTCTCCCGGCCGGCGAATGTTCAGGCGGCCGGCCTGATCGCCGCGGGGTGGGTGAACGACCTCTTCGCCGGATCGACCGAGAGCGGCGTCTATGGGCAACCGGACGAGCAGATCACGATCGACACCGCCGCCAGCGCCGCCACCGCGCGGATATTGCCCCTGGGGTATCCCTCGCGCCCGGTGTGGCCGCCTCTGCTGGAGGCGGCACTGACGGCGATCTTCGACGCCGGGGGCAAGTATCTGTTCGTCTACGAACCGTTGCCCGGGTTCGTGCCCGCATCCCCTGCGACGTCCCCTGGACTGCGCCTTGGCCCCCAATTGACCGCGCAGTGAGCCGAGGAGGGAATTTCTCGACCGTCGGAGAACTTTGACCAAGTGCTGCCGACGGGGCGGCACCTGATCGAGGAGAGCCGATGTCCGAGCGCCGCACCACCGCCAAGTCCCCTGCCCGATCCTCCGCCGGCAGCGTCCGTCGACTGCTCGCCATGGCCGGTATCGGCGGCGCGTTCGCCGCTGCCCTGATCGGCCCCGGCACAGCGTCCGCCCAAGCGGACTCATGTCCCGACGTCGAGGTGGTCTTCGCCCGCGGCACCGCCGAGCCCGCCGGGCCGGGCCGGGTGGGGCAGGCGTTCATCAGCGACCTGCAGAACAGTCTGAACGGTCAGAGCGTGGGGGTGTACGCGGTCAATTACCCGGCCTCCTACGACTTCCTGCAGTCCGCCCCGCAGGGGGCCGGTGACGCCAGCGCGCACGTGCAGAGCGTCGCAGCCAGCTGCCCCGACACCAGCATCGTGCTCGGTGGCTATTCGCAGGGCGCCGCGGTGGTGGACCTGATCACCGCCGATCCCGCCGCCACGTTCGGGTTCGGCCAGCCCATGCCGCCCGCAGTGGCCGACCACGTCGCCGCGGTCGCGGTGTTCGGCAACCCCTCCGACAAGATCGGGCGGCCGTTGAGTGCGATCAGCCCGCTGTACGGCGCCAAGACGGTCGATCTGTGCAACGGAGCCGACCCGGTGTGCTCCAACGGCGACGACCGGGCGGCACACAGCCTGTATGTGCAGACCGGGCTGACCGACCAGGCCGCCGACTTCGTCGCGGCCAGGATCTCCGCGGCGCCGGGGTCTGCCCCGATGGTCAACGCGTCGGATACGGTCGGCTGACGCACCGCCACGCGGCAGGCACCATGGAGGCGTGACGACCCCACCCACCGAGGACGCGGTGCTCGCCGAGCTCAGCCTCGCCGAGAAGGCGGCTCTGACCAGCGGTACCCGGTTCTGGTACACCCAAAGCGTTGAACGTCTGCAGCTGCCCTCCATCATGCTCACCGACGGACCCCACGGTCTGCGGAAACAGCGCGCCGGGGGTGATCACCTCGGGATCGGCGACAGCGTCCCCGCGACGTGTTTCCCGCCCGCGGCCGCCCTGGGATCGTCGTGGGATGTCGGCCTGGTCGAGCGGGTGGGCGCGGCACTCGGAACAGAAGCCGCGAACGCGGAGGTCGGAGTCCTCCTCGGTCCGGGACTGAACATCAAGCGTACTCCGTTGTGCGGCCGCAACTTCGAGTATCTGTCCGAGGATCCGCTCGTCTCCGGCGTGCTGGCCGCGGCGCTGGTGGCGGGAATCCAGAGCCGGGGAGTCGGCGCCTGCCCCAAGCACTTCGCGGCCAACAACCAAGAGCACGACCGCATGCGGGTCAGCGCTGATGTCGACCCGCGGCCGCTGCGCGAGATCTATCTGCGCGGGTTCGAACACGTGGTGACCGAGGCCCACCCGTGGGTGATCATGTGCTCCTACAACAGGATCAACGGTGTGCACACCGCCGAAGACCCCTGGCTGTTGACCACCGTGCTGCGCGACCAGTGGGGCTTCGGCGGCCTGGTGGTCTCGGACTGGGGTGCGGTCAACGACCGCGCGGCGTCGCTGTTCGCAGGACTCGACCTCGACATGCCCGGCTCCGCGTTCGCGGCCGCGCAGATCATCGATGCGGTCGCCGCGGGATCGCTCGACGAGGACGTTCTCGACCGCTCGGTGCGCCGTGTGCTGCACCTGGTGCGACGGACCGGGGCACACCAGGTCTCGGCGAGTTTCGACAGCGATGAGCACCACGCGCTGGCGCGCGAAGCCGCCGGCCGCGGCATCGTGCTGCTGAAGAACGACGACGGACTGCTCCCGCTGCCGCCGCAGACGCGGATCGCGGTCATCGGCGAGTTCGCCCAGTCCCCCCGATACCAGGGCGCCGGCTCGTCGATGATCGTGCCGACGAGGTTGGACTGTGCCCTCGACGAAATCCGCTCGCAGGCAACGGGTGACGTGGTGTTCGCGCGAGGCTTCACCGCGGAGGCAGACTCACCGTCCGGCGAAGCCGAGCGGCTTCTCGGCGAAGCCGAGCGGCTTCTCGGCGAAGCCGTGGACGCGGCGGCGCATGCCGAGGTCGCCGTCGTCTTCCTCGGCCTGCCGGCGCGCTGCGAATCCGAGGGCTTCGACCGAGACGACCTGGATCTGCCCGCGCCACAGCTGCGACTGCTCGACGCGGTGGTGGCGGTCAACCCGCGAACGGTGGTGGTGCTCTCCAACGGGGGCGTGGTGGCGCTGCCGTTCGCGAGCGAGGTCCCGGCCATCCTGGAGGGCTGGCTGCTCGGGCAGGCCGGTGGTGCGGCCACCGCAGACGTGTTGTTCGGTGCGGTCAACCCGTCGGCGAAGCTCACCGAAACCATCCCGGTACGAGTGCAGGACACCCCGGCACATCTCACATATCCGGGGGAGTTCGGTCACGTCCGGTACGGGGAGGGGCTGTTCGTCGGCTACCGCTGGTACGACGCGCGATGCCTCGAGGTGGCGTTCCCGTTCGGGCATGGGTTGTCCTACACCAGCTTCGACTACACCGACGCGGTGGCCACGGTCGACTCCGCAGGCGGGCTCGCCGTCTCGGTGACGGTCACCAACACCGGTGGCGTGGCAGGCCGTGAGATCGTGCAGGTGTACACGAGCCTGCCCGGCAGCGACGTGGCCAGGCCGCCCCGGGAGCTCAAGGCGTTCACGTCGGTGCACCTCGACAGCGGTGCGTCGACGCGGGTCACGATGCCGGTTCGGCGGAAGGACCTGGCCTACTGGGATATTCGGGTCGATTCGTGGGTTGTCGAGGGCGGTACGTACACCGTCGACGTGGCTGCATCGAGCCGTGACATCCGCAGCACGGTGACCGTCGCCGTCGACGGCGACGACCTCGATATCCCGCTGTCGCCGATGTCGTCGTTGGCCGAGGTGTTCGCCCACCCCGTCGCCGGTCCGGTCGTGGCATCAGCGTTCGCCGACCAGATGGCCTCCCTCGCCGGGGGTGACGGGCTCATGCCGGAGGGCGTGGACATGTCGCGGATGCTCGACTCGCTTCCGATCGGCAAGGTCGGCATGCTGGCTTCCGCCGCCGGCGTGGAGATCGACCCGGCCATGATCAGCGAACTGCTCGATCGCGCCAACGATCCGCCGGACTGAACGGATCATGAAATCCGTTGAGACTGCGTCCACCGCGGGCCGTCACTCGACATTGTCCGCGGTGGACGCAGTCTCAACGGGTTTCGGTGTGGGCGATGCCGGCGACGACATCGGCGATCGACGCGCGGACGGCGTCCTCACCCACGGGATCCAACGCCATGGCCCCCTGCAGGAAAGGCCGGAACAGGTACCAGCCCAGCTGCAGTGCGCTGATGTTGGCGGCCGCCAGCCGCGCCTCGGCGTCGGTGTCGAAGTTGGGTCGGATCTCGTCGAGCAGTCGGGCCAGGGTGGGAAAGCTGGACTGCAACTCGCCCACCGGATAGCCGTCCAGGATCGCGCGTGCCACCACTTTCGCGTGGCGGATCAACGCCTCCTCGACCTCGGCGCCCGACGCCTGCGATTCGATCTGAGCGGTGATCCGCCCGGCGAGATGGTCCAGCACGGCACCGACAAGGTTGTCCTTGGCGCCGAAGTGGCGGAACACCAGACCGTGGTTGACCTTCGAGCGGGCCGCGACCTCGCGGATCGACGTCGCGGCCGGACCCTTCTCGGCGAACAGGTCCGAGGCGGCCTCCAGCACCGCCGCCGCGACCTCGTCGCGCCCGAACGGAGTTGAGGTGCGCTGCCCCGTCGACTTCGTAGCCACCCGACTACGGTAACCCGTGCGCCGTTAGATGTGTTGAGGCGATCGGCCGGCGATTAGTATCGCTGATGTGGCCGAGCAACTCGACGCCGGGCAGTTGCGCGCTCTGGCAGCGGCGGTCGAGTTCGGCAGCTTCGACGCCGCGGCCGAGTACCTGCACGTCACCCCGTCGGCGATCAGCCAGCGCATCAAAGCCCTGGAACAACGCGTCGGCCAGGTGCTGGTGCTGCGGGAAAAGCCCTGTGTGGCAACGACAGCCGGCGTCCCCTTGATCAGGCTGGCGGCCCAGACCGCATTGCTGGAAGCGGAAACCCTCGCCGAGATGCGAGGCGGATCGCCCGAGCGGCCCCGCGTCGCGGTGGCTGTCAACGCCGACTCGATGGCCACGTGGTTCACCGGAGTGTTCGCCCGCCTGCCGGACGTGCTGTTCGACGTGCGCATCGAAGATCAGGATCACTCCGCGCGGTTGCTGCGTGAAGGTGTGGTGATGGGTGCGGTGACCACCGAACGGATCCCGGTCAGCGGGTGCCGGGTGCGACCGCTCGGGGTGATGCGCTACCTGCCGGTCGCGGCACCGCACTACCTGCAGCGCCACCTGCCCGACGGTCTGACCGCAGACGCGGCCACCGCGGCGCCGTCACTGTCCTGGAATCGCGCCGACGCTCTCCAGGATCAGCTGCTGCGCAGCGTGTTTCGCCGCTCCATTCGGCGGCCGATCCATTACATCCCCACTGCCGAGGGGTTCGGCGCCGCCGTGCGGGCCGGGTTGGGCTGGGGGATGTATCCCGAACAGCTCGTCGACGCGTCGTTCGTGCCGATCACCGATGCCCACCTCGACGTACCGCTGTACTGGCAGTCCTGGAAGCTCGACAGCGACACGGTCGCGCAGGTCACCGATGCCGTCACCGCCGCCGCGGCGGGGCTGCGTCGGCGCCGGTGAGCACGCCAGGCAGAATTGTGCGGGTGCACGCCAAGGTCAGGGTTCGGGTGCTCGGTGTGGGCATGGGACCGCAGCACGTCACCGGCGAAGTCGCCGAGGCGCTCGGCACCGTCGACTACGTGCTGGCCGCGGAGAAAACCGCCGACGACCAACTGCTCGCCCTGCGCCGCGCGATCGTTGCCGCGAACCCCGGTCCCACCGGTCCGGCGGAGGTGATCGCAGTGCCCGACCCCGAGCGCGACCGCTCCGCCGGGTTGTCCGCCGGCGGCTACGACGCCGCCGTGGCGGACTGGCACGACGCGCGCGCCGCCCAGTACGCCGCGGTGCTCACCGAGCGGGGCGGGACGGCGGCGTTCCTGGTGTGGGGCGACCCGTCGCTGTACGACTCGACGATCCGGATCCTGGACAAGATCCGCGCCCTGGGGGTCGACGCCGACTACGACGTCCTGCCCGGCATCAGCGCCCCCCAGCTGCTCGCCGCGCGGCACCGCATGGTGTTGCACGACGTGGGACGGCCGGTGCACATCACCACCGGCCGGCGGCTGCAGGACGCCGTGACCGAAGGCCAGGACAACATCCTGGCCATGCTCAACCCGCCGCCCGATCGGCTCGACTTCACCGGTCTCGAGGACTGGACGATGTGGTGGGGCGCCAACCTCGGGGCCCCCGGTGAGCAGCTGCTGACCGGTCGGCTCGCCGACGTGCTTCCGGCGCTCGCACCGGCGCGGGACGCGGCCCGCCGGGTCGACGGCTGGGTGATGGACGTGTTTCTCGTGCGGCGCACCTGATGGCGGGCCTGCTGGTCGCCGGCACCACCAGTGACGCGGGCAAGACCGCGGTCACCACCGGGTTGTGCCGCGCCCTGGCCCGTCGCGGCGTCAGCGTGGCGCCCTACAAGGCGCAGAACATGTCGAACAACTCCATGGTGTGCACGGGTCCCGACGGAGCCGGCGTGGAGATCGGCCGCGCCCAGTGGGTGCAGGCGCTGGCCGCGCAGGCCACACCCGAAGCCGCGATGAACCCCGTGCTGCTCAAACCCGGCAGCGACCAGCGCAGCCACGTGGTGCTGATGGGCCGGCCATGGGGTGAGGTGGCGTCGTCGGACTGGCTCGAGGGACGGCGGGCTCTGGCGGCGGCCGCGCACGCCGCGTTCGACGACCTGGCCGCCCGCTACGACGTCGTCATCGCCGAGGGTGCCGGCAGCCCGACCGAAATCAACCTGCGAGCAGGCGATTACGTCAACATGGGGCTGGCCCGCCACGCCGCGCTGCCCACCGTCGTGGTCGGCGACATCGATCGCGGCGGTGTGTTCGCCGCATTCCTGGGGACCGTGGCGCTGCTCTCGCCGCAGGATCAGGAGCTGATCGCCGGGTTCGTGGTGAACAAGTTCCGCGGTGACGTCGCGCTGCTGGCGCCCGGCCTGCGTGACCTCGAGCGGGTGACCGGACGGCGCGTGTACGGCACGCTGCCCTGGCACCCCGACGTCTGGTTGGACTCCGAGGATGCGCTCGACCTGCAGGGCCGGCGTGCGGCGCAGTCGGCGGCCCACCGCGTGGCGGTCGTGCGGCTGCCGCGGATCAGCAATTTCACCGACGTCGACGCACTCGGGCTCGAGCCCGACCTCGACGTCGTGTTCGCCTCGCATCCCGCGGCGGTGGCCGATGCCGATCTCGTCGTCCTGCCCGGCACCCGATCCACGATCGCCGACCTCGCCTGGCTGCGTTCGCGTGGTCTGGACCGGGCGGTGACCGAACATGCGGCCGCAGGCAAACCGTTGCTGGGCATCTGCGGCGGGTTCCAGATGCTGGGTCGGGTCATCCGTGACCCCGAAGGCGTCGAAGGCGCGCCCGCCGAGGTCGACGGACTCGGTCTGCTCGATGTCGAGACGAACTTCGTTGCCGAGAAAGCTCTTCGGCTGCCCACCGGGCAGTGGTCGGGCGTCCCGGCCGCCGGATACGAGATCCACCACGGCCGCATCACCCGCGGCCCCGACGCCGACGAGTTCCTGGGTGGGGCGCGCACGGGCCGGGTGTTCGGCACGATGTGGCACGGCGCGTTCGAAGGTGACGCGCTGCGCGGGGCGTTCCTGCGCGAGACGCTCGGCGTCCAGGTCTCCGGGGCATCGTTCCCGCGGGCCCGCGAACACCGCCTCGAGCTGCTCGGCGATCTCGTCGAAACACACGTCGACGTCGAAGCCCTGCTCGGCGTGATGGAGCGGGGCGCCCCCGCGGGGATGCCGTTCCTGCCGCCGGGGGCGCCGTGAGAGTTCTGCTGCTCGGCGGCACCGCCGAGGCCCGGGCGCTGGCGGCGCAGCTGTGCGGCGCCGGGATCGAGGTCACGACGTCGCTGGCCGGCCGGGTCGCCGATCCGCGGCTTCCGGTGGGGGAGGTGCGGATCGGAGGCTTCGGTGGGATCGAGGGATTACGCACTGCGGCAGCCGAATTCGATGCCGTCATCGACGCCACCCATCCGTTCGCCAAGAACATCTCGGCGAATGCCGCGGCCGCCTGCACCGGCGGTGTGACCCATCGGCCCCTGCTGCGCCTGGAACGCCCCGGCTGGGCCGACCGGTCCCGCGCCAGCTGGCACTGGGTGGACACCCACGAGGACGCCGCCGCGGTCGCCGCGACACTCGGTCGCCGCCCGTTCCTGACCGTCGGACGTCAGGAGATGTTCCGCTTCTTCGCCGACCTCGGCGGGCACGCCGTGCTCGCGCGCGTCGTTCAGGCTCCCGACCAGCCGTTGCCCGAGCGCTGGAACCTGATCACCAGCCGGGGTCCCTACGCGCTGCCCGGCGAACTCGCGCTGATGGCCGGGCATCGCGCCGACGTGCTGATCACCAAAGACTCCGGTGGTGAATACACCTGGCCGAAGATGGCCGCCGCCGAACACCTCGGCGTGCCGGTCGTCCTGGTCCGGCGCCCCGCCCGCTCGCCCGACGTCCCCACCGTGCACGACATCGCCGCCGCGCTGGCCTGGGTACACACGATCTCTACGATGTCCGAGTGAAGATCCTGGTCACCGGCGGTGCCCGGTCGGGCAAGTCGCGCCACGCCGAAGGGCTGCTGAGCCGCGCCGCTGCCGTCACCTACGTTGCCCCGGGCCGTCGGGCCGACGGCACCGACCCCGACTGGGACGCCCGGGTGGCCGAGCACCGGGCCCGGCGGCCGTCGCACTGGCGCACTGTGGAGACCAGCGACATCAGCGCTGCGGTGGCGGGGTCGACCGCACCCGTGCTGGTGGATTGCCTGAGCACGTGGCTGGTGGCGGTCCTGGACGAGGCCCGGCTCTGGGACGCCGCCGCGGCGTCGGTGCAGGCCGAGGTCGACGCCCGTCTGGACGTGCTGTGCAGCACCCTCGACAACGTCGCCGACGTGGTGCTGGTGACCAACGAGGTCGGCCTCGGCGTCGTCCCGGCGCACCGCTCCGGTGTGCTGTTCCGCGACCTGCTCGGCACCGTCAATCAGCGGGTGGCGGCGCGGTGCGACGAGGTGCACCTCGTCATCGCCGGTCGGGTTCTGACGTTGTGACCGACGGGCAGGCGACGTCGGCCTGCCAGCGGGCGCGCCGCTCGGCGTCGCTCTGCTCCCACCACGGCGGCGAGCCCCGTTCGCCGAGGGCGACTTTGGCCGCCTGCACACCCGCGCGCGCCGCCGGCTCGGCGTCGGTGCCGCGGGTGCGCCGGACCTCCCGGCGCCATGCCATCAGGATCCGGGTGAGCTCGGCACGGCGCGGCTCCGGGATGGCCGGATCGGTCGCGCGCCAGCGGCGCCCGTCGATCACGACGTAGTGCCCGTCGGCGCTGTGCTCGGTCACGACCGGTAGCGCTCCTCGTGCAGCACCGCCGCCAGCGACGACCGGGACCGCCAGCCATAGCGCTCCAGGTCCGGGGTGTCGGGCAGCTCGGCGACCGTGCCGAGGCACAGCCACGCCACCGGCCGCACGTGGTCGGGCATGCCGACCAGCTCGCGCAGGAAATCCTCCCGGTAGAACGACACCCACCCCACTCCCAGCCCCTCGGCGGTGGCCGCCAGCCACAGGTTCTGGATCGCACAGACCACCGAGTACAGCCCGGCGTCGGCAATGGCGTGCCGGCCCAGGACCTGCCGGCCGCCGCGGGTCGGGTCATAGCCGACGACGACGCCGAGGCCCGACTCACAGATGCCCTCGATCTTGATCCGGGCGAACACGTCGGCGCGTTCACCGGTCAGCCCGGCCGCGAACACCTCCCGCTCGTCGGCCACATGGTCCCGGAAAGCGTCGAGCGTCTGAGGTGAGCGGACGAGCACGAAATCCCACGGTTGCGACATCCCGACCGACGGCGCGGCGTGGGCGGCCAGTAGCACCCGCTCCAGCACCTCGGGGCGCACCGGCTCCCCGGTGAACTCCCGCCGGGTGTCGCGGCGGCGGTGGATGACGTCGTAGAGCGAATCCAAGGCGGTCATGAGCTTCGGCCCCTCACGCGGCACGTCGCGCTCATGTGTTGTCTGCTCTTCGCGCAAGCGCTCATGTGTTGTCTGCTCTTCGCGCAAGCGCTCATCGTCGCCCACCCATTCGCTTGGCCGCGCGGTCCCGGGCCGGGTCGTAGAGGTGGCTCTCGCCGGCCTGCGGGTCGGGACGGTCCGCCAATGCGCGGCCGACCAGCACGACCGCTGCCTGGCGCAGGTCAGCGGCCTCCACCGCGTCGGCGATGTCGGCGACGGTGCCGCGCAGCACCCGCTCGGCCGGCTGCGAGGCCCGGTACACCACGACGACCGGACAGTCCGCCCCGTAATGCGGTGCCAGTTCGGTCATCAGCTCGCGAACGCGGGTGATCGCCAGGTGTAGCACCAGCGTGGCCCGGGTCGCGGCGAACGCCGACAGCTGCTCGGTCTCCGGCATCGCCGTGGACCTCTGCTGGGTGCGGGTCAGCACCACCGACTGTGCGACCAGCGGCACCGTGAGCTCGCGTCCGACGCGGGCCGCGGCCGCCGCATAGGCCGGCACCCCGGGGGTGATCGCCCACGGCACGCCGGCGCCGTCCAAGCGGCGGGTCTGCTCGGAGACCGCCGAGTACACCGACGGATCACCGGACACCAGGCGCACGACGCGGTGGCCGGCCCGGTGCGCCTCGACCAGGCGAGCGACGATGGCGTCGAGGTTCATGTCCCCGGTGTCGACCAGCTCCGCGTCCGGTGAGCAGTGCGCCAGCACCTCGGCGTCGAGATAGCTCCCCGGGTACAGCACCACCTCGGCGTCGGCGAGCATGCGGGCTGCGCGCACGGTGAGCAGGTCGGCCGCGCCGGGTCCGGCGCCGACGAACTGCACCGCCCGGGGATCGTCGTTCATCGACCGAGAGTCTAGGGATGCGCAGGTTGCACGCGCGTAGCGCTCATCCGTGCAGGCTCTTGTCGAGCGCGTCGAGCGCCTGCAGGAACGCCTCGCCGGGTGTGGGGGCGTCATCGGACACGGCCATGTACACCCCGATGATCGCGCCGGCGGTCACCTGCATCTGTTCGTCGGGTTCCGGGCGGTTGTACCGCTGCGCGATCGCCTGGGTGAGCAACCGAATGGCTTTGACGTGCTCGACCCACAGCGCGCCCTTTGCTTCGGGCAG
The DNA here is from genome assembly GCF_041902445.1 of Mycobacterium sp. G7A2. Lineage (NCBI taxonomy): Bacteria > Bacillati > Actinomycetota > Actinomycetes > Mycobacteriales > Mycobacteriaceae > Mycobacterium > Mycobacterium sp. G7A2. The sequence goes on along the minus strand of NZ_CP169251.1, from coordinate 5,585,549 downwards.
TGAGTACAGGAGTCGCTGACGCGCGATCACGTAATCGAAGTCAGGCCCGGCCAACGCGGTGAACACCTGGGCGACCGCGTGCCGGTAGGCGGCGACCGTCGACAGCTCAGGCGGCGCGGCCAGAAACGCCTCGATGATCGGCTCCAACAGGTCGTCGGAGAACAGCACCGACTCCTTGGTGGGGAAGTAACGGAAGAAGGTTCGCGGCGAGACGTCGGCGGCCTCGGCGATCTGGTCGACGGTGGTCTGCGCGTAGCCGTTCGACTCGAACAGGCGGAAGGCTTCGCGCCTCACCGTCTCCCGGGTGCGGATCTTCTTGCGTTCCCGCAGCCCAGGCTCGTCGTCGGTGCTCACGCGCCGGCGATCTGGTTGCGGCCGCGGCTCTTCGCCAAGTACAGCGCCTTGTCGGCACGGGCCAGCGTATCGGGCAGCGGTTCGGGGCTGCGGTAGTCGGTGTAGCCGATGGAACAGGTCTGGCCTGCGGGCACACAACTGCGGACCCGGTCGAGGATCTGGCGGGCCTGGTCGGCGGGGGTGTGCGGGAGTGCGATGAGAAATTCCTCTCCGCCCCATCGGGCGAACACGTCGGTGTGACGCAGCGAGGTGCCGGCCTCGGTCGTGAAGGCTTGCAGCAGAGCGTCGCCCGCGTCATGTCCGTGGCTGTCGTTGTACGCCTTGAAGTGGTCGAGGTCGATCACCGCGATGGTGAGCAGGGCCCCGGCGTGCTCGGCGTCGTCGAGGACGCCGCGCAACCGGTCGTCCCACGCACGCCGGTTCAACACCCCGGTCAGTGGATCGGTGGAGGCCGAATGCTTGAGCTGGGCGTAGGTGCGTGCCAGTTCCGTCACGTCACGGAACTCGAATTGCACTGTGCGAGTATCTTTTTGGCTGATCATCCGGGCGTTCAACTCCACCTTGATGGTCTCGCCGTCCAACCGCTTCAGGGTGGCGCGGTATCCGCGCAGTTCGATCCGGCCCGTCCACAGATCCCGCAGCATCGCCCGGGCGAAGTCGTGCTCCTCGACGGGCAGGAAGTCGGCCATGGTCCGGGACACGAGATCGGCGGGTCTCGACGTTCCGCACAGCTGTGCAGCGCCCGCGTTGGCGAACGCGATGGTGCCCCCGGCGTCGACCATCGTGACGGCGATCGGGGATTGCTCGATCAGGGCGCGCCAGCGGTGTTCAGCCGCGGCGTGTGCAGCCCTGGCGGCGGTCAGTTCGGTGACGTCGGTGGAGACGCCACCGACCCCGATCACCGCCCCGGCGTCGTCGAACAGGGGAAACTTCGTCGATCGGTACGTGTGCGTCGCGCCGTCCGGATGGATGACCTCTTCGCTGAAGACCTGCCATTCGCGGCTCGCCATGATCCGGGCATCGTTGCGCCGGTACGCGTCGGCGGTCTCGCGATCGAAGATGTCGTAGTCGGTCAGTCCGATGAGTGGCGCCTCCGACGATGTGAGCGCCTCCAGCGCCCGGTTGCCCATGACGAAGCGCCCCTCGATGTCTTTGGCGTAGATCAGCACGTCGGTGTGCTCGAGGACGCCGTTGAGCATCCGCTGCTGCTCGCGCAGCGCGGCGTCGGCCACCAGGCGGGCGCGGGCCTCGGCGGCGAACCGGCGGGCCTGCCGGCGCAGCTCGAGCTGACCGACGACCTGACGGGCCAGCGCCGCCAGATGACGGCGCTGGCGCTCGTCCAGCGACAGCGGCTCAGGACCGAACACGCACAATGTGCCCACGACGGTGCCGTCGGCGAGCACCAGCGGAGCCCCGGCGTAGAACCGGACATGGGGTGTGCCCACGACCATCGGGTGATCGGCGAAGCGGGGGTCGACGCGTGCGTCGTAGACCTCGACCACAGCGGCATCGCTGGGCTTGATGCGTTCGCAGAACGACAGCTCGCGAGACGTTTCGGCGAGGTCGAAACCATGGCGGGACTTGAACCACTGCCGGTCGGTGTCGACGAGGCTCACCGCCGACATCGGTACCCCGCACAGATCCGCGGCCAGCGCCGTCAGGTCGTCGAACGCCGGCTCCGGCGGCGTGTCGAGGATCTTGAAGGACTCGAGCGCGAGCAACCGCTCCGTCTCCTCGGCGACGGAGCGATGATCAGCGGCCTGGGTGCTCAAGCCGAGTGCCCCTTCGGGCGAGCAACCTTGGATTCCGACAACCCCCGCAGAGAACGGACTTGACGCGCGGATCAATGCTACACAGAGGCGCACCCAGGGAGCCCGGTGCGCAGCAGGGGCTCCGCGGACCCGAGAAGCCACCTTTCACCGCCCGGACTCGGGCTGTGCCGGTGACCCGAGGCGACTAGGGTCGACAGCTGTCGAGACCAGACGGAAACCCAATGCCGAACAGCGGCGGCGTCAACTGTGTGACGCCGCCATCGCGTTGCTGGCCGAAGAAGGTGGGCGCGGGCTCTCGCACCAGAAGGTGGACCGCCGCGCACAGGTACCCGACGGCACCACCTCGTTCTACTACCGCACCCGCTCGGCCTTGCTGCACGGCGTCGCCGACCAGATCCTGCACTACGACATCGAGTTCTTCACCGGCGCCTTCTCCGACGAAACCAGCGCCGAAACCATGCTGAGCATCCTCGCCGAGCAGATGATGCTGCTGCGCGCCGAGCCGCATCTGTCCCGCAGCCGGGCTCGGCTGGAGTTGACGATGATGGCCAAACCCGACAGTGAGCTGGCGGCGGGTTTCCAGAGCATGTTCCAGAGCTACCGGGCGCTGGCCGAGCGGCTCGTCATCGGTCTGCGCTCCGGCGCTCCCGAGCCCGATCCGGAACTGGTCAGTGAGCAGGCTGCGGTGCTGCTCACCTATCTGAGGGGGCTGGAGTTCGGCTTCGCCAACGGGGCGGGCGAACCCGCCACCCGCACCCACATCGAGTCTCAGCTCAGGGCCGTGATCACCGGGGTGGCCGTCGAGTGGGGGAACGCTCACGCCCCGATCAGCGACTCCACCGGCGTGCGCGCGAAGTAGACCGCGAACCCTGCCGCGACGACCCACAGCAGGGGGCTGACCTCACGCGCCCGCCCCGTCGCCGTGCGCATCACGACCCAGGAGATGAACCCGACGCCGATGCCGTTGGCGATCGAGAAGCTGAACGGCATGACGGTGACGGTCAGCACCACCGGCAGCGCCACAGTGAACTCCGAGAGATCGATGTGGCGCAACTGCGCGGCCATCAACACCCCGACGATCACCAGCGCCGCCGCCGCCACCTCGGTCGGCACGATCGACGCCAGCGGTGAGACGAACATCGCCGCCAGGAACAGCGCGCCGGTCACCAGGTTGGCCAACCCGGTGCGGGCGCCCTCCTCGACGCCGGCACCGGACTCGATGAACACGGTGTTCGACGACGACGAGGTGGCGCCACCGACCACGGCCCCGGCACCCTCGACGACCAGCGCGGAGCGCAGCCGCGGGAACGTGCCCCGCTCGTCGGCCAGCCCGGCCTCCCGGGACAGGCCGGTCAGGGTGCCCATCGCGTCGAAGAAGTTGGTGAACACCAGCGTGAACACCAGCATGACCGCCGACAGCACTCCGATGCGCGCGAAACTGTCCAGGCTGAACGCCCCGACCAGTGACAGGTCGGGCAGCGCGAACGGCGACCCGGACAGCGTGGGCACCGACAGGCTCCACCCACCGGGCTTCTCGGTGGCCGGCCCCAGCTGCCAGATCGCCTCGATGACGGCCGCCAGCACCGTGCCGCTGACCAGCCCGATGAGGATGCCGCCGCGCACTCTCCGCGCGACCAGGACAGCGGTGAACAGCAGCGTGACGATGAAGACCACCGTCGGGATCGTGCTGATGGAGCCGAGCCCTTCGCTGCCGAGGCCGACCGGCGGCGACGGCAGCCCCGTCGAGCTGATGAAGCCGGCGTCGACGAGACCGATGAACAGGATGAACAGCCCGATGCCCGCGGTGATCGCCAGTTTGAGCTGCATCGGCACCGCGTCGAAGACCAAGCGGCGCAGACCCGTCACTGCCAGAAGCACGATGATCAGGCCGTTGATGACCACCAGGCCCATCGCCTCGGCCCACGTGACGGAGCCGACGACGGTGGTCGCCAGGAACGAGTTGATGCCCAGGCCGGCGGCGAACGCGAACGGCAACCGCGCGATGAGCCCGAACAGGATGGTCATCACACCCGCAGCCAGCGACGTCGTCGCCGACACCTGCGCGAAGTCGAGTCGACTGCCGGTGACGTCGGCCGAGCCCGACAAGATGATCGGGTTCAGCACGATGATGTAGGCCATCGCGATGAACGTGACGACACCGCCGCGGACCTCGGTTCCGAGCGTGGATCCGCGCGCTGTGATCTCGAAGAAGCGATCCAGCGGTTTCACAGAGGCGGCCTATCCCCGTGGTGCGGGCGGTGGCGGGGGCACCGGCATGCACAGACCGGTGCTGGTGTCGAGGTATTTGCCCGGCACGCAGAACGGTGCGCAGCCGTAGATCACCCCGGTCTCACCGGGAGGGCACCCCGCGATCGAGGTCGCCGGGGCGGCGTGAATCGCCAGCGGCACGGCGGCGGCCGCGGCGGTGAGCGCAGTGGCTATCAGATAGCGCATGAGTTGTCCTCTCCTGCAGGTCATGTCGGAACGCCGGTGGCGACGCGGGGCGGGTTCTTCTCGGGCGGGCCGTCGAGCACGGACGCCGCGATCCGGTCGCGGTGCTGCTCGGCACTGCCCAGCAGCACGGCGTCGGTGTAGGCACGCTTGTAGTAGAGGTGAGCCTGGTGCTCCCAGGTGAAGCCGATGCCGCCGTGCACCTGGATGGTGTCGGTGGCGATCCGGGTGAGCGCGTCCGAACAGGTGGCCGCGGCGATACCGACCGCGAGACCGGGATCGTCGCTGCCGTCGGTCAACGCCCAGATCGCATGGTAGGCGGTCGACTTGGCGTGTTCGAGAGCGACGAGGTCGTCCGCCAGGCGATGCTTGACCGCCTGGAACGAGCCGATCGGCCTGCCGAACTGCAAGCGGCTCTTGGCGTACTGGACGGTGAGGTCCAGCAGATGCGCAGCCGCGCCGACCTGCTCGACCGCCAGTAACGCCGAACCGACATGCAGGGCGTGGCCGATGACCCGCCCGGCTTCTTCGGGGCCGGCGACCAGTCGGGCGGGCGCGTCACGCAGCTCGACGTCGGCCTGTGGACGGGTGAGGTCCAGCGTGGTCCGCACGGTGCGGCGCACTCCGGCGGCGTCGGCATCCACCGCGAACAGGCCGAGACCGTCGGGGCCGTTGGCCGCGACGAGCAGGATGTCCGCAGCACCGGCGTCGACGACGCGCTCGACGGTGCCGGTCAGCGCCCACTCCTGGGGTGTGCGCGCGGCTTCGACCTGCACGGTCGCCGGATCGAACGCACCGGCGGTGTCGGTGACGGCGAACGCCGCGGTGCGCGAGCCGTCCGTCAGCGGCTCCAGCAGCGCGGTGTTCTCCGGGCTCTCCGACGCCGCGACCAGCGCCGGGATGGCGAGGTAGACCGTCCCGAACAGCGGGCCACAGGCGAGCGCCGCCCCCAACTGCTCGACAGCGACGGCCTGGTCGATCAACGAGCCGCCGACGCCGCCCCGCGATTCCGGCACCGACAGTCCCAGCACGCCCAGTTCAGAACCCAGCCGCGCCCACACCTTCGCGTCGAACGGCGGATCGGATTCCATCTGAGCGCGGACGGCGGTCTCGTCGATGTGTTCGGCGCAGAACGCGGCGACGGCGTCGCGCAGCTGCCCCTGCTCCTCGCTGAACGCGTACTCGGCGCTGCTCATGCCCGCAAGCTCCTCAGCCACGCGGCACCTCCTTCCACGGCATACCCGCGTCCGCCCGCAGGTCACCGGGCAGCCCCAGCACCCGCTCGGCGAGGATGTTGCGCATCACCTCGGACGTGCCTCCTTCGATGGTGTTGGCGCGGCTGCGCAGGAAGCGCTGCTGAATCGGGCCGCGCCAGTCCTCGGCGTCGGCGTCGCCGCTCGTCCCGTAGCCGTCATAGAGGATGCCCTCGGGCCCGAGCAGGTCCATGCAGAACTCGTAGATGTGCTGGTTCAGCTCGGCGCCGACCAGCTTGCCGACCGACCCCTCGGGGCCGGGGCCGCCGACGCTGGCCGACACCCGGGAACGCTCCGAGGTCAGCCGTTGCGCCTCGGCGCGCAGCCACAGGCTGGTCAGCCGGTCCCGCAGCACGGGTGTCTGCAGGTCCGGCCGGGAGGCCCACAACGCGACCGCGTCGCCGATCGTGCCGGCGCCGCGCCGGTTGCCGCTGCCGCCGAGCGCGCTGCGTTCGTTCATCAACGTCGTCATCGCCACCCGCCAGCCGTCCCCGACCCCGCCGAGGCGGAAGGTGTCGGGGATGCGGGCATCGGTGATGTAGACCTCGTTGAACTCGGCGTGGCCGGTCATCTGCCGCAACGGACGGGTCTGGACACCGGGTCCGTGCATGTCGAGCACGAAGTACGTCAGTCCCTTGTGCTTGGGGACGTCCGGGTTGGTGCGGGCCAGCAGCAGACCCCAGCGGGCGCGGTGCGCCAGGCTGGTCCACACCTTCTGGCCGTTGACCACCCACTCGTCGCCGTCCTGGACAGCCGAGGTGGCCAGGCCGGCCAGATCCGAGCCGGCACCGGGTTCGGAGAACAGCTGGCACCAGATGTCCTCGGTGGTGGCCAGCGGCCGCAGCAACTGATGCCGCACGTCGTCGGTCTGGGCGTGCTCGCGCACCGTGGGCGCGGCCATGCCGTAACCCATCGGATTCAGCGACAGCGGCACCGGGCCGCCGGCATTCTGCAGGATGCGGTCCGCCACCACTTGGAGGCCGCGCGATACACCCAGGCCGCCGAATCCGGCGGGAAAGTGCACCCACGACAGGCCGGCGTCGAAACAGGCGCCGAGAAACTCGGGGATCGAAACGGAACGGGGGTCGTGCTCGGCGACGACCCGCTCGGCGGCGTCGGCGACGAGATCAACGTCGGCTGCGGTGCCCATAGGAGCACCTTAGCCAGGTCGGAATGAAGTCGGCTGGGGTATCAGCCTGCGGTCAGCGCGAGGTGGTCCAGGTCGGCCCTGTGGCGACGCTGAAGGAGGAACCGGAGCCACCGAACATCGATTAACACAGCAGTCCTTTACGCGGTCTTGGTGAGGAGGGGGAGGAGTTGGCGCCGGGCAACCATCACGTCGGCGAAGTGGTTGAGCGCCTCGGGGACCGATCCGGAGGTGGTGAACTCGACATCGTGCTCACGCAGCACCTGCTCGACGGCGCGGCTGGCGACCAGTGACCACTCCAGGCCGGCGGCATCACACAGGTCGTCGATGCGGAACAGCAGTGAAACCGCTTCCCGGGTAAAGGAAGTGACGCCGCTGAGATCGAGGATGAACGGCTTCTCGGGAATGATGAAGCGTTCGGTGTGGTCGCCGGCGCATTCGACGTTGGTGTCGCGCAACTGGCCGGTGATCGTCACGACGGTGGCCAATTGGCGGCAGTGCGCCCGGATGCCGGCGCCGTCGCAGTCGAACGTCGGATTGCCGTACATTGCAGCCTCCCTCGATCCCGTGCTTGCTCGGCCGCTGTCGGCCCTTACACCAATGAAAGGTAGCCAGGCAATCTAAGGCCGCTGGGTGTAATGACTAAAACATCGCTAAGAACTGGGATCAGGCCCGGTCAGCAAACTCGCCGGTAACTTGACGCCGACGCTCAGTCCCGCCGCTGCTGTTGGGCACCGGTGTAATTGGCCCACGGGTTGTAGTCGGCCAGCAGCGGCTCTTGCGCGGGGCGCGCGTCCTCGTCGACATGCTGAAGATTGATCCGGATGCGGTACCAGATCGAGCTCGGCCCCCGCATCCCGTCGACGAGAACGTCTGCGGGCTCGAGCTTTTCGGCCACCTGAGGATATTTGTCCTGCCACTGGTGCAGCGCGGCCATCGCCTCGTCCTTGGTCTTGGTCCGGGCGATCTCGATCAGCGGCATGCTGGAAACGCGGGAACCCTTGGCTCCCTCGGTGGAGCGGCGCGCCCCCTTGGGCGCCCTCTCCGCCGGTCCGAGCCGCTCGGCGAGTTCGAGCAGCGAATCGAGAGATCCGGCCGTGTCCGCCATGCCCTCCCACGGGTCACCGAGTTCGGCGACGCGCTCCGGCACCGTGGAGACCGTGAACGTCTCGGGCCGGCAGTCGGCGACCTCGTCCCAGAACAGCGGTGTGGACACCCGCGCGTCCGGGGTCGCCCGCACCGAGTAGGCCGAGGCCACCGTGCGGTCCTTGGCGTTCTGGTTGAAGTCGACGAAGACGCCGTGCCGCTCTTCCTTCCACCAGCGCGCCGTCGCCGATTCGGGCGCGCGGCGCTCGACCTCGCGGGCGACCGCTTCGGCGGCGGTTCGAACGATCTTGAACGGCCACCGGGGCTGGATGGCGGCATAGATGTGGAAGCCGCGTGAGCCGGAGGTCTTGGGCCAGGCCACCAGGCCGTGATCTTCGAGCACCTCGCGTGCGACGAACGCGACGTCGAGGATCTGCCGCCAGCCGACCCCGGGCATCGGGTCCAGGTCGACGCGCAACTCGTCGGGGTGGTCGAGGTCGTCGGCCCGCACCGGGTGCGGGTTGAGGTCCACGCAGCCCAGGTTCACCGCCCAGATCAACCCGGCGGCGTCGTGCAGCACCGCCTCCTTGGCCGACGTGCCCGACGCGTACTTGAGCTCGGCAACGGAGACGAAGTCGGGCCGGTTCACCGGCGCGCGTTTCTGGAAGATGGCCTCCTGTCCGATGCCCTTGACGAATCGCTTGAGGATCATCGGTCGATCCCGCACACCGCGCAGCGCCCCGTCGGCCACCGCCGCGTAGTACTGCATCAGGTCCAGCTTGGTCAGCCCGATCTCGTCGAAGACCACCTTGTCGGGGTGGGTGATGGGGACCTGCGCTCCACCGATCTCGAACGTCTCGCGAGCAGGCATTCCTTCATCGTATGTTCCAGACCGCGGTGCGACCGTCGTCACATAGGGTGGGCGCATGTCGAAGCTCAGCGATATCTCCGCGCAGGCCGCCGCCAAGGCCCAGCAAACGGTCGGCAAATACCTCGAGCGTGGTTCGGCCGAGTTGCACTACGCCCGCAAGATGTTCTCCGCCGGCGCGCTGAAACTGGAGCCCCCGCAAGACATCGCGGCCTTTGTCGCCGATATCCGCCGGTGGGGCGAGTTCGGGATGATCCCGGCCCTCAACGCACGACGGACACCCAACGCGGCCGCGGTGATCGACGACTTCGGTGAGATGACGTTCAAGGAACTCGACGACGCCGCCAACGCCGTGGCCAACGGCCTGCTCGCCAAGGGGATCAAGGGTGGTGACGGCGTGGCGATCCTGGCCCGCAACCACCGGTGGTTCCTGGTGTCGGTGTACGGCGCCGCCAAGACCGGCGCCCGCATCATCCTGCTCAACAGCGAGTTCTCCGGCCCGCAGATCAAGGAGGTGTCCGAGCGCGAGGGCGGCAAACTCATCATCTACGACGACGAGTACACCAAGGCGGTGCAGGCCGCCGAGCCCGAACTCGGCAAGCTGCGCGCGCTCGGCATCAACCCGGACAAGCCCGACGAACCGTCCGGTACCGACGAGACCCTCGAGGACCTGATCGCGCGCACCGGCAGTGCACCGCCACCCAAGGCCTCCAAGCACTCGTCGATCATCATCTTGACCAGCGGCACGACCGGTACCCCCAAGGGCGCCAATCGCAGCGCGCCCCCGTCGCTGGCGCCGATCGGCGGCGTGCTGTCGGCGGTGCCGTTCAAAGCCAACGAGGTGACCTCGCTGCCGGCGCCGATGTTCCACGCGCTGGGCTTCCTGCACGCCACCATCGCGATGATGCTCGGGTCGACGCTGGTGCTGCGCCGGCGGTTCAAGCCGGCCACGGTGCTGGCCGACATCGAGAAGCACCGGGCCACCGCGATCGTGGTCGTGCCGGTGATGCTCTCGCGCATGCTCGACGAACTCGACAAGACCAGCCCCAAGCCCGACCTGTCGTCGCTGCGCATCGTGTTCGTCTCCGGATCGCAGCTCGGCGCCGAACTGGCCACCAGGGCGCTCAAGGAGCTGGGCCCGGTCGTCTACAACCTGTACGGCTCGACCGAAGTGGCGTACGCGACGATCGCACGGCCGCAGGATCTTTCGAAGAATCCCGCCACGGTCGGGCCCGTCGTCAAGGGGATGAAGGTCAAGATCCTCGACGACAACGGTAACGAGCTGCCGCAGGGTGAGGTGGGCCGGATCTTCGTCGGCAACTTCTTCCCGTTCCAGGGTTACACCGGTGGCGGCGGCAAGCAGATCATCGACGGCCTGCTGTCGTCCGGCGATGTGGGCTACTTCGACGAGGACGGCTTGCTCTACGTCAGTGGCCGTGACGACGAGATGATCGTCTCCGGCGGCGAGAACGTGTTCCCCGCCGAGATCGAGGATCTGGTCAGCGGTCACCCCGAGGTCGTCGAGGCGACCGCACTCGGCGTCGAGGACAAGGAGTGGGGCCATCGGCTGCGCTGTTTCGTGGTGAAGGTGGAGGGCTCCTCGATCGACGAGGACACCATCAAGACCTACGTCCGGGAGAACCTGGCGCGCTACAAGGTCCCACGTGAAGTGGTCTTCATCGAGGAGTTGCCCCGTAATCCGACCGGCAAGATCCTCAAGCGCGAGCTGCGCGAGATGGACATCGAGCAGCCCGAGTAGCCAGCGCCGTGCACCGCGAGCGGGGTGTCTGCACGGAGACACCCTGCGCGCGGGCCGACCACGCGCGCTCGCCTTCGGTGAGGGTGCGCTGCCGCACGTGACCCGCCGCGCGCGGGCGTGCAGCCACCGGCGCTCGTCGGAGAGGCGGTGTTACTTGACGGCGTCGGCCATCATCGCCGCCCCCGGGATGGCCAGCGAGATGAGCATCACCAGCATCAGAAACCACCCGGAGCCTTGCCAGGCGGCCCAACCACCGCCGGCCTTCCACACGCGGTAGGTCTGGATGAAAGCGCCCACACCCCCGACGAACAGGAACACCGGCACCAGCGCAGCGGCGTACACCGAGTCGCGGGCCCCGAACGCGTGGAACGCGAGCGCCAACCCGGCCACCGCAATGACCACCAGCGTGTACAGAGCCGCCGGCCGGAAGGACCCGGGCTTGTCCAAGCGCTTCTCAGCGAAGTCGCGGTCAGTACTCATACCGCACGGATACCCCCGATCGGGAGCTCGAATCTGCGGTCAGATCGCGATTCTTCAGGAAACCACGATCTGACCGCACGCTCGGCGCCCGAGAGCCCGCAGGCTCGGCGCCCGAGAACCCCGCTCTAGGGATCGCGCGGCAGCCCGAGCAGGCGTTCGGCGATGATGTTGAGCTGCACCTCGGAGGTGCCGCCGTAGATCGTCGTCGCGCGACCCGCGAGCAGGTATTCGGCCCACTTGCCCGACGGCTGGCCCTGGTCACCCACGGCGGCATCGGTGCCGAACGACGACACGCCGAACTCGGCGTAGCCCTGGCCGGTCTTCATCGACAACAGCTTGGAGATGGCGGCGGCGGGCATCGGGTCACCGCCGGCGAGCGTCAGCAGCGTCGAGCGCATGTTGAGCAGCTTGGCGGCGTGCCCCTCGGCGATCAGCCGGCCGGCCTCGTTCTGCTCGATCTGGTCGAAGTGGCCGTCGCGGACGAACTCGACGAACTGGTCGAGGCTGGCCAGGAACGGCGGCTCGCTGCTGCCGATCGACACGCGCTCGTTGGTCAGCGTGTTGCGGCTGACCTCCCACCCGCGGTCCACCTCGCCGAGCACCATGTCGTCGGGGACGAACACGTCGTCGATGAAGACGGTGTTGAACATCGCGTTGCCGGTGAGCTCCCGCAGCGGTTTGACCTCGACTCCCTCGGCCTTCATGTCGAGCAGGAAGTAGGTGATGCCCTGATGTTTGGGTGCGCTCGGGTCGGTGCGGGCCAGCAGCGCACCCCATTGCGAGAACTGCGCGCCGGTGGTCCAGATCTTCTGCCCGGTGATGCGCCACCCGCCGTCGACCTTGGTGGCCTTGGTGGTCAGGCTGGCCAGGTCCGAGCCCGCGCCCGGCTCGGAAAACAGCTGACACCAGATCATCTCGCCACGGAACGTCGGCGGCAGGAACTGTTGCTGCTGAGCTTCGGTGCCGTAGGCGACGATCGACGGGATGATCCACGCCGCGATGCCCATCTGGGGTCGCTTGACCCGCCCGGTGGAGAACTCCTGGGCGATGATGATCTGCTCGATCGGGGTGGCGGCCCGTCCCCACGGTGCGGGCAGGTGCGGTTGCACCCAGCCGCCCTCGGCGATGGCAGCGTTGCGTTCTTCTCTCGGAATCTCTTTCAGTGCTGCGACCTCGGCGCGGATCTCCTCGCGCAGCTTGAGCGTGTCGGGGTCCAGGTCGATGTCGATGGAGCGCATGCCGGTCGCCGTGGCGGTGTCGACCACCTGCTGGGGGTAGTCGGCGGCGCGGCCGAACGCCGCCGCCAGCACGATGGCGCGCCGGTAGTACACGTTGGTGTCGTGCTCCCAGGTGAAACCGATGCCGCCGTGGACCTGGATGCAGTCCTGGGCGCAGTGCTGGGCGGCGACGGGGGCGAGGGTCGCGGCGACGGCGGCGGCGAACTCGAAGGCGCTGGCCTTCGCATCGTCGTCCTGACTGCCCGCGCGTTCCTCGTCGATGGCGCGGGCGGCGTCCCACACCGCGGCGGTGGCGCGCTCGGTTTCGGCGATCATGTTGGCGCACTTGTGCTTGATGGCTTGAAATTGGCCGATCGGGCGACCGAATTGTTCCCGGATCTTGGCGTAGGCCGCGGCGGTGTCGGTGGCCCACCGCGCGACGCCGATGCACTCGGCCGACAGCAACGTCGTGATCAGGGCCCGGGCCAGCGTCTGCGGCAGGTTGGCCAGCACGCGGTCGTCGGTGACTTCGACGCCGTTGGCGCGCACGTGCGCGACGGGGCGCAGCGGGTCGACGGAGGCGACCGGCTCGATCTCGAGCTGGTCGGCGTCGAGGACCACCCACTCCTCGCCCGATTCGATCGCGACCGGCAGAACCAGCACCGAGGCCTGCGCGGCGGCGGGCACCGAGCGGGCTTCGCCGCGGATCACCAGGCCGTCTCCGTGCCGCGTCGCGGTCAGCGCCGAGCTGATCGCGTAGGTGGCGATCGTCTCGCCGGAGGCCAGGCCGTTGAGTACGGCGGCGTCGGGATCGTCGGCTGCGATCAGTGCGCTGGCGATGGCCGACGGCACGAACGGACCGGGCACGGCGCCGTAGCCGAACTCGGCGGCGACGATGGCCAGTTCCAGGATGCCGAAGCCCTGCCCGCCGACCGATTCGGCGAGATGGACGCCCTGCAGGCCTTGTTCGGCCGCCGACTTCCAGTAGGGCGGCGGGTTGGGGATCGGGCTCTCGAGGGCTTCGTGCAGAACCTCCGAGGGTGCGACGCGTGCGACGTACGAGCGCACGGAGTCGGCCAGGTCGTTGTGCTCTTCCAGGATGGCGATGGGCATGCGTAACCCTCCGTTGGGCTGACTAACCGGTCGGTTGGGGCCGAGACTACCCCGCCACCTGGTTCACCACGTTGGCGAGGTCGCGACCGTCACGAAGCCGCACGCAGTTGTCGACGGCCAGTTCCAGGTAGCGGCGCATCGTGTCGGCGGTGTACCAGGTGACGTGCGGGGTGAGCACGACGTTGGGCAGGTTCAGCAGCGGATTGTTCTCGGGCACCGGTTCCACGGCGAACACGTCCAGGCCGGCGGCCGCCAATCGGCCCGACCGCAGGGCGTCGGTCAGGGCTTCCTCGTCGACGATCGGTCCGCGCGCGGTGTTCACCAGCACCGCGCCCGGCTTGAGCCGGCGCAACGCCTCACGTCCGAGCAACCCGGTGGTGGCCTCGGTCAGTGGCAGATGCAGCGACACGATGTCGCTCTCGGCGAGCAGGTCGGGCAGGCTGCGCCACCCCGGCGTGCCGTCGTCTCTGGTGCTGGTGTGCAGCACCCGGGCGCCCATGGCGGCGACGATCCGTTCGACCCGTTTGGCGATGCTGCCGTAGCCGATCAGTCCGACGGTGCAGGAGCCGATGTCGCGGACGGTCTCACCGAGGGTGGGGTCCGACGGCCAGCCCGACCCGGTGCGGGTGGCGTGATCGAGGGCGGGCAGGCGGCGCAGTGCGGCAAGCATCAGCAACACCGTTCCCTCGGCGACCGACGGCGCGTTCGCGCCGGGCATGTTGGCCACCGCGATTCCGCGGGCGGAGGCGGCCGCGACGTCGATGGTGTTCACGCCCGCGCCGAGTTTGTGCACCAGCCGCAGGTGTGGCGCCCGGGCCAGGTCCGCACCCGACACCGGCCGCAGCACGTGCCACAGCACCTCGGCGTCGGACAGCTCGCGGTAGAACGTGTCGTCGTCGTCTTCGGCGCAGAAGCGCACGTCGAGCCAATCACGCTGGGCGGACAGGAAATCGGTGACCTTCTCGCCGGCCACGAAGTGGGCGAGCACCCTCACCATCGCGCGGTGATCCATTCGGCGATGGTGTCGGCCTGCTGGGTACGGGCGCCAGGTGTCGTGAAGTAGTGGTCGGTGTCGATGCTGCAGGCGGTCTTGTCGGTGCCGGCCAGCGCATCGTGGATGCGCTCGGCGTCGGAGGGGAACACGCCGGTGTCCTGCTCGGCGTTGATCACCAGTGCCGGGCAGGCGATGCGGCTGAGGTGGGGTTCGGCCCGGGTCTGAGCATGGCGCAGGCTCCACATGCCCAGCCAGTTACGCAACGTGCATGCCGATGCGATGCCGTAGGTGGACCGGTTCGCCCGTGCCGGGACCCCGGCGTAACACATGTTGGGTTGCCGGTTGGTCGGCTCCAGCGTGGCATCGACCATCCGCGGGTCGGCCCAGGTGCGCATCACCGTGAAGGGCCGGTCGGAGAAGCCGGCGGCGCGGATCCGGACGAGCTCGGCCAGCGCCCAGTCGGTGATGGCTTCGTTGCGCGCGACCTGAGCGGCACGGTAGCGGGCGACGAAGTCGGCCGAGTACGGCGGTGCGTTGCGTTCGTCGAACAGATCCAGGTCGGGATCGGTTGCCACCGCGTCGTTCTCGTCGGTGACCGAGGCGTCCATCCACGCCGTGAGCACGTCGGGCCTGCCGGGATGCGCGGCCGTGGCGACATAGCCGTCCGCTGGCGGCAGGTCGTCGAGCCCGGCCGCGGGGCGCATACCTTCCAGCGGGGTGACGTGGTGTGCGACAGCGTGCGCCTGATAGGCGGCCATCAGCGATCCGCCGCCCGAATTGCCCAGCAGGACAATGGTGTCGATGCCCTGCTCTTCACGCAGCCAGCGCACCCCGACACCGATGTCGACCAGCGCGTGATCGAGCAGGAAACTGCTTTCGAATCCGCGGAAACGGGTGTTCCATCCGAGGAAGCCGAACCCGCGGTCGGCCAGGTACTCGGCGAGATAGTGCTCGGAGAAGTCGATCTGGTAATGCGTCGCGATCATCGCCACGGTGGGACGGTGTCCCTCGGGGCGGTAGTAGAGCCCCTGGCAGGGATGTCCACCCGACCCGGCTCGGTGCGCCGTCGTCGAGTCCAGCCCGACGAATTCGCGGGTGACAGCCGTGGATGTGGTCATGGTTCTCCCGACTCCCGATGGTAGATCGTCCGGTAGAAGATTTCGGCGAGCGTCGTGATGCAGGCGTCGTCGTCGACGCTGGCCTCGTCACGGCTGCCGGACAGTTGGGAATAACAGAACTGGTTGAACATCGACACCAGTGCCACGGCGATCAACTGGGGGTCACTGCCCGTGCAGTAGCCTTGTCCCTGAACCTGTTTGACCAGCGACGCGATCAATTCGGTGGGAAATGCGCAGATCTCGCTCCAGTACTCGGCGAAGTCGGGGCTGATCATCGCCATCTGGGACACGCTGATGATCTCTGCGAGCCGGTTGCGGTAGGTGTGCCAGTGCGCCGCGGCGGCCTGGCGGGAGCGTTCCCGGTTGCTCAGCCCGGGTGCCGCCGCGGCCCGCGCGCGTTCGCGGGCTTCGTCGCGAAAGCGCAGTGCCCACTCGCGGACCATCGCTTCCTTGGAGTCGTAGTAGTTGTAGAACGACGCCGTGGAGCGGCCGGCCTCGCCGGCGATGTCGGCGACCGTGGCCGCCAGGATGCCCTTGCGGGCGATGACCCTGCGCGCAGCGTCGTCGATCGCCGCCTGGGTCTGGCGGCCGCGCGCTGTCGGCAACGGAGACCGCGCCACCGTGCCCATGTATCCAGCGCTCCTCGTTGATCGGCAACTGAATCTGATGTTAGATTCAGTTTTCCGCGGTGGCTACCCCGCGGGGACCCGGGACGGGGAGGCGACGGCGTGATCAAGCCGCACAACACCAACACCGAATTCGACCTCGGCGGCATCAACCACGTCGCGCTGGTGTGCTCGGACATGCAGAAGACGGTGGACTTCTACAGCAACGTGCTGGGCATGCCGCTGATCAAGTCCCTCGACCTGCCCGGCGGCATGGGGCAGCACTTCTTCTTCGACGCCGGCAACGGTGACTGCGTGGCGTTCTTCTGGTTCGCCGACGCCCCCGACCGCGTGCCCGGTATCTCCTCACCGGAGGCCATCCCCGGCATCGGTGACATCGTCAGCGCCGTGAGCACGATGAATCACCTGGCCTTTCATGTCCCGGCCGAGAAGTTCGACGAGTACCGGCAGCGGCTCAAGGCCAAGGGGGTCCGGGTCGGCCCGATCCTCAACCACGACGAAAGCCCCGCGCAGGTCTCACCGACCGTCCACCCGGGGGTGTACGTGCGGTCTTTCTACTTCCTGGACCCGGACGGCATCACCCTCGAGTTCGCTTGCTGGACCAAGCAGTTCGATGACGCCGACACCACCACCGAGCCGAAGACCGCCGCCGACCGACGGGTGCCGACCCGCGCCTAGGGGTCGCGGTAGAGCGCCGGGTCGCCGAGCCGGTCGATCAGCATGCCGAGTTGGTCGGCGAGTTGCTCGGGCGTGAAATCGAGGTCACCGGCCAACCACGCGCTCAGGGTCTGAGCCACGCCGCCGACGACGAAGTGACTGGCCGCCTTGATCCGCTCGTTGGCGGTCACGTGTAGCGCCGCCTCTGCGTGCTGTCCGGACAGCAGCGCGAACAACGCGCCGGACTCCGCGCGCTTGCGCACCACCACCGGGTTGGCCAGGCGATCGCTGAACAGCAGCCGGCCCACCCGCGCGTCGTCGGAGATGGTGCGCACCAGGTTGGTCATGCCGGCCCGGCTCTGTTCGCGAGCCGGTGCGGCGGCCACCGCCGCCTGCGTGGTGGCCGCGATGTCAGCGACCACCCAGTCGAACACCGCGCTGACGAAGGCGTCCTTGTCGGTGAAGTTCTCGTAGAAGTAGCGCGCCGCCAGACCGGACTGCGCACAGATGGCGCGCACCGTGAGGTCGCCGGGGGTGGGCGCGGCGCCGAGCAGGTCCAGGCCCGCAGTCAACAACCGGCGTCTGCGCTCGGCGATGCGCTGGCCGGCCTCGATTCCCCGGTACGGACGAATCTGGGCCATCACCCCATATTGACACCCGCCGCGCGGGGGGAGCAATATCAGGAAACGCGTGTTCGCACATTTGGTGACGGCACCGCCGAGAGGAGTGTGTCCAGTGACGGTGAGCGAGCCTGTTCGACAGGTCGATTCCCCTGCCGGCAGCCCCGAGGCCGCCGCCCGAGGAGGACGGGGCGGAGCCGACGACGGCATGCTCGGGCTGGGCCTGCTGGCCGGTCCGGCGAATGTGATCATGCAGCTGGCGCGTCCCGGGGTCGGTTACGGAGTGCTGGAGAGCCGCGTCGAAAGCGGCCGCATCGACCGGCATCCGATCAAGCGCGCCCGCACCACCTTCACCTATCTCGCGGTGTCCACCAGCGGGACTGCCGAGCAGAAGGCCGCCTTCCGGCGCGCGGTCAACGGGGCGCACGCGCAGGTGTTCTCCACCGACGAAAGCCCGGTGAAGTACCACGCCTTCGACAAGGACCTGCAGTTGTGGGTGGGCGCGTGCCTGTACAAGGGCGTCGTCGACGTGCACCGGATCTTCGGCGGAGAACCTGACGAGGACACCGCCGACCGGCTGTACCTGCAGGGGCGCGCGCTGGCCACGATGTTGCAGGTGCCCGAGTCGATGTGGCCCGCCGATCGCGCCGCGTTCGACCGCTACTGGCAGAAGTCCCTCGACGAGGTCCACATCGACGACACCGTCCGGGAGTTCCTCCATCCGATCGCACTCTCGCGTCTTCAGGGGCTCACCCTGCCCGGCCCGCTCCGGCGTCATACCGAAGGGCTGGCCCTGCTCATCACCACCGGATTCCTGCCGCAGCGTTTCCGCGACGAGATGCAGCTGAGCTGGGGGCCCGAGCAGCAACGCCGGTTCGACCGGCTGATGACGGTGCTGCGTACGGTGAACCGGATCTCGCCGCGAGTCGTGCGGGAATTCCCGTTCAACGTGCTGCTCAAGGACCTGGACTGGCGCATCCGCACGGGCCGTCCGCTGGTGTGACACCGCACCGCGCCGGTGATCTGGTTCACCGTGCGGTGCTACCCGGTGAGTCTCGACAGTGAGCTTATGCAATGCTAACTTCAGCAAAAGTTAGCTTAGCCATACATAAGTACGCTACGAGGGAGACTGCGGGCCCGGGGGACTGTCAGCCGGCACCGCGAATCACACACGCATGGACATTGGAAGTGACACCGTCGCGACGGTCGCCGGTCACCCGCACCGGATAGACCGCGACGTCATCAGCCGGTTCGCGACCTGCTGTCGCGCGCTCGGGTTGTCGGTGCACGACCGGCAGCGACCGGCGGATCTGGCCGCTGCCCGATCCGGGTTCGGCGCGCTGACCCGCGTCGCCGCCGACCAGTGCGACGCATGGACCGGCCTGGCCGCCGCCGGAGACGTGACACCGCAGGTGGTCGAGCAGATCTGGCAAACATCGGCCACCGCGGGCGCGCTGCAGCGTCAGATCGAGCTGGCGCCCGGCGCGCTCGGCTTCGGCTACGACACCGGTCTCTACCTGCGTTTCCGTGCCACCGCCCCGGCGGACTTCTCCCTTGCCTATGCGGTGTCCCTTTGCGAGGCAGCAGATTTCGGGACTGCTGAGCGCCTGGTCGGTGAGCTGCTGGAACACCGGCCCGGGTGGCTGCAGGCCCGCTGGGTGCGCGCGGCGATCCACTACCGGGCCGAGCGTTGGTCCGACGTGGTGCGGATGCTGACGCCGATGGTCGGTGACCGGTCCCTCGACGACGCGAGCGCTCACGCCGCCCGGGTGACCCTCGGCATCGCGCTGGCACGGCTGGGCATGTTCGCACCCGCGCTTTCGCACCTCGAACAACCCGACGGCCCACTGACCGTCGCCGCGACCGACGGTGCGCTGGCCAAGGCGCTGGCCCTGCGCGCCCAGGGCGAGGACGACGACGCACGCGAGCTGCTGCAGGAGCTCTACGCCGCGAATCCCGAGAACGCGCAGATCGAAGAGGCCCTGTCCGACGCCACATTCGGGTTCGCGACCACCACGGCGGCGCGCATCGAGGCGCGCACCGATCCGTGGGATCCCGGCACCGAGCCCGGGGAATCGGACTTCGTCGACCCCGGGGCCAAGGACCGCAAGGCGCACCTGCTGGTCGAGGCCGAGGCTGAGCTCGCCGAGTTCATCGGCCTCGAGGAGGTCAAATACCAGGTCGCCCGGCTGAAAAGCTCGGTGGCGATGGCGATCCGGCGCCAGGAGCGGGGGCTGGCCGTCGCCCAGCGCACCAATCACCTGGTGTTCGCCGGGCCGCCCGGAACGGGCAAGACCACCATCGCGCGGGTGGTCGCCAAGATCTATTGCGGACTGGGCCTGTTGAAGAAGGAGACCGTCCGCGAGGTGCACCGCGCCGATCTGATCGGCCAGCACATCGGTGAGACGGAGGCCAAGACCAACGCCATCATCGACAGCGCGCTCGACGGTGTGCTGTTCCTCGACGAGGCCTACGCGCTCGTGTCCACCGGGGCCAAGAACGACTTCGGACTCGTCGCCATCGACACGCTGCTGGCGCGGATGGAGAACGACCGTGACCGCCTGGTCGTCATCGTCGCCGGCTACCGCAAAGACCTCGACACCTTCCTCGACACCAACGAGGGTCTGCGCTCCCGCCTCACCCGCAGCATCGACTTCCCGTCCTACTCGTCGAAGGAGCTCGCCGAAATCGCCACTCGCATGGCCGAGAAGCGGGACTCGCGCTTCGACCAGGCCGCCCGCGCCGACATGGAACGGCTCTTCGCCCACCTCGCGGAGTCCTCCACCCCCGACGCCGCGGGCGTGCAGCGACGCAGCCTCGACATCGCCGGCAACGGGCGTTTCGTGCGTAACCTCGTCGAGCGTTCCGAGGAGGAGCGCGAGTATCGCCTCGACCACACGCCGCGCACCGACGACGCCGGGGACTTCACCGACGACGAGCTGATGACCATCACCGCCGCCGACGTCGCCAACTCGGCGGCACCGCTGCTGCGCGGGCTCGGTCTGTCGGTGCCCGACCAACAGCCGGGCCGGTCGTGACCGCGCCCGACGGGGACCGGCGTTCGTTCAGCTCGCGGACACCGGCTAACGAGAACCCCGACCGCGTCAGCTACCGCCGCGGGTTCGTGACCCGGCATCAGGTGACCGGGTGGCGATTCGTCATGCGCCGCATCGCCTCCGGTGTCGCGCTGCACGACACGAGAATGCTGGTCGACCCGCTCCGCACCCAGTCGCGGGCCGTGCTCGTCGGCGCGCTGGTTCTCGTCACCGGCATCGTCGGCTGCTTCCTGTTCTCGCTGATCCGGCCCTCGGGGTCGGCGGGCGACGACGCGATCCTCGCCGACCGGGACACCGCAGCGCTGTACGTGCGTCTCGGCGAACAGCTGCACCCGGTCCTGAACCTGGCCTCCGCGCGGCTCATCACCGGCCGGCCGGACAACCCGGCGCTGGTGAAGAGCAGCGAGCTCGACCAGTTCCCCCGCGGCAACATGCTCGGCATCCCCGGTGCCCCGGAACGCATGGTGGCCAACCAGACCCGCGACGCCTTCTGGACGGTCTGCGACGCGGCGACCGGATCCCAGGCCGGGGTCACGGTCATCGCCGGGCCGCCCGCCACCGACGGCGAGCGCGCCGGCGCCCTGCCCGCCGATCAGGCCGTGCTGGCCGAGAACGGCGGCATCACGTGGCTGCTGTGGAACGGTCGCCGCAGCGCCGTCGACCTCGCCGACCGTGCCGTGGTCGAGGGCCTCGGCATCGGCGCCGAGATCGCCGGGCGAGGGCCACAGCCGATCGCCGACGGCCTGTTCAACGCGATACCCGAAGGGCCGGCGCTGGTCTCACCGCTGATCCCGGGAGCCGGCACACCCGCACAGGTGCCGCTGCCGGTCGATGCGCCGGTCGGGACGGTCCTGGTGGCCTACGAGGCGGACAACACGTTGCGCCACTACGTGGTGCTGCCCGACGGTCTGCAGCCCATCCCGGTGGTGCTGGCCTCGATCCTGCGCAACACCAACTCTTACGGTTTCGCCGCGCCCCCGCGGATCGGTGCCGACGAGGTGGCGCGGGTCCCGGTCGCCGACGGCATCGACACCTCGGTGTATCCGGCGCAGCCGCTCGACCTCGTCGACCCCACCGCCGACCCCGTCACCTGCGTCGTCTGGGCGAAACCAGAGGGTGCGCAGGAGAACTCGTTGACCTTGCTGTCCGGCTCCACGCTTCCCACCCCGGCCGGACTGCATACCGTCGATCTGGTGAGTTCGGGCGGCCCGGGTGGACCGGCCACCCGCGTAGCCCTGACCCCGGGCACCGGATACTTCGTCGACAGTCGCGGATCGCTGTTCTGGGTCAGCGACACCGGCGTGCGCTACGGCATCGACACCGGCCAGAGCGGCTCCGGTGAAGCCGGATTCGACTCCGTCGAGGCGCTCGGCTTGACCTCGGCTCCGCTGCCGATCCCGTGGTCGGTGCTGTCCCAGTTCGCCGCCGGTCCGACGCTGTCACGCGCCGACGCGCTCCTGGCGCACGACACGCTGGCTCCCGCCGCGGCGCCGGCCCGGTTGGAGAACCTCACGAGTATGGAAAACCCATGAGCAGGCTGATCTTCGAGCACCGCAAGCGGATCCAGCCGCCAGCGACCCGTCAAGGCACCATCACCATCGAGCCGCCGCCGGAGCTGCCCCGGGTGGTGCCGCCGTCACTGCTGCGCCGCGTCCTGCCGTTCCTGATCGTCATCCTGATCGTCGGGATGATCGTCGCACTGGTCGCCACCGGTCTGAGGTTGATCTCGCCGACAACCCTGTTCTTCCCGTTCGTGCTACTCCTGGCCGCGACCGCGCTGTACCGGGGCTCGGACAACAAGCTCCGCACCGAAGAGGTCGATGCCGAACGCGCCGACTACCTGCGCTACCTGTCGGTGATCCGCGACAACGTCCGCGCCCACGCCGACGAACAACGCGCCGGCCTGGAGTGGTCACATCCGGACCCGGTGGCACTGGCCGGTGTGCCGGGCACCCGCCGGCAGTGGGAGCGCGACCCCCGCGACCGCGACTTCCTGGTGCTGCGCGCCGGCCTGCACGACCAGGCCCTCGACGCGGCACTGCGGGTCAAGGACACCGCCGAGGAGATCGACCTGGAACCGGTGTCGCACACGACGTTGCGCGGCCTGCTCGACACCCAGCGGACCCTGCACGACGCTCCGGCCGGTATCGACCTGACCAAGGTCGCGCGGATCACCGTGGTGGGCGACGCCGACGAGGTCGACGGTGCTGTGCGCGCCTGGCTGGCCCAGGCGATGACCTGGCACGACCCCTCGGTGCTCGGAATCGGCTACGCAGGAACCAAATTGGACGACGACGACTGGTCGTGGCTGAAGTGGTTGCCCCATGTCGACGTGCCCGGCCAGGTCGACGGGGTCGGTCCCGCGCGTTATCTGACGGCCGACGCCACTGCGCTGCGCCGGCTGCTGGCCCCCGCCCTCGCCGATCGGGGACCGTTCACCGGTGACGGCAGCGAAAACGTCAAGCACCTGCTGCTCGTGCTCGACGACCCCGACGCCGACCCCGACGAGCTGACCGGGGGAGTCGATCCCGCCGGCGTCACGGTCATTCATCGGACCGTCGCCGAACCGCACCGCGAGCAGTACCCGGATCCCGAGCGGCCCATCCTGCGGATCTCCGACGGCCGGATCCAGCGGTGGCAGACCGGCGGCTGGGCCCCCTACATCGACACCGCCGACCGGCTCGACGCGGCCGACGCGCGGCACCTCGCCCGCCGGCTCTCGCGCTGGGATTCCAATCCCAGCCACGGCCGCTCGGCCGCCACCGGTGGAGCGGCCTTCACCACGCTGCTCGGCATCCCGGACGCCTCGGCGCTGGACGTGGCCGCGCTGTGGGCCCCCCGCAACCGCGACGACGAACTGCGGGTGCCGATCGGCGTCACCGCCACCGGTGAACCGCTGTACTTCGACCTCAAGGACGAAGCCGAGGGCGGTATGGGTCCCCACGGGTTGATGATCGGGATGACCGGCTCGGGCAAGTCCCAGACCCTGATGGCGATCCTGCTGTCGTTGCTGACCACCCACCCGGCCGACCGGCTGATCGTCATCTACGCCGACTTCAAGGGTGAGGCCGGGGCGGACATCTTCCGCAACTTCCCGCAGGTCGTCGCCGTCATCTCGAACATGGCCGAGAAGCGTTCGCTGGCAGACCGGTTCGCCGACACCCTGCGCGGCGAGGTCGCCCGGCGCGAGCAGCTGCTCAAAGAGGCCGGCCGCCGGGTGCAGGGCAGTGCGTTCAACTCGGTCACCGAATACGAGAACGCCGTGGCCGAGGGACACGACCTGCCACCGATCCCGACGCTGTTCGTGGTGGCCGACGAGTTCACCCTCATGCTCGCCGATCATCCCGAGTACGCCGACCTGTTCGACTATGTCGCCCGCAAGGGCCGCTCGTTCCGCATCCACCTGCTCTTCGCGTCCCAGACGCTCGACGTGGGCCGGATCAAGGACATCGACAAGAACACGTCCTACCGGATCGGTCTGAAAGTGGCCAGCCCCAGCGTGTCCCGGCAGATCATCGGGGTGGAGGACGCGTACCACATCGAGTCGGGCCGGGAGCACAAAGGCGTGGGGTTCCTCGTCCCGGCGCCGGGCGCACTGCCGGTCAAGTTCCGCAGCACCTACGTCGACGGCATCTATGAGCCGCCACGCGTGGACCGGTCGATCGTCGTGCACGCCATCCCCAAGCCGCAGGCGTTCCCCGCCGGCTGGGTGGACCCGGAACCGGACACCGTCATCGTCGACGACGGCGCCGACGTCGAGGTGCTGCCGCCGCGCAAGCTGATCGCCACCATCGGCGACCAGCTGGCCCACTACGGACCGCGCGCACCGCAATTGTGGCTGCCGCCACTGGACGAGCCGATCGCGCTCGACGACGTACTGACCCGCTCGGGAATCGCGGCCGGGCAGTGGCGTTGGCCGCTCGGCGAGATCGACCGCCCCTTCGACATGCGGCGCGACACGCTGGTTTTCGATGCCACCTCGGCCTCGTCGAACCTGGTGATCCACGGCGGCCCGAAGTCGGGCAAGTCCACCGCCCTGCAGACGTTCGTGCTCTCCGCGGCTGCCCTGCACGCGCCGGGTGACGTGACGTTCTACTGTCTGGACTACGGCGGCGGGCAGCTGCGGGCTCTGGACGGCCTCGCACACGTCGGTGGGGTGGCCTCCCCGCTGGAGTCGGAGAAGATCCGCCGCACCTTCGGCGAACTCGACCAGTTGCTGCGCGCCCGCCAGCAGGCCGGCGGGGCCAACGGCGGCGACTACCGCGACGGCTACGGCGAGGTGTTCCTGCTCATCGACAACCTGTACGCGTTCAGCCGGGACAACACCGACACGTTCAACACCCGTAACCCACTGCTGGCCAAGGTGACCGAGCTGGTGAACACCGGCATGGCCTACGGCATCCACGTCGTGATCACGACCCCGAACTGGCTCGAGGTGCCGCTGGGGATGCGCGACGGGCTCGGGCTGCGCCTGGAACTGCGGCTGCACGACCCCCGCGACAGCAACGTGCGGGTCACCGGAGCGCTGCGCCGCCCCGCCGAGGCGGTGCCGGTCGACCAGCCCGGCCGCGGCCTGACCATGGCGGCGGAGCATTTCCTGTTCGCCCGCCCCTCCCTGGAATCGATTCCCGCGCTCAACGCCCGGCACCCCGACCGCAGCGCGCCGCCGGTGCGGCTGCTGCCGACCAACCTGTCACCCGATGTGCTGGGCCCGCTGTACCCGGCAGCGGAGCGGGTGGTCATCGGGCAGCGCGAGACCGACCTGGCGCCGGTCGGCGTCGACTTCACCGACAACCCGCTGATGATGGTGTTCGGCGACGCCAAGACCGGTAAGACGACGCTGCTGCGGCACCTGATCCGGACCATCCGGGAGAACTCGCGCCCGGACCAGGTGGCGTTCACGGTGCTCGACCGCCGGCTGCACCTGGTCGACGAGCCGCTGTTCCCGGACAACGAGTACACCCCGAACATCGACCGGATCCTGCCGGCGATGCTGGGCCTGTCCGCGCTGATCGAGCAGCGCCGCCCACCCGCCGGCCTGAGCCCGCAGGAGCTCAGCCGCTGGGACTACCGCACCGTGGCCCGCGACAGCCACACCCACTACCTGATCATCGACGACGTCGACCAGATCCCCGACGGCCCCGCCACCAGCGGCCCGTTCGCGGGACAGCGTCCGTGGACCCCGCTGCTCGGATTGCTCTCGCAGGCTTCCGATCTGGGGTTGCGGGTGATCGTCACCGCCCGGGCGGCAGGCTCGGCGCATGCGGTGATGACGGCACCGCTGCTGCGTCGGCTCAACGACCTGCAGGCGACCCTGCTGATGCTGTCGGGTAACCCGCAGGACAGCGGCAAGATCCGCGGGCACCGGTTCAGCCGGCTGCCGGTCGGGCGGGGCATGCTGCTCGACGCCACCGACACCCCGAGCTTCGTTCAACTCGTCAACCCGTTGGCCGAAGCCGCCACCGCCCACCGCGGCGGAGAGGAGAACCACCGATGACCCTGCGTGTCGTCCCCGAAGGGCTCACCGCCGCCAGCGCGGCGGTGGAGGCACTCACCGCGCGCATGGCCGCCGCCCAGGCCGCCGCCGCGCCGGTCGTCGGCGCCGTCGTTCCGCCGGCGGTCGACCCGGTGTCCCTGCAGACCGCCGCGGCGTTCAGCGCCGCTGCGGCCGAACACCAGACGGTGGCGGCCCAGGGCGTCGAAGAACTCGGCCGCTCCGGTGTCGGGGTCGGCGAGTCCGCCGCCAGCTACGCCAGCGGTGACGCGATGGGCGCCACCGCCTACCTGATCGCCCGAGGCTGAGCGGTATGACGGCCCCCGTCTGGATGGCGTTGCCACCCGAGGTGCACTCGGCGTCGCTGAGCAGCGGCCCCGGTCCGGGGCCTCTGCTGGCAGCCGCAGGCACGTGGCACTCGCTGAGCGCCGAATATGCGACCGCAGCAGCCGAACTGACCGCCATCCTGGCCGACGTGCAGGCCGGAGCGTGGGAGGGGCCCAGCGCCGAACAGTACGTCGCCGCGCACGCCCCCTACCTGGCCTGGCTGACTCAGCAGAGCGCCGTCAGCACGGCGACCGCGGCGCAGCACGAGACCGCGGCCGCGGCCTACTCGAGCGCGCTGGCGGCGATGCCCACCCTGCCGGAGCTCGCCCTCAACCACACCACCCACGCGGTGCTGGTGGCCACCAACTTCCTTGGCATCAACACCATCCCGATCGCGCTCAACGAAGCCGACTACGTGCGGATGTGGATCCAGGCCGCCACCACCATGGGTACCTACCAGGCGGTCTCGGGCGCGGCCGTCGCCGCGACTCCGACGTCCACCCCGGCGCCGTTCATCCTGATGCCGGGGGTCGGCGAAGCCGGGCGCGCCGCCGCGGACACGATGGCCGCCGCCGCTCAGCTGCAGGCGGCCGAAGCAGGCAGCTCCTTCGATCTCGGCGACATCATCGCCGACCTGATCCGGTTCTACGGCGAGATCCTGCGGTTCCTGTTCGAGCCCATCATCGACTTCCTGCGCAACCCGATCGGCAACACTATCCAGCTGATCACCGACTTCCTCACCAACCCGGCGCAGGCACTGATCACGTGGGGGCCGTTCCTGTTCGCGGTGGCCTACCAGGCGGTTTCCTGGATCGGCGCCTCGATCCTGTACCCGTCGCTGCTGCTGGCCCCGCTGGTGGGCGCGGCGCTGGGCATCGTGCTGGGGATCGGCGCCTACCTGCTCGACCGGCTGCCCGAACAGCCTCCGGCCGAGGAACCCGTTGAGGAGACCGCGCCGGCCGCCCAAGGGCAGTCACCGACGCGCAGCGACCAGGGCCTGCCGGCCGCCCCGCTCTCGACGCCCGCGCCGGGAAGCGCTGCGCCCGCGGTCAACACCGTCTCCGCCGGATCGGCCCCCGGCGCGGCGGCACCGGCCTCG
Organism: Mycobacterium sp. G7A2; assembly: GCF_041902445.1. Classification (NCBI taxonomy): domain Bacteria; kingdom Bacillati; phylum Actinomycetota; class Actinomycetes; order Mycobacteriales; family Mycobacteriaceae; genus Mycobacterium; species Mycobacterium sp. G7A2. The sequence goes on along the minus strand of NZ_CP169251.1, from coordinate 5,558,058 downwards.
GCCGCAGCCCCCCTGGCGCCGTATGCGGTGGTGGGCCGCGACCCCGACGGCGGACTGTCACCCACCGTCCGTGACTCCACCGGGGCGAAGGCTCCTTCGGCGACGATCCCCGCAGCCGCATCGGGCATCGCCGCCTCGGCCGCCGAACGACGTCGACGGCGCCGCAGGCAGAAAGAAGACATCAAAGGGCGCGGCTACGCCGACGCCGTCATGGACTACGAGGACGAACCGGACGCCGACCCGACCGCGCCAGAGCCGGGTGTGAGCGCCTCGGCCCGCGGGGCCGGACCGATGGGGTTCTCCGGCACCGTCAGCACAGGCACCGAGCAGGCGGGCGGTTTGACCACGCTGGCCGGAGACTCGTTCGGCGGCGGGCCCAAGAGTCCGATGCTGCCGGGCAGCTGGGACCCCGACACCCCCACAGACGCAGACGACAACCACCACAGAGAGGAAAACCCATGAGCCTTCTCGATGCTCATATCCCGCAGCTGGTCGCCTCGGAGAGCGCGTTCGGCGCCAAGGCGGCCCTGATGCGCAGCACCATCACCCAGGCGGAACAGGCCGCGCAATCCGCGCAGGCGTTCCACATGGGCGAGTCGTCAGCGGCCTTCCAGGCCGCCCATGCGCGCTTCGTCGAGGTCTCGGCGAAGATCAACGCGCTGCTCGACCTCGCGCAGGCCAACGTCGGTGACGCTGCCGCCTCCTACGTCGCCGAGGACGCCGCCGCCGCCAGCACCTACACCGGCATCTGATCCGGTCCCAACCCGACCATCTACTAAGGACTTTCGATGTCACAGATCATGTACAACTACCCGGCGATGCTCTCGCACGCCGGTGAGATGTCCAGCTACGCGGGCGCGTTGCACGCTGTCGGCGCCGAGGTGGCCGCCGAGCAGGCCGCGCTGCGGGGTGCCTGGCAGGGTGACACCGGCATGACATATCAGGCCTGGCAGGCGCAATGGAACACCGCGCTCGAGGAGCTGGTCCGCGCCTACCGGGCGATGGCCGGCACCCACGAGATGAACACCACGTCGATGGCCGCCCGTGACCAGGCCGAAGGCGCCAAGTGGGGCTGATCGGCTTCCGTGCGAGCTAATGCTGTCGAGCTGACCGCGGAGTCGGCCTGGTTCCTCGCCGAGAAGCTCGGCGCCGGGACGTTTCCGTGGGTGCTGGCCATCACCCCGCCCTACGGCGACGAGGCGCAGCGGGCGCACTTCGAGCGCGACCGCATCTCGGAGCTCACCCAGCTGGGCGTGATGAACGCCGACGGGAACGTCGATCCTTCAGTCGCGCAATGGATCCAGTTGGTGTGCCGCCCCGCGCGGTGGCTCGAGCTCCGATTCGTCGCCGGCCGCGGCGAGATGTTGCGCGGCTTCGTGGCCCGCGGCGGGGCGGGCACGGTGGTCGCGTTGCGCAGCGCAGCACTGGTCACGTTCACGGCGATGGAGATCGACCACCCCGAGGCGCTGGTGCCGGTGCTGACGGTCGGACTGTCCGATCAGCGGCCCGCGCGTTTCGAGGAGTTCTCGTTGCCTGCGCACACCGGCGCCAAGGCCGACGAGCGGATCCGCAACGGCTCCTCGGTGCACGACATGCTCGACTACCTCGGTATCCCCGCGTCCGCGCGTACCGTGGTGGTGGCCGCGTTCGACGGGGACCGCAGCTACGTCGAGATCGTGGCCGGCCAGCACCGCGACGGTCACCGCGTCAGCACCGACGTCGGCGTCAGCGTCGTCGACACCACGGTCGGCCGGGTGCTGGTCAGCCCGACCAGAGCATTCGACGGCCAGTGGGTGTCCACCTTCGCCGCCGGCCACCCCGCCGCGGTCGCCGCCGCCGTGGAACGCCTGAACGCCGAATTGCCCGACGGCCCCTGGTTTCCCCGCCGCGGCGGCACCCGAGACTTCGACGTCCCCATCCGTGAAAGAGAAGAGCAATGTCAAACCCGGTCGTAGACGGAACCAACGGCTCGGCGCTGTCGACCGCGTCGCCCGAGAACATGAGGATGCCGATCGTGCGGATCGCGGTGTTCGGCAGTGGCCGGATCACCGAGGTCGCACTGCCCGCCGACCTGCCGCTGCGCGAGATCATCCCGGCGGTGCAGCGCCTCGTGTCGCCGAACGACGACACCACCGACACGGCGGCCCAGCAACTCAGCCTGGCCCCGATCGGCGGCGCCCCGTTCAGCCGCGACGCGACGCTGAACACGGTCGGTGTGGTCGACGGCGACCTCCTTGCGCTGCAGCCGGTTCCACCCGGTCCGTCCGCACCTCGGCTGGTCGAGGACATCGCCGACGCCGCGATGATCTTCTCGGCGGCGCGGGAACGGCCGTGGGGGGTGGACCACATCAGGCGTGCCGCGGCGCTGGCGGTCATCGCGCTGATCGTCGTCGCCACGGGTGTCTCGATCGTGCACCGGGTCGTCACCGGAACGGCCTACGGTGTGTTCGCCGTCAGCGCGGTCGCGGTGGTCGCGGTGCTCGGCACGTTGTTGAGCAGAACCGGCTCACCGCGGTTGGCGACCGCCCTGTCCGTGGCCGCGCTGCCCCCGATCGCCGCTGCGTTCGCGCTGGCGGTGCCGGGTGACTTCGGCGCCGCGCAGGTGTTGCTCGCCGCCGCCGGGGTGGCGGCGTGGTCGGTCATCAGCATCACCGTGGGACAACGCGCCATCGCCGTGTTCACCGCCGCCGCCGCGACGGCGCTGACGGTGGCCGCGGCGGCCGCGGCGGTATCGCTGTGGACGCTGTCGCCGGTGGCCGTGGGGTGCGGGCTGATCCTGATCGCGCTGGTGATCACCGTGCAGGCCGCGCAACTGTCCGCGATGTGCGCCCGGCTGCCGGTCCCCGTCATCCCCGCTCCCGGAGACCCCACGCCGTCGGCGCTGCCGCTGCGGGTGCTCGAAGACCTGCCCCGCCGCATCCGGGTCGGTGACTCCCACCAGACAGGGTTCATCGCCGCCGGTGTGCTGCTGGCCGTGACGGGTTCGCTGGCGGTGCTGTGGCCGGCCGTCACCGGAGAGGGCGCGGTGTCGCCGTGGGCGTGGTACCTCGTGGTGGCCAGCGCCGGGGCCGCCGCACTGCGGGCCCGGGTTTGGGACTCTGCGCCGTGCAAGGCGTGGCTGCTCGGCCACCCCTACCTGATCACCACCGCGCTGGTGGTGGGGTTCACCGCCGCCGGGGAGTACACCGCGATGTGGTGGTCGCTGGCGGTCCTGGTGGCCCTGGCGGTGGCCTGGGTGGTGGTCGCGCTGAACCCCGGTATCGCCGAACCGGCAACCTATTCGCTGCCGATGCGCCGTCTGCTCGGTTTCCTCGCGTCCGCTCTCGACGCCTCGGTGATCCCGGTGATGGCCTACCTGGTGGGGCTGTTCACCTGGGCGCTCAACGGGTTCTGAGCGATGACCGCCCTCTCAGCACCCACCCGGGTAGGCGTGGTTGCGACAGCCCTGGCGCTGCTCGCGGTCGGCGGCGCACCCGCCGGGGCGGTTGCGCCGCCGCAGGTCGACCCGCAGGCCACCCCGCCGGCGGGTAGCGCGGGCCCGGTCGAACCGATGGCCCAGCGCAGCGACTGCACAGACACCGGCGTGCTGCCCGGTACCGACCCCGGTGCGGTCACCGCGAGTCAGGCGTCGTTGGGCCTGCCCGAGGCGTGGCAACACAGCCGCGGTGACGGACAGCTGGTCGCGGTCCTCGACACCGGCGTCACCCCCGGGCCGCGGCTGCCCGTCGTCGAGGCGGGTGGTGACTTCGTCGCCGACACCGACGGCCTGACCGACTGCGACGGGCACGGCACCCTCGTCGCGGGCCTGATCGCGGGCCAGCCCGGTCCCGACGGATTCGCGGGTGTCGCGCCCGGCGCGCGCCTGCTGTCCATCCGGCAGAGCTCGGCGCACTACGCGCCGCGGAGCCTCGGCGACGATCCCGCGCTCGCGCAGGCGGTGGTGGCGGTCGACACGCTGGCGCGCGCGGTGGTGCGCGCCGCGGACCAGGGGGCACGGGTCATCACCATCTCGGTCGCGACGTGTATCCCGGCCGGCGCCGACGTCGATCAGAGCGCGCTGGGTGCCGCGCTGCGCTACGCCGCCGTCGACAAGGACGCGGTGATCGTGGCAGCCGCCGGTGACACCTCACGCGGAATGTCCACCGGCGCAGCGTGTGACAGCAATCCGCTCGGCGACGCCGCACGGCCGCGCGACCCCCGGAACTGGGACAGCGCCACGACGCTGTCGGTGCCGTCGTGGTGGCAGCCCTACGTGCTCTCGGTGGGCGCCGTGGGACCGGGCGGACAGGCCACGCCGTTCACGATGGCCGGCCCCTGGGTCGGGGTCGCGGCACCCGGTGAGGGCATCACCTCGGTCAGCAACGCCGAAGGCGGCGGGCTGGCCAACGGTATGCCGGACAATCAGAAGGGGCTGGCGCCGATCAGCGGCACGGGCTACGCCGCCGCGTACGCCTCCGGTGTCGCGGCGTTGGTGCGCAGCCGATTTCCCGATCTGAGCGCCCGGCAGGTCATCGACCGGATCACGGCCACCGCGCACGGGGCCGCCCGTGCCCCGTCCAATCTGGTCGGAGCGGGCAGCATCGATCCTGTCGCCGCACTGACCTGGAATGTGCCCGCCGCTGCGGACACCGATCCCGCGGCAGTCCGGGAGATCGCGGCGCCGCTAGCACCGCCACCGCCCGACCCCACCCCACGAATCATCGCCTTCACCGGAGCGGGCGTGCTCGCGCTGCTGGTGATCGTCACCGTCGTGATGAACAGAAAACGGAAGGACACGACGCCATGATCGTCCGGCTCAGTCTTGCGCTGCTGGTGGGGATCCCCGCCGCGATGGCCTACCCGTGGGATTCGGTCGGTGACCGCTGGCTCCTCGGGATCGCGGTCGGAGTCGTCATCATCGTGTTCGCCTGGTGGCGAGGGCATTTCGCGACGACGCTGATCGCGCGCCGCGTCGCGATGTGGCGCCGCCGCGGTGAATGCGCCGAGGGCACCCATCATTCCTCGGAGTACACCACGGTGACCCTCGAGGTCGCCGCGCGCGAGCACCAGCATCTGCCGATCGATCTGATCGCCGGCTACCTCGATCGGTACGGCCTGCGCTTCGCCAAGGTCCGCGTCACCGCGCGCGACCGCGACGGCGTGCGCATCACCTGGGTGGGCCTGACCCTCGGCGCCGCCGACAACATCGCCGCGTTGTCGGCGCGCTCATCGCGAATCCCGCTGCAGGACACGGCCGAGGTCGCCGCGCGCAGACTCGCCGACCATCTGCGGGAGTCGGGATTCGAGGTCAGCACCGCCGACACCGTCGAACCCGTCACTGCCGCACAGGCGAAAGAGACGTGGCGCGCCATCGCCGACGAGCGGGGACATCTGGCGGCCTATCGGATCACCGTCGACGAGGCGCTGACCGACACGCTGCAGGCCGTCTGGTCGCTCGGGGGGGCCGAGACGTGGACGGTCCTGGAGTTCAGCGGCAGCAGAGCCGATCCCGCGCTCGTGGCGGCGTGCGTCCTGCGCACCACCGATCAGCCGGCCACACAAGCGCCGATGAGCGGACTGACCGCGGAGAACGGGCTGCACGGCGTCGTGATCGCAGCGTTGTCGCCGGCCTCCGATCGCCGTCTGCCCGGCCGCCCGGTCAGGGTCTCGGCGCACACCCTCTCGACGCTGGGCTGGCCGGCGGGCGCCCAGCTCAGTCGAACATGAACTCGGCGAGGAATCGGGTCATCCGGCGCAGGTAGTCCGGCTGGCTCACATGCAGCACGTGGTTGCCGGGGAACCAGTGGAACGCGCAGTGATCCCAGTGTTTCCAGAGCATCTCGGCCTGCTCGGGCGGTGCGAGCCGGTCACCCAGACCGGCGATGATCAGCCGCCGGTCCTTGGCGGGTATCGGGCGGTAGTTCAGCGGTGAGGAGTACATCGTCGCCGCGTCGACCAGCGCTGAGTCGGTGCCGGCGAGCCGGTCGCGCAACGCGACCACCTTGTTGGCCGGAAACCACTCGTCGACGGTGCGGTCGGGAGTGACCACCGGAACGTTCGGGATGACCGCCTGGATGCGGTCGTCGACGCTGGCGATCAACGCCGACGTGTAACCACCCAGAGACATGCCCGTCAACGCGATGCGGTCGACGCCGGTGAACTCGAGATAGTTCAGCACCGAACGGAAATCGTGCACCGCCTGAGCCATGGCCTCGGCGAAGCCGGAGAACCCGTGCGCGAAGTAGCCGTAACCACTGAACGGTGAGTACTTCTCGGCGCGGCGGCCGTGGAACGGCAAGGTGTAGAGCATGACGTCGTAGCCGGAGCGGTAGAACCACGGCAGCGAAAAGAACATGCCGTTGAACAGGTAGGCCGAGCCCATGAAGCCGTGGATGACGCACAGGGTCGGGCGCGGACCGTCGTGATGGCGCCAGTGCTGGGCATGCACCACGTTGTTGCGCGCATAACCACGGCACTGATCCCGCAACGCGGGATTGACGGCTTGGAATGTGCTGTGGAACCGCAGGTTACGTACGTTGCCGTGAGCGAACCACTCGGCCACCGGGTTGGCCGCCCGCGACGACACCCGCGGTGGCTCGGTCGGCGCCGGGAAGGCGCGGTGCGGGTCCGCGGACGCCGCCAGCTCGGCGTAGAACTCCAGGTGCGCACGCTCGGCGCGGGACTGGGAGCGGCGCAGTGCCCCGGCGACCGTGGGCACCATCGTGGCGCTGAGCAGCGAGGCGATGGACGTCCGCAACGCCAGATCGGCCAGTGCCGACGAATCCACCAGCAGCCGTTGCCGGGTTGTCAGGTCGGCGCGGCGCGGCAGGCCGCGTGCCGTCGCGTCGGCTCCGGGAACATCCGGAACGGGGATGGGCGGTTCCGGCAGGGGCTCGGGCTCCACGCTTGGCATGCTAACGCCCGACACGGGCCACACTGATGTGGTGTGGCATCCGGAAAGCTATCTGGCCTTCGCCGACGAACGGGGTCGGCCATTCATGGACCTGCTGACCAGGGTCGGCGCCGATGAGCCTCGCCGGGTGGTCGACCTCGGCTGCGGCCCCGGCAACCTGACCGAGACGATGGCTCGCCGCTGGCCCGGCGCGGTGGTCGAGGCGTGGGACTCCTCGCCCGAGATGGTCGACGCCGCCCGCACCCGGGGGATCGACGCCCGCGTCGGTGATGTGCGGAGCTGGACGCCCGCGCCGGACACCGACGTCGTGGTGTGCAACGCGGTCCTGCACTGGGTCCCCGAACACGCGGAGCTGTTGGTGCGGTGGGCGGGTCTGCTTGCGGCAGGGTCGTGGCTCGCAGTCCAGGTGCCCGGGAACTTCGCCGCGCCGTCGCATCGGGCGGTGCGTGCGGTCGCGGGACGGCCGCACTGGTCGCCGACACTGGCCGGCGCTGCACTCGACGACGACGCGGTGCGCACCCCGGCGGAGTATGCCGGCCTGCTCGCCGACGCGGGGTGCGCGGTCGACGCGTGGGAGACGACCTACGTCCACCGCCTGAGCGGACCCGACCCGGTGCTGCACTGGATCGCGGGCACGGCGCTGCGCCCGGTGCGCAGACTGCTCGACGACACCGCGTGGGCGCGGTTCAGCGCCGAACTCGTCCCGTTGCTCGACGCCGCCTATCCGGTGCGCTCAGACGGCACCACGTTCGTCCCGTTCCGGCGGGTGTTCCTCGTCGCCCGGGTGGGGTAGCCGCCGAGCGCTCAGCGCCGCCACACTCCTGTCGCCGCGCTGCGCAGCACGTACTCCTCGAATGTGCGCGCGGGCCGGCCCAGCACGGTCGTCACTCCGTCGGTGGGATCGGCCAGCACGCCACGCTGCATCATCACGAACATCTCGGTGATGTGATGCGCGTCCTGCTCGGTCAGGCCCTGCCTGACCAGAGCCTCGGTGTACTCGGCGGGTGAGATCGACCGGTAGGCAACGGATGTCTCGGCCGCCAGCGAGATCAACTCGGCCGCCTCGGAGAAGGTGACCGCGCGCGGACCGCTGAGCTCGTAGATCTTCCCGGCGTGCTGTCCCGGTTGCGTCAGCACGGTGGCGGCGGCGTCGGCGACGTCCTCGATGTCGATGAACGGTTCGGCCACATCGCCTGCGGGCAGGGCCAGCTCCCCCGCGAGCACCGGTGCATACCACAGCTCCTCGCTGAAATTCTGTGCGAAGTTGTTGGGACGCAGCACCGTCCACTCGAGCGTAGAGGAGCGCACCGCCGACTCGGCGTCGCGCATCTCCAGGCCGAACGTGGTGTCTCCCCAGGTGTCGGCGCCGCGGCCGGACAGCAGCACCATCCGCTTCACGCCCGCGGACTCGGCCCGGGCGACGAACTCGTGCGCTGGTCCGGGCGTGCCGGGAGCCACCACGTACACCGCGGCGACCCCGCGCAGCGCCGGTTCCCAGGTGGTCGGATCAGACCAGTCGAACGGTGTCCGGCTCGATCTCGACGCGGCGCGCACCGGGACACGATGCATCCGCAAACGGGCGGCCACGCGCCGGCCGGTCTTTCCAGTAGCTCCCAGAACCAGGGTGGTGTCGTTGCTCATGACTCCAGTCAACGCGCACCGATTGGACGATTCCATGGGTGACAAGCCGAATCACCTGTCCATTCGTCTAATCTCGTTGGGGTGGACGTGTTCGGTGACCTGTTCCGTGGCGTGCGGGCGCACGGTTCGCTGTTCGGCAGCTCGACGCTGACGGCGCCGTGGGCGTTGCATTTCGTCGACGGTGCGCCGTTGACGCTGTGCACGGTGCTGGGCGGGTCGGGTTGGATCGTGCCCGACGAGGACGCCGGGGCGGCGCCGGAGCGGCTCGGCCCGTACGAGACGGTGGTGGTGCGCGGACCGTCGACGTTCACCTTCGTCGACGAGATCGGTACCCGCGCCGAGCCGGTGGCGTGCGGCAGGCACTGCGCCACCGTCGAGCAGGGCGGCACCCGCCACCGGCTCGGCTGGAGCGACGGCGGCGACTCCGGCGCACCCACCCTGATCGTCGGGGCCTATCCGGTGCGCGGTGAGATCAGCCGGCGGCTGCTCGACGTGCTTCCCGTCGTGCTGCGGGTGGAGGCCGGCGGCACCGGCGACGCCGTCGTCGATCATCTCGCCGCCGAGCTCGCCACCGATGTGCCCGGTCAGCAGGTCGTGCTGGACCGGTTGCTGGACTGGATGATGGTATGCACGCTGCGCGAATGGTTCGACCGGCCCGGTGGTCACCCGCCGGCGTGGTGGGCCGCCCAGCGCGATTCTGTCGTCGGCCGCGCGCTGCAGTTGCTGCACGCCGAGCCGGCGGCCCCGTGGACCGTCGCCACGCTGGCCGACCGCGTCGGGGTGTCGCGCGCGACGCTGGCCAAGCGGTTCACGATGCTGGTCGGTGAGCCGCCGCTGACCTATCTGACCCGCTGGCGGATGACGTTGGCGGCTGATCTGCTCGTCGAGCAGCCCAGTTCGACCGTCGCCGACGTCGCCGCAGCGGTCGGATACTCCGACCCGTTCGGGTTCAGCGCCGCGTTCAAACGGGTTCGCCGGGTCAACCCGAGCGAGTTCCGCCGGTCGTCGGCGGGGCCGTCGGGCGACGGTGGCTGGGACGCGGCGGCGTCGGACGATCGCCGAGGGTGAACCCTGTGCGAAAAATCGGCCTGGGATTCGCAGAGGATTCACGTTCGGCGGATGGTGACCGGGGGGAGTACGCTGCGCGAACGCGCGACGGCGACGGCCGGCCGCTAGGGGTGGTAGGCGACCCCCACGGCGCGGAACACGAATTCCGGTGGTGCGTCGAACGCCAGCGAGGTGCGGGGCAGTCGATCGATGACGTCGCTGGGGATGTCGGTCTTGTAGTGCATCGACAGCTCGCCGGACCAATGTTCGTCGATCTCGGCGACGTCCACGTCGAGCGTCAGGCCGGAGGTCGACAGCTCGGCCTTGACCGCGCCGGCCTGCGGCTCGTCCCAGCGCAGGTCGATGGTGCGGCCGGCCAGCTTCGGCACCGACGACAGCGTGCCCAGTACCCGTTCCTCGGTGAGCACGAGCGCGCCGGCGTAGCTGGCGATGCTGCCCGACGAGCGAAGGCCGGGCACCGCACCGTGAAAGCGGCGCGTGACCGGGACATATTCGTCGAAGAACAGGATCCCTTCGGGTTCGAGTTCGGCCCGTAACGCGCCGGGAAGCCTGCCGATGCGGAGCAGCCTGCGGAGGATGACGGCCATGGGTGCACGGTAGCTCAGCCGGCTGAGTGGTAGTGATGGTCAGATGACGGTGAACCGGCGTCTGCTGGGCGCGACCGCACTGGCGGCCGTCGGCGTCCATCTGCTGATGTGGGTCGGGTTCACCTGGCAGTGGGGCTGGTTGGCCGACGTGGATGCCTGGGCGCTGCAGCCCACCGCGCGCTTCGGGCAGGCGCATCCGGGCTGGGTGACGGGCTGGGACGTGTTCTGCACCGCCCTGGGTCCGTTCGCGTTCCGGTTCGCCACGTTGGTCGTGATCGTCGTCGCGTTCGTGCGGCGCCGGGTCAGGGTCGCGGTGTTTCTGATCGTCGCTGTGGAGTTGAGCGGGGTGGTCACCGAGATCGCCAAAGCGCTGGCCGAGCGCCCGCGGCCGGACACCGCGTTCGTCGATGCGTACGGGTTGTCGTTCCCCTCCGGCCACGCGTTGGGGGTGACGGCCGCGGTGCTCGCGCTGTACGTGGTGGCGCGTCCTCTGCTGCGACCGCGGTGGCGGCCCTGGACCCTCGGCGCCGGGGTGGTGCTCATCGTCGTCATGGGCATCGGCCGGGTGGTGCTCAACGTGCACCACCCCTCAGACGTCCTGGCGGGCTGGGCGCTGGGCTATGCGTACTTCGCGGCGTGCCTGCTGGCGGTGCCGCCGTACCGTCCGCGCGTCACGGAAGTGGACGAAACACCGGCAGTGTCCGGTACTGCGCCGTGAAGCTCGCTTCGGTGACCTCGGTGCCGACCTCCCCGTCGAGCGCCAGCACGGTGGGTCCGTCCACCGAGCGGAACGCGAACTGCGGCACCCGCAGTTCGTGATAGAGCGGACTGCGTTCCAGCCGGCCCAGCGCCAGCCCTGCCAGGATGCGCAGCCGGGACAGCGGGCGCCCGGTTTCCAGGATCCGCACGTCGATGAGCCCGTCGTCCATGCGAGTCCGCCGCGACGGCGCGAAACCCGACGGCAGGTACGTGGAGTTGCCCAGGAAGAACAGCGACGTCCGCAGCGTCTTGTTGTCGTAGGAGATGCGCACGGACTCGTCGCGGCGCAGCGTGTGGAACATCGCGTAGAGACCGGCCAGCGGCTTGCCGATCTTGTGTTCGAGCTTCTCCCGGGTCTGCACGAACCGTGGGTAGGCGCCGATGCTCGCGGTGTTGATCACCATCTGCTGCTCGTTGAGACACACCAGGTCGACGTAGGAGGCCTGGCCTTCGCGGATCGCGGCGATGGTCTTCGCGATGGTGTCACAACCGATGTCCTTGGCGAAATGGTTGAACGTGCCGGCCGGGAACACCGCCAACGGCACGCCCTCGCTGATCGCCACCTTCGCGGCGGCGGCCACCGTGCCGTCGCCGCCGGCCACCGCCAGCACCGCGCATCGGCGCCCGGCCTCGCGCAGTGCGTCGGCGAAATCGTCGTCCGCGCCCAACTCCACGATCTCGGTGCCGGGCAGCGCGTCACGCACTTCGTCGATCACCCGCGCGCCCGTCCCGCTGCCTGAGGCCGGGTTGACGACCAGCGTGACGCCGGCGCCGTCCGGCCGGGCCCGGGTCTCGAACCGCAGCGGATCGGCGGCGGGCACGCTGGTCGGGACAACGGGCGGCACGATCCGGGCGCCGAGAACCGCGATGCCCGCGCCGATGCCGAAGCCGGCGAGCACGTCACCCGGGTAGTGCGCGCCCACCGCGACCCGGGACATGCCGACGAGTCCGGCGAGCATCGCCAATCCCAGGCCGACCGGCGGAGTCTCCAGACCGACGCCGACGGCGAATGCGGCGGCGCTGGCCGAATGGCCCGACGGCAGCGAGTACGACGTCGGCAGTTTGCGGATCTGCCTGGTCAGCGGGACCAGGATCGGGCTGGGCCGCTCGCGACGCCACACCCGCTTGGCGACTTGGTTGGTGACGAGGCTGGTCACCCCCAGCGTGGCCAGCCCCCGTACGGCGCCGCGCTTCAGCGACGGGCTGCCGAATGCACCCAGGCCCGCGGCGATGGCGAACCACAACTTCGAGTGGTCGGCGGCCCTGGTCAGCCGGGGCATCACCGAGTCGATCAGCGGACTGGGTGACTCGGCGACCGCCTCGAACACCTCGCGGTCCAAGCTGCCCAGCCCGCGGGTGATCTGACGGATTCCGCGCCCACGTCGGCGCATCGGAAGAAAGTCCACACCGCTCAAGTTATCCGGCGGCCCCGTGAGGTAAACGCGACCGGATCGTGTCCGTCCCTTGACACGGCGGGCGGGCGCAGGCGGCGATGATGAAGTGATGCGCCGACTGCCGACCCTGCTGTGCGCGGCGGCGGTCGCTCTGCTGGCTTTCGGGCCGACCGCCGCACCGGCCGCAGCGCAGTTCACGCCGTGGTTCGCCCAACAGGTGGGCTCGGCCACGCAGGTGCTGTCGGTGACCGGCGGCGGCGGCTCGGACGCCAAGCTGGACGTCTGGCAGCGCACAGCGGCGGGGTGGCAACCCGTCGACGGCGGCGTCGGTGTCCCGGCGAAGATCGGCGCAAAGGGCATGTCCCCGAACCACTTCGAGGGCTCGATGATGACGCCGCAGGGGGTGTACTCCTTGGACTTCGCGTTCGGCACCCAGCCCGACCCCGGCAGCGGACTGCCGTACGTCGAGGTCGGCCCCCGCCACTGGTGGGACGGCGATTCCAACAGCCCGACCTACAACACCATGCAGGTGTGCGAGCCGGAAGCGTGTGCCTTCGCGACCTCGGGGACCGGTACCGAGAACCTCGACATCCCGCAGTATGCGCACGCCGTCGTGATGGGCGTCAACAAGCAACGCGTGCCCGGCAAGGGCAGCGCCTTCTTCGTGCACAGCACCGATGGCGGAGCCACCGCCGGGTGCGTCGCGATCGACGACGCCACCCTCGTCAAGATCATGCGCTGGCTGCGGCCCGGCGCGATGATCGCGCTCAGTCCTGCGGCAGGTTCAGCGCGCGTCCCGGTTTGACCTTGAAGTTCAACGCTTCCAACGACATCGACGCGTCGTAGGTGCGGTCGTAGCCTGTCTCGCAGATCTTCCAGCCGTCGGCGGTGCGGCGGTAGCGGTCGTGGTAGAAGCCCGCCCCGATGAGCATGAAGTTGAACGCCGGCGCGATCACCCGGTCCTGCAGGTACCAGGTCGCGGTGGCTTCGTCGCCGTCCAGACTGATCTCGGGGTGGTTCACGCGATGCTCGGTGAGCACCTCCGCGCCGCCCAGCGAGTTGCGCATGAAGCCCACCAGTTCGTCGCGCGTGGTGAAGTGGTGCTCCTCGCCGATGGACTCGCCGTAGCGACCGATGACGTCCTCGGTCAGGGTGTCGGCGAACTCGTCCCAGTTCTTGGTGTCGAGCGCTCGGAGGTAGCGATACTTGACCTGCTTGATCTCGTCGATGTCGGGCATGGCCGCAATTGCAACACACCGGTCGGCGAGGACGTATATTTTCGCCGTGAAGTTCATTGACGCCTACGTCAAGTCGCCCTTCGCCGGTCTGGCCCCGTGGATCTTGATGGCGGTACTCAACGGGCCCGGCCGGTTCGAGGAAGCGGCCTCGGCCGGGCTCGGCCTGACGTTGCTGACGCTTTGGGTCGGCAGGCGCCGAGGCGTGCCCGTGCACCTGATCGAGGCGTTCACCGTGGTGTACTTCGCCGCGCTGGCGGTCCTGGGGATCGTCGCCCCACCCGCCACGATCTCGTGGTTGGAGATGTGGGCGGGGGAGCTGAGCAACATCGCGCTCGCGTTGTTCGTCATCGTCACGCTGCTGATCCGGCGACCGTTCACCCTGGCCTACGCCAAAGACACCACTGCCGAAGAGCATTGGGACAGTCCGCTGTTCCGGCGGATCAATTACGTGATCTCGGCGTTCTGGGGCGGCGCATTCGTGGTCTCGGCGCTGGCCGGCGCCTACGGCGATCTGGTGCTCGGCGACAACGACAACTTCTGGACGGCCTGGATCGTGCCGATCGGCATGATCATCTGGGCGGTCGCCTTCACCGAGTTCTATCCCGATTACGCAACAGCAAAAGCGCAGCACGAGGCCGGCGAGCCCGCCGAAGCGACACCGTCGCTGCTCGCGGTGTTCGACTGGTTCCCACCGTTCGTCACCGTGATCGGGATCGTCGCGCTTGTTTCGGACACCCTGCCCGCCGTCGGCGCGATCGTGCTGATCGCGGCGGGCGTGGTGGGTTCGGCGGTGTTGCGCCTGCGTACAGCAAAAGCGTGACCGCTGCGGGCCCGGGGCGAGCCCGTCCCGCGGAGTGTCAGCGCGGCTGAACTGAACGCGGCCCGCTATCGTGGCGGGGATCATGAGCGATCCGTTGGGGATGTCCATCGGGACGACCAACGTCGTCGCGGTGGGCATCGGACATCAACCCGTGCTCAGGCGGGCCGCGCTGACGCGTTCCGGCACGGTCCTGACCGGTTTCGTCGAGCGCGTCGGCGATCCGGTCCCGCTGGTTGCCGCTGACGGCACCAGCTACCCGGCAGAGCAACTGCTCGTCGCGGTCCTCGACGAGGCGGCCGCCGCGGCGATGCCCACGCCGCCGTCGGGGGTGGCGATCGCCACCCCGTCGTACTGGAACCCCTCGGCGACGGCTGCGCTCGCGTCGGCCTTGGCGGGTAGCCGGTTGACGGCCGCGACAGGTGCCGTTCCGCGGCTGGTCCCCGACGCCGTCGCGGCGCTGACCGCGCTCAACGCCAACCCCGGCTTCGACCGGTCGGGTGTGGTGGCAGTGCTGGACTTCGGCGGCGGCGGCACGAGCATCACGCTCGCCGACGGCGCGTCGGCGTTCGCGATGATCGGCGGCACCGAACGCTACGCCGAGTTCGCCGGCGACCAGGTCGATCAGGCCCTGCTCGCATATGTCCTCGACCGTCTCGGCGGCGACCACGGCGCCGATCCCGCCCAGACCGCCGCGGTCGGCTCGCTGGCGCGGCTGCGGGAGGAGTGCCGCGCGGCCAAGGAGAGGTTGTCGTCCGACACCGCCACCACGCTGCCCGTCGACCTGCCCGACCTGCAGACCGAGATGCGGCTGACCCGCGCCGAACTCGAGGAGCTCATCGCCCGTCCGCTGGCAGGCGTGAGTGCTGCGCTGGAGAACACGCTGACCGCCAACGGCGTCGGCTGGAGCAACCTGTCCTCGGTGGTGCTCGTCGGCGGTGGTGCGAGCATTCCCCTGATCACCCAGCAGATCTCCGAACGCTCGCGGGTTCCGGTGGTCAAGACACCGCAACCGGCCCTCGACGCGGCGGTCGGCGCGGCGATGATCGCCGCCTACGGGCGTTCGGCGGAGACCGCCACCTGGGTCGCCCCCGCCCCGCCGGTCGCTGCGCCGCCGGTCGACGAGGCTGCCTCGTCGACGATGCGCGCTCTCGCCTGGTCGCAGGCCGACGACGGGGACGACGACGTCGTGCCCTACGCCGGTGAGGACCCCTACCAGGCGCCCAACCCGTACAGCTCGCTGCAGACCGGTTCGCCCGACGACACCGAACAGCCCGAACCCGCCGACGACGTCGCACCGTGGCAACGGGTGCCCCTGCCGGTGGCAGGCCTGCTGGCGGTGATCGCGCTCGTGGTCGTCGGTGGGTTGGCGATCGCCCTGACCAGTTTCGACTCCCCGGACCGGCCTCAGCCGAAGCCGGGGACGAACCCGCTGAGCAGCGCGCTGACGCCGTCCGGGCAGGTCACGGTCACCGACGCGCCGCCGCCACCGGACGAGCCGGTGCCCGCGCAGCCGCCGCCGAGCCCGGCTTTCACGCCGACGACCCAGCTCACGCGCACGTCCACGACGACACCCACCACCACCACGACGACCACGACCACGACCACGACGACCACCACCACGACCACGACGACGACCACCACGACCACCACGACGACGACTACGCCGCCGACGACCACGACGCCGCCCACCACCACGACACCACCGACGACGGCGCCGACCACCACCCGCACCCCGGCCCCGACGACCGCACCGCCGACCACGGTCGACGAGCCCGACCCGCCGGAACCGGATCCGATCACCACGACGAATCTGGAGGTGCCGTTCGTTCCGGTGCCCATCCCGATCCCGGTGCCTGCGGGACCCTGACGCCGACGAGCGATCCCCCCGAGAAAGAACTAGGGAATTCCCCGATTCCCCCCGCAGGCCGACCCACTTAAAGTTTGAGCGTCGGTTCGATCGGCTGCGGAGGGGACAGCCGATCGGGCCGATTCGGGGATTCAGCGGGCGAGGACCGCGATTCAGCGGGGCGCCGACCGCCGGGCGAACGCCGGTGCATGCTCGGGCAGTACGCCGACACCCACCACATACGCCGGCACCACCGCCAGCCACGGCATCCGCTCGAACAGGCGAATCAGCGCGGGGGGCGGACCCGAAATGTCTTCTTCCCGCACCACCGGTCCGAACAGCCGCTTGTCGAACTGCCGTTGGAAAGCCTGGGTCAGCGCGGTGGGCACGACCCGGCGCCGGCGCACCGCCCCCAGTTCCCGATCGCTCGGCCGGCCCCGGCGCAGCGGCTCGGCCAGCAGCCGCGCCGCCGCCACCCCGTCCTGGACGGCCATGTTGATGCCCACCCCGCCTGCGGGTGACATCGCGTGGGCGGCGTCCCCGATACACAGCAGTCCGTCGGTGTGCCAGCGGCGCAGCCGGTTCAGCCGCACGTCCAGGTGCTTGACGTCGTCGAGCGAGCCGATCGCCTCGACGCTGTCACCGGCCTCGGGTAACAGCTCGAGGACATCGGCGTGGAAGGCGGCCAGGCCGCGGGCCCGCAGGCGGGCGTCGGCACCCTTCGGGATCAGCAACGCGATCTGCAGGTAATCCGTGCGCGGGATGACGATCAGCGCCTTGCCCGAGGCGATGCGCGGAAACAACGTGAAGATCTCGTCATCGGCGCGGTGGGGCAGCCGGAACCACCACACGTCGAAGCTCACCGGCCACTCCGTGACCTGCAGTCCGGCGTCCTGGCGGACGACGGACGTGCGCCCGTCGCAGCCCACCGTCAGGTCCGCGCGCAGTTCGCCCGGCCCGTCGTCGCTCTGATACCTGACCCCGACGACGCGGCCGCCCTCCCGCAGCAGTTCGGTGACCTCGGTGTCCATCCGCAGCGTGAACGTGGGCTCGGCCTGGGCGGCCTCGGCGAGCAGATTCAGCAGGTCCCACTGCGGGACCATGGCGATGTACGGGTGAGGTTGGCGCAACCGCTCGAAGCTGACCATGGTCACCGGATTTCCGGGGCGGGCATCGAACGTGACGTTGCGGACGCGGCTCTGCGGCAGCTCGGTGAACTTCGGCCACAGGCCGAGCTCGTCGAGCAGCCGCAACGTGGTGGGGTGCACGGTGTCACCGCGAAAGTCGCGCAGGAAGTCACCGTGTTTCTCCAGCACGGTGACGTCGACCCCGGCCCGGGCGAGCAGCAGGCCGAACACCATGCCGGCTGGGCCTCCACCGACGACGGCGCAGGTGGTCTTCGCAGTCACCCAATCACGCTAGCCGCCCGCCGGCGCCTCGGGAAACCTTTCGGTGATCCATCGTCTGCCCTGCTTGGCCGCGCGGGCCAAGGCGCCGCACTCGCCGAAGTACGAGGCCACCGCCCCGACACCGGGAAGCATCCCCAGGTACCGGAAGGGGGCGCGCGGCTGGGGACGTTTGGCGAGTTCATCGCCCACCGCCTCGAGCACGCCGGGCAGCCGCCACACCGCCGTGCGCAGGCTCGACGGGGTCGACCGGGCGGGCTCATCGGCCTCGTCGGTGTCGCGGCTGCACAACACCTCGGCCAGCATCCGGGCCTGTTCGCGCGGCTCGGTCAGCCCCAATTCCCTTGCCACCGCGCACAATACAAGTGCCTGGTTGACGAATCCGAGCAGATCCTGCACCGGCAGCAGCCGGCCCACGATGCCGAGAACTCCGGGATAGGCCACCGCGACGGTGTTCAGCGCGCCGATCCGCCACACCCACCACCGGATGCGGGCGTCGGTGCCCATGCCGTCCCACGCGACCGTGCCGGGCAGATCGGCGGCATTGAGCGCGCGGGCGATCCCGTCGGCGACCAGATCGATCGGCCCGCCATCCGGCCCACTCTCCGGCGATGAGGAAGGCACCCGCCGCTTGAGTTTCAGCGGGTCGGTCGCGCCCACCACGTCGAGTACCGGATTGAGCATCCGTACGGTGCGGTACAACGCGTCCTCGACGTCGTCGTCGGTGATCGTCACGTCGGTCGTCGGCCACATCGGCATGGCTGGAACATGTCCTGTTCGCGCCGACCTCAAACGCGACGCCACGTTTGTCTGCCGCCCGCCGACGACCGGTGCGATAGTTGTCCGGTGGGGGTGGATCGGGTGATGGGGGGGTCGCGTCTCGCACGGTCGGCGTCCCAGGGTCCGGTGTTCGTCGTGTTGTGTCTTCTCGCGGTCGCGGTGATCAGCTGGTTTTCCCTGGTGACGCAGCCGGCGGCGCTGGCCACCACGGCATGGTGGCCGGCTGCGGGTGTCGCGCTCGGCCTCGGTCTCCGCCTGCCCCGTCGGTGGGTGTGGCTGCTGGCCACAGCGGTCGCCGCCATCACGATTCCCCTCGCGCTGTGGGCCGGCCGACCCGCGCTCCTGGCGACAGGACTCTCGGTTGCCGCTGGTCTCGAGTTGGTCGTGGGAACGCTGATCATGCGGGGCCGGCGCGATGAGCTTCCCGCCCTGTCCACCCCACGCGACATCGGACGGTTGGTGGTGGCGGTCTTCGCCTCCGCCGCCACCTTCGACGTGCTCTCGGTGCTGGTGTCGCTCGCCGTCGGGGACACCGCCGGCGCCTGGACGCGCTTCGTCACCGGTGCTCCCCGGCATGCCGCCGGCATGATCCTGCTCGCACCGCTGTTCATGAGCCATCCCCGCCGACCGCGCGTAGCACAACCGGTGGAGATAGCCGCGCAGATCGTGGTGACACTGGCGGTCGCCGCCTTCGTCTTCGTGCTCAACGACCTTCTGCCGCTGGCGTTCCTGCCGTTCCTTCCGCTGGTCTGGGCCGCGATGCGGCTGACCACCCGGATGATGCTCGTCGAGATGCTGGCGGTGGCGATCGTTGCAACGGTGGGCAGCGCCGCCGGGCGCGGGCCCTTCTCGTTCGACCGCCTCACCCCCGAGACCGGCAGCATCGTCCTGCAGATCTTCGAGGTGTCCATCGTCATCGTGTTTCTCGCGCTGTCCCTGGCGGTGGGCCAGGAACGGGACACCGCGCAGCGTCTCAACATCAGCGAGGAACTGTTCCGCCGGAACTTCGAGGCCTCGGTCGCTGGGAGCCTGATCGTCGCCCGCGACGGCGACGGTTGGTCGGTTCGGCGCAGCAACCTGTCTGCCGAGGAGATCCTGCCCGGCCTGAGCGCAGGCCGCACCCGGCTCGATGATCTGTTGGGCGCACAAGCGAGCGAGGTGCTTTCGCGTCATGCCGACAGTGTTTCCGACGGGTACCGGGAAGTCCGGGTGACCACCGACGCGGGCCGCATCCTGCATTTCAGCATCGTCGCGATCTCCGCGGAGCGGGCCGATTCTCTTCTCGCGCTGCAATTTCGCGACATCACCGAAATCAGCCGCGCGCGCCGGCTGGAACGGGAAGAAATAGCCCGTGCCGCCGAGGTGCAACGCGCGTTGCTGCCGTGGAGCCTGCCGACTGTGGCCGGATGGCAGGCGGCGGCGAAATCGGTTCCAGCCAAACAGGTTGGCGGCGACTTCTACGATCTGCGGCTGCAGGACGGGCAGGTGGTGCTGAGCCTGGGCGATGTGATGGGCAAGGGCATGGGGGCGGGCATGCTCGCTGCGGCATCGCGCGCGGCGCTGCGCACCAACCCCCTGGATCTGCCGCCGGCCGCAGCGGTGCGCAATGCTGCGGCCGCCCTCGACGGCGACCTGCATCGCACCGGTGCCTTCGTCACCGTCGCCTATGTCCACGTCAACCTGGCATCCGGTGAGTACCGATTCGCCGACGCCGGCCATGGACTGCACTTCGTGGTGCGTGACTGTGGAGACACCGTCGAGCACGTCACCTCCGGGGACCTGCCGATCGGTCTCGGCAGCGACTGGCACGAACGCCGCGGGAAACTCGATCCCGGCGACGCCGTGCTGCTGGTCAGCGACGGTGTCATGGACGTGTGGGGAGGCACGGTCGAGGACCTCCACCACGCGGTCACCGACATCGCACGCCGACACTGCGGCGACGCCCGCGCGCTGATCGACGCGTTGTGTGCCGGTGCAGCCAAGGTCAGTGACGTCGACGACGTCACCGCGCTGATCTTCGGTCGTGAGCCGATACCCGCGGGGTCGAGCGGGCCGGACCATGTGGTGGCCGGCGAGCCGTCCGCATCGAGCTGACGGCCCGCCGCGGACCGCTCAGCCCTGGCGGGCCACGATCACCGGGATGCGGGCGCTGTGCACCACCTTGCTGCTGACCGAGCCGAGCAGCATGCCGGCGAAGCCGCCTCGACCGTGGCTGCCGACGACGATCAACTGCGCTTTCTCGGCCTGTTCGAGAAGCTGATGTGCCGGCTTGTCGCAGGTCACCACCCGACGCACCTCGACGTCGGGATAGCGTTCGTGCCATCCCGCGAGTCGTTCACCCAGCACCTCTTCGCCCAGGCCCTGCATGATCTCGTAGGTCACGCCCGGATGTTCGATGGCGGTGGCGTCGCTCCACGCGTGAACCGCCACCAGCGGAACGCCATGGCGCGCGGCCGCGTCGAAGGCGATCGCGGTGGCGGCCTCCGAAGCCGGCGATCCGTCGATACCCACCACCACCGGCGCGCCGGCCAGTTGGTCGGCGGGAGTGTCGTCATGGATCACCGCGACCGGGCACCGCGAATGGTGCACCATCGCCGAGCTCACCGATCCCATGACGGCGCGGCTCACGGCGCCCTGTCCGCGGCAGCCGACCACGATCAACTCGGCGTCCTTGGACAGGTCGATCAATGTGCCCATGATCGTCTCGGAATGCAGCTCACTGGTGATCGTCACCCCGCCGAGCGATTGTGCGAGTCCCTCGGCCCGCGTCGTGGCCTCGTCCAGCACGGCGCGACCGTGGTCTTCCAGGGATTCCCCGTAGGCGGGCCCCGGTGGCATCTCCGGCCAGGCGACGACCATGGGGGGCCGTACGACGTGCACCACCGTCAGCGTTGTCTTGCGGGATGCGGCCTCCCGCACCGCCCACTCGAGTGCCGTGTCGGAGGGCGCGGAACCGTCGACCGCCACGACGATCCCGCGAGCGTTCGGTTGTGCATTGCGGTGTTCACTGTGGGCAGTCATCGTCCGTCTCCCTTCTGCCCGGGTTCCGGTGGGTACACCTCCACGCTAGGACGTGACGCAACCCCATCGCACGGGTCGAAAGTCCCCGATCGGGCTCAGAACTTCAGATAGCCGCCGTCGATGCGCAGCACGTCACCTGTCTGGTAGCGGCTCGCCGGGCTGGCGAGATAGACCGCGACGCCGGCGACGTCCTCCGGTCCTCCCCAGCGCCGGGCCGGTACGCGAGGCAGCACCCGGGAACTGAACCGCTCGTCGGCCAGACCCGCGGAGGTCATGTCGGTGTCGAACCACCCCGGTTGAATGGTGTTCGCACGGATACCGTGTCGAGCGAGTTCGACGGCCATACTGTCGATCAGCGCGGTCACCCCGGCTTTCGACGCGGCGTAGGCGGGTTGACGGGGCATGCCCTGCAACGCACCCAGGCTGGACACCCCCACCAGGCTGCCGCCCCGTCCGGCGGCGACCATCTGCCTGGCCGCTTCCCGCAGGGTGAGGAACACGCCGTCGAGATCGACGGCGGTGGTCGCCCGGAACTCGGCCAGCGAGGTGTCCAGCACCGGGGTGAATGTTCCGCGCACCCCGGCATTGGCGAAACATGAGTCGAGACCGCCGAATTCAGCACGCACGCGGGCCATCGTGTCGGTCACCGCCTGCTCGTCGGTCACGTCACAGGTCAGAGCCAGCACCGGATTGCCCTGGGTGCGCAGTTGCGCCGCGGCGTCCTCGAGACGATGCGGGTTGCGTCCGATGACGACCACCGATGCCCCCGCGCGGGACAGCCCTGTCGCCATACCAAGACCGATTCCGGAGCCGCCTCCGGTGATGACGGCGACATGGCCGGTCAGGTCGAACGGATCGGTGCGCGCGGCATCGTCGGTCACGCGTCGACCCTACGTGGACCCGTGCCGGGTGACTCGATCCGGATTCGCACGCAAAGTCGCGCTCGGTAGCCCGTGCGGAGGCGCGCAGAGATGACCGTGCCACGTCACGCTTGGATGTCATTGTGGCCGAAAGCCTCACGACGTGATCCGGTAGTGGTTAATCTCCGAAACGAGGTGGGGGCCAGCAAAAATCATGTTTGACGACATAGAGATTGGCAATAAGTAGATTTATGGGCTTTGTCGAGTTCGTACGGGACCGTTGGACGGTCTTGTCGTTTCTCGCCTATCAGCACATGAGCCTCGTCGTGCAGACCCTGGTGGTCGCCACCGTGATTGCGCTGCTCATCGGGATACTGATCTACCGTTCGCCCTGGGGTGTGGCGCTGGGTAACACCGTCACCGCGGTGGGACTGACCATTCCGTCCTACGCACTGCTCGGTGTGCTCGTCGGCATCGTCGGACTCGGCGTGCTGCCGTCGGTGATCATGTTGTCGTTCTTCGGGGTGTTCCCGATCCTGCGCAATGTCGTGGTCGGCTTGTCGGGAGTCGACAAGACGCTCGTCGAGTCGGCACGGGGGATGGGTATGGGGCGGCTCACCACGCTCGTGCGACTCGAGTTACCGCTGGCATGGCCGGTGATCATGACCGGTGTGCGGGTGTCGGCGCAGATGCTGATGGGCATCGCAGCGATCGCGGCGTTCGCGCTGGGGCCCGGTCTGGGCGGCTACATCTTCTCCGGCATCTCGCGGATGGGTGGGGCCAACGCCACCAACTCGATCGTCGCCGCCACCATCGGCATCCTCATTCTCGCCGTGATCCTCGACAGCGTTCTCAACGTCCTCACCCGTCTCACCACCCCGAGGGGGATTCGTGTCTGACTCGGCTCGCACCGGGGGTGCCCGCATCCTGCTCGACGGGGTGACCAAACGTTACGGCGAGGGGTCGGCGCCGGCGGTCGACAACATCTCGATGGAGATCCCCGCCGGTGAGATCGTGATGCTCGTCGGACCGTCCGGGTGCGGCAAGACCACCACGATGAAGATGATCAACCGCCTGATCGAACCGACCAGCGGGCGCATCCTGATCGGCGACGACGACGTCACCAAGGGCAATCCCGACCAGCTTCGCCGCCACATCGGCTACGTCATCCAGGGTGCGGGGCTGTTCCCGCACTTCACGGTCGGCGACAACATCGCGATGGTGCCCAAACTGCTGAAATGGGACAAGGACCGCATCGCCGCGCGGGTCGACGAACTTCTCGACCTGGTCAGCCTGGATCCCGCGCAATATCGCGACCGCTACCCCCGCGAACTCTCCGGTGGTCAGCAGCAGCGCATCGGTGTCGCCAGAGCGCTGGCCGCCGATCCACCGGTGTTGTTGATGGACGAGCCGTTCGGCGCCGTCGACCCGATCACCCGTCAGCGGCTGCAGGACGAACTGTTGCGTCTGCAGGAGGATTTGCGGAAAACTATCGTGTTCGTCACCCACGATTTCGACGAAGCGGTCAAGCTGGGCGACCGGATCGCAATCCTGCAGACAGGCTCGAAGATCGTGCAGTACGACACACCGGAGCGGATCCTCACCAATCCGGCCGACGACTTCGTGCGGACCTTCGTGGGCGCCGGGGCCGCGCTGAAGCAGCTGACGCTGACCAGGATTCGGGACGTGGGCCTGCACGAGGCCGCCGTGGCTCACATCGGTGACGATCCCGGCGAGGCGGTGCGCACCGCGCGAGCGATCGAGCGCGAGCATGTCATCGTGCTCGACGCCCAGGACCGGCCGCAGCGCTGGTTGTCGCTGGAGGATCTGGCCGACCCGCGTTCGCTGGAGCACGTGTCGCGCGACGAGGACCTCGAGTGCGTCAGCCTGGCCTCGACGCTCAACGACGCTCTCGACGAGATGCTGACCTCCTCGCACGGCGTGGTGGTGGTGACGGGCCGCCGCAACACCTATCAGGGCGTGGTGCGGGTCGAGACCATCATGGACGCGATGTCCGGGGTGCGCTCGGCGGCGAATACGGCAGGGCGCGCACCGTGACCGCCGCCGTCACCGACGAAGAGCCCGCCGAAACCCCGGACGACACCGAGTCGGGCGGTGCAGGAAGCCCTTTCAGTTTCGCGCGCTGGTTTCTGCAACCGCTCGTGTGCGTCGCAGCGGTGGCCGGCTGTCTGATCTACGTCAAGCTCGCTGACGTCACGCCGTCGGAACAACGCTCGTTGGGTGTGCCGAACCTGCTGGAGTTGCTGGGCCAGCACATGTCGGTGAGTCTGGCCGCCACGCTGTTGACCTGCGCCATCGGCATTCCCCTCGGTGTCGCACTGACGCGGGGGCAGATGCGCCGCTACTCCAAGCCCATCATCACCGTGGCCGGTTTCGGGCAGGCGGCCCCCGCGATCGGCCTGATCGCGCTCGGGGCAGTCATCTTCGGCATCGGTGAGGTGGGCGCGATCGTCGCGTTGACCGTCTATGGCGCGCTGCCCATCGTCGCCAACACTGTCACCGGCCTCGACGGCGTGGATGCGCGCCTAGTCGAAGCCGGGCGGGGGATGGGGATGTCCGGCACCGCGACCTTGATGCGGGTGGAGCTGCCGCTGGCGTTGCCGGTGATCGTGGCCGGAGTCCGCACCGCGCTGGTCCTCATCGTCGGCACCGCCGCGCTCGCAGCGTTCACCGGGGCCGGTGGCCTCGGGCAACTGATCACGACCGGAATCAAGCTGCAGCAGACCGTCACACTCGTGGTGGGCGCCATCCTGGTGGCCGCGCTGGCCCTGTTCATCGACTGGCTGGCCCGCGTCGTCGAGATGGTCGCGTCTCCGAAAGGACTGTGAACACCATGGGCGGGCGCGCTGTCGCACTGATCACGGCGATCGTGGTGGCGAGCGTGACCAGCTGCGGTCTGCAGTCGGCGAGCGGCACCGTCCTGGACGCGGCGCCGGGGACGATCCAGCATTACGACTCATTGGAAGGCGTCCCGGTGACGGTGGCCGCCAAGGACTTCACCGAGCAGTTGATTCTCGGCAACATGCTGTCGATCATTCTCGCCGCTGCCGGGGCCGACGTCACCAACATGACCAACACCCCGGGCAGTTTCGGCGTGCGCCAGGCCATGCTGTCCGGTGATGCGAACATCTCGCCGGAGTACACCGGCACGGGTTGGATCAACTACCTGGGCAACGAAGACCCGATCAAGGACCCCACGGCGCAATGGCAGGCCGTCAACGAGGCTGATCAGGCCAACGGTTTGACCTGGCTTCCGCCGGCGCCGATGAACAACACCTACGCGTTCGCCATCCGGGAGTCCGAGGCGCAGCGTCTCGGGGTCACCAAGCTGTCGGATCTGGCCACGCTGGACCGCTCGGAGCTGACGTTCTGTGTGGAAAGCGAATTCGCCAGCCGCAACGACGGTTTCGTGCCAATGCTGCAGACCTACGACCTGTCCAGAGACCAGCTGGGTCAGGTCATCACGCTCGACACCGGAGTCATCTACACCGCGACCGCCAACGGCGACTGCAACTTCGGCGAGGTCTTCACCACCGACGGTCGCATCCCGGCACTGGATCTGCGGGTGCTCGAGGACGACCGGCAGTTCTTTCCGCTGTACAACCTCACCGAGGTCATCGACACCGATCTGTTGGAGGCGCACCCCGAACTGGCCGAGATCTTCGGACAACTCAACCCGCGCCTGACCAACGAGGTCATGCTGAAGCTGAACGCCGAGGTGGACAACGAGGGCCGGGACCCCGCGCTGGTCGCCCGGGACTGGTTGATCGAAGAAGGTCTGCTCTCAGCGCCGTCGTGACCGTCCGGTCAGAGTGCTTTCCACCAACCGACTGTCGGTGACGTGTCGGACCAGTACTGCTGCGGGCTCGGACAGCGCGGCGCACCCCAGTCGCGAAGCGCTGTGCGCAGACGTTGGATCAGCGGCGCCACCGCCTGCGCCGACAGGACCGGGATGTTCTCCGATAGCGACACTGTGCCCTCCCTCAACCCTCCCGAAGTGACGCGGGAGGTACCCCTCCTACAGAGCATTCAAACATCCGTTCAAACACAACGAAGCCCGGTGCGAGGCAACTCGCACCGGGCCCGTGTCGGAAGATCAGCTGATGCCGACGACTTCCTGAGCGATGGCGGCCAGCCGCGTCTGCGCGGCCGACACCACACGCTGACGGTTCTTGTGCGCCTCCTCGTAGGCCACGATGGCGCGGATGTCAGCGGCGTCCGTCAACTCCTTGGCGGCGTTGGCGGCCTCGTTGACGTTGAGGTCGTCGTAGTCCGAGATCGGCAACTCGGCAGCATCGAGGATGCCGGTGTTGCCGCGCACCGAGTGGATCGCGTCGGCGGCGTCGTCGGCGCCCTCCTGACGGGTGATCCGCTCTGCGGCGTCCAGTGCGGAGTCGCGAGCACCGGTCAGTGTCTTCGTCACGACCTCGGTGCTGCGTGAACCACGCTCGACCAGATCGGCGAATGCAGGTCGCACCGAGCGCACGGCCTCGGCCACCCGCTCGGCTCCGCGGGTCGACCACGTGAACGGCAGGTTGGCGAACTTGACGGCCAAGCCGGTCGCCGCCTGCAACGGGGTCCGGCGCAGGGCTGCCGGACCGCCGAGGGCGTCCTCGGCGAGCACCGTGGTCAGCCACTCGACGGTGGCGGTGTGGGCCGTGATCAGCCGAGTGGCGAGCTCCTCGACATCGGAATTCTTCGCCGACACGGCCAGGGCCTTCACGTAGCGGGCACGGTCGAGCAACTGGCCCTCGAGCGCGAGATCACCGAGAAGGGCCTCGTCGAACGGTTCGGCCTGCTCGGTCAACGCCTTGACCGCCGCGGCGGCACGGCCCAGGAACGGACCGATCACATCGGGGAAGCCGCCGAGGTCGCGGATCGCCTGCTCGATGGCGATGGCGCGGGTCCGGCCGTGCTCGGCGTTCTGGGTGAGCTCGCGGCGTACCGCGTCGGTGCGCGCCTGCGCGATGCGGGTCTCGGCGACCTGGATCTCAGTGTGGGTCAGGTCCAGCACCGTACGAAGCTGGGCGATGAGCGTGGCGGTGGTCGATTCGATCGACACGGCGGTGGGAGTCGTCATTGTCTCGTGCACTCCTTCTCTCGAGTAGACGGATGAAGCGTTCTGGCGCTAGTGGCGCTCACGCAGTCGCATACCCGATGGCCCGACAGCTCATCGCGGATTCATCAGCTGTGAGATATGCGGCAATCACGTGAGGCCTGAGGCGAATCGGGTAGTGCCGGTGTCTGCTCGGGGCGGGCGGACGTGATTGGCTCGGCTACCAGCGGGGTAACTACTTGCTCGTGTTTTCGACGTTTGTTCAGCCCACCCTCCCTGCCCCTCGCGGTCCGATTTCGATGTCCGTGGTGGAGCTGCTGGCTGAGCGCGCGCCGTTACGGTCCTTCAACCGGGTGGAGACCTCGCTGGCCGACGCGGATCCCGCGGGCTTGGACGTCCAGTTGGCGCTGTACCTGTGCTACGAGCTGCACTATCGCGGATTCGCCGGCGTGGACGCCGGATGGGAGTGGAATCCCGGTCTGCTGTATCTGCGGGGCCGACTCGAAGATGTGTTCCTCGATGACATCCGTCGTGCGGTCGGCGACCTCGAACCCGGCGTCGGCGCCCTCACCGAGCTCGACGAGCTGTGCATCGAACCGGTGGACGGCAGCGGACTGTCGTACTTTCTGCGCGACGAAGGCTCGTGGGAGCAGATGCGTGAGTATTTCGCGCACCGCTCCCTCTACCACCTCAAAGAAGGGGACCCGCACGCGTGGGCGATTCCGCGCCTCAGCGGGCAGGCCAAGGCCTCGTTCGTGGCCGTGGAATTCGACGAGTTCGGCGCGGGCCGGGGTGCGCGGTTGCACCAACAGCTGTTCGCCGACCTGCTCGACGCGGCCGATCTCGATTCGGCCTATCTGGGCTATCT
Source organism: Mycobacterium sp. G7A2 (assembly GCF_041902445.1). Taxonomy (NCBI): domain Bacteria; kingdom Bacillati; phylum Actinomycetota; class Actinomycetes; order Mycobacteriales; family Mycobacteriaceae; genus Mycobacterium; species Mycobacterium sp. G7A2. Next base: position 5,529,801 of record NZ_CP169251.1, on the reverse strand, counting down.
GGACGATGTGCCCGCTGCGACTCTGGCGGTGGTGAACCTGATGTCGTTGTTCGGCTTGCACAGGCGCCTGCGGGGCGCCGCGGTCGGGCACTTCGCCGCCACGGAAGTCACCTCCCCGCCCGGTTCGCGACGGATGGTGCAGGCACTCGAGCGGCTCGACGCTCCTGAACCGTGCCGTGCGTTCTACGCCGAGCATGTCGAGGCCGACGCCGTGCACGAACAGGTGGTGCGCACCGACGTGGTCGGCGACCTGGTGGCCCGTGAACCCGAACTCGACGCCGACGTCGTGTTCGGCATCCGGGCGTTCGACGTGGTGGAGACGCGGCTGGCCGATCACCTGATGGAATGCTGGCAGACCGGGACGCCGTCACTGCGTCGAGAGATCGCCTGAGTCAGTCGTCGTGGTGCGGCGCCGTTTTCGTGCGGCGCCGGTGGCTGGTGTCGCACAGCGGATAGGTTTTGGACCTGCGGCAGGCACAGATCGCCACCATGAAACGGTCAGATTCGACCACGTTCCCGTCGGGCATCTCGATGCGGACCGGGCCCTCGACCATCACCGGCCCGCCCGGCACCACGCGTACCGTCCGAGGCGGTTGCTCGGTCACGGGGCGTCCGCGCGGACGACCACGATGCGTTCCTGTCGACTGCCGCGAGGCAGCAGACCGCTCTGCATCAGCCACGGGGCGCGGGCTGAGAGTACAGGACCGAACGGAATCAGTTGCTGAGCAACGACTTCAGCGTGCATACCCTGCGCCCGCAGTGCGCGCAGGGTGCTCATGACGTTCGAGCATTCCGACTGGACCACCAGCATGGTGCCACCCTCATCCAGCAGAAGTGGGGCGGCGGCGCACATCGGGTCGAGGACCATTCGTCCGTCGGCGCCGGCATCCCAGGCGCGCGACGGGCCGGCGGTTGCCGGGATCGAACACGGGTCTCCATCGGGCGCCTGCGGGACATAGGGCGGATTGGCGACCACGAGGTCGAACGGGGCGAATTCCACCGCCCTGGCCCAGGATCCGCGATGCACGTCCATGCGGGTGCCCGCGGTGAGGGCTGCCTCCCTGGCCTGTCGTACGGCGCTGGGGCAGATGTCGAACGCCGTCACCTGGCTGGCTCCGGCGGTGGCCGCCGCCATGGCGATCACCCCGCTGCCGGTGCACAGGTCCGCCACCCGGGCGCCGGGGACCAGCCCGGTCTCGATCATGGCGTCGATCAGCAGAAGCGAATCTTCTTGAGGGGGATAGACCTCGACCGTCGTGTCTGCCGAACCGAACCCGGTGTATGCACTCGTCACCCAGCATCTATGCCCGTTCCTGCACTGCCGAAACGTGTGTCACACGCCGGTAAGGTCTGCGCAGGCACGCTCCGGACTAGACCGTGACGGTGTCCGCCGCCGGTTGGCGGGTCGGAGTGATCCGTCCCTTGACGCCCTTGACCGACGCCCGGTTGAGCAGTTCCTGGTAGAAGTCGTCGGAGACGGTCCGGGTACGGGTCAACAGGAATCCGCTCAACCCGGTGAAGTCGGTGACGATGGCCCACTGGTAGTCGGGGTCGAGGTCGACGATCCAGTAGTTGCCGGGCGGGTTGGTCGAGGGGCTGCCGAAGAAGAATGCGACGTTGAGCTTGTTCTCCGAGCCCTCGACCGGCAGCGCCGCACCGACGATGCGGGATTCGGGGCCGTTGTTGACGAAGTAGTTGCCCGAGTTCTCCACCCTGATGGACCCGTCGGGGTTGAGGCTGTACTGCGCGGTGGTGTTGACCAGCCCGATGGAGAAGAACTGCTTGACGCTGCCCACCTCGTACCAGGTGCCCAGGTAGCGGTTCAGGTCGACGACGGGCGGCGGAGCCAGGACCACCGCCGCGGTGTCGCCCATCACGATGTACTGGTCCGGGGCTCCGTAGATGCCGGCGCCGTCGGCGGGGCCCAGGCCCTGGTAGAGGTCGTTGATCCACCCGGTGGCCAGCGTGTACACCGCCTCGGTGTTGCCGGCAGGGGAGAACCGGGTCACCAGTTGGGCGAAGAAGTCGATGATCGGGTTGCTGCCCAGCATCGAGTCGACGTGCGAGCCGTTGGCCAGGGTCACGCCCACGAACTGGCCGGGGCGAGCGGCCACCAACTCGGCGGTGGTCGCGCCGTTGGAGTTGAAGGGCTGCGGCGGCGCGGCGATCTGATAGACGGGGATGTAGGGGTTGTCCAGGCGTTGCAGCGCGTCGGTGACCACTCCGCTGAACGAGAACCCGTCGAACATCACCACCCCGCGCAGATTGCCTCCGCTTCCCGGATCTGCGGCGTAGTAGCCGCCCGCGGCGGTGGCGAAGCCCCCGCCGGCGGAGTGGCCGGAGAGCACGAAGCTGGTCGGCAGGGTGCCCACCAATCCTGCCGCGGTGGCGCTCGTGTTCAGCGAGTCCTCGCCACCGACGAACATCGCGGCCACGCCCTGCTGCAGCGCTGCGCCGTTGATCCAGCATCCGCCGCAGCGCAGCGACGGGAAGGACGGAAGGTTCGCGGCCACCACCACGCTGTTGGTCTGCTGAGCCAGGGTCTTGGCGAGCGCGGAGTACGCCGATTTGGTGCCGAGGAAGCCGTGCTGCAGCCAGATGACGCCGGTCGCGGCGACCGAACCGTCGGCTTGGGTGGGGAAGTACCAGTCGGCCCGCGTCCGGAACTCGTCGTCATCGAGGGGAATGGTCAGCGTTGCGCGCCCGGTCTGAACACCGGTCACGGGGCCTGCCGCGGCGGCCTGCAGGACCGCAGGCGCGGCGTTTCCGCTGTCGGAATCGGCCGTTCCCGATGCCGCGACGTCGGCCTCCGCGGCCTCGTCAGCGACGGCCGCTGCTCTGCCGCTGGGCTGGGTGGCCGCCGCGTCGGAGGCGGCCTCTGCGGCCTCGGGATCCGTGGACGGGGTGACCGGTTCGGTGTCGCGGGCCGCTGAAAGCTCGGATTCGGTGGCGTCAGTGATCCCGGCGTCGGTGGTCTCGGCATCCGTGATCTCGACGTCGGTGCCGTCGATGTCCGGGTCGGTGCTCTCGACGTCGATGCCCTCGGTGGCGTCGGTGTCCTCTTCGCCGGCCGAGGCGAGGTCGTCGATCTCGAGCTCAATCGCGTCCGCCAGGGCCGCGTCAGCCTGCGCCTCGTCATCCGCGTCGTCGTCCGCCGAGCGTTTGATCGACGCGGGGATCGTTGCCGGGTCGGCGGTAGTACCGGAACCCTCGGTGGTACCGCCGTCGGGGGAGTTCTGCGAGGCCGCCGACGAGTCCTGCTCTGTCGACGAGCTGGCCGAGTCTGCACTGTCAGACTCGGTGTCGGCGGCCGCCACACCGGTCGCTGCGGCGAGCGTGAGGCACCCGCCGGCCCCGATGGCCCCAACCCAGATCAACAGTCTTCTCGAGGTCACGGACCGGAATCTAGCCGCGGCACCCTGCGTCGCACAGCGAATTGTCTCGAACGTCAGATTGTTGTCACGCCACGCGACAGAGCAACCAGCAAATTTGCTCCACAGTGACACGACTAGGTATAGCCTTAGCCGCGATCACTGACCTGGGGGGAAAATGTGGCGTTGACAAGCAGTGATGGCGGGGATTCGCGACGCCCAGCGGTGCGGCGCCGGGCAGAAGACTTCCCGGTGCGGCAATGGCTGAAGCTGGGTGCGGCGTCGGCCGGTCTGGGTGCGGCCCTGTGGGGGTTCTCGTTGCTGGGGCCCGACGCCGCGACCGCGGCCGCGGACAGCGGTGCGGAGTCGTCGGTGTCGCAGCGCAGCGATTCGGCCGAGACGTCCGGCAATCACACCGGGGCGGCGCAGTCGGACGCCGACGACGCCTCGGACGCTGATGACACCGCCGACGCCGCGGAAACAGAGGACGCCGAAGCGTTCGACGCCGGCGACGCCCTCGACGACAGCGACGCGGACGAGAACGGCTCCGCCGAGACCGATGGCATCGACGAGGACGGCGACATCGACGAGGACGCCGGCACCGTCGAGGACGGCAGCGACTCTGTCGACGACGGCAGCGACTCCGTCGACCAGGTCGAGACTCTCGCCACCGTTGACGACACGCCGGGCGCCCCCGTTGAGGTGGCCCTCGACCACTCCTCACGTGTGTCGACCACTGATGACGCGGTCGAGGAGGACGCCGCTCTCGCGGCGGCGGCCGCGGTGGAGACGCCGGCGGTCGCGGACGAACCCGCGGCCGAACCGGTACCCGCCCCGCCGTGGTTGGCGCCCCGGCGCACCTGGAGCGACGTCGTCGCCGACACCATCGACGCCTGGACGAACAGCACGCAGGCCTGGATCGACTCGCTGTCGGTCAGCGAAGAGCGCAAAGCCGAACTGACAGAATCGTTCTGGAATCTGCGCCGCACCTTTTTCAACCAGGCACCCACCGTGGCGCCGGTGCAGATCAGCGGTCTGATCACGGGTCCGATCGGCGGAACGATCGGTGCCGTGGATGCCGACGGAGACGAGATCGTCTACCGGCTGGTGCGCGGACCCCGGCAGGGAACGGTCGAGATCAACGCCGACGGCTCCTACGTCTACACGCCCGATGCGGATTTCGACGGCGTCGACACGTTCCGTGTGATCGCCATCGATCGTGGCTTCCACGTCAACCTGCTCAGCCTGCTGCGCCCGATCGGCACGCGAGCCACCTCCCTGATCAACCAGAACGCCATCACATTCGCCTTCAATTACCTCGACGACGGCGTCGGCTGGACCGAGGAACGACGACAGGCCCTGGAAGACGTTGCGGTTCAGCTTCTCTGGTACTTCCGGGTCGATCAGCCGGTCACCCTGACCTACGACGTGGGTCTCGAGGACGACGAGTTCCTCGCCTCCGCGGGCAGTGATCAGATCTCAGAGCGTGCGGGCTTCTGGCGCACGGTGGTGCAGAACAAGCTGCAGACCGGAGTCGACTCCAACGGCGACAAAGCCGACGGGGAGATCTTCTGGAATTTCGCCGAATTCGAGTGGGGCCTGGCCGACACCGTGGGCAGCGGCGAATACGACTTCGCGTCCACCGTCATCCATGAACTGATGCATTCCTTCGGTTTTCTGTCCGCTGTCGATGCGCCCGGAAAGAACAACGATCGCGACTGGGTGACGTTCGACAGATTCGTCGTCACCTCGGCGGGTGCCCGGCCGATCAGTCCGTTCTACCGGTGGCGCAACCGCTTCGATCCGTTGCTGACCGACCCAGAGGACGGACTGTACTTCGGGGGTGCCAACGCGATCGCCGCGTACGGCGGGCTGGTGCCGCTGTACACGCCGGATCCGTGGCAGCCGGGAAGCGCGATGAGCCACCTCGACGACTTCACCTTCACCGGCGCGAATCAGAAGATCATGAACGCCGCGACCGCCAGCGGGCTGAGTGTGCGGGTCCTCAGCCCGGTGGAACTGGCCATCCTCACCGACCTCGGCTATCACGTGGTGATGCCGGATTCACCGCCGTACGCGGCGGCGGGCCTCGCGTTCGTGCTGCTGGGTGGGCGCCGTCGCAAGTCGAAGGCGGCGCAACGCTGAGTTCGGGCCGAACTGCGAAACGGGCCGATCCGTTCGGTCATGTTCCGGCAGGTGAACGCGGCGCCTGCCTATAGTGCAACTGTGCCTGAGATGAATCGCCGCGGTGCCATGCTCATGATGGGCTTGGGGATGGCCGCTGCGGCCACCCCGATACGGTCCGCTCACGCTCAGCCGCCCGCGGCGGAGACCGGCCCGCAGATGTTGTGGCAGGACGAGTTCAACGGCCCCGCGGGAGCACCACCCGACCCCGCGAAGTGGTTCATCGTGCCCGCCCGGGAGACGATCCGGAACCCGCACGAGTGGGACAAGCCGTTCAACATGGGCCGCTACGTGACCGACCAGGAGCACGTGTTCCAGGACGGCACCGGAAACCTCGTCATCCGCGCCACCCGCGGTGAAGGCGCCAACATCCAGGAGAAGTACGCCAGCGCCAAGATCATGGGGCTGTGGCGCGGCGGTATCGGGACCACCTGGGAAGCGCGGGTCAAACTCGACTGCCTCACCGACGGCGCCTGGCCGGCGTTCTGGCTCGTCAACGAGAACCCGGTCCGCGGCGGTGAGGTCGATCTGGTCGAGTGGTACGGCAACAACGACTGGCCGTCGGGAACCACGGTGCATGCCCGTCTGGACGGCACCTCCTTCGCGACCGACCGCCATCCCGTCGACAACGCCTGGCACACATGGCGGATGACCTGGCAGCCCAGCGGAATGTACTTCTGGAAGGACTACCAGCCGGGCATGGAGCCGTTCTTCACGGTGCCGGCGAACTCGCTGCAGGACTGGCCGTTCAACGATCCGGGCTTCACGATGGTCCCCGTGTTCAACATCGCCGTGGGCGGCTCCGGCGGGCGTGAACCTGCCGGCGGCACCTATCCCGCCGAGATGCGCGTCGACTGGATCCGCGTCTTCAGCAGCTAGCGGGTGTCGACGGGACTCCGTCGAGCGCGTTTCCGGCCGTACGCCCGTGCGCGTACTTCTGTACCCCTAAGGGGGGATTCTCGTTTCCCAGCGTTGACCGCACCTGTTTGACCGACGCAGCATCAGCAGCGCGATGCCCTCCGCCTCGCCCGCGCGAACCAGCGGAGTCGTTCATTCACAGGAGGTCAGTGATGTCCCTCGTCGATGCCCACGGGAAGGCGCAGACGCGCCACCGGAACGAGTCGGTGCAACGGTTCGTGCGTCGGTTCGTGCCGGCCACCGGGACGCACCCACCGTCCTACGACTCGGTTGTCATCGCAGGAAACGGTATCGGTGCTCAAGCGTTCGCGGCCCAGCTGGCCCAGCATCCCCGGTTCGAGGGGAAGGTCACCTTGGTCTCACCACCAGCTCAGGAGTCACGCCGACTCATCAACGGGGTCAGCCTGCGCGGGGTTGCGGCTGATTTCCTGAGCTCGGCCGTCGGTGTCGATCATGCGACGCTCCTTCAGGCGGCGACGGGCACCAGCCTCCCCGGACCTGTGGCCCACCGCCAGACCGCCGCGATGGCCGTCGACCGCCATGGTGAGTGGACATTCAGCGATTCCGGTCCCTGGCAGGGCGGAAACAAGGGCAATGCGGCCCCGCTCGTCTACGGCATGCGCAACAGCCGCCTGGTTGCGGGGCTGCGCGAACTGCTGGCCGAGCATCCTGTCGAGTACGTCGACGACATGGTGGAATCCGCCGCGCACCTGCGGAGTCACGCTGCCGGGACACGGCCGCTGTTGGTGAATGCGACCACCAAACCCACACTGCTGGGTGGTGACTCCAGGCGGCCGCAGCGGCTCGTCCTGGCTGTGCAAGCCCCGATGTTCGAAGCGGATTCGGGAATTTCGTACCCCCTGCAACGAGATACCACCTTCGCCCCGCTGATTCGGCGCAACGGCATCATCGACGTCGGGTACTTCACCCCGTTCGCCGACCCGCTGTCGCCACGCTCGACGTGGTACGGCATCTTCGCCCGAGTCGTCGGCGCGGATTCCGGCTTCGAAAAGGACGCCGAACTGGCGACCATGACCGCCGAACTGTACGGAGTCGCCAACGCGCTGGGGCTGGTGGTCGACGACGCAGCAGAGACCCTGGCCGGTGCACTGGTCCCGGCGTCGTCGTGGGGCAAGGTGGCACCCTCCAAACCAGGAACCTTGGAGCTCAAGCGGATGTACTCCGGGGGCGCGCCCTGCTATTACGCAGACGGCATGGTCTCCGCGGCGATCGGTGGTGTCATCGGCGCAGAAGCCGTGGTGCACGGTCAGGATCCCGATACTGCGATCCGGCGCGCGTTGCGCCCCTGGCGTCGACACAATTTTCTGTGGTGGCTGGAGACCAACAAGATCTCCGTGCTGACAGACAGGTTTCTTCGCGTCAATGTTCAAGCCTCCATGGCCTATCCACACAGTGCGGGTCTGAGGATGTGGAAGTCCGCGGCGTGAACAGCCTCACGCGAAGCGCGATCGGCGCCGACGAGTTCCGGACGGCCATGCGTCGCCTCGCTGCCGGAGTGAGCATCATCTCGGCGCCGAGTCCGAAAGGCCCCCTGGGTATTACGGCCACCGCGGTCACGTCACTGACCGCAGAGCCTCCCAGCCTGCTCTGCTGTGTCAACAAGAACCTGGTCGTCGGTGAAGCCATCAAGTCGATGGGTCGGTACGCGGTCAACGTCCTCAGCCAGGAACACTGCACGCTGGCCAGGCGCTTCGCCGGCATGGACGGTGCCCGGGGCGCCGAGAAATTCACGGCGGGCGATTGGGAGTACACGCCAGATGGCGTTCCCCGGCTCGCCGACAGCCTGGTGTCATTGACGTGCGACGTCGACCGCGTCGTGGCGGCCGGCACGCACGACATCCTGATCGGGGTCATCACCGACATCCGGACCGGCAGCCAGGGTGAGCCGCTCATCTACTGTGACGGATCGTTCTCCGGGGTACTGGCCTTGTGACGGTATCGCTTGTCCAGCAGCGTATTTCATGCCTCCGCTGCCGTCGAACGCAGGGCTGACCCGTCGACCGGGCCAGTCAGCCGCTCGCCGCGGGTCGCGCTTCGTAATCCTGGGCCCCGCGATGCGAGTCAGAGGTGGCCCCTGTTCTGCATCACGGTGGTGTAGTGCGCGACAGCTTGCCCTCGGTTGCCGACGTTGAGCTTCCGCAGAATCCGCTTGACGTGCGTCTTGATGGTGCCCTCGGCGAGGAACAACTGTGCCGCAATGTCGGCGTTGGTCGCCCCGGTGCTCATCAGTTGCAGAACTTCGAGCTCGCGGCGGGTCAGATTGCGCACCAATCTCAGCGAGCGTGCCGCCCGGTTTTCTCCGGTGGCCGGCTCGTGCACCAGATCGGGCTGCACAGTCAGGTGGCTCATGGCCACGTTGGTCAATTCACCTGAGCCGACGATGGTGCGGAGCTGCGCCTCGGTCTGGCACGTCAGAGTCTCCAGGACGGCGCGCTGCCGCATGAGCTGCTGCAGCGTCAGGACACGCTCGAGTGCCTGGCCGATGGAGAAAGCCAACTCGGCGGCGATGTCGCGGTCGAAGGCGTCGAGTTCTCGTCCGCTGTCGTAGGCGTCGAGGTGCAACGTGGCCTCGATCTGTCCGTTGACGAAGATCGGTGAGGCCACATATGCCTGGGTGCGGAGCATCCCCACGATCGGCTGGTAGGCCTGCGGCTCCTGCTGTGCGTCGGACACCAGCGCTGGCATCCGGCGCCGGACGACCTCGGCCTCCAGCACTCCGGGCACCAGCGGTATCGCGATCTGCTCAGCGCGGGTCTGGCAGTCTGCGGCCCACTCTTGGTTGGACGAGAAGTACGTGGACGTGGCGTGCAGCCGGCCACTGTCGATTTTGAACACCATCGCGCGATCCAGACCGGATGCCCTGCACGCTGCCTCTGCAGCAGCCCTGAGCAGGCTGGCCGGGTCGTTGTGCCCGGCGAACCGCATCCGTTGGCGCATGCTGCCGAGTGAGCGGATGCGGTCCTCGACCAATATCTGCTGCTGTTTGGCAGCGAGCTGCTGCAACGTCAGGGCGACCTCGCAGATCGTCGCCATCCGGGTCGGATCGTTGGCGGCGAAGTGCATCTGCCGGCACAACTCGGCGATCACGTGTTCGACATGCTGCCCGAGTTCGCCGCATTCAGCCTCGTCCACGGAGGGTGACCACGGCGGGATGTCCACGAGGGTACGTGCACGCTCGAGTGCCTCGGTCAGTAGCGCAGAGAGGGATCGGCCATCGTGGCCGCGGTTGCTACGCCCGCCTCGTGACGAGGTCCGCGTCGGGGCGAACTTGATCGGCATATGACCTCCCGCACGGTCGAGGACATTCCCGCAGCATGCCTGCTGCGGAGATCGCCGCGCAACGGAATGCGCCCGATGTACCCCGAACTGGGTACGCCTTGACCTGCGCCGCGCAGTCGCCGCGTTCTGTCTCCGCGAAGACGAGCCACCCCAGAGGTGCCGACGTCCACGCGGGTACTGCGCAATTCGATTCTCGGGCGAGAGCTTTCCCCGCGGTTCAGTAACGTGCCGGACCGTGGACACACCTGCGGAGGAAAGAAAAAGCCGGTGGGCGGGTGCAGCGTGCGCTGGCGGACATTCGTGGAGCCGATGACGGGAATCGAACCCGCGTATTCAGCTTGGGAAGCTGATGTTCTGCCATTGAACTACATCGGCCTGGTCGAACAGAAAGGCTAGCACCCCCGCCCCGTCAGCTTGCGCCGGTCAGGCCTTCCACGTCGATCACCTCGCCGCGGTTGATGCTCACCCAGTCCCGGCCGTCGAGATACGGGCGCAGGGACTGCCCGATCAGTTCGGCGTCGGCGGCGGTCTTGGGTCGTTGCAGCTCGTAGACGTGCGGCAGCGCGGCCATGCCGGTCACCACGTCCCACAGCCGCAGCGCGTCGGCCCCGCTCGGCGGATCCACCAGCACCGGCCCGAACAGGCAGTGCCCGTCGAGGAACAACGTCGGCACCCCGTAGCCCCCGGCGTCGAGCACCCGCTGATGATCGGCGCGCACGTCGTCATGCGTGGACGGATCCGCCAGCGCCTCATCCAGCAGCCCGGCGTCGACGCCGATGTCGGTCAGCAGCCGCCGCGCCACCTCGGGATCGTGGGGCTTGCCGCCCAGCGTGTGCAGTTCATGGCCGATCACGGCGTACCACCGGTCCAGCAGGCCCGGGTCGCGGCGGCCCAGCAGCACCCCGATGCGCATCAGCGACCAGCCGTAGGACCACTCCCGCTCCCACGGGTGTTTCTTGCCCTCGACCCGGTTGACCTCTTCGAGGGAAAAGAATCGCCAGGTCACCTCGAGGCCAGTCTGGTTGCGGACGTCGCGGATCCACAGTGAGGTCTGGTAGGCGAACGGGCACATGGGGTCGAAGTGGAAATCGACGCTCGTGGTCATGGTTCGAGCATCCCACTCGGCGGCTACGCTCGTGCCGTGCTGCTCTCAGACCGCGACATCCGGGCCGAGATCGACGCCGGCAGGCTCGGCATCGACCCGTTCGACGACAGCCTGATCCAGCCGTCCAGCGTCGACGTCCGGCTGGACAACCTGTTCCGGGTCTTCAACAACACCCGCTACACCCACATCGACCCGGCGCAGCGCCAAGACGACCTGACCTCGCTGGTGGAGCCCAAGGAGGGTGAGCCGTTCGTGCTGCACCCGGGCGAGTTCGTGCTCGGCGCGACGCTGGAGCGGTGCACGCTGCCCGACGACCTGGCCGGCCGCCTGGAGGGCAAGTCGTCGCTGGGACGGCTGGGTCTGCTCACCCACTCCACCGCCGGGTTCATCGACCCCGGCTTCTCCGGGCACATCACCCTCGAACTGTCCAACGTCGCCAACCTGCCCATCACGTTGTGGCCGGGCATGAAGATCGGTCAGCTCTGTCTGCTGCGGCTGACCAGCCCCGCCGAGCACCCGTACGGCAGCGACCGGGTGGGCTCGAAATATCAGGGCCAGCGCGGCCCGACCCCGTCGCGGTCGTATCAGAACTTCATCAAGACCAGCTGACGAACACGTCACAGCCGGGACTCGGCTGCCGCTTGTAGAGTCGGTGCCACCGGAGCGCCGGGCCATATTTGCGTCGCCGTCAGCTAACACGCCGACGGTGTAACGCAGCGGCTGGTCACGGCGATGAAGTACTAGTTGCGGGCTCGCCGTGCGCGGCGCGACCGGAACTTCCAGGCACAGGCAGCAAACAATATTGGAGGGCCGGTGGACATCGTATTAGGTGTGTCGATGACACCTACGACGGTCCGCATGGTGCTGGTCGAGGGCGAGAACGCCGACGGGGTCACCGTCGACCACGACGTCTTCGACGTGGCATCGGCAGACGACTCGGCAAACGCCGCCGAGCAGGTGGTCTCGGCGGTGCTGGGCACCAGGGAGAGCGCGGAGACCGGCGGACATCACCTGCGCTCGATCGGCGTCACGTGGAGTGACCACACCGCGGCGACCGCGCTGCGCGACGCGCTGGCCCGGCACGGCATCGACGACGTCATGCTCGTCTCGGAGGGCCATGCCGCCGCCTCGCTGGCGCAGGCCGTGGGCCGAGCGGTCGGATACGAGAAGACCGCGCTGTTGTTCGTCGACCGCGACACCGCCACGCTGTCGGTGGTGCAGACCGACGACGGCTCGGTCGTCAAGGTGCTCAGTCGCAGCCTGCACAGCGCCGACGCGATGGCGGTGCTCACCGAGCTCGCCGGCGCGGTCACCGCTCAGCAGTCTGCGCCGCAGGCCATGTTCGTCGTCGGATCCGGTGTCGACATCGCCTCGGTGAAGGCGCACCTCGAGCATCTGGTCTCCATTCCCGTCAACGCGCCCGAGGACGCGGAGCTGGCGCTGGCCCGTGGCGCGGCGTTGGCCAGTGCGTCGGCGCCGGCGTTCGAGGCCACCACCGTGGGCCTGGCCTACTCGCAGGACCCGGACGGTCCGACCGCGGGATCGGTGTACGCCGCTGCGGCCGCCGACACCCAACTGGCGCCGGCAACGGGCGAGCCAGACGAGGTCGACGAGGTCGACGAGTATGCCCCGACCGCGGCCCGCGCCGTCGAGGACGACCGCAAGCCGTTCCTGCTGGTGGGCAGTGCCTTGACGTCGATCTTCGTCGTCGGTGTCGTCGCACTGGCGATCTCGCTGGCGGTCAGCATCCGCCCGACCGCCGATCAGCGGCCCAGCCCGGCCCAGAGCGCCATTGTGCCGAGCAGCCAGGTCCCCGCTCCCGCGCCGGTCGAGGAGGCTGTGCAGCTGCCACCCGAGCAACCGTCGGCCGAGACGATCAAGCCGCCGGTGCCCGTCGTGCAGGAGGCGCCGCAGCAGGCGCCGCGGACCGTCTACGTCGAACGCCAACCCGCGCCTGCGCCCGCCGCCCCGCCGCCGGCACCCGCCCCGGCAGCACCGCCGCCGGCACCCGCGCCGCCGCCGGTGGTCGCCCCGGTCGTGGTACCGCCGCCGGTGGTCGTGGCTCCGCAGCCGCAATGGCCCGACTGGCAACCGCCGCGCCGGATCTGGGAGTGGCCCAGCCAACGTGACGACGACGGCGACGACGACTCCGAGCTGCCGACCCGGACCGTCGAGCCGACGCGCACCGCAGAACCGACAAGGACCTCGGCGCCGCAGCCCACGTACACGCAGTCGCCGCAGCCGACCCGCACGCAGACGCAGGCACCGCAGGTGCCCGAGGTGCCCCAGCAGTCGCAGTGGCCGCAGTGGCCCGGCAGCGGCTCGGGTTCCGGCTCAGGCTCGGGCTCCGGCAGCGGTTCCGGCTCGGGGAGCGGTTCGGGTTCGGGTTCGGGCTCGAGCTCTGGCGGCCGCGGCTCCGGAGACTCGGGCTCGTCGCGCGGCGGGTCCAGCGGCGTGCCCGGCGACCTCAACGGCGACGGTTGCTTCCTGGTCTTCTGCGCCAAGGACTGACCACCGCCGACGCACCACCCGGCCCACTCGCCACCCGCTGGCGCACCACCGTCGCCAGCGTGCACACACGGTAGTTGCGAGTACGGCGGCGCTACCGCAGCGGCACCCTCGCGGCCAGAGTCCGTCGGCGCTACCGCGGCTGCACCCTCGCGGCCAGAGTTCGTCACCCGCTGTTGGTCTGGCGATCAGTGTCGCGTAGCAACCCGATCATCGGGGCTCCCTATAGAGGGCGGTATGCGATGCACTGTGTTCGGGACGGGATACCTCGGCGCCACCCACGCCGTCGGAATGGCCGAGCTCGGTCACGACGTGATCGGCGTCGACATCGATCCCGGCAAGATCGCCAAACTCGGCGGCGGCGACGTGCCGTTCTACGAACCCGGACTGCGGGAGATGCTGCAGCGCAACATCTCCGCCGGGCGGCTGCGGTTCACCACCGACTACGCGGAGGCGGCTGAATTCGCCGATGTGCACTTCCTGGGCGTGGGCACGCCGCAGAAGAAGGGGGAGTACGCCGCCGACCTGCGCCACGTCTACGCCGTGGTCGACGCCCTCGTCCCGCAGCTGCGCCGCGACGCGGTGATCATCGGCAAGTCCACCGTCCCGGTGGGCACCGCCGCCGCCCTGGGCGCGCACGCCCGAGACCTGGCACCGGCCGGGGTGACGGTGGAGGTGGCGTGGAACCCGGAGTTCCTGCGCGAGGGTTTCGCCGTCCACGACACACTGCACCCCGACCGCATCGTGCTCGGCGTGCAACGCGACTCGAGACTGGCTGAGGAGGCGGTCCGCGACCTCTACGCCGCGCTGCTGGCCGACGGGGTGCCCTTCCTGCTCACCGACCTACAGACCGCCGAGCTGGTCAAGGTCTCCGCCAATGCTTTTCTGGCGACCAAGATCTCGTTCATCAACGCGATCTCGGAGGTGTGTGAAGCCGTCGACGCCGACGTCACGCTGCTGGCCGACGCGCTGGGCTACGACGCACGTATCGGTCGCCGCTTCCTCAACGCGGGCCTCGGGTTCGGCGGCGGCTGCCTACCCAAGGACATCCGCGCATTCATGGCCCGCGCCGGCGAACTGGGTGCCAACCACGCGCTGACCTTCCTCCGCGAAGTCGACAGCATCAACATGCGCCGGCGCACCCGGATGGTGGAGTTGACCACGAAAGCCTGTGGCGGCTCGCTGCTGGGCGCCAACATCGCTGTGCTGGGTGCCGCGTTCAAGCCCGAGTCCGACGACGTGCGCGACTCGCCGGCCCTCAACGTCGCCGGCATGCTGCAACTCAACGGGGCCACCGTCAACGTCTACGACCCCAAGGCGATGGACAACTCCCGCACCGTGTTTCCGACGCTGACCTATGCCACCTCCGCCGTGGAGGCCTGCGACCGGGCCGACGCGGTGCTGGTGCTCACCGAATGGGCGGAGTTCGTCGGCCTCGACCCGGCCGCACTGGCCGACACCGTGCGGGCGAAAGTCGTTGTCGACGGCCGCAACTGCCTCGACGTGGCGCGCTGGTTGCAGGCCGGCTGGCGGGTGTACGCGCTGGGCCGCTCCATCGGGGAACCGTCCGCGGCGTAGCGTCGCGGCATGACCGTCTACGCGCTGAACCTGTTCGACGTCGCCGACCGCGACGAGTACCTGGCCTATTCGAAGCGCTCGCCGGCCGAGGTCGCCAAGCACGGCGGTCGGGTTGTCGCGCTGGGCAAGTTCCGCGAATCCATGACCGGCGACATCGAACCGCGCACCGTGCTGATCCTGGTCGAGTGGGACTCCAAGGACGCGTTCGACAGCTACTGCAACGACCCCGAGCTGGCCGACCTGCACGCCCACCGCGAGAACGGGTCGTCGTCCTACATCTGGCACCTGTTCGATCGCTTGGACGACTTGCGTCCCGTGCTTAAGCTCGAGTGATGGCAGCTGATCGATTTCGCCAGCGCATCCGCTGGGTGGCTCTGCACGGGGTGATCCGCGGCCTGTCCAAGTTCGCGATGCGGCGCAGCGGCGACCCGCAGGCCCGGCTCATCGCCGACCCGCAGGTGCGCGCCGATCCGGCCGCGTTCGCCGACGAACTGCGCGCCCACGGGCCCGTCGTCCGGTGCCGCGCGGTGCTGATGACCGTCGACCACCAGGTGGCCAACGAGCTGCTGCGCTCCGACGACTTCCGGGTCTCGTCGCTCGGCGCCGGTCTGCCGGCGCCGCTGCGCTGGATCAACGAGAAGACGAATCCGGGGCTGCTGCACCCGATCGAGCCGCCGTCGCTGCTGTCGATCGAGCCGCCCGACCACACCCGCTGCCGCAAACTGGTGTCGTCGGTGTTCACCACGCGGGCGGTCAATGCGCTGCGTGACCGCGTGCAGCAGACCGCCGACGAGCTGCTCGACAGGCTGGCCGACGAGTCCGGGGACGACGTGGTCGACATCGTCGAGCGGTACTGTTCGCAGCTTCCGGTGGCGGTGATCAGCGACATCCTCGGCGTGCCGGAAAGCGACCGCCAGCACATCCTGCGGTTCGGGGAACTGGGTGCCCCCAGCCTGGACATCGGGTTGTCCTGGCAGCAGTACATGCAGGTCCATGAGGGGCTGGTCGGCTTCAACACCTGGCTGACCGGCCATCTGGAACGCCTGCGCCGCAACCCGGGCGACGACTTGATGAGCCAGCTGATCCAGGCCAGCCAGGCCTCCGACGAGGCCGCCCGGCTGTCGGAGCGCGAGCTGCAGGCCACCGCGGGCCTGGTGCTGGCCGCCGGCTTCGAGACCACCGTGAACCTCCTCGGCAACGGGATCCGG
This sequence comes from Mycobacterium sp. G7A2, assembly GCF_041902445.1. Classification (NCBI taxonomy): domain Bacteria; kingdom Bacillati; phylum Actinomycetota; class Actinomycetes; order Mycobacteriales; family Mycobacteriaceae; genus Mycobacterium; species Mycobacterium sp. G7A2. Next base: position 5,513,629 of record NZ_CP169251.1, on the reverse strand, counting down.
ATGCTGCTGGACACCCCCGAGCACCTCGATACGCTGGCCGCCCGCCCGGAGCTGTGGCCGACGGCGGTCGAGGAGATCCTGCGGCTGGACTCCCCGGTGCAGATGAGTGCCCGCTTCGCGCGCAGTGACGTCGAGGTGGCCGGGACCCCGATCGAGCGCGGTGAGCTCGTCATCATCTATCTGGCCGGCGCCAACCGCGACCCCCAGGTGTTCGCCGACCCGCACCGCTTCGACATCGAACGCGACAACGCCGGTAAGCATCTGTCGTTCTCCGGCGGCCGGCACTTCTGCCTCGGGGCGGCGCTGGCCCGCGCCGAGGGTGAGGTCGGCCTGCGCACGTTCTTCGAGCGCTACCCGGACGCCCGGCTGGCCGGGGCGGGCAGCCGCCGCGACACCCGGGTGCTGCGGGGATGGTCGACATTGCCGATCAGGCTCGGCGCGGCCCGCGCCGCGATAGGTTCGTGAGGTGGATTTTCGGGCAGCGCTGCTCGAGCAGACTCGGGCGTTCGGAGACCTGATCAGATCGGGTGACCGGGACACCCCGGTGCCGACGTGCGGCGACTGGACCCTGGAGAAGTTGTTCCGCCACGTCGGGCGCGGGAACCGCTGGGCCGCTCAGATCATCATCGAGCGCCGCAACGAGCCCCTGGATCCCCGCGACGTTCCCGACGGGCGCCCGCCGGACGATCGCGACGCGGCTGCCCAATGGCTCGACAGCGGTGCGCAGATGGTCCTCGACGCCGTCGACCGGGTGGGTTCCGACACCCGGGTGTGGACCTTCCTCGGCCCGCGCCCGGCGGGCTGGTGGATTCGGCGGCGCCTCCACGAAGCGACCGTGCACCGCGCCGACGCCGCGATGGCGCTCGGCACGGACTACGACCTGGACCCGGAGTTGGCCGGTGATGCGCTGAGCGAGTGGATCGAGCGGACCTGTGTCGACCGCCGGCATCCACCGCGGCTGGACCGCGGTCAGTCCATCCACCTGCACGCCACCGAGGAAGCGCTCGGGCCGACGGGCGAGTGGACCATCGTCCACGACGAGGACGGCGTCGGCTGGTCGCACAGCCACAGCAAGGGCAGTGTCGCGTTGCGTGGCCCCGTCACCGAGCTGCTGTTGGCGACCGTGCGCCGCAAGACCGCGGCCGAGGCCGGGCTGCAGGTGTTCGGCGACACCGCGGTGTGGGACGCCTGGCTGGCCAGCACGCCCTATTGAGCCGCCTATGCTCCGAGCATGACCACTTCCGAGATGGCCACCGTCCTTGCCTGGCACGACGCGCTGAACGCCGGTGACGTCGACACCCTGCTGTCGCTGTCCAGCGACGACATCGAGATCGGCGACCCGCACGGTGCCGCCCAGGGTCACCAGGCTCTGCGGGACTGGGCGGAGAAGCTCGACTACAAGCTCGAACCCGGCCGGGTCTACGTCCACGACGGGGTCGTAGTCGTCGAGCAGCGCGTCGTGTCGGTCACCGGCGAGGCCGGTCCGGGAGCGTCGGCGTTCCGGGTGGTCCACGACCATGTCACGTCGATGTTCCGGCACGACGACCTCGACGCCGCCCTGGCCGCCACCGAGCTGACCGATGAGGACCTCGTGAGCTGATGCGCGGCCTCATCCTGGCCGGCGGGTCGGGCACCCGGCTGTATCCGATCACGCGGGGAGTCAGCAAGCAGCTGCTGCCCGTGTACGACAAGCCGCTGATCTACTACCCGTTGTGCACGCTGATGATGGCCGGCATCCGCGACATCCAGGTGATCACCACCGCGCATGACGCGCCGGCATTCCATCGGCTGCTCGGCGACGGTTCGGCGTTCGGCATCCACCTGAGCTACGCGGTGCAGGACCAGCCCGACGGGCTGGCCCAGGCGTTCGTCATCGGCGCCGACCACATCGGCACCGACTCGGTGGCACTTGTGCTGGGCGACAACATCTTCTACGGGCCCGGCCTCGGCACGGGCCTGCGGCGGTTCCACAACGTCTCCGGCGGTGCGATCTTCGCGTACTGGGTCGCCAACCCGTCGGCCTACGGTGTCGTCGACTTCGCCCCCGACGGCACCGCGCTGTCGCTGGAGGAGAAGCCCGCCACGCCCAAGTCCCACTACGCCGTGCCGGGCCTGTACTTCTACGACAACGACGTGATCGAGATCGCCCGCGCACTGGGCAAATCCGCGCGCGGTGAGTACGAGATCACCGAGATCAACCAGACCTACCTGGACCAGGGCCGGCTGTCGGTGGAGGTGCTCGCGCGCGGCACCGCCTGGCTCGACACCGGCACCTTCGACTCTCTCTTGGACGCAGGCGATTTCGTGCGCACGATCGAACGCCGGCAGGGGCTGAAGATCAGCGTGCCCGAGGAGGTCGCCTGGCGGGTCGGGTTCATCGACGACGACGCGCTGGCCGCGCGGGCCCAGACCCTGCTGAAGTCGGGCTACGGGCAGTACCTGCTGGACCTGCTGGAGCGTTGAGGCTCAGGGCAACCCGGGTGCCGGATGCCGACGGGTGAGGTCAGGTACTGCGCTGCGGGGTCGCCAGAATCGCGGCGATGCCGGTGGTCAGCGGCACCGACAGCGCCAACGCGATACCGCCGACCGCCGAGCGGGCGATCTCGATGGCCACGCTCTCGCTGGTCAGCACGTCACCCAGCGACCGGTTGGCCACGCTGAACAGCAGCAGCAGCGGCAGGGCGCTGCCGGCGTAGGCGAGGACCAGCGTGTACACGGTGCTGGCGATGTGGTCGCGGCCCACCCGCATCGCGCCGACGAACACGTCCCGCCGGTCGGCGCCGTCACCGAGGGCCGCGAGCTCGAACACCGTCGACGCCTGGGTGACGGTGACGTCGTTGAGCACGCCGAGGGAGCCGATGATGAACCCGGCCAGCAGGAGCCCGGTGATCGACACGTTGCCCAGATAGGCCGCGACCTCGTTGTTGGTGTCCTCCGACAACCCGGTCAGATGCGCCAGTTCGATGGCGCCCCAGGACAACGCCGCGGCCAGCAGCAGCGACGCCAGCGTGCCGAGCAGAGCCGCGCTGGTGCGCAGACTGACGCCGTGGGCCAGGTAGATCACCGCGTACAGGATTGCCGCCGAGGCGACCAGCGCCACCGGGACGGCGGGCGCCCCGTCCCGCAGCGCCGGCAGCAGGAACACCACCAGCACCCCGAACGCGACGACGATGCCGACCAGGGCGCGGAACCCGCGCCACCGGGCCACCGCGACGACGACCACCGCGAAGACAGCGGCCAGCGCGATCAACGGCCAGGTGCGCTCGTAGTCGTAGAACGCGTAGGTGGTGGTGCCGAGGTCGTCGACCTGCCTGCTGATGCGGATGTCGTCACCGGCGGCCAGGCGGGGCTGGCCGGGTCCGCCGCCGAACTCCAGCAGAGTCCGGGCGCCCTGGTTGGGTCCCGATTCGATGGCCACCACGGTGTGCACGCAGGTGGTGGCGCTGTCCTGCGGGGCGGGCAGGGGATCGGCGGTCAGTACCGCGCCGGCCGACGGGCTGCCGCACGGTTCGGTGCCGCTGGACAGCACGCGACCCGACTCCGTCGTCACCGCCGCGCCCGTGGCGTTCTGGAACGGCAGCGGGATGTCGGCCTTGTCGCCGCTGGGCCACAGCAGCGCCGCGCCGAGGAGCACTGCCACCCCGGTGGCCACCAGCAGGCCGACGACGACCTTGGCCGCCAGCGGCCCGACCGGCGAGGGACCGCTCAGCGAGTGCGAGTGAGAGTGCGAGTGCGCCACCCGGACAGGGTAGAGGTCGCGCCCCGCCGCGCCCGCGGGTGTGAACCTGCGCCGAGCGTGACGGTAGGTTCACGCTCGGCGCTCACCGTCGCCGTGGGTTCACGTTCGGCGCTTACGGTCGCGGCGCTACTGGCGGTAGCTGACCAGGAAGTTGCCCAGCCGCTCGATGGCGTTGGCCAGGTCGCGCGACCACGGCAGCGTCACGATCCGCAGATGGTCGGGGGTGGGCCAGTTGAACCCGGTGCCCTGGGTGACCAGGATTTTCTCCTGCAGCAGCAGATCCAGCACCAGCTGCTCATCGTCGACGACGTCGTAGACCTCGGGATCGAGGCGGGGGAACGCGTACAGCGCGCCCTCGGGTTTCACGCACGACACCCCGGGGATCTCGTTGAGCTTCTCCCACGCCACATCGCGCTGCTCGAGCAACCGGCCACCCGGCAGCACCAGGTCCTCGATGCTCTGGTGGCCGCCGAGCGCCACCTGGATGGCGTGCTGTGCAGGCACATTCGGGCACAGCCGCATGTTGGCCAGCAGGCTGATGCCCTCGATGAAACTGGTGGCGTTCTCCTTGGGGCCGGTGATGACCAGCCACCCCGACCGGTAGCCGGCCACCCGGTAGGCCTTGGACAGGCCGTTGAAGGTCAGCGTCAGTACGTCGGGCGCCACCGACGCCATCGCGATGTGCTCGGCGTCGTCATAGAGGATCTTGTCGTAGATCTCGTCGGCCAGCAGCATCAGTTCGTGCTTGCGGGCCAGGTCGGCGATCTGGGTGAGCACCTCGCGGCTGTACACCGCCCCGGTCGGGTTGTTCGGGTTGATCACGACGATCGCCTTGGTGCGGTCGGTGATCTTGGACTCCAGGTCCGCGATGTCGGGCTGCCAGCCCTGGGTCTCGTCGCACAGGTAGTGCACCGGGGTGCCGCCGGCCAGCGACGTCGACGCCGTCCACAGCGGATAGTCCGGCGCCGGGATCAGCACCTGGTCGCCGTTGTCCAGCAATGCCTGCAGCGTCATCGTGATCAGCTCGGAGACCCCGTTGCCGAGGTAGACATCGTCGATGTCGAAGCGGGGAAACCCGTCGACGAGTTCGTAGCGGGTGAACACCGCGCGGCGCGCGCTGACGATGCCCTTGGAATCCGAATAGCCCTGCGCATAGGGCAGTGCCTGGATGATGTCGCGCATGATCACATCGGGCGCCTCGAACCCGAACGGCGCCGGGTTGCCGATGTTCAGCTTCAGGATGCGGTGGCCCTCGGCCTCCAGCCGGGAGGCGTGCTCGTGCACCGGACCGCGGATCTCGTAGAGAACGTCCTGCAACTTGCTCGACTGCGTGAACACACGCTGGCGCGCGTGATGGCCGCTGCTCGCCTGCCACGGCGCCGGTTGGGTAGTCACGTCGACAATTCTCCCACGGTTGTCGACGTGTTTTTGCCGGTGGCCCACACCAGCGCTAGCGGTAGGACACCGACAGGTTGGTGTACTCGACCCAGGCGCGCTGGAACTCCTGCGGGCTGAGCACCGTCTCCAGATGGGCCCCGACCGGCTGGAACAGCGCGGGATCCAGCAATGCCAGCGCCGTCGACTGGTCCCAGAACATGGTCCGCCCGCCGTAGCCGGACTGCTCCCACGTGTCGAGTGCCCACGTCGCCGAATCGTCGAGCAGGATCTGCCGGAGGTAGCCGGGCAGGCCCGTCGGCGCCAGCTGCCGCGCCATCGCCAGCGTGGGCCCGTAGACGCGGCCTTCGCAGCCGGGCTTGTTCGGGGTGGTGTCGCAGTCGGCGCGCGGCACGTCGACGAAGACGTGGTCCAGACCGGGTAGCTGCCGGTCGAAGACCTGTGCGCAGGAGTGGCGGTCGTAGACGCAGTTGAAGGATTCGCCCGCCTCGAGCTCCGCATCACCGGCCGGCGGCCGGCCCGTGATGACGACCCGCCCGATCTTGGACCGGATCGCCGGGCTGTAGCGGACGAACGACGAGAACGGGCCCAGGATCAGCACATCCACCTGTGCGCACCCGGCGACCGAATCGCTCACCCGTCGTACCTCGTCGTCGGGGGCGGCGGGCGGCAGGGCGACGGGCAGGGCGTTGTTCACGCGGCTCATCAGGGCCCGGTAGTCGAGGACGTAGTCGCCGAAGGTGGCGGCGATGTCCGCCTCGGGCCGCTCGGTGGCCGCGCCGACGATGACCGGGACATCGCGCTGGCCGGGGTGATCGATCAGGTGCTCGACCGCCGGGGCGCCCAGGGCGGGCACCGTGTATCCCTCGGTGGCGACGACGGCCGCGACGTGGCGGGCTCCGATCACGGTCGGGATCGTCATCATGTCGTCGATGTCGAAGTCGGTGTCGATCAGGACACAGCTGTCGACCGGGGGTTCGGGCCCGGGGGCGGGGGCTTGCGCGTCCGCGGGGACCGCGGCGAAGAACACTGCGGCCGAGAACACCGCGGCCGAGAACACCGCGGCCGAGAACACCGGGGCTGACAACACCGGGGCTGAAAACAGCGAGGCCGCCGTCGCGAACGCGACGGCGGCCAGGCGGGTCAACTGACCTACCGCTTGCCCGGGCGGCGGGCGCCCTTGGCGATGCCGAGGCCCTTCACCGGCGGCTCGTCGCCGACGATTCTCGCCTCGCCGTTACCGGAACCGTGTGACGCCGTGGTCTCCGGCTCCGAGTCGGCCGTCGGCGCGGCTGTGGACTCGTCGGCCGGGGATTCCTCGGCAGCAGACTCCCCAGGCTTCGGCTCGGGCTCTGCCTCGGGGGCCGAGCCGGTCGACGAGGCCTTCTTCGCGCCGGGTCGACGTGCACCCGGGGCGATCCCCAGGCCCTTGACCTCGGGTTCCGGCGTGGCGTCGAGCCCGCGGTCGGAGTCGGCGCTGTCGGGCGCTTCGGTGCCCGCCTCGACGTTGTCGGGGTCGACGTTCGGCGGCTGCACGACCGTCGGCTCGCCCTCGTTGGGCGAGACCTTGGCCGCCGGGGCCTTCTTCGCACCGGGCCGGCGCGCGCCTGACGCGATGCCGAGCCCCTTGACCTCGGGCTCCGGCTTGACCTCGGTCTGAGCTTCGGCCTGAGCTTCGGCAGGCTCCGCGGCAGCTGTCTCGGCCTTGGCCGGGGCGGCCTTCTTGGCGCCGGGTCGCTTGGCGCCCCCGGCGATACCGAGGCCCTTGACCTCGGGTTCCTTGGCCGGCGCTGCGGTCGTCTCTGCGGACGTCTCGGCCTTGGCGGGAGCGGCCTTCTTCGCGCCCGGTCGCTTGGCGCCGCCGGCGATGCCGAGCCCCTTGGCGGGGGCGGCGGCCGGAGCCTCGGCCTTGTCCTCCGGTGCCGCGGTCTTCTTGGCGCCGGGTCGCTTGGCGCCCCCGGCCATCCCGAGTCCGGTGACCGGCTTGGATTCGGCCGGAGCCGTGTCGGCCTTCGCCGACGGCTCGGGCGCCTCGTCGGATTCCGGCTCCGCTTTCGCCGGTGCCGCCGGAGCCTCGGCGGCGACCCGTGCCGCACGCTCCTCGGCTTCCTTGGCGGCCGTGCCCTTCTCGGGCAGCGTGACGCTGCCCTTGTCGAGCGATCCCAGCAGCAGCTGGGCCACGTCGAGCACCTCGGGCTTCTCGACGTCGCGGGTGGCCGCCACATCGTCGACGCCGTCGGTCATCATGACGCGGCAGAACGGGCAGCCGGTGGCGATCGCCGACGCGCCGGTGTCGACCGCTTCTTCGGAGCGTTCCACGTTGACGCGTTTGCCGATGTGCTCTTCCATCCACATGCGCGCACCGCCGGCGCCGCAGCACAGACCGCGGTCGGCGTGGCGCGGCATCTCGGTCAGCTTCGCGCCCGACGCGCCGATCAGCTCGCGCGGTGCCGAGTACTCCTTGTTGTGGCGGCCCAGGTAGCACGGGTCGTGGTAGGTGATGTCCATGCCGTTCTCGGAGGACTTCACCGGGATCAGCTTCTTGTCGCGGATCAGCCGGTTCAGCAGCTGGGTGTGGTGCAGCACCGTGTAGTTGCCGCCCAGCTGCGGATATTCGCGGCCGAGGGTGTTGAAGCAGTGCGGGCAGGTCACGACGACCTTGCGGTCGACACGCTCGACACCTTCGAACAGGTCGTTGAGCGTCTCGACGTTCTGGGCGGCGAGCTGCTGGAACAGGAACTCGTTGCCGGAGCGCCGCGCGGAGTCGCCGTTGCAGGTCTCGCCCTCGCCGAGCACCAGATACTTGACGCCCGCGGTGGCCAGCAGTTCGGCGACCGCCTTGGTGGTCTTCTTGGCGCGGTCTTCGAAGGCGCCGGCGCAGCCCACCCAGAACAGGTACTCGTAGCCCTCGAACGAGTCGACGTCCTTGCCGAAGACCGGCACGTCGAAGTCGACCTCGTCGATCCAGTTGGTGCGGTCCTTGGCGTTCTGGCCCCAGGGGTTGCCCTTGGTCTCCAGGTTCTTGAACAGCACGCCGAGTTCGCCCGGGAACTCGGATTCCATCATCACCTGGTAGCGGCGCATGTCGACGATGTGGTCGATGTGCTCGATGTCGACCGGGCACTGCTCGACGCAGGCGCCGCAGGTGGTGCAGGACCACAGCACGTCGGGGTCGATGACGCCCAGTTGTTCGGCGCTGCCGACCAGTGGCCGGGCGGCCTGCTCGGGTCCGGAACCCATCACCCGTTCGAATCCGGACTCGGGGACGTGGTGTTCCTCGTCGTGCTCGGTGCCGACCAACCCGCCCTGGGCCGACTCCAGTGCCTTGGCCAGTGTCTCTTCGTCAGGCTCAGGCTTCTCGCCGAGGAAGTACGGCGCCTTGGCGAACATGTGGTCGCGCAGGTTCATGATCACGAGCTTGGGCGACAGCGGCTTGCCGGTGTTCCACGCCGGGCACTGCGACTGGCAGCGTCCGCACTCGGTGCAGGTGGTGAAGTCGAGATAGCCCTTCCAGGTGAAGTCCTCGATCTTGCCGCGGCCCAGCACGGCGTCCTCGGCGGGATCCTCGAAGTCGACGATCTCGCCCTTGGACTCCACCGGCAGCAGCGGGCCCAGACCGTCGGGCATCCGCTTGAAGGTGACGTTGATCGGAGCCAGGCCGATGTGCAGGTGCTTGGAGTGCAGCACGATCAGCAGGAAGACCAGCATGATCGCGATGTGGGCGAGCAGCGCCAGCGTCTCGATCCACACGTTGGCCGTGTAGCCGAGCGGGCCCATGATCCAGCCCATGAACTGGGAGAAGAACGCGCCGTTGCCGTACGGCAGCGCGTCGGTGTTGACCGCAGCGCCGCGGACCAGCGCGTAGGTCCAGATGACGTTGAAGATCATGAACAGGATCAGCCACGCGCCGCCGGTGTGGGAACCGTAGAAGCGGGACTCGCGGCCCAGCTTCTTGGGCTCACGGGTGAGGCGGATGATCGCGAACGTGATGATGCCGAGCAGCACGGCCACGGCGAAGAAGTCCTGCAGGAAGCCCAGAGCGTCCCAGCGGCCGATGAGCGGGATGTGGAAGTCGTGGTCGAACAGCAGGCCGAACGCCTCGAGGTAGACCGACGCCAGGATGAAGAAGCCCCACATGGTGAAGAAGTGGGCGATACCGGGGATCGACCACTTCAGCAGCCGGGTTTGCCCGAAGACCTCTTCGAATTGCGTCGTGATCCGCTTGCGAAGGTCGTCCTTGCGGTTGTTGGACTCGCTCATCGGCTGACCTGACCGGATGAGTTTCGTCAGCCACAGCACTCGCTTGACCGCGAAAACGCCCACGATCGCGGTCATCAGGACCCCGACGACGATCCTGATCAGCATCTGCGTATCCACACGCGCCTCCGGTTTCGTGGTTACCCGTCGGTAACTTAGACAAAGTTACCGGTGAGTAACTTTAGCTCGGTGCCTGCTCATAGTTGCATCCTGGCGGGAAAGCCCGCTACGAAGGCTGACCTAACTAACCGGTTAGGTGGGATCCGAGCCGGCCGGCGCGGTGTCCAGCAGGGCGCGCAGCATCGACAGCATCTCCGACCGTGACTCCGCGCCGAGCCGCCGCCGGATGCGGGCGACGTGGTGCTCGACGGTCTTTGCCGAAATGAGCAGTTGGCTGCCGATATCCCGATAGGGGCGACCGAGAAGCAGTAGCTCGGCCACCTCGCGCTCGCGGTCGGACAGCGTGGGCGCGGCCGGCCGCACGACCTCGCCGCGGCGGGGACCGGCCGACGGGCGTTCCGACAGGGCGGACTCGTCGGCGGCGATGGTGTGTTTGAGGTCACGCGCCAGCTGCAGCATCGCCCCCGACACCCGGGCGTCGGGTGAGTGCAGCGCGGCCTGGCTGGCCAGCCGGGTCGCCTCCCACGTCAGCCCGAACTGGCAGAGGGTGCGGGCCGCGGCCGTGACGTCGTCGGTGTCCACGCGCTGGGCCAGCACCCGCAACCAGGTGCGACCGGCCGTGGCGAGGGCCCGTGCGTACGTGCTCCCGGCGGCGGCGGAGGTCAAGGCCTGGCCGTACGGGGCGACCGCTTCCGGGGTGTTGGCCAGGATCCCGGCGTGCACCCCGGCCCACTGCAGGGGCACCGACCACAGCGCGGGGTTCCCCAGTGATTCCAGGGCGGCGAACACCTCGCGTACGGGATGCTCGACACGGTCCTGGCGGCGCAACAGCACCGCAGCCACCCACAGTTCGCCGACCGGCAGTACCGAGAACACGTCGACCGAGCACTCGACGAGAACCTCCATCGCCGCGTGCCAGTGGGTGTGCAGCGCTCCGCTGTCTCCGGCACGGCGAGCGATCGCGGTGTTCAACGCGTGCGCCCACAGCGCGTCGCGTCGGGGCAACGGGCCGTCGGGGGCATTCAACACCGCACGGGCGTCGGTGCCGGCGGCGCGCAGTTGACCGTCCTGCATCCGCAACCACCCCTGCAGCAGCCGATGCCGGTGGCTGTAGGCGCGGCCGTGAGCGCTGCCGCTGAGCTCAGGGCCTGCCGGACCGTCCCCGTGCAGCGCGCGCGCCAGCACGCTGCGCGCCCGCACCGGATCCCCGCCGTGCAGCGCGGCCAGCGCGGCCACCGCTGCCGCACTGTCCACCCCGATCGGCACATCGACGCCCGCCGCGCGGCCCAGAACCGACACCACCTCGAGATACGGCCGGTCGACGGAGGCGAGAACGCCGTCACCGAGGCAGCGCGCCGCCCTGGACGCCGAGGTGGGCGGTCCCTGCGCGGGCCCGCCGAACGCCGACCGGGCCAGCTCCAGGTCGCCGACGGCGACGCCGGCCAGGACCCCGCTGACCGCGACGACCGGATCGGGCTGCGGGCCCAGCCAGCGGTACAGGTCGGCTGCCTGAGCCATGGCCCCGTCGTGAGCGGCCGCCGCGGCGGCGATCCGGACGGCGGCCACACGCTCGTCACGGTCCTCGGAGCCGACCATTTCCTCGGCCATTCGTCCGGCCGTCACGAGGTCACCCGAGATGGCCAGCGCGTCGGCCAAGTCGGCGCTGACGTGGGTGCCGCCCGCGGAGCGCGCGGCGCGCAACAGCCGCGCCGCCCGGGCCGGGGCGGTGTCGGGCCGACCGGCGAGGTCGGTCAGCGGGCGCGCGAGACGATCATCCTGCAATCCGTGCTCGGCCAGCTGGAGCGCCAGCTCGGCCGACAGTGACGCGGCGTCGAGTTGCGTTGTGAGAAGGGTGGTTTCGAGTTGACGGTGGCGCGCGGCGCCGACGGAGTGGGCCGCGCAGTGGTGGACGCGCTGCAGGAACGTGTCGGGGAGGGACGGTCCCAGCAGGCCGCTGGCCCGGGCCCGGTCCACCAACGCCACCGCGTCGGGCACCTCGATCCGCATCGCGGCAGCCAGGTCGGCCGCACCCAGCTCCCCGGACAGCGACAACACCACCACCGCGTCGAGGACGGCGTCGTCGCACCAGCGCAACCGCTCGGTCAGCGCCTGCTCCGCGCGCCGGGCCAGAGCGACCGGGTCGGTGCCGGGTTCGCTCAGTGCCGCGGTGATCAGCAGCGGCAGGCCGCCGGTCACCGTCGTCAGGGCCCGGATCAGCTCCGGCGACGGCTCGGTCGCGAGGATGGTGGCGGCGGCGTCGGCGATGTCCGCTGCGGTCAGCGCGGACAGCGCCAGCACCGGGCGCTCGCGCTGCACGGCGATGACCAGCGCGCGCAGCGCCGGGCGGTGCGTGAGCGGCTCAGCGGCCACCACCACGGTGCAGGTGCGGTCGAGGACCAGTTCGGTCAGCTGGTGCAGCGCGTCGTCGTCGAGCAGGTGCGCGTCGTCGATGACGACCGCCTGGCCAGGTTCCTCGCCCGGGCGCGGCAGACGCGGTGTGACCGCGACGCCGCCGGCGGCCAGCGCCACGCGCACGGCGGCCAGCGTCGAGGACTTCCCCGTGCCGATGCCGCCGGTCACGGCCATCACCGCCGGCTCGGTGGGCGCGGCGGCCAGACTCGCGACCGCGGCCCGCGCGGCCGGGGGAACCCTCACGGTGACAGTGGCGGCGCAGCCAGCGGGGTGGTGACATCCCCTCCGGCGTCCGGGGTGACCGGATCGGGTTCGGGTTCGGGCTCGGGTTCCGGGGGCGGCGCCGTCGTGGTGGGGGGCGGTGCCGTCGTGGTGGGCCGCGTGGTGGTGGGCCGGGTCGTGGTGGTCCGGGTGGTCGTGGTGGTCGGCTGCGTCGTGGTCGTCGTCGGTTGCGTGGTCGTCGTGGTGGTCGTCTCGGTGGTCGCGCTGGTGGTCGACGTCGTCTCCGAGGCCGGGCTGGTCGTGGTGGTCGTCGGCGGCGGCGGGGTGAACACCGACGTCGTCGGCAGCCCGTCCGAGCCGGTGACCGTCACCGTGACCGGGGGCGGGGGTGCCACCGGTTCCCCGTTCTCCCCGGTGGTGGGGGTGTCGGAGGAGGGGCCGGTGTCCCCGTCGGTCGAGGCGAGGGTGACGGCCAACCCGCCGGCCGCCACCAGTGCCGCCGCCGCGGCCACGCCGAACAGCACCGGTGGGCGTTTGTACCAGGGCAGCGGCGCCGGGTCGGCGTAGTCGGCGTCCGGTTCGGCGTCGAACGCCATCGCCGGGCGCGCCTCGGTGCCCTCGAAGGTGTAGTCGTCGCCCACGTAGGGGACAGGCTCCTGGCCGCTGGCGTCGTCCTGCGACCACGCCAACGCGCGGAATGTGGCCGACGGCGCGCCGTCGGCGGCGGATTCGGTGGCTGCGGCCCCTGCCGTGCCGGCCGCCCATGCCGCCGGTGCGATGCCGGTGGGGCTGTCGGCTGCCCCGGACATGGTCGTGGCATCGGAGGTCAGCCCCCGCTCGGCGACCAGGGCGGCGCCGGCGGCGACACTCGTCTGCGGCGCCGGGGTGGTGATGACCGGCACCCGCAGCCGCTCCGAGAGACGCTGGGTGATCAGCGGAATCTGCGCACCGCCACCCACGGTCGCCACCGCTGCCAGCGAGGCGGCGCTCAACCCCACCCGCTGCAGGCTGTCCTCGAGCACCAGCAGTGCCCCCGACAGGGGCTGGTCGACGAGGTTCTCCAGCTCGGCCCGGGTGATCCGCACGTCGGCCGGCAAGCCGGGCACCTGCGTGCTGACACTCGTCGACGTCTCGGTGGACAGGCGTTCCTTGGCCAGCCGGCACTCGGCCCGCAGACGGGCCAGCGAGCCGACCGCCGCGGTACCGGCCGGGTCGGCGGCGTCGGTGGCCGAGGCCGCGATGACATGGTTGAGCAGCAACGCGTCCACACCGTCACCGGAGAACTCGGCGAACCGCGCCGTCTCACCCAGCGGGGCGAATCCGGCGCCGGCATCGGCCAGGCTGATCGACGTACCGGTACCGCCGAAATCCAGCAGCGCCACCACGCCGGTGGTCGGCAACCCGGGCGCGGCCTGCAGCGCGGTCAGTGCGGCGGCCGAGTCGGGAACGAGGGCGGCGGGCACCCCGCCCGGAGCCAGGGCGGGCACGGCGCGCAGCGCCCCCCGTAACGCGCCGACCGCCGCGGGACCCCAGTAGGACGGCACCGCGATCGCGACGGGGGATCCGCCACCGGCCGCCCGCGCCATCGCGTCGAGAGCTTCGGCCAGCACCCGTTCGGCCTGGTGGGCCGAGCCGTCCGCGGCCACCAGCGGGATGGGGTCGCCCACCCGTTCGACGAAGCCGGTGAGCACCAGGCTGTCCGGTTGCGGCACGTCGAGGTTCGGGTTCTCGCCGGGAACCCCGACCTCGGCGGGCCGGTCGGGATAGACGGTGAGCACGGAGCGCCGGATCACGGTCGATCGACCGGCGGCGGTGGCCACCAGATTGGTCGTCCCCACGGACAACCCGAGTGAGTCACCCACTCGCACCTCCCTGCTCTGTTCGACACACCTTAGCCGCCCGAGCCGTCATTTCCGGGCAAGCCCCTAGTGGCCCCGAGTCCCTAATCGAAAGCCCCTAACCGGACCCTCGACAGGGATGGGTGCCAGCACCGATCTCCGCATCGGGAATCGTCATTACGATCGGGTCCGGCGGGGTCTGAGCCCGCCGTGAGCTGCGAGCGAAGGTAGGACGTGTCATGGCGAACCCGCTGCTGGAGTTCGTGCTGTCCCTGGTGCGTGACCCCGACGCGGCGGCCCGCTACGCCGCCGACCCCGAGCGGGCCATCGCCGACGCCCACCTGGCCGACGTCACCAGGGTCGACGTCAACAGTCTCATCCCGGTGGTGTCCGAGTCGATGTCGGCCGGGGCGATGGATGACAACGTGTGGACCAGCGGGCAGGCCGTGTCGGCGTTCGACGCCTTCGGCGATGAACTGCCCGCGCAGGTCACCGGTGATGACCTCGTCGCGGCGGGCCGAGAGGTCATCGACGCCTCCGATGTCCCCGACACCTGGGGTGTCTCTTCAGTCATCTCCGACCTGTCCGCCCCGGACCCCGGGGTCCCCGACCGCCTCGGTGCATTCGACGACGTTCTGGACGCCCCCGACGGGATGCCGGCGGTGGACGACGCCGTCGTCGGCGGGGAGTGGTTCGACGACGGGCTGGACGCGGTATCGCCACCGCTCGACGGGCACGGTGGCCCCGATGGCTCAGGTGATCCCGGTGGCCTCGAGGACCTCGAGGACCTGCCGCACCAGGCCGGCGGTTTCGACGCCTTCGGGCAGTGACGGTGCGCGCCGGCCTGCCCCGGTCCACCCCCTAATCCCCTAATAGGGTCTCCCCCTGGACCCCTGACATTGATCCCCCAAGAAGGGGTGGTCGCCCCGTTTTCGGGGCCTCCTCCGAGCCATAGCGTGGTTCTTGCCTCGCCGGACACGGCGACCGAACACCCCCAGTGAGAGGACCCCGACATGAACGCCTTGATCGAGTTCATCATCAACCTGTTCCGCAGCCCGGCCTCGGCCGCCGAGTTCGTCGCCGATCCCGAGGAGGCGATGCGCACCGCGGGGCTGCCCCCGGTCAACCCGGCCCAGCTGCAGGCGATCGCGGCGACCGCGGCTCCCGCCGGCGCCGTGCTGGGCGGCGGCGACCCGATCGTCGGACTGCAGCGCGCCGTCGCCGACCATCACAACATCGCCTCCCCGTTCTCGCCCCAGACCACCTGGGCCCCGCAGACCCAGAGTGAGTTCGCCAGCCGCAACGACACCGAGTTCGCCAGCCGCAACGACACCGACTTGGCCAGCAACAACGACACGTCGCTGCTGAGCCCGGAGCAGTCCTCCGGCGCCAACTCCCAGCAGGGCGGGCTGAATCTGGGCTTCGGCGACATCACGTTCGGCGACAAGACCTCCAACACCGCCACCGACGGCGCCGTGATCGCCGATGGTGACATCTCCGGCCCGGTGGCCACCGGTGACGACGCCGTCGCGACCGGCGGCGACAACTCCGGCGACATCCTGACCGGCGACCGCTCCGTGCAGGGCGACGGAAACAGCGCCAACTCCGGTGACGTGCTCGCCGGCAGCGGGTCCAACGTGGTGATCGGTGAGGACAACGACGTCGAGGACAACGGCAACACCACCAGCGGCGGCGGCGACATCGTCACAGACAACGAGGGCCCGGTGATCGGTGAGGTCGACTCCGGTGACGACTCGGCGGTGGTGATCGACGACGGAGACGTCGCGACCGACACCACGACCGTGGTGGACGGGGACGTCCTGACCGGCGGCGATGCGTTCGACATGTCGGACAACTCCGGTCAGGACAACTCGGACAACCGGGACTACTCCGATGACGACCTGACGTCGATCGACACCGACATCAGCAACGACATCATCACCGACATCGACAACGACATGAGTCTGCTCTGATCGCACGGACCATCACCGAGGCGGTGTGGCGGGATCGAGAAGGTCCCGCCACACCGCCGCGATATGGTCCTGGTTCGCTAGGAGTGCCATGAGTCAGCCGAACCACCAGCCCGAGCACCGCACCGCGACCGGCGGGCGCCGCGACGTGAAGGTCATCGTCGAGTTGATCGAGCACACCGCTTCGATCGCCGGCACCTACGAGCGCGGTGACCTCGTCGACCGGATGACCCGCGCCAAGGCCCGCATCACCGATCCGCAGATCCGGGTGGTCATCGCCGGGCAGCTCAAGCAGGGCAAGAGCCAGCTGCTCAACTCGCTGCTCAACGTTCCCGTCGCCCGCGTCGCCGACGACGAGTCCACGGTGCTGCCGACCGTGGTGACCCACGCCGAGGAGCCCTCGGCCCGCATCGTCGTCGAACGTCCCGGTGCTGAGGCCCCCGAGCTCATCGACATCCCGACCGCCGACGTGCGGACCGACCTGCGCTTCCATCCGCTGGCCCGCGGACGACGGGTGATCCGCGCCGAGGTCAGCGCGCCCAGCCCGCTGCTCAAGGGTGGACTGGCGTTCGTCGACACCCCCGGGGTGGGAGGCCACGGTCAACCCCATCTGTCCGCCACGCTGGGCCTGCTGCCCGACGCGGACGCGGTGCTGATGGTCAGCGACACCAGCCAGGAGTTCACCGAACCCGAGATGACGTTCCTGCGCCAGGCGGTGCAGATCTGCCCGGTCGCCCGGATCGTGGCGACCAAGACGGATCTGTACCCGTACTGGCGTGACGTCGTCGCCGCCGACGAGCGGCACCTGCAACGCGCCGGGGTGGCGGTGCCGGTCATCCCGGTGTCCTCGGTGCTGCGCAGCTACGCGATCAAGACCAACGACAAGGAACTCAACACCGAGTCCAACTTCCCGGCGCTGGTGAACTTCCTGTCCGAGCAGGTGGCCTCCCGCGAGAACGACCGCATCCGCGCTCAGGTTCTGGCCGAGATCCGTTCGGCGGCAGAGCATCTGCGTCTCGCGGTGGGCGCCGAGCTGGAAGCGCTCGACGACCCCGCGGCGCGAGAGGCGCTGCGCGCCGACCTGGAACGCCGAAAAGCCGAAGCGCAGGACGCCCTGGCGCAGACGGCGCTGTGGCAACAGATCCTCAACGACGGGATCGCCGACCTCACCGCCGACATCGAACACGACCTGCGTGGCCGCTTCCGTGCCATCACCCAGCACACCGAGAAGGTGATCGATTCCTGTGATCCGACGCGGGTGTGGGCCGAGATCGGCGCCGAACTCGAAGACGCCGTCGCCACCGCGGTCGGGGACAACTTCGTGTGGGCCTTCCAGCGGGCCGAGGTGCTCGCCGAAGAGGTGGCCCAGACCTTCGTCGGCGCCGGGGTGGACTCCGTCGATGTGCCCGCCATCAGCGCCCGGATCATGGGCACGGGGTTCGGGGAGATCAAGGCGCCCCAGAAGCTGGAGGCCAAGCCGGTCGGCAGAGGCCGCAAGGCGACCATCGGACTGCAGGGATCCTACGGCGGTGTGCTGATGTTCGGCATGATGACCTCACTGGCCGGGTTGGGCATGTTCAATCCGATCTCGCTGGGCGCGGGAGCCCTGATGGGCCGCGCGGCCTACCGGGAGAACATGGAGAACCGCATGGTGCGGGTGCGCAGCGAGGCCAAACTGAACAGCCGCCGGTTCGTCGACGACGTCGCGTTCGTGGTGGCCAAGGAGTCCCGTGACCGGCTCAAGGAGATCCAGCGGCAGCTGCGCGATCATTACCGCGACATCGCCAACCAGGCCACCCGCTCCCTCAACGAATCGCTGCAGGCGACCATTGCCGCTGCCAAAGTCGAAGAGAACGAACGGAACTCGCGTATCAAGGAGCTGCAACGCCAATTGAGCATCCTGAGCCAGGTGCTCGACCACTGCGCCGAGCTCACGACCGGGCGATGAGCGCGGGCGATCAGGTCCGGGCGATCCTGGCCGGGGTCGTGCGGGCCTACCAGGCCGACCCCGCCTACCGGCAGCGTGCCGACGTGCACAACGAACTGGACCGCATCGGTCGGCGGCTGAACCAACCGATTCGCATCGCACTGGCCGGAACGCTGAAGGCCGGGAAATCCACCCTGGTCAATGCGCTGGTGGGGGAGGACATCGCGCCCACGGACGCGACAGAGGCCACCCGCATCGTCACGTGGTTCCGGTACGGGCCCACCCCGCGGGTCACCGCGAACGAACGCGGCGGCAGGCGGCGCAACGTCCCCATCGTGCGCGAGGGTGGCCTGACCTTCGATCTCGCCGATCTCGACGCGGCCGAGGTGGTCGATCTCGATGTCGAGTGGCCGGCCGGCGCGCTGGTCGACGCCACCATCATCGACACCCCGGGCACCTCCTCGTTGTCTCCCGATGTCTCCGAGCGCTCGCTGCGGCTGCTGGTTCCCGACGACGGCGTGCCCCGCGTCGACGCCGTGGTGTTCCTGCTGCGCACCCTCAACGCCGCCGACATCGCCCTGCTCAAACAGATCGGCATGCTGGTCGGCGGCGCGACCGGCGCACTCGGCGTCATCGGGGTGGCCTCGCGCGCCGACGAGATCGGGGCCGGGCGCATCGACGCGATGCTGTCCGCCGACGAGGTCGCCACACGGTTCACCACCGAGATGGACAAGACCGGCATCTGCCAGGCGGTGGTGCCGGTGTCCGGGCTGCTCGCGCTCACCGCGCGCACGCTGCGCCACGACGAGTTCGCCGCGCTGCGCAAACTGGCCGACGTCGACCCCGCCGAGCTGGCCAAGGCGATGCTGTCGGCCGACCGATTCGTCCGCGACGACAGCTCGCTTCCGCTGGACGCGGCGACGCGCCGCGCGTTGCTCGACCGGTTCGGGATGTTCGGCATCCGGATCTCGGTGGTTGTGCTGCAGGCCGGGGTCACCGACTCGGTGGCGCTGGCCGACGAACTCCTCGAACGCAGCGGTCTGGTGGCGCTGCGGGAGGTCATCGACCAGCAGTTCGCCCAACGGTCGGACGCTTTGAAGGCGCACACCGCACTGCTGTCCCTGCGCCGGATGGTGACCGCGAATCCGCTGTCGGCCTCGGCGCAGATCGTCGCCGACATCGACCCGTTGCTGGCCGACACCCACGCGTTCGAGGAACTGCGACTGTTGAGTCAACTGCGTTCCCGGGCAACCACATTGACCGACGACGAGATGGTCTCGCTGCGGCGGATCATCGGCGGCGCGGGTACCGATGCGGCCAGCAGACTGGGGCTCGGGCCGGGATCGGCCGACGACGGCCCCCGGGCGGCCTTCGCCGCGACGCAGCGGTGGCGCAGACGCGCCGATCATCCCCTCAACGACCCGTTCACCACCCGGGCGTGCCGGGCCGCGGTGCGCAGCGCGGAAGCGCTCGTCGCGCTGTACTCGTCGCGCCGCTGACTCAGGGGGCCGGGGGCGTCTCCGTCACCGTCTCGGTCTGGGTCTCGGTCTGCGTGACGGTGCTGGTGCTCGTGCTGACGCTGGGGCTGGTGGTCGTCGTTGTGGTCGTGGTCGTGGTGGTCGTCGGCGCAGTGGTGGTCGTCGAGGTAGTTCCAGCGGGCCCGGTCGGCTCGGTGGTGGAGGGTGTCACCGTCTCGGTCACGGTCTGCGGCGGCACCACCGCCGGAGCAGAGGTCGAGGTGAGCGGCGTCAACGGCGTGGTGGTGGTGTCGGTGCCCGGGCCGGAGTCGCCGGTGATCAGGCGCGCCAAACCGTAGACGATCAGCGCGATCAGTACTGCCCCCAGCGCGCCGAACGCCACGAGGGCGACGGGTTTGCGGAACCACGGCACCTCGCCCGACTCCGCCGGTCCCGGCTGGCCGTACCCGCTGTAGCCGCCGGTGTTGAGGCGGGTCGGGTCGTCGTCGGAGTAGTAGTTCTGATCGTCGTCGGATCCGTAGCGCGCCACGAAACCCGATAGTAGGCGCTGCGGCTAGGGATTTTCGGCGGGTTCCTCGCTGGGCGTGGTCCTGCGCGTCAGCCTGGGCCGCTCCCGCGTCGTCGGACCCACATCGGTTTCGCGGGTGCGCGGCGGGCGGGTGGTGATCGTCGACGGACCGGACTCGGTGGTCGTCGGCGTCGTCTCCTCGGGGTTGATGTCGGTGGTCACCGGAGGGCTCGTAGTGGTGATCGTCCCGGTCGTCGCGGGCGACCCGGAGTTCGGCGTGCTGCTGTCGGTGACCGAATACGTGGGTTCGACGAAGTCGATCGGCGCCGGCTCGGGTTCGTTGGCCTGCCCGGTCACGTAGCTGATCGCGCCGATCAGCAACGCGAGCAGAGCCAGCGCCGCGGCGCTGACCCCCAGCAGCGTCGACGGGCGGTTGTGCCACGCCGGCTGCGGCGCATCGTCACGGTCGGGGCCGGTCACGGGCACCGATAGTAACCGCGCACGCGTACGGAGTGCTGGGTCAGCGAAGCTGCGGGACGACCGTCTCGGCGATGAACTCGATGTGCTCGAGGTCCGACATGTCGAGAACCTGCAGATAGACGCGCTGCACACCGCCCTGCAGGAAGGGGCCGAGCTTGTCGACGATCTCGTCGGGGGTGCCGACGGCGGGGGAGTTGGAGCGCAGTTCGTCGACCTCGCGCCCGATGGCGGCGGCGCGTCGAGCGATCTCGGCGTCATCGCGCCCGGCGCACAGCACGAACGCCGCCGAGTAGGTCAGCGAATCCTTGGCGCGGCCGGCCTCCTCGACCGCAGCCGCCACCCGGGCGTACTGCTGGATCAGGCCGTCCAACGGTGCGAACGGGATGTTGAACTCGGTGGCGAACCGCGCGGTCAGCGCCGGAGTGCGCTTGGCGCCCATGCCACCCAGGATGATGGGCGGGTGCGGTGTCTGAGCCGGCTTGGGCAGCCCGGGTGACTCGGCCACGCTGTAGTGGGTGCCGGAATAGTCGAACGTCTCCCCGGACGGGGTCCCCCACAGTCCGGTGATGATCTCCAGCTGCTCGGTGAGCCGGTCGAACCGCTCGCCCAGCGGTGGGAACGGGATGGCGTAGGCGCGATGCTCGGCCTCGAACCAGCCCGCACCGAGTCCGAATTCCACTCGCCCGCCGCTCATCTCGTCGACCTGGGCCACCGAGATCGCCAGCGGGCCGGGATGGCGGAACGTGGCCGAGGTGACCATCGTGCCCAGCCTGATGGTGGTGGTCTCCCGGGCGAGACCGGCCAGGGTGACCCAGGAGTCGGTCGGCCCGGGGAGACCGTCACCGCTCATCGCGAGGTAGTGGTCGGACCGGAAGAACGCCGAATACCCCGCACTTTCGGCAGTGCGGGCGACGGCGAGCTGATCGGCGTAGCCGGCGCCCTGCTGGGGTTCGACGAAGACACGGAAATCGACGGGGCTCACGGTTGTCCAGCCTAGAGGCCCGCGCGGGACTTCTTCACCGCGGCGACCGCGTCGGCAGGCCCGTCGAACTCGACCCGCGCCTCGTCCCGTCCGGCGGCGAACATCAGCAACTCGCCGGCATCACCGGTGACCTTGACCTGAGTCCCGCTGCCCAGCGTGGCCAAGGTGTCGCCGTCCGGCGTGGCCAGGACCACCGTCGCCGGTGCCTTCCGCAGCGTCATGCGTGCCATCATCTGAACGGGCCGGCGCAGCGCCGACGCCGTCGGCTCGTCGAGCGGGCGGGGCTCCCACCCCGGACGGGCCCGCCGGACGTCCTCGTGGTGGATGAACATCTCGGCGACGTTGGCGATCGGGTCCAGCAGCTTGAACGGCGAATACAGCGGCGGGCCGGACGCGACCTGACCGACCAGTTCGTCCCAGTCGGTCGAGGACGCCACGTTCTTCTGCACCCGTTCGGTGTAATCGGCGAACGCCGGGATCAGGATGCCGGGCGCGGCGTCGAGCCGCCGTTCCCGCACCACCAGGTGTGCGGCCAGATCCCGGGCGTCCCACCCGTCACACAGGGTGGGAGCGTCGGGGGCCTGTTCCCTGAGTGTCGCCACCAGGGCCGCCCGCTCGCGCTGTGCAATCGTCATGGGAGTCCTACTTTCCCTCGTGCGGTCATGCGAAACACGTCAACCGAGCGCGCGGTCCAGGTTGATCGCTGCGCTGATCAACGACAGGTGTGTGAAGGCCTGCGGAAAATTGCCGACCTGGTCACCGGTGGCACTGACCTGCTCAGCGTAGAGGCCCACGTGATTGGCGTAGGTGAACATCTTCTCCAGCGCCAGTTGAGCGTCGGCCAGGCGGCCGCACCGGGTCAGCGCCTCGACGTACCAGAACGTGCACAACGAGAACGTGCCTTCGTCGCCGTCGAGACCGTCGGTTTCCGGCTGATAGCGAAAAACCAGGCTGTCGGTGACCAGCTCGCGCTCGATGGCCGCCAGGGTCGACAGGAAGCGCGGATCAGCCGGCGAGATGAACTTGACCATCGGCATCAGCAGGACGCCCGCGTCGAGCCGGTCACCGCCTTCCACCTGCGTGAAGGCCTCCAGGTCGGTGTTCCATGACTCCGTCATGATCCGGTGGTACATCGCGTCGCGCGCCGAGGACCACGTCACCAGATCGGCGGGCAGACCACGGTGGCGGGCGATGCGGATGGCGCGCTCCACCGCGACCCAGCACATCAACCGTGACGTGGTGTGCGCCTTCTCCGCATCGCGGATCTCCCACATCCCGGCATCGGCGCGTTCCCAGTTGTCGATCAGCCAGTCGATGACGAAGACGACATCGGACCAGGCGTCGTAGCTGATGCCGGGACCGTACTTGTTGAACAGGTACACCGAGTCGATCAGGTCACCGTAGATGTCGAGCTGCAGCTGGCCGACCGCCGCGTTGCCGACCCGCACCGGCCGCGAGTCCAGATGGCCGCGCAGGTGGTCGAGTTCGGCCTCAGGCGGTGGTTCGTTGCCGTCGATGTCGTAGAGCACCCGCAGCGGGCCGAGACCGTCTGCTTCCCGGTCGCCACAGCCCAGCCGCCGCGACAGCCAGGCGATGAACGAGTGTGCTTCGTCGTGGAAGCCCAGCGCCAGTAGCGCGTAGAGGCTGAAGCCGGCGTCGCGCATCCACACGTAGCGGTAGTCCCAGTTGCGTTCCCCGCCGATGTCCTCGGGCAGGCTGGTGGTCGGTGCCGCGATGATGGCCCCGCTCGGCTCATGGGTGAGCAGCTTGAGCGTGATCGCCGAGCGCTCCACCATCTCCCGCCAACGGCCCTGGTATCGCGAGTTCTTCAGCCAGGACCGCCAGAAGTGGATCGTCCCGTCGAAGAGCTCGTCGACGCTCGGGCCGTGCTCGGGGGCATCGCGGTCGCTGGTCTCACCCAGCTCGAGGACGAACTCGGCGGTCTGACCGGGCTTCAACTCGAATTCGGCGGCCACCACGGTGTCGTCGACGGTGAGGTCCACCGACGAACGCAACTGCATCGCCAACCCGTCGAGGCGGAAGCGCGCAGTCCCGTGAGATGACTGCACGTCGAAACGGCGGCGGCCGTAGTCGGGGCGGGCGTCGAACACCATGCTGACGGTGGTCGTGCCGCGAACCGCGACGACGCGACGCACCAGCCGCTGGACGTGGGCCTCGTCTTTGGGCTGCAGCACCGGCATGAAGTCGTGGACCTCGATCACACCGTCCGCGGTCAGGAAGCGGGTGATCAACGCCGCGGACTGCGGAAAGTAGAACTGGTGGGTGCGACTGTCCTTGCGCGCGGTGGATATCGTCCAGCTGCCGCCGCGTTCCGGGTCCAGGATTGCGCCGAACACGCTGGGGGAGTCGAACCGCGGGGCACAGAACCAGTTGATGCTGCCGTCGCTTCCGACCAGCGCGCAGGTGCGCAGGTCACCGATCAGGCCGTGCTCGGCGACCGAGGGGAAGTCAGTCATCGGCAAGCCGCCAGCCCGCCGGCCCGGGCAGCGCCAGCGCGGGTTCGGGACCCCATGAACAGCGCTCGTAGCTCAGCGCGGGCGGGGGGTTGTCCAGCACCGGTGCGCAGATCTGCCAGAGTCTGTCGACCTCGTCGGCGCGGGCGAACAAGGTCTGGTCCCCGCGCATCGCGTCGAGCAGCAGCCGCTCGTAGGCGTCCATGGCGTCGGACTCGAGGTTCGGATCGGCCAATCCGGTTGTCACCGTGAGGTGTTGCGGCGTGAGGCCCGGACCGGGCCGCATGCCGGTCAGGTCGAAGGCGGCGTTCGGGGAGTCGGTCAGGTCGAGCACCAGCCGGTTGGGCCGCGGATCGGGGAACGTCGCCGGTGCGGGGTCGCGGAACGTCAGCGTCACGGCCCGGCGGTCGGCCGGCATGGCCTTGCCGGTGCGCAGATAGAACGGCACCCCCTGCCAGCGGGGCGTGTCCACGAACGCTTCGAGTGCGACATACGTTTCGACGCCGGAGTCGTCGGCGACATCGTCCTCGTCGCGGTATCCGTCGTACTGGCCGAAGACCACCCGTGCGGGATCCAGCGGACGCATCGCCTCGAACACCGCCGACTTGGCGTCGCGCAGCGAGCGGGCATCCATACCGGACGGCGGCTCCATCGCCACAACACCGAGCACCTGACACAGATGGGTGCTCACCATGTCGCGAAAGCATCCGGTCTTCTCGTAGAAGCTGCCCCGGCCCTCCATGCCCAGCTGCTCGGGCACATCGATCTGCACGGACGCGACATGCTCGCGGTTCCAGAGGGATTCGATGAGGCCGTTGGCGAACCGTAGCGCCATCAGGGTGCGCACCGCCTCTTTGCCGAGGAAGTGGTCGATCCGGTAGACGTGATCCTCGTCGGTGACCGCCTTGAGGGCCTGATCGAGCTCGCGCGACGACTCCAGGTCGGTGCCGAACGGCTTCTCGACGATGAACCGCGCCTCCTCGGCCAGGCCTTGCCGGCCGAGCATGCCGATCAGCGGTTGCATGGCCACCGGCGGCACCGACAGATAGATCAGTGTGCGCGCACCGTCACCGAGCTGTGCCGCCTTGGCGCGGACAGCCTCGGCCAGGTCGGAACCGTCGTCGTCGCTGGCGGCCTGAAAGCTCAACCGCGACATCAGGTCATCGAGGATCTCGTGGTCCGGCTCCTCGATGTCCTCGGCGATGGCATCGCTGATGTCGTCGCGGAATTCATCGTCGCTGTCGGGCGTGGTGCGCCCGGATCCGATGACGGCGAACTCGTCGGGCAGCCGG
This sequence comes from Mycobacterium sp. G7A2, assembly GCF_041902445.1. Taxonomy (NCBI): domain Bacteria; kingdom Bacillati; phylum Actinomycetota; class Actinomycetes; order Mycobacteriales; family Mycobacteriaceae; genus Mycobacterium; species Mycobacterium sp. G7A2. The sequence goes on along the minus strand of NZ_CP169251.1, from coordinate 5,488,535 downwards.
CCCGCCGCGGCGAGACGGTAGAGGCTGGGGAACAGCATCCGCCGTGCCAGATCGCCACGGGCCCCGAACAGGACGAGCACCAGCGGTTCAGCGCGGTCGGATTCGGTCATGTGCTGGGTCTCCTCACATTGAGCAGTGCGTTCTCCACGACCTCGCTGAGCGCGGGGTGGATCCAGTACGGGCGCCGCGCCAGGTCACCGGCGGGGATACCGAAGTTCATGGCCACCACGAAGATCTGGATCAACGAGGCGGCCTGGCTGCCGATCACATGCGCGCCCAGGATGCGGCCGGACTCGGCCTCGGTGAGGACCTTGCACAGCCCGGTGTGGTCCTGCATCGCCCAGCCGTAGGCGACGTCCTCGTACCGTGCCACCCCCACCCGGTAGTCGCGGCCGTCGTCACGACAACTCTGTTCGGTGGCTCCCACGGAGGCCATCTGCGGGTTGGTGAAGACCGCCGACGGCACCAGGCTGTGGTCGACCTGGTGCAGGTCATCGGGGTTGAGCAGGTTGTGCTGGACCACCGCGGCTTCCCGGTTGGCGACGTGTTTGAGGGGGATCGCGGTGCAGATGTCGCCGAGCGCGAACACGCCCGGCGCGGTGGTGCGGCAGTACTCGTCGACGACGACGCGGCCGTCGTCGTGGGTGTCGATGCCGCCGCACTGCACGTCGAGGTGGTCACTGTTGGGAGTTCGTCCGATCGCCACCAGCAGCGTGTCGGCCTGCACGTCGGTTCCGTCGTCCAGGTGGAGGACCAGATCTCCTGGCGTGCCGGACATCTTGGTCAGCTCGGTACCGCAGCGCAGATCGTAGCGGGCACGCATCATCTCGGTGTAGGTGTCGCGCAGCGCCTCGTCCTGCGGACCGCCGAGAAGCCGGCCCGCCTTCTCGATGATCGTGATCTCGCTGCCGGCGCTGGAGAACACGTGGGCGAGTTCGGCGGCGATGTACCCGCCGCCGAGCACGGCGAGGTGCCGCGGCGCGGTGTCCATCCGCATCACGGTGTCGGAGGTCTCGTAGGGCAGACCCGACTCGGCGACCTGCGGCGGCACCGCAGGGCGGCTACCGGCTGCGACGACGATCCGGTCGGCGCTGAGATACTCCATGCCCTCGGCCGTGGTGACCGCGAGTTCCCGGTCGCCGGTGAAGCGGGCATGTCCGGAGTGCACGTCGACGAAGTCGGCGGCGCGGCGGCCGCGCTCGCCCTCGGCGGACACCGCGTCGGTGCGACCGAAGACACGGTCGCGTACCTGTGGCCAGCGCAGTTCGTGCAGCTCAGCGTCGATGCCGAAGGTGTTCGCCCTGGCGATGCTGTCGGTCAGCTCGGCGGTGTAGGACAGCATCTTCGACGGGATGCAGCCGTAGTTCACGCACGTCCCACCGAATTTGCGGTCCTCGACGATCGCCACGCGCAGGTCTTCGAACCGGTCGTCGACGACCATGTTGCCCGAGCCCGCGCCGATGACGATGAGATCGTGGGTGCGCACGCCTGTGCTGTTCCCGGGCCGGGGTTGCGGTCAAACCCGGCTGCGATGACCGAACGGTGACCTCGGACTCACTGGGTGTTCAGAAGCCTTCGACGCCCTCGACACTGATGACCATGCCGTGGCCGGTGCTGTCGTTGGTGAACCGGGTGCCGTTGACATCGGCATCGATGGTCCAGCCCACCGCCGAGTAGGTGCGGTAGTCCAGGGTGACCGCCGGAATGGCGCCGAGATTGCCCAGCACCCAACTGATGTCGCCGTCGGCGCTGAGACGGACGCCGTTGGCGGGCATGCCGTCGATCTCGGGTGCGTTGACGAACGAGGACTCGCAGCCGACTTCGCGAGTGTCGAGCTGGCAGCGGGTCTTGCCCGACTTGGTCTCGATGAAGACGTAGCCGTTCTGCGGACTCAGCACCTCCCCACCCGGTGCCGGGGTCGCGGAAGGCGCCGGTCTCGGATTCGCGGTGGTCGGGGGAGGAGAGGGATCAGGTCGGGTCGGACGCGGTGTCGGGAACTCCGGCTCGGCGAAGGAGTCGGGGCTGCGGGTCGCGGTGCCCTCGATGTTCGACGAGCACCCCGCGAGCGTCACGCCCACGCCGAGTGCGACGGCGACGACCGACCGAGCCTGCATCACCCCAGCGTACGCACATTGGTGCCTGCGGGACGGAAGTGACTCGCGGGCCGCTCCGGCTCCAGACCAACTACGTCTTCTGCGCGACTGATGTCCATCAGTTGCACGGCAGTTTTCGCTCTGCGTCCCGCCGCCGGTCCGAGCCGTTTACTGTTCGGGCCCGACCTAGAGCGTGTTGCGGCGTTTCGGTCCGCTGGTCGCCCGGTAGTTGAGGCTTCGTGTCGCTTCCCAGAACGAACGAGGCGACGGCGCGCCCCTGATTTTGTCGATTGTGGTCGCCGGAGACTGTGCGGTACGGGCTGCGGGCGCCCGTTTTTGTCGGACCCTGCTGCTTTGATGGGGTCATGTCCTCTGCTGCAGCGTCTTTGGTTGACGATGAGGTGTCGCCGAAGGAGCGGTTGGCGGAGTTGTTCGAGCAGATCGCGGAGTTGACCGGTCAGCGCAACGCCATCGATGCGCAGATCGTGGACATTGTCGCCGAGATCGATCATGGCGGGTTGGCGGGGATGACCGGGGCGCGGTCGATGTCGGCGCTGGTGGCCTGGAAGACCGGGGTGTCACCGCGTAACGCGAAGACGATCGCGGCGGTCGCGGCGCGTGGTGAGCAGTTTCCGCGGTGTGTGGCCGGGTTGCGGGAGGGCCGGTTGTCGTTGGATCAGGTCGGGGTGCTCGCTGAGCGCGCCGCCGAGGGTTCTGATGATCATTACGTGGAGTTGGCGTCGGTGGCGACGGTGACCCAGTTGCGCAAGGCGGTCAGCCTGGAACCGCGCCCCGATACAGCCCCGAAACCGCAGCCAGAACGCGCCCTCTCGCGCACCGATCATGGTGAGTTGGTGACGTATCGGATCACGGTGTCCAAGCTCGAGGCCGCCAAGGTCGACGCTGCCCTGGCCGGCAAGCGCGACGGGTTGATCGCGGACTGGAAACGCGACCACGACCAGCAGCCCGATGCCGCCACCGGCACCAGCGCCACCCCCTGCGCCGAGGATTTCGATGCCGTCGCCGACGCCACCACCGACGCCGACGCCGACGCCGACGCCGACGCCACAGCCGACCCCGCCGATGGCGTCGGTGGGGAGTACGACGACGACTTCGACGACCTCGCCGACATTGCGGGTGAAGGCCCTCAGCGTGCGCCGATGCCGACCACCGTGGATGCATTCATGGAGCTGATCGAGACCGGCTGGGACGCCGAGGTGGCCCGGCGCCCGCACGCTCAGCACACCACCGTGGTCGTGCACGTCGACGCCGACAAGCAGGTGGGGGCGCTGCATCTGGGTCCGCTGCTCACCGACGCCGAACGCCAGTACCTTTCCTGTGATGCGACCTGTGAGGTGTGGTTCGAACGCGCCGGACGCCCGATCGGCGCCGGCCGCTCGACCCGCACCGTCAACCGGCGGCTGCGCCGCGCGCTGGAACATCGGGATCGCTGCTGTGTGGTACCCGGCTGCGGCGCGACCCGCGGCCTGCACGCTCACCACCTACGGCATTGGGAGAACGGTGGGCTCACCGAGTTGGAGAATCTGGTGCTCGTCTGTCCGTACCATCACCGGCTGCACCACGCCGGGGGGATCACCCTGGCCGGCCCCGCCCACCAGCTCGTGGTCACCGACGCCGACGGCCAGGTCCTGATCAACGCCTCGCTGGCCCGCCCACCCACACAGCCGCCACCGGCCGTCGCCCCCTGCACGGGGCCGACCGGCGAACGCGCCGACTGGTGGTGGTACGAACCCTTCCAACCCCAACCACCACCGAGAAACTAGTTCGCTGATCGCGATGAGTTCGTCGGTGGGACCGGGTCGGTATGTCATGCATCAGCCCACCTTCACCACCGTCCACTGCAGCATCTCTCTCGATGGCTTCATCGCCGGGCCGAACCAGAGCTACGACGCTCCAGGCGGGATCGGCGGATTCGACCTTCATCGCTGGCACTCCGACCGCGAACAGGGCGGCCGGGTGGTCGACAAGGCCTGGGCGGACTCGTTGCTCCGTCCGCGGGGCGCATACCTGATGGGACGCAACATGTTTTCGCCGGTGCGCGGGGCCTGGTCATCCTGGGAGGACGTGCACGGCGAGTGGCGCGGTTGGTGGGGCGACGAGCCCCCGTACCACGCCCCGGTCGTCGTACTGACACATCACGACCATCCGCCCGTCACGATGAACGGCGGCACCACCTTTCACTTCGTCACAACCGGTTTCGATGCCGGGTTGGCGCGGGCGCGAGAGCTCGGCGACGGCGACGTGCACGTCGCGGGCGGCGCCGCCACGATCCGGCAGGCACTGGCCGCCGGCGTCGTCGACTCGCTCGCCCTCGACATCGCACCAGTTCTGTTGGGCACCGGCGAGAGGATCTTCGACGGCACGGCCCAGCCCCGGCTGAGCATTGTCGAGGTCGCGCACTCGCCGTACGCGACACACGTGCGATACGACATCGGCTGAGGACGACAGACAAGCCGTGTCTGTCGTCGCCCCGCCGGACTGCCGTCAGAGTGACGGTGCACATGTGTCGGACTGCACGCCGTAGCTGTCGACTTCGCGCACCGGTTGGCCTTCCGGTTCCGGCCCCCATCGTGAATGATGGAAAGATGCGGGGCCCGAGGCAGATGTCGACTGGATGCAGTTGCGTGGCCTTCGCGGTGGTGTTGACGCTCTCCGGTTGTAGCGCAAACGATTCCCGTACGATCCCGGCGGCGACGTCCTCTCCGTCCGCAACTGATCTGGGTGCTCCAGCGGGAATGCGATCGGTGGGGCCGCCGGAGTTCGAGCGCGCCATCGCCGGTGGCGAACGCGTCATGATCAACGTCCATGTGCCCTACGAGGGTGAGATCGCCGGAACGGACCTGTCGATCCCGTTCGACCGGATCGAGGCGGAGAGCGGGCGTTTACCCTCCGACCGTTCGGTCCCTCTGGCGATCTATTGCCGCAGCGACCGAATGAGCGCCGTTGCCGCCCAGTCGCTCTCCCGTCTGGGATACGACGACATCGTTGAACTCGACGGCGGCATGCAAGCCTGGGAGCAGAGCGGGCGAGCGCTGATCTGGCGCTGACCGCCGGTCGTCGACGAGGAGCAGGTGACGAAGCCATCTCGTTCCGGTGGAGATGTGGTGTCCCGCTGGGGTCATGCGGGGTCGCGCTGTCATCATCGGACGCGTGGTGAGCGGACCAGCGAGGAGGACCGACACGGCCCTCGCGGCCCGGTTGGCCGCACTCGCCTCGTTCGGTGCGGCTGTCATCCACTTTGCGGTGGTGCCGGCGCATTGGCAGGAGTGGATGGTCGCTGGGCAGTTCTTCGCACTCCTGGCGCTGTTCCAACTCGTGTGGGCACGCGCGGTGCTGGCCCGACCGACGAATCTCGTTCTTGCCGGCGGAGTCCTGCTCAACTTGGGAGCCATTGCGCTGTGGGTGGTGTCCAGAACCGTGGGAGCGCCGTTCGGTCCGCACGCCGGAGAGCCTGAGCTCGTGCAGGCTGCCGACCTGTGCGCGCTGCTGCTCCAGCTGTATGTGGTGATGGGAGCGGGGTGGCTGTGCCACCGCGGCCTACGGGGCAAGCCGATTTCGTGGTTGGCCAACGGTGTCGTCCTCCTCGGTGCCACCAGCATCGTCGCGCTCGCCTCCACTGTCGGCGTCGCTTCCGGGCTCCAGCACGGCCATCACTCCCCGTCCGGGACGGGCACCGGTCATCACGGGCCCGGCGTCGATCACGCCGATGAGCATCGAGCTCACCCGCCGGAGGCGAACTCTCCCGCGCCCCTCGACGAATCGGTCGGCACGCCGGCGCAGACCGCACCTGCGCCGCGGGTCGCCCCGTCAGCTGTGCCGTTACACGACTCACATGACCACGAGCACGGCTGACAGCTGATCTCCCGCCGGGATGACAGCGTGCCCGCCGAACGTCGTCGGGATCCCCGCCGGGACAGCCGTCAGCGCCCCATCGAGGCGCGACTGGTGTGACGGTGCTCATGTGTCGGGAACAAATGCGGTGCGCACCCCGTTGACCCGAGCGATAGTTGAGTGAACCAGACTCAAGTCAGGCTTGACACCACGGTGTGACAAGAGCAGGCTTGAGCGCGGCGCACTCAGTTCCACCAAACGTTCTATTCAGGAGGCAGTAACTATGGCTCGTGCGGTCGGTATCGACCTCGGGACCACCAACTCCGTCGTCGCAGTGCTCGAGGGTGGCGACCCCGTCGTCGTCGCGAACTCCGAGGGCTCCCGGACCACCCCGTCGATCGTCGCGTTCGCGCGTAACGGCGAGGTGCTGGTCGGCCAGCCCGCCAAGAACCAGGCCGTCACCAACGTCGACCGCACCATCAGGTCGGTCAAGCGTCACATGGGCTCGGACTGGAACGTCGAGATCGACGACAAGAAATACACGCCGCAGGAGATCAGCGCGCGTGTGCTCATGAAGCTGAAGCGTGACGCGGAGAGCTACCTCGGTGAGGACATCACCGACGCGGTCATCACGGTGCCCGCCTACTTCAACGACTCGCAGCGTCAGGCCACGAAGGAAGCCGGCCAGATCGCCGGCATGAACGTGCTGCGCATCGTCAACGAGCCGACCGCCGCGGCGCTGGCCTACGGGCTGGACAAGGGCGAGAAGGAACAGACCATCCTGGTCTTCGACCTCGGTGGCGGCACGTTCGACGTGTCTCTGCTCGAGATCGGCGAGGGGGTCGTCGAGGTGCGTGCCACCTCCGGTGACAACCACCTCGGTGGCGACGACTGGGACGACCGGATCGTCGAATGGCTGGTCGACAAGTTCAAGGCCAGCAGCGGTATCGACCTGACCAAGGACAAGATGGCGATGCAGCGTCTGCGCGAGGCGGCCGAGAAGGCCAAGATCGAGCTGAGCTCCAGCCAGTCCACGTCGATCAACCTGCCCTACATCACCGTCGACTCCGAGAAGAACCCGCTGTTCCTCGACGAGCAGCTGACCCGCGCGGAGTTCCAGCGCATCACCCAGGATCTGCTGGACCGCACCCGTCAGCCGTTCCAGTCGGTGATCAAGGACGCCGGCATCTCGGTCGGCGAGATCGACCACGTCGTGCTGGTGGGTGGTTCCACCCGTATGCCCGCGGTGTCCGAGCTGGTCAAGGAAATGACCGGCGGCAAGGAGCCCAACAAGGGCGTCAACCCGGACGAGGTCGTCGCCGTCGGCGCCGCGCTGCAGGCCGGTGTGCTCAAGGGTGAGGTGAAAGACGTTCTGCTGTTGGACGTCACGCCGCTGTCGCTCGGTATCGAAACCAAGGGTGGCGTGATGACCAAGCTCATCGAACGCAACACCACGATCCCGACCAAGCGCTCGGAGACGTTCACCACCGCCGACGACAACCAGCCGTCGGTGCAGATCCAGGTGTTCCAGGGCGAACGCGAGATCGCCGCGCACAACAAGCTGCTCGGCAGCTTCGAGCTGACCGGCATCCCGCCGGCCCCGCGCGGTGTGCCGCAGATCGAGGTCACCTTCGACATCGACGCCAACGGCATCGTGCACGTGACCGCCAAGGACAAGGGCACCGGCAAGGAAAACACCATCCGCATCCAGGAGGGCTCCGGCCTTTCCAAGGAAGAGATCGACCGGATGGTCAAGGACGCCGAGGCCCACGCCGAGGAGGACCGCAAGCGCCGCGAGGAGGCCGATGTCCGCAACCAGGCCGAGTCGCTGGTCTACCAGACGGAGAAGTTCGTCAAGGAGCAGCGCGAGGCCGAAGGTGGCTCGAAGGTCCCCGAGGACACCCTGACCAAGGTCGACGCCGCGATCAGCGACGCCAAGTCGGCGCTGGAGGGCACCGACATCGGTGCCATCAAGACCGCGATGGAGAAGCTGGGTGAGGAGAGCCAGGCCCTGGGCCAGGCGATCTATGAGGCCACTCAGGCCGAGCAGGCCTCTGCCGGTGGCCAGGAAGGCGCAGCAGGCGGCGCCGGCGGCTCTGCCGACGACGTCGTCGACGCCGAGGTGGTGGAGGACGATAGCGCGGACGGTGGCGAGCGCAAGTGAGCGACAAGGATCGAGAAGAGCCGATCACCGTCACCGACAAGCGCCGCATCGATCCCGACACCGGACAGGTTCGTGAGAGCCCGAACTCGCCCGGCCCGGCCCCCAGTGGGTCGGGGCCGGACGAGTTCGCCGGGGAGACGCCCGAGGAGGCCGGCAAGGCCGCCGAACTGCTCGCGGATCTGCAGCGGGTCCAGGCCGACTTCGCCAACTACCGCAAGCGGGCCCTGCGCGATCAGCAGGTGACCGCCGACCGGGCCAAGGCGACGGTCATCGGCCAGCTGCTTCCGGTACTCGACGATCTCGACCGGGCGCGCAGCCACGGCGACCTGGAATCCGGGCCGCTGCGGGCGGTCGCCGACAAACTCGTCAGCGCGCTGGAAGGCCTCGGCCTCACGGCGTTCGGCGACGAGGGTGACGAGTTCGACCCGGGGTTGCACGAAGCGGTGCAACATGAGGGCGACGGGACACATCCAGTGGTCGGGACCGTGATGCGCAAGGGCTACAAGGTCGGCGAGCAGGTCGTCCGTCACGCGATGGTCGGTGTCGTCGACACCGTGCCCGAGGCGAATGGTTCCGGCGACGCCGGCGCTGATGCCGGCTCCGAAGCCGGCGAGCCCTCAGAATCGTAAGAAGTGACCGCGAACAAGAATCATTAGGTAAGGAGGTGACGCGGTATGGCCCAACGAGAGTGGGTTGAGAAGGACTTCTACAAGGAGCTCGGCGTCGCCTCCGACGCCAGCCAGGACGAGATCAAGCGGGCTGCCCGCAAGATCCTCGCCGAGAACCACCCCGACCGGAACCCGGGCAACTCTGTGGCCGAAGAGCGGTACAAGGCCGCCTCCGAAGCCAAGGAGGTGCTCACCGATCCGGCCAAGCGCAAGGAATACGACGAAACCCGCCGGCTGTTCGCAGGCGGCGGGTTCGGTCGTGGCCGGTTCAGCGGTGGCAGTGGTGGCTTCGGTGGATTCGGCGGAGGCGACGGTCAGGAGTTCAACCTCAACGATCTGTTCGACGCCGCCGGGCAGACCGGCGGCGCCAACATCGGTGACCTCTTCGGCGGACTCTTCGGTCGCGGCGGGGCGCAACCGCGCCCGTCGCGGCCGCGGCGGGGCAACGACCTCGAGACCGAGACCGAGTTGTCCTTCCTCGAGGCCACCAAGGGGGTGGCGATGCCCTTGCGGCTCACCAGCCCCGCCCCGTGCACCAACTGTCACGGCAGCGGTGCACGGCCGGGCACCAGTCCCAAGGTGTGTCCGACCTGCAACGGCGCCGGAGTCGTCAACCGCAACCAGGGTGCTTTCGGGTTCTCTGAACCCTGTACCGAATGCCGCGGCAGCGGGTCGATCATCGAGCATCCGTGCGACGAATGCCGTGGCACGGGTGTGACCACCCGTACCCGCACCATCAACGTGCGGATCCCGCCGGGCGTCGAGGACGGTCAGCGCATTCGGCTGGCCGGTCAGGGCGAGGCCGGGCTGCGCGGTGCACCGTCGGGCGACCTGTACGTCACCGTGCACGTCCGGCCGGACAAGGTGTTCGGCCGCAACGGCGACGATCTCACCGTCACGGTCCCGGTCAGCTTTCACGAGCTGGCGTTGGGCACCACGCTGTCGGTGCCCACGCTGGAGGGCAAGGTGGGTGTGCGGGTGCCGAAGGGCACCTCGGACGGACGAATCCTGCGGGTACGGGGGCGCGGTGTGCCCAAACGCTCCGGCGGTAACGGCGATCTGCTGGTCACCGTCAAGGTCGCGGTGCCGCCGAACCTCGAGGGCGAGGCCGCCGAAGCACTGGAGGCCTACGCGAAGGCCGAACGCGCGAGCGGGTTCGACCCGCGGGCGGGATGGGCTGGATCCCGATGAGCGCTTGCGCGAAGAGGCGAGACTACCGATGAGCGCCAGCCGGAAGGATCCGGCCGAACAGGCTCGAACCTTCCTGATCTCGGTGGCGGCCGAGCTGGCCGGTATGCATGCGCAGACGTTGCGCACGTACGACCGGCTCGGCCTGGTCACTCCTCAGCGGACCTCCGGTGGGGGGCGCCGCTATTCGCAGCGTGACGTCGACCTGTTGCGCGAAGTCCAGCGGCTCTCGCAGGACGAGGGTGTCAATCTGGCCGGGATCAAGCGGATCATCGAGCTGACCAACCATGTCGAGGCCCTGCAGGCCCGGGTCCGTGAGTTGACCGAGGAGGTCGAACGGCTGCGCTCGCAGCCGCGGCCCAAGAGCACCGCGCTGGTCGTGTGGCAGCCCCGCAATCAGCGCTAGCCGTCAGCCGGGCCATGCGTGAACTCGGCCTCGCGGGCGTTTTCGCAGTGGTGCCCGACGGCTTCACAGCCGAGATGGTTCGGTAGCCGGCTCAATCTGCAAGGCGGTGTTGCAGGCAGCGCATGGGCTGGACGCCGCACTCGCCTTTCATTGCAGGCCACTCGTAGGCTCGGATGCGTGTCCTCCATCTGGCCCGTCCTGCACTACGACGATACGAGGGGAGCGCTGCGGTTCCTCGTTGACGTCTTCGGCTTCCATGAGATTCTCGCCGTCGCCGACGAGGACGGTGACATCGTGCATGCCGAGGTGGGCTGGCCGGGTGGCGGCTGCATGGTCTTCGGCTCGACCAAACATACCGACAGCGTTCACGGAGCCATGAAGCCAGGAGGCAGTGCCGTGTACGTCATCTCGGGCGACGTGGACGCCGTCTACGAGCGAGTGGTTCACGCCGGCAACGCCACCGTCGTCCAGGCGCCGAACAACACTCAGTTCGGTTCGGGCGTTCAAACCTACGCATTCACCGCAGCCGATCCTGAGGGCAACCTCTGGACGTTCGGCACGTACCAAGGGACGACCCAACGGTTGTAGGGGATCACTTCGTGCGACGGCCGGCTGACCGAGAGGTGCGTCGCTCCGCCGACGTGGGGGACTGGCCCGCGCAATCAGCGCTGGCCGTCAGCCGACCACGATCCGGAACTGGGCGGTGACCGACTCACCCGGCTGGACCTCGCGGTAGCCGCCGCGCCGCAACGCATCGGTGGGGGCCGCCATCGGCTCGAAGCACACCACCTCGTCGGTGGCGGGGGCGAAGACCTGCGCGGCGGTGTAACCGGCGTCGAAGTGGACCTCGATGCGGCGGTCCCCGCCCGAGACGGCGAACACCGAGCCGTCGGCGACCTCGTCGAAGCCGTCGTCGATGACCTTGTCTCCCAACGTCTCCGAGGTGGCCGGATGGGCTATCGCGGCCCCGGTCGGGATGCCCCACGGATTGACCGGCCGGTGCCGCATCGTCGGGGTCTCGATCTGCCACTGCGCCCGCGGCACACCGGGGAGTGTGAGATAGGGATGGAAACCGAAGCACATCGGGACCCGCGCCCCCGTCGTCGCCGTGACGGTGGTCTGCACGGTCAGCGTGCGCTGCATCAATGTCACGTCGAGCGTCAGCAGATGCGGAAACGGGAACGAGGCCAGCAGACCCGGGCGCGCGGCGAAGTCCAGTTCGGCGGTCAGCTGAGATTCCAGCTCGGTCGTGACGCGCCAGCCCGGGTAGGCGGCCAGCGTGCCGTGGATCGGGACACCGTGCTCGTCGGTGCGCACCCCGCCGGTGCCCGGGGTCAGGGTCACGACGGCGCCGTCGACGCCGTAGCCGTTGCTGCTGAGCCGGTTCGCCCACGGGTAGAGGATCGGGATGCCCATGGTCTTGTGGTTCGAGACGTAGGCCTGCAGGCCCCGACGTTGACCCAGCAGTTCCGCGCCGGCGTCGGACAACGACGTGGCGATCATGCCGGCTTCGGGGACATAGGTGGCGGTCAGCGCCGATGACGGGTCGCGCAGGGTGACGGTTTCGAACTCGGCCATGACCCTCGATCCTGCCACGCCGGGATCAGCTGGCCAGCGGGTCGTGCTGAATTCGTTCCGCCGGTGCGCCTTTGGCGATGAGCGCCTGCTTGGTCGCCGTCACCATCGCCGGCCCGCCGCAGAGCAGGATCTGACGGTCACTCCAACTGCCGTAGCGGGTCACCACCTCCGGTAACAGGCCGGTCTGGCGCACGTGCAGTCCGCGTGGCGGGGTGGGGTCGGGGTAGTCGGCGGCCCACGGCGGGTCGAACGTCAGCTCGGACACCGGGGTCACCGACAGCCACGGGTTGGTCGCGGCGACCTCCCACAACGTCGGGAGATCGTAGAGGTCGGCGGGATATTTCGCGCCGAAGAACAGGTGCACGCGCGGATTCTCGCTGAACCGGGCCAGGTCCATGATCAGCGCCCGCAGCGGCGCCAGCCCGGTGCTGCCGGCCACCATGAGCACGTCGCCGGCGTCGCGGTCGATGTGCAGCGCGCCGTGTGGGTTCGACACCCGCCAGCGGTCGCCGGGCCGGGCCTCACCCAGGATCGCGGTGGAGACCATGCCGCCGGGCACCGAGCGGACGTGGAACTCGACGTAGCCGTTCGCGTCGGCCGGAATCGAGGGGCTCAGGTAGCGCCACCGGCGCGGCCACTGCGGTATCTGCACCGGCACGTACTGGCCGGGCAGATAGGACAGGGCATGGTCCATCTTCAGCCGGATCACCGACACGTCGCGGGTCGGGCGCAGATGCTCGAGCACGGTGCCGTCGCAGAACGGGGGGCTGGTCTCGGCATCGGCCGCTCCGCTCATGACTCCCACGACGAGGGTCACGACGTCGTTGACCGCCTCGGACATCCGCCGGTCCCAGTGCTCGGCCAGATGGGTGCGCAGCGCGCCGAGCAGGGCAGTCTTGAGCGTTTCGTAATGGGCCTGGGTGACGCCGTACTTGCGGTGGTCGCGGCCGAGCTGGGCGAGAAAGGCCACGGGCTCCTCGGCCCGCTGGGCGATGAGCTCGTCACACAGCCATGTCAGGGCCTCGGCGAAGACGTAGCGCTGCTTCTCCATGTCCGGCGGGAACAGGTCGCGCGCGGACAGGTCGGTGGCGAACCAGCGGGTGTAGAAATCGCGGATCAGCATCTCGGACTCCGGGCCCGGGCAGACGGCGGCGCGCAGAATGCGCATCGTCTCCCGGTCTTCGAGTCCCACGCCGCACGATCCTAAGTCACCGGGCCGCGAGCTTCCTGTGACGCAACGCAGCAGCCGATAACAGTGCGGTACCGGTCAGGGCCCAGCACACCAGCACGGCGACCGCACCTGACGACCCGGCTCCGTCGAAGAAGGCCGCCGACCGCAGCACCGTGGCGGTCGCCCCCTGGGGCAGCAGCTGGCCCAGCGCGCCCCAGCCCGCAGGCAGCATCTCCGGGGCGCTGGTCAGGCCGGACAGCGGATTGCCGACCAGGACCGCGAGCAGGGCGCCGACGCCGAGCCCGGCCTTGCCGAACAGCGCACCCAGCCCGAGCAGCAGCAACAGCGCAGCCCCCACACCCAGTGTCAGTCCGCCGGCCACGCCCCAGAAGTTCGTCGTCGTCGACCCGAGCACGTAGCGCAGCAGCGCCGCGATCGTGACCCCCGACAGCGCCGCCGAGGCCAGTGCCGCCCCGAACTGCAGGCCGGGCGCCCGCGGGAAGGCGAGTACCAGCGCGATGGCCGGCAGCAGCCCGGCCAGCGTCAAGGGCAGTGCCGAGGCCGCCAGGCCGGCGCCGCGGGGATCGTCCGGGGTGGGCGGGGCGAGGTCCTCGATCGTCACCGGCATGCCGGTGTGCGTGCCGAGTTGCTGCCCCATCTGGGTCAGCAGCCCGGCCACGGCGGGGCTGGCGCCGGTGGCGATCAGCAGCGTGGCCGGCTCGCCAGGCGCCGCGGGCAGCGTGATGCCGCCGTAGACCTCCCGGTCCTCGATGGCCCGGGTCAGCGCGGCCCTACTGGGATAGAACGTCACGGCGAAGGCGTCCCGACCGCTGCGCTCGAGCATGTCGACGGTCTGCGCGGAGGCCGCCTGCGGACCGGCCGCGCCGATCGGGACCTCGCGGGGGGCCGAGTGCACCGCGGGGAGCGCGAAGGCCATCGCGATGACGGCCAGCGCCGCGGTGATCGCGAGGACGAGACCGGCGGCCCGGGCGGCCGCAGATGGTTGGTGACCCTCGCCTGCCGGAGGGGTGGGACGAGCGTTCGTCTGTTGGGTGCCAGTCATGTCGACCCGCCTTTTCACTGGGCGATGAATTAATGCCAGTGACGTTAGACGTCCGCCGGCATAATTTCAACGCTCATTGAAATGGTAGCCTGCGTCGATGGCCTCACCAGGGAAAACGCCGCGGCGCCGGGGGCGTCGGGAGGGTGAGCCGGTGTCCCGGGACGTGGTGCTGGCCGCGGCGAAGTCCCGGTTCGCTGCAGACGGCTACGAGAAGACGACGCTGCGTGCGGTGGCCACGGACGCGCGCGTCGACCCGGCGATGGTGCTGTATCTGTTCGGTTCCAAGCAGGAACTGTTCCGGGAATCGCTGCGCCTGATCATCGACCCCGCTGTGCTGGTGGCTGCCCTACAGGGACCGGAAGCCGACGGCGACCCGGACGTCGGAGCCCGGATGGTGCGCACCTACCTCGGGGTGTGGGAAGCACCCGAGACCGGGGATTCCATGCGGGCGATGCTCGCCTCGGCGACGTCGAACACCGACGCGCGCGAGGCGTTTCGCTCCTTCATGCAGAGCTACGTCCTGGCTGCCGTGTCCGAGGTGCTCGGCGGTGGCAGCGAAGCCCGCCTGCGCGCCTCGCTGGCAGGCAGCAGCCTGGTCGGAGTCGCGATGCTGCGCTATCTGATGAGCGTGCCTCCGTTGTCGGAGCTGCCGGCCGACGACGTGGTGCGGCTGGTGGCCCCTGCTGTCACGCGGTATCTGACCGCGGACGCCGACGAACTCGGGCTGCCCACCTAGAGGGCGTGGATCCCCTTGTAGGCCACCAGCAGTCCGATCACGACGAGGATCACCGCGACCAGCGTGGCGTGCTGACGCTCCATCCAGTCCTTCAGCCGCTCCAACGTGGGGTCCAGGCGATCTCCCGACACCGCGTAGGCCAGGATGGGCAGGGCGACGGTGGAGCCGGCGAACATCACGTACCAGATCTCGGCGACGAATGCCCCCGCTGGGCGCAGACCGGAGGTGCCGATGGCCAAACCGGCTGCGGCGCAGATGAACAGCACCTTGAGGTTCAGCACGGTGAGGACGACGGCGGTCACGCCGGCCTTCGCGGGCGTCAGCGTGCTCATCCGCGACATCCATCCCGGCATGTGCTCGGATTTGTGGCGGGTCGCCCAGCGGTAGACGCCGAAGACGATCAACGCGACGCCGATCACGATCCGCAGCCAGGAAGCCCAGCTCGGTGGCTTGTGGTCGAGCCCGCCCAGCAGATTGGACACCGCCACGAACAGTGCGGTGAGTGCGGCGAGGCCGACCAGCCATCCGATCATGAACGCCAGCCCGGTGGGCTTGGGCCGCGGGGTGTGCAACACCAACACGGCCGGGATGATCGTCAGCGGCGACAGTGCGACCACCAGAGCCAACGGGATGAGTTCGGTCAGGACTGAACGCCAAATCTCCGACACGTGAGAGAACCTAGCAAGGCGTGCACCCCGCTGCTCGGAATCGTGCGACCCGGCGGTCGGCACTATCGTCGCTGAGATGGCTGAGGTGCATCTCGGGCACGTGTTCCACATCGCCGGACAGCCCGTCGTCGCCGATGCGTCTGCCGCGCTCGTGTCGATACCCGACGGCGCGCTCGTCGTCGCCGACGGTCGGATCGCCTATTGCGGAGACCGCGACGCGGTGCCCGCCGAGTTCGCCTCGGCGCGGATCCGCGACCATCGTCCCGGGTTCCTGCTGCCTGGATTCGTCGACACGCACATCCATTTCCCGCAGACCTACGCCGGTGACTCCTACGGCGGCGGACAGCTGCTGGAGTGGCTCGAGGGATGCATCTTCCCGGCCGAGGCCCGGTTGTCCGACCCGGATTTCGCCCGGCGGATCGCGACCGAGTTCTGCGATCGGCGGATCGCTGCGGGCACCACCGCGGCGATGGTGTTCGGTTCGGCCTTCCCGCACGCGCAGGACGCGCTGTTCTCCGAAACCCGGCGCCGGGGTCTGCGCATCGTCAGCGGGCGGGGCATCCAGACCGTGGGGCCGGCCTCCGCCGGCGCCCTGATCACCTCCGAAGCCGATGCGCTGCGGCTGACCCGCCAGGAGATCGACACGTGGCACGCCGCCGACACGAATGACGTCGCCACCGCGCGGCTGCACGTCGCGATCGTTCCCCGGTTCTCCCTGTCGGTCACCGCCGAGACCCTGAAAGGCCTTGGGGAACTGTATGACTCGGTACGTGATCGCGGTGTGTACGTGCACACCCACCTCAACGAGAACAACCGGCCCGGCACCGGTGAGATCGACACCGTCAAGCGACTGTTCGGCGTCGAGAGCTATCTCGACACCTACGACGGCAAGTTCCTGCCCGGGTCGTCGGTCGGCGGTTCGAGCCTGCTGGGTCGTCGCACGATCCTGGCCCATTGCGTGCACTGCTCTGATGCCGAGCTGGCGCGGATGGCCGAGACGGGCACGTCGATCGCGCACTGCCCGGTGTCGCAGTTGTTCCTCGGGTCGGGCACCATGCCGTGGCGGCGCACCGTCGCCTCCGGTGTGAACATCGCGGCCGGAACGGATTTCGGCGGCGGCGACGAGTGGCTGATCCCGCGCGTGCTCGCCGACGCATTCAAGGTGCACATCAGCGAGCCCGGTTGTGACAGCGTCTCCATGCACCCCGCCGAGATGCTGTTCCTCGGCACACTTGCCGGCGCCCGCGCCCTGGACATGGAGGACCGTTTCGGCAACTTCGACGTCGGCAAGGAGGCCGACGTCGTGGTCGTCGACCCGGGCCGGACCCCGGCGTTGGCGAGTGCTGTCGACTACGGCGTTCGCTCGTCCGACCCGGCGATGGCGGCCCAGCAGACCCTGTTCGCGCTGTTGATGGGGTTGCGCGAGCCGGCCATCAGCGAGGTCTACGTCCAGGGCCGGCGCCTCGACAACGGCCCGCGATGACTTCTGGCCGACGTGCGGGTCGGTACTGGGGAGAAAGAGAGGATCACATGCCGATCTCGCACGTGCTGGCCGTCGTCCCGGTGACCGACATCGAGGCCAGCAGGCGGTGGTACACCGCGTTGTTCGACCGCCCCGAAGACAACAATCCGATGCCCTCGCTGGTCGAGTGGCAGGTGCTGCCCGGCGCCTGGGTGCAGGTGTTCGCCGACGAATCCGCCGCGGGGCAGGCGTACCTGAACTTCGCGGTCGACGACCTCGACCAGCATGTCGACGATCTGCGCCGGCGCGGTCTGCATCCGGGTGAGATCAGCGCGGCGGACAAAGGGGTGCGACTGAGCCGGATCAGCGATCCAGATGGCAACACCGTCGGGCTGATCGGCGGGTTCCGGGTGGTGTACTGAGCATCGCGTAAAGACAGTGGTGGCCTGGTGTTCGCGGCCCGCTCACGGAACCGACACCTGCCGACGCCACAGTGGTCACGTGTCTGTCGACGTGGCACTCGGCCCGCCGCAGCGCTTCCACAGCTGGTGTGCGCACCTCGTGGCGCGGCTGCCGTTCGGGCTGGCCGGCCTGGTCGCCCCCACTTTCCTGGGCTTCTGCCTCATCAACAGCTTCACCTTCGGGGTGGACCTGGTTCTGCTGGTGAGCCTGCACGGCCTACTCGGCGTGCCCTACCCGGCCGCGGTCAGCGTCGCCTACGGGTGCGCGTTCGGGCTGAGCTACGCGCTGAACCGGTATTTCAACTTTCGTTCGCATGCCCCGGTGGGGCCACAGCTGAGCGTCTACGTCGTCGTGGTGGTGATCAACTACGTCGCGTTCATCCTCGCGGTGTCGTCGGCGCTGACCGCGCTGGGCCTGGACTACCGGGTGGCGCGCATGCTGGCCGGCGCCTGCGAAGCGGTCTACATGTACTCCGCGATGCGCTGGGTGGTGTTCCGCAGGTCCTGACCGTGACCCTGATCTGAAGATCGGCGATTGATCGCCCCACCGTTCGGGTAGTCGTGCATCGATTGCACGACGGTGTCAGTCAGCGGCCAACCACTGCGGCGACGGTGAGGACCTCACACATGACAACGCCCGAACGCCCCGCGCTCGACCCCGACGTGTCCGAAAAGCCTCGACCGCCCGCGGAATCGACGCGGGTGGCTCTGCTGGGGGCCATGTTCCTGATGGCGACCAGCGCGGTCGGGCCCGGCTTCATCACCCAGACCACCGACTTCACCATGCGCCTCGGTGCCGCCTTCGCCTTCGCGATCGTCGCGTCGATCGTCATCGACTTCGCCGTGCAGTTGAACGTGTGGCGGGTGATCGGTGTCTCGGGGTTGCGCGCCCACGAGCTCGGCAACCGGGTACTGCCGGGTGTCGGCTATGCGCTGGCGGCCCTGGTGGTACTGGGCGGCCTGGTCTTCAACATCGGCAACACCAGCGGGGCGGGGCTGGGTACCGACGCGATGTTCGGCCTCGACCCGCGCATCGGAGGTGCGGTTTCCGCGCTGATCGCCATCGGCGTGTTCCTGAGCAAGCGGGCCGGCGTCGCGCTGGACCGGATCGTCGTCGTCCTCGGGGCCGGAATGATCGCGATGACCGCCTACACCGCCATCGTGTCGCGGCCACCGCTCGGTGAGGCGCTGCGCAACGCGGTGCTGCCCGAGTCGATCGACTTCCTCGCCATCACGACGATCGTCGGCGGCACCGTGGGGGGCTACATCACCTACGCCGGTGCGCACCGGATGCTCGACACCGGCATCACCGGACCCGCCAACGTCGGACGCATCACCACCGCCTCGGTGTACGGCATCCTCGTCACCGGTGTCATGCGGGCGTTGCTGTTCCTGGCGATCCTGGGTGTGACCGCCGGCGGCGTCGCCCTGGCGAAGGACAATCCGACCGCCTCGGCTTTCGAGACCGCCCTCGGCGCCGCCGGTGGTGTCTTCTTCGGCGTCATCCTCTGGGCGGCATCGATCACGTCGGTGATCGGTGCGGCGTACACCTCGGTGTCCTTTCTCACCAGATCGGAGACGTCCCGGCGTCGGCAGAACGTGTTGACGGTGGGTTTCATCGCGGTCAGCGCCGCGCTGTTCGTGCTGCTCGGCGCCGCGCCGGTGAAGCTGCTCATCTTCGCCGGCGCGTTCAACGGGTTGATCCTGCCGATCGGTTTCACCATCGTGGTCTGGGTGGCCTGGATGCGCCGCGACCTGCTCGGCGGATATCGGTATCCGCTGTGGCTGAAGGTGATTGCGCTGGCCGTGTGGCTGTTGACGCTGTACCTCGGGTGGATGTCGCTGAGCGAGCTGCCCGGGGTGTGGAGCTGATCCCCGCCCATGTCCGCTGATCCGGCCGGTATCTCGCCCGCGCAGGCGCGGACCCGATTCCGCGCCGGGCTCAGGGTTCCGACCGCGGGATGGTCGGCGGGTTACGCCCAGGCCAACCTGATCGCCGTGCCGCGCGACCATGCCTACGACGTGCTGCTGTTCGCTCAGCGGAACCCGAAGGCCTGCCCGGTACTCGACGTCCTCGAACCCGGAAACCGCAGCGGCCCAATGCTTCCCGACGGCGACATCCGCACCGACCTGCCGGCCTACCGGGTCTACGTCGACGGAGAGCTCGTCGCCGAGCCCAGCGATGTGGTCGAGTTCTGGACCGAGGACCTCGTCGCCTTCCTGATCGGCTGTAGTTTCACCTTCGAAGCGGCACTGCAGGATTCAGGGGTGGCGATGCGCCACATCGAACAGGGGCGCAACGTGCCGATGTACCGGACCAGCCGCATGTGCCGCTCGGCCGGGCGGATGAGCGGCCCGCTCGTGGTGTCCATGCGGCCGGTGGCGCCTGAACAGGTCGCCGACGCGGTGCGTATCACCTCGCGTTATCCCTCGGTGCACGGCGCCCCGGTGCACGTCGGCGATCCGGCCGCGCTGGGTATCGCCGATCTCGCGGCGCCTGACTTCGGTGAACCGGTGACCGTGCTGCCGGGTGAGATACCCGTCTTCTGGGCTTGCGGTGTGACACCGCAGGCGGCCGTCATGCAGTCTCGCCCGCCGTTGGCGATCGGTCACGCCCCCGGGCACATGCTGATCACGGATCTGCGCGACGCCGCTCTGGTCGTACCGTGAGTCACCGATCGGGGCTGTCGGCGTCGTAGCGGACGAACTGCACGGTCAACCCGCCGTCGTCGGTCAGCATCGCCGAATCGGCCCTGGCCGCACCCAGGCGGTAGGGCGGGCGCGTCACCTGCAGCGGCGGGGGAGGTGACGCGGCCGCCGCGTCGACGTCATCGACCTCGAAGGCGAGGTGAGCCAGCCCGTCGGCGCCGGACTCGATGAGCTCGAGCTTGAACCCGCGTTCATCGGAGAGCATCGCGATCCTGCGGCCGGGGTCGGCGCTGAGCGAGCCGACCCGTCGCACCACCATGCCGAGCCGCTGCAACATCGCGATGCGGTCGTCGAAATCGCCGACCTCGACGGCGATGTGGTCCAAGCGTGCGCTCATCGGCCCGGCCCCGTCCACGCTCCGGTCACCCGCTGCCCCAACCACCCGATGAACCAGAACACGACGATGCCCAGCGACGAGGACGCGAAGATCGCGGCGATGAGGCCCTCGTAGTTGAGGTTCGCCCGGTAGATGTCGAGCAGCCGGCCGATCCCCGGATAGCCCTGGCGGAAGAAGAAGTCGCTGACGATCGCGCCGATCACCGACAGTCCGCCGGCGATCCGGATCCCGGTGAACATCGCGGGCAGCGCATTCGGGAAGGCGATGGTGCGCAGCCGGGTCCAGCGCGACGCGTTGTGCAGGGTGGCCAAGTCGTGCAGGCCCGGGTCGGCGGACTTGAGCCCGAACAGGGTGTTGGTGATGATCGGAAACAGGCTCATCACCACGCACACGATGACCCGGCTGGAGAAGTTGAACCCGAGCCACAACCCGACCAACGGCACGATCGCGACGATCGGCAGCGTCTGAACGATCACCGCATACGGATAGATCGACTCCTCGAGCCAGCGGGCCTGGCTCATCAGCACCGCGATCGTGACACCGACGAGCACGGCTACCCCGAGCCCGGTCAACGCGACCGTCGCGGTCTGGGTCAGCGCGGCGACGATGGCCGAACGCGAAACCGGGTCGACCAGACCGGTGTGGGCGACCGCCCACGGCGGCGGCAGCAGGAATCGGCGGCGCTCGTCGAGCACCAGGTACGTGACCGCCACCCACAGCGCCAGACCGGCCAACAGCACCAGTGCGGGAAGCACGATGCGACGGGCGCGGTGCGCCGCCGCGCGACGTGGCGTCGCGGTGGTCGTGGACGCAGCGAGGACTCGCGGTTCTTCGGTGGTCGTGCTCATCGGCTCACCGCCCGCAACGCCTCCGAGGCCGCGGCGCAGACTTCGGCGAACTGCGCCGAGTAGCGCAAGTCGTCGCCACGCGGGTAGGCAAATGGCACGTCGATGTCGGCAACGATGCGACCCGGCCGCGGCGACATGACCAGCACCCGGGTGCCCAGGTACACCGCCTCGGCGATGGAATGCGTCACGAACACCCCGGCGAACGGGGCGTCCCGGAAGACCTCGATGAGTTCGTCGTTGAGTCGTTCGCGGCTCAGTTCGTCCAGTGCGCCGAACGGCTCGTCGAACAGGAAGACGTCCGGGCGTAGCGTCAGCGATCGGGCGATCGACGCCCGCATCCGCATGCCACCGGAAAGCTGTCGCGGGTAGTGCTTTTCGAAACCGGAGAGGTTCACGCGGTCAATAGCCTGCTGGGCGAGGCGGCGACGTTCGGCCCTCTTGACGCCGTTGAGCTCGGCCAGGTAGCCGACGTTGCCGATCAGGGTGCGCCACGGCATGAGCGTGGGGTCCTGGAAGACGTAACCCAGCTCCCCGCGCACCGACACCGTTCCGGCGGTGGGACGCAGCAGACCCGAGGCGAGTTTGAGCACCGTGGACTTCCCGCAACCGGACGCGCCGACGATGCTCACCATCTGTCCGGGCGTCACCTCCAGATCGACGCCGTCGAGCACTTCGGTGCCGTCCGGGTAGCGCATGCTCACCCCCGATAGTCGAAGGCCTTGTACGACAGTGTCGTTGGGTGCGACGGCGACGGCGCTCACAGCATCTCCTCGATCGGGTCGCGCCGGTACTTCAACGAGAAGTCCTTGGTGGCGTTGGCGATGTGCACGCTCATCAACTGATCGGCCCCTTCTACGTCGGCGGCTTCGATGGCGTTGAGCAGGTCGGCGTGTTCGTGCCACGACGACGCTGCCCGGTTGGCGATGTCCACCGAGTACATCCACGCCACCTTCTTCATCAGATCGGCGATTATGCGGCGCGCGACCTGATTGCCGCTGGCCTGTGCCAGCAGATCGTGGTACTCGGTGTTGAGGGCGGCCAGGTCGTCGAGGCGATCCTGCGCCATCGCGGCTTCGGCCTCGCCCATCACCCGATGCAGTTGCGCCAGGTGCGCGTCGGTGCGCCGTTGCGCTGCCGAGCGGGCGATGAGCGTTTCCAGGTTCGCCCGGACCTCGAGAATGCTTCGTGCTTCGTCTTCGTCGAGGCGCGCGACGACCACGCCGCGCCCCGGCCGTGACACCAGGAAACCTTCGGCTTCCAGCACTCGCACGGCTTCGCGCACCGGGTTGCGTGAGACACCGAGCTCGGCGGCGACCTCCGCCTCGCCGAGCGCCGTTCCGGGGGCACGCCAGCCCTTGATGATCTCTTCGCGCAGACGGTGGGCCACACGTTCGTGCAGCGGGTCCAGGCGCGATCGGCGGGTCAGTGCGTCGGTCATGGCATCAGCTTGCCCGGGTTGAGCAGTCCGCGCGGATCGAATGTGGCCGCCGCCGCCAGGTAGCCGTCGAGGCCACCGTGGCTGCCGACGAGCCAGGTGTGCGGGTTGACGACCACGACTCCCAGCGCACGGAGGGCCTCGATGCCTCTGGTCAGCGTCTCGTCGTCGACCCACGTGGACAGCAGCAGGCCCGAGAAGCCCTTGCCGTAACGCCGGGGGGCGTTCCCGTCCAGATGGATGCGGGCGTCCGGAAGCGTTGCGCGGACGGCCTTTTCGTGTTCGACCACGGCTTCGCCGCGGATCTGCACCGCCGCCAGCCCTGGATCGCAGCGGTGAGCCCGCAGCGTGCTGTGGTTGTAGACGCTGCTGGTCATCGCGCGCACGGCGGTGTCGTCGATCGCCGTGACCCGGCCCCCGGCCGCGCCCGTGATCGTGCGGGCCGCCTCGGCGGTGCCCACCTCGAGCATGGCGCGCAGCAGCACCGCGCCGTCGTGACCGTCGTGCGCGATGAAGGTCTCCCAGACGGCGCGGTCGTCGACCGAGATCGCGCGTGGCGGTACCGGGAGATCCATCAGCTCGCGTCCGGCCCGTGTGGCCGCGGCGAGCGTGTCGAACGCGGCGAACAGCACGGTGCGGTCCCGCTTGGGCGCGGTACCCAACCTGGCTCGCGTGATGATGCCGGTGGTGCCGTAGGCGTGCAGGTGCCGGCCCATCGAATCGCCGGTGATGTCAACGGGTTCGGGGTCCTGCACGCAACCGACGACGGTGAGGCCCCGGACCCAGCCGTCCCAGATGGAACCGAACTCGATGGAGCCGATGCCCTGGTTGCCGCCGGACAGGAAGCCCGCGACCGTGCTGGTCACGGTGCTCGGCATCACCGCGACCTCCCGGTTGTGTTCGGCCAGCGCCTCTTCCAGCGACGCGAAGGTGGCGCCCGCCTCGACGACGACGCTGTCCGCGTCGATGTCGATGATGCCGGTGAGCCGGGTGGTGTCGAGCACGATGCCCGGTGCCATCGGAACGGACTGACCGTAGTTGCTGGTGCCGGCGCCGCGCGGCGTCACCGCCAGCCGGCGCCGGTAGGCGAAGTCCAGCACGTCGGCGACCTGATCGGTGTGCTCGGGACTGACCGCGACGGAGGCGGGCACCGAGCGCAGATCGCGCGACAGGATCGGTGACAGCCAGGAGAAGTCCCGCGACAACCGGTGGAGCACCTCGGGTCTGGTCTCCACCCCCGGCCGGCCGACGAGCGCGATGAGCTCGTCGGCCAGATCGGCCGAGACCGTCACAGGCCGATCTCCGGATCGATGAACTCGTTCGTGTAGACGACCGCCGGGTCGTCGACAGGGACGAAGTCAGGGTTGGACTCGGCCAGAATCGGTGTCACCAGCGCCGCGAACTCCGCGACGCGGGCCGGGTCGAAGTTGCCGAGCGTTCCGTCGGCGCCGTTTCCGACCACGCCGCGTTCCCGCATCGTCTCGGTGGCGAACTCGTTGGCGTCCAGAGTCAAGGTCCACGAACTGGCCAGCTCCTCGACGATCGAGACGAGCCGCTCGTTCATCGGTGCGGGATCACTGATGTAGTCGACCTGGGCCTGCTGGAGCAGCGGCACCAGACCGGCGAGGCAGTCGCGGCGCTGCTCCAGGGTCTCCGGGGTGGCGCCGAGCGCGTTCTCGTACGGGTTGTAGCCGGCCTCGGCCAGCAGCAGCGAATCCACCGGCTGGCCCCATTCCGGGAAGTCGTGCTGGTAGGTGTAGGGCTCGCTGGTGACATAGCCCTGCTGCACCACGTCGCCGCCGCTGGCCACCAACCGCGACGGCGAACCGTCGTAGCTGTCGTCGATCTGGCCCGCCGTCAGCTGGCCTTCCTCGACGAAGTAGGTGACCCAGGGGTCGTCGGAGCCGTAGACCAGCACCGGCAGGCCGGAGGCTCCGATGTCGGCCATCGAGCCGAACTCGTGCTTCTCGGGGTCCCACAGCAGTACCTGCGGGCTCTGCTCGAGCGGCGCGAACACCGAGACCGTCGGGAACTCGGCGTTGAGGTTGAGTGCCTCGTCGGTGTTGATCTCGCCGAGCAGGATGTCGGGATCCTGGTACAGCATGGACACCGCGGACTGATCGCCGACGTACGGGCCGCCGACGCGCACTTCCAGATCGACGCCCGTGGAGCCCAGCGGCCCGACGTAGGCGCCTTTGTCCACATCGACCACGCCCTCGGTGCCGATGAGCTGGTACAGGTAGCCGCGTTCGGGTTGCGGGAACCACCCGGTCTGGATGACCACGGTGTCGGGACAGACGCCCGACAGGTCGGTGGTGTAGGCCGCGGCCGCACGTTCGTCGGACCCGGCCTCGGGTGCGGGATCCGAGGAGCAGCCGGCCAGCGCGGCGGCCGAGCCGACCGCGGCAAGCACCGATGCGGTGCGGGCAATCTTGTATACATCCATGCCCGCAATGTTGTGGGCATGCTGTTTCGGGGTTGTGACGTGGTCGTGAAGATCGCTCGACGGCTGACGGTGCGCCGCGGCCCGCACGCGCATCGGCGAGAGCCGCCGCGTCGTCGGTGTTTGCCAGGTGGTGCGGGGGTGCGCGGACCGATCGACGCTCAGCGGCTCTCGAACTGGTTGCGTCCCAGGCTGCCGACGAAGCGCGGGCCCACCGCGTCGAGTTCGCGGCGGTAGGACTCGGCCCAGGTGCCGAACGGGTGCTCGGCCAGGTATTCGTTGCGGAACCGGTCGTCCTCGGAGACCTCGGTGGTGCAGAACGACGGGATGGTCAGGTCGACCACGGGTCCGTCCCGCTCGACCTCGGCCATCATCAGCGGCGCGTTGCCGGCGAGGAACCGGTCGATGATCCAGCCGTCCTCGCCCAGCCAGACCGAGGACCGCACCTTGAGCACGACATGCGCTGCCCGCGAGACGATCTGGCCGGCCACCAACGCGTCGAGCTCGCGTTCGGCCTCGTAGCGGGTGCCGCCCGCGGCCGGCCCCTTGGCGGTCATGGTGCCGATCGCATCGTCACCCAGCATGGTCAGCAGCTCGGCGAGGCTGGCGTCCAGGTCGGCGGGCGCGGGCCCCTGCAGTCGAACCCGTACCGCGTACCCGTCGGCGGCGAACAGATACGCCTGGGCGATGAGGGCGGGACTGGGGTCGGAGGCCGCCACGGCCGGCATGTCGAGCACGAAGAACTTCCGTTCGAACTCGAAGTCACCGAAGTCGGCCATCTTGGGACGTTAACCCGGACGCGTCCTCAGCTCCGGCGACCAGGGGCTGTGTTGGGCGTGCAAAATTGCCGGAAATTTTCTAGAGTTGAGCGGAACAGACTCAACCTTGACTGCGTTGGCCTAGAGGACAAGCATTTTTCCCACCGATGAATGGAGGTGTCGTGGACTCGTTCAACCCGACCACGAAGACCCAAGCGGCACTGACCTCGGCGATGCAGGCGGCCACCACCGCGGGCAACCCACAGATCATGCCCGCGCACCTGTTGATGGCGCTGCTCACCCAGAACGACGGCATCGCCGGCCCGCTGTTGGAGGCGGTCGGAGTTGATCCTGCGACGATCCGCGCCGAAGCGGAACGCCTGATCGGCCGGCTGCCCACGGCCAGTGGTGCCAGCACGACCCCGCAGCTGAGCCGGGAGTCGATCGCCGCCATCACTGTGGCCCAGCAACTGGCCACCGAACTGGACGACGAGTACGTCTCCACCGAACACCTGCTGGTCGGCCTGGCCAGTAACGACACCGACGTCGCCAAGCTGCTGACCGGCCACGGCGCGTCCCCGCAGGCGCTGCGCGAAGCGTTCCAGAAGGTGCGCGGCAGCGCGCGGGTGACCAGCCCGGACCCCGAGGGCAGCTATCAGGCGCTGGAGAAGTACTCCACCGACCTGACCGCCCGGGCCCGGGAAGGCAAGCTCGACCCGGTGATCGGCCGTGACAACGAGATCCGGCGCGTCGTGCAGGTGCTCTCCCGGCGCACCAAGAACAACCCGGTTCTCATCGGCGAGCCCGGCGTGGGCAAGACCGCCATCGTCGAGGGCCTGGCGCAGCGCGTCGTGGCCGGTGACGTGCCCGAGAGCCTGCGCGACAAGACCGTCATCTCGCTCGACCTGGGCTCGATGGTGGCCGGCGCCAAGTACCGCGGTGAGTTCGAGGAACGCCTCAAGGCCGTCCTCGACGAGATCAAGAACTCCGCGGGGCAGATCATCACGTTCATCGACGAGTTGCACACCATCGTCGGCGCCGGCGCCACCGGCGAGTCGGCGATGGACGCCGGCAACATGATCAAGCCCATGCTGGCCCGCGGTGAGCTGCGGCTGGTCGGGGCGACCACGCTCGACGAGTACCGCAAGTACATCGAGAAGGACGCCGCGCTGGAACGCCGCTTCCAGCAGGTGCTGGTGGGCGAGCCGTCTCCCGAGGACACCGTCGGCATCCTGCGTGGCCTCAAGGAGCGCTACGAGGTGCACCACGGTGTGCGCATCACCGACTCGGCGCTGGTGGCCGCGGCGACGCTGTCCGACCGGTACATCACGTCGCGGTTCCTGCCCGACAAGGCCATCGACCTCGTCGACGAGGCGGCCTCGCGGCTGCGGATGGAGATCGACTCCCGCCCCGTCGAGATCGACGAGGTGGAACGCCTGGTGCGGCGCCTCGAGATCGAGGAGATGGCGCTGGCCAAGGAGGAGGACGTCGCCTCCAAGGAACGCCTGGAGAAGTTGCGGGCCGAGCTGGCCGACTACAAGGAGAAGCTCTCCGAGCTGACCACCCGTTGGCAGAACGAGAAGGGCGCCATCGATGTGGTGCGCGAGCTCAAGCAGCAGCTGGAGGACCTGAAGGGGGCCGCCGACCGCGCCGAACGCGACGGTGACCTGGCCAAGGCCGCCGAGCTGCGCTACGGGCGCATCCCCGAGGTCGAGAAGAAGCTCGACGCCGCGGTCCCGCAGGCCGAGGTCCGCGAGAACGTGATGCTCAAGGAGGAGGTCGGTCCCGACGACATCGCCGAGGTGGTGTCGGCGTGGACCGGAATCCCGGCGGGCCGGATGCTCGAGGGTGAGACGGCCAAGCTGCTGCGCATGGAGGAGGAGCTGGGTCGTCGCGTCGTCGGGCAGAAGAAGGCCGTCGCCGCGGTGTCCGACGCGGTTCGCCGCAGTCGCGCCGGTGTCGCCGACCCGAACCGGCCCACCGGTTCGTTCATGTTCCTGGGCCCGACCGGTGTCGGCAAGACCGAGCTGGCGAAGGCGCTGGCGGAGTTCCTGTTCGACGACGAGCGCGCGATGGTGCGCATCGACATGAGCGAGTACGGCGAGAAGCACTCCGTGGCACGCCTGGTCGGCGCCCCTCCGGGGTACGTCGGCTACGACCAGGGTGGTCAGCTGACCGAAGCGGTGCGCCGGCGCCCGTACACGGTGATCCTGTTCGACGAGATCGAAAAGGCCCACCCCGACGTGTTCGACGTGCTGCTGCAGGTGCTCGACGAGGGCAGGCTGACCGACGGCCAGGGCCGCACGGTCGACTTCCGCAACACGATCCTGATCCTGACCTCCAACCTGGGTGCCGGCGGCACCGAGGAGCAGGTGATGGCGGCGGTGCGGGCGGCGTTCAAGCCCGAGTTCATCAACCGGCTCGACGACGTGATCATGTTCGACGCGCTGAATCCCGAGCAGCTGGTGTCGATCGTCGACATCCAGCTGGCCCAGCTGGATAAGCGCCTCGCGCAGCGCCGGCTGGCGCTCGAGGTGTCGTTGCCGGCGAAGAAGTGGCTGGCCGAGCGTGGCTTCGACCCGCTCTACGGGGCCCGGCCGCTGCGCCGCCTGGTGCAGCAGGCCATCGGCGACCAGCTGGCCAAGATGCTGCTGGCCGGCGATGTGCACGACGGCGACGTGGTGCCGGTGAACGTGAGCGCGGACGGCGACTCCCTGGTGCTGGGATGAGCGCTTGCGCGAAGACCCGAGGGTTGGGCTGACACCCCGAGGGTTGGGATGACACCCCGCCGAGACTGCGGTCAGATCGCGAAATCCCCGTTGGGGGCGATCTGACCGCAGTTTCGCGCTGTGTGGGGGCTCAGCTGTGCGGGGACTCAGCTGAACGCGCTGCTGGGCACGTCGGTTTCGTCGCCCAGCAGCGCGTTCACGATGCGCTCGGCGACCACGTCGGGGTCCAGGCCGGTGGGCAGCCGCGGCGGCTCGCCGGCGATGGCCCGGCCCGCCAGCCCGGTCTCGGTGTGCGGCGGCCGGACGTCGACGACCCGGATCTTGCATCGCCGGGCCTCTCCGCGCACGGCCGTGAACAGTGCCGCCGCGGCGGCCTTGACCGCCGAGTAGACCGCCATGTTGGCCATCGGCTTCTCGGCGACGACCGCGCTGATGTTCAGGAGCACCCCGCCGGGGGCCAGCTCGGGTAACGCGGCCCGTACCACCCGCAGCGGCGCCAGGAAGTCCACCAGCACCAGATCGTCGACGGTGTCGTCGTCGATGTCGGTCACCGGCCCGAACGCCACCACGCCCGCGGCGATGACGACGCCGTCGAGGTGCCCGTGCTGCTCAACCGCCGCGGCCACGACGCTTCTGCCGGCGTCGGGGTCCCGCAGATCCGCGATGATGACATGGGCCCCGTCGAACGCCGCCAGCGCGTCGGCGGAGCGTCCCGTCACCGTCAGCGCGGCTCCGCGCGCGGCGAGTGCCTGCGCAACGCGTGACCCGAGTGCGCCGCTGGCGCCGACGACGAGGTAGGCCTTACCGGAGAAGTCGGTCACCATCCGAGTATGCGTGGGCAGCGCCGACGGCGGCCCCGGGAGAAGGTGACCGGGTTGTGACCCATTCGGATTCGGAGTGCGCCGCCGGAAGCGGATACTCTGGAGCCAATGGTCCCGCTCTGGTTCACGCTGTCCGCACTCTGTTTCGTGGGTGCGGGCGTGTTGCTGTACGTCGACCTGGATCGACGCCGCGGTCTGGGCCGCCGCCGTAAGTCGTGGGCCAAGTCGCACGGCTTCGACTACGAGGCCGAATCCGCTGACATCCTGCAGCGCTGGAAGCGTGGCGTGATGTCGACCGTGGGCGACGTCACCGCACGTAACGTCGTGCTCGGCCAGATCCGCGGCGAAGCGGTGTTCATCTTCGATCTCGAGGACGTCGCCACCGTCATCGCGCTGCATCGCAAGGTCGGCACGAACGTGGTGGTCGACATGCGGCTCAAGGGCCTCAAGGAGCCCCGCGAAAGCGACATCTGGCTGTTGGGCGCCATCGGCCCCCGGATGGTGTATTCGACCAACCTCGACGCCGCCCGCCGCGCCTGCGACCGGCGCATGGTCACCTTCGCCCACACCGCGCCCGACTGCGCGGAGATCATGTGGAACGAGCAGAACTGGACCCTGATCAGCATGCCGGTGACCAGCACGCGCGCCCAGTGGGACGAGGGCCTGCGGACCGTGCGGCAGTTCAACGATCTGCTGCGCGTGCTGCCCCCGGTGCCGTCGACGGCCGCCGGCCAGCCCGCCCCGCGGCGCACCGGCTCACCGAGTCGCCCGCTGACCCCGGCACCGGCGGGCCGCGCCGAGATGCCACCCGGCTACCCGCCGCCGCGTCCGGAACCCGGCCGCGCGCAGCAGCCGACGCGCAACGGTCGGCAGTCGCCGAACTATCAGCGATAAGTACTGTCTAGGGCATGTCCCGCCCTGTCGCCCTGATCACCGGGCCGACGTCCGGCCTCGGTGAGGGCTTCGCCCGCCGCTATGCGCTGGACGGCTACGACCTGGTGCTGGTGGCCCGCGACCAGGACCGTCTGACCCGATTGGCCGCCGAATTACGCGACGAGGCGGGTGCTGATGTCGAGGTGATCCGCGCCGACCTGGCGCAGGCCGCTGACCGTGCCGCCGTTGCCGACCGGTTGCGCGCCGGTGTGCAGGTGCTGGTCAACAACGCGGGGTTCGGCACAGCGGGGGAGTTCTGGTCGGCCGACTACGCACTGCTGCAGTCCCAGCTCGACGTCAACGTCACCGCCGTCATGCAACTGACCCATGCCGCGCTGCCGCCGATGCTGGCCGCGGGGACGGGCACGGTCCTCAACGTCGCCAGCGTCGCCGGGCTGCTGCCGGGCCGCGGGTCGACGTACTCGGCGTCCAAGGCCTGGGTGGTGTCCTTCTCCGAAGGGCTGGCCAACGGATTGGGCGGCACCGGGGTCGGGGTTCATGCGCTGTGCCCGGGTTTCGTGCGCACCGAATTCCACGCCCGGGCCGGCATCGACATGGCCGGCACCGCGTCGTTTCTGTGGCTCGAGGTCGACGACGTGGTGCGCGAGACGTTGGCCGACATCGCCAAAAACAAGATCGTCATCATCCCCGGTCTGCAGTACAAGGCGCTGACGACCGGCGGACGGATGATCCCGCGGAACGTGGTGCGGGCGCTGACCCGAGTGGTGGGCAAGGGCCGTGACCGGACGTGAGCCGCGGTGCGGCTGATCGTGCTCCTGGCGGCGATCATGCTGGCCGCCACCTCGTGTGCCGGGGGAGATGACCGCTCCGACGTGTATTCGGCGCCGACCGCCGCCCTGGGGGAGTCGATGGCGGTGCTGGGCTGGAACATGTCGGTCGCCAACCTGCGCTTCGACGCCGACTATGTGCTGGTCGACATCGACGCATCGCCCTCGCAGGAGGGGGGTGAGCACGTCGCCCCCGGGGACGTCCGGTTCGGGCTCTACGGCGCGCTGGCCCACCCCATCGAGGCCGACGCCGTCGGTGGCTGCGGGGACGTGCCCGACCTGGACATCGACCCCGTGTCGGCGTCGACGCCGGACCGGATGACGGGCACGGTGTGTCTGGGTCCGCTGCGCGACCAGTCGCAGGTGCGGGGCGTGTATGCGTATTCGTCCGAGGACCGGATCGCCGGCACCACCGCGGCCTACCCGGCGGCGTTTCCGGTCGGCGTGCTGCCCACCAACGAGAACGACACCGGTCTGACGATGAAGACCACCAGCGTCGACGCGTTCCGGGCCGACGGCGCGAAGCTGGACCCGTCGGCGCTGGGCGATCCCACCGCCTTCACCGGCAACGGTTACATGCTCATCGGACTCGAGATCGACGGGCTGGCGGCGCGGTATCGGGAGGAGTCCGCCGAACGCGGCGGCCCACTGATGGTGGTGGCCGGTCCCACCATCGACGGCCGCGGCCTCAGCCACGCCTGCGACAAGTACGGGGCCTCGGTGCTGGTGCTGCCGGAAGCCTCCCGCGAGCGCGTGCAGGTCCAGGTGTCGCTGTGCACGCAGGGCGAGATCAACAACGCCCTGCTCTATGCGACGGTGTCGATGACGGGGACCCACGCCGCGCTGTGGCTCGTCGATGCCTGAGCTGCGCGAGCCTGAGCCGCCGGAACCCGAACTGCCCGGCCCGACCGAGTGGGGCGACGGCCCCGGGGTCGGGCCGTGGCAGGGGCCGCCGCCCGACGACCCCCGCTACGACCCGGATCTGTTGCGCGACGGAGACACCCGCAACGTCGTCGACGCGTACCGGTATTGGACGCGGGACGCGATCGTCGCCGACATCGACGCACGCCGGCACCGGCTGCACATCGCGATCGAGAACTTCGGCAACGACGCGAACATCGGCGCGGTGGTACGCACCGCCAATGCGTTCGCCGTGCACACCGTGCACATCGTGGGTAGGCGCCGCTGGAACCGGCGCGGAGCCATGGTGACCGACCGTTATCAGCGGTTGTGCCACCACGACACCACGGCCGATCTACTGCGGTTCGCCGCGGGTGCGGGACTCGTGGTCGTGGCCGTGGACAACGTCCCCGGCGCCGCACGGATCGAGGACACGGTCCTGCCGCGAGACTGCCTGCTCGTCTTCGGGCAGGAGGGGCCGGGCATCACCCCCGAGGTGAAGGTTGGGGCCGATGCGACGGTGTCGATCGCACAGTTCGGCTCGACGCGCAGCATCAACGCCGCCGTCGCCGCCGGAATCGCCATGCACACCTGGATCCGTCAGCACGCCGACCTCGGCGATGCCTGGTGACACCGGATGTGTGCGCAGCAGCCACCAGACCGCGACCGCGGCCGAGAGCAGCAGGGCCGCACCGACTCCCGAGGCGACGGCCAGGCCGTGGGTGAAGGCTTCCCGTGCCGGATCGAGCAGCCGTTCGGCCTGCTCGGCCGGCAGTGACTGCGCGGCGTGGATCGCGCTGGGCAGCGAATCCCTTGCCTGCGTGGCGATCTCGGCAGGCAGGCTGGGCGGGACCGACACCGTGCGGTACACCGCGGTCAGGATCGAACCCAAGGTGGCGATGCCGAGCGCCATGCCGAGCTCGTAGGCGGTCTCGGAGACCGCCGCCGCCGAACCCGCGCGCTGCGGGGGGACGCTGGCCAGGATGACGTCGCTGGCCACGGTGAAGGCCAGGCCGAGCCCGACCCCGACGACGAACAGCGCGATGCCCAGCGGCAGGTAGGAGATCGGTGAGATCAGCAGCAGGAACGCCATGAGCGTCCCCATCGCCACCCCGACCAGCGTCAACCCGGCGGTCAGGACCAACCGGTGTGACACGTACCGCACAGCGATCCCGGCCAGCACACCGAACACCGTGGCGGTCACCGCGGCGGGCAGTTCGGCCAGCCCTGCCTGCAGCGGACCGTAGCCCCGCACCAGCTGGAAGTACTGCGACAGGAAGAACACCAGACCCGAAAGGCCCAGCACCGAAAGAAGATTCGCCACCACCACGCCGGTGAACACCGGGCGGCGGAACAACCGGACGTCGATCAGCGGGACGGGAAGGCGCAGCTGACGGCGCACGAACAGCGTCAACGCGGCGGCGCCGAGCAGCGCGGCCAGCACCGCGTCGATCCGGATGCCGTGCGCGGCAGCCGCGATGCCCTCCTTGATCGCGTAGACGACGCCCAACATGCCGACCATGGACAGGCCGACACTCGGCAGATCCCACGGTCCCGGCTCGGGATTGCGATGTTCGGGCAGCAGCACCAGACCGCCGACGACCAGGACGACCATCGCCGGAATGTTGATCAGGAACACCGAGCCCCACCAGAAGTGCTCCAGCAGAACACCTCCGATCACCGGGCCCAGCGCCGCACCGGCCGAGAAGGCCGACGCCCAGATGCCGACGGCGATGCTGCGTTCACGTTGGTCGGGGAACAGCCCGCGGATCAGCGCCAGCGTGGCCGGGGCCAGCGTGGCGCCGGCCATCCCGAGCAGGGCGCGGGTGGCGATGAGCATCTCCGGCGACGACGAGTACGCCGTGATGGCCGATACCACGCCGAATACCGTTGCACCGCAGAGCAACAACTTCTTGTGTCCGATGCGGTCACCGAGGCTGCCCATGCTGATGAGCAACGCGGCCAGCACGAAGGAGTAGATGTCGCCGATCCACAGCAGCTGGGTGCCGCTGGCCGAGAGGTCGGCGCTGATGAACGGCATCGCCAGTGCGAGCACGGTGCCGTCGACGCCGATGATGAGCACGGCCATGGTCAGGACGCCGAGGGCAAACCAGCGTCTGCTCATTGCTTCACTCCGTTGAGTAGTAGGTCGGTGATCAGTCGGGTTCCGTCGCGTGCGGCGACCCGCCCGGCGCGGATGGACCAGTCGGTCGCGGCGACCAGGCTGTAGAAGGTCTCGGTCAGCCAGGCTGCGGGCAGTTCGGGCCGGAACACCCCGTCCTGCTGGCCGCGCAGGAAGAGTTCGGTGATCGTCGAGTCGATCTCACCCCACACCTCTATGCAGGTGTCCGGATCCTCCTGGCTCTGGCTGTAGAGCAGCGCGAGGTACGGGGAGATCGGCTCGCAGGCGGTCACCAGCCGTCGCAATGCCTCGTCGGCGGGCCCTTCATGCAGCCGGACGGCGGCCAGCACCTCGGACATCTCGGCGATGGCGAGCTCCTCGAGCGCCGTCATCAGCGCGGAGCGCCCGGCGAAGTGCCGGTGCAGTGTTGCGCGGCTGACGCCGACCGCCGAGGCGATCTCGTCCTGTGTCGCGTTCGGCCGCCGGCCGAGGTAATCGGCGGCGGCGCGCAACAGATCTTCACGCGTGGACATGAGACGACTATAGCTCAGATGAGACAAATTTGTCTCATAGCGTTTCGGGTGGCTGGTGAGGCAGGATCGACGGATGGATCAGTTGTGGGCCAACCGCGCCGCCAGCGCAGAAGCCGCGATCGCCCGGCGGCACCTCAGGCGGTTGTGGGGGCTGCCCGGGACGCAACTCGGGGTGGTGGCCTGGCCCGCCGCCCCGCGCTACCGCCGCTTCGGCACCTGGCACTACTGGTGGCAGGCCCATCTGCTGGACAACCTCGTCGATGCGCAGCGGCGCGACCCGACCGAGGCGCGGCAGAAGCAGATCACCCGCCAGATCTGCGGGCACCGGCTGCGCAACGTCGGTCGCTGGACCAACGACTACTACGACGACATGGCCTGGTTGGCGCTCGCGCTGGAGCGGGCCGGCCGGATCGCCGGTGTCGAACGGACCAAGGCGCTGGAGACGCTGACCGAGCAGTTCGTCACGGCCTGGGTGCCCGAGGACGGCGGCGGGATCCCGTGGCGCAAACAGGACCAGTTCTTCAACGCGCCGGCCAACGGGCCCGCTGCCATCTTCCTGGCCCGGCACGACGAACGGCTGCGCCGGGCCCAGCAGATGGCCGACTGGATCGACGAGACACTGATCGATCCGGAGACCCACCTGGTGTTCGACGGCATCAAGGCCGGGTCTCTGGTCCGTGCCCAGTACACCTACTGCCAGGGCGTGGTGCTGGGACTGGAGACGGAACTCGCCGCACGCACCGAGGACTCCCGGCACGCGCAGCGGGTGCACCGCCTGGTGGCCGCCGTCGCCGAGAACATGGCACCCGACGGAGTGATCAAGGGCGCCGGCGGGGGCGACGGCGGGCTGTTCAACGGAATCCTGGCGCGCTACCTCGCGTTGGTGACGACCATGCTCCCCGGACACGCGCCCGACGACGACACGGCGCGCGACACCGCCCGCTCGATCGTGCTGGCCTCGGCGCGCGCGGCGTGGGAAGGCCGGCAGACCGCCGAGGAGCTGCCACTGTTCAGCGCATTCTGGGACCGCCCCGCCCAGGTGCCGACCCCGGCCGGATCGGACGCGCAGTTCGTCGACGGAGCGGTGAACTCGTCGGAGATACCCGAGCGGGACCTGTCGGTGCAGCTGGCGGGATGGATGCTGATGGAGGCCGCGTGCACCGTCGCGGGCGACGAATCGGAAACCGTCGCGGGCGACGAATCTGGTGAGTGAGCTCCCGTCGTCGCGGGGTTTCCCGCTGCTGCCGTCGCGGCGGGTCAACCGCGGGTCGAAGACCACGTCGACATCGGACAACACCGCCGCCGCGCTACTGCTCGGGTTCACCGTCATCGCCATCCTGTGGGCCAATTCGCCGTGGGCGCAGAGTTATTCAGAGCTGCTCGAGACCCATCTCGGTGTCGCATTCGGCGACCACCACTTCGACATGTCGGTCAAGCACTTCGTCAACGACGCGTTGATGGCGTTCTTCTTCTTCATCGTCGGACTCGAGGTCAAACGTGAATTCACCATCGGCGAGCTGACCGACCGCTCGCGCGCGGCGGTGCCCGTCGTCGCTGCCGCGGCCGGTCTGGTGTTGCCGGCGGTGGTGTTCCTGGCGTTCAACCCGTCCGGGGAGAACGCCGCGGCGTGGGGCGTGGTGATCTCGACCGACACCGCCTTCCTCGTCGGTGCGCTGGCGCTGATCCGGCCGATGTTCCCCGCCCGGGTGCGGGTTTTCCTGCTCACCTTGGCGGTCGTCGACGACGTCGGTGCGCTCGGCGCGATCGCGCTGTTCTATTCCGACAGCATCCAGGTCGTGCCGCTGCTCAGCGCGGTCGCGCTGCTGGCAGCGCTGGCGACGGTGAGGTTCCTGCCCACGGCCCGCGGGCCCGCCTACGCGGTGCTCGGTGTGGCGTTGTGGATCGCGCTGTACCTGGCCGGCGTCCACCCGACACTGGCCGGCGTCGCGGTCGCCCTGCTGATCCCGGTGTTCACCCCCGAGCGCCGGCCGGTGGAGCAGGCCGTCGAGCAGATCCGCGCCTTCCGGCAGTCCCCGAACTCGCAGTACGCGCGGGCTGCCAGCCGCTCGCTGCGGGAGTCGATCTCGATCAACGAACGGCTGCAGGAAAGCGTCGGGCCTGCGGTGTCGTTCTTCATCCTGCCGTTGTTCGCGTTGGTCAACGCCGGGGTTCGTCTCGATGCGCAAACCCTGTCCACCGCTGTGCGGTCGTCTCTGACCTGGGGCATCATCGCCGGGCTGGTGTTGGGCAAGTTCGTCGGCATCACCGCCGCCACCTGGTTCATGCGTCGTAGCGGTCTGGGTGTACTGGTCCCGGGGCTGACGCTGCGGCGTATCGCCGGCGGCGCCGCACTGTCCGGAATCGGCTTCACCATCTCGCTGTTCATCGTCGACATCGCGATCGCCGAACCCGAACGCCAGGATCAGGCCCGCATCGGTGTGCTGGCGGCGTCGGTGCTTGCGTTCGTGTTCGGCTGGGCGGTGTTCCGCATCACCGACTGGCTCAGCCCGCCCGAACCGGTCGGGCTCAAGCTGCTGCGGCCGGTGGATCCCGACCGCGATCACGTCCGCGGGCGGCACGACGCACCGCTGACGCTGGTCGAGTACGGCGACTTCGAGTGCCCGTTCTGCAGTCGCGCGACCGGTTCCATCGACGAGGTGCGCGATCACTTCGGCGACCGGCTGCGGTACGTCTGGCGACATTTCCCGCTGGAACGTGCACATCCGCGGGCGTTCGACGCGGCCCGGGCCAGCGAAGCGGCGGCGCTGCAGGGCAGGTTCTGGGAGATGGCCCGCGAGCTGTTCGCCCATCAGGACGACCTGGAGTGGTCGGACATGTATCGCTATGCGGTCGCGGCGGGCTGCGACATCGATCAGTTCGACCAGGATGTGCGCGTGCACTCGTCGAAGGTGCTGCACCGGGTGACCGACGACGCCGAGGACGCCGAGGCGATGGACCTCAACGCGACACCCACGCTGTTCGTCAATGGTCTGCGCCACAGAGGCCCGTGGGACGCCGCCAGCCTGATCCGCGCGCTCGAAGAGAGCCGTTCACCGAAGGCCTAGCTCCACCGGCGAAACCTGTGCGAAACAGCACGCATCTGTATTTAACATGCGCCATTTAGTATTCGGCATTGACCTTATGAATACGTAAAGCTACGTTCTGTATACGTAATACGGATCACAGATACAGGTAGGTGTGATGGCATCGTCAGTCGTCGGGCACGCCGTGGTGAACAAGCTTCGCCATGCACTGCTCACGGGCGAAATCGGCGCCGGAGTGCGGCTGTCGTATTCGAAGCTGGCAGAGCAGTTCGGGGTCAGCCGGATACCGGTGCGCGACGCGATGCAGGCACTCGTTGCCGAGGGGCTGGTCGTCATGCTCGACGGCATCCCGTACTCGCGGCGGCTGTCCATCCTCGAACTACAGGAACTGTACGAGCTGCGGATGGCGGTCGAGCCCACGCTGACCCAGATGGCGGTACCGCAGATCGGTCGCGCCGAAATCATCCAGATGACCGGGCACTACGAAACGATGTCCGAAACCACCGACGTCGTCGAGTGGCTGGAAGCCAACGCCAACTTCCACGCCACCATGTATCACCGGGCGAACCGGCCGATGACCATCGCGCACATCGATCAGCTTCGTAAGCTCGCCGACCGCTACCTCTATCTGCACCTGGCGGTGATCGGCAACGTCGAGCATCTCCAAGAAGAACACGCCGCGATTCTCGAGGCCGCTAAAACCGGTGACGGCCCAGGGCTGTACGCGCTAACCCGCACTCATCTCGAAACCTCCCACGAGTTCATCGTCCGATATCTGCTGGCCAATGACGAGGTCAGCTCCTGAGCCTGACCCCTGGGTTCGCCTGGAGGGCATGGATTTTCGGCGCCGACACCGACGACGACGCCGACCTGGTCGACCGAGCCGAGAAAGGAAAACAGTGAACAGAACCAAACGAGCCATTGGCGCGGTCTCCAGTGCCGCTCTCCTGCTGACAGCGTGCAGTAGCGGAGGTGGCGGTGCCGACGATGACGTGATCAAATTCGGCTGGCTGAACGGCATCACCGGCGACTACTCGTCGTACTACGAGCCGTCACAAGCCGCTGTCTCGGTGGCCATTGACGAAATCAACGACAACGGGGGAGTGCTCGGCAAACCCGTCGAACTTGTCGCGGCGGACAACCTGTCCACTGTCGAAGGTGCTGTTCAGGGCTTCTCTCGGCTGGTCGACGTCGAGGGTGTGGTGGCCGTCGGCGGCGTCGAGTCGACGGGCGGCCTCGCCATTCGTGACAGTGCCAACGAGCTGGAGATCCCGGTATTCTGCCCAGGCTGCGGCACCCCGGAACTCGACGATGCCGGCGGCGAATACATCTGGCGTATCACCGGTTCGGACACCGACGGCGGCACCATCGCGGCGCAGTTCGCCCGCGACGAGGGAATCCAGCGGGTCGCCATCATGGCGCAGAACACCGAAGGTTTGTCCGAACCCGCCGACATCTTCAAGGAAGTGTTCGAGGAAGGCGTCGGCGGTGAGGTCGTCGCCGACGTCCGGTTCAACCCGGGCCGATCCTCCTATCAGGCCGAGCTGGCCCAGGCGTTCGACGCGAACCCCGACGCGGTCTACCTCGCCGCCGGGCACGAAGCAGGGTCGGTGATTCTGCGGGAATGGCAACGCCGCGGATACGGCGGAAAGTTCTTCGTCTCGCCCGACCTCGTCACGCCCCCCATCGGCTCGCTGATGCCAGAACTGGAAGACGGGGTGGCCGTAGGCGCGATCGCCGCCTACGACACCGAATCACCGGCCTACCAGAGCTTTGCGGAGCGCTTCAAAGCCAAGACCGGGGAGGATCCGGCGGCCGGGGTCTACGACGCGAACCAATACGACCAGTACATCGCGTTGGCGCTGGCCATCACCAAGGCGGAAAGCACCGAAGGTGCCGACATCGCGGCCGCTATCCCCGAGGTGCTCAGTCCCGGCGGCGTCGAGGTGTTCTCCTACGCCGACGGTGTTCGGGAGCTCGAAGCGGGCAACGAGATCAACTATCACGGCGCCTCGGGAACTCTGGACCTCAACGACGCCAACAACCTGGCCGCGCCGCTGTTCGGTGAACAGTTCATCGTCGACGGCGCCTGGACGCAGGTCGACGTGCTCGAGCTCGATCCGGCACTGAGCGAGGTACTCGATCGCTAGCCGGTGAGGTGGGCGGTCACCCCGGTGGCCGCCCACCCCAGCGCGCACTCGACGCATTCCTCCGTCAACGCCCGAAAGGCAGTGCAGTGCAGTACGTCATATTCGGCCTGGTGACCGGGAGCATTCTCGCCATGGCCACCGTCGGGTTCTCGATGGTCCGTCAAACCGAGGGATTCCTGAACATCGCCCACGGCCAATTCCTCGCCCTCGCTGCGTTTGTCGGCCTCTTTGCCAGCCGTGATCTCGGCATGCCGACATGGTTTGCCGCATTGTTCGCCGCCGCCACCACCGGGGTGGCTGCGGTAGTGCTATCGGTGGTGGTATTCGAGCCGATCCGACAAAAGGGCGTCCTCGTGCAGCTCTTCTCGTCGGTCGGGGTCGCTTACATCATCTACGGGCTGCTGGTGATGATCTTCGGCGCCAACCTGCAACACTACGAGGTCTCGTTCGGCACCTCGTACTCCGTGGCCGGAATGCAGATCTCCTTCGGCGAGATCGCGATCATGGCGACCGCCGCGGTGGCCATCCTGGCACTGCACGTCTTCTTGACCAAGACGCCGGCAGGGATCTCGGTGCGCGCGGTGGCCACCAACCCGGACTTGGCCAGAGTTCGTGGGATCTCGACTCGGTTGGTGTCCTACCAGGTCTGGTTCATCGCCGGCTTTCTCGCCGGACTGGCCGGCGTGATGATCGGCATCATCGGCTCGGTGGGCCCCGAATTAGGCTGGCAGAACATCATTCTCATTCTGGCCGCCG
The DNA here is from genome assembly GCF_041902445.1 of Mycobacterium sp. G7A2. Taxonomy (NCBI): domain Bacteria; kingdom Bacillati; phylum Actinomycetota; class Actinomycetes; order Mycobacteriales; family Mycobacteriaceae; genus Mycobacterium; species Mycobacterium sp. G7A2. The sequence continues at coordinate 5,447,719 of NZ_CP169251.1, read as the reverse complement.
CAGTACTTGGTGGCCTCGGCAGCACCTACGGGGTCATCATGGCCAGCCTCTTGTTGGGACTGGCGATGGACCTCAGTGCGCTACTCATCCCGACGTCCTATCGCACCGTCGTGGCCTTCGCAGCGCTGATCATCGTGCTGTTGTTCAAGCCGAGCGGCCTGTTCAGTGTGCGGCAGCGGAAGCAGGCGGCCTGATGCAGTCATTGATCGTTTTTCTGGTGGGGGTGTTGACCCTCGCCGCCATCTATGCAGCCCTGGCAATGGTGTTGAATCTGGTCGCCGGTTGGGCGGGCATGTGGGACCTCGGGGTTGCCGGCCTGGTCGCCGTGGCGGCGTACACCTACATCATCGTGACCCAGACGAAAGTGGATTCGGGCCTGTGGTTCGCGCCGGGCTGGTCGATGGCGACCGGCATAGTCGCTGCCGTCGCCGTCACCGCGGTGGCCGCGTTGATTGTCGCGCTCCCGGCGATTCGGCTGCGGGGAGAGTACTTCCTGATCACCACGCTCGCCTTCGCCGAAGTCATCCACCAGTTGATCATCAGTGAGGACAAGCTGACCCGGGGCGCCACCGGATTCTCGTCGATCGACCGGCCGTTAAGTGACCTGGTACCGGCGAGCGACTACCGGTGGGTGCTGCTCGGGCTGGCCCTGGCGGTCGCGCTCGGTGTCTACCTACTGACCAACCGGCTGTCCAAGACACCGTTCGTCCGGGTGTTGCGGGCGAGCCGGGATAACGAGGCGGTTGCCCGATCGCTGGGCAAGAACGTCGTACGGTACCGCATCGTCACCTACGTACTGGCCGGCGCGTTGATCGCTGTGATCACCCCGCTGTATCTGTGGCATGTACGCAGCGTGGTGCCCTCGCTGTTCGTCTCCGAGCTGACCTTCGTGGTGTGGACCGCGCTGGTCGTCGGAGGGATGGCCAGCCGTAGGGGACCGGTGATCGGTGCGACGCTGCTGATCGTGTGCACCGAACTGCTGACCTTCCTACAGGGTTCAGCCGAGTACGCACAGATTCTGGCCGCGACCCGGCCGCTGATCCTGGGCCTGCTCCTCGTCCTGGTACTGCGGTTCCGCCCGGAGGGCCTGTCCAGCGAGAGATCGGCGTTCCGGTTCAGCGAGGCTGATCTGCTGCCGGACAAGACTTCCGAAACCAAGGCGGTGCCATGACGATGGCTGAATCAGACGACGTGGTCTTGCGCGCGGACAACGTGACGAAGTCCTTCGGCGGCGTGACCGCGGTCGACGGAGTGACGCTGCGCGCCCGCAAGGGCACCATCACAGCCGTGATCGGACCGAACGGCGCCGGCAAGACCAGCCTGTTCAATGTGCTGACCGGGTTCGACCAGCCGGATACCGGTGAGGTCGTGTTGTACGGACGGCGTATCGACCGGGAACCGGCGTGGAAGATCGCTCGGCGCGGGATGGTTCGGTCATTTCAGACTCCGGTCGGCTTTCCGCTGCTGTCGGTGTGGGAGAACCTCATGACCGCCGGTGCCGACCAATCGGAATCCTTGTGGTCAGCTGTTTTTCGTCGGTCTCGCTGGACCCGTCAGGAGCGCGAACTCGCTTCTCGGGCGGATCGTCTGCTCGACGAGATCGGGCTTGGAGCGGTCAAGGATCAGCGGCTGGAGGACCTCACCGCCGGTCAGACCAAGCTCGTCGACTTCGCCCGGTTGATGATGGTGCAGCCGCAGATGGTGCTGCTCGACGAGCCGGCAGCCGGAGTGGCTCCCAGTGGAATCGGCAAGTTGTCCGAACAGGTCAGTGACATGCGAGCGCGTGGGATCACCCTGTTGATCATCGACCACAACATCCAGTTCGTCTTCGCGGTGTCGGACTACGTGTACGTGATGGCCGAAGGCCGAGTGGTGGTTTCCGGCACACCCGAGGAGATCGCCGAGCATCCGACGGTCGCCGAGATCTACTTGGGGAGTGCCACATGACGCTGCTTGACGTCCGGGGCGTCACTGCCGGCTACGGCAAGTTGCCCGTCATCCACGACGTCTCCTTGTCGGTCCGGGAAAGCGAGACAGTCGCGCTGGTCGGGCCCAACGGCGCGGGCAAGTCCACGCTGTTGAAGACTGTGTTCCGGCTGCTCAAACCGATGTCCGGGCAGATCGAGTTCTCGGGTTCGGATTTGAAGGCCATTCCGACCGAACGGATGGTGCGCAAGGGTATGGCCTATGTGCCCCAGGGTGGCAACACTTTTCCGACCCTCACCGTCGAAGAGAACATCCGTGTCGCGGCGATGCCGTTGGGCAGGTCCAAGACCGCCGCCGCGCTGGACACAGCGCTGGACCGATTCCCGTCTCTGCGCAAACGGCGCAACAGCAGCGCCTCCACGCTTTCCGGCGGCGAGCGCCAGATGCTCGCTGTCGCCGGCGCATTGGCCTCCAACCCGACCTTTCTGGCGCTGGACGAACCGACGACCGGTCTGGCTCCGACAATTGTGCAGGAACTGATCAGTCGCCTGGCCGACGCGGCCGACAGCGGTGTCGGTGTGCTGTGGGTGGTGGAGGAGAACCCCGCGGCGATCCTGCCGCACTGCAGCCGGGTGCACATCATGCAAGGTGGCCGCATCGGTGAGGAGCAGGATGTCGCCACGGTGCTGCAGGACGAAGGTTTGCGACGGCTCTTCTTCGGCATCGACGAGGCTTCCTCGTAGGCGAATCGTGCCAGGGCCACTAATCGCAAGTACAGCAAGAGAATACGGTTTTAAGTCAGTGTTGTCGTGGGCGGTAATCCGCCGGGGAGGAAGTGCGCTTCATGTCGAGCTCGGGTAGCCAGACGCATACCGTGGAGTTCCTGGTCGAGGAGCGAGTTACGGTCAGCGACGGTCTGGTCTTCGTGTCGGGTCTGACCGCCGCCGACCCTGAGGTCGGCATACCGGCTCAGGCTGCGGTCTCGCCTGAGTTCCCCTATTACGGAGCTGACATCCAGCGGCAGACGACCTACATTCTGGAGAAACTCAGCAGGTTGCTCGAATCGGTGGGTGCCAACCTCGGGGCCGTCGTCAAGACTCAGGTGTTCCTCACCGACTGCCGGTTGTTCGACGCCTTCGACCAGGTGTGGAAGCGCTTCTTTCCGATGCCGCCGCCACGCACGACAGTGGGTGTCGGTTCGGACGCGATGCCGGTGCCGGGCGCGCTGGTCTCGGTGGACGTCATCGCGGCACAGCCTGAGGTCCTCGCGGTCACACAGGTCGACAGCCCGCGGTTACCGAAGCCGCTCGCCAACTACACGCCCTGCGTCGCGGCGGGGGATTGGCTGTTTCTTGCCGGCCAGCTGCCAACAGAATTCGGTGTGACCGGCTTGGCCCCAGCGGCGACGGTGAATCCGAACTTCCCCCATCATGTCTCACCGCTGGTGGCCCAAGCCACCTTCACCCTCGGCATCTGCACCACGCTGCTAGAGGACGCGGGGAGTAACTGGGACCAGGTGGTCCGCGTTCATGTGTTCTTGAAGAACGTTGCCGATGCACCGTTGTTCGAGGCGTTGTGGAACGACATGTTCGACGCCGGTCCTCCGCCGTCTCTGGTCATCGGGGTGGATGAACTGCTGACCGGCGGTGCCCTCATCGAGGTCGACGTCATCGCGATCCGGGCGGCTACCCCCAAACAGGTCCGCACCGCGCCGGACGGCACCGTCGCTGTCGGTGCCAACGCGACGCTGTTCGCCGTGGCCCGGGCTGGGGTGGTCGAGCATGCACACCGGGTGCTCGCCGTCGAGGCGGCTGTGACCACAGCTCTTTCGAGCGCCGGTCAGGCCGCCGGAGACGGCGCGCGCCCGGTCAAGCTGCACGCTTTTCTACCCCACCCGCAGGACACGTTCGGGTTCGGTCGTGGACTCGACAGCGTCGCTCAGGCAGCCGCTGTCACAACCTCGCCGTCGGTCGGCGCCACCGGCGTGGCGATGGAGATCGTCTACCGCGCCGAGAGCTAGCCCTTCCGCGCTAGGTCGTTTGTTCGCCGGACTCCATGGGCGGGGTCGGGATGCCGGCTCGCTTGGCGGCCTTGCGGCGCTTGTACCACTCGACGGCGATGGGCAGCACCGACAGGAGCACGATGCCGATGACGATGGGCTCGAGCAGCTTCTGGATGATCTCGATGCGCCCCAGCCAATACCCCAGCAGCGTCAGACCGACCCCCCATACGACCGCGCCGACGGCGTTGTACAGCGTGAACACCGCGTAGTTCATCCTTGCTGCGCCGGCGGTGATCGGTGCCAGCGTGCGGACGATCGGCACGAACCGGGCGATGACGATCGCGAACGGGCCGCGCTGCTCGAAGAACAGGTGGGCCTCGTCGAGGTACCTCTGCTTGAGGAACCGGGCGTTGGGCTTGAACATGGCGGTGCCGACGTTGCGGCCGATCCAGTAGCCGACCTGCGCGCCGAGGATCGCGGCGATCGGGATGAACAGCAGCAGCTGCCACAGCTGGAAGTTCACGTCGGCGACGTTGCCCTCCGCGGACGCCGTGGAGATGCCCGCGGCCAGCATTCCCGCCACGAACAGCAGCGAATCTCCTGGAAGGATCGGGAACAGCACGCCGGACTCGACGAACACCACCACGAGCAGGCCGACCAACGCCCACGTGCCGAAGTAGCTCAGCAGGTTGATGGGGTCCAGAAAGTCGGGCATCAGGGCGAGATTGTCGATGACCACGGCTCCCTAGGGTACCGGCGCTAGGGTTCATACATGTCCTCCCACAAGGCCGTGCAGGTTCCCGCCGCCAACGAGGCGCTGACCGTCGTCGAGGTCGACACCGTGTCACCACCGCCGGGACATGTGCGCCTCGACGTGGCCGCCTGCGGTGTGTGCGGCACCGACCGCGAGTTCTACGCGGGCCACTTCCCGGGTCTGCAGTGGCCGCTGACGCTCGGTCATGAGATCGCCGGGACCGTGGCCGAGGTCGGCGATGGCGTCGAGGACTTCGCCATGGGCGATCGGGTGGCGGTCGGCTGGTTCGGCGGCAACTGCAACCGCTGCATTCCGTGCCGCAAGGGTCTCTTCATGCAGTGCGAGCGGATGCAGGTGCCCAGCTGGCACTACCCCGGCGGTTATGCCGAGTCGGTCACCGTCCCGTGGACCGCGTTGGCGCGGGTGCCCGAGGGGTTGTCGTTCGTCGAGGCCGCGCCGATGGGATGCGCGGGCGTGACGACGTTCAACGGGCTGCGGCAGACCCGCGCCAAGGCCGGGGACCTGGTCGCCATTCTGGGCGTCGGCGGGCTCGGGCACCTCGGTGTCCAGTGGGCGCGGGCCATGGGCTTCGAGACGGTCGCGATCGCGCGCGGTAGCGGCAAGGCCGATGAAGCCAGGCAGTTGGGCGCCCACCACTACATCGACTCGACAGCGCAGGACGTCGCGGCGGAGCTGCAGAAGCTCGGCGGTGCCGCCGTCGTGCTGGCCACGGCGAACAACGCCGAGGCGATGGCCGCAACCGTCGGCGGGCTCGGTCCGGCCGGGGAACTGGTCGCAGTCGGCGTGACACCGGAGAATCTGCCGATCAGCCCGCTCGACATCATCAACTCGGGGCTGTCGGTGACCGGGCACCCGTCCGGCACCGCGCGCGACGTGGAGGAGACGCTGCACTTCGCGCTGCTGACCGGAGTGCGCGCCATGGTGGAAGAACGACCGCTCGCCCAGGCCGCCGAGGCTTTCGAGGCGATGGACGCCGGCCGCGCGCGCTACCGCATGGTGCTCACCACCTGATCGTCCGCGCACCGGGCCGGGCGAGGCGCTGACGACCGATGACCGCTGCCGGGCATCTGACGGCTGCGCTGTGCATCCAAGCCATTCTTGCGATACTGGCGGGCGACGCCAGCACAGCTGAGAGGAAAGCCGATGCCCATCGCCACGCCCGAGGCCTACGCCGAGATGCTGGGCCGAGCCAAGGAGCACGCGTACGCGTTCCCGGCCGTGAACTGCACCTCGTCGGAGACCATCAACGCCGCACTCAAGGGCTTCGCCGACGCGGGGTCCGACGGGATCATCCAGTTCTCCACCGGCGGTGCGGAATTCGGCTCCGGACTGGGCGTGAAGGACATGGTCACCGGTGCGGTCGCGCTGGCGGAGTTCGCGCACGTCGTCGCCGAGAAGTACCCGATCACCGTTGCGCTGCACACCGACCACTGCCCGAAGGACAAGCTCGACACCTACGTGCGGCCGCTGCTGGACATCTCCTCGGAGCGGGTGCGTGCGGGCCAGAACCCGTTGTTCCAGTCGCACATGTGGGACGGCTCGGCCGTGCCGATCGACGAGAACCTCTCGATCGCGCAGGAACTGCTCAAGCAGGCGGCGGCCGCGAAGATCATCCTGGAGATCGAAATCGGCGTGGTCGGCGGCGAAGAGGATGGCGTGGAAGCCGAGATCAACGACAAGCTCTACACCACGCCCGAGGATTTCGAGAAGACCATCGATGCGCTCGGTGCCGGTGAGCACGGCAAGTATCTACTGGCCGCGACGTTCGGCAACGTCCACGGCGTCTACAAGCCCGGCAACGTCGTGCTCAAGCCCGAGGTGCTCGCCGAGGGGCAGCGGGTGGCCGCGGCGAAGCTGGGCCTGGGCGACGACGCCAAGCCGTTCGACTTCGTGTTCCACGGGGGATCGGGCTCGCTGAAGTCCGAGATCGAGGACTCGCTGCGCTACGGCGTGGTGAAGATGAACGTCGACACCGACATGCAGTACGCGTTCACCAAGCCGGTCGCCGCGCACATGTTCACCAACTACGACGGTGTGCTGAAGATCGACGGCGAGGTGGGCAACAAGAAGGTCTACGACCCGCGTAGCTACATGAAGAAGGCCGAGGCCTCGATGAGCGAGCGGGTTGTGGAGGCGTGCAACGATCTGCTCAGCGCCGGCCGGAGCGTGACCGCCGGCTGAGTCCTCGCTGGCTCGAACACGACGAAATCCGACTTTTGCGCGCGAAGAGCGAGTGATCGCCGGCAAAAGTCGGATCTCGTCGCGTCGAAGGTGTCGAGGGTGAGGCCGCCCGAGGATCGGCGGGCTCGGCTGCTCAACCCGTCGGGGCCTGGCAGATCTTCCACTGGTCGTCGCGGAACTGCAGGTCGAAACTGCGGGTGGAGCGGGTCTGCGGGGCGTACGCCATGAAGGTGGTGACGTTGGCTTCGGCGTGGTCGCCGTTGACCACCACCTGGTCGATGCTGGCGACGACCGGGTACTGCTTGGCGGCCGAAACCCGGGCGTGGGTCTCGGCCCAGGCCTTGTCGTCGTAGCGGACGTAGCTGTCGCGGGTCGCCCCGCAGGTCATGCTGCGCAGTGCGGCGAGATCACCGTTCTGCACTGCGACGTCGAAGTCTTCGATGGTGGACCGGACCATGTCCTCCTGTGAGACCTGCGGCGCGGAGCTGCGGGTGATCAGCAGGGTCCCCAACACGGCGATGGCCGCCAACGCGATCACGATGACCGCGATCGCCACGACCCAGCCCCAGCTGCGTTTGCGCCCGGGCGGTTTGGGGCTGTCGCCGCGCGGGGGGATCTCCTGCGGGCCGGCCGCTCTCTGCGCGGTGAACACCTCGGTGGGCGGCTCACTGGGCCGGTTGATCACCTGGGTGGAGCCGGCGTCGAAACCCGAGGGCGCGGTGAAGCGCCGCTCCTCGGGTTGATCCTGGGCGCCGGGCGCATTCGGATCCGCCGGGGCCATCACCTCGGTGGCAGGCTCGTGTTCGGACTCCGGCAACACCTCGGTCCGCTCGTCTTCGCTGTGCGGGCCGTGCTCGTCCTGCTCGTTCGGCTCGCGGACCTCGTCGGTGGTCTCGTCCGGCCGGTCAGGCTCTGTGGGGTTCGACATCCCTGCTGCGGTCCTCCCTGGCGTCCCCAACGATCGTAACGGCGGAAGCTTAGTCATCCGCGGTGACGCCCGCTCATCCGCGCACGGCACAATGGGGCCATGACTCGGATGGGTGACCTCCTCGGACCAGAACCAGTGCTGCTTCCCGGCGACCCGGCGGCCGAGGCGGAGCTGGATGCGCAGGAGAATCCCGCGATCGTGGCTGCCGCGCACCCGTCGGCGTCCGTCGCCTGGGCGGCGCTGGCCGAGGACGCGCTCGACGACGACAAGGCGGTCACCGCCTACGCCTATGCCCGCACGGGCTACCACCGGGGCCTCGACCAGTTGCGCCGCAACGGCTGGAAGGGCTTCGGTCCGGTGCCGTATGCGCACGAGCCCAACCAGGGCTTCCTGCGCTGTGTTGCGGCGCTGGCCAAGGCGGCCGACTCCATCGGCGAGACCGACGAGTACCAGCGCTGCCTGGATCTGCTCGACGACTGCGATCCGGCGGCGCGCGTCGCGCTGGGGTTGTCCTGACCTAGGTCGTCTCGCATTCGCAGTCGGCGGCGGCGTCCGGGGGTTCCACCTGGACGGTGGAGTGGCCCAGGCCCCGGGCTGTGAGAACCGCACGCGCGTCGTCGAGGACGAGGGCTGCCTCGCGTCTGCTGGTGAGGTGTGCGGTGACCATGTCCTTGCCCGGCACCAGCGTCCACACGTGCAGGTCGTGGACCTCGGTCACCCCTTCCACCGACCCGAGGGCGGTGCGCAGTTCGTCGACGTCGATGTGGCTGGGTGAGCTCTCCGACAGGATCCGCAGCGCTGACCTGGCCAGCGCGATGGCCCGGGGCAGTACCCACAGGGCGACGAGCACCGCGACGACGACGTCGGCGTACGGCCAGCCGGTGGTCACGGTGACGATGCCGGCGATCAGCACCCCGATGCTGCCGAGGGTGTCGGCGACGACCTCCATGTAGGCGCCCTTGACGGCCAGGCTGGATTTCGAATGTGAGCGCAGCAGCAGCACGACCGCGGCGTTCGCGGCAAGTCCGACCAGGGCGACGACGATGAGCGGCACGCCGGGCACTTCGGGGGCGTCCCCGATCCGCTCGACCGCTTCGTACAGGATGAACGCGGCCACGCCCAGCAGCAGCACCGCGTTGGCGACCGCGGTGAACACCTCGGCGCGATGCCAGCCGTAGGTGCGCGACGGCGACGTGCTGCCCCGCCGCGCCATCAGCACCGCGGTCAGGCCCATGAACATCGCGACCAGGTCGGTCAGCATGTGACCGGCGTCGGCCAGCAGCGCGATCGAGTTGATCGCCAGCGCGGTGGTCAGCTCGACGACGAAGAAGATCGACAGGATTCCCGCGGCCAGCACCATCCGGGACACCCGGGCATCGGCGTGGCTGTGGTCGTGTCCGGCACCCATGGCCGCAATATATGCGAACTCGCGCATGTGTTGCAAGGGCCTCGTCTACGATGGCCCGATGCCGCCGACCTGGGAATCTCCTGTGTTCTACCTGGTGACGACGGCCGGATATCCCAACTTCGGTGACGAGCTGATCCTGAGCGGATGGCTGCGTCACCTGGCCCGGGTCGCCCCACGGGCCACGGTGTGGGTCGACACCCATTCGCCGGGCTCCGTGCAGATGCTGCTGGGCGACGCGCACCCCGGCGTGCGGTTCACCGACACGCTGTGGCGCCTGTGCTGGGAGGCGCCGAGTGAGGACCCGTGGGAGGTGGCCAGCTGGGTCCAGCACGCGGTGGCCAATCCCGGCCTGGCGCCGCGCTGGCATCAGGGCATCATGGCGCTGCGCACGCTCGACGTGGTGCACGTCGTCGGCGGCGGCTACGTCAACGCGATCTGGCCGCGCCACGTCGGACTGCTCGCCGGAGCCGCGGCGGCGGCCCGCCATTCCGGCGCCCGGTTGGCGATGACGGGCCAGGGTCTGGCTCCCGAGCCGCCCGGTTCGGCTCCGCTGCTGCGCGCGCTGGCCGACCGGTTCGACGTCGTCGACGTGCGGGACGTGCCGTCCGCGGAGTTGCTCGGCATGGATGCCGGTGAGGCCGGGGTCGACGATGCGTTCCTGACCGTCGGTACCGAGCGCAGCGTCGACCCACGCGAGGTCTGGCGGGACGGTGCCGCGCCCGCGGTCATGGTGTGTCTGCAGTCCGACCTCAACGAGGTCGGGACCGCGGCGGTGGCCGGAGCGACGTTGTCGATGCTGCGCGCCTGGGGTGTCCGCGGCGACCAGGTGTGCGTGGTCGAAGGCATCCCGCGGGTGGACCGCGAGGTGTACGCGTTGATCGAGCACGAGTTACCCGGCGCCGGTTTCTACCCGTTCGCCGATGTGTGGGAGCGCGGCCTGCCGGTCGCGCCGGGGCAGACGTGGATCTCCACCCGGTTTCATCTGCACATGGCCGCGGCGACGGCCGGCGCCGGTGGGGTCGCGATGGCGATCAGTTCGGACTACTACGCGATCAAGCACCAGTCGCTGATCGACCTCGGCTCGGGATGGACCCTGCTCGAGGACATGAGCCAGGTGCCGGCCCGCCCGTCGGGTCGCGGTTTCCCTGCCGGGGCCGTCGACAAGCTGCGGCGTGACAAGATCGCGTTGGCCCACGCCGTGTACGGCGCGGCGGCTCACACCCAGGCCGACCAGAACCGGGTCAGCTGACTTCCCTCCCAGGACAGTCCCGGTGACACCCCGGACAGGTCGAACAGCCAGTACACGGCCCCGAAGAACCACTGGTTCAGGGGCGGGGCGATCAACACGACCAGCAGGATGACAAAGCCCCACTGCTTGGCCGGATCCACCGCCCGCCGGGTCTGCGGGCTCAGGTGCGGTTCGAGTGCGCCGTAGCCGTCCAGCCCTGGAATGGGCAGCATGTTCAGCAGCAGTGCGGTGACCTGCAGGAAACCCAGGAACGCGACGCCGGCCCAGAACACCGAATGCGCCGGGTCGTAGAGCACCCTGGTCAGCGCCAGCAGTGCGATCGCGAAGCCGAGGTTGACCGCCGGGCCGGCGAGGCTGACCAGCGTCTGCCTGCGCGGCGTCATCCACCCGGTACGCACGTACACCGCACCGCCGGGCAGCCCGATCCCGCCGATGGCGATGAACAGCACCGGCAACCCGAGGGACAGCAGCGGATGCGAGTACTTCAGCGGGTTCAGCGTCAGGTAGCCCCGCACCGCCACGTCGTGGTCGCCGAACCGCCAGGCGAGGTAGGCGTGGGCGAATTCGTGCACGCACAGCGTGACCAGCCAGCCCATGATGACGAAGACGAACACCCCGATGTAGGCCAGCGGCCGTGCCTGGTTCGCCGACAGCCACGCCAGCGTCCCACCCGCCGCGGTCGCGGCGAGCAGCGCCAGGAACACCGGGCTGGGCCGCACCGCCTGCCTTGTCGGCCGGACGTTCATGTCTGTGAACGTACCTGCAACTATTTGCGCTTACCGGGCCCGACCCGCAGCCAGCCCTGGGTGTGCCGGTAGAACGTCGAGCGCCGCACCGTGCGTGGCGCCGCCACGCCGTCGCGCACTACCACCGCTCCCGTGGTGCCGAGTTGGGCCGCCCGGCCGGTGACCCAGCGTCGGGGGCGTAACGGGTCCGGGGCACCGTCGGGTGTCCGGCGGGACCTTCCGGGCGCCAGCACCCTGGCGCGCAGACCCGGCGCCGACGCGATCGGCTCGATCCGCACGCCGGCGGCCTCGCCGTCGAACAACACGGTGTCATCGACGACCGCTTCGCCCCGCACCCGCGGCGCGTCGTCGGCCGGCAGCCAGTAGGCCACACCCGTCAGCACGGTCCCGGTTTCGTCGCGGATCAGCGGGACCCGGCGGGCGACACCGGTGAGGGCTGTTCGGGCCTGCCACCAGTGCCGCACGTGCGCCACCTCGACGTCGAGCCGGTCGGCTTTGAGCAGCCGGGTCAGGGCGGCGGCCAGGTCCCGGTCGGCTCCGACAACCACCACCCGGTCGCAGTCGGCCAGGCCGTCGAGGTCGACGACCGGCAACCGGCGTAGCGGCCGCGGCACCCGCCCGGGACCGAAGACCGCCACCGCTGGGATCTCGGGCACCGAGTTCTCCTTTTTCCGGTCGTCCACGTCGAGCAGTGCGACGATCTTGACATGCTCACCCGCCGGAGCTTCCTGCTCGCGTCGGCCACCGGAGCGTCGGTCGCGCTGACCGGGGCGTGTGCTTCCGGCAGCCGGGTCGAGTCGCCAGCCGCAACCGGCCGGGTCGAGTTTCCGATGCGGGCCGCCGAGTCGGAGGTGGATCTCGGCGGGCTGGCCGTGCGTACCTGGACCTACACCGGCACGGTCCCGGCCACCGAGATCCGGCTCCGCGTTGGCCAGACATTGCGGGCGCCGGTAGCCAACCGCCTGCCGCAGGAGACGACGGTGCACTGGCACGGGCTGGCGATCCCGAATGCGATGGACGGCGTGCCGGTGCTGACCGGCCCGGCGATCGCGCCCGGCGGCGACTTCACCTACGAGTTCCAGGTGCCTGACGCCGGCACCTACTACCTGCACTCGCACGTCGGGACCCAACTGGACCGGGGGATGTACGGACCGCTGATCATCGAAGACCCCGAGGACGGCGCGGACTACGACGAGGAATTGGTCGTGGTTCTCGACGACTGGATCGACGGCACCGGCACCGGCACCGATCCCGATCAGGTGTTCACGAAGCTGCAGACCGACGGGATGGCCCCGATGGCACCGGGTGGGCCCGGCGTGAGTCCGACAGCTCCGCTGGGCGCCGACGGGGGTGATGTGACCTACCCCTACTTCCTGATCAACGGCCGCACCACCGCCGACCCACAAGTAGCCGATTTCCGCGCTGGACAACGGATTCGGCTGCGCATCATCAATGCCGGCGCCGACACCGCGTTCCGGGTCGGGGTGCCTGGCGTCGCGATGCGGGTCACCCACACCGACGGCTTTCCGGTGGTGCCGCAGCGGGCCGATTCGGTGATCCTGGGGATGGGCGAGCGGGCCGATGCCGTCGTCGAGTTGAGGTCCTCGGTGCCGGTGATCGCCGCCGCCTACGGCAAGGACGGTTACGCCCAGCTCACCATGCGCGTCGGCGGCGCTCCGTCGAGCGTCGATGTCGCCGCGTTCGTCGCGCAGCTGCGCAGGCAGGCGCCGCTCAACACGGCCACGCTGGCCCCGGACCCGGCGGTCGCGTTGCCCGCGCGCCCGGTCGACACCTCGGTCGACCTCGCGCTGCAGGGGCCGGTGGCGCCCTACGCCTGGCCCATCAACGGCGCGCTGTACGACCCGCCCCGCAACGGCATCCCGCTGCAGGCGGGGGTCCGGGTGCGGATGCGGTACGTGAACCAGACGTCGATGTATCACCCGATGCACCTACACGGACAGACGTTCCAGGTGGTCGGCGGCCCGCGGAAGGACACCGTGCTGGTGCCACCGAAGCGCACCGTCGAGGTCGATTTCGACACCGACAATCCGGGCCGCTGGATCGTGCATTGCCACAACGACTACCACCTCAATGCCGGGATGGCGACGTTCATCGAGTACTGAGGCATCCCCAGGGGCCGCCGTCGCGCTATGGCCGGGTACGTCGGTCGATTACCCTGTCTGCCGGGATGTGCCCAGAAGGGGTTCACGACAAGCGGGAGTACCAGCCATGCCGGCAATCGTGCTCATCGGCGCCCAGTGGGGCGACGAGGGCAAAGGAAAGGCCACCGATCTGCTCGGTGGCCGTGTGCAGTGGGTCGTGCGGTATCAGGGGGGCAACAATGCGGGTCACACGGTGGTCCTGCCGACGGGGGAGAACTTCGCGCTTCACCTGATCCCGTCGGGGATCCTGACCCCCGGGGTGACCAACGTGATCGGCAACGGGGTGGTCGTCGACCCCGGTGTCCTGCTGACCGAACTGCGCGGTCTCGAGGACCGCAGCGTGGACACCGGACAGTTGCTGATCTCCGCCGACGCGCACCTGCTGATGCCCTATCACGTGGCCATCGACAAGGTGGTCGAGCGGTACGCCGGCAGCAAGAAGATCGGCACCACCGGACGCGGAATCGGTCCGTGCTACCAGGACAAGATCGCGCGCATCGGCATTCGTGTCGCCGATGTGCTCGACCCGGTCCTGCTGGCCGAAAAGATCGAGGCAGCACTGGAATTCAAGAACCAGGTGCTGGTCAAGATCTACAACCGCAAGGCGCTCGATCCCGCCGAGGTGGTCGACAACCTGCTGGCCCAGGCCGAAGGCTTCAGGCACCGCATCGCCGACACCCGGCTGCTGCTCAACGAGGCACTCGAAGCCGGCGAGACGGTGCTCCTCGAAGGGTCGCAGGGTACGCTGCTCGACGTCGACCACGGCACGTATCCCTTTGTCACATCGTCGAATCCGACCGCGGGCGGGGCCGCCGTCGGGTCCGGCATCGGCCCGACCCGCATCACCACCGTACTGGGCATCCTCAAGGCCTACACCACGCGCGTGGGGTCGGGGCCGTTCCCCACCGAACTGTTCGACGAGAACGGCGAGTATCTGGCCAAGACCGGCGGCGAGGTCGGGGTCACCACCGGTCGTCGCCGTCGGTGCGGCTGGTTCGACGCCGTGATCGCCCGGTACGCCACCCGAGTCAACGGCATCACCGACTACTTCCTGACCAAGCTGGACGTGCTGTCGAGCCTGCAGACGGTGCCCATCTGCGTCGGCTACACCGTCGACGGCAAGCGCACCGACGAGATGCCGATGACCCAGAGCGACATCGCGCGCGCCGAACCGGTGTACGAGGAGCTCCCCGGTTGGTGGGAGGACATCTCGGGGGCCCGCACCTTCGACGAACTGCCCGCCAAGGCCCGGGATTACGTGCTTCGGCTCGAAGAGCTTGCCGGAGCGCAGGTTTCGTGCATCGGCGTCGGTCCGGGGCGAGAGCAGACCATCGTCCGGCACGACGTCCTCGGGCGCGCGTGACGTCCGCGGCCGACGGCGATCCGGGCTCCGATCCACGCACCGCCGATCCCGACTACGACCGGCACGGCGGCTTCCCCAATTTCCAGCCCGCACAACCCGGGCCGGGCTTCGGGCGCTTCCTGGCGGCGGTGCGCCGAGTGCAGGACCTGGCGGTGTCCGCCGATCCGGATGCGGCCACCTGGGACCGGGCGGCCGAGCTGGCCGAGGAACTCGCCGGGCTGCTCGGACCCTTCGAGGCCGCCGAAGGTGTCGGACCGGCCAACCGGGTGCCGTCGCTGCCGGGTGCGGGCAGTCTGCTGATGCCGCCCTACCGGGTGAGGAAATTCGAGCCCGACGAGGTGGTGCTCGAGGTCGCGTTCAGCCGTTTCTCGGTCGGGGGCAACTACGCGGTGCACGGCGGCGTGCTGCCGCTGCTGTTCGACTCGGTGTTCGGCATGGTGATCCACGCCGCGGGAAGGCCGATCAGCCGCACCGCGTTCCTGCACGTCGACTACCGTCGGGTCACACCCATCGACACCACGCTGACCGCACGGGGCTGGGTGCGCGAGACCGACGGGCGCAAGGCGTTCGTCAACGCCGAGCTGCTCGACCCGGAGGGCAATCTGCTGGCCGAGGCCAACGGGTTGATGATCCGGCTGCTGGCCGGGCAGCCCTGAGGCAGCGCGGGTTGGGCTGATGGAGAAGGGTTTCCGCGACTACTTCCGGACCTGGCTCCGTCAGCCGTTCGACTTCGACTGGACCGTCAACCACCTGCGGTCGCGCGGGTTCCTGCGGATCCACATGGTCTTCATCGGCAGCTTCTCGCTGCTGTACGGGCTGACCGCGCTGCTGACCGTGCTGTGGGCGCAGACCGACGGTGGCGCGGTGGTCGCCACCGCGCTGGTGCTCATCATCGCGGTGAGTTCGGCCGTGCTCGGTGTGCTGTGGATCTTCGGGCCGTGGCCCACCGAACGGCAGTCGATGGCCTTCGCCGTGTACGCCGACATCGCGGTGGTGACCGTGCTTCTGTGCTTCCAGGACGCGTTCACCGCGATGCCGGGACTGGCGTTGCTGGCAACCAACGGCATCTACATCGTGGTGGTGCACGGACCGCGGGCGCTGCTGGCACATCTGGTGTTCACCGCGGCGGCGTTCGCGGGACTCTACGGTTTGGCCCTCGTGCAGGCGACCCAGGCGGCCACGGTCATCACCGTGCGGTTGCTGGTGCTGTTGCCTACGGTCGTCGGTGTCCCGGTGATCGTGCAGTCGCACCTGCTGGCCTTACGCCTGGGCGCGGTCGACGCCCTGCACGATCCGCTGACCAGACTGCACAACCGGCGCGGACTCGACGCGGCGGTGGAACAGCTGGTGCCCGTCGACGGCGGTCAGCTCGGGGTGCTGGCCGTGGACATCGACAAGTTCAAGGCCATCAACGACGCGTTCGGACACGACGCCGGCGACCGGGTGCTGGTGTCGGTGGCCAATGCGACGCGCGACGCCGTCTCGGCGGTCGAGGTCCATGCGGTGATCGCCCGCACGGGCGGCGAAGAGTTCGTCGTCGTCGTGGCGGGAGGTCCGTACGTGCTCGAGCGGGTCGCGACGGTGCTGCACCGGGCGGTGGCCGCCAGCGACGGCCCGGCGGCGCCGACCGTCAGCGTCGGGCTGGCCTGCGAGCCCATCAGTGGTAAAGACGTGGTGGCCGGGGTCCACGATCTGATCGACCGGGCCGACGCCGCGATGTACCGGGCCAAGCACGCCGGGGGAAACCGCACCGTGACGGCCGACGGAGAAGTGGCCCCGGATTGACCGCCGTTCGTGCCACGATGACGGCATGCCCACTCCGGTCGACCGACAGCTGCGGCGCCTGAGCACACCACGGGCGGCGGCGTTCGCCGGGGTGCTGTTCGCGCTGCTGTTCGGGACGGCGCTGGTGCTGATGCGCACCTCGCTGCCCGCCGACGCCGAGCTCGGTCTGCAGTGGGTGGAGGGGCCGGGCAAGCGGCTGCGGGTCGCGGTGGTGTTGATGCCGTTCGCCGGCATCGCCTTCCTGTGGTTCATCGGTGTGGTGCGCGACGGGCTGGGCGAGCTGGAGGACCGCTTCTTCAGCTCGGTGTTCCTCGGCAGCGGGTTGCTGTTCCTGGCGATGATCTTCGCGTCGACGTCGGTGGGCGCAGGGCTGCTGGTGAGCCGCGAGCTGGTGATGCGCGCCGACACCCGCACCGAGGTCGTGGCGTTCGGGCAGGGCCTGCTGCTCGCGCTGAGCAACACCTACGCGCTGCGGATGGCCGCGGTGTTCATGATCTCGCTGGCCACCATCTGGCTCCGAACGCGGCTGATGCCGCGCTGGCTGGTGTTCGCGACCTATGCGACGGCACTGGCCGTGCTGGTGGCCAGCGACATCAACATGTGGATGACGGTCAGCTTCCCCGCCTGGGTGCTCGTGGTCAGTGTGGTGATGCTGGTGCGCGCGGGCGTGATCGACCTGCCCGGCGACGACGAGCGGCGGCTCAGTCCTCCGCCAGGCTCAGCGCGCTCGACGGACACAGCTTGACGGCCTCGCGGACCCGGTCGGCGAGTTCTCCGCTCGGGTCCACGTCCTCGTCGAGCACCACGACGATGCCGTCGTCGTCCTGGTCGAACACGTCGGCGGCGACCATCACGCAGTTGCCCGCCTGGATGCACGCCTCCCGGTCGGCCTGAACTCTCACCAGTTCACCTCCAACGACTTCAGACCGTAGATGAAGTGGAACGAGCGGAACGCCACATCCTCGAAAGCCTCGGCCGGGGACAGCGTCGGGAACCGGCGCAGCAACGCCGGCAGAGCGATCTGCATCTCCATGCGCGCCAGCGGCGCTCCCAGGCAGTGGTGCACGCCGTGGCCGAACGCCAGATGCCCGAGCGCGCCCCGGCCGATGTCGAGGGCATCGGGGTCGGAGATGAATGCGGGGTCGCGGTTGCCCGTGGGCAGCGAAGCGAATACGAGCTGACCCGGCGGGATGACGGTGCCGGCGATCTCGACCTCGGTGGTCGTGATGCGCGGAACCGCCGCGTGCACGATCGACAACCAGCGCAGCAACTCCTCGACCGCCGGCGCGACCGCGGCCGGGTCGTCGCGCACGGCGGCCAGCTGCTCCGGGTGGCGCAACAGTGCCAGGGTGCCCAACGCCAGCATGTTCGACGTCGTCTCGTGACCGGCGAGCAGCAGCAGTCCGGCGATGCCGATCAGTTCGTCGTCGGTGAGCTCGGCGCCGTGCTGGCGCACCAGCATGCCCAGGATGTCGTCACCCGGGCGGCGGCGCGCCCCGTCGACCAACGTCGCCATGTAGGCGCGGCCCTGCCGCGCCAAGTCGAGCCGCTCGGGGATCGAGATCGACAGATCCAGCTGGCGGGCGCTGCGCCGCTGGAAATCGTCGCGGTCGGCATACGGCACCCCGAGCAGCTCACAGATCACCAGCGACGGGATCGGCAGCGCGAAGTGCTCCACCAGGTCGGCCGGGGCTCCGGCGGCGGCGAGCTCGTCCAGCTGGGCGTCGACGATGTCGACGATGCGCGGCTGCAGGCGTCTGATCCGGCGGATGGTGAACTCCGGGGTCAGCATGCGGCGCAGCCGCTGATGTTCGGGCGGGTCCAGCCCGAGCAGGTTCCCCGCGCGGGCCCGGCGCTGCTCCTCGTCGCTGAGTTGGGGCGCGCCGGGAGCGACGAATCCGGGCGGGCGGGAATTGGAGAACCGGGCGTGGTCGGAGAGCACCGTCTTGACGTCGTCGTGGCGGGTGACGAGATACACCGTCATGCCGAACGCGTTGGTCACCGTGCGCACGCCGTCGGTGTCGCGGATCCGCGCCAGCTCGGGGATCGGGTCGAAACCGTTGCGCCGCATGTGCAGCGGCGGCGGGGCGGTGTCGGCGGCGGGTGCCTCGGTCATCACACGACGCTACTCGCCTTGCGGTGTCGGGGACGCGCACCGACGGACGCCGGCCACCAGATCCGCGGCCCGATCAGCGTGAACAACGCGGGGATGACGACCGTGCGGACGACGAAGGTGTCCAGCAGGATGCCCAGGCCGACGATGATGCCGACCTGGGTGAGCACGATCAGCGGAAGCACTCCGAGCACACAGAACACCGCCGCGAGCACGATGCCCGCGCTGGTGATGACCGCGCCCGTCGCCGACACCGCCCGCACGATGCCGTCGGTGGTGCCATGTTCGGGGGTCTCCTCCTTGGCGCGGGTGACCAGGAAGATCGTGTAGTCCACGCCGAGCGCCACCAGGAACAGGAACGCGAACAGCGGGGCGGTGTTGTCCAGTGCCGGGAAGCCGAACACGTGCACGCTGGCCCAGCCGCCCAGCCCGAGGGCGGCCAACGCGGACAGCACGGTCGCGGCGACCAGCACCAGGGGTGCGAGCGCGGCGCGCAGCAGGACGTAGAGCACGGCGAGCACCACGGCGAGGATGGCCGGGATGACCACCACCCGGTCGTGTCGGGCTGCTGCCGCAGCGTCGCGGGCCTTGGCGTCGGACCCGCCGACCAGCCCGGACGGATCAGCCCGGTGCACCGAGTCGCGCAGCGCGTCGACGGCGTCGAATGCCTCGTCGGAGGCCGGTGGGGCGTCGAGTACGACCGTGAACTGCTGCAGGCCGTTGGATGCGGACCCGGCGGGCGTGACCGACACGACGCCGGGGGTGTCGGAGATGGCTCGCTGGACCGTGTCGGCGCGTTGCGCTGAGGCGATGACGACGGTGGGGTCGGTGAGCCCGCTGGGGAAGTGCTCGGCCAGTGTGGAGTATCCGTCGACCGACTCGGCCTGCACCCGGAACTGCTCGGTCTGCGACAGGCCGAGCGGGGTGGCCAGGATGCCGGTGCACAGCAGCGCGAGCGCCCCGATCGAGACCGCGGAGACCGGGGCGGGACGCCGCGCGACCGCCGAGGCGACCCGGTGCCAGACACCGCTGTCGGTCAGTGCCCGCGCCCCCATCCTGGGGATGAACGGCCAGAACAGTTTCCGGCCGAACAGACCCAGCAGCGGGGGCAGCACCAACAGCACGAAGATCGCGGCGACCACGAGTCCCGACGCGGCCTGCACGCCGAGGCTGCGGGTGGTGGGTGCTTCGGCCAGCAGCAGTGTCAGCAGGGCCAGCACCACGGTGGCGTTGGACGCCAGGATGGCCGGCGCCGCCCGGCGCACCGCGACGTCCAGCGCGTCGCGGGGGGACTCGTGGCGGCCCAGCTCTTCGCGGTAGCGCGAGATCAGCAGCAGCGCATAGTTGGTGCCGGCCCCGAACACCAGCACGCTGGTGATGCCCGATGTCGAGCCGTCCGGGGTCATGCCGACGGCCTCGGCGATCGCGGTTCCCAGCACGGCGGCGACCCGGTCGGCGAAGGCGATGACCAGCAGCGGGACCAGCCACAGCGTCGGGGAGCGGTACGTGATGATCAGCAGCAGCGCCACGACGGCCGCGGTCACGGCCAGCAGGGTGACGTTGGCCCCGGAGAACGAGTCGGCGATGTCGGCGCCGAACGCCGGCCCGCCGGTGACCTCGGCGCGCAGCGCGTCGGGCAGGCCGTCGTCGGCGGCGGCACGGACCTTCTCGACCTCGTCGGTCAGGGCGAAGCCCGACAGATCGGCGGCGAGCGGCACCGTGGCCAGCGCGGCCTGCCCGTCGTCGGACACCTGGGTGGGCGGGCCGGGCGGGGCCGTGGCTCCGGCGGCGGTCAGCATGCGCTGGCGCGCCTGCTCCACGGCCTGCAGGTCGTTCTGATCCAGCGGCGCACCGTCGGTCCGGGTGACGACGAGGATCACCGGTACCTCGTCGCTGCCGGGAAACGCCTCCCGGGCGGCGTCGGCCCGGGCGGACTCGGCGCTGTCGGGGACGGGCACCGGGGACTGCTCGGCGGAGCTGCTTTGACCGAGCAGGCCCATCAACGCGCCGGAGGACACCACGATGACGAGGGCGATCAGCCAGGAGAGTCGACGGCTCATGCGAGCCAATATTTCAGATAATTAACAATTAATCAATTGAAATTCTGGCTATGGTGGGCTGGTGCCAGAGCCCGACCGCCCTGCGCTGGAGATGCTGATCGCCGACGACGTCCGCGCGATGAACGCCGAGTCCGACCAGATCGGTCAGGTGTTCGCGGGCCGGCACGCGCTGACCGCGAACGACTTCCGCGCGCTGCTGCACGTCATGGTTGCCGAGACCGCCGGGACACCGCTGAGCGCCGGGGAACTGCGCCAGCGCATGGGGACCTCCGCCGCGGCGGTCACCTACCTGGTGGAGCGGATGATCGCGTCCGGGCATCTGCTGCGCGATCCCGATCCCGCCGACCGGCGCCGGGTCAAGTTGCGGGTCGCCGAGCACGGCCTGCAGGTGGGGCGGGACTTCTTCACCCCGCTGGCCGAACACACCCACGCGGCGCTGACCGACCTGCCCGACAGCGATCTCGCCGCCGCGCACCGGGTGTTCGGCGCACTCATCGACGCGATGGGTGCGTTCCGTACCGACCTCGGCGACACCGCGGGCAACCCCGCTTGAGCATGGCGACACGGCGCGAGCCGTCCCGTCTGGCAGGCTGGTGATCCGATGGCAGACATGACGGACGATGACGCAGTGACCGGGCCGACAGCCTCCCGTGGTGCGGTCTCGGTGATGCTGCTGGGCGCCTCGGACCTGACCGGCGAACTGGCCTCGGCGTTTCGCCACCTCGGTGCCGACGTGGCGACCGTGCCGGGTTACTCCGACACCGCGACGCTCACCGCCCTGATCGACGAGTCCCGGCCCGACTTCGTGGTGGCCGACACCTCCGCGGTCGCGACGGACGCCCTGGTCGGCCTCGCCGAGCGGGACGACCTGGAGGTGTTCCCGACGCCGCGCACCGCCCGGCTGTCCCTGGACGGAGAGGGCCTGCGCCGGCTGGCCGCCGACGAGCTCGGCCTGCCGACCGCGCCGTTCTGGTTCGCCGGATCGGCGCAGGAACTCGGCGCGGTCGCCCAGCACGCGGGTTTTCCGCTGGTGGTCAAGCCCGTCGCGGCGGTTCCCGGGGAGGGGGAGTCGGTGCTGCTGCGCCCCGACGACGTCGAGCCGGCGTGGCGGCGCGCGGTCGCCGGCGGTGCGTTGAGCATGAAGCGGGTGATCGCCGAGTCCGTCGTGGAGGTCGACTTCGCGGTGACGCTGCTGACCGTGCGCACGGTCGGCGCGGCCGGGCCGTCGGTGTCGTTCTGCGAACCGATCGGCCACCACCGCGGTGACGGGGACACGCTGGAATCCTGGCAGCCGCAGCAGCTTTCGCCCGCGGCTCTGGATGCGGCGAAGTCGATCGCGGCCCGGATCGTCAACTCACTGGGCGGTCGCGGGGTGTTCGCGGTGGATCTGCTGGTGCACGGCGACGAGGTGTACTTCTCCGATGTGCGTCCGCGGCCGTCGGACAGCGGGCTGGTGACGGTGCGCTCGCAGCGGCTGTCGCAATTCGAACTGCATGCCCGCGCCGTCCTGGGCCTGCCGGTGGACACCATCATGATCTCGCCGGCCGCGATGCAGGTCGACCGGCACGACTCTGTCGGTGCTCAGGTCGGACTGCACGGCTCCGCCGATGCGGTGCTCCCCCCGCCGGTGCTGGCCGACGCGCTGGCCGTCGCAGAGAGCGACGTCCGGGTACTGGCGGCCGACGGGGCCGGTGAGGCAGGACGCGCGGTGCTGGTGGCGCTGGCCACCGCGCCGGACCCGATCGTCGCCCGCGACCGCGCCCGCCGGGTCGCGACCGCGCTGCGCAGGTCGCGATGAGCGAACCCGAGGACTCGTCGACCGGGTCCAGCGTGGGCCCGTTCCTGGGTGCGCTGACGATCATTGTCGCCGTCGTGATCGCAATCTGGTTGTTCAACATCTTCTCCGGCGACGAACTCACCGACGACCAGCAGATCGCCCGCGCCGTGTCGGCGCAGAACGCGGCGCTGCAACAGCGCAACTACGCCGAATTCCTCGTCTACACCTGCTCCGAGGAGTGGGGTGAGGAATCAGAAATTCTTGACCGGCAGCGTGATTCGGTGGCACAACGTGGTGAACGCATCGTCGAACGGGTGGCCGGGGTGAACGTCGCCGGAGACCGAGCCACCGCCGAGGTGACCTACTACTTCGACAAGGATTCGGACACGAAGGAGACGGTGCAGGTCGACCTGGTCCGACGCGAAGGCGTCTGGAAGGTCTGTTCGACCGGTCCCAGGTAGCTGTGGGACACTCACGACCGTGGGTTATGCCGGAGACATCACACCGCACGAGGCCTGGAAGCTGCTGAGCGAGAACAGCGATGCGGCGCTGGTGGACGTGCGCACCGCCGCCGAGTGGCGTTTCGTCGGGGTCCCCGATCTGACGTCGCTGCACCGCGAGGCGGTCTACATCGAGTGGAACCGCGGAGACGGCACCCGGAACGAGGGCTTCGTCGACGATCTCAAGGCCGCCGGGCTCACCCCTGGTCAACGCCCCGTGGTGTTCCTGTGTCGGTCCGGCAACCGCTCGATCGGGGCGGCCGAGGCCGCCACCGAGGCGGGCATCGGGCCCTCGTACAACATTCTGGACGGCTTCGAGGGCAACCTCGACGAGAACAAGCACCGGGGCGTCACCGGATGGAAGGCCGACGGGCTGCCCTGGACGCAGTCATGAGCGCCGACGAGCAGGTCCCCTCCGTGCGCATCCCGGCGCCGCTGCCCGACGGGGTCAGCCAGGCCACCGTCGGGGTGCGCGGCGGGTTGCTGCGCTCGGGGTTCGAGGAAACCGCCGAGGCGATGTTCCTGACGTCGGGGTACGTCTACGAGTCCGCCGCCGACGCCGAGAAGGCGTTCACCGGCGACATCGACCGGTACGTGTACTCGCGCTACGGCAACCCGACGGTGTCGATGTTCGAGGAACGGCTGCGGCTGCTCGAGGGTGCACCCGCCTGTTTCGCCACGGCGTCGGGCATGTCGGCGGTGTTCACCTCGCTCGGCGCGCTACTGGGCGCCGGCGACCGGTTGGTCGCCGCGCGCAGCCTGTTCGGGTCGTGCTTCGTGGTGTGCAACGAGATCCTGCCGCGCTGGGGAGTCGAGACCGTGTTCGTCGACGGTGAGGACCTCGCGCAGTGGGAGGAAGCGCTGTCCGTCCCGACGCAGGCGGTGTTCTTTGAGACGCCGTCGAACCCGATGCAGTCGCTGGTCGACATCGCCGCCGTCTGCGAGCTCGCCCATGCGGCGGGGGCGAAAGTGGTGCTGGACAACGTCTTCGCCACCCCGATCCTGCAGCAGGGTTTCCCGCTCGGCGCGGACGTGGTGGTGTACTCGGGCACCAAACACATCGACGGGCAGGGCCGCGTGCTGGGCGGTGCCATTCTGGGCGGCACGGACTACATCGACGAACCGGTGCAGAAGCTGATGCGCCACACCGGGCCTGCACTCAGCCCGTTCAACGCCTGGACTCTGCTGAAGGGACTCGAGACGCTGTCACTGCGGGTCACCCACCAGAACGCCTCGGCGCACCGCATCGCCGAGTTCCTGGAATCCCATGCCGGGGTGCGGTGGGTCCGGTATCCGTTCCTTGAGTCGCATCCGCAGTACGACCTCGCCAAGCGCCAGATGACCGGTGGTGGCACCGTCGTCACGTTCGAGCTGGACGCCCCCGACGGCCGGGGCAAGGAGCGGGCGTTCGAGGTGCTGGACCGGCTGCAGATCGTCGACATCTCCAACAACCTCGGTGACGCGAAGTCGTTGATCACCCACCCCGCCACCACCACTCATCGCGCGATGGGCCCCGAGGGCCGCGCCGCGATCGGCCTCGGGGACGCCGTGGTCCGGATCTCGGTGGGGCTGGAGGGCACCGACGATCTGATCGCCGACCTGGACCGGGCGCTGGGTTAGGTGTCTCGCCGGTCGGATCAGAAGAAGGCCCGGCGCAAGAAGCGCCGGGCCGCCCGCGACCAGACCTGGTTGCCCGAGGGGATGGGGGAGCGAGTGGCCGAGGTGGTCGCCGATCTGGAGGAGTTCGACGCACGGTTGGCCGAGCGGGGTTGGCAGTTCAACGATCCCGAGCACCCGGACGACGACGTCGGTGTCTCGTGGTTCTGGCCGCCGTCGTTCGTCGACGTGGACGGCCGCGAGGACGACGATGACACCATGCGGGCGACAGTGATCGCACTGCTCGAAGA
The DNA here is from genome assembly GCF_041902445.1 of Mycobacterium sp. G7A2. NCBI lineage: Bacteria > Bacillati > Actinomycetota > Actinomycetes > Mycobacteriales > Mycobacteriaceae > Mycobacterium > Mycobacterium sp. G7A2. The sequence goes on along the minus strand of NZ_CP169251.1, from coordinate 5,422,837 downwards.
CGAGGGTGGCGAGATCGCCCACGTGTTGCTGGTGGGCACCGCCGACGACTACCAGTTCGACCTCGGCGAGTTGCTCGAGAACCTCGACGTCGTCGAGGGGTACCGCGCCGGTGACCCGCCGCCGGTGTTCGAGCAGTAGGGTCCTACTTCTCGCCCTCGGCCTTCGCGCCGTCGACCACGCCCAACGCTGACTGCGCGCGCTGCTCGTAGCTCTGCCGCTGGGTGGTGTCGAACTCGAGGAACACGCTGTCCAGCCCCAGCTTCTTGTTCATCCAGCGCCGCCCGCGCGGGCCGAGCATCTGGGCGGCCTGGGCGGTGAAACGCAGGAACGGCGGCACGGCGACGTGGGTCTTGGGCTTGTCGAGTGTCTTGACCACGGCGGCGGCGATTTGGTGCGGTTCGACCGGCTTGGTGCCCGGTGTCTCCCGGGTGCCCGAGATCAACTCGGTGTTCGTGAACGGGGGCATGACCACCGATACGTGCACACCGTGCGGGGCCATCTCGTCGGCCAGTGCGGCGGACAGGCCCACCACCCCGAACTTGGCGCCGACGTAGACGACCTGGCCGGGCACCGGGATCACGCCGGACAGCGACGCGATGTTGATGATGTGACCGCGCCGGCGGGCCACCATGTCGGGCAATGCGAGCTGGCAACCGGCGATGACGCCGTAGAGGTTCACCTCGATCGACGAGCGGATCGACTGCTCGGACTGCTCCAGGAACGGCCCGATCGGCATGACACCGGCGTTGTTGATCAGCACGTCGATGTGGCCGCCGCCGTCGGTGCGGGCCTTGTCGAGGAACGCGGCGAAGGATTCCCGGTCGGTGACGTCCAGCGGATATCCCGACACCGAGCCGAGGTTGGTGAGTCTGGCCACCGACGATTCCTGCAAGGCGACGTCGCGGTCCCCGATGACCACGCGCGCACCGCGCTTGAGCAGGGCCTCGGCCGTGGCATATCCGATGCCCCGGGCGGCACCGGTGATCGCGATCGTCTTTCCGCGGATGTTGTCCATGCCGCGAAACTTTACACGTGTCAAGTTTGGGGTCAAAGGGGTCGGGTGAGGTCGTCGCAGCGTCCCGCCGCCAGCCGCGACCACTGTGCTGCCGGCCTGCCGTCGACGCGGAAATTGGAGCCGTCCCCTCCCCAGTGCTGGGGCCAGCCGGGCGGCGAGTCCTCCCACGGTTCCTGGCGTCCGTAGACCGTCAGGTCCATCAGCGCCAGGCTGTAGTCCATCGCCTCCACTCCGCGCCGGGTGGTCCAGTACGTCTCGAACACCCGGTCGCCCTCGCGCAGGTAGCAGACGAGGTGCATCATTCCCGCCTGGCGTCCGATCAGGAGTTGATCGAGCGAAGGCAGTGCCGAGTACCAGGGCATCGTTGATCCCATGAACTCGCGGTAGCGCGCGCTTTCCGGGTAGGGGCCCTGGCAGAACACCGCGAACGTGATGTCGCGTGAGTGCAGGTAGGACAGTTCGGCCACCTGGGTGGTCACCCACGTGCAGCCCTCGCACTGCTGTGCGGCCGGATGGCCCGCATGCCACATGGAGTAGTAGGCGAGAAGCTGTCTGCGCCCGTCGAAGACGTCGAGAAGGGGCACCGGCCCGTCCGCTCCGGTCAGTTCCATCCTCGGGTCGACCTCCACCATCGGCAGCCGTCTGCGTGCCGCGGCGATGGCGTCACCCTCACGGGTGTGTGCCTTCTCGCGCCGTCGCAGTCCGGCGAGTGCGGTTTCGAACTCCGCGCGCTCAGCGGTGCGGGGTAGTACTGCGTCGTCGGGGATCGCGGTCACGACTGTCCTTTCACTCGATGATGTCGGTGCGGGCGGGGCCGAACAGGTGCAGGTGGTCGAGCACCGGCGCCGGATCTGCCGACCAGTCCATCGCTGTCAGCTGTGACCGGCTGCGACGCCCCAGACGCCACCGCAAAGTCTCGAAAAGCGTGGTATGGAGCTGTATTTCGTCCCCGCGCGGCGGACCGCTGCGATACTCACCGTCCTCGGTGATCACCCGGAGCGGCACGGGTGGCTCCAGCATCGCCAGAAGTTCGTGAGCGGTCCAGCGAACCGAGTCGGCGTCGCGCGCCCCAGGCTTCCCGAGTGCGGCTCGGATGTCGTGCTCGTGACAGGCGATGTCGCCGAGCGGAGGTGCCAGGCCGGCCGTGGCGGCCGCCTGCACCAGCCGGTCCGCGGCGCCGCCCCAGATGGAGAACAGTTCGTCCTCGCCGCATCCGTCAAACCGGCGGACGTGTTCAGCAGTCTCGGCGTCCGACGGCGGCACCGTCAGCCGGCCGTCGAGGAGGTCTAGAGCCACCGCCGTCAGGTGAGCCACGACGTCGCGGACGGACCACCCGGGGCATGCCGGCACCGGTCGGTTCCACTGCGCGGCATCCGAATCATCGAGCAGGCCGACGATCCGGTCCTTCGTCGCGCAGTACAGGTCGGCGAGTCGGCACACGTCGTCCTGGACTTGGGTGGCGGCTCCGGTTCCGGGTGTGGTCATCGCCTGTCCTCCTGGATAGAAAGTTCAACACTTGAGTTGAACGTCTGCTACCCAGAACAGCACGGCCCGCCGCTATAGTCAACAGAATGGTTGAAGATTCGGTGCTGGATCGGGCGTACGCCGCGCTCGCGGATCCCACCCGCCGCCGGTTGTTGGAGACGCTGCGGGACGGCGATGCCCGCCTCACGGATCTGGCTGAGCCACTGCCGATGTCGTTCGCGGGCGTGTCGCGACATGTCGCGGTGCTGGAAACGGCGGGGCTGGTGCGCCGCGAGGTGCGGGGGCGCGAGCACTGGTTCTCGGTGCAACCGGACGGCCTCACGGCGGCCCGGCAGTGGATCGACGAGCAGAACGCCTTCTGGGCCGACCGCGCTGATGCGCTGTCGGAGCGATTGCGGCGTAAGGGGAAAGCACGGTGACCGACGTGTTCGTCGCCCGTGTCCGGCGGATCATGCCTGCTCCGCCGGAGGTGGTGTTCGACGAATGGCTGGACCCGGAGTCGCTGGCCGACTGGATGTGTCCGCGGCCGTCGCGGTGTGTGGCGGTCACGGTCGAACCCCACGTCGGCGGACGGGTCCGGTTCGACGTCGACACCCTCGGTGAGCTCGTGTTGATCGCCGGCCAGTTCCTGGCCGTGGACCGGCCCTCGCTGTTGCGGTTCACCTGGAGTCATTCGGGCTGGGCCGATCCCACTGCCGGCAGCATCGTCACCGTGGAGTTCGCCCCGCACGGTGAGAAGCAGACGCTGATGTCGATCGAACACGAGCTGCTGCCCAGTCGGGAAGCGCTCGACGACCACCAGCACGGCTGGGAGGTCACCGCCGATCAGCTCGCCGGGCGGCTATCTCGGCGCTGACGGCTCTACGGAATTGTCTGGCAGAAGCGAATCGTGCTGGAGAACGAGTCGATGACTTCCATGGTGGGCCTCCCTGGTGAGTCGACGTCGATGCCGGGGTTCATCCGTTGATATCCGGTGGCATGAAGTTCTTCGTGCAGTGCGGTGACGTCGCTGACCGGAACCCAGACGCGAGCGTGAGACGACGGAGAGCGATACCCTTGGTCTTAACCCTCTTCATGACGCGATGAGCCTCAGATCAGGACGCTACAGCCGTGAGACGGGCCGTCACGCGCCCTGCGCTGGGAGGTTCTGACTGACCCAGAGGTCGACGCTGGGCGGCATGCCCCACCATCGGCCGCCGCCCGGCTGCTGAATCGCAAGGTTGTAGATGTCGTGGATCGCAGATGCGATCTTAGGGTCGGCGACACCCGGCAGCATTCGATGCCGAATATTAGCGTCAGCGACGAGTCGCTGCGCCATTGGCTTTGCGCGATTTTCATCGAACGTAACCGACGACGGGTACGCGGAACCGTGATCTGTGCCCATGGAGGCGACGACGACGCAGTACGCGATGTCGAACTCACACAACGAATTCAACGCAGCGTCATCGTGCCTGATTTCTTCGGCTGGAACCTGACTATCGTCTAGGTCGGGCCGCATTGCCGCGTGTTCGACCATCAGGTCGCGCGCCGCCGAGAGGATGAATCCGGCGCGTGCTTGCTGACTCGGATCGTCAGGATCGGCGCCGAGGTTGGCTCTGGAAACATGGACGGTCGCGTTGCGAATCCATGACGAGTACATGTAGTCGGGGTAGCTGGTACTGCTGGGAACTGGTTGCAAAGAAAGAGATTTCACGGTCTCCCACGCCTCTTGGCGTACGGCCAATGAGCCGAGCACATATATCCGGATTACCACCGCGAATCGCTTACGTATCGCGGTCTCATCTTCGCCGAACGTCTTGAAGACGTCACGCAGTTTCTTGATAGCGTCGTCAACAAGATCTCGTCGCTCGAAGTACAAAGCCTGAGCGCAGAACACAGTCCACTTGTCGAGCGCGGCAGTGAAATCGCTGAGGCTCGTGGCCGGTCCGGTCGCCGCGGTCAGCGATCTAATGAACTGTCTGAGGCGAACATCGTTGCCTGATTCAAGAAGCGACACCATCGCGGCGGCGAAGGTGGTTTCGTCCATGGTCATCAGCAGCGGCACGTCAGGCGCGCCACCTGCGGATTGCTGCCGTGCCGCGAACACCTCGTTCAACAGGTTTTGGGCGGCGGCGCCGGCTTCGCCGCGAATCTTATCGGCGTACGCCGACAGAAGGTCCTGCCAGTGCGCGTACCTGATCGGCACGTTTTCGGCACCTTCACGAACAAATATCTCGCCCCTGCGGAACACCGTCACGGTCTTGCCGTCGTCGCCCTGGTACTGGCCGTCCTTGTTGAAGGGCACGGGCAGGCGGTCACGGTTCTGCTGCACGTACACCATGACAATCTCGTTGCTGCCGAGTTCGTGAATCTGGACGAGAACGTGAACTTCGCCTTCGATGTATCCGCGAATCAGCGCGCCGATTCGTGAGCCGTCGAATCGACTTCGGTCGGTGATGGTGCCGACCGGCATGCACGGCTTGCCGTCGTCATCAACCCCGATGAGGATGTAGCCGCCCGGGGGGCGCTGAGACATCGACACCGCATCTTTTACGAACTTCAGCTTGTCCTCGGAGACGGTCAGATCGACCTTCGCCTTCAGGTCGAGGTGCGTTTCTTCGGGGTTGCCGAGAATTTCGTTCAGCTTCTCAGGGTCGGTACGCCCGTCAGGAACGATCATCGGTTGATTTCCCCCGCAGCAGGTCTAGGTTTGGTCGTGATTCCCCGTCGGGCCACGTTACCCCCGGCGTCGGACAAATAGGCCGCGACCAGGGTAGATGTAGCATCGAGCGATGCTAGCCTCCTGTACCTGATTCAGTTTGGGCAGCAATCCACGCTGCAAGCGCCTGATCCAGAGCAGCGTCCTTCGTGATACCCGACGCGGCGACGGCCCTATCGAACTCGACGATCAGTTCGGCCTTTGCGTTCGCCCCGACTGGGAGTCGATCCCTGACGAACTCCGGCGGCTTGACTTTGAGTGCCTCCGAAGGGAATTCGGTCAACAATTCGAGGTAGTTCGCAGGTGTCGGGATCATCGACTGGCCCTTGGTGAACCACTTCAGCATCTTGTTCTTCGCAGCGTTCCTACAGAGCCCGCGTGTGTGGACGTAGTCCTGGCGCATGTTCCGGACGTCGCCGAAGTAGTCCAGCTTGATGTCGTCGGGCTTGCAGCCCAGCGCTTTGGCAAGGGCGGGCCGGTAGTACTCCTCCCACTCGGTGTAGAAGGTGACGATCAGCTGAGCCGCGAACTGCTTCATGATCCACGGCTGGTCATTCGGATCGGGTTGCAGGATCTCAGCCCAGCTGTTCGCCACGGTCTGGTCGACCGACGCGGCGAACACGGCCATCGGGAGTGATGTCTTGGTGGGCCGATGGACGAGTTCATTGGTCGCGAAGTCCCAATGCCGAGGGGGCAGGCGAAACCCCGACTGGGCCGGTTCCACCTGTTTCGCGATCTCATCGTCGATGACCTTGAGTGGGCCGAGATGGCTCGTCCCGGCGACGAGGAGATTGATCTTCAGCCATGTCTGCATGTCGGCGATGACCTGGTCCGCGGCGAGCGCGGTGGCGCCCGCCCCCGCGAGACCAGCGCGCGCAGTCGCGGTGGCCTCCAGAAGACGATCGACTTGCGGCTCGAAGGGCTCGTACGGCGTAAAGTTCGCGGCATCGCGGACCGGCTGGAGAAGTTCCCGTAGCCCGGGGTCGGCGGGCGGATCTGCCGCCCACAGTTCGACGATGGGTGCGGTGTAGAGGGTCGAGAGCACTTCGTAGGAGTTGGCGGGCATCTCGATGCCCGTCTTGTTACCAGCCATCGCGTGCTGCCGTGCGAGCCTGCCAGAGGGAGAATCGTCTGTGCGCTCGACGTTCTCCAGGGCCCTGTCCCAGACGTTGGCTGCGCCTTGTGTCGCCATGACCTGAACGGTAGCGACCGGATGCGACAGAGTGTTCTCCTGCGTTTCGCAAACACCATTTGATCAAGACGTTCTTCGGCGGCCCCGGCGGTCGGTGGGAGCGACGACTTCCGGACGGCACCATGGTTTTCCTCTCCCAAACCGCAAGGTGCCCTGTTCTTCCCGCAGCTGGGTGCACCGACCGAGGCGCTGACGATCACCGAGGTGCCGCCGAGCGGAGACCCGACCCGCAGGCTGGCGATGCCGACTCGGCAGCGGACTCGCGCCCAGGACCGCGCGTACCGCATCAACTGGGAACGCGGCGTCAACAAGCGTCGCTGGGATGCCGACCCCCCGCCTTTCTAGGTGCCTTCGGAACAGCACCGGTCGCGCTGCGTTAAATGGTGGTGTGACATCCGAACCTGCGGTCGGTCAGCTGCGCTTCGTCGCGGTCGGTCAGGACGACCCGCTGGCCGCGCCGCTCATCGACGAGCTCGCCGTGGAGTACGCCGACCGCTACGGGGGCAACCGGACCCGGGTGCACACCTGGCTGCGGTCCTACCCGAGCGAGGAATTCGACCCGCCCGACGGCGGCCTGTTCATCGGGCTGCTCGACGACGAGCCGGTCACCGGTGGCGCCTTCCGCCGGTTCGACGACACCACCGCCGAGCTGAAACGGATCTGGACCGACCACCGCCACCGTCGCCGCGGACACGGCCAGAACCTGGTGCGCCACCTGGAGGGCGAGATCGTCCGCCGGGGGTACTCGCGGATCTACCTGACCACCGGAGACCGCCAACCCGAGGCCGAGGCGCTCTACCTGTCGCTGGGGTATCAGCGGCTCGCCGAGCCGCTGCCCGCCGAAGAGGTCTACCCGATCGCGTTCGTCAAGGCTGTGGGCACGGCCGGGCCCGACCGATAGGGTTGCTCTGTGTCGCAGGCGACCGTGGGGTGGTTGATGCTCGCCGCTGCGGCGTTGATCTTCCTGTTCGGCGGGCTGTCCCGGATGTTCGTCGGCCGCTGGCGTGAGACCGCCCCGGTGCGGCGGCTGGTGCACCTGTTCCGCCGGACCGGGATCGCCCGGGTGCTGTTCGGCCGGTTCGAGGACGACGTGCTCGACGACGACGAACTCGACACCATGATCCTGATGCCCGCCATCGTCATCGCCTGCGGTCTGTGCCTGACCGCGATCTTCCTGCTCGGCTACGACACGCTGGCTTGATTCACGGCTCCGCCGTGGTGGCCCGAATGGCCTGATCAACCGCGTCCCGCACCGGGCCCCGCCACAGCGGCCCGTGCCCGGGCAGCAGCACCTCGGCGTCGAGCATGCCCAACGCCGACAGGCTGCGCCGGCAGGCCGCGTCGTCGTGGTTGAACATCGACGGCAGCAACTGCGGACCCGGCCTCGAGGCCACCGGATGCCCGGTGATGATCGCGTCGCCGGCGACCAGCACCCCGTCGACCAGATACGAGCAGTGCCCGCCGGTGTGCCCGGGCGTCGGGACCGCTACCGGGGCGCCGGGCAGGACCGCACCGAGGTCCTCGGTGAACGCCAGCGTGCTCGGGATGCCGGCGTGGGTGAGCGCCCCCTTGCGCATGATGGCCGCCGACCACCGCAGCCACTTCGGCTGCCAGGCATGCGCCGCCACCGCCAGCGGGGACGCCTGCTCGAGGTACTCGCGTTTGGCGTGGCCCACCTCGTCGGCGTGGCAGTAGACCGGGGTGCCGTGCGTCTGGGCGAACCAGATCGCGGTACCGAAATGGTCGATGTGGGCGTGGGTCAACAGGATCGCGCGGACATCGGTCACACCGAAGCCGAGCTCCCCCAGGGAGGCGAGCACGTCGGCCCGGCTGCCGGGGAACCCGGCGTCGATCAGGATCACCCCGTCGTCGCCGGTCACCAGCGTCCAGTTGACCAGGTCGGTCTGGGCGAAATGAACGTGGTCGGTGACGGCTGTCAGAACCGGTGCCATCTGGCGAGTGTAGAAACATAGGTATGGCTGAACTGAAACTGGGCTACAAGGCGTCGGCGGAGCAGTTCGCGCCCCGTGAACTCGTCGAACTGGCGGTCGCCGCGGAGGACCACGGCATGGACACCGCCACCGTCAGCGACCACTTCCAGCCCTGGCGCCACGAGGGCGGCCACGCACCGTTCTCGCTGGCCTGGATGACCGCCGTCGGCGAACGCACCAAGCGCCTCAACCTGGGCACCTCGGTGCTCACGCCCACGTTCCGCTACAACCCGGCCGTCATCGCCCAGGCCTTCGCGACGATGGCGTGCCTGTACCCGCAGCGGATTTTCCTCGGTGTCGGCACCGGCGAGGCGCTCAACGAGATCGCCACCGGCTACGAAGGCGAATGGCCCGAGTTCAAGGAACGCTTCGCCCGGCTGCGCGAATCGGTGCGGCTGATGCGGGAGCTGTGGCTCGGCGACCGCGTCGACTTCGACGGCGAGTACTACAAGCTCAAGGGCGCCTCCATCTACGACGTCCCCGAAGGCGGCGTGCCGGTCTACATCGCCGCCGGCGGACCCGTCGTCGCCAAATACGCCGGGCGCGCCGGCGACGGTTTCATCTGCACCTCCGGCAAGGGTGAGGAGCTCTACAAGGACAAGCTCATCCCGGCGGTGAAAGAGGGGGCCGACAAGGCCGACCGCGACGCCGACGACATCGACCGGATGATCGAGATCAAGATCTCCTACGACACCGACCCCGAACTCGCGCTGGAGAACACCCGGTTCTGGGCGCCGTTGTCGCTGTCGGCCGAGCAGAAGCACAGCATCGACGACCCGATGGAGATGGAGAAGGCGGCCGACGAACTGCCGATCGAGCAGGTCGCCAAGCGGTGGATCGTCGCCTCCGACCCCGACGAGGCCGTCGACAAGGTCAAGGACTACGTCGGGTGGGGTCTCAACCACCTGGTGTTCCACGCCCCCGGCCACGACCAGATGCGTTTCCTGGAACTGTTCAAGCGCGACCTCGAGCCGAGGCTGCGGCGCCTGGCCTGAGCCAGACCGCAGCGAGATGATCCGATTTCTCGCGACCGTGCTGGGCCTGCTGGCCCTGGCGGTCGGGGCGGTGGCTGTCGCGGCACGGCATCTGCCGATCTCGGCGCATCCCGGTCTGGTGCTGGCGGCCGCAGCGCCGTATCTCGCCGTCGCCGCGCCGGTGGCGGTCTTCCTGCTGGCGGCGGGGCGGCGCTGGCTGCTGACCCTGCTTGCGGTGGCGCTGACCGCGGCCTCGGTGTGGGTCTATGCGCCCCGCTACCTCCCGGCTCAGCAGCCGCAGCAGGCCGCGGCCGACGTACGCGTGCTGACCACCAATCTCGGTATGGGACAGGCGGACCCCGCGGCCCTCGTGGCGCTGGCGCAGGACGCCGCCGACGTCGTCGCGGTCCAGGAGATGACCCAGTCCGCGGCCGACGGGCTGACCGCTGCCGGCATGGACGCGGTGTTCCCGCACCGGGTGATCCTGCCTGCGCCGCTGGCGTCGGGGATCGGGCTGTGGAGCCGGCACCCCATCGTGCAGTCGGGCCGCATCGACGGATACGCCCTGCCCATGCTGGGCACCCGCATCCGCATCCCGGGCGTGGCCGTCGACACCACGGTGCTGTCGGTGCACCTGGCCGCGCCGTGGCCGCAGCCGATCGACCAGTGGTTGGACGACATCGCCGCCTTTCCCGCGACCCTCGACGAGCTCGGCCGCGCGGCCGGGGCAGGCGCCGTCATCGTCGCCGGTGACTTCAACGCGACCGCCGACATGGCGCCGTTCCGCGAACTGCTGCAGCAGGGTTACGGCGACGCTGCCGCCGAAGCGGGCGCCGGTCTGGCCCGCACCTACCCGGGCCGCGGCCGGTGGCCCCCGGTGATCGGCATCGACCACGTCCTGGTCAAGCACGCCACCGCGGTGTCGGCGCGTACCGTCACGGTCCCCGGAGCCGACCACCGTGGCCTGTTGGCCACGGTCGCGGTGCCGGTGGACATGACGGCCAGTTGAACGACGGTGGGGCGAGGGTGGCCCCGCGGAGGCCGATACGGCAGGCTTTGACGTGTGCCTGCTGCCCCGAGATCCGCCATCTACGTGGCGTCGCCTGAGGGCGACACCGGAAAATCGACCGTCGCGCTGGGGATCCTGCACCGGCTGACCGCCACCGCGGCCAAGGTCGGCGTGTTCCGGCCGATCACGCGCATGGGAGAACAGCGCGACTACATCCTGGAGCTGCTGCTCGACCACACCACCGCCGGCCTGCCGTACGAGGAGTGCGTCGGGGTGAGCTATCAGCAGCTGCACGCCGACCCGGACGCCGCGATCGCCGACATCGTCGACCGCTTCCACCAGGTCGCCGACCAGTGCGACGCCGTCGTCGTGGTGGGCAGCGACTACACCGACGTCGCCACGCCCAGCGAGCTGTCCATGAACGCCCGCATCGCCGCCAACCTCGGTATCCCGGTCGTGCTCACCGTCAAGGGACGTGACCGCACCCCCGACCAGATCGTCAAGCTCGTCGAGGTGTGCGTCGACGAGATCGCCGCCCAGCACGCGCACACCGCGGCCGTGGTGGTCAACCGCAGCGACCCGCAGCGCATGGCCGAGATCGCCGACGCGCTGCAGCAACGCGAGCCGGCCGGTCTGAAGAACCTGAAGAGCTACGTGCTGCCCGAGGAGCCGCTGCTGGTGGCGCCGTCGGTCGCCGAGCTGCAGACCTCGGTCGAGGGCAGCCTGCTGCAGGGCGACCCGGAGCTGCTGAGCCGCGAGGTCCGTGACGTGCTGGTGGCGGGCATGACCGCCGAGCACGTGCTGGAGCGGCTCACCGACGGCGTGGCGGTCATCACCCCCGGGGACCGCTCCGACGTCGTGCTGGCCGTGCTCAGCGCCCATGCCGCGGAGGGCTTTCCGTCGCTGTCGGGCGTGATCCTCAACGGGGGCCTCGGGTTGCATCCCTCGATCGCCGCGCTGGTGGGCGGGCTGGGGTTGCGCCTGCCGATCATCGAGACACGGTTCGGCACCTTCGAGACGGCCGGCCGGGTGGCGGCGACGCGCGGCCGGGTGACCACCGGATCGCACCGCAAGGTCGACACCGCGCTGACGCTGATGGACACCTATGTCGACACCGCGGACCTGTTGACGCAGTTGGCGATTCCGATACCGTCGGTGGTCACGCCGCAGATGTTCGCCTATCAACTGCTCGACCGGGCGCGTGCGGACCGCAAGCACATCGTGCTGCCCGAAGGCGACGACGACCGCATCCTGCGGGCGGCGGGCAGGCTGCTGCAGCGCAGCGTCGCCGACCTGACCATCCTCGGCGAGGAGGCCCAGGTTCGGGCCCGCGCCGCCGAGCTCGGGGTGGACCTGTCGGCGGCCGCCGTGCTCGACCCCCGCCGCAGCGAACTGTGCGACCAGTTCGCCGAACAGTACGCGGAGCTGCGCAAGCACAAAGGCGTGACGGTCGAGCAGGCCCGCGAGACCATCCACGACGTCTCGTATTTCGGCACGATGCTGGTCTACAACGACATGGTCGACGGCATGGTCTCCGGTGCCCGGCACACCACCGCGCACACGGTGCGGCCGTCCTTCGAGATCATCAAGACCCTGCCGGACGTCTCGACGGTGTCGAGCATCTTCCTGATGTGCCTGGCCGACGAGGTGCTCGCCTACGGCGACTGCGCGATCGTGCCGGACCCGACCTCCGAGCAGCTCGCCGACATCGCGATCTCGTCGGCGCGCACGGCAGCCCAGTTCGGCATCGAGCCCCGCGTGGCGATGCTGTCCTATTCGACCGGCACGTCGGGAACCGGAGCCGACGTCGAGAAAGTCAGGAAGGCAACCGAACTGGTGCGAAGCCGCGAACCCGAGCTGCTCGTCGAGGGGCCCATCCAGTACGACGCCGCCGTCGAGCCGTCCGTGGCGGCGACCAAGATGCCGGACTCGCAGGTGGCCGGCCACGCGACCGTGCTGATCTTCCCCGACCTCAACACCGGCAACAACACCTACAAGGCCGTGCAGCGCAGCGCGGGTGCTATCGCCATCGGCCCGGTGCTGCAGGGGCTCAAGAAGCCGGTCAACGATTTGTCCCGCGGCGCACTGGTCGAGGACATCGTCTACACCGTCGCGATCACCGCCATCCAGGCCCAGGGAATCCTGCGATGACCCGCTCGGTGCTGGTCCTCAACTCCGGCTCGTCGTCGGTGAAGTATGCGGTGCTGGAACCGGATTCGGGCGCATTGGTGGCCGAGGGCATCGTCGAGCGCATCGGCGAGGACGTCGAGCAGGGCGGCGTCGCCGATCACGCCGCCGCGATGCAGGTGGTGTTCGACGCGCTGGCCGACGACGGGCACGACCTGGACAGCCTCGGTCTCGAGGCGGTCGGGCATCGGGTGGTGCACGGCGGCCCCGACCTGTACCAGCCGACCGTCGTCGACGACGCGCTGATCGCCCGGCTGCAGGAGCTCGCCCCCCTTGCCCCGCTGCACAATCCGCCGGCCATCCTCGGGATCGAGGTGGCCCGGCGGGCGCTGCCCGATCTCCCGCACATCGCGGTGTTCGACACCGCGTTCTTCCACGACCTGCCGCCCGCGGCGGCGACGTATGCCATCGACCGGGACATCGCCGAGCAGTGGCATGTGCGCCGGTACGGCTTCCACGGCACCTCACACCACTACGTCAGCGAGCAGGCGGCGGCGTTCCTGGGCGTCGGCACGGACACCCTGAGCCAGATCGTGCTGCACCTGGGCAACGGGGCGTCGGCGTCGGCGATCGTCGGAGGCCGGCCGGTCGAGACCTCGATGGGCCTGACCCCGATGGAGGGCCTGGTGATGGGCACCCGTTCCGGCGACGTGGACCCCGGCCTGATCTTCTACCTGTGGCGCACCGCCGGCATGAGCGTCGAGGACATCGAGACCATGCTCAACCGCCGCTCCGGGGTGCGGGGGCTGGGCGGCGAGGTCGACTTCCGGGTGCTGCACGAACGCATCGACTCCGGTGACGGTGAGGACAGTGCGGCCGCGCGGTTGGCCTACGACGCCTACATCCACCGGTTGCGCAAGTACATCGGGGCCTACCTGGCGATCCTCGGCACCGTCGACGTGATCACGTTCACCGCCGGTGTCGGGGAGAACGACGCCGCGGTGCGCCGGGACGCGCTGACCGGGTTGACCGCGTTCGGGATCGAACTCGACGAGCACCTCAACGACAGCCCGAGCCGCGCGGCCCGGAGGATCTCGCCCGAGGGGGCGCCGACGACGGTGCTAGTGATTCCCACCAACGAGGAGTTGGCGATCGCGCGGGCGTGTGCGCAGGTTATGGACGCTTGACCGGTCCACGGGAAGTTCCCGGCGCGGATCGCAGACCCGCAGGAGCCTGTCCACGTGCGGGCCGGGCAGCACCGACCAGCGCACCCCGGCGCGCTCGCAGATGACGTTGAGGTGGGTCAGCGCGGCGAAACCGGACGCGGCGAAGAACTGCACGGTCTGCAGGTCCAGCACCAGCTTCTCGGCTGCACCGAGACGACGCTCGACGTAGCGGGCCAGTGCGGCGCTGTTGGATGCGTCGATCTCGCCGTGGATCGTCACCACGACCGTGTCGGGGGGATGCTGGGCCGTGGAGAACGTGGCCCAGCGGTGCTCTTCGCGCAGCGCGAACGCCCGGGGATCGGGGCGGAACACCCGCTGCGTGCCCGGGTCGGCCGATGATTCAAGAAAGGGCATGGTGGCCTCCCTCAGTCGGAATCTGTGATTCGCACTGTGGCTGCCGTCAGGAAACGGGCCCTAGGTTTCTCAAAGCCGATGACGTCACCAGGCCGCTCACGCTACTACGGAATCCGCAGTTTGGGAACTGGCTCTGGGGAACTCCCAGAAACCGCCTGAACTGCAGGTTTATTGACCACAGCGATGTAATTTCGCGGGTGGCCCGCGGTCGGCGGGGACGGCCGGGGCGTCCAGCAACCGAATCCGTGGTTGCTGGGGCGATTCAGAAGGTCGACGTCGGCCGCACGCTGTTGGCCAGGTCGACGAGCGCATAGCGGTGGGCCTGGGTGGGCGCCACCCGGGCCAGGCTGCGCAGCGACGCCTCCACGCCGAGTTGCAGGCCGTGCTCGGTGAACGGGAAACCCAGGATGTGGTTGGTGCTGGCGGTGTTGTCCGACAGCCAGTCCATCGCGGTTCCCAGCACCAGCGCCCTGATCTGCAGCACCCTCGGCTCGGTGTCGGGCAGGGCCTCCACGCGCCGTGCGGCGTCGCGGATGTGTTTCTCGGTGATCTCACTGGCCGAACGACCGGACAGCAGCGTGACCGCGCTCGTCAGCCGGGCGGTGGTGAAATGCCTTGACGTGGCGGGCACTTCGTCGAGTGTGCGCACGGCGGCGTCCCGCTCGCCCTGCGCCGACAGCGCGCGGGCCAGCCCGAATCCGGCCGAGATGATCCCGTGGTCGGTGGACCAGACGGTGTCGTAGAACGTGCGCTCGTCGGCCGATCCGCTCAGCTCCGCGGTGGCCGCCAGGGCCAGCTTGGGGGCCAACTCGCCCGGCAGGGTGTCCAGCACCTCGCTGAAATGCTTTGTCGCCGAATCGTAGTCAGCGGTCAGCAGCTCGGAGACGGCGCGGAACCACACCAGCCGCCACCGCCACCCGACCCGCTCGGCCAGGTCGTCGAGCTTGCGGGTGGCCTTGGCGACGTCGCCGAGATCCAGTAGCGCGCGGACCTCCATCAGTGGCAGCTCCACCGACTCGCTGAGGTCGACGCCGTCGGAGTCCAGCGCGCCGTGCCGGGCCGCCCGCAACGAATCCAGCGTCTGCACAGGCTGACTCAGCACGGTTGCCGACAACACCGCCGCCCCGATGTCGGTCGGGTCGACCAGCGGAACCTGCAACGCCTTGACGATCTCCTGGGCGGTCAGCTTCTCCGAGTGCACCTGTCCGTCGACGTAGACGTCGGTGTGCGCGACGAGCAGGTCGATGCCGAACGTCGACCGGGACGGACTGAACACCCCCGACAGGCCGGGCCGGGGCACTCCGCTGTCGCGGGCCACCACTTCGCGCAGCACACCCATCAGCTGGCTCGACATCTCCTCCGCGGTGGCGAAGCGGCGTCGCGGGTCCGGGTCGATGGCGCGGCGCAGCAGCCGGCCGAACGAGTCGTAGGTGGCCAGTACCGGATCGTCTTCCGGCAAACCGTCGACGTAGCGCCCGTTGCGCGTGCGCAGGCGCAGCGTCAGCGCGGCCAGCGTGCGGCCCACCGTGTAGATGTCGGTGGCGACGGTGGGGCCGGTCTTGACGATCTCGGGGGCCTGATAGCCCGGGGTGCCGTACAGGTAGCCGAACGAGTTGATCCGCGACACCGCACCGAGGTCGATGAGCTTGAGCTGGTCCTCGGTGACCATGATGTTCTCGGGCTTGAGGTCGTTGTAGACCAGGCCGATGGAATGCAGGTAGCCCAGCGCCGGCAGGATCTCGAGCATGTAGCCGATGGCCTCGGCCACCTCCAGCCGGACGCCGTCGGACCGGGTCAGCCGGGTGGCCTGCTTCAGCGAGGTGCCGCCGACGTACTCCATCACGATGTAGCCGACCGGGTTGCCGTGCTTGTCGTCGTGCTCGACGAAGTTGTAGATCTTGACGATCCCGGGGTGGGTCACCTCGGCCAGGAACTGGCGCTCGGCCATCGCGATCGCCTGGGCTTCGGCGTCGCCGGAGTGCACCAGCCCCTTGAGCACCACCGGCCGGTCGTTGACGTTCTTGTCGAACGCCAGATACACCCAGCCCAGCCCGCCGTGGGCGATGCAGCCCTTGATCTCGTACTGGTCGGCGACGATGTCCCCGACGCCCAGCTGCGGCACGAAGGAGTACGCGCTGCCGCAGTGCGGGCACCAGCCCTCGGACAGGGCTTTGCCGGCCGGTGTGGACCGGCCCACCGGCCGTCCGCAGTTCCAGCAGAACCGTTTCGACTCGGCCACCACCGGGTTGACCATCAGCGCGGCCTGCGGATCGACTGCAGGAACCCGCGGGATCTCGACCAGCCCGCCGCCCAGGCGCCGGGTCGGCGCCAGGTTGCGGGTCAGCGTCGTGGTGTGCTCCTGCGGCTCGGTGTCCCCGGTGTGCACCAGCAGGTCGTCATCGTCGTCGTCGAAATCGGGCCGGAACACCGCCTGGGTGGACATCGGCCGCATCGTGGCCACCGACTCCATGTCCATCTCGTCGAGGCTGGCCGGCTGGGTGCCGGGGTCCACCAGGTCGTCGGTGTCGTCGGTGTTGTTGGGCTCGGTCATTCTTCGACGTACCTCGCGCGGGGCGGGGCCGGGGCGGGCCCGAGCACGGTCAGCCACTTGCGGTACAGCGTGTTCCACGTGCCGTCGCGGCGGATCCGCTCCAGCGTCCCGTTCACATAGCGCACCAGCCCGGTGTTCTGCTTGTTGATCCCGATGCCGTAGGGCTCTTCGTTCAGCGTGGGGCCCACTATGTGCAGGTAGGGGTCCTGGGCGACCAGGCCGGCCAGGATCGAGTCGTCGGTGCTGACCGCGTCGACCTGGCGCTGCTGCATCGCCACCAGGCAGTCCGCCCAGGTCTCCACCCCGACGATGATCGGCGGCGGGGTGATCTGCTGGAGCCGGTTGAGCGACGTGGTGCCCTTGGCCACGCACACCCGTTTGCCGGACAGGTCGCCGGGTTGGCGGATCGGCGAGTCGCGGGGCGCCAGGATGCGCTGGTTGGCGTTGAGGTACACCGTGGAGAAGTTCACCAGCTCCTTGCGCGCGCAGGTGATGGTCATCGTCTTGACCACGACGTCGACCTCGTTGTTCTCCAGCGCCGAGACGCGGTCGGCCGAGGACAGGATCCGGTACTCCACCTGGGCCGGGGTGCCGAAGATGTCGCGCGCGATCTCCCCGGCGATGTCGACGTCGAAGCCGGTGATCTCGCCGGTGATCGGGTCCCGGAAGCTGAACAGGTTGCTGCCGATGTCCAGGCCGACGATCAGCCGTCCACGTTTGCGGATGTTGGCGACGGCCTCGTCAGCCTCCTCCTCGGTGTCGAACGGGCGCAGGCTCGCGGTGCGGTCGCAGTCGTCCTCGGCCGGCGTCGGCGGTTGGGCCGGCTCCGGCGGCAGTTCCTCCATGCCGGCGGGCGTGGGCGGCGCCAGCGTCACCCCCGGATCCGGAACCACCGGAGCCGCCTCCGAGCACGCGGTCAGAACGGTCAGCAGTGCCGCCGCTGCCAGGGATGCCCATGCTCTTCTCATCGTGTAGCCGTTCTACCTGTACTCACTGAGTCGCGGCCAGATGCCCAGCGCGACCGAGATCGCCGCCACCACACTCAGCGCCGCAGCCCCCACCGTCGAGCCGGACAGCACCCGGCGCGCGTTGACGATGTCGGAACGCAGCTGGTTGCGGCTCTGCTCGATGCCCTGGCTCAGCGCCTCGTCCAGCTTGTCGAACGCCGGGGTGGAGTCGTCCTCCCCGGTGCCCAGGGCCACCTGGGTCGCGGCCTGATAGTTGCCGACCGCGATGTAGGCGGTGATCCGGTCGTCGGCCGCGCGCCAGCGTTCGAGCAGTTGCTGGGCGTCGGCCAGGTCGGCCTTGTCGATCGAGTCCTCGCGGGCCAGGTACTGCGCCAGCTGCTGCTGCATCTGCTCGATGCGCTGGTAGTAGGACTGCTTGCGCACGTTCTCGTCGCCGCGCCGGATCAGGGACAGCGTCTCGTCGGCGCGGGCCTGCTGGGCGGTGATCGCCAGCGACGTGATGGTCTTGAGCGACTCGGCGGCGGTGTCCTTGGCGCTGCGGCTGTCGACCGTGGAGATGATCAGCGCGGTGCCCACCCAGATCAGCATGATCAGCACCGCCATGCCGCCGGCGACGAAGCCGATGTTGACCCGTCGTCGGGTGCGTTTGGCCAGCCAGCGGTTGGCGAACACGCCGAACAGCAGGGTGGAGAGCACGATCAGGATCACCGGCAGCGGAATGCGCGTGGACGCGGTGGTCTCGGCGTCCACCCGCCCCGAGGTGACCTCGTAGAGCCGCTGGGCGTCGGGCAGGATCTCCTGCTGCATCATCGACGACGCCTCGGACAGGTAGGACGACCCGACCGGATTGCCGGCCCGGTTGTTGGTCCGGGCGGTCTCGACCAGCCCGGTGTAGACGGCGAGCCGGGCGTTGATGCGGCCCAGCAGCTGGACCATCGGTTCGTCGGTGAGCCCGCTCGAAGCCCGGGTGACGGCTACGGCCGCGTCGGTGATGGCCTGCTCGTAGCGTTGCCGCACGGGTTGCGGCTCGGTGCCGGCGATGAACGCGGTGGCGGCGGCGGCGTCGGCGACCGACAGCGTCGTGTACAGCTGGCCCGCCGCGAACGACAGCGGTTCGGTGTGGTCGAGGACGGTGGTCAGCGCCGCCTGGCGGTTGTTGATGGTCGTCGACGTCGCGAACGCGCTGGCGATGACCAGTGCCGCGAGCACGAACCCGATGGACAGGATCCGTCCGGGGGTGGTCCACAGGAACCACCACCGCGGATGCGACGGCGTCGTGGGCGACCGCGACGCGAGGGGTTCGGTCGATGGATGCGCCAACTCCACAGTCACGTCTACCCGGACCCCATCTTGAGCTCGATCTTTCCGGCGGTCGTTCCGACTGGCCCCCACTCTATAAAAGAAGTCTAAGAGTTGATCGGAGGGCGCGGGGGGATTCGCGGCGCCGGCGAGCCCGAGATCACCCCACAGCCGACCGGTTACCTATCCTGAACGGGTGCGCGGCGACGGTGACGGTTGGGTGGTGTCGGCCAGTGGCGCGGCCTACTGGGGCCGCTACGGCGCGGCCGGTCTGCTGCTGCGGGCCCCCGGACCCGGCGGCGTCGCCGCGGTGTTGCTGCAGCACCGGGCGCCGTGGAGTCACCAGGGCGGCACGTGGGGGTTGCCGGGCGGCGCCCGCGACAGCCACGAGACCCCGGAGCAGGCCGCGGTCCGCGAGGCCCACGAGGAAGCCGGGTTGGCGGTCGATCAGCTCACTGTCCGCACGACCGTGGTGACCGCGGAGGTGACCGGGTGGACCTACACGACCGTCATCGCCGACGCCGTCGAGCAACTCGACACCGTGCCCAACCGGGAGAGCGCCGAGCTGCGCTGGGTGGTCGAGGACGACGTCACCGGTCTGCCGCTGCATCCGGGGTTCGCCGCCAGTTGGGCGCGGCTGCGCACCGTCGCGGCGGAGATCCCGCTGCTGGTCAATCCGCAGAGCTGAGCAGTTCCTTCAGCGCTCGGGCCGCCGCGGCCGGATCCTCGGCGGCGGTGACGGCGCGCACCACCACGACGCGGCGCGCCCCCGCGGCCAGCACGTCGGGCAGCCGTTCGGCGTCGATGCCGCCGATCGCGAACCACGGCGTGTCGGTGCCGGTGGCGGCTGCGGCGCGGACCAGGTCGAGCCCCGGGGCGTGCCGGCCCGGCTTGGTCGGTGTCGGCCAGCACGGCCCGACGCAGAAGTAGTCCGGCTGTTCCGGGCCGTCGGCCAGCGCGGCGCGCAGCTGGTCCACGTCGTGCGTGGAGCGGCCGATCAGCGTGTCGCCGACGATGTCGCGGGCCAGCGGCAACGGCAGGTCGTCCTGACCCAGGTGCAGGATGTCGGCGCCCGCGGCGCGTGCGATGTCGGCTCGGTCGTTGACCGCCAGCAGCGCCCCGTGCCGGCGCGCGGCCTCGGCCAGGATGGCCAGGGCCGCCAACTCCTGACGGGCCTCCAGCGGGCCGAAGCGCTGTTCACCCGCCGAACCCTTGTCCCGCAACTGGATGATGTCGACGCCGCCGGCCAGTGCGGCGTCGGCGAATTGGGCCAGGTCGCCGCGTTCGCGGCGGGCGTCGGTGCACAGATACAGCGACGCCGTCCCCAGTCGGGTGGCCGCGGGGCTCGGGGCTTCACGCACACGTCGAACGCTAGTGCCGCCGGCACGTAGGCTGGTAACCGACCACACGGGAGCCCCGGGCCACGGGGGCTGAGAGTGAGCGCGCCGCTCGTACCGTCACACCTGATCCGGGTCATGCCGGCGAAGGGAGATCACCATGTCCGCACTGGCCGTCATCGGCGGCGGCGTGATCGGCTTGGCCGTCGCGCGTCGCGCGGCGCAGGACGGCTGGGCTGTCCGGGTGCACCGCAGCACCGAACGCGGGGCGTCCTGGGTGGCCGGCGGAATGCTCGCCCCGCACAGCGAGGGCTGGCCCGGTGAGGAGCGTCTGCTGCAGATCGGGCTGGCCTCACTGCAGCTGTGGAACTCGGGGTTTCTCGACGGCCTGCCGGCCGAGGTGGTGACCGCGAGGGGGTCGCTGGTGGTCGCCGTGGACCGGGCCGACGCGGCCGACCTCAAGACGGTGGCCGACTGGCTGTCGGCGCAGGGGCACCCGGTGACCCCGACGACCACGGCGCGCGACGTCGAACCTCTTCTGGCCCAGGGCATCCGGCACGGCTTCGTCGCCGACACCGAACTCGCGGTCGACAACCGCCTGGTGGTCGACGCACTTTCCGCGCACTGCGACCGGCTGGGGGTGCGGTGGGCGCCCGCGGTCGCGGAATTGTCCGAGGTCGACGACGCCGACGCGGTCGTGATCGCCAACGGCATCGACGCGCCGGCGTTGTGGCCCGGGTTGGCGGTGCGCCCGGTGAAGGGCGAGGTGCTGCGGCTGCGCTGGCGCCGCGGCTGTATGCCGATGCCGCATCGGGTGATCCGTGCCCGGGTGCACGGTCGCCAGGTCTATCTCGTGCCCCGCCACGACGGCGTGGTGGTGGGCGCGACGCAGTACGAGCACGGCCGCGACACGGCGCCGACCGTCGGCGGTGTCCGGGACCTGCTCGACGACGCGTGCGCGGTGCTGCCCGCGCTGGGCGAGTACGAGTTCGCCGAATGTGCGGCCGGTCTGCGGCCGATGACCCCGGACAATCTGCCCGTCGTCGGCCGCCTCGACGAACGCACGCTGGTGGCCACCGGGCACGGGCGTTCCGGGTTCCTGCTGGCGCCGTGGACCGCAGAGACGGTGGCCTTGGAGTTGACGGCGATGAGAGGTGCGGAGGTGCGAGGTTGAAAGTCACGGTGAACGACGAGGCGGTGGAGCTCGACGGCCCGACCACGGTCGGCGGACTGCTGACGCGGCTCGGCTTCCCGGACAAAGGGATTGCGGTCGCGGTGGACCTGTCGGTGCTGCCGCGCTCACAGTGGGGCACCACGGTGCCGGACGGTGCGAAGATCGACGTGGTGACGGCGGTGCAAGGTGGCTGAGCTGACCATCGCCGGCCGCGAATTCGGGTCCCGGCTGATCCTGGGCACCGGCGGGGCGGCCAACCTGGCGGTACTCGAAGCCGCGTTGCGCGCCTCGCAGACCGAGCTGACCACCGTCGCGCTGCGACGAGTGGACGCCGACGGCGGCACCGGAGTTCTCGAAGTGCTCACCCGGCTCGGCATCACCGCGCTGCCCAACACGGCGGGATGCCGCGGCGCGGCCGAGGCGGTGCTGACCGCCCAACTGGCCCGCGAGGCGCTGCAGACCGACTGGGTCAAGCTCGAGGTGATCGCCGACGAACGGACCCTGCTGCCCGACGCGGTCGAACTGGTCAGGGCGGCAGAGCAATTGGTCGACGACGGCTTCACGGTGCTGCCCTACACCAACGACGACCCGGTTCTCGCGCGCCGGCTCGAAGACACCGGCTGTGCGGCCGTGATGCCGCTGGGCTCACCGATCGGCACCGGGCTGGGCATCGCCAACCCGCACAATATCGAGATGATCGTCGAACAGGCCGGCGTGCCGGTGATCCTGGACGCCGGCATCGGCACCGCCAGCGACGCCGCGCTGGCGATGGAGCTGGGATGCGACGCGGTCCTGCTGGCCACCGCGGTGACCCGCGCCGCGGATCCACCGGCCATGGCGGCGGCGATGGCCGCGGCGGTGAAGGCCGGGCACCTGGCCCGGGGAGCCGGGCGTATCCCGAAACGGTTCTGGGCTCAGGCGTCCAGCCCGGCGCTGTCGTGAAACGGTATGTCGCGCTGGGTAGTTCCATGGCGGCCGGGCCCGGTATCGCACCGCGCGCCGACGGCTCGCCCAGGGCGGCGCAACGCTCGGCGCGCAACTACCCGCACCTGGTCGCCTCCGCCCTGGCCCTCGACCTGGTCGACGTAACGTATTCGGGCGCGACGACCGCGCACGTGCTGACCGACACCCAGCGGGGCGCCCGGCCCCAGATCGAGGCGCTCGACGGCACGGAGACGCTGGTGACGGTGACCATCGGCGGCAACGACGTCGGATATGTGCCCCTGCTGTTCGCGGCGAGCCTGCCGCGCTGGACGCTGTCGGTGCCGCTGCTGGGCAGCCGTCTGCGCGATCTGCTCGACCCCGAGGCGCGGGAGCGGGCACTGACCGACGTGGAGGCGGCGCTCGTCGAGGTCGGGCGGACCGTGCGATCCCGTGCGCCGCAGGCCACGGTGCTGTTCGTCGACTACCTGACGCTGCTGCCGCCCGCGGGCCCGGCGCCGCCGCTCGCCGACTCCGACGTCGCGCTGGGGCGCCGCGTGGCCGCGGCGTTGCGGCGCGCCACCGCAGCCGCCGCCGAGGCGACGGGGGCGGGTCTGGTGCGCGCTGCGGAGGCCAGCGTCGAGCACCACGCCTGGTCCTCCCAACCCTGGACCACCCGCCCAGGGCTGCCGGTCCCGGGCCGTCCCGCGCCGCTGCACCCCAACGCCCAGGGCATGCAGGCCGTCGCGGACCTGATCGTGGGGGCGCTGCGATGATCGAGCTGCGCGACCTGACCAAGGACTACGCAAGCACCCGCGCCGTCGACAACCTGACCTGCACCATCGAACCGGGCGTGGTGACCGGATTCCTCGGCCCCAACGGCGCGGGCAAGACCACCACGATGCGGATGATCCTGGGACTGGACCACCCCACGTCGGGCTCGGCGACGATCGACGGCAGGTCCTACCGGCAGCTGACCGACCCGCTGCGCAGCGTCGGCGCGCTGCTCGACGCGCGGCAGGTGCACCCGAACCGTTCGGTGCGCAACCACCTGCGCTGGATGGCCGCGACCAACCGCATCCCGCGTCGCCGCGTCGACGAGGTCCTCGAGATGGTCGGAATCTCCGCGGTGGCCGGCGCCCGGGCCGGCACGCTCTCGCTCGGGATGAGCCAGCGTCTCGGCATCGCCGCGGCCCTGCTGGGCGACCCACCTGTGCTGTTGTTCGACGAGCCGGTCAACGGCCTGGACCCCGAGGGTATCCACTGGGTGCGCACACTGATGCGCACGCTGGCCGGCGAGGGCCGCACCGTGTTCGTCTCCAGCCATCTGCTCGCCGAGATGTCCAACACCGCCGACCGGCTGGTCGTGATCGGCAGGGGCCGGCTCATCGCGTCGACCACGGTCGGCGAGTTCGTCAGCCGCTGCGGCGCTGCCACCGTGCGGGTCCGCAGCCCGCACCTCGAGCAGCTACGCGCGGTGCTCGTGGACGCCGGCCTGACCGTGGACGCCACGCCCGACGCACTGAGCGTGCACGACACCAGCACCGATGCGGTCGGCGAGCTGGCCGCCCGGCATTCCCTGGCGCTGCACGAGTTGAGCTCACAGGAGGTGTCGCTGGAGCAGGCCTACCTGTCGTCCACCGACGACGCCACCGTCTACCGGGGGAGCCCCGGATGACGCGTTTCGTGGCGGTGGTCGACGCCGAACGGATCAAGCTCACCACGCTGCGCTCACCGCTGTGGGCGACCGCGGCGGCGGCGCTGCTGAGTTTCGCGGTGGCCGCGCTGCAGGCGGCGGCGAGCTACCGCGGGCTGACCGTGACGTCCGCGGTGCTCGGCGTCGCGGTGTTCGGCGTGCCGGTGCTGATGGTCGTCGCCGCGATGACGGTGACCGGCGAGTACCGCACCGGCCTGATGCGGACCACGCTGATGGCGGCCCCGAACCGCACCGCGGTGCTGGGGGCCAAAGCCGTCGTCGCCGCGGCGTTCTGCGGGGGCGCCGCGGCCCTGATGACGATCGGCGCTGTCCTGGTGGGGCGCGCCGACGGGCCCGGGCTGTGGCGTGCCACCGGCGCCATCGGGCTCTACGCGGCTCTGGCCGCGGTGCTCGGCGTGGCGGTGGCCGCGCTGGTGCGGCACACCGCCGGAGCGGTCACGGTGCTGTTGCTGTGGCCGCTGCTCGTCGAACCACTGCTGGGCAACCTGCCGGGGCACGGCGCGCGGATCGGGCCGTACCTGCCGTTCGCGAACGCGTTGCGGTTCCTCGACGTGTCCTGGCTGTTCCCCGCCTACGACATGCCGTGGGGCGAGTGGGGGTCGCTGGGATACTTCGCCGCCGTCGTCGCGGCCGTGTTCGCCGTCGCCGTTGGCACAATGAACCGTCGTGACGCCTGAATCGCCCGCGCAGCCGCTGACGCTGACCCTGCCGCACCTGGACGTCGCCGCGCTGTCCTGGGGGCCACCCGACGGCCGGCTCGTGCTGTGCCTGCACGGTTTCCCCGACAGCGCCTGGGGCTGGCAGGGTATGGCGCCGCTGCTCGCCGAGCAGGGTTTGCGGGTGGTCGCGCCGTTCTCGCGGGGCTACGCACCCACCGGTCCCGCACCCGACGGGGACTACCAGATCGGGGCGTTGATGTACGACGCGCTGGCGGTGTACCGGGAGCTGGGCGCCCCGCCCGACGCGGTGCTGATCGGCCACGACTGGGGTGCGTTCACCACCAGCGCCCTGGCCGCCTACCCGGATTCGCCGTTCGCCGAGCACATCACCATGGCCGTGCCCCCGGTCGGGGCGATCAACCGGTCGCGCGGTGCGCTGACCCGGCAGCTGCGGATGGCTCCCCGCCAGCTGCGCAACAGCTGGTACATCCTGTTCTTCCAGCTGCCCGGGCTGCCCGAGCGTCTGCTCCCGCGGATCATCCCCCGGCTCTGGCGCGACTGGGGCCCGCCCGGATTCCCGACCGACGCGGAACTCGACGCCGCGCTGGCCGCGCTTCCCAGCGCCGCGCACCGGCGCGCCGCGGTGGGCTACTACCGGGCCATGGTCCGGCCGTCGCGGCCGACCGCCCGCTATGCCGACCTGCACTCCTACCGCTTCGCCGTGCCGCGGGTGCCGATCCTGCACCTGCAGGGCGCTCAGGACGGCGCGATGATCGCCGACTACGCCGCGACGCTCGGTGACGTGCTGCCCGCCGGCAGCCAGGTGCACACATTGCCCACCGCGGGACATTTCCTGCAGATCGAGGAACCGCAGGCCGCCGCCGAGGCCGTGCTGCGCTATCTCGGGGACCGCTCGGACGCGCGCTAACGTGGTGGCGTGACACGGACAGGACGGCCCGGGACGGCGGCGGTGGCGCTCATCATCGCGCTGGTCGCCGTGATCAGCGGGTGTGGCCGCGAGGTGGAGCCGGTACCGCTGCCGGCGCCCGACCCGGCCGAAGCCACCCGCTTCGCCGAGGAACTGCGCCGCAGCGTCACCGTCGACGCCACGATGGGCCATCTGAGGGCGTTGCAGGACATCGCCGATGCCCACGACGGCAACCGCGCGCTCGGCACCCCTGGTTTCGACGCCAGTGTCGACTATGTCGCCGATGCCCTGCGGGACAAGGGATTCGACGTGCAGACCCCCGAGTTCGAGGTGCGGCTGCCGTGGGCCGACGAACCCGCGCTGACGGTCGCGGGCGGTGCGGTGGAGGCCAGGCCGCTGGAGTACACCATCGGCACGCCGCCGGACGGGGCGTCCGGGCCGCTGGTGGCGGCCCCGGTCGACGACACCCCCGGCTGCACCGCCGACGACTACGACGGGTTGCCGGTGCAGGGCGCCGTCGTCCTCGTCGACCGCGGATCATGTCCGTTCGGCGCGAAGCAGGCCGTCGCCGCCGAGCGCGGCGCGGTGGCGCTGATCGTGGCCGACAACGTCGACGAAGAGCGCATGGGCGGCACGCTCGGTGAGCAGACCGACGTGCGGATCCCCGTCGTCTCGGTCACCCAGGACGTCGGCGGGCAGATCCGCGGGCAGGCGGGGGTCCCCGTCTCGCTGCGGCTCAACGCCGGTGTGCGGCAGGAGACCACCCGCAATGTGATCGCGCAGACGGCGACCGGTTCGACCAGCGACGTCGTCATGGTCGGCGCCCATCTCGACAGCGTGGCCGACGGCCCGGGCATCAACGACAACGGATCCGGGGTCGCCGCGGTGCTGGAAACCGCGCTGCAGCTGGGTAGTTCGCCGCCGGTCAACAACGCGGTGCGGTTCGGCTTCTGGGGTGCCGAGGAATACGGGCTGCTCGGATCGTCGAACTACGTCGAATCCCTGGACAACGAGGCGCTGCAGGACATCGCGCTGTATCTGAACTTCGACATGCTCGGCTCGCCGAACCCCGGCTACTTCACCCTCGACGGCGACCAGTCCACGATCATCCGCGGCGCGGGCGTGCCGCGGGTCCCGGAAGGCTCAGCCGGCATCGAACGCACCCTGGTCGGCTACCTCGACCGCGCGGGAAAGCCCGCCGAGGACTCGTCGTTCGACGGCCGCTCCGACTACGACGCCTTCACCCGCTCGGGAGTGCCTGCCGGAGGCCTGTTCTCGGGTGCTGAGGCGGAGAAGACGCAGCAACAGGCCGATGTCTGGGGCGGCGAGGCCGGGGCGAAGTTCGACCCGAACTACCACAAGGACACCGACACCTTCGACAACATCGACCGCACCGCGATGGACATCAACGGCGGCGGGGTGGCCTTCTCGGTGGGCCTGTACGCCCAGGATCAACGGGGGCGCAACGGCGTACCGATCCGCGACGACCGCACCCGGCACCCGCTCACCGACTCGTGAGAGCGCGTCCGTCGGCAACAGTCCTGGTGGCCCTGGTGGCCGTGGTGCTCCTGGTCGCCGCCTGCTCGGGCGCCCCGGACCCCGTGGCGCCGGCCGAGCTGGCCGACAGTGTCGGCATCGACGCCGTCTACGGCCACCTCGCCGAGCTGCAGGACATCGCCGACGAGCACGACGGGAACCGGGCCGACGGCAGTCCCGGCTTCCAGAGCAGCGTCGACTATGTGGCGAACACGCTGCGCGAACACGGTTTCGACGTCGAAACCCCGGAATTCCAAAGGCTTTCCGGTGCGGTGGGCGGTGATCCGGCGCTGACGGTGTCGGGCCGCACCCACCGCGTCACTCAGGCCTCGCTGCTGGTGACCACACCGCCGGGCGGGTTGCGCGCGATCACGCTGCGGCCACCCCGCTTCGCCGGCTGCTCTGCCGCCGACTACGGCGCCATGACCGTCAAGGGCGCCATCACCGTCGTCGACGACACCGGTTGTTCCATCGTCGACAAGCAGAACGTGGCCCTGGCGCAGGGCGCGGTCGGGATGCTCGTGGTCAGCGAGGCGAGCCCGGCGCGGCCGACGGGAGCGCCGACCGGACTGTTCCCGCCGAGTTACTACCGCCAGTTGACGCTGCCGGTCGGGATCATCGACACCGAGGCCGACGCGGCGCTGCGGCGCACCAGCGCCCCGGTGCGGCTGGAACTGGACAACGAACCGGTGATGACGACGTCGCGAAACGTCATCGCCCAGACCAAGACCGGTGATCCGAGCAACGTGGTGATGGTCGGCGCGCATCTGGACAGTGTGCGTTCGGGGCCGGGCATCAACGACAACGGCTCGGGCGTGGCCGCCGTGCTGGAAACCGCGACGCAGCTGGGTGCGCGCCCGCAGATCTCCAACGCGGTCCGGTTCGCGTTCTGGGGCGCCGAGGAGATCGGGCTGGAGGGGTCGCGGAACTATCTGCGATCACTGGACGAGGGCCAACTCGCCGACATCGCGCTGTATCTGAACGTCGACGTGATCGGTTCACCGAATGCGGGGTACTTCACCGATGACGGCGACGAGTCCGCGCAGACCGCGCCGCGGCCCGTACCGCCGGGATCGGCGGGCATCGAGCGCACGCTGGCTGCCCGGCTGAACACCGCGGGGGTCCGACCGGCCGACATCCCGTTGGGCCGCACCACCGACTACGCGCCGTTCATGATCGCCGGTATCCCCATCGGCGGGGTCACCACCGGCTCGTCACAACGCAAAACCGAGGTCCAGCAACGGTTGTGGGGTGGCCAGGCCGGGGTGGCGTTCGACCCCGACTATCACACCCCGCGCGACACCCTCGACAACATCGACCGCGACGCGTTGGCGGTGATGGGCTCGACGGTGGCGTTCGCCGTGGGCGTCTACGCCCAGCAGATCGGCGGTGTCAATGGGGTGCCGGCGCGGGATCAGCGCGATCACCGGACGCCCTGAACCCCAGCAGCCTCATGCCGTGGTAGACCAGCAGCGCGGCGATGGAACCCAGTGCGATCCCGGTGAACTTCAGCGGCCCCGGCGTCCACACGAAGTCGGCGATGCCGATGACCAGCGGGATGGCCGCGGTCATCTGGTTGATCGGCAGGGTGAAGTCGACGCGGTTGGTCAGCCAGATCCGGATTCCGACGATGCCGACCAAACCGTAGAGCACCACCGTCGCCCCGCCCAGCACCCCGGCCGGGACCGCCGAGATCACCGCACCCACCTTGGGGCACAACGCCAACCCGATCGCCACCAGGGCAGCGACCCAGTACGCCGCGGTCGAGTAGATGCGCGTCGCCGCCATCACCCCGATGTTCTCGGCGTAGGTGGTGGTGGCCGAGCCGCCGCCCAGACCGGCCAGGGTGGTGGCCACCCCGTCGGCCGCCAGCGCACGACCCATCAGCGGGTCCAGGTCGGTGCGGGTCATCTGCGCGACGGACTTGACGTGGCCGATGTTCTCGGCGACCAGCGCGATGACCGCGGGCAGGAACAACGGCAGCACCGACCACGCGAACGTGGGAGTCTGGAACTCCGGCAACCCGATCCACGGCGCGGCCGCGATCGCGGAGGTGTCCACCCGGCCGAGGAACAACGCCAGCACGTAGCCGGCCGCCACGGCCAGGAAGATCGCCAGCCGGCCGATCATGCCGCGGAACACCGCCAGCACCGCCACCAGCAGCACCAGCGTGACGAACGCGACGAGCGGGTCGGCCTCGAAATTGGTCTTGGCGGTGGGCGCCAGGTTGAACCCGATCAGCGCGACGACCGCGCCCGTCACCACCGGCGGCAGCACCATGTCGAGCCAATGGGTGCCCGCCACGTGCACGACGGCACCGATGAGGATCAGCGACAGCCCGACGGCGACGATGCCGCCGAGCGCGCCGCCGGGGCCCGCGCTGCCCATCGCACCGAGCACGGGTGCCAGCACCGAGAAGCTCGAGCCCAGATAGCTCGGCAGCCGGTTGCCGGTGATCAGCAGGAACAAGATGGTCCCGATACCGGAGAACAGCAGCGTCGTGGCGGGCGGGAAACCGGTCAGCACCGGCACCAGGAAGGTGGCGCCGAACATCGCGACCACGTGCTGGGCGCCGAGCCCGATGGTGCGTGGCCAGCTCAGCCGCTCGCCGGGGGCGACGACGAAGTCATGATCGGCGCGGGTGTCGACGCGGGTCCAGGTCAGCGGCACAGGCACGACAGCGACTACACACCATGTCGGCGGCGGGCGCCAGCGGAGTAGCTGATCATCCCCACTGCGACCACGACGGCGCCGGCGAGTACCGACGTCAGCGGCAGTGTCGCTGCCAGCGTCAGGCAGCCGACGAGACCGATGGCGGGCAGTACCCGCCGACCCAGCGTCAGCGCCGAGGCGTTGGCGATCGCGTAGTACAACAGCACCCCGAACGACGATAACCCGATCGCGCTGCCCAGATCGACGACGGCGGCCAGCACCGCGACGGCAGCGCCGACCGCGAGCTCGGCCCGGTGCGGTGTGCGGTGGCGCGGATGCACCGCGGCCAACACGTGCGGCAGATGACGGTCGCGGGCCATCGCCAGCGTCGTGCGGGACACCCCCAGCAGCAGCGCGAGCAGCGCGCCCAGCGCGCCGATCGCCGCCGCCACCCCGACCACCGGTTCGAGCACACCGAACCCGGCCGCGCGCACCGCATCCGACAGCGGGGCCTGTGAGCCGGCCAGACCGGCGGCACCCAGTTCGGCCAGCACCGCGACGGCCACCAGGGCGTAGACCACCAGCGTGATGGCCAGCGCGATCGGGATGGCGCGGGGGATGGTTTTCTCCGGGTCGGCCACCTCTTCGCCGAGCGTGGCGATGCGGGCGTATCCGGCGAAGGCGAAGAACATCAACCCGGCCGCCTGCAGCACCCCGTACGCGGTGACGTCACCACCCAGCGTCAACCGCGACGCATCAGCGCCGCCGAAGCCCAGCAACACCGTGACGACGACCGCCAGCACCGCCAGCACCACGGCCACGATGACCCGGGTGAGTAACGCCGAGCGCTGGACGCCGGCGTAGCCGACGGCGGTCAGCGCGACGACCGCGGCGACCGCCACCGCATGCGCGTACTGCGGCCAGGCGTAGTAGCCGACCGTCAGCGCCATCGCGGCGCACGACGCGGTCTTGCCGACGACGAAGCTCCACCCCGCGGTGTGCCCCCAGAAGGGGCCGAGCCGCTCGCGACCGTAGACGTAGGTGCCGCCCGATTGCGGGTAGCGGGCCGCCAGCCACGCCGAGGACATCGCGTTGCAGGTGGCCACCACCCCGGCGAGGGCCAACCCGACCAGCAGCCCGGTGCCCGCCGCGGCGGCGGCCGGCGCGAGCGCGACGAAGATGCCCGCCCCGATCATCGAGCCCAGGCCCAGGGTGACCGTGTCGAACAGCCCGAGCCGCCGGCGCAGTGCCGGCTCGCCGGGGGTCGTCACGGCCTCACGATATCGTGGTTGCCATGGCGCGCAACGCCAGCGCGGAGATCCGCCGCCGGCCCAAGGACCGGAAAGCCCAGATCGCGCGCGCGGCGGCGGAGGCGTTCAGTGAACACGGCTACCACGGTGTCAGCATGGAGGCCATCGCCGCGCGCGTCGGCATCTCGGCGGCGGCGTTGTACCGGCACTACGCCGGCAAGTACGAGCTGTTCCGCGGTGCGGTACTCGGCCTGGGCGGTCAGCTCGTCGACGGCACTGCTGATCTCGACGGCACCTCAGATCTCGACGGCGCTGACGACGAGGATGCTCGGCAGCAGTTCGACGCCCTCGTCGGCGCGCTGGTCGACGTCGCCCTGGCCAACCGGACCTCGGGCGGGTTGTACCGCTGGGAGGGGCGGTATCTCGACGACGCCGACCAGGCCCAGCTGCTCGCCCAGATCGGCACCGTGCACGACCGCATCCACCGGCCGCTGGCCCGGCTGCGGCCCGGGTTGACCCACCGGCAGTACCTGACCCTGTCGACGGCGGTGCTGTCGGTGGTGGGCAGCATTGTCGACCACCGTGCCAAGCTCCCGGCCGCCTCGGCCCGTGAGCTGCTGATCGAGCTGGCCGCTGCGGTGGCTGCCGTCGAACTGTCCGACGAACCGGTACCGGCCGAACCTCCTGCTGCGTCCCGCGCTCCGGCGCCCGACCCGTCGACATACGAAGCGCTGCTGCGGGAGTCGCTGACCCTGTTCCACCGCCACGGCTACCGCGACACGGGGATGGAGGACATCGCGTCGGCGGTCGGGATACCGGCATCCGGTATCTACAAGTACTTCTCCGGCAAAGGCGACATCCTGGCCGCGGTGTTCCGTCGGGCGTCGGATCGGGTCTCCGGCGAGCTCGCCACCGTCGTCGCCTCCGCCGCCGACCCGCACGAGGCGCTCTCCGCCGTGATCGACAGCTACGTGGCGCGCACGTTCGACCAGCCGGAGCTCGAGTACGTCTACTACACCGAACGGCTCAACATGAGCGCCGCCGACCAACGCATCGTGCACGACCTGCAGCGTTCGGTCGTCGAGTCGTGGGTCGAGCTGGTGGTCGCGGTGCGTCCGCAGTGGTCGCCGGCGCAGGCGCGGTTCGCGGTGCACGCGGCCATGGCGTTGGTCATCGACCTCGGCCGGCTGCAGCGCCACCCCGACGCCGCGCAGGCGCGCGCGGTGGTGAATCGACTGGTGGAAGCGGTCCTGCTGGGGGACTACCGGTTACGGGCGACGTTCACGCCCATGTAGACCAGGTAGGCGAGCAGGCCGAGCACGGCGAGCTTGCGGGTCTTGCGCACCGCCAGGCCCAGTCCCACAGCGGTCTCGATGCCGCCGTCGATGTAGACGTGCTGGCGGGTGTCGGTCGGAAACGCCGACTTGGTCAGGCCCTCGTAGAGCTGCGGTGCGACGAAATGCGACAGCCCGGTGAGCGCGAGCACGATGCCGGCGATCGTCATCCCGCGCGATTTGCTCTCGGTCCCCACTTCGGTCACGACGTCTCCTAGCTCATCCGGTAATCGCTCAGCGGGAAGTCGGAGGCTTCCTGGATCGCCTTGCGAGTCGAGGTCGGGCGCAGCAGGGTGGGTTCCCCGCTGGGATTGAAATAGTACGACCGTGCCGAAGCGCAGTCGCCGGTGGTGAACAGCGAGTCGCCCAGCAGTTCGGTCATCCGGTCCAGGTACCTGCTGTTGGCGTCCTCGGTGACCTCGAACGTCGTCGCGCCGCGGCGTTGCAGTTCACCGAAAACGCGGTCCATGTGTCGCATCTGGTATTCCATCGTGTTGAAGAAGTTCAACCCGAGGAAGGCGTACGGGCTGGCCAGCGACATGAAGTTGGGGAACTGCGGCATCGTCACACCCTGGTAGGCCTGGAACCGGGTGTCGCGCCACCACTTCCCCAGATTGCGGCCGCCCCGGCCGATGACCTCGATGGCGGGGAAGTTGGCTTCCCACAGATCGAAACCGGTGGCCAGCACCAGGGTGTCGATGACGGTCTTGGTGCCGTCGACGGCGACGACGCCGTCGGACTCGATCCGTGCGATGCCGCTGTCCTGCAGGTGGACGTGCGGCTTGGTGAAGGTGCGGTAATAGCTGTTGGAGAACGTCGGACGCTTGCAGCCGAAGTCGTAGTCCGGGGTGAGCTTGGCGCGCAGGTCCTTGTCGCGGATCGTGGCGAACCGGTGCATCTTGGCGAGGTCACCGGCGGCGATGTTGAACCGGCCCCGGGTGTTCTTGTAGTGCACCACTCCGACCGACACCATGAACTCGTAGACGGCGTCGGTGACGGCGCGGATGGCCCGCTGGGTCAGCGGAAAACGGGCGAACAGCCGCTTGGCCCGTTCGGAGAACCGGAAGTCGACCTTCGGCACCACCCAGATCGGGGTGCGCTGGTACACCGTCAGCTCGGCCGCCTTCTTGGCCAGTTCGGGGATGAGCTGCACCGCGGTGGCGCCGGTCCCGATGATGCCGACCCGCTGGCCGGTGGGGTCATAGGCGTCATCCCAGGCCGTGGTGTGGATCACCCGGCCGTCGAAGCCGGTGATGCCGGGGATGTCGGGCATGTGCGGCTGGGACAGGAAGCCCGTCGCGGTGAACAGGAACCGGGCCGACACCGTCTCGCCGCCGGCCAGCGCCACCCGCCACAGTGCAGCTTCCTCGTCCCAGCGGGCGCTCTCGACGACGGTGCTGAACCGCATGTGGCGGCGCACGTCGTACTTGTCGGCCACGTCACCGGCGTACTGCTTGATCTCCGCTCCGGTGGAGAACAGCCGGGACCAGTTCGGGTTCGGCTCGAAGAAGTAGGAGTACGTGGTGGTGGGGACGTCCACCGCCAGGCCCGGGTAGTGGTTGACGTGCCACGTACCGCCCAGATCGTCCTCGCGGTCGAGGATGACGAAGTTCTCGTAGCCCATCCGTTTGAGCTGGATGGCGGCGCCGATTCCGGCGAAGCCGGCGCCCACGATGACCGCGTCGAAGTGCTCCGAAGTCATGCGTAGACGGTACCGCAGGTACCAGCGAGGTCAGCCGAGCAGTTCGAGCGCCGCGTCCACTGCGGCCTTCGGCACGTCGATCTTCTTGGAGGCCAGGTCGTGGCGGGCGCCGGTCACCTCCACGATCGTGGTGGGCGCCGGGATCAGCGCCGCGGCCGGCCGGAGCTCGTCGATGCTGCCGAACGAGTCGGCGGTGCCATGGGTGAACACCGTCGGGACGGTGATGTCCGGGAGATGCCCGGTGCGGGCCCGCTCGGGCTTGCCCGGCGGATGCAGCGGATAGGAGAACAGCGTCAGCAGGTCGAGGGACAGGCCTTCGTCCTCTGCCCCAGTGCCGGCGGCCGCCATCGAGGTGAGCCGGCCACCGTACGAGTGCCCGCCGGCGATCACCGGGCCGTCGGCCAGCGTGCGGACCGCGGCGACCGCTTCGACGATGCCGGCGAGATCGGCGGCCGACGAACCCGACGGTGGCCCCTTGGGGCGGCGACGCCGATACGGCAGGTTGTAGCGCACCGCGACCCAGCCGCGGCGGGCCCATTCTTCGCAGAGTGCTTGCAGCAGAGGTGCTTCCCGGCTCCCGCCGGCGCCGTGGGTCAGCGCGACCACACCTTGCGGCTTCCCGTCGGGCCGGTGCACCACCCCGGCGATGTCGTCCATCAGCCGAGCCGGAACAACGCCGACACGGGACCGTGGCCTTGCCCCAATGGGTATGCCGCCCTGAGGCATTCGGTGACCCAGCGCTTCCCGAAGCCGACCGCCTCGGGCACCTCGTAGCCGTGGGCCAACGCGCTGGCGATCGCGGCCGCCAGGGTGTCCCCGGCGCCGTGGTCGTCACCGGTGTCGATGCGTTCGGCCTCGTACTCGACGAAGTCGGTACCGTCGAACAGCAGGTCTGGGCTGTGCGCCGACGACCGCAGGTGCCCGCCCTTGACCAGCGCCCACCGTGGTCCCAGCGCATGCAGCGCACGGGCCGCCTCGCACTGGGTGGCGGCGTCGACGACGTCGATGCCGGTGAGCAGCCGGACCTCGTCGAGGTTGGGGGTCACCACCGTCGCGAGCGGGAACAGCGTGTCCTTCAGCGCTCTCAGCGCACTGGGATGCAGCAGCGGGTCGCCGTGCATCGACGCGCACACCGGGTCGACGACCAGCGGGACATCCGGTGCGGCGCTGCGCCAGGTGGTGGCGACGGTGTCGATGATCTCCGAGGAGGCCAGCATGCCGGTCTTGGCGGCCTGCACGCCGATGTCGCCGGCCACGACCTCGATCTGGCCGGCGATGACATCGAGCGGCACCTCGTGAAAGCCCTTGACGCCCAGTGAGTTCTGAACTGTCACCGCGGTGACCGCGACGAGACCGTGCATGCCCAGCATGGCGAAGGTGCGCATGTCGGCCTGGATGCCGGCGCCGCCACCGGAGTCCGAGCCCGCGATCGTCATCACACGGCGCGGGGTCTGCCCCGGCGGGGTGAGCGGCAGGTACGTCATGCCGGCGTCACCGGTAGATACACGCGGTTGCCGTGCTCGGCGAACTCCCGGGACTTCTCGGCCATCCCCTTCTCGTAGGCCTCGCGCACGTCGTGGCTGATCCGCATCGAGCAGAACTTCGGTCCGCACATCGAGCAGAAGTGCGCGGTCTTCGCGGGCGTCGCCGGCAGGGTCTCGTCGTGGAACTCGCGTGCCGTGTCGGGGTCCAGCGAGAGGTTGAACTGATCCTCCCAGCGGAACTCGAACCGTGCGGTGGACAGCGCGTCGTCCCGTTCCTGCGCCCGCGGGTGCCCCTTCGCGAGATCGGCCGCATGGGCGGCGATCTTGTAGGCGATCACCCCGTCTTTGACGTCCTTGCGGTTGGGCAGGCCGAGGTGTTCCTTGGGTGTGACGTAGCACAGCATCGCGGTACCGGCCTGGGCGATCATCGCGGCCCCGATGGCCGAGGTGATGTGATCGTAGGCCGGTGCGATGTCGGTGGTCAGCGGCCCGAGGGTGTAGAACGGCGCCTCCTCGCACAGCTCCTCCTCGAGCCGGACGTTCTCGGCGATCTTGTGCATCGGGACGTGGCCGGGTCCCTCGATCATCACCTGCACGCCATGGGATTTGGCGATCTTGGTCAACTCGCCCAGGGTTTCCAGCTCGGCGAACTGCGCGGCGTCGTTGGCGTCGGCGATCGAGCCGGGACGCAGGCCGTCACCGAGGGAGAAGGTCACGTCGTAGCGGGCCAGGATCTCGCAGAGTTCCTCGAAATGCGTGTAGAGGAACGACTCCTGGTGATGTGCCAGGCACCAGGCGGCCATGATCGACCCGCCGCGGGAGACGATACCGGTGACGCGGTCCACGGTCAGCGGGATGTGGCGCAGTAGGACGCCGGCGTGCACGGTCATGTAGTCGACGCCCTGCTCGCACTGTTCGATCACCGTGTCGCGGTACAGTTCCCAGGTCATCTCGACCGGATCGCCGTTGGTCTTCTCGAGAGCCTGGTAGATCGGCACCGTGCCGACGGGAACCGGCGAGTTGCGCAGAATCCACTCGCGGGTCAGGTGGATGTCGCGGCCGGTGGACAGGTCCATGATCGTGTCGGCACCCCAGCGGGTGGCCCACACCATCTTCTCGACTTCTTCGGCGATCGACGACGTCACCGCCGAATTGCCGATATTGGCATTGACTTTCACCGAGAACGCCTTGCCGATGATCATCGGCTCCGCCTCGGGGTGGTTGTGGTTGGCCGGGATCACCGCGCGCCCGCGGGCCACCTCGTCGCGAACCAGTTCGGCGGACACCCCTTCGCGCTCGGCAATGAAGGCCATCTCGGCGGTGATCTCGCCGGCCCGGGCACGCTGCAGCTGGGTGCCGCGGTCGCGCGTCACCGGCCGACGGGTCAGACCGGCGTCCAGATCGATGACGGCGTCGGCGTCGGTGTACGGCCCGGAGGTGTCGTAGAGGTCGAGATGCTCGGAGTTGGTCAGGTGGACCCGGCGAAACGGGACCCGGGCGCCGGCGACGTCCCGGTAGACCTTGGAACTGCCCTGAATCGGGCCGGTGGTGACGGTCGGACGGACTGCGGAGTCGACAAAGTCGGTCATGATTCTCCCTACGCCGGCATTACCCGGTCAGGTTCGTACGGTCGACGGGCCCACCCGTCCTCTCAGCGCACTCGGTGCACGCTCCCGCGTTTGCGATTGGCGAGTTCCACGCTAGCGCACGACCGCACGGCGGGGGAACCGGGCAGCGGGCACGAATTGCGCCCAGATGATTTGCATAGCTAATATATGTTTTCTATGGGCGAGGTGACTGATGTCGACTGAGATCGAACCGGCGGACAAGACGACACGGGCGGGTAGCCGCTTCGATCTGGACCACCCCCGCTACAAGTGGGTGGCCTTGTCCAACACCACGCTCGGCACGCTGTTGGCGGCGGTGAACGCGTCGATCGTGTTGATCTCACTTCCGGCGATCTTCCGCGGTATCGACCTCAATCCGTTGTCCCCGGGCAACATCAGCTATCTGCTGTGGATGCTGATGGGCTACCTGGTCGCCACCGCCGTGCTGGTGGTGCCGTTCGGCCGGCTGGGCGACATGTTCGGGCGGGTGCGCATCTACAACATCGGATTCGCCGTCTTCACGGTCGCGGCGATCGCGCTGTCGTTCGACCCGTTCCACCTGGGCGCCGGTGCTGTCTGGCTGATCGTCTGGCGCGTCGTCCAGGGTGTCGGTGGCGCCATGCTGATGGCCTCCTCGTCGGCGATTCTCACCGACGCGTTCCCGGCGAACCAGCGCGGGATGGCGCTCGGGGTCAACATGGTGACCGCCGTCGCCGGGTCGTTCCTCGGCTTGCTGATCGGGGGCGCACTGGCTGAATGGCACTGGCAGGCGATCTTCTGGGTCGGTGTCCCGATCGGATTGGCAGGCACGATCTGGAGCATGCGATCGCTGCGCGAGATAGGGCAGCGGACACCGGGACGGCTGGACTGGGCGGGCACACTCACGTTCGGCGTCGGGTTGACCGTGCTGTTGATCGGCATCACCTACGGCATCCAGCCCTACGGGCAGTCGACCACGGGCTGGACCAATCCGGCGGTGCTCGGATCGATCGTGGCCGGCCTGGTACTGCTCGTCGCGTTCTGCGTGGTGGAGCTCAAGGTGGCGCAGCCGATGGTGAACATCCGGCTGTTCCGGTCGACCGCGTTCGGCATGGGGAATCTCGCTGGTCTGATGTCGTCGGTCGGCCGCGGCGGTCTGCAGTTCATGTTGATCATCTGGCTGCAGGGAATCTGGCTGCCGTTGCGCGGCTACGACTTCGAGTCCACACCGCTGTGGGCCGCGATCTACATGTTGCCGATCACGGTCGGTTTCCTGCTGGCGGGGCCGATCGCCGGGGCATTGTCGGACCGTTACGGCGCCCGACCGCTGACGGTGGGTGGCATGGCCCTGATGGCGGTGTCGTTCATCGCGTTGGTGATGATCCCGGTCGACTTCGATTACCGGGTGTTCGCGCTGCTCATCTTCCTCAACGGGGTGGGTGGTGGCATCTTCACTGCACCCAACACGGCGGCCATCATGTCCAGCGTGCCGGCCGCCGAGCGCGGAGCGGCGTCCGGGGTGCGCGCGACCTTCTTCAACGCGGGATCGTCCCTGTCGATCGGGATCTTCTTCTCGCTGATGATCGTCGGACTGGCCAACACGCTGCCCGGTGCACTCAGCAGCGGCCTGCAGGAGCAGGGGGTGTCGGCGTCGGTGGCGCAACAGGTCGCCGACCTGCCCCCGGTGGGGAGCCTCTTCGCGGCGTTCCTGGGTTACAACCCGATCGCCGAGGTGCTCGAGCCCTATCACGCGTTGCAGCAACCCGGTGTCAATGCCGAAGAACTGACCGGACAGACGTTCTTCCCTCACTTGATCATCGAACCCTTCCATGCCGGCTTGACTGTGGTGTTCATCGCCGCTGCGGTGATGATGGTGATCGGCATGGTCGCGTCGCTGTTCAACCCGGGCCGGTACGCCGAAGATGTCACGGCCGACTAGAACAACGCGCCGCGCAGGAAGAAGTCGTCGAGTCGGCGGGTGATGATCGCCCCGACGGGTAACTGGGCGGCGATCTCCAGGTTGTCGTCCGCGACGTCCTCGGCCCATGACCGAGGCCATCCGCCGTCGCCGAGGCTGGTGTCGAAGGCCAATACCACGTCTTCGCGGGTCATTTCGGTTTCCACGACCATCGCGGTGGTCGTCGCCCGATGGGAAGCGGCACCGGCGAACCCGCGTCCACACCCGCAGGGGCCACCGGGGTCCAGCCGGTCCCGGTCGCAGGGCTCCTGGATCCACACCAACTCACGCTCGACGCAGTAGTGGTAGTCGCCGGGATTCGTACCCTGCGTATGTCCAGTGGCTACAAGGATTTTCACGTTTCTCCTAGAACGGTGGTGGGTCGTCGCCGTAATCGGATGGCGGGTTGAGGGATTGCTTCATGGCGTCGATGGCGGCGGCCGTTCTGCGGCGGATGTTGCGGCGTTTGTCGGCGGCTGCTTGTTCGGCGGCGCGGTCGAGTTCGGCTTGGAGCGCGTTGTGTTGGCGGGCGGCGGTGATGTAGGCGGCGCGGTTGTCGGCGCGGGTGCGTTGGCGGGTGGGCATCTTCCGTGTCCGTCCCGGGTGGTGGCGGGGCGGTGTGGGGCGGGTGGGTTGTCGTGGTGGGGGTGGGTCTGTGGTGGTGGTCCAGGTGGGGAACAGCAGCGCCGAGAACGGTCGTGTGGTGTAGGTGTGTCCGGTGGGGGTGCTGAGGTGCAGGGTGCCGTCGGGTTGTTGCTGTTCGGTCCAGCCTTCCCAGAATGTTTTGAGCAGGTGGTGCAGGCGGCATTTGCCGTTGAGGTTGCTGGGGTGGGTGGGTCCGGCGGGCCAGGGGTTGCTGTGGTCGAGGTCGGTGTCGAGGGCGGGGCGGTCGCAGCCGGGTATGCGGCAGGTCAGGTCGCGGCAGCGTACGAATTGGTCGTGGGCGGTGGTGGGCCGGTAGCCGGGGGTGACCGGCAGGGCGCGGGGGTCGGCCACTGTACGAACTGCGGCGCCGCGGGTGAGGACTTCGGCCAGCACCGCGGGGGGTAGCACTGCGCCGCGCAGCCCCAGGATCACCGCCGGACGGGCCGGGGCGGCGGGGGCTGGCTGCGGGGCGGCCTGCGGCTGCGGCTCGGGGGCGGTGTGCTCCGCGGTGGGGGGTGTGGGTTGCAGGTTCGCGGTGGACGGTTGAGCACTGTGCGCGGGCTCGGGGGCGCGCGCAGGTTCAGTGTCCGGTCCGGGGACGGGTTCAGGTCCGAGTGCTGCGTCCGCCTCAGCGGCAGCGTCGGTGTCGGGGGTGTCGGCGTTGCCGTGCAGGGCGGGGTCGGGGGTGGCGGTGAGGGAGCTGTGGTCGGCGACGACGTGGACGACGACGCTGGTGGCGCGGGCGTCGGGGACGGCGGCGACCGGGCAGTCGGGTTTACCGCACAGGCAGCTCAGATGGAACGCTCCGGCGAACACCGCGCCGAACGCGTCGGCGCGTTTTTGGGCGGTGGTGCGCGGATCCTCGCCGCACACGCTGTTGACCATGGCTTTGAGGCGGGCCGCGGCGATCGCGGCGTCGAGGGAGTTGATCCGGCCCCACACGCTGGTGGTGCCCGCGGCTTGATCGCGGCCGCCGATGCGGACATCGCGGCCGCGGTGGGCGGTGGCCGCGCGCCGGACGGCGTCGGGGTCGAGGGTGTGGATCCACACGGTGATCGCGGTGTCGAGTTTGTCGCCGGACAGCGTCCCCCAGGTGCTGGCCGCGGTGGCGAACTGTTCGTCGAGTTGGGCCCATACCTGTTCGTCGACGACCAGGGCGCACAGCCACACGATGCGCGCGACCACGCGCTCGCTGACCTGGCCGGCCAGGAAGCGGGCGTTGAGGCGGGGCAGATGGTCACGCAGGGTGACCGCGGTGTCCATCAGCGCCACGGCGCGGCCGTGGGAGACGGTCAGTGCGCACCCGATCTGGGCGGCGGCCTCGTCGACGGGGTCACACGCCCAGCGCGCCCGTACCGGATCAGCGTCGGCGGTGGTCTCGGCGCGGCGGCGCCGTTCGGCGACCGCGGCCAACAGTCGGGCCTGGGCTGCGGCCGCGGCGCCCGCCCAGCCGGTGATCGCCTCGATCAACTCGCCATCGGAGACCTCGGCCAGAGCGGCCGGACCAGGAAGCGAACCATCGAACATGTGTGCGATTTTATCGACGCAGAGCGACCGCGCACCCGCGGATCGACCGTCCGCCGCCCACGCTGGGGATGAAAACGCGATTGGGGATAACGCCATCTGAAATGGCCTGCTATTGGGGACAACCGTGAGTAGGTGCGAGAACGCGGCGTGGCGGCGAAGAACTCGTCGGCCATCTGAAATCACGGCAGATTGGGGCAGAACCGCGTTGCGATGAGGAGAAATGGGCCGCGATCGGGGTCACCGGCAAGGAGGGGCCGAAACGCGAGTGAGGCGGCCGCAACCGGGATGGGGATCGCGACGGGGAAAACGCAAGTGGCTCATCAAGCCGAGAACAGCCTCAGTCTCGGACTACGGGGCCAGTTCGATCAGCACCGGCGCATGGTCACTGGGTGACCCGACCCTGTTCTTCCCGGTCTTGCGCTCGTCGCGGACGATCTCGCCATGGGTGACCCGGTCGGCCAACGCCGGTGAGCCGAGGATGAAATCGATTCGCATACCACGGTTCTTGGGGAACCGCAGCTGCGTGTAGTCCCAGTAGGTGAACACGTCCGGAC
Organism: Mycobacterium sp. G7A2; assembly: GCF_041902445.1. Lineage (NCBI taxonomy): Bacteria > Bacillati > Actinomycetota > Actinomycetes > Mycobacteriales > Mycobacteriaceae > Mycobacterium > Mycobacterium sp. G7A2. The sequence goes on along the minus strand of NZ_CP169251.1, from coordinate 5,380,984 downwards.
CCGGCGTGTACGGGCGCACCACGTCGGTGAAACCGGCGTCGATCACCGCGGTGAACGCGGTGCGTTCGGGTTCGGTGACGTGGGTGCTGTCCCGAAACACCTCCATGTCCCAGACGTCTTCGTCGGTGGGCGCGATGTTCCAGTCGCCCATCAACGCGATCTGCGCACCGGCGTCGGCGCTCAACCACGACGCTGCGGTCTCACGAAGGGCGGCAATCCATTCCAGCTTGTACCGATAGTGGGGCGAGTCGACAGTGCGACCGTTCGGGATGTACAGACTCCACACTCGCACGCCGGCGCAGGTCGCACCCAGTGCCCGCGCCTCGGCGGCGGCCTCGTTCTCGGGCTTGTCGCTCCAGGTCGGTTGCCCGGGGAAGCCGACCTCGACGTCGTCGATGCCGACCCTGGAGGCGATCGCCACGCCGTTCCACTGATTGAACCCGCAGTGGACCACGTCGTAGCCCAGCGCGGCGAACGGCATGGTGGGGAACTGGTCGTCGGAGCACTTGGTCTCCTGCATCGCCAGCACATCGACGTCGGCGCGGGCCAGCCAGTCGGTGACGCGGTCGACGCGAGCGCGGATGGAGTTGACGTTCCAGGTGGCCACTCGCATGCGCCAACCCTACGTGTGGGCGAGCAGGTCGTCGGCACGCACATAGCGGGAGCGGTGGTGCTCGCGAAATCCCATCGACTCGTACAACGCTCGCGCGCCGGTGTTGTCGGCGACGACCTGCACGTAACCACGGGTGGCGCCGCGGTCGCGGGCCCACGCGAGCAGGCCGGTGCACAGTGCGCGGGCCAGACCGCGACGCCGCGCGTGTTCGGAGACGTGTACCGCGGAGATGCCGGCCCATCGCGTCCCGTCCGGCGCCTCGGTCACCGCGCCGCGCCCCACCGCGGCGTCGTCCAGCGCGGCGAAGGCGACCTCACCGTCGACGACAGCGGTCAGGACCTCGACGGGCACGTCGCGTTGATACAGCTGCCGCCACCGGTCGTCAGGGCGCGACGACACCACGAGGTCGGCTGGCGGCGGCGCGGGATCATCGAGATCGGTTGCCATGACCAGATTCTCGGCGTCCGTCGGCACGCCCGGAGGAATCCGCAGCAGCCGGTCGGGCGCCGAGATCAACGCCGGCACCCCTCGGGAGCTGTACCAGTCGGCCACTGCGGCGATCTCGGCGTACGAGGTGAAGCGCAGCGGCACAGCCGAATTGGCCCGCCGGGTGCTTCCGTGTCCGAACCGGGCCAGCCAATCGCCGAGCCAGGCATGCTCGGTGCCCGGCCACGCCAGCGCGGCCGCATGTTCGAGATTGCGGATGTCGCCCGTGCGCACAGGCATCTCCGGAACGACCCGCACCGCCAGCACGTCGGCCGACGCCACCTCGACGACCTCTCCGCGTCGGGTGCGCACCCGCACCGTCGCGCCGGTGTCGATCAGATGACCCACGACGTCGGAGTGCGGCGGTATCTCACCCGCTCGCAGGCGGTACCGCAGGCTGACTCGGGTGCCGACCTCGGGCAGGTCTGTCACGGGTCAGTGGCCGAACGGGTCGGGGTCCTCGCCGGGCATCCATGACAAGCCCGGTACGCCCCAGCCGTGGGACTTGATCGCGCGCTTGGCGCTGCGGGCGTTGCGGCCGATGAGCCGGTCCACGTAGAGGAAGCCGTCCAGGTGGCCGGTCTCGTGCTGAAGCATCCGCGCGAACAGATCCTCACCCTCGAGGGTGATCGCCGAGCCGTCGGCGTCCAGGCCGGTCACCCGCGCCCACGACGCGCGGCCGGTCGGGAACGATTCCCCGGGCACCGACAGGCAGCCCTCGTCGTCGTCCTCGGGGTCAGGCATCGTCTCGGGCACCTCGGAGGTTTCCAGCACCGGGTTGATCACCACCCCGCGCCGGCGCACGGTCTTGCCCCGCGCGTCGGCGCAGTCGTAGACGAACAGTCGCTTGCCGACTCCGATCTGGTTGGCTGCCAGCCCGACCCCGTGTGCGGCGTCCATCGTGTCGTAGAGGTCTTGGATCAGATCCGCGATCTCGGCGGGCAGCGAACCATCGTCGGCGACGGGCACCGGTTCGGTCGCGGTGTGCAGGACGGGATCTCCTACGATGCAGATGGGTCGTACGGCCATGACCGGCAAGCTTAGTGCGGCGGTTCGGCCGCCGACTCGCGGCGGTTTGTGACGACTTCCGTGACCAACCCGTGATTGAATACTCGCCGAAACCACATGGATGTCATTCTCGATTGTCGGAAAGGTCCCATTAGCAATATGGACGGCGCGATTGCGCGGGCTGAGCACTCCGGGGACGACACCGAACCCACCGACGGCTTGACCCGTCGCGAACACGACATCCTGGCCTTCGAACGGCAGTGGTGGAAGTACGCGGGCTCCAAGGAAGACGCCATCAAGGAGCTGTTCTCGATGTCGGCGACCCGCTACTACCAGGTGCTCAACGCTCTGGTGGACCGCCCCGAGGCCCTGGCGGCCGATCCGATGCTGGTCAAACGGTTGCGGCGGTTGCGCGCCAGCAGGCAGAAGGCCAGGGCGGCACGTCGCCTCGGCTTCGATGTGACCTGATCGCTACCGGGTGTCGATACAGTAGGCGCCGATGAACCAGCGAGACTCCTCGGGCCTGCCCCTGCGCGCCATCATCATGGTGCTGTTGTTCCTCGGTGTGGCATTCCTGCTCATCGCGTTGCAGACGATGGGAGGCGGGTCCGACGACGGGGACGACTCGTCGATCGCCGCCGTAACGACGACCACGACGGCCACCACGACGTCGGCCCCGGCCGAGCCGGAGCGCCCTGAGGTGCGCGTGTTCAACATCGGCACCGTCGAGGGCGCGGCCGACGCGACGGCCACCCGGCTGCGCGACGCCGACTGGAACGTCACCGAGACCGGCAACCTGGAGCTGCCGGACACGACGGTCACCACCGTGTTCTTCGGTGACACCCCGGGTGAACAGCAGGCGGCCGAGGAGATCGGCAGATTGCTCGAGGCGCCCGTCGCGCCCCGGGTTCCTCAACTTCTGGAGCAGCCACCGGGCGTTGTGGTGGCTGTCACCGGTTAGGCTCTTGGGCATGCTCAGGACCGTCGCCGCCGCCACCTTGTTCGCAGTGCCCGCGCTCGCGCTCAGTGCCTGCGCCCCGCCCGGGCAAGTGCCCTCGGACACCACGGGCACCACACCCGCGATCTGGACGGGATCACCGTCGCCGTCGGCGGGTCCCGGTGAGGAGCACGGCGGCGCCCACGGAGGCGCCGCAGCGGGGCAGATGCTCACCGCTGACCTCAAGTCACCCGACGGCACCACGGTGGCCACCGCCGAGTTCGAGTTCTCCGACGGCTACGCGACGATCACCGTGCAGGCCGGCGAGGGCAGCGAGCTGGAGCCCGGCTTCCACGGCCTGCACGTCCACTCGGTCGGCGCCTGTGAGGCGAACTCCACGCCGCCGACGGGCGGACAGCCGGGGGACTTCCTGTCGGCCGGCGGTCACCTGCAGGTGCCCGGGCACAGCAGTTACCCCGCCAGCGGCGACCTGCCGAACCTGTTCGTCAAAGAGGACGGCTCGGCCATGCTCGTGGTGGCCACCGACGCCTTCACGATGGAGGACCTGACCGGCAGCGAGGGGACCGCGTTGATGGTCCACGAGTCGCCCAGCAACTTCGGCAACATCCCGCCGGAGAAGTACACCCAGGTCAACGGAACCCCGGGCCCGGACCAGGACACGCTGGCGACCGGCGACGCCGGATCGCGGGTGGCCTGTGGCGTCATCACCGGGTCCTGATCCCGGGGCCGGTGCCCGCATCGAGTTCGCCGGGTCGCCCCGGCCGACCCTCGGCGTCGAGTGGGAGTTCGCGCTCGTCGACCCCGACACCCGCGACCTGAGCAACGAAGCGGCGTCGGTGATCGCCGAACTGGGCGAGAACCCGCACGTGCACAAGGAGTTGCTGCGCAACACCGTCGAGGTGGTGACCGGCATCTGCGACAACACCGGGGAGGCGATGGCCGATCTGGCGTCGACACTGCAGCCGGTCCGCCAGATCGTGCGCGAGCGCGGCATGGGACTGTTCTGTGCCGGCACCCACCCGTTCGCGAAGTGGTCGGCGCAGAAACTCACCGACGCCCCCCGCTACGCCGAGCTGATCAAGCGCACCCAGTGGTGGGGCCGGCAGATGCTGATCTGGGGGGTGCACGTCCATGTCGGGGTGTCCTCGGAGCACAAGGTCATGCCGATCATCACCTCGATGCTCAAGTACTACCCGCATCTGCTGGCGCTGTCGGCCTCCTCGCCGTACTGGGAGGGTGAGGACACCGGGTACGCCAGCAACCGGGCGATGATGTTCCAGCAGCTGCCGACGGCCGGGCTGCCGTTCCAGTTCCAGAAGTGGAGCGAATTCGAAGGGTTCGTCGCCGACCAGAAGAAGACCGGCATCATCGACCACATGAACGAGATCCGCTGGGACATCAGGCCTTCCCCGCATCTCGGCACGATCGAGGTGCGGATCTTCGACGGGGTGTCCAATCTGCAGGAGCTCTCGGCGCTGGTGGCGTTGACGCACTGCCTGATCGTGGATCTGGACCGCCGGCTCGAGGCGGGGGAGACGCTTCCGGTGATGCCGCCCTGGCATGTTCAGGAGAACAAGTGGCGCGCCGCGCGTTACGGGCTGGACGCGATCATCATCCAGGACGCGGACAGCAACGAGAAGCTGGTGACCGAGGATCTCGACGCGCTGCTCGAGCGGTTGTCCCCGGTGGCGCAGTCGTTGTCGTGCAGCGACGAACTGGCCCGGGTCGCCGACATCTACCGGGCCGGCGCGTCGTATCAGCGGCAGCGCCGGGTTGCCGAGGAACACGACGGCGATCTGCTGGCCGTGGTGGACGCGCTGATCGCCGAGTTGGTGATCTGAGCATGCCGACCGTGCCGATGTTCCCGCTCGAGGTGGCGATGCTGCCGGGCGAAGAGCTGCCGCTGCGGATCTTCGAGCCCAGGTATGCCGCGATGGTGCAGGCCTGCCTGACCGCCGACGACCCGGCCTTCGGGGTGGTCCTCATCGCCGCCGGGCGCGAGGTGGGTGGGGGTGACAGCCGCAGTGATGTCGGCGCGCTGGCCCACATCACCGAGTACGCCGAGCTCGGACCCGGTCTCTACCAGCTCAAATGCGTGATGGGAGAACGAATCCGGGTGGTGGAGTGGTTGCCCGACGATCCGTACCCGCGCGCGGTGGTGCAGACCTGGCCGGATCAGCCTGGTGAGGCCGTCGACGTGGAGGCCATCCGCGACATCGAGGACCGGATGGTCGCCCTGTTCGAGCGCATCGCTGCCGCACGCGGGGCGCAGGTCAATGCGCGCGACATCGTGCACGGCGCCGACGAGTCGGGGGAGGCCGCAATGTGGTTGTACGCGTTGACCTCCCGACTTCCGATGGGGCAGGCCGACAGGTACTCGGTGCTGGCCGCGCCGACCGCCGCCGAGCGGGTCGTGGCGCTGTCCGAGGCCGTCGACACCGTGACCGCGATGGTGGAGTTCCAGCTCTCGGAGTGAGCGCGCTACAGCAGCGCGGCTTCGATGAACGTCCGCCGCGGCAACACATCCTCGACGCCGTCCGGCGTGCACCGGGCGTAGCGGTCGAGCAGGCTCGTCGAGCTGACAGTGCTGACCTCCCAGCCGCGTTCGGCCAGCCAGCCGCCCAGGTCGGCGCTCTCGTCGTCGGGGACTTCGACGGCGAGCCGGCTGCACGGCCGGCTCAGTGCAACGGCTCGGCGCACCACCTCGGCTCGATCCCCGGCCGACCAGCCGGGCAGCATCCCCTCCAGCGACCAGGTGACTGGTTCGGAACGGTCGAAGCCGGCGCTCGCCAAAGCGGCCGAGAAATCGGCGGGAACGTCGGCGGGTACCGGGACATGGCGGGTGACCGCACGCTCGGCGCGGCGGTCGTGCAATGCCGCGATCTTGAACTCCAGCACCGGAAGCCGGTCGACCTCGTAGAGCGTGCTGCTCGACAACCACGGCAGCCGCCAGGCCCGGGTGTCCAGCCCGGCAGCCAGGATCACGGCCTGGTCGACCCCGTGCGCCCCCGCGGTGACGAAATGCTGGTCGAACCACCGGGTGCGGCAGGCGACGTAGGCCTCGAGGGCGGCCGGCGGGATGTCGTCGACGAGCCGATCAGCTGTCCACCCGTGCGCGGCGGCGGCCGCCAGCAGATCCTTCGCGTACGGGTCGGTGAACAGCGGGCAGGCCGAGCGGTCCTCGTCGGCGCGCAGGGTCGCGGCCGAGAGCATCGCGGCGTGCACCGCGGCACCGTCGAGGCCGTCGGCGCATCCGCTTTCCGCTGTGGTGACCATGGCGGCAAGGTTCCCGTTTTCGGCCCCGCTCAAGCGGTCAGCCTTCGGGGCGTTGGTCGCCCAGTTCGTCGATCGCCATCAGGTCCTTGCGGTAGGTGCCTTCGCGGTACACCACCTGGCTGACGCGCATCGCGATCACCGGTGCGGTGATCGCGGTGAACAGTCCCGCCAGGACGAGTACTCCGACGTCGACGCTGTCGCGCAACCGCAGCGACGCGCCGGCGAGCACCAGCAGCAGGCCCAGTACCTGCGGCTTGGACGCCGCGTGCATACGGGACAACGAGTCCGGGAAGCGCACCACACCGATGGCGGCGGTCAGCGCCAGCACCGACCCGGCCAAGACGAGGAGTGCACCGATCAGGTCCAGGATGTTCACGGCTGCGGGTCCCCCTCCTTGTCGGGCACCCGGAACCGCGCCACGCTGACCGACCCGACGAAGCTCATCAACGACAGGGCGACGATGCCGTACTTGACGGTGGAGTCCAGGCTGAACGCCGCCCAGGTCGCCAGGCCGCACATCACCACCGCGATCAGGGTGTCGCTGGCCACCAACCGGTCCATGGTGTTCGGCCCGGCCAGCACCCGGTACATCGTGATCGAGGCAGCCGTGATCAGCAGTACCGCGCTGATCGTCCAGATGACGGTCACTGGGTTGCCTCCTCGTCGGCCGGCCGCCACTCGTGCTCGCGTTCGAAGGCGGCGATGACCAACTGCTCCAGATGGGCGAGCTGGGCGAAGAAGTCCTCGATGGCGCGTTCGGGGCGGACGTCGAGGACGTGGACGTAGAGGATGCGGCGGGCCTGGTCGACGTCGACGACCATGGTGCCGGGGATCAGCGTCAGGATCGACGCGATCAGCGACAGCGTCAGGTCGGACTTCACCGACAGCGGCGCCCGCACGATCGCACTCTGCGGCGGCGGACCGGGTTTCACGGTGAGCCAGGCGATCTGGAGGCTGGCCTTCGCCAGGTCGACCATGACGCGGCCCTGCAGGCGCAGCAGCGACAGCGGATGCAGCCGGCCCTGCACCGGCACCACCGGAAGGGGCAGCAGCAGCGTGATCAGCAGCGCGACCGCCAGCCCGCCGAGGATGTTGGCCGGCGAGAGGGTGCCCCACAGCAGCACCCACACCGCGGTCAGCCAGCAGACCAGGCTGATGCGCAGACCGTACTTGCGGTTCACGACGGCTCTCCGAGCACGGCGCCGACGTAGGCGGGCCGGTCGAGCAACTGGTCGGCGGCGCGCTCGCTGTAGGCGAAGATCGGCCCGGCGGCCACCGTGAGCGCCAGCCCCACGCCGATCAGCGCCACGGTCGGTGCCACCATCCCGGCCGGCATCCTGCCCACGTCGGCGCGCGCGTTGAACTCGACGTCCCCGCCGCCGTCGGCGATCAGCGCGGTGGGTGCGGCCATCGCCAGCTGCCCCTCCGGGGCCTGCTCGCGCGGCCGCCAGAACGCCTTGGCATACACCCGGGCCATCACGTACAGCGTGAGCAGGCTGGTCACCACGCCGCCGCCGACCAGCATCCAGGCCAGCACCGCGCCGTCCGCCGCGCCCGCCTCCAACAGCGCCACCTTGCCGATGAAGCCTGAGAACGGCGGTATGCCACCGAGATTCAGCGCCGGGATCAGGTACAGGATCGCCAACAGCGGGCTCGCAGCCGCCAGCCCGCCGAGGCGCCGCAGCGTCGCCGAGCCGCCCTGCCGTTCGATCAGGCCGACCACCAGGAACAGCGTGGTCTGCACGATGATGTGGTGCGCCGCGTAGAAGATCGCGCCGGACAGGGCCAGCCTGGTGGCCAGCGCCACCCCGAAGATCATGTAGCCGATGTGGCTGACCAGCGTGAACGACAGCAACCGCTTGATGTCGTTCTGGGCGATGGCGCCGAAGATGCCCAGCAGCATGGTGGCCAGCGCGGCCACCAGCAGCACCGGGTTGAGCCCGACGTCGGGGAACAGCAGCGTGTGCGCCCGGATGATCGCGTACACGCCGACCTTGGTGAGCAGGCCGGCGAAGACGGCGGTCACCGGCGCCGGTGCCGTCGGATAGGAGTCGGGCAGCCACGCGTACAGCGGGAACACCGCGGCCTTGATGCCGAACGCGACCATCAACACGGCGAACAACGCGCTGCGGGTGCCCGGGCTGACGTCGTCGAGGCGGATCGCGAGCTCGGCCATGTTGACCGTGCCGGCCGCCGCGTAGACGAGCGCCACGCCGGTCAGGAAGATCATCGACGACACCATCGAGACCATGACGTAGACGACCCCGGCCCGGATCCGCGCGGCGTTGCCGCCGACGGTGAGCAGCACGAAGCTGGCCGCCAGCAGCACCTCGAAGCCGACGAACAGGTTGAACAGGTCACCGGCGAGGAACGCGATGGACACGCCCGCCGCCAGCGCCAGGTAGGTCGGCGCGAAGATCGAGACCGGTTGGCGGTCGTCGCCGTCACGCATGCCCTGGCCGATCGCGAACAGAAGCACCGTCAACAGCACGATCGACGAGACCACCAGCATCAGCGCCGAGAGTCGGTCGACGACCATCGAGATGCCCAGCGGGCCCAGTCCGTCGTCCGTGGGTCCCCACCCGCCGACCTGGACCACCAGGGTGTCGCCGCGGTCGGCGAGGTAGAGCAGCGTGACCGACACGGCCAGCACCGCCGACAGCGCGATCAGCGAGATCAGCCGCTGCACCCGCGGCCTGCGGCCGGCGATCAGCGTGGCGGCCGCCCCCAGCATCGGGATGAGCACCGGCAGCGGAATGAGGATCGCTGCGGCGGTCACGTCTCGTGCTCCTCGTCGTAGAGCTCGTCGAGATCGGCGCGCTCACCCGGGGAGCGGGCGGGGCGCTCGGTCACCACGTCGCGGTGGTCGTCCTCGCTGCGTTCGGCCACCGCGACGTCCTCGGGGTCGCGCCCGATCTCCTCGGCGGTGGTCAGTTGGTAGGAGCGGTAGGCCAGCGCCAGCATGAACGCCGCAACGCCCATGGTGATGACGATCGCGGTGAGGATCATTGCCTGCGCGAGTGGATCGGCGGTGATCTCGCGACCCAGCACGGTCCGTCCCCGCACCGGCGGGTTGCCGGACGGTCCGGCGGTGATCAGCAGCAGCAGGTTGACGGCGTTGCTGATCAGCAGCACCCCCAACAGCATCCGGGTCAGGCTGCGGTCGAGGACCAGGTACACACCGCAACTGAGCATCGCACCGATGGCGACGAGTCCTACCAGTGACGGGCTCATGCGGTCTCCGCCTGCGCGACCGGTCGCTGCCTGCCGAGATCGTCGTCGAGCCGCGCGCCGAGGCTGCGCAGGATGTCGAGAACCAGACCGACCACGATCAAATACACTCCCGCGTCGAAGAACAACGAGGTCACCAGCTTCACATCACCCAGCACGGGCAGCGTCGCCTCGAGGGTCGCCGACGACAGCACCGGCGCGCCCAGGAACAGCGAGACGACGGCGGTGCCCGCGGCCAGGGTCAGCCCCGCGCCCAGCACCTTGCCGGCGTCCAGCGGCAGCGTCTCGCCCAGCTCGTAACGACCGCCGGCCAGATAGCGCAGTGACAACGCCAACCCCGCGGTGAGCCCGCCGGCGAAACCGCCGCCCGGGGTGTTGTGGCCGGTGAAGAAGAAGTACAGCGACAGTGCCATGATCAGCGGGAACACCATGCGGGTGGCGACCTCGAGAACCAGGGACCGTTCCGCGGGATCGCGGAAGACGTTGCCGCGCAGCAGGATGACCGGCGAGGGGCGCGGGGCGTGCTCGGTTCTGCGGTCACCCGGAACCCGGGGTGCGGCGCCGAACCGGCGGTGCCGGAACACCATCGAGGCCACGCCGGTCGCGGCGATCAGCAGCACGCACACCTCGCCGAGGGTGTCCCAGGCGCGGATGTCGACCAGGATGACGTTCACCGCGTTCGAGCCGTTTCCGCGGTAGTAGGCCGCATCGGGCAGCAGTGTGGCGACCGAGACGGCGTCGCGGGCAGCCATGGCGAACGCCGCGACCGTCGTCACCGTCGCACCCACCGCCACCGCCAATGCCGCGCGCGGCAACCACAGTCGCTTGACCGTCGCGGCGCTGGTCTCGGCGGGCAGTGTCCGCAGCACCAGCACGAACACCACCAGCAGGACCGTCTCGACCAGGAATTGCGTCAGCGCCAGGTCCGGGGCGCCGTGCAGCGCGAACACCACGCCCGTGCCGTAGCCGGTCAGGCTGATCAGCAGCACCACGGCCAGCCGGTTGCGGGTGACGGTCGCGCCCAGCGCCGCGGCGATGATCAGCACGCCGATCACCGCCTGCAGCGGCGAATCCCACGGACGAAGCTCGACGCGGTCCCGCGCCCCCCACGCCAGCATGGCCAGCGGCAGCAGCACCAGCGTGGCCATGACGGTGGCCTGGATCGCCGGGATCGAGCCGCGTTGCGTCACCCCGGTTGCCCGCAGCGAGAGGCGGTCGGCGGCACGCACCACCGCGTCGTAGCGTTCGTCGGCGTCGCCCAGTGACAGCCAGCGGCTGCGCAGCCGAGGAAGCCGGCGGCGTCCGAAGAACGCCGCCGTGCCGACGCCGATCACCACCGCCGACAGCACCACCGGCAGACCGAAGCCGTGCCAGAGCGCCAGGTAGTAGTCGACGCCGCCAGGCAGGGTGCGGGCGTAGGAGCTCAGCGCGCTGTCGATGGGGGACGGGAACACCCCGAACAGCAGGCCGGCGGTGGCCAGCACGGCCGGCGACGCCAAGAACACCACCGACGGCTGATGCATCCGGGCCACCAACGGTGACGGCTCGGGTTGTCCCTTGCGGGCGAAGCCACCCCACACCACGCGCAGGCTGTACATGAACGTGAACGTCGAACCGAGCACGATCGCGGCGAGCACGAACGGCGCGCTGCCGCCGAGCTGCGGGCTGTGCAGCAGCGTCTCGAAGTCGGCTTCCTTGGCGACGAAGCCGAAGAACGGTGGCAGCCCGGCCATGCTGGCGGCCGCGGCGGCCGCGATGACCAGCAGCGCCGGGCTTCGGGCGCCCAGCCAGGCGAGCTCGCGGATGTCGCGTGTCCCGGTGGCGTGGTCGATGACACCGACCACCATGAACAGCGTGGCCTTGAACATCGCGTGGGCGCACAACAGCGCCAGCCCGGCCAGCATCATGTTGCCGCCGCCGGTGCCGACCATCACGGTGATCATCCCGAGCTGGCTGACCGTCCCGTAGGCCAGGACGAGCTTCAGATCGTATTCGCGCAGCGCCCGCCATCCGGCGATGAGCAGCGTCAGCGAACCGAGGACCACCACCGTGGGCCGCCACGGCGGGGCGTCGGCGAACCCCGGAGTCAGCCGGGCCACCAGGTACACACCGGCTTTCACCATCGCCGCCGCATGCAGGTAGGCGCTGACCGGGGTGGGTGCCGCCATGGCGCCGGGCAGCCAGAAGTGCAGCGGCACCAGCGCCGACTTGCTGATCGCGCCGATCAGCACCAGCGCGAGCGCGACGTTGACCGCGACGCCGGTGGGCGGTGCAGCCACCAGTTCGGAGAGCAGGTAGGTGCCGGACGCGGTGCCCAGCACGATGATGCCGACCAGCATCGACAGCCCGCCGGCAGTGGTGACCAGCAGCGCCTGCATGGCGGCGCGGCGGCTGGTCGCGCGCTCGGCGTAGTGGCCCACGAGCAGGAACGACAACACCGTCGTCAGCTCCCAGAACACGTAGAGCAGCAGCATGTTGTCGGCGGTGACGAGGCCGAACATCGCGCCCGCGAAGGCCACCAGCTGGGCGGCGAAACTGGGCAGCCGGTCCTCCCGGCGGCCGTCGTGGTGGTGGAAGTACTCGGTGCAGTACAGCAACACCAGCGCGCCGACGCCCAGCACGATCACGCTCATCACCGCGGCGAGCGGGTCGAACCGCAACGCGATGTCCATCGACAGTTCGGGCACCCACGGCACGTCGACGCGGGCCTGATACCCGTCGGAGGGCCAGTTCGTCGCGACCCATGTCAGCGAGCCGGCCGGGACGAGCGCGAGCACGGGGAACGCCCGTCGGTCCCACCGGCGTACGAGCGCCGGTGCCACCACGGCGGCAGCCGCGTGGGCGAGCAGTATCGCGAGCATGGACTCCGGGGATTCGGGGGCGGGGGACCGGTGAACTGGTGCGATCAGTCTACGTGAGCGCCGGTTTCGTCCATTTGTCAGCGATCGCTGACGGTCGGTGCCCCCTGCACCATGGCCGAGATCTTCTCCTCGACCCCCGCTGCGGCGACGAACAACAGCTCGTCGCCGGCGCGCAACACCTCGCTGTGCTGCGCGACGATCAGATGCTTGCCGCGCAGCAGCGCCACCAGGACGCTGTCCGCGGGCATGGGCAGCGTGCGGACCTGGCGGCCCACCAGTCGGCTCTGAGCCGGCAGCGTGAACTTGGCGATGTTGGCCGGGCCGACCCGGGTGGGTGAGACCCCGCCCAGGCCCATCAGCCGGACCAGGCGGCCGACGTCGATCGCGCCCTCCACGGCGGCGACCATCGCCAGCGGCGTGGACACCGCGACATCCACCCCCCACGCTTCGGTGAACAGCCACTCGTTGCGGGCGTCGTTGATGCGCGCCACCATCCGGCCCACGCCGAACTCGCCCTTGGCCAGCAGCGCCATGGCGAGATTGGCCTTGTCGTCACCGGTCGCGGCGATCGCGACATCGCAGCTCTGCAGCTGCGCCTCCTCCAGCGACGACAGTTCGCACGCGTCGGCCAGGAACCAGTCGGCCCCGGGCACCCGGGCAGGCACGTACCGGGTGAACTCCCGCTCGATCAACAGCACCTTGTGGCCGTTGTCGACCAGCTCCGCAGCCACCGAACGGCCGACCGCGCCGGCTCCGGCAACCGCTATCCGCATGGCTGGCTCCTTTCGGCCCTGAAATACTGTCCGCGAGTTTCTCCGCGCGCCACGCAATTGTGAACGAGGATTTTCAGTGACCCTGCACCAGTTGTACGTGGCGCTGTTCGTCGGTGGCCTCGTGCTGCTGGCGAGCATCATCGCCACCCGGCTGGCCACCGGTCTGGGTCTGCCCAGTCTGCTGCTGTTCCTCGGCGTCGGCGTGTTCGTCGGCGAGGACGGCATCGGGTTGAGCTTCGACGACGCCCAGCTCGCGCAGAATCTCGGCACCGCGGCGCTGGGCATCATTCTCGTCGAGGGTGGTCTGACGACGCGGTTCAGCGATGTGCGCAAGGTGCTGGCGCCGGCCGGTGTGTTGGCGACGGTCGGAGTCGGGGTCAGCGCCGTGGTCACGGCGACCTGCGTGCATCTGCTGCTCGGCATCGACTGGCAGTTGGCGTTGCTGATGGGGGCGATCGTGTCCAGCACCGACGCCGCCGCGGTGTTCTCGGTGCTGCGGGTGGTTCCGCTGCCCCGGCGCCTCGGCGGTCTGCTGGAGGCCGAATCGGGCTTCAACGACGCGCCTGCGGTCATCCTGGTGCTGTTGTTCAGCGCGGTCCCGCTGGAGCTCGACCCGGTCCGGATCGCGGCGACCCTTGTCTACCAGCTGGGGACGGGCATTCTGATCGGTCTGGCCTGCGGGTTCCTGGGCGCGATGCTGCTGCGGCGCATCGCGCTGCCCGCCGCCGGGCTGTACCCGCTGGCGACGTTCGGGTGGGGCATGCTGGCGTTCGCGGCGGGTGGGGCGGCCGAGGCCAGCGCCTTCGTCGCGGCGTATCTGGCCAGCGTGGTGCTGGCCAACTCGGGGCTACCGCACCGGTCGGCGACGAAGTCGTTCGCGGAGGGGTCCGGGTGGCTGGCCCAGATCGGGTTGTTCGTGCTGCTCGGGCTGCTGGTGACGCCGTCTCAGCTGGTCGATGATCTCGTGCCGGCGATCGTGGCCGGCCTGGTGCTGCTGCTCGTCGCCCGCCCGGTGTCGGTCATCGTGTCGCTCACCGGTTTCCGGGTGCCGTTGCGTGAGCAGGCCTTCCTGTCCTGGGCCGGGCTGCGCGGCGCGGTGCCCATCGTGCTGGCGACGTATCCGATCGTCGAAGGCGTGCCCGGCAGCGGGCGGCTGCTCAACATCGTGTTCATCCTGGTGGTGGTGTTCACATTGGTGCAGGGGCCGAGCCTGAGGTTCGTCGCCGAGCGGCTGCGCCTGGTGACCCGGGACACCACCCGGGAGATCCAGGTCGACGCGGCGCCGCTGGACGTGCTGGGTGCCGAGTTGCTGACGATGACGCTCGCGCCGGGGTCGCGGCTGCACAACGTCACGGTGCTCGAGCTGCAACTGCCCGATCCCAGCGTCATCACGCTGATCATCCGTGCGGGTCGGTCGTTCGTCCCGGAGCCGATCACCCGACTGCAGGTCGGTGATGAGCTGATGATCGTGACGACGACCGCGACCCGGGAACTGGCCGAACGCCGGCTGCGGGCGGTGAGCCGGCGGGGCCGGCTCGCGTACTGGTTCGACGAGTACGGCGACCCGGGTTAACGCACCCGGTGCGGGCGCAGTGGGCGACACGGAGACGGCAGCGCGTATCTCGCCGGAGCCGCGTGCCCGAGCAGCCCGAGGCCCGCGCCGAGGATCGGCCAGATGGGCCAGAAGTACCACGAGCCGGCGGTCAGCCCGACGACGAGCCACACAGTCAGCACGATGACGACCATGGCCAGGTAGCCCGCCAGATGCAGCTGCACGCTGCGCCGGGCGGCGGCCCGTCGGGCAGCGCGGCGGCGCGGGTCGTGGCGCCGCAACTCGGCCACCGGCAGGTCGGTGGTCAGCGCCCGCAGTTGGTCGGCGGTCTGCGCGGTGAACGCGGACTGTAGACGGTTCTCGTACTCCGGCATGTCCAGGTAGCCCTCGGTGAGCGCCTGGCCGAGGAGGGTGGCGGTGGATTCGCGGTCGCGGTCGCCGGCGCGGGTGGGGGAGGTCATCGGGTGGCGGGCGGGAGAAGTCATCGGGTGCCTCGCAATCTTGACGGTGACAAGTTCGACGATGCCAGGTGAACTAGTCACTGTCAAGATCCATCACCACGTTCAGACTGCGTCCACTGCGGGAAAGTGCGAGAAGACCCCGCGGCCAGCGCAGTCTGAACGTCGGGTACCGCGGCCAGCGCAGTCTGAACGTCGGGCCCCGCGGCCAGCGCAGTCTGAACGTCGGATCAGCGGCCGGCGGCGAAGTCCCGCAGCGCGGCCACCTGCGCCGGGTCCAGCGACGGCCGCACCGCCTCGCGGGCCGCGGCCACGTCGGCGGCGGTGACGTCGGCGGCGTCGATTGAACGCCGCATCGCCGTGAGCGCCGCCTCGCGCAGCAGCGCCACGCAGTCCGCCGCGCTGTAGCCGTCGAGCTCACCGGCTAACGCCTCGAGGTCGACGGCTTCGGGGCCTTCGGAAGCCAGCGGCACCGATTTGCCTGCGGTGCGCAGGATCTGGACGCGCGCCTCGGCGTCGGGGGGCTCGACGAACACCAACCGCTCCAGCCGCCCCGGCCGCAGCAGCGCCGGGTCGATCAGATCGGGGCGGTTCGTCGCACCGAGCACCACCACATCACGCAGCGGCTCGATCCCGTCGAGTTCGGTCAGCATCGCGGCCACCACCCGGTCGGTCACCCCGGAATCGAAACTCTGGCCTCGCCGCGGCGCCAGCGCGTCGATCTCGTCGAGGAACACCAGCGAGGGCGCGGAATCCCGGGCCCGCCGGAACAGTTCGCGTACGGCCTTCTCGCTGGAGCCGACCCACTTGTCCATCAGCTCGGCACCCTTGACCGCATGCACCGACAGCCGGCCGGAGCTGGCCAGCGCGCGCACCACGAACGTCTTACCGCAGCCGGGCGGGCCGTAGAGCAGCACGCCGCGCGGCGGCTGCACGCCGAGGCGTTCGAAGGTGTCCGGGTGTTGCAGCGGCCAGAGCACCGCCTCGGTCAGCGCCTGCTTGGTCTCGGCCATGTCGCCGACGTCGTCGAGCGTCACCGCGCCGACCGACACCTCCTCCGTCGCCGAGCGCGACAGTGGCCGGATCACGCTCAGCGCGCCGACCAGATCCTCCTGGCGCAGTTCGGGCGCCACTTCGTCGCGGCTGGCGCGTGCCGCGGCCCGCAACGCTGCCTCGCGCACCAGCGCGGCCAGATCGGCGACGACGAAACCCGGTGTCCGGCCCGCGATCTCGGTGAGGTCCAGCTCCGCGGCGGGGACGTCCCGGACGAGCACCTCCAGCAGCTGTTTGCGGGTCGTGCCGTCGGGCAGCGTCAGGCCCAGCTCGCGGTCGCACAGGTCCGGGGCGCGCAGCCGGGCATCGACGTTGTCGGGTACCGCCGAGGTCACGATCAGTGCGACACCGTCGGCGGACACCGCCTTGCGCAGCTCGGCGAGGATCAGCCCGGCCACCGGCTCGGCCGTCGCCGGCAGCAGCGCGTCGATGTCGTTGATCAACAGGATGCCGCCGCCATGATCCGGCGCACTCGCGGTCACCACCGCGTTGGTCACCGCGGTCAACCGGTCGGCCGGCGCCAGGGAGCCGATTTCGGGCCCGTCGAGTTCCACCAGCCGGCGGTCGGCGCACACGGTGCGCACCATCGTCGCTTTGCCGACGCCGGCCGGGCCGGACACCAGCACCCCGAGATCAGCTGAGGCGCCCAGGGTTTCGAGTAGATCGGGCTCGTCGAGGGCGAGCTTGAGCCACTCGGTCAGCTTTCCCGCCTGCACATGGGAGCCTTTGAGGTCGTCGAACGCGACCGCAGGCGGGCTCGGCCGCACCGGCGGCTCGTCGGTGCGCGCCACACCCGCGTCGGGTCCGCTCACCCGCGGCTCCTGCGGAGTCCAATCCCCCCAGCTGACCAGTGAATTCGGCTGCACACTGACCGGCCCCGACGGGTCGACCCCGGTGACGGTGAGCAGTTCGGAGGTCCAGGTGATCCCCACGGCGGCCGCCAGCGCGGCGCTGGCCTGCGACGTGGACGTGCCGGGTCCCAGGTCGCGGGGCAGCAGCGAGACGATGTCGCCGATCGTCATCACCTTGCCCAGCAGGGCCTGACGCAGCGTCGCCGGGGTCAGTGAGCGGGTGGCCAACGCCGAGCCACTCAACGTCACCGAGCGCGCTCCGTACACCGTCACCGGGGCCACTAGCACCGGCGCATCCTCGCGCACCCCGGCGTTGGACAGCGTCACGTCGTCGAGCAGGGCGGTACCCGGCGGGATGCCGGCGGGCGCGATCCCGGCGACCGCGGCGGTGGTCCGTGAACCCGTCAGCGACACCGCGTCCCACTCCCGGATGCCCAGGGCGGCCAGCGCTTCGGGATGAAGCCGCACCACGCCGCGTCGCGAGTCCGTCGCCGAGGTGTTCAGCCGCGCCGTCAACGTCAGCTGCGGGCGGGGTGTCTCGCGGTCGGCGACGTCCAGGTCGGACACGTCATCCCCTCGGGGGGCGGCGCAGCCCCAGCCGCAACATCGAGCGCCGGTGCGGCTGGGCGCGCCGGTAGGCGCGGCGCGCGGCACGCTGCTGGCGCGGCTTGTCCTGCCACACCTCGGGGTGGGCGGCCAGGAAGCGGCGGGTGCGGATCGCGAACGGGATGTGCAGTGCGTAGGCCACGATGATCACCAGGATCACGACGTAGCCGTACAGGATCGAGGCCGCCACGCCGATGGCCAGCAGCGCCAGCAGCGGCGCCACCATGTTCGGCGGCACCGAGAACGTGTGGATCTTGCGCATCGGCAGCGTGCTGACCACCAGCAGCGACACCACGATCATCCAGATCACCACGGCCGGCTCCGAGGTCCACCAGCCGTCGCCGAACTGCATCTTCGCCGCCAGCGGACCGATCGCGCCGATCGCACCGGCCGGGGCGGGCATCCCGACGAAGTACTTCTTCTCGTAGGCGGGCTGATCCAGGTCCAGCATCGCGTTGTAGCGGGCCAGCCGCAGCACGATGCACACCGCGTACAGCAGCACCACGATCCAGCCGATCCGCGACGTGGACAGCAGCGTGCCGTAGACGATGAACGCCGGCGCCACGCCGAAGTTGACCGCGTCGGCGAGCGAGTCGATCTCCTCGCCCATCCGCGACGTCGCGTTCAGCGCCCTGGCGGTGCGGCCGTCCAGCGCGTCCAGGATCGCCGCGACGGCGAGAAAGGCCATCGCCTCGGTGGCGCGACCGTCCAGGGCGAACTTCACCGACGACAGGCCCAGGCAGATGGCGGCGACGGTCATCGCGCTGGGCAGGATGCGGGCGCTGACCACCGGAGGTTTGAGGCGGGGCCTCATGGCAGCTCGGCCAGCACGGTCTCGCCGGCCAGCGTGCGCTGGCCGACCTCGGCCAGCACGGTGGATCCGGCCGGCAGATAGGTGTCGAGCCGCGACCCGTAGCGGATCAGGCCGTAGGTCTCGCCGATGCCGACCGTGTCACCGGCCTTGACGTCGCACACGATCCGGCGGGCCAGCAGTCCGGCGATCTGCACCGCGACCACCTCGGCGCCCTCCGGCGTGCGGATGACGACGCTGTTGCGTTCGTTGTCCTCGCTCGCGGCAGCCAGGTCCGCCGAACCGAACAGGCCGGGACGGTGCACGGTGGTGACGACGTGACCGCCGACCGGCGCGCGCTGCACGTGCGCGTCCAACAGGGACAGGAAGATGCTGATCCGTGGCACCGGGCTGGCGGGAAGGCCCAGTTCGAGCGGCGGGACCGCCTCGTCGACGACGCAGATCAGACCGTCGGCCGGGGCGACGACGACCCCGGGGCGGCTCGGTGGGGTGCGCGGCGGGTGCCGGAAGAACGTGGCGTTGGCCGCGGCGGACGCGAGGCCGGTGCGGCGCAGCCAGCGATGGTTGCGGCCGGCCAACGCCAGCGCGAGGCTGGCGCCGACGAACGGCGCACCCGCGCGATGCATGGGAGGTACAGCCGAACGAACCAGGGCCGCGAGCCGCGCTGGTCCTGTCTTGAGGTCGGGGCGTCTGGCCATCGTCTGGCGATTGTACGGTGACGGGTGCTCAGCGCAGGTCCCACACCTGCACGCGGGACCCGGCGTTCACCGAGTCGACATCCTCGCCGAGCTCGAGCAGGCAGTTCGCCGACGCCAGCCAGCGCAGATGGTGCGAGGCCGGCGGCCCGTAACCGGTCACCGCGTCGCCGTCGAGCACGCCGCGGCGGAACTGTCGCTTGCCCCGCGGGGAGGTCAGGTCCTCGGTCAGCACCGCCTCGCGGCGCGGTCGCGCGGCGTCGGGGCGCCCCATCGCCACGCGCAGCGCGGGCCGCACGAACACCTCGAAGGAGACCAGCGCACTGACCGGGTTGCCGGGCAGCGTCACCACCGGTACGCCGTCGAGCCGGCCTGCGCCCTGCGGCATGCCGGGCTGCATCGCCACCTTGACGAACTCCACGTCACCGGAGCCGCCGAGGGCGTCCTTGACCACCTCGTAGGCGCCCGCGCTGACCCCGCCGGTGGTCAGGATCAGGTCGGCGTCGGCGGCATGGCCGCGCAGCGTCTCCCGGAACGCGTCGACGTCGTCGCCGGTCATCGGCGAGGCGGCCACCTCGGCGCCGGCGTCGCGCACCGCCGCGGCCAGCATGACGCCGTTGGACTCGTAGATCTGGCCGGGTTGCAGCGGCACGCCCGGGCCGACCAGTTCGGTGCCGGTGGACACCACCAGCACCCGCTGACGGGGTACGACGGTCAACTCGCCGAGCCCGAGGGCGGCGGCCAGCCCCAGCGCGGCCGGTGTGACGACCTGCCCGGCACGCAACACAGTGGTACCCGCGGTGACGTCTTCCCCGGCGCGGCGGACGTGCTGGCCCTCTCTGGGTGCGGACCGGATCGTGACAGTGTCGGTGGCGCCGTCGGTGGCCTCGACCGGCACGACGGCCGTCGCGCCGGCGGGCAGCGGTGCACCGGTCATGATGCGGTGGGCGGTGCCGGCAGCCAGCGTCGGGATGTCGGTGCGTCCGGCCGGGATGTCCTCGACGACGGGCAGCCGCACCGGGGTGTCCTGCCCGGCGGCCGCGACATCGGTGGCCAGCACCGCGTACCCGTCCATCGCGGAGTTGTCGAAACCGGGCAGCGACAGCGGGGCGACGACGTCGCCGGCCAGCACCAGCCCCAGCGCGTCGGCGAGGGGCAGCGCGACCGGCGGCCGGGGGTTGATCAGGCCGGCGACCACCCGGCGGTGTTCCTCGACGGAACGCATCAGACGGGGAATTTCACGCCGGTGAGTTCCTCGGACACCGACCACAACCGCTGCTGGACGTCGGTGTCGTGCGATTGCCGGTTCGACTGCACCAGCACCGGATGGCCGACCAGCTCCCGGAAGCCGGACGGCCCGTAGTACTGGCCGCCGCGTACCGCCGGATCGGTGGCGGCCCGCAGGGTGGCCAGCGAGCCGACGGCGGGGCTGTTGGTGACCAGGCCGGCCAGCGCGGAGAAGCCGGGCAACCCCGAGCCGGGGATGTGGCGCATCAGCTCGGTGTTGGAGATTCCGGGGTGCGCGGCCACCGCGACGGTCGGGGCCTGCTTGGCGGCCAGCCGGCGCTGCAGTTCGTAGGTGAACATCAGGTTCGCCAGCTTGGACTGGCCGTAGGCCGCGACGCGGTTGTAGCTGCGCTCCCACTGCAGGTCGTCGAAATGGATACCGGCCTGGATGTTGTGCGCGATGCTGGCCACCGTCACCACGCGCGAGCCCTCGACCTGCAGCAGGTGGTCGAGCAGCAGACCCGTCAGCGCGAAGTGCCCGAGATGGTTGGTGCCGAACTGCAGCTCGAACCCGTCGGCGGTGGTCTGCTTGGGCGGGTACATGACGCCTGCGTTGTTGATCAGCAGGTCGATGCGTGGGTAGGCGGCCCGCAGCTCGTCGGCGGCGGTGTGAACACTGGCCAGTGAGGACAGGTCCAGCTGCTGCAGCGCGACGTCGGCGTTCGAAGTGCGGCGCCGGATCTCGCCGACCGCTGCCTCGCCCTTGCCGAGATCGCGCACCGCCACGACGACGCGGGCGCCCCGCTCGGCCAGCATGGCGGCGGTCTCGAGGCCAAGGCCGGCGTTGGCACCGGTGACGACGGCCACCCGGCCGGTCTGATCGGGAACATCGGCGGCGGTCCACTTCGTGCTCATGGCATCAACATACTGAGAGCATGACCTTCGCAGAACCCGCGCATCCGCCGAGCGCCAAGGCGCCGCTGGTGTGGGCCCTGGGCGCGGCCATCCCGTGGGCGTTCGCGGTGCTCGCACAGATCGTGTGGTTCGTCCTCGACGGCCGACTGCCGTGGTTGCACGCGCTGGCCGCGGTCGCCACGCTGCTGGGCATCGTGCTGTTCGTGGTGGTGGTGCCGATGTGGCGCTACCGCGTGCACCGCTGGGACCTGGACCCGACCGCGGTGTACACCCGCAGCGGATGGCTGGTGCAGGAGCGCCGCATCGCACCGATCTCACGGGTGCAGACCGTCGACACCTATCGGGGGCCGCTGGACCGGTTGTTCGGTCTGACCAACGTGACGGTGACGACCGCGTCGTCGGCGGGCGCCGTGCGCATCGTCGCTCTCGACGACCCGGTGGCCCAGCAGGTGGTGGCGCGGCTGACCGACATCGCGGCGCTCGGCGCCGAGGATGCGACGTGACCGGCGCCCCGGCCGCCGACGGCTGGCAGCGGCTGAGCCCGCGCATGCTGCTGGTGCATCCCGTCCACGAGGTGATGCGCCAGCTTCCGGTGTTGATCGGTTCGCTGGTGCTGGGGTCGGCAACCGGAAACCCACTGTGGACGGTGGCCGGTGTCGCGCTGATCGTGGCCTACGGTCTGGCCCGCTGGTTCACCACCACCTACCGCATCGGTCCAGACGAGGTGACGCTGCGCACCGGCGTGCTGCAGCGCTCGGTGCTCTCGGTGCCGCGCAACAGGATTCGCTCGGTGTCCACCGACGCCCGGCTGCTGCACCGGTTGCTCGGGCTGACGGTGCTGCGGGTGTCCACGGGCCGCGAGGCCACCGGCGACACGGTGTTCGCCCTCGACGCGGTGCCCGCCGGCGACGTCCCGCGGCTGCGGGCCGTGCTGCTGGCCGACTCGCTGCCACCGCAGCCGTCCGGGCGGGTGCTGGCCGCCTGGCAGCCCTCCTGGCTGCGCTACAGCCCGCTGACCTTCACCGGGCTGGCGATGATCGCCGCGGCGGTCGGGGTGATCTCCCAGTCCGGTCTGCTCAGGACGCTGAGCGACTCGGCGGTGCTGCGAGCCGGCGAGGGCGCCGCACAGGGCCTGGGAGTGTGGGGCGCCGTCGCCGTCGGTGCCGCGGTGGTGCTGGTGGCCTCGGTGGTGTTGTCGGTCACGCAGTCGCTACTGACCTACGCCAACCTGATGCTGCGCCGAGACGGCGAGGTGCTGCATCTGTCCCACGGTCTGCTGCGGGTGCGCGAGCACACCTACGACATGCGTCGGCTGCGGGGCGGCACGCTGCGCGAACCGCTGCTGGTGCGGATGTTCGGCGGCGCCCGGCTGGACGCCGTCATGACCGGTGTCGCCGGGGCGGGCGAGGCCTCGCAGCTGCTGCCGCCGTGTCCGCGGACCACCGCCGAGGCGGTGCTGGTGGACCTCATCGAGCGACCGGATGCGGTGACAGGCACGCTGACACCGCACGGGCCGGCGGCGACCCGGCGGCGCTGGGTGCGGGCGCTGGCGCTACCCGTCGTGGCGTCCGTCGGCGCCGGGATCGCGGCGCTGACGGTCGGGATCGGCGTGTGGGTGTGGCCGGTGCTGATGCTGCTGGCCGCCTTCAGCGTGTTCCTTGCCGTCGACCGGTCCCGGTCACTCGGTCACCGGGCCGGTGGTGGCTGGCTGGTGGCCCGGTCGGGCAGCATGCAGCGCCGCCGCGACTGCGTGGCCGCCCCGGGCATCGTCGGCTGGACGGTGCGCCAGAGCTGGCCGCAGCGCCGCGCCGGGGTGGCCACGCTGGTGGCGGCGACGGCGGCGGGAACCAAGCGCTACGAGGTGCTCGATGTGCCGGCCGACGCGGCGTGGACGATCGCGGCGACGACATCTCCGTGGCTCGCGGCCACCTCCTGGGCACGGGACTGACCCGGGCCCGAGTTGCGTCCGACTGTCGGCGGTTTACTGTCGCAGCATGGCTATCGGTGGAGTGCTCTTCGACATCGATGGGGTGCTGGTGACGTCGTGGAAGCCGATCGACGGGGCGGCCGAGACGCTGCGCACGTTGGCGGACAACCAGATTGCGTGCGCGTACCTGACCAACACCACCACCCGCACCCGCGCGCAGATCGCGCAGTTGCTGACCGATGCCGGGATGGTGGTCAGCCCCGACGAGGTCATCACCGCGGCCGTGCTCACCGCTGACTATGTGCGCAGCCGCTACCCCGACGCGCGCTGCTTCCTGGTCAACAGCGGCCAGATCGGCGAGGACATGCCGGGCATCGACCTGGTGTACTCCAGCGAGTTCGGCGGTCCGAAGGCGCCTGAACGCCCCGATGTGGTGCTGCTCGGGGGAGCAGGTCCCGAGTACAGCCACCTGACGCTGTCATGGGTGTACGACTGGATGGCGCAGGGGGTGCCGGTGGTGGCGATGCACCGCAGCACCGCGTGGACCACCGAGGACGGGCTGCGCGTCGACACCGGCATGTATCTGATCGGGATGGAGGAAACCTCGGGGCGCAAGGCCACCGCCGTCGGCAAGCCGGCACCGGAGGGTTTCCTGTCGGCGGCGAGCCGCCTCGGCGTCGACCCCGAGGAGATGTACATGATCGGCGACGATCTGAACAACGACGTGCTGGCCGGGCAGGTCGTCGGCATGACCGGCGTGTTGGTGCGCACCGGAAAGTTCCGCCAGGACACGTTGGACCGTTGGGCTGCCGACGAATTCGCCATGCAGCCCAACCACGTCATCGACTCGGTGGCCGACCTGCCCGCGCTGCTGGATCTGTAGGTCGCGCCGGCACCGGTGAGTTTTCCGCTGACAGCGGGTCAGTCTCGGTATGACAGAGATCCTGGACGTCACTACCTACGTCGACGCACCCGCGCCTGCCATTTTCGCAGTGCTCACCGACCCTGCCAACCACGCGGCCATCGACGGTACCGGTTGGGTGCGTGAGTCGTTGGACGGCGAGATGCTCTCCCAGCTGGGCCAGATCTTCCGCATCGCCATGTATCACGACAACCATCCCGACGGTCACTACGAGATGGCGAACAAGATCACCGCCTATCAGGCCGATCGAACGATCGGATGGGAACCCGGGCAGGCCGGTCCCGGCGGCGACATCGAATTTGGCGGCTGGACATGGTGTTACGACCTGAGTCCGGTCGACGACCAGCAGACCCGGGTGACTCTGACCTACGACTGGTCCGCGGTCCCACCAGCGCTACGCGAGCACATCCAGTTTCCGCCGTTCCCGGTCTCACACCTGGAACAGTCGCTGGCGAACCTCGCGACGCTGGTGGGCGCTCGGGCCTGAGTGTCAGGGCGCGGGCACCGTCACGCAGACGTCTCCGACGCAGCCGCCGCCGCCCTCGGGGCCACCGCCGCCGCTACCGACGCCGGGAATGGAGCCGCTGCCGCCCTCGGGCCCGCCGCCACCGGTCGGCCCGCCGGGGATCGATCCGCTGCCGCCCTCGGGCCCGCCGCTACCGGTGGGGCCGCCCGGGATGGCGCCGCCTCCCCCTTCGGGCCCGCCGCCACCGGTGGGGCCGCCCGGGATCGCGCCGCCGCCACCGGGCTCCTCGCCCTCGGTTCCGCCCGGTGCCGGCGTCGGGGTCATCGGTGTGGTCGTGGTGGTGCTCTCCTGCGACGTCGTGGACGTCGTGGTGGTGGTGGTCTCGTCACCACCGTCACCCTCGGAGCCGCACGCGGCCAGCAGAGGCGCCGCGGTGAGGCCGACCGTCAGCCCGAGGACCGCAGACCAGCGCCGCCAGCCGCCGCGAGTGCTCGACGATGCTGCGAGGGATTCGTGTGCCATTCCGAGTGCCATGTGCCCGCTTCCTAGTCGGCGTTTCGGTCGGCGCCGTTTTCCCGGAATCGCGGGTTTCTAACCTTGTTGGGAGAGCTGGCGTACCGCGACGATGCGGGCCTTGAGCTGATCGCTGGTCGCCGCGGCCACCGGCGGGCCACCGCAGATGCGGCGCAACTCGTTGTGGATCTGGCCGTGCGACTTGCCGGTGCGGTGGTGGGCGAGCGACACCAGCGTGTTGAGTTCTTTGCGCAGGTCGCGCAGCTGGCCGTGGGTCGACGGGCGCGGCACCTCCCCGTTGGCGGTGCGCTTGGTCAGCTGCGCCTCCTGGCGCTGGCGCAGCAGGTCCCGCATCGCTGCGGCGTCGAGCAGACCGGGGATGCCCAGGAAGTCGAGCTCCTCGTCGCTGCCGGCCGGCGTGGCCGTGCCGAACGACGAGCCGTCGAAGATGACCTGGTCGAGTTCGGCGTCGGCGCCCAGGTACTCGATCTTGCGCTGCTCGTCGTCGCCGGGTTCGTCGCGCTTCTGCTCGGCCAGTTCGGCGTCGAGCGGATCGTCGAGGGTCTCGCGGTGCGGTTTGCCCAGCACGTGGTTGCGTTGGGCCTCCATCTCGCTGGCGAGCAGCAGCAGGTTGGGCACCGACGGCAGGAAGATGCTGGCGGTCTCGCCCGCCCGGCGGGAGCGGACGAACCGGCCGATCGCCTGGGCGAAGAACAGCGGCGTCGACGCACTGGTGGCATACACCCCGACCGAGAGCCGCGGCACGTCGACACCCTCGGAGACCATGCGCACCGCCACCAGCCAGCGCGACGTTCCCTCGGAGAACTCGGTGATCCGCAGCGAGGCGTCCTTGTCATCGGAGAGCACCACGGTGGGCACCTCCCCGGTGATCTTGGTCAGCAGGTCGGCGTAGGCGCGGGCCGAGGACTGGTCGGAGGCGATGATCATGCCGCCGGCGTCGGGCACGTGCTGACGCTTCTGCTGGAGCCGTCGGTCGGCCGCCTGGATCACCGCGGGCATCCACTCGCCGGCCGGGTTCAGCGCCGTCTTCCACGCCCGCGCGGTCTGCTCTGCGGTCAGCGGCTCACCCAGGCGGGCGGCGTGTTCCTCACCGGCGCTGTCGCGCCAGCGCGCCTCGCCGGAGTACGCCAGGAACACCACGGGCCGCACCACCCCGTCGGCCAGCGCGTCGGCGTAGCCGTAGGTGTGGTCGGCGGTGGAGTACTTGAATCCCGCGGCGTCCTCTTCGTAGGTGACGAACGGGATGGCACTGTCGTCGCTGCGGAACGGGGTTCCCGTCAGGGCGAGCCGGCGGGTGGCGTCGTCGAACGCCTCGCGGATGGCGTCACCCCACGTCTTGGCGTCACCGCCGTGGTGGATCTCGTCGAAGACGACCAGCGTCTTGCGGTTCTCGGTGCGCACCCGGTGCCGGGTCGGATGGCTGGCGACCTGGGCGTAGGTGACGACGACCCCGTGGTACTCCGAGGACGTCTGCGAGTTGGAGTTGGAGAACTTCGGGTCCAGCGCGATGCCATGGCGCGCAGCGGCCAGCGCCCACTGGATCTTGAGGTGCTCGGTGGGCACCACGATCGTGACGGCCTCGACGGTGCGCTCGGCCAGCAGCTCGCTGACGATGCGCAGCGCGAACGTCGTCTTGCCGGCGCCCGGGGTGGCCACCGCGAGAAAATCGCGGGGAGCGGCCGTCAGGTATTTGACCAGCGCACGCCGCTGCCAACCGCGTAACGCCTGGGCGGCGGGTGCTCCGGCGGCACCGGACATGGGTGCTGCATCAGCCTGCACCCACAACTCCTCCCCGACGTTTCGTCCTCGACTGCGGGACCGGAAAGCAGTTTAGGGCAGGCGGTTCCGCGGCCGCATCTCTGCTCGGCGTGTCCGGCGGCCGCGTGTCCGCGACGATCAGGTCGGGTCCTCGCCGTTCCAGCGGGCCGCACCTTGAATTAGCGACCGCTGTCAATTTCGGGAAAGTCCGATCCGGCCGCCCGCTGCTGTGTCACGCTCCGTGACAGCGCTCGGTGGTTCGGGGAGGGCGATGACATGGTCGTCTGGTGCAAGCGGTTGTTCGCGGCTGTGGCGGTTTGCGTCCTGCTGCTCGGCACGGGGACTTTCGCGCACGCCGTCAGCGCCGAGGATGCGGTGCTGATCCCTGGGGCCACGGTGTTCAAACACCTCAACCCGGTGTATCCGCTCTTCCAGCGGTACTTCTACCCGCACATCGGCGCGCACTTCCATACGGACGACGACCCGCAGGTTATCGACTACTCCCAAAATGCCCTCGTCTCGGACTGGGCGATACGGCAGGGGGTCCAGCGAACGGTTGCGGTGCTGGACGGGCTCGGCGGCGAGGTCGTGGTCATCGGTGAGTCGATGGGAAGCATGGTGGCCGCCCGCGTGGCCGCGCAGTCGGCGGCCGGGCCGGAGCCCCCCTCCGTCGATGCACTGCGCTTCGTGCTGGTGGTGCCGCCAGAAGTCGGTGTCGCCGAGTATTTCAAAGAGGGAACCTTCATTCCGATCCTCAACTACCGAATCAGCCGTCTTCCGGAATCCCCCTATCCCACGACGATCGTGATTGGTGAGTACGACGGCTGGTCTGACCCGCCGGACCGGCCGTGGAACTTGGTGTCGCTGCTCAATGCCGTTTTCGGGGTCGGTTTCGTGCACACGTTCGTCTCGTTGATCGACCCAGCCGATGTTCCGCCGGAGAACATCACCGTCGAGCGGAACTCCCAGGGTGGGCTGGTGACCACCTACTTCGTGCCCACTGCCCGTCTCCCGCTGACGGCTCTGGCCCGACTGGTCGTTCCGGGACCCCTCGTTGATCTCCTCGACGGAGTACTTCGCCCCATCGTCGATGCGGGATATCGCCGCCACGACGAGCCCGGTGACTGGCGCCCCTATGTTGATGACGGCCGGATCGTCTGGCCTGCGCCATGCCCGAAGGTCGACGCTGTTGCGGTCGGCTCTGGAACCGGAGACGACAGCGAGCCTCAGCCGCAGTCCGCGCCGTCGACTGATGCGGAGCTGGAGACCGATTCTCCCGAAGACCCCGCCGCGCCCGAGGCGTCGTCGGGCTCAGCCGACAACGAGCCGGAGATGGAAAACGAGGAGTCGACGGACGACGAGTTCGCAGCGACGGACTCGGACGACTCGCCGACAGCGACAGAGCTGGAGTCGGACCACCCGCCCACGCCGAACATCGATTCCGGCGCCGGCGAGACCGCACCGGAGGACAGGCCCGACGACGCGGACACTACGGAGAGCGGAGCGTCGGAAGCGGCGAGCTGACGGTCATACCAGGTGGTTGTCGTTCTTGACGAACCATTCGGCGCGCTCGTCGTCGGTCAGCTCACCCAGCCGCGCCAGACCTTCGAAGTAATGCTCGCGCGGCGCGCCGGGGGCGAACAACATCAGCATGCTCAGCGGCTCGTCGGTCTCGTTGCGGAACCCGTGCACGCCACCCGGGGGGACGTAGAGGAAGTCACCGGCGCGCCCGTCGACCCACTCGGTGCCGTTGTAGAGCGAGACGGTGCCCGACAACACGTAGAACGCCTCGGACATGCCCCGGTGGAAGTGCGGGCCCGGACCGCCGCCGTTGGGGGCGATCCGGATGCGGTAGAGCCCGTAGTCGCCGTCGGTGTCGGACTGGTTGGCCAGGTAGTGATACTGAACGTGCCCGAATGCGTCGTAGTCGGGCGGGGCGTCGGCGCGCTTGAGCCACGCGCTGGCCTCGGGTTCGTCGGCGGTGTAGCGCGGCGGGGGATAGGGCGGCACGACCAGCGACATGCCGCCCAGTCTGCCCGCCTCAGCCGACCGGGAAGACCACCTTGGTCAACTCCTCGGAGACTGTCCACAGTCGTCGCTGGAGATCCAGGTCGTAGGACTGGTCGCTGGATGCGACGACGACGGGATTGCCGCGCTGCTGGCCGACACCGTCGGGTCCGTAGTACTGGCCGCCGAGCGCGCCCGGGTCGGTCGCTGCCCGCAGCGTCGGCAGCGCGCCCTTGTCCGCGGTCTGGGCGAACAGCACCGGGGCCGCGGCCAGGAACGCCCGCTCCACCGGACGGGGGAGGTTGCGTGCGAGCTCGGTGGTCGAGGTGCCCGGATGCGCGGCCAGCGCGACGGTCTTGCCGCGTGGGGCCAGTCGGCGTTGCAGTTCGTAGGTGAACAGCAGGTTGGCCAGCTTGGATTGGGTGTAGGCGCCCATCCGGTTGTAGCGGCGCTCCCACTGCAGGTCGTCGAAGTGGATCGAGCCGCCCATCTTGTGGCCGTTGCTGCTGACGGTGACGATGCGGGCGCCGTCGACGTCGAGCAGCCGGTCGAGCAGCAGACCCGTCAGCGCGAAGTGGCCGAGGTGGTTCGTGCCGAACTGCAATTCGAAGCCGTCCTTGGTGGTGGCCTTCGGGGTGGTCATCACGCCGGCGTTGTTGATGAGCAGGTCGAGCGACTCGAACGTCGTGTGCAGTTCCTCCGACGCCGCGCGGATGGAGGCCAGCGACGTCAGGTCGAGTTCCTGCACCGTCACGTCGCCACCGATGCGCGCGGCGGCCTGACGGCCCTTGTCGGTGTCGCGGACGGCGAGCACCACGCGAGCGCCCTTGTCGGCGAGCGCTTTGGCGGTCTCGAAGCCGAGCCCGGTGTTGGCTCCGGTGATGACGGCGGTGCGACCGCTCTGGTCGGGGATGTCGGCGGTGGTCCAGGTGCTCATCGGTACTCCTAGAATGGCGGAAACGGGGCGGCCGCCCCGGTTGATCACAACTATACGGAACGTGCGCCCCGTTTATTTGTTCCCGGGAGGTGGCGATGGCTCAGCCGCACCGGACGCTGCGCGCCGACGCCGCCCGCAATCGCGGACGCATCCTCGAGGTGGCCTACGAGACGTTCGCCGCCGAAGGGGTCGCGGCGCCCATCGACGAGATCGCACGCCGGGCCGGTGTGGGCGCCGGCACGGTCTACCGGAACTTCCCGACCAAGGAAGCGTTGTTCACCGCCGTCTTCGAGGACCGCATCGCCACGATGCTCGACCGGGCCCGCGCACTGCTCGCCGCCGATCCGGCCGACGCGCTGTTCGTCTTCCTCCGCGAGATGATCGAGGTCGGCGCCACCGACCAGGGGCTCGTCGACGCGCTCGCCGGCGACGGGATCGACGTACTCTCGGCCGCGCCCAAGCTGGAGACGGACTTCCTCGGCGTCCTGACCGACCTCCTGGCGGCCGCGCAACGGGCTGGTACCGCGCGCTTGGACGTCGACGTCCGACAGGTCAAGGCGCTGCTGGCGATCTCCAAGTCGGCGCAGGGATACGGCGCCGACGTCATGGCCGGGGTGGCCACGGTGATCCTGGACGGTCTCCGGGCGTCCGGATAGGGCCCTTCCGACCTTGCACTCGCCCAGGTCGAGTGCTAAGAATGCAATTGGCACTCGCGACCGGCGAGTGCTAGGTCGGAGCGGT
This sequence comes from Mycobacterium sp. G7A2, assembly GCF_041902445.1. Taxonomy (NCBI): domain Bacteria; kingdom Bacillati; phylum Actinomycetota; class Actinomycetes; order Mycobacteriales; family Mycobacteriaceae; genus Mycobacterium; species Mycobacterium sp. G7A2. Next base: position 5,350,318 of record NZ_CP169251.1, on the reverse strand, counting down.
GAGGCCGGGGCCGCGACAGCGAGCACAGCCCCAGTCGTCCGTCGCGGGCATCGATGCCGACCACAAGACGTGCATCCCCGATCCGGAGGAAACACTTCGCAATGGCCAAGACAATTGCGTATGACGAAGAGGCCCGCCGGGGCCTCGAGCGGGGCTTGAACAGCCTCGCCGACGCGGTAAAGGTGACGCTGGGGCCCAAGGGCCGCAACGTCGTCCTCGAGAAGAAGTGGGGCGCTCCCACGATCACCAACGACGGCGTGTCCATCGCCAAGGAGATCGAGCTCGAGGATCCGTACGAGAAGATCGGCGCTGAGCTGGTCAAGGAAGTCGCCAAGAAGACCGACGACGTCGCAGGTGACGGCACCACCACCGCCACCGTTCTCGCTCAGGCGCTCGTTCGCGAGGGCCTGCGCAACGTGGCTGCCGGCGCCAACCCGATGGCGCTCAAGCGCGGCATCGAGAAGGCCGTCGAGAAGGTCACCGAGACGCTGCTGAAGTCGGCCAAGGAGGTCGAGACCAAGGAGCAGATCGCTGCCACGGCCGCCATCTCCGCCGGCGACTCGCAGATCGGCGAGCTGATCGCCGAGGCGATGGACAAGGTCGGCAACGAGGGTGTCATCACCGTCGAGGAGTCCAACACCTTCGGCCTGCAGCTCGAGCTCACCGAGGGCATGCGCTTCGACAAGGGCTACATCTCGGGGTACTTCGTGACCGACGCCGAGCGCCAGGAAGCCGTCCTGGAGGAGCCCTACATCCTGCTGGTCAGCTCCAAGGTGTCCACCGTCAAGGATCTGCTGCCGCTGCTGGAGAAGATCATCCAGTCCGGCAAGCCGCTGCTGATCATCGCCGAGGACGTCGAGGGCGAGGCCCTGTCGACCCTGGTGGTCAACAAGATCCGCGGCACCTTCAAGTCCGTCGCCGTCAAGGCCCCGGGCTTCGGTGACCGCCGCAAGGCGATGCTGCAGGACATGGCGATCCTCACCGGTGGCCAGGTCATCAGCGAAGAGGTCGGCCTGTCGCTCGAGACCGCCGACGTCTCGCTGCTGGGCAAGGCCCGCAAGGTCGTCGTGACCAAGGATGAGACCACCATCGTCGAGGGCGCCGGGGATTCCGACGCCATCGCCGGCCGTGTCTCGCAGATCCGCGCCGAGATCGAGAACAGCGACTCCGACTACGACCGCGAGAAGCTGCAGGAGCGCCTGGCCAAGCTGGCCGGCGGTGTTGCGGTGATCAAGGCGGGCGCCGCCACCGAGGTGGAGCTCAAGGAGCGCAAGCACCGCATCGAGGACGCGGTGCGCAACGCCAAGGCCGCCGTCGAGGAGGGCATCGTCGCCGGTGGCGGCGTGGCCCTGCTGCAGTCGGCACCGTCGCTCGAGGAGCTCTCGCTTTCCGGTGACGAGGCCACCGGCGCCAACATCGTGCGTGTCGCGCTGTCGGCTCCGCTGAAGCAGATCGCCCTCAACGGCGGGCTCGAGCCCGGCGTCGTCGCCGAGAAGGTCACCAACCTCTCGGCGGGTCACGGCCTCAACGCCGCGACCGGCGAGTACGAGGACCTGCTCAAGGCCGGCGTCGCCGACCCGGTGAAGGTCACCCGCTCGGCGCTGCAGAACGCGGCGTCCATCGCGGCGCTGTTCCTCACCACCGAGGCCGTCGTCGCCGACAAGCCGGAGAAGGCCGCCGCACCTGCCGGCGACCCGACCGGTGGCATGGGCGGCATGGACTTCTGAGTCCCAGTCAGTGAAAGGCCCGGTCCCGTTCGCGGGGCCGGGCCTTTTGCTGTGCCAGCTGCCGACTGACCAGCTGCCGACTGACCAGCTGTTCTGCTGTCCTGTTCTTGCTGTCCGTGGTCGGCTGCGCCGCAATGTCGGCCTGAGAGCACCCTCATGGATATATCTGCGCGACGCTGCTCTCAGGGCGACATCGTGGTCGGGCCGCGATGAGCGCGCCGGCGGATGACCAGCAGGATGTCCTCGAGAACCACGTCCCAGCGATAGACAACGTCCTCATACGTCAGTCGAATCACCACGTAGCCCAATCCGATCGCCACTCTGTCCCGGGTTCGGTCGGATTGGTATGACGGCAGGTGGTGCTCGCGGCTGTCGGCTTCGATGATCAGTCGATCGCCCACCAGGAAGTCGACCCGTCCCACTCCCACGATGGTCACCTGCGTGCGAACCTGGATTCGCTGGGCGCGCAGCCGTAGTCGGATGATCGTCTCGGTACCGGATTCGCTCTTGGCATCGCATCGCTCGGCCAGATTCATCCGGGCGAAGCGCGATGCCGCCACGATCGCTCTGGCGTCGGCGATCTCGATCATCCGCTTGTTCAGCATCGAGTCCAGCACGATGACCACTCCCTCGGCGTCGAGGCAGTTGGCCGCCGATGCGACGGCAATGTTCATCGGGTCGACCGCACCGACGAAGGGTGGATCCAGACGATACGGATGACAGGATGGAATCCCCGGACGAGACCGGCGTGCCCGAGACGAATACCGGATGTGGAGAGCGGAATCCGGCACCCATACACGCCAAAGGCGCAGCGCCGAGACACAACCCAGTACCCCGCCGGCAGAGACGGCACGGACGACCTCCGGGTTGGCGACCTGACCGGCGTACCACCCTCGCCGCAGGCGCAGCCAGCCCTGTTCGGGTAGTTGCTTGATCCGTACGTGCGTCCACCCCGCGGCACGCAGTTGCGCGGTGGACACCACCCCACCGTTGGCCGCGAGGAGATGCGCGATCCCTGCCACCGCTCAATAGCAGCGCAGGACTACTGATCAGCGGTAGGGCGATCGCGCGTGCTGTGGACAACTGCCACGAGCATCCGCTCCGCCGAAGGGGACCGCGCTACAGCGGCACGCAGTCGTCGCCGCAGCCCGAGGCGGTCGCGGCGCCGGGCGCGGCGGGCCGGTGCAGCACCGCGCCGGTGGGCTCGACGCGCAGGTCGTCGTCACCGACGACCGCGGCACCGTCGACGATCAACGTGTAACCGCCGGGCGCACGTGGCGGCCAGACCAACGTGACGACAGGGTGCGCGGACGCGTTGCGGCGCGTGCTGTTTCCCACTCCACCGATGTGCAGTGCGCCGGCGGTCAGCGTCGGATCGACTGCCACCGTGTGCGCGCGGAAGTCGTCGCCCACCGTGACGAGGTAGGCGAACGAGAAGTCGCGCAGCGTATCGCTCAGCGTGTCGAGATCCACCTTGACGCTCATGAGGCGAGGGTACGGCGATAGGTTCGAAGCATGCCGCTGCCACAGCCGACACCGACCACCACCGCCCTCGTCACCGGGGCCTCGTCGGGTATCGGCGCTGACCTGGCCCGCGAGCTGGTCGCCCGCGGTCACGGCGTCACGCTGGTCGCCCGCCGCGAGGACCGACTCCGAGAACTGGCCGACGAACTGGCCGGCACCGTGCGGGTCGAGGTCATCGGCTGCGACGTCGCCGACCCCGCCGCCCGAGCGGAGCTCTTCCCCGAGGTCGAGCGGCGCGGCCTGACCGTCGACATCCTCATCAACAACGCCGGGGTGGGCACCATCGGCCCGGTCGTGGACTCGACACCGGAGGCCGAGGTCGCGCAGGTGCGGGTCAACGTCGAGGCCCTGATCGACCTAACCACCCGCGCCGTCCAACAGATGGTGCCACGCGGCCGCGGCGCCATCCTCAACGTCGGCTCTACCGCAGGTTTTCAGCCGTTCCCCGGCCAGTCCGGCTACGCGGCGACCAAGGCGTTCGTGCGTTCCTACACCGACGGTGTGCGCGGAGAGCTCTCCGGCACCGGAGTCACCGTCGCCGCGCTGCATCCGGGGCCTGTGCGCACAGAGTTCCTGGAGACCGCGGGCATGGACGAACGGACCTTCGCCGCGGCGTTCCCGCGATTCATGTGGGTGCCGTCGGCGACGGTGGCCAAGGCCGGCATCGACGCGTTGGCGCACGACCGCGGCGCGGTGATCCCCGGCCTGCAGAACGAGATCCCTGCCCGCCTGTTCGAGTTCATGCCGCGTCGGTTGCTGCTTCCGCTGCTGACCGGTCGCCACCCGGCGCTGCGCCGGTCAGGTCGCTGAACCGACAGGCGCTTTCTGACGGCCGCGGATCAGCTTGCCCGGACGCGCATCGGTGGGGGAGCCGTTCTCGGCGATCACCTCACCGGAGACGATCGTGGCGACGTAGCCGTCGGCGGTCTGGTCGAGGCGGCGCCCACCGGCAGGCAGGTCGCTGACGACGACCGGCCGGTGCAGCCGTAGCGCCTGCGCGTCGATGACGTTCAGATCGGCCTTGTAGCCCACGGCGATTCGGCCGCGGTCGGCCAGCCCGGCGACGCGGGCCGGCACCGACGTCAGCTCCCGCACGGCTTCGGCGACCGCCAGCCGGCCCGCCGCGCGGTCACGCACCCAGTGGGTCAGCAGGTACGTCGGGAAGCTGGCGTCACAGATCATCCCGTAGTGCGCGCCGCCGTCGCCGAGGCCGAGCACCACGTCGTCGCGGCGGATGAGCTCGGCGACGGTGTCCAGCGAGCCGTCGCGGAAGTTGGCCAGCGTCACCAGCAGCATCGCGTGACCGTCGTCGTCGAGCAGCCGGTCGTAGGCCTCTTCGAGGGGGGTCACGCCCCGCGCGGCCGCGCGGGCACCGATCGAATCCGACGGCGACGGTTCGTAATCCGGCGGATCGGCAAGCGGGAACATGTAGTTCCAGGCCTGCGCGGCGAACATCAACGGGTGTCCGTCCGATCCCGGCTTGTCGTTCAGGATGCGTTCGCGCACTTCGGGTTTGCGCATCTCGGCGACGCGCTGCGCCAGCGACAGGTCGGCGATCTGCTGATACGACGGGTACATCACGAACGGGTTGCCCGACAGCTCGAGCCCGAGCACCAGCCCGATCGGGCGCGGGAAGATCTGCGCGGTGATGTCACCGCCATCGGCATTCGCCTTCTCCACCATCGTCAACGCGTCGAGGAAGAAGGGCTCGCCGGCGTTGCCGATCGCCAGCGTGAAGGTGACCGGCAGCCCGACCTCGGCCGCGACCTCGAACACCGTCTTCAGCACGGGTTCGTAGTCACCGGCGACCAGATCGGGAACGAACTGGATCAGGCCGCCGCCGGCGTCGTCCACCCCGCGGGCGATCGTCTCGATCTCGGCGCGGTCGGCGTCATAGCTGGGAATCGGTGCGCCGCTGAAGGTCTTGTGCAGCGTGAAGCGCGACGACGCGAAGCCCAGGGCCCCGGCGCGCACCGCCTCGGCGGCCAGCTTGCGCATCATCTCGAGGTCTTCGGCAGTGGCGGGCTCGCGGTCGACGCCGCGGCGGCCCATCACGTACACCCGCAGCGGCGAGTGCGGCAACAGCGCGGCCACGTCGATGTCGCGGTGTCCGGCCTCCAGCGCGTCGAGGAACTCCGGAAACGTCTCCCAGTGCCACGGCAGCCCGTCGACCATGACCACGCCGGGGATGTCCTCGACGCCGGCCATCACGTCGACCAGCACGTCGTGGTCGGCGGGCCGGCACGGGGCGAAGCCGACTCCGCAGTTGCCCATCACCGCCGTGGTCACCCCGTGTGCGGACGAGGGGGTCAGCCGGTCCGACCAGATCGCCTGCCCGTCGTAGTGGGTGTGCAGGTCGACGAAACCGGGGGTGACCAGCAGGCCGGTCGCATCGATCTCGCGGGCGCCGGACTCGTCGACCTGACCCACCGCGGCTATCACACCCCCGGACACCGCGACGTCGCCGACGAACGGTTCGCCGCCGAGTCCGTCGACGATGGTTCCGTGGCGGATGACGAGTTCATATGTCATATCCCGAATGTACGGTGAGCGCATGATCGACCACTTCGGAATCAACTGCGCTGACTTCGAAAAATCGGCGTCGTTCTACGACCACGTGCTCGGCGTGCTCGGCTACACCCGGCAGATGGACATGGGGGTGGCCGTCGGTTACGGCACCGACGGTCACCCCGCTTTCTGGATCTCGGACATGGCCGCCGGAAACGCCGCCGGCCCCAACCGAGAGGTGCATGTCGCCTTCGCGGCCAAGGATGCCGAAGCGGTGCAGGCGTTCTACCGCACGGCACTGTCGCTGGGAGCCGAGCCGCTGCACGAGCCGCGGCTGTGGCCGGAGTACCACGACAGCTACTACGGCGCGTTTGTGCGGGACCCCGACGGGAACAACGTGGAAGCGGTGTTCCACGGCGGCGGACCTGAGGAGTGACGACATGACCGACATCGATGCCGCCCGCGAACTGCTGCGTGACGCGTTCACCCGGCAGATCGAGCACGTCGACGACCTGATCGAGGGACTGACCGACGAGGTCGCCTACTTCCGGCCGGCGCCTGACGCCAACACGATCGCGTGGCTGATCTGGCACAGTGCCCGCATGCACGACGCGCAGCTGTGCGCGCTCGCCGACCTCGAGCAGGTGTGGTTCCGGGAGGGCTGGGTGGACCGGTTCGATCTCGACCTGCCGCGCGACGCGCACGGCTACGGCCAGACCCCCGAGGACGTCGCCAAGGTGCGCGCACCCGCCGATCTGCTGGCCGGCTATTACCACGCGGTACACAAGGAGACCTTGGAGTACCTGGCGTCGGTGTCGGCCGACGAGCTCGCCCGGGTGGTCGACCGCAACTGGAATCCGCCGGTGACGGCCAGCGCACGCCTGGTCAGCATCATCGACGACGCCGCTCAGCACCTCGGCCAGGCCGCCTATATCCGGGGCATCGCACACTGACACGGTTGATCCGGTGGTGGCCGGCGCTGGGTCTGGCCGGTGTCGTGCTGCTCGGACTCGCGGTCGGTGACGGCACGACGGCGCTCGACGAGTGGTTCCAGCGTCTCGGCAGGCAGCACCCGGCGCTGGGCTATCTGCTGGTGTTCACCGATGCCCGCGTCACGCTGGGTCTGGGTGTCTGCGTCCTGCTGATCGCGCTCTACCGGCGGCGATGGCGACTGGCGGCGGTGGTGGCGGTGGCGCCGTTGCTTGCTGTGCTGTCCGCGCGGATCGCGAAACGCCTGTTCGGCCGGTACAAGGACGACGCGCTGGCCTACCCGAGCGGGCACACCACGGTGGCGGTGGTCGTGCTCGGGATGGCGGTGCTGGTCGCGGGTGCGGCGACGTGGACGGTGATCGCAGCGACGGTGGCGGTCGCGCTCGGCGTCGTGGGGCAGGGCGTGACGTATCACTTCTTCACCGACGCGGTCGGCGCGGTGTTGCTCGGTACCGCGCTGGTGTCGGTCCTCGCTGTCCTCGCAGAACGAGGCCCGGACAGGCCCCCGACCAAACTTGACGGGTGTCAACCCGGGTGCGACGTGGATCACAGCGGCCGTTAACATAGGCCCATGACCGCGACGCCAGACGTGCACACGCCCGACTCCTTCACCGGCACCGGCACCATCAGGAACCCGGCGACGGGCGCCGTCGCCGGCGAGGTGCGCTGGACCGATCCGGCCGACGTCGCCCACATCGCCGCCGGGCTGCGCACCGCGCAGACCGAATGGGCGGCCCGCGGCGCCAAGGGAAGGGCGAAGGTGCTGGCGCGCTATGCGGTGTGGCTGGGCGAGCACCGCTCCGAGATCGAGCGACTGCTGATCGCCGAGACCGGCAAATCCGCCGTCGACGCGTCGCAGGAGGTGCCGCTGATCATCATGATCGCGTCCTACTACATCAAGACGATGGAACAAGCCCTGGCGCCCGAGACGCGTCCGGCTGCGCTGCCCTTCATGGCCATCAAGAAGATCGCGGTGCACTACCGGCCGCGTCCGGTCGTGGGGATCATCGCGCCGTGGAACTACCCGGTGGCCAACGCGTTGATGGACGCCATCGGTGCACTCGCGGCGGGTTGTGCGGTGTTGCTCAAGCCGTCGGAACGCACGCCGCTGACCGCCGAACTGCTGCTGCGCGGCTGGCTCGAGTCGGGTGCCCCCGAGGTGTTGGCGCTGGCGCAGGGCGCCCGCGAGGTGTCCGAAGCGGTGATCGACACCTCCGACTTCATCCAGTTCACCGGCTCCAGCGCGACCGGCGCGAAGGTCATGGAACGTGCGGCGCGCCGGCTCACCCCGGTGAGCCTGGAGCTCGGCGGTAAGGACCCGATGATCGTCCTCGAAGACGCCGACGTGGATCTGGCCGCGCACGCCGCGGTGTGGGGCGCGATGTTCAACGCCGGGCAGACCTGTGTCTCGGTGGAGCGGGTCTATGTCGTCGACGCCGTCTATGACCGGTTCGTCGCCGCGGTGGTGCGCGATGTGCAGAATCTGAGCACCGGAGCCGGTGAGGGGCACGCCTTCGGCGCGATGATCGACGAGAGTCAGGTGGCCGTCACCGAGCGTCACGTCCAGGACGCGCTGGCCAAGGGTGCCCGCGCGTTGACCGGCGGCCGCCGTCCGGTCGGCGCGGGTTCGTTCTACCCACCGACCGTGCTCGTCGACGTCGACCACTCGATGATGTGCATGACCGAGGAGACGTTCGGGCCCACGCTGCCGATCATGAAGGTCGCCGACGCCACCGAGGCGGTGCGGCTGGCCAACGACAGCCCCTACGGCCTGTCGGCGTCGGTGTTCTCCGGCGATGTCGAGCGTGCCGAAGCCGTTGCGGTGCAACTCGATTGCGGAGCGGTGAACATCAACGACGTCATCTCCAACCTGATGTGCACCACGGCGCCGATGGGCGGATGGAAGTCCTCCGGCATGGGTGTGCGGTTCGGCGGCGCCGAGGGGATCCGCAAATTCTGCCGTCAGGAGGCGGTGGTGGCGCCCCGCACCAACGTCGGCGCCGGCGGCAACTACTACAACAACTCGCTGCGCGCACTCAAGCGGATGAACACGATGATGACCAAGATGGCGCTGATCGGGCCGAGGCGCGCGGCGAAGTAGCCGGCACCCGGCGAAGTAGCCGTCACCCGGCGAGCGTGGTGGGCTCTGAATCGCCGATCGCCCTGCTCGGGGATCCGTGGATGTCGACGGGGACGTCACCGGCGAGGGTGACCCGATGCATCAGCCGCCTCTGCCGGTCGTAGTCGTCGACAGCGCGGTGCTGGGTGGCGCGGTTGTCCCAGATCGCCACGTCGCCGGCCTCCCAGTTCAACCGGATGGTGTTCTCCGGCACCGTGATCCGTCGCTGAACGAGATCGAGCAGGGTTTGCGAGTCCTGCGGGTCGAAACCGATCAGGTGTCGGGTGAAGTCTCCGGCGACCAGGGTGCGCTCGCCGGTCTCGGGGTGGACCCGCACCAGTGGATGTTCGGTACGGAACTCTTTGTGCGCGAAGGCCGCCCGCGCCGCGCGGAACTTCTCGTCGGTGGTGGTGGCTGAGGTCGCGACGTAGTCGAACCGATTGCTGTGCAGGGCCCAGGCGTTCTCGGTCAGCCGTTTGAGCGGATCCGGCAGATCGCGGTAGGCGGCGGCGGTGGACGCCCACATCGTCGAGCCGCCGTAGGGCGGCAGGGTGACGGCCCGAAGGACCGAGATCGAGGGGTAGTCGGGAACGAAGGTGACGTCGGTGTGCCACCGGTTTGCCGAGGCGTAGTCGGAGTCGATCGGCGTGATGGTCGGGACGTCCGCGGCGAGCGCGGGGAGCAGGGGATGCCCGACCGGCGTGCCGAGGAGTGCGGCGAAGCGTCGCTGGGCAGCGTCGTCGAGGTGGTGTTGGTGGCGGAAGAAGATCACCCCGTGTTCGAGCAGCGCGGTGTGGATCGCCGAGACGACGTCCGGGGAGAGGTCGCCGCTGAGGGGGACGTCGTCGATGCGGGCCCCGATGTTGCTGCCCAGTTTGGTGATCGAGGGGATGGTGGCCATGGGTCGGGGTCCTTTCCCTGTTGTGTAGTCAGTCGACTACACCTCGACCGTAATCGACTGACTGCAGTCGCGCAACGGTGTGGGGAACAGGGCAGACACCGCGTCGGCGAGAGCTCGCGGCAACCGGCCACCTGCCGTTCACCGCGACGTCACCGACTGGTTCGTGAGGCTGGATAGCTTCGGCGCGTGACTCTGGACACCTCTGGTTACACGGTGGTCGACGACGATGATGACGACCCGGTTCTGCTGATCCAGCCCGGCGACCAGGTGGTCGACACGTGGCGGGAGAACTATCCGTACGACGAGCGGATGAAGCGCAGCGATTACGAGGAACAGAAGCGGCTGTTGCAGATCGAGCTGCTCAAGCTGCAGAAGTGGAGCCAGGCCAACGGGCACCGGCACGTCGTCGTGTTCGAGGGCCGCGACGCCGCAGGCAAAGGCGGCACCATCAAGCGCTTCATGGAGCACCTGAACCCGCGCGGCGCGCGCATCGTGGCGCTGGAGAAGCCGACCGAGCAGGAGCGCACGCAGTGGTATTTCCAGCGTTATGTGCGCCACCTGCCGCATGCTGGCGAGATCGTGATGTTCGACCGGTCCTGGTACAACCGCGCCGGCGTGGAACGCGTGATGGGCTACTGCACCCCCAAGCAGCACGCCGAGTTCATCCGCCAGGTCCCCTGGTTCGAGCAGATGCTGGTCAACGACGGCATCTTCCTGACCAAGCTGTGGTTCTCGGTGTCGCCGTCCGAACAGCGCACCCGGTTCACGATCCGCCAGGTCGACCCGGTCCGGCAGTGGAAGCTGTCACCCACCGACCTGGCCTCGCTGGACAAGTGGGACGACTACACCGCGGCCAAGGAGGACATGTTCGCCTGGACCGACACCGAGACGGCGCCGTGGACAGTGGTCAAGAGCAACGACAAGAAGCGTGCCCGCGTCAACGCGATGCGTTTCGTGCTGAGTAAATTCGACTACGACAACAAAGACCATGACGTGGTCGGCCGGCCCGACCCGCTCATCGTGGGACGCGCGCTGGGCGACTGACCGGCGGAGAAGGAGGACGCGTCGGTGCGGTTCGTGACGGCGCTGTTCTTCTGGCTGCTGACCACCGCGGCGTTGGCCGTCGCGGTGCCGGTGGTCTGGGCGCAGATGACGATCGTCAACGAGGACGGCTACGCCGCGTTGTCGGCGTCAGCCGCGGGTGACGCGCGCCTGCAGGAGGCGATGGCGGGTGAACTGACCACCCAGCTGGTGTCGCTGGGTGACGACAACGGCTACAGCCTCAACCCCGTCCTGGTGCGTCAGGTCGCCGCGTCCTACACGGGCAACGACGGCTTCGCCGGACAGTTCGCCCAGGCGAACCGCATCGCACATCGGTGGATGTTCACCGGTGCCGTGCCCAGCGGCAACTCGACCGACGAGTGGCTCATCGACGTCGCGCCGATGCTGTCGGATCCGTCGTTCCAGGCCACGCTGGGCTCCCTGGACCTGGAGGTCCCGCCGGCACTGACGGTGCCGATCACCGTCGACAGCCCGGAGCTGCAGCCGGGCAAGCTGCGCTGGCTGGCGACGTGGGGACCTTGGGCCAGCGCGGCGGTGGTGGCGGTGGTGGCGATGTGTGCGTTGCTCACCGTCGTCGCGGCCCGGTCCCGGGGCAAGGCGCTGGCCGCGCTGGGAGTGTCGGCGTTGTTGGTGGGCGCGGCAGGCTGGGCCGGCATCGAGGTGGGCCGCGGCTACGTCGAGGACGCGCTGAACCGCACGACCGGTGACATCCGCACCGTGGCCGAGGTGATGGTCGCTCACGCCGAGGGCAGCCTGCACCACTGGCTGAACATCACTCTGGTGGCCGGGGCGGGGCTGGTCGTCCTCGGCGCGATCGCCGCGGGCCTGGGCGGGCTGCGCCGCGACTGAGGATCAGGAGTTGCTGGCGACGAACCGGCGCAACAGCGGCCACCCCGCCGCGAGGTTGACCGCCACGCCGCCGAGCAGGTACGGCCACCACGAACCGCCGGCGCAGGCCACCCAGAAGGCCTTGGCCGCCCAGTACGGCGGCAGCACCCCGAACGCCAGATTCCAGGCGGAGTCGACGAACCAGGGCAGGCACGGGATCCCGGCGATGAGCAGACCGAGCAGGCGCAGCATGGCGATGCCCTGCACCTTGTTGCGTGCCACGGCGACGATCAGCAGCATCGTCACCACCGCCGACATACCGGCCACCATCCCGATCGGGATCAGCGGCCACACCAGCGAGGACGGCACCAGGCCCGTCAACGGGATCGTCACCGCGACATAGACGGTCGTCACGGTCACCACCGTGGCGGCGCGGTAACCGAAGAAGCTGCGCAACGTCACCGGGGTCACCCGCAGCGCTGTCAGCGTGCCGGCGTCGACCTCGTCGAGTACCAGGAACGCCGCCAGCCCGCCGACGACGATGATGCTGGTCAGCAGCAGCAACCCGGTGACTGCCAGCGGGTAGTAGGGCACCAGGTCGAAGTCGTAGCGCTGCGCCAGGGCGGTGGCGAGTCGCGGCACGAGCACCGCCGTGCCGACGGTCCAGATCGCCGGGGCGAACACCAGCATCACCAACAGCGGGTCGCGGTAGGTCCCCCGCAGGTCGTTGCGGCCGAAGGCCGCGAATGTACGGAGGCGGCCGAAGGCCGCGAATGTACGGAGGCGGCCGAAGGCCGCGTATGTACGGAGGCGGCCGAACGCGGCCCAGGCGGCGGTCACGCGGCACCCGACCGGGCGATGACGTAGCGGTCGAACAGGACCCGGGCCACCTGGTACAGCCCTGCCGCACAGAGCAGCGGATAGACCAGTGCGTACCCGATCTGCCAGGGCGCCAGGCTGATCTGGTCGAACACCGCGGCGAACAGTAACAGCGGGCCCTGGGTCGGGATCAGGTAGAGCACCGGGTGCGTCCACACCCCGAGCAGGTACACCACCGGCAGCGCCAGGATCAGCAGCGGTACCACCGTCGAGAGGAACCAGTCACTGACCGAGGCGAACGGCAGCGCGGAGATGAATCCGGACAGCAGCATGACCAGCGTGCCGAGGACGACGCCGACGACCAGTGGTGCAGGGTGGAAGTCGGTGCCGTGCGTCGCGGTCACCACCACCACCGCGACGAGCAACGAAATCACGGTCAAAACAACAAGTTTCACCGACAGGTATTCACCGAAGCGCAATGGGCTGCACACCACCGCCCCGAGCGTGCGTTCCTGCTTCTCGAGGAACACCGAGCCGCCGATGAAGAAGAAGCCGATGACGGCGATGTCGCCGATCAGCACATAGGGTTCGACGATGTTGCGCAGGTGGTGCGGCATCGGCAGCAGGACCGCCAGCCACAGCAGGCCGGAGATCACCGCGGCGTGCACGAACCGTTGGCGCACCTGCAAAGTGGCCTCCAGGCGCAGGGCGCTGATCCAGCGCGTCATGCCAGGCTCCGGCCGGTGACGTCGACGAACACCTCGTCGAGGCTGGCCTCGCGACTGTGGATGGTTTCCACGTGGTGGCTGCGCAACACGGAATGGAAGTCGGGGTCGTCGGCCAATCCGTCCATCGGGAACTCCGCGGTCTGCAATGTGCCCTCCGGAGCGCGGTATTCGACGCGGACGAGCCGACGACTGCGGGCGATCTTCAGTTCCGTCGGCGCGTCGAGGGCGACGATGCGGCCGTCGACGACGAACGCCACCCGGTCGCAGAGTTCGTCGGCGGTCGCCATGTCGTGGGTGGTGAGGAATACGGTGCGACCGCGGTCTTTCAGTTCCAGGACCATGTCTTTGACTCGCCGCGCGTTGACCGGGTCCAGGCCCGAGGTCGGCTCGTCGAGGAAGATCAACTCGGGGTCGTTGAGCAGCGCCCTGGCGAACGTCAGCCGCATCTGCATTCCCTTGGAGTACTTGCCCACCCGGGTGTCCGCCGCGTCGGCGAGGCCGACCGCCTCGAGCAGGGTGCGCGGATCCTGCGTCGCCCCGTCGTACAGCGAGGCGAAGAACTGGAGGTTCTCGGCACCGGTCAGCTTCAGGTAATGGTTCGGCAGCTCGAACGACACCCCGATGCGTTGGTAGTAGTCGGACCCCCAGTCCAGCGGGTCGCGGCCCCAGACCAGCATTCGGCCGCCGTGGCCGCGCAGCAACCCGATCAGCAGCTTCTGCGTGGTCGACTTGCCCGCACCGCTCGGGCCGAGGAAGCCGAAGATCTCTCCCGGGGCCACGGTGAAATCCATGCCCCGCACGGCGGGTTCGGACGTCTTGGGATAGGTGTAGGTCAGCTCGCTTACGGCGATGACGGGTTCGGTGTTCATCTCGACTCGTGTCATCCTTCGGTTGGACAGCCGGGCAGGAATTCCGACCAGACTTCCCGGAGCGCCGCGTCAGACTATAGTGAATTTTCAGAAATTATTGAAGTCTTTGAAATCCTCAGGAGGTCTGCTGGTGACGCCCGCGCCGAGACTGCACGAGGCCGCGGAGCGGCTCGCCCTCGTCCTTTCGGGTCAAGGTCTGCAACGCATGACCGCCCGGGTGCTGACCGCGCTGTTGTTCTCCGAGAGGTCCAGCGTGACGATGTCCGAGTTGGCCGACGAGCTCCAGGCCAGCGCAGGCTCGATATCCGGGGCGCTGAAGAATCTGACGTCGGTCGGGCTGGTCGAGCGGGTGCCCGCACCGGCCAGCAGGCGGGACCACTTCCGGCTGCGGCCGGACGCCTGGGCGACGCTCTACACCAGCCAGAACCAGACGATCGCCGCGTTCCTGCAGGCGGCCGACGACGGGATCGCCGCGACCGGTGGCTCCGGCCTGGCCCGGGACCGGCTGGTCGAGATGCGCGACTTCTACGCATTCCTGCTGGCCGAGATTCCGGCGGTGCTGGAACGCTGGCACGCGAGCCGGTCCTGACCGACAGGTACCCTCGGAACGAGTCCCCTCTCGAAAGGTCGCTCATTGTCCTCACCTGGCACCGCCGAACTCGACGGTCTCGCCGGCTGGACGGTGGACCTGATGGAGCGCCTCGGAGGCCCCGGAGCAGGCCTGGCGATCTTCCTGGAGAACGTCTTCCCGCCGCTGCCCAGCGAGGTCATCCTCCCGATGGCGGGGTTCGCCGCGCGGCTCGGCCAGCTGTCCGTCGTCGAAGCCGTGCTGTGGACCACCCTCGGGTCGGTGGTGGGCGCCTGGTTCATCTACTGGCTCGGTGCGCGACTCGGCCATGACCGGATGCGCAGGCTGGTGCTCAAAGTCCCGTTGATCGACGTCGAGGACATCGACAAATCCGCGGCATGGTTCGCGCGCCACGGCACCAAGGGTGTGTTCTTCGGCAGGATGCTGCCGTTCTTCCGCAGTTTCATCTCCGTCCCGGCCGGCACCGAGCGGATGAACTTCGCCGTCTTCACGGTGCTCACCTTTCTGGGCAGCCTGATCTGGAACAGCGTTTTCGTCGGTGCGGGGTATGGGCTGGGCGCCAACTGGCACCGGGTGGAGCCCTACGCCGCGACGTTCCAGTACATCGTGCTCAGTGCGGTCGCGGTCGCGCTCGGTTGGCTGGTCGTCTCACGCATCCGTCGTCGGCTGCGGGCCGAGGCCGGCACGGAGGTCTGAGCGGGGCAGCAGGCCGACCTGTCGGTACACCTCGCGCAGATAGCGGCGCATCTCGTCGACGTCGGGCGGTGCGGGTTGCAACACCCGGTAGGTGACCGCGCCGACCATCATGTCGATGGCCACCTCGAGGTCCGTGTCCGCGGCGACGGTGCCCAGCTCGCGCGCCCGCTCGAGCAGCGCCGCTGCCTGACGTCGACGGGGCGCGATGTAGCGACGCCAGTAGGTGGCCATCAGCTCGGGATGGCTGACCGCCGAGCCGAACACCCGGGCCACCAGGGCGCGGTACTGCGGGCTGGCCGCGGTGGCCGCAGCCCGCTCGATGGCGGCCTCGACCACCTCGTACGGCGACGTGGACGCCGCGGTCGACGCCCAGCCGGACTCGTCGGCGACCAGCGTTTCCATGGCCCCCGAGATCAGGTCCTCCTTGTTCGACCAGCGCCGGTAGACCGTCGGTTTCCCGACGCCGGCCCGGCGGGCGATCTGCTCGATGCTGGCGCCTTCGACGCCGCGCTCGAGGAACAGTTCCAGGCCGGCCTGCAGGATCGCCCGGTCGGCCCCGGCGTCGCGCGGTCGCCCGCGCGGCGCGCTCACGGTGTCGAACCGGAGGTCAACGCGGCGGTGAGCCACCGGTGCACGGCGGATGCGTCGCCGGGACGTCCCCGCCACGCCAGGTGGGCGTCGGGGCGGATCAGCATCGCCGAGTCACCGTCGTAGTCCAGGCGGGCGACGAAGTCGCCGAGGTGCCGGCGGGCGGCCTCGATCACCGGTGGCCGAACTCCGGGCGTCAGCAACGCCCACCGTCCGCCGAGCTCCCGGTGCAACCAGGTGGCGGTGCCGTCGGCTCGGGTGCACGCCAGGTCGGCGATCCGGTCTCCCGGCCGCGGCTTGGCTCCGCGGCCGCCCAGCGGGCCCTTGTGGTAGCTGACCCACAGCTGCGATGCGGTGTAGGTGATCCACCGCTGCACCGGCGCTCGCCCGAAGATCTTCGGGGCGACCCGGTCGCGCAGGAAGCGGCCGACGGGGTGGTCCGCCACGTTGACGCGGGTGACTGCGCTGGTGCCGCGCAGTACGTCGGTGGCCAGTGGGCGGCGCTCGGCCTCGTAGGTGTCGACGAACCGATCGGTGGCCAGACCGCGGATGGTCAGGGCGAGCTTGAAGGCCAGGTTCTCGGCGTCGCCGATGCCGGTCAGCATGCCCTGCCCGCCGAACGGGGCGTGCGCGTGGGCGGCGTCGCCGGCGATCAGCGCGTGGCCGTGACGGTAGCGGTCGGCGAGACGGCGGTGGACGGTGAACATCGACAACCACTCGGCGTCCCCGACGTGCACGCGCCGCCCGCTGCGTGCGGGGATGAGCTGCCGCAGGCGCGTCAGCATCTGGCCCTGGTCCGGCGGCGCGGTGTTGCCCGGGTCGTAGGCGAACACCCGCCACAGGTCGTCGCGGCCGTCATCGCCGGGCATCGGCATCACACCGAGCAGGCCGTCGGGGTGGATCCACCCGGTGGTGCCGCCGCGGTCCATCTCCCAGTCGAGGTGCAGGTCGGCCAGCAGCCAGCGTTCGGTGAGCTTGACGCCCGGGAACGCGATGCCGGCCAACCGCCGGGTGGTGCTGGAGGTGCCGTCGCAGCCGACGATCCACTGCGCCCGCAGTCGGGTTCCGTCGTCGAGTTCGGCGACGACGAGGTCTTGCGGGGGCCCGTCCTGCTGGGACAGCCCGGCCAGGCCGACACCCCAGTGGGGAACGACGTCGAGTTCGGCCAGCCGGTCGCGCAGCGCGGCCTCGACCTTGGCCTGGGAGACCACCATCGGCGGGGCGGCGGTGTCCATCCGGGGATCGCCGAACTCCAGCGTGACCAGCGGGCGGTCCCCGAGGTAGTTCGTGATCCGCATCGCCCGCAGCGACTCGTCCGGCAGGCTGCCGAGGGCGCCGAGCCGGCCGAGCACCTCCGAGCCGCGGGCGTGCAGGAAGTTCGCCCGCGACGTGGTGGCCGGTCCGGGGGCGCGGTCGACGACCTGTACGGAGATCCCGTGCAGGCGTAACGCACAGGCCAGCGTCAGTCCCGTCGGTCCGGCGCCCACCACCAGGACCTCGGTGTCGGTCACCCCGTCGACAATAACGGAACGGTAGCGTAACGGAAAGGGTCAGGGGTGGATCACGTGGGACGGGTCCGGACGGCGTTGCGGCGGGGCCTGGCTGTAGTCACCCCAGGGCCCGTCGCGCTGTTCCACCGCCGCGCGCACTCCCTCGGCGGCAGCGGTGTCGACGAAACGCAGCGCGTCGGGAGTGTTGCGCATCAGCCCGTCCAGGATGCCGCCGAGCGTCTGCGTCGAGGCCAGCCCCATGTTCTCGTAGGCCTGGTTGACGATCAGCTTCTGCGCCTGCAGCTGGCTCAGCGGAATGGTCGCGAGCCTGGCGGCGATCTCGGCGACGCGCGCCTCCAGACGCTCGAACGGCACCGACTCGTTGATCAGCTCCACCGCCGCGGCCTCCTTGCCGGTCAGCGGCTCCCCGGTCAGCGAATGCCATTTCACCTTCGACAACGACAACCGGTAGAGCCACATGCCGGTCAGGTAGGCGCCCCACATCCGGGCGTAGGGGGTGCCGATCACGGCGTCGTCGCTGGCGATGACCAGGTCGGCGCACAGCGCGTAGTCGCTGGCCCCGCCCACGCACCAGCCGTGAACCTGCGCGATCACCGGCTTCGACGCCCGCCAGATCGCCATGAACTTGTTCGTCGGCCCGGTCTCACGGGCGGACACCATGGCGAAGTCCTTACCCGGGTCCCACCGGCCGTCGGTGTTCATCGCCTCGCCCCAGTGCTCGAACCCGCCACCGAAGTCGTAGCCGCCGGAGAACGCCCGCCCCGCTCCGCGCAACACGATCACCTTGATCGCGGGATCGCGTTCGGCCAGCCCGATGGCCGCCTCGATCTCGTCGGGCATCGGCGGGACGATCGTGTTGAGCCGCTCGGGACGGTTGAGCGTGATGGTGGCTACCGGCGGTTCGGTTCGATACAGCAGGGTCTCGAAGGTCGACGAGGTCGGTGACATAGTCAGCCAGTGTGCCCGTTGGGCTCTACCGCCAGCCGCGGAACGCGTCGAGCAGCTTGGCCCGGAAAGCCGGGTCGAGTTCCTCCGACCCGATCCGGTCGACGCGGTTCAAGGTGGCCACCGTCGTCCGGAACTGCTGCAGATAGTTCTCGCAGCCTTCGCAGTCGAGCAGGTGCGTGTCGAAGCGCGCCCTGGTCTCGGCGTCCAGCGATCCGTCGAGGTAGGCGGTGACCAGTTCGACGAGCTCGGCGCAGGCCAGGTCATGGTCGTCGGTCATGACACATCCTCCAGGTAGTTCTCCAGTGCCTGGCGCACCGCGGCGCGGCCCCGGTGCAGGAGCACGCGCTGGTTGGCGACGCTGATGTCGAGCAGCGCGCAGACTTCCGCGGAATCGAGGTCCAGCACGTCACGCAACGTGACCACGACGCGCTGGCGTTCCGGGAGTTTGTCCAGCTCGCGCCGCGCGACGTCCATGAGCTCTCCGCCCAGCACCGCGCCTTCCGGAGACTCCGGAAACGCCACGGGCGCGACGTCGTCCCTCCAGTGGCCCGGCCACTCGTCGTCGCCGCCGCGGAACCGTGCCGGGTCGACGCTGCCGCCGGTGAACGCCACGACCTGCATGTCACGGTCCTTGCGTTCCCGGGCGCCGCGGGTCCGGGCGATGTTGATCAGAACGGTGAAAAGCCATGTGCGGACGCTGGATCGGCCCTCGAAGCCGTCGATGCCCTTGAGCAGCGCGATCCACGCCTCCTGGACGACCTCCTCGGCGATCTCCCGGCTGGCGACGTAGCCCCGCGCCACCCGCAGCATCGACGGGGTGTGCCGATCGACCAACGCGGCGAAGACCGCCTCATCGCGCGCCCGCAGCGCCGCGACCAGCTTCTCCTCGTCGGCCGGCGTAGCGGTCGTCACGGCCCGATGGTAGCCCGCCGCGACTGGAGTGCGCGGTGTGAATCGGCCAGCGTCCACACCGAGATGCCCAGCAGCGCAACATCCTTGATCAGGAACTGACCCGTCGAGGACAACACCGGGAAGCCGCCCGCCGACGCCTCGAACACACCGGGTGTGGTGATCAGGAAGCTCAGCGTGGCGGTGAACAAACCGACCGCGACCACGCTGCCGGCCATCGAGAACGTCGGCCACCACGGCTTGACCGCGATGAGGGCCGCGGTCGCGATCTCGAGCGCTCCGAGCAGCGCGGAGAACGTCGTGACCGAGAAGACGTCGTACACCCAGCTCATGAACGGACTGGACGCCACCAGGGGCTCGATGCCCCGCGCTTCGAACTCGGTGAACTTCAACGCCCCGATCCAGGCGAGGATCAGCACCAGCGAGTAACGCAGCAGAGCGCTGCCGGCGCGGTCCAGCCCGCTCTGGAGTCGGTCGGGATGTGGGGTTCGGACAGTGGTCATCGCAACGCCTCCCGGGGTCGGCGGGCCCACCCGGACGGCGCGGCCCTTCACCGTGGGCAGTGTGGGCAGGCGGGCCGGGCGTTACACCGCCGGCGGGTCGGGCTCACGCTGCGCCGCGTCCGCGGATCGGATCCGGCCGCCGAGCTTGATGTTCGGGGTGCGGAAGTACGCCCAGCCCGTCATGAGGATCGCCGCGGCGGCGACGAACGCGACCGCGCTCTGCACGTCGGGCAGGCCGCCGAGGAACAGCAGCACGATGCCCACGCCTGTTCCCGTCCAGTAGATCCGCCGTTTGACCGAACGCCGGGGCAGTGTGGCGGCGTCCCATCCGGGTACCACGATCGCCAGCAGCAGCGCCAGCGCGCCCGCGCTCAGCAACACCGTCGAGGTCGTCGTCACGTCGCCGGTAGCACCAGCTGGAATCCGTCGACGATCTGCTGGGCGTCGCGGCGGAACTGTGGATCGTCGGGTTCGGTGGTCTGGATGGTCAGCGTCGCCAGCCACGTGGGATCGGATTCGGCGACCACCGCATGCATGATGACCGGTCGCTCCGGGGCCAGGCCCATTTTCGGAGCCGTGTACCGCGTTGTCTCCGAGGGGAACCCGCAGGTGGTGTTCGTCTCGACCGACAGGTCACTGGCACCCATGATTTCGACGAGGTTGTTCCGGTTCTGGTCGAAGATCTCGGTCGGCGTCTCGTTGGTGCCGCGCGCCGATTCGAGGGTGACCACGGCGTTCGTGGCGAACCCCCGGGTTCGGAATTTCTCGGCGACGATCGCGTACCGGATCACCCGGCTGTCCATCATCGAGTTGCGTTTCCAGCCGCTGGGAACCGGGATGCGCAACTGGGGCTCGCCCGCGTCGGTGGTGGGGATGTCGGCCAGCGGCGCATCGACCGTCGCGCATGCGTCCGCCCCGCCGGAGGCCGTGACGGCGGTTCCGGTGACGTCGCGGGTGCAGCCGCTGACCAGCAGCGCGGTGACGGTCCCCGCCGCCAGCAGAGCCCGGTAGGTGAAGGTCATGTCAGCTCCCGTCCAGTGTCCGCCAGAGGTACTCGTAGATCAGTGCCGCGCGGAAGGCGATCTGCGGGTTGTCGGCGGCACCGGCGTGGCCGCCTTCGACGTTCTCGTAGTAGGACACCTGATGGCCGGCGGCCTCCAGCGCCGCGGTCATCTTCCGGGCGTGTCCGGGGTGGACGCGGTCGTCGCGGGTGGAGGTGGTGATCAGCACCGGCGGGTAACGGCGCTCGGCGGAGATGTTCTGGTAGGGGGAGTATTTCGAGATGAACGCCCAGTCGTCCGGGTTGTCGGGGTCGCCGTACTCGGCCACCCAGGAGGCGCCGGCGAGCAGCAGGTGAAACCGGCGCATGTCGAGCAGCGGCACGCTGCACACCAACGCCCCGAACAGCTCCGGGTACTGGGTGAGCATGATGCCCATCAGCAGACCGCCGTTGCTGCCGCCCTGGGCGCCGAGTTGGGCGACGGTGGTGATGTTCCTGGCCACCAGATCCCGCGCCACCGCCGCGAAGTCCTCGGCCACCAGGTGACGGCCTTCCCGCATCGCCTGGGTGTGCCAGGTGGGGCCGTACTCGCCGCCGCCGCGGATGTTGGCCAGCACGTAGGTGCCGCCGCGGGACAGCCACAACCTGCCCAGCACGCCGTCGTATCCCGGGGTGCGCGCCACCTCGAACCCGCCGTATCCGCCCAGCAGCGTGGGACCGGGGCCCTGTCGATGCCGGTGGCCCACCACGAAATACGGGACGGCGGTGCCGTCGTCGGAGGTCGCGAAGTGCTGCGTGACCTCCAGGTCGGCGGCGTCGAAGAACGACGGCGCCCGCTTGACCTCGGTCAGCTCGCCGCCTGCGGCCCCGTGCAGCAGCCGCGACGGCGTGTCGAAACCGCTGCAGTCCAGGAAGATCTCGTCGCCGTGCGGGTCGGCGGCCACGATGGAGGTGTTGGTGTTCTCCGGCAGACCCGACACGGCGTGCGAGTCCCAGGTGCCCGGGGTGAACACCTCGACCCGGCTGGCCACGTCGGCCAGGGTGACCACCACCAGCCGGTCCTGCGTCCAGGCGTAGTGGTGCAGGCAGGTGTGCGCGTCGGGAGCGAACACCACGTGCAGTCGCGCTGTGCCGGCGAGGAATTCGTCGTAGTCCGCGGCGAGCAGCGAACCGGCCCGGTACTCCTCGACACCGGTCTCGAGGCTGTAGTACCAGTCGGTGCGCAACTCGACGAGCAGCCAGCCGCGGTGGATGGAGATGCTCGCGTCGGTGGGGGTGTCGATCCGGATCAGTTCGCCGCCGCGAAGCTCGTAGACCTCTTCGTTGAAGAAGTCGAGCGCCCGGCTGATGATGGTGCGCTCGAAGCCGGGCGTGCGGTCCACCGACGCCGCGACGATGACGTCATCGGGAGAGCCGGAGAACACCGTTTCGGCCTGCTCGAGCGGCTGGCCCCGCCGCCACCGCTTGACGATGCGCGGGTAGCCCGACGCGGTGAGCGAACCCTCGCCGAAGTCGGTGCCGACGAGCAGAGTGTCCTCGTCTGCCCAGGTGGTCTGTGACTTGGCCTCGTCCAGCTCGAAGCCGCCGTCGACGAACGTGCGGGTGGTCATGTCGAACTCCCGCACGACCGCGGCATCCGAGCCGCCGGGCGACAGGCTGATCAGCGCGCGGTCGTGGTCGGGTTCGATGACGGTGGCCCCGGCCCACACCCAGTTCCGATCGTCGGTGCGCGCCAACTCGTCGACGTCGATGACGACGTCCCAGTCGGGCTTCTCGGTGCAGTAGCTGTCCAGCGTGGTCCGCCGCCAGAGGCCCCGCTGGTTGGTCGCGTCCCGCCAGAAGTTGTAGAGGTACTCGCCGCGGCGCCGCACGTACGGAATCCGGGTGTCGGTGTCGAGCACCTCCAACGCCTCGGCGCGCAGCTGTTCGAACCGGTCGCCGGTCAGTTCGGCGACCGTCGGCTCGTTGTGCTGGTGCACCCACGCCAGCGCATCGTCACCGGTGACGTCCTCGAGCCACAGGTACGGGTCGGTCGGGTCGTGGTCGTGCGGCGCGGTGTCGGTCACGCCCCCATTCTGCGCATCCGCTGCGGTCCTGTCCGAACCGGTCGCGCCAACGGGAGGTCCCGGTAGCATCACCACCGGTGAGCGTCGGGGGCTCGGAGTGATCCACATCCGCCGGTGGTGGCGGCAGCCCGACCGGTATGACTGGCTGTCGGAATACCTCGCGTCCCGCCGGTTGCTCGGGTTCTCGCGGGCGCTGATGGCCGTGGTCGTGGCGGTGCTCGCCGTCGCCGCGACGTTGATGCCGGTCAGCCCGGCCGGTGGGCAGGCGGTTGCCCTGGCAGCGGCGGCGTACTTCGCCGGTTTGGCCGTCTTCTATGCAGTGCGCTGGCCGAGCCGTGGGCAATCGGCGGTCTTCTCCCTCGTCGGCAGCGTGGCCATCGCCGTGGTGGCTCTCACCCCGGCAGACCCGCACGCGGGGCTGCTGACCTGCTGGGGGTTCGTCGGACTCGCCGCCTACGTGGCGTCCTTCCACAGCTCGCGGCTGCTGGTGCTCACAGTGGGCGTGGCGCTCGGCACCATGGTGGCGTGTGCGGTCCGCACCTGGCTGACCGGCGACCCGGCGTTGGGCGTGGCCACGCTGCTGTTGTCCAGCGGTGCCTTGATGACGGTGCCGTTCGGTGGGCAGATCCTGGTGCGGCTGCTGTGGAACGACGCGGTGTCGACAGACCCAATGACGAACCTGGCGAATCGACGGGGGTTCCGACGGTCGTCGCGCGCCCTCATCTCGCACGCGGTGCGCCGCGGCGCGGTGTCGTTCAGCGTGGTGTTGATCGACCTCGACGGTTTCAAGCGTCTCAACGACACCCGCGGTCATGCCGTCGGGGACCAGGTGATCGTGGAGGTCGCCGCGCGGATCCGCGAGGTCAGCGGTCCGGGTGTGATCGCGGCCCGGATCGGCGGTGAAGAGTTCCTCGTCGCCCAGGCCACCCAGCCCCGCGAGGTCGAGCTGCTGGCGCGTCGGCTCTGCTCGGCCATCGCCGCCACCCGGTGGGGGGTCACCGCGAGCCTCGGCATCGCCGGGGTCACGGTGACGGCCGCGGCCGGCGACATCGGCGCCCTCGTCGAGCGGGTGGTGGCCAACGCCGACATGGCGATGTACGAGGCGAAGCGCGCGGGCGGCAACCAGATCCGGCAGTCCACCGCCGCCGCGTAGCGCCTCGTCACCGTCCCCACCGCGCTGGAGGCGAGATCGACACGGGGGCTGTTATCGCCGCGGCATCGCCGACGAATCGCAACCCTCACGTCGATCTCGGCTCCAGCCTCTCGCGCGGGTCGGATCAGCTCAGGTGGTGCACCTCGGCCAGGCCGTAGACCGGGGTGGGGATGTTCTCGTAGCGGGCCTTGAGCTGCAGCGCCAGGTACAGCGAGTAGTGCCGGGACTGGTGCAGATTGCCGCCGTGGAACCACAGGTTGGGCTGCCGGGTGGGCTTCCACATGTTGCGCTGCTCGCCCTCCCACGGTCCCGGATCCTTGGGGGTGGCGCTGCCCAGGCCCCACACCTTGCCGACCCGGTCCGCGACGTCCTGGCCGATCAGATCGGCGGCCCAGCCGTTCATCGAGCCGTATCCGGTCGCATACACCACGACGTCGGCGGGCAGTTCGGTGCCGTCGGCCAGCACCACCGCGTTCTCGGTCAGGTGGTCGACCTGTCCGTGCGCGAGCTTGATCCGGCCGTCGGCGACCAGATCGCAGGCGCCGACGTCGATGTAGTAGCCCGAGCCGCGGCGCAGGTACTTCATGAACAGTCCCGAACCGTCTGCGCCCCAGTCGAGTTCGAAGCCCGCCGCCTCGAGACGGTCGTAGAACTCCTTGTCGCGTTCGCGCATCTGGTCATACAGCGGGATCTGGAACTCGTGCATGATCCGGTACGGCAGCGACGCGAACGTCAGGTCCGCCTTCTCGGTGGTCATGCCCGCCGCCAGCGCGCGTTCGGAGTACAGGTCGCCGAGCCCGATGTCCATCAGCGTGTCCGATTTGACGATGTGGGTCGACGAGCGCTGCACCATCGTCACGTCGACGCCGTTCTCGTAGAGGGCCTTGCAGATGTCGTGAGCCGAGTTGTTGGAACCGATCACCACCGCCTTGCGGCCGACGTAGGCGTCCGGTCCGGGATGGGCCGACGAATGGTGCTGGTCACCGCGGAAGACGTCCTGACCCGGCAACGTGGGGATGTTCGGCTTGCCCGACATTCCGGTCGCCAGCACCAGTTGGGTGGGGTGCAGGGTCAGTTTCTCGCCGTCGCGGTCCACCTCGACCGTCCACCGGTTGGTCTCTTCGTCGAACGAGGCCGATGTGCAGGTGGTCTTCGACCAGTACGGCACCTCCATGACGCGGGTGTAGAACTCCAGCCAGTCGCCGATCTTGTCCTTCGGGGCGAACACCGGCCAGTTGGCCGGGAACGGCAGATAGGGCAGGTGGTCGTACCACACCGGGTCGTGCAGGCACAGTGACTTGTACCGCTTGCGCCACTGGTCACCGGGCCGCTCGTGCTTGTCGACGACGATGGCCGGCACGCCGAGCTGGCGCAGCCGCGCCCCCAGCGCGATGCCGCCCTGACCACCGCCGATCACCAGAGCGTAGGGCTGGATGCTGCGGCCCAGCTCGGCCTCCTCCTCGGCGCGTTTCTCCGCCCACGACCGAGGGTCGGGATCGTCGCCGTGCACCGCGCCGAGCACCCGGCTCGGGCCCTTGGGCTCCTCGTGGCCCTTGAGCTCCTGCAGCGCGGTGAGCAGCGTCCATGCCCGGGGCACCCCGTCCTCGTCCTTGAGGCGCAGATGCCCGACCCCACGGCCGACGGCGGTCTCGAACTCGATGAACGCCGTGGTCACGCCCTCGTCCTCGGTGGGGGTCTCCCGGGTGCGGAAGCCGGACGGGTCGGTTCCGGCAAGCCGTGTGGTGAGCATGTCGGTGATCTGCTCGCGGCCCTCCATCGTCTTGAGGTTCCAGGTGAACGACACCAGGTCACGCCAGAAGCTGTCGACGGCGAACATGCCGGCGACCCGGTCGATGTCGCGTACGGCGAGGGCGGCCTCGAAGTCGGCCAGCCAGGCGTCGACACGCTGGGCGGGAGTCACATCGGGAGCGGTCTGCGGATCGAGAGTGGAAGTCATGTGAGCCAGGACACACCGCTGGATCGGCGGCGGGCAAGAGTTGCGAAGCGTTGCACGCTGCCCGTGCAACCCTCGAGACTGCCGGTGCAACCCCTCGCAACTCTTTCGCGCTGTGTCGCCCGTCACATACAACTGCGGGCATGAAAGCAGCTGTCTACTACGGACCGAACAAGCTCGAGATCGACGACGTGCCCGAGCCCGAGCCCAGGCCGGGCACCGTCAAGCTGCGGGTCGGCTACAACGGCATCTGCGGCACCGACCTGCACGAGTACTACGCCGGGCCGATCTTCGTGCCCACCGAACCGCACCCGCTGACCGGGGCGCAGCTGCCGCTGACCATGGGCCACGAGTTCTCCGGCACCATCACGGCCGTCGGCGACGGCGTGACCGGGTGGAGCGAGGGCGACCGGGTCGCGGTCGAGCCGGTGTACCGGTGCGGAACCTGCGCACCGTGCCGGGCCGGCAACTACAACGTGTGCGCGCAAATCGGGTTCCACGGACTGATGTCCGACGGCGGCATGGCCGAGTTCAGCATCGTGCCGACCGAGATGCTGCACCGGCTGCCCGACAGCGTCGGGCTGGAACTCGGCGCGCTCGTCGAGCCGATGTCGGTGGCCTACCACGCCGCAACACTAGGTGACGTCTCTGCCGGCGACACCGCCATGGTGTTCGGTGCCGGACCCATCGGGATCGGCCTGTGGTTCGCACTGCGCGGCAAGGGTCTCGAGGACGTCTTCGTCGTCGAACCGTCACCGACGCGCCGTGCCGCGATCGAGGCGCTCGGCGCCACGACACTGGATCCGGGCAGTGCAGACGTGCCCGCCTTCATCGCCGAGCACACCCGGGGCGCCGGAGCGGACGCCGTGTTCGACGCCGCCGGGGTGACCCCGGCGGTGGCCACCGCGCTGGCCTGTGTCGGTTCCCGCAAGCCGATGGTCAGCGTCGCCATCTACGAGAAACCCTTGGAGACACCGCTGTTGAACCTCGTCATGAACGAGTCCCGGATCCAGGGCTCGCTGTGCTACACCGGCGCCGACTTCGAGGCGGTGATCGCGCTGATGGCCGAGGGCGCCTATGACACCACCGGGTGGGTGACCCGCATTCCGCTCGACGACGTGATCGACGAGGGGTTCGAGGCGCTGCACGCCGGCACGAAGATGAAGGTTCTGGTCGACCCGAACGAAGGGAAATAGTCATGGCTCTCGACGGCAGGGTTGCGTTGGTGACCGGTGCGGCACGCGGTATCGGCCGAGGTATCGCGCTACGGCTTGCTCGCGACGGTGCGGCGGTGGCGCTGGTGGACACCCGCGCCGACGGCATCGAACACGTCGCCGGTGAGATCGCCGAGATCGGCAGCAAGGCAACGACGTTCGTTGCCGACGTCAGTGACCGCGGGCAGGTGTTCGCCGCGGTGGACCACGCTGCCGCCGCCCTGGGCGGTTTCGACATCATGGTCAACAACGCCGGTATCGCACTGGTCGGGCCGGTCGGTGAGGTGACGCCCGAGGAGGCGAACCGGGTCTGGGCGATCAACGTCAACGGGGTGCTGTGGGGCATCCAGGCCGCGGTGGCCAAGTTCAAAGAGCTGGACAACCAGCAACAGGGAAAGATCAGCAAGATCATCAACGCCTCGTCGATCGCCGGCCACGACGGGTTCGGCATGCTCGGGGTGTACAGCGCGTCGAAGTTCGCGGTGCGCGCGCTGACCCAGGCCGCCGCCAAGGAGCACGCCGCCGACGGCATCACCGTCAACGCCTACTGCCCGGGCGTGGTGGGCACCGACATGTGGGTCGAGATCGACAAGCGGTTCGCCGACCTGACCGGTGCCGCCGAAGGCGAGACCTACGACAAGTTCGTCGGCGGCATCGCGCTGGGCCGCGCCGAGACCCCCGAGGACGTCGCCGGCTTCGTGTCCTATCTGGCCGGACCCGACGCCGACTACATGACCGGGCAGGCCGGTCTGATCGACGGCGGTCTGGTCTACCGCTGAGATGGAGAGCACACTGGGTGACGATGCCCAGCTATGGAGGCAGTCCGCCCGTGCCTGAGCCCGCGGTCGCCGTCGGAGAGGATCCGCGCAGTTATGCGCGGCTGATGTCGGCGGTCTACGACGCGACGATGGCCGGTCACCGGGCCCCCGCGCGGCCGCGGGACGTCATCGGGCAGAGCTGGCAGCGGATGATGGCGCGCGGGATGCACGAGCGGGTCGCCGACGAGCACGCCGAGCCGGTCGTCGAGGCCGGCGCGCTGGAGACGTTGCGCCGGTCCTCCGGGCTGCTCGAGGTGCTCGGCGAGATCTCGCACGGGCTGGAGTCCCTGGTCGCCGACGGCGAGAACATCCTCGTCGTCGCCGACGCGCAGGGCCGGGTGCTGTGGCGCAGCGGCTCGCCGTCGGTGCTGCACAACGCCGACCGGCTGGGTTTCGTCGAGGGCGCCAACTGGGGCGAGGGTGCGGTCGGCACCAACGCGATCGGCACGGCGCTGGTCTCCCAGCGTGCGGTGCAGGTGTTCTCCGCAGAGCACTTCCTGCGCAGCCACCATGCGTGGACGTGCGCGGGGGCACCGATCCGCGACCCTCGTACCGGACACGTGCTGGGTGTCGTCGACGTCTCCGGTCCCGCCGCGACCGTGCACCCGACGACCATCGCGCTGGTCGACGCCGTGGCGCGGCTGGCCGAATCGCACCTGCGCGCCGAGCACGACCGCACGTTGAACCGGCTGCGGGCGCTGGCCGCACCGATCCTCGCCCGCTTGGACGCCCCTGCGCTGGCCGTCGACACCGAGGGCTGGGTGGCCGCCGTCGACGCGATGCCGTTGCACAACCGGATCCTGCTGCCCGAGCACCTCGGGCCCGGCAGGGTGTGGCTGGCGACGCTGGGCATGTGTGCCGTCGAGCCGCTGCCGGGCGGCTGGCTGGTGCGGCTGGCGGGTGACTCGGGGATCGGTGACGAGGACGGTCCCGCCCTGTCGCGGGTGACCGTGGATCTCAGCAACCCGGACCGGCCGTCGCTGTGCCTGGCCGGCGAGTTCGGCTCCTGGCGACACGACCTGTCGCTGCGGCACGCCGAGATCCTCTGTGTGCTGGCCGATTCGCCCCAGGGCCGGACCGCTCCCCAGCTGGCCGACGATCTGTACGGCGACCGTTCCCGGGTGGTCACCGTGCGGGTGGAGATGTCGCGGCTGCGCAAGCAGTTCGCCGGACTGCTCGCCGCCCAGCCCTACCGCTTCGCGGGCACGGTCGAGCTGGACGTGCGCTATCCGACCGATCGGCGGCTGCTGTTGCCGCCGTCGACAGCCCCGGCGATCCGGGCCCTGCGGGATGCGACCGAAGCCGGGACCTAGAAGGCGAACACCGTGAAGAACGGCAGGATCGGCACCAGCAGGCCGGTGCTCATCCAGAACATGCCGAAGTTCATCGCGACGTCGCACGAGGCGGCGAGCCGGTGCGCCGTGCTCCCGATCGCGCGGACTTCGTGGCAACCTCGCTCGGGTCCGGCCGGCGTGAGCACAGCCACCCCGGCGCCGGTGGTTGCCTGCTCGAGCTCGGCCACGCGCGGGCGGGTGAGCTCGCGGATCGCGATGACGCCGGCGGCCAGCAGATAGGTCATCAACGGCACACCGATCAGCGCGAACATCCACATCGTCGTTCCCGGTTGCGCGCCGGGGCCCGTGGCGCCGTGACTCATGCCGTCGTGACCCATGCCCTGGTGACTCATGACCTGGTGCCCCGTGGAGTGCTGCGCTTTCACCGCCATCGCGGCCAGATGCCAGGTCATCGCGGCGAACATGGTCGCGTGCCCGCAGAAGTGCAGACCGGCGCGACGGTCGGCGGCCCGGAAGCCGTCCACCGCCAGCCAGCCGAACCACGCCGTCCCCACGGCGAACGCCGCCACCAGTGCCGAGGTGGGCACGAGCGCCGTGAGCGCCACCCAGGTCGGTCTGGCCACCATCAGCAGCATCACCACCGCCATCGTGAGATGGGCGGCATTGGAGATGCGCTGCCGGGCGTCCTGTCGGCGGGTCAGCTCGTAGGTACACCACACGGTGCACCAGGCGAACAGCGCGAGCAGGGCCACGAACTTGACCGGCGTATCGGCGAGCGTGAACATTCTTCCTCCCGGTATCCCTGTTTCATTGGTCGCGGCGGGGCACGGTTCGGTTCCGCGCCTATCCGAAAGGTGGGCAAGGTCGCGGCGCGCATCGGCGGGCGGGGCCACAATGGAGGACATGGACGCACCGAACCGGGCACTGGTGACCGAGGCCGCGGCCGAACTGCTGCGCACCCTGCAGGACAGGCATGGAGCGTTGATGTTCCACCAGTCCGGCGGCTGCTGCGACGGCTCGTCGCCGATGTGCTACCCGAACGGCGATTTCGTGGTGGGGGACCGCGACGTGCTGCTGGGAGTCCTCGATGTCGGGGACGGGGTGCCGGTGTGGATCTCCGGTCCGCAGTTCGAGGCGTGGAAGCACACACAACTGGTGATCGACGTGGTGCCGGGTCGCGGCGGCGGGTTCAGCCTGGAGGCCCCTGAGGGAATGCGATTCCTGTCCCGGGGACGGGCATTCACCGACGACGAGAACCGGGCCCTCGACCAGTCCCCCCCGGTGACCGGCGCGGACTACGAGCGCGGTGTGCGTCCGCAGAGCCACGGCACCCGAGTGGTGTCGGAGGGGGATGCCGAGTTCGACGCGGTGTGTCCGTTGCCGCAGGGCTAGGGCGTACTGCAGCCAGGCGCGCCGCCCGTCCCGGTGGGATCAGCCTCTGGCTGGGGTCTCGTCAGCACATCAACTCCTCATGTGTTCAGATAGACATGTGAAATCGACCGTGAGGGGTGCTCTGGCGGCGACCGCGGTGCTGGCGGCGGCGGGCTGCGCCGCGCCGACATCGAACGACGCCGACGACACGCAGATCGTGCTCGCGGAGGGCTACGAACTGGGCGGCTACAACCCCGTCAACGGGTACGCCGAATCGGGCGTATCGCCCATCTACGAGGGCCTCTACCGTCCCAGTGCCACCGCCGACGATGTGGTGCCCGACCTGGCTCCGGCGCTGGCGCAGGGCGCGCCCGAGCCGGCCGGGCCCAACCGGTGGCGGATTCCGCTGCGCGCGGGAGTGCAGTTCTCCGACGGAACTGCGTTCGACTCCGCCGACGTGGTGGCGACCTACGCCGCAGTGGCCGACCCGGCGGTGGCCTCGGAGATCGCCACGGCCGTCGCTCCGATCGTGTCCGTGGTACCGGACGGCCCGGAGGCGGTGACCGTCGAGTTGGCGACCGCGGCTGATCCGCGGCCCTACCTGCTGCTGGGGATCCTGCCGTCGGAGCGTGTCGAGTCGGCGCCCGCCGGGGACTGGGCGGTCAACACCGAACCGGTGGGTACCGGCCCCTACCGGTTGGACAGCCTGCGGCCCGACCAGGCGGTGCTGGTGGCGAGGGAGGACTACTGGGGTACCCCGGCGCAGGTGGACAGGCTGGTCTACACCTACACCCCCGACGACAACAGCCGGGCGCAGAGCATGGCCTCGGGTGCGGTCGACGGCACCAATCTTCCACCGCGGCTGATCGACTCGCTCAACGCCGACGACGTCGCGACGGTCGCGGTGAACTCGGCGGACTGGCGCGGCATCGCACTGCCCGCAGGTAACCCGTTCACCGCCGAGGTGCAGACCCGGCTGGCGATGAACCTCGGGGTCGACCGGGAGGCCATCGTGCGCGATGTCCTGCGTGGATACGGAAGGCAGGCCAGCACGCCCGTCGCCGAAGCCTACGGCGCCGCATACAACCCCGATGCGCAGTACGATTTCGGCGCCGACGAGGCCAGCAGCATGCTCGACGCTGCCGGCTGGCGCGTGAGCTCGGACGGAATACGCGAAAAGGACGGTGCCCGAGCGTCGTTCGAGCTGCTGTACAACGCCCAGGACACGTTGCGTCGCGATCTGGCGGTCGCCTTTGCGGCAGCGATGAAGCCTCTGGGCATCGACGTACGCCCCCGCGGCACCAGCTGGGACGAAATCGATACGCGGTTCGGCGATTCCGCAGTCGTGCTGGGCGGCGGAGCCAGGCCTTACAGCATCGACTCCCAGGTCTATGACACCCTGCACACCCGGGTGCCGGACTCCTCGCCGTACTCGAATCCGGGCAACTTCACCGCCGCGGGTCTGGACGGCATGCTCGAGCGCGCCGCGCAGTTGCCACCCGGCCCCGAGAAAGACGATGTCTATCAACGGATTCAAGCCACGTATGCGGCCGAGCCCTCACAGGTTTTCCTGGTGTTCCTCGACCACACCTACGCCTACCGCGACCTCGGCTGGAACCAGAGTGCGCCGATCATGGAACCGCATTCGCACGGGGTGACGTGGGGGCCGTGGTGGAACCTCGCCGCGTGGACGCGCTGAGCACGCCGGCCACGCTCGACCGTCCGGCCGTCGAGTCCGTCGGCTGGACTCCCCGTAGCCGCGGGCGGGCCGCCGCCCGCCTGCTGGCGGTCCGGACCGCCGTGGCGGTACCGCTGACTGTCGCCATCTCGGCCGCGATGTTCGCCGTCGCGTCCCTGTCCCCGTTCGACCCGCTGGCCGCCTATCTCGGGGCCAACTACCAGTTCGCCACCGAATCCCAGCGTGCGGCGATGCGCACCGCCTACGACACCGAGATGCCCTGGTATCAGGCGTGGTGGCAGTGGATCGGCGGTCTGCTGCGCGGGGACCTGGGATGGTCTTCGACCCAGTCGCAGCCGGTGAGCACGGTGCTGGCCGAGCGGATGCCCTTCACGCTCGGCCTTTCGGGCGCGGCGCTGCTGACAGCCACCGTGGTCGCCCTCCTGCTGGGGTGTCTGGCCGGTATGCGCCGTGGCGGGATCCTCGACCGGGTGTGCACGGGCCTGTCGGTGGCGCTGGCCGCCGTGCCGCCGTTCGTGGTGTCGCTGATACTGGTGATCGTGGTGTCGGTGGGCCTGCGCTGGCTTCCGGTCTCCGGCGCGGCCGCGCCGGGCGCGGACTACACCCCTGCGGGCGTACTGCAGCACGCGATACTGCCGTGGCTTGCGCTGAGCGTGTCGATGGTTCCGTGGCTGCTGCTGACCACCCGGGCGGCCGTGGTCGAGAGTGTCGACTCCGACGCGGTCCGCGGCGCCCGCTCCCGCGGCGTGCACGGCTGGGCCCTGTTACGGGGCCACATCGCGCCGGTCTCGGTGTTGCCGACCCTGGCACTGCTGGGCACCCGGCTGCCCGAACTGATCGCCGGCGCCGCGATCGTCGAAACCGTGTTCGGCTGGCCCGGGATGGCTGCGGTCCTCGTCGAATCGGCTGCTGCTCTTGACTTTCCGCTGCTCGCTGCGCTGACCGTGGGTGCGGCGGCAGCCGTGCTGGCCGGATCGGCACTGTCGGACGCGGCTGCGGTGGCCATCGACCCGCGGATCGCGATGGTCGCATGAGCGCCTCGACCGCCCTGTCCCCGCTGCGGATGCCGCGCTGGCCGTGGCTGTTGCTCGGCGCTATCGCCGTTGCGGCGGTGGGCATTCCGCTGCTCGCCGGCGAGCAGATCGCCGATTTCGGTGCCGCACTGCAACCTCCCGGTGCCGGCCACCTCGCCGGAACGGATCACTCCGGGTACGACCTGCTGGTGCGCACCGCCGAGGGGCTGCGGGTGTCGCTGCTGATCGCGGTGGTGTGCGCCCTCGCGGCCACGGCGTTGGGGCTGGCCGTCGGCGTCGGCGCCGCGCTCGTCGGCGGCTGGGTCGACGCGGTGGTGATGCGTCTGGTGGACGGCTTCAACGCGCTGCCGCATCTGGTGGTGGGCATCGTGATCGCCGCGATGTGGCGAGGTGCCCCGCTGGCGATCGTGGCGTCCATCGCGCTGACCCACTGGCCGGCCGTCGCCCGCGTGGTCCGCGCGGAGCTGCTCGCCGTCGCCGAGGCGGGTTGGGTCGAGGCTGCGCAGTTGGCCGGTGCGTCACGGGGATTCATCGCCCGCCGGCACCTGATCCCGGCGGTGACCGGTCAGGCGTTGGTCGCGATGATCGTGCTGCTTCCCCACGCCGTGTGGCACGAGTCGACGCTGTCTTTCCTCGGGGTGGGGCTCTCGCCCGACCGGGCCAGCCTCGGCACGCTGCTCAGTGAGGCCCGCGGCGACATTCTGTCCGGCGCCTGGTGGACGCTGGCCGTGCCGGCCGCGGCGCTGATCGCGACGGCACTGACGTTCGCGGCGGTGGGCACGCTGGCCCGGCGCCGTCATCAGCCACCTGTGGGGCGGGTGTGGTGAGGGCCGTCGTCGCGAGTCTGCGCGGCTTCAGCGCCGACATCGCGGTGCGCCGGGGCCGCGGCACCGACTCGGTGGCCGTGCTCGACCGCGTCGACCTCACGGTACGCGCCGGCTGCGTCACCGCCCTGATCGGCGAGTCCGGTTGCGGCAAATCGATGGTCGCCGCCGCGCTGGCCGGTCTGATGCCCCCGGGGTCGCGGGTGCGCGGCACAGTGCGGGTCGGCGAGACCGACATGGACGCGCGGGACGAGAAGAGCTGGCGCGCACTGCGCGGACACCGCATCGGTCTGGTGCCGCAGTCTGCGGCGACGTCGTTCACGCCGGTGCGCACCGTCGGCTCCCAACTCGCCGAGATCTGCGCCCGGCTGGGCGCCGACCGCAACCCCGAGCAGTTGTGCACAGCCGTGGCACTGCCGGCCGACGTGGTCGACCGCTATCCTGGGGAACTGTCCGGGGGCATGGCCCAACGCGTCGCGATCGCCGCCGCGCTGGCAGGGCGCCCAGCCCTGCTGCTGGCCGACGAACCGACTTCGGCGCTCGACCCGGGCAACGCCGAGCTGGTGTGGCACCTCCTCGGGCAGGCCTGCGCCGACGGTGCCGGGGTACTGGTCATCACCCACGACATGCCGTCGCTGCTGCGCGCGCAGAAGTGCGACGACGTCGCGGTCATGGCGCGGGGCCGCGTGCTCCACCAGCTGCCCCTCGACGCCGCCCTGGCCAGCACCGACCCGTACCTGCGGGACTTGCTGAACGCGGTGCCGGCATGACCGGTGACCTGTACGCCACCGGCCTCACCGTCAGATTCGGTGGGCGGACGGTGCTCGACGGCGTGGACCTGACGGCTCCGGCCGGCGCCATCACGGGTGTGACGGGGGCGTCGGGCAGCGGCAAGACCACGCTGCTGCGGGTGCTGGCCGGGCTGCAGAGGCCGCACGCCGGAGAGATCCGCTACGGGGCTGCGTCCGCGAGCGGCGCGTCGAATCCTGCGTCCGCGAGCGGCGCGTCGAATCCTGCGTCCGCGAGCGGTGCGTCTGGGCCGCGCCGCGGTTCCGTCGCGCTTTTGGCCCAGCACCCGCGGCTGGTCTGCAACCCGCGCTGGACGCTGCGCCAGATCATCGACGAACCGCTGGCCATCCGTGCGGGCCGCGGCTACCGCTCGTCGGCCGAGCAGACCGCCGCCCGTGTCGGCCTCGACACCGCGCTGCTGGAGCGCTATCCCGGCCAGGTCAGTGACGGGCAGCTGCAACGAGCCTGCCTGGGGCGCGTGCTGACCCAGGGCGACGGCGGGCCGTTGCTGGTGCTGTGCGACGAACCGACGGCAATGCTCGATCCCATCGCGACGGGCTCGGTGGTGTCTCTGCTTCGCGACATGGCGGGCACCGGGTCGACCGTCATGCTCGTCAGCCACGACCCTGTGCTGATCGACGCCCTCACCGAGAGCGCGCTCGCCTTGCCGACCCCGTTAGGGTGAGAACCGTGACCCACTATGACGTCGTCGTTCTCGGAGCCGGTCCCGGCGGGTACGTCGCGGCCATCCGCGCCGCCCAGCTCGGGCTCAACACCGCCATCATCGAACCCAAGTACTGGGGCGGTGTGTGTCTGAATGTCGGGTGCATCCCGTCCAAGGCGTTGCTGCGCAACGCCGAGCTCGCGCACATCTTCACCAAGGAGGCCAAGACCTTCGGCATCAGTGGGGAGGCCAGCTTCGACTACGGCGTGGCCTTCGACCGCAGCCGCAAGGTCGCCGACGGCCGGGTGGCCGGCGTGCACTTCCTGATGAAGAAGAACAAGATCACCGAGATCCAGGGCTACGGCAAGTTCAAAGACGACCACACCATCGTCGTCGATCTCAACGAAGGCGAGACCGAGGAAGTCACCTTCGACAACGCCATCATCGCCACGGGCGCGCACACCAAGCTGGTGCCGGGCACCGAGCTGTCGGAGAACGTGGTCACCTACGAAGAGCAGATCATGGAGCGCGAGCTGCCCGGCTCGATCGTCATCGCCGGCGCCGGCGCGATCGGCATGGAGTTCGGCTACGTCATGAAGAACTACGGCGTGGACGTCACGATCGTCGAGTTCCTGCCGCGCGCGCTGCCCAACGAGGACGCCGAGATCTCCAAGGAGATCGAGAAGCAGTTCAAGAAGCTCGGCGTGAAGATCATGACCGGCACCAAGGTGGAATCGATCAGGGACGAGGGGGCCGACGGTTCCGTCACCGTCACCGTGAGCAAGGACGGCAAGTCCACCGAAATCAAGACCGACAAGGTGATGCAGGCCATCGGCTTCGTCCCGAACGTCGAGGGCTTCGACCTGGACAAGGCCGGCGTCGAACTGACCGAGCGCGGCGGCATCGCCATCGACGACTACATGCGCACCAACAAGCCGCACATCTATGCCATCGGCGACGTCACCGGCAAACTGCAGCTCGCCCACGTCGCCGAGGCCATGGGCGTCGTCGCGGCCGAGACCATCGGCGGCGCCGAGACACTCGCGCTGGGCGACTACCGGATGATGCCGCGCGCCACGTTCTGCCAGCCCCAGGTGGCCAGTTTCGGGCTCACCGAGGAGCAGGCCCGCGAGGAGGGCTACGACGTCAAGGTCGCCAAGTTCCCCTTCACCGCCAACGGCAAGGCGCACGGCATGGGCGATCCCAGCGGCTTCGTCAAGCTGATCGCCGACGCCAAGTACGGCGAACTGATCGGCGGTCACCTGATCGGCCACGACGTGTCCGAGTTGCTGCCGGAGCTGACGCTGGCGCAGAAGTGGGACCTGACGTCCAACGAGCTGGCCCGCAACGTGCACACGCACCCGACCATGTCCGAGGCGCTGCAGGAGTGCTTCCACGGCTTGGCCGGCCACATGATCAACTTCTAATTGAGGGCGATCTGGATAGCCGGCATCGGCGGGCTGGCCATCGGTCACATTTTGTGGCTGGCGGGTATCTCGGCGGCGGTCGCGACCAACGACGTCGCTCAGTGGGTGCTGGTGGTGGCGGGGGTGTCGCTGGCGGTCGGCGTGCTGTCGGGACTGCTGGGCTGGCGGGCGTTTCGCGGCAAGACCCGCACGGGCGAGATCTGGGCGGCGTTTCTGTGGGGCCTGCCGATCTCACCGGTGTTGTTCTCGCTCATCGTGCTCGGCGTGACCTACCTGTAGCGCCGCCGGCGACGTAGCTGGCGATCGCTGAATTCAGCTATGACGTGGATCGACGTTTCCCCACGGTATTCACTGGCACATTCCTAGACTGATCCGGTGGGGGAGAGCGCCGATCCTGGTCTGCTGCGGCAGTGGTGGCAGCAGCGCGACGACTACCAGTGGCGTATCGACTTCCTGCGCAGCCGTGGGCTGCTGACCCCGCTGCGCTATGTCATCGCCGGCATCGGTGCGGTGATGGGCATCCTCGCGGCGATCAACGTCGTGGTCCCGCCCGGGGCCGACGGTGCGCTGTTCCGGATCGGCTGGGCCGTGACGGCGGTCGGCTCACTGGCCTGGGCAGTGCGCTGGATGCTGCTGCGCTGGCCGTCGGCGCGCGAGTCGGCGGTGCTGGTGATCTACGTCGACATGATCATGACGCTGTCGACGGTGTTGTTCGGCGACGCCAACCTGGCGATGTCGGGTATCCCGATCCTGCTGTGCGCCGGCGGGTATGTCGTGTTCTTCCACGGCCCGCGGCTGCACCTCGTGCACATCGGCTGGTGCCTGCTCTCGGTCGGGGCCATCGCGGTCTGGCTGGCTGCCAGCATGCCGGAGCACGGCCTGCAGGTGGCGGTGTCGCGGGCGGTCATCGCGCTGCTGGTGACCGTGTGCATCCTGCCTGCGCTGCAGTTCGGTTTCTGGTTGCTGCAGGACAGCTCCATGCAGTCGCTGACCGATCCGCTGACCGAGCTGACCAACCGGCGCGGCCTGACGGTGTCGATGAAACGACTCGATGCGCGCGTGGACGGAGACACGGACCTGTGCGCGTTCCTGATCGACGTCGACGGATTCAAGGTCGTCAACGACACGCACGGCCATGCCGTCGGCGACGAGGTGCTGATCCGCACCGCGCGCCGGATTCGCGACAGCGTGCGCAGCGACGCCGTGGTGGTGCGGTGGGGCGGCGAGGAATTCCTCGTCGTCGACCGGATCCCGGCGGCTCAGGCGGCCGGGGTCGCCGAACGTATCCGGACGGCGGTCTCGGCACCGGCGCGGCCGGTCGTCACAGCCAGCATCGGCCTGGCGACCTGCACCCGGCCCGGGTCAGACCTTGCTGAGGTGATCACCGCCGCCGACGTGGCCATGTACCAGGCCAAGGCCCGCGGCGGGGACCGGGTCGCCATCGCCGCCGACCTCTGTTGACCCGCTCAGGTGCCGGTGCACGAAGGCGAGGACGTCGTCGGCCTTGGCGAACCCGCCGAGGTGGCTCTCGTCGGGCATCAGTATCAGTTCGACGTTCGGCAGATGCTCCGCGGCCGCCTGGGCGTCGGCCAGTCCGATGATGGAGTCGGCGTCCCCGTGCCACCACTGCACGGGCACCGCGACGTCGGCCAGCCGGAATCCCCAGTCGCGGCCGAACAACCGGGCGTCGTCGAGCAGGGCCTGGAACCGGCCGTTGGCGACGTGGACGATGTCGTCGATGAACATCGCCTCGATGTCCGGGTTCGCGAACACCTGCTTGTCGCCGTCGGGCATCGCCGACGCCAACCCCTTGTAGGCCAGGTGTGCCAGCGGGATGACCGGCGTCAGCAGGGACGCGGTGGCGGTGGCGAAAGGCCTGCGCATCACCGACATCAACGGCGCGAACCGGCGGGCCAGCGCGATGGCTCCGCTGCAGGTCGCATCGGGTCCGACCGACGGTGTGACGCCACCGAGCACGGCGACGGCGGCGACGCGGTCGCGCAGCGCCGGCATGCCCGCACACGCCAGCGCATACGGCCCGCCACCGGACAGGCCGACCACGCCGAGCTTCTCGGCACCCAGCACATCCGCGACGTGGGCCATGTCGGCGGCCCAGTCGCCGATGCGCTCGTAGCGGTGCGGATCGCTCAGCCCGGAGCCGGCGCGTTCGAGGAGGACCACCCGCAGGCCGAGCCGTTCGGCCGCGCGGCGGCCGACGATCGGGAGCTGTCGGCGTCCGCCGGGCGTGCCGTGGAACCACAACACCAGCGGTCCCGACGGGTTGCCGAACTCGGCGTAACCGAGGCGGCGTCCGCCGGGAAGGAAGAACGTGCCCTCGGCGCGGGGCGGCGCGCAGCGGGGAACGCCGGGCGGGTGCCGCCACGGGTTGTCGACGGTCACCACTTCGTCGGCGCTGACGTGACGCGGATCATGTACGGATGGTAGCGCTGGGCGGCTGCTCAGTCCGGGAAGTCCAGCGGGACCTGCAGCGTCGTGATCGTCGCGGCCAGGCCGTCGTACTGGGCGGCCAGCATGCAGAATTCGATGAGCTGGGCGCGGGTGTAATGGCCGGCCAGCGCCCGCCAGGTCTGCGCGGACACCGAGCGGGTGACGACGAACTCGTCGGTCGCGGTGATCAGCACCCGCTCGCGCTCGGTCAGGCCCGCGGCGTCGGGTCCCTCGAAGATCTTGGCCTGGAAGGCTTTGTCGAGGCCGCGGCTGCGTGCCAGGCGGCGGTGTTGCTGCAGTTCGTACTCGCAGTCGCGCAGATGGCCGACGCGCAGGATCACGGTCTCGGCGTCGCGGCGGGACAGCTTGCCGGCGTAG
Organism: Mycobacterium sp. G7A2; assembly: GCF_041902445.1. Classification (NCBI taxonomy): domain Bacteria; kingdom Bacillati; phylum Actinomycetota; class Actinomycetes; order Mycobacteriales; family Mycobacteriaceae; genus Mycobacterium; species Mycobacterium sp. G7A2. Next base: position 5,310,365 of record NZ_CP169251.1, on the reverse strand, counting down.
AGCAGGTAGGCCGACAGCGGCAGCCAGACAGGGAACAGCAGGCGGTGCTGGCCCAGCACGTTCATCAGGCTGAACCGCGGCCGGCGGATGCCGCGGGCGCCGGCCTTGGCGATGACCCAGTTGACCGGGCCGAGTTCTTTGAAGCCGCCGGGCGGGATGCCGGCCGGTGACGGGCTCATGACGGCTTCACCAGGTACGGCGACACCGTCGAGCGGTGCTCGTCGATGTCGAGGGCGCGTCCGAGCGCGGGGAACGCGCGTTGCGGGCAGTCGTCGCGTTCGCACACCCGGCAGCCCGCACCGATCGGGGTCGCGTTCTCACCGCTCAGGTTCAAGCCCTCCGAGTAGACCAGCCGCTGGGCATGGCGCAGCTCGCAACCCAGCCCGATCGCGAACGTCTTGCCGGGCTGACCATAGCGCGACGCGCGCCGCTCCACGGTGCGGGCCACCCACATGTAACTGCGCCCGTCGGGCATCTCGGCGATCTGCACCAGGATCTTGCCCGGGTTGGCGAACGTCTCGTAGACGTTCCACAGCGGGCACGTTCCGCCACTGGAGGAAAAATGAAAGCCGGTGGCGGACTGACGTTTCGACATGTTTCCCGCCCGGTCCACGCGGACGAACGAGAACGGTACGCCACGCATGGATGGCCGTTGCAGCGTGGACAGTCGGTGGCAGATGGTCTCGTAGCTGATCGAGTAGTAGGCCGACAGTCGCTCGATGTCGTAGCGGAAGTTCTCGGCCACCTCGTGGAACTGGGCATACGGCAGCACCGTGGCCGCGGCGAAGTAGTTCGCCAATCCCTTGCGGGCCAGTTTGCGGGCCTCCTCGCCGGTGAACTTCCCCTCCTCGACGAGCCGGTCGATCAGGTCCCCGTACTCCAGGTAGGCCAGTTCGGCGGCCAGCCGCGTCACCGTCTGCCCTGCCGACAGGTGGGCGCTGACCTGCAGCCGTTTGGACATCGGGTCGTAGCGGTGCAGGACGCCCTCGCCGAGGTCGATGCGACGGATGATCGTCACCCCGTGCACGATGCGCAGCCGGTCGGCCAGGTCGCTGGCCAGATCGCCGCGGTTGATCCGCATCCCGGTGGTGAGCTCCTCGGCGGCGGTGTCGAGGTCGTGCAGGTAGTTCTGCCGCTCGTAGAAGTAGTCGCGAACCTCCTCGTGGGGCATCGAGATGGAGCCCGACCCGGATCCGGACCCGGTGTCGTTGAAGCGGTCCTCGGTCGCGGCGGCCAGCCGGGTGGTGGTGAGCTGGTAGCGCCGGTGCAGGTTCACCATCGCCTTGGCCAGCGCAGGGTGCGCGGCGACCATGTCGGCGACCTCGGCAGGCTCGACGTCGGCGTCGAGGTCACGGTCGAGCAGCACCTCGCGCAGCTCGGCGATCAGGCGGGTGTCGTCCTGGGAGGCGAAGAACGTCGCATCGACGCCGAACACCTCGGTGATCCGCAGCAGTACGGCCACCGTCAGCGGCCGCACGTCGTGCTCGATCTGGTTGAGGTAGCTGGGCGAGATGTCGAGCATCTGCGCCAGCGCCGCCTGGCTGAATCCGCGTTCGCTGCGGAGCTGACGGACCCTGGCGCCGACGAACGTTTTGGGCACGTCAACCACCATAACAACGGTGCAAAGGAAATATTTGCAGTGTTGGCAAATGGTCGGGGTGTGGCAGTATCGGGATCCGTGAGTACCACCGGGGATTCGGCTGTCCCGTCTGCGTCGACCGGACCGTCGTCGAAGCCGGCCGCCGGCTTGGCCAAGGTGATGATGCCGGTGCCGGATCCGCACCCCGACGTCTTCGACCAGAACTGGCCCCTGCGGGTCGCCGACATCGACCGCACCGGCCGGCTGCGGTTCGACGCCGCGACCCGGCACATTCAGGACGTCGGCCAGGACCACCTGCGCCAGCTCGGTTTCGAGGAGACCCATCCGCTGTGGATCGTGCGGCGCACCATGATCGACCTGATCCGGCCGATCGAGTTCCAAGACACGTTGCGGCTGCGGCGGTGGTGTTCCGGGACGTCGAACCGCTGGTGTGAGATGCGGGTGCGCATCGACGGCCGCCGCGGCGGGCTCATGGAGTCAGAGGCGTTCTGGATCAACATCAACCGGGACACCCAGGGGCCGGCGCGCATCGCCGACGACTTCATCGAGGGCCTGCGCCGGACCACGACCGAGACGCGACTGCGCTGGAAGGCGTATCTGAGGGCGGGCAGCCGGGAGGACGCCAGCGAGATCCGCGAATACCCGGTGCGGGTCGCCGACATCGACCTGTTCGACCACATGAACAATTCCGTCTACTGGTCGGTGATCGAGGACCATCTCTTCGGCGCCCCGGAGCTGCTTCGCGGCCCGATCCGGGTCACCATCGAACACGATGCGCCGGTCGCGCTCGGCGACAAGTTGGAGATCCTCACCCACGTCTATCCGCCCGGCTCGACCGATCAGTTCGGTCCCGCCCTGGCCGATCGCACTGTTACAACGCTCACATATGCGGTCGGCGACGAGACAAAAGCGATCGCCTCGATCTTCTCGCTCTGATTCGGCGCGTTTAACAGTACGGGCGTACTGACCTGCGCAGATGTGTTACCGGGCGGTAACTACTGAACCGGTTCAGTCCAAGATCGACTTTGCAAACTTTGCAAGTTAACCGACCGCGTTGGCGAAAGTTGGCAATCAAAACAAGTGGACCTGCGGTTATGGCTTGATGCATCCTCGAGTTAGCACACCAGTGAAGAAGCTGGAGCGTTAACAACCGCATGAAGGAGCCACCTGATGTCGACTGTGGGCACCCCGAAGTCCCCCGAACAGATCCAGCACGACTGGGACCACAACCCGCGCTGGAAGGGCGTCAGCCGCACCTACTCGCCGGCTGATGTCGTCGCTCTGCAGGGGCATGTTGTCGAAGAGAACACCCTGGCCCGCCGCGGCGCCGAGGTGCTGTGGGAGCAGCTGCACGACATGGACTTCGTCAACGCGCTCGGCGCGCTGACCGGCAACATGGCCGTGCAGCAGGTGCGTGCCGGCCTGAAGGCCATCTACCTGTCGGGCTGGCAGGTCGCCGGTGACGCCAACCTGTCCGGACACACCTACCCCGACCAGAGCCTCTACCCGGCCAACTCGGTGCCGCAGGTGGTGCGCCGCATCAACAACGCGCTGATGCGTGCCGACCAGATCGCCAAGGTCGAGGGCGACCGCTCGGTGGAGAACTGGCTCGCCCCGATCGTCGCCGACGGTGAGGCCGGCTTCGGCGGCGCGCTCAACGTCTACGAGCTGCAGAAGGCCATGATCGCCGCCGGTGTCGCCGGATCGCACTGGGAGGACCAGCTGGCCTCGGAGAAGAAGTGCGGCCACCTCGGTGGCAAGGTGCTCATCCCGACCCAGCAGCACATCCGCACCCTGACCTCGGCCCGCCTCGCGGCCGATGTCGCCGACGTCCCGACCGTGGTCATCGCGCGCACCGACGCCGAGGCCGCCACGCTCATCACCTCCGACGTCGACGAGCGTGACCAGCCGTTCATCACCGGTGAGCGCACCGCCGAGGGCTTCTACCGGGTGAAGAACGGTCTCGAGCCGTGCATCGCCCGCGCCAAGGCCTACGCGCCGTACTCCGATCTGATCTGGATGGAGACCGGCACCCCGGACCTGGAGCTGGCCAAGAAGTTCGCCGAGGGCGTCAAGAGCGAGTTCCCGGACCAGATGCTGGCCTACAACTGCTCGCCGTCGTTCAACTGGCGCAAGCACCTCGACGACGCGACCATCGCGAAGTTCCAGAAGGAACTCGGCGCCATGGGCTTCAAGTTCCAGTTCATCACGCTGGCCGGCTTCCACGCGCTGAACTACTCGATGTTCGACCTGGCCTACGGGTACGCCCGCGAGCAGATGAAGGCCTACGTCGACCTGCAGGAGCGCGAGTTCGCTGCCGAGGAGCGCGGTTACACCGCCACCAAGCACCAGCGCGAGGTGGGCGCCGGCTACTTCGACCGCATCGCCACCACGGTGGACCCGACGTCGTCGACCACCGCGCTGGCCGGTTCGACCGAAGAGGGCCAGTTCCACTGACGAAGGAAGTGGAACCGGTGCTGTGGCCACTGACGAAGGAAGTGGAACCGGTGCTGTAGCCACTGACGAAGGAAGTGGAACAGGTGCGGTAGCCACTGACGAAGGAAGTGGAACAGGTGCTGTGGCCACTGACGAAGGAAGTGGAACCGGTGCTGTAGCCAGTTATCTGATCCACCAGCACCGCGAGCGCGCTGGTCTGTACCGCGCCACGCGTAGCGCGGACACGATTCGCGCGCTCGCCGGAGTTGACAGCGCAGACCCCGCTCAGAAATCTTGAGCGGGGTCTGACGCTATCGGAAAGAAGGCAGATGAGTATCGAACGAGTCGGTGTCGTGGGCGCCGGGCAGATGGGCGGCGGCATCGCCGAGGTGTGTGCAAAGGCCGGCGCGCAGGTGCTGGTGTACGAACCCTCCGAGGAATTGGTCGACGCCGGACGCACGCGCATCACCGCGTCGCTGGAGCGGGCTAAGGCCAAAGGCAAGCTCGCAGCCGACGACTTCGAGGTGGCAATGGCGCGGCTGAGCTACACCACCGAGCTCGCCGACATGGCCGACCGCCAGCTCGTCATCGAGGCCATCGTCGAGAACGAGACCGTCAAGGCCAAGGTCTTCGCCCAGCTCGACGAGGTCGTCACCGATCCCGAGGCGGTCCTGGCGTCGAACACCTCCAGCATCCCGATCATGAAAATTGCTGCGGCAACCAAGAATCCGAGCCGCGTGCTGGGGCTGCACTTCTTCAACCCGGTGCCGGTGCTGCCGCTCGTCGAGGTGATCGACACCCTCGTCACCGCCCCCGAAGCCGTCGCCAAGGTGGAGAAGTTCGCCGGCGACGCCCTGGGCAAGAAGGTCGTGCGCTGCGGCGACCGTTCGGGTTTCATCGTCAACGCGCTGCTGGTGCCCTACCTCCTTTCGGCGATCCGGATGGCCGAGGCAGGCGTGGCCAGCGTCGAGGACATCGACACCGCGGTGGTCGCCGGTCTGTCGCATCCGATGGGACCGCTGAAGCTGTCCGATCTGATCGGGCTGGACACGATGAAGCTGATCGCCGACTCGATGTACGACGAGTACAAGGATCCGCACTATGCGCCGCCGCCGCTGCTGCTGCGCATGGTCGAGGCCGGCCAACTCGGCAAGAAGTCCGGCAAGGGGTTCTACACCTACTGAGACACTGGGAGCTTCCGGGTCAACCGGCGCCGTCTCAGTGCGTCGTCGACCCGGGCGCAGATACCTTCCGGCTCGGAGCGCAGTTGACGCGAGCTGACTCGGATGATCAGCCAGCCCCTCGCGGCCAGAAACTCCAGCCGGGTGATGTCCGCGGCGTGAGCGTCGGGGTCGGTCCAGTGGTGGCCACCGTCGTACTCGACTCCGACCAGGTGTTGCGGCCAACCCATGTCTATGCGGCGAACAACTCTGCCGTGCTGGTCGGTCACCGCGATCTGAGTGACAGGGCGCGGAAAACCGTTGCGAATCAGCAACAACCGCAGAAGGGTTTCCTGGGGTGATTCGGCGCCGCCGTCGACGAGGTCGAGGGTGGACCGCAGGAGTCGGTTACCGCGCGCCCCGGGATAGCGCGCGGCCAGCGCCTTGACTTCGGCCGGGGTGCACCGGGTCGCGTTGAGCAAGCTGTCGATGCGGATCACTGCGGCATCACCGCGGGTTCGCCTGCCGATGTCGTAGGCGGTTCGGGCGGGCGTGGTCGTGTCGATGCTCTCGACCAGGCACAACTCGTCGTCGGCGATGCTGCCCCGGTGTACGACGATCCCGGGAGCGACTGCCGCGCGGACGCGCGCGAGTTCGGCAGGCTCGTCCGTGGGTAACCACTTGGCACCCAGCAGTGCTGCGGCCGACAGCCCTGCGACGGTGGCCTCGCGGCGGGACCAGAGCCAGGCTGCGCGTGCCCGGTCAGCCGCGGTCAATGTCATGTCGACCGGCGCGTAGACGTTGTGGTGCAGCTTGACGTACGACGTCCGCAGGACCTGGCGGGTCAACCTGCCCGCAGCCAGTGCCTCGCTGGCGACGACGAGGTCCTCCACACCATGTCGGACGCGGCGGCGGGGCTGACGGTTCCCGGGAGTACGGATTGTGATGGAAATCGGCTGTTTTCCGTCAGGAACCGTACGCTCGCGAGACGGGGATAGCGCGGGCGGCACGGGGACGACGCGCTCGGCGCGGGCGACATGGGGGACGCGGGGCAACGCCGGGCAGCGCGGGGGGAGTACTGACGTGCGACTCCGCGGGAGTACGGATTGTGATGGAAATCGGCTGATTTTCGTCAGGAACCGTACGCTCGCGAGACGGGGACAGCGCGGGCGACGTGGGGACGACGCGCTCGGCGCGGGCGCCATGGGGACGACGCGCTCGGCGCGGGCGACACGGGGATGCGGGGCAACGCCGGGGGACGCGGGGGCGCGGGCGCGGCGAGCAATGATGCGGACGCCCGACGCGGGGGAGTGCGGACGTGCGACTCCGCGGGAGTACGGATTGTGATGGAAATCGGCTGTTTTTCGTCAGGAACCGTACGCTCGCGGGACGGGGACGACGCGTTCGCGAGACGGGGACAGCGCGAGCGCCCCGGCGCCCAAGTCCCTACACCGACTCGAGGCGCTTCTTCTCCGCCTCGACATCGAAATCCGGTGGCGGCCAGGACATGTTGAGCCGCTTCAACGTCTCGATGAGCAGTTCGGTGACGGCCAGCCGGCTGTACCACTTCTTGTCGCACGGAATGATGTGCCACGGTGCGTAGTCGGTCGAGGTCCGGTCCAGCATCGCCTGATAGGCCTGCTGGTACAGCGGCCACTTCTGGCGTTCGTCGATGTCACCGGGGTTGTACTTCCAGTACTTGTCCGGCCGCTCCAGCCGCGACGCCAGCCGCCGCTTCTGCTCGTCGAGCGAGACGAACATCGCGACCTTCACGATCGCCATCCCACCGTCGACGAGTTCGCGTTCGAACGCGTTGATCTCGTCGTAGCGCGGCTCCCACACCTCGCGGGGCACCAGGTTGTGCACCCGCACGATCAGTACGTCCTCGTAGTGCGAGCGGTCGAACACGCCGATGTGTCCCGCGGCGGGCAGCGCCTTGCGAATCCGCCACAGGTAGTGGTGGGACAACTCCTCGGGGGTGGGCTTGCCGAAGCTCTTGTAGTCGATCCCCTGCGGATTCGCTCCGCCGACAACGTGTTTGACGATGCCGCCCTTGCCCGCGGTGTCCATGCCCTGCAGCACCAGCAGCACCGAGCGGTGGTCACCTGCGCGGCTGTTGGCGTAGAGCATCTCCTGGAGCTCGGCGAAGCGCACGTTGCGCTCCTCCTGCAGTGTCGGCGCGTCGGACTTGTCGCCGCGGAAGCCGGGGGTGGCGTCGGGGTCGATGTCGGCGACTCGGTCGCCGGGGTGGAACATCAGATGTGCGTGGGGCTCGTGCGACCACAGCGAGGGCAGGTCTTCCGGGTCGTTGGAGTCGTCCGCGTCGTTCATGCCCCTAGTCAAGCAGCCGGGCGGGCAGAACCGGGGGAGGATGCGGAGCCTGCCGGAAACTCTCCAGCGATCCGCCGACCTCGACGATTCCGCGCAAGGCGCTCCACGACAGCATGGTCAGGTAGTCGATCAGCTCATCGGCACTCATCCGGGGATTCGACATCCACGAGTGGGTGGCCAGCTGCACGCCCCCGACGATGTGGAACGCCCACGGCTCGGCGCCGCCGGTGTCCATTCCGACCGACACCATCCGGCGTCGCAGCATCACCGCGAGCATGCGCGCGATGATCTGCTCGGAATCGGCGACGGCCTTGCTCTTGCTGGCCGAGTTGTTGGCCATCACGAACCGGTAGGGCTCAGGCTCGGCGGCCACGGTCTCGACATACACCCGGATGATCTCCCGGGTGAGGTCGTAGCCGTCGAGGTCCGACGACAACGCGGCGGCCATGTTGGGGATCAGCGTGGTCTGCGCGAAACGCATCATCACCGCGGTGGTGAGGTCGTTCTTGTCGACGAAGTAGCGGTAGAGCACGGTCTTGGAGACCCCGATCTCGGCGGCGATCTCGTCCATGCTGACATTGCTGCCGAGGCGGCGGATGGCCTCCAGCGTGCCGTCGACGAGTTCGTTGCGGCGCTCGACCTTGTGCTTGTGCCAGCGTCGCTTTCGGCCATCGGTTTTGACCGCCACCGGCGGGTGTTGTTGTGCCACGTTCGCGGTGATCCGTTCCCCTTTAGTCCTCGTCAATAGTACGGGGACGCCTCGCAGCGGGCTCCCGGGAGAGGGGCGCCTCCCCCGGGTAGTTGCCGGGGTAGCGGATCATGGAGGGGTGGCACACCGACCCGAGGGTGGCCGACCGGCGGCGACGTCCGTCTCCGCCGGTCCGCGACCCAGTTTTGCCGAGGCGCTCACGGGCGTGGATTCCGCGGCGGACGCCGAACGCAGGCGCGCCCTGCGGCGGATGAAGATCGTCGCGCTGAGCTTTTTGCTCGGTGCGGCGGTGATCTTTCTGCTCTGCTCGTGGCTGCAGTCGCGCGGCGACGCGGGCCCGTGGGTCGGGTACGTGCGGGCCGCCGCGGAGGCGGGCATGGTCGGTGCGCTCGCGGACTGGTTCGCGGTGACGGCGCTGTTCAAGCATCCGCTGGGCATCCCCATCCCGCACACCGCCATCATCAAGCGCAAGAAAGACCAGCTGGGCGAGGGGCTCGGCACGTTCGTGCGGGAGAACTTCCTGTCGGCCGACAACGTCGAGACGAAGCTGCGCAGCGCCGACGTCGCGAGCCGGACCGGCAAGTGGCTCGCCGAGCCGGTCAACGCCGACCGGGTGGCCGCCGAGGCCTCGACGGTGCTGCGGGCACTGGTGGAGATGTTGCGCGACGAGGACGTCCAACAGGTGCTCGACCGGATGATCGTCAAGCGGATCGCCGAGCCGCAGTGGGGGCCTCCGATCGGACGGGTGCTGTCCTCACTGTTGGAGGAGGGCCGCCAGGAGGCTCTGCTGCAGCTGCTCGCCGACCGGGCGTTCCAGTGGACGCTGAATGCCGACGAGGTCATCGAGCGGGTGATCGAGCGCGATTCTCCGACGTGGTCGCCGCGATGGGTGGACCACCTGGTCGGCGACCGCATCCACCGTGAGCTGATGGACTTCACCGACAAGGTGCGTCGTAACCCCGACCACGAGCTTCGCCGGTCGGCGACGAAGTTCCTGTTCGAGTTCGCCGACGACCTGCAGAACGACGCGGTGACGATCCAGAAGGCCGAGAACGTCAAGGAACAGATCATGGGTCGCGACGAGGTGGCGCGCGCGGCCGAGACGGCCTGGAGCACCGCCAAGCGGCTGATCCTGGAATCGGTGGACGATCCGTCCTCGGCGTTGCGGGTGCGGATCGCCGACACCGTGGTGCGGATCGGGGAATCGCTGCGCGACGACGCCGACCTGCGGGTCAAGGTGGACAACTGGATCGTGCGCGGGGCCCAGCATCTGGTGTCGGAGTACGGGGCGGAGATCACGACGATCATCACCGACACGATCGAGCGGTGGGACGCCGACGAAGCCTCCCGGCGCATCGAGTTGCATGTCGGACGTGACCTGCAGTTCATCCGGATCAACGGCACCGTGGTGGGCTCGCTGGCCGGCCTGGTGATCTACACCGTCGCGCACTTGTTGTTCTGACCTGCGCTAACTAGTGCTTGCAAAAGTTAGCACTCCGTCGTACGGTAGATGGTGTCGATATCGGTTACCCATCGCAACGAGGAGGCACGCATGCCGCAGGACGAAAATCTTGCCGCTGTCGTGTCCAGCGCTGCACAGGACATCGGCAGCTTCATCCGCAGCCAGCGCGAGGCCGCGCAGGTGTCGGTACGGCAGCTGGCCGAGAAGGCCGGCGTCAGCAATCCCTACCTCAGCCAGATCGAACGGGGATTGCGCAAGCCTTCTGCGGACGTCTTGAACCAGATCGCCAAGGCGCTGCGGGTATCGGCCGAGGTGCTCTACATCCAGGCCGGAATCCTCGAGCCGAGCGAGACGAACGAGGTACGCGACGCGATCGTCACCGACACGGCGATCAACGAGCGGCAGAAGCAGGCGCTGCTCGACATCTACACGTCGTTCTGCGCGCAGAACGAGGCCGCTTTGACCGAGGCGGCAGTGGGGATGGCCTTCGGCGAAGCCGAGAAGTCGGACACCTTCGGCGAAGCCGAAAAGTCGGAAACCGTCAGCGAAGCAGACGAGGAGCCGAGTACTGAACACGAGGGCCCTCTGGAAATCCCGCAGATCGCATCAACTCATTCGCAATCCTGACCCGAAAGGAAACCACCATGGCTGAGAAGTCCCAGAACCAGTTCGACATCGACGATCTGAAGGCCCCGCTGCTGGCCGCGGTCGGTGCCGCCGACCTGGCGCTCGAGCGTGTCAACGAGATCGTCGCCGCGCTGCGTGAGCGTGCCGGCGAGGCCCGCACCGACGCCGAGACCCGCGTCGAGGACAGCCGCGCCCGCATCACCCGCCTCCAGGAAGAGCTGCCGTCGCAGTTCGACGACATCCGCGAGCGGCTGAGCTCGGAGGAACTGCGCAAGTTCGCCGACAGCTACGCCGAGGCCGCGCAGACCACCTACTCCAAGCTGATCGAGCGTGGCGAGGCCGCGCTGGAGCGCCTGCGCAGCCAGCCGGGCCTGGAAGAGGCCGCGAGCCGGGTCGAGGGTTACACCGACCAGGCCGTCGAGCTCACCCAGGAAGCGCTGGGCAACGTGGCCACCCAGACCCGCGCCGTGGGTGAGCGCGCCGCCAAGCTGGTGGGCGTCGAGCTGCCCAAGAAGGCCGAGGACGCCGCCGAGCCGGTGAAGAAGACCGCCGAGAAGGCTCCGGCCAAGAAGGCCCCCGCCAAGAAGGCCCCCGCGAAGAAGGCTCCGGCCAAGAAGGCCCCGGCCAAGAAGGTCACCCAGAAGTAAACGACGGAAGTCGACCGGAGGGCGTAACCCGCATAGGCTGTAAAGCGTGATGCTCCAAGGCCTCGTGGGTTACGTCCTCCTCGCGTTGCAGATCGCCGTGCTCGTCGCGGTCGTCTATGCGTTCGTGCACGCCGCGATGCAGCGTCCCGACGCCTACCCCGCGGTCGACAAGCTGACCAAGCCGGTGTGGCTGGTGATCCTCGGCGTTGCCGGGCTGCTCGTGCTCGTGTTCGGTACCAGCGTGTTGGGCATGGTGATCGGATCGGTTGCCGCGGGCATCTACCTGGTCGACGTCCGGCCCAAACTGCTGGAGATCCAAGGGAAGTCGCGGTAGTGCGGCTCGCCCGGCTCGCCGCGGTCGCCATCGCGGGCGGCGTCATGTCCGGCATGCTGTCCGGTATTTTTGCGCCGATCGCCGCGGCGTCACCGCTGGGTGCTCCCGCCGTCGACCACGTCGAATGGGCCAAGTGGGGTGACCTGTCCAGCCTGCGCGTCTACCCGACGCCGGCCGGTCGGGATGCCTCGGCCCGGCCCGGAGCGTCGGCGCAGGCCGGCCAGGTGTGGAACGAGGTGCTCGCGCTGGCTCCGGACGCCGACATTCCCGGCATGTACGAGCAGTTCGCCTGCCACTGGCAGTTCGCCGAACTCTTCGAGCCCGGCAAGGTCAGCTGGAACCTCGAGCCGTGGCGCCCGGAGGTGAGCTACCAGGACATGGTGGCGGCCGGGTGTAATCCGGGCGGCACCGAAGAACCCTTCTGACATGGGCTATACCCGCTCGCAGGTCGCTGCGCTGATCGACCACACCCTGCTCAAGCCCGAGGCCACCGAGGCCGACGTCGTCGCGCTGCTCACCGAGGCGGCCGACCTCGGGGTCTACGCGGTGTGCGTGTCCCCGCCGATGGTGTCGGCCGCGGCCCAGGTTCCCGGCGGACCCGTCGTCGCCGCCGTGGCCGGGTTCCCGTCGGGCAAGCACCTGCCGGGGATCAAGGCCGAGGAGGCGGCCCACGCCGTCGCCGACGGTGCCCGCGAGGTCGACATGGTGATCGACGTCGGCGCCGCGTGCAGCGGTGAACTCGACGTGGTGCGCGCCGAGGTGGCCGCGGTCCGCAGCTCCGTACCGCAGGCGGTGCTGAAGGTGATCGTCGAGTCGGCGGTCCTGCTGGAACGCGGCGGTGAGCCAATGCTCGCCGACATCTGCCGGGTCTGCGAGGACGCCGGCGCGGACTTCGTGAAGACCTCCACCGGGTTCCATCCCAGCGGTGGCGCGAGCGTGCGGGCGGTGGAGGTGATGGCCGGCGTCGTCGGCGGCCGCCTCGGGGTCAAGGCTTCCGGAGGGATCCGCACAGCGCAGACCGCGATCGAGATGCTGGATGCGGGCGCCACCCGGCTGGGGTTGTCCGCCAGTCGAGCCGTGCTCGACGGCCTGGGCTGAGAACCTCTCAGAGGGCGGAGAAAGCGGGACCCGCTCGGAGGCCCGAGAAACGGGACCCGCTCAGAGGCCGGAGAAGCACGGGTCGTCGGTCTGCTTCGGGATCGAGGCGTTCTGCGTGGAGAACCGGCTGATCACACCGCTGTCGGTGACCTGCACCGAGTCCGCGCGGATGTTCATCGGATAGTCCTGGGTGAGCCGCGAGGTGAACGCGTCCAGCGCGGGCTGCACCGCCTCGCGCGGCAGCGTGAACCCGAGCCCCGTCACGTTCTCCACCTGCAGTGAGATGCCGCCGTCGACGACCTCCGGGCGGGCGGTGATGCTGCCCAGCGCGCCCTCCAGCTCGATGGTGCCGGCCCCGGCGTTCGTCGTCACCCCGGTGACGAAGCTGCCGACCAGCGGGATGGCGCCCTGGATCGTCTGCTTGATGCCCTCGGCGCTCCACGTGATGTTCGCGACCAGCGAGCCGATGGACCCGCTCGAGGTCGCCGAGTCCTCCAGACGGACGTCGTTGATGTCGAGATCGACCTTCATGCCCTGGGCGTCCCGGATCTGGTTGCCCGCCGTCTCGATCCGGATGTTCGTGTAGTGCCCCGACGCGTGCTGCAGCAGGAACGGCGGCAGCACCCCGAACGACGCGGTGGCGTCGTCCTGGACGACACATTCGACGACTCCGGCGACCACCGAGTCGGCCCGGTGCCGCGCATACAGTTCGCCGCCGAGCAGACCCGCGAACACCAGCGCCAGCACGATCACCACGACCAGCGCCAGAGACAGCGGGTCGCTGAAGATCTTCTTGAAGCGGGCCTGCACCGAAGAATCCTCCTCGGGGGGAGCAGTGGACGTCGGCGCCGGGCCGTGGCCCGAATAGGCGGGGTCGTAGCCCGGATGGGGTGGGCCGGGCGGGTTGGGCGGGTAGCCCCCCGCAGCCGGCTGCTGCGGCGGGCCGGGCTGCTGGGGCGGGGGAGCCCAGGGATCGGTCACCTGAGCGATTGTGCCTTACCCGGATGAGTGAAATCTGAGCGGTTGGACATGACCGCGACCGTGGTGCGTGCTTTGCGGGCCGCCTCGACGTCCACGTCGTGGATCAGCAGCTGCGGGTCCGGCCCGGCGGAGACGAGGACCTCGCCGAGCGCGGAGGCCACCAGGCTGCCGCCCACCCCGGTCGGCCCGGCCGCGGCGATCTCGTCGCCCGGGTAGGCCTGGCCGACGGCGGCGACGACGCTGGAGGTGTCGATCGCGCGGGCCCTGGCCAGCAGGTTCCACTGGTCGAGCTTGCCCGGACCGGCGCCCCACGAGGCGTGCGCGGTGATCACCTCGGCGCCGAGGTCGGCCAGCGCGATGTAGAGCTCGGGGAAGCGGATGTCGTAACACAGCGTCAGCCCGACGGTCACCGGGCCCGCGTCGCCGTCGACGGTGATGACGACGGGTTCGCGGCCCGGGGCGACGGTCTTCGATTCGCTGAAACCGAACGCGTCGTACAGGTGGATCTTGTCGTAGTGCGTGTCGACGCCGCGGCCGGCGGCCAGCAGCGTGTTGGTCACCCGGTGGTCGGCGTCCCCGTCGGCGGGCCGGAACATCCCCGCCACCACCGTCACCCCGGACCGCTCGGCGATCGCCCGCACGCCGTCGGCCCACCGGCCGTCCAACGGTTCGGCGACCGGCGCCAGTGGAACCCCGAAGCGACACATCGTCGCCTCGGGGAACAGCACCAGCGACGCACCGGCCTCGGCGGCCTCCCGGGTGTGGCGGTCGACCAGCTCGAGGTTGGCCGCCGGGTCGGTGCCGCTGAGGATCTGGGCCAGGGCGATACGCATGCATCCAGCGTAATTACGGCCCCCAGGCCGGCCGGTTGCGCGCCGCGGCCTTGTTGCCGAGCTTGCCGGTACGCACCTGCGCGGCCAGGCTGTCGAGGATCACCCGGGAACTCATCAGCGCGGTCTGCTCGGCCCAGTCGTAGGGCGGGGAGCATTCGACGACCTCGATGCCCGCCAGCCCCGGCTCGGAGACCATCTTGACCAGGTTCAGCGCCTCGCGGGGCAGCAGTCCGCCCGGCTCGGGCCAGCCGGTGCCGGGGACGAAGCCCGCGTCGATGACGTCGATGTCGAAGGACAGGTAGACCGCCTTGGCGTCCTTCCAGGCGGTCTCCAGGGCGATTTCCGCAATTTTTTCTACGCCGACTCGTTCCACGTCGCCGACGGTGATCACTGTCGACTGGCGTTCCCGGCCCACCTTGACGCCCTCGCGGGGGCTCTGCCAGCCGCCGATGCCGATCTGCACCAGGTTGGTCGCCGGGGCGTTCTTGATGTTGGTGGCATGGAACCACGGGGTGGTGTGCATCCGCTCGTCGAGGTCGGTCTCCTGGGTGTCGACGTGGCGGTCGAAGTGGATGATCCCGATGTTGCCGTCCAGGTAGGGCGCCATGCCGCGGATGGTGGGAAAGCCGATGGAGTGGTCCCCACCGAGGACGACGGGCATCACGCCCTTCTGCACCACGTGGGCCATCGCCTGGCTGATCTGGTCGAACGACTTCTCCAGGTTGCCGGGGATGGTGAACACGTCGCCGATGTCGACCATGTTGAGCTGCTCGCGCAGATCCACGCCGGACTCGTAGTTGTACGTGCCGAACAGGTTCGTCGAGCGACGGATGCCCTGGGGGCCGAAGCGGGTGCCGGGCCGGTAGGTGGCGCCTGCGTCGAGCGGCACCCCGAAGATCGCCACCTCGGCGTCGTCGACCTCGTTGACGTCCTCGACGAACGGACATTTGAGGAATGTGCCGCGCTCACCGGCGAAGTGCGGCTTCTCGCCGCGGACGAACGTGGAGATGGTGCGGTCATTGATGGTGGGTGCGGCTTCCAGCCCGTAGCTCAAGCCGCGGTCGATCTCCTCGCGCAGCCGGCGGTCACCGAGCCTGGCTTCGGCCTGCTGGGCCCAGGCGCCCTCGGCGTTGGGCAGATTCGGGTCGGGGGAGTCGGACACGGTGTGCTCCTCACGCGCCGTCTTGTCGCTGACCGGGTACGACGCACCTCGTCCGGGGAACCGGGTCGCCCGACTCCTGCGGCCATTGTCAGCACGGTTGCGAAGCGCTGTCCAGCGGAAACGGAAACACATCGTTAACAGCGCAGGCGACTACGCGTAATGGGCCGGGGTTTGTCTGAACGGGACCCACCTGACGAATGTGGGGCGCGTCTAGGGTTCCGCCGGCCGCCGGCCGGGTCTGGTCCGAGAGACGCAGGCGGCGGGCACCGGAGCCGGTCGTTCCACGGCGGGACAAAAGCCCGGGAGACTCCAGCGTTTCACAGGAGGCTCCGCAAGCATGATTCTTCTCGGCGTAGGCGCCAGCATCGTCGTCGTCACCCTGATCGGACTGGCGGTCGCCCGCCGGGTCGGCGGGGACAGCACCAACTTCCTCGTCGGCGGGCGCAACCTCGCGCTGCCGCTGGTCGGCGCCGCCCTGATGGGGCAGGCCGTCGACACCAACGCCACCCTCGGCAACACGGACCTGAGTTCGGCGTTCGGGTTCTGGGCCGGTGCGGCGCTGCCGCTCGGGCTGGGTCTGTGCCTGCTGATCACCGGCATCTTCTTCGCCAAGCCGATGAACCGGATGGGACTGACCACGCTGCCGGACTACTACCGGCTGCGCTTCGGGCGGCCGGTCGAGATCATGGCCTCGATCCTGATGATGATCGCGTTCGCGATCCTGGTGGCCGGCAATCTGGTGGCCGGCGGATTCCTCTTCGAGTACTTCGTCGGTTTCCCGTACTGGGTGGGCGTGGTGCTGATCGCCGGGATCGTGCTGCTGTACACCGGTGCCGGCGGCATGCTGGCCGACGCCTACACCGCGATCGTGCAGATGAGCCTGATCCTGGTGGCCGCGGTCGCGACGCTGATCTGGGTGACCGTCGCCTACGGGTTGACGATCCCGGAAGGCATGGGGCCGTTCGACTTCGGCCAGCTCTCCGATCCCGCGCAGGGCGCCGCGATCAACTGGGCGACGCTGATCGCGCTGGGCATCGGCGACATCGTCGCGATCGACTTCATGCAGCGCATCTTCTCGGCCCGCTCGCCGGAGGTGGCCCGTCGCGCCTGCTTCGTCGGTGCGGCCGGTGCGGCCGCCATCGGTATCCCGTTCGCGCTGGTGGCGCTGGCCTCGACCGCGATCGTGCCCGAGGGCAGCGACGGTCCGGTGCTGTTCGTGCTGCTCAACGACTTCGCCCCGCTCGGGCTGACGGTCTTGGTGCTCGCCGGCATCGTCGGGGCGTCGATGAGCACCGCCAACGGGGCCATCCTCGGCACCGCGGCGGTGGCGGTGCGCAACGTGGGCAACGTCCGGCGGGTGCACATCGAGGGCAAACAGGACCCGCTGCTGAAGGCCACTCGGTGGGCGATGCTGCCGGTGGCCGCGGTGTCGATCGTGTTCGCGCTGGAGGTGCCGCAGACCGGGATTCTGCTGACGCTGGCGTTCGACCTGCTGCTGGCGTGTCTGATCGTGCCGTTCGTGCTCGGGATGTACTGGCGGCGGGGAACTGCCGCAGCGGCGGTGACGGCGATCGCCGTCGGGTTCGTGGTTCGGATGGCCCTGTTCGCGATGACGCCGACGATTTACGGCGTGGACAACACGATTCTGTACTTGCCCAACGGGATGTTCGACGCCACGTTCGACGGCTACCCGACATTCATCGCGGTTCTGGCCTCGTTGGTGGCATACGTCGCGGTGGCATTGGTTACCCGGCCGGCGACATTGCGGGCCCTGGACATCCAGCTGGCCGACGACCTCGACGAGGCGCTGGCCAGGGCTGACGCCGGGGACGCCGCCGCATTGCGGGCGGCGAAACCCGCCCCCGCCCCCACGCTGACGCCCGCCGCGGGCAGTCTTGCCGGCGCCGCCGACCCGGAAGGCGCACCGACGTAAGCAGCCGCCGCCTTAGCCGCCGCCTTAGCCGGCGACGGGCGCGACGGCCGCCCACGGCACCGTGAGGATGCCGTCGCGCAGACTCCGCCTCGGCGTCGACACCGGAAAGCCCTCGGCGGCAAGCATTTCCACCATCGCGCGCCACCGCGCGCGGGGGCCGAAGACGCCGTGTCCGGCGACTCTGGCCCACGCGTGATCGGCGGCGGACAGCAGCGTGTGGATCGGCTCGCCGGCCACGTTGCGGTGGATCAGCACCTTGGGCAGCCGCTCGGCCAGATCCGAGGGGGTGTCGATGGCGAACGGATCGCACGCCAGCGTCAGGCTCAGCGGGGCCGCGACGTCCAGCAGGATCCAGCAGCAGCGCCGCCCGAGTTCGTCGCAGGTGCCGTCGAGGATCAGTCCGCCCGGCGCCACCCCGCGCTGCATCGCGGCCCACGCGTCGGGCACCGCCTCCACCGGATACTGCCGCAGCACGTTGAACGCACGGACCAGCACCGGACGCCGGCCGGCCAGTTCGAAGCCGCCGAGGGCGAATTCGACCCCCGGCGACGTATCTCCCCGGACGGCGGCCTGACCGGTGCGGACCCGCTCGGGGTCGATCTCGAGGCCGACCACGCGGACGTCGGTGCGCACCTCGCGCAGCCGGTTCGCCAGCTCCAGCGTGGTCACCGGCAGCGCCCCGTATCCGAGGTCGACGACCAACGGGTCGGCGGCGGTCTGCAGCACATGGCGGACCCGCGGATCGTGCACCAGCCAGCGGTCGCTGCGACGCAACCTGTTGTGCCCGGTGGTGCCTCGCGTGATGGCGCCGAGCGGCTGCGGCATAGGGGCGATTCTATGGACCGACTCAGCCGTTCTCGGTGATCCACACCGTGGTGAACCGCTGCTCGGCGATCAGCAACTCCACGAGCTGGTTGCCGATGAAGCCTTCGATCTTGCCGCCCACGAGCGGAATGCGGACCTCGACGGCCGCCTGCACCGCCAACCGCGAGCCGTGCGCCGTCGTCGGGCTCAGTGACAGGTCACCGGTCAGGCCCACCGGCGCCCCGGGGATCGAGCCGGTCACCACGGCGCTGGCCTGACCGCCGCGCACCGGCGTCCAGCTCTCCTCGCGGACGAAGCTGAGGTCACCGCGATGGAACTGGGTGACCACCGCAGGCAGCCGATCCGACCGCAGCGTCTGTGTGGTGCGCACCCGGATACCGCCGTCGGTGCCGACGACCATCTCGTCCAGGCTGGCCTCGTCGGCGCCGGAATCCTGCAGCCGCACCAGCCAGTACTGCTCGTCGCTGAACGCCCGATGGACCTGTTCGACGGTGCCCTCGTACTCGGCGGCCATGTCGAATGAACGCGGCATGGCAAACCACGCTACCGTTACCGCCCGTGGTCACTTCGTCTATCGCGGGCGTGGCGGTCGCCGAGAACGTCCCGGTGGCACCGCTGACCACGCTGCGGGTCGGGCCCGTGGCCCGCCGGTTGCTCACCTGTACGAGCACCGAGCAGGTGATCGCCGCGGTCGCGGCCACCGGACCGGATGCGCTGATCCTCGCCGGAGGGTCGAACGTCGTGCTGGCCGACGACCTGCCTGATCTGACCGTCGTGCGGCTCGCCAACACCGGCATCACCGTCGACGGCGCCGTGCTGCGCGCCGAGGCCGGTGCGGTCTGGGACGACGTCGTCGCGACGTCCCTGCGGCACGGGCTCGGCGGGCTGGAGTGTCTGTCCGGCATTCCCGGCTCGACCGGCGCGACTCCCGTGCAGAACGTGGGCGCCTACGGCGCAGAGGTCGCCGACACCATCCGCCGGGTCAGGCTCCTGGACCGGCACACCGGCGAAGACCGGTGGGCAGCCCCGGGCGAGCTCGGATTCGGTTACCGCACAAGCATTCTCAAGAACACAGCTGATCTGGTGGTGCTCGAGGTGGAGTTCGCGCTCGACGCGGACGGCCGCAGCGCGCCGATCCGCTACGGCGAGCTGGCCACCGCGCTGGGCGTCACCGCCGGCGAACGGGCCGACCCGGGGGCGGTGCGGGCCGCGGTGTTGGCTCTGCGTGGCCGCAAGGGCATGGTGCTCGACGAGCCCGACCACGACACCTGGAGCGTCGGGTCGTTCTTCACCAACCCGGTCGTCACGCGTGCCGAGTTCGAGCGGCTCAGTGCGACCGTGACCGGTCCCGTCCCGAACTACCCCGCCGACGGCGCGGTGAAGCTGGCCGCCGGCTGGCTGGTCGAGAACGCCGGATTCGGCAAGGGGTTTCCCGGGCCGAGTGCCGCTGCGCGGTTGTCCACCAAGCACGCCCTGGCGTTGACCAACCGCGGCGGCGCCACCACTTCGGACATCCTCGCGCTGGCCAGGACCGTTCGCGACGGGGTGCGGGCGGCGTTCGGGATCGAACTCACACCCGAGCCGGTACTGGTGGGGTGCGCGATCTAGGTACTCTGGGAACACGTGAGCCCTGCAGATCCGGTGCCGTACCTGAACCGTCGGCGCGCCCTGGCCGCGTTGGCGGTCGGTGTCGTCGCGCCCGGTGTGCTGGCGGCATGCAGCCGATCGGGTGAGAGCGCGTCGCCCGAGGAGCGCGACGAGCCGGCGAAGCCGCAACTGAAGTACCAGCCGGCCCATTCCGCTGTCGACGTCTCGCCCACCGCCCCCGTCGGCGTCGACGTCACCGACGGCTGGTTCCAGAAGGTGAGCTTGACCAACACCGACGGCAAGCTCGTCGCCGGGGAGCTCAATCGGGACCGCACGTCGTTCACCGTCACCGAACCCCTCGGGTACGGCGCGTCCTACACCTGGGGCGGCACGGTGGTCGGCCAGGACGGCAAGTCGGTGCCGGTCACCGGATCGTTCACCACGATCAACCCGGACACCCAGGTCAACGGCCAGTTCCAGCTGGCCGACGGGCAGACGGTCGGCGTCGCCGCGCCCATCATCCTGCAGTTCGATGCCGCGATCGCCGACGAGGACCGTCCCGCGGTCGAGAAGGCGCTGAGTGTGACCACGACACCGCCGGTCGAGGGCGGCTGGGCGTGGCTGCCCGACGAGGTCGGCGGCTCACGCGTGCACTGGCGCACCCGCGACTACTTCCCGGCGGACACCACCGTGCACGTCGACGCCAAGCTGTACGGCGTGCCGTTCGGTGCCGGCGCCTACGGAGCGGCCGACTCGACGCTGGACTTCACCGTCGGCCGTCGCCAGGTGGTCCGGGCCGAGGCCTCCACCCACCGCATCCAGGTGCTCGACGGGGCGGGCGCGGTGCTCATGGACTTCCCGTGCAGCTACGGCGAAGGGGATCTGGACCGCAACGTCACCCGCAGCGGCATCCACGTCGTCACCGAGAAGTACGAAGACTTCTACATGACCAACCCGGCCGCCGGTTACGCCAACGTGCGGGAGCGCTTCGCGGTCCGGATCTCCAACAACGGGGAGTTCATCCACGCCAACCCGGCCAGCCTCGGCTCGCAGGGCAACAGCAACGTCACCAACGGGTGCATCAACCTGTCCCTCGAGGACGCCGAGCAGTACTTCAACACCGCCATGTACGGCGACCCGGTCGAGGTCACCGGCACCCGCATCCCGCTGTCCTACGCCGACGGAGACATCTGGGACTGGTCGGTGCCGTGGGAGGAGTGGGTCGCGATGTCCGCGCTGACCGACGAGCGGGCCAGCGAGATCCCCGACACCGCACCCGCCACCCCGTCGGGTGCCCCGCAGCCGGTGGACAGCCGCCCCGGCCGGTAGGGCGTTTGTGCGTTCAGACTGCGCTGACGGCGACGAAGTTCGAGTAGACCCCGCGCTGGCTGCAGTCTGAACGGGTTTTCAGCGGTGGTAGGACGGCGGCAGCGGCATCCCGAGCTCAGCCATCACCGCGCGCAGTCGGGTCGGGTAGTCGGTGATGATGCCGTCGGCGCCCGCGGCGATCTGGGCACGCATCGCGCCGGCGTCGTTGATCGTCCACGGCACCACCGTCATGCCGGCGCCGTGAGCGCGGGCGACGAAGTCGGCGTCGGCGACCAGCCGGAAGTCCGGGTCGTCCGGGGTCAGGCCGTAGGGCACCGAATAGCCCGGCGACAAGACGGTGGCCCCGACCTGTTGCGCCCCGGCGATCGGATCGGCCACGTCGGCCGGATCCACCCCGGCCAGCCACGGCGAACCCGGCACCCAGGTGGTGTCGTCCCACAGCGCGACGCGCGGGACGCCGGGTGCCTGCGCGGCGACCAGCGGCAGCGTGCGCCAGTCGAAGCTCTGGATGTCGACCTTGTCGAGTTTGCCGGCAGCCCGGGTGGTCGCCAGGATGACGTCGACGAACTGCTCCGGACTGGCCGACATGGCCGGGTTGTCCGCCTCGATCTTGGTCTCGATGTTGTAGCGCACGCCCGCCCGGTACTCGTCGGCGAGCGCGAACACCTCGGGCAGCGTGGCGATGGTGTTGCCCGCCACCACCTCCGCGTCCGGGTGGTCGGGCAGCAGCTTGCCGCAGTCCAGGGTGCGGATCTGGGGCAGCGTCAGGTCGTGCACGAGCTTGCCGACATAGGGAAACTGCGGGTCGTCCGGTGTGGCGGGCGCGGTGTCGGCGCACTTGGCCGCCTCGATGCGGGGGTCGTGCCAGACCAGCGGCTGGTTGTCGCGGGTGAGCACGATGTCCAGCTCGAGCGTGCTGACGCCCAGCTCCAGCGACTTCGCGAACGCCCGCAGTGATTCCTCGGTGGTTTCCCCACGGCCCCCGCGGTGCGACTGCAGGTCGAAGGCTCCGGGATCGGCCGCGGCGGGCGGAGCGGCGAGCACCGCCCCGGCGACGAGGGACGAGGTGAGCAAGCTGATGGCCCGGCGCATGCCGGCACGATAGCCATCCGCGGCGAACGCCACGCGACGACCAGACGACCACGAGGCGTTGAGACTGCGCTGGCGTCGGAAAAGTGCGAGTGGCACCCGCACTGGATGCAGTCTCAACGTCAGGACAGGTGCGGTCTCGACGTCCGGTCAGGTGCGGTTGAAGCGGGATCCCGCGGCGCCGCTGACCTGGTCCCGCGGCCGGACCACGATCAGATCCAGGTCGACGTGCGCGGGCCGGGAGGCGACGAACCCGATCACCTCGGCGATGTCCTCGGCCACCAGCGGCGTGACCCCCTGGTAGACCTTCTCGGCCCGCTCGGCGTCCCCTTCGAAGCGGTTCAGCGAGAACTCGGTCTGCACCATGCCGGGGGCCACCTCGGTGAGCCGCACCGGCTGGCCCAGCAGCTCGCTGCGCAGCGTGCGGTGCAACACCCCCTGGGCGTGCTTGGCGGTCGTGTAGCCCGCCCCGTTGTCGTAGATCTCCACGGCCGCGATCGAGGTCACGGTCACGATCAGCCCGTCTCCGGAGGCGATCAACTTGGGCAGCAGGGCCTTGGTGACGTGCAGTGTGCCCATCACGTTGGATTCCCACATCCAGCGCCAGTGTTCGACGTCGGCGTCGGCGACCGGTTCGAGCCCACGCGCACCACCGGCATTGTTGACGAGCACGTCCACCCGGTCCAGCCGACCCGCCATGGCGGCCACGGCTTCGGGGTCGGTCACGTCGGCCATGATCGCGGTGCCGTCCAGCTCTGCTGCCAGCGCCGTGATCGGCCCTTCCCGGCGAGCCACACACACCACGTGAAAACCTTGTGCCGCAAGTGTTCTCGCCGTCGCCTCACCGATGCCGGCGCTGGCTCCGGTGACCACCGCGACGCGGCGGGAATCCGATGGCGTGGTCATACCCGACACCTTAGACCCCGCGACGGCCGCCACCGGGGCGCACCGACGGTCGGCGGCCAACCGGGAGTGCAAGGGGTCACCCCGGGTCAGCGGTGTAGACATGACAGTGTGTGTCCCGCCTCCGAACCCACCGGTGCGCCGTCCGCTCTGCCGGCTCCCCGCCGGGTGGCGGTGCTGTCCGTGCACACCTCCCCGCTCGCGCAGCCGGGCACCGGCGACGCCGGCGGGATGAACGTCTACGTCCTGCAGACCGCGCTGGAGCTCGCGCGCCGCGGCGTCGACGTGGAGATCTTCACCCGCGCCACCTCCTCGAGCGACGACCCGGTGGTCCGTGTCGCTCCGGGGGTGCTGGTGCGCAACGTCGTCGCCGGGCCGTTCGAGGGCCTGGACAAGAACGACCTCCCCACGCAGCTGTGTGCGTTCACCGCCGGGGTGCTGCGCGCCGAGGCGACCCACGAACCCGGCTACTACGACGTCGTGCACTCCCACTACTGGCTGTCCGGACAGGTCGGCTGGCTGGCCGCCGACCGGTGGGCGGTACCTCTGGTGCACACCGCCCACACGCTGGCCGCGGTCAAGAACGCCGCGCTTGCCGAGGGGGACTCCCCGGAACCGCCGATGCGGGCGATCGGTGAGCAACAGGTCGTCGACGAGGCCGACCGCCTGGTCGTCAACACCGAGCACGAGGCCCAGCAGTTGGTGTCGCTGCACGACGCCGACCCCGACCGCATCGACGTGGTGCACCCCGGTGTCGATCTGCAGACCTTCACCCCGGGTGACCGGCGGCAGGCCCGTGCGGCGCTGGGCCTGGCGCCTGACGTGCCCACCGTGGCGTTCGTCGGCCGCATCCAGCCGCTGAAGGCCCCGGACGTGCTGCTGCGGGCGGCGGCGCGGCTGCCCGGCGTGCACGTCGTCATCGCCGGCGGGCCCTCGGGGTCCGGGCTGGCCGCCCCGGACCTGATGGTTCACCTGGCCGACGAGCTGGGTATCGCTGACCGTGTGACGTTTCTTCCGCCCCAGTCGCGCGCCGACCTGGTCCGGGTGTACCGGGCCGCCGACATCGTGGCCGTGCCCAGTTACTCCGAGTCGTTCGGGCTGGTCGCGGTCGAAGCGCAGGCGTGCGGCACCCCGGTGGTCGCCGCCGCGGTCGGCGGGCTGCCGGTGGCGGTCCGCGACGGTGTCAGCGGCTCACTCGTGCAGGGACACGACATCGACGACTGGGCCCGGACGCTGGGTGAGGTGTTCGCCCGCGGGCCGGCGTCGATGGGTTCGGCGGCCGTCGAGCACGCCGCCACGTTTTCCTGGGCGCACACCGTCGACGGCCTGATCGACAGCTACGGCCGGGCCATGATCGACCATCAGGCGCGGCATCAGCGCCAGCTGCCCGGGCCGCGCAGCGGACGCCGCTTCTCGAGGCGTCGGGGGGTGCGCGCATGAGCAGCGAGGGCATCGATCCCGGCGAAGTCGCCGCCCTGATCGAGAAGACGCTCAACGAGCACGACCTCGTCTACACCCGCCACGAGGGGGCCCACGGCGGACTGCCCGGGCTGATCGTCGAACTGCCGGGCGAGCGCCGCCTCAAGACCAACACGATCCTGACCGTCGGCGAGCACTCGGTACGCGTCGAGGCGTTCGTGTGCCGCAAGCCCGACGAGAACCACGAGGGCGTCTACCGCTTCCTGCTCAAGCGCAACCGCCGGCTCTACGGTGTCGCCTACACCCTCGACAACGTCGGCGACATCTACCTGGTGGGCCGGATGGCGCTGGCCTCGGTCACCGGCGCCGAGATCGACCGGGTGCTCGGGCAGGTGCTCGAAGCCGTCGACGGCGACTTCAATACGTTGCTGGAGTTGGGTTTTCGCACGTCCATCCAGAAGGAGTGGGAGTGGCGCGTCTCTCGCGGTGAATCGCTGAAGAACCTGCGCGCGTTCGAGCATCTCATCGACGATCAAGACGACGACTGAGCTCACGCGTGAGAGGATTTCCGGCATGGCAGATACCGCGACGCTGATCCTGCTCCGTCACGGCGAGAGCGAGTGGAACGCGCTGAACCTGTTCACCGGCTGGGTCGACGTCGACCTGACCGACAAGGGGCGCACCGAGGCGGCTCGTGCGGGAGAGCTGATCAAGGCCCTCGACCGGCAACCCGACGTGCTCTACACCTCGTTGCTGCGCCGCGCGATCACCACGGCCAACATCGCGCTGGACAAGGCGGACCGACACTGGATCCCGGTGCACCGCGACTGGCGGCTCAACGAACGGCACTACGGCGCGCTGCAGGGCCTCAACAAGGCCGACACGAAGGCCAAGTACGGCGAGGAGCAGTTCATGGCGTGGCGGCGCAGTTACGACACGCCGCCGCCGCAGATCGAGGCGGGCAGCGAGTTCAGCCAGGACAGCGACCCGCGGTACGCCGACATCGGCGGTGGCCCGCTGACCGAGTGCCTCAAGGACGTGGTGGAGCGGTTCGTCCCGTACTTCACCGAGGTCATCGTCCCCGACCTGAGGGCGGGCAAGACCGTGATCATCGCCGCGCACGGCAACTCCCTGCGGGCCCTGGTCAAGCACCTCGACGGGATGTCCGACGAGGAGGTGGTCGGGCTCAACATTCCCACCGGCATCCCGCTGCGCTATGACCTGGACGAGGATCTGAAGCCGACCGTGGCCGGCGGCACCTATCTCGATCCCGAAGCCGCTGCCGCCGGTGCGGCGGCCGTCGCCGCGCAGGGTGCCAAGTAGCGACGCGCACCCGTTCGGCGAACGATGGGTGAACACTGGAAAACGCCGGTCGAAACATCCGTCTTTGCATCTGTGACTTGTCCCGAATTGGCCGCACGCTGCTGGGATGACGTTCACCGAGTTTGTACGCTCGTCGCGTGAGCGTCGTATCGGCGCTGCTGCTGGCAGCGATCGTGGCACTGCTCGCGTTGTCGATCGGTGTCGCGGTCGGGGCGTGGGTGGGACCCCGCCTTCGCGATCAGCGGCAGAGGCGTTTCGCCGAGGAGTCCGGCATCACGGTGTCGCAGATGCTCGTGCACGTGGTGGCTCAGTCCCCGGTCGGGATCGTGGTCGTCGACACCTACCGTGACGTCGTCTACACCAACGAACGCGCGACCGAACTCGGTCTGGTGCGCGAACGGCTGCTGCACGACCGCGCGTGGGCGGCTGCCCAGCGCACCCTGGCCACCGGCGAGGACAGCGAGTTCTCGATCTCCGCGGGCCGACGCAGCAGCCGCCACGCCCGCGCGGGCCTCTCGGTGCGCGGCCACGTCCGCCTGCTCACCGAGGAAGACCGGCGGTTCGCCGTCGTCTACGTCGACGACCAGTCCGAGCACGCCCGGATGGAGGCGACCCGTAGGGACTTCGTCGCCAACGTCAGCCATGAGCTGAAGACGCCGGTCGGGGCGATGGGGGTACTCGCCGAGGCGATCCTGTCCTCGGCCGACGACGAGGACACGGTCCGCCACTTCGCCGAGAAGATGGTGACCGAGTCCACCCGCCTGGCCAACATGGTCGGCGAACTCATCGAACTGTCCCGCCTGCAGGGCGCCGAACGGCTGCCCGACATGGAGGCCGTCGACGTGGACACCGTCGTCGCCGAGGCCCTGTCGCGGTACAAGGTCGCCGCCGACAACGCCGACATCTCGATCACCACCGATGCGCCGACCGGATTCCGCGTGCTGGGCGACCAGACACTGCTGGTGACCGCGATCGCGAACCTGGTTTCGAACGCGATCGCGTACTCGCCGCACGGGTCGTCGGTGTCGATCAGCCGGCGTCGGCGCGGCGACAACATCGAGATCGCCGTCACCGACCGCGGCATCGGCATCGCGCCCGCGGATCAGGAGCGGGTGTTCGAACGGTTCTTCCGCGTCGACAAGGCGCGATCCCGGGCCACCGGCGGCACCGGCCTGGGACTGGCGATCGTCAAGCACGTCGCCGCCAATCACAACGGCTCGATCCGGCTGTGGAGTCAGCCGGGAACGGGGTCGACGTTCACGTTGTCGATCCCGGCCTATCTGCGCCACGCAGATCCCGCTGACGATGACGACGCCGAGATCCACGACATCCCGGACATGGACAACGAACGAGAGGACTAGAACGACGATGACCAGTGTGCTGATCGTGGAGGACGAGGAGTCCTTGGCTGATCCCCTGGCGTTTCTCCTCCGCAAAGAGGGCTTCGAGGCGACCGTGGTGACCGACGGGCCGGCCGCGTTGGCCGAGTTCGACCGCACCGGCGCCGACATCGTGCTGCTCGACCTGATGCTGCCGGGCATGAGTGGCACCGATGTCTGCAAACAGCTGCGGTCGCGTTCCAGTGTGCCGGTGATCATGGTGACCGCCCGCGACAGCGAGATCGACAAGGTGGTCGGACTCGAGCTCGGCGCGGACGACTACGTCACCAAGCCCTACTCCGCGCGGGAGCTGATCGCCCGCATCCGGGCGGTGCTACGGCGCGGCGCCGACGCCGACGACACCGGCATCGGTGACGGTGTGCTGGAGGCCGGGCCGGTCCGGATGGACGTCGAACGGCATGTGGTGAGCGTGAACGGCAGCCCGGTCACGTTGCCGCTCAAGGAGTTCGACCTGCTGGAGTACCTGATGCGCAACAGCGGGAGGGTGCTCACCCGCGGTCAGTTGATCGACCGGGTGTGGGGCGCGGACTACGTCGGGGACACCAAGACCCTCGACGTCCACGTCAAGCGCCTGCGCAGCAAGATCGAGGCCGACCCGGCCAATCCGGTGCACCTGGTGACCGTGCGCGGGTTGGGTTACAAACTCGAAGGCTGACCCGGGTGGGCGACGCTCGTCGCGTCCTCAGCCGGTGACGCCGCCCATGATCTCGGCCACCTCGACGGTGTTGACGCCGGCTTCGACCGACGGGTCGGCCTCGGCGAGGGCCAGCGCCTCGGCCCGGTCGCTGCAGCGCAGCACGCCCAGACCCCAGACGCCTTCCGGATCGGCCACCGGGCCGTAGACCACCACATGGCCGCCGTTGCGCAGCTGCTCCCAGTACGTGACGTGCAGATCCATCGTGTGCTGTTCCTCGTCGGTCAGGGTCTGCGCGAAATCGGCCCGCGGCGGGATCAACCGGACGAGGAAGAGGTTCACTCCGCGGCCCGGGTGGCGGGATGCACGGCGACCAGCCCGAGGCTGCTGCGCCGCTTGCACATCGCCGCGAGCTCGGCATAGGCCTTCTCGCCGAGCAACTCGGTCAGCTCCGGCGCGTAGGACTGCCACACCGGCTTCTTGCCGACGTGCGCCGCCGGGTCACCGGTGCAGTACCAGTGCAGGTCGTGTCCGCCCTCGCCCCAGCCGCGCCGGTCGTACTCGGTGATCGTCGATTTCAGGATCTCCGAGCCGTCCGGGCGGGTGACCCATTCCTGCGTGCGCCGGATCGGCAGCTGCCAGCAGACCTCGGGCTTGAGGGTCAGCGGTTCCACCCCGATCTTGAGCGCCTTGGTGTGCAGAGCGCACCCGATGCCGCCCGGCCAGCCGGGACGGTTCAGGAATATGCAGGCGCCCTTGTACTTTCGGGTGCGCCAGTTGGGCTTGTCGTCGTATTCGTCCATCTCGAGATAGCCCTTTTTGCCCAGGCCCTTGTCCCGGAACTGCCAGTCCTCGTCGGTGAGCAACTTCACCGCGTCGTCGAGTTGGGCGCGGTCGTCGTCGTCGGACAGAAACGCCCCGTGGGAACAGCAGCCGTCGTCGGGGCGGCCTTCGACGGTGCCCTGGCAGGCCGGGGTCCCGAACACGCACGTCCACCGCGACAACAGCCACGTCATGTCGGCGGCGATCAGATGTTCGGGATTGTCGGGGTCGTAGAACTCCACCCATTCGCGGGCGAAATCCATTTCGACCTCTCTGGGGTTCATCGTCTGCTCTTCGCGCAAGCGCTCATCGCAATTCTCCGCTCTTCGCGCAAGCGCTCATCGCCGAACCGGTCACGGTTTCCCACGGTAGACCCATTAAGTTGGACGAGTGCGATTAGGCGTGCTCGACGTGGGCAGCAATACCGTTCATCTGCTGGTGGTCGATGCCCGCCGCGGCGGGCACCCGACCCCGATGAGCTCCACCAAGGCCTCGCTGCGGCTCGCCGAGGCGATCGACCAGTCCGGCAGACTCACCCGTCGCGGCGCCGACAGGCTGATCGGCACGATCGACGAATTCGCCAAGATCGCAACCAGTTCGGGGTGCGCCGAGCTGATGGCATTCGCGACCTCGGCGGTGCGCGACGCGAAGAACTCCGAAGACGTGCTCGCCCGGGTCAAAGGCGAAACCGGGGTGACGTTGCAGGTCCTCAGCGGCGTCGACGAATCGCGGCTGACGTTCCTGGCGGTGCGCCGCTGGTACGGCTGGAGCGCCGGGCGCATCATCAACATCGACATCGGCGGCGGATCGCTGGAACTGTCCAGCGGTGTCGACGAGGAGCCCGACGTCGCGCTGTCGCTGCCCTTGGGTGCGGGGCGGCTGACCCGGGAGTGGCTGCCTGACGATCCGCCGGGCCGCCGGCGGGTCAACATGCTGCGCGACTGGTTGGCCAAGGAGCTGTCCGAGCCCGCCGCCGAGATCGCCGAGGCCGGCGGGCCCGATCTGGCGGTGGCCACCTCGAAAACGTTCCGCTCGCTGGCCCGGCTCACCGGGGCGGCACCGTCGGGGGCCGGGCCGAGGGTGAAGCGGACACTGACCGCGGCGGGGTTGCGGCAGCTGATCGCATTCATCTCTAGGATGACCGCGTCCGACCGTGCCGAGCTGGAGGGAGTGAGCGCCGACCGGGCGCCGCAGATCGTCGCCGGGGCGCTGGTGGCCGAAGCGTCGATGAAGGCGCTAGGTATCGAAAGTGTTGACATCTGTCCATGGGCGTTGCGGGAGGGTCTGATTCTGCGGAAACTCGACAGCGAAGCCGACGGCACTGCACTCGTCGGTGGAGCCGACCCAGCTCGCGGTAATGGTGGTGCAGGTAAATCCACCTCACGGCAGATGTCGGTACGCAATGCTGGACGGTAAGCAGCGAGGCTCAAAGGCAAACAGGCGATGACTGGATCAGATGACCACAGCAGTACCCGGCCGATCTCGGTGGCCGAGCTGCTGGCCAAGAACGGCACGATCGGCGCTCCGCCGGTCGGCGGCAGGCGCCGCCGTCGACGGGGTAACGCCGATGCCGTCACCGTCGCCGAACTGACCGGCGAGATCCCGATCATCCGGCCCGACGAGCCGGAACCGGCCGCGACGGCGGTCGACGAGTCGCCTGTCGCCGCGACCGACACCGTTGCGGACTCCGAGACCGCGCCGGCGTCCAACGGCGAGGTCGGCACGGCCGACACCGAGGTCGAGGCCGCCCCCGACGCCGAGCCGCAAGCCCAGGTCGAGGCCGAACCGGAACCCGAGGCCGAACCGGAACCCGAGGCCGAGCCGGAACCCGAGGCCGAAGCGGAATCGGTCGTCGAGGAGGAACCCGAGGCCGTCCCCGACTCGGACGTCGAACCGTCCACCGGTGAAGACGCCGTGGATGTCGATCTCGAGGACGATTCCGAAGTCGACCTCGAAGACGACTCCGAGGACGACTCCGAGGACGACTACGCCGATGCGGTCGCCGAGTACAGCGCCCGCCTCGAGCACCGCGACGACGAGCCCGCCGAGACGCCCGCGCCGCGCCGATTCGGCTTCGGGCGGCTCAAGCGGTCCCCGGCGCCCGACGTCGATGCCGAGCAGATGAGTCCGGACCCGCTCGACGACACCGCAGCCGAGGTGGACGCCGACACGCTGCTCGAGGGCGCCGACGAAGCCGAAACCGCCGAGGTCGACGACCTGGACAGCGCGGCCGCCGAAGCCGACGTCGACGCCGACCGCGAGGCCGACAGTGCCGTGCGCGACGACACGGCCGACGCCGACGATTCGGGGCTGCCGTCGTACCTGCGCTCCTCGTCCGAGCCGTTGTTCGGCGGCCAGACCGTCGCCGACGACCTGGCCCGACGTGCCGGCTCGTCCCGCGACGACGACGTGGACGGGGACGGTGTGGACATGCTCGAGGAGGACCCGACCCGGGCCCGGCCGATGTCCTCGGTCGCCCACGGGGCCTGGATCGTCGGGCAGAGTGTGCTCGCGGTGGTCTTCGGCGCGGGCCTGTTCGTCGCGTTCGACCAGCTGTGGAAGTGGAACAACATCGTCGCACTGGTGCTGTCGGTGCTCGTGATCCTGGGATTGGTGATCGGCGTGCGGGTGGTGCGCAAGACCGAGGACATCGGCAGCACGCTGATCGCGGTGGCGGTGGGGGCGCTGGTGACCCTCGGCCCGCTCGCGCTGCTGCAATCGGGCTGACGGCCCGCCACATCGTGCGCCCTGCCATCAAGGTCGGTCTGTCGACGGCCTCGGTCTATCCATTGAAGACCGAGGCCGCCTTCGAGTACGCGGCCAAACTGGGCTACGACGGGGTCGAGCTGATGGTGTGGGCCGAATCGGTCAGTCAGGACATCGACGCGGTGGCGGCGATGTCGGAGCGCTACCAGGTGCCGGTGCTGTCCGTGCATGCGCCCTGCCTGCTGATCTCCCAGCGGGTGTGGGGCGCCAACCCGATCACGAAGCTGGAACGCAGCGTGCGTGCCGCTGAGCAGCTCGGCGCCCAGACCGTGGTGGTGCATCCTCCGTTCCGCTGGCAGCGCCGCTACGCCGAGGGATTCGCCGACCAGGTCGCCGAGCTCGAGGACAGCAGCGACGTGATGGTCGCGGTGGAGAACATGTTCCCGTTCCGGGCGGACCGCTTCTTCGGCTCCGGCCAGACCTCGATCGAGCGGATGCGCAAGCGCGGTGGCCTGCCGGGCCCCGGCATCTCGGCGTTCGCGCCGTCCTACGACCCGCTCGACGGCGGCCACGCGCACTACACGCTGGACCTGTCGCACACCGCGACGGCCGGCACCGACGCGCTGGACATGGCCGCCCGGATGGGCGAGGGGCTGGTGCACCTGCATTTGTGTGACGGCAGCGGGGCGTCGACCGACGAGCACCTGGTACCCGGGCGCGGTACCCAACCGACGGTCGAGGTGTGCGAGATGCTGGCCGCGGGCGATTTCGCGGGCCATGTCATCCTCGAGGTGACGACGTCGGGCGCGCGCACCGCGGCCGAACGCGAATCCCTGCTCATCGAGTCGCTGCAGTTCGCCCGCGCGCATCTGCTGCGCTGACACCGAGGACGGCACATTGACGAGCTCGACCCTGTTCACCGATGCCATGGCGCTGACTTCGGCGGGTGACGGCGCCTATGACGGGGTGCTCAACGAGCACTGGACGATCGGGCCGAAGGTGCACGGCGGGGCGATGCTGGCGCTGTGTGCCAACGCCGCGCGCACCGAATACGGCGGTCAGGCCGACGGAGTCGAACCGATCGCGGTGTCCGGCAACTTCCTGTGGGCGCCCGACCCGGGAGAGATGCGGGTGACAACCACGGTGCGCAAGCGTGGCCGCCGGATCGGGTTGATCGACGTCGAGCTGACGCAGGACGGCCGCACTGCCGTCCGTGCGGCGATCACCATGGGGGTGCCCGAGCACCATGTGCCGCCGCTGCTGTCGGACAACCCCGTGGTGCCGTTGATGACCCCGGAGCCGCCGCCGGGCCTGGAGCCGATCGGGCCGGGTCACCGGATGGCCGACATCGTGCACCTGGCCCACGGCTGTGACATCCGACCGTCGTTGACGACGTTCGAGAGGCGCTCCGACGGAGGTCCACCCCTCATCGAATACTGGGTGAAGCCGAAAGGGACCGCCCCGGACGTGTTGTTCGCACTGCTGTGCGGTGACGTCTCGGCGCCGGTGACGTTCGGGGTGAACCGGTTCGGCTGGGCGCCGACGGTGCAGCTGACCGCGTATCTGCGGGCGACGCCGGCCGACGGGTGGCTGCGGGTGCTGTGCACCACCACCCAGATCGGTCAGGACTGGTTCGACGAGGACCACATCGTCGTCGACTGCGAGGGCCGCATCATCGTCCAGACCCGCCAACTCGCGCTGGTGCCGGCCGCGCAGAGCTGAGGTCGCGCGTGCGATGCTGTGCGGCATGGCCAGAATCGCGATCATCGGCGGCGGCAGCATCGGGGAGGCGCTGTTGGCGGGGCTCCTGCGGGCCGGCCGGCAGGTCAAGGACCTGGTGGTCGCCGAGAAGAACTCCACGCGGGCGCAGTACCTGGCCGACAAGTACTCGGTGCGGGTGACGTCGGTCCGCGACGCGGTGGACACCGCGACGTACGTCGTCGTCGCCGTCAAGCCCGCCGATGTGCAGAACCTGATCGGCGACATCGCCGACACCGCGGCGCAAGCCGAGTCCGATTCGGCCGAGCAGGTCTTCGTGTCGGTCGCTGCGGGGGTGACGACCGCGTTCTACGAGAACAAGCTGCCCGCCGGGGCGCCGGTGGTGCGGGTGATGCCCAACGCGCCGATGCTGGTCGGCGGTGCGGTCAGTGCGCTGGCGCCCGGCCGGTTCGCCACCGCCGAGCACCTCAAGGAGGTCTCCGCACTGTTCGACGCCGTCGGCGGCGTGCTGACCGTCGACGAGTCCCAGCTGGACGCGGTGACCGCGGTCTCCGGCTCCGGGCCGGCGTACTTCTTCTTGATGGTCGAGGCGCTCGTCGACGCCGCCGTGGCCGCTGGGCTGCCGCGATCGGTGGCCACCGACCTGGTGACGCAGACCATGGCCGGTTCGGCGGCGATGCTGCTCGAGCAACTGGACCGGACCGAGTCCAACGGCAGCGCACAGATGGGCTCGATGATTGACACCTCTGCGGCGCAGCTGCGCGCTACTGTTACCTCACCGGGCGGCACTACCGCCGCTGGGCTGCGGGAACTGGAGCGCGGCGGTTTGCGCTCGGCGGTTGCCAGCGCTGTCGAGGCCGCGAAAACGCGCTCTGAGCAGCTCGGAATTACATCCGAGTAGTTCATGAATTTCGGACTGATTAGCCCACACCCGTCGCAGTAACCCCACCTGCCACGCTATTCTCCCAGTGGTAAGCACGGGTCGGTGCCAGCAGTGGGGAAGCTGCTGGAACTGCCCGTGCCTGATGGATTGGGTTGCGATGACGTCTATGAACGGGCCATCGGGCCGGGACTCGACCGGCGGGAAGGCGGCGCGCGACGCCGGCCAGTCCGACGGACAGCCCCGCGCTCAGTTTCTGACCGTCGCCGAGGTGGCGAGCTTGATGCGCGTCAGCAAGATGACGGTGTACCGCCTGGTGCACAACGGCGAGTTGCCTGCGGTCCGGGTCGGTCGCTCGTTCCGGGTGCACGCCAAGGCCGTCCACGACATGTTGGAGAGCTCGTACTTCGACGCCGGCTGAACACCGCTCACGCCTGGATCCGCCGTCTGCCGGTCGGCTCTCACGGAGCCGCGGCTGACGGTGGATTTCGGCGTGACGATGGTCGTTAGGTAATGTGGCCTGTCGAGGCCGGCACCGGTTCGCACGGTGTTCGAGACGTTTTCAACCAACTTAGGTAGCGGAGTTCATGGGTTCTGTCATCAAGAAGCGGCGCAAGCGCATGTCGAAGAAGAAGCACCGCAAGCTGCTTCGTCGCACGCGGGTGCAGCGCAGAAAACTGGGCAAGTAGTCCGTTCGCCCGGCCGTTAGGCTGACCGAATGGATTCCGACGGCCGTCCCGGAGGCCGGTCCGCCGACGCGGACACTCCGGACGCCCGTGACCCGGTCGACTATCCGAAGGTCGTTCTGGTCACCGGCGCGTGCCGATTCCTGGGCGGCTATCTCACCGCGCGGCTGGCGCAGAATCCGCTGATCAATCATGTGATCGCGGTCGATGCGATCGCGCCGAGCAAGGATCTGCTGCGCCGCATGGGGCGGGCCGAGTTCGTCCGGGCCGACATCCGCAATCCGTTCATCGCCAAGGTCATCCGCAACGGCGACGTCGACACCGTGGTGCACGCCGCCGCCGCGTCGTACGCCCCCCGCTCGGGAGGGCGTGCCACGCTCAAGGAACTGAACGTGATGGGCGCCATCCAGCTGTTCGCGGCCTGCCAGAAGGCGCCGTCGGTGCGCCGGGTGATCCTGAAGTCCACCTCGGAGGTGTACGGGTCCAGCGCCCGCGATCCGGTGCTGTTCGCCGAGAGCAGCAGCCGGCGCAGGCCGCCCGGCGAGGGCTTCGCCCGCGACAGCATCGACATCGAGGGCTACGCGCGGGGGCTGGGCCGGCGCCGATCCGACATCGCGGTGACCATCCTGCGGCTGGCCAACATGATCGGTCCGGCGATGGACACGGCGCTGTCGCGCTACCTGGCCGGTCCCGTGGTGCCGACCGTCATCGGTCACGACGCCCGGATTCAGCTGCTGCACGAACAGGACGCGCTGGGCGCGCTGGAGCGGGCCACGATGGCGGGCAGGGCCGGCACCTTCAACGTCGGCGCGTCCGGCATCATCATGATGAGCCAGGCAATCCGCCGGGCTGGGCGCCTGGCGCTGCCCGTGCCGAGGTCGGCGCTGGTCGCCGTCGATTCGCTGTGGCGCGCCACCCGCAACACCGAACTGGACCGCGAGCAGCTCGACTACCTCAGCTACGGCCGGGTGATGGACACCAGCCGCATGCGCACCGAGTTGGGCTACACCACCAAGTGGACGACGGTGGAGGCGTTCGACGACTACGTGCGGGGCCGCGGGCTCAAACCCATCGTCGACCCGCTCTGGGTGCGCTCGGTGGAGGAACGCGCCGTGGCGGCGGCGCAGCGCTGGGGACGCTAGACTCTTAGGCCAATGCGGGTCCGGGGGGACTCTGGGAGAGGGTAACGACGGTGGCGGGTGAGCCGAAGGCGAAAGTTATTCCGCTGCACTCGAATTCGGGTCGAGGTGCGGCGCAGCGTCGTGCCGCGGCGCAGCGCGCTGATGCCGCGCGGCGTCACCCGTCGCTGTTGACCGACCCGACCGGACGCGCGTCGGCCGAAGAGATCGCCGCGGTGGTCCGCGAGATCGACCAGCACCGGCCCGGATCCCCGGGCGCGCCCGAGGGGGACGCCACACCCACCGAGCTGGCCAAGCGCATCGCTGCGGCCGCCGACTTCCTCCGCAAGCGGATGATGGGTGACTACACCGTCGACGAGTTCGGCTTTGATCCGCACCTCAACGACGCAATCTTTCTTCCTTTGCTGAGAGTCTTCTTCAACAACTGGTTCCGGGTCGAGGTCAGCGGCGTCGAGAACCTGCCGGAGACCGGTGCGGCGCTGGTCGTCGCCAACCACGCGGGTGTGCTTCCGTTCGACGGTCTGATGACGCAGGTCGCGGTGCGGGACAAGCACCCCGCCCACCGCGATCTGCGACTGCTGGCCGCCGACATGGTCTTCGACATGCCGATGGTGGGCCAGGCCGCCCGCAAGGCCGGACACACGATGGCCTGCACCGACGACGCGCACCGGCTCCTGGCCGCCGGCGAGCTCACCGCAGTGTTCCCCGAGGGCTACAAGGGGCTCGGCAAGCACTTCAAGGACCGCTACAAGCTGCAGCGATTCGGGCGGGGCGGCTTCGTCTCGGCGGCGCTGCGCAGCCGGGCGCCGATCGTGCCGTGTTCGATCGTCGGCTCCGAGGAGATCTACCCGATGGTCGCCGACGTCAAGTTGCTGGCGCGGCTGCTGGGACTGCCGTACTTCCCGGTGACCCCGTTGTTCCCGCTGGCCGGCCCGCTGGGCGTGGTGCCGCTGCCGTCGAAGTGGCACATCCAGTTCGGCGAGCCCATCGACACCGCCGACTACGACGAGTCCGCCGCCGAGGACCCGATGGTCACCTTCGAGCTGACCGACCAGGTGCGCGAGACCATCCAGCAGACGCTGTACCAGCTGCTGGCCAACCGCCGCAACATGTTCTTCGGCTGACGCCGGCTACTTTTGCCCAGCAACGAATTTCGACAGCGCGGCGGTGTCCCGCCCGGCCGCGATCTTCGCGGTCAGCTCGTCGGCCTCGGTGTCGGACTCGGCCTCACCCATGACGGTGACGATGCTGGTGATCACCGGCTCGCCGTTGTCGTCGGTGACCTCGCCGCGGATCTCGGTCAGCACCGCACCATGTGACTCGGTCACCGAGTCGAGGTAGGAGTCGAACCACAGCTTGTCCCCGGCCAGGATGGGCCGGTGAAAGACCAGCTTCTGATCCCGGTGCAGCACCCGCTGCATGTTGATGGGCAGGTCGAACTGGTTGAAGATCTCCTGCTGGACCCGGCGGCCGGCCACCGCCATGAACGTCAGCGAGGCGATCAGCGCATCGTGGCCGCACTCGCGGGCCGCGTCCTCGGTGAAGTGCGCCGGATGGTCGTCCTTGACCGCGCGGGCGAACTCGCGGATCTTCTCGCGGTCGACCTCGAAGTAGTCGGGGTACCGGTAGTGGGTCCCGATGATGTTCTCAGCGATGCTCAATTCGGCGTCGTCCCGTCGTGTCGAAGTGGCGCGTCGTGTTGCCGGCCGCGTCCTTGAAGGACCCGCGTCTCTGACATAGCCGCGTCTCGAGGTGGCGCGAGCCTATCAGCGCGGGTCCGGCCGACCCCGGTCAACGTTCCTGCCTGCGCGACACCACGGCCGCGAGCGCGCCGCCGGCGGCGCCCAGGGCGAGTGCCGAGGGCACGCCGATGCGGGCCGCCTTGCGTGCGGTCCGGAAGTCGCGGATCTCCCAGCCGCGCTGGCGGGCGATGTCGCGCAGGTCGGCGTCGGGGTTGATCGCCACCGCGGTGCCGACCAGCGACAGCATCGGCACGTCGTTGAAGCTGTCCGAGTACGCGGTGCAGCGGCGCAGGTTCAGCCCTTCCCGGATCGCCAGCGAACGCACCGCGTGCGCCTTGCCGGTGCCGTGCAGGATGTCGCCCACCAGCCGACCGGTGAACACCCCGTCCACCGACTCGGCGACCGTGCCCAGCGCACCGGTCAGACCCAGCCGGCGCGCGATCGTGTCGGCCAGCTCGAACGGGGTGGCCGTGACCAACCACACCTGCTGGCCGGCGTCGAGGTGCATCTGCGCCAGCTCGCGGGTGCCGGGCCAGATCTTGTCGGCGATGATCTCGTCGTAGATCTCCTCGCCGAGCTCGACCAGCTCGGCGGTCGAGCGGCCCTCGATGAACGACAGCGCCTTGCGCCGGCCCGCGGCGACGTCCTCGCTGCTCTCCCGGCCGGTCAACTGGAACTTGGCCTGCGCGAGCGCGAAGCGGGCGAGGTCCTTGTAGGTGAAGTACTCGCGGGCGGCCAACCCGCGGGCGAAGTGCACCAGCGATGAGCCGTGCACCAGCGTGTTGTCGACGTCGAAGAACGCTGCGGCGGTCAGATCCGGCGGCGGCGGCGCGGGGGATTCGATCGGGAAGCTGTGTGTGTCGGCGGCGACGTCCGCGCTGGCCTCGCCGGCGAGCCGCTGCGCGTCGAACGCGATCTCAGGTCCACCGGTATCGGACACGGCTACAACATTAGGACACCTGGCGGCGATACTGGCGAGGTGGATCGACAGGTGCGGTTGCTGACCCGGGAAGGGTGCCCGATGTGCGCCACCGCGGCCGGCCGGCTCGACGAGCTGGCCGCCGAACTGGGGTTCTCCTGGACATCGACCGACGTCGACGCCGCCGCGGCGGCCGGCGATGCCGCGCTGCGCGCCGAATACGGCGACCGTCTGCCGGTGGTGCTGCTCGACGGTGTCGAGCACAGCTACTGGGAGGTCGACGAGCAGCGACTGCGGGCCGACCTCGCCCGGTGAGGACCCAGGAGAACGACCGAGCAAATTTGGTAGCCCAGCTGGTTAACGACTACCTTTGGACACGTGCTTAGCGTGGTGGTGAGGCCATGAGCGTGTTGCTTTTCGGCGTCTCGCACCGCAGCGCGCCGGTGTCGGTGCTGGAACGGCTGAGCACCGATGAATCCGACCAGGCCAAGATCATCGATCGGGTGCTGCAGTCGTCACTGGTCACCGAGGCGATGGTGCTGTCGACCTGCAACCGGGTCGAGGTGTATGCCGTGGTCGAGGCGTTCCACGGTGGGCTCTCGGTGATCGGCAACGTGCTGTCCGACATCTCCGGGATGTCCCTGCAGGATCTCACCAAGTACGCCTACGTCCGGTACGCCGAAGCCGCCGTCGAGCATCTGTTCGCCGTCGCCAGCGGGCTGGACTCGGCCGTCATCGGTGAGCAGCAGGTCCTGGGCCAGGTGCGCCGCTCCTATGCGGCCGCCGAGGCCAACCACACCGTCGGGCGCACACTGCACGAACTGTCTCAGCGCGCCCTGTCCGTGGGCAAGCGGGTGCATTCGGAGACCGGCATCGACTCGGCCGGGGCGTCGGTGGTGTCGGTCGCCCTGGGCATCGCCGAAGAGCGGCTGGGATCGCTGGCCGGCCGCAGCGCCGTCGTGGTGGGTGCCGGTTCGATGGGGGCGCTGGCCGCTCACCAGCTGATCCGCGCGGGCGTGGCCCGCATCCACGTGGTGAACCGCACGCTGCCCCGGGCCGACCGGCTCGCCGAGATCATCCGCGAGCACGGCGCCGACGCCGAGGCGTTCCCGTTCGACCATCTCCCGCCACTGTTGTCCGATGCCGACGTCGTGGTCAGCTGCACCGGCGCGGTCCGCCCGGTCGTCTCGCTGGCCGATGTGCACCGCGGGATGGCCCACGTGCACACCCCCAAGAAGCTGGTGATCTGCGACCTCGGGATGCCGCGTGACGTGGACCCCGCGGTGGCCGGGCTGCCCGACGTGGTCGTCGTCGACATGGACCGCATCCAACGTGAGCCGTCGGCGCGCGCCGCGGCCGCCGACGCCGACGCCGCCCGCGCCATCGTCGCCGCCGAGGTCGCCAGCTACCTGGCCGGTCAGCGGATGGCCGAGGTCACCCCGACCGTCACCGCGTTGCGCCAGCGCGCCGCCGACGTCGTGGAAGCGGAAATGCTGCGGCTGGACAACCGGCTCCCCGGGCTGGACGCCGCGCATCGCGACGAGGTGGCCAACACGGTGCGCCGCGTCGTCGACAAGTTGCTGCACGCGCCCACGGTGCGGGTCAAACAACTGGCGAGCGCGCCCGGCGGCGACAGCTACGCCGAGGCGCTGCGCGAACTGTTCGAACTCGACCAGCAGGCCGTCGACGCGGTCGCTGCTGGCGAACTACCCCTGGTGGCAACCGATCTCGACAAGACCGACTGACCCCGCCGCGCCTGCAGGGCCGGCCGAAGGACATCACGTGATCCGCATAGGCACCCGAGGCAGCCTGCTGGCCACCACCCAGGCCGGCGTCGTGCGCGACGCCCTCATGGCCAACGGGCACGACGCCGAACTGGTGATCGTGTCCACCGCCGGTGACCGCTCCAGCGCGCCGATCGCCGAGATCGGCGTCGGGGTGTTCACCGCGGCGCTGCGCGAGGCCATCGCCGACAACACCGTCGACATGGCGGTGCACTCCTACAAAGATTTGCCCACCGCGCAGGATCCGCGTTTCGTGATTCCGGCGATCCCGGTGCGCGAGGACGCCCGTGACGCGTTGGTGGCCCGGGACGGACTGGTGCTCGGGGAGTTGCCGGCCGGCTCGGTGATCGGCACCTCGTCCCCGCGGCGGGCGGCACAGCTTAAAGCACTGGGTCTCGGTTTGGAAATCCGCCCCCTACGAGGCAACCTAGATACCAGGTTGAACAGGGTAAGCAGCGGTGATCTCGACGCCGTCGTCGTGGCCCGGGCGGGTTTGGCTCGCATCGGACGTCTCGACGCGGTCACCGAGGCGCTGGAGCCGGTACAGATGTTGCCGGCGCCGGCCCAAGGTGCGCTCGCGGTCGAGTGCCGTGCCGGCGACACCGAGCTCGCGGAACTGTTGGCGGAACTAGACGACGCCGACACCCGCGCAGCGGTCACCGCCGAGCGAACCTTGCTTGCCGAACTGGAGGCGGGTTGCTCCGCACCGGTGGGCGCGATTGCCGAGGTGGTCGAGTCGATCGATGAGGACGGCCACGTCTTCGAAGAGCTGTCGCTGCGCGGCTGCGTGGCGACGCTAGACGGATCCGATGTGATCCGCGCGTCCGGAATCGGCGAACCCGGGCGGGCACGAGAGCTGGGGCTCTCGGTGGCCGCGGAGTTGTTCGAGTTGGGCGCGCGCGATCTGTTGGACGAACGCGGGAGAGACAGATGACTCGCCAGATGAGCATGCGGGGGCGTAAGGGCAAGCCCGGCCGCATCACTTTCGTCGGCTCCGGACCCGGGGACCCGGGTCTGTTGACCGCCCGTGCCCGCACCGTGCTGGCTCACGCCGCCCTGGTGTTCACCGATCCCGACGTGCCCGAGGCGGTGCTGGGCCTCGTCGGCGCCGAACTGCCGCCGCCGTCGGGTCCGCTGCCGGAGACGGCCACCAAGAGTGACAAGTCGGGCGGCACCGACCCGAGCGGCGCCGAGCAGACCGCCGATGCGGTCATCCCGGGTGGGCCCGACGTGCGCCCCGCCCTCGGCGACCCCGCCGAGGTCGCCAAGACACTGGCCGCCGAGGCCAAGGCAGGCGCCGACGTCGTCCGCCTGGTCGCCGGCGATCCGCTGTCGGTGGACTCGGTGATCACCGAGGTCAACGCGGTGGCCAAGACGCAACTGGTCTTCGAGATCGTGCCGGGCCTGCCCGACACCACAGCGGTGCCCACCTACGCGGGCCTGCCGCTGGGTTCGGCGCACACGGTGGCCGACGTCCGCGGCGACGTGGACTGGGCGGCGCTCGCTGCTGCTCCCGGGCCGTTGATCCTGCACGCCACCGCCTCGCATCTGCCCGAGGCCGCGCGCACCCTGATCGAGTACGGGCTGGCTGACACCACGCCCACCGTGGTCACCGCCCACGGCACCACCTGTCAGCAGCGCTCGCTGGAGACGACGCTGGCCGGGCTGCTGGACAAGAACACGCTCGCTGCCGCGGCGACCGACACCCCGCCCGCCGGCCCGCTGGCCGGGCCGCTGGTCGTCACGATCGGCCGCACCGTCACCAACCGGGCCAAGCTGAACTGGTGGGAGAGCCGTTCGCTGTACGGCTGGACGGTGCTGGTGCCCCGCACCAAGGACCAGGCCGGCGAGATGAGCGAGCGCCTGGTCGGCCACGGTGCGCTGCCCATCGAGGTGCCCACCATCGCGGTCGAGCCACCCCGCAGCCCTGCCCAGATGGAAAGGGCCGTCAAGGGTTTGGTCGACGGACGCTTCCAATGGGTGGTGTTCACCTCCACCAACGCGGTGCGCGCGGTGTGGGAGAAGTTCAACGAATTCGGACTGGACGCGCGGGCGTTCTCCGGGGTCAAGATCGCCTGTGTCGGCCAGGCCACCGCCGATCGGGTGCGCGCCTTCGGTATCAACCCCGAGCT
Source organism: Mycobacterium sp. G7A2 (assembly GCF_041902445.1). NCBI lineage: Bacteria > Bacillati > Actinomycetota > Actinomycetes > Mycobacteriales > Mycobacteriaceae > Mycobacterium > Mycobacterium sp. G7A2. The sequence goes on along the minus strand of NZ_CP169251.1, from coordinate 5,268,014 downwards.
GGTGCCCACCGGCGAGCAGTCCTCGCTGGGCCTCCTCGATGAATTCCCGCCCTACGACGACATTTTCGATCCGGTGAACCGGGTGCTGTTGCCACGCGCCGACATCGCCACCGAGACGCTGGCCGAGGGGCTGCGCGAACGCGGTTGGGAGATCGAGGACGTCACCGCCTACCGGACCGTGCGCGCGGCGCCGCCACCGGCGCACACCCGCGAGATGATCAAGACCGGCGGCTTCGACGCGGTGTGCTTCACCTCGAGCTCGACGGTGCGCAACCTGGTCGGGATCGCCGGGAAGCCGCACGCCCGCACGATCGTGGCGTGCATCGGCCCCAAGACCGCCGAGACCGCAGCCGAATTCGGGTTGCGCGTCGACGTGCAGCCGGAGGTCGCCGCGGTGGGACCGCTGGTGGAGGCGCTCGCCGAGCACGCCGCGCGGCTGCGGGCCGAGGGGGCGTTGCCGCCGCCGCGGAAGAAGAGCCGCCGCCGCTGATCGTAGGAGCTGGCGCCATGTCCTTCCCACGTCACCGTCCCCGGCGGCTGCGCTCCACACCGGCCATGCGGCGGTTGGTCGCCCAGACCTCTTTGGAGCCGCGGCATCTGGTGCTGCCGATGTTCGTCGCCGACGGAGTATCGGAACCCCGGCCGATCGCCTCCATGCCGGGCGTGGTGCAGCACACCCGGGACTCGCTGCGCCGAGCTGCCGTCGACGCCGTGCAGGCCGGAGTCGGCGGACTCATGTTGTTCGGTGTGCCCTGTGACGAGCACAAGGACCCTGTGGGTTCGGCCGGCACCGATCCGGATGGAATTCTCAACGTCGCGCTGCGCGACCTGCGCACCGATGTCGGCGACGCCACCGTGTTGATGGCCGACACCTGCCTCGACGAGTTCACCGACCACGGCCACTGCGGCGTCGTCGACGCGTCGGGCCGGGTGGACAATGACGCGACGAATGACCGCTACGTCGAACTCGCTGTGGCACAAGCAGAATCGGGTGCGCATGTAGTAAGCCCGAGCGGCATGATGGACGGTCAGGTGGCCGCCATCCGTGACGGTCTGGACGCTGCCGGGTTCACCGACACCGCAATCCTGGCCTACGCGGCGAAGTTCGCGTCCGGTTTCTACGGGCCGTTCCGCGAGGCCGTGGCCTCCAGCCTGGAGGGTGACCGGCGCACCTATCAGCAGGAACCGGGCAACGCGCGCGAAGCGGTGCACGAGGTGGACCTCGACATCGAGGAGGGGGCCGACCTGGTGATGGTCAAGCCCGCGATGGCCTACCTCGACATCGTGCGGGCCGCGGCCGACATCTCACCGGTTCCCGTTGCCGCATACCAGGTTTCCGGCGAGTACGCGATGATCAGTGCCGCCGCGGCCAACGGCTGGATCGACCTGCGCACCGTGGCGCTGGAGTCGCTGACCGGCATCCGCCGCGCCGGCGCGGACATCGTGCTGACCTACTGGGCCGCCGAGGCGGCCCGATGGCTGTCGTGACCGAGCCGAGCGCACCCCCGGCGCGTCCGGTCGACGTCGACACCGCGTTCTGGCTGTGGGTGGTGGCGCTGCCGCTGATGGTGGCCGGCTACGTCATCGACCTGGTGGCCGCCGACTCGCGCCCGGACGGACTGGTGATCGCGATATCGCTGGTGTTCGTCGCGGTGCTGGCCGCCGTGGTCGCGACGTTTCTGTTCTTGTTGCGGCAGGGTTATCGGTGGGCGCGCACCCTGCTGACCGGTGGGGCGCTCGCGTCGGTGGTGTACTCGACGATGAACCTGTTCACCGGACAGCGGGCGATGCCGGTCGAGATCGGCTATTCCGCAGCGGCGATCTTCGGTTCGGTGCTCCTCGCCGGTGGGGTGTACCTGCTGCACCGCAAGGATGCCCACGAGTTCTTCAACCGGTGATTGGTTAGGCTGACCCGACCATGACCCCATCGCCAGCGTCGTCGAACCGGCCCCGCGTCGTCGACATCGCGTTCTGGCTCTTCATCGGTGGGGCGACGATCATGATCGCCGGTGGGCTGATGGCGGTCTCGGCCACCTATGACGCGGCGCGCTCGGCGCTTCCCGACACCATCACCGACTCCGATGTGCGCAACTACCTGACGATCTATCGGATCAGCGGGGTCGGTGTCGCGATCGCCGCAGCGGTGTTGGCATTCCTCGCCGGCCGGGCCCGGCGTGGGGACGCGCGGTTCCGGCGGGCCGTCTTCGGCCTCGTGTTCGCGATTTTGGTGGTGGTGCTGCTGTTGGCAGTCGGCGTCGGGGTGGCACAGCCGCTGGTGCTGCTGGCGCTGTTGCCGATGCTCGTCGGGGTGGCTCTGGCCGCTGGGCCGTCGGCGCGCGCCTGGTACGCCGAGGGCGGGCCGAAATGAGCGCGCCCGCCTCGTCAGAGGTGCTGTTCTACGAGCAGGGCGCCAGCTGGCTGTGGGTGCTGGCGGGCCCGCTGGCCGGGTTCGCGATGGCGATGATCCAGCTGTCGGCCGGCTACGGCATCCAGTGGGTGGTCCCGGGAGTCTTCTTCGTGCTCGTCACGGTGTTCCTGGCCATCCAGGTCAAAGCTGCGCGCATCCACACCTCGGTCGAGCTGACGGTCGACGAGTTGCGGCAGGGCACCGAGATCACCCGCACCGACGAGATCGTGCGGATCTACCCGGAAGCCACCGGAGCCGAGACACCCAAATGGCAGTACGCGCGGGCGCTCGGCGAGCTGACCGGGGTGCCGCGGGGGCGTACCGGCATCGGGCTGCGGCTGACCAACGACCGGACTGCGCAGGCCTGGGCGCGCAAGCACCACCAGCTGCGGGCCGCGCTGACCAACCTGCTCGAGGAACGCATCCCGCCGGAGCCGTCGGCGTGAGGCGCCGTGCCGTGCTGGGGCTGCTCGTCGCCGTGCTGGCCGCCGTCGGCTGCGTGTGGAGCTGGTTGGCGGCCGGCCGTGAGGTCGTCGTCGCGCCGGTGCTCGACGGCGAGCCGTCGACGATGTCGACGGTGTACTACGCCCCGCTGCTGACGCTGTCGATGCTGCTGGCCGCCGCGGCGGGTGTGCTGGCCGTCGTCTCTGTCGCCGCGCTGCGCCGCCGCTGACCCCGTCTCTCCGGGCGCGACCCCCTCTCCGGGCGCGACCCCCTCTCCGGGCGCGAACGTGCACAAGCGGTAGTTCCATCACGCTCCGAGCTACCGGGAATGCACGTTCGCGCACCTGGCGGTTGGAACAAAGTGCGAAATCTGTAACACTGTGTCCCATGACGGAGTTGGCGCACGACCGCCCGAACGCTGAGCCCGCCCCCGACGCCCTGCCGCTCGGGCCGGAGTCGCTGGTCTGGCGCTGGTTCGGGGACAACCGGATGTACCTGATCGGCCCCCGGCCCGCAGTGCTGCAGAACATGCTGGCCGATCTCGGCCAAGGGGTCTACGACCACTCGACGTTCTTCGCCGACACCGCCGAGCGGCTGCGGCGCACCATCCCGCCGATCTTCAACACCGTCTACGGCTCCGAGGACGAGAACGCCGGCACCCAGGTCCGCGACTTCCATCACCACGTCAAAGGTGATCTGCCCGGGCCCACGGGCGAGGTGGTCGGCCGCTACCACGCCCTCGACCCGGACACCTATTTCTGGGCCCACGCCACCTTCGTCGAGCAGGTGCTGTACTTCGCCGACACGTTCGTCAAGCGGCTGACCGAGTCCGAGAAGGAGCAGATCTACCTGGAGTCGAAGACCTGGTACCGCCGCTACGGCGTCAGCGACCGCCCGATGCCCGCCACCTACGCCGAGTTCGAGCAGTACTGGGATCGCATGTTGGAGCAGGTCCTGGTGGCCCACCCCAGCGCGAAGTACGGCGTCGGATATGTCACCAAGGGCTTCCCGAAGCCCAAGGCGGTGCATCCGCTGGTGTGGCGGCTGGTGGCGCCGGTGTTCAACCCGCTGGCCGCGTTCCTGACCACCGGCGGTCTGCCGCCGCGGGCGCGCCAGTTGCTGCAGCTGCCGTGGACCGACCGCCAAGAGCGTCGCTACCAGCGGTTCGCCGCCTTCTGGCGGTCCGCTCCGGTGAACTGGCTCTGGGATCGGCTCCCGATGCGGGTCCGCTACAGCGGCTATGCGGTCAAGGGCTATGCCCGGTCCTGACACGTCCACCGAACTGATCCTCGACGCCGCCGTCGTCGAGTTCGAACGGCACGGCTTCCGCCGCGTCGCCCTCGACGACGTCGCGCGCCGGGCCGGGGTCAGCCGCACCACCATCTACCGCCGGTTCGCCAACAAGGACGAACTGGTCGGCGCGGTCATCGAACGGGAGAACGTCCGGCTCTTCGCCGACATCGCTGCGGAACTCACGAGAGCTGCACCGCAATCGAACTACTACGTCGAGGCGTTCACGCTGTCGATCCTGAAGTTCCGCAGCCACCGGGTGTTGCACCAGATGATCACCGATGAGCCCGGCGTTGTTCTGCAGCTGGCGGGTCGCTACCACCGCAAGGCCATCGAGAGGATGGCCGACGCCCTGCGGGTCATCTTCCCTCCCGGGTTCGCCGAACGTATCGGAGCCACAGCAGTCGACGAACTGGCCGATTGCATCCTGCGCTACGCCGCGATGGTGTTGCTGCTGCCCAGCGCGCAGCCGCTCGAGACCGCCGACGACGTCCGCGCATTCGCGCGGCAGCACTTCCTGCCCAGCCTGCCCGCCGCATTGCGTTCGGTCGGGGTGTGAACCGTGTTTTGCAGATCACAGTTTCGGGCAGTCCGCATCGCATGGACGCTAACGAGACCTCCGATCAGCAACTCACCGAGAAGCCTGAAGTCACCGACGAGCATCGAGAGAAGGCCAAGAAGGTCGCCGAGGCCAACCCCGACAATCAACCGACGACCACGCTCCCGGGCACCGGGGGGACGGTCGCCGGAACAGCTGTCAGCGACTGGGTCGACGAGGAGGACAAGGGCAAGATCGAAACCAGCGCTGAAGAGGGCAAGGTCGAGTACCGCAACACCGAGGAGTTCCGCAAGAAACTCGACGAGTGAGGCACTCTCGCGGGTCGCCGCCGATCCACCTAGGCTGGCTCGACGTGAATGCCCTTGATCGGGTCGCGCCCGCGTTCGTCGACATGGCCCACTGCATCGTCTGGGCGTCGGTGGCGACGGTGGACTCCGACGGCAAACCGCGCACCCGCATCCTGCACCCGATCTGGGAGTGGGACGGCACCGACCTGTTCGGGTGGATCGCCACGGTGCCGACCCAGCTCAAACGCGACCATCTGGCCGCCCACCCGTGGGTGTCGGTGAGTTACTGGACCACCAGCCACGACACGTGCGCCGCGGACTGCCTGGTCGAGTGGTACACCGACGACGACACCTGTTCGGCGGTGTGGCAGAAGTTCGCCTCCGCCCCGCAGCCCGTGGGTTATGACCCGGCGATCATCCCGCAGTGGAAGGACGGCCCCACTGGCGAGCAGTTCGCCGTCCTGCGACTGACCCCCTACCGGCTGCGCGTGATGCCCGGCAGCATGCTGACCGCCGGCCACGGCGAGATCTTGACCTGGAACGACAGCAGTGGTCGCCGGGACTGACACCGCCGGCCTGACGCTGGCGCCGAAGAACCCGCTGCCGTATCGGCAGCTGGTGCGTCTGGTCCGGGCGCTGGACACCGGTCAGCTGGCCATCCGGGGCGCCGGCGGGCCCGTCACCCGGATCCAGGTGGCGCCGAAGTGGCTGTTCCCGCCGTTCGTGGCGGCCTTCTCGCCCGAGGCGATCCGTGACGTACTCGGCCGCAACGACGCGTTCGCGGAACGGTGCATCGTGCACGAGGAAGTGCGCGACATGGCCGGTGACAGCCTGTTCGTGCTCCCCAACGAGCCGTGGCGACCGCGAAAGCGGGCTTTGCAGCCGGTGTTCACCAAACACAACGTGCGTGCGTTCGGCGGCCACATGTCACGGGCCGCCGAGCAGTTCACCGAAGCATGGTCGGGCGGCGGCGAGGTGGACCTCGACCACGAGTGCCGGCGGCTGACCATGCAATCGCTGGGCCGCTCGGTGCTCGGCGTCGACCTCAACGACAACGCCGACACCATCGCCGAGCACATGCATGTCGCATCGTCGTACACCGCGGACCGGGCGCTGCGCCCGATCAGGGCCCCGCGCTGGCTGCCGACGCCGGCGCGCCGGCGCGCCGCCGCCGCCGTGCAGTCGATGCTCCAGATCGCCGTGGACATGCTGCAGGCCTGCCGTGCCGACCCGAGCCTGGACGCGCCGCTGGTGCGGGCGTTGATGGACGCCACCGATCCGGACACCGGGCGGGGCCTGTCCGACGAGGACATCTGCAACGATCTGCTGATCTTCATGCTCGCCGGGCACGACACCACGGCGACCGCCCTGACCTATGCGTTGTGGGTGCTCGGACACCATCCCGAGGTGCAGGACCGGGTGGCGGCCGAGGCGGCGGCGCTGGGCGACCGCCGCCTGGAACCCGCCGACGTGCCGCACCTGACATACACCACCCAGGTGTTCCACGAAGCGCTGCGGCTGTGCCCGCCCGCCGCCGGAGTGGGGCGGATGGCGGTGCGCGACATCGAGGTCGCCGGCCACCGCGTGGAGGCCGGCACGCTGATAGCGGTCGGAATCTATGCGCTGCACCGCGATCCGGCGATCTGGCCCGATCCGGACCGGTTCGACCCGGACCGGTTCAGTCCGCAGAACGTCAAAGCCCGCGACCGCTGGCATTATCTGCCCTTCGCCGGCGGTTCACGCTCGTGCATCGGTGAGCACTTCGCCCGGCTGGAGACCACGCTGGCGCTGGCGACGATCGTGCGAAGCCTGCGCGTGTCCTCGCGCGCCCCCGAGTTCCCGGTCGATGTGCCGTTCACCACGGTGGCGCACGGGCCGATCCCGGCCCATGTCACCCCGCGGCGCTGAGCCCGGTCGTCACGGTCTCATCCCGACGCCACGGCGGCTAGATCCGCTCGATGCCCGGCGCCACCCAGTCGCCCTCGAGTACCGCGTCCTGCGGGACATAGACGCGTAGGTAGACGCGGAATGCGCCGTCCGGCACCGGGATCCAGTTGACTGTCGGGTCCTGCGGATCCTCTTGGGAGAAGACGATGTCGATCGAGCCGTCTTCCTGGTAGACCAGGTCGCCCGAGCCCGTGCTGCTGACGGCGTAGATCTCCTGCTCGTTGGGCACCAGGAACCCGTCGGAGTCGTAGACGGTGATGGACCAGAACGCGTCGGCCGGTGGCTCCTGGCCGGGTTCGAAATGCAGCTGGTAGGAGTGACGGCCGTTCAGTCGACGCAGATTCTCGTCGAGGAACGCCGTGGCGTAATACGCCTCCTCGGGAGTGTTGGCACCCAGCCCGATCTTGGCCACGCCGGCCCGCAGCAGGTAATCGGTTCCGTAGTCGCCGATCGCGGGATCCGGTGAGGCCCACCCGTCGTTGCGTGCCGCCATGGCGTACTGAGCCACGCTCACCAGCGGACCCAGTAGCGCCGAGATCGTCCGGACGGCCGCCTGCGCGGCCCACTCCGACGCCGGGCTGAGATCGGCGTCGGAAACCTCCAGTCCCGGCCCGACTCCGACCCGGGCCAGCTCGGCGAGCTTGTCGGCATCGCCGGCCGGGGGCGGGCTGGCGACCATCGCCGCGCTGATCGCGTCGAGCGCGGCGATCCCGGTCGGCAGCGGCGCTGAGGTGCTGGTGTCGAAGTCCTCGATCGGATAGGTCGGCGGCTCGCCGGGCGGGGCGAGGGAGTACTGACGCATCAGCGCCACGGCTTCCTGCTGGTCGGCCTCGTCGCCGGCGGCGGTTCTGCCCAGCAGCCAGATGTCGGCGTAGGGCACGACGATGACCTCCGTGTCGGGCGGGATCTCTCCCTGCGGGCCGTCCTCCCAGACGATCGCGTAACTCGCCGCCTCGGATCCGGTTGTCCGCGAGCCGATGTAGCCGACCACGTTGGTGTACGGGTCCATCAGTTGGAAACCGAAATAGCGGTCGCCCATGTCGGGGTGCGACAGCACCACCGGTCCTTCGCTGAGGTCGAGGTAGGCCAGCGTGTAGAGGGTGTCCACGTTGGGTGCGACGACGAGGCGCTGCTCGGGGTCGACGTAGCTGGTCAATGCGATCAAGGTGTTGGTGGCCGGGGCTTCGTCCTGCAGGCGCTCGGTTTCCAGCAGCGGGTAGCCGTAGAGGTAGGCCTGGGCGGCCAGCATCGCCGCCTCGAGAGGCCTGGGTGGCGGGGCGATGCTCACGTCACCGAGTGAGGTCACGGTGACGTGGACCGTCACAGTCGGGGCCTTGAGAACTCCGGCCAGGCCGAGCAGCCCGTAGTAGTGCGCCGGGTTGCCCACGGTGTCGTCGATCGTGACGGTGAACTGGTCGATCACCGCAGATCCGTCCGGGACGTCGGGGACGTAGGTGAAGTTGCCGTTCTCGTCGACGACGACGGTGCCGTGGGTGGGGGCGCCGGTGACCGTATAGGTCAGCGGGTCGCCCTCGAAGTCGGTCGCATTCAGCTCACCGATGACTGCGCCGTCGGGATTCAGGGTGGTCGCGGCGGTGGGGTCGGCGGCGGGCCGCTGGTTGTTCCACTTGTACTGCGACTCGCGCACCACCAGCCACGCCGAGGCCAACACGCGAGGCAGCGGCAACCCCGGCCCGGGCAGGTCGGTCGCCCATCGTCCCAGCCCCACCCAGGCCATGATGTCGGCGACGACGCTCTTGTAGGTCACCGGAGGCGGGCTCGACGCGGCGAGGGTCGCCGCCGGTGCGATCTCTGCTGACAGCGCTGCCGTGGTTGCCGGGTTCTGTTCGTCGACAGTGCTTTTCGACGACACCAGCTCACGCAGTGTCTGCGGTGCGGACTCCTCGGACGCGTTCAGCGCCGATCCCTGCGTGTCGAGTGCGGCGTCCGAGTCGATCGTGTCGGCGGCGCTGGTCCTATCGCCTGTCCCGTCTGAGACTTCTGCCGTGCGCGTCACGGACCGTCGTTCGGACCCGCTGCGCTGCTCGCGCTCTGCAGAGGCCTTCTCGTCGCCGGCCAAGCGGGCGCCCCGCCGGTCGGAGTCGTCAGCGGATTCGGGCGGCAGATCGGGCTCCACCGGCGCGGTCGCGTCGAACCCCGTACCGTCGGTGTCGTCCTGGTGGTCGTCCTCGGCCGCGGCTGCGTCCTGATCCTCGGCCACGTCTGTGTCCTCGGCTGCGGCTTCTTCCTGATCGTCGGCCTCGTCCTGAAGTTCGGTCTCGGCTGCGTCCTGATCCCCGGAGAGAGTGTCCTCCGCGGCGCGCTCTCGTCGATTCGGCCGGGACCCCGACTGCTCGGAATCGCTCGACGATGGTCCGTCAGCGGCGCGGGGCCCGCGGGACCGGGTGGGCGCGGCATCGCTGGTGGACGGACGCGAGACCGAGCTCGTGGCACCCTCGGCGTCCCCGTCGGGGGCGGCCCAGGCGGTCCCTTGGCCGCCGATCAGCGCGCACGCCATGCCCGTGGCAACCGTCATCGCGGGCAGCCAGCGTGGCGCATCGCCGGTGCGGGGTGTGACCGTCCTCTGCGCCGCAGCGGCGCCGTTCTCGGGTTTCACTGTGGCATGCCTTCCTCTTTACGGGGCGCCTCGATGCGGCGTGCTCGAATACGTGAGACGAGATGTGACGGCTGGCCGCCGGCTGACGAAAGGAATTAGACATGCATACGTGTCTAAACGCAACCATGGCGACAACCTGCCTCGCTGTCAGGCCGCTGAGCAGGGGGAAACGTGCCCGAGTCTGAGCCGGGAGCGCAGCCGTTGCCACGCGGACGGCACAAGCTCAGCAAGTCCGAGGTCCTCGAATCCCAGCGGCAGCGCCTGCTCGTCGCGATGGAGGAACTGGTCAACGAGAACGGATATGCCGGCGCGAGCGTGCCCAAGGTGGCCAAGCGGGCGCGGGTCACCGACCGGGCCTTCTATGCGTTGTTCGAGGACAAGGCGGCGTGCTTCATCGCCACCTGTGAACGTCACGGGGATCAGCTCCGCGATCTCCTCGAGGCGTCCGTGCAACAGATGGAAGCCGCCGAGGACCCCATGGCGGCCTTCGACGCCGGGCTGCACATGTATCTGCAGTGGTGGATGGATCGGCCCGCCGGTGCCCGCGCCTTCTTCGTCGACATCCTCGTCGTCGGCGACCGGGCGTTCGCCTCACGTGATCGGCGCGCGAGCATGTTCGCCGATGCGCTGCGGCGGATCGCGGTGGTCCTGCGTCGCCGGGTCGGGATCACCGGAGAACCGCAGGACATCGACGCGGTGGCCGCGGCCGCGCTGTCCAGCGAGCTCGTCGCGCGCTACGTACGGGCCGGTCGCGTCGCCGAACTACCGCAGCTGCATCCGGATCTACGGCGGGTGCTGCTGCTGCTGCTGTTGGCGCCTGCTCCCGACGCCGCCACCTGAGGCGGGTCTCAGCCTCGGCGGGCGATCCACCACGCGACGACGCCGAGGAGGACCACCACTGCGGCCGCGACGATCCAGGCGGTGACGCCGCCGAAGCCCGCGCCGACGCCGGCCACCCCACCGGGCTCCGCAAGGATGATCACGAGCCCCGCCGCATCAGCACCGCCGACTCGAACGGCAGGCGGGTGAACACCGGGCGCATCACGCCGGTCACCGCGGCGGACGCCTCGTCCCTGCTCATCACCTGAGGGTCGGTCACCGGGAAGCTTCGGCCGTGGCGGCGCATCGTGCCCCCGCCGGCGGCGGTGATGTTCTTCAGCCAGTCCCGGTCCGGGCCGTAGGTCAGCAGCACAGCCACCCCGTCCCGGGTGCTGAACACCGTCAGCGGGGTGCGGTAGGGCCGCCCGGAGCGCCGCCCGACGTGGGTGAGGATGCCCATCGTCGGCGCCCACCCCGCCCACATCCGCTGGATGGGGTTCGTCACGTGCCGATTGAACCGCGCCAGCCATTGCGGCAGTTGCATGCCATCCATCAAACTCCTCGGTGTGGCCTACCTCAAGCCGCCGTGGTTCACGGCCCGGGTGTTCAACCGGGTCGCGATGGCGACGGGGTTGAGCGGCACCCAGACGTTGACGGTCACCCGCCGCAGCGGAGGCCCCCAGCGCATCCCCGTCGTCGTCCCCGAGGTCGACGGGGTCAGATATCTGGTCTCCACACGCGGCGAGTCGGACTGGGTGAAGAATGTTCGCGCCCACCCGAACGTCGAGGTCAACGGCGTTCGCTACGTCGCCAACGAGGTCCCGGTCGAACACCGCGGCCGCATCCTGGCCGCCTACCGGCCGCTGGCCGGCAAGGTGGTCGAGGGGTACTGGCGCAAATTGCCGGACGACGCCGACCACCCGGTCTTCGCGCTCACCCCGACCGTGTGAGCGCACACCCACTACACCCTGTAGTGGACGAATTGGCGGTGGCTGGGACACTGGTGCCATGAGCAGTACCGACATGTCGGCCAAGTTGTTCGCCGAGGCCTGTGACGTCATCCCGGGCGGGGTGAACTCGCCGGTGCGGGCCTTCGCCTCGGTGGGCGGCACCCCCCGGTTCATCACCTCGGCCAAGGGCTGCTGGCTGACCGACGCCGACGACAACCGCTACGTCGACCTGGTGTGCTCGTGGGGGCCGATGATCCTGGGTCACGCGCACCCGGCCGTCGTCGAGGCGGTGCAGCGGGTCGCCGTCGACGGGTTGTCGTTCGGCGCACCGACACCCTCGGAGTCCGAACTGGCCCGCGAGATCGTCGACCGGGTCGGTCCGGTCGAGAAGCTGAGGCTGGTCAACTCCGGCACCGAAGCCACGATGAGCGCGATCCGGCTGGCCCGCGGGTACACCGGCCGGGCCAAGATCGTGAAGTTCGCCGGGTGCTACCACGGTCACAGCGACGCGTTGCTGGCCGACGCCGGCTCGGGGGTGGCCACGTTGGGGCTGCCCTCCTCGCCGGGGGTGACCGGCGCCGCAGCCGCCGACACCATCGTGGTGCCCTACAACAACGTGGCCGCCGTCGAGGACGTCTTCGAGCGGTTCGGCGACGAGATCGCCTGCCTGATCACCGAGGCCAGCCCGGGCAACATGGGCGCGGTGCCGCCGCTGCCCGGCTTCAACGACGCGCTGCGCCGCATCACCGCCGCGCACGGGGCCCTGCTGGTCGTCGACGAGGTGATGACCGGGTTCCGGGTCAGCCGCTCGGGGTGGTACGGCCTGGAACCGGTCGAGGCCGATCTGTTCACGTTCGGCAAGGTCATGAGCGGCGGGCTGCCGGCGGCCGCATTCGGCGGCCGCGCCGAGGTGATGGGGCGCCTGGCACCACTGGGCCCGGTGTACCAGGCGGGCACGCTGTCCGGGAATCCGGTGGCGATGGCCGCCGGGCTGGCCACGCTGCGCGCCGCCGATGCCGACGTGTACGCCAAGCTCGACGCCAACGCCGACCGGCTCACCGGACTCATCACCGAGGCGCTCAGCGCCGCCGGTGTCGCTCACCGCATTTCGCGCGCAGGCAACATGTTCAGCGTGTTCTTCTCCGACGAGCCGGTCGTCGACTTCGCCTCCGCGCGCTCCACCGACACCTGGCGCTTCCCGGCGTTCTTCCACGGCCTGCTCGACGCGGGCGTCTACGCCCCGCCGAGCGCCTTCGAGGCGTGGTTCGTGTCGGCGGCGCTGGACGACGACGCGTTCGACCACATCGCCGCGGCGCTGCCGGGCGCCGCACGCGCCGCAGCACTGGCCACGGAGCCGGCATGACCGAACAGACAGTGGTGCACGTGATGCGCCACGGCGAGGTGCACAACCCGGACAAGATCCTCTACGGCCGCCTGCCCGACTACCACCTCTCCGAGCGGGGTCGCGCCCAGGCGCAGGCCGTCGCCGGCTGGCTGGCTGCCCGCGACATCACCCACGTGGTGGCCTCACCGCTCGAACGCGCCCAGGAGACGGCGGCGCCGATCGCGCAGCGGCACGGGCTGGTGGTCGGCACCGATGACGAACTGATCGAGTCCACGAACGTCTTCCAGGGGCAGAAGGTCTCGCCGGGCGACGGAGCGTTGCGCGACCCCCGCAACTGGTGGCATCTGCGCAACCCGCGGACCCCGTCCTGGGGTGAACCCTACCGTCAGATCGCCGCGCGGATGACGCGCGCGGTGCTGCGGGCCCGGGCCGACGCCGCCGGGCACGAGGCCGTGTGTGTCAGCCACCAGCTGCCGGTCGAGACGCTGCGACGGGCCATGACCGGCGCTGCGCTGCACCACTTCCCGACCAAACGGATGTGCAACCTGGCCTCGGTGACGTCGTTCTACTTCCACGACGACGCCTGCGTGGGGTGGGGGTACGCGGAGTTGTCCGGGCAGTGAGGTCGCCGGCGCCCCGCGGGCGCACGCTGGTGACGGCGTGCGTGGCTGTGGTGATGGCCGTGGCCGCGTTGACCGGCTGCTCCACCGGCAGCGACGCGGTCGCCCAAGGTGGCACGTTCGAGTTCGTCGCCCCCGGCGGACAGACCGACATCTTCTACGACCCGCCGGAGGATCGGGGCCGGCCCGGCCCACTGTCGGGACCGGATCTGATGGACACCGACCGCACCATCTCGCTCGACGACTTCGCCGGCCAGGTCGTCGTCATCAACGTGTGGGGCCAGTGGTGTGCCCCCTGCCGCACCGAGATCTCGCAACTGCAGCAGGTCTACGAGGCGACCCGCGACCAGGGCGTCGCGTTCCTCGGGATCGACGTGCGCGACAACAACATCGACGCGCCGCGTGACTTCGTCGTCGATCGCGGCGTGACGTTTCCGTCCATCTACGACCCGGCGATGCGCACAATGATCGCGTTCGGGGGGCGCTATCCCACGACGGTGATCCCGTCCACCGTGGTGCTCGACCGCCAGCACCGGGTCGCGGCGGTGTTCCTGCGGGAACTGCTCGCTGAGGACCTGCAGCCCGTCGTCGAACGCCTGGCGGCCGAACAGTGAACCCCGATCAGCTCGACCAACTGACCACGGGCGGTCCGCTGCTGCTGGCCGCGCTGGTCAGTGTGCTGGCCGGGCTGGTGTCGTTCGCGTCGCCGTGCGTGGTTCCGCTGGTGCCCGGGTACCTGTCCTATCTCGCGGCGGTGGTCGGGGTGGACGGGTCGGCCGCCGCGCCGGCCGACAGCCGGGTGGCGGTGCGCGGAGCGCGGCTGCGGGTGGCCGGGGCGGCGGCGCTGTTCGTGGCGGGCTTCACCGCGGTGTTCGTCCTCGGCACCGTCGCGGTGCTCGGCATGACGACCACCTTGATCACCAATCAGCTTCTGCTGCAACGTATCGGCGGTGTGATCACGATCTTCATGGGTCTGGTGTTCATCGGGCTGGTGCCCGCACTGCAGCGCGACACCCGGTTCGCGCCGCGTCAGATCTCCACACTGGGCGGGGCGCCACTGCTCGGTGCGGTGTTCGCACTGGGCTGGACGCCGTGCCTGGGCCCCACGCTGACCGGCGTGATCGCGGTGGCCTCGGCCACCGAGGGCAGCAACGTCGCCCGCGGGGTGGCGCTGGTGCTGGCCTACTGCCTGGGGCTGGGCATCCCGTTCGTGCTGCTGGCCTTCGGTTCGGCGCGCGCGGTGTCCGGGCTGGGCTGGCTGCGCCGCCACACCCGCGTGATCCAGGTCTTCGGCGGGGTGCTGCTGATCCTGGTCGGCGCCGCCCTGGTGAGCGGCCTGTGGAACGAGTTCGTGTCCTGGGTGCGCGACGCGTTCGTCTCAGACGTCAGGCTCCCGATCTGATGGCCCGCCCCGTCGCGCTGCTGCGCAGCACCTGGCGCACCCTGACCTCGATGGGCACGGCGCTGGTGCTGCTGTTCCTGTTGGCGCTGGCCGCCATTCCCGGGGCGTTGCTGCCGCAACGCAACCTCAACGAGGCCAAGGTCGCCGAGTACATCGCCGAGCACCCCACGCTCGGACCGTGGCTGGACCGGGTGCAGGCCTTCGACGTGTTCTCGAGCTTCTGGTTCACCGCCATCTACGTGCTGCTGTTCATCTCGCTGGTGGGATGCCTGACCCCGCGGATGGTCGAGCACGTCCGCAGCCTGCGTGCCACACCGGTGCCCGCACCGCGCAACCTGGGCAGGCTGCCCAAGCACCACACCGGCGAGGTCGCCGGCGATGCCGACGACATCCCGGCGCTGGTCGTGGCCGCCGAGGGTGAGCTGCGGGGCTGGCGCAAGGTCACCCGCCGCGAGGGCTCACTGGCCGCAGCCGCCCCGGCGACATCCGGCACAGAGATCTCCGCGGCGGCGACATCCGGCACCGGAGCCGCCCCGGCGGCGACATCCGGCACCGGAGCCGCCCCGGCGGCGACATCCGGTACAGAGATCTCCGCCGAGAAGGGGTATCTGCGCGAGTTCGGCAACATCGTCTTCCACTTCTCGCTGCTGGGTCTGCTGGTCGCCATCGCCGCGGGCAAGATGTTCAGCTACGAGGGCAACGTCATCGTCGTCGCCGACGGCGGGCCAGGGTTCTGCTCGGCGTCACCGGCGGCGTTCGACTCGTTCCGTGCGGGCAACACCGTCGACGGCACGTCGCTGTATCCGATGTGCGTGCGGGTCAACGACTTCCAGGCCACCTATCTTGATTCCGGGCAGGCCGTGTCCTATCAGGCCGACATCGAGTACCAGGCCGGCGACGATCTCGCCTCCGGCGGTTGGCGGTCGTACCTGCTGAAGGTCAACGAGCCGCTCCGGGTCGGCGGGGATCGCGTCTATCTGCAGGGACACGGGTACGCACCGACGTTCACCGTGACGTTCCCCGACGGCCAGACCCGCACGCAGACGCTGCAGTGGCGCCCCGAGGATCAGATCACGATGCTGTCGTCGGGGGCGATGCGGTTCGACCCGCCGGGCGGCACCTACTCCGACGAGTGGCAGCGTCGGCAGAACCAGATCGCCATCCAGGGCCTGTTCGCACCGACCGAGCAGCTCGACGGCACGCTGTTGTCTTCCAGCTTTCCCGCGATGAACGATCCGGCCGTGGCCGTGGACATCTACCGCGGTGACACCGGGCTGGACACGGGCCGGCCCCAGTCGCTGTTCTCGCTCGATCCCCGGATGATCGACCAGGGTCGGCTGACCAAGGTGGCCCGGGTCAACCTGCGCGAAGGTCAGGACACCCGCCTCGACGACGGGACCGTGGTGCGCTTCGACGGCGCGACGCCGTTCGTGAACCTGCAGGTGTCCCACGATCCGGCCCAGATCTGGGTGCTGGTGTTCGCGATGACCATGATGGGCGGGCTGCTGGTGTCGCTCATCGTGCGACGTCGACGCGTCTGGTTGCGGCTGGTGCCAGGCCCGGAAGGTACGGTGAACGTCGAGTTCGGTGGTCTGGCCCGGACCGACAACTCCGGCTGGGGCGACGAGTTCGAGCGGCTGACGGAGCGTGTGCTGTCCACCATGCAGTCGGCGGAGCGGGCCCGGCGTCCGGAACGGCAACAGAAGAAGGCAGAGCATTCATGAGCACCACCATCGACCTCGGATTGGCCCGATACTCCGACTGGGCGTTCACGTCGTCGGTGCTGGTCCTCGTCGGTGCGCTGCTGTTGTTGGCGGTCGAACTGGCCTACAGCCGCAGCCGCCGCGCCGAGTCCCGCGAACTCGTCACCGCCGGGTCCGGCGCGGTCACCCCGGACAGCGTCACCCCTGGTGTCGTGACCGACGCCCCGCGGCGTCCCTTCGACGAACGGATCGGGACGTCCGGGGTGGCCCTGGTCTACGTCGGGATCGCGCTGCTGCTGGGCTGCATCGTCCTGCGCGGCCTGTCCACCTCGCGGGTGCCGTGGGGCAACATGTACGAGTTCATCAACCTGACCTGCTTCTGCGGTCTGGTGGCGGCCGCGGTGGTGCTGCGCAAGCCGCAGTACCGCTCGCTGTGGGTGTTCGTGCTGGTGCCGGTGCTGATCCTGCTGACGGTGTCGGGTCGCTGGCTGTACTCGCACGCGGCGCCGGTGATGCCGGCGCTGCAGTCGTACTGGTTGCCGATCCACGTCTCGGTGGTCAGCCTGGGTTCGGGGGTGTTCCTGGTGGCGGGCGTGGCCAGCATCCTGTTCCTGGTGAAGATGTCCCGGCTGGGGCAGCCCGGACGCACCGACCTCGCCGGCCGCATCGTGTCCAAGCTGCCGGATGCCCAGACGCTGGACCGGATCGCCTACCGGACAACGATCTTCGCGTTCCCGGTGTTCGGGTTCGGCGTGATCTTCGGCGCGATCTGGGCTGAGGAGGCCTGGGGGCGGTACTGGGGCTGGGACCCCAAGGAGACGGTCTCGTTCATCGCGTGGGTCGTGTACGCGGCCTACCTGCATGCGCGTTCCACAGCCGGATGGCGGGACCGCAAGGCGGCCTGGATCAACATCGTCGGCTTCGTCGCGATGGTGTTCAACCTGTTCTTCATCAATCTGGTCACCGTCGGTCTGCACTCCTATGCCGGGGTGGGCTGATCGACCGCACGAGGAGGCCGGGCGTGTCCGAGTTTCCAGCGTCTGGGCCGTCGGGCTCCGAGCTGTCCGGGGGGTTCCGCGCCCAGCAACGGTTCACCGATCCGATGGCTCCGGTCCCCGCCGAGTGGACGGCCCCCACCCCGCCGCAGGGTGTGCCGGCGCCGTCCGCGCCGGCACCTGACCTGCCGGAGACCGGTGCGGACCCGGCACCGTTTCTGGACCTGTCGACCGTGGCGCTGCTCGGCAAGGGCAAGCGGGGCCCGTCGGCGGGCTGGCGGAAATGGCTCTACGTGGCGTCCGGGCGGCTGATCGATCCCGGGGAGAGCCCCAAGGTGCTTCGCCACGACACCTTGCTGGCCCAGGCGCAGACCCCGCTGCGCGACTGCTACCGGATCGCGGTGCTGTCGCAGAAGGGCGGGGTGGGCAAGACGACGATCACCGCATCGCTGGGCGCCACGTTCGCCGAGGCCCGGGGCGACCGGGTGATCGCGGTGGATGCCAACCCCGACCGCGGGACGCTCAACCAGAAGGTGCCGCTGCAGACGCCGGCCACGGTCCGGCACCTGCTGCGCGACGCCGAGGGCATTCACGCCTACAGCGACGTGCGGCGCTACACCTCCCAGGGGCCCAGCCGACTGGAGGTCCTCGCCTCCGAGAGCGACCCGGCGGTGTCGGAGGCATTCAGCTCCCAGGACTACCACGACACGCTGGAGGTCCTGGAGCGGTTCTACAGTCTGGTGCTCACCGATTGCGGCACCGGCATGCTGCACTCGGCGATGACGGCGGTGCTCGACCGCGCCGACGTGCTGCTGGTGATCAGTTCCGGGTCGGTCGACGGGGCCCGCAGCGCCTCGGCGACGCTGGACTGGCTCGACGCGCACGGCCGTGAAGATCTGGTGCGCAACGCGATCGCGGTGGTCAACGGGGTACGCGGGCGGCCGGGCCGGCGCGGCGGGAAAGTCGATCTGGACAAGGTGGTGGACCACTTCACCCGACGCTGCCGCTCGGTGCGTCAGGTGCCCTTCGACGCGCACCTCGAAGAGGGCGCCGAGATCAGCCTCGACCGGTTGAAGCCGGACACCCGCGACGCCCTGCTGGACTTGGCCGCGACCGTGGCACAAGGCTTTCCAGGAGCAGGGTTTCCGGGGGCTCGACGCCCCCACGACACGGCGGGTTGAGGGCCGCCGCGCGTTGTGCGCGGTCGCGTTCCGTCAGGACCGGGGTTGGTCGTCCCGCGGATTGATGCGCCGCAGAAAGTCCGGATCGTCGTCAGGTCCGATCACCCGGGTCCGCGGGCGGTTCGCCGCCGTCCGGGTGATCCGCCAGCCGACATACACCAGTACGGCCAGGACGAGAATCAGGAGTAGATACGCCACTAAAAACCTCCTTCCTGTCAATATACGCGTCCTCGGTAGGCTCGGATCGTGTCTGACCGACAGCCTGGATCACGCCTGTTCATCGACGTTTTCACCTACGCCGCAGCGCGGCTGGCACTGGTGGCTGCCGTCACGGCGGTGATCGTGGGTCTCGGCTATCTGATCGGAGTCGCCGTCCCGGTCGTGGTGGCCCTGTTGTTCGCGATCGTCATCGCGCTCCCGTTGGGCATGTGGGTGTTCACCCCGTTGCGGCGGCGGGCCACCGCCAGCATCGCCGCGGTGGACGAGCGCCGCCGCCGCGACCGTGAGCAGCTTCGCGCGCGGCTGAGGGGTGAGACCCCCGCGGATCAGGACTGGGACGGCGGTGCCGGCGATCGGGCTGGGGACGGCGGTGCCGCGGATCAGGACTGGGGCGGCGGTGCCGTCGATCGGGCTGGGGACGGCGGTGACGCCGGGGGTGACGTCACGCCGCGCGGCTGAGCGCCGTCGGGCGTGCGGGCCGATCACCAGTAACGACGCCTGCCACAGCGATGCGGTTGCCGAGCAGCGGTCGGACCGCCGGTGACCTGCATACCGGAAATGTGATGTGGGTAACCCTCGGTGATGGACAGCCAACAGGTCATGACGCGGGGGACGGCCGAGCGTAGCGCCGTCCGGTTGTACCGACGCTGGATCGACGAACTGTGGGCCGGGGAGCCGGTGGCCCACGAACTCGTCTCCGACGATTTCGTGGGGCACTGGCCGACCCGCGACGTGCACGGCCCGGCCGAACTGCAGTCGATGGTGGACGAGACACGCGCGATGTTTCGCGAGTTGGAGTTCTACGTCGACGTCGATCCGTTCGCCAACGGCGACATGCTCGCGGCCCGGTGGATCGGCACGGGCGCCCGCGAACGTGGGCCGGTGCTGTTCGCCGGCAACGACATCCTGCGCGTTCGAGACGGGCGGATCGTCGAGTACTGGGCCTGTTCATCGAGTTAACCGGCGGCGTCGCGCAGCAGTCTGCGCAGCACCTCCATCGGGTCGCCTTCGGTGGGATCGAGTTGACGTG
Organism: Mycobacterium sp. G7A2; assembly: GCF_041902445.1. NCBI lineage: Bacteria > Bacillati > Actinomycetota > Actinomycetes > Mycobacteriales > Mycobacteriaceae > Mycobacterium > Mycobacterium sp. G7A2. Next base: position 5,248,199 of record NZ_CP169251.1, on the reverse strand, counting down.
GTTCGGCCGGATCGTCGGTGCCGGGCGCGGCCACCGGTGGTGGCGCAGCGGGAAGCGCTGCCGCCGCCGGCGGTGGGGAAACCGGTGGCGGCGGCGCGGCGGTGCCGAGGTTGCGCAGCTTGGCCTCGATCCGCGCGGCCGTCTCCGCGCGGATCGCGCGCCGTGGCGGGTCGGCGTCCTGGTTTCCGGCGAAGCACCCGGCGGGCGCGTCGGCCAGCACCTCCAGCGCGCTGAGGTACTGCGTGCGTGCGCTGTCGAGCCTCGCTTCCCAGGCGTCGATGTCCGCGCGGCGCTCCCGGACCAGCACGAGGTTGACGCGGGCGGGGCAGCTGTGCGGTTGTTCGGTGCGTGCCAGCGCCTCGGAGAACTGGGCGTCGGCGACCTCGAGGCGGTCGTCGAGCACGGCCAGCGCACCCGCGGCGAACGCAGCGTTGGCGGGTTCGATGACGTCGAACACCTGCAGGATGGCGACATCGTCGTCGAGCGCGCCGATGTCGCCGGAGTCGTAATGGCGTTGCGCGGCGTTGCCGGCCACGACCACGGAGATGAGCTTCGCGGCGACCAGCAGCATGATCAGCGCCGGCGCGGCCGACAGGACGAGCAGGCGCCGCCGCAGCCTCAGCCGGGCGGGTTTCGGGGCGGGTGTCATCACGCGGTCACCGTCCCGCCCGGTCGCTCAGCCGGGTGCGGCGCAGATCCCGCACCGTCAAGCCGATCTCGATCAGCAGCAGCGCCGAGGCCAGCGATGTCAGCACCCAGTAGTACTCGGTGCGCGGTGTCGACTCGGTGAAGGTCGCGGCGTCCGCCGACCCGGTCTCAGCGGCCCGCACCGGATCCCCGGCGGCGCGGTCGACGTAGGGCACGCCGAGCTGGGCGGAGATGGCCCGCAGCCGCGCGGCACCGTCACCTCCGTCGTAGCCGAACACCGCGCCTCCGTCGACCGCTTCGGCGGCGAACACGCTCTGCGGCGAGGTGGATTGTGCTGCCCCGGAACCGAAGTAGTACACCAATTCCTCGGCCTGCGGATAGCGCTGGCGGGCGGCGATCAGCTGGTAGCGCAGGACATTGGCGGCCGCCGCCGCGTTGGCCTGGTCGGCGGCCGCGGCCGGGCCGGCCGCCGGGGAGAGGGTGTCGACGAGGGGTCGCAGGCTCCAGGCGTCACCGGACAGCGGCCAGGCCACCGCGGGTCGCGAGGTGAAGGTGATGACGCCGAAGCGGGCACCCTCGTGCGCGGCCGTCAACGCATCGATGTCCTCGCGGATGGCCGACATCCGGGTGGCCCCTCCGATGTCCGCGATCGCGGAGTCCGCCGACACGTCGACGACGAAGAACACGTTCGCCCCGGCCGCCCCGGCATGGTCTGCGGTGCGCTCGGCCGCGGCGTCGACCCCCGGGCGGGCTGCGGCCAGCACCACCAGCATCAGCGCGCCGGTCGTCGCGGCCCAGCGCAGCACGCCCCACCGGCCGGACCGCGTCGCCGGGCGCAGCACCACGGCGCGCAGCGCGAGGATCACCGCCGCAACCGCGGCCAGCGCGACGGGGGGAAGCACCGGGTCGAACGTCACCGCCGCACCGCCAGCAACGAAATCCCGAGCAGAGCGGTCAGCATGAGCGCGGCGATCAGCACGACGACCGGGGCATCCGTGCGCTGTTCCTCCGTGCCGCGGGCTTGCTGCGCGGCGCGGATCTGGTCGAGTTGACCGGTGACCGCGGCCGGGTCGTACCGCAGGAACAACCCGCCGGTCTGCTCGGCCGCGGCGGCCAGTGCGCCGGTCGGACGTCCGGCGGTGGCGAGGGCGTCGATGCGTACCCCGGCGTCGCGTGCCATGTCGGCGACCTGCGCGTCGGTGAACAGCGACGGACGATCGTCGCCCGGGTCCCGCAGTTCGCCCGGTCCGAGATACAGCACCGACCTGTCGGTGTCGCCGGAGGCGAGGAATCCCGGAAAGCCGTTGAGGCACAGAGCGAGGACATCAGCCACCGTCGGCGCGTAGTCGGTGTACTCGACGGGGGCGCTCAGCGGCTGCGCCGGAGGTGGCGCCGAGGGGTTCTGCGATATCTGCGCGTAGTCGCCGAATTGTTCGGCGGCGAACTGGTAGTCACGGGTCAACGGGACCACCCGGCGGTTGGGGGAGGTCAGACCGATCCCTGTGACGCTGTAGTTGCCGGCCTGACGCGCGAAGTAGCTCAGCAACCGGCCGGTGGCCTCGCTGGTCGCGGGTTCGGCGACGCAGAGCATGATGTCCTCGCGCGAGTCGGCGTCCCGGTCGGTGGTGGTGCTGGGGCGTGCGCTGGCCACCAGCGTGGCGCCGAACAGCACCAGCAGGACCGCCAGCACCATCGCCGTGGAGCGGGTCCGCGCGGCCAGCACCGCGCGGTACTCGGGCAGCCGGGACAACCGGCTGGTGTTGGCCAGCGCCAGCCCGTCGCCGGGGGAGCGTCGCGTCGGGATCAGGACGGCCAGCGCGACCGTGCCGAGCAGGCACAGCACCCCGAGAATCGCGACCGGCCACCACATCAGGGCCATGAGCGGATCAATTCTTCGGTCTGCACACCGAGTCGGTCGAGATCGGTGGTCGAGGCGCGGTTGAACTGCGCGTCACCGAGCGCGCTGAGCACCGGTGCCGCCGCGGCCAGCTCACCGTCGGCGACGGTGCGCAGCTGCATGTACTGGGCGCGCCGGCCGGTGGCCTGGTGCAGAAAGCTGCGAAGCGTGCGAGCAAGGGCGGCGCCGGCCTCTCTGTCGGACAGCTCGCCGCGCCGGTGCGAGTCGGTGATCCGGCGCACCGAGCGCAGGAAGCGGTGCCGCAACACCCGGGCGTGCACGTGCCGCACGGCCGGGATGGCCCTCAGCCGGTGCGAGGGCAGGGTTGCCACGAAAACCACGGCGTACCAGATGATCACCGCAAGGACCAGGGCCAGCCCCAGCCACAACCACACCGGCGAGTAGCCGGGCGGTCCGCTGACGAACTCCAGCAGGTCATCCGGCACGCGACCACACCCCGGTCATGTCCACGATCGCCCGGCGCAGATCCGCGCTGCCGGTGAGCGTGGCGTGCGCGATGGACCGTGCCGTCAGGAACTCGGTGAGGCGTTGCGCGCGAGCCTGTTCGGCGCGGCGATACGCGGCGATGACCCGCCGGTCGCCCGCGGCCAGCGCGTGGACGGGCCGTCCGGTGGCGATGTCGAAGCCGCTGCCGTCTCCGGCGGCGGTCGCGGGCATGTCGGCGACCATCGCCCACATCAGGTCGTGGCGGGAAACTAGCCTGGCGGTCAGCTCGTCGAGGCGGGTGTCGGGTTCGGGCTCGTCGGAGACCACGACTACCAGCATCCGATGCCGGTAATGCGTTGCCACATAATCCAGTTGGCAGCCGATGTCACTGGGGCCGCGGGCAGCCACAGCGTGGTCGTGGTAGTGGGTGAGGATGCGCTCGACCTGGGTCTCGCCCCGGCTGAGCCCGATGTTGAGGCTGCCGCGGCCGTCGCCGTAGACCATGGCGAGCTGATCGCTGCGGCCCAGGGCGATCAGCCCGATCGCGCCCAGCACGTTTCCCGCGACCGTGCTCTTGCGTTCTCCCCCCGGGGCCAGCGCCGCCATGTTCTGCCCGGCATCGGCGACGAGCAGGATCTTGTGGTGTTTCTCGGTGACGAAGCGCTTGATCAGCACCGAACCCGACCGGGCTGAGGCCTTCCAGTCGATGTCGCGGACATCGTCACCGGGCACGTAGGGTCGCAGCTCGTCGAATTCCATGCTGCGCGTGTGCAGCAGCGCGTAGCGGCCACCGTCGAGCAGGCCGCGGGTGTCGGTGCCGAAGCGGCGCTTGACCGCGTTGAGGTGCTTACCCACCGGGGCCGCCGATCAGGGCACCCGCACCGCGTCCAGCGCGGCGTCGATCACCACGGCCGGAGTGAGACCGGCGCCGGCGGCCTCGAAGCCGAGGATGAGCCGGTGTTGCAGTACCCGATGGGCGAGGTCGGCGATGTCACCGGGAATCACGTGCGCGCGCCCGGACAGCAGTGCCAGCGCGCGTGCCGCGGTGCACAGCGCGATGGTGGCGCGCGGGCTGGCGCCGTACTCCACCAGCCGCGCCACCTGCGCGGGCAGGTATTTGGCCGGTTCCCGGGTGACCGCGACGAGGTGGCTGGCGTAGAGCATCAGCTCGCGGCTGAGGTAGACGTCGGCGACGACGCGCTGCACCCGGCGGACGTCATCGAGGGTGGCGACCGGCCGTGCGCGGTGTCCTTTGTCGTAGAGACCGGCGTCGCGGCGGCTGAGGACCTCGACCTCCTGTTCCGGGGACGGGTAGCCGACGATGTCCTTGAGCAGGAAGCGGTCGGTCTGTGCCTCCGAGAGCGGGTAGGTGCCCTCCTGGTCGACCGGGTTCTGGGTGGCGATGACGAGAAACGGTTCCGGGATGGGGTAGACGGTGCCCGCGACCGTGGTCTGGCGTTCCTCCATCGCCTCGAGCATGGCGCTCTGAGTCTTGGCACTGGACCGGTTGATTTCGTCGAGCAGCACGATGTTGGCGTGCACCGGTCCGAGCTGGGTGACGAACGACGCCCGCGCGGCGTCATAGATCTGGGTGCCGACGATGTCGCTGGGCAGCAGGTCCGGAGTGCACTGGATGCGTCGGAACTCGCCGTCGATGGCGTCGGCGATCACCCGCGCGGCGGTCGTCTTCGCCAGTCCGGGCACGCTCTCGATGAGGATGTGGCCGCCGCTGAGCAATCCGATCAACAGCGATTCGCGCAGGTGCTCCTGCCCCACGACCTTGGCGGAGAACGCCGCGCTCAACGCCGCGACGGTGCGCTGAGCAGCACGGACGTCATCGTCGGACACCCCGGACGGGCGGGGGAGCGGCGCTGCGGTCATCCGCGCTAAGTACCACGCCGGTCGGGGGCGCAAACCGGGCGCAGCGTCGTGCGGCGCGTCTTTCGGGTCAGGCCAGTACGAGGGGTATCGCCACCGCGACCGCCCACACCAGCATCGTCAGCCCGGTGTCACGCAGCACCGGGATCAGCTCCCGGCCGCCCGATCCCCGCCGCACCGGTGTGGCCGCGCGCACCGCCAGCGGCAGCGCGACGAGCCCGGCCGCGCACCAGGGGGTGGCGAACATCAGCACCAGCGTCAGCGCGAAGGGCAGCACCATCAGCGCCTGGAACAGCAGCCGGGTGCGGGGATCCCCGAGCCGGACCGCCAGCGTGATCTTGCCGGTCTGGGCGTCGGTGGGGATGTCGCGCAGATTGTTGGCCACCAGCACCGCCGAGGACAGACATCCGGTGGCGACTGCCAGCGTCACACCGACCCAGTCGACGCGCAGCGCCTGCGTGTACTGGGTGCCCAGCACCGCGACCAGACCGAAGAAGACGAACACTGCGATCTCGCCGAAGCCCAGATAGCCGTAGGGCCGGGAGCCGCCGGTGTAGAGCCAGGCGCCGGCGATGCACACCGCGCCGACCGCGATCAGCCACGGCGCCGACACCCACGCCAGCGCCACCCCGGCCACGGCGCCCACGGCCAGTGCCAGGACCGCGGCCACCAGTACCGACCGCGGCGCCGCGAGCCGTGAGCCGACCAGGCGCAGCGGGCCGGACCGCACGTCGTCGGTCCCGCGGATACCGTCGGAGTAGTCGTTGGCGTAGTTGACGCCGACGATCATGCCGACCGCGACCAGCATGGCCAGCAGAGCTTTCCACCACGACGCGGCCTCCAGCCAGGCCGCGGCGCCGGTTCCGGCGATCACCGGGGCGATCGCGTTCGGCAGCGTGCGGGGACGTGCTCCTTCGACCCACTGGGCAATGCTGGCCACGCGGCTCAGTCTGTCACGGCCGGTGAAAGCCCCATCGGACGTCGCGGGTGGTGGTCAGGTCGTAGGCGTCGCGCGAGGTGGCCGGATCGGCGACGAGCACTGTGCCCCAGTCGACGTCGGGGTGACCGCGCAGCCTGCCGGACACCTCCCGCAGGTCTCCGTAGAGGGCCAGCCCGGCGAAGGTCCCGCCGATGGCCTGGGCGCGGTCTTCGAGGAAGAACGGCCGCGGTGATTCGATGACGGCGCCCGGAGTCTGCGCCACCCCGGCGGCCACCCGCGGGATGTCCCGGATACACGGGAACAGGAAGCCCTGCGGCCAGCTGAGCAGCACCGGCGAGCGTCCGGCCAGGAAGTCGTTGAGCGCGACCGCCGACCGCAGCCTCGGCCCGGTGAACGCCAGCCAGCCCCACGCGTCGGTCCGGTCGTCGAGCGCGGCGATGCGCACCCGGTCCGCACCGGCGGGGATCGCTTCGGCGTCCACCCCGATCGACCGCCACAGCGGGTGGGCCGGATCCTCGCCGGGCGCCGGGCGGTCCACCGGGGCGCGGGTGCCCAGGACGGCAGCGTCGGCGCCGCCGAATTCGAAGGCCAGCGCGTTGCCGTCGTCGGTGCGGCCGGCCACCGACACCGCCAGGCCTTGGCCCTCGGTCAGCGGGGGCAGGGTGAACCACCTGGTCAGTACCGTCGCAGCACCATCGGTGCCAGCCTCGGCGTCGTCGTCGGTGTCCTGATAGGTGCCCCACACGTAGGACGCGCTCGCCGTGCCGGGCGGATCCGGGGGCGGCGCGGCGGGCGGGAAACCGCCCGGAACGTGCGAGCGGCCGTCGAGCGGGTCGAGGACCGCACCGTCGAGCAGCACCTCCACGTCGTCGGCGAGCCCACACACCCGCTCGCCGGTGAGCCGGTGCAGATTGGCCAGCGCCAGAGACCCCTCGGCGCGGCGCAACGGCGCGGCGACGAAGGATCCGAGCAGCACCGCCACCGACGTCAGCGCGGCGGTGAGGATCATCAGTGCGGGCGCCCGGCGTCGGGCGAGCAGCGCCACGACAACGGCGACGGCCAGCCACACCAGCGGGTTGTCCAGCGGCACCCCGGCGGGCCGGATGGGCCCGGAGGCCCACGGCACGTCGTACACCGTGGACTGCCACCACGCGTTGGGCCCGGTGAACGCCCACGCGGCCGCGGCGGTCGGCAGCGCCACGGCGGCCAGCGCGCCGCGCCGCCCCGGCGGCTGTCGGCTGATCAGCACCACCGCGACGGTCAGGAACGCCGCCAGCACACCGGCGGCGGCACCCAGGTGGTACGACCACTTCGACGGCACCACCGCGTAGGCGGCGGCGAGCAGCAGCACCACCACAGCCAGCCGCCGCGCCGAGCGCTGCACCACCGTGCGGCCCGACCACGCCAGGCCGGCCACGACGGGCAGCAGCGCCACCGCCAGCAGCGGAGCCACCCGCTTGGCGGCGCTGCCCTGCTGGTCGCCGCTGAGCAGGTTGGCCCAGCGTTCGGGTTCGGCGTACCAGGGCAGGTTCGGGCCGAAGTCGCGGTGCCAGTCGGTCGCTGTCACCAGCGCCGACCACGTCTGGTCGGCGAAGATCAGCGTCACGCTCAGCGCCGCCACGCAGCACAGCAGCAGCACATCGGCGCTCAGCGCCGCGCGCGACGCCGCGGCCCGGCGCAGTACCGACCACATCCTCGGCGCGAACACCGCCAGCGGCGCGGCGAGCAGCGCGGCGGTCGGGCTGATCGGCACCGTCACCGCGGCCACCAGCACGGTGACGGCGACCCCGGCGCGGGTGCGGGCCCGCCACGCCAGCGCCAGCACCGCGCACAGACCGAGCGCGATGTAGCTCTCCGGGCGGACCCCGAGGTTGAACGGCAGCCAGGACGCCAGCAGCAGTACCGCGGCGGTGCCACGCACCCACGGCAGGCGGGCCGCCCCGGGCAGCGCGGCGGCCAGCACACCCCGGGTCAGCACGAACCAGGTGGCCACCGCGAGCGCCGTGCTCGGCAGCCGCAGCCACAGCGGAGCCAGGCTGATCTCGGTGAGCGGAGCCAGCAGCTGCTGGCTCAACGCGAACGGCACCTCCGGCGCGTTCCACCACCGGTAGTAGTTGCCGGCCTCCCCGGTGGCGGCCAGGTTGCGCGCGATCGTCGTCGCCCAGCCGTCATCGACCGCCAGCGGCCCGATCACCGCCCACCCGGCCAGCACGCCCACCACGGCCGCGTCGATCCACCAGAGCCTGCCGGGCCGGGGCCGGCGCGGTCTGCGCAGGCGGCACCCGAGCAGCCACAGCGCAGTCAGCACCGCAACCACCTGCAGCGCGACCAGCACCAGCTTGACCGCGGTCGGGCTCGTCGCGAACGGGGTGCCGACCCGCACGGTGACGCTCAACCCGCCCGCGGTGGGCAGCTCGGTGCGGAAGCCGAACACCTGCGGCACGGGGCCGCCGGCGCGGACCGTGATGCCGTCACCGCCGGTCACCGCCCAGCCGGCCGGCCCGGCGTGCAGGACCGCGGTGCACTGCGGGCCCGGTCCGCCCGCGATCGGCAGTTTGATGTCGTCGGCGCGCAGCAGCGCACCGCCGGGGCCTGCGGTGACCGTCATGCCGTCGTCGGTGGGCCCGGTCGCCAGCACGGTGCGCGGTTCGCCCGCCGCGAGCGCCGAGCAGGGGATCTGGGCGGTCAGCTCGGCCGGGCGGTAGGGCACCACCAGGGCCGTCGTCGAACGTGCCGGCTGCCCGGCGGCCGGCCAGGACAGCGTGACGCTCTCGCTGAACACAGGGGCCGCCGGCAGCACGAGTGCGGCGAGGACGCCGCACGCGCCGACGAGCAGCGCGAGCCAGACGGGCGGGCGGGGACGCAGGAGGAAACCTCTCGGATGGGCACAGACGGGCCGCGTGCAGCCTCTCAGCGATCGCCGGGGCAATCCAGTGTCGCGCGCTGCTGTCACAACACCGTCATGCGTGGCGCCTGCACCCCGCCGGTGGGCGATGAACCACAATGGGCGGATGCTGGGAGTGATCGGTGGTAGCGGTTTCTACACGTTCTTCGGTGCTGATGCCCGCGCCGTCAGCCTCGACACCCCCTACGGGCCGCCGAGCGCGCCGATCACCGTCGGCACCGTCGGGGACCACGAGGTGGCGTTCCTGCCGAGGCACGGCTCCAGCCACGAATTCTCGCCGCACACCGTGCCGTACCGCGCCAACATGTGGGCGCTGCGCGCGCTGGGCGTGCGACGCATCTTCGGCCCGTGCGCAGTGGGCAGTCTCGATCCCGTACTCGGTCCCGGCGCGATGGTGGTGCCGGATCAACTGGTCGACCGCACCTCGGGACGGTCGGACACGTACTTCGATTCCGGCGGCATCCACGTCGGGTTCGCCGACCCGTACTGCCCGACGCTGCGCAGTGCCGTCACCGGCTTGCCCGACGTCGTGGACGGCGGTGCGATGGTGGTGATCCAGGGGCCGCGGTTCTCCACCCGCGCGGAAAGCCGCTGGTTCGCCGACCAGGGTTTCCGTCTGATCAACATGACCGGCTACCCGGAGGCGGTGCTGGCCCGAGAGCTCGAGATGTGTTACGCGGCCATCGCTTTGGTCACCGATCTGGACGCCGGCATCGAATCGGGTACGGGGGTGCGTGCGGTGGACGTGTTCGCCGAGTTCGAACGCAACCTCGGGCCGTTCAAGCAGCTGGTGCACGAGGCCATCGACGGTGTGCCCGCCGAGCGGGACTGCGAGCACTGCCTTGCCCATCAGGGCGTCGAGCTTCCGTTCGATCTGCCGTGAGGGTGTTGCTGACCGGCGCGGCCGGTTTCATCGGAACCCGCATCGGCGCACAACTTTCCGCCGCCGGACACGAGGTCGTCGGGGTCGACGTGATGCTGCCCGCCGCCCACGGTGACGGCGCCCAGCCTCCGCCGGACGTCCGGCTGCTCGACGTTCGCGACGCGGATGCCGTCGCCGAAGCGCTCCACGGCGTCGACGTCGTCTGTCACCAGGCTGCCGTGGTGGGGGCCGGCGTCAACGCCGCCGACGCACCGTCCTACGGGTCGCACAACGACTTCGCGACGACGGTGCTGCTGGCCGAGATGTACGCCGCGGGGTGCAGACGGCTGGTGCTGGCGTCGTCGATGGTGGTCTACGGGCAGGGCCGATACGCCTGCCCGCAGCACGGAATCGTCGATCCGGTGCCTCGTCGGCGCGCCGACCTCGATGCCGGGGTGTTCGACCACCGCTGCCCGGTCGGCGACGAGCCGGTCGACTGGGTGCTGGTCGACGAGGACGCCCCGCTGCGCCCGCGCAGCCTGTATGCGGCCAGCAAGGTCGCCCAGGAGCATTACGCGCTGGCGTGGGCGGAGTCGACGGGCGGGTCGGTCGTCGCGCTGCGCTACCACAACGTCTACGGGCCGGGTATGCCACGCGACACCCCGTACTCGGGGGTGGCCGCCATCTTCCGGTCTTCACTGGAAAAAGGCGACGCACCAAAGGTTTTCGAGGACGGCGGCCAGATGCGCGACTTCGTCCACGTCGACGACATCGCCGCGGCCAACGTCGCGGCCGCCGAGGCTACCGGGGCCGGCGCCGCCGGGTTCGACGCCTACAACGTGTGCTCGGGCAGGCCTGTGTCGATCCTCGACGTCGCGACCGCCCTGTGCGACGCGCGCGGCGGCATCAGCCCGGTCGTCACCGGTCAGTACCGCAGCGGCGACGTCCGCCACATCGTCGCAGATCCGGCGAAAGCGGCGCAGCAGCTGGGCTTCCGGGCGGCTGTTGACCCGGGTGCCGGGTTGCGCGAGTTCGCCGACGCCCCGCTGCGAGGGTGAGGCGAGCCCCGGCTGCGATGATCCGGCGCGGAAGCGGTTCGAATCCTGTTGGACCGCGGCGCCACCAGCCGCGTGTCCCGCCCGTCACCCTGATGAATTGTGGGTGCCATGAACTCGTCGCCTCGTCGCCTCGTCGCCTCGTCGCCTCGTCGACAGGGCGTATCGGATCGTTCGGACCCTGCCCGAAAACGGATTCGGGCAGCCGAATCTTTCAGATAGCTGAGCCAAAAGTATTGGCGCAGAACCATATTGATCTTTGCAGGGTTGCGTGCCCGAGTTCGGGCGCATATAGTCGGTGCAGCGAAGGGGAGTAGCCCCCAATCGATTCATCGACATGCTGGCCGCCGATCGTCTTGCGGCCCGGTGATTCGGACCGGTTCTGATGCCGGTGGGCGAGACCTTCGACCGCATGAGCCAATGGGCTGTCGGTCGGAGGAATTCCCGTTCTTCTGTGGCAGCCAGCGATACGAGGAGACGCTTCGTGCTAGCCGCGCTACTGCTGAGTTTCGGCGTGATATTCATCGCCGAGCTCGGTGACAAGACCCAACTGGTCGCCATGATGTTCGCGTTGCGATACCGCTGGTGGGTGGTACTCGCGGCCATCACCGCCGCCACCACCGCCGTGCACGTCTTGTCGGTGGCGATCGGCCACTATCTCGGAGCGGCGTTGCCGACGCATCTGCTCGGCATTCTGGCAGGCCTGGCCTTCGTGTTCTTCGGGCTGTGGACATTGCGCGGGGACAGCCTCACCGACGAGGAAACCTCCCGCGCACAAAAGGCCACCGCACCGGCATTCTTCGTCGTGACCTCGGCCTTCGTGCTGGCTGAGTTGGGCGACAAGACGATGCTGGCCACGGTCACCTTGGCTGCCGACCGCGACTGGTTGGGGGTGTGGATCGGTTCCACCCTCGGCATGGTGGCCGCCGATGCGCTCGCCATCCTGGTCGGTGCCGTGGCGGGGAAACACCTGCCCGAGAGGCTGATTCAACTCACCGCGGCCGCGTTGTTCCTGCTCTTCGGCTTCTACATGCTGCTCGAAGGTCTTCTGCCCTCCGCGCCTGTCCTGATGGTGGCCGGCATTGCTGTCGCGCTGGTAGCCCTGCTCGGCGCCGCTTTTCGCGCAGCGCCGCCGCGGTGGCGGCCTGCGTCCATGCGTCCAGGTGCCGATTCGGCTGAGCCCGGGGCCGGAGGGCCTTCCGATGACGAGTCGGCCGGTGTCGCTGCGGGCGATCGAGCGGAGGATCGTCGGGGCTCGGTGGGGTGAGCCTCACACGCCGTTCTCGCCACCGGGCGGGCGCGGCCCGTGCCGACGACGGTGAGGGGCGCGCCGTCCGTCGCGCGACGGCCGTCGTCACTATCGTCATCCTGGTGGTGTCGGGGCTGCTCGGGCTGTTGTGGTCGCAGCAGCGACGGCTGATCTACTTCCCGTCTGACGGACCGGTGCCGTCGGCGGCGACGGTGCTGTCCGGCGCGCGGGACGTCGTCCTGCGCACCGCCGACGGCCTCGAGCTGGGCGCTTGGTATCTGCCCGGCACCGGTGGTCCGGCGGTTCTGGTGTTGCCCGGCAACGGCGGTGACCGCGCGATGCGGGCACCGCTGGCCGCGGGTCTGCACCGGATGGGCCTGTCGGTGCTGCTGGTCGACTACCGCGGCTACGGCGGCAACCCGGGCAAGCCCACCGAGGAGGGTCTGGCCACCGATGCCCGCGCCGCCCACGACTGGCTGACCGCGCAGCCGGAGGTCGACCGCATCGTCTACTTCGGGGAGTCGCTGGGCGCCGCGGTCGCGGTCGGGCTGGCCGTCGAGCGCCCACCCGCCGCCCTGATCCTGCGTTCGCCGTTCACGTCGCTGACCGACGTTGCCGGTGCGCACTATCCGTGGCTCCCGGTGGGAAAGCTGCTGATGGACCGCTACCCGTCGCTGCAGCGGATCCCGGCCCTGCAGGCTCCGCTGCTCGTCATCGCCGGAGACGAGGACGACATCGTGCCCTGGTCACTGAGTCGGCAACTCTACGATGCAGCCCCGGAACCGAAGGAGTTCCTGACGGTGTCCGGTGTCGGGCACAACGATCCGGCGCTGGCGGACGGCCCGCAGATGGTGAACGCCGTCGAGCGTTTCGTGGCCACCCACGGCATCAGCGCACCGGGCCGATGAACACCGAGGCGTCGAAGTGGAGATGTCGTCGAAGTGGAGATGAGCCAGGTGGCCCTTCCTGGCCCCGGCAACTGCGCCGCCGCTGCCCGGGCCGAGTGTTCGGGGGTTCCCGACCCTGGTTGACAGCTGTCAAGTAATACTGATCCCCATGACCTCTCAAGCGCTGTGTGAGCAGTACGGCATCGACTTCCCACTCTTCGCGTTCAGCCACTGTCGCGACGTGGTGGCCGCGGTCACCAACGCCGGCGGGTTCGGCGTGCTGGGTGCCACGGCGTACACCCCTGAGCAGCTCGATCGCGAGCTGACGTGGATCGACGAGGCGGTCGGCGACAAGCCCTACGGGGTCGATCTGATCGTTCCGGCGAAGTTCGAGGGCAAGGGCGAGAAGCTCTCGGGCACCGACCTGGCCGGCCGGATCCCGCAGGCCTACCGAGACCTCGTCGACGACCTGCTGCGCAGCCACGACATCGAACCCGAGCCGGAGCGCCGACTCGGAGGGGCGTCGCTGTCGGGGAACACCGGCCGCGAGTTGCTCGACGTCGCGCTGACCCATCCGGTGAAGCTCATCGCCAACGCGCTGGGGGTGCCGCCGGACTACATGATCGAGGCGGGCAAGGAACGCGGTATCCCCGTCGCGGCGCTGGTCGGCGCCAAGGAGCACGCCGTCAAGCAGGTCGCCGCGGGGGTTGACCTGATCGTCGCGCAGGGCACCGAGGCCGGTGGGCACTGCGGCGAGGTCAGCACGCTGGTCGTCGTCCCGGAGGTTCTCGACGCCGTCGACGGCGCGGTCCCGGTGCTGGCCGCGGGCGGCATCGTCACCGGTCGGCAGATGGCCGGGATGGTGGCCATCGGTGCGGCCGGCGCGTGGACCGGGTCGGTGTGGCTGACCACCGAAGAAGCCGAGACCGCACCGCACACGGTGGCCAAGATGCTGGCCGCATCGTCGCGGGACACCGTGCGCTCGGCCGGGCGCACCGGCAAGCCCTCGCGTCAGCTGGTCTCCGAGTGGACGGACGCCTGGCTGCCGCATTCCGGCGGGCACCAGCCACTTCCTCTTCCGCTGCAGTCGATGCTGTGCGAGCCGGTGATCCGCCGCATCGACGTGCTGGCCGCCCAGGGGCATGACGGCGCCCAGGCGCTGGCGACCTACTTCGTCGGCCAGGGGGTGGGCTTGATGAACAAGGTGAAACCGGCCCGCGAGGTGGTGCGCGAGTTCATCGAGGACTATCTGGCCGCCGCCGACCGGCTGAGCAACTCCCTACCCGGCTGACGCACCCCCGGCTGACTTCCCCCGCTGCCGACCGGCTGATCCGCGAACGTGCATTCCCTGTAGCTCCCGGCCGCCGACCGCTACAAGGAATGCACGTTCGCGAACCAGGACCTCAGTCGCCGGCCAGCGGTAGGCGGACCTCGAAGCGGGCCCCGGTGGGCAGGTTGTGCGCCGACAGCGTGCCGCGGTGGGCCTGCACCAGCCCGGCCGCGATCGCCAACCCGAGCCCCGAACCGCTGGGCAGCGAGGAATCCGCACGCGGCACCCGGCTGTTGGATCCCCGGTAGGCGACGTCGAACACGCGAGGCAGGTCGGCTTCGTCGATGCCGACCCCGGTGTCGTCGACGCGGGCCCAGGCGCTGTTCTCGTCGGCGCCCAGCGCCAGTTCCACACTGCCGCCCTCGGGCGTATGCGCGATCGCGTTGGCCACCAGGTTCGACAGCACCCGCACCAGCGCCCGGTCGCTGCCGACCACCCGCACCGGCTGGTCGGGCAGGTTCGCACGCAGCACCACGCCGGCACGCTCGGCGGCGATGCGGTGCGCGGCCAGCACGTCGTCGACCACCTCGTCGAGCGCCACCTTGTCGAACGACGGGGTCAGCGCGCCGGCGTTGATCTTCGACATCTCGAACAGGTCGTCGACCATCTCCGACAGGCGCACCGATTCGTGCTCGATGTGTTTGGCGTGCACCTTGACCTCGTCGTCGGGCACCACGCCGTCGGCGATCGCCTCCGAGACCGCGCGGATGCCGGCCAGCGGTGTGCGCAGATCGTGGCTGACGAAGGCCACCAGACGGCGCCGCGAATGCTCTGCCGAACGCTCGGAGTCGCGGATCTCGGCTTCCCACACGGTGCGTCTGGCCTGGTAGCGGCCCAGCATCACCGCGGCGGGGATCGTCACGATCGACACGATCACGAGCACCACCGCGATGCTCTCGAACGTCGAGGTGATCATGAAGCCGCTGGCGCCCAGCACTCCGGTGAACGTCGCGATCACCGGGATCAGCACCAGCGCGACCATGCTCACCGCCAGCGACCAGGTGCGGGCCAGCCGGATGACGACCCCGCCGATCAGCACCACCGGCACCGAGCAGGCCAGTGCCCAGCCGACCATCTCCCAGAAGTCAGCGCTTCCCATCCTCACCGTCCGGTTGCCGGCCCGTCGGCGGCCCACATGTAGCCGCGGCCCCACACCGTCTGCACCCGATGGTGTTCGCCCAGCTTGGAGCGCAGCCGCTTGACGTGCACCGTCACGGTCGACAGGTCCCCGAAGTCCCACCGCCACACCTGCTTGAGCAGGTCCTCGCGGGTGAAGACGGCGTCGGGGTGGGTGAGGAAGAACACCAGCAGGTCGAACTCCCGGTTGGTCAGGCTGATCCGCCGCCCCCGTACCGTCACGGCCCGCGAGGCGGTGGAGACCACCAGCTCACCGGCGGTGATGTCGCGGGGCAGCACGTTCGACGAGGCAGGCGCGCGCCGCAGCACCGAGCGCACCCGCAGGGCCAGCTCGCGCGGCGAGAACGGTTTGGTCAGGTAGTCGTCGGCGCCGGCTTCCAGCCCGGCGATGCGGTCGTCCTCCTCGCCGAGCGCGGTCAGCAGGATCACCGGCACGCTGTACGCCCCACCTTCACGCAGCCGTCCGCACAGCGACAGGCCGTCCGGGCCGGGCATCATCACATCGAGGATCGCGACGTCGATGCGCTGCGAACACAGCAGACGCAGCGCCTCGTTGCCGTCGTGGGCGGTCGACACGTCGAGGCCGTCCCGTTCCAGGTAGCGGCGGACGACATCGCGGACGACATCGTCGTCGTCGGCGATCAGCACTCGGGTCACCACTCCGAGGCTAGCGCGCCAACCCCGCGACCAGCGCCTTTGTTACGGAATTGTCAGGCTTGCACCTCGGTTGGTGGTCGCGGTGGAAAGAGGTCTGCAATAGGTTAGGTGGCTATGTCTCAACGGCCTGACCGGCCTGTCACGGTGGTGCTGCCCTGCCTCAACGAGGCGGCGTCGCTTCCCGGAGTGCTCGCGGACCTCCCCGATGGGTACAGAGCACTCGTGGTCGACAACAACAGCACAGACGGAACCGCCGAGGTGGCCCGCAGCCACGGCGCCGAGGTGGTCGCCGAGCGCAGGCCCGGATACGGCGCGGCCGTGCACGCCGGCGTGGTCGCGGCGACGACGCCGATCGTGGCGGTGCTCGACGCCGACGGGTCGCTGGACCCCCGCGAGCTGCCCGCCCTGGTCGACGACGTCGAGGACGGCGCGGACATGGCGATCGGACGGCGCCGGGCGGTGCCCGGGCTGAAATGGCCGTGGCACGCCCGGCTGGGCACCGCGGCGGTGTGCTGGCGGCTGCGGACGCGGCACGGGCTGGCGGTCCACGACATCGCGCCGATGCGGGTGGCCCGCCGCGACGCGCTGCTGGCGCTCGGGGTCACCGACCGCCGGTCGGGTTATCCGCTGGAGCTGTTGGTGCGGGCGGCGCAGGCCGGGTGGACGGTGACCGAACGTGACGTCGCGTACGGCGCGCGGACGGGGGGGACCTCGAAGGTCAGTGGTTCGGTGAAGGGCAGCGCCATCGCCGCCTGGGACTTCTGGAAAGTGATCTCGTGATCGAAGCGAGCGTTCTGGTGGTCGCCAAGGCGCCGGTCGCCGGACTGGCCAAGACGAGGCTGGCCGCCTCGGTGGGGGACGCGACAGCCGCCGACATCGCCGCGGCGGCCCTGCTCGACACCTTGGCTGCGGTCGCCACGACGCCGGTGACGGCGCGCGTCGTGGCGTTCACCGGCGACCTGGACCAGGCCCATCGTGCCGACGAGATCCGTTCCCGGCTGGCAGATTTCGTCGTCATCGAACAGCGCGGAGCCGACTTCGCGGCGCGGTTGGCCAACGCTCACGCCGATACCGCGGCGGCGACGTCGGGGCTGCCGGTGGTGCAGATCGGGATGGATACCCCGCAGGTCACCGCCGAACTGCTGGGTCGGTGCGCGACGGGTCTGGCCGACGCCGACGCGGTGCTGGGCATGGCGCGCGACGGCGGCTGGTGGGTACTGGGCGTCACCGATGCCGCCGCCGCCGAATGCCTGCGTGACGTGCCGATGTCGGCACCCGACACCGGTGAACTGACCCTGAAAGCGCTGCAGCACAGCGGGCTCGGTGTAGAACTGGTCGATGAACTGACCGATGTGGACACCATCGACGACGTCGCCGCCGTGCGTGCGGCCTGTTCACCCGGGTCGCTGTTCCGCCGGGTCACCGAAGAGGCGGGGATCTGATGTTCGGGCAGCTCTACGACCGCGCGCTCGGCGGGGAACGGTGCTGGGTGCGCCACGACGACGGCCGGGTGGGCCGGTTGCCGGTCGGCAGCTGGCTGGGCGGCCGCAGCGCCGACACCGTCTTCGACGAGGCCATCGTCGCGCTCTGTCAGGGTCCGACCATCGATTTGGGTTGCGGCCCTGGACGCTTGGTGGCCCACCTGATCGAGCGCGGAGTTCCCGCCCTGGGCGTGGACGTGTCGGCGACCGCGATCGACCTGGCCCGCCGCAGCGGCGCCCCGGCGTTGCGTCGCGACGTCTTCGACCCGCTGCCCGGCACCGGGCGCTGGCAGACGGTGCTGCTGGCCGACGGCAACGTCGGCCTCGGCGGTGACCCGGAGCGGATTCTGCGTCGCGCCGGTGAGCTGTTGCGCCGCGGCGGCCGATGTATCGCCGAATTCGATTCGGCGACAACGGGAATCAACGTCAGCTGGGTGCGCCTGGAATCGCAGGAGACGATCGGCCCCTGGTTCCGCTGGGCGTCGGTGGGAATCGACTGCGTCCCCGCGCTCGCCGCCCGGGTGGGTCTGGCGGTGGCCGACGTCCACCCCATCGGGCAGCGCGTCGTGGCCAGCCTGGTGGCCCGCTGACCGCTACCAGTTGGTCAGGATGAAGTGGTTCAGGGCCAGCGCACCGATGACGTTGAGCGCCAGCCAGAACCGTAGCGACGGCCGGGGCAGCAGTGCCGTTGCCGCCACCAGCCACACCGTGAACGGCAACCAGATCCGTTCGGTCTCGGCCTTGCTCAGCCGCGACAGGTCGGCGAACAGGATCGCCAACAGCGCGGCGAGCACCAGCAGGTGCAGCCCGGAGCGGCGTTTGACCGCCGCGAGGTCGAACGCGCGGGCCAGTGCGGCGACGCTGCCCAACCCGATCGCACACACCGTCGAGGCGAGGTTGGCCCACCCCCAGTACTGGAACGGCCGGTCGTTCGCGATCCCCTGCCAGTAACGCTCCTGCACCAGCACATACCCGTCGAACCACCAGAACCCCGCCAGCGCGAACACCCCGACCACGGCCAGCGCGGCCAGGACGGCCGGCGCGAGCGCCGTCAGGGCGGCCCGCCAGGTTGCGGCGCTGAGGAGCACGGCGACGGCGGGCAGCGCGATCAGCCCCAGGCCGTAGTTGAGGAAGATGCCCCAGCCGAGCAGCAGCCCGGCACCCACCGCGGCCAGCCACGGGAGCCGCCCCCGGGCGGTCACCGCCAGCGCCAGAAGCGTGATCCCCCACGCGGCGACACCGGCGAAGTACCCGTCGGCGGACACCGCGATCCAGATCGCCGACGGTGCCACCGCGACGAACGGGGCGGCCGTGCGGGCGGCGTCCTCGTCGGCCAGTGCGCGGACGGTGACGACGATCGCCGCGGCGATGCTGGATCCGACCAGCAGGCACAGCAGCCCGGCCCAGGCGCCGCCGCTCAACCCGATCCGGTCGAGCCACACGAAGGTCAGCAGCGCCCCCGGCGGGTGCCCGGAGACGTGGGTGATCCACGAGTCCGGTTGGTAGTCGATGATCCGGTCGGCGAACGTGCGGACCGCCTCGCCGACGTCGGTGACCGACGGCACCTGGCGCAGATACTCGTGGCGGGCTTCGAGGCGGCCGGCGAAGCCGCGCTGCCAGCCGTCGATCATCGCCAGGCTGAACGCCCATGCGCAGGACGTCGCCCACGCCACCCACGGCAGCGCCCGCCAGGGCAGCCGCCGGGCCAGCGTCGGGCCCCACAACACCGCGGCGACGCCGATGGCGATCGCCGGGACGGTGCCGGGCCCGACGTGCGCGTTCCACCAGCCGAAGATCGGCGCGGTGTCGGCGAAGCTGCGGAAACGTTGGGGGGAAGCGTTGATCAGCGGGGTGACGATGCCCAGGTCGAGACGCGGCACGACGAACGCCGCGACGACGAGCACCACGGCGGCGCTGACCGCCACCGCCTCTCTGCGACCGATTCGCACCCCACCATCTTGGCCGAGCGCGCGTGTCCGCCCGCGACAGGCCGTCCGATTCTGCGCATTCACGCGCGTTCGCCGGTGCCCTCGCAGGGTTCTGACCAGCCTGTGCGCGCCGCCGGCAGGTCAGACATCGGTAACGGTCGGGCGCTCAGTACAGCACGAGCGCGGGCGCTCAATACAGCACGAGCGCGGGCGCTCAATACAGCATCGAGCGCATGTTCTCCTCGCTGAAGTAGCGCTCCAGCTCCTCGAGGCTCATGTCGGTGCGCATCGCCTTGGCCATCTGCGCGACGCTGGGCACCGCGGTCGGGTCCCAGCGCTGCGGATCCCAGGCGTCCGAGCGCAGAAACGCCTTCGCGCAGTGGAAGAACACCTCCTCGACGGCGATCTCCAGCGCCAGGATGGGGCGCTTGCCCTGCACGACCATCGCGTCGAAGTAGTCGGCGTCGGACAGGATGCGGGCGCGGCCGTTGATCCGCAGCGTGTCCCCGCGCCCGGGGATGACGAACAGCGTCCCGACCTGCGGGCGCTGCAGAACGTTGAGGTAGCCGTCGACGCGCTTGTTGCCCGGCCGCTCGGGGATGGCGATCGTCAGGTCGTCGAGGACGTGCACGAAGCCGGGCGGGTCCCCTTTGGGGGACACGTCGACGCGGCCCTGCGCGTCGGTGGTCGCGACGAACCCGAGTGGCGAGTGCGCCAGCCACAGCCGGTGCGCGCCCGACAACCGATCGGTCACCTTCTTGGCCACCGCCTCCACGGGGTGCCCGACGATGGCACGCAGCTCGTCGACCGTGGTCACCTCGTTGCTCATCGCCCGATTATCCGTCCGCCGGGGTGATCTGTGGGCCCTTCATCCCTCGGCCAGCCGGCGCAGCGCGCGGCGGTCCACCTTGCCGATGCCGCGCCGCGGCAGCGCGTCCAGCACGTGCAGTTCGCGCGGGGCGGCGGTGCGGTCCAGGGTCTGCGCGGCATGGGTGCGCAGCTCGTCGAGCGTCACGGCCGCGCCGGGTTCGAGCACCACGGCGGCCACCACGCGCTGCCCGAGCCGCTCGTCGGGCACGCCGAACACCGCGCACTCGGCCACCGCCGGATGGCTCAGCACCGCGGTCTCGACGAGGCCGGGCAACACCGTCAGACCACCGGTGCTGATCGCGTCATCGCTGCGGCCGGCGACGGTGAGCACGCCGGCGGCGTCGACGGCGCCGACGTCGTCGGTGCGGAACCAGCCCGGTTCGGCGAACGGGTCCGGCGTGACCGGGTTGCGGTAGCCGGCCGCCACGGTCGCGCCGCCCAGCCAGATGCGGGCCTGCGCATCCACCCGCACCTGCACACCGGGCAGCGCGACCCCGTCGTAGACGCATCCGCCGGCGGTCTCGCTCATGCCGTAGGTCCGGATGACGCGGACACCGGCGGCGGCCGCGCGTTCGCCGACCGTCGCGGGCATCGGTCCGCCGCCGATCAGCACCGCATCGAGGTCGGCGAGCGCCTCGGCGGCCCGGCGGTCGCGCACTGCCTTGTCCAGTTGGGCCGCCACCAGCGAGGCGTATCGGCGGCCCGAACCCAGCGCCGCGACGGCGCCGGGCAGCTCGGCGGGGTCGAACGCCGGGTCGAGGGCGACCGGTTCGGTGCCCGCGATGACGCTGCGGACCAGCACCTGGAACCCGGCCACGTGGTAGGCGGGCAGCGCGAGCAGCCAGCGGCCGCCGCCGCCGAGTCGGGTGTGGGTGGCGGTGGCGCTGGCGTGCAACGCCGACGACGTCAGCTGTGCGCCCTTGGGGGTGCCGGTGGTCCCCGACGTGGACAGCACCACCGCGACGGCATCGTCGATCTCGTCGCCGGCGCGCAACGCCGTTGTCAGCGCGGCGCTTTGGCCGGGGTCGTCGGCCGGCACCGGCAGGACCGCGGCACCGCCGGACAGGATGTCGTCGACGACGCTCAGCGCCGCCGCGGCGGCGGCGCCTGACCGGATCTCGACGGGGCGCAGAATGGCGATGGTGGTGCCCTCCTGTCGCCGTCGCAGAACCCGGTGGTCCCGCAGCGGCCGATGGTAGCCGAACTGGCTGGACGGAGGCCGGGCCAATGCGGTCCTGCCGCCGGGTGGCGGGCGGGTGAACACCTCACTCCTGCGACGTGAAGTGCCTCGTCGCAACGGTTTTCGCCGCGGTAGAGGCCTGGCGGAATTCGTGCGTCCGGGTCAGAATCGACACGCTATGTCTTCGAAGGTCATCGACAGGGTGCTGGCCCTGTTGGCTCAGGGCTACCCGCAGGGCATCCCGCGGCAGGACTACTTCCCGCTGCTGGCGTTGCTGACCCGCTCGCTGGCCGAGGACGAGGTGGTGGCGATCGCGCAGATGGTGTTGCGCGGCAGCGGATCCGACGGGGACGCCGAAACGGCGTCGGTGCCGGAGATCCGGGCGGCCATCCACGTGGTGACCGAGACGGAGCTGACGGGCGAGGAGATCGATCGGGTCGCCACCCGGCTGTCCGCAGCCGGCTGGCCCCTCGCAGCGCCTGCGCGCTGAACGGTCAGCCGCGGGTGTCGCGGCGCAGCGGGTGATCGTCGGGCACCTGCACGAAGATCAACGTCACGCCGTCGGGGTCGCTGACGTGCATCTCGTGCAGCCCCCAGGGTTCGCGACGGGCTTCCCGGGCGATGTCGACACCGCGGTCGCGCAGCTCGTCCTGGGTGGCGGCGAGGTCGCGCACCTGTAACCACAGCGCGCCGGGGAACGGTGGCGTCCCGGCGGCGGGGCTGCCGTGTCCGGCCAGTTCGATCAGCGACTGCCCGGCATAGAACACCGTGCCTCCGCCGTATTCGCGGGCGATCGCCAGGCCCAGCGCGTCCCGGTAGAACGTCAGGGACTTCTGGTAGTCGGCCGGCCGGAGCAACACCCGGCTGGCCAGAATCTCCATGCTGTCGTTCCTATCACGGTCGGCCCGGGTCAACCGATCCGGCGGTCGGTTCCCGCCCAGTACGGCTCGCGGATCGCGCGTTTGAGCAGCTTGCCGCTCGGGTTGCGGGGCAGCGCCGCGACGAAGTCGACGCTCTTGGGCAGCTTGAATCCACCCAGGCGGGTGCGGGCGTAGGCGATGACGTCCTCGGCGCTCAGCTCGGCACCGGGGCTGGCCACGATCACCGCCTTGACCGCCTCGCCCCACCGCTCGTCGGGCACCCCGATGACGGCGGCATCGGCGACCCGGGGGTGGGTCATCAACACGTTCTCCACCTCGGCCGGGTACACGTTCTCCCCACCGGAGACGATCATGTCCTTGAGCCGGTCGTGCAGGTAGAGGTAGCCGTCGGCGAGGTAGCCGGCGTCGCCGGTGCGCAACCACCCGTCGGGATGCAGTGCGGCGGCGGTGGCGTCGGGGTTGTTCCAGTAGCCGAGCATGTTCTGCGCGGAGCGGGTCCACACCTCGCCCACGGCGCCCGGGGCGACGTCGGTGCCGTCGGGGGCCACGATGCGGATCTGCACCCAGGGGTAGGGCTTGCCGCACGAGCGCAGCAGGTGGGCGACGTGGTCGGCGCCGTCGAGCTGGGTGACCGACCCGGTCGTCTCGGTCATGCCGTACACCTGGGCGAACACGCTGCCGAAGCGGTCGATGCCGCGCAGCAGCACGTCGTCGCTGATCGGGGAGGCGCCGTAGACCACGATCCGCAGGTCGGCGAAGCTGGTGCGCGCCGGATCGTCGCGTTCGAGAAGCGACGCGATGACGGCCGGCACCAGCAGCAGGTTGGTGACGCCGTGGCGCGCGACAGAGTCGAGGATCGCGGCGGGGTCGACGTCGCGGAGCACGACGACGGCGCCGCCGTGCCACAGCCCGGCCAGCGCCCAGCCCGAGCCGGCCATGTGGAACAGCGGCATCACCGCCAGCGTGACCGCGTCGGCGTCCATCCGCCACGGCCCCTCCACCCCGGCGCATTTGCAGCGGTAGTTGGCGTTGCCGAGCATCACCCCTTTGGGTGCGCCCGTGGTGCCGGAGGTGTACATCAAGAACACCAGGTCGTCGGGCCCGGTGACCACGCCGGGGTCGCGGGCGGGGTGGCCGGCCACCCACGAATCGAAGGACGGCCAGCGGTCGTGCCCGCCGATCGCGACGACGCCGGCCTCCAGACCGTCTTCGACGGCTTCCAGATGCCCGACAAAGTCGGCGCCGACGATCACCAGGGCCGCGCCCGCGTCGTCGATGATCTGGCGCATCTCGGGGGCGGCGAGTCGCCAGTTCACCGGCACCGCAACGGCCCCGAGCTTGGCCAGCCCGAACACGACGTCGAAGAACTCGGCGCCGTTGCGCTCGACGAACGCGACCCGGTCACCGGACCCCACGCCCGCCGCGGCCAACGCCTGTGCCACCCGGCTGGACCGCTGGTCGAGCTCGCCGAAGGTGATGGTGTGGTCGCCGACGATCAACGCGGGCGCGTCCGGCCGGTCGCGGCCGTGGACGCGAACCACGTCGACGAGCGTCGTGATGCCCATGCCGCTCAGCTCTTGGGCTGCATGCGCTGCCGCTTCATCAGCGTGTCGACGACCGCCGGCGCCACGCTGTTGACCGCGGCGGCGGTGACCGCGACGCGGGGCGCGATGCTGACGGGGCGGTGCCGGGCGGCGGTGACGATCCACCCGGCGGCTTCGTCCGCCGACAGCCCCGGCAGTCCGTCGTAGGCCCGG
This sequence comes from Mycobacterium sp. G7A2, assembly GCF_041902445.1. Classification (NCBI taxonomy): domain Bacteria; kingdom Bacillati; phylum Actinomycetota; class Actinomycetes; order Mycobacteriales; family Mycobacteriaceae; genus Mycobacterium; species Mycobacterium sp. G7A2. The sequence continues at coordinate 5,224,210 of NZ_CP169251.1, read as the reverse complement.
GTCGGGGCGATCATCGGGGTTTTGACCAGCGGGTAGTACAGCGTCGTGGAATGCACGCCGTCGTCGCCCCACTCGGTTTCGATGATGCGGCTGACCGACGACAGCGCGGCCTTGGAGGCGTTGTACACCCCGAACAGCGGCGGCGATTCGGTTTTGACGCCCCATGTCGCGACGTTGATGACGTGCCCGTCGCCGCGTTCGCGCATCCCCGGGCACAGGCCGCGGATCAGCCGCAGCGGCCCGTAGTAGTTCAGTGCGATCGTGCGCTCGACGTCGTGCCAGCGCTCCAGCGACTCGGCCAGCGGGCGCCGAATGGAGCGTCCGGCGTTGTTGACCAGGATGTCGATGCCGCCGAGTTCGGCCTCGACCTCGGCAACGAGCCCGTCGATGGCCGCCATGTCGGCCAGGTCGCAGACGTGCGCGCTGGCCTGGCCGCCGCCGGCGCGGATGCGCTCGACGACGCCCTCGAGCAGGTCGCTGCGCCGCGCGACCACGACGACCACCGCGCCGCGGCGGGCCAGTTGCTCGGCGGCGGCCTCGCCGATGCCCGACGACGCGCCGGTGATCAGCACCCGCTTGCCGGTCAGGTCCACGACCTCGCGGTTGGGCCGATACTGCAGCAGCGTCGGAAGGATCGGTGGCCGCATACCGGTCAGCACGACCTGCTCGGCCAGCCGCCGCAGCGGGTTTCTGCTCGTCACGTCACGTCCTCTCGTGAATCGGGCGCGTTTGGCGACGCTCGGTGTCGCCGAACGCGCCGGATTCGCTCAGAAGTAGCGGGGGAACGGGGTCCAGTCGGGGTCGCGCTTCTCCAGGAACGCGTCGCGTCCCTCGACCGCCTCGTCGGTCATGTAGGCCAGCCGGGTGGCCTCGCCGGCGAACATCTGCTGGCCGACCAGACCGTCGTCGAGCAGGTTGAACGCGTACTTGAGCATCCGGATCGCCTGTGGGGACTTACCGTTGATCTCCGCCGCCCACTGCAGCGCAACGTTTTCCAGCTCGGCGTGCTCGACCACCTCGTTCACCGCGCCCATCGCGTGCATCTGCTCGGCGGTGTAGGCGCGGCCCAGGAAGAAGATCTCCCGGGAGAACTTCTGCCCCGTCTGGCGGGCCAGGTAGGCGCTGCCGTAGCCGCCGTCGAAGCTGCCCACGTCGGCGTCGGTCTGTTTGAACCGGGCATGCTCGCGCGAGGCCAGCGTCAGGTCGCACACCACGTGCAACGAATGTCCCCCACCGGCGGCCCAGCCGTTCACCAGGCAGATGACCGGCTTGGGCATGAACCGGATCAGGCGCTGGACCTCCAGGATGTGCAGCCGCCCGGCCCGCGCGGGGTCCACGGTCTCGGCGGTGTCCCCGGAGGCGTACTGGTAGCCGGACCGGCCGCGGATGCGTTGGTCGCCGCCCGAGCAGAACGCCCAGCCACCGTCCTTCGGGGACGGCCCGTTGCCGGTCAGCAGCACCACCCCGACGTCGGACGACATCCGGGCGTGGTCGAGCACCCGGTAGAGCTCGTCGACGGTGTGCGGGCGGAACGCGTTACGCACCTCGGGGCGGTCGAAGGCCACCCGCACCGTCGGCTGTCGTGTCCCGTCGGCGACCTGGCGGTGGTAGGTGATGTCGGTCAGGTCGTCGAAACCGGCGACCGGTTCCCACCGGGCCGCGTCGAACGGGTTGCTCATGGGGTGCGCTGACTCGGTCACGGGGTCAAACGTTATCGAAGCGGAACACCGAGCAGCGCCCGGCCAGCGCCTCGAACTCGTCGGGGTTCGGCCCGGTCACCAGTCCGGCGTTCTTCATGAACCCGACCCCGGTGGGGACCAGGACCGGGAACTGCCGCAGCAGCGGACGGGCCTGCTCGGCGCTGAGCTCGACCATGCGCACCGGCTGACGCACCTTGCCGCGCACGAGGACGGCGTCGGGGTTGGCCTGGGCGTTGCGCACCCAGTCCGCGCCGGGAAAGCCGCCGACGACGTAGCGGTGTCCGTCGACCTCGAACGGCGTGATCGGTGTCGAGCGTGGTTGCCCGGACTTGCGGCCGGTGACCGTGAGCACCATCGGCCCGTCCTTGATCAGGCCGAGCCGGGTCGCGGCCATCAGCACCTTGTTCATCGGTTTGAGCCACCACGGCGGCTTCGGGTCGGCCATACCGCAGAACCTACGCGCTCACACCTGCAGGCCGTGGGCCCACAGCGCGGCGATCAGCCCGTCGCGCCGCTCCCGGGTGGGCAGCGGGTCGACCAACGCGAAGCGGCACCCCAGCGCGCGGGCCCCGCCGTCGGCTTCGTCACTGTCACCGACCATCAGGGCACGATCGGCGGTGACCCCGAGCCGGTCGAGGGCGGTCTGGAAGATCACCGGGTCCGGTTTGACGGCACCGACCTCGAATGACAGCACGAACTCGTCGACGCCGCCGTCCAGCGGGTCGAACGCCGGCCGCAGATCGAAGGCGATGTTCGACACCACGGCGGTCTTGACGCCGCGCCGTCGCAGTCCGGCCAGCGCGGGCGCGGTATCCGGGTAGGGCGTCCAGCAGGACGGGTCGATCACGTGCGCATAGAGCGCCTCCGCGTGGTGATGGGCCAGCCCGGATTCGCGCAGCACGTGCAGATACGCCTCCCGGTGCAGGTGCGGCGCGAGATCCCGGTTGATCCAGGCCTCGAGCGCCTCGGGCGTCATCGACACCGACCGGCCGGTGGGCGCGGTGAGCCGGCGCATCAGCTCGGCCTGCACGTGTCCGTCGACCTCGCGGCTCTGCGCCGGGCTGAGGCTGCTGTCGAGCTCCATCCCGGCGAACCAGCTGTCGTCCTCCTCGAGCCGGAACAGCGTGCCGGAGAAGTCGAACAACACGGCCTCGATCGGCGGCGAGGTCTCGGGCCGATGGTCAGTCACGGGCGCTCACTCCTCCATCGTGCCAGGTGTGAAACATGCGCTGCGCGGCTACATGAGCCCCATGACAGCGCCTGAATCGGCTCTGCGGCAGACCGTGGTCGTGGTGCCGGCGCACAACGAGATCGCGCATCTGCCGCAGTGCCTGCGTGCGTTGACCACGGCCGCACTGTGCACGCCCACCCCGGTGACGATCGTCGTGGTCCTGGATTCCTGCGATGACGGCAGCGAGCGCCTGGCTGCGCGCTACGGGCTGGACGTGCACTTCGTTTCCGTCGACGCCGGCAATGTCGGTGCGGCTCGCGCCGCCGGGTTCGACTACGCGCGCTCCCTGGATGACGACGGCAGCTCGCCGGAGGCGACCTGGTACGCCACCACCGACGCCGACAGTGTCGTCGACGCGGACTGGCTGTTGCGCATGACCGATGTGCAGCGCCACGGCGGTGCCGACATGGTGCTGGGTGTGGTCCGGGTGCCCGTGTGGCGCAACTTCCCCGCCACGGTGGCGCGCCGTTACCTGCGCGCCTATCGGGGCGGCGGGGCCGGTCACGATCACGTCCACGGCGCCAACATGGGTTTTCGCGCCGACGCGTACTGGCAGGTGGGTGGTTTCCGGGCGTTGGCCACCGGCGAGGACGTCGAGCTCGTCAGCCGATTCGAGGCCGCCGGGTTGCGGATCGACCGCGACGCGCAGCTGTCGGTGGCGACCTCGGACCGCCGAGAGGGCCGCGCGCCCAGCGGTTTCGCCCAGCATCTGCGCTCGCTGTCGGGCTCGGGTACCGACCACAATGCGTCAGGGGCCGCGTCGTGAATGCCGGTGTGGTCAGGCAGTGGATCAAGTCGGGTGCACTGGATCTGCCGCTGCCCGGCGGGGGTGCCACCGCCACCCGCTGGCGCCGGCTGGCCGAACTGGCCGAGACGGACGTGACCGCTGGCCGGCTCGCCGAAGCCCACCTCGACGCCGTGGCCATCCTGGCCGAGCTCGACGGGCCGACGCCGCAGCCCGGCCAGTGGTGGGGCGTGTGGGCCGCCGAGTCCGGGAACGCGGTGCTGTCGGCACGCGAGCACGGCGCTGCGGCCATGCTGGACGGCACCAAGGTGTGGTGTTCGGGCGCGGCGCTGTGCACTCACGCGTTGGTGACCGCGAGGTTGCCGTCCGGGGAGCGTGCGCTGTTCGCCGTCGACCTGCACGCCCACGGCGTGCGGCCGTTGCCCAGCACGTGGCGCAACGCCGGGATGGCCGAATCCGACACCCGCTCCGTGCAATTCACCTCGACGCCGGCGGTGCAGGTGGGGCGGCCGGGCGAGTACCTGAGCCGGCCGGGGTTCTGGCACGGGGCCGCCGGGGTGGCGGCCTGCTGGGTGGGCGGCGCCCGCGCCGTCGCCGCGCCGCTGTATGCGCGTGCCGCCGGTGCCGACGCGCACGCGCTGGCCCACCTGGGTGCGGTGGACGCCGCGCTGGCCGCCGCCGACGCCACGCTGACATCGGTGGCCGACGAGTTCGATGCGGACCCGTTGAACCGTAAGGGCCGTGCCGAGTTGCTGGCCCGCCGCGCCCGCGCCGTCGCCGAGACCGCCGTGGAGGAAGCGCTCACGCGGACCGGACGTGCCCTGGGTCCCGGACCGCTGTCGATGGACGGCGGGCACGCTGCTCGGGTGGCCGACCTGGCGATCTACGTGCGGCAGAGCCACGCCGAGCGGGATCTCGCACGACTGGGCGAATTGGCAGGGGCGACAGCGTGACCGCAGCGTTCGTGAGCAACTCGGCGCGCCTCGCGGCCCGGCCGTTGACGTGCGGGGGCACGCCGACGCACCAGTGGCTGAACGCCGCGTGGGACGCCTCGCCCCTCGACCTGAGTGATTGTCCGGAGATCGTGGTGGCCGGCGCACACCCCGACGACGAGACGCTGGGCTTCGGTGCGACGGCCTCGCTACTCGCCGCTGCCGGGGTGCGGGTGCAGATCGTGTCGGCCAGCGACGGCGGCGCGGCGTACGCGAGTCAGTCTGTTCTGCAGCGCTATCGGCTCGAGCGCACCCGGCGTGCCGAACTGCACCGGGCGGCAAGGGTTCTGGGCGTCGCCCCGCCGATCTGCCTGGGACTGCCCGACGGTGAGATCGCCGAGCACGAGCACCGTCTGACGGATCTGCTCACCGAGATCCTGGCGGCGAAGCCGCCCGGCACCTGGTGCGCGGCAACGTGGCGCGGCGACGGTCATCCCGACCACGAGGCCGTGGGCCGGGCGGCGGCCGTGGCAGCCGGCCGCACCGGGGCGGTGCTGGTGGAATACCCGGTGTGGATGTGGCACTGGGCTCGACCCGGCGACGACGCCGTACCCTGGCAGCGCATGTCCACCGCGCCGGTGGATGCGGCGGCCACCGAGCGGAAACGGCTGGCGGCGCAGAGCTTCCGCAGCCAGTTCCTGCCGCCGACGCCTGACGATCCCCCCGTTCTGCCGCCCGCGGTGCTGCACCGGCTGCTGGCCGTCGGTGAGGTGGTCTTCCGCTGAGTTCCCGGCTTCCCGACAGCTTCTTCGACCGCATGTATGCGCAGGCGGCCGATCCGTGGCAGCTGCAGCATCGCTGGTACGAGCGGCGCAAGTACGCGATCACCACCGCGATGCTGCCGTATGAGCGGTACCGCAACGCGTTCGAACCGGGCTGCTCGGTCGGAGTACTGACCGAGCAGCTGGCCGGGCGTTGTGATCACGTCGTCAGCACCGACGTCAGCGTCGCGGCGTTGGACGCCACCCACGCGCGCCTGGTCGCCGCGGGGCTGCGCGACCGGGTCACGCTCATGCGCGGATCGCTCGATCAGCCTTGGCCTTCAGGGCCTTTCGACCTCGTGATGCTGTCGGAAGTGTGTTACTACCTGCAGCCGGAAACCCTGCGCGCGGTGCTGGACCACGAGGTCCCGCGGTTGTCGGCGGCGGCCACGGTCGTCGCCGCGCACTGGCGCCATCGGGTCGAGGAGTACCCGATGTCGGGCGACCGGGCCAACGAGATCATCGCCGCCACCGCAGGTCTGCATCACCTGGGCCGCTACCAGGACGCCGATGTCGTCATCGACGTGTTCGACCGGTCCGGCGCCGCGTCGGTGGCCGCCCGCACCGCGGTGCCGGGCGCCTAGCCGACCCTGGCGCGGGCGGCTTTGGCCATCAGGACGTCTCGTTCCCGGTCATTGTCGGCCAGCGCCGCAGCGCGGTCGAACTCGTCGGCCGCCTCGGCGTGACGACCGAGGCGTCGCAGCAGTTCGGCCCGCACACCCGGGAGCGCGTGCAAGCCGTCGAGTCCGTCGAGGTGATCGACGATGTCCAGCGCGGCCTGCGGTCCGTTCTCGGGGTCGGCCATGGCCACTGCCACGGCGCGATTGAGCGCCACGACCGGTGAGGTCGTCAGACCCAACAGCGCGTCGTAGAGCATCACGATGCGGTGCCAGTCGGTGTCGGCGGTGCTCGGTGCGATGGCATGGCATTCGGCCAGCGCCGCCTGCAACGCATAGGGGCCCCACCCAGAACCGCGGCGGTGCAGCGCTTGTGCTGCGGCGCCCAGGGCGGTCACGCCGCGTTGTATCTGTGCGCGGTCCCACCGCGTCCGGTCCTGGTCCTCGAGGAGGATCGGCGCACCCTCGTCGTCGACCCGGGCGCGCAACCGGGAGGACTGGAACTCCATCAGTGCCACGAGCCCGTGCACTTCGGCCTCGTCGGGGGCCAGCGCAGTCAGTACCCGACCCAGGCGCAACGCCTCCGCGCACAGCTCCTCGCGGAACCAGTGCCGACCCGTGGACGCCGCATAGCCCTCGTTGAAGATCAGGTAGATGACGCTGAGCACCGTCGACATCCGGTGCGGCCATTCGGGTCGGTCCGGTACCTCGAATGCCACCCCGGCCAGGGACTTCTTGGCGCGGACGATGCGTTGGGCGATGGTCGCTTTCGGGACCAGGAACGCCTTGGCGATCTCGTCGGTGCTCAGTCCGCCGACCACCCGCAGGGTCAGCGCCACCCGGCTCTCCGGGGTGAGTACGGGGTGAGCCGCCATGAACATCAGCCGCAGTACGTCGTCGTCGATGTGGTCGGGGTCCCACGCCTCGTCGACGTGGTCGGCCAACTCACGGGCCAGCAGCGCATACTTGGCGTCCAGGTTGCCCTGACGCCGCCACTGGTCGACTGCCTTGCGTTTGGCGACCGTCGTTAGCCAGGCGCCCGGATTGCGGGGGACCCCGGTGCGGGGCCACTGATCGAGGGCATCCACGAGGGCTTCCTGGGCGAGGTCTTCAGCTCGGCCGACCTCACCGACGGCGCGCGTCAACGTGGCGACGATCTTGGCGGCCTCCATGCGCCACACCGCGGCCACCGTCTCGCGCACGTCGGTGGGGGACACGGTCACCCCGTCATTCTGCCCGGCGGCACCTCAGACGAAGCGTGGCCGCCCCGCCAGCACCCCGGCCGCGATCTGCACCAGGTAGACGGCCAGGAACATCAGCCACGGCACCGTCCAGCCGTGGGAGACGTCGTGCAGCAGCCCGAACAGGAACGGGCCGGTCCCGGCGATCAGATAACCGAGTCCCTGCGCCATCCCGGACAGCTGCGCAGTGTCGGTCGGCGTGCGGGCACGCAGCGCGATGACGGTGAGCGCCATGGCGAATGCGCCCATGCCTGCGCCGATCAGCACGCTCCACAGCACCGGCTGGGCGGCCGGCGCCACCATCAGCCCGATCGCTCCGGCCACGCCCAGCACTCCGAGCCCGGCGATCGCGCCGCTCTGACTGGTGCGGCGCGCGGCCAGCGGTGCGATCACCAGCGCCACCGGCACCCCGATCAACGAGGTCAGCCCGACCAGCAGCCCGGCGTCCATCTTGTCCACGCCATTGTCGATGAACACCTCGGGCAGCCAGCCCATCACGATGTACGCCATGAACGCCTGGCAGCCGAAGAACAGGGTGACCGTCCAGGCCAACGGGTTACGCAGAAGAGAGCGGCGTTCGCCGCGGGGCATGGCCACCGGCGTCCAGGCGCTGCGGTGCCGACGCGCGGCCGGCACCCAGACCACGAACGCGACGAAGGCGACCACCGCCCAGACCGCCAGCGCGCTGCGCCAGCCACCGAGGGGCTCCTCCAGGCCGGGAGTGACCGCCGAACCCAGCGCCCCTCCGCCCTGCAGCGCGGCGGTGTAGATGCCCGTCATCAGGCCGACCCGGGTGGGGAAGGAGCCCTTGATGACGACCGGAATCAGCACGTTGACCAGGGCGATACCGGCGCACGCGACCAGCGTCGCGCCGATCACGAGGTGCGCGCCGTCGACGACCCGGACCGCGAGGCCGACGGTCAGCGCGACCATCGCGGCAGAGACCGTGCGGCCCAGACCGATCCGCGACGACAACCAGGGCGCAGCCAGCCCGGCCGCCGCGAAGCACAACGCGGGCAGGGTGGTCAACAGGCCCGCCCACGTGGCGGTCACCCCCAGGTCGGTGCGCATGTCACCGAGCAGCGGTGCGACGCTGGTGACGGCCGGGCGCAGATTCAAGGCGGTCAGGATCACCGCCACCGCCAGCAGCACGCCCCCTGCGATCGTCGGGGCCCGATCTGAGGCCGGCGAAGCGGCGTCGGCCGCGGTCGCGACGCCGGCCGCCTTGGCGTCGATGTCCTGCTTCGGGCTGCTCACCTTGCTAGAGTGCCATACATCCCATGATTGGACGAAAGGGTATTTTGTGCCGTTGAGCACTGCGCGCCGCACCGGGTTGGTCGACCAGGTCATCGAACAGCTGCGCCATGCAGTCGCCGTCGGGGAGTGGGCCGTCGGTGAGCGCATCCCCAACGAGGCCGTGCTGGTCGAAACTCTGGGGGTGGGCCGCAACACCGTCCGCGAGGCGGTCCGTGCCCTGGCGCACGCCGGCCTGCTGGAGGTGCGCCAGGGGGACGGCACCTATGTCCGCGCCACGAGTGAGGTGTCGGGTGCGCTGCGCCGGCTCTGCGGCGCCGAACTGCGCGACGTCCTTCAGGTACGGCGCGGCCTGGAAGTCGAGGCCGCGCGCCTGGCCGCGGCCCACCGCACCGACGACGACCTCGCCGTCCTGCGCGAATTGTTGCTCCGCCGCGACGACTGCATGGCGGCCGGCGACACCGACGAATTCGCCCGCGCCGATGCCGAATTCCACCTCGCCGTGGTCGCGAGCTCACACAACGCGATGCTGCTCGAGCTCTACCGCGGGCTGATGGAGGCCATCACCGCCAGCGTCGCCACCACCCACGAGAAGCCCGTGGAGATCGTCGATCACGGCCTGTTGCTCGACCACATCGCGGCCGGCGACGTCGAGCAGGCGGCCCGCACCGCGGGCGCGCTGCTCGACGGGATCCTGGCCGGCCTGGCGAGCGGCTGCTAGCTCAGCCGACTCCTGCTGAATTGTCGGCTCAGCCGACTCCTGCTGAATTGTCGGCTCAGCCGACCGAACGTCCCGTGCCTTCCCAGAACTGCTTCCGCACGGCCTTCTTGTCCGGCTTGCCCAGCGCCGTGATCGGCACCGAATCGACGACGACCACCTGCTTGGGCGACTGGACCGGGCCTTTGCGTTCCTTGACCGCGGCCTGGATCTCGGCGGTCATCGTCGCCACCGCGGCTTCGTCGGACGCGGCGTCGGGACGCAGGACCACCACCGCGGTCACCGCCTCACCCCACTTCTCGTCGGGCGTTCCGATCACACACACCTGGGCGACCGAGGGATGCTCGGCCACAACGTCTTCGACCTCGCGGGGGAAGACGTTGAACCCGCCGGTGACGATCATGTCCTTGGTGCGGTCGACGATGTAGTAGAAGCCGTCCTCGTCTTCGCGGGCCAGGTCTCCGGTGTGCATCCAGCCGTCTTTGAAGGTCTCGGCCGTCGCGTCGGGCAGGTTCCAGTATCCGCCCGACAGCAGCGGCCCTGACACGCAGATCTCGCCGACCTCACCCTGGGGTACCGGCTGGCCGTCGTCGCCGAGCAACGCCACCCGCGCGAACAGCGTGGGCCGCCCGCAGGACGTCAGCCGCTTCTCGTCGTGGTCCTTCTTGGCCAGGTAGGTGATCACCATCGGCGCCTCGGACTGCCCGTAGTACTGCGCGAAGATGGGCCCGAACCGGCGGATCGCCTCCTTCAGCCGCACCGGGTTCATCGCCGACGCGCCGTAGTACACCGTCTCCAGCGACGACAGGTCGCGGGTGTGAGAGTCGGGATGATCCATCAGCGCATAGATCATCGACGGCACCAGCATCGTCGCGGTGATCTTCTGCTCCTCGATCACCTTGAGCACCTCGGCCGGATCGAACTTGGTCATCACCCGCAGCTCGCCACCCTTGACGATGACCGGGGTGAAGAACGCTGCCCCGGCATGCGAGAGCGGGGTGCACATCAAGAACCGTGGGTTCTCCGGCCATTCCCACTCGGCCAGCTGCACGGTGGTCATCGTCGTGATCGACTGCGTCGTCCCCATCACGCCCTTGGGCTTTCCGGTGGTGCCGCCGGTGTAGGTCAGTCCGCCGATGTGATCGGGCGCCAGATCGGCCGCCGCCAGCGGCTTGGCCGGGTATTTCGCCGCCTCAGCTGTCAGATCGACCGCGGCCACCCCGCTGTCGGCGAGCTCCTGGGGGACGGGGCCGATGGTGAGCACCTGCTTGAGCGACGGCACCTTCTGCATCAATCCCAGCGCGCGTTCGACGAACATCGGCTGCGGATCGATGATCAGCGACGTCACCTCGGCATCGGAGAGCACGTAGGCGTGATCGTCCAGGGAGCCGAGCGGATGGAGCGCCGTGCGGCGATACCCCTGAGTCTGTCCCGCACCGATGATCATCAGCACCTCGGGGCGGTTGAGCGAGAGCAGCCCGACCGCGGCACCGGTGCCGGCGCCGAGCGCTTCGAAGGCCTGGATGTACTGACTGATGCGGTCGGCCAGTTCGCCGCCGGTCATCGTGGTGTCCCCGAGGAACAGCACCGGCTTGTCCTTGTGGCGCTTGAGCGCGCCGACGGTCAGGTGGCCGGAGTGCAACGGATGGCGCAGCAAGTCACTCATGGCCTACAGACTAGAACGTGTTCCAATTTGAGTCATCGAGTGCTCGCAAATCCGCGATTTCGGCGCGGAAATCGCCGCTCAGAGACGACTTCCACGCCGAAATCGTCGGCACGCTACTTCCAGACGCCCTCTTTCTTCCACCGCAGCTCTTTCTGCACCCATTCGTTGTCCTGCGGGAACTCCTCGGTCTCGGTGATGCGGCGTACCTCGAGTCGTGCACCGGGGCCCAGCGGGCACTTCACCGCCCACTGCTTGGCTTCCTCGATCGACGACACCGCCAGCACCCAGAACCCGTTGAACAGCTCTTTGGCTTCGGTGTATGGACCATCGGTGACGACCGGGGTCTCGGAGTCGAAGTCGACGACGAAGCCGTCCTCGGGGCCGGCCAGGCCCTCGCCGGCCAGCAGGACGCCGGCCTTGATCAACTCCTCGTTGAAGCGGCCCATCGCCGCGATCACGTCCTCGAAGTCGACGTTCGCCATCGCTTCCTCTGCCGCGGGAGTCGAGCGCAGGATCAGCATGTAGCGGGTCATCGTGTCTCTCCTTCTGTTTTCGGGAAGGGGCCCGTACCAGTGTCGCGCCGGGGTGTTCCGGGGGCCCACGTCAACACGTCGAACGGCGTCGGCGGGAATCGACACGACGTGCCTGAGAATTTTTGGCAATCTTTGCCACATCGAGAAGTTAATGTGCATACTCATGTCCGACGGATGGTGAAGGTTGCGCGGGGACGTGAGAAGGGTTTTTGTCGCACACGTCATTTAGACCTACTGAACGTCGATATCCTGCACGAACAGGAACCAGAGAGATCGCCGATGCTGCCGATGCACCCAGCAATAAGTAAATGACGATTCAACAGAGTGCGAGTTCTTCTGGAGAACCTTCGAGAGAGGCGGCACCCGACGCCGGCGTGCAGGAGATCACCGACTGGGCCGGTGGCTACGTCTCGCGGCACCCGCTGGCGTCGCTGACGACGGTCGGGGACCAGTTCGTCCTCGGAGTGCGGACGATCCAATATCTCATCATCGATCTGCTGACCGGGCGCTTCCAATGGCAGGAATTCATCCGGCAGGGCGCTTTCATGGCGGGCACCGCGGTGCTGCCGACCGTCCTGGTGGCGCTGCCGATCGGCGTGACGCTGTCGATCCAGTTCGCGTTGCTGGCCGGTCAGGTCGGCGCCACGTCGCTCGCCGGTGCCGCGAGCGGGCTGGCGGTGATCCGGCAGGCGGCGTCGCTGACGGCGGCGATCCTGATGGCCGCCGCCGTGGGCTCGGCGATCACCGCCGATCTCGGCTCGCGCAAGATGCGCGAGGAAACCGACGCCATGGAAGTGATGGGGGTGTCGGTGGTGCGCCGACTCGTCGTCCCCCGGTTCGCGGCCGCGGTCATGGTCGGTGTCGCCCTCACCGGCGTCGTCTGCTTCGTCGGCTTCCTGGCGAGCTACCTGTTCAACGTGTACTTCCAGAACGGCGCGCCGGGCAGCTTCGTCGCCACCTTCGCCGCCTTCGCCACGACGGGGGACATGATCGTGGCGCTGGTCAAGGCGGTCGTGTTCGGGGCCATCGTCGCCGTGGTGTCCTGTCAGAAAGGAATGTCGACGAAGGGTGGTCCGACCGGGGTGGCGAACTCGGTCAACGCCGCGGTGGTCGAATCGATCCTGGTGCTGATGGTGGTCAACGTCGCGATCAGCCAGCTCTACATCATGATGTTCCCGCGGGTGGGGCTGTAGACCGATGACCGCATCCCAGTTCACCCCGGCCCTGTTCGCTCCGGCGCGAAAGCTCTACCAGCGCACCACCGGACCCATCGTGCGGCTCGGCCACATGCTGGTCTTCTTCGGCCGCGCGATCGCCGGCATCCCCGTCGCGTTCACCCACTACCGCAAGGAGTTCGTCCGTCTCCTCTCCGACATCGCTTGGGGCAACGGCTCGTTGGTGGTGGGCGGGGGCACGGCGGGCGTGGCGATCGTGCTGGGTATCACTGTCGGCGCGCTGGTGGGGATCGAGGGCTACAACTTTCTCGATCTGCTCGGGCTGGGGCCGGCGACCGGCATCATCTCGTCGTTGGTCAACACCCGTGAGCTCGCGCCGATCGCGGCGTCGCTGGCGTTCGCCACGCAGGCCGGTTGCCGCTTCACCGCGCAGCTCGGTTCGATGCGGATCGCCGAGGAGATCGACGCCCTGGATTCGCTGGGGATCCGGCCCATTCCGTATCTGGTGACCACCCGCCTGATGGCCGCGACCGTGGCCGCGGTCCCCCTGTACGTCGCCTGTCTGGCGGTGAGCTACCTGACCACCCAGGTCGTCGTCACGATCATCTCCGGCGGTTCGACCGGCTCCTATCTGCACTACTTCACGCTGATGCTGTCCGGGCAGGACATCGTGTACTCGATCATCAAGACCATCGTGTTCGTGTGGATCGCCTCGACGGTCCAGTGCTACTACGGTTTTTACGCCAGCGGCGGTCCGGTCGGGGTGGGGGTGGCTGCCGGCCACGCGATGCGCGCCAGCATCACCGTGGTGATCATGGTCAACATGCTGCTGACCATGGCGCTGTGGTCGGTCGACTCCGGCGCGAGGTTCGGGGGCTGAATGGGCAATTCGTTCGAAACGGACGGCCGCGGACCCTCCGACCGGCAGCTGCTGGCGGCCGGCCTCGCGCTGGTGGCGGTGGCCGCGGTGGTGACGGCGACGCTGCTGGTGAAGGCCACCGGTCGGCTCGACCCCTACGTGCGGGTGGTGGCCGACCTGGTCAATGTCGGTGACGGGCTGCCGCAACGCTCCGACGTGAAGTACCACGGCGTACTCGTCGGTGCCGTGCAGGACGTCACCCCCGCCGCGGACGGCGAGCCGAACTACGTGCACATCGATCTGGATCCGCACTACGCCCAGTCGATTCCTGCGACCGTCACCGCACGAGTGGTGCCGAGCAACGTGTTCGCGGTGTCGTCGGTGCAGCTGGTCGACCAGGGGCACGGCCCGCCGATCAGTGAAGGCGCGCACATCCCCGAGGACACCGAGCTGCCGACCGTGCTGTTCCAGACGACGATCAGCAAGCTGCGCGACATCCTGGCGGCCACCGGCCGGGGCCGCGAGGACAAGACCATCGGCGTGCTGGCAGCCGTCAACGCCGCCACCGAGGATCGCCGCACCGAGCTGCTGACCAGTGGTGCTCAGCTCAGCAGGCTGGTCGACGAGGTCGACTCCATCGTGGCGAGCGACCCGGGCCCGACGACGGTCTCGGCGCTCATCGACGCCACCCGCGGACTGCAGCAGACCGCCCCCGAGTTGATCGACGCGCTGCACGTGGCGGTGGAGCCGATGCGCACACTGGTCCGGCAACGCAGCCAACTGGATTCGCTGATCAGCGGTGGACTGCACACGCTCGGCACCACCGACACCGCGCTGAACAACCACACCGACAAGCTGGTCGAGATCAGCTCGGATCTGACCCCGGTACTGGGATCGCTGGCCGAGATCTCGCCCCACTGGGTGCCCGCCTTCGTCAAGCTCAACGGGTTGTCCGACAAGTTCTTCGACGAAGTGTGGATTCCCGAACAGGACACGGCGAACATGCGGGTGAACCTGTCGTTCACCCCGACCTACAGCTACACGCGGGCCGACTGCCCGCAGTACGCCGGGCTGAAGGGGCCGAGCTGTTACACCGCGCCGCTGGTGCCGACGCGTCCGGAGCTGCCGGATGTGCTTCTGCCCCAGAACTATCAGCCCCCTCCGGATCTGGCCCCGCCCAGCGGAACGGTGGTCGGTGAGAACGGCAATCTGGTGGCGGTCGGGCCGCCACTGGTCGACCACAACCCGAGTCTGGCCGACCCGAATCCGCCGCTGCCGTCGTGGATGCCGCCGTCGGCGCCGGTTCCCGGCACGGCCAACCCCGCGCTGGTGCCCGATCCGCAGCCCCCGCAGATCCTGTCTCCGGTGGCGCCGGTCGCGCCCAAACCCGGTGATCCGCCCCCACCCGCGCCGGCGCCACCGGCTGCCCCCGGCGGGCCGGTCCTGCCCGCCGAGGCCGCGCCCGCTTCCTACGGCGGCAATCCCTACGGCGGCAATGTGGGACCCGTTGGCAGTCAACAGGAACGCAACCAGCTCGCAGTGATCACCGGTCAGCCGGCCAGCACGGCCACCCAACTGCTGCTCGGCCCCGTCGCGCGCGGTGCCACGGTGTCCCTGGTGGATTCGAGTTCGAGAGGGGGGAATAGGTGAAGATCCGGGGCGCCGTGATCGGGCTGTCGTTGTTCATGGCGGTGGCGGTGGCGGTCACGTGGCTGGTGTACGCGACACTGCGGCGTGACGTCGCCGGTCGGACGGTCCCGTACGCCGCAGTGTTCACCGACGTGTTCGGTCTGCGCGAAGGTGACGACGTCCGGATGGCCGGGGTGCGGGTGGGTCGCGTCGAGGGCATCGAACTCGACGGCAAGCACGCCAGGGTCGATTTCGTGGTGCAGAGCGACCAGCAGGTGCTGGGGACGACGGTCGCGTCGGTGACGTACCAGAACATCGTCGGACAGCGGTACCTCGGATTGTCGCTGGGCAGCGTCGGCGACCCGGGACCGTTGCCGGCGGACAGTGTCATTCCCGTCGAACGCACCGACCCGTCGTTCGACGTCGGTGCGCTCCTCAACGGTTACGAGCCGCTGTTCAGCCTGCTGGACCCGAACGCCGCGGACGATCTGACCCAGGGGGTGATCCAGTCCCTGCAGGGGGACAACGCGTCGATCACGGCGCTGGTCGATCAGACCTCACAGCTCACCGACGCCTTCGCTGGACGCGACGAGGAACTCGGCGCGGTCATCACCGACCTCAACTCGGTGGTCGGCAATCTCGCTCGGCACAACGACGATCTCGACCAGGTGATCACCACCACCCGCGGCGTGGTGTCCACCTTCGAGGCGCGCCGACCCGAGCTGGTCGACTCGATGGGCACCATCTCGCGGGTGATGGGGCAACTGTCGACGATCAGCGACGAGGTGGAGCCCGACCTCACCGACCTGGTCGCGCGCGAGCCGGGATTCACCCGCCACATGGTCAGCATCGAACCGCAGCTGGCTTTCACCGGAGCCAATCTGCCGCTGCTGCTCAAGGGATTCGCCCGCATCACCAACGAAGGCGCGTACGCCAACGCGTACGCCTGCGACCTGAACGCGACGGGCTTCTTCCCCGGACTCAACGATGTGGTTCCGATCGTCGTCGACGCGGCCACGCCCGGCAACGACGCCACCTACAGCCTCCGCTGCAGGAACCTGGCCAATGGCTGAAGCGCCGACGAAACGCCGGAAGAAGCCGCTCGAGGAGCGCAACAAGACGCTGCTCGGCGTGGGGGCGATCGCGGTGGTGGCCGTCGTGGTCGGCGCCATGCTGATGGTGCAGCTGGCCAACATCGGTTACCGGCACTACGCGGCGAAGTTCCTGCAGGCCGCCGCACTTCAGGTGGGCAATCCGATCGTGGTGGCAGGAATCCCGGTCGGTGAGGTGACCAGCATGACGCTGGCCGGAGATCATGTGGAGGCCGGGCTCAAAGTCCGCGACGACATCGTCTTCGGCCGGGAGTCCCGTGCCGTCATCAAGGTGACCACCATCCTCGGATCGCGATATCTGTCGCTGGAACCCGACGGCGCGGGGACGTTGCCGGACGACACCTTCGACCTGCGTCACACCGAGGTTCCCTACGATCTGCAGGAAGCGCTCGCCGACGTGACCCGGACCTATGAGCAGGTCGACTCGGACAGGTTCGCCCAATCCTTGGCGATCCTGGGTGAGCAACTCGAAACACTGCCACCGGTGGTGCCGCAGGCGCTGGCGAACACGCACACGCTGTCGACGATCATCGCCGAACGGCGAGATCAGTTGGGCCAGCTGCTCGAGACCACCGAGATGGTGAGCACGACACTGCGCCGACAACAGTCCACGATCGGCAGCCTGGTCAACCAGGGCAACGCGCTGCTGGGTGAATTCGTGGCGCGCCGGGCGAGCTTCCACGCGATGATGGCAGCGCTGACCAACCTCGTGGAGACGCTGAGCACCGTCGCCGTGGACAACCGTCCCGAACTGGAGCAGCTGCTGACCGACCTGCGGGAACTCTCCGGAATGCTCAGCGAGCACGACGATCTGCTGCGCAGCACATTGCAGGCGGGCCCGCCCGCGCTGCGCGGGCTCGCCAACGCCACCGGAAACGGCAACGCCGTCGACCTGAACGTCACCAACGGTCTGCTGGTGGATTCGTGGATGTGCGCGATCAGCGGCCGCGCCAAACAGTTCGACATGATCCAGTACTTCCAGGACTGCAAATGACCAGCCGCAGAACCAGACTCGCTGCACTGACCGGTACCGTGCTGATCGCCGCCTTGGTGGCTGCCGGAATCGGGTGGTCGTACCTGGCGGAGCGGATGGACACGATCACGGTGACCGCACAGTTCGACAGCGCCGCGGGCCTCTACGTCGACAACACCGTTGCGGTACTGGGCATGCCGGTGGGCACAGTCACCGAGATCCGGCCGATGGGCGGCTACGTCGAGGTCGACTTCACCGTAGACCGCGACGTCAAGATACCCGCCGACGTCCAGGCCGTGACGATCTCCAACTCGATCCTGACCGACCGGCAGATCGAGTTGACACCGCCCTATCAGGACGGGCCGACGCTGGCGGATCACGCCACCATCGGACTGGACCGCACCAAGACCCCGGTCGAGTTCGCGCGCGTGCTCGACGTGCTGGACAAGCTGTCGATGTCGCTGGAGGGCGACGGCAGAGGCAACGGCCCCCTCGCCGACGTCGTCGACGCCAGCGCAGCCGTCGTGGACGGCAACGGCCAGCAGATGAAGGACGCGCTCGGTGAGCTGTCGGAGGCGTTGCGGCTCAGCGCCGATCGCGGTGACGTGACCCGCGACCAACTCACCACCATCATCGGCAACGTCAGCTCCCTGTTCGAGGCCGCGGCCGCCAACGAGGCCACCCTCGAGGAGTTCGGGAGCTCCGTGCGTCAACTCAGCCAGGTCCTCGCCGACGAGGACTTCGGCACCGGCGCCACCGGCCGCAAGCTCGAGGACGTCATCAACCAGGTCGGTGAGGTGCTCGACACCCACCGCGACGAGGTCAGACAGATCGTCGCCAACGGCGACGTCGCCGTGACGACGACGGTGGACCACCAGCGTGACCTGATGGAGTTCCTCGACGTGGCGCCGATGACGCTGGACAACCTCTACAACATCATCGACAAGAAGAACGGTGCGGTGCGGGTGCACGTCCTCACCGACAAGGTGCTCTTCGACACGCAGACCGTCAAGGAGATGTGCAACATGATGGGACTGCGCCAGTTGGGTTGCAGCACCGGCACGTTGCAGGATTTCGGGCCCGACTTCGGGCTGTCGTACGTGCTCGACGGGCTGGCCGCGATGGGGTAGAAGTGATGCGCGGGCGCCGTATCCGGAAGACCTTGCTCGCGGCGGCCGTCGCGGCGGTCACTGTCAGCGGCTGCGCCACCGAAGGTCTGGCCAGCCTCCCGCTGCCCGCACCCGGAGTCGACGCCGACGGCTACACGCTGACCGCGGTGTTCGCCAACGCGCTGAACCTGCCCGCACACGCCAAGGTCAAGCTGGCGGGTGCCGACGTCGGACAGCTCGAATCGATGCAGGCCCGCAACTACACGGCGGTGACCACGCTGCGGATCATGGACGGCGTGCAGCTGCCCGAGGGCAGCACCGCCGAGCTGCGCTCGGCGACCCCGCTGGGCGACGTGTTCGTGTCGATCAAGCCGCCCACGCCGGTGGTGCCGGGCGCCCGGCTGCTCGGTGACGGCGACGTGATCCCCCTGGAAGCGACGACTGCCGCGGCAACTGTCGAGTCGGTGCTGAGCTCGGCGGCAATCCTGGTGAACGGTGGCGCGGTGCGCAACTTCACCAACATCATCAACGGCCTGGGGCGGGCCACCGGTGACCAGGGGCAGGCGTTCGGTGACCTGATCAGCAAGACCAACCACACCCTGGGCAGGCTCAACGCCCGCTCCGAGCAGATCTCCACGGCGTTGACCGAGACGACGAACCTCGCCGCCCAGATCGAAACCAAGAACGAGGTGCTCGGTGAACTGATGTCCGAAGCCGGACCGGCCACCGACACGCTGGCCGACCAGACCGACCAGATCGCCGATCTGGTGACTCAACTCGGTGACGTCGGTGGGCAGCTGCAGAAGTTCCCGTCCGTCGCCGGTGACGACACCAGCGGTCGCAGTGTGATCGCGGACGCCAACACGATCGCCGCGGCGTGGAACGACGTGGTGCTGGCCCCCGATGCCACCCTCTACTCCCTCAACCGGCTGATGCCGCCGTTCGTCAAGTCGATGCCCAGCAACGCCATTTCGACCAGGGTGAGCATCGACCGGTTGGTCCTCGGCTCGATCCCAGATATCGGTTTCGCCGGCGACAAAGGTCTGCACGGACCGAAGCGGTACAACTGGCACCAGCTGGTCGGATCGCTGAAGTTCACGCTGCTGCGGTTGCAGGAACGGATCGTCGGCAAGGGCCCCGCCGTGCCGCAGGTTCCGGTGGCGCCCAGCCCGACCGAACCGGGGCAGATCGTCACCGTCGCACCGGAGCCGCCTCGATGATCAACGGAGCAGCCAACACTGTAGTCGGGGTGGTGCGATGGGGTCATCGCCGGCGGGCGTGGTTGTCCGCCGCCGCACTGGTGCTGACGCTCGTGGTGGCGAGCGCGTACCTGCTCCTCGGCGCGCTGCGGGTCAATCCGTTCGCCGCGAGTTACCGGGTCGTGGTGCAGCTGCCCGAATCCGGCGGGTTGCTGCCGAACCAGGACGTCACGTTGCGCGGTGTTCCGGTCGGGCGGGTGCAGAGTCTGGAGATCACCCCGGCCGGGGTGGATGCTCACATCACGCTCGACGCCGCGGTCAAGATCCCTGAGGCCAGTGACGTCCAGGTCTCGGGACTCTCGCCGGCCGGTGAGCAGTACATCAACTTCGCCGCGGCGTCGGCCGCCGGCCCCTATCTGAGGGACGGAAGCGTGATCGGACTCGGCCGGGCGGAGGTCCCGGTGACCCTGGCCACGCTGCTGGCACACGCCGACGGCGCCCTCGCCCAGACCGATGTCGGCAAGCTCGAGGTCATCAGGCGCGAGCTGAGCATGTCCGAAGCCGGTCCGCAGAAGCTCGCCGACATCATCGACGGGGGCTCCTTCCTTCTCTCGACGCTGGATTCGGTGCTGCCGGAGACCTCGAGCATGCTGCGGACCAGCCGGGTTTCGTTGCAGCTGGCCGCCGACAAGAATGCCGGCATCGAGGTCGCGTCGGACAATCTGAGGGAAACTCTGAGCGGGGTGGCCTCGATGCAGGACGGGTACCGCCGGCTGACCGACCGCGCACCGCGGTCGCTGAACTCCGTGGACAATCTGTTCACCGACAACTCCGACACGATGGTGCAGCTGCTGGGCAGCCTGGCCAGCACGTCGCAGCTACTGTACCTACGGGTCCCGGCGCTGAACTCGCTGTTCCCCGAGTACCGCACCTCGCTGCTGGACGCGATCGGAAGCACCACGCACGACAACGGATTCTGGGCTACCGGCGACATCTATCCGCGCTACGCCTGCGAGTACGGCACCCCGCGCCGGCCCCCGTCGTCGGCGGACTATCCGGAGCCGTTCATGTACACGTACTGCCGCGACGATCATCCCGGCGTGCTCGTGCGCGGCGCCAAGAACGCGCCGCGACCCGCAGGCGACGACACCGCGGGCCCGCCGCCGGGCGCCGACCTCGGCCGCACGACCGACCCGACCCCCAAGGGGCGCTACACCATTCCCACTCCGTACGGTGGCCCGACTCTGCCGATCGAGCCCCCGCGCTGAACCCCGACCTCACCACGAAGGAGCCTCCATGCCGTCGACCACCGGCGAAGATCTCGACGACCAGAAGGCCGACACGGCCGGAGACGACACCGCGACCTCGGACGGCGCCGCGACCGAAGGGCTGACCGACGACGCCGCGGCGGAGCCGGACACCGCGGGAGACGGCGACAGCGACGACGCCGGGCCCGCGACCCCAGGTCGGCGACGCCGGTTTCTGGTCGGCGCATTGGCCGCCCTGGTGGTGGCTGGGTTCGCGACGTCGGGATATCTCGGCTGGCAGCTGTGGCAGGACCGGCAACTGGAACAGGCTGCGGCGCAGGCTCAGACCGCTGCGGTGTCCTACGCGCAGGTGCTCACCAGCATCGACTCCACCAATGTCGACGAGAACTTCGCGCAGGTGCTCGACGGGTCGACCGGTGAGTTCAAAGACATGTACACCAAGTCCAGCACCCAGCTGCGTCAACTGCTGATCGACAACGAGGCGTCCGCCCGCGGGGTGGTGCTCGAGTCGGCGGTGCAGTCGGCGTCCGAGAACCAGGTCGTGGTGTTGTTGTTCGTCGACCAATCGGTCCAGAACGCCAGCGTGCCCGACCCGCGTATCGACCGCAGCAGAATCAAGATGACGATGGACCACGTCGACGGCCGCTGGCGCGCAAGCCAGGTCGAGCTTCCCTGAAAGGCGGGCAACGCGTCATGCGCAACGCTGGACTGGCAGCGGCATTCGTCGTGGTCGCCACGGCACTGGCCCCGGCGCCGACGGCTTCGGCATCGGCGACCTCGTTCTGCGAAGAACTCGGCGGCGCCTGGAACGGCCAGTACTGTCACACCACAGTCCAGTCCGACCGAAACGCGGTGCGTGACATCAAGGTCGCGATTCCCACCGAACTGATCGACGACCCGGCTGCGGGTCCGGTGCTGCGCGACTATCTGGCCACGTTGGTCGGCAATTGGCGCACCGTCGGGCAACGCATGGCGGCCGACAGCTTCGGCGAGGGTAACTATCAGGTGTTCCGGCATGGGGACACGCTGTCGCTGGTCTACCGCGAGACCTACCACGCCGACGGCCCCGACTTCAACAACGCCTACCGGACCTTCACCTTCGACATGGCCCGCGGCGCCAGGCTTCACCTCGCCGACCTCGTGAAACCCGGGGTCGATCCACTGACCGCAATTCCGCCTCTCGCGCACCCGTACATCGTTGCGGCCCTCGACGCGGCCTCGCCGCCGCATCAGCCGGGCAGCTACCCGTTCGTCGCAGAACGCTGGACGCCCGACACGGTGTACTCGGGAGGTTACAAGGCCTGGGCTCTGACCCCCGACGAGCTGATGATCTACATGCCGGACTATCCGGTCGGACGAGACTCACCCACCGACTTCACGCCGGGGGTGATGCAGTGGTCGATGGACGGAGGAACGGTGCAGGCGCGGATTCCGCTCGCCGCGCTCGCCGGTGTCCTGCGTCCCGAGTTCGGCGGAACGCCGTGACACTCGAGCGATTCGTCGCCAAGAGTCTCGCCGTGGCAGTCGTCGCGCTGGTGGCCGCACCGGCGGCGACCGCGCAGCCCGACAGCGGAGCCGGCACGCCGTCGCTGCCGGTGTTCGAGCCCTATCCGTCGGACTGGACTCCGGACTACACGCCGTTTCCGTACAACCTGTGGCAGGTCAGGGTCACCCCGGAACAGATTGCCGCCGAACGTGACGCATGCCAATGGTTCAACGCCCAGTACGGTCCGCTGATGGACGGGGTCTTCGGCTTCCAAAGCTTCCTCGGCGACCGAGACGACGACTGGGGGGCGCCGGGAGTGCAGACCGCTGCGGCGACCGTCGCGGCCAACCTCGACCGGTCTGCGGCGTTCCTGGACCCCCGGGCCCACACGCTGTTCATCACCAACTATCCCGATCAGAGCCAGTATTCACCACTGTTCCACGGAGATTCGATCTACCGGTTGTGGTTTCAGTTCACCCAGATCAGCGACAAGATCACTCGCCGGTTGCCGTCCGGGCAGATCAATGCCAACGTCGCGACGGCAAACGTGTACGGCACCGCCATCCGGGATTCGGGTGTGTGTGACGGCGCGTGAGGATGTCAGGCCGACAAACCGTCGACAGATAGGGGACCGCGGCGGCGGCACGTGTCAGCGCCCAGCAGTGTGACACGCACGAGCGTCCGCACCAGCGTTCGAGTTTCGGCGGAATCGTCGTAGTCGGCCAACCGGCCCAGGTCGACGACCAACGTGAAGGTGGCGTGCACGATGAAGCGGGCCTCGGCCAGCTGCGTCGCAGGCCGGACGTCGGTGACCAACTGCGCCCACCGCTCCACGGTCGCGCGCTGGATGTTGTGCAGAATCCTGGCGTCGTCGGCAGGCAGGTTGCCCTTCTCGGTGTAGTACAGATAGGCCAGTTCCGGACTCGCAAAAGACCTGGCGATGTAGGCGTCGACGAGCTTGTCCAGCACCAGGCCCGGATCCGTCTCCGCGGCGAGCGCTTCGGAGAGGTCGGCCGACACCCGGTCGGCGGCGCGGCGGAAGGCGGCGGACAGGATGTCCGCCTTTCCGGCGAAATAGCGGTAGATGCCCGACGCGGGCATGCCCGCGGCCGCAGCGATATCGGCGATGGTGGTGTCGTGATATCCGTTCTTGTGGAACAGCTTCAACGACTCCTTCAGCAGTGACTCGTACTTCATCGCGGGACCGGTGTCCGTGGGGAGCTGCGTGGGGGAAGACTGCTGCGTCGTCGACGGGAGCGGCGCGGTGGGCAGTTCGGCGTCGAGTATGTCCGACGCCAAGGTCGACAGCAGCGCCCGAATCTGGCGGGTGCTCAGTGTGGCGTGGTGGTCGGCGATCGAGCCGATCACGCTCAACGCCGCCGACGACAACGTCCACCGCTGCAACGAGGTCAGATCGGGGCGCATCTGCATCAACGGACGGTGCAGCCGGCGGTGCACGAGCTTGACCTGTGCCGCCAGCACCGCCCGGTCCTGCGCGCGCAGGTAGCGCCCCTCCCAACGGTAGGGTCCGCTGAATGCGCGGTTGGCCAGAGAGGTGTCGATGAGAGCATCGAGCAGCTGGCGCCGGAGGCTGGTGGGATCGACGTCCGTTGCGGCGTCGGCGAAGTCGGTGGCGGTGACGAGTTGTCCGCTCAACCCGAGAATCGCGTCGCGGAACAGATCGTATTTGCTTGGGGCGTGGCGGTACAACGCCGCAGCCGAGACACCGACGCGTGCCGCGATCTGCTCCATGCTCACCGCATGAAAGCCGGAGGTGCTGAACGCGTCGGAGGCCGCGCGGGCGATCTGCGCCTTCCGGTCGCGAGGACGCTTCTGGGCCGGCGGCATGCTCTCGAGCCTAGCTTGTCGCCGAAGCCGGGAGCGCCGAATCACTTACAACTTCATGACGTCTCCGAGCCGATGGATGTACGCGGCAAAGGCCGATACGAGTAGGTCAATCGGTATGTCGGGGACGACAGCGCACGTGTCTCACGGTTGAGAACAATCATTAACATCGCACAGTCTGCACGTCGACATTCCTCACCGTCTGCGGTGACATCGCGGACTTGGCGGCCGGCGGCGATGCCTGACGACGACGGTTTCGTCGCACTACGTGGCCCCGTCGGGCGCCGACGCTCCGTAGAGCACGGAATCGCCATTCACATGTACCGTGGTAAACAGTCGATGACATGTACGTTGTTCGAGGGAGCCATTGGACCTGTGAATCACTTGAATGGGATTGGGCGAAACCTGTCAGCGGCAGCCGACCGCGTGGCACGCTTCTGACATGAACCTGCCCGAACCCCGTTTTCTGGATGAACGCGTCGCGCAGTGGGCCGAGATCAAGCCCGACGCCGAGGCGATGGATTATCTCGACCGGTCGTGGACCTGGTCGCAGTGGAACGACCGCATCCGGCGGCTGGCCGGGGCGCTCACCGAGCGTGGCATCGGCCGCGGCGACGTCGTCGCGTTCCTCGACAAGAACCACCCGGCGTGCGTCGAGCTGACCTATGCCGCTGCGTCTCTGGGCGCGGCCAACGCGGTCATCAACTTCCGGCTGGCCGCTGACGAGCTCGACTTCGTCCTCAACGACTCCGACGCGAAGCTGCTCGTCGTCGGGGCGGAGTTCGCGCCGGCGATCGACAAGATCCGCGACCGGCTCACCCACATCGAGCACGTCGTCACCGTCACCCCGGACGGCGGAGACGGTGACGACTACGAGGCCATGCTGGCCGCCGCGTCGCCGGTGGACCGCAGCGCCGACGTCGATCCCGGCGACGTGTGCATCATCATGTACTCGTCGGGCACCACCGGCCGGCCCAAGGGCGTGGAGCTCACCCAGGCCAACATCATCGCCCACACCGTCAACGCCCACCAGGGCTTCGAATTCGACGAGGGCGACAAGAACATGGTGTCGATGCCGCTGTTCCACGTCGGCGGCATGTCCTATGTCCAATTCGGTATCTACGACGGCATTCCCAGCGTCATGACCCGCGACGTCGACGGCGCAGCGCTGGCCGGGGCCATTCTCAAGGGCGCCAACCGCACGTTCCTCGTCCCGGCCGTGCTGGCCAAGGTCCTCGAGACGGGAGAGGACGCGGTCAAGCTCTTCGGCGCGCTCAAGACCTACGGCTACGGCGCCTCGCCGATGCCGCTGCCGCTGCTGCGCCAGGCACTGGACGCGTGGCCCGACACCGACTTCGTCCAGGCCTACGGTCTGACCGAGGTGTGCGGGGTGATCAGCCAGCTGCTGCCCGACGCGCATCGCGCCGAGGACCACCCCGAGCGGTTGACCAGCGCCGGGACCCTGGTGCCCAACGCCGAGGTGCGGGTCGTCGACCCGGACACCCTGGAGGACGTGCCGACCGGCGAGCAGGGTGAGTTGTGGTTCCGCACACCGCAGTTGATGAAGGGATACCACAACCGGCCGGAGGCCACCGCTGAAGCGATCACGCCGGACGGCTGGTTCCGCACCGGCGACATCGGCCGCGTCGACGACGGCGGCTACATCTTCGTCGAGGACCGGCTCAAGGACATGATCATCTCCGGCGGCGAGAACATCTACTCGCTGGAGGTGGAGCGGGTGCTGGCCGAGCACGACGCGGTGGTCGACGTCGCGGTCATCGGCGTGCCCGACGACAAATGGGGCGAGGTCGTCAAGGCCGTCGTGGTGATCGAGGGCGAGGTCTCCGAGTCCGAGCTCATCGCCTTCGCGCGGGAACGGCTGGCGGGCTACAAGTGCCCGAAGTCGGTCGACATCCGCGACGAGCTGCCGCGCAACCCCACCGGCAAGGTGCTGAAGAAGGAGCTGCGCAAGCCGCACTGGGAGGGCCGCGACCGCGCCACGGTGTGACACTCAGATCGCGACGGTGACCTCGTTGCGCCGAAGGAACGGCAGCGTCCACGGCGGATCATAGAACCATGAAGTCGGCTCGCCGGTGGGTTCTATCCCGTTGTCGCGCAACGTGTTCATCAGCTCCTCGGTCCGCGCGGCGACGGCCTGCGCGCTGCGGTCGCCGGTGAACCGCAGCACGGCGACCGTCTCGGCGGGCACCTGGACGAGTCGCACGGTGTCGTCATCGGGCGTGGGCAGCGTTTCCATCGACCACTTCGACGGCATGAAGAACCGCACGGTCCAGCCCTGCTCGGCGCTGCCGGTCTGGGCCACCGGAGCGGTCATCGCGATGTCGTCGCCGCCGGACCGGGCCTGCCCGACCGGCGCGGTCATCGCGATCTCCGCCTCGCGGTGGTTACCGCCGAAGATGTAACCGGCGAGCCGGCGGAAGCCGGTGTTCAGCGCGCCCTGCTTCTCTCCGCTGACGGTGGTCTCGGCGGCGATGCGCGGGCCGTACTCACGGATCTCGACCGCCTCGGTCAGGCTGCGCTTAATGTAGTGCGGTTCCTCCACGGTGCGGATGCCGGCGATGGACAGCGCGGACTCGGCGACCTGCCCGACGACCTTGGTGATTTTCTGGAACACAGGACCTCCTCTTCGCAGGGGCTACCCACGCCCGGACACGATGTCACCTGTGATTCGGGGCCGGCGCAGCACCGGATGGGGATCAGCCCGTCACGAGTTGGTCACCGCCGCGCGGCTGTCATAGTGGAGCCGACGGGTAACCATGAGCTGCGATGAGTGGTGACGACATGGATGTGCTGGTGATCGGCGCCGGGCTGGCCGGCCTGCGGTGCGCGGGTGTGCTGACCGCGGCCGGACGTGACGTGCACGTGTGGGAAGCCGCCGACGGCATCGGCGGCCGGGTCCGCACGGACGTCGTCGACGGGTTCCGCTGCGACCGCGGCTTTCAGGTGCTCAACCCCGCCTATCCGGAGCTGGGGCGCGCCGTGGACGTCGACGCGCTGCGGCTGCAGCCCTTCGGCGCCGGCGTGGCGGTCCGCCGTGAGCGCGGCTCGACCGTGTGGGTGCATCCGCTGCGGCTGCCGCAGAAGGTGCCGGCGATGCTGGCCCGCGGCGGGCTCGGCCCCAGAGATGTGTTGGCGGCGGCGCGGTGGGTGGCGCCCGCGCTGCGTCCCGGCGTGCTGAAGTCGGGTAACACCGACGCCACCCTGCGCGAAGCCCTCGACGCCGCCGGCGTGCGCGGTGAACTCCGCCGCGTGATCGACCGGTTCCTCGCCGGGGTGCTGCTGGACGACACCGGTGCCACGTCGAATGCGTTCGCGCTGCTGCTGGCCCGCATGTTCGTCCTCGGGGTGCCGTCTCTGCCGGCCGGCGGCATGGCCGCGCTGCCCGCCGAACTCGCCCGCCCGCTGCGAGACCGGATCACGCTGCACCGCAAGGCCGTCGAGATCCGTCGCGACAGCGGTCGGTTCGTCGTCTCCGACGGCTCGGACACGGTGCGGGCCGCACAGGTGGTCGTCGCCGCCGATCCCGTCACCGCGGCCGGGCTCGCCGGGCTGCCCGAACCGGACATGCACGGCGTGGTGACCGATTGGTGGGCCACCGACCAGCCGCAGACCGGGCCGGCGATGCTGTGGGTGGACGGCCGCCCCGCGAACCCGGGGCCGGTGCTCAACACCGCCGTCATCAGCGCTGCCGCACCGACCTACGCGCCGCCCGGTCGCCACCTGATCGCCGCGTCGGCCCTGGCGGCGCCCGACGGCTCCGCCCCCGACGAAGCCGTGACCCGGCGGCACGCGGCGGCGATCCTCGGCGCCGACGCGTCGGGCTGGGAGCTGCTCATCCGCCACGAGATCCCGCACGCGCTGCCGGCGCAGCCGCCTCCGCTGTCGGTGCGCCGCCCCGTCCGCGTCCAGGACGGGCTGTGGGTGTGCGGCGATCACCGCGACACCGCCTCGATCCAGGGGGCCCTGGTCAGCGGCCGCCGCGCCGCCGAGGCCGTGCTGGCGGGCGCCGGGTGACCCGTCCCGAGCTGTCGGATGTGCTGGACCGGCTGCACGTCGTCTCTCTGCCCATGCGGGTGCGGTTCCGCGGGATCACCACCCGCGAGATCGCGCTGATCGACGGCCCGGCGGGTTGGGGCGAGTTCGGGGCATTCCCCGAGTACGGCCCGCCCGAGGCGGCGCACTGGCTGGCCGCCGCCATCGACGCCGCCTATCGGCCGCTGCCCACGGTGCGGCACGCCCGCATCCCGATCAACGCCACGGTGCCGGCGGTGCCCGCCGACGCGGTGGCCGACGTGCTCGCCCGGTTTCCCGGTGCGCGCACCGCGAAGGTGAAGGTCGCCGAACCCGGTCAGTCGCTGGCCGACGACGTTGCCCGGGTCAACGCGGTGCGGGCGCTGGTACCGACCGTGCGAGTGGACGCCAACGGCGGTTGGAGCGTCGACGACGCGGTGACCGCCGCGCGGGCGCTGACCGCGGACGGTCCCCTGGAGTACCTCGAACAGCCGTGTGCGACGGTGCCCGAACTCGCCGAGGTCCGCCGCCGCGTGCAGGTGCCGGTGGCCGCCGACGAGAGCATCCGCAAGGCCGAGGATCCGCTGCACGTGGTGCGCAGCCGCGCCGCCGATGTCGCGGTGCTCAAGGTGGCCCCGCTGGGCGGGGTGCGGGCCATGCTGGCCGTCGCCGAGCAGATCGACATCCCGATCGTGGTGTCCAGCGCCCTGGACTCGGCGGTGGGCATCGGCATCGGTCTGGTCGCCGCGGGGTGTCTGCCGTCGTTGCCCCACGCCTGCGGGCTCGGCACCGGAGGACTGTTCGTCGACGATGTCGTCGAGGCCGTCGTGCCGGTCGACGGCGAATTGCCCGCGGCGGCCGTGGCCCCCGACCCGGCGCGGGTCACCGCGCTGGCAGCGGCGCCCGAGCGTGTCCGGTGGTGGATCGACCGGATCCGCGCCTGCTGGCCGTTGCTGTCCTGATCTGTGGGGTGCATGGCCTGGACGCCACGACGAAGGTGGCCAACACTGAGGTCATGCCGCGCACGGTGCTCCTCGTCGGGTTCCCCGGCGTGCAGGCGCTGGATCTGGTGGGTCCGTTCGAGGTGTTCACCGGGGCCTCGCTGTACGCCGACGCCCGCGCCGCGGGCACGGATTACGACGCCCGCACCGTGGGCACGGGTTACGACGCCCGCACCGTGGGCACGGGTTACGACGTGCGCATCGTGTCCGTCGGCGGCGCACCGGTGGCCACCGGAACGGGCCTGACCCTGGTGGCCGACCCGCTACCCGGCCCGGGCGAGCCGGTCGACACCGTGGTGCTGCCCGGTGGCGCGGGCACCGAGTCGGCCCGCGGTGACGCCGAGCTGATCGACTGGATCACGGCGGTGTCCGCGCAGGCCCGCCGGGTGGTCAGCGTCTGCACCGGGGCTGTGCTGGCCGCCGAGGCCGGGCTGCTCGACGGGTGCGTGGCGACCACGCACTGGGCGTTCGCCGCCCAGCTGGCGGCCGAGTTCCCCGCCGTCACCGTCGATCCCGATCCGATCTTCGTGCGCAGCTCGTCGAAGGTCTGGACCGCTGCGGGCGTCACCGCGGGCATCGACCTGGCGTTGGCGCTCGTCGAGGACGATCACGGCACCGAGGCCGCCCAGACGGTGGCCCGCTATCTGGTGCTACCCCTGCGCCGCCCCGGCGGGCAGACCCAGTTCGCGGCGCCGGTGTGGATGCCGCGGGCCCGGCGACGCCCCATCCGCGACATCCAGGACGCCATCGACGCCGAACCCGGTGGCACGCACAGTGTCTCCGAGCTCGCCCGGCGGGCAGCCATGAGCCCGCGCCACTTCACGCGCGTCTTCACCGACGAGGTCGGTGAGGCGCCCGGCGCCTACGTCGAGCGGATCCGCACCGAGGCGGCGCGCCGGCAACTCTGTGAGACCGACGACCCGGTGACCGTCATCGCCACCCGGTGCGGGTTCGGCTCCGCGGAGACGTTGCGGCGCAACTTCGTTCGCCGCCTCGGTGTGTCCCCTGACCAGTACCGCAAGACATTCGCCTGACAAGGAGAACCCATGCAGATCGCGATCATGCTCTACCCCGGATTCACCGCTCTCGACTTCATCGGACCCTACGAGAGCCTGCACTACCTTCCCGATGCCGACGTCCGGTTCGTCTGGCACGAACCCGGCCCCGTCACCGCCGATTCCGGTGTGCTGGTGGTGGGCGCCACCCACTCGTTCGACGAAACACCGACCCCGGATCTCGTGTTGGTGCCGGGCGGTTTCTCGACGCTGCAGCACGCCCGCGACGAGAAGGTCCTCGACTGGGTGCGCCGCGTGCATCAGGGCACGCAGTGGACGACATCGGTGTGCTCGGGCTCGGTGATCCTGGCCGCGGCCGGGCTGCTCGAGGGTAAACGGGCGACGTCGCACTGGGCGGCGCTGCCGGTGCTGCGCACGTTCGGCGTGGAGCCGGTGGGGGATGAGCGCATCGTCGATGCCGGCGAGCGGATCGTCACCGCGGCCGGGGTGTCGGCCGGCATCGACCTGGGGCTGTGGCTGGCCGGGCGGATCGGTGGTGAGGCGAAGGCCAAGGCCATCCAGCTGTCGATGGAGTACGACCCAAAGCCGCCGTTCGATTCCGGGCACATGTCGAAGGCCTCGGCGGCCACCAAGGCGACCGCCACCGCGATGATGGGCCGCCAGTTGGCGACCCCCGCCGCGCTGGCGGCCTCGACCGGGCTGCTGTGGGATGCGGCACTGGCCCGCGTGCGCCGGGCCCGCCGCTGATCGCCGAGACTGGGGCTTAGCGCGTCGCTGATCGCCGAGACTGGGCTGAGCGCGCCGTTGATCGTTCATACTGCGGTGAGCGCGCACCTTTCTCGCACTTTTCCACCCTGGATGCAGTCTCAACGGGGATCGACGTAGCGTCGACGGCGTGAATTTGGCCTATGACGACCGCGGCTCCGGCCCGGCGGTCCTGTTCATCGCAGGCCGCGGCGGGGCCGGGCGAACCTGGCATCTGCACCAGGTACCGGTGTTCACCCGCGCGGGTTACCGGTGTGTGACGTTCGACAACCGCGGCATCGGCGCCACCGAGAACGCCGACGGGTTCACCACCGAGACGATGGTCGCCGACACCGTCGCACTGATCGAGCAACTCGGGCTGGCGCCGGTGCGTCTGGTCGGGGTGTCGATGGGCTCCTACATCGCCCAGGAGCTGATGGTGGCCCGCCCGGAACTGGTCCACTCGGCGGTACTGATGGCCACCCGGGGCCGCCACGACCGCGCCCGCGAGTTCTTCTGGTCCGGCGAGCTGGCGATGGCCCGCTCCGGCGTGCAGCTGCCCGTCGAGTACGAGGCCAAACTGCGCCTGCTGGAGAGCTTTTCGCCGAAGACGCTGAACGACGACAACACAGTGCGGGACTGGATCGACATGTTCACGATGTGGCCGCAGAAGCCCACGCCGGGGATACACACCCAGCTGTCGATCGCCCCGCAGAGCAGCCGGCTGCCCGCCTACCAGAACGTCACGACCCCGGCGCTGGTGATCGGGTTCGCCGACGACATCGTGCTGCCCGCCCACCTGGGGCGCGAGGTCGCCAACGCGCTGCCCAACGGCAGATTCCTCGAGATCCCCGACGCCGGCCACCTCGGGTTCATCGAGAAGCCCCAGGTCGTCAACACCGCGATCCTCGAATTCTTCGCCGATACCCTGTAGGGGTGAACCCCTCGACGACACAGGCCCGCGTAGTCGTCGACGAACTGATCCGCGGCGGCGTCCGCGACGTCGTGTTGTGCCCCGGGTCGCGCAACGCGCCGCTGGCCTTCGCGCTGCACGACGCCGACCGCGCCGGACGCCTGCGGTTGCACGTGCGCATCGACGAACGCACGGCGGGCTTCCTCGCCATCGGCCTGGCCCAGGGCGGCGGGGCGAACCAGGCCCCGGTGTGTTTGGCGATGACCTCGGGTACCGCGGTGGCCAACCTGGGCCCG
Organism: Mycobacterium sp. G7A2; assembly: GCF_041902445.1. Lineage (NCBI taxonomy): Bacteria > Bacillati > Actinomycetota > Actinomycetes > Mycobacteriales > Mycobacteriaceae > Mycobacterium > Mycobacterium sp. G7A2. The sequence continues at coordinate 5,192,095 of NZ_CP169251.1, read as the reverse complement.
GCGGTCGTGGAGGCCAACTACGCGCGGGTTCCGCTGGTCGTGCTCAGCGCCAACCGGCCCTACGAACTGCTCGGCACCGGCGCCAACCAGACCTTCGAGCAGCTCGGCTACTTCGGCAACCAGGTGCGCGCCAACATCAGCCTGGGCCTGGCCGAGCACGCCGAGGACATGGAGTCCCTCAACGCACAGTGGCGCTCGGCGACCTGCCGGGTGCTGGTGGCCGCCACCGGATCCCGCACCGCCAACGCCGGGCCGGTGCAGTTCGACATCCCGCTGCGCGAACCGCTGGTGCCCGACGCCAGCCCGGACGGCCCCTATGCCCCCGACGGCCGTCCGCACGGCCGCCCGTGGACCTACACCCCGCCGGTCAGCTTCGACCAGCCGCTCGACATCGACCTCGGCCCCGACACCGTCGTCATCGCGGGCCACGGCGCGGGCGCCCACCCGAACCTGGCTCACCTGCCCACCGTCGCCGAGCCCACAGCCCCGCGCGCGCAGAACCCGCTGCACCCGCTGGCGCTGCGGCTGCTGCGCCCCAAGCAGGTCATCATGGCCGGCCGGCCGACCCTGCACCGGCCGGTGTCGGCGCTGCTGGCCGATCCCTCGGTTCCGGTGTTCGCGCTGACCACCGGACCCCGGTGGCCGGACGTGTCCGGGAACTCGCAGGCCACCGGCACCCGTGCCGTCACCTCGGGGGAACCGTCGCCGGACTGGCTGCGCCGCTGCGCGGAGGTCAACCGCCACGCCGTCGACGCGGTTCGCGGACAGTTGGCCGAGCATCCCTTGACGACCGGCCTGCATGTCGCGGCGGCGGTGGCCGGTGCGGTGCGCCCCGGCGATCAGCTGGTGTTGGGGGCCTCGAACCCCGTTCGCGACCTCGCGCTGGTCGGGTTGACGACGCCGGAGGTGCGGGTGCGCTCCAACCGTGGGGTGGCGGGCATCGACGGCACCGTGTCCACGGCGATCGGCGCGGCGCTGGCCTACGAGGCGGCCCACGGTGGCCGCACGGTCGCGCTGCTCGGTGACCTGACCTTCGTGCACGACAGCTCGGGCCTGCTGATCGGGCCGACGGAACCCACGCCGCGCGCCCTGACCATCGTGGTGTCCAACGACAACGGCGGCGGCATCTTCGAGCTGCTCGAACAGGGTGACCCGCGGTTCTCCGACGTCTCGTCGCGGATCTTCGGCACCCCGCACGACGTCGACGTCGGCGCGCTGTGCCGCGCCTACCACGTCGACAGCCGCCAGATCGAGATCGGCGAGTTGGCCGGCGCGCTCGACGAGCCGCAGGACGGCATGCGGGTGCTGGAGGTGAAGGCCGACAGGTCCTCGCTGCGCGCCCTGCACGCCGCGATCAAGGCGAGTCTGTGAAGGAGCTGCTCGAGCGGCTGCGGCCGGTGTGGGAGGTGGTGCGCCCGCACCTGCACGGCGAGCCGGGGGAGACCTGGGCCGGGCGCATGCTGCGCCGCATCCGGATCGGCATCGTGGTGGCGGCGTGCCTGGTGACGCTGCAGTCGGTGCTGCTGGTGCTGGGTGCCTGGCGCAACGACCGCCAGATCGAACGCAACATGGGGGTGGCCGAGGCCACCGTGCTCGACGCCGGCGATCGCCGCTCGACGATCGAGTTCGTCACCCCCGACCGCGTCACCTACCGCCCGGAACTGGGGGTGCTGTACCCGTCGAAGCTCGACGACGGGATGCGGATCTACGTCGAGTACGACGTCAACGACCCCGACCTGGTCCGGGTCCGGGACCGCAACGCCGCGCTGGCCATCATTCCCGCCGGCTCGATCGCGGTGGTCGGCTGGCTCGTTGCCGGCGCCGCGCTGGGTGTGACGACGCTGGTGGAACGCCGGATCGACCGGCGCGCGAGCACCGTGTGACTCAGGAGTGCACGAGTTCGGCGAGCCAGTCGTCGGCGTGGATGTCGACCTTCTCCTGGCTTTCCAGGTCGTAGACGGTCGGGGTGCCGGTCTGCACCGGGTCGACGTCGACGAGGTAGACGAAGTTGGTGTCGTTCATCTCGGCGATGTCGACCGCGGACCGGTCACGCGCCAGCTGGTCGGCCACGGCCTCGGGCATGCCGGCGGATTCGGCCATCTCGCGCAGTTCGTCGCCGCTGAAGGGGGCGCCGCCGGGGTCCTGATTGAGGTAGAGCTCCTCGACGAAATGCTGGAACTGGGTGCCGTCGGCCGGTGAACGGCCGCTGTCGCCGGAGGGGCCGACGGGACCGGCGGCCGCGAACATCGCGTTGGCGACCGTGGCCGAATAGCCGTCGTCGCCGGTGTCGAGGAAGGTCAACGGCCGATAGGTGACCTGCAGGTCACCGACGGTGATGTGGTAGGCGAGCTGGTTGCCGAAGTCCAGTTGCAGGTCACGGCAGTGGGTGCACTGCGGTTCGGTGAAGATCTCGATGTGGGCGGGCGCGTCGTCGAACCCGGCCACGATGCCGGTCCCGTCCTCGGTGACCGCCAGCGGTGTCGGGGTGAGGTCGGGCCGCGCGACACCGGGGAGTTCTCTGCTGCATCCGACGGCGCCCAGCAGTCCGACGAGGCTGACCAGCAGCGCTGCGGTGGAAGTGCGCATGGAGTGAGGGTATCCGCCCGGGCCGACCCACGACGTTGCTGTGCGCCGAGCAGAATCGTCGGCAATTCGTGTGACATACCCCTGTCGGCAACCTCTGGGACAGGTGGCGATGTCACCGTTCGGGTGTGCGCGTTGCCATCGTCGCGGAATCGTTCCTCCCGAACGTCAACGGTGTCACCAATTCCGTGCTTCGGGTGATCGAGCATCTGCGCCGCACCGGCCACGAGGTGCTCGTCATCGCCCCGGACACTCCGCGCGGTGAACCCGCCGCCGACCGGGTGCACGACGGGGTGCGGGTGCACCGGGTGCCGTCGAAGATGTTCCCCAAGGTCACATCGCTGCCCCTGGGCGTGCCCCGGCCGCGCATGGTCGGTGTGCTGCGCGGCTTCGAACCCGACGTCGTGCACCTCGCGTCGCCGGCGCTGCTCGGGTGGGGCGGGGTGCACGCCGCCCGCTATCTCGGCATCCCGACCGTCGCGGTGTTCCAGACCGATGTGGCCGGATTCGCCCAGAGCTACGGCATCGGCATGCTGTCGCGGGCCTCCTGGGCGTGGACCCGGCGCCTGCACAGCAAGGCCGACCGCACGCTGGCCCCGTCCACGTCGGCGATGGAGAACCTGGCCGCCCACCGCATCCCCCGGGTCCACAAATGGGGCCGCGGTGTCGACATCACCGGCTTCGCGCCGTCGGCCCGCGACGAGCAGTTGCACCGGCACTGGTCGCCTGACGGCCGACCGGTCGTCGGGTTCGTCGGGCGCCTCGCCCCCGAGAAGCATGTGGAGCGCCTGTCGGGGCTGGCCGGCCGTGACGACGTCCAGGTGGTCGTCGTCGGCGACGGTGTGGACCGGACCAAGCTGCAGACGCTGATGCCCTCGGCGGTGTTCACCGGTGCGCTCTACGGCGCCGAGCTCGCGACCGCCTACGCCAGCATGGACGTCTTCGTCCATCCCGGTGAGCACGAGACGTTCTGCCAGGCGGTGCAGGAGGCGATGGCCTCCGGTCTGCCGGTGATCGCCCCGGACGCCGGCGGCCCCCGCGACCTCGTCACCCCCATGCACACGGGAATGTTGTTGCCGGTCAGCGGTTTCGAGTCGAACCTGCCGCAGGCCGTGGATCATCTGCTCAGTGAGCGGCCCCGGTACTCGGTGGCCGCGCGGCGCAGTGTGCTCGGCCGGACCTGGCCGGCGGTGTGTGACCAACTCCTCGAGCACTACCTCGAGGTGATGGGCGCGCGCAGCGCCAAGGCCGCCTGAGCTCAGCCCTGGGCGAGCTCCGCCACGGGCTGCCACTTCTCCCACGTCGCGAACCGGTTTTCGTAGTCGGCCCGGGCCAGCTGAAGCGGCAGCTCCCCGAAGAAGACGCGCAGCGGAGGCTCGGCGGCGTCGACGATCTCGAGTACCGCCGCCGCCGACGCTTTCGGGTCACCCGGGCGTGCCGAGCGCGACGCCCGCCACTGCTCGGAGCGCTCGTGCGCCTCGGCGTAGTCGGGCAGCGGGGTGGCGCGTTTGGCCGACGGACCGGCCCAGTCGGTGGCGAATCCGCCCGGCTCGATGAGCGTGACGTGCACGCCGAACTCGGCCACCTCCTGGGCCAATGCCTGAGAGAAGCCCTCCAGTGCCCACTTCGACGCGTGGTAGATGCCCACGTTGGGGAACGCGGTGATCCCGCCGATCGACGACACCTGCAGGATGTGGCCGCTGCGCTGGGCGCGCAGGTAGGGCAGCGCGGCCTGGGTGATCCACAGCGCCCCGAACACGTTGGTCTCGATCTGGGCCCGGGCCTCGTCCTCGGAGAGTTCCTCGACGAACCCGAACTGTCCGTAGCCGGCGTTGTTGACCACGATGTCCAGGCGCCCGAAGTGATCGTGGGCGGCCTTGACCGCCGCGAAGTCGGCGTCGCGGTCGGTGACGTCGAGCTGGATGGGCAGCAGCGCGTCGCCGTGTTCGGCGGCGAGGTCGTCGAGCGTGGCGACGTCGCGCGCGGTGGCGGCCACTTTGTCGCCGCGTTCGAGCGCCGCGATCGCCCATTCGCGGCCGAAGCCGCGCGATGTTCCCGTGATGAACCAGACTTTTCCACTCATGTCCGGTTGCAATGCGCGTTCGGGGCGGTCGCATTCCCGGTCTGCGAGGTGCACAGGTGAATGACAGGTGCTGATACGTTCGCCCTTGTGAACCGCGCGTCGCTGGACAAGGATCCCCGTGAGGTCGCCTCGATGTTCGACGGCGTCGCGCGGCGCTACGACCTGACCAACACCGTGCTCTCGGTGGGCCAGGACCGCTTCTGGCGGCGGGCGACGCGCCAGGCGCTGCGAATCGGCCCGGGGGACAAGGTGCTCGACCTGGCCGCCGGGACGGCGGTGTCGACCGTGGAGCTGGCCGGCTCCGGTGCCTGGTGTGTGGCGGCGGACTTCTCGGTGGGCATGCTCGCCGCCGGCCAGGCCCGGGCGGTGCCCAAGGTGGCGGGCGACGCGACCCGGCTGCCGTTCGCCGACGAGGTGTTCGACGCGGTGACGATCAGCTTCGGGTTGCGCAACGTCGTCGACCACGAGGCCGGGCTGCGGGAGATGGCGCGGGTGACCCGCCCCGGCGGGCGGCTGGTGGTGTGTGAGTTCTCCACGCCGACCAACGGGCTGTTCGCCACGGTGTACAAGGAGTACCTGATGCAGGCGCTGCCGCGCATCGCGCGCACCGTGTCGTCGAACCCGGAGGCCTATGTGTACCTGGCCGAGTCGATCCGGGCCTGGCCGGATCAGGAGCAGCTGGCGCGTCGCATCGAGGCGGCGGGTTGGACGGACGTGCGGTGGAGAAACCTGACCGGCGGCATCGTCGCCCTGCACGCCGCCACCAAACCCTGAGCCCCAAGCTCGGCGAGCCCCCCACGTTCCGCGAGCGACCCAAGTTCGGCGAGCCCCCAAGTTCCGCGAGCGCGCGGGTCTGCACGCCGACGCGCCGCCCCAGGCCGTATTTCGGCGCGCGTTCGCGGCTGGCGAAAGCGCTCTCACTGCTCGCGCACGGCGCTACCGTCACCTTCATGCCGCACGGACGCCTCGCCGACCCTGACGCCACACTGGGCACCGACCCACGTGCCGATCCCCGGATGGTGGAGGTCTTCCGCCGCTTCGGCCTGGACGGCCACTTTCCGTCGAGCGGGCTGACCCCCGATTCACCGGCGGAAGAGCGGCACGCGTTCGCCGCGATGAGCGAGCAGGCCATCGGCGCGATCTTCGACTCGATCGCCGAGGACCTCGGGCGCCCCGACGGCGTCACGACCACCACGACCGAGTGCACCGGCGTCGACGGCAACACCGTCACGCTGTTCGTGAGCCGGCCGGAGAATGCTGACGGTGAGCTGCCCGCGGTGGTGCATCTGCACGGCGGCGGCATGGCGATCGCGTCCGCCGCCGATGCCGCGTATGTGGGGTTGCGTGAACACCTCGCCGCGACGGGACTGGTGGTCGTCGGCGTCGAATTCCGTAACTCCAGCGCCAAATTGGGTGCGCACCCCTATCCGGCCGGACTCAACGACTGCGCCTCCGCTGCCAGATGGGTGGCGGCGCACCGCCGTGAACTCGGGGTGAGCCACCTCATCGTCTCAGGCGAATCCGGTGGCGGGAACCTCACATTGACATTGGCGCACAAGGCCAACCGCGAAGGCTGGATCGGCGAGATCGCGGGCTTCTACGCCCAGTGCCCGTTCATCTCGAACCGCTGGCTCGACGCGTGCGAGGACCTGCCGTCGCTGGAGGAGAACGACGGCTACTTCATCAGCCGTGAGCAGGCGGCGCTGCTCGGCTCGCTCTACGACCCGGACGGTGCGTACGCCGACGACGCGACGTGTTGGGCAGCGGCGGCCGCCGACGCTGAGCTCAGTGGGCTTCCCCCACATGTCATTTCGGTCAACGAGCTCGATCCGCTCCGCGACGAAGGCTTGCAGTACTACCGCAGACTGGTGCGGGCCGGGGTGCCCGCGGTGGGCCGCGTGGTGGCCGGCACCTGTCACGGCGGTGACCTGCTGTTCGGCGCCGCGATGCCCGAGGTGTTCGGGGCCACTCTGCGTGACGTGAGCGGCTTCGCCTACTCGCTCGGCTGATCCATCCCGCGCCTCCTGGTGCCTCTACGGCGCGCCCGGTGTCCGAGCCCGACCGGACGCGCGCGGCACCGAATCCGCGCGTTCAGCGCTGCGCCGGGAAGGCTAGCGCCACAACCGTTCCGAGGCAGCGCCGACGTGGTCGTCGTGGATCTGCTGGAAGTTGCGTCCCCCACGCCCGAACGTCGCGACGACGGCAGGCGGCGCTTGCGATTCGAGGACGGGTTGTTCCCGCCACACGCACCGCCGGACGTGGACGAGGTCGACGGACTCGCCGTCCGCGTCGTAGAAGTAGGGCCCGGCCAGGCGCCCCAGCCAGTAGAGCCCGTCGCGGTCGCGGGTCCACACCAACGACCCCTCCGGTGCCGCGGCGAACCGGTCGATGCGCCGGGCGAACCGCTCAGCGGCCTGCGGGGACGGGTCGTCGCCGAACCCGCACAGCCCGTGCGTCAGCGCCCGTTCGATCGCGGGCTGCGCGTCGAGGTCGTCACGCCGCGGCCGCATCGGCGCGCGGTACACGAGTGTCACGTGAACGGGCGGCGGGCGTCGATGCGACCCGAAAGCCGGCCCGCCCCTCGCCACACCCGGGCGATCATGTCGTCGTCCTCGTCGGTGACGAAGTTGCCCATCACCCGCACCGCGAGCGTCATCAGGGCCGACGAACGCATCGCCAGCGGGCCCGTCGCGGGCAGGAACCGCGGGAAGGTCAGCAGCAGCGCCAGCCGGCGCGCGATCGAGAATCCCCGCGCATAGTGCGACTCCAACACGGCAGGCCACACCCGCGAATAGTCGCCGCTGCCGAGCAGGTCCGCAGCCAGCCGCCCGGTTTCCAGGCCGTAGTCGATACCCTCGCCGTTGAGCGGGTTCACGCACGCCGCGGCGTCGCCGATCAGCATCCAGTTCGGCCCGGCGACCCCTGAGACCGCGCCGCCCATGGGCAGCAGCGCCGACAGCCCCGCCCGCGGTTCCCCGGCAAAGCCCCATTCGTCGCGGTGCAGTCCGGCGTAGTAGCTCATCAGGGGCCGTAGCCCCGCCTCGGCGGGACGCTTCGACGTGGCGAGCGCCCCGACCCCGATGTTCACCTCACCGTTGCCCAGCGGAAAGATCCAGCCGTAACCGGGCAGCACCTCGCCGGCCGGGGAGCGCAACTCCAGGTGCGAGGTGATCCACGGTTCGTCGCTGCGGGGCGTGGCGACGTACCCGCGGATCGCGACGCCGTAGACGGTCTCGCGGTGCCACTGCCGCCCGAGTTCGCGGCCCAGCGTCGAGCGTGCCCCGTCAGCCACGATCAGGTCCGTGCACGTCACCTCGGTGCCGTCGTCGAGCACCACCGCGGCCACCCGGTCCGACGGCCCATGATGCACGCCAACGGCTTTCGCGCCCAGACGCATGGCGGCGCCGTCCTCGGCGGCGACCTGGCGGATCCGGTCGTCGAGTTCGGTGCGCGGCACCGCGCTGCTGGTCGGCGGGAACGACGGGCCCGGCCACGCGATCTCCACGTCGGCGCCGAAGCCTGACATGCGCAGCCCGCGGTGTGCGATCTTGCCGTCCAGCCAGGAGCCGAGGCCCAGCCGCTGCAACTCGGCGACCGCGCGAGGGGTCAGCCCGTCGCCGCACGCCTTGTCGCGCGGGAACCGCGCGGAGTCGATGACCAGGACGTCACGACCGGCTCGGGCCGCCCAGGCCGCGGCCGACGAACCGGCTGGTCCGGCTCCGACGACGACCACATCAGCCGCGATTGATCCCCCGGTCGCTTCGCTCCTGCCCGCCGACGAGTCCATGGCTCCCAGTATGTTGGCAGTGTGAGGACACCGGCGACCGTGGTGGCGGGAGTGGACTTCGGGGATGCCCAGTTCGCCCAGGATGTTCGTGACGGCGTCGCCCGCATCGAGACACTGATGTCCGATGAGCTGGGCAGAGCCGACGCCCTGATGGCCGAAGCCGTGCAGCACCTGTTCCAGGCCGGCGGTAAGCGGTTCCGCCCGCTGTTCACCGTCCTGTCCGCGCAGCTGGGTCCTGAACCCGACGCCTGGCAGGTCAGCGTGGCCGGCGCGGTGATCGAGCTGGTGCACCTGGCGACGCTGTACCACGACGACGTGATGGACGAGGCGCAGATGCGTCGCGGCGCGACCAGTGCCAACGCTCGCTGGGGCAACAACATCGCCATCCTGGCCGGGGACTACCTGTTCGCGACCGCGTCGCGGCTGGTCTCGCGGCTGGGCCCGGACGCCGTGCGGGTGATCGCCGACACGTTCGCGCTGCTGGTCACCGGCCAGATGCGGGAAACTCAGGGCGCGGCCGACCAGGTCGATTCGATCGAGCACTACCTCAAGGTGGTCTACGAGAAGACGGCCTGCCTGATCGCGGCGTCGGGCCGGTTCGGGGCGACGTTCTCCGGCGCCGACGACGACCAGGTCGAGCGGCTGGCGCGGCTCGGCGGCATCGTCGGCACGGCGTTCCAGATCTCCGACGACATCATCGACATCGACAGCGACGCCGACGAGTCGGGCAAGGTTCCGGGCACCGACCTTCGGGAAGGGGTGCACACGCTGCCGGTGCTGTACGCGCTGCGCGAAACGGGACCCGGCGCCGACCGGTTGCGCGCACTGCTGTCCGCACCGGTCGAGGACGACGACGACGTCGCCGAGGCCCTCGCCCTGTTGCGTTCCTCACAGGGCATCGCGATGGCCAAGGACACCGTGGCCCGCTACGCCCAGCAGGCCCGCGACGAGCTGGCGCACCTGCCCGACGGGCCCGGACGGCAGGCGCTGGCCACGCTGGTGGACTACACCATCAATCGGCACGGCTGAACCGGCGGAACCCGCGCCGCCGGTCCGGGCGTTGACTGATCGAGGACTCTGACAGGTTCGATGAGTCGGCTGCTTTGAAGGAGGCAAGCACGGTGACGTGGCATCCGCATGCCAACAGGTTCAAGACGTTCCTGTTGCTGGTGGTGTTCTCGGGTCTGATCGTCGGTGTGGGCGCCATGTTCGGGCGCAACATCATGTTCCTGGCGGTGTTGTTCGCCGTGGGCATGAACGCCTACGTCTACTTCAACAGCGACAAGCTGGCGCTTCGCGCCATGCACGCGCAGCCGGTCAGCGAGATGCAGGCGCCGGTGATGTACAAGATCGTGCGCGAGTTGGCCACCACCGCGCGCCAGCCGATGCCGCGGCTGTACATCAGCGACACCGCGGCGCCGAACGCGTTCGCCACGGGCCGCAACCCGCGCAACGCGGCGGTGTGCTGCACGACGGGCATTCTGGGTCTGCTCAACGAACGCGAGCTGCGCGCGGTGCTGGGCCACGAGCTGTCGCATGTCTACAACCGCGACATCCTGATCTCCTGTGTGGCCGGGGCGATGGCGTCGGTGATCACCGCGCTGGCCAACCTCGCGTTCTTCGCCTCGATGTTCGGCGGCAACCGCGACGGGGGAACGAATCCTTTTGCGATCCTTCTGGTTTCGTTGCTCGGTCCGATCGCCGCGACGGTCATCAAGCTGGCGGTGTCGCGGTCGCGCGAGTACCAGGCCGACCAGTCCGGTGCCGAGCTGACCGGTGACCCGCTGGCGCTGGCCAGTGCGCTGCGCAAGATCAGCGTCGGCGTCGAGCGGGCGCCGCTCCCGCCGGAGCCGCAGCTGGCCGACCAGGCCCACCTGATGATCGCCAACCCGTTCCGCGCGGGGGAGAAGATCGGCAAGTTGTTCTCCACCCACCCGCCGGTCGCCGATCGCATCGCGCGGCTGGAGGCGATGGCCGGGCCCGGAGACTATCGGAGCCCCGACCGCTACTAGCGAATTCGGCGCGAAAGTCGACACTCGAGGTGCTCTACCGCGCCCGATCCGCTTAAGGTGTGCGACGTGCTGACCAGAATGCTGTCCGGTGTCGCGGCCGTGGGTGCGTTCGGCCTCGTCGCCCCAGGCCTCGCCGCCGCGCAGCCGGGCCCGCTGCCGAACATCAACGCGCTGCCCCCGGTGAACCCGGCCGAGTTCGCCGTCAACGAGGGCGCGTCGTACTCGTTCGGCGCGCCGGGCGGCGTGACGTGCGTGATGGACCGGCGTACCGGCGGCTACGGCTGCAGCGGTCCGCTGCCTGCGGCGCCGAACGGTGCGAACATGGTGTCCGGCTACGCGCAGGGCAGCCCTGGCTTCGCGGTGTCGGATCGGCCGATGTACGGCGCGATCGAGAACCCGCGTCCGCTGCCGCCGAACACGCGGATGAGTTTCCAGACGGTCAGCTGCGGCACCGACGGCGTCGTGACGTCCTGCGTGAACACCCTCGACCAGTCCGGGTTCGTGCTCAGCCCGGCGGGCAGCTTCACGTTCTGAAACACTGCTGGCCCCTTCGGCGACATCTAGTCTGTGATGGTGCTGCGCAGAATCCTGGTAGGCATGCTGGTCGCTCCGGCATGCGTGGCCGCGTTGCCCGGCCTCGCGGCGGCTCAACCGCCGCCCCCGCCTCCGCCGCCACCCCCGCCGAACGTCAATGCGTGGGCGCCGGCCAACCCGCAGGACTACGCCGTGCTCGACGGCACGGCGTATGCGTTCACCGCCGGTCCGCTGACCTGCATGCTGCAGCGTTCCGGCGGTTACGGATGCCAGGGTCCGCTGCCGGGGGCGCCGGAAGGCGCCAACGTCATCAGCGGCGCGGCGGGTGGGGTGCCCGGCTTCGGCTCGACCCCGCGGCCGATCTTCGAGGGTGAGGTCGCCGCGCTGCCACCGAACACCCGGCTGAGCTTCGGGACGGTCAGCTGCGGCACCGACGGAGCGACGACGGCGTGCGTGGACAGCCGCAACCAGGCCGGTTTCGTCGTGACTCCGGACGCATCGTGGGTCAACGCCGTCAATCCGCTGCTGGTGCGGCCCGAGGGCACCAACCCCTACTTCAACTAGGGAGCCGGGCCCGAGTAGCGGTCCCGGCAACCAGGGGCTTGGAGACCTCCGGCCCGGGAAACCCCGGCTCAGGAACCAGAGGCTCAGAAACCTGAGCCGAGCACCTCGTGGCCGGGCTTCTCCACCATCAGCCCGCGGTAGGCCTGCTCGACGGTGGAGCCGTGGTTGACCACCCCGTCGACCTCGCGCGCAATGGGCATCGTGATGCCGCACTTGTCGGCGAACTCCATGATGACGCTGGAGGCTTTGACGCCCTCGGCGACCTGGTTCATCGAGGAGATGATCTCGTCGATCGGCTTGCCGGCGCCGAGCTGTTCGCCGACGTGGCGGTTGCGGCTGCGCTGGCTGGTGCAGGTGACGATCAGGTCGCCCATGCCGGCCAGCCCGGCGAAGGTGTCCCGGTGACCGCCCAGCGCTTCACCCATCTTGGACATCTCGCGTACCGCGCGGGCCATCACCATCGCGCGGGTGTTCTCCCCGATGCCCAGCGAATAGCCCATGCCGACGGCGATCGCGTACACGTTCTTCAACGCGCCGGCCATCTCGACGCCGACGACGTCATCGGTGGTGTAGGTCCGGAACCGCTTGGTGCGGAACAGCCCGCCGAGGTGCGCGGCCAGATGGGGGTCGGGCATGGCCAGCACCGCTGCAGCGGCGTAACCCTCGGCGACCTCGCGGGCGATGTTCGGTCCGGCCAGGATTCCGGCCGGGTGACCGGGCAGCACCTCGTCGACGATCTGGCTCATCCGGTAGTTGGTGCCCTGTTCGAGGCCCTTGACCAGCGACACCACCGGCACCCAGGGGCGCAGTTCGCGGGCCAGTTCGGTCAGCACGTTGCGGAATCCGTGGGACGGCACCCCCATGACGATGACGTCCGCGCATTCGGCGGCTTCGGAGAAGTCGGTGGTGGCACGCAACGAATGCGCCAGTTCGACCTCGTCGCCGAGGTACTTCGAGTTGCGGTGGTTCTGGTTGATGTCGTCGGCGGTCTCCTGCGAGCGCACCCACTGCAGAGTCGGCCCGCGCCGGGCGCAGATGGAGGCAACGGTGGTGCCCCAGGATCCGCCCCCGAGGACGACGACTTTGGGTTCGCGCTGTGCAGGTGCCATGGCGATCAGATTAGGACTGCGGGGGCGCTACGAGGGTGGATTTCGCGGTGCCGGTGCGAGTGGGCGGGCAACGCCTGACTATCATCGGCATCTTGATGCTCAGTCCTGATGCTAATGTGGCGATATGCGCACGACGATCCGCATCGATGACGCGCTGTACCGCGAAGTGAAGGAGCGCGCGGCCCGGTCCGGCCGCACGGTGGCGGCGGTGCTCGAGGACGCGGTGCGTCGCGGCCTCAACCCGGCCGACCGGGGTGCACGGAGCCGGTTCACGGTGCAGGCGAGCGGCAGCGGTGGGTTGCGACCCGGCGTGGACCTTGCCTCGAATGCCGCGGTGTCGGACGTGATGGAGGAAGGGGACAGCCTCGGTGCGATGCGTTGACACCAACGTCCTCGTCTACGCGCACCGGTCCGATCTCGTCGAGCACAACGACTATCGGGAAATACTCGAGATCTGGGCCAACGACGATCAACCCCTTGGTGTTCCAGACGTCGTGCTGAGCGGGTTCGTGCGGATCATGACCAACCGGCGGGTTTTTCGTGAGCCCACCAGCCCCGCAGAGGCGTGGGCGGCTGCGCAGGCGCTACGCGACGCTCCTGCGGTCGTCGCTTTGCGGCCGACAGAGCGTCATTGGGATTTGTTCCGGCAGCTCGCCACCGACATCGACGCGCGCGGCAACGACGTGCCGGACGCGTACCTGGCGGCCTACGCCCTGGAGAGCAATGCGACGTTCTACAGCGCCGATCGCGGGTTCGCCCGCTTCCGGCGTCTCACCTGGCGGCACCCTCTGGAGGAATGACCCCGCTCAGCGGTAGTTCACGAACTGCAGGGCGACGTCGAGGTCGGAGCCCTTGAGCAGCGAGATGACTGCCTGCAGATCGTCGCGCTTCTTGGAGCTGACCCGGATCTCTTCACCCTGGATCTGCGCCTTGACGCCCTTGGGGCCCTCGTCGCGGATGATCTTGGTGATCTTCTTGGCTTCCTCGCTGCTGATGCCCTGCTTGAGGGTGCCGGTCACCTTGAAGGTCTTGCCGCTGGCCTGCGGGTCGCCGGCGTCGAACGCCTTCATGGAGATGTCGCGGCGCACCAGCTTTTCCTTGAAGACGTCGACGGCTGCTTTCACGCGCTCCTCGGTGGAGGAGACGATCTCGATGGCCTCCTCGCCCTTCCAGGCGATGCTGGTGTCGGTGCCGCGGAAGTCGAAGCGGGTGGACAGCTCCTTGGCTGCCTGGTTGAGCGCGTTGTCGACTTCCTGTCGGTCGACCTTGCTGACGACGTCGAACGATGAATCCGCCATTGGACTCGTCCCTCCCTCAGGTACTTCGTGGGCTCGGTAGTTCATGGGCTCGATAGATGGTGCTTGCGTCCATCTTCACCCGTCGTGTCCGTGGGCGCGAACACCGCCCCCCACCCGCCGGTTTGTGTTGGGGGCCCACCCTCGTTGTATCTTGTAACGCGCGCTGTGCAGCGCATGTGCAGCATCCAGGCAGGTTGCCCGAGCGGCCAATGGGAGCGGACTGTAAATCCGTCGGCTTACGCCTACAGAGGTTCGAATCCTCTACCTGCCACCCCTGATCAGGCCCCCTTTCGAGGGGGCTTGATTGCTTGAGGGGGCGCCCCGTCCCTAGCTCCCGTACAGGTGCAGCGCGCGGGCCGCAGCGGTCGCGATGTCACCGGCGAGCGTGACGATCGGGGGGCCGCCGCGCTGGTGGATGACGTTCGACAAGACCACCACGTAGGTGTCTGATTCGGGATCCAGCCACAGCGACGTCCCGGTGAAACCGGTGTGGCCGAAACTGCCGACCGGGAAGATGGCGCCGCGCGGCGCTGAATGGGGGCTGTCGATGTCCCAGCCGAGGCCGCGCTGATCCGGTCCGTCGCCCGGCTGCTGTGGCGTCGTCATCAGGGTCACGGTGTCCTGCTGCAGCGGGAAGGTGCTGGGCCGCCCGGCACGTCGATCGAGCAGTGCCTGCGCGTAGAGGCCGATGTCGTGCACGGTGGAGAACACCCCGGCGCTGCCGGTCACGCCACCCATCCGGCGTGCGGTCGGGTCGTGGACGGTGCCGCGCAGCTGATGGCCGTAGTCGGGGTTCAGGCCGGGGGTGTCTTCGTCGATGGCGGTGGGGGCGATCCGGGCCAGCAGGTCGGTGTTCCAGGTGCCCGCGGCGCAGTCGTCTTCCGGGCGCGAGCTCGGGTCGTAGGCGAGGGCGGTACCGCGGATTCGGTACGGCCCACAGGCTTTCGCTGCGGGCAGGTAGTGGGTGTCCCGCATGCCCAGCGGGGTGAAGACGTTCCGTTGCACATAGGTGTCGATCGGCTCGCCGGTGAGCTTCTCGACGATCGCGCCGAGCAGGATGAAGTTGATGTCGGAGTAGTGGAAGCGCTCGCCCGGTTCGAACACCACCCACGCGCCGAGCGCACGGTGCAGCCCTTCTGCCTTGTCGGCGCTGGACAGTCCCCACGGACCGTCCAGGCTCAGGTCTCCGGCGATGCCGGAGGTGTGCGTCATCAGCATGCGCAGTGTGACCAGGGCGCGCCGCGGGTCGTTGTCCGGGTTGAACCCGGGCAGGTACGCCTGCACCGGATCGTCGAGCTGTATGCGGCCCTGTTCGTACATCTGCATGACGGCGGGCGCGGTCGCGATGCTTTTCGTCAGCGAAGCCAGGTCGAAGATGGTGTCCTCGGTCATCGGTTCCGCGGGCGCGGGAGAGCCATCCAGTCCGGGTGCGCCGGCGAGTTTGCGCTCACCGAATGCCTGGCGGAACACGATCCGCCCGCCGTGCCCGATCTGCACGACCGCCCCGGGCAGGCGATGCGCTGCGATCGCCTCGCTCACGAGTCGGCCGATCGGTGCGAACTCGGGTGCGGGAGCCACCGACGGCGTTGTGGTGGCCGGCATATCGGGCCGGGGAGCGACGGCTTCGGGCGCGGCGGTGGTCGACGTCGTGCTGGTGGCCGCAGGCGGTGCCGGGCGTCCGCAGGACGCGACCGCGGCGAACGTCAGCAGAACCAAGCCCACGCCGCAGACGCGGGCAACGCGCGACCTTGACACGGTTCGACGGTAGCCCCCGCAGCGCCGTGCGGTCAGGATCGACCGCCAGCCCTACGGCCGGAACGCCAGGATGCGGTCGTCACCCGGGCGGGGGTCACCGCGGCCGTCCCGATTGGACGTGGTGAACCACAGCGCACCATCGGGGGCGACCACCACGGTGCGCAGCCGCCCGAACTCGCCGACGAACAGTAGCGCCGGATCACCGACGCCGCCGTCGGCTCGGACCGGGATCCGGAACAGGCGCTCGCCGCGCAGGGCCGCCATCCACAGCGACCCGTTGTGAAACGCCAGTCCGGACGGCGACGCCTCATCGGGACGCCACTGCAGCACCGGGTCGATCAGGCCCTCCCGGTCCGACCGGCCCTCGACCGTCGGCCAGCCGTAGTTGCCGCCGGGCTGGATCAGGTTGAGCTCGTCCCAGGTGTTGGCACCGTACTCGCTGACCCACAACCGGCCGGCGCCGTCCCACGCCAGCCCTTGGACGTTGCGGTGCCCGAGCGAGAACACCGGTGATGCGGGGTCGGGGTTGTCGGCGGGGACCGAGCCGTCGGGATTGATCCGCAGGATCTTGCCGCCCAGGGACGCCGGATCCTGTGCCAGCTGCGGGCTGCCGGTCTCTCCGGTGGCGATGTAGAGCTTGCCGTCGGGCCCGAACGCGATGCGGCCGCCGTCGTGGATGGTCCCGGCCGGGATACCGGTGAACAGCGGCGTCTGTGGACTCAGCGCGGTGCCGTCGAACTGCATCGTGACCACCCGGTTGTCAGCGGCGGTGGTGATGTAGGCGTAGACGGTCGACCCCGCGGTCGCCAACCCCAGCAGCCCGCCCTCGCCACGCGAGACCACGTCGGCGACCTGGCCGACCGGAGCGACGGCCCCGGGTTCGGCCATGCGCTGGATCGTGGCGCTGTCGCGTTCGGCGATCAGCGCGCTGCCGTCGGGCAGGAACGCGATACCCCATGGGACGTCGAGATCGGTGGCGACGTCGCTGGCCGCGCCGGCGGACGGCTGGGCCGGTGAGGGCGCCTCGTCGGCGCAGGCCGCGAGAAGACCCACGGTGGTCAGGACAGTCGCGGCGCGGCGCAGTGGGGTGAACATGGCCTCGGGGTACCCAGGTGCTGCGAAAGGGAGTCTGAAATCATCGCGGGATGACCGCGTGCGACCCGACCGCGAGCGCCGCCGTTCTGCTGTTCGCGACCGCGATGTCGCCGCAGTGATCCCTGCGGTGTTCGGTCGGCGCCGGCTGACCGTGCGCAGGTTCGACGCTCATTGCGGCGCCTGGGTCGACGCGCCGTCGGATGGCGCCCCGTCGGATGGCGCCGCGGTCGAGGTGCACGAACTGAGCGTGTCGACGTTCAACGTGTGGAACAAGGCCTTCTTCGCCGAGCAGCGCTACCAGGCTCTGGCCGGTCTGCTGCAGCGCGACCGGCCCGACGTGATGGTGTTCCAGGAGGTCACCGCCGCTGCGCAGACCGTGCTGCTGGAGCAGCCGTGGGTGCGTGAGGGATATCGATGCGTCGGAGTCGTCGGCGGCAGGATCGGCGGTTACGGGATGCTGGTGCTGTCACGGCTGCCGATCGCTGCGGCGACATTCAGTCGGTTGCCCAGCCGGCGGAGGCGCAGTTTCGTGCAGGCCGACCTCGCGGTCAACGGCCGCACACTGCGGATCTGTTCGGTGCATCTGGAAAGTGGTCAGGACGGCGCCTGGCTGCGGGCCTGGCAGCTGCGACGGGTGTTCCGCGCGGTGTCGGCCGACCAGGCGGTGATTCTCGGCGACTTCAACCTGCGCGACGGTGAGGAGCGATGGATCGCAGCGGCGTACCGGGACGTCTGGCCGACGCTGCATCCGCAGGACCCCGGCTTCACCGAGAACTCGTCGACGAACCCGATGCTGCGGGACAGCAAGAAGAAGCCCCGGCAGCTGCGATTCGACCGGGTGCTTGTCAAGGGTGCGGATTGGGTGCCGACTGACATCGCGATGCTCGGTACCGAGCCGATCTCACCGGAGCTGCCGCGCGTCTTTCCCTCAGACCACTTCGGCCTGCGGTGCCGCTTGCGCACCGGCGATCCGGGGAGCGTCACAGAGAGGTAAGACCGGCACCGGTGACCGTCGGGCCCGCCCGTCCACCTGCGGCTTCGGCGTTGCCCGGTGCCTGCGGCAGCCGTTCTGGGGCGCCGGTTGACCGGCCACATTTTGACGCACCCGTGGACAGCTGGGAGCAAGCTTGAAAGTATCTGTGAATGCTGGTTACCGCGGGAAGAGCCGCGGAGGCGCGCAGCGTTGGCAAATTTCTCGACCGCGCCCGCGCGCAGCCGTCGGCGCTGTTCGTCGATGGCGAAGCCGGAATCGGCAAGACCACGCTGTGGCTCGCGGCCATACAGCAGGCCGAACAGAACGGATTCGTCGTCCTGTCGGTCCAGGGTGCCCCGACCGAGTCGGTGCTGGCTTATGGCGGGCTGGCCGATCTCGTCGAGGGGGTCGGAGCCGAGATCTGGACACGGCTGCCCGAGCCGCAAC
Source organism: Mycobacterium sp. G7A2 (assembly GCF_041902445.1). NCBI lineage: Bacteria > Bacillati > Actinomycetota > Actinomycetes > Mycobacteriales > Mycobacteriaceae > Mycobacterium > Mycobacterium sp. G7A2. The sequence goes on along the minus strand of NZ_CP169251.1, from coordinate 5,173,855 downwards.
GGGTGGCGATGCGGGCTGTGGTGGATTACCGCGAAGCTGCCGGGGGCGACGACGCCCGAGCGGTGTCGGCCGGCTTTCTCACACTGGTGCACACCCTTGCCGAGCGGTCGCCGGTGCTGATCGCCGTCGACGACATCCCGTGGATCGACCGGTCGACCCGCGACGTTCTCGCATTCGCCGCGCGACGTCTCGACGGTCCTGTGGGGTTGCTCGTCACCGAACGACTGCGGGCCGACACCGCGTCGGCCAGTTCGTGGTTGCGCATGCTGCGCCCGGAGTCGTCGCAGACCCTGACGATGGGCCCGCTGAGCCTGGGCAAGCTGCACTCGGTACTGTCCAGCCGTCTCGGGCAGTCGTTCGCCCGTCCGACGATGTCGCGTATCGCGGCCACCTCGGGTGGAAACCCCTTCTATGCCCTGGAATTGGGGCGCGCGCTGCTCAGAAATCCGCGCGCGATGGACGTCGCCCTGCCCGGCACGCTCGCTGAACTGGTTTCGGCGCGGATCGGCAGCCTGCCGCAGGAGGTGCTGACGTCTCTGTTGGCGGTGGCGTGCGCGGGGGCGCCGTCGATCATGACAGTGGCACAAGCCATTGACCGGGATGCCGCTGAGACTGTCGACCTGCTGAGCCGCGCCGAGGATGAGGGAATCGTCCGATTCGACGGGCACCGCGTCCGTTTCAGTCATCCGCTGCTGGTTCAGGGCGTGTACGCCGGTGCGCCGCCGAGTGCCCGCCGGACGATGCACCGTCGGCTCGCCGACGTGGTCGACGAACCCGAGCTCAAAGCTCGTCATCTCGCTCTCGGCGCCGCGACCGCGGAGCCGGCCACGCTGGAGATGCTCGACGAGGCGGCCCGCTCGGCGAGTGCGCGCGGCGCACCCGCCGCCGCCGCCGAACTCCTCGACATCGCCATTCGCCACGATCCCGACGGCGCGCCGCAGCGCCGGATTCGGGCCGCGCGCTACCACCTTGCCGCCGGGGACGCGCGCGCCGCGCGAGAACTGTTGGAGCCCACCGTCGAGGCGCTGCCGGAAGGACCGCTGCGCGCAAAAGCATTGGCGCAGTGGGCCGCAGTGCACCTGTTCGACGACAATTTCCTGGAAGCGGCCGCGCTGCTGCAGCGGGCGCTCAGCGAGGCCGGCGACAACCCTGCACGGCGCGCCCAGATCTCCACCGCATTGGCTTTCGCGCTGTTCAACGGCGGCCATATCGAGGCCGCCGTCGCGTGCGTCGAACAGGCCGAGTCGTTTGCCGAGGCGGCCGGATTCCCGCTGCTCGCCTGTCAGGCGCTCACGATCAAGGTGCACCTGCATTTCATGCGCGGGGACGGTCTCGACGAGGACGCGTTGCAGCGGGCGATGAGACTCGAAGGTGAGTCCGGCCATGTGCCGGCACCGTTTCGGCCCAGTTTGCATCACGCCTGCCTGTTGTCGTGGACCGGTCGGATCGAGGAGGGCCGCGACGAGCTGCTCGCCATCAGGAAACGCTGCATCGAGCGGGGTGAAGAATCCGATCTGCTGCCGGTGACGTTCAACAGCTTCCTGGCCGAGTTGTGGCTTGGGCACATCGACGCGGCGCAGGCCGTGGCTGCCGACGCGATGGAGCGGGCCGAGCAACTCGGCGGCGAGCTGGCGCCTGGTATCGCACACACCATGCAGGCGGCGTTGGCGGCGTTCGCCGGCCAGGAGGAGTCGGCACGTCAGGCCGCCAAGCAAGCGCTGTCGGCAAGTCGGCGAAGCGGCGCAATCACTCTGCTGGTCTGGCCGATCAGCATTCTCGGATTTCTCGAGTTGTCGCTGCGCAACCATGACGCCGCAGCGGCAGTCTACGATCCCGCGTTGGCGGTGCTCGACACCATGCCGAATTCCACCGAGATCATCACCGCGCCCTTTGTCGCCGATGCGACCGAGGTGCTCATCGAAGTGGGCCGGGTGGAGCAGGCCGATGCGTTGGTCGACCGTCTTCATCACAATGGAAAACGGTTGGGACGGCATTGGCTGCTGGCCGTCAGCGCACGCTGCCGGGGCATGCTGCACGCCGCCCGTGGTGAACTCGCCGCAGCCACCGAATGCGCAGAGGAAGCTCTCGAAACCCATGACCGGTTGCCGATGCCGTTCGAACGCGCTCGGACGGAGTTGTTGCTGGGCAAGCTGCAACGCCGCCGGCGGCATCGGGAAGCCGCCGCCGAGGCGCTGCGCAGCAGCCTGGCGGTGTTCGATGATTACGGTTCGCCGCTGTGGGCCGAGCGCGCCCGCACCGAGTTGGCCCGCCTGGACAGCGTTTCCGGCGCTACGGCAACCCTGACCGCGACCGAGCAGCGCGTCGCCGAGTTGGCCGCGGCTGGTCACACCAATCGCGATATCGCCGCCACCCTGTTCATCAGCCCGAAGACGGTCGAGGCGAACCTGGCGCGCACCTATCGCAAGCTCGGTATCCGCTCACGGAGCCAGCTCGCCCGCCATGTGCACCCCACCGACGTATAGGAGGGGTTGCAAGGGAAACGCCTGATTCGTCTATCCCGGAGTTCGGGCTAGTTTCCCGGCTATGACGTCGGCAGTGCCCCAGCGCTTCCTCGCGGAGTGGTATGTGCCGGAGTGCGCGGAGGCCGACGTCAGCGACATCGTGCAACGCATGCGCGCGGCGACCGGAGGCCGCGGCCGGCGTGGTGCGGTGCGTCTGGTCGCGACCTTGGCGGTGCCCGCCGATGAAGTGGTGTTCGGGCTCTTCGACGCGCCGTCCGCAGACTCTGTCACCGACGCCTGTGAGCGGGCCGGACTGCCGCCGATGCGGATCAACGCCGCGTTGGACGGCGGTCTGAGCGGATCGAGGGTGCCGGGGTAGGGATTTCCCTGATTCGGTGGGGCGGGTGTGCCCATAGCGTCGGTGCGTCCACAAGGGTGCGCTGGGTGAGGGGTCGGGACTGATGGAGTCGGCGAAGTACGTGTCGCGGGTTGGTGCGTTGGCGGTGGCGCTGGGTTTGGGGTTGGCGGTGTCCAACAGCCCGGCGCTGGCGGATTCGTCCGACGGTGGGGGTGCCTCGGACTCGTCGAAGTCGGAGTCCTCGAAATCGGAATCGTCGAAGTCAGCGTCGGAGACCTCGGAGAAGGGCGACGCGGGTTCGGGGTCGGGCAGCGGGGGTGCTGAATCCGATGACGACGATGGTGACGCCGAGGCGGCCGACGAGCTGGCCGCCGAGGTGGCGGATGAGCTGGCCAGCGAGGTGGCGGATGAGCTGGCCAGCGAGGTGGCGGAGGATCTGGCCACTGAGGTGCCAGAGGACGACAACGATGACGCCCACGGTGCTGACGACGAGTTTGATGCCGCAGTCGAGCCGTCGGTGGAGCGCATCGAGGACGATTTCGCCGAGGAGGAGCAGGTTGCAGACGGGGACGGCGTTGCGGATGCGGAGCCGGCAGACGATGTGACGGTTCAGCGGTCGGAGCCCGTTGCCGATTCGCCGGCTACCGTGGAGGCAGAGCCGGCCGCTGAGACGACCGTACCGGAATCGTCGGCGCGTGGGTTGCAGGTGCAGCCGGGCACGTTCGTCGAGGTGGCGTCGAGCGCGTTGGGTGCGGCGGTGGCGCCGTTGGCGGCTCCGTCGGCCCCGGCGGCTCCGGCGCCGTCGCCGGCGTTGTTGGGCATTCTGGGGTGGATACGTCGGGAGATCGAGGCGACGTATGCGAACTACAGCATTTCTGTCAACGGTGTGCAGTTGGTGCAGAACGGCACCGCGGTGGCGGTGTCGGATGGGTTCGGTTCGATCGCGATCGCCTATGGGGAGAATGCGACGGCCACGGCGCAGGGCTGGTTCTCGCGGGCGGTGGTGCGTGGTGATGACTCGACTGCCGAGGCGATTGACGGCAATTTCAACCGCGCGCGGGTGTACGGCGATGACAACGCCGCGACAGCCTCGGGCGGCTGGTTCAACCGAGCGACGGTCCGCGGTAACGGGAACACCGCGGTGGCCGAGGGCTTCTCCACAAGATCCACGATCGTCGGCGATTCGGGCGTGGCGTCCACAACCGGTCGCTACACCGTCGCAGCCATCGACGGAGACAGTAATGCTGCCACGGCGGCCGGGGTGGGGGCGTCGGTCCGGATCTTCGGTGACGGCAGTGTCGCCGACTCGACGGGTGGTGCGCGGGCACTGGTGATCGGTGACTCGAACTCCGCTACCGCACAGGGGGAGTTGTTCACCCGCGCGGTCATCATCGGCGACACCAACTCGGCCACGGCGGGTGAGGGCAACTTCAATCGTGCGCTCATCATCGGCGATCTGAATCTTGTGGGTGCTGCGTTCGGTGAGAACAATCGCGTCGTCGCGATCGGTGACGGAAACAGCGCGCTCGCTCGAGATGGTGACCACAACACGGTTATGGTGCGTGGCAACAACAATGGCTCCACGGAGACGCCGCCTTCCCTGGACGGAGTGGTGTTCGCGGGAAACGGCGACCGCAATACCGTCAGGGTTCGGGGGAACGACAGCGAGGCGAAGGCCGACGGTGACCGCAACTACGTCCGGGTAGACGGCATCGGCAGCATCGGTGTCGCGGCCGCGAGCGCGAGGGTGGTCATCATCGGAGACGACAACCTGGCCGGGTCCGAGGAGCGCAGCTCCTCCTACATCCGAGGCGATAACAGTGTGGCCAGCGCGGTGGATAACGCGACCGCCGTCATCATCGGTTCAGACAACGCCGCGGAAGCCAGCAGCCGTGGCCTCGCCGTCATCGTTGGCATGAACGACTCCGCTACAGCCAATGGCGTGGGTGGAGCGACCATCGTGCTCGGTGACAACAATTCGGGATCAACGGCGTTCGGCGACAACCTGGTGTTGATCGTCGGCGACGAAAACACCGCTACCGCCATCGCGGGGGGCGACCGAAACGTAGTGCTGGTGTTCGGCGATGACAACGGGGTGCTGGTCGATTCTGGTGATCACAACCGGGTCGTCATCACCGGGGCGGGCAACGCCGCGAGGGCGGGCGCCGGCGACCACAACACCGTGGTCATCCGCGGCGACGACAACGGTGAACGCTTCTTCGGTCCGGCCGCACCGCCGAACGAGTTCGTCACCGCCGGAACCGGTGACCACAACGCGGTGCGAATCATTGGTGACGGCAACATCGCCGAAGCTACCGACGGGCGCAGCGTGGCGTATATCCGCGGCGACGTCAGCAGTGCCTACGCCACGGGCGAGGGCTCGAGCACTGCAAGAATCGTCGGTGTGGCGAACAGCGCCACAGCGTTTGCGGGCGCGGGGTCGCGGAGCCGAGCCGTCATCATCGGCTCCGACAATTTCGCCAACACCGTGGGTAACGACGGCTCGACCGCGATCGCGCGCATTGTGGGTTCCGGCAGTAACAGCCTGTCGTTCGGTCAGGGTGGCGCCAATGCAACCAGCCTCGTCGTCGGCACGGATAGTTCCACCGTCGCTTCCGCATTCGGCGAGGGCGGCTTCGACCAGGGCGCCACGGTCATGCTGATCGGCGACGATAACGCGAGTACCGCTTCGGCCGTCGACTCCCGCGCCACAGTCCTGGTGCGGGGAAGCGGCAACAGCGGCAGCGCGGAATCGACAGATGGTGGTCATGCCTTCACGAAGGTTGTAGGCGATGACAATACCGGTGAGACGGATGTGGTCGACGGCCTCGCCGCCGTGATCGTTTACGGCGATGAGAACGAGGCGACCGCTGCCGGCGACAGCGATGGCTACGCCACGGTGCGGCTGACGGGTCGGCGCAACGACGGGACTGCCGCGGCCACGGGTGGGCGCGCCAAGGTTTTTCTGGTCGGGTACGACAACGAGGCCACGGCCCTGGCCGACGACAGCCGCGCCAGCGTTTGGGCGGTCACCGGTTCCAGCTTGATGACGGCGTTGGCGACGGGGGATTCGCAGGCCAGCACCACGCACGTGGGCTATGACAGCACGCTGACGGCGTCCGCCGAGGACGGGTCGGTGTCGCGAGTGTCGATCTGCGGGGTAGACAGCACCGCAGTCGCCAGCGCTATCGACGAAGCCGACGCAATATCGCGGATCACCGGGTTCAGTAGCGTCGCCGCCAGCTCCGCCAATGCCGGTGGCATCGCGGTGTCGGAGATCGTCGGCAGGGATAGCGCCGCGTCCACCGAGGGATTCGAGGGGACGTATGCCCGCGCTGCAGGGTTTGGTGACTCGAATGCGGTCGACGGAACAAGCGGCCGGGCAGTGGTTTTCGGTGACGACAACGTCGCCAGCGCTGATGAGGGGGCCGTAATGCGCGCCTTCGGAGACGACAACCTTGTCGTCGGCTGGGGCGTGGACAACCTCGCTGTGGTGATCGGGGATGGCAATGTAGCCCGGACCGGCCTAGGTGACACTGCCAATGTCGTGTATGTCCTCGGCGACGGCAATGAGGTCGAAATCCTGGACGGTGACGGCAACACCGCTGTCGCCCTCGGCGGGTCGAACATCGTCGCCACTGGGCCCGGGGATGACAACACCGCGGTCGCGGTTGGCTACGACCTGACCGCCGAAACCGGGCCTGGCGACGGGTTGACGGTGGTGAAGCTGTTCGTCGACGAGTGAGTCGACGGGTCGAGGGTGCTGGGGTAGGGATTTCCCTGATTCGGTCGGGCGGGTTCGTCCTTATCGTCGTGTCGTCTGCTGGTGTGTGTCGGGTGAGGGGTCGGAACTGATGGAGTCGGCGAAGTACGTGTCGCGGGTTGGTGCGCTGGCGGTGGCGTTGGGGCTGGGCTTGGCGGTGTCCAACAGTCCGGCGTTGGCGGATTCGTCCGATGGTGGTGGGTCGTCGGAGTCGGGGTCTTCGAACACGGAATCCGAGTCGTCAGAAAAGGACGGCTCTGGCGGCGGGTCGGGCTCTGCCAGTAGCGCAGCGGATTCGGATGTCGGCGGGGATTCCGACGACGGCGAGGCAGAGGCAGAGGCGGAGAGCCAGGCGGAGGCCGAGGCCGCTGCGGAGGAGCTGGCCGCTGAGGTCGAGGACGATGACGATGATGCCGCGGTGGGCGACGACGAGCTCGATACCGAGGTCGAGGAGTCCGTCGAGGTCGATACCGAGGTCGAGGAGTCCGTCGAGGTCGTCGAGGAAGAGCTCGATGAGGACTCTGGCGGTGCTGAGGTTGAGGTGGCGGAGTCCGCGGCCGAGGTGACGGTGCCGGATCCGGAACCGGTCGCCGAGGCAGAGTCTGAGCCGGTCGCTGAGGCGCCGCAGGCTGATGCGTCGGCGCGGGGGTTGCGGACGCAGCCGGGCACGTTCGTCGAGGTGGCCTCGAGCGCGTTGGGTGCGGCGATGGCGCCGTCCGCCCCGGCGGCTCCGGCATCGTCGCCGGCGTTGTTGGGGATTCTGGGGTGGATACGTCGGGAGATCGAGGCGACGTATGCGAACTACAGCATTTCGATCAACGGGGTGCAGTTGGTGCAGAACGGCACTGCGGTGGCGGTCTCGGACGGGTTCGGGTCGATCGCGATCGCCTATGGGGAGAACGCGACGGCGACTGCGCAGGGCTGGTTTTCGCGGGCGGTGGTACGTGGTGATGACTCCACCGCCGAGGCCGTCGACGGCAACTTCAACCGCGCACGGGTATACGGCGACAACAACAGGGCCACCTCCAGCGGTGACTTCAGCAGAGCGATCATCCGCGGCGACGGCAACACCGCCGTCTCCAGTGGCCGCGCGGTCACCGCGAAAATCATCGCCGATAGCAGCGTGGCCTCCGCCGACGGACGCCGCAGCACCGCCTACATCAACGGCAACGCGAGCGCCGCCTCCGCTAGCGGCACGGCTGCCAGGGCAATCATCATCGGCGATAGCAATGCCGCCGATGCCAGCACCTTCGACGGCGAGATCTTCGCTACCGCCCTGATCATCGGCGACACCAATTCGGCAACAGCCGTGGGTAGCTTCAACAGGTCGGTCGTGATCGGCACCCTCAGCAATGCGACCACGGGCTCAGGCAGTTTCAACCGGGGCATCGCCATCGGCGCGGGTAATCTCGTGCGCGCCTTCAACGGCGACCACAACACCGCTTCGGCGGTGGGTGATGACAATGGCGCGACTGCGCGCGACGGTGACTACAACACCGCACGGCTCCGCGGCACCAACAACACCACAGACGCCAGCGGGCACGCCAGCATGGCCAAGATCATTGGTGCCGACAGTGTGGCGTTGGCCGATGGCCGCTACAGCACCGCGTTCATCGATGGCACGGGCAGTGCCGCGACAGCCAATGGTGTTGTTGCCAAGGCGATGATCTTCGGCGACTCCAGCGCCGCCGAAGCTACCGCTCTCGACGGCGATGCCTTCGCCACGGTCCTGCTCGTCGGCGACTCGAGCCTCGTTACCGCCGCCGGTGAATTCACCACCGCGACACTGTTCGGAAGCTTCAGCACGGTGAACAGCATCGGCGACTTCAACCGAGCGCTGGTAGTCGGAGACAACAACATCGCCGAAGCCACCGATGGGCACAGCATGGTCTACATCCGCGGTGACGACAACACGGTGACGGCCGGCGGCGAGAGCTCCAGTGCCGCAGTGATCGTCGGCGACGACAACACCGCAGAGGTCGCCGCGGAAAAAGCCCGCGCGGTGATCAGGGTGTACGGCAATCAGAACGAGGCGACCGCCGCTGCGGACGGCGACGGCTATGCCGTAGTGCGGTTGACCGGACAGCGCAATGAAGGGACTGCTGCGGCTACGGGCGGCCGCGCCCAGGTGGTGATCATCGGCACCGGAAATGATGGTCTGGCCATCGCCGACGATAGTCGAGCGTCGGTGAGCATTGTCGGCGACGAGAACACGTCCACTGCGCTGGCGAACGACAACTCCTACTCCAGGGCCACGTTGCGGGGCGACTCAGCCACGCTGAATGTCGACGCGGGCGTCGATTCGGTGTCAAGAGGAGTGATGGTCGGAGACGACAACACCATCCTCGTCAGCGCCGATGGCGGTAGCCGCGGCGTGGGACGAATCATCGGCGATTCCAGCGTCGTCACAGTCGACGCTGTTGACGGGGCGTTGGGAATCGCCGAAGTCGTTGGCAGCACCAGTTCGGCTTCTACCGAGGCGTACGGAGGCGCCTTCGGCCGTGCGTCGGTGTACGGCACGTCTAGCGCTGTCGCGACCACCAACGGCGACGCGGTGGCGGTCGGCAGGGACAACGTTGCGACGGCTGACGAAGGTGCTGTCGTGCGCCTCGTAGGGAGCGACAACAGCGGCGCCGGATACGGCGAGGACAACCTCGTCGTGGTGATCGGAGACGGCAATGTGGCTGGGACGGGATTGGGTCACACCGGCAACCGCATCTATGTCCAGGGCGACGGCAACACCGCCGAGATCGGCGACGGGGACCACAACACCGTGCGTGTCTACGGCGACAACAACCTGGGTACCGCCCGCGGTGGCGATCACAACACCGCTCTCGTCAGCGGTCGGCAGTCCAGCGCCGAAGCCGGCTGCTCCTTCGCCACCACCGACGGTTGCGACGGCAACACCGCGACCGTTCGGGGCAGCCAGAGTTCGGCGATCAGCGGTGGCAGCGTGGGCCTCGGCGTAGGGGGCGACAACAACACTGCCACAGTCCGCGGGGACGGCAGCAGCGCCACTGCCGCCAACGGCGACGACAACTATGCCAGCGTCCGTGGGGACGGTTCCGACGCCGGAACCGGAGATGACGTGGGGAGCAACAACACGATGCTCACTCGCGGCGACAACTCCTCGACGCGACGGCTCGGTCCGGGAGACGACAATCTGGCCTACGTTTCCGGTGCCGAGAGCGCCGCGCAGGTGGTCGGCAGCAGCAACATCGCCGTGGCGATCGGGACGTTCAGCAAGGCTGAGTCCGGTTTCGATTTCGAGGACCCCCTGAACAGTCCTGACAGCCAGTACAACCTGGCCATCGTGGTGGGCGGGCAGAGTGTTGCTTCAGCCGGTCCCGGTGATGGCAACACCGCGATCGCCCTCGGTGACGACCTGGATGCAGCGACCGGACCCGGCGACGGTCTGACAGTGGTGAAGCTGTTCGTCGACGAGTGACCCCGCCGCCGGCGGCTCTCCAGGTTTGCTTTCGGCCGTGACGTGCTATCACTGAGCATGGCCACGAGTCCCCCACGCGGCCCGGTCGACGCGACGCAGGTGCCCCGCTTCGCCGGTCCACCGACGTTTGCACGGCTGCCGCGCCTCGACGAAGTAACCCGTGCCGACGTCGCCGTGGTCGGTATCCCGTTCGACTCCGGGGTCTCCTACCGGCCCGGCGCGCGGTTCGGGCCCGCGCACATCCGAGCGTCGTCGAAGCTGCTGCGCACCTATCACCCGCCGCTGGACGTCGAACCGTTCGCGGCTCAGCAGGTGGCCGACGCCGGCGACATCGCGGTGAACCCGTTCGACATCGCCGATGCCATCACCGCCATCGAACGCGCCTCCGACGAACTACGCAGTGGCGGGTCGAAGTTGGTGACCTTGGGTGGGGACCACACCATCGCGCTGCCGCTGCTGCGCTCCCTGCACCGGGAGCACGGACCGATCGCGGTGCTGCACTTCGACGCGCACCTCGACACGTGGGACACCTATTTCGGGGCGCCGTTCACCCACGGCACCCCGTTCCGTCGCGCCAGCGAGGAGGGGTTGCTGGATCCCGAACACTGCCTGCATGTCGGCATCCGTGGCCCGCTCTACGCCCCGACGGATCTGTCCGACGACAAGGTGCTGGGCTTCCAGGTACTCAGCTGCGACGACTTCCAGCTGCAGGGTCTCGCGACGATGATCGAGCGGATGCGCGACCGCGTCGGTGAGGCGCCGGTGTACGTCTCGGTCGACATCGACGTCCTCGACCCGGCTCACGCGCCGGGCACCGGCACCCCGGAAGTCGGCGGGCTGACCAGCCGTGAGCTGCTGCACTGCCTACGAAACCTCAAGGGCGTCAACATCGTCGGCGCTGACATCGTCGAGGTCGCTCCCGCCTACGACCATGCCGAGATCACCGGCATCGCCGCAGCCCACGTCGGCTACGAGCTGTTGTCGGTGCTGGCCGCCAACCGGGCCGGACCGTGAACCGCAACGGCGGCGCGGCAGTCGTCGAAACACTGGCCGCCCACGGCGTTGACACCGTGTTCGGTATTCCCGGCACCCACAACCTCGAGCTGTACCGTCACCTCTCCAAGAACGGCATCCGCGCGATCACCCCGCGTCACGAGCAGGGCGCCGGATACGCCGCCGGCGCCTACGCGTGGGTCACCGGCCGTCCCGGCGTGGTGGTCACCACCAGTGGGCCCGGACTGACGAACGTGATGACGGCCGCCGCCACCGCCTATGCGGAATCGCAACCACTGCTGGTGATCTCACCGGGTATGCCCACTGGGACCGAGGGCCGCGACCTGGGCCAGCTGCACGAAGCCAAGAACACCAGCGCCGCGATGGATCAACTGGTGCAGTGGAGTCGCCGGGTCCGCAGCAGCGACGAGGCTGCCGACGCCGTCGCCGACGCGTTCGCCGGGTTCGCCGCGGCGCGCCCCCGCCCGGTGCACATCGAGATCCCGGTCGACGTGCTCGAACAGCCCTGGACCGGTGCGCCGCGCACACCCGTCGACGTCACCCTGCCCCCGGCCGACGCGGCATCCGTCTCCAGAGCCGCCGACGTTCTCAGCAAGGCCGATCGGCCGCTCGTCATCGCCGGCGGGGGAGCGGTCGATGCGCAGGCCGAGGTGACCGCGCTGGCCGAGCGGCTCGGTGCGCCGGTGGCGACCACGGTCAACGGCAAAGGTGTTGTCGCCGAATCGCACCCGTTGTCCGTGGGCGCGTCGATTCGATTACCCGCCCTGCAGGAGGCGGCCGCCGACAGCGACGGCCTGCTGCTGATCGGCACCGAACTGGGTGACTCGGATCTGTGGGGCGGCCAGATCCGGGGCCGCACCGTCATTCGCTGTGACATCGACGCAGCCCAGCTGCACAAGAACTGCCCGGCCGACCACGTCCTGCTCGGCGACGCGCGCGCCACCGTGCGCGCGCTGCTGGGCGAACTTCCCGACGACGCGGCCCCGGACAGCGGCCGTGCGGCCACGCTGCGAGCCCGCTGCCGTGACGAGGCCCTGCCGGATGCCGGCATTCATGCCGACATCAACACCGCACTGCGCCAAGCACTTCCAGTCGACAGCGTCCTCGCCGGGGACAGCTCTCAGGTCACCTACTTCGGGTCCGTGCATTTCTTCGACATGCCCGCGCCACGCCGATTCTGCTACTCGCCCGGCTTCGCCACCCTCGGCTACGGACTGCCGGCCGGCCTGGGAGCATCGATCGCGCTGCCCGGCACACCGGTGGCGGTCCTCCTCGGTGACGGCGCCATGATGTTCGCCGTCCAGGAACTGGCCACCCTGGTGCAGCACCAGCTGCCGGTGCCGGTCGTCGTCGTCGACAGCGGTGGCTACCAGGAGATCCTGGACCAGGAACGCAGCCGCGACATGACCCCGATCGGTGTGGAGCTCAACAGTCCCGACTTCGCGGCACTGGCGGTCGCGATGGGCGCCCGCGGCGAGCGGACCACCTCGGTCGCCGACCTCCCCGACCTGATCACCTCGGCCCTCGGCGCAGCGGGACCGACCGTCATTCACTTCGACATCCGCTGACATCGGAGAGGAGCGACCATGGACATCGCGGTCGTCGTCATCTACCTGCTCGGCATGATCGCGTTCGGCTTCTGGGGTCGCCAGCGCGCCAAGACCGAGTCCGACTTCCTGGTCGCCGGTCGCCGGCTCGGTCCGCTGCTGTACTCCGGCACGATGGCCGCGGTGGTGCTCGGCGGCGCCTCCACCATCGGCGGCGTCGGTCTGGGCTACGAGTACGGGATCTCCGGCATGTGGCTGGTCGTCGCGATCGGTGTCGGGATCATCGCGTTGAGCCTGCTGTTCGCCGGGCGGATCCAACGGCTGCGGGTTTACACCGTCAGCCAGATGCTCGAACTGCGCTACGGTCCGGGCTCCAGCGTGCTGTCCGGGGTGGTGATGTGGGGTTACACCCTGATGCTGTCGGTGACGTCGACCATCGCCTACGGCACGATCTTCAGCGCGTTGTTCGACATCGGCCGCGTCCCGGCAATTCTGATCGGCGGCGGAGTGGTGATCGTCTACTCCACGCTGGGCGGGATGTGGTCGATCACGCTGACCGACTTCGTCCAGTTCCTGATCCAGACGGTCGGCATCTTCTTCATCCTGCTTCCGATCGTGCTGTCGAAAGTGGGCGGCTTCTCCGGGTTGGCTGACGCGGTGCCCGACGACGCGCTGTCTCTGACGGCGATCGGCGGCGAGACCATCCTGACCTACTTCGTCATCTACTCCTTCGGTCTGCTTATCGGACAGGACATCTGGCAGCGGGTCTTCACCGCCCGTAGCCCCGGGGTGGCGCGGTGGGCCGGCACAGCGGCCGGGGTGTACTGCCTCGCGTACGGGGTGGCGGGCGCGGTGGTCGGCACCGCGGCCCAGGCGTTGCTACCGGCGCTGGACAACCGCGATGACGCGTTCGCCGAGCTCGTCTCCCTGCAATTGCCCGCGGTGCTGGCCGGTCTGGTGCTGGCAGCGGCCCTGGCCGCGGTGATGTCGACGTCCAGCGGTGCGCTGATCGCCACCGCGACGGTGTTCCGGCACAGCATCGTCGCGCGGCTGCTCAAGCAGACACCGAACGACGAGGACGACGACGAAGTGGGCAGCAACCGCTACTACGTGTTGGGCTTCGGTCTGGTGATGGTGGCGATCTCCTGCATCCTGCTGGATGTGGTGGCGGCGTTGACGGTCGCCTACGCGATCCTCGTCGGCGGTCTGCTGGTCCCGATTCTGGGTGGCTTGCTGTGGCGGCGTGGCACCAATGTCGGCGCGGTGGCGGCGATGGCGGTCGGCACCGTCGCGACGCTCGCCACGATGATCGTGCTGGGCGACATCTACGCCAACGAACCGATCTACGTGGGTCTGGGGTCCGGGCTGTTGGTGTTCGTCATCGGGAGTCTGCTCAGCACGCCCACCTCCGAGGAGGTGCTCGCAGAGTGGGACCGCCGCAGCGCCGGGAAGGGAAAGGTCAACCGCGAGTCCGAGCAAGCCCCGTCTTCACAGCCGCCACAGTGACTCCTGCGCGACGCTGGCGACCAGGGTCCCGTCCTCGCCGATGATCGAGCCGCGCGCCAGCCCGCGGGCGTCGTTGTGGCTGATGGCCTCCGCGTCGTAGAGATGCCACTGCTGCGGGTCGAAGGGCCGGTGCAGCCACAGCGCGTGGTCGAGACTGGCTGCCCCGCCGCCGGGCAACTCCTCCCCGGGTGGCCGGGCGGTCGGCACCAAACCCACATCGGAGATGAAGGTCAGCGCACAAGCCCGCACCAGCGGGTCGTCCTCGATGAGGTCGCGGCTGCGGAACCACATCGGCTGAATAGGCCAGTTGTCCACCACGGTCTTCGTGGACCGGATCTCGAAGTGGTCGGCCCACTGCTCGGGAAGCGGGTTGGCCAATGTCGCGTCCGCCAAAGCGATGTTCGGCGAGCCGGGGCGTTGCCAGTCGGTGGTCGTCTCGGCCCGGTGGAACGAGGCGAGCATCTCGAAGATCGGCACATCTTCCTGGCTGGCGGTGATCCGGCGGGTGTTGAACGACTTCCCGTCGCGGGTCAACTCGACGACGTACTCGACGTCGACGCCGACTTTGCCGCCCTTGATGAAGTAGGCGTGCAGTGACTGAGGCAGCCGGTCTGGCTCCACCGTCGCCCCGGCCGCGGCGAGCGCCTGGGCTGCAATCAGGCCACCGAAGAGTCGGCCACCAGCACCGAACGTCGCGGTGCTGCGGAAGGTCTGGCCTTTACCGTCGAGTCGTACCAGGTCGGCGATCCAGCTCGGCATGGCCCTCCATCGATGATGTGCTTAGTTGACACATGTTAAACATCGGCGGTGGGCGGCGATCAGCGCGGGGGTATCACCGCTGTTTTGGTCATTCGGCTTTGCTCGGCTAACTGCAGGGCTAACCTCGGGCCCAGTGGGAGGGGGTCCCCATGGGCGTGCAGCAACATGTCGGGTGGGTCGCCGGGGTGGCGTTCTCAGCCGGTGTCGGCGCCGCGGTACTTCTCGGCGGAGGCGGATCCGCCGCGGCGGACAGTGCCGGCACTGACGCCGCCGCAGCCGACAGCGTTGCGGCGGACAGCGCAGCGGCCCGGAACGATGAGTCCGCCGCGGGGTGGGCGGCGAACGCCCACACTGACGAACCCGGCACCGATGAACCGGACGCGACGGACGACGACGCGTTCGAGGACGACGACCTCGGTGACGGCGACCTCGGTGATGAAGGCCTCGACGACCTCGGTGACGGCGACTTCGGTCATGACGGTCTTGGTGACGACGACATCGGTGACGACGACATCGACGATGGCGGCCCCGACGATGACGGCTTGGGCGACGAAGACCGTGTACACGGCGATGAGGGCCTCGACGACGTCGACGATGACGAGACCGACCACTCTTCGGCCGTCGGCACCGGCGACGGGGACGCTGTCACTCGTGACGCTGTCACCCTTCGAGATGGCGCTGAGCTGGCCGGAACGCCGGTCTCGGAGGAACCGGTCGATGGGGACAGCGTTGACCGGCTTCCCCTGCAGGCGCAGCTCATCGCCTCAGCTGCGGTGGCGGGACGACGCGAACCCGCCCGGGTTGGCGAGGGCATCGCCGAACCCGCCCTCGCCCAGGTTTCCAACGCCGCACCCGTCGTCACCACCTCCGTGGAAGACCCCGACCCTCTCACCGGCGTCACGACCGTCCGGGTGGACGGCCAGGATCCCGACGGCGACGCGCTCACCTACACGGCGACCCGGCCGAGATTCGGCCGGGTCAGCGGCGACGGGACCGGTGTGTTCACCTACACACCCACCAGCTTTTCGCGGCTGCTGGCCAGATTTCTGCCATTCGCGCGCTCCGACCGGTTCGTGGTGACGGTCAGCGACGGCCGCGGCGGTGTCGCTGGCTCCACGGTGGCCATTACGGTCGTCCCGCTGAACAGCGCCCCCCGCGCCCGCGGCGTCACCGTCAACGCACCGGTTGCAGGCACCGGTGCCGTGACCGGAAAAGCCAACGCCGTCGACCCGAACTGGGATCGTTTGACCTTCATCGCATCGACCATCGAGACCACCAAAGGTGCTGTCACCGTTCGCAGCAACGGCACGTTCACCTACACCCCGACCGCAGTCGCCCGCCACACCGCCTCGGCGATCGACGCCTCCGTCGGCGACCGCACCGACACGTTCCGCGTGGCCGTCTCCGATGTCTTCGGTGCGGTCACCGAGATTCCGGTGACGGTCACGATCAGCCCGGCCAACGCCGCGCCGACGGGCAACGCCATCGTGAACAATCCCGACGCGGTCAGCGGCGTGGTCACCGGCGTGGTGATCGGCGCCGACGCCGACGGTGACTCCCTGACCTACAGCGGCTCGACCGTCACCACCAAGGGCACGGTCGAGGTCAGCGCGGACGGTGCCATCACATACTCACCCAACGCGATGGCGCGCCTGATAGCAGGATCTGTCTACTCCACCCCGGCACGCAGATCCGATACCTTCGGTGTGACGATCTCCGACGGCCACGGTGGCAGCACGACGGTGACGGTCAGCGTAACGCTCGCACCTGAGGACGAGTCACCCGCCACGGTGCCGCAGTCCACCTTTTGTGGCTGCACGATGATGCCGTCCGACACGATCTACCACGCCGACATCCGTTCATTGACAGCGGTTTCCGAGTCAGATGCGTGGATCGAGCTTCTCGGCGGCAGCCGGGGCGCCACCATGAAAGCGCGATGGGGCGGCGGCGAGTGGATGGGGAGCACCGCAGGCATCCCGGTCAACGTGGTCGGCCCGGACCATCCCACGGAGACAGTCATCTTCAATCGGGGCTACTCGACCACAGGGCCCGGTATCGATGATCGGCCCTATGCGATACCGGACCGTCCGCTGGTCGAGGGGATGCCGTCGTATCCGGCGTGGGACCGCCATCTGTTCGTGTTCCAGGAGGGCACCTGCATTTCGCAGGAGCTGATCAATGTCGCCAACGGTGTTGAGTTGCCGGGCGCCGGTGTCCTCGACATCCTGGGTAACGCTGTCTACCGGTCGATCTGGGGCTCGGCGTGGATCGCCCAGGGCGGTGTGCACTACGACATGAGCTCAGTGCTGTACCCCGAGATCGGGTTCGCCAATGCGGCGAAACTTCCGCAGGTGCCGTTGATGGTGCGGCCCGACGAGATCGAGCGCGGCTACATCGACCATATGCTGGGGATCACGATCGCCAAAGACCTTGGTGCCGGATATGTCTGGCCCGCTCGCGCCGGCGATGGTAGCGGCGTGGACGGTGTGCCGATGGGCATGGTGTTCCGGTTGCGCGAGGATGTCGACCTGAGCGGCTACGCCGAGTCCACCCAGGCGGTGTTGCGCGCATTGCAGGTGCACGGGGCGGTCATCTTCGATTCGGGCGGACCGGGGCAGGACGGGATCACTCTTGCCGGTATGAGCAACGGCTGGGAGGGTATCGATCTCGCCGGCATGCAGCGTGAACTGTCCGCAATTCCGTTGCAGTGGTTCGAGGCCGTCGACGTCACAGGGATTGCCGTCGACCCGGACATCGGGTGGCAGGTGAGCGCACCCGCCTAATTGGCTGGTGGTGGTTGGGGTTGGAAGGGTTCGTACCACCACCAGTCGGCGCGTTCGCCGGTCGGCCCCGTGCAGGGGGCGACCGCCGGTGGGGGTTGTGTGGGTGGGCGCGCCAGCGAGGCGTTGGTCAGGACCTGGCCGTCGGCATCGGTGACCACGAGCTGGTGGGCGGGCCCGGTCAGGGTGATGCCGCCGGCGTGGTGTAGCCGGTGGTGGTACGGACAGACGAGCACCAGATTCTCCAGCTCGGTGAGCCCGCCGTTCTCCCAATGCCGTAGGTGGTGGGCGTGCAGGCCGCGGGTCGCGCCGCAGCCGGGTACCACACAGCAGCGATCCCGATGTTCCAGCGCGCGGCGCAGCCGCCGGTTGACGGTGCGGGTCGCCCGGCCGGCGCCGATCGGGCGTCCGGCGCGTTCGAACCACACCTCACAGGTCGCATCACAGGAAAGGTACTGGCGTTCGGCGTCGGTGAGCAGCGGCCCCAGATGCAGTGCGCCGAGTTTGGTGTCGGCGTCGACGTGGACGACCACGGTGGTGTGCTGGGCGTGCGGGCGCCGGGCCACCTCGCCGTCCCAGCCGGTCTCGATCAACTCCAGGAACGCATCCACGGTGGTGGGCATCGGCGCACGCGGAGCGCCCTCGGCGTCGCCACCCGGGCCGTCGGTGAGATCAGTGAGGTCGGCGAAGACGTCGGAGACGTGGTCGTCGAAGGCGCCACCGACGCCGCTGGGGTCGGGGTCGGTTGTGGCGTCAGCGACGCCATCGAGACCACTGGTGTCGGCAGGGGACTCGCCATGGAGACCGTCGGCATCGGAGGTGGGAGCGTCGGCGTCGGCGCTGGTTCCGGTGGCAGCGCCGGGCTGCTGGTCGTGGTCGCGTTTCCAGTCGGCGATCAACCCGTCGCGCTTGCCGGCCAGGGCGGCGTCGACCTTGGCGGCCTCGAGCTTGGACACCGTGATCCGATACGTCACCGACTCACCATGATCGGTGCGCGAGAGGGCGCGTTCTGGCTGCGGTTTCGGGGCTGTATCGGGGCGCGGTTCCAGGCTGACCGCTTTGCGCAACTGGGTCACCGTCGCCACCGACGCCAACTCCACGTAATGATCATCAGAACCCTCGGCGGCGCGCTCAGCGAGCACCCCGACCTGATCCAGCGACAACCGGCCCTCCCGCAACCCGGCCACACACCGCGGAAACTGCTCACCACGCGCCGCGACCGCGGGCGATCGTCTTCGCGTTACGCGGTGACACCCCGGTCTTCCAGGCCACCAGCGCCGAGATCGACCGCGCCCCGGTCATCCCGGCCAACCCGCCATGATCGATCTCGGCCACGATGTCCACGATCTGCGCATCGATGGCGTTGCGCTGACCGGTCAACTCCGCGATCTGCTCGAACAACTCCGCCAACCGCTCCTTCGGCGACACCTCATCGTCAACCAAAGACGCTGCAGCAGAGGACATGACCCCATCAAAGCAGCACCCACCGACAAAAACGGACGCGCGCAGCCCGCGCTGCACAGACCGAAGGCATCCACCGACAAAAAGAGACGGCCGCCGGCTGCACACTGCAGACCGGCGGCCGTCGTCGACAAACCTGGATCAGGCCGGCTTACGGAACCGCTGAATTCCCCAGGCCAGATGGCCCTGGTCGGCAGCGTCCACCCAATTGCGCAGTCCTACAACCATCTTGTTCAGGTACTCGGCCGAAGACTTCTGCTCGAGCTCGCTGCGGCGCGACTCGAGCTCCTGGCGCACGCGGTCGTAGTGGGTGCGGAGGTTGTGCACCAGATCGATCTGATCGAGCACCTCGAAACCGATGTCCTGCGCAGCTTCCCGGTAGAACCGCATCGAGCCCAGGTCGCGCAGGTTGAGCCGATCGTAGACGGGCTGCAGCACCCCGTCGGGCACGTCATCGGTTTGCATGGGATCGGTGAACACCAGTTCGCCGCCGGGCTTGAGCAGCCGGAAGGCCTCTTCGATCACCTTGCGACGGTCGGGGGCATGTAGGAAGGCATCCTGGGACCAGACGACATCGGCGCTTTCGGCGGGCATCGGCACGTCGTCGAAACTGCCATGGATGACATGGATCTGGCGATCCAGCCCGGACTGCCGGTTCTTGGCCCGGTTGTTCGCGTTCTGTGTTTCGGAGATGTTCACACAGGTGACCTTGCAGCCGTGGGCGCTGGCCACTCGACGCGCCGAGCCGCCGTAGCCGGCGCCCAGGTCGACGACCATGGCGTCAGAGCCGAGGTTGGACAGCAGCCCGGCCATCCGGTCCACCGTCTCGACGCCGGCGGCCCCGATGTCGTCGGTGTCCTCGTAACACCCGACGTGGATGTCCTCGCCACCCCAGATGAGGGAGTAGAAATTGTCCGCGTCGTCGCTGTCGTAATACGCCTCCGCCTCATCGGCGACGGTGTTCAGATTGTCCACCGACTTTTCGGCGACGTGGACGAAGAAGTCCGGTTCGTTTTCCTGGTAGGTCTCCTGGAAATCTCCGTAGGTGCGAACCCGCTCGAAGCCGGCCTCCCGAATCAGCCGTCGCACATAGTTCTTCCGCAGCGGGTACATGTTCAGCGTGTATTCCGAGCCGTCCGGGAAGGTGTACTTGAATCGCGCCAGTCCGTCGTCGACGTGCTCGGGTTCGGCGGTGACCTGTTCGCCGCAGTAGTAGTACCTGTGTTTCGACGAGAAGCCGTGGTCGAGCATCTCGTCGTAGTTGCGCTGATCGAGGATCAGGATGCCGTCATGGCGCAGTGCGGCGTAGAACTCGGCGAGCGCGCGGCGCCGGTCCTGTTCGTCGTGCAGATGGGTGAACGAATTGCCCAGGCAGATGATGGCGTCGTACTTGCCCTGGATGCTCTTGTTCAGCTGGCGCCAATCGGCTTGGACGCTCTTGAGGATCAGCCCGCGCTTCTTGCCGTTCTCGAAGGCCTTGGCCAGCATCGCTGCGGACCCGTCGGCGCTCGTCACGTCGAACCCGGCCTCGGTGAGTCGCACCGAGTGAAAACCGGTTCCGGTGGCGACGTCGACCACGCTCTTCTTGTCGCGGGCACGTAGGACGTCGATGAAGAATCGGCCTTCGGACTGGGCCCGGGCATCCCAGTCGATCAGTTCGTCCCACTTCTCGACGAAGCTCATGACGTATTCGCCTCGGTAGAGATCGGTGTCGCGATCGGCTAGTGGATCGTCACCGTAATTCTGTTCACGCAACCGCAGTTCTGCATTGTCCTGGGTGGTCGTGGAAGTCATGAGACCTTTCTTTTTCCGTTGCCACGCGCACGCTCTCGGAAAAAGTGGTCGTGCGTGCGCTGATCCTTCAATCACGAGGAATGCGCACGCTATCCGCGGTTTTGGGGGCGAAGTCGTAGCTGCGCCGTTCCCCGCAGAGCAGGGGACGGGCGACTCCCGTCGCACCCACACCGCGGTTCTACTGTAGTTCACAGGGAACTTTTAGCGACCGCTAGGGCCGAATCCGTTGGCCGCCGGCACCTCGACCAGCGACGTCACCGAAAAACTCGTTCTCAGACCAACTCCGCCTCGGCCTCCCCGGCGGGTGCGATGCGCACCAGCGAACCGGGTTGGTACAGCAGCTGGTAGACGTTGCCGTCCGGTCCCTGGGCGAGCACGACGGTCGATCCGGCGTCCGGATCGAACGTCTGCGCGTCCCCGCACGACGTGAACTCCGGCGTGCACGTCAGAACGCGGATCCAGCCTTGGACCAGATCGGCGATGAACACCTTGCCCACGTAGTCGGGGCCGAACGTGTCGCCGTCGTAGACGAGCACCGAGGTGATCGCCGCGCCCCCGCCACGCGGGTAGGTGTAGATCGGGTTGATCGAGTCGCAGTCGTCGCAGACTCCTTCGGCGCCGGGCCACCCGTAATCTCCGCCGGCGGTGATCAGGTTCAGTTCCTCGAACGAGGCCGCACCGACGTCGGCGACCAGCAGCTTGCCGTCCGGTGTGAACGTCAACCGGAACGGGTTGCGCAGACCGTAGGCGTAGATCTGAGGCAGTGCACCGGCAATGGCCGGGTTGTCGGCGGGGGTGCTGCCGTCGGGGTTGAGGCGCAGGATCTTGCCGTGAATGTTCGTCAGGTCCTGCGAGTTGGCGCCGTTACCGTTGTCCCCGACTCCCCAGTACAGCGTGCCGTCGGGTCCGAATCCCAAGGCTCCGCCGTGGTGGTTCACCGCGGAGGACTGACCTGACTGCAGGAGGACGACTTCGGTGCCGGCGGTGTTGCCGACCATTGTCAGCCGGGATAGCTGGTTGCGATTGGCCGAACTGACGTACGAGACATAGAGGTATCCGTTGTCGGCGAAGTCGGGATCGACGGCCAGGCCGCTGATTCCGCGCTCACCGAGCGTGTTGACCGACAGCGTGATCACGGGTTCGTCACGCAGCGTGCCGTTTTCGACAACCTTGATCGTGCCCGCTTTCTCGGCGACGAGAATGCGGCCGTCGGGCAGGAACCGGAAGTCCACCGGGGTGTCGAGTCCGGGAACGACGACAGCGCGCTCGAAACCGATGAACACCGTCTCGGTGGAGCGATGCCCGCTGTTGCCGAGCAGACCGAAACTGACCAGGTTGAGTAGGCCGGCGAGGCCGTGGATGTGCAGACCGCTACGTGCGTCGCTGACCGTGACGTCGAACCTGTCCTGGCCGGCGAACGTGTCGTCGGGGGTGTAGACGAAGCTGCCGTCGGAGTTGATGACGACGCTGCCGTGGGCCGGATCGGTCGCCGTGAAGGTGAGCCTGCTCGAGTCCGGGTCCTCGGGATGAAGCTGGCCCTGGATCGTCCCGTCGACGACGCTGTTCTCGGACGGGTCGTGGTCCAGGGTCGGGGTGTCGTTGTCGAAGAAGCTGTCGATGAGCTCACCCAAGGTGGGCGCTGCGGCGGCAGGAGATGCGTCGTCGGGGGCCGCGGACTGCGCAGCGCTCGTGTCGGCACGGTTCGAGGCCATCGCGGTCGCCTCGTCGAGGAATTCGGTTTCCGGCGCTGCGATCTCAGCCACCTCAACTGCCGCTTCTGACTCGGCCTCCTCGGTGGTGGCGGCCTCAGCCGCCGCGTCAGCCTCAGCCGCCGCGTCAGCGTCAGCCTCAGCCTCGGCCTCAGCCTCGGCCGCCGCCTCAGCCTCAGCCTCGGCCTCCGTGGCCTCGGCCTCGGATTCCTCCGACGTCACGCTGCCCTGCTCCGCGCCTGAAGACTCCGGGGCGGTCGACGACCCGCTTGCCGACGTCGTCTCCGACGTACCCGACGCCGACCCCGACTCCGACGTCTCCGCCGACGCCAAGCCCGGCCCCGCCAGCACCGCTGCGCCGACCCCGAGGGCGAACGCCAGTCCGCCGACCCGTCCGATGTGCCGGCTGGGCCCGGCCGTCGGCCGCGCCTCCCGTGTGATGGCTGATCCCCCCATGTCGCCTCCCTGCGAACGGGGCGCCGTGAAGCTCGCCTCCACGCGCGCCCACTGGTAGCCCGACTGTATTGCGCTGGTTTGCTGGGCACAGCGTTTTGGCCGGACGGTCAGCAATACGTCACGCCGGGGCGGCGGTGGCCAACTCCGTGTAGGCGGCGGCGACGTGATCGGCCAGCAGCCGCACGCCGGGCAGCGCCCCAGGATCGGTGCACAGGCCGACGCCGATGTCGTCTCCGCACGAGATCGCCGAGATGCGCAGCGCATGGTGCATCGCCGGCTCGGACGAGGAGAACAGGTGCTGCACCCGTCGGCCCGCGACCGACACGGCACCGACAGGCCCCGGCACATTGGACACGGCGACGCTGAATTCGCGCGCGCTGCCGGCCAGCCGGCCCACCGCGGCGCCGAGACGAGGGAGTCGGCCCAGCGCGTGGAACAGATCGAACAGCTCCTCGGCGTCGCCGAGCCGCTTGCGCCGGGCGGTCTCGGCGCGGATCAGATCCAGCCGGAGTAGCGGATCCTGTTCGGCCAGCGGCAGATCGACGTTGATGAACGAGTCGCGGTTGCCCAGGTCGTGTGCTGTCTCGTCGCGGTGGTGCAGGCTGACCGGGACCTGCGCCCGCAGCCGCCCCGCCGCGGTGCCGCGTGAGCTCAGCCACTGTCGAAGACCACCGACGATCACCGCCAGCAGCGCGTCGTTGACCGTGGCGTGGACGGGCCGCGACGCCCCGATCTCCTTGAGCCGCGACAGCGGCAGCACGGTGAACGCCAGTTCGCGGGCGGCGCCGACCGGCCGGTCGAACGGGGAATGCGGACCGGGGCGGCCGAGTTCGCGCAGCACCACCTCGGGCATCCGCCGCACTTCGGTCAGCCGCGACGGCGCCGCGGCGCTGCGCATCCCGGCAGCACGCGGGACGCTGTCATCGCGCGGGTCGAACAGCATCGCGTCCAGGAAACGGATCCCGGCGATCCCGTCGGCCATCGCATGATGGATCCGCGCGGCGATCGCTTCACGGCCGTCGTCGAGCGGCCCCAGGACGTCGAAGGTCCACAACGGCCGCCGGCGGTCGAGATGCTCGGCCATGAGCGCGCCCACCTGCTGCCACAATTCGGCCTGCGTCACCACCTCACCTCCGGCGCGCCGACGCACGTGGGCAGTGATGTCGAACTGCTCGTCGGCGACCCAGCGCGGCCCGTCGCCTCCGGTGTCGACCCGCTCGGTGGCTCGCGGCTGGTCGGACAGTCGGCCTGCCACGCTGTTTCGCAACCGGCCGACGTCGAGAATTTCGCCGGGCTCGAGGATGATCAGCTTGAGCGTGTGACCGGTGATGGCCGCCGACTCCAGACCGAGGATCCGCGCGTCCTCGCCCGAGAGGGATTCGCCGTCCTCGGACACCATGAGCCCAGTATCGGACACGTCGGCCACGCGGTCCGGGGCTTGCGGCACACGGTCGGGATGGGTCGGTCAAGATGGGACGCATGGACGTCAACGAGGTTCTGCTGCCCGGTGTGGGGCTGCGTTACGAGTTCGACAACACCGACGGCGACCGCATCGGCGTCGTCGCGAAGCGGGCCGGCGACTTCGAGGTCGTGCTGTACGCCGCCGAGGATCCCGATGTGGCGCAGCCGCTGTTTCACCTCAACGCCGAAGAGGCCGACGCGCTGGCCCAGATCCTGGGCGCCCCGCGCATCGCCGAGCGGTTCGCCGATCTGACCCATGAGGTGCCTGGTCTGGAGGCGGGACAGGTCTCCATCGAACCCGACAGTCCCTACGCCGACCGGCCCCTCGGGGACGCCCGCGTGCGCACCCGCACCGGCGCCTCGGTCGTCGCGATCGTGCGCGACGAGGACGTCCAGCCGTCGCCCGGCCCGGCCGATGTGCTGCGCGTCGGCGACATCCTCGTCATCATCGGCACCGAGGAAGGCATCACCCAGGTCGAGCACATTTTCGACAAGGGCTGAGCGGGGTGCACGGCTCCGTCGCGCTGCTGATCCAGATCGGGCTGCTCCTGGTCGTCCTGACCGTGCTGGGTGCCCTGGCCCGCAAAGTGTCGCTGTCACCGATCCCGCTGTACCTCCTGGCCGGGCTCAGCCTCGGTGAGGGTGCGATACCGGTCGAACCGTCGGCGTCGGAGTTCATCGAGACCGGCGCGCTGGTCGGGGTGGTGCTGCTGCTGCTGACACTGGGGCTGGAGTTCTCGGTCACCGAGTTCGCCGCCAGCATGCGCAAACATCTGCCGTCGGCGTGGGTGGACCTCGCGCTCAACGCCACCCCGGGAGCGCTCGTCGGCTGGTTCCTCGGCCTGGACTTCGTCGGGATCCTGGCAATGGCCGGCGTCACCTACATCTCGTCGTCCGGGGTGGTGTCGCGGCTGCTCACCGATCTGCGCCGGTTGGGTAACCGCGAGACCCCGGCGGTGCTGTCGGTGCTCGTGCTCGAGGACTTCGCGATGGCGGTGTATCTGCCGTTGCTCGCGGTGCTGGCCGCCGGGGGGACGTGGGTGAACGCCGTCGTCGGCATCGCCATCGCGATCGTGGCGTTGGCGGTGACGTTCCTGGCGTCCTACAAGTGGGGGCACGTCGTCGAGCGGCTGGTGTCGCACCCGGATTCGGAGCTGTTGTTGCTGCGGGTGCTCGGCGTGGCGCTGCTGGTCGCCGGACTTGCGGAGTTCGTGCACGTGTCGGCCGCCGTGGGCGCCTTCCTGGTGGGCCTGACGCTGAGCGGGGAGACGGCGGTCCGGGTACGGGAACTGCTCAGTCCGTTGCGGGACCTGTTCGCCGCGATCTTCTTCGTCTCGATCGGGTTCATGGTGGATCCCGCGGTGATGATCCCGATGTTGCCGCTGGCGGTGGTGCTGGCCGTGGTCACGGCGGCCACCAAGGTGGTGTCGGGCATGTACGCCGCGAAGCGCGAAGGGGTGGCGCGTCCGGGTCAGCTCCGGGCGGGCACCGCACTGATCGTGCGCGGGGAGTTCTCGCTGGTCATCATCGCGCTGGTCGGCGAATCGATTCCGGTGATCGAGGCCATCGCCATGCCGTACGTCTTCGTGCTGGCGTTCTTGGGGCCGGTGGCCACCCTGCTCAGCGGGCGTGTCACCGCGCGACCCCGACTCCAGCGCCGGGTGTCGCGGCCCGCTCGGGCGCGACGTGCCGACCCGCCCTCGGGCTGAGCCGACAAGTCAGCGGCGCGACCACGCTCCGCGACGGACCTCGTCACGCGAAGCGCTCTCACGTTCCAGGTGCCGGGTGTGTTCCCGTCCGGCGTCGTGTCCGCGCAGCTGCCGGGACAGGTGCCGGATCTCGTCGCGCAGCTCGTCGATCTGCGCGGCGGTTGCCGCGCGGTGCGCCGAGTCCTCCTCCGAGACACGCTCGACGATCCACGAGGCGACCGTCGCGGTGATCACACCGATCAGGCTGATCCCGCCGATCATCAGCAGCACCGCGATGACCCGCCCCGTCGTGGTGACCGGGTACTCGTCGCCGTAACCGACGGTCGTGACCGTCACGATCGACCACCACACGGCTTCGCCGAAGTTGGTGATGGTGGCCTCGGCGGCGTTGCGTTCGGTCTCCAGCATCGCCAGCGACGCAACATAGACCAGCAGCGTCGCGCTGGCCGCGGTGTACATCACCACCCGGCCGCGGATGGCGTCGCCGCCGGCCCGGTGCAGCACCTTGACGAGGACGACCAGCCGCAGCAGTCGCAGCGGGCGCAGGAACGGAAGCACGACGATCGCCAGGTCCAGCAGGTGCCGGAAGAACCAGCGGACACGCTGGGGCGCGAGCGTGAGGCGGACGACGTAGTCGACGACGAATGTCACGTACAGCACCGTCATCACCGCATCGAGGGTGTTGTTCACCGCACGCGGCGGCTCGGCGAGCACCTGCACCGAGTACACCACCAGGAAGATGACGGCTACCGCGGCCAGCACCCACTCGCTGCGAGACTCCCATTGCTCGAGTCGTTGCGAGGAGGCCATCGGTCGATCTGCACCTTTCATTCCATGGCGGTGTTCATGCGTCGAACAGGGACGATGACGGTCACGCTACCGCGAAACGCCTGCGGGAGGAGTACCCACTACCGGCCCGAAGGTAGACGTCGGGGCCGGTACGGTGGGTCGTAGCAAACCTCTGATCATCACCGGCGGGCCGTGTCACCGCGCCCCTCGGCCTCAGGAGAGGGTGGGCAGCTCGGGTGACTCGCTCGGCCGACGGCGGCCTTGAAACGCCCAATACGCCGAAGCGGGCGGAGCGGCGACCGCGGGCCGCGCTGCACTACCTGCGAGGCACGAAGATCGGCGACGATCCCCCCGACGAGGTCTTCGAGCGGTTCATCGACGCGGTCATCAAAGGCGTCGGAACGGCACCGCCGGTCCGCTACGAGAAGGTGTCCTACAACGCGGGCTTCTGGCCGCTCTCGCATGGCGGTACGGCCGACCTGACCTACGACGCGTCGTTGGCGCAAGGCGTGCAGTTGCTGACCGAGCGGGCCGCCGAGCCGGGCGATGTGATCTTCGGGTTCTCCCAGGGTGCGGTCGCGGCGTCGTTCTACAAGTCCGCTCACAGCGGCAACCGCTACGTGCTGGTGGAAAACCCGAGCCGCCCCAACGGCGGCATCATGGCGCGCTTCCCGGGGGTGTCGATCCCGGTCGCCGGCGTCACGTTCAGCGGTGCCACCCCGCACAACGGTGACCACACCATCGACGTGGCCCGCCAGTACGACGGTTGGGCCGACTTCCCGGCCGACCTGTGGAACCCGTTGGCGGTGGCGAACGCGCTGATCGGCATCCTGGTGGTGCACGGCGGCGCCCAAACCGAGGTGACCGCCGACGAGATTCGGGCAGCCGAGTCGGCGGGGCCGAAGTACTACCAGTACGACGCCGATTCGAACACCGTGTACTACCTGCTCAGGACGCCCTCGCTGCCGCTGTTGATGCCGTTCGAACGCTTCCTGCCCCGGTGGATCGCCGACGCCGTGGCGGGCCCCCTGCGCTGGTTCATCGAAACGGCCTATGACCGAAGTGATTACAGCCGCCCGACCCGCTCGACGTTCTTGCGACCGCTGGAACTGCTGCGCAGGGTGGTAGGTGCCGACTCCGGCGTGTGACGCGGTGTCGGCCCGCTGAGTGCCGCGGCGACCAAAACCCCCGATTGCCGTTCACAGCAAACTTCTGTCCGTACACTCGCCCTGGGTGGGGGCGCGCGCAGTGACGCCTCCTGGGGGTGTCGGAGGGGGCACTGTGGCAAAGCACCGGTTGGGCACATGTCGACGTCAGCGGACGCAGAGAGCGAAGAACCGCTCGACCGGTCGCCCCGGCGGCCTCGCGGCAACCGGCGCGGCAGGGGTCGCGCTGGCTCTCGGGGCCGCGCCGACGCTGACGTCCAGTCCGCAGTTGTTGTCCGCGCTGCACTATCTGCGCGGTACGAACATCGGTTTCATCCCCAGCGAGCAGCAGTACGAGGACTTCATCAGCACAGTCATCGACGGCAGCGGTCTGACGCCATCGACGTCATACGAGGAGGTCGCGTACAACGCCGGTTTCCGGCCGTTCTCCCACGGCGGCTTCGCCGACCTGAGCTACGACGATTCGGTGGTGCAGGGGGCGCAGCTGCTGGCCGATCAGCAAGCTGTCGAGGGCGACGTGATCTTCGGCTTCTCCCAGGGCGCGGTCGCGGCATCGCTGTACAAGGCCACCCATACCGGCAACACCTATGTTCTGGTGGGCAACCCGAGTCGGCCCAACGGCGGGGTCATGCAGAGGTTCCGGGGCTTGACGATCCCGTTCGTCGACGTCACCTTCAGCGGCGCCACACCGGTCAACGGTGACTTCACGGTCGACGTCGTGCGCCAGTACGACGGCTGGGCTGACTTCCCGACCTATCTGTGGAACCCGGTCGCGATCGCCAACGCATTCATGGGCATCGTGCTGGTGCACGGCAACACTCAACTCGAGCTCACGAGCGAGGATCTCGACCTCGCCGAGCAGTCCGGCAGTGAGTGCTACCAGTTCGACGAGCACTCCAACACCGCCTACTACGTCATCAAGACCTATCCGGTCCCGCTGCTGATGCCGTTCGACTGGTTGCCCGACCCGATCCTCGCCGCACTGGATGCGCCGTTGCGCTGGTTCATCGAAACCGCTTACGACCGCACCGATTACAGTCAGCCGTTGCGGTCGAGGCTCTTCGCTCCATGGAACCTCTTCAGCGCCGACGTTGCCGACCGGCAGGAGCCCGAAAGCGATTCGGGGGACGCAGGCGCGGCACGAATCGCCGACAGCTCGTCCTCCGATGAACCCGCAGCACCCGGTGGAGTCGACGGGGCACCGATCGGGGGGCAGCAGGTGACCGCCGAGGGCGGTACCGGCGATGCGGAGGACGAGGAGGCCGGCGACCTCGGTGTGGTGGCCGAGGCCGGTGAGGAGGACGACATAGGCTCTGGGGGCGGCGAATCGCCGTCGGCGGCCTTGGATCCCCCCGGCGAGCCTGACGCGCTGCCCGCCGACTCCGGCGTCGACGAACTCGAGGAAGCGGTCCCAGCGACCGAAGGTCAAGAATCGGGGGACGCGGCTGACGCCGGGGCGGACAACCCCGGTGCCGTCGCCGGAGCCGCAGCCGAGGACTCCGCCGACGGCGCAGCTGAGGACTCCGCCGGCGCCGCGGCCGCATAGCCGTCTGAGGCGCGGTCGCATAGCCGCCTGAGTCGCCGCCGACGCCCTCGTGTGATCGGGCAGACGTGTGTGATGCATTACTTCGCCGTGCGCCGGGCACCGCTGTGGTGAGACCGTCGGATCAGTGTCCGGGGGTCCGAGAGGAGCGTCATGGCGCAGATGGAGTGCCGGCGATGCGGCGCGCAACGGCCGTCCTGGCTGGGTGAACCGCACCGCTGTGTCGGCGACGCCAACGTGTCCTGGCTGGGCTTTCACCAGCTGACCGCGCAGGCCGCGATGGCGTGGCGCCGCCACCTGCTCGACGGAGCGGGCTGATCGGAAACCCGGCCGGATGCATCGCCGGGGCGGCTCGCGGTAGTGTCGGGGGCTGATCGTTACCAGATTGGAAGCTTGCCCCATGGATCTTGTGCTCGGTTTGTCGATGACGTCGTCATCGGTGCGCTGGGTGCTCGTCGAGTCCGCCGGAGAGGGCAGAACCCTGGACCGCGGCTCACTGCCCGTGGACCATGATCAGGTTTTCGACGCTGACGCCCTGCTCAGCGCGCTGATGGACAGGACCGCGGGTCGGCTGCACGCCATCGGCCTGAACTGGACCACCTCGGCGGAAGCCGCCGCGAACGCGATCTGGCAGGCGCTGACCGACCGTGGCGTCGAGAACGTCATCGCCGTCTCCGACGTCGAGGCCGCCGAAGCGCTGGCCCGCGGTGTCGCCGAACTCGCCGACGGCGAGCGGGTCGTGGTCTGCGTCGCCGAGCCGGGCGCCGCTGTCGTCGCCTCGGTCAGCCCGGACGGCGTGACTGCTGACCGCGTCCACCCGACGGACCTCGCCGACGTGGACGGTCTGTCCCCCGACACGGTGCTGGTCGCGGGCTCCGGAGACGTCGACGCGGTGGTCGGCGCGCTGCGCGAGCGCACCGATGCCGCCGTCGTCGCGGCCGATGAAGCCGACCTGGCGCTGGCCAGGGGCGCCGCGCTGGCCTCGGAGTCGGCGGTGTCGCTGCTCGATGCCGAGTCCGCGCCGCCCCGCAGGGCCCTCTCGCCGACCGCGGCGGCCGCCTCCGTGCTGGTCGCGGCGGTGGTCACGTTCGTGGTCTCGCTCTCGATCGCGCTCGGTATGACGTTCACCCCTGACACCGAGGCGCCGAAGATGGCCCGCTCGGCGAGCGAGCCGCTGCGCGAGGCCGCGCCGCCGTCACCGGCCGAAGCCGCTCCGCCGGCCCCGAAACCGCTGGCTCCGCCGCCACCTGCTGCTCCGGTGCCTGCAGAGGCGGTGGCTGCCTTCGTCGAGGTCCCGGACGCGATGCCGATCGTCGAACCGCCCGCAGCCCCGCCGGCGCCGCAGGCCCCGCCGCCGGTGTACGAAGAGCCGATCGCCCCCGCTCCGGCCTATGTGCCCGAGGCCCCGGCCTACGTTCCGCCGGCACCGCCGCCGAACTATCTGCCGCCCGAGCCCGCGCCGGTGTACGTGCCGCCGGCCCCGGCGCCGAACGTGGCGCCGCCGCAGCTGAACACCCCGCAGCCCGAGCCGCGGCTGCGCGATCGGATCATCGAGCGCATTCCGATCATCAACCGGTTCCACGAGCCGGAATACGACTACACGCCCTAGATCCGGCGCGCGTCGGCGTGCGCCTGAGAGTGGCGCAAGGCGTGACGGTGTTGCAGCGCCCTACTCGGGCGACGCGTGTACCGTCGTCAGGCTCGGTTCACCACATTTTCCAGCGGTTCGCCCTGGGCGAGACGGGTGATGTTGGCGCCGACGTCGTCGACCCGGCCGATGAAGGTGTCGGTGGTGATTCCCGACGAATGTGGGGTCATCAGCACGTTGGGCAGTTCGGCGAACGGCAATTCGCTGGGCGCACAACGCCCTTCGCCGGCGGGGTAGCGGTACCAGACGTCGATCGCGGCCCCCTTGATCACGCCGCCGGCCAGCGCGTCGTAGAGCGCCCGTTCGGCCACCAGCGGCCCACGCCCGACGTTGATCAGGACACCGTCGGAGCCGAGCGCGGCCAGCTGCGCCGCCCCGATCATCCCGGTGGTGTGCTCGTTCAACGGCGCGGAGACCACCGCGACGTCGCACTCGTCCAGCAGCTGGTCCAGTCGGCTGGTGTCGCCGACCCAGTCCAGTCCGGCCTGGTCTGCGACCCGGCCCGACCCGGTGACCGCTGCACCCGTGCAGCCGAACGCGCGCAACAGTTTCCAGCTGCGCAACCCGATGTGGCCGAAACCGACGAACCCGATCCGGGCGTCCCCGAAGGCGGGCGGCTGCGGCAGCGAGCGGTCGTACACCGACGTGGCCCAGATCCCGTCCCGCAGCGCCCGGTCGTGCGTCAGGAAGCCCCGCCGCAGCATCACCGCCGCCCCGGCCACGTACTCGGCGATCGAACGTTCGTGGTGGAAGGTGTTGCACACCGCCACCTCAGGGGGCAACGCGGCGAAGTCGATGCGGTCGGTGCCGGCCCCGGCGACGTGGATGAGACGCAGCCGCTCGGCGGCCCGCACCATGTCGGCGGTGAAGAAGCTGCCGACGAACACCTCGGCGTCGCGCAGCTCCTCGTAGGGCACCCCGTCGGTCAGCCAGACGAATCGTGACCCGGACGGTGCCCGTGCCTGCAGCCGCTCCCGGTGGGGGAGCAGGTTGCCGTCGGCCACCACGATCAACATGTCATTCCTCTCAACCACGCTGCAGCGCAGGGCGTTTGCTGTCGAACGTCCATCCGGGGATCAGGTACTGCATGGCCGCCGCGTCGTCGCGGCTGCCGAGTCCTTCCTGCTGGTACAGCGCGTGAGCGGCTGCCACCGCGGCTTCGTCGAGCGTCACGCCCAGCCCGGGTGCCTCGGGAACTGTCAGATAGCCGTCGACGATGCGGTACGGGTCGGTGGTGATGGCCTGGCCGTCCTGCCAGATCCAGTGGGTGTCGATGGCGGTGATTTCACCCGGCGCGGCGGCGGCGACGTGGGTGAACATGGCCAGTGACACGTCGAAGTGGTTGTTGGAGTGCGACCCCCACGTCAGGCCCCACGCTTCGCACAGCTGGGCCACCCGCACCGACCCGGCCATGGTCCAGAAGTGCGGATCGGCCAACGGGATGTCGACCGCGCCGGAGCGGATCGCATGCCCCATCTCGCGCCAGTCGGTGGCGATCATGTTGGTCGCGGTGGGCAAGCCGGTGGCGCGTTTGAATTCGGCCATCACCTCGCGGCCGGAGAACCCGCCTTCGGGTCCCACCGGGTCCTCGGCGTAGGCCAGCACCCCGGCCAGCTCGCGACATGTCTTGACGGCGTCGCGCAACAGCCAGCCCCCGTTGGGGTCCAGCGTGATGCGTGCGCCGGGGAAGCGCTCGGCGAGCGCGATGACGGCCTTGGCCTCCTCGGGCGCCGGCAGCACGCCGCCCTTGAGCTTGAAGTCGGCGAAACCGTAACGCGCGTGGGCTGCTTCGGCCAGGCGCACCACCGCGTCGGGAGTCAGGGCCTCCTGGTGGCGCACCGTGAGCCAGTCGTCGGCGTCGGGTGCCTCGTCGGCGGGGGACCGGTAGGCCAGGTCGGTCTTCGTGCGGTCTCCGACGAAGAACAGATATCCCAGCGCCTGCACCTCGGCGCGCTGCTGACCGTCGCCGAGCAGCGCGGCGACGGGTACCTCCAGGTGCCGGCCGAGCAGATCCAGCAGCGCCGCCTCGACGGCGGTGACGGCATGCACCGTGACCCGCAGGTCGAAGGTCTGCGCTCCGCGACCGCCGGCGTCGCGGTCGGCGAACGTGCGCCGCATGTCGGCCAGCACCGCGTGGTAGTCGCCGATGCTGCGTCCGGTGATCAGCGGCCGGGCGTCCTCGAGGGTGCGCCGGATCGGTTCGCCGCCGGGCACTTCCCCGACGCCGGTGTTGCCTGCCGAGTCGGAGATGATGATCAGGTTGCGCGTGAAGAACGGCCCGTGCGCGCCGGACAGATTCAGCAGCATGCTGTCGTGGCCGGCGACCGGGATGACGGTCACGTCGGTGACGACGGGTGTTCTGGCGGTCATGGCGCTCCTTCGGGCAGATATCTGGTCACGAGGCAAACCATTTGTCGCCGTTGGCCAATGGGCGGACCACACGGGTCACCTTGTCGCCGACGTCGCGCAGCGCGTCGATGACGACGCGCTCGCGCTCGGCGGTCAGACGGTCGGCGGGTATCGAGGCGCTGATCGCGTCCTGCGCGGGTCGGCAGTAGCGCAGGGCCACGGCGAAGCAGCGCAGCCCGGCGGTGTTCTCCTCGTCGTCGGAGGCGTACCCCCGCACCCGGACGTCGTCGAGCTGGTGGTCCAGGTCGGCGCGGTCGGTGATCGTGGTGGCGGTGAGCGCCTCCAGCGCCGCGGGGACGTGCTTGTCGCGGTCGGCGCCGAACCGTTCTGCCAGCAGGGCCTTGCCCAGCGCCGTGGCGTAGGCGGGCAGTCGCCGGCCCACCCGGCTGGAGGTGCGCAGGTACTGCTGGGATTCCCGGGTGGCCAGGTACACGATGTCCGTGCCGTCGAGGCGGCCGAGGTGGAACGTCTCGTCGAGCTCGGCGCGCAGTTCCTCCAGGAACGGCGTGATGAGCGGTAGGTAGGGGTCGCTGTCGAGGTAGCTGGTGCCGACCAGCAGCGCCCGGATGCCGATGCCGTAGTAGGTGCCGGTGGGGTCCGAGCGCACCCACCCCTGGGCGACCAGCGTGCGGAGCAGGGCGTGGGCGCTGCTGCG
Source organism: Mycobacterium sp. G7A2 (assembly GCF_041902445.1). Taxonomy (NCBI): domain Bacteria; kingdom Bacillati; phylum Actinomycetota; class Actinomycetes; order Mycobacteriales; family Mycobacteriaceae; genus Mycobacterium; species Mycobacterium sp. G7A2. Next base: position 5,139,418 of record NZ_CP169251.1, on the reverse strand, counting down.
CGGCATGTCCAGGGCGTCGCTGATCTCGCGCAGCCGGGCCGGGTCGGTGGGGCGGGCGGCCAGATACTCGAGCAGCTCGACCGTGCGTACCGCCGACTTCACCTTGCGCACCGAGATGTCCTGGCTCACCGCGTCCCCCTCAGAAGGCCAGCAGCAGCTCGCGCCCGATCAGCACGACGGCGCCGGTGGCCGAGACGCCGATCGCCAACCAGCGCAGCCGCAGCGGATTGAGATACCGGTTGAGCACCCGGGAGAGCAGGTACCCGAGCACCGCGGCCGGAACCAGCAGCGCGAAGGTCTTCAGCGTGCGGCCGTCGACGGCGCCGGTGAAGGCGAGCACGATCAGCGAGATCACCGAGCCGACGAGGAAGAAGCTGCTCATCGTGCTGCGCAGCACCGCACCGCTGTTGCGCTGCCAGACCAGCGCCATGGGCGGCCCACCGATCGACGTCGCGGTGCCCAGCAGCCCCGAGGCCGCCCCGGCCAGCACGACGTTGCGGCGCCGGGCGGCCGGAACCCAACCGGAGCTGGTGAGCACCACGCCGCCCAGCACCACAGCGGCCAGCACGATCACCAACGCCTGATGCGGCAGCGCGGCCAGCAGCAGTGCGCCGGCCACGGTCCCGGGCACCCGCCCGATCAACGCCCAGCCGGTCCCCGACAGGTCGATGGCTTCCCGTTCGCGCACCACCACCATCAGCGTGACCAGCGTGGCGACCATGATCAGCGTGCCCGGGATCATCGCCGGTTCGATCATCGCGACGATCGGTGCGGCGAACATCCCCATGCCGAATCCGATCGACGCCTGCAAGGCCGAAGCGAACAGAATCGCCGCGGCCACGACGCAGAATCCCGCAAGGGTCATGCCGACACGGTCTCAAGTCCACTCCCCTCCAGCAGCAACGGGTGGTGGCACAGCGCCGTGTGGCCGCCGACGTCGGGGTCCACGGTGACCGGCGGCGTGGTGGTGGCGCACACGTCGGTGGCCTTCCAGCAGCGGGTGCGAAAGCGGCAGCCCGACGGCGGGTTCAGCGGTGAGGGCACCTCGCCGGAGAGCAGGATGCGTTCCTGGCGGTGTGCGCCGTCGAGGGTGGGCGCCGCGGACATCAGCGCCGCGGTGTACGGGTGGTCGGAGCGGTCGAATACCGTGTCGGTGGGGCCGTTCTCGATGATCTTGCCGAGATACATCACCGCAACCCGGTCTGCGACGTGGCGCACCACCGAGAGATCGTGCGAGATGAAGATGTAGGAGATGCCGAGTTGCTCCTGCAGATCGTTGAGCAGGTTGAGTACCTGGGCCTGTACCGAGAGGTCGAGCGCGGAGACGGGTTCGTCGCAGATGATGACGTCCGGGTTCAGCGCCAGCGCACGGGCGATGCCGATGCGTTGCCGCTGGCCGCCGGAGAATTCCTGCGGATACTTGTCGGCGGCCTTGGCGCCCAGGCCCACCAGGTCCAGCAGGCCGCGCACCCGCATGTCGCGGTCCTGGCGGTTCTTGACGAGCCCCTTGTGGCTGCGCCACGGCTCGGCGATGATCTCGGCGGCCGACATCCGGGAGTTCAGGGACGCGTAGGGATCCTGGAACACCATCTGCACCCGGCTGCGGAACTTCAGCAGCTCGGCGCCGGTGAGCGTGAACGGGTCCACGCCGTCGAAACGCACCGTTCCGGCGTCCGGACGTTCGAGCATCAGCAACGTCCGTGCCAGGGTCGACTTTCCGCAGCCGGATTCGCCTACCAGGCCGAGGGTTTCGCCGCGCGCCAGGTCCAGGCTGATGCCGTCGAGCGCGCAGAGTCTGTTCTTTCCGGCGTGCGGGACGCGGAACGACTTGCGGACGTCGCGGACTTCGAGCAGATTCTCAGACATCGTCACTCTTTTCTCCTCGCGTGCGGGGCGTGACCTCTTCCGGGAAGTGGCAGGCGGCCTTACGCTGTTCGCCGACGTGGTCGAGGGTGGGCCGGGTGGTGACGCAGATGTCGCGCGCCAACGGGCAGCGCTCCTGGTAGACGCATCCCTCGGGAATGTCGTGCAGGTCCGGCGGTGACCCGCCGATCGACGTCAGGCCGTCGCCGCGGCGGGCGTTGACGGGCACCGAGTTGAGCAGGCCCTTCGTGTAGGGATGCTTCGGGTCGGCGAAAACCTCGGCGACGGTGCCGGTTTCGATGACGTTGCCGGCGTACATGACGGCGACACGGTCGGCTTCTTCGGCCACCAGGGCCAGATCGTGGGTGATCAGGACGACGGCCATGTCGAACTCGGTGCGCAGGTCCCGCAGCAGCGCCATGATCTGGGCCTGCACGGTGACGTCGAGCGCGGTGGTCGGCTCGTCGGCGATCAGCACGCTGGGGTTGAGGGCGACGGCCATGGCGATCAGCAGCCGCTGGCGCATGCCTCCGGAGAACTGGTGCGGGTAGGAGTTCAGTCGGGTCTCCGGCTGGGGGATGCCGACCCGCGCCATCAGTTCGACGGCCTTGGCCTTGGCATCCTTGGCGTTGAGTCCCTTGTGGATCCGGAACGGTTCGGCCAGTTGGGTCCCCACGGTGTAGAGCGGGTTGAGCGCGGTCAGCGCGTCCTGGAACACGATGGCCAGTTCGGTACCGGCCATCGCGCGCCGCTTCTTGCGGTCGGCGGAGAGCAGGTCGACACCGGACAGGGTGACGCTGCCCGCGACGACATCGGCCACCGGTTCGAGCAGGCCGACCAGTGCGGTCGCGGTCATCGACTTGCCGCAGCCGGATTCACCCAGCAGGGCCAGCGTTTCGCCGCGCCGAGCCTGGAACGACACATCGTTGACGGCGCGCAGGGTGCCCGAGATGGTGCGGACCTCGACCGAGAGCCCGTCGACGTCGAGCACCGTGGGCGCGTCGGCGTGGTGGTCGGTCTGCGTGTCAGGGCGTGCTGGTGCGGTCATGCTCGAGCCTTTCATCAGAGGCGCTTTCCCGACTTGGTGAACGTGCTCAGTCGCTTCTGCGGGACGGTCAGGCGCCAACGCTGGCCGGGGTCGGTGGCGATGCGGGCCCAGGCGGCCAGGATGGTGGCCGACACGGTGGTGATCACGATGGCCAGGCCGGGGAAGAACGACAGCCACCAGGCGGTGTGCAGGTAGGTGCGGCCCTGGGCGACCATCAGGCCCCAGCTGACGTCGGGCGGCTGGATACCGATGCCGAGGAAGCTCAGCGAGCTCTCGGCGAGCATCACGTAGCAGAAGTCCAGCGTGGCGACGGTCAGCATGGTGGGCAGCACGATCGGCAGCACGTGACGCCAGATGATCGAGGTGGCGCTCGCACCGAAGGTTCTTGCTGCGTCGACGAATACGCGGCTGGCCAGTTCGGCGGATTCGGCGCGCGCGGTGCGCAGGTACACCGGGATGCGGGTGAGCGCCAGCACCATGACGATGTTGGCCGCGCTGGGGGAGAACACGTAGAGCACCACGACGGCCAGCAGCAGCGACGGGAAGCTCATGATGACGTCGGCGACGCGCATCGCGAGCGTTTCGCGCCAGCCGCGGTGATAGCCGGCCCACATGCCCACCGCCGAGCCGATGACCGCGGAGATGACCACGGCCGGGATCGCGACCGACAGGGTGGTCTGGCAGGCCACGACGAGGCGGGCCAGCATGCTGCGGCCCAGCGGGTCGGTGCCCAGCACGTTGGCCCAGCCGTGGGCCAGTGTGAACGGCGGCTGGTTGGAGTTGTCGAGGTCGATGCGGGTGGCGAGGTCACCGACCAGCAGCGGCCCGACGAGCGCGGTCAGCACCACGATGCCGAGGACGCCGGCCGCGGTGAGCGCGACCCGGTCGTTGGACAGCAGCCGGAACCAGAACGAGGGCCCGGACTGCTTGGTGGTGCGTGAGGATGTGTCGTCCTCGCCGACGATCGCGGTGGTCGGCTTGACCGGGATCAGGTCGATTGACGTGCTCATGGTTGTCTCCTGGGACTTCTCAGACTCGGGCGGGTTCGCGGACCCGCGCGTCGAGCAGCGCGTAGCAGGCGTCGATGATGATGTTGAGCAGGAAGATGCTGACGGCGGTGAGCAGGACGGCGGCCTGCAGAACGGCGAAGTCGCGCTGCAGGATCGCGTCGATCATCAGCTTGCCGATGCCGGGCCAGCCGAAGATGGCCTCGACCACCACCGCGCCGTTGATGAGGCTGACCATCAGGTCGCCGGCGACGGTGAGCGCGGGTGCTGCGGCGTTGCGCAACGCGTGGTGGGACACGACCCGGAAGTCGCCCGCGCCCTTGCTGCGTGCCAGCCGGATGTAGGGCGCCGACAGGGCCGAGACCATCGCCCCGCGCACCACCTGGGTGAGCACACCCAGGGGCCGGATCATCAGCGTCGCGACGGGCAGGATCCAGGACAGCACGCCGGCGTCGACACCGGAGGTGGGCAGCACGCCGAGGAGCACCGCGAACAGCCACACCCCGGTGATCGCGAACCAGAAGTCGGGGATGGACGCCGCGGTCATCGACAGCAGGCTGGAGAACCGGTCGGCCAGCGAGTTCGGGCGGTAGGCGGCCCAGCAGCCGACGACGACGGCTCCGACGATCGCCAGCAGCATCGTTGCGAACGCGAGTTGCAGCGTGGCGGGGAAGGCGCGCAATGCCATCTCCGCGGCCGATTCACCGGTGCGCAGCGAGGTGCCGAAGTCCAGGTGCAGGACGCCCTTGAAGTAGTCGACCAGCTGGGTGATCAGCGGATCGTTGAACCCGTTCTGCTCGGCGAACGCGGCGCGCTGCTCGGGGGTGGCCGACTCCGACAGGTACAGGTTCGTCGGGTCACCGGTGAGCCGGGCGAGCAGGAACACCCCGAGCAGGACGATGATCAGCGGGAGGGCGCTGGTGTACATCCGGCGCCGGACGAAGGAGAACATGGGCTGGGCCTTCCTGTTTCTCAGGACTTGTCGGTCCGGTCGGCGGCGGGTGACATCGCGGCCAGGCGCATCTCGTCGCCGGTCGCCGAATTGGGGGTGTAGTCGACGCGTGGCGACTTGCCGAGGATGCCGCGCATGTGGGCGAGGTAGGCCATCTGCATGATCTGCTGGGGCTCCTCGGCGAACAGCTGGGCGAACGCGTCCTGGCGGGCTCGGCCCTCGAGCTGCTCGGCGGCTCGGATCTTCGCATCGAATTCCGCTGTGCCGTAGGCGCTCTGCGGACCGTCGGAAAGCATGTACTGGTCCATCGTGAACGCGGCATCACCGGCCTGGTTGCCGTGCATGATCATCAGCAGGTAGGGCCCGGTGTTCGGGGGGAACGGCCGCAGCTGGTACTCGAGCTGGGAGGCGGTGTCCATCATCTCGATCTTGACGTTGAGCCCGATCTCGGTGAATTCGCTCTGCAGCACCTCGATGGTCTCGGCGATCTTGGGGAACTGCGCGGTGCGTCCGATCAGACGGATCTCCCTGTCCACCGGCACCCCGTCGGCGCGGGCCTCGTCGATCAGCGCCTTGGCCTTGTCCGTGTCGTGCGGCCAGGGCTGCAACTGGTCGTTGTAGCCGACCACACCGGACGGGATCAGCTGGGCGGCGGGCTGACCCAGGTCGCGGAACAGGGCTTTGACGATGCCGGTGCGGTTGGTGGCGTAGTTGATCGCCTGGCGGACGCGGATGTCGTCGAGCGGCGGCTCGGTGGCCTGCATGCGCAGCGCCGTGGTCTCGTTGTTCTGGAACGGCACCCCGAGGTCGCCGGCGCCGTCCTCGGGGCCCAGGCCGGTGGCGATGTCGGCCTCGTCGTTGGTGATCATCGCCGCGCGCACGCTTCCCTCGCTGCGCCACTGGTATTCGGCGACCGGGAACGCCGGCGCCTCACCCCAGTAGGTGTCGTTGCGGGCCAGGATCAGCTTCTGTCCGTACTCCCAGTCGCGGATCGCGTAGGGTCCGGTGCCGATCGGCTCGCGCACCTTCTCGGTCATGCTGGTGGTGCGGGGCACGATCTCGACGAACGAGATACGCAGCGGCAGAATAGGATCGGGCTCGGTGGTGCCGACCACGACGGTGCGCTCGTCGGGGGTCTGCAGGGTCAGCACCTCGTCACCGAAGACGTAGCCGTCGACGTTGCACTGCAGATCGGAGTTGACCGCGCGGTCGATCGAGAAGGCGGCGTCCTCGGCGGTGAACGGTGCCCCGTCGGAGAAGGTCACACCGTCGCGCAGGGTGAACGTCCACTCGGTGGGGCTGCTCTGCTCCCAGTCGGTGGCCAGCAGCGGTTCCAGGTCGCCGGTGGTCGGGTTGCGCTCCACCAGCGGTTCGGTGATGTTGGAGCGCACCACGACGCCGGTGGAGGTCAGTGAGCTCTCGCAGGGCTCGAGTGTGGGGGGCTCCTGGGGCAGGACGATGCGCAGCGTGTTGAGGTCGTATCCGCCTCCGCCGGAGTTGGCGACCGAGCAGCCGCTGGCGGCGACGGCGACTCCCGCGAGGGCCATCGCGGTCAGGCGCCGTGTGTTCCGCTTCATCGATCCTCCCGGGGCTGGGGATGTCTGGCGTCTACGTATGTAGATGCAATGTGTGATGACAGCCACACGCTATGGCGGTGTTTTGGAGACCGTCAACCCTGCTCAAATGGCCGTATCCGGGCGATTTTCGGACGCCAGTGGCGCTGTCGCTGCCTCCTCACACCAGCCCTGAGCTGGCATTTCGATCGTGGCGATACCCCGGCGCGGGGCGGACTGGAGCACCTATGCGCTTTGGCTATCAGTCCATGCTATTTCGGACGTGGACGGGTATCCGCAGGTCGTCGTAGCGTGAACAGCACTATGACTGCGTCCACCGAGCATTCCCCAGCCGCGACGAAGCGCGCCGTCCTGCAGGTCGGCCCCCTGAAACCGTCGCTGTCGGCCACGCTGGTCGACGACTACGCCGCCTGGGTGCTGCCCGACGCCGAGGACGAACGTCACAGTTTTCTGTCGCGGCACGGCGCCGAGATCGCCGCGGTGGTGACCTCAGGGCGGACCGGCGTGGACGCCGAGTTGATGGCGGCGCTGCCGAACCTCGGCGCGGTCGTCAACTTCGGCGTCGGCTACGACACCACCGATGTCGACGCCGCCGCGGCGCGCGGCGTCGCGGTCAGCAACACCCCCGATGTGCTGACCGACTGTGTGGCCGACACGGCGGTCGGGCTGATGATCGACACGCTGCGCCAGTTCTCGGCCGCCGACCGCTACCTGCGTGCCGGGCGCTGGCCGGTGGACGGCAACTATCCGCTGACCCGCCAGGTCAGCAACACCCGCGTCGGCATCGTCGGCCTGGGCCGGATCGGCACGGCGATTGCCTTGCGGCTGAGTGCCTTCGGCTGCTCGATCAGCTACCACAACCGGCGAGAGGTGCCCGACTCGCCTTACACCTATGCCGCGTCGCCGGCGGAGCTCGCGCGCGGGGTCGACGTGCTGATCGTGGCCGCGGCCGGCGGCGACGGTACCCGCAATCTGGTGGACCGCGCCGTGCTGGACGCGCTGGGGCCCGACGGCTATCTGATCAACATCGCCCGCGGCAGCGTGGTCGACCAGGACGCCTTGGTGTCGGCGCTGCTGGACGGCCGTCTCGCCGGCGCCGGACTGGACGTGTTCGCCGACGAGCCGCACGTGCCGGAGCAGCTGTTCGCGCTGGACAACGTCGTGTTACTGCCGCACGTCGCCAGCGGCACGGTGCAGACGCGCGCCGCGATGGAGGCGCTGACGCTGCGCAACCTCGACGAGTTCCTCGCCACCGGTGCGCTGATCACCCCGGTGGTGCTGCCCGCCGCCGCGAAATAGGATTCCGGGCTGCGGTGGGACCCTGCAACGCAGCCCTGGCTTCTCACTCGCGGTGGGTGCGACGAGCGCCGCGACGTCAGCTCAGCGGCGGACGGCGCAGCCGGCGGCGATGTTGTGGCAGTGCCCGTCGCCCTTGCAGGTGGCGCAGTGGCACCGGCAGCCCTGGTTTCTCAACTTCTCGGAGATCTTGTGGTCATCTCTAGCCATGACATGCTCCTTTGCGAATACGTTGATATTAGAGCGCTCGCCCAGCTCGGAGGGCTGAAATCGCGGACGCGGCCAACCGGTGTTCACGAACAGTTCCCGTGACCGCCCGCGCGGCGAGAGACACCCGATGCCTGCCGGCCATCGCCCGGACAGGCCGCTCTCCGACACTGCGCCGTGTCGCCGAATCTCAGCCGCCGCACCGTCCTCAAGGGCGCGGCGGGGCTGGCCGCCGCTCCGCTGCTCGGATTCACCGCCGGGCCGCGCCGCGGACCCGTTCCAGCCGACCCGTTCACCCTCGGGGTGGCCTCGGGTGATCCCGGTCCCGACGGCGCGGTGATCTGGACGCGGCTGGCGCCGCGGCCGCTGGCCGACGACGGCCTGGGTGGTATGCCGGCGCGCCCCGTAGAGGTGCAGTGGGAGGTCGCCGCCGACGAGGCGTTCACCCGGCCGCTGCAGCGGGGCCACACCGTCGCCGCTCCCGAGGCCGCGCACAGCGTGCACGTCGAGCTGGCCGGTCTGCCGCCCGGCGGCGAGTATTTCTACCGGTTCCGCGCCGAGGGCCATCTGTCACCGGTGGGTCGCACCCGCACCACACCCGCGCCCGACGCGATGAACGCGACGTTGACGCTGTGCGCGGCGTCGTGCTCGAACTATCAGCACGGTTGGTTCACCGCGTACCGCCGCCTCGCCGAGGAACATCCCGATGTCGTTGTGCACCTGGGCGATTACCTGTACGAATACGCCGCCAACGGTGACCGGGTGCGCGATCACGCCGGCCCGGAGACCGTGACGCTGGCGAATTACCGGCAGCGGCACGCGCAGTATCGCACCGACCCCGACCTGCAGGCGGCGCACGCCGTCGCGCCATGGCTGGTGGTGTTCGACGACCACGAACTGGCCGACAACTGGGCCGGCGACGTACCGAAGACACCCGATGCCGGGTTCGCCGCGCGCCGGGCGGCGGCGCTGCAGGCGTATTACGAGAACATGCCGCTGCGCGCATCGGCGGCGCCACGCGACGGCGGCATGCGGTTGTACCGCCGTGTCGAATGGGGCGCGCTGGCGACGGTGCATTTGCTCGACACCCGCCAGTACCGCTCCGATCAGGCGTGCGGCGACCACTATCGCAGTGACTGCGCGGAGCGCTTCGACCCGCGCCGTACCCTGCTCGGCGCCGAGCAACAGCGTTGGCTGCTCGACGGTTTCGCGCGATCGAGGGCGCGGTGGGACCTGCTGGCGCAGCAGGTGTTCTTCGCGCCGCTGGAGCTCGCTGCGGGTCCGGCGCACGGCGTCAATCCGGATGCGTGGGACGGGTACGTCGCCGAGCGGGACCGCGTCGTCGCCGGGATCGCCGACTCGGCGGTGCGCAACGGCGTGGTCCTCACCGGAGACGTGCACGCGCACTGGGCTGCTGAGATCTGCAGGCACTCCGAGGATCCGCTGTCGGCTGCGGTGGCCACCGAGTTGGTGACGACGTCGATCACCTCCGGTGGCGACGGATCCGACACCCGGGCCGATGTCGAGGCGATCCTGCCGGAGAACCCGCACATCCGGTACTTCAGCAACCGGCGCGGTTATCTGCGCGCGACGCTCGCCGCCGACGAGCTGCGCGCCGATTTCCGCACCGTGCCGTTCGTGACCCGCCCGGGTGCCCCGGTCGCAACGGGCGCGTCGTTCGTGATTCCCGACCGGGTTCCGCAGCTGCTCTAGACGACGCCTTCGACGAGCTCGTCGGTGGTCCACTCCTGCTGCGGCAGCACGTCTTTGAGCAACCGCAGCAGGGCCGGGTTGGTCGAGTCGCCGCGCCACACGGCATCCAGCTCCACCGGGCGCTCCCGGAACGCCCCGATCGTGCGGAACACCACCCCCTCGGGGTGCAGCGTGGCCGCGGACGCCGGCACCAGGGCCAGCCCGATGCCCGAGCGCACCAGCACCAGCATGGTGTGCACCTGGGTGACGTACTGCACGTACCGCGGGGTGGCGCCGGCGATGGTGAACGTGCTGATCAGCAATTCGTTGAAGTAGCGGGCCTGCACCGGGGAGTACATCACCAGGTCTTGGCCGTCGAGGTCGTTGAGGGTCAGCTGCCGCGACAGGTCGGACAGGGGGTGCTCGGCCGGCAGTGCGACCACCAGCTGCTCGTGCAGCAGCGGGCGCGACACCAGTCCCGGGCGTTTGAGGGGTGGGCGGGCCATCCCGAGGTCGAGCTCACCGGACATCAGTCCGTCGATCTGGGCTGAGGTCACCATCTCGCGCAGGTCGAGCTTCACGTCGGGCAGCCGCTCGCGGGCCCGTGCGAGCAGCCGGGGCAGCACGGCGTGCGCGGAGGCGGCGGTGAACCCGACGACGACGGTGCCGAGGTCACCGGCGGGAATGCGTTTGACGGTCTGCGCGGCGCCTTCGGCCAGCTGCAGGATCCGGCGGGCGTCGGGCAAAAACGCCGCACCGGCCGGGGTGAGGGTGACGGTACGGGTGGTGCGGTCGATCAGCTGGACGCCCAGTTCGCTTTCCAGCTGCTGCAGCTGACGTGACAGCGGCGGCTGGGTCATGTGCAGGCGTTCGGCGGCGCGGCCGAAGTGCAGCTCCTCGGCCACGGCGACGAAGCACTGCAACCGGGCCAGCGAGAACACCGATGCACTCCTCGTATCAGTCGGCGCCTGTACGGGCGCACCGCGGCATCAGTGTAGTGCCGACGATTCGGTCCGGTGTGGGCTTGATGGCCGCGAACCCGAACCGGCCCACCCCGGCCCGGTACAGAGGGATGGAACTACCAGCGCGGGCTGGCGGTCTCGAACGACGGATCGACACTGCGCATGTAGCCGGTGTCGTCGCGGTCACGGATTCCGCACCGCAGGTACTGCTCGTGCAGCGCCGCCAGTGCGTCGTCGTCGATGTCGACGCCCAGTCCCGGTGTGGTCGGGACCGGCACCGACCCGTCCACGAACGACAGCACACCGGGCGCGACGACGTCCTCGCTCTTCCACGGCCAGTGCGTGTCACACGCATAGGTCAGGTTCGGGGTGGCCGCGGCCAGGTGCACCATCGCGGCCAGGCTGATGCCCAGATGGGAGTTGGAATGCATCGACAGTCCCAGCCCGAACGTCTCGCAGATGCCGGCCAGCAGCCGCGACCGCTGCAAGCCGCCCCAGTAGTGGTGATCGGAAAGCACCACGCGCACCGAGCTCTTGGCAACCGCGGGGGCCAGTTCGTCGAACGCGACGACGCACATGTTGGTGGCCAGCGGCATCGGCGCCTGCGCGGCCACCTCGGCCATGCCGTCCAGGCCCGGCGTGGGGTCCTCCAGGTACTCGAGGATGCCGGCCAGCCCGGAGGCGACCTTCACCGAGGTCTGCGGCGTCCAGGCGGCGTTGGGGTCCAGGCGCAGTGGCATACCGGGGAACGCGGCGGCCAGGGCCTCGATCGCCGCCATCTCCTCCTCGGGTGCGAACACCCCGCCCTTGAGTTTGACGGCGGTGAAACCGTATTCGTCGACGATGCGTCGCGCCTGGGCGACGATGCCGTCCGGGTCGAGTGCGGCGCCGAACGCGTCGGGTTCGGCGCCGGGGTGGGCGGCCCATTTGTAGAACAGGTAGGCGCTGAACGGAACGGCGTCTCGCACCGCACCGCCGAGCAGGTCCGACACCGGACGCCCGAGCGCGCGGCCCTGCACGTCCAGGCAGGCCACCTCGAACGGGGACAGCACCTGGTCCACGGCACTGGCCGAGGTGATCATCCCGGCGGTGCCCACGGCCGCGGTGTCGCCGCGCAGCGTATCGGCGATCGCCGCGCGGATCATGTTGAGCGCGAACACATCCAGACCGGTGATCGCGTCGGCGGCGGCCCGCAGCCGGGCCAGGTGCCGGGTGTCGGCGTACGTCTCGCCGAGGCCGACGAGGCCCGCGTCGGTGTCCAGCTGGATGATGGCGCGCAGCGCGTACGGCTGGTGCACACCGACGGTGTTGAGCAGCGGCGGGTCGCGGAACGCGACGGGGGTGATGCGGGCGCCGGTGATGCGCAGCTGGCCCACGGTCAGATCGCCTGGGACAGTGCGCCGGTCATCACGGCGCGGCCCGCGGCGATGATCGAGGCGAGCTCGTCGACGTCGGTGGCGGTGGGCATCACCAGCGGCGGGCGCACCGGCCCGGCAGGCACGCCTCCCATCGTGACGCCGGCCTTGACCAGCGAGACCGCGTAGCCCGGGACGGTGTCGCGCAACCGCACCAGCGGGTGGAAGAAGGCGCGCAACAGGTCTTCGGCCAGGTGGCGGTTGTCGGCCTCCAGGGCGTCGTAGAAGGCCAGCGCCAGGTCGGGGGCGAACGCGAACGTCGCCGACGAGTACAGCGGCACCCCGATCGCGCGGTAGGCCTGCTGTGTGGTCTCGGCGGTGGGCAGCCCGTTGAAGAACAGGAAGTCGGGGTCGACCTCGCTGGTGATGGCCGACACGATGCGCGCCACCTGGTCGAGGTTGCCGGTGCCGTCCTTGAACCCGACGACGTTGTCGATCTTCGCCACCGCCACCGCGGACGCCTCGGTGAACCGCGCGTTGCCACGGTTGTAGACGATGACGGGAAGGTCGGTCACGCCGGCGACGGCGCGGGTGTAGTCGACCAGACCGGGCTGGGGCACCTCGACGAGGTAGGGGGGAAGCAGGAGCAGCCCGTCGGCGCCCACCTGCTCGGCCACCGTCGCGAACCGCTTGGCCTGCGCCACCGATCCGCCCGCGCCGGCGTAGACGGGCACCCGGCCGGCGACCACGTCGACCGCGGTGCGCACGACGGTGCTGAACTCCTGGTCGTCGAGGGCGTGGAATTCGCCGGTGCCGCAGGCGACGAACACGCCGCCCGGTCCGGCTGCGACCCCTTTGGCGATGTGGTCGGCCAGGGCGTCGACGTCGACGTCACCGGTCTCGGTGAACGGGGTGACGGGGAAGAACAGCACACCGTCGAAGGACGGGCGGGACGTGGAACGCATCGTGGGCTCCTAGCAGGGGTTGTCGGGGCGCGGGGGCCCGGTCGGTGGGTGAGGTCAGTCCTGGCTGAGCCGGCCGTCGATGCGCCGCCACAGGTGATCGGGGTTGCCGTCCGCTATTGCGCTGGGCAGCAGGGATTTCGGCACATTCTGGTAGCACACCGGCCGCAGGAAGCGTTCGATCGCGCGGCTGCCCACGGAGGTGCTGCGGGAGTCGGAGGTGGCCGGGAACGGGCCACCGTGCACCATGGCGTGGCTGACCTCGACGCCGGTGGGCCACCCGCCGAACAGGATCCGTCCGGCCTTGAGCTCCAGGCGTGGCAGCAGTTCGGCGGCGGCGTCGAGGTCGGATTCGTCGGCGTGCACGGTGGCGGTCAGCTGTCCTTCGACACCCTCGGCGACGGCGTGCATCTCGGCGGCGTCGGCGCAACGCACGATCAGGCTCGATGAGCCGAACACCTCGGCCTGCAGCGCCTCGGAGTTCAGAAAGCTCGGCGCGTCGGTGGTGAACAGTGCTGCGTGACAGCCGCATTCGCTGGTCGCGTCCCGGCCGCGGCCGATCAGCTCGGCCGCCTCGGAGAGCGCCGTGACGCCCTCGGCGTAGCTGCGGGCGATGCCCGGGGTGAGCATGGGTGTGGCCGGTGCCTGTGCCAGCGCCTCGCGGGCGGCGGTGACGAACGCGTCGAGGCCGGGGCCGTCGACGGCGATGACCAGTCCGGGGTTGGTGCAGAACTGCCCCGATCCCATGGTCAACGATGCGACGAACGCGCGGCCCAGCTCGCCGCCGCGGCTGGCCAGGGCGCCGTCGAGGACGAACACGGGGTTGATCGAGCTCATCTCGGCGTAGACCGGGATGGGTTCGGGCCGCGCGGCGGCGGCGGCGACCAGGGCGGTGCCGCCCGAGCGGGATCCGGTGAAGCCGACGGCTTTGATCCGCGGATCGGTCACCAGGGCGACCCCGAGGCCGGGGCCCGAGCCGAACAGCATCGAGAACGTCCCTGCGGGCATGCCGGATTCGGCGACCGCGGCGGTGACGGCACGTCCGACCAGCTCGGAGGTGCCGGGGTGGGCGTCGTGCGCCTTGACCACGACCGGGCATCCGGCGGCCAGTGCGGAGGCGGTGTCCCCGCCGGCGACCGAGAAGGCCAGCGGGAAGTTCGAGGCGCCGAACACGGCGACCGGACCCAGTCCGATGAAGCGTTGGCGGAGGTCCGGGCGGGGCAGCGGGGACCGGTCGGGCAGGGCGGTGTCGATGCGGGCCCCCTGGTAACTGCCCTCCCGCAATACCTCGGCGAACAGGCGCAGCTGCCCGGTGGTGCGGCCGACCTCGCCGGTGATGCGTGCCTGCGGCAGCCCGGTTTCGGCGACGGCACGCGCGATCAGGGGCTCGCTGATCGCCTCGATCTGACCGGCGATCGCCTCGAGGAAGCGGGCCCGTTGTTCGGAGGTGGTGGCGCGGTAGGGGCCGAACGCGTCGGCGGCCGCGGCGCAGGCGGCGTCGACGTTGCCGGCGTCACCATGGTGATACGGCGGGTCCAGCGCGGCACCGGCGGCGGGGTCGAACGCGTGGATCTGCGTGCCCGTCCCGCGCACGGGCGTCCCGGCGATGATCATCTGACCGGTGAGACGGTGGGTTTCGGGAATCGTCGCAGTCATGACGTCAACGGTATGAGGCATATCCATGCCTGTCCAAGACCATTTATCGCATCATTGATGCGTCGATTAGATCAATCGAACGGGTGCCTCAAGACAGGGCGAGGTGACTTTCGATGAGCGCGACCAGCGCGTCGGTGGCCGCAGCGTCTCCCGAAATGTCGACCTGGTCGGAGCGCACCGCGTCGCTGAGCGTGAGCTGCCTACCGAGCAGCGCGGCGACCGTCGGCGCCGCCGCGCGCACGGTGACGTCGGGTGGTGTCGCGGCCGGCCCGGGCGCCACCCGCATTCGTCCGCCCCGGACCTGCAGGCAAGCGCTGCTGTCGCCGATGTGGAACTCGTAGACCGCATCGGGCCCGGGGTCCGTGTCGCCGGTGAGATCGGCGGCCAGGAAGCTCAGCAGCCATTCGGCCCGGAAGGCCTCGCGGCCGATGTCGGCGTCGGTCATCTGGTGCCGGGCACCCCAGGTGGCGAGGGGGATCAGGGCGAGCGCGAGCTCCCGGCCGGCCTCGGAGAGCTCGTAGACCACCGCGGAGCCGGGTTGTCCGACGGCGAGGCGGCGCTGGATGACGCCGTCGGTCTCGAGCTGGCGGACGCGGGTGGCCAGCAGGCTGGTCCCGATTCCGGGTAGGGCGTCGGCCAGGTCGGTGTAGCGCTTCGGTCCCGTGCCCAGCTCACGCACGATCAGCAGCGTCCAGCGCTCGCCGACCACGTCGAGGGCATGGGCCAGCCCGCAGAACTGTCCGTAGGTCTTGCGTGCCACGTCCGCCATGGTACCCATTCACTCACATTTCAATCGCAAAGTACAAACTCTGTTGGCTACTTCTATTTCTTATGTTACGTTCGGAATCAGTTCGGGCGTTTCGCGGAATCCGAGCCGCGGCCAGCCCACGAGGTGAGGTGAAACGACATGGCTTCTCTTTCCATGGATTCCGTGACCGGTGCGCATGCCCGGCGGTGGTCTCTGTCTGCACTGTTGCGGTGGCTGCAGGCGCCCATCGCGCCCCAGTCCGCGGTGTTGGTACGCGACGACACCACGACCGCCGGCCCGGCCAAATCCGGCAAGCGCCACTACCCGGCGCAGCGCGACCGGGTCTTCGAGCAGGCCGCGATGGCCCGGGAGATGTACCGACTCTGACCCCGGGGCTTGCCGGACCGGCGCGCCGCCGGCAGAACACCCAGCGAAACCCGGCTGATCCCCGGTTTCCCGCGTTTCCCGGCTCGGGGGCGACCGCGGCGGACTTGAGGTAGCTTCAACGCACGAACCGATTGGCCGCAGCCGAGGAGACCAGCGGTGAATGCGACACCATTCGGGCACTATCGGCTTCAGAAGCTGATCGGCCGGGGCGGGATGGGCGAGGTCTACCAGGCCTACGACACCAGGACCGACCGTGTCGTCGCGCTGAAGGTGCTGCCGCACCACATGGCCGAGGACGAGGTCTTCCAGGCTCGGTTCCGCCGTGAATCCCAATCCGCCGCCGGCATCAACGACCCGCACGTCGTGCCCATCCACGGCTACGGCGAGATCGACGGCCGGCTCTACCTCGACATGCGCCTGATCGAGGGCCGCAACCTGGGCGCGATGCTCGCCGAGACGGAGAAACCGCTCGGGGCGCCGTTCGCGGTGCACGTCGTCGAGCAGGTCGCGCACGCCCTGGACTCCGCGCACAAGGCCGGGCTCATCCACCGCGACATCAAGCCGTCGAACATCCTGATCACCGGCCGCGACTTCGTCTACCTGATCGACTTCGGGCTGGCCCGCACCGCCGGGGAGCAGGCCCTGACCACCGCGGGCAGCACCCTGGGCACGCTGGCCTACATGGCGCCCGAGCGGTTCGAGGCCGGCCAGGTCGACGCCCGCTCCGACGTCTACGCGCTGACCTGCGTGCTCTACGAACTGCTCACCGGGTCCCGACCGTATCCCGCCGACAGTCTCGAACAGCAGATCGCCGGGCACATGATGGCCCCGCTGCCGCGCCCGTCGGACACCGACCCGCGGCTGGCGGCCTTCGACGCCGTCATCGCGAAGGGCATGGCCAAGAAACCGGCCAAGCGTTACCAGAGCGCCGGCGAACTCGCCGTCGCTGCCCGGCGCGCGCTGAACGCGCCGGTGCGGCGGGCCCGCGGATCGCGGCACTCGGCGCGCAGCGACCGACGGTTGCCCGGTCGTGTGCTGGCCCTGGCAGGTGCCGCCGCGGTCGTCCTGGCTGCGACGGCCGTCGGGGCGTGGATGTGGGCGCCGTGGCGCGACGCCGGCGCCCAGGATCTGCCCGACGGGGCGATCGCGCACATCGCCGAGACCGTGCCCGCCGACATCCGCGAGACGGGCCGGCTGGTGATCGGCGTGAACGTCCCGTACGCGCCGATGGAGTTTAAGAACACCGACGGTCAGCTGGTCGGATTCGATGTCGAGCTGATGAACGCGGTGGCCCGGGTGCTGGGCCTGGTTCCCGACTACCGTCATATCCCGTTCGACCAGATCCTGCCGTCGGTGCAGGCAGGGACGGTCGACGTCGGGATGTCCTCGGTCACCGACACCGTGCAGCGCGAGCAGCTCGTCGATTTCGTCACCTACTTCGAAGCCGGTACGCAGTGGGCGTCGCGGCCCGGTGTCGTGGTCGGTCCGGCCGCCGCGTGCGGCGTCACAATCGGTGTGGCGCAAGGGACGTTGCAGGCCACCGAAGAGTTGCCGCGCAAGAGCGACGAGTGCGTGGCCGCCGGGATGGCGCCGCTGGAGATCGTCGAGTTCGCCAGCCAGGACGCCGTGACGACGGCGCTGGTCAAGGGCGAGGTGGACGCCATGTCGGCGGATTCGCCGGTGACCGGTTTCGCGATCAAACTCTCCCGCGGTGACCTGGTGCCCGCCGGCGATGTGTTCGATTCGGCCCCCTACGGCTGGCCGGTGCCCAAGGACTCGCAGCTCGCGGAATCCCTGCGGCAGGCACTCGAGCACCTGATCGAGAGCGGCGACTACCGGGCCATCGCCACCATGTGGGGCGTCGAGCGCGGCATGATCGATAAACCGCAGATCAACGGCGCCGGCGGGTAGCGGCTCAGCGCGACTGCGGGAGCACTTCTCGCGCGTAGACGTCGAAGAATCCGGCCATGTCCGGTCCGAGTCGTCGGACATTCACCTCGTCCACCCCGGCATCGGGATGGCTGCGCACCTGCGCGACCTGGCCGCAAACGTGTAAACGGCGCTGACCGGGGTACGACCACCACACCCGGAACGAAGAGGAGCGTCGATGAGAGTTCGCACGATCCCGTGGGCGATCCTGCGGACGCAGTACCGGCTGGGACGGGTTCCGATCCGGCTGCTGCAGGAACAACTGGTCGCCCGGATGGGCCCGGAAGCGCCGGCGCGGCTGCTGTTCGAGCGTGCCATCGGCGCGCTGGACGCGGCGGTCGGCATGGTGCTCGGCGACGGCGCCCTCGAGGACGAAGGTGTCGCCCGCATCGAGCGCGCCGCCGAACTGGAAGAGGCGGCCCACATCGACGAGATTGCCGCCCGGCGTCTCCGACAGGCCGACGCCGAATTGCGACGCCGGCGCGACGAAGCCCCGGACGCCCCGGGCGGCGCCGCCCGGACAGGACGGTCATGACCGCTCTTCCCCCGGATCCCGCCCCCGACAACACCCCCGGTCCAGACCGCGCCGGGGGTGTTCCTCCGGGTGAGACGCCGCCGGATTCGGCGCAGACCTCGGCGACGTCGAATGCCGATCCCGCCGCGGGACGCAACCTCACCCCGCGGGCCGTGGTGACGTTTGTGGCGATCGGGCTGTTCGCCGCGCTGTTCGCCGTCACCGCGGTGGTGCTGGTGATGGAGTTGCTGGCGGCCTTCTAGCCCAACGGATTCACACCGGCACCGGGCTGCGGTGCTCGGCCTCCAGCTTCGTCCCCTCGATGTCCAGGTCGGGGACGTAACGGCCGAACCACTTGGAGTGCTTCCACATCGTGTCGCCCAGCATGGCCATCACCGCGGGAATCAAGGTCAACCGGACCACGAACGCGTCGAGGAACACCCCCACAGCCAGCGTCAGCCCGATGGATTTGATGATCGGGTCGCCCCCGGCGAGGAAGGCGATGAACACGCCGAACATGATCAACGCCGCTGCGGTGACGACGCGCGCCGAGAGCCCCACGCCACTGCGGACGGCGTCCACCGCGGTGTCTGTGCGGGACAGCTCTTCTCGGATGCGCGACACCACGAACACCTCGTAGTCGCTGGACAGGCCGAAGACGATGGCCAGCACGATGATCGGCAGGAAGCTGATCGTCTCACCGGGGGTGATACCGAGAAGTGAGGCGCCCCATCCCCATTGGAAGATCGCGACCTGGACGCCGACCGCGGCGAACACCGACAGCAGGAAGCCGACGATCGATGTCAGCGGCACCAGCGCGGCACGGAACGCGACGGTCAGCAGCACGAACGCGAGGCCGACGACGACGATGATGAAGATCGGCAGCGCGGCGGCCAGTTTGGCGGAGGTGTCGATGTTGGAGGCGGTGTTGCCGCCGACGAGAAGCGTTGCGCCGGTGTCGGCTTCGATCGCGTCGCGGTCGGCGCGGATGCGCTGGACCAGGTCCGCGGTGGCGGTGTCGTTGGGGCCGGTCGCCGGAATCACCTGAATGGCGGCCGTGTCCGCATTACCTCCGGCCGGTGCGGCGGCAACGACACCCTGCTCACGACCGAGGTTGGCCGCGATGGTCTGCACCGCCCGCGGATCGGTGGCGTCGCTGAGGTCGGCGACGACCAGCAGCGGGCCGTTGAAGCCGGGGCCGAGATGCTCGGCGGTCAGGTCGTAGGCCTGACGCGCGGTGCTGGACTCCGGCTGCGACGCTCCGCTGGGCAGGCCCAGATGCATGCCGAGGGTGGGCAATCCGATCAGGATCAAACCGGCGGCGCCGGTCACCAGCAGCGGCTTGCGGAATCTGACCACGAACCGCGCCCACGTCGCCCCCATGGTGCGGTGCGGGGTGTAGGTCGCCACCTGGGCGACCTCCTTGGGGCGGCCGGGCTGCAGCGGCGGTTGGATGAAGCGCGCAACCTGCCCGCCGGCGAATCCGAACAGCGCGGGCAGCAGCGTCACCGCGATCAGCATCGCGATGAACACCGACACCGCCGCGGCCAGACCCATGTAGGTCAGGAACGGAATGCCCACCACGGCCAGGCCGCACAGCGCGATGATGACGGTCAGCGCCGCGAACACCACGGCGCCACCGGCGGTGCCGACCGCCAGCCCGGCCGCCTCGTCGCGCGGCATCAGCAACAGCAGGTTGTTGCGGTAGCGGTTGAGAATGAACAGCGCATAGTCGATACCGACGGCCAGTCCCAGCATCAGCGCCAGGGAGAGCGCTGCGGTCGGCATGTCCACGAACGCGGCGGCGACGAAGATCCCGAGCGCGCCGATGCCGACGCCCACCCCCGCGGTGATGATCGGCAGCCCGGCGGCCACCACTGCACCGAAGGTGATGACGAGGATCAGGAACGCCACCCCGATGCCGATGATCTCCGGCAGGTGCGGCACGTCGACCTTGTATCCGGGGTAGACGCTGCCGCCGTATTCGACGCGCAGCCCGGCCTGCTCGGCGGGGGCCATCGCGTCCTCCAGCGACGTCAACGACGACTCGGACACCTCGCCGATCGGCTGGGTCCATTGCACCGTGCCCAGCCCGACACGGCCGTCGGGGGCGATCTGGCCGGTCTGGCTCGGGCCGGCGGCCGCCGCGACGTTGTCGACGTTGTTGGCGGCGGCGACGGCCTCGTTGATCGCCGGTGTCAGCGACGGGTCGGTGACGGCGCGGCCTTCGGGTGCGACGAAGGTGAGCTGGGTCTGCGCCCCGCTGAACGCGGGCAGGTTCTGCTGCAGCTGCTCCACGGCCCGCTGGGACTCGGTGCCGGGGATGGTGAAGTTGTCGCTGGGCTGGCCGCGGAACCCGAGGAAGCCGGCCGCCACCGCGATCAGCACCGCCAGCCAGGCGCCGAGCACCCACCAGCGGTGCCGGAAGCTGGACTGGCCAAGCGCGAACAGGAAGCGCGACATCGTTGGTCCTTCTGGGTCGTCGTAGTTCGAAATTGTCGTCGTTCGAAATTGGCGTCGTTCGAAATCGTCGTCGTTCGAAGTGGTCGTCGTTCAGTGGTGTCTCGCAGTGGTGTGGTTCTGCCTCGGCACGCCGGTCGCGGCGTCGAGCAGACACTTTTCGCAAATTGTGTTCCCACGCTGCGGCGGGTTACGCAGCCCAGACGGTGTGATCTGTGTGACGCGGGGCGGGCGCCCGCCGAAGGTGCTCGTCAACGTATTCGAAGCGCTTCCCGATTCCGGAGTTGTTGCTGGACAGCGGCCAAAGCGGCGTGACGCCGGGAGCCGGCTCGTAGGCTGGGCCGGGTGACGACGACGTCGCTGCCCGCGGGTCCACGCCTGCCGCGCGGAGTGCAGGCGGCGCTGATGCTGTCCCGCGGACCCCAGTTCATCGCCGTGTGCCGGCGGCGCTATGGGACCGCATTCACGTTGCGGGTGGCCTCGATGGGCACCGTGGTCTATCTGACCGATCCGGCCGACATCAAGACGGTGTTCTCCGGCGATCCGCGCGTCTATCACGCCGGGGAAGCCAATTCGATGCTCCGGGGGCTACTGGGGGACACCTCGGTGCTGGTCGTCGACGGCGATGTGCACCGCGACCGGCGCCGGTTGATGCTCGCGCCGTTCGCCCGGGACGCCGTGGCCGCGCAAATGGACCTGATCGCCCAGATCGCCGCGGACAACATCGCCGGTTGGCCGCGCGACCGGGCCTTCGCGGCGGCGCCGAAGATGTCGGAGATCACGCTGGAGGTCATCCTGCGCACCGTGATCGGTACGACCGACCCGGCCCGGCTCGCGGCGCTGCGGGTGGTGCTGCCCCGGGTGCTGCGGATCGGGGCCTGGCAGAGCCTGGCGGTCATGAATCCGGAGTTGTTGCAGAGGTGGCCGTGGCGACCGTTGCGTAGGGCGATCGCGGAGGCCGACCGGCTGCTGTACGCCGAGATCGCCGATCACCGCGCCGACCCGCACCTGGCCGAGCGCACCGACGCCCTGTCGATGCTGGTGCGCGCCTCCGACGAGGACGGGCGTGAGATGACTGACCGGGAGCTGCGCGATCAGCTGATCACGTTGTTGCTGGCCGGTCACGACACCACGGCCACCGGGCTGGCGTGGGCGCTGGAGCGGCTGAGCCGCCACCCCGCGGTGTTGGAGCGGGCGGTGCGCGCTGCCGAGGACGGCGACGACAACTACCTCGACGCGGTGGCCAAGGAGACGCTGCGCAACCGGCCGGTCGTCTTCGACGTCGGGCGGATCCTCACCGAACCGGTGGAGCTGGCGGGGCACCGGCTGCCGGCCGGGGTGATGGTGGTGCCCGGCCTCGTGGCCGTGCACGCCGACCCGCAGCTCTACCCGAACCCGGAGCGGTTCGATCCGGTCCGGATGCTGGACGCGACGCTGAGCCCGTCGTCGTACTTCCCGTTCGGCGGCGGCAACCGCCGCTGTCTCGGAGCGACGTTCGCGATGGTCGAGTTCCGAGTGGTGTTGCGGGAGATCCTGCGCCGCGT
This sequence comes from Mycobacterium sp. G7A2, assembly GCF_041902445.1. Classification (NCBI taxonomy): domain Bacteria; kingdom Bacillati; phylum Actinomycetota; class Actinomycetes; order Mycobacteriales; family Mycobacteriaceae; genus Mycobacterium; species Mycobacterium sp. G7A2. Next base: position 5,117,262 of record NZ_CP169251.1, on the reverse strand, counting down.
CGACCTGCACACCACCAGCGAGCCGGCGGAGAAGCCGCGGCTCAAGCACGTGATCTTCGTGCCCCGACGGGGCGCGCGGATCCGGTCAACCCCCAAACCGCAGGCCGCGGTGTAGTGTCACGGGCAGGTCGTGTCGCGCCGGAGACGGTGTCCCCGATGCCAGCGATGCGGTCTGCGACGCGATTCTCTTCGCTCGTAACCGACGTACGGGTTTGTCCCGTACCACGTGAGGACCTTGTTCATGGATTCGTCCGAACTGTTTTCCCACCGCCAAGGGCCGCAGGTCGCGGTTTCGACAACGGTGTCCAGCGAACCGGTGCAGGCGCCGGTGTTTTCTGATCAGCAGCGCCCGACCCGCTCCGGCGATTCGCCGACGACGTGAACGGGATGGCGCGGTCACGCCGCGCCGCCAGCCCGACCCGGCTCGCGTTGGCCCGTCTGTCGACGGGCAGCATCGACGGCGCCTGGTGGCCCCATTCGGCCCTGATCGCCGCTGAGCTTCCTGATCTGGTCGGCGCCCTGCACCGCATTCTGGGCGAGGTCGTCGACATCCGGATCAACTGGTCGGCGACCGAAGGCCAACTCGACCTCGAGACGATCGCGGCCGGCACCCGCATGATGAAGGGCGATACCGTGCCGCGTCGCCCGCGCCTGATGTTCGTGGCCGGTCGGGAACGACGTGTGAAACTCCTTGTGGTGCCGAGCATGACGTCGCAGGCACTCGGGTTGATGATGCTGCGCACGGCGGCGGGACTACCGGCCGACGATGCCGACAACCGGGTCAGCGATACGGCGCACGCGGTCTGGCAGCTCGCCGAAATCGAGAGCGCACAGTGGCGCTGCGAGATCACCACACCTGCGGCCTCGGGCAAGGTGGGCTCGTAACAAGACGTGAGCTCGTAACAAGACGTGAGCTCGTCGCAGGATGTGGGCTCGTAACAAGACGGAGACCGTGCACCGCCCGCCGCGACCGCCCGAAAAATCTTGATGGGGCTGATTTCCGCAGGTCGTGCTAGGCTCATCGCGGATGTTTGTTCGGCATCCGTTCGAAATGAAAGAAGTTGGAAAAGTATGGCACAGGGAACTGTGAAGTGGTTCAACAGCGATAAGGGCTTCGGCTTCATCGCTCCCGATGGCGGCGCGCAGGATGTGTTCGTCCACTACTCGGAGATCAGCGGCAACGGATACCGCTCGCTCGAAGAGAATCAGCGAGTCGAGTTCGAGGTCGAGCAGGGCAACAAGGGTCCGCAGGCTGTGAGGGTGTCTGCCGTCTGACGGCGACAACTTCCGTGTGGGCTGGTGGAAATCTTCCGCCAGCCCACAATTCGTTTCAGGACCCGGTCGCCGACAGGGGACCGAGTTCGCAGCCGTCCGACGCGCAGTCGGCGTACAGTGAAGTGCACGCGTCGTGACAACACGCGCACTGTTCAGACCCGAGATCAACCACGGTTCTCGGTGGTAGGGCTCTCGCCGGCACGAACCTCTGTTTCCGTTTTCACGTGAACCCCGGGCTACTTCGTCTCTGTCTCCCCACCGCGCTGGCTGGTCGCGACGCTCTTCCGAGAAACATCCCGCGAGCGAGGAGACAGATGACCGAAAACCCCGCAGAATTCCGAGCTTTCAACAATTTCACCATCGACAAGCTGGACCCGCGGGCCGAGATCTCGCGCCGCATGTTGAAGCGTCTGGAAAACGTCGACAATGTCGCCACCGGTGGCCCGCGAACACCCGAAGGTCGTGCCGCACTGGCGTCGAGCGTCGTGGCGCACGCGGTGGTCGAGCTGGAGACTCTGATCCTGGATCTGACCAACAAGCTGGAATCGAAGTCCTAGGGCTTCGGTAAAGCCCTCCCAGCCGCCCAACCGGCGACTGGGAAGGTGTGCCTGCTAGCCGGGAAAAGCCTTGGCGTTCAGCGCTTTATGTCGTTGACTGTGCTGGCCGAGGACGCCTTTGCCGCCGCCTTGGCATGTTTGTCGGCGCGCTTTTCCTTCAGCGACTTGCCTGACTTCTTGGTCATCGATTGTCGGGGGGACTTGTCGGACATGGATCGGACCCTTCGTTGCGGAGCCCTGGATGGTCCCGGTGTCCCGACACTACGCGCCAATTCCAGCCCCGACAGGGTGTACCGTGGAGAAGTTGGGAATCCTGCCAGTCCGGCAAGCATCTGGTTCGCTCTGGACACGCCGAGCAACCCGCTCGCGCCGGACATGCCGGTACCAACCGGCTGTAGGAATTTTGTGAACACCTTGTCTTTGTCTGGCTCCCATCGAATGTCCGCAGCGCCCCAACGTCTTTCGCGCAGTGTTCGAGTGGGTTTCATGGGCTCGGGTTCACCGATTCGAAAAGGATCGGCCCGGTTCGGTGCCGGCTTGGTGGCCGCACTGCGCCGCAGTGGTACCGAGGTCGACTTCGTCCGAGTCCGTGACAGCGCGTCGACGCACGAGAGTACCGAGCAACTCGGCGAAACACGGGCGGAGTCCGCGACCAGATGTGCAGAGTTGTTGAATGCCAGTGAAATTGCTGTCATCCAGCACGACGACGGCTTGTACGGCGGCACTCACGGCGACGAACTCTTGGGAGTCATCGACCGGCTCCGTGTCCCGATCATCGTGGTCGTCCACTCGGTCCCTCAGGACCCGGAGCCGCATCAGCGCTGGGTTCTGGAACGGATAGCCGCATCGGCCGACCGCCTGGTGGTGCTGTCGGAGGCGGCGCGCGAGCGACTGTCCCGCGACTACGCGGTGGAGCGCACCCGGGTGATGACCATTCCGCATGGCGGGACAGTCCCCACCACAGCGCGCAGCAAGCGCGCGAGCAGACCGGTGATCTTGACCTGGGGCTTGCTGCGCCCCGGGATGGGGGTCGAGCGCGTGATCGACGCCATGAGCACCCTGCAGGACGCTCCGGGTCAACCCCGATATCTGGTCGTGGGTCCGACCCATCCGCAGGAGTCGGCGGTCAATGGCGAGGCCTATCGCGACGCGTTGGTCGAACAGGCACGCAGGCTAGGGGTGTCCGGCTCGGTGTCTTTCGACCCGCGGTTTCACGACGGAGAAGCGCTCACATCGCTGATCCAGACGGCCAGCGTCGTCGCCTTGCCCTACGACTCGACCGAGAAGGTCACCTCCAGCGTGCTGGTCGACGCCGTGGTCAGTGGCAGGCCCGTCGTGGCAACGGCCTTCCCCCATGCCCTCGAGATGCTGTGCGGGGGCGCCGGCATCCTGGTCGACCGCGACGACCCGGCCGCTCTGTCCGCTGCACTGCGGCAGGTGCTGACGCAACCGCGCCTCGCGGGTTCCATGGCTGCGCAGGCACGCGAACTCGCCTCTCAGGTTTCCTGGCCGGTGGTCGCCGAGGCGTACCTCGGGCTGGCCCATCGGGTACTCGCTGATCGGCAGCGCCGCAGCTAGCGTCAGGATGTCTCATCGATTCTGCCGCAGCGCTTTCGGTCCCGGGATGAGTGCGGGTCAGGCGATGTGTCCACCACGTGCTCGGCGAGCTGAGGTAAACTTCGAGGACGCCGACAGTCCGCCACAGCTCCCCCCTTCTGGCTGGTGGTCCGCAGAGAATTCGGCTCGTACTCGAGCCCACGTGACGTTGACCGACACACCGACGGGACACCACTTTGGCCATCGCTGACATCGCTGCGTTCGCGCATCTGAGCGAAGCGGAAATCGATTCGCTGGGCGACGAACTCGACAGCATCCGCCGCGACATCGAGGATTCGTTGGGTGCGGCGGACGCCGCGTACATCCGCCGCACCATCTCGTTCCAGCGCACTCTCGATGTGGTCGCCCGTCTGGTCATCGCAGGGACGACGTCGCGAATCGGCTGGCTGGTCGGCTCGACAGCCCTGGCCTTCGCCAAGAGCGTCGAGAACATGGAGATCGGCCACAACGTCGTCCATGGCCAGTGGGATTGGATGAACGACCCGGAGATCCACTCGAACACCTGGGAGTGGGACATGGTCGGGCTGTCGTCGCAATGGCGGTATTCCCACAACTACCGGCATCACGTCTTCAACAATGTGATCGGCGTGGACGACGATCTCGGCTTCGGCGTCTTGCGGGTGACACCAGACCAGCCGTGGAAGCCGGAGAATCTGGTGCAGCCGCTGAGGAATCTGCTGTTGGCGGTCATCTTCGAATGGGGTATCGGCTTGCACGGTATCCATTCGGAGCGCGATCGGGTGGGGGCAGGCACTGTCGAGCACAAGGCGGCCCGCAGGGAGTTGATCCGTAAGTCCGCGCGTCAGGTGCTGAAGGACTATGTGCTGTGGCCCGCTCTGAGCGGCCGGCGCTGGCGTCGTACGTTGAGCGCGAACGCGGTGGCAAACCTGTTTCGGAACCTCTGGGCCTACGTGGTGATCTTCTGCGGGCACTTTCCCGATGGTGCGGAGAAGTTCAGTTCTGACGTCCTCGAGCACGAGACACGCGGCGAGTGGTATCTGCGCCAGATCCTCGGTACCGCGAACTTCGATGCCGGCCCGGTGTTGGCCTTCGCCAGCGGCAACCTTTGTTACCAGATCGAGCACCACCTGTTCCCCGACCTGCCGAGCAATCGTTACGCACAGATCGCGCACCGCGTCAGGGCTGTCTGTGACAAGTACGACCTGCCGTACACCACGGGTTCGATTGCCAAGCAATATCTGTCGACATTGCGGACGATTCACAAGCTCGCGTTACCCGATGGGTTTCTTGACCGCGGCCGGTGACGGCGCACCGGAGACCGCGTCCGAGCGCGGGGTCGGTCGTGCGATGGGGCGCCTGCGGTCAGCTCACCAACGCCAGCGAGTGCGCTCGGCGTAACTTGCCCGACGGGGTCTTGGGGATGGTGCCGGGGGCGAGCACCACGACGTTCCTGGGTCGCATGTCGACCTCGGCGATCACCTCGTGGGCGACTTGACGCTGGATCCGGCGGACGTGCTCGTCGTCGTCGAAATCGGTGCACTCGACGGCCACGGCGAATGTCTCACGGGACAATCCGGCGTCCAGGCGGACCGCCACCGCGCAGCCGGGTCGCACCCCGTCGACGCGGCCGGCGGCGCGCTCGATGTCGGTGGGGAAGATGTTGCGCCCGGCCATGATGATCACGTCCTTGATCCGCCCGCACACCACGACATCGCCGGTTTCGGTGAGATAACCGAGGTCACCGGTGTCGTACCAGCCCCGCTCGTCCTGGGCGGGCAGGAACCCGACGACGGTGGTGTATCCGCGGCTGACCGGTTCGCCGCGGACTTCGATGACCCCGACGCCGCGTGTCGGCAGCTCGGAGCCGTCCTCGCCGACGATGCGCAGTTCCATGCCGTGTAGCGGCCGGCCCAACGACACCAGCCTGCGGGTGTGACCGCGGGTGGCCGGAACCGCACGGTGCAGGACCGCGATCAGATCCGCGTCCACCTCGTCGACCACCATGCCCCGGCCGCATTCGGAGAACGACACCGCGACCGTCGTCTCTGCCATGCCGTAGGCCGGCACGATCGCCTCGGGGCGCAGGCCGAACGGGGCGCCGGCATCGCACAGGTCCTCGACGTCGAGGGGGTCCACCTGCTCGGCGCCCGACAACGCCCAGCGCAGGCAGGACAGGTCGAACTCGCCGGGAGCGGCCTGGCGGCGCAGTCGCTTGGCCAGCAGGGTGTACGCGAAATTCGGTGCCGCGGTCATGGTGCCGCGGTACTTGTCGATCAGCCGCGGCCACAGCAACGTGTCGCGCAGGAACTCCATCGGCGTGATCTTGACCAGCTCGGCACCGAAATACATGGGCACAGTGAGGTAGCCCGTCATGCCCATGTCGTGGAAGCAGGGCAGCCAGCTGACGATCACGTCGGTGTCGATGTCGAAGTCGCAGCCGACCGTCATCGCCTCCGCGTTGGCGACGATGTTGGCGTGGGTGATCTGCACGGCCTTGGGGGAGCCGGTGGATCCGGACGTCAGCTGCATCAGCGCGACGTCGTCGTCGGCGGTGTCCACGGGGTCGGCGGGCGGGCCGGTCAGGAGCTCGGCGACCGTCAGCACCGTCATGCCCAGCTCGGCCAGTACCGGCGCGGCCGCCATGAAGGGTTCGGAGACGACGACGGCCTTCGCCGCGATCATGTCGATCACGGCGGTGGTCTCCTCGGCCCAGCGCACCAGGTCGGTGCGGGGAGTGGGCTGGTGCAGCATGGTGACGCTGGCGCCGCGCATCCAGATTCCCTGCGCGGTCGGGGCGATCTCCACCGGGGCGCCGGCCAGGACGGCGACCGCGTCACCGTGACCCACCCCGGCAGCCGCCAGCGCGCCGGCGATGCTGCGCGCCCGCTCGTGCACCTCGGCCCACGACTGGCGCAGCGGGGCATCGGGATCGCCGGTGATGAAACCCTTCGTGCTGCTCGCAGCGTTGGCGTACATGGTTGTGGTGAAGCGACTCATTGCGTTCCTCTGCGACGCCGACGTGGCGTCATGCGAGCCGCTGGAGTTCGACTGTGGGTAAGGCCTGCCCCTCGACGGATCCACCCCAGATGGTCCTCAGGTCACTTGACCGTACCGGTCGCAACCCGGTCCCGTGGCCAACGCGCCCGGTTGAGCGGTGAGCTTTCTGCTTTGCTGGGGTGGATTCCGCCGGGTTCGGCGCCGTGTGCAGCGAAATCCGTCGACGAATCGCGGCGGATCTGACTCATCAGTAAGAAATGGCCGAAGGGGTCCCTAAGTCAGGTTAGGCAAGGTAAGTATGTCTCCCATGGGTGCGGGGTCATACGTAGGTCGAATCGGTTCATTGGCGGTGGCGCTCGGCGTCGGAGCGGCGATCGTGGCCGGCGCCGGAGTCGCGGCAGCTGAGGACAGCGAGGGTTCCTCGTCGTCGGCGTCTTCGGCGTCTTCTTCGTCGACGTCGGGATCGACGACGTCGGGTTCGACGTCGGGTTCGACGGGTTCGTCGGGAGCTGGTGACGCCGGGGAGAGCGAATCCTCTGACGACACCGTCAATTCCGATGACGGTGCCGGTCTCGGTGGTGAAGACAGCGTCGACGACGACGCCGTGGACGCGGCCGACGAAGACGCCGTTGACGAGGACGCCGTGGATCCCGGTGACGAGGTCGACGAGGACGCGGCCGATGAGGACGCGGTCGGCGACGACACTGTTGACGACGTCGACGAAGACGCCGCAGAGGAGGACGCCGTTGAGGAGGACGCCTCCGTCGATGAAACGCCGGACGAGGCGGGCGGAGACGACGCGGCGACGGGTGGCACCGAGTCGGCCGATGAGGCCGCCGGTGGTGCCGACGGCCGCGGCGACCGCCCCGAGATGTCCGACGCCGAGCAGGCCGGCGACGACGCGGTCGAGGAACCGGCTCCCGTCGAGGTCGAGGAGCCGGCAGCTGCCGAGACGCCGACCGACGAGGGCGAGCAACCGGCCACGGAACAGCCCGCGGCCGAGCAACCGGCCGAACCCAGCCCGGTCTCCGAGCCCGCCGATCCCGAGGCGCCCGGTGCCGAGGCCGAGGCCGTCACCGCCGACGTGTCAGCCCTCGACCCCGAGCAGCAGGCCCTCGACGAGGGCCCCGCGCTGCCCGCGCTCGCCTCGTTGGTCATGTCCATCGTCGGCGCCGGCCGCGAAGCCACCAACGAAACCCCTGAAAGCGTCGGCGATCTGGTGACCACCAGCCTGGTGGAGGCCGATGCTGCGGCGCAGTATCCGATCCCGACCGACGTGGTCGTCGAGCAGTGGACACCGCCGTTGCAGTGGCTGCAGAACATCCCGGTGCTGGGGCCGTTGGTGGTCACCCCGCTGGTCGGGCTGGCCCATGTGATCCCGTTCGTCGGCGACATCCTGAATCCGGTGATCGGGTTCCCGATCGACCACTGGGCTCCCGAGGGGACTCCGCAGGCGCGCAGCTTCCGGGTGACGTCGTTCGACGGCACCCGGATCTTCGTGCACTTCATGCCTGCCAAGGGACTGCAGGCCGGTGAGACCGCGCCGACCGTGCTCAACGGTCCCGGTCTGGGCCTGCCCGGCGCGACCACGCTCGAGCTCGATGTCGACAGCTTCCTGCCGCGGGACACGATCGGTGTCGGCGCGCTGCGTGAGGCGGGCTACAACGTCGTCACCTGGGATCCGCGTGGGGAGTGGCGGTCCGAGGGGATCATGACGCTGGATTCGCCCGACTACGAGGGCCGCGACATGTCCCACATCATCAGCTATCTGGCCACCCTGCCCGAGGTCGCGCTCGACGCCGCGAACGATCCCAGGATCGGCATGACCGGCGCCTCCTACGGCGGCGGCATCCAACTCGCCACTGCGGCAATCGATCACCGCATCGACGCCATCGTGCCGACGATCGCCTGGAACAGCCTGGTGGACGTGCTGTTTCCGCGGGGCGCCGTCAACAGCGGGTGGGGCACCCTGTTGCCGACGGTGCTTGCGCTGACGTTCGCCCGTGAGCACCCGCGCATCTTCCCGGTGGCCATCCAGGGCGTGTTGTTCGGCATCGCCGAAGACTCCGACATCGAGTTGGTCAACGATCTGGGCTTCCAGGAGCAGATCGGCGACATCACCGCGCCGACGCTGCTGATCCAGGGCACAGTCGACACGCTGTTCACCCTCGATCAGGCGCACACCAATGCGCTGACCCTGATCGAGGCCGGCACCACCACCAAGGTGGTCTGGTACTGCGGAGGGCACGGCGCCTGCCTCAGCGACTACAACGACGGTGAAGTGGTCATCGACCGGACGCTGCGCTGGCTGGACCGCTACGTCAAGGGCGACGAAAGCGTCGACACCGGACCGCAATTCGAGTGGGTTGATCAGAACGGCGAGTGGTACAGCGCCGAACAGTACCCGGTCACCGAGGGCACGCCCGTCGTCGCCGAACGCACGGACCGGCGCACCATTCCGTTCGTCCCGCTGCTCGGTGGGTCCGGACCCAACCCGCTGATCCTGACCCGCGGGCTCATCGCGACGCTGCTCGGTCTGCCCTCGGCGGCGGGCGCGATCAACGCGGTCAGCCTGCGCGTGCCTGACGTCACCGAGTTGACGCACATCGTCGGCGCGCCGGAGATCACGCTCACCTATTCCGGCGACGGAAACGCCGAGCACGTCTACGCGCAGATCGTCGACGATCGAACCGGTCTGGTGCTGGGCAACCACGCCACACCGATCCCGGTGGTGCTCGACGGTGACACGCACACGGTGACGTTCTCCATGGAGCAGGTGGCGCACACGCTGGCGCCGGGGCAGTCGGTCACCGTGCAGATCGTGACGTCGTCGGCGAAGTTCCTGAACTTCTACTCCTGGGGCGCGATCACCGTCGAGGGCATGTCGGTGAGCCTGCCGACCCGCGCGGCCGAGGAGTCAGCCACCGTCGCAGCCTGACCACCGAGAACGTTCGGGGCGTCGCATCCAGAACGTTGAGACTGCGTCCACGTCGGGGTCTACTCGCACTTCTCCGCGCTGGCTGCAGTCTCAACGCGGTGAGTTGGGCTCGCTGTGAGCGTGGTATGGCCTCCCCAGGCCGAGTGCGGCGTATCGTCGTTGCTGCTGGGGGTGGTGACATGTGTGGTTTCGGGATAGATCGAGGGAATCCCCCGATGTCTCGGCGGGGGCGGGCAGTCCACGATTCACCGATGGAGTCATGTCGGTAGACGGCGCCACGGTGCTGTGCCCGCGCGGTCACGTCAACAGAGGTGACCGGCGTTTCTGCGTGGTCTGCGGAGCCTCGATCGAGATCCTCGACTGGCCGGAGGACGTCGATACGCCACCGGCGAATCGGCGGGTTCTCGCGGTGGCGGGTATGGCGATCGCGGTGCTGATCGTCGTCGGCGTGGCCGCCTTCGTCGTGTTCGCGCCGTCCTCCGGAGACAACGCCGCGCAGCGGCGCAGCGACGGCTTCGCCGCAGAAATCCCGTCGGCGATGCCGACCGGTCCCGTCTTCTGCCCGGCGCCGCCGACGATCCGGGCCGAGTCGATGGAGTTGCGCGCCGAGGGACTCGCCGTCGACGCGGCCTTCCTGTCCCCGTGTCCGGGGGAGCCGCTCGAGGCTGACGCCGAATTGCGCATCACCGTCACCGACGGCCAGCGCGACATCGCGGCGGGCGCTTTCGACTTCGCGACCTATCCGTTGGCCCTGGAGCCCAGTCTGCCCGCGCGCCGGACGCTGATCTTCCCGCCCGGGATGTATTGGCGCACGCCAGATATGGTGCCGGAGACCCCGACGGTGACCGCGCATCGGGGTGCGGCGGTACCGGCGGGTGTCACACCGCCGAAGACGTCGGGATTCGACCTGCTGCTCGCCGCGGCGCCCGCGGTGCCCGAGCACGGCAGCGTCAACGGAGTCGCGCAGGCTGTGCTGGAGGAGCTCCGCAGCGGCGACTATTCCGGCGCGGTCGCAGATCTCGCGAATCGCTGGGTCCCGCAGCTCAGTTCGATGAAAGTGGGGCAGTCCGTCGACGGGGTGACGTCGACCGCCGCGGATGTGTTGCGGGACCATCTGGCGCTGCGGCAGCAGTTCAGCGGTGCCCGGTTGCTCTGGTCGGGTCACTGGTCGACGTTCGACAGCCCGGACTGGTGGGTGACGGTCGTCGGCCCGCCGAAGCTGAGCGCCACCGAGGCGAACCGGTGGTGCGATGTCAACGGATTCGCCGTCGACGAGTGCTTCGCGAAGTACGTCAGCTCGGCGGCGGGAGTCACGGGCACCACCGTCTACCGCGAATGACGTTCAGACCCCGCTCAGCGCGCACCAGATGCGTTGAGACTGCAGCCACAGCGGGGTCTACTCGTACTTTCCCGCACTGGACGCAGTCTCAACGTGGTGGTCAGCCGGCGAAGACGCTGCGCAGGAACGGCGTCGAGTCCGCCATCGACGCCAGCACCGTGCCCGAGTGATCCTCCTCGGGATAGATACGCAGCGTGACGTTCTGGTTGTTGGCCACCAGCTGGTCGTAGAACGCCAACGTCGACGCCGGCGGCACGTCGCGGTCGAGCAGCCCCACGCCGAGGAACAGCGGCCGGTCGAACCCCGTCGACGGTGTGCCCATGTATTCATAGAGCGCATCGGCCATTCCGGGGATCGACGACAGCGGGGCGCTGAAGAATGCCGCCGGGTTGAGGTCGGCGAGCTCGTCGGTCAGCGGGCGCACGCAGACCGTCTCGGCGCGCTCGGCGGCTGCCAGCCCCTCAGCAGTCAGCACGCTGTTGATGTCGAGGTCGGGGCGGGCTTCGCGGAACGCGGCCAAAATGTAGGCGGTATAGGCGTTGGCGACCGGCCCGAGTTCGGGCAGCTCGAGGGCGGGGCCGGCCTGCTGGACGAAGTTGTCGATGTTGGCGGGGGTACCGGTGGCGACGACGCCGCGGTAGTCCAGTCCGGTGCCAGCGCTGAACTCGGTGGCCCAGCGGGCGCTGGCGACGGCGGCGCCGCCGCCCTGGGACTGCCCGACGATCGCCCACTCGGGCGACAGTGGCAGGCCCATGTCGTGGGCGGCGATGACGGAGTCGACGACGCCGTGGGCGGTGGTGACGCTGTTGAGGTAGCTCATCAGACCGGGGGTGCCCAGGCCGGCGTAGTCGCTGGCGACCACCGCGTAGCCCTGGTTCAGCCAGTGCGACAGGTACTCGTCGTCGCGGGGGGAGCGCGGCAGCGCCGACGGGGTGCAGTCGTCGCCGAGCCCGACCGTGCCGTGTGCCCAGGCGATGACGGGGAAACCGCCCTCGGGTGCCGGACCGGGCGGCAGGAACACCGCGCCGGTGCTGACGGCGGGCTGATCATGTTGGTCGACAGTCGAATACAGCACCCGGTAGGCGGGACCGGCCCCGGTCAGCGACAGTGCCGGGGCCAGCGGGACCGACTCGATGGTGGTCCCCGGCGGCGGGATCGGTCCGTCGTAGAAGCGGGCGTCCAGGCCGGACCAGTTCAGCGTGGCGGCGTGGGCCAGCGTCGGCGGTATGAGCAGCGCCGCGGCGAAGATCAGGGCTGACAGGACCTGGATTGGCTTGAGGATCCGCACCACTCCAGTCAAACAGTGCGTTCAGACTGCAGCCACAGTGGGGTTCACTCGCACTTCTCCGCGCTGACTGCATTCTCAACGCAACCTGGGCTGGGGATGAACGTCGGGGTGGGGATGAATCCGCTTTCTGGGTCCAGGAAGTGACACGCTTCGGGCATGGAGGAAATTTTCCTCGGTAGTGAGGCATTGGCGCGCAAGGAGCTGACGGGCCACGAGCTGCGCACCCACCATCGCCGGCTGCTACCCGATGTGTATGCGCCCAAGCGGGCTGTCCTCACGTTGCCGCAGCGCGCCACAGCAGCGTGGCTGTGGTCGGGGCGTGAGGGTGTCGTCGCGGGACTGACCGCGTCGGCGCTGCACGGCGCGAAGTGGGTGGACGGCGAGGTGATCGTGCTGAACTGGCCCAACCACCGTGCCCCGCCGGGAGTTCGCACCTGCAACGACACCCTGGTGCCGGGCGAGACCACCACGCTGGACGGTCTTCCGGTGACGACGCCCGAGCGAACCGCGTTCGACCTGGCCCGCCGTGACAGCGAGAGCAGAGCGGTGGCCCGGCTGGATGCGCTGGCCAGGGCCACGCACTTCAAGACCGAGGACGTGCTTGCCGTGGCCGACTGGCATCCGCACGTCCGATGGCTGCGGCGGGTGCCGAGGCTGCTCGACCTGGTGGACGCCGGTGCGGAATCTCCCAGGGAGTCGTCGCTGAGAATGATGCTGATCGCCGCGGCGTATCCGAGGCCGACGACGCAGATCCCGGTACCTGGGCCGGACGGATACCCGAAGTACTTCCTCGACATGGGCTGGGAGAAAATCAAAGTCGCGGTCGAGTACGACGGCGAGCATCACCGTGAGGATCCCGACGCCTACCGCAAGGACATCATCCGGATGGAATACCTGGCCGGCGTGGGATGGATCGTGATTCGGGTGGTCAAGGGTCAGACACAGGCGCACATCCTGTCGCGCGTCGAGCGTGCGGTGCGTGCCCGCGGCGGCTTCTAGCGCCCGGGGAGTCGCCAGTGCCTGCCGCGACTGCGCCAGCGCCCGCGCCCCCGTCCTTCGAGACTGCGCTCACCGTGCGTTGAGACTGCGCCCAGTGCGGCGTCTACTCGAACTTTGCCGCAGTACACGCAGTCTCAACGCATGGGGCCCAACGCATCCGGAGCCCCAACGCATCAGGAGCCCCGGCGCACCAAAGCTCGCTAATGCGTGGGGAGAGCCTCGGCACCGCGCGAGGGCCAGGGCTGGGGGCGGGGGCGCATCCGGACGTGCTGCGGCCACCAGAACCAACGGCCCAGCAGCGCGGCGATCGACGGCGTCATGAACGAGCGCACCACGAACGTGTCGAACAACAGACCCAGCCCGATCGTGGTGCCGACCTGCCCGATGACGATCATGTCGCTCACCGTCATCGAGATCATCGTGAACGCGAACACCATGCCCGCCGCGGTGACGACCGACCCGGTGCCGGCCATCGACCGGATGATGCCGGTGTGCAGCCCGGCGCCCAACTCCTCCTTCATCCGCGACACCAGCAGCAGGTTGTAGTCCGCGCCGACGGCCAGCAGCACGATCACCGACATCGGTAACACCATCCAGTGCAACGGAATACCGATGAAGTGCTGCCACAGCAGCACCGACAACCCGAATGACGTGCCGAGGCTGAGTACCACCGTTCCGACAATCACCGCTGACGCGACGACGGCGCGGGTCAGGATCAGCATGATCGTGAAGATCAGGATCAGCGCGGCGGTCGCGACGATCAGCAGGTCGTAGTCGGCACCGTGCTGCATGTCCTTGTACAGCGCCGCGCTGCCGCCCAGATAGATCGTCGACCCGGCCAGCGGTGTGCCTTTGACGGCGTCCTCGGCGGCGATCTTCAGCGCGTCGATGCGCGCGGTGCCCTCCTCGGTCAGCGGGTCGCCCTGGTGGATGATGGTGAACCGCACCGCATGCCCGTCCGGCGACAGGAACAGCTTGATGCCGCGCTGGAATTCGGCGGTCTGGAACGCCTCCGGCGGCAGGTAGAACGAGTCGTCGTTCTGCGCGGCGTCGAACGCCTCACCCATCGCGGTGGCGTTGTCCTGCATCGCCATCGTCTGATCCTGCTGCGCCTTCTGGATCTGGTACTGCGTCAGCATGATCTCTTTCTGATGCCGCATGGTCTCGATCATCGGATCCATCAGCGTGACCATCTGCGGCATCAGCGACGCCATCCGCTCGAAATCGGGAATCATGGCGGCGAAGTCCTCGGACATCGACCCGATTCCGTCCAAACTCTCGAACACCGAGCGCAGCGCCCAGCACACCGGGATGTCGAAACAGTGCGGCTCCCAGTAGAAGTAATTCCGGATCGGGCGGAAGAAGTCGTCGAAGTCGGCCAGGTGGTCGCGGACGTCGGCGATCGTCGCGCTGGTGTCCTTCATCTTGGCCACCATGCTGTTGGTGATCTCCGACATCTGCTGGGTCAGCGACTTCATCTTCGTCATCGAGTCGATGCTGACCTGCATGTCGTCGGCCTGGGCGAGCATGTTGTCCAGCATCTTCTGGACGTAGTCGTTGTTCATGATCTGCCCGGTGCTGTTGGCGCTCAACGTGTACGGGATCGTGGAGTGCTCGATGGGTTTGCCCTCCGGGCGGGTGATGGTCTGGACCTCGGCGATGCCGCGCACGTCGACCAGCGCCTTGGCGATCTTGTCGATCACCAGGAAGTCGGCCGGGTTGCGCAGGTCGTGATCGCTTTGCACCATCAGCAGATCGGGGTTCATCGTCGCCGACGAGAAGTGCCGGTCGGCGGCGGCGTAGCCGACGTTGGCGGGGACGTCGTCGGGCAGGTAGACGCGGTCGTCGTAGATGGTGTGATAGCCCGGCAGCGTGAGCAGGCCGACGAGACAGGCCGCCGTCGCCGCGACCAGGATCGCGCCCGGCCAGCGCACGGTGGCGGTGCCGACGCGCCGCCACCCGCGGGCGCGCCCCAGCCGTTTGGGTTCGAGCACCTTGCCGAACCGGGTGACGATGGAGATGACGGCCGGCCCGAGCGTGAGTGCGGCGGTGACGACGAACGTCATGCCGACCGCCAGCGGGATGCCCATGGTCTGGAAGTAGGGCAGCCGGGTGAAGTGCAGGCATGCGGTGGCGCCGGCGATCGTCAACCCGGAGGCCAGGATCACGTGGGCGGTGCCATGAAACATGGTGTAGTACGCCGACTCTCGGTCCTCGCCGTTGCGCCGGGCCTCCTGGTAGCGCCCGACCAGGAATATGCCGTAGTCGGTGGCCGCGGCGATGGCCAGCGTGACGACCATGTTGGTGGCGAACGTCGTCAGCCCGAACACGTCGTGGTAGCCGAGGAACGACACGATGCCGCGCGCCCCCATCAGCCCGAGCACCACCATCGACATCACCACCGCGGTGGTGACCACGGAGCGGTAGACGATCAGCAGCATCACGGTGATCACCGCGAAGGTGACCATCTCGATGGTGCGCATGCTGGCGTCGCCGACGATGTTCTGGTCGGTGGTGGTGGCCGCCGGCCCGGTGACGTAGGCGCGCACCCCGTCGGGTGGGGGCGTTTCGTCGATCAGGGTGCGCACCGCCTGCACGGACTCGTTGGCCAGCGTCTCGCCCTGGTCGCCGGCGATGTAGACCTGCACGTAGGCGGCCTTGTTGTCGTTGCTCTGGGCGCCGGCGGCGGTCAGCGAGTCGCCCCAGAAGTCCTGGACGTGCTGGATGTGGGTGGTGTCGGCGCGCAGGTCGGCGACGATCTTGTCGTAGAACTCGTGCGCGTCGGCGCCGAGGTCGTGCTGGCCCTCGAGCACGATCATCACCGAGCTGCTGGTGTCGAACTCCTCGAACACCGCGCCGACCTTTTTCGTCGCGATCATCGCCGGCGCGTCGTTGGGGCTCATCGACACGGCGCGCATCTTGCCGACCTCTTCGAGCTGCGGCACAACGACATTCAGTGCGGCGATCAGCGCGATCCAGGCCAGGATGATCGGCACCGCCAGCACCCGCAACGTGCGGGGCAGCCAGGGACGCTTGGTCGCGGTGTGTGCGCTCATGCGGATTTCACCACGCAGACGGTCTGGGCGTTGACGCCGGTGGCGGTGTTCTCCTGTTCGAGTTCGCCGTCGACGAGGATGCGGCAGGTGACGTCGTCTCCGTCGCTCTGGGCGAGGATGTTGGCGCTGACGGCGGGCACGGTGGTGCTCAGTGTCAGCGACCAGGGCAGCGCGGCGTTTTCGACGCGCTGCGGAATGCCGTCGAGGTCGACGTAGTTGATGACGCCGGTGCTGCCGGAGCCGAACACCTCGTAGGTCACGACTTTGGGGTTGAAGGATTCGGCGGTGTTGTTGCCGGTGGGGGTGACCAGGACCGGGTTGGCGCCGAACGCCTCACGCAGCTGGCTGACGGTGGCGGCGCCGATGACGACGGCGATGACGATCAGCACGGGCAGCCACACCCGTTTGACGAGTGCGGTCACGGCTCGGGGGCGTAGAGGTGGGTCACGAACGAGCCTTTCGCCTTGAGCTAGACGGTCTAACGAACTAAGTGGATAGAACCAATCAAAATGGACAAAGTCAATCCGTTTACCCTGTGACGGCCCGTACACTCGCTCGCATGAGTGCCGGCGAGCAGACGTTGCGCCGCGACGCCGAACGCAACCGGCGGCGCATCATCGAAGCCGCCCGCGAGCTGTGCGCCACCCGCGGCCTCGAGGCCACGCTGAATGAGGTCGCCCATCACGCCAACCTGGGCGTCGGCACCGTCTACCGGCGCTTCCCCACCAAAGAGGCGCTGTTCGAGGCGATCTTCGAAGACGGCGTCGACCAGCTCGTCGCGCTGGCCGAAACCGCGCTGGAGGCCGAGAACTCCTGGGACGGGTTCGCGTGGTTCGTGCAGCAGATGACGGAGTTGACGGCGACGGACCGTGGGTTGCGTGAGGTCGCGTTCTCCCGGGCCTGCTGCGGCGGGCGGGTCGACGCCGGGCGCACCCGGCTCGACCCGGTGGTGACGAAGCTGGTGGAGCGGGCCCAGCGGGACGGCCATCTACGCCCGGAGATCCGCTCCACCGACGCGCCGCTGCTGGGTTTGATGGCCGGCGCGGTGAGCGAGTACTCCGACGGGCGGTCGCCCGATCTGTGGCGGCGTTACGTCGCGATCCTGTTGCAGGGTATGCGGTGTCAGCCGGGGTTGGACCGTCTGCCCGTCGACGCGCTCACCCACGACGAGCTGGAGGCCGCCATGTACGCGTGGCCGCCGACGGGGGAGACGGTCGAGCGTTGAGAATGCAGCCGCGCCGGCCCCAGGTCGTTGCGGCTCCACGGCGGCGGCCCCAGGTCGTTGAGACTGCGGCCACGGCGGCAGCTACTCGCACTTTCCCGCAGTGAGCGCAGCCTCAACGGGGTTAGGGTCGGGCATGGTCTGGAATCTCGATCAGTCCGACGGCGAGCTGCTGGTGCGCACCGGCGTGGCCGGCCCGGCCGCCAAGATGGGCCACCGGCTGACCATCGCGTTGCAGACCTGGCACGCGCAGGTGCGCTGGGACGGCGACACCCCCGCCGAGGTCGACCTGACCGTCGAGGTGGACTCGCTGCAGGTGCAGAGCGGTGAGGGCGGGGTGACGCCGCTGACCCCGCCGGAGCGCGTCGTCGCCCGTGCCAACGCGCTCAAGGCGCTCGAGCAGCGTCGCTATCCGCAGATCCGCTTCCACGCCGAGGACATCACCGCGACCGGCGGCGGCTACCGGCTGAGCGGGTCGCTGCAGATCCACGGCCAGACCCGCGACTGCGTGGTCGAGCTGGCGGTGGAGGATCAGGGCGACGAGTGGTCGATGTCGTGTGAACAGCAGGTGCGGCAGACCGATTTCGGGGTCAAGCCGTACTCGCTGGCGATGGGCACGCTCAAGGTCGCCGACGTGGTGACGGTGTCGTGCACGGCGCGGCACTCCAAGTAGCTCACGAGTAGCTCACTTCGAGCGCGTTGAGGCTGCGCTGGCCGCGGTGTCCACTCGCACTTTTCCGCGCTGGTTTCAGTGTCAACGATCAGGGAAGTCACAGTTTGGGTGAAGTGTGACTTCGGGTACAGGCCGGACATGGAACGGCTGAGTGGTCTGGACGCGGGCATGTTGTACAGCGAGTCGACCACGGTGCCGTTGCACGTGTGCTCGGTCATGGAGCTCGACCCGTCGACGATGTCCGGTGGCTACTCGTTCGCCAAGTTCTGTGCCGAGGTGGAGAAGCGCGTCCCGGCGGTGCCGGAGTTTCGCTGCAAGCTCGCCGACAACGACTTCAACCTCGACCATCCAGTCTGGGTGGAGGACGAGGAGTTCGAGCTGTCCCGCCACCTGAACCGGGTCGCGCTGCCCTCACCGGGCGGACGCCAGGAACTGTCCGAGGTGTGCGGCCACATCGCGTCGGTGCCGCTGGATCGCAGCAAGCCGCTGTGGGAGATGTGGGTGATCGAGGGTCTGGGCGGCTCGGCGGCCGAGGACGGCGGCGACGTGGTGTTGATGATCAAGGTCCATCACGCCGCGGTCGACGGTGTGTCGGCGGCCAATCTGCTCGACAAGCTGTGTGACATCGAGCCCAACGCCGCCACCCCGGAACCGGTCGACGGCCCCGGCGCGGTCCCGGCGTGGGCGATCGCCGCGGACGGGCTGTGGCGATTCGTCACGCTGCCTTGGCAGTTGACCAGGGCGGTTCCGGTCGCCGCGTCGATGGTCGCCAAGACGGTCGGGCGCGTCGTGAGCGGCAGGTCGATGGCGGCCCCGTTCTCGGCGCCGACGACGCGCTTCAACGGCACGCTGACCGCGGAGCGCACCATCGCCACCGTCCAGCTCGACCTCGACGACGTCAAGACGGCGAAGAACCAGTGCGACGCCAAGGTCAACGACGTCGTCATGGCGTTGTGCGCCGGCGCGCTGCGCGGCTATCTGGCCGACCACGGCGAACTCCCCGACAAGCCCCTGATCGCGATGGTGCCGTCGTCGGTGCAGGGCCAGTCGGACCGGCCGGGCCGCAACCAGCTCTCCGGCATGTTCTGCAACCTGCAGACCCACATCGAGGATCCGGTGCAGCGCCTGCACGCCATCGCCGAATCGAATCGGCACGCCAAAGAACACAGCGCCTCGCTGGGCCCGACGTTGCTGCTGGATCTGGCGCAGAGCATCTCGCGGGGAGCGTTCGGCGCGATGATGGGCCTGATGTCCCGCTCGCCGCTGGGCAACACCGCGATCCACAACGTCATCGTCTCGAATGTGCCCGGCCCGCCGATGACGCTCTACAGTGGTGGGGCCGAGGTCAAGGGCCTATATCCGCTGGGGCCGATCTTTCCCGGCTCGGGGCTGAACATCACCGTGGTCTCGGTGGCCGACAAACTCAACGTCGGCATCATCTCCTGCCCGCAGCTCGCCGACGATCTGTGGGACCTGGCCGACCGGTTCAAGTCCGAACTGAGTGACCTGCTCGCCCGTTGCTGATCTTTAGACGCCGCGGGAATCGGGAAGCCTAGACCGCGGCCGAGGTCAGCGACGGAAGGATCGAGTGTGGGCTCCCCGAAGAGCGGTTCGCGGCTGGGCACCCGGTTCGGGCCCTACCAGCTGCAGTCGGTGATCGGGGTCGGCGGCATGGGCGAGGTGTACCGCGCCTACGACACCGCCCGCGAGCGTATGGTCGCGATCAAGCTGCTGCGCCCCGAGATGGCCGCCGACCACAGCTTCCAGCAGCGGTTCCGCCGGGAGTCGAAGGTGGCGGCCCGGCTGCAGGAGCCGCACGTCATCCCGGTGCACGACTTCGGCGAGATCGACGGCGTGCTCTACATCGACATGCGGCTGGTCGAGGGCGACAGCCTGGCGTCGCTGTTGCGGCAGGTCGGTGCGTTGGCGCCGGGGCGGGCGGTGTCGATCGTCCGCCAGGTCGCCGCGGCGCTCGACGACGCGCACACCAACGGCCTGGTGCACCGCGACATCAAGCCGGAGAACGTGCTGCTGACCGCCGACGACTTCGCCTACCTGGTGGACTTCGGCATCGCGCACGGCGGCGGGGAGGCGTCGGTGACGTCGACGGGCCTGGTGGTCGGGTCGAGCGCGTACATGGCGCCGGAGCGGTTCGGCGGCGATCGCGGTGGCCCCGCCTCTGACGTGTACTCACTGGCGTGTCTGCTGTACGAATGCCTGACGGGCCGGGCGCCGTTCGACTCGGCGGACCTGCGAGAAGTGATGGGGGCGCACATGTTCGCGCCGCCGCCGCGGCCGAGCATCATGCGGCGCGGGATCAGCCGGGCGTTCGACGACGTCGTCGCGCAGGGCATGGCGAAGAATCCCCAGGAGCGCTACCGCACGGCCGGGGAGCTGGCGCGAGCCGCGGCCGCCGCGGTGGACGGAGAGGCCGCGGCTTCGGTGGGTCCGGCGGCTCCCGTGGCGCCGGTGACGCCGCCGTCGACGCGGCGGTTCTCACAGGCCTATCCGAACCCGTCGGGAACCGGTTACGCGCCGTACCCACCTGCGCCGCCAGCGCCGACGCGCCCGCCGCGGCGGGCCGGACGGGGGCAGATCGCGCTGATCGTCGGGACCATCGTGCTGTTCACCGCGGCCGTCATCCTGGCGCTCGTGCTGGTGTCCTCGGGTGACTCGGGTCCGTCGCCTCGGGTCGCGGCGCCGCCACCGTCGTCGTCCGTGCCCTCGTCATCGGCAGCGCCGTCGGAAGCGCCGTCCCCGTCCGCCCCGGCGATCGAGGGTGTATCGGGAACGGATGCACAGGGTTTCGTCGGGCACACGGCGCGCTGCGATGCCGGTGACGCGCCGGCGGCGATGATCCGGACGTCGCTGTCGCTGGCGATCATCTGCGACGACGGCGACGACTTCTACTACCGCGGGGAGCGGTTGCGCGACGGCGCCAACCGGGAGATCCAGAACGTGCGGCGCTCCGGGGATGGGTTCGTCGCGGTCGGTCCGGACGACGGTGCGCGCTATGACGTGCAGCCCGACCAGCTGACGATCTCGAGTAACGGTTCCGTGGACTCTGCCGAGCCGGCGCTCGAGTACGGCTCGGCGCGATGAGCATCGCGTCGAGACCGCGCCCACCGCGGCGTCTACTCGCACTTTCCCGCGCTCAGCGCAGTACGAACGCGCCATGAGTTTCAAGGGGGCGGTGAACTGGGCGACAGGCAGCCGCACGGTGGAGGTCATCGCGCGGTCCGGCTACCCCGTCAACGGGGTGCTGCATCTGCTGATCGCCTACATCATCGTGCGCATCGCGTTCGGCTTCCGCGGCGAAGCCGACCAGACCGGCGCGTTGGCGACGCTGGCTGATCAGCGGGGCGGGGAGTCGTCGCTGTGGATCGTCGCGGCGGGGCTGCTGGCTCTGGCGATGTGGCGGCTGGCCGAGACGGTGATCGGGCTGCACCCCGGTGAGCACAGCCATGCGCATCTGCGGGAGTCGCCGCTTGTCAATCGGCTCAAGGCTTTCGGTCTGGCGCTGCTTTACCTGGGTCTGTCGTTCACCGCGGCGCAGTTCGCGCTGGGAGTCGGCCGGCAAGGCAGCGAGCGGGCGGTGGGTCTGAGTGCGCGGCTGATGCGCACCGAGGGCGGCAATCTCGTGCTGGTGGCCGTCGGCGCGGTGATCGCCGCCATCGGCGCCTACCTGGTCTACAAGGGGGCGATGAAGAAGTTCCTGCGTGATCTCACGGTGCGGGGCGGGCTGCTGATCACCGTGCTGGGCATGTGCGGGCACATCGGGGAGGGGATCGTGCTGTTCGCCGCCGGGGCGTCGGTCATCGGGGCGCCGTTCCTGCGGGATCCGAGCAAGGCCGCCGGGCTGGACGCCGCGGTCAAGACCGTCGGGCACACCCAGTTCGGCAGGACCCTGTTGCTGTTCGCCGCGGTGGGGTTCGCGGCCTACGGGCTGTACAGCTTCGCGCTGACCCGCTACTCGCGCATGTAGCCCGGCGTTGAGACCTCGCGTTGAGACTGCAGCCAGCGCGGCCGTTACTCGCACTTTTCCGACGTGGGTGCAGTCTCGACGCAGGAACTGGTTCGTGGGGCTGCGCCTGTCTACCTGCGGCGCAACGCTTTACGTAGTCGTCGCCGGGCGCGCGCCAACATGGATCGCCGAGGACGGCGCGGCTGAGCAGGCGTGTTGCGGCGCTGACGGGCAGACGACGTCGGGCGGACCGGCTTGACCCCGGGCGGAATGCCGAAATATGCCAACGTCTCCAGGTGCTCCCGTTCTGCCTGCGCGCGCAGGGTCGCGGTGGCCTGCCCCTGAAGCGCGTCGGCGGGACGGCGGAGCTCGTCCAGAGTTTTTTGGCGTAGGTCGACGAGTTCGGCGGCGAGCGGATCCTCCGTATCGGAGTCTTCGATGCGCAGCGCCACCTGTAGGCCCTCGGTCAACCAGGCCAACGCTGACTCGTGATCGCCGATGTCGGCGTATTCGATTGCGGAGGCCTCGTGGATCGAGACATCCTCAGGATTCTCGCTGCATACCGCCTCCCAAATCTGTTCGGCTTCGGCGACTCTGCCCATTCGCATCAAGATTCGCGCCCGCAGGCACCGCGCAGGCGGATTCATGAGAGGCCGTGCTTCGGCGACCGCATCTGCCACCACCAGGGCATCGTCCCACCTGCCGAGGACTTGGTATTCGTGGACCAACTCTTCGTACAGCGAAAGCAACGGGGGATTCCTGGGGGTCTCCGGATCGTAGAGACGCGTCAGCACCGCTCTCTCGAGCGCGGCGACGTAGCGCGCGGAATCCCTCGGGCGGTCGATCGACGCCTTGTAGAGCTCCACTTCCATCGGGTCGTCGTCCATCGTGACCCTCTCACCTCATGATCAGGCGCAGCCTGCGAGCCGGCACACGCGGCGAGACAAGTGTAGTCACTTGCGGGTCGGACCAGCGGAAACAAGACCGGACCTGTCGCCGGCGCAGTGACGCGGCATTCGGTGTTGAGACCGCAGCCAGCGCGGGGTTCACTCGCACTTTCCCGACGTGGGTGCAGTCTCGACGCAGGAATTGGTGCGCGGAGGGGGTCTGGCGCTGTCTTATGCTGATCGCCGAGGGGGTGTGTCCAGCGTGAGTCTGCTCGGGGAAGCGCTCGATTTGCTGCGCAAATACGGCGACGTCGTCGGCATCGACTGGGACAAAGGGCCCAGCATCATGGACCGGACCACACCGAACCTGTCGGCGATCAGCGAGGTCGCCAACCTCGCGAGCTCGCCGATTCTGGCGGCCGCTCAGCTGACCATGTACGGCATGAAGGCGACGACGGGCTCTGGGGAGCCGGAGGACGGGGAGGCGTTCGAGAAATCGGCGGACCTCTACGAGGAGGCCGGGAACCTGTTGATCGACGCTGCGCCAGTACCAGACCGGTGGAACGGCGCGGCGGCTGGGGTTTACAGCGACAAGAATGACGAACACCGCCGTCTGACGCTCGAGGTCGCCGCGGCTGAGAAAGAGATGCGCCAGGTCTTGAGTCGGCTCGCGGCTCAGGTGAAAGCGACGCGGACCGAATTGCAAGACGCTATCGATTTCCTCTCGGACACCGACCTCTCGACGTCCTGGATGAACTTCGTTCCCGGCGGCGCGGCGGTCAAGGCGGCCTTCGATGCAGGGGTCGCTGCGACACAGCTCGGTGTGGCACAGGCATCGATCACGAAGTTGGTGGCGGAGTCGGTCTCGGCAGCGAGCAGCATGAGGGCATTGCTGGATAACTACACGAATGCCGCCGATCAGAAGATGCTGGAGTCCGGCCCCGACGAAGCCAAGAGGTTTCCCTGCAACGAGCCCTTCGACCGCGAGAGGATTCCTGGTGGCCTCCCCAGCCGGGCCGAGGATGAAACGCCCTTCACGCGGCCCGAGCCCCTAGGGCCCCCGGTCGCCTATCCACCCGCGACTCCGTACGAATCATCGCGTCCTAGGTGAGTTGAAGTTGAAGAGGAGAGCTACGTGTCGGATCTGGCTGAGAACCTGCGAGTGCTCACCGAGCACATCGACGATCTCGCCGCGAAGCAGACGACTGCGGCGGGTGATCTGAAGATCGCGGGCGAGACGGTCAACGGCCTGGCTGCCAGCGTGTGGTCCACCCACGGTGTCGTGTGTGCAGCGAGCAATATGGCCGTGGATGCAATCGAAGCTGCTCGGGAAGCCGCGGATGCGACTCTCTGGCGGATGTCACATGACCTGTCGGTGCGGCTCCAGATGGCTTCGGCGAATTACAACAACGCTGACTGGCGTGCAGGCAAGGACATCGATTCGTGCGACCTTTGAGTTTCATCTACTCACATCGGAATCGTTCGCATGAGACGTGATGACACCTGGGACGGCGAGGAGCCCGACGTTGCCGGCGAGTCCTACGTGGCCGGGGTGGACTTCCTCGCACAGTACGTGCGGACCGACGCCGCGACGGGAGATCTCAGTGTGGTCGGCGAAGCGCCGGGTGACGAGGACGCGCATAGCCAGCCGTCTCCCGGTGTCTGGTTTACCGTGGCGAACCCGTCTGGTGTTCTCTCGGCAAGCGCCGCTCTCGGCGGACGACTCGGCTACGTTGAGGTGAAGGACGTTTCCCAGTTCGACGAAGCTCGTCTGGGCCAGGAGATCGTCGAAATCGCCGCATTGGCCAGTGACCGAGCCCGGGCCGCCCAGCATGAGGTGACCGTCGAGTTGATGGGAAGACGCGGCCAGGATCGGTTTGGTGTCAGCGCCTTTCTTGAACACTCCATCGGGCTGCCGTCGTTCGAAACCACCAGCGCGCGGGCAGCGGAGGCTTTCGCGGAGCGCTATCGGTCACATGACGACTGAGTCCCCAACTCCTTCCAAGCGAAATCTGCGTCGTCGCTGGTTAATCGGAATCAGCGTGACGGTCGTTGTCGCGATCCTCGCCACGCTAGCCGTCACTTGGTGGATTCCGGCGTATCGTCTCGAGGCGGCGCGGGAGGCTTGGCAGCCGCCCCCGGATGCGCTGCTGTCGGAGTCGATGAGCGAGCAGCCAATCCCCGGATGGCGCGTCACGATCGCTGATTTGGGCCTGCCCCGCACCGTTGACAGCCGGGTTGCGGTCGGTAACCTCCCGACTGATCCGAGGCCGCTCGTCGGCAGCATCGACGGACGGGCCTACTTCCTGGCCGATAGCGGTGCTGAGGATGCGAGGCAGTGGTGGCTGGCCGGCGTCGACGTGCGTAGTGGCCGAACACTGTTCGACGCGGTGCCCCTCGGCTCGAACAAGCAGACACCGGACTGCTTCCTCAATGGGCCAACCCACATCCTGTGCCTTGAGGGTGCAGTGACGACGTCGGCTTGGGTGATCGACGGACGATCGGGTTCGGTGGATTACAACGGACCGACGGATCTGCAGGAGAAGCTCGGCACCCTGACCGTCCATCAAGTCGGCATCTACGCGGTTGCCACCAATCAGAATGAGGGTGTGTACGGCATCGGTTCGCGGGCGGAAACCACGTGGTTCGTGCCGGGTGCCGGGTCGGTGAGAAAGGTCGACTCATCGCGACCGGCGGCATCCACGCAGACTCTCACTGGACAGCTCGAGGCGAACCCCAGGACTTACATCTTCACCGTGTTCTCCGTCGCGGACGGCGAGGTGATCGAACCCGAGATCGCCGAGGGTTACACACTCGGGAAGCCGGTCTTCTACACCGGCGGATTTGTCGCTGAGGTGAACGATCCTGACGGGATACCCTCCGAGATCGCCTTCTTCGACGAAAGCGGTAAGCGCCTGGGGGAATACGATGGGCGCGGTAGCGCCGGCGACAGCCCGGTCGATCTACCGGTGATCGGACCGACTTCCGACAATCGGAATACGGTGTTCACGACTCAAGGGCAGCCACTGATCGAAGTCCCAGGTGGCACTCTGTATCTCGTCGGAACAACGTTGATGGTCGACGCCGGCAACAGTCTGGCCTTCCCGGAGCTGCACCTTTACGACATGCGCGACGGCACCGCCATAGGATCTGTCTGCGACTACCTGATGCACAACTACATCGGCACCGACGGATCGACATTGGTGTTCGAGGTCCACAACCCCGGTGCCGAGGTGCTCGTGACGGCTAGCGATATGCGTTCGTGCGAGCGGTTATGGACGCTTCCGAAGCGAATCGACTCGCTGGACCGCGTCTGGAACATCGACGGCACCCTGGTGCAACTGACGAACGAGGGGACGGAACTGATCTCTCTGGTAGCGCCGGCGTAGTGATGTTGGGGCGTGGCGAAAGGGGTCTGTAGTCAGGTTTTGATGGTCGATTGCCGACGAACAACAGCCGCGAACGTTGAGCTGCGCATCGAAGTCTCGGTTCGATTTCTGCGGTCAACCCGATAGGCCTATCGCTTCCGCGAGCCGCGGACGCCGAGAACCGGTTGTCGTCGTCGGCCGTGGCCCCACCCGCGATCCCACGGCCACCGGCCCCGGTCGTCGGCCCATACAAGTTGGTAGGCGTGCACGTCCGGACCGCCGAGTCTGATGGCGAACGTCAGGTGCACGTCCGGGTGCTCGACCTCGACCACCTCGAGGAGGAACCTTCCCCCGCAGTCGATGTGCTCGGCCGGCCGAAGAACCATGCCGTCGTCGACCATTCCCTGACCGATGACGTTCAGCAGCTTCGCTGAGGTCTGCGCCGGCATACCCGTCACCAACAACTCCGGCAGACCCCTCCCATGCAGACCAACGGTGTAGGCGAACGGCCTTTTGTCGCATTCGACGAATTGCACTGCCCATCGGTGATCTTCAATTGTCCTTCGCAGCACGTCCAGGTAGTCGTTGGTGGTCTTATCCGGGTGATCGCACTGCCAGCACATGGCCTCCCCTTAATGTCGTGGTTGTGGCCCAGCGTGCACGCACCCACCGACAGAACGAGTTGTCACCACCCGCCGTTGGCGGCAGATCGAGGAATCCTCACACCGCCACGACGCGAATCAGGTCCGCCAAGCCCTGGAAGTCGTCCGGGTTGCGGCTGTAGAGGTCCAGGCCGTTGGCGTGTGCGGTCGCGGCGATGAGCAGATCCGCGAAGCGGCTGCGCGGTTTTCGGCCAGCGCTGACCACAGCCGCAACGATCAGGCCGTAACTGCGACTTGCTCTGCCGTCAAACGGAATTGGCTCGAGTAGCGACTCGACCTCTTGTAGCCGGGACTGGCGTCTGGCTGCCTCGGCCGGTGTGGTCGACAAGAGTGGACCGGCCGTCAGTTCGGCGGCGGTGATGGCGGAAATCGCAAGTTCGTCCGGTAGCTTGTCGGCGATTGACGGGTCGTGCCAGTCAATCACCACCGAGGTGTCGAGCAGTCCTGCCGCCATCTACAGGCTCTGGTCGACGGCGTTATCGAGGTCGCGACGAAATTGGTCTGGGTCGATCCGGGCCTGCACGCCAGCGTTGCGCAACAGGTCCTGGCGTCTGATGAAGGTCTTCCGAACAGACTGAATGGGACGAATCTCGGCCACCGGCTCCCCGTTGCGGGTGACGATGAACGTCTCGCCTCCGGCCACCGCATCCATGACCTTGGCATTCTCGTTGCGTAGCTCCCGCTGAGGGATGGACTTCGCCATGAATTGCAGCGTAGCGTGGTGTGCTACATCCCGCTACAAGCGTGAGTCCCGAGGCCCGGCGTGGACCACGTTGAGGGTGAGCCCCCGGTTCACGTGGCTATTCAGGCAGACTTGGGGACGTGGCCGAGTTGTTGATCGCGCTCAACCCGGATGAGGTCTCCCGGCTGCCTTACCTGCTACGTGTTCCGCTGCCCGGCGGTGACCTGCTGTTCCGCACCTCCGGGACCTGGCCGCGGGTCAAGGCGCTGTACTGCCACCCAGTCGGCCTGCATGAGTGGCCCCCTGATGTCGAGATCGTCGAACGGCTGCCGCTGCGGTCATGCCAGCGCCGCGGTGCCTCCATCGATCTGATCGCGCAGCGAGCCCGGGAGAACCGCTCGCAGTTGGTGTTCACCACGGCGCGCGGCCGCGACGCGGTGTTCTGGCAGGCGCCGCGCACGCGCAAGCAGGCGCGTCCGAACGTGCGCACCCCCACGGCCCGCGCGCACGGCATCGCTGAACTGGAGATCCTCGTCGACGCCCACGAGCGGTACCCGTACCGGTTCAGCACCCAGCAGGTCTCCACCGTGCGGCGGGCACTCACGTCCGGCGACTACGGGGTGCTCGCCGACGGCGAATTGATCGCCAGTGTGGAACGCAAATCCCTGGCCGATCTGGTCGGCAGCCTGACCGGTGGCAAGCTGCGCTACCAGGTCGCCGATCTGGCCGCGCTGCCGCGCGCGGCGGTCGTGGTGGAGGACCGCTACTCACAGCTGTTCAAGCTCGATCGTGTCCGGCCCGCGGTGGTCGCCGACGGGCTGGCGGAACTGCAGATCCGCTGGCCCAACGTCGCGATCGTGTTCTGTGAGACCCGTCCTCTCGCCGAGGAATGGACCTACCGGTTCCTCGCCGCCGCCCATGACTGGGCCAGTACTGAAACTGCTGCGCTGCAGCGTATGTCGTCACCCACAATCGATATCGCCCCCTTGATTGACTCCGCCGCAACGCCGGAACCCAGCACCGCCGAGGTTCGCTCCTGGGCACGTGCTGCGGGCTTGGACGTGCCCGACCGCGGGCGGCTGCACCCCGACATCTGGCAGGCATGGCGGGAAGCCAAAGCCTCGGGCTGACTACGGACTGCGTTCACATTGCGGCCAGCGCGACCTCCACTCGAACTTTCCCGCACTGAGCGCAGCGCCAATATCAATCGGGTGCTTCGGCCCGCGCGACGGCCAGTCCGAGCTCATCCGCTCGGAAGCCGAGTCATCAGCAACTGGTGCGCCGTAGCACTCGGAAGCTCTGGGACAATCAACTACCGTGCTGCCTTCCCGACCGTCGCTGGAGAGCTGGAACCCTGACTCATTGACTGCGGGTGGTGGTATCGGCGCCTTCGTTGGAGTCGAGTTGGGACAATTCATTGGTGATGTCGTATGCCCGAACTGAGACTCCCCGAGCCGGGGAACTGGGCACAAACCGGGAAAGTCGCACTCTCGGTGAAAGTCGTTTTGGTCGTCGCGTTCTGCTACGTGGTCGTCAGAGGGCTGGTGGCTGTATGGGAGGGCAGCTACCTCACCGCGACCGTTTGGTGGGCGACGTTGGGAACGCCGTTCCTGTTGGTGGCCGCATACCTCGCTGTGGCGGTGGGCGGGGCGGGACAGCGAGTATCGAGTGACTCCTCCGGCCTCACTTTCCGACCGGACAAACGCCTCAGCGTGACCTACTTCGTGGTGATGGCCGTACTGCTTCCGGCGGCACCGTCGTTCGCTGTCCTGTTGTCGCGCGGTCAGCTTGACCTTTCCACAACTCCTGGCTTGCAGATCGCGGTGTCAGTGGCCTTTTGGGCACTCGCCTTGCTCGCTGTCGTGGCACTGGCCGCTGGAATACGCCGTGGCGGCTCCGGTTATCTCAAGTTCACGCCGACGAGGATCGAGATCGCCGATGTTCTCAAGACGCGTGTAGTGCAGTGGAATGACGTCGTCGATGTGCGCGATGTCGCGTCCACCGCCAAGGCCAATCAAGGCGGAAAGGCAGTGGTGCTGTGCTTGCGTGAGGGCACGGAGGAAGTGGCGAGCGGCCTTCCCGTCTACGTTCCGAACGGTGTAGCGCTGTACTGGCTGGTGCGTCACTACTGGAAACATCCCGAGCACCGTGACGAACTGCTCGACGGCCGAGCGACACGGCGTCTGGCCGAGGGGGACTTCGACCTGTCCGCCTGACGATCTACTCGAAGCGGTTCCCGTACCGGCGTGCCTCGATGTGAGTTTCCTGGTTGGGGCCCTGGGTATTCGGTGATGCTGTCATCCGATACCGCGGGTCCTCCGGAAGGCCGGAGGGCCGCTCGGGCAGGCCGTTCCGTGGATGGCCGAACCACCAGATGGAATCGTCGTCGCCGGGGCGGCGGAAAGAAGTCGAAGGTTGGTTCTCCTCGAAGTCCACCAAACAAGTAGTACCGGGCAGCCTCGTCTTCGTTCGTCCACGGACCGGGGTCGATGGTGGACTCGGTGGTGTCTCGGGCCAGCCCCCAGGTCCGGTCCGACGGCCCCGCGGTGTAGGCGACGTACAGCATCGGTCCGGCGGTCCAGGCGTGCGAGACAAGATACGGTCCGCGCCCTTCGGCGTTGGCCTTTTTCGATGCGCTGCGGCAGTTTCCACAACACTGCTTCGGCGAAATCCGCGTCGGCCGACGACCCTGTCGCTACGTCCATGCCTCGTTCATACCGCACTCACGGTGGCCCCACTCGCACTTCTCCACCGTGGGCGCGGCCTCAACGCAAGGAAAGTAGCCCCCAGCCCACTAGGAACGCAGTCACCACGCAGACCAGGATCAGCGGGACGCCGAAGCGCACGAACGTCGCGGTGGAGTAGCCGCCGGGCTTCATCACCATCAGGTTGGACTGGTGGCTGAACGGGTTGATGAACGTGAACGAGATGCACGTGCCGATCAACGTCAGCAGCAGGATCGGGTCCATTCCGGTGGTGTCGGCGACGGTCAGCGCGACGGGGGTGAGGATGGCCGCGGCGGCGGCGTTGGACACGATGTTGGTCAAGATGGTGGTGCCGACGGCGATGACGAGGATGACGAGCGCGGCGCTGCCGGTG
Organism: Mycobacterium sp. G7A2; assembly: GCF_041902445.1. Lineage (NCBI taxonomy): Bacteria > Bacillati > Actinomycetota > Actinomycetes > Mycobacteriales > Mycobacteriaceae > Mycobacterium > Mycobacterium sp. G7A2. Next base: position 5,086,678 of record NZ_CP169251.1, on the reverse strand, counting down.
GACAGCGACAGGATCGCCGAGGAGATGATGTCGCCGAGGCCGCTGTTGACGACGATGACGCCCAGGCCGACGGAGCCGGCGATGATCGCCAGGATGTTCCAGTTCAGGGCGCGCACCGCCGACCGCGGGGTCAACACACCGGTGACGACCATGAGGGTGGCGCCGGTGACGGCGATCAGTTCGATGGGAGCCAGGTTGAGCGCGGCGGAGGTGACGACGGCCAGCAGGATGAGCAGCGCGATCCAGGTCTTGCGGGTCTGCGGGGCTTTGCCGGCGACCTTCTGCCACAGCCCGACCAGTGGGTTGTCGGCCAGCTTCTCGACCGAGCGGGCGGTGACGAGGCACATCTCGCCGGGTCGGGCGGGGGCTTCGCGCAGCAGCTTGGTGGTCTGGGCGGCGATGACCTCGATGTTGTCGTCGACCTCGAGGTCGCGCACGGACTTCTGCTCGTCGGTGGAGATGGACACCATGTACAGGTCCTGGGGTGCCTGGCCGAAGCGGGGGCTGGCCCACAGTGTGCGCACCCCGGATTCGGTGGCGCGGTAGATCAGCACGTCGTCGGCCTGCATCGGTTCGTCGGCGTCGACGGCCTCACCCCAGCGCTGTATCTCGAGCAGCTCGAAGTCCGGCGTGGTCGCCACACCGAGGGAGGCGGCGGTGCGCCCGACGGCGTTGGAGCCTCGAGCGATGGGAATCTCGGCCCGCCACTCCAGTTTCCGTTCCTTGTGTTCGGTGGCGCCGCGCAGCACCCGGGGGGCGAGCAGGAACAGCACCGCCCAGCCGACCAGCGCGACCGGGACGGCGATGGGCACGAAGCTGAACATGGTCAGCTCGACGCCGGCCGGGTCGGCGATGCCGGCGATCAGCAGGTTGGAGCTGGTGCCGATCAGAGTGGCCGAACCGGCCAGCGTCGTGGCGTGCGCGATGGGCAGCAGCACCCCGCGGGCCGGCACCCCGGACTGGCGTTCCAGTTCCTTGGCCGCCGGGATGAGCATCGCGACGATTGGGGTGGTGTTGATCAGCGCTGAGGCGACTCCAACGGGCGGGACCAGGCGCGCCAGGGTCTGGGTGGCGGTGGTGACGCCGTTGAGCAGCCGGTAGGTGACACGGGTGATGACGCCGGTGTAGAGCACGCCCTTGGCGATGACGAGCATGGCGGCGATGGTGATGACGCCGCCATTGGACAACCCGCCGAACAGTTCGGCCGGGGTGGCGATGCCGGCCAGCCCCGCGACGACAAGGGCGCAGATCAGTGCCAGGACCGCGGGTTGGCGGCCGGTGGTCATGACGATCAGGGTCACGACGACGATCACTACGGCCAGGATGGTCATGGGGAGAAGGTAGCGGCGAGTGCAGTCTGCGTTCAGGCAGGCGGACAGTAGGTCATGTAGGCCAGCACGACGTAGTCGCCAGCGCCTTTGCGGTCGAACGACGGGTTGTCGCTGAGGACGAAGTCGACGATTCGGGCGACCGGGGTTCCGAGGTCGATCTGTCGGCAGACGCCGTGCGCGTACATGACGGTCGCGTACGGATTCGACGTGGTGATGCCGACGGTTTGAAGCCTGTTGAGAAAGGCGGCGTCCTGCGGCTGCGCGCTCGCGGCGGGAGCCAGGGTCAGTGCGGAGGTCACTGCAAGTCCGGCGACGACACCAAGTCCGGCGCTCAGCGGATTCATGCGGTTCCCAACTGTCGAACACAGTGTGTGGCACGTGCGCTGTATTCGCTCTAGTTGTAGCAGCGCCCGAGGGCCTCGGCTACGGGAAAACGAAGATCAGATCGTTGCGCCTCGGGCGCAACCGATACGTGCGTGGTGAGACAGTCAAGGCTCGAAACGGCAGATTGAATGATGCAGCTGTGGCAGACGGTACGTATTGGGCAGATGGGGTAGTCGCCGCTGATATTCAGGGGGTCATCCCGATTCGTCGTGTCGGCGGTTTGCGGCATCATTCATGAAGTCAGGGCGGCTTCGGCAGAGCTCGGGGCAAACAGCACAGGGCTTGGGGGAGCGGTGTACAGCGAGTTCGACGGGACGGGACCGATGGTGGTCTGTCCGCAGGGGCACGCTAACGCCTGGAACTACAAGTTCTGCGGCCAGTGCGGGCTTCCCATCGGCGTGGTGGCCTTTCCTGACGATGAGTCTGAGGACGAGGACGCTGCACGTGATGATGCGCCGAAGCGGCGAGGCTTGCTCGTCGGAAGTGCGATCGCCGCGGTCGTCGTGGTGGTGGCTGTCGCCGCCACGGTCGCTGTGCTGTTGACTCGGCCGTCGGCCGACGACTCGGCAGAAACGGCTTTGCCAGCGTTCCCCACCGGCGGCGTCGATCCTGCCGGCATGGTGCCGCAGTGCACGGCCGCGCCGGCGGTACAGGCCGAGTCTGTCGACATGACGCCCGAGGGATTGACGGTCGGTGCCGCGTTCTTGTCGCAGTGCGGGGGAGGCAACACGGAAGCGGGGGAATCCGTGCGAATCACCGTCGCCGACGGCAACCGGGACATCGCCGCAGGATTGTTCGATTTCTCGGCTGCGCCGTTGACGATGAAGCCCGGTGAGACCGCGCGCCGCACGCTGGTGTTCCCGGCGGGCATGTACTGGCGTACACCGGCCATGTTTTCCGGCGCGCCACAGCTCGTCTTCCATCCGGGCGAGCAATCGACGTCGACGACCGCCGTTGCGCGTTCGGACACGATGGTGGCGCAGGAGGCCGCTGATCCTGAGCACGGCAGCGTCGACGGCGTCGCCGATGCGGTGCTCCGCGAGCTGCGGGACGCCGACTACGGATTTGTGTCCGGCTCGATTGCGAATCGTTGGGTTCCCCAGATCAGTTCGAAGAAGCCGGGCCTGACTGTCGACGGCAGGACATTGACGAGTGCCGACGTGCTGCGCGACCACCTCGATTTGCGCGCCAAGTACAGCGGTGTGCGGTTGGTGTCATCGGGGCAATGGACGACGTTCAACTCACCGGACTGGTGGGTGACGGTAGTAGGCGTTCCGGCGCTGGATCCAACCGCGGCCAACGGATGGTGCGACTCCCAAGACCTGGGCGTCGACGACTGCTTCGCCAAGTTCGTGAGTTCCCTCTTCGGTGTCGAAGGCACCACCGTGTACAGGAAGTGAGTGGACGATGAGCTTCTGTGTGTTCTGTGGCGGGCGCCTGGCCGACGCGATGCGGTGCCACTCGTGTGGTGCCGTCAATGTCGATGGCACCTGGCATGAATCGGCGTACGCACAGACGGACTTCCCGAATCCCCCTTCAGGAGCGGGATGGTTGCCCGACCCCACGGGCCGGCATGAGGGCCGCTACTTCGTCGCTGGACAGCCGACGGACCTGATCCGTGACGGCGGTGTGGAGGCGCTCGACCCGCTGGGTAAGCAGCAGCTGGAATCATCTGGCGACGACAGCTCCTCGGCGACAACCCCACCAGCCAGCCGCCGCCGGGTATGGCTATCCGTCGCGGCAGCAACGGCAATCTTGCTGGTGGTGGGAGCGGCCGTTGGCGCATTCTTGTACGTCAACCGTGATCAGACGACTGTCGACGACCGGTACCTCAGGGCGCTGCGGCAGGACGGGTTCTCCGGCGAGTTCAACTCCGATGCCAATGCTGTGGCACACGGTAAGAGCGTATGTCGGCAGCTGGAGGAAGGTGGCCCGCAGCAGGGAATGCCCGCGGATGAGGTTGCCGTGCAGTACTTCTGCCCACAGTTCGTCGAAGGATTCCATGTGCTGGAGACGGCGACCATCACAGGTAGCTTCACGCTCAACGACGAGGACGCAAACGCGTATTCGTCCGCGATCGAGGTCGACGGTTCGTCCTGTACTGGATCCGGCGGATATTCGGACGTCGATTCGGGAACGCCGGTGACGGTCAAGAACGGTAAGGGGGAGACCCTGACCACCACCTACCTGGAGGAGGGCAAGGGCGGTCGGTACATGTGCACCTTCGGCTTCACATTCGAGATCACCGAAGGCCAGGACCGCTACGTTGTCTCAGTAGGTCGCCGGGGCGAGCTGAGCTACTCCTTCGAGGAGCTGCGCGCCGGCGGCGTGGCGTTGTCGTTGGGTTGATGATGGACAACTCGCGACGGCGCGAATTGGATGACAGCCTGCTCGACCTAATCGGTGCGGTCGTGGCACCGGGCGACGAGATCTACACGTTGACATCGAAACGGTCCAACCGGATCGTCTCGATCGATCGCGCCGCGATCGAGGTCGAAACGATCCTGTCCGACGACCGGGGCTCCGGTCCGCAGCTCGTCCGTCTGTCACGTTGGCGAGACGAGCCCGCGACCCATCAACGTACGAGTCAGCCGGAAAGCCTATGGCCGTAATGGCTTCAACAAGGTTGACTATCAAGATTAGGAGCAATCGTGGTGACACTCGGCGGTCGGGACACTGGGATGGCAACGCATTAGAAAGGCGCCGATTCGTGAGTGGCCATGATCCATCTAGTCGCCTCAGGCCCCTAGGCTGAAGCAGTGACGGAACTGAATCCCGGGATCTACGAGGCACTTGTCACGGAGGCGTTGCGTTCTCGCCTCGTTTCGCTCGAAGGTTCGTTTCGCCCGGCGCGACGGTTGCAACAGGCAGAAGCTGCCGATCGGATTGCCCTGCATTTAAGCCGCCAGATCGAGCAGTCCCTCTCGGCTGTGGCTGAGGACGTGCGCGTCCAGGTCGGCATCGAAGTTGCCCAAGCCTTGATGGCACGTCTTGCCGAAGTCGTTGACGTCGAAACGTCCGACACACCCACCAAACCTGGCGAAGTTCTGCACGCAATCCTCGAGCAGCGCCCGGATGGAACTCCACGCCCGGTCGCTGAACCGCTGATTCCACTCATCGACACCACCCTCCTGACCAACGCGCCTGGCGAACCGGGCCTGTTGAATCAGCTTGACGCCGAGATCGACTCCGCAGACGCGATCGACATCGTCATGGCCTTCATCCGCCGCAGCGGTCTAAACCCATTGTTCGGCTCGGTGCGGCGCCATTGTGAACGCGGCAGACCGCTACGGGTCCTAACCACCACCTACACCGGTTCCACCGAACGCTCCGCGTTAGACCAACTAAAAGGACTTGGCGCAAACATCCAAATCTCTTACGACCTAAGTACTACCCGTTTGCACGCTAAATCTTGGATCTTCCATCGCCGCTCGGGGTTCTCTACCGCCTATGTTGGGTCGTCGAACCTCACCCACTCGGCACAAGTGACGGGCCTGGAGTGGAATATCCGGGCTTCCTCGGCTCGGAATCCCGACATCCTCGCAAAGTTCGAGGCCGTCTTCGAAAGTTACTGGCAAAGCAGCGAATTTGTTCCCTACGAGCCTCAACAGTTCGAAGAGGAGCTGCGACGGGCAAGCCGCGCCGACTCTGGGGCCACCGTGATCCTCAGTCCGATCGAGCTCCGTCTGGAGCCATTTCAGGAACGTCTCCTCGAACAGATTGAGGTCTCTCGCGAACGCGGCCACCACCGGAATCTGCTTGTCGCCGCCACGGGCACCGGCAAGACCGTCATGGCCGCCGTCGACTATGCGCGTCTACACGCAGAACTGCCGCGCTCCCGTCTGCTATTCGTCGCTCATCGTAATGAAATACTCGATCAAAGCCTCGCCACCTTCCGCTATGCATTGCGGGATGCATCATTTGGCGAGAAGTGGATCGGTGGTTCACGGCCCCACTATTTCGAGCATGTCTTTGCTTCGGTGCAGAGCCTCAGTGCCGCGGACCTCAACGACCTCCCGCCAAATCACTTCGACGTGGTCATTGTTGACGAGTTTCACCACGCAGCAGCGCCGTCATACCACAAACTGCTCGATCACCTCGAGCCCGTGGAGATGCTCGGCCTCACCGCCACACCGGAGCGCAGTGACGACCTCTCGATCCTGCACTGGTTCGGTGAGCGAATAGCCGCCGAGCTCCGGTTATGGGACGCCGTTGACCAGCAGCGCCTTTCGCCGTTCATGTACTTCGGTATCCATGACGGGCTTGATCTCACCCAGATTCCGTGGCGGCGAGGCCAAGGTTATGACCTTGAAGCATTGAGCGGCCTCTATACCAGTACCGACGCTTGGGCCCGCACCGTCCTCCAAGAGGTGCTTCGTCTCGCCGAAGACCACAGCACCATGCGGGCCTTAGGGTTCTGTGTCACCGTCGAGCACGCGAAGTTCATGGCCAAACACTTCAATAGGGCCGGCGTGCCCGCTGTTGCCGTATGGGGTGACAGTCCGCGGTCGGACCGCAACGCCGCGCTTCAAGACCTCGCCGCCGGCAAGATCCGCGTTGTGTTCTCAGTTGACCTCTTCAATGAGGGTATCGACGTACCCGCTGTCGACACCGTAATGATGCTGCGTCCGACCGAGAGCCCCACGCTGTTCCTCCAACAACTTGGCCGAGGGTTGCGGCGGTCGAAGGGAAAGACGTTCTGTACCGTCCTGGACTTTGTCGGCATACATCGCCCCGAGTTCCGCTTTGATCGGCGCTACCGCGCGCTCCTCGGCGGTACCCGGCGCGACATCGAACGCGCCGTACAGCAAGGGTTTCCGTTCCTGCCGGCGGGATGCTATATGCAACTGGACGCGAAGGCGTCCGAGATCGTGCTCCGCAGTTTGCGTGAAGCCATTCCTACGCGATGGCCTGCGCGCGTCCAAGAACTAAGAACCATTCACGCCAAGTATGTTGACGTCACACTGTCGAAGTACCTTGCTGAGTCCGGACTTGACTTGCCAGATGTCTATGATGGGTCGCGTGGGTGGTCGGATCTGTGCGAGGCCGCTGGTTTACCGACTGCACCCGCAGGTGAGCACGAGAAGCCACTGCGTAAGGCGCTCGGACGTTTATTGCATGTCGACGACGACGAGCGCATCGCCGCCTACCGGCGACTGCTCTTAGCATCCGGTCCGGTAGACGTGTCTGAACTGTCAGAACGGACGCGACGCCTCGTCAGGATGCTCGTAGCCAGCATCGGCGACCAGGTGCTAACTAAGAGCACTTCGCTGCAAGCGGCGGTCGATCTGCTGTGGGCGCACCCGCAGGTGCGCATCGAGCTCGCTCAGCTTCTGGTCGAACTCGACGACCGGGTGGACCACCTCCATGGTGGACTGGATAGTCATCCCGATGTGCCTCTGCAGGTGCATGCACGCTATACACGGCTGGAGATCCTGGCGGCGTTTGGCATTGGGAACAACGCCAAGGTGGCGCCCTGGCAGACCGGCGTGTATGAGGCGAAGAGCGCAAAGGCTGAGCTGTTCGCCTTCACCCTCGATAAGAGCGGTGGCGCCTTCTCGCCAACAACTCGCTACCGTGACTACGCGATCAGCCCCTCGCTCATTCATTGGGAGAGCCAGTCGCTGACCCGAGCAGACAGTGACACCGGTCAGCGGTACCAGAACCACGAGCGCGACGGCCGTGCGATCATGTTGTTCAGCCGCCTGCGGGCCGACGACCGCGCTTTCTGGTTCCTTGGCCCCGCCACATACCGCGGACACGTCGGCGAGAAGCCAATGGCCATCACCTGGGAGCTCGATACGCCGCTATCCGGCGACCTGTATCAGTCGTTTGCCGCGGCGGTGGCTTGAGGAAGACACCCGTCCTCTGGCATAGGGTTTAAGCACAAAGCGAAAGCTTGAGAAATCTACTCGACCCGCGGGTGGGGGCCGCTGGCACAATCCGGGACACCACGTCAGCGAGGTTCTATGCGCCGGAGTCGGCCAGTGCTCCGTTGCGGGGACTGGTGCACCCACGAGGGCGGAAAGCTGATATCAAGCCGTTCGTGTTGCCTGTACCCCGACCATGTGGGCACCCCGGCGGGCTGGCCGCGGTACAGGCCCCGGGCAGCCGAGATCACTCGATCATGCTGTGTGGGCCACTGCAGAACAGATGCGATCGTTTCCAACACCTGTCGATCTCGACGCAGCACGCGGTCGACCAATCCGACCGCAGGAAGTGCACCACTCTTGTCGCCGTTGCATCGTGCGCACGCCAGGACCAAGTTCGATAGTCCGTCGATGCCCACCAGCGACCACGGCAGAACATGGTCGATGGGGTTGTTTGCCGGCAGACGTACGCCACAGTAGAAGCAGTGTGGCCCGAAAGCCGCCTTGAACGGCTCACGCACAGCCGATAGTGCGGTCCGCTCGCGACCGAACAGGTGACCGGCCACATCGGGAACCTCTGCATCGAGGAACTTGTTCATTCGACGGACGTCTTCCACCCACATAATTTCGAGGGCCGGTTTCAACAGCCCGGCTAAGCGAGCCAGCCCTGCCGCGACTCCCGGTCTGAGCACGATCGCGTCGCCGGAGGCGAGCAGTGTGGAACGTGAGACATGGTCATGGAGGAAGGAGTCGTCGTAGAGGAAGGGGTCGCTGGCCGTCCCGCCGGGCAGCCTCTGCAACCGGTGTAACGGCTGCTGCGCCAGGCACAACACGATCGATTCAATCGCCGTCTGATAATCGGCGGGCACCCGCATACGCGCTATCTCGACAGAGCCAGCTCGCCCAGATGCGGCGCGCAGCTGACTGGTAGCAATGAGTATCCGCGCGCGCGGTTGGGTTGACTGGCGAAGCTCATGCCCGTCGAACGGGCGCACCTGCCGCCAATATGTCACCAACACACGGTGAGCCAGCTCGGGCAACCGCACAGACAGTGTGTCGTCAGGGTTCTCGGGTAGGTTCTCAATAGAGTGCTCGATTAGGGCCATTAACGTCGCCAGCTTATATGTCGCCGTCCGCAGACCCGTTTCCAGAATCGCGACTACCCGCTGGCCTAGCAGCAGGGGGTCCATGGTCTCCTGAGTCACCTGCCCGACCTTGCTGTCTCCTCGCCCGGGTACAAACGCACTATCGCATTATGCAGAGAACCGGGGGACAACGTGGGTAAACCGAGCAGTGACTAGCTTCCTGAAGTCATTCGGGTGTCACACGGCGCGCCGTAGGTTCGATCTCTTCGCCGAGCGCCAGTGTGGGCCACGAATAGCGAAGTTCGACGATAGGGCCAGCTGAACTGAAGCCAGCGCAGAAGCTAGAAGCGGCAGTCCGGAGAACGGCCAACGGTCCGGAAGTCTTCACCATGAACACAGCCAAACACTTTGCAAAGCTGAGCTTATCGCTGATATCGCGCGAATGAATCAGTAGACCCTTTAAAGATTCTGACCAATCGGAATGGCTTGATTCATTAAATACCAAGCATTTTCGACGTGTGCTGTGCGCGAACAACTGCACAGGTATCGGATTACCTCCACGTCAGAGTCCCTGCGGATGCGGCTGATCACTTCGAGCTGTGAAGTTTCCAGGGTCTTTGCGTCGAGGTCTCGGTCCAAGGCTCCACGCCTTCCGCGCCGGCTAGTGGTATCTGGAGGGCCCCATGCTCGGCTACGGCAATCGCAATCGAGAGCATCTGGCTTCGCCACGCTGGCCCGATGGCGACCGGCCGCGAAGTGGCTACGGGCTTGGGCGCCATATCTGTCTCCTCCCCAGGTGGATACGTGTGACGGCACTGCATGCGGCACGTCCGAGGAGTTCGGATCTCGCAGTGCGACTTGCCCAGCCGATGGTCGGTTCATGCTGTGCTTGCGGCGGCGTTTCGGGCGGTATCCCCGTCGTGACTGCATGTGAACGCAGCCGTTAGCGCCCCTTGTTCACCGCAATCAGATGATGCGACACCGGCATACCCCCGACGATCCGCTCGACGGTCTGCTCGATGAGCAGGTCCTGCCCGGTGAGCCGGGTGTAGTGCTGCTGCAGATGCTCACCCCAGGACCGCACGACGAACGTCTCGACGAAGGTGTGCTCGCGCTCGACGCTGCGGTAGAGCCGCCACCGCGCGGCTCCGGTGCGTTGCCGGGACCGTCCCAGCACGGCCATCGCGGCCAGGAACTCCTCCTCGTGTTCGGGGTCGACGCGGTAGTCGGTCATCACCAGCACCGGCCCGTCGAGCGGTTCGGGTTCGAACAGCAGCGTCGGCTCCGGCCAGTGCGACGACGGGGTCAGGTCGATGGCGCCGGTCTTGGCGTGCAGCGGCCACCACAGCAGCGACAGCGCGCACACTCCGAGCAGCGTGACGCTGACCAGCAGGCTGGTCACCGGCGACGTCGCCCCGGCGAGCACCCCCCACAGCAGCGAGCCCAGCGCCTGGCCGCCCATGAAGATCAGCTGATACACCGACAGCCCGCGGGCGCGCACCCAGCCCGGCAGGCTCAGCTGCATCGCGGCGTTGAGCGTCGACAGGCACAGCAGCCATGCCGTCCCGCCGAGCACCAGCGCGGCGAGCACGATGGCGAACACGTGCACCAATGCCAGCACCGCCGTCGCGATCGCGAACCCGGCCGCGGCCATCAAGAGCAGCGTGTTCTCCTCGAACCGGGACCGCAGCCGCGACAACCCGAACGCCCCGAGCACCGCGCCCACCCCGAGTGCGCCCAGCAGCAACCCGTAGCCGGAGGCCGTCAAACCGAGTTGGCGGTCGGCGACCACCGGCAGCAGACCCCACAGCGCGCTGGCCGGGGCGATGAACAACGCCGTGCGCAGCAGAATGCGACGCACGATCGGCGAGCTGCGGATGAACCGGCCCCCGGCGCTCAACGCAGACAGCGCCCGCTCCGACGGGAAGTTGGTCTCGTTTGCGGGCCGGCGCCACCACACCAGCACGATGACGATGCCGATGAACGACACCGCGTTGAGCGCGAACACCACCGTCGGCCCCGACAGCGACACCAGCGCCCCGGCGATCGCCGGCCCGATCGCCCGCGCCCCGTTCATGCTCATGCTTCCCAGCGCGGCGGCCGCCGGAATCTGCGCGGGCGGAACAAGATCAGGCTGGATGGCCTGCCATGCCGGCGCGGTGAGCGCCTGCCCGCAGCCGATGACGAACAACAGCAGCAACAGCACCGTCGGCGTGGTCAGCCCCGCCCCGGTCAGCACGGCGAGCAGCCCCACCGACGCCGCCATCGCACCCTGGGTGGCGATCAGCAGCCGGCGCCGGTCGATCAGGTCGGCCAGCACCCCCGACGGCAGCGCCAGCAGCATCACCGGCAGCGTCGTCGCGGTCTGCACCAGCGGCACCAGCACCGCCGCGCGCGGATCGTCGACCAGCATCCACTGCGCCCCCACGGTCTGCATCCAGGTGCCCAGGTTGGAGACGAACTGCGCGATCCACAGCGCGCGGAACACCGGGGACTGCAGCGGCGCCCACGTCGACACGGGCTGGGTGGTGGTCATGGTGCTCCCGCGGACAACGTCACCCGGTCAATCTATCGGCGTCGAGGCCTGCAGATGCGGGGCCGAGCGGTGCGGCGAGCTCCATTCTTCGGTGGTGCTGTTGACCAGATCGACGCAGAGGATGCCGGCATACCGGCATACCGCCGACGCGCAGCCGTGGAGTCGATGTGGCCACGACAGGGCAGACCTGCACACCATCAGGCGGGTCGGCAGAATGATCCGGTGCCGGAATTCCGCGACGCCGATGGAGTGACGTGGCGGGTGCGTCGCGCCCAGTGGCCACTGCTGGGCGCCATCGACATGGCGTCCTATGGCAGCAGCACCTTCGGCGTGGTGCTGTTCCTGCTCGCGCTGCCGCTGCTGGCTGCGTGGCCGATCTGGCTGCTCGCCAAGCTGTGCGGAGTGCCGTGGAAGGTGGTCACTGAACGCGACGGGGACGAGGTCGCTCGCGAGAAGGTCAAGGGGTGGCGGGCTTCCGGCCGGCGGGTCCAGGAGATCGTCGCTGAGAAGAAGGCCACCGCCGCGGGCGACGACGTCACTTTCGAGCTGCGGGAGACCACCGGCACCGAGTTGGGAGAAAGCTAGCTGCGACCCGTCAGGTCCTCGAGGAGGAAGTCCATCGTCACCGGCTCGTTCAGGCGTACTCTGCCTGCGTCGAGCGCCCTCACTCGGCGGTAGATGTCGCCGTCGAGTCGGTAGGCGAGGAAGCGGTCGTCGGCCGGCGCGTCGGGGTCGACGATCCAATAGTGCGCGATGCCGGCCGCCGCGTACTCGTGCAGCTTCATCACGTGATCGGTGCCGCGTGAGCCTGGTGAGACGATCTCGACGACGAGGACGACGTCCGTCGCTGCGACCCGGGCGGGACGATCCTCGAAGACCCGGTCCGGAACCACGACGATGTCGGGGTCGCGCACACTTGGTGGGAACGCCGCGCGGGTGATGACCTAGATCTCAGGAAGTGCTTCGAAACCGTCGGGCAGATGATCGTCAAGGAGGCGGGTGAGCCTCTTGGAGATGCGCTGATGCCAGAGTTGCGGCCGCGGCGACATGGTCAGGGTCCCCTCGCTGAGTTCCCACCGTCGCGTCGGGTCAAGTTCGAGCGCGTCCCATTGCTCGAGGGTCAGCAGCCCAGGAGGGACGTGGGCGATGTCAGACATCGCGCACCTACTTTCGCACTTCGTTCAGTGCAGATTACCCGCGACGGACGCTCGACTGATACGGGCGCGACCCCAGTCGCGCCACAGCAGATGGGGGCCGACATGGGCAACAGGGCGAACTTCGTCATCGTCAAAGACCAGGACTGGCAGCTGAATTAGTCGCATTGGGCGGGTTGTCGCATGCTCGACGCGTTGATCGGCACTGCGCGTACCTGAATTGGATGTGGCGGCCGGAATCGACAATGTCGAGGACTGGGTCGGCAAGCCGGTGTTCCAACGCTTTGAGGACAGTCCGGCCGGACCGATCCTCAAACTCGCTGAAATTCTGGCGCCCCACGCGCCCGGGATGGTGGTCGGCGAGGACGCCGTGTTGAACTGTGCGGTCCGCCCCACGGCCCCCGAGTGGGCGCGGTTCGTCGCGGAGTGTGATCGGCTGCGGGGAGCCAACGCCAGGTCGGCCTGACCGCTCTCGACATGGCGAGGTGAGAAGCCGGTGCCGCTCGGCTGGCGGTACCTGAATCAGTACTGATCTTGGTACCATGGCTGGCATGCCGGCTTTGAATGTCAATTTCACCGACGAAGAGATGGAGCAGCTACGCACCGCTGCCGCGTCGGGGGACCTGTCATTGCGAGCTTTCGTGCACCGAGCTGCGTTGGATGCTGCCAGTGACCACAAACGTCGGGTCCGCGCGGCCGCCCGCATCGTCGCCGAACGGAGCGCCGAACTCAACCGCCGCCTGGCGTGACCGAGTACCTCGATCGGGAAGACGTTCTGATGGCCGGAGCCGCGGCCGTGGGCATCGAGGTGCGTGTCGCCGACTACGGATTGCTCGACGCTGCCGTGGCACGGCCGCAGGCGACCGCATTCGGAGTCGACGCCTACCCCGATCTGTTCACCAAGGCTGCTGCGCTTCTGCAGTCACTCGCCCGCAACCACGCGCTGGTCGACGGAAACAAGCGAACAGCATGGGCCGCGGCGTGGACGTTCCTGTTCATCAACGGCATCGAACTCCCGCCCGATTTCGATGTCGATCACGCCGAGGACTTCATGAATTCCGTGGCCACCCAAGGGGATCTGGAGCTCGTCGAACTCGCCCGGGCACTCCAGGACTTCGCAGCCGACAAATCGCCGTGACATCACGAGGCTGTCATGGACCCGGCTCCGCCAGCCCCAACGCGGCGCGCAGCCGCTCCGCGTCCATCCCGACGGCGCCCTCCAGAACCGGGAAGGTGTCGAGCAGGGCGATCAGGTCGCCGCGCCGGGTCGGGTCGTCAGCCGCCTGCCGCGGGGTGTAGCCGTCCAGCGCCGGTATGGGCTCGTCGAGCCACGCCGCCTCGTACCGGCGGATGGCCTCGTCCATTGCCGCGACGACGGCCGGATCGTCACGATCGACCCCGGACGGCGCCGAGCGGGGCATGGTGCTCGCCAGTTCGGCGACGTCCGCGGTGTCGCGCAGCGGCCGGCGGACATCGTCGAGCACAGTCATCGACGGGTCGAGATCTGCGATCGCCGCGAGCACGCGGTCCATCCGCCGCTCGCTGTTGGTCTGCACGGCAAGCCTGTCCCCATCGAGGGTCAGCGTGGCGCTGATGTGGCTGTTCCCGTGGGTCATGACGTGGTCAAGCCACGCCGGGGTGTCCTCCTCGACCCGGTCGTACGCGTTGTCGAGCAGGGGTTCGATATCGGCGTTGACACGCACGGTCGCTTCGCAGAGCGTCAGCAGATCACCCTCGGTGTTGACCATCGTCGGCGGGGCGAAGCGACGGCTCAAGAATTCAACCAGGTCCACCGGGTCGGGGTCGGAGTCGAGCACGTCGATCAGCTGGTCGCGCTCGTGAAGCGCGACAGGCTCTATCCCGCCGAAGAATTCATAGGTTTCTGGTGCCGGTGCCACCCGGGTGCAGATCAGCTGCCCGGGCCGCAGCTCTCGGCTGGCGGTCCGCTCGTGGACGTCGTACACATCGCCGGTGCGGACGTCGCGCACCTGGACCCGACGCCCGGACTCCACCTCCTGCACCTCGAACAACGAGCGTGGTGACAACTGCCATTGCTCGGCGAGCAGCCGCTCGTCGTCGGGCAGCAGCACACCGCGGGTGGCCAGGAAGTCCGCGAACGCGCCGCCTTCGAACAGGACCGCGTCGACGAAGAGGGGATCTTCCGGAAGTTCGTCGTCTTCGCCCAAGTAGGCGTCCCGCGCGTCGGCGACGTCTATGAACAGCTCACGCCACGGCGTCACGAAAACATATTGGCACGCTTTGAAATACAGCCAACCCCCGCGATCGGCCAGCGGCAGCTGTTCACGGCCCAGGTGGCATTTCTTGTACTTTCGTCCCGAACCGCACCAGCAGGTGTCGTTGCGTCCGAGGTCATCTCGCGGGGCGGGGCGGTGTTGTTCGAGAAGCTGTGTCAAGGGATGATCCGGCTCGGTGCCGGCCCGGCGCAACAGAGCCAACGCCCGCTCGGCGTCACCGCGGTCCGAGGCGAACCGGGCCAGATCGAACAACGTCAGCGGCCATTCGGTGTCCATCGACTCGGCGGCCAGGTACTCCTGCTCGGCCTCCTCGATCTGGCCGGTGAGCTCCAGCGCGACGGCGCGCAACCACCGCAACGCCACCCGTGCGCTGCGCGGCACCTGCGGCTCGAGTGTCTCGGCGAACACCCCCAGCGCGGCGGGGGATCCGCCGTTGCCCACGGTCTCGTTGCGGAACAGCTCGGCGAGCAGCGGCTCGGCCAGTGCTGCACCGAACTCGGCGATCAAGTCGCCGTAACCGCTGTCATCCGCGGTGGGCGCGTCGTCCTCGACAGGTTCATCGGGAACTTCCACGAGCTGGGTCAGCATGTCCGACATCTGGTCGTAGATCGTCATGAGGGTCCGCAGCGCCAGTGCATCGTCGGGCTCGATGTCATGGCGCAGGGCCAGCCGGTCGCAGTCGCGCTCGAAGCGCCATTGATCGAAATCGAAGTCGGGCCGCGCCACCATGCCGTAGCGGCGCACCAGGCCTTGGCTTTCGACAATCTCGGTCAGCGGGGGCATCGGCTCGGTGAACAGCAACGGGTTCGCGACACAGAGTTCCAAGACCGTGGAGCCCAGGAACGACGGCTCGTCGGCGGGCAGGGACTCCGCCAGCGTCGCGCCCACGTCGGTCGCCGGCCGCGTCGTCTCGACGCGTTCCAGCGACACGCCGGCAGCGGAGAGCCGCACGCCGACCAGATCCCCGTCGGCGATTTTCAGCGCACGCAGGGTCCCAGGCTTCAAGAGAAGCACGCCCGACTCAGGGACGGACTCGGGGGAGATACCCCGCTCGAGCAGGAGATCGTCGTCCCAGCCGGGCATCGCCAGGCTCACGGCCGAACCGTCGGCGAGGCGCTGAAAACGGCTGTGGTGGCACAACCCAGTAATGGGATCCAGGTCCGGGTCGACGACGAGTGCGTCGGCGGTGACCTCTTCGGCGTCCACGCGGTGGGTGAGTATCCGGCCGAGGACCACGTATGGCTGCCACACCCAGCGCCCGTCGTTCAAATCCACTACCGGGTGGTCCGTTTCGGCGAGCCCCGCGGTCGCGACCTTCACGGCGTCTGGGACGCCCTCGGCCTGCAGTCGCGCGACGATGTCGTCTTTGCTCAGCGGGCCATCCTCGATGAGGATCCGCGCTACGTCGGTGACGTCGTCATCTGCCACGGTTGGCACGCTACGCGCGTTCGCCTTAGCGTTCAGGCTGCGCTGGCGGCGGGATTTCCGGTGATTCTGCCGCCGTAACTGCAGTGGCCGGGATGTCCATGCTTGCCGATACCATCCCAGGGACGGAGGGGAGGACGTCGGATGACCATCACCGTCGCTGAGACACCGCGGCTGGCCAACGGCGCCGAGCGCAAGGTATGGCAGGCGCTGATCGACCAGCTCGAGCCGGGTGACCTCGTGATCCCCGGCAAGCGCGTCACCGATCACCTGAAGGACCACGAGGTCGACTTCTTCGTCGCGATCGAGGGCGCGGGCATCGTCTGCGTCGAGGTCAAGGGCGGCGAGGTGTGGCACGACGGCGAGACGTGGGGGATCAAGCGCCGCGGCCACGAGCACAAGATGGACCCGGTCCGCCAGGCCCGCGAAGCCTGCTACGCGCTGCGCGACTTCGTCGAGAAGGACCCCCGGTGGAGCCAGGGTCGGCTGCGCTGGGACCACGTCGTCGTGCTGCCCAACACCGACCTGGCCGACGACTTCGCGCTACCGGACTGCCCGCGCTGGAAGGTGATCGACCGCGCCGAGCTACCCGACATCGTCGCCAAGCTGCGCCAGGTCTTGCTCGCTCAGGAGCTGGACCGGCCCCTGCTGACCCGCGACGGCATCGAGCAGCTGGCCGACGCGCTGAGCGGTCGTGGCCTGCCGCAGCGCAGCGTCGTCGCCCGGGCCCTCGAAAACGAAGACGCCGCAGACATTCTCACTGAGCACCAGTCGGTCATCCTCGATGCGATCAAGCTGCTGAACCGTGTCGAGATCCGCGGCGGCGCCGGCAGCGGCAAGACGTTCCTGGCGATGGAGCAGGCCCGCCGGCTCACCCGCGACGGCAAGCGGGTGGCGCTGGTCTGCTACTCGCACGGCCTGGCGTCCTACCTCGAACGCATCACCGCCACCTGGAACCGTCGTCAGCAACCCGCCTACGTCGGGGAGTTCCACGACCTCGGCAAGAAATGGGGTGCACCCGAAGGCCCCGACGAGTCGCTGCGCACCGACGCGACGGTGCAGTTCTGGGAGCACGATCTGCCCGCCCAGATGGCCGAGTTGGCAGCGGGTTTGGAGCCGGGACACCGCTTCGACGCGATTGTCGTCGACGAAGCGCAGGACTTCGCCGACGCGTGGTGGGATCCGCTGCTGGCCGCGCTGGCCGACGAGGAAACCGGTGCGATCTACGTGTTCACCGACGAGGGGCAGCGGGTGTTCAACCGGTACGGCTCGCCGCCGGTGCCGCTGGTGCCGTTGATCCTCGACCACAACCTGCGCAACACCCGCCAGATCGCCAACGCGTTCCAGCCGTTGGTCGATCACCCGATGCGCTTCCTCGGCGGGGAGGGTCCTGCCGTGCGGTACGTCGCCTGCTCACGCGAGGACGCGATGAACGTCGGCGACGACGAAGTCGAGCGCCTCCTCGACGACGGGTGGCGCCCGGAGGACGTCGCGCTGCTGACCACCGGCAGCCGCCATCCCGAACAGCGCGAACGCCAGGCCGCGGGCAGCTCTGCTTACTGGGACAGCTTCTGGGACGCCGAGCAGGTGTTCTACGGCCACGTCCTCGGGTTCAAGGGTCTGGAGCGGCGCGCGGTCGTGCTCGTCGTCAATGAGGAGTCGGCGTTCGACCGCTCGCGGGAGCGCCTCTATGTCGGGCTGTCGCGGGCCCGCGACCAACTCGTCGTCTGCGGCGATCCGGAGTTCATCCGGGAGGTCGGGGGGCCGGATCTGGCTCGGCGGCTGAACATCCGGGGCTGATGGCTTCCATCTCCAACGCGAGTTAGTTCCGAACCTCGAATGAAATGGCGGAAAGTGTCGGTCGCCTCTGCCACGATGGTTCGTACCCGACGAGGAGGCGGTATTGACTCTACAACTTCACCGAGATATCGCAGCTGCCGTTCGATCGGCGTTAACAGATGCTGATGGGGTGCCAAATAGCCGCGAGCGAATCGCAGTCTTCACCAGAAGGGCAGCAGACCTGTTGAAGGCTGACAACGCAGCGTTCAGTTACGACTGGTTCTTTGGTGCATGTGGCCTCGACAATTGGGGCGAGCCGATGTCGGACCGGCGCATGGTCCGGTGAATGCGTCAGCACAGCTGCTTTACGAACCGCTGGCGTCTTACGCCGACCAGATTGCTGGATCGGCATACCGACAGAATGCTGTGCCGTTTGTGGAGTCGACGTGGCGTAGTTGGCTCGCGAGCTCAGACATCGACGCATCAGTCATCGATACGGTTTTTTCCTCCCTAGGTAAGGGAGCAACTACACGATCAGAGATTCGCGATCTGGCTGCGTTGCCGGAGCAGGATGCTGATCGTCGACTCACACTCTTTATCGCAGTGCTGATATGGGGCAGAGGAAAGAACAACGGTCGAATGCGTGACCCAATCTTGAGGGTCCTCAACAACCCAAGACGGGATGAAATTCTCGCCTCTACAGCCGAACTCGCTATCGCAGGTGATGCAGCCGATGCTTTCAAAGCTTGGCGACTGCCTGGACTGCAGTCGGCCTTCTTTACCAAGTGGCTATGGGCTGCCTCGTCGGCGCATCCAGAACGGTGTTGCCTCGTCCAAGACAAACTCGTCTGGGACAGCCTCAAGGCGTTCGGTTGGAATAGTCGAGACGCGGCAGGAGGGTCCCGTAACCGCGCTGTCCGTTACGCGGCATACGTACGCGATGCGCGATTGTGTTCAGAACAGCTCAGCAGTGAAACATTTAGCGTCACTGCGGAAGACGTTGAGTACACTCTGTTTGATATCCGGGGCAACTTCCCAGAATGGATTAAGGGTAAGCAGAGCAGGTGACTGTACTCCGGCATTATTTTGTGGGCACGCATGACGAAGGCAGCGAGGTGTACGTGAAGGCCATGCCATTGGATTCGGATCGGCCCTCGCTGCAAAATTGTCACACCCAGAACGCGTCAGTGCATCCCGATAGTGTGTAGCTATGCGCTGGTACAGCCGTCCTGAGGGCGCCCCTTACGCACTGAGGGTCTCGCCCCGCTTGGAGTCGTGGAATAGGGCAGACCACCCTGACCAACTTCGTCTCAAGGCGTATCTGGATGATACCGAAGCCCTGCTCGCAAATTCGAAGATAGACGGACCCTGGGCACTGCGCCTTGATGTGGGCCTACCAGCCACACGAGACCTGCTCCATGCCGCCGATCTAGACAATTATTTGTACCCCCTAGCTCGTCGCATCGGTGACCGAAATTTGGTATCCGCTTGGTGCACGAAACACCACGCGGAGCAGTCTCTTGTACGCGTGGGACCCGCGACGGAGTCGCATGCCCCGACAGGACGATTGTGGACCGCGGAAACGACAGCGCCGAGCTCCAGCATCAAGTTCAAGGAAGAGATCAACGCGGTCGTCGCCCAGGCAGCGGAAATTCCAGCGGGACCAGTCAGACTTGAACTGTCCTTCGTCGTGGGCAAACAACGGAATTGGTTGAACCTGTGGAAGCAGACCATCGATTCGCTCGACCCTCTGCTGGGACGTACATATCCCGACCGTGCATGGCATCCACGCGACGGTAGGATCACTGAACTAGGTATGCACGTGAGTGTTGACGCCTCTTTACGTAACGGTGTGGTGGTCGGAATCTGTGCCTCACAATTCGTGTCGGATGTAAGTGCACAGGAAGCTCTTGGCGCACCAAAAAAGTTGCAGGGGAATCGACCCCGGGAATCGGTCGCGCCTCCAGTGTTGCCGTCGCCTCAGGCATCGGCTACTTGCGATTCATTCTTCGGCGCACACGAATTCCGTGACGATGACAATGGCTACCTGACGTGGATTGCCGCTCACCCCGACGGCTACGTCATCAACATCGCACGTAGTCACACGTTGAGCACAGCTCGACTTCACCACGCGAGATGCTGGACGATCAGTAGCCGGAATCCGCACATGGGGCCATGGACAGGCCAATACGTGAAAGTATGCGCCGAGCGGTTGGCCGACCTCAGGCGCTGGGCCACCGACTATGTGCAGGGGCCAATTTCGTCATGCGGGACATGTCAACCCCCGACGGCGTCTTGAAGGCGCGGGCGTTTGAAATTTCGTGCATGGCTCGGTCGCTGGATATTTTGGCTAATCGCAGCTGTCACACGCTCCTGTTAGGGATAACTGCATCCCGCACCCACAGAAGCCCGCTTGCCGCCTGACACTCTTGGAATGCTCACCCGCGGGACGAACCTGGTTGATCGGGTGTTCGACGTACCAGGTTCCTTTACGTGAACTCGGTCTTCCTACGGCGTCCGGCCCCGCTGCCGCGCGGATCTCGTCCCCCGATAGAAAGCCGGTCGTGTAGCCGTAATAGATGTGCAGATCGGGTTCTCCAACGCTGCGCTTCGCGATGACGTACGGTTTGTCATCCCTCACGACCGCCCGGAGATTGGCAATACCGATTCTCTGCAGAAACGCTCGGATGAATTCATGATTTCGCGCTGGAACTCGAGCCTTGGCTAGGGCTCCAGGCAGAGAGTCCCGGTGCTCGTCGCTTTCCATGAGTCCAACAGTAATCGGCGCAAGCGACACCGAATACCTACTTAACGAAGCGCGGCGCCCAAGAACATCAGCACAACGACCACAACGAGAAAGACCACAACGCCCAGCACCGCGATTAGGGCACCCTTGGCGAACTGAAAATGCCCTCGGATAGGGATCGCCGCAGCTACACCGGCCGTCAGGGCGGGGAACAACGGCGCGAACGGCCAGAAGACTCCCATCGTGAGGCACACCGACGCGAAGCCGACGAAGAACCCAGCGAGCAGCGCTGTGGGACGCGGTGAGTCACTCTTCTCGGCTCGTCGACTCATTGCCACGAACCGACTTCCACCAGAACGCCGGCTGCGCTGAACATCGCCACCGGCACCAATCCGGTCAGTGGCGCCAATGCCAACCCCGCCCCGTAACAGCGTCTCGTCGGTTGATCCGCGCGACGGTAGAGAATCACGCCGACGACAAGTGACGCGACGGCAATCACTGCGACGGTGATCCACGCAGCAGCGCGCCCTTCGGTCGCTATGAGCGTGTAGACCGCCGCCGCCCAAAACGCTCCACCAGCGATCGCTCCTACTATTGCGGCACGTGTCCAGTCGATCGTCGATGTCACCACATCAGCCTCCGCTATCAGGTGGGTCTTAGGTAGAGGGCGCTACCGGCCCGGCCGGAACTCGGAACCGTCGAGCGGCGTATACACCCGGACGGTGGGCGCTTCATTCGCGGGGCCGAAAGGTGTGTAGTTGCCCGGGGGAACAATAGATGCCGGTGGTGTCATCGGAATTGGATCTGGGTCTCCGACTCCTGGTACCGAAGGCGCAAGAGGCTGCGGCACTACGCTGTTGAAGCTCGGTACCACAGTTGAGTCGCCGACGTCCTTATCGAACGGCAGCCCAGCCAAAGGCCCCGCGGCGTTGTCGAAGAGCGTTGGCCACTCCTGCAACAAGGTAGTGGTCCTCCCGGCACGGTCGCCGTAGACCTCGAGCGCTGGAAACGTCGTCACATCGTCACCACCCACACGGGGGCCGCTATCCGATGGCACGATGCCGAGCGTCCCGTTGACGCTGATGCCTGAGCCCTTGGCCAAACCTTCACCCCCCGGTGAGAACGGGTCCGCGGCGTTGTACTGGATGAGCACGCCACCGTCTGACGTTTGAACCGCGCCGATCGACGGTGTGCCTGTACGGACCTGACCAGTGTCGGCATTGATCGACGGGTTCTGGCGCGCCACGACGATCCCGTTGTCGAAGTCGGTGTATATCGCGACACGAGAAGCTTCGGGACCTGCAGTCGGAGAGAAGCCGCGATCATCTCCGAGGTTGTTGTCGTACGGCGGAATTCCCACAGTGGGGGCCCACACGTCCTCGCTGGGAATGAACAAGTTGGTGCGGACGACACCCTGTCCTGGTACAGGCTCGATACGTCCAACAACGACGTTGGCCTGAACGCCCTGATTCTTCGGGTCATAACTATGTGGGTCGAGGGCGGACGCGGTCAACCAGTCACCGTCACTCGCTGGAGCCCGCCCGAAGACCTCGCGGAACGCCTCGATCTGGTTCTTGGTGCGCTCGTCTGGGTCTGGGTCTGGGTCGTCACCGTCTGTCGGCGGAGCCTCCGACAGGCCACCGAACCTCTGACCGGTTCCCAGAGCTCGGTACTCACCGGCGATCGTGGTGATGTTGGCTCCAACCGAGTTCAGTTCCGTATTGGCAAGTGTCAACGTCTCAGTCAGCTGGCTCAGACCTTTGCGCACGATTGATGCGATCATAATCTCGCCAGCCCGGCTTCTCGGAGCGTTCGCGGCAGCGGCAACCACCCACTCGCGGATGGCGTCAAGCTCCTGTCGGCCTCTCGCCACGATCTGCGCAGACTGGTCAATTTCTTGCCCTAGGCGCGTGTCGAGAGTGCCGAGTTCGCCTACGACGATTCGATGACCTGCGTTGACTTTTCCGTAGGCGGAGGCGGCGCCACCGGACCAGTACGGCGCCGGGGCTGCTCGGCCGAGTTCCTCGGTCAGACCGTGCAGACTGCCGCTTTGGTCATAGGACCTACCTGTCTGTGGACTGCCTGCCCCGAATGTCACCCGCGCCCTGGTCCAAGTCGATAGGAAGGCATCGAGCGCGCTCATCCCGTCGCCTCCGCTGCCACGACTTACATTATGGACCCCGCGCGCGGCCAAGAAATGCGGCAACCTGCGGGCACACCGTTGTGCACACGCCAGTAGCCTCGCCGTGGCGCAAACTGCGAGCCCGTTGGCGCGAATTGCGAGCCGAGCAACGCGGTCGCCGACGTATGGTCGAGTCAACAAACTCCGTCGGCACCACAGAGGAACACCATGAGCTGGTCCACCCAAGACATCCCTGACCTGCACGGCAAGACCGCCGTCGTCACCGGCGCCAACGGCGGTCTGGGCCTGGCCTCGGCCAAGGCGCTCGCCGGCCATGGCGCCCACGTCGTCATGGCGGCCCGCAACCAGACCAAGGCGGCCAGCGCACGGGACGAGATCCTGGCCGCGCACCCGGACGCGTCTCTGGAGATCGTCGAGCTCGACCTCGGCTCGCTCGCCTCGGTCAAGGCCGCCGCCGACGCCATCGCCGCCAAGCACCAGCGCATCGACATCCTGATGTGCAACGCCGGCGTGATGGCCATGCCGCAGGGCACCACCGAGGACGGCTTCGACACCCAGATGGGCACCAATGTGCTCGGCCACTGGGCCCTGCTGTCGCACCTGCTGCCCATCGTCGTCGCCACCCCGGGGGCGCGCGTCGTCACGCTGTCGAGCACCGCCCAGCACATGGGCCGGGCCATCGAGCCCGCGGATCCGCACCTGCGCAAGAACTTCGACGCGTGGCGCATGTACGGCAACACCAAACTCGCCATGCGCCACCTCGCGGTCGGGCTGCAGGAACAGTTCGAGCGAGCCGGGGTCGACGCCAAGGCGCTGTCGGCCCAGCCGGGACTGACCAACTCCGACCTGCAGACCACCACCCACGCCGAGGGCGGCGCCGGGCCGATGGGCGCCTTCTTCGAATGGCAGACCAAGACGATGGGCATGTCGACCGAACGTGGCGCGCTGAGCCAGCTGCGCGCGGCCACCGACCCCAAGGCACCCGGCGGCGGCTTCTACGGCCCGCTGTTCGTGACCAACGGCCCGCCGGTGCGTAAGCCGCTCGTCCGTCCCGGCAGCGACGCCGCGGTCAAGGCGCTGTGGCAGGTCGCCGAACGTGAGACCGGTTTGAAGGTCGATGTCGCTGCGGCACTTGCCTCGTCGTGAGCATCGCGCCGTATCGGCTGTCGATGCCGTTGGTGCGGGTGGTCCTCGCCGACCTCGGCATCCGGCCCGCCGACGTGCTGCGCGTGGCGGGACTGCCCGCTGACCTGTTCACCCGCGACGAGGCACTGCTGCCGCCCCGGCAGTACTACGCCCTGTTCGAGGCGCTGGATCAGCTGGTCGGTGACCGCGACCTCGCGGTGGCGATCGCCGACAAGCTCAGCCCCGAGGTGTTCGACCCGCCGATCTTCGCCGCGCTGTGCAGCCCCAACCTGCAGGTCGCCGCGGAACGGATCGCCGTGCACAAGCGACTACTCGGTCCCGTGAGACTTCGCGTCACCGCCGACGCCGACGGCCTGGACATCGAGATCATCTGGCCGCCAGGCGATCCGGCGCCAGTGGTGCTGTCCAGGTTCGAGGTGGCGTTCTGGGTCGCCCTGGCCCGCCTCGGCACCCGGACCCTCGTCGTCCCCCAACGCGTCGTCCTGCCGACAACACAGGTCGACGACCTCGAGACGTGGTGCCGCGCCCGGATCGAGCGCGGTGACACGATCCTCGTGCGGTTTTCGATTCTCGACGCCCACCGTCCGTTCCTCACCGCGAACGCCGGCATGTGGGACTTCTTCGAACCCGAGCTGCGGCGTCGTCTCAACGACCTGGGCGACGACGCATCGCTGGGCGCCAAGGTCCGCGCCGCGCTGATCGAACTGCTGCCGGCCGGCTCCGGAACGACTCAGGGCGTCGCCAAGCATCTCGGTATCAGCACCCGCACGCTGCAGCGCCGCCTCGGCGAGGAAGGGGCGACCTTTCAGAAGGTTCTCGCCGACCTGCGCGAGGAACTCGCCCATCACTACCTGACGCAGTCCAGCCTGTCGCTGACCGAGATCGCGTTCCTGCTCGGCTACGACAACGCCAACTCGTTCCACCGTGCGTTCAACCAGTGGACGGGACGCACGCCGCTGGGAGTCCGGGAGGCCGCGGGCTGAGATCCGCCAACTTCTCTGCTGGCCAGTGGCACCTGTGGATAGCCCGAAAACACCGGTGAGACCTATCGCTGTCCGCGGGTAACGTCGCGACCATGAACGAGGCACGCAAGCGTCGCAAAGCCAAGCAAGCGCGCCGCGATGCGCAGCGGAGGACGCGGGCGCGGCAGTCGCAGGACAACCCACAGACCGAGAGGCCGTTGGCTGGTGTGCCCGTGACGGAGGAAGCGCCGTTGGACGAAACGGCTACGGAGGAAACGCCGTTGTTGGACGAAGTGCGGCAGGCGTTGGACGGTCATCCGCTCGAAATGCTCAGCATGGCAGGCATGCTCATCGAGGCCACCACACCCGACCCCTTCGCATATCTACCGGGGCGTCCCCAGCGGGAGACGGTTGACCTGGCCCGCCTTGTGGACAGCTTCGCCGATGTCCACACCGACGAGACGACGGCGCTGCTCGCTGTGCTCGGTGAACTCCTCGATGACCCCGACATGCAAGAACGATGCCGTCACGAAGTAGCTAATCGACGACACGCCCTGCCCCCGTGGATCGCCGGCCTCGCCGACATCGACGTCTACCGGACCGTGCAGAGGGCGCACGTACTCGGTGACGATGTCGAGATCATCCTCGGTGCCAAGCTGTCGACCGGCGAGAAATTGACGTGCGTCGCGTTCATCGACCACCACACGTACTCCGTCGTCAAAGACGGTTTCGTGGTGCCGGATTCGATCGACACCGTCATTCAGCTGGCGGAAGAACGCAACACCGACCCCGACACCAGTCTGGTTGAGATGGACCCCGCCGATGCGCGGGCATGGCTCGAGCACGGGCTGTCGCAACACCCCGTGTTCACCGGCCAATCCGACACCTGGCCCGCCTGCCGGCCACTTCTGCACTGGCTGACTCGCCGCCTACCTGCCGGCGGGACGCCGTACCAGTCACCGGCGTGGGATCCCGGCGACCTCAGCGAACTGTGTGACGAGTTCTTCGCCTCCGAGGACGGTGCCCGATTCACCCGTCGTCGGCACGGAGTGCTGCTCGAAGGACTGCTCAGCGAGGGCGACCCGCTGCGGTGGAGTGTGACCAAGATCGAGCGCCTGTTCCGCCATGGCCTCGACGACAGCGACGAGCCGCTCGCGGTGATACTCGAAACGCCTCAGCTGCTCAAGTCCTTCATCCCGTTCGCACACGCCCGCAGTGGAATACGTGACGAACTCACCGCCGAGGCGCTCGCCGCGATCGACGCACGAGCAACGTCCGGCACTGACTCAGCATGATCCGCCAGGCCGGTGCATCGAAAGCTACGAGCCGGCTCACCAAGCGTCACCGCTCGGGAAGGTGCTCCTGGTAGAAGTCGGCCAGCCGATCGACGGCCTGGTCGACGTATTCGGGTACGTCGTACATCTCGTAGTGGCCGGCACCCTCGACGATCATCAGATCGACCGGGTTCGGTGCGAGCTGCCAGAGCTTCATGCCCGCCTCATACGACCCGGTCACCCCTCGCCGGCCGGCCAGGATGACCTGAAGGGGCTGGGTCAGCAGCGGATCGACGAGATGAAAGGCGTCGTAGCCCAACAGAAGTGCGTCGCTGCGCGCCAACCTGCGGTTGGTGGAACGCGGGTGCCCGCCGCGCGGAGTGCGGTAGTAGCCGATGGCCTGGGTGTTGTCGATGTCGGTGATGCCGGCGGCGGTGGCATCGTCGGGGGTGTCGGGCAGCCAGTTGAGTCGATCGAGTTCATCGGTCCGGACCTCGCGGGTCCGGTCGGCAGCAAGACGGTCCAGGGCCGCGGCAGGGCCATCGGGCGCGAACGCCTCGGAACGCCAGGAGTCTCCCATGTTCCCGGCGACCACGGTGCCGACCGCCCGGATTCGATGATCGGTGCGGGCAGTATGCACCGCATAACCGCCACCGGCGCAGATGCCGAGCACGCCGATGCGTTCGGCATCCACGTCGGGGACCACCTGCAGCGCGTCGATGGCGTAGGAGATGTCCTCACCTCGACGGTACGGGTCCTCCAGATCCCTTGGCTCGCCACCGCTTTCTCCCTGGTAGGCGGGATCGAAGACGAGCGCGGCGATTCCGCGTGCGGCAAGCCGGGATGCGTAGTTCGCTCCGATCTGCTCCTTGACGCTGCTGCCGGGAGTCGACAGCACGACAGCCGGGAGCGGGGGAGCGCCGGCGACGTCGTCGGGGAGGTGAAGCACGGCCGCGAGGTCGAACGATCCGCGGGGGATCCTCATGGGCTTGGTTGTCACTGCTGGTTACCTTTCGGGTCGATCCGCGTCGTACAACCGCGGGTCAGGTGAATCCATTCACCGCGACGACGAACACGTGGTGCGACGCCTCGGCTGACAGGGCTGAACATCGTGGGATCAGAATCAGAACTGGCTGACTCCGCCGTCGACGTAGATCTCTGATCCGTTCATGTAGGAACTGGCGTCGGAGGCGAGGAAGGCGACCACGCCGGCGATCTCCTCGGGACGCGCGCGGCGTCCCAGAGGGACGGTGGCGGTCAGCTCCTCCAGGGCGCCGTCGGATCCGGCGAAGAGATCGGCCAGGCCCGGCGTCTCGGTGAGCCCTGGCGCGACGACGTTGACGCGGATCCTGCGGTCGACGAGTTCGGCGGCCCAGGAGCGGGCCAGCGACCGGATCGCGGCCTTCGACGCGGCGTACAGGCTCGCTCCAGGGGCGGCCTTCACGTCGCCGTTGGAACCGCACAGGATGATCGAAGCGCCCTCGCCGAGCAGGGGAAGGGCGGCTTGCACCGCGAACACGATGCCGCCGACGTTGGTGTCGAAGATCCTGCGGTGATGTGCCCACGTGAGATCGCCCAATGTCGCGAACTCGTTGATGCCCGCATTGGCGAAGACGATGTCGAGGCGGCGTCCACTGGCTTCGACGGTGGAACCGACGCGGTCGAGATCTGCCTGCTCGGTCACGTCAGCGCGAACAAAGCTGGCCTGATCTGCACCGATATCGGCCACGGCCTTTTCGAGCGCGTCCTGGCGGCGTCCGACGAGGAAGACATAGGCGCCTTGCTGGGCAAGAGCCCGTGCTGCGGCGAGGCCGATCCCCGACGTTGCTCCCGTGACGAGTGCGGTCTTGCCTGTCAGGTCTGTCATGAAGTCTCCAGTTCTGTACCGATCGGTTGGCGGCCTCGACCCTACCAGTTTTGTACCGTTCGGTAGAGTCGCCGCTAGACTTGTGGGCATGGTGGAAGCGCAGCGGAATGCAGGAGGCCGGCCGCGCGAGTTCGACGAGGGCCTGGCGCTCGACGGCGCCATCGAGGCGTTCTGGCGTCTCGGGTACGAGGGTGCGTCGATGGCCGAGCTCACGCAGGCCATGGGCATCAACAAGCCGAGCCTGTACGCCGTGTACGGCAGCAAGGAGAAGCTCTTCGAACGTGCCCTCCAACGTTACGGCGAGTGCTACCACCAACACCTGAAAGCGTTGCTGTCGCAGCCGAGTGCCTACGGCGTCATCGAGTCCTATCTGCGGGACACCGCGGTGGCCGTGCGTGCCGGGATCGCCCCGGGGTGTCTGTCCATCCAGGGCGGACTCTCCTGCGCGCCGAACAACACCCGCATACCGCAGCTGCTTGCCGACTACCGCGGCGGAATCGAGGACGCCGTCGCCACCGCCCTGGCCGCGACCGAGGATGCCTCCCGTATCGACACCGATGCCCTGGCGGGATACGCGGTCACGATCGGAAAAGGGCTGGCCGTGGACGCGGCCGCCGGAGCGTCGCAGGCCAAACTGGACGCGGTCGTCGACGTCGCGTTGGCCGGTCTCGCGAACGTGCTCGCGCGGGAATCGGGATAGGGCGCTCACTGACCGGAGCGGCCTGAGTGAATCACCGGCGCGGCACGCGGTGAATCACCCGGAGAGTGAAGCCCCCGTGATCCGTTGCGCCACCTCGCCGTAACGCTCGAACCGGTCCATATCGGCCAGCGCGTTGTACAACACGATGCGCTCCGCCACCCCGCCGTACTTGGTGATCAGCGCATCGGCCAACTCGTCCCACGTCGACTCGGTGGCGAACATCGCGATGTGCTCGTCGGTGATCTGTGCGGCCATGCCCGCGTAGTCACCGGCCTTCTGCTTCTCCCGGATCCGCGCCGTTGTCCCCTCGAACCCGGCCTCGTCCCAGATGAACGCGTAGTTCGGAGTGCTGCCGTAGAAGCTCATGCTGGCCCGCACCAGCTCCCGCTCGCGGTCACGCTCTTCGTCGGTGTCGCCGACGATCGTCATCACCGGCACGATCACCGCCACATCGGACGCGGAACGGCCCGACTTCTCTGCTCCCTCAGCGCGATTCGGTAGCACGTGGCGTGTGATGTAGCCCGGCTCGCCCAGCGGGTGCACGTGGATGCCGTCGGCCACCTCGCCGGCCATTCGCAACATCCACGGGTTGACCGCGGCGATGTCGACCTTCGGGTCCGGTGCGTCGATCGGTCCGGGGCTCCACTGCGGGGTGATGAAGTCCAGGCTGTAGAAGTCCCCGTGATGATCCAGCGTGCCGGTCCGGAACGCCGCGAAGCACGCCTTGACCGCCTGCACGTAGTCGCGTAGCCGCGGGCCGGGGCGCTCGAACTCCGCGCCGTAGCGCCGCACCACATGCGTGCGCACCTGGGTGCCCAGCCCGAGCCGGAAGTTCCCGCCGGTGGCCTCCTGCAGCTCCCACGCCGCCGCGGCCGTCACGAACGGGCTGCGCGGAAACGCCACCGCGACACCCGTCGACAACTCCAAGCCCGGCGCCGCCTGCGCCGCCACCGCCGCGTTCAGGTAGGCGGTGCGACCCGTCTCGGTGAACAACATCCCGGAGAAGTGCGCGGCCTGCGTCCGTTGGGCCAGGTCGCCGATACGCCGCAGCGGTTGGGGAGTGGTCATCACGTCGACGTGCATGGCCGAACCCTACGACAGGCGCTGCGGCAGCACAGTGGACTTGCACACCCCCACAACGAGGAGCCGCCGTGACGATCCAGCGCATCGGCTCGTCCCGGCTGACCGCCCACCGACCCGTCGACTATTGCTACAGTGCCCAACGAGATCGTCGGGAATCCGGTGAGAATCCGGGACTGACGCGCAACGGTATGGGCCTCGCGGCCTGAGTCCGACCGCCGGTGATCTCGTCACACGCCGGGTGGCTCCGCGAATGAGCCTGACACCGAAGGAAGTGCGCCGTGCGCTGCCTCGCCACACTGTTGGTCCTCCTGCTCACCGTCGTCGGCTGTGGACGCGCCGCCGACCCGCCACCGTCTGCGGCCGGGGAACACGGTGTCACCGGATACCCGCTCACCGTGCAGAACTGCGGACGCGACGTGGTCGTCGAGTCACCCCCGCAGCGGGCGGTGTCACTGAACCAGAGTTCCACCGAGATCCTGCTGTCGCTGGGACTGGCCGACCGCATGACCGGCACCGCCACGTGGACTGACCCGGTGCGGGCAGACCTGGCCGCCGCCAACGAGACCGTGCCGCGCCTGGCCGACAACAAACCCTCGCTGGAGACTGTCCTCGGCGCCGACCCCGACCTGGTCACCGCCTCGTTCGTCGGCACCCTCGGATCCGGCGGAGTGGCCGAGCGCAAGCAGTTCCACCAGCTCGGCGTCCCGACCTATCTGGCACCCAGCGACTGCGAAGGCAAGGTGGTCACCAGTGAAGACGGCGCGCGCACGCAACCGCTCAGCATGGATCTGATTTATCGGGAGATCACCGACCTGGCAAAGATTTTCGATGTACCACAGCGCGGTGACGACCTGGTCGCCGGCCTGCACCAGCGTTTGGACGCCGTCCACCCCGCCGACTCCGGCGTCACCGCCGCGTTCTGGTTCTCCGACATCCGCACGCCCTACATGGCCGGATGCTGCGGATCGCCGGGCATCATCGCCGCCGAGACCGGGCTGCGCAACGTCTTCGACGACACCCACGACGAATGGCCGCAGGTCAGCTGGGAGACGGTCGCCGACCGCGACCCCGACGTGCTGGTGCTGGCCGACCTGAGCCGTCGCACCATCGACGGTGACGCACTGGATTCCAAAATCGAATTCCTGGAATCGAATCCGGTCACCAGTCAGCTCAGTGCAGTCCGGGCACAACGCTACATCGTCGTCAACGGTGCCGACCTGAATCCGTCGATCCGCACCGTCGACGGCGTCGAGAAGGTCGCCGACGGGCTCAGTGCGTTCGGGCTCGCGTCCCCGCGGTGAGAAGCACGTCGTCACTGTTGCCCCTGCTGTGGGGTCTGAGCGGCGTGGCGTTGGTGCTCTCCGCGGCCGCGGCCATCACCATCGGCCCGGCAGCGATCTCGGTGCCCGACGTCTACGCCATCGTCGTCCACCACCTCGGCGGCCCGGCCTCCGGAGTATCACCTTTGCAGGACGGCGTCGTGTGGCAGCTGCGCCTGCCCCGGGCCGTGCTGGCCGCGGTGTGCGGTGCCGGGTTGGCGTTGTGCGGCGCCATCCTGCAGTCGCTGCTCCGCAACCCCCTCGCGGATCCGTTCGTGCTCGGCGTGTCCTCCGGCGCGTCGACCGGCGCGGTCCTGGTCGCGGTGCTCGGCGTCGGCGGCGGAGTGCTGACGCTGTCCGGTGGCGCATTCCTGGGCGCGGTGGTGTCATTCGGGTTGGTGCTGACGTTGGCGTACTTCGCCGGCGGCGGCACCGACCGCGTCGTCCTCGCCGGTGTCGCAGGCACCCAACTGTTCTCGGCGTTGACGTCGTTCGTGGTGCTGTCGTCGGCCAACGCCGAACAGACCCGCGGGGTGCTGTTCTGGTTACTCGGCTCGCTGTCCGGCGCGTCGTGGACGGACGTGCAGCTGTGCGCGGCGGTGGTGGGCTTCGGACTGGTGTGCTGCCTGCTGATGGCTCCGACGATGGACGCCTTCGCATTCGGGCAGGACACCGCGGCCACGCTCGGGGTGTCCGTGCAGCGCACCCGCGTCGTGCTGCTCGTGCTGACCGCGCTGATGACCGCGACCGTGGTGGCCGCGGCCGGGGCGATCGGCTTCGTCGGCTTGGTCCTCCCGCACGCCGCCCGCTTCCTGGTCGGCCCGAACCATGTGCGGCTGCTGCCCACCGTGGCGCTGCTGGGGGCCATCTTCATGGTGTGGGTGGACGCCGCCGCGCGCACCGTGTTCGAGCCGCAGGAACTGCCCACCGGCGTCGTCACCGCGCTCGTCGGGGTGCCCGCGTTCGCCGTCCTGCTGTTCCGGCGCCGAGCGGTCACGCCGTGACGCTTCGGGCCGTCGACGTGAGCTGGCGCCGTTCGGGCAAGACGGTACTCGACGGTGTCAGCCTGCACCCCCGACCGGGGTCGGTCGTCGGACTGTTGGGGCCCAACGGATCCGGCAAGTCCTCGCTACTGCGGCTGTTGGCCGGCTTGGACCGTCCCGACTCCGGGCACGTGCAGCTGCACGGCCGCCCGCTGACCGCCGTCACACGCAGGGAGCTGGCCTGCTCTGTCGCCATGGTCGGCCAGCACGCCGACACCGAACTGGACATCCGGGTCACCGACGTGGTGCGGCTCGGGCGGCTGCCGCACCGCCGGCTGTTCGGTGCCGACCCCGACGCCGACCCCGCCGTGGGCGAGGCGCTGGCGGCGACCGGCCTGTCTGAGATGGGACAACGGTTGTGGCACAGCCTGTCCGGAGGCGAGCGCCAACGCGTCCAGATCGCTCGCGCGCTGGCGCAACACCCCAGCGAACTGCTGCTCGACGAGCCGACCAATCACCTCGATATCGCCCACCAGCTCGAGATCCTGGCTCTGGTGCGTCGCCTCGACGTCACCGCGGTCGTGGCGCTGCACGACCTGAACCTGGCCGCGATGTTCTGCGACGAACTGGTGGTGCTGACCGCGGGCCGTGTGGTAGCCGCAGGAACCCCGGAGAACGTGCTCACGGAGGACCTGGTCGCGCAGGTCTACGGGGTGCGCTGCCGCGTCGCCGTCGAGGACGGCCGCCCGGTCATCCGTTACGACGCACCCTTGACCAGGGAGGCGGTCAGCGAGCATCGCTAGGGGGCGGCCGGGAGACCCGTCACGCCTGGCGGCCTGGTATGCCCACCGGCTAGGTCCGGCTGATCGCCGCCAACCTGTTGAACACCCGTTTGTGCAATCGCTCGTCGAAATCGATGTCCAGCACGACGGCCCCCAGGTGCACGGTTCCGCTGGCATGCTCGAAGATCCGCGGCAGCGACTCGACGATCTCGACGTATTCGGTGATGAACTCGCGGTAGCTCTGCAGCGGAGCGTCCAGCAGCCGGGCGCAGTCGGCGAGCACACCGGCGTACTGCGACGGGGGCGCGAGTTCCCGGCATCGCTCGGAAATGTCCAGCAGCCTTTCGTGATAGTCCATCAGCCGGTTGGCGATGTGCTTGATGGCTGCCGGGTCGGCGCCGGATTCATCGTGGGGTTCACCGAATGCGGCCATGAACGCCGGCGCCGCCGTGAAACTCTCCAGCTGCTGTGCCGTCAGCAGCATGTCGTCGATGAGCCCGTACAGACGGCTCGCCAGGTCGGGGCCGCTGAACACCGGGATGGTGTGCGCCGGGGTGAAGCCGAGTTCACTGTCGCGTAGTCGGGGCGGCAGCGGGGCCTGACGCTGAAGCAGCACCGAGGCGAACAGCGCCTGCTCCCAGCAGGGCGGCTTGTCCCGCACCAGCGTGGCGATCTCGCCGTCGGTGCGGGCGATCGCGGCGAGCGGCCGACCGTCGTCGTCGTCCTCGTCCGGTGAGAGGGCCCGCATCGCCCCGGCGCCTTCGGGCCCGTAGACGGCGCGGCTGTCACCGGACAGCATCCACCGGTGCTGACGGTCGGCCCGTCGCCGCAGCGCGAATTCCTCCTCTTCGGCGAGCTCCCGTCGCTCCTCGAGGTGACGCGCCAGCGCCCGCCCCGCGAAGAACAGCCCGACCAGTGCGGCGGCCGCGACGAACCACCAGATGTACTTGACCACCAGGCTGATGCCCAGCAGCACCAGGAACACGGCGACGAATCCGCCGCCGTCCGAGCCTCCCCGCCCCGCCATGCGCACACCGTACGAGTGACCACCGACATCCAGACTGCGCTGAGTGCGGCTGGTGGCCGCGGTGCTACGCCGGTGCTACGATCGTCGCATGACGGAGGTGGCGTCCCGCGAACTGCGCAACGGTACGGCTGGTCTACTCCGGCGTGTGCAGGCAGGTGAGGAGATCACCGTGACGGTGAACGGCCAACCCGTCGCCCGGCTCACGGCGTACGAACCTCCACGGCGCCGGTGGCTGACCCGAGAACAACTGCTGTCGCGCATATCTCGCGTGCAGGCCGATCCCGGACTGCGTGCCGACCTCGCGATGCTCGCCGGCGACGACACAGACGATCTGGGCCCGCTGCCGTGACAGCGGTCGGCGTGCTGGACACGTCGGTGTTCATCGCCAGCGAAAGCGGAAGGCAGCTGCGCGGCGAATTGATCCCGGACGAGGTCGCGACCACCGTCATCACGCTGGCTGAACTCAACACCGGCGTCCTGGCGGCCGCGTCGGCGGACGTTCGGGCCCAACGATTGGCGACACTCGACGCCGTCGCCGACATCACCGCGCTTCCCGTCGACGAGGACGCAGCCCGCATGTGGGCGCGCCTGCGGGTTCATCTCGCGGAGAGCGGTCGTCGGGTGCGGATCAACGACCTGTGGATTGCCGCGATCGCGGCATCGCGGGGGCTGCCCGTCGTCACCCAGGACGGCGACTTCGACGCTCTCGACGGTGTCGCCGGGCTGACCATCATTCGTGTCTGACTGGCGTTGATACTGCGCTGAGTGCGCCCGTTACTCGAACTTCCTCGCGCTGAGTCCAGTCTCAACGTCCGATCGCCGTGTCAGGATGGCGGGCATGACCGTCGTCTTCGTTCATGGCAATCCGGAAACCTCGGCGATCTGGGGACCGCTCGTCTCGGCACTCGGCCGCGACGACGTGGTGCTGCTGTCGCCGCCCGGCTTCGGCGCCCCGCTCCCCGAGGGGTTCGGCGCCACCTATCTGGAGTACCGCGACTGGCTCGAAGCCGAGCTGGAGAAGATCGACGGCCCCATCGACCTGGTCGGGCACGACTGGGGTGGCGGGCACGTCGTCAACGTCGTCATGCACCGCCCGGAGCTGGTGCGCAGCTGGGCCAGCGACGTCGTCGGGCTGTTCGACCCCGACTACGTGTGGCACGACATGGCCCAGGTGTGGCAGACGCCCGGCGCGGGTGAGGAGATGCTGGAGAACATGATGGGCGGGGGAGTGGAGGCGCGTACCGAGCTGATGGTCTCGCTCGGGATCCCCGCCGACATCGGGGCGGCGATCGCCGAACACCAGAACGACGACATGGTGACCGCGATCCTGGCGCTCTACCGGTCGGCCGCCCAGCCCGCGATGGCCGAAGCCGGCCGCAACCTGGAGCGTGCGCAGGCGCGGCCCGGTCTGGCGCTGCTCGCCACCAACGACCCCTACATCGGCGCCGGCGACACCCGTCACCGCGCCGCCGAACGGGCGGGGGCGCGCACCGCGGTGCTGGAAGGCCTGGGCCACTGGTGGATGGTCGAGGACCCGCGGCGCGGCGCGGCAGCCCTGACCGAGTTCTGGGACTCCCTCTAGGCGTTGAGACTGCGCTGGCTGCGGGGGTTACTCGCACTTCTCCGCGGTGGTTGCGGTCTGAACGCTACTTCAGCGGGTCGGTGGTGAACGGGTTGTGTTCGGCCAGTAGTTTTTCCATCCGCACCTCGTCGAGCCGGACGCGAATCGTGGCCGCTTCCTGCTGATCGCGGAGCACCTTCGCCAGCGTGAACGAGCTCGTGACGAGGAAGACCGCGCTCATGGCGAGGAACAGCCGCGGCCAGATGTCGAGCGGCAGAAAGAAGATCCCGCTCAGCACCCCGAGGAAGCTCACCCCGAAGGCGATCGCGGCCTGCAGGAAGAAGGCGCTGGTGTTCTTGGACATCGCGTCGAAAGCATCCATGCGCCCAGCCTGCCGTCGGGGCTGGGCGGCGGGCATGAGTAGTCCTACGCGATCGACATTGAGAATGCCGTCACGGTCGTCTCGCGAGCGAATCCACGACCGCCACGGCACTCTCGGCGCCTCAGCCGGCGGTGCCACGGCATTTTCGGCGCCTCAGCCGGCGGTGCCACGGCATTTTCGGCGCCTCAGCCGGCGCCTCAGCCGGCGCCTCAGCCGGCGCCGGTGGCGCAGGCCGTCACACCGCGTCCACCGGGTTGACCCGCCCGACGATCAGCGGGTCGGTCTTGGTGAACGGGAACGCGGGCAGGTCGTCGATGTGCATGTTGAACGTCGCGGCCAGCACCTCCCGTGAGTACGCGCTGGCCGACGCGCGGTAACCGATGTCGCCGGGCATCGGCTGGTCGAAGAAGATCGCGAAGTGGATGTCGGGGGAGTCGATGACCTCGATGTGGTGTGGGTAGGCGCGCGGGATGAAGTACACGTCGCCCTCGTTGAGCAGGTACGTGTCCAGCGAACCGTCCGGGTCCATAACCGTCATCCGCCCGGAACCCTTGTGCACGTAGCCCATTTCGGCGGTGATCGGATGCCAGTGCGGTTCGCGCATGCCGTCCTCGCGAATCCGCAGCGAATACATCGACAGATCCTTCAACGCGGGCCAGTACTGCGCGCGGGCCAGCCGGGCGGACCCCACCGCAACCCCGATGGCCGGGCTCTGCGCCTCGATCGAGAACTTGTGCGGATCGTCGAACCACGCCGTCGCCGGTACCTCGGCGTCGCCGCTGCGCCGGGCCAGCTTGCGGTCGACGGTGTCGCGGCGCATCGCAGTGAAGTCCGAGGCGGGTAGGTCATAGGTGTTGCCCAGCACCGCGTCCGTCATCGCGCCGAACGACGCCGCCAACCCGAAGTCCTCGGGGCGCTCGCTGCGGAACGCCAGGATGAACTCGGCCGGCTCCTCACCGATGTTCTCGATGTGGTGCAGCGACCCCGAGTCGATGTGGAACATGTCGCCGGCGCTGACCGTGAAACTGGAGAACTTGCTGTAACTGTCGAGCACCGACACGAACGACGTGCCCGAGACGACGTAGGTGAGCTCGTTGCAGTTGGCGTGCCAGTGCGGAGTGCGCATCGCGCCGGGGTTGATGACGATCCGTTTGATCGACAGTCCCGACAGGATGGGGAAGTGGTCGGCGATCACCCGGCGGATCGAGCCGAGGTCGGACTCCTCGACGAGCTCACCGTTGATCAAGGACGTGGCATGCCGGCTGGTCATGGCGCTCATGCTAAGCGCGCGCGGTGAACGGCGAGGAATTCTCGCAAGGACGTCGGTCGACGACCGGTGACGTCGTGGACGGTCGTCGTCACCAGGTTCTGCTCGCCGGCCCGGACGCGTTCGTCCAGCGCTGCCAGCCCGGCGGCGAACTCGCCCGTCAAGCCGGCTCGGGTGAGCCGGTCGGCCAATTCGGCCGTCGCCACGTCCACATGCCGGACCGGCGTGCCTGCGACGTCGGAGACGATCGCTGCGGCCTGTCCGTAGGACAGCGCCTCCGGACCGGTCAGCACCAACTCGACGCCCACCGGCCGCTCCGCCACCAATGCCTCGACTGCGACGGCGGCGATGTCAGCGGCGTCGATGAAGCCGAGGCGGCCGTCGCCGGTGGCCGTGACGATCTCGCGTGACCGCCGAATGCCCTCGGCCAGTGCGTGATCGCGGGTGAAGTTCTGCATGAACCACGACGGTCGCAGCACCGTGGGCTCGCTGAAGAGGTCGACGACCATCGTGTGGATCTCGCCGAGCAGCGGCTCCCCGCGGGCCACCGCCGACGAACTCAACGCCACGACGCGCCGCACCCCGCCCGCCGCGGCCTGCTCGAGAAAGGGACGCACCACCGGTGCCGGATCGGCCACCCCGGCGGGGGCGACGAGGTAGATCGACCGCACGCCGGCCAGGGCGGCGGCGAAGGTGCTCGGGTCAAACCAGTCGAACCTGACGGCGTCGCCGTCACCGGGGTCGGGGCGGCGGGTAGCCGCGCGCACGACGCAACCGCGGCTGCGCAGACCCGACACGACGGGCGCGCCGGTGTTGCCCGTCGCGCCGGTGACCAGGATGGGCTCAGTCATCGGCGGCCTTCGCGGTGAAGCCGGCCATCAGGGCGTCCACTCCGCCCATCGCGGCCGCCGCGGCCAGCGAGTTCCAGTAGTCGCGGTAGTGCCGTATGCCGTCGGGTCCGATCGTGACGACCCCGACGTAGTCCATCCGGTAGGGGTCGTTCGTCTGTACGGCAACACCTTTGGCGGAGAACTCGAGGATGACGACGCTCGGGTCCAGGGTGTGATGCCGCCGGTGCTCGGTGATCTCGTCGAGGCGGATGGTGGCGGTGTAGTCCTTGACGTAATCCCAGACGTCGTCGCGGCCGTTCAGCACCCGGTATCCGGGTGGCGCGAACGGGAACTCCATCACCCCGTCGGGGGCCCACTGGTCGGCGAAGGCTCGCATGTCGTTGCGGCGCAGGCTGTCGAGCAGGGTGTCCACCACCCGATCGGAGTGGGCGTGTCGTTCGTCGTCGGTGGCCACGGTGGTCCTTTCGTCGTTCATATGGAACGGAACCGTTCCGTTTCGCTTAGTATTCCCGGTATGCGAAGTAAGGCGACGCTGCGAGCCGGCGTGACCGACGGCATCGTCGAGGCGGTGCTCGACGAGCTCGCCGCGGTCGGCTTCGGCAGGCTGACGATGGACGGGGTGGCCCGGCGCGCGCGAGCAGGCAAGGCGGCGCTGTACCGGCGCTGGTCGTCGAAGCAGGAGATGGTGCTCGAGGTCGTGACGACCATCAGCGTGCCGATGGCCGAGACCGCCCCAACCGAGGATCTCGCCGACGACATCGCCCGTCTCGTGCACGGCGTCGCCGACTGGCTAACCGACGCACGGATGTCGCGAATCATCCCCGACCTCATCGCCGAGGCCACGCGCAACCCCGAGCTCGCCGCCGCTCTGACCGAACGGCTCGGCTCCGCCCGCAGGAACTATGGGCAGGCGGTGATCGACGCCGCGATCACCCGCGGCGAGGTGTCACCTGACGTCGACAGCGAATACGTACTCGATCTGATCGCCGCCCCGGTCTTCTGGCGGATCTGCGGACGCCGCGAACAGGTGACGCCGGCATACCTCGATCGAGTGGTCGATACCGTCCTGCACGCGTTGGGCTCGCCCCGCGCGTAGCCGGCTCAGCGTTCCTTGCTGTCGTCGCGCGGCGGGCTGGCGCGCAGCGAGCCCGGATGTGCCTTCGCGGTGGGATCCTGGCGTGTCTTGATCAGGCTGGCTACGGTGACGATCGTCAGGATCACCACGATCACGCCCAGGCTGACGTAGGTGTCGACCTCGGGGATGCTCGGGTTGATGTCGACGTGCGCCCAGTGCAGCACCAGCTTGATGCCGATGAACGCCAGGATGATCGAGAGCCCGGTCGACAGGTACACCAGCCGGTCGAGCAGGCCCTTGACGAGGAAGAACAGCGCCCGCAGGCCCAGCAGTGCGAACGCGTTGGCCGCGAACACGATGAACGGCTCCCGGGTGATGCCGAACACCGCCGGGATCGAGTCCAGCGCGAACAGCAGGTCGACGCTGCCGATGGAGATGAGCACCGCCATCATCGGCGTCACCATCCGGCGGCCGTCGACCCGGGTGACGAGTTTGCCGCCGTCGTAGGTCTCGGTGACCGGCAGGAACCGCCGCGTCGCGCGCACCATGATGTTGTTCTCGACGTCGGGATCCTCGTCGCGGTGCCGGAACAACTGGATGGCCGTCCAGATCAGCAGGATTCCGAACAGCAGGAACATGAAGCTGAACAGCGACAGCAGCGTGGCGCCGAGCGCGATGAAGATCGCGCGCATGATCAGCGCCAGGATGATGCCGAAGGTCAGCACCTTGTGCTGGTGCTCCTCGGGCACCGCGAACGTCGCCATGATGATGACGAACACGAACAGGTTGTCGACCGACAGGCTCTTCTCAACGATGTAGCCGGCGAAGTACTCGGTGCCCAGCGTGCTGCCGTAGGTGACGGTGAACCACACGCCGAAGGCGATGGCGACGGCGATGTAGAACAGCGACCACGCGGTCGCTTCCTTGAAGCCGACCTTGTGCGGCCGCAGCGCGGCCAGGATCAGATCCACCGCCAGCAACACGACGACCACACCGATCGTCAGACCCCACGTCAACCCGCTGATCTCGGACATGGGTCATTTGTACCTTGCCCGCGGAACTACACCCTGCGTTCAGACTGCGCTGGCCGCGGACCCTACTCGCACTTCGCCGCCGTGGACGCAGTCTCAACGCCGGGGCGGAGGGTCATTTCGGGACGATGCCGATCTTGAGGTGTGGGCTGTCTGCCTGGGCCTGCCACGCCTTCCCGGCGTCCTCGAGGTCGTACCGGACCGTCTCCACCGTGAGGCGCTTCTGCTCGGCCAGCGCGATCAGCTCCTGGTAACCCTGCCGCATGACCGCGTTGCCCATCACGTTGTTGTTGTGCCCGATGTGCGTGCGTCCCATCAGACTCCGAAATGGCACCTCCGGCGCTCCACCGGCACCCTCGCCGACAGTGACGAGGGTGGCCTGGGGTGCGGACGATTCCAGCGCGGCCAGGAACGGCTCGCCGTACACCATGTCGAGGACGACGTCGTATCCGTCGCCGGCCTCTTCCTTCAGCGCTTGCGCGTCATCACCGCCGCCGAGTTCGACGAGGGCGTCGGCGCCGAGGTCGCGTGTCTTTTCCAGGGCGTCCTTGTTGCGGCCGGCGGCGACGACGCGACCCGCCCCGAGGATCTTGGCGGCCTGAACCGCGATGCTGCCCACCACCCCGGTGGCGCCCAACACGAGAACAGACTGCCCGGCCGAGAGCTCGGCGTGGCGGGTCAGCGGCAGCCACGCGGCCAGGCCGGCGATGCCCAGCGCCACCGCCAGGTCGTCGTCGACGGTCTCGGGGATGGGGAAGGCACGGTCGGGGTCGAAGGCGGCGCGTTCGGCCCACGAGCCGAACGGCATCGGCGGCGAGTTGAAGTAGACGCGGGTGCCGTCGTCGGTGAAGCCGACACCTTCCTGGCCGACGACCAGCGGGACGCTCGGCTTGAGCAGGTCGCTCGACGCCAGCACGATGTCAACGGGGTTGCAGCCGGCCAGTGTCACGGTGACGATGTCCTGCCCGCCTGGCTCTTCGAAATCTTTGACGTGGGGCGTCTCGCCGACTGCCTCCAGCACTGCTGCCCGCATGGGTCCTCCGTTGTGTTCGCGCCTGAACCTGCGGGCTACCCCCTGCGCAGACGGCGAAACGGGCCCCAGGTTGCGTTGAGACTGCGTCAGCGGCGGCCGCTACTCGCACAACGTCGCCGCTGACGCAGTCTCAACGGGTGGGGTCAGACGGTGTAGCCGCCGTCGACCGCCCAGGTGGCGCCGGTGACCCAGCCGGCCTCCGGTCGGCTCAGATAGGAGACGACGCTGGCGACGTCGGTGGTGTCGCCGTAGCGGCCCAGTGCGGTCTGGGCCCGGTTCGCGTCGGCGAAGTCACCCTCGTCGGGGTTCA
This sequence comes from Mycobacterium sp. G7A2, assembly GCF_041902445.1. Lineage (NCBI taxonomy): Bacteria > Bacillati > Actinomycetota > Actinomycetes > Mycobacteriales > Mycobacteriaceae > Mycobacterium > Mycobacterium sp. G7A2. The sequence continues at coordinate 5,045,317 of NZ_CP169251.1, read as the reverse complement.
GGTCGGTCGCAACGGGTCCGACGGCGAGGTTGTTGATCGTGATCTGCCGCGGACCCAGCTCCCGGGCGAGCCCGCGCGTCAACCCGGCCACCGCCGCTTTGGTCATCGCGTAGACCGACAGACCGGCGGCCACCGGCACACTGTCGCCGTTCACGCTGCCGATGGTGATGACGCGACCCCCGCCTGTCATGTGCCCGACGGCGGCCTGGATGGCGACGAACACCGCCCGTACATTGACCGCCACCATCCGGTCGAACTCCTCCAGAGACAACGACTCCAGCGGAGCGAGGGAGGCGATGCCGGCGTTGTTGACCAAGATGTCCACGCCGCCGAGCTGCTGGACCGTCTCGGTGACGGCAGCTTGAACCGCGTCGGCGTCGGCGCTGTCAGCCTGCAGCGCAACGACCTTCGTGCCGTTGGTCGACAGCTCGGCGACGAGGTTGTCTGCCGCGCCCGCCGACGTGCTGTAGGTGAAGGCGACATCGGCTCCGTCGGCGACGAGACGGCGTACGATGCCCGCGCCGATACCTCGGGAGCCGCCGGTCACCAGGGCGCGGCGACCGCTGAGCGGCAAGGTGGGGGAGTGTGTCATCGGGCTTCCTTTCGAGAGGTCTACCCGTGGCACCAACTTGAACGATCGTTATAGAATTCCCCGGTACGCCTGACCGGAGGAGTCGCGTTGGCTGACAGCGTCGTTGCGTTGATGGAAGAGAATTTGCTCGCGGTGTTCAACGAGCGGGATCCGCAGCGGCGGCTGGAGGTGATCCGGCGCAACTACGCCCCCGACGTCCGCTGGGCCGACGGCGAGGAGACGGTCACCGGCCAGGACCGGCTCCATCAGAAGGCCCAGGAACTTCTCGACGGCCAGCTCGCCGGGCTCGGATTCTCGCAGTCAGGTCCGGTTTATCAGGCCGGGAACATGGGGTTTCTGGCCTGGGACGTCTTCCCGCCCGGGGCTGAATCCGGCACACCCCTGGTATCGGGCTTCGATGTGGCGCTCGTCGAAAACGGCGTCATCGCAGAGCTGTTCACGGTGGTGACAACACAACCGGGATGATCCGGCCGTCAGCGCAGCGCGTCGGGGTTCTCCCGCACGAGAGCTTCGACATCCGAGCGGAGTTGCGTCAGCTTCTGCTGCTCCTCGGCGGAGTAGTCGCGGGCGGTGTCGTCGAGGGCGCACACCGTTCCAACCACGTTGCCCTCGGCGTCGTGCACCGGTAGACCCAGATAGTTGTGCAAGCCGAACTCCGTCTCGTCCTCGTTGCCGGCGAAGACGGCATCGGTGCGTGAGTCGCGGACGAACAACGCCTCGTCGGAGTTCACCACCCGCTCGCAGTACAACGGGGTGCGATCCTGGTCCTCGCCGGCCTTCTTCCCTGCCGCGCCGACGGTGTAGTGCTGGGTGGCCTCACCACCGGTGGCGGCGACGACCATCGAATCCGGTTCCGAGCGCATGACCAGAACGGACTTCACGTTGAGCTGCCGCGCCAGCTCCTCGAGGCCGGGTGCCACCGAGGCCAGCCCGTCGGTGGCGTCGGGGCGGTGGGAAGCGGTGGTGTCGTCGTGCTCGGTCATCAACTCAGTCTGCCAGGCCCCGCGCCGGGGCGGGCCACGCGGCGAGCGCGATGTCGGCGGCGGCGCGGAGTTGGGCCCGGGTGGCACCGTCGCGGGCCTTGCTCGACATCCCTCGCAGGACCAGGTCGAGATAGTCGGCCAAAGCTCGGGGGTTGCTGTCTGCGGGAAGGTCGCCGGTCCGTTTGGCCCGTCGTAAGCGCCGGACGATGGCGTCTTTTCCGCTGCGGCGACGATCTTGCAGGGTGGGGTCGGCGATCACCATGCAGCCGCGCGGGTGCGTGGGGCGGGCGTAGAGGTCGACGGCGCGGCTGAAGATCTGTTCTGCGACCTCGCGGGCGGTGGCTGCCTTCAGAGCCGGTGACAGCACCGCGTCCTGCTCGTAGAGATCCACGGCCGCGTCGAACAAGGACTGTTTGTCGCCGAAGGCCGCGTACAGGCTGGGGGGCGAGATGCCCATGGCTGCGGTGAGGTCGCTGATCGAGGTGCCGTCGAAACCTTTCTCCCAGAACACTTTCATGGCGCAGCCCAGCGCTTCGTCGCGGTCGAACTTCGGGGGCCGGGCCATGTGTGGATGGTAGCGCTTGCCGCGAGCCGAGTTATTGCGGTGCGAGGGGCCAGCCGGGGATCGGCCGGCCGTGTGGCGGCGGGCTGTCTTTGAAGCCGGTGGCCATCTCGATTTGCTTTGCCGGTGAGTCCGGCATGGCCTCCTGGCACTGTCGGCGCATGTCGGGGGTGACGAAGAAATCCGGTGGGTCGGCGTCCACAGGTCCCCACAGGGAACTGCTGGCGCCGGTGATGAACCAGTGACCGAACACGTCCCCGACCGGTGCGGGGGCGGGACCCTCTTGTGGTGTGTCGACATCCGAGGCGCCTGCCGGAATGCGCGGGTCCTCCTGGCTGAGCTCTATCCTGTTGACGTACACGGTGTCGAGGGGATCGCTGACGGTGCCGGTTGCCTTATCGGCGGCCACCGAGATGAATTTTCCAGGCTGGGTAAGGCTTTTGAAGTAGATCGCGTAGGACCCTTCACACACATACGCGCGCACGCCTTTCTCGATCGGTTCGACACTCAGGATGTGAAACGGGATGTAGCCGAAAGGCCGGACGCTTTCTGCGTCGTGAGCGGGCACGTTCTCTAGCGGTCTGATGAAGACGAGCTGGCCGAGGTAATCGCCATCGCGGTCGTCGCTTTCCGCGGTGGCGCGGGTGAAACCCGGATACACGTTGTCTGCGTCGTTGGTCCAGGTTGCTACATACCAGGATTCGAGATAGGCGCGGAGCGGGACTGCGGCGCCAAACGCCACGTCGATACCCGGTCCGGAAGACCAGTGGAACCTGAACTCAGCCAGTGAATTCGGCCACTTCGCCACGGTGGTTTGGGCCGGAGGATCGGATGCATTGGCAGGGTCGCGGTCGGCGTCTGTGTCACAGGCGGTGCTGGTCATGGCGACCAGGGCTGCGATAACCAAAGCTGATGTGCGACGGATCATTTCTGCCCACCTATGGACGGTTCGACACTGGCTAAAGAATTCTTCATGGCGCAGCCCAGCGCTTTGTCGCGGTGGAATTTCGGAGGCCGGGCCGTGTGTCGAGGGTAGTGCTTGCCACGATGCCAGCTACTGGGGCGCTAGGGGCCAGCCGGGAATCGGCCGGCCGTGAGGTGGTGGGTTGTCCTTGAACCCGGTGGCCATTTCGATCTGGTTTTCCGGTGAGTCCGGCATGGCCTCCTGGCACCGTCGGCGCATGTCGGGGGTGACGAAGAAATCCGGTGGGTCGGCGTCCACAGGTCCCCACAGGGAACTGCTGGCGCCGGTGATGAACCAGTGGCCGAACACGTCCCCGACCGGAGCGGGGGCGGGGCCTTCTTGTGGTGTGTCGACATCCGAGGCGTCTGCCGGAATACGAGGATCGTTGTTCGTCAACTCGATTCGTTTGACTCGAACCGTGTCGAGCGGATCGGCGAGCTGAGCCGTTGACTTGTCCGCCGCAACGGAAACGAGCTTCCCGGCGGAGGAATCACTGGCGAAGTAAATGCTGTACTCGCCCAGGCATACCGTGACGCGCAGTCCACTCGCGACCGCATCCACGCTTTGGATGTGCATCGGCATGTAGCCCAGAGGTTTTGCAGGGTCGACAGGATATGACGGCGCGCCGTTGAGTGGCCGGATCCACGCCAGCTGGCCGAGATAGTTGCCATCCAGATCAGCACTCCCTGGCGTCGCCCGAAGGAAGCCCGGGTAGACATTCTCGGGATCGTTCGTCCACGAGGCGATGTACCACGATTCGAGATAGGCGCGAATGGGTACAGCGACACCGGTCGTCAATGATAGACCGGGGCTGGAAGACCAGTGGAAGCGAAAGCGCTCCAACGAATCCGGCCAATGGGCAGAGTGTTCTTGGCCGGTTGGCGTCGTATCTGGAGTTCCTTCCGGGGCGCCCGGTCGACACGCGAGAGTTCCACCAGCGACGAATGCAGCTATGGTTGCCAGTGACCAGAATCTCTTCACGGCGATTGTCCAATTCTCGGATCTGCTTGGTGATATCCGCCTGTGTATGTTTCCCAATAGGTCTCCATGAGGGAGTCCGCCCCGTTGACGAATCCGAACAGTGAACGCACTGCGTAGAGGCTCGGGGATGAGATACCCATGGCGGGCGATGAGATCGCTACTCGAGGTTCCGTCGAAACCTTTCTCCCAGAACACTTTCATGGCACAGTCCAGCGCTTCGTCGCGGTCGACTCGGCGGCCGGGCCGTGTGTCGCGGGTAGTGCTTGCCACGATGCCAGCTACTGCGGTGCGAGGGGCCAGCCGGGAATCGGCTGGCCGTGAGGTGGTGGGTTGTCCTTGAATCCGGTGGCCATTTCGATCTGAGTTTCCGGTGAGTCCGGCATGGCCTCCTGACACTGCCGGCGCATGTCGGGTGTGACGAAGAAATCTGGGTGGGGTTTGGCGTCCACAGGCCCCCACAGTGAACTGCTCGCCCCGGTGATGAACCAGTGGCCGAAGACGTCCCCGACCGGAGCGGGGGCGGGGCCTTCTTGCGGTGTGTCGACGTCCGAAGCTCCGGCCGGAATTCGGGGGTGGTTTTGGGTCAACTCGATTCGATTCACCAACACCGTGTCGAGTGGATCACTTAGCTCGCCAGTCTGCTTGTTCGCAGCGAGGGAAATCATCTGGTTCGGTGCGGATTCGCTGGGTAAGAACGCAGCATATTGGCCTTCGCATACGGTCACCCGCAAGCCATTATCAATGGGCTCGACACTCTGGATGTGCACTGGCATGAAGCCGTAGGGGGTTACCGGCTCGGTGGGGTACCCCGGCCGGCCGTTCAGCGGCCTGATCCAGGCAAGCTGGCCTAGATAATCACCGTCCAGGTCGTCACTTTCCGGAGTGGCACGCAGAAATCCTGGATACACCGCTTCCGCGTTGTTGGTCCACGAGGCGATGTACCACGATTCGAAATACGCCCTGATCGGTACCGCGAAACCCGTCGTCAGTGGAACCTCGGGATCAGAGGTCCAGTGGAATCGGAAATTGTCCAAGGCGCTCGGCCAGTTCGCGAACTGTTCAGCCGAGGAACCGTGCCCGGTCGGAGGTTGTCCGCCAGAACCGCACCCTTGGGTGAGGCCCGCGATGCAGGCCACGAAGAACAGGCAGGCGATAGTCTTTCGCGTCATTCGCCAGCGATCCTGGGATCGGCTTGGTGATAGCCACCGGTATACGTTTCCCAATAGGTCTCCATGAGTGAGTTTGCTCCGTCGACATTTTCGAAGAGAGACTTAATGTTGTCGGCGAACTCGTTGTAGATCTTTGGATCTGCGTCAAAGTCAGGTACCTGCAGTCGACCGTCCTCACCGATCCGTTGCTGCAGCCACTCGCGAATCTCGGTGTTGCCGAGATCATGGTTGAGCAATTCCTCCGCCATCATGATTTGAACCGGCAGGCTGCTCTGCGGAGTGGCCGTAGGGGTGATGGCGTCGCCGGAAGGGGGAGGTCCCAGGAACAGCTCCTTGAGAGCTGGGCTCAACGCTGCTCCGCCAGGTACTTCCGAACCGAGACCCGCCAAAGTGTCGAACAGCATCGCGCGCCGCGCGTACGACTCGTGCACTGCCTGCTGTGCATTGCTGAGCCGGTCGTAGGCCTCATCGAACGAGCCGAGATCCAGCGCCGCCTGCAACCTGCCTGCGGCTTTCATGTCCGCATGGGCCAACGTTGGATCCTGGTCAGCTGTCGATGCCGCGGCACTGTGGACGTAAGCTTCGACCTTCGAGCCTACCCCGTCGAACAATGTTGCTGCGGCGCTGTTTTCACTGCTGTCGGAATACATGACGCTCATCAGTGCCCGGGTCTTCAGCGGCTGCTCTTCGGCTCCGTCCAGCGGCGGGAAGAACCGGTCGTTGGTGCCGTCGATGTTGTTGCCCACCATGTCGTCGAGGTGGGGCGCGAAGACCCGCGACAGGTCCCGGGTGAGTTCGGGGTTCACCTGTCCCAGTGACTGCCCGTCGGTGCCGGCCAGGTTGAGCAGCTGCGGCTGGTGACCGCTGGTGTACTCGGCCAATGCGTGAGCGGTGGACGCCGCACGTCCGGTCGGGTCGTCCTGCGCAGTCTCGGCGACCCAGTCGAACAAGCCGCCGGCGGCGAGCCCGTCGTCCTGCCACTGGTGCTTGGTCAGGTCGTCGAGGAATTCCCCGCCGCCGGGACCGGTCACCACGTCGTGGACGACCACGTCGTCGGCATTCACCGCGTTGAACATGTTCTGCAGGGTCGGGTCGACGTGCTCGTGGTACCACCGCGGCCCGTCGTCGAGCGGACCGAACCCCGGCCCGGGGGCCTGCTCGATCGGCAACCGGTTGGACTGCTCGAGCATCTCCTGGCCCTTGGCCATCAAGCCGCGGTCCAGATCCGTGCCGACCTGCAGGTCGCGGTTGCCGCTCTGCACGATGTCGGCGAGATCGTCGAGGCCCTTCGTCGGCTGTAGCGGGCCGGTCGGCTCGCCGTGCACGATGACGTTGCCGTTGTCATCACGGATGGTGTCGCTGAACGGTTGGGTGAGTGCGGGCCCGTCGAGCACCTGACGAACGCCGTCGGGCAGAGCGTGCTCGCCGCCGGCGGCAGGCCGCTCGACCGAGGGCGGCTCCGCCCCCGGCAGCCCGGTGGTGATGGTGGGGTTGGACGCGAGCTGGAATGCGTCGGCGACCCGGGCGCCGTCGGGCCCGGCCGCCTGCATGTCCGCTTTGATCTCGGAGGGAGTCTTGTCCCCGAACGCCTGCGAGAACCCCTGCAGGTACGACATCTGTTCCGGCGGCATTGTCAGGTGTCCCTCGTCGAGGGCGCTCTGCTGCCGCGCGGTGAGGGTGGTGCTCTCGGCCAGCCGCTGACGCTGCTCATCGGTCAGCGTGCCGTCCTGCAGTGCTTCGGAGTCTTGTCTGCCCTGTTCGGCTGCGGAGCTCTCCTCTGGGGCGTCCTCGCCGTCGTCGTCGCCGTGGTCACCGTCGGCGGCGAACTTCTGATCGGTGCCCAGCGCCTGATACTCCGAGCCGATGGTGCGGATATCCCCGCCGACGGTGCTGAGCTCGCCGTTGCGGCGCGTCACGATGTCGCTGAGCCGACCCAGACCCCGGCTCACGATGGGCACGAGCATCTGCTCACCGGCGCGGTTCTTCGGAACGCTGGCTGCGGCGTCGAGCACCCACTTGCGCACGGCGTCGAGGTCCTGTCGGCCCGCGGCGACGATCTGCGCGGACTGGTCCACCTTCGCCGCGAGCCGACGGTCGAGGCCACCGAGCTCGCCGATGACGCGCTGGTGCTCGGTGTTGGCGTTGCCGTAGACAGTGGCCGCTCCGCCGGACCAGTGAGTCCCGGGGGCGGCCTGGTCGAGGTCGCTCTTCAACGTGGTCAGCGGTGCGCTCTGGTCGTAGCCGGTGCCCGGCTGGGGGACACCCTCACCGAAGGTGGCGCGGGCGTTCGACCAGGTGGACAGGAACGCGTCGAGCACGCTCATCCCGCCCGGCCTCCCACCATGCCCCTCATTATCGCCCCATCCTGACAGCTGTCAGGACACCAATTGCACGCCGGTTCGACGTTCAGACTGCAGTGGCGGCGGCGTCTTCTCGTACTTTGCCGCAGCCAGCGCAGTCTCAACGGGAGGTGGTGGGGTCAGGCCGAGCGTGGCGCCGCCGCGAGGAGCTCGGAAAACTCGCGTTCCACGTGATAGGTCTGCGCGACGCTGGTGAGTCGGGCCAGCAATTGGTCGGTCAGCGGAGGGCCGGCGCTGCGGGTCAGCGACTTCAGAGCGACCACCATCGCTTCGCTGTAGTCACCAACACCCAGGCGCACGAACGCGGTGTTGAGCTCGGGAATGCTCAGCGCGGCACGGCAGTGCTCAACCAAGTCCCAAGCCACATCGCTCAACTCGGAACTGCTCATAGATCATTTTCGGCCAAGAACGCCGGTCCCGCTCGCCGGAGACCCGTTGAGGCTGCGCTCACGGCGGAGTCTTCTCGCACTTTGTCGCCAGGGCTGCAGTCTCAACGTCAGGAGGCGACGGCGTTGAACACGAGTTCTGACACCGTGCGGCAGTAGGCGTCGTCGACCACCTCGCCGGTGTAGAGCGCGCGCATGTTGATCGGCGCGAACAACAACTCCAACGCGGTGGTGTGCTCGACACCGGCGCGGATCTCGCCGCGCTGTCGGGCCCGCTCGAAGACCACCGCGAGACGGGCCGCCCGGTCACGCCAGGCGGTCTGCCTCACCTCGAGGCTGGCCAGGAACTGGTCGGCGATCAGATGCCCACCATGCAGCTTGCGCCCGGCCTCCGAGGTGACCATCTCGGCCATCCGCACCGCGAGCTGGAACAAGTCCTCGCGCAGCGACCCCGTGTCGGGCAGCGGTGAGTCGTCGCCGGGGCGACTGGCCAACGCGTCGAGCACCAGGCTCTCCGGATCGGGCCAATGCCGTTGGATCTCCTCGGCGTCGAGCCCGTGTCGGTGTGCCATCGCCCCCAGGTTGAACCGGTCGATCCCCCAGCGCGCCAGCTCGTCGTGCACTGCCGCGACGATCGTGGCCCGCCGGGCCTCGTCCAAGGGCTGCTCCACGGTCACGGCTCCCCCTCCCCGGTGGGCCTTCGGTCCGCATAATTGTCGGACGCGACGATTCCAGCAAACGTCTCGACGACCAGCGTACAGGCCCGAAAACACCCCTCGGCGCGCCGATTACACGGCCGCGCGCATTCACCACACCCCCCGCGCGCACTCACCACCCCCCGCGGGAACTGGCTGCACCCCCCGGGCAGGAACTGACTACACGCCCGCGGGGACCCGGGCCGCACTCACCGACATCTCCCGGCGCAGCTCACCGAACTCCGCGATCGACCGTGTCGCCACCGTGGCTACCGGACGCGCGTTGCGCCCGGTCGCCTCCGTCTTGGACACCATCACCACACTGTCGATGTACGGCTGGATCGTCGTCGCGTTCTGCACCGTCGCCACGATCACCAACTGGAAGCCGAACTTGCGGAACGCCTGCAGGGCCTGCTGCGCGAACTGCGGATCCGACTTGGAAAACGCCTCATCGAGCATCAGCTGCGCGAAAACGGGCCTGTTGGCTTCGTCTGTTCCCGCGTGTCCGGGCGCCGCCAGGTTGAAGCTCAACGCACCGGCCAGGCAGAACGCCATCAGCTTCTCCTGCTCGCCGCCGGAGTTGTCGCCGGCATTGCTGTGGGTGCGGATCAACTCCTCGGACGCGATGTCCCACTCCGCGCAGTCGAACGTGAACCGGTTGCGCACGTCCAGCGCATCGCGTGTCCAGGCCCGATCCTCGGGTGCACTGGACGCCAACCGATTTCGAAGCCGCAGAATGTCGGCGTACTGGTCGAGGATGGCCTGCTTGTCGCCAAGCCCGACCTCGGCGATACGGCGGGAGATCGCCCGCACGATCTCGGTCAGCTCCGACACCGCCGCCAGCGCCCGCGGGGTGGCCCGCAACGTCAACCGGGTGCCGCGGTTGAACTCCACCGCACCCAAACCGGTGTTCACCCTGTCGATCTGGTCACTGATGCGCCGCGCCTCTTGTTCAGCCACCCGGTGCAGCGTCAGGATCGCGTCCGGCGCCTGCTCGGTGACCAGCCGCATCATCCGCTCGTAGGCCTCGGGCAGTTCACGCTCGTCGATGTGCCGGCACAGCGCCACATAGTCGTGCACGCGTTCATCGAAGTCGCTGCTGTCGTTGGGAATTGCATCCGGGAACGTCGTGTCGAACGTGTTCAGGATGCGCGCCAGCTCGTCGTAGGACCGGCGCCGGCTCTCCCGGAGCTGCTCGCGCTCACGCTTGATCGCCCCGAACAGGGCCTCCCGGTGCGGCTCGGGCTCCAGCAACTCCAGCGACACCGGCACCATCGCGGTGTAGCGGCGCAGCAGATCCGTCAGCGGCTCCGACACGAACGCCGGCGAGAGCCGCTCGGACAGCTCCAGCAACCGCGTGCGCCGGGTGTCCAGATCCTCGCGACGTGTGTGGATAGCCCCTCGGCGGGTCATCAGCTTCTGGATCTGCTCCCAGCATTCGTCGGCACGCGCGTTCAGCGCCTCGATGTCAGGGTGCTCGGCCAGCAGCAGCTCGTACTGCTCGCGCAGCCGGTCGGCGTGCCCGTCGGCGGTCTCGGAGTCGATCTGGCTCCACTGCGGATACTGATCACAGATCGCCTTGGCCGCCGTCGCCCGGTCGCGCCACTGCTGACGCTGCGCGGCGATGTCGTCGGCCGCCCGCCGCGCCCGCTGGTAGGCGTCCTCGGCGGCAGCCAGGTCGACGGTCAGGGCGTTGATCTTCGCGGACACGTCACCCTGGTAGAGGTAGTCCGACTGTTTGAGCGGACGCCGGTCGTCCTTGACCGCCAACCGGTCGGAATCCTTGTACAGGCCGGTGTCGGTGACCGCGCGGCGGAACCGCGCGAACACGTCCGGGGTGTCGACACACAGGTGATCGCCGGCCGCGCCGACGACGTCGGCGGCCTCTGCCGCGCACGGATGGGCCGGATCGACGACGAAGAGCTTGCCCGCCAACGTGTTCGGTTCCAGCGGTGCGGGCTCGGCGCCCAGCGACCTGACCCGCACGTGATGCAGCGCCAGCCGTCCCCGCATGTTGGTCTCGTTGACGAACCGCAGCACCGCCGCCCAGTGTTCGTCGGGCACCAGCAGCCGCAGGCCGACCCCGCGCAGCACCTTCTCCACCGCGACGCGCCAGCGGGTCTGGTCGGCGCGCAGGTCCATCAGCTCGGCCACATACGGCAGGGCCGACGCGTCGACCCCGATGGCGGCGCAGACCTGGTCGCGCATCGTCAGCGCGAACTCCGGCAGTGCCGAACCGACCTGCTCGACGCGGCGCAGCTCCTTGGCGGCGTCGTCGCGCGCGATGCGGGCGGCCTTCTGGGCGTACTCGGCGTCGGTCGAGGCCTCCCGGTTGCGTTCCACCCGGGCCAGCAGCTCGGCGGCCTTGGTGAGCAACTCCTCACGCAAATTCCAGAACTCCTCGGCGCTGCCGGGCACCTCCAGCCCCTGCGCGAGGACGAGGTCCTCGTAGGCGCTGCGCCGACGCGACACCTGTTCGGCCTCGGTCTCGGCGGCGGCGACCTGTGACTGCAGCGGTCCGATGCTCGCGCTCGAACCTCTGATCTGTGCGTTGATCGAATCGGCCTCGGCCTTCGCCAGATTCAGTGCGCGGGTGACGTCCTCGTCCTCGTTGTCGAGCTGGTCGATGGCCGTGTCGAGCTCGGCGATGTGGGCGGGGCACTGCGCCACGCGGACGTGGTCGGTGAATGCCCGCACCATCGGCGCGTCCACCAGGTCGATGATGCCCAGATCGGAGGACTCCGAGGCGTAGCGGTGCTGGATGGCCTCGATGTCGCCGAGGATCTTGCGTTTGCGCTGCGCGACGGCCAGCAGCTCGCGGGCTTCCACCAGCGGGTCGATCTGCTTGAGCGCCTCGGGCAGCCGGGCCAGGCTGTCCGGTTCGTCGAGCATGAACTCGCGGACGAACTGTTCCAGCCCGCCGACGCTCTTGAGGGATTTCGCCTTGCCGAGCAGCTGTTGGGCGGCGTCGGAGGCGCGGATGCCGATCGTGGCGTACAGCTGGGCCAGATACTGCGACTCCACCTTGGTGGTGAACCGCCAGCCGCCCTCCTTGAACACGCCAGTGTCGAATCTTCCTGCGGCCCAACGGTTGCAGATCTCCTCGATGTCGAGGTCGCCGTCACCGAGCACGAACCGGCTCGACGAGTCGTTGCGTGACTCCCCGGTCAGCCACTTCAGGACCAGCCCCGTCACCGAGCGCCCGGTGTCGCCGGTGTAGGTGACCGCGACCGCCGACCAGGCGGTGCCGTCGCCGCGCAGGTACATCACCCGGCTGCTGCCACCGTCGCTGCGCTGGCCCCACGCCCCGCGCACGTACTTGTCGACGGTGCGCCGGCCAGCGCTCGACCCGGCAGCGGTGTTGTCGCCGGAAGCGTTGAAGTTGCGCCGGTTGAACGGCAGGAATCCCAGCGAAATAGCGTCCAGCAGAGAGGATTTACCGCTGCCGGAGGCGCCGGCGATGAGCGCGCCGCCGCTGCTGAAGGGGATCGAGTGGTACCCGTCGAACACGCCCCAGTTGATGACCTGCAGCCGCGACAGATGGAATTGTTCAGTCATCGAGTTCGACCTCTTCGGTGTCGTCGGCGGGTGCGCCGCCACGCGTGAGCAGTTCGAACTGCTGCTGCAGTTCGGTGATCACCGAGGCCGTCATGATCGCGCTGATCACCGGGCTGATGGTGTAGCTGTCCTCGTCGTCGCGGCTGCGACGCAGGATCTCCAGCCCGGTCAGGCGTGCGATCGCGGCGTCGATGCGGGCGGTGAACGTGACCGCGTCGCGGTCGGTGTCGTTGAGCACGCCGGAGAACAGCCCGTGCATCTCCTCGCGGCTGATCAGCACCCGCTGCCCTCCGGCGGCGCGCATCATCTGCGCCAGGTGCAGCGCGAGGATCGAATCGTAGGTGCCCAGCGGTTCGCGGCGTAACAGCTTGATGCCCTTGGCGGATTCGTAGCGGGCCTGTTCGACGAACGCGACGTCGGTGCCGTCGACCACCCGCAGCAGCAGGTCCAGTTCGGAGAGTCGCACGCTGAGCTGGTTGCGGTACTCCAACACCCAGGAGTAGATGTCGGCGTCGTTCTCGGCGCTGACGTAGCGCCGGGTCAGCAGGTGCTGCAGGGCCCAGCAGGCCCGGTCCGGGAGTTCGGAGACGTCGCCGTCGAACCGCGGCCGCCGCTGCGCAGGCGGGCGGGCGTTCTGGTCGACCTGCGGCAGTTCGGAAAAGCCCCTGTAGTCGATGGAATCGGTGCCGGTGGACTCGGCGGCGACGGACTGGCTGTCAGGGGACCCGGTGTCGGCGCTCCCGCTGTCGACGGACTGATCGGTGCTCATGTGCTGGCTCCCACGAGGGCGGTGATCGGTTCGGTGAACATCAGCCTCGGCACGGCGATCTCGCGGTCGCGTCCGTCGAGAGACCGGAACCGCACCGTGGCGGATTCGCGAACCGATTCGGCGGCAGGCTGTTTGAGTGCCCACGACCACAACACGATGACGTGCCCGAGGTAGGCGGACTCCAGCAGCGCCACCGCGTCGGGCAACGACACCGGACCGTGGTGCAGGGCCGTGTTGAGCATCTGAGACATCGCCGGCGCGTCGACCTGTGTGGTCAGCGCCGCGAAACTGGCCAGGTCGACCTGCCCGTCGGCGGGCCGCGCCGGCTTGGGGGCCGAAAGATCACCGATCTTGAAGCTCAGTGCGCCCACCGAACTGATGGCGTGACGGGCCAGCGGCACGTCGAGGTCCAGGCGCGAGTCGGTCAGCGACGTCTTCAGCAACGCCCGCGCGGCACCGAGCGCCTCGTTGAGCTGGCGGGCGACCCCGCGGCTCTGCTCGAGGGTGCCGAACGCGGTGAACCGCTTGACCCGTTGCGCGCAGCGCTGCTGAATGCGTTCCACCTCGTCGATCTGGTGACCGACCAGTTCGAAGAACCCCGCCATCACCTTGCGCAGGGCGGGGTCGAGCGCGGGCAGTGCGTCGGCGACCGCGGCGACGTCGGCCTCGAACTCGGCGCGCTGGTCGGGGTCGTTGATCATCCGCAGGAACGCGCGGTGGCTGTCGCGGCCCTTCGAGTCCCACGCGGCCTGGTAGTCGGCGTACATCTGACGCTGACGGTCGCGGTACTCGGTGTTGGTGTCGATCGGCTCGTCCAGCGCCGCGGTGGCCTGCTCGATCATCGTGCCGTACTGGCCGATGTCGGTGATCAGGCGTTCCATCTGCAGCGCGATCGCGCGGGCCTCGTCGTAGCAATCGGTGGGGTCCGGGGCGGGTCGCTCACCGGCGTCCAGCTGGTCGAGTTCGCTGTGCAGGGCCGCGATCTCGGCTTCGATGTGCTTGCGGATCCGGGCCGGGTCGTTGTCGACCCGCACCGCCACCTGCTTGAGCCGCGAGGCGATGCCGTGAATGGAACCGCCCGTGGCGATGGTGTCGTTGCGGCGCAGGCCCCGGACGAAATCCAGCGCCCGGCGGGCGTCCTGGGTGAGGTAGCAGACATTCTGGTCGCTGCGCTCGTCGACGATGCGATGCAGCCAGCCCTGGCTGGCCCACGACTTGATCAGCGCGAGGCCGGACTGTCCGTCGGGGTGACCCACGTCGTCCAGGTCGCGTTCCAGGCGGATCACCAGCTCGGTCTCGGGGATCACGCCGTCGGCCAGGTGACGTTCCATCAGCGTCGCGTAGAGCCCGAGGTTGTGGGTGGCCAGCAGCCGGATCGCCCGGGATCCCTGCAGGTCACGGTTGTGGTCGAGCAGCTCAGCAACCGACGGCTGGGCGGTGTCGTCCACTGGGCTCCTCGATGCAACTGGCGTCTTCGTCGGACGGTCCAAGATAGGCCACCGCGCCGACAGTCCAGGCCGGGGGAGGGGCGGTTCTTCCGACCCTACTGGTGCCGCGGGTGGGCCTCGTGCATCGAGGCTGCGCTGGTGACGGGAAAGTGCGAGAAGACGCCGCCGTCAGTCCAGTCTCAACGAAAAGAGGTCAGGACAACCGGGAGTCCAGCAGCGTCAACGCCCGGTCCATCGCCGCCTCGGGCAGCGGAGTGTCCTGGGCGGTGAGGATCAGCACGCCCATGATCGCACCGGCGATGACCCGGCGCTCGGCCTCGTCGGCGGGCCCGTCGGGTCGGCGCAGCAGCGCCTCGGTGAGCAGATCGGCCAGCGTCAGATACGCGGTGTACAGCAACCCACGCGCTTCGGGTACCTGATACAGAATTCGCTGGCCGGCGATCGCATCCTCGCGCTCTTCCGGCGACAGCGCCCCGTACACCTCGGTCACCGCGTGGTGGTAGGCCTGCACGTAGGTCAGGTGCCGGGGAGCGTTGGCGAACGCCTCGACGGTCGGCGAGATGTGATCGTCCGACAGCAACAGTGCTTCCTTGACGCCGAAATACCGGTAGAACGTGCGCGGGGAGACCTCGGCGGCGGCGGCGATCTGCTCGATCGTCGTCTCGGCGTAGCCCTGCTCCTCGAACAGACGGAAGGCTTCACGGCGGATCGCCAGGCGCGTCTGCACCTTCTTCCGCTCGCGCAAACCCTTCGACTCCGAATGGCTGACGCTCATAAGCGGGCGACGCTATCGGAAAATGGCTGTTGCCGACACTGATTCAGTGCAGCGACGCCGGTAATACCCGCTCGGTGAACTCCACCAGCGGCTTCTCCAGCGCCAGGATGGCCTGGGCGTCGCCGTCGGCCAGCGCCCCGGTGACCAACATCGAGATCGCCGCGACCAGCGCCTGGCAGGCGAACCTGTCGGCTTTGCTGCGGGCGGCGAACACCTCGGCCACACCGGCGACGAAGTCCTGCTGCAACTGCATGCGACGGCGCAGCGCCTCCGGCCCCGCGGCGTACACCTCGACCAGGTACAACCGCGCCGTCGGTGGGTCCGCGGCCAGGAAGTTCAGGTAGTTGGTGAGCATCGCGCGGAAGCGCGTCATCGGAGTTCCCGACACCGGTGTCGTCCGCAGGCCGCCGATGACGTTGCTCTGCATGCGGGCGTAGCCGGCCATGAAGCAGTCCTGCTTGGACTCGAACTGTTGGTAGAACGTCGCCCGCGACACCCTGGCGTGTTTGATCAGGTCACCGACCGTGGTGTTGCTGTAACCCTTCTCACCCATCACCGCGGCCAGCGCCTTGAACAAGCGCTTCTGCTGGTCGGCGGCCACCTGGTCGGGACTGAGATGATGCCGGCCGGAACTCAGCCGCTCGTCCACGCGGCGCCCCCCTCGGTCGATGCAGGTCTCTGCATTGCGTCAATGCTAGGTGCGTCGTCCATCGAAGGCCGGCCGGGCAAGCCATTCGCGAACACAGTTGTTTTTCGAGAACGTCAACGTTTATGTACTATCTTCCCGTGGCGTCGCTCGGCGCGTGGAGTACCGCAGCGAGGGGTCGAGTGAGGCCGCGACGCGTCGGGTTCTGGCGGTGCCCCGTGGGGGAGTGGCACCGCCAGAACCTGACGATCAGGCCTTCTTCAACATCCAGGCCGGGATCCAGTGCATGACCAGGTCGCTCTTGGGCCCGTGGCTGACCGGATAGCTCACCAGGCCCCACCAGTGCCCCTGCTCGCACATGCCCCACCGAGTCAGCTCGCCGCGCACCACCTTGTGCATCTGCAACCCGAACGGGTGGTAGCGGCCGTGACTGTGCGGCTCGCGGGGGAACAGGGCCACCAGATCCACCAACACGTCCTGCGGTGGGTCGACCGCACGGAAGACCACGGGGGTCGGCTGACCGCCGTGGCCGATGCTCTGTAGATCGCCCACGAATCGATCATATGTTCGACTATGCCGGTGCGACGTCCAACCGGCGGAACCCGTCGGAGTGGTACAGCTCCACGCAGGTCCCGCGGCGCACCTTCCCGCTGGTGGTCAGCGGCAACGACCCGGGACCGACCATCATCAGATCGTCGAGGCGGACGCTGTGGGTCTTGGACACCGCGGCCGTCACCTGTTGTTTGACGCTGTCCAGCAACTCGGCGTCGAGCTGCTTCTTCAGCTCGGCGATCACCACCAGCTTCTCGCTCGGGTCGTCGGGAACCGACACGGCGGCGACGCGGCCCCCGGTCAGCTCCTGCACCGTGGCCTCGATGTCGTCGGGGTAGTGGTTGCGGCCGTCGACGATGAGCAGATCCTTGATCCGCCCGACGATGAACAGCTCCTCGTCGTAGATGACCCCGAGGTCACCGGTGCGCAGCCACGGACCCTTCGGGGTGCCCTCGGTGGTCCGGGCCAGCTGGCCCGCGAACAACTCCTCGGTCAGCTGCGGGTTGTGCCAGTAGCCGCCGGCCACATGCGGGCCGTGCAGCCAGACCTCGCCGATGGTGCCGGCCGGGGCCTCCACACGCGTCTGCGGATCGACCACCCGCACCGTCGTCGAACGCGGCACCCCGAGGCCGATGTGCTCGGAGCCGGCATCCTCGGCGCAGGGCTGCGCCCGACCGGCGGCCAACTCGTCGTAGTCGAATCGCACCGAGGTCGGGGCCCGCCCGCCGGCCGACGACGTGACGTAGACGGTGGCCTCGGCCAGCCCGTAGGACGGCCGCATCGCCGCCTCGGGCAGGCCGTACGGGCCGAACCGCTCGTTGAACCGGCGCACCGTCGCGCCGTGCACGCGCTCGGCGCCGTTGATCATCACCACGACGCCGCTGAGGTCCAACCCGGCCAGGTCCTCGTCCTTGGTGCGCTTGACCGCCAGCTCGTAGGCGAAGTTCGGTGCGGCGGTGAACGTGTGCGGGTTGAGTGCCAGCTGCTGGATCCAGCGGGCCGGCTTCTGCATGAACGCCACCGGGCTCATCAGCACCGTGCCGCGGCCCATCCGCATCCCGAGGAACACCCCGACCAGCAGACCCATGTCGTGATACAGCGGCAACCACGTGACCACGGTCAGGTCGGCCGGCGGCTCGTCGTACGCCTCGAAATAGTCCGGCAGGATCTGTTCCATGTTCTCGAAGATGTTCTGATGGGTCACCACGACGCCGGCCGGTCGGCGCGTCGACCCCGACGTGTACTGGATGTAGCCGGCCTTGGGCAGCGCGACCGGCGCCGGCGGCTTGGCCGGGGAGTCGAAGTCCAACGTGTCGACCTCGATGAACTTCGGGGCGTGCGACCGCGATTCGACCTGGCCGTACTTGCGGACGTCCTCGATCACGTCCGAGGTGGTCAGCACCGCCACCGGGGTCGCATCGGCCATCACGGCCGACACCCGCTCGTCGTGCTGGCGGAACATCGGCATCGACAGCGGCACGGCCACGAAGCCGGCCTGGATGGCGCCCAGGAAGGCGACCACATAGTCGAGGCTCTGCGGGGACAGGATCACCGCACGGTCACCGGGCGCACCCAGCTTGCTCAGCTTCTCGGCGATGATCTGGACCCGCTCGTGCACCTCTGACCACGTCAGGCTCTCTGCGGCGCCGGCCGGGTCGTAGTCGTAGTCGATGAACGTGTAGGCGACGTCATCGGGCTGTGCCTGCGCGCGGGCGGCGAGTGCTGCGGGGATGGACGTGGCGATCGGGGGCATCTGGCGATCCCTTTCCTGCGCCGGGCGGGTCGCCGAGAAGTTGTGAAGGCGACGTCCCGGTCGTCTCGTCGGGTTCAATGGCTCCGGCGCGTCCGCCCGGGTCTGGAGCGAAACGGCCGCGCGCCTCCCCACGCGGGTGGTATCCGAACCCTCCGCGGCGGAAGCTGACGAAAGTATGACGTGTCGCAGACGGTCGGTGTGCGGAATCGGTGATTCCCATCGGCCGATGGCACTTGGCTTGAGCCGCAACCTAATCGCGCTTATGGTTGCTGGCAAACACAACTCGATGTCCAGCGTCCGCACAGCGAATTCCTAGGCGCCAGACTGTGAAATGCCCTCACCGCGGCGCGGTCGTTCGCACCATGAGCGTCGATGTTGTTCGCGCACTGCGGAATTCGCCCAGACGAACTGTTCGTCCGCGTCGCCCTCGGCCCGGAAAGTGCTCCACCATGACCAGAGCCTCGATCGGAGAGGCCATGCAGCGTCGCGTGCGCGTCACCCTCCTGGCGATCCTCGTCGTGCTGTACGGCGCCGCGGCCGCGCAGGCGCCGCTGCTGGTCCACACCCGGGGGAGTGGATCGCTTCCCGAGCTCCGTCAACCGATGGGTAAGCGGACACCCACCCGTCGCCTGCTGTTCACCGACTGACCGCCGCGGCATTACTTGCCCACGCAAGGGTGACTCGACGCACACGGCACAACTGAAGAGGTGACGCATGACCGGGACGAATCGGGGCACTGCGCGGCGGGCGGCGACCGCGGTGGCGATCACCGCCGTCGTGGTGGTCGGATGCAGCACCGACAACCAGGACGACGCGGGTGACACGGCAGCACCCGACACCCGCGCCACCTCGCCGATCGACTTCGACCTGCCGGCCGCGCAGCGCTATCACCGCACCGCCACCTACCCGGTGCATCTCAACAAACCCGAGGGCGATCCGGTCGACGCCGAGACCGTCGCGGAGATCTCGACCGTCACCCCGGACGGCAACACCGTCATCTACACCGACGCCGCCGGCAAGCGCATCGGCTTCGTCGACGTCCGCGACCCGGCCAACCCAGTCGGGCAGGGGACGCTGTCGCTGGAGGAGCTCGGCGACGCCGACGACCAGCCCACCTCGGTGGCGGCCGTCGGCGACGTCGTCCTCGTCGTCATCGACACCACCGGCGGCGACTTCGCCAACCCGTCCGGGCGCGTCGACATCGTGCGCGTCAGCGACCGCACCCCGGTGCACAGCATCGACCTCGGCGGCCAACCGGACTCGATCGCGATCAGCCCGGACGGCTCGTTCGCCGCGATCGCGATGGAGAATCAGCGCGACGAGGAAGCCACCCCGCCCGGCGGTGAGGAAGGCGACCTGCCCCAGCCGCCTACCGGCTTCCTGCAACTCATCGACCTTGCGGGAGAGCCGAACACGTGGACGGCCCGCCGCGTCGACTTCGATGTCGAGGCGGCCCGCTCGGCCGGCCTGGACACCCCCGAAGACCTCGAACCCGAATACGTCAGCATCAACTCACGCGGCCAGGTCGCGCTGTCCCTCCAGGAGAACAACGGCGTCGCGATCATCGAAGGCCGCACCGGCGAGGTCACCAACATCTTCAGCGCGGGCAGCGAATCCGTCGAGGGCATCGACACCGCCGAGGACGGCACCATCGATCAGAGCGGCTCGATCTCCGACACCCCGCGCGAGCCGGACGCGATCGGCTGGATCGGCGACAGCCATGTCGTCACCGCCAACGAAGGTGACTGGAAGGGCGGCACCCGCGGCTGGACGATCTTCGACGCCAACACCGGCGAGGTGGTGTGGGATGCCGGCAACTCGTTCTCTCAGCTCGCGGTGCGCACCGGGCTGCACATCGAGGGCCGGGCCGAATCCAAGGGTCCCGAACCCGAAGGTCTGGCGATCACCGAGATCAACGGCACCCCAACCGCTCTGGTCGCCTCTGAGCGCAGCAACTTCGTCGCCGTCTACGACGTCAGCGACGTCACGGCACCGCAGTTCCGCCAGATCCTGCCCACCACACCGGGCCCCGAGGGCGTGCTGCCGATCCCGTCACGCAACCTGCTGGTCATCTCGTCGGAGGCCGACGACGCCGAGGCCGGGGTGCGCGCGTCGCTGAACGTCTACGGCTTCGGGGATGAGTTCGCCGCCGCCGGCGGCACCCCGATGTTCCCGTCCATCGTCTCCGGCGATGTGGACGGCACTCCGATCGGATGGGGCGCGCTGGGTGCGCTGTCCGCCGACCCGGCCGACGAGAACCGCCTCTACACAGCCACCGACAACGCCTACGGCCCGGCGCGGGTGCTGGGCATCGACCTGACCCAGACCCCGGCGCTGATCGACACCGAACTGCCGGTCACCGACAACGGCGAGGCCGTCACCCTCGACGTCGAAGGGATCTCGGCGCGTCCGGACGGTGGCTTCGTTCTCGGCGTCGAAGGCGAGGAAGGCCCCGGCAACGAGTTGGTCATCGTCTCCGCCGACGGCAGCGTCGAGAATCGGGTGACACTGCCCGCCGACATCGCCGACGCGATGGGTGGGCAGGGCATCGAGGGGGTGGCCGTGGACGGGGACGCCGTCTGGGTGGCGTTGCAGCGTGAGCTCGAGAGCGATCCGCCGGGTATCGCGCGGCTGGGGCGCTACACGCCCGACAGCGATTCCTGGGAGTGGTTCGGCTACCAGCTCGACACCACCGACACCGAGGGTGACTGGATCGGCCTGTCCGAGATCGCGGTGTACGACGGATCGCTGCTGGTGCTCGAACGGGACAAGCTCAACGGCCCCGACGCGCGGGTGAAGGCGATCTACCGGGTGGCCCTGCCCGAGGGGGCCGGGGTGACCTCGGCCACCGAGGCGCCGCAGGTGCTGCCGAAGACGTTGGCGCGCAACCTGGTGCCGGATCTGGAGGCCACCAGGGGCTTCGTGCAGGAGAAGGTGGAGGGCTTCGCGGTCGCCGGCAACGGCAACCTCTATGTCGTCACCGACAACGACGGACTCGACGACGCCAACGGCGAGACCCAGTTCCTCGATCTCGGACCGGCCGCCACCGCGTTGGGCGGGTGAACCCCCTGCGTTGAGACTGCGGTGACGGTGGGAGCCACTCGCACTTTGTCGCAGTGGATGCAGTCTCAACGCCAGGTGTGGGGTGATCTGCGTGACAGAAGTTGCCAGGCAACCCTCCGGTGGGGGTAGAGTTCACCGCGCAGGAAGCGCCATGTGCGCCGCGCCGTGCGGCCCGTCTCTGCTGAATTCGGCTTCCTAGCAAGATCTTTCGCGCGATGACGCGCAGATCATGTCCGCGTCCGTGCCGAAGGGCTCGCGCGCAATGACCCGAGAGCCCGCGCACCAGGGCCGTTGTGCCCGCGCGAAAGGAGCCGTCTTGTCGACGACGAGCAGTGATGTCTCACCCCAGCAACAGCAGTCCGTGCTGGCCGCGCTGCGGTCGCCGCGGCGGCTGCGCACCGAGGTGCTGGCCGGTCTGGTGGTGGCGCTGGCGCTGATCCCCGAGGCGATCTCGTTCTCCATCATCGCGGGCGTCGACCCGCGGGTCGGGCTGTTCGCGTCGTTCACGATGGCCGTGACCATCGCGATCGTCGGAGGGCGTCCGGCGATGATCTCCGCCGCGACCGGCGCCGTCGCGCTGGTCATCGCGCCCCTGGTCGCCAGCCACGGGCTGGACTATCTGATCGCTGCGGTGATCCTGGCCGGGGTGCTGCAGCTGGTGCTCGGCGGCCTCGGCGTGGCCAAGGTGATGCGGTTCGTGCCGCGCAGCGTCATGGTCGGCTTCGTCAACGCGCTGGCCATCCTGATCTTCCTGTCCCAGGTGCCACACCTGCTCGGGGTGCCGTGGCTGGTGTATCCGATGGTCGCCGTCGGCATCCTGGTGATCGTCGCGCTGCCCAGGCTGACCACCGCGATCCCCGCACCGCTGGTCGCGATCGCCGTGCTGACCGCGGCCACGCTGCTCGCCGGGTGGAACGTGCCCGACGTCGGCGACGAAGGCCGGCTGCCGTCGAATCTCCCGTCGTGGCTGATCCCCGACGTACCGCTGACGATGGAGACGCTGCGCATCATCGCCCCCTACGCGCTGGCCATGGCCGTCGTCGGGCTGCTCGAATCGTTGATGACCGCCAAGCTCGTCGACGACATCACCGACACCCACTCCAACAAGTCCCGCGAAGCCGTCGGGCAGGGTGTGGCCAACGTGGTCAGCGGATTCTTCGGCGGCATGGGCGGCTGCGCGATGATCGGGCAGACGATGATCAACGTCAAGGTCAGCGGCGCCCGCACCCGCATCTCGACGTTCCTGGCCGGGGTGTTCCTGCTGGCTTTGGTGGTCGGCCTCGGCGACCTCGTCGCGCGCATCCCGATGGCGGCCCTGGTCGCCGTCATGATCATGGTGTCGGTCGCCACGTTGGACTGGCACAGCATCAACCCGAAGACGTTGCGCCGCATGCCCAAGAGCGAAACGTTCGTGATGGTGGCGACGGTCGCCGTCACCGTGGCCACCCACAACCTGGCCTACGGGGTGGCGGTCGGCACCCTGGCGGCGATGGTGCTGTTCGCCCGCCGCGTCGCGCACTTCACCGAGGTCGTGGCGCTGGACGCCACCCCCGATGGCGCGCCTGCTGGTGCCGGTGCCGACACCCGCGTGTACGCGGTCAGAGGCGAGCTGTTCTTCGCCTCCAGCAACGACCTGGTGTACCAGTTCGACTACGTGGGCGACCCCGCCAACATCGTCATCGACATGAGCGACGCCCACATCTGGGATGCCTCCACCGTTGCCACGCTGGACGCGATCACCACCAAGTACGCGGCAAAGGGCAAGTCGGTCACCATCATCGGCATGAACGACAACAGCGCCGAACGGCACGCCCGGCTGTCAGGCCAACTCAGCGGCGCGCACTAGGGACGCCGACATGGAGCTGTTGCAGATCGGTGAGGTGTCAGCGCGCACCGAGCTGTCGATCAAGACCATCCGGCACTACGACGACGTCGGGCTGGTGGTGCCGTCAGCACGCTCGGCGGGCGGGTTCCGGCTCTACACCGGCGACGACGTCGCCCGGCTGATCGCGATCCGCCGGATGAAACCGCTCGGGTTCACCCTCGACGAGATGCGGGAGCTGCTCGACGCGTTGGCCGTCCTCGACGACGGCACATCGACCGGCGCTGAACGAGCCCGGGCCACCGACGCTTTGGCTGAGTTTCACCGGCGCGCCGCCGATGCGTGCGTCACGCTGACCAAACAACTGGGTTATGCGCGCGAACTCACCGAGCAACTCGCCCGCTACCAGCAGACCCGATGAGGCTGGGTCCACATCAGAACCGTTGAGACTGCATCCACGTCGGGGGTCACTCGCACTTTGCCGCGCTGGATGCAGTCTCAACGCATGACCACCGGTCTGACTGGTCCCTCGATGCACGAGGCATGACGAAGGGCCCGGCCATGACGGCCGGGCCCTTCGCATTCACGCTTCTACTGCTGCGCCTCCTGGCGCTTCTCGGCTGCGCTGGCAGCCCCGCGGGCCGCGTCGGCCTCGGCTTCCTTCTTGGCCACGTCACGCTGGGCCTCGGCCTTGTCCTGCTGGGCCTTGCCCTCTTCGACCATGTCGTTGCGACCGGTGACAGTGCCGACCACTTCCTTGGCCTTGCCCTTCACGTCCTCGACGACGCCCTTGATGCCTTCCTCGGGACCACTGTTGTTGTCAGCCATCGTGCACCTCCACACAATTTAAGGTTCGCAAATCGGATGGTCGATTCGCTTGACAGCTATATGCCCACTTCCTACTCACAGGTAAACCACCTGCGTTTGTGAGCCGCCCCACCGTCAGGTCAGGCAGTCGTCCGTGGTCACAAGCCGGGCACCCATGTTGCGCCGCATCATCTGCAGCGCGGCGTCGCCGAGATCGTCGTAGATGTGCGCGACCGCGTCCTCGGGCACGATCACTTCGAGGTGACGGATATAGGCGTCCAGAGCCGTGTAGAGAATGCACTGCTCGGTGACCTGACCCGTCAGCACCACGCACTCGGTCTTCAGCCGGCCCAGCAGGTAGTCCAACGGCGTCGCGTAGAAGGCGCTGTGCCGGACCTTGGTCAGGAACCGGGACTTCTTGCTCGGCGCGACCGGGCGCACCAGATCGGGACGTTGGCCGTTGAGCGCGTCCTCGACGAGATCGCCTGGTGCGGCGGTGAAGTCGCCGTAGTTGTCGTTGACATAGATCAGGTCCACGTCGTCGCGGCTGCGCGCGCGATCGACCATCTTGCTGAGCGGGTCGATGATCGCTTCGACGTTGGGCGCCAACCGTTCTGCATCGGGATGGTCGTAGGTATTCATCATGTCGACGACCAGCACCGCGGTGTTCGCCATCGTCGCGCCTACCTCAGCGCGCGACCCAGCGCGTCACGCGCCCGGTCCACCATCGACACGAACGGTCCGACAGCGAAGTTCAGCGCCGCAGACTCCACGCCCGCGTGCGGGTGCGTCGGCGCGATGCGCTCGGCGACCCGCACCGCCTCGGCCAGCTTCGCGAGCTCGTCGGCGTCCACACCGTCGCGAAGCGCCGGAAACTCCAGCGTCTCTTCGTGTTCGGCGTGTTCAGTGACCGCAGCCTGCAGATGGATCAGCGCCTTGCTGAACTCCGAGGTCTGGGGCTCGAGACCCTCGAGCTCACTCAGCGCGACCTTGGAGTCGTGCTCCTCGGCCAGCCGCTCGTCGACGATCTCGGCGCCGCCGGAGATCTTACGACGCACCCGCGGATGCACGATCATCTCTTCGGCGGTTTCGTGAACGGCCAACAGCGTGCGCAACTTGGTGAACGCGTCGCGCTGCGTGTCGACGTCGGCGGCGTCGAGGGTTTCGACGAACAGCTTCTTGATCGTCTCGTGCTGGGCCACCAGGTACTCGATGACGTCGTCGGCCTTGGTGATGCTGGGAGCAGACACAGGAGACCTCCTATGTATGGGGGGAAGGGGAAGCGGGCATGGGCTGCGCGCCGCTGCTCCCGAGGGTTACCCCCTGCCGCGCGAGGAAAACGTACCCAAACCCGTCACTCCCGGCCGGCGAGCCTGGCGATCGCGCTGCCCGCCAGGTTGTCCAGCAGCTCCCGCGGGTTCTCGAAGACTTCGGCGGCACCCGCGTCGCGCAGTTCATCGCGTCCACACCCGCCGGTGAGCAACCCGATGGTCGCCACCTGGGCGCGGGCACACGCCTCGGCGTCCCACACCGCGTCGCCGACGAAGACTGCCTGCTGGGCGCTCACCCCGGCACGCTCGAGGGCGATCTGCACGATGTCGGGCTCGGGTTTGGCGGTGTCGACGTCCTCGGCCGAGGTGATCGCCGCGATGACGTCGTCGCAATCGAGCACCTTGCGCAGCAGCTCGAGCTCGTCGGGCGGGGCGGAGGTGGCCAACACCGCCTGCAACCCCATGTCGGCGACGCGGCGCAGCAACTCCCGCGCACCGGGCAGCGGCTCCAGCAGCGACGCGCTGCGCTGGTAGTACTCGCTGTGACCGTCCTTGAGCCGCGAGACCAGCTCGTCGGTCGGATCCTGACCGAACTGCTCGAGCAGGGTCTTCACCAGAGTGGTGCCGTCCATGCCGATGCTGCGGTGCACCCGCCACGTCTCCATCGGCACGTCCGCCTCGTGGAAGGCGCGCTGCCAGGCATAGACGTGCAGGTAGTTGGAATCGACCAAGGTGCCGTCCACATCGAACAGCACCGCCGGGTGGGAACTCATGCCCTGGGGACTACCCGGCGTCGCGACCTCCGAAAACAGGCTCAGCGCAGCGGGGCGGGCTTGCCGGCCTGGATCAGCTCGCCGCCGAGGTCGTAATCGTCGTCGGCGTTGCACGTCAACACCGCGACGACGGCTCCCTCGGCCTCGTACCAGACGGTGAACCCGTCGCCGTGTTCGACCATCCGGCTGTCCTGATAACCGTCACCCCACGCGTGGTACTTGACGGTGGTGTCCCCGATCGTGGTCCAGAAGCCCGGGACACCCGACCAGGCGGCGTCGTCACCGGCCGCCGTCGCCCCGGCGACCTTGCCCTGGTCCTCGGCGTCCTGCCAGTGCTCGATCGGCAACCGCCGTCCCGCACCGGTGTTGAACGCCAACGCCACATCGCCGGCGGCGTAGACGTGTGGCACCCCGGTGCTCAGATCCTCGTCGGCGACGATGCGCGAATCCTGCATCGGGACGCCCGCGACGCCAGCCAACTCGGTGTTCGGGCGGACCCCGGTCGCGGCCAGGATCAGGTCCGCCCCGAGCGCCTCCCCGTTGTCGAGGTGCACGACCGATTCGTCCAGACGCTCGACGCTCGCGCCACCCAGCCAGCGCGCCCCGGACGCCTCCACCAGCCCGGCCAGCTTGCGGCCGGCCTCGACGCCCAGCCGATTCTGCTGAGGCGCCTCGTCGGGCGCCACGAGTGTCACCGACAGTCCACGCAGGGCCAGCGACGCCGCGGCCTCGCAACCGATGAACCCGGCGCCGACGACGACCGCGCTCTGGGCGGACTCGGCCGCGTCGCGCAGCCTCTCGGCGTCGTCGAGGGACCGCAACTGCACAGCGTGTTCGCCGCCCGGCACCGGCAGCGGAACCGGACTCGAACCCGTCGCGAAGATCAGCGCGTCGTAGCCGTGAGGCTCACCGTCGACGGTGACGACGCGCTGCTGCGGATCGAAGCCCTGCACCCGCGAATCGAGGGCCAGCACGATGCCGCGCTCGGTGAACCACTGCTCCGGGTGCAGATCGATGTCATCGGTCTTGCCACGCAGGAACTCCTTGCTCAGCGGCGGCCGGGCATACGGGCGGCGCCGGTCGGCGCTCAGGATCCGCACGGGGGCATCGGGTCTGCGGTCGCGGTACGCCTCGGCGGCGGCCACGCCCGCGGGCCCGCTGCCGAGGACAACCAATCCGGAATCACTCATGGCGGGGGCATACCCACTCGCCGTCCGAGATCACCGGCGCGGGGCGCGTCATCACCGGCGCCGGGCGCGTCACTCCTTCAGCGCTGCGGCGGACCCGGGTCGGGCGTCGTCGCAGGCTCGGGCGGGGTGACGGGCGGGTCGTCGGGCGTGAGACGCTCGGGAACCTCCTCGGGCGTCAGACGCTCCGGCGGGTCCTGGGGGACGGTATCCATGGCGGCGGGTTACCCCGCGCCCGCGACGGACAACCTGTCAGTTCTTGACGAGCGTGAACTGCGCGACCTCGCTGATGCCCCGTTCGAAGAAGTCCGCGCAGCCCACCAGGTAGCGCATGTAGCGGTCGTAGACCTCGACCGACGTCACCGCGATCGCCTCGTCACGGTGCGCCTCCAGCGCCGTCGCCCACGTGTTCAGGGTCCGCACGTAGTGCGGCGTCAGGTAGTCGGTCTCCTCGACGGTGAACCCCGCACGCTTGGAGTAGTCGATGACGTCCTCGTCGCAGGGCACCGCCCCGCCGGGGAAGATCTCCTTGGCGATGAACCGCATGAACTTCAGGTCGCTCATCACGATCGGGATGCCCATCTCGGGCCAGCGCTTGAGCGGATGACCCATGATGGTCTGCAGCACCATCCGGCCGTCGTCGGGCATCACCCGGTCGCAGGTCGCGAAGAACGCCTCGTAGCGTTCCTTCGGGAACGCCTCGAACGCCTCGATGCTGACGATCCGGTCGACGGGCTCCTCGAATTCCTCCCAGCCCTTGAGCAGGATCCGGCGGGACCGTTCGGTGTCCAGCCCGTCGAGCATCTCCTGGCCGAGCGAGCGCTGGTTGCGGCTCAGCGTCAGCCCGATGACGTCGACGTCGTAACGCTGCACGGCGCGTTTCATCATCGAGCCCCAGCCGCAGCCGACGTCGAGCAACGTCATCCCCGGTTTGAGGTCGAGCTTGCCGAGTGCCAGATCGATCTTGGCCAGCTGAGCTTCTTCGAGCGACATGTCGTCCCGCTCGTAGAACGCGGAACTGTAGGTGCGCGACGGATCCTGGAACAGTCCGAAGAACTCGTTGGACAGGTCGTAGTGGGCCTGAACATCGTCGAAGTTCGGTTCCAGCTTCGTCGAGCCCCCCGACCCGTTGTCCGCCATCAAACGCTCCTTCTCATGCCGTGGCGGCGAGCGCCGGGCTGTGTCAGCCCTTCTCCAACGTGAACTGACATACGTCGGTGTATCCGTCACGGAACAGGTCCGCGCAGCCCTTCAGATACTTCAGGAACCGCTCGTAGATCTCGTCGTTGGTGATCGCGATCGCCTCGTCTTTTTTCGCTTCGAGGTTAGCCGCCCAAGTGTCGAGAGTCTTCACGTAGTGGGGCTGAAGGTGCTGCCGGCGCGTCACGGTGTAGCCCGCCTTGGTGGCGCTCTGCTCGACCTGCGCCGCCAGTGGCAAACGCCCGCCGGGGTAGATCTCGTCCATGATGAACTTGATGAACCTGACGTTGGACATCGTCAGGGGCAGATTCTTGCCCTTGATCTCCTCATCGCTGGGAATGATGATCGTGTGCAGCAACTGCACGCCGTCATCGGGCATGAGGTTGAAAGTCTTCTTGAAATAATCGTCGTACTTGTTGAATCCGAAGTGCTCGAATGCGCCGATCGACACCACGCGGTCGACGGGCTCGTCAAAATCCTCCCACGGCTGCAGGCGCACCTCCATGCTGCGGGTGGTGTCGATGTTGGGGAACCGGTTCTGCTCGATGTGCTGCTTCTGGTTCTCCGACAGCGTCAGGCCGATGACGTTCACGTCGTACTTCTCCACCGCACGCTGGATCGTCGAACCCCAGCCGCAGCCGATGTCGACCAGCGTCATGCCCGGCTCCAGGCCCAGCTTGCCCAGCGACAGGTCCACCTTGGCCTGCTGCGCCTCTTCCAGCGTCATGTCATCGCGCTCGAAATAGGCGCAGCTGTAGGTCTGGGACGGGTCCTGCCACAGCTTGAAGAAGTCGTTGGAAATGTCGTAGTGGAACTGGACTTCCTTCTTGTCCGATCCACGGGTCTGCGAGGCAGACTTGGACAGCCACTTGGACTCGGCGCTAGGTGTTTCGGGCACAGCAAATCCTGTCGTCGATGATGGTGGGTGCCGGGTTCCCGGTGCCACCAGCGGTCAAACGTACCGCACGGAACTGGTCAGACGTGGTAGCGGGGCCGGTCAGACTTGCTGTCCATTCCCGGGCTCGTTTCCGGGCCCGCGAACGTGCATTC
The DNA here is from genome assembly GCF_041902445.1 of Mycobacterium sp. G7A2. NCBI lineage: Bacteria > Bacillati > Actinomycetota > Actinomycetes > Mycobacteriales > Mycobacteriaceae > Mycobacterium > Mycobacterium sp. G7A2. The sequence continues at coordinate 5,015,951 of NZ_CP169251.1, read as the reverse complement.
CCGGTAGCCGACCGGCCTGTTTAACGACCGCCAGAGCACCCTGGCGGCGACCGCTACCCCAGCCCCCGCAACGTCGCCAGCGCACCGTCCACGTCGGCGGCGGTGGTCGCCCACGAGCAGACGAAGCGCACCACGGGCTCGCCGAGATCGGGCTGATGCACCGCGTAGGTGTCGCCGAAGCGGCGGTGCAGCTCCGGGGCCATCGCCACGAACACCTCGTTGGCCTCGACCGGGGACGCCAGCCTCAGCCCCAGCGCCGTCATGCCGTCGCTGAGCCGGGCGGCCATCGCGTTGGCGTGCGCGGCGGTGGACAGCCACAGGCCGTCGGCGAACATGGCCTCGAACTGGGCCGCGACGTAGCGCTGCTTGCTCGCCAGGTGCCCGATCTGTTTCTGCACGAATTGGATGCCGTCGAACTGCTCCGGGCGACGGACCAGGATCGCGTCGCCGAACATCATGCCGTTCTTGGTGCCGCCGACCGAGACGATGTCCGCGGCGCCGATCGCCTGGGCCGGGTCGACCCCCAGCGCGGCGACGGCGTTGCCGATCCGCGCCCCGTCGACGTGCACCAGCAGACCCAGACCGTGGGCCCGGTCGACGAATTCGGCGATTGCCGCTGCGCTCCACACCCGCCCGCTCTCGGTCGACTGGGTGATCGACACGATGCGCGGCTGCGAATGGTGCACCGCAGTGCGGCCGAGCACGCGCCGGGCGAGGACCTGTGGGTCGATCAGGCCGTCGTCGCTGGGCAGCCGGGTCAGCTGTGCGCCGGACAGCCGCACCGGTCCGCCCGCCTCGTCGACCAGCACGTGGGCGACGTCGCTGCAGAAGATCTCCTGCCACGGCCTGGCCGCGGCCGACAGCGCGATGATGTTGGCCGCGGTGCCGGTGAACGTGAACAGCACCTCGGCGTCGGGGCAGTCGAACGCGCTGCGCACCGCCTCGGCTGCACGTTCGGTCACCGGGTCGGCGCCGTAGGCGCGCATCGGGCCCTCGTTGACCCGCTGCAGCGCCGCCAGCACGTTCGGGTGCGCCGGCGCGGCGTTGTCGGAGGCGAACGCGGCTGACACGGACACTCCGCCATGATCGCACTCCGGGCGCCGTGACCTCCGCGGCCTCCGCAGCCTCGGCGGCCTTGGTGGCCTTGGTGGCCTTGGTGGCCTCCGTGAGCTCCGTGAGCTCCGTGAGCGAGAACGCAGGGTCGTGGTCACGGGGCAGATCGCGACCGGGAATCCTATTTCGCGGGGCGGTGGGCGACCCAGGCGAAGAACTCGTCGGCGCAGAACACCGGCTTGCCGTACTCCTGCGCCTTGCGCGCCTTGCCCGACTGCGTGCCGGCCTCCGCGGTCACCAGCACATCGCAGCGCGTCTTGGACACCGACTTGACCGGGGTGAGCCCCACCGACCGCGCCAGATCCTCCATCTCCCAGCGCTCCATGACGCGACCGTCGGCGTCCTGTGCGGTCCCGGTGAAACAGATCCGGGCGCCGGGCACCAGCGCGTCAGCGATCGCATAGCTGTCGAGAAGAGTTGCTTCGCCGGCGATCTCGATGCCCAGGACTTCTTCGGTCGCGTGCAGCCGGTCCAGCACCTCGGCGGGCAGACGCACCCGCGACACCGCCGCGCGGAGCTGATCGGCCACCGAACGGCGCGCCGCCGCGTCCCAGCCGATGTCGGCTGTGTCGCCCGCGGGCACCGGCGCGCCCAGCAACACCGCGCCCACGTCGCGGCTGATCCGTAACAGCGCCGAGAGCGCCGGCAGATGATCGGCCGCAGGCGTGGCCACATCCCGGTCGCGGCTGATCAACAGCCCCGACGTCACCTCTGTGGGTTCGGGTTCGTCGAACGCCGACGAACCGTCCTCGGCGTCGGCGCGGGTGTGTGCCGACAGCGCCGAGCGTGCCCGCTCCAGCGCGGTGCGTCCCGTCACCCGGCTGCCGCGCAGCTCGACGCCCAGCGGCATCGCCGTCACATGGCCGAGCCGCTTGAGCTCGAAGTCGATCAGGCCGAGCTGCTCGTCGACGCCGACCGCGACCGGTGTGCAGCCGGCCAGCATCGGGGCGAGCATCGCCCACGCCTCGCGCAGCGTCGGAGCCAACAGCACATCGGCGACCCCGATGCCGAACGCTGTTCGCGCGTCGGCGATGTCGCGCTGTGGGTTGATCAGCGTCGAGATCGCGGCACCGTCGTCGAAGGCAACCGCAAGCTCCACCGGCCGCGGCCGTGACATCCGGCCCTCGTCGCCTACGGTCAGCATTCCGATGGCGCAGTAGCGCCGGGCCGCGGTGCTGTCACCGGCGCCGCGCAGGAAACGGGCGATGCGCCGATCGGTCTTCAGATCCTTCGGCAGCACAGGACGTTTCAGCACCAGACCGGCCAACGAGGTGCATCGGCTCAACGCCACATAGAGCTGGCCGGTGGAGAACATGCCGCCGGTGAGGTCGACCATCAACCGCGGCAGCGTCTGCCCCTGACTCTTGTGGATCGTGATCGCCCACGCCAGTTTGAACGGCAACTGCGTGTACGACCCGACCACCTCCCGGCCCAGCGAGCCCCCGGACAGCACCGGTCGGGTGGCCTCCCAGGTGAACGGTGGGACCTCGGCGCAGCTGCCGTCGGCGAACTCGACCTCCACCACTGCGCCGTAACGGTCGTAACCGACGCCCACCACACGGCCGATGGTGCCGTTGACCCACCGGTTGCCCTGGTCGTTGGTGAGCATCATGATCTGTGCGCCGACCTTGAAGCGCAGCGTCTCCTCGACCGGCGGGTCGAACAGCGACAGATCGCCCGAAGACCTTGCCTGGTGGACGAACTCGTCACCGGGCAGCCGCTGCAGATGTTGACGATTGCGGGCGGTCACCAGCCTGTTCGTCGGCGCGAGCGTGAGCCAGAGCTCGTCGTCGGGCGGCACGAAGTCGGCGTCGGCGCGGGCGTTGAGCTGCTCCTGGGCGTGACCCAGCAACACCCCTTCTCGAATCTCGTTGAGGATGGCCGTCATCCGGTCATCGCCGAGCTGGCGGAACACCGTCGTCAACGACACCGTGGGGAACTGCGAGCGCTCGAAACAGCGTGCCGAGAAGAAGTACGGCGTCTCGTAGGGCGCGCCGGAGAAGAACCCGCTCTCGTGCTCGCTGACCACCGGCGGCAGCTGGTACAGGTCACCGACCAACACGATCTGCACGCCGCCGAACGGGGAACCCGGCACCGGGCCAAATCGCTCGAGGGCAGCGGCGACCATGTCGAAGGTGTCGGCGCGCACCATCGAGGCCTCGTCGACGATCAGCGTCTGCAGCGACGCCAGCGTCTTGGTGAACCGGCCCGGCCGGTAGCCGCCGGACCGGATGTCGTCCAGCGTCGTCGTCGGACGGAATCCGAACAGCCGGTGGATGGTGTAACCGTCGACGTTCAGCGCGGCGATGCCCGTCGGCGCGACGACGACCACGTTGCGCTCGGTGTCGGCCATGAAGTGCCGGATCAGCGTCGACTTGCCGGTGCCGGCCTTGCCGGTCAGGAAGACGTGGCGGCCGCCGGCCAGCAGATCCAGCGCGTGACGGAACTCGTCGGTGAGGACGATCCCCATGGCGGCAGGCTATCGCGAACGTGCATTCCCTGTAGCGCGCGTGCACTCGCGACTACAGGGAATGCACGTTCGCGGCACCCCGGCGGCACCCCGGCGGCACCCCGGCGGCACCCCGGCGGCACCCCGGCGGCTACGCGGCGGCACCCCGGCGGCACCCCGGCGGCTACGCGGAGGATCGGCCGGACCGCCACGCCCGCCAGCCGCGATGCGCGGCGAACGCGCCGATCACCGCCGTCGCGCACCACACCGTCACCGCGGCGACGGCCAGCGGTGCCGAGAACTCGCCGATCGCCGCGCCCGCTGCGGTGTAGGAGAACGCCCGCGGCGCCGACCCGATCAGCGAGCCGACCGCCATCTGCCAGATCGGCACACCGAACGCCCCGAACGTGTAGGAGGCCAGCGCATCACTGATACCCGGCACGAACCGCTGCCCGACGACCGCCCACAGCCCGCGGCGCTGCACCAGCACGTCGATACGTTCCGCGCGGGAGGGGCCCAGCAGCGCGCGGGCACTGTCGCGGCCCGCCCGCCGGCCCGCCAGCGCGGCCATCACCGCGGTCCCCATCGCAGCCCCCAGCGTCACGAACGTCCCGAGCAGCGGCCCGAACAGGAAGCCGCTGCCCGCCGCCAGCAGCGGCCCGGGCACCAGCACCGCACCCAGCAGCGCCGACACCACCACGTAGGTCAGCGGCGCCAGCGGACCGGTCGCGGCCACCAGCTCGCGCACGTACTCCACGTCGATGACCCGCTGTACGGCAACCAGATAGAACAGCACCGCGAGCACCGTGGCGAACAGCGCCAACCGCACGATGTGCGGGCGCCGCGATACCGGGGGAGTGTCTTCGCTGTCGACCATGCCGGACGCAATCCTGCCCCACGCCGTTAAGTTGGCGGGGTGAGTGTGACGCCGACGGACCTGACCGGAACCGAGCGGGCCGTCCTCATCGTGTTGATGGCCGAATCCCGCCCGGTGGCCAACCCCGAGTTGGCCGCGCTGGGTCCCGCGCTGGACAAGCCGGGCCGCGACAAGCTCAACGCACTCGGGCTCATCGAGTCCGAGCGCGTCAAGGGCCGCTATGTGCATGAACTGACCGACCGCGGGTGGGCGCTGTGCCGCGACATCGTCGCCGCAGGTCCGCCGCCGCGGTCCACCGGCCCGGCCAAAACGCTCTACACAGTGCTGGGCGCCCTGGGCCGCTACCTGCAGCGCTCGGAGGTGAGCCTGGCCGAGCTGTTCTGGCCGGCCGAGACCTCAGAGGCCGAAACCCCTCAGGACCGGACCCTCGAGGACCGGGTCCGCGTGGCGTACGCACGGCTGGCGCCGCGGCCCGGTGGCTGGGTGCGCCTCGCCGAGCTGCGTGCCGCGCTCGACGACGTCCGAGGCGACGTCGACACCGCCCTCACCGCGTTGTCCCGCGCGCCGGGGGTTAGCGTGATTCCCGAAGAGGACCAGAAGAAGCTGACGCCCGACGACCGCGCCGCCGCGGTGCTCATCGGGGACCGGCCCAAGCACCTGATCGCGATCGAGGCTTGATGGATTCACTGCAGCGCGACGCCCTCGCCTCGCTGCGCCTGACGTGGGCGCCCACCGTGGACGACCTGTGGAAACCCCAGGCAGCCACCCACGTCAGCGGGTTGAACGAGCACGCCGTCGACGACGTCATGGACGCCTTCACCGACGCGCTGCGCGACGAGTCGTCCTCCCCGCTCGGGGTGGTGATCCGCGGCCCCGCGGGTTCGGGCAAGACTCACCTGCTCGGCCAGGTCCGCGAGCGCGTACAGGCCGACGGCGGGTTCTTCTTCGTCATCGAGCTGCTCGACGCGGCCAGTTTCTGGCAGTCGGTGCGCAACGGCATCCTGGAGAGCTTCGGTAGGCCCGGCGCACACCGCGAAACCCAGCTCAAGGACCTGCTGTGGGAGCTGTCGTCGCTGGCGCACGTGTCGCGCGCCGACCGCCGCGCCATCGTCGGTGACGCCGACCTCGAACCCGAGGTGCTCGACCGGTTCATCAACGCGCTGGCCAAGGTCCGCAAGGACACGGTGCGGCACTGCCATCAGACGCTGCGGGCCCTGGTGCTGTTCGCGGCGACCGACCTGACCGCCCAGGACATCGGCGAGGCGTACCTGCAGGCGAGTTCGGAGGCCGGCGGTGACGAACGCCTGCGCTGGGGTCTGCGCGCCGCGCCGTCGTTGACGCAGGAATGCGTGCGGGAGATCTCGCGTCTGGTGGCGCTGGTCGGCCCGTCGGTGCTGGCGGTCGACCAGATCGACACGCTGCTGGCGGCGTCCCTCGCGCAGCCGGGTGACGCCGGGGACACGCTGCTCGAGCAGGTCGCCCACGGGTTGATGGCGCTGCGACAGACGACACGGCGCACGGTGTCGGTGGTCGCGTGCCTGCCCGCGGTGTGGGAGAGCATCCGTGACCGCGCCACCGCCAGCGTGGCCGACCGGTTCCGGGTCACCGGGGTGCTGACGCCGGTGCCGTCCGCCGACATCGGCCGGGCGATCCTGGAGCGCCGCTTCAGCGCCAGCTACGCGTCGGTCGACTTCCGGCCGCCGTATCCGAGCTGGCCGATCCGGCCGTCGGCGTTCGACGAGGCGCTGGACTACACGCCCCGTCAGCTGCTGATCCGCGCCGACACCCACGTGCGGCAGTGCCTGCGTCACCGCGAGGTCCTCGAGCTCGACCACCTCGCCGAAGACGACGGCCCGGTCTGGGACACGCAGGAGGGCGACCGGAACGTCGCACCGTCCTCCGAGCTGGACCGCGCCTTCGCCGACTACCGGCGTCGCGCGGTGCCCGCCGCCGCGCTGGACCCGGAGGGCGAGGACGTCACGATGCCCGAGCTGCTGGGCGCGGCGCTGACCGCCTGGATCGCCGAACGCGACGGTGACCAGGCATACCTGTGCGATCCGCCGCCCGGCGCGCACGTCATGCTGCACGGCCGGTTACGCCAGAGCCTGGACGCCGCGACCGACGACGAACGGCACTGGGCGTTCCGCGCGGTGGCCGCCAGCAACGCGCTGTCCGCGCAGAGCCGGGTCCGCAAGGCGTTCACCGCCGCCGGTCTGCAGGCCGGTTCCGACCGCAGGCAGCTGTTCCTGCTGCGCAACACGCCGTGGCCGACGGGCCCCAAGACCGCCGAGCTGATGGCCGACGTGCACGCCGCCGGCGCGCGCACCCTCGAGCTCGGTGACGACGACCTGCGCACGATGATCGCGCTGCGCGACCTGATCAACGACGACCATCACGACCTGCCCGGGTGGTTGCGCCGCAACCGGCCCGCCCACGGTTTGACGCTGCTGCGCCAGGCGCTCGGCGGCGAGGGGGACACCCCCGCGCCGGCTGTCGAGGAAGCCGGGCCCCGGCTCGAGGAAGCCGGGCTTGGTCCCGAGGACGCCGGGCCCGGGCTCGAGGACGCCGGCACCGAGGACGCCGGCACCGAGGACGCCGGCACCGAGGACGCCGGCACCGAACCCGACGTCATCGACGTGCCCGACATCCCGGTGCCCGACAACGAGATTCCGCTCGGCCGGGACCTGCACACCGAGGCGCCGGTGACGATCGAGCTGTCCGCGTTGCGCAAGCATGTGGCGATCTTCGCCGGATCGGGATCGGGCAAGACCGTGCTGATCCGCCGGCTGGTCGAAGAGTGCGCGCTGCGCGGGGTGTCGGCGATCGTGCTGGACCCCAACAACGATCTGTCCCGGCTCGGCACCGCCTGGCCCGAGCCGCCGTCGGGATGGCGGCGCCCCGACGGTGCGGCCGCCGCCGAGTACCTGCAGCACACCGACGTCCGGATCTGGACACCGCGACGCGCCAACGGCGCCCCGCTGGCCTTCCAGCCGCTGCCCGACTTCGCCAGCGTCGTCGACGACCACGACGAGTTCATCGATGCCGTCGAATCCGCCTGCGCGGCACTGGAACCGCGGGCACTGATCTCCGGTCAGACCCAGAAAGCCGGCCGGGCGCGTGCGGTGCTGCGAGAAGCGTTGCAGTACTACGGCACCACACCCGCGCCGACCCTGCCCGGCTTCATCGGCCTGCTCGCCGACCTGCCCGACGACGTCAGCGGGCTGGCAGACGCCCGCAAGATCGCCGGCAACATCGCCCAGGATCTGCAGGCGGCGATGGTCAATGACCCGCTGTTCGGCGGCTCGGGCACCCCGGTCGACCCCGGCGTGCTGCTCACCCCGGCCGACGGGTACCGGGCGCGGGTGTCGGTGATCAGCATGATCGGACTGACCTCCGAGGAACAGCGGCAGAGCTTCGTCAACCAGCTGCAGATGGCGCTGTTCGCGTGGATCAAGCGCAACCCCGCCGGGGAGCGTCCGCTCGGCGGGCTGCTGGTGATGGACGAAGCGCAGACCCTCGCCCCGTCACGAGGATTCACCGCCTGCAAGCGCAGCACCCTGGCGCTGTCGTCGCAGGCCCGCAAGTACGGCCTGGGGTTGGTGTTCGCCACCCAACATCCCAAGGCGCTCGACAACAGCATCCCGGGCAACGCGGCGACCCAGTTCTACGGCCTGTTGAACTCGCCCGCCCAGATCGAGACGGCGCGTGAAATGGCCCGCGCCAAGGGCGGTCTGGTCGACGACATCAGCAGGCTGCGGGCCGGGAACTTCTACGTCGCCACCGAAGGCGAGGCGTTCCACCGCATCGTCGCGCCGTGGTGCCTGTCGTATCACCCGGCCAGCCCGCCGCCCGCCGAGGACGTCCTCGCCCTCGCCGCTGCGTCCCGCTGACGTCGTCGTGGCTGGTCGCGCACGGCGCGACTCGGCTACGCCGACCCGCTCATTCGGCCAGGTCGAGCACCGGGGTGGGGCGACGGAAGCCGTGGGTGACCACCAGCAGCCACACGAAACCGAGGGCCAGCCAGATCAACCCGAGCACCAGCGTCATCCCCGACAGGCTGGTCCACAGCCACGCCGTCAACAGGAAGCCCACCCCCGGCGCGATCAGGTTCAGCGCCACCCTGGAACGGTCCCGCAGGTCGACGAAGAAGTGCTTGATCACCGACAGGTTCACCGCCGAGAACGCCACCAGCGCACCGAAACTGATCAGCGACGCGAGGGTGGCCAGATCGATCACGATCGCCAGCAGCGACACCACACTTACCACCAGGATGGCGTAGACGGGCGTGCTGAACCGCGGGGAGATGTGTCCGAACAGCTTGCGCGGCAAGATGCCGTCGCGGCCCATCGCGTAGAGGATCCGGGCCACCGACGCCTGCGACGTCAACGCCGACCCCAACGCGCCCGCGACATAGGCGGCGGTGAAGAAATTGTTCAGGAACTGCCCGCCCGCGGCGACCATCACGTCCAGCGACCCGGAGTCGACGTCGGCGAATTCGTTGGATGGATACACCAATTGACCCACGTAGGACAGCAGGATGAAGATCAGGCCCGCGGAGATGGTGGCGATCATGATGGCCCGCGGCACTCCGCGCCGGGGGTCCTTGGCTTCCTCCGACAGCGTGGACACCGCGTCGAACCCGAGGAACGACAGACACAGGATCGCCGCACCGGCGAGCACCGGACCCAGGCCGGTGGCCGTGCCGTCGCCGGTGAACGGCGCCGCCAGGTCGACGCTGCCGCCGCCGAGAGTCTCACCCAGCGCGAGCACGACGAACGTGACGATGAAGATCGCCTGCACGGCGATGATCAGGAAGTTGGCCCGCGCCACCGACACGATGCCGACGATGTTGAGCACGGTGACGACACCGATCGCGACGAGCACGATCACCCACTCGGGCAGCGCGGGCAGCGCGGCATTGAGATAGATGCCGATGACCAGATAGTTGATCATCGGCAGGAACAGGTAGTCCAGCAGCAGCGACCACCCCGCCAGGAAGCCGGTCGGGGCGCCGAACGACTTCTGGGTGTAGGTGTAGGCCGACCCCGCCAGCGGGAACGCCGCCGACATCCGCGCGTAGGACAACGCGGTGAAGACCATCGCCACCAGCGTCACCACGTAGGACAGCGGCAGCCGGCCCCCGGAGGTCTCGGTGACGATGCCGTAGGTGGTGAACACCGTCAGCGGCACCATGTACACCAGCCCGAACAGCGCCAGCGAGGGCGTGCCCAGTGCACGCTTCAGATGCCCCTGGGAGGCGTCGACGCCGGCCGTGGCAGGCTGGGTTGGCTTGGTCATGACTCTGCCCTTCCGTTGTCGGCCTCATAGACCGGTTCGCCCTGCAGATAGGTGGCGCGGACGCCGATGTGCGGGAGCTCCAGCGGCGCGGTCCGGCGGGGGTCGCGGTTCAGCCACACCAGGTCGGCGGCTGCGCCGGGAAGTATCCGCCCCCAGCGGTTCTCGGCGAATGCCTGCGCTGCGACCGCCGCGGTGTAGGCGCTCAGCGCCTGCTCGACGGGCAGGATCTCCTGCGGCGTCCACCCGCCCTCGGGTTCACCGTCGGCCGTGCGCCGCGACACCGCCACCGCGATTCCGTCCAACGGCGCGCCGGAGGAAACCGGCCAGTCCGACCCGAAGCTCAGTGCCGCGCCGGAACGCTGCAGCGTCGCGATCCGGTACTGCCGGTCGGCCCGCTCCTGACCGAGCCGCGGGATGGTCAGCACGGTCATCAACGAATCCAGCTGAGCCCACAGCGGTTGCATGTTCGGGATGACGCCGAGACGGGCGAAGCGGTCGATGTCGGTGTCGTCGACCAGCTGCGCGTGCGCGATGACGGGCCGCCGGTCCCGGGGACCGTTTCGCCGCACCACCTCGTCGATGGCGTCGAGAGCCTGGCGCACCGCGGCGTCGCCGATGGCGTGGATGTGGATCTGCAGGCCGAGTTCGTCGACCCGGCAGGCCGCCTCGGCCAGCGCATCGCCCTCCCAGTTGCGCATGCCGCGGTTGTCACCCGAATGGCTGTGCAGCCCCGAACAGTACGGTGCCAACAACGCGCCGGTCTCGTTCTCGACCACGCCGTCGGCGAAGAACTTGACCGTGTGCGCGGTCAGCAGGTCGTTGCCGGCCGCGTCGGCCCGGCGGCGCTGTTCGGCGAACTGGGTGACCTGCTCGTCGAAGTGCCGCGGATCGGCGTAGAGGGCGAGGTTGAACCGCATCCGCAAGGCGCCCTGGCGCGCGGCCGCTGCGTAGGTCTCGACGTCGGCCGGCTCCACCCATGCGTCCTGCACCCAGGTCACCCCGCGCGCCGCGTAGTAGTCGGCGGCCGTGCCCAGCGCCGCGATGCGGACCTGCTCGTCGCGGGCCGGCATGACGCGCATCATCAGATCGGTGGCGCCCCATTCGCGCAGGGTGCCCAGCACCGAACCGTCCTCGCGGTGCGGGATCTCGCCCAGCGGCGGGTCGGGGGTGTCGGCCGTGATCCCGGCTCGCTGCAGGGCAGCCGAGTTGCACCACAGCGTGTGATAGTCCCAGGCGCGCAACACGACCGGACGGTCCGGTACCGCGGCGTCCAGCCAGCGCGCGTCGAACAGCCCGTTCGGGGCCAAACTGCCGTCGTAAGAGGCGCCGACGATCCACTCGTCGTCGGGATGCGCGTCGGCGTAACGCCGGACCGCGGTGACGATCTCGTCGACCGAGCCGCAGGCCCGTACGGCGGGTCCGACGGCCTCCAGACCCCCGTAGAGGGGGTGGGCGTGACCGTCGCCGAACGACGGCATCAGGAAGCCGCCACCCAGGTCGACGACGTGCGCGTCGTCTCGCTGCGCCGCCCGCCCGGTGGCGGTGACGACGCCGTCGGTGACGAGCAGCGCGTCGGTGTCACCGTCGCCGGTCCAGATCGTGCCGCCGGTGAACAGCGTCGAGCTCACTTGACCACCGCCGTCTGCCGGTGTCCCGCGCCGTAGGGGCGTTGCGGGTCAACAGGTTCGGTGAGGCTTCGATAGGTGTCCGGGCGGCGGGTGAGCAGGAACGGGAACAGTTCCAACCAGTCCCGGCGCTGGTCGAGATCCAGGTCTGCCACCAGCACCGCCTCCTCGTCGCGGGGTGCCTGGACCAGCACCCGGCCGTACGGATCGGAGATGAACGACGAGCCGTAGAACGTGACCGAGCCCTCGTCACCCACCCGGTTCGGGACCACCATGAACAGCCCGCTGCTGATGCCGTTGGCGACGATGACCTGCTGCCACAGCGGGCGGGTGTCGAAGTCGGGGAACACCGGTTCCGACCCGATGGCGGTCGGGAAGACCAGCAGTTCGGCGCCACCGAGCGAATAGCTGCGGGCCACCTCGGGGAACCATTCGTCCCAACACGTCGGCAGGCCGATCCGCGCGCCCAGCCCGTCGGGTTCGTAGACCGGGTAGGGGTCCCCGGCGGGGCCCGGCCGGAAGTAGGTGTCCTCGTAGTAGCCGGCGGAGATGGGGATGTGCAGCTTGCGGGTGCGGGCGACCAGGTTCCCCGCCGGGTCCACCAGGATCGCGGTGTTGAAGCCCAATCCGTCTGGGCCCGGAGCCTTCTCGTAGAGCGAGGCGTGGACGAAGATTCCATGGGCCCGCGCCGCGTCGGCGGCCAACGTGACGGTGGGCCCGCCTGCGAGGTCCTCGGCGAGCGCGCCGGGGTCGGCGCCCCCAGGCTGGTCGGCGGGGTAACGCAGCAGCGTGATCTCGGGCAGGAACACCGCCGTGGCGCCCTCCGCGGCGGCCCGGTCGATACCGGCGCGCAGTGTGGCGGCCAGTTCGTCGGCGTCGGGCCGCCAGCGGTGCTGGACCAGTCCGACGCGCAGCGGCGCTCGCTGCGACTCGGTCGAGCGCGACAACGGCGGGGGCGCGGTGGCGGTCAGGGTGAGCATCCGACTCCTAAAACGAATGAAGTTCGTTTATTGTGAACTGGGTCACCGGCGAGCGCAAGAGGAGACAGCATGGGACGACCCCGCACGCCGTTGCTGTCCGCCGACCGCATCGCCGACGCCGCGCTGGAGCTGGTCAACGCCACCGGTGGATTCACCATGCCCGCGCTCGCGGCCCGCCTCGGAGTGCGGCCGTCTTCGCTCTACAACCACGTCGCCGGGCGCGACGCGATCGTCGAACTGCTGCGGGAACGCGCGATGTCGGAGGTGGAGCTGCCCAGCTACGACCCGGGCCAGCCTCCGCTTCCCTGGCGCGAGGCCGTCGCCGACATCGCCCGCTCCTACCGGCGCAGCTACGCCCGCTACCCGCGGTTGATCCCGCTGCTGACCGCGTATCCGGTCAACAGCGCATCGGCGATCACGATGTACAACACGCTGGCGGTCACGTTGGTACAGGCGGGTTTCGACCACGCCGACACCCTGCGCGTGATCACGCTGATCGACTACCTCGTGCTCGGTTCGGCCCTCGACGTCGCCGCGCCGGAGGAACCGTGGCTCGCCAGCGCAGAGGTCGGCCCGGAGTTCGCCGCCGCGCTGGCGACGGCCACGCCCAATCCGCACCGCGCCGACGACGCCTTCGAGTACGGACTTTCGGTGCTGCTGACCGGGCTCGAGGCATAGGCTGTTGTTATGGCCGACGAGCTCAGCGGTGAACGTGACTTCAACCAGCGCAACATCGACGAGTTCCGCGCCAACGGCGGCAAGGTCGGAGGTCAGTTCGAGGGATTTCCGTTGCTGCTGCTGACCTCCACGGGGGCCAAGAGCGGGCAGCAGCGCATCAATCCCGTCGCCTACTTCGACATCGACGACCGCCTCTACATCGTCGGATCCTCTGCCGGTCGCGACTCGGACCCCTCCTGGGCGTTCAACATTCGGGCCCACCCGCAGGCCAGCGTCGAGATCGGGGCCGACCCGCCGCGCCGCGTCAGCGTGCGGGAACTGCCCCGCGACGAGAGAGACCGCATCTACCCGGTGATCACCGAGCGCGCGCCGGGCTTCGCCGAGTACGAGACCCGCACCGACCGCGTCATCCCCGTCTTCGAACTGCTGCCCGTCGACTGACGGGAATGTGACGCGCGTCGCCGCGGTTGGCACCCGGTATGGCGACGATGACCCCTGCCGAACGAGAGCGCTACCTGGCCGACGTCCATGTCGGCGTGATTGCCGTCGAGCGCCCGGAGCGTGCCCCGCTGGCGGTGCCGATCTGGTACGGATATGAGCCCGGTGGTGAGGTGCTGCTGTGGACCGACGCGGACTCGTTGAAACACAAGCTGATTCGATCAGCCGGCCGTTTCGCGATCACCGTGCAGGACGAACAGCCGCCCTACAAGTACGTCACCGCCGAAGGCGACGTGACGTCGATCGACGCGGCCGATGCCGCCGAAGTCCGCGCCCTCGCCGTGCGCTACCTGGGCGAAGAGGCCGGCGGCCAGTTCACCGATGAGAACCTGGGCCCGTCGTCGGTGGTCATCCGCATGCGCCCGCAACGCTGGTTGTCGACCGACTACAGCAGATAGCGGCCGGCTGGCTCTACAATCTCCCGACAACGTCGAGAGGGGGCCGGGTGGCGCATCGAGGAGTTCTTCCGGTTGTGGCAGCGGTGGTGCTCCTGACGGGATGCGGTGGCCCGCAGCCGGCCGAGCCGCCGCCTCCGACGGCGCAGGAGAAGGTGGCCGACGGCGGCGCCGAAACGGACACCGACGACTCCCATGCCGAGGACACCGGCGAGATGGTGGTCAGCTATGAAGACGCCACCACCGCGGAAGCGATCAACGGCCGTGCGCTGCTGCAGGACAACACCGTGCTCGAAGACCTCGCCGAGGACGTGAACGACTCGTTGTGGCTGCCCTATGACATCCCGGTCATCGGCGCGCAGTGCGATGAGGCCAACGCGTTCTGGGATCCGGAGGAGAAGTCGATGACGATCTGCTACGAAGACGCCGACCTGAGCCAGCAGATCTTCCGCGACGCCGGCGACGACGATCCCGACGCGTCGGCGATCAACGCCGAGATCGCCACCTTCTACCACGAGCTCGGCCACATGGCGATCGACCTGTACGACCTGCCGGCCACCGGCCGCGAGGAGGACGTCGCCGATCAGCTCGCCGCCTACGTGCTGCTGCAGCCCGGCGAGGACGGCGCACCCGACCCCGAATCCGTCGCGGCGGTCAAGGATTTCGCGCGGGAGTTCGGTGCCTACGGGCAGCGCCGCGGCGACGCCGGGCTGGACGACTTCGCCGATGTGCACTCGCTGAGCGAGACGCGGATGTTCAATCTGCAGTGCTGGATCTACGGCGCCGATCCCGACGCCAACGCCGACCTGGTGGCCAGCGGCGAGCTCCCCGAAGACCGTGCCGACGGATGCGACGACGAGTGGGCCAAGCTCGACCGCGCCTGGAGCACCCTGCTCGAGCCGCACGTCCGGTAGCGGCTTAGCGCGACGCACCCTCGTTGAGACTGCGTCCACGGTGGAGGTCACTCGAACTTTCCCGCGGTGGACGCAGCCTCAACGGATGTCGCTAGGCCGGCGCCGGAGCCGGTGGTGGTGGCGCGGGAGCCGGCGGTGGCGGCGGTGGCAGTGCAGGAGGCGGCGGTGGCGGTGGCGGCGCGGTCAGCAACCGGACGATGTCGGGTTTCATCGCTTGCAGCTGCGCACCCCAGTAGCCCCAGCTGTGGGTGCCGTTGGGCGGGAAGTTGAACACCGCGTTGCGTCCGCCCGCCGCGAGGTACTTGTCGCGGAACTCCTTGTTGGTGCTCAGCGTGATGTTCTCCAGATACTGCGCGCTGAACCGGGTGCCGAAGTCACCCCCGCCGCCGTCGAGATCCGAGGACACCCCGTTGCCGCAGTAGATCCACAGCGCGGTGCGGTTGGCGACCAGCCGGTTGACGTTGACCGTCGGGTCGTTGCGCTGCCAGGCTCCCGAACCGGGCTGGCCCCACATGTCGTTGGAGTCGAAGCCGCCCGCGTCCTGCATCGCGAAGTCGATCAACGTCGGCCACAGGCCCTGCGACGGGGCCAGATATCCCGACAGCGACGCGGCGAACTTGTACTGGCGGGGATACCACGCCGCCATCGTCAACGCGGCGCTGCCCGACATGGACAACCCGACCACCGCGTTGCCGAACGGATCCTGGCCGCGGTTGGCGGCCAGCCACTCCGGCAGCTCACGGGTCAGGAACGTCTCCCACTTGTAGGTCAGGGTTCCGGCGCGGCCCCGGGCGGGTCGATACCAGTCGGCGTAGAAACTGGACTGGCCGCCGACCGGCATGATCACCGACACCCCGGACTGGTGGAACCACTCGAACGCCGCGGTGTTGATGTCCCAGCCGTTGAAGTCGTCCTGCGCGCGCAGGCCGTCGAGCAGCAGCACCGAATGGGGTCCGCCGCCCTGGAACTCGACGCGGATGGTGCGGCCCATCGACGGTGACGGCACGTCGAGCTGCTCGATCGGCAGGCCCGCCGGGGAGAAGGCGTACCCGGTCGGGGCGGGTGCTGCGGACAGCGCCGCGGACATCAGCAGCGTCGCCGCGGCCAGGCGTGCGCAGGCGCGGGAGAACCGCAGCCGTAGGGAGGTCACGGCTGGCGAAGCTAGCAGCGCGTCGTGGTGGGGCCGCAGAACGCGCGGGCCGGTGACCGCCTTGTTACCGAGCTGTTGTCTCGGCGGATCCGGCGCGCAATGCGACACCGTGGGTGCCTGGGCGCGCCGAATTCACCGGTAGGCACGGGCCAGCGGCGACAGCGACTCGGGAGTCAGCGGTTCGGTCAGCATGACCGGTGACTGGGCCATGAAACGCGGTGTGCAGCCCCGGTGTTCGTCGGCCGCGTGCACGGTGAACGGGTGCAGCAGATACACGTCACCGGGCACCCCGGTCGCGTGGTGCACCGGCCGGGCACTGCTGGCTGTCTCGGCCAGGGCAGCGGCCTCGGCGGCGTCGAGCAGGTCGTCCCCGAGCACTGCAGCGGTGTCACGATGCGAGCCCGCCCGGATTCGCGTCGGCGCGTCGTCGACGGTGACCTCCGACAGCAGGGTCAACACCAGGACGGTGTGCGGGCGGGCGCTGACCGCCCACAGACCGTCGGACTGCGGAGTGTTCAGGTCGAGATGCCAGCCCCGGTCGTCGGCGGCGGGGGACACCGGGAAGCGCACAGGGATGTTGCCCAGCGAGCCACGCGGCACCCAGCCACCGACACCGCACACCCCGTCCAGTGCCGCGGCCAACACCGGGTTGTGAGTCAACCCACCGAACGGGCCGGCTCCGGTCAGGTCGGCGGCCCACCGCACGGGCGCGGTCCACGAGGACGGGTCGTCGGGGGACAGCCCGAGCTGCGCCCACAGCACCGACCGGGCGGCGTCGGCGATCTGCCGCGGTGCCGCGCCGGCAAGCTTGACGTAACCGTCGGCCGCGAACCTCTCGACGTCGACCATGCGGGCAGCGTGGCACGCGCAGACATCGCCGCGCCAACGGTTTTCCGGCGCGCAATGCGACACCTGAGGTGCCTGCGCGCGCCGGATTCACTCCGACGCGGGGCGGGCCAGTGCAAAGCCGGCGCAGGCGAGCACCGATGCGACCACCATGACCACCGCGAGCGGCTGGGCGGTGTGCTCACCACCGATGCTGACCAGTGGCGAAACCAGCGCGGCCAGCAGGAACTGGGTGGCCCCGAGCGCGGCCGAGGCGGTGCCGGCAGCGCGTGGTGCGGCCGACAGGGCCAGCGCCGTGGTGTTGCCGAAGATCAGGCCCATCGCGGCCACCGCGGTGAACAGCGGCAGTGCCAGCCAGCCGGCCGGCGCCGGCGATATCGCGAGCGCCCACACCACCACGCTGGACACGACGATCACCACGAGGCCGGCTCGGGCCAGGGCGCGTGGTTCGGCGCGCGCGGTCCAGCGGGCGCTGAGCGCGCTCATCAGCAGCAGTCCGAACGCGTTGACCCCGAACATCATTCCGTACTCGGCCGAGCTCAGACCCATCATCGTCTGGTAGACGAATGGCGACGCGGAGATGTAGGCCATCATGACCGCGAAGGCGAAGCCGAAGGCGATCATGTTGCCCAGGTAGCTGCGCCCGGCCAGGTCGCGCAATGGCGAACCGGCTGCGGCCGTCTGGTCGCGAAGCCTGGCGCGGCGCTCGCTGGTGTGCGTCTCGCGGACCACGGCGAGTACAGCCACCAGCATGAGGACGACCAGACCGAGAATCACCGCCAGCGCCCCGCGCCAGCCGAGCGGCTCGACCAGGAACCCGCCGGCCAGCGGAGCGACGATGGGGGCGACGCCGGCGACGATCATCATCAGGCTGAACGCGCGTGCGGCGTCCCGGCCGGTGGCCAGGTCGGAGATGATGGCCCGACCGATCACCATGCCTGCCGCTCCGGTCAGGCCCTGCGCGAACCGGGCGGCGACCAGAACCTCGACCGACGGGGCCAGCACCGCGGCCAGGCTCGCGAGCACACAGACGGCGGCACCGATCACCAGCGGCCTGACCCTGCCGAAGCGGTCCGACAGCGGACCGAAGACCAGCTGCCCGCTGGCCAACCCGAGCAGGAAGGCCGTCAGGGTGAGCTGCACAGCGGTCGGCGAGGTGTGCAGGTCGGTGACCATCGCCGGGAATGCGGGCAGATAGAGGTCGGTGGCGAACGGGGCGACCGCGGACAGCAGCGCGAGGGTGATGAGCAGCCCCGCGCTCAGCCCGGGCACGGTGTCGCGCCGCGAATCGACAGCAGTGCTCATGAGGATCTCCAGGTGATTATCGAAACATAATTATCAGTACATAACTATCAGGTAGGGTGGCTCTGTGCAAGCCAGACGACCGCGTGGTGATCAGCTCGCCGACCTCGCCGACCTGGTGATGACGGTCTCTCGCGCGGTCAAGGCCCACGTCGCCGATGAACCGTCGGTCTTCGAGCTGTCGGTGACCGAAGTGACGGTGCTGCGCTACCTCGACCACCATCCCGACGTCAGCCCCAGCACTGTCGCCGCGGCGACCGGTCTGCAACGCAGCAACCTGAGCCGGGCTCTGCGCGATCTGGAATCCAAGGGGTTGGTCCGCCGCTCAGTCGACCCGGCCGACAGCCGTGGTGTGGTGGTGCGCTCGACCGAGCTCGCCGCCGAGAACCTCACGACCCTGCGCGGCATCTGGGCCCGGTTGCTCGGCGACGCACTGGAAGCCTCCGGCGAACAGCACGACATCGCGTCCGCGGTCGCGGTGCTGCGTGCGCTCGAACGCGGCCTCCACGCGTGAATCCGGCGCGCTATGCGACACCTGGGGTGCCTGCGCGCGCCCGATTCGCCAGGAGCTAGAGGTCGACCGACATGGGGCCGACACCCCAGATCTCGTCGCAGTACTCCTTGATGGCACGGTCGGAGGAGAACTTGCCGCTGCGCGCGGTATTGCGGATCGACATCCGCGACCACGTGTCCCGATCCAGCCAGGCCCGCGACACCTCGTCCTGGCAGTCGACATAGGCGCGGTAGTCGGCCAGCGCCAGGAACGGGTCGTGGTGGATCAGGTTGTCGACGATCGGGCGCAACACCTCGGTGTCGCCGTGGGTGAACTCTCCGCGTGCGATGAGTTCCAGCACGGCGGCCAACTCGGGATCGGACTCCACGTAGCTCAGCGGCCGGTAACCCTCGGCCTTGACCTTCTCCACCTGGCCTTCAGTCAGGCCGAACAGGAAGAAGTTCTCGGCGCCGGCCTCCTGGCGGATCTCGACGTTCGCGCCGTCGAGTGTGCCGATCGTCAGCGCTCCGTTGATCATGAACTTCATGTTGCCGGTGCCCGAGGCCTCCTTGCCCGCAGTGGAGATCTGCTCGCTCAAGTTCGCCGCCGGATAGACCAGGTGGGCGTTCTTGACGTTGAAGTTCGGCAGGAACACCACCTTCAGGCAACGGTTGACGTCCGGGTCGTTGTTGACGGTGGCGCCCACCGCGGTGATCAGCCGGATGATCCGTTTGGCCATGAAGTACCCCGGCGCGGCCTTGCCGCCGAAGATGAACACCCGCGGCGGAACCGACAGGCCCGGGTTGGTCTTCAGGCGGTGATACAGCGCGATGATGTGCAGCACCATCAGGTGCTGGCGCTTGTATTCGTGGATCCGCTTCACCTGCACGTCGAACATCCACGTCGGGTCCAGCTCGATGCCCGTCGTCGCGTGCACATACTCGGCCAGGCGGGACTTGTTGGCGCGCTTGACATCCCGCCAGCGCTGTCGGAACGCCGGATCGTCGACGAACGACTCCAGGCCGCGCAGCCGGCCCAGATCGGTGATCCAGCCGGGCCCGATGGTGTCGTCGAGCAGCTCGCGCAGGCCCGGGTTGGCCAGCGCCAGGAACCGTCGCGGCGTCACCCCGTTGGTGACGTTGCCGAAGCGTTCCGGCCACATCTCGTAGAAGTCCTTGAGCACGCTGGCCTTCAGCAGCTCCGAATGCAGCGCCGCAACCCCGTTGACCGTGTGACTGCCCACCGTGGCCAGATGCGCCATCCGGACGCACTTGCCGTCGTCCTCACCGATCAGCGACATCCGCCCCACCCGCTCCTCGTCACCGGGAAAGCGCTCGCGCACCTGCTCGAGGAACCGCTCGTTGATCTCGTAGATCAGTTCCAGGTGCCGCGGCAGCGCCTCACCGAAGATGCGCAGCGGCCACGTTTCCAGCGCCTCGGGCAACAGGGTGTGATTGGTGTAGCCGAACGTGCGCACCGTCAGATCCCAGGCCGCATCCCAGGACAGCTGGTACTCGTCGATGAGCAACCGCATCAGCTCCGCGACTGCGATCGACGGGTGGGTGTCGTTGAGCTGGATGGCCCACTTGTCCGGCAGCGCCGACAGCGGCAGGTGCGCACGCTGCAGGTGGATGTTGAGGATGTCCTGCAGCGAGCACGTCACGAAGAAGTACTGCTGCAGCAGCCGTAGCCGCTTACCGGCCTCCGGCTCGTCATTGGGGTAGAGCACCTTCGACACCGTCTCGGACACGACCTCCTCGTCGACGGCCTTGTAGAAGTCGCCGGTGTTGAACGCATCCAGTGCGAACGACTCGACCGCCCGCGCGCTCCACAGCGTCAGCGTGTTGCAGGTGTTGACGCCGTAACCCTGGACCGGGGTGTCGTAGGAGACGCCCTTGAGGACCCGCTGCGGAACCCAGCGCACCCGGAACCGTCCGGTGACGTCCTCGTAGGTCTCGGTGTGGCCGCCCCAGTTGACGGTGTAGGCGGCGTCCGGCTTGTCGATCTCCCACGGGTTGCCGTGCACCAGCCAGTTGTCGGTCTTCTCGACCTGCCAGCCGTCGGCCAGTTCCTGCTTGAAGATGCCGAACTCGTAGCGGATGCCGTAGCCGATCGACGGGCGCTCCAGCGTGGCCATCGAGTCCAGGTAGCAGGCCGCCAGCCGGCCCAGCCCGCCGTTGCCCAGGCCCGGCTCGCCTTCACAGTCGAGGATGACGTCGAGGTCCTGGCCGAGGTCGGCCAGCGCCTGACGCGCCTGCGCCTCGATGCCCAGATTGAGCAGGTTGTTGCCCAGCTGCGGGCCCATCAGGAACTCCGCGGACAGGTAACAGGTGACC
This sequence comes from Mycobacterium sp. G7A2, assembly GCF_041902445.1. Lineage (NCBI taxonomy): Bacteria > Bacillati > Actinomycetota > Actinomycetes > Mycobacteriales > Mycobacteriaceae > Mycobacterium > Mycobacterium sp. G7A2. The sequence goes on along the minus strand of NZ_CP169251.1, from coordinate 4,994,997 downwards.
TTGCACGACAGGTCCAGCCAGTCCTGGGTGGTCGCCATCCAGCGCTTCTGCATGCGGTCGCGCACCGCCAGCGACAGCGCCTTGTAGTAGTGCTCGGGGGTGAGCACCGCCGGCGGGCGGGCGATCGAATAGACCAGGTGATCGGACACCGCGGCGCGCAGCGCGTCGGCGGTCATGCCGGAACGGGTCTGTCCGGTGGGGGCGAGGTTGGCGCCGTTGTGGTCGGTGGAATCTTCCGGCGTGGAGGTCACGACGTCGGTCACTGCGTCTCCTGGTATCCGAGCCTGCGAGCGTGGACGCGTCATTGTGTCGCGCGCGTGTTTCCCGACAAAGTCGGGAATGTGAACTCCGCGCTAGCCTCGGATGGGCAGTCGGGGGATTGCCGAGACGAATATTGACGCGGTTGACTAGACGCATGGCAGCGGGCGCCGAAGCAGACGGCTGGTGGGCCGGTCTGCGTGCCCGCGTGCGCGGTGCTGGTCTGCGCGCACTTGTGCGCGGTGCTGGTTTGCGCGCACTTGTGCGCGGTGCTGGTCTGCGCGCACCCGTGCGCGGTGCTGGTCTGCGCGCACCCGTGCGCGGTGCCGACCTGGTTCCCCCTCTCTGGCAGCTCATCGGCTGGACCGCCGCCGTCGCCTCCGCGTCCTATCTGGTGCGCTGGCTGGCCAGCGTCGACGGGCGCACCTTCACCGTGGTCTGGCTGGCCGCAGCGCCGCAGTTGGTGGCGCTGTTGACCTCCCGTCGCCGGCACTGGCCGGTGTATCTGCTGGCATTCGCGGTGACGCAGTACCTGCCGGCCTGGCTGCTGCTCGGCCAGCGCCCGGAGCTCGCCGCCCTGTCCACTGTCAGCGCGGTGCTGTTCGCCGCGACCGTCCTGCACCCCGACCGGGACTGGGTGTTCGGGCGCAGTGATTCAGTGCGCAGCTGGCGGCGCTTCGTCATCTACGCCGTATTGGTGGCCCCGATGCTGGCCGGACTGATCGGCGCGGCCAGCGTGCTGGTGCACCAGCAGGGAAACCCCGACCCGCAGAGCCTCGCGCGCACCGCGCTGATCTGGTACCTCGCCGAAGCCGTCGGCATCGCGTTCCTGACCCCGGTGCTGCTGCGCTGGCGCCGATACTGGCGGCGCTACACCGGACGGCAACTGATCTCCACCGCCGGGCTCACGCTGCTGATGTTGGGCCTCGGCGCGGTGGCGGCCTCCGAGTCGAACTTCCTGCTGATGTTCCTCACCGGCGTACCGGCACTGCTGATGCTCATCGAGTTCGGCATCGCCGCGGCGTTCTGGCAGCTGGCGGTCGGCGCCGTCATCATCCTGGGCACCACCTTCGCCGGGCGCGGACCGTTCATCGCCACCGCAGACACCGCGACGCAGGCGATGATCCACGCCCAGGCGTTCCTGCTCGCCGGGTACGCGATGGTGGTGATCGTCGCCGCGGCGCTCGAGGAGCGCAACCGGCTGTCCGCCCTCGACCACGTCAGCCGCGAGATCTACGACCTCGTCGCCGATCTGACCGGTGACCTGGTGCTGGTGCTCGACCCCCGCGGCGACGTGCTGCACCACGCCTACACCGGCCACACCCACCTGGACCTGCCGCAGGGCCGGATCAGCCGGACCGAATGGCTCGAGCATGTCCATCCCGAGGACCAGCACCTGATCACCAACCGGATGGCGTCCCGGAGCGAAGGGGTGTCGCTGCCGTTTCGCGTGCGCTCCCGCGAGGGCGGATGGCGCTGGTATGTCGTGCACAGCCGGCGCGCGGCGCACGGGATGTCGGCGGCCATCCTGCGCGACGTCACACTCGAACGGGAAATGCAGGAGTCGCTGACCGACCTGGCCAACTCCGATGCGTTGACCGGCCTGGCCAACCGGCGCGGGCTCACTCAACGGGCCCGCGAGATCTGGCTGCGCGCCCACGAACTCGACCAACCCCTGACGGCGCTGTTCGTCGACGTCGACCACTTCAAGGCGTTCAACGACGAGTTCGGCCACCAGGCCGGTGATGCGTGCCTGCGCGACGTCTCCGACGTCCTGCAGAATCTGGCCGCCCCGGAGACGTGTGTGGCCGCGCGGTACGGCGGGGAGGAGTTCGCCGTCGTGCTGGCCGGCTGCGACGACCCGTACACGTTCGCCAAGGGGGTGGCTGCGGCGATCCGTGCGCTCGGAATCGACCATCCGGCCTCGCCGTGCGGCGTCTTGACGATCAGCATCGGGGTCGCGACCGCCTACCCCCGCACCGTGCACGGCGTGGACCCGGACGCCGCGGTGGGCCAGGTGCTCGAGCGCGCCGACCAGGCGCTGTACGTGGCGAAGTCGCAGGGCCGCAACGCCATCGCGCTGGCCCGCGACGAAGCGCTAGTCGGCGAGCAGGTTCACCGCACCGGCGAAGAGGCGCGGGAAGCGGGCGGCGGCGGGCACGACGACTGAGCGCAGCGGCGACGTGCCGACGGCCAGCATGCCCTCCGTGAGCAGCCGGTAGCGACGCGTAGCTTGGCGCCACTGCCGTTCGTAGTCCTGCGGACGATCGGCCACCACGCTGTCGACCAGCAGCCGCGACGCCGCGAACGCCAACCCGAGCCCCTCACCGGTCAGCGCGTCGACGTAGCCGGCCGCGTCCCCGACCAGCAGCACCCGGCCCGCAGTGCGGCGGTGGACCCGCTGCCGCAGCGGACCGGCCGCCCGGTCGGGCCCGTGCGCGTGCCCGTCCAGACGGTCGCGCAACGTGGGGAAGGCGGCGAGGTGCTGCTCGAAGCGTGCCTGCCGGGATGTCAGGATCGCGATGCCGACGCAGTCGTCGGCGACCGGCGTGAGGTAGGCCTCGGTGTCGGCCGACCAGTACACCTCCACGAACTCGCTCCACGGCGCTACGGCGACATGGCGTTTGAGGCCCCATCGCCGCGCACGGCCGGCCGGGCGCTCGAGGTGCAGGCTCGCGCGGATCGGGGAGTGCAGGCCGTCGGCAGCAGCGACGTAGCGGGCGCGGAGGTCTGCCCGCGTGGTGTGCACCGTCGCCGCGTCGTGGTCCTGGCTCACCTCGCGCACCGAGTCCTGCACGATGTCGACCCCGGCGGCGACCGCTGCGTCGAGCAGCGCGGCATGCAGCGTGGTGCGGCGCACGCCCAGCCCGGCCCCGGAGTCGAACTGCGCGGTGACCTGGTGGCGCGCGTCGAGGTAGGACACCCCGCGAAACGCCCTGCCCGGCGGGGCCACGCCGAGCAGTTCCAGCTGCCGGGTCGCATGCGGCATCAGGCCCTCGCCGCACGCCTTGTCTATTGGGCCGGAACGCTTTTCGACGACGGTGGTGTGCAACCCCGCCCGGGCGGCGTGGATGGCGGTGGCCAGACCGGCCGGGCCACCGCCGACCACCGCGAGGTCGATCACGTCGGCGGCCTCTCACCGGTGTCCAGCGACCGCAGCGCATCGTTTTCCACCGAGATCCTGGTTCGCAGCAGCGCGGCGTTCAGGACGGTGAACACCAGAGCGGTGAGCCACGCCGTATGCACCAGCGGCAACGCGATCCCCTCGACGACGACGGCGACGTAGTTGGGGTGCGACAGGAACCGGTAGGGCCCGCCGGTGATGCGCCCGGCGCCGGGGACGACGACCACACGGGTGTTCCACTGGCGGCCCAGAGTGAGAATGCACCACCAGCGCAACGCCTGAGCGGCCGCCACGAGCGCCAGCATGGGCCAACCCAGGGCGGGCAGGAACTCGCGGTGCGCGGCCTCGAGCAGACAACTGGCCAGCAGCGCGGTGTGCAGCACCACCATCACCGGGTAGTGGCCGGCGCCGAACTCGACGCCGCCGTGTTGTCTGCTCCACGCCAGGTTGCGTTGCGAGACAACGAGTTCAGCGACTCGCTCGACGGCGACGAGGGCGATCAGCAGGGTGTAGGCCAGCATCGGGATCCTCAGCGCCAGCGCAGCAGCACGAGTTCGGAGCAGAAGCCCGGGCCCATCGCCATCAGCAACCCGGGGCGGCCGGCCGGCGGTTTCTTCGCGCGGGTGTCGCGCAACACGTGCAGTACCGACGACGAGGACAGGTTGCCCACCTCGGCAAGTGAACGCCACGTCAGCTCCAGCGCGTCGTCGGCGAGGCCGAGCGCGGCGGTGATCGCCTCGATCACCTTGGGGCCGCCGGGGTGGGACACCCACGCGGCGATGTCGCCGAGGGTCAGGTCGTGGTCGGTGAGAAAGCCGCTCATGTCGTCGGCCAGGTACCGGTCGATCAGCTCGGGCAGGTTCGGGGACAGGATCAGCTGCAATCCGGCCGGGCCGACTTTCCAGCCCATGGTGTCCAGCGAATCCGGATACATCCGGCTGCGGGAGTCGAGCACGTCGGGTCCGCCGGCGCCGATTTTTTCGGCGCGGCGTTCACCGGCGGCGATCACCGCCGCAGCGCCGTCCCCGAACAGCGCACTGCCGACCAGGCTGGCCATGGTCGGCTCGGCCGCGGTGTAGGTGAGCGAGCACAGCTCCACCGACACCAGCGCGGCGACGTGATCGGGTGCACCGCGCAGGTAGTCGTGCATGCGGGCGACCCCCGCGGCCCCGGCCACACACCCCAAACCGAACAACGGGACCCGGCGCACGTCCGGGCGAAGACCCAGCCGGCCGGCGATCCTGGCGTCCAGCGAGGGCACCGCGATGCCGGTGACAGTGGTGGTCATGATCATATCGAGGTCACCGGGTCCGAGGGCGGCCTCGTCCAGCGCGGCGGAGAGCGCCTCGCAGGCCAGCTCGACCGCATGCTCGAGGTAGAGGTCGTTGGCCGCACCGAAATCGGTCAGCGTCGGGTAACGCTCCAACGGCAGCACGAAGTTGCGGGTGGACACCTTCGCGTGTGCGTGCAGGCCGCGCACCACGTCGCCGAGATCGGCGAACGCGGGCACCGCGAGGAAGGCCTCGGTGATCTCGTCTTGGCGGTAGCGGTGTTTCGGCAGTGCTCCCTGGACACCGGTGATGACGCTGATCGGGTTGCCGGAAGTGGGGCTCATGTGATGATCCGTTCGGACTTCTCGTCGGGGACCTCGGTGTCGGGGTCTTCGGGTTCCGTGGTGCCGGGGAGCTGGGAGAGGGGCGCTGCGGGTTCGTCGGCGATCCCCAGGCGGTCGTGCACCCGTCTGAGCCAGCGCGGCGCCCACCAGTTGGCGCTGCCCATGACGTGCATGAAGGCGGGCACCAACACCATCCGCACCAGCGTGGCGTCGGCGAGGACGGCCAGCGTCAGCCCGAGGCCGAACATCCGCATCACCGAGGTACTCGCGGCGATCAACGCTGCGAACGAGATCGACATGATCAGCGCGGCCGCGGTGATCACCCGGCCGGTATGGGCGATACCGAGCGCCACCGCCTCGTCATTGGACATGCCGGGCCTGAGCCAGAACTCGCGGATGCGCGCGACCAGGAACACCTCGTAGTCCATCGAGAGGCCGAACGCGATGCAGAACAACAGCACCGGCATGTTGGCCACCAGGGTGCCGGTGTGGGTGGTACCGAGCCCGCCGAGGTGGCCGTCCTGGAAGATCCACACCAGCGCACCGAACGCCGCGGTCAGTGAAAGCATGTTCAGCACCAGGGCTTTCAGCGGCACCACGACGCTGCCGGTGAGCAGGAACAGCAGGCCGAACATGATGACGGCGATCAGGCCGAGCACCAGCGGCAGGGTGGACGTGATCGCGTTCACGCTGTCGCGGTTGGTTTGTGCGGTACCGGTGAACTCGACGGTGCGCCCACCGGGCCCGGCGACGTCGTGCATGCGGTCGAGCTGAGCCTCCGAGGCGTCGGAGAACAACGGCGCGGTGGTGGCGACAGTCAGGAACATGCTGCCGTCGCGTGCGGCGGTCGGCGCGGTCGGTGGGCCGGAACGGCTGCCCGCGACGAAGGTGCCGGTCGGCGCGGACACCGCGGCGACGTCGGCAACCCGTGACAGATCGGCGGCGTAGCCGGACACCTGCTCGGGGGACAGACCGGCGCTGTCGGGGACGACGACGGTCACGGCGGTGTCGGAGTTGGCGGCGAACTGCTCGCGCAGCTGATCGCCGACCTGATGGGCCGAGGCCGACGGCGGCAGCACCCGGTCGTCGGGGAACCCCCAGCGCACTCCGAGGAACGGTGCCCCCAGAACGAGCAGGAGCGCCACGACGGCCAGGCCCAGCGGCAGCGCCCGGCGCATCACGCCGTGTGCGCAGCGATACCAGAACCGCTGCTGCACCGGCACCGGACCGGGGTCGGGGCGGCGCAGCAGGCGACGGGCCAGCCGGGCAACGTTCAGCGAGTCGATCCGGTCGCCGAGCAGCACCAGGGCGGCGGGGGTGATGACGACCGCTGCCGCGGCGGCGAACGCGACGGTGGCGACCCCGGCGTAGGCGAAGGACTTGAGGAAGTGCATCGGAAACAGCACCATCACCGACATCGACAGCGCCACGGTCGTCGCCGAGAACAGCACGGTGCGGCCGGCGGTGTTCATCGTCCGCGAGAGTGCGGTGGCGCGGTCGGCGCCGCCGGACAGTTCGTCGCGGTAGCGGGAGATGATCAGCAGCGTGTAGTCGATGGCCAGCGCCAGGCCCATCGCCGCGGCCAGGTTGAGCGCGAAGATCGAGACGTCGGTGGCGAATGTGACCACGCGCAGCACCGCCAGTGCGCCGATCACCGTCATGGCGCCGATGGCCACCGGCAACGCCGCGGCCAGGAGCCCGCCGAACACCCACACCAGGACCAGGAAGCTCAGCGGGATGGCGAGCGACTCCATCAGCAGCAGGTCACGTTGGGACTGCTCGGTGATCTGCACGTTGACCATCGCGGTACCGCCGGTGCGCACCGAGACGCCATCGCGCTCGCCGCTGACCCGCTCGGAGATGTCCTTGGCGTAGGTCTGTTGCTGCGCTTCGGTGCCGGTGATGCCCGCGACGATCAGTCCGGCGGTGCGGTCGGTGCTGATCAGCTCCGGTGTGACGGGGGTGGACCAGGCCGAGGAGATGTCGGCGACGTGCGGATTGTCGTCGAGTGCGGTGACGATGTCCTGGGCCGCCGTGCGCGCGGCGGGGCTGTCGACCCCGTCGGGGGACGACACCACGATGACCATCTCGACGTCACCGCGACCGAAGCGCTCGGTGAGTAACCGTGCCGCGCTGGCGGACTCGGAGCCGGGGTCCTGAAAACCGCTGGGGGAGAGGTGATTGGCGACGGGTACGCCGAACACGGCCAACGCAACCGTCAGCACGGCCGCACCGGCGATGATGCGTCGCGGCGCGGCCAAGGCCAGCACTGTCATTCGATGCAGCAGGGCAACCTCCGCTCCTTGACGGCGCCCGAATTTACGCTACCGCAAGCCCGCGCGGGGGCTCACCTGATCAGCGCCCTGTCAGCATTTGGTCAGGGAAGCTCGAAATGCTGGTAGTCCAGCGGGGTGCGCCAATGGCCGCCCCACGTCCAGCCGCGGTCGGTGAACGCGAGCACCGCGGCGTCACCGTCGTGCAGCATGCCTGGTTCGGTGCGGGTGCGGTCGACCCACCGAGCGGCGTTGGCCGGCTGGTAGTCGCCGCGGCGATCCACGAAGGGGTTCAGCCGCGGGTTGACGTCGATCGCCCGGCCGTAGGCGTGATACGACCACTGCCCGGTTCCGGGAATGTCGCGGCAGTTGAACGCCGAGGTGTTGTTGTCGCGCATCGACAGCTCGTCGTCGGCGTCGGGGTAGTTCTCGACCGTGCGCATCCGCTCGATCGGATAGCCGATGCGGTAGAGCTCGGCAAACACGTCGATGACCTCGTCGGTGAGATCCTCGTGGACCACCAGCTGGCCGCGGTGGGTCTGCCCGTCGAAACCCCGGTAGTCCAGTTCGACCTGTCGTAACCGCTCCGGGGGCACGGGGCAGCCCGCCCTCCAGGTGCTGTCCAGGTCAGCGGCCGTGACGGAGCTGATCTCGGCCGGGCCGGCAGTCGGCGGAGGCGGAGGCGGAGGCGGAGGCGGCGGCGGCCGCGGAACGGTGCGGAACGTCTCCGGTGCCGGCTCGGCTGCCGTCGAGGTGGCCGGTGATGGCGTGGCCGGCGACGGCGTGGCCGGGTGACCCCGATCGGGCGCGCACTGCACCAGCGCTGCCGTCACGGCCACCAGCGCGGCCAGCCTCGCGATCACCATCGGACCCAACGTACCGAAGCATCCAGATCCGATTAGCACCGCTAATCAGTTCTGTTAGTACGGCTTTCGAAATCGACGCCAAGGTCACAAACTCGGGCGCATCGGTGTGATCTGTGCCATGGCCGGGTTATAGTGTGTCCGCAGTCACAGAAAGGGCGGCCATGGTTGGAATTGGCGAAGGCGCGATGATCCCGCAGCACAGCGAGACTCCTCGGCCGACACACGCTTCCCACTCGGCCAACTGGCTGCTCGCCACGCTGCTGAGCCTGATCCTGATCGCCGCGATCGCCGGCGTGGTCGTGGCACTGTCCAGCGGTATGCCCACGGTCGCGATCGTCGTCGCGCTCGTCACCGGGGCCGTGTTCGCCGGCGTGCTCTGTTAACGCTGCAAGAACCGCGCAAGGCTGTCGTCGGGCTCGTCCCACCAGGTGGTGCTCGGTGTCGGTCCCACGCTGCCCGTGCACGGTGAGGCGAATGACTTGTCCCGGTAGCCGGTGATGCTCTCGTCCTTATCGTGCTCCCACTCGATGAAGTGTTGCCTGACCAGGTCGAGATCGAACGACGGATAGTCGGTCAACGTCATCAGGTCGCGCACGTACTCGGTCTGGAAGTCGATCTGCTCCATGATGCTGTCGACCTGGGCGTACCGGGCCCGCCACGCAGCCACGTCGGCCGCCATCTCCTGCGGCGACGGCAACGGCAACCGGCCCAGCACGAGGTCGCGGGCGACGAACGCCTGAGCGTCGAACATTGTGAACGTGTAGTACTGGTCCTGCATGCCGAGATACATCAACCGCGGGTTGGCGGTCCAGGCCACGCCCTTGTACAAGCCGTCGGGGTAGAGGTTGTTCGGGGTGCTCAGTCGCAGTTCCGGGTCGATGAACGGGAAATGGTGCAGGTAACCGGTGCACAGGATGACCGCATCGACATCGCGGCTGGTGCCGTCGGCGAAATACGCTGTGCGGCCCTCGAGGTGGCGTAGCGCGGGAACCTCGGTGATGCCGTCGGGCCAGTCGAAACCCATGGCGGCGGTGCGGTAGGCCACGGTGATCGACGCAGCTCCGTACTTCAGCGCCTGCAGCGCGATGTCCTCGGCCGAGTAGCTGCTGCCCAGTATCAACAGATCCCTGCCGGTGAACTCGGCGGCGTCGCGGAAGTCGTGGGAGTGCAGGATGCGCCCGGGAAATCGGTCGAAACCGGGATACTCGGGCACGTTCGGGGTGGAGAAGTGCCCGGTTGCGACAATCACATGGTCGAAGGACTCGGTGCGCAGCACGCTGTCCCCGGACGGTTCCCACGTCTGCACCGTCACCTCGAACATCCGGGTGGATCCGTCGAACGACACGGCGCGCACCGGCGACTCGAATTGGATGTACTGGCGCACATCGCTTTTCTTCGCGCGGCCGACGATGTAGTCGTAGAGCACCTCGCGCGGCGGGAACGACGGTATCGCGCGGCCGAAGTGTTCGTCGAAGGTGTAGTCGGAGAACTCCAGGCACTCCTTGGGCCCGTTGGACCACAGGTAGCGGTACATGCTGCCGTGCACGGGATCTCCGCGCTCGTCGAGTCCGGTGCGCCAGGTGTAGTTCCACAACCCGCCCCAGTCGCTCTGCTTCTCGAAGCACACGATGTCACCGATGTCGGCGCCCGCCAGGCGGGCCTGTTCGAAGGCATGCAGTTGGGCGAGACCGCACGGGCCTGCGCCGATCACGGCGGTTCGGGTCATGGTTCCTCCTGGTAGTCGACGAGTGGGCGGTGTCAGGAACGGGGCCGGGTCTTGTCCGGGTCGTAGAACGGCAGCGTGGTGACGGTGGCGCCGAGCCGCTTGCGGTGCCCGTCGAGCTTGCCGACCTCGACGCGGGTGCCGGCGGTCGCGTGCTGAACAGCGATGCGGCACAGCGCAATACTGGACCCCAGTACCGGAGAGCGGGTGCCGCTGGTCACCACCCCGACCTGGAATCGACCGACGTGCACACAGTCGCCGTGCCCGGCGACCTCGTTGCCGTCCAGCAGCAGCCCGACCAGGGCCCGCTGCGGGTGCGCCTGGCGTTCGAGCAGAGCGGCCCGTCCCACGAAGTCGTCGTGTTTCGACCTCAGCGGCACAGTGAAACCGATGCCGGCCTCGAACGGGTCGGTCTGGTCGTCGAACTCGTGGCCCGCGGCGACCAGTCCCGACTCCACCCGCAACAGCTCCAGCGCCTCGAGACCCAACGGGGCCAGCCCGTACGGCTGCCCGGCTTCCCACACCGCGTCCCACACCGTCTCGGCGGTGTCGGGGTGCATCCACAGTTCGTAACCCAGCTCGCCGGTGTACCCGGTGCGCGAGATGACCAGCGGCACTCCGTCAGGCCCGCCGAGCCGGCCGATCAGGAACCGGAACCACCCCAGCTCGGGCAGCGCGGGCTGGGTCGGCGGCGTCCAGATCAGCTCGGCGAGCAGGTCGCGGCTGAGGGGCCCCTGGACGGCGAGGTTGTGCAGATGATCGGTGGAGTCCTTGATCCACACCTGAGAAAGACCCAGCCGGTCGGCCTGGCTACGCAGCCACTGGCCGTCGTAGGGGTCGCCGCCGACGAGGCGGAAGGTGTTCTCGCCCAGCCGCAGCACGGTGCAGTCGTCGATCACACCCCCGGCCTCGGTGCACATCGCGGAGTAGACGACCTGCCCGCGCGCCAGCCGGCGGATGTTGCGGGTCAGCGTGGCCTGCAACAACGCTTCGGCATCGGGGCCGAGGATTTCGAACTTGCGCAGCGCCGACAGGTCCATCACCGCGACCCGTTCGCGGCATGCCCAGTACTCGTCCTGGGGGCCGAAGTTGTCGTACGCGGTGGGAAGCCAGTAGCCGCGGTACTCGCTGAACTGTTGCGTCAGGGCACGGGTGCGTGCCGCGAAGGCGGTCGGCTTGGTGAGTACCGTGTCGGCGTCGGGCGTGAGCCGATGTCCCAGCGCCACGGAGAACCTCCTCGTGGAGTCGTAGACGCGGACGTGGATGTCGGTCGGCATCCAGCCGTTGGACGGGTCGATGTCGTCCGGGCAGGCCGACGAGGCGCACACCAGATCGGTACAGGCCCGAAACAGCACGTAATCGCCTGCCCGGGACCACGGTTCGTCGGTGACCAGCTGCTGGTCGGCGTCGAAGGCGGTGTTGTAGAACAGGTTCAGCGCCGGCCAGCCGGCGCGCGCTGTCACCCCGAACCGCGACAGCGTGGCGTTGAAGTTGTCGGTGCAGTTCACGTGGCCCGGGTAGCCCAGGTCGGCGTAGTACTTGGCGGTGCACGCCAGGGCGAACGTATCGTGGCGACCCACGGTGTCGCGGACCACCTCGACGAGGGGACGGGCTCGCGGGTCGAAGAACTTGCCCGCCAACCCCGGTCGCGGGTAGGCGCCGCCCCCGACGGTGCGCGTGGTGGTGGCGTCGAGGCCGTACTCGGTGCCGTCGTGCAATGTGCGGGCGTCGAAGGCCAGGAAATCCGAGCACTGCCTGCCCTGGACATCGATGACCTGGATGAACTGTCCGGCGCGAACCTCGTAGGCCGAGGCGGTCATGGCGTCGATGCGCATGTCGCACAACGGTTCGGCCAGCGGCTCGGGCAGCTCGGCGGCCTCGAGGCGGCGCGGGTCGGCGCGGCGCACCTCGACCCAGACCTCCGACGGTGGGTTCGGGTCCTCGGCCGTCGGCGACATCGGCGCTGCGGGTGCGGCGACCAGCACCACGGCGTCGGCGCCGACGGTGAAACCGGCCCGCGCACCGGCGGGCGAGCGACCGTCGAACAGCCGCGTCGCCACCGCGGCCGGCGGATCGATCCGATACTCGGACAAGAGCGTCAGGATTCGCGCCGCGGCACAGCCGGCCTCGCTGGACCCGGCGGACAGTCGCCGCAGCACACTGGCCGGGGCGTCGGGTGCCGTGCCGGGCACCGCGGCGGGATCGGCGGACAACACGGTCAGTTCGGCCGGCTGACGGCCATGCGGATCGATGACGTCGAGGCGGTCGCCGCCGCAGACCCGCAGTGCGGTGACCGCCCCCGGGCGGACTCGGAACCGCTCGACCGGGTCGTCGAGGCCGGCAGGTGCGCGCATTCCTGCTGCGGCGAGGTCAGGGGGCGAAAGAGCGGTAGCCGACGTAGAACGCCAGCGCACGATCGGGTGTGGAGAACAGGATTCGTGACCCCTTCGGGAAGAAGATCGCGTCCTTGGCGCGGGCGATCTCGACCTGTCCGGTGTCGACGTTCTCCAGCCGGAATTCGCCCTCCAGGACGATCTTCATCTCGTCGTAGTCGTAGTAGTAGTCCAGCGGCGCGTCGGTGTTGCGCAGTTCGAAGTAGCCCGAGCACATCGGCACTCCATTGGGGTTGGCGTAGACGTCGTCGATGAAGCCCTCGGTACCGGGATACTGCTCCAGCGGCATCTGGGGCAGGGTCTTCCAGAACCCGGACGTCACCAGGAAGGTCGGCGCGGCGGTACTCGTCATCAAGCCTCCAGCATGATCTCTGTCAGGAAACAGCGTCTGATGAGAGGAAACCACGGCTGCGTTTCGGGCAGATTAATCCCGGTAGCGCGCAGGTATCACCTCCGGTGACCCGGTCGCGAACGTGCATTCCCGGTAGCGCCGCGCGCACGACAACGACAGGGAACGCACGTTCGCGGGTGGTGCTAGATCATCTGCTTGCGGGTCAGCCATCGCATGATCGGCCAGCCCAGGAACACCGGCAGCCAGCAGGTCAGGATCCGGTACAGCAGCACGGCGGGCACCGCCACCGCCGCGGACACCCCGAACGCGGCCAGGCCGCCGATGAGCGCCGCTTCGACGGCCCCCACCCCGCCCGGTGTCGGGGCAGCCGACGCCAGCGTTCCGCCGACCATCGTCACGATCGTCACGGTCACGAAGTTCACGTCACCGCCGAACGCTTCGATGCTGGCCCACAGCGCCAGCGCCGAGCCGAGTGTCGTTGTGGCGCAACCCAGAATGATCACCGCAAGCCGCTTGGGCTCCCGGGCGAGCACCACGAGATCGTCGATGACCTCTTTCAGCCGCGGCCGCAGTGAACTGCCCAGCCAGCGCCGCAGCTTGGGCACGATCAGGAACACCCCCACCGCGCCCAACGCGGCGCCGGCGATCAGGTAGATCACCGTCGTGCTCGGCACGAACTGCGACAGGTCCGCCGACGCGCCCGCCGCGGCACTGAAGAACACCAGCAACGTGATGTGGGTGAGCACCTGCACCGACTGCTGCAGCGCCACCGCGGTGGTCGCCCGCAACGCGCCGAGCCCAGCCTTCTGCAGGAAGCGGGTGCTCAACGCCAGTCCGCCCACCCCGGCCGGGGTCGTCGTCGCCGCGAACGTGTTGGCGACCTGCATGATCGTCAGCGTGCGGAACTTGACCAGCCCGTCGGCGCACGCCCACAACGCCGCAGCGGCGCCGACGTACTTCAGCGCCGAGACCGCCAACCCAGCCAGCGCCCACCACCAGTTCGCGTTGCGCAATTCAGAGAAGAACACCGGCACCGAGCTGATGAACGGGTAGGCGACGTAGACGAGCGCCACCAGCAGCACCATCTGGATGATCTGGTTGCGGGTGAACCGCGTGATGGTCGCGGTGGTGATCTGGTCGGCGCCGGTCTGGCGTTTGACCTCGTCTCGCGCCGCCGTCATGACGGACCCGGCATCGCTCACCGCGTCGCGGACCCGCTTGGGCATCGCCACCTTGGTCAGCCGCCGCGACGCGGCGAGCACCGCCTCGTTGCCGAACACCGTGATCGCGGCGGCCACCGCGTCCTCGGCGCCGTACAACTCGGTGGTGGTGATCAGCAGTTGGGCGATGTCGGTGTGCAGATGCGCCTCGGAGGCCCCGTATTCGGCGTGGGCGAACCCGCCGAACATCGGGGTGCCGTCGACGACGGTGATCTCCTTGGCGCGCAGGTCGCCGTGCGAGATCTGCTGGCTGTGCAGCATGGCCAGCGAGTCCCACACCCGCGCGACCGGGGTGGTGTCCATGCACCGGGGCAGGTCGATGCCCTCGGCGGGGCGGTGCGCATACAGCGTCCAGCCGCGCTCGAGCGCCGCCACCGCGATCGGGGTGGAGTTCGACAACGCAAGCTCACCGACGGCGATGGCCATCAGCGCGCGATGCTCCACTGCCCGGCGCATCGACGGCTGGATCGGCGCCGTCTCGCTGTCGCGCAGCCGGACCTTGCGCCAGAACTGCCGCAGAAAGCCGCCACCACGTTGATGAGGACCGTACAACTCGACCACGGCGGCCCGTGCCTCGCCGTCGCCGTCGCCGCGATCGCGCCGCGCGGACAACAGCATGGGGCCACGGCCGGCCGGGCGCAGCACCGCCAACGCCGACACCGTGAACCCGCGACGCGCCATCGCACGCACCGCACCGTCCAGCGGCACCTCCAGGGCCGGCGTGCCCACCACCAGCACCACCAGCGCCCCGACGAACCAGCCGACGGCCAGCCCCAACAACGAGCGGGCCGGTACGACGGCGCTGACCACCAGATGGATCGGCACGAACGCCAGCAGCAACGCCCACCACCAGTGCCGCCAGCGGGCCGGCAGCCACGGGCCGGACACCGTCAGCACCGCTGCCAGCATCGCGATCCACCGCGGGTCGTCGAGGAACTGTGACAACACCGTGTCCAGGCGGTCGGACAGATCGAAGTGCCAGCGCGGCGCGGCGATGCCGTTTCCGGTGATCGACAACAGCAGCAGTGCGCTGAGCCCGGCCGCGGCGTAGGCACCCAACAGCTTCCATTGCCGCGACGCGATCAGGCCGATCAGGATCACGAACGGCAACGCGAAGATCGCTACGCCGTAGATGAGGTAGACGGTGTTGGACTGCGTCGGGGTGAGCACGCCGATGATCTCGGAGATCGATCGCTCCAGCGTCTCCCACTCGTATCGGGTGATCAGCGAGCTGGTCACGACGATGAGCAGGAAGATGCCGGACAGCGCCAGCCGCAGGATGTCGTTGGTGCGACGGATCAACGGCTGAAGCAAGCTGCCTGTTACGGCAATCTCGCGTCCGTCAACTCGCATGACTCAACGATCTCTCGACTCGGCCCGGGAGCCGTGCTCGGCTCACCGACAACTTAGCGATTGTTTGTGCGGCGTTGGCAGAGGTTGACAGGCGCGGACCGAAAAGGGGTGCGGTTGGGCGCGGGCGCACACCGCCCCCGGGTCAGAAAGTCGTCAGATTTTCGGCGGACGGTGTCTTTTCTCGTCCACTCAATGGGTGTCTATTTGTCAGCCGTACACCAAAAGAAAAAGGGCGCCCCTGAAAAGGGGCGCCCCGATTCCGGGAACGGTCACTCGACGGTGACGTAATACACCATGCCGACGGGCACATCCTGCCGCGTCTCGTTGATGACGTACTGGTCGTTCTCGTAAACCGTGTCGTTGATGGTGGGTCCCGGAATCACCGACACGATGTCCGCCTCGGACAGCGGCGCGCCGGAACGGTTCTCCACGATCACGCGGTCGCCGCCGGACTTCAGCTCGGCGATCGCCTCAGCAGCGTTGTCGCCGGGGTTCGGCAACGCTGCAGCAGGCGCAGCCAGCCCCAGAACCAGGGCCGAAAGCCCGGTGCCAACCACAGTCGCGCCGGCGGTGATGAACTTCTTCGTCATACGGGTGATGCTCCCTTCTTTCCACATCGGAGCCGTGGAGCAATCTGCGACGTCTTGACACAATCGTCCGATCAGCTCTCGTACACACCGGGTTTCCCCGATCTTCTTGTTGAAACAACCCGGGGGAAGTGACAATTTCATTGCGACGGGGTCGTTCGCATATTGGTCAGGACCGTGGCGGGAAGGCGCATCAGCGAGATACCGCACTCTGCTTCGAGCTGCCACAGAATGAGTTCGGGTTGTTGATAGCTCGGCGCTTCACGCCGGCGATTTCGGAGGTGGAAGCCATCTCGGCTCCCACGCCACGCGTGCGTGCAAAGCAGGACTGTGCGCCCCTGGGGACGCACAGTCCTGTCACTCACACCTGTGTGGTCATTCCACTGTGAGGTAGTACACCTGACCCACCGGGACGTCCTGGCGGTTCTCGTTGTTGGCATACGGATCCTGCACACCGATCGTTTCACGGATGTCGGGCCCTGGGGTGATGGCCACCACTTGCGCCTCGGCGAGTGGGGCATCGCTGAGGTTCTCGACATACACGCGGTTGCCGCCACCTTTCAACTCGGCGACGGCGTCAGCGGCGTTGTCGCCGACCACCGGTTCGGCCACGGCGGGGGACGCCACCAAGAGCGCAGCGGCAGACAACCCGCCTGCGACACCGGCAATCACGTTTGCTTTCTTCATCTTTGGTTCTCCTGCAGATTCGGTTCTACGAAACACGAACAAGCCAACAAGTGTTGAGGCTGTAAGGTCATTGACGGGGTTGCCAATTCACCAGCTCGTCAAACGTCTGCAACCGGAGCACCTCGTGGTCAGCAGTATCGATGTTGTCCTGCTACGGATCTGTAGGACGCCGATTCTGCAGTCGCTTGGCCAGCCCCGAGGCTCGCATCGCGCGTTGGCCGATCGCCGCGCGGACAGCTGACTCGGGGCCGACCACCACGACACGCTTCTTGGCTCGCGTCACTGCGGTGTAGAACAATTCCCTTGTCAGCAAACGGGATTCCGGTGGGGGAAGCAGCACGGTCACCTCATCGGCCTGACTGCCCTGGCTCTTGTGGATCGTCATCGCGAACATCGTCTCCACCTCGCCCAACCGGCTGGGCGCAAAGTCCGCCGAACCGATGTGCGCCCGTAATCCCTGGGTGGAGGCCACCACCACACCGGCATCGCCGTTGTAGACGCCCAATCCGTAGTCGTTGGCGGTGACCAACACCGGCCGTCCCGCATACCACGGCGTCCACAACGGCTGGCCGGAGTCCTCGGCCAACCAGCCCTCGACCCGCCGATTCCACACCGCGACCCCGAACGGTCCGCGCCGATGCGCACAGAGCAGACGGTGCTCCTCGAGAATCGACCGCGCCGCCGGCGCGTCACCGAGGACCGCGGCCCGGCGCATACGGACGGCCCGCTCGAGCAGCGAGCCGCGCAGAGCGTCGACCGCGTCGGTCGTGTCCACCCAGCCGATGGCGTCGCCCCCGCGGCGGAGCACGTCCATCGCCGCGTCGTCGTCACCGGTGCGCACCGCGTGCGCCAACGCCCCGATCGACTGGCCGAACCGGTGGGGCGTCTTGAGCTCCACGACACCGACGTCGCCGAGCCCCTCGACCAGGTCCGCGAGCACCGCGCCGGCATCGACCGACGCCAGCTGGTCGGGATCACCGACGAGCACCAGCCGCGCATCCGGCCGCACCGCTTCCAGCAGCCGCGCCATCATCGTCAGCGACACCATCGAGGTTTCGTCGATCACCACGACGTCATACGGCAGCCGATTGTGGCGGTGGTGCCGGAACCGTGACGAGGTGTCGGGCCTGCTGCCCAACAACCGGTGCAGCGTCGTCGAGCGCACACCCGCCAGCCGGCGCTGGTCGACCGGAGACAGCCGCGCGACCTCCAGGGCGACCGCCTCCTGCAGTCGGGCAGCGGCCTTACCCGTCGGCGCGGCCAGTGCCATCCGCAGCCCGGTGCCGCCGGTGAGGTCTGCCTGTTCGGCCAGAGCCGCAAGCAACCGGGCCACTGTCGTCGTCTTGCCCGTGCCCGGACCGCCGGTCAGGATCGTGAGCCGTTGCGCCACAGCGGCCTCCGCGGCCGCCCGCTGCTCGGCGTAGCCCTCGGGGAACAGACGTGTCAGGTCGGGCGCCGCCGCGTCGGGTGCCGGGTAGGCAGCCAGCCGCGCCGCGACGTCACTACACACCTGCTGCTCTTCGAGCCAGTACCGGTCGAAATACAGCAGCTCGTCGAGAAGTCTGAGCACCGGCGGGTTGCCCGCCAGCGGGCTGGCGCGCACCGCAGCCAGCCATGCCTGCGGCTCCGGCCAGGGGAGGTCGACCGCGACGTCCGCCGCGTCCCGGCCGCGCACCGACGCCAGGTCCACGCAGACCGACCCATTGCGCAATGCGGCGACCAGCAGGCCCACCGCGAGTCCCACCCGAGAGTCGGATTCGCCGGCCATCTCACAAAGCCGCTGAGCGACAACGGTGTCCGAGAGATCGAGGGTGCCGGCGTCGACCCACTGCGTCAGGTTCACCGGGTGGCTCCCGTGTGCAGCAGGTCGGACAACGCTGCCACGAGCGCGCCCGGCGGGTGCCAGCTGAACACCCCGGCGGGCACGCCGTCCTCTGTCGGGGTGGCGGGGCCGCACATTCCACGCAAGAACAGATACAACACGCCGCCGAGATGGCGCTCCGGGTCGTAACCCGGCTGCCGCCAACGCAGGAAACGATGCAGTGCAACGAGATACAGCAATGCCTGCAGGGGATAGTCGGAATGCAGCATCGCCTCGACCAGCCTGGGCTGCCGGTAGTCGGCAGCGGTGAGCGGCGCATCAGAGGTGCCGAGCCAGTTCGTCTTGTAATCCACCACCAGGTATCTGTCGTCGAGGCGAATCACCGCGTCCACCGAGCCGGTCAGATACCCACGCAACGACTGCCGCCCCAGCGGTGCGCTGCTGAGCCGCGTGGAATACCCGGCGAGTGGATCGGCGGCCGGCAGATGCGCGGCGAGCAACGCGCCCACGTCGGCGAGTCGGATGTCGGGTGTCCGGTCGCCGGCGTCACCACCGGCCAGCGGGAGCTCGAAGTCGAGTTCTGTCAGGCGATCCCGCAGACCGATCCGCCTCAGGGTGGTGTTGCCGGCCAGCGGACCCAACGGGGTGTCGTGCAGCGGCACCAGTGCGGCCGCCAATTCGTTGTCCGGCACGTCGACCGGCCACCACACCGAGTGCACCTCGACCTGCTCCGCCAGTTCGGCGGCCAGGTCGGCGGCGAACGGATCTGCGGTCTGCAGCACAGCGTGCACGAGGGTGCCGAACTTGGCCCCGGTCGGCAGTGCAGCCATCGGTGAGGGCATGTCGACGCCGGCGGCCGCCGGCGCCGGTGTCAAACCTGCCGTCTCACCCACCTCGTCGTCGAGTTCGGCGACTTCGGGTTCGCTGCTCACCCCGGCGGGCTCGACGTCGCGGATCAGCCCGGAGTACGACGTGCGCCGCCACGTGGTGTCGATCGAGCGGTGGAAATGCCGCACCGCCAAGCCGTGAGGGGACGGGATGGGCGGTGGTGCCGGGGCCGGGGTGATGACGGACTCCTCGAGCACCAGACCGCCCGCGGTTTCCCACTCGCGCAGTCTGGTCCGCGCTTCGTCATCGGTCACGCGGTCCGGACACCGGTCGGGCACCGTGGACTCCCCGGGGCCGCGGCCCCGCAGCAGACGCGAAAGCCCGCCGCTCGGCTCGTCCCACGCGGGCGCCCACCAGGCCACCAGCTGAGACTGCGCGCGGGTCATTGCGACATACGTCAGGCGGATGTGATCACCGGCCTGCTCGTGACCGCCCTGGACGGTGACCGGGTTGAAGTCGGGGCTGTCCGGGCCGCCGATGTGCAGACATCGGGTGTGGCCGTCATGGAAACCGACGAACTCCGAGTCGTGCAGCCGGCGGTTGAACCCGAACGGCAGATACACCACCGGGAACTGCAGCCCCTTGCTGGCGAACACCGTCATGATCTGCACTGCCGCCGCATCGCTGTCGAGGCGCCGGCTGTGTTCGGTGGCGCCGCGGGCCTCGCGTTGGGTGCGGAGCCAATCGCGCAGCGCCGGAAGGCCGTAGTGTTCGCGGTGCGCGGTCTCGTGCAGCAGCTGGGCGATGTGGGCGAGGTCGGTCATGTGCCGCTCACCGCCCGCATAGGACAGCACGCGGCGGCTCAGCCCGCTCTGCTGCGCCGCCTCGAAGACGGCGGCGATGCCGCGCTCGCGGGCGTGATCGGCACACTCCCGCAGCGTCTCGGTGACGCGGTCGGTCAGCTCGTCGCCGCCGCGGGCGAGGCTCTCGGCGGTCTCGCCGAAGAACCGGGTCGCGGCCGCCGCGCGCACCAGGCCGCTGCGGTGCGGCTGGTCGAATGCCTCCAGCAGGTAGAGCCAGTCGTCGGCGGCCGGCGAGCGATAGACGTCGGAGTCACCGGTGTACACGCTCGGGATTCCGGCGGCGGCGAGCGCTTCGTGACAGCGGCGGGCGTCGTCGTGCAACTCGACGATGACAGCGATGTCGCGGGCCTGGACCGGGGCGCCGTCGAACGTCGCGTCACTGCCGAGCAGCGTGGCCACGTCGGCGGCCAGGTCGGCGCAGATGTGCCGGCGCAGCTTCGCGATCGGGATCGTGCTGCCCTGACGGGTACCGAAGGTGTCGCGGCCGACGACTCTCATCCGAAACGGCTCGCCGTGGGGGGCGCCCGTCAACCGGCGGGTTTGGTGGTGGGCCGAGACCTCGCGGACCTTGATGTCGGGGTCGCCGAGTTCGGCGCCACCGAGCACCACCTGCAGGCAGTCGACCAGCGCACGATCACTGCGCCAGTTCACGCTCAGGGTGCGTTGATCAGCGGCGCCGCGGGCAGCGTCGAGGTAGGTCACGATGTCGCCGCCGCGGAAACCGTAGATGGCCTGTTTGGGGTCGCCGATGAGGATCACCGTCGACCGGCCGGAGAAGGCGCGGTCGATGACCTGCCACTGCACCGGGTCGGTGTCCTGGAATTCGTCGACCATCACGATGGACCAGCGCTGGTACATGCGGGCGCGTGCGGGGGAGTCGGGCGTGCGCAGCGCGTCGGCGAGCCGGGACAGCAGGTCGTCGTAGCTGAGGATGCCGAGCCGCCGTTTGCGCTGGTCCAGTTGGCGCAGAACGTCTTCGGCGAACATCACCCGCACGGCCGGCTCCGAACCCGGTGCGGGGTCGGTGGGCCGCAACTGCGCGTGCGGATTCCGAACCACCTCCCGGGCCAGCCGAAGCGTGTCCTTGCGGGTCAGCACCGGTTCGCCCGGCGCCGCCCCGAAGTGCGCCAGGTACAGGTCATCGACGATCTCGGTGACCAGGTCGTCGAGGCTTTCGACGAGCGTCACCCCCGCGTCGGTGTCCCCGGCGACGCCCAGCGATCTGAGCACCAGATGGCAGAACTGGTGGGTGGTCGCGATCGTCGCGGCGTCGAAACCGGCGAGCGCATCACGCAGACGTTCCCGGCGCGCGGCGAGGTCGGCCGGCGACCCGTCGACGATGTGGCGGACGACGTCATTGTGGGTCGGATCGTGGGGATGATCGAGCGCATGCAGAGTGTCCAGGACGGCCCGGCGCACCCGCTCCCGCAACTCCTGGCTGGCCGCCCTTGAAAACGTGATCAGCAGCATCTCGTCCAATGTGGCCACGCCCTCGGCGAGGTAGCGGGTCACCAGGCCGGCCAGCGCGAAAGTCTTTCCCGTGCCGGCGCTGGCTTCCAGCACCGTCGTCGAGCAGGCGGCGGGCAGTGGCCCCAGCAGATCGAACCGTTGCATCAGTGTCCGGTCCTCTCGGCACGCAGCAGCGGTGACCACAGCCGTGCCGCGTAAGCACCGAGCCGGGTGCGTTCGCCGTCGAACTCCTCGCCGTCTCGCACCGGCTCGAGCAGGACGTCCAACGGTGCGCCCACGCCCCAAACCCGTTGCACGGCGGGCTCGTCCCTGTCCCACTTCCACTTCGCGGCGGCGTCGCGTTCGGGCAACCCGGCGGTGTGGCGTGCCTCCGCCCAGGCATAGGACGTCTTGACCGGCAGCGGCAGCGGCTCCCTGCGGCCGGCGTCGTAGATGGCGACCAGATCTGTCAGCACGGCGACCGCGTCGGCGGGCGCGCCCAGCAGCCGTTGCACGGGTTCGTGCCCTCGCCGGCCTCGGCCGATCACCAGCGCGGTCCAGTCACCGCCGGGATGGCACGCCGCCAATGCCAGCAGCGCGAGCCACGGTTCCAGTAGATGACGACCGTCGAGTTTGGAGTAGGTCACCTCGACGATGCGCTGCCCGTGCACCCCGGGCACCGTGCCGGTGAGCCGGCGACCGCCGCCGAGCTGCAGGTCGATGTCGAAGGCGCGGGGTTGTGAGTCGCGGTGTGGCTGTGCGGCGGTGGCGAGCTGAGCCGCCTGGTCGCGCAGCTCCTGCGCTTTGCGCCAACCCAGCCGCCCGGGCGGCAGAGAGCCGCGCCGCCACTCCATCTGGCGTGCCCGGTCGGGCGGATGACCGCGCAGCATGTCCTGCAACATCCGATCTCCGACGACCCACTCCTGCAACGCGTCGATCTCCACGGGTATCGCGTCGGCCACGCCGTCGACGTCCCACGGCAGCGTGTAGTCCAGCGCGCGGAAGAACCCCTTCACCGGGTCTTTGACGAACGCGGTCAGCTCGCTCAGCGCGACGTCCGCGGCAAGCGGTGCGGTCACCGGTCCGCTCAGGAAGCCGGGCTCGGGGCCGCGGTCCGTCGAGGCGGCCTCGGCCGCTGTCAACGCGGTCGGGTCGAATGTGAACGGCGTGTCGGCCGGCATGCCGAGTGCACCGCGGGTCACGTTGCGAACATCGAAGGGCTGCAACGGATGCCGGATGACGATGCGGTCGCTGACCGGCTCAGGGGTGGTCCCGTCCAGCGCGTCGAGCAGCTCCACGAGCGGAACGGCGGGCGGACGGTGGGCGCCGCTGTACTCGTTGGCGCCGGTATAGGTGATCACCAGCCGTTCGGTCGCCGAACAGATCGCGTCGAGGAGCAGCTGGCGGTCCTCGGAACGCGGATCGCGCTCACCGGTCAGCGGATCGCGGGCCAGCACGTCATCACCGTCGACGACACCGGAGCGCGGGAACACGCCGTCGTCGAGACCGACCAGGCACACCACGCGGTGCGGTACGGCGCGCATCGGCACCATCGTGCACACCGTGAGCGTGCCGGTGCGGAAGTTGGCCCGGGTCGGCCGTCCGCTCAGCTGGCGCCTCAGCAGGGCCCGCACATCGGGCAGCCGCAACACCGTCTCGGCCCGCGGGCCCGCATCGGCCAGGATGGTGGCGAGCTCACGCTCCAATTGCGAAGCCTGCCAGGCATTGTCGTCGTCGACCGTGGTCAGCGATGCGACGCCGTCAGACACCGCGGTCAGCCACTGCCGCAGCGGCTTCGTCCCCGACAAGGCCTGCACCGTGGCCTGCAGCCGCGCGACGAACTCGGCCAACCGGCCTGCCAGTTCGACACGGTTGCTGCTCACGTCGTCCAACGGCAGCGTGGTGTCCAGCCACGCCTGCGAATCGTCGGACATCGCCACCCCGGCCAGAATGCGGTCGATGCCGAAACGCCAGGTGTTGTGGATGAATTCGCCGACTCCGAACGGTTCGCGGTGCGTCGAGTCGAAACCCCAGCGGATGTTGGCCTCGCGCACCCAGGCCGTCACGGCGTCGAGGTCGTCGTCGGTGAACCCGAAGCGGGCCCGCACCGGCGCCGCCACGGCCACATCGAGCACCTCACTGGCGGTGGCCCGGCCCGCGGCCAGGGCGAGCAGCTGCCCGGCCAGACCCAGCAGCGGGTTGGTCTGGACCAGCGCCCGGTCGGCGAGCCGCACCCGCAGGTGATGCGCCGGGTGGGGATCGCCCACCACCTCACCGAGCCCGAACCCGGCCACGATCAGCGGCGCGTAGGTCTCGATGTCGGGGCACATGACCAGGATGTCGCGGGGCTGCAGCGACGGGTCGTCGGCCAGCAACCCCAACAGCACCTCGCGCAGGACGTCGACCTGCCGGGCGGCGCCGTGACAGCTGTGCACCTGCACCGAACGGTCATCTGTTGCGAGCGATCGGCCTTCGGGGCGAACGGCGTTGGCGGCGATGTCGGACTGCAGCCAGCCCAGCAGCGTGTCCGGGCGGGCCCCAGCCGGGCGGTGCTCGTCGGTGGCGCGCTCGGCGGGCAGGATGCGTTGCAGCTCTCTGGTGTCGCGGCCCAGTGTCACCAGAAGGGGATGTGCGGCGCCACGATGGCTGGTGTCGGCCCGGCGCGGCACCGCACCGCACACCTCGGTCAGTCGATCCCACAGCGCACCGCTCGGATGTGGCAGCCACAGATGCAGGTCATGGTGCACCGACAGCGCCTCGAGCAGTTCCAGGTCGGTCCGGGGCAGTCGGGTGTGACCGAACAACGACACCCGGGCGGGCAGATCGCCGGGCGCGGTGCGCAACCGGGCCACGGCCCGGGCATGCCGCACGTGCGGCGGGTCGTCGGCAATGCGGTCGACCAGCTCGCGCCACAGCTGCGGCTGCCACTGCAGATCGGCCCCCAGCTCCCCGGTGTCACCGTCGAGCCAGTCGATCAACAGCTGCGGGCGTTGCCGGGCATACGAATCGAACAACCCGGCCAGCCGGCGCGCCACCGCATAGCGGCGACCCAACCGCAGTTCACGTTCCTCACCACTGTCGAAGTGCCCGAGATGGGCGGCCAGCGTCGCGCACCAGGGTGCGTCGAGACCGGCGTCGATGACCTCTAGCAACGGCCACACCAACGCGTCCGGTGCCCACAGATCCTCGTCACCGGTGCCGGTCAGTTCGGCGAGCAGCGAACGTGGGTGACGAAACGTCACCCCGGCGCAGACGCCGTCGCCGCCGGGGCCGGCGCCCAAGACATGGGACAGACGCTGACTGAGCCAACGCTCCATGCCGCGCGCCGACACCAACACGAGATCCTCGGCGAACGGATCGGCCAGAGGGGCGGCCAGCACGTCACCGAGTCCGTCGGCGAGCAGATCGGTGCGGTCGGCCCGATGGAGATGAAGCGCCATCGCCGTTCACAGTACGGTCACCCCGCGCGGCGGCGACCGGCTCAGCCCGATTCCACCACGTTGCCGAGGCCGGAGTTACCGATCTGCGGCTCGCCGCGGGCATAGGTGACGCGGTTGTCGAAACCCGAGGCGGTGATGCTCTGCGCGAACTCCACCGTCACGACGTTGTCGAACCCCGAGACCGTGACCACCGCGCACTCACCTCGGATGTCGACCGAGTTGCGCATCCCGCTGACACTGACCGCGCCGCCGGCGCAGACCACGCTGCGCTGTTCATCGATGCCGCTGACGCTCAGCGACTGGCCAGCGACGACGGTGGGGGCTGGATCGGCCTCGACGGTGCGCGGCTCGCGCGGCTCGGCGACGGGCGTGTCGAGCCGCCCGCCGCCGCCCGCGATCGTGGGCGTGCCGGGACCGTCGGTCCCGGGTCCGGCGGTCCGGGCGACGTGCACGGCGAGCAACGCCGCCATTCCGATCACGACCACCCCGAGGATGGTCAGCGGTAGCACCCACAGCAGTCTGCTGCTCTTGCGCACCACATGCTGAGGCGGCGAATAGTACGGCGAACCCCACTGCGGACCGGACGGCGGAGGCGCCGACCACGGCGGGGGCTGGACATGGCCCGGGACGTCCTGATGCCAATACTGCGGACCTGATCCGTCAGAGGGGGGTGCCGATCGATACGGTCGGGTGCCCAGTTCGCTGGCGTCGGCCTGCTGGGCAAGCGGGCGCTCGAGGTCGCGGATGCGCGCCTCGGGGTCCCCGTCCGGCTCCATGCGCAGATGGTTGCACACCGATCGTCGCTGCTCAACGGTTGTTCGGCCGACGTGCCGACGGCCGATCTGACCAAACGCTGACCTCCACGCAGCGTCAGGGTTCGCCGCATCGGTGCGGTGGTATTCCTCCGACATGGTGGCGGCAGGTCTGGTGGCCATCGGCAGTGGTCCTGCCGGTGTCAGCGCGGCGGAGACGTTCCGCGCCCGGCACCGCGGCATTCCTGTGCGCATCCTGTCCAGCGACCCCGCCCTGCCCTACGCCAAACCGCCGCTGAGCAAGCAGTTCCTGTGCGGGCGGCCCGCCGACCTCGATCTGCACAGTGAGGGCTGGTTCGAGCGCAACCGCATCGACCTGCTGCGCGGTGTGACGGTGCAGCGCATCGACGTCGACGCCCAGGAGGTCGTCACCGCGGGCGGTGCCCGCTACCCCTACTGGCATCTGGTGATCGCCTCCGGTGCCGCCCCGGTACCACCGGCCGTGCCCGGCGGCCGCACCGCGCAGCCGCTGCGCTCGTTCGCCGATGCGGTGGCGTTGAAGATGGCGGCACGGCACGCCGGCACCGCCGTGGTGATCGGCGCGGGTCTGATCGGCTGTGAGGCCGCGGGCTGCCTCGCCGCGCTCGGAGTGGCCACCACCGTCGTCGCGCCCGAACCGGTGCCGCTGCTGCGACGATTCGGTGTCGACGTCGGCGAGCGGGTGGTCAAGATGCTCTTCGACGCCGGGGTGCGCTTCGTCGGATCGGCCGATGTCACGGCGGTCGTGGAGTCGGGCGTGGTCCTCGCCGGCGGTGAGAGTGTCGACGGGGACGTCGTGGTGGCGGCGACCGGCGTGCGGCCCGACGTGCGGCTCGCCGCCGAAGCCGGCCTGACCATCCGCGCCGGACGGATCGTCGTCGACGAGCAGATGCGCACGTCGGCGCGCAACATCTACGCCGCCGGCGATGTCACGCTGGCCTACAACGTCGCCGCCGGCCGACAGGTCGTCTCCGAGCACTGGCGCGACGCGGCCCTGCAGGGACGCGTCGCCGGCCTGACCGCCGCCGGGGTCCCCGCACAATGGGACACCGCAAGCGGGTTCTCGTGCACGATAGGCACATCCCGGTTGGCCTACCGCGGCTGGGGAGGCCCGTACGAGCGATGCCGTGTGGTGGACCAGCGCGACGGCTTCGTCGCGACCTACCACGACGGCGGCGACATCGTGGGGCGGCTGGTCGCTACAACCAGTCCCGTTTCCTGAACATCACGAACAGCACGATCACCAACAGCACGATCACCGCCGAGCTGGTGACGAAACCGCCGACCGTGTCGATGCCCGGATAGACGACGTTCTGGCCGTAGAAGCCGGTGATCGCGGTGGGCACGGCGATGATCGCGGCCCATCCGGTGAGCTTCTTCATCACCACGTTCAGGCGGGCGTCCTGCATCGACAGGTTCGTCTCGAACACCGTGGTGACCATGTCGCGCAGCGACTCCGTCCACTCCGAGGCGCGCAGCACGTGGTCGTAGAGATCGGCGTAGACCGGGTCGAGCTCGGGAGCCGTCTTGGCGTCCATCCGGCGGTGCTGGATCACCGTGACCACTTCGCGCATCGGCAGCACCACGCGGCGCAACGCGACCAGGTCTTTGCGCAACTGAAATGTCCTGCGCTGCAGGTCTGCCCGGGCCGACCCGTCGAACAAATCGTCCTCCAGGCCCTCGATGCCGTCATCGAGGGCCTGGACCGCGTCGAAGTGACCGTCGACGATGACGTCGAGCAGCCCGTGCACGAGCGAGCCGACCCCGTGCTCCTGACCGCCGAGCTCGTCGAATCGGCGTGAGACGGTGTCGATGTCGAAGTGCGGCGACAGTCGCACCGTGATCAGGCCGCGGGGCAGCACGAACCCGGAGATGCGGTGGATCTCCAGGGTGGACTCCGACATGTCCTCCGGCGCCGGCGACTTGACCGTCACGCCGTAGACGGTGAAGAACGTGTGCGTCTTGTAGACGACGGCCTTGGTGCGTTCGGCGTCGGCGAGCGCATCCTCGACCGCCCACGCATTGAGGGCGAGCTCCTCGGCCAGGTCGGTGAGGATCTCGTGGTCCGGGTCGTAGATGTCGCACCACACCAACGTGTCCGCGGCGGCCAGGCAGTCCGATATCTCGCTGAAGACGAAGTCGTCGACGGGTTTGCCGTGCCGCCACACCCGACCGCGCACATGTGTCACCGCATCATCATCGCCGACGCTGCCGGGGCTGGGCGCGCTGTGTGAGAAGTCAGGGCTGCGATCGGGCCTGCGATCACAGCCAGGAATCCTATTCCGCGTGGGCCCAGCCCGCCGATACCTAGCCGAGCGTGAACTCCTGGGCCAGGCCGTCGATTCCGGCCCGGATCGCCTTCAGTGCGTTCTCCCGCGCCTTGAGTTTGGTGGCCAGATGAGCCCCGGCGTTCAGCGTCGTGGCCGCCTCCTGGGCCACCTGCTGGGCCCGGGACAGGACCTGATCGGCGTCGACGATCTCGTCGAGCCAGCCCGCCGCGATCGCCTCGTCCCCGACATAGGTCGATGCCAGGGCCGTGGCGCGCTGGAACGCCGCCGGCGTCAACCGCATCCGCATCATCTCGATGGCCGAGATCGGGATGGTCATGCCGATCGCCACCTCGATGGCCTGGCATCGCGACTTCGGGCCGCCGACGCGGTGATCGGCCGAGCACAGCAGAAACGAGCCCATCGCGATGGCCGGCCCGGTCGCGGCGATGATCACCGGCACCGGGAAGGTCAACGTCCGCACCGCCAGCTCGAACCCGCCCGAGAGCATGCCCAGCGCTGCCGCCGGATCACCGGACTGGAAGACCGCCAGGTCGAACCCGCCGCTGAACACCCGCGAGTTTCCCGCCAGCACCACGGCCTTGGCGGAGTCGGCCTCGGCCCGGTCCAGCGCTTCGTTGATGGCGCTCTGCATGGCGGGCCCGAGGACGTTGACCTTGCCGTCGTCCAGAGCGATGGTCGCCACGGAGTCCGCGAGTTCGTAGGAAACGATGCCGGTCATGGTCCTCCTGTCGGGTTCAGCCGGACCGAACGTAGCAGCGTTCTCGCCGTCGGCGCCCCCGGGGTGACGAGCCGTTCAGCCAGAACCCACCAGCTGCGGTCCACGCACCTCCACCGGATCCGCCAGCCGTTCGGCGCGGGCGGCCCATTCCGGGTCGGCCCACACGAAGTGGGCCGGCAACCGCCGCCAATAGGACGGATGTGCCCGCAGGTAGGTCTGCACACTCGCGTGGACTGCCGCGCCGGCGGGCACACGGGCGCCGGGCAGCGGACGCAGATGAGTGGGGGCGATGTCGGCGAGATCCGGCGCCAGCGCGCCGTGGGCCCGGACTGACGGATCGATCACTATGCCGGCGCGAACCGCGCCGTCGAGCACCCAGTCCAGGGACAGCTCGGCCAGCGCCGCGCAGGCGTGCGGGCCGCCCGCCACGTCGCAGTGCGCTCCGCGGAACCAGACCTCTTCGATGCCAGGCGAGTCGGGACCGACAGTCGGGGCGAGCGAGTGGGCGCTGCCGTCGATGGCGCGGGCGTGACGCGCGGCGCGCACAGAGGGCAGCGTCTCGAGAGCGCCCGCCCGCGGGGTACCGGGGACGGGCGTGCTGTCCCACAGACCCAGATACTGCACCTCGACGGCGACGTCGTCGCCCCCGGAGATCTGGCTCGCCAGTTCCCGCACCCGCTGCCAGTCCGACGGTTCGCGCGGCGTGCGCGGCACGGCGTAGGTGGCCAGCACGTACTGGCGGAACTCGGCGGTCGTCCACCCGGTCAGCTCGGCGGCGCGCACGACGCCCACGGCGCCGAGGAGGCGGGCCAGGGCCTGGGCGCACGCGGCTCCGCGTCCGGACCCGAACAGGAAGAGGCGGTCGCCGGGCGACCAACGCTCCACGAGCACGGTGTAGGCCGCGGCGACGCGGGCGCGCGCCGAGTCCAGGTGCGTACGGCGGGACGTGAACCGGTGGACGTCGGTGGGGCAGGGACACCACCACACCAACTGCTGGTCGTCGGCGACGAGCAGCTCGGTCAGCGCGGCGGCATTGGTGGCAACACCCGGCGAGGTTCCCGGGCCGCGCCGATCACGGACACGGTCGAAACACAGCGCGATGTTCTTCACGAAGACCCCCGACGTGAGACTGCTGACGGCGCCGGGTCCTACTTTGCCAGAACGGCCTGCTCAGCGGGCGATTCCGGGCAGATCGACCGCTGCGGGGACGGCGGTGTCCCGGGGCGCGGCGGCGGGGACGATCATCGAGGTGTCCCCGACGCTGCATGCCGCGTAGATGATCAGCGCGAGCAGCACCGCCAGCAGCCCCAGACAGATGACCAGATACCGCACCAGCAAGGTGTGCCTGCCGTCGTCGAGTGCGGGCCGCGGAGGCGCTGGGGCTGCCCGGTACCCGGTCCAGGTGTGGCCGTCCCAGTAACGGTGCCCACCCGACCCGTTCGGGTCGGGATACCAGCCGGCAGACACGTGCGGCTGGTCCTCATCGGGCGGCATCACCGCTTTCTCCGGATCAGCCGCCCATCAGCATGCGCCACTGGTCCAGGTTGCCCGCCCGGTAGACGTAGTTGCTGCCGCGCACCTCCGACAGTGCGGCGCTCGGCTCCGCCGAGTACCAGTGGCCGGGGAACACGGTCGGGTCACCGGGCAGGCGCGCCAGCGCCTGCAGGCTGCGGAACATGTCGTCGACGTTGCCGCCGGGGAAGTCGGTGCGGCCGCAACCCTCCAGGAACAGGGTGTCGCCGGCGACCAGCCGACCGTCGAGCAGGAAGCACTGGCTGCCCGGCGTGTGGCCCGGGGTGTGCAGCAGCTCGATGTCGATGTCGCCGACCAGAACCCTGTCACCGTGTTCGTGCGCGGTCAGCTCGCTGCGTGCGATCCCGGTGACCTTGGCCACCCAGTCGGCCTCGTGGACGTTGACGTGCACCGGGACGCTGACCCGCTCGAGCAGCTCAGCCAGCCCCTTCAACGTGAACCCCATCATCGAGCCACCGACGTGGTCGGGGTGGTGGTGGGTCACCAACACCCCGGACAGGTGCATGCCGTCGGCCTCGAGGACGTCCACGAGATCCTGCGCCGCGTAGGCGGGATCCACCACGACGGTGTCACCGGTCTGCCGGTCCCCGATCAGGTAGGCGAAGTTGCGCATCTGCTGGGCGATCATGTCGCCGGCCGCGAAGTCGCGGCCCGACAGCAGCTGCCGGAAGTAGAGACGCTCGGTGTCGGCCATACCGGCCAGCGTATGCATCCGCGGGGCGCCGAATCGAGATCAGGGTCGCCCGGCGCACGGAACGAAACGATGGCCCCCGCTCGGGCGAATGGGCGCCGACAGCCCGATCACCCGCCCGAAGAGCGGCAACGACCAGCGGTTTGGCGCCTGAAACCGGGAGAATGTACCCTCTTTAAGGCCCGCCACTCGACGGTGGGTCGCGGCCCCCTTAGCTCAGTCGGCAGAGCGTTTCCATGGTAAGGAAAAGGTCAACGGTTCGATTCCGTTAGGGGGCTCGGTGGAAAAGGGCGGAGCGACGCGAAAGCGCCCAGCCCGGATCCGGCCGGGGCGGTGTAGCTCAGCTGGTTAGAGCGCACGACTCATAATCGTGAGGTCGGGGGATCGAGCCCCCCCACCGCTACAGACCTGTGCACTGAACGTAGAAGAAGAAGGACGACTGACGTGGCCTCCAGTACCGACGTACGGCCGAAGATCACTTTGGCCTGCGAGGTGTGCAAGCACCGCAACTACATCACCAAGAAGAACCGCCGTAACGATCCCGACCGCCTGGAGATCAAGAAGTTCTGCCCCAACTGCGGCAAGCACCAGGCTCACAAAGAGTCGCGCTGAGCGAACCGGCCGGGTCCATCTCGCGATGGCCGGGGCCGACTAGGTAGGTTCATCACCCGTGTCCTTTCTGGATGACTTCGTCGGAGCGCACTTTCGCTATCCCGACCACTACGTCGTGGGCCGCGAGAAGATCCGGGAGTACGCGACCGCGGTCAAGAACGACGACGCCGCCTTCTTCGACGACGCAGCGGCCGGCGAACTGGGATACGACGCCTTGCCTGCCCCGCTGACGTTCATCTCGGTGTTCGGCTATCAGGCGCAGTCGGCGATGTTCGCGGCCAACAACATCGCGATCAGCGACGCGCAGATCGTCCAGGTCGACCAGTCGCTCAAGTTCGTCAGGCCGATCAAGGCCGGCGACAAGCTGTACTGCGACGTGTGGATCGACTCGATCCGCAAGGCGCACGGCACCGACATCATCGTCACCAAGAACATCGTCAGCAACGAGAACGGCGATGTCGTCCAGGAGTCCTACACCACCCTTGCTGGACGCAGCGAAGAAGACGGAGAGAGTGGCTTTTCACATGGCACTGCGTGAGTTCGGTTCGGTCAATGTGGGCGATCAATTGCCCGAGAAGGTCATCACCCTGACGCGGGCCGACCTGGTCAACTACGCCGGCGTGTCCGGCGATCTGAACCCGATCCACTGGGACGACGACATCGCCAAGCAGGTCGGTCTCGACACCGCGATCGCCCACGGCATGTTGACGATGGGTCTCGGCGGCGGATACGTGACCTCGTGGGTCGGTGACCCCGGTGCCGTCACCGAGTACAACGTGCGCTTCACCGCCGTCGTGCCGGTGCCCAACGACGGCAAGGGCGCCGAGATCGTCTTCAACGGCCGCGTGAAGTCCACTGATCCGGAGTCCAAGTCGGTGACGATCGCGTTGACCGCGACCGCCGGCGGCAAGAAGATCTTCGGTCGCGCCGTCGCCGTCGCGAAGCTGGCGTAGGCGGGCACGGACATGGCACTGAAAACAGACATCCGCGGGATGGTCTGGAAGTATCCGGACACCTTCGTCGTCGGCCGCGAGCAGATCCGCCAGTACGCCGCATCGGTGAAGGCGTTCGATCCGGGTTCGCACGACGTCACCGCCGCTTCGGACCTGGGTCACGACGGATTGGTCGCCCCGCCGACGTTCATGTCGATCTTCGCGGTGATGATCCAACGGCATTTCTTCCAGCACGTCGACGTCGGCTTCGAAACGCTGCAGATCATCCAGGTCGACCAGAAGTTCCTGTTCCACCGCCCCATCAAGGAGGGTGACCGGCTCGACGGCACGATGCACGTCCAGACCGTCGACGAGCGCTTCGGCGCCGACATCGTCACCACTCGCAACGTGCTGACCGACCACACCGGCGAGATCGTGATGGAGTCGTTCACCACGCTGATGGGCCACGAAGGTGACAATTCGATCTCGGCAGGGTGGGATCCCGAGACGGGGCAGGTGGTGCGCAAACCGGTCGCCCGCGAAGCCGAGACGAGTGAGAGCGGCGAGGAAGCCGGCGTCGCGGATTAGTAACTCGGTGGCCCGGCGCGCTACACTCGGACCTCGGGGTTTTCCCAGTTGAGCGCGCTGTCCGTCGGGCCTTGATCGACCGAACGGGGAGCGCGCGAATTGTGTGGGCCCCGGCGCCGGACAACGGTGTTGGCTCCGTATGGCAGGGTCAGCGGTGTGGTCCATGAAGGGGCGTAGCTCAACTGGCAGAGCAGCGGTCTCCAAAACCGCAGGTTGCAGGTTCAAGTCCTGTCGCCCCTGCTCAACTGGATACTCGACAAGTGTGGACACTGGAAGGTGACGCACACGACCGACGATCAGAGAAGGAAGCAGCGGTGAGCGACGAGCGCGACGGTGCAGGCTCAGCCGGCACCGACAGCGGCGCAGCGACGGGCGCGGCGACCGACGACGGTGACAACCGCAGCCATTCCGCGCTGGTGACCCGCCCGCAGCGGCCCACCGGCAAGCGGTCGCGGCGCGTGGTCGACACCCAGACCGACGACGTCGAGGACAAACCCGACACCGAAAGCGGCAGCTCGAAGGACGACGGGTCCAAGAACGGCTCGAAGGCGGTGAAGAAGACCGCTCGCAAGCCGCAGGACGGTCCGTCGAGCAACCCGATCACCTACGTCGTGAACTTCCTCAAGGAGGTCGTCGGCGAGCTGCGGAAGGTCATCTGGCCGAACCGCAAGCAGATGGTCAACTACACGACCGTCGTGCTGGTCTTCCTGGCCTTCATGGTGGCGATGATCGGATTCGCCGACCTGGGCCTGGGCAAGCTCGTGATGCTGGTTTTCGGCTGACGTAGTGACATTGAGAGAGGACTGACCTGTGACTAGCTTCGACGGCGAAGCGCCTTCGGGTGACACCGTCGACACCGTGGACGTCGACGAGACCACCAGCCAGGCCGATACGGATGCCGAGACCTTGAACACCGAGACCATGGACAGCGAGACCTTGGACACCGGGGCGGTGGGTGCCGACGAGGACGCCGCGCCGGCCGAGGTGGCCGACGAGACCGAAGGTGCAGCCGCCACGCCGGACGAGGACGAAGACCCGGCCGTCGCCCTGAAGAAGGAGCTGCGCCTCAAGCCGGGTGAGTGGTACGTCATCCACTCCTACGCCGGCTACGAGAACAAGGTGAAGGCCAACCTCGAGACCCGCGTGCAGAACCTGGACGTCGGCGACTACATCTTCCAGGTCGAGGTGCCCACCGAAGAGGTCACCGAGATCAAGAACGGCCAGCGCAAGCAGGTCAACCGCAAGGTGCTGCCCGGCTACATCCTGGTCCGCATGGAGCTCAACGACGAGTCGTGGGGCGCGGTGCGCAACACCCCGGGCGTGACCGGATTCGTCGGCGCCACGTCGCGGCCGTCGCCGCTGACGCTGGACGACGTGGTGAAGTTCCTGCTGCCGCCGGCCGCGGCGAAGAAGCCGGGCAAGGCCGCTGCGTCGACCGCCGCGGCGGCGACCGAGACCGGAGGCATCGAGCGGCCCGCCATCGAGGTCGACTTCGAGGTCGGCGAGTCGGTCACCGTCATGGACGGTCCGTTCGCCACGCTGCCCGCGTCCATCAGCGAGGTCAACGCCGAGCAGCAGAAGCTCAAGGTTCTGGTGTCCATCTTCGGGCGCGAGACCCCTGTGGAACTGACCTTCAACCAGGTCGCCAAGATTTAGCGATTCCGGTGTAGTCCGTCACCTCTGACGTGCCGAACTGCGCCCGAATCGTGCAGAAAGGAAAGGAACAATGCCCCCGAAGAAAAAGGTCGCCGGGCTGATCAAGTTGCAGATCCAGGCCGGGCAGGCCAACCCCGCCCCGCCGGTCGGTCCCGCACTCGGCCAGCACGGCGTCAACATCATGGAGTTCTGCAAGGCGTACAACGCCGCGACCGAGTCGCAGCGCGGGAACGTCATCCCGGTGGAGATCACGGTCTACGAGGACCGCACCTTCACGTTCGCGCTGAAAACGCCGCCCGCAGCGAAGCTGCTGCTCAAGGCGGCGGGCGTGCAGAAGGGTTCCGGTGAGCCGCACAAGACCAAGGTCGCCAAGGTGACCTGGGATCAGGTGCGCGAGATCGCCGAGACCAAGAAGGAAGATCTCAACGCGAACGACATCGACGCCGCGTCGAAGATCATCGCCGGCACCGCCCGGTCCATGGGGATCACAGTCGAGTAGTCGAGTGATTCCTTCGTCGAGACTGCGCTGACGGCGACGAAGTTCGAGTGAACATCGCCGTGACTGCAGTCTCAACGCAAGAGAAATCGTGGGAGAGCTGGCATCGGCTCGCAACCACAACTTCTGAACAGGAGAACCAATGAGCAAGATCAGCAAGGCATACCGCGAAGCGGCCGAGAAGGTCGACAAGACCCGGCTGTACACGCCCTTGGAAGCTGCGAAGCTGGCCAAGGAGACGTCGTCGAAGAAGCAGGACGCCACCGTCGAGGTCGCCATCCGCCTCGGTGTCGACCCCCGCAAGGCCGACCAGATGGTGCGCGGCACCGTCAACCTGCCGCACGGCACCGGCAAGACCGCCCGTGTCGCGGTGTTCGCCGTCGGTGACAAGGCCGAGGCCGCCGAGGCCGCCGGCGCCGACGTGGTGGGCAGCGACGACCTGATCGAACGGATCCAGGGCGGGTTCCTGGATTTCGACGCCGCGATCGCGACGCCCGATCAAATGGCCAAGGTCGGCCGGATCGCGCGCATCCTGGGCCCGCGTGGCCTGATGCCCAACCCCAAGACGGGTACCGTGACGCCGGACGTGGCCAAGGCCGTCGCCGACATCAAGGGCGGCAAGATCAACTTCCGTGTCGACAAGCAGGCCAACCTGCACTTCGTGATCGGCAAGGCCTCCTTCGACGAGAAGTCGCTGGCGGAGAACTACGGCGCCGCGCTCGACGAGATCCTGCGCGCCAAGCCGTCGTCGTCGAAGGGCCGCTATCTGAAGAAGGTCGTCGTGTCGACGACGACGGGCCCGGGGATCCAGGTGGATCCGTCGGTCACCCGGAACTTCGCGGAGGCGTAGGCGTCAGCCGGAGCCGACCAGACCGGCACGGAGGCTTAAAAACAGGGCCAGGCGTCAGCCGGAGCCGACCAGACCGGCACGGAGGCGTAAAAACAGGGCCAGGCGTCAGCCGGAGCCGACCAGACCGTCAAAACCCCGCACCTGAACGGTGCGGGGTTTTGCGTCTCTCACGTTGTTGGGAGTGCTCCTCGGCCACCACTTGCCTGGCTGCGGCCGCTACCTACCGCCCCCCACGAACGGCGGCTCGGCCCTGCCCGGCCGATCGACGCCCGCGTCCCCCTGTCCGCGAACCTCGATGTGGTGGTCGAGAAGCACCCCCGCAGCAACATATCACCGAATGGTCACGGATGAGGGTTCAACCGTGATGTTCGGGTGCGGA
Organism: Mycobacterium sp. G7A2; assembly: GCF_041902445.1. NCBI lineage: Bacteria > Bacillati > Actinomycetota > Actinomycetes > Mycobacteriales > Mycobacteriaceae > Mycobacterium > Mycobacterium sp. G7A2. The sequence goes on along the minus strand of NZ_CP169251.1, from coordinate 4,958,607 downwards.
AAGGCCGTTTCCAGTACTTTTCCCGCATTGGCGGCACGCGGGTACGCCACGCACCGGCGTGAGGCGCAGCTCCAAGAAGTTCGACAGCAAACTAGATTTCCGACGGCGGTGCGAGCTTTTCCGGTATATCGCGTGGCGATTCGGCATCTGGGCAACCATGTGAGCGCCGGTCGACTCGCGCCACCACCGGAGTCGACAGCCGCAGATGCGGAATGCCCGCGCGTTGGCACGCGAGGACGACGGCCTCGGACGAGGCGGCATCGAACACGCCGTAGAGCACCTCGTCGGAGGGGTTGGCAAGAGTCATCGTCAACCGCACCGGCGTTCCTTCGCCGGTGACGGCCGACGCCGCCGCGGACAGTCGGGCCACGACATCGTCCACGGTCGGCTCGGCCAGATTGGGCAGATACCACTCCGCGAGGTAGCTCTCGGCGCGTCGGCCGTCGGTCATCGCCCGACCGTATCGGCGTCTGGCGGCGGGGGAATCGGGCGTTTCCCTATGGTTCTGCGGTCGTGCGTCGTTCTGCGGTAGTGCGCCCGCTGACGGCGTCACCGGCAGCGGCCCCGATCTGGCGGCACAGGTCGCGGCGTCGGCGCAGAAACGCCCGGGCCGGCGCGGATCCGCTGACTGCCAGAGCCTGCTCGTAGCACCGCGCGGCCTCCGAGAAGCGGCCCGCCCGGCGCAACAGATCTGCCCGGATCGAGGCCACCGTGCTCGAGCGCGCCAACCGCGGGTCGTCGGCCACGGCGTCCAACGCGGCCAACCCGGCGGCGAAGTCGTCGCGGAAACCGATCGCCAGGGCGCGGTTCGCTCGCGCTACGGGTGAGTCGGTCAGGTCGATCACGCGGTCATAGGCGATGCAGATCGTGTCCCAATCCGTGCTCTGCCAGGCCGGCGCGGTCGCATGCACCGCGGCGATCACCGCCTGCGGGAGATAGGGCCCGGCGGCGCCCGCCGCGTTCTGCAGGTGTTGCAACCCGCGGGTGATCTTGCTCCTGCTCCAGGCCCGCCGATCCTGCTCGTCGAGGGGGATCAGGGCCCCGTCGCGGTCGACGCGACTGTCCCGCCGCGAATCGTGCAACAGGATCAGGGCCGCGAGTGCCTGCGCGTCGCGGGAGTCCGGGAGCAGAGCGCACAGCTCGGCACTGATCCGGACGGCTTCGTCGCACAGGTCGTCCCGGATCGCCGACGGTCCGGCCGTCGACCAGTAGCCCTCGGTGAACACCGAATAGATGCAGCTCAACACGTGCTCGGTGCGCTCGGGGAGCATGTGCGGTGGCGGAACCCGAAGCGGGATGTTGGCCTGCCGGATCTTGTTCTTCGCGCGGGTGATGCGCTGGCCCACGGCGGCTTCGGTCTGCAGCAGTGCCCGCGCGATCTCCGCGACGCTCAGACCCGAGATCAACCTCAGCGTCAACGCCAGCTGCGACACCCGGTCGAGCGCCGGATGCGCACAGGTGAACATCATCCGCAGCTCGTCATCGCGGACGGGATGCGGTGGCGGAGTTCGCTCGGTACGGGTGCGGATGTCGTCCAGCACGGCGGCGAACTCCTTTCCCGGACGCAGGGATTCACGTCGGATGCGGTCGAGGGCCCGGTTGCGCGCGACCCGGACCAACCAGGCGCCGGGGTTGTCGGGCATGCCGTCCCGAGACCAGGCATCGACCGCCTCGGCACACGCTTCCTGGACGGCGTCTTCGGCGATCGACAGGTCACCGCTCCAGCGCGCCAACGTGGCGACCGCCGGGCCCCAGTGTCGGCGGAAGACGCCGTCCAGTGCGCTCACCTGTCCTACAGACCCGAAATCCCCGCCAGCCGGCGCACCTCGACGGTGGATGCGGGGATCATCGAGGCCAGCTTCACGGCCTCGTCACGGTCGGAGGCTGCGAGGACGTAGAACCCGTGGGCCACCTCGGCTCCCTCGACGAACGGCCCGTCGGTCAGTGCCGCCTTGCCGTCCCGGACCTGCACCGTCGTGGCTGTGCTGTGGTGGTGCAGCGCCGCGCCGGTGAGGATGTGCTCGTCGGCCGCCCGCCCGAACGCTTCGTGCGCGCGTGCTCCGTCGTTCCACTCCGCGCTGCCCGGCGCGGACGCGGTTTCCACTGGTTCCAGCAGCAGCGCCAACCAGTCCGCGGCCAACGCACGGGCGGGCGTGCGCCATTCGACCATCGGCCACACCTCCACGGCACCGAATCGGGCGGCGGGGATGTCCTGGGCGATCGCCAGCGCGGCATCGAGGTCGTCGGCTTCGAACACGTAGTAGCCGCCGGCCACCTCGGCGCCCTCGGCGTACGGGCCCTCGGTGACGACGGGAGCGTCGGGTCCGCCGGTGATGCGCACGGCGCCCGCCGCCGGGGCCAGGGCATCACCGGCCCGGATCGCCGAGGCGGCGCGTTCGTGAAACCGCTCCCACTCGGCCATCTCGACGGCCTGCTGGTCGGGCGACGGCGGAGTGGTGCGTTCCGGGTGCAGCAGCAGCGCGAAGTAGTGCATCGTCGTGTCTTCCTGTCCGGGAGCAGGACCTCGCGTCCCACTCTCTACCTGACTGACGAATGAGCGCGCGTCAATCCGACACACGAGACAGAAAATTGCGACAGTTCGCGGGTTTCGCAGCCCACCGGCCCCGAGATATGTGAGGGTGATCACACCGATGACGGCGCTGGGCGCCGAGGGAACAAGCCGCGGCCCGAGGGCCATCATGAAGAATCCCCCGCAGTCAGGCGTGCGGGGGATTCTTCATGTCCGGGCGGGTGGCGGGCCGATCCGGCCGCGCCGTCAGGCCGCCAGGGCGGGCTTCAGGTACGTCACCAAGCTGACGTCGATGGCCTCGTCGATGAAGTAGTACTGGCAACCCTTCAGGTACCGCATGTAGCGGTGGTAGTTCTCCTCGTCGGTGGCGGCGATCGCAGCGTCCTTGTTGCGTTCGAGCCGGTCGGCCCAGATGCCGAGCGTCTTGATGTAGTGGTTGCGCAGCGACAGCGTCTCAGGCACCACGAACCCGGCCTTCTCGCCGTGCTCGACCATCATCTGCGTCGTCGGGATGCGCCCGCCGGGGAAGATCTCGGTGATCATGAACTTGATGAAGCGGGCCAGCTCGAAGGTCAGCTTCTTGCCGCGCTCGGCCAGGTCGTAGGGGTGATACCCGACGCTGCTCTGGATCGTCATCCGGCCGTCCTCGGGCAGGACGTCGTAGCACGTCTTGAAGAAGTCGTCGTAACGCTCGAAGCCGAAGTGTTCGAATGCCTCGATCGACACGATCCGATCGACCGGGCTGTGGAACTGCTCCCACCCCTCCAGCCGCACATCGAAGGTGCGCTCGGTGTCGATCTTGGCGAGCAGCTGGTCGCAGTAGACCTTCTGGTTCTTCGACAAGGTCAGCCCGATGACGTTGACGTCGTACTTCTCCATCGCCCGCTGCAGCGTCAGCCCCCAGCCGCAGCCCACCTCGAGCAGGGTCATTCCCGGCTTGAGATCCAGCCGGTCGAGGTGCTGATCCACGTTGGCGATCTGGGCCTCCGAGAGTGTGGCGTCGGGGCCGGTGAAGAATGCGCAGCTGTACTTGCGGGTGGGATCCTGGAACACCCCGAAGAAGTCGTCCGACAGGTCGTAGTGAGCCTGGATGTCCTCGAAATGAGGCGTCATATCCTTGGTGCCGGTGGATTGATCAGACATGTGTCCCTGCGTCCCTTTACTTCGAGTGCTCCCATGAGATGGCGCGGTTGCCGACGACCGTACCCAACCACGGCCGGGCCTTGCTGCAAACACGCTTCTAGGGCGACCAGCCTATCTGTAGGCAGGTCGCCCGATCCAATCCGCTCAGGTGGCGGGCTGTTTGGCCAAGGTGAACTGGTTGACGTCGGTGTAGCCCTTGCGGAAGGAGTCCGCGCAACCGGTCAGGTAGTGCATGTACCGGTCGTAGACCTCTTCGGACTGCACCGCGATCGCCTCGTCCCGGTGTTCCTGCAGCGCGGCTGACCAGTGGTCGAGAGTGCGGGCGTAGTGCGGTTGCAGGGACTGCTCCCGGGTGAGCGTGAACCCGGCCTGCGCCGAGTGCTCGCCGACGAGCTCGATCGTCGGCAGGTACCCGCCGGGGAAGATCTCGGTGAGGATGAACTTGATGAACCTCGCCACCGAGAACGTCAGCGGGATGCCGCGTTCGATCATCTGCGGAATCGTCAACGCGGTGATGGTGTGTAGCAGCATCACGCCGTCGTCGGGCAGCACCCGGTAGGCGGTCGCGAAGAAGTCGTCCCAGCGGTCCTTGCCGAAGTGCTCGAAGGCGCCGATGGAGACGATGCGGTCGACGGGTTGGTCGAAGCTCTCCCAGCCTTCCAGCCGGATCTCTTTGCTGCGGGGGCTGTCGGAGTCGGCGAAGATCTTCTCGACGTGCGCCTTCTGGTTCTCGCTGAGCGTCAGCCCGATGACGTTGACGTCGTAGCACTCGATCGCCCGCATCATCGTGTAGCCCCAGCCGCAGCCGACGTCGAGCAGCGTCATGCCCGGCTCCAGACCCAGCTTGCCCAGCGCGAGGTCCACCTTGGCGCGTTGAGCTTCTTCGAGCGTCATGTCGTCGCGCTCGAAGTACGCGCAGCTGTACATCTGCGACGGGTCCAGAAAAAGCCGGAAGAACTCATCCGACAGGTCGTAGTGCGCTTGGACGTCGTCGAAGTGCGGCTTCAAGCTCTTCTTGGTCGAGGCCATGAGGGCCTTCCTTGGGACGCTGCCCGAAGAGGTTCTCCTGAGACGGCGGTCATGCGTACCCGTCAGGCATGGTACGTGTTTTCGCGAACTTGTGAATTGACGGAGACGCAGGTCACCCCGCGTGCGCGAACGTCGTCTGCAGCTCGCCGACAATGTCGTCCCACAGCGGTTCGGGCAGCTCGTGTCCCATGCCGTCGAACAGCACCAACCGGGCGCCGGGGATCGCGCGGGCGATGGCGCGTCCGCCCGAGGGGCGCATCAGTTTGTCCGCCTTGCCGTGGATGACCACGGTCGGCGCGGCGGTCTGACGGTTGTAGCGGCGCAGGCTGCCGCTGCCGAGGATCGCCGCGAACTGCCTGCCCACGCCGGCGGGGTAGTAGGACCGGTCATGGACCTCGACAGCCTCGGCGCGAATCGCGTCGTCGGGGCGGGGAAAGCCGGGACTGCCGATGACCTTGGTGACCCGCACCGCATTGTCGATGATGGCGTCACGCCCGGTGCCGGCGGGCTTGGACAGGACCGCCAGCAGCTGCTGCGGACCGGGCGGCGGCAGCACCGGCTGGTTGTTGCTCGAGAAGATCACGCCGAGGGCCCTGGTGCGCGCGCGATGCCGCGCTGCGAACACCTGGGCGATCATGCCGCCCATCGACGCCCCCACCACGTGTGCGCGGTCGACGCCGAGGTGGTCGAGCAGCGCCGCGGCGTCGTCGGCCATGTCCTCCAGCGTGTACGCCGCCGGGCTGGCCAGCCCGAGGAACGACCGCGCCATCCGTGGCAGCAGCGGTGCCCCGGAGTGGTGGTCGGGCAATTTGCCGGACAGTCCGACGTCGCGGTTGTCGAAGCGGATCACCCGCAGCCCCCGGTCGATCAGCTTCTGGCAGAACTCCGTGCGCCAGAAGATCATCTGCGCGCCCAGGCCCATGATCAGCAGCACGGCCGGATCGGCCGGATCGCCCATGTCCTCGTAGTGGATGTCGACCCCGCCAGAGGACGCCGTGCCGGTGCGTACCTGCATCACGCGTTCGGGTCTGTTCTGGTCTGCTCGTCGGTTCCGCTCTTCGCACCCGCCGCGTCCGAGGAATCGGAGTGTTCGCGCGAGACTTCCACCATGAAGTTGGCGAAGTATCCCGTCAGTGCGGGGTCGTTCATCATCTGCCAGCGGGGAGCCAGCAGCTTCATGTAGCGCTCGACGTAGAGGAATTGTTTCCCGATGAGCACCAGCTCGCGCGGCAGCTTGACGTCGTAGGCGTCGGCGAGCGCGGACAGCTGCTTGCCTATCTCGGCATAGCTCAGATCGCCGAGCGATGTCATCGTCAGCGGTGTGGCGAACTTCTCGAGATCCTTGGCCGCCTGCGCCTCGGGCTTCACCGTCCCCACCGCGCCCATCAGCACGACGATCTTGCCGGCCGCGGCGTGGTCCTTCTTGACCAGCAGCGCATAGACCAGCTCGCGCAGCAGCCAGCGGGTGCGCGGGTCGATGCGGCCCATGATGCCGAAGTCGAAGAACACGATCTTGCCGTCGTCATCGACATAGAGGTTGCCCGCGTGCAGGTCGCCGTGGAACAGCCCATGCCGCAGCCCGCCCTCGAACACGCTGAACAGCAGCGCTTTGACCAGTTCGGTGCCGTCGAAGCCACGCTTGCGGATCTCGGCGACATCGTCGATGCGCACGCCGGTGATGCGTTCCATCGTCAGCACGCGCTCGCTGGTCAGATCCCAGTACACCTGCGGCACCCGGATGTTGCTGCCCAGCGGGGAGGCATGCATGTGGGCCACCCACGCGTCCATCGACTGGGCCTCGAGGCGGAAGTCCAGTTCCTCGGCGAGGTTGTCGGCGAAGTCGGCCACCACGTCCTGCGCGGACAGCCTCCGACCCATCTTGGCCAGCTCCACCAGTTGCGCACCGCGCTTGAGGATCTGGAGGTCGGCGGCCACCCGGCGACGGATGCCGGGCCGTTGGATCTTGACCACGACCTCTTCGCCGGAGTGCAGGGTCGCGTAGTGCACCTGCGCGATGGATGCCGAGGCGAACGGCTTCTCGTCGAACGACTTGAACAGGTTGGCCGGGTCGTCGCCGAGTTCTTCCTGGAAAAGCCGGTGGACGGCCTTGGGATCGGCGGGCGGCACCCGGTCCAGCAGACCACGGAACTCGCGGCTCAGCGGTTCGCCGAACGCCCCCGGGCTCGACGCGATGATCTGTCCGAACTTGACGTAGGTGGGCCCGAGATCGGCGAACGCCTGCGGGATCTGCTTGACGACCTTCTGCTGCAACGAGCCGCGACTGCCCAGCTTGGACACGACGCGGGCGCCGGTGCGAGTGACCTGCCAACCGGTGACACCGATACGGGCCGCCTCGACCGGCAACGGAACCCGGTCCAGCCTGGCGACCTCACGGTGCTGCGCTTTTCGGGGTGTAGTCATAGCTGCAGTGTCTCAAAACCAACCGGTCAGGGGAAAAACAGTGTGGACCGGGTCACACGGCGACGGCGTCACATGAAGGCGTGCTCGACCTCGGCGCGGCCCCGGGCGGGGTCGCTGCCGGGCCGGTAGCTGGGCTCGGTGTGCGGTGCCAGGTCCGGGTCGACTCCCTCGGCCACCCGTGCCTTGGCCTGTTCGAACTCGGCGAGCGGACCCGAGCCGACATGGATTCCGTTGATGATCGACCACACCACGGCGCGCCGCGCGCTGCGCTCGACGATGTTGGGGTTGCGGTGCTGGATCAGCCGCTGCGCCCACGGCGGCATCGTGTCGCGCACGGCCCAGTCCAGGGCGCTCTGCGGCATGGGCAGATTCGGTCCGGTCGCCATCGCGGTGCCGTAGGTGACGGCCAGCCGGGGCAGATAGGACTCGAGGCAGTCGAGTGTCTCGTGCTTGGTCGCCGGGAGGTCCGTGCCGCCGAGTGCGTGGCCGACCCGGACGAACTCACCGTAGTAGCGGTCCAGGTCCTTTCCGCGCAGCGGCTGGGGGTGGTAGAGCTCGTGGGCGGTGGCCAGGCCCCACACGACGGTCGCGTAGTTCCACCGCAGCCACTCGGGGTCGTCGGCGTCATATCGCGCGCCGTCTGGCCGCACCCCTTTGACCGTGTGGTGCATCGAACGGACCGCCAGCGCGAGGCGCTCGGCCGTAGGCGTCGAACCGTAGGCGGTGCCGATGAAGAACGCGACCGAATGACCGAGACGAACCGCCGCTCCCTTGGGGTCGATCTGCGGTGCCGGGTCGGTCCGGGTGTCCGGCCGGACCAGACGGGAGTGGTGGACTCCCATCCAGTAGATCGACGGATCGAGACGCTCCAGATAGGCCGCACATTGCAGGCCGAAGACCAGAGCCTGGGTGTGCGAATGCACATGCCATACCGCGCTTCCCGGTCCGAACCACCCGGGATCTCCCTGCGGACCGGCGAAATCCATGCCGCGGAAGAAATGTCGGCGGACGTCTTTGTCGAACTGCTTGTTGAGTAGGTCTCCGACGATCTGATGGGGCATCAGCATGGCGCCTCCCAATCTGGTTACGAGTGTCACCAGAATAGCGTGCATGGAGCTGATCTGACCAGAACCAGCCGGTGGCGGCTTAGGCTGAGCCGATGCCCGATCCGACGTCGAATGCGACCAGATGGGCGGGTGTGCCTCTGGTCGATCGCCGGGCGGAACGGCGTGCGCTGCTGGTCGACGCGGCCTTCCGGTTGTTCGGCGACGGCGGGGAAGCGGCGCTGTCGGTGCGGTCCGTGTCGCGGGAGTCCGGAATGAACACCCGGTACTTCTACGAGAGCTTTCGGGGTACCGACGATCTCCTGGGCGCGGTGTACGACCGCGTCAGTGCCGAACTGGCCGAGGTGGTCGACGAGGCAATGACCGAGGCGGGACCCTCGTTGCGCGCACGTACCCGCGCCGGGATGGCCGCCGTGCTCCACTTCAGCTCGGCCGACCCGCGCCGGGGGCGAATCCTGTTCACCGACGCTCGCGCGAACCCGGTGCTCACCAGCCGTCGGGCCGCCACACAGGACCTGCTGCGCGAGGCGGTGCTCACCGAGGGCTGGCGGCTGCACCCCGACAGCGACGCCGTCGCCGCGCTCGTGGGCGCGGCGATGTACACCGGTGCGATGGCCGAACTGGCGCAGCAGTGGCTGGCGGGCCACCTGGGTGACGACCTGGAAGCGGTCGTCGACCACGCCCTCGGCCTCGTCTTGCGTTGAGCGCCTAGCGGGGTGAAGGCGGCTGCCACGGGGTCAGCCAGTCGGTGGCCGGCCAGTCCTCCAGACCGGCGAGCAGTTCGTAGAGGGTGGCCCCGTCGATGCTCTCCCTGATGATGTCGCCGTGACCGGCGTGCCGGGCCAGTTCCTCGATCATGTGGAAGAACACCCACCGCACGGACCAGGCGGACACATCTTTGGGGAACCACGGCACATCGTGGGGAATGGGCACCGACGCACCGAGATCGGCGGTCTCGAGCAGGCGCATCGTCTCGGCATTCTGCTCATCGAAGGCGTGCAGAATGTCGGCCAGCCTTTCCTCGCCGCGCATGACGAACTCGTTCTCGTACTCTGCGGCTTGGCTGTCCATCGGGCGGCTATCGCGCTCGCAGAGCTCAGGTGCGGCCGCGACCCGCTGCATCCAACCCCGCTGGCAGTTGGTGACGTGCTTGATAAGACCGCCCACCGACAGTGCGCTGACCGACGGGGTGGCGCGGGCCTGCTCGTCGGTCAGGCCGTAGGCGAGGGCGTGGAACGCGTACTGCTGGGCGGCGAGGTACTCCCGCAGTCCGGCGCGTTCGTCGGCTACGGGCGGGGGCATCGCGGGCATCTCAGGTTTCCTTCTGATGGGTGTGGATGTACAGGTCGCGCAGCAGTGCGATCTCGGCTCCGTGGTGGATCACCTCACGGTTGATGTGAAGCACGAGTTCGATCATCGGGTGCTCGGCCCAGTCGCCTTCGGCGGCGCCGACGGGCCGGGCGAGATCTGCCTCCGACAGCCGGCGCGCTCCGTCGTTCCAGCGACGGTAGGCCTCGTCGAGCTGCTGCAGCGCGGTGTCGGCATCGGTGGCGTACGACCAGGACAGGTAGTCGGCCGGCGGCCCGTCGAAATGCGCGTGATTTCGCATGGCCAGCACGCCGACGATGACGTGGGCCAGCCGCCACGCGATCGTCGTGACCGGTTCCGGCTGCGGCGGCGGGTGGCTGAAGTCGATGGACCCGTCTGGATGAAGGCTCCAGCACTTCGCCACGGGCTCCCAGAAGTACTCGTGATCGGTCAGACCCGTAAGGCGGGGACGCAGCTGTGTGCACCAATGGAAGTCGAGTTGATCGGCCAGTCGAGACGCCAGGTCGGTGGGCATGCACCCACTGTGACAGCCTTTGCGGACAGTTCCGGTCCTCGAAGTCCGGCAGACTTGTCGTATGGCGGAAACCACCGGACGGATCCTGCAGCTGCTCGGTCTGCTGCAGTCGCGCCGCGGGTGGAGCGGCCCGGAGCTGGCCGAGCGGTTGGGGGTGACCACGCGCAGCGTGCGCCGCGATGTCGAACGACTCAGGGAACTCGGCTACCCGGTGCATGCGAGTGCCGGCCACGGCGGCGGGTATCAGCTGGGCGCCGGCGCGGCGCTACCCCCGTTGCTGCTCGACCCCGACGAGGCGGTCGCGATGGCGGTGTGTCTGCGGGTCGCGGCGGGAGGCAGTGTGGCCGGGATCGGCGAATCGGCGCTGCGGGCGCTGAGCAAGTTGGACCAGGTGATGCCGAGCCGGCTGCGGTCACAGGTCAGTGCGGTCCACGACGCGACGGTGACGCTGAGCTCGGCGACCGACACCCCCGTCGATCCCGACGTGCTGATGACACTGGCCAGAGCCTGCCGCGACCGCGAACACGTGACCGCCGGCTATGTCGACATCCGTGGAGACGCCAGTTCCCGGCGTGTGGAGCCCTACCAGCTCGTCACGACCGGGCGACGCTGGTATCTGCTGTGCTACGACCGCGACAAGGCCGACTGGCGCAGCCTGCGCCTCGACCGGATGACCGATGTCAGTGCCGTGGGCAGCACCTTCGTCCCACGGCAAGCTCCGGACGCGGCGTCCTACGTACGCAGGTCCATCAGCTCGTCGCCGTATCCCTATATCGCGCGGGTGCGGTACTTCGCGCCCGCCGCACGGATCGCCCAGACGTTCTCCACCGCATCGGTCGACATCGAACCCGACGGGCCGCAGGCCTGCATCGTCACCACGGGGGCCGACGATCCCGAACGCATGGTCGCGTGGCTCGCCGTGCCAGGGTGCGACTTCGAGGTGCTCGAGCCGCCGGCAGTGGTGGCGGCGGCGCGTGCGGTGGCCGCGCGCATCGCGCGGGCATGCCGACTGTCAGGTGTTGATGATCACCAGTCGCCGATGGCCGGGCCCACGGGGTAGCCGCCGCGGAAGCCCCTGGCCTTGCCACCCGGCACGGCCTTGATGTTGTCGCGGATCTCGCCCTGCGCGCTGATCTCGCCGGCGTCGGCCAGGCGGGTTTCGGAGATCCCGCGCGCCACGCCGTAGTCGTTGATGCGGATCACGGAGTTCTGCGAGGCCTGCCGGCTGGTCACGGTCGGGCTGGGGCCCACCTCGTCCACGTCCGCACCGGCAACGCCGCTTCCCACGCCGACGGACAGTGCGCCGGCGGCCAGACCGCCCAGGCCGATCAGGCCGGCTTTCTTGACTCCTCGGGCAAGGGCATCTGAAGGGCCGGTCATCAGCGATCTCCTCTGGTTTCGTGGCGGTGCGTGGCTACGTGACGAACGAAGTCCACATGCTGCCATAGATAGATCGGTTGATGTGCAGCAACTGTTACGACTCCCCGTCCGGGTAGGTCCGCGAGCGGATCGCCGGCATCGGCACCACCGGTCGCCCTACAGTGCTGGCGTGTCCGACCATGTGCTGGCGCTCGACATCGGCGGGACCAAGGTCGCCGCCGCTCTCGTCGACGACGCCGGACGGCTCACTCATCTCCGGCAGCGCCGGACCCCGCACGGCGATGCGGAGGCGCTGTGGGCCGTGATCGCCGCGCTGGTGCGCGAGGTCCGCGGCGCTGGTTCCGTGGTGGCGGTGGGCGTGGCATCAGCCGGCCCGGTCGACATCCCGGCCGGCACGATCAGTCCGATCAACATCGCGGGCGTGCGGGGCTTCCCGGTGGTGGACCGGATCGGTGAGCTCACCGGGCTGCCGGTGCACCTCGGCGGCGACGGGCTGTGCATGGCAATGGGCGAGTCCCGTGCCGGCGCTGGGCGGGGCGCCCGATTCATGCTGGGCATGGTGGTGTCCACCGGTATCGGCGGAGGTCTCGTGCTCGACGGCATCCCGTACCACGGCCGCACCGGCAACGCCGGGCACGTCGGTCACGTGGTCGTCGACGCGGGCGGGCAGCCGTGTTCGTGCGGCGGTCGCGGCTGCGTCGAAACGGTGGCCTCGGGCCCGAACCTGGTGCGATGGGCCCGGGACAACGGGTGGCAGGCTGCGCCGGATGCCGACGCGAAGACGCTGGCCGCCGCCGCCGTGCGAGGTGACGACGTGGCGTTGCGCGCGTTCCGGCGCGGTGCCGGGGCGCTCGCCGCCGCCGTCGCCTCGGCCGCTGCGGTGGTCGACCTGGAACTCGTCGTCATCGGTGGGGGAGTCGCTCGGGCCGGCGCGGTGTTGTTCGATCCGTTGCGCGGCCTACTGGGGACGTACGCGGGACTCGACTTTCTGCGGGGCATCGAGGTGGTGCCCGCCGCTCTCGGCGCCGACGCAGGCCTCGTCGGCGCCGCGGCTCTGGCCCGGGAGCGACGCTAGCGGCGGCGGTCCGCCAGACGCTCGGGTCCGCCGTTTTGGCTGATGGGCGTGCGGCGCGCTATTCTTGCCCAGTTCCACCGAAGACCGTCGGTTACCGAGTGATCGGTTGAAGGTCCGGGCCAGCCCGGCGACCCACGCAGGAGGACGAGGCTGATCTTGTGTGCGCCCCGACCTGTCTGCGTCGGGGCGTTCGTGGTTTCCGGGGTTGATCCGGCTGCTCGGTGACGAGGGTCTGAGGCGGAACACTCGATACCAACCACGAGGAGGCATGCATGGCCAAGGATGACAAGGCCGCAGCGATTGCCGACATCGTCGAGCGGTTCAACTCGTCGACGGCGACGCTCGTCACCGAGTACCGCGGCCTCTCGGTCACCAGTCTGGCCGAGCTGCGCCGATCCCTCGGCGATTCCGCAAGCTATCGCGTCGCCAAGAACACGCTGGTCAAGCGTGCGGCGGCGGAGGCGGGCATCGAAGGACTCGACGAACTGTTCGTCGGTCCGACGGCGATCGCGTTCGTCAAGGGCGAGGCCGTCGACGCGGCCAAGGCGATCAAGACCTTCGCCAAGGATCACAAGGCGCTGGTCATCAAGGGTGGCTACATGGACGGCCGCCCGCTGAGCGTCGCCGAGGTCGAGGCGATCGCCGACCTCGAGTCCCGCGAGGTGCTGCTCGCCAAGATGGCCGGCGCGATGAAGGCCAACCTGTCCAAGGCTGCGGGCCTGTTCAACGCTCCGGCGTCGCAGGTTGCCCGCCTGGCCGCGGCGCTGCAGGAAAAGAAATCCGACGAGGAAGCCGCGTAGCGGCGTTCCGCACACCCCCAGCCACGAAGTAGAAACAAGGAAGGACCAACCATGGCCAAGCTGTCCACCGACGAATTGCTCGACGCTTTCAAAGAGCTGACCCTGCTCGAGCTGTCCGAGTTCGTCAAGAAGTTCGAGGAGACCTTCGAGGTCACCGCTGCGGCTCCGGTCGCCGTCGCCGCCGCCCCGGGTGCGGCCGGTGGCGGGGCCGCCGCTGAGGCCGCCGAGGAGCAGTCCGAGTTCGACGTCATCCTCGAGGGTGCCGGCGACAAGAAGATCGGCGTCATCAAGGTCGTCCGTGAGATCGTGTCCGGTCTGGGCCTCAAGGAGGCCAAGGATCTGGTCGACGGCGCTCCCAAGCCGCTGCTCGAGAAGGTCACCAAGGAGGCCGCCGACGACGCCAAGGCCAAGCTCGAGGCTGCCGGCGCGTCGGTCACCGTCAAGTAGTTCCGGGTTCCACCCGTCCCACCGGCGCATGACGTCGGTGTGGAGAACGTTGAGCTGTGGGGCCGGTCTGGCAAACAGGCCGGCCCCACAGTCGTCTCCACGGCATCTCCGAGGCAGCGGTGTTCGCCGACCAAGTGTTCTCGGATGGGCCGGTAGGTTACAGTGACTCAAGCCACAGGCGGGGAGCGTGTGGTCGGAGTCCGGTATTGGCGAGAGGATTTTGCGTGGGCATTGGCATTCAGATCGAAGGCCTGACCAAGTCCTTCGGGCCCCAGCGAATCTGGGAGGACGTCACCTTCGACCTCCCCGCTGGCGAAGTGAGCGTGCTGCTCGGGCCTTCCGGTACCGGTAAGTCGGTGTTCCTGAAGTCGCTGATCGGTCTGCTGCGTCCTGAGCGCGGAAAGATCATCGTCGACGGCACGAACATCATCGAGTGTTCCGCGAAAGAGCTCTACGAGATCCGCACGCTGTTCGGGGTGATGTTCCAGGACGGCGCACTGTTCGGCTCGATGAGCCTGTACGACAACACCGCTTTCCCGCTGCGCGAGCACACCAAGAAGAAGGAAAGCGAAATCCGTCAGATCGTGATGGAGAAGCTGGACCTCGTCGGTCTGGCCGGGGACGAGAACAAGTTCCCGGGCGAGATCTCCGGCGGTATGCGCAAGCGTGCCGGCCTGGCGCGGTCGCTGGTGCTCGATCCGCAGATCATCCTCTGCGACGAGCCGGACTCCGGTCTGGACCCGGTGCGTACCGCTTATCTGTCGCAGCTGCTGATCGACATCAACGCCCAGATCGACGCGACGATCCTGATCGTGACGCACAACATCAACATCGCGCGCACGGTGCCCGACAACATGGGCATGCTGTTCCGCAAGAAGCTCGTCATGTTCGGCCCGCGGGAAGTGCTGCTGACCAGCGACGAGCCCGTCGTCAAGCAGTTCCTCAACGGTCGTCGTCTCGGCCCGATCGGCATGTCCGAGGAGAAGGACGAAGGCACGATGGCCGAAGAGCAGGCCATGGCCGACGCCGGTCACCACGACGGTGGCGTCGAGGAGATCGAGGGTGTGCCGCCACAGATCCAGGCCACGCCGGGCATGCCCGAGCGTAAGGCCGTCGGGCGGCGTCAGGCCCGCGTCCGCGAGATCATGCACACGCTGCCGCCCGCGGCTCAGGAAGCCATCCGCGACGATCTCGAGGGCACCAACAAGTACCCGGTGCACGAGTTCAGCGACGACTCGACCCAGCGACATGCTGCGGATGACGCGCCGACCGGCCGCATCCCGGTCGCCGGCGAGCGCTGAGCACCTAGCTTCACGTCCAGACGGGCGCCGCGTGACACACGCGGCGCCCGTCGGCGTCTCTACTGCGCCTGACTGTCGGTGAGCGGCGGGGCGCCGCGCCTGCACTGGACGCGGCCCCGCACACCCCCGGTGCAGCTGCCGGACGAAGGCCTACCGCGCAGCCCGGCAACGCCCCGTCGCTGACGTGGGTGGTGCTGCCGAGTCGTGCCGCGCGACGACTGCGGTGGCTCGAACAGCGGTTTCCCCAATTGTGACCTGTCTCCAATTGCGCGCTCAGCTGCGATTACAGCAACTCGGCAAATATTGTCGAGGGAAATATCGCCACCATGTGTGGCGCCTGTGTCAATAGTTGCTGTTTTGCACAAGCGTGGCGCAATGTGGCGATACAGACGGCAGTCGAGTGTGCTCGTCGGCCGCAGTGGCGTACAGAAAGAACCGCAGGAACAGCGTCATTGCGAATTTCTTCCCGATTCGTCAATTTTCTGGCACGGCGCCCTTGCGGGTTGCTCTGCTCGGCTATACAGTTTGCCAGAATTGTCCGTTCAGGTCGCAGAAGTTGCTTGCCGGCTACCTGCGTTGCGACGGTCCGCGACTCTTGACAGGAGAAAGATGGTCGACCGCTATCGGGTCTGGCTGGGGGCAGGCTTTCTGGCGGGGGGAATGTCGGCGGCGATGCTGACCGGCGCGGGCATCGCGACCGCCGACGACGGTGCTTCGGCGGGATCGGAGTCGCAGCCGGCGTCGGGGTCGAAGGACTCCGGTGAGTCAGACGGGGACGCCTCGGGGCCGGGCAGGGCCACCTCGTCGACCGGCGCGGACAAGCCCGGCAAGCACCGCAAGGACGACGACGCCGATGCGGAGTCGGTGTCGGACGGCCAGGAACCGGACGGCCACGATGACGTGTCCGTCGACGATGGCGGCGGCAGCGACCTCAGCGACGACGAACACCAGGACGACGAGGACGCCGACGACCTCGAGCAGGAGATCACCGACGACGGTGACGACGAGGTGGGCGATCACGGCGTCGGCGTGGATGCCGAAGCGTCCCCGCCTGAGACGTCACCCTCCGGCGAATCGGAGACCCCGGCCGACGACTCTGCCGGAGCTCCAGAGCGCTCGGACGACGCGACCGCGGAACCGGACGTCGACGACCCGTCCGCAGTCGCGCCTGACACCGCGGCGGGGGGCCTTCCGTTCGAGCAGACCGATGCTGCCGAGGCCGCACCGCCGTCCGCTGAGTCCGGAGAGGACGCCGGCGACGACGCGGTCACCACGCCGGACGCCGAGCCGTCGTCGTTCGTGACGAGTGTCGAGACCGACCTCGGGGCGACCGACGCCGCAGTCGTCATGCGCGCGGCCGCCGTGCAGGCACCCTGGCTGCAGGCCGTGCAGGACTTCGCCGAGATGCTCGACGACATCGGCACCGCCATCTACAACTTCTACACCGGCGCAATGCAGTTCCTCGCCGGCCCGGTGCGGGCGCCGCTGGGCAGCAACGTGCGGGTCGAGAGCTCGACGCTGCAGATCGGTGACGTCGAGGTGCCCGCCGACTGGTACTTCCCCGACACCGACAAGCCCGCCGGCATCATCTATCTGCAGCACGGGTTCATGGCCACGGCGTCGTTCTACAGCGCCACCGCGGCGTACCTGGCAGAGAAGACGCTGAGCATCGTCGTGGCACCGACCTTGACGTGGAACATCTTCGACATCGACGGTTATCCGCTGATGCTGTCCCGGACGCACCGGGCGGTCGCCGACCTGTTCACCGGTGACCGAGCGGCTCTGAACGCCAGCGCGCAAGCGGCCGGGTATCACAAGACCCTGCCGAGCCGGGTGGTCCTGGCCGGTCACTCCGCAGGTGGCGGGCTCGCCGTGGGCGTGGCCGGGTACCTGGCCGATCTGGATGCCACCGACGACCTCGCCGGTGTGGTCATGCTCGACGGCGTCGGGTTCGGCGACCACCTCAGCTCGGACCTGGCCAAGATCCCGCGAGACATCCCGGTCTACAACCTCGCCGGCGAACCGTACGGCTGGAACGACTTCGGTGGCGCCAGCACAGATCTCGCCGAGGCGCGTCCCGGGGAATTCACCGGTGTTCTCGTCAACGGTGGATTGCACGCCGACGCCATGCAGAGCAGCAGTCCGATGATCCAGTTCGCGTCCTACCTCGCGACCGGATTCTCCAAGCCGTGGAACGTCGCAGCGGGCGAGATGCTGTCTGCGGGATGGATCACCGACATGCTCTACGGCACCCACACGGCCCGCCTCTACGGCACGCCCGGCTCGATGCTCAACATCTTCACCGGCTGGTGGGTGCCGTCGGTGGCGCAGGTCTACCCCGTCGTGCACCAGTACGTCGGACCGCTCGACGTGCTTTTCACGTGTCTGTTGAACCCGGGGACCGTGCAGTGCACCTACGTCACGCCCGGTTACACGCGCCAGGCGTCGAAGGCGACCACCCGGGTGGCGTGATTCGACGCAAACTCCGGCGGCCGGTCCGGCGGCCGCGATAGGTTTCGCTGGATTTCCTGACGGGAGCTGCGATGTTCGACCGGTGGTCGGTGGTTGTGGGGGCCGGCGTCGTCGCCGCCGGAATGTCGGCAGCGATGCTGGGCGGAGCCGGACTGGCGCTCGCGGCCGCGGACGGGGCAACCGGCGGGGGCGCCGACGCGGCGGAAACACAGCCGAGCACGCGCCCGGACTCCGAGGACAAGGACGGCAGCGCCGAGGCCGCCGCGTCGTCCGACGGTGCGGATCCGTCCGACCTCGCGGACGCTGTCGCCGAGGACGATTTCGGCGAGACCGATGATCTCGACGAGGGTGAGGCCGCTCCCGCTGACGACGGAGCCGTCGACGATGCGGACACCGGCGAGGCTGACGAGCCGCCGGCAGCGGTCGACGACGAGGCCGAGGACGCGAATATCCCCGAGGCCTCCGACGAGACTGATGGCGTCGACGACAGCGCCTCCGGGCGTGCGGCCGAGCCGGAAGGTGCCGCCGCGCCCGAGCGCGACGCGGAGCCGGAGCGCGACGCGGCGGAGACCGCAACGAACGAGCCGGTCGGCAACCCCACCGGCGACCCTGTCTTATCCAGCGACAGCGACAGAGACACCGGCTCCGGCACCGCGCCGGTCCCTGGGGAGGCCGCCGTCCCGGCCCCCTCAGCACCGTCGGCCGAGGCCGCGGCAGATCGCGCGCCCGTCGCCTCGCTGCGGTCCGTGCCGGCCTCGACGCAACTGGCCCTGACGTCGACGACGGCCGATGCCGACGACGCGACCAGTCACGCCGCCCCGCCCGCCCGGCAGACGCTGCTCAGCCTGCTGGGCACCATCGTGTTCAACGTCTACGGCGGATTGATCCGGGTGTTCGGTGGGCCCGCCCAGCTGCCCCGCGACAGCACCGTGACGGTGCGCAGCTCGACGCTGGAGATCGATTGCGGCGAGGGCTACGAGGTGCCCGCCGACTGGTACGTGCCGGCGGGGCCGACTCCGCAGCGGCTGGTCTATCTGCAGCACGGCTTCCTGGCTGCCGGACCGTTCTACAGCTACACCGCGGCCCGGCTGGCCGAGTCGACCAACAGCATCGTCGTCACGACGTCGCTGACGTCGAACTTCCTGGCCTGCGACGGCTGTTGGCTGGGCGGTTCGCCGATGCACCGCGCCGTCGCCGACCTGTTCGCCGACGGCAACACTGCGCTGGCGGAGAGCGCCCTGGCCGCCGGCTACAGCGCCACGCTGCTCGACGGCGTCGAGCAGGTCGCACTGACCGGACACTCGCTGGGCGGCGGGCTGGTCGCGGGCACTGCGGGCTACATGGTCGGCAACGGCAGCGCCGACCGGCTCGCCGGAGTCGTCATGCTCGACGGGGTGGGCTTCGGCTCGGTGGTTCCGGACGCGCTGGACGCGCTGCCCGATGACGTGCCCATCTACAACCTCGCCGGCCGGTCCTACTTCTGGAACATCAGCGGTGCGGCGAACACGGCCCTCAGCGACGCCCGCCCCGGTGAGTTCGTCGGGGTAAGACTGGTCGACGGTCTGCACTCGGACACCATGCTGGGTGGCAACCCGCTGGTCCAGTTTGCGCTGTACCTCGTCACGGGGTTCTCGCGGGAGCAGAACATCGACGCCTCCGAGATCCTGAACGCAGCCTGGCTCAATGACATGTTCGCCGGTCAGGCCACCGCGCCCTACTACGGCGACCCGGGTGAGGTGCTGCAGATCGACACCCCGCGGGGGCTTGCGACCGCCTATGTGACCCCGGGCCCGGCGGAGCGCTTGAGTCTGATCGACCATCTGTTGACCTTCGGCGCGACCATCCTGTTCGGCATCGACTTCGCGACCTGTGCCGACGAGCCGGCAGAAAACGTGTCATTTTCTGGGCCGGACACGCTCCTATCTCTTGACGGAAGGACGAAACCGGGCCAATCTATTGGCCAGCATGTTTGCACGGGTTGAGATGGCCAGCCAGCGCCTGACCGCCCTCGCGTGGGCTTGTTGAGGAATACGCCGTCCTGCGGTACTGTTGGACGTTGCGCTGGCTGCATCCTGCCCACCCTCCATCACCGCGCTGATCACGTGGACCACGCCTGAGCCGAAACACCACGCTCAGTGATCTGGTCGCGTGCCGTGCGTCGGGGGTTCTCCGGGCTTGACGGGCCAGCCGAACCGACGCAGATATCGCGGCTCATAGGGATCCGGCTTGCCGGTCCCCCGAATGGTCGCATGAGGTGCTGGAAGGATGCATCTTGGCAGGGTCCCGCCAGATCAGTTCAGAAGTAGCTACCGATTACTCCGTTCCCGGAGCACCTAACCGAATTTCTTTCGCCAAGCTCCGTGAGCCGTTGAAGGTTCCCGGGCTGCTGGACGTCCAAACCGAGTCATTCGAGTGGCTGGTCGGCTCCGACGACTGGTTCCAGCGAGCCGTCGACCGCGGTGACGTGGAACCGCGCGGCGGTCTCCAGGAGGTGCTCGAAGAGCTGTCGCCGATCGAGGATTTCTCGGGCTCGATGTCCCTGTCGTTCTCCGATCCGCGCTTCGACGAGGTCAAGGCGCCCGTCGACGAGTGCAAAGACAAGGACATGACGTACGCGGCCCCGCTGTTCGTCACGGCCGAGTTCATCAACAACAACACCGGTGAGATCAAGAGCCAGACGGTGTTCATGGGTGACTTCCCGATGATGACCGAGAAGGGCACCTTCATCATCAACGGCACCGAGCGCGTCGTCGTGTCGCAGCTCGTCCGTTCGCCCGGTGTCTATTTCGACGAGAGCATCGACAAGTCCACCGAGAAGCTGCTGCACAGCGTCAAGGTGATCCCCGGCCGCGGCGCGTGGCTGGAGTTCGACGTCGACAAGCGCGACACCGTCGGCGTGCGCATCGACCGCAAGCGCCGCCAGCCGGTCACCGTGCTGCTCAAGGCGTTGGGCTGGACAAACGAGCAGATCACCGAGCGTTTCGGGTTCTCCGAGATCATGATGTCCACGCTGGAGAAGGACAACACGGCCGGCACCGACGAGGCGCTGCTCGACATCTACCGCAAGCTGCGCCCGGGCGAGCCGCCGACCAAGGAATCCGCGCAGACGCTGCTGGAGAACCTGTTCTTCAAGGAGAAGCGCTACGACCTGGCCCGGGTGGGCCGCTACAAGGTCAACAAGAAGCTGGGTCTGCACTCCGGTGAACCGATCACCAGCTCGACGCTGACCGAAGAGGACATCGTCGCCACCATCGAGTACCTGGTGCGGCTGCACGCCGGGGACACCACGATGACGGTGCCCGGCGGAGTCGAGGTGCCCGTCGAGGTCGATGACATCGACCACTTCGGCAACCGTCGTCTGCGCACCGTCGGCGAGCTGATCCAGAACCAGATCCGGGTCGGCCTGTCGCGGATGGAACGCGTCGTGCGTGAGCGCATGACCACTCAGGACGTCGAGGCCATCACGCCGCAGACCCTGATCAACATCCGTCCCGTCGTGGCGGCGATCAAGGAGTTCTTCGGCACCAGCCAGCTGTCGCAGTTCATGGACCAGAACAACCCGCTGTCGGGTCTGACCCACAAGCGCCGCCTGTCGGCGCTGGGCCCCGGCGGTCTGTCCCGTGAGCGCGCCGGCCTCGAGGTCCGCGACGTGCACCCCAGCCACTACGGCCGGATGTGCCCGATCGAGACCCCGGAGGGCCCGAACATCGGCCTGATCGGCTCGCTGTCGGTGTACGCCCGGGTCAACCCGTTCGGGTTCATCGAGACGCCGTACCGCAAGGTCGTCGACGGTGTCGTCACCGATGACATCGTCTACCTGACCGCCGACGAGGAGGACCGCCACGTCGTGGCGCAGGCCAACTCGCCGCTGGATCCGGAATCGCAGCGCTTCACCGAGGACCGCGTCCTGGTCCGCCGCAAGGGCGGCGAGGTCGAGTACGTCTCCTCGGCCGAGGTGGACTACATGGACGTCTCGCCGCGCCAGATGGTGTCGGTCGCGACGGCGATGATCCCGTTCCTCGAACACGACGACGCCAACCGCGCCCTCATGGGTGCCAACATGCAGCGCCAGGCCGTTCCGCTGGTGCGCAGCGAGGCCCCGCTGGTCGGTACCGGGATGGAGTTGCGCGCCGCGATCGACGCGGGCGACGTCGTCGTCGCCGACAAGGCCGGCGTGATCGAGGAGGTCAGCGCCGACTACGTCACCGTGATGGCCGACGACGGCACCCGGCACACCTACCGGATGCGCAAGTTCGCCCGCTCCAACCACGGCACGTGCGCCAACCAGCGTCCGATCGTGGACGCCGGTCAGCGGGTCGAGGCGGGTCAGGTCATCGCCGACGGGCCGTGCACCGAGAACGGTGAGATGGCGCTGGGCAAGAACCTGCTCGTCGCGATCATGCCGTGGGAGGGCCACAACTACGAGGACGCGATCATCCTCAGCAACCGTCTGGTCGAAGAGGATGTGCTCACCTCGATCCACATCGAGGAGCACGAGATCGACGCCCGCGACACCAAGCTGGGCGCCGAGGAGATCACCCGGGACATCCCGAACGTCTCCGATGAGGTGCTGGCCGACCTCGACGAGCGCGGCATCGTCCGCATCGGCGCCGAGGTCCGCGACGGCGACATCCTGGTCGGCAAGGTCACCCCGAAGGGCGAGACCGAGCTGACCCCGGAGGAGCGGCTGCTCCGCGCGATCTTCGGTGAGAAGGCGCGCGAGGTCCGCGACACGTCGCTGAAGGTGCCGCACGGTGAGTCCGGCAAGGTCATCGGCATCCGCGTGTTCTCCCGTGAGGACGACGACGAGCTGCCCGCCGGCGTCAACGAGTTGGTGCGCGTCTACGTCGCGCAGAAGCGCAAGATCTCCGACGGCGACAAGCTGGCCGGACGCCACGGCAACAAGGGCGTCATCGGCAAGATCCTGCCCGTCGAGGACATGCCGTTCCTGCCTGACGGCACCCCGGTGGACATCATCCTGAACACCCACGGTGTGCCGCGTCGTATGAACATCGGCCAGATCCTGGAAACCCACCTCGGGTGGGTCGCCAAGGCCGGCTGGAACATCGACGTGGTGGGTGGCACGCCCGACTGGGCGTCGAACCTGCCGGAGGACCTGCTGTCGGCGCCGTCCGACAGCATCGTCGCCACCCCGGTGTTCGACGGTGCCCGCGAGAACGAGCTGTCGGGTCTGCTCGGTTCGACGCTGCCCAACCGCGACGGCGAGACGATGGTCAACTCCGACGGCAAGGCGGTGCTGTTCGACGGCCGCAGCGGAGAGCCGTTCCCGTACCCGGTGACGGTCGGCTACATGTACATCCTCAAGCTGCACCACCTGGTGGACGACAAGATCCACGCCCGCTCGACCGGTCCGTACTCGATGATCACCCAGCAGCCGCTGGGCGGTAAGGCGCAGTTCGGTGGTCAGCGGTTCGGTGAGATGGAGTGCTGGGCCATGCAGGCCTACGGCGCGGCCTACACGCTGCAGGAGCTGTTGACCATCAAGTCCGACGACACCGTCGGCCGGGTCAAGGTGTACGAGGCGATCGTCAAGGGCGAGAACATCCCCGAGCCGGGCATCCCCGAGTCGTTCAAGGTGCTGCTCAAGGAGCTGCAGTCACTGTGCCTCAACGTCGAGGTGTTGTCGTCGGACGGCGCCGCGATCGAGATGCGTGACGGTGACGACGAGGACCTGGAGCGCGCTGCGGCCAACCTCGGCATCAACCTGTCCCGCAACGAGTCCGCGTCGGTTGAGGATCTCGCCTGATCCTCGAGCTCGCTTAAGTAGTGATTGTTTTCTAATCCCGAAAGGGGAAAGGGAGTTACGTGTTAGACGTCAACTTCTTCGATGAACTCCGCATCGGTCTGGCCACCGCGGACGACATCCGTAACTGGTCCTACGGTGAGGTCAAGAAGCCGGAGACCATCAACTACCGCACGCTCAAGCCGGAAAAGGACGGCCTGTTCTGCGAGAAGATCTTCGGACCGACTCGCGACTGGGAGTGCTACTGCGGCAAGTACAAGCGCGTCCGCTTCAAGGGCATCATCTGTGAGCGCTGCGGCGTCGAGGTGACCCGCGCCAAGGTGCGTCGTGAGCGGATGGGCCACATCGAGCTGGCCGCGCCGGTCACCCACATCTGGTACTTCAAGGGTGTGCCGTCGCGGCTCGGGTATCTGCTCGACCTGGCGCCCAAGGATCTCGAGAAGATCATCTACTTCGCGGCCTACGTCATCACCGCGGTCGACGACGAGATGCGGCACAACGAGCTGTCCACCCTCGAAGCCGAGATGGCCGTCGAGCGCAAGGCCGTCGAGGACCAGCGTGACGCCGACCTCGAGGCGCGGGCGCAGAAGCTCGAGGCCGACATGAAGGAGCTCGAGGACGAGGGCGCCAAGTCCGACGTCAAGCGCAAGGTGCGTGACGGCGGCGAGCGCGAGATGCGTCAGCTGCGCGACCGGGCCCAGCGCGAGCTGGACCGGCTCGAGGAGATCTGGACGACGTTCACCAAGCTGGCTCCCAAGCAGCTGATCGTCGACGAGTTGCTCTACCGCGAGCTGCAGGACCGCTACGGCGAGTACTTCGAGGGCGCCATGGGTGCCGAGTCGATCAAGAAGCTCATCGAGAACTTCGACATCGAGGCCGAGGCCGAGAACCTGCGCGAGGTCATCCGCAGCGGCAAGGGTCAGAAGAAGCTGCGCGCGCTCAAGCGCCTCAAGGTCGTCGCGGCCTTCCAGACCAACAGCAACTCGCCGATGGGCATGGTGCTCGACGCGGTTCCGGTGATCCCGCCGGAGCTGCGACCGATGGTTCAGCTCGACGGTGGCCGCTTCGCCACCTCCGACCTGAACGACCTGTACCGCCGCGTCATCAACCGCAACAACCGGCTCAAGCGTCTGATCGACCTCGGTGCGCCCGAGATCATCGTCAACAACGAGAAGCGCATGCTCCAGGAGTCGGTGGACGCGCTGTTCGACAACGGCCGCCGCGGCCGCCCGGTCACCGGACCGGGCAACCGTCCGCTGAAGTCGCTGTCGGATCTGCTCAAGGGCAAGCAGGGCCGGTTCCGGCAGAACCTGCTCGGTAAGCGTGTCGACTACTCGGGCCGTTCGGTCATCGTGGTCGGTCCGCAGCTCAAGCTGCACCAGTGCGGTCTGCCCAAGCTGATGGCGCTCGAGCTGTTCAAGCCGTTCGTGATGAAGCGCCTGGTCGACCTGAACCACGCGCAGAACATCAAGAGCGCCAAGCGCATGGTCGAGCGTCAGCGGCCCCAGGTGTGGGACGTCCTCGAAGAGGTCATCGCCGAGCACCCGGTGCTGCTCAACCGCGCGCCCACGCTGCACCGCCTCGGTATCCAGGCCTTCGAGCCGCAGCTGGTGGAGGGCAAGGCCATCCAGCTGCACCCGCTGGTGTGTGAGGCGTTCAACGCCGACTTCGACGGCGACCAGATGGCCGTGCACCTGCCGCTGAGCGCGGAGGCACAGGCCGAGGCCCGCATTTTGATGCTGTCCTCGAACAACATCCTGTCGCCGGCGTCGGGTCGTCCGCTGGCCATGCCCCGTCTGGACATGGTGACCGGTCTGTACTACCTGACCACCGAGATCGACGGTGACCTCGGCGAGTACACCGCTGCCGCCAAGGATCAGCCGGAGACCGGTGTGTTCAGCTCGCCGGCCGAGGCCATCATGGCGATGGATCGCGGTGCGCTGAGCGTGCGGGCCAAGATCCGGGTGCGGCTGAGCCAGCTGCGTCCGCCCGCCGACGTCGAGGCCGAGTTGTTCCCGGACGGCTGGAAGCCCGGCGATGCCTGGACCGCGCACACCACGTTGGGCCGGGTGCTGTTCAACGAGCTGCTGCCGCCGACGTACGCGTTCGTCAACGAGCAGATGCACAAGAAGGTGCAGGCGCGGATCATCAACGATCTGGCCGAGCGCTTCCCGATGATCGTCGTCGCGCAGACCGTCGACAAGCTCAAGGACGCCGGCTTCTTCTGGGCGACCCGCTCCGGTGTGACGGTCTCCATGGCCGACGTGCTGGTGCCGCCGCAGAAGCAGGAGATCCTGGACCGGTACGAGACCGAGGCCGACGGCATCGAGAAGAAGTACCAGCGCGGCGCGCTCAACCACGACGAGCGCAACGAGGCCCTGGTCAAGATCTGGCAGGACGCCACCGAAGAGGTCGGTGAGGCGCTGCGCGCCCACTACCCGAAGGACAACCCGATCATCACGATCGTGGATTCGGGCGCCACGGGTAACTTCACCCAGACGCGGACCCTGGCCGGCATGAAGGGTCTGGTGACCAACCCGAAGGGTGAGTTCATCCCGCGTCCGATCAAGTCCTCGTTCCGTGAGGGCCTGACGGTGCTGGAGTACTTCATCAACACCCACGGCGCCCGTAAGGGTCTGGCGGACACGGCGCTGCGTACGGCCGACTCGGGTTACCTGACCCGTCGTCTGGTCGACGTGTCGCAGGACGTCATCGTCCGCGAGACCGACTGCGAGACCGAGCGCGGCATCAACGTCACGCTGGCCGAGCGGGCCGACGGTGCTGATGGGGGGGCTACGCTCGTCCGCGATCAGCACATCGAGACGTCGGCGTATGCCCGCACGCTGGCCACCGACGCGGTCGACGCCGACGGCAACGTGGTCGTCGAGCGTGGTCACGACCTGGGCGATCCGGCCATCGAGGCGCTGCTGGCCGCGGGTATCACCGAGGTGAAGGTCCGCTCCGTGCTGACCTGCGCGACCGGCACCGGCGTCTGCGCGATGTGCTACGGCCGTTCGATGGCGACCGGCAAGCTGGTCGACATCGGCGAGGCGGTCGGCATCGTGGCCGCGCAGTCCATCGGTGAGCCCGGTACGCAGCTGACGATGCGTACCTTCCACCAGGGCGGTGTGACCGGTGGCGCCGACATCGTCGGTGGTCTGCCGCGTGTGCAGGAGCTGTTCGAGGCTCGTGTTCCGCGCAACCGGGCCCCGATCGCCGACGTCTCCGGACGGGTGCAGCTGGAGGAGAGCGAGAAGTTCTACAAGATCACCATCGTTCCCGATGACGGGGGCGAGGAGGTCGTGTACGACAAGCTCTCCCGTCGTCAGCGCCTGAAGGTGTTCAAGCACGAGGACGGCTCCGAGCGTCTGCTGACCGACGGCGATCACGTCGAGGTGGGCCAGCAGCTGCTGGAAGGTTCGGCCGATCCGCACGAGGTGCTGCGCGTCCAGGGTCCCCGCGAGGTGCAGATCCACCTCGTCAAGGAGGTCCAGGAGGTCTACCGGGCCCAGGGTGTGTCGATCCACGACAAGCACATCGAGGTCATCGTGCGGCAGATGCTGCGTCGCGTGACGATCATCGATTCGGGTGCGACGGAGTTCCTGCCCGGTTCGCTGACCGAGCGTGCCGAGTTCGAGTCGGAGAACCGCCGGGTCGTCGCCGAGGGTGGCGAGCCCGCGGCCGGTCGTCCGGTGCTGATGGGTATCACGAAGGCGTCGCTGGCCACCGATTCGTGGCTGTCGGCGGCGTCGTTCCAGGAGACCACGCGCGTGCTGACCGATGCGGCGATCAACTGCCGCAGCGACAAGCTGCAGGGTCTGAAGGAGAACGTGATCATCGGCAAGCTGATCCCGGCCGGTACCGGCATCAACCGGTACCGCAACATCCAGGTGCAGCCGACCGAAGAGGCCCGTGCCGCGGCGTACACGATCCCGTCCTACGAGGATCAGTACTACAGCCCGGACTTCGGCCAGGCCACCGGCGCTGCGGTGCCGCTGGACGACTACGGCTACTCGGACTACCGGTAGTCAGTCTCGGAAATGCCCCCGCCTCTTCGGAGGCGGGGGCTTTTTCGTGCGCCTCTGCGCGGCGAGACAGTGGCGGTGCGGGCCGAGCGTGGCGGTGCGCGCCGAGCGTGGTGCGCGCAGGCCGCGGTGAGCGCAGGCCGCGGTGAGCTCCGGTCGCCCTGCGTGCCGAGAGTGAATGCCGGTCGCCTCTGCGCGCCGAGCGTGAAGTGTGTGCGACATCCGGTGCCCGTTTTCGCACAGGATTCACACTGGGCGAGCGTCGATACGGGGATCCGCTGTCGACGTTCGTGCCGCCAACGGTGCCGGAGCCGGTACGGGAGTCGGCCGTCGACGTTCGTGCCGCCAACGGTGCCGGAGCCGGTACGGGAGTCGGCCGCCGACGACCGTCCCGACGACTCCTCCCGCACAGGCGTGCTGTCCGGACTGCCGCCTAGACTCGGGGCCGTGTTGATCGGATCCCATGTCCACGGTGATGACCCCCTGGCGGCGGCCCAGTCAGACGGAGCCGATGTGGTGCAGTTCTTCCTCGGCAACCCGCAGAGCTGGAAGAAGCCGCCGCCCCGTGAGGATGCCGACGTGCTGAAGGCGTCGCCGATTCCGATCTACGTACACGCCCCCTACCTGATCAACGTGGCCTCGGCCAACAATCGGGTGCGGATCCCGTCCCGCAAGATCTTGCAGGAGACCTGCAATGCCGCTGCGGCGGTCAACGCCACCGCCGTGATCGTGCACGGCGGCCACGCGGACGACAACGACATGGACGCCGGTTTCGAGCGCTGGGTCAAGGCACTGGACTACCTCGAGACCGACGTGCCCGTCTACCTGGAGAACACGGCAGGCGGAGATCACGCCATGGCCCGGCACTTCGACACCATCGCCAGACTGTGGGACCACATCGGCGACAAGGGCATCGGGTTCTGCCTGGACACCTGCCACGCCTGGGCTGCGGGTGAAGCGCTGATCGATGCAGTGGAGCGGATCCAGTCGATCACCGGCCGCATCGACCTGGTGCACTGCAACGACTCGCGGGATGCGGCCGGATCCGGGGCCGACCGGCACGCCAACTTCGGCACCGGCCAGATCGATCCCCAACTGCTTGTCGCGGTCGTCGAAGCCGCGGACGCGCCGGTCATCTGTGAAACCGCCGACGAGGGGCGCAAGGACGACATCGCGTTCCTGCGCGACAACCTTCGCTGATCCGGCTGATGGGTCACGCTCAGATCCCAGAACGAGCGTTGAACGGCGGGTAGCGGCGCGGTTAATTAGTCTGACCCGGGGAATGCCCTCCGTTCCCGCGTCGGAAGGCAGCCGTGTCCGTATCTGATCAGTCGTCGAGTGAGCTGGCGTCGGACCAGGGGTCCCCGGCCGATGTGGGTCGCGACGGCTGGTTGCGCGTCGCCCGGTGGGTGGCTGTCGCGGTGTGGGCGACCGTCATCGTGTGGCGCACCGTCACCGACGGCTTCGCCTTCAACCGCGAGCTGCTGCTGCTCTACATCTGCACAGGTCTGGTAGCGGCGAGCATCGGGCAGGGTCGCCGCGTGCTCTATGTGGTGCGCGACTGGCTGCCGTTCGCCGTGGTCCTGCTGGCCTACGACCTGAGCAGGGGAGCGGCCTCCGTCGTGGGCCGTCCGACCCTGTGGCAATGGCAGGCCGACGTGGATCGGTGGATGTTCTTCGGCGTGATGCCGACCGTATGGCTGCAGGAACGTCTGAAGCTGCCGCACCCGCCGTGGTGGGAAGTGGTCATCAGCAGCGTCTACATGTCGTTCTTCATCCTGCCGTACGTGATCGCCGGTGCCCTGTGGCTGCGCAACCGCGACGAGTGGAAGGCCTTCGTCCGGCTGTTCGTGACGCTGTCGTTCACGGCGCTGGTCATCTACGCGTTGGTGCCGGCGGCACCCCCGTGGGCGGCGGCGCGCTGCACGGCGGCAGATGTCGACGGCGGTCCGTCGGGGCCGCGCTGCATGTTCCGCTCGGCCCGCGGCGTGGAAGACGGGGGTCTACTCGGCGCGATGCAGGTATCCCAGGACGGCGCGAACGGCTGGATCGAGCGCATCGTCGGGCGGGGCTGGGGCAAGCTGAACCTGCATTCGGCCAGTGCACTGATCGATCAGGGGCAAGCCAGCGTCAATCTGGTGGCGGCGATCCCGTCGCTGCATGCCGGGCTGTCGGCAGCCATCGCGGTGTTCCTGTGGAACCGCGTTCAGCGCCGCTGGCGACCGGTGCTGGTGGCCTATCCGTTGACCATGGCGTTCACGCTGGTCTACACCGCTGAGCATTACGTCGTCGACATCCTGTTGGGCTGGGTGCTGGCCGCGGTCGTGCTCACGGGGCTCACCCGGTGGGACGCGATGCGCGCGGCGCGGCGTAACCGGCGCGACGCTGTCCCGTCGCGTGAGCCGGCCCCGCTAGAGCTGCGTGAGATAGACCTTGCGCAGAGTCTCGTGCACCGTCCACACCGTCTGCGTCGCCGCCGCGAGCCGAACGATGTCGCCGGGGCCGAGGCGCAGCGACGGGCTGCCGTCGACGAAGTCAACGCTGGCTGAGCCCGACAGGACGACGAACACCTCGTCGGCCTCGATGTCCCGCATGACGCCGGGGGTCATCTCCCATATCCCGACCTCGAGCCCGCCGAAGTCGGTCAGCGTCGCGGCTGCGGTGCTGGGCGTCCCGTCGACGCGTTGATCGGCCGGAACGGGTTCCGGTTCGAGGTGCAGGGAGCTGGCCGCCACGACGGAGTTGGGCTTCATCGGACAAGTATGCGGACACCGGTGCGCATTCACCGGCGCGCGGTCGCTGCATGCGAGGTCACTGCCCGCGAGGTCACTGCACGCGCAGCCGCCGTGCGGTCATCGGCGCGTTCACCGGCCGCGAGCGGGCGTTGACTGCCAGAAATTGCGAGCGTTTCGCCGCGCAGACGCGCACTCACGGAAATGCCCGGCCATCGTATTACAGTTTGTTGTGCGACTGCAGAAAAGATGTAACACTGCCACCATGGCTGCTTCCGACACGCATGTCGTCACCAACCAGGTTCCGCCGCTGGAGAACTACAACCCGGCCACCTCGCCCGTCCTGGCCGAGGCGCTGATCCGCGAAGGCGGTCAATGGGGCACCGACGAGGTGTTCGAACTGGGCGCACTCTCGGGTTCGGCGCAGGCTCAACGATGGGGCGAGCTTGCCGATCGCCACCGTCCGGTGCTGCACACCCACGACAGCGTCGGTCACCGCGTCGACGAGGTGGAGTACGACCCCGCCTATCACGAACTGATGAGTGTGGCGGTCGGCCACGGCCTGCACGCCGCTCCCTGGGCGGATGACCGGCCGGGTGCGCACGTGGTGCGGGCGGCCAAGACCTCGGTGTGGACCCCCGAGCCGGGCCACATCTGCCCGATCTCGATGACCTACGCCGTGGTGCCGGCGCTGCGTCACAACCCCGAACTGGCGGCCGTCTACGAACCGCTGCTGACCAGCCGCGCCTACGATCCGGTGCTTGCCGTACCCACGACGAAGGCGGGCATCACCGCAGGCATGTCGATGACCGAGAAGCAGGGCGGCTCCGACGTGCGGGCCGGCACCACGCAGGCTGTGCCGAACGGTGACGGGACCTACCGGCTCACCGGACACAAGTGGTTCACCTCCGCGCCGATGTGCGACATCTTCCTGGTGCTCGCCCAAACAGCCGGGGTCGAGCGAAGCGACGGGGGATTGAGCTGCTTCTTCCTGCCCCGGATCCTCCCCGACGGCAGCCGCAACCGGATGTTCCTGCAGCGGCTGAAGGACAAACTGGGCAACCACGCCAACGCGTCCAGTGAGGTCGAGTACGACGGCGCCACCGCGTGGCTCGTCGGCGAGGAGGGTCGCGGGGTAGCGACCATCATCGAGATGGTCAACCTGACCCGGCTGGATTGCACGCTGGGTAGTGCGACCAGCATGCGAAACGGCCTCACCCGCGCGATCCACCACGCGCAGCACCGAAAAGCCTTCGGCGCCTACCTGATCGATCAGCCGTTGATGCGCAATGTGCTGGCCGATCTCGCTGTCGAGGCCGAGGCGGCGACGATGCTGGCGATGCGGATGGCCGGCGCCACCGACCGGGCGGTGCGCGGCGACGAGCGGGAGACACTGCTGCGCCGCATCGGTCTGGCCGCGGCCAAGTACTGGGTGTGCAAGCGGGCGACCCCGCACGCCGCCGAGGCGATGGAGTGCCTCGGCGGCAACGGCTACGTCGAGGACTCCGGGATGCCGCGGCTCTACCGCGAAGCACCGCTGATGGGGATCTGGGAGGGCTCCGGCAACGTCAGCGCGCTGGACACCCTGCGCGCGATGGCGACCAAGCCCGAATGCATCGACGTGCTGTTCGACGAGCTCGCCGGCACCGAGGGGCAGGACGTCCGGCAGGATCGCCGCGTGGCGGAGCTCAAGGCGTCTCTCGGCGACGCCGAGACGATTCAGTACCGGGCCCGCAAGGTGGCCGAGGACATCTCGCTGGCGCTGCAGGGCTCGTTGCTGCTGCGCCACGGTCACCCGGCGGTGGCCGAAGTGTTCCTCGCCAGCCGGCTGGGCGGACAGTGGGGCGGGGCGTTCGGCACGCTGCCCACCGGCCTGGACCTCGCGCCGGTCCTCGAACGAGCCATGGTCAAGGCGTGAGCGCGCGCGACATGCCAGAACTGCGCGGCCTGTGGTGTGCCGACGCGCGCGCTGGCGGGGACATGGTGACCTCATGACCCACGCGATCAGGCCCGTCGACTTCGACGATCTGAAGACGATGACCTACGAGGTCACCGACCGGGTCGCCCGCATCACGTTCAACCGCCCGGAGAAGGGCAACGCGATCATCGCCGACACGCCGCTGGAACTCTCGGCGCTGGTGGAGCGGGCCGACCTGGATCCCGACGTGCACGTCATCCTGGTGTCGGGGCGCGGCGAAGGATTCTGCGCCGGATTCGACCTGTCCGCCTACGCCGAGGGATCGTCGTCGGCCGGCGGTGGCAGCCCCTACCGCGACACCGTGTTGTCGGGCCGGACGCAGGCCGTCAACCATCTGCCCGATCAACCGTGGGACCCGATGATCGACTATCAGATGATGAGCCGGTTCGTCCGCGGGTTCGCCAGCCTCATGCACGCCGACAAGCCGACGGTCGTCAAGATCCACGGGTACTGCATCGCCGGGGGCACCGACATCGCCCTGCACGCCGACCAGGTGATCGCCGCTGCCGACGCCAAGATCGGTTACCCGCCGACCCGGGTGTGGGGGGTGCCGGCCGCCGGGATGTGGGCGCACCGCCTGGGTGATCAACGCGCCAAACGGCTTCTGCTGACCGGCGACTGCCTCACCGGGGCGCAGGCCGCCGAGTGGGGACTCGCCGTCGAGGCACCCGACGCCGCGGATCTCGACGAGCGCACCGAACGGCTGGTGCAGCGCATTGCCGCGGTTCCGGTCAACCAGCTGATCATGGTCAAGCTCGCGATGAACAGCGCGCTGTACAACCAGGGCGTGGCCAACAGCGCGATGATCTCCACCGTGTTCGACGGCGTCGCCCGACACACCCCCGAAGGGCACGCGTTCGTCGCCGACGCCCGCGAGCACGGCTTCCGTGACGCCGTGCGCCGCCGCGACGAGCCGTTCGGCGACCACGGCCGGAAGGCTTCCGGGGTGTGACGGTGGCGACCCTGTCGCGGATGACCGCTCGCTCGGTGGTGCTCAGCGTGCTGCTGGGCGCCCACCCCGCTTCGGCCACGGCAAGCGAGTTGCTCAGGCTGACAGCGGATTTCGACCTCAAAGAGCCGACTGTGCGGGTCGCGCTGACCCGCATGGTGGGGGCGGGGGACCTGGTGCGGTCCGCGGACGGCTACCGGCTGTCCGACCGCCTGCTGGCCCGGCAGCGACGCCAGGACGACGCCATCGACCCGCACACCCGCCCATGGGACGGTTCGTGGCGGACGGTGGTGATCACCGGCGTCGGCGGTGACGCGCGTACCCGCGCTGCACTGCGAACGGCCCTGCAGGACCGGCGGTTCGGCGAACTGCGCGAAGGGGTGTGGATGCGTCCGGCCAACCTGGACATCGATACCGACCCGGAGCTGAGCGACCGGGTCCGGACGCTGACGGCCCGCGACGACGCTCCGGCTCAGCTGGCGGCACTGCTGTGGGATCTGCCCGCGTGGGCGCGCTCCGGACACGCCCTGCTCGACGAGATGGCCTCGGCGCCCGACATTCCCGCACGCTTCGTCGTCGCGGCGGGCATCGTCCGGCACCTGCTCACCGATCCGGTGCTGCCCGACGAGCTGCTACCGGCGGCCTGGCCCGGCGCCGCACTGCGCCGCGCCTACCACGACTTCGCCGCCGAACTGGTCGCGCGGCGTGACGATGTCGACCTGATGGAGGCGAAATGACCGATTCGGCAGGCGGGGTGCGCGTCGAGAGGAACGGCGCGGTCACCACGGTCATCATGGACCGCCCGCACGCGCGCAACGCCGTCAACGGCCCGGCCGCCGCCGAGTTGCACGCCGCGTTCGACGACTTCGATTCCGACGACAGCGCCGCCGTCGCGGTGCTGTGGGGTGACAACGGCACCTTCTGCGCCGGAGCCGATCTCAAGGCGTTCGGTACCGCTGAGTCCAATCCCGTGCACCGCAGCGGTCCCGGCCCGATGGGGCCCAGCCGGATGGTGTTGTCCAAGCCGGTGATCGCGGCGATCAGCGGCTTCGCCGTCGCCGGAGGGCTGGAACTGGCGCTGTGGGCCGATCTGCGGGTGGTCGAGGAGGACGCCACCATGGGGGTGTTCTGCCGGCGTTGGGGGGTGCCGCTGATCGACGGCGGCACCGTACGGCTGCCCCGCCTGATCGGGCACAGCCGGGCGATGGACCTGATCCTGACCGGCCGTGCCGTAGGAGCCGAGGAAGCCCTGGCGATCGGGTTGGCCAACCGGGTGGTGCCCACCGGCCAAGCCCGGGACAAGGCCGAGGAACTGGCCGCCGAACTCGCCGCCCTACCTCAGCAGTGCCTGCGCGCGGACCGCCTGTCGGTGCTGCACCAATGGGGCCGATCCGAGGCCGAGGCGATGGACTTCGAGTTCGGCAGCATGTCCCGAGTGGCGGCCGAATCGCTCGAGGGTGCTTCCCGGTTCGCGGCCGGCGCCGGCCGTCACGGCGCCAAGGCCTGAGAGTCAGCCCTTGGAGATGTTGTTGTTGGTCCCGGTGTCGTTGACCGTCGGCTCACCCTGCTGATACGTCACGGTGTTGTTCAATCCGACCACGGTCAGCTCGTTGTCGACCCGCTCGAAGGTCACTTTGTTGTCCGCTCCGCCGATGTTGACGTTGGCGCACGCGCCGCTGACCGTCAGCGTGTTGTTGGACCCGCCGATGTTCAGCGACTTGCCCTCGCCGCAGTCGAGGTCGGCGGTGGTGCCGAACGACCCGTAGTTGATCGTGTTGCCGATCTCCACCTGGGCACCCGAGGTGCCCGCTGTCACCGTCGGGCTACCGTCCTGGTCGCCCGAGCCGCACCCGGCCAGGGCCAGCGCGGCCACGGCTGTGACGATCCCGGCGCCGATCCTGCGACGCATGTCAGGCCGGCACCTGGTTGATCCGGTTGGTCATGCCGAGCTCGCGGCCCCGGTCCCACACGATGGGTGCGCCGTTCTTGTAGAACACGGTCTGATCCCACCCGTAGACGGTGATGTCGTTGATCACGTTGTCGGCGACGATGACGTTGGACGAGCCCTGCACCGTCACGGCCCAGCAGGTGCCGAGCGCGTTGATCTGGTTGGCGGTGCCGTTGACGTGCAGCGTGCCGTTGTTGCAGTCCAAGGTCTGCACGACACCTTGTCCGGTGATGTGGGTGTCGCCGTTGATGGCGTGCGCGGCCGGCGCCCCGCCCAGCAGGACGGCCGACGCCGTCACCATGCCGGCCGTCAGTGCCCGACCCACGATCCTGGCAGCCGTTGTTGTCACGGTGCACCCCTTTGCTCGTCCGCGTGCGGCCCCGACAGCCACCGAAAGCTTACGATGCCGGTCGCCGTCGGCGACGCCGTTCCCGGGTTCGCTCCTTGCGCTGATACGGGTCGCCCGCGGCGGCGGTGCTCGGTAGCGTGAGCGGCGATGCGCCGAGGTGTCCCACAGATTTCTCTCGCCGCGGTCACCGTGACAGCGACCGTGGTCGCGTGCTCGCAGACCGTGACCGGAACGGCCCAGCGCGCCGAATCCGAGGCGGTCGACGCCACTCGCAGCTACGGATACGTCGACGACCGGTGCGGACTGCTCGACGACAGCTCGGTGCAGGAGACGCTGGGCGCGGCCGAGGTGACCCGGCCTTACAGCGGTGCCGTGTGCCAGTACATCCTGGCGCGGCGGTCCGGGTCGGGTTCGTCGACGACGATCGACGTCACGTTCTCCTGGTTCGAGACCGGCGAACTCGAGCGGGAACGTCGGCTCGCCGAGGCCCGCGGCGCCGTCATCACCGAGTTCGACGTCGAACGCCACAAAGCCTTCTCCGCGCGCCGCGACACCACCGGCGCCGCGTGCTCGGTCACCGCGGCCGCCGGCACCGGCGTGCTCAGCTGGTGGGTGCAGATGCGCGGGCAGAGAACCGGGGATCCGTGCGCGGAGGCGCAGAAATTGATGGCCGCGACGCTGCAGTCGGACCTCTGACATGCGCGGCGCGCGCGTCGCGGCCCGGCTCGCCGCATCGGCGGGGGCGGCGGTGATGCTGGCCGGCTGCGGCGGCGCCCCGGCACCCGATCAGCAGGCCGCCGGCGCCGAGCCCGGGCCCGGGTTCGACAGTGCGGACTGCAATGGCGTCACGACGGCCGACATCGAGCGGGTGGTCGGGTCGAACCTGTTCAAGCAGGCGGTGATCGGCGACGCCGGCTGTTTCTGGCAGGAGAACACCATGATCGGCAGCGTCGGGGCCGGGATGGGGATCTCGACCTGGTGGTACCGGGGCAGCGACATGGCGACCGAACGCGAACTCGAGGGGCTGGCCGGCCGGGAAGTCACCGAGCTGGCGATGGAGGGTAACGACGGGTTCATGGCCTTCGACGACACGGCGTGCAGCATCTACGTGGCCAAGGGCGACGACGTCATCACCTGGTCGATCCAGACGATGAACTCGGCCACGCTGCCCGATCTGTGCGGGATCGTCGACGAGCTCGCCCAGCTCAGCCAGGACCGGGTGAACTGAGCGCCGCAGCAGGCCGGTTGCGGAGAGCAGCTAGAGTTTCTCGCTGACCCGGCTGCTTCCGCGGCCGGTCAGGCACCGACCAGGGGGATGAAAATGGCAGCTCGGCCGCCGCGATCGGCGAGGCTGAGCCGCGACTCCATCGTCAACGCGGCCCTGACGTTCCTCGACCGCGAAGGCTGGGACGCGCTGACGATCAACGCGCTGGCCAATCAGCTGGGCACCAAGGGCCCGTCGCTGTACAACCACGTGCACAGCCTCGACGACCTGCGCCGCACGGTGCGGATGCGCGTGGTCGGCGACATCATCGACATGCTCACCACGGTGGGCCAGGGCCGCACTCCCGACGACGCGGTTACGGTCATGGCCAGCGCCTATCGCAGCTACGCCCACCACCACCCGGGCCGGTACTCGGCGTTCACCCGCATGCCGTTGGGCGGTGACGACCCCGAGTTCACCGAGGCCACCCATGCCGCAGCCGCCCCCGTCATCGCGGTGCTGTCGTCCTACGGCCTCGACGACGAGGCCGCGTTCTACGCCGCGCTGGAGTTCTGGTCCGCGATGCACGGGTTCGTGCTCCTGGAGATGACCGGGGTGATGAACGGCATCGACACCGATGTCGTATTCACCGACATGGTGATGAGATTGGCCGCGGGTATGCGGTCGCGGTGATAGGTCTGCGAGCAGGAGCCGCAGGTCAGCGGGTTTTGTCGAGGTCGGCGGCCCTGGTATTGTGGACCGTCGTGCCTGGCAGACAAGGCGCGTTGTGGTTCTCGCATGTCGGGGATTCGGCAAGCTTGCCTACACGCCGGGCCAATTTGCATGTCTGCGCCGTGGGTGCCTTGGAAATTACTCCGAGAACACGCGGCGGCCGCATGCGACACGCCCGGAAGCGGGGTAGC
Organism: Mycobacterium sp. G7A2; assembly: GCF_041902445.1. Classification (NCBI taxonomy): domain Bacteria; kingdom Bacillati; phylum Actinomycetota; class Actinomycetes; order Mycobacteriales; family Mycobacteriaceae; genus Mycobacterium; species Mycobacterium sp. G7A2. The sequence goes on along the minus strand of NZ_CP169251.1, from coordinate 4,921,230 downwards.
GCAACCGGGTGAAACCGCAGTACGACAGAACTTAAAAGCAATTTCGAGCACGACCGTCACACGACGAGGAACACAGAAAGCCGGTACATGCCAACCATCAACCAGCTGGTCCGCAAGGGTCGCCACGACAAGGTCGCCAAGGTCAAGACCGCGGCTCTGAAGGGCAGCCCGCAGCGTCGCGGCGTGTGCACCCGCGTGTACACGACCACCCCCAAGAAGCCGAACTCCGCGCTTCGCAAGGTTGCGCGCGTGCGTCTGACCAGTGCGGTCGAGGTCACCGCCTACATCCCGGGCGAAGGGCACAACCTGCAGGAGCACTCGATGGTGCTCGTGCGCGGCGGTCGTGTGAAGGACCTGCCCGGTGTGCGCTACAAGATCATCCGCGGGTCGCTGGACACCCAGGGCGTCAAGAACCGTAAGCAAGCCCGCAGCCGTTACGGCGCGAAGAAGGAGAAGAGCTGATGCCGCGCAAGGGACCCGCGCCCAAGCGTCCGTTGGTCAACGACCCCGTCTACGGGTCGCAGCTGGTCACCCAGCTGGTGAACAAGGTGCTGCTGGACGGGAAGAAATCGCTGGCCGAGCGCATTGTCTATGGTGCGCTCGAACAGGCCCGCGACAAGACCGGCACCGATCCGGTCGTCACCCTCAAGCGCGCGCTGGACAACGTCAAGCCCGCCCTCGAGGTGCGCAGCCGCCGCGTCGGCGGCGCGACCTACCAGGTGCCGGTGGAGGTCCGTCCGGACCGTTCGGTGACCCTGGCGCTGCGTTGGCTGGTGAGCTTCTCCAAGGCCCGCCGCGAGAAGACCATGGTCGAGCGCCTGGCGAACGAGATCCTCGACGCCAGCAACGGCCTGGGTGCCGCCGTCAAGCGACGCGAGGACACCCACAAGATGGCCGAGGCCAACCGCGCCTTCGCGCACTACCGCTGGTGATTTCAGCGCCGGCGTAGCGAAGAGGCTGCGGACGGCGGCACGACACACCTAACTAGAAGCGAAAGAGTGGGAATTTAGCCGTGGCACAGAAGGACGTGCTGACCGACCTCACGAAGGTCCGCAACATCGGCATCATGGCGCACATCGATGCCGGCAAGACGACGACGACCGAGCGCATCCTCTTCTACACCGGCATCAGCTACAAGATCGGTGAAGTGCACGACGGTGCCGCCGTCATGGACTGGATGGAGCAGGAGCAGGAGCGTGGTATCACCATCACCTCCGCTGCGACGACCTGTTTCTGGGGCGACAACCAGATCAACATCATCGACACCCCCGGCCACGTCGACTTCACCGTCGAGGTGGAGCGGTCGCTGCGCGTGCTCGACGGCGCAGTGGCGGTGTTCGACGGCAAAGAGGGTGTCGAGCCGCAGTCCGAGCAGGTGTGGCGCCAGGCCGACAAGTACGACGTTCCCCGCATCTGCTTCGTCAACAAGATGGACAAGCTGGGCGCCGACTTCTACTTCTCGGTGCGCACCATGGAAGAGCGCCTCGGCGCCAACGTGATTCCGATCCAGCTGCCGATCGGCGCCGAGGGCGACTTCTCCGGCGTCGTCGACCTGGTGGAGATGAACGCCAAGGTGTGGAGCGCCGAAGCCAAGCTCGGCGAGAAGTACGACACCGTCGAGATCCCCGCCGACATGGCCGAGAAGGCCGAGGAGTACCGCACCAAGCTGCTCGAGGCGGTCGCCGAGACCGACGAGGCGCTGCTGGAGAAGTACGTCGGCGGCGAGGAGCTGTCGATCGACGAGGTCAAGGGCGCGATCCGCAAGCTGACGATCACCTCCGAGGCCTACCCGGTGCTGTGCGGCAGCGCGTTCAAGAACAAGGGCGTGCAGCCCATGCTCGACGCGGTCATCGACTACCTGCCGTCGCCGCTGGACGTGCCGCCGGCCGAGGGGCACGCCCCCGGCAAGGAAGACGAGCTGCTGACCCGCAACCCGAACACCGACGAGCCGTTCTCGGGCCTGGCGTTCAAGGTGGCGACGCACCCGTTCTTCGGCAAGCTGACCTACGTGCGCGTGTACTCGGGCACCGTCGAGTCGGGCAGCCAGGTCATCAACGCGACCAAGGGCAAGAAGGAGCGGCTGGGCAAGCTGTTCCAGATGCACTCCAACAAGGAGAACCCCGTCGAGCGCGCGTCCGCCGGGCACATCTACGCCGTCATCGGACTCAAGGACACCACCACCGGTGACACCCTGAGCGACCCGAACGAGCAGATCGTGCTCGAGTCGATGACGTTCCCGGACCCGGTCATCGAGGTCGCCATCGAGCCCAAGACCAAGAGCGACCAGGAGAAGCTGGGCACCGCGATCCAGAAGCTCGCCGAAGAGGATCCCACCTTCAAGGTGCACCTGGACCAGGAGACCGGCCAGACCGTCATCGGCGGCATGGGCGAGCTGCACCTGGACATCCTGGTGGACCGCATGAAGCGCGAGTTCAAGGTCGAGGCCAACGTCGGCAAGCCGCAGGTGGCCTACCGCGAGACCATCCGCCGCAAGGTGGAGAAGGTCGAGTTCACCCACAAGAAGCAGACGGGTGGCTCGGGTCAGTTCGCGAAGGTGCTCATCGACCTCGAACCGTTCACCGGCGAGGACGGTGCGACCTACGAGTTCGAGAACAAGGTCACCGGTGGCCGCATCCCGCGTGAGTACATCCCGTCGGTGGACGCCGGCGCCCAGGACGCCATGCAGTACGGCGTGCTGGCCGGCTATCCGCTGGTGAACATCAAGGTGACGCTGCTCGACGGCGCCTTCCACGAGGTCGACTCGTCGGAAATGGCGTTCAAGGTGGCCGGCTCGCAGGTGCTGAAGAAGGCCGCGCAGGCTGCGCAGCCCGTCATCCTCGAGCCCATCATGGCCGTCGAGGTCACGACGCCCGAGGACTACATGGGCGACGTGATCGGCGACCTGAACTCCCGCCGTGGTCAGATCCAGGCCATGGAAGAGCGCAGCGGTGCGCGCGTCGTCAAGGCGCAGGTTCCGCTGTCGGAGATGTTCGGCTACGTCGGCGACCTGCGGTCGCGGACCCAGGGCCGGGCGAACTACTCCATGGTGTTCGACTCGTACGCCGAGGTTCCGGCGAACGTGGCGAAGGAGATCATCGCGAAGGCGACGGGTCAGTAAGCTGACCCGCCGCCCTGGCGGGACCGCACAACTGCAAAAATTTCGGTAGAACGACGATCAACCCTGCTTTAACCAGAAGCACCAACAAGTCCAGGAGGACACAGAAGTGGCGAAGGCGAAGTTCGAGCGGACGAAGCCGCACGTCAACATCGGGACCATCGGTCACGTTGACCACGGCAAGACCACGCTGACTGCAGCAATCACCAAGGTTCTGCACGACAAATTCCCCGAGTTGAACGAGTCGCGCGCATTCGACCAGATCGACAATGCGCCCGAGGAGCGTCAGCGCGGTATCACGATCAACATCTCCCACGTGGAGTACCAGACCGACAAGCGTCACTACGCACACGTCGACGCCCCCGGTCACGCTGACTACATCAAGAACATGATCACCGGTGCCGCCCAGATGGACGGCGCGATCCTGGTGGTCGCCGCCACGGACGGCCCGATGCCGCAGACCCGCGAGCACGTGCTGCTCGCCCGTCAGGTCGGTGTGCCCTACATCCTGGTCGCACTGAACAAGTCCGACGCCGTCGACGACGAGGAGCTCATCGAGCTCGTCGAGATGGAGGTCCGCGAACTGCTGGCCGCCCAGGACTTCGACGAGGACGCCCCGGTCGTGCGCGTCTCGGCGCTCAAGGCGCTCGAGGGCGACGAGAAGTGGGTCAAGTCGGTCGAGGAGCTCATGGAGGCCGTCGACGCGTCCATCCCGGACCCGGTCCGCGAGACCGACAAGCCGTTCCTGATGCCCGTCGAGGACGTCTTCACCATCACCGGCCGCGGCACCGTGGTCACCGGTCGTGTGGAGCGCGGCGTGGTCAACGTGAACGAGGAAGTCGAGATCGTCGGCATCCGTCCCGGCACCACCAAGACCACGGTCACCGGTGTCGAGATGTTCCGCAAGCTGCTCGACCAGGGCCAGGCCGGCGACAACGTCGGTCTGCTGCTGCGCGGCATCAAGCGTGAGGACGTCGAGCGCGGCCAGGTCGTGACCAAGCCGGGCACCACCACCCCGCACACCGACTTCGAGGGCCAGGTCTACATCCTGTCCAAGGACGAGGGTGGCCGTCACACGCCGTTCTTCAACAACTACCGTCCGCAGTTCTACTTCCGCACCACCGACGTGACCGGTGTGGTGACGCTGCCGGAGGGCACCGAGATGGTGATGCCGGGCGACAACACCGACATCTCCGTCAAGCTGATCCAGCCCGTCGCCATGGACGAGGGCCTGCGCTTCGCGATCCGCGAGGGCGGCCGCACCGTCGGCGCCGGCCGGGTCACGAAGATCATCAAGTAGGCCCGCCTACGGGATCATCAAGTAGGCACCGCCTACGGGATCATCAAGTGATCTAGGCACCTGCCAACGAAAGTGGCGCTCACCCCAACGGGTGGGCGCCACTTTTGTCTGTCCGGGAGATCTCGTCTGTCTCCGCGAGTGCGCGTGTCAGGACCGCGACGCGCCGGGCCAGGCGGGCATTCTCCGCAAGCTCGGTCGCTGCGACGGTGCGTGTAACGCCCCTGCTGGGACCGGCGATGTACTGGTCAACGGCTGTCGAGGGGTCGGCCGGGTCTCTTTGTCACGAGGGTTGGGTTCACACAACTGATGCGTATCTCGAAAACGGCGGCGGTCGCGGCTGCCGCCATCACCAGCGGGGCGGCCGCCGTCGGCCTGACGACGGGCGTCGCCTCCGCGCAACCGCAATGCCCCGACGTCCACTGGATCGGGGCAGCCGGATCCGGTGAGCGGGCCGGGGACCTGACCGCCGACGGCGGCATGGGCAGGGTCATCCACAAGTCCTACCGGGATTTCGCACAGCTGGTCGCCCAGGACGGGCGCACCGTCACCGGGGAAGCGGTCCAGTACCCGGCCACCGCGGTTCCCGAAGACGGCGGGATTCTGGACTGGGCGAACTTCATGAGCAGTGTCGACACCGGCGCCGAGGCGCTGGGCCAGCAGTACGCGACGTTCGTCGCGCAGTGCCCCACGAGCCAGGTCGTGCTCGCCGGCTACTCGCAGGGCGCGATGGTCGTGCACCGCAATCTGCATGCGCTGGACGCCAGCCCGAACCTCGCGGCGGCCCTGTTGGTCGCCGACGGTGATCGCCTGCCCCAGGATCCGACGATCAACCTCGGTTCGGTCACGTCGGTCCCGGGCGCCGGCAAGGGCGTCGCTCAGGACTGGCCGATCCTGGCTCACGCTCCGGCGCCGCTTCCGGTGACGATGGGCAGCCGCACGATCAGCGTCTGCGACCTCGGTGACGCGGTGTGTGACTACGATCCGGACGCCGAGGACGAGATGAACCCGGCGGCGGTCGCGGTGCACACCAGCTATGCGCGGTCGGCGACGGACTCCTGGACGTTGCCGCTGTACCAGATCGTGGACGCCACTCCCGGATCGGTGGTGCCGGTGGATCCGCCGGCCGGCCAGATCGTGGCCAGCGCCGGGTCCTGAGTCGGGCCTCAAGCTGCGGCGGCGCGTCCCGTCTGCGGTCATAATGCTGAAGCATGTCCACCTTCTGGCGGTATGTGCGGGTTCAGCTGTTCGTGCTGCTGTGCGGGATCGTCGGGCCGATCTTCCTGGCGGCGTACTTTCTGCTCGGCGCTGATCCGACGCTGAAGTGGATGTTCTGGACGGGCCTCGGAATCACTGCCGCCGACGTGCTGATCGCGCTGGCGATCACCGGCTACGGCGCGAAAGCCGCCGCCCGGACCAAGGCCCTGGAAGCCTCGGGGGTGCTGGCGCTGGCCCAGGTCACCGGCATCCATGAGACCAACACCCGGATCAACGACAACCCGCTGGTGAAGCTCGACCTGCACGTGTCCGGACCCGGGTTCACGGCGTTCGCCACCCAGGACCAGGTGATCGCCTCGGTGGGCCGGCTTCCGATGATCACCAACCGTAAGTTGGTCGCGCTGGTCGATCCCGCGACCCACGAGTATCGGATCGACTGGGAGCGCAGCGCTCTGGTCAGCGGGATGATGCCCGCGACATTCAGCGTCTCCGAAGACAACCGCACCTATGACCTGACCGGCCAGGTCGAACCGCTGATGGAGATCCTGCAGGTGCTCAAGGCGCACCGCATCGACCTCGACAACATGATCGACATCCGGTCGAATCCTGCTGCTCGCCAACACGTCCAGGAGATCGTGCGGCGCGCCGCGGCGGTGATGCCGCCGCCGGTCGTCGCGTCGGCACCGTTCAGCGGCCCGGCCGAGCCCACCACGGGTCAGCGGCTGCAGGAGCTGGAGACGTTGCGGGCCACCGGGTCGATCACCGAGGACGAGTACCGGATCAAGCGCGAGCAGATCATCGCGGAGCTGTGACCGACGGGTTTCTGGAACACGTTCTAGTTGTGGTGTTAGCCTGAGCCTCGTCGGGCGCGAGCGTGCGATGGTGCACGTCGTAGGACGGCGTGTCGGCCTGCAGACCCGCGCGCTCGCGGAGAAGAGAGGACATACCCGTGGCAGCTGCTGGGGCGCCCCTGGAGGGGCGGGTCGCGTTGGTCACCGGCGCGGCGCGCGGACAGGGGCGGGCGCACGCTGTCCGGCTCGCCAACGACGGCGCCGACGTGATCGCGGTCGACGTGTGCGCGCCGGTGTCGGACACCGTGACCTACCCGATGCCGACGCCCGACGATCTCGCCGAAACGGTGCGTCTGGTCGAGGACGCCGGACGCAAGGCGATCGGCCGTCAGCTCGACATCCGGGATCTGGCCGCCCAGCAACAGGTCGTCGCCGACGCCATGGAGCAGTTCGGTCGCCTGGACATCGTGGTGGCCAACGCCGGGGTGCTCAGCTGGGGCCGCATCTGGGAGATGTCCGAAGAGCAGTGGGACACCGTCATCGACGTCAACCTCAACGGCACCTGGCGCACGATCCGAGCGGCCGTGCCCGCCATGATCGAAGCCGGCAACGGCGGATCGATCATCATCGTCAGCTCGTCGGCCGGCACCAAGGCGACCCCGGGCAACGCCCACTATTCGGCGTCCAAGCACGGTCTGGTCGCGCTGACCAACGCGCTGGCGATCGAAGCGGGGGAGTTCGGTATCAGGGTGAACTCGATCCACCCGTACTCGATCGACACGCCGATGGTCGAGCCGGAGGCGATGATGGAGATCTTCAGCAAGTATCCCGCATTCCTGCACAGCTTCTCGCCGATGCCGTACAAACCCGTTGCGCACGAGGGCAAGCCAGGGCTGCAGGAGTTCATGACACCGGAAGAGGTGTCCGACGTGGTGGCCTGGCTGGCCGGCGACGGATCGGCCACGATCTCCGGGTCGCAGATCGCCGTCGACAGGGGCACGGCGAAGTACTAGTGGCCCAGCACCTCGGCCAACCGGTCGACGGCCCAGTCGATCTCGTCGGCGGTGATCACCAACGGCGGAGCGAAGCGCAGCGTGGACCCGTGGGTGTCCTTGACGAGGACCCCGCGCTCGGCGAGGCGGAGGCTGACCTGCTTCCCGCTGCCCAGCGCCGGGTCGATGTCGACGCCGGCCCACAACCCCTTCCCGCGGACGTCGATGACCCCTCGACCTGTCAGGCGCTGGAGCCGGTCATGTAGGCGCGCACCGAGTTCGGCTGAGCGGCGCTGGAATTCGCCGCGCCGCAGCATGTCGACGACGGTGGTGCCGATGGCCGCGGCGAGCGGGTTTCCGCCGAAGGTCGAGCCGTGTTCGCCCGGGTGCAACACCCCGAGGACCTGCTCGTCGGCGACCACTGCCGACAGGGGCACCACCCCGCCGCCGAGCGCCTTGCCGAGCAGGTACACGTCGGGCACCACCGACCAGTGGTCGCAGGCGAAGGTGCGACCCGTGCGAGCCAGGCCGGACTGGATTTCGTCGGCGATCATCAGCACGTTGTGCTGGGTGCACAACCGGCGCACCCGAGGTAGGTAGTCGTCGGGGGGCACGACGATGCCCGCCTCGCCCTGGATGGGTTCGAGCAGCACGGCGACGGTGTCATCATCGATGGCGTCGGCCAGCGCGTCGGCATCACCGAACTCGACGCTGCGGAATCCGGGGGTGTACGGTCCGAACCCGCGGCGCGCCGTGTCGTCGTCGGAGAAGCTGATGATGGTCGTGGTCCGGCCGTGAAAATTGTTGCGCGCCACGATGATCGTGCCCTGCCCGGTGGGCACGCCCTTGACATCGGCACCCCATTTGCGGGCGACCTTGATGGCGCTCTCGACCGCCTCGGCGCCGCTGTTCATCGGTAGCACCATGTCCTTGCCGCACAGCTGGGCCAGCGCGGCGCAGAACGGTGCCAGGCGATCGCTGTGGAACGCACGACTGACCAGGGTCAGCGCGTCGAGCTGGGCATGGGCGGAAGCGATCACCTCCGGGTTGCGGTGACCGAAGTTCACCGCGGAGTACGCGGCGAGGCAGTCGAGGTACCGCCGCCCCTCGACGTCGGTGATCCAGGCGCCCAGCGCGCTGGTTGCGACCACCGGCAGCGGCGCGTAGTTGTGCGCGACGTGGCGGCGGTCGAGGGCGATCGTGTCCTCGGTGCGCGTGCTCATACTGCCCAGCATCGTCACGGGTGGACTTCCAGCGTGCAGCATTTCACCGATCCGCCACCTTTGAGCAGCTCGGACAGTTCCACGCCGACGGGGCGGAAGCCCAGCACCCGAAGTTGCTCGGCGAAACCGGTGGCGGCGGCGGGCAACACGACGTTCAGGCCGTCGGAGACGACGTTGAGCCCCAGTACGAAGGCATCGGCGCTGCAGACCTCGATCGCATCGGGGAACAGTTCGGTCAACACCGACCGCGAGTGTGCCGCGAACGCCGGCGGGTAGTAGGCGATCGTGGCGTCGTCGAGCACTGCGAGCGCGGTGTCGAGGTGATAGAACCGCGGGTCGACGAGCTCGAGGCTGACGACGGGAAGCCCGGTGTGAGCGGCGATTTCGTCGTGCGCTCGACGATCGGTTCGGAACCCGTGCCCGGCGAGGATCGTCGCCCCGACGACCAGCAGGTCGCCCTGGCCCTCATTGACGTGGCGGGTGTACGCCGGGGCGTAGCCGGCTGCTGCCATCCAATCGCGGTGGGCAGGAGCTTCCCCCGCCCGTCCGTCGTAGGCGAAGCGGGCCACCACGGCCTGACCGTTGACGATCACGCCGCCGTTGGCGGCGTAGACCATGTCCGGTAGTCCGCGCACGGGTTCGAGCAGGTCGACGGTGTGGCCGAGCGTGAGATAGACCTGCCGCAGCGTGTCCCATTGCTGCGCAGCGAGTGCAACGTCGACGGGTGCGGACGGGTCCATCCACGGATTGATCACATATTCGACGGCGAAGAAAGTCGGCGGCGCCATCACATAGCGGCGCGGACGGGCGGAGCGGCTCGCGGTGTCGACCGCGGAGGATGCCTCAGCGGTCCGGGCGGCCCCGGCGTCGGTGGTCGCGTCGGTGGTGGCGTCGGTCAACGTCATGATCAAACGGTATGGCCTGGTCGCGACGCAAACAATCGAATAGTGTTGCGGACAGAGCGGTTATTTGTTGCGTGATTTCGTTGTTGACGGCAATTCGTTGTGTGAGGTGGCCATGGAGCGTCTCGACGAGACGGACGAGCGCATCCTGGTCGAGCTCGCCGACCACGCCCGGGCGACGTTCGCCGAGATCGGGCAGCGGGTGAACCTGTCGGCACCCGCGGTCAAGCGGCGGGTCGACCGCATGCTCGACGCCGGCGTGATCCGCGGCTTCACCACGATCGTCGACCGCAACGCGCTCGGCTGGACCACCGAGGCCTACGTCCAGGTCTACTGCCAAGGCACCATTGCGCCCGACGAACTGCGCGCGGCCTGGCGCGACATCCCCGAGGTGGTCAGTGCCGCGACGGTCACCGGCACGTCGGACGCCATACTGCGCGTGCTGGCCCGCGACATGCGGCACCTGGAGGAAGCGCTCGAGCGGATCCGGGCCAGTGCGAGCATCGAGCGCAGCGAGAGCATCGTCGTGTTGTCCAACCTGATCGACCGGGCGCCGGGCTGAGGGGTGTCTCCTCCGGCACAACCTGTGGGGTGGCACACATCGCTTCGCTGCCATCGTGTAAAACCACCACGTGACCACATCAGAGGGACAGAGTGGCTCAGGCGGCGTGGTGATCGTCGGCGGTGGGCTCGCGGCTGCGCGGACGGCTGAACAGCTGCGGCGCGCGGAGTATGCCGGAGCCATCACGATCGTCAGTGACGAGAACCACCTGCCGTACGATCGGCCGCCGCTGTCGAAGGAAGTGTTGCGCGCCGAGACCGACGACGTCACCCTCAAGCCGGCGGAGTTCTACGCCGACAACAACATCACCGTGTTGCTCGGTAACGGGGCGAGGTCGGTGGACACCGTGGCCAAGTCGTTGACCCTGGCCGATGGCGCCACGCTGGGTTACGACGAGCTGGTGATCGCGACGGGCCTGGTGCCCAAGCGCATTCCATCCTTCCCGGATCTGCCCGGCATCCATGTGCTGCGCTCCCTCGATGAGAGTCGCGCGCTGCGCAGCGAGGCACGCGACGCCACCCGGGCGGTGGTGGTCGGCGCCGGGTTCATCGGCTGCGAGGTCGCCGCGAGCCTGCGCGCGCTCGACGTGAACGTGACTCTGGTCGAGCCGCAGCCCGCCCCGCTTGCCTCGGTGCTCGGCGAGCAGATCGGTGGGCTGATCACCCGGCTGCACCAGGCGGAGGGCGTCGACGTCCGCTGCGGCGTGGGCGTCGCCGAGGTCAGCGGTGACGACCGCGTCCGCAAGGTCGCTCTCAGCGACGGCTCCGAGCTCGACGCCGATCTGGTCATCGTCGGGATCGGCTCGAAACCGGCCACCGACTGGCTGGAAGACAGCGGTATCACGATCGACAACGGCGTGGTCTGCGACGAGGTCGGCCGCACGACGGCGCCACACGTCTGGGCCATCGGCGACGTCGCGTCCTGGCTCGACGTGGTGGCCGGCCAAGTGCGCGTGGAGCATTGGAGCAACGTCGCCGACCAGGCCCGGGCGATGGTGCCGGCCATGCTCGGTCACGAGGCCTCGGCGGCGGTCACCGTCCCCTATTTCTGGAGCGACCAGTACGACGTCAAGATCCAGTGCCTCGGTGAACCGGAAGCCACCGACACGGTGCACATCGTCGAGGACGACGGCCGCAAGTTCCTGGCGTACTACGAGCGTGACGGCGTCGTGGTCGGTGTCGTGGGCGGCGGTATGCCCGGCAAGGTGATGAAGACGCGCGCGAAGATCGCCGCAGGTGTGCCGATCGGCGACGTCCTCGGCTGAGGGTTCTTCGGCGTGGTCGAGTCTGACGCGCCGGTGCTGGGAGCGAGATCGACGTGGAGGCTGTGCAAACTAGCCTGCCGGCGCCGAATCGCGGCCACGATGTCGATCTCGCCCCGAGCACGGGCGATCGGTCACAGCTCGCCGAGGTAGAAGCGAGTTCCCTGGTCGTCGGTGCACAGTGCCGACTTGCCATAGGGCTGCACTGAGGGCCCCTCGATCACCGTCCCCCCGGCCTGACGCACGCGGCCGACCGCGGCGTCGATGTCCTCGACGGTCCACATGGGCACCACGGCTGCTGTCTCGTTGCCGCCGGCCACTCCCGCCATCGGATGGGTCGGCGTCACCTGCCAGCCGTCGTCGATGCGGCCGGGTTCGAAGGTCCAGAACAGCAACCGGCTGTAGAACGCTTTGAAGGAAGCCGAATCCGGGACCTGATAGGTGAGATAGGACAGTTCGCCGGGGCCTGTCCCGTTCAATGCCGGACGGGGTTCACCGGTGTGAGGCTGGAAGACGGCGAACTCGAGTCCCTGCGGATCGGTCGCGTCGAGAACCGTGCCGAACGCGAACTCGCGCTCATCGCCCACTGCGCCGCCGCCGGCGACGATGCCGTCGCGTGCGCCGTTGAGGTCGGCCACCGCATAGCAGCAGTACAGGGTGCTCCGGTCCGGGACAGAGGACAGGGCGATGTGCTGGTCGGTGTTCGTGACCAGCTGGGTGGCCGGGTCGTAGCTCCACCCGAGCACGTGGCCGTAGAACGACGCCGCCCGCCCGGCGTCCGGAGTCCACACCGACACGAAACCCACGTCGCCGTGCTGGATGGGCGCCGCGGCGCCGGTGACCGGCCCGGTCAGCATCCAGCGGTGTCCGAAGGGGTCGACGATCGTGGCGTTCCGGCCGCCGTGCGCCTCGTACGGTTCGCGCTGGACGTCGGCCCCCTTCTCCCGAGCCAGTTCGAGCGCAACGTCGGTGTCGGGCACCGCGAGCATCAAGCTGACCGAGACCTCCTGTGGCCGTGGCGCTTTGAGTCCGATCTCGGGATATTCGTCGGCCAGGTACAGCACGCCCCCGGACAGCGCCAGTTCGGCGTGCCCGATGCGGCCGTCGTCCATCTCGACCGGGTCGCCGATCAGCGCGGCGCCGAGGGCCTGCTGGTACCAGGTGAGGGCGGCGCGGGCGTCGGCGACTGCCAGGTAGGGGACCGCGGCGGGCCGCGGAGTGGATGTGGCGGCGGGCCGCGGGGTGGATGTGGCGGCGGGCCGCGGGGTGGATGTGGCGGCGGGCCGCGGGGTGGATGTGGTGAGGTCGGCGAGCGCCGTGTCGGTTCCGCTCATGATCACTCCTTCGGTTCGGTCTGGTTGCTGCTCGAAGAGGTTCGCGGCGGCCTCGAGCCTGGCGCGCAGCCGGGTGGCGAATCCGGGGTCGGGGGAGACCGGAAGGTCGCCGTCGCTCAGCACATCCAGTGGATCGTCGTTCACGGCATTCCTCCTTCCAGCGTGGGGTAATGCGCTCGGAAGGCGCGACGTGCCCGCACGAGCAACGCCTCGGTGGCGTGCACGGTGCGCCCGATCAGCTCGGCGCACTCCGGCACCGAGCAGTCGTCCATGTAGCGCAGTGCCAGCACCGTGCGGTGGTGCTCGGGCAGCTGCGAGAGGACCTGCTCGGCGACGAGGCGGTCCAGTTCGGTGTCCCATGGGTCGGTCGGGTCATGTTCGGGTGGTTCGGCGACCGGAACCGTGAATCGGTCGTGGCGCCTGCGGTAGTGGTCGGCCAGTTTGTGCCGCGCCACTCCGATGAGCCACGGCACCGAGATCGACGGCGGATGGGGCTTGCGGGCGGCGTCCATCGCCGCCAGGAAGGTCTCCGACGTCAGGTCCTCGGCCGTTCCGCGGTCACTGCAGCGCCTCACGAAGTACCCGTAGACGACCGGTAGGGCCTCGTCGTAGAGCGTCAGCAGTGCGCGCGGACCGTGGTCATCCGGTTCGGCGCTCACACCTCCATCGTCGCGCCCGGGGGAGGAACTCCGACGCCCTGATCGACAACAATTTCGGGTCGGGCGCGGGTGGGGCGAGCGCGCGCTGCGGGTACGACCACGTGTCGTTGTGCAGACGCGCGCCCTCGCGCAAGGACGGGGAGGAGGGGAGCGGGCTTCGTCTCGCCCGCCTCAGTCACAGGCCGGCGGCGAGGGTGTCGAAGGCGTTGCCGAGAGCGGCCGACAACGCCACCGCCTCGTCGGCCAGCCAGTTCTCGTAGGCCGCCAGCGCGACACCGAGCATCGTCCACGCCACGGTCTGAGGGGCCAGATCGGCTGCCGAACAGTTGAGCCGGGCCGCCACGAATGCGGCCACCACGGCCCGCCATCCGGCGTACATCGTCATCGAATACGCCTGCAGCGCTTCGGTTTGCAGAATCAACCGCATGCGCTCGCGGTGCCGGTCGGTGTCGTCGAACTCGTTGAATGCCAACAGCGCGGTGCGCAGCGCGTCGCGCATCGGCACGCTGGGCTCGAGCGCGTCGAGCAGGGCGCGCATGTGGTCGAGGTGGGCGTCGAAGTCACCCCACGGCAGCGCATTCTTCGACGGGTAATAGCGGAACAGGGTGCGACGGCCGATTCCGGCCGCGGCGGCCACGTCGTCAACGCTGACCTCGTCGAAACCACGGGCCATGAACAGGTCGATCGCCACGTCGCTGATGTGCTCCCAGCTCGTGGATCGCCGTCGGCCCACACGCGCCTTGGCAGCGGGCATCGCACACCACCCTTCCGTTTAGGCACCCGATGCCATATTATTGCGACCTGCATCACAAAGTCGAGCAGAAAGGCGGGAATCGATGGATCAGAATCAGCAGCACGAGGCCGACGAGCTGGTGGCCGAGAGCCTGGTCGAGGAAGTGTCGATCGACGGGATGTGCGGGGTCTACTGAGCGTGAGCGCGCCGATCGTGAACACCGAAACCTCGAAGGGTTCGTTCGACCCGGACCGACGTTGGCGGTTGCACCCGCAGGTGGCCGTCCGGCCCGAGCCGTTCGGCGCGTTGCTCTATCACTTCGGGACCCGCAAGCTCTCGTTCCTGAAGAACCGGACGATCGTCGAGGTGGTCAACCTGCTGGCTGATCACCCCGACGTTCGCTCCGCCTGCCGGGCCGCCGGGGTCGATGACGACGCGCAGGCCCCCTACCTGCACGCGCTGGGCGTGTTGGCCCAGTCGAAAATGCTTGTTGCGGAAGAGGATCAATGACTGTCACTGCACCGGTACCCCGTCTGGTCGACCAGTTCGAAAGGGGCTTGGACGCTCCGATCTGCCTGACCTGGGAGCTGACCTACGCCTGCAACCTGTCGTGCGTGCACTGTCTGTCCTCGTCGGGCAAGCGTGACCCCCGCGAGTTGTCCACCCGGCAGTGCAAGGACATCATCGACGAGCTCGAACGCATGCAGGTGTTCTACGTCAACATCGGCGGCGGCGAACCGACCGTGCGATCGGACTTCTGGGAGCTCGTCGACTACGCCACCGAGCACCATGTCGGCGTCAAATTCTCCACCAACGGCGTGCGGATCACCCCCGAGGTGGCCGCCAAGCTGGCCGCCAGTGACTACGTGGACGTGCAGATCTCACTCGACGGCGCGACGGCCGAGGTCAACGACGCGGTCCGCGGCCCCGGCTCGTTCGCGATGGCCGTGCGGGCCCTGGAGAACCTGCGCGACGCCGGGTTCGGCGACGCGAAGATCTCGGTCGTGGTGACCCGCCACAACGTCGACCAGCTCGACGATTTCAAGGAGCTTGCCGACCGGTACGGCGCCACGCTGCGGATCACCCGGTTGCGCCCCTCGGGCCGCGGCGCCGACGTGTGGGACGAGCTGCATCCCACGCCGGCTCAGCAGGTGCAGCTCTACGACTGGTTGGTCGCCCATGGTGAAGGCGTGCTGACCGGCGACTCGTTCTTCCACCTGTCCGGATTGGGCGAGCCCGGCGCGCTGGCCGGGCTGAACCTGTGCGGGGCGGGCCGCGTGGTCTGCCTGATCGACCCGGTGGGCGACGTGTACGCCTGCCCGTTCGCCATCCACGAGAATTTTCTTGCCGGAAACATTCTGTCCGACAACGGCTTCCAGAACATCTGGCAGAACTCCGAGTTGTTCCGCGACCTGCGTGAGCCGCAGTCCGCCGGCGCGTGCGGTAGTTGCGGGCACTACGACAGTTGCCGGGGTGGGTGCATGGCGGCCAAGTTCTTCACCGGGCTGCCGATGGACGGTCCCGACCCCGAATGCGTCCAGGGCTACGGTGAGCCTGCGCTCGCCCGTGAGCGCGACAAGCCCAAGTCCAGCGTCGACCATTCCCGCTCGGGCGGTCGCAAGGCCTCCGGGCCGGTTCCGCTGACACTGCTCAGCGCGCCCCCGAAGAAGTTCTGCAACGAAAGCCCTGTGTAGTTCGGAGTTCCTCATGGCACGTGATACCTGGTTCGAGACTGTCGCCATCGCTCAGCAGCGGGCGAAGAAACGCCTCCCGAAGTCGGCCTACTCGTCGCTGATCTCGGCGTCGGAGAAGGGCGTGACGGTTTCCGACAACGTCGAATCGTTCGGTGAACTCGGCTTCGCGCCGCATGTCATCGGAGCGACCGAGAAGCGCGACATGGCGACGACGGTGATGGGGCAGGACATTTCGCTTCCGGTCATCATCTCGCCGACGGGCGTGCAGGCAGTGCACCCCGAGGGCGAGGTCGCCGTCGCGCGGGCCGCCGCGGCGCGTGGGACGGCGATGGGGCTGTCCTCGTTCGCGAGCAAGCCCATGGAAGAGGTCGTCGCGGTCAACGACAAGATCTTCTTCCAGATCTACTGGCTGGGCAGCCGCGACGAGATCCTGGCCCGGATGGAGCGCGCCCGGGCGGCCGGGGCCAAGGGCCTGATCCTGACCACCGACTGGAGTTTCGCGCACGGCCGGGACTGGGGCAGTCCGAAGATCCCCGAGCGCATGGATCTCAAGACGATGATCAAGATGTCCCCGGAGGTGATCACCAAGCCGGGCTGGCTGTGGAGCTTCGGAAAGCACCTGCGTCCGCCGGATCTGCGCGTGCCCAACCAGGGCAGGCCGGGCGAGGCCGGTCCCACGTTCTTCGAGGCGTACGGACAGTGGATGGGCACACCGCCACCTACCTGGGAAGATGTCGCCTGGTTACGCGAACAGTGGGGCGGTCCGTTCCTGCTCAAAGGCACGGTCAGGGTCGACGACGCGAAACGGGCTGTGGACGCGGGCGTTTCGGCGATCACCGTGTCCAACCACGGCGGGAACAACATCGACGGAACTCCGGCGGCCATTCGCTGTCTTCCGGCGATCGCCGAGGCGGTCGGAGACCAGGTCGAGGTTTTGCTGGACGGTGGCGTCCGCCGCGGGAGCGATGTCGTCAAGGCCGTTGCTCTGGGCGCCCGCGCGGTGATGATCGGCAGGGCGTATCTGTGGGGCCTGGCGGCCAACGGTCAGGCCGGCGTCGAGAACGTTCTGGACATCATGCGGGGTGGCATCGACTCCGCGCTGATGGGGCTCGGTAAGTCATCGATCCATGAATTGAATCCCGACGACGTGCTGGTCCCGGACGGCTTCACCCGCACCCTGGGTGTCTGATACAGACGGGGCGCAGGAGACGGGCGTTAACCCCGGACCGCCGGCGGGGATCGCCAGCGCGAAATCCGGTAGTCCTCATGCGGCAACATCCGGCGCACAGCAGGTGAATTCGGCCTACCATCGTCGCGTGGCTTTCCCCAACGAGCTTGGGATCTCAACGTCGAGGCAGCTGCAGAACACAACGTCGACGCAGAGGCCCGGGCTCATCGTCCCCGTCGGTTCCACCGAGCAGCACGGTCCGCATCTGCCGTTGGACACCGACACCCGGATCGCGGCAGCGGTGTCGGACGTGCTCGCTGCCCGGTTGCAGGCCTACGAGGATTCCAGCTGGCTGGTCGCGCCGGCCGTCGCGTACGGCGCCAGTGGTGAGCACGAGGGCTTTTCCGGCACCGTTTCCATCGGCACACCGGCACTGGCGAAACTGGTCGTGGAATTCGCCCGTTCTGCGTGCCGCTGGGCCGGCCGCCTGGTGTTCGTCAACGGGCACGGTGGAAATGTCGCGGCGCTGCGGGACGCGGCCGCTCTGCTGCGCCACGAGGGCCGCGACGCCGCGTGGTGTCCATGTGCGGCCCGCGATTCCGACGCCCACGCCG
The DNA here is from genome assembly GCF_041902445.1 of Mycobacterium sp. G7A2. Lineage (NCBI taxonomy): Bacteria > Bacillati > Actinomycetota > Actinomycetes > Mycobacteriales > Mycobacteriaceae > Mycobacterium > Mycobacterium sp. G7A2. The sequence continues at coordinate 4,903,667 of NZ_CP169251.1, read as the reverse complement.
GCCATACCGAAACTTCTGTATTGCTACATATTTCGCCGGAGGTCGTCAGGCAAGATGAACTGGTGCCCGGTAACCGGGCCCCGCTGACCGATCTGATGCCGGCGATGCGCCGTGGCGGCGTCGCCGCCGTCAGTTCGCTGGGGGTGCTCGGGGACCCGACCACAGCGACGGCCGAAGACGGGGGGCGGATCTTTGCTGAGATGGTTGACGGCTGCGTCGAACGGGTTCGTCGATGGACGCCCGACCGCGAGGGGATGCTGAGATGACCGGGCCGCGGCTTCCCGACGGATTCGCCGTCCAGGTGGACCGGCGGGTCCGGGTGCTCGGCGAAGGTGCCGCGCTGCTCGGAGGTTCGCCGACCCGGCTGCTTCGGCTCGCGCCGGCCGCCCAGACCATGCTCAACGGCGGCCGGTTGGAGGTCCACGACGCGCTCAGCGCGCATCTCGCCCGGACCCTGCTGGACGCCACCGTCGCGCACCCGCGCCCGTTGAGCGGCCCCTCGCATCGCGATGTCACGGTCGTTGTCCCGGTGCGCGACAACCCTTCTGGGCTGCTCCGCCTGGTTTCGGCCCTGCGTGGGTTGCGGGTCGTCGTCGTGGACGACGGATCGGTGACACCGGTCGCCGAGGCCGACTTCAGCGGTATGCACTGCGATGTCCGGGTGATACGGCATCCCCGGAGCAAGGGGCCGGCCGCTGCCCGCAACACGGGTCTGGCCGCGTGTGGCACCGACTTCGTCGCGTTCCTGGACTCCGACGTGGTCCCACGCCGCGGCTGGCTCGAGGCCCTGCTCGGGCACTTCTGCGACCCCGCCGTGGCCCTGGTGGCGCCGCGGATCGTTGCGCTGCATCCCTCCGAGAGCGTGGTCGCCCGCTACGAGGCGGTGCGGTCCTCTCTGGACCTCGGTCTGCGGGAGGCCCCGGTCGTCCCGTTCGGCACGGTGTCGTACGTGCCCAGTGCCGCGATCATCTGCAGGCGGTCCGCGCTGCTCGATGTGGGGGGCTTCGACGAGTCGATGAACTCCGGTGAGGATGTCGACCTGTGCTGGCGCCTGAACGAGGCGGGGGCCCGCCTGCGCTACGAGCCGATCGCGACGGTGGCTCACGACCATCGCACCGAACTGCGAAAGTGGTTCGTCCGCAAATCCTTCTACGGCGGGTCCGCGGCGCCGTTGGCGATCCGGCATCCCGGTAAGACCGCTCCGCTGGTGATCTCGGGGTGGACGCTGGTGGTGTGGATGCTGGTCGCCCTCGGCTCGGGGATCGGCTACCTCGCCTCGGTGGCCGTTGCCGCGATCACCGGTCAGCGCATCGCGAAGTCGCTGTCCAGCGTGCCCACCGAGCCCATCGAGGTCGCGGCCGTGGCGGCGCAGGGACTGTGGTCGGCAGCGCTGCAACTGTCCTCGGCGATCTGCCGGCATTACTGGCCGGTGGCGCTGATCGCCGCCGTGCTGTCGCGACGTTGCCGGCGCGTGGTGCTCGTCGCCGCGGTCCTGGATGGGGTGTTCGACTGGGTCACCCGCAACGGCAACGCCGACGAAGACACCAAGCGGGTGGGGCTGGTGACCTACATCCTGCTCAAACGACTCGACGACATCGCCTACGGTCTGGGGCTCTGGAGCGGGGTGGTGCGGGAACGCCACGCCGGAGCCCTCAAGCCCCAGATCCGGACCTGACCCATCACCAGCGACGATCTCCAGGGAAGCCACGGCTGCCGCGGCAGCGACGTCCTGATCGTCGGCGCGGGCAGCGCGGGATCGGTGCTGGCCGAGCGGCTTTCCGCCGACGAACGGTGCCGGGTCACGGTGATCGAGGCCGGTCCCGGTCCCCATGACCCGCGGGTCGGGACACAGATCACCGACGGTCTGCGGTTGCCGATCGGAGCGGCGAGCTCCGTGGTGCAGCGGTTCAGCACCGCGCTGACCGATCATCCGGTCCGGCATGCGCAGATCATGCGTGGCGCGGTGGTGGGCGGGTCCGGTGCGGTCAACGGTGGGTACTTCTGCCGCGCGCTGCCCCCCGACATCGAGTCCTGGGACCTCGACGGCTGGCGCTGGGCCGATGTCCTGCCGCACTTCAAGGCGATCGAGAGCGACCTCGACTTCCCGGGTGAGCCGCACGGCTCGACAGGGCCCATCACCGTGCGTCGTGTCGCCGAATTCAACGGTTGCACAGCATCGTTCGTGACGGCCTGCGGTAAAGCGGGTTACCCGTGGGTGGCGGATCTGAACGGCTCGTCACCTGAGCATCCGCTGTTCGCCGGGGTCGGCGCGGTTCCGCTGAACATCGAGCGCGGCACCCGTGTGGGACCCGGTGGAGCCTTCCTGCAGCCTGCGCTCGACCGGCCCAACCTGACGCTGCGGACCGACACCCGCGCACGCACGATCCGACTGCGTGACGGCCGCGCCGTGGCGGTCGACTGCGTCGGCCCGGACGGGGCGGTCACTCTGTCTGCCGATCGCATCGTCGTCTCGGCCGGCGCCATCGCCTCGGCGCATCTGTTGATGTTGTCGGGAATCGGACCGCAGGAGGTCCTGCGCGCTGCGGGGGTGCCTGTCACCGTCGACCTGCCCGTCGGTGTCGACACCGTCGACCACCCGGAGTGGGTGCTGCCGGTGAACTGGCCGCCGACGCAGGGGCGGCCGCCTCTGGAGGCGGTGCTGAGCACCGCCGATGGTATCGAGATACGCCCGTACACAGTCGGTTTCGGTGCAATGATGTCAGGTCGGCGGGACGACCCGACAGACCGGCCGCATCTCGGGATCACCTTGATGCGGCCACAGTCTCGGGGGCGCATCACGCTTGTCTCGGACGATCCGATGTCGGCGCCGGTCATCGAGCACCGCTACGACGGCTCGGCCGCCGACGTCGAATCGCTGCGGCGCGGCACCGGACTGGCCCGCGAGATCGCCGGCGCCACAGCGCAAGAGCAGGCTTTCTGGGCGACGTCGCAACACCTGTGCGGTTCGGCGCGCATGGGCCGGGACGGCGACGAGACCGCCGTCGTCGACCGCCGGTGCCGCGTGCGGGGTGTCCGAGGACTGTGGGTGATCGACGGTTCCGTGCTGCCGCGCATCCCGAGTCGTGGTCCGCACGCGACGATCGTGATGATCGGACACCGGGCCGCCGAATTCGTCAGCTGAACACAGCGAGCGCCTCGGCCAGGACTGTGGCGGCGACCACGCCGTCGATGACCGGAACGCCCAGACGTCGGGACAGCGACGTGGCGAAGGGCGCCATCGCGGCGCAGCCCAGCACGATCGCCCGGCTGGAGTCTTCGGCCAGCGCCCGCTCGCACAGGTCGCCGATCGGGTTGATCGAGGCGGGGTCCGAGTCGATCTGCAGCACCGGGATGTCGCACGCGTGCACCCCGGCGCACTGGTGCGGGGTGTACGACTTGGCCAACTGCCACGCCCGCGACGTGGTCGACGACATCGACGTGACGACCGAGAATGTCCCCGCGGTCAGCGCGGCGGCGTGCATGGCGGCCTGCGCGATGCCGAGTACCGGGACATCCAGCATCGCGCGCGCTTCCTCGAGGCCGGGGTCGCCGAAGCAGGCCACCACACACACGTGCGGTCTGAGGTGAGCAGGCCGTCGCTGGGACTGCTGGAGCAGATCGAGAAGTCCTGGAACGCAACGCTGTTCGTCCTGCTCGGTCTCGATGCTCGGCGGCCCGGCGGCGGGGTTGACGGCCTCGACGACGGTTTCGGGCCGGGCCACCGCGGACGCGCTGGCTGCGATGGCGGCCGTCATCGAGGCGGTGGAGTTCGGGTTGACCAGCAGCAGGTGCACGCCTGCCGAGCTTACGGTCCGGTGCCGGTCTGCGCTGAACTCGCCGGACCGGACGCGCGGTGAGCCCCCCGGCGGCGCATACGCCGGATGAAGCCGGCCTGGCGGCCGTCCCGCCCGGGCGACCACACCGCGACGAACGCCGCAGCGGCGGCGATCACCACCGCCATGACGAGCAGCGCCCGGTCCATCGATTGCATGAAGGCGTCGAGGGCGAGCGTGGCCAGTTGCTCGCCCTGCGGACCCATCAGCTCCGAGGCGCGCAGCGCCGACGCCAGCGAGTCGGTTGCGCTGTCGCGGATCTCGGCGGGAAACGGACTCAGATGCGGTGTCAGCGCTCCGTGATACACCGCGGCCAGGATCGACCCGGCCACCGCGATGCCGACTGCAGCGCCGATCTCACGGGTGGCGTCGTTGACCGCCGATGCGACGCCCTGCTTCTCGTCGGGCACGGCGCCCATGATCGCCGACGTCGTCGGCGCCGTGCAGATGCCGATTCCGCAGGCCATGACCAGCAGCGGCCAGGCCAGGTCGAGGAACGTGGCGTCCGCGGTCAGAAAGCGCATCAGGAACAGCCCCCCGGCCAGCAGCAGCAGACCGATCGAAGCGCAGCCCCGCAACCCGAGTCGCGGAAGGTAGAGATGCACGGTGGCACTGAGAATCAGCACCGGCAGGGCGAGCGGCGCCAGCGCGAAGGCGGTCTGCAGCGGGGTGTAATCCATGACCAGCTGCATGAACTGCATGACGATGTAGAAGAAGCCGAAGTTGGCGAAGAACAGGAACGTGATGCCGACCGCGCCGGTGGCGAAATCTGCTCTGGCGAAAAGTCGGACGTCGAGCAGGGGGTGGTGGCGGCGGAGTTCGACGAGTGCGAACCCACCGCCCAGGAGGACGCCGGCGGCGAGACACCCCAACACCAGCGGATCGCCCCACCCCCGAACAGGTGCCTCGACCACACCGAGGACGAAGACGGCGATGGCCAGTCCGATCAGCGAGGCCCCCAGCCAGTCGATGGGGGTGGCGGATTCATCGCGCGACGAACCGATGGTGCCGGTCAGGACAAGCATCACCAGGGCTGCTCCGGCGAGGGCGTAGAAGATCGACTGCCATCCGAAGAACTCCAACAGGACCCCGGTGCCCAGGAACCCGATGATGGCGCCCGAGCCGGCCACCCCGGCCCAGATTCCGACCGCTTTGCTGCGCTCGGACTTCGGGAACGCCGCCGTGAGCAGCGACAGCGTGGCGGGCATGATGAACGCCGCCCCGACACCGGCCGCGGCGCGCGCGACGATGATCTGGGTCGGGCTGTCCAGCAGGGTGGGAGCCAGCGAGGCGACCAGGAAGACAGCCATCCCCACCAGCAGCGCGCCGCGGCGGCCGTAGCGGTCCCCGACGGCGCCGGCGGGCAGCAGCAGGCATGCCAGTGCCAGGGTGTAACCGTCGACGATCCAGGTGAGTTGTGACTGGCTGGCCGAGGTCTGTACGGCGATGTCCGGCAACGCGGCGTTCAGCGCCACCATGGACGAGATGACCAGCAGGACATCCATGCTGGCGACGGCCAGCAACCAGATTCGTGCGCGGGACGACAGCCCGTCCGCGGCCGCGCCGAGGTTCGGGGTGGACCGTGTCGAGGTTTCGGCCACGTCATTTCCTTCTCGGCGGAGGTACTTTGAGACCTCAGGTCTCGAAAGGTGAAACGAGACTAACAGTCTTGTACGGAGACTGACAGTCTCGAAGAGGTTCCCGTCGAGGAGGTGGGTGAAACGTGGCGCAGGAGGGTGGTGGTGACCCGCGGCCGGCGCGGTCGCGGGCGCGACTGCTCGAGGCGGCAACCGCGTTGCTGCGCGCGGGGGGACCGAGTGCGGTCACCATCGACGCCGTCACCCGCCGGGCCGACGTCGCGCGCGCGACCCTCTACCGGCATTTCCCCAGTGCGAATGACCTTGTGGCGGCGGCGTTCACCAGCCTGATCCCCCCGCCGCCGATGCCGCCGGAGAGCGGCAGTCTGCGGGACCGGCTGCTCGCGGTCGTGTCCGGCTGGGCGGAGTCGATCGCCGAGGCGCCCACGACGCTGACCGCCATGGCGTGGTTGTCGCTGGGGCCGGACATGGGGGAACTGCCCGACGCCGGGCGGGCCCGCGGCGCGAGTCCGCAGGTGCTCTCGCTGCGTGAGCGGATCGCCGAACAGTATTCGGCCCCGTTCGACGCGGTGTTCGGCGGCCGGTCGGCCGCAGAGGAACTCCGCCCGGTGGACCGGCCCACCGCCTTCGCGTTGCTGATCGGGCCGCTGGCCTTCGGCCGGATCAGCACGCTGACCGACTTCGACTACCGGACCGTGGCCACCGCCGCGGTGGACGGTTTCCTGGCGGTGTTCGCCCGCGAGGTCAGCGGATCGAGTACCGAATCGGGAGGTGCTTGAGCCCACCGACGAACGTGGTGGCCGACAGCTCGGGCCGTCCGGCGAACTCGATGGACTCCAGCCGCGGGACCAGCTCGTTGAAGAAGCTGTTCATCTCCATCCGGGCCAGTGCGGCGCCCAGGCAGAAGTGCACGCCGTAGCCGAAGGCCAGGTGCTTGTTCGGGTCGCGGCCGACGTCGAAGCGGTAGGGATCGGCGAAGACGTCCTCGTCCCGGTTGGCCGACACGTAGGCCAGATAGACGGAGTCGCCCTCGGCGATCGGGACTCCGCGGATCTCGGTGTCGGCGGTCGCGGTGCGCATGAACTCCTTGACCGGGGTGGCCCACCGGATCATCTCCTCGACCGCGGTTCCCATCAGGCCCATGTCACCGCGCAACCGGTCGAGCTGATCGGGGTTGTCGATCAGCGCGTGCAGCCCTCCCGAGATCGCGTCCTTGGTGGTGTCGTGACCGGCGCTGGCCACGATCACGTAGTACGACACGGTGTCCATGTCGGACAGCGGCTCGCCGTTGATGGTGCCGTTGGCGATCGCCGAGGCGAGGTCGCCGGTGGGGTTCTCCCGTCGCGAGGCCGTCAGCGCGGAGAAGTAGGTGAAGAAGTCCATGAGCACCGCGAGCAGATCCTCGGTGGTGCCTTCGCCCCGCTTGTGTTCGGTGTCGTCACCGCCGAACATCTCCTGGGTGAGCTTGAGCATGCGCGGGAAGTCCTCTTCGGGCATGCCGAGCAGCGACAGGATCACATACAGCGGGTAGTTCACGGCGACCTCGGTGACGAAGTCGCACTCGGGTCCGATCTCCCGCATCCGGTCGACGTAGCGTCTGGCCAGCTCGTCGACTCGAACCTTCAAGTCGCGCATGGCTTTCGGGCGGAACCAGTCGGCGCCGATCTTGCGTACGTCGCGGTGGTGCGGGTCGTCCATGTGGATCAGCGTGCGCAGCCCGATCCCGGCGTCCTGCTGCTGCTTCATCACGTCGTCGCCCTCGGCGGGCATGAGCAGGGGGCGCGGGCCGCTGATGAACAGTTCGTTGTCCCGCTCCACCGTCATGATGTCGGCGTGCTTGGTGATCGCCCAGAACGGCCGGTAGGGCTCGTGGTCCACCCACGCCACCGGGCGGTGGGCCCGCAGGTGCGCCAGCGCCGGATGGAGCCGGTCGTCGTCGGCGTAGGCGGTCGGATCGGCCAGGACCGTCGTGGCCTCCTTGGTCTTCGAGTCCATATTCAGATCCGGTGCCGATGTGCTCATGGGTCTCCTCGTCGGGGCTGTGACGAACTTGACGGGTGTCAACTGGGCCAGTGTATGTGACGGGGGCCACGTCGCGAAAGAGCCCGACGACTCCGTCACCGCTAGGCTTTCGAAGATGCTGATGCGCGCCTCGGTCCCCGGCCGCATCGGGTCCGTCCTCGCGGTGCTGGTGCTGGCCGCGGCGGGCTGTTCCTCGGCCCCGGCCGAGCGCCCGGCTCCGACCGACCCCGCCGTCGTCCACACCGAGGCCGGTGCTCTGCGCGGGGTCAGTGCCGACGACCACCGCTTGTTCGCCGGTATCCCGTACGCGGCGCCCCCGATCGGGCCGCTGCGGTTCCAGCCGCCGCGGCCCGCGCCGCCGTGGGACGGGGTGCGCGACGCCACCCACTACGGGCCACGCTGCCTGCAGGACCTCAGTGGCGATCTCGAGCTGGGTCGCCAGACCGACGAGGACTGTCTGAACCTCAACGTCTGGACGCCGGCCTCCGACACCGTCGAGAAACGGCCGGTGATGGTGTGGATCCACGGCGGCGCCTTCGTCAACGGCAGCGGCCGGATCTATGACGCGCGCCGGCTCGTCGCCCGCGGCGACATCATCGTCGTCACGATCAACTACCGCCTCGGGGCGCTCGGCTTCCTGGCCCATCCCGCGTTGGGCCCGCCCGGCGAGGTGGGCAACTACGGGCTCGCCGATCAGCAAGCCGCGCTGCGCTGGGTGCGCGACAACATCGACACCTTCGGCGGAGACCCCGACCGGGTCACGGTGGCGGGGGAGTCGGCGGGGGGCATGTCGGTGTGTGATCACCTGGTCGCGCCGGCCTCGCAGGACCTGTTCTCGGCCGCGGCCATCATGAGCGCCCCCTGTCAGGCGCAGGCCGCGCTGCCCGTCGCCGAGGCCCGCAGCACCGACTACGCCGCCGGGTTGGGGTGCGCCGACAACAGCTCGGCGGCGGCGTGTCTGCGGAGCCTGCCCGCCGACCGGCTGCGGGAGCCGGTGTGGTTCTACCGCATCGGTGACGACGAACTCACCGGTCCGGTGACCGACACCGCGGCGCTGCCGGACGACCCCGTGGCCGCGATTGCCTCCGGACGCGCTGCGCGGGTGCCGGTGCTCATCGGGACCACCCGCGACGAATTCACGCTGTTCGTCGGGTTGCAATACCTGCGCGAGAACCGGACCTACACCGATGCCGACTACCCGGAGCTGCTGGCGGACACCTTCGGCGCCGATGCGTCCGCGGTCGCCGAGCGGTACCCGCTCAGCGCGTTCTCCAGCGTGGCGCTGGCCTATGCGGCGAGTGTCACCGACGGGATGTTCGCCTGCGTCGGTGACCGGCTGGCCCAGGACCTGGCCCGCGCCCAGAGCGTCTACTTCTATGAGTTCAACGATCGAGGCGCCCCGGCTCCGGAGCCGCTGCGCACGCTGCCGTTCCCGGTCGGCGCGAGCCACTCGCTGGAGTTGCGCTATCTGTTCGACATCGGGGGTGCCCCACCCCTCGACGCCGCCCAACAGCGGCTGGCCGACCAGATGATCGACTACTGGTCGGCGTTCGTGAAGACCGGCGCACCTGTCGCCGCGGGCCAGCCGGACTGGCCGCAGGTCGACGCCGGGGTGATGTCGCTGCAGCCCGATGGCAGCCGCATGGTGGACGACTTCGCCCGGGTTCACCAGTGCCCGTTCTGGGCGGGCCTGCGGTGAGGTGACGGCCTGCGACGCCCATCGCGGGGCTTGGGTAGGCTGACGGTCGGTTTTGCGCACGTCGGGCCCATGCTCGGCGGCCGGACCGGGGATTTGGATCAAGCCCCCGGTCTGAGGCATACTGTTCGGGTTGCCTTGAGCCGGAACGTGCCGTCACGGACGTCCGGTGCGGGCATGCGACCGGCGCCCTAGCGGGCGCATCCGGTTTCCACCTCGTTCGCGACGATTCCGACGCAGACGAGTGTGCGCGAGGGTGACACACCCGACCGCGGGGGCCGGTGGACCACAGACAGAAAAACAGCGGCGGCACAGCCAGGCCCGACAGGGCTGCCAACGGCGAGGCCCGTGTGAGTAGTGAGGTAGGAGAAGCGTGGCGGGACAGAAGATCCGCATCAGGCTCAAGGCCTACGACCATGAGGCCATTGATGCCTCAGCGCGCAAGATCGTCGAGACGGTCACCCGGACGGGCGCCAGCGTGGTCGGTCCGGTGCCGCTGCCGACCGAGAAGAACGTGTACTGCGTCATCCGGTCCCCGCACAAGTACAAGGACTCGCGGGAGCACTTCGAGATGCGCACCCACAAGCGGTTGATCGACATCCTCGACCCGACGCCGAAGACCGTTGACGCGCTGATGCGGATCGATCTGCCGGCCAGCGTCGACGTCAACATCCAGTAGAAGCCCCCAGGAGAACGAACAGAAATGGCTCGTAAAGGAATTCTGGGCACCAAGCTGGGCATGACGCAGGTGTTCGACGAGAACAACAAGGTCGTGCCGGTGACGGTCGTGAAGGCCGGGCCCAACGTCGTCACGCGCATCCGCACCCCGGAGCGCGACGGATACAGCGCCGTGCAGCTCGCCTACGGCGAGATCAGCCCGCGCAAGGTGATCAAGCCCGTGTCCGGGCAGTACGCCGCCGCGGGTGTCAACCCGCGCCGTCACCTCGCCGAGCTGCGTCTCGACAGTGAAGACGCGGCAGCCGCCTACGAGGTCGGTCAGGAGCTGACCGCCGAGATCTTCGCCGACGGCAACTACGTCGACGTGACCGGCACCAGCAAGGGCAAGGGCTTCGCCGGCACCATGAAGCGTCACGGCTTCCGCGGCCAGGGCGCCAGCCACGGTGCCCAGGCAGTGCACCGCCGGCCCGGCTCGATCGGTGGCTGCGCCACCCCGGGCCGCGTGTTCAAGGGCACCCGCATGTCGGGGCACATGGGTAATGACCGCGTCACGACCCAGAACCTGAAGGTGCACAAGGTCGACGCCGAGAACGGCGTGCTGTTGATCAAGGGCGCCATCCCCGGACGCAACGGTGGGCTGGTCGTCGTCCGCACCGCAGTCAAGCGAGGCGAGAAGTAATGACACTCAAGATTGATGTGAACACACCGGCCGGCAAGAAGGACGGCAGCGTGGAGCTCCCCGGTGAGCTCTTCGACGTCGAGCCGAACGTCGCGCTGATGCACCAGGTGGTCACGGCTCAGCTGGCCGCCGCACGTCAGGGCACCCACTCGACGAAGACCCGCGGTGAGGTCTCCGGCGGCGGCAAGAAGCCGTACCGGCAGAAGGGCACCGGTCGCGCCCGCCAGGGTTCGACCCGCGCGCCCCAGTACACCGGTGGCGGCACCGTGCACGGCCCGAAGCCGCGCGACTACAGCCAGCGCACCCCGAAGAAGATGATCGCCGCCGCGCTGCGCAGCGCGCTGTCGGACCGGGCGCGCAACGACCGCATCCACGCCGTCACCGAGCTGGTGGAGGGGCAGACGCCGTCGACGAAGAGCGCCAAGGCGTTCCTGTCGACCCTGACCGACCGCAGGCAGGTGCTGGTCGTCATCGGCCGCGCCGACGAGACCAGCACGCTGTCGGTGCGCAATCTGCCCGGCGTGCATGTGATCTCGCCCGATCAGCTGAACACCTACGACGTCCTCAAGGCCGACGACGTGGTCTTCAGCGTGGAGGCGCTCAACGCTTACATCGAGGCGAACAACAAGTCGGAGGTGTCTGCCTGATGGCGACCGTGACCGATCCCCGCGACATCATCCTGTCCCCGGTGATCTCGGAGAAGTCCTACGGGCTCATCGAGGACAACGTGTACACGTTCATCGTGGCGCCGGACTCGAACAAGACCCAGATCAAGATCGCGATCGAGAAGATCTTCAAGGTCAAGGTCGAGTCGGTGAACACCGCCAACCGCCAGGGCAAGCGCAAGCGCACCCGCACCGGGTACGGCAAGCGCAAGGACACCAAGCGCGCCATCGTGACGCTGGCCGCGGGTAGCAAGCCCATCGACCTGTTCGGAGCACCGGCCTGACGCCGGGAGGGATAAACAGACATGGCTATTCGTAAGTACAAGCCGACGACCCCCGGTCGCCGCGGTGCCAGCGTCTCCGATTTCGCCGAGATCACTCGCGATCATCCGGAGAAGTCGCTGGTGCGCCCGCTGCACGGCAAGGGCGGTCGCAACGCGCACGGCCGCATCACCACCCGGCACAAGGGTGGCGGCCACAAGCGTGCCTACCGGGTGATCGACTTCCGTCGCCACGACAAGGACGGCGTCAACGCCAAGGTCGCTCACATCGAGTACGACCCGAACCGCACGGCGAACATCGCACTGCTGCACTACCTGGACGGCGAGAAGCGCTACATCATCGCGCCGTACGGCATCAAGCAGGGTGACACCATCGAGTCGGGCGCCAATGCCGACATCAAGCCCGGCAACAACCTGCCGCTGCGCAACATCCCGGCCGGCACGGTGATCCACGCGGTCGAGCTGCGGCCCGGTGGTGGCGCCAAGATGGCCCGCTCGGCCGGCGCCAGCATCCAGCTGCTCGGCAAGGAGGGCAGCTACGCCTCGCTGCGTATGCCCAGCGGTGAGATCCGCCGCGTCGACGTGCGCTGCCGTGCCACCGTGGGTGAGGTCGGCAACGCCGAGCAGGCGAACATCAACTGGGGCAAGGCCGGCCGCATGCGGTGGAAGGGCAAGCGCCCCACGGTCCGTGGTGTCGTCATGAACCCGGTCGACCACCCGCACGGTGGTGGCGAGGGCAAGACCTCCGGCGGCCGTCACCCGGTCAGCCCGTGGGGCAAGCCCGAGGGCCGCACCCGCAAGCCCAACAAGCCGAGCGACAAGCTCATCGTCCGACGCCGGCGCACCGGCAAGAAGCGCTAGGCCGGGAAGGAAACCGAGAGCGATGCCACGCAGCCTGAAAAAGGGCCCGTTCGTCGATGACCATCTGCTGAAGAAGGTCGACGTGCAGAACGAGAAGAACACCAAGCAGGTCATCAAGACCTGGTCCCGTCGGTCGACCATCATCCCTGACTTCATCGGGCACACCTTCGCCGTCCACGACGGTCGCAAGCACGTCCCGGTATTCGTCACCGAGGCGATGGTCGGGCACAAGCTCGGCGAGTTCGCCCCGACGCGGACCTTCAAGGGTCACATCAAGGACGACCGGAAGTCGAAGAGGCGCTAGGAATGACCACAGCCATCGAATATCCGTCCGCGACCGCCAAAGCGCGGTTCGTGCGCGTGTCCGCCACCAAGGCGCGCCGCGTCATCGACCTGGTCCGCGGCAAGAGCGTCGAGGAAGCCCTCGACATCCTGCGGTGGGCGCCGCAGTCCGCGAGCGAGCCGGTCGCCAAGGTGATCGCCAGCGCCGCGGCCAACGCGCAGAACAACGACGGCCTGGACCCCACGACGCTGGTCGTCGCCACGATCCACGCCGACGAGGGCCCGACCGCCAAGCGCATCCGGCCGCGCGCGCAGGGGCGTGCGTACCGAATCCGCAAGCGCACCAGCCACATCACGGTGATCGTCGAGAGCCGTCCGCCCAAGCAGGCCGGCAAGCAGGGCGCCTCGGCCAGTGCCTCGCGCGCCCGCCGCGCCCAGGCCAGCAAGGCGGCCTCCAGCAAGGCGGCACCGAAGGCCGAGACGAAGACCACAGATGCTTCGAGCGAAGCGAAGGAGGGCTCGGAGTAGTGGGCCAGAAGATCAATCCGCACGGCTTCCGCCTCGGTATCACCACCGACTGGAAGTCGCGCTGGTACGCAGACAAGCAGTACGCCGACTACATCAAGGAAGATGTGGCGATCCGCAAGCTGCTGGCCACCGGCCTGGAGCGGGCCGGCATCGCCGACGTGGAGATCGAGCGGACCCGCGACCGGGTGCGCGTCGACATCCACACCGCGCGTCCGGGCATCGTGATCGGCCGCCGCGGCACCGAGGCCGACCGTATCCGCGCCGACCTGGAGAAGCTGACCAAAAAGCAGGTTCAGCTCAACATCCTCGAGGTCAAGAACCCCGAGAGCCAGGCGCAGCTGGTCGCCCAGGGTGTTGCCGAGCAGCTGAGCAACCGCGTGGCGTTCCGCCGTGCGATGCGCAAGGCCATCCAGTCGGCGATGCGCCAGCCCAACGTCAAGGGCATCCGCGTGCAGTGCTCGGGTCGTCTCGGCGGCGCCGAGATGAGCCGCTCGGAGTTCTACCGCGAGGGTCGGGTGCCGCTGCACACGCTGCGTGCGGACATCGACTACGGCCTCTACGAGGCCAAGACCACCTTCGGCCGCATCGGCGTGAAGGTGTGGATCTACAAGGGCGACATCGTCGGCGGCAAGCGCGAGCTGACCGCCGCCGCACCTGCCGCGGACCGTCCGCGCCGGGAGCGTCCCGCCGGCCGTCCGCGCCGCAGTGGCGCGTCGGGCACGACGGCGACGAGCACCGACGCCGGCCGCGCCGCGTCGGGTGAAGCCCCCGCCACCCCCGAGGCCGCGGGCACCGAAGCGCCGGCAGCCGAGGCCACGACGCAGAATTCAGGGAGCTGAGCATGCTTATCCCTCGTAAGGTCAAGCACCGCAAGCAACATCACCCGCGCCAGCGGGGCATCGCCAGCGGCGGCACCTCGGTCAGCTTCGGTGACTACGGCATCCAGGCTCTGGAGCACGCCTACATCACCAACCGGCAGATCGAGTCCGCGCGTATCGCGATCAACCGGCACATCAAGCGTGGCGGCAAGGTGTGGATCAACATCTTCCCGGACCGCCCGCTGACCAAGAAGCCGGCCGAAACCCGAATGGGCTCCGGCAAGGGCTCGCCGGAATGGTGGGTCGCCAACGTCAAGCCCGGGCGCGTGCTGTTCGAGCTGAGTTACCCCAATGAGCAGATCGCCCGCGAGGCGCTGACCCGCGCGATCCACAAGTTGCCGATCAAGGCACGCATCGTCACCAGAGAGGAGCAGTTCTGATGGCAGTCGGAACCACGCCCGGCGAACTGCGCGAGCTCAGCGACGACGAACTGACCGACAAGCTGCGGGAATCCAAGGAAGAGCTGTTCAACCTGCGCTTCCAGATGGCCACCGGTCAGCTTGCCAACAACCGCAGGTTGCGCACGGTCCGTCAGGAGATCGCGCGCGTCTACACCATCCTGCGCGAACGTGAATTGGGTCTGGCCGCCGGACCCGGAGGTGAGGACTCGTAATGGCTGAAGCAAACACGAAGGGGCCGGCCAAGACGCCCCGCACCGAGAAGCCGCGCGGCCGCCGCAAGACCGCGATCGGTTACGTCGTCAGCGACAAGATGCAGAAGACCATCGTGGTCGAGCTCGAAGACCGCAAGATGCATCCGCTGTACGGCAAGATCATCCGGACCACCAAGAAGGTCAAGGCCCACGACGAGAACGGCGACGCCGGCGTCGGCGACCGCGTCTCGCTGATGGAGACCCGGCCCACCTCGGCCACCAAGCGCTGGCGCCTGGTGCAGATCCTCGAGAAGGCCAAGTAGGTCCGAAGTAGATCCGAGCGTATCCGACGCTCACCGCGCAGCCCCCGCACGCCTGATGGCGGCGGGGGCTTCTGCGTGCGCGCACGACCCTGACCACTGTGTCACGATCGTGGTTTTCGGATTTGCGTGAGCATCATTGGCATTACGCTGACCTGCGATGAGGGGGAATGTCGGGACAGCAGTGCGATTGCTCGCCGCGGTGACGCTGACAGCGTTGCTGATCTCGCCGGTGGCTATGAGCCAGCCGCCGGGAGACGGCGGGGTGTCCGCAGCGCCCACGTTGCCGCTCGTGCAGCTCGGAGCGCCCGCTGATCTGGCGTTTTACGGTATTCAGGGCACCGAAACCCTGACGATCCCGGTGCCGTCGGGCCTCGCGCCGGTTGCGTTGAACGTGACCACGCAACTGCCCGTGAATGTGCAGAGCGCAACCGTGACCGTCATGCAGGAGGACCGCACCCTCTCCCGCGTCGACATCCCGCCGGGTGAGCGTGTGCCGGTGTCCATTCCGCTCGCCGGGGCCGAGATCGTCGACAACGCGGTCACCGTCATCCTGCGCAGCTACCTGCTGCCGGTGCCGGGATACTGCCTGGATCCGACGAACCCGCTGCGGTTCTCCGACGGAGCCGTGGCGTTCGCCGGGGTGGAGATCGCACCCACGGTGGTGGCCGACTTCCTGCCGCCGGTGTTGCGCCAGCTGACGATCTTCGTCAGTGCCGAACCGTCGCAGGCGGAATCGGATGCCACGGTTCGTCTGGCCACTGCCATCGCCGCACAGTTCGGATCACAGGCGCCCGACATCATCGTCGTGCCCCTGCCCGACCGGCAGAGCGCGCCGCCGGGGCCGTCCGCGCCGCTGCAACGCCAGATCCTGATCAGGGAGGGACCCGACGTCGGGGTGTCCCTGCTGCCCACCGACGGGGTGCCCGCGCTGATCATCGAGGGGCCACCGGACGCGCTGGCCAACCAGAGCCGGCTGTTGGCCAGCGACGTCAACCGGTTGGCGCTCGCGTCCAAAGCGGTGGCGGGCCCGTTGAACTCGACGCCGCAGCTGCCCGGCGACCAGACCACGCTGCGTCGGCTCGGGCAGCCGGGCGTCAACGCGGTGGCGCTGTCACCTCAGGTGAACATCGGCCTGGACCAGACCCGCCTGGGCAGGTCGGCGCACGGCATCAGGGTGCACCTGCAGGGCTCTTACACACCGCTGCCCGAATCGATCGGCGGTCAGCTGGTCGCCGCCATCGCGGGGGAGACGATCGACCGCTGGCCCGCCGACTCGTCCGGTGCGATCGACCGCTGGGTCGACGTGCCCGACAGGCTGCTGCAGCGCTACACCAACCTGGGGTTGCGCCTGGACATCAGCGGAGACACCGGCCGCTGCGGTGAGTTCCAGCCGCTGACGCTGACCATCGACGGTGAGAGCCCGGTGCTGAGCAGCCCCGCCGACCCCCCGGTGCCCGGCGGCTTCCAGTCGATGCCGCAGTCGCTGATGCCCCGCACCGTGGTCGGCCTCGGCGGGGGGTTCGACGACCTGCGCCGCGCCACCGACATCATGGTGGGGCTGCAGCGACTCTCGGCGCTGCCGATCGACACCAGCGTCATGCCGCTCGGCGACGCCGTCGCCGATTCGGCGCCGGCGCTGTTGGTCAGCGCCGAACGCTGGACCGACGACACCATCGCGCTGCCGATCGAACCGGGCGCCGACGGTGAGTTGACGGTGCAGCGCGCCGGTGAACCGGGGGAGACCACCACGCTCACGCTGGATCCGGCGCTGCGGTTCGGTTCTCTGCAGACGGTGTACGACGACGGGCGCAGCATGCTGGTCGCCACGTCGAACGACGCCCCCGAGCAGGTCGACGCGCTACTGAGCTGGCTCGGCGAGAATGTCCAGCGCTGGTCGAGTCTGGACGGGACGGCGGTGATCGCCACCGCCGACCGCCAGCCCGTGGTGTACGGCGCCGACCAGGCCGAGGAGCAGGACACCGACGCACCGTCGACCCCCGACGCGGGCCTGCCGTGGTGGGCGTGGGCGGCGATCGCGCTGGCGGCGGTGTCGATCGTGCTGGCGGCTGCGGTGATCGTGGCGCGCGCACGACGGAAGTCGCCGACGTCATGACCGCCGGCCCGGCCACTGTCGAGGACGGGGGCGCGGCCGATGCCTCGTTCGCCCAGCGGTACTACGACCTGCACCCGGTCTACCGGCTCGCGCTGCGCTGGGGGTTCATCATCGCCGCGACCGGGGTCGCGTTCCACCAGAGCCTGATCAGCCTGGTCGAGGTCACCCGCAACGGCAGCCTGGGCGGCTACGTGTGGACCGTGCTGGCCGCGGCGATCCTGGTCGCCTTCGCCGTCGCGCGTCGCAGACGGACCGAACTGCCCATCCACGACCGCCAGACCGACATCATCGTCGGCCTGATGGCGATGGGCGTGGGAATCCTGATCCAGTGGGTGCTGCTGCCGCGGTACGACCTGTACTTCCTGCTGCTGCGACTCGACCTGGTCGCGATGTGGTTGTTCGTGACGTCGACGGCGGTGCTGCTGTTCGGCCTGCGCCCGGTCATCCGGTTCGCGTGGGTGTGGGGCATGCTGCTGATGGTTTTCCCGCTGCCCTACTACCTGGCCGTGTTGACCTTCGGTGGCGGCAAGACCAGTGCGGGCGCGGCGACACTGCTGATCTCCGGGGTGGGCGCCGGTATCGCGATGGGACGGACGTACCGCCGCGGGTTCGTCGCCTCCGTCGCCGCCTGGGTGATCGGATTCGCCCTGCTCGCCGTCATCACGATCTTCCTGCACGACGCCCCGCTGCTGGTGTACCAGCAGGTGCCTGCGCTGGCCGCCCTGTGCGCGGTGGGTGCAGCGGGCTACCTCCACGCCCGCCGCGGCCAGCCCAAGAGGGTGCTCGAACGCAAGGTCGAACCCATTGCCGCCAAACAGGTGTGGGCCGGTATCCCGCTGGTCCTGGTGTGCACTCTGGCCCTGGCACAATTCCAGCTTCCGAGCACCGACGGCGAAGCTCCCGCTCCGCGGTCGAGCCCCTACCCGCTGCGGCAGGAGATGCCGATGGTGGCGCCGCCGGGGTGGACCACCCAGAGCACCCAGAAGTTTCCGGTCTACCGGATGTTCGGGCCCGGCGCCGTGCTGGTGCGCCAGCGGATCACCGCCGACGTCGGTAACCCCCGCTGGGACAAGTTCTCCCGGCCCCGCACCCTTGTCGTCGACAGCACGGTCAGTACACGACCGTATGCGTTCCGCACCTTTCCCACACGCGTGCTCTACGGCCTCACGGCCGCCCGGATCAGCGAACCGCAGCCTGTTCAGCTGAGTGAGGACGTGGAGGGCCAGATGATCTCCGTGGTCGACGACGACCTGCTGGTGACCTGGGACTCGCTCGAGTTCATCTGGGGCGACGACGAACTCGCCCAGCGCGTGACGGTGTTCGCGGTCGACAACCACGAACCCGACGCGCCGTTCCCCGAGCCGACGCAGAGCCTGCTGCCGTCCATCTCGACGCTGCTGACCCTGCTGTTCCGCGGCAACGACGTCCTGTTCCAGGAGAAACCCACCTGGAAGGACGCCGCCTTGCTGACGACATTCGGCCGGGCGTTGATCGCCGCGCAGACGGGTTCACCGGCGTGAGCGCGCCGACCGAGGATCCCGACGCTGCGGAACTGACACCGGCACAGCGCCATGCGCTGCACCGGGCGATCGAGGGCCTGCGCGAAGACGACCCGCTGCGCTCGGCGGCGGTGGCGGTGGTGGGCTGGCAGCGGGTGCTGCTGTGGTCGGCGCTGCTCATCACGATCGTCTGCGCGGTGAAGTGGTCGATGGCCACCGCGGTGGTACTGGTCGGGGTGAGCACCGTCGCGTACCTGCTGACGATGACCGACCGGGTCCTGATCTTCCGGCAGGGCCTGCGCTCGCGGCCCATCGGCATCTCCGACGAGGCGGCCCGGGCGATCCCCGACGAGGATCTGCCGCCGTACACGATTCTGGTTCCCGCCTACAACGAGCCCGAAGTGGTGGGTGACCTCATCGGCGCGATGGCCGCCCTGGAATACCCCCGCGACAAGCTGCAGGTGCTGCTGCTGCTCGAAGCCGACGACGACGTCACCATCGCTGCCGCCCGCGCCTGCGCGGAGTCCGAGGCGATCACCCTGTGTCTGGTCCCGCCCGCGCATCCGCGCACCAAACCCAAGGCGTGCAACTACGGTCTGCATTTCGCGTCCGGGGAGATCGTCACGATCTACGACGCCGAGGATCTGCCCGAACCGCTGCAGTTGCGCCGCGTGGTGGCCGCCTTCCGGTCGCTGCCCGACAACGTGGCGTGCGTGCAGGCGAAGCTGGTGTACCACAACGGGCATCAGAACATCCTCACCGCGTGGTTCACCGCGGAGTACGGGCTGTGGTTCGGGTATCTGCTGCCCGGGATGATGGTGTCGACGTCGCCGATCCCGTTGGGCGGCACGTCGAATCATCTGCGTCGCGAGGTCCTCGACGAGATCGGCGCGTGGGATCCGTTCAACGTCACCGAGGACGCCGACCTCGGCCTGCGGATCGCCTCGAGCGGATACCACACCGCCGTGATCGACTCGTACACGCTCGAGGAGGCCAACAGCGACCCGATCAACTGGGTGCGGCAGCGCTCGCGCTGGTACAAGGGCTATCTGCAGACCTGGCTGGTCCAGATCCGCCGGCCCGTGCGGCTGTACAAGACCGTCGGGTTCCGCAGCTTCCTTCGGTTCAACCTCGTGCTGGGTGGCACCCCGATCGTGTCGGTGCTCAACCTGGTGTTCTGGCTCATCACCGTGCTGTGGTTCCTGGGGCAGCCGAAGGTGGTCGAGGAGGTCTTCCCGCCCTACATCTACTTCCCCGCGTTGGTGGCCCTGGTGCTCGGCAACGCCGCGACGATCATGATGAACCTGATCGCGCTGCGCGAGGACGACCGCAGCGATCTGCTGCTCGCCGCCATCACGGTGCCGATCTTCTGGGTGATGATGAGTGTTGCGGCCGCCAAGGGCCTGTACCAGATGATCCGTAATCCGTCCTACTGGGAGAAGACCTTTCACGGCCTGGCGGACAAACCGCCCGAACATCCCGCCGATACCCAGAAGCCCGACACTCGAAAAGCCGGGGCGCCATGACCCGGCGGCGCCTGCTGGTCATGGTGTTCTTCGCAGCGTTCGTCCTCTACGGTGCGGTGGGCTACTGGCTGCAGGTGCGGCACGGCTTCATCCTGGGTGACGCGCTGTCGCGCGTGACGGCGGCGCAGTCGGTGCTGTTCAGCCGGGACCCGCACCTGGCCGCCATCGGTTTCATCTTCACGCCGCTGACCGCGATGGTGCAGATACCGTTCCTGACATTGAGCCCGATCTGGCCCGATATCGCCGAACGCGCCTTCTCGGGCACGCTGATGTCGGCGCTGTTCATGGCCGGCGCGGTCGTCCAGATCGCCGGAATGGGCCTGGACCGGGGGCTGCCGCGCTGCTACACGCTGGCCGTCACCGCCGCATTCGCGCTCAACCCGATGATCGTGTTCTACGGCGCCAACGGGATGAGCGAGGCGCCGTTCATCTTCTTCATGTCGTGGGCGGTCCGCAGGCTGATCATGTGGATGGTCGACGACGATGTGCACCACCTCGTGACCGCGGGCGGTATCGCGATGGGATTGGCCTACCTGACCCGCTACGACGCGGTGGCCTGTGTCGCGGCAGCGGGCGTACTGGTCGGTGTCACCACCTACCGCCGCGCCGCACCGCCGCCCCGGGTCCGGCGGGCACTGCTCGACGTCATCCTGGTCAGCGGGCCGGGGCTGGCCACCTTCCTCGGCTGGGCCGCGATCAGCTGGTTGATCACCGGGGAGGCGTTCGCGCAGTTCACCTCTCAGTACGGCAACGCCGCGATCCTGGAGCAGTCCGGGGCATCCGCACCCTCGTTCGGCGGCGGGCTGCTGTTCGCCCTCGCCTGCATCACGCTGCTGGCGCCCACCCTGGTGCCCATCGCCATGTGGGGCGTGGCGCGTCGATGGGACACCCCGAACTGGCAGGTGATGCTGGTGCCGCTGGGCATCTATGGCGCCGCGCTGGCCTTCCAGGCCTACAGCTACGCGTCGGGGTCGACCTTTCCGTTCCTGCGGTTCTACATCATCGCCATACCGCTGACCGCCTGCCTGGCGATGCTGGCCGTCCCGGACGGGGTGCTCGTCGAGGCGCGGCGCCGGGGCCGCTACGCGCCGCCGCGCGTCGAGGCGCAGCCCCCTCGGCGCCGCGGGTGGCCGGCGTACGCCCCGGTGGCCCTGCTGTTCGCGGTCACCGTGCCGGTCACGGCGTGGGGGATGGGCATGCCCCGGTACGCGCCGCAGGAGTACGCGCTCGGCGCGGTGTTGTCGCCGGACCCGGACAACGTGACCGAACGCAAGGCCCTCGAACACCGCATCGCCGCGACGTTCTCGACCGAACGCACGATCGCCGACTATCTCGACAGCCTCGATCTGCCCGATTCGTCGGTGATCACCGATACGGTCTACGGGTTCGCGGTGCTGGCGGCGTCGGAGAACCCCAACACGTTCGTCATCCCGTCGGACGACGACTTCACCGAACGACTCAACGACCCGGCCGCCGAGGGAATCCGCTACCTGCTGGCGGTGCCCAACGAAGGGCGGGGCGTCTCCGATGCCCTGAATCTGCGCTACCCCACCCTCTACGAGACCGGTGCCGACATCGCCACTCTGGAACTGGAGATCCCCAACGACGGCGACAGTCAGCCCGATTGGCGGCTCTACCGGGTCAACGAACCCGCGGTGAGGGACTAGCGAGGAATCAGCCGACCTCGCCATTCGAGCCGGTGTAGTGTCTGCCGCGAGCAGGGCTGACGCGGCACCACCGACAGGGACGGGGCGTTATGGCGACGGAGTTCAACGGCAGGATCGAACTGGACATCCGGGATTCCGAACCGGATTGGGGCCCCTACGCGCCGCCCACCGCGCCGCCCGACGCCCCCAACGTGCTCTATCTCGTCTGGGACGACGTGGGTATCGCGACCTGGGACTGCTTCGGTGGGCTGGTCGACATGCCGGCCATGCGCCGCATCGCCGAACGCGGAGTCCGGCTTTCGCAGTTCCACACCACCGCCCTGTGCTCGCCCACGCGTGCCTCACTGCTGACCGGCCGCAACGCCACCACGGTCGGCATGGCGATCGTCGAAGAGTTCACCGAGGGTTTCCCCGGCATCAACGGCCGCATTCCCCCTGACACCGCCCTGATCTCGGAGGTGCTCGCCGAACGCGGCTACAGCACGTCCTGTGTCGGAAAATGGCATCTGACGCCGCTGGAAGAGTCCAATCTCGCTGCCACCCGCCGACACTGGCCACTCTCCCGCGGCTTCGACCGGTTCTACGGGTTCATGGGCGGCGAGACCGACCAGTGGTACCCGGAACTGGTCTACGACGGGCATCCGGTCGAGGCGCCCGCCACGCCGGAGGAGGGTTACCACTTCTCCAAGGACATGGCCGACCGGACCATCGAATTCATCCGTGATTCGACGATGATCGCACCGGACAAACCCTGGTTCTCCTACGTCTGCCCGGGCGCCGGACATGCCCCCCATCATGTGTTCACCGAGTGGGCGGACCGCTACGCCGGCACCTTCGACATGGGTTACGAACAGTACCGAGAGATCGTGCTGGAGAACCAGAAGCGGCTCGGCATCGTCGCGCCGGACACCGAGCTCTCCCCGGTCAACCCGTACAGCGATGTCACCGGCCCGGACGGGCAACCCTGGCCCGAGCAGGACACGGTGCGTCCGTGGGATGAGCTCAGCGAGGACGAGAAGAAGCTGTTCGCCCGCATGGCCGAGGTGTTCGCCGGTTTCCTGTCCTACACCGATGCGCAGATCGGCCGCATCCTGGACTATCTCGAGGAGTCCGGTCAGCTCGACAACACCATCATCGTCGTGATCAGTGACAACGGCGCCAGCGGTGAGGGCGGGCCGAACGGATCCGTCAACGAGGGCAAGTTCTTCAACGGCTACATCGACACCGTCGAGGACAGCATGCGCTTCTTCGACGAACTGGGCGGCCCCACGACCTACGGGCACTACCCGATCGGGTGGGCGATGGCGTTCAACACCCCGTACAAGCTGTACAAGCGCTACGCCTCGCACGAGGGCGGGATCGCCGATGCCGCGATCATCTCCTGGCCCGCAGGTATTTCCGCGCACGGAGAGATCCGCGACAACTACGTCAACGTCTGCGACATCACCCCGACGGTGTACGACCTGCTCGGGATCGTGGCGCCGGCCACCGTGAAAGGCATTCCGCAGAAACCGTTGGACGGCGTCAGCTTCAAAGTGGCCCTGGCTGATCCGGACGCACCCACGGGAAAGGAGACCCAGTTCTACACGATGCTGGGCACCCGGGGCATCTGGCACCGGGGCTGGTTCGCCAGCGCCGTGCACCCCGCCGCGCCGTCGGGGTGGTCGCATTTCGACCAGGATCGCTGGGAGCTCTTCCATCTCGACGTCGACCGCAGCCAGTGCCACGACCTGGCCGCCGAATACCCCGACAAGCTCGCCGAACTGCAGGCGCTGTGGTTGTCGGAAGCCGAGAAGTACAACGGCATCCCGCTGTCCGATCTGGGTGTGTTCGAGATGATCAGCCGGTGGCGGCCCTCGCTGGCCGGCGACCGGACGAGCTACGTCTACTACCCGCACACCGCCCCGGTCGCGGTCGGCGGCTGCGTCAACATCGCGGGCCGGTCGTTCTCGGTGCTGGCCGACGTGACCGTCGACAGCGGGGACGTGCGCGGCGTGCTGTTCAAACAGGGTGCGGGACATGGTGGTTACGTGCTCTACGTCGACGAGGGCCGACTGCAGTTCGTGTACAACTTCTTCGGCGAGGAGGAACAGCACGTCGGCGCGGACGACCCGCTGCCCGCGGGCGCCCACGTCGTCGGGGTCGGCTTCGCGCGCACCGGCACGGTGGAGGGCAGCCACACCCCGGTCGGGGACGTCACGCTGTATGTCGACGGCGCGGCGGTGGCTTCCCGCACCGGCGTCAAGGCCCACCCGGTGATGTTCGGCCTCGCCGGCGGCGGGGTCAGCGTGGGCCGCAATGCGGGGCAACCGGTGTCGACGGCCTACCGGGCGCCCTTCGAGTTCACCGGCGGCACGATCGGCCGGATCGTCGTCGACGTCTCGGGCGCGCCCTACCTCGACGCCGAGCGTGAGCTCGGCCGGGCCTTCGCCAGGGACTGACGGTGCCGCGCCGCCTCGCCGTCGTCGTACTGCTCGTCGCGCTGGCCGGGTCGGCGTGCACGCGCAGCAGCGACGGCGTGCCGGTGGCCGCCCCCGGCGCGCAGCAGAGCACCAGCACCACCACCGCGACGACGGGGCGCGACGAGCCCGCACCCGGGGTGGTGCCGACCCCGGGGCCGTCGGCCGGCCCGGAGCCGCTCTGCGCGCCGGCGTCCCTGCCGCCGGTGCGCACGGTCGCCCTGGTGGCCGATCCGGACGCGCCGACGGCCACGGTGGCCGTGCCGGACGGATGGTCGATGTCCGGCGGCAACGGCGACGTCGGTGCCGAACTCAACGGCCCGGCGGGCATGCGGGCGGTGGTCACGATCGCTGCGACCGACGCCGACGCGGAGACGGCCTTCCGCGAGTACGCCGACCAACTCACCGCCGACAGCTCGATCACCACGCTCAGCGTGCTGCCGGGAGAGCTGTGCGGACTGTCCGGGCAGACGCTGCTCGGCATCCTGTCCGACGGCACGCAGACCGTCCAGTACCGCGACCGCATCGTGCACGTCCCGACCGGCGGGCGTGACTACCTGATCGCCGTGCACGTCACGGCACCGTCCGACGCGCCCGGATTCGACGAGCCGGCGGCGCTGCTGACCGACGACTTCGAGATCGGCCTACCCTGAACCGCATGCTCACCGACCTCGTCGACATCGACGGCGGTACGTTCCGGATGGGTTCGACCCGCTTCTACCCCGAAGAGGCGCCCACCCACACCGTCAGCGTCGCCCCGTTCGCGATCGAGCGCCATCCGGTGACCAACGCGCAGTTCGCCGAATTCGTCGGCGACACCGGCTATCGGACCGTCGCCGAACTCGCGCCCGACCCGGCGCTGTTCCCCGGCGCCGCCGCCGAGGATCTGGTGCCCGGAGCGCTGGTCTTCCGCCCTACGACCGGGCCGGTCGATCTGCGCGACTGGCGTCAATGGTGGCAGTGGGTTCCCGGCGCGGACTGGCGGCACCCCTTCGGACCGGGCAGCGCCGTCGACGCCGTCGCGGACCGGCCCGAGCACCCGGTGGTGCAGGTCTGTTACGCCGACGCCGCCGCCTACGCACGCTGGGCCGGCCGGCGCTTGCCGACCGAAGCGGAATGGGAGTTCGCGGCGCGCGGCGGATCGACGTCGACCTACCCCTGGGGTGAGGAACCCGCGCCCGGCGGCCAGGTGATGGCCAACACCTGGCAGGGTCGCTTCCCGTACCGCAACGACGGTGCCCTCGGCTGGGCGGGCACCTCGCCGGTCGGCACCTTTCCGCCGAACGGCTACGGGCTGGTCGACATGATCGGCAACGTGTGGGAGTGGACGACGACCCGGTTCAGCGGCCACCACGAGATGGGTGGCGGCACTCAGACCTGCTGTCCGGCAACGGGTCCCGATCCCGCACTGGTGCAGGCGCTCAAGGGTGGATCGCATCTGTGCGCGCCGGAGTACTGCCACCGGTACCGGCCGTCGGCACGTTCACCGCAATCCCAGGACAGCGCGACCACCCACATCGGTTTCCGCTGCGTCACCGGCGCGTAGGTTGGTGTGATGGTTGACGCGGTCGCCGATCTCGGGGCGCAGAAGTTCGTGTCGTTGACGACGTACAAGCGCAGCGGTGAGGCCGTCGCGACACCGATGTGGGTGGCGGAGCAGGACGGTCGGCTCGCGTTCTGGACGCCGTCGGACAGCTGGAAGGTCAAGCGCGCCCGCCGCGACCCCAGGGTGTCGATCGCCCCGTGCAGCCGCACAGGTTCCGTGCCGGCCGGCGCACCCCGGGTCGGTGGCCACGCGGAGGTGCTCGACGACGACGCCGACGTGCGCCGCGTGCGGGCCGCGATCAAGCGCAAGTACGGCCTGGTGTTCCACGTGGTCACCGTCGTCGAACGGGTGATGCGGCGCGGCCGCGAGGAGCGCACCGCGCTGCTGGTGACCCTGGACTGACGGGTCAACCGGTGGCGGACAGCGTCGCGCGCGGCGACAGCCGCAGGTGCCCCAGCCATGCGGTGCCCGCCGTGAGCGCTGCGGCCAGACCGAACGGCACCGCGACGTGGATCCGCAGCAGCAGGGCGCCCACCAGGGCGCCGGCGAAGATCGCCACGATCGCCCCGAGTCGGCGGTTGAACACCGCCCCCCGCCCGCCGCGCGACCACGTCTCGCCCGCCAGCGACGCCAGCGTCGACGTGACGACCACCGTCGTCATGTCGGCGACCGCGACCGCTCGCGCGGCGACGGCCTGCTGACCCATCACCGCTGCCGTCGTCGCGGCGAGCACCACCTTGAGCAGCGGCCCCGCCTCGGACCCGGTGAACGCCGCGACGACGGTCAGCACCGTCAGCGCGAGTGCGCCGACCGAGAGCAGCACCGTCACCCGGTGATGCCAGCCCGGCGGGTCCAGTGAACGAGGCTTGCGCAGCACCAGCCCGGCCACCCACGCCGCCGCGGTGAACGCGACGAGCGCGACCGCCGGGCCCAACACCGGCAGCTCGTCGGCCCCGGCGACACCCATTCCGAGGATCACGATGTTGCCGGTCATGTTGCCGGTGAACACCCGGTCCAGGGCCAGGAAGCCGACCGCGTCGACCACCCCGGTGACGAAGGTCAACGACATGGTCGCCGCCAGGGCGAGACGGTCGCGGTCCGGTACAGCGAGCATCGTCGGCCTCAGAACACCAGCAGCGCGAACACCGTGCTCAGCACGAGTCCGGTCACCACCGGCAGGAAACACTTACGCGCCAGCGTGAGGACCGGAACACGCGCGAAACCGGCGACGGCGATCAACGACGACCACGCCACGAGCGTCCCACCGCCCGACCAGATGTTGCCCATCTGGCCGATCGCCGCCAGCGTCGACGGGTCCATCCCGCCGGCCGGGCCGAGCGCGCCGGCGAGCGCACCGGTCAGGGGCAGACCGCTGAATCCGGAGCCGTCGAGGCCCGCGACGATGCCGACGATCAGCACGCCGAATGCCAGCACCACGGGGTTGGGGGTGATGTGCGACTGCGCGGCGCTGATCAGGTCGAACAGAAACGCCGGCGGGGTCGCGGTCTCGGGCAGGCTCAGGATGCGGCCGGCGAAATCACCGTTGCCGATGAAGAAGAAGCCCGCGATCGGCAACACGATCCCCATGGCCTTGAACGCGAAGACCAGGCCGTCGGTGATGTGCGCCGAGGAGCTCTCGAGGAAGTTGCGCTTGTCGTTGGTCACGCACGCGGCGAACAGGAGCAGCGCCGCGATTCCGCCGACGATCCCGGCTGCGTCACCGCCCTGCAACGGCGGCACCAGGGAGGTGAACTTACCGAGCAGCAGGTAGGCGATGAAGGCGAAGTAGGCGGTGGGGACCAGCACGGCGAATACCTTGGCCGAGTTCGTCTTCGGCGGATCAGACGGCGCCGGATCGGCCACCGGTTCGGTGCGCACCAGCGTCGCCGCGGCCGCCGGACGCGCCTCGGTCACGGGCCCACCGGAATCGACCGGCGAGTCCGCGGGGCGGGCCCCCGTCGGGCCACCCTGGCCGCCACCGGCGGCACCGCCGCCGCTGCCCGCGCTCCCGGCGCTCTCGCCGCCGGTCATGCCGAACTTGTCGGCCTTGTTCTCCCAAGCGACGAGCAGCTCCGGCGACGGCTTGCGCCACGTGCGGCGCTGTGTGACGTAGGTGACCAGCAGTGCCACCACGCCCACGATCAAGGACAGCACCAGCGACTTGTCCGCCACACTGTCGGGGTCGACACCGGCCGCCGTGGCCGAGATGCCGGGGGCGACCTTGATGATGTAGTCGGCGGACAACGCCATGCCCTGTCCGGCGATGGCGATCACCATGCCCACCGACAGCGGTGTGAGGCCGGCGCGGATCGCCACCGGGATCAGCACGGCACCGACGAGCGGTACCGCCGGTGTGGGCCAGAAGAACAGCGAGATCACGTAGGTGACGAGCGCCAGGATCAGGAAACTGCTTGTGCCCGCGCGCATCACGCGCCGGAACGGGGTCACCATCAGCCGATCGGCCCCCATCTCGCGCAGCGCGCCGAGCATCGCGGTGACCAGCGCGATGATCAGGAAGATGTTGAACAACTCCTGGGCGGCCACCAGGCTGGCATTGAAGATCGACGACAGACCGGTGATGATGCTGCCCGAGAACGCCCACGCCGTCAGCATCGTGGCGGCCACGGCCGGCACCACGATGTTCTTGCGCATCGCCATCGTGATCAGGATGACGACGATGCCGGCCAGATAGATCCAGTGCGCGGCAGTCAGTTGAACTTGCATAGGCAGGGCCCTTCGTCGCAACTGCTCGTGGGCTGTGCAGTCTGTTGGTGGAATGCTCGGCGTGTCGACCGTCACGGTCAACGCTCACAGTGCACACCGGTTTGTGGCCACCTATGTGCAATATGCTCCGAGCTTGTCGGTGAGATGTCAGCGCGTTTCAGGCAGGTAACAATGTCGGCGAAAACCGACACGGGGCGACTTCGCAGGTGTTAGAGCCCGATTCCGGCTCGCTGTGCGCACTGTTCAGATTCGGTCGCCCCCGCTGTGCACGATGCCCTCGGCGTAGGCTGCCGGTCCGGCCCCGTCGGTGAGACAGTGGGCGTGACGCGATATCAGGCCCGCACGGGCATCCCCGACAGATCGATGGTGACCTCCGAGCGACCATGACAGACACCGACATTCAGCGCCCGGGCGCCGCCGGCCGGCCGCAGGGCGACGGCACGCCGCTGGCGCTGGCGGCGCTGCTCGCCGGCACGTTGGTGGGCACGGTCAGCAACAACGTGGTCAACGTCCCGCTGCCGGCCATCCTCGAGGAGTTCGACGCCCCGCTGAGCAGCGGGGTCTTCGTCGTGGTCGGTTTCCTGCTGACGTTCACCGCCACGATGCCGCTGGTGGGCTGGATCGGGGATCGGTTCGGCCGACGCCGGGTGTACTGCGTGGCGTTGATCGGCACCGCGGTGTGCGCGGTCGGCGCGGCCACTGCCCCCTCGCTGCAGCTGCTGGTCGTCTGGCGCTGCCTGGGCGGTTTGCTCGCCGCCGCGTTCGCCCCCGCTGTGATGGGCCTGCTCACCTGGCTGTTCGACGGGGACAGGCGGGGCCGCGCGGTGGGTGCCTGGGCTTCGGTCAACGGAATCGGACAGGCGGCGGGCCCGGCCATGGGCGGCTTCGTCGCCGATGCGTGGGGGTGGCGGTGGGTGTTCGTGCCGTTGGTGCCCGTCGCGCTGGCCGGCCTGATCGGCACGCTGCGTCACATCCCGGCCTACCCCGGCACCAGGATGCGGTTCGACCTGACGGGGGCATGCGCACTGACGTTCGGCTCCGGCCTGTTGATCCTCGGGGTCGCCCTCATCCCCGCGCCGGGCACCACCGCCGCCGTCCTGGCGCTGCTCGGCGTCGCGGTGGCGGTCCTGAGCTTCTTCGTCTGGCACTGCCTACGGGTCGAGAACCCGTTCGTCGCCGTGCGACTCGTCGCCGAGGTGCGCTTCGTCCGCAGCTCGGTGGCGGCGTTCACGCAGATGTTCGCACTCGGCGCGATGTTGCTGGCGATCCCGCTCTACCTCATCACCCAGGGCAGGTCCGCTTCGGCGGCCGGATTGGTGTTGCTCACCGTGCCGGCCACGATGGCCCTGCTGGGGCCGCTGGTCGGTCGCTACCTGGATCGTCTCGGTCCGCGCCGGGTGATGCGCACCGGCCTGGTGCTGCTGATCGTCGCCCAGGCGGGACTGGCGGCAGCCGTCTCGGGCCGCTTCGGTGCCGCGCACGCCGTGTTCGTCGCCGTCACGGTGATCCTGGTCCTCGCCGGTGTGGGTATCGCCCTGGTCCAGACGCCGGCCGCGACGGGCGCGACCCGTTCGCCGGCGGGTGCGCACGGCACCGGGCTGGGGTTGTACAACCTGGCCAGGTTCGGTGGTTCGGCGATGGGCGCGGCGTGGGTGGCCATCGCGCTTCACCTGGCGTCCTATCCGGCGGTGTTCGCGCTGACCGCGGTGATGGCGGGGCTGGGCCTGCTCGCCTCCTTCTGCGGCGCCGACCCGCCGTGAGGCGGCTTCAGCGATAGCGGGCTTCCCGGTCCACGGCCGCATGGACGTCGGCGAGCATGTCGATGCGGACCGCCAGCCACACGGTGAACTGGTTGTCCGGCACCCGGATGTCGAGTCCCAGGGCCCGTGACATGCGGTCCAGCTTGGCCAGCATGGTGTTGCGGTGGACGTTGAGGGCCCGCGCGGTGGCGTTGACGTTGCCGCCGTGGGACAGGTAGCCGATCAGGGTCTCGACCAGATCAGGTGCCGACCGCAACGGGCCCAGGACGTCCTGGACGAGCGCGCGGCTCTGCTCGGTGTCGGTGATGTCCGCCAGGACGGCGAAGCTGCGCAGTTGCTGATACGAGATGGCCCCGGTCCGGCTCAGTCGACGCGCGATACCCAGCGCGACACGGGCCTCCCGGTAGCCCCCGGACACCTCGCCCGCGCCCCGCGCCGGACGCCCGTAGGCCACGGCGACCGGACTGCCACGACGGGACTCCAGTTCCGCCGCCATCGCCTCGGCGTACTGGGTCATCTCGCGGCGCATCGAGGTCTCGTCGTCGCCGCGCAGGGAACGCACGACCACCAGGACGTCGCCGATGACGGTGACATACGAGCGCACCGCGGGGTCGGGGGCGACGCCCGCGGCGTACCGTGCCAACCGCACCATCGACGCGGTCGGATTGTCCACCCCGCGCGGTACCGCACCGGGTGCGACGAAAACGCCGAAGCGGGAATCGATGTCGATCTCGTGGTACTCGGCCCGGGCGCGCATGTCGTGCTCGCTGGAGAAGTGGCCGTGCACGAGCGCCTGGACGAAGTCACCCCGGGCGCGTTCCTCGGCCTCGTCGACGCTGTGCTGGCGCAGCATCTCCGAGCCGATGATCGCCGTGGCCTGCTCGGTGACCACCACGTGCCGGGCCAGGTCGTGCGTCCCCGGCTCGTCGCTGGGCACCAGCACGAGGACCCAGCCCTCGAAGGATTTGCCCAGTCGGATCGCCGTGGACACCACCGTCCAGGTCCCGGCCGGCGTGTCGACCGTCTCGACCCGGGTGTCGTGGTGTGCCGAGCGGCGCGCCGAGGCGGGGAGATCGGTGGTCAGCATGCCGAGGATCGACTCGCTGATGGCTTCGGCGACGTCCGGCGCGATGCCGTGGTGCGCGACCAGGTTTCCGCGTGCGTCGAGCGCCAGCGCCGGATTGCGCGCCAGATTGGAGACCTCGCGGATCAGCAGCTGCAGCCCGGCTCCGCGGTGGAACAGTCCGGCCAGCGACGCGTGCACATGCGTGGCGTAGCGCATGACGTGCACCTCGCGGCTCAGCGCACGCTCGGCCAGCAGGCGGTTCAGTGCGGCGAAACCCGCCGGGAAGGCCATCTCGATGACGACGAGGTGCCCCGGCAACCGCCGGCCGGGAAAGTCGACGGGTGCCGCACCGTCGATGACCAGGGTGGTCGCACCGCGCGCGGCCAGGGCGGCCAGGGCGCCGCCGTTGCCCAGCAACGCTTCGGGCCGGCTGTACACCGCGACGCCGTCGAGCGGGTCGTGGCGGGAGAGAACTTCGGAAAGCGGTAACACCCAGTGCAACTCGCGATCGAGATGGTCGCCGCCGGCGACCACACGGGCCCCGGACATCAACGCTTCGTCGAGCAGTCCGGCGACGGTCAGTCGATCGTCGTCATGTCCTACCGGCGCCATGTCTCACCTGCTCTGATTCGTGGGCTCCCGATTCGCCTGTACACCGAATACACCGGGAACCGCTCCACACACTATGTGCAGTGTGACCCGGATGCGCGCCGAACCGGGGACATGTTGACCCGGGACTGGGTGCGGCGCCGTTGGTAGACATCTCCACAGGCGCAATGCCTGTCAGCGCAACCCACAGGAGTGAGAACCACCATGCACCAGATCTATCGGATCAATCTCGACGATGCCCTCCCGTTGCTTGCGGCCGGCCGGGCCAAGGCCGAGGAGATCGGCGTCAAGCAGACGCTGTGCATCTGCGACGACGGTGGCAACGTCGTGGCGTTGCACCGGCTTCCCGGCGCACGGTTGACCGGTGTGGACATCTCGATAGCCAAGGCCTTCACCGCGGCGGGGCACGAACGGGCCACCCATCTGTTCAACGAGCCGCCCAACGGTCCCGCGCTGCCGGGTAACGAGGCGTTCGGTATCAGCCACATGCTGCCGGGCAAGTTCGCGATCTTCGTCGGCGGCTTTCCGCTGGTGTTCAACGGTCAGATCGTCGGCGGCGTGGGCATCAGTGGCGGCAACGGCGCCCAGGACAAGGAGGTCGGCGCGGCGATCCTCGCCGAGTTCGAGTCGATGACCGCCGCGGTCGGCGCGCGCTGACCGACTGTGCACTCTGACCTGCGAATGCCGATGAGCAACGGTGAAGTTGTCCATGGTCAACACGTCGGCATGTTCGCTAACGTCGCTGTTGCCGAGGATGATTCGCGACGATGCGTGATCTCACCACTGCGGCGGAGACCGAATCAATCACTGCAACAGCGGTTTTCGTGGATCGCATGCCACGGCAGCCAACCCATCCCCACTGACGATCAGGAGTCCTACCGATGACCCAACTTCTCGGGCGCGACGAGTTCCGCGCGCAACTCGAAGACGCCATCAAGGGCCGCGAGGCCAAGAACGCGTCGTTCTCCAAGGCGTGGGCCGAGGGTCGGCTCGAGCGCCACCACTTCGCCCGCTGGGCCGAAAACCACTTCCACTACGTCGGTCCGTTCGCCGACTACCTGGCCAACATCTACGCCAACACCCCCGACGAGTTCACCGGGGCCAAGGACTTCACGCTCCAGAACATGTACGAGGAGGAACTGGCCGACATCCGCCACACCGATCTGCTGATCAAGTTCGGCGAGGCGTGCGGTACCACCAAGGAACGCATCGAGGACCCGAACAACATGAACGCGATCACCCGCGGTCTTCAGTCGTGGTGCTACGCGGTGTCGCAGCGCGAGCATTTCGTGGTGGCGACCGCGGCGCTGGTCGTCGGCCTGGAGTCCCAGGTGCCCAGCATCTACACCAAGCAGATCGTGCCGCTGCGGGAGGTGTACAAGTTCACCGAGGACGAGATCGAGTTCTTCGATCTGCACATCACCTCCGATGTGGTGCACGGCGAGCGCGGCTACCAGATCGTGCTCGACCATGCCGACACGCCGCAGTTGCAGCAGCGCTGCCTCCAGTTGGTGCGCTGGGGCGCCGAGATGCGGTTCTCCTACACCAAGGGCCTGTACGACACCTACGTCGCGCCAGAGCTCGAGCCAGTAGCCGTTTGAGTGATCTCGGCGTGATCGGTTGCGCCGGCCGCAACCGATCACGCCGGCGTCACCACGAGTCGAGGAGTCCGATGACCGCGGAATGGGTGGCCGTGGCCACCGTCAACGAGATGGGCCGACGCCGCAAACTGCGGGTGGAGCTGGACGACGTGGCCATCGCTCTGTTCCAGGCCGGCGGCCGGGTGTACGCCTTCGCCGATCTGTGCGTGCACCAGGACAGATCGTTGTTCAAGGGCACGCTGTTGCACGGCAAGGTGATCTGCCCAGGCCATCAGTGGCAGTTCGACCTGGAGACCGGCTACGAAGCCGACCAGGACCGCTGCCAGCCGACCTATCCGGTGCGCGTCGACGACGCCGGCACCATCTACGTCCAGCCGACGCCGAAGCGCGCCGGGGCCGCCGCCGAGGCAGAACAGGAGGCGCGGGCATGACCCGGCGCACCGTCGTCACCATCGGAGCCGGGCAGGCCGCCGCCGTCGCCGCCCGCAACCTGCGCAGGAGAGGGTTCGACGGGCGCATCGTGCTTCTCGGCGACGAACCCCACCCGCCGTACCAGCGGCCGCCGCTGTCCAAGGAGTTCCTCAGCGGCGCCGAGGGTCTCGACTCACTGTGGATTCTCCCGCCGAAGTGGTTGGCCGACAACGACATCGACATCATCACCGGCGTCGAGGTGCGCCGGGTGGATGCGGCGACGAGAGCCGTGCAGATCGACGGTCGCCCCGACATCGAGGCGGACGCGGTGCTGTTCGCCACCGGTGGCCGCCCACGCACGCTGCCCGTGCCCGGCCCGCGCCCCGACCTGATCCACTACCTGCGCACGCTCGACGACGCCACCCGGTTGGCGCCCCAGCTCACGGCGGGGCGGCGGCTGGCCATCGTCGGCGCCGGCTTCATCGGTCTGGAACTGGCCGCCACCGCCACCGCGGCGGGCGTGCACGTCACGGTCGTCGACCCGGCGCCGCTCCCGCTGGCACGGGTCATCGGGACCGCCATGGGGGAGGCCGTGTGCCGGTTGCACCGCGACAGCGGTGTCGACCTGCGCACGGGGTCGGCGCTGCACGCTGTGCGCACCACCGCTGACGGCGTGGTCGTCGACATCGCCGACGGCAGCACCGTGCACGCCGACGTGGCCGTCGTCGGGATCGGCATCGAGCCCAACATCGCCGCCGCGGCGGCGACCGGGCTGCACCTCGACGACGGCATCGTCACCGACGCCGCCGGACGCACCAGCATTGCGCACATCTTCGCCGCCGGCGATGTCGCGCGCCGCTACTCGCCCCGGGCCGGCACGCATGTGCGCCTCGAACACTTCGACAACGCCAGCAGGCAGGGCACCGCGGTGGCCGACGCCATCCTCGATCGGGGCACCGGTTCCGATGAGCCGCCGTGGTTCTGGTCCGACCAGCACGGCCGCAACCTCCAGTTCGTCGGTACCGCATCCGGTGACCCGCTGATCCGGGGTGACCTCGACGGCATGGACTTCACCGGCGTCTACCTGCAGGACGGGGCGGTCTGCGGTGCGTTCAGCGTCGAGCGCGGCGAGGACATCATGGCGGTGCGGGAACTGCTGGGCCGCGAGGTCGACACCGCGGCGCTCTGCGACGAAGACACCGACCTGTGGGATCTGGTCTACGACGACGAAGAGGTGCATGCATGAGCGACGGTCTGAACTTCATCGGCGGCACCTGGGTGCCCGCCGCCTCGGGGGAGACCTTCACCCGCCGTAACCCGGCAGACCCGACCGACGTCGTCGGCACCTTCCCGGCGTCGGGCCCGCGCGATGTCGCGACAGCGGTCGACCACCTGGACAAGGCCGCACCCGACTGGGCGGCGACCTCCCCGGAACGGCGCGCCGCGGTGCTGGAATCCGCTGCCGCTCATCTGGAAGCCGGCAGTGCGCAGCTGATCGACGAACTGGTGCGCGAAGAGGGCAAAACGGTCGCCGAGGCGACGATGGAGGTCAGCCGCACTCCGGCGAACCTGCGTTTCTACGCCGCCGAAGCCACCCGATGCGGTGGCACCACCTTTCCCGTCGGCGGTGACACGCTGCTGTACACGGTGCGCGAACCCGTGGGCATCGTCGGGGCCATCACACCGTGGAACTTCCCGCTCAACATCCCCTCCCGAAAGCTCGGGCCCGCGCTCGCCGTCGGAAACCCGGTGCTGTTCAAGCCGTCCGAGCTGACCCCCCTGATGGGACAGCGCCTCGTGGAGGCACTGCTGGCCGGCGGGCTGCCGCCCGGCGCCATCGCGCTGGTCCAGGGTGACGGCTCGGCGGGCGCCGCTGTGGCCGCCGACGACCGGGTCGCCGCCGTCACCTTCACCGGGTCGACGGGCGTGGGGCGGTCCATCTACGGGCAGGTGGGACCGCACCGGCGGGTGCAGCTGGAGATGGGTGGCAAGAACCCGGTGGTGGTGGCCGACGACGCCGACCCGGACCGGGCCGCGGCGCTGATCGTCAAGGGCGCCTTCGGACTGTCCGGTCAGGCATGCACCGGGACCAGCCGCGTGATCGCCACCGACGCGGTGCACGACGAGCTCGTCGAACGCGTCGTCGCCCGCGCGCAAGCGTTGCGGGTCGGCCCGGGGGTGCAGGCCGGCATCGACATGGGTGCCCTGGCCAGCGCCGAGCAGCTCGAGAAGTTCGTCAGCTACGTGCAGATCGGCACCGCCGAGGGAGCGCAGCTGCGCTGCGGCGGATCCACCGTCGACGTGCCCGGCCACGATGGCGGATTCTTCGCGCAGCCGACCGTGTTCACCGACACCACGCCGAGCATGCGGATCGTCACCGAAGAGGTGTTCGGACCGTTGCTGGCGTTCCAGCGGGCCGGATCGCTGCGCGAGGCCATCGAGTTGGCCAACGCCACCGAATACGGACTCTCGGCGTCGATCATCACCGGCGACCTGGCCGTCGCGCAGACGTTCGTGCGGGAGTCGCGCACCGGTCTGGTCAAGGTCAACCAGCCGACGACGGGGATGGCGATGAACGCGCCCTTCGGCGGCTACAAGGCGTCGTCCACCGCGACGTTCAAAGAACAGGCCGGACCCTCGATGATGGAGTTCTACCTCACCGAGAAGACCGTGTACCTCAATTCCGCGAGTTGATCGACCACTACAGAAAAACGGAGTATGACAATGGAATTCGTTCGTGTGGCGCGATCAGGTCAGGTGCCCGAGGGGATCGTGCGGCGGTTCTATGCCGGTGAGCACGAGTTCGCGGTGGCCCGACTGAACGGCAAGGCCTACGCCACCTCCAACTACTGCACCCATCTGGACTGCCTGCTGTCGTCGGGCAAGCTGCGTGACGACGGCATCGGATGCTCCTGTCACGGAAGCGCTTTCGACCTCGAGACCGGTGAACCCATCAGCCCGCCGGCCACCGAGCCCATCCAGACGTTCCCGGTGCAGGAGCGCGACGGCGAGATCTTCGTCGGCGTCGAACCCGGTCAGATGCCCGCCGGCCCCACCCGGCGGGCCCGTCGAGGAGCCTGATGGACACGCGGCGGCCGCCGGCCTTGTCTGCCGGTGGCATGGTCAGCAGCAGTCATCCGGCCGCGAGCCTGGCCGGGGCGCGGGTACTGGCCGACGGTGGCAACGCCGTCGATGCGACGCTGGCGATGGCGGCGTTGACCTGGCTGACGCTCCCCGGGCAATGCGGCATCGGCGGGGACGCGTTCGCGGTGGTGCGGGAGCCCGACGGCCGGGTCTGGACCGTCAACGGCTCCGGCTACGGGCCCGACGGCGGAACGCCCGACTTCTACGCCGACAGAGGGTTTTCCGCGATCCCGCTGGACGGCGCACTGGCCGTCGCGGTACCCGGCGCACCTGCGGCGCTGGCACGTCTGCACACCGAAGGCGCCACGTGGTCGCTGGAGCAGTTGTGGGAACCCGCCGCGCGCATCGCCGAGAGCGGTCTGCCGTGTTCGGCGCGAACCGCCGGCGACGTCACCACGGCTCTGACCGCGGTGTGCGCCGACGCCGATCTGAAATCGGTCTACGCCCCGCAGGCACGCCCGCCGCATGTCGGCACCCGGTTGGCGCAGCCCGAGTTGGCGCGGACCATCCGCGAACTCGCCCGCGACCCGGGCAGGTTCTACACCGGTGGGTTCGCCGACCGCGCGGTCTCCGCATTGCAGGCCGGGGGCGCGCCGTTCAGCGGGGCCGAGTGGGCCGCGGGCGCGCACGTCGCCGCCGAACCGGCGGTGTCCGGGCGCTACGCCGGGGCGGTCGTGCACCAGACACCGCTGCCGACACCGGGCTGGATGGTGTTGCAGCAGGCCGCGTTGTGCGACGGCGTCGTCGGCTTCCACGGGTGGATGACGGCCGAGGCGATCGACTGGCTGGCGCGCTCGGCCAGGCTGAGCTTCGCCGACCGCCTGGCGCTCTGCGGCGCCGACAACGACGGTGCGCGCTATGTGCTGCAACCCGAACGCCTCGGCCTCCAGCGCCGCGACCTGGAGAGCCGTTGCGAGCAGCGGACACCGGTCGATGTCGGGATCGGCGACACCACCTCCACGGTGGCCGTCGACTCCGACGGTCGTGCGGTCAGTTTCATCCATTCGCTGGCCTTCACGTTCGGCGCCAAGTTCACCGTGCCGGGCACCGGGGTGATTCTCAACAACCGGTTGGGCCGTGGTGCCTACCTGATCCCCGGTCACCCCAACGAGGTGGCGCCGGGGCGCAAGCCGTTGCACACCCTCAACGCCTGGGTCGTCACCGACGACGCCGGCGCGCTGTTGCATGCGGGCAACACCCCCGGCGGCGACGGGCAGGTGCAATGGAACATGCAGCTGATCTCGCACCTGCTCGATCACGGACTCGATCCCGCTGAGGCGGTGTCCGCGCCGCGCTTCACCGTGTTCCCCGGTTCCGACGCCGACGTGGTCGGCGCGACCGAGGAACTGCGAATCGAGGACACGGTCCCGGACACTGTCCGATCCGAGTTGGCGTCCCTGGGGCACCGAGTGGTCACCCAGGGGGCGCTCGACGCCGGCGGCAGTGCCCAGATCATCTCGCTGGACGAGCGAGGTGTGCTCTCCGGGGCCGCCGACCCGCGGCAGGAGGGGGTCGCGCTCGGTGTCGACTGAGCGTCCGGTCCCGCGTCCGCAGGGCGACTACGTGCCGGCGGTGCTGCACGACGGTGTCGTCCACACCGCGGGCATGACGCCGCGGCGCGACGGCGTGCTCGCGTTCACCGGTGTGGTGGGGGACGGGGTCGACCCGGATCAGGCGCGGGTGGCGGCCGGGTTGGCGGCAGGCAACGCACTGGTCGCTGCTCGGGCGGCGATACCCAGCGGGGTCGCACTACGGTGTCTGAAGATGACGGTGTTCATCGCGTGCACAGCGGAATTCACAGCTCTGTCGGCAGTGGCCGACGGGGCGTCCGCGGTGCTGGTCGACGAACTCGGCGAGGTCGGTCGTCCTGCCCGTAGCGCAATCGGGGTGTGCGCATTGCCCTCCGGCGCGCCGGTCGAGATCGAACTCGTCTGCGCAGTGGTCGTCTGACATCCCCATAGCAGAAGTGGTTGGTCTCGATGCGATTTCAGCAGAATCGGTGCACGATGCACAGGACACGGCGGAGAGGTCGAGCAGGATGACCTTTGCGGGTGAACAACGGTCGTCATAGGTTCATCGAATCCATTGGTGCCTGAAGCCAATCGGATCGGTGAGAGCACCACGTGATCGGGAGGACGCCGAATGGAATTGCTGGCAGCTCATTGGGTCTATCTGGCGGGTGTGCTGGCACTGATCGGATTCATGGTCGCCCGCAAGAGCGTTGTCGTTCCGGCGATCCTCGCGACGTTGCTGACCACGTGGGTCTACACGGGCAGCGTCTTCACCGGAATCGGGAGCGTCTTCAGCGCAGCAGCGGTGGCCACCACCGAGTTCCTCAACATCTTTCTCGTCCTTGCGGCGGTGATCGCGATGATCGGCGCGATGAAGACCATCGGCGCTGAGCGAATGATGGTGGAACCGTTGGCCAAACTGATGCGCAACAACGTGATCTCCTACTTCGCTCTCTTCGCCGTCACCTACGTGTTGTCCATGGTGTTCTGGCCGACCCCGGCGCTGGCGCTCATTGCTCCGTTCTTGTTGCCCGCCGCAATTCGGGTGGGGCTGTCCCCGTTGGCGGCGGCGATGGCGATCGCCATCGCAGGCCAGGGCATGGCGCTCGCCTCTGATTACGTGATCGGCGTGGCGCCGGAATTGTCGGCGGGGGGAGCAGGCGTACCCGCGGACATGATCGCCAACCGGGCGTTGATCCTGAGTTGGGTGGTGGGGGCGGTCGCGGTGTCGATCACCTACGTGCTCCACGTCCGGAATCCGGGCAACGGACGTGTCCGCCGCCTGGTGCGCCGAGAGCCTGCGACCGTGGCGGCGGACGGAGGCGACGCCAGCGTGCCTGCCGCGGTGGGAGAGGCGCTGCTGGCCAAGCGGGCGCCCGCCGGCGCCGACTCGCCCGGGTCGGGTGAGGGTGGAGCGGCGTACGGCCCAGACGACCTCGAGGAGGATTCTGGCGAGGTCCGCCCGCCGTGGACTCGGCTGTTCGCCTTACTGGTGCCTGCGGCCTTCGGTCTTCTGGTGGTGGTCATGATCATGGGCAAGTTCACCGACTGGGTACCGGGAGTGGACAGCGGAAACGGAGCGGCGCTGGTCGGCGGTCTTGCGCTGCTGCTGACTCTCGCGGTGTCGCTGACCACCGGAGGGGAACACCGGATCGAGGCTGCGGGAGGACATTTCGTCGACGGCCTGGTCGCGGCGTTTCGGGCCATGGGTGTGGTGATCCCCGTGGCCGGCTTCGTGCTGATCGGCATCTCCGACTTCGCGGGCCGGATCATGCAGCTACCGGAGGACGTCGAGCCGCCGTCGTTCCTGTTCGATCTGATCTTGAGCGGGCAGCAGTACATCCCCGACAACCCGGTCCTGCTGATGGTGGCGATGTTGGTCGTCGGCATGCTGATCGGTCTGGATGGGTCGGGGTGGACGGGTCTGCCCTTCACCGGTGGGCTGGCGGAGGCGTTGTCGCACTCCTCGGGACCGGAGACCACGGCGACACTCGCGGCGATCGCGCAGAACGCCGCGGGCTGGACCGGAGGCGGCACGTTGATCATCTGGTCATCTCTGGTCGCGGTGGCCGGCTTCACCGGTGTCCCCGTCGTCACCCTGGCGCGCCGCCTCTTCATACCGGTGGTGGCCGGGTTGCTACTGAGTGTTGTTGTCGCCGCGGTGATCTGGTGAGCTCCGTGGACAGCCCCGTGCTGGACACGCCGGCGGGTAGCGACATGCCCACCTCGGTTCGCGCGGCTGCCCGCCTGATCAGAGACGGGAGCCTGACCGCCGACACACTCGCAGAGATGTGTCTGCACCGGGTGCGCGCAGTCGACCCGCAGGTGCGGGCGTTCGTCGGCGTCGACGAGCCCGCGGTGCGTGCGCAGGCACGCGAACTCACCCGGGAAGCGCGCGCCGGTCGGCTGCGCGGGCCGCTGCACGGGGTGCCGGTCGCAGTGAAGGACGTCATCGACGTCGCGGGGATGCCCACCCGGTGCGGGTCGAACGTCACCGATCCGGTGGCCGCAGCTGCCGACGCGCCTGCCGTCGGGCGGCTACGCGCGGCAGGGGCGCTCATCTTCGGGAAAACGCACACGCACGAGTTCGCCCATGGCGTCACCACACCGCCCACCCGCAATCCGTGGGATCTGGAGAAGATTCCTGGGGGATCGAGCGGTGGCTCTGCAGCCGCCGTCGCCTCCGGGCAGTGCCTGGCCGCGTTGGGCAGTGACACCGGCGGTTCGATCCGGGTGCCGTCGGCGTTGTGCGGGGTGGCGGGTCTACGGCCGGGCCGCGACGACATCCCCGTCGAGGGAGTCGCAGCCTTCTCGCCGCGGCTGGACACCTGCGGACCGATCGGGCGCGACGCTCACGACCTCGCCCTGCTCCACGCCGTGCTCAGCG
Source organism: Mycobacterium sp. G7A2 (assembly GCF_041902445.1). Lineage (NCBI taxonomy): Bacteria > Bacillati > Actinomycetota > Actinomycetes > Mycobacteriales > Mycobacteriaceae > Mycobacterium > Mycobacterium sp. G7A2. The sequence continues at coordinate 4,862,228 of NZ_CP169251.1, read as the reverse complement.
GAGGACGAGGCACGCTGCCGTCGGACGTCGGCGGGCTGACCGCCGGAATCGTCGGTGCGCAGACAGGTGAGCTCGGGGACGGAGTCGGCGAGGCCGTCGCCGCCGTGGCCGACGTCATGGCGGAAGCGGGTGTGCGGGTGCGGCCGGTTTCGGTGCCGCCGTTCGACGCGTGGAGCGCGCCGCGCGCACAGTTCGTGCTGACGGACTTTCTCGAAGTCCATCGCGACGCCGGCTTCTACCCTCAGCGGACGGATCGCTACACCGCCGAGGTGGCGGGGTACCTGCGGCACGCCGAGACCATCCCGGCAGCGGTGCGGACCGCGGCGATCGCTGCACTCGATGAGCTCGCACGGCGTCTGGCGGCTTCCTGTGCCGCCGTCGACGTGGTGGTGTTGCCGACCACCCCGGTCACCGCGCCCCGCATCCGGGACTGCGCATATGAACCCGACCAGGCGGGACGGGCGGCGGTGATCGGCACCCTGATGAGACTGTGCGGTCCGTTCAGCTGGTGTGGCTGGGCGGCGGTATCGGTGCCCTGCGGATTCGACGCCGGCGGGATGCCGATCGGGGTCCAGATCGCCGGTCGCAGCGCGTCCACGGTGCTCGCGGTCGCCGCGGCCTACCAGGACCGCACCGGCCATCACCTGCGCGAACCGATGCCGATGCCGTCGCGCCGTCGCGAGGCCCCCGCCGTCGGCTGACGGCACGCCATCCCCGCCCCGGCCTGCTCGGCGGAGTCCTCGTCCGAGCCGGCCGAATCCTCACGCCAGCCGCCGGAGACCGGCGATTTGGAGCATTCCCCGAGCTCACCTAGTATATGGGGGTTGCCTCGGGCAGACCTCGGTTCTCTTCATGCGAGAAAACCCTGCGTGCCTCTTGGGGTGACATGAATTAGTGACAAGACCGCGCACGTCAGGTCGGTATCTGCCGTGCACACAGTAACCAGGTCGAGGAGATCTAGTGATTCAGCAGGAATCGCGGCTGAAGGTCGCCGACAACACGGGCGCCAAGGAGATCTTGTGCATCCGCGTGCTCGGTGGCTCGTCGCGGCGCTACGCCGGCATCGGTGATGTCATCGTGGCGACGGTCAAGGACGCCATCCCCGGCGGCAACGTCAAGCGTGGCGACGTCGTCAAGGCCGTCGTGGTGCGCACCGTCAAGGAGCGCCGCCGCGCCGACGGAAGCTACATCAAGTTCGACGAGAACGCCGCCGTCATCATCAAGCCCGACAACGACCCGCGTGGCACCCGCATCTTCGGGCCCGTCGGTCGCGAACTGCGCGAAAAGCGCTTCATGAAGATCGTCTCGCTCGCCCCGGAGGTGTTGTAGATGAAGGTCCGCAAGGGCGACACGGTGCTCGTCATCTCCGGCAAGGACAAGGGCGCCAAGGGCAAGGTTCTGGTGGCCTACCCCGACCGCGAGAAGGTCCTGGTCGAGGGCGTCAACCGGATCAAGAAGCACACCCCCGAGTCGCGCACCGAACGTGGCGCGTCCTCCGGCGGCATCGTCACCCAGGAGGCGCCGATCGCGGTCTCCAACGTGATGCTGCTCGATTCCGACGGCAAGCCGACGCGCGTCGGCTACCGCGTCGACGACGAGACCGGCAAGAAGGTCCGCATCGCCAAGACCAACGGCAAGGACATCTGACATGACCACCACAGAAACCAAGGCTCTGCCGCGCCTCAAGCAGCGCTACCGCGAAGAGATCCGCGACTCCTTGCAGAAGGAGTTCGGCTACGCCAACGTGATGCAGATTCCCGGCATCACCAAGGTGGTCGTCAACATGGGCGTCGGTGACGCCGCCCGCGACGCCAAGCTGATCAACGGCGCCGTCAACGATCTCGCGCTGATCACCGGCCAGAAGCCCGAGATCCGCCGGGCCCGCAAGTCGATCGCCCAGTTCAAGCTTCGTGAGGGGATGCCGATCGGCGCCCGCGTCACGCTGCGCGGCGACCGGATGTGGGAGTTCCTGGACCGCCTGATCTCGATCTCGCTGCCGCGTATCCGTGACTTCCGCGGCCTGAGCGCCAAGCAGTTCGACGGCACCGGCAACTACACCTTCGGGCTGACCGAGCAGTCGGTGTTCCACGAGATCGACGTGGACTCGATCGACCGGCCCCGCGGCATGGACATCACCGTCGTCACCTCGGCGACGAACGACGACGAGGGGCGTGCGCTGCTGCGGGCGCTCGGCTTCCCGTTCAAGGAGAACTGAGCACATGGCAAAGAAGGCTCTGGTCAACAAGGCCAACAAGAAGCCGAAGTTCAAGGTGCGGGCGTACACGCGCTGCAACAAGTGCGGCCGTCCGCACGCGGTGTACCGCAAGTTCGGCCTGTGCCGAATCTGCCTCCGCGACATGGCGCATGCGGGCGAACTGCCCGGCGTGGCGAAGTCCAGCTGGTAACGACAGCCGGCACTACCCAAGACCACTTACCGACAACAGGTTGCGGTAGGCCTCCGGATCACGGAGGAACCACCGCGAGAAAGGTGAACCGGCTGTCATGACCATGACGGATCCGATCGCAGACTTCTTGACACGTCTGCGCAACGCCAACTCGGCGTACCACGACGAAGTGACCTTGCCGCACAGCAAGATCAAGGCCAACATCGCCGAAATCCTCAAGAGTGAGGGCTACATCAGCGACTACCACACCGAGGACGCCCGCGTGGGCAAGGCGCTGGTGGTGCGGCTGAAGTACGGCCCCAGCCGGGAACGCAGCATCGCGGGCCTGCGCCGGGTCAGCAAGCCCGGCCTTCGGGTGTACGCCAAGTCCACCAACCTGCCGCGCGTGCTCGGCGGGCTCGGGGTGGCCATCATTTCCACGTCGTCCGGTCTGAGGACCGACCGCCAGGCCGCCCGCGAGGGCGTCGGCGGCGAAGTCCTCGCCTACGTGTGGTGAGGGGTAGATAGAACATGTCTCGCATTGGAAAGAATCCGGTTCCGGTTCCGGCCGGGGTGGACGTGACGATCGACGGCCAGAACGTGGCAGTCAAGGGTCCCAAGGGCACCCTGACGCTCGACGTCGCCGAGCCCATCGTGGTCTCGCGTGACGACGATGGCGCGATCGTGGTCACCCGGCCCAACGACGAGCGACGCAACCGTTCGCTGCACGGCCTGTCGCGCACGCTGATCGCCAACCTGGTGACGGGTGTGACTCAGGGCTACACCACGAAGATGGAGATCTTCGGCGTCGGCTACCGCGTGGTGGCCAAGGGCAGCGACCTCGAGTTCGCGCTGGGCTACAGCCATCCGGTGCTGATCACCGCTCCGGAGGGCGTGACGTTCGCGGTCGAGACGCCCACCAAGTTCTCGATCTCCGGCATCGACAAGCAGAAGGTCGGCCAGATCGCGGCGAACATCCGCCGCCTGCGCAAGAGCGATCCCTACAAGGGCAAGGGAATCCGCTACGAGGGCGAGCAGATCCGTCGCAAGGTCGGAAAGACGGGTAAGTAAGCAATGGCTACCAAGACGGACACCAAAGACACCGGCAAGCCGGTGGGCAAGAACATCTCCGAGACGCGCCGCGTCTCCCGCCTGCGCCGCCACGCGCGGCTGCGCAAGAAGATCGCCGGCACCGCCGAGCGGCCGCGTCTGGTCGTGCACCGGTCGTCACGGCACATCCATGTGCAGCTCGTCGACGACCTGGCGGGGGCGACCCTCGCGGCGGCCTCGTCGATCGAGGCCGACGTGCGCGCCCTCGACGGCGACAAGAAGGCCCAGAGCACGCGGGTCGGTCAGCTGATCGCCGAGCGAGCCAAGGCCGCCGGCATCGACGAGGTCGTGTTCGACCGCGGCGGGTACACCTACGGCGGACGGATCGCGGCGCTGGCCGACGCTGCCCGCGAAGGTGGGCTGAAGTTCTGATGCACAACACGGACCTGACAAAGACTGGAAGGATTGCATGATGGCCGAGCAGGCTGCAGGAGCCGGCGGGCCCTCGAGCGACAACCGCGACAGCAGGGGTGGCCGGGACGACCGTGGCGGTCGTGGACGCCGCGACGATCGGGGCGGCCGTGGTGGCCGCGACGACCGCGGCGACAAGAGCAACTACCTCGAGCGCGTGGTCACGATCAACCGTGTCTCGAAGGTCGTCAAGGGCGGTCGGCGGTTCAGCTTCACCGCGCTGGTGATCGTCGGTGACGGCAAGGGCATGGTCGGAGTCGGTTACGGCAAGGCCAAAGAGGTTCCGGCCGCGATCGCCAAGGGCGTCGAGGAAGCACGTAAGAACTTCTTCCGGGTGCCGCTGATCGGTGGCACCGTCACTCACCCCGTGCAGGGTGAGGCGGCGGCCGGTGTCGTCATGCTGCGTCCGGCCAGCCCCGGTACCGGTGTCATCGCCGGCGGCGCATGCCGCGCGGTGTTGGAATGTGCCGGCGTCCACGACGTGCTGGCCAAGTCGCTGGGCAGCGACAACGCGATCAACGTGGTGCACGCGACCGTCGCCGCGCTGAAGTTGTTGCAGCGCCCCGAAGAGGTCGCGGCTCGCCGTGGCCTGCCCATCGAAGATGTGGCGCCCGCTGGCATGCTCAAGGCCCGGCGTGAAGCCGAGGCCGTCGCTGCCAGCGCCGCACGTGAGGGAACGGCGTAACAACCATGGCAGAGCTCAAAATCACCCAGGTGCGCAGCACCATCGGTGCGCGCTGGAAGCAGCGGGAGACCCTGCGGACCCTCGGGCTGCGCAAGATCCGCCAGTCCGTGGTCCGCGAGGACAATCCGCAGACCCGCGGGCTGATCAAGACGGTCCACCATCTCGTAACAGTTGAGGAGGTCTAGAGCAGATGAGCGAGATCATCAAGCTGCACGACCTTCGCCCCGCGCCGGGCGAGAAGACGCCCAAGACCCGCGTCGGCCGCGGTGAAGGCTCCAAGGGTAAGACCGCAGGCCGCGGCACCAAGGGCACCAAGGCCCGCAAGAACGTCCCGGTGATGTTCGAGGGTGGTCAGATGCCGATCCACATGCGTCTGCCCAAGCTCAAGGGCTTCAAGAACCGGTTCCGTACCGAGTACGAGGTCGTCAACGTCGGCGACATCAACCGGCTGTTCCCGCAGGGCGGCGACATCGGTGTCGACGAGTTGGTCGCCGCCGGCGCGGCGCGCAAGAACACGCTGGTCAAGGTGCTCGGCGACGGCAAGCTGACCGTCAAGGTCAACGTCACCGCGCACAAGTTCAGCGGCAGCGCCCGCGAAGCCATCACCGCTGCCGGTGGGACCGCCACCGAGCTGTGATCGACCGCGCCTGACGTACCAGCAGAACCCCCGCCCCGCCCGCCGGAGCGGGGGTTCTCTGTTGCGGCGCCACGTAATGCCGGAGCCGGGTCCGGCGATTACACTTTCGAACGCCGAGCAACGAGGAGCAGTCATCATTCACACCACACGCAGGATCGCCGCCGCGTTGGTCGTGGCCGGATTCGCCTTGGGCAGCGCCGCCACCGCCCACGCGCAAACCGATGACGAGCGGTTCGTCAACGCCGTCGACACACTCGGTATCGAGACCGCCGCGACCCCGGAAGAGCTGCCCGCTGTCGGGCACCACGTCTGCGACATGCTCACCGCCGGGCTGGTGGGCAATCCCAACCCGGTGCCCGCCGTTCGGGGGGTGGTCACGACGCTGGCCGGCAACGGCATGAGCAAGGAGCAGGCCGTCGGTCTGATGCGGGCGTCCTCGGCGGTCTACTGCCCGCAGTTCGCCCGGTTCATGGGCCGCTAGCACCTGTCCGCGGCGTCGGTAGGCTCGACGCCATGTTCTCTCTTCTGTCCGGCGTGCCCGGCGTAGACGAAGTCCGCGCGTTCGTGCGCAAGGTCGACACCGCCCGACACCAAGGCGTCGCCAACGGGTGCATCCTCGAGCTGGATCTGCAGAACGCGCCACCGGAGAGCGCCGGGTTCGATCCGGTCGCGGTGCTGTCCGGAATCGTCGGCTCAGGCCGGCCGATGCTGCTACGCGATGTGGTGGCCGCCCTGCACCGTGCTGCCGAAGATCCCCGCGTCGCCGGTCTGATCGCCCGGGTGCAGATCGACGCCGCCCCACCCGGACCCGTGCAGGAATTGCGTGAGGCGATCGCGGCGTTCACCGCCGCCAAGCCGTCCCTGGCGTGGGCCGAGACCTACCCCGGAACGCTGTCCTACTACCTGGCCTCGGCTTTCGGCGAGGTGTGGATGCAACCGTCGGGCACCGTCGGGCTGATCGGCTTCGCCACCAACGCGTTGTTCCTGCGCGACGCGCTGGACAAGGCCGGTGTGGAGGCGCAGTTCGTCGCACGCGGTGAGTACAAGTCCGCGGCGAATCTGTTCACCCAGGACGGTTACACCGAGGCCCACCGGGAGGCCGACACCGCCCTGGTCGAGAGCCTGCGCACCCAGGTGTGGGACGCGGTCGCGTCGTCGCGCGGCATCGAGCGCTCAGCACTCGATGCGCTGGCCGACCGGGCCCCGCTGCTGCGCAACGACGCCGTGTCCGCGAACCTGGTGGACCGGATCGGTTTCCGCGACGAGGCATACGCACGGATCGCCGAACTGACCGGCGCCGACGACATCTCGCCCGAGCAGGGCGACGCCGACGCCGACGACGCCCCGCCGCGGTTGTACCTATCTCGATACGCGCGCACCGACCGGCCGGGAATGCCTGCACCGAGCCTGCCCGGCCGCAAGTCGGCCCGGAAGGTGGCGGTCGTCAATCTCGTCGGACCCATCGTCAGCGGACGCGGTGGCCGCCAAGTGTCACCGCTGGGCAGTTCTGCGGCCGGGGGTGACACCATCGCCGCGGCTCTGCGGCAGGCCGCCGCCGACGACGAGGTGGCGGCCATCGTGCTGCGCGTCGACAGCCCGGGCGGATCGGTGACCGGGTCGGAGACGATCTGGCGGGAGGTGGTGCGGGCCCGTGAGAGCGGTACACCTGTGGTGGCCTCGATGGGGGCGGTCGCCGCATCCGGCGGCTACTACGTCTCCATGGCCGCGGACAAGATCGTCGCCAACGCCGGGACCATCACCGGATCGATCGGCGTGGTCACCGGCAAGCTCGTGGCGCGCGATCTCAAGGAAAAGCTGGGTGTCGGGTCGGACAGCGTGCGTACCAACGCCAATGCCGACGCCTGGTCCGTCAACGCCCCGTTCACCGAGGAGCAGCGCGCGCAGGTCGAGGCCGAGGCCGATCTGTTCTACCAGGACTTCGTCCGTCGCGTCGCCGACGGCCGCGCCATGACTGTCGAGCAGGTCGAGCAGGTGGCCCGCGGACGGGTGTGGACCGGTGCCGACGCGCTGGAGCGCGGACTGGTCGACGAACTCGGCGGGCTGCGGACCGCCATCCGTCAGGCCAAGGCGCTGGCCGGAATCGACGAGGACACCAAGGTCGAGATCGACAATCTGCCCGGCACATCGCTGCGGGACATGTTGCGGCCCAAGCCCTCCTCGCAGCCGGCGGCCGCTTCGCTGTCGACTGTGGTCGGCTCGGTGGTCATGCGCACAGTCGGTGAGGCACTGGATCAGACGCAGCGCTCCCTGTCCGGTGCCAACGTTCTGTGGTTGGGAGACAACCGCTTCTAGCCAGGCCTGTCTGGGAAGAGCGCGGGTTTGTCGGTGGTGGCCGCCGATCTGTGTAGCTCTGGCCGCAGCGGTCGGTTTTTGTCGGACCCTGGTGCTTTGATGGGTTCATGTCCTCTGCTGCAGCGTCTTTGGTTGACGATGAGGTGTCGCCGAAGGAGCGGTTGGCGGAGTTGTTTGAGCAGATCGCGGAGTTGACCGGTCAGCGCAACGCCATCGATGCGCAGATCGTGGACATCGTGGCCGAGATCGATCATGGTGGGTTGGCCGGGATGACCGGGGCGCGGTCGATCTCGGCGTTGGTGGCGTGGAAGACCGGGGTGTCACCGCGTAATGCGAAGACGATCGCGGCGGTGGCGGCGCGTGGTGGGCAGTTTCCGCGGTGTGTGGCCGGGTTGCGGGAGGGCCGGTTGTCGTTGGATCAGGTCGGGGTGCTCGCCGAGCGTGCCGCTGATGGTTCTGATGATCATTATGTGGAGTTGGCGTCGGTGGCGACGGTGACCCAGTTGCGCAAGGCGGTCAGCCTGGAGCCGCGCCCCGATGCGGCCCCGAAACCGCAGCCAGAACGCGGGATCTCGCGCACCGATCATGGTGAGTCGGTGACGTATCGGATCACGGTGTCCAAGATCGAGGCCGCCAAGGTCGATGCTGCCCTGGCCGGCAAGCGTGACGGGTTGATCGCGGACTGGAAACGCGACCACGACCAGCAGCCCGATGCCGCCACCGGCTCGAGCGCCGACCCCGACGCTCCCACCCCCGATGCCGACGGCGGCCATGGCGAGTCCCCTGCCGACACCAGTGACCTCGATGGCGTCGCTGACGCCACAACCGACCCCGACGCCGGCGGCGTCGGTGGTGACTTCTCGGACGACGTCTCCGACGTCTTCGCTGATCTCACCGACGGCCCGGGTGGCGACGCCGAGGGCGCTCCGCGTGCGCCGATGCCCACTACCGTGGATGCGTTCCTGGAGTTGATCGAGAGCGGCTGGGACGGCGAGGTGGCCCGGCGCCCGCACGCCCAGCACACCACCGTGGTCGTCCACGTCGACGCGCAGTCGAAGGTGGGGGCGCTGCATCTGGGTCCGCTGCTCACCGACGCCGAACGCCAGTACCTTTCCTGTGATGCGACCTGTGAGGTGTGGTTCGAACGCGCCGGACGCCCGATCGGCGCCGGCCGGGCGACCCGCACGGTCAACCGGCGGCTGCGCCGCGCGCTCGAGCATCGGGATCGCTGCTGTGTGGTACCCGGCTGCGGCGCGACCCGCGGCCTGCACGCCCACCACCTACGGCATTGGGAGAACGGCGGGCTCACCGAGCTGGAGAATCTGGTGCTCGTCTGCCCGTACCACCACCGGCTGCACCACGCCGGCGGCATCACCCTCACCGGGCCCGCCCACCAACTCGTGGTCACCGACGCCGACGGCCAGCACCTGACCAACGCCTCGCTGGCCCGCCCACCCACACAACCCCCACCGGACGTCGCCCCCTGCACGGGGCCGACCGGCGAACGCGCCGACTGGTGGTGGTACGAACCCTTCCAACCCCAACCACCACCGAGAAACTAGGGCGAGTGGGCGTCAGTGTGAGCGCCTCCCGGGCGCCAACGGCCAGACACGAAAGGCCGACCCCTAGCGCACCGCGCTGACGTAGACGATCTCGCCGAGCGGGTCGGTGTCCTCGGCCACTTCGGGCGGTGTGAGGCCGTGCCGCATGAACAAGTCATAGCGGGGGATTCCCGACACCTGCCAGCCGGTCTCGGTGAGGTACGGCATCACGTGGCTGCGCTCCCCGGAGTACACGAGCTCGGCCATGTCGATGTCGAGACCGTGCTCCCGCAGCGGAGCGGACAGCTCGCGCGCCTTGTCGGCGTCGAAATCGATGATGCCCGGGGCGTATTCAGTGGCCAACGTGCTGCCCGGCGCGGACAGCGCGGTGATCTGATCGAAGAGCCGGTCCTGGGCGTCGGGTGGCAGATAGATCAACAACCCCTCGGCGAGCCAGGCGGCCGGCGCGGAGGGATCGAAGCCGGCCGCGCGCAACGCCGACGGCCAATCCTCACGCAGATCGATCGGGATGGCCCGCCGCTGCGCGGTCGGTCGCGCACCGGCCTCCGCCAGAGTCGCCGACTTGAACTCGATCACCTTCGGTTGGTCCAGCTCGTAGACGACCGTCCCCGTCGGCCACGGCAGCCGGTAGGCGCGTGAGTCCAGCCCCGAAGCCAGGATCACCACCTGACGGATCCCGGCCGCCGTCGAGTCGATGCAATGGTCGTCGAAGAACTTGGTCCGCGAGGCCATCGCGTCGATCATCGCCCGCAGCCGCTCCGGTGACGAGTTGGGAATCTGCGAGAGGTCCAGGTCGCCATCGAGCATCTTGGTGAAGAAGTTCAGCCCCACCGCCCGCACCAGCGGCGCCGCCCACGGATCGTCGATCAGCGGGTCGTCTGCTGCGCTGGCCATGGCCCGGGCCGCGGCCACCATCGTCGCCGTCGCGCCGACACTGGAGGCCAGATCCCAGGAATCGTCACCGGTGCGTGCCATCCGCGCTCCTATCCCAGCTGCGCCGTCAGGTAACCGGAGTCGCCCGTCAACGCGATCAACTCATCAGCCGGCGGTGCAAACCCGTTGGCCACGTAGGCGTCCGAATTCGGCTGCACCGTCACCGACCATCCTTGCGCACGCAGGTGGTCGGCCGCGGAGTTGCGGGTCCCGGTGTAGAACAACTCGGTCAGATCGATCGTGCTGCCGAGGCGGCGGCCACGTTCGGTCATCGCCTTGGCCCAGTCACCGGTCAGCGCCTTGGCGTCCATGTGCTCGGTGGCCAACCGGCTGCCCGGCGCCGACAGTTCGGTGACGGCGTCCAGCAGCCGGTCCTGCGCCTCGGGCGGCAGATAGATCAGCAGCCCCTCGGCGATCCACGCCGTGGGCTGGCCGGGATCGAATCCGCCGTCGCGCAGTGCCCGCGGCCAGTCGTCGCGCAGATCGACGCCGACGGTTCGGCGCTCGGCCGCCGGCGTCGCACCGGCGTCGGTGAGCACCTGGGTCTTGAAGTCGATGACGGCGGGCTGATCGATCTCGAACACGACCGTGCCCGCCGGCCAGGCCAACCGGTAGGCGCGGGTGTCCAGACCGGAGGCCAGAATGACGGCCTGCCGGATTCCGGCCGCGCACGCATCGGTGAACAGCTGATCGAAGAACCGGGTGCGCACAGCGATGTGTTCGCACATCTGCCGTGCGCTGAACAACGGGTCGTCGACGTCGAGCTGACCCTCGGCCATCTTGACGAAGTGGGGCAGCCCCACCGCTTTGACCAGGGTGGCCGCGTACGGGTCCTCGATGAGCGGATCGGGCCCCCGGCTGGCCAACGCGCGGGACGCCGCCACCGATGTGGCGGTGGCGCCCACGCTGGACGCCAGATCCCAGCTGTCACCGTCGGTGCGCATCGTCGCAGCCCTACTTCGTCGCCGACACGTAGACGACCTCGGCGAATCCCTCGTCGTCGTCCAGCGGCGCCAGGCCGTAGCGGACCAGCAGATCGTTGGTGGGGGTCGGGTCCACGGTCCACCCGGCCTTGCGCAGGTAGTCGGTGACGTCATTGCGCTCACCGAGGAACACGAGCTCGGAGAAGTCGAGGTCGAAACCCTGGTCGCGCCAGCGGTCGGTGGACTGCTGCATCCGCTCCCGCAGTTCCTGCTCGTCGACGTCGTGATGCGACGGCACCGCTTCGGCGCCCAGTCGGCTGCCGGGCGCGCTCAGTTCGCCGATCTGGTCGAGCAGACGGTCCTGCCCGTCGGGTGGTAGGTAGCCCAGCAGGCCTTCGGCGATCCAGGCTGTCGGGGCGTTGGCATCGAAGCCGGCGGCGGCCAGGGCCGCCGGCCAGTCCTGACGCAGATCGATGCCGACGGTGCGCAGCTGTGCGGTCGGCTCGGCGCCGAGGCCGGCCAGCGTCGTCGTCTTGAACTCGATCACCTCGGGTTGATCGATCTCGTAGACCACCATGTCCTGCGGCCAACCGAGTCGGTAGGCGCGGGCGTCCAGTCCGGAGGCCAGGATGACGGCCTGGCGGACTCCGGCGGCCGCTGCGTCGGCGAAGAAGTCGTCGAAGAAGCGGGTCCGGGCGGCCATGCCGTCGGCGAACCGGCTCATGCCGACGGGGGAGGAGCCGCCGTCGCCGTCCCCGGCGTCCAGATCGGCGGGGGTCAGTTCACCCGTGGCGAGCCGGGTGAAGAAATCGATACCGACCGCGCGCACCAGGGGCGCGGCGAACGGATCGTCGATGACCGGCTGGTCGGCGCGGCTGGCGACCGCCCGTGCGGCGGCCACCATCGTCGCGGTGGCGCCCACGCTGGAGGCGAGATCCCAGGTGTCGTTGTCAGTACGTGGCATGCCCATCCCTCGAGACGTATTAGTTAGGCGAGTTAATGACTTGATCCCACTGTACGCGCCGAATCGAGCGTCGAATCGGGCGTCGAATGGGGCTCGGATTCGGGCCAACGGAGATGCAACTGTTAGTCTCGTAGACTGTTTGGACGCGTGACCTGCGCAGGCCAATCGCCTGCCGGTCCCGTCGCGTATACGACTTAACCACGACGCTGGTCACGCCAGCCACGGAGCACGCCGCGATCGTCACTCGGCCGTGCAGGAGGAAAGAGTGCTCTCGGCTTTCATCTCATCACTGCGAACGGTCGACCTGAGGCGAAAGATCCTGTTCACGCTGGGCATCGTCCTTCTCTACCGGGTGGGTGCCTCGGTCCCCTCGCCGGGCGTGAACTACCCCAACGTGCAGCAGTGCATCACCCAGGCCACCGGCGGTGAGTCCGGGCAGATCTATTCGCTGATCAACCTGTTCTCCGGCGGTGCGCTGCTGCAGCTGTCGGTGTTCGCCGTCGGCGTCATGCCGTACATCACCGCCAGCATCATCGTGCAGCTGCTCGGCGTGGTGATCCCGCGCTTCGAACAGCTCCGCAAGGAGGGGCAGGCGGGACAGGCCAAGCTCACGCAGTACACCCGGTATCTGACGATCGCGCTGGCGATCCTGCAGTCCACCAGCGTCGTCGCGCTGGCCGCCAACGGCGGCCTGCTGCAGGGCTGCTCGCTGGACATCATCCAGGGCCAGAGCGAGGGCCTGAACTTCGTCACCCTCGCCACGATGGTCATCGTCATGACCGCCGGCGCGGCGCTGGTGATGTGGATGGGCGAGCTGGTCACCGAGCGTGGCGTCGGCAACGGCATGTCGCTGATGATCTTCGCCAGCATCGCCGCCGCCATCCCCGGCGAGGGCAAATCCATCCTGGACAGCCGCGGCGGCATGGTTTTCACGCTGGTCTGCATCGCGGCGCTGATCATCATCATCGGTGTGGTCTTCGTCGAGCAGGGCCAGCGCCGGATCCCGGTCCAGTACGCCAAGCGGATGGTGGGCCGGCGCATGTACGGCGGCACGTCGACCTACCTGCCGTTGAAGGTCAACCAGGCCGGCGTCATCCCGGTCATCTTCGCGTCGTCGTTGATCTACATCCCGCACCTGATCACCCAGCTGATCACCAGCGCCAGCGACAACCCCAGCACCGGCTGGTGGCAGTCGTTCGTCGCCGACTACCTGACCAACCCGGCCGATCCGGTCTACATCGCCCTGTACTTCGGCCTGATCGTGTTCTTCACCTACTTCTACGTCTCCATCACGTTCAACCCCGACGAACGTGCTGACGAGATGAAGAAGTACGGCGGGTTCATCCCGGGCATCCGGCCCGGCAAGCCGACCGCGGACTACCTGCGGTTCGTGCTGTCGCGCATCACGCTGCCCGGCTCGATCTACCTGGGCAGCATCGCCGTCCTGCCGAACCTGTTCCTGCAGGTCGGCAACACCGGGTCGGTGCAGAACCTGCCGTTCGGCGGCACTGCGGTGCTGATCATGATCGGCGTCGGCCTGGACACCGTGAAACAAATCGAAAGCCAGCTCATGCAGCGCAACTATGAAGGGTTCCTGAAGTGAGAATCGTGTTGTTGGGACCGCCGGGGGCGGGCAAAGGCACCCAGGCGCAGAAGCTGGCCGAGAAGCTCGAGATCCCACAGATCTCCACCGGCGACCTGTTCCGGTACAACATCACCAACGGCACCGAGCTGGGTCTGGAGGCGAAGAAGTACCTCGACGCCGGTGACCTGGTGCCGGCCACGTTGACCAATGCGCTGGTCGACGACCGCCTCGACGACGAGGATGCGGCGCAGGGATTCATCCTCGACGGGTTCCCCCGCTCGGTGGAGCAGGCCAAGGCGCTCGACGAGATGCTCGCCAAGCGCAACCTGTCGCTGGACGCCGTCCTGGAGTTCCGGGTCCCCGAGGAAGAACTCGTCACCCGTCTCAAGGGCCGCGGCCGCGCCGACGACACCGAAGACGTCATCCGCAACCGCTTCAAGGTCTACCGCGACGAGACGGCCCCGCTGCTCGACTACTACAGCGACAACCTCGCCACCGTGGACGCCGTCGGTGAGCTCGACGAGGTCTTCGCCCGTGCGCTGAAGGCGCTCGGCCGCTGATCCTGCGTTGATGGTCTCCCTGCCCGGCCTGCGTGGCCGCAAGACGGTGCCCCAGCGAAGCGCCGGTGAGCTCGACGCGATGGCAGCGGCGGGCGCGCTCGTCGCCGCCGCGCTGCGCGCCGTGCACCGGGCCGCTGCGCCCGGCGTGAGCACCCACGACCTCGACCAGGTGGCCGAGGCGGTGATCCGCGACGGCGGCGGCATCCCGTCGTTCAAGGGCTATCACGGTTTCCCGGCTTCGATCTGCTCGTCGGTCAACGACCGCGTCGTGCACGGCATCCCGTCGGCCACCGAGACACTGGCCGCCGGCGATCTGGTGTCCATCGACTGTGGTGCGATCCTCGACGGCTGGCACGGGGACTCCGCCTTCACCTTCGGGGTCGGTGCGGTCATCCCCGTCGACGACGCGCTGTCGCAGGCGACGCGGGAGTCGATGCAGGCCGGGATCGCGGCCATGGTGCCGGGTAACCGCCTCACCGACGTCTCGCACGCCATCGAGCAGGGCACCCGCGCCGCCGAGAAGCGCCACGACCGGCGGTTCGGGATCGTGGCCGGCTATGGCGGCCACGGCATCGGGCGGGAGATGCACATGGATCCGTTCCTGCCCAACGAGGGTGCGCCCGGCCGGGGCCCCTACCTGGCGGTGGGTTCGGTGCTTGCCATCGAACCGATGCTCACCCTCGGCACCACCAAGACCGTCGTGCTCGAGGACGGCTGGACCGTGGTCACCGCGGACGGCTCGCGCGCCGCGCACTGGGAGCACACCGTCGCCGTCACCGACGACGGGCCGCGCATCCTGACGCAGGCCGTCTGACCACGAGGAACAGCTGTGCCTGCCCGACCGCCGGCCGACGAGGGCGACAAGCCCGACCCGATCGCCGTCGCCCGCACCAACTGGGAGCGCTCCGGATGGGCCGAGGTGGCCGACGGCATGGTCGCGGTGACGTCCGTGATGCGCGCGCACCAGATTCTGCTGGCCCGCGTCGAAACGGCGCTGCGGCCCTATGACCTGAGTTTCTCGCGCTTCGAGTTGCTGCGCTTGCTGGCGTTCAGCCGCACCGGCGCGCTGCCGATCACCAAGGCCTCCGACCGGCTGCAGGTGCACGTCACCAGCGTCACCCACGCGATCCGACGGCTGGAGGCCGACGGCCTGGTCGAGCGGTTGCCGCATCCCACCGACGGACGCACCACCCTGGTGCGGATCACCGAGCTGGGCCGCTCCACCGTCGAGGACGCCACAGTCACGCTCAACGACGACGTGTTCGCCGACATCGGCATGTCCGACGAGGAGTCGCGCGCCCTGGCGGCATCGATCCAGACGCTGCGCCACAGCGCCGGCGACTTCTGAGCGGGGCGGTTCCCCGCGAGAGTGCACGCTCGGTAGTTGTCCGAGCCGATCTGCGACAGGGAATGCACGTTCGCGGTCAGGGTGTCGCGGGCGGCGATGCCGAGCTGGGCACCGGGATCGTGGCGGTGACCGCGGTGCCCGAGCCGGGCCGTGAGCGGATGTTGAGCCGTCCACCGACGATCTCGGCGCGCTCGGCCATCGACAGCAGCCCATAGCCGCCCATCTCGTCGCTGCCCAGCGGATGCTCCAGGGTGTCGAAGCCGACACCGTCGTCGACGATCTCGAGCCGGGCGACGTCGCCGTTGTCACCGGTGTCGACCGTGAAGGTCAGCCGGGCCTCGGTGGCCCCGGCGTGTTTGACGACGTTCTGCAGGCACTCCTGGGCGATGCGGTACAGCGCCAGCTCGATGTGGTCGGGCAGGCGCACGTCGGCGAGGTCGGTGCGGACGTCGACCTGCGGGATGGAGCGCGCCAGGCTGGCCAGCCCGCCGGAGAGCCCCAGGTCGTCCAGCACCGGGGGCCGCAACCCGCTGATCGCGGCGCGGGCCTCCTGCAGCGTGAGCTCGGCGAGCTCACGGGCGCGGTCGAGCTGTTCGGTCAGCGCCGACCGGTCGTCGATCGACTTGGCGGCCTGTGCGGCGGCGTCGAGCCGGTAGCTGAGCGTGACCAGCCGCTGGGAGATGCCGTCGTGGATGTCTCCGGCCAGTCGCCGGCGCTCCAGTTCCTGAGCCTCGATGACCTGCTCTACGAAGTTCTCGTGGGCGCGCTCACGGGCGACCAGTTGCCGGTGGAGCCGCGCCTGGTGCATCGCGCCGGCGATGAGCCGGCCGATGACGAGCAGCAGCTCGACGTCGCGGTCACCGAACTCGCGCTGCGCCACGGTGTGCACGTTGAGCACCCCCACCAGCCCGCCGGGGTCGGTCTCCATCGGCACCGACACCATCGACGTGAAGTCCCGGCCGCGCAGCGACTGGAACGGCAGGTACCTCGGATCGGACTCCTTGTCGTCGAGGATCACCACCGGCTCCCGGTGGCTGGCCACCCAGCCCGAGATGCCCTGGCCCAGCGGCAGCCGGATCTTGCCCACCTCGGAGTCGAAGGGCGGGGTTGCCCCGGCCAGCGTCAACGACCGCTCGGTGTCGTCGAGGACGTGCACGAAACACACATCGCTGTCGGTGGCGGCGGTGATGATCCGCGCGGCCGCGGCGGCCAGCGGCTCCACCCCGGGGCCGCTGGAGGCAGCCTGGATCAGCTCGCGCAACAGAGCCAGTTCGCGGTCGGCGGCCAGCAGGGGACGCGCGCTCACTGGTAGATGCCTTCCCGCAGCGCCGTGGCGACTGCCCCGGTGCGGTCGCTGACACCGAGCTTGCGGTAGATCGAACTCAGATGCGTCTTGACGGTCTCGTCTCCGATGACCAGCTTGGCCGCGATCGCCCGGTTGGACAGCCCGTTGACGACCAGCGCCAGGATCTCGCTCTCCCGCTGGGTCAAGCCCTGGCGGGCGCCGGGCCAGAACTCCGCGCGCTGGATGCGGGCCGCGGTGTCGACGGCCCTGGCCGCCATCCCCGGGTCGATGGCGGTCTCGCCGCTGTTGACGAACTCGAGCTGACGGACCAGCTCCTCGCTGCTGATGCTCTTGAGCAGATAGCCCGACGCGCCGACCCGCAACGCCTGGAACAGGTACTGCTCGTCGTCGTAGACCGACAGCATGACGACCTTGCGGTCGGGGTCGCGTTCGCGCAGCTGCTGGCACACGTCCAGACCGCTGGACCCCTGCATCCGGACGTCGCAGAGCACGATGTCCGGATCGAGGTCACCCACGACGCTGAGGACCCGCTCGGCGCCGACAGCCTGCCCCACCACGGTCACCCGGCTGTCGAACGCCGCGAGCATCGCCTTGAGCCCCTCGATGACCATCTCGTGGTCATCGACCAGGACGATCCGCACCGGCGGGGCTGAACCCATGGCCATACCTTAAGGCTGCCCGTGGGAGTGTCCGGACAACTTGGCGCGCCGAATCCCCCACATGGGGGAGGCGCGCACTGTGTGATCTGGGACACGATGTTCCTCGTGCAGCCCACACAGCAGAGAGCTTGGCGAGCCGGTCGATTCTGGTGGGATTGGCCCCAGCCCAGCGAAACGACAGTGCAACCGCTTCGCGCGATGATCTTCGATCTCGACGCGCTGGCCGACATCGAGACCGCGGGTCACCGCGCCGCGTTCAACGCGGCGTTCGACGAATTGAACCTCGGGATCCACTGGTCGGAGGCTCGGTACCGGCAGTTGCTGGCCCTCAGCGACGAACGTCGCCGGGTCGCCGCCGAACTCCGCAAGCGTGGCATCGGCACCGAATGCGACGTGCTGGCGGAGTTGCTGGTCGACGAGGTCTGCGCGACCAAGGAGATGATCCTCGCCGAGACCATTCTCGACGCGGACATCACCGCGCGGCCGGGCATGGTCGACCTGATCACCGAGGCGTTCGGCGCCGGCATCGGCATCGGCATCGTCAGCAGTGGCAACCACGCGTGGGTCGAGCCGTTGGTGCGTCAACTGGTCGGCGACGGAGTCGTGGGTGCGGTGGTCACCGCCGACGACGCGCCGGCCGGCGAACTGTATCGCGCGGCGCTGGCCGAGCTCGGCGTCACCGCATCCGACTCGCTGGCCTTCGTGGCGTCCCCGGCGACTCAGCGCATGTGTACGTTGGCGGGCCTGGCGAGTGTGCTGGTCGCCGACGGCAGCGCGCCCCTGCGGGTCGCCGACTGCCAGCGACTGCGTGATGCGTCGCCGCACGCCCGCCGCCCCTCAGCGGCCTGACGAGATCGTCGAGACTGCGTCAGGCGCGGAGAAGTTCGAGTGGAGCGCGCGGCCAGCGCAGTCTGAACGTCACTCACGTCAGCTGCGCAGCATCTCGATGATCGCGCTGAAGTCCTTGTCGGCGTGCTCGGCGGCGAACTGCTCGTAGATCTCGGCGGCATGACTGCCCAGCGGCGCCGACGAGCCGGAGGACTGCACGGCCGCCATCGCCAGGCCGAGGTCCTTGTTCATCAACGCGGTGGCGAATCCGGGTTTGAAGCCGTTGTTGGCCGGGGACGTCGGAACCGGGCCCGGCACCGGACAGTTCGTGTGCACGGCCCAGCAGTTGCCGGTCGCGCCGGTGATGACGTCGAACAGCGACTGCGCGGGCAGGCCCAACTTCTCGGCGAGCACGAAGGCCTCGCCGATCGCGATCTGCTGCACGGCCAGCACCATGTTGTTGCACAACTTGGCGGCCTGCCCGGCGCCCGACGCGCCGCAGTGGATCATCTTGCCCGCCATGGGTTCCAGCACCGGCTTGGCCCGCTCGAACGCCGACTCGTCACCGCCCACCATGAATGCCAGCGTGCCGGCGGTCGCACCCTTGATGCCCCCGGACACCGGGGCGTCGATCTGGGCCAGCCCACGCTCGGTCGCCTGCGCGTTGACGGCGCGGGCGTCGTCGACGGAGATCGTGGACGTATCGATCAGCAGTGCACCGGATGTCGCCGCGGGAACCACCTCGGCGTAGACGCTCTTGACGATGTCGCCGTTGGGCAGGGAGGTGATCACCACGTCGGCGCCGGCGACCGCGTCCGCGGCGGCGTCGAACACGGTGGCCCCCTTGGCCGCGGCGGCCTCTTTCAGCGCGGTCACCGGGTCGAAGCCGTGCACGGTGTGGCCGGCCGAGACCAGATTGGCCGCCATGGGTCCACCCATGTTGCCCAGCCCCAGGAACGCGATCGTCGTCATGTGTTCTCCCGTCGCTTCGTTACGACGCGCGTGCCCGGGCGGCCGCTGACCGTCCGATGACCACCCGCATGATTTCGTTGGTGCCCTCCAGGATGCGGTGCACCCGCAGATCCCGGACGATCTTCTCCAGCCCGTACTCGCGCAGGTAGCCGTACCCGCCGTGCAGTTGCAGTGCCTTGTCGGCGACCTCGAAGCAGGCGTCGGTGACGTGGAGTTTGGCCATCGCGCACAGTTCGACCTTGTCGGGGTGGGAATCGTCGAGGGCCCGGGCGGCGCGCCACAGCATCATCCGCGAGGTCTCCAGCGCTGTTGCCATGTCGGCCAGCGTGAATCGGATGGTCGGCTCGTCGAGCAGCGCGCCGCCGAAGGCCTGCCGGTCGGCCAGATAGGCGGCGGCCTTGTCGTAGGCGGCCTGCGCGCCGCCCAGCGAGCACGCGGCGATGTTGATGCGGCCGCCGTTGAGGCCGTTCATCGCGATGCCGAATCCGGTGCCCTCGCCGTCGGTGCCGCCGAGCATCGCCTCGGCGGGTACGCGGGCCCCTTCCAGGATGACCTGCCGCGTGGGCTGGGCATTCCAGCCCATCTTCTGCTCGTCGGCTCCGAAACTCAGCCCGGGGGTGTCCTTGTCCACCAGGAACGCCGAGATGCCCCGCGGCCCTTCGCCTCCGGTGCGGGCCATCACCAGGTAGACGTCTGAGGAGCCCGCCCCGGAGATGAATTGTTTGACGCCGTCGAGCACGTAGTCCGATCCGGACCGAATCGCCTTGGTGCGCAGGGCGCTTGCATCGGAGCCGGCGCCCGGCTCGGTCAGGCAGTAGCTGGCGATGGCCTCCATCGAGGCCAACCGCGGCACCCAGCTCTTGCGCTGCTCCGGCGTGCCGAACGAATCCACCATCCATGCGCACATGTTGTGGATCGACAGGAAAGCCGACACCGTCGGGTCGGCGGTGGCGAGCTTCTCGAAGATCCGTACCGCGTCGATGCGCCGCAGCCCGCTGCCGCCGACGTCCTCGTGGCAGTAGATGGCCGCCATGCCGAGTTCGGCGGCCTCCCGTAGCGCGTCGGTGGGGAAGTGGTGGCTCTGATCCCAGTCGAGGGCGTGCGGAGCCAGCCGCTTGTCGGCGAACGCGGCCGCCGTTTCGGCGATCACGCGTTCGTCCTCGTCGAGGCCGAAGTAGTCCATCGGTGCGGGTACCTACTTCATGGTGGGGATGACGAACTCAGCCCCGTCTTTGATGCCCGAGGGCCAACGCGATGTGACGGTCTTGACCTTGGTGTAGAACTGGATCGACGCCGGTCCGTGTTGGTTGAGGTCGCCGAATCCGGAGCGCTTCCAACCGCCGAAGGTGTGGTAGGCCACCGGAACCGGGATGGGTACGTTGACCCCGACCATGCCGACCTGGACGTTGGCCACGAAGTCGCGGGCCGCGTCGCCGTCGCGGGTGAAGATCGCCACCCCGTTGCCGTACTCGTGCTTGCTCGGCAGGCTCAGGGCCTCGTCGTAGTCCTGGGCTCTGACGATGCACAGCACCGGACCGAAGATCTCGTCGGTGTAGATCGACATGTCGGTGGTGACGTGGTCGAACAGGGTGGGCCCGATGAAGTAGCCGCCGGAGAGGTCCTGGTCGTCGAAAGTCAGCTCGTCGGAGCTGCGTTCGCGGCCGTCGACCACCAGGTCGGCACCGGCCTCCACACCTTGGCCGATGTAGTCGCGCACCCGCTTGAGCGCGGCCTCGGTGACCAGCGGTCCGTAGTCGGCCTTGGGGTCCAGGCTGTGCCCGACGCGCAACTGGTTGATGCGCTCCACCAGGCGGTTGCGCAGCCGGTTCGCCGTCTCCTCGCCGACCGGTACCGCCACGCTGATCGCCATGCAACGTTCACCGGCGCTGCCGTAGCCGGCACCGATCAACGCGTCGACAGCCTGATCGAGATCGGCGTCGGGCATCACGATCATGTGGTTCTTGGCGCCCCCGAAACATTGCGAGCGCTTCCCGTTGGCGGCGGCGGTGGAGTAGATGTACTGCGCGATGTCGGAGCTTCCGACGAACCCGACCCCCTGGATGTCGGGGTGGGTGAGAATCGCGTCGACGGCCTCCTTGTCGCCCTGCACGACCTGGAACACCCCGGCGGGCAGACCCGCCTCGAGGAACAGCTCGGCCAGCCGCACCGGCACCGACGGATCGCGCTCGGAAGGCTTGAGGATGAACGCATTGCCGCAGGCCAGTGCGGGGCCGGCCTTCCACAGCGGGATCATCGCCGGGAAGTTGAACGGCGTGATGCCGGCGACCACGCCGAGGGGCTGACGCAGCGAGTAGACGTCGATGCCCGAGCCGGCGCCCTCGGTGTACTCCCCCTTGAGCAGGTGGGGGATGCCGATGGCGAACTCGATGACCTCGATGCCGCGCTGGATGTCGCCCTTGGCGTCCGGGATGGTCTTGCCGTGCTCGAGGCTCAGCAGCTCGGCCAGTTCCTCGGTGTGGGCGTTGACCAGTTCGATGAACTTCATCATCACCCGGGCGCGGCGCTGCGGGTTCCAGGCGGCCCACTCTTTCTGGGCTTCGGCCGCCGAGGTGATGGCGGTGTCGACGTCGGCCGCGCTGGCGAGGACGACCTGCGACTGCACCTGGCCGGTGCTGGGGTTCATCACGTCGGCGGTCCGGGTGGATGCCAGCTCGGTGCGCTTGCCGTCGATGAAGTGGGGGATCCGTGTGGTCATGCTCAAACCTTCCGCGTCGATACTTGGATATCCTAGTAATTGGCCGGCGGGGATGGCAAGAGGTTCTCGACGCGAACGGCGCTCAGCGTCCGCGCAGCGCCTCGACGAACGCGAGGGTGTCCTGCCACGTGGGGAGCACACCGCTGGATTCGATGTCGGCGAGGGTGGGCGCCTCGGCGTCCCGGCCCGACAGCGCGAGGTGGTGTTCGATGGGCCACTGGATGCCGATCGCGGGATCGGTGGCCAGGATCGTGTGCTCGCGCGCCGGGGTGTAGGGGGCCGAGCACAGGTACATCACCGTCGAATCGTCCTCCAGCGCAAGGAATCCGTGGGCGAGCCCCTCGGACAGATAGATGCTGCGGCGGCTGCGGTCGTCCAGCAACACGCCGTCCCAGCGCCCGAACGTGGGCGAGCCCAGCCGGATGTCGACGGCGACGTCGAACACCGCCCCGCGCACGCACGTCACGTACTTCGCCTGGCTCGGCGGCAGCTCGGCGAAGTGCAGACCGCGCAGGACACCGGCCGAGGACACCGAGCAGTTGGCCTGTGCGAGCGCGAAGTCGTGTCCGGCGAACTCACGAAACGCCGACTCGGTGAACCACTCGAAGAACGTCCCCCGGGCGTCACCGTGCAGGCGCGGGGTGATCTCCCACGCGCCGGGGACGGCCAACTCGCGCGCGGTCACTGGCCGCGGCCCGCGTAGGTCGCTTCCACGGCGTTCTTCAAAGGCCCCCACCATGATTCGTTGGCCTCGTACCAGTCGATGGTGGCGCGCAGCCCCTGCTCGAAGTCGGTGTGGCCGGGCCGCCAGCCGAGTTCCTGATACAGGGCCGACGGGTCGATGGCGTAGCGCAGGTCATGCCCGGCGCGATCGGTGACGTGATCGAAGTCGTCCTCGGAGCGGCCCATCAACCGCAGAATCGTGCGCATCACGGTCAGATTGTCGCGCTCGCCCTCGGCGCCGATCAGGTAGGTGCGTCCGAGGGTGCCGTCGGTGAGGATGCGCCACACGGCGCTGTTGTGGTCCTCGACGTGGATCCAGTCCCGCACGTTGGCGCCGCGCCCGTAGAGCTTGGGGCGCCGCCCGGTCAGGATGTTGGTGATCTGGCGCGGGATGAACTTCTCGACGTGCTGGTACGGGCCGTAGTTGTTCGAACAGTTCGAGATCGTCGCAGCCACCCCGTAGGACCGCACCCAGGCCCGCACCAGCAGGTCGGCGGCCGCCTTCGTCGACGAATAGGGGCTGGACGGCTGATACGGCGTGGACTCGGTGAACCGGTCCGGCGCATCGAGCGGCAGGTCCCCGTACACCTCGTCGGTCGAGACGTGATGCAGGCGCACGCCGTGGCTGCGCACCGCTTCGAGAACGGTGAACGTTCCCACGACGTTGGTGTGTACGAACGGTGCGGGGTCGGCCAGCGCGTTGTCGACGTGCGTCTCGGCGGCGAAGTGCACGACGGCGTCGGCGTCGGACACCAGGCTGGTCACCAGGGCGGCGTCGGTGACGTCGCCCTCGATCAACCTGACCTGGTCCGCCACCGGCGCCAGCGACTCCCGGCTGCCGGCATAGGTGAGCGAATCGAGCACGCTGACCTGCACGTCCGGGCGCTCACGCACGGTCGCGTGGACGAAGTTGGCACCGATGAACCCGGCGCCGCCGGTGACCAGCAACCGCATAGCCCGCAAGCGTAGCGGCCTAGCTGGACAACCCCAGCGGACCCGCCAGCTCCTCGAGCGTCGACAGCAGCTCGTCGGGACCACCGAGCACCTGGATGGCGACGTGGTCGGCGCCGGCCTGCAGGTGCTCGGTCAGCCGCGCGGCGATCTGGTCGGGCGACCCGTAGGCGACGAGGGAGTCGATCAACCGGTCGCTGCCCGGGCGCTCCACGTCGTCGTCGGTGAATCCGAGACGCTTCCAGTTGTTCACGTAGTTCGACAGCCCGAGGTAGAAGTCGACGGTTTCGCGACCGACCTCACGGGCCTTCTCGGCGTCGTCGGTGAGCACGACCTTGTGTTCGGGCGCGATGAGGACCGTGGGGCCCAGCAACTCGCGCGCCTGACCGGTGTGCACCGGGGTGGTCAGGTACGGGTGCGCGCCCGCGGACCGCTGGGCCGCCAGCTGCAGCACCTTGGGACCCAGCGCGGCCAGCACCCGCCGACTGGTCGGCACCGTGGCCGAGTCGAGCACGTCCAGATACTCCTCGAGCGCCTCGTAGGGCTTGGTGTACTGCTCGGTGTGCTCGGGATGCCCGACGCCGACGCCCAGCAGGAAGCGGCCGGGAAACGCTTCTTCGATGCGGTGATACGACGAGGCCACCTCGCGCGCGTCGGCGGTCCAGATGTTCACGATCCCGGTGGCGACCTGCAGGTTCTCGGTCTTCTCCAGGATCGGCTCGACGAAGGCGAGGTCGGCCGCCGGAGAGGCGCCCACCCACACCGTGCCGTAGCCGAGTTTTTCGATCTCCACCGCCTGCTCAGGGCTGACCGGTGCGCCGGTCCACACCCCGAAATCCCCGAGTGCGGGCTTGAGGGAGACACCCTGTGTGGTCTGGTCGTCCTCGCGCGAGCGCTCGTCGGATGTCATGGGGGAGGGGTTCCTTCCGGTCGGAGGTGGCGTCGGTGCGGTATCAGCTTCTCAGTCACCGGGGGTACCCGCGCCGAAGCCGGGTCAGTCTCCCTCGCCGGCGGTCATCGGTGCGTC
Source organism: Mycobacterium sp. G7A2 (assembly GCF_041902445.1). NCBI lineage: Bacteria > Bacillati > Actinomycetota > Actinomycetes > Mycobacteriales > Mycobacteriaceae > Mycobacterium > Mycobacterium sp. G7A2. Next base: position 4,837,631 of record NZ_CP169251.1, on the reverse strand, counting down.
GGGGGCCGGCGCCTGCAGCGGAAGGCAGACGATGAACGTCGTGTCGCCGGGCTTGGACTGCACCGACAGGTTGCCGAGGTGCTTCTTGACGACGATCTGCCAGGCCAGGTCCAGACCGAGCCCGGTACCTTCGCCGAACGGTTTGGTGGTGAAGAACGGTGTGAAGATGCGCTCGATGTTGTCCTCGGAGATGCCGGGCCCGGTGTCGCCGATCTCCACCCGGATCATGTCCTCGTTCTCCCGCCGGGTGCGGATGGTCAACGTGCCGTGGCCGTCCATCGCCTGGATCGCGTTGTCGATGATGTTCGTCCACACCTGGTTGAGATCGCCCGGGTAACACAGCAGTTCGGGCAGCGACGTGTCCTTCTCCCACACCAGCTCGACCGGTTTGTCCTTGCCGACCTTGTCGCCGAAGATCGTCTTGACGGTGCTGTAGAGCAACTCGTGCACGTTGGCGCTCTGGTATTCGGCACGGTCCATCTGCGAGTACTGCTTCGCGCCGGCCAGCAGTGCCGAGATCCGCTTGCTGGCCTCGGCGATCTGGTTCATCAGCAGCTCGTTGTCGATGGTGTACTTCAGCCAGCCGATCGCTCCGGGCAGCGTCGCCGAGCAGTCGACGTCGTCGATCGACGCCTGTACCCGTTCCAGCCAGTCCACGTCCAGGCCGGCCTCGACGAACGTGGGGGCGTAATCCCAGGCGCTGGAGATGCCGTGTGACTCCAGCCAGTCGCCGATGTGGTCCTCCCGGTCGGAGGTCTCCAGCGCGGTGAGCTCCTGGGACTTCGACTTGGCGACCTGTTCGGCGACTTCGTCCTGGATGCTGACCAGCACCTTCAGTGCGGCGGGGGTGAATTTGCCCTCGGCCAGCATGGCCAGCTTGTGGCGCATCTTGCCGACCCCTTCGCGCAGGTCGGCCACCGCGCGGGCGGTCGCGCCGGCGGGGTTGTTGAGCTGGTGGGTCAGCCCTGCGGACAGTTGGCCCAGCGCCAGCAGCTTCTCGCGTTGCCCCACGATCTGGCGTTGGCGCATCCCGCCGACCATGTGGCCTTCGAGCAGGTGCACCGCCATCGGGAACTCGTCGCGCATGAACCGGGCGAACGCGTCGGCGTCGAGGACGAAGAACCGCGACGGGCGGGTCACCCGCACCGAGGCCTGGTAGACGTGCTCTTCACCGGGGATGTAGGCCGACCAGGCCCCGCAGTACACCCCGCGTTGCGACGTCCGGTTGGTCTCGATGTCCACACCGCCGGAACGCTTGGACATGACCAACTCGCCGTCGATCAGGACGTAGAAGCAGGTGGCGGGTTCGCCCTCGACGTGGATCGGACCCGGTTCGAACGTCGCGATGTGGCCGTTCTCGCACAGAATCTGCAGCTGACGGTCGGACAGCGCCTCGAACAGGAACAGGCTGCGCAGCTCATCGGGCAGGCATTTCTCACCCACGGTGGATCCTTCCAACGGTCAACTCGGAACCTGCTGTGTCGGAGCGTGCAGGGGCACTGGAGAAGTGAAACGCGAATCACCCGGTGTGGATTCCATGACCGGCTCGGCCCTACGTTTCGGCCAGGTAGCGGTGCACGAGCATGACGGCCATCGACCCCTCACCGACCGCGGCGGCCACCCGCTTGGCGGAGTCGGCGCGCACGTCGCCGGCCACGAACACCCCTGGCACGCTGGACTCCAGGTGGTGCGGCGGGCGTTCCAGGGTCCATCCGCTGACGTCGCGCAGGTCCGGGCCGGCGACGACGAATCCGTGGTCGTCGCGCACCACGACGCCGTCGAGCCAGTCGGTGCGCGGTTCGGCGCCGATGAAGATGAACATCCGGCCGCAGTGGAACTCTTCGCGTTCGCCGGTCTGGTTGTTCTCCAGACAGATGCTCTCCAGGTGTCCGTCCCCCTTCACCGCGTGCACGACGGTGTAGGGCAACTCCTTGATGTTGTCCTGGGCGCGAATCTGCTGGATCAGGTAGTGCGACATCGAGTCTTCGAGGGTGCGCCGGCTGACGATGGTCACCGACTTGGCGGTGCGGGCCAGGTACATCGCGGCCTGCCCGGCCGAGTTGGCGCCGCCGATGACATAGACCTCGTCGTCCTCACAGTCCGAGGCGACCGACGTGGTCGCGCCGTAGTACACGCCGGCACCGGTCAGATCCGCACACCCCTCCGCCGACAGCTGGCGGTATTCCACACCCATCGCGAGGATCACCGCGCGCGTGCCGATCGAGCGGCCGTCGGACAGGTGCACCGTGCGGGCGTTGCCGTCGATGTCCAGACCGGTGACCTCGGCGGCGGTGATCAGTTCGGCGGAGAACTTCTCGGCCTGCCGACGGGCGCGCTCGGCGAGCTGTGATCCCGGAACGCCGTCGGGGAAGCCGAGGTAGTTCTCGATGCGGGAGCTCTGGCCGGCCTGTCCGCCGGTGGCGGTCCGTTCGATGAGGACGGTCTTGAGCCCCTCGGATGCTCCGTAGACGGCGGCGGCCAGGCCGGCGGGCCCACCGCCGACGACGACGAGGTCGTAGAAATCGCCCGCGGGCGTCGTCGTGAGGCCCAGCGTCGCGGCCAGCTCCGCGTCGGTGGGGTCGACCAGCGTCTCGCCCTGCTCGGTGATCACCACCGGCAGGATCAGACCGTCCTGGCCCGCGGCTTCGAGCAGTTGCGCGCCACGCGGTTCGTCGGACCGAAACCAGGTGTAGTACAGCCGGTTCCGGGCCAGGAACTCACGCACTTCGGACGACCGCGCGTTCCACGGGTGCCCGATGATCTTGGTGTGCGGGATGGCCCGGTCGCCGGCCGCCCGCCACGCCTCGATCAGCGCGTCGATGACCGGGTAGAGCTTCTCCTGCGGAGGATCCCAGGGCTTGAGCAGGTAGTGGTCGAGGTCGACGACGTTGATCGCGTCGATCGCGGCGTGGGTGTCGGCGTAGGCGGTGAGCAGCACGCGCCGGGCCGCCGGGTAGACATCCATCGCGGCTTCGAGGAACTCGATGCCGCTCATCTGCGGCATCCGGTAGTCGGCGACGAACACCGCGACGGTCTCTCCGCGCAGCTTCAGCTCGTTGAGGGTCTCCAGCGCGTCAGGGCCCGACTCGGCCCGCACGATGCGGAACTTCTCGCCGTAGTGCCGACGAAGGTCGCGGGCTACCGCACGGGACACCGCGGGGTCGTCGTCGACGGTGAGGATCACCGGTTTGCGGGGCTGGTGCTCAGGTCCAGTCATCGCCTCAAGTATGCGCCTCGTGTCCAGCGGAAATCGCGGTCGGGTTGGCGGGTGAAAGGTACCCTTCCCCGCCGCGGCGGAGCGGCCTAGCGTGGGTGCATGCCGACCAACGTGATCGTGGGATACGACGGCTCGCCCTCGGCGGGTGAGGCCATCAGCGCCGGGGCGTCGTTGTTCCCCGAGGCGCATGCCTGGGTGGTGTACGTCTGGACGCCGCCCTTCGGCAGCACGAGGCTGCGTCGGCGGTTGCGCACCTCGGCTCGCGACATCGACGACCTGGTCGAGCTGATCGAGCGCGAAGGGCAGCGGGAGGCCGACGCCATCGCCGCCGCCGGAGTCGCGCTGGCCACCGCGGCCGAGTGGGACGCCGAACCGCTCGTCAATCGCACGATGGGATCCGACGGCCTGCGGCTCGCGCAACTGGCCGAGCAGTTGCACGGCGATGTCATCGTCGTGGGCAGCCGGGGCCTCAGCGGTACCGACGCGGTGCTGGGCAGTGTCTCCGATCTGGTCGTGCATTACGCGACGGTGCCGGTGCTGGTGGTGCCCAATCCGCTGTTGATCAAGGAGTTCGAGGCGCTGGCCGACGGGCCGGTGGTGGTGGGCTATGACGGTTCCGACGGCGCCGAGAAGGCGCTCGACAGCGCGCGCCGGCTGTTTCCGGGCCGGCGGCTGCTGCTCGCCGCCGTCCGCGACGGGGACGAGGACGTGCCGCTGGGTCCCGCGGCGCGTGACGCCGAGCTGCTGTCGCTGCGGATGCCGAAGCTCGCCGGCCCGGCTTCGCGGGTGGCGGCCGACCTGCTCGTCGAGTGCGCCGACCAGCACGACGCCGCGGTGCTGGTCGTAGGCTCGCGGGGACGCTCGACCATCCGCGAGGTGCTGCTCGGGAGTGTCGCGCGCGGGGCGGTACACCGTACGCACCGCCCGGTGCTCGTCGTGCACGGATGATCAGGGCGTGGGAAGTGCGGCGACTTCCGCATGGGGTGCGGTGGCGCCCCGTGAACGCTCAACGCGGCGGGCGATGCCGCGCAGCATCTTCTGCTCCATCACGAAATGCGGGACATCGAACCAGAAGTGCCCGACGGGGCCGCCGCTGCCGCGCGCGATCAGCCGGGTCCGGTCGCCGTCGGGGCGAAGCGTGAACGACCAGCAGCCCGAAGCCTTCTGCCCTCGATCCAGACGGTCGAAATCGGCCGGCGAGACGAGCACGAGGTGGGAGCCGGGCTCGACGGCGGCGACGATCTGCCGGGCGGCGGGACCGTAACGGCGCGCCAGCCACACGGTGTCGCCGGTGTTGAGCTGCTGCCATTCGGGATGCACGATGGCCGCGTTGTGCATGTCGGCGCCGACCGCGCGTTCCAGCAACGAGTAGCTGTAGAAGCCGCCCCGGTCCTCGCCGATCTGAGCAAGCCACGGCCAGACCTCGGCCGGCGGTGCGTCGACGGTGACCGCCCGTGTGGTGCGGGGGGACGGCCGCGACGGAATAGCCTCGACCACGTCGTCACCCGGCATCACCGCGGCGATCTCGTCGTTGCGGGCGCCCCAGGTGTACATCCACGGCCGCAGGTGGACGTGGTACCACGCTGCGATCCCGACGGCGGCCATGATGTCCGCCAGCCCCGGCCGGTACCTTCCCATGGTTCGACGGTATGACGGGGCGTCGCTTGGTGATAGGGACAAAGGTCCTCCTCTGAGGACTACCGGCCCTATCGTGTGCGCAGAAACGACGTGAAGCTCGGATCATGGCGAACACGATCGTGAAGGCTCTCGCAGCCGGGGCACTGCTGTATGCGGCGCGCCGGTACTTCCGCGACTGGGGCACCACCAAGGCCGAATCCAGCGGAAAGATGCCCGGCGATGAACTTCTCGCAGCACCGGTGCTGCAGGCCACCGAAGCGGTGTGGATCGATGCCGGTGCAGAGACGGTCTGGCCGTGGCTGGTGCAGATGGGGCAGGACCGCGGTGGTCTCTACAGCTTCGAGAAACTCGAGAACGCGGTGGGTTTGGGTTATCGCAACGCCGACCGTATCCACCCGGAATGGCAGCACATCTCCGTCGGCGACGTGGTCCGGCTCGTCCCGAAAGGCTGGCTGGGCTTGCCGGACGGGATCGAGCTCAGCGTCGCGGAGCTGATCGACGGCCAGTCGATCGTGTTGCGTGCGCAGCCGGGTCGGCCGTGGGACGTCGTGTGGTCCTTCCACGTCATCCCGCACTGGGATGACCGGTGCCGGTTGGTGATCCGGTCGCGCCTGGCCCTGCGCCACCCCGCCGAGGTCGCGGTCGGCGAGCTTCTCGGCCCGGCCAGAGCCTTCATCACCCGGGGGATCCTGCTGGGTATCAAGCGGCGCGCCGAGGGCCGGGGCCAACCGGGGGCACCGGCGGCAGCGTCCGGCGCCGCTCTGCACCGTCCGGGTTAGACGGGCGAACAAGCGAGAGAGATATCCAGGTGCACAAGATGATTCGCGGGCGCTGACGTGTCTGGAAGGTCCGCCGCTCATGGAGTTGTGGTCGGCACGGACGGATCGTCCAACGCGCTCGTGGCGGCGCAATGGGCCGCCCGGGCCGCCGCGTTCCGAAACGTCGACGTGACCGTCGCGCACGTCGTCGGAAACCACGCGGACGACACCGTGGTCGCGACCTGGTCGTGGCCGACCGGCCGGGCACCCGACGCGGTTCGCGAACTCGCCGAACGCGACACCGGTGGCGTGCTCGCCCGCTCGGTCGCGGCCGCCGCGGAGAGCGGAGAGGGGGACCGGAAGGTCCGTTCCGTGCTGTGCCACGGCAGACCGGTGGCGGCACTTGCGGAGCTGTCCAGGTCGGCCCAGTTGGTCGCGGTGGGCGGCCACGGGGTCACCGGTCGGCATCGGCGCGGGCTGGGCCCGGTGAGCCGGGGCGTCATCCAGCATGCGCACTGCCCGGTGGCCGTCGTCCGGGAGGAGCCCAGCCACCCGTCGCCACACCATCGCCCCGTGCTGGTCGGTGTCGACGGGTCCCGCGCCTCGAACCTCGCCGCGGTCATCGCGTTCGACGAAGCGGCGTGGCGCGGTGTGGATCTGCTCGCGATGCATGTCTGTCACGACTCCGAGGCGCCACCGGCCGGCGGGAAGCGTGACCCGTTGCTCGTCGAGGCGGCCGAGGCCATCCTGACGAAGTCGCTGTCGGCGTTGCGGACACAACATCCCGCCGTCCGGGTCCACCACCTGGTGCGGTTCTGGAATCCGGTACGCCAACTCCTCAGGCAAGGCGAGCGGGCGCAGCTCATCGTGCTCGGGAGCCACGGTCGTGGCAGCGTCAGCGGCGCCCTGCTCGGATCGGTCAGTGCGGCGGTCGCCGAGCACGCCCGGGCTCCGGTGATCGTGGCGCGTCACCGCTGAGCTCGCCGGAATCCGATTCGTTTCTGTCCAGGTGTTCGAGGCGTGGCGGCACAGCTACCCGTCGCAGTACGACGAGTCCCGGTGGGTCGACGAGTATGCGGACGCGTTCACTGGTCTCGATCCCGCCCGGTGAGGTCGGACGCCAGAGCAAACCTGGCGAAGTGATCGATCCCGAAGCGCTGGAAAACACGCAGTCGACCGGGCGGGAGCAGACCAGCTGCCGTCGAGGCGTCGACGATCGTCGGACCCGCCACCTCGTACGTGTCACCTTTGGACGTGATCGTTGCGCCGCCGGCCGCCTGGGTGTTGCGAAGCCAGTCGACGGTGGTTCCGTAGGGAAGGGGGACGAGGAACCCGCCCGCGACCTTGTCCGCCACGACGGGGGTGGCGTACCTCCTGCCGGAGCAACGCCCCTCGTGCTCGACAAGCGCTGCATACCAGTGTTTGCGTCCGGCGGCCCGCACCATCATCGGGTTGAGCACGTGCTTGTTGAACGTCCGCACCGCGTCGCGCACCGGGCTCATCGTGTCGCGAGACATGCCCACATGGTCGCCGGGCCCCGAAGTCGCGCGTCAGGGCCGAGCGGACTGTCCTGTAAGGACCAAAGGCATCCGATCTCCGGGATGTGACTTTCGTCTCTATTGCCGGGCACCCGGCTGGAAAACGATGGGTTCGGTTCGTCTGTCGACAGGAGTGACGATGACATCGACCGACCACACAGCCGGGGTCCGCAGTGCGCTCGACGACGTCGCCTGGCAGTTCCTCCGTTCGGAGTTCGCCGGCGAGATCTACCTGGGCTGGCCATCGACCGCCGACTCGACGCGTTTCTGCGCCACCGCGGATACGACCAGCTCCACGACGACGGGACCGCCTACGAGGCCCTGTTGGACAGGGTCATGGCCAACATCGGTGCCGCCCTGCAAACCGGCGTTGTGCCGCAGCAGAATTAGGGAAGCCTGCCATGAATGTGATCCACAAACGCGCCGATGACTGGCGCGTGGAACCGAATTTCACGGATTACGAGGGAACGCGGGCGAGGTTCGCGTGGCAGGACGCACCCGACGTGTGCGAAGGGATGGAGGGCGGCGGGTGCAACATCGCCTTCGCGGCGCTCGATCGGCATGTGCACGGTCCGGCGGCCACGCGGACCGCATTGCGGTTCGTCTCCGCCGCGGGCTCGGACGGTGCCGTGCAGACCCGAGATCTCAGCTACGCCGAATTGGCGGGCTGGGCGCACCGATTCACGAACGTCCTGCGCGCCCTGGGTGTGGGCAAGGGCGACCGGGTGTTCACGCTGACCAGCCGCTGCCCCGAGCTCTACGTCGCGATTCTCGGCTCATTGCGCAACGGAAGTGTGGTCTCGCCCCTGTTCTCGGCCTTCGGACCCGAGCCCATCGCCACCCGCCTGACCCTGGGCGAAGCGAACGTCTTGGTCACCACCAAGGCGCTGTACCGCAAGAAGGTCGCGACGATCCGCGACCGGGTGCCGTCGCTGCGCCACGTGCTGATCATCGATGGCGATGCCGACGACGCCGTTCCCGGAACGCTGGGATTCTGGCCGTTGCTGGACGCGGCCGGCCCCGAGGCCCCGATCGAGGTCACCACCGCCGAGGATCCGGCGTTGCTGCACTTCACCAGCGGCACCACCGGCACACCCAAGGGCGCCCTGCATGTGCACGGCGCGGTGACGATGCACTATGTCACCGGGAGGTACGCGCTGGACCTGCATCCCGACGACATCTACTGGTGCACAGCGGACCCGGGCTGGGTGACGGGGATGTCCTACGGGGTCATCGCGCCGCTTCTGCACGGGGTGACCTCCATCGTCGACGAAGCGGACTTCGACGCCGAGCGCTGGTACCGCATCCTGGAGAGCCAAGGCGTCACGATCTGGTACACCGCACCGACCGCGATCCGCATGCTGATCAAAGCCGGTCCCGAACTCGCTTCGCGGTTCCGTTTCCCGAAGCTGCGCTTCATCGCCAGTGTCGGCGAGCCGCTCAACGCGGAGGCGGTCTGGTGGGGCCAGCGGGTACTGGGATTGCCCATCCACGACAACTGGTGGCAGACCGAGACCGGCGGCATCATGATCGCCAACACCCCGGCCTTCGACATCAAGCCTGGCTCCATGGGCCGCCCGCTGCCCGGCGTCGAGGCGTACATCGTCCACCGCCGCGACGACGGGACCGTCGCCGTGGTCACCGAACCCGGCGTCGACGGGGAGTTGGCGCTCGAGCCGGGGTGGCCGTCGATGTTCCGGGGCTACCTGAATCAGGAGCAGCGCTATCGCGACAGTTTCGTCGACGGTTTGTACCTGTCGGGTGACCTGGCCAGCCGGGACTCGGACGGCTACTTCTGGTTCGTCGGCCGCGCCGACGACGTCATCAAATCAGCGGGACATCTGATCGGACCGTTCGAAGTCGAGAACGCGCTGACCGACCACCCCGCCGTCGCTGAAGCGGCGGTCATCGGCATCCCGGACGCCACGTCGGGTGAAGTGGTCAAGGCCTTCGTCACGCTGAAGAACGACTACACGGCCGGTGAGGACCTGCGCCGAGAACTGATGGCGCACGCCCGCACCCGACTGGGCACGGCAGTGGCCCCCAAACAGATCGAGTTCACCGACGCGCTGCCGCACACCCGCAGCGGCAAGATCATGCGGCGGTTGCTCAAGGCCCGAGAGTTGGGGCTCCCGGAGGGCGACACGTCCACGATCGAGACGGTCGAGCGTCCCGATGTGCAGGAGGTGCGCTCATGAGCGCCGACCCGCTGGCCCGGCCGCTGTTGGCGGACATGGTCCGGGTGCGTCGCATGGAGGAGAAGTGCGCCGAACTCTACGGTGAGACGAAGATCCGCGGGTTCCTGCACCTGTACGTGGGGGAAGAGGCGGTGGCCGCGGGATCGCTGCGGGCCCTCGACGCCGACGATGCGGTGGTCGCGACATACCGCGAACACGCGCACGCGCTGCTGCGCGGAGTGCCCATGGCGTCGATCATGGCCGAGATGTTCGGCAAGCAGGAGGGCTGCTCGCGGGGCCGTGGCGGGTCGATGCACCTCTTCGACGCCGACCGCAGATTCTACGGCGGTAACGCCATCGTCGCCGGGGGACTGCCGCTGGCCGTCGGACTGGCACTCGCCGACGCCATGCAGCAGCGAAACCGCGTGACCGGGTGTTATTTCGGTGACGGTGCGGTCGCCGAGGGCGCCTTTCACGAATCGTTGAACATGGCGGCGCTGTGGCAACTCCCCGTGTTGTTCTGTTGCGAGAACAACCTGTACGCGATGGGCACCGCGCTCGAACGTGCCCAGTCCCAGACCGATCTCGCCGCCAAGGCTGCCGCCTACAACGTGGCGACGTTGACCGTCGACGGAATGGATGTCGCGGCATGCCATGACGCCACAGCGAAGGCGGTCGACTCCATCCGCACCGCGGGCGGCCCCTTCTTCCTGGAGTTCCGCACCTACCGCTTCCGCGCTCACTCGATGTTCGACCCCGAGCTCTACCGCGGCAAGGCCGAGGTCGAGGAATGGCGCACCCGGGACCCGATCACGCTGTTCACCGATCGGTGCCTACGCGACGGACTGCTGGCTCCCCAGGACATCGCCGACCTCGAGCAGGCGGCCGACTCCGAGGTCGATGCGGCCGTGGCCTTCGCCGACGCCGGCACGTGGGAGGACGTCGCGGACCTGGAACGTGATGTGCTCACCCCGGCAGCGGAGGTTCGGCGATGAAGACGACATATCGCACCGCAGTCCACGACGCGCTCCGAGACGCACTGCGCGACGACCCCCGCGTGGTGTTGATGGGCGAGGACGTCGGCCGTTACGGCGGCACCTACGCGGCGTCCAAAGGCCTGCTGGAGGAATTCGGCCCCGACCGGTGCGGGACACACCGCTGTCGGAGCTGGGGTTCGTCGGGGTCGGAATCGGTGCCGCGCTGGGGGGACTCCGCCCGATCGTCGAAGTGATGACCGTCAACTTCAGCCTGCTGGCCCTGGACCAGATCGTCAACACGGCCGCCACGCTGCGCCACATGTCCGGAGGTCAATTCTCGGTTCCGCTGGTGGTGCGGATGGCCACCGGGGCGGGACGGCAGCTGGCGGCTCAGCACTCGCACAGCCTGGAGAACTGGTATGCGCACATCCCGGGCATCAAAGTCGTTGCCCCCGCGACGGTGCAGGACGCGTACGGGATGCTGGCCTCCGCGCTGGCCGACCCCGATCCGGTCGTGGTGTTCGAGCACGTCACGTTGTACAACACCGCTGCCGATGTCGACACGCTGGCGGCGCAGGACATCTGCTCGGCGGCCGTGCGCCGGACGGGCTCCGACGTCACGGTGATCGCCTACGGCGGCTGTCTGGCCAAAGCACTGGACGCCGCCGACGAGCTGTCTCTGGCCGGAATCAACTGCGAGGTCATCGATCTGCGGGTGCTGCGTCCGTTGGACACCGAGACGATCCTGGACTCGGTGCGCAAGACCCATCGCGCTGTCGTGGTCGACGAAGCATGGCGGACAGGGAGTCTGGCCGGTGAGATCAGTGCCCAGATCGCCGAGAACGCGTTCTTCGACCTCGACGCGCCGATCGCCCGTGTCTGCAGCGCGGAGGTGCCGATGCCGTACGCGAAGCATCTGGAGCAGGCGGCGTTGCCGCAGCGTGACGACATCGTCGCGGCGGTGCGCACCACGATGGGTGGGCAGCCGTGATCGAGTTCACGATGCCGGCCCTCGGTTCGGACATGGACGAAGGCACGCTCGACCAGTGGCTGGTTTCCCCCGGTGACACGGTGGAGCGCGGTCAGGTCGTCGCGGTCGTCGAAACGACCAAGGCGGCAGTCGAAGTCGAGTGCTGGCACGAAGGAACGGTCGGGGAGCTGCTGGTGCCGGTGGGGCAGACCGTAGAGGTCGGGACGCCGCTGGCGACGTTGCTCGAGCCCGGGGAGCGCCCCGGTCAGACACCTGCTGTGAAACCCGCGACCGTCCCTGAGCCACCCGCGGTCGTCGAGCCGGCTCGAGGGGAGATCATGCCGGCTCCGACCGCGGGTCCCGCGGCAACCTCACACCGCCGGTGGGTTTCGCCGGCGGCGCGCCGTCTTGCCCACACGCTGGGCGTCGACGTCGATGCCGTGACCGGTTCCGGCCCGCAGGGTGCGGTCACCATCAGGGATGTCGAACACGTTGCGGCCGAGGCGAAGAAGCCCCTGCGCGGGCGCACCCCAGCAGACCGGGCTGTGGAGATGCGCCGGTCCATCGCGGCCGCGATGAGCAGGTCCAAGCGTGAGATCCCGCACTACTATCTGGCCGACGAGGTCGTGATGGACTCGGCAATGGCGTGGCTGGGTGAGCGCAACGCCGCTCGGCCGATCACCGAGCGGGCGTTACCGGCGGTCCTTCTGCTCAAGGCGGTCGGCATGGCGGCGCAACGGTTTTCGGAGTTCAACGGCTTCTGGCGCGACGATCGGTTCGTTGCGGCTGACGCCGTGCACGTCGGGGTGGCGATCTCGTTGCGCGGCGGCGGCCTGGTGGCGCCGGCGATCCACGAAGTCGGCGCCAAGAATCTCGACGAGCTCATGGCCGACCTCACCGACCTGGTGGCGCGCGCCCGCGCCGGCTCGCTGCGGAGCTCCGAGATGTCGGACCCGACGATCACGGTCACCAACCTGGGCGATCAGGGATCGGCGACCGTTTTCGGCGTGATCTATCCACCGCAGGTCGCGCTGGTCGGATTCGGTAAGCCGGCCCAGCGGGTGTGCGCGGTGGACGGCGGCATCCGGATCGCGACCACCGTCCAGGCCACGCTGGCGGCCGACCATCGGGCCAGTGACGGGCACCGGGGGGCGCTGTTCCTCAGCGCCATCAACGACCTGTTGCAGCAACCGGAACTCCTGGAGAAGTGAGAGAAGAGATGACGCAGACCCACCTTGGCATCCGCGACGAGGTCCTGGCGGTGCTGACCGCGATCGCTCCCGAAGTCGAGCCGGACGAGATTCGCGACGACGCGCTGCTTCGTGACCAGGTCGACCTCGACTCGATGGACTGGCTGAACTTCCTGGTCGGCCTGCACAAGCGGTTCAGTGTCGACATTCCCGAAGCCGACTACCGGAAGTTGCGCACGCTGAACGACGTCATCGGCTACCTCGCCGACCGCTCCGCGATGGGGTCGGCGTGAGGAGCGTCATGATGCGTGCCGAGTCCACCCGCACCGAACTCGATACCGCCGTCGGAGTACTGATGGGGCGTCGACATTGTTCGGCCGCAACGGCGTTCGCGGAGATCGCGGAGGCCGCCCGTCAGACGGGCATCGGCGCGACGGCGTTGAGCCGCGCCCTGATCTCGTTGACCAGTGGTGTCTCCAGTCGTTTCGACCATCGTGACGAAGTCGAGTCACGCTGGGGCGAGGTGCTGGGCCTGGCGGGACGCGCCGGCGGCCCCGACCCCGGCGACGACGTCAGTTCTGCAGCGAGTTGATGGCCGCGCGCAGTTTGGCCGCGACCTCGTCGGCGACCGGCTTCACCTGCTCTTCACCGGTGACGTCGACGAGGACCTGCGGATCCATCGCCTCGACGAGCACCGCGGCCTCATCGGACGGGTCGGCGCGCACAACGACGTTGCAGGGCAACAGGAGACCGATCTGGCGATTGACGTCGACGGCGCGGTGGGCCAGCGGGGGGTTGCATGCGCCGAGGATCAGATACTGCTCCATGTCCTCACCGAGCTTGGCTTTCAGGGTGGCCTGCATGTCGATTTCGGTGAGCACGCCGAATCCTTGCGCCGCGAGTGCTTCTCGGGTGCGGGTCACGGCGTCGTCGAAGGAGGTGCGCAGCACGGTGGACAGTGCGAATCCCATGGGATCTCCTTTTCGGGGAAGTACGTTTCTTCGGCCTGTGGTGTCACGCTAGCGCCAGAAAGAGCTTCTCCAGTTCGTCTTCGGTCATCGGCTTGCCGGCGTCCGAGGTGTCGCCGGTGGCGCATTCCCGCAACCCGGTCGCGACGATCTTGAATCCCGCCCGGTCGAGCGCCCTGGACACCGCCGCCAACTGCGTGACGACCTCCTTGCAGTCGCGCCCTTGCTCGATCATCGCGATGACGCCGGACAGCTGTCCCTGGGCGCGGCGAAGCCGGTTGAGCACCGCTGCGGTGGAGTCTTCATCTCCGGTCATGGCGGTCACTCCTTTCTGTCACTATGACTCCATGGTACGCCCCGGGGTATTCTCCCCGGGTCACGTCGCTGCGGCAGTGGTGTCACGCCGCCCGGCCAACCGCGCCAGCGGGCACCGCGCGTACCGGGCACAGACCAGCGAGGTTGCCCCTGCGAGGGCGACCACCGCGGCGGTGGCGGCGCCGACGGCCGGGCCCACCTCCTGCCACAGGATCACCGAGGACATCGCCAGCACGAACCAGCCGAATGCCTTGCGCAGGGAGTCGGGGTCGATCACCGCGGTCAGGCGCGCGCCGATGAGCGCGCCGACCAGGGCTGCCGCGGTGACGGCACCGGCCAGCGCCCAGTCGATCTGCACGCTGGACAGGTATCCGGCCAGGCCGGCGAACGACTTCATCGCGATCACGACCAGTGAGGTCCCGACCGCAATCGGCATGGGCAGCCCGCCGAGCAGGGCCAGCGCCGGCACGACGAGGAAGCCGCCGCCCGCACCGACCAGGCCGGTGACCAGGCCGACGACCAGGCCCTCGGCCACGACCTTGCCGACGGGCAACGACGACGGCGCGGCACCGGGGTCGACGTCCTTTCGGCCGCGCAGCATCGCCACGGCAGTGGCGATCATGATCGCCGCGAAACCGATCAGCAGCACCGATCCCGGGATGAAGCGGGCCAGCAGGCCGCCGCCGTAGGCGCCCGCCATGCCGGCGATGCCGAAGAAGAGGCCGGTGCGCCATTGCACCCGGCCGGCCCGGGCGTGGGAGATGGCGCCGACGGCGCTGGTGGCCCCGACCACCAGCAGGGATGTCGCGATGGCCTGCTTGGCGTCCATGCCGGCCACATAAGCCAGCAGCGGCACAGTCAGGATGGATCCGCCGCCTCCGAGCAAGCCGAGGGAGACGCCGACCAGCACGGCCAGGCCCACCGTCAGCGCGATCATGGCAGTCATTTCGCGTCCACCAACTGGGCAACCACCGTGCGCAGATCACAGCTTGCGCCGCGGTTGTAGGGCAGCTTGGCCAGCAGCATGCCCATTGCGCACGTGTTGGTCACGGCGGCGAAGGTCAGGCCGGCCCCGATGGCGAAGGCCACCCATTTCAGCCCGGGCACCAGGATGCTGGCGAGGATGCTGACGGCGACGATCAGCCCGGCCACCAGACGCACCTGACGTTCCAGGTCCCAGCGCTGGCCGCGCTGGTTCACCACGAATCCTCCTGTCTGCCAGGCGGTGATCCCCCCGTCGAGGATGTGCACGTTGGGCAACCCCGCTTTGCGCAGGGTCTCCTCGGCCTGGGCGGCGCGCTGCCCGGAGCGGCACACCAGCACCACGTCCTCGTCCACGTGGGCGATGATTTCGTCGCGGTGTTCGCGCAGCAGGTCGAGCGGCACGTTGTACGAGCCGGGCATGTGGACGGTCTCGAACTCGCCGGGGGTACGGACGTCGAGCACGCGCGGGGGCGCGGCAGAAGCCAGGCGCCGGTTCAGTTCGGCCGAATCGATCATGGCGGGCATCGGTGCGGTCATCGGTGAATCCTTTCTCAAGATACCCATAGGGGTATAAACTGACATCATTCATACATACCCTAGGGGGTATAGTCAAGCGGGAATAGCAACGGCGGAACCGGTGCTCATAATACCCATAGGGGTATATAGGCGAGCGACGTTCTCGCCGCCCACCACGTCAGGAAGGGAAATCCGATGGTTCTGGAGCAGTACTACATCGAATGCCTGTCACACGCGTCGTATCTGATCGGCGACGAGTCCACCGGTCGCGCGATCGTCGTCGACCCGCGCAGGGACATCACCGACTATCTCGCCGATGCCCAGAGGTACGGGCTGACCATCGAAGGGGTCATCAACACCCACTTCCACGCCGACTTCGTCTCGGGGCATCTCGAACTCGTCGAGGCGACCGGAGCGTGGATCGGTTTCGGTGAAGCCGCCGAAACCGACTACCCGATTCGCCGCCTGGCCGATGGGGAGCATCTGTCGCTCGGCGAGGTCGATCTGGAGATCTTGTCCACGCCCGGTCACACCTGGGAATCGATCAGCGTGCTCGTGCGTGAGCACCCCGACGCCGTGCCCACCGCGGTGCTGACCGGCGACTCGCTGTTCATCGGCGATGTCGGGCGCCCCGACCTGGTCAACATCGGCGACAGCTCGACCAGCGATCTGGCCAGGGCGATGTATCACACCCTCCACGACAAGCTGCTGAGGCTGCCCGACAGCGTCACGGTGATGCCCGCACACGGCGCCGGATCGTCCTGCGGCAAGAATCTGTCCACCGAGCTGACCTCGACCATCGGCGAACAGCGCCGCACCAATCCGTCGGTGCAGCCGATGTCCGAGCAGGACTTCGTCGAACTGGTCACCCACGGTCAACCCGCCGCGCCGGCGTACTTCTCGGTCGACGCCGCGATGAACAAGCGCGTCCACCCGCTTCTGGTCCAGGACCGCAGTATCCCGGTGCTGACGGCGACGCAGATCCGCCAGGCGCTGGCCGACGGGGTGCGCGTCGTCGATGCGCGCAGCGTCGAGGACTTCGCCGCGGGCCACCTCCGGGGTTCGGTCAACGTCGGCTTCGACGGCCGCTTCGCCGAGACCGGGGGCATGGTGGCCGGGATCGGTGACAGGATCGCGCTGATCGCCTATCCCGGGGAGGAGCAGGAAGCCGCGCTGCGGCTGGCCCGGGTGGGGTCGGACAACGTCATCGGCTACTTCGCGGTGGGTCGCGCTGGTGGGTTCCCCGCCGAGTTGGCCGATCTGGTCCGCACCGCGCCCCGCGTCACGGTGGCCGAGCTGGACCGCATGCTCACCGACGATGCCGTCACCCTCGTGGACATCCGCAACCCGGGCGAAGTCGAGGCGGGCAGCATCCCGGGCGCGATCCCGATGCCGCTGGCGAACCTGCGGATGCGGCTGGCCGACATCCCGAAAGAGCGCCCGATCGTCGTGCACTGCGCCGGCGGGTGGCGCTCCAGCGTCGCGGCCTCGCTGCTGCGCGCCGAAGGGTTCGACACCGTCTCGGACCTCGAGGGCGGCTACCACGCCTGGGCCGACGCGCACGTGAGTGCCTGACCGAAAATACCGACACGAGAACAGGATCAACCGATGAACACCCGCAACCTCACCCTCGCCGACTTCGAAGCCACCATCACGGAAAGCCCTGTCGTCCTCGTGGACTTCTGGGCCTCGTGGTGTGGACCGTGCCGCGCCTTCGCCCCCGTCTTCGAGCGATCCGCCGCGGCCCACCCAGATGTCGTGCACGCCAAGGTGGACACCCAGGCCGAGCAGCAGCTCTCGGCACTCCTCGGCATCCAGTCGATTCCGACGGTGATGGCATTCCGAGAGGGAGTCCTGGTCTACAGCCAGGCCGGTGCGATGCCGCCCGCTGCGCTGGAGGACCTGATCGGACAGGTTCAGGGACTGGACATGGCGCAGGTGCGCGCCACGATCGCCGAGCGCCAAGCCGACGCGCGGGTCTGACCCGCTCGATCACCGAGGAGGTTTCCCATGTGTTATCCGGCCACGTGTCCCGTCTGCGGAAAGACGGGCTGGCAGGGATGCGGTCAGCACGTCGACGAGGTCATGCGCTCTGTGCCGCCCTCGCAGCGCTGTACCTGTCCGTCCCACGGTGCTGACCCGAATCCGCCGCGAAGACGGGACCTACGGCCCTGATGCCAGGGCTGTCACGGTCATAGCGTCGTCCGTGACGGGGTTTCGTATCGATCGCTTCGGGAGGGCGCCATGGATTGGCCGACCGCCGCCGTGCTCATCGCCGCCATCATCGCCGTGATGGCGGTGGTCAGCACCTACATCGCGTCTCGAACGTCGAAGTGACATCGAGATGACCCAGTCCGCGTCGCCGCCGGGTGCGCACGCCGGGCACCCCGGCACCTGCCCGGCGTGTGGGGCGCAGCTCGACGCGTGGCTGGAGCCCGCAAACCGCCCCTGGTACCGCCGGTTTTCTGTGTGGATCGCCGCGACGGTGGTCGGCACCGTGGTACTGACGTCGGCGTTCCTCGCCGTCACCCTGTCCGATCACCCGGACGACACGGCACGCCTCACGCCCGCGGACCGCACTGCACTGGCCGAATGGTGGTCGAGCGCCTACCCGGCCGTCCACGATCTCGAAACCGGCGTCAACGACACGACCCGCGCCATGCAGCAGCTGGACGCAACGGTGGTCGCATCGGCGTGCCAACGGATGCACGACGCCGCGGCGGTGGCGGTTCCCGCGCACCTGCCGGCGCCCGACCCGTACGTCACCGCGGAGTTGACTGCGGCCGCCGGCGACGCCCACGCCGCGGCGCACATGTGCCTCTCGGTGCTGCAGCGATCGCTGAACAACTACGACGGCGAGTTCGCCTCCACACTGGAGCAGGCCGACAGGCATCTCGACGATGCGCTGGAGTTGGTGAACCGCAGCATCACCGAGCAGTAAGCGGCATCAGGTGACGCAGCAGGAAGTCGCGGTGGTCCCGGGCGACCTCGTCGCGGACGGCACCGTGGTACATGTCGAAATGCCCGACCGGGTATATCCGGATCTCGGGATGCTGTGCCCGGCCCACCTTCTGCAACACCAAAGCCGATGACACCTCCGAATCGTCACGGGCCAGTGTCACCAGGAGTGGGCAGCGGATCTTCTCGACCGAGCCGGCTCGGTACCGGGGAGCGTGAAACAGGAACCGCGGGGTGAACTCGTTACGCCAGCGGGGAGAGCCCTGCTCGACCTGTCGGAACAGGCCCGCCAGCGCGGGATCGCTGAACGCGGCATGGCCGAGACGTCCGTAGACGGGCAGGTAGTGCGGTGACGCTCCGAGCCGTCCCCGAGCCGCGTCGAGAAGGGCCGAACCCACCAGTCGCGCCGCGGCCAGCGCACTGCGCGCGGGGCCGGGGTGAAAATGCGGTGGTCTGTAGCGCCCCCGCAGACCCCTGTACATGTCGAGAGCGGGCACGTTGGCGACCACCGCTGCCAACCCGGGGTCCTCGGCCGCGATGACGATGACGTGGCTGCCGCCCAGCGAGGTCCCCCACAGGGCGACACGATCGGCGTCCACGTCATCGCGAGACCGAACGTGG
Source organism: Mycobacterium sp. G7A2 (assembly GCF_041902445.1). Lineage (NCBI taxonomy): Bacteria > Bacillati > Actinomycetota > Actinomycetes > Mycobacteriales > Mycobacteriaceae > Mycobacterium > Mycobacterium sp. G7A2. Next base: position 4,818,804 of record NZ_CP169251.1, on the reverse strand, counting down.
GCGAGCGCGCTGCGGATGTCCGCCAGTTGGCGCTGCGAATCCACCAGTTGCCGCGGCCGGCCCTCGCTCGCGCCGAAATGGCGGTAGTCGAACGTCAGCACGGCGAACCCGGCGGCGGCGAACACTGCGGCGAAGTCGGGGAGAATCCAGTCCATCGTCCCGGAGAAGCCGTGCGCCATCACCACGCACGGATGACGCCCCGGTCGGTCCGGTCGGTAGAACACAGCGGCGATCGTCGACCCGCCGGACTCGAAGGCAACCTCGCGGGCTCCGTACCCGACCATGTGTGGAGCGTATGCCGGATTTTCGGCCAGGCGGTCACCCGCCGTGTGACCAAGGACTCCTGTGGGCGTCCCAGGCCTGCCGCTAGCGTCGGGGGAATGGATTCCAGCGACGCCGCCGGATCGAGCCGGCCACTGCGGCGTTCCGTCGTCGACCGCGTGCCTGGTTCGGCTCCCGTGCGCAACGTCATTGGGCCTTTGACCAGGACAGGAAGGTACTACGCACGGTCGTGGCGCGACTATCTCGACGACGGGCCCCAGCAGATGCCGATCGCCCGGCCCACCGTCGCGCTGGCCGCCGAGGCCCTGCGCGACGAAGTCGTCCTGCTCGGCCTGCGGGCGCGCCGTCCGGTCAGCGATCCCCAGGCGTTCGAACGTATCCACGCCGAGGTCCTGGCGGCGCTCGAGTTCTACGGCGCCGGTGGATGGCTGGACAAGCCGAAGGGGTTCTTTCGTGCCCCGGGGCGGTTGGACGAGCTGGAGGTCCGCCCGGTGCAGCGTCGAAACCGGTCGTATTTTCGGCTGCGCTGGAACAGCGGCTATCGCCCGCGTCGCGACGAGCCCGGCGCCGACAGATGGTTGGGCTACCAGGCGGTCAGTCATGGCTACGGTCTGATGCTGCGCCACCGCGAGCCTCGGCCGTGGCTGGTGTGCGTTCACGGCACCGAAATGGGCCGGGCGGCGATCGACCTGGCGCTGTTCCGGGCGTGGTACCTGCACGAAAGGCTCGGGCTCAACGTCGTTCTCCCGGTCCTGCCCCTGCACGGTCCCCGTGCGAAGGGGCTGCCCAAAGGCGCTGTGTTCCCCGGTGAAGACGTGCTCGACGACATCCACGCCACGGCCAACGCCGTCTGGGATGTCCGGGGCGTGTTGGGCTGGATCCGGGCACAGGAACCCGACGCCTCGATCGGGATTTACGGGTTGTCGCTGGGGGGCTTCGTCGCCGCTCTCGTGGCCAGCCTCGACGACCACCTGACCTGCGCGGTGCTCGGTGTTCCGGTCGCCGACCTGATCGAACTGCTCGGGCGGCATTCGGGGTTGTCGCAGGACGATCCCCGTCGAGAGACCATCGCGCTGGCCACTCCGCTCGGCCGAATGATCTCGCCGCTCTCGCTGACACCGAAGGTGCCGATGTCCGGCCGCTTCATCTATGCCGGTCTCGCCGATCAGGTGGTTCATCCGCGCGAGCAGGTCAACAGGCTGTGGGACCACTGGGGCCGGCCCGAGATCGAGTGGTACCGAGGCGGTCACGCGGGCTTCTTCCAGTCCCGTCCGGTGCAGCAGTTCGTCACCGACGCCCTGATCCAGTCGGGGTTGGTCATCGGAGCCGACCCCGCCGACCGGTCCGGTCGTCCGGACACCCAGACCGGCTGAGGCGAATCAGTCCTGCCGCGCGACGATCACCGGAACTTGCGCCGAGTGCACGAGCGCACTGCTCACCGACCCCAGCAGCATGCCCGAAAAGCCGCCGCGGCCATGGCTGCCCACCACCACGAGCTGGGCGCGGCCGGCATGTTCGAGTAGCCGCAGGCCCGGCCGGTCGGCGACGACCACCCGTTGCACTCCCACGTCGGGGTACTGAGCCTGCCAGCCGGACAGCCTCTCGGAGAGCACCTCTTCTTCGCGCTCTTTGATGTTGCGCCACTCGATCGGCGCCCAGTTGACACTCGGGAATTCGAGGGGGCCCATGTCCGTCCACGCGTGCAGCGCAACCAGGTCGACGCCACGGCGGGACGCCTCGTCGAACGCGATCGCCGTGGCCCGTTCCGACGCCGGTGAACCGTCGATACCCACCAGGACGGGATCCCGTGGGGAAGGAGTGTGTTCGGTGTGGATGACCGCGACCGGGCAGTGCGCATGATGGACCAGTCCGGAACTGACCGAACCCAACAGCGCACGGTCCACGGCACTTTGTCCGAGGCAGCCGACCACCACCAGCGCGGCCGACTTCGACATGTCGACCAGTGTGGGGACGATCGGCCCCATGATCACCTCGGTGTTGACTCGCGACATGTGTTGTGGCGCCACCTCGCAAGCCAACTTGCGGGCGTCGTCGACGATGCGACGTGCCCGATCCTCCTCAGCCCGCGCATAGCTCGCCGGCATGTCCGGCATCGGCGACGACGGCAGCACGATCGGCGGCACCACATGCACCAGGCTCAGGGCCACGCCCCGCGATTGCGCGTCCTGCGCGGCCCAGGTCACTGCGGCGGCCGAGGACGCGGACCCGTCGACCCCTACCACGACGCCATGAGATGACATGTCGGTCATGTGGCTCTCCCGTCCCCGCTTCGTTGCAGCTTCACTCTATTCAGGAATCCCTCGCGGATCCGGAGCAGTTGGTCGTCGCTGTGAGGGACTTCAGACCTTTCTTCGCAGCCGATTTCGTCGCCGTACAGGGCCCGTCGGCGTATCGGTTGCACACTGCCTCCCACTGTGTGGCATCACACAACCGAGCTGTTCAGGTCGGGTCATTGGACCCTATCGTCGGATACCCCATAGGGTATAGTTCATCAGTAGTGATCGCGCAGAGAGGAAGCATTCATGACCGCCATCGAGACACCGATCCCCGTCACGGGAATGCCCCGAATCGGTGACCCCGCACCGTCGTTCACCGCAAGCACGACCCAAGGGGACATCAGTTTTCCGTCCGACTACGTCGGCAGGTGGGTCATCCTGTTCTCCCATCCGGCAGACTTCACCCCGGTGTGCACCAGTGAATTCATGACATTCGCCTCGATGCAGAAAGAGTTCGCGGCCTACAACACCGAGCTGGTCGGGTTGTCGGTAGACGGTCTCTACAGCCACATCGCATGGTTGCGCACCATCAAGGACAAGATCGCGTTCCGTGACATGCGCGACGTCGAAGTGACGTTCCCGCTCATCGACGACGTGTCGATGGAGATCGCGCAGAAGTACGGCATGATCATGCCGGGTGAGGACTCCACCAAGGCGGTTCGCGCCGTGTTCGTCATCGATCCCAAGGCCGTGATCCGGGCCATCATCTACTACCCGCTGAGTCTGGGCCGCAACTTCGACGAGCTGCTGCGCGTGGTCAAGGCACTGCAGACCGCCGACCATTTCGAGGTCGCGACCCCGGCGGACTGGCGCCCCGGCGACGCCGTGATCGTGCCGCCGGCCGGCTCGTGTGGGACGGCCGACGACCGGATGACCGGCGGCGTCGACGGGGTGGAGTGCGAGGACTGGTTCTTCTGCACCAAGCAGCTTCCCGCCGACGAGGTGGACGCAGCGATCCGCCACCGCTGAGGCATTGTCCGGCCCGGCCTCGCCGGAGGCGCATACTTGCGCCGCAGGCGGCGGCCCAGCAGGCTGCTAAGCGTGACCAGCATGACGGTTCGCGGGTAGCGAGCGATGGACGGATATTGGTTCGACCTGGCACTGGTCGCGTTCCTCGTTCTGGTCAACGGGCTGCTGGCCGGCAGCGAGGCGGCGTTCATCTCGTTGCGGGAAGGGCAGCTGCGTGAGCTGGAACGCCGGGGCAAGCATCGTGATCGGCTCGTCGTGCGTCTGGCGCGCGAACCCAATCGGTTCCTGGCGACCATCCAACTCGGTATCACGCTCGCCGGCTTCCTCGCCTCGGCGACCGCCGCCGTCACGCTCGCCGAACCGCTGACCGCCCAACTCCAATTCCTCGGCGGCGCAGCGCAACCGGTCGGTATCGCCATCGTCACGGTGGTGGTCACGGCATCGACGTTGGTGGTCGGTGAGCTCGCACCCAAACGTCTCGCGATGCAGCACTCCCGGCGCTGGGCAGCGTTGGTCGCCTCGCCGCTCAGCGCCCTTGCGACGATCACCGGGCCCATCGTGTGGTTGCTGGGCAAGGCGACCGATGTGGTGGTCCGCGTGCTCGGCGGCGACCCGCATCGGGGGCGCGAAGAGCTGACCTTCGAGGAACTGCGGCAACTGATCACCAGCCACGGGGGCCTGACCGCCGAGCAGCGCACCATCATCTCGGGTGCGTTGGAGATCCACGAACGTCCGCTGCGCGACGTGGTGGTGCCACGCACGGCGGTGTTCCGGCTGAACGGGGACATGCCGGTGGTGCAGGCGCGTGCCGAGCTCGCGGAGTCGGGGCACACCCGGGCGCCGGTCGTGGCCGCCGGCGAGCTCGACGACACTGTCGGAGTGGTACACCTGCGCGAGCTACTCGGTGCCGACGGCACGGTCTCCGACGTGGCGCGCGCGGTGCTGAGCCTGCCCGACAGTGTCCGGGTCACCGCCGCACTGAACCGGATGCTCGCCGAACGCGAACAGTTCGCGCTGGTGATCGGCGAACGCGGCGGCGTGGCGGGCATCGTCACCCTCGAGGATCTGCTCGAGGAGATCGTGGGCGAAATCTACGACGAAGCGGACCAGGACATCCGATCGGCACGGGTGCTGTCGGACGGTAGCCGGATACTGCCCGGCACCTTCCCCGTTCACGATCTCGTCGACGTCGGTATCGATGTCACCGACTTCCCCGGCGGTGACTACACGACCATCGCCGGGTTGGTGTTGTCGGTCCTGGGCCGCATCCCGACAGAGCCGGGAGACCACGTCGAAGTCGGGACTTACCGCATCGATGTCACTGCCGTAGACCGCAACGCGATCACCGAGGTGCGGGTGCGCCCGCGGTACTCCTAGATTCGACGAACCGTGCTGCTGCGGGCGCGTAGCCACTTTTCGGACGCCACCACCAGGCTCACGACGACGGCGATGCCGAAGATCCGTAGCCAGACCTCGGCGTCCAGAGGGGCGGTATCGAAGATCGTGTTCATCACCGGCAGATAGGTGATCGCCATCTGCGCGACAGCCTGCACAGCGACGCCGACGATCAACCACCGATTGGTGAAAAGGCCGATCCGCCAGGCCGAGCGGGTGAGCGATCGGCAGCTGAACAGGTAGAACGCCTCGACCACGACGAACACGTTGAGAGCCGTGGTGCGCGCTTCGGCCAGCGAAGCGCCCTGTGCCAGTTCCCATTCGAACAACCACCAGGAGCCCGCGACGAGCAGGCTTGATACCAGAAGGATTCGGCCCATCAGAGCTCGGGTCAGCAACGGTTGACCGGGATCGCGTGGCGGCCGCGTCATGATTCCGGCCTCCTTGGGTTCGAAGGCCAGCATCAGGCCGAGCGCCACGGCGGTGGTCATGTTGATCCACAGGATCTGGGTGGGCAGGATCGGCAACATCGCCCCCATCGCGATGGCCGCCAGGATCACCAGTCCCTCACCGATGTTGGTGGGCAGCGTCCACGTGATGAACTTGGTCAGGTTGTCGAACACCCCGCGGCCTTCCTCGACCGCGGCCTCGATGGTGGCGAAGTCGTCGTCGGTGAGCACCATGTCGGCTGCGTCCTTGGCGACCTCGGTGCCACCCCGGCCCATCGCCACACCGATGCTGGCCTGCCGTAACGCCGGTGCGTCGTTGACGCCGTCGCCCGTCATCGCGACGACATGTCCTTTGGCCTGAAGAGCTTCGACCAGGCGCAACTTCTGTTCGGGGGAAACCCGCGCGAAGACGCTGGCCTCGTCGACGAGGTCGGGGAATTCGTCCGCGCTCGACGCGGCGAGTTGCGCGCCGGTCATCACCGACCGCTGTCCGGGCCCTCCCGGGGCGAGAACGCCCACGGACTCCGCGATCGCGCTGGCGGTACCCGGATGGTCGCCGGTGATCATCTTCACCGCGATACCCGCGGAGTGGCAGGCCGCGACCGCCGGTGCGGCCGCGTCCCGCGGCGGATCCAGCATGGCCTGCAGGCCCGTGAACGTGATCGATCCCGCTATCTGCGCCTCGGTGAAGCGCGACGGATCGGCCGGTACCGCCACTCCGCACGCGAGGACCCGTAACCCCTCGGCGGCCAGCGCTTCGGCCGCAGCCACCGCCGCGGATCGGTCGACGCGGCGTAGCGTGCCGTCGGCATCCATCTGTCGTTCACACAACTCGAGCAGGCGCTCGACCGAACCCTTGACCAGCACGACGTGACGGTGCCGTGCGGACTGGTGCAGGGTGGCCATGTACTGGCGTTCGGAGCTGAACGGGATCGCCCCCACCCGCGGAAAGTCGTTCCGAAGGTCCTCGATCGCCAGGCCCGCCTTCGCGGCGACCACGAGCATCGCGGCCTCGGTCGGATCGCCGGCGATCTGCCACCGTGGCCCGTCGGGCGAGAGTGCGGCGTCATTGCACACGGCACCGGCGACCAGCGTCCAGCGCAACGACTCGTCGGCGTCGACCGGCATCGGCTCGCCGTCACCTGTGAGGAGTGCTCCGGTGGGCGCGTAGCCGGATCCGGTTGCGGTCACGGCACGTTGTGGAGTCCACACCTTGCGCACCGTCATCTGGTTCTCGGTGAGGGTGCCGGTTTTGTCGGCGCAGATGACTGTGGTGCCGCCCAGCGTCTCGACCGCGGGCAGCCGCCGGATGACCGCACGTCGCTTGGCCATTCGTGCGACACCGATGGCCAGTGTGATGGTGACCGCCGCCGGCAGGCCTTCCGGAATGGCGCCGACCGCCAACGCGACCGCGGCGGTGAAGGTCTCCACTGCGTCCTGCCGGCGCGCCAAACCGAGGGCAAAGGTGGCAGCGGCCAGGGCGAGGATGCCGATCGTCAGGATCTTGCTGAACCAGGCGAGTTTGGCGGTCAGCGGCGTGGCGAGCGTCTCGGCCGCGCCGACCAGGCGGTGGATCTCACCGATCTCGGTCTCCGAACCGGTAGCCACGACGATCCCGGCTCCCGAACCGGCGGTCACCAGCGTCCCGGAATAGACCATGTTGCAGCGGTCGGCCACCGGCGTGGCTTCCGGCAGCATCACCTCGGTCTTGTCCACCGGCACCGACTCCCCGGTGAGCGCGGACTCGTCCACGCGCAGTTCGCTCTCCCGGATCAGTCGGACGTCGGCCGGCACCTTGTCGCCGGCCTCGACCAGGACGAGGTCACCGGGCACCAGCTGATCGGAGCCGATGGTGCGTTCGCGGCCGTCGCGAATCACCTTGGCCTCGGTGCGCACCATGGAGCGCAGGCTCTGCAGGGCGGTTTCGGCCTTGGTCTCCTGCACGAATCCGACGATGGCGTTGACCGCCACCACGGCGAAGATCACGACCGAATCGACATATTCGCGCAGCGTGGCGGTCACGACGCCGGCTACCAGAAGCACATAGATCAGGGGGTGGTGGAACTGGCGAAGTACCCGGGTGACCAGGCCGGCCCCTCGCGGCGCGGGAAGAGTGTTGAGCCCGAACTCTTTCAGCCGTTCGTCGGCCACCTCGGTGGTCAGCCCCCGATGGGGGTCGGTCTGCAACAACAGCACGACCTCGTGGGCGGCGAGACCGTGGTGCGCGTTCGCCGTCACTGCGTCGGTGTTCACTTCTGTACCGTCTCAAGCCGACGCGGCTGCTGCCAGGCCCGGTCGACGGCTATCCGTAGGGACTTTCGTCCCTAGCTGTGAGAGTGCTTCGCTCAGCGGGGCCGCACGACGACGACCGGCACCGTGGCTGCCTGCACCACCGCGCTGCTCACCGACCCCAGAAGTGTCGCTGCGACGGTGCCGTGGCCGTGGCTGCCGACCACCAGCAACTGGGCGGACTCGGCCTGTTCCACGAGGCGACGGGCGGGCTGGTCGACGACCACCACGCGTCGTGTCGTCACATCGGGGTAGCGCTGGTGCCACGGGCTCAGCTGTTCGGTCAGTTCGGCGTCGACCGCGGAGCGCACCTCCTCGAAGTCGAAACCGGGCATCTCGAAGGCGCCGGGTGACCACCAGGCATGCACCACCACCAGTTCCACGCCGCGACGACTCGCTTCGTCGAAGGCGAACGCGATAGCCGGCTGCGAGGCGGGCGATCCGTCGTAGCCCAGCACGACCGGCGCCGCGGGATCGGGTTCGTTCTCCATCTCCGGGATCACCGCCACGGGGCCGTGACCGCGGTGCACCAACCCGGTGCTGACGCTGCCCTGGAAGATCCGGCCGAGGGCGCCGCGGCCGTGGGTGCCGACCACGACGAGGCCGGCGGTCTTGGAGCGTTCCACCAGCGCGGCCGTGGGGGTGGTGACGGCGAACTCGGCGGAGACGGGGACGGAGTCCCCGGTGATCTCTCTGGCGATCGTCGTGGCGTCGTCGAGGATGTCCTGGCCGATCTGACGCTGGAAGTCCATGATGCCGGTCGGCACCGGCGCGATCGGCCACGTCCCCATCGGCAGGGTGGCTGCGTAGACGACGACCAGTGCCGTCTGGCGCAGCTTCGCGTCTAGGGCTGCCCACTCGAGTGCTGCCTGCGAAGACGGCGAATCATCAACCCCGACAACGATCTCCGTGCTCTCGGCGGCGTCAGTCATCAGGGGCTTCCTTTCGCTGTCTACGGGCGTCGGGCCGGATGACCCGGCCGCTATGGGCGACTCTATGACGACCGGCTCAACCGAGGAACACCGAGACCGCGGCGAAGTACAGCAGGATCGACAGCAGATCCTGCACGACGGTGGCCAGTGGTCCCGAACCGAACGCCGGGTCCTTGCCGAGGCGGTGCAGCAGCCACGGCAGACACAACGCCACCACGGTGGCCACCGTGCTCGCTCCCAGAATCGCCACCGAAACCGCCAGCGCCAGCGCGACGTTGCCCGTCATGACAGCGACGAGCGGCCACATCACAGCACCGAGCAGCAGACCCATCGACAACCCGGTCAGCGCTTCACGGCCGGTGATCCGGCGGATCCCGACCCCGACCGACAGCCCCCGGATCGCCAGCGTCTCGGTCTGGGTGCCCACCGCGTCTGCGAGGTAGACGATGCCGGGGACGAAATAGGCGACCGCGAGGTCGGCCGACAACTGCGCCTCGAACGCCGTCATCAACACCGCCGACACCATGGCCCCGAGCAACCCGATCAACAGCCAGGGCAACCGGTGCCACAATCGCCGCCCGATCGACTCGACGCTGGTGGACCGCGCATGCTCGACATCGCTGAGGAAGCCGCCGAGGCGGGCCAGGTCCTCGTCGTGTTCCTGGAGCAGAACGGTGAGCAACTGCTGAGGCGAGATCAGTCCACGGAAGCGACCGTCCTCGTCGACCACCGCCAGCCCTGGCTCCCCACGCTGCACGGCCTGCCACGCGGCGTGCTCGCGGTCCGTGTCCGGGGCGACCACCGGCGGGTTGGCATCCATGACGTCACGCAGGCAGGCGCCGGCAGGCGCGGCCAACAACTGTTCGATGGTGGCGACGCCCACCAGGTGCCGGCCGTCGAGCACGGCCACCGCTGCGGCGCTGTCGAACCGGCGGCCCCGCATGGCGTCGAGCGCCGCGTCGACCGGGGTCAGCTCATCAGCGGTGGGGACCCGGGTCGAGGCGTGGTGCAGCGCCGCGTCGGCGGAGGCGAGCAGATCGCCCGGTTCAGCTGGAGCGTGCAACGATCACCGGCGTCCGGGCGGACTGGGCCACCGCGGTCCCCACCGAACCCAGCAGCATGCCGGCGAAACCGCCGCGGCCGTGACTGCCGACGACGACGAGCTGGGCGGACTCGGCCTGCTCGAGCAGCTGATGGGCGGGCCGGTCGCGCACCACCACGCGCCGTACCTGCACCTCCGGGTAGCGCTCCTGCCAGCCGGCCAACCGCTCGGCGAGCAGCTCCTCGGCCTGGGGGCGCAACGTCATCCACTCTTCGTTGGGGAACGCATAGATGGTGGGGTCACTCCAGGCGTGCACCGCCACCAGTGGCACCGCCCGCCGGGACGCCTCGTCGAAAGCCACCGCCACCGCGGTCTCCGACGCCGGCGACCCGTCGACACCCACCACGACCGGGGCCTGCTCGGACTGCATCGTCGCGTCGGCCTGCTCGTGGACCACCGCCACCGGGCAGTGGGCGTGGTGGATGAGGCCGGAGCTGACCGAGCCCAGCAGAGCCCGGCCCACCCGGCCGAGTCCCCGGTTGCCGACCACGAGCAGTTGCGCGTCCTTGGACATGTCGACCATCGTCTTCGTGGCGTTGCCTTCTTCCACGTGTTCGCTGATCGTGATCGGACCGTCGTCGGCGACTGCCTGCTCGGCCACCAGCGTTGCCTGGCGCAGGATTTCGCGGGCGCGGCGCTGCGCGATCTCGTCGAGTTCACCGGATACCGACACCTCGTACCAGGTGAGGGCTTGCGCGGTGGGCAGAACGTGGGCCAGCGTCAGCGGTACCCCGTGCAGGAGCGCTTCCCGCGTGGCCCATTCGACGGCCGATTCGGCCTCCGGCGAGCCGTCCACCCCGACCACGATTCCTCGATGTGATGCCATGATGACCTCCTCGAACCGACGATCCGGCAGTGCCGGCGAACCTGGATCGACGGTATGGCGCAGCGACGACCGGCGCCGGAGGCATACGTCACCGTGCGGCAGGGTCCAAATGCCTCTACCGGTCAGCGCCGGATGATCTAACGTCGATCCGGACCGGGGAGGGCCGCACGCCGAGGAGGGCCATGATCGGCGCCGGGTGGGTGACGCAGGTCGTACCCGGGCTGGCCAACTTCCGCGGCTACCCCCGTACCGCGGTGCGCGGCGACGTCCTGGGCGGTCTGACGGTGTCGGCCTATCTGGTGCCGCAAGCCCTCGCCTATGCCACCCTCGCCGGGCTCGCTCCCGTTGCCGGTTTGTGGGCCGCATTGCCTCCGTTGGTGATCTACGCGTTTCTGGGCTCGTCGCGCCAGCTGTCCATCGGTCCCGAGTCCACCACCGCGCTGATGACGGCAGCGGTGCTGGTGCCGGTGGTGGGTTCCGCCGACCCCGGCCGTTACGCCGCACACGCCGCGACGTTGGCGCTTCTGGTCGGGGTGATCTGCGTCGTCGCCGGGCTGCTCCGGCTGGGTTTCCTGGCGAACCTGCTCTCCCGGCCGGTGCTGGTCGGATATCTGGCCGGCATCGCCGCGATGATGGTGGCCAGCCAGCTGGGCCGGCTGACCGGTGTGACGGTCTCCGGCGACTCGGTCATCGAGCAGGTGCGCACCTTCGTGACCGTGGTGCCCGAGTTGCACTGGCCCACAGTGGCACTCAGCGCGGCGGTGCTGGCGGTGATCTTCGCGCTCGACTCTCGCGCGCCGCGCCTTCCCGGCCCGTTGATCGGCATCCTCGCGGCGACCGCCGCGGTCGCGCTGTTCGCGGGGTCCCGCAACGGCGCCGACGTGGTCGACGTCGTCGGCGCGATCCCGGCAGGACTGCCCGTTCCGGACTGGCCTGCGTTGTCCGGCGAGATGCTCGGCGACCTCGTCGTCCCCGCACTGGGGATCGCCGTCGTGGCGTTCTCCGACAACGTGCTGACCGCGCGGGCCTTCGCCTCGCGCCGAGGTGAGGACATCGACCCCCATGCCGAGCTGCGTGCGCTGGGGGTGTGCAACCTCGTCGCCGGGATGTTCCGGGGATTCCCGATCAGCTCGAGTGGCAGCCGTACCGCGCTCGCCGACGCCGCAGGGGCCCGCACCCAGGTCTACTCGCTGGTGGTGCTCGGGGTGCTCGCCACCGCGCTGGTCTTCGGGGGAGGCGTCATGGCCGCCATCCCGTCCGCCGCGCTGGGAGCGCTGGTCGTCTTCGCCGCCACGAAGCTGGTCGACGTCGCCGAGTTCGGCCGGCTGGCCCGCTTCCGCCGCAGTGAGTTGGTGATCGCACTGGCCACCACCGCGGCGGTGGTCGTCTTCGGGGTGCTCAACGGCGTGCTGGTCGCGATCGGGTTGTCGGTGGCAGACCTGTTGCGCCGGCTGGCGCACGCCCACGACAGCGTCCAGGGCCTGGTGCCCGGCCTGCCGGGAATGCACGACGTCGACGACTATCCGGCGGCGACGGTGGTGCCCGGACTGCTGGTCTACCGCTATGACGCGCCGCTGTTCTTCGCCAACGCCGCCGACTTCCGTCGCCGCGCCCTGGCGGCGATCGAGGACTCGCCACGACCCGTGCGCTGGTTCCTGCTCAACGCGGAATCCAATGTCGAGGTGGACCTGACCGCTCTGGACGCGCTGGAACAGCTGCGAACCGAGTGCGAGCGGCGCGGCATCGTGTTCGCGATGGCGAGAGTGAAACAGGATCTGCGCGACGCGCTCGCCGCAGCGGGGCTTCTCGACCGCATCGGGCCCGACCTGATCTTCATGACGCTGCCCACCGCGGTCGAGGCGTATCGCCAGGCCCACCCCGACTGCGGGTGACCACGGCTGGGTTTGTCGTGCCGGGACCGCTGGTCAGCGGATTTTGGGCCCGGACGCTCTCGGAGTAGCATGGACCAACGGTGCGGCTACCGCGCCGACTTCTTTGCGTGCCCTGTCGGGAATTCCCGGGAATTCTCCAGATCCGGCCCACGTTTTCAAGTCGGACCGAAGGCTGTGCTGACCAGGCCGATGAGGCTGAGCAGGCCAACAAGCCGATACGAAACGAAAGCAAGGATCGCTACAGAGTATGGCCAAGAAAGACGGTGCCATAGAGGTCGAGGGCCGTGTTGTCGAACCTCTGCCCAATGCGATGTTCCGCATTGAGCTGGAGAACGGACACAAGGTCCTCGCCCACATCAGCGGAAAGATGCGGCAGCACTACATCCGCATCCTCCCGGAGGACCGCGTCGTGGTGGAGCTGTCTCCCTACGACCTGTCCCGCGGCCGCATCGTGTACCGCTACAAGTGACGATCGCTCGCGCGAGGGATCGACAACCGAGCGCACGCGTCCGTCGCACACGCACAACCACCCCGACCGAAGCAAGAGAAGGATCGAACGAGCCGTGAAGGTGAACCCGAGCGTCAAGCCGATCTGCGACAAGTGCAGGGTGATCCGCCGGCATGGGCGGGTCATGGTGATCTGCTCCGATCCCCGCCACAAGCAGCGGCAGGGCTAGACAGCAGACCAGCTGAGCAGCACCCACAACTGAATGCAGAAATCCCAGCACCACTGAGGGCATAGGGCCCTCGACACACGTCCGGCACGGAGGCCGGACCCCACACGGGGAACGGGCTGGGACAAGACCTCCGCAGAGAACGAGGAATGGCACACATGGCCCGACTAATGGGCGTTGACCTCCCGCGCGACAAGCGCATGGAGGTCGCACTGACCTACATCTACGGCGTCGGCCGCACCCGGTCGCAGGAGATCCTGGACGCCACCGGCATCAGCCGCGAACTGCGCACCAAAGACCTCACCGACGACCAGGTGACCCAGCTGCGCGACTACATCGAGGGCAACCTCAAGGTGGAGGGTGACCTGCGCCGCGAGGTGCAGGCCGACATCCGTCGCAAGATCGAGATCGGCTGCTACCAGGGCCTGCGGCACCGCCGCGGCCTGCCGGTGCGCGGCCAGCGGACCAAGACCAACGCGCGCACCCGCAAGGGTCCCAAGCGCACCATCGCCGGCAAGAAGAAGGCCAGGTAATCAGACATGCCACCACAGAAGAAGGCCGCGGGTACCGCCGGTAAGCGGGGTAAGACCACCCGCCGCAGGGAAAAGAAGAACGTCCCGCACGGCGCCGCGCACATCAAGAGCACGTTCAACAACACGATCGTCTCGATCACCGACCCGCAGGGCAACGTCATCGCCTGGGCGTCGTCGGGGCACGTCGGCTTCAAGGGGTCGCGCAAGTCGACACCGTTCGCCGCGCAGCTGGCCGCCGAGAACGCGGCCCGCAAGGCGCAGGAGCACGGCGTGAAGAAGGTCGACGTCTTCGTCAAGGGCCCGGGTTCGGGCCGCGAGACCGCGATCCGTTCGTTGCAGGCCGCCGGTCTCGAGGTCGGCGCAATTTCCGATGTCACCCCGCAGCCGCACAACGGCTGCCGTCCGCCCAAGCGGCGCCGGGTCTAGGGAAGAGGAGTTAGAAACACATGGCTCGTTACACCGGACCCGTCACCCGCAAGTCGCGCCGCCTCGGCGTCGACCTCGTCGGTGGAGATCAGTCCTTCGAGAAGCGCCCTTACCCGCCCGGCCAGCACGGCCGTGCGCGGATCAAGGAGAGCGAGTACCGCCAGCAGCTGCAGGAGAAGCAGAAGGCCCGCTTCACCTACGGCGTGATGGAGAAGCAGTTCCGTCGCTACTACGAGGAGGCCAACCGCCTCCCCGGCAAGACCGGTGACAACCTGCTGCGCATCCTGGAGAGCCGGCTCGACAACGTCGTCTACCGTGCCGGCCTGGCCCGGACCCGCCGGATGGCGCGTCAGCTGGTCAGCCACGGCCACTTCACCGTCAACGGCGTGAAGGTCGACATCCCCAGCTACCGGGTCGCGCAGTACGACATCATCGACATCAAGGACAAGTCGATCAACACCCTGCCCTTCGAGGTCGCCCGCCAGACCGCCGGCGAGCGTCCCATCCCGGGCTGGCTGCAGGTCGTCGGCGAGCGTCAGCGCATCCTCGTGCACCAGCTGCCCGAGCGTGCGCAGATCGATGTTCCGCTCACCGAGCAGCTGATCGTCGAGCTCTACTCGAAGTAGCGCTCACTGTTCCGGGGCGGCATCCGCCGCCCCGGAAACACCTAACGGCATCAAATAGCGGTTGCCGAGAAGGAGAAGAGAAACACCATGCTGATCTCTCAGCGTCCCACCCTCAGCGAAGAGACCGTCGCCGAGAACCGCTCGCAGTTCGTCATCGAGCCCCTCGAGCCGGGATTCGGTTACACCCTGGGCAACTCGCTGCGGCGCACGTTGCTGTCGTCGATCCCGGGCGCGGCCGTCACCAGCATCCGCATCGACGGAGTGCTGCACGAATTCACCACCGTCCCCGGGGTGAAGGAAGACGTCACCGACATCATCCTGAACCTCAAGAGCCTGGTGGTGTCCTCCGAGGAGGACGAGCCGGTCACCATGTACCTGCGCAAGCAGGGACCCGGTGAGGTCACCGCGGGCGACATCGTCCCGCCGGCCGGTGTCACCGTGCACAACCCGGACATGCACATCGCCACCCTCAACGACAAGGGCAAGCTCGAGGTCGAGCTCGTCGTCGAGCGCGGCCGCGGCTACGTGCCTGCCGTGCAGAACAAGGCTTCCGGCGCCGAGATCGGCCGTATCCCGGTCGATTCCATCTACTCGCCGGTGCTCAAGGTGACTTACAAGGTCGAGGCGACCCGCGTCGAGCAGCGCACCGACTTCGACAAGCTGATCCTCGACGTCGAGACCAAGAACTCGATCAGCCCGCGCGACGCGCTCGCCTCGGCGGGTAAGACGCTGGTCGAATTGTTCGGTCTGGCACGGGAACTCAACACCGAGGCCGAGGGCATCGAGATCGGTCCGTCACCGGCCGAGGCCGACCACATCGCCAGCTTCGCGCTGCCGATCGACGACCTCGACCTGACCGTGCGCTCGTACAACTGCCTCAAGCGCGAGGGTGTGCACACCGTGGGCGAGCTCGTGGCCCGCACGGAGTCCGACCTGCTGGACATCCGCAACTTCGGCCAGAAGTCGATCGACGAGGTGAAGATCAAGCTGCACCAGCTGGGTCTGTCGCTCAAGGACAGCCCGGCCAGCTTCGACCCGTCCGAGGTCGCCGGCTACGACGTCGCCACCGGCACGTGGAACAGCGACGCCGGCTACGACTCGGGCTACGAGGCCGACGACAACCAGGACTACGCCGAGACCGAACAGCTCTAGGCGCGAAACCGAACAGCTCTGAGCCCACCGGCTCTGAAGAAAAACCGTCCCGGTCCTACCTGATACGGGGGCCGGCCCCATTTAGGAGATAGTCGCAATGCCCAAACCCACCAAGGGTCCTCGCCTCGGCGGGTCGTCCTCGCACCAGAAGGCGCTGCTGGCCAACCTGGCCACGTCGCTGTTCGAGCACGGCCGCATCAAGACCACCGAGCCGAAGGCCCGGGCGCTGCGGCC
Organism: Mycobacterium sp. G7A2; assembly: GCF_041902445.1. Taxonomy (NCBI): domain Bacteria; kingdom Bacillati; phylum Actinomycetota; class Actinomycetes; order Mycobacteriales; family Mycobacteriaceae; genus Mycobacterium; species Mycobacterium sp. G7A2. Next base: position 4,802,726 of record NZ_CP169251.1, on the reverse strand, counting down.
GTATGCGGAAAAGCTCATCACCCACGCCAAGAAGGGCACGCTGCACAACCGGCGTGAGGTGATGAAGAAGATCCGCGACAAGGACGTCGTGCACATCCTGTTCGCCGAGATCGGTCCGTTCTACGCGGACCGCAACGGCGGCTACACCCGCATCGTCAAGGTCGAGAACCGCAAGGGCGACAACGCCCCGATGGCGGTCATCGAGCTGGTGCGGGAGAAGACGGTGACGTCGGAGGCCGACCGGGCGCGCCGGTCAGCCGGGGCCCAGAAGGTCGCCGCCGCCGCTGCGCCGCAGGCTGCTGTCGAGCCGGAAGCCGCCGAGGGGCCGACCACAGAGGACGAGTCGGTCGAGGAGACGGTGGACGAGATCAAGGCCGAGGACGCCGCGATCGAGGAGGCGCAGGCCTCCGAGGCCGAGGCCGTCGCGACGGAAGAGGCCGCCGAGGCAGCCGACGAGGATGACAAGAAGTCCTAGCGATTCTGCTGTGAACAAGCCCGCCATCGACACCGGTGGCGGGCTTGTTCCGTTTCCCTCCTCGCGTGCGGGGTCTCCCTTTTCCTCCTCGCGTGCGGGTGCTCCTTCTTCGTCGAGTGACGAGACCCGTCTGCGTCTCGACATCGCTTACGACGGAACGGACTTCGCCGGCTGGGCGACGCAGGCCGGGCAGCGCACGGTGGCCGGAGTGCTCGACGAGGCCCTGTCGACGATCTTCCGGGTGCCGGTCGTCACCAGAGCGGCGGGACGCACCGACGCCGGCGTGCACGCCGCCGGCCAGGTCGCCCATGCCGATATCCCGTCGACCGTGGTGTCGCACGCCTATCCGCGGACGGTGCGTGCCGGTGAAGCCGAGTTCGGGCCGCTGGTGCGCCGCCTCGCCCGGATGTTGCCCGAGGACGTCCGGGTGCGGGACATCACTCGCGCCGCGACCGGATTCGATGCACGGTTCTCGGCGCTGCGGCGTCACTACGTCTACCGTCTGACGACGGCGCGGTACGGCGCCGATCCGCACGAGGCGCGGTTCGTGACCCCCTGGCCGCGTCCGCTGGACGTGGCCGCGATGGCTGACGCCTCCACCGCGCTGCTGGGCCTGCACGACTTCGCCGCGTTCTGTCGGCACCGCGACGGGGCGACGACGATTCGGGAGCTGCAGCGGCTGGACGTGACCGCCGACGGCGACCGGGTGAGCGTGCTGGTCAGCGCCGACGCGTTCTGCTGGAACATGGTCCGTTCACTGGTCGGAGCGTTGCTCGCGGTGGGGGAGCAGCGCCGCGACTCCCGGTGGTGTGCGCGACTGCTGACCGCGACGGCGAGGTCCAGTGACTTCGCGGCCGCCCCGGCCCGGGGCCTGACCCTGGTGTCGGTGGATTACCCGCCCGACGCCGAACTGGCCGAGCGCAACCGGGTCACCCGGGACATGCGCACGTCCGACGAGGTCGGCTGACCGCTCAGAGCCGGCCCGCGACGAAGTCGGCGGCCTGGTTGACCATGCCGGCGTTGATGTAGGCCGGGGCGAGGTGGTCAGCCCAGTAGTCCTGCCAGTTCTCCGGATCGGTGGGGTTGCAGATCGGGTCGTCGCCGTGACACAGCTCGATGGTCCGGTCACTGTAGAGCGGATTGAAGTTGGAGATCGGCCCGACCCAGGCGATGCCGTTGCCGAACAACGCCACCGCGGCGATGTGCCGGTCGGCCCCGGCCGGCAGCGGGTTGCGGAATCCGAACGCTGCGATCGGCACGGCGAGGACCACGTCGGTGACGGCCGCGCCCAACGAGTAGCCGCCGAGCACCAGCCGGGTGTCCGGGCAGTTGTCCATCATGTACTGGATGCGCCGGCTCATGTCGTTGGCGCCGATGTCGATCTCGGTGTCGGCGGGATAATTGACCGAATACAGGTCGATGTCCATGCCGGTCTTCTGGCGCAGCGCACCGATCAACGCGCTGCCGATCTGCCCGGCGCCCGCCGGTTCGACGCGGCCCCGCGCGAAGATCAGTTCGGCCTGCGGGCAGGACTGGGCCGCGGCACCAGGGGCCAACGCCACGACGGTCGGCATCAGCACGGTCAGGACGAGGAACAGGGCTCGGCATCGCCGGGCCAGAGCAACGATCACCTGCCCGATATTAACGGCGAAGGTGAAAGCGGGCAGGCGGTCAGACCCTTCCCGCGACGAAGCCGGCCGCCGGTCCGATGAACTCGGGGGTCTCATAGCGGGTGTGGGCGAACGGGTTGCGGCCGTCCGAGCAGATCGGGTCGCCGTCGGCGCACAGGTCGATGGCCTTGCCCGCGAACGAGCCCGTCGCCGACACCGGATTGCCGAACTTGGTCGCCGGGTTGCCGAACACCGCCACCGCCGCGACGTTGCCGTTCAGGCTGCCCGCCAACGGGGGCGCCGAGCCGATGGTGCCGATGCGGTTGCCCAGCGGAGGCACCCCGGCGAGCATGTCGACCACCGCGGCACCTTGGGAGTAGCCGCCGAGCACGATGCGGGTGCCGGGGCACTGCTGGGCCATCAGCGCAATGCGGTTCTCGGCATCGGTGGCGCCGCCCGCGGCGTTGAGGAAGTCATACGTCGCCGGATAGTTCACTCCGTAGGTGCCGACGGTGCGGCCGCCGAGCTGTGCGCGCAGCGAATCTGCCAGCGCCTGCCCGACTCGTCCGACCCCTGGCGCTTCGCTGGTCCCGCGCGCGAACACCACCTCGACGTCCGGGCAGGGCTGCGCGGACGCCGTGGCAGGCGAGAGGACTGTCGCCGCCACCGGGAACACCGCGGCGGCGGTCGCCGCCAGGACGCGGCGGACGAATCGGTGGGAAAGCACAAGACACCGTAGCGTATGCCGGTCAGACGTCCGAAGTCAGACGAGACCGGCGACGAACGACGCGGCCTCGTTGGTCAATCCGCTGGACACGTAGGCGCTGTGGGCCGGGACGCTGTCACCGTCCGAGCACACCGGGTCGCCGACCGTGCACAGGTCGATCGCCCGCGTTCCCCAGACCGGGCTGGCTGTCATCGGCAGGCCGACCTTCGCGGTCGGGTTACCGAACACGGCGACCGCCGCGACGAAGTCGGGAGCGTTGGGCGGCAGTGGGTTGGTGAACCCGACCGCGGGGAACGGCACGGCGGCGATGATGTCGATGACCGCCGCACCCTGCGAGTAGCCGCCGAGCACCATCCGGGTGCCGGGGCAGTTGGCCATCATGAACTGGACCTGCCTGCTGGCGTCGTTGGCCCCACCGGCCGCGGCGAGGAAGTCGAAGCTGGCCGGATAGTTGACCGCGTACGCGTTGACCGACCGACCGCCGACCTTGCCGCGCAGCGAGTCGACGAACGCCGCGCCGACGCGGCCCAGGCCGGGTGTGTCGTCGGTGCCGCGCGCGAAGATCACCTCGATGTCGGGACAGCCCTGGGCCTGCGCCGTGGTGGCGCCCGGGCCGAGGACGACGGCGGTGGCCGCGACGAGCGCCGCGGCGCACACCGACATCAGCCGGGTGATCGGTCGGGTGGGCCGGGCATCAAGATCGGAGGTCACCCTCGCGATGATAGCTAGCCGGGCTATCGGCCGCCCGTACTAGCGCAACGCCTCCGGGGCTGCGGGTGCATCGGGCCACGTCACCGTGTCGTCGAGACCCAACGCCTCGCCGCGGTCGCCGGCCCGCGCGAGCGCGAGTCCGGCCAGCACGATGGCGCCTCCGATGGCCTGGGTGCCGGTGATCGCCTCGCCGAGCAGCAGCCAGGCGGCGAGCACGGCGAACATCACCTCGGAGAGCCCGACCAGGGAGGCGAAGCGAGGCTGCAGCTTGGCGATGCCGACGATGCCCAGGGTGTAGGCGATCGCGGTGGGGATCAGCCCCAGGGCGACGACCGGCACGATCCACGACGTGGTCATTCCGGCGATCACGGCGTCGTTGGCGGTGAAGGTCAGCGGCATCACCCCCGTGGCCCCCAGCGCGGCGACCGCCGCCGCGCCGACGACGAGGCCGGCGGCGGCCAGCGTGATCGGGTGCAGCGGCGCCGCGTCCCCGGCGCCGGGCTTGGCGGTCCGCGAGGTGTCCGACCAGAGGAAGTAGCACGCCGCGCACACCGCGGCGGCCAACCCGAACCCGACGCCGACGAGGTTGATGTCGGCACCGGAAACCCCGTGCGGCCCGACGACGCCGAGCACCAGCATGATGCCCGCGATGGCGAGGGCCACACCGCCCAGTGTCAGGTTGGTGGGGCGCCGACGCGTGGTGGCCCACAGCCAACCGACCACCAGGATCGGTGCGGTGTACTCGAGAAGCAGCGCCACGCCGACCGACAGGTGGGCCACGGCGTTGTAGTAGAACAGCTGGGCGCCGGCGATGGGTACCAACCCGTAGAGCACCACGGTGCGGGCATGGGCCCGCGCCTCGGTGAGCCACCCCGGCCGCACGAACGAGGCGAACACGGCCATGGCCAGCGCGCCGCCGGCCAGCCGTGCGGTGACGGCACCGGTGGGGCTCCACCCGGCTTCCATCAGTGATTTCGCGAACGGTCCGGACGATCCGAAGGCGAGCGCGGAGCCGATGGCGAAGAGTAGACCCATCTGGAACTGGTGCGCCTGGGTGGCGCCGGCGCGCGGCGAGGACTGCGTCAGATCGGCGGCCATGGTTCCACCTCCAGAGAAAGGCCAGGTAGCCCGCCTACGCGGGCTGGATGTAAGGAGTAAAATGAGCTTCGGTCATGACAGTACTGGCGGAGGAGGTCATGAGTCAAATGCTTTTCAATCATGACACCGAGCACACGCTGCGCGCCGTGGCTGTCCTGATCAACAGCGACCGGGTCGACGGTGAACGGCTGGGCGATCTCGCCGCGCTCGACGAGTATCTCGACAGCTTCGGCTGGACGGGCCGGCGCGACCACGACGCTGCCGAGTTGGCTGCCGTCCACCGGCTGCGTGACCGGCTCGGCCGGATCTGGGAGGCCGCCGACGACGAGGCCCGCGCCGTCGGAGGAGTGAACGCGCTGCTCTCCGACACCCGGGCGGCGCCGTGGTTGACCCGCCATCCCGAGATGCCCGAGTGGCACCTGCACCTGGCGTCGATCCACGATCCGCTGTGGCAACGGATGGGCGCCGAGATGGCGATGGCGCTGGCGGACCTGATCCGGTCGGGGGAGCTGCGCCGCCTCAAGATCTGTGCCGCCCCCGACTGTGAAGCGGTGCTGGTCGACCTGTCGCGCAACCGGTCCGGCAAGTTCTGCGACACGGGCAACTGCGGCAACCGCCAACATGTCGCCGCCTACCGGGAGCGCCGCTCCAACAAGTGATCTGAGCCCGCCCCGGCCGTGGTTACGCTCACCAAGGGGCTCATGAGACGACAACCGACCACGCGGCTACAGATCAGCGGACACCGGTTCCTGATGCGGCGCACCGCACATGCGCTGGTGCGCGGCGACGCCCGGATGCTCGACGATCCGCTTGCCGCTCAGTCGATCTCGTTGGTCATCGGGGCGGTGCTCGCGGTGGTGGCCGTCGCGGTCGCGGCCGTGCCGGCAGTCCTACGACCGGCCGGGGATCTCGGCGACGCACCGATCATGCTGGTCCGGGACAGCGGCGCGTTGTACGTGCGCATCGACGACCGCGTGCACCCGGTGTTCAACCTCGCCTCGGCCCGGTTGATCATCGGTTCCCCTGCAGAACCCCGGATCGTCTCGCAGCAGGCGGTCGACCGCGCATTGCGTGGACCCATGGTCGGCGTTCCCGGCGCCCCACCGCACGTTGCGCCGCCGGTGGCCGACGGTCGGTGGACGGTGTGCGATGACGCCCGTTCCGAGCTCACCACCGTCATCGCCGGAGCAGCGCCCCGGGACCTGACCGAGGGGCGCAGCGTGTTGGTCACCGCGCGCGGCGAACCCGCCGCCCCCACCTACCTGCTGTACGGCGCCTGGCGCGCACGTGTCGACCTGCGCCATCCCGCCGTGGTTCGCGCCCTGCGGCTCGACGGACTCGTGCCGCAGCCGGTGTCCCCGCTGCTGTTGGCTGCCATTCCGGAGGCACCGGCGATCGTGCCGCCACACATCCCCTCCGGTCGCTCCGCGCTGCCGGGCATGGCGGCCGGCACCGTGCTGAGGGTGCCCGGCGCTGCGCCCGCCTCCGACGAGCTGTTCGTCGTCCTCGCCGGCGGCGTCCAGCGCGTCGGGCAGGTCGCCGCCGATCTCATCCGCTACACCGACGCCCGGGCGGCCCGGGAGATCCCTGCCGTGGGCGCCGACCGCATCGGTGCCCTGCCGGTGGTCGACAGCCTGCCCGTCACCACCTTTCCACAGCGTGCCGGTGTCAGCGCCGATCCCGTCGTGTGTGCGCGCTGGGACGCCGACGCCGAACCGCACACTGCGCTGCTCACAGGTGCCGAGCCGGCGGCAGGCCACACCTCGCTGCCTCTCGCACAAGCCGATGGTGGCGGTCCGGCGCTGGACGCGGTGGCGATCCCGGCGGGTCATGGCAGCTATGTCCGTTCCGTCGGCCTCAGCGGCGACACACACCAAGCCGGACCCACGTTCCTCGTCAGCGACGCCGGGGTGCGATACGGCGTCCCCGACGCCGACGCCGCGGCGGCACTGGGTCTGCCCGACCCGCCGGTGCCCGCCCCCTGGCCGGTGCTGGCTGCACTGCCCGCCGGACCGGACCTCAGCCGGGCGGCGGCCTCAGTCGCCCGGGACGGGGTCGCGGCGTCGCCGTGACCGGGCACCCGCGGCGACGGCCACACTGAGCGCCACGCAGATTCCCGCTGCCCGCAGCGCGGTGTCCCGGGCGCCGGTATCGGTGACCGGCGCCGCCGGGGTGAGGGTGAGGGGCTCTGTCGACGGCGTCGGGCGCGGCGATGATCCGCCGCTGACCGCTGCCAGCGCGTCGACCAGGCCGTGGCCGACCTCGGCGTTCCAGCCGGCGCCGGGATGGCGTGCGGTGTCCTCGATACGGCGCATGACCTGGCGTGCGGTCAGTTCGGGAAAACGGGCCCGCACCAGCGCGGCGACCGCGCTCACCGTCGGTGCGGCGTAACTCGTGCCCGTGACCCGCACCGTGTCCTCACCGACCGCTGCCAGCGACACGATGTCCTCGCCGGGCGCGGCCACGTCGACCCACGGCCCGGCAAGCGTGAACGGCGAGGCGACGCCGCCCGGCCCGACCGAGGCGACGGTCAGCACGAAGTCGTCGTACCAGGCCGGGCTCGCCACGACGGCGACGTCGGCCCAGTCGCTCGAGGCGTCCGGGTTGCCTGCCGGGCACTGACCCGGCCCGTCGGTGTTGCCGGCCGCGGTCACCACGACGACGTTCTTGACGTCGACGGCGTACGCGAGCGCAGCGCCGAGCGCGCGGTCGTCGAGGCCGGCGCCGGCCGGCAGGCAGGCCACCGATGAGATGTTGATGACGGTCGCACCCAGGTCGGTGGCGGTCCGCACCGCGGCTGCCAGCGTGGCCACATCGCCGTAACCCGAACCGGCCGGATCGGTGTCGGCCCGGAACTTGTTGCTGGACTGGCGGATCGCCATGATCGAGACGTCTGGGGCGATACCGGTGAACCCGTTCCCGGTGGGGTCGGGCGCCGCCCCGATGATCGCGGCGACCGCGGTGCCGTGCCCGTCGCAATCGTCGGTGCCGTCACCGCTCGAGACATAGTCGCCGCCGGCGCGCAGGTGCGGCAGACGTCGGTGCCGGGCCACCCCGGTGTCGATCACGGCGACGGTCTGGCCCGCTCCTCTGGTCAACGCCCACACCGCGCGCAGATCCTGTCCGGCGACCTGGCCCGGCCGGCCGCCGGTGTCCGACGCCGTCGGATCGGCGGTGACACAGTCGCCGAACCGGGTGGTGGGCTGCGGCGGACCCGGCGGAGCCGGTGCCGGCAGGAGATTCTCGTCCACCGGCGGCGGGGTGACCGCGGACGCGGAGGGTGGGGCCCACACCGCGGCGGCGACCAGCGTCGCGGCGGCCAGAGTCCTGGGCGACCTCACGGCAAGCCCAGGTTGCGCGCTACGTCATACAGGCCGCCCGCCCACGCCGCCAGCGGCACCACCGCCGCGGCGGACAGATAGTCCAGCACGTTGACCGACTGACGCAGAACAGGATTGGCGATCTCATCCCCACGGCGCACACCGATGACAGCAAGGCCCGCTGCCCCGGTGACCCCGGCCATCCAGTACGCCTGCGCCGGTGCGGTGACCGCTGCGCCCGCGAGGGCGGTCGCCAGCGCGGCCATTGCGGCGAAGCCCAACGCGATACGGCGTCGGCCGTCGGAGTGCACACGCTGGCGCAGCGACAACACCAGTCCGATGTCGACCGCGAGCAGCACCGCCGCGAGGCGCACGGGAAGCGTCGCCTCCGGGGACCGCGCGGCGTCGAGCGCGACCAGGGCGACAGCCAGGGCCGCGGCCCCCGCCGAACCGGTGACCACACTGGTCAACAGCCGGTGCGCATCCGCCGATCGCTTCTCGTCGACCACGCTGTGGGAAGGGCCGATTCCGGCAACGGTGATGGCGAGTTTGGGCGCCACCGACAACACGACCACCGCGGTGACCGCCAGCAGCGAGCCCGCCACCGCAATCCTCGGCGAGCTCAGCGTGCACACTGCCGCAACCGCCACCACGCCGGCGGCAGCGGTGACGACCGCACCGAGGGCGACACTGTCGCGACATGCGCTGCGCGCCATCGACGTCGACATCACCAGTGCCGCCGAGGCGGTCAGCAGCAGCGCTGCCGGCGCAGGTGGATCCGGGACGGCCAGGAATCCCGCGGCGGCGGCGAATGCCACTGCGGCAAGGCCGGCAGGCGTCGTCGCCGCGTGTGCGGTTCGTCGCACGGCCAGGGCGGCCGCCGAGCTGGACAGCGCCAGTACCGCCGCGACCCACAAGGGGCCCGGGGCCGGCGTCTGCGCCCCCGACCATGCCAGGGTCGCTGCGGCGGCCAGGCATCCCGTCAGGCCGACCCAGGACCCGGCGCGGCTCCAGCCGGTGGTGGAACCGTCCGCGGCGGTGAGTACTGCGGCACACCCGTCGCCGGGAACCCGTTGAGGCGTCGGCGGTTCGGTCGTCGACAGGAGGATCAGCTCGCCGTCGGCGATGCCGCTCTCGTGCAGGGTCAGCGACGGGTCCAGGCGCTGGCCGGCCAATCGGGACGCGTACCACCCCAGCGGTGGCGATGCCGAGCTGGGGCCGCCGGGTTCGGCGGGCCCGACGACGGCGTCGACGATCTCCAGCATCATCGAGCCCAGCGGACAACCGGTGGGCAGCATCAGATCGGCCTGCGACCATCCGCGCGGCCCGGCGGCGTGAACGGTCACCCGGCACAACGTATCCGTCACGGCATCAACGTAACTCGGGTGCAACCCGGCGTCGCGCAGATCTTCGTCCGCCTGTGGATGGAACCCGCTAATGCCTCGATGCGTCTATTCAGATGATGGAGCACACCGAAACGCCGCGGTCCCGGCCGCCGCCAGGCCAACTCGTGATCGACCCTCCGCCGGAGGTGCCGCGGACACCACCACCCAACCCGATGGCCAGACTGCTGCCGGTCGTGATGATCGTCGCCGTCGCGGGTATGAGCGCGGTGTATCTGACCTCGGGTGCACCGCGCAGCCCGACCTTCCTGCTCTTCCCGGTCATGATGGCCGTGTCCCTCGTCGGCACCCTCGTCTACGGTGCCAGGGGAGCGGGCCGGGGCGCCGAGATCAATGCCCAGCGGGCCGAATACCTGCGCTACCTCGACACCGTGCACGCCATACTGGCGGAGTCGGCCGACCAGGAACACCGCCGCCTGCATCGGGCCCACCCGGAACCCGCGGCGCTCTGGAACCTGGCCGGTGGCGACCGGATGTGGGAGCGGGGCCCGGCGCACCCCGATCACCTGACCGCCCGGATCGGGGTGGGCGAGGGGCCGTGCGCCACCACCGTGGTGGCGCCGCGGACCCCGCCTGCCGGCGCGGCCGACCCCGTCACCGTCGCCGCGGTGCACGAGCTGGTGCGTCGGTGGTCGCTGAGCAGGGGTGTTCCGGTCCTGTTGCGGCTGAACGACAGCCGGAGCATGTCGGTCGAGGGTGAGCCGGCGGCGGCACGATCGGTCGCGCGTGCGCTGCTGTGCCAGTTGGCGATGCTGCACGCACCCCACGATCTCGGTGTCACCGCCCTGCTCGACGACGCGGCGGCGCCGCACTGGGACTGGCTGAAATGGTTGCCGCACACCCGCGACCCCGATGCGGCGTCACACCGGGTGCTCCTCGTCGACGGTGCAGCGGAGCCGCCGGCCGCGCCGGGCTGCACCGTTGTCGTCCTGCATGCCACAGAGCCGGCGGCCGCGCCGACGATCCGCGTCGACGGGGTGGTGTACCAGGTGGCGCTCGACGTGCTGGCGTTACCCGACGCCACCGCCTGCGCGCGGCGGATCGCCGGGAGTGCCGATGCGGCCCCGGGCCGGCAGGCGGGGGCGGGTCGGGCGCCGGACTGGCCGGCGCTGATGGGCATCGAGGATCCGGCGGGGATCGACGTGGACCAGGTGTGGGGCGCGAGGTTGACCGCGCCGATCGGAGTGGCCGCCGACGGCGCGCCGCTGCATCTCGACATCAAGGAGGCCGCCGCAGGAGGCATGGGGCCGCACGGACTGTGTGTCGGCGCCACCGGATCCGGCAAGTCGGAATTCCTGCGGACACTGGCCCTGGGCATGATCGCCGCCCACTCACCCGAGTCCCTCAACCTCGTGTTGATCGACTTCAAAGGTGGCGCAACATTTCTGGGGATGGACACCGCGCAACACGTCTCCGCTGTCATCACCAACCTCGCCGAGGAGGCGCCACTGGTGGCCAGGATGCGCGACGCACTGACCGGGGAGATCAATCGGCGCCAGGAACTCCTTCGGGCCGCCGGCAACGCCACCGACATCGGCCAGTACCGGCGAATGTGGGAGCGTGATCGGTCCATGGCGGCGCTGCCTGCACTGTTCATCGTCGTCGACGAATTCTCCGAACTGCTCAGCCAGCATCCCGACTTCATCGACGTGTTCGTCGCGATCGGGCGGCTGGGCCGCTCGTTGGGCATGCACCTGCTGCTCGCCAGCCAGCGTCTCGACGAGGGCAGGTTGCGCGGACTGGAAACCCACCTGTCCTACCGAATCTGCCTGAAGACGTTCTCGGCCGCGGAATCCCGGGCGGTCATCGGTGTCGCCGACGCCCACCACCTGCCACCGGATCCCGGAGCCGGCTATCTCAAGACCGCCGACGGCCGGCTGACCCGGTTCCACACCGCGTTCGTCTCCGGTCCGCACCTGTCCATGGTTCGTCGAGAGGGGCCTGTCGCGGTGCGGCGGTTCACCCTGGCCGACACCGCGTCGCCTCCCGCCCCGGCATCGGCCAACTCGTCGCGGCCGCTGCTGGAGGTGGTGCTGCACGCGCTGGCCGGCCGCGGACCGGCCGCGCACCGCATCTGGTTGCCGCCGCTGCATCGGGCGCCGCCACTACCGGCGCTGCTGGCGGCGACCCCCGCCGCGCCCTTGCGGGCGCCCGTCGGCATCGTCGACTCCCCGTTCGAGCAGCGATACGATCCGCTGCTCGTGGACGTGTCCGGGGCGACCGGTCATGTCGCCGTTGTCGGTGCGCCGCGCTCGGGCAAGTCGACGGCGCTCGCGACGGTGATCACCGCGCTGGCCGCGACCCACGATGCGGCTCAGATGCAGTTCTACTGCCTCGATTTCGGCGGGGGCGCGCTGGGCGCGGTGGCAGGGCTGCCGCACGTCGGCTCGGTCGCCACCCGCGCCGAGGCCGACCTGTGCCGACGCACCGTCGCGGTGCTGGAATCACTGCTGCGAACGCGGGAATCGGCGATGCGCAGGCTCGGCCTCACGTCGTTCACCGAGTACCGCCGCCGCGCCGCGGCCGAGCCGGACAGTGTCGACGACCCCTACGGCGACGTGTTCCTCGTGGTCGACGGCTGGGCGGTGCTGCGCCAGGAGTTCGACGGGCTCGACTCGGCGATCACCGCGATCGCCGCACAGGGGTTGGCCTTCGGCGTGCACGTCATGCTCTCGACGGCGCGCTGGGCGGATTTCCGCCCGGCGCTCAAAGACCAGATCGGCACCCGGATCGAGCTCAGGCTGGGTGACCCGGCCGATTCGGATATGGACCGGCGGCGCGCCCGCGAACTCACCACCCGACCGCCCGGACGCGGCCTGACCCGCGACGGAAAGGAGATGCTGCTCGCCCTGCCCGACGCAACCGCGGTGCGCCGACCGTCCGACACCGGCCGGGCCCGGCCCGTCGAGGTGCTGCCGGCGCTGATTCCCCACCACCGGATCGACCGCCGCGGCGACGTGGTGCTCGGTCTCGGTGAACGTGAGCTCGCGCCCATCACCATAGATTTCGACCGACACCCACATCTGCTGGTCCTCGGTGACGGTGAATGCGGCAAGACCGCGGCGCTGCGGCTGCTGTGCACCGAACTGATCCGCACCGCAGAGCCCAGCAGCGCACGCATCGAGCTCGTGGACTATCGGCGCACCCTGCTCGGCGTCGTCGAAACCGCCCATCTCGGCGGCTATTCGGTGTCAGGGCCGGCGCTGTCGGCCCGCATGGCGACGCTGTCTGCCCAGCTGGACGCTCGGATGCCGGACGAGACCGTCACCCAACAGCAGCTCAGGGACCGGTCCTGGTGGGACGGGCCGGACATCTTCGTCGTCGTCGACGACTACGACCTCGTCGCCGGCGCCACCGGCAACCCGCTGACGCCGCTGGCCGACTACCTGCCCCACGCCAAGGACCTCGGGCTGCATCTGATCGTCGCGCGCCGCTCCGGCGGCGCCGCGCGGGCGATGTTCGATCCCGTCCTGGCCCGGCTGCGCGACATGGGCTGCTCGGGGTTGATGATGAGCGCCGGCCCCGACGAGGGTGTGTTGCTCGGCGCCACGCGGCCCACGCTGCAACCGCCGGGCCGTGGCACCTTGCTGGTCCGGGGCCGGGCCGACGAACTGATCCAGCTCGGCTGGGTGCCGCCACCGTGACGGCGGTGATCGAGGTCGGTCCGGTGACGGTGAGAGGTCCGGGAGCTGCTGCACCGCAACGGAGCCGACAGGCCGTCGACTGTATCGACGACACGACCACGCTGCTGGACGATCGACCGCTGCCGGTGGGCAGGCTCTGGTGCGACGTGCTCGGCGCCGCAGCCGCCGGGAGCGGGGGACCTCTGGCGGTGGTGGTGCCCACCTGGTGGCCGGTCGCCCGGGTCGAGGTGCTCACCGCGGCCGCCCGAGGTCTCGGTGCCGGGGTCACGGTGGTGCGACGGGCCGCGCTTCTCGGCGGGGACACCCGCGCCACCGTCGTCGAACTGAGCAGCGAGCTGGTCGTGATCGCCGCTCCCGGAGTGTCGCCCACGGTGCTTCGCCGCGACGACGAGGCTCTGGTCGATCTCCTGGGGGGTGCGAACGAGGTGATCGTCGATGTCCCCGCGGCCGTGGCACCGCCGGCCCCGGCGGTCACCGCACGCCTTCGCGCCGGGGGCGCACCCGTGTCCTTCACCGACCGTGCCCGGGTGGCAGCGGCCGCCGAACAGAGGTGCGCCGTCGCGCCCCGGCCGGTGCCGGCGGCGTGGTGTCGTCGACGTCTGCCGGCGCTGTTCGCCGGGGCGGCTGTCACCGTGGCGACCGGGGCGGTTCTGGCGCATGGGCCGGCGGAACAGGTTGACGCGACAGCGATCCTGGTGGAGGGTCGCGCCGCCGTGCGGGTGCCCGCCGACTGGGTCGCCGAGCGCCTCACCGACGGCCCCGGCTCGGCTCGGGTACGCGTCGGTCCGCCTGGTGGGTCGACGGCGCTGCACGTCACTCAGTCCGATGGTCCCACCGCGCAGCCGGTGGGCGAGTCGCTCAGACGCGCCCTGCAAGCTGAGCCGCCCGGCGTGTTCTCCGATTTCGACGCCGGCGCCCGAGTCGCGGGCAGACCGGCGGTCACCTACCGCGAGCACCGGGCCGGAACCGAAATCACCTGGGCCGTCGTCGTCGACGGCACGCTGCGTATCGCGATCGGCTGCCAGAGCGCCGCCGGACACCGCGACGCCGTCGCCGGGCCCTGTCTGGAGGCGGTGCGGTCCGCGCGGGCGGTGCGGTGAAAGTTTTCGTCGACGGCACGGAACCGAACGGGCGCCTCGGCGCGTCCAATCTCATAGATCACCCGCCCGAACCCGGAAGGATCGCGATGCCGACCCCGCCACCGCCCCCGCAATCTGCAGGATCTGCCCTCACCACCGACTTCGACCTGATGCTGGCGGTCGCCGGGAAGACCGACGCCCGCAACGACGAGATCCGCGCGATGCTGCAGTCGTTCGTCGCCGCGATGAGCAGTGTGCCGCCCTCGGTGTGGGGCGGGGTCGCGGCCACCCGGTTCCGTGAGGTCATGGAGCGCTGGAACGGCGAGTCGCTGAAACTGCACGCCGCGCTGCAACGGATCGCCGAGACGATCCGGGACAACGAGCGCATCCTGCGGACCACCACCGACGGCCACGCCGACCGCATCGGCTCCGTCGCCGCCACGATCTGAGGAGCCCACATCCATGAACGCCACACTGTCCTACGACTTCGGTGAGATCGAGTACACCGTGCGCCAGGAGATCCACGCCACCTCTGCCCGGCTGAACGCGGCACTGGATGACCTGCGCGCTCAGATCGCGCCGCTGCAGGCGACCTGGAGTCGCGAAGCGGCCGAGGCCTACCGCGTCGAACAGGCCCGGTGGGAGCAGGCCGCCGCGGCGCTCAACGACATCCTGATCAGCCTCGGCAACGCGGTCCGCGACGGCGCCGACGACGTCGCCGCCACCGACCGCAGCGCCGCCCGAGCCTGGGGCGGGTGATCGCCGCCCCACCAGAGTCTGCGCGGCCTCGGCACGGAGGGGAGCCGGCCGGGGCCGCGCAGTACACCCTCAGACGCGTCTCGTGCGCTACCCTGGCGCCAGGTGTGATGACCGGCACAGTGCCCGTTGCTGCTGCCAGGTCCACCGCGAGGAGCGTGAACGGCGGGTGACAACTCCGAAAGCATCGCGCGGACGGGCGACGACCCGCCCGTCGTCTTCTGCGCTGCGTACGGTCCACGAATTGTTCGTCGCCGGCGAGGTCGACGCCAACTTCCTGAACACGAATTCGGTGCGGCCCGTCGTCGCACAGAGCTGGCAGCGCAGCCTGGCCGGCGGGGTCGATCCAGACCTGGACGGCGCCCGCGCGGCCGCGGCCGTCGCCGCGGTCGAACGACTGCGCGAGACGCACCCGCTGGCGCCCGCACTGCCCGTCATCCGGCGGCTGCTGGTCGCCGACGCCGCCGACTCCGGCGTCGTCGTGGCGGTCAGCGCCGCCGACGGCACACTGCTGTGGGTCGAAGGGGACCCGGCCGCATGCCGCAAGGCCGAGGCGATGAACTTCGTGCCCGGCGCCGACTGGAGCGAGCGCGGCGCAGGTACCAACGCGCCCGGTACCGCCCTGACCCTGGATCGCGAGATGCAGATCCGCGGTTCCGAACACTTCTCCCGCGTCGTGCAGCCGTGGAGTTGCACCGCGGCGCCGGTGCACGACCCGAGCACCGGCGCGCTGCTGGGCGCCATCGACCTGACCGGCGGCAACCAGGTGGCCACCACCCAGACCCTGGCGCTGGTGCGCGCCACCGCGGTCGCCGTCGAGAACCATCTGGCGCTGCTGCGGGTGTCGGGTATCTCCGGGATCTCGGCCGAACCGGCTGCCCGCAAACCGCATCTGGTCGTCCTGGGCGGCGACCGCCCCCGCTGGGTCACCACCGACAGCTACGGCCATCTGCGGGCGGCCAGCCTGACCGGCCGGCACGCCGACATCCTCGTTCTGCTCAGCCGGCACCCCGAGGGTCTGTCGGCCGATCACCTGGCGGTGCTGCTCGACGACAAGAGCCTCGACGTCGTCACCGTGCGCGCCGAGATGTCGCGGCTGCGCAAAGTCGTCGGTGCCGAGAACCTCGGGTCACGGCCCTACCGGCTGCTCGCCCCCATCACCAGCGACATCGGCGAGGTGTTCGCCGCCCTCGACGCCGGTGACGTCGAGACCGCGCTGACGCGCTACCCCGGCCCGCTGCTCACCCATTCGGTGTCGCCGGCCATCGGCCGGCTGCGCACCCAGCTGTCGACCACGCTGCGGGAAGCGGTGCTCGCCGAACACGCCCAGGGGCGCAGCAGCCCGCTGCGTCGCTGGCTCGAGCTTCCGGAGGGACGCGACGACCGCGACGGCTGGCAGGCGCTGCGAGACAGCGCCGGCCTCACCGCGGTGGCCCGTGCCCAGGCCGGCGGCCATCTGGCCGGCCTGGACTTCGAGCTCGGCTGAGCAAACCTGAGCAACAGAAACAATCCCCAGCTCAGCGGCCATGCCAAGGCGAGTTGTCAGCGGCGCCCGCGCTTCCGACCATGAGTCCATGGACTACCGGAGCTACGCACAGTTCCTGCCCGCCCGCTACGTGAACAATCTCGCGCCACCGACCAGCACCTGGTGGCAGTGGCGCGGCACCCGGGTGCACATCTCCAGAGCGCCGGCGCCCGGAGCCGACGTGCGCATGATGCTCATCCACGGCGGCGGTGGGTACAGCGGGGCACTGTGGCCCGTCGCGGCGGTCGCCGCGGGCAGCGATGTCGACGGGGCCGACGTGCTCGCCCCGGACCTGCCGTTGTACGGGGACACCGTCGTGGCGCAGCCCGCGCGGGTGCGCTATCCGGACTGGGTGGCGCTGTTGACCGATCTGGTGACCGCCGAGCGCGCCGCCGACCCGCGCCCGCTGATCCTGTTCGGCGCCAGCATGGGCGGCATGCTCGCCTACGAGGTGGCCGCGCGGACGGGTCAGGTGGCCGCCGTGGTGGCGACCTGCCTGCTCGACGTGGCCGACCCTGCCGCGCGGGCCGCCGCCACCCGCTACCCGTTCCTGGGCCGGTCCGCGCCCGCTGTACTGCGTGCGCTCGACCCGGCCCTGGGCCGTGTTCGGGTCCCGATCCGTTGGCTGGCCGACATGACCCAGATGAGCAACGACCCCGCGCTCTCCCGTCAGTGTGCGGCCGATCCCCGCGGCGGCGGAGCCAGCGTGCCGCTGGGCTTCGTGTCCAGTTGGATGAACTTCCCGCACACCGCTGCTGAAGATTTCACCGCCGCGCCCGTCACCCTGGTCGCGCCCACCGCCGACACCTGGACTCCGCCGGAGCTGAGCATCCGTTTCCTGCAGCGCATTTCGGCGCCCACCAGTCTGGTGCGGCTGGAGAACTGCGGGCACTACCCGATCGAGGAGCCCGGGCTGGGCCAGCTGCGCGAGGCGATGCTCACGGTCCGCGGCCAGGTGGCGGCACAAGCTGGTTGACGGTCGCCATCAGGGCGTCGATGTCGAAGCCGTGCCGGGTCATCACCCGGTGCAGGTGCGCGTCGACGGTGTGCACCACCGTGCGCGCGGCCCGCTGCGGGTCGTCGCCACCGCGGTCGCAGCGCTTCAGATGAAACGCCACCTCGTCGCAGATCCGGTCCTCGAGCGCCTGCACGGTGGCCAGCTCGTCGAGCCCGCGCGGTGCCAGCCGGTGCACCAGCGCGTGCAGCCGCGGCCGGTCGGCGTGCTCGGCGACGACGGCGTCGAGGAGTGTGCGCAGGGTCGTGTCGAACGGGGGAGCGTCGGCGCGCAGTCGCGCGAACACCTCGGTCAGCCGGCGATCGGCGTCGTTCAGGTGCTTCTCGGCCACCGCGCGCAACAACGCCAGCTTGTCGGGGAAGTACTGGTAGAGAGTGCCGATCGAGAACCCGGCGCGCTCGGCGATGCGGTTGGTCGTCGCGCCCGCACCCTCCCGGGAGAACACCGCAGCGGCGGCTTCCACCAGCATGTCGACCGTGTCGCGGGAGCGCTTCTGGCGGGCACGGCGGCGAGGTGTGTTGCTCGGTGGGGCGATGCCCGGAATTGTCCTCGCTTTCCGCTCCACGATGCAACCGTGCTGCAACGGTTCCGCGCGTAGGTTGAGTGACGCACCACACACGAGCAGGAGACTCACCATGACTGTGTACGCCCGACCCGGGACGGACGGCTCGTTGATGTCGTTCAAGGCCCGCTACGACAACTTCATCGGCGGTCAGTGGGTACCGCCGAACGCCGGTCGCTACTTCGAGAACCCGACACCGGTCACCGGACAGCCGTTCTGCGAGATCCCGCGATCGGACGAAACCGACGTCGAGAAGGCCCTCGACGCCGCCCACGCCGCGGCGCCGGCCTGGGGTAAGACCGCCGCCGCCGAGCGCGCGCTGATCCTGAACAAGATCGCCGACCGCATGGAGGAGAACCTCGAGTCGATCGCGCTGGCCGAGTCCTGGGACAACGGCAAGCCGATCCGCGAGACGCTGAACGCCGACATCCCGTTGGCCGTCGACCACTTCCGGTATTTCGCCGGCGCGATCCGCGCGCAGGAGGGCTCGCTGTCGGAGATCGACGACGACACCGTCGCCTACCACTTCCACGAGCCGCTCGGTGTGGTCGGACAGATCATCCCGTGGAACTTCCCGATCCTGATGGCGACGTGGAAGCTGGCGCCGGCGCTGGCCGCGGGCAACGCGGTGGTACTCAAGCCCGCCGAGCAGACGCCCGCCTCGATCCTGTACCTGTTCGAGCTGATCGGTGATCTGCTGCCCGCCGGTGTCGTCAACATCGTCAACGGGTTCGGCGTCGAGGCGGGTAAGCCGCTGGCCTCGAGCAACCGGATCGCCAAGATCGCGTTCACCGGTGAGACCACCACCGGCCGGCTGATCATGCAGTACGCGTCGCAGAACCTGATCCCGGTGACGCTGGAGCTCGGCGGCAAGAGCCCGAACATCTTCTTCAACGACGTGATGGCCGCGGCCGACAACTATCAGGACAAGGCGCTCGAGGGCTTCACGATGTTCGCCCTGAACCAGGGTGAGGTGTGCACCTGCCCGTCGCGCTCGTTGATCCAGGCCGACATCTACGACGAGTTCCTGGCGCTGGCGGCGATCCGCACCAAGGCGGTGCGCCAGGGCGACCCGCTGGACACCGAGACGATGATCGGCGCGCAGGCGTCCAACGACCAGCTCGAGAAGATCTTGTCCTACATCGAGATCGGCAAGAGCGAAGGCGCGCAGGTGGTCACCGGCGGCGAGCGGGCCCAGCTCGGGGGTGAACTCAACGGCGGCTACTACGTCGCGCCGACGATCTTCACCGGCAACAACAAGATGCGGGTGTTCCAGGAGGAGATCTTCGGACCGGTGGTCGCGGTCACGTCCTTCACCGACTATGACGACGCGATCAGCATCGCCAACGACACGCTCTACGGCCTGGGCGCCGGGGTGTGGAGCCGCGACGGCAACACCGCCTACCGGGCCGGCCGGGACATCAAGGCCGGCCGGGTGTGGACGAACTGCTATCACCAGTACCCGGCGCACGCCGCGTTCGGTGGCTACAAGCAGTCCGGCATCGGCCGCGAGAACCACAAGATGATGCTCGACCACTACCAGCAGACCAAGAACCTGCTGGTCAGCTACAGCGATCAGGCCCTCGGGTTCTTCTGACGAGCGCTCGCGCGAGGAATCGAGCACTCTGAGCACCCTGATCTCCTGGACGCAAACTCGCACGGATTTCCCTCGATCCGTGCGAGTTTGTGTTTTCACCGGTAGTCGCCCGACATGCTCAAGCACGGCAACGCTTTTCGGCCCCACCGTTCGGATAGTTTGCGGCAATACGGCCTGAGTCCGCAGCACGGCCGATAGGTTGGACGGTGTCACCGGCGGGGCGCCGGTCGAGGATTCAAGGAGCGGGAATTGGGCGACTTCGTAGCTGCTATCGACCAAGGAACGACCAGCACCAGGGCGATGGTGTTCGACCACGCCGGACGTGAGGTGGCCCGACACCAACTCGAGCACGAGCAGATCCTGCCCCGGGCGGGGTGGGTGGAGCACAATCCCGTCGAGATCTGGGAGCGCACCGGCTCGGTCCTGCAGACGGCGCTGAACAAGTCCGATCTGTCGGCACAGGACGTGGTGGCTCTCGGCATCACCAACCAGCGCGAGACCGCGCTGGTGTGGAACCGCAAGACCGGCCGGCCCTACTACAACGCCATCGTGTGGCAGGACACCCGCACCGACCGGATCGCCTCGGCGCTGGATCGTGACGGCCGCGGTGACGTCATCCGCCAGAAGGCCGGTCTGCCGCCGGCCACGTACTTCTCCGGCGGCAAGATCCAGTGGATCCTGGAGAACGTCGACGGGGTGCGTGAGGCCGCCGAACGCGGTGACGCCATCTTCGGCACCTGTGACACCTGGGTGCTGTGGAACCTCACCGGTGGTACCCGCGGCGGGGTGCACATCACCGACGTGACCAATGCCAGCCGCACCATGCTGATGAACCTGGAGACGCTGGACTGGGACGATGAACTGTTGTCGTTCTTCGGGATTCCGCGCCAGATGCTGCCCGCGATCGCGTCGTCGTCGTCCCCGGACGCCTACGGTGTGACGCATCCGGCCGGTCCGCTGGACACCGAGATCCCGCTGACCGGAATCCTGGGTGACCAGCAGGCCGCCATGGTGGGTCAGGTGTGCCTGAGTTCCGGTGAGGCCAAGAACACCTACGGCACCGGCAACTTCCTGCTGCTCAACACCGGTGAGAAGATCGTGCGCTCCGAGCATGGGCTGCTGACCACCGTGTGCTACCGCTTCGGCGACGCCAAACCGGTCTACGCCCTGGAAGGGTCCATCGCGGTGACCGGCTCGGCGGTGCAGTGGCTGCGCGACCAGCTCGGCATCATCAGCGGTGCGGCACAGAGTGAATCGCTGGCGCGCCAGGTCGAGGACAACGGCGGGGTGTACTTCGTGCCCGCGTTCTCCGGGCTGTTCGCCCCCTACTGGCGTTCGGACGCCCGCGGCGCGATCGTCGGGCTCAGCCGCTTCAACACCAACGCCCATCTGGCCCGGGCGACGCTGGAGTCGATCTGTTACCAGTCGCGCGACGTCGTCGACGCGATGGAAGCCGACAGCGGTGTGCATCTGGAGGTACTGAAGGTCGACGGCGGCATCACCGCCAACGAACTGTGCATGCAGATCCAGGCCGACGTGCTCGGCGTCGACGTGGTCAAGCCTGTCGTCGCCGAGACCACCGCGCTGGGCGCGGCGTACGCCGCCGGGCTGGCCGTCGGGTTCTGGAAGGACGAGGAGGAATTGCGCGCCAACTGGCAGGAGGGGCAGCGCTGGTCACCCGACTGGAGCGAGGAGCAGCGCGAGTCCGGGTACGCGGGGTGGCAGAAGGCCGTTCAGCGGACGCTGGACTGGGTGGACGTCGACTGATCGGTCGACGGACCGCGCGGCGCCGGGCCGGCGTCAGCCCGCCAGGGCTGCGACGCCGGCCTCGGCCACGGTGACGTCCTGAGCAGCGCTGCCGGCGCTGACACCGATGGCGCCGACCGTGACGCCGTCGAGTTGGAGCGGGATGCCGCCCCCGAACACCACCAGTCCACCGGAGAGCTGTTCGAGTCCGTACAGTTCGGCACCCGGCTGCACCAGGCCCATCAGGGCGGCGGTGGGCGCGTTCATCAACACCGATGTGGTGGCCTTGCGCGTGGAGATGTCGATGCTGGCCTTGATCGCACCGTCCATGCGGGCGAACGTGACCAGGTGCCCGCCGTCGTCGACGACGGCGATGTTCATCGGCTGACCGATCTCGTCGGCTTTGGCGATGGCGGCCTCCAGGACGGCCTGGGCTTTCGTCAACGGCAACGAGGTCATTGGTGAACCTTTCGAAAGAGCGGTACGGCAACTGTTTTGATTCGGCTCCGATGCTATGGCCTGGAGCGCCGAGACACACCGTGTTCGTGCGGCTTCGGCGTCGCCGGGCCCGCCAACCTAACCGAAAGCCCAGTGCTACGGCCAGTTGCCGGTTGGGACCTGCTCTGTAGCGAGGCTTTCCGCGCCGCCGGCGCCGACACTGGCAGGACACCCACTTCGGAAAGGCTGGCAGTGTCGTACACCGACATCTTCATCTGGGAGCTCCTGGGCACCGGCGTACTCGTGTTGATCGGCAACGGTTCCGTCGCGGCGGTCGTGCTGAAGAACTCGTTCTCGCACGGCGGCGGTGGCGACTGGCTCGTCATCGTATTGGGTTGGGGCTTCGGCGTCTTCACCGGTGCCAGCATCGCCGAGCCGTCAGGCGCGCACATCAACCCCGCGGTGACGTTGGCGGTGGCCATCAACGGCGGTGTCCCCTGGGGCAGTGTGCCGTTCTACATGGGCGGTCAGTTGCTGGGCGGCATCCTCGGCGCGGTTCTGTGCTGGGCGGCGTTCAAGCTGCAGTACGACCACAACGACGACAACTCCGGCACCCGGGCGATCTTCTGCACGGCCCCCGCGATCCGCAGCACCGGGTGGAACCTGGTCACCGAGGTGATCGCGACTTTCGTATTGCTGCTGTGGATCTTCACCACCCCGGCCGTGAACGACACGCTGGGTTACGCCGGGGTCACCTTCGTCATCATGGCCATCGGGTTCGGCCTCGGTGGTCCCACCGGCTACGCCATCAACCCCGCCCGCGACCTCGGTCCCCGCATCGCGTACGCGCTGCTACCGATCAAGGGCAAGGGTGACCCGCTGTGGTCCTACTCCTGGGTGCCCATCGTCGGCCCCTTCATCGGGGCGGCGCTGGCAGCACTGCTGGCCGGCGTGCTCACCTGAGCCGCCGGCGGCGGCGACGAAAGTGCTTGTCAGGCTTGCAGGATGGCGACCGGCTGAACCGACTCGGCGGTCACCCGCCCGGGGATGAATCCGGCCACCGCGCCGATCACCGTCGTCGCGGGCGGGCCGATCCGGGCGAACCGGGCGGCCTGCGCGATCGTGGCCAGCGTGGCGCGCACCTGCCGCTGGCTGGACAGGCATCCGTCGGCGATCACCGCGGCCGGGGTGTCAGGATCGAGTCCGGCCTCGGTGAGCGCGCGGCTGATGGCTTCGAGATTGGCGACGGCCATCATCAACACGATGGTGGTGTTCGCCTGCGCCAGCGCGGCGTAGTCGACGGTGGAGTCGGGGTGCCCCGGCGGCACGTGCCCGGACACCACCGTGAATCCCTGGGTGAGGCCACGATGGGTCACCGGGATCAGCGCAGCGGCGGGCGCGGCGATCGAGGCGCTGACGCCCGGGATCACATCGACCAGGATCCCGGCGCGCAGACAGTGGTCGAGCTCCTCGCCGCCCCGGCCGAAGACGAATCCGTCCCCGCCCTTGAACCGGACGACGGTGCGGCCCGCCGCGGCATGCTCGACGAGCAGCGCGTTGATGGTGCTCTGCTCGGTGCGCCGCCCGCCGGGGATCTTGGAGACGTCGACGATCTCGGCGTTCGGTGCGAGGGTGGCCAGCGCCGCGACCGGTGCCAGCCGGTCGGTGACGATCACGTCCGCGCCGGCCAGCGCGTCGCGCCCGGCGACCGTCAGCAGGCCCGGGTCGCCGGGTCCGCCGCCGACGATGACGACCCGGCCGGGGCCCGCACGGCGGGTGGTGGGGGCGGCCGGCGGTTCGGCGCAGATGCAGAGCCGGTTGAGTTGTTCTGCCCGTCGCGCGATGTCGTGGTCGCCGTCCCGGCTGCCGGTCTGCGCGAACACGATTGTCGCGGAGCCGATGTCGGCGGCCGTCGGCTCGCGCCGGTGCAACGTGAGCAGACCGCGTTCGGCGAGATCGTCGAAGTACGGGGCGGGGGAGGGGCAGGCGATGGTCAGCACGGCCCCGGCATCGACCAGCGCCGCTGCGGTCGAGATGGCGCGTGCCGAGGCTCCGGCGAGCAGGACGCGACGTCCGTGCACCGGTAACTCGACGGTGACACCCGCGGTCATCGGTTCGTCCCGACGGCGGCCGAAGTCATCACCGTCCCCCGATCACCCTGCCGCGCAACGCCGTCGACACCAGCGCGGCCCTGCGGTGCACACCGAACTTGCCCATGATGTTGTGCAGGTGGAACTTCACCGTCGCCTCGCTGATGAACAGGTTGCGTGCGATGGTGCGGTTGTCCAGGCCGTCGGTGAGCAGGTGCAGTACCTCGTGCTCCCGACGCGTCAACACCGGTGTGCATGCCTCGTCCGGTGCGGCGACCGGCGCGCGCAGCCGGGTGATCACGGCGTTCGCGCACGACGCGTCCAGCGCGTTGTGCCCGGCGGCCACCCGCATCAGGGTGGCGAGCAACTCGTGGGAGGTCGACCGCCGGTCGATCAGTCCGTCGGCGCCCGCCCGGATCAGATCCAGCGGGTCGGTCTGGGGGTCGTCGGTGTCGATGACGACGACCACCTTCGGCCGCGGATGCAGATCGGCCAGCAGCGTGGGGAGTGTGACGTCGCGGTCGGTGCCGAACACCAGCAGGTCCGGTCGCAGGCTCTGCAGTCGGCCCACCAGTTCGGCCCCGGGGCGCATGTTGCCGACGAGCAGGACGCTGTCGGTGCGCGACATCATGTGCACCAGGCCGTGCCGGAGCAGTTCGTCGTCGGTCACCACCGCGGCCCGCATTCGGCGCGGTGACACCAAACCCCTTCGTGCGCTGGGAATTTGCGTGCTTCTGGCTAGGTCGGCGCGCGGCGGGGGCGCGGTGCGCACTGCGTAGTCGCTGGGGGACAAACTCATCGGTGACTCCGTCCGGTCGGTCGGCGGGCCGAATGCTAATGAGGCCTGCGTTGCATCGACGTTGCAATGAGACCCGGGTCCGAGGGCGGCGCTCAGCGTGGCGCGTCGGCGCCGTGCAGCACGCAGTCCCCGCACAGGCCCCCGTGCGGTGCCTGATAGAACAGGCAGCAGCTGCGCCTGCGGAACGCGCCTTGGGCAGTGTCGACGGTCCCGCGCAGCCTCTGCGTGTCGGCCAGCGCGGTGACGAGCTGGCGGCCCGCGCTCACCAGCGACCGGTCTGTCATGCCCAGCACGGTCACCGCTCCGTTGGCCGACGAGACGACGTTGCCCCACATGACCTGCGGAGACAGCGCGACGTCGGCATGCAGGCGGTCGATCAGCGGCGCCAGGGCGTCGCCGAGCAGCGCGGTGTCGATGGCGCGGGCGGCGGTGAGCGCGTCCCCGGTGTCGCGCCACTCGAGCCCGGTGGCGCCGAACTGCACCGAATGCCCCGCGGTGCGCCAGCGCAGCGATCGCGCGGTCAACATGGGGACGGCGCGCAGCGCGGCGAACGATCCGAGCGCCGGTGACATCAGTCGGGCCGCGATCGCCATCTGCAGCGAGGAGGCGGCCACCCGCACCGGGACATCGGTGGGTGCGCACCCCGAGAAGCCGGCGATCGCCGCCCGGGTGGCACCCACCCGATCGGCGAGGGCCGCGGTGTCGAGCAGTTCGGCCAGGGGCCGCCAGCCGGAGCCCGTCGCCGTGTCCAGCGCGAAGTATCCGCCGAGGCGGGCAACGCGTTCCGGCACGGCCGGATCGGTGTGGTCGTCCATCGGGCGCACACGCTAGTACCGGCGAAACTGCAACGTCGGTGCAACGTGACCCGAGCCACACTGGTTCGCGGACTTTCCCAAGTCACGACACACCTGGGCGGCCGGTGCCGCCCCGTACCGCTGGAGAAGTGCATGACGGAACCCGACCTCGACCCCGCGGTGGACTACCCGTTGAGCGTGAACCGCAGGGACCTGCTGGTCACGCCCACCGGCAAGCCGCTGGATGCGATCACGATGCCCGCGGTGATGGCCGGCGACGTGGACGCCGCCGATCTGCGGATCAGCCCGGAGACGTTGCGGTTGCAGGCTCAGATCTCGGAGAAGTCCGGCCGCCCCGCGCTGGGCGCGAACCTGCGTCGCGCCGCGGAGATGACCGCGCTGTCCGACGAGCGGGTCCTGCAGATCTACAACGCGCTGCGCCCGAACGCGTCGAGCAGGGCCGAGCTGGAGGCGATCGCCGACGAACTGTCCTCGACGTACCACGCGGAACTGCTCGCCGCGTTGGTGCGCGAAGCCGCGGAGGTCTACGAGCGCCGCGACATTCTGGCCACGAGCGAATAGGAGAGACGGACATGACTGCCTCAGTTGCCCCTCAGGGTTCCCCGCTCGACGGGGTGCGTCACTCGCTGCGCACCGAGGTGCTGGAGAACCGGCCGGTCAACCTCGACGGCTTCGTCGAGGAATGGCCCGAGGTCGGCATGGTCGCGATGGACAGCCCCTTCGACCCCGCGCCCAGCGTGCGGGTGCAGGACGGGGTGATCGTCGAGATGGACGGGGTCGCGCGGGCCGACTTCGACTTCATCGACCAGTTCATCGCCGACCATGCGATCGACATCGAGACCACCGAGGACTCGATGGCGTTGCCGGCCGTCGAGATCGCCCGGATGCTGGTCGACCCGAACACCTCCCGCAGCGACGTCATCGCGGTCACCAAGGGTTTGACCCCGGCGAAGCTGCTCGAGGTCGCCAAGACGATGAACATCGTCGAGATCATGATGGGGATGCAGAAGATGCGCGCCCGTCGTACCCCGGCGAACCAGGCGCACTGCACCAGCGCCCGGGACAACCCGGTGCAGGTGGTGTGTGAGGCGGCCGAAGCCTCGATCCGTGGATTCTCCGAGGTGGAAACGACTTTGGGCGTGGTGCGCTACGCCCCGCTGGTGGCCATGGCGTTACAGATCGGCAGCCAGGTCGGCGAGGGGGTGGCGCTGACCCAGTGCGCCCTCGAAGAGGCCACCGAACTCGAACTCGGCATGCGCGGCATCACCGCCTATGCCGAGACGATCTCGGTGTACGGCACCGAACCGGTGTTCGTCGACGGAGACGACACCCCGTGGTCGAAGGCGTTCCTGGCCGCGGCCTACGCCTCCCGGGGCATCAAGATGAGATTCACCTCGGGTACCGGCTCGGAGGTGCAGATGGGCAACGCCCAGGGCAAGTCGATGCTGTACCTGGAGATCCGCTGCATCCTGGTCACCAAGGGTGCCGGTGTGCAGGGCCTGCAGAACGGCTCGATCTCCTGCATCGGCGTGCCGGGTGCGGTGCCGGCCGGAATCCGCGCGGTGGCTGCCGAGAACATGATCGCCTCGGCGGTCGACCTGGAATGCGCCTCGGGTAACGACCAGTCGTTCTCGCATTCGCCGATGCGCCGAACCGCCCGGTTGATGCCGCAGATGATGCCCGGCACCGACTTCGTCTGCTCCGGATACTCGGCAACGCCCAACTACGACAACATGTTCGCCGGCTCCAATGTCGACAGCGACGACTTCGACGACTTCAACACCATTCAGCGCGATCTGCAGATCGACGGGGGTTTGCGCCACGTCAAGGAGGACGACATCCTCGCCGTGCGCACCCGGGCCGCCAAAGCGCTGCAGGCGGTGTTCGACTACCTGGATCTGCCGGTGATCTCCGACGCGGAGATCGACGCGGCGGTGTACGCCAACGGCTCGGCCGACCTGTTGCCCCGCGATGTGCTGGAAGATCTCAAGGGTGCCCAGCAGGTCATGGACCGCGGCATCACCGGCCTGGACCTGGTGAAGGCGCTCGAGTCGACCGGGTTCTCCGATGTCGCCGCCAACCTGCTGGCCGTGCTGCGTCAGCGGGTGTCCGGTGACCTGTTGCAGACCTCGGCGATCATGACCCCCGCGCTGGAGCCGTTGTCGGCGGTCAACGACGCCAACGACTACCAGGGGCCGAGTACCGGCTACCGCCCGTCGGGGGCGCGGTGGGAAGAGATGAAGAAACTGCGACACGTGACCAGCGCGTCGAACCCCGAGATGGAGGTCGAGTGACCGTGGCGAGCACCACCAGCGACGTACAGCGGACGATGAGCTTCAGCGAGATCGGGCCCGCGCAGCGCGGATCCCGTTCCGACGAGGTGGTTCTCGCCGTCTCGCCGGCGTTCGCGGACTTCTTCACCCAGACCATCGTCAACATCCCGCACGCCGAGGTCATCCGTCAGATCCTGGCGGGAATCGAGGAGCAGGAGGTCGCGGCCCGGGTGATCCGGGTCCGGCACAGCTCCGATCTGGCGGTGGTGGCGCACACGGCGGCCAAGTTGTCCGGTTCGGGCATCGGTATCGGGATCCTGTCTCGCGGCACGTCGATGATCCATCAGCGTGACCTGCCGCGGTTGTCGAGTCTGGAACTGTTCCCGCAGTGTCCGTTGCTCACGCTCGAGACCTACCGCAACATCGGCTCCAACGCCGCCCAGTACGCCAAAGGTGAGTCGCCGCAGCCGGTTCCGACGCTCAACGACCAGATGGCCCGTCCGCGGTGGCAGGCCAAGGCGGCGCTGCTGCACCTGAAGGAGACCGAGCAGATCAGCAAGGGCGCCAAACCGGTCGAGGTGCAGGCCGAGTTCTCCTCGGCGGCCCCGGCGGCGCTGTCCTGACGGTGCACCGGACGGTCGTCGGGGTCGACATCGGCAATTCCACCACGGAAGCCAGTCTCGCCCGCATCGGCCCCGACGGCACGGTCGACTATCTCGGCGGCGCACTGACCCGCACCACCGGGATCAAGGGCACCGTCAAGAACGTCGACGGTGTCGTCAAGGTCGTCACCCGCGCCGCCGAGCACGCCGGGGTCGGGCTCGGCGCCGTCGACGTGGTGTTGCTGAACGAGGCGACGCCGGTCATCAGCGGGCTGGCGATGGAGACCATCACCGAAACGATCATCACCGAGTCCACCATGATCGGCCACGATCCGCGGACGCCGGGAGGCCGGGGCCTGGGCGTCGGCACCATCGTCGCCGCCGAGACCCTGTCCGATCAGGCACCGGGCGAACCGGTGATCGTGCTGGTCGCCGGTGGCGTGGACTTCGATGTCACCGCGGCCACCCTCAATGCCGCGATGGCACGCGGAATCGACGTCGTCGCAGCGATACTCGGCAACGACGACGCCGTGCTCGTCGCCAACCGGCTGACGGTGCCGATGCCGATCGTCGACGAGGTGTCGCGGATCGACGCGGTGCCGGTCGGCATGCTGGCCGCCGTCGAGGTGGCCGCGCCCGGGCAGTCGATCCGCACGCTGTCCAACGCCTACGGTCTGGCCACGATCTTCGGCTTGGACGCCGAACAGACCAGGACGGTGTCCCCGGTCGCGCGGGCGTTGACGGGTAACCGGTCGGCGGTCGTGGTGCGCACCCCGTCCGGAGACGTCGAGGACCGTCCCATCCCGGCCGGGTCACTCGAGCTCATCGGGGTCAACCGCACGGTGTGTGTCGACGTCTCCCGCGGCGCGGCAGAGATCATGGCCGAAGTCGAACGGGTCTCTCCGCTGGCCGATGTCGCCGGGGAGTCGGGCACGAACACCGGCGGGATGATCTCCACCGTCCGCCAGAGCATGGCGGACCTCTCCCAGCACGAGCTGCGCGACGTCAAGATCAGGGATCTCCTCGCGATCGACACGCTGGTCCCGCAGGAGGTGCGCGGCGGGGTGGCCGGCGAGGTCGCGCTCGAGAACGCGGTCGCGCTCGCGGCGATGGTGCGAACCCGGGAAAGCGGTATGCAGGCTGTCGCGGCCGTCATCGCCGAGCAGCTCAGCGAGGCCGCGGGCCGGGACATCACCGTGCGGGTCGGGGGGGTGGAGGCCGAGATGGCGGTCCGGGGCGCGCTGACCACGCCCGGCACCGATACGCCGCTGGTGGTGCTCGACATGGGCGGCGGCTCGACCGATGCCGCGGTTCTCGGGACGCGCGGCGATGTGCAGGCGGTGCACCTGGCCGGGGCGGGCGATCTGGTGACCAAACTCATCGACGCCGAACTCGGCCTGGAAAACCTGGAACTCGCCGAGGGCGTCAAGAAGTACCCGGCGGCCAAGGCGGAGAGCTTCTTTCACGTCAGGATGGAGAACGGCACCGCGCAGTTCTTCGAGAAGGCTCTCCCCGCCACCGCATTCGCCCGGGTGGTGACGCTGTCGCCCGAGGGTATGTCGCCGATCCCGACGCGGCATTCCCTCGACCGCATCCGGCAGGTGCGCCGTACCGCCAAGGAGCGGGTGTTCGTGGTCAACGCGCTGCGCGCGTTGCGTTCGGTCGCCCCCGGCGGCGATCTGCGCCGGATCGGGTTCGTCGTGCTGCTGGGCGGTTGTGCACTGGACTTCGAGATCCCCGAGCTGATCGCCGACGCGTTGGCGCCCTACGGCATCGTCTGCGGCACCGGCAATGTTCGTGGCAGTGAGGGGCCCCGCAACGCGGTGGCCACCGGCCTGGTGGCGGCCTATGCGTGACGGTGGTCAACCCGAACGGCCGGCAGTCCACGTGCTCAGTGTCGCCGCCGGACCTGTCGAGCGCGAGGTCCTCGCGGGGATCGAGGAGGAGGGGGTGCCGTTCGAGCTCAGCCGACCCGCCACCGACACCGACGCCGACGAACTCGCGCACACCGCGGCGCGGGCGTCGTCGCTCGATGTCGGGGTGGGCATCGACCGGCGCGGCCGGGTGCGCATCAGCCACGAGATGCTCACGGCGCCGATGCCCGACCTCGCGTGTGACGGCGCCGCGTCCGCCGGCGCCGCGCGACGGGCCGGGCACAACGCGGCACGCATCGTCGTGGGGGTGCCCCTGCGGCTCAGTCCGCCGGCTGCTCGTAGCGCCGCGACGTGAACACCAGGTCCCCGGCGGCGCGAGCGACGACGCGGGTCGTCGACGACCCGATGATGAGCAGGGTGCGCATGTCGACGGCGGCGGGATCCAGCCCGGCGACCGTGGTCGAGGTCAGGCGCTGCTGCTCACCGCCCACGTCATGACCGAGGATGACGGGCCGGTCTGCCGGCAACCGTTGCTGCAGCAGCTCCTTCAAGGCTGCCACCTGCCAGCCGCGGCTGCGCGACCCGGGGTTGTAGACGGCGATCACCAGGTCGGCGTCGAGGGCGCTGTGCAGGCGGCGTTCGATGACCTCCCAGCTCTTGAGCCGGTCGGACAGCGAGATCGTCATGTAGTCGTGGCCCAGCGGCGCGCCCACCGCCGCAGCGACGGCGTTGGCCGCCGTCACCCCCGGCACCACCCGCACCGCCACGTCGTGGAACTGCGGTTCGGCGGCCACCTCGGCCACCGCTGCGGCCATCGCGAAGACGCCGGGATCACCGGAGCTGACCACCGCGACCCGCGCGCCGCGGCGGGCGAGATCCAGGGCCATGCAGGCGCGCTCGGATTCGACCTGGTTGTCGCTGGGGTGCATGCGTTGGCCGGGACGCGGACAGATCCGCCCCAGGTAGGTCTTGTAGCCCACCAGATCGGTGGCCCGCGACAGCTCGGTCCGCACCTCGGGGGTGGTCCACCGGTCGGCGCCGGGGCCGAGTCCGACGACGACGACCTCGCCGGCCTGGGCCGGATCGCCGACCGACGGGTTGTTCAGCGGCCCGGGCACCACCACCATCGAGAAGTACGGCACCGACGCCGGGTCGACCTCGTCGACCGGTGCGACCTTCTGGGCACCGGTGGACGCGCGCTCGACGTACCATGCGCGATCGGCGACACCGGCCGCGTCGAGGGCCTCGCGGACCTTCGCGAAGTTGCGCCCCAGCTTCATGATCGCCGCGGCGTCACAGTCCCGCAGGCGGCGCACCAGTTCGGCGGTCGGCAGCGTGCCGGGCAACACGGTCAGCGTCTCCTCGCCCTCGACCAGCGGAGTCCCCACCGCCATCGCCGACGCGGACACCGAGGTCACACCGGGAATGATCTCGGTGTCGAACCGTCCGGCGAGCCGCTTGTGCATGTGCATGTAGGAGCTGTAGAACAGCGGGTCTCCCTCGGCCAGCAGCGCGACGTCACGGCCGGCGCTCAGATGGGCCGCCAGCACGTCGCTGGCCGCGGTGTAGAACTCCGCCAGCGCACCCCGGTAGCCGCCGGGATGGTCGGTGGTCTCGGTGGTGACCGGGTAGACGAGCCGCTCGTGGATCTGCCCGTCGCGCAGGTACGGCTGAGCCACCGACAGCGCGATGCTGCGGCCGTGCCGGGCGCAGTGGAACGCGACCACGTCGGCCCGCTCGATTGCGCGTGCCGCCTTGAACGTGACCAGCTCGCTGTCGCCGGGGCCGAGGCCCACCGCCCAGAGTTTCCCCGGCGCCCGCTCATCACTGCCCATGCGTTGACGTTAACCCGGCCTGCCCGCGCCGGACAGGCTGAGTCCCGCCTTCCCGACGAACGTCTAGGCCCGCCTCCGGACCGGGCAAGAGAGATCTGGTTCACAGGAAGTTCGGCTAACGTTTCATTAGACAGGTCATTAGGACAGATCACGGGAAGGAGGCGGCTGCTCCCCGCCGTCGGCTGGCAGCGTGCCGCATAACCGGATGGCCCACAGGCAGGTGCAGGAGCTGCACGAACTCGTCGTGGCCGGCCAGGTCGACCCGACCGAGCTCGGTGACATGGCGCTTCGCGAGATCGTCGCCGACAGCTGGCGCCGAAGCATCAGCAGAGGGGTCGATCCCGATCGTCAGGGCCCTCAGTCGGCAGACGACAACGAACTCGAGCGTCTGCGCCGTGCGCACCCGTTGACCACGGCGATGCCGCTGATCCGCCGTCTGCTGGTCGACGACGCCGCCGAGGCCGGGCACATGGTCGGCGTGGCCGACGCCTCCGGGACGCTGCTGTGGGTGGAGGGCAACCGCCGGGCGTGCCGCAAGGGCGAGGCGATGAACTTCCTGCCCGGCGCGGACTGGAGTGAACGCAGCGCAGGCACCAATGCTCCCGGGACGGCGTTGGTGGTGGACCGCGAGGTGCAGATCAGGCGGTGGGAGCATTTCTCCCGCGTGGCCCAGCCGTGGAGTTGCACGGCCGCTCCTGTGCGCGACCCGACCACCGGAGAGCTGTTGGGCGTGATCGACCTGACCGGCCACGCGGACGCGGCCGCACCCCAGACCCTGGCCTTGCTGCGGGCCACCGCGCTCGCCGTCGGCAAGTACGTCGCGTTGCAGCGGCTGACGCAGACCGCCGCCGAGGCGGGGCCCGGCTCCTGCAGCGCGCGGTTGACCGTGTTGACGGCCCGCCGCCCCACGTGGACGGTCTGTCGCGGCGCAGGTGCCGGGCAGTCGGTCAACCTGGCCCCGCGCCACGCCGACATCCTGGTGTTGTTGATGCAGCACCCCGAGGGGCTCAGTGCCGACCATCTGGCGGTGTTGCTCGACGACAACGACCTCGACGCGGTCTCGGTGCGCGCCGAGATGTCGCGGCTGCGCCGCGCGATCGGGGCCCGATTCCTGGGCTCGAAGCCCTACCGGCTGCTCGAACCGGTGACCAGCGACCTCGACGGTGTGCTCGACGCGCTGGCGACCGGGGACATCTCGCGGGCGCTGGACCTGTGCTCCGGCCCGCTGCTGCCGAATTCAGGTTCGCCGGGAATCGCCCGGCTGCGCGTCGAGGTGTGTGCCGCGCTGCGGTTGGCGGTCATCGAGGCCAATGACGACGCTCTGCTCGCGCGCTGGCACCGCACCGGCCACGGCAGCTGAGGCCTGGCCCAGCGCGTAGACGCCGAAGCCGAGAAGGCAGAGCCCACAGATCGATTCGAGGACTGCACGGTTGTGTGGGCGGCTCAGGCGTCGCCGGGCCAATCCGGACATCACAGAAACGCCGGTGAGGAAGACCATCCCGACGGCGGCGTGGATCAGTCCCAGCAGCGCGCCCAGCCAGACGGTGACGGGCCGGCCGAAGAACAACGCCGGCATGACCGAGAGGTAGAAGACGCCGATCTTCGGGTTGAGGACGTTGGTGGTCAGGCCCGTCAGGAAGTGGGTGACCGCCGCCCTGCGGTGCGGTGGGTGCGGCGGCGCAAGGTCGATGTCGACCGCCTCACGCCACGAAGCGCGGGCGGCCGCGAAGCTGCGGATCGCGAGGTGACACAGATAGATCCCGCCTGCCGCGGCAATCAGTCCGGAGGCCAGCGGGTTCCGGCCCAGGATCATCGCGGCGCCCAGCCCCGCCAACGCGCCCCACAGCACCGGCCCGCACACCACCCCTGTCGCGGTGACGATGCCGGCGCGGGTGCCGTCGCGCAGGCTGGCGTTGAGCACGAGCACGGTGTCGGCCCCGGGCATGAGCACGACGACGACGGCGATCCCGGCGAACGCCGCAACGGCGCGATCCACCCGTCACTCCGTGTCGGCGGTGTCGACCAGCCGGATCAGGGTCTGTCGCCCGGTCGCCACGTGGGTGCGGCTTCCGGCGTTGACGGCGAAGGCCTCGAGTCGGCACACGGTCAGGGTCCGACCGCTCTTGAGCACGGTCGCTTCGGCGACCAGGACGTCGCCGATCGCCGGGGCCAGCAGGTTGACGGTGAAATCGACGGTCAGCACCGAGTCCCGCGGCGAATAGGTGGACATCCCGGCGTAACCGCCGGCGGTGTCGACCAGGGCACTGGTGGCACCGGCGTGGAAATAGCCGTGTTGCTGGGTCAATTCGGCGCGATAGGGCAGGTGCAGGGCGCAGAAGCCGCGACGCAGCTCGGCGATGGTCGCGCCGAGGTGTGTCATGAGCCCCTGGCGGGAGAAGCTGTCGGTGATGTGCCGGGTGATGTCGGCGTCGAGGTCGCCGGACTTCGCCATGGGCGGTCCTTTCGCTGGTCGAGGTGCTACAGGGTCGGTGGGAGCCGGTGGTGCGCGGCCGCACCGGCGAGCGGGAGCAGCGACTCCCACGTGTCGCGCAGGATGCCGACGCCGCGCCGGATGCGGTCGGGGTCGCCGGTGAACGGCACTCTGATGAATCGTTCGTGCGCTCCGTCGGTGCCGAACTTGGAGCCCGCGGTGATCCGGACCCCGCGACGTTGCGCGGCCTGTGCCAGCGCCGAACTGATCGGGGCTCCCAGCCCCACCCACAGCGAGAGCCCGCCGCGGACGACGGGGATGTCCCAGTCGGGCAGCTGGGTGCGCAACAGTTCGGTGAGCAGGTCGCGTCGATCGCGCAGCAGCGCGCGCCGGTGGGTCAGGAAGTCGTCGTAGTTTGCGAGCACGTCGGCGGCGACCGTCTGGTCGAGTACCGATGTGCCGAGGTCACCGGCGGGACGGGCGCCGACCATCCGGCTGAGCAGAACAGGGTCGGCGCGGACCCAGCCGATGCGCAGCCCACCCCAGATGGTCTTGCTCAACGACCCGACGCTGACCACGGTGCCGGCCGAGTGCCGGCCGGCCAGACAGGCGAACGATGGTGGCGCGCTCGGCCTGTCGATGTCGAGGTCGGCGGTGGTCTCGTCGACGAGCAGCAGCGTCCCGCTCCGGCGTGCCGCATCGAGGACCCGCTCGCGGACCGCTTCGGGCATCGTTGCACCGGTCGGGTTGTGAAAGTCCGGAATCAGGTACGCGAGCTGCGGTCGCACGCGCGTGACGACGCTGGCGAGATGCTCGCCGTCCCAACCGAGATTCGACACCGGCGTGCTCGCCAGGCGGCCGCCGGCGGTGAGAACGGCCTCGTAGGCATGGGGGTAGGTCGGTGCTTCGACGACGACGTTGTCCCGGTGCCGCAGCACTGTTCGGCACACCAACGCGATGGCGTGCTGGGCGCCGACGGTGATCATGATCTGTTCGGCGGTTGTCGGGGCACCCAGCGCGCAGTAGCGCTCCGCGATCTGTTCCCGGAGGTGCCGTTCCCCC
Source organism: Mycobacterium sp. G7A2 (assembly GCF_041902445.1). Lineage (NCBI taxonomy): Bacteria > Bacillati > Actinomycetota > Actinomycetes > Mycobacteriales > Mycobacteriaceae > Mycobacterium > Mycobacterium sp. G7A2. The sequence goes on along the minus strand of NZ_CP169251.1, from coordinate 4,767,239 downwards.
ACGAGATCGAAACCCGGGTGCGCCAGGATGGTCGTCGCGGCTTCACCGGCGCGGCGTAAGACGTCGCTCAGTCCGGGGACCGGCGGGGGAACGGCGCGCGCGAAGTCGACCTCGGTTCCCGACGTCGCGGTGGGGGAGGTGGGCAGCACGGCGACGCTGCCGGAACCCCGCACGCTGATGAGATGTCCGCTGTCCCGCAGGGCGCGGTAGGCGGCGACCACGGTGGTGCGGCTGCGTCCGAGGGCGTCGGCCAGTTCCCGCTCGGCGGGTAACCGGGTGTAGGTGGCGATGCGGCCGTCGTCGAGCAGGAGGGCGATGCGCGCGGCCAGCGCGCTGTACACCGCATCGCCGACCTCCCACTCACCCAACAGCGCGACCAGTTGCCTGGCTCCGATGTGTGCCCGGGCGAGAGACCGCGTCATCGCCGGGCAGGTCCCAGATCGAGCAGCCAGCCTCTCCGGTCCGGGATCGTGCCGTGCTGGATGCCGGTGAGCTGCGCCCTGAGTTCCCTTGCCATGGAGGCGCTTCCGCTTGCGCGGGTGGCGATCACCGTGTCTTCGGTGACGAGTTCGGCGATCGGTGTGATCACCGCGGCAGTGCCCGCGGCGAACACCTCGGTGAGCTCACCCGTGGTGGCCGTCGCTTTCCACTCCGCGATGCTGATCGGCCGCTCCTCGACCCGATGGCCGCGATCGCGAGCCAGTTCGATCACGCTGTCGCGGGTCACCCCGGCCAGGATGGCCCCGTTCAACGGCGGCGTGACCAAGGTTCCGTCGGCGAAGACGAAGAAGATGTTCATGCTGCCGGCTTCCTCGACCCAGGTACGCGTGGCGGCGTCGGTGAACAGCACCTGCTGGCAACCGTGTGCCTTGGCCTCGGTCTGGGCCACCAGCGCGGCGGCGTAGTTACCGCCACACTTGGCTGCGCCCGTGCCGCCCGCGCCGGCGCGGGAATGACTCGGCGACAACCACAGTGAAATCCCGGACTCGGCGTCGTCGAAGTACGAGCCGGCGGGGCTGGCGATCACCCCGTACGTCGCGTGCCGGGCCGGTCGCACACCGAGGAGAGCCTCCGTGCCGATGACGAACGGCCGCACGTACAGGCTGTCTCCGGGCCGGTCGGGCACCCACGCGGCGTCGACGAGGGCCAGCTGGCGGATCGATTCGACGAACAACCCGGTGGGCACGGCCGGCAAGGCCAACCGTGCCGCCGAGGCGGCGAACCGCCGGGCATTCATGTCGGGCCGGAACAGGCGCAGGTGACCGTCGCGGTGGCGGTACAACTTCAAACCCTCGAAGATCTCCTGCCCGTACTGCAGCGCCGTCGCGGCCGGATCCATCGGCAACGGCCCGTAGGGCACCACGCGCCGGTCGTGCCAGCCGTTTCGCTCGCTGAAGTCGACGAGCACCATGTGATCGGTGAAGTGCGCGCCGAAGCCCGGGGCGGCCAGCACCGCCGCCCGGTCTCGCTCGGAGCGGGCGGCCGGATTGAGAGTCACGCGGAAACCACCGTGGGCAACGGTGTCGGGCGCGTGCAGCGTCTGCTGGGTCACGCTCGTCTCCTCCTCAGGATCGGTCGGACTGCCCAGTCAACGTGATCCAATCGCCGCTGTCAGCGGCCAATTCGGCGAAAGTGGACTGGTCCACCGCTGCGGGATTGGCGCTGCCCGCAGGTCGGGCGGGCGTGCAGAATGCCGCGCATGGCCATCGAACGACCCGAACGCCGGTTCTGGCGGGTCTACGAACCCGTGCACGCCGTCTGCTACTTCGACCCGGCATTCGCCGCGGCCATGGTCGAGGCGGGGCTCACCGGCGGCTGGAACGGCTACTTCGCCGGTCGCGCCTTTCCGCTCGGCGCTCCGCCTGCGCAGGTGGTGACCGCGCTGTTCTACGGGTTTGCACCGGCGATGGTGGCCCGTGCCGTCCCCAAGATCTGGAACCGGATCACCCCCGCCGGTGTGCGTGAGGCGCGCTTCGCGGCCGCCGACGCGGTGGTGGGGGTTCACGCGGCGGCCGGGTCCACCGACGACCTCCGCCGGGTCACCGCCAACGTGGAACGGGTGGTCGACTCGCTGGCGGTCGACGGCCGAGCGCTGGCCGGCGCGTGGCAGTCGGTGGCGCGTCCGGCGTCGTGGTGTGCGCGCCTGTGGTTGGCGGTGACGGCGCTGCGGGAGCACCGCGGCGACGGGCATGTGGTCGCCGCGACCGCGTGTGGCTTGACCGGTCTGCAGGCATCGATCACCCATGTCGCCACCGGAGCGCTGGATCGCGATGTGCTGCAACGTAACCGGGGTTGGACGGACGAGCAGTGGGCGAAAGCGATCGAGGAGCTGCGGGAGCGCGGGGTGCTCAGCGCCGACAGCGCGCTCACCGGCGCAGGCGTGGCGTTACGCGAGAACGTGGAGCGGCTCACCGATGACCTGGCGACCGGCCCGTGGCGCGCGCTCGACGACGCCGAATGGACCATGCGCACCCTCGGCCGGCTCGCCACTGTCCTCGTCGATCGCGGAGTGGTGCCCGTGCCCAATCCGATGGGGGTTCCCCGGCCCGCCTAACGCCCCGGTGCCCGCGGACCGTCGTGCGTGACGACGACGACTTCGGGGGTCTCGGAGCTCGTCTGGCGCAGCTTGTGCGGACGTGATGCATCCAGATAGGCGCTGTCACCCGTCTCGAGCGCAATGACGTCGCCGTCGTAGCTGAGCTCCACACTGCCGCGATGCACGAAGATCAGTTCCTGGCCCTGGTGCGACGCATGAGGGTGGGTGGTGAACTGCCGGCCCGGCCGGACGAGGAACGGGACCATGGTCTTTCCCAGCATCGCTGCGGCGATCGGGTGGTGGCGCTCGGCCGCGCCGACGGGTGCCCGCTCGATGCAGATTCGCGCGGCGGACGGGTCATCGTTGAACAGCTGCGCGACGTCGACGCCGAGGGCGCGGGAGATCCGTAGCGCCGCCGCGATCGACGGATTGCTCTGCCCGCGTTCCACCTTGGACAGGTAGCTCTTCGTCAGCCCGGTCTCTTCGGCGAGATCGTCCAGCGTCAGTCCGCTCTGCTGGCGTACCGCTCGGAGGAGGGTGCTCACCGCGCCACCCTAGCATTTCCGATATGACACAAAGTGTCCTATAGTGAACGCGTTGTCATTTCATCCACCGGAAGGGAGCCTCGTGACCACAACCATGAGCACAGCCAAGACCGACTTGATGAAGCGAGCGTTGGACGGCATGAAGCGCAACGTCGCGGAGTCCCCGCTGACGGTCCGCGAGAAAGTGGCGCTGACTTGCCGTGCGCTGTTCGATGCCGGGCACGACTCCGGTCTGGCGGGGCAGATCACCGCCCGTGCCGAAACGCCTGGCACCTACTACACCCAGCGACTGGGACTGGGCTTCGACGAGATCACCGCCGGCAATCTGCTGCTGGTCGACGAGGACCTCACCGTCCTGCAGGGCGAAGGAATGGCGAACCCTGCCAACAGGTTCCATTCGTGGATCTATCGGGCGCGTCCGGATGTCCACTGCATCGTGCACACCCACCCCTTTCACGTCGCTGCCCTGTCGATGTTGGAGGTGCCGCTTGTCGTCTCGCAGATGGACATCGCGCCGCTCTACGACGACTGTGCCTTCCTGCCCGAGTGGCCCGGAGTTCCGGTGGGAAACGAGGAGGGTGAGATCATCTCGGGCGCGCTGGGTGACAAGAAGGCCATCCTGTTGGCCCATCACGGCCACGTCGTGGCGGGCTCGAGCGTCGAAGAGGCATGTTCACTGGCGATGCTGATCGAGCGCGGAGCGAAGCTGCAACTGGCTGCGATGGCGGCGGGCACGATCGCTGAGCTTCCGGATCGCCTGGCCCGAGAAGCCCACGACTGGACGCTGACACCCAAGAGAAGCCAGGCCAACTTCGCCTACTACGCCCGCAGAGCGTTGGTTCACCATCCCGACGCATTGACGAACTGACCTTCCACCCCAACAGAACGGAGCCACCATGTCCCAATTCGATCCACTGCAAGGAATTGTCGCCTACCCGATCACGCCGTTCACCGATGGCGGCGACGCTGTCGACACCACCGAGCTCGCCGCGCTTGTCGAGCGATTGGTGACGTCTGGCGTGCACGCCATCGCCCCGCTCGGGAGCACCGGTGAGTCGGCGTACCTCACCGAAGCGGAGTTCGATGCCGTGGTCGACACCACGGTCGCCGCCGTCGACGGCCGGATCCCGGTTGTCGTCGGGGCCTCGGACCTCACCACCGCCAACACGATCCGCCGCGCCAGGTACTCCGAGCGCGCAGGTGCCGACGCGGTGATGATCTTGCCGGTGTCCTACTGGAAGCTCACCGACCGTGAGATCGCCCAGCACTACACCCGGGTCGCGGCCGCAGTCGACCTGCCGATCATGGCCTACAACAATCCGGCTACCAGCGGCATCGACATGTCCCCGCAACTGCTGGTGCAGATGTACGCCGACATCGACAACGTGACGATGGTCAAGGAGTCCACCGGCGACCTCTCCCGGATGCTGCGCATCAAGGAGCTCACGGATGGGGCGCTGCCCTTCTACAACGGCAGCAATCCGTTGGTGTTGGACGCGTTGAAGGCCGGCGCCGCCGGATGGTGCACTGCGGCACCGAACCTTCGCCCGCAGCCGTGTATCGACCTGTATGCGGCGGCGTCGGCCGGTGACTACCGGAAGGCCCAGGCGATCTATGACGACCTGGCGCCGCTGTTGCGGTTCATCGTCGCGGGCGGTCTGCCGACCACGGTCAAGGCCGGCCTGGACGTGCTGGGTCGCGGCGCCGGCGACCCGCGGGCACCGTTGCTGCCGCTGGACATCGAGGGTCGCGCGGAACTCGCGGCGATGCTGGATATTCCCCGGCCCGCCTGACCGAACGCCTCAGCTCTGGGCGGCTACCAGGGAATGCAACGTGATGTCCGGGTTGTCGCGCTGGAAACCCTGGAGCCGCCACGGAGTGGAGAACAGCACCAGCATCACCCCGTCGGAGCGGGTCAACACCTCCGCCGACACCTGCTTGTTCATGAACTCGGCGTCCTCGGGGTCGACGATGCGGGCCACCTGGTAGGGCAACGGTTCCAGCGCGATCGGGGCGCTGAGTTCGGTGGCCATCCGGTGGGTGGCCACCTCGAACTGCATCGGGCCGACGGCCGCGAGCACGGGAGCCTGTTCGCCGCGCAGGTCGGATCGCAGCACCTGCACCACGCCCTCCTGCTCGAGTTGTTCGATTCCCCGGCGGAACTGCTTGTGCTTGCTCGGGTCGGTGCCGCGGGCGACTGCGAAATGCTCGGGGGAGAAGCTCGGGATCGGTGGAAACTCCACGGGCACATCCCGATACAACGTGTCGCCCGGACGCAGCGCGGCGGCATTGGCCAGGCCGATCACGTCGCCGGGCCACGCGGTGTCGAGCGTCGAGCGCTGCTGGCCGAACACCGACTGCGCGTACTTCGTCACGAACGGTTTGCCGGTGGCCGCATGGGTGAGGACCTCACCGCGTTCGAAGGTGCCCGAACACACGCGCGCGTAGGCGATCCGGTCTCGGTGCGCGGAGTCCATTCCCGCCTGGACCTTGAACACGAACGCACTGAACGGCGACGCGACGGCGCGCCGATTGCCGTCGACGTCCACCGCGCCGGCGGGCGCCGGGGCGAGCTCGACGAGGACATCGAGGAGCTGGTTGACCCCGAAGTTCAGTGCCGCGGAGGTGAACAGCACCGGTGAGGCTGCGCCGCTGCGGAACTGGTCCTCGTCGAAGTCGGACCCGTCTGCGGAGAGCAGCTCGGACTCCTCGACAGCGGTATCCCAGTCCACTCCCGCGGCGGCGTGGGCGTCGGAGGCGGCGATGTGTTCCTCCGGTGCCGCGGTGGCGCCGCCCGCGGTGCGGGTGAAGCGGATGAACATCCCGGACCGGCGGTCCAGCACGCCCCGGAAGTCCCCGGCGATGCCCACCGGCCACGTCAGCGGGGTGGTCCGCAGCCCGATGCGCTCGTGGATCTCGTCCATCAACTCCAGGGCGTGTCGGCCCGGCCGGTCCCACTTGTTGATGACGGTGATGATCGGGATGCCCCGGTGCTTGCAGACCTGGAACAGCTTCAACGTCTGTGGTTCGAGCCCCTTGGCGGCGTCGATGAGCATCACCGCGCAGTCCACCGCGGTCAGCACCCGGTAGGTGTCCTCGGAGAAGTCGGCGTGGCCGGGCGTGTCCAGCAGGTTGATGACACAGTCCCGGTACGGGAACTGCAGTGCCGTCGAGGTGATCGAGATGCCTCGGGCCTTCTCCATCTCCATCCAGTCCGACACGGTCGAGCGGCGACCCGCCTTGCCGTGGATGGCGCCGGCCTCGGTGATCACCCGCGCATGCAGGGCCAGGGCCTCGGTGAGCGTCGATTTACCGGCGTCGGGATGGCTGATCACGGCGAAGGTGCGGCGGCGCTGCGCTTCGGCGGCGATGCGAGCGGTGGCGCGGTCACCGCCGCCGGTGGTGGTCGGCGAGGCGGCGTCGAGGGCAGAGTCGGTCATGTCAGAGGAAATGGTATGGCCGATTCGGCGTCGATCCGTAATCGAGCCGCGGGCCGCGCCCGGGAGCGCGTTTTGACCTGCGCAGACACCCCCGGGTAGGCTGCCACGTTGGCGTGTGCTGGCCTTGCGGCCACAGGTCGCCTCGGGTCCCCGCCGGTCGCCGAGGTCGTGCTGACGTGCACGCCGGACCGGCACCCGGGATCACCCCGGGATCCACCCGAGTAAGAGGAAGAGGTACGCGCTGTGCCTACGTACACGCCGAAGGCGGGTGACACCACGCGTTCGTGGTACGTCATCGACGCCACCGACGTGAGGCTCGGCCGGCTCGCCGTAGCAGCTGCCAATCTGCTGCGCGGCAAGCACAAGCCGACGTTCACGCCCAACGTCGACGGCGGTGACTTCGTCATCGTCATCAACGCCGACAAGATCTCCGTCAGCGGTAACAAGCCGCAGCGGACGTTCCACTACCGCCACTCGGGTTATCCCGGTGGTCTGCGCCGCCGCTCGGTCGCCGAGATGCTGGAACGGCATCCCGACCGCCTCGTCGAGAAGGCGATCGTCGGCATGCTGCCGAAGACCAAGCTCGGCCGCCAGATCCAGAAGAAGCTGCGCGTGTACACCGGATCGGAGCATCCGCACACCGCTCAGCAGCCGATTCCGTACGACGTCAAGCAGGTGTCCCAGTGACTGAATCCGACTTCACCGAAACCGCCGCGGTGCCCGAGCCGATCGAGACCGCCGAGGCCGTCGAGGTCCCCGAGGCCGTCGAGGTCGCTGAGGGCGCCGAGACCCCCGTGGCTGTCGAGGACGCGGTGTTCGCCGACGACCACGATGCCCACGTCGCGGCCGACCCGTTGCTGTTCGACCGTCCGATCCAGACCGTCGGCCGCCGCAAGGAGGCCGTGGTGCGGGTGCGCCTGGTGCCCGGCACCGGACAGTTCCACCTCGACGGGCGCACGTTGGAGAACTACTTCCCCAACAAGGTGCACCAGCAGCTCATCAAGGCTCCGCTGGTGACCGTCGACCGCCTCGAGCAGTTCGACATCTACGCCCACCTCGACGGTGGCGGCCCCTCCGGGCAGGCCGGCGCGCTGCGGTTGGCGATCGCCCGTGCGCTGATCCTGGTCCAGCCCGAGGACCGTCCGGCGCTCAAGCGGGCCGGGTTCCTGACCCGTGATCCGCGCGCCATCGAGCGCAAGAAGTACGGCCTCAAGAAGGCGCGCAAGGCGCCTCAGTACAGCAAGCGCTGATCTCAGCACGGCATGGCGCCCGGTTCGTTCGCATCGCGAGCGGCCGGGCGTCAGTCGTCTGTACGGGTTTGCACAGCGAACTCGCAGCGGCAGTTCTGGTAACGCGCTATTGCGGTGTGAACTGTGTTGATGCCGGTTCAGCTACCTAGTCACCCTCACCGACGGGTCGTTTGCGGGACCGGACCGACGCTATCTGGCCGAGCGCAGCTTGAATTCCCCGGCCGGGTTCGGACAGCCTCGATTGCGGAGCGCGGCAACGACAGTCCGCGGCTCCGCGACTGAGAAGGAGTGAATTGATGAGCTTCGTGAAGAACGCCGCAGCGGGTGCCGTCCTCGGAGGGTCGGTGCTGTTCACCGCGGGACTCGGCGTAGCGAATGCGCAGCCCGTCGAGACGACCCCGGACGGTCTTGTGAACATCGCCGTCGGCGACACGACGATCCTGCAGGGCGTGCCCACCGACGCGGCCGCCGCCACGGCGGGGGCCCTCTGTGCCAGCGCCCCCGAGGACGTCAACGCGCTCGCCGAGCAGGTCGATGCCGACGGCACCGACCAGACCGTGTGTGCGGGCCTGCCGGGTGGCGATCTGATGCTCACCCAGAACGTGAGCGCAGAAATGGAGCAGCCTGAGGCCGGCGCTGCGGACGACGCTGGTCAAGAGGCTGGGTAAGTAGCAGCCGACTCACCGCCCACACCCGCACCGGGTGTGGGCGGTGAGCTCTGTTCGGGGCTCGGCGTGGGAGAATCACGCGGTTGTATCGATCCGGCGACGGCACGGACCGGCCTGTCGCCGGTTGGCTTCCTCGCGGGCGGCTGTGAGAGGTTGGCACGATGGCTCGACTGTTCGGCACCGACGGAGTGCGCGGCGTCGCCAACCAGGACCTGACCGCTGAGCTCGCGGTAGCGCTGGGGGCGGCCGCGGCCCGGCGGCTCATCAGAACCGGCGCGACCCGCAGGCGGGTCGCGGTCGTCGGTCGGGACCCGCGCGCCAGCGGGGAGATGCTGGAAGCTGCGGTGATCGCCGGGCTGACCAGCGAAGGAGTGGATGCGCTGCGGGTCGGCGTGCTGCCCACCCCCGCCGTGGCGTATCTGACCAGCGCCTACGACGCCGACTTCGGCGTGATGATCTCCGCGTCGCACAACCCGATGCCCGACAACGGCATCAAGATCTTCGGCCCCGGCGGCCTCAAGCTGGACGACGCGACCGAGGATCGCATCGAGGAGCTGGTCCGTCAGGGCCCGGGCAACCGCCCGACCGGCGCGGGAATCGGGCGAATCGTCGACGCCGAGGACGCGTTGGAGCGTTATCTGCGCCACGTCGGCAAGGCCGCCACCACCCGGCTCGACGGATTGACCGTGGTGGTCGACTGCGCGCACGGTGCCGCGTCGACGGCCGCGCCGGACGCCTATCGGGCGGCCGGCGCCACCGTGGTGCCGATCCACGCCGAGCCGGACGGGTTGAACATTAACGACGGGTGCGGCTCGACGCACATGGAGACGTTGCGCGCGGCCGTGGTCAGCCACGGTGCCGATCTGGGCCTGGCCCATGACGGTGACGCCGACCGCTGCCTGGCCGTGGCCGCGGACGGCACGGTGATCGACGGTGACGCGATCATGGTGGTGCTGGCCCTGGCCATGCAGGAGGCCGGCGAGCTGGCTTCCGACACGCTGGTGGCGACCGTGATGAGCAACCTGGGTCTGCACCTGGCGATGCGCGCGGCCGGTGTGCAGGTCCGCACCACCGGTGTCGGCGACCGCTATGTGCTCGAAGAACTCCGTGCCGGTGAGTTCTCGCTCGGCGGCGAGCAGTCCGGCCACATCGTGCTGCCGGCGTTCGGCACCACCGGCGACGGCATCGTCACCGGGTTGCGGCTGATGGCCCGGATGGCCCAGACCCGCCGAAGCCTGGCCGCGCTGGCCGAACCGATGCAGACGCTGCCTCAGGTGCTGATCAACGTCGAGGTCACCGACAAGGCGGCGGTGGCCCGAGCGCCGTCGGTGCAAGAAGCGGTCGCCCGGGCGGAGGCCGAGCTCGGCGACACCGGACGGATCCTGCTGCGCCCCTCGGGCACCGAGCAGATGGTGCGCGTGATGGTCGAGGCGGCGGATGAGGACACCGCCAGACAATTGGCGGCGCGGGTGGCCGAGTCGGTCAGCGCCCAGAACTGAGGGAACCGATCGCGGGTCGCCCGCGTCTGATCTCGTATGGGATCGGCTGGGGCGACGCGGGTGGACACCGCAGGACTGCGCGCGATGGCGCGCGAATACGACACGGCATCGGCGATCATCGACGCGGCGGTGCGTAACCAATTGGGAAGTCTACGTTTCGGCGCCGCGCTTTCGGGCCGTGCCTACGCCGCGCACGGCGGCGAGCTGGCCACGGCCCTCGCCGAGCTGTCGACGGCGCTGCGTCTGTGGTCGCGCGCCGCAGCCGAGATCGCTGTGGCATTGCAGAACTCGGCGATCCGGTACGGGGCGGCCGCTGACCGGTCGGCCGACCAGATCGCCGCACATGGCTGAGAAGCGTGACGTCACAGCGCGATTGGCCGACGGCATGCCAGCGGTACTGACGGTGCAACAGTATGTCGCCGCCAGCGCGCAGGTGGGGTACCGGCACCCCGACCTGACCGTGCACGCGGGCCAGTTGCAGGACTGGTACCGCAGCGAGGACGGCATGGACCTCGAAGCGCTGCTCCACGATTGCGGTGTGCTCGAGGCGGCCGCATCTGCCGCGGACGAGGCCGTCCAGGTGCAGGACCGGCAACGCGCCGCGCTGCCGGACATGTGGCAGGGAGTCGGCGCGGCCACGTCCGCGGAGTTCCTGCGCCGTCACAGTGACGCATCGGCCACGGTGGCGGCCGCCCTGCATACGGCGCGCGAGGCGATGGAGGCGCTGCGGGAACAACTCTGGGAAGCCGTTGACGACAAGGTCGGCGCGGTGATCGAGATCGAGGGCAGAGCCGCCACGACGCGGACCGACTGGTCGGCGGCCGCTGCGACCGTCACGTCCGGTGTGGGTGACCGGTCCACGGCCGGCGAGCTTGTCGACCACGCGGTGAAACCGTTCGTGGACAGCGTGATTCGCACCGACTGGCTCGCAGCGATGCGGACCGCGATGTCGTCGGTCAGTACCGCGTATCAACAGGCCACGGGCGACATCGCGGGAGCGCGGCTTGCCGATTTCGCGATTCCCGGTGATCTCGGCCCCGTGTGGAGCGCCCCGACACCGCCGAGCGGTGACCGGCCCGATGAGGAGCCATGGTCGGTGGCATCGATGCCGGCTCCGGCTCCGGCGCCGGTTGTCGGTTCGGCCGGCGGCGTCACCGCTCCCGCGGTACCTGCTCCTGCCACGGTGCCCGCCGCGTGGCCGGCACCCGCTCCGGCTGATATGTCTCCTGCGCCCGCGGAAGCGGCTCCGCCTGCCATGTCGTCACTGGGTTCGGCGGGCCCGGCGCTGCCCGGGCTCGGCGGGGGCGGCGGTCTGTCCGGTTTGGGTCAGCCGTTCACCGACGCGCTGACCGGGCTCGGCGGGGGCGGCGGTCTGTCCGGTTTGGGTCAGCCGTTCACCGACGCGCTGACCGGGCTGTTGGGCGGCGGCGGTGGCCTGCCGGAGCCCGCACCTCTCGACGTTCCCGAATTGGACGACCCTGTCGACACCGTGGAGGACGAGGACGAGGACGCCGACGAGGACGCCGACGAGGACGACGCCCACGAGGACGACGAGGACGACCAGGACCCCGAGGGCGACGCCGGTGAGGGCCCGGGGCAGGACCCCGACGAGCCCCCCGGGGGCGAGCCCGAGGAGCCGGGAGAGGGTGCCGCCGCCGAACCGATGCCCGCGCCGACACCGCCGCCTCCGCCGCCCCCGCCACCGCCGGCCGAGCCACTGCCGCCGGTGGCGGAGACCGAGGTCGACGAGCGGACTCCGTGCGAGATCGCGGCCGACGAACTACCGCAGGTCGGCGAAGCGCAACCTAGCGAGCCAGGTGACGGCTGATCACCAGCCGCTGAATCTGGTTGGTGCCCTCGAAGATCTGCATGATCTTGGCCTCGCGCATGTACCGCTCCACCCGGTAGTCGCGGGTGTAGCCGGCCCCGCCGAACACCTGCACGGCATCGGTGGTCACCTTCATCGCCGCGTCCGTCGCGATGAGCTTGGCGACCGACGCCTGGCGCGAGTACGGCATCCCGGCGTCGCGGCGGCGGGCCGCGTCGAGATAGGTGGCCCGTGCGGCGTCGACCGCGGCGGCCATGTCGGCGAGCAGGAATCCCAGCCCCTGATGGTCGATGATCCTGCGGCCGAACGTCGTTCGCTGCTGACTGTAGGAGACTGCCTCGTCGAGGGCGGCCTGCGCCAGCCCGACGGCCACCGCGGCGATACCGAGGCGCCCGGAATCCAGTGCACTGAAGGCGATCTGCAGACCCTGCCCCTCGGACCCGATGCGCCGGTCAGCTGGCACGAATGCGTCGTCGTAGTGTGCGGCCGTGGTGGGCACCGCATGCAGCCCCATCTTCTCTTCGGGTCTGCCGAACGTGAGGCCGGCGGTGTCGCGGGGCACGAGGAAACACGAGATGCCCTGCGAACCCTCCGCGGTGCGGGCGAACAGGTTGTAGAAGTCCGCGATCCCGCCGTGGGTGATCCACGCCTTGGCGCCGGTGATCCGGTAGCCGTCGCCGTCGGCGGTGGCTCGGCAGCTCAGGGCGGCGGCGTCCGACCCGGCCTGTGGTTCGGAGAGGCTGTAGGCGCCGATCGTGGCACCGCCCAGCATGTCCGGTAGCCAACGCTGCCGCTGTTCGTCGGTGCCGAAGGACATCAGCGGATGACACGAGAGGCTGTGCACACTGACCGCGACGGCCACGGCCGCCCAGCGGGCGGCAAGTTCCTCGAGTACCTGCAGGTAGACCTCGTAGGGCTGCCCGCCGCCACCCCACCGCTCGGGGTAGGGAAGGCTCAGCAGCCCGGCTTCGCCGAGCGTGGCGAACACGCCTTCGGGATAGGTCTCGTGCTTCTCGTGATGGTCGACGATCGGCGCGAGGGTCTTGTCGGCGATCTGTCGCGCGAGCTCGACGACGTCGCGGGCCTCGTCGGTCGGCAGCAGCCGGTCTACAGCCATACCGCGAACAGTACTATAGGACGTTCTGCAGTACTATCGAGCGGGTGACCAGGCCAGCGTTCGCCACCCGGCGGCGGACCGAATTGTTCGACGCGCTGGTCGCGCTGTTGCTGGCCGAGGGTTTCGCGCATCTGACCCTCGACGACATGGCCGCACGGCTGCGCTGTTCGAAGTCCACGCTCTACACGCTCGCGGCGAGCAAGGAGCAGCTCGTCCAGGCGGCGACGGTGCACTTCTTCCGCTCGGCGACCGAGTTCGTCGAGGACCGGGTGGCGGCCACCACCGGTGCGCGGGACCGGATCGCCGCCTATCTGTCCGCGGTCGGGGCGGCACTGGACCCCGCCTCCGAGCAGTTCATGACCGACCTCGACGGCTTCGCTCCGGCTCGGGCGGTCTACGAGCAGAACACCGGCATCGCCGCCCGCCGGGTGCAGGAACTGATCGCCGAAGGCGTCGCGGCCGGCGACTTCCGTGACGTGCATGCCGCGTTCGCCGCCGATCTGGTTGCCGCGGCGATGGTGCGCATCCAACAGCGCGTGGTGCGGCGCACCACCGGGCTCGACGACGCCGATGCCTACCGCGAGCTCGCCGCGATAGTCACCGCGGGCATCCGAGCCTGATGGGCAGGGTATTCCTGTCAGTTTGCTGAACGGGCAGTCCGCAACGCTGACAGCGTCGAATACCTGACGACCACTCAGGCGAGCGAAGGCGGTATTCGATGACTGACCGATACGACGTAGTGGTGGCCGGCGGTGGGCCGGCTGGATCGGCGGCCGCCTGGCAGGCCGTCCGGAACGGGGCCCGCGTGTTGTTGTGTGACAAGGCGGAATTCCCGCGGGACAAGCCGTGCGGCGACGGACTGACTCCACGCGCGGTGAGTTACCTGCAGAAGATGGGGCTGGGTGACGAGGTGGCTCGCTTCCACCGGCTCAACCGCGCCACCATCTTCAGTCCCAGCGAATGGGAGCTGTCTTTCCCGAACCGGCCCGGGATGCCCGACCACGGCCACGGCATCCGCCGCACCCAGTTGGACACCATGCTGATCGACCACGCCGCATCGGCCGGGGCCGACGTGAGGCAGGGTGAGGAGGTTGTCGGTGCCGTCACCGACGAGGACGGCCGCGTCACCGGCATCACGCTGAAGGGCGGCGAGCAGGTGCGTGCCGACGCGGTGATCGCTGCAGACGGCGCCTATTCGCCGGTCAAACGCTCACTGAAGCTGGACAGTCGCTATCACGGTTACTCAGCCATCGCGATACGTGCCGAGATGTCCGCGGTGCGCCCCGACTCCGACTCTCTGGACATTCATCTGAAGATCTCCCACCGCGGCGATCAACTGCCCGGCTACGGCTGGGTGTTCCCTCTGGGCGACGGACGGGTCAACGTGGGGCTGGGTTACGTGAACAGCTACCGGCACTGGAAACAGATCAACGCAGCCGAGTTGCTGGGACAGTTCATGGCCACTTTGCCGCCTGACTGGGAGCTGCCGCCGGTCGGCGCTCTGCAGAAGTCCAAGGCGTTGCAGGGCTGGCGGTTACCGATGGGTTTCACGGCCTGGCCGCCCTGGCGCCCGGGCGTGCTGTTCGCCGGTGATGCGATGGGCGCCGCCCGCCCGGTATCGGGTGCCGGGATTTCCAAGGCGCTGCAATCGGGGCTGGCCGCCGGGGAGTGCGCGGTCGCCGCGCTGGCCAACGGTGGGCCCACCGACTTCACCCACTACGAGCAGGCGGTCAACGCGACGTGGGGCCGCGAGTACCGGCGCGGGAGAATGTTCCACCGCTTGGTCGGCGTGCCCGCCCTGACCACAGCCGGGCTCACGGTGCTGGACAAAGTGGCTCACCCCCGGTTCCGCGCGCGACTGCTGTTCTGGGAGAACACCCTGTCGGGCAGTTGAGGCCGGCTGTCAGTCGGCCAGGTTGAAAGCCTTGACGATCTTGGTCGGCCGCACGCGCACGACCAGTTCACCAGGCACTCCGTTGCGGCGGCCGAACTCCTGGGCGCGGTCGGCACCCATGTAGCGGCCGCCGATCCGGGTGGCGGTGGCGACCAGCTCCTCGGGGTCCTCGCTGAGCGTCACCTCGCCCTGCACCTGGACGAACGAGAACGGCGGCCGTTCGTCGTCGACGCACACCACGACCCGCGGGTCCCGGCGCAGCGCCCGGCCCTTGGCGGTGTCTTTGCCCGTGTTGAAAACGAGCTCGCGGCCGTCGACGACGAACCACACCGGCGCGACCAGTGGCCGCCCGTCGGCGGCGACGTAGCCCAGCTTGGCGGTGCGGGTGCCCTCGGCGAGGAATTCGATGACGTCGTCGGTCAGCTCAGCCATGGACTCAGCCTACGGTCGTCGTCAGGGCAGCAGCTTCTGCAATTCCTCGACGAAGCCGACGGTCTCGCGGCGATCACCCGACAACGGATGCACCAACAAGGTCGTGACGCCGGCATCGGCGAAGGCGGCTACTCGCTCCTTGACGAAGCCGGCCGGTCCGACGAGCGAGACCTGCCGAACCAGGTCATCGGGAACCGCGTCGATGGCCTCGGCCTTCTTGCCCGCCAGGTACAGATCCTGGATGTGGTCGGCGACCTCACCGAACCCGTACCGCGTGGCCAGGCTGTGATAGAAATTCCGGCCGCGTGCCCCCATACCGCCGATGTAGAGCGCCAGCTGCGGCTTGGCCCACGACAGCCGTTCGTCGACGTCGTCGCCGATGGCCAGGCTCGCGCTGACCATCACGTCGAGCGGACCCAGGGCCGGGTCGCGTTTGGCGGCACCGGCGCGCAGCGCGTCACCCCAGACCTCGTCGGCCTTCTCCGGGTAGAAGAACACCGGCTGCCACCCCTCGGCGATCTCGGCGGTCAGCTCGACGTTCTTGGGTCCGAGCGCAGCGATCGTGATCGGGATGCGCTCGCGGACCGGATGGTTGATCAGCTTGAGAGGTTTGCCCAGGCCGGTGCCCTTCTCGGCGGGCAGCGGAAGCTGGTAGTGCTTGCCGTCGTAGGCCAGCCGCTCCCGTCGCCACACCTGCCGGCAGATGTCGACGACCTCCCGCGTACGCCCGAGCGGTGCGTCGAACGGGAGACCGTGAAAGCCCTCGATGACCTGCGGGCCGGAGGTGCCCAGTCCCAGCCGGAAGCGGCCGTCGGAGACGTAGTCGAGGCCGGCGGCCGTCATCGCCATCAGAGCGGGGGTGCGGGTGTAGATCGGGACCACGCCGGTGCCCAACTCGATGCGGGAGGTGCGGGCGGCCAGGAAACCCAGCTGGCTGATCGCGTCATAGGAGTAGGCCTCGGCCACCAGGGCCAGGTCGACCCCGAGCTTCTCGAGTTCGACGACCTCGTCGACGGCCTCCAGGAAGCCGCCCGCGTAACTCAGGAAGATGCCGGTGCGCATCACCAAGTTATATACCCCAACCGGTTGGTTGGGCGCGCGTGGGCGGGATGCTACGGCTTGAGCAGCGCGACGACCTTGTTCTCGAGGTCCACGGGATCGTCGGCGAACGGGTCCATCACCGGCGCCTTCGGCAGCTCGACCTCGGCATCGGCGAAGTCGCGGTACTCCTTGTCGCCCGCGAGCTGGTACAGCAGATATCCGGTCATCAGCGCCCGCACGGTTTTCTGCGAGCTCTTGTCGGCGCCGGGCAGTCCGACGACACGGCCCAGCCGCCGGCCCTCCACCAGGCCGCCGGACTTGGCTTTGGGTGTCGAGCGCAGGGTGGCGGATTTCCACACCCGCGCCAGCTCGACCGCGTTGGATCGCAACGTCATAGGGTCACCGGGGGCGGTCAAGATCAGCCCCGGCACCGTCAGGGTGGCCGCAGGTTGCTCGGCAGGCGGGCTGCTGACCGTGGGATAGGCCGCGAAGGCCGCTTTGACTCTGCTCGGCATCCCCGCCGCGGCGAACACCGCCGCCGACGCACCGAAGCCGTGACCGGCGACCCCGAGCTTCTCGGGATGCACGCTGATGTCGCCGGTGCCCAGGCGCACGCCCGCGATGATGTCGAGCGCGGTGCCCATGTCATAGGCCAGATTCAGTGCCGACGGGGCGAACCCGATCTCGGTGTCGACACCGGCCGCGACGATGCCCCAGGAAGCCAGATGCTCGAGTGTCGCGTGGTAGCGGTGTGCCGATGTGATCCAGTCGTGAGCGAACACCACTCCAGGCAGGTTCGTACCCGCCGCCGGGGTGTAGACGACCCCGGGCAGACCGGCAAAACCCAGGTCACCCCGCATGACGCGCTGTGGACCGCGCCGGGTCAGCGCGCCAAAGAGCTTCTTGGTACTCGCCACCCGAAGACCGTAGCCCACCAGGGTTCGAGGTGCTTCTGCCGTACCCTGGTTGCCTATGTGCGGAATCGTCGGCTACGTCGGGCAGCGCCCTGCCTGCGAGATCGTCGTCGATGCGCTGCGCCGCATGGAGTACCGGGGTTACGACTCGGCAGGCGTCGCGCTTCTCGACGGTAGTGGTGGGCTCATCGTGAGTCGCAAGGCGGGTCGCGTGGCGAACCTGGAAGCAGCGCTGGACGAGGCCGGTATCAACGGCGCCAGCGGAGCGACCGGGCTCGGACACACCCGGTGGGCGACGCATGGCAGGCCCACCGATCGCAACGCCCACCCGCACCGCGATGCCACCGGCAAGGTCGCGGTCGTGCACAACGGCATCATCGAGAACTACGCCGCGTTGCGTCACGAGCTGGAGCTCGCAGGCGTGGAGTTCGCCAGCGACACCGACACCGAGGTCTCGGTGCACCTGGTGGCGCGCGAGTTCGCCCACGGCAGGCACGCCGGCGATTTCGCGGCGTCGGTGCTGGCCGTGCTGCGCCGCCTGGAGGGGCATTTCACCCTGGTGTTCGCCCATGCCGACGAGCCGGGCACGATCGTGGCTGCGCGCCGCTCGACCCCGCTGGTGCTCGGTGTGGGCGACGGCGAGATGTTCGTCGGCTCCGACGTCGCGGCGTTCATCGAACACACCCGCGAGGCCGTCGAGTTGGGCCAGGACCAGGCGGTGGTCGTCACCGCCGGGGGCTACCGGATCACCGATTTCGACGGTAACCCCGCCGTGGCCGATGTCGACTACCGCAGGTTCCACATCGACTGGGACACCTCGGCCGCCGAGAAGGGCGGCTACGAGTACTTCATGCTCAAGGAGATCGCCGAGCAGCCCGACGCGGTGTCGGACACACTGTTGGGCCATTTCGTCGACAACCGCATCGTGCTGGACGAGCAGCGCCTGTCGGACCAGGAGCTCCGCGACATCGACAAGGTCTTCGTCGTCGCCTGCGGCACCGCCTACCACTCCGGGATGCTGGCCAAGTACGCCATCGAGCACTGGACGCGGCTGCCGGTCGAGGTCGAACTGGCCAGCGAGTTCCGGTATCGCGATCCGGTCCTGGACAGCCACACGCTGGTCGTGGCGATCTCACAGTCCGGTGAGACCGCCGACACGCTCGAGGCGGTGCGCCACGCCAAGGAGCAGAAGGCCAAGGTGCTGGCGATCTGCAACACCAACGGCAGCCAGATTCCCCGGGAGTGCGACGCGGTGCTCTACACGCGCGCCGGACCGGAGGTCGGGGTGGCCTCGACGAAGACGTTCCTGGCCCAGATCGCCGCCAATTATCTTGTCGGGCTTGCCCTCGCCCAGGCGCGCGGCACCAAATACCCCGACGAGGTGGCCCGCGAGTACCACGATCTGGAAGCCATGCCCGAGATGATCTCGCGGGTGCTGGCCACCTCCGAGCCGGTGATGCAGCTGGCGCAGCAGTTCGCTCCGTCGCCGACGGTGCTGTTCCTCGGTCGCCATGTCGGGTTCCCGGTGGCGCTCGAGGGAGCCCTCAAGCTCAAGGAGCTGGCATACATGCACGCCGAGGGCTTCGCGGCCGGCGAGCTCAAACACGGCCCGATCGCGCTGATCGAGGACAACCTGCCGGTGATCGTGGTGATGCCGTCGCCGAAGAACGCCGCGATGCTGCACGCCAAGCTGTTGTCGAACATCCGGGAGATCCAGGCCCGCGGGGCCATCACGATCGTCATCGCCGAGGAGGACGATGACACGGTGCGGCCCTACGCCGATCACCTGATCGAGATCCCTTCGGTGCCAACGCTTTTCCAGCCGCTGCTGTCGACCATTCCGATGCAGCTGTTCGCTGCCGGCGTGGCCCGGGCTCGCGGCTACGACGTGGACAAGCCGCGCAACCTGGCCAAGTCGGTGACCGTCGAGTAGTAACGCCGAAGCATGTGGGTTCGATAAGAAAAGTATGAGTTTTCTGGCAGCTTGGTCGCCGCTGCCGTGGCTCCTCTGACGAATCCGGTGCGACCGCGCTTATCTGCGCAAACAAAGGTCGGGAAATCACATGCTGGAACACCATGGGTACGAACGCAGCGGTCGCTGCACGGTGAGCCCACGCCGCGACGGTGACGCGCTGGTGCTGCACGTCGCCGGCGATCTGGACGTGCTCACCGCGCCGACGCTGATGACACACCTGGACGTCGCGTTGAGCGGCGGTGCTGCGCTGCTGATCGTCGACCTCCTCGACGTCACGTTTCTGTCCTCGGCGGGAATCAGCGTGCTCGTCGAGACGCACCGCCTGACCGAACCGGCGGGGGTGTCGCTGCGGGTGGTCGCCGAGGGGCCGGCGACGAGCAGGCCGATGCGCCTGATGTGCGTCGACCAGATCATCGACCTCTATCCGACCCTCGAGGACGCGCGAGCCGGACGACCGGCCACCGCGACCTGACTCAGCCGCGAGGCGACTGCTGGTACAGCACCAGTCTCCACCCATCGGCTGTGCGGTGATACACCGACGACATCGCCGCCACGAACGGTTCGGGCTGTCCGTCCCGGTGCGCGGTGCCGGTGTAGACCAGCGCGGCGGTGTCCGCGGAGATCTCGATCACCTGCACGTCGGTGATGTCATAGCGCGACCACGGCGGCGACTGGCCCAGCGCCGCCGTCACGGTCGCACGGTCCATCACCATGCCGTTGGCCAACACCATGACCGCGTCGTCGGTCATCAGCGAGCCGTAGAACTGATCGCCGGTGCCGTCGCACAGCGACCGCCAGCCGGCGTGTTCGAGTTCGAGCAGTTCACTCAACGTCATGCCTGTCGTCATACCCACTGTGCTCCATGACCAGAACGTCGCCGCGTAGCGTGGAACTCATGCGGTCCTACTACACCGCCCAGCAGATCCGTGACGCCGAGGCGCCGCTACTGGCCGCGCTGCCCGACGGGGTACTGATGCGCCGCGCGGCGTTCGGGCTGGCCACCGCGATCAGCCGGGAGCTGGGAACTGTCAACGGTCGCACCGTGTGCGCAGTCGTCGGTTCCGGCGACAACGGCGGAGACGCGCTGTGGGCGGCGACGCTGCTGAAGCGTCGCGGTGCCGGTGCCCGCGCGGTCCTGCTCAACCCCGACAACGCGCACCCCAAGGCGCTGTCCGCATTCCGCGCCGCCGGTGGCCGCATCGTCGAAACCGTGCCAGCGGCAACTGATCTGGTGATCGACGGCGTCGTCGGAATCTCGGGCTCAGGTGCGTTGCGGCCGAATGCGGCCGAGGTGTTCGCCGCCGTGGAGCAGGCCGGTATCCCCGTCGTCGCCGTTGATCTGCCCAGCGGTCTGGACGTGCACACCGGGGCCGCCGAGGGGGCCCACGTCGACGCCGCGCTGACCGTCACGTTCGGCGGACTCAAACCGGTGCATGCGCTCGGACGCTGCGGCAGGGTCGAACTCGTCGACATCGGGCTGGACCTGCCGCCCTCGGACATTCTCGGGTTCGAGGCCGCCGACGTCGCCGCGCGCTGGCCGGTGCCCGGACGTGCCGACGACAAGTACAGCCAGGGCGTCACCGGCGTGATGGCAGGGTCGTCGACGTACCCCGGGGCGGCGATCCTGTGCACCGGTGCGGCGGTCGCGGCCCACTCGGGCATGGTGCGTTACGCGGGAACCGCGGCGGGCGAGGTGGTTTCGCACTGGCCCGAGGTGATCGCCACACCCAGCCACGCCACCGCGGGCCGGGTCCAGGCCTGGGCGGTGGGACCCGGGCTGGGCACCGACGAGGCGGGCGCGTCCGCGCTGTGCTTCGCGCTCGAGTCCGATCTGCCGGTGATCGTCGACGCCGACGGGCTGACGATCTTGTCGGCGCACCCGGAGCTGGTGGCCGATCGGGAGGCGCCCACGGTGCTGACACCGCATGCCGGCGAGTTCGCCCGTCTGGCGGGGTCGCCGCCGGGCGACGACCGCATCGCCGACACCCGCAAGCTCGCCGATCGGTTGGGGGTGACCGTCCTGTTGAAGGGCAACGTCACCGTCATCGCCGAGCCCGGGGCCGGGCCGGTCTACCTCAACGTCGCCGGCAATTCCTGGGCGGCCACCGCGGGCTCGGGTGACGTGCTCACCGGGGTCATCGGAGCGCTGCTGGCCGGCGGTCTGCCGCCGGGTGAGGCCGCAGCAGCGGCGGCGTTCGTGCACTCGCGCGCCGCCGAGGCGGCGGCCTGCGATCCTGGTCCGGCTCCGGTGCCGACGTCGTCGTCGCAGATCCTGGCGCATCTGCGCACAGCGTTGGGTTCGATCCTCTAGAAATAGGGGCATGCCCAACGTCTCACGTCACTCGTCTCTGACCCCCGCCTACACGGGTCGGATGTCCACCTCACCCATCCCGGCGCTGCGGCTGCCCGACGAGTCCCTCGACCCGGAGAATGCCTACCGGTTCATCCACGACGAGTTGATGCTCGACGGCAGCTCACGGTTGAACCTGGCGACGTTCGTCACCACGTGGATGGATCCCGAAGCGGGGCAGCTGATGTCGGAGACGTTCGACAAGAACATGATCGACAAGGACGAGTATCCGGTCACCGCGGCGATCGAGCAGCGCTGCGTGTGCATGGTGGCCGACCTGTTCCACGCCGAGGACCTGCGCGACGACGATCCGTCCAGTGCGACCGGGGTGTCCACCGTGGGCTCCAGCGAGGCGGTGATGCTCGCCGGGCTGGCGATGAAGTGGCGGTGGCGCGAGCGGGCCGGTTCCGGAGAGGGACGGGACTGGAAGAACCGCACCCCCAACCTGGTGATGGGTTCCAACGTGCAGGTGGTGTGGGAGAAGTTCTGTCGCTACTTCGACGTCGAAGCCCGCTATCTGCCGATGGAGGACGGGCGCTACGTCATCACCCCCGAACAGGTCGTCGACGCCGTCGACGAGAACACGATCGGGGTGGTGGCGATCCTGGGCACCACGTTCACCGGCGAACTCGAGCCCGTCGGGGACATCTGCGCCGCGCTGGACAAGCTCGCTGCTGACGGCGGGTGCGATGTGCCGGTGCACGTCGACGCCGCCAGCGGCGGGTTCGTGGTGCCGTTCCTGCATCCGGACGTGGTGTGGGATTTCCGGCTTCCCCGGGTCGTGTCGATCAACGTCAGCGGACACAAATACGGGCTGACCTATCCCGGCATCGGCTTCGTGGTCTGGCGCAATGCCGAGCACCTGCCCGAGGACCTGGTGTTCCGGGTCAACTACCTCGGCGGCGACATGCCGACGTTCACGCTCAACTTCTCCCGGCCCGGCAACCAGGTGGTGGGTCAGTACTACAACTTCCTGCGGCTCGGCCGCGACGGCTATCTGCAGGTGATGCGGTGCCTGTCGGAGAACGCGCAGTGGCTGGCCCATGAACTGGCCGGGATGACCGGACCCGACCGGAAGCCGGTCTTCGAGGTGATCTCCGACGGATCGGCCATCCCAGTGGTGGCGTTCAAGCTGGTCGACGGCATCAAATACACGGTCTTCGACGTCTCGGCGCTGCTGCGCGGGTTCGGCTGGCAGGTCCCGGCCTACACCATGCCCGACGACGCGGCCGACATCGCGGTGCTGCGCATCGTGGTCCGAGAGGGCTTCTCGGCGAACCTGGCCCGCGCCCTGCGTGACGACCTGGTCAAGGTCCTCGACAAGCTCGATGCCATCGACGTGGGCGGGTTCGCCGACGAGGCGCATTTCGCCCACTGACACCGCGCCTGGGACAATCGGGCGCAGTGACCACCACGCCGAACATGACCCAGCACCTGTCGGGGGCTCTGCCCGTCGCGTCAGTCGACCTCGACGCGATCGCCGACAACGTCGCTGTGCTGCGCGAACGCGCCGGGTCAGCCGCGGTGATGACCGTCGTCAAGGCCGACGGCTACGGCCACGGCGCCACGGAGGTGGCCCGGGCGGCGTTGGAAGCGGGTGCCGCCGAGTTGGGGGTCGCGACCGTCGCCGAGGCGGTGCACCTGCGCCAGACCGGTATCACCGCACCGGTGCTGGCCTGGCTGCACCCGCCCGGCACCGACTTCGCGCCCGCACTGCAGGCCGGCGTCCAGATCGCCGTCTCCTCGCCCCGCCAGCTCGCCGACCTGCTCGACGCGGTGTCGCGCACCGGCTGTCAGGCCACGGTGACCGTCAAGACCGACACCGGTCTCAACCGCAACGGCGTGGGGGAGAGCGACTACCCGGCGGTGCTCGACGGGCTGCGCAGGGCCTGCGCCGACGACGCGGTGCGGGTACGGGGGCTGATGTCGCACCTGGCGCACGGAGACGACCCCGAACATCCCTTCAACGACGAGCAGGCCCGCCGGCTCACCGCCCGCGCGATGCTGGCCCGCGACTTCGGACTCGAGTTCGAGGTCGTGCACCTGAGCAACTCGCCCGCCACCATGACGCGCCCGGACCTGGCCTTCGACATGGTGCGCCCGGGCCTGGCGACCTATGGACTCAGCCCTGTTCCCGAGCGCGGCGATCTCGGGCTGCGTCCGGCGATGACGGTGACGTGCCCGGTCACCCTGCTGCGCCCCGTCGCCGCGGGTGAGAGCGTGTCCTACGGGCACACCTGGACGGCGACGCGCGACACCACACTGGCGCTGATCCCCGCCGGTTACGCCGACGGCGTGTTCCGGTTGCTCAGCAATCGGATGCAGGTGAGCATCAACGGACGTCGCTACCCCAATGTGGGCCGGGTCTGCATGGACCAGTTCGTGGTCGACCTGGGACCCGGAGCCGTCGACGTCGCCGAGGGCGACCAGGCCGTCCTGTTCGGGCCCGGTGACCACGGGGAACCGACCGCACAGGAGTGGGCGGACCTGCTCGGGACCATCAGCTACGAGGTCGTGACCAGTCCCCGCCGGCGCATCGCACGGGCCTACCTGCGCGGAGGTCGGTCCCGGTGAGCGCCCGGGCGGGGTGGCTGGCCGGTGCGGCCGGGGTGACCGCCGTGGGCACTGCCGCGGGTCTGTCGGTGGCGAAGTCGTTGCGGCGCAAGTTCAGCGACGACGATCCGTACCGGGACGAGGATTTCGAGCTGCTCGACGCCGACCGCAGCTCTGTCGTCACCACGCCCGACGGAGTGCCGCTGGCCGTGCGCGAGGTCGGTCCCGAGAACGCAGGCCTCACTGTCATTTTCGCGCACGGGTTCTGCCTTCGGATGGGATCGTTCCACTTTCAGCGGGCCCGGCTCAGCGAGCAGTGGGGTGAGCAGGTCCGCATGGTTTTCTACGATCAACGCGGGCATGGCCAGTCCGGGGAGGCGCCACCGGACACCTACACCGTCGAACAGTTGGGCCAGGACCTCGAGAGCGTGCTCGCAGTGGTGGCCCCCCGCGGCCCGGTGGTGCTGGTCGGGCATTCGATGGGCGGCATGACGGTGCTGTCGCATGCTCGGCAGTATCCGCAGCGCTATCCCACCAGTGTCGTCGGTGCGGCGTTGATCGCCTCTGCCGCAGAGGGGGTGGCGCGTTCGCCATTGGGTGAGATCCTGAACAACCCGGCGTTGGAGGCGGTTCGGTTCACAGCCAGGTACGCCCCTGCGCTCGTACATCGGGGACGCGGTGCGGCGCGTTCGGTGATCGGTCCGATCCTGCGAGCGGCGTCCTATGGGGATCACCGAATCAGCCGCAGCGTGAATGCCTTCTCCGAGCGGATGATGCACGACACCCCGATCGCGACGCTGGTGGAGTTCCTGCATGCGCTGGAGGTACACGACGAGACCGCGGGGCTGACGACGCTGAGCAAGGTGCCGACTCTGGTCGCGTGCGGGGACCGTGACCTGCTCACGCCGATGGACTACTCGCAGGACATGGCCGACCAACTGGCCAAGTCTCAGCTCGTGATCGTCGGCGGCGCAGGTCATCTCGTGCAGCTCGAGCGTCCCGACGTCATCGACGACGCGCTGGTGCGTCTCGTCGAGCGGGCGACGCCGTCCAAACTCGTGGCGTTGACCCGTCGGATGCGGCAGCGGGTGGGGTTGCATGGCTGACCGGGGAGGTACGGCCGAGCTGTCGACCGCCGAGGACACGATCGCCTTGGGCGCCTCTTTGGGGCGCTCCCTGCGGGCCGGAGACGTGGTGGTGCTGTCCGGGCCGTTGGGTGCCGGGAAAACGGTGCTGGCCAAGGGGATCGCACAGGCGATGGACGTCGAGGGCCCGGTGATCTCGCCGACGTTCGTGCTGGCGCGGGTGCATCGGGCTCGTCGCGCCGGCGCGCCGGCGATGGTGCACGTCGATCTGTACCGGTTGCTGGACCAGACGTCGGTGGACCTGCTCGGCGAGCTGGACTCCCTGGATCTCGACACCGACCTCGACGACGCGGTCGTCGTCGTCGAATGGGGTGAAGGCGTCGCCGAGCGGCTGTCCGACAGCCACCTCGACATCCGGCTGGAACGCGCCCCCGACACCGAAACCCGCACGGCGATCTGGAATTGGAGTCGGCCGTGAGCAGGGTGGTCCTGGCGATCGACACCGCCACCCCGGCCGTCACCGCGGGGGTGGTGCGGTGCGACGAGTCGGGTGATGAGGTGCTCGCCGAGCGTGTCACGGTCGACGCGCGCGCCCACGCCGAGCAGTTGACCCCCAACATCGTGGGCGCCTTGTCCGACGCTGGGCTGGCCGCAGATCGTCTCGACGCGGTCGTGGTGGGTTGCGGGCCCGGCCCGTTCACCGGACTGCGCGTCGGGATGGCGACCGCCGCAGCGTTCGGGCATGCGCTCGGGATCGCGGTGCGCGGGGTGTGCAGCCTGGATGCGATCGCGGCGGGGACGACGGGCGACGTGCTGGTCGTCACCGATGCGCGCCGCCGGGAAGTGTATTGGGGTCGCTACCGTGACGGTGTGCGTGTCGAAGGTCCGGCCGTCAACGCTGCGACCGACGTGCCCGCAGGTGCCGGGGCGGTGGCCGGTTCCCCTGAACACGCGGCGTTGTTCGAGTTGCCTAGGCTGGCGCCGGTGTATCCGAGCGCCGCCGGACTGGTTGCCGCCGTGGCTGATTGGGATGTCGAGCCACAGCCGTTGGTGCCACTCTATCTGCGCAGACCCGACGCGAAACCGCCGGCGGCCTCGCGATGAGCACGGTCGTGTACGGCCCGCTGACCCCGCGTGATGCCGCCCGCTGCGCGGAGCTCGAGTCGCTGTTGTTCGACGGCGACGACCCCTGGCCCGAGCGCGCGTTCCTGGCCGAGCTCGCCGCAAAGCACAACCACTATGTCGCGGCACGCGTCGACGACAAGCTGGTGGGATACGCCGGAATCGCACGCCTGGGCCGCGTGAAGCCCTTCGAGTACGAGGTCCACACCATCGGCGTCGATCCGGCCTATCAAGGGCAGGGAATCGGCCGGCAGCTGCTGCGCGGCCTGTTCGACTTCGCCGGCGACGCCACGATTTTCCTGGAGGTCCGCACCGACAACGCGGCGGCGATCGCGCTGTACGAGAGCGAGGGCTTCGAACAGGTGGGGCTGCGTAAGCGGTACTACCGGGTCAGCGGCGCGGACGCCTACACGATGAAACGGGATCGGCGATGATCATTCTGGCTATCGAGAGTTCCTGCGACGAAACCGGTGTCGGGATCGCTGAACTCGGCGGCGACGGTTCGGTCACGCTGCTCGCCGACGAGGTGGCGTCCAGCGTCGACGAGCATGCCCGGTTCGGTGGGGTGGTGCCCGAGATCGCCTCGCGTGCGCATCTGGAGGCGTTGGGGCCGACGATGCGCCGTGCCCTGGCCGCGGCCGGGATCGCGCGGCCCGACGTCGTCGCGGCGACGATCGGCCCGGGGTTGGCGGGCGCGTTGTTGGTCGGGGTGGCCGCGGCCAAGGCCTACGCGGCGGCCTGGGGGGTTCCGTTCTACGCCGTGAATCATCTGGGCGGACACCTGGCCGCCGACGTCTTCGACCATGGCCCACTGCCCGAAGCCGTCGGGTTGCTGGTGTCGGGCGGACACACCAATCTCCTGCATGTGCGCTCGCTGGGGGAGCCGATCGTCGAGCTCGGCTCTACCGTCGACGACGCTGCCGGGGAGGCCTACGACAAGGTGGCGCGGCTGCTCGGGCTGGGCTATCCCGGGGGCCGGGTGCTCGACGAGCTCGCCCGTGACGGGGACCGCGACGCCATCGTGTTTCCGCGGGGGGTGACCGGGCCGCGCGACGACCCGCACGCCTTCAGTTTCTCCGGCCTGAAGACCGCCGTGGCCCGCTATGTGGAGCGCCATCCCGAGGCTTCGCAGGCCGACATCGCCGCGGGCTTCCAAGAGGCGGTGGCCGATGTGCTGACCCTCAAGGCAGTGCGCGCCGCACGCGAGTTGGGGGTGTCCACGCTGCTGATCGCCGGAGGAGTGGCGGCCAACTCGCGGCTTCGGGAACTGGCCGCCGAGCGCTGTGAGGAGGCCGGGATGACGCTGCGCATTCCACGCCCGCGGTTGTGCACCGACAACGGCGCCATGATCGCCTCCTTCGCCGCGCACCTGATCGCGGCCGGCGCTGAGCCGTCCCCGCTGGACGCTGTCAGCGATCCCGGGTTGCCGGTGGTGCAGGGCCAGGTGGCCTGACAGCACGCCCCGGTCAGAACGGTGGTGGGTCATTGGGGTCGTTGCGGTAGTCGGGTGGGCGGTTGATGGATTGCCGGAGGGCGTCGACTGCCTCTTGGCGGGCGTGCCATTCGGGGTCTCGGGGGTTGTGGGGGATGGCGTTGCGGCGGGCGCGGCGTTGTTCGGCGGCTGCTTGTTCGGCGGCGCGGTCGAGTTCGGCTTGGAGCGCGTTGTGTTGGCGGGCGGCGGTGATGTAGGCGGCGCGGTTTTCGGCGCGGGTGCGTTGGCGTAGCGGCATCTTCAGTGCCCGTCTCGGGTGGTGGCGGGGCGGTGTGGGGCGGGTGGGTTGTCGTGGTGGGGGTGGGTCTGTGGTGGTGGCCCAGGTGGGGAACAGCAGCGCCGAGAACGGTCGTGTGGTGTAGGTGTGCCCGGTGGGGGTGCTGATGTGCAGGGTGCCGTCGGGTTGTTGCTGTTCGGTCCAGCCTTCCCAGAATGTTTTGAGCAGGTGGTGCAGGCGGCATTTGCCGTTGAGGTTGCTGGGTGGGTGGGTCCGGCCGGCCAGGGGTCGCTGTGGTCGAGGTCGGTGTCGAGGGCGGGGCGGTCGCAGCCGGGGACGCGACAGGTCAGGTCGCGGCAGCGCACGAATTCGTCGTGGGCGGTGGTGGGCCGGTAACCGGGGGTGACCGGCAGGGCGCGGGGGTCGGCCACTGTACGAACTTTGGCGCCGCGGGTGAGGACTTCGGCCAGCACCGCGGGGGGTAGCACCGCTGCGCGCAGCCCGAGGATCACCGCCGGACGAGCCGGGGCGGCGGGGGCAGGTTGAGGGGCCGGAGCAGGGTGAGGCGCCCTCGCCGGTGGCGGGGTGGTCTGCGGGGCAGCGGGTTTGGGCTGCGGCGGGGGCTGTGGGGCAGCCTCGGGCTGTGAAAGAGGCTCCGGCTCGGGGTCGGGTTCCGCCCCAGGTTCGGGTGGGGGTGCGGGCGGTCCAGCACTGTGCGCGGGCGCGGGGCTGGATTCGCAGACAGCATCAGGTTCGAGTTCGGCGTCGGTGTCGGTGTCGGTGTTGGGGGTGTCTCCGTTGCCGTGTAGGGCGGGGTCGGGGGTGGCGGTGAGGGTGGTGTGGTCGGCGACGACGTGGACGGTGATGCTGGTGGCGCGGGCGTCGGGGACGGCGGCGACCGGGCAGTCGGGTTTACCGCACTGGCAGCTCAGATGGAACGCTCCGGCGAACACCGCGCCGAACGCGTCGGCGCGTTTTGGGCGGTGGTGCGCGGATCCTCGCCGCACACGCTGTTGACCATGGCTTTGAGGCGGGCCGCGGCGATCGCGGCGTCGAGGGAGTTGATCCGGCCCCACACGCTGGTGGTGCCCGCGGCTTGATCGCGGCCGCCGATGCGGACATCGCGGCCGCGGTGGGCGGTGGCCGCGCGCCGGACTGCGTCGGGGTCGAGGGTGTGGATCCACACGGTGATCGCGGTGTCGAGTTTGTCGCCCGACAGCGTCCCCCAGGTGCTGGCCGCGGTGGCGAACTGTTCGTCGAGTTGGGCCCACACCTGTTCGTCGACGACCAGGGCGCACAGCCACACGATGCGCGCGACCACGCGCTCGCTGACGTGGCCGGCCAGGAAGCGGGCGTTGAGGCGGGGCAGGTGATCGCGCAGGGTGACCGCGGTGTCCATCAACGCCACGGCGCGGCCGTGGGAGACGGTCAGTGCGCACCCGATCTGGGCGGCGGCCTCATCGACGGGGTCACAGGCCCAGCGGGTGCGCACCGGATCAGCGTCGGCGGTGGTCTCGGCGCGGCGGCGCCGTTCGGCGACCGCGGCCAACAGTCGGGCCTGGGCTGCGGCCGCCGTGCTCGACCAGCCGGTGATCGCCTCGATCAACTCGCCATCGGAGATGTCGGCCAGAGCGGCCGGACCAGGAAGCGAACCATCGAACATGTGTGCGATTTTATCGACGCAGAGCGACCGCACACCCGCGGATCGACCGTCCGCCGTCCACGTTGGGGATGAAAACGCGATTGGGGATAACCCCAAGCAGGGTTCAACTCGCGACTCGGGACAACCCCAAGGCGGAGCGGGGTCCGTGATTGGGATCAACGCCAAGCAGGGCTCGACTCGCGACTCGGAACAACCCCAAGCAGGGCTCGACTCGCGACTGCGGATAACCGCTTTCTGCCACCCGCCGCTCAATTTCTGCCAACGGAAATCAACCGCCTGACCTGCGGGTTACACCGGGCAGACCTCAAGATCAGAAAAGGGGAAGTCGACATGAACAAGATCACTTTCGCTACCGTCGCCGCCGCCGGCCTGTCCGCCGCCATCCTCGGTCTGGCCGCTCCGGCCGCCGCTGCACCTAGTGGCTCGGACGCCCAGGCGACCATCAGCCAACTGGAAGCCGACGGCAATCGCGTCATCGTCAACCGGCTGTCGAGTGCGCCGTTGTCACAGGCGGAGGTTGTCGCGGTACGGCCCGGACCGGCGCTGCGCGGCACCGTGCCCAACGCGGGCTACAACGACGACAATCGCCAGGGTGTCGTGACCGGCCAGGTCTACTACGTCGACGTCCGCTGAGCGGACGGTCGGGCAGGAGTCCGCTGAGCGGATTGTCGACGACGAGGGGCGCCCAACCGGGCGCCCCTCGTGCGTCTGTTGCCCCTGGAATCGAGATGTACAGACCCAAGCCTTGAGTGCTAGCACTCGCGTGTATAGAGTGCTAGGTGGCAGTCGGACCGCCACGTGTCGACACCCGCGACGACGGCGCGAGGAGGACCACCGACCGCCACGTACACACACCTACATCAGTAACAGTGAAGGGGCTCCATCGTGGCGAGCGTGAACATCAAGCCACTCGAGGACAAGATCCTCGTACAGGCCAATGAGGCCGAGACCACGACCGCTTCCGGTCTGGTCATCCCCGACACCGCCAAGGAGAAGCCGCAAGAAGGCACCGTCGTCGCAGTTGGCCCCGGCCGCTGGGATGAGGATGGCGAGAAGCGGATCCCTCTGGACGTGTCGGAGGGCGACGTGGTGATCTACAGCAAGTACGGCGGCACCGAGATCAAGTACAACAACGAGGAGTACCTGATCCTCTCGGCCCGCGACATTCTGGCTGTCGTCAACAAGTAAGCGATCGTGTTCCGCCCCGGACGTTCCCGCACGCGCGGGTGATGTCCGGGGCGGCACGCGTTTTACCCCTCGACTAGGGAAAGACATCTATGAGCAAACAGATTGAATTCAACGAAACCGCGCGCCGCGCGATGGAGGCCGGTGTCGACAAGCTGGCCGACGCTGTCAAGGTGACGCTCGGCCCGCGTGGTCGGCACGTGGTGCTGGCCAAGGCTTTCGGTGGACCGACCGTCACCAACGACGGTGTGACCATCGCCCGCGACATCGATCTCGAGGACCCGTTCGAGAATCTCGGCGCGCAGCTGGTCAAGTCGGTCGCCACCAAGACCAACGACGTTGCCGGTGACGGCACCACCACCGCGACCGTGCTCGCACAGGCCATGGTCAAGGCCGGGCTGCGCAACGTTGCCGCGGGCGCCAACCCGATCGCGTTGGGGTCGGGCATCAACAAGGCCGCCGATGCCGTGTCGGAGGCGCTTCTGGCAGCGGCCACCCCGGTCAACGACAGCAAGGCCATCGGCCAGGTCGCCGCCGTGTCCTCGCGCGACCAGCAGGTCGGCGAGTTGGTGGGCGAGGCGATGACCAAGGTCGGCACCGACGGTGTCGTGACGGTCGAGGAGTCCTCGTCGCTGAGCACCGAGCTGGAGATCACCGAGGGTGTGGGCTTCGACAAGGGATTCCTGTCGGCCTACTTCGTCACCGATTTCGACTCGCAGGAAGCCGTCCTGGAGGACGCGCTGGTGCTGCTGCACCGCGAGAAGATCAGCTCGCTCCCCGATCTGCTCCCGCTGCTGGAGAAGGTCGCCGAGGCCGGTAAGCCGCTGCTGATCGTGGCCGAAGATGTTGACGGCGAAGCGCTCTCGACTCTGGTGGTCAACTCGATCCGCAAGACGCTCAAGGCCGTCGCGGTCAAGGCGCCGTTCTTCGGCGACCGCCGCAAGGCGTTCCTGGACGACCTCGCCGTCGTCACCGGCGGACAGGTGGTCAACCCTGACGTCGGCCTGATCCTGCGCGAGGTGGGCCTGGAGGTGCTGGGCACCGCCCGCCGCGTCGTCGTCGACAAGGACAGCACCGTCATCGTCGACGGTGGCGGCACCCAGGAAGCCATCGACGGCCGAAAGGCGCAGCTGCGCGCGGAGATCGAGAACAGCGACTCCGACTGGGACCGCGAGAAGCTCGAAGAGCGGTTGGCCAAACTGGCCGGCGGCGTCGCCGTCATCCGCGTCGGTGCTGCGACCGAGACCGACCTCAAGAAGCGCAAGGAGGCGGTCGAGGACGCCGTCGCCGCGGCCAAGGCCGCCGTAGAAGAGGGCATCGTCGTCGGCGGCGGTGCGGCCCTGGTGCAGGCCCGGGCCAGCCTCGAGGACCTGCGCAAATCGCTGAGCGGTGACGAGGCGTTGGGTGTCGAGCTGTTCGCCGGCGCGCTGGCGTCGCCGCTGTACTGGATCGCCACCAACGCCGGCCTGGACGGTTCGGTCGTGGTCAACAAGGTGGCCGAACTGCCTGCGGGGCAGGGCTTCAACGCCGCCACGCTGACCTACGGCGACCTGGCCGCCGACGGTGTGGTGGACCCGGTGAAGGTCACCCGCTCGGCGGTGCTGAACGCGGCGTCGGTGGCGCGCATGGTGCTGACCACCGAGACCGCGGTCGTCGAGAAGCCCGAAGAGGCTGAGGACGACGGCCACGGCCACGGCCACGGGCATCACCACCACCACTGAGTGCACAACGAGAAGCGCCCCCGATCCGACAGGGTCGGGGGCGCTTTCGTGTGTCGGGTCTGTCATCGCGGTCCGGAACGTTCGCGCCGCCGTGGGGCGGCGGAACGGGGTGGCAGCGCGCGCATCTGCTGCAGGGTCCGGCTCATGATGTCGCCGAGTGCGGACACGTCCTGGTCGGACAGCGGGTCGAACAGCAGCCGGCGGACCACCTGGATGTGACCGGGAAGCACCCGGGCGACCCGGTCCCGCCCCTCCGTGGTGATCTCGACCAGGGTGGCGCGCTGGTCCTGCGGATCGCTGTGGCGACTGATGAGCCCCGATCTCTGCAGCAGCGCAGCTTGATGGGTCAGCCCGCTGCGGCTGTACACGACGCCGTCGGCGAGTTCGGTCATGCTCAATGCGCGCCCGGCGTCGACGAGCTTGGCGAGGATCTCGAACTGGACATAGCTGAGCCCACCTTCGGCCTGCAGCTGTTGCTGCACTGCGTGCTGCAGCAGGCTCACCGCCTCGGTCAACGCGAAGTAGGTGCGCATCTGGGCCGGTTCCAGGGGATCCACCACGGCTCGAGCATAATGCTTCGATATCGAAGTAGTGAGACGGTTGTCACATCTCATCCGGAAATGCTTCGCGGTCGAAGCAGGTTACTCCCCACGGAACCGCTTCGAAATCGAAGCAAATACCAGAGGAGAGATCATGAAGGCAGCTCTGTACCGCCGCTACGGCGACGCGGACGTCGTGGAGTACGCAGACATCGCCCGCCCGGTCCCGGGTACGGGGGAAGTACTGGTGAAAGTTGCCGGGACCTCGTTCAACCCGGTCGACTCGGGTATCCGCGGCGGCTACCTGACCGAGGCCTTTCCCATCAGCCTTCCGCACGTGCCGGGGATCGACGTCGCGGGCACGGTCGCCGAGGTCGGCGACGACGTGACCGAGTGGAAGGTCGGAGACGCCGTGGTGGGACTGCTTCCGATGACCGCCCCGGGAGCGGCCGCGGAGTACGTCATCTCTCCAGCCGATGTGCTGGCGCCTGCTCCAACGACAGGCGTGCTGGCCGACGCTGCGGCGTTGCCGACCGTGGGTTTGACCGCGTGGCAGGCGTTGTTCGAGGTGGCGCACCTGCACGACGGACAGACGATCTTCATCAACGGGGCCGGGGGCGCGGTCGGAGGCTACGCCGTTCAGTTGGCGAAGGCGGCCGGGGCAGTGGTGACCACGACCGCGAAACCCACTGACGCCCAACGCCTGCGTGACCGAGGCGCCGACCGGGTCGTCGACTACATCGACTATCGGACGACGCCATTGGCCGTCGACGGACAGCCGTTCGACGTGGTGCTCAACCTCGTCAGCACCGATCCGGAGCAGACGGCGGCGCTCATCGACATCATCACCGACGGAGGGGTCTTCGCGGGAACCATGACGTCGGGACCTGACGCACCCCCGCGCGGTGTGCGGGCACAACGGGTCTTCGTGCGCAGCGATGCGGCCCAGTTGCGCGATCTGGTTCAGCGCGTCGACACCGGACAACTCGTGATCGACGTCGCCGACCGCCGCCCCTTGAGCGCGATCGCGGCCGTGCACGCCGACGCCGACGCGGGACGGCTTCCCGGGAAGACGATCGTCACGCCCGCCACGGACTGACGCGAAACGGGATACGCTGCTCGTGGACTCGGGTCACTGGAGGATTCATGTCCGATACGCGTCGGCGTCGCGCGGCGGCCGGGCTTCTCGCCCCGGCCGCCGCGCTGACCGCGATCACGACGGCGGCGCCACCGGCAGCCGCCCAACCGATGGACCCCATCCCGGGCAACGGTTTCTTTCTCGTCGCGCCCGACATCTCGCCCGGCCTCTACCGCACCGCAGGGACGGCGTCGGTGTTCGGGGTGTGGATCAACGATGTCCCGACACAGGACTCGATGTGCCTGTGGTTCACCTACAGCACCCCCGATGCGAACAAGGACAACGTGGTGTCGACCAACATCTCCATGGGCCCGATGTTCGCCAACATCAACTCCACCGTGATGGCATTCGAGTCGCGCAACTGCCAGCCCTGGACCCGGGTGAGCTGAGCCGGTCACCGCTCGTCATCCGGGTCGCGCCGGATGTGACGGCGGATGAACGCAAGGGCGGCAAGGACGAGCAGGACCGTCGCCGCGAGGTGCAGCCACCGCCCGCCGATACCGCCCGGATCGGCCGTCTTGAGGTCGTCCATGCCGCCGAGCAGTTCGAGAAGCTGTTCGAGGGTGGGGCCTTCGTTAACCTCACCACCGACGGCGTCCGACGACTCCAGGATTCCGGAGCGGACATCCGAGCGCTGCGCGCAGTCGAGGTCATTCACGTTCTGAACCACATTCACCGACGGCGGCAGGGCAACCTGCTGGTATTCCTGCTCCGGGATCATCAGCAGTCCCTCGAGCAGCATCGGGTTGTCGTCGAGTTTGTCGATCACCACGGAGTGCGCGCCGCCCTCCGCGGTCACCACACCGAGATCGAAGTACGCGTAACGAAGGTTCACCGGAATGAGCTCATTGGGAATCAGTTGTGCCAGTTGGTCTGCCGAGAGTCCCGAAACCGGCGTGGCGGTGCGGTTGGGGTCGTAGACGACCTGCTTGCCGAAGAACTGGAGCGAATCGGGCGGAGAACGCAGCTCCAGCTGGTTGTCGAGACCGAGGGACTTCGATCTCACGTCGAGATCATTGGCGGTCGCGGCGGCGCGCATCAAGACCCGGTATCGACCTGTCTCCGGAACGCGAACCGGCACTTTCACTTCCGTGGCCCGTGGCAGTCCGGTGAACGACCCCGCGAGGGTGCCGAAGATGCCGGGGGTGACCATCTCGGTGCGATTGAACTTGGTGAACGAGAACATCAGGAACAACCGGAACATCGGTGACAGATAGTAGGCCGAGGTGATGACGTCGGAGTTGAAGGCGTTGCCGGTCGGGGTGGGCGGGAAGAAGCTCGGTGGGTGGTCTACCGACCAGATGTCCAGGGCAGCCTCCCGCGGATCGGCGGCGATGAGGTTGACGGGCTTCCCGTCCTCGGTGCCCTCGAAGTCCGAGATGTAGGCGAAGTCGTAACACCGGCTGAGGTCCAGCCGGT
Organism: Mycobacterium sp. G7A2; assembly: GCF_041902445.1. Classification (NCBI taxonomy): domain Bacteria; kingdom Bacillati; phylum Actinomycetota; class Actinomycetes; order Mycobacteriales; family Mycobacteriaceae; genus Mycobacterium; species Mycobacterium sp. G7A2. Next base: position 4,731,616 of record NZ_CP169251.1, on the reverse strand, counting down.
CGAAGACTGTGTTGAGGAAGCCATTCCACGAGGTGTCGAACAATAGGACCGGTCTGTCCGGCGGGTCCGGGTCGTCAAGTCGGTACAGCACGAAGCTGTCGTTCTCGTAGAGCTGCTGCACGTGGTTCGGAACCGATTCGATGCCTTCTCGCAGATAGGTTTCGATGTCCGGCAGATACTCGGCACCGACGCCGCGGTTGTTCTCGATCTGCTTGTTGAGCACCAGGTACTCCAGGCCCATGTCGCGTGCGATGTCGACCCACCAGTCCTGCTTGTAGTACAGCGCGCGCAGCAGCAGGAAGAACTCGAATTTGTTTTTCTTGTCCCCCGTCAAGCCGTAGTAGAAGCTCGGCTGGTCCAGGTAGTAGATGTAGAACTTGTCGATGAATTTGTGCGGCACTCCATCTGGGCCGACGACGAGCTTGGCGGTCTCCGTGGGTGGAAGGACGACGGTCTTGCCCTTGGGCAGTTCGACCAGCTGTTCTTTCAGGGCCCGCAGATCTTCCAACGGATAGGCTGAGAAGAAGTCGTCGAAGTCACCGGTGGTGTAGGCCGACCGGTAGCTCTCGTTGGACAACAGCGGTGTGAAGAGTCCGACGCCCAGTGCGACCGTCAGCGCGACCGGGATCGCGGCGGTGCCCCGCACCCGCGGTCCGGCACGCGCGGACATCCGCCGGCCGAGCACTCCCAACGCCCACGCCACGGCCAAGCCCAGCAGCAGCGGGCCCAGCATGAACAGGATCAGCTGGAATCGATGCGGAAACCGCAGCACCTGAACGACCGTCGAGGCGATTCCGAGCGTGGCGTCGCCTGCGGTCGCGTTGATCTCGGCGACCGACCGGGTGAGCGCGGCGACGGAGCGGTGGAAGGTCGGGAACCAGGTCGGGTCGCCGTATCCGACGGTGGCCCAGATCGCGAAGGCCACGTTGACGTAGATGACCCCGAAGAGCTGGCGTTGCGGTCGTCCGGTCAACAGGGTGCGCCGCACCGCCGGCACCATCACCGGCACCAGGATCAGGATCGTGTAGACGATGTTGGAGACACGGGGAACCTTGGCGAGGTAGTCGCCGAAGTTGACCTTGTCCATGATCCCGGCGAGATCCCAGGACAGGATGTGCACCAGCGACACCGACGCGTCTCGGATGAAGTAGTAGTCGCCGGGCACGGTTTCGGAGAGGTCCGGTACACCACGCAGTGCAACGAATTTCACGAACAACGCATAGGGCACCAGCGCGAAGACTCCCAAGGACGCAAGCGCCCAACCGCATTTCATCGTCGTCGTGGCGTTCACGCGCGCGAGCGCTGCCCGCAGCTTCGCCACGCGTCCCGCGGATCGCCGGAAGTCGCGCAGTTGGGCTCGTCGGGTTCGAACCGGAACCCGGGCCGCCGCCCAGAATCGGCTGAGCCCACCGGAGCGCACGGCCTTGGCCGTCTCGCCGATGACGAGTGTCATCACCGCCAGTCCGAGGAACAGGGCGAACAGCACCAGGTAATGCACCGCGGGATTCAACAGCGTCACCAGGCACGCGGCGATCATCCGGCGACCCCACCGTGTCGCCCGGAACAGCAACGCGTCCATCATCATGTAGGCGCTGATCGTCATCAGGCACATGCCCAGGACCAGCGTGTAGAAGTGGGTCACCTTCGCATAGATCATGATCATGTAGATCAGGGCCGTCGGCGCGGCGGTCGCGAGGTAGACATTCGTGGCGGGCAGAGCGGGAAAGCTCCGGCGCATGAACCACGAGGTGGTGAGGTAGGCGGCGCTGACGATGGCGGGCAGCACGAGCAACACCGCGAACGGGAGCACCATGTAGTGCCGCAACCAGGTGGTCAGAAACGAATATCGGACCCTGAACTCGTATCCGTTGGTCAGTTCGTTGAATTCACCCGCCGCCTGTTCGAAAAGCTGGCTGTCGGGGTTGAAGAACGGGACCAGTTCGTCGCCGACCAGGACCCGCTTCCCGGACAGGATGTCGGGTATCGCCAGCGCCACGTCGCGGAAGACGACGAAGCTCGCGACGAAATACACTGCGCAGACCACCGCCGCGATGCGGTGGTGCGCGCAATTGTCCGCGGTGAAACGGGATCGGTGTCGACCGGTACCGGCGGCGCCGTCATGCGCAGGCCGCGACCCGCGGGGACGGGTGTCGTCGGTCTGCTCGGCGGCGATCGTCACGCGGCGGGCAACTCCCATGTTCGCGACGGGGCCGCGACCCAGGCACGCAGCGATGCGAATGCCGACGCGGCGTCGCGCCGCTTGACAGCTGCCACGGCGGCGATTCGGTTGCGTTCAGCGCCTCCCGAATCGGCCGCGCGCAGGATCGACTCCGCAAGAGCGGCCGAGTCCAGATCGGCGGAGACGTCGAAGGACCGGCTTTCGATGCCCAGCTGGGCGACGAGCTCGCGCACCTTCACGTCGTAGGGCAGCGCGACGACCGGACGGCCCACGACCACTGCGAGAACGATGGCGTGCAGTCGCTCGCTGACGACGACGTCGCAGTCGGCGATGAGGGAGGCCACCTCGTGATGGTCGGCGGGGGCGTGGACGTACACGCGGGCTTCCGCGCGGCCACTGACCCGCTCGAGGACCCCCTCGAGCACCTCGAGATCGGTGCCGGCCTTGAAACCGCACTGCATCGGCAGCGCGTGGAACTCGACACGGCGCGTGTGGGCCACCTCGTCGAGCGCGGCGACGAGTCGATCGAGGAACTCGTCCCATTCGTCGGCGGCGTCGACGTCTTTGTTCAGATTGACGGCGATCCGGAGCGGACGGTCGGAGCCGGGCCCGGGACGATCGTGTTGGCCGAGTGAGACGGCGTCGCGCGCCCACACGGCGTCGGGCACCAGCCGCACCTTGCGCCGCGGGCAGCCGACGGACAGCGCGAATCGGTATGACCCCTCGTCCCGCACGGAAATGAGCCAGACGAGACGCAGGATGGCCTTGACCAACAACCTGCCCGGCGCGGACGCCACGGGACCGATGCCGACGTTGGCCATCATGACGGGCTTGCGGGCCAGTCTGGCCAGCAGCACCACGGCGAGCACCATGGTCAGCGTGGCGTACCGCCATCTGCCGACCGAGCGGTACAACTCCTTGAGAATGTTCCCGCCGCCGAAGATGACGACGTCGCAGCGCCACAGGTGCGTGAGCAGTCCTCGCCGGTCCGAGGCGGTGTCGAAGACCGTGACGTCGAACCGCTGGGCAAGCTGGGCGGTGGTCGCGGCGGGCGCGTACGAGTTGACCGCGTAGGCGTTGTCGGGCCCCAGCTCGGTGAGGAACGTGTCGAGCAGAAGCTCGTCGCCGACGTTGGCCTGACCGTGGGTGCCGAGGAACAGGACCCGGCGGCCGTGGGGTTGCGGCGACACGGACGACAGGCGGGGGGACACGGTCGCCCCGCGGGCGCTGTGCGTGGTGGCGCTCATGTCATCGGTCTCCGTGCTCGTCGGATCGATTGTCGCAGAGGTGTGCGCCGCCCACGAGCAAACCGGTGACGGCCATCGCAGCGACCTGGGAGAGCGCCATCGCCATCGGTGTGGTGCCGAAGGTGATCAGCAGAAGTGTCTGCAGCGCAGCGCCCAGCAGAAGGGCAATCGGTGCCCGCCAGCGGCCGGCGGCGAGGTCGAGGCTGGCGATCAGATTGGCCACAGCGAACAGGGTGGTCGCGATGGCGTACGGAACGAGGATGTCGACCGCGTCGGTGTAAGCCTCTCCGAGCAGGAGCGGTGCGAGCGTGTCGCCGACCAGCGCGAGTCCGAGAATGCCTATCGTGCAGGTGGATACCACCATGGCGAGAGCTCGGGACGAGGCCGCGCGCCGCTCCGCGGTGTTCTCGGCGCGGGCGATGACGGGAAACGTGCTGTGCACCACGGCCCACGAGAGGAAGAACAGTCCCCTTCCGATGACGGCGGCCGCGGCGTAACCGCCGGCGGCCTCTGGTGACATCAGGGCCTTGGCCAGCACGACATCCCCGTTGGCGATGACGACCTGGCCGACGAGCAGGACGGTCGCTGCCACCGAGACGGCGGCGGTTGCAGGGGGCGCGGCGGATGTGGTGTCCCGTTCGCCGTGGGTCGCGGTCACCACACGGTGGCGGACGACGAGCGCAGAGGCCACGAACGACACCGAGATCGCCACTGCCGCCCCGATCACCCCGAACCCGAGGGCGAGCATGACCAGCGCGATCCCGACTCGGGTGACCGCCTCCACGGCGTAGCTGATGGCCAGCCGGCCCAGCCGCAGATCGCCCTGCAGCGCCCCGCGCATCACCGCCTGCGCCAGGTAGACCGGGAGACCGATCCCGATCACGACGAACAGCAGCGGTGTCGAGGCGCTGAAGGTGTGCGCGAGCACCGTCGAGCCCAGCACCAGCGCGGCCGCCGCAGCGCCGCCGAGCCCCCAGGCCCAGCGTGTCAGCCTGCGGCGCATCGCAATGGCCACCGGATCGTCGATCGCCCCGCTGCGGGCCGACAGCAGCTGCAGCGTCGCCGCGGCCGCGGCCGCGATCAGGACCACGTTGACCGCGAGGTTCGCGTCACCGAACTCCGCCGGCGACAGGAACCGGGCGAGCACCAAATTGAGTGCGTAGTTGGCGGCGCTGACCCCGAGCATCGTGACGGTCAGGATCGCTGCGCCGTCGAGATGCCTGCGGGCCGCGCTCGGCGGCGTCGGTTTCACCGCGTTGGGCGGTTCGGTGGTGAGCACACGTGTCATCGTCGGCGGTGGTTCTCAAGCGGGTACGCGGTGAAGTCTCAAGAAATCGTCAAGATTGTCGAGCGTCGGTGGGATAGCTGGAAACTTGTCCATCCCTTGAGATTTCGTAGCAGGTCTTCTTGAGGCGCCGTCCTTACGTTCGATCGCAGAGCGAAAGGACCCCCCATGACCTACCCCGATTACGCCCACTGGCGCGACACCCGACTCGCCGGCACGCCGGATGTGACGGTGGTGATCCCGGCCTACAACGAATGCGACCGGATCGTCCCGACCATCGGAGCCATCTCGGCGCATCTGTGTGCATCGGGGTTGTCCTGGGAGTTGGTCGTCTCCGACGACGGCAGCACCGACGGCACCGCCGACCTCGTCAGGTCGCTGCGATTGGCCAACGTCACGGTGCTCGAACCGGGGGTCAACCGCGGCAAGGGTGCAGCTGTCCGAGACGGTGTGATGGCGGCACGAGGCCGGTTCGTTCTGTTCAGTGACGCCGACATGTCCACGCCGATCGAGGAATTCGACCGCCTGCTGACGGCCGTCCGACGCGGAGTCGGTGTCGCGATCGCCTCCCGGGCAGCCGAGGGAGCCCAGGAGTGCGGTCGTGGACGCCTGCGCAGCTTCATCAGCGCGGCGTTGCGCGGTGGCGTGCGCGCAGCCACCGGGGTGCGCGTCAAGGACACGCAGTGCGGCTTCAAGCTCTTCACCCGCGAGTCGGCCCGGATGCTGTTTGCCGCGTCGCGCGTCGACGGCTTCTCATTCGACCTGGAGGTCCTCTGGTTGGCCCAACGCTGGGGTCTGGACATCGAAGAAATCCCCGTGCAGTGGATCGAGGCCCCGGGCTCCAAAGTCAAACCCGGCCGGGAATCGCTGCGCTTCCTCCGCGACGTTGCCGCGCTGCGCTACCGCGATCTGCGCGGCCAGTACACCTCCAGCGCGGTCGCCGCCGCCGCGTGATGCGACCCGTCCACCCTTCACTGCCCGAGACGAGGAAGAACATGACAGTCACCGAACGCTTGCGGGTCGGCCTGGTCACCGCGTATCCGCCGAGTCAGACCACCCTCAACGAATACGGATACCACCTGGCCCGTCACCTGGCTGCCAAGCCGGAAGTCGACGAGCTGGTCCTGTTCCACGACGACGTGGCCGACGGTGTCGGCGATGTGCCCGACGGGGCGCGGGCGGTGCCGGCCTGGCGGTACGGCTCGCTACGAAACCCGGTGCGCATCGCGCGTGCGGTCCGGGCGGCTGACGTCGACGTCGTTCTCGTCAACGCCCACTTCACCAGCTTCGGCGCCACCAAGGTCGCGGCGGCACTGGGACTGTTCCTGCCGGTGCTCCTTCGCGCGCTCGGGATTCCGAGCATCGTGTTGCTGCACAACCTGGTCGACACCGTCGACCTCGAAAAGGCCGGATACTCGTCGAGTCCGCTGCTGACCAGGATTCTGTCACTGGCGGGCAGCCTGGTCACCAGAATGGTGCTCGCCGCCGACAAGGTCTGCGTGACCATGCCCCAATACGTGGACGTCTTGCGGACGAAGTACGGCGCACGGCACGTGTACCTGGCACCACACGGGAGCTTCGAGGAGCCGGACGCCATCGAACGTGACCTCCTGGCGACGCCGTCACTGCTGGCATTCGGCAAGTGGGGGACCTACAAGAAGGTCGAGGTTCTTCTCGACGCGCACGCGCTGCTGCGTTCGCAAGGGGTGGACGTCGAGGTCGTCATCGCCGGCACCGACAGCCACAACGCGGTGGGCTACCTCGACGCGATCAAGCGCACCTACCGTGATCTGCCGGGCGTGCACTTCACCGGCTACGTCCCCGAGGAGGACGTCCCGAGCGTGTTCGGCTCGGCGACCATCGCGGTCTTCCCCTACACGAGTACGACGGGATCCTCGGGCGTCCTGCACCAGGCCGGCTCCTACGGCTGCCCGGTGGTCCTGCCCGACATCGGCGACCTGGCCGAATGCGTGCGTGAAGAGGGCTTCGAAGCGCTCACCTTCGATCCCGGCGATGCGGACTCTCTTGCCGGGGCCGTGCGCGCGTTGCTCGTCGACGCCGACCGCAGGAACGCCATGGGGGAGGCCAACCGGGCTGCGGCATGCGGCATTCCGCTCACCGACGTGGCCGACTGGCACCTGGCCCATCTCCAGGAGATCCGTGTGCTGCCGCACCTCACCGGCGCCGAATCTTGACCCGATCCTGACAATTGCGCCCCCTCGGCCTTGCAGATGGCTCCCTAACGTCAGAAGTGGCCGGACCGCGGCCCTGAACCGACCCGACAACTCACACGAGGTGAACCATGATCGCAACGACGACGGCGGTGACCGCCGACATCCCCGTGACACCAGCGCACACCACCGCGGAGGCGATCGTCCTGCCGCGACGCTTCGACGTCCACGAGGTCGCGCGCTTCGAAGCGGCGGTCAACCGGGTGTCGATGCCAGGGACGCTGGTGGCGATCGACGGGTCCGCGGTGCGTTACCTGGACCGGGCGGCGATGGACGCGCTGATCCAGGCCCGGTTGCGGTGCATCGACCACGGCGGAGACCTCGCACTGTCCGATCTCAGCGTGGCCGCCCGCGTCATCCTCGAGCTGACCGGACGGTACGACGCGCTCAACCCGCGCAGGGATGCGGCATGAGCGTCACCATCCTTCGGCCCCGGACCGAGTGCGATCCGGTCGAGGCAATGCGGCTCCGGACGAGCTTCACGACGGCTGTCGGCAACGGAGCCACCGGCGTCATCGTCGACCTCACCGGTGTGCGTGAGCTCTCGGGAGCGGGCCTGGCGGCGGTCACCCATCTGGTCACCCAAGGCGCGCGGACCGGCATCGCGGTCCGGGTGTTGTTGCCAGAGCAAGGATCCCGGGCCGCGCGCATCATCGAGCAGGCCGATCTCGCACGGTTCCTCCGCCCTGGCGGGCTGTGGAACCCGACACCAGCCGGTCGAAACCGAACAGCAGCCGGTTGCGGCGTGACGATCGCGAGCCGCCGCGCTGCGTCATTGCAGCGGTCGTGACACCCGACAAGGAGTGACTTCCCATGGACCCGGACATACTGTGCGCATTCCGCAACAACCGGCGCCTGCGCCGGTCCGCGTGGGGGTGCAAGGATCCTTTGCCGCACCGGCTGAGCGAACGACCCCCCAACGCGAGGTTTCGGCCCGCGGCCGCCGGTGATGAAGGCACACTGGGGGAGTGCGCGTGTTGATCGTCGATGACTCCCCCGAGGTGGTCGAGTTGCTGCGGCCGGTGCTCATCCAGGACGGCCACGAGGTCGCTGTCGCCGACAACGGCCGCGACGGTCTCGACCTCGTCGGCAGCTTCCGACCCGAGATCATCCTGCTCGACGTGGTGCTGCCCGAGATCGACGGTCTCGAGGTGTGCAGACGTCTGCGAGGATCCTCGGACGCCCACGTCATCATGCTCACCTCGAAAGACCACGAAGTGGACCGGGTCGTCGGGTTGTCGATCGGCGCAGACGACTACGTCACCAAGCCGTTCTACCCACGGGAGGTTTCTGCCCGGATCAGCGCAGTGGGCAGGCGGTCCCGAGCCACGACAATCGAATCGCCCTCCGAACCGCAGGAGCGGGTGTTCGGTGACCTGCGCATCGATCCGGCAGCGCGCCGGGTGTCGGTCTCCGGCCGGGAGGTGGTGCTGACGAAGAAGGAGTTCGACCTGCTCGACGCGATCACCTCCCGCCCGAAAGTCGTGCACACCCGGGAGATGTTGCGCGACGGCATCTGGGGTCCGGACTGGTTCGGCGACGACCACGTCGTCGACGTGCACATCGGCAACCTCCGCAAGAAAATCGACAGTGCCGGCGACAAGAGCCGCATCGAAACCGTGCGGGGTGTCGGCTTCCGTCTCGCCGGCAGCTGACTTTCCGTCACCGTAGTTCGAGGCCGGCCGGTCCGACGGCGAGATGCACGTCGATGACCGGGTCGTCTCCGTTCAGCCGCTCACGGATCAGAAGGAGAACCTGGCGATCGAACTCGTCTGGGCTGCCGGGGTACACCTGCCCGGGTGGGGCGTCGCTGTGCAGGATCAACAACTTGCCCGACCGCGCCGCCAGCTGATGCCAGCCACCTTCATACGCCGCCACGAGATCGGCCAGCGGCACGCGCTCCCGCGCCCCGTCGGTTCCGGCGGCGGCCGCGGCGACATCGAGGGCCCCGCGCATCTGCGCGAGGAGGTTTCGCAGTTCGGCGAGCTGCTGCGCACTCAGAGATGTTTCCTCGGAAAGTGATTCGGCCATGAAGAAGAGCGCTGTCAGCGGTGTGCGCAGATCATGGGTCAGTGCGGCCAGGCGCCGCTCGCTGTCAGTCACCGCCTCGGATGCCGCTCGGCGCGCCGCCTCCAACTCCGAGGTCCGCAGGGCGAGCTTCTCTTCCAGCTGCTGGCGCAGCTCCCAGCGCTCAGACGCGACTCGCTCGGCGATCGCCTCGGCCTGATGTCGGGCCGACTTCTCGCGGGCCAGCCGGCGCTCGAGGCGCGCGACGGTCGCGGCGTGATCCTCGGGTTCGCTCAACCGGCGGCCTTGATGCGGATGGTGCAGCGGGAATCCCCACGCTGACGGCAGCTGGGCTGGTCGACCACCACCGCTTCACCGTAGAAGTCCGCGACCCCCATCACCAGCCCCTCGGCGAGCATGCACATGTCGCGTACCGACAGGTAGTCCAATTCGAGTTCGTCACCGTTGTCGCGCAGCGCGAAGCGGGGCACGCTCGCTCCGGGATAGAGCTTGAGGACCTCGGGGTGGATGACGGCGTTGACCTTCGGCAGAAACTCACGCAGCGAGGTCGGCGCCTCGGGAAAACCGGCGTAGCGGGCCATCAGCGGCTTGAAGGTGAGCCGCCCGAGCGTGCGTTGGACGTCGTCGACCGAACACCCGAGCCGGTCCGCCGCGGCATGCGCCAGAGCAACCAGCTCGGCGTCGGGGTAGTTTCCCAGAGCCGTGTAGGCCCCTTCCAGATCACACGCGGTCAGCAGCTCATCCCACATCTGCTCACCCCAGCGCGCCGACACCGCCTCCTCGACCGCGTTGAGCAGGACACCCTTCATCACGATCCTCCTTGGTTGACAAGCCGCCCGAGTCGCGCCTGCAGGCACGCGATCGAGGCATCCACCAGGTCCTCGAGCCCGGTCTCCGACATCTCAGCGACCGGGTCGGCTGAATCCTCGACGGCTCTGAGCCGTTCGGCCAGCGCCACTGCACCGAGCATCACGCTCGGGGATCGGATGGCATGGGCACTGCGCCGCACCGCATCCGCGTCGCGGTCGGCGGCAACGTGACGCAGCTCCGCGAGCCGGCGCGGCATTTCGGCCACGAAGGCCGCGACGACCTTCTGCAGTGGCTCGGTGCCGAGCTCCTCGATCATGCGGTCGATCCGCGCCTCGTCGAGGATCTTCGCGTCCGTTGTGTTCTCCAGCTGACCGTTGGTGTCCGGCCTGCCCGTCGCGTCCTGTGGGCGACCCGCACCGACGAAGCGGCTGATCTCCGCGGCAAGGGTGGACGACAGAAGCGGCTTGCCCAGGAAACCGTCCATTCCCGCCCGTTCGCACGCGTCCCGGTTGGAACCGACCGTCGATGCCGTCAGCGCCAGGATCGGGATGTGCGCGCCGGTGCTGCGCTCGGCGGCCCGGATACGGCGGGTCGTCTCGTATCCGTCCATGACCGGCATGTTGCAGTCCATCAGCACCACGTCGAAGCGTTGCGTATCGAGTCGTTGCAGCGCCTCGTGTCCGTCGGCGGCGGACACACAGTCGTAGCCGAGCTTCTGCAGCTGCGTCTCGACCAGCAGCCGGTTCGTCGGATTGTCGTCGACGACCAGAATCAGCTTGCGCGTGGTGTTTTCGCCGGCGGCCGGCGCCGAGACCGACCTCGGCTCCGGCGGTTTCGCCTCCGGCAGCGGCAGGGTGAAGTGAAAGGTCGAGCCGTGGCCTTCGAGGCTGGCGACCTGAAGACCGTCACCGCCCATGGCTTTGACGAGCCTGTCGGAGATGGCCAGCCCCAGCCCGCTGCCACGCTCGGCGTCGGAGCCCCGCACCTGGGCGAAGGGCTCCATGATTCGCGCGATGTCCTCGCCCGGGATCCCGGGGCCGGTGTCGGTGACGGCGAACCGGATCAGATCTGTGCTCGTCTCGTCGACACCGGAGACCTCGAGATCGACACGGCCTTCGCGGGTGAATTTCTTGGCGTTCGACACCAGGTTGCGCAGCACCTGGTGCAGTCTGTCCGCATCTCCGGTCCGCCAGTTCGAGATGGTGGGGTCGACGGAGACGCCGAGTTGCAGGCCCTTCGCTTCGGCCTTGAGCCGCGACATCTCGATGACCTCGTCGACCATCTCGCGGAGCGGAAACGGCTCGGCCGCGATCGTGGTGCGCCCGGCGTCCAGGCGTGACAAATCGAGCAGATCCGCGACCAGGCGGGTGAGACGTTCGGCTTCCATCCGGATCCGGCGCGACCACTCGGCGGCTTCGTTGCGGCCCTCAGCGCTGAGCTGATGCTCCAGCAGTTCGGCGAAGCCGAGGATGGCGTGGATCGGGGAGCGGATCTCGTGGCTCACCGTCGCCACGTAGTCAGATTTCTGACCGGCCAACCCGATCGCATAGTCGAGAGCCCGTTGCAGCTCCAGTTCCACCTCCACCTGAGTGTCGATGACCCGAAGCGAGACGATGACGCCGTCCACACCGCCTTCGACATCGGTGTAGGGCTTGCCGTGTCCTTCGACCCACCGGTATCCGCCGTCGGCGGTCGCGATCCGGAATCGTTCCACCGCTGCCTTGCCGTCGGCGATCCTGCCCAGCGCGGCGAACACGTCCTCGAGATCGTCCGGGTGAATCCGGGGCACGAAGTCCGCGCCCGTCCAGACCTCCGGGGACCAGCCGAACGCCGCCTCGATGGACGGGGAGACCCAGGTGGGTACGGTGCCCCGCAGGTGAGCGACGATGTCGACGGCGTTGTCGGCGAGTATCCGATACCGCTCCACTGCTTGAGCCCGGTGCCGCTCGGCCTCCTCACGGGCACGGCTCTGGGCCAACTGGTCGCCCATCATCCGGTGGACCCGGCGGCTGATGAGGAAGAAGGGGATACCGAGAATGAGGGTGGCCATCGTGACCGACAGAACCCACACTTCGTTGCCGCGAAGGCCGAACTGCAGCAGGATCAGGCGCCAGATGGCGACCCAGATCGGTACCAGCGCGAACGTCAGCACCAGCCGCACCAGCATCCTGCGGTCGGGCCGGGCCACCAGCCAGGCCACCGGCTGGCGGTCCGGACGTGAAGCCATGGTCGCGTCGACGAGAAGCGCGAGCGCGACCGCCGTGGTGGCGTTCATACCGACCACCGGCGATCCACTGAGCATCTGCGCGGCATCGAGCAGGTAGGTCACCAGCGCAACGAGCGGCAATGCCCCGGCCGCCACAACGCTCACCGACCAGGCCCGGGCGACCCAACGCCCGTCCTGTTCCAGCAGCGCCACCGCCGCGGCGAGTGCGGCAACGGACAACGCGGTCTGCGCGGCCGGGCTCGCGGGGCCCGTCTGCTGCAGCAGATCCCGCCCGAGCAAGACGACCGCGAGCGCGCCGGCCACCACCGCCAGGCCGCGCCCGACCCGCACTGTGCGCGGGGTCGGCCGTCCCGACTGCAGCCACACGGCTGTGCCGAGCGCGGCCAGCAGCCCGGCACTCCACGGAGCCATCGCCGGCCAGTCGGGGTGAATCTGCGCCAGCAGTTCGATGCCGGTGGTCCGGTCGAGGAGGTCGAGCAGTATCAGAGCGAACACCAGCGCGACGGCGCCGCGAATCCACCACACCAAAGGCACGTCAGCGTCGGTTTCAGCCACCCGAATCACCCACCCCTCAGCGATTGGAGCGTACTCGGCACTGGTCGCTCGCGGGCCCAAAGTCCCTAGTGAAGCCCGGCATCTGACGGCACACTCGATGGTCATGGCCACCCCGATCACGCGTCGCGTTGCGCTCACCGCCCTGGGCGCCCTCGCGGCGGGAAGTGTGGTGGGCATCGGCTGTGCGCGACGGATCGTCGGCGGGCCGGGCCTGGACGGGATCCGCCTGACCCAGGGGCCCGGCGGGGGCATGGGTGTCGGCCCGGTCGACATGCGGGCCTACATGGACATGTTCCGGCGGCACACTCAGATCAACCGGTCCGTCGAAGCGATCCCCGGCGGTGTGCGCACCATCACCGAGTCGGACGTCCCTGAACTCGCTGCGCAGCTGCAGGCGCACGTCTCATCCATGTACTCCCGCCTTACTGACGGCCGCGAGGTGTCGTGCCTGAGCTCGAGCCTGCCCACGCTGTTCCGTCATGCCGCGGACTACCAACGGGCGCTGACGTTCACCTCTACCGGGGTGATCGTCGAGGAGACCGCCGGGGACCCGGTGTTGGTGCAGGCTATTCGGGACCACGCGGCGGAGGTCAGTGGGTTCGTGCGAGACGGGATGCCCGCGATGATGCAGGACCTGATGGGGCCGGGCGGGATGATGCCGGGGCCACATCACCGGTGATCCGGTGGGGCGGCCTGACATGATCTCCAACCATGGCATGGGAGTGGGTGCCCCACGTCGCGACGGCCACCGTCGGCGTGGCGGGCATTGTCGGGACGTGGCTCACCGCCAACAGGGGACTGGCGCACGAACGCCGGCTGGCTACCGAAGCGCGCCAGCAGCAGCGGCTGGAGAACGCCTACGTCGGCCTCCTCGATGTCGCCGAGCGGGTGGGGCACTGGGCGCAGCTGGCCTGGCCGGTACTCGACAGCGACCCGCCCCGGCCGGTCCCTGAGCTGCCCCCGCTGGCCGAGCAGGCCCACACCGAGGCCCTGGTGCGCGCATTCGGTTCGGACAAGGTGCTCGAGCGGATGAAGACCTGGCGCGACATCGTGCGCACGATGCGCGCGCTGGACATCCAGATCCGGGCAGCGGACGGCGGTCAGCCGGACGCCAGGAGGGACTTCGAGGGCTTACGCGCCCAGGAGATGGTGGCCCGCGAAGCGCTCGGCGATCAGGTCGCCGTCGACCTCGGGCACCGCTAGACACATCTGGACGCGACGACACCCCGACGGCAAAGACCGGCCGGGGTGTCGCGACACTTCGGGTAGAGGGACGGTTCAGGCGGTACGGCGGATGCCGCGCTTGAGGAGCAGTTCGCGCTCGGACTCCGACAGGCCGCCCCAGATGCCGTACGGCTCGCCGACTGCCAGCGCATGAGTGCGGCACTGGGTGATGACCGGGCAACGCCGGCACATCTCCTTGGCGCGCATCTCACGCTGAGCGCGGGCCCGGCCGCGCTCTCCGTCGGGATGGAAGAACATCGCGGAATCGACGCCCCGGCAAAGCCCTTGCATCTGCCAATCCCAGATGTCGGCGTTCGGACCGGGTAACTGCTGCGGCTGTGGCATTTCGAATACCCCTCTCTACACACCCATTTCGCTGCTCACTGGATGCGTGAGTCGTGGAACAGATCCGAGCACAGTCGCCGATGACCACTCGTGCACACAACGTAGAAGGGCTTCGGAATTCGCGTCAATACTCTGGGTATGTGCGGAACCGCATATCGGCGGGCGCAGAATTTACATTCCGTTCATCGTCGTGACCCGTGCGCAGCGAGTTCGGTGCTAGTCGCGCGTGAACCGGGTATGGCTGTCGCACCGTTTGTGCTGATCAGTCGGCGCCGTACTGCTCGGGTATTCAAGGCGGCCGAGTAGGCAGTTGACATATCGGTAACACGCGATCAATCAACTGTTAACTGACGCAATTCTCAAAAACCATCCGAATCGGTAGCCTCGCCTTTCGATGAGTATCGGCACCGGGTCGAATGTTGCCGTTCTGGCCGACGTCGCGTTCGGCAGCAACCCCGGGATGTGGCCGCTGCCGCGAGCGGTGACGGCATCCGAGTTGTGGCTCCGCGCCGTCGCCTCGGCCGGGCAGGGTCGCTACAGCTGCGCGCTGGCCGACCTCGAGCAGCTCGACCGCCTCGCCGACGCCGGCCCGCTTCGTGCGCTGGGGCTCAGCACCAGAGCGTCCTTTCACCGCCAACTCGGCTGGCATGATCGGGCGCGCCCGCTGGACGGTCAGGCACTGGCCCTCGCGGGTGGGGACGCCCAGAGCGGCGCCGACGCGTTCATCGGACTGGCCGCCGACGCACTGGGGGTCGGCCGGTTCGCGGCCTCGGCGTGTGCGCTGGCCCGCGCATCCCGGCTGGTGGACGACGCCGGCGCGCCGCGGCTTCCGGTTCGGCACGCCTGGGTGTCGGCGGAGCTGGCCATGGTGCGGGGTGAAGGTCCGGACGCGGTCGCCCACGCCGACACCGCGCTGGCCCTCGCCGACGACCTCGGCTCGGTCCGGCACCGCGTCAAGTCGACGGTCGTCCTGGCTGCCGCCCTGTGCTGTCGGGGCGAGACGGCCGCCGCGAGCCGCCGGGCCGACGAAGCGCTCGCCGGTGCCGGGCAGGCCGGTCTGATTCCGCTGCGATGGGCGGCGGCCGGCTTGCTCGCCGACATCGGGAGTCAGACGCACTCACCAGCTCAGATTCGGGGCATTCGGGACGACTGCGTCGCAATCGTGACCAGATGGGGCGGCGTGTGGCGTCCACGGTAAGCGGGTTGGGCCCACGTCAATAGTTATTGTTTAGCTGAGCCACGCCCCGAGGCGGGCTTCTGCCGCCAGGCAGCATCACCTCCCACCAACGGGATGTGTCCCGCACGTAACGCTGGAGATATCGGCCACGATGACATTTTCGGGAGAACGTCTCGATGCTGTCGTTGCCAAGGCCGTGGCAGGCGATCGAGATGCCCTTCAGGAAGTGCTGGCGACCATCCGCCCCATCGTTGTCCGGTATTGCCGGGCTCGGGTGGGGACCACGGAACGCAGCGGTCTGTCAGCTGATGACGTTGCACAGGAGGTGTGCTTGGCCGCCATCACGGCGCTGCCGCGCTACAAGGATCAGGGACGACCCTTCCTGGCCTTCGTCTACGGCATCGCTGCACACAAGGTCGCTGACGCGCATCGTGCCGCCGGACGCAATCGGGCTGACCCGATGGACGTCGTTCCGGAACGGTCCTCGAACGACGCCAGCCCCGAGCAGCTGGCGATCGACTCCGAATCGTCGGCCCGGATGGCCGTCCTGTTGCAGACCTTGCCCGAGAAGCAGCGCGAGATCCTGATCCTGCGCGTCGTCGTCGGGATGAGCGCAGAAGAGACCGCGGAAACGGTCGGCAGCACTCCGGGCGCCGTGCGCGTCGCCCAGCATCGCGCGTTGGCGAAACTGAAGGCCGAGCTGACGGCGGCGGGGCGTGACCATGCCTGACTTCGGACGCTGGAACGCCAACGGCGGTGATCCGTCCCTGAGCGACATCAACCGCAGCGATCAGTTCCTCGACGCGCTGGCGTCGGGGGGCCCGGTGTACGCCGCCGATCAGGGCGAGGCGGAGCTGGCCGATCTGCTGGCCGGCTGGCGCGACGACATTCGCGAGACTCCGACCTCGGTCAGGGTGACGCCGCAGCAGGCGGCGCAGGCGCTGGAGCGCGCCGGTTCGTCGAGCAGACGCCGGCGCCTGTCGCTCGCGGTGGTCGGTTCGGCCGCCGCCGCGGTGCTGTGCCTGGGCGGGTTCGGCGCCGTCATCGCCGGCGCAGGCCCCGGTGACGCGCTGTACGGGCTGCGCACCATGCTGTTCGGTGAGCAGGCTGCCCCGCGCGACGACGCGGTGATCCTGGCCGCCCAGACTGAGATGCAAGAGGTCCAGCAGCTCATCAACCAGGGCGACTGGCAGGCTGCGCAGGCCAAGCTGGAGGCGGTCACCACCACGGTCGCGACCGTCGGGGACGTCGAGCGCAAAGAGGAACTGGTGAGTCAGTGGCAGGAGCTCACCGTCAAGGTGGAGGCACAGGACGCCGCCGCGACGGTCCCGCCGGGCGCGCCGCTGCCGACCTTCCCGGAGTTGCCCGCCGTGGTGCTCGACCCGCTGACGCCGGCCTCAGAAACCTCGGGAACCTCCGAAACCTCGGGAACCTCGGAAACCTCGGAAACCTCGGGAACCTCGGGAACCTCGGCGACAGAGACGACTGCTCCGACCTCGGAGACGACGGCACCGTCGGGAACGACGAGTTCCCCGACCTCCGGGACGACGGCGCCGAGCACTTCGGAACAGGAGGAGGCGACTTCTCCGTCGGCGACGACGTCGAACGCTCCGTCGACGCCGACATCGACCTCCACGTCGGGGACGCCGCGGGCCACCACCACGGCGCCGTCGGCGACAACGACCACCCCGTCGGCCGCCCCCTCCTCTGCGGGACAGTCCACGTCGACGTCGGTCGTCACGCGGGCCTCGTCGTCGGTGGCCGCCACAGCATCGTCGGCCGCGCCGAGTGCGACACCGTCGGTGACGCCGCGTGGCACGGTGACGACGACGGCCGCGGCACCGTCCGCGGCGGAGGAAGAGGTCGAAGAGCCTGCATCGACACCCGCAGTGCCCCCGGTGACCACGACGACAGTGCTTCCGGTGGCGCCGATCGTGCCCGACGAGCCGAACTAGCCGCAGGCGGCCCCGCCGAGGAGTTCAGCTCTCAGCGATAGCCGTCGGACTCCGACGCGGCTTCGTTGAGCGAGGCGTCGGCGTAACCACGGCAGTAGTCCCACGTGACATAGGCGTCGGGCTCGGGATCGTAGGCGGGTTCGTGGGGCCGGACCGTGCCGTCGACGAGCAGCTGCAGCAGGTTCGCCCGCAGCATGTCCCAGTCGTGATAGTGGTCCTGCTGGCATTCGTCACAGCAGACCACGAGACCGCGAATTCCCTTGTGCGCGAGCAATGCTTCATACACGGCCAGATCGGCCAGATCGGCCTCGACCGCGATCCGCTCCTGCGGATCGAGCGGTTGTCCCGGCTCCAGGGCGTCCAGCGCTGCCGACGGGTCGCTCGGGTCGTCGGCGAACGGGTCGGGAGGCAGTCCTGGGGGCAGGTGGTCTCGCACGTTTCCAGACTACGCAGCACCCCTGGGATCGCGCCAGCGCTCCGGCGGCACGTCGCGGAGGGACTCGCGCAGCAACTTCGGGTGTGACACACGATGCCGATAGGATGTGGTCTTCAGGGCGGGTCTCTCGCCTAGCTGCATCTTTGTCACTGGAGGCTTCATCTATGTCGATCGCCGAAAGCAGCGTCCCGATCGCCGTGCCCGTGCCGACCGGGGGCGACGATCCCACGAAGGTCGCGATGCTCGGGCTGACGTTCGACGACGTGCTGCTGTTGCCGGCGGCATCCGATGTGATTCCGGCCACGGCCGACACGTCGAGTCAGCTCACCCGCAGGATCCGGCTGAAGGTGCCGCTGGTGAGCTCGGCGATGGACACCGTCACCGAGGCGCGGATGGCGATCGCGATGGCCCGCGCCGGCGGGATGGGCGTGCTGCACCGCAACCTGCCGGTCGCCGAGCAGGCCGGTGCGGTCGAGACCGTCAAGCGGTCCGAGGCGGGGATGGTCACCGATCCGGTGACGTGTTCGCCCGACAACACGCTCGCCGAGGTCGACGCCATGTGCGCGCGGTTCCGCATCTCGGGGCTGCCGGTCGTGGACGACCGCGGCGCGCTGGTGGGCATCATCACCAACCGTGACATGCGCTTCGAGGTCGACCAGTCCAAGCCGGTCTCGGAGGTGATGACGAAGGCTCCGCTGATCACCGCCCAGGAGGGGGTGTCGGCCGAAGCCGCGCTGGGGTTGTTGCGCCGCAACAAGATCGAGAAGCTGCCGATCGTCGACGGGCACGGCAGGCTGACCGGGCTGATCACCGTCAAGGACTTCGTCAAGACCGAGCAGTTCCCGCTGGCCACCAAGGACAGTGACGGCCGGCTGCTGGTAGGTGCCGCGGTCGGCGTCGGTGAGGATGCCTGGACCCGCGCGATGACGCTGGCCGACGCCGGGGTCGACGTCCTCGTGGTGGACACCGCGCACGCTCACAACCGGGGTGTGCTCGACATGGTGCGCCGGCTCAAGACGGTGGTCGGCGACCGGGTCGAGGTGGTCGGCGGCAATGTCGCCACCCGTGCCGCGGCCGCCGCGCTGGTCGACGCCGGCGCCGACGCGGTCAAGGTGGGCGTCGGGCCCGGCTCCATCTGCACCACCCGCGTCGTCGCCGGAGTGGGTGCACCGCAGATCACCGCGATTCTGGAGGCGGTCGCGGCGTGCGCCCCGCACGGCGTGCCGGTCATCGCCGACGGCGGTCTGCAGTATTCGGGTGACATCGCCAAGGCGCTGGCGGCGGGGGCCTCGACCGCGATGCTGGGGTCGCTGCTGGCGGGCACCGCCGAGTCGCCGGGTGACCTGATCCTGGTGAACGGCAAGCAGTTCAAGAGCTACCGCGGCATGGGTTCGCTGGGCGCGATGCAGGGCCGGTCGAGCGGAGGAGGCGGGGCCAGGGTGTCCTACTCCAAGGACCGCTATTTCCAGGACGATGTGCTCTCCGAGGACAAGCTGGTGCCCGAGGGCATCGAGGGCCGGGTACCGTACCGGGGGCCGCTCTCGACGGTCATCCACCAGCTGACCGGCGGACTGCGCGCCGCGATGGGTTACACCGGTGCGGCGACCATCGAGCAGCTGCAACAGGCTCAGTTCGTGCAGATCACCGCGGCCGGGCTGAAAGAGAGCCACCCCCACGACATCACGATGACCGTGGAAGCCCCCAACTACACCACCCGCTAGAGGACCTCCGCATGCGCGACATGGTCGAGATCGGCATGGGCCGCAACGCCCGCCGGACCTACGAGCTCCACGACATCAACATCGTGCCGTCCCGGCGCACCCGGTCGTCGAAGGACGTGTCGACGGCGTGGCAGCTCGACGCGTACCGATTCGACATCCCGGTGGTCGCGCACCCCACCGATGCGTTGGTCAGCGTCGAGTTCGCGATCGAACTGGGCCGTCTCGGCGGGCTGGGGGTGCTCAACGGCGAGGGGCTGATCGGCCGGCACGCCGACGTCGACGCCCGCATCGCCGAGGTCGTCGAGGCCGCCGAGAAGGAGCCCGACCCGGCCGTCTCGATCCGGCTTTTGCAGCAATTGCACTCGGCGCCTTTGGATCCCGATCTGCTCGGGGCGGCGGTCGCCCGCATCCGCGAGGCCGGGATCACCACCGCGGTGCGGGTCAGCCCGCAGAACGCGCGGGCGCTGACCCCGGCGCTGGCCAGCGCAGGGCTGGACCTGCTCGTCATCCAGGGCACAATCATCTCCGCCGAGCGCGTGGCCCAGGACGGCGAGCCGCTGAACCTGAAGACGTTCATCTCCGAACTCGACATGCCGGTGGTGGCCGGCGGGGTGCTCGACCACCGCACCGCCCTGCATCTGATGCGCACCGGGGCGGCCGGCGTCATCGTCGGCTACGGCTCGACGATGGGGGTGACGACCTCCGACGAGGTGCTGGGCATCAGCGTGCCCATGGCGACCGCGATCGCCGATGCCGCCGCTGCGCGCCGCGAGTACCTCGACGAGACGGGTGGGCGCTACGTGCACGTGCTCGCCGACGGGGACATCCACACCTCCGGCGATCTGGCCAAGGCCATCGCCTGCGGCGCCGACGCCGTGCTACTCGGGACACCGCTGGCCTCGGCGGCCGAGGCGCAGGGCGGGGGATGGTTCTGGCCCGCCGCGGCCGCGCACCCGTCGCTGCCGCGCGGAGCACTGCTTCAGGTCGCCGCGGGCGAGCGCCCGTCTCTCGAACAGGTGCTCACCGGCCCGTCGGATGATCCGTTCGGGGCGTTGAACCTGGTCGGCGGCTTGCGCCGGTCGATGGCCAAGGCGGGTTACTGCGACCTCAAGGAGTTCCAGAAGGTGGGGCTGGCGGTCGGCAACTGAGTGCGGGCTCGAACGACCCTGCTTTACAAATTAGGCTTCCCTGTCTAGAAATCTACCCGTTGGTAGGTCCATACTGGGCGGATGCAGCCTGACTACGACGTCGTGATCATCGGTTCCGGATTCGGTGGCAGCGTGACCGCGTTGCGGCTCACCGAGAAGGGCTACCGGGTGCTGGTGCTCGAGGCCGGACGGCGCTACGAGGACGCCGACTTCGCCAAGACGTCGTGGAATCTGCGCAAGTTCCTGTGGGCGCCGGCGCTGGGTTGCTTCGGCATCCAGCGCATCCACCTGCTGCGCAACGTGATGATCCTGGCCGGCGCCGGCGTCGGCGGCGGGTCGCTGAACTATGCCAACACGCTGTACGTGCCACCGGAGCCGTTCTTCAACGACCCGCAGTGGAAAGACATCACCGACTGGCGCGGCGAGCTGATGCCCCACTACGACCAGGCCCAGCGGATGCTCGGCGTGGTCACCAACCCGACGGTCACCGACGCCGACAAGATCATGCAGCAGGTCGCCGACGACATGGGCGTCGGCGACACCTGGGTGCCGACCCCGGTGGGCGTGTTCTTCGGCAACGACGGAGAGAAGACGCCCGGCAAGACCGTGCCCGACCCGTACTTCGGCGGGGCAGGTCCGGCGCGCACCGGCTGCATCGAATGCGGATCCTGCATGACGGGGTGCCGCTACGGAGCGAAGAACACGCTGCTGAAGAACTACCTCGGCCTGGCCGAGAAAGCCGGCGCCCACGTCCGGGCGATGAGCACCGTCACCGACTTCCGCCAGCGCCCCGACGACCTGTGGGAGGTGCGCACCGTGCGCACCGGCAGCAAGCTGCGACGCGGCAAGCGCACCGTGACAGCGACGCACGTGGTGCTGGCGGCGGGCACCTACGGCACCCAGCGGCTGCTGTTCAAGATGCGCGACACCGGCCGGTTGCCGCAGCTGTCGGACCGTCTCGGGGTGCTGACGCGGACCAACTCGGAGTCGATCGTCGGCGCCGGACGCCTCGAGGTCTCCCCGGACATGGATCTGACCCACGGCGTGGCGATCACGTCGTCCATCCATCCCACCGCCGACACCCATGTCGAACCGTGCCGCTACGGCAAGGGCTCCAATGCGATGGGCCTGCTGCAGACGCTGATGACCGACGGCGCCGGCCCGCTGGGCACCGACGTGCCGCGGTGGCGGCAGCTGCTGCAGCTCGCGGCTGCGGATCCGCGGGGAATGCTGCGGATGCTCAACCCGCGCCGGTGGAGCGAGCGCACCGTCATCGCGCTGGTGATGCAGCATCTCGACAACTCGATCACCACCTTCACCAAGCGCAACCGGTTCGGCATCCGCCGCTACTCGAGCAAACAGGGCCACGGCGAACCCAACCCGTCCTGGATCCCGGTCGGCAACGAGGTGACCCGCCGCATCGCCGAGAAGATCGACGGGGTCGCGGGCGGCACGTGGGGGGAGTTGTTCAACATCCCGCTCACCGCGCACTTCCTCGGGGGCGCGGCGATCGGTGACAATGCCGACCACGGCGTGATCGACCCGTATCACCGGGTGTACCACTACCCGACGCTGTCAGTCGTCGACGGTGCGGCCATCTCGGCGAATCTCGGCGTCAACCCGTCACTGTCGATCACCGCCCAGGCCGAACGGGCGGCAGCGCTGTGGCCGAACAAGGGCGAGCAGGACCTGCGGCCCGCGCAGGGGGAGGCGTACCGGCGGTTGACGCCGATCGCCCCCGCGCATCCGGTGGTGCCGGCCGAGGCTCCCGCGGCGCTGCGCAACCTCCCGATCGAGCCGGTCAGCTCGGCGGGGTAGCGGAGTCGACGCCGCTGCGACTATTCAGGGTTCATCGGCCTCGTTATCGTGTGGGCGTGAACTGTACGTACGCGGTGGAGATACCTGCAACTTGCGAGATTATCCGCCATCAATAGGGCTCGTAGTGTCGAAGTCAGCCCGGCGCAGTCACCACGTTGGGCACTTAAAGCATCGTTGGTTGCAGTAGCGGGCTGCGAGCAACGATTTTTCTGACCGTTTCAGTTTGGTGACACGTGCTCCTCTCGAATTCGTCGACTCGGCAGGAATGTTGCAACTCTCTCGAACGACGGACCGATTAGCCATGCGGTCGTTCGGCTCAGATCGTTGCCCGTCAGGATTCGACTTCGTCGATCGTGTGTTGCGGAAGCCTGCAGGCTTACCCAATAGTGAGAAGCGAACTGAGCACCAAGCTGCTTAAGCAGTCGCGGTCCTCGTGGTGCGCTAAATGGCCCGCGCCAGTAATGAGATGGACCTCGCAATTTCCGAATGTTGACGCTAGCCGGTCGATTTCAGCAGCCGTCGACATGGGATCGCGATCGCCCGCAATAATTACTGTGGGAGCTGTGATTCTGGAAGCCGAGTCTAGGCAACTATTGCTTGCCGCAATTGTGAGTTGGTCGGCGATATCTTTTGGCGAAGGCGCGAAGCCGCGCTCTCTAAGGGAATTTTTGCGAATGTGCCACATCCCGCCAATTCCGCGCCGAGCTAGCATGCTATTCGACACGTTTTCGAGCGTTCGCACGCCAGTGGCGATATTTGCGGTCCACATCGGGCCGCGTAGCACCTTTATAGCGACTGACAATGCTGCTCGATTCAGCACCCCGCCTAGCCCAACTCGTTTCGTTGAAGGCACGCAGGCCACAGGTGAAATTAAAATGAGCCCCAGTAAGTTGACGTTGCTGGATTGCGCAGCGGCCGCTGCGGCAATCGTGGCGCCGAAGGAGTGCCCAAGCAGTACCACTGGTCGTCGACCGACGATCGACTCAATAACGTCGATTGTTAGCTTTGACAGACTGGAAATTGACGCACGCTGGTCGGTAATTGAGTTTTGAGAAACACCGTTCCCTGGAAGGTTGACCGTTAGCGTGCGGTATCCGTTCGCTACAAGGGGTGTGAGCACCGCTCTCAAGCCGAGGTCAGTCCCCTTCCAGCCGGGTAAAGCCACCACGGAGAAAGCGTGGTGGTCCGAAACCGAGTCCGCAACCACTATCGGTTGCCCGCTCTGCGACTGCACTTGCAGATAGCGAACCGTCAGGGCGGTTGGGCGCCTTCGTGGTGTTGACACGACATCATGCGCCGCGGACCCGTGCCAGCGCGGTTCTGCTGGTCCTGAGTAGTCGCGCACCGCTCCATCCTCTCTCGAGCGCATTCCCACCCATGGGCGGAATCGGCCCATCGTATGACCCAAGAGTTCGACAGCGTAGATCTTGGTCGAGCCTTAACAGGTGAATGCCGCTTTGAGATGGGTAGATCGTAAGTTGGAGCTCCCTTCGCTAACGTTGCGCCGTGAGGATTTTACTTGCCGGTGATACGTACCCGCCGGACGTTAATGGTGCCGCCGTATTCGCGCGCCGCCTCGGCGAAGGTCTCGCGAGGAGAGGTCATGAGGTGCACTGCATTGCGCCGTCTCCTGCGGGTTTCTCGTATAAGGAAAGATCGGCAAATGTATGGGTTCACCGAACGCCGTCTTTTAAATATCCTTGGCACGCACATTTTTATATTGCTGACTTGAGGCGAGTAAATAGATACGTCGATACGGTCGTAGCCGACGTTGCCCCAGATATTGTGCATATCCAATCTCATTTTCTAGTCGGTCGAGCCGCTGCCAGGTCCGCCATGCAGCGACACATTCCGCTCGTAGCAACTAACCACTTCATGCCCGAGAACTTACGACACCAGCTCCCTTTTGGGATGGGAGGATCTCTTTACCGCCTTCTAGCTAAATGCTCGTATTTGGACCTTAGGCACGTACTGCGCGCTGCCGCGACTGTCACTGCGCCGACAACGCACGCTGCGAATCTGCTCAGCGCCCAAGCTCACGTGCACAATGTCATTCCGATTTCGTGCGGAATTGATTTGAAGGAATTCCGTCCGAATAACGTTAAGCGAAAAGCCGCGGGGGATACTGTACTCTTCGTCGGACGCCTCGAGGTTGAGAAGCATGTAGACGAAATTCTGAATGCTTTAACCTTACTGGACTCCAAAATACAGCTGAATATTGTTGGCATCGGCTCGCAAGAAATCGTGCTGCGAAAGCTTGCCACGTCACTCGGGATCGATGACCGCGTCCACTTTCGGGGTTGGCTCAACGACGAAGATCTCCGCGCCGAGTATCGTAACGCTGACGCGTTCTGTATGCCTGGCACTGCAGAGTTGCAAAGTATTGCTACCTTGGAAGCAATGGCTGCAGGTCTTCCCATCGTGGCAGCTAATTCGCATGCGCTACCGCTGCTAGTCAAGCCCGGGGTGAACGGAGAACTTTTCACTTCGGGTAATGTCGTCGAACTTGCTGGTGCAATCAGTCGTGTCCTGGCGACAACTGCGAATTGGCGGGAGTTAAGCGAGGGAAGCCGTTTGATGGCGGGTAGCCATGACCTCTCCTCCACTCTGGATTCATTTGAGGCGGTGTATATGGCATGCAAACCTACGTAGGTGCGTGCATTGTAAACCGCTCTGCTTACCGGACTTCAAGAGCGCAATACTCTGGACGCCCAAGATTATGTACACGACTAAAATTACGGCATAGATTAAGAGGAAAGGCCAATAAGCACGGTAAACCCAGACATGAAAAATGGTAAGTTTTGGTAGGCTAAAGATCGCTATTGCCGCGAGAATGAGGGCGTAAAAATATGGAGGGAGAAATGCGAAAAACTGGACGATCGGGACTACCTTTCCAGATCTGCCATAATTCACTCGGTCAGTCTCGGCCTTCGATCCAATTTCGCTAGGAGAAGAATTCCAGTTGCGCTGGACGGAGGGGCTGCATTGCTTTATTATCTCCATTTCGAGCCACTCAATCGAGCGTGAGCGAATGGCACTCGTACCAAAAAGTATGAGATGGTAACCTGCGAAAGCGCACGAGATAATCGGGAGGGTCAGCACCACCCAAACCTTCGCTACTGTGTCCACATCGATGGTTTGATTTTGCATCAACACTAATAGGCCTACGGCGGCAGTAAAAAACGTCGTTGCCGCAAACCATACGGCCAAAGTGTCTTTCTGTAGTGCGGATCCGATCTGTCGTTCGACCGCGTACAAGCCGGCAATTCCTGGCGGGTAGGTCGGGGGATCTCCCCCAGCCTCATAAAACCTGCCGGTGCTATCAATAGGCAACTTTCCCCCTGCGTGGAACGGTAATTCTTACGGAAGACAATAACCGCGATTGCTGCAAGTGCTTGGCTCTGACGTCTGTGATCCTGACGATCGTCGGGGTCGGCGAGGGCGACGAGCACCGCGATCGAGTTGACGGTGTGACGCATGAGGAGGCCAACGGTGGCGGCGCGCGTCATAAGTTCACGGCGGGACGCCTCGCCCATGCGGTCGCCACCGTGTCCGGCCATGCGATCCCCCATGCGTTCACCCATTGTCGCCACGGCCCTCCCCAGCCAAGCCAGCAGGTCGGTCGAACGTATCAATTCGCTGCGTGGACTGTTCTCCAGCGGGTATCTCGCTAACTTCCGGCGCGTTCCTGTCGCGTCGCGTCGGTGGCCTGGGATTAAATACCGGGCAGGGGCAAACAGATTTCTGTCTGTGTTCAGTCGGGGGGTGTGACGGGGGATGGCCCGCGAGGGGGACGCGCGGACGCCGGTGCGGATCGCGATCATCGACGATCACGACGTCGTGCACGCGGGGATACAGGCGTGGTGTGGGGAGGCGGAGCCGCCGATCGAACTCGCGGCGAGTTTTCTGCAGCCGGCCGAGTACTTCGCCGCCTACACCGAGCCGGCCCGCGACATCGACGTGGTGCTGCTGGACCTGCAGATCGAGGGCCACCGGCCCGACTTCGACACGCTGCGCCGACTCGCCGACGGTGAGCAGCGCGTCATCATCTACTCACACATCAACACCGACGAGGTGATCCTGCGCTGCCTGGAGTTGGGCGCGGTCACCTATCTGGTGAAGTCCGAGGGCAAACGCCACCTCATCGAGGCGATCCATTCCGCGCACACCGCGACGCCGTATGTGGGGCCGCGGATGGGCAAGGCGATGCTCAACGACGGCACCGTCGGCAGGATCAAGCTCTCCGAGCGGGAGAAGCAGGTGCTCATCGCCTGGTTTCAGACCGAGAGCAAGGATCTGGTCGCCAAGAGGTTGTTCATCGCCCCGACCACGGTTCGTACGCACCTGCAGCGGGCGCGGGCCAAGTACGCCGCGGCGGGCCGGCCGGCGTCGACGAAGTCGGCGTTGTTGGCGCGTGCGATCGAGGACGGCATCTTGAGCCTGAAGGATCTGTAGCGATTTCGGTCGTTCGGGTGACAGACCCGCCCAGCCCACGCGGGATAGCGTGGGCGTGCTCATGAGCGAGGGGGGATCGCCGGTGGCGCCGACTGCATCGGGGGGACGGTCGGCGCGCCGGCGATCGCCGTGGTGGACACCCTGCCCACTAAGCTGACCGGGTGGAGTCAGCAGCCCCCCGCCCCGTGTTGGTCGTCGACTTCGGCGCGCAGTACGCACAGCTGATCGCTCGTCGCGTCCGGGAGGCGCGGGTGTACTCGGAGGTCATCCCGCACACCGCCAGCGTCGAGGAGATCAAGGCCCGGGACCCGCGCGCCGTGGTGCTGTCCGGCGGACCGGCCAGTGTCTACGCCGAAGGTGCCCCGCAGCTGGACCCCAAGCTCTTCGACCTCGACGTGCCGGTGTTCGGCATCTGCTACGGTTTCCAGGCCATGGCCCAGGCCCTCGGTGGCACCGTGGCGCACACCGGCACCAGTGAGTACGGTCGCACCGATCTGAAAGTGACTGGCGGTCAACTGCATTCCGATCTGCCGGAGACCCAGCCGGTGTGGATGAGCCACGGTGACGCCGTCACCGCAGCTCCGGCCGGGTTCGACGTGGTGGCCACCAGCGCTGGGGCACCCGTGGCGGCGTTCGAGGACCGGGCGCGGGGCTTCGCCGGTGTGCAGTACCACCCCGAGGTCATGCACAGCCCGCACGGTCAACAGGTGCTCAGCCGCTTCCTGCACGAGTTCGCCGGCATCGACGCGGTGTGGACACCGGCCAACATCGCCGACGCGTTGGTCGAGCAGGTGCGGGCACAGATCGGTGACGGTCGGGCGATCTGCGGCTTGTCCGGTGGCGTCGACTCCGCGGTGGCGGCCGCGCTCGTGCAGCGGGCCATCGGGGACCGGTTGACCTGTGTGTTCGTCGATCACGGCCTGCTTCGTTCGGGCGAGCGGGCGCAGGTGCAGCGTGACTTCGTCGCGGCGACGGGCGCCAACCTGGTGACCGTGGACGTCGCCGACCGCTTCCTCGAGGCGTTGACCGGCGTGCTGAACCCGGAGGGCAAGCGCAAGATCATCGGCCGCGAGTTCATCCGCGCGTTCGAGGGTGCGGTGCGTGATGCGCTGGGTGCCGCGGACGGTGAGATCGAGTTCCTCGTGCAGGGCACGTTGTATCCCGACGTGGTGGAGTCCGGCGGCGGATCGGGAACCGCGAACATCAAGAGCCACCACAACGTCGGTGGTCTGCCCGGTGACCTGAAGTTCACGTTGGTCGAACCGCTGCGGCTGTTGTTCAAGGACGAGGTGCGCGCCGTCGGCCGCGAGCTGGGGCTGCCCGAGGACATCGTTGCGCGGCAACCGTTCCCGGGTCCCGGCCTGGGCATCCGCATCGTCGGCGAGGTGACGGCCGAGCGCCTGGACACGTTGCGCCGCGCCGACGCCATCGCCCGCGAGGAGCTGACGTCGGCCGGCCTGGATCGCCAGATCTGGCAGTGCCCGGTGGTGCTGCTCGGCGATGTCCGCTCGGTCGGCGTGCAGGGTGACGGCCGCACCTACGGTCACCCGATCGTGCTGCGGCCGGTGTCCAGCGAGGACGCGATGACCGCGGACTGGACCCGGGTGCCCTACGAGGTGCTGGAGCGCATCTCGACCCGGATCACCAACGAGGTCCGCGAGGTCAACCGGGTGGTGCTCGACATCACCAGCAAGCCGCCGGGCACCATCGAGTGGGAGTAGCGCCTACGGGTCGGGGGTGTGCTCGTCGGGAGTGTGCTCGACGGCCTGGGCGAGGATGCCCGCGATGACCGATTCGACGGCGGTCTCGATCGAATGAGCCAGCGTCGCCGTCACCGCTGACACCGCCTGCGTGCGGAACCGCACCAGCATCGTGATCATCTCGGCGACCTCGGTGTCGGGCGGCAGGGCGGTGCCAGGGTTGAGCCGGTCCCCGATGTGTTCGACACCCGCGGTCACCAGGATGGCGCTGATCTGGTCGACCAGCGGGGCGATCTGTTCGTGCAGGTCGATCAGTTTGTCGGTGCTGACGCCGTACTGGCGGATCTCGGTGAACGCCTCGATCAGCTTGGGTCGCACGATGGTGGCGTCGTGGCCGTCGTCCTCCAGCTTGATCACGCCCAGGCCGACCATCCGGTCGAAGCCGGCGTCGTCGTCGACCAGTCGCCTGGCCTCGGCGACGGACATGCGTTCGGGCTTCTCGGCGGCCCAGGTGCCCGCGATCGCCGATTCCAGCCCGAGCATGTCGCCCACGTCCTTGCCCTGCTCCCACGCCGAGAGCATCTCGTTGACGTGGGCGATGTTGTACCCGCGGTCGAGCAGCGAGGTGATCATCCGCAACCGGGTCAGGTGGGTGTCGTTGAACAGCGCGATGCGTCCGACTCGCAGCGGCGGATGGAGCAGACCCCGGTCGCGGTACACCCGGATGTTGCGGGTGGTGGTGCCGGCCAGCCGGGCGAGGTCGTCGATCCGGTACTCACCCGAGGCCGCCACCCCGTGGGGCTGCACCGCCGCGTCGAACAGCTGCGACACCGCGGATTCGATCACGTCCCGGGAGCCGCGCCGGATCCGGCGCAGGATGCTCGGGATCGGCCCGGTGGGGCGGGGGGAATCGGGTGCCGACGACATGTCAGGCGATGTCAGGCCGACGACGTGAGGGCCCGCGGACGTGCGTCCACGGCCTCGTAGTCGGAGAATCGGAAGGCTCGCATCTGTCGACGATACTGCGTGGCCAGTCCGGGGTACATCGAGGCGTTGAACCCGTCGGGGGTCAGGTACCAGCTCGTGCATCCCGACATCCACGTGGTCTTGGCCAGCCGGCGCTGCAACCGGTCGTTGTAGCGCCGCTGCACGTCGGCACGCACGTCCAGGTAACGCAGGTTCTGCCGCAGGATCGTGGTGATCCCGGTGACCGCGTACTCGATCTGCCCTTCGACGTAGACGAGCAGCGAGTTGTGCCCCGGCCCGGAGTTCGGCCCGGTCATGAAGAACAGGTTCGGGTAGCCGTGTGCGCTGGCACTCTTGTAGGCCTCGGCGTGGTCGCGCCATTCCTGCTGTAGTGACCGGCCGCCGAGCCCGGTCACCGGAAACGGCGGGCCGGACAGGTGCACGTCGTAACCCGTGGCGAACACGATGGCGTCCAGGTGGTGTTCGACGCCGTCGCTGGTGCGGATCCCGGGTGGGCTGAGTGTCGCGATGGGCCAGTCGATCAGCTTGCAGTTGTCGCGCTGCAAGGCCGGGTAGTAGTCGCTGGAGACCAACATCCGTTTGCAGCCCGGGGTGAAGTCGGGGGTGAGCTGGCGCCGTAACCAGGGGTCGTCGACGGCGCGGCGCAGATGCGCCTTGCCCAGTCGCGCGACGAGACCGCTGAGCGGGGTGTTCCACACCAGGGCGGCGGCGCTGGCCTCGTGTCCCCAGTAGAGGGCCTGCCGGGCGAGTTCCTGCGCCGCGGGCACCTTGGCGAACAGGGTCTGGACGGCGGCCGGCATCGG
Organism: Mycobacterium sp. G7A2; assembly: GCF_041902445.1. Classification (NCBI taxonomy): domain Bacteria; kingdom Bacillati; phylum Actinomycetota; class Actinomycetes; order Mycobacteriales; family Mycobacteriaceae; genus Mycobacterium; species Mycobacterium sp. G7A2. The sequence continues at coordinate 4,701,285 of NZ_CP169251.1, read as the reverse complement.
GGGATCCACCCGCGGCAGCACCCAGCCCGGGGTGCGCTGGAACACCTTGACGAATCCCGCGGTTTCGACGAGCTCGGGCACGATCTGCACGGCGCTGGCCCCGGTCCCGATCACGCCGACGCGCTTGCCGGTGAAGTCGTAGTCGTGGTCCCACGCCGCGCTGTGGATCTTCGTGCCCCGGTAGGTGTCCAGGCCGCGGATGTCGGGGAACTTGTGATCGGCCAACGGGCCGGATGCCATGACGACGGTCCGGGCGTGGAACGTGGTGCGGGTCCCGGTTTTCGCCGTCCACACCCCGGCCGCCTCGTCGAAGCTCAGGCGGGTGATCTCGGTGCCGAACCGGATCAGCGGCCGCAGCCCGAACTGGTCGGTCAGCTCTTCGATGTGGGCGCAGATCTCGGCCCCCGACGGGTAGGCCCGGGACCAGGCGGGGTTCTTGACGAACGACAGCGAGTACAGCAGCGACGGGATGTCGCAGGCGATGCCGGGGTAGGTGTTGTCCCGCCACGTGCCGCCGACACGGTCGCTGCGCTCGACGATGACGATGTCGTCGACGCCGGCCTCGCGCAGCTTGATGGCGGTGCCCAGGCCGGTGAACCCGGCGCCGATGATCAGGGTGTCGTGAATGTGCTTGGCAGAAGGCATCGGTCAGGCCGCCGGCTCGTGGGTCAGCTCCTTGAACCAGCTGGGTATGGGTCGCAGCAGCGCCTTCGGGTAGCGGTCGGAGGCCCACACCATCGAGTTGGCCAGCAGGTGGTAGGGGTGGCGCGGGTTGACGACCATCGAGGCGTGCTTGCGCAGCACCCGATAGGTGGGCACCCGATGGGTGTGCTCACCGCGTTCGCCGAGGGTGCGGAACCGCTTGACCGCGTTGTAGAGCCGTTCGGGCTCCAGGCCCATGCCGACGATCTCGTTGCGGATCCGGTTGAGCAGCGGGATGTACATCACCGCGCCGATGATGAGCCCCGGGGTGGCGACGCTGCCGACGAACTCGATGGCCAGCCGTCGCACATCGGCGTGGCCGATCATGTTCAACACCTCGAAATCGACGGTGATGTGCCGGGATTCGTCGTTGTTGATCTTCTCGAACACCCGGTGACAGACGGGGTCGTCGACCTCTTCGAGCAGGAATTTCAGCAGTGCACCGTCCAGGGCCACCTCGAGCATCGGAATCACCGTGCCCAGGATCGACAGCGACATGTCGTCGGCGTAGGTGTCCAGCCAGTCCATCGCGAGGCGGATGTTGACGTTCGGCTCGGGCATCTCGCCGTCGTCGAGCATGCCCCACCGTTTCATCAGCGCCAGTTCGGCATTGGCGTGGCGTTGCTCTTCGGCGTGGAAGTAGCGGTAGATCTCGGCGATGGTGGGGGTGGGTGCCTTCTTGGCCAGCGCGGCGAAACCGCGCGCGCCGATGTTCTCGATCCAGCACAGGTCGGCCATGAACGCCTTGAGCTTGGGCCGCTGCTCGTCGGTGATCAGCTCGGCGCCGGGCGCGTCCCAGTCGATGTCGGCCAGTGCCCACTGGCGGTCCTTGATCTTGGCCAGCATGGCATCCATGTCGATTCTTGATTTCATGGCCACGGCCCTCTCTAGGTGGTGATGCGGGTGGTGACGCCGACGGCGCGGGTGTACACCGTCGGGGTGAATCGTTTGACGCCCCAGAAGATCCGGGAGTCGGGTTGGGGCATGCAGTACAGGCCGCCGCGGTCGTTGGTGTCCAGACACATGCGGGCGACCCGGTCGGCGGAGAAACCGGTCCACCGCATCAGCTGGTCGGCGAGTTGGGTCGAGCGATCCGAGATCCGTCCTGCCCCGACGATGTTGGTCTTGACGAAGGTCGGACACAGTGCCGTGACGTGGATACCGGTGCCGGCGAGTTCGGCGGCCAGTGTCTCCGACAGCGACAACGTGCCGGCCTTGCTGACGTTGTAGGCGGCCATGCCCGGCAGGGCACCGAACGCTGCGGCGGAGGCGACGTTGATGATGCCGCCGTATCCGGCCTCCCGCAGCAGCGGCGTGAACACGTGACAGCCGTGGATCGGCCCCCACAGGTTGATGTTCAGCACCCAGGTCCAGTCCCGCAGGTCGGTCTCACCGATGGGGCTACCGCCGGCGCCGACACCGGCATTGTTGATCACCAGCGTCGGCGGACCGTCGAACCATGACTGCGCCTGCTGAGCCAGCCGGTACACCGCGTCGACATCGGTGACATCGCACTGCTGCGCGATCGCCTGCCCGCCCCGGTCGGTGATGGCGGCCGCGGTGCGTTGCGCGGCGTCGAGATCGATGTCGCTGCACACCACTCGGCCGTCGCGACGCGCCAGTTCGGTGGCGAAGGCCGCTCCGATCCCGCTTCCGGCGCCGGTGATCACCGCGTCGGCGCGGTGGCTGCGGCGGCGGGACGACCCGAAGAAGAGCATGGTCAGCCCACCTGTTCGATGCGGTCGCCGGCCAGGGCCCCGGTGACGAACGCGGCGATCTCCCGCATCGCCGGTGCCGCCTCGGGAGACAAGCGGGGCAGCGCCTGGAAGACGTGGACCTGGTCGGGCCAGATCTGCAGATCGCACCGACCGCCTGCGGCCCTCAGGTCGTCGGCGAGTGCGACGGCGTCGGCCGAGAGCATCTCGGCGCCACCGGCCTGGATCAGGGTGGGCGGCAGAACGCGGCCACCGGCGACGTCGAGCATCAACCGCGGGTGGGCGGGATCGATTCCGGTGCAGTACAACTCGACGAGCCGGGCGGCGTCGCGGGCGCGGATGGCCGGGTCGCGACGGTGCTGTTCGGCGGTGCGTGCCAGTGCGAACGTCAGATCCACCAGCGGGGAGAGCAGGACCAGTGCGGCGGGATGGGCGACGTCGGATTGCAGGAGCAGATCGACCGACAGGTGTCCGCCGGCGGAGTCACCGGCGACCACGACCTGCTCGGGCGCCACCCCGTGCTGGGTGGTCATCCAGTGCCAGCCGCGGTGGACATCCTCTGCGGCAGTGGGGAACCGGTGCCGGGGGGCCAGTCGGTAGTCGATGCTGAAGACAGGAAGTCCGGTCAGCCTTGACAGCCAGGCGGTCAGTCGGCGGTGGGTGCGCGGTGAGCACAGGGCGTAACCGCTGCCGTGCACGAAGTAGATGGCGCCGCGGTCGAATATGTCGTTCTGCGAGACCCCGGCGCCGTACACCCATTCACCGACGACGCGGCCGCCGTGGGCGTCGACGGTGTCGACCGGGGTCACCGTGGTGCCGGTCAGGCCGGGTCCGCAGGTGTCCATGATGCGGGCGACGATCTGGCGGGAGGTCCACAGTCCCCAGGCTTGCTCGGCTGGGAGCACCCTGCTGATCTCCCGCAGGGTCATGCTGCTGACCGCCGCCGCGGTGCGGGAGCGCAGGGAACCTCGAGTCGGCATGGGGGGATACAACTCCGAATGATGACAGTTGTCAATGTCACTATTTTTGGATGGCACTGATCGCATCCCGCTTTGGTTGACGGTTGTCGGTGGGCCGGTGTTTACTGGCGATATCGAACAAACTTTCGAACAACACGCCTGAGTCGGATGATCCGGATGAGGAGGAAGGTGCTGCTGTGACAACGGCAAGAAGCCTGGGCCGATCTCCGGAAAGCCGTGCTGAACAGGTAGAACAGCTGCGACGCCGGATCGCCTCGATGTCGGCCAAGGGTGCGGGGAAGGTCGGTGGCAGCCGGCGTGCCGTGGCGGCCGAAACCGGTCTCCCGATCGACCATGATTCTTTGCTGCCGATGCCGGAATCGCTGGCCGAACTACTCCCCGGTTCGTTGCCCCGCGGAACTGTGGCGGTGGTGTCGGGCGCCAGATCGCTGGAAGTGAGTCTCGTGGCGGCCGTGACGGCCGAGGGTGGACACGTCGCTGTCGTCGGGCGGCCCGATCTCGGGCTGCTGGCCGCGGTGGAGATGGGTGCGGACCTGAGCCGGATCGCGATGGTCCCGCATCCGGGCAGCGACCCGGTGGAGGTGGCCGCGGTCCTGCTGGACGGGATGGATCTGGTGGTCCTCGGCCTGGGCGGGCGGTCGGTGCCGGCGAGCCGGGCGCGTGCACTGGTCGCGCGGGCCCGCCAACGCGGTTGCACCCTGCTGGTGGCCGACGGGGACTGGCAGGGCGCCTCGACCCGGCTGGAGGCCCGGGTCAGCGGCTACGAGATCGCCGGCGGACGAGACGGGGTCCCCACCCCCGGATGTGGCCGGATCAGCCGGGTGCGGCTGGCAATGCGCGCTCGCGGCCGCTCCGTGCGTCCGGTCCAGGCGGTCGGCGGATGAGATGAGTTCCAGGGTCTTGGCGCTCTGGTGCATGGACTGGCCGGCCGTCGCCGCCGCCGCCACGATCGGCGTGGCGCCGACCATGCCGATCGCGGTCACACTGGCCAACCGGGTTGTCGCGTGCTCGGCGGCGGCGCGGGCGGTCGGCGTCCGGCGAGGTCTGCGGCGCCGCGAAGCGCAGGCGCGCTGTCCCGAGTTGCATGTCGTCGCCGCCGATCCCGCGCGCGACGCCCGCCATTTCGAACGCGTCACGGGCGCGGTCGACGAGTTGGTCCCGCGTGCCGAGGTGCTCCGGCCGGGACTGTCGGTCCTGCCGGTGCGCGGAGCCGCCCGTTACTTCGGGTCCGAGCAGGCCGCCGCCGAGAAGCTGGTCGACGCCGTGGCCGCCGCCGGAGCCGAATGCCAGGTCGGGATCGCCGACCAGTTGCCGACGGCGGTCTTCGCGGCCCGTCCCGGCCGGATCGTCGAACCGGGTCAGGACGCGGTGTTCCTGTCCGGACTGTCCATCCGGCAGCTGGCCGCCGAGCCCAGCCTGGCTCCCGCCGACCGGGAGAATCTGACAGATCTGCTGTGGCGAATGGGCATCCGCACGGTCGGACAGTTCGCCGAGCTGCCACGCGGCGATGTGGCGTCGCGGTTCGGCGCCGACGCGGTCACCGCTCACCGCATCGCCTGTGGCGAGCCGGGCCGGCCGCCGTCGGGGCGGGACGCCGAGGACGAACTCGACGCGGTGATGAACTGCGACCCGCCGATCGACCGGGTGGACGCGGCCGCGTTCGCGGGCCGGTCCCTGGCCAGCGTGCTGCACCGCAGCCTGCTCGCCGCCGGGGTCGGATGCACCCGGCTGGCCATCCACGCCGAGACCACCAACGGTCAAGAGCTGGAACGTGTCTGGCGATGCGCCGAGCCGTTGACCGAGGATGCCACCGCCGACCGGGTGCGCTGGCAACTGGACGGGTGGCTCAACCGCAGGCATCAGCAGGACCGGCCCTGCGCACCGATCAGTGTGCTGCGGTTGCGGCCGGTCGAGGTGGTATCGGCCGAGGCGTTGCAGTTGCCGTTGTGGGGCGGACTCGGGGAGGAGGACCGGCTGCGGGCGCGGCGGGCCCTGGTCCGGGTGCAGGGATTGCTGGGCCCCGACGCCGTCAAGGTTCCGATACTCAGCGGCGGGCGCAGCCCCATGGAACGGATCACCTTCATCGCGCTCGGGGACGAACCGGTCCCCGCGGCGAACCCCGACCAGCCGTGGCCGGGCCAACTGCCCGAACCGTCACCGACGGTGCTTCTCGACGATCCGGTCGAGGTGCTCGATGTCGACGGCAATCCGGTGCGGGTCACCGCGCGGGGGCTGTTCACCGCCGACCCGGTCCGGTTGGAGGCCCCCGGGTGCACCGGAAGGCTGTCCTGGTGGGCGGGCCCGTGGCCGGTCGACGAACGATGGTGGGATGCCGCCGCGGAGGCGCGCAGCGGGCGAGCGGCGCGGGCTCAGGTCTTGGTGGGTAGCGGCGGAACCGCTCGCGCGCTGCTGCTGTGCTACCGGCAGCGGCGGTGGTACCTCGAGGGGGCCTATGAGTAGGTGATCCGGAACGACTTATGAATGAACTGACGGACCGGGGTGGCCCAGTTGCCTGGCGAACGCAGCCACCCGGGCGATGAACCGGTCGAAGAACGCGGCAGGGTCGACGTCGACTCCGATGAGCGCGTGGGGTTCTCGACCCCAGTGACCACTCCAGTCGGCGATGGTCATTCCCCGGGTCAGGGTGCCGGTCAGCTCGACGTCCACCGCCGCCGGGCGGCAGGTCACCAGCTCGGGGTCCAGCGCCACGGCGGCGGCCACCGGGTCGTGCAGGTGGGCCAGATAGCCCTCGCCCTGGCTCTCGTGGAACTCGAAGTAGAACCGCATCGCGTCCGACAGCACCCGGATCAGCGGGTTCGGTCGCTGTCGGATGTCGGCGGCTTCGGCCTCCCGCGCGAGCCGATCCAGCAGCGCGGGCGTCATGACGACGTTCTCGGTCAGGTTGAGCCCCAACACGACCGGCGGTTGTCCTGCCCGCCAGGCCGCATAGACCTGCTGTGTCGCCTCGGGGTCGACGCTGGTGTTCCACTCCGCCACCGGGGTGGTGTTGCCGCGGTAGTCGAAGGACCCGCCCATGATCACCAGCCGGCGCAGTAGCTGCGGCAGAGCCGGCTCGGCGCGCAGGGCCAGCGCCAGGTTGGTCAACGGGCCGGTGGCGATCCCGATCAGTTCGCCGGGATGGGCGTGGGCCGCGCGCACCCACGCCTCGGCGGCATCGTAGGACGTGGGGGTAGCGGTCGGCTCGGGTAACTCGGCATAACCGAGCCCTTGCGGTCCGTGCGTGTCCTCCGCGGTGCGCAGCGGCGCCGACAACGGGATCTCGGATCCCGTGGACACCGGGACCCCGGTGATCCCACACAATTGCAGCAGCGCCAGGTTGTTGCGGCACACCTCGTGCACGCCGACGTTTCCTGCCGTGGAGGCGATACCGACCAGGTCGGCCTCCGGGCTGGCGAACAGGTAGGCCAGGGCCATGGCGTCGTCGACGCCGGTGTCCACGTCGACGAAGACAGGATGGGTCGGCCCGACCGGCACGGCACTCACCAGTGGACGCCGGGCACCAGCCGTACCGCCTGCTTGACCGGACGCGGTACCCGTACCGCGGGCACCGGGCTCACCCGCCGGCGGGGCCGGCGGGAAGCGGGCCGTTGCGCCGGGGCGGGACGGTTCTCGACCACGCCGCGCGCTGCCGCGGAATCGGGGTAACCCAGATAGAGCTGATGCAGCACGCGACGCGACAGCCTCGGGGTGAAGTACATGCCGACATCGGCCAGTGTGCCGACCGGGGTGTCGATGCGAGCCGGCTTGTCCACCAACCCTCGGACCACCATCGCGGCGGCGTGTTCGGCGGAGATCGGGGGCATCGGGTTGAGCCTACGGGACGGTGCGATCATCGGCGTCTTCACCAGCGGCATGTGGATGGTGGTGAAGGTGATGTGGTCCGAGAGGGTTTCGGTGCCAACGACTTCGGCGAACGCGTCGAGAGCGGCTTTGCTCGGGATGTAGGCGCTGTACTTCGGGCTGTTGGCCTGCACACCGGCACTGGAGACGTTGACCACGTGGCCGAACCGCCGTTGCCGCCAGTGCGGCAGCAGAGCCAGCACCATGCGCACCGGCCCGAAGTAGTTGACCGCCATCACCCGCTCGTAGTCGTGCAGCCGGTCGGTCGACGCGATCACCGATCGGCGGATCGACCGCCCGGCGTTGTTGACCAGGTAGTCGACGTGGCCGAAGCGGTCGAGGATGTCGGTGACGGTGCGGTCGACGGCTGCCGAGTCGGTGACGTCGCAGCTGAACGCATACGCCTGCCCGCCGGTGGCGCGGATCTCGGCGATCAGTTCCTCGAGCGCCTCTCCGTTGCGCGCCAGCGCGAACACCGTCGCACCGCGCGCGGCGACCGCCACCGCCGAGGCGCGGCCGATGCCGCTGGAGGCACCGGTGATGATGACGTGCTTGCCGACCAACGGGCCGGCGGGATCATCGCGACGGGCCCGGCCCGGATCCAGGTGACGCGCCCAGTACCGCCACAGCGTTCCGGCATAGGAGCCGAACTCGGGCACCGTGATTCCGCTGCCCCGCAGCGCCTCTGCCGTGTGCTCGCTGCGGAAGGTCGGCATCAGGTCGACGACGTCGAGGATCTCGGCGGGGACCCCGAGCTGGGTCGCGGCCATGTTGCGCAGGATCTTGGCCCGACCACCGACCTGGAGCAGCGGTGCGGCGGCGGCCCGGGGCAGCGACCCGACCAGGGGCGGCAGCCCGGCCGCGGGGGCGATGCCGCGATAGATGCCGCGCAGGCCCGTCTTCGTCGGCGCGGTCAGGTGGAAGGTCTGGCCGTCCCGGCCGTCGAGGTGCATCAACGCCGTCATCGCCGAGACCACGTAGTCGACCGGCACGATGTTGGTGCGCCCGCTGTCGGGCAGCATCATCGGGGTGAAGCGCGGCAGCCGCGCGAGTGCGGACAGCACACCGAAGAAGTAGTAGGGGCCGTCGACCTTGTCCATCTCCCCGGTGCGCGAATCGCCGACCACGACCCCGGGCCGGTAGATGCGGTACCGCAGCCCGTCGGCGGTGCGGACCAGGCGCTCGGCGTCGAACTTGGTCCGGTGGTAGGGCGTCGGCAGATCCTGGCCGAGGTCGAAGTCGTCCTCGGTGAACACGCCGCGATGCGTACCGGCCACCGCGATCGACGACACGTGATGCAGCGTCGCGTCCAGGCGCCCGGACAGTCCGATCACCGCGCGGGTGCCCTCGACGTTGGCGATTCGCTGGCGGTCCTCGGCGGCGGTGATGTCGTAGACCGCAGCGCAGTGCACCACGTGGTCGATGGCACCCAGCGCGTCGACGACGGCGTCGCTCAACCCGAGGTCCGGCGCGGTGAGGTCGCCGACCAACGGCTGCACCCGCTCGTCGGCCCACCCGACGGCCAGGCGGTCGAAGCGGCCGAGCGACTCGGCGCGCACCAGCACGTGCACGGCCTCCGTGCCCGGCAGCGAGAGGATTTCGGCGATCAGTCGGCGGCCAATGAACCCGGTACCGCCGGTAACGACATAGCGCATGCGAGTCATCGTCACGGGTCGCCGAACAAAGGTCAACACCCGACGCAAACCCCGCCGGATACAGTCGCGTCCATGCCGATCGATCCCCACGCCGTTGGCGTCACCACCGACCCGCAGGTATTCGAATGGACAGACCGCGACACCCTGCTGTACGCGCTCGGCGTCGGAGCCGGGACGGCTGACCTCGCGTTCACCACCGAGAACAGCCATGACGTCGAGCAGCAGGTGCTGCCGACCTACGCGGTGATCGCCTGCTCGCCGTTCGCCGCGGCCACCACGATCGGCAGCTTCGACTTCAGTCGTCTGCTGCACGGTTCCCAGGCGATCCGGGTGTTCAGCCCGCTGCGGCCGGCGGGGCGGCTCAGCGTCGTCAGCGAAGTCGCCGACATCCAGGACAAGGGTCCGGGCAAGAACGCCGTCGTCATGCTCAAGGCCACCGGCAGCGACCCCGACACCGGCGAGCGGGTCGCCGAATCGCTGATGACGCTGGTGATCCGCGGCGAGGGTGGATTCGGCGGTCAGCCCGGGCAGCGGCCACCCGCTCCGGAGTTTCCCGCGCGGGAACCCGATGCGCGGCTGGCCCTGCCCACGCGTGAGGACCAGGCGCTGATCTACCGCCTGTCGGGTGACCGCAACCCGCTGCACAGCGACCCGTGGTTCGCCCAGCTCGCCGGTTTTCCGACGCCGATCCTGCACGGCCTGTGCACCTACGGGGTCGCCGGCCGGGCTCTGGTCGCCGAGTTGTGTGACGGAGACGCCACCAGGATCGCCGCGATCGCGGCGCGGTTCAGCTCGCCGGTCTTTCCCGGCGAGACGCTGACCACGTCGATCTGGCGCCAGGAGTCGGGCGCCGCGGTGTTCCGCACCGAGGCCTCTGCGTCCGACGGGTCCAACGCCCGCGTTGTGCTCGACGACGGCGTCGCCGAGTTCCGCTGACGCGAGAGCCCGCCACCGGATTCGTCGCCAAGGTTTCCTCGACCCTGGGCATCGGTTTGCTGGGCTGGTAGATTTCCCGAAGGCGGGGGTGTGGTGAACTGCCTCTTGAGGGTGTCCAGACGGGGTGGGTGGGTGTTTGAAAATTTGCGGCATTCCGCCGCCTCGGTCATAGCGCCAGCGCTGTGGCGCTCGGATCAGTATTACTGGTTTACTGCCGTGCTGGCCGCCCGCGGCCTCCAGACCGTCTCCTGCCGCGTGGTGGCGACGTGCATCGTCGCCCTGGGTGTGGTTCCGATGGTGTTGATGGCCAGCGCGCTGGGCCCACAGACCGCGGCAACCCGCGGCCTCGCGATCTTCGTCGGGCTGGGTTGTCTGGGCGTGGCGGCGCTGTGGTTGCGCCAACACTGGCCGACGCGGGCGCAGTCGCTGCTGTCCGTCGTCGTCGGCACGGTGGGCATCGGGGTGTCCGCGCTGAACGTGTCCAGTCCCATCGCCGGCTTCTTGGGTGCGACGACGTACGTGTTGCTGACGGCGTTCGTGGTGTGTTTTCACTCGGCTCGGTTCCTGGTCTTCTCCTGGACCGTGGGAGCCGTCGTGGTCGCGGTGCTGTTCGCCCGGCTGGCCCCTGACGATCTTGCGCTGGCCCTGTGTGCGGCAGGTGTCGTGGTATCGCTCAACGTGTTCATCGCGCTGGTCTGCCGGGCGGCGGTCACCCTGGTCCAGCCCGACGCGCACCACGGCGACATCGAGCAGGTCACCGGGTTGCTGCACCGCGACGCGTTCTACCGCGGGGTGGCCACCCTGTTGGCGTCCCGCAGTCGCAGCGACGACCAGTACCTGGTCATGGTCGCGGTCAACATCGACAGCTTCTCGCTGCTGATGGGTCTGTCCGGTGCACAGGCCGGCACCAGGGCACGCGTCGCCGTGGGACAGGCGCTGCGGGAAACCGTCCGGCACAACGCGATCGTCGCGCACGTGTCCTCCGGCGGTTTCCACGACTTCCTGATCGCCGACTCGTTCACGACCCCGGATGCCTCTCCGCTGGTCGAGCGCATCCGGGGGGCGATCGCCGGGACCCCGCAGAAACTCACCGCCAGCATCGGCGTCGTCTGCACACCGCTGCCGCCGCTGGCCGCCGAACCGCCCGACGAGGTGGTGGACAAGCTCATCTCGGTCGCCACCACGGCCATCGAGCAGGCCCGGATGGCCGGGGGCAATCAGGTCCGCTACGTGTTGCGACCCGACCTCGCTGAGGACTCGGGCGACGCGGATGACACGGATGACGCGGGCCACTCCGACGGCCCCGGCGCCCCGGGATTCGACGACTGGCCGGACAACGGCAAGAGCGCCTGAGAACCCCTCGCGCTGTCGAATGTTTGTTCGATAGACTGGCGCGGTGGGATGGCACAACGGCCCGCCGAGCTGGACCGAGATGGAGCGCGTGCTCAATGGTCGGGCGCGCCGGGCCGGCCGGCCCATTGACGAGCAGGCCGGCGACGGTGGGGACAGCCCGGCCTGGTCGCGCAAGCGGGGGGAGTACCGGGCCCCGGACAGACGCCGCAGCCCGCCGGTCGCGACGCCCTATGCCGAGTTGCACGCACATTCGGCCTACAGCTTTCTCGACGGCGCCAGCACGCCGGAGGAACTGGTGGAGGAGGCGGCCCGGCTCGGTCTGCGTGCCCTGGCCCTGACCGATCACGACGGGCTCTACGGGGTGGTGCGGTTCGCCGAGGCGGCCCGGGAGCTCGACATGGCCACCGTGTTCGGTGCCGAGCTGTCGCTCAGCGGGGTCAGCCGCACCGACGAGCCCGATCCGCCGGGGCCGCATCTGCTGGTGCTCGCCCGGGGGCCGGAGGGGTATCGGCGGTTGTCGCGGCAGCTGGCTCACGCGCACCTGGCCGGTGGGGAGAAGGGCGTGCTGCGCTACGACTTCGACGCGTTGACCGAGGCGGCGGGCGGGCACTGGCACATCCTGACCGGCTGTCGCAAGGGGCATGTCCGGCAGGCGCTGGCCTCCGGTGGTCCGGCGGCGGCCGAGGCGGCGCTGGCCGACCTGGTCGAGCGGTTCGGGCGGGATCGGGTCAGTGTCGAGCTCACCCACCACGGTCACCCGCTCGACGACGAACGCAACGCCGCGCTCGCCGCGTTGGCGCCCCGCTTCGGGCTCGGCGTCGTCGCCACCACCGCCGCGCATGTCGCCGGACCCGACCGGGCCAGGCTCGCCATGGCGATGGGGGCGATCCGGGCCCGCAACTCGATGGACGACGCCGCGGGGTATCTTGCGCCGCTGGGGGGTTCGCACCTGCGCTCCGGCGCGGAGATGGCCCGGATCTTCCCCGCCGGCGTGGTGACGGCTGCGGCCGAGCTCGGCGAGCAGTGCGCGTTCGGGTTGGCGCTGATCGCGCCGAAGCTGCCCCCGTTCGACGTCCCCGACGGCCACACCGAGATCAGCTGGCTGCGGCACCTGGTCGCCGAAGGCGCCCGGGACCGATACGGCCCACCCGAGCGCGCCCCCCGCGCCTACGCCCAGATCGAGCACGAGCTGGCCGTCATCGAGCAACTCGGCTTTCCGGGCTATTTCCTGGTGGTGCACGACATCACCCGGTTCTGCCGGCTCAACGACATCCTCGCCCAGGGCCGAGGTTCGGCGGCCAATTCGGCGGTCTGCTACGCACTGAAGGTCACCAACGTCGACCCGGTGGCCAACGAGTTGCTGTTCGAGCGGTTCCTGTCCCCGGCCCGTGATGGTCCGCCCGACATCGACATCGACATCGAATCCGACCTGCGGGAGAAGGCGATCCAGTACGTCTACCAGCGTTACGGTCGCGAGTACGCCGCCCAGGTGGCCAATGTGATCACCTACCGCGGCCGCAGCGCGGTACGCGACATGGCCCGCGCCCTGGGATTCTCCCAGGGGCAGCAGGATGCCTGGAGCAAACAGATCAGCCGATGGAACGGCCTGGCCGATTCCCCGGACGTGGAAGGCATTCCGGAGCAGGTGGTGGACCTGGCCATGCAGATCTCCAACCTGCCCCGGCACATGGGCATCCACTCCGGCGGCATGGTGATCTGCGATCGCCCCATCGCCGACGTGTGCCCGGTCGAGTGGGCCAGGATGGAGAACCGCAGTGTGCTGCAGTGGGACAAAGATGACTGCGCGGCAATCGGTTTGGTGAAGTTCGACATGCTGGGCCTGGGGATGCTGTCCGCGCTGCACTACTGCATCGACCTGGTCGCCGAGCACAAGGGCATCGACGTGGACCTGGCCAAGCTGGATCTGGGTGAGGATGCGGTGTACGAAATGCTGCAGCGGGCCGACTCTGTCGGGGTGTTCCAGGTGGAGTCCCGCGCGCAGATGGCCACCCTGCCCCGGCTCAAGCCCAGGGTGTTCTACGACCTCGTGGTCGAGGTCGCCCTGATCCGCCCGGGCCCGATCCAGGGCGGCTCGGTGCACCCCTACATCAAGCGGCGTAACGGTGAAGAAGCCGTCACCTACGACCATCCGTCGATGGAGTCCGCACTGCGCAAGACGTTGGGGGTGCCGCTGTTCCAGGAGCAGCTGATGCAGTTGGCGGTCGACTGCGCGGGTTTCTCGGCGGCCGAGGCCGATCAGCTGCGCCGCGCGATGGGCTCGAAGCGGTCGACGGAGAAGATGCGCCGGTTGCGGGGCCGATTCTTCGACGGGATGCGCGAGCTGCACGGCATCACCGGGGAGGTGGCCGAACGGATCTACGAGAAGTTGGAGGCGTTCGCCAATTTCGGTTTCCCGGAAAGTCATTCGCTGAGCTTCGCGTCGCTGGTGTTCTATTCGTCGTGGTTCAAACTGCATCATCCAGCGGCGTTCTGCGCAGCGCTGTTGCGGGCACAGCCGATGGGTTTCTACTCGCCGCAATCGCTGGTCGCCGATGCCCGCAGGCACGGGGTCGTCGTGCACGGCCCGGATGTCAACGCCAGCCTCGCCCACGCCACGCTGGAGAACGCCGGCATGGAGGTCCGGCTGGGCCTGGGCAGTGTCCGGCACATCGGCGACGAGCTGGCCGAGAAGCTGGTCGACGAACGGAAAGCCCACGGCCCGTTCATTTCTCTTCTCGACATGACCGCCCGCGTGCAGTTGTCGGTGCCGCAGACCGAGGCGCTGGCCACCGCAGGAGCACTGGGGTGTTTCGGCATCACCCGCCGTGAGGGACTGTGGGCGGCGGGGGCGGCGGCCGCCGAGCGGCCCGACCGGTTGCCGGGGGTGGGCTCGTCGGCGCAGGTGCCGTCGTTGCCCGGGATGACCGAGTTGGAGCTGGCGGTGTCGGACGTGTGGGCGACCGGGGTGTCCCCGGACAGCTATCCGACCCAGTTCCTGCGGGCCGATCTCGACCGGATGGGAGTGGTGCCCGCCGACCGCCTGCTGGGTGTGCCCGACGGCACCCGGGTGCTGATCGCCGGGGCGGTGACGCACAGACAGCGGCCGGCCACCGCGCAGGGGGTGACGTTCGTCAACCTCGAGGACGAGACCGGCATGGTCAACGTGCTGTGCTCGCCGGGGGTGTGGTCGCGTCACCGCCGATTGGCGCAGTCGGCGTCGGCGCTGGTGGTGCGCGGCATCGTGCAGAACGCCACCGGCGCGGTCACCGTGGTGGCGGACCGCATGGGTCCGCTGAGCATGCGGGTGGCCTCGAAGTCCCGCGACTTCCGCTGAACGGGGCGTGTCGTGTGCAAAAGCGCGCGCTCGCTGGACGTTTCAGCCCGGCGTCGGTGTGGTCCACACCTTGTCGATGCTGATGCGCAGGCGCAGGTCGTACTGGCCCATCGAATCGGTGAGACCGATCTGCTCGGCGTCGCCGGCGTACTTCGCCCAGTACGGGGCGTCCTCGCGCGGGTCGGCGCCTTGCGCGTCGACGGTCGTGATGCCGCCGACGACGATGATGCCGGAGCCGTGGCCGTCGGAGTCCAGGTTCAGGCTGGCCCGGGGATGGCGGCCGATGTGGCGGACCTTCGCCGCGCCCGGCTCGGTGTAGACCAGCACATCGGCGCCGTCGAAGTAGAACCACACCAGGCGTGGCACCGGTTGCCCGGATCGGGCGACGGTGGTCAGCCAGCCGTAGTGATCGGACTGGAGTCGTTCGATGACGTCCTGCGGTAATTCGATTGCCATGTCGCGAATGTAGTCTCGAAAAAATGACGCTGAACTTATCTGCCGATGAAGTCCTGACCACCACCCGTTCGGTGCGCAAGCGACTGGATTTCGACAAGCCGGTTCCGCGGGAGGTGCTGGTGGAGTGCCTCGACATCGCTCTGCAGGCGCCCACCGGGTCGAACAACCAGGGCTGGCAGTGGGTGTTCGTCGAGGATGCGGACAAGAAGCGCGCGTTGGCCGAGATCTACCGCACCAACGCCACCCCGTATCTGGCGATGGAGAAGCCGCAGACCGGCGACCTGCGTGACCAGCAGCGTCCCCGGGTCGAGGACTCGGCGCGCTACCTCAACGACCACCTCCACGAGGTTCCGGTGATGCTGATCCCCTGTCTGGAGGGCAAGCCCACCGACACGCCGTCGGGGCAGAGTGCCGGGTACTGGGGTTCGTTGCTGCCGGCGGTGTGGAGCTTCATGCTCGCGTTGCGCTCGCGGGGCCTCGGGTCGGCATGGACCACGCTGCATCTACTCGGTGACGGTGAGCGTCAGGCCGCCGAGCTCCTCGGCATTCCGTTCGACTCCTACAGCCAGGCGGGCCTGTTCCCGGTGGCCTACACCAAGGGCACCGACTTCCGGCCGGCCAAACGGCTGCCGGCCGAGCAGCTCACCCACTGGGACACCTGGTAGCCGTTCAGCCGGCTCCCGCATAGCCGTGCTGGCGCCAGGCCTCGTAGACCGCGACGGCCGCGGCATTGGACAGGTTCAGGGAGCGCCGCCCGGAAAGCATCGGAATGCGCACCGTCGCGCTGATGTGCGGGTCAGCCAGCGTGGCCTGATCCAGGCCGGTGGGTTCGGGGCCGAACATCAGCACGTCGCCCGGTTGATAGGCCACCTCCGCGAACGACGTCGATGCGTGCGCGGTGAACGCATAGACCCGGGCCGGCATCAGTGCCTGCCACGCAGTTGCCAGATCGGCGTGCACCGTCACCGAGGCCAGATCGTGGTAGTCCAGTCCGGCGCGGCGCAGCTTCGGTTCGGACAGGTCGAACCCGAGGGGCTCGACCAGGTGCAGCGCACAGCCGCTGCCCGCCACCATCCGGATCGCATTGCCGGTGTTGGGCGCTATCCGCGGCGAGAAGAACATCACGTTGAACACAACTGCCCATCTTTGCGGGTCCCCGCGCGGCCTCCGACACCATCCCCGACACTGAGGCCATGGTCGAAACGAGCTTGTGGATGCAGAAGGTGGCGGCCGACCCGGGGCATTCGGCGTGGTACATCGAGCGTTTCCGGGCCATGGCGCGGGCCGGTGACGACCTGGGCGGCGAGGCCCGCTTCGTCGACGCGATGGCGCCGCGCGGGGCGCACATCCTCGATGCCGGGTGCGGTCCCGGCCGCGTGGGCGGATATCTGGCCGCGGCCGGTCACCGGGTGGTCGGGGTCGATGTCGACCCCGCGCTCATCGCGGCGGCAGAACAGGACCATCCCGGACCTCGTTGGCTTGTCGGCGATCTCGCCGAGCTCGACCTGCCGGCCCGGGGCGTCGGTGAACCCTTCGACGTCATCGTGTCGGCCGGCAACGTGATGACGTTTCTGGCGCCGAGCACCCGGGTGCCGGTGCTGTTCCGGCTGCGGTCCCACCTGCGGGCCGACGGGCGGTTGGTGATCGGCTTCGGCGCCGGCCGCGATTACGAGTTCGGCCAGTTCCTGGCCGATGCGGTCACCGCGGGACTCGCCGCCGAGCTGCTGCTGTCCGCCTGGGACGTCCGGCCGTTCACCGAGGACTCGGGTTTCCTCGTCGCACTGCTGGTGCCGACCGTGCCGTGATGGCCGACCGGGTCGCCAGAGTCGTTCAGTCCAAACAGGTTTCGTATGCAGCGATGGAGACCAACCCCGCGAATGTCTCGGCGTCGACCACTTCGCTGCTCATCGCTCGCATCATCGGTGAGTCGCCGATCTCGGACGCCTCGGCCAGCGTGGCCACCTCTACCCCGTTACGGACCATCGTCGCACCTCCTTGTGCAGTGTCCAGGTTACGCGCCTCGCGCTGACCAACCCGGCTCCGTCCCCAACCAGTGTCGCGTGCGTGTCGCCGTCGTGGGCCTCAGGGGCGTAACGATCCCCTTGCGGTTCAGACGCTGTTACGGTGGCTGGGCAGTCCACAGGCGGCGGGAGGACGCGTGGCGAGGATTCGGCGCGGCCCGCGATTCACTGCGCACCTGCAGAATTCGTTCACCCAGACCGGGCAGAGCCACGTCGTCGACGATCTGCGGCACGCCATTCTGTCCGGTGACCAACCGCCCGGCACGGTGATTCCCGTCGACGAAGTCGCGGCCCACCTCGGCGTCAGCCCGATCCCGGTACGGGAGGCGCTGATGACATTGATCGGTGAAGGTCTGGTCGAACGCCGGCCCCACGTCGGCTACCGGGTGACGACGCTGACGTTCGAGGAGTTCACCGACCTCTACGAGGTGCGCGAGGTGCTGGAGGCCTCCGCCCTGGTCTCGTCGGTGCGCAACGCCGGCGTCGACGACGACGTGCAGATCAGGGCCAGTCACACCGAGTTGGATGCGGCCATCCGCTGCAGTGATCACCGCTCCTTCCACACCGAATCGCGCCGGCTGCATCTGGCGCTGATGCGTCCGTCGAAGATGAGCCGGCTGATCAGCATGTACGAGTCGGCGTGGAACCTGACCGAGCCGACCAGCCCGATGTCGCACGTCTCCGAGGAAGCGCGCCGGCAGTTCCACGCCGATCACGCCGAGATGATCGACGCGTTCGTCGACCGCGACGTCGACGCCCTGGTGGCCGCGTCGCACCGACACTACGAGCACCTGCGGGCCGGGTTCGATTCCCTGCGCGGGGACGCGGAGCTGTTTCGCGCTCCGTAACTCCTATATGTGATCGGTAACACCGGGTTGACATTGTGGTTGCGTTGCCGGAAACACCGCGTTCCTAGCGTGACGTGTCGAGCCCACCGCGCTAGGAGACTGCATTGACCACCGAAGCAGCGCCGTTGACCGCTGGTACCCACACTGGGCCAGCCGGAACGTCGATCATCAAGCCGTCGTACCACCCCCGGCTGACCAACGAGGATCTCGCGCCGCTGGTCGAACAGAAGTGGAACTGGTACAACATCTTTGCGTTCTGGATGGCCGATGTGCACAGCGTCGGCGGGTACGTGACCGCAGGCGCGCTGTTCGCCCTGGGCCTGACCAGCTGGCAGGTGTTCGTCTGCCTGATAGTCGGCATCTGCATCGTGCAGTTGTTCTGCAACCTGGTCGCCAAGCCCAGTCAGGTTCAAGGCGTTTCCTATCCGGTGGTGGCGAGGGCTTCGTTCGGGGTGATGGGCGCCAACATCGCCGCCATCATCCGGGGCAGCATCGCCATTGCCTGGTACGGCGTGCAGACCTTCCTGGCCGCCGGCGCGCTGACCATCGTCATCCTGAAACTGTTCCCCAGCCTCGAGGCGTATGCCACCGACGAAACCAGCTTCCTCGGGTTGTCCTACGTGGGTTACGTGAGCTTCGCGATCCTGTGGGTGGTCCAGGCCGTGGTGTTCTGGTGGGGCATGGAGATGGTGCGCTGGCTCTGCGACATCAGCGGCCCGTTGATCTACGCGATGATGTTCCTGCTGTGCATCTACATGATGGCGCGCGCCGATTGGCAGATCAGCCTGACTCTTTCCGACGAGCAACTCTCGACCGGACAGCAGATCGGCGCGATGTTCGGCGCGATCGCGTTGGTCGTGTCCTATTTCGCGGGACCCATGCTGAACTTCGGTGACTTTGCGCGCTACTCGAAGTCGTTCAAGCAGCTGAAACTGGGCAACCTGATCGGTCTGCCGATCAACTTCGTCGTCTTCTCGCTGCTGGTCGTGCTGACCGCGTCGGCGACCCTGCCGGTGTTCGGCGAGGTCATGACCAATCCGATCGACACGGTGGAGGCCATCGACACCTACACCGCAGTGCTGCTCGGCGGGTTCACCTTTGTGCTCGCCACCATCGGTATCAACATCGTGGCCAACTTCGTCGCGCCGGCGTTCGACTTCTCCAACGTCAACCCGCAGAAGATCAGCTGGCGTACCGGCGGCATGATCGCTGCCTGCGGGTCGGTGTTGCTGACCCCGTGGAACTGGTACAACAACGACGAGGCCATCTTCTGGACGCTGGGGCTGCTGGGCGCGCTGATCGGTCCGCTGTTCGGCATCCTGATCGCCGACTACTACCTGGTGCGCAAGCAGCATGTCGTCGTGGACGACCTGTTCTCGATGGAGGAGTCGGGCACCTACTGGTACAGCAAGGGCTACAACCCGGTGGCGGTGAAGGCGACGATCATCGCAGGGATCGCCTCGATCGGTTCGGTGGTGGTGCCGAAGGTCACCGGGGTGGTGTCCGACCTCGGGTCCTACAGCTGGTTCATCGGATGCGCGGTTGGGTTCGCGGCGTATTACCTGCTGGCCTACCGCGCGAATGTCGCGAACGTGGCCGGTCGGGACGTTGTCGAGGCCGGCTGACTGATACGGCCCGGTACGTCGTAATCCGGGTTTGCCAGCATGAAACGTGCTGGGAGGCGCGCAGTTTGCCGGGCCGCTGTTGACATGGCCAAGTGTGGAATCCGCGGGGCTCGGCTGGCATACTCGTCCAATTGCCAGGCCAGGTAGGCCGGCATCCCCAGGGCGACATCAGCAGGAAGCCGGATGAACGACGACCGAACTGTGATCTGCGCGCACGCCGTCGACAGCGTGCGCCGCCGATGAAGTCCGCCGACCGCCCGTCGCGGGTGGCTCTGTCCAACTGGCCGGTGCGGTGGAAGGTGCTCGCCATCGCGGCGGTCCCGCTGATCCTCGCCGGCGTGTTCGGTGGGCTGCGGATCCACTCCAGCGTCACCGAGGCAGGCGAGCTGCAACGGGCCGCAGAACGCGCCGAGATGGTTCCGGCGATCGCGGACTACATGGGCGCTCTCGAGCAGGCGATGGTCACCGCCACGCAGGGCGGTGACACCGGGTCGGCGTTGACGGTGTACGGCTCGGCGCGCTCGGAGTTGGAGCGGCGCGTCACCGACACCGATCTGCCGGACAGCACCCGGCTGGCCGCCAACACACTGCTCGATTACGGCCAGGATCTGCTGGACGGGATCTCGGCCAACACGATCGACCTGCGCGGCCGGGTGACGACCTACGCGCCGTTGTTGCTCACCGCCGAGACGGCGATCACCGGGCTGGTGGATACCGATGACCAGACCGTGCAGGCAGAAGGGGACGCGCTGGCGCGGGCGGTCGGCGCGCGCGGGCAGATGGCAATGCAGCAGATGCTGGTCACCAGCGGTGGCGGGCTGCCCGAGCCGGAGCTGCGTTCGGCGATGATCACCATCGCGGGCACGGAGCCGTCCACGGTGTCGGCCATGGGCGGCTACTTCGGTGGCGCGACCGATCAAGCCGCCTCGCTGCGCTCGGAGATGGTGCGGCGGATGTCGATGCTGTCCGACCCTGCGTCCGTGCTGGTCGGAAACCCTGACCTGCTGGCTTCCCAGCAGGTCACCCGCGACATCGCCGACGGGCTGATCGCCCAGACCACCCACTCGATCCCGGCCACCGTGAACAGGCAGGCGGCCGATGCTCGGACGGCGGCGATCCGGGACGCCGCACTCGTCGGCGCGGCGATCGTGGTGGCGCTGTTGCTCGTCACGCTGGTGGCCCGCACGCTGGTGCGGCCACTGCGCACGCTGCGCGACAGCGCGCTCAAGGTCGCCCACGAGGACTTGGCGCGCGAGGTCGAACACGTGCGCACCGACGGCAAGACCTTCCCCGTCCAGCCGGTCCCCGTGCACACCTCCGAAGAGGTGGGTCAGGTCGCGCACGCCGTCGATGAACTACATGAGCAGGCGGTGCTGCTGGCGGGTGAGCAGGCCCGACTGCAGCTGCAGGTCACCGACATGTTCGAGACGCTGTCGCGGCGCAACCGCACACTGGTGGACCAGCAGCTGTCGCTGATCGACCAACTGGAGCGCGACGAGGAGGACCCCGACCGGCTGCAGAGTCTGTTCCGGCTCGATCACCTGGCGGCGCGGATGCGGCGCAACGGCGCCAACCTGATGGTTCTCGCGGGTGCGCGGATTCCGCGCGAGCAGGCCGAACCGGTGGCGCTGACGGCCGTCGTGAATGCGGCTGCTTCCGAGGTCGAGGACTACACCCGGGTGGAACCGGCCGACCTGCCCGACACCGAGGTCTCCGGCGCCGTCGCCGGTGACCTGGTGCATCTGTTGGCCGAGCTGCTCGACAACGCGCTGCGTTACTCTCCACCGGCGAACCCGGTGCGGGTGTCGGCGGTGCACACCGGTAACGGCGGTCTGGTCGTCGAGGTCAGCGACACCGGTCTGGGCATGACCGAGTCCGATCTGCGGGTCGCCAACACCCGGCTGGAGTCCGGCGGTGAGGTCAATCCCTACACCGCCCGCCACATGGGACTGTTCGTGGTCGGCAGGTTGGCCATGCAGCACGGTCTGGTGGTTCGGCTGCGCAGCACCACCGCCACCCGCGAGCCCGGGGCGGGCACCACGGCCGGGGTGTACGTGCCGGCGACGTTGCTGGCCACCAGGGCCCGTCGGCAGCCGGCGGTGACCGCGGCACCGGCGGCGGAACCTGCCGCGCTCCCTGCCGTGGCGGCCCCTGCGCCGGCGCCGAGGAAGGTGACACCCGACCCCGCGACCGCACCGGCCGAGCTGCCCCGGCGCAGACCGGGTTCCAGTCGTAGGGGTGGTGTCTCCGGACCGGCCGGACAGCCGGTCCCGCCGCAGCGTTCCGACGTCGCCGCCTTCTTCGCCCCCAGACCCGAACGCATCTGGTCGCCGCCGGTGACCGAGGACGTCTCGCCGCCGGCAGCCAACGGCGACATTCGGCCCGTCCAGGAGTCCCCGGTGACCCGGGAGGTCGAGGACGCCCCGGTGACCCGGGAGGTCGAGGTGACTGGGACCGCCGAGGACGATGATGCGATCTACCAGAAGATGCTGTCGGAATGGCTGGTCGATCCGCACGAGTTGTCGCAGAATCCCGACCTGAACTGGAAGTCGGTCTGGGACCACGGCTGGTCGGCGGCCGCAGCCGCCGAGAAGACCCCCGTGAGCGCCCACACCGTGGACGGTCTGCCGGTGCGCCAGCCCGGTGCGCGCCTGGTTCCGGGGGCGGCCGGCCAGGACAGCCACCATCACGGCGGTCACCCGGTAGCATCGCCGGTCAGTCACGACCGCAGCCACGACCGCAATGGCAACGACACCGGCAACAGCGCTGGGAACGGCGCGCACGGCAGGCATCTGCGTGATCCCGACGCCGTGCGCACCAGCATCGGCCGTCACTTCGGTGGCGTCCACGCCGCCAGGGCGAAAGTGCAGGAGACCGGAGGAGCCCACGCCGAATGACCCCGCATCCGCAGAACGAGCGGGATTCGCTGGATTGGCTGGTGTCCAGATTCGCTCGGGACGTGTCCGGGGTGTCCCACGCCGTGCTGGTGTCGGCCGACGGTCTGCTGATCGCGGCCAGCGAGCACATGCCGGGGGAGCGCGCCGACCAGCTCGCCGCGGTGACGTCCGGGTTGGCGAGCCTGTCCACCGGGGCAGCGCAGTTGTTCGACGGCGGTTATGTCCTGCAGTCGGTGGTGGAGATGGAGAACGGATATCTGCTGCTGATGCGTGTCGGCGACGGGTCCAACCTGGCCGCGTTGGCGACCCGGCACAGCGACATCGGGCAGATCGGCTACGAGATGGCGATGCTCGTCGAGCGCGTCGGTGCTGTCGTCTCGCCGCCGCGCCGGACCCCGCAGCACTCGTGAGCGATCCATGGCTGGCGATGGTGACCGCGGTACCGGTGAGCCCAGCCTGGTCCGGCCGTACACGCTGACGGCCGGACGAACCGACGCGCAGGTCCAGTTGGCCCTCGAGGCCGCGGTCGGCATGGTCGCGGCGGTGCCGCCGCCCCGCTGGCCGTCCACCGACGTGCGGTGCCAGATCCTGGCGCTGTGCACCGGGCGGCCTTCGGTAGCCGAGATCGCGGCGCATCTCTCACTGCCGCTCGGCGTGGCGCGGGTGCTGGTGGGGGACCTGGTAGTGCAGGGTTACGTGCAGGTGCACGCCACCCTCGGCGCGACCGACACGGTCGATGCCCGGCGAGAACTGATCGGAAGGACGTTGCGTGGCCTCAGGGCGCTCTAGCGGACAGGCGTCGACGAAGATCGTCATCTCCGGCGGGTTCGGCGCCGGCAAGACGACGTTCGTGGGTGCGGTGTCGGAGATCGTTCCGCTGCGCACCGAGGCCCTGTTGACCAACGCCTCGGAGGGCGTGGACGGGCTGGAGGCCACACCGTCGAAGTCGACCACCACGGTGGCGATGGACTTCGGCCGGATCAGCCTGGGCGACGATCTGGTGCTGTACCTGTTCGGCACCCCGGGGCAGCGCCGCTTCTGGTTCATGTGGGACGACCTGGTCCGCGGGGCGATCGGCGCGATCATCCTCGTCGACACCCGCCGGCTGGCCGACAGTTTCGCGGCGGTGGATTTCTTCGAGGCGCGCCGACTGCCGTTCCTGGTCGCCGTCAACGAATTCGACGGTGCGCCACGCCATCGGCTGTCTGCGGTGCGCGAGGCGCTGGCGCTGTCCGAGCAGGTGCCGATCCTGCGGGTCGATGCCCGCAGCCGCGAGTCGGCCAAGGCCGCGTTGATCGCGGTCACCGAATACGCGCTCAGCAGGCTGCCCGCCGCGGCCGGCTGAACCGGTGCGCGACGTCGAAACCGACCGGGAGTTCACCGGCGAGGACTTCCGCGACGAAGACCTGAGCCGGTTGCGCACCGAGCGGGTGGTGTTCACCGAATGCGACTTCTCGGGCGTGGACATGGCGGAGTCCGAGCATGAGGGCTCGGCGTTCCGCAACTGTACGTTTCGCCGCACGTCGCTGTGGCACAGCACGTTCCGGCACTGCAGCTTCCTCGGCTCGACGTTCGTCGAGTGCCGGATGCGGCCGTTGACGCTGGTCGAGGTGGACTTCACCCTGGCCGTGCTCGGCGGGGCCGACCTGCGTGAACTCGATCTGTCGGACTGCCGGTTTCGCGAGGCCAGTCTGGTCGGCACCGACTTGAGGCGCGCGGTGCTGGCCCGATGCGACCTGACCGGGGCGCGTGTGCAGGGTGCTCGGATGGACGGTGCCGACCTGCGCGGCGCCCGCAGCGATGCGTCGCTCTGGACGACGGCCGGGCTGCGTGGCGCCAAGGTCGACGTCGAGCAGGCGGTGCGGTTCGCCGCCGCCCACGGTCTCGACATTCACGGCGGCTGAAGACCGCGCAGGTCAAAAAACCGCACGTCACGAGGTGTTTGACGGCACACCCGTAAAAGTCGCATTTGCGATGCGCAATTTATAGCGTGCAAGGCATGCAGCTCACCCGGTTCACCGATCTCGGCCTTCGGGCCGTGATGTTGCTGGCCGCGGGCGAAGCCGACGGTCGGCGGGTCACGACCGGATCCATCGCCGCCGGCGCGAATGCCTCGGAGAACCACATCGCCAAGGCGGTGGCCCGGCTTTCCGACCTGGGACTGGTATCGGCCCGGCGCGGCCGGCTCGGAGGTCTGACACTGACCGACGAGGGCCGAAACGCCTCGATCGGGTGGCTCGTTCGCCGTCTCGAAGGTGACCGGGAGGTCGTCGAGTGCGGTGGCGCCGCCCCCTGCCCGCTGGTACCGGCGTGCCGGCTGCGGCGGGCGCTGGCCGACGCCAAGGAGGCGTTCTACCGCGAGCTCGACCACCACACCGTCAACGACTTGGCCCGAGGCGCAAGCCTTCCTGTGCTCGCCGTGCCCGCTGTGCCCAGACCGCACCATCCGAAAACCGAAAGGACCGATCACCCATGACCGAGACCATCGTCGCCGCCGAGCTCGACCCCGCCCACGCGGAGCTGATCTCGGCGACGCTGCCGCTGGTCGGCGCACACATCGACGAGATCACCCGCGAGTTCTATCGCCGGATGTTCGCCGCGCACCCCGAGCTGCTGCGCAACCTGTTCAACCGGGGTAACCAGGCCCAGGGGGCCCAGCAGAGGGCGCTCGCGGCGTCGATCGCCACCTTCGCGACCCACCTGATCGATCCGGCGCTGCCACACCCCGCGGAGTTGCTGTCGCGCATCGGACACAAGCACGCCTCGCTCGGCGTCACCGCCGACCAGTACCCGATCGTGCACGAGCATCTGTTCGCCGCCATCGTGGAGGTGCTGGGCGCGGACACCGTCACGGCTGAGGTGGCCGAGGCCTGGGACCGGGTGTACTGGATCATGGCCGACACGCTGATCGAGCTCGAGCGCGGGCTCTACCGCGCGGCCGGGGTCGGGGAGGGCGACGTCTACCGCCGCGCCCGGGTGGTGTCGCGCGTCGACGACCCGTCCGGCACCGTTCTGGTCACGGTGCGCACCGACGGTCAGATGTGCGGCCTCGCGCCCGGGCAGTACGTGTCGGTGGGCGTGACGATGCCCGACGGTGCCCGGCAGTTGCGGCAGTACAGCGTGGTGAACTCTGCCGGGTCCGGGGAACTCACGTTCGCGGTCAAGCCCGTCGTCGCGACCGGCGGGCAGCCCGCCGGGGAGGTGTCCAGCTGGATCGCGGCGAACCTGCGCGTCGGCGACATCCTCGACGTCACGGTGCCGTTCGGTGACCTGCCCGTGCCCACCGGCGCCGAGCCGCTGGTGCTGATCTCGGCCGGCATCGGCGCCACCCCGATGATCGGTGTGCTGGACTACCTGGCCGTGGAGGCTCCCGAGGTGCGCGTGCACGTGCTGCACGCTGACCGCAGCGCGCAGAGCCACCCGCTGCGCGGGCGGCAGCGGGAACTGACCGACCGGTTGCCCAACGCCACCCTCGAGGTCTGGTACGAGGACGGGGTCGGCGCAGACGCCCCGGATGCACACGCCGGGCTGCTGAATCTCGACGCCGTGCCGCTCGCCGAGGACGCGCAGATCTATCTCTGTGGCAACAACGGCTTCGTGCAGGCGGTGCGCGCGCAGTTGACGCAACGCGGGGTGCCCGCGTCGCGGGTGCACTGCGAGCTGTTCTCGCCCAACGACTGGCTGCTGGGCTAGGCGCGGGTCACCGCGCGCGCGACCAGGTCGGCGACCGCCTGGCAGTAGTCATGCGTCGCCGGCCGGTCGCTGTACAGGGCGAGGGTGTGCAGCGGTGAGCTCACCAACTGCATGACCACGGTGGGGCGGACGTCCTCGCGCAGTTCGCCGCGCGCCTCCGCCCGGCGCAGGATCTCGTTGACGGCCTGCTGGCGCGTGGCCCAGAACTGTGCCCGGGTCTCGACGTCGACCTCGTAGGACTTGCTGTCGACGACCATCATCCGCGCGATCCGGCGGCCGACCGGGTCGTTGAGATACCGGGCGATGCAGTGGGTGAGCGCGGACAGATCCCCGTGCAGAGAACCCGTGTCGGGCATCTCGGTGATCTCCCGGGTGTAGTTGAGCAAGGCATCGACGATCAGCTGCCGTTCGGTTCCCCACGTCTGCCGGAAGAAATCCGGGGTGAGCTGAGCGCGATTGGCGGCGCCTTCGATGCTGAAGCGGTCCACGCCCCACTGCTGCAACTCGTCCAGCGCTGCGTCCAGCGCCGCCTCGCGTGTCGACCCGTGTGACACCTGATCGTCCCCCCGGTTGTGCCGTACCCGGGCTGAGAGTACGGAAAATGACATGTTCTGCCCAAATCTAGGACAACATGGCGTGCCGCGGCTAGATCAGGCTGTGCGGAATGGCCCTCGCCCGCGTCGTCGTCAGGCTGTGCAGGATTGCCCGACTCCTCACGGGCTCGTCCCTCGCCCGCTTCGTCGTCAGGCTGTGCAGGATTGCCCGACTCCTCACGGGCTCGTCCCTCGCCCGCTTCGTCGTCAGGCGGCCTTGAGCCTGATTCGCCAGCGCACGAAGCCCAGATAGAAGACGCTGATCGCGGCCAGCATCGCCATGTCGAACAACCAGGCGCCCGAGGTGTGCTCCCAGTGCCTGTCCTGCGGGGTCAACGGCCCGGGCACCAGCCGGATCAGGTCGATGGTCGACGCCGACGCCGCGAAGCCCCAGCGCGCCGGCGTCGCCCAGGACAGCTGATCCAACACGATGCGGTCCGTCACCGGGATCATGCCGCCGGAGAACACCAGCTGGCTCATGACCGCGACGACCAGCAGGGGCATGATCTGTTCGGCGGATTTGGCCAGCGCCGACAGCGCCAGACCGACCATCGCCGAGGCCACCGTGGTGGATGCGATGTCGACGAACAACTCGAGGCTGCGGTTGCCGATGACCGCGCCGCTGTCCACCGCGCCGGGTCCCCACCCCTTGCCCAGGATCGCGATGGAGGTGACGATCGCCGACTGGACGACCGCGAACACGGTGAACACGAACACCTTGGCCAGCAGGTAGGCGGTGGTGGACAAACCGACGGCCTGTTCACGGCGGAAGATCGCACGTTCGCCGATCAGTGCGCGGATGGTCAGGGCGGTGCCCATGAAGATGGCGCCGACGTTGAGCATGACCAGGATCTGTCCCGGTTCGTTGGGTGCCGGGCCGCCTTGGATGGCGGTCACCGGGACGCCGAAGCCGACGTCGCCGGGCACCGACAGCGACAGCACGCCCATGATGAACGGAAGCGCCATCAGGAACGCGAAGTAGCCGCGGTCAGACACCACCAGGCGCACCTGCCGGCGCGCGATCGTCGACAACTGCCGGCGCACGCTGGTGCGAGTCGGGTTCCCCAGTTCCGACGGTGCCAGCGCAGCTGGCTGAGGTGGGGGAGGGCCGTGTTGGGCCAGGTAGCGCTCGTGGGCGCCGGTCGGGTCGCCGGCGACGCTGGAGAAGATGTCGGCCCAGTTGGTGGTACCCATCGACGGACCGATCTGGCTGGGCGGACCGTAGAACGCGGTCATGCCGCCCGGGGCCAGCAGCAGCACCTGGTCGCAGACGTCCAGATAGGTCAGCGAGTGGGTGACGACGAGCACGACGCGGCCGGCGTCGGCCAGCTGGCGCAGCATCGTCATCACCTGGCGGTCCAGGGCGGGGTCGAGACCGGAGGTCGGTTCGTCGAGGATCAGCAGCGACGGGCCGGTCAGGAGTTCGAGTGCGACCGAGGCGCGTTTGCGCTGCCCGCCGGAGAGCTTGTCGACGCGGGTGTCGGCATGCTTGGTCATCTCGAGTTCTTCGAGGACCTGCGCCACGACCTGGGCGCGGTCGTCCTTGGTGGTGTCCGGCGGCAGGCGTAACTCGGCGGCATACATCAGCGCCTGATTGACGGTCAGCTCACCGTGGACCACGTCGTCCTGGGGGACCATCCCGATCCGGGAGCGCAGCGACGCGTACTCGGCATGGATGTCGTGGCCTTCGAAGGTGACGGTGCCGGACGTCGGATGGGTGTAGCCCGCGACCTGCCGGGCAAACGTGGACTTGCCGGCGCCGGAGGGGCCGATCACCGCGGTCAGCGTGCCGGGACGGGCGGTGATGGAGATGTTGTCGAGCAGCGTCTTGTCGCCCTCGATGGTCCACGTCAGTCCGCGCACGTCCAGACCGCCGGTGGCGGTGTCGGCGGCGGTCTCGGTGCGGCGGGCCAGGGCGCCGCCGTGGAACACCAGGTCGACGTTGCCGATCGTGACGGTGTCGCCGTCGTTGAGCAGCGCGGTGTCCACACGGGCGCCGTTGACGAATGTGCCGTTGATGCTGCGGTTGTCGCGGATCTCGGTTCCGGCCGCGGTAGGCACCAGCGTGGCGTGGTGCCGCGAGGCCAGCACATCGGGGATGACGATGTCGTTGTCACCCGCACGGCCGATCTTCGTCGACCCGGGCGGTGTCTCTGCGGGCCGGCCCGGCCGCAGGATCCGCAGCATGCTGGTCGCGATGTTGCCGTCCGCGGACCGGGGTGCGGCGGCGGGGCCCATCATCGTGGCCGACTCCATCTCCGAGGACGAGATGGGCTGGGGTGCACCCGGTTGGGCGACCGAGGGCGGAGCCGTCGAATAAGACACCGAGGGCGGAGTAGTCGAATGGGGCACCGACGGCGGAGTAGTCGAATGGGGCACCGACGGCGGAGTCGTCGAATACGAGCCTGACGCCGGGGCCGGTGAATAAGCCACGGACGGCGGAGCTTGGGGGGCGGGTCGCGGGGGTGGCGCGCTCGGCGGGTAGGTGCCCGGTGCGCTCTGGTACGGCCGGGCGCCGCTGGGATAGCCCGGCTGCGGCGGGACCGGCGAACCGCTCGGACGGCCCGGCACCCGGATCGACGTCGTGGAGGGCGGCCGGCCGGCCGATCCTTGGTGGCGGCCGACGTCGAAGGTCAGCAGCGGACCGTCAGGATTGCCGAGGTGGATCTGCTGACCGTCGACGATCTCGACGGTCGGCACCCGTCGTCCGTTGACGAAGATGCCGTTCAGCGAACCGTTGTCGACGGCGAGCCATCGGCCCTGCTCGAATCGCAGCACCAGATGGGCACGCGAGATCAACGGGTGGGCGATGCGGACGTCGGCGCGCAGGTCCCGACCGACCACGACGTCGCTTCCGGCCGCAAAGGTCCGTGTGGAACCGTCGTGCCGCACGGTCAGCGCAGGGGATGCGGGTCGGCTCACGGAGCCGCTCCGGCGGCGACATTAGACATCGCGACAACTCTAACCGGCGCTTCCAGGCGCGGATGCTCCACCTGACGGTGTCTGTGATCTGTTGCAGCGCCGTTATCCGTCCGTTTCGTACGGCGATGACGTGTGCGAACGCCGCGTCGACGCGGGTGTGGCGTCGCGTGCGGCGCCTCGGTACGTCACCATGAGGGCGACGTGTCGCCGGCGCCGATCTCGAGGAAAGCCACGGCCGGGTCGTACGCCGCATCGGTGCGCCCCCGCACCTCGGCGATCGTCGCGACACGCCCGTGGTGCTCGCCGCCGACGCCGTGCGGCATCGCGACGCTCACTGTCGCATGGAAACCTGCTGAGAGCGCGGCGGATAACGCGACGGCATCACCGTCGGAAAGGGCGCGACAGACGGGCTCGGCGACGGCGATGGCGGTGGGCGCGGGCGGCTGCCGTCATATTAGAGATGTACCTCTACTTTAGGGTGGTGCAATGCCGCGGCCCGCCCGATACTCCGTAGACCTCCTTCTCGATGTGGCCGCGGAGCTGCTGGCCGCCGAAGGGCCTTCGGCCGTCACGATGTCTGCGGTCGCCCGCGCCGCGGGAGCGCCGAGCGGCTCGGTGTACCACCGCTTTCCCACTCGCGCCGCCCTGTGCGGCGAGCTGTGGGTGCGCACCGAGGAGCGGTTCCAGGAGGCGCTGATCGACGCGCTGTCGGAGGACAACGACGCGCAGCAGCGCTGCGTCGCCGGGGCGTTGCGGATCGTGCAATGGTGCCGCGAGAACTCGACCGAAGCGCAGGTGCTGCTGGCCGGCCCGCACGAGCTCGGTCTGGGGGACTGGCCGGACACGATCGCCGGTCGGCGGAAGCGCTTGCAGCGCAAGCTCCGTAAGGCGATGAACGACCTGCCCGACGAGGAGGGACGGGTCAGTGCGGCCGTGCTCGACGTGCCCGGCGCCATCGTGCGCCGTCATCTCCGGGCTCGTCAGAGCATTCCGGTCAGCGCCGACACGATCGTCGCCGACTGCGCCCGGGCGCTCATACCCCCGGTGTGACGGTGTCCGGGGAACCGGTCACCACACAGTGCGTGTGGCTGTAGATCGTCGCCATGCACTGATTGCAATGCGTGCACAACGATTTCACCGCCTCACCGTCGGCCTGGATCCGGTTGAGCAGATCCGGTTCGGCCAGCAGCGCGCGCCCCATCGCGACGAAGTCGAACCCCTCGGCCATGGCCAGGTCCATCGTCTGGCGGTTGGTGATGCCGCCCAGCAGGATCAGCGGCATCGACAGCTCGGCGCGGAACTGCTTGGCATCACGCAGCAGGTAGGCCTCTCGGTAGGGGTACTCCCGCAGGAACTTGGTGCCCGTCATCCGGATGCCCCAGCGCAGCGGCGGCTTGAAGGCGCCGGCGAACTCCTTGATCGGCACATCGCCGCGGAACAGGTACATCGGGTTGACCAGAGAGCTGCCGGCCGTCAACTCGATCGCGTCCAATCCTCCGTCCTCCTCGAGCCACTTCGCGGTCTGCAGCGCTTCCTCGGTCGAGATGCCACCCCGCACCCCGTCGGCCATGTTCAACTTCGCCGTCACCGCGATCGGTGTGCCGGCCTTCTCCACTGCCCGGCGCACCGCCAACACTGTTCTGCGGGC
Organism: Mycobacterium sp. G7A2; assembly: GCF_041902445.1. Taxonomy (NCBI): domain Bacteria; kingdom Bacillati; phylum Actinomycetota; class Actinomycetes; order Mycobacteriales; family Mycobacteriaceae; genus Mycobacterium; species Mycobacterium sp. G7A2. Next base: position 4,670,046 of record NZ_CP169251.1, on the reverse strand, counting down.
GACCTTGGCCCGATTGGCCAACGACCCGCCGAACTCGTCGGTGCGCCGGTTGATCAGCGGCGACAGGAACGAACTCGCGAAGTAGTTGTGCCCGAGATGGACCTCGACAGCGTCGAAGCCGGCGTCGATGGCATAGCGTGCCGCCGCGGCATGGGCCGCCATGACGTCGTCGATGTCGGCTCGGGTGGCGTGGCGGGCGAACCGCATCGACAGCGGGTTGAAGAACCGCACCGGCGCCAGCGCGGTGGCCTTGTTCGACCGCGCGTTGGCCACCGGACCGGCGTGACCGATCTGAGCGCTGATCGCCGCACCCTCGGCGTGGATGGCGTCGGTGAGGCGACGCAGCCCGGGGATCGCCTCCGGACGCCAGTAGATCTGGTTGCCCTCGGTGCGGCCGCCCGGGGACACCGCCAGGTACGCCACGGTCGTCATGCCGACCCCACCGGCGGCAGGCAGCCGATGGTAGGTGATCAGATCATCGGTGACCAGTGCATTCGGGGTCGACGCCTCGAAGGTCGCCGCTTTGATGACACGGTTGCGCAGGGTGATCGGGCCCAGCTTGGCAGCAGTGAACACATCGTTGGGGGCTGTCATGTCGCAGAGCCTGCCACGGCTGCTGTCAGAATGGCAGCCGTGGGTGCAATCACTTTGGACGGCAAGGCCACGCGCGACGAGATTTTCGTCGATCTCACCGAGCGGGTGAAGAAGCTCACCGACTCCGGTCGCACGCCGGGGCTGGGCACGGTGCTGGTCGGTGACGACCCCGGTTCGCAGGCCTACGTGCGGGGAAAGCACTCCGACTGCGCCAAGGTGGGCATCAACTCGATCCGTCGCGACCTGCCCGCCGACATCAGCCAGTCGGCGCTCGAGGAGGTCCTCGACGAGCTCAACGCGAACCCTGACTGCACCGGCTACATCGTGCAGTTGCCGCTGCCCAAGCACCTGAACGAGAACGCTGCGCTCGAGCGGGTCGACCCCGGCAAGGACGCCGACGGGCTGCACCCGACGAACCTGGGCCGGCTCGTGCTCAACGAGCCGGCACCGTTGCCGTGCACGCCGCGCGGCATCGTGCATCTGCTGCGCCGCTACCAGGTCGAGATCGCCGGCGCGCACGTCGTGGTCATCGGGCGCGGTGTCACGGTGGGCCGGCCGCTGGGGCTGCTGCTGACCAGGCGCTCGGAGAACGCGACCGTGACGCTGTGCCACACCGCCACCCGGCATCTGCCACAGATCACCCGGGAGGCCGACATCATCGTCGCCGCGGCCGGGGTGCCGCACATGGTGACCGCGGAGATGGTGCGTCCGGGCGCGGCCGTCGTCGATGTCGGGGTCAGTCGCGACGACGCCGGCAAGCTCGTCGGCGACGTGCATCCCGGGGTTTGGGACGTCGCCGGCCACGTCTCCCCGAATCCCGGCGGGGTGGGTCCGCTGACCCGGGCGTTCCTGCTGACCAACGTCGTCGAGCGCGCCGAGGCCGCCGCAGCCTCGTGACGCTGAAGGATGTCGCCCGCAAGGTGTTCGCCGGGCAGTGGCCGATCTTGCTGGTCGGCCTGTTCCTGGTGGCCGCGTTCGGGTTGGTCGCCTTCGGTTACTGGCGTCGCGGTGCCGCCGTGATGGCGGTCGGTGTCGGAGTGGCCGCCGGCTTGCGGCTGATGCTGTCCGAGGATCGTGTGGGGTTGCTCGCGGTGCGCAGCCGCACGGTCGACGTGGTGACCACCGCGTCGGTCAGCGCGGCGATGCTGTACATCGCCTGGACCATCGATCCTCTCGGTACCAGCTGAGGCGCCCTCGTCGGTTGCGGACGGGCCGGCTCTCATGCACGGTGTACCCGGTTGCCCCCGTTGCGCTTTGCGACATACATCGCCGAGTCCGCGGTTGCGATGAGCTGGTCGATCTGCGGAGAACTGTCGTCACCTGGCAGCTGTGCGAGCGCGGCGGTGCTGATTCCGACGCTCGCCGTCACGTGGTGGGGTAGCTCAGCGATGTGTTCGCACAGACGATGCACGTCGTTTTCGATCGTTTCCGCCGACCCGATCGCGGCGACGAGGAACTCCTCCCCGCCGGCCCGGCACACCGTCGCGCCGGGCGGACCATTGCGCCGCAGCACGTCACCGACGGCGCGCAGGGCACGGTCGCCAGCCGGGTGCCCTTTGGAGTCATTGAGATATTTGAAGGCGTCCAGATCGACCATCGCGACGACGAGTTCCCCGTCGGCGGGGGTGCCGCCCTTCAGGCGGCGGAGGAGGATGTCCGTGAAACCCCGCCGGTTCAACAACCCGGTGAGCGGGTCCACGTCCGATCGCATCGCGTAGGTGCCGAGGGCTCGGGATGCTCCAGCGATGGCCGCCGGCAGCGCGGCGTTCAGGAACAGGATGAGCCAGAATGCGGCAAGCGCGGTGGCCAGATTGGTTTCGGCACCGAGTTTCGCGCACGCCACCGTCGCTGTCCCCGTTGCCACACCGAAGTTGAACAGCACGAGCCTGAGGTTGTGGAAGAACGCGACATACCCGCCGGTGACCGTGGTGGCGGTTGCGCCGAGAACGGCCAGTGCAGGGGTGGGTTGGATGAAGCTCCACCCCGATATCAACAGGATGCCCGCAACCATGGCCAGCGCGGACTGCCGGCGGGTGGGCCAGCGGATCAACCAGAACGCCGCCATCGACGCCGCGAAGCAGGCGAAGAGTGAGACGAGAATGTACTTGGGCGCCGAGGGCAGACTCAGTGCGAAGAGCGAAGTCGCGGTGATCAGCGCCGTCGAGACGGACAGGACCGCCATCATCCATTGCGCCGACCGGCGCAGTCCCCGCTCCGCCAGAAACTGGCTGGTCCAGTCGAACCGGTCCGGATCGCTCCACCGTCGTTGGGTCCGTGCCATTCAGGGGCGCCCCGCTCGGGAATCAAGATCGGCGAATCCTGTCGACAAGACTATACAAATCGGCACGGCTGTCGTCATGTTCGGCGGGGCCTGGCGGCCCGCATGAATGTGGCGGGCCCCGCCGCAGGCGATGTTTGGTTACTGCTCAGTAAGGTTACTCGTCCGCCGTCAGCGTTGTGACAGCTGTCACAGCACCGAGAGACGGGAGGCCTGATGTCGGCGATCAAAGCGTTGGCCCGGTGGAGCAAGGCTCCCGCGCGGGACGTCGAAACGGCGTCGGGACCCTGGGTCAACATCGTGCGGGGATTGGCGGCCCGGGCGACCACTCCGTTGCTGCCCGACGACTACCTGTCTTTGCTGAACCCGCTGTGGTCGGCGCGCGAACTGCGCGGCGAGATCATTGCGGTGCGGCGGGAGACCGAAGACACCGCCACGGTGTTCATCCGCCCGGGATGGGGTTTCGCCGGGGACTACCGACCCGGCCAATACGTCGGCATCGGACTGCGGGTCAACGGCCGGTGGCACTGGCGGTCGTATTCGTTGACCTCGGTGCCCGAACAGGACGGTGAGCAGATCTCGATCACGGTCAAGGCCACCCCCGAGGGGTTTCTGTCGACCCACCTGGTCAACGGTGTCGAACCGGGCACCGTCATCCGGTTGGCGGCGCCGAAAGGGGACTTCGCGCTGCCCGATCCGCCCCCGCCGGCACTGTTGTTCATCAGCGCCGGCAGCGGGATCACCCCGATCATGGGCATGCTGCGCTCGCTGCGGGCGCGCGAACAGCACCCCGACATCGTCCACGTGCACTCGGCGCCGTCGGCTGACGCGGTGATCTTCCACGACGAGCTGCGCGAACTGGAGAGCAAGCAGGACGGATACCGGCTGCATCTGCAGCTGACCGACAGCGATGGCCATGTCGACTTTGCGCAGTTCGACACGGTGGTGCCCGACTGGCGGGAACGTTCGGCGTGGGCCTGCGGTCCCGCGGCAATGCTCGATGACGTCGAAAACCTCTGGAAGGAGCACGGTCTCGACAGCGAGCTGCACATGGAGCGGTTCACCATCGCCGCCACCGACAAGGGCGGCGAGGGCGGCACCGTCACGTTCGCCATCTCCGACAAGCAGGTCGAGGTCGACGGGGCGACGACCCTGCTCGAAGCCGGTGAGCAGGTCGGCATCCAGATGCCGTTCGGCTGCCGGATGGGAATCTGCCAGACCTGCGTGCTGCCGCTGGACGGCGGGCACGTCCGCGACATCCGCTCCGGTGACGAGCACGGCGCCGGCGATCGTATCCAGACCTGTATCTCCACCGCATCCGGCGACTGCACCATCAACATCTGAGAGGCAACCATGGCCATCACCGACATCAAGGCGTACGCCCACCTGACCGACGAGGACATCGAAGCGCTGGCGGCCGAACTCGACGCGATTCGCGCGGAGGTCGAGGAGTCCCGCGGCGAGCGCGACGCTCGCTACATCCGGCGCACCATCCAGTTGCAGCGGGCGCTGGCCGCGGGCGGGCGTATCGCGTTGTTCGCCAGCAGCAGTCGCCTGGCCCGCATCGCGGGAACGGCGATGCTGGCCAGCGCCAAGATCATCGAGAACATGGAGCTGGGCCACAACGTCATTCACGGTCAGTGGGACTGGATGAACGATCCCGAGATCCACTCCACCGAGTGGGAATGGGACACCGCCTGCCCGTCGGCGCAGTGGAAGCACTCCCACAATTTCGTCCATCACAAGTACACCAACGTCGTCGGACTCGACAGCGACGTCGGCTACGGGATCATGCGGGTGACGCGTGACGAGCCGTGGGAGCCGTGGATGATCGGCAACCCGGTGTACAACCTGCTGCTGGGCACGCTGTTCGAGTGGGGCGTGGCGCTGCACCACATCGAGACCGAGAAGATCCGCAACAAAGAGAAGACCTGGGCCCAGGCGATGAAGGATCTGCGGGTCATGGGCAAGAAGATGGGCAGGCAGGCCGGCAAGGACTACCTGGTGTATCCGGCGTTGGCGGGGACGAACTGGAAGAGCACCCTCAAGTGCAATGTGGTCGCCAACCTGATCCGCAACTACTGGGCCTACATGGTCATCTTCTGCGGGCACTTCCCCGACGGGGCCGAGAAGTTCACCGTCGAGGAGTTCGAGAACGAGACGCGCGGGGAGTGGTATCTGCGGCAGATGCTGGGGTCGGCCAACTTCAACGCCGGACCCGTGATGGCGTTCATGAGCGGCAACCTCTGCTACCAGATCGAGCACCACCTGTTCCCCGACCTGCCCAGCAACCGGTACGCGGAGATGAGCGTGCGGATACGTGAGCTGTGTGAGAAGTACGATCTGCCCTACACCACCGGACCATTGGCCCGTCAGTACTGGCAGTCGTTCTGGACGATCCTCAAACTCGCGCTGCCCGATAGGTTCCTGCGGGCCACGCCCGACAACGCGCCCGAGACGAACTCCGAGCGCCGCTTCGAGGCGGCGGTGCCGCTGGCCAAGACCAACGGGGACACGTCGGGACGGCGTCGCGGTCTGCGCACGGCGATCCGGCAGCGGATGACGTCCGCAGCCTGACAATCCTGCCTGTGCTGCGCCGAACGTGCTCTGCCGGTAACGGTTTCACTCAACGGTCTACCGTGCGAGCACGTTCGGCGCCGACGTCGGGCCACGCCGGCGGGGACGCTACTGCAGGCCGGCGGGGACGATGTCGCGGGCGGCCAGGAAGCTGGGGCGCCGGGATTTGGCGGCGAACGGCTCGACGAGGCCGTTGTCCACCGAGTTGAACACCAGGAACACGTTGGAGCGCGGATACGGCGTGATGTTCGAGCCCGACCCGTGCAGCAGGTTGGCGTCGAACCACAATGCGGTGCCCGCCGGTCCGGTGAACTGGTCGATGCCGCGTTCGTCGCACGCTTTGACCAGGGTGTCCTGGTCGGGGGTGCCGATGCGCTGGGATACCAGCGACGACGTGTAGTTGTCGTCCGGGGTCGCCCCCACGCACGGATAGAACGTCTGGTGCGAACCCGGCATCACCATCAGCGAGCCGTTGAACGGATAGTTGTCGGTGAGCGCGATCGAGCAGGAGACCGCCCGGATGGCGGGCATACCGTCTTCGGCGTGCCAGGTCTCGAAGTCCGAGTGCCAGTAGAAACCGCTCCCGGTGAAGCCCGGCATCATGTTGATCCGTGCCTGGTGGATGTACACGTCGCTGCCGAGCAGTTGACGCGCCACCGGCAGGACGGTCTCCAGGCCCACCACCTCGGCGATCAGATTGCTGAGCAGGTGCGGTTCGAACACCGAGCGGATGCCGCCACCGGGCTCGCGGATGACCCGCGGGTCATCGTGATCGAGCTCGGCGCCGAGGCGGTTGAGCTCCATCGACAACGGCGGCAGCCACTCCGGCCCGACGGTGCGGGGCCGGATGAGGTAGCCGCCATCGGCATAGCTCTGAAGCGCCTCGTCGTCGAGCGGGCCCTGATCGGCACTGCCCCACACACCGGGTTCGATGCGCGGGATCGGCGGGATCGCGTGGTCGAGTCGGGTTGGATAGTGGTCGTCAGTGCGTGTGTTCATAGGCAAAAACTTCGTTGGCTAGTTGGTCATGCGATTTGCGCTGGCGGAGGGTACGCCCCTGTCTCGTCGTGGACCTCACGGCCGGTGACCGGCGGGTTGAACACACACAGCATACGCATCTGCTCGTCGCAGCGGATGCGATGGCGTTCATGCCCGTTGAGCAGGTACATCGAGCCGGCTTTGAGCGGATGTTCCTCGCCGGTCTCGAGGTTGGTCAGCACGCCGGAGCCCTCGACCAGCCAGACGGCCTCCACGTGGTACTGGTAGTGGAACTCGTTGACCGAGCCGGCCTGAATCGTCGTCTCGTGGAACGAGAATCCGACCCCGTCGTCGGCCAGGATGATGCGCTTCGATCTCCAGGTCCCGTCCGACACATCGCGTTCGGTGCCGGTGATGTCGTCAGTGGTGCGCACGATCATGAAATTGTCACTCCTCGGGTGTGGGTTTCGGTCAGCCGAGTGCGGCGGAGATGGACTCGTCGAGCACCTCGAGCCCGGCGGTCAGGTCGGCCTCCGATGTGGTCAGCGGCGGCAGCAGCTTGACGACCTCGTCGGCCGGGCCACTGGTTTCGGCGAGCAGACCACGTTCGAACGCAGCCTTGCAGACCGCGCCGGCCAGATCGGCATCCTCGAATTTCAGCCCCTGGACCATACCGCGGCCGCGGGCGCTGATGCCGTCCCGGTTGGCGGCCATCTTCTCCATCAGATCGCGCATGAGCGTGCCCTTGGACAGCGTCTCATCGCTGAATGTGCTGTCCTGCCAATAGGTTTCCAGCGCCTTGGTGGCGGTGATGAATGCCGGGTTGTGCCCGCGGAAGGTGCCGTTGTGCTCGCCGGGGGTCCACACGTCGAGATCGCGGCGGAACAGCGTCAGCGCCATCGGCAGCCCATAGCCGCTGATCGACTTGGACAGCGTGACGATGTCGGGGGTGATCCCGGCTTCTTCGAAGCTGAAGAACGGCCCGGTGCGCCCGCACCCCATCTGCACGTCGTCGACGATCAGCAGGATGTCGCGCTTTCGGCACAGCTGCTCCAGCGCCTGCAGCCACTCGGCGCGGGCGACGTTGACGCCGCCTTCACCCTGCACCGTCTCCACGATCACCGCGGCCGGCCGGTTCAGCCCGCCGCCGGAGTCGTCGAGCACCCGCTCGAACCAGTGGAAATCTTCGGTGACCCCGTCGAAGTAGTTGTCGTAGGGCATCGGGGTGGCGTGCACCAGCGGGATGCCGGCGCCGGCCCGCTTCATCGAGTTACCGGTCACCGACAGCGCGCCCAGCGTCATACCGTGAAAAGCGTTGGTGAAGTTGATGATCGATTCGCGACCGGTGACCTTGCGGGCCAGTTTGAGTGCTGACTCCACGGCGTTCGCGCCGGTCGGGCCGGGAAACTGCACCTTGTAGTCAAGTTTGCGCGGAGCCAGGATGACGTCGTTGAAGGTCCGCAGGAAGTCGGTCTTGGCCACCGTGGCCATGTCCAGCGAGTGGACGATCTTGTCCGAGGTCAGGTAGTCGATCAGGGCCTGCTTGAGCGCCGGGTTGTTGTGGCCGTAGTTCAGCGCGCCGGCACCGCCGAAGAAGTCCAGGTAGCGGCGCCCGTCGACGTCGGTGACCCAGGAACCCTGGGCGGTGTCCATGACGGTGGGCCAGCCGCGGCAGTAGCTGCGGACCTCGGACTCGATGCTGGTGTACTCGTCGGGAAGGCTGGGTTGCGACAGTGTCGACTCCGTAGTGATGGTCATTGACATCCTTTCGTTCGACCTATTGCAGTTCTGCACTAGTCGTTTCAATTACTTCAATCGTTCAAAGGGGCCGTGATCGGTCCGATTCGCAGCAGTGGTTCGTCCTCGTGTGCGCCCTCGGGGTCCAGGTCTGCGGCCGAGAAGTGGTCGTGCTCGGTCATCGGCACACCGTGCCGGCGGGCCAGCCCGCCGAACAGCGCGCGCGATGATGCGTTACTCGGTGCGACGGTCGCCTCCACCGTCACCGGGTGTCCGCCGCGTTCGCTGCGGATGCGGTGCACAAGTGCGTCGAGCATGGCTCCACCGAGTCCGGTGCCACGCTCCGAGGCGGCGACCACGACCTGCCACACGAACAGCACGTCCGGTCGCTGCGGAGGGTGGTACCCACCGATGAACCCGCATACACGTCCATCTCGCTCCGCAACGATGGAACTATCGGCAAAGTCGGTGCACAGCAGCACATAGGCGTAGGTGGAGTTCAGGTCCAGCACACCGCTGTCGGCGACCAGCTTGTGCACGGCCAGCCCGTCGGCCGCGCGCGGACGGCGCAGGTGCTGTTCCCTGGGTTCAGGGCGTGGTTGCCCGCCTGGGGCGCTTTCACCTGAAAGATCGTTTAGCGCAGGGTTGACCGATTCCATAAGTTGTTAGCTGTCACCACCGAGTTACGTATCGCGTGTCGAATTTCAAATCGTCGGCCCAACGAACGTATGCGAGGTGACGTGCCGACTTCAAGTTGCTCGACGACGCAGTTGACCAGGTAGTCAGCCGTCCGCACCGTGCTCAGCTGGGCAAACACGCACGAAGGCGTGTGCAAAACCTGTGAGCGTATTGTTTCCGAATTGTTACCTCGGCTGTGGGCTGGGTCATGCGATCATCGCGCGCACGCACACCGTCACGTAGGGCAGTGCCAGGCCGTTGGCGCCCGCCAGCGCGGGGTGCGTGTCAAGTAGCCGGCGGACCTGCTCGAGTGTGCGCGTGCGAACGTTCTCCGGCGAGGTGATGCAGTAACTGCGCGAGGCCACCAGGTCGATCAACGCCTGCGGAGTCAGGTAGCTGGTCCACTCCACCTGGTGCCGTGCGACATCGGTGAACGGCGTCGGCAGCTCGACCGTCTGGCTGAATGGGTCGGCCTCGTGGCCGATGATGCGCCCCAGCTCTTTGACCCAGCCGAGACGTTCGTCACGGTTGTTCCACACCAGCCCCAGCCGCCCCCCTGGTCGCAGTACCCGGGCCACCTCCTGGATCGCCCGCTCGGGGTCGAACCAGTGCCAGGCTTGGGCCACCAGCACGGCGTCCACGCTGTCGTCGGGCAGGGGAATCTCCTCCGCCGTGCCCAGCAGCGCCGGCGTGTCGGGCAACGACCGGGTCAACAGCTCCAGCATCTCCGGAACCGGGTCGACGGCGACGACGTCGAGGCCGCGCTCGGCCAGGCGGGTGGTGAGCTTGCCCGTCCCGGCGCCCAGGTCCAGGACACGGCGTGCACCGTCGGGGAGCAGCCAGTCGATGGCCTCGGGCGGATACGACGGGCGACCGCGCTCGTAGGCGGCGGCCTCGGCACCGAACGACAGGGAGCGCTGTCGCGAGGTCTCGGTCACCGCTCCGCGAGTTCCAGGGTCCGGCGGATCAGTTTGCCGACAGCCTCGGTTTCGAGCAGGAAGCCGTCGTGTCCGTATTTCGAGTCCACCACGTCGAGACCGTCGCAGCCGGGCAGCAACTCGGCCAACTCGGCCTGCAACCGCAGCGGGTACAGCCGATCGGAGGTGATGCCACCGACCACCGCGGGCACCGGGCAGCCCCGCAGCGCGGCTTCGATCCCCCCGCGGCCACGGCCGACGTCGTGGCTCGACAGCGCGTCGGTGAGAGTGACGTAGGTTCCGGCGTCGAAGCGCGCGACCAGCTTTCGGCCCTGGTACTGCAGATAGCTCTGCACCGAGTAGCGTCCGCCGCCACCGGGGTCCTCCCCGGCCTGCGGGTCGTTGCCGAATCGGTCGTCCAGTTCGTGCTCGCCGCGGTAGGTCAGATGTGCGAAGCGCCGCGCGATCTCGAGGCCGACGTCCGGGCTGCGGCCTGTGCCGTAGTAGTCGCCGCCGCACCAGTTCGGGTCGGCCTTGATGGCCGCGACCTGGTTGGACTGTGTGCCGATCTGGTCGGCGGTCGCGCGGGCGCCGACGGCCAGGACCAGCCCGGCCCGGACCCGGTCGGGATGGGTGATCATCCACTCCAAGGCACGGGCACCGCCCATCGAGCCGCCGACGACGGCGGCGACTTCGCTGATACCGAGGCGGTCCAGCACCGCGATGTCCGCGGCCACCTGATCGCGGATCGACACCGCGGGAAAGCGTGAGCCCCAAGCTTTTCCGTCGGGCGCGGGCGAACCCGGCCCGGTGGAGCCGCGGCACCCGCCCAGCACGTTGGTCGAGATCGCGCACCAGCGGTCGGTGTCGATCGGGGCACCCGGTCCGGCCACCCCGTCCCACCATCCGGCGGTGGGATGACCGGGTCCGGCCGGTCCGGTGATGTGCGAGTCGCCGGTCAGCGCGTGCAGCACCATCACCACGTTGTCCCGCTCGGGCGACAGTGTGCCCCAGCGTTGCACCGCGATCGACACGTCCTCGACGACCTGACCGTTCTCCAGGGTGAGCGAGCCGATGTCGATGACACCCACCTCGCCTTCGGGGGGCAGCGTCACCGGGTGCGCAACCACGTCCACGATTGTCACGTCACGATCCCTAGAACGAGGCAACGGTGTGCGGATCCGTACTCGTGGAAGCCGACCGGGTACGGGCGGCCCCGGCGGCGGCGAAGCCCTGCTCGAGGTCGGCGACGATGTCGTCGATTCCTTCGATGCCGACCGCGAGACGGACCAGCCCCGGGGTCACCCCGCTGGCGAGCTGCTCCTCGGGTGACAACTGCTGGTGCGTCGTCGACGCCGGATGGATGACCAGGGAGCGGACATCGCCGATGTTGGCGACATGGCTGTGCAGGGTCAGCGCGTTGACGAAGGCCTTGCCGGCATCGATGCCGCCCTCCAGTTCGAAGGCCAGCACCGCGCCGGTTCCCTTGGGTGCCAGCTTCTTCCCGAGCTCGTGCCACGGTGAGCTGGGCAGCCCGGCGTAATTGACCGAGATGACGTCGGGGTGTGCGGCCAGGTATTCGGCCACCCGCTGCGCGTTGGCCACATGGCGTTCCATGCGCAGGCTCAACGTCTCCAGGCCCTGCGCGATCAGGAAGGCGTTGAACGGTGAGGCCGCCGAACCGAGGTCGCGAAGCAATTGCACCCGCGCCTTGAGCGCGAACGCCGGCGCGCCCAGTTCGGCGAACACCACACCGTGGTAGCTCGGATCGGGGTTGGTGAAGCCGGGGAAGCGGCCGTTGGTCCAGTCGAAGGTGCCGCCGTCGACGATCACGCCGGCGATCGCGGTGCCGTGTCCGCCCAGATATTTGGTCGCCGAGTGCACGACGATGTCCGCCCCGTGGGCGAGCGGCTGGATCAGATACGGCGTGGCGATCGTGTTGTCGACGATCAGCGGGACCCCGGCGTCGTGGGCGACGGCTGCGACGGTCGGAATGTCGAGGACGTCGATCTGCGGGTTGGAGATCGTCTCCCCGAAGAACGCCTTGGTGTTCGGCCGGACCGCGGCACGCCACGACTCGGCATCGTCGGGGTTGTCGACGAAGGTGACGTCGATGCCGAGCTTGGGCAGCGAGTAGTGGAACAGGTTGTAGGTTCCGCCGTACAGGCGCGGGCTGGAGACGATGTGATCGCCGGCGTTGGCGATGTTGAGGACCGCGAACGTCTCCGCGGCCTGGCCGGAGGCCAGGAACAGGGCGGCCACCCCGCCCTCGAGGGCGGCGATGCGCTGTTCGACGACGTCGGTCGTCGGGTTCATGATCCGCGTGTAGATGTTGCCCGGTTCAGCCAGGCCGAACAGCGCCGCGGCGTGATCGGTGCTGTCGAAGCTGTAGCTGGTGGTCTGGTAGATCGGCAGAGCCCGCGCGTGGGTGGCGGTGTCGGGCTGCTGTCCGGCATGGACCTGCTTGGTCTCGAACGACCACCGGGCGCTGGGGTCGGTGTTGTGCTCGCCGCTCATTGTTGTGTTCTCCTCCGCGAAGGGGCCTGGAATGGGTGAGGTGATCGCTGCTGCGCGTTACCGACAACAGTGGATCGGTGACCTCGCCATCAGGTGTCCCCATCTACTCAGGGGGCCCGTTCACGGCGGACCCGCGCTTGCCGCGTAGCCGGTGTGGCTACTCAACCTGGTTCATCACCCGGGGCACCCCACCGCGGTTGGAGGGTTGCCGGCCAGCAAGCCGGGGCTTCACGCTGGCGCTCATGACCGAGACGAAGCGTAGCGCACTGCGCAGCGACGATGCCAGCGGGTTGGACGCGCGGAGGTGCTGACCGGCGTCAGCCGGTGGCCTGCCCGGGGTCGGCGCGGGAGTCGGAGTGCCGGTCGATGAAGTCGGCGATCAGCGCCGAGATCTGGTCGGGTGCCTCGAGCATCGGAATGTGTCCGACGCCGGGCAGGCGGACGACCTCGGCGCTGTCGGGCAGATGCTGCAGGAAGTAGCGGTTGCCGCGGGGAGTCGGGAACACCCGGTCCTTCTCGCACAGCACCAGTTGGGTCGGCGCGCCGAGACCGGCCAGCTCCAGCAGTCCGGGTAGGTGCAGCGTCTTGACCAGCAGCTGCAGGTAGGCGCGGCAGTGGGTGGCGTCCTCGACGAGGGCGCGCAGCTCGGCCTCGGGCGGTCCGTCGGCGGGTCCGCTGACCGGAAGGGTCGCCAGCCGGCGGACGAACGGCCACGTCAGGATGCGCGGACCCACCAGCCGGGCCGCGATCAGCGCCGGGCCGCCGAGGACGAACTTCAGCACGGTTTCGTACTTGGACAGCGAGTGGTGCGGCCACCCTCCAGCCGGGGCGATCGCGGTCAACGTCCGGGCCCGGCCGCGGCGCTCGAGCTCGAATGCGGCCCAGCCGCCCAGCGAATTGCCCACGATGTGGGCGGTCTGCCAGCCCAGCTCGTCCATCCGCTGCTCGATGTCGTCGACGAGCATCGCGGTGTGCAGCAGCCAGCTCGGCGACGGACGCCCGCCGTGGTGGCCCAGCATCGTCGGGGCGTACACCTCGAACCGACCCGTGGCGGCCAGGTCGGCAGCGACGGTGTTCCAGACGTTCTGCGAGCACAGGAAAGGGTGCAGCAGCAGGACCGGCTCGCCGGTTCCGGCGTGGATCGGCTCTCGTTGTGCCATGCGCCCGACACTAAGGTGATACCGCCGGTACCGCAAGAATGTGCGCGCCGTCCGGCCCGTTATGGTCGGCGGTCGTGACAGGCCCTCTCACGGTGAGCACCGTCAACGTCAACGGCATCCGGGCGGCGGTCAAGCAGCGCTCGGCCGAGAACCTCGGGTTGTTGCCGTGGCTGAGGCAGACCACCGCCGACGTGGTGTGCCTGCAGGAGACCAGGGCGGACGACGAGCAGCTCGCCGCCGCGCTGGCCCCGGCATTGGCCGACGGCTGGCATCTGGCCTCGGCCACGGCGCACGTCAAAGGCCGCAACGGTGTCGCCCTGCTGTCCCGCGCGCCGTTCGACAACGTCAGGATCGGCTGCGGCGCCGAGGAATTCGCCTGCCACGGCCGCTACATCGAGGCGGACACGGCCGGGGTGACGGTGGGCAGCGTGTACGTGCCCACCGGCGAGGCGGAGACCGAACGGCAGCGGGAAAAAGAGCGCTTCATGGCCGCCGTGCAGGCCCGGATGGCCGATCTGCTGGCGCGAGGTGCCGATGCGGTGCTGTGTGGGGACTGGAACATCGCGCACACCGAGAACGACATCAAGAACTGGAAGGGCAACGTCAAGAAGGCCGGCTTCCTGCCTCAGGAGCGGCAGTGGTTGACCGACCTGCTGGCCACGGGCTGGACCGACGTCGTGCGCCAGGCGCATCCCGGGGTGCCCGGCCCGTACGCGTGGTGGTCGTGGCGCGGCAAGGCGTTCGACAACGACGCCGGCTGGCGCATCGACTACCAGCTCGCCACCCCGAAGCTGGCCGCGCGCGTGGCGTCGGTGCGCACCGAACGGCCGGCCGCCTACGCGTTGCGCTGGTCCGACCACTGTCCGGTCACCGTCGAATACCGCTGACCACGAGGACACTCAGGCCGCCGGGCAGCCCTCCCGGTTGGGGCCGTCCAGGGCCGCGGGGGCGTTCTCGATGGCGGCGTGCACCGCGTCGAGGACCGCCGGATCCCACGTCAACGCGGTCTGCCAATCCAGGTCGGCCAGGTTGGACACATAGATGCTGTGCGTGTCGTCGAACACATGGCAACGCCGGTGCGGCAGCACGGGATCGCCGATATCGGCGGCCAGCGCGCTCTGCAACGCCACCAGGCCGTCGTTGGGCCAGACCGCCGAGTTCACCGGACCCTGCTTGGTGAACTTCTTACCGGCGATCAGCACCACCGGGATCTGGTCGAGGACCCCTGACTGGAATTCGTTCCAGCCGTTCTCGCCCATCAGGTACGCCTGATTGACTTCTCGGCCCGAACCGGCCATCAACCGCTGCACCTCGGTCTTCATGTCCTTCATCGCGCTCTCGCAGAATTCGTCGCCGAGGCAGTCGGACAGCGGAAGCAGACCGTTCGCGTAGTCGGACAGGTAGGAACCCTGCCACGGTGTCCCGAGGGTGGTCAGCGAGCGGACGCGCACCGGAGAATCCGTCGACACGAGCACCCGGATCGCGGCGCGGGAGTACAGACCGCCCATCGAGTGGCCGACCAGATCGACCTCGTTGACGCCTTTCTCGGTGTGCAACCACGTCAGGAAGCGCGCCAGGTGCTCGCCGGCGGTGTCGATGCTGCCGGTGGAATTGACCGTCATGTTCTCCGGCAGCGTGACCGGGCAGACCCCGAACGCGCCGAAGCCGGTCTGGTCGACCACCTGGCCGCGTCCGGCCATCGCCGGCGAGGTGTACACCGTCAGCCCCTTGTCGAGCAGGTACTCCCGCAGTGCGGTGTCGGTGTTGCCTGCCGCGAGCCCGGTGGCACACGCCTGGTCCGGGGTGGTGAACGGGCTCGTCGCGTCGCCTCCTGAGACGATGACCGCCGCGCTCGTCGAGTCGCGGGACGCGGATCCACCGTCGCTCTGGCATCCGGCCAGTGCCGCCGTCATCAAGGCGGTCACACTCAAAGCCAGCAATCGTCGCACGAAGCGGAATGCTAGCCCTGCCGTCGGTGACCCGTACCGGAGTTGGCCGCAGACATCGCAGCAATCCCGTCAGCGTCACGGCCCAGATGGCGCAGGAGTTGGGCGAAGTCGTCACCGACGTCGGCGTCGGTCTCGGTTGGCTGGACCGAGCGCGCGAACGGGAAGGCGCGGTCGTCACGAATCTCGCCGTCGGGCACCGCCATTGCGATGGGCAGCGCAGCGGCGATGACATCGGCGGGCAAGCGGTACGGCCGTCCGAGCGTGGTGGCGACGTCCCATCCGTGCACCACGTAATCGACGAAGTGGAAGCCCAGTGCCATCGCGCCGGGCACGGTGATCTCGGGTCCGAGTTCAGGCAGAGCGAACAGCGCGTCTTCGACGCCGTCGGTGGCGAACGCCCGGAGCGCGTCGTCGGCGGCCGAAGCGTAGGTGCCGGCCGGATCGGCAGTCACGGCGCCCGCGTAGGACTCGGCGTTCCACACCGCGTGCTCGCGACCGCCCCCGCGCGCCGCCGCGGCGAATCCATGATGCTGGGCGGTCATGTGGGTCAGCAGGTCCGCAAGCGTCCATCCGGCGCACGGCGTGGGCAGCGTCAGCATGTCGGGCCGCACGCGTCGGACCACCGCGACGGAGGACTCGATGGCGGTCCGGTGCTGAGCGTTGAACGTGTACATGAGCAGATAATAGGCATCCGCATATCATTGTGCAATGCTTATGCTGTCGCGGTGGCCTCCGGAACGCGCCCCGATCTCGCGGCGATGCTCACGCCGCTGCTGCGCGAACTGGTTGCCGCAGAGAAGCCGGCTCTCGCCCGACACGACCTGACCATGTGGGGTTATGTCGTGCTGTGTGCGTTGGATCGAGGGACAGTACGGACACAGGCCGCGCTCGCGCAGGCGGTGAACGCCGACAAGACCCGGATCATCGGCACTCTCGACGAACTGCAGGACCGGAATTTGATCGAACGACGTCCCGACCCTGAAGACCGACGGGTTCGGCTGCTGGCGATCACCGATGCGGGTCGTGCGGTCAAAGAAGCGGCGCAGGCGGAGATCCAATCGGGCGAAGAACGATGGCTGGGCCTGTTGACCGCCGAGGAACGCTCGGTGTTCCTGCGCGCGCTCCAGCGGATGACCCACGCGTGACCTCGCGCCCAGCAATGGGAAAATGGTCAGCACCATGAGCACCACAACCAAGCCGGTCGTCTTCTCCGGCGCGCAGCCGACCTCGGATTCCCTGCATCTGGGCAACGCCCTGGGCGCGGTGGCCCAGTGGGTGGGTCTGCAGGACGGCCATGACGCCTACTTCTGCGTAGTCGACCTGCACGCGATCACCATCGCGCAGGAACCCGAGACTCTTCGCAAACGCACCCTGGTCACCGCCGCGCAGTACCTGGCCCTGGGTATCGACCCGCAGCGGGCCACCGTGTTCGTCCAGAGCCACGTCCCAGCCCATGCTGAATTGTCCTGGGTGCTGGGGTGTTTCACAGGTTTCGGACAGGCCTCGCGGATGACGCAGTTCAAGGACAAGTCGCAGAAGCAGGGTGCTGATGCCACCACGGTCGGCCTGTTCACCTATCCGGTGTTGATGGCTGCCGACGTGTTGCTCTACGACACCGACCTGGTGCCCGTCGGTGAGGACCAGCGCCAGCACCTGGAACTGGCACGCGATCTGGCGCAACGGATGAACGCCCGATTCCCGGACACGTTCGTGGTGCCCGAACCGATGATCCCCAAGGCCACGGCCAAGATCTACGACCTGGCCGACCCGACCGCGAAGATGAGCAAGTCGGCGGCCACCGACGCGGGGCTGATCTCGCTCCTCGACGATCCGGCCAAGACCGCCAAGAAGATCCGTTCCGCGGTCACCGACAGTGAACGCGAGATCCGCTTCGACCCGGAGGCCAAACCGGGGGTGTCCAACCTGCTCACCATCCAGGCCGCGGTCACCGGCGCCGACATCGACAAGCTCGTCGACGGTTATGCCGGACGCGGGTACGGAGACCTCAAGAAGGAGACCGCCGACGCGGTCGTGGAGTTCGTCACCCCGATCAAGAACCGGGTCGACGAGCTTCTTGCCGACCCCGCAGAACTGGAGAGTGTGCTGGCCACCGGTGCACAGCGCGCACGTGAAGTGTCTGGACAGACGTTGCGGCGGGTATATGACCGCCTAGGGTTCTTGCCAGCGAAACCATAAAGCCGTCGCTGGGCGACGATGACAGATCCAGGGGGTCGGATGACCGGGCCGTCCGCGACCGAGGCCGACGAGAAGCCCGGTTTCCTCGACCGGATGCGTGCCCGCATGCCGTGGTTCGACCACGTCATGCGGGCTCAGGAGCGGTACAAGACGAGCAAGGGCGATTTCTACGCCGCGGGCATCACCTACTTCACGATCTTCGCGTTGTTCCCGCTGCTCATGGTGGGCTTCGCCGTCGGAGGCTTCGTGCTGGCCAGCCGGCCGGAACTGTTGGTGGAGATCCAGGACCAGATCAGGGGCAACGTCTCCGGTGACCTCGGGCAACAACTCGTCGAGCTGATGGAGGCGGCCATCGAGTCGCGCACCACGGTCGGCATCATCGGGTTGGCCACCGCCGCGTGGGCCGGTCTGGGCTGGATGAACAACCTGCGCGAGGCGCTCAGCCAGATGTGGGGGCTCTACCGCGACGAACTGCCCGGGTTCGTCAAGACCAAGCTGTCGGACCTGCTCGCCCTGGTGTCGCTGTTCCTGGCCAGCGTGCTGACGTTGTCGCTGACGGCGCTGGGCAACACCGGTGTCATCGAGGACATTCTGTTGTGGCTGGGGTTCCCCGACTCCACGGCGTTGACCGTGGTGCTGCGGGTGGCCTCGATCGTCATCTCGATCCTGGTGTCCTGGTTGCTGTTCACCTATGTGATCGCGCGGTTACCGCGGGAGTCGGTCAGCTTTCGTAGCAGCATGCGCGCGGGGTTGATCGCCGCGGTGGCGTTCGAGGTGTTCAAGCTGGTCGCCTCGATCTATCTGAAATCGGTGCTGACCGGCCCGGCGGGCGCGACGTTCGGTCCGGTGCTGGGCCTGATGGTGTTCGCCTACATCACCGCGCGGCTGGTCCTCTTCTCCACGGCATGGGCGGCGACGCTGCCGGAGAACATGGGGGAGGAGCCGGTCCCGCCCCCCGGGCCGGCGGTCATCAACAACCGCATCATCCACCGTCCCGGCCTTCGTCCCTGGCAGGCCGCTGCGGCCGTCGCCGCGGGAGCCGTTGGTGCGCTGAGCCTTTCGCGGTGGCGGCAGCGGTAGTCGTCAGTGCTGCGGGCGCCGGTTGAGTGCTCGGGCGCCCATGATGAGGCTGAACACGATCACGCTGCCGATCACGCCCACGCCGACCCGCACCGGCATCGCGTCAGCGTCGGGCAACACGGCGTCGGCCATCGTGGTCGTCGTCGCGGACTCGGGGCCCGGTTCCGGCGCGACGAGCGCCGGGTCGGGTTCGATCAAGGTCCCCACCTTGGTGCCGGGCGCGGTGGCGAATCCGTAGTCGAGCAGCCGAACCGCTTGCTCCCACGGCGCGATCGGTTGGCGGGTTCCGCGCAGCAGCACCGCGATCAGCCGGCGGCCGTCGCGTTCGGCCGCGCCGACGTACGTCTGGCCCGCATCGTCGGTGAAGCCGGTCTTGCCGCCCAGCGCCCCGAGATAGTTGGCGAGCAGCTTGTTGTCGTTCTCGATCGGGTAGCTCGACCCGTCCCGGCCGGGGAAGGTGAAGTCGCGGGTGGCCACGATGTCCGCGAACACCGGGTTCTTCCAGGCGTATCGGTAGAACAGGCCCAGGTCGTACACCGAGGTGCTCATGCCGGGGCCGTCGAGTCCGGACGGGGTGGCGATCCGGGTGTCGCGAGCGCCCAGTTGCCCGGCGAGCACGTTGAGCTTGTTCAGCGTGGTCTGCATGCCGCCCATCTGCATGGCCAGCGCGTGCGCCGCGTCGTTGCCGGAGTACATCAGCAGCCCGTGCAGCAGGTCGTTGATGGAGTAGAAGCCGCCCTCGCCGACCCCGACCTTGGTGCCCTCCTGGGCCGCGTCGTCGGCGGTGCCCGGCACCACTTTGTGCAACGGCAGATCGCGAAGGGCCTGCGCGGCGGTGGCGACCTTGATGACGCTGGCGGGTCGGTGCCGGCCATGCGGGTCCCGGGCGGCGATGACGTCACCGGTGTCGAGGTCGGCGATTAGCCATGCCTCCGCCGAGACCTCCTCGGGCACCGGCGGGGTCCCCGGGGCGGTGATGATGCCGCAGCCGGACAGCGCGTCGCCGCCCATCGGTTTGGCGGGCACGGGCAGCGGAGCCGGCGGATCACCGAACTCGGGTACCTCCGACAGGTCGACAGCCGGCGGTGTCGTTTCGCGGTAAGGGCAGATGTTGGGGTCGACCGCGGGGTCGGCCGCCGCGCCCGGGGCCATCACCAGCATCCCGGCCATGACCAGCGCCGACGCGCGCACGCAGAAGTTCCGTAGGGTCGCCATCGTGAGCGCAGATTAAGCGATGCGGGCCGTCGGATCGGTGCGCCACGCGGTGACTGTTGTGATCAGTGTTGCAATTGTGACTCACCCTCTGCGTTCAGACTGCGACCACTGCGGGGTCCTCTCGCACTTTCCCGCCAGGAGCGCAGCCTCAACGCAGGGGCCGTGACTTTCGTCGGCCGAACTAGGGTGGTGCCAACGCCGCGTCACGCTAAGGACCCCATGTTCATCCTTGTTCTCGGCTCGATCCTCGGGCTGATGCATCTCTATGTCTGGAAGCGGACGGTCAAGGACACGACCTCGCCCGGCCGGACGAGAGTCCTGATGTCGGCGGCTCTGGTGCTGCTGCTGGCGCTGTTGATCGCCGCCCTCGTGTTGCCCCGGACACTCGGGGTGACCCACACCGGGTGGGTGGCCTGGCCGGGATACCTGTGGTTCGGCGTGGTGGTGTACCTGTTCCTGCTGCTGCTCGCGGTGGAGCCGGTGCGGCTGGTGCTGTGGCTGGCGCGTCGGCGCCGGCGCGCCGACCCACCGGCGGCGGAGCCGACCGTGGATCGCCGGGTGTTTCTGGCCCGCACCACCGCCGCAGCAGCGGGAGTCGCGGCCGTCGGGTTGGTCGGCGTCGGCGCCACCACCGCGCTGAGGCGCCCCGATCTGCTCCGCGTTCCGGTCCGCCTGCGGCGCCTCGACCCTGCGATGGACGGCTTCCGCATCGCCGTGGTGTCCGACATCCATCTGGGACCGCTGCGCGGACGGGCACACACCGAACGGATCGTGTCGATGATCAACGCGACCGAACCCGACCTGGTAGCCGTCGTCGGCGATCTGGTCGACGGGACCGTGGCCGAGCTCGGCTCCGCCGCACAACCGCTGCAGGACTTGGTCTCCCGCGAAGGGACATTCTTCGTGACAGGCAATCACGAGTACTTCGTCGAGGACACCGCCGAGTGGTTGACCGAACTCGAAAGGTTCGGGATGAACATTCTGCGCAACGAGAGCACCCGGATCCGTCGCGGCAGCGGTGGTTTCGTCCTCGCCGGTGTCAACGATCCTGCCGGCGACTCGGATTCAGCCGGGCCGGACTACGAACGGGCGCTGGCCGGTGCGACCCCCGACCAACCCACGATCTTGTTGGCGCACCAACCGGTCCAGGTACAGCAGGTGGCGCAGCGGGGCGTCGACCTCCAGCTCTCCGGTCACACCCACGGCGGTCAGATGTGGCCGTTCCACTACGCGGTCGAGCTGGCCCAGCCCGCGTTGGCCGGGTTGTCCGAGGTGGACGGGACGCAGCTGTACGTCACCCGCGGAGCAGGCTTCTGGGGACCACCCGTCCGTATCGGGGCGCCGCCGGACATCAGCGTATTGACGTTGCGCAGCGACAGCGTTTAGCCCCCGACCGGGCCGGGCATTTCTTATCAAGTTCACGGCAAACGACGACGCAAATACTCAGGTCACCTGGGCACGCTTGTCGTATCCAGCCTCAGCGGAAGGGCTCTGAACATGATGCCGACCATGACGACGAAGACCGCCGCCAACCCAGTTGTCCACCTGGAATCGCACCCGGCCTGGCGTGCCTCGCGACGGCGTGCCCGCGAGCTCGACGAGGCCATGCGCCGACACCCGTCCTACCAGTCGAGGACAGAACTGCCGCCGGTCCGGCTGCACAGCGTCTAGCACCGCGACGAAAAGGGGCACCCCGGGTACTCGGGGTGCCCCTGTGTCGTCGGGCGGTCCGCTCAGCGGACTCTTGTTTGATTATCCGCTCAGCGGACTCTTGCCTGATTATCCGCTCAGCGGATGTCGACGTAGTAGACCTGGCCGGTGACGACGTCCTGGCGGTTGTCGTCGTTGTAGCCGGTGTTGGGCACGGTGCCGCGCAGGGCCGGTCCCGGTTGGACGGCGACGACGGTCGCCTGCGACAGCGGGGTGTCGGACAGGCGGTTGACGATGACGCGGTTGCCGTCGGCTTCGAGCTGGCTGATGGTCTGCTGGGCATCGGAGCCACTCGGGGCGGCGGCGGCGGGGGCGGCCAGTCCCAGGACGGCGGCGGTCAATCCGGCAGCGGCGGCGGTGGCGACAGTGATGCTCTTCATCTCGGTTCCTCTTTCTGATCTTGAGTTCTGCCCGGTGTAACCCGCAGGTCAGGCAGTTGATTTCCGCTGGCAGAAATTGACCGGTCGCTGGCAGGAATCGACTACTCCCGCGCCAAAACCGGGTGGTAGCCGGAATACTGTGATGGTCGTCAGCGTCGATGACACACGCCGGCCTCACGAGCACGATCGACGCCAGGCAGGTCCGAACCGATCGACAGCGAAGGAACCCGCATGGCCACCATCACCACGTCCGACGGCACCGAGATCTTCTACAAGGACTGGGGTTCCGGCCGGCCCATCGTCTTCAGCCACGGCTGGCCGCTGTCGTCGGACGACTGGGACAACCAGATGTTGTTCTTCGTGCAGCAGGGCTACCGCGTCATCGCCCATGACCGACGCGGTCACGGCCGCTCCACCCAGACTCCCGGCGGTCACGACCTCGACCACTACGCCGACGATCTCGCGGCGCTCACCGAGCACCTCGACCTGCGCGGCGCCATCCACGTCGGTCACTCCACCGGCGGCGGCGAGGTCGTCCGTTATCTCGCGCGCCACGGACAGAGCCGGGTCGCCAAAGCCGCCCTCATCAGCGCGGTGCCGCCGTTGATGGTGCGCACCGAGGCCAACCCCGACGGGTTGCCGAAGGACGTCTTCGACGATCTGCAGTCGCAACTGGCCGCCAACCGGTCGGTGTTCTACCGCTCGCTGGCCGCCGGACCGTTCTACGGGTTCAACCGACCCGACACCGAGCCGTCGGAGGCGATCATCGAAAACTGGTGGCGCCAAGGCATGATGGGAGACGCGTTGTCCCACTACGACGGCATCGTGGCGTTCTCCCAGACCGATTTCACCGAGGATCTGACGAAGATCACCGTGCCCGTCCTGGTGATGCACAGTGTCGACGACCAGATCGTCCCCTACGTGGCGTCGGGTCCGAAATCGGCTGAGCTGCTTCAGAACGCGACGCTGAAGACCTATCAAGGCTTTCCGCATGGCATGCCGACCACCCACGCGGACACCATCAACGCCGACCTCCTCGACTTCATCAAGGAGTGACGGCCGTGTCTCCCGTCGCGCCGGCGCCACCGTTCACACGCGACACCGCCGCCGCCAAAGTCCGCGCCGGAGAGGATCTGTGGAACACGCGCGACCCGCACCGCGTCGCGCTCGGTTACACCGTCGACAGTTGGTGGCGCAACCGGTCGGAGTTCCTGCGCGGCCGCGAGCAGATCGTCGACTTCCTCACCGCCAAATGGCAACGGGAGCTGAACTACCGGCTGATCAAGGAGCTCTGGGCACACGGACCCGACCGGATCGCGGTGCGGTTCGCCTACGAGTACCACGACTCGTCGGGACAGTGGTTTCGCGCCTACGGAAACGAGAACTGGCAATTCGAGTCGGACGGTCTGATGAAGACCCGGCACGCCAGCATCAACGACGTCGCGATTGCCGACTCAGAGCGGTTGTTCCATTGGGACTCATCCGGTCCCCGTCCGCCGGACCACCCCGGACTGAGCGATCTGGGTCTGTGAGAAGAACGGACTCACCGCGTTCAGAATGCGCTCACGGTGCTGCTCTCTCGCACTTTCCCGCCACAGCCGCAGTCTCAACGCCGGGGGAGTCGGGTCTGCTCGAGGTCGACCCAGCCGAGGTATCCCGCGCCGATGCTGCCCAGCCAGAGCCGCCCGTGGGCCTCGACGGCTGCGGTGACCATGCTGAAGTTCGGATGGGTGGTGCGCAGACCCGCAACCGGTTCGCCGCTGTCGGGGTCGAACGCCACCGCCCACACCACCGACGCCGGCTTCGGCTGCAGGCGTGGCGGTAGCCGCCACACCATCTTGCGCAGCATCGGTGGCCCTGCCGCCAGGCGATCGGCCACCGGGTTGGCCGGGGTGACCATGGCGCACCAGATCCGGCCTTCGGCCCCGGTCGACAGGTTGTCGGGCATTGCGGGCAGGTTGACCGCCAGCGGTGTCAGCTGACCGGCCTGCGGGCCGGTCAGCCAGTACTTGGACAGGCGCCGGCCCTGTGTCTCGGCGATCACCAGCGCCGAGCCGTCCGCGGTCAGCGTCACCCCGTTGGCGAAGTACAGACCGTCGACAACGGTGGTGACGGTGCCGTCCGGGTCGAGGCGGTGCAGCGCCCCGCGCCCGCGCGCCTCCAGGATGGCCCCGACATAGTCGGCGACCGTGAACGCGCTCGTCGACTCGGTGAAATAGACGGTGCCGTCCGCGGTTTCGACCACATTGGAGCAGAACTGCAAGATCCGGCCACCGACCTGCGTGACGAGGGTCGTGACATCGCCGGTGGCGGTGTCGACGGAGAGCAGCCCCTTCGGGCTGTCGCATACCAGCAGCCGTCCGTCCGCACGGAAACCCAGGCCGAGCGGACGCCCGCCGGTGTTTGCGACGACCTCGGCGGCGCTGCCGTCGGGTCGCAACCGCACGATGCCGCCGTCGTGGGCACCGGTCCACAACTGCCCGTCACTGCCGACGCGGACATCCTCGGGCTCGCCGCCGGGCACCGGTACCAGGTTGATCACCGGAGCGGGGACCTCGGGTAGCGCGTCCACGGCGGGGGCCTGCCACCGCACCGGATCGACGGGTGGCTTGGATCTCGCGGGGACGTTCACACCAGAAGTCTCGCCGGAATTGCGCTCCGCGAGGGGAGTTCGCGCGAAAACGCGCTCGGAACGCAATTCCGGCGGAGACGTCTACATGCGTGCCGAGGCCTCGCTCAGTACGCCGTGCAGGATGTCGTAGATCGCGTCGAACTCCTTCTGCCCGCAGATCAGCGGCGGAGCCAACTGCACCACTGGGTCGCCGCGGTCGTCGGCGCGGCAGTACAACCCCGCCTCCCACAACGCCGGCGTCAGGAACCCGCGCAGCAGCCGCTCGCTCTCCTCGTCGTTGAAGGTCTCCTTGGTGGTCTTGTCCTTGACCAGCTCGATGCCGTAGAAGAACCCTTCACCGCGCACGTCACCGACGATCGGCAGGTCGTGCAGCTTCTCGAGCGTGGCGCGGAACGCCGGCGCCATCTGCTTGACGTGGTCGTTGATGCCTTCACGCTCGAAGATGTCGAGGTTGGCCAGGGCCACCGCCGAGGACACCGGGTGCCCGCCGAAGGTGTAGCCGTGCCCGAACGTGGTCTTGCCGTCGTTGAACGGCTCGAACAACCGGTCGCTGGCGATCATCGCCCCGATCGGGGAGTACCCCGAGGTCAGACCCTTGGCGCAGGTGATCATGTCGGGTACGTAATCGAAGTCGTCACAGGCGAACATCGACCCGATGCGGCCGTAGGCGCAGATCACCTCGTCGGAGACCAGCAGCACGTCGTACTCGTCGCAGATCTCGCGGACCCGTTCGAAGTAGCCGGGCGGCGGCGGGAAGCAGCCGCCGGCGTTCTGCACCGGCTCCAGGAAGACGGCCGCGACGGTGTCGGGGCCCTCGAACTCGATGGCCTCGGCGATGCGGTCGGCGCAGTAGGCGCCCCACGCCTTGATGTCGGTGTCATACGGCGCGGGTGCGCGGTAGAAGTTGGTGTTCGGCACCCGGAACCCGCCGGGGGTCAGCGGCTCGAACGGCTTCTTGAAGTCGGGCAGGCCGGTGATGGCCAGCGCGCCCTGGGGGGTGCCGTGATAGGCGATGGCCCGCGAGATCACCTTGAACTTGCCGGGCTTGCCGGTCAGCTTGAAGTACTGCTTGGCCAGCTTCCAGGCTGATTCGACGGCCTCGCCGCCGCCGGTGGTGAAGAACACCCGGTTCAGGTCGCCGGGGGCGTAGTGGGCGAGACGCTCGGCGAGCTCGATCGCCGTCGGCGTGGCGTAGGACCACAGCGGGAAGAACGCCAGCTTCTCGGCCTGCTTGGCGGCGGCTTCGGCGAGCTCCTTGCGGCCGTGGCCGGCCTGGACCACGAACAGTCCGGAGAGCCCGTCGATGTACTGGCGGCCCTGGTCGTCCCAGATGTGGACACCCTCGCCGCGGGTGATGATCGGCGGGGTGATGCCGGCGCCGTGCCGGGCGAAGTGTCCCCACAGATGGCGGTTGGCCTTGGCGCCCAGATCTGTGGACACCTCGGGTGCGATATCGGTTGTTGTCATCGTGTTCCCCAATTATATTGCTGCTTAACAAGTTTGAGATAGACGAGCGTTTCTGTGGATATCACTCCCGGCAATGCGCGGATCTGGGTGTTGAGTAGGTCGAGCAGGCTGTCGTCGTCCTCGCAGACCACTTCGACGATCGCGTCGAAGGATCCTGCGGTGAGCACCACGTAGTCCACCGACTCGATGGCGGCGAGTTTCTCCGCGATCTTGGTGGTGTCGCCGGTGCAGCGGATGCCGATCATCGCCTGGCGCGCGAAGCCCAGCTGCATCGGATCGGTGACCGCCACGATCTGCATGACGCCGGCGTCGACCATGCGCTGCACGCGCTGACGCACGGCCGCCTCGGACAGGCCGACCGCCTTGCCGATGCCCGCATAGGAGCGGCGGCCGTCCTGCTGCAGCTTCTCGATGATCGCCTTCGACAGCTCGTCGAGCTGGAACGCGGCCCCGGGGCGGGACTGGTTGACGCGGAAAGAGACGGGGCCGACGGCGCGCGGTATCCCCGGGTTAGCCATGCCGATGATTGTGCACGGAATCCGTCGTCGCAAGCAACCAGAACC
Organism: Mycobacterium sp. G7A2; assembly: GCF_041902445.1. NCBI lineage: Bacteria > Bacillati > Actinomycetota > Actinomycetes > Mycobacteriales > Mycobacteriaceae > Mycobacterium > Mycobacterium sp. G7A2. Next base: position 4,643,418 of record NZ_CP169251.1, on the reverse strand, counting down.
ATGAAATCACGCGTGGCGGGTATCTGACGCTGAGGTAATACGTACCCGCGGCATGGCTATCCCGCACGCTGCGCGATAGCGTTGGGTGCATGACTGTGGTTTCTTCGCAGACGGTGGCCGGCAGCTGGATCGACGGAGCGCCGGTGACCACCGGCGGCCCGGCGCACACGGTGACCAACCCGGCCACCGGCGCCCCCGTCGTCGAATTCGCGCTGGCGGGCCCCGGTGACGTCGACGCCGCGGTGGCGTCGGCCCGTCGTGCCCTGCCCGGCTGGGCCGGGGCCACCCCGGCCGAGCGCTCCGCGGTGCTGGCCAAACTCGCCAAGCTGGCCGAGGAAGCCACCGACACGTTTGTCGCTGAGGAGGTCGCCCAGTGCGGCAAGCCGGTGCGGCTCGCCCGAGAGTTCGACGTGCCCGGCAGTATCGACAACATCGACTTCTTCTCCGGCGCCGCCCGGCTTCTCGAGGGCAAGGCGTCGGGGGAGTACTCCGGGGATCACACGTCGTCGATCCGCCGGGAGGCCGTCGGTGTCGTCGCGACCATCACGCCGTGGAACTACCCGCTGCAGATGGCGGTGTGGAAGGTGATCCCGGCGCTGGCCGCGGGCTGCAGCGTCATCATCAAGCCCGCCGAGATCACCCCGTTGACGACGCTGACACTGGCACGGCTGGCCAGTGAGGCCGGCCTGCCGGACGGGGTGTTCAACGTCGTCACCGGCGGCGGCGCCGACGTCGGCACCCGGCTCGCGGGACACGCGGGCGTCGACATGGTGACGTTCACCGGCTCGACACCGGTGGGCCGCAAGGTGATGGCCGCCGCCGCGGTGCACGGGCACCGCACCCAGCTCGAACTCGGCGGCAAGGCGCCGTTCGTGGTGTTCGACGACGCCGACCTCGACGCCGCGATCCAGGGTGCGGCCGCCGGCGCGCTGATCAACACCGGCCAGGACTGCACTGCGGCCACCCGCGCGATCGTCGCCGCCGACCTGTACGACGATTTCGTCGCCGGTGTGGGCGAGTTGTTCGGCAAGATCGTGGTGGGCGACCCGGAGGACCCCGACACCGACATCGGCCCGCTGATCACCGCGGCGCACCGCGCCAAGGTCGCGGGCATGGTGGAGCGGGCGCCCGGCGAGGGGGGCCGGATCGTCACCGGCGGTGTCGCACCTGACGGGCCGGGATCGTTCTACCGGCCGACGGTGATCGCCGACGTGTCCGAGCAGTCCGAGGTGTGGCGCGACGAGATCTTCGGGCCGGTGCTGACGGTGCGCCCGTTCACCGATGACGACGACGCGCTGCGCCAAGCCAACGACACGGCCTACGGGTTGGCGGCCTCGGCGTGGACGCGTGACGTGTATCGCGCGCAGCGGGCGTCACGCGAGATCCACGCCGGCTGCGTGTGGATCAACGACCACATCCCGATCATCTCGGAGATGCCGCACGGCGGGTTCGGCGCCTCCGGGTTCGGCAAGGACATGAGCCAGTACTCGCTCGAGGAATACCTGTCGATCAAGCACGTGATGAGCGACATCACCGGCGTGGCCGACAAAGAATGGCACCGCACGGTTTTCGCCAAGCGGTAGGTGGCCGCGAACGTGCATTCCCGGTAGCCGCCGAGAGGTTCGCGCTACCACCTGTGCACTCTCGCGACACCAGCCTCAGGCGTGCGGCACCACGATCACCGGCACGTCCACCCCGGCGAGGATGCGGGCCGCGGTCGACCCCAGGAATATCCGGCGCGGGGCCGCGAAGCGGGCCGACCCGACCACCAGCAGATCGCCGTCCTCCCACTTGAGCTTCTTCAGCGCCGATTCCAGCGTCATGCCGGAGGCGACCAGGGATTCGATGTCGGGACTGTCCGGCACCGCCCGCGCCGCCTCGACGAGGTTCTTCTCGGCGGCGGCGACCTGCGCGGCCCGCACCTCCTTGGCGTCGGCGGCCTCGGCGAGGTTCTCCGCGGACACCAGCGACAGCATCCGGATCTCCAGTTGCGCCGCGCTGGCCAGCGTCAGTGCGAACGGCAGCGGGTTGTCCTCCCCGGGTCGGGTGGGCACCGCGGCGGTCACGGCGTCGAACGACTCGTCGGGATCCTCGGCGTAGCCGCGCGGGGCCAGCGCCACCGGGATCGGCGAGGTGTGCAGCAGTGCCCCGGTGACCGGGCCGATGGTGTGGCGGCCGAAGAAGCCGTCGCGGGCACCGCCGACGACGATCAGATCCGAGTCGTGCTGCTCGGCGAACTCGATCAGCTTCTGCGCGAACGACTCCCCGACGGTCACCGTCGCGGTGGCGTGGACGCCGTCGGCCGCCAATGCGGCCACCGCTTTGCCGGCCCACTGTTCACCGTGCTCGATCAGCCACTGCTGGTACTCGGCCCGGCCGGGGTGCCCGTCGGGCAGTTCCTCGCGGACGACCAGCACGACGTCGACCGTCGCGTCGAAAGTGCGGGCGAGCGCGCTGGCCAGCGCGACGCCGTCGTCGCCGGTCGGGGTGGCAAGGTAGCCGACGGTCAGATGCATTGCAGGGCCTGCCTGTTCAGAAGGTGTCGGGAACTTTGACTTCGGTGGTGGCGTTGAGCGTCTCTCCCCGGAAGAACCGCTTGGTGCCGAAGGCGAAGCACAGCAGCATCAACGGGATGCCCAGCACCAGCATGCCGACGCCGAGCACGAACACCCCGCCCAGCGAGCCGAACGCGGTGTAGCCGTAGTCGGGCTGGATCATGTCCTTGGCGCTGATGACGAACGCCACCGCCATGAAGGTGCCGCCCAGGAACGGGAAGATCCCGCGGAAGAACAGGTTTCGCGTCGACTCGAACAGCGTGCGGCGGAAGTACCACACGCAGGAGAATGCGGTGATGCCGTAGTAGAACGCCACTGCCAGGCCCAGTGAGGCGATGGAGTCGGCCAGCGCGTTCTCCGACAGGATCGTCAGCAGAAGGTAGAAGAACAACGCCGACAGGCCCATCACGATGGTGCCGAAGGCGGGAGTCATGTACCGCGGGTGCACGTAGGCGAACCGCTTCGGGATGGCCTCGTAGACGGCCATCGACAGTGTTCCGCGCGCGGTCGGCAGGATGGTGGTCTGTGTCGAGGACAGCGCCGACACCGACACGGTGAGCAGCAGCAGCGACGCGGCGAGGCTGCCCGCGACCGGTTCTCCCAGCACGGTGAGCACGTCGTCGGTGTTCATCGCGTTGTTCAACCCGATCCCGACGTCGCCGAACCCGGCGAACGACTGGATGGCGTAGGCCACCAGCACGTAGGTGCAGACCAGGATGACGGTGGTGATCAGCGCCGCGATGCCCGGTGTCTTGCCGGGGTCCTTGGTCTCCTCGCCGACGGCCAGGCACGCGTCCCAGCCCCAGTAGATGAACACGCACAAGATGATCGCCGCGGCGATCGACGAGAGGTCGAGCCCGCTGGGCCACAGCCACGACAGCTGCGGCGTGATGGCCTGTGCGCCTGCGGTGCCGGCAAAGACCCGGACAAGTGCGATGATGCTGACGACGATGAGCACACCGAACTGGATGGCGATCAGCACGTTCTGCATCCGTTCGCTGACCACGATGCCGCGCGCGGACAGTGCGGTCATCGCCAGGATGAAGAACGAACCGAGTGCCACCTTGGCGAAGACGTTGTCGGCCAACGCGTCCAGGCCCAGGAAATTGAACAGGTAGATCGCCGCGATCTCGGCGACGTTGGCCAGCACGATGATCGCCGACACCGCCAGTCCCCAGCCGCCGATCCAGCCGACCCAGGGGCCGAACGCCTTGACACCCCAGGTGAAGGTGGTGCCGCAGTCGGGGGTGTCCTGGGACAACTCCTTGTAGGCGAACGCCACCAACAGCATCGGGATGAACGCCAGGACGAACATCGACGGCGCCTTCTCGCCGACCGCCAGCACGACGTAGCCCAGGGTGGCCGCCAGGCTGTAGGCGGGGGCCACCGCGGCCAGGCCGATGACGACGTTGCCGACGAGGCCGAGTGCCCCCGCTTGCAGACCCTTGCCACCGACGGCAGGCGTCACGGGAGGTTCATCGGTGATTGCCATGCGCGAAATATACGGTTCCGATGGTTGTTGTGCGCGCCGTACGCTGAAATAGTCGCGACTGCGCTGATCTGCAACGAAATCCGATGGTGCTGAGATGTCGGCAGCGAGTTTTACACTCGTTTCATGACCGCGGGCACCGGCGCCGGTGACTTCGAGCAATTGCGGCCGCATCTGGTCGCCGTCGCCTACCGATTGACCGGTACGGTCGCCGACGCCGAAGACGTCGTGCAGGACGCCTGGCTGCGGTGGGAGGCCCACCGCGAGACGGCAATCGATGATCTGGCGGCATGGCTGACGACCGTGGTCAGCCGGCTGAGTCTGGACCGGCTGCGCTCGGCGGCGCGTCGGCGCGAGATGTACGCGGGGCAGTGGTTGCCCGAGCCGGTCGTCACGACGGTCGACGGCGACGATCCGCTCGCGGCTGTGGTGGCCGGTGAGGACGCCCGGTTCGCGGCGATGGTGGTGCTCGAGCGGCTGACGCCCGACCAGCGGGTGGCTTTCGTCCTGCACGACGGCTTCGCGATGCCGTTCTCTGAGATCGCCGAGGTGCTCGGGGCGACGCCGGGGGCTGCGCGGCAGCTCGCCTCACGGGCGCGCCGGGCCGTCGCCGGGGCCTCGAAGCCTGCCGACGAGCACGCCGAGGTGGTCGGGAAGCTACTGGCCGCGATGGCGTCCGGGGATGTGGCGGCGGTGGTCGAGCTGCTGCATCCCGAGGTCACGTTCACCGGGGATGCGAACCGCCGCGCCCCGACTGCCCCGCAGGTCATCCGGGGCAGCGACAAGGTGACGCGGTTCCTGTTCGGGCTGGCTCGCCGCTACGGCCCACGGCTGTTCGAGGTCGCTGCCCCGTGCCTGGTCAACGGTGAGTTGGGGTTGTTCACCGCCGGTGCCGCAGCCAACGATGAGTGGCCGGCGATCGCACCGCGCATCCAGGCGATGACGGTCAGCGACGGCCGGGTGGTGGCGATCTACGACATCGCGAACCCGGACAAGTTCACCGGCTCCCCTCTCGGCCGGGACCTGGTCACCCGTCTGGGGTGAGCTGGGGGATGACGTATTCGGCGAAGCAGCGCAGGGACTCCACTGTTCGCGCCGGATCGCCGATCGCCTCGTGGTAGACCGCTATCCGGTGGGCGCCGGTCTCGAGGATGAAATCGCCGAGCTCGTCGACGACGCAGCCCACCGAGCCGATGATCGCGGATTCGGCCACCATCTCTGCCATCGCTTCCGGCCCGGCGGGGGTGCCGTCGGGTCCGAGGTGACGATTCGGCGCCTGTGGTACGTGCGGATGGTCACCGTCGCGGAAGGACTGCACCAGCGCATTGCGGAGCCGGTCCCGCGCGTCGGTCGAGTCGTCGACGATCGCGATCACGGTGTGTAGATGGTCGGGCTGGTTGACGCCGCCGGCGGCGCGGTAGCGCTGCTCCAGTGCCACCCGGGCCGCTACGGGCGTGGCGAAATAGTGTTGCAGCGCAAGTCCGTTGGTGGCCGCGCATTTGATTCCCGGTTCGCTGCCGGTGGCCAGCAGCAGCGGCGGATGCGGTCGGGTCCGTGGTGCTGGCTGGACGTCTCCGGGGGTCTGGGTCGACCACAGGTCCAGCAACCGGTCCACTGTGGCGTGCGGCTCGTCGTCCCACCGGGCCACGTCGATGTCGAGTCTCTGGTAGTCACGCAGGTAGCCGCCGCGGCCGAGGCCGAGCTCGAAGCGGCCGCCGCTGAGCTGATCGAGCAGTGCGGCGCGCTCGGCCAGATCGACGGGGTGGGCCAGCGGCGAAAGCACCACCGAGGTGCCGACCCGGATGGCGCGGGTGCGGCCGAGCAGGAAGCCGGCGGTGGTCAGCGCGCTGGGGTTGAGTCCGAAGCGGATGAAATGGTGCTCGGTGACCCAGAGTTCGTCGTAGCCGAGCTGTTCGGCGAGCTCGGCTTGGGTCAAGGTCAGATCGAAGACGTCCTCGGGGGTCGCGCCGAGGTTCGCGCTCATGTTGAGCAGGACACCGAATCGCATGGCGACTTAGGCTACCCTAAGTCGCCATGCGGTTGGGGCTCAGTGCCACGGCACCCGGCAGGCGTCCCCGGAGTTGAACCCCTGCTCGGCGATGCCCAGCGCGGTGTTCATCCGGGCCCGCATGTTCTCCACACCGATCTGATACGTCAACTCGATCACCCCGCGCTCGCCGAAGCGGTGACGCAGATCGTCGACCTGTCCGTCGGTGACGGTGTGCGGGTCGGCGGTCATCGCATCGGCGTAGGCGATCGCGGCGCGCTCGTCGTCGGAGAAGTGCGACGACGTTGCGTAGTCGTCGATCTCGGTGAGTCGTGTCAGGTCCAGACCTTCCATGCGCATCAGCATCGAGCCGAAGTCCACACACCATCCGCAGCCGATGCGGCGCGCGGTCCAGTACACCGCCAACTCCCGCACGCTTGCCGGCAGGGTGTGTGACGTCCGCTCCAGCAGGGTTTCGTGCACCGCCCCGGCCAGCAGCAGCCCGGGGTGGTGCGCGGTGACGGTGAAAGGTTCGGGCACCTCACCGAAGCGACCGCGGGTGATGCGATACATCAGGCGGGTGATGAGCGGGGCGCGGTCGGGGGACAGGGCGGGGATTCGAGGGGTCATGTCCCTTTGACGAGACGGCCCGCCGGCATGTGACAACGCTGACGCATCCCTGACGAATCCCCGCCCCGGCTTTCCGGCGGGCCGCGCGGTGACGCACTCTGCAGGCAGAAACTGACGTGAGGGTCAACCCTGCTGTATCGGATTGCACTGCTGGCCATTGCCGCGCCTCGTCGAATCGTGGCGGTCGCGGCGATGGTGATGGTTGCCTCGGCCATCTTCGGTATTCCGGTGGCAAGCCAGCTCACCGCGGGTGGGTTCCAGGACCCGACCTCGGAGTCCGCCCGCGCCGCCCGGGTGCTCACCGACACCTTCGGCCGCGGGGATCTGCAACTGGTGTTCGCCGTCACCGGGCCCCGTGTACAGGCCGAACCCGTCGGGCGGAGACTTGTCGACCGACTCGAGTCGGACCCGAACGTGGTGCGCGTGGTCTCCGCGTGGACCGCACCCGAGCAGGCGGCGGCGTTGGTCAGCCGCGACGGGCAGACCGGCCTGGTGGTGGCCGAACTGACCGGCGGCGAGGAACGAGCCCCCCGCTACGCCGAGCAGATCGTCGACGAGGTCGAGCCGGCGATCCTGCCCGGCTACCCCGACGTCACTGTGCGCGCCGGCGGCTCGGCGATGGTGTACGCCCAGATCAACGCCCAGACCCAGCGCGACGTCCTGGTGATGGAGGCCATCGCGCTGCCGCTGAGCTTCCTGGTGCTGGTGTGGGTGTTCAAGGGGCTGCTGGCCGCCGCGGTGCCGGTGGCGGTGGGGGCGCTGGCGATCGTCGGTTCGATGGCGGTGTTGCGGCTGGTCGCCCTGGGCACCGATGTGTCGATCTTCGCGCTGAACCTGACCACCGCGCTGGGTCTGGCGCTGGCCATCGACTACACGCTGCTGATCGTCAGCCGCTTCCGCGACGAGGTGGCTGCGGGGGCGCCGCGTGAACAGGCGCTGGTGACGACGATGGTCACCGCGGGCCGGACCGTGCTGTTCTCGGCGTTGACGGTCGCGCTGTCGATGGCGGCGATGGTGCTGTTCCCGATGTATTTCCTGAAATCGTTCGCCTACGCCGGGGTGGCGACCGTGGCGTTGTGTGCGGCCGCCGCGGTGCTGGTGACGCCGGCGGCGATCATGATGCTCGGTGACCGGCTCGACGCACTCGATGTCCGGCGGGTGGTGCGGCGCCGTCCCGACCCCGTCGACGCCCACGAGCGGTTCTGGTATCGGTCGACGAAGTTCGTGACCCGCCGCGCAGTGCTCGTCGCGCTGGCGGGCACGGTGCTGCTGGTGGCGTTGGGCCTGCCGTTCCTGCGCGTGTCCTGGGGGTTGCCCGACGAACGGGTGCTGCCGCGGTCGGCGTCGGCGTATCAGGTCGGCGAGCTGGTGCGCACCGCGTTCCCGGACAACGCCGAGGCCTCGCTGACGGTGGTGGTGCCCGACGCCGGCGGGCTGACCGCGCAGGACTACGAGCGCTACGCCACGGCCGCATCCCGCATCGGCGGGGTCACGACGGTCAGCGCGCCGCCGGGCCTCTACGCCGACGGCCGCTGGGTCGGTCCGCCCTCGGAGGCGGCCGGGACCGGTGCCGGGGCGGCGTTCCTGACCGTCGGCAGCACCACGGCGCTGTTCACCGATGCCTCGCAGCGCCAACTCGACGCCCTCCGGGCGCTGCCCGGGCCGGGGGGCCGCGATGTCGCGATCACCGGGATCGCGCAGGTCAACCGCGACAGCGTCGCCGCGATCGAACAGCGTCTGCCCGTGGTGCTCGGGGTGATCGCCGCCATCACCCTGGTACTGCTGTTCGTGCTGACCGGCAGTGTCGTGCTGCCGATCAAGGCACTGATCCTCAACATGTTGTCGCTGACCGCGGCGTTCGGAGCGCTGGTGTGGATCTTCCAGGAAGGGCATCTCGGCGCGTTCGGCACCACTCCGACCGGAGCGCTGGTGGCCAACATGCCGGTGCTGCTGTTCTGTATCGCGTTCGGCCTGTCGATGGACTACGAGGTGTTCATCATCGCCCGTATCCGGGAGTTCTGGCTGGCCAGCGGCCGGACCCGGGCCGACAACGACGAGAGCGTGGCGCTGGGGCTGGCCCATACCGGGCGCGTGGTGACCGCGGCCGCGCTGATCATGTCCATTTCGTTCGGCGCCCTGATCGCGGCGCAGGTGTCGTTCATGCGGATGTTCGGCCTCGGCCTGACGCTGGCGGTGCTGGTTGACGCGACGCTGGTGCGGATGGGGCTGTTGCCGGCATACATGCGTCTGATGGGCCGATGGAACTGGTGGGCTCCGCCGGTTTTGAGCAGACTGGTGAGCAGACCGGGAACGTCGCGAAATTAATCCAGGCGTCAACCCATCCGTTCGGGGTACTGCTCCGAATGCAGGTGTGAGCAGCGCAGACCACACAGAAGGAGCGGTCGTTTGAACAGGGGTGATCGACCGGGAGCGCGCCTGATGGCGCCCAACGGCTGGGGCGGGCCATCGCTCGGCCTGGCGACGTGGCGCGAAGAGGTGCGCGACGCGGTGCGCGAGCACGTCAGCGAGTTCGTGCGCGGCGAGTGCGTGGATCGCCTGGGCGACGCCAACGTGGGTGTGGCCGGGGAACTGCTGTGCAACTTCCTCGAGGGCGGCAAATACGTGCGCTCGACGTTCATGTACCTGGGCTGGCTGTGCGGCGCCGACGAGGACCCCGCCGCGTTGCGCGCCTCGGCCAGCCTGGAGCTGCTGCACGCGTTCGCGCTGATGCAGGACGACGTCATGGACGGTTCGCCGATGCGGCGCTCCCGCCCCGCCGCGCACGTCGTGTTCGCCGGCTGGCACCGCGACCGCGCGATGACCGGATCCCCCGAGCGGTTCGGCGAGTCCGCGGCGATCCTGCTCGGCGATCTGTGCCTGGTGTGGGCCGAGGAGATGCTGCGTCGCAGCGGTGTCGGTGAGCACGCGCTGTCGCGGGTGTGGCCGCGCTACGACGCGATGCGCACCGAGTTGGCGATCGGCCAGTTCTCCGATCTGGTCAACAGCTCCCAGACCTACCCCCGCCTCGACCAGGTGCTCGACGTGCTGCGGCGCAAGTCCGGCAACTACACGGTGCGTCGGCCGCTGGAGATCGGCGCGGCGATGGCCGGCTGCAACCGCGGCGTCATCGACGCGCTGGCCGGCTACGGCGCCGCCATCGGCGAGGCGTTCCAGCTGCGCGACGACATCCTCGGGGTCTTCGGCACCCCGGCCCTGACCGGGAAGTCGGCCGGCACCGACATGGAGGACCGCAAGGCCACCAGCGTCATCGTCGCGGCCTACGAGCTCGCCGACCCGTCGCTGCGCCGCCAGCTCGCCGAGCTGATGGTCGCCCCCGACATCGACGCCGCCGCCGTCGAGCAGTGGCGCAACCTGATCGTCGCCAGCGGCGCCGTGCAACGGATCGAGGACCTGATCGCCGACCGGCACGCCGAGGCGCTGAGCCACCTCGACCGCGCCACCATCCCCGACCGACCCCGAGCCGCGCTGGCCGACATGGCCATCGCCTGCACCCAGCGAGCAGCCTGATGCGCACCGTGAACGGAAAGACCGATCGAGTCGTCATCGTCGGGGCCGGGCTGTCCGGCCTGTCGGCAGCACTGCAGCTGGCCGGACGTGGACGCGCCGTCACCGTCGTCGAGCGCGGCGAGCATCCCGGCGGGCGGGTCGGCCGCGCCGACATCTCCGGTTACCGCATCGACACCGGCCCGACGGTGCTGACGATGCCCGACATCATCGACGACGCGTTCGCCGCGGTCGGGCGCTCGCTGGCGGAGTGCCTGCCGATCGACCCGGTCGCCCCCGCCTACCACGCCTCGTTCGCCGACGGCAGCGCGCTGCACGTGCACACCGACGCGACCGCGATGGCCACCGAGATCGAACGGTTCGCCGGCCGCGCCGAGGCCGACGGCTATCTGCGCCTGCGGGACTGGCTGACCAAGCTGTACCGCACCGAGTTCGACGGTTTCATCGGCGCGAATTTCGATTCGCCGCTGTCGCTGCTGACCCCCCAGCTGGCCCGGCTCGTGGCGCTGGGCGGGTTCCGCCGGTGGGAACCGTTGATGCGCAAGTTCCTCACCGACGAACGGCTGCTGCGGGTGTTCACCTTCCAGGCGCTCTACGCCGGGGTGCCGCCGCAGGGCGCGCTGGCGGTGTACGCGGTGATCGCCTACATGGACACCGTGGCCGGGGTGTACTTCCCGCGCGGCGGTATGCGCGCGCTGCCCGACGCGATGGCCGCCGCCGCAGCTGACGCAGGCGTCGAATTCGTCTATGGGGCAACGGTTTCGGATCTGGAGTTCGCCGGGTCCCGCGTGACGGCCGTGCGTACCGCCGAAGGTCACCGGGTGCCGGCCGACGCGGTGGTGCTGACCACGGAGCTGCCCGACACCTACCGGATGATCGGTCGCACCCCGCGACGGTTGTTGCGACACCGGGCGGCCCCGTCTGCGGTCGTCGCCCACGTCGGTTGCGCGGCAGTCGATCCCGGCGTCGGGCATCACACCATCCTGTTCGGCGAGGCGTGGAAGCAGACCTTCCGCGACATCATCGACGACGGCCGCGCCATGGGTGATCCGTCGCTGTTGGTGACCCGCCCGACCGCCGGTGACCCGTCGCTGGCGCCCACCGGGCGCGACCTGCTCTACGTGCTGGCCCCGGCGCCCAATACCGAGGTCGGCACCGTGGACTGGGATGCCGCGGGACCGGGTTACGTCGACCAGATGCTCAGCGCCGTGCGGGGGCGGATGCCCGGTGTCGCGGAGGACGCCGAGGTGCTGCACGTCGTCACCCCGACCGACTGGGGCCGGCAGGGCATGGCCGCCGGTTCGCCGTTCGCGTTGGCGCACACCTTCGCCCAGACCGGGCCGTTCCGCCCGGCCAACACCGTCCGCGGCATCGACAACGTCGTGCTCGCGGGCTCATCGACGGTCCCCGGAGTCGGGGTTCCGACGGCGATCCTGTCCGGCCGGTTGGCCGCCGACCGGATCACCGGTGTCGTTGCCCCTCGCCCCACATCAGAGGTGAACCGCTCATGATCAGCACCGAGCTCGACGCCGCCGGCGTACGCGAACCGTCGCTGCGCGCGGCTTATCAGCACTGTCGCACCGTGAACGCCCAGCACGGCAAGACGTTCTTCCTGGCCACCCGGCTGCTCGCGCCGCGTCAGCGGCCCGCCGTGCACGCGCTGTACGGGTTCGCCCGCGGCGCGGACGACATCCTCGACGACTTCGACGCACGCACCAACGAGGAGCGCGCCGACCAACTCCAGAAGCTGTCCACCCGGCTGTTCAACAGCCTGGTCGAAAACCGTTCCGGTGACGGCAATCCGACGTTGACGGCGGTGGTCGACACTGCCCGCAGATACGACATCGGCTGGGATCTGTTCGACGATTTCCTGGCGTCGATGCGGATGGATCTGACCGTCACCGACTACCCGGACCGCAAGTCGCTCGAGCGTTACATGTACGGCTCGGCCGAGGTGATCGGACTGCAGCTGCTGCCCGTCCTGGGGACGGTCGGACCCCGCGAGGAAGCCGCTCCGTACGCCGCGGCGCTGGGAAAGGCCTTCCAGCTGACCAACTTCCTGCGCGACATCGATGAAGACCTGTCCCGCGGTCGCGTGTACCTTCCGGCCGACGAGCTGGCCGCCCACGGGGTGGACCGCGACCTGCTCGAGTGGTGCCACACCAACCGGCGCACCGAGCCGAAGGTGCGTGCCGCGCTGGCCGAACAGCACGCCATCACACGTGCGGTCTATGAGCAGGCCCGCCCCGGCATCGACACGCTGGCACCGAGTTCGCGTCCGTGCGTGGCCGCCGCGCTGACGCTGTACTCCGACATCCTGGCGCGCATCGAGGCAATCGATTTCGAGATCTTCGGCCGCCGCGCCACGGTGAGCAAACCGCGGCGGTTGGCGGTCGCGGTGGCGGGTATCGGCAGGGCGTGGGCGAACCGTATCCGGTATGGAAGTGTGTGACGGGTGGATCGCCGGCCGTACCTGATTACGAAGAACGCAGGAGCGTGGCGGTGATCCCGGACGGGGTGGACCGGCACAGGCAGACGCTGCCGGGTTCACCCGGGCCGTCGGCCGTGCCCGCCGGATCGCCGCGCCCGCGGGTGGTCGTCGTCGGCGGTGGCATCGCCGGGCTGGCCGCAGCCACCGGGCTGGCGGAGCGGGGCGTGGCGGTCGACGTCATCGAGGCGGAGAATCACCTGGGCGGACGGGTCGGCGGCTGGCCCGACACCCTCGCCGACGGGTCTCCGGCGGCGATGAACCGGGGCTTTCACGCGTTTTTCCGGCAGTACTACAACCTGCGGGCCCTGTTGCGGCGCACCGACGCCGGCCTCACCGCACTGAGCCCGGTCGACGACTATCCGTTGATCGACGGGCAGGGACGCGTCGACACGTTCCGCGGGCTGCCCACCGCACCCCCGTGGAACGCGTTGGTGTTCGCGTTGCGCAGTCCCACCTTCCGGCTGCGGGACCTGCTGTCGCTGGACGCCAAGGCCGCCGCACCGTTGGCGGCGGTGTCGGTGCCGCAGACCTATGAGTTGCTCGACGACCGCGATGCGGCAACGTTCCTGCGCGACATCAACTTCCCCGAGGCGGCGCGCCATCTCGCGTTCGAGGTGTTCGCCCGCAGCTTCTTCGCGCGGCCCGAGGCGTTGTCGGCGGGCGAGTTGGTCACGATGTTCCACATCTACTTCCTCGGTTCCAGCGAGGGGCTGATCTTCGACGTCGCGAACGCCAACTTCGATGTGGCGCTGTGGAATCCGTTGAAGGCCTATTTGCAGGACCGTGGGGTGGAATTTCACACCGGGGTCCGGGTCGACACCGTGGCCACGAACGACACCGTGGTGGTGACGAGTGCGACCGGCCGCTCGTTCAGCGCCGACGCGGTGGTGTTGGCCACCGACGTGCCGGGACTGCGCCGCATCGTGGCCGCCTCGCCGGGCCTGGGTGATGCGCAGTGGCGCGACCGCGTCGCGGCCCTGCAGACCGCGCCGCCGTTCGTGGTGCTGCGATTGTGGCTGGATCGGCCGGTCCGCGCCGATCGTGCCCCGTTTGTCGGGACAGGAGGCCGTGAACCGCTGGACAATGTCAGTGTGGTCAGTCGCTATGAAGCCCAGGCCCGTCAGTGGGCCGCGCGCACCGGCGGCTCGGTGGTCGAGCTGCACGCCTATTCGGTGTCCGACGAGGACGGCGACGACATGGTGCGTGAGGCGCTGTTGAAACGCATGTACGAGCTGTATCCGGAAACGGTCGACGCGACGATCGTCGACGAGCGGTTGCTGCGCCGCGCCGACTGCCCCCGCTTCGCGCCCGGCGACTTCGCCGACCGGCCCACGGTGACCACCCCCGACCCGCGGGTGGTGTTGGCCGGAGACGGGATTCGCATCGATCTTCCGGTGGCGTTGATGGAGCGCGCGGCGACGACCGGGTGGAGTGCCGCCAACCAGCTGCTCGGCGGCTTCGGGCTGGCCGGGCATCCGCTGCAGACCGTGCCCAACCGGGGCCGCTCGACGCTGCTGCGACGACTGGCCGGTTCGACGACGGGGGCGAGATGAGCACGGGAATCGGGTGGCGTGACCGGCTGAAGAAGGCGTGGCCGTTCGAGATTCTCGCGCCCGCGGAGTGGGCGGCCCAAACACCGACCTGGCAGGACGCGAACCCGGCGGTCATTCGCGCGGCGCTGGCGCGCGCCCAGCGCCGACCGGGCGGCAACTGGTTCGTCTTCGCGGCGAGTTCGTCGATCGGCGACAAGCCGTTCGGGACCTCGGTGGCCGGCCACGAAGTGGTGGCCTGGCGCAAACCCGACGGCACGCTGGTGGTGGCTCCGCGCGCCTGCCCGCACCTCGGTGCCGACTTGGCCTCGGCGCCGGTGGACTGCGGCGAGCTGGTGTGTCCGTGGCACGGCTTGCGGCTCGGTCAGCGCCGGCACGGCACCTGGAAGCCGTTCACCGCCGACGACGACGGCGTGCTGTGCTGGGTCCGCCTCGACGACACCGCCGAGGTCACCCCGGCCGAGGTGCCGGTGGTTCCGCCCCGCCCCGAGCAGCCCAGGATCGCGGCCGTCACCCGACTCGACGGGGTCTGCGAACCGCAGGACATCGTCGCCAACAGGCTCGACCCCTGGCACGGCGGCTGGTTCCATCCCTACTCGTTCACCAAGCTGCGGGTGCTCAGTGCCCCGCCGATCGACACCGAGCTTCCCGAGCAACTCGACAAGTTCGTCGTCGAGGTGACCTTCCGGATCGGGCGGCTCGGGGTGCCCGTCATCGCCGAGTTCACCACGCCCGGACCGCGCACGGTCGTCATGCGCATCGTCGAGGGCGAGGGGCTGGGCAGCGTCGTCGAGACGCACGCCACCCCTGTCGCCGTCGGCCTCGACGGTCGGCCGCGGACCGCGGTGATCGAGGCGGTGATCGCCCACTCCGATCGGCCCCACTTCGGCAAGGGCATGGTCGCGGCGCCGCTGATCCGGCCGGCGATGAAACAGGCCGCGACGCGGCTGTGGCGCGACGACCTGGCGTACGCCGAGCGGCTCTACCAGCTCCGGTCCTAGCCGCTGCTCAGGTCATCACGACAGCTCAGGTCCTCCCCAGCTCAGGTTTCAACGATGATGTCCCACACCCTCCGCGTCGAGCAGTGGAACCTGTTTGGCCGCCCACGGGCTGATCGCCCAGCCGAACTCGGCGGCTGCCCGCAGTTGCTGCCACGGAACCCAGGTGTAGTCCATGATCTCGTCGCGGTCGGCGCGCACCGGTCCGACGACGCGCGCGCTGAACACCGGGCACACCTCGTTCTCGACGACGCCGTCGGCGGCGATCGCGACGTAGCGGAAGTCGGGCAGCACGCAGCGCAGATCGGTGATCTCGACGCCGAGTTCCTCCCGCACCCGCCGGGCCACCGCATCGGCCATCGCCTCGCCGGGGGCGGGGTGCCCGCAGCAGGAGTTCGTCCAGATGCCGGGGAACGTCTTCTTGTGCAGCGCGCGGCGGGTCAGCAGCACCGAACCGGCGTCGTCGAACAGATAGCAGGAGAACGCCAGATGCAGCGGCGTGGCGGTGTGGTGGACGTCGGCCTTTGGCGCCGAGCCGATCGTGCGGCCCTCGTCGTCGAGCAGGACCACCAGCTCCGGGGTGTCTACGGCTGTCATGTCAGGCATTCGTCACTGGATACCCACCGGATGGGTTCGCGATGTCGGCGTGTCCGCGCGCGCCCGCCGCGACTGCCCACGCCGACGTCACCGGGGCGGGTGCGATGGCGGTAGTGCTGGCCTACACCCCGCCCGCGTTCGGGCATCTGTTCCCGTTCTGCGCCCTGCTGACGGAGATGGCGGGGCGCGGTCACGAGATCCACGTCCGGACGCTGGCCGCCGGGGTGGACATGTGCCGAGGTCTGGGCTTCAAGGCCGCCCCCGTCGACGCTCACCTCGAGGACCTGCAGCCCTCCAGTGCGGCGGGTGTCCTGGTGTCAGCCAGCAAGACGGTGCGCGAGCTGGCCGAACGCGCGGCGGCGGAGGTCGGGGATTTCCAGCGCGCGGTGCGGGCGACCGACCCGGACCTGATCATCGTCGACGCGAACTGCTGGGGAGCCCTCTCTGCGGCGGAGGCCCAGTCGCGGCCGTGGACGGCGTTGTCGCCGTTCGTGCCGTACCTGCGCAGCCCCGGTTCTCCGCCGTTCGGCGCCGGCAAGCGTCCGTTGCCCGGGCGGTGGGGCCGCGTGCGGGACTGGGGCGTCGGCACCGTCACCGGGGTCGTCTTCGATCGGCCGTTCCGCACAGGCATGGCCCCGGTGCGCGCGGGGCTGGGCCTTGCCGCGGTGGACAGCGCCGATGCGCTGTTGCGGCGCGCGCCGCTGCTGTTGGTCACCACGGGCAAGCCGTTCGAGTATCCCCACACCGACTGGGGGGATTCGGTGGAGTTGATCGGTCCCGCAGAATTCGACCCTCGGGCGGATCGTCCTGGCTGGCTCGACGAGATCGACGAGCCGGTGGTGTTGGTGACCACCTCGTCGGTGCGGCAGGCCGACGAGGCGCTCGTCGATGCCGCGGTGGCGGCGCTGCGCGACGAACCGGTGCACATCGTGGCGACGCGGCCGGCCGACGAGGACGCCGAGGTGTTTCGCCGTCCCGGTGTGACGATGGCTCGGTTCGTGCCGCACTCGTTGGTCCTCGAACGGGCGGTCTGCGTCGTCACCCACGGCGGTATGGGAATCACCCAGAAGGCGTTGAGTCGCGGAATCCCTGTCTGCGCAGTGCCGTTCGGTCGCGATCAGTTCGAGGTGGCGCGCCGGGTGGAGGTCGCCGGGTGCGGCACCCGGTTGCCGGCGCGCCGGTTGACCGTGCCCCGGCTGCGTTCGGCGGTGCGCACCGCGATGACGATGACCGACGGTGCCGCCGCCGTCGCGGCGGGATTCGCCGCGACAGGCGGTGTGCGCCGGGGCGCCGACCTGCTGGAGCGCCGGCTCTAGTCGGCGAATCGGGCGCGCTATCGGCCGCGGGTGACGCGTTTCGCGCCGGATTCGCGGTGACGGGGGTGCGCGGTGGGTAAGAAGAGGGGCGTGAACGAGGAAACGACGCAAGGCCGTGATCGCGGGTCGGTGTACGCCGTGCATCTACGCTCCAGTGCGGTCGTCGCCGTGCAGTTCGTCGCCGTCGCCGCGGCGCTGTGGGTGTTGGCCTGGGTGGTGGGGGAGACGTGGGTGATCCTGCTGCCGGTGTTGCTGGCGTTGATCGCGTGCACCGTGCTGTGGCCGCCGGTGCGCTGGCTGCGTAGCAAGGGCCTGCCGCCGGCGGCGGCGGTGATGGCGACGCTGCTGCTGGCCGTCCTCGTGGTCGCCGGGGTGATCGCGGCCGTGGCCCCGGCGGTGGTGGAGCAGTCCACCGAGCTCGCCCAACAGGCCTCCGCCGGTGTCGTCAAGGTCCGCGACTGGCTCGGCGGCCCGCCGCTGAACATCAGTGAATCCCAACTCAATTCGGCGGTGTCGGCGATCACCGATCGGCTCAACTCGAGCGGGACCCAGATCGCCACCGGGGTGTTCTCCGGGGTGGGCGCTGCGACGTCGGCGCTCGTCACCGTGTTCACCGCGATCGTGGTGACCTTCTTCTTCCTCAAGGACGGGCCGCGGTTCCTGCCGTGGCTGCGTCGCCATGTCGGCCGTCCGGCCGGGCCGCATCTGGCGGGGGTGTCCGAGCGGGTGTGGTCCACCCTAGGCGGATTCATCCGCACCCAGGCGGTGGTCAGCCTCATCGACGCGGTGCTGATCGGCATCGGTCTGGTCATCGTGGGGGTGCCGCTGGCCTACGCCCTGGCGATCATCACGTTCATCGGCGGCTTCGTGCCGATCGTCGGCGCGTTCGTCGCCGGCGGCCTGTCGGTGTTGATCGCGCTGGTGTCCAACGGTCCGGTCGACGCCCTCATCGTGCTGGGCATCATCGTCGCGGTGCAGCAGCTGGAGGGCAACGTGTTGCAGCCCTGGCTGCAGTCGAAGTCGATGAACCTGCACGCGGTGATCGTCCTGCTGGCGGTCACCCTGGGGGCGTCGACGTTCGGGGTGATCGGGGCGTTCCTGGCGGTTCCGGTGGCCGCCGCGGCAGCCGAGATCATCCGCTACTACGGCGAGCACGTGTCCGGGCTGACCGGCGACGGGGCCGAACCCGACGCCGACTCCGAAGCAGAAGCCGGCCCCGAATCCGACGCTGGGGCCGAGCCGGACAGCGAGGACGACGCGGACGCCGCGGCGGAGGTGCCCTGACCGTCGATCAGGCGCGGGTGCGCTGATAGTGCCTGCGGGCCTTCATCCTGTTGCCGCAGACGGCCATCGAGCACCAGCGCGCGTTGTTGGGTCTGCTGCGGTCGAGCAGGAACAGATGACACGCGGTGTTGGCGCACGGCCGGAGCCGGCCCGGATGGCTGATGCGCAGGCCGTCCCAGGCCAGCGCCATGCGCGCCGCCGTGTCGGCGCCGCTCACCTGCCACGTCACTCCGCTGTCGTGCACCACCGGGCGCAGGTCGACTCCGGACAGGAAGGGTGCCAACAGTTCGGGTGAGGCGCCGTCTCGGACCACCGCGTGCAGCGCCGCGCGCACCCGGATCAGGGCGTCGCGTTCGGCTGGTTCCAGGGCGAGGCCGCGCGCGGCCAGCCACGCCTCGGCGTCGTGAGGGTCGGCGAGGTCGTCGGTCGGGACACCGTCGATGACGGGGGTGGTGTTCAACAGGTCCAGCAGCAGCGCCTCGTCGTCGGTGCCGGTGACGCACAACTCCATCGCTAACCTCCAAACGTCTCTTGACAGGTTACATGCTTTCCGGTTGACTGCGGCTAACCAGCAAAACAGCGATTAGGAGTTAGTTATGTCGGCCGTTCATCATCGCTACGCCACCGTCGCCGGTCGCGCAGTCTTCTACCGGGAGGCCGGCCCCGCCGACGCCCCCGTCATCGTCCTGCTGCACGGCTTCCCGACCAGCTCGTTCATGTTCCGCAACCTCATCCCGGAACTGGCCGACCAGTACCGGGTGATCGCGCCGGACTTCCTCGGTTTCGGCTATTCGGACGCACCCCCGGTCGAGGAGTTCGACTACACCTTCGACGCGCTGGCCGATCACACCGCGGGCCTGCTCGCACAGCTCGGAGTCGACCGGTACGCGATCTATGTCCAGGACTACGGGGCGCCGGTCGGGTGGCGGCTGGCGCTGCGCGACCCCGCGGCGATCACGGCGATCGTCACCCAGAACGGCAACGGCTACGACGCCGGCTTCGTCCCCGAAGGCTGGCAGCCGGTATGGGCCTACCAGCGGGAACAGAACCCCGAGACGGCCGCCGCGCTGCGCGAGTTCCTGTCGTTCGAGGCGACCCGGCACCAGTACCTCGCCGGCGTGCCCGACCCCAGCGTGGTCAGCCCCGACACCTGGCATCACGACTACGCGCTGCTGTCGCGGCCGGGCAATGACGCCGTCCAGCTGAAACTCTTCCTGGACTACGCGAGCAATCCCACGCTGTACCCCAAGCTGCACGACTACCTGCGCGCCAGCGGAGTGCCCGTGCTCGCGGTGTGGGGTGACGGGGACCCGTTCTTCGGCCCGGACGGCGCGCGGGCGTTTGCCGAGGACGCCGTGGACCCCGAGATCCACCTGTTCGAGGGCGGCCATTTTCTGTTGGAGAGCGCGCTGCCGGAGGTGACCGAGCTGATGCGCGACTTCCTGGTCCGCCGGGGATGAGTCACGATTGACGCCTTGACCCTCACGTGGCGTCAGGCGCCACCCTGATCGACATGACGCAGGAGAAGCAGGTGGACGAGCTCACGGTGGGTGAGGTCGCGGAGCGCTTCGGCATCACCGTCCGCACGCTTCACCACTACGACGACATCGGGTTGCTGACCGCGAGCCGGCGAACGGCCTCGGGTTACCGGGTCTACACGTCGGCAGACCTCACCCGCTTGTCCCAGATCATCATCTACCGCAGGCTCGAGTTCCCGCTCGACGAGATCGCGAGCCTGCTGGCAGAAGGGGACGAGGTCAGCCACCTGATTCGCCAGCGCGAACGCGTCATGTCCCGGCTCGACGAGATGGCCACGCTCGTCGAGGCAATCGATCAGGCACTGGAGAAGGCGATGACGAACACCCCCATGACCGACGACGACATGCGTGAGCTGTTCGGTCCCGGCTTCGACGACTATCAGGCCGAGGCCGAGCAGAAGTGGGGTGAGACCGACGCCTGGCAGGAGTCGCAACGCCGGGCCAAGTCCTACGGCAAGGCCGAATGGGTCCGGATCAAGGCCGAGGGCGAAGCGGTCGAAAAGGCCCTGTCCGACGCGTTCCGGGCCGGGCTACCCGCCGACTCGGCCGAGGCGATGGACGCCGCCGAGCAGCACCGCCTGCACGTCAACCGCTGGTTCTACGACTGCCCGCCGGACTTTCACCCCAACCTGGGTGACATGTACGTCAGCGACCCGAGATACGTCGAGACCTACGACGAGACGTTCGGACTGCCCGGGCTCGCGGCCTACTGCCGCGACGCGATCCACGCGAACGCGGACCGCCTCGCCTGATGCGCCCTAGCGGGCGAACATCAACGCGCGCTTGACTTCCTGGATCGCCTTCGTGACCTGGATGCCGCGCGGGCAGGACTCCGTGCAGTTGAACGTCGTGCGGCAGCGCCACACCCCGTCGACGTCGTTGAGGATGTCCAGCCGCTCGGCGGCACCCTCGTCACGCGAGTCGAAGATGAACCGGTGGGCGTTGACGATCGCCGCCGGGCCGAAGTAGGAGCCCTCGGTCCAGTACACCGGGCAGCTGGTGGTGCAGCACGCACACAGGATGCACTTGGTGGTGTCGTCGTAGCGGGCCCGGTCGGTCTGGCTCTGGATGCGCTCGCGGGTCGGCTGGTTGCCGGTGGTGATCAGGTACGGCTTGATCGCGCGGTAGGCGTCGAAGAACGGCTCCATGTCGACGACCAGATCCTTTTCTACGGGCAGACCGCGGATCGGCTCGATCGTGATGGTGAGCTGTTTGTTCGGGTTCTTGGGCAGCATGTCGCGCATCAGCACCTTGCACGCCAGCCGGTTGACGCCGTTGATGCGCATCGCATCCGAGCCGCACACCCCGTGCGCGCAGGAGCGGCGGAAGGTCAGCGTGCCGTCCAGATACCACTTGGCGTAGTGCAGCAGGTTCAGCAGCCGGTCGGTGGGCAGGCACGGCACCCGGAAGCTCTGGAAGCCGGCGGCATCCGGGTCCTCGGGGTTGAACCGCGCGATCTTCAGCGTCACCATCACCGCGCCCTCGGGAACGGGTGGCAGTTCGGGATCCTTCGTCTCGACCTCGGGAGCGATAGTCATCTTCTCAGTACTTCCGTTCCATCGGCTCGTAGCGCGTCTGCACGACGGGCTTGTAGTCCAGGCGGATGTCGGCCAGCAGGCCCTCGCCGGCCTTGTAGGCCATGGTGTGGCGCATGTAGTTGGTGTCGTCGCGGTTCGGGTAGTCCTCGCGGGCGTGCCCGCCGCGAGACTCCTTGCGGTTCAACGCCCCGGCGACGGTGACCTCGGCCAGCTCCAACAGGAAGCCCAGCTCGATCGCCTCGAGCAGGTCGCTGTTGTAGCGCTTGCCCTTGTCGTGCACCGTGATTCGCGAATACCGCTCCTTCAGCGCGTGAATGTCGGTCAACGCCTGCTTGAGGGTCTCCTCGGTGCGGAACACCGCGGCGTTGTTGTCCATCGACTGCTGCAGCGCTCCGCGGATGTCGGCGACGCGCTCGTTGCCGTGGTCGGACAGGATGTCGCCCACCCAACCGGCCACCATGCCGGCCGGGTTCTCCGGCAGCTCGACGAAGTCGTGGCCCAGCGCGTAGTTCGCCGCGGCGATGCCCGCGCGACGGCCGAAGACGTTGATGTCCAGCAGCGAGTTGGTGCCCAGCCGGTTGGCGCCGTGCACCGACACACACGCGCACTCGCCGGCGGCGTAGAGGCCCGGCACGACGGTGGTGTTGTCGGAGAGCACCTGGCCGTTGACCGTCGTCGGGATGCCGCCCATCACGTAGTGGCAGGTGGGGTAGACCGGCACGAGCTCCTTGACCGGGTCCACCCCGAGGTAGGTGCGGGCGAACTCGGTGATGTCGGGCAGCTTGGATTCGAGCACGTCCTCGCCGAGGTGGCGCACGTCGATGTAGACGTAGTCCTTGTTGGGTCCGGCGCCTCGGCCCTCGAGGACCTCGAGGACCATGGAGCGCGCGACGATGTCGCGCGGGGCCAGGTCGACGATCGTCGGCGCGTAGCGTTCCATGAACCGCTCGCCGTCGCCGTTGAGCAGTCGGCCCCCCTCGCCGCGCACGGCCTCGGAGATCAGGATGCCCAGCCCGGCCAGACCGGTCGGGTGGAACTGGTGGAACTCCATGTCCTCCAGCGGAAGTCCCTTGCGGAAGATGATGCCCAGGCCGTCGCCGGTCAGCGTGTGCGCGTTGGAGGTGGTCTTGTACATCCGGCCCGAACCGCCGGTGGCGAACACGATCGCCTTGGCGTGGAAGACGTGGACGTCCCCGGTCGCCAGCTCGTAAGCGATGACACCGGTGGCCACCGGGCCCGACGGGGTCTGGGTCATGGCGATGTCGAGGGCGTAGTACTCGTTGAAGAACTCGACGTCGTGTTTGACGCAGTTCTGGTACAGCGTCTGCAGGATCATGTGGCCGGTGCGGTCGGCGGCGTAGCACGCGCGCCGGACCGGCGCCTTGCCGTGGTCGCGGGTGTGCCCGCCGAACCGGCGCTGGTCGATGCGACCCTCAGGGGTGCGGTTGAACGGCATCCCCATCTTCTCCAGGTCGAGCACCGCGTCGATGGCCTCCTTGGCCATGATCTCGACCGCGTCCTGGTCGGCGAGGTAGTCGCCGCCCTTGACGGTGTCGAAGGTGTGCCACTCCCAGTTGTCTTCCTCGACGTTGGCCAGTGCGGCGCACATCCCGCCCTGGGCGGCGCCGGTGTGGGACCGGGTCGGGTAGAGCTTGGTCAGCACCGCGGTCCGCGCCCGCGGACCGGCCTCGACGGCGGCACGCATGCCCGCGCCGCCCGCGCCGACGATGACGACGTCGTGGCGATGTTCAACGATCATGGTTTCTGCTCCTCGTCAGGAGATCGTGGCGTCGAAGGTCAGCAGCACATAGGTGCCCAGCACCAGCGTGAAGGCGACCGACAGCGCCAGCAGGGTGTTCAGCCAGAACTTGGTGGAGTCCTTGCGGCTGTAGTCGGCGATGATGGTGCGCATACCGTTGCCGCCGTGCAGCTGGGCGAGCCAGAGCATCAGCAGGTCCCAGGTCTGCCAGAACGGCGAGGCCCAGCGCTGCGCGACGTAGTTGAAGTCGATGCGATAGACGCCGCCATCCCAGATGAGCCCGATGAACAGATGGCCCAGCACCAGGAAGATCAGCGCTACGCCGGAAAACCGCATGAACAGCCAGGTGTACTTCTCGAAGTTCGGCATGCCGCCGCCGCGCCGCTTGGAGCGCGGGTTGTCCAGGCCGGCGGGCCGGTCGTAGCTGCTCTGCATCACCGGGGCGGGACCGCCGCGGTCGCTGATGTGGTCGTAGGGGTTCTCGCCCCGGCGGTGTTCGACGGCGCTCACAGGAACCGCTCCGCCATGTGCATGCCGATGACCCCGACCGCGGGGATCATCACGGCCAGCCACACGCCGGCGATCACCCACAGCATGAGCCTCTGGTACTTCGGTCCTTGTTGCCAGAAGTCGATCAGGATGATGCGGACCCCGTTGAGCGCGTGGTAGAGCACCGCGGCGACCAGGCCGATCTCCATCAGGCCGACGATCGGGGTCTTGTAGGTGTCGATGACCTCGTTGTAGGCCTCGGGGCTGACCCGCACCAGCGCGGTGTCGAGCACGTGGACGAACAGGAAGAAGAAGATCGTCGCACCGGTGATGCGGTGCAGCACCCACGACCACATCCCGGGATCGCCGCGGTAGAAGGTGCGTCGACGCAGCCGCGGGGCGGGTGCCGCCTCGCTTCCGGTCAGACTCGGTGTCTGCGTGCTCATCTGGCCTCCAACGCCATCGGTGGACGCTCGGGGCGGGGCCCTCGAGGCCCCCCCGTGACAGGCGTGGCCTGGACCGCTGCCCCAAACCTCGGGGCGACTCTAAACCCATCATCCACCTCGATCGAACTAGCGTGGAGCCGATCAGGGCGTCAAAGGTGTGAAGTTAGGTCTGCCTATTCGGCCGGCCGAGCCGACGGACGGGGATTCGGAATGCATTCAGATGAGGGGTCGGTGAGTCGGAAATGACGGCCGGGATCGATTGGGAGACATTGCGGGACAAAGCGATTGCGGCATCGAAGGACGCCTATGCGCCGTACTCGCGGTTCCCGGTGGGGGCGGCAGGGCTGACCGACGATGACCGAATGGTGACCGGCTGCAATGTGGAGAATGTCTCATATGGCCTAGGTCTCTGTGCCGAGTGCGGTGTGGTCTGCGCACTACATTCCGGTGGCGGCGGACGGCTGGTCGCGCTCGCCGTCGTCGACGCCACCGGCGCCCCGTTGATGCCGTGCGGCCGGTGCCGTCAGCTCCTGCTGGAGCACGGCGGTCCGGAGCTGCTCGTCGACCATCCCGCCGGGCCCCGCCGGCTGGCCGACCTGCTGCCCGACGCCTTCGGGCCCGACGACCTGGCGCGGGTGCGGTCATGACCGGGTCGTTCGACGCTCCGGTACCGAATGTCGCGCCCGGGGGCGCTCCGGTGTCGAATGTCGCGCCCGGGGGCGCTCCGGTGTCGAATGTCGCGCCCGGGGGCGCTCCGGTGTCGAATGTCGCGCCCGGGGGCGCTCCGGTGTCGAATGTCGCGCCCGGGGGCGCTCCGGTGTCGAATGTCGCGCCCGGGGGCGCTCCGGTGCCGAATGTCGCGCCTGGGGGCGCTCCGGTGTCCGACAGCGCGTTCGACGCGCTGAAATCGATGTCGCATCTCGATGCTCCGTCCGTGATCCGGACCAAGCGCGACGGGGGAGCCCTGTCCGACGAGGCCATCGACTGGGTCATCGACGCCTACACCCACGGCCGGGTCGCCGACGCCCAGATGTCGGCGCTGCTGATGGCGATCTTCCTGCGGGGGATGACCGGCGCCGAGATCACCCGCTGGACCGCGGCGATGATCGACTCGGGGGAGCGGCTGGACTTCACCAACCTGCGGTCGATGGACGGCACGCCGCTGGCGCTGGTGGACAAGCACTCGACCGGCGGCGTCGGCGACAAGATCACCATCCCGCTGGTGCCGGTGATCATGGCCTGCGGAGGAGCGGTCCCGCAGGCGGCCGGGCGGGGGCTCGGTCACACCGGCGGCACGCTGGACAAATTGGAGTCCATCCCCGGATTCAGCGGCGAGCTCACCAAAGCCCAGATCCGCCAACAACTCTGCGACCTCGGCGCGGCGATCTTCGCTGCCGGCGAGTTGGCGCCGGCCGACCGCAAGATCTACGCGCTGCGCGACGTCACCGCCACGACGGAGTCGCTGCCGCTGATCGCCAGCTCGATCATGAGCAAGAAGATCGCCGAGGGCACCCGCGCGCTGGTGCTCGACTGCAAGGTCGGCTCGGGCGCCTTCCTGGCCACCGAGGCGGAATCCCGTGAGCTGGCCCGCACGATGGTCGACCTCGGTACCGAGCACGGACTGACCACCCGCGCCCTGTTGACCGACATGGAGGTGCCGCTGGGCCGTACCGTCGGCAACGCGGTCGAGGTCGCCGAGTCGCTGGAGGTACTCGAGGGCGGCGGTCCCGACGACGTCGTCGAGCTGACGCTGGCGCTGGCCCGGGAGATG
The DNA here is from genome assembly GCF_041902445.1 of Mycobacterium sp. G7A2. Taxonomy (NCBI): domain Bacteria; kingdom Bacillati; phylum Actinomycetota; class Actinomycetes; order Mycobacteriales; family Mycobacteriaceae; genus Mycobacterium; species Mycobacterium sp. G7A2. The sequence continues at coordinate 4,617,455 of NZ_CP169251.1, read as the reverse complement.
CTCGACGCCGCCGGACTCGACGCCGTCGACCCGGCGCAGACCCTGCGCGACGGCACGGCGATGGACCGGTTCCGCGCGCTGGTCGAGGCCCAGGGTGGTGACGTGGCGGCGCTGCGCGCCGAGGCGCTACCGCTCGGCGAGCACAGCGAGACCCTCACCGCGCCGCGCGGTGGCACGATGGGTGACATCGACGCGATGGCGGTAGGGCTTGCGGTGTGGCGGCTCGGAGCGGGCCGCTCGATGCCCGGTGAGCAGGTGCAGTTCGGGGCGGGCCTGCGCATCCACCGCCGGCCAGGTGAACCCGTCGCCGCCGGTGAGCCGCTGTTCACCCTCTACTCCGACACGCCGCAACGTTTCGGGGCAGCATTGGCCCAACTCGACGGCGCCTGGTCCGTCGGGGACGAGGCTCCCGTCGCGCGCCCGCTGATCATCGACCGGATCGGGATGTAGGAGGTTGCAGTGACCACACCGTTGACGCTGGAGACCATTCGGCAGGCGCCCAAGGCGCTGTTGCACGACCACCTCGACGGCGGCCTGCGCCCGGCCACCGTGCTCGAGCTCGCCGATCAGTACGGCTACGACCAGCTGCCTGAATCCGATGTCGACAAGCTGGCCACGTTCTTCCGCACCGCGGCGCACAGCGGGTCGCTGGTGCGTTATCTGGAGCCGTTCGCACACACGGTCGGCGTCATGCAGACCCCCGAAGCGCTGCACCGGGTCGCCCGCGAGTGCGTCGAAGACCTCGCCCGTGACAACGTCGTGTACGCCGAGATCCGGTTCGCCCCTGAACTGCACATCGACGGCGGGCTCTCGCTGGACGCGGTCGTCGACGCGGTGCTGGCCGGGTTCGCCGACGGGGAGAAGGTCGCCGCGGCCGAGGGCCACGCGATCGTGGTGCGCTGTCTGGTCACCGCGATGCGTCATGCCGCGCGGTCCCACGAGATCGCCGCGTTGGCGGTGCGGTTCCGGGACCAGGGGGTGGTCGGTTTCGACATCGCCGGGGCCGAGGCCGGCCATCCGCCGACCCGCCACCTCGACGCGTTCGAGTACATGCGCAGCAACAACGCCCGGTTCACCATCCACGCCGGGGAGGCGTTCGGGCTGCCGTCGATCCATGAGGCGATCGCGTTCTGCGGGGCCGACCGGCTCGGCCACGGCGTGCGCATCGTCGACGACATCGAGGTCGATTCCGACGGCACGGCGCGGTTGGGTCGGCTGGCGGCGCTGCTCCGGGACAAGCGGATCCCGTTCGAAATGTGCCCGAGTTCCAACGTGCAGACCGGCGCGGTGGCCAGCATCGCCGAGCATCCGTTCGACAGGCTGGCCCGGTTGCGCTTCCGGGTCACGGTCAACACCGACAACCGGTTGATGAGCGACACCACGATGAGCCTGGAGATGCTGCGGCTGGTGGAGGCGTTCGGCTACGGCTGGAGCGATCTGGAGCGGTTCACCATCAACGCGATGAAGTCGGCGTTCATCAGTTTCCCCGAGCGGTTGGCCATCATCGACGAGGTCATCAAACCCCGCTACGCCGTGCTGATCGGCTGACCCCGCGCACCTGGCGCGGCGAAATCACTCCTGGCGCAGGCGGGACTCGACGAAGGACTCCAGCGACTCCCACTGCTCGACGGCGTCGGCGAACGATCCGCCGGTCGGGCGTCCGGTCTCGTCCGGCTCGAGGACGTGGCCGATGACCCGGCCCAGCGCGGTGTCGGGCGCCAGCTTGGTCTCGACGCTGGCCTCTTCGGCATAGTCGCCGACATCGCGGATCAGCTCGACCGCGAGTTCGAGCTGGTCGCGGTCGAGGGCATCGGGCCCCTCGGCCAGGTCGTCGGCGATTCCGGTGAGCACGTAGACGTTGTCGTCGGTGACGTCGATGCGCAACGAGCCGTCGGTGGCCGCGGTGCGGATGTCGTCGTAGGTGGCCAGGTCGGACAGGTCGTGGTCGTGTTCGTCGGCCAGATAGCGCGCCAGCGCGCGCTCGGAGCCGAACACGCTGATGCGGCCGTTGCGGCCCAGGAAGATCGGCCGGTCGTCGAGGTAGCAGCGCAGCGTGAACAGCGTGCCGCCACTGGTCATGATGCGCACCGGGTCGATGCCGACCCGCTGCCAGAAGTCTTCGTCGCTGCCGAGCACCCGGGTCTGAGCCGCTGCTTCCAGCTCGGCGGACTCTTCGTCGGTGTCCACCACGTCGTCGATCACGACGTCGTCCTCGGCCACGTCGTCGTCCAACTCGGGGGCCGGCTCGTCGAGCTCGGCCTGCGCCTTCTGCGCGGCGGTGCGGTCGACGTCGGGAGTGGTGATGATCGCGTCGATGGCCTCCAGGACGTTGTCCCAGCCGCGGGCGATGATCTTCTCGATCTCGGCCCACCGCTTGCGCCCGGCGCGCCCGGCGAAGGCCTCGACTCCGCCGCCGACGGTGCCGAGCACCGGGTTGCCGTTGAAGAACTTGGTGACGGCGGGCAGCTCACACACCGATCCGATCGACGAGACCACGGCCAGTGCACCGTGCACGGCGCTGACGCTGTCGTCGGTGGGCTTCTCGGCCAAAACTTCCTCGAAGCCGACCACGTCGTGCGTGTGTGCCTCGGACGGGACCAGCCTGTGCGCGTTGGCCTCGGTCAGCTTCTCCCACGCGGGATGGTCGGCGAGGTCGTTGTCGGTGTCGGTGCGCACAAAGGCCACCAGGTCGGCGACGGACTCGAACACGTAGAAGTCTTCGTCCTTGCCGAGGAAGGCCTCCCACTCGTCGCCGTCGGCGCGCCACCGCGGGGCCCACAACGTGTACACGTCGCCCTTCGTCAGCTTGAGCTGGATGGGCACGATGTCAGCAGCCATGCGGCACAGCCTAGCTACCGGGCACCGCTGGCCGGCCGCGCCCCGCGGGCCTCCGACCCGCGGCGATCACCGGGCGACCTCGCGTGCGCACGCGCTGACGTCGTCATCGAGGATCCGCCGGTCCGGCACGACGTCTTCCTCCATCGTCTTGATCCGGAAGCAGTCGATGATCCGGCTTCGCTCCAGGTCGCGGAGTTCCAGATAGGCCCACCCGCCGAGGACCCCGCCGGCGGCCGCCAGGAACACCCCTGCCGCACAGATCCACACTTTCGCTCTCCACCCCACGCAGGGAAATTAGCCGCACGGCACCGGCGATGGCTGAGGTCAGCCTGAGGGTTGCAGCGGGATTTGCTAAGCGTTTTCAGGCCGTCGGCCGCCAGAAACCCTGGAAGCCCTGCCCGGCGTTGCTGGTCCGGATCGGGGACAGTTTCACCGGGTCGCCGGCCTCGATCATCAAGTTGTTTCCCACGACCATCGCGACGTGCCCGTCCCACACGGCGAGGTCACCGGGCCGCAGATCACCGGGGGCGACCGCGGCGCCGATGTCCTGTTCCTGCGCCAGCCGCGGAATGTTCAACCCGGCCTCGCGATACGCCCACTGGGTGAGCCCACTGCAATCCAGGCCCACACCCGGGGTGGTCCCGCCCCACTGATAGGGCACGCCGAGTTGGGTGAGTGCGTGCCGGACGGCGGCGGCGGCCGCGGCGTTGGGCGCCAGCACCACGCTGCCGTCGGGTAGCCGGATCTCGACGCCTTCGCCGAAGTTGGCCGCGTCCGGGGTGTCGGCCCCGTGGGTGAATGCCGCCCACTCGCCGGCGCCGCCGCCAGAAGTGCCGACGCCAGCGCCGCCATAGGTTCCGGGTGAGCCGCCGCCCCAGCCTCCCGGTGTCTCAGCACCCCAGCCGCCGGCGCCCGGCGCGGCAGGCGTGCCCGAGGCGGCAGGCACGGTCGGCGCGGCCCCCGCCGTGTGGGTGTCCAGCGCCGCAGCATGCCGGTCGAGTTCGCCGAGGAGTGCCTCGACCACGGTGATGGCCTGATGCAGCGCCTCCCGCGCCTCGGCGAGCAGCTCGTGCGCGACGCCAGGCGAGTCCAGCCGCGGTTCCAGCGCGCTCGCGACGGCCTCGAAGTCGTCGAGGATCTGTCGCAGCCGCCGCCGCGCGTGCGCCACGGCGTCGGCGGCCTGCCCGGCGACGACGCCCATGGTGCCGGTGCGTGCGGCGGCGTCGTCGATGGCCGCGGTCGTCGCAGCGGCGTATTCGGCGGCCGTGTCGGCACCAGACCCGCGCCATCCCTCGCCGGTGACCCGCCAGGCCCGGGCGGCCGCTGCGGCCGTGTCGGCCAGTGCGTTCCGCGCGTCCCGCAGCGCCGCGGACGGGTCACCGGCCGGCCCGGCCGACCAGCCCGGACCGACCAGCGCCTGCAGGCGTCGGATGGGCTCGGCCAGAACGGCGGTCACAGCGCCGGGCATCACCACCCGCCGAGCAGCTGTGCACCGGCGTCTCCGTCGGCGCGGTGGTAGTTCGACGCCGCCTGCTGAGCGGCGCGGTGCGTGCCGGCCAGCGCCGCGCACACGCCGGCCAACGTCTCGGTCTCCCGTGCGACGGCGCGGTTCAGCCGTGCCAGGAACGCCGCCCCCACCGGGCCGAACAGCGATGCATCGGTACCCACGGTGGCCAGGCGGGCGGTGACGGCCTGCAGGTCGTCGGCGTGTCCGGCGGAGGCCGAACCGTAGGCGCGGATGAGGTCGGTGTCCGCGGTCAGACGCGCGTGCATATGGATACGACGTCGCGAAACCGCCGTCGGTTCCCATTAAGGTGCGAATTCATGGATGTGCGCGTTGTCGACCACCCGCTGGCCGCGGCGCGGCTGACCACCCTGCGTGACGAGCGCACCGACAACGCCGCGTTCCGGGCCGCGCTCAGAGACCTGACCCTGATGCTGGTCTATGAGGCCACGCGTGAGCTCGTCACCGACACTGTGGCGGTGCGCACTCCGCTGGTCGAGACCGCGGGCGCCCGCTTGGCCAACCCGCCGCTGCTCGTGCCGGTGCTGCGCGCCGGGCTGGGCATGGTCGACCAGGCGCACGCGCTGATCCCGGAGGCGCGGGTCGGCTTCGTCGGGATCGCCCGAGACGAGGACACCCACCAGCCGATGCCCTACCTCGAGTCGCTGCCTGACGACCTGAGCACCCAGCCGGTGATCGTGCTCGACCCGATGCTGGCCACCGGCGGGTCGATGGTGCACACGCTGGAACTGCTCTACGCCCGCGACGCGGTCGACATCACCGCGATCTGCGTGGTCGTGGCGCCGGAAGGGATTGCCGCGCTGGAGAAAGCCGCCCCGGAGCTCCGGCTGTTCACAGCGACGATCGACTCGGGCCTCAACGACATCGCCTACATCGTGCCGGGTCTGGGTGACGCCGGTGATCGCCAATTCGGGCCCCGCTAGCTGTACTGACCACGGACGTTGGTGACGGCGTGGTGAGGTGACAAGACGAAGACCTCCGAGTGAAGTGCGAACTGCCTAGGAACGCACCAACTCACTTCGGAGGTCTTCGTGTCTCACCGTAATGCCCCTTTGTCCGAAACCGGTCGCCTGCGGCTGGCTCGTTGCGTCGTCGATGATGGCTGGTCTTTGCGTCGGGCTGCCGAACGTTTCCAGGTGTCGGTGTCCACGGCCTCGCGGTGGGCGGGCCGCTATCGCGAGCAGGGTGAGTCGGGGATGGCCGACCGCAGCTCACGCCCACACCACAGCCCCAATCGCACACCTACACGCACTGAGCGGCGCATCATTGGCGTGCGCGTCACCCGGCGGTGGGGGCCAGCCCGTATCGGCTATCTGCTCGGGATTCATCCCTCAACGGTGCATCGGGTGCTGAGCCGCTACCGGATCGCCAAGCTGCGCTGGCTCGACCGCGCGACCGGACGCGTCGTTCGCCGAATGGAGTCCGCAGGCTGCGGCGACCTGGTGCACGTCGATGTCAAGAAACTCGGCAAGATCCCCGCCGGCGGCGGCTGGCGCATGGTGGGCCGTACGAAGGGCAACCGCAACGCCAGGGCCGACAAGAGCAGCGGGGTGACCAACAAGTACGGCAACCCGGTCCGCGGTTACCACTTCATCCACACCGCCATCGACGCGCATTCGCGGCTGGCCTACTCCGAATTACTCGCCGACGAGGGCAAGGACACCGCCGCCGGCTTCTGGCGGCGTGCCAACGCGTGGTTCACCGATTGCGGCATCACCGTTCGAAAGGTGTTGACCGACAACGGGAACTGTTATCGATCGCACGTCTTCCGCGATGCCCTCGGCGATATCGAGCATCGTCGCACTCGGCCCTACCGGCCGCAGACCAACGGCAAGGTGGAGCGCTTCCATCGCACTCTGGCCGACGAGTGGGCCTATGCGCGGCTCTACACCAGCGACGCGCAACGCTGCGACGAATACCCGCGCTGGTTGCACACCTATAATCACCACCGCGGCCACACAGCACTCGGCGGTCAAGCACCAGCCAGCCGCGTACCTAACCTCTCAGGTCAGTACAGCTAGCTCGATCGGCATCGCCGCCCACAGGCGCGGGGTAGCGTCGCGCTGACGGCGAAAGGGTGAACCCAGGCCATGCCAGACGAGTTGGACGCCAACACCCGCTTGGCGGTGGAACGCACCAGGCTCGCCCACGAGCGCACGTTGATGGCGTGGGTACGGACCTCGCTGGCGTTGATTGCCTTCGGCTTCACCATCTATCAGATATTTCGATATCTGGCGGGCTCGCAGCGGCTGCGCGAACCGCTGATCAGTCCGACGGTGTTCGGCGTCATCACGATCCTGATCGGATTGGTTGCGCTCGTGCTGGCGTGGGTCCAGCACCGTCAGGACATGGCTGCGTTGCGGGAGACCTTCGGGCCGACGCCGTGGTCGATAGCCAGTGTGGTCGCGGCCATGGTCGCCGGGTTGGGCGTCGTTGCGCTTCTGGGCGTGGTACTGCGGGTGTAGCGATCGGTGCTTCGGTGACGCTCACCACCGGCGCACGGCCTCGGCGGCGGCGTTCTGCAGTTCGGCGGCCCGTCCGCGGGCAGTGATCAGCTCTTCGTCGCAACGGATTTCGAGGTAGCACTTGAGTTTCGGTTCGGTTCCTGACGGACGCACCACCACCCGCACGGTCGCGGTGTCGTCGCCTCCGGTGAACACCAGCGCGTCGGTGCGGGGTTGCAGGTCGGTGACGGTGAGGTCGAACCCCACCAGTGCCGCCGGCGGTTGATTGCGCAGTCGGGTCATGATCTCGGCCGCCTGCTGCGGGGAGGTGACGCGGCGGGTGACGGCGGCGGTCGTGTGCACGCCGTGCCGCCGGGCCAGGGCATCAAGCGCGTCGAGCACCGACAGTCCCTGCGCCCGCAGCGCGGCCACCATGTCGCAGGCCAGCACGGCGGCGCTGATGCCGTCCTTGTCCCGCACCGCTTCCGGGTCGACACAGTGCCCGATCGCCTCTTCGTAGGCGTAGCGCAACGTGCCGGGAACGTCGTCGTCGGCGCGGGCCAGCCATTTGAACCCGGTCAGTGTCTCGACGTGACGCGCGCCGTACGAGGCGGCGATTGCGGCCAGCATGCGCGAGGACACCACCGTGCTCGCCACCACCGCCGACGCGGGGTCATTACACCGGGACAACACGTAATCACCCAGAAGCCATCCGGTTTCGTCACCCGACAGCATCCGCCAACCAGCTGTCGACGGGACCCCGATCGCGCAGCGGTCGGCGTCGGGGTCCAGCGCTATCGCCACCTCCGCGTCGACGTTGGCGGCCAGGGCCAGCAGCGCGTCGACGGCTCCCGGCTCCTCGGGATTCGGAAACGCCACGGTGGGGAAATCCGGGTCCGGCGCGAACTGGCCGGTCACCACGTGGACGTCGGCGATCCCGGCCAATGCCAGCGCATCCAACGCGAACTCGCCGCCGACGCCGTGCATCGGGGTCAGGGCCACCCGCACCGAACCTGCGCCGCGGCGGACCGTGGCGGCCCGTTCGGCATAAGCGCTCAGCAGATCTGCACCGGACTCCTCGACGGGGGTCCGCGGTATCTGGTCGGCGGGCGGCGCCGACGCGATCGCCTGCTCGATGTCCCGGTCGGTGGGAGAGACGATCTGCAGTCCGCCTTCGAGGTAGACCTTGTACCCGTTGTCGGTGGGCGGGTTGTGCGAGGCGGTGATCTGCACCCCGGCCACCGCGCCGCTGCGGCGCACCGCGAACGCCACCACCGGGGTGGGCACCGGGCCGGGCAGCAGCGTCACAGAGAAGCCCTGAGCGGCAAACACTTCAGCGGCAGCGCGGCCGAACTCGGCGGAGCGGTGGCGGGCGTCGTAGCCGACGACGACGTGCCCGCCGCCCAGTCCCCGCTCGGCCAGCACCGCGGTCACGCCCCGGGTGGTGCGCAGCACGACGGCCAGGTTCATCCCGTTCGGTCCGGCGCGCAGCGGCCCGCGCAGCCCGGCGGTGCCGAACGTCAGGCTGTGCGCGAAGCGCTCGCGCAGTTCCTCGGCGCTGCAGGCCGCGAGTTCGGCCGTGGAGCCGGGGTCGGGGTCGTGGGCGAGCCACTCCTGCACGGTCGGCGGCCAGGACGTCATGGGTTCACCCCACCACGAATCGGGCGCGGTAGGCGACATCGAGTGTCGCCTAACGCGCCGAATCCGCCGAGTCGGCGAGCTTGCGCAGGATCGGCGCCACCAGCATCAGCAGGTCGAACTCCAGCGGCGACAGCGTCTCCTGCATGCGCCGGTGCAGCCAGTCGTCGCGTTCGGCGCGGTCGGCGGCCAGCAGTGCCTCGCCGTCAGGGGTGAGTTCGACGAGCTGGCGGCGCCGGTCGGAGGCGTCGGGGCGGCGCCCGATCAGCTGGCGCGTCTCCAGTTCGTTCAGCGAGTCGGTCAGCGACTGGACCCGGACGTGCATGCGGGCGCCGAGCTCGGCGGGGGTCGTGACCCCTGCTCGGCTGATCTCGCCGAGTAGCTGCATCTGACTCAGGGTCAGGCCGTTGTCGGGGCGGTGCCGGCGCATCTGGCGGGTGACCGCCATCATCGACTCCCGCAGTTCGGTGGCCGCGGGACGGGCAGCGTCAGCAACGACCGCGTCCTCAGTCATTACCAAGTTATACCTTGGTAATTCTGCGGTGTCACCGCTGATAGTCGGCGCGTTGTGATCATGAATCGCCAAGAGCATACTTGTCATCACGATGAGGTGGACGCGGGAATTGCTCAGATGGGCGGTGCTCCTGGCGGTGACCGCCGGGGTGACCGTTCCGCTGACGATCGTGGGGGTGCCCTCGGCGGCGCTGTTCGCCGCACTGGTGGTGGGCATCGTGCTGGCGCTGCTGTCGTGGGGGCCTGCCAGGGTGCCGCGATCGCTGGGGCTGGCCGCGCAGGGCACCCTGGGCGTCTACATCGGCACGATGGTGCAGGACGACGCGCTGGCCGCGCTCGGCGACGACTGGGCGATGGTGCTGGGCATCGGGGTCTCGACGCTGGTTCTCAGCGTCGCCGCCGGCGCGCTGCTCGGCGTGCGCCGCGACGTCACCCCGCTGACCGGATCCCTGTCGCTGGTGGCCGGCGGCGCTTCCGGACTGGTCGCGATCGCCCGCGAACTCGGCGGTGACGATCGCGTGGTCGCGGTGCTGCAGTACCTGCGGGTGGGGTTGATCACCGCGTCGATGCCGGTGGTCGTCACGCTGATCTACCACGCCGACCGGTCCCGGCCGCCCACCGTCGACCCCGGGCAGGGTCCGACCGCGCCGTGGTACCTCAGCGTGGGCATGCTCGTCGCGCTGGTGCTGGTGGGCTCCACGGTCGGGCGGCTCATCCGACTGCCCGGAGCCGGCCTGCTCGGCCCGCTCGCGCTGACGGTCGCCCTGGAGGTCAGCGGCCTGTCCCACGGGCTGTCGGTGCCGGTGGTGCTGGTTCAGGCCGGCTACGCGCTCATCGGCTGGCAGGCCGGCCTGGCGTTCACCCGGGAGTCGCTGCGCGCGGTCGGCCGGCTCCTCCCGGCCGCGGTGGCGCTGATCGTCCTGCTCGGTGTCGCGACCGCCGGGCTGGGCGTGCTGCTGAGCCGGGTGGCCGGCCTCACGTTGCTCGAGGGGTACCTCGCGACCAGCCCCGGAGGGGTGTACGCGGTGCTGGCCACCGCGGTGGAGACCGGATCCAACGTCACGTTCATCATCGCCGCCCAGGTGGTGCGCATTCTGCTGATGCTGTTCGCGGCCCCGCTGCTGGCCCGTGCGGTGGTGTGGGCCGGGGCCCGGTTCGGCCGTCAGAGCCGGGCGATCACCGACGCCAGCAAGGACCCCATCCGCGTCGCCGACTGACGGCCCGCGGCCAGCACCTCGTCGTGGCTGAGCGGCTGTCCGGTCATGCCGGCGGCCAGGTTGGTCACCAGCGACACCGCCAGCACGTCGGCGCCGGCTTCGCGCGCGGCGATGGTCTCGTGCACCGTCGACATCCCCACCAGGTCCGCGCCGAGCGTGCGCAGCATGCGGATCTCGGCGGGCGTCTCGTACTGCGGGCCGAACAACCCCGCGTACACCCCCTCGGCCAGCGTCGGGTCGATCTCGCGGGCCAGTGCCCGCAGCCCCGGCGAGTACGCGTCGACCAGGTCGACGAACCGCGCCCCGACCAGGGGGGAGCGCGATGTGAGGTTCAGGTGGTCGCTGATCAGTACCGGCTGCCCGACGGCGTAGTCCGCACGCAACCCGCCCGCGGCGTTGGTGAGCACCACGGTCCGGACGCCGGCCGCCGCCGCGGTACGCACCGGATGCACGACGTGGCGCAGGTCATGGCCCTCGTAGGCGTGGATGCGCCCGAGCAGCACCAACACCCGGTGCGGCCCGATGCGCAGCGAGAGCACCTGCCCGCCGTGGCCCTCGGCACTGGGCGGGGTGAAGCCGGGCAGCTCGGCCATCGGCACCGCCGAGGTGGGGTCCCCCAAGCGGGCCGCCGCGGGCGCCCACCCCGAGCCGAGCACCACAGCCACGTCGTGGGCGTCGACTCCGGTGCGTTCGGCGACCGCGCCGGCAGCCCGGCGGGCCAAGTCGTACGGGTCGGCGGCCTGTGACACGTCCCGCAGCCTAACCGGCGGGCTTCGACCCGGTCGGCCACCGCCGAACGCAGTGAGATACTGCCTGCATGCCTACCGCCGCCGCGTCGACATGTGTCGAGGACGTCGTGGCCCGGCGGCGCGGCGACCTGATCGAGCTGTCGCACGACATCCACGCCGAGCCCGAGTTGGCGTTCGCGGAGCACCGCAGCTGCGCCAAGACCCAGGCGCTGGCCGCCGAGCGCGGGTTCGACGTCTCCACGCCCGTGGGGGGTCTGGACACCGCGTTCCGCGCCGTCTACGGCAGCGGGTCGCTGGTGGTCGGGGTGTGCGCGGAGTACGACGCGCTGCCCGGCATCGGCCACGCGTGTGGGCACAACATCATCGCCGCGTCCGCGGTCGGCACCGCGCTGGCTCTGGCCGAGGTCGCCGACGACCTCGACCTGACCGTGGTGCTGCTGGGCACCCCGGCCGAGGAGGCCGGCGGCGGGAAAGTGCTGATGCTCGAGGCGGGGCTGTTCGACGACATCGCCGCCACGGTGATGCTGCATCCCGGCCCGCTGGACATCGCCGCGGCCCGATCGCTGGCGCTGTCCCAGGTGGCGGTCAGCTATGTGGGCCGCGAGTCGCACACCGCGGTCGCCCCGCACCTGGGCATCAACGCCGCGGACGCGGTGACGGTGTCGCAGGTCGCGATCGGCCTGCTGCGCCAACAGCTGGCGCCTGGGCAGATGGTGCACGGCATCGTCACCGACGGCGGGCAGGCCAGCAACGTCATCCCGGCGCACGCCGAGATGCAGTACACGATGCGCGCCGACGACGCTGCCAGCCTGGCCGCGCTGGAAGCCCGGATGGCCGACTGCTTCCTGGCCGGCGCGGTGGGCACCGGCTGCGACTACGACATCGCCGCGACCGAGCCGCCGTACCTGGAGCTCACCCCCGACGGCTGGCTTGCCGACACGTTCCGCGCCGAGATGCAGCGGGTGGGGCGCAGCCCGGTGGGACGCGAGCTGGAGGTGGCGCTTCCACTGGGCAGCACCGACATGGGTAACGTCACTCAGGTCATGCCCGGCATCCATCCGATAGTCGGCATCGACGCCAACGGGGCCTCGGTGCACCAGCCGGGGTTCACCGCGGCGGCCGTCGGCCCGAGCGCCGACAAGGCCGTGGTGGAGGGTTCGATCATGCTGGCGCGCACCGTGGTGGCGCTGGCCGAGAACAGCGCGGAGCGTGAGCGCGTGCTGGAGCTGCAGAGGAGGCGGACGTCATGAGCGCGTTGCAGCACGCCGCCGCGCGCTGGCTGTCCGCCCACTACGACGACCTGGTCGGGTGGCGCCGCCATCTGCACCAGCACCCCGAGCTGGGCCGCCAGGAGTTCGCCACCACGCAGTTCGTGGCGGCGCAGCTGGCCGATGCGGGCCTGAACCCCAAGGTGCTGCCCGGCGGCACAGGTCTGCTGTGCGACTTCGGGCCCGACGACGGGCCGCGGGTGGCGTTGCGGGCGGACATGGACGCGCTGCCGCTCGACGAACGCACCGGTGCGCCCTATGCGTCGCTGGTGCCGGGGGTCGCCCACGCCTGCGGGCACGACGCGCACACCGCCGTGCTGCTGGGGGCGGCGATGGCGCTGGCTTCGGCGCCCGAGCTGCCGGTGGGCGTCCGGCTGATCTTCCAGGCGGCCGAGGAGTTGATGCCCGGCGGCGCGATCGACGCGATCGCCGCGGGAGCGTTGACCGGGGTGTCACGGATCTTCGCGCTGCACTGCGATCCGCATCTCGCGGTCGGCCGCGTCGCGGTCAAGGCCGGTCCGATCACGTCGGCCGCCGATCACATCGAGGTGACCCTGCGCTCCCCGGGTGGGCACACCTCGCGCCCGCATCTGACGTCGGATCTGGTCTACGGGCTGGGCACGTTGATCACCGGTGTGCCCGGGGTGTTGTCACGGCGCATCGATCCGCGGCACTCCACGGTGATGGTGTGGGGCGCGGTCAACGCCGGGGTGGCCGCCAACGCGATTCCCCAGATCGGCACGCTGGCAGGGACCTTGCGCACCGCCAGCCGCGAGACCTGGCTGACGCTGGAAGATATTGTGCGCGAGACGATTTCGTCGCTGCTCGCGCCGCTGGGCATCGAACACATGCTGCAGTACAAGCGCGGCGTGCCGCCGGTGGTCAACGAAGAGGGGTCCACGCGCATCATCACCCACGCCGTCGAGGCGATCGGCCCCGAGGTACTGGCCGACACACTGCAGTCCGGCGGCGGCGAGGACTTCTCCTGGTACCTGGAGGAGGTGCCCGGCGCCATGGCCCGCCTGGGGACGTGGAGCGGCCACGGCCCGCAGCTGGATCTGCATCAGCCGACGTTCGACCTCGACGAGCGCGCCCTCGGTGTCGGGGTGCGCCTGCTGGTCAACCTGATCGACAACGCCCTGGTCTAGTTCCGCGAACGCGCGTGTCTGCCCGGCGGCGCGCCGGCAATTCCGGCATCCAGCGCGCGGTCACACCACCTCCCCGAGCAGTCCGGTGGCCACGTCGAAGACGAATCCGCGCAGCGAATGGTGCAGCGTCACGAACGGGCTGGCCTCGATCCGGCGCAGCGACTGCCGCACGTCCTGCTCGAGATCACCGAACGACTCCGCCGACCACGCAGGCTTGATGCCGACCTCCTCCTGGATCGCGCGCTTGAAGTCGTCGTCGGTGAACGTCAGCATGCCGCAGTCGGTGTGATGGATGAGGATGATCTCGCGGGTACCTAGCAGCCGCTGGCTGATCGCCAGCGAGCGGATCTCGTCATCGGTGATGACCCCGCCGGCGTTGCGGATGACATGGGCCTCACCGTCTTTCAGCCCAAGGATGCGGTAGACGTCCATCCGCGCATCCATGCAGGCCACCACTGCCACGTGCCGGCTCGGCGGCAGCGGCAACGGGCCCTCGAAGCCCTCGGCGTAGGCACGGTTGTTCGCCAGGTACTCGTCGGTCACGGACATGGGCGTCTCCTCGAGATGTCGGCCAGGACGTGGGGCTCGACGATGATAGGGCGGGCTACGAGTCCGTCGCGCCCAAATCGCGCGGCGGGGCGTCGGAGGACGGGCGGGCCGTCACCGGCGCTGCCGCGATCAGCCGTCGTTCGTCGTCGCGGTGGCGGCGATGCTGCGAAAACGAGTACGCCACCGCAGCGGCCCAGATCACCGAGATCGCGGCATAGAACACGGCGCGGATGCCGTCGGGTGCGTCGATCCAGTCGCTGCGCAGCAGCGTGCGGGTGTTGGTCAGCACGATCAACCCGCCCACCGCGGCGCCCAGCACACGAGGCGGAAGGTGGCGCACCAGCCACGCCGCGACGGGTGCGGCGATCACCCCGCCGATGAGCAGCGCCGCGACCCACGCGTAGTTCACCCCCGCCGAACCGATGCCGAGGATGAACCCGATACTCGCGGCCACCGCGACGAGGAACTCGCTGGTGTCGATCGAGCCGATCGTCTTGCGCGGTTCCAGGCGTCCGCTGGCCAGGATGGCGGGAGTGCCGACCGGGCCCCACCCGCCGCCACCGGTGGCGTCGACGAAACCGGCGACCAGGCCGAGTGGCCCGAGAAAGCGCTTGCGCAGGGGAGTTCCGAGACGGCTCGTGGGTAAGCCCAGCGCGGTGAACCGGGCCAGTACGTACACCCCGAGCGACAGCAGCACGATGGCCATCAGCGGCGCGGCGACCTCGGTCGACAGGTTCGACAGGAATGTCGCGCCGAGGAACGCGCCGACGGCCCCCGGGACACCGATCTTGGCCACCACCGCCCAGTCGACGTTGCCGAACTTCCAGTGCGCGGCACCGGACATCAGCGTGGTGCCGATCTCCGCCAGATGCACCGTCGCCGACGCTGCCGCCGGGTTGGTGCCGATGGCCAGCAGCAAGGTCGTCGACGTGACGCCGTAGGCCATGCCGAGGCTGCCGTCGACGAGTTGGGCGCCCAGGCCCACGAGCGCGAGGAGAAGCAGTTGCCTCATCAGAATCCTGTTCTTGTGCCGACGGTTTCCGCTGCGGTGTCCGTCTCGGTGGGCACAGGGTCCACGGCCGGACGGCAGAAGTCAGCATTTGAAATCGCGGTGAGCGAATTGTCCACGTGCGCACGATGACCCCGAACCTGCTAGATTCCTCGTCATGTTCGTCCCCGGATCACCGTCGGCCGCCCTCGGCCGCGAGTGTTGTCGTCGCGCATCGCGCCGCGACTGACCCGACCGGACGTTTCGGTATCCCCCTGAGTCGGCGCGGCATCGGCCACCGCCCCCCGACTCCTGAGGATCCTCATGCTTTCCACCACCACCGTCATCACCGCCCCCGCCGCACCGCTGGTGGTGGCGCCGAGGCTGGGCGTCGCCGACACCGCCGCAGCCTCGGTGCTGGCGGTGGTCCGTCGCCGCGGTCCCGTCACCCGGGACGTGATCGTGAAGGTGACGTCGCTGAGCGTCGCGACGGTCAACCGGCAGGTCGGCAGTCTCATCGACGCCGGATTGCTGCAGGAGCGCCCCGACCTCGCGGCGAGCGGCGCCGTCGGGCGGCCCCGGATCCCGGTCGAGCTCAACCACCGGCCGTTCCTGACGCTGGGCCTGCACATCGGTGCCCGGAGCACCAGCATCGTGGCGACCGACATCCGGGGCCACACCCTCGACGCCATCGAAACGCCAACGCCGCAAAGCGATCCCGCGACAGCGCTGCCCGCCCTGGCGGACGCGGCGCAGCGCTACCTGCAGCGTTGGCGCAAGCGCCAGGTGCTCTGGATCGGTGTCGCCGTCGGCGGAACGGTGGACAGTGCCTCGGGTTCGGTCACCCATCCGCGGCTGGGCTGGCGAGCGGCTCCGGTCGGCACCGTCATCGCCGAGCGTCTGGGTGTGCGGGTGTCGGTGGCCTCGCACGTCGACGCGATGGCCGCCGCCGAGCTCGTCCTCGGGCTGCCGAGACGAGACGAGCCGGCCGCGACGACGCTGTACGTCTACGCCCGGGAGACAGTGGGTTTCGCGCTGACGATCGGGGGTAAGGTGCACACCCCGGCGCGCGGGCCGGGCAGCATCGCAGGGCTGCCGGTGCAGCGCGACCTCACTGGCCGACCCGCAACACTGGAAGCCGCCGTCAGCGACGACGCCGTGCTGCGGGCGGCCCGGGCGGCGGGGCTCGTGCCGGGCGCGACCACCGTGGCAGCGCTGACGCGGGCGGCGCGCGCCGGGGACACGGGCGCGGCGGCGTTGCTGACCGACCGGGCCCGCATCCTGGGGGAGTCCGTCGCGCTGCTGGCCGATCTGCTCAACCCTGACAGCGTCGTCGTCGGCGGGCAGGCCTTCACGTGCTATCCCGAGGGCATGACCGAGGTGCAGGACACCTTTACGCGCCGGTCGAGCGTCTCGGGCGGCCGGGTCCGCGCCACCGTGTTCGGCGACAGGGTTCAGGAAGCCGGCGCGGGCGTGGTGTCCCTCAGTGCGCTCTACGCCGATCCGGTCTCGGCGATGCGGCGGGCTCGGGCCATGGCGGCGGGCGGACGGGGACGCTTCGACACCTGATGACGCTGGTGCGCAGCATGATTCGTCAGGGGTGACGATGGAGCCCGTAGGGCACCGCGGCGAGCAGTGTCACCGAGATCGACGACCCGCCGGGCGTGCGGTAGACGCGTTGCTCGCCGGGCCGGGCGCCTGCGATCGCCGCGCCGAGCGGCGAACGCAGCGAATAGACCTCCATGCCGTTGTGCTCGGTTCCCCGCACGCCGAGCAGGAACGTTTCGGTGTCGCCCGCCTCGTCGTAGCGCACCGTCAGGACCATGCCGGGCTCGGCGACCCCGTCGTCGGGTGGGTCTTCGCCGACGACCGCATACACGAGCAGGTCGTGGATCTGCTGTATCCGTACCTGCCGCACACGCTGGATCGCGGCGAGGTTCTCGTCGCCGCCCGCGCTGCCGTCGACATCGCGCGCGAGCATGGCGCGCAGTTCGGTCAGCTCGTCGTGCAGACGTTGGTGTGCCGACTCGGAGATCCATACTCGGGTTGGGGTGCTCATAGCCGTTCTCCTGCTGGTTCGTGGATGTGCCTGGGCGCGGGTGGGGGTCGTCGTCAGGGGCGGGATGCTCGCCGCCCCTGACGACACGCTGGGCCTGGACGGGGCCCGTGGAACGGTGTTCGCGCTATCGCCGGGGATCGAAGGGGCGCAGCGCGGCGGGTTGCTTACCGGTCGTGATCTGTTCTGCCAGAAGCCGGCCCGTGACGGGTCCGTGCGCCAGTCCCCACATGCCATGGCCGCCGGCCACATAGATGCCGCGCGACACCTCGCCGATCAGGGCCCGGCCGTCGGGCGTCACCGGGCGTGGCCCGACCCAGATGTCGCTGCGTTCCTCCCACCGCACACCGTCGAGCAGCGGTCCGGCGGAGTCGAGGATCGCACCGATTCGCCGGGGCGCCAGAGGTTCGTCGGGTCCCCGTAACTCCATGGTGCCGGCGACCCGCATCGCGCCCTGGTAGGGGGTGCAGGCGACGCGGATGTCGGGCAGGTAGATCGGGCAGGGCATGGCCCGCTCCACGGGGACGGTGAACGAGTAACCACGTCCCGCGCGCACCGGGACGCGGACCTGGGGGCTGATCAATTCGGGTAACCAGGCGCCGGTGGCGACGACGACGGCGTCGGCGGTCATGGGCTCGGCCGCCAGCGGACGCACCTCGACGCCTGTGCGTGACGTGCCCACCCGGCCGATGTCGAGTCGCCGGATTTCGGCGCCGCGGTCCTGCACCGAACAAGCCAGGGCGTCGACGAAACGGCCCGGGTCGACGAAACGTTGACCGCTGATGCTGATTCCGGCGGTGATGGCCGGCGACACCAGCGGCGCCTGTGTCCGAAGGTCCTCCCCGGACAGGGTCGTCGCCGTCACCGGTTGACCCTCGTTCTGCATCAGGCGCAGTTCGTGCATCAAGTGTTGTGCTTGGTGCCGGCTTCGGAACACCGCGGTGATCGGCGCATCGGTGGTGGGTGCGTCGACCCCGTTGGCGGTGAGGACGTCATAGGCTTCGAGGCACTCCTCGTTGAGCGGAACGTTGGCCTTCACCGCACGGCGCCAGGACGACCACCGGCAGTTGGCCGCGAATCTCACCAGGAACGCTGCCAGTGCGGGATCGGCGCGCAGGGGAATGTGCAGGGCCGATTTCGGGTCGCGGAGAGCGGTGAACGCGTACCGCAGCACCGACGGCTGGTTGAGCGGGATCGTCAGCGCGGGGGACACCCATCCGGCGTTGCCCCAGGAGGCTCCCGCCGCGACCCCGGAACGGTCGACGACAGTGACGTCGACTCCGCGTTCCTGCAGGAACCACGCCGTGGACAGTCCGACGATCCCCGCTCCGATGACGATCGCGGAGCGCGGTCCACCGTCGAATCGTTCGCCGCCGACCATCGCGCACCTCCCCACTGACTTGTCGTTGACACCCAGCATGGGTGCCTGGCGTCCGTGGGGCTTGCGTGTTCCCGACAATCGTGAGGGGCTCGATTGTCGGGCTCCGACAGCTCAATGCTCGTTGGTCGCCGCCGGCTCCTGCTCGTCGGTCGCCGCCAGCTCGATCATCGTGGCCAGACGCCACTGGGGGTCTGTCAGATCGAGAGCGGCGACATCGGCCATCTTCCGCAGCCGGTAGCGCACGGTGTTCTCGTGGACACCGAGCAGCGCACCCGCGTCGGCGAGGTCGCCCATCGCCGCCAGCCACGCCTGCAGGGTGGCCACGTAGCGCGTGTTGGTCTCGGCGTCGTGGCGACGCAGCTCGGCCACCGGTCCGCGGTTGGGGGTGCGGCCCGACCGGGCGGCGATGCGCAGCCGCTGCAGCAGGATGTCCTGCCAGGATTCGTCGTACGCAGGTGCGGGACCGCGCGAGGCCCGGAGTTCGTGCAGTGCCAGGCACTCGTCGGCTTCCGGCCGGGCTGCGCTCAGCTCGGTGGACGAGGCGACGCCGCTGATTCCCGCCGACACCACTGCGCCGTCGATCAGCGCGGCTCGTAACCCGTTGACCCACCGGCGTGCAGCGTCGGCATCCTCGGCGGGCAACACGGTGTAGACAGCGTTGCCGGACAGTGCGCTGCGGCCTGGCCGTGACCAACCGAAGCCGGAGGTCGCACGGTCGAACAGCATCAACAAGGCGGCATCGCGATCGGCATCCAGCTGCGCGTGCACGGCGATCACCCGCAACCCTTCGGCCGGCAATCCGAGCCGGCTGGCCGCCGTGGCGGCGTCGGCGGAGCCTTCGAGCAATCGGATGACCAGGTCGGATTCGACCTGGCGTTCCAAGTCGGCGCTGGCGCGGGAGCGCAGGAGGTGAAGTGCGACGGTCTTGGCGCCGTCGGCCAGCGCAGCGCGCCGGGTCTCGTCCAGCGGCGTCGGCGTCGCCACCCACACCGATCCGAGCAGCCGACGTCCGGCTCGGGCAGCAACGACCATCCGCCCGGACAGGCCGTGGTCGGGCGCGGCGGACACGTACAGGGGTTCGTCGGAGTCGGCCAGATGCGCGAAGACGCCGCGTTGTTCGAGCAGCGCGCGCACCTGCTTCGGGGCTTGCCGACCCATGATGGTCTCGACGCGGGCCTGGTCGGCGTGGGTGTGCTGTCGCGAATACGCCAGCACCCGCGACAGCCGGTCTTCGATGGTCACCGCTGCCCCGACCGCGTCGGCGAGGCTGTCGGCCAGCGCGAACAGATCGGTCGGGCCGCGGCCGGACTCGGTCTCTCGCCCTTCGAGGACCAATCCGTAGACGACTGCCGCCAGCTCGCTCCAGGCCACCGCGGGGTCGACGGTCAACACCGCCACCGCGACGTCGGGGTCGACGACCGTGGCGTCCTGATCCGGTTGTCGCACCAGCACCGCCGAGGACTGCGCCAGTGCTGCCCAGCGCACGGCCTGCTCGACCGAGTCCGCGCCGACGGCCAGGAGTACATCACCGGTGACCACGACGCGTTCCGCCGTCGATTCGTGCAGCGCGACGCTGCTCAGTTGGGTGTCGCGGGGGAGGGAACAGGGCCTCAGTCGCACTCCGCTGCCGCCCAGCACATTCACCAGACGATCCAGCGTCACCATCGGCCACTCCTCACTCTGCGAAGGCCATCAGCCTAGGAACCGCGGCGGGCGATCCCTCGCGAAGTGCTGAACGGGCTCGTCGGGCGCTACTGCGCCGGCACGCACACCTCGAGGAACCGCTTGGTGAAGTCGAGCAGGATCTTCTGCAGTTCGGCGTCCTCGAGGTCGGCGATCATCGGGTCGTTGACACAACCGTGAACCCCGGCGCTGAGCATCGAGATCGCCACCCGCGACGCGGTGTCGGGGGCGGGGCCGAGCAACACGTCGGCGAGCCGTTCCCCGATGCGGCGGTACTCGTCGTTGGTCTCCAGCAGGTGGTGCACGGTGGGATCGCCGTAGAACACGCTGGAGACCCGGCGGTGCCGGATGATCAGCTCGACCATGCCGCTCATCGACACGCTGCGCCGGGCCTCGGCGGTGGGCAGCGTCTCGGTGATCCGCAGCAGGTGCTCGATGTCGTCGTACACCGGTTTGACGACGGCGAGTGCGATGTCGTCCTTGGAGTGGAACTGGTAGTAGACCGCGGCCTTGGTCACCCCGAGCCGGTCGGCGATCATCTGCAGCGACGTGCCGCTGACGCCGTGGGCGGCGAACAGGTCCAGGGCGGCGTCGAGCACCCGCTCGCGCGCGAAGCCGCGCGTCGCCACCGGTTTGGCCACCGTGCCTCCTCGATCGACGTCGGGACGCCGAACTGTATCCCCGCTCACATCGCGGAAGGATCCCGGCTCAGGTCACTAGTTAACCTAACGGCTTGTTTCAAGTTAGCCGCTTGGATAGGGTAAACCTGCTGATCGGGCATCGCGCACTGATTGCCCGGCGGGGCAGCGCATCTCAAGGCGCCCGTCACGATCACCTCGGTTCGGAAGGAGTTTGGTGGCTCCGAGCACTGCGCTGACCGAAGCCCCTTCCGGTCACGAGCGGCCCCACTTCTACCGCATCGCACGCGCCATCCGGCTCGCCTCGCTGCCGATCATCCTGATCTGGATCGCCGTCGCGGCATTCCTGAACATCTCGGTGCCACAGCTCGAAGAGGTCGGCAAGCAGCGCTCGGTGTCGATGAGTCCCGACGAGGCGCCCGCCGTCATCTCGATGCAGCGCATCGGCGAGGTGTTCGAGGAATACGAGTCCAACAGCTCGGTGATGATCGTGCTGGAGGGCGACCAGCCTCTCGGTGACGACACCCGGGCGTACTACGCCGACCTGATCGACCGGCTCGAGGCCGACACCCGGCACGTCGAGCACATCCAGGACCTGTGGAGTGACCCGCTCACCGCGTCGGGCGCCCAGAGCGCCGACGGGCGGGCCACCTATTTCCAGGTCTATCTCGCCGGTAACCAGGGTGAGGCGCTGGCCAACGAGTCGGTGGCCGCCGTCCAGGACATCGTCGCCGAAAGCCAGCCACCCGACGGCGTCGCCGCCTACGTCACCGGTGCGTCCGCGTTGGCCGCCGAACAGGAGAACGCGGGCCACGAGAGCATGCGCACGGTCGAGGCGCTGACGTTCCTCGTCATCACGATCATGCTGGTGCTGTTCTTCCGTTCGATCGTCACCACGCTGCTGATCCTGGTCATGGTCGGGCTGAGCCTGCTGACCGTCCGAGGCGCGGTGGCCTTCCTGGGTTTCCACGAGATCATCGGACTGTCCACGTTCGCGACGAGCCTGCTGGTCACCCTCGCGATCGCGATCGCGGTGGACTACGCGATCTTCCTCATCGGCCGATACCAGGAGGCCCGGGGCCGAGGAGCGAGCCCCGAGGATGCGTATTACACGATGTTCGGCGGGACGGCGCACGTCATCGTCGGCTCCGGCCTGACCATCGCCGGCGCGACGTTCTGCCTGAGCTTCACCCGGTTGCCGTACTTCCAGACGCTGGGCGTGCCGCTGGCGCTGGGCATGCTGGTGCTGATCTGCGTGGCGATGACGTTCGGCCCGTCGGTGGTCACGGTGGCCAGCCGCTTCGGCCTGCTCGACCCCAAGCGCGACATGCGGGTGCGCGGGTGGCGCAAGGTCGGCGCGGCCACCGTGCGCTGGCCCGGTGCCATCCTGGTGGCCAGCATCGCGGTGTCGCTGATCGGGCTGCTGGCCCTGCCCGGCTACCAAACCAGCTACAACGACCGCAACTATCTGCCGGCCGACATCGAGTCCAACGTCGGGTATGCCGCGGCCGAGCGGCACTTCTCGCCGGCGCGCCTCAACCCCGAGGTGTTGATGGTCGAGTCGGACCAGGATCTGCGTAACCCGGCCGACTTCATCGTCATCGACAAGATCGCCAAGGCGATCTTCGGGGTGGAGGGCATCGGCCGGGTGCAGACCATCACCCGGCCTGACGGAACCCCGATCGACGGCACCACGATTCCGTACATCATGAGCCGGCAGGGCAACACGCAGAAGCTCAACGAGAAGTACATGCTCGACCGGATGGACGACATGTCCGTTCAGGCGGCGGCGCTGCAGAACACCATCGACACGATGGGACGGATGCAGGCGCTGATGACGCAGATGTCCGATGTGACCCAGAACATGGTGGCCAAGACCAAGACCATGGCTGACGACATCACCCAGTTGCGCGACCACATCGCCGATCTGGACGACTTCCTGCGGCCGATCCGCAACTACTTCTACTGGGAACCGCACTGCTACGACATCCCGGTGTGCTGGTCGATCCGGTCGGTGTTCGACCTGATCGACGGCACCAACCTGTTGACCGACAACGTCCAGGAGCTGGTGCCCGAGATCGAGAAGCTCGCGTCGCTGATGCCGCAGCTGATCGAGCTGATGCCCTCGCAGATCGAGTCGATGGAATCGCAGCGCGACATGATGCTGACGATGCAGCAGACCCAGGGCGGACAGCAGGAGCAGCAGGCCGCGATGGGCGACGACGCGACGGCGATGGGCGACGCGTTCAACGACGCGATGAACGACGACACGTTCTATCTGCCGCCGGAGGCGTTCGACAACGCCGACTTTCAGCGCGGCATCGAGCAGTTCATCTCGCCCAACGGGCACGCGGTGCGCTTCATCATCGCCCACGAGGGTGATCCGTTGTCGCCGGACGGCATCGACAAGATCGACGCGATCGAGACGGCGGCCAAGGAGGCGATCAAAGGCACCCCGCTGGAGGGTTCGAGGATCTATCTCGGTGGCACGGCGGCCACCTTCAAGGACATGGCCGACGGCACCCGCTACGACCTTCTGATCGCCGGAATCGCCGCCATCGGACTGATTTTCGTGATCATGCTGCTGCTCACCCGCGCCGTCGTGGCGGCCGCGGTGATCGTCGGGACGGTGGTGCTGTCCCTGGGTGCGTCCTTCGGGCTGTCGGTGCTCGTGTGGCAGCACCTGGTGGGCATCGAGTTGCACTGGATGGTGTTGCCGATGGCCGTCATCATCCTGCTGGCGGTCGGTGCGGACTACAACCTGCTGGTGGTGTCGCGGCTCAAAGAAGAGGTGCATGCCGGGTTGCACACCGGGCTGATCCGCACCATGGGTGGTAGCGGGTCGGTGGTCACCGCCGCGGGCATGGTGTTCGCGCTGACGATGATGACGATGGCGGTCAGCGACCTGACGATCATCGGTCAGGTGGGCACCACGATCGGCATGGGATTGATCTTCGACACGCTGGTCATCCGGTCGTTCATGACGCCGTCGATCGCGGCGCTGCTGGGCCGCTGGTTCTGGTGGCCGCAGCAGGTGCGCACTCGCCCCCGCCCGGTCCCGTGGCCCAAGGTCTCTCCGTCGTCGGGTCTGCACACCGACACGCCGTGATCTCTGGCATTCAGCGCGCGCTCGCGCCCCGCCAGCCATCCCCCATTGCCACCAGATCTCCGGCGCTGACGCGCTGAGCATCGCAACCCGCACGGGTGGCGTTCGAGCATGGCCCCGTGGCCGAGCGCTCCGGCGCAGGGTGGGGTGGCCACCAGCTGACAGATCCTGGGCCACCTCAACCGGGCGGGGATTCGAGCGCGCAGTGAATACCGTTGTGCTGGAACGCCTGTGGCAGGGGATCTACTGCCTCGGCGAACCCTCCGACGAGCTGCGCTTGCGTGGCTTGGAGCTGTCGGCGGTCGCCCGGTTGGCGGTGTGCCTGCGGCATCGCCGCAGCGATGTATGGCTTCGAGACCGAACCGCCAGATCGTCGTGTGATCAGGAACCTCAGCGAGGTGGCGACACCGCCGACCGGGGCCGCCGCCCGGGGCCGCCGCCCACCACAATGTCGTTCTGAGAGCAGTGTTGCGCGCATATATCCGCAGCGCACCGCTCAGAACGACATTGCGTCTACCAGGAGCCCGCCCGCCGAAGTCGAACTCGCGCGCTCGCCGGACTCACGACCCGGGGCCGGGGCCGATGTTGCTGGCCGGGCGGGTCCGCAGGTCATGCACGTACTCGGCTGGTGCCCCGGCGATTTCGGCGGCCTCGGCGATCACCCCCAGATAGCGCGCCGACGGGATGCCACCCTCCCAGGCGTCCACCACATACAGCCACGCCAGCACGGGGTCGGTGTCGGTGTCCGACGAGATCCGCTCGACGCGGCACCGGATCTTCTTGTGGAAGCCGAGCTCGGAGCCTTCCCAGCGGTCGAGGTTGTCCTCGTCCTCTTTGGTCATGTCGTAGAGCACGACGAACACCTTCGATGCCGGATCCTCGACGAGAGTGGCCAGCGCACCTTCCCAGGCGATGTCCTCGCCGCCGAAGGTCAGCCGCCAACCGTGCAGCCAGCCGGTGCCGGCCACCGGGGAGTGCGGGGCCCGTTGCAGCATCTGCTCGGGATGCATGTTCGATCCGTAAGCGGCGTAGAGCGGCACCCGAGAAGCTTAAACGCATTGTGAACCCCTGCTGTATCCGAACGCCCGCCTCGGGGTCGGTGCAATAGGTTGGTGGCGTGGTAACGCGCATCGTGATCATCGGAGGAGGACCGGCGGGATATGAGGCGGCGCTGGTCGCGGCCGCCCACGGACGTGACGTCGTCCAGGTGACGGTCGTCGACTCGGACGGCCTGGGCGGGGCGTGCGTGCTGTACGACTGCGTCCCGTCGAAGACGCTGATCGCCTCGACCGGGGTGCGCACCGAGCTGCGCCGCGCGTCGGGTCTGGGCTACGACATCGGTATCGACGCCGCGCCGATCTCGCTGCCCGACATCAACAACCGGGTCAAGACGCTGGCCGCGTCGCAGTCCGCCGACATCGGCCGGCAGCTGCTCAACCACGGTGTGACGATCATCGGCGGTCATGGTGAGCTCGTCGACGACACCTCCGGCATGGCGCATCACCGGGTGAAGGTGACCACCCCGGACGGCAAGGTCGGCGTGCTCAAGGCCGACGTGGTGCTGATCGCCACCGGCGCGAGCCCGCGGATCCTGCCCAACGCCGAGCCCGACGGCGAGCGGATCCTGACCTGGCGACACGTCTACGACCTGCCTGAACTGCCGGAACATCTCATCATCGTGGGCTCGGGGGTGACGGGCGCGGAGTTCTGCAACGCCTACACCGAGCTCGGGGTGACGGTGACGGTCGTGGCCAGCCGTGACCAGATCCTGCCCCACGAGGACTCCGACGCGGCCGCGGTGCTCGAGGAGGTCTTCGCCGAGCGCGGCGTGACGCTGGTCAAGAATGCCCGGGCCGACTCGGTGACCCGCACGGATTCGGGGGTGAAGGTGACGATGGCCGACGGCCGTTCTGTGGAGGGCAGCCACGCGCTGATGACGGTCGGATCGGTGCCCAACACCGCGAACCTGGGCCTGGAGCGGGTCGGCGTCGAACTCAAGCGGGGCGGCTACATCCCCGTGGATCGGGTGTCGCGGACCCCCGCATCGGGGATCTACGCCGCCGGTGACTGCACCGGTCTGCTGCCGTTGGCCTCGGTGGCCGCGATGCAGGGCCGGATCGCGATGTATCACGCGCTGGGGGAGGGGGTGTCCCCGATCCGGCTGCGGACGGTGGCCTCGGCGACGTTCACCCGCCCGGAGATCGGGGCGGTCGGCATCCCGCAGTCGGCGATCGACAGCGGCGAGGTGCCCGCCCGCACGCTGATGCTGCCGCTGAGCACCAACGCCCGGGCCAAGATGAGCCTGCTTCGCCACGGCTTCGTCAAGATCTTCTGCCGACCCGCGACCGGCGTGGTGATCGGGGGCGTCGTGGTGGCGCCGATCGCCTCGGAGCTGATCCTGCCGATCGCGCTGGCCGTGCAGAACCGGATCACGGTGACCGACCTGGCGCAGACGCTGTCGGTGTATCCGTCGCTGTCGGGCTCGATCGTCGAGGCGGCCCGCCGACTGATGACGCATGACGACCTGGACTGACGCAGCTTTGCGTGTACAGAGATCGACGCCTCTGAGCTGGTAATTTGCGCTTCAGTTAATTCGCTGGAACATTGGTGGCGTGTTCGTTCGCAGTGGTGTGGCCGTTCTCGGGGTGCTGGCCGCCGTCACGATCAGCCCCGGCGTGGCATTTGCTGACGGTGACGGCTCAAGTGGTGCGGACACCGCGAGCCAGTCGACCGGGACGTCTTCCGATACCCAGACCGGGTCGGGGGAGCGGGACGGCGGCGACGCCGACACCACCGGCGCCGACGTCACCACCACCACCGACGTCGACGCCGCCGGTACCGCCGGTGATGAGGCGGATGTAGCCGAAGAGGTCACCGACGACCTGTCTGCGGACGGCACCGTCGACGACGAGGAGACGGATCTCGTCGAGCCGGTCGGAGAGCCCGTGGCCGAGACCGTGGCCGATGCGCCCGCGGAGCAGCCCGTGGCCGACGAATCTGCGTCCGAGGGATCCGTGGCCGACGAATCCGTGGCTGACGGCGGCGGAGACACCGTCACGACCGACCGCCGCGAAGGAACCGGCGCGACCGACCGTGGCGGGGACACCGTCACGCCCGACCCGGCCGACGCGCCCGCCCCGAAGACCGAATTTGCGGCCGGATCCGCCGCCGAGCCCGAGACGGAGCCGACCGGCGAAGCGGAGCCGGAGCGCACCCTCGGCGGTGACCTCGCATCCCCGACCCAGCCGACCCTCGTCCCAGCCTCGGACGCCACCGCAGAGACGGGCGAGTCGACGTCGACCGCGCTGGCCACGATGACGGCCGCCGCCGCGTCGAGCACGGCCGAAGCGGTGCGGCCGTCGCCGCTGGAGCTGATCGGGTCGTGGCTGTTCTCGGCGCTGGCCGGGCTGGTGCGGCTGTTCGATCCCAAGCCGTCGATCCCGGCGGGCAGCCTGGTCACCAGGCAGACCTCGAAACTGGAGGTCGGGTGCGGCTGCGGTGAAACCCTCGACGCCGACTGGTATTTCCCCAACCAGGCCGAGGAGCCGGCGGGCCTGATCTATCTGCAGCACGGCTTCTTCCGGTCGAAAGCCAACGTGTCGGCGCTGGCGGTGCAGCTGGCCGAGCAGACCAACAGCGTCGTCGTCGTGCCCACGGTTGCGTCCGATCCGTTCGCCCAGGGCGGTTGCTGGGTCAACGGGGACGCGATGCACCGCGCGGTCGCTGACCTGTTCGTCGGTGACATGACGGCTCTGACGGCCAGCGCGACGGCAGCCGCCGGGCATGCGGTCATCCTTCCGGCGCAGTTCGTGCTGGCCGGCCAGTCCGCGGGCGGCAACCTGGCGGCCTCGGCGGCGGCCTTCAGCGTCGACAACGGCGCGATCGACCGCCTGCGGGCCGTGGTGATGTTCGACGGCGTCGACAACGGCGGCCGCATCGCCGCCGGCTCGGCGGCGTTGACCGGCGTGAACGCCCGTCCGGTGTTCCAGATCGCCGCCGAATGCGCCCTGTGCAACGTCTTCGGCGCCGGCACGTCCGCGTTGGTGGACAGCCGCCCCGACGGCTTCGTCGGGGTCCGGCTCGAGGGCGGCAAACACACCGACGCCGAGGGCGCCAGCAGCGGTCTCATCGGCATGCTCACCTGCGGCGTCCCGGACTCGGCGAATGTGGCGGCCGTCCCGGTGATCGCCGCCGGCTGGATCAACGACGTGTTCACCGGCTCGCAGGACGGGCTCTACGGTGCGGGCGGTGAACGTTTCCACGTCGGCGCGGCGACGGCCGTGGTCCTGGGAACGGGCTCCGGGCTGGCGCGAGCATCCGCGCCAGTCCACGTAGGCTGGTCTGAGTACTGACCGGTAACAAGGGAGTCCTGCGTGGGCAACGAGATGCCCGATTCCGTCCTTCATCCCGAGGGGCGTGTCCGGGCCTGGGAGCGACTCGGCAGTGAGCAGTTCGACGTCGTCGTGATCGGCGGTGGCGTCGTCGGTGCGGGGGCTGCGTTGGACGCCGCGACGCGGGGCCTGAAGGTGGCGCTGGTCGAAGCGCGCGACTTCGCGTCGGGCACCTCCAGTCGCAGTTCGAAGATGTTCCACGGCGGGTTGCGCTACCTCGAGCAGCTGGAGTTCGGCCTGGTCCGGGAAGCGCTGCACGAACGGGAGCTGTCGCTGACCACGCTGGCGCCGCACCTGGTCAAGCCGTTGCCGTTCTTGTTCCCGCTGACCAAGCGGCTGTGGGAGCGGCCCTACATCGCCGCCGGCATCATGCTCTACGACCAGCTCGGTGGCGCGAAATCCGTTCCCCCGCAGAAGCACCTGACCCGTGCCGGGGCATTGCGGCTGTCGCCGGGGTTGAAGCGTTCGGCGCTGATCGGCGGGATCCGGTACTACGACACCGTCGTCGACGATGCCCGCCACACGATGACGGTCGCGCGCACCGCCGCCCATTACGGGGCCGTGGTGCGGACCTCGACGCAGGTGGTGGCGCTGCTGCGGGAAGGCGACCGGGTCACCGGGGTGCAGGTCCGGGATTCGGAGAACGGAGCGGTCACCGATGTCCGGGGCCATGTCGTGGTCAACGCGACCGGGGTGTGGACCGACGAGATCCAGGCGTTGTCCAAGCAGCGCGGCCGTTTCCGGGTGCGGGCCTCCAAGGGCGTGCACGTCGTGGTGCCCCGCGACCGCATCGTCAGCGAGGTCGCCATCATCCTGCGCACCGAGAAGTCGGTGTTGTTCGTCATCCCGTGGGGGACCCACTGGATCATCGGCACCACCGACACCGACTGGAACCTCGACCTGGCACACCCGGCCGCGACGAAGGCCGACATCGACTACATCCTGGGCCATGTGAACACGGTCCTGGCCACTCCGTTGACCCATGACGACATCGACGGGGTGTATGCCGGGTTGCGGCCGTTGTTGGCCGGGGAGAGCGAGGAGACCTCGAAACTCTCCCGCGAGCACGCGGTCGCGGTGCCCGCGCCGGGCCTGGTCGCTATCGCCGGCGGCAAGTACACCACCTACCGGGTGATGGCCGAGGACGCCATCGATGCGGCCGCCGAGTTCGTGCCCACCCGGGTGGCGCGTTCCATCACCGAGAAGGTGCCGCTGGTCGGCGCCGACGGCTACTTCGCGTTGGTCAACCAAACCCAAAGGGTGGGAAGCTTCTACGGACTGCACCCGTACCGGGTGCGCCACCTGCTGGATCGCTACGGCTCGCTGATCAGCGAGGTGCTCGCGATGGCCGACGACCGCCCGGAGTTGCTCGAGCCGATCACCGAGGCGCCGGTCTATCTCAAGGTCGAGGCGGCCTACGCGGCGGCGGCCGAGGGCGCCCTGCATCTGGAGGACATCCTGGCGCGCCGGATGCGGATCTCCATCGAATATCCGCATCGCGGCGTGGACTGTGCCCGCGAGGTCGCCGAAGTCGTTGCGCCGGTGCTGAACTGGACGGCAGAGGACGTGGATCGCGAAGTCGAGACCTATCGGGCCCGGGTGGAGGCCGAGGTGCGTTCGCAGGCCCAGCCCGACGACGAGTCGGCCGATGCGTTGCGTGCCGCTGCTCCGGAGGCGCGCGCCGAGATCCTCGAACCGGTGCCGCTGAATTGAGCAAGGCTCCGCTTCCCGTGCGCGAGGGTCTCGGTCCCGCGCGGGTGCGGATGCACGGCGGCAACGTCGCCGAGGAGTTCGAACGCCGGTGGGGTGCTGGTGCGAAAGTCTCTGCTGGAGAAGTGTTTGGCGCTGACGGCTCGGTGCTCGACGCGACATCGGTGCTGCCCGCCGGCGCCGTGGTCTACTTCTACCGCGACGTTGCCGACGAGGTCGTCGTCCCGTTCGACATCCCGGTGCTGCATCGCGACGAGGACATCCTGGTGGTGGACAAGCCGCATTTCCTGGCCACGATGCCGCGCGGTCGGCACGTGATGCAGACGGCGCTGGTGCGGTTGCGGCGTGAGCTGGGTTTACCCGATCTGGCGCCCGCGCACCGGCTCGACCGACTGACCGCGGGTGTGCTGGTGTTCACGGTGCGCCCCGAGGTTCGTGGCGCCTACCAGGTGTTGTTCGCCCAGGGAAGGGTGTCGAAGACCTACCTCGCGTGTGCCGGCGTCGCCCCGGGGTTGACGTTCCCGCTGACGGTACGCAGCCGGATCGTCAAGCGCCGCGGGTGTTTGCAGGCGGTCGAGGAGCCTGGGGCGCCGAACGCCGAGACGCTGGTCGAGCACCTGGGCGACGGGCGCTATCGCCTGACGCCGCGCACCGGGCGCACCCATCAGCTACGGGTGCACATGGCGTCGTTGGGTCTGCCCATCATCGGGGATCCGCTCTACCCGGACGTCGTCGAGGTGGCGGCCGACGATTTCGCCACGCCGCTAAGCCTTCTCGCGCATACGTTGGCATTCGACGATCCGCTGACCGGTGTTCGCCGGACGTTCACCAGCACCCGGTCGTTGTGGCTTTAGTGTGCGTCCAGATCGCAAGCACCCCTCGAACAACTGCGATCTGAACGCACCAGGTGCGCGACCCGTTGGTTGCGCACAGTACGAAAATGTACGACATCGTCAAAGAGTTCGCTGGGTGAATCGTTGATCTCGGCAAAGACTTTCTGACAAGCGATCTTTTACAGATCGACGAGAATGACAAGTTTGCTCGCTATCTCGCGGATTCCGCTACGGATGAGGGTTCGAGCGTGGGGTCCGGAGTATGCCCAGAACCTGTGGCAACACAGAGCGCAGACGACGCACGGTGCTGATCTGGCAAACCGTCCGGTGTCGTCATCGGCGCCGCGACCCGGCACCGGGACGCGGGTTCGCCCGCGCACGTCCGAGTCGACTGTCACAATCAACGTGGTGTCGCGGCCCCGGCCGCTGAGAACGTGAAGGAGCTCGACTTGCGCCAGACCTGGCTCGTCGCAGTCGCCGCGGTCTTCGTCGGCGGGGTGCTCAGCCCCGTGGTCATGCCCGCACCGAAGGCGGAGGCGATCTGCGGTTCCATCGGTGGACGATGGGTCGACGTCTCGGGATGTTCGGACCCGCTCTGGGAGATGAACTACGTGCCTCCCCCGCCGCCGCCTCCGCCACCGCCACCCCCGCCGCCACCGCCGGGTGCTCCGCCTCCGCCGCCACCACCTCCGCCTCCGCCACCACCGCCGCCGCCTCCGCCGCCGGTGTACACACCCAACGTGGCGGTGTGTGCTGATGTGGGCCGCCGCATCAGCGTCAGCGGCTGCATCTAGTGGACCGCTCGTCGTTCGACCGGTTGTTCGACATGGCCGGTCGGACCGTCGTCGTGACCGGCGGCACCCGCGGGATCGGACTGGCGCTGGCTGAGGGATATGTGCTCGCCGGAGCGCGGGTCGTCGTGGCCAGCCGCAAGCCGGACGCGTGCGAACAGGCCGCGGCGCACCTGTGCGGGATGGGTGGCGCGGCGATCGGCGTGCCGACCCATCTCGGTGAGGTCGACGATCTGGCCGCGCTGGTCGAGCGCACCGTCGCCGAGTTCGGTGGTCTCGATGTGCTGGTCAACAACGCCGCCAATCCGTTGGCGCAGCCGCTGGGACAGATCACGGTGGACGCGCTGACCAAGTCGTTCGACGTGAATCTGCGCGGTCCGGTGATGCTTGTGCAGGAAGCGCTCCCGCACCTGAGGAACAGCGCGCACGCCGCGGTGCTGAACATGGTGTCGATCGGCGGGTTCATCTTCGCACCGGCGCTGTCGATCTACGCGTCGATGAAGTCGGCGCTGATGTCGTTCACCCGCTCGATGGCCGCCGAGTTCGCCGGTGACGGGATCCGGGTCAACGCGTTGGCGCCGGGGCCGGTGGACACCGACATGATGCGCAAGAACCCGCAGGAGGTCATCGACGGGATGGTCTCCGGGACGTTGATGCGGCGGCTGGCCTCGGCCGACGAAATGGTCGGCGCCGCACTGCTGTTGACCTCCGACGCCGGTAGTTACATGACCGGTCAGGTCATCATGGTCGACGGCGGCGGCACCCCGCGCTAGCGTCAGCGGCGCCGGTGCTCGATCGCGGCGCCGGTCCATCGGCGAAGGTACTCGCGGAGCTCTTCGCCCGTGCGCGGGGGTCTGCCCGGGTCGAGGACGAAGGACTGCAGCGTGCGCAGCATGTGTTCGGCGATGTCGTCGGTGTCGCGCTCGGAGAATCCCTCTGCGGCCCAGTCGACGCTGAACCGCTGCAGGATGGACCGCGCCAGGTGCAGCGCAGTGTCGGACGTGACGCTGGTGCTGAACAATCCGGTCCGTTCCGCGGTGAGAAGCACCCTCATGTAGGGATTCGCCGGCAGCGCTTCGAGGGTGTAGGCGACACCTTCGACCACGGCGCCGGCCGGATCGGTCAGCCCGCTCAGGTGGGCCGCCAGTTGGTCGAGGAAGTCTGACGCCGAGTCGAATGCGGCCGCCACCAGTAACGCGTCCGCGCTGGGGAAATAGCGGTAGACGGTCTGGCGGGTGACGCCGACGGCGCGGGCGATGTCGGCGATGTTGACGTCACCGTCGCGCTCGATGGCGATCTTGGCGGCGGACAGGATGCGGGCGGCCGCCTCCTCGTCACTGGACGGGGTGGCGCCGGACCAACCACGGGTGCGCATCAGGCCGAGGCGGCGACGGTCTGAGATAGGTCGATCACCTCGGCAGAATACTCGCGCCGCCTCGCCGATCCGTGATCATACGGTTGTACTCAAGTGTATGATCGACGGCGACGTGCTGACGCGAAGGAGCTCGACGTGACCATCGATACCGCTGGCGCCACCCGAACGCCGCTGGACCGCAGTCTGACCGAGCGCGGTCTGGAACTGGTCAACTCCGGCACGACGGACATGGCAGATGCAGTGCTGCGGGTGCCGTTGCATTACTACCGCGACCCGAAGATCACCGAGATCGAGGAGTCGTCGATCCTGCGCCGCACCCCGCTGGCCATCGTTCCGAGTGCGCAGATCCCGAACAGCCATGACTTCGTGGTCCGCTCGGTTCTCGGTGACTCGCTGTTGGTGACCCGCGACGCACACGGCGAGGCGCACGTGTTCCTCAACTACTGCCGGCACCGGGGCGCGATGCCCGCCTGCGGCAGCGGCAACAGTCGACGCTTCGTATGTCCCTACCACGCATGGAATTACGACACCGCCGGCAGGCTGGTGCGGGTGCCGGGTAAGGCAGGCTTCGCCGAGCTGCAGACCGAGTCGTACGGACTGGTCGAGCTGCCGAACGAGGAACGTCACGGGTTCATCTGGGCGGTGCTGACCGTGGATGCCGAGCTGAACCTGGACAGGCACCTCGGCGATTTCGCGGCAGAGCTCGACCAATGGAACTACAGCGCCTTCGGCTACCACGATGAGCGCGAGTTCACCTCGGAGACCAGTTGGAAGGGTGCGTTGGAGGCATTCGCCGAGGGCTATCATTTCCCGTTCGTGCACGGGCAGAGCGTCATCGGCCTGAACACGGTGGCCAACACCCACGTCTACGACGAATGGGGTCGACACCACCGAATCGGATTTCCGTTCAACAACATCCGCGACCTGAACGACGATCCGACCCAGGACTGGAGCCCGATCGGCCGGATGGGTGTCATCTATTGGATCTATCCGAACCTGATCCTGGCCAACAGCCCGGTGGGCGTCGAGATCATCGACATGCTGCCGGCGGGTTCACCGACGCGCTGCACGGTTCGACATAGTTGGATGGCGCGTTACCCCGCGGCCGACGACGCGCAGCGGGCGTTCTACGACGACGTTTTCAGCCAGGTGCACGCGGCGGTGCGCGACGAGGACTTCGTGATGCTGCCTCAGTGCGGAGAAGGAGTGCGGCATGGTCAGCACGATCACATGCTGATCGGCCGCAACGAAATCGGCGTTCAGCACATGATTCGGGTGTTGGCGGCCGAATTGAAGGTTGCTCTGGAATGACGGTCGGTGCTCCGCCCCACCGTTGCCGCGAGCGTGCACACACGGTAGCTGCCGAGCGCGCGGAACTACCGGGTGTGCACTCTCGCGAGGCGCTGTGGGCTACACGCCTCAGCGCTTGAGCATCTTCGACGCGGCGTCACGCATCTCGCCACTGGTCGAGGCGAGGATCTGGCTGCGGTTCTCCAGATGCAGTGCCGCCTCCAGGCTGGAGGACTCCAGGTTCGCCCACATCACCTGCTTGGTCGATTCGACACCGAATTTGCCGTATCCGCAGAGTGTCTCGGCGACGGCCAGTGCCTCGTCGAGCGGAGATTCGACGAGGCGCGACACCAGACCCAGCCGTAGCGCCTCGTCGGCGTCGACGGCCCGGGCGGTCAGGATCAGATCGAAGGCCGGCCCGGCGCCGATCAGCCGCGGCAGCGTGTAGCTGACGCCGATGTCGCAGCCGCCGAGGCCGAGTTTGATGAACTGGGTGCAGAATCGAGCCGCCGGGCCCGCTACCCGCAGGTCGCAGGCCAGCGCGATGCCGAGTCCACCCCCGTAGGCGACGCCGTTGACGGCGGCGATCACCGGCTGGCGCAACCGGTGGATCTTGGCGGTGAGGTCGGCGATGCGTTCCTGCCAGCGCATCCCCGAGCGGGGGAACTCGGTGCCGCCGCCGGCCTCGACGGGGTTGGGAGCGCCCAGGTCCAGACCGGAACAGAAGCCCCGGCCTGCGCCGGTCAGCACGACCACGCGGCAGGTGTTGTCCGCGGCCAGGGCGTCGAGTGCCTCGTGCAGCTGTTCGACCAGCTGGTAGGACAGCGCGTTGAGCTTCTCGGGCCGGTTGAGGGTCAGGACGGTGATCTCGGGTCGGGGATGGCTGGTCTGCAGGACGGGCGGCATGGCCGTCACGTTAACTGCTGCGCCACCCCGCCACGCCGATCGTGATCATCCGCAGTTGTTTGACCGCGACGCGCTTGATCTCGGCGATCGCCGCGGGGTCGGTGGTTTCCTCGAGGGACTCGGCGATGACGATCATGGCGTTGACGAACACGCTGGCCAGGATGTTGAGGTCTTCGCTGCTCCAGGACTGTAGGCCGGGGAAGCGCGCGAGGTCGATGGCCAACTCGGAGGTGATCAGGCGGATCTCGGTGCGAATGGCGTAGCGCAGTACCGTCACGCCGCTGGAGCGTTCCCGGCCGATGAACCGCCAGTGTTCGCGGCGTTGCTGTACGCCGTCGATGAGGATGTCGACCGAGGACTCGATGACGCGGGTCGGGTCCAGTTTGCCCGCGCGGGCGCCGCGCAGCATGTCCCGCAGGCTGCGGAAGGACTCGTCGATCAGCACCAGGCCGAGGGCTTCCATCGACTCGAAGTGACGGTAGAACGCGGCCGGGGAGATGCCCGCCTCGCGGGTCACCTCGCGCAGGCTCAGGCCGCTGAAGCTGTGCTCGGCGAGCAGGTGCAGTGCCGCTGAGACGATCGCCCGGCGGGTGGCCTCTTTGCGTTCTTCACGGCTGAGTTGGTCGTGTGCCCGGTCGCGGCTTCTGTCGTGCCGCCGTGACGACGACCGAGATCGTGACTCGGGCGTACGACTGTTCACTGTGTGAAACCTACCACAACCTGCTCCTTTCTCTTGACCGTCTTAGTCTATGTGGCCGACAGTGAACATATGTTTACTCAAACCCTGACCAAGCGGGTGCGGCGCTCCTCGCTGCTGGACCTGCTCACCGGTCCGCACGGAGTGGACCGCTACACCGAGTTGGTCGACCCGACATGGACACGGGGCGAGGGCCGTGCCCGGGTCGTCGGGGTGCGGCGCAACACGCCGCGCAGCGTCACGCTGACGCTGGACCCCAACCGCGCCTTCCGGGCGGGCATGCCCGGGTTCCGTGCCGGCCAGCACGTCAACGTCACCGTCGAGGTCGACGGCCGGCGACGGACCCGGCCGTACTCGATCGCCAGCGCCGAGGGCGACCGCTACCTGGAGCTGACGATCGGACGGCACGACGGCGGCGTGGTCTCGCCCTACCTGGTCGAGCATGCCCGTCGCGGCCTGGTCGTCGGTCTGGACTCGGTGGGTGGCGAGTTCACCCTTCCCGAGACCCTGACCGAACCCGTGCTGCTGGTCTCCGGCGGCACCGGCATCACGCCGGTGATGTCGATGCTGCGCACCCTGCGTGCGCGCCGTCACCGCGGTCGCGTGGTGTTCCTGCACTACGCCCGCTCGGCGGAGGAGGCGTGCTACCGCGACGAGCTCGCCCTGACCGCGGCCGAGATGCCCAACGTGACCGTGCTGCACGGCTACACGCGCGAGCCCGCGGCCTCGGACCTGGTCGGGCGCTTCGGTTCCGACCACGTCGCCGCCGCGGACATCCAACCCGAACACGTCTACGTGTGTGGGCCGCCCGCCCTCGTCGACGCGGTGCGGGAGCAGTTCCCGAATGCGCAGTCGGAGAGCTTCGTGCCGCCGGTACTCACCCCGCAGCAGGCCTCCGGTGGCCGGATCCGGTTCAGCGACAGCGAGATCGAGATCGACGACGACGGCACTCCACTGCTCGGTCAGGCCGAGGCCGCCGGCCTGACCCCGGAAAGCGGCTGCCGCATGGGCATCTGCTTTTCCTGCACCCGCCGCAAGAACAGCGGCGCCGTGCGCAACGTGATCACCGGCGCGGTGTCCTCCACCGACGAGGAGGACGTGCAGATCTGTGTGTCCGCACCCGTCGGCGACGTCGACATCGCCCTGTAACGAGATCGCCCGGTAAGACATCGCTCTGTAAAAGCCCAAGGAGACATGATGACTGACACCTTGACCACCACTGACAAGACCCCCACCGACGAGACCGCCACCGTCGAGACCACCACGACTCAGCCCGGTCCGGCCCAGACGATCTCCAAGACCGTCGCGGGAAAGACCGTCACGCTGACCCCCGAGCAGGCCGAGGCGTTCGGCCGCGAGCTCGACGAACTCAAAGAACGCGTCATCGCCGACCTGGGTGAGCGCGACGCCACCTACATCCGGCGGATGATCAAGGCGCAGCGCACCCTCGAGGTCGGCGGTCGCGCGCTGCTGTTCGGCGGGATCTTCCCGCCGTTCTGGCTGGCCGGCACCGCGATGCTGGGGCTGAGCAAGATCATCGACAACATGGAGATCGGCCACAACGTCATGCACGGCCAGTACGACTGGATGGGTGACCCGGCACTGTCCAGCCGCGGATTCGAATGGGACACCGCGTGCCCGGCCGACCAGTGGCGGCACTCGCACAACTACATGCACCACACCTATACCAACATCGTCGGACTGGACCGCGACGTGGGCTACGGCATCCTGCGGATGAGCTCCGACCAGAAGTGGAAGCCGTACTACCTCGGCAACCCGGTGTACGCGTTCCTGCTCATGGTGCTGTTCCAGTACGGCGTGGCGCTGCACGAGATGGAGAGCGAGAAGATCGCCTCCGGTGAGATCTCCATCAAGGACAAGCGTGAGATCCTCGAGGGCATCTGGGCCAAGACCAAGCGCCAGACGCTCAAGGACTACGTGGCGTTCCCGCTGCTGGCCGGGCCGTTCGCGCCGTGGGTGTTCACCGGCAACCTGACGGCGAACCTGATCCGCAACGTGTGGTCCTACATGATCATCTTCTGCGGACACTTCCCCGAGGATGTGCAGGAGTTCACGATCGAGGAGACGAAGGCCGAATCCCGCGGCCAGTGGTACTTCCGTCAGATCCTCGGCTCGGCGAACCTGACCGGGGGCAAGCTGTTCCACATCCTGAGCGGCAACCTGTCGTTCCAGATCGAACACCACCTGTTCCCCGACATCCCCGCGCACCGGCACGCCGAGATCTCCGAGAGTGTGCGCGAGATCTGCGGCCGCTACGGCATCCCGTACAACACCGGGCCGTTGCCGCGGCAGTTCGCCACCGTGGTCCGCAAGATCGTCAGGCTCGCGCTGCCCTGGACGTAGACCTTGTGGAGGGGCCCGGCCCGTGGTGTGGTGTGCCGTGGGTCGGGCCCAACGGTGAGGAGTGGTTCATGCGCGCGGCGATGGCTGGAGCGGCAATGTCGGTGATGGCGGTCGGTGTCCTCGGCGGCGTGGGCGCTGCCTGGGCGCAGCCGGCGGCCCCGAATGCCGGTGAGTTGACCGCCGACCTGCGGCAGGTCCTCGACACCGGGGCGCCGTCCGACGCGCGGGCGGCCAAGCTGGCCGGTGGGCAGGCGGCGGTACCGACCGCGGACAACATCGCCAACCGGTTGAACACCTACGGCGGGATGGTGTCGTGGGAGGTGCAGAATCCGGTGCTCAACGGCGACCGGGTGGACGCGCAGCTGGCGGTCAGCATCCCGATCTTCGGCACCAAGACCCACAACATCTACTGGGTCGACCAGGACGGGCAGTGGAAGCTGTCGAACCCGTCGGCCTGTGTCATCGCCCACGACGTCGCCGGAGTCGACTGCACGGTCTGACCCCCCGGCGCCCGGATCGTGAGTGAGAACACAGATCCGAGGTGTGCGGTTTCGGGTGCCACGACCGTCCCTCACAGAGCACGATTGAATCCGTCGCCGTGTCGGCGCGATCATGGAGTTGCCTGACGGGAGGTGCAGTGATGGCGAACGCCACGATTGAGGCTGCGCTGGTCGTGCCTGGACACACGTGCTGGCAGACCGCGCGCGCCGACCGGTTCGCGACGATCGTCGACGGAGCCGACTACCTCGCGCATGTGAAGGCGGCCATGCTGCGCGCCAAGCGTCGCATCATGTTGATCGGCTGGGACCTGGACTATCGGACCACCTTCGAACCCGGGCATCCGACGCAGCTGGGCCCGAACACGCTCGGCCCGTTCCTGCACTGGTTGCTGTTCCGCGAACCCGGCCTGCACGTGTATCTGCTGAAGTCCAACCTGCGACTGCTGCCGGCGTTGGACGGGTTCTGGTTCGGCGTGACTCCGGTGGCGCTGCTCAACCAGGTGACCTCGCGGCGCATCCATTTCGCGGTGGACGGCGCCCGCCCCACCGGGGCGGTGCACCACCAGAAGATCGTCGTCGTCGACGACGATGTCGCGTTCTGCGGGGGCATCGACCTCACCGTCGGCCGATGGGACACCCGCGACCATGCCCCCGGCGACCGACGCCGCACGACATCGGGCGAGCCCTACGGGCCACGTCACGAGGTGGCCACCGCTGTCGACGGAGCCGCGGCCCGTGTGCTCGCCGAACAGGCGCGGCAGCGGTGGCAGGCCGCGACCGGCAAGTCGCTGCCCGCGCTCGCGGCCGCGGGGTCGATGTGGCCGAACCAGTTGGAGCCGGCCCTGCGCGACGTGGAGGTGGGCGTGGCCCGCACCATGCCCGCCCTGCCGGGCCGGGCCGAGGTGCGCGAGGTGGAAGCACTGAACCTGGCGGCCATCGCCGCCGCGCGTCAGGTGATCTATCTGGAGAACCAGTATCTCGCCGCGCGCAGTCTCGCCGAGGCGCTCGCCGAGCGGCTGCGCGAACCCGACGGCCCCGAGGTGGTGATCGTGCTGCCCCGAAGCTCGGAGAGCCGGCTCGAGCAGGAGTCGATGGACAGTGCCCGGGAGCGCATGCTGCGGCTGCTGTGGGACGCCGACGTGCATCAGCGGCTGGGCGTGTACTGGCCGGTGGTCAAAGGTGGCGAATCGGTGTACGTGCACTCGAAGGTTCTGGTCGTCGACGACCGGTTGCTGCGCATCGGCTCGTCGAATCTGAACAACCGTTCGCTGGGCTTCGACAGCGAATGCGATGTCGTGATCGAGGCGCCGGCCGAGGGCGGCGACGACATCCGCGACCACATCGTGGGTGTGCGTGACGATCTGGTGGCCGAGCACCTCGGTGTATCCCCGCTGCGTTTCAGTTCCGAAATCCGCGAACGCGGTTCGTTTCTGGGGGCGGTCAACGCCCTGCGCGGTACGGGGCGGTCGCTGCGCACCTTCACCGAGTTCATGGTCGCCGCTGATGCGTCACCCTTCGCGGAGAACGACCTGATGGACCCCGACACCGTGCCGTCCTCGATCGCCGACAGCGTGCAGAATCTGGCGGTCCGGGTCATCACCTGGCCCTTGGCCAACGGCGCTCCCCAGCTGTGGTCGATCGTGCGGGACTTCACCGGCGGTGGTGATCCAGGGCCGGAGTACTCGGTCGACGTGGCCGCCGACGCCGGGTGAGTCCGACTCGGACGACTACGAGTCGCCGTCGCCGGAGTTGTCGTCGGCCGAAACGCCGCCCCGGTCATTCTCCTTTGCCGCAGCCGTTTCCGAATCCGTCGCCTTGGGTCCGGTGACGCCGGCGCTCCCGGTCGTCCGATCCAGCCGTTCGTCGCTGGTGGACGATCCGTGGCTGGTCTCGCGCGTAGGCAGGGTCGTCGAGTTCGTGGGATCGTCGACCGTCGCGTCCGGGCCATCGATATCCATGTCCAGGTCGTCCTCGGCGGCCGTCTCGGCGCCGATCTCCTGCGCGGGCAGGGTTGTCGAATTCGTGGGACCGTCAGGCTTCGCCACCGTCTCGTCGAGGTCACCGGTGCCAAGCTCTTCCGCGTCGAGGTCAGGCTCCTCCGCGTCGAGGTCAACAGTGCGGAGGTCGTCCGCGGCGGCCTCGTCCGGCTTGGAGACAGGCAGTGCAGCGGCAGCCGAGCCGTCGGAATCTTCGGACAGCGATGCGGCGATACCAGTGGCGGCCGAATCATCGTGGTCGACGTCTGACGGCCCCGGTATCCGGGCGGACGCCGGAGTCGAGGACGGCGCAGACATCGCGGCCGGTTCGTCCGGCGTCGTCGGCAGGTAGGACCGATCGTAGGCCCGCTCCACGATCTTCTTCAGCGGCCCGTTGAGTGCGTCCGCCAAGCCCGTCAGCCCCAGGTTCCGCAGCGGCTCGAGCAGCGGAAGGTTCTCGGTCGGCACGAACACGTAGGTCGTGTTGCCCTCTTTCCACACGATATTGGCGGGGTCGTAGAGGTTCACGCCTTCGTACTCAGTGTGGATGACCGTGAACGCCGCCAGGGAATTGAGCAAGGCGATCAGGTTGGTGGGGTCATCGGGGAAGTCGGAGGCCGGGTCGTACTGCCGCGACACGTCGATCACGTCGTACTGGGTCTGCGGCATCACCTTGCTGTCCGAGCCGCCGTAGGCGCGAGTGGGATTGCCGATCAGCACGAACGACAGTTCGTCCGGTGAGGGGGCGTCGGCGTCGTCCGCGTGCTGCTCCAGCCAGGCGGTGACCGATCGAGCACCCTCGCTGTAGGAGAACACGACCTTGGTGCCCGGCGTTGCGTCGATGGTGGTTTCGATGGTCGTGATCCCGTTGGGGTCCCAGAGGAACTGCCGGATCTGCACGCAGTTGTTGGGTGCTTGGCACAGCGTTCCTTGGAGTTCATCCTCCATGGAGCCTTCCCAGGGAAAGACGGTCAGTACCGTCGCGGGACTCGGCACCGAGGGCACCGGGGCTGCTGTCGCTGCTGCGGCAGCCGCGGCGGTCGGCGCAGGCAGGAGCGGCAGAACGGCTGCGCTCACAGCAAATTTCAGCACCGTTCGCTTGACGGTGAAGCCCGAGCGGCGCAGGGGCAGGCTCGCCCTGGTCGTGCCTCCATCCGACGGCACATGACGGTCCACAGGACTGTGCGTGTCGTGTGTCCTCAGATGTCGCTGCCACCTCGACGGTCGATGAGACCGCGTTCTCCGACAAGACATTGTTCGATTCCCCCCAGATCACGTGAATGCGCCGCCCCCCGACGGACCGGACGACTCCGGCTTGGGTAAGCCGCGCGCCCGTCAGTGCAGTATGCCCCATCTTGGGCGATTACTGAAGGTCTTGCATCTTGTCACTGATCCGGTGCATGCGATTTGGGCAAATCGTCTTGCGCGCCGACATGGGCGATCCTGTCGCGCTCCGATACGAGGGCCGCGGGCCGTGGCCGTGGCCGTGGGCCGTCCCTCGTCCACGGCGTCGCGGCGTCTATCGCTGGCAGGTCGGGCACCAATACGTCACCCGGTCACCGCCCTTGTCGGTCTCGATGCGGGTACCGCACCGCCGACACGGCAGGCCCGCGCGGCCGTACACCCAGACATCCTGACCGGGGCGGGTGTTGCCGGTGGTCGTACGGTTGATGCGTAACCGGTTGGCCCACAACATCTGCTGGGCGCGGGTCGCCATCCGCACCGGATCGGGCAGCTGTGCCACCGCCGTGCCCGGCAGCAAGCCGAATACGAAGCACAGTTCGTTGGCGAACACGTTGCCCACGCCGGCCATCACCCGCTGATCCAGTAGCGCCTCGGCCAGCGGCCGGTCGGGGTCGGCCATCAGGTTGGCCGCGGCGGTCTGGGCCGACCAGTCTTCAC
Source organism: Mycobacterium sp. G7A2 (assembly GCF_041902445.1). Classification (NCBI taxonomy): domain Bacteria; kingdom Bacillati; phylum Actinomycetota; class Actinomycetes; order Mycobacteriales; family Mycobacteriaceae; genus Mycobacterium; species Mycobacterium sp. G7A2. Next base: position 4,574,979 of record NZ_CP169251.1, on the reverse strand, counting down.
CGAGCAGGTCCGGGCCCAGGTGGTCGACCGCGGTCATGTCGGTGGCGCGGTCGAGCACTTCGAGCACGCCGAGATCGATTCCGGAGGCGCGCGATTCGGCGGTCTCGAGCACGATGCGGATCTTGTAGGCCGGAGCCCGCACCCGGCCGATGATCCACGCGCCGTCCATCTTCAGGTGGGAGTGGATGCTGGCCGCGCCGACGCGGATGAACAGGTGCTTGCCGCGGCTGAGCACTTCGTCGACGGTCTGCCCGGACAGGTCCACCGCCGCGAAGCGCGGCACCCGCACGTCGCAGCGGGTCAACACCTTGCCCTCCAGGGCTGTGCGCAGCTTGTCCGCGGTCCGGAACACGGTATCGCCCTCGGGCATCAGCGCAGCCGCAATCCGCGAGGCGTGCGGGAGAAGCCAGCGGAGACCAGCGACTCGACGACCACGGAGTCGCGCTGCTCGAGCACCGGAACACCGTCGATCCGTTCCACCAGCAGCGCCGGAACCCGTTGCCGGGTGACCAATTCGGCCAGCGCGGCGGCCGCCGCGTTCGAGGTCTCGGCGTCACCGGTGAAGCTCAGCAGCGACCGGCCGCCGCGTTCGACGAACCAGGCCAACGCGCCGTCGACGAGCACGACCAGCGCTCCGGCTTTTCGGCCGGGCCGGTGTGCGGTGTCGGCGTCGGGGTCGCGGACCGGCCACGGCAGTGCCGCTCCGAAGGGGTTGGCCGGGTCGGTCGCGGCCAGCGCCACCGCGCGCAGCGCACCTTGGCGGTCGTCGATGCTGTCGGCGTGGGTGCGCAGGCGGTCGACGGTGCTGGCCGTGGCGAACTGCGCGCCGCCGAGGGATTCGACGAAATAGCCGCGCTGGCAGCGCCCGGCCTCTTCCATCGTGGTGAGCACCTTGTACAGCGAGGCGAACCCGCCCGGGACATTCTCGGCAGCCGCGGCGCCCTTGGTCAGCACCCCGTGGCGGGCCAGCAGTTGGTCGGCCTGGAAGTGTGCGCGGACCGTGGTGTCGGTCTCGGGCACCGGCAGCGCCGACCACCGACCGGCGACCGTCGGGTCGGAGTCGCGGTGGCTCAACGCACTCGAGCTCAGGCTGTAGCGGCTCAGCCGGGGGGCGCGCCGGTGCCGGTGCGACGGGGTGGCCGCTCGCCGCGCGCCCGTACCGCGGGTGCCGGCCAGCAGCGCCCGTACCGGGGCGAACGTGTCGCCGCTGACGTAGCCGGACCAGATCAGCTGCCACAGCGCCTCTTTCAGGGACTCGCTGCTGACGCCGTCCACCGACAGCTGCCGGAAGAAGTACGCGCCGCCCCCCGACAGCGCGTCCAGAAGCGCGCGGTGCACGTCGGTCATGTCGACCTCGCTCGGCGGCGCCATTGACAGCGGTGCGGTCTCGGCGGGATGGAACGCGACCCAGCCGTCTGCGGTGGACAGCGCGCCGACACCCGACCACAGCACTTCACCGGAGGCGAGCAGTTCGTCGAGCATGCCGGGCTGGTAGTCGCGCACGCGCTGTCCGAAGATCAGCGGTTCGACAGCCGAGGCGGGCATCGGCACGCCGGCGAGTTGATCGATCACCGCGGCCAGTCCGTCGACGCCGGACACCGATTCGCTGCCGAGCAGCTGCCAGGACGGCAGGAAGCGGCCGAACGCGGTGGTGCTGACCGGTTCGATCTGTGCGCGCAGCGCCGCCAACGAGCGGCGGCGCAGGATGCGCAGCACCTCGGCGTCACACCACTGTTCCCCGGAATCGGCGGGAGCGTCGCTGAATTCGCCGCGGACCAACTTGCCGTCGACGGTGAGGCGACCCAGCACGTCGGCGGCGACCCGCACTCCGAGTCCGAACCGGGCGGCGGCCTCGGCGGTGGTGAACGGGCCGCGGGTGCGGGCGAACCGTGACAGCAGTTCTCCCAGCGGGTCGATGACCGGTTCGAGGAACGCGATCGGCACCCCGACCGGCACCGCGACTCCGACACCGTCCCGCAGTCGGGCGATGTCCTCCACCGCGGCCCACCAGCTCTGCCCGGCATAGGACACGGTCACCACCCGCTTGGCCGTCAACAGGCCTTCCAGCCAGCCGCCCACGTCGTCGGCGGTGCTGCGCGCGGCGACCTCGTCGGTGGTCAGCGGGCCGAGCAGGCGCAGCAGGTCGGCGACGCCCTCGGCGTCGCGGGCCAGCCGCTCCTCGGTCAGATGTTGCAGCTGGCGTGACGTGCTGGCGACGACGTCGGCGTCGAGCAACTCGCGCAGCTCGACACGGCCCAGCAGCTCGGCCAGCAACGTCGGGTCGAGCGCCAGCGCGGCGGCCCGCCGCTCGGCCAGCGGGCTGTCGCCTTCGTACATGAACGCCCCGACGTAGCCGAACAGCAGCGACGCCGCGAACGGTGAGGGGGTCGGGGTCTCGACCTCCAGCAGCCGCACCCGGCGCTGCGCGATGCGGCCCATCAGCGCCGTCAGCATCGGCACGTCGTAGACGTCCTGCAGACACTCCCGCACCGCCTCGAGCACGATCGGGAAGTCCGGATAGTTGCGGGCCACGTCGAGAAGCTGGGCGGCACGCTGACGCTGATGCCACAGCGGCGAGCGCTTGCCGGGGTGGCGGCGGGGCAGCAGCAGCGCCCGCGCGGCACATTCGCGGAACCGTGAGGCGAACAGCGCCGAGCTGCTGACCTCGGTGGTGACCAGCGGCTCGATCTCGTCGGGGTCGAACACGAAGATGTCGGCGCCCGGGGCGGCGTCGTCGGTGTCGGGCAGCCGCACGATGATGCCGTCGTCGGAGGCGGTGGGCTTTTCGTCGATGCCGTAGCGGTCGTAGAGCCGCTTGCCGACGGCCAGTGCCAGCGGCCCGTGCACCCGCAAGCCGTAGGGGGAGTGCAGGATGACCCGCCAGTCGCCGAGTTCGTCGCGGAACCGTTCGACCACCAGCGTGGTGTCCGACGGCACCGCTGAGGTGGCCTGGCGTTGCTCGTCGATCAGCTGCCACAGGTTGTCGATCGCAAAGTCGTCGAAACCGATTTCCCGGCAGCGGGTTTCGAACTTCTCCCGGTCCAGGCGGGCCAGCTCGCCGGTGAACGCCCCGATCGCCGCGCCCAGCTCCGCGGGCCGGCCGACGCCGTCACCGCGCCAGAACGGTAGCCGCGCCGGCTCGCCGGGGGCGGGGATCACCAGCACCCGGTCGTGGGTGATCTCGGTGATGCGCCAGCTCGTGGCGCCCAGCGAGATGACGTCACCGGGCCGGGACTCGTAGACCATCTCCTCGTCGAGTTCGCCGACCCGGGAGGGCTTCTCGGAGTCCGCCGAGGAGGCCAGGTAGACGGTGAACAGCCCGCGGTCGGGGATCGCGCCACCGGAGGTGACGGCCAGCCGCTGGGCGCCCGGCCGAGCGGTCAGCGTCCCGGCATCGCGGTCGTAGACGATGCGTGGACGCAGCTCGGCGAAGTCGGTGGACGGGTACTTGCCGGCGAGCAGGTCCAGTGTCGCCTCGAACGCGCTGCGCGGCAGCGTCGCGAACGGGGCGCTGCGCCGCACGGTGTCGAACCAGCGGTCGGCGTCGATCGGTTCCAGCGCGCTGGCGGCGACGGTGTGCTGGGCCAGCACGTCGAGCGGGTTGGCCGGCACCTTCATCGTCTCGATCTGCCCGGTCAGCATGCGCTGCACACTGACCGCGCACCCGATCAGGTCGGTGCGGTGCTTCGGCAGCAGCACACCCTGGCTGATCTCGCCGACCTGGTGTCCGGCCCGGCCGATGCGTTGCAGCCCGCTGGCCACCGACGGCGGGGTCTCGACCTGGATGACCAGATCGACCGAGCCCATGTCGATGCCGAGCTCGAGGCTCGATGTCGCGACGACGGCCTTGAGTCGCCCGCTCTTGAGCGCGTCCTCGACCTCGGCGCGGGCTTCTTTGCTGACCGAACCGTGGTGCGCGCGGGCCAGCACCGGCTCGGCGCCGTAGGTCTGTCCGCTGCCCATCAGGTGCGCCGGCGCCCCGCCGGCGACGCCGGGGTTGTGGGAGCCGAGCTCGACGCCGGCGCGTTCGGCGTGGATCTCGTTGAGGCGCGCGGTCAGTCGCTCGGCCAGCCGCCGCGAGTTGGTGAACACGATCGAGCTGTGGTGCGCCTCGATCAGGTCGACGATGCGCTCCTCGACATCGGGCCAGATCGAGTTGTCCTCCAGGTTGGCCATGTCGGGTACCGGCACCTGCACGGCGAGATCGAAGGTCTTGGCCGCCGGCGGCGCGACGATCGTGGTCGGGGACGCGCCGGACAGGAATCGGGCCACCTCCTCGGGCGGGCGCACCGTCGCCGAGAGCCCGATTCGTTGCGCGGGCCGCTCCAGCATCGCGTCGAGGCGTTCCAGCGACAGCGCCAGGTGTGCGCCGCGTTTGGTGCCCGCCACGGCGTGCACTTCGTCGACGATGACGGTCTGCACGCCGGCCAGGGAGTCGCGGGCCGCCGAGGTCAACATCAGGAACAGCGACTCGGGGGTGGTGATCAGGATGTCAGGCGGTTTGGTGATCAGCTCGCGCCGCTTGGCGGGGGTGGTGTCGCCGGAGCGCACGCCGACGCTGATCGCCGGCGGCGTCTGGCCGGTGCGCTCGGCGATGCGGGAGATGCCGGTCAGCGGCGTGCGCAGGTTGCGCTCGACGTCGACGGCCAGAGCCTTGAGCGGGGACACGTACAGCACCCGGGTCGAGCGGGTGGGGGAGGGTTCACGGGCCAGCCCGTCGATCGCCCACAGAAACGCCGCGAGCGTCTTCCCCGATCCGGTGGGGGCGATGACCAGGGTGTTGTCGCCGTCGGCGATCGCGTTCCATGCTTGGGCCTGCGCCGGGGTGGGTTCGTGGAACGTGCCGGTGAACCACTCGCGCGTCAGCGCGCTGAAGCGGGCGAGCGGGTCGGTGGTCACGGGCACCCGTCCATGGTGCCTGCTGGGTCCGACAACTGCTCTGAGCAGGGGTGAAGTCGTCGAAAACGGGGGCTGCCGGCGTCCGTCGCGGCGTATTCTGAGCGCTGCGACCCATCGGGCGCCCTCATGCGGACGCCGTGGGACGCGCCGGACGCGCGACCTCGTCGTGCGCTGGTGGATGGAGTGAGACATGCGATGGATCTGTGCACCGGTGGTTCCCGTCCTGCTTGTGTCGTCGGTGGCGCTGGCCCCCGTCAGCGGGGCCGAATGCTCCAACGCGGGGGCGACGACGATCTGTTCGCAGGGTGAAGTGCGCTCATCGGGCACCGGCACCGGACCCGTGGGCTCGACCGGGCCGTACGTGCCCTACCCCTGCGAGTGGGGCTACTACGCCTGCGACGACTTGTGGAACGTGGGCATCAACCTGGGCTTCAACAGACCGTGATGGGTCAACGACAGCGAATCAAGGAGAACGGCATGGCTGATGGGATGTCCACCCGGCGCGTGGTGGCCGCAGTGCTCGGACTGGGCGCGTTGTCGCTGGGCGTCGCCGCGCCGGCCGCATCCCAGCCGCCGCCGAACTGCTCGTCGGCGGACCTGGCGGGGGTGATGACCGGGGTGCTGGCGTCGACGACGGCGTATCTGTACACCCATCCGCCGGTCAACGCCTTCTTCACCACGATCGGCGACCTCGATCCCGAGCAGCGGCGGGTGGCGTTGGCGGAGTTCCTCGACACGAATCCTCAGGTCAAAGCGGAGTTGCAGGGAATCCGGCAGCCTGCGGTGGACTTCCGCAACCGCTGCGGCCGCGACATTCCCGACCTCGGCGAGAGCTGATCCTCAGCGCGCGTCGAGCGCGACCGCCTCGGCCAGCGCGGCCGGGATCCCCGGCACGCGGGCGACCGCGTCGAGCAGTCCGTGCGCGCACAGGTCGGCGATCAGGTCGGCGTCCAGAGCCGGATCGAGCAGGCGCTGGCGGCACATCTCGAACGTGAACGCCAGCCAGCCGTAGATGGTGGCCCGGAGATCGCGCTCGACATCAGCGCCCATCGCGCCACCTACCGCGTCGCTGATCCGGCCGATGATGCGGTTGGCCTGGCGGTCGTTGTCGATGTCCTCGATGCCGCGGAGCACCGGGTCTGAGCGGCCCATTCCCATGTATGCCGCCCAGGCGCCGTGCGGATGCCCCTCGTCGTAGTGCAGGTAGGCCAGCACGCCGGCGCGGACCTGGGCGAACAGCGTCTGTCCCGGCTCCGGCGGGGTGTTGGTGGCCTCGAACAGCCGCTCACCCTCGGCTCGGACGACGGCGGCGAAGAATGCCCGCTTGTCGGGAAAGTAGTGGTACATCAGGGCCCGCGACACCCCGGCGCGCTCGGCGATCTCGTCGATGCGCACCTCGTCGTAGGGCCGCTGGCCGAACACCTCGGCGCCGAGCGCCAGCAGCTCGTTGCGGCGGTCGTCGGGTGAGAGTCGTCGTCGTGGTTCCCCCATGACCGCCATCCTACTTGACACATGTACAACAGCAGCGGAGGCTGGGGTCATGTCCATCGTCGACGACCGGCGCGCGTTCCCCAAGTTGCCGCACCCGGGTCGCCGGTTGCCGCTCATCGGTGATGTGCTGTCCTTCGACGCCGACACCCCGTCCCAGTCGGCGATGAAGCTGGCCCAGCTCGGGCCGGTGTTCGAGTTCCGGTTCCTGGGTGCGCGCTATGTCGTGGCCGCCGGATCCGATGTCGTCGCCGAACTCAATGACGAGAGCCGCTTCTGCAAGCACGTCGGTCCCGACATCGAGGCGCTGCGGCTCCTCGGCGGCGACGGCTTGTTCACCGCCTACAACGACGAACCGAACTGGCAGAGAGCCCACGATGTGCTGATGCCCGCCTTCAGCCAGCAGGCGATGCGTCAGTACCACGCGATCATGTTCGACGTCGCCGACGAACTGACCGCCCGCTGGGATGAGCGCGAGACCGTCGACGTGTCCGCCGACGCCACCCGGGCGACACTGGAGACCATCGGGAGGTGCGCGGCCGGACATCCGTTCGGCGCGTTCGACTCCGAAGATCCGCACCCGTTCGTCGAGCACATGGTGGCCGGACTGAAGGGTTCCGACCGCGTGGGTGTGCTGCGGCAGACCTTCCTGCCGCGCTGGTTCGCCCGTCGTGCCGAGCGGCATGTCCTGGTGCACGCCGCGGCGATGCACCGGATCGCGGACGAGATCGTCGCCGAACGGTTGCGCGAGGGCCCGGGCCGTCACGACGACCTTCTCGAGCTGATGCTGCAGTCCGACCTCGAGCCGGCCAACATCCGCTATCAGCTGATCAACTTCCTGGTCGCCGGGCACGAAACCACCTCGGGCGCCTTGTCGTTCGCGCTGTACTTCCTGGCCCGGCATCCGGAGATCGCCGACCGCGCCCGCGCTGAGATCGCCGAGGTCTGGGGCGAGCAGCAGCGCCCGGACTTCGACCTGATCGCCAAGCTGCGCTATGTGCGGCGGGTGTTCGACGAGGCGCTGCGCCTGCACCCGACGGTGCCCGGCTACTATCGCGCGGCCCGCGACGACACGTTGCTGGCCGGGGTGCACCCGATGCGCAAGGGCGACTGGGTGCTGGCGTTGACGATGACGCTGCACCGCGACCCGCGCTGGGGTGACGATCCCGATGCCTTCGATCCGGACCGTTTCGCGCCCGAGAACGTCAAGGCCCGTCCGGCGGGGTTGTACAAGCCGTTCGGCACGGGACCCCGGTCGTGCATCGGTCGGCAGTTCGCGCTGCATGAGGCGGTGCTGCTGCTGGCGGTGCTGCTTCGCCGCTACGAGTTGATCCCCGACCCGGACTACGAACTGCAGGTCGCCGAGCGGTTGACTCTGATGCCCAAGGATTTCCACCTCACCCTGCGCCGCCGATAGCCCCACCTCCTGCACCCAGCGCCCGCTCGCGCCCGGCGAGTGAGTACTTTCGGCCCTTCTCGCCTCCCATGCCCGTCGCCACACTGGGCGGTATGGACGATGGCGAGCGGCACTATCACGACGTTCTCGACGAGTTGCGGCCCGAACACCGGGCGCTGCGGCAGGCAATCCCGGAGGTGTATCAGGGCTTCAACGCCATCAGCGCGGCGGCCCTGTCCGACGGTGCGTTGAGCCGCAAGGTCAAAGAGCTCATCGCGATGACGATCGGTGTCGTCCACGGCTGCGACGGGTGCATCGCCTCGCACGCCAAAGGAGCGGTCCGGGCCGGGGCCACCGAGCAGGAGGCTGCCGAGGCGATCGCGGTGGGCATCATGATGCACGGCGGACCGGCGACCGTCTATGGGGCGCGGGCCTTTTCGGCGATCCGAGAGTTCTCCGCGGAGACGGTGACGAGCTAATCGTTGCGCAGCGTCCGCTGGTAACGGCGCATCCCGGCGATCCACCGGTCGTAGTCGGCGCCCTTGTGCCGGTACATCTCGAGCAGCTCGGGATGGGGGAGCACCAGGAACCGGTCGGTGCGCATCGCCTCGAGTGTGGCCGCCGCGACGTCGTCGGCGCTGATGACCGCCGCCGAGTGTTCGATCGACGACGCGCCGAGCCGGGCGTCGGCGTCGTCGATGCCGCGGATGTTCTGCAGCAGAGGCGTTTCCACGCCCAGCGGGCACACACAGCTGACCCCGATGCCGTCGTCGCCGTAGGTGATCGCGAGCCATTCGGCGAACCCGACGGCGGCGTGTTTGCTCACCGCGTAGCCCGCGGCACCGAGCTGGGTCAGTAGGCCCGCGGCCGAGGCCACCGACACGAAGTAGCCACTACCGATCGAACGCCAATGCGGCACCAGCAGGCGCGCGGCGCGGATATGGGCACGCAGGTTCACGTCGAGGGTCACATCCCAGTCGGCTTCGGAGCCGAGCGCGGGCGCCCCGATGACTCCGGCGTTGGCGACGTAGATGTCCACGGGTGCGAACTCGTCGCCGGCCAGCCGTAGCAGCGCTGCGATGTCCTCGGTGTCCGCGGCATCGGCCCGCAGGGCGATGGCCTGGCCGCCGGCCGCCCGGATGTCCGACGCGCTCTGATGCGCACCGGCCTCGTCCAGGTCGCCGACCACGACCCGCACGTCTTGTTCGGCCAGTTGCCGGGCCAGTGCCTGCCCGATTCCCGATGCTCCGCCGGTGACGACGGCGACCTTGCCCGCGAGATCCATGTACAGAGTGTGCCTTCGCGCGCCACGAGCGCGCGGAGAATCACAGCGTGGAGCGGCGTGTCGTCGTGCAGACTCGCACGCTCGCGGGGCAGGGAGTGCCGGTCAGCCGAAATGCACACCCTGGGCCAGCGGCAGCTCCGAAGAGTAGTTGACCGTGTTCGTCGCGCGTCGCATGTAGGCCTTCCACGCATCCGATCCGGATTCGCGACCGCCGCCGGTCTGCTTCTCGCCGCCGAATGCGCCGCCGATCTCCGCGCCTGACGTGCCGATGTTCACGTTGGCGATGCCGCAGTCCGAACCGTCGGCAGCCAGGAACCGCTCCGCCTCGCGCACATCGGTGGTGAAGATCGACGACGACAACCCCTGCGGCACCGCGTTGTTCAGCGCGATCGCCTCGTCGAGCGTGTCATAGGTCAGCACGTAGAGGATCGGCGCGAACGTCTCGGTGTGCACGATGGCGGTCTGTTCGGGCATCCGCACCACGGCGGGTTCGACATAGAAGGCCTCGGAGGCGCCGGTGTCGACGCGCTCCCCGCCGGTCACCTCGCCGCCTTCGTCACGTGCCTGCTGCAGCGCGCCCACCATGTCGCGGTAGGCGGTCTCGTGGATCAGTGGCCCCACCAGGGTGTCCGAGGCGAACGGATCGCCCACCGGCAGCTGCCGGTACGCCGCCACGATCCTCGACACCAGGTCATCGGCAACCGACGAGTGCACGATCAGTCGGCGCAGCGTCGTGCATCGCTGTCCCGCGGTTCCGGCGGCAGAGAACACGATGCCGCGCACGGCGAGGTCCAGATCGGCGGCCGGGGTCACGATCGCGGCGTTGTTGCCGCCCAGTTCGAGCAGAACCTTGCCGAAGCGTTCGGCGACCCGGGGGCCGACCTGCTTACCCATGCGCACCGATCCCGTCGCGCTCACCAGCGCGACCCGGGAGTCGTCGATCAGGCGCTCGCCGACCTCGCGGCCGCCCAGGATCAACCGGCTCACGCCGGCGGGTGCGCCGACGTCGGCGCAGGCCCGCTCGAGCAGCGCCTGACAGGCCAGTGCGGTCAGCGGAGTGAGCTCAGAAGGCTTCCACACCACGGTGTCCCCGCACACCAGCGCGACGGCGGTGTTCCACGCCCACACCGCTACCGGAAAGTTGAAGGCGGTGATGACGCCGACGACGCCGAGCGGATGCCAGGTTTCCATCAGTCGGTGCCCGGGCCGCTCGGAGGCGATCGTCTTGCCGTACAGCTGGCGCGACAACCCGACGGCGAAGTCGCAGATGTCGATCATCTCCTGGACCTCGCCGGCGGCTTCGGAGGTGATCTTGCCGGCTTCGATGGTGACCAGGGCCGCCAGCGCGGCCTTGTGTTCCACGAGCAGCGCCCCGAGCCGGGCCACCAGCGCTCCGCGCACCGGCGCCGGGGTCACCCGCCAGGCCGAAAATGCTTCCGCTGCTTGGCCGATCGCCGTGTCAGCGTCGGCGGGCGTCGATTCGGGGACGGTGAACAGCACGTCTCCGGTGATCGCGGTGCTTGCGGGCAGGCCGCCGTCGTTGGGGCTGCCGGGTTCGACCGTCGCGCCGACGGAAGCCAGGGCGTCGCGGACGCGGGAGCGCAGGTCGTCGGCGGTGGGCAGGGCGGCGGACACGGCGGTGCTCATGGGCGGCTGGCTTTCTGGTCGGTGTGATGGGGCTTGTCGGCGCGGGTCGGCGCGGCGCTCGGATACAGTGCGCCCATGGGCGACGGCGAACTCGACGAGATCGACCGCACGCTGGTCCGGGAGTTGGTGGCCGATGGTCGCGCGACGTTGGCGCAGCTGGCGGCGACGGCGGGGTTGTCGGTCTCGGCGGTGCAGGCGCGGGTGCGACGGCTGGAATCGCGCGGGGTGGTGGCCGGATACACCGCGCGCATCAACCCCGAGGCGGTGGGCGCCATGCTGTCGGCGTTCGTCGCGATCACCCCTCTCGATCCCTCTCAACCCGATGATGCCCCCGCCCGCCTGGAGCACATCCCCGAAATCGAGGCGTGTTACTCGGTGGCCGGCGAGGACAACTATGTGCTGCTGGTGCACGTCGCCTCGGCGCGCGCGTTGGAGGCGCTGCTGCAGCGCATCCGTACCGCCGCCGACGTGAAGACGCGCAGCACGATCATCCTACAGAATTTTTACAGTGAAAGGCGATACGTGCCGGATTAGTTGCGGTCTAGAAGCGACATGGCAGGAATATAAGCGGTACCATGGCGGAATGACTGCCGTCCTTCCTGCGCTGGTTCCGGCCGATGTCCGCCCCGTTCTGTCCCGCAGCATCCTCGCCGACGGCCTGGATCTGGTTCTCGACCTCGATCGCTCGCGCGGTTCACGCCTCGTCGACGCGCGCACCGGACGCAGCTTCCTGGACATGTTCACGTTCTTCGCGTCGTCGGCGTTGGGGATGAACCATCCGGGCCTGGCCGATGACGAGCAGTTCCGTGCCGAGCTCACCGCCGCCGCGTTGAACAAGCCAAGCAACTCCGACGTCTACAGCATTCCGATGGCGCGTTTCGTCGACACGTTCGCCCGCGTGCTGGGTGATCCGGCGCTGCCGCACCTGTTCTTCGTCGACGGGGGAGCGCTGGCCGTCGAGAACGCCTTGAAGGTCGCGTTCGACTGGAAGAGCCGGCTCAACGAGAGTCGCGGGATCGATCCGGCGTTGGGTACCAAGGTGCTTCACCTGCGCGGCGCCTTCCACGGTCGAAGCGGCTACACCATGTCGCTGACCAACACCGACCCCAACAAGGTGGCCCGCTTCCCGAAGTTCGACTGGCCGCGCATCGATGCACCCTATGTCCGGCCCGGTTTCGACGACGACGCCATGGCTGCGCTGGAAGCCGAATCGCTGCGGCAAGCGCGCGCCGCCTTCGAGGCGAACCCGCATGACGTCGCCTGCTTCATCGCCGAACCGATCCAGGGCGAGGGCGGCGATCGCCATTTCCGGCCGCAGTTCTTCGCCGCGATGCGCCGCCTGTGCGACGAGTTCGACGCGCTGCTGATCTTCGACGAGGTGCAGACCGGATGCGGCATCACCGGAACCGCCTGGGCCTATCAGCAATTGGGTGTCACCCCCGACGTGGTCGCGTTCGGCAAGAAGACGCAGGTGTGCGGCGTCATGGCGGGTGGGCGCACCGACGAGGTGGCCGACAACGTCTTCACCGTCAGCTCGCGGATCAACTCGACCTGGGGTGGCAACCTGGCCGACATGGTGCGGTCGCGCCGAATCCTGGAGGTCATCGAGGCGGACGGGTTGTTCGAGCAGGCCGCCGAGCGGGGCCGCTACCTGATCGAACGGCTACAGGAACTCGAGGAGCATTTTCCCGACCTGGTGCGCGACGTGCGCGGCCGAGGCCTGATGTGTGCGTTCAGCATGCCCGACGCCGCGCAGCGCGACGCGCTGATCGACGGTCTGTGGCGGCGTGGGGTGATCATGCTCGGATGTGGAGCCGACAGTGTCCGGTTCCGGCCGGCGTTGACCGTGTCGCACGACGAGCTGGACGCCGCGGTCGACGCGGTGCGGGCGGTGCTCAGGTCGATGTCGGTTCGCTCGGCCGGGTGAGCCGGCGGATCGTCGTCCGCAGCGCCGCCAGCTCCGCGCCACTGACGAGCTCGCAGCCGTGACGTTCAGCCAGTTTGCGTGCCGCCGGGGTGAATTCGTGGTTCGTGACGACCATCGTGCGGGTGCAGTCCTGCATCGCGGCACCGGCGACGACCTCCTGCACGGCGCTGGCGCCGACCGGGCGTGAGTACCGTTTGCACTGCACGGCAAGCCGATTGGGGCGATGCCCGACGATCAGGTCGACACCCCAGTCCCCGCTGATCGACGTCATGATCACCGGCACCCCGGCCGAGCGCGCGATGTGCGCGACGTAATCCTCGAACTCGGTGCCGGACATGGCATCGGCGCGATCGCGCTCCCGGTGACCGGGGGTGGCGGCAGCCACCACGGTGGCGATGAGAAAGCTGGGCGCGGCCATCGCGAGCAGCCCGGCGGCCACGCTCCACGGCGGTGACGCGCCGGCCAGGTAGGCGGTGACGGCGGCGGCCACGCCGAGCGCCAGCAGCACCGTCCACCGCAGCCTCGTCACGCGCGCATCGTAGGCCGCGACCCCGACAGACCCGGTTTACCGGGCGGGGTGTCCGGGAACTTCTGGTTCCACAGTTGTACGACACGAAAGAGCCAGGCCATGACCGACCTGTCCCAGCATGGGCATCGCAGCATCGACGGCGACACCGGGGTCCGGGATGCTTTGCGGACGGGCCTGGGCTTCGCCGCTGCGGGGCTGGTGTTCTTCGTCCTGGCCGGGTTGTGGCTCGGGACGTGCACCGGAGCGGTCGCGGACCCGCTGGCCTGCGGCGTGCCGCAGCGCACGGCGCTCACGCTCGGGGCGCCGGTCATCCTCGCCGCGGGCGGAGTGTTCTCGTTGGCGCGGCTGATGCGGGTGCGGCGAGACGAGTTCGCCTGGTGGGCGTGGCTGGGTGCGGCCTGGTTGCTGCTGGCGCTGGCGGTCCTCGGGCTGTTCGGCGCGGCACGCTGAAGCGGGCACCCGCCGCACCTTGTTCGCGACATTGCGCTGACGCGGGCACCCGCCGCAGCTTGTTCGGCGCGGCACGCTGAAGCGGGCACCCGCCGCACCTTGTTCGCGACATTGCGCTGAGGGTTGCGTTCTTCGGTTGTCCACAGCCCTGGCCGCAATGTGGGTGTTAGACGCGCCGCTGTGTCGGGGCTGCCAGTGAGCATCGCCTCATGCGAAGGGTGTTCATCGGCAGTGAGGCCTTGGCCGGCGGCGGGCTCACCCGTGCGGCGTTGCGCTGGAACTATCGCAGATTGTTCCCCGGCGTCTATGTCCCGGCCGCAATCAGTCCGTCGACCGCACCCTCGGAGCGTGGCTGTGGTCGGGCCGCAACGGAGTGATCGCGGGACGCGCGGCAGCCGCCCTGCATGGAGCCCGTTGGGTCGACCGACAGACCCCTATCGAGATGATCTATCGGTGCGGACGACCTCCGCCCGGCATCATCGTTCGCAACGAGAGACTCGACGGTGACGAGATCACACAGGTCGGTTGCCTGCTGGTGACCACCGTGCAGCGAACCGCGTTCGATCTCGCTCGGCATCGACCACGCAACGAGGCCGTGGCCGATCTCGATGCGCTTGCTCAAGCGACGGGTGTGAAGGCCGTCGACGTGCTGACTCTGGTGCAGCGATACCCCGGGGCGCGGGGTACCCGCAGGGCCGCCACTGCACTGGGCTTGATGGACGCCGGTGCGCGATCGCCCAGGGAGACGCGACTGCGACTGATCCTGGTCGACGAATGGCTCGACCCTGTGCGGACCCAGATCAAAGTGACCGACGGGTCGACCGTGGCCTACCTGGACATGGGCTACGACGAACCGATGATCGGCCTGGACTACGAAGGCAGCCATCACAGTGACGATCGCCCGACGTACGTCTATGACATCGGGCGAGCCGAGTTCGTCGAGCAGCAGGGATGGCATGACATCCGGGTCGTGAACGCGCACAGCGCCGAGTTCATCAAGTTCCGCGTGCGGCAAGCTTTTCAGCGGCGCGGATACATACCGAGATTGCGCAGGCGGTCGTAAGTAGGCGCGATCCACAGCCTTGACGGCAATTTCAATGCTCGGCGGCGTTCGGCGGCGCAGGCAATGCTGCCCCGCACGCCAACCCAGCCCCGCACGTCAACCCAGCCTCGCTCGGCGCCAGCCCACACACACGGCGAAGGGCCCGGCCGATCGGCCGGGCCCCTCGATGCGAAGCTCCTACTGGTTGGACTCTTGACGCTTCTCAGCGGCGTCGGCGCCGGAGCGGGCCGCTTCGGCCTCTGCTTCCTTCTTGGCGGCGTCACGCTGAGCGTCGGCCTTGTCCTGCTGGGCCTTGCCCTCGTCGACCATGTCGTTGCGACCGGTGACGGTACCGACCGCTTCCTTGGCCTTGCCCTTGACGTCTTCGACGACGCCCTTGATGCCCTCTTCGGGACCGCTGTTGTTCTTGTCGTCAGCCATGTTCACCCTCCGCTGTTGTGTGGACAGGTCGTTCTTGGCCCGCTTCTTGAGCTCAGTTCGAGTCTTCCCGGTGCCCCACGCGCCCAAACGAGTGATCTGGATCGCAGTGAAAACCATTCCGTGACAACGCCATCACGGCGGCAAAACACGGCGTTGACGGGTGTTTGGCTTCTGAGGAGCAGGGGGTACTGATCTGTCACCATGTCCAGCATTCACAGAGCACCGTCACTGCATCATCGGTGCCAGCATCAAGAACGCCACGGCGTAGACCGCCACCGCTACCAAGATCAGGGCCGCCAGCGTCGATCCGGCCACCACGAGAACGCGTCGCAACCGCCTGGAGCCGGGCTCTTCCGTGCGTTTTGCGTCCATGACATGGGGTTACCCCAGCCTACGGGGACCGTAACGTCCATCAGCCACGCGCAGGAGTGCCCATGGCCGGGAGGGGTTCGGCCTGGGGTAGTCTCGCTGGCAAGTTTCCGGGAGGTCAGATGGCTGATGTAGTGAGCCGCAGCAACGGACACTCGCACAGTCCACAAGCGGTCGAGCTGCGAGTGGCGGCTTCGCTGGAGAATCTGGCCGTCCTGCGCACCCTCGTCGCCGCGGTCGGCACGTTCGAGGACCTCGATTTCGACGCAGTGGCCGATCTGCGGCTGGCCGTCGACGAGGCGTGTACGCGGCTGGTCCGGTCTGCGGTGCCCAACTCGACCCTGTTGGTCGTCGTCGACCCGCAGCCCGAAGCGCTGTGCGTGCACGCCTCGACCACCTGTGAGAGCTCCGACATCCTCGCGCCGGGCAGCTTCAGCTGGCATGTGCTGACGTCGTTGACCGACGAGGTCAACACGTTCACCAACGGGTCGTCGCCAGACGGGCAGGTGTTCGGGATCTCGATGATGACGCGACGAGCGAGTTCCTTGCAGTGACGCGGTCGTCGTCCAGGGGTTCGTCCTCACGGCCGAGCTCTGAATATGCCGACGTTGCCGACATGTTCCGCGAGTTGGCTGAGCTCGATGCGGACTCGGCAAAGTTCCAGCGCCAGCGTGACCGCATCGTCGAGCGGTGCCTGCCTCTGGCCGATCACATCGCCCGGCGATTCGACGGCCGCGGTGAACCACGCGACGATCTTGTCCAGGTTGCGCGCGTAGGTCTGGTCAACGCGGTCATCCGCTTCGACGTGACGGCCGGCTCGGACTTCGTGTCGTTCGCGGTGCCCACCATCATGGGCGAGGTTCGCCGACACTTCCGGGACAACAGCTGGTCGGTGAAGGTGCCGCGCCGCCTGAAGGAACTTCACCTGCGGTTGGGTTCGGCCACCGCTGACCTGTCGCAACGCTTGGGCCGCGCCCCGACGGCGTCGGAGCTGGCAGCCGAGCTCGAGATGGATCGCGACGAGGTCATCGAGGGCCTGGTCGCGGGCAGCTCGTACAACACGCTGTCGATCGACAGTGGTGGCAGCGGAAACGAGGACGCTCCCGCGATCGCCGACACGCTCGGCGACGTCGACAACAGCCTGGATCAGATCGAGAATCGCGAGTCGCTACGGCCGCTGCTCGAGAGCTTGCCCGAGCGCGAGCGCACCGTGCTGGTCCTGCGGTTCTTCGAGTCGATGACGCAGACGCAGATCGCCGAGCGGGTCGGCATCTCGCAGATGCACGTGTCCCGCCTGCTCGCGAAGTCGCTAGCGCGACTCCGTGACCAGATGGAGTAGCGGAGGCGGATCCTGGTGGACGGCGTGCAGCGCTTCGTCGACGTCGACGAAGACGGGCAGCGTAGCGTCCGGATCGCAGATGCGCAGCACACGCTGCACCGACGGCGCCGAGGCTAGTGCCCAGCGGACTTCCTGTCCGACGGTCTGCACGTTGAGGGTGTGCAGTGCGGTGAAGCCTGCGGTGGCGAAGAACGTCAGGCCCGTCAGGTCGATGACCAGGTGCTGGGCGCGCTCGGCCTGGGCCATCGCGTAGGCGACGAACTCCGCGCCGTTGGCTGCGTCGAGTTCGCCGAAGGCGGCGACGACCGCTGTGCCGCCCTGCGGCCAGGTGGTCTGGAACTGCGCGGTGTGGCTGACCTGCAGGTCAGTGGCCGCAAGTGCAGTGTTCGTGTCGTGGGTGGGCACGTGAGGCATGGTGAACTCCATCAGTCGTTTTCTCTGTGTGTTCACGCCAAGGCTTGGGCCCTATTTCTAAAAGCCGATAACGAGGGCGGTCAGATTCTCGCCCCTGTTGACGATGACGCTGGGAGGCTGTCTTGATCAACCTCGATTTGAACGATACGCCCTTTGGTCGATCTTGGACAATGATCGTGAGAGCTTATTAACAAACGTTCAGGGTCGCATTCACACAGTCGTCACCGGCGCGGAGGTGCCCTACGAAAAAGGCTGAGCAACAACAGTTTTCGGCTTCAGGCGTGTTACTGGCCGCGGGGGCCGGAACCCGCTACGGAAAGCCGAAGGTGCTGGCCGGGGGAGGATCGTGGCTGCGTGCGGGCGTCGCAGCGTTGCATGAGGGTGGCTGCGGGGACGTCGTGGTGGTGCTGGGGGCCGCGGTGGTCGAGGTTCCCCCGCCGGCTCGCGGCGTCGTCGCTGGTGACTGGGCTGACGGGCTGAGCGCCTCGGTGCGCGCCGGCCTGGCTGCGCTTCCCGAGACTGCGCGATATGCGGTGCTGACGACGGTGGACACGCCCGACATCGGCGCGGCGGTGGTGCGCCGGGTGCTGGCTGCGGCGCAATCGACAGGTCTGGCCCGCGCGGTCTACGGGGATCGGCCCGGCCATCCGGTGGTTTTCGCCCGCGAGTACTGGCCCGCACTGCTGGACAACCTGCACGGGGACCAGGGGGCAGGACCGTTCCTGCGGGCCCGCGACGACGTCGTGCTCGTGGACTGCGCCGACCTCGCCACTGGTCGCGACGTCGACGTCAGCTGAGTCTTCCCCCGATCGGGGGAACGCCGACTCATCCTCTGCGCCGGCTGATCCGCCGACAGACGGGGCGGCCGTGGTGGGAGAGAGTTGTCTCAGCGAAACACCCACCACCACAAGGAGATCGACATGAACCGCATCATCCAGCTGATCGCTCTGCCCCTCGTCTCCGCCGGAATCATCGGCGGTGCCGCGCTCGGCCTGGCCGGCACGGCGAGCGCGTCGATGACCGTCAACGACGACGGCAGCATGGTCGCCACGCCGGACACCTACGCCCATCAGACGATGATGTACCCGCACTGGGGCTATTACTACTGGCCCTCGCAGGCGACCGGGCCGCACACCGACACCACGGTGCACCAGAGCCGCTGAATCCCGGCGAATCGGGCGCGCTACGGCACCCTGCGGGTGCCTCCGCGCGCCAGATTCGCAGGGGTAACCGCGCTACGGCACCGTGCGGGTGCCTCCGCGCGCCAGATTCGCAGCGTCAGCCGAGCATGGCGTCGGCGAACCGGCGGACCGCATCGGCCCCGGTCTGTGCGGCCTGCGCGTGACCGCGGCGCGCCTGCAGCCCGATGTTGCCGCTGGCCGGATCGAGGGTGACCTCGGCGAGCAGTTCGCCGGTGGTCGGTTCGCAGACCGCCCAGGAGTACAGCGCGTCCGTCTCCCACTGTGTCGTGCGGCGGGCGACGTGCTCGGCGTCGTGCTGGCCCATGTCGGCCAGGGCCGGGCGGTCATCGACGCGGTCGTCGGCACGCAATGCGCGCAGGTACCAGGCGCCGGCATTGATTTCGATGGGCTCCACCCGCACAGCTTCGCACAGGGATCGGCCCCGCTGCCCATGCAGGCAGCGGGGCCGTTCCACCCCTCGGTCCACTGTTGAGTCGGGTCCGCTCAGCAAACCTCTGACCGCAACGTGAGCAAACGATATACGAGGAGGCCGGGGGAGGGGAAGTAATTCACGAAAGAGCAAATTGCCAGCTTCGCGGGATACGCGGTGCCGGCGCTATGCCCGCCCAGCGTAGCCTAGCCATACCCGCATAGGCAGCACAGCTAATCATCGAGCGGCGCACTGCATGCCCGACCGGTGAACCGGCCCGCAAACGCGACGAGCGCACGCACCTGCACGAAAAACGACGGAGTGTCGTGTGCAGACGCGCGCGCTCGCGCATTCACAAAGCGGGAAAGACTAGTCGCCCTTGATCTCGCAGATCACGGTGCCCTGGGTGATGGCGGAGCCCGGCTCGGCGTTCAGGCCGGTGATGACGCCGTCCTTGTGAGCGGTGACGGGGTTCTCCATCTTCATCGCCTCGAGCACCACCACCAGCTCGCCGGCGGCCACGGTCTGGCCCTCTTCGACCGCGACCTTGACGACAGTGCCCTGCATGGGCGCGGTCACCGAGTCGCCGGAGGCCGCGGCCCCGCCGGCACCACCGCGCTTGCGGGCCTTGGGCTTCTTGCGGATGACCCCGGAGGCCGGGGCGCCGCCGCCCCCGCCGAGCGCCAGGTCACCGGGCAGCGATACCTCGAGGCGACGCCCACCGACCTCGACGACGACGGTCTGGCGCGGCAGGGTGTCTTCCTCTTCGATCGGGTCGCCACCGGTGAACGGCTCGATGGTGTTGTCCCACTCGGTTTCGATCCAGCGGGTGTGCACGTCGAACTTGGTGCCGTCACCGATGAAGGCAGGATCGGAGACCACCGCGCGGTGGAACGGGATGACGGTGGCGAGGCCCTCGACGACGAATTCGTCCAGCGCGCGCCGCGAGCGGGCCAGCGCCTCCTCGCGGGTGGCGCCGGAGACGATCAGCTTGGACAGCATCGAGTCGAACTGGCCGCCGATCACCGAGCCGGCTTCCACACCGGAGTCCAGCCGCACGCCGGGGCCGGTCGGGATGTCGTAGCGGGTGACGGGTCCGGGGGCGGGCAGGAAGCCGCGGCCGGCGTCCTCGCCGTTGATGCGGAACTCGATGGAGTGCCCGCGCGGGGTCGGGTCCTCGGTGATGGACAGCGGCTCGCCGTTGGCGATCTTGAACTGCTGCAGCACCAGGTCGATGCCGGAGGTCTCCTCGGTGACGGGATGCTCGACCTGCAGGCGGGTGTTGACCTCGAGGAAGCTGATCAGGCCGTCCTGGCCGACCAGGTACTCGACGGTGCCGGCGCCGTAGTAGCCGGCCTCCTTGCAGATCCGCTTGGCGGACTCGTGGATCTCCTTGCGCTGCGCGTCGGTCAGGAACGGCGCCGGGGCCTCCTCGACCAGCTTCTGGAAGCGGCGCTGCAGCGAGCAGTCGCGGGTGCCCGCGACGACGACGTTGCCGTGCATGTCGGCGATGACCTGGGCTTCGACGTGGCGCGGCTTGTCCAGGTAGCGCTCGACGAAGCACTCGCCGCGGCCGAAGGCGGCGACGGCCTCGCGGGTGGCCGAGTCGAACAGCTCGGGGATCTCCTCGATGGTGCGGGCCACCTTCATGCCGCGCCCGCCGCCGCCGAACGCGGCCTTGATCGCGACGGGGACGCCGTACTCCTTGGCGAACTCGACGACCTCGTTGGCGTCCTTGACCGGGTCGGGGGTGCCGGGCACCAGCGGGGCCTCGGCGCGGGCGGCGATGTGACGGGCGGTGACCTTGTCGCCGAGGTCGCGGATGGACTGCGGGCTGGGCCCGATCCAGATCAGCCCGGCGTCGAGGACGGCCTGGGCGAAGTCGGCATTCTCGCTCAGGAAGCCGTAGCCGGGGTGCACGGCGTTGGCGCCGGACTTGGCGGCGGCGTCGAGCAGCTTCTCGAAGACCAGGTAGGACTCCGCGGAGGTCTGCCCGCCCAGCGCGAACGCCTCGTCGGCGAGCCGGACGTGGGGTGCGTCGGCGTCGGGTTCGGCGTAGACCGCCACGCTCTGCAGCCCGGCATCCCGTGCTGCGCGGATGACTCGGACGGCGATCTCTCCGCGGTTGGCGATGAGTACCTTGGAGATCTTCGAGCTGGCGTGACTGGCCACAGCGCCTCCTGTTGACACGATTTTTTAAGAGCTTCCTAAAGACGATATCCCGGGCAGTTTATGCGGCCCACCTTGAGTGTCGGCGAGCCGGTCCCTTACCCGCCGGTAACGTTGCGGCCGTCTTCGCGTTCGACGTCGGAGGCTGCCCGGTGGGTGTGCAGCGGACCGTGGTGGTGCACCCGGTTACCGCCGGCGCGTTTGGCGGTGTACATCGCGACGTCGGATTGCACGGTGAGCCAGTGCAGCGAATCGACGATGGTGGCGGTGTTCAGCGCGGTGACGTCGACGGCGGCAGTACCGACGCTGGCGGTCAGTCCGTAGCGGGTCGTGGTGACGGCCGCGCGGGCCTGTTCGCCGAGGGTCTCCGCTACCGGTGAGGTGATGATGTCGGCGACCAGGAACTCCTCACCGCCGACCCGCCCCACGATCGCCGACGACGGCAGCGTCGCGCTCAGGGCGCGGCCGACCTCGACCAGGGCGTCGTCGCCGGCGTTGTGGCCGAGGGTGTCGTTGAGCGCCTTGAACCGGTCCAGGTCGATCATTGCGAAGGCCAGATAACGGCCGGCACGGTGACCGTCGAGAACCGTTGCGACGACGGCACGCTGGAATGAACGCCGGTTCAGCAGGCCGGTGAGCGGGTCACGATCGGATTTGATGAGGTCGATCCCCAACGCGTGCACCATGATCTGGATGGCCAGCGGGACGGCGGCGTTGAGCTCGACGACGAGGAAGACCATGGTCAACGCCAGCACCAGCTCGCCGTGCGTGGCCATCGCCCAGACGTGTGTGGTGGCGACGGCGAGCGCGACGACGAAGTTGGCGGTGACCAGCCGAGCGGAGTGGAAGAAGGCGAAGTAGCCGCCGGATACGGCCAGCGCAGCGCAGGCCATCAAGCCGATCTGCGGGTCGGCGGAAGCCCAGCTGCCGAGGCCGATGCTCAGGCAGATGAACGACGCGAATCCGATGGACTGCGCGCGGGTGGGCCACCGCGTCAGCCACAGCGCGGTGTAGCCGAGGCCGGCCACTCCCGCGACCACCGCCGCGGGAATGAGGAGTGCGAAGTTGGCCGGAGCCGGGCTCCACAACGCGTTGGCGGGGACGAGCGCGCCGGACGCAGCGATCACGGCCATCAGAATCTGCGCCGGGCGGGTGAAACCGCGGGCATGCATGTAGCTCGACAACCAGTCGTATTGATCCGGGCTCCGCCACCAACGCAGAATCGACCGCATCCGACCCCCGTCGTCGTCTGCTCAGCCGCTTTGCTGAGCATGGACAGAGCCTAACCCCGGTCGTGCACCCGGCCGCGCGGTTGGCCCGATTTGCGCACCGTGTCCGCGCGCTCGGCGTTGGTCCGAGCCTGAAAGCCGCGAGGCTCCTCCGCGTGTCGTCGACGGCGCCTCGGTGCGATCAGTGACGGGGGGATGTACGGGAGGGTCCGAGTGCGTAACTGTTGCACCGGTGCGTCGGTGGACACTCCCGTAAAGTTGTATGTTCCACTCGACTGAGGGGAATGTGATGTCGAGCGTGCTTGACGACGCCGCTGCGGGCCAGGGGGTCGAACCGCAGTTCCAGCGCGTGGTGTCGCTTCCCGATGAGACCGTGGTCGGCTACGAGGCCTTGGCACGGTGGCCGGGGTTGCGGGATGTCGGTCCGCTCGACGTGTTCGCCCGGGCGAGGGTCAACGGAACGCTCGACGCGCTGGACCACCACTGCGTCGGCTCGGCGGCGCAGGCGGCGATGCAGGGCGGTGCGGCCTCGGGCATGCTGCTGTTGATCAATGTCGAGCCGACCACGGCGGCTCTGGACCCGGGCGCTGCGGCAAAGGTGACCGCTGCCGCCGAGGAGTGCCACCTGGTCTTCGAGTTGACCGAACGTGAGTTGCTGACCAATCCGAGCGCTCTGCTTCGCAAGGTCGCCGCTCTGCGTGCCGGCGGATATTCGATCGCGCTCGACGACATCGGGGTGCACAGCGATTCGTTGGCGCTGCTGGATCTGGTCGCTCCCGACATCCTGAAGCTGGACATGCAGTTGGTGCAGAATCAGCCCAACAGGCTGCAGGCCCGCACGATCGCCGCGGTGATCGCCCACCACGAGCGCACGGGCGCGACGATCCTGGCCGAAGGCATCGAGACCGACGAGCATCTGGAGCAGGCCCTGGCCTACGGCGCGACGCTGGGGCAGGGGTTCCGGTTCGGCCGGCCCGGTGACCTGCTCGTTCCGCCCCAGAGCAGCTACCGCCCGACCCACACGGCTCAGTCACCGCTACCGGCCCAGGCGTCGGCCTTCGACCTGGCGGCACCGGGACTGATGACCCGCGCGGTGCGTAAGCCGACCGTGTTGCAGCTGTCTCGCCACATCGAGCATTTGGCGTCGGTGGCCGACAGCCCACCGATCGTGCTGGCCGCGGTGCAGGAGGCCAAATACTTCACCGGCCTCACTGTGGACGTCTATCTCGGGTTGGCGGAGCGCTCGCCCCTGGTCGCAGTGCTCGGCGGGGGTACGTCGAGAGCCCCCTGCCCCGGGGTGAAGTGGGTGAGCCTGGACGACGGGGACCCGCTGCTGGCTGAGTGGGGGGTGGTGGTGCTCGGCCCTGACATGGCGGCCGGCCTGCTGGCCCGCGAACGGCCGGGCGCGGGACTCTCGCCGGGTGGGGAGAAGAGATTCGACATGGTGATGACGTTCGACCGCGCGCGGGTGGCCGCGGCGGCGCGCTGCATGCTGGACCGCTTTCCCGATCGGCGGGGTCCGGGCTGAGCTATTGTCACGGGGGATCTCGTCGTCCTCGGGAGTCGGCGGCCCGGCCAATGCCGTTGCGCGGACGGCGAAGACGCCGGGCGGTGGTCCATGGTGTCTCGCTTCCGGCGCACCGTTCGCCGTAACTCAAGTCGAAGCAATATTGGCGAATAGAACTTCGTAGGTGCATGCCCGGCCACCCAAAAACTACGCAACGTGCTTCGTGTATTGTGGTTCGTAACGTGCTCGCACTCGCCCAGGGAGGCACCCCCATCATGTGGTCCGCTGTGAACTTCATGACCAGGCCGGTGGTCACCGTCCGGCATGCCACGCCGTTGTCCGAGGCGGGGGCGATTCTCGCCAACTGTGGTTATGCCGCGCTGCCGGTGGTCGACGACGGCGGACTGCTGCTGGGTGTGATCACCGCCGGAGACGTGTTGCGCGCCAACCATCGTGGTCACACCACAGCCGGCGAGGCGATGGCGTGTCCCGCACTCGCCGCCGAGATGTTCGCCGATGTCCATGTCGTGGGCCAGCTGTTGCTGGGCCAGGGGATTCGCAGCCTGCCCGTCGTCGACGACGAAGGACGGGTGATCGGCATCATCAGCCGAGGGGATCTGCTGCGCCTCGACCTGACCAGTGACGACGCGATTGCGGTCGGCGTGCAGAAGTTGCTCGACGACTACACCGGTAAGCGGCGCTGGGTCGCGCAGGTGCGCGGCGGTGACGTGACGCTGGCGGGGCGCTTCGACGACGACCCGGAGCGTCGCATCGCCATCGCGCTGGCCCGGACGGTGCCCGGCGCGAAGACGGTCCGCATCGGCCGCGGCGGCCGGGCAGAGCCCGCACAGGTTCCGCAGGCCGCCGACGTGTCGCCGTGAACGAACTCAGTCGACGGTGATCTCGTGGACCTGCACCCCGGCGGCATGGATGAGCTTCAGTTGCTGCCGGTCGGCGGTCGAGTCGGTCACCAGGTGATGGATCCGTTCCAGCGGAACCATTTTCGCGAGCGTGACGGTGCCGATCTTGGAACCGTCGACGGCGACGATGACGCGCTGGGCGTTGGCGGCCATCGCGATCGCGGTACGGGCCTCGGCTTCGTCGAAGGTGGTGGCGCCGACCTCCGCTGACATTCCGTCCGCGCCCAGCACCGCCGTGCCGACGGTGATGACCTGGAACGCATGCTCGGACATCGGGCCGACCGCCTCCAGGGTGTTGGCGCGCACCAGGCCCCCGGTCGCGATCACCTTCATGTGCGCGTCGACGGCGCAGTCGGCAGCGATGGTCAGCGAGTTGGTGACGATCGTGATGTTCGGCCTGCCCTTGAGCGCCCGGGCGACCTCGCCGGTGGTCACTCCGCCGGTCAGCGCGACCGCCTGCGGCCCGGGCGGCACCAACGCCGCGGCGTGCTGGGCGATCCGTCGCTTGATCGCCACCATCCGGTGATCGCGCAACCGGACCGGGATCTCGCTGCCGCTGGGGTCCAGCGCGCGCGCACCGCCGTGGGTGCGCACCAGCAGGCCCTGCTCTTCCAGCTCGGCGAGGTCGCGGCGCAGCGTGGCCACCGAGACGCGCAACTCCGCACACAGCACCGTCGACGAGACCTCGCCCCGGTCGCGGAGCAATGACAGCACCTCCCGCATCCGGTCGGTGCGCTTGATCGACATGGCCGGTACTCCTCGGACGGTGGCCGAACCGCGCAGTTTTGTTGAGCGTTTGGCCGGTTGGTATTGCGCGCTTTGAGCGAGCTTCTCATGCTCGAGTGATGTCCCACACATCCGACCCCGCCGCCGAGGCCGTGTCATGGCGTTGACCGCCACCGCCGACCTGATCATGTCCGCGGCGGTGACCGGTGCCGCTGTGCCGGCCTTCAACGCGATCACCCTCGAGCATGCCGAGGGCATCGCCGCCGGCGTCGAGCGCAGCGGTGCCGCGGCCCTGATCCAGATCAGCGAGAACACGATTCGTTTCCACGGCGGGCGCATGGCGCCGCTGGTGTCGGCGTGCGCGCGGATCGCCGAAGGCTCCGATGCCGCGCTGGGGGTGCACCTGGACCACCTGCAGGACCCCGCACTGATCGACGAGGCGATCGCCACCGCCGGCGACCTCGGCGTCACCTCGCTGATGATCGACACGGCGCACCTGTCCTACCGCGACAACGTCGAAGCGACGCATGGCTTCACGCGCCGCGCACACGAGGTGGGTCTGTGGGTGGAGGCCGAACTCGGCCAGGTCGGCGGCAAGAACGGTCACGCGATCGGCGCCCACGAACCGGGCGCCCGCACCGATCCGGCCGAGGCCGCCGAGTTCGTCGCCGCCACCGGAGTGGACGGGCTGGCGGTCGCCGTCGGCAGCTCGCACGCCATGACCACCCGCGACGCCGAATTGGACCTGGCCCTGATCGGACGCCTCAGTGGCAGTGTCGCGGTTCCCCTTGTGCTGCACGGCTCTTCGGGGGTGTCGGACGACAACCTCGGCGCCGCGGTGCGCGCGGGGATGCGAAAGGTGAACATCGGTACCGCGCTCAACCTGGCCTACTCCGGTGCGGTGCGCGCCGTCCTCGACGGGCAGGCGTCGGTGACCGATCCCCGCACGTATCTGGCACCGGCCCGCGAGGCCATCGCCGACACCGTCGCCGAACTGTGCCGCGTCATCACCGCGCCGGCCACGTTGGAGGCGCGATGAGTTCGGCATCGACGCTGCGGCGGGTCGACTGGCTGGCCGACACGATCGGGCGGCACAAGGCGGGTGAACCTGTGGGGGTCTACTCGGTGTGCTCGGCGCACCCCACCGTGCTGGAGGCAGCGATTGTCCAGGCCGTCGCCGACGACGGCTTCGTGCTCATCGAAGCCACCTCCAATCAGGTCGACCAGTTCGGCGGCTACACCGGGCTCCGGCCCGCGGAGTTCCGGGAGCTGGTGCTCGGCATCGCCGACACCCACGGCTTCGCCCGCGACCGGGTGGTCCTCGGGGGCGATCACCTCGGGCCCAACCGTTGGCAGCGCGAGAACGCCGCGGTGGCGATGGATCACGCGGAGACGCTGATCGCCGCCTACGTCGAGGCCGGCTACACCAAGATCCATCTGGACTGCAGCATGCGCTGCGCCGACGACCCCGCCGTGCTCGCCGACGACGTTGTCGCACAGCGCAGTGCGCGGCTGCTGCGGGTGGCCGAGGACACCGCCCATCGGGTGGGCTCCGACGGTCCGGTGTATGTGATCGGCACGGAGGTGCCCGTCCCCGGTGGCGCCCACGAAACCCTGGAGCAGCTCACCCCGACGCCGGCCGAACGGGCCCGCGCCACGCTGGCCGCGCACCGCAGTGCGTTCGCCGACGCGGGCCTGGGTGAGGTGTGGCCGCGGGTGATGGCGCTGGTGGTACAGCCGGGCGTCGAGTTCGACCACCTCAACGTCTTCGACTACGTGCACGGCGCCACCGCGGAGCTGCGGCACGTGCTCGACACCGAGCCGCACCTGGTGTTCGAAGCGCATTCGACCGACTACCAGCGACCCGCACAGTTGCGCGAACTGGTCGACGACCACTGGGCCGTCCTCAAAGTGGGTCCCGGGCTGACCTTCGCGATGCGTGAGGCGCTGTTCGCGCTGGCGCGGATCGAAACCGAGCTCATCGCGCGACCGGCCCGGTCGAACCTGATCGAGGTCGTGGAACGACGGATGCTGGCCGAACCGAAATACTGGCAGTCCTACTACGAGGGCAGCCCGGCCGCGCAGCGCACCGCTCGCCGCTACAGCTACAGCGACCGGTTGCGCTACTACTGGGCCGACGAGGAGGTGGACGCGGCGCGACAGATGCTGCTGGCCAACCTCGACCGGGTCGGTATCCCGCTGCCGCTGATCAGTCAGTTCCTGCCGCTGCAATACGAACGCATCCGTGCCGGTGGCCTCGACGACTCCGCGCAGGCGCTCGTCATCGACCGGGTCCGTGACGCGCTCAGACCCTACGCGGACGCCTGCCGCGCCCCGAGCCCCGAAGGAGCCCGATGACCACCCACACCGCTGTGCCCGCCCAACAGGACGGCGGCGCAACGATTCTCGAGATCGCGCAGCAGCCCGACGCGTGGCGTGAGGTTGCGGGCCGATCCGACGAGCAGGCAGCGGCGTTTCTCGCCGAT
Organism: Mycobacterium sp. G7A2; assembly: GCF_041902445.1. NCBI lineage: Bacteria > Bacillati > Actinomycetota > Actinomycetes > Mycobacteriales > Mycobacteriaceae > Mycobacterium > Mycobacterium sp. G7A2. Next base: position 4,547,105 of record NZ_CP169251.1, on the reverse strand, counting down.
GTCCTGGCGCGGCGCGACCTGCGCGTCATCCTGACCGGGGCGGGCAGCTCCGCATTCGCGGGTGACATCGCCGCGCCGGCGCTGCGGCGCCACCTGAACCGCCGGGTGGAATCCGTCGCGACCACCGACATCGTCGCCGGCCCGCTGGACCACCTGGAGCCGGGTACCCCGACGCTGCTGGTGTCGTTCGCCCGCTCCGGCAACAGCCCCGAGAGCCTGGCCACCACGGCACTGGCGGACCAGTTCGTCGACCAGGTGTGGCATCTGGTGCTGACCTGCGATCGGGACGGCAAGCTGGGACGCGCGCATCTCGACCGCGACGACTCGCTGGTGGTCTACATGCCCGAGCGCACCAATGACTCCGGGTTCGCGATGACGTCGAGCCTGACGTCGATGCTGCTGAGCTGCCTGACACTGCTGGGTGGCGCCCGGGGCATCGACGCGTTGGCCCGCGGTGCCGAGCACGTGATCGGTCTGCAGGACGACATCCGCGTGCTGGCGCGGGCCGGCAAGCAACGCTTCGTGTATCTGGGCAGCGGCCCGCTGCAGGGCCTGGCGCAGGAGTCGGCGCTCAAGCTGCTCGAACTCACTGCGGGGGAGGTGGTGACGTACTTCGACTCACCGCTGGGTTTTCGGCACGGCCCGAAGTCGGTGCTGGACGCCGACACGTTGGCGGTGGTGTACGTCTCGACCGACCCGTACACCCGCCGTTACGACCTCGACATCGTCGCCGAGCTGCGCGCCCAGCTCGGCGCGGAGAACGTGCGGGTGATCAGCACCGAACCCCTGCCGGGTGAGTCGGGGCCGGCGATGGTGATCCCGGGCCTCGACGGTCTGTCCGACTCGCTGGTCGCGCTGCCGTATCTGGTGTTCGCCCAATATCTGGCGCTGTTCACGTCATTGGCGCACGCGAAGACCCCGGACAACCCGTTCCCGTCCGGTGAAGTCAGCCGGGTGGTGCGGGGCGTGACGATCTATCCGATGGACGGCCGGCGATGACGGCGCGGTATCTCGGCGTCGACGGCGGCGGCTCCAAGACGGCGTTCGCGTTGATCGACGACGCGGGCCGGGTCCTGGCCCGCGCGACCGCGCCCACGTCGTACTACTTCAGCGCCGCGGCCGGAGCCGATTCCGCCACCCGGTTCGACGGCGTGGAACGCGTTCTGGCCCAGGGCATCAACGACATCTGCGCGCAGGCGGGCATCGTCACCGAGGACATCGATCGGGCCTTTTTCGGTCTGCCGGGATACGGAGAGGCCAGCGCCGACATCGCCGCGCTGGATGCGGTGCCGGCGAAGGTCCTGGGACATGACCGCTACGGCTGCGACAACGACATGGTGTGCGGTTGGGCGGGGTCACTGGCGGGCGAGGACGGCATCAACGTCATCAGCGGCACCGGGTCGATGACCTACGGCGAGCGGCGCGGCACCGGGCACCGGGTGGGCGGCTGGGGTGAGCTGTTCGGCGACGAAGGGTCGGCGTACTGGGTGGCCGCGCACGGCCTGAACGCCTTCAGCCGGATGAGCGACGGCAGAGCGCCCCGCGGACCGCTCTACGACCTGCTCAAGCAGCGCCTCGGGATCACCAGCGACCTCGACGCGGTCAGCCTGGTCATCGACACCTGGGGCGGGGCCCGTGGGTCCATCGCGGCGCTGGCCACCACGGTGTGTGCGGCCGCGGCGGCCGGTGATGCCGCCGCCGACCGGATCCTCGTCGACGCCGCCGGCGAGCTCGCGGCACTCATCGACACCACCGCCACGCTCGTCGGCTTCACCGCCGCCGAGACGGTGCCGGTGTCGTATTCGGGCGGCATGTTCTCCGACCCCGGTTTCCTGCAGCGTTTCCGGGTGGCGCTGGACGCGTCGCCCACGGCGTTCGACCTGCGCCGGCCGCTGCTCGATCCCGCCGTCGGCGCGGCGCTGTACGCCGCCAAACAGAGCGGACATCCGCTGAGCGCGGAAGCGGTGCAGCAACTCGCCGCTGCCGCAACCGATTCCGAGAAGGTGACCTCACCATGACGGACGTGACGACGACATCTGCATCCAGCCGCAGCTGGATCTTCTATGCGACCCTGCTGATCCTGTTCTGGGGTGTGTGGGGCGCGTTCTCCGCGCTGCCGGCCACCTGGTACGGCTACCCCGACGAGATGATCTACTGCGTCTGGGCGCTCACCATGATCATCCCCGCCGCGTTCGCGCTGCGCGGCCAGCGTTTCGACCGGCGGCCCCAGGCCACCATCTACGGTCTGCTGATCGGGTTGACCGGCGCCGGCGGCCAGCTGCTGCTGTTCCAGGCGCTGACGATCGGCCCGGCCTACCTGATCTTTCCCATCGTGTCCATCTCCCCGGCGATCACGGTGCTGATGGCGATGCTGCTGTTGCGGGAACGCATCAGCGGGCTGGCCGTCGTCGGGCTGATCGCCGCACTGGCCGCGATCGTGCTGTTCAGCATCTCGAGCGGCGACGCCGAGGGGTCCTCGGGGCCGTGGCTGCTGCTGGCCATCGCGGTGTGCGTGGCCTGGGGAGTGCAGGCCTACTTCATGCGCAAGACCGCCACGCTGGGTGTCAACGAGGCCACCACGTTCGGCTGGATGGCGATCACCGCGATCGCGCTGATCCCGGTCGCGCTGCTGTCGCTGGGCGGCCTGCCGCTCGACTTCCCCTGGCAGGCACCGGCATTGACCGCGGCGACGCAGATCCTGAACGCCGTCGGCGCGCTGTTCCTGGTGATGGCGCTCTCGCGCGGCAAGGCGACGATCGTCGCGCCCACCACCAACGCGCTCGCCCCGGCGCTGACCATCGTGGTCTCGCTGATCGCCTACCAGGCACTGCCCACCCCCTACGGTGCGGTCGGCATCGTGCTGGCGCTGGTCGGTTCGACACTGATGGTGTACAGCGACGAGAAGCGTGGTGAGGCGCCCACCGCCGCGGTGCAGCCCACCGTGGCGCCGACGGCCACGTCGGCCGAGAAGAGGAGCCGGGCATGAAACCGTCCATCGTGATCATCGGTGCCGGCAGCGTCGAGTTCACCCGGGAGCTGCTCGGCGACATCCTGTCGTTCCCCGAGCTCGGCGGGGTGCGGGTGGTGCTGCACGACATCGACGCCGAGCGGCTCGAGACCGCCGAGGCCATCACCCACGCGACGGCCCGGGCGGCCGGTGCGCACCCGGAGGTGGTGTCCACCACCGATCGCCGCCGCGCCCTCGACGGCGCCGACTACGTCATCAACGTGATCCAGGTCGGCATGCACGAGGCGACGGTGCGGGACTTCGAGATCCCGGCCCGCTACGGGCTGAACCAGACGATCGGGGACACCATCGGCATCGGCGGGATCTTCCGGGGTCTGCGCACCTTCCCGGTGCTGGCGGGCATCGCCGCCGACATGGCGCAGGTGTGCCCGGACGCGTGGCTGCTGAACTACACCAACCCGATGGCGATGAATGTCACCTTCCTGCACCGCGTGGCGCCGAACCTGAAGGTGCTCGGGCTGTGTCACTCGGTGCACTGGACGATGGTGGGGCTCTGCGAGCTCATCGACGTGCCCTATGACGAGGTGTCCTACTGGTCGGCCGGGGTGAACCATCAGGCGTGGGTGCTGCGCTGGGAGCGGGGCGGGCAGAACCTGTACCCGCTGCTCGATCAGCGCATCGCCGACGACCCGGAGCTGCGGCGCCGGGTGCGGGTGGACATGTACCGCCGGCTGGGTTACTACCCGACCGAAACCAGCGAGCACAGCAGCGAATACGTGCCGTGGTACCTGCACAACCCCGACGAGGTGGCCCGGCTGCGCATCAACGTCGGCGAGTACGTCGCGATCAGCGAGGCGAACCTGGCCGAGTACCGCCGCGTGCGCGACGAGTTGGCCGGTGCCGACACGCTGCCCATCGACACCGGCTCCACCGAGTACGCGCCGCAGGTGATCCACTCGCTGGAAACCGGTACCCGAAGGGTCATTTCGGCCAACATCGCCAACGACGGTCTGATCACCAACCTGCCCGACGGGGTCGCGGTGGAGGTGCCGACGGTCCTCGACGCACTCGGTGCGCACCCGATGAAGGTGGGTGACCTGCCGGCGCAGTGCGCCGCGTTGAACCGCAACTTCCTCGGCCCGGTGGACCTGACGGTGCGCGCTGCCGTCGAGGGCGATCCCCGGTTGGTGCGCGCCGCGGCGCTGGTCGACCCCAACACCGCCGCCACCTTGAGCGTCGACCAGATCGGCGAGCTGTGTGACGAGCTGACCGCCGCGCACGGCGACCTGCTACCCGAATCGTTGCGTCCCACCTACTGAGGAGTGTCCACCGTGATCCGACGCCGCTTGTGTATCGCCCTGCTCGCTGTTGTCGCGCTCGTGCTCGCCGCGTGCGGGGGCGGCGGTTCGTCGTCCGGACCCACCGAGATCGCGGTGTGGCACGGCTACCAGGACACCGAGGGGGAGGTGTTCAAGAAGCTGATCGCGCAGTACAACCAGGATCACCCCGACGTGAAGGTCAACGAGCTGTACTCCAGCAACGACCTGGTGCTGCAGAAGGTGCTGACCGCGGTGCGCGGCGGCAGCGCACCCGATGTGGCGTACATGTTCGGGTCGTGGTCGCCCAACATCGCGCAGATCCCCCAGGTCGTCGACATGGCCGACTATGTGTCCGAACCGGACTGGCAGTGGGACGACTTCTATCCCGCCGAGCGGGAGGCCGCCACGGTGGGGGAGAAGATCGTCGGGGTGCCCGCGTTGGTGGACAACCTCGCGATCGTCTACAACAAGCAGCTGTTCGCCGATGCCGGGGTCGCTCCGCCGAGCCCGGACTGGACGTGGGCGGACTTCCGTGCCGCCGCGGCGAAACTCACCGATCCGGCGAAGGGGCAGTACGGCTGGCTGATTCCGGCCGACGGCAGCGAAGACACGGTGTGGCACTACCTTCCGATGCTGTGGGAGGCCGGCGGTGACATCCTGTCGCCGGACAACGAGACGGCGGTGTTCAACTCCGAGGCCGGGGTGCAGGCGCTGACCGTGCTGCAGCAGATGGCGGTGACCGACAAGTCGCTGTATCTGGACACCACCAACGAGAACGGCCCGAAGCTGATGAACAGCGGCAAGGTCGCGATGCTGGTGACGGGACCGTGGGATCTGAGCCAGCTGCCCGACATCGACTACGACGTGCAGGTGATGCCCACGTTCGCCGGGTCCTCGGGCGGACACCAGACCATCGCCGGGCCCGACAACTGGGTGGTGTTCGACAACGGTGACGAGAAGAAGCAGGCCGCGGTCGACTTCGTCACGTGGCTGTCGGCGCCCGAACAGGTCAAGACGTTCTCGCTGGGCACCGGCGACCTGCCGATCCGGCAGTCGGTGGGCAACGACCAGGCCGTGCTGGACACGCTCAACGAGAATGTGCCGGGCACGGCAACATTCGTGGAGAACCTGAACAACGTGAAAAAGGTCCGTCCCACCGTCGAGCAGTACCCCGACATCTCCGATGCGCTGGGGCAAGCGATCGTCGCGGTGATGCTCGGCAAGGAGCAACCCGCCGACGCGCTGAACAAGGCCGCGCAGGCGGCCGATGCGGCCCTGGCCGAGAAGTGACCGGGTCCGAGAAGTGACCCAGTCCGAGAAATGGCCGTTTCCGAGAAGTGACCGTTTCCGAGCAGAGACCGTGGCCGAGAAGTGACCGTGGGACGAGGATGAATCGATGCTGATCACCCCCGACGTCGAGAAGCCGGTGACCCCGGCGCCGCCGCACCCTCGGCGGCGGCGCCGGCTCGGCGGCGGGGAGAGCGTGACGGGGTGGACGCTGGTCAGTCCCGCGGTGATCCTGATCGGCATCTTCGGGCTGCTGCCGGTGCTGATGTCGCTGCAGTTGTCCTTCCAGCACTCCGATCTGCTCACCCCGGAGACGCCGTGGGTGGGGTTCGACAACTACCGCAAGATGGCCGATGACCCGGTCTTCGTCGAGGCGATCAAACACACCATCGTCTACACGGCGCTGTTCGTGCCGGGCACGATGCTGGTCGGGTTGCTCGTCGCCGCGGCGATGAACCGGTCGCTGCGGTTCATCTCGCTGTACCGCACCGCGGCCTACATCACGATGGCGGTGTCCACGATCTCGCAGGGCATCATCTTCCTGTGGCTGACCGACCGGGATTACGGCCTGGTCAACGCGGCGCTCAATGCGGTCGGCGCGCCGTCACAGCCGTTCCTGGCGTCGCCCAGCCAGGCCATGTACGTCATCGTGGCGATGACGATCTGGGGCTGGACCGGCTTCTCGGTGATCGTGTACCTGGCTGCCCTACAAGGGGTTCCGGCCGAACTGCACGAGGCCGCCGCGATCGACGGGGCCAGCCCGTTCACCCGGTTCCGCACCATCACGGTGCCGCTGCTGGCCCCGGCCAACCTGTTTCTGCTGGTATGGCTGACCATCAACGCGCTGCAGCTGTTCGACGAGGTGTACGCCACCACCCGCGGTGGCCCGCTACGGGCCACCACCGTCATCGTCTACTACCTGTGGGATCAGGCGTTCGTGCACTTCGACGCCGGCTACGCCGCGGCGATGGCCTACGCGCTGTTCGTCGTCATCCTGATCATCACCGGCGTGCAGTTCCGGCTCACCCGCCGCTTCGGTGGCACCTCATGACGCGCCTGCGGCTGCCGTTCAGCACCTGGCATCTGGTGTTGATCCCGCTGAGCTTTTTGCTGCTGGTTCCGCTGCTGTGGATGCTGATCACGTCGCTGCAGACCGAAGGCGAGGCCAACCGCTTCCCACCGGTGTTGTGGCCGGCCAGCCCCCGGTGGCAGAACTACACCGAGGCGTGGGCCGCGGCGCCGTTCGGGCACTTCTTCCTCAACAGCTTCACCGTCACCGCGGTGGTGCTGGTCAGCAACCTCGTGGTGTGCAGCGTCGCCGGATATGCGTTCGCGCGCATCCGCTTTCTGGGTCGCGGAGCGCTGTTCGTGACGCTGATGGCGACGCTGATGGTGCCGTTCCAGGTGACGATGATCCCGGTGTTCCTGATCGTGAAGTGGTTCGGCGACAACGTGTGGGAGGTTCTGGGTATCGACCACATCGGGGCGTTGATGCTGCCCAACCTGGCGACCGCGTTCGGCATCTTCTTCCTGCGCCAGTTCTTCCAGACGGTGCCGGTGGAGCTCGAGGAGGCCGCCCGCGTGGACGGCACCTCCCGGCTCGGTGTGCTCTTCAAGATCGTGCTGCCGCTGTCGCTGCCGGCGATGTCGACGCTGGCGGCGCTGACCGTGCTGACGTCGTGGAACGACTTCCTGTGGCCGCTGATCGTCATCACGTCCCAGGAGCAGATGACGATTCCGTTGGGGCTGAGCTACTTCCAGGGCGCCCACCATGTGCAGTGGCCGCTGCTGATGGCGGCCAACGTGATGAGCCTGCTGCCGATGCTGCTGGTGTTCATCGGAGCCCAGCGCTATTTCGTGCAGTCGGTGGCCAGTACCGGACTCAAGGGTTGAGAGGCGAGACGTTGGCAGAGATCGAGTTCCGGGATGTCACCCGCACCTACCCCGGTGGCGTCACCGCGCTGAAGGGGCTGAACCTGACCGTCGCCGACGGCGAGTTCCTGATCCTGGTCGGCCCGTCGGGCTGCGGGAAGAGCACCGCCCTGCGGCTGCTGGCCGGGCTGGACAAACCCACCTCGGGCGAGATCCGCATCGGCGGAACGGTGGTCAACGACCTGGGGCCCGGGCAGCGCGACATCGCGATGGTGTTCCAGAACTACGCGCTGTATCCGCACATGACCGTGTACCGCAACCTGGCCTACGGTCTCAAGCAGCGCAAGACGCCCCGCGCCGAGATCGACCGCCGGGTCCGGGAGACGGCCGAGCTACTGGAGATCGGTGGGTTGCTGGACCGCAAGCCCGGTCAGCTGTCGGGCGGGCAGCGGCAGCGGGTCGCGATGGGGCGGGCGCTGGTGCGCGAACCCCAGGCGTTCCTGCTCGACGAGCCGTTGTCGAATCTGGACGCCAAGCTGCGCAACCAGGTGCGCGGCGACCTCAAGCGGCTGCACCGCGAGGTGCCGGTGACCTCCCTGTACGTCACCCACGATCAGGTGGAGGCAATGACGCTGGGGGACCGGTTGTGCGTGATGGCCGGCGGTGAGGTGCAGCAGATCGGCACCACCGACGAGGTCTACAACCATCCGGCCAACACGTTCGTCGCGGCGTTCATGGGCAGCCCGCCGATGAACCTGCTGCCCGGCGAGGTGCGCTCCGGGGTGCTGCACGTCGGCGGCGCCGAGCTGTCGACGGTGCCGTGTCCGGACGGGCCGGTGACGGTGGGGGCGCGGCCCGAGCATCTCGAGGTGCGCGGCGCGGGCGGCGAGGGGGTGGTGCCGGCCCGGGTGGACTTCGTCGAACCGCTCGGCAGCCACGTGCTGATCACCGCCGCCGTCGACGCCACGCGGGTGATCGTGCAGGCGCCGGCGGGTACGGACTTCGCGCCCGGCACCGCGATCGGGTTGGCGTTGCCGCCGCAGCACACCTACTTCTTCGACGCCGAGACCGGCAGGGCCCAGCTGCATCGCGAGCGCCTCACGTTGTAGCGCTGAGCACGCAGCGCCTCACGCGGTAGCCGCCAAGCGCGGCATCGGAACCATGCCGCCATCGAGCCGCCGAAATTCGGGGCGCGGTACGGTGAGGCCCCGATCGGTGTTGTGTGGCGTCTTGCTCGTTGGCGGCCCGGCGAAGAGGGGAAGCGTGACCGTTGACGCGTGGGTGACGTTGGCCGTGGTCGTCGTCACCGTCGCTGTCTTGATCGTTGACCGGTTCGATCCGGCGCTCGTCATGGGCGGTGCGGTTCTGGCGCTCTACGTTTCGGGGGTCATCGACTCCGGGCAGCTGCTGGCCGGTGTGGCCAACGAGTCCCTGGCCATCGTGGCCGCGCTGTACGTGCTGGCGGGCGCGGCCGACATCACCGGCGCGTTCGACGGGGTCACGTCCAAACTCCTGGGCGGTGCCGACCGGAACCGGCCCCGGGCCGAGTTGCTGCGGGTATGCGGCCCTTCCGCGGGGGTGTCGGCGTTCATCGCGAACACCCCGCTGGTGGCGATGCTGGCGCCGCGGGTGGTTCGCTGGTGCCGCCGCACCGGACGCTCACCGTCGCTGTACCTGATGCCACTGAGCTACGCGGTCATCCTCGGCGGGTCGATGACGATGATCGGCACCTCGGTCAACCTGTTCGTCAACGACCTGATCGACTCCGCGGGCCTGGGCCGCCTCGGAATCTTCTCCATCATCGGTGTCGGACTGCCGTTGACCATCGGCTGTGTGCTGCTGATGGTGCTGTTGGGGCCGCGTCTGCTGAAGGACCGCACCGCTCCGGGAGAGGTCCGCGCGGGGAACGAGCGCGAGTTCACCGTCGAGATGACGATCCCGTTCGACAGCGCCATGGCGGGCGCGACGGTCGCCGAGGCCGGGCTGCGCAACCTCGACGGTGTGTTCCTCGTCGAGGTGGAACGCGCGCAGCGGGTCATCGCCGCGGTCGGGCCGGACGAACCGCTGGCGGTCGGGGACCGGCTGGTGTTCGTCGGCAACCTCGCCCGCGTGCTGGATCTGCAGAACATGACGGGCCTGGCGTCGGCGGAGGCGCGCCACTTCGACGACCTGGCCCGCAACCCCCAACGCCAGTTCGTCGAGGCGGTCATCGGGGCCGGGTCACCGCTCATCGGCTCGAGTCTGAAGGCCGCCGGCTTCCGCAGCCGCTACGGGTCCGCGGTGGTGGCGATCCACCGGGCCAGTCAGCAGCTGTCCGGCAAGCTCGGCGACGTCCGGCTACGCGCCGGGGACGTGCTGCTGGTGCTGGCCGGGCCCGACTTCGCCCAGCAGTTCCGCGAGCACCGCGATTTCGCGGTGGTGGCCCCGCTCAACCAGGACCGGCCAATCCGGCGTGAACGCACCCGGGTGGTCGAGTTCTGTGTCGCCGCGCTGATCGTGCTGGCCGGCACCGGGCTGCTGGATCTGCTGAAGGCGTCGCTGCTCATCGCGTTCGCCCTGATCGTCACGCGCGTGGTGACCCTCGACGATGCCCGGCGCTTCATCAACACCAACGTGCTGCTGCTGATGGCGACGAGCTTCGCGCTCGGGTTGGCCGTCGAAGAGAGTGGGCTGGCCGCCACGCTGGCCAACCTGGTGGTCGGTGCGGCGGCGCCGCTGGGCAGCGTCGGCCTGCTGGCGGCGGTGCTGGCGGCCACCATGCTGGTGACGGAGGTGATCTCCAATCTCGCCGCGGCTGCGCTGATGTTCCCGATCGCGGTCGCCGTCGCCGAGCAGGCGGGCGTGAACGCGATGCCGTTCGCCGTGGTCGTGATCTTCGGGGCGAGCCTGTCGTTCCTGACGCCGATCGGCTACCAGACCAACACGATGGTGTGGGCCATGGGCGGCTACCGCTACACCGACTTCGCCCGTCTGGGTATCCCGCTGACGCTGCTGGTCCTGGTTGCGACGCCGTTCCTGGTGCCGGTCTTCTTCCCGTTCTGAGCCGGCGCCCCTTATTCACCTGGGTAGGGTTCGCGCCGCCAGCTGGTACTAGGACTGCCCGACGTATTCGTCGCAGGAGAGGACGAGCGTGTCGGCGGGACTCGAAATATCGACATATTGATGTCCGGGGCGGCCACCGTCTCCAAGTGCAATCAGGTCGGCGATCACCTCGCTTGCCTTGGCTTGATCGAGCCGCCAGACGACCCGAGAACGGTCTACTTCCACTTCTGGATCGCCAGGTTGGATCAGAAACTGATGGGCGAAGTCTCCATGCTGGAGTTGCCCGCCACCGTCTTTTACGGCGGCTTGCAGCGCGGAGGTGAATTCCTTCACTCCGTCTCCATCCATAGCCAGCAACACGGCATCGTCGCCGAGATTGAACCCGGGGGCGAACTCAACGCGAATGGTGCTCATGCGTCCCCCAAAAAACGATTGTGCCTGTGCTGGCAAAAAGATACTGGCGCAACGCACTCGCACCCGCGCCGCCAATTATTGGATTCAGTCACTGCGGCGCAACCTCTGAAGCGCACCAGGGAGCCGGTCACCAGTCGCGCGCGACAACCGATATGATGAATTGCGATTTTGCTCAATCCATCAAATCGGAGGTCGGATGGCGCCGAGTTTCCGGGATTCCGCCGAGCGGCCCCTCTACGAGATCAAGGCCAACCTGTTCAAGGCGCTCGCCCACCCCGCACGCATCCGCATACTGGAGATCCTGTCGTCCACGGGGCGCCCCACCCCGGTCAGCGAGATCCTCGCCGAGACCGGGCTGGAGCCGACCCTGCTCTCCCAGCATCTGGCGGTGCTCAAGCGGCACTACGTGGTCAGCGGCGAGCGGGTCGGCAACGCGGTGTACTACGAGCTCGCCCACCCCAAGATCTCGGAACTGTTGCTGATCGCCCGGACTTTCCTCACCGACACCCTGGGTGCGCGCCGCGATCAGCTCGAGATGCTGGGCTCCCTGCCCCCCGTCGGTCAGCCGTGACGCTCGTCGGCGGACTCCGGCACGCCCGCTCGCTGTTGCCGCGCCGCTCCGATTACGCCGGGCTGTCGCGGTCGTGGCGCAGGGATGTCCTGGCAGGCGTGACCGTCGGGGTTGTCGCGTTGCCGCTCGCGCTGGCGTTCGGCATCAGTTCCGGCGCGGGCGCGGCCGCCGGGCTGATCACCGCGGTGGTCGCGGGACTCGTGGCCGCGGTGTTCGGGGGCTCGCACGTGCAGGTGTCGGGGCCGACCGGCGCGATGGCGGTGGTGCTGGCGCCCGTCGTGGCGCACTACGGGATGGGTTCCCTGGCGATGGTCACGGTGCTGGCCGGGGTGCTCGTGCTGCTGGCCGGCGTGACCGGGCTGGGACGGGCGGTCACGTTCATTCCGTGGCCGGTCATCGAGGGCTTCACCCTCGGTATCGCCGCGATCATCTTCCTGCAGCAAGTTCCGGCCGCACTCGGTCAGTCCGCATCACCCGGGGCGTCTCCGCTGGTCGCCGCGTTCCGGGCTGTCCTCGGGGTCGACTGGTCGCTCGCCGGGCCGGCGCTGCTCGTCACCGTGCTGGTGGCCGCCGTGATGGTGGTGCTGCCCCGAATCCACCGCGCGATGCCGGAGTCGCTGGTGGCGGTCATCGCGGCCACCGTGCTCGTGGTCGCGCTCGGTCTTCCGGTGGCCCGGATCGGTGAACTGCCCAGCCAACTTCCGGCGCCGGTGCTGCCGCATGCCGACTTCGGGGCGCTGCGGACGCTACTCGGGGCGGCACTGGCGATCGCCGCGCTCGCCGCCATCGAATCGCTGCTGTCGGCGCGGGTGGCGGCCACGATGTCGCCCACCGGCCCCTACGACCCGAACCGTGAACTGGTCGGGCAGGGGCTGGCGTCGGTGGCATCCGGGGTGTTCGGCGGCATGCCGGCCACCGGCGCGATCGCCCGGACCGCCGTCAACGTGCGCTCGGGCGCCCGCACCCGGGTGTCGGCGATCGTGCATTCGCTGGTGTTGCTGGCGGTGGTCTACCTGGCCAGCGGTCCTGTTGCGGCGATACCGCTGACGGCGCTGGCCGCCGTGTTGATGGTGACGTCGGTGCGCATGGTCTCGTTCCGCACCGTGGGCCGGCTCCTCGCCTCGACGCGATCCGACGCGGTGACGTTCGTGCTGACCGCCGTCATCACCGTCGGGTTCGACCTGATCGAAGCGGTGCAGATCGGGGTGGTGGTCGCGGCGGTTTTCGCGCTGCGCAGTGTCGCCCGGCGCAGCAGCGTCACCCGCGAGGAGCTGCCCGGCCCGCCGCGCCCCGGCGACGAGAAGATCGCCGTGCTGCGTCTCGACGGTGCGATGTTCTTCGGTGCGGCGGAGCGCATTTCGAACACCATCACCGACGCCGAGCATCCGGACGTGAAGGTCGTGATCATCCGGATGTCGCAGCTGGGCATGCTCGACGCCACCGGCGCGCACACGCTGGCGCAGATCGCCGAGGAACTGGAATCGCGCGGAGTCACGGTGATCATCAAGGGGGTGCGTCCCGAACACCGCGCTCTGCTGGCCAACGTCGGGGTGATCGACTCACTGCGGCACGAGAACCATCTGATCGACTCGCTCGACGACGCGGTCGAGCACGCCCGCAGCCATGTCTGACGACCGCCCCGGTTGCCGTCAGAAGATCCGGGACCGCTTGCGCCTACTTGAGCCGCTTCTTGATGCGCGCCAGCATCGCCGACATGCCCCGCAACCGCAGCGGGCTGATCAGTGCCGCCAGCCCGAGGTCGGTGTAGAAGTCGTCGGGCACGGCCAGGATGTCCTCGGCCGACTGCCCGTCCAGGCCGGCGGCCAGGATGGCGGCGAACCCCCGGGTGGTCGGCGCTTCGGCCGGCGCGCTGAAATGCAGCCGCACCTGGCTGCGGTCCTCGGCGTCGACATGCAGGAACAGCGGTGACTGGCATTCGGGCACCGGTTCCATCGCCGCCTCCTCGAGGTCGGCGGGCAGGGCGGGCAGCTCGTCGGCGAACTCCAGCAGCAGGGCGAGCTTGTCCTGCCCGTCCACCTCCTGGAAGTCCGAGACGACCTCGGCCAGGGCAGCCGGCATGCTCATGAGGCGCCGGGCGCATCCCCCGGATCGGATCCGGTGGTCACGGGCACCCGCACGGCGTTGCCCCATTCGGTCCACGAGCCGTCGTAGTTGCGCACGCCCTCCATGCCGAGCAGGTGGGTCAGCACGAACCAGGTGTGGCTGGAGCGTTCCCCGATGCGGCAGTAGGCGATGACTCCCGAGTCGGTGCCGCCGGAGGGGGCGAACTGCCCGTAGAGCTCGTCGAGTTCGGCGCGGGACCGGAACTTGCCGTTGTCCTGGGCGGCCTTGGCCCACGGGATCGACACCGCGGTCGGGATGTGGCCGCCGCGCAGCGCGCCTTCTTCGGGGTAGTCGGGCATGTGGGTGCGCTCACCGGTGTACTCCTGCGGCGAGCGGACGTCGATCAACGGTTGCTTGCCCAGGATGGCCAGCACGTCTTCTTTGAACGCACGGATCGGGGCGTCGTTGCGCTCGACCACCGGGTAGCCGGTGGTCTGCTTGGACGGCACGTCGAGGGTGGTGTCGCGGCCGTCGGAGATCCACAGGTTGCGGCCGCCGTCGAGCAGGCGCACGTCGGGGTGGCCGAACAGGGTGAACACCCACAGCGCGTAGGCGGCCCACCAGTTGCTCTTGTCGCCGTAGATGACGACGGTGTCCTCGCGGGAGATGCCTTTGCGGTTCATCAGCTCGGCGAACTGCTCGCCGGTGATGTAGTCGCGCACCTCGGGGTCGTTGAGGTCGGTGTGCCAGTCGATCTTGACGGCGCCGGGGATGTGGCCGGTGTCGTAGAGCAGCACATCCTCGTCGGACTCGACGATGGCCAGGCCGGGGCGGCCGAGGTTGCCGGACAGCCAGTCGGCGGTGACCAGACGTTCCGGGTGGGCGTAGGACTGCAGGGCGGGGCTGGGATCAGGCGGTAACGGCACGCGCCCAGCCTACCGTCGGGACCGTCCGCTTCCGATGCCCGGGACCTGCGGCGCCGCCCCGGGAAGTGAGCCCGCTCACCACCTGGCTGGTGGGCCGCTGGGGGATTCCTGCCGGTTCGCTGGGGTCACCGGCTCATCGCTGGTAGAGGCCTTAATCTCAAGATCACAAGCGTGCTGGGCAGCGTCGCGCGGCAGTGAGCTTCTCTTACTCCCTGAAGGGGATGGGCAGACGATGAACAAGAATCTGGTCGCGGCGGTGTCGGCGGTGTGCGTGATGGGCGCGGTGGTGACGGCGAGTCCGGCGCTGGCCGCCAAGGGCGATCCCGCCGCCGGCGGCACCCAGTCCACGTGGGAGATGCCGGATGTGAAGGGCATGATCCTGCACCCGGCGCTGCAGTCCATCCTGTCGGCCACGGGCGGCAAGCAGGTCAAGATCAACTACGTCGACGCCGGTCGCCTGGCGGTCTACAACGACGAGAACTGGATGGTGTGCGGGCAGTCGCCGGCACCCGGCGCCGAGACGGCGAAGTACTCGGTGACGCTGAAGGTGGAGCGTCCGGCGTTCGACGAATGCCCCTCCAGCTGAGCTGAAGAATTCCCAGAAACTTCCGGGTTTCCTGATCTGATCTTGTGGGTAGGCCGCCAGGGTCGGAGTCGTGAACAGCCTGTTCTCGGCGCCGGTGCGCACAGCCAAATAACAGAAAGCCCTTGCCGCGTCAGCGGTGTGCTGACTGCTAGCCGCTGACCCTGGGGTGTCGGATCGGGAATGAGTCCCCTCGTGGGCGTTGCAGCGGAGCAGCCTTCCGACGCCGACCCTGATTTGAGGAAGGCTTCCCATGAGTAGCCCCGACAAGTCCCCGACCGCCGACTCTGCTGACGAAGCCCCACCTGGGGTATTGAAAAAGGCCATCGCCGCCTCGGCGATCGGCAACGCCACCGAATGGTTCGACTACGGCCTCTACGCCTACGGCGTCACCTACATTTCGGCGGCCATCTTCCCCGGTGACACCACGGAGGCGACGCTCTTCGCGTTGATGACGTTCGCGGTGTCCTTCCTGGTGCGCCCGCTGGGCGGGTTCGTATGGGGCCCGCTCGGTGACCGGCTCGGTCGCCGCCAGATCCTCGCCATCACGATCGTGCTGATGGCTTCGGCGACCTTCTGTGTGGGCCTGGTGCCCACCTACGACATGATCGGCTTCTGGGCGCCGGTGCTGATGATCGGCCTGCGGATGATCCAGGGCTTCTCCACCGGCGGTGAGTACGGCGGTGCCGCGACGTTCATGGCCGAGTACGCCCCGCCGCGCCGCCGCGGATTCATGGGCAGCTTCCTGGAATTCGGCACGCTGGCCGGCTTCTCCGCCGGTGCGCTGCTGATGCTCGGCTTCTCGCTGGTGCTCAACGACGACCAGATGGGCAGCTGGGGCTGGCGCATCCCGTTCCTGATCGCCGCGCCGCTGGGCATCGTCGGCATCTATCTGAGAACCAAGCTCGAGGACACCCCGGTGTTCAAGGAGTTGGAGGATCAGGGCAAGGAAGAGGCGAACATCGGGTCGGAGTTCAAGGACCTCATCACCCGCTACTGGTCTCCGATCCTGAAGCTCGGCGGCCTGGTGGTCGCGCTCAACGTGGTCAACTACACGCTGCTGTCCTACATGCCGACCTATCTGGAGCAGGGCATCGGGCTGTCGACCGACATGTCGCTGGTGGTTCCGATCATCGGCATGCTGGCGATGATGGTGTTCGTGCCGTTCGCGGGTCATCTGTCCGACCGGGTCGGTCGAAAGCCGATGTGGTGGGTGTCGCTCATCGGCCTGTTCATCATGGTGGTGCCGATGTTCATGCTGATGTCCACCGGTGTGGTGGGCGCGATCATCGGCTTCGCGGTGCTGGGTCTGCTGTATGTGCCTCAGCTGGCGACGATTTCGGCGATGTTCCCGGCCATGTTCCCGACCCAGGTGCGCTTCGCCGGCTTCGCGATCGCCTACAACGTGTCGACGTCGATCTTCGGCGGCACCGCTCCGGCGGTCAACGAGTGGTTGGTGGCCGAATCAGGCAACAACCTGTGGCCCGCGTTCTACATGATGATCGCCGTGGTGATCGGTGCCATCGCGCTGCTGAAGGTGCCCGAGACCACGCGGTGCCCGATCAACGGCACCGAGATCCCCGGCACCCCGGAAGCCCCGCCCCAGTTGGAGCTCGTCGGGGCGGGCAGCCGGTCCTGAGCCGGTCGGCGCCGCTCGGCCGATGGCGTTGCACCGCCTGGCCGAGCGGCGGTGCTTCGTTCAGCCGATGGCGTTGACGGCGTCGGCCCAGATGCCGACCGCCTCGTCGACCTGATCGGCGTCGACCACCAGCGCGGGGATGAACCGCACCACCTGGCCCCACGCCCCGCAGGTCAGCAGCAGCAGGCCGCGGCGGGCGGCCTCCTGCTGGGCCGCCGTCGCCGCTGCACCGTCGGGTTTGCCTGCGGCGTCGCGGAATTCGTTGCCGAGCATCAGGCCCAGCCCGCGCACGTCGGTGATCGCGTCGTGCTTGTCGGCGACCAGCTGCAGTCCCTGACGCAGCTGGTCGCCGCGGGCGGCGGCGTTGTCGACCAGGTTCTCGTCGCGGATCACGTCCAGCGTCGCCAGTGCCGCCGCGCAGGCCACTGCGTTGCCGCCGTAGGTGCCGCCCTGCGAGCCCGGCCACGCCTTGCTCATCAGCTCCTCGGTGGCCGCGATCGCCGAGAGCGGGAACCCGGACGCCAGGCCCTTGGCGGTGATCAGGACGTCGGGCCGGACGAACCCGTCCGAGGCGAAATGTTCGTGGCCCCAGAACTTTCCGGTACGCCCGACACCGGTCTGCACCTCGTCGATCACCAGCACGATGCCGTGCTGGTCGGCTCGCTCACGCAGCCCGGCCAGGAAGCGGGCGTTGGCCGGGACGTAACCGCCCTCGCCGAGCACCGGTTCGACGACGAACGCGGCGGTGTCGGCGGGCGCGGTCATGGTCTGCAGCAGGTAATCCAGTTGGGCCAGGGCGAAATCGGTGGCCTGCTCGACCGGCCAGCCGTAGTGCGTCGGGTCCGGGAACGGGGCGACGTGCACACCGGCCATCATCGGCGCGAAGCCGGACCGGAACTTGGTGCCCGAGGTCGTCATCGATGCGGCGGCGACGGTGCGGCCGTGAAAGCCGCCGTGGAACACCACGACGTTGGGCCGCCCGGTGGCTTGGCGCGCCAGCCGCAGCGCGGCCTCGACGGCCTCGCTGCCGGAGTTGGTGAAGAACATGCGCTCGAGTCCCGCCGGCAGCACCTCGCCGAGCCGGTCGACGAGGTCGAGCAGGGGACGGTGCATGACGGTGGTGTACTGCGCGTGGATCAGCGTGCCCACCTGGCGTTGGGCGGCCTCGACGACGTGGGGGTGGCAGTGGCCGGTGCTGGTGACGCCGATGCCGGCGGTGAAGTCGAGATACCGTCGGTTGTCCTCGTCGTAGAGGACGGCGCCTTCACCGCGGGCGGCCAGCACGCCGGTTGCTTGCTTGAGGACGGGCGAAAGAGCGGTCACAGCGAGTCCCTTGATTGTCGACGGGTAGATTGTCAACAATCTAGCGGACGTGGTTGTCGAATTTGAAGGGGTGGTGCAGTGGACCAGGCACGGGTCGTCGCGGCGGTCGAGAGAGGTCTGTTCATCGACGGCAAGTGGGTCGACGCCACCGGCGGGCGCACGTTCGACGTCGTCAACCCCGCCACCGGGCAGACGCTGTGCGCGGTCGCAGACGCCTCGCCCGACGACGGTCGCGCCGCACTGGATGCGGCGGTGGCCGCCCAGCCCGTGTTCGCAGCGATGCCCCCGCGGGAACGCGCCGACATCCTCACCCGCGCGTTCGAGCTGCTGCATGAGCGCGTCGACGACCTGGCGCTGCTGATGACGCTGGAGATGGGAAAGCCGCTGGCCGAGGCCCGCGGCGAGATCGCCTACGCCGCAGAGTTCTTCCGCCACTTCGCCGGTGAGGCGGTGCGCATCGACGGCGGCTACCAGACCGCCCCGGCCGGCGGCGCGCGCTTCCTGGTCACCCGTCAGCCCGTCGGGCCGTGCCTGCTGATCACGCCGTGGAACTTCCCGATGGCGATGGGCACCCGCAAGCTCGGCCCGGCCATCGCGGCCGGCTGCACCAGCGTCATCAAGCCGGCGCCGCAGACCCCGCTGTCGATGCTGGCGCTGATGGATCTGCTGGTCGAGGCGGGTCTGCCGCCGGGTGCGGTCAACTGCATCGCCGCCACCGACGCCGGCGCGGTGATCGAGCCGATGATCCGCTCCGGGGCGATCCGCAAGCTGTCGTTCACCGGGTCCACCGCGGTCGGGCGGAAACTCTTGGAGCAGTGTGCCGAGAAGATCCTGCGCACCTCGCTGGAGCTGGGCGGTAACGCCCCGTTTGTGGTGTTCGAGGACGCCGATCTCGACGAAGCAGTCGACGGTGCGATCGCGGCCAAGATGCGCAACATGGGGGAGGCGTGCACCGCGGCCAACCGGATCTACGTGCAGTCCTCGGTGATCGACGAGTTCGGTCGCCGGCTGGCCTCGAAGATGGCCGATCTGCGGGTCGGTCCCGGCACCGAGGACGGCGTCAACGTCGGTCCGCTGATCGACGCTGCCGCGCTGGAGAAGGTCGAGACGCTGGTCGCCGACGCGGTCTCACGCGGGGCATCGGTGCTGACCGGGGGCACCGCGCCGGGCGGGGAGGGGTTCTTCTACCCGCCGACGGTGCTGACCGGGGTGCCGCGCGACGCGCAGATGTGCGATCAGGAGATCTTCGGGCCCGTCGCGCCGCTGACGCCGTTCGACACCGAGGACGAGGTGGTCGCGGCCGCCAATGACACCGAATACGGTTTGGTGTCTTACGTGTTCACCAACGATCTGCGTCGCGCGCTGCGGGTGGCCGAGGCGTTGGAGACCGGCATGGTCGGGCTGAACCAGGGCGTGGTGTCGAATCCGGCCGCCCCGTTCGGCGGGGTGAAGGCCTCCGGTCTGGGCCGTGAGGGCGGCTCGGTCGGCATCGACGAGTTCCTCGAGACGAAATACATCGGCATCAAGATGTGACGCCAGGTTGCGTTGACACTGCGTTCAGCGCGGGGTTTTCGTCCATTTTCCCGCAGCCAGCGCAGCCCCAACGCACGAACCGGACTCCGGTTATACCGAGTTATACTCTCTTGATGAAGACGGCCATTTCCCTGCCAGACGAGACGTTCGAGCGTGTGACTCGGCGTGCCAACGACCTCGGTATGAGTCGATCCGAGTTCTTCACCCGGGCCGCGCAGAGATATCTCGACGAACTGGATGCATCGTCGCTGACCGAGCACATCAACGGTGCGTTGGAACGCCTCGTCGGCCCCGACGAAGAGGTGGCCGATGCGGTGGCAGCCGGGCATCGCGTATTGCATGACACGGATGATGAGTGGTGATCAAACGCGGGGACATCTACTGGGCTGACCTCGGGCCGCCGACAGGCAGCCGTCCCGCCAAGCACCGACCGGTGCTCATCGTTCAGTCTGAGCCATATAACTTGAGCCGTCTTGCCACCGTTCTCGCCGTGGTGATCACATCGAACACGGCGCTGGCGGTAATGCCCGGCAATGTCTTCCTACCGGCAAGTGTCACGGGACTACCCCGCGATTCGGTCGTCAACGTGACTGCCCTGATCACCTTGAACAAGACCGACCTCACCGACCGAGTTGGAGGTGTGCCGCCCAGCCTGATGGCCGGCGTCGACGGGGGGCTCCGGCGCGTGCTGGATCTCTGAGCAGTGCATGGCGAGTGCTCACCGGGCGAGGAGTGGGTGCCCTAGGCAGCTGCGGAGCGTGCCGGGACGTCGCAGCTGGCGGGTTGGCAGGAGGCAGCTGGGTCACTGCAAACCTGTTTGAGGTGCTCGGAGCGAGATCGACATGACGGCTGCTGTTTTCGCTCGATTGGGGTGTTTTCACAGCCCGGATGTCAATCTGGGCTATAGCACTGAATCGAGAGTTGTTCCCCAACATGGCCGCGATCCACAGCCGTGCTGCGGAACCCGGCTGCACCACACGGACGTGTCACACCGTCCGGCGAGCGTGGCAGCATGCACGATCCGTTCCTCGGCAGCGAGGCGATCAAGGCAGGGACGCTGACCCGTGGGGCACTGCGCTGGAACTACACCAGCCTGCTTCCCGACGTGTACATCCACAAGGACGGACGCATCACCACTTGGGTCAGAGCTCAGGCGGCCTGGCTGTGGACGGGCCGGCGCGGTGTCATCGCCGGCAGAACAGCGGCCGCGCTGGCCGGCGTCAAGTCGGTCGACCCTTGCGCGCCCATCGAGATCATCGCCCCGTCGCGGCGGACCCAGCCAGGCATCATCGTCCGCAACGAATGCATCGACACCGACGAGATCGACCCGGACGGGGTGCCGCCGCGGACGAATGCGGCGCGCACCGCGTTCGACATCGCCAGGCGTCTGCCGCTGAAGGAGGCCATCGTCATCCTCGATCAGCTCGCGGCGATAGCCGACATCACGCCGGCAGACGTCGAGCCGTTGCAGCGCCGCTATCAGGGCGCCCGCGGAACGTGGGAGGCGCGCGATGCCATCAGGATGATGGACGGCGGCTCCAGGTCTCCCGAAGAATCGCTGCTGCGGCTGTCACTGCTCCAGAGCTATCTGCCTCCTCCGCAGACCCACATCGAGATCGCCGACGAACTCTGGGATGCGGCCATCGCCATGGGGTGGCCGGACGCTCGGGTCGGAGTGGAGTGGGGTCCGCACCGCCGCGCCGTCCACCTCGACGTCAAGTTTCGGCACCTGCTCTATGAGCGGGGTTGGATCTTGATCGAGGCCATGCCGAACAAACGCGTGGGCTTCACAATCGAGAAGTGTTGGAGAGCGCTGCGTCGGCGCGGTGCGGTGCGGTGAGCTATGACACCACCGCGTCGACCGGCTCCTCGGCGGGCGCCTCGAAGAGCCGGGCCAGCGCGTCGTCCATGTGGGCGACCATCAGCCGGTCAGTCAGCTCGGGATCGCCGGAGCGCACGGCCGTGGCCAGTGTGCGGTGCTCCTCTTCGCGGAAGTCGGACTTGGCGTAGGAGTCGTCGAGCGAGTGGATGCACATGCGGGTCTCGGTGATGACGGTCTGGTGCATGCGGCGCAGATGCTTGCTGCCCGACAGCGACACCAGCAGCTCGTGGAATTCGATGTCGAGCTCGCTCATCTCGGCCGCCGACGCCGCGCGGCCCATCTTGTCCACGACGGCCAGCAGCGCATCCCCGGCGGCGACGAAGTCCCCGGACACCACGATGCTGCGCGCCGCGGCGCGTTCGATGGCCTCGCGCGCGATGTACATGTCGCGGATGTCCTCGGGCGTCATGTCGATGACGAACAGCCCGCGGTTGCGGATCGCGACCAGCAACCCCTCCTGGGTCAGCCGCTGCATGCCTTCACGCAGCGGGCCGCGGCTGACGCCGAGCTGGCGGGCGAGGTCGGCCTCCAGCAGCTGTTCGCCGGGCTTGAGTTCGCCGTAGCCGATCGCGGCACGCAGCCTGTCGGCGATGATGCTCGGCGTCGAGCGCTGCACCAGCGGCCCGATGTGCCCGGTCATCGTCGACTCCCGGATCGGAACAACGCGCCCAGGCCGGGCAGTTCGGGTACCGGCCCCAGCAGCTCCAGGCCTTTCCACACCGTCACCTGGTTGGCGGTCAGCACCGGCTTGCCCACGGCGGCCTCCAGTTGGTCGATGATTGCCAGCGTGTGCATCGCGGTGTCGGGCACCAGCACCGCCTCGGCGTCGGGGTGATCGGCCGCGGTCACCATGTCCACGACGCGCGACGGCTCCAGCGTGCCGACCTCGGCGGCGGTGTATATGCCGTGGCTGCCCATCGACACCACCTCGGCTCCGCCGTCGGTGAGGAAGCCGACGAAGTGCTGGGCGACATCGTCGGGGTAGGACGCGGCGACGGCGACGCGGCGGATCCCGAGGTGGCGCAGCGCGTCGACGAACGCGATCGACGTCGACGACGCCGGCACCCCCGCCGCGTCGGCGACGGCGGCGGCCTGCGCGCGGGCGCCCTGCGGGCCGAACACGAAGCTGCCCGACGTGCACGCCCACATCACCGCGTCCGGCTGCGCGCCGGACAGCTGGGACGCGCCGTCAGCGAGGCGGGCGTCGCTGCCGATGTCGAGCAGCGCGTCGACGCGGTGGGCGTCCTCGCCGACCGAGGTGATCACCACCGGGAGCCGCACCGCGCCGGAGATGCGTTCTTCGAGTGCGGGAAAATCGTCTTCGGCGCTGTGTCCGGGGTAGAGCAGACCGACCGTTGGCATAGAGGACCTCCTTGGCTGACCGCCACCCAGATAGGTAGATTGTCAACAATGTTAACGCCCGCGACCTACGACGTCAGGCGGCTGGGGGCCCAGCTGCGTTCCGAGGTTCGCGGCACGGTCGCCGACGACGCGTCCGCGCGGGCCCTGTATGCCACCGACGCCTCCAATTACCGGGTGGTGCCGGACCTGGTCGTGGTGCCGAGAGACGTCGACGACCTGGCTGCAGCGGTCGTGCTGACGGCGGCGGCGGGCGCCCCGGTCGTGATGCGCGGCGGCGGTACCTCGATGGCGGGCAACGCGATCGGCGGCGTGGTGATCGACGCGTCGCGCCATGTCAACAAGATCCTCGACATCGACACCACCGCCCGCACCGCGCTGGTCGAACCCGGGGTGGTGCTCACCCATCTGCTGGCCGCGGCCAAGCCGCACCAGCTGGCGTTCGGCGCCGACCCGTCCTCGGCCAGCCGCGCCACGTTGGGCGGGATGATCGCCAACAACGCGTGCGGCGCGCATTCGGTGGCGTGGGGGACCACCGCCGACAATGTTCGCGCGTTGGAGGTGCTGCTCGCCGACGGCACCCGCACCACGTTCACCTCCCACGGCGACCGTGGCGCGCTGACCACGCTGCCCGGTGCGGAGGGTGAATTGCACCGTTACCTCACCGGGTTCGTCGACACCCACGAGACGGTGATCCGGCGGCGCTTCGGGCAGTTCACCCGCCAGATCTCCGGCTACGCGCTGCACGAGCTGCTGCCCGAACGCGGCTACAACGTCGCCGCGCTGCTGTGCGGCAGCGAAGGCGGGTTCGCCGCGACGCTGCGCGCGACGGTGGCGCTGACCCCGCTGCCCGCCGCGCGGGTGCTGTGCGTGCTGGGCTTCGCCGACTCGATCGCTTCGGCCGAGTGTGTGCCGACGGTGCTGGCGCACAGCCCGCTGACGATGGAGTCGATCAACGATCAGCTCGTCGACCGGCTGCCCGGCGAGGTGCGCCGCGCCGCGATCGACGCCGGGCTGCCCGCGGGGCGGGCCTGGGTGCTGGTCGAGATGGGTGGCGAGGACCTGATGGCGGCGACCATGGCCGCCGAAAAAATGCTTGTCGCGCTGAAGGATTCGGGCTCGCCGGCGACGGCGTCGCTGGTCACCGAGCCGGCCGCGCAGGCGGTGCTGTGGCGCTGCCGCACCGACGCCGCCGGGCTGGCCACCCGGCAGCTCGACGGCGCCGAGGCGTGGGGCGGCTGGGAGGACGCCGCGGTGCCGCCGCACCGGCTGGCCGACTATCTGCGCGGCCTGGACGCGCTGATGGCCCGCTACGGGCTGGCCGGTGCGTCCTACGGGCATTTCGGCGAGGGCTGCATGCACATGCGCATCGACTTCGATCTGCTCTCCGACGACGGCATCCGCGCCTACCGGGCGTTCGTCGAGGAGGCCACCGATCTGGTGGTGTCGCTGGGCGGTTCGGTGTCCGGGGAGCACGGCGACGGCCGGGCCCGCTCGGAGCTGCTGGACCGGATGTACGGCGCCGACGGGCTGGCGCTGATGGCCGGCATGAAGGACATCTGGGATCCGCGCCGGGTGCTCAACCCCGGGGTGGTGGTGGATCCGCCGCCGCTGGACGCCGACATCCGCCACGACGGGCCGGCGAAAGAGCGCACGCTGTTGACGCTGTTCGCCTATCCGGACGACAACGGCAACTTCGCCCAGGCCCAGCGTCGCTGCGTGGGCATCGGCAAGTGCCGCCAGGCCAGCGGCGGGGTGATGTGCCCGAGCTATCAGGCCACCCGCGAGGAGCAGCACTCCACCCGCGGGCGCGCGCATCTGCTGTGGGAGATGCTCCAAGGCGACGTGGTGACCGACGGGTGGCGGTCCACCGAGGTGCGCGACGCGCTGGATCTGTGCCTGTCGTGCAAGGGTTGTCTGTCGGACTGCCCGGTCAACGTCGACATGGCCACCTACAAGGCGGAATTCACCCACCACCACTACCAGGGCCGGCCGTGGGCGCGGCCGCTGTCGCACTGGTCGATGGGCTGGCTGCCGCTGTGGTCGCGGGTCGCGGCGAAAGCGCCGAAGATCGCCAACCGGCTGGCGCGCGGCCCGCTGGTCAAACGCCTCGGCGGCATCGCCGAGGAACGTGAGATCCCGCAGTTCGCCGAGCAGACGTTCACGTCGTGGTTCGCCGACCGGCCCGTCACTGCCGGGCCGAAGGGGCAGGTGCTGCTGTGGCCGGACAGCTTCACCAATCACCTTGCCCCGCAGGTCGGTCAGGCCGCCGTCGCGGTGCTCGAAGCGGCCGGCTATCAGGTGGTGCTGCCGGAGCGGCCGGTGTGCTGCGGGCTGACCTGGATCTCGACCGGGCAGCTCAACGCCGCGAAGAGGCGGCTGACCGCGTCGCTGACGGCGCTCGCACCGCACCTGGCCGCCGGAACCCCGATCGTCGGGCTGGAGCCCAGCTGCACCGCGGTGCTGCGCCGCGACGCCCACGAGCTGCTGCCGGATGACCCCCGCGCCGCCCAGGCCGCCGAGACCACGCACACGTTCGCCGAGTTCGTCCTCGCCTCCGGCTGGCAGCCCCCGCAGCTCGGTGCGCAGGCACTGGTGCAGACGCACTGCCACCAGCACGCCGTGCTGGGCTTCGACGCCGACCGCACGTTGATGACCAAAGCCGGTATCGCCGCCGATATCCCGGACTCCGGATGCTGTGGTCTGGCGGGCAATTTCGGTTTCGAGCGCGGCCACTACGAGGTGTCCCAGCAGGTAGGGGAGCGGGTGCTGCTGCCCGCGGTGCGCAACGCCGCCCCGAACACCGCGGTGGTCGCCGACGGCTTCAGCTGCCGCACCCAGATCGCGCAGGGCACCGAAAGGCGCGCGGTGCACCTGGCGGAGCTGCTGGCGCGCGGACTCTGAGTTTGGTGCCGCCGAGATGCTTCGAGATTGTCATAGCGGCTGTCCTGAAGGAGTTCCCGCAGCCCTGGGCGCAATCTCGGCTCCCAGTCGACGGGCGCGGCGCCGAGGGCTCTACCGCTCCATCAGCTGCTGGCCGGGCCCGACGGCCTTGCGGCCGATCAGGCTCAGCGCATGCCACATGGTGACCTGGTTGGCCGTGAGCACCGGCTTGCCGAGTTCGGCTTCCAGCTCGGCGATCACGTCGTAGGTCGGCATGTTGGTGCAGCTGATGAACACCGCCTGCGCGTCGTCGGTGTCGGTCTCGCGGACCAGCCGGCGGGTGACGTCGTGCGGCACCGTCCAGATGTCCGACGTCAGCCCCAGCCCCGCGGCCGCGGTCACCTCGATGCCCGACTCACCCAGGAACGCCGTCAATCCCACGGTCAGGTCGGCGGTGTACGGGGTGGCCGTGGCGACGCGGGTGTAGCCGAGGTAGCGCAACGCCGAGAGCAGCGCGCCGCTGGTGGTCAATGCCAGCGGCGACCCTGCCGCCAGCATCGCCTCGACCAGCGCCTGCTCGGCCAACGGTCCGCCGACGAAGCTGCCCGAGGTACAGGCGTAGGCGGTGACCAGCGGGCCGATCGCCGAGACGTCGGTGACGCAGCGGGCGGCCGATTCGGGGTCGGAGATGTGCACGGCCATCTCCATGGTGGCCGGCATGGGGGCATAGGGCAGTCGGGTGAAGTGGAGGCTCACGTCATTGGGAAGCCACCGCCAGAGTTCGCGATCCAGCGCGAAATCGTAGGGCACTACAACGCCGATACCGGCTTGCTGCAGAGGTGGCGACGGGTTCATTGGCACAGTGTGGGGCCACTTAGCACACGCCGCAAGTCGATTGTTGACAATCGGACCATCTGATTCCTAACCTGTGCCCAATGCCTGGATTTCGCCCGGTTGTCGCGGTGTTGTGCGCGAAGCCAGATGACCGCCCGCCTGGGTTCGACAGTTGGGATCTCGCCGTCGACTTCCGGTTCTGTGACGCCGCCGGTCTGGTGGACGCGGTGCGCGGCGCGCAGGGGCTGTTGCTGTGGGATTTCTTCTCCACCGCTGTGCGCGACGTGTGGGACCACGCCGACGCGTTGGAGTGGATCCACATCACCGCCGCCGGCGTGGACACGTTGTTGTTCGACGAGCTAAGGGATTCCGCGGTCGTGGTCACCAACGCGCGCGGGGTGTTCGACCGGCCGCTGGCCGAGTTCGTGCTCGGCGCGGTGATCGCGCACGCCAAGGACGCCCGCACCAGTTTCGCGCTGCAGGCCCGCCACGAGTGGCGCCACCGCGAGACCCGCAGCATCACCGGGGCCACCGCGCTGGTGGTCGGCACCGGCGGCATCGGCCGTGAGATCGCGAAGCTGCTGCGCGCCGCCGGGTTGAATGTGCGCGGCGCGGGTCGCCGGCCCACCACCGACGACCCCGATTTCGGTGAGATCGTCTCCAGCGCCGAGCTTTCCGCGCATGCCGGGTGGTGCGACCACCTGATCCTGGCCGCCCCGCTGACCGACGAGACCCGCGGCCTGGTCGGCGCCGACGTGCTGGCCGCGATGAAACCCGACGCGCATCTGGTCAACATCGCCCGCGGCCCGATGGTCGACGAGGCCGCGCTGCTCGACGCGCTGAGCACCCACCAGATCGGTGGTGCCACACTGGATGTGTTCGACACCGAACCGCTGCCGCCCGATCATCCGCTGTGGGACGCGCCGAACGTGACGATCACCGCGCACATGTCCGCCGACGTCGTCGGGTGGCGCGAGGAGCTTGCCGGACAGTTCGTCGCCAACGCGCGCCGCTGGCTGGCGGGGGAGGACCTGCACAACGTGGTGGACAAGAAGCTGGGCTACATCCCGGGAGGGCAGTGATGTCGGACGCGTCGATGCCCGAGGCGACCGAACTCGTTGCCGGCTACCGGGACAAGAGCCTCTCCCCGGTGGAGGCCACCCAGGCCGCGCTGGACGCGATCGAGGCCTACGACGACGCGGTCAACGCGTTTGTCCTCGTCGACCCCGAGGGTGCGCTGGCCGCCGCCAAGGAGTCCGAGGCCCGTTGGCACGCCGGGGAACCGCTCGGCCCGGGTGACGGGGTGCCGACGTCGATCAAGGACATCTTCCTGACCCGGGGCTGGCCGACGCTGCGGGGCAGCGCGCTGGTTGACACCGCCGGCCCGTGGGAGGAGGACGCTCCGTGCGTGGCGCGGCTGCGTGAGACCGGTGCGGTGATCCTGGGCAAGACCACCACCCCGGAGTACGCGTGGAAGGGCGTCACCGACTCGATCGCGTTCGGTCCGACCGGCAACCCGTGGAACCCGGCGACGACGGCCGGCGGGTCCAGCGGCGGCAGCGCCGCGGCGGTCGGGCTGGGCATGGGTCCGTGGTCGGTGGGCACCGACGGCGGTGGCTCCGTGCGGATTCCGGCCGGCTTCACCGGCACGGTCGCGCTGAAACCGACGTTCGGGCTGATTCCGCACTACCCGCCGAGCCCGTTCGGCACGCTGGCGCATTCGGGCCCGATGACGCGCACCGTGCGCGACACCGCGGCGCTGATGGATGTGATCACCGGCTTCGACGCCCGCGACTGGGCGGCGATGCCGACACCGACGCGTTCGTTCCTCGACGGCCTCGACACCGGGGTGGCCGGGTTGCGCGTCGGGTTCTCCCCGGACCTCGGCTACGTCTACAACGATCCCGATGTCGACGCCGCGGTGCGTGCGGCCGTCGCGGCGCTGGCCGAGGCGGGCGCGATCGTCGACGAGGTCGACCCCGGCTTCAGCGACCCGGTCGACGCGTTCCACGTGCTGTGGTTCTCCGGCGAGGCCAAGGTGCTCGAACCCTACGGATCGCTGGCGGAGCTGACCGGCCGCGCCGATCCCGGGCTGCTGCGTACCGCGGCGGCCGGGTCGCGTTGCTCGGCGTCGGACTATCTGGACGCGATGGCGGTGCGAATGCGGCTGGGCCAGTTGATGGGTCGCTTCCACCAGGACTTCGACGTGCTGATCACCCCGACGCTGCCGCTGCCGGCGTTTCCGGTGGGCACGGACGTGCCCGACGGGTCGCCGTCGCCGGACTGGACCAGCTGGACGCCGTACACCTATCCGTTCAACATGACCCAGCAGCCGGCGCTCAGCGTGCCGTGCGGATTCACCTCCGCCGGGCTGCCGGTCGGGCTGCAGATCGTCGGGGCCCGGCACGCCGACGCGACGGTGCTGCGGGTCGGGCAGGCCTATCAGTCGGTGACCGACTGGCACCGACGCACCCCCACAGTGATGACGCAGGAGGACAACTCGTGATCAGACTGATCACCGTCTCGTTGGACAAGCGAGGGGTGAGCTGCCCGGCGCGGCTGCTCGACGAGGCCGCGCCGCGAACGTGTGCGGCGGTGTGGGATGCGCTGGCTGACGGTCCGCTCTCGGCGCCGGTGTTTCACGGCAAGTACGCCCGCAACGAGATCTACACGCTGCTGCCGGCGTTCGCGGCGGCCGACCCGGGCCTGGAGAACACCACGGTGACACCGATTCCCGGGGACCTGTGCTGGTTCTCGTTCAGCTCCGATCAGCTCGGCAACCCGGCCTACGGCTACGAGAACTCGACCGGCACCGGCACCCAAGGCGCGATCGTCGACCTGGCGCTGTTCTACGGCCGCAACAACCTGCTGATCAACGGCGACCAGGGCTGGGTGCCGGGCAACGTGTTCGGCGAGATCATCGAGGGCCTGCCCGCGATGGCCGAAGCGTGCCAGGACCTGTGGATGGGCGGCGTGCGCGGGGAGACGCTGAGCTTTCAGCGCGCCTGAACGATCGTGATGCCCGCCGCCGGTTCGAGCGCGTCGGGCCGCATCGCATAGGACACCAGGGCCAGGGTCACCAGCACCAGCCCGGCGACCAGAGCCACCTTGGTGGCGCGCTCGATGTGCAGCAGGCCGTGCTCCATCGCGCGCATCCCG
The DNA here is from genome assembly GCF_041902445.1 of Mycobacterium sp. G7A2. Classification (NCBI taxonomy): domain Bacteria; kingdom Bacillati; phylum Actinomycetota; class Actinomycetes; order Mycobacteriales; family Mycobacteriaceae; genus Mycobacterium; species Mycobacterium sp. G7A2. The sequence continues at coordinate 4,517,447 of NZ_CP169251.1, read as the reverse complement.
TCGCGGATCTTCTCCCGGCTGGCATGCCGCAGCGGCTTCTCGATCGCGTGGTGCAGCAGCAGCGCCAGCCCGAACGTCAGGCACAGCACGCTGGCGTAGTGGTAGACGCTGCCATGCATCAACGCGGCGAGCAGCACGATGACCGGCCAGTGCACCAGGAACAACGCGAACGCGAGGTCGCCCAGGTAAGTGCTGACCCGGTTGCGCAGCAGCGGCTGGAACGCCGGCTCGCCGCCGATGCCGGCGGCGATGACCAGCGCGGCACCGGCGACCGGCAGTAACGCCCAGGGCGCGGGGTAGCCGGCGGTGGTCTCGTTGATCACGAACACGCTGGCGACGATGATCGCCACCCCAGCCCAGGACAGCAGCGGCTTCAGCAGAACCGGGGTGCGGGCAAGGAAGCCCGCCGCGGTGGCCAGCAGTGCACCGACGCCGAGCTCCCAGACCCGGGCGAAGGTATTGAAGTACGCCCAGTCCGGTACGTTCGCCGAGCTGTACAGCGACCACGCCAGCGAGGCGGACACCAGGATGCTGGCCGCGCCGGCCACCAGCGCGGTCTTGCGGGCCTGCGACCATGCGAGGGCGGCCGCGATCGTCGCGGCCGCCAAGATGACGAGCGGCCACGCCAGCCAGAACTGCTCACCGACCGACAGCGCCCAGAAGTGCAGCAACGGCGACGCGGACATCGGACCGGCGAACGGGTCGGCCCCCAGGAAGGCGAAGTGCCAGTTGGCGGCGAAGACCGCGGCCAACACCGCGTCGATGCCGACCTGCTCGGCGCGGGTCTGCGGGAAGACCAGCAGCGCCGCGACATAGGTCAGCAGCAGCACGACGGTAGCGGCCGGGACGATGCGCAGCGTGCGGCGCCACAGGAAGTGCCCGACCGCCATGGTTTTGCTGTGTTTCCCGCCCCGCAACAGCGCTGCCGTCACGAGGTAACCGGACAGGACTAGAAATATGTCGATTCCGACGAAGCCACCGACAGGTTGACCCCACAGGCTGTGGCCGACCACCGCGAGAACAGCCGCAGCTCGCAAACCTTCAAGGTCGAAGCGAAAGTTTGCTTCAGCCGCTTTCCGGTCTCGCCGTCGAGATGAGATGCGGTATCTATCCAGCGTAGTAGTCATCGTTGCCCCCCAGCTGAGAAATGCTACGTACGTCAAATCATGGCTGAAAAACGCAAAGCGCGAAAGTTAGCAAACCACGATGTGGCTTGGATCACGCAGCTCCAGGGCGCGACGATTCGGTGCGCTCGGCGGACCAGTAGGGCCTAGCAAACTGGGATGTGAGCGGATTGTTACCGTCGTCGAGGTTTGACTCGGTTACTGTTCTTCAGGGGGCTCACAGCAGACATGGAGGGGATTCTCGTGCGCACGCAGTTCAAAGTGGCGTTAGCGGCAGTCATGGCCGTCGGTGGAATGGTCACAGTGGCGGCGCCCGCGGCGGCGGCCCAGGAGGGCAATCCCGGTCCCTGGGAGATGCCGGACGTGCGCGGCGAGATTCTGCAGCGCGCGATTGACTCGGTTTTGGACGTCACCGGTGACGTCGACCTGGACCTCGAGATTCGTAACCGACTCAGTGCCCAAGAGGTCATCAATTACACCAATTGGGAAGTGTGCGCCCAGGCTCCGCGCGGGGGGGAGAACATCTCGCAGAAGGCCAAGCGCGTCATCTTGCTGGTAAGGCGTCCGAATACCTCCGGTTGCTGAGCCAGTCGACTCAGATCTGCCACAACCCGGTGATGGGCGTCCCGGCGCGGCGCACCATGCGGCGCACGAGCGGCAGGCTAATCCCGATGACGTTGGAGGGGGCGCCCTCGATCGCATCGATGAACCAACCGCCCAAGCCGTCCAGCGTGAAAGCGCCGGCGACGCCGATTGGTTCGCCGCTGTCGACGTAAGCTTTCAGCTCGTCGTCGCTGGGCGGCCCGAAGTGCACTGTGGTGCTGGCTGTCTCGCTGCCGGTGTGGGCGATGACTCCCTCGGATATGCGTAGTAGTGCGTGCCCGGTCAGTAGATGGCCGGTAGAGCCGGCCATCGAAATCCACTGTCGCCGCGCTGCTTCCGCTGATCCGGGCTTGCCGCACAGGGCATTTTTATGGAAGAGCATCGAATCGCAGCCCAGCACAATGCAGTCGGCAGCGACGTCATCGGGGAGTTGCGCTGCCACAGCGACCGCTTTGGCGTTGGCCAGTTTCGCGACCACCGCCTCGGGCGGGGTGTCGTCGTCCAACGAGGCGATCAGCGCGTCCTCGTCGACGTCGGACACGATGACTAGTGGATCGAGTCCGGCCTGGCGCAGCACTCGCAGTCGTCCCGCGGACGCCGACCCCAGCACGACCCGCGTCACGGCCGCGAGTCTTCGACCAGGCTGATGGTCACCTCCGAAGGTGCGTGCGCTCCAGCAACGTGACGCGCTGCCAGCTGGCGTAGGAGTAGCGCAGCTTGTCCACCGGATGTCCCCACGGGTTGAGTTCCTGGGGGCCCGGTTCGTGATGGCCACCACCTGCGCTGGCGAGCACGGTCGCCAGCGCAGCGATCTCGTCGAGACTTGGGTCGCCCTTGAGGATCTGGAAGTGCGGTTCCGGAGCGGGCGGGTTGTCGATCGTCATGTCCCTCGGGTCGGAGACCTCGGCGATGTCGGTGTCCTGGCTCATGGCTCACAGTCCTTGTCTGGCAGACGGTTTCGTCGAAGTGGGCGCGGGATCAGAGCGGGATGTTGCCGTGCTTCTTGGGTGGGGTCTGGGTGATCTTGCGCTCCAGCAGTCGCAGCGCGGTACCGATGTAGCCGCGGGTGTGCGAGGGCGGGATCACCGCGTCGACGTAGCCACGTTCGGCGGCCATGTAGGGGTTGACCAGGGTGTCCTCGTACTCCTGCTGCAGCTGCAGGCGCAGCGCATCGACATCCTCGCCCTTCTCGGCGGCTTCCTTGAGCTGCTTGCGGTAGACGAAGCCCACCGCGCCGGAGGCGCCCATCACGGCGATCTGGGCGGTCGGCCAGGCGACGTTGACGTCGCAGCCCATGTCCTTGGACCCCATCACGCAGTACGCGCCGCCGTAGGCCTTGCGGGTGATGACCGTGACCTTGGCGACGGTGGCCTCGCCGTAGGCGTAGAGCAGTTTCGCGCCGCGGCGGATGATGCCGTTGAACTCCTGGTCGGTGCCAGGCAGGAAGCCGGGCACGTCGACGAGCATGACGATCGGGATGTTGAAGCAGTCGCAGGTGCGCACGAACCGGGCTGCCTTCTCCGAGGCGTCGATGTCGAGGCAGCCGGCGAACTGGGTTGGCTGGTTGGCCACGATGCCGACGGGACGGCCGTCGATGCGGCCGTAGCCGCAGATGATGTTGCCCGCGTAGCCGGCCTGGATCTCCAGGAACTCGTCGTCATCGAGGATGCGGGTGATGACCTCGTGCATGTCGTAGGGCTGGTTCGGCGAATCCGGGATCAGCGTGTCGAGTTCGAGGTCCTCCTCGGTGAGGTTCTCCTCGATCGGGCCCGGGTGCGGGGCCGGGTAGCGGGGTGGCTCGGCGTAGTTGTTCGGCGGCAGGTAGGACAGCAGATCACGCACCCACTCGAGGGCATCCTGCTCGCCGGAGGCGACATAGTGCACGGTGCCGGACTTGGCCATGTGGGTGTGGGCGCCGCCGAGTTCCTCCATGGTGACGTCCTCGCCGGTGACGGTCTTGATGACGTCTGGGCCGGTGATGAACATCTGGCTGGTCTGATCGACCATGACCACAAAGTCGGTCAGGGCGGGGGAGTAGACGTGCCCGCCGGCCGCAGCGCCCATGATCAGCGAGATCTGCGGGATGACGCCGGAGGCCTTGATGTTGTTGTGGAAGATGCGGCTGTAGAGGCCGAGGGAGACCACGCCCTCCTGGATGCGGGCGCCGGCGCCGTCGTTGATGCCGATCAGCGGGCGGCCGGTCTTGATGGCCAATTCCTGCACCTTGACGATCTTTTCGCCGTACACCTCGCCGAGCGAGCCGCCGAACACGGTGGCGTCCTGGCTGAACACGCAGACGTCGCGGCCGTCGATGGTGCCGTAGCCGGTGACCACGCCGTCGCCGGTGGGGCGATTCGATTCCAGCCCGAAGTTCTTGCTGCGGTGCTTGGCGAGTGCGTCGAGCTCGACGAAGGAGTCCTCGTCCAGGAGCGCGAGGATGCGCTCGCGGGCGGTCAGCTTGCCTTTGGCGTGCACCTTCTCCACCGCGGCCTCACCCACCGGGTGCAGCGCCTCTTCGGCGCGCTTGCGCAGGTCGGCAAGCTTTCCGGCGGTGGTATGGATGTCGATCTCGTGCTCGGCGGCGGGCTCAGTCACGCTGGTCATGAGGTGATGGTATCGGCGGGGAATTCGGGCGTCGCGGGTGGCCCTTATTGGACCCTTAGAAAATCGGGTCGGGCAGATCTGCCCATGCTCCACCAGGTGCCGTGGCACCTGATTGGTCCGGCCCCTTCGTTGCCGGTTCCTTGCCGAACGAGTAAAGACCGGCATTTCGCGCTGCCGAGCTAGGCGCTTTCAGCCACCGGGCATGCAGCTGACGGAACGGCGTCTTGCTGAACAATTCGCTCCTACATAGCGAAGCCAGCAAATCTCAAAGAGGCTGTTGTTGCAGATAGAAACACATCGGTGTCCGGCGCACCGGCGGCAGTGCCTGACGCCGTAGCTGAAGTTGAAGACCTGCTGGTCATGCGTCTTTAGGATTTTGCGGAGAAAGTTTCACCGAAGCGGCCATTCCGGTTGACAGGGTGCCTGGAGTCTGAGAAGCTCTCAGCAACATCAAGGGACCGAACCTTCTTGGGGGGAACAGAAATGAATGCCATCGCGACCAAATTCCAGGTGGGTGCCGCAGCACTCGCTCTCGGAGCGTCCGCTGCCTTCGTGCCCGTGGCGGCCAATGCCGCTCCTGCCGTTCAGGTTCCGGCCGCGCCGGTGCATCAGGTCGCCGGCGACCTCGCGCAGGCTCCAGGTGATTTCATCTGGTTCTTCCAGGTCACCTCCGTCCAGCTCTCGGCCACCTTCACCAGGAGTGCGACCTTCTGGACCGACACGACCATCGCTATCTACGAGGCGAAATTAGCTCGGCGCCCTAATTCGATCTTCGCTCCCTTCTATCAGAATCGCATCGCTCAGCTTCAGCAGCAACGTGCGGCCTTCGGTCAACTGAGCTTGAGCGCCTGCCGCGATGGCGAGGGAATCTCGGCCGGCCCGTACGGGACCGTCACCCGGGGCGCCTGCTAACGCGCCGCCGGTCGCTTGATACGAGTCACCAAGTTCATAGTGCTGAAGCCTGCACGTCGTGTTGTTGACGTGCAGGCCTCAGCCTTGCGCAGGGAATTGTGAGTGGGATTTTTTCCGCGACGCCAGTCAGACTCGACTAGCTACGGCGACGACAATGACAACCGGGAGGGGTACGACGAAGATCGACGACGGCTCCCGGGAGCGCTAGCGCTTCGAAACAGAAAAGCCCTCTGGGGGACAGCGCTGCTGGCGCTCGTCATCTTGGGGATGGGCTGCTGGGTAGCGGTAGGTGCTTTCCAAGCCAAGTCAAGTCTTGAGCAGGCTCGAGCTAGCGCCCAGGCCGCTAAAGACGCATTGCTAGAGGGTAAGACGCAAGCTGCGTCCGAGTCGGCCGACGAAGCGCTCGACCGGGCCGAAGCCGCCCGCGCTGCCACTCATTCCATCGCCTGGAACGTCGTGGCTGTCATTCCCTGGTTGGGCAGCCCGTTCAAAACCGGTCAGCAAGTCACCGATGTCGTCCTCGGTCTCGCCTCCGAGGTTTTACGGCCTGCGGCTGACGTCGGTATCGCGATTGCACCCGATCGTTTGTACCGCGATGGAAGAGTGGATGTGGACCTGTTGCGTAGTCAACAAGCTCAATTGAGCGAGTTGTCCAGCCACGCGACGCGTCTAAACGGCGATGCCGCCGCGATCACAGATCCCCGATATGTCTCCCTATTGAGCGATGCGCGTTCCGAACTCCAGAGTCAGATCTCTAGCATCACAGCGGTCATAGAGAATACAGCCTTGGCCGCACGGTTGGTGCCGTCGATGATGGGCGCAGACGGGCCGCGAACTTATTTCATGGCTTTTCAGACTAACGCAGAGGTACGCGGCACTGGAGGGCTTCTCGGCGGGTATGGGATTCTTCGATTCGATAATGGCGTCCCGACAGTCGACACCCTAGCGCCGAACACTGACCTCGCCGGGGCAGTCGCTCCGGTCGAACTCGGGGTCGAGTACGACCAGCAGTACGGTTACGCCCAACCTTTCACGGACTTCCGTAACAGCAACCTGAGTCCTCACTTCCCCTACGCCGCTCAGATATGGAAGGCCATGTGGGCGGAGCAAACCGGGATGGAAGCGGATGGTGTGATCGCTATCGATCCCGTTGCGCTGAGCTACATCCTTGGAGCGATCGGTCCGGTGACAATGCCGGATGGTGAGGTCGTTTCTCGCGAGAATGTCGTCGAATTGACCGAATCGACCGCTTACGCTCGTTTCCCCACGGACCAAGCTGCGCGGAAACAATACCTACAGGACATTGCCAATGCTGTAGTCACGAGGATGACTGAAAATGTGCAGTCGCCGCGCAAGCTACTCGACGCCCTCGGAAAGGCGGTCAGCGAGCGGCGTATCGCCGTGTGGAGCGCCAGGCCAGGTGAGCAAGAGCTTTTGGAGCAGACACCGCTGGCGCATACACTTCCAAGCGACGAAGCTCCCTATGCTGCGGTGGTTCTTAATAACCTTGGGGGCAACAAACTCGATTACTATCTAGACACCGAGATCGAGTACGCGGCGGATAACTGCATCGGTGATACGCGGGCGTCGACCGTCACTGTAAAGCTGACTAACACAGTCGCGGAAGATTCCGTGCCAGATTATGTGGCGACTCTTGGTGGCTTCTCTCCCGACCTGGGGATCGCGGTCCCGAGGGGCACGAATATCACGTCGGTCCGTCTGTTCGCTACAAAAGGTGCGAGTTTGTCCGCTGCGATATTGAACGGCGAACGAGTTCCAGCAATCTTAAATACTGAACGGGGTCATCCGGTATTCGAGGTCCAGGTGATTATACCGCCTGGCCAGACAGCCGATATCAGCTACCAGTTGTCTGAGCCAACTGCTGCAGGCACACCGAGAGTCGGAGTGCAGCCGCTCGTGGAGACAGTGCTTCCGAGAGTGCTGGTGCCCGAGTGCAAGGATTGATCGGGTCCTATCGCCACGCGAATGGCGCGCCCACCCCAGAAGGCTTCTCCGGAGAGCGCTTCAATTCTGTAGTTAGTCGCAACCGCTGGTCCGGTGGGACCAAAAAGACGACAAACTCAGTTTATTAGCCGGGTGTGGAATAGGCACTACGCAGCATCGACGTCCAGGCAGATAGGTGACGCCGGTGGCCAAGGGAGCAAACAGCTAACATGAGGGAGTTGTGGCGATGAATCTACAAGACTTCATCAGGCTAATTCGTTCTCGTTGGATCACAGTACTTTTCTCGGCTGTGGCGTGCCTGCTGGGGGCTGTCATATATTCGCTCGTCACAACCCCAATGTACGAGGCGTCAACGAGACTGTTTGTCTCGACCACCTCTAGCGCATCATTGGCGGAGACCTATCAAGGCAATCGGTTCTCGCAGGAACGGGTTATCTCTTACACCGAATTATTGATGGGCCGTACTTTGGCGCAGAATACGATAGACAAACTGGGACTCGATTACTCTGCAGAGGAACTGCGGTCGAATATCTCAGCGACCGCGAAAATTGATACCGTTCTTATCAATGTTGCTGTTCTGGATGAGTCGCCGGTGCGGGCCCGAGATATCGCGAATACATTGGCGGACGAATTCGTAATTATGGTCCGAGAATTGGAAACCCCCGAAGATGGGTCTAGTCCGGACTCGCGAGTGGTGGTTGAGCAGCGAGCCATAATTCCGGATGAGCCTGTCGTTCCAAAAACGTCACGCAACATTGGCTTGGGACTAGTCTTTGGACTGGTTTTGGGTCTTGGGGCGGCGGTGGTGCGGGATCTGCTCGACAACACCGTCAAGAACCGAGAAGCGCTCGAAGAAATCACGGGTTCCGGTGTGGTAGGAAGTATTCCCTTGGATAAGGAGCGGCGCCGACATGCCGCTATACCGTTCGAAAGCGATAACACGGCAATCGCCGAGGCATTTCGTAAACTGCGGACAAACCTTCAGTTCCTCGCGGTGGATAATCCGCCACGCGTCATTGTTTGCACAAGTTCTATGCCGCATGAGGGTAAATCGACTACGGCGATTAACATTGCCTTAGCTCTGGCGGAGGCTGACCATAATGTCGTGCTGGTCGACGGTGATATGCGTCGACCGATGTTGCACAAATACTTGGATCTAGTGGGGGCTGTCGGTTTTAGCACTGTGCTGAGCGGTGGAGCGACGCTGACGGAGTCGCTTCAAAAGACACGTTTTCCTGGGCTGACAGTTTTGACATCTGGTCCGATTCCTCCGAATCCGAGTGAACTCTTGGGTTCGCAATCGGCAAAAAAGCTGTTGATTGAGCTCCGCGGACAGTTTGACTTCGTGATCGTGGACTCGACGCCGCTTCTGGCCGTGACGGACGCGGCAATATTGGCCGCGGCGGCCGATGGAGTGCTCGTTATCGCGCGATTCGGACACACACGGCGTGAACAGCTCGCACACGCTGTGGCAAGCTTGAAGGATGTGGGAGCCCGCCTACTCGGCGCAGTTTACACAATGGTTCCGACCCGGGGTCATAACTCGTATGGTTACGGCTACACCTATTATGGCGAAGACAGCATGAATCGACCGCGGCGGCGAGCTCTTCAGAAAACGGACGCTGGAGACGATGAATCTTCTGCGCAATCGCCGAACTCCGGTTCGTCGAACTCCGGTTCGTCGCAAAGGGCTAATGGAGGGCAGCGAGTAGCCGGAAGGCGAAGGCGTGCGGAGCCCTAGTCCCCAGCCTCGACAGCTGCCGGCTTGATGGTCGACTCTTTGCGGAATGCGCATCTGGTTTTCCACCCAGCTAGGTCCCCCGTGCCGCATCGTCGAACTTGAGCAACGTCGACGTCGAACGCGTGCTGACCGAGTGTCGGCCCTGCCGACCACGCTCTGGCGAAGCGCTCGCTGCCGGGCAATCGTCCAGCCGCAGTGCAAGCCGAGCTTCGGGGTTGCCACGGTCCAGCGACGCACCGGTTCCGGCCCAACGTCGTGGCGGTTGTGCTGGCCACGAGGCAGGATTTGGATAATCGATCGCGGGGCTCCCGGCTACCTCTCTGACCCGGAGCCGCGGCGCGATGGATTAGAGCACGGCGGGCGAACGTAATCGGAGCCCGCGAAGCTCATTACTCCCCGGACGAACGAGAGGAAACGGTGTTACGATTGCAGAGCATGGGGAGTTAGCCGGGGGCAAAATTTGAAAGTTGCGTGGGGAGCGGGTCCGGGCAGTGACGACTGCCAATTTCTTACTTGGCGACATGCGCCGACGGGAACGAAGGGTCGCGTCGGTTTCGGTGACGTCAGCGCAGCACCGATTGGCGGTGGCGCTGCGGCCTACCCATTCCTAAGAATGGTGATGATGGGTCCGTTCCGTTCCGTTCCGTACCAAGCCAGCGTTTCCGGACTGTTCTGATCGGAGTGAAAAAGATGGTTGAAACGCCCAAGGTAGTTGCCGAAATAGGCTGCAACCACAAAGGTGAATTGGACATTGCCAAGGAGTTGATCTCCACTGCAGCCATATTCTGCAAGGCTGACTACGTTAAGTTCCAAAAACGTAATAACACCGAGTTGCTCTCGCCGGAGGCGTACAACGCCCCCCATCCGAACCCAGCTAACAGTTACGGTGCAACCTACGGTGAGCACCGCGAGTATCTCGAATTCTCGGTTGACCAACATCGTGAATTGATGGACTTTTGTAGCCAAGTGGGCATTGGTTACTCAACTTCGGTCTGGGATGTGACCTCGGCACGCCAGATGGCCACTTTGGAACCTGACTTCCTGAAAGTGCCGTCGGCGTCGAACCTGCATTGGGAGATGCTCGCGGTTCTGTGCGACGAGTTCGGTGGCGGAATCCAGCTCTCGCTCGGCATGACCACTCGGGCCGAGGAAGAAGAGATAGTTTCATTCTTCGAGGCCAGGGGTCGCGCTAATGACCTTTTGCTCTATGCTTGCACTTCGGGATATCCTGTTGCCTTCGACGACATTTGTCTTGCTGAGATAACTCGGCTGAAAGAACACTATGGCTCCCGCGTCCAAACAATCGGTTTTTCTGGGCACCACCTGGGGATCGCCGCTGACGTAGCAGCGGTCACGCTCGGGGCGACTTGGGTGGAACGCCACTTTACGCTTGACCGAACCTGGAAGGGAACCGACCACAGCGCATCGCTCGAGCCAGACGGCATGCGCCGCTTGGTGCGCGACGTCCGGAACGTCGCCCGAGCGCTCAAGCCCAAGGGAACCGAAATCCTGCCAATCGAGGTAGAAACTCGTCGCAAGTTGAAATGGGAACCGATCACCTCAGGCACGGCCGTCTGACATGGCGAGCGTATGCGAATTCGATGCTGGATCCGCGGCTGACGATGGAGCGGCGATGCGACAGGCGCTCGACAAAGATGGGATCTTTATCGTCCGGGACGCCCTTTCGCAGGACGAGATTGAAGAATTGCGCGACATTTTGGTCCATTACCTCCCAAGACGCGGGCGACGCTTTGGCCTTGGGAAGACGCAGCCCAACGCTGCCCAGCAGGCTCCTGAACTCGCCTTTGTGTTTGCCCATCCGCGAATCCTGGCAGTCGTCAAACAGGTGCTAGGTGAGACGGACGTCGTTTTCACCGGACACTGCGACATCCACATGAATATGTTATCGGGCTGGCATAAGGACAGCGGCGAGACTGTCCCAGGTGGCTATTTCACTGGCCCGTATATGAGCTCGGAGGACTGCCGTGTGTACAAAGTGGCGATCTATCTTCAGGACACGGGCAAACGAGATGGTTTCACGGCTCGACTTGGCTCACATCGCGAGGTCGATCTGAGCGTAGGTGAAGCGGTTAGTGTTCAGAGTCGCAGGGGAGACATCGTCGTATTCGATGTGCGTATCACTCACACCGGACAGCTTCCCGATCCTGTCGAGAAGGGGCTGAAAGGCCTCAACCTCGCGCTGAACCACGGTCACCGCGATCGTGAAGATAGGCAGTGGGTTTCTCGTATCAAATCGAGCTACTGGAAGTTGATTGGTCGTCGCGATCGACTATCAGTTTTTTTCACTTATGGTGCGCCGAACTCGTTCACTGACGACTTTGCCAGAGCGAACATGAGTCGACAAGCCCGCCAGGGTTCCGTAGGGCCCTCGGCAGGGCTGCCGCCAGAACTTGGGGCAGCGCTGGAGCGCGGTGGTGTCAAACTCTCAGGCGCTCTCCGAAGCCAGGATTGCGAGTGGTAAGGACGCATATAACGAAGTGCCGGCCGTGTGCAACAACTCGGGGTGGAAGCCTTGGACGTCCGTGGACACGACGCGGAGGGGCGAAGTGATGAAATCCCCCGAAGAAGCTGTCAGGTCACCGCATCGCCGAATTCGCGGTTTAGATTCGCTGCGGGAAAGGGTGAGGGGTAACCGTTTCGTGGCCCGGTTTCCATGGCTCCGTGCGGCGTTGCGTGCGGCGTGGCATAGCGTCGACTTCTTACGTGTGCGCAAGAGCCGCAGCTATATACATGGGCTGTTGTTTGATTTAAAAGGGGGCACATATTCGACTGAAGGAATGAGCTTTCGGATCGCGTCGGACCAATTCCCGCGTAGTTTTCGTTCGCGCTTGTACTTCGACATTTACGAAGCCCCTGAGCGCGAATTAGCGCATAGATGGATCGAACCTGGCGCATCTGTTCTAGAGCTCGGAGGTTGCATCGGCGTTGTTTCCTGCGTTGTCAACAAGCTCTTGGAACACCCACGAAACCATGTTGTTGTCGAGGCCAACCCCACCCTCATAGGCGTTCTCAGCCAGAATCGCGATGCCAACGGCTGTTCATTTCGGATCGAGAACTGCATCGTATCCCGCGCAGCGGAAGCTGAGTTCTACATTTCTGGCATCATGACGGCTAGCCGGAAAGACTCGGGTGTGGGCAAGCGCATCGCCGTTAGCGCGAAACCACTTGAGGAACTTGAAGACCAGTACGGAATTAAGTTCGATACCCTCATTCTCGACATCGAGGGCGGTGAGTTCGATTTCTTTACCGAAAATTGCACGCGCCTGGAGGAAGTGAAATTGGTTATACTGGAACTTCACAGGCGCATTCTCAGTCCGCACGAGTTAGAGGTTTGCACCAGTATTTTGGAAAGGGCTGGTTTGGTCCGGGTAGATGCGCAGGACGAGACTGAGGTGTGGGCCCGACCCAGAGATTCCTGTGCTCTATGAAGCTATAGCGCTAGGTCGCGTTCTACGGGGGCTTGATCTTCATGAATGACTTGCTGAAGCGGTTTGTGGACGCAAATGTCGCTTTGAGCGATCGAATTTCACCATTGACAGTGGAGACGACTCACGCCTACACGCGATACGATGTGGCGGGGGCGGAACTGCTACGCCGTGGACCAGATAGCGTCCTAGACGTGGGGGCCGGAAAAAAGTGGCACTTCAACCCGTCGTTAAAGACTTCGCGAATGCAACTGATCGGCTTCGACATCGATTTGAGTGAGATGTCCGGTAACTCACTGTTAGATCAAAAGATATGCGGTGACGCATGTGAAGGTCTGGGAGTTCCGCCCGAGTCGGTCGACTTGATCATGGGACGCGCAGTCATTGAGCACCTCCACGATAATGCGTCCTTCTTGGCGGCGGCAAATCGCGCGCTGCGCGAGGGTGGCCGATTAATTGTAACTTTTCCGAGCAGGTACGCGACTTTCGCAGTCTTGAACCGTATATTGCCTCGGAAAATTTCGCAGTGGCTTCTGCGCAGACTGGTGCCGAATTCGGCAGGCGTGCTTGGCTTCGAAGCTTTCTATGATCGCACTACGCATCGTGAATTCGGAACAATGCTTAGGAATGCAGGCTTTGAAATAGAAGAAGAATATGCCAGCTACTTTTCGAGCTCTTACTACCGCTTTTTTGTTCCGTTGTTTATAATTGGCCTAACTTATGACTACATTTGCTATGCGATAGGTAATCCGCGTTTCGCCTCCTATCTTATGTTCGTAGCTAGAAAAAGTCCTAACGCACGAATAGGGGGCAGTGAGAGCGGCTATGACACGAACTATAGCCAATAACCCTGTCCCGCGGGCATCTGCCTCGTCTTCGGCAGTCGTCAGCAACCCAGTCCAATCAGTCGCCGGCTGACTTGGCCCCCGGACAACGCTTTCGCAGGCCCAACGCATTACTCGGGCCAGCGATCGCGAGGCTTCGGCTGGCCGAGAGGCTTACTGCGCATAGCGCATTCGCGTGTTCGTATCATCGCAGCGGCGTTGCAGACAACAGTGGCTGTCTGGACGAGTGTAAACCGCAGGTAGATGGCAAGAATGACCAACACGTTGAGCAAATGACCATTGGACGGCCCGAGATGGCGGTGGTAAAAAATCGCCATGCTTCGGTGGAAGTGGTAGTTCAACAGCAGGCTCCGCCGCTTGCCTGAACTGGCGCCTTTAACATGGAGTGCAGTCACGCGGCCGTCATAGACAACGCGCCAGCCCGCGTTTCGGAACCTAACGCACCAATCCAAATCCTCGGCATACATCCAATAGCGTTCATCGAGGCCGCCGACGGCGCTTAGTGCGTCACGGGTTAGTAGCATGAAGGCGCCGTTCAGCGCATCCACATCGCCCGTCCCCGTTTCGGGAATATCGTTCGCAACATATTGTCCTTCCGTTCGCCCGATCGCGCGCGACGTGAAATATCGCAGCGCCTGTAATGGGCTGGGAATCCGCCGCTTAGCCGCGTGGTCGAAGGAGCCGTCATTGAGCAACAGGCGACAACCAATCATGCCGATAGTAACGTCTTGCTCTAGCTCGTCTATTAGATGTTGGAGCGTTGGCCAGCGTGCTTCCGTGTCAGGATTCAATAGCAGAATAAAAGGCGCAGTTGCTAGCGCGAGCGCTTGGTTATTTGAAACTGCGAATCCGGGATTGTCTACTCTTCGGAGCAGGCGCACTTGCGGGAATTCAGCAGATATCACGTCTGGCGTATCGTCGGGCGAGTTGTTGTCGACCACTGTGACGCGTAATGTGCCGGCGGGAGCGCTCGTCAGCAAAGCGTCAAGGCTGTTTCGCACGAGATCCGATCGCCCGTATGTGACCATGATTACGTCTAAAAGTGGTGTTTCTGCGTTGAAGGCTCGATTACTGATCAATTTAAATTAGTCTTTCGGGGAAGTGTGGGTAGCTCGTGAATAAAGATGGTCTGCCTAACGTTCAGTGTGTGTCAATCTAGCGCGGCGCTAACCCTAGGGGCAGTCGGTTAGTAGGTTCTTGTGCCGACGTCCGCGATTTCAGCTATTTCTGCAGATTATCACTTCCGGTGACGATATGTTGCCGAAGTCAGTGGTGTTTGAAGCGTTACGCAGCATTTAAAGCCCCGTTTGGGTTCGCTGTTCGTTCATTCGCTGGTGTCTGGCACTGGGCAACGCCATCGGGTGAGCTGGTTACGTGAGGGGCCACAATGCTGGAAGTGTCGCTGGCCGGCCAGGGTCTATACGTTCAGATATCGACACTGCCTGCCGCGTAAACGGAGTTGCGTCGGTGAATCCATGCCGCGCCCGAGTCGGTAGCAATTCGTCCTTGCTGCAAACTTCTCACAGCTAGCATATTTTGACAAGAAGTCGGAGGTTAACCAGATGCGTTCCACCAACTGGCCCGCGCAGTCGTCAGTAATTCAAAGTCCGGGCAGCGCGAATCTTCAGTACTAGCAGCGCGAACGCTCCGAGTAGGACGGCCGCGGCAGCGCCGACGATGCCCCACAACTGAGTTGCAAAAACAGATGTAACAACCATCACGACACATCCGGCTATACCGGTTGTCATGATGGCCGTATCGTTATGCCGCCGGTAAAGCCTATAGTGTGCCGGTTGCGCTAGCGTTAAACATGCGAATGCTAGGCAGAGAAGGCCGAAGCTGACTAGCTCCTCATTCGGTGGAACTACGCCGGTGAGCCACGTGCTCGCAGCGAGGCCCAACATCGAGCATAGGGTCCCGCCGACGATTACGGCGATGGTTATGCGGTAGAACTCGCGATCAATATCCTCATCCACGTCGAGTCCGCTTAACCGGGGGTGGTAGATCGGCTCCGCCACACCCTTCTGCGCCACGTAGCTGAGCGACGCTAACATCGAAACGAATGTAAACCGGCCGGCGGCAGCGTCCGAGATCATCCACGCGCAGACGAAGCGCCCACCGGTTTCGATGACGCGCAAGCTCGCGGTGAAAACCACCCACGTCCGACTTCGGCCGAGTACTTCGATGAGCAGCGTCCACGCGTGCAGCGGATGGAAGTCGCTGGAGCGCGGACGAAATCGGCGCCAAATTGGCGAGCCTGCTAGCACGGCTCCGGAAGCACCGACGATCCAGAACCAGAGTACTGTCTGAAATGTCCACGGCGACGGTATCGCGCCGAGGAAGAACATCGCAGGGACCGCTACGCCCCACGCGCCGGTACGCAACGCCACACTCAATACCGCCAGCGTTGGCAGCCTCTCGTTAATGAGATTCCGTGAAGTCTCCAGCCCAATGTGCTCGAGAACCAGAATTACGGCGCCGAGTCCCACCTCGGTAGCGGACCAACCGAAGGCGGAGAGCGTTAAGGCGCCGATCGCGCCCGATAGGAGCGACCCGACGATCATAAAAACGGCGTAGAAGCGACGTGAGTCTGCCGCTCGCCCAGGCTCTTGCAGGATGCGGCGGAGTAACACCTGATACGCTTCGAGGCCGACTACCACCGGAATTAGTAGCGCTAGGCCGGCCAACAAGCCGAAGCGGCCGAAGTCCGCCGCCAGCATGTACTTCGCTGCGAAGATGACGAATACAAAGCGGCCGCCGAGCGCAGTGCCGCGTAGGGCCAATGCCGAGAGCAAATTGCCCAACGTGCTCTTTGAACCACTCACGCGTGCGCTGCCGGTGCACGTATATTGCTAGGCTTTCCCCGCGGACCAAAGGCGTCATACTCGCTAATAGCGTGCATCCGGCACGAGGTGCGCGTCGATCCCCGGCGAGTATTTCCTAGCATTCTCCGTAGCGCCCGATTCATGTCATCGTCGGGCCCTGCGAGTACGACCCGGGCATCTGAATTAGCGTCACGCCTGTCGCCGATAACAGGGTTTTTACGCTGTTATCTCCGTGATAGGCGTGTTCGCTGTAATAGTCCGAACCAAAATCAATGCAACGTAGATCTGGTCTCATCAGTTTGAACGTGACAAGTGCCGTGCAGCACGTGCCTACGACGGTGCCAGCCTCAAGATCGGCAGCCATACTCTCGGTTGTTACACCTACACCTACCTCTTCGTGACCTTCCAACAACTCCTCAATCAGGCCGCCAGGGATACGCGGGTGCTTTTTCACCTGGATCTTTTGAAAGCCAGAATTTTCAAGCCAGGCAACAAAAGCCTGAGCGAAGAATTCGAACTTTTCTACTTCCATCCATTGATGCAACCCTGTCAGAACGACGAGCGCGATTTTCGGATCGCTCTTACGCGGTGGTTCAACAGGCTGAAAGGTCCGCCTAACCACCTTATTTTCCGGGGCTTTCAAGCCCTCCAACGCGAAGCTGATTATTCGGCTTGTCCGCGGTTCAAATGCGCCTGACAGATGGCTTCTTGGTTGTCTGTATCGATAACCCAACAGGCGTGCGGCCATAGGCTTGATTTGCCATCGCCATCGCGCTCGATTTGAAAGACTGATCTCCTGAAAGTTCATGATGCCCTCCACTACGACGCTTACTTCGATGGATGGGCGGTGTTCGGCTATGGAGAATAGGTGAGCCGTGATGAGGCTGTCGTTATTCACTAGATAGATATGTCGGATGTCCGCCCGCTTCTCCAAGTCTCGTAAGAGTCGCGCGGCAGCTCGGTAAAAACCGATGAAGCGCCATTGCCCCAGAAGTCCACTAGCCGGGCGGCCTGGATAACGGAGTACCAAGCCACATTGTTCCATCCACGGCTCCGTTACGTCGCGGAGTAAAACTAAGGCGACTGATTTCAACGGGATCTCGCGCAACACTAAATCTTGTCTTGCGAGCTCGGCAGAAATTGCATTATTCACTGCTACGACGGTCGTCAAGTCACGCAAGAAATTCACGTGACCGCTCCGAGGATCATGTCCGCTAGCTCGCGAACTGCCCCCCTACCCCCTTGAGCACGGAGGACGATCGACGCAGCCGCAAGCGCGGCGGGATGCGCATCCGAGGGGGCAACAGAAACCCCGGCTGCGGCCATACATTCAAGGTCGTTGACGTCGTTGCCCACGTAGATCAAATGTGTAGGATCAATTCCTTGGTCGCCGAGCCAGTCCTCGAGGGCACCGATCTTACTGTGTTGCCCTTGGCGGTATTCGAGCTGCAACTTCTCACAACGCTGCGCGACTACCGCATTACGCTCCTTTGAAAGCACAATCATAGGTAGGCCGGCATCGCGCAGCATTTCGACGCCCATTCCGTCGCGACGAGAGCAGCGAACTGCTTCAGTGCCGTGCTCATCGACAACAACGCAATCATCCGTAAACACCCCGTCAAAGTCGAATGCGATCCCTTCAATTCTGGACGGCAGCCTCGTTGTCGGTTTCTTCTTCCGGTCGATACGCTCCGCGGCAAGTTCGAAGTCTTCGGGGTCGTCGATCTCCAGCACGCGCGACGCGGGCATCTCGTGGACAACGGTTCGACCAAAGAATCGGTGCTTCGCCGTTCGGAATCCTTCTGCGGTCATTGCATAGACAGCGCCCGTTTCGAGATATTCGTTATCACGGTCCTGGCGACGCTGTCGAACAGCCTTATCGTGGTTAACTCCAATCGCATTGCCGTCGGCATCTTGCTTCCATACGAAATAATGAAAGCGTGTCACAGCCACTGCTGTGTCAGCATCGGCATCGATCAACGCAGCCAGCACATTGTCAACGTCCTCGGCGGTTGTCAAAGGCGAAGTACATTGCAGAAAGCAAAGGATATCGGGCCGGTAGCCTTCCGTATCCTTCAGATAGTCGAGCGCGTGAAGCAGCGCGGACTCGGAGCTAGCCTCGTCCCCTGCGAGTTCGATCGGACGAGGAACCACATGTGCGCCGAAGCGTCGCGCGATCGCCGCGATTTCGGCGTCTTCGGTTGAGACAGCGACACGACTCACGAGCGAGGCAGATTGTGCGGCGAGGATCGTGTGGGCGATGAGGGGGAGACCCCCCAGTGGAAGCACATTCTTCCGGGGCACTGTTTTTGAACCGCCCCGGGCAGGGATAAGCGCAAGTATTTCTGGCATGTTTCATTCCACCGTGTTTGCAGTCGTTAGACGACACGAACGGCGCTGTCGCGTCTCTAGGCTATTCGGGACGGCAGTCGGTTGGAATCTCGCTGCAGGGGACAGAGGTGTACTTTGGCAGTGTTTCGGAGCAAGATCACGCGCCCGCACCCCTGTTGCCTCCCCTGCTCCCGTTCGAGTCTTCAATGGCGCCACACTACTGGGCGTCAGTTCTGTTCTCTTAGTAGTCATTGTTCCTCACGACCAGCATTGCTCGACGTACTGTTTGAGCGTGTTGTCAGCGTCACGTGGCGAAAGCCCAGTGGACCTAATCCGCTCAAGATCCAGCACACTGTTATGTGGCCTCGGCGAGATTGGCCCCGAGGTTCCGATCGAATACTCAGCTGTACTTACGTCGGTGATCCGGTTCGGGTCCGACCCCGCGAGGGCGAAAGTCCGTCGCGCAATATCTGCCCATGAGCCAACGGGGCCAGATCCGCTGACGTTGTAGATGCCATATGGTGGGCGCCTCTCGAGCAAGTGGCGAATGGCCTGAGCTAGTTCGGAAGTGAAGGTCAGTCGTCCGTATTGATCGTTGACAACCCGCGGGCTGATTCCGCGGGCCGCCAGCGACAGCATGGTGCGAACGAAGTTGTGGCCGTCGCCGATAAGCCAAGAGGTGCGCACGATGTAGTGCCGCGGCACTGTAGCGGTGATCTGGTCACCTGCAGCCTTGGTTTGTCCGTAAACGCCCATTGGAGTCACCGGGTCATCTTCGCGGTAGGGGCGCTGGGCGGTGCCGTCGAATACATAGTCACTCGAAATCTGTACGAGCGTTATGCCGTTAAGAGTCGCGATACGCGCCAGTCGAGCCAACCCGGTTACATTAGTGGCCCAAGCATCGGCGCGTCCGCCCGGGGTTTCAGCCGTGTCGACGGCAGTGTAGGCGGCGGCATTGATGATCGTGTCGTAATCGCGCCAGCATCGATCTAAGGCGGTCCCTGGCATTGCCAGGTCGAAGTCGGAACGGCTGGCGAACTCAACATTCGTTCTTTCGCCATAGACTTTTCGTAACGCGCGGCCAAGTTGCCCGTCGGCGCCCAAGATCAAAGTTTTTCGGGTAGCAATCGGGGCGATGTCTGCTAGGCGCGGATTACCCCGATCCTTCGTCGATAATTCAGAGCGGCACAACGAGATTGGCCAGCCGATCGCAAGTGTCTCGTCTGCTAGGTCCACAGAGACGTACTCTCTGTCAGCCGTCCAGTGGTCGTTAACCATGTAAACGTAGCTGGTGTTGGGTTGCAATGTCTGAAAGGCGTTGCCTACCCCTCGCGGCACAAAGACTGCCCTCGACGGGTCGAGTTCAGCGGTAAAGACCGTCCCGAAGGTTTCGCCTTCCCTTAGGTCGACCCATGCTCCAAAGACCTTTCCGGTGGCGACCGAAACAAATTTGTCCCATGGTTCAGCATGGATGCCGCGGGTTGTGCCTACCGCAAAATTGAACGAGACGTTGGTCTGGACGGGGCCGAAGTCTGGCAGTCCCGCGGCCAGCATCTTCTCGCGCTGCCAAGTCTCTTTGAACCAGCCACGATTATCGCCATGCACGGTCAAGTCCCACAACAGCAAGCCCGGAATCGGAGTTTCGCTAGAAAGCAGCGGCTTTTCGTACTGGGTCAACGCTAGATCCTCTGCTAACACTCAAGACGGGCGTAGAACGCCTCGGCGGCACCCTTGGCCGAGGACCACCAGGTCTCGTTGTCGCGGTACCAAGCGATCGTGGCAGCGAGGCCCTTCTCAAAGTCTCGGTAGCTTGGCTCCCAACCGAGTTCGGCCCGCAATTTGGTCGAGTCGACGGCATACCGAAGGTCGTGGCCAGCGCGGTCAGCGACGTGGTCGTAGGCGTCGGCAGGCTCGCCCATTAGCCTCAGAATTAGCTCAACAACCGATTTGTTGTCTTTCTCGCCGTCCGCGCCGATCAGGTAGGTTTCACCCATACGACCATTTTCCAGGATCGAAAGCACCGCCGAAGAGTGGTCATCAGCATGAATCCAATCACGAACGTTTGATCCGCTGCCGTATAGTTTTGGCCGAATACCTTGCAGTACGTTCGTAATCTGGCGCGGGATGAATTTCTCCACATGCTGGTACGGGCCGTAGTTATTCGAGCAATTGGAGATTGTCGCTGCGACGCCGAATGACCGAGCCCACGCTCGGACCAAGAGGTCGCTGCCGGCCTTGGTCGACGAGTACGGAGACGAGGGATTGTAGGGCGTGGATTCTGTGAATCTTTTGGTGTCTTCGAGAGTCAAGTCCCCATACACTTCGTCGGTGGATATGTGGTGCAACCGGGTCCCATACATGCGGGCCGCCTCGAGTAGAGTGTATGTACCTACTAGGTTGGTCTCCAAAAAAGGACGCGAGTCGTGCAGCGAGTTATCGTTATGAGTTTCTGCGGCATAGTTTACGATCGCGTCGGCTGAGGCCATCAGGTCATTGACGATATTTGCGTCGGCGATGTCACCGCGGACGAAAGTCAGACGGTTGTCGGGCAGGTCGTTCAGCGAGGCCTGGTTGCCAGCGTAGGTCAGTTTGTCCAGGACGGTGACGTGGTACTGCGTGGTGTGAATGACGTGGCGCACAAAATTGGAGCCAATGAACCCGGCTCCCCCCGTTACGAGCAGTCGCGACACTAGAAGTCCCTGTCCAGTAAATTCAGCAGATATTTCCCATAGCCGGACTTCACAAGCTTTTCGGCCCGCTCGCGGAGTTCGTCTGAGGTGAGAAATCCCTGCTGCCAGGCGATTTCTTCTGGTGCGCCGATCTTCAAGCCTGTGCGTCGTTCCATGGTTCGTACATACTCGGTCGCATCGGTCATCTGGTCAAACGTCCCTGTGTCGAGCCAGGCCGTGCCGCGGGGCAGTACCTCGACGTGCAATCGGCCCTGGTTCAAGTATGACCTGTTGACGTCAGTAATCTCGTACTCGCCGCGCTCGCTCGGCTTAAGGCTTCGCGCGATATCGACCACATCGTTGTCATAGAAGTACAACCCGGGGACGGCGTAGTTACTCTTTGGTTCTTCCGGTTTTTCTTCCAGCGATAGGGCTAGGCCGTCGGCGTCGAATTCGATTACGCCGTAGGCAGAAGGTTCGGCGACCCAGTATGCGAAAATTGCTCCCCCATCAACGTCGGTAAAGCGACTCAATTGCCTACCCATCCCTGGTCCGTAGAGGAGGTTGTCGCCGAGCACCAATGCGACCTTGTCCAATCCGATAAAGTCTGCACCGATGGTGAACGCCTGAGCTAGTCCGTCAGGTGACGGTTGCTGGGCAAACGTGATCGAGATCCCGAGATGAGAACCATCGCCCAGTAGACGCCTGAAGTGCTCGGTGTCGTGGGGCGTGGTGATCACCAGAATGTCGCGAATGCCTGCCAACATCAACGTTGACAGGGGGTAATAGACCATCGGCTTGTCGTACACAGGAATCAATTGCTTGGATACCCCAAGCGTGATCGGATGAAGGCGGGTACCAGAACCGCCCGCCAGAATGATCCCCCTCATGGAACTTATGGTTACACAGGGATGCGGACCAAGCCATCCAGCGGCCGAGGTGACCGTGACGGCACCCGTTTGGTGTCCAGTGGTCGTCCGCGCCTGTCGAATCATGGACTGCATCTGCTCGGCGCTGACCCGACTCGCTGCCTGCCGCCCTCGTAGCCTGCTTGCAGATCTCCGGCGGCTTTAATGCGATCGATCACCTCGGATCCGGGCACCGAGATTCCGCGCGATTTCGCTACAACACACGGGCTCGGCGCCCCGTCTACTTCTTCGACTCCCGATCACCCTGGCAACGCGGAACGAACGAAGACACCAACGTCCTGTTCCGGGACTACCCCCGAAGGGCGTTCGTCTTCATCAACTACCCACCAGGCACCTGTTGGCGGTCGAGGGCGAATTCAACAACTGTCCCGATGTTGTCCTCCAAAGCCGTTGCCCCGCAGACCTCCTCGCTGCCGTGCTGATTCCATATGGTCCGTCGGTGTTGCGACGTTGATTAGAACTCGCCCCGAGCTGACAACTTGTGTCGCGACGCCGCCGTCAGCAGAAGAGGTAGGGCGTGGCGCTCTCTGGGATCAACACATCAACTAGATTGATATAGGCGCGCTCGTGCAAATCGCGATGGTTTGCTCCCCGCTACACTGCCCCGGATTGGGGGGATTACGAGGCGTGCCGCCTCTGTTACGGCAGACTACGACGTTAACTCCGGCCGGTCACCTTTCTGCTGGGCTTTGAATGCAGTTATCGCGGCGATCTACACGAACATGGCAATTACTGTCGGCGGATTCGTAGCGCCAGGCGTGTTGGGCTTAGGCGGGGTTGCACTTCTCGTGCGCCACATGCGCAATATTCTTGGATCGGCGCACTGGTCGCGTTTCTGACGCTGTTCCTTGTCAGTGGAGGGTCGGATTGCTTTAGCTATCAGTTCCCGCCCTACCTGCATATGGTCGCCGCGCGCGGTTGTGCGCACTTTGGTGCGGATGAACTCGCCGGAGTAGTCGGTGCATTTCACTAACCGCTCCACACTGTCGCGGGTGACGGGGGAGGCGTCCAGGTTGAGGTGCGCGCTGCCCGGACCGCCACTTCTCACGTCCACCCGGCGTTACGGGCTCTTGAACAGCTCGCCGCCGAGGTGGTCGCGGCCCAGAAGCTTGCCGGTGTACCCCGCGAGGCACAGAGTGGTGCTGACGACCAGGCGCTCTCAGGGTAGGGGCCGTGGGTGCCACCGTTAGTTGATTGCGGTCGACGCGGCGTAGGCAACGCTGGTGAGGGCGAGGGTGCGGATACCTGCGCGCATAGTCGGCCTCCTCGCTACGATGCCCGGATGGGGGGATTGGCGGGAACGAAGCCGCTACAGGACACCGACCAGCGTCGCGTTCATCTCTTGATGTCGCTGCTAGGTGCCGCATTGTTCGCGTTCGGCTTCGCGGTTCCGCTTGAAAAGGGATCAACGTATCTGCTGTGGACCGGCTGCTGCGTGCTATTCAGCATCTACACGGCATCAATGCTGCTGATGCACCGCATGTTCTTATTTGCCGCGCTGGCAGTCTTCCTCACCTACGGCGTTGTAACAGTGTGGGTGTCGAACTTCGTATTGGAGTTACCGATGTCCAGTTGGCGCGTCGGATGGGGCGCTCGCGCAGACTTCCCCGAGGCGCTGGGACAGAGCATCTTCTACCTCACATTCTTCGGGATACTCGCCAACCTCGCGATATCCCAAGCCCCCAGCTACCCGACTGGACGGTTCACCCCAGACCAGGCAGCCCGCTACCAAGTGCCCGTGCTCGGGCTCACCATTCTGTCCGCCGGCGCGCTGGTCGCCGTAGCGGGAACAACCGCACGGGACGAGTACCTGCTGACCGCCGACGTTGAATCAATGTTCCTGGTCCAGGCGTCCTCGATCATGCTCTCGGCGCTGTTCGCTTATGCGATGTTCTTCGTGCCAGCCGGGGGCTACCGGCGGCTAATCCTTCTAACCTTGGTCGGGGCTGCGCTGCTGGTGACGCTGAACGGTTTCCGGTTCCTGATCGTCATCTTCGCGTTCATCTGGCTGTTCCACACGCTGTCCACCCGGAAGCTGCCTATACGTCGAGTGGTTGCTGTCAGCACCGCCGCCGCCGTGGCGTACCTGTTCCTGCTATGCCTGGCGTACACCCGCTCGGTGGGAATGACATCCGGCGAAGCACTCGACTTCCTGCTTGCCCCCGACCTCAACGCGGCCCTGGCCTACATGGGCGCCGCCGATCAAGTCAACATCATCGCACAGGATTACTACGCCCGCCGCATCGACACCGGGGAAGCACTCTCGGGTCGCACCTACCTCGACGCGTTTCTTCGGCTGGCCCCGAACTTCGTTCACACCAGCTTGTTCGACACCATCCGAAGCCAGGATTACATCGTCGCTAACGGGTCGTTCGTGCCCGAAGTGTTCCGCCGTAACAACTGGACCATCGGCTCGCACCTGTTCGTTGAAGCCATCATCAACTTCGGCAAGTACGGCCCCTACCTCGTACTGACCGTGTTCGCCGCGCTGATGACTTCGTTGGACCGCCTGGCGCGCAGATCCCCCGGCTTGTTCCTCGGCTACGTGGTGATGTCGGCAATGGGCTACTCACTGGCCTGGTACGGCTTCGGCAACTTTCTCAAACAAAGCATGTTCGCTTTCGTGTGCTGCGCCATTATCGTCGTCATTTGCCGCCAGTCGAAGCAGCAGTTCGTGGCTGAAGCTCAGCCCCACACAATGCGATAGCGCACCACACACGCCGCCGGGGTAACCGCCCGCAGCAGGAGGATTGCCGATCTTCACCTGTACCTGATTCGCGGCGGACACCTTCGCAAAATACGTCAGGCGAGCCTACCTGCCCTACAAACCAATTGCCTCGACCACATAGTGCCCAGTGTCGGCGCGCTGCACCGTCAGCGTCCACTGCGCCGATGCACCCGCCGCGGTGGAACCGGCGTTCACCACAGCGGTGTACTCGTCCATGTCCGCGATGCGGGTGATACCATCGAACGGGGTGCCGTCAGTGAGGCTCCCCGTCGACAACCCCGCCTCGATCAGCATGACACTGCCTGTGTCAGCGGTCGCGGCCAGATCACTGCCCACGTTAGGAACCTTGAACGTCATCGTGGGCGGCACCTCCAGGATCAGGGCGTCGTCGGTGGTGAAACAGGAGTCGTCGGCGCGAATCGCTACCCGCAACCCCACACCGGAGGCGTTCGTGGGGTCGGAGCTGTAGAGGCCGTGGTCAGCGGTGGTCGTGATGGTGGCGTAGGTGCCGGAGTGAACCGTCCTGGTCTGGATGGAGACCTGGGTTATGCCACCTCCGCGATGGAGGTGACGGTCACGGTAGCGGTTCTCGTAGTCGAGGGGTGGGAGATAGCCGAGAGACGAGTGCAGGCGGGTGGTGTTGTACCAATGCACCCAGCTGGCGGTTTCGCGTTCGACTTCGGCGCGGCCGGTCCAGGATTTGTGGCGGTCGATCAGTTCGGTGTTGTATAGCCCGATCGCTGATTCCATCAGCGCGTTATCCAGGGCGTCACCGACCGGGCCGATCGAGCCGGCGATCCCGGAATCACGCAGCGCCTCGGTGAACGCCAGCGAGGTGTATTGGCTTCCGGCATCGGTATGATGAACCAATCCTGTTGTGGTGAAACGGAAATCAGTCCTACGTCGGGTGAACACGGCCTGCTCGAGGACGCTGGTCACCAGTGGGGTGGCCTTGGTCGACATCACCCGCCATCCCAGGATCCGCCGCGAGTACACATCGACGCAGAACGCGGTGTAGACGAACCCGGCCAGCGTCCAGGTGTAGGTGAAATCAGCCACCCACCACTGATCCGGACGCGCCGGCACACCCCATTGCCGATCGATGAGATCCGGATGCCGGGCCGCGGTCGCATCGGCGGTGGTGGTGACGGTGCGACGCTTTCCGCGCACCGCTCCGGTGATTCCGCACAGGCGCATCAGCCGGCCCACGTGATCCCGGCCAACGTCGTGACCAGCGTGTTTCATCGCATGCCAGAGCTTGCGCACCCCGTAGAGCCGCCGATTGGCCACGAACAACTGGTGCACGGTGTTGGCGGCGTGCGCATCGGCCCAGTCGGTGTCACTGACCGGGCCGCGGGCCTTGGCCGCGTAGTAGGTGGACGGGGCGATCTGTAGCCCGTGCTCGCTCAACACGGCGCAGATCGGGTCGACCCCGAAATGGTCTCGGTGAGCGTCGATGTAGTCGACGATCACCGCAGTCGGCGGTCGACCTCCGCCGCGGCGAAAAACGCTGACGCTGTCTTGAGGATCTCATTGGCCCTGCGTAACTCGGCGACCTCCTTGCGCAGCGCCACCACCTCGGCCGACTGATCGCCACCGTCGTCACTGACCGTCGAGCGGCTGCCGAAGTGCCGGTCCTCGACCCAGTTACGCAACGTCGCCTGATTGATCCCCAGCAGCTCTCCGACATGGCGGCGAGCCGCCAACTTCGAATCATCACTATGGGCCAGACGGTCGTGATACATCCGTACCGCCCGCTCCCGGGTCTCTGGGTCGAACTTCCTCGGCGCAGCCACAACCACATCCTCCTGGTGCGATCACGATCTCCACCAGACCCAGGACGGTTCACCGCGCCTTGATCGACCTCGGCGTCGGACTGTGGCTCAACGAACCGGCAGCCAAAAGTACGCCCAGGGACTGTCGCAGTAAGGGTGTAAACGGCCTGATCGGCCCCGGTGTGTCGGGGCCGGAAAGGTCGCATGATGACCGAAACTGTCGTGGCTGTGGAGCTATCACAGAATCCCGATGATGAGGCCGCCGCAGCGGCCATTGCAGTCCCGGATAGCCGTGAGGTCGACGAGCTCGAGGTCGCCCGGGAGCTGGTGCGTCAGGCCCGCGAGGCCGGCGTATCGCTGACCGGTCCGGGTGGGTTGCTCAAGGCGATGACCAAGACGGTCATCGAGACCGCCCTGGACGAGGAATTGTCCGAGCATCTGGGCTATGACCGTCACGATCCGGCCGGGTACGGCTCGGGCAACTCCCGCAACGGAACCCGTGCTAAGACCGTGCTCACCGATGCGTGCGGGCAGATCGAGATCGATGTGCCGCGCGACCGGGCGGGCAGCTTCGAACCCGAGATCGTCAAGAAGCGTCAACGCCGCCTGACCGATGTTGATGAGGTGGTGTTGTCGTTGTATGCCCGCGGGCTGACCACCGGCGAGATCAGCGCCCATTTCGCCGACATCTACGGTGCGGCAGTCTCCAAGGACACGATCAGTCGGATCACTGACCGTGTGGTCGAGGAGATGACTGCCTGGCACACCCGCCCGCTGGAGCGCGTGTACGCCGCGGTGTTCATCGACGCCCTGCACGTCAAGATCCGCGACGGCCAGGTCGGCCCCCGCCCGGTCTACGCGGCAATCGGGGTGGATCTGGCCGGGCACCGCGACGTACTGGGGATGTGGGCCGGCGAGGGCGACGGGGAGTCGGCCAAGTACTGGCTGGCCGTGCTGACCGAGTTGAAGAACCGCGGGGTGGCCGACATCTTCTTCCTGGTCTGCGACGGACTCAAAGGGTTGCCGCAATCGGTAGGCGCGGCGTTTCCCGACACGGTCGTGCAGACGTGTGTCATCCATTTGATCCGCGGCACGTTCCGCTACGCCGGGCGCCAGCACCGCGACGCGATCGCCAAGGCGTTGCGACCGATCTACACCGCGGTCAACGCTGAGGCTGCAGCGGCGGCGCTGGACGCGTTCGAGGCCGAGTGGGGTAACCGATATCCGGCAGCAATTAGGTTGTGGCGCAACGCCTGGAGTGAATTCATACCGTTCCTGGACTACGACACCGAGATAAGGAAGGTGATCTGTTCGACCAACGCCATTGAATCGTTGAACGCCCGCTACCGGCGCGCTGTCCGGGCCCGCGGTCATTTCCCGACCGAGCAGGCAGCGCTGAAATGCCTATACTTGGTCACCCGGTCACTGGACCCGACCGGGACCGGACAGAAGCGATGGACCATGCGCTGGAAACCAGCACTGAACGCCTTCGCGATCACCTTCGCCGACCGCATGCCGGGCAGCGAAACCACCTAACCGAAGATGCCGCTTACACCGTTAATCTGACGGACCCTACGCCCATGGGCTTAAAGACCGCGGCAAGCACGGTGGCATCTGTTGACGACGGTTGAAAACTAGGCCAGAAGCGACGGGGTGAGTTCTAGTCAACGTCGCAACACTGACCGACGTCCTGAGGCTAGCAGCGCGGCGAATAAGTCAGCGGGACAGCGGTCTTGCAGGACCATTCGGGGGCGGTTGTTGAGTTCGTGCTCGACGGCCATGAGGTGCTCGGGCAGATGCCCGGCGAGGCTGACTCCTTTGGGGAAGTAGTCGCGAAGCAGGCCGTTGGTGTTCTCGTTGCTTCCCCGTTGCCAGGGCGACCGGGAATCGCAGAAGTAGACCGCTGCGCCGAGCTTGTCGGTGGTGGCCAGGTGGCGCGCCATCTCGGTGCCCTGGTCCCAGGTGATCGACCGCATCAGGGTCTGCGGTAGGTCCCGCATCCGCCCCACCAGAGCGGCGTGCAGCGAGTCCGCGTCACACCGGGGCAGGTGCACCAGCCGCAACATCCGGGTCTGGCGCTCGACGAGCGTACCGATAGCCGAGAGGTGGTTGTTGCCGATGATGAGGTCTCCTTCCCAATGGCCGGCTTCAGAGCGGTCGACAGGCTCGAAGGGTCGCTCGTGGATGCTCAGCATCGGCTGTTGAAACCGGGGGCGGCGGCGCTGTTGGCGTCGGTGTGCTCGACGGTGATCGCGTCCGGTTCGCAGTGGCGAGCGCCGGTGCGGCGCCAGACGCGTGGGGCGCATGAATCGTGAATTCGGCTGATACACAGCTTGATAGATGCTCTCAGCGCACAGCCACATCGACGGGTCAGCAGGATAGCGCTGGCGCAGGTGGCGGCAGATCTGCTGCGGGCTCCACCGCTGGGCAAGCAGCTCGGTCACCACGGCGCTGAGCTGATCGTTGGTGTCGACCCGGCGCTGTCGCTGACGTGCCCGTCGGGCGGTGGCTCTGCGATGAGCATCAAATGGTCGATATCCGCGGCCGGCGGTGCAGTTGCGCCGCAGCTCTCTCGAGATCGTCGAGGGAGCTCGACCCAGCCGCGAGGCGATCGACCGCACGCTGAGCCCGGACCGCCGTAGATCGGCGATTTCGATCCGCTCATCCTGGGAGAGGTATCGCGGGCTGATCTCGCGGACCGCCAGGCGATCCAGTGGCGGGACGAACCCGACCGCGACGCCGTTGCGGTAGGTCTTGTAACCGCGTGTCCAGTTCGTCGCTGCAGACCGCGACACACCGACTTCCCGCGCCGCTGCGCGGACACTCCACCCGCGGGCCCGCAACTCCATGAACCGCTGACGCTTGGCCGATTGCGGACGACGCCCCGGCCCCTTCTTCACCCGACGCGACGATGTCAACACAACCTCCAGAACTTAGAGAAAGTGTTGCGACCCCACCTAGAAACCACCCCGTCGCCACCGGCCTACATTTCGACCGTCGTCAACAGCATCGTGGCCTGCGCGTTGGCCCATCGCGCCAACCGTATCGCCTACGCCTTGGTACGCGACCGCACCATTTACCAGCCGACCCGCTGGACCTGAAACTCAACCCCGAAAGGATCGACCAGCCCCTTCACAACATCTGTCGGTGGCGGCACGCTAAGCGGACGGGACGAAGGGCCGGACCAGATGCCGAACCCGCTATGGCGGACCCCTCACCGGGCTACGCCGTGCCTAGCTTGGCACCCGACCCTTCGTCTCCACGGCAGCCCGAACGACGCCAGATAACCCACACCGAGGTTGCATACGTCAGCGTGGGCGCCAGGCACCCAACCCACACCAGCATCACCATCGACCGCACGAACCCAACACCTCCACCGAGAGGTGTCGACCCACTACGGCCTCCACACCGATTGACTCGAACTACAGCCAGCTGAACGCTGAGAAAATCGACAGACGTCTGCTTCCCAGCCGCTGCCGATGGTGCGCGCTCGCCGGTTACGGTAAGAGACGACCGTTGCGATGCAGTGAGCCGACCTGACAGTTCCGCGCGCCGTGGGGGCGGGGCGAACAACGTAGCCAAATCTACTGCATTTTGCGTTCGATTGGCCCCGCCGCTGAGTTGTCCGCAGCTATAGGTTTGGTGGCGAGAACCGCAAGTTGCTTCGGGCACCGCGACGTCGTTGGTGCCGCTGAAGCCCTCTGACGTGCACCTGGAGGCTGCCCAATTGTCGGGGCGCTGATGCCGACGTCATCGCTCTCTGTAGAACAGGACCTCACGGAAGGTACGGAAGATAATCGTGATATCGAGCCAGAGTGACCAGTTCTCGATATAGAAATTGTCGTGCCGAGCGCGATCAGCGATAGATGTGTCACCCCTCAGGCCACTGACTTGAGCAAAACCAGTCAGCCCGACCTGGACCCGGTGACGGTCGGTGTACCTATCGAACTGCGTTGAAAACTGCTCGACGAAGTGTGGTCGCTCGGGTCTTGGACCCACCACAGTCATGTCGCCCCGAAGTATGTTCCACAGTTGGGGCAGTTCGTCAATCGAGCTGCAGCGCAAAAAACGTCCCACGGGTCCGACACGGTCGTCTTTGGCAACACTCCATTGCGTCTGTGACTCCTGTTCGGTCGCCGGCCGCATCGAACGGAACTTCAACAACTCAAAGTGCTTGCCATCGCGTCCCACTCTGACTTGCCGGAAAATAACTCCGGGACCTCCCTCGATGCGTACTGCCAGGGCCGCTAGTGCCAGTACTGGCGACAAGACGATCAACGCTGTTGCTGCGACTACGATGTCAAACGCACGTTTGATTAGCCTCGCTGGACCTTTGAGGTTGGGATTGCGAATCCGCATGATCGGAATTGAGCCTATGTGGTCGGCCATTCCCGTAAGCGTATGAAAGTGGTGCATCCGCGGAACTAGAAGCAATTCTGTGTGCTGACATGCGGTAGTGCGGACCGCATCCATTAACGTGCGCTCTTCAAAGCCGCCGTCAGCGACAAGCAGGATTTCTGCACCGGTCGACGCTACTACGATGTCTAGATCGGCAAGACTCCCCAAGCGCGGTAGATAGCTGTCAGTCGGACAGTCCTGGCCGTCATCTACGAAGCCACGCAGTACGATGCCGTACTCGCGGTGCTCGGCAAGGATCCTCGCCAACTCCGCTGCCAGCGGGCCTCCGCCGATAAGAACAGTGCGCCGCTGAGCAACCCCCTTGCGCCGACACATAGCAAGTGCGCGGGTGGTAATAATGCGGCCAATGATGACCAGTGCGACGGACTGGCAAGCCGTCTCGAGGAATATCCAAACCTGCGACTTGTGATGCAGGTAGAGGATGATGGTGGCGACCGCCGCCACGGCAGTAAGTAGCCGAGTAACGATGTTCGGTAGCTCGTCCAAGACACTGAGATGGAGACGGGCGACATACCGTCCGCCGCCGGTGAGCAACAGCGTGGCAAGAACTGCCATCGTGACGACCGCGTACACCTGGGGTGGCCGCCAAAGAAGGGGTGCCATCACTAGTGCGAAGTCGACGACGGGCACGACCATCCATGCACGGATTCGGCCAAGCGGTCCGAGGCGTGGGCCGCGTCCTTTCGGCATCGAAGTATGGCCAACATCCTTGATGAGTTTGAGGGATGGTGGTCTGTGGACGTCCGGAACGGCGATCTTGGCCTCGGAGACCCCGTTCACGGACTTCCACTCATAGGCGGACGTGACCGGGTCGACGACTTCTGTCATGACTTAAAACCCACCGATGGAAGGATCAATTCTTCGAGGTCGTGCCCCCGCGGGCACCCCCCCGAGTTCCAAAGGTGAGCGATTACCCCACAACAGCCTTTGCCGCGCGTGTGCGCAGAGCCCCCTACCGATAACACAGCACCCCCCTGTAACCTCTCGCCCGAGCCGTCGATCCGACGGCTTTGCTAGCGAGCTAATGCTACTTGCTTTCGTTATAGCCGTGACCCGCCACGGAGCTAAAACGTCGTCCCCCGCTCATTCGATCGGTAGCTAGAATACTAGTGCCAGAGGTCGCGGATGACCATCCGATTCGGTCAGTTCTCCCAGATTTAACCGGAGCACTTCGGGCGTCTTGCAGCCGTCACGCCTGAAGCCGAGTTCGCGGCCGTCCACATACAACCGTGAATAGCATTTGCCGACGGATGCGGCTCAACCTGACAGATGTCAGATGCTCGCGTCCGTGTCCCTATCGCCACGAAGACGTTATGTTGCTGAGGGCCGGTTACCGAACGGCCTCACGTCAGTGGCCGAACCGCATCTGCTCCAACTTTCCGACTCTAAGCCGGGGTGTGTCGGCTCGCCTTCTATTGGCCGACTCTCGAGCCTTTTCTTTCCACAGCCTTGGGGACTCTCGCCGCGAACGTTGCTTCATCCACTACCGTTTCGAGCCAATTCGGCGGACCTGGGTTAGTCGATTACCACATGAGCGCATACTGTGTATCTAGGTGCTCGACGGCGCGGGACATTGGTCTAGGGCACCCACTGACGTGGAGCATTTGGCCGGGCTGGCCCATATTTGCTGTTCTTCGGCACGGTTGCCGCGCGGTGGAGCGTTCTCAGCTGCACGGTCCAGACGAGGAGATTGACCTGCACGTCCTGTTTGTATGCACTGGTAACATCTGCCGCTCCCCGATAGCTGAGCGGCTCTCGGCTGCGCATGGAGTGCATCGAGGGGCCCGAGATTTCGTTGCCTCCAGCGCCGGGACGCGCGCGGTAATAGGTCATCCGATTCATCCGGATGCTGCGCTCGTCCTAGAGAGTTTGGGTGGTGACGGTTCAGATTTCGCTGCGAGACAGCTGACACCGAAAATCGCGGCAGGTGCCGATCTTGTCCTGACGATGACGAGGGCGCAACGCGAAACTGTCCTGGAACTAGCCCCGCAGATGCTGCATAGAACCTACACACTCCGTGAAGCCGCTCGACTCGCAATCGAGTGCAATGCGCACACGGTTGCGGATCTCTGTGAACTTAGGTCGCAGTTGGCTGCTGATGAGTCCTTTGACATCGTTGACCCTGTCGGCCAAGACGCGGAGGTCTTCTCGATGGTCGGTTCTAAGATCGCGGACCTCTTGCCGCCAGTACTCGAGGTCGTCTGGCGGACGTCTGCTTGCACAAGCGGCTAAATTCGCCCCGCTCCGCTAAATGGCGCCTCGCGGGCAGGCGTCTAAGGGGTGTCCTCGAACGTGACCATCACAGAACAAAGGCGGGTCAGGCGTTAAGCAGTCGCGCAGTCAGACGATACAGCTCAGCGCGCAGGCCACTGCCGCGTTGCTGAAACCGAGGGCACTCGCAGGCCGAGCAGTCCTTTCCGGCTCGGTAATGCTTGTGGGTCGAAAGGTTGTGGCCGCATCGACGACAGTGGACCACGTCCATCGCGAAAACGATACGCTGCGCACGCATCGTCCTGCTGGTCCTAAAGGGTTTAGGGCCGCGGTGTTCTTTGAGCGCTGTGAAATGAAGCCACGGCTATGCCCGCCCGCGATAATTGTCGGGAACGAACGTTGTTGCGCGGTTCTGACTACAGTTCTCCCGTGGGCTACCCGAACAACGTCCTGGCCAAGGACGAGCACGTCGTGTTGCACCGCCACCCGCACTGGGGGCGGCTGACCGTCCCAGCACTGCTGCTCATCGTCGCCAGCGCCGCCGCCGCGTTCATTGCCGGGTACGTGAACACACTGAACTGGGAGTCCAACGCCAAGAACATCGTGCACCTGGTCATCGCCGGCATCTGGCTGATCCTGGTGCTGTGGCTGGCAGTGTGGCCGTTCCTGAACTGGTGGACCACGCACTTCGTCATCACCGACCGCCGCGTCATGTACCGTCACGGCCTGGTCACCCGCCAGGGCATCGACATCCCGCTGGCCCGCATCAACAGCGTCGAGTTCCGGCACAGCCTGATCGACCGGATGCTGCGCACCGGCACGCTCATCATCGAATCTGCCGCGCAAGACCCCCTGGAGTTCGAGGACATCCCGAACGTCGAACGGGTGCACTCACTGCTCTATCACGAGGTTTTCGACACCGTCGGCACCGAAGAAGCGCCCAGCTGAGGGAAGTGAACTAGGAGCTCTTCGAGATCCGGTCGCCGGCATCGCTGGCCGGGCGCTGCCGGCGAGCTCGGCGCGGCCGCATCGGCGTGACGTTGTCGCCCTGATGGCGGTGCTCGTATTCGTCCTCGGCGACCTCGGCGAACCCGCCGCCGGTCAGTGTGGACTCCAGCGCCTTTTCCGGGTTGCGGCCGAACTCGTCAGGGAAGACGAACCGGCGGAACGCCCAGAACCGGAACGCCATCTGCAGCAGATTGCCGATGATGTAGGCCGAGACGAAGTCGGCGATGTTCTCGGTGGCCAGCGTGACCATCGGCACCCGCAGCATGAACACGTAGCTCGAGATCCACAGCGGCACCATCGCCAGCACCACACCGACACCGCTGACCACGAAGAACAGCAGCGCCTCGTGGTGACGTTCGCGGCCGCCGCGGTCACGGAAGCTCCATTCCCGGTTCAGGATGTAGGAGGCGATCACCGCGACGATGCCGGCGATGATCTTGGCCGTAACCGGCTTGGGCTCCAGGATCGTCAGCTTGAGGGTGAAGAACACCGCCATGTCGATGACGAAGGTGGTCGCGCCCACGATGGCAAACTTGATCAGCTCGTGGTGCCGCTCCGCGAAAGGACGGAGCGGCCCTGGGAGGCGCTCTATCGTCGCATCGGCAAAGGACACAAAGAGCGAGTGTACGGAACCAATTCAAGATCTACCGCATCGCTGCTCCACCGCAGGTCAACCGTGTGGCCTGGGTCATGACACGATAGGCGGCGTGGCTGTAGACCCCACCCGTGCTCCCGCAACTCCGCCCGTCGTCGCCATGGTCGGTGGCGGCCAGCTCGCTCGCATGACCCACCAGGCGGCAATCGCGCTGGGTCAGACGCTGCGGGTGCTGGCCACCCGCAGCGACGAACCCGCCGCCCAGGTGTCACCCGATGTGGTGCTCGGATCGCACACCGACCTGAACGCGCTGCGCCGCGCCGCCGACGGCGCCACGGTGCTGACGTTCGACCACGAGCACGTCCCCACCGAACTGCTGGAGAAGCTGGTCGCCGACGGGGTGGCCGTCGCCCCGCCGCCGGAAGCGCTGGTGCACGCCCAGGACAAGCTGGTGATGCGTCAGCGCCTGGAGGCCCTCGGCGCGCCGGTGCCGCGCTACGCGACGGTCGCGTCCGTCGAGGACGTCAGGATGTTCTCCGACATCGTCGGCGGGCCGGTGGTCATCAAGACGATCCGGGGCGGCTATGACGGCCGCGGTGTGGTGATCACCGACAGCGCCGACGAGGCCGCCGCCGCGGTGCAGCGCTACCTCGACGACGGGGTGCCCGTCATGGTCGAGGAGAAGGTCGCGATGCGCCGCGAGCTGGCCGCGTTGGTGGCCCGCTCCCCGTTCGGGCAGGGCGCGGCGTGGCCGGTGGTCGAGACGGTGCAGCGCGATGGCATCTGCGTCACCGTGCTGGCCCCCGCGCCGGGGCTGTCGGAGCAGCTGGCGTCGGAGGCGTCGTCGCTGGCGCTGCGGCTGGCCGCCGAGCTGGGGGTGGTCGGGGTGCTGGCCGTCGAGCTGTTCGAAACCGAAGCCGGGAAGCTGGTGGTCAACGAGCTGGCGATGCGTCCGCACAACTCCGGGCACTGGAGCATGGACGGCTGCCGCACCAGCCAGTTCGAGCAGCACATCCGCGCGGTGCTGGACTATCCGCTCGGCGACACCGCGGCGCTGGCGGAGTGGACGGTCATGGGCAACGTGCTCGGCGCCGAGCAGACACCGGCGATGTCGATGGACGAACGGGTGCACCACCTGTTCGCGCGGATGCCCGACGCCAAGGTGCACCTCTACGGCAAGCAGGAGCGGCCCGGCCGCAAAATCGGGCACGTCAACCTCGTCGGCTCCGGTGACGTGGAGGCCCTGCGGGAGCGTGCCGAGCGGGCGGCACACTGGTTGTCGCACGCAGTCTGGACCGACGGATGGGATCCGCACGCATGAACCCTCGGGTAGGCCTGATCATGGGCAGCGACAGCGACTGGCCGGTGATGGGCGACGCCGCCGAAGCGTTGGCGGAGTTCGACGTGCCGTTCGAGGTCGGGGTGGTCTCGGCGCACCGCACACCGGGCCGGATGCTGTCCTATGCCCGCGACGCGGCCGGGCGCGGCATCGAGGTGATCATCGCCGGCGCCGGTGGTGCGGCGCACCTGCCGGGCATGGTGGCCTCGGCGACCCCGCTGCCGGTGATCGGGGTGCCGGTGCCGCTGGCGCGCCTGGACGGGATGGATTCGCTGCTGTCGATCGTGCAGATGCCCGCGGGCGTGCCGGTGGCCACGGTGTCGATCGGGGGAGCGCGCAACGCCGGACTGCTGGCGGTGCGGATCCTCGGCGCGTCGGATCCGGCGTTGCAGGAGCGGATGATCAGCTTCCAGGCGGGGCTGGAGCAGATGGTGCTGGAGAAAGACGAAGCTCTGCGCAAGAAGCTGCTCGGCGACTGACGTTGAGGCTGCGCCCAGCGCGGAGAAGTGCGAGTAGAGGCCGCGGCCAGCGCAGCATCAACGAGGTTCGGTGCCGCCGAAGGCGCTCACCAACTCCGGGACCTCGCGCAGGTGCGTCAGTAGAACGCTGACACATGCATCGGCGTCAGCGGCGCGCATCGCGGCGATGAGTTGCTGATGTTCGCTCTCGATGGTCGACAGCCGTCCGGGGGCTTCCATCATGGTGCGGGTTCCCAGCCGGACCTGGCGGGGTTGTAGCGCGTCGTAGAGATCGGCGATGACGGCGTTGCCGTGATGCCGCACGATCGCGGCGTGGAACCGGTAGTCGAGCTGGGCGAAGCTGTTCCAGTCCTGTGCTTTGCCGGCCTGCTCCATCTCGGCGATGAGCGCCACGGCCGCGTCCGGCGCCCCAGCGCCTCGCGTGCAAATGCCGCGCAGCGCATCGGATTCCAGCAGGATCCGCGCCTGGTAGATCTCGCGCATCTCGGTGGCCGTAACCACCCGTACCTGCGCGCCGCGCCGGGGGAGTAGGTCGATGTAGCGCTCGACCTGCAACCGCTGCAGGGCTTCGCGCACCGGGGTGCGTGACGTGTTCACCCGCTCCGACAGGGCGACTTCGTCGATGAACTCACCCTCGGCGAAGTCACCGCGCAAGATCGCATCGCGGATCCACTCGTATGCCCGCTGGCCTGCGGAGGTCCTGGCAGGCCGCGCATCGATCGGAGGAGTCGGCACGGGCATGCAGCTATTGAACCATTTACACCGCGTGCATCCGTCGTGTATACAACGTGTCTACAGTGATCCTGACTGCTCGGAAGGGTGCCGCATGCCATCACCACTCGAAAACGGAGCGGCCGCGCCTGGTCCGCACGCCGCGATATGGCTCACCGAGCCCTCGGCGCCGGCGGTCGAGATGGGGCACCTGGCCGGCTACGACACCGTGGTGCTCGACATCGAACACGGCTACTTCGACCTGCGTGAACTCGACACCATCATCCCGTTCATCCGCGCGAAGGGGATGCGCGTCATCGCGAAAGTGCTGGGCCCTGAACGCGGCCCGATCCAGCAGGCACTCGATTTCGGTGCCGACGCGGTGGCCATTCCGCACATCACCTCCGCCGCACACGCCGCCGAGATCTGCGGCTTCGCCAAGTTCCCGCCGCTGGGCGACCGCTCGTTCGCCGGCGGTCGAACCTCCAACTACCGGGGCTTCACCGACGACTGGGTCGCCACGCAGGACGCCGCCACCCACTGCTACCCGATGATCGAGGACGGCTCGGCTTTCGACGAGATCGACGCGATCTTGGCGCTGCCCGTCGTCGACGGGATCTTCATCGGCCCGTCGGATCTGTCGCTGCGCCGTGACCGCGGCGCCTACTCGGCCGGCGACGCCGACCTCGCCGACCTGCGTCACCTCGGCCGCTCCGCGAACGCCGCGGGCAAACCCTGGGTATTGCCCGCCTGGACCGAACCCGAGCAGCAGCTCGCCGTGGAAGAAGGCGCGCACACGATCGTCGCGGTGATGCAGTTCGGCGCCATGCTGAGTGGCTTCACCGCGACACGACAGAATCTGCGCCGGATCGAGGCCGAGATGGGGAGCATCCGATGAGCCTGACCGCAGCGATCGCCCAGTTCGCGCCCGGCGAGGACAAAGCGGCGAACGTCGACACGATGATCGGCCTGCTGACGCGGGCCGCGGACCACGGCGCGCACCTCGTCGTGCTGCCCGAATTCGCCGTCTTCACCGCGTCCGCCATGGACGACCGCTTCGTCGACAGCGCCGAACCACTGGACGGTCCGTCGGTCACCCGGTTGGCCCAGGCGTCGGCCGAGCTCGGTCTGAGCGTCGTGGTCGGGCTCAACGAGCCCGCAGGTAACGGGCGGATCCACAACACGTTGGTGGCCCTGCAGGGCGGCGCCATCGCCGCCGTCTACCGCAAGGTCCACCTCTACGACGCGTTCGGGTACAAGGAGTCCGACCGGGTGCTGGCCGCTGACCCGTCGACCCCAGAGCTGCTCGAGCTCAACGGGTTCCGGATCGGCATGCAGACCTGCTACGACCTGCGCTTCCCGGAAACCACGCGGTGGCTTGTCGACGCCGGCGCCGACGTCATCGCGCTTCCGGCGGAATGGGTTCCGGGCCCCTTGAAGGAGTATCACTGGAACACGCTGCTGCGGGCGCGGGCGATCGAGAACACCGTCTATGTCGTGGCCGCCGACCAGATCGCGCCCGGCGGATCAGGCAACAGCGCCATCCTCGACCCGATGGGCACACCGCTGGCCGCGCTCGGCGAGGCTGCGGGAGTCGGAGTCGCGGTGCTGGAACGGGACCGCCTCGACAGCGTCCGCACCATCAACCCGGCCCTGACGCTGCGGCGTTACCGGGTCGAGCCGGACCACTGACGTGGCTCGGGTGCGGCGGGCAGCCGCGGCGGCGCTGGTCGCGCTGACCGCGTCGGCACTGGTGTCGTGCGCGCAGCGCGACGGCGAATACGTGCTGCACTACAGCACGTACTCCTCGCCGACGTCGGATCAGTCGCGCACGGTGCAGCGGTGGGCGCAGGACGTCGAGAAACTCACCGACGGGGACGTGCAGGTGCGCTTCCACTACTCGCAGAGCCTGGTCGGGGCCGACGAATCGGTGCAGGCCACCCTGGACGGCCGCGCCGACCTGGCCCAGGTCGGCTCGATCTACGCGGCCTCGGACCTGTCGATGTACACCGTGATCGAGCTGCCCTTCGAGACCAACAACCCCGAAGTCCAGATGCGCACGGCCGCACGGCTCTACACCGAAAACCAGACCTACCGCGACGATTTCGACCGTCAGGGGGTCAGCCTGCTGTTCCCGCTGCCGGTGGGGATCGCCGTGGTGGGACTCAAAGAAGGCGCCGCCGTGCCCGCCGATCTGGCCGGCCGCAGCATCCGGTCGGGCGGTCTGACGTCGCAGGCGTTGCTCGCCGTGGGCGCCAACCCGGTGGCGATGACGGCGACCGACGTCTACGAGTCGATGGAACGCGGCGTCGTCGACGGCTACACCTCGTTGGCGATCGCGAACCTGCCGACCTTCGGGCTCGCGAGCACGACGCCCTACCTCGTCGACCCGGGCATCGGCACGTACGGCTCGTCGATCGTGGTGATCAACTCCGAACTGCTGGCGCGGATGCCCGCCGAGACCCAGGATGCGCTGGCCCAGGCCTCTGAGAACGCCATCGCCAACGGGCTCGAGGAGATGGATGCGCTGGGCGAGCGTGCCTGCGCCGAACTGCGTGAGGCCGGAACGCCGTTGTCCGCCATGCCCGCCGACGCGGTGCAGCAGTGGAAGAAGCGGGCGGGCATCGACCGACAGTGGGTGCAGCGATACACCGAGCGCGGGTACGACGCCGAGGGTGTGCTGGACGACTTCCGCCGGATCGTCGCCGAGGAGACCGCACGGTCGACCTACGCCGACCCGTTCATCGAGTGTTTGGAAGGGCAGAACCGATGAGAGCCGAAGCCGCCCTGCCGCGCCCCCTGACCCTGCTCATCCGCGGGATGGGCCTGGTGGCCGGGGTGTTGCTGTTGTTCATCATTCTTCTCACCGTCGGCGATGTGGTCAGCAGGAATCTTCGGGACCGCTCGATCGTCGGTGTCGTCGATATGTCGACGATGTTGTTGGTCGCCACCGCCTACCTGGGCCTGGCGTCGGCGGAAGCTGACGGGCGGCACGTCTCGGTGGAACTGGTGGAACGCCGCTTCGGCGCGCGCGCCCGGCTGGTGTTCTCCGTGCTGCGCTCGGCCCTGCTGGTGGGGCTCGGTGTCCTGATGACGTGGGGGCTGAGCGAGGTCCTGATCAGCGCGGTCGAGCGTGGTGAGACGACCAACGACATTCTGCGGCTGCCCACCTCGCCCGCGAAAGTCGTCCTGCTGGTCTCCTTCGCGGCGTTCTTCGTCGTCGCGATCTGGCGTGAGCTGCACACCTTTTCGGCCGAGCGCGCCGCACAGGCGGGCGGTCCGCGATGACCGCCGCCACCATCGGCGCGCTCGTCGTCGTCCTGGTCCTGTTCTTCGCGCTGTTGTCGATCCGTCTGCACGTCGGGCTCGCGCTGATGGTGTCGGCACTGGCCGGCGTGCTGATCCTGCGGGGCACCGGCGCCGCGGTCAGCACCGTGTCCAACCAACCGTTCTCGACCGCGGCCGACTACTCGCTGACGATCATCCCGCTGTTCATCGTGATGGGCGTCTTCGCCGTCCGGGCCGGACTCGCCAAGGCGGCCTTCGACCTGGCGACCTCGGCGTTCCGGCGGCTTCCCGGCGGACCCGCGCTGGCTTCGCTGGCCGGATCCGGGATGTTCGCCGCGGTCACCGGGTCCAGCGTTGCGACGGTCGCGACCATGGCGCGGGTGTCGACCGACGCGATTGTGCGCGCGGGCTACACCATTCGGCTCGCCGCGGGGGTGGTGTGCGCCGGCGGGACGCTCGGCGTGCTCATTCCACCGTCGATCGTCCTGGTGCTCTACGGGGTGGTCACCGAAGAAAGCATCGGGCAGCTGCTGATCGCCGGAATCGGGCCCGGAGTGCTCACCATCGCGGTGTACGCACTGACGATCTTCGCGCTGGTCGCCTGGCAGCGACGTCGAACCCCGGACCGGGCTCGCACCCCGGACCGCGCCGAGGCGCTCGTCGGTGCGGGATCCGGTTCGGCGGCACCCGACGTCGTCGACGAGCCGGGGGAGACGATCGGGCGCGACATCACCGGCGTCGGCTACCTCGTCGTCATCTTCGCGGTCTCGGTCGGCACGATCTATCTGGGTATCGCCACCCCCACCGAAGCGGCGTCGTTCGGTGCGTTCACCGCGCTGATCATCCTGCTGCTGCGGAGCCGCCCGTCAGCGTGGTTGCGCACCATCGAGGAATCGCTGCGCGAAGCGGTCGGGCTGACCGCGATGACATTTCTGCTGATGGTCGGCGCCGGCGTGTTCACCTACGTACTGGCCCTGAGCGGCGCCAGCACCTCGCTGGTGAATGCGGTGACGACCGCCGACCTGCCGCCCTATGTGGTTCTGGTGGCCTGCCTGGCCATCCTGCTGCCGCTCGGTATGTTTCTCGACGGCATCTCGATGATCCTGATCGCCGCGCCGCTGCTGCACCCGATTCTCACCGGGTACGGCTTCGACGGGATCTGGATCGGTGTGCTGATCGTCAAGGTCGCCGAGATGGCGCTGATCACGCCGCCGGTCGGGATGAACGCCTTCGTCTACTCGGGAGCGGTGCGCGAAGCAGGTCTGGACCGGGTGTTCCGCGGACTGGTGCCGTTCGTGCTGGCCGACCTCGTCGTGGTCGCGCTGCTGATCGCCTTCCCCGGAATCGTCAGCTTTCTGCCGTCGATGTCAGGTGCGCAGTAGGTAGGCCGCGCTCATACCGGCGGGTGGCCGCACGAAGCGCGGCGGTCGCCGACGTCAGCGCAGCGTCAGCGCGGACTTCAGGACGCCTGAAGTGCGAGCGCCGGGGTGGCTTCTCTGGTCATGAACGGAACCGTGACGGGCAGATGCCCGGTCTGCGCGCCGTGCTGGCCGACGTCGAGAACGGCCGAAGCGCGGGTCAGTCGGTTGCCGCCATGCCAACCACATTCGCACTGTGCGTAATGGCGGAAGGTTCGGCCTGCGACGAATACCTGCATAGTCTGGAAAGTACCCACCCACTATGAGAGCCAACCTCGACGAAGCTGAGTCGTTACTGAGAAGACCCGACTTCGTTTCGCGCGGCGAGAACGGTAAAGTTACCGGCGAGTAGCAAGGAGATGATGATGGCTAGTTGGGCCGGAGA
This sequence comes from Mycobacterium sp. G7A2, assembly GCF_041902445.1. Lineage (NCBI taxonomy): Bacteria > Bacillati > Actinomycetota > Actinomycetes > Mycobacteriales > Mycobacteriaceae > Mycobacterium > Mycobacterium sp. G7A2. Next base: position 4,475,097 of record NZ_CP169251.1, on the reverse strand, counting down.
TCCGTCGTTCGACCTGTTCCAGTTGCCGGAGGAACACCAGGAGCTGCGGACCGCGATCCGCGCGCTGTGTGAGAAGGAGATTGCTCCGCACGCCGCCGACGTCGACGAGAACTCGCGCTTCCCCCAGGAAGCGCTCGATTCGCTCGTCGCCAACGGCTTCAACGCCGTGCACGTGCCCGAGGAGTTCGGCGGTCAGGGCGCCGACTCGGTGGCCGCCTGCATCGTCATCGAGGAAGTCGCCCGCGTCGACGCCTCGGCGTCGCTGATCCCCGCGGTCAACAAGCTCGGCACCATGGGTCTGATCCTGCGCGGCTCCGACGAGCTGAAGAAGAAGGTGCTGCCGGCGATCGCCTCCGGCGAGGCCATGGCCTCCTACGCGCTGTCCGAGCGCGAAGCCGGCAGCGACGCCGCCTCGATGCGTACCCGCGCCAAGGCCGACGGCGACGACTGGATCCTCAACGGCGCCAAGTGCTGGATCACCAACGGCGGCAAGTCGTCGTGGTACACGGTGATGGCGGTCAACGATCCCGACAAGGGCGCCAACGGTATCTCGGCGTTCATGGTTCACGAGGACGACGAAGGATTCACCGTCGGACCCAAGGAGAAGAAGCTCGGCATCAAGGGTTCCCCGACCACCGAGCTGTACTTCGAGAACTGCCGCATCCCCGGCGATCGCATCATCGGCGAGCCGGGCACCGGTTTCAAGACCGCGTTGGCCACCCTTGATCACACCCGTCCCACCATCGGCGCGCAGGCCGTCGGCATCGCCCAGGGCGCACTCGATGCGGCGATCGAATACACCAAGGACCGCAAGCAGTTCGGTCGTCCGGTCGCCGACAACCAGGGTGTGCAGTTCATGCTCGCCGACATGGCGATGAAGGTCGAAGCGGCCCGGCTGATGGTCTACAGCGCCGCCGCCCGCGCTGAGCGCGGCGAGGGCAACCTCGGCTTTATCTCCGCGGCGTCGAAGTGCCTGGCCTCGGATGTGGCCATGGAGGTCACCACCGACGCGGTGCAGCTGTTCGGCGGTGCCGGCTACACGGTCGACTTCCCCGTCGAGCGGATGATGCGCGACGCCAAGATCACCCAGATCTACGAGGGCACCAACCAGATTCAGCGCGTCGTGATGAGCCGCGCCCTGCTGAAGTAAGGCTCGGCGCGGCGCGGGGCGCCGCTGGTCCGCCGCTGGACCGCGAACGTGCATTCCCTGTAGTGGATCTCGAGTTACCGCTACCGAGGGAGCACGCTCGCGGGCAATTGGTACTCCTCGATGCCGGCTCGGCTCGGTAAGCTCCCCGTATGGAGTCCGGCGACCTCGAACCGCGCGTCGAAGCTCTCGAGAACCAGGTGGGCGATCTGACCGCCAAAGTGCACGCGACGCAGCAGGATGCGGCGGCCGCGCGGGTGCTTGCCGGTGCCGCCGATCGCGACGTCAGCGAGATCCGTGGTGAGCTTGGCGACTTTCGCAACGCCACGACTGCCAGCTTCAATGCGATGCGCCAGGACTTCGTCGACCTGCGCCAGGATTTCGCCGACCTACGCGAGCATGTCGACCGCAGGTTCGAGCAGGTCGACCGAGGATTCATGGAGATGCGAGGCAGGTTCGACGCAGCTGCGGCCGGCCAACAGCAGATCGTGGACATGCTGACCACGATCATGCGGGAGCGTTAAGCCTGACGCAGGTGGGTGATGTCGCCCGCTGACACGGTGACCGTGGTGCCGGCGTCGTCGATGAGCAGTCGGCCCGCGTCGTCGACACCCGTTGCCAGACCGACGACTTCGGAGTCTCCTGGCAATACCGCCCGCACCTGGGTGCCGATCGTGGTGCTGGCATTGCGGTAGTCGGCGGCAAGGTCGGCATCCGCACCGGCCGCGGCGCGCCAATGCGCGAGGCGGCTGCTGAGGCCCTGCAGTAGAGAGATCACCAACTCGTTGCGGTCCGCGTCATGGCCCAGCATCGACAGCGACACCGCGTTGGGGTCCGGTCGCTCGGTCTCGTCGAACGACACGTTGAGCCCCAGCCCGATCACCACCACCGGGGCTGACACCTCGGCCAGGATCCCGGCCAGCTTGCCGTCGCCGACCAGGACATCGTTGGGCCACTTCAGCCCGACGTCGACGCCCAGATCGCGCACGGTCTGCGCGACGACCAGCCCGGTCAGCAATGGCAGCCAGCCCCAGCCCACGGGCGGGACCCCTTCGGTGGCGACCGCGACGGACATCGAGATCTGCGAGCGGGCCGGCGCCGACCAGCTGCGGCCATGCCGTCCCCGCCCGGCGCTCTGATATTCGGCCAGCAGCACAGCCCCGCCGATGTCCTCACCGGCCGCCGCACGCGCCGTCAGGTCGGCGTTCGTCGACCCCGTTTCCTCGACCACCTCGACGCGGCGCCACTCGGTGTCTGCGATAGCGGACCTCAACAGGTTGGCGTCGAGAGCGGGACGCTCAGAAGTGGCCATGCCGCTGAGGGTATCGGGGTAGAAGGTCCGATCGTGCATTCGCCATCGCATTCCCCCCCCCCCCCCGACGACACACACGCCCGAAACGCCAACGCGCCGCCACCCCCGGGGGAGTGGCGGCGCGAAGGCAAGACGTGTCAGTAGTTGAAGCTGGTCGACCCTGCGCCGGCGAAGCTGAAATACAGCGTGCCGAGGCTGAACGGAGTGAACCCGGTGTTGAATCGGGAATCTTCCTCGCTGTCGGTGACGCTCAAGGTGTTCTTGCGCGTCGTCGTGTACGAGTACAGCAGGGTTTCGCCGTCCGCCGTGTAGACCGACACCACCGTTCCGGGCGGAACCTCAGGGCCGTCACCGTAGACAGTGTCCGGCACGCTGCCGAGGATCCCGCCCGAATCGACCCAGGTGTCCACCGCCACTTTCTCGTCGTCGCCGATCTGCACCCGCAGAGGGGTAGACGGCGCACCCGGCACCGTGACGCGGGCGGCGTACGGATTGGGGCCCAGGATGAGGCGACGACGTCGCTCGTCGAACAGCACCCCCTGGCTCAGCAGGCCCGGCATGGACAGGAACGGGTTGAAATTGCCCGGCCCTCCGGCGTCCGCGCCGATTCCCAACACACCCACGTAGTCACCGTTGTAGTCGGTGAACCCTTGTGCGGATTGCAGCTCGACGACGAGGATCTGAGTCGGCGACGATTCCACGCCATCCACCGAAATCGGGATGTCGTAGGAGTCCCAGAAGAACACCGAAGACCCGTCGCCGTAGCTGGCGGTGCCGGTGCCGGTGGGTTCACCGATACCGTCCACACCGACGTCTCGTGGGTCGATGATCAGACCGAGCGACCCCGTGTCGACGAGCACGGGAGCCGGGTCCCCGCCGTTGACCGAAATGTAGATCACGGGCTCGGTGCGGACCGGGTTGTCACCGTTGTACTGCAACTCCATCTTGACGATCTGGTACACGAGGCCGTTGTCGGCGGCGGTGCCGATCAGCTGGCCGATCGCCTCCATCTGCGAAGCGGTTCCGAACCAGCCGACGACAGTGAGCAGTTTCTCGGCCGCCTCGAGCTGGTCCTGAACGCGGATGGTGCGCTGGATGCTGTTCTCGATGCGCACTCCGGCCAGCCAGTGAGCGAACGGATCGTCATAGGTTTCGGCGTAGCGCTGCTGCAGCAACGCGTGGTTCTGCTGCCAGCGCTCCAGTGAGGCCGACGCTCCGGACAGGTACATCTGCGGCAACATCGCCGCCAGCCCGGCCAGCACGTTGCCGCTGTCCCAGGTCGCTTCCCGCAGGTCTTCCTTGGCGTCCGAAATCTGCTCCAGCGCAACCGGAACGGTATCGACGGGATCGTCATCGTCGTCAGCGGGCTCGTCGTCGGCCGGGGTGTCCTCGTCGTCCTCATCGACGGGGCCGTCATCGACCCCGTCGCCGTCGACGTCGACGGCGTCACCCGTGACGAGTGCGTCGCGCACCGTCGTCGGGACGTAGTGCGGGCCAGGATCAGCGGCGGAGTCGTCGACTGCGGAGTCGTCGAGTGCCACGTCGTCGATCTCGGCGTTGAGGTCCGCGTCGTCGGAGTCTCCGCGGGTGTCTCCGTCGGCGTCCTCGTCGTCGTTGTCGAGGTCGGCCGAATCGCCGGCGTCGTCGGAATCGATGCCTGAGCCGCCGCCGTCGGTGGTGTCGTTGGCCCTGGAGTTGGTCGAGGCGCCGTCGCTGTCGGTGGAACTGCTGGCAGAGGTATCCGCGGCCGACGAGGCAGCAGCGCTGCTCGTCTCGGAGCCGGCATCATCGGGCGCAGCTTGCGCCGTCGACGCACACAGAAGGCAGACGCCGGTGGCGACCGCCGGGGTGGCAAGGACCGTGGCGGTCCAGGTGCTCAGTTTCACGGGCGGTATTCAAGCACGTCAATATTGCCGACGTGATGTTTTGGGGAGCTAATCAGTAAATCTTCGCTATTCGGATAGGGCCGCGATATAGAAGTGCTGGCTCATTCATCTGCAAGTGAATTGCCTGTTCAGGGGGGTTCTATCGCCGTGGGGCCACTTAGGGTAGCTACTCATTAAGGTTCTACTCAGGTGCTCAGCAAACGAAATAGGTCTGAATTAGAGGGGTTCGCCGCTTTGCTGGTTGCGGTTCCGGACTCGGGCGCGATCCGGTAAAACCACTGGTCGAAGGCTTGGGTGATGATGCACAAAGGGTGCGACAATCACCGGGGCGGCGCGATTGAGGCCCCAAACAATAAGGGCGACAACACATGCCAGTGACGAAAGAAAAGTTAGCCGGACCTAATCGCGGCGCTCGCCGGCCGGCACCGTTTCCAGGGTCTCGAGCAGCTGCGCGAACTCCGCATGGCGCGCCGTGGCCCGATTCAGCTGGGCGAAGCCCGACACGAAGGCCACCATCGCCGCCAGCGCCCATGCATTACCGAGCGCCCACTCCCACGCGGTCGCGGTGGGTGCGCTCACCAACCAGTACGCGGCGATGATCACGAGGAAGTAGCCGCAGTAGATGTTGAACCGTCCCTCGGAGCTGGCGCGCCAGCCGGGATGACGGGCGTTGCGGACATGCCAGGCCGCCAGAACTCCAATGACCGCGATCGCGGTGATGGTCGACGACATCGGCGGCCTCCGTCTTTGCCAGAACTGTAACCCCCTGACGCACTCTAGCCTCGATGATCAACCTGAGAACAGAGTGTGACTACGGAAACAATATGGTCACGGTATCGAGCGCGTCAATTTCTCGTTAACGGTTCGGCGGTCCAGCAAAGAGCTGTCCAAGTTCGCCATCTGTACCAGTGAGGCGCCTGTGACGTACACCGCGAGCAGGTTGGCGATCAGCTCGTCGGCGGTGTCCCACGCGGCCGTCGACGCCACCCGGTCCGAGTCCGTCAGTCCCTGCGCTGCCGCCGATGCCCGGGCCGCAGCAAGCACGTCGTCGACCGACCGGCCGTCCAGCGCCGGGCCCGGGGCGCGTTCGGGGATCACCTGGTCACCGTGCACACGCACGGCTGTTGCGTAATCGGTCACTCCGATGGGCAGATCGGGGACCGGCTTGCCGAACGGGTCCAGCGACAGCACCGCAACTTCGCCCATGTCGACCGCGGCGTCGGCATCGTCCAGCCGGTCGGCGGTGCACAGCGCGATGTCGCAGTCCGAACCGCCTGCCAACACCACCTCGGCGCCGATCCACCAGATACCGAACAGGACCGCCGCGGTCTGCCAGTGCGCCGGCAGCAGCACCGCGACCCGGCTGCCCGCAGTCGCACCCAATTCGTCGCGCAGCAAATTTCCGGTTTTCGCGGCCCAGTTCGCCAGAGTGACAGATGAGAGTTCGATGCGCTCACCGGTGGCGTCGTCGTAGTAGGTGATGCGCGGACCCGCCGGGTTCGCGGTCAGCAGCGGATCGAGGATCTCCGAGCTCAGATTCGTCACGTCAGTTGACGCACTTGGGGTCGTCGGTGCCCGCCGTGATGATCTGTGGCGGCGCCGGCGCGAGCTCACCGGTGTCGGTCACCACGCCCGTCTCCAGGGAATCGCCGCCCATCAACGTCACATCCGAGCCGTCCAGGCCCGAACCCGGGCCGGTGTAGTCGTCGGCGAGTACCACCCGCACCGACCCCGGCGGCACCGTCTGGTCCTCGACCACCGGCAACCCGCCCAGATCCGCGGCCACTGCCTGCGCACCCAGATCGTCGGCCGCCGCGGCCTGCACCTGGCTGGTGGTCACCTTCTCGCCCTCGTTGTTGCCGACGTTGCCGGCGGTGAAGCCCTTGGTCGACAGCACATGCGACACCGCGGCGGCCAGGCCGTTGACGTCGGTGTCGTTGAGCACCTCGGCGACCGTCTGATCCGGGCTGTAGGTCAGCTCCTCGGTCTTGCCCTCGTCCTGATCGTTGAGCAGGCCCGACACCCAGTCCTTGACCTCGGCGGGGTCGACTCGCACCACGCTCTGCATGCCGTCGTCGCTCCAGCCCGCCTCCTCGACGATCGGGATGGTGGAGAACGCCACGTTGCCGCCGGCCAATTCCTGCAGCTGGGTGATGAAGTCCATGATGTCCCAGTCGTCGGACAGCACCACCGAACGCTGCACCGCCTCTTCCAGCCGGTTCAGCGTCGCCGGGCTCGACAGCGTCTTGCTCGAGATGACGTCGTGGGCCAGCGAGGCCATCACCGCCTGCTGGCGCGTCACCCGGTCCAGGTCGCCGCGCGGCAGGTCGTGGCGCTGGCGCACGAAGCTCAGCGCCTGCGGGCCGTTGAGCTTCTGCCAGCCCGCCGGGAAATCCGCACCCGAAAGCGGTTCGTAGACCGGCTCGTTCAGGCACACATCGACCCCGCCCAGCGCGTCGGTGATCAGCGAGAAGCCCAGCAGCCCGATCTCGGCGTAGTGGTCGACCGTCACCCCGGTCAGGTTCGCGACGGTCTTGATCAGTTCCTCGCGGCCCGCCGCGATGGCCTCCGGCTCGGCGACGGCCGGGTCGACCCCCTGATCCTCGACCAGCTTCTTCAGCTCCTCCAGATGCACCGAGCCGTACACCCCGTTGATCTTCATCTTGCCCAGGCCGGGGGCCTCGACATAGGAGTCGCGGGGGATCGAGATCGCCGTCGCGGACTCGCCGTTGTTGGGGATGCGGATCAACACGATCGTGTCGGTGTTGGTGGAGACGTCGTCGCCGGCGCGCAGCACCGCCAACTCCTCGGCCGACAGCGGGTTGCCGTGCGCGTCGGTGCGGCTGTCGTTGCCGACCAGCAGGATGTCGATCGCGCCGTCCTCGCCGCCCTCACCGAGCGCCACCGGGTTGATGTGGTTGATCCCGGATTCGAACGAGCGGATCTTGCCCCACGCGACCCCCGTGGTCACGACGATCAACATCGCCACGGCCACGGAGATGACACGCATCAACTGAGCAGCAGGCATTTGCCCAGGCTACTGGCGGATGCCCCGCCAGCCCGGGAGGTGACACGGGCGTGCCAAACTCGTGACATGGACCGCCGAATCGTTATTTCCGGAGCTGGCGGCATGGTGGGACGCGCGTTGGCAGCTCAGGCCCGCGCCCAGGGCCGCAACGTGGTGGCGCTCACATCAGCCGAGTGGGACATCACCGACGCCACCGCCGCCGAACGCTTCATCACCCCCGGCGACGTCGTCGTCAACTGTGCCGCCTACACGAAGGTCGACGACGCCGAGACCGACGCCGACCGGGCGTTCGCCGTCAACGTCACCGGCGCCGAGAACGTCGCCCACGCCTGCGCCCGCACCCGCGCCGACCTGATCCACATCTCCACCGACTACGTGTTCAGCGGCGACTTCTCCGACGTGCCCGGCGGCGGGCCGCGCCCGTACGACATCGACGACGCCACCGGGCCGCTGTCGGTGTACGGCCGCACCAAGCTGCGCGGCGAAGTCGCCGTGCTGGCCGCGATGCCCGACGCCGGCGTCGTGCGCACGTCCTGGGTCTACGAGGGCGCCGACGGCTCCGACTTCGTCGCCGCGATGCGCCGGATCGCCGCGGGCGACGACGACATCGAGGTGGTCGCCGACCAGATCGGCTCACCCACCTATGTCGCCGACCTGTGCACGGCGCTGCTGCAGATCGCCGACAGCGCGATCCGCGAACCCGTCCTGCACGCCGCCAACGCCGGGGCGGTCAGCCGCTTCGAACAGGCCCGGGCCGTCTTCGAAGAGCTCGGCGCCGACCCCGAGCGGGTCAAGCCCGCCACCGGCGAACAGCAGCCCCGGCCCGCGCCCCGCCCGCCGTATTCGGCGCTGTCGGCGGCGAAATCCGAAGAGGCGGGGCTCACCCCGCTGCGGGACTGGCGCGCCGCCCTGGCCGCGGCGATCGGGGCGTCGCGCTGACGGTGGCGGCGATTTACGGCGGTGCGCCCGCTACCCTCTACGCCGTGAGATGGGCAGGCCGCGCGTGAGCGACGAACTCTACGTCGTGACGGTGACGTACTCGCCGGGCCCGCACCTCGACCGGTTCCTGGCGTCCCTGGCCCACGCCACCGAGCGGCCCGTCACCGTGCTGATGGCCGACAACGGCTCCACCGACGGCGCCCCCGAAGAAGCCGTCGAGCGCTACCCGAACGCGCGGCTGCTGCGCATGGGCGGCAACCTCGGCTACGGCAGCGCCATCAACCGCGCGGTCGCCGAATACGGGCTGACCTCGTCGACCGACTTCTTCGTCGTCGCCAACCCCGACGTGCAGTGGGGGCCCGACAGCATCGACCTGCTGATCGAGGCGGCCGGGCGCTGGCCGTCGGCGGCGTCGTTCGGGCCGCTGATCCTCGACCCGGACGGCTCGATCTACCCGTCGGCGCGCCACCAGCCCAGCATCATCCGCGGTGGCATGCACGCCGTGATCGGCCCGGTGTGGAAGTCCAACCCGTGGACTGCGGCCTACCGCCAGGACCGGGCCACCCCCAGCGAACGCGCCGTCGGCTGGCTGTCCGGATCGTGTCTGTTGCTGCGCAGCGCGGCGTTCGCGGAGGTATCGGGCTTCGACGAGCGCTACTTCATGTACATGGAAGACGTCGACCTCGGCGATCGGTTCGGCCGCGCCGGCTGGCAGAACGTCTACGTGCCCGCCGCCGAGGTGCTGCACGCCAAAGGTCACTCCACCGGCCGCGACCCGGCCCGCAACCTCGCCGCCCACCACGTCAGCACCTACACTTTTCTCGCGGATCGCTACCCCAAGTGGTGGCAGGCGCCGCTACGGTGGGCTTTTCGGGGGGCGTTGGGGGCGCGAGCCCGCCTGGTCGTCCGGAGTTCACGTCGACAGGCCCGCAGGGCGCAGGCGAAAGGGCAGCGCTGATGGTCAATCCTGCAGAAGTGGACGCCGTCATTCTGGTCGGCGGAATGGGCACGCGGCTGCGGCCGCTGACGCTGTCGGCCCCCAAACCGATGCTGCCCACCGCCGGTCTGGCGTTCCTGACGCACCTGCTGTCCCGGATCGCCGACGCCGGCATCGAACACGTCGTGCTCGGCACGTCGTACAAGGCGAAGGTGTTCGAGCAGGAATTCGGTGACGGCTCCAAGCTCGGACTGCAGATCGACTACGTCGTCGAGGACGAACCGCTGGGCACCGGCGGCGGCATCGCCAACGTCGCGTCCAAGCTGCGCTACGACACCGCGATCGTCTTCAACGGCGACGTGCTGTCCGGCTGCGACCTGGGTGCGCTGCTGGACTCGCACGCCGAGCGTGACGCCGACGTCACCCTGCATCTGGTGCGCGTCGGCGATCCCCGCGCATTCGGTTGCGTGCCAACCGATTCCGACGGGGCGGTGACGGCATTCCTGGAGAAGACCCAGGACCCGCCCACCGACCAGATCAACGCCGGCTGCTACGTGTTCAAGAAGTCGGTGATCGACCGGATCCCCAAAGGTCGGGCGCTGTCGGTCGAACGCGAGGTGTTCCCCGGCCTGCTCACCGACGGGCTCAAAGTCTGCGGCTACGTCGACTCCACCTACTGGCGCGACATGGGCACCCCCGAGGACTTCGTGCGCGGCTCCGCCGACCTGGTGCGCGGCATCGCTCCGTCGCCGGCGCTCAAAGGCCATCGCGGCGAGTCGCTGGTGCACGACGGCGCCGGCGTCGCCCCCGGCGCCCTGCTGATCGGCGGCACCGTCGTCGGCCGCGGCGCCGAGGTCGCCGGGGGAGCGCGCCTGGACGGGGCGGTGATCTTCGACGGCGTCACCGTCGGCGCCGGCGCGGTGATCGAACGCTCCATCATCGGCTTCGGCGCGCGGATCGGGCCGCGGGCGCTGCTGCGCGACGCGGTGATCGGCGACGGCGCCGACATCGGAGCCCGTTGCGAGCTGCTGCGCGGTGCTCGGGTGTGGCCGGGGATCACCATTCCCGACGGCGGCGTGCGCTTCTCCAGCGACATCTAGCCTCGGGGCCTTTTGGCCTTTTGCCGCGAAATAGGATTCCTGGCTGCTCAGGCAGGCCGATCTACCGCCCTGGCTTCTCACTCGCGGAGCAGCCAGGCCTGCTTGACGTGATGAATGAACTCGTTGTCGCCGGCGATTACCTTGATGTGGATCCAGCCCAGGGCCAATATTCTGCGTAGCCGCAGAATGTCCCATCTGTATTGGTCGGGATCAGTACGGTGGTGTTCGCCGTCGTACTCGACCGCAATCTTCTTGTCGCGCCAGCCCATATCGAGGTACGCGAACGGGTAGTCGCTAACGTCGAACAGCGGGATCTGAGTTTCGGGCCGCGGGAAACCAGCCTTGATCAATGCCAGGCGGATACGTGTCTCTTGCGGGGATTGGGCACCGGCGTCCATGAGGTCGACCGCCCGGCGGCATCTCCGTACACCTTTGGTTCCTTTGTAGCGATGGGCCAGGTTCAGAATGTCTGCCGGGGCGACGTCGGTCGCGCGCCCGATGGAGTCGAGATGTGCGACGGCTTGACCGTGCGGCAGGTAGCGTCCCAGGTCGAGGGCAGCACGCGCAGGTGTGGCCACGGGCATGCCCTTGATCCAGGTGATCTCTCCGGGCGCGATCCGGTCACGTCGGGTGATGATGCCCTTCGGTGAATAGTTGTTGGACCACAAGATCTCGACCGGCGCATCGTCGTCCACCCAGCGTGCGCCATGAAGCGCGGATGCGGCCCGGCCGGTCATGACTCCGCGCCGTCGTGACCACAGCCAAGCACCCCGGGCGCGGGTCGCCAGGTCTGGTTCGACATCACGCGGCACGTAGATGTCCGGATAGATCGCGCGGTAATTCCACCGAAGTTGGGCTCGGGTGAGCAGTCCACCCTTGATCGACGCGGACCCAACGATGACTCCCCCCATGGAGTATGAGCATGGCGGCTCGCGACACCGTCACAGCGAGTGAGAACCCAGGGTTGTGGATAACCCGTTGATAGCAGCCGGGAATCCTATTTCGCGGGTCCAGAGGGCTTGGCTGCGTGGGCGAGTTGGGCCAGGCCGAAGTCGGTGTCGGTGGGCAGCTCGGCCAGCGGCCACCACCTCAGGTCGAGTGACTCGTCGCTGACGACGATCTGCGCGCCGGCGGGAGCGCGGACGACGAACTGCACATCGAGATGACGGGTCGGCACGCCCAGCGAACACGTCACCGGGTGCACGTGCAGCGCCGCGGGCGTGGGGGCGATCGCCAGCCCGTCGATGCCGGACTCCTCGGTGGCTTCGCGCAGCGCCGCCGCGACGAGGGTGTCGTCCGACGGCTCGCAGTGACCACCCAGCTGCAGCCAGCGCCCCACCCGGGGATGCAGCGTCAACAACGCGTGGGTGCCGTCATGGTCGAGCACCAGCGCCGAGGCGGTGATGTGGCCGGGCACGCACTCACGCAGGCACGCGTCGGCGCGGGCATCGAGGAATGCCAACACCGCGTGACGCAGTGAATCCTGCGCGGGATCCTCCGGGCGCCAGGCGCCCAGCACGTCGATCGCGGACTGGTGCAGCGTCATCGGGGACAGGCTGCGAGCGCTCATCGGGACCGTCTGTTCTTCGCGCAAGCGCTCATCGACGCGACTTCGGCGTAGTTGTCGACGCGACTTCGGCGTGGTTGTCGACGCGTGGCGCAGCCAAGCACGCCGAAATCGCCACACTCACTTGCGCACCAGCAGACCGTCGGTCGGCACCGGGTCCCGTGGCGGCGGCGGCCCACCCGAGCCATGCCCGATGGCGATCGCACCCAGCGGCTCCCAGTCCTCGGGCAACTCCAGCGACGAGCGCACCAGATCCGGGGCGAAGATCGTCGACCCGATCCAGCAGCTGCCCACCCCGCGCACCGCCAGCGCGACGAGCAGCCCCTGCACCGCCGCGCCGGCCGCCACCGTGAACATCGTGTGCTCGGCGGCGGTACGACGCTCGTCGGGATAGGTGTGCGCACCGTCGGGAACCCTGAACGGGATCACCAATTCGGGCGCGTCGTAGAGAATCTGACCGCGGCCGACCCGACGCTCCACCGAATCGGGGTCCCGGCCGTCGCCGGACAGGTCGGCGCGCCACCGGTCCTTCATCGCATCCAGCAACGCCAGCCGCACGGCCCGGTCCTGCACCCACACGAACCGCACCGGCCGCGTGTGATGCGGAGCGGGGGCGGTCAGCGCCTCGGCCACCGCGGCCTCGATCACCGCCGGGTCGACGGGTTCGTCGCTGAACTCGCGGACCGAGCGGCGCAGCAGCTGCGCCTGCGAGCGACCGAGCGCGATGGCCTCTTCAGTGCCCAGCCAGAACAGGTCCTCCTCGCCGGCGCGGACCAGCGTGCGCGCCGAGGACCCGTCGTCATGCAGGTGCAGTCCGCGCACCACGGCGACCGGCACGGCTGTCAGCTTGCCCTTCACCAGGTCGGCGGCCGCGGCGATCTCGTCGGCGACCGCGATCTCGGTGACGATCAGCTCGTTGCCGTGCCGATCGTGTTCGCCTGCGTAGCCGTGCAGCACCGTCAACCCGGCCGCGCCGATCGCGACGTCGGTCTGGCCGGTGCGCCAGGCGCGGCCCATCGTGTCGGTGATCACCACACCCACGCGCACGCCGAGTCGCTCACGCAACTCCTGCACCAGCCGTCGCGCGGTGCCGTCGGGATCGACTGGCAACAGCGCCAGTTCGGCGGAGTCGACGTTGGAGCCGTCCACCCCGGCCGCAGCCTGCACCAACCCGAGCGCGTTCTCGGTGATCAGCGTGCGCCCCTTGCGGGCCAGCACCCGCACCGACTCGGCGTCGATCAGCCTGCGCCGCAACGTGTCCCGCAGCTCAGGGTCAGTCGGCGCGTCGACCATCCGGCCCTCACACTTGGAGAGCACCTTGCTGGTCACCACGACCACATCGTCGTCGCGCAGCCACGGCGCCGCGTGTGCGAGCGCCGCGGCCAGATCGTCGCCGGGCCGAAATTCCGGCAGGCCCGCGACGGGAAGAAGTTCCACCCGCGCCGACGTGCCGTGGTCGGTCACGGCCTCACCCCGGCCAGCTCCATGCCGGCGCGCACCATCTCGGCGGTCACCGCCGGCTCGGTCATCAACAACGGCACCGCCCGCACGTCGACACCGGGCACCGTGGCGTGATCGCCTTCGTGGATCAGCCAGCCGTCCAGGATCCCGGTCGACGACCGTGCGCCGTAGTGCGCCGCGACCGCCTCGGAGGTGGTGTCCACCCCGATCAGGTTCAGGCAGGTATCGGCCATGCCGCGCAACGGCTTTCCGGCGACGATGGGGGAGTAGCCGATCACCGGTGCGGGCGTCGTGCGCAGTGCGGCCCGCACGCCGCCGATACCGAGGATGGGCCCGATGCTCACCACCGGGTTCGACGGCGCGATCAACACGATATCGGCGCCCTCGATGGCCTCGGTGACACCCGGCGCTGCGGTCGCCTTGTCGGCGCCGATGAACGCGAAACTGTCCGTGGGCACTTGAGCGCGGTAGCGCACCCACCACTCCTGGAAGTGGATGGCCTTCTTCTCCCCGTCGGCCGGATCGGTGATCACGACGTGAGTTTCGGCACGGTCGTCGCTGACGGGCAGCAACGTCGCACCGGGCTGCCAGCGGGCGCACAACGCCTCGGTGACCGCGGACAACGGATAGCCGGCGCGCAGCATCTGGGTGCGCACCAGATGCGTCGCCAGATCGCGGTCGCCGAGCCCGAACCAGTCCGGCTGCACCCCGTAGGCCGCGAGTTCCTCCTTGGCATGCCAGGTTTCGTCGCGGTGTCCCCAACCCCGTTCCGGGTCGATACCCCCGCCGAGGGTGTACATGCAGGTGTCGAGGTCGGGGCAGATGCGCACCCCGAACATCCACGCGTCGTCACCGATGTTGACCACCGCGGTCAGCTCATGCGGCGATTCGTCACCGCTGCCGAACTGGCCGAGGCCGAGCAGATGCTGCACCCCGAGCAGGAAGCGTGCGCCTCCCACGCCGCCCACCAGTACAGTGACTTTCACACCGAACGAGAGTAGGCGCTGTGCGCCGAAGAGTTTCGCCGGGTGGGTTGCGGAGATCACGGGTGACCCGAACGTGACCGACACGCCATTGCGCGACGCGCCGAATTGATGTCACGGAATGATATGAATTCCTGTTCTAGCGCTTGACCCACGCTGCCTACCCGTGTGTAATCACAGCAGTGTCATTTCGCGGTTGGCCGGCCGGTTCCGGTGTCGCAGACCGAGATTCGATCACTTGTTCGAATTGAGATGGCCGCACCTTCATAGTGGGGCTTATTTTTAAACGGATCTACGAGACCTGGAGGAGGGGAACATGGCATTTGAGCAGGCCGATTTCGGCGATTCGGTCCGGTTCGACAACAGGCTCCTCGGATCGGTGGGGAGTGCTTCGCACATCCAGACCGGACCGATGCCGGCAGAGATCAATGGTCGTCCGCAGCTGAGTCTGGTGCCCAGCAGCAGCACCGACGACTTCTTCGACAACGACACCGAGTCGATCGAAGACCAGTGGCAGGAACGCGCGCTGTGCGCGCAGACCGACCCCGAGGCGTTCTTCCCCGAGAAGGGCGGCTCGACCCGCGAAGCCAAGCGAATCTGCCAGGGCTGCGAGGTGCGCGACGAGTGCCTCGAGTACGCGCTGGCTCACGACGAGCGCTTCGGCATCTGGGGCGGACTCTCCGAGCGGGAGCGTCGTCGCCTCAAGCGCGGCATCATCTAGCCGCCGCGCACGCGCGCAGGCGCTCACCGTGCAACCGAAAGCACGCCGCGCGAGCGCCCGGATCCCTCTCAGTCGTCGTCGATGCTCGGATCGATCACCGACGGTTCGACCCCCAGATAGGTGGCCACCTGAGCCACCAGCAGTTCGTGCAGCAGCTCGGTCAGCTCCAGGGTGTCCTTGGCTCGGCGCTCGATCGGCTTGCGAAACAGCACAATTCGCGCCCGCGTGGCGTTTCCGCGGACATCGACCCCGGCGGGTATCAGCCGGGCCAGCGCAATCGGACCGTCGGCGACCACCTCCGGTGGCCACTGCACGCTGTCCGGATCCTTCGGCGACAGCCGGGGAATCTCGTCGACCGCCACGTCGAGCGTCGCCACCCGGTCCTGCCACCGGCGCTCGATCGGCTCGTAAGCCTCCAGCACCGCCATGTCGAACCGCTCGGCGCGGCTGCGCCAACCCGGAACGCTCGGTGGAAGCAGTGGTCCACGCATCTCGCGGCCCCGCCGCGACCCCCGGTGGTTGCGCCGCGTCACGCAGAAGATCGTAACGGTTGAGAGTCGGCGCGCCCGCGGCTGCGCGTGTCCGCCGCGATGCCGACGACGCTGCACGATAACCTCACGTCCGTGAATGTTCCCCGTCGCTGCTGCCGGCCCGGGTGCCCTCACTACGCGGTCGCGACGCTGACGTTCGTGTACTCCGACTCGACGGCCGTAGTGGGGCCGCTGGCGACCGTGTCCGAGCCGCACTCCTGGGACCTGTGCGTCATGCACGCCGGCCGGATCACCGCGCCGCGCGGCTGGGAGCTGGTCCGCCACGCCGGCCCGCTGCCGTCGCACCCCGATGACGACGACCTGGTCGCCCTGGCCGACGCCGTACGCGAAGGCCGCGAGGGCAGAGGAGCGGGCGGGGGCCCGGTACACGGTTTCACCGGATTCACCGACCCCGTCAGCGGCGCCCAGAGCGGCGCGTTGATGGCACCGCCGACCCGCAAACCCGAGACCAACGGCCGTCGTCGCGGCCATCTGCGCGTTCTGCCCGACCCCACCGACTGACCCGATCCCCGAAATCGCTCCCCAGCAGGGACGTCGCTGATGGAATGCGATTTCGCAATCCCGGGGCGGCCATATTGATGCGCGGCGACGGCTAGGCTGGAACCACCATTCCTGTCGTCCAAGGAGCCCTATGTCCCGGTCCGCCGCGGCGGTGCAGCGCGTGATCAAGGCCTACGACGTTCGTGGGCTCGTGGGTGAGGAAATCGACGACGCATTCGTCCGCGAGGTCGGGGCCTCCTTCGCGCGGTTGATGCGCGACGGTGAGAACTCGACGCAGGTCGTCCTCGGTTACGACATGCGGGCCAGCTCGCCGGTGCTCGCCGCCGCGTTCGCCGAAGGCGTCATGGACCAGGGCCTCGACGTCGTGCGCATCGGCCTCGCCTCCACCGACCAGCTCTACTTCGCCTCCGGCTTGCTGAACTGCCCCGGTGCGATGTTCACCGCCAGCCACAACCCGGCCGCCTACAACGGCATCAAGTTGTGCCGGGCCGGCGCCAAACCGGTCGGCAAGGACACCGGCCTGACCACGATCAGCGACGAGGTCATCGCGGGCGTCCCCGGCTACGACGGCACCCGCGGAACCCTGTCCGACCGCGACGTCCTCGTCGACTACGGGCAGTTCCTGCGCTCGCTGGTCGACGTCGGCAGCCTGCGCCCGCTCAACGTGGCCGTCGACGCCGGCAACGGGATGGCCGGCCACACCACCCCGGCGGTGCTGGGACCCATCCCGTCGATGACGGTCTTCCCGCTGTACTTCGAGCTCGACGGCACCTTCCCCAACCACGAGGCCAACCCGCTGGAACCGGCCAACCTCGTGGATCTGCAGGAGTTCGTCGTGCAGACCGGCGCCGACATCGGCCTGGCATTCGACGGTGACGCCGACCGCTGCTTCGTCGTCGACGAGAAGGGGCAGGCCGTGTCGCCGTCGGCGGTCACCGCGCTGGTCGCCGCCCGCGAACTGAGCCGCGAGATCGGCGCGACGGTCATCCACAACCTGATCACCTCCCGCGCGGTGCCCGAACTGGTCACCGAACGAGGCGGCACGCCGGTGCGTTCGCGGGTCGGCCACTCCTACATCAAGGCACTGATGGCCGAGACCGGCGCCATCTTCGGCGGCGAGCACTCCGCGCACTACTACTTCCGCGACTTCTGGGGCGCCGACTCCGGCATGCTGGCCGCGCTGCACGTGCTCGCCGCGCTCGGCGAACAGGACCGCCCGCTGTCGGACCTGATGGCCGACTACCAGCGCTACGAATCCTCCGGCGAGATCAACTTCACCGTCACCGACGCGCCCGCCGTCGTCGAATCGGTGCTCAAGTCGTTCGGGCCGCGCGTGCACGGCATCGACCACCTCGACGGGGTCACCGTCGACCTCGGCGACGGCAGCTGGTTCAACCTGCGCATGTCCAACACCGAACCGCTGTTGCGACTCAACGTCGAAGCGTTGACCGCCGAAGGTGTCAGCGGGCTCGTCGACGAGATCGGCGGCTACATCCGCGCCGGCACCAGGGAATTGACGTGAGCACGCCGGCCTCGGCCGCTGTGGTGGACCTCGACGACGCCGAGGGCCTGCTCGAAGCCGACCGGATGGGGTTGCTGCGCGCCGCCTCGATGGCCGGCGCGCAGGTGCGGGCCACCGCCGCCGCCCTCGACGAGGGTGACCTCGACGCGGTGGCCTCGGACTCTCCGCCGCGCACCATCGTGTGGATGGCCGGGCGCGGCAACGCCCACACCGCGGGCACCATGCTGGCCGCGATCCTCGGCGGATCGGTCGGCGCCCCGTTCGTCGTCGTGTCCGAGCCACCCATGTGGATCGGTGCCCTCGACGTCCTGATCCTCGCCGGCGACGACCCGGGCGAACCCGCGCTGGTCTCCGCTGCGGCCACCGGTGTGCGCCGCGGTGCGCGCGTCGTCGTCATCGCGCCGTATGAAGGCCCGCTGCGCGACGCCACCTCCGGCCGCTCGGTCGCGCTGCCCCCGCGGGTGCCGATGCCCGACGACTTCACCCTGACCCGCTACCTGGCCGCCGGCCTGGCGGTCGTGCAGGTGATCACGCCCGGCGCGCAGGCCGATTTGGCCACGCTGGCCGACCAACTCGACGACGAAGCGCTGCACAACAGCGCCGCGCGCGACCTGTTCACCAACCCGGCCAAAGTGCTCGCCGAGCAGATGGCGGGTTACGACGTCGTCTTCGCCGGCGACTGCGCGGCCACCCTCGCGCTGGCGCGTCATGCCGCGACGGTGATGCTGCGCGTCGCCCACCAGACCGTCGCCGCCGTCGACCTGGCCGATGTGCTGGTCGCGATCGGCACCGGGTGGGGCCGCGGGCCTTCATCCGACAGCGACGAGCTGTCCATCTTCCACGACGAGCAGATCGACGGACCGCGACCGGCGCGCACCCGCACCTTCGTGCTGGCATCCGACGCGCAGCGGCCCGAGATCTCCGCGCGGCTCAGGGGTTTCGACGACATCAAGGTCGTCAACGCCAACGACGTCCCGGACGTCGTGATGGCGGGGGGAGATCGGGAGGTGCCGGCCACCGCGCCGGGACGTCTCGAACAACAATTAGCGCTGCTGGCGGTCCGCCTCGAAATGGCGGCGGTCTACCTGCGGCTGGTTCGAGGTTGAGGTAAGTGCATCTGCTGAGGGGAGCGGTCCGGACCTATGCATGGGGTTCGCGAACCGCGATTGCCGATTTCACCGGGGCGCCCAGTCCCACACCGCATCCGGAGGCCGAACTGTGGTTCGGTGCCCACCCGGGCGACCCGGCGTGGCTGCAGGACGACGACACCGAGCGCTCACTGCTCGACGCGCTGCGCGCCGATCCGGAAAGCGAACTCGGGCCGGCGGTGCGCGGCCGATTCGGTGACACGCTGCCGTTCCTGGTGAAGGTGCTGGCCGCCGACGAGCCGCTGTCGCTGCAGGCCCATCCGAGCAGCGAGCAGGCACTCGAGGGCTTCACCCGCGAAGAACGCATGGGCATCCCGATCACCGCGCCCACCCGCAACTACCGCGACCGCAGCCACAAACCCGAAATCCTCGTCGCTCTGGACCAGTTCGAGGCGCTCGCCGGATTCCGGCCCGTCGCGCGCACCGTCGAGCTGATGCGTGCGTTGGGCGTCGCCGACCTCGACCCGTTCATCGGTCTGCTCGACGGACAGTCCGACGGCGACGGATTGCGCGCACTGTTCACCACGTGGATCACGTTCCCGCAGCCCGACCTCGATGTACTGGTGCCCGCGGTGATCGACGGGGCGATCGACTACGTGCGTTCGGGGGCAACCGAATTCGAGCGGGAAGCCAAGACGGTGCTCGAGCTGGGTGAACGCTACCCCGGTGACGCCGGCGTGCTGTGTTCGCTGTTGCTCAACCGGCTGTCGCTGGCGCCGGGCGAGGCGATCTACCTGCCCGCGGGCAACCTGCACGCCTACCTGCACGGGATCGGCGTCGAGGTGATGGCCAACTCCGACAACGTGCTGCGCGGCGGGCTGACCCCCAAGCACGTCGACGTGCCCGAACTGCTGCGCGTGCTGGACTTCACCCCCGCCGAGGACGTCGTGGTCCGGCCCGAATCATGTTCCGACGGAGAGGAACTCGTCTACCGCACGCCGGCGCCGGAGTTCGCGGTGTCGGTGTTGCGCATCGACGAGGGCAACCTCGGCCACGAGATCGACGCGCCCACCCGCCACGACGGACCGCAGATCCTGCTGTGCGCCGAGGGTGCGGTCACCGTGCACGCCAAGACCCGCTCGGTGGTGCTGGAACGCGGCAAGGCGGCCTGGGTTGCCGCCGACGACGGACCGATCAGGCTGAGCGCGCAGGAGCCGACCCGGCTGTTCCGGGTGACCGTCGGGATCTAGACCGCCGCTCCTGCATCCACAGCCGCATGTTGTGGCGCACCGTGCGGCCCACCAGCTTCGCCGACGGCACCATGTAGAGGCTGTCGAGCAGGCTGAACCGGCGCAGAAACCATTCCGCGAGAACAGGATCGGACTCCGCAGCACCCAGGAACTGGTCGAACAGCGAGCCCACCGGGCGGTACCACCACGGCATCGGGCCCTCGGCCCGGTGCAGGATCAGATCGCCGATCGCGTTCATCGTCCACACCGGCCACGTCGTCTTGGTGGTGGCGGTCAGAAACGTCGTGGCCAGCTCGTCGGCCGGGCCCTGCAGCGCGCGGCGCAGATGCCCGGCCTGCAGCGACGTCATCGTCATGCCCTGCCCGAACGTCGGATTGAAGCTCACCACTGCGTCCCCGAACGGCAGGATGCCCGGCGGGAAGCGGTCGAGTTCGTCGAACCGCCGCCACCGACTCGCCGGATACTTGTGCACCGCGACCTCACCCACGGGCTGCGCCTGCTGCACCGCCGCGCTGAGATGAGCCGGCAACAGTTCCTCGGCCAAGGCCTGCATCCCCGCGAAATCCTCTGGCGGAGGCACTTTCCCGACCCCGAACGTCGTCATCGTCCAGACGTCGTCCTCGTAGTAGAGCATGCCCAGCCCCAGCGGCTGCTCCCGCGACGCGCCCGCCACCACGACCTTCTCCCGGACCAGATCCTCTGGGATGGTGAGCCGGTGAGTGGCGTAGCCGATGCCGACCGCGACGCTGTCCTCGCGCGGCCGCTCGAACCCCCACTGGGGCAGCCAGGCCGGCAGCCGGGTGCCGCGACCCGTCGCGTCGATGACCAGATCGGCGTCGACGACCTCGCCGTCAGCGGTGCGCACCCCGGTCACCCGGTGCCCGTCGAAGACCGGCTCGTCGACGCCACGCTGCTGCACCGTGACGTTGGACAGGGCGGTGACCCGGCTGCGGATCTGCCACTCCAGATGCGGTCGGCTCGGCACGTAGGCAGTGAACTCGTCCTGCAGGCGGTGCTGGGTGCCCAGCACATGACCGGCCGCCCCGAAATGGATGCAGTCGGGCCGGTTCTCCAAGATCGGCACCCCGTCGGCCACCATGTCGGCCAGCAGCCCGGGGAACAGCGACTCCAACTCCTCGGCGCCGCGCGCCATCAACAGGTGCACGTGGCGGTCCTGCGGCGTGGCAGCGCGGCTGGCCGGTTCCGCCGGCAGGTCGTCACGCTCGAACACCGTCACCCGGTCAGCGAACTCCGCCAGCACTTTGGCGGCGCACAACCCGCCGATGCTGGCGCCTATCACCACTGCGTGTCTCATTGGACCCATCGGATCACACGCTAGTGGGTACATTCCGCTGAAACGATGACGAAAAGGGGACGGTCGATGGTTCAGGAACCGGTGACGCAGACCGTGGGGCGATGGCGGACCAAGTCCGTCGAGCAGTCGATCGCCGACACCGACGAACCCAGCACAAAGCTCCGCAAGGACCTGAACTGGTGGGATCTGACCGTCTTCGGGGTGTCGGTGGTGATCGGCGCCGGCATCTTCACCATCACCGCCTCGACCGCCGGCAACATCACCGGACCGGCGATCTCGATCTCGTTCATCATCGCCGCGATCTCCTGCGGGCTGGCCGCACTGTGCTACGCCGAATTCGCCTCCACCGTGCCGGTGGCCGGCAGCGCCTACACGTTCTCCTATGCGACGTTCGGTGAGTTCATCGCCTGGATCATCGGCTGGGATCTGATCCTGGAGTTCGCCGTCGCCGCGGCGGTGGTCGCCAAGGGCTGGTCCAGCTACCTGGGCACCGTGTTCGGGTTCGCCGGCGGATCTGCCGAAGTGTTTGGGCTGCAACTGGATTGGGGCGCGCTGCTGATCATCGCGTTCGTCACCGCCATCCTGGCCTGGGGCACCAAACTGTCCGCCGGGGTCAGCCTGGCCATCACCGCCGTCAAGGTGGGGGTGGTGCTGCTGGTGGTCGCCGTCGGCGCCTTCTACATCAAGACCGAGAACTACTCGCCGTTCATCCCGCCCGCCGAGGCAGGGGAGGGCGGCACCGGCACCGAGCAGTCGCTGTTCTCGCTGCTCACCGGCGCCGAAGGCAGCCACTACGGCTGGTACGGGCTGCTGGCCGGCGCCTCGATCGTGTTCTTCGCGTTCATCGGCTTCGACATCGTCGCGACCACCGCCGAGGAGACCAAACAGCCGCAGCGCGACATTCCCCGCGGCATCCTGGCCTCGCTGGGCATCGTCACCGTGCTCTACGTCGCCGTGGCGATCGTGCTGTCGGGGATGGTCAGCTACACCCAGCTGCGCGACGCCGAAACGCAGAACCTGGCCACCGCGTTCGCGCTGAACGGCGTGGACTGGGCGGCCAAGGTGATCTCGATCGGCGCGCTGGCGGGCCTGACCACGGTCGTCATCGTGTTGGTGCTCGGCCAGACCCGGGTGCTGTTCGCGATGTCGCGCGACGGGCTGATGCCCACACAGCTGGCCAAGACCGGGCGGCACGGCACGCCGGTGCGCATCACGCTGATCGTCGGCCTGGTCGTCGCCGTGACTGCGACGGTGTTCCCGATCGACAAGCTCGAGGAGATGGTCAACATCGGCACGCTGTTCGCGTTCGTGCTGGTGTCGGCCGGGGTGATCGTGCTGCGCCGGACGCGACCCGACCTGAAGCGCGGGTTCCGGGTGCCGTGGGTGCCGGTGCTGCCGATCCTGGCGATCATCGCGTGCCTGTGGCTGATGCTGAACCTGACCGGGCTGACCTGGATCCGGTTCGGCATCTGGATGGCCCTGGGCGTGGTCGTCTACTTCGTCTACGGCCGCCGCCACTCGATCCTTGCGAATCGGGCGCGCTAAAGCACCCACGCTGTCGCAAAGCGCGCCGAATCCGCCGTCGGTGGAACCGTGGGGAGTCGCGGTGCGTCACACCGGGCATGCTCAGCGACTATCTGCGGCGCCAGGACGGAGTCATCACCTCCGAGCAGGCTCGGGCCGCGGGACTGAGTCGACGCAGCGTGCAACGTCGCGTGCAATCCGGCCAGTGGCGCCGCTGCGGCCGGGGCGTGTACTTCGTCGACGACCGTCCGTTCTCGGACGCGGCCCGCATCCGCGCGGCGGTGTGGGGGCACGGGTCACAGGCCGCCGCCAGCGGCCTGACCGCGGCCTCATGGCATGGCCTGACCCGGTTCGCCCCTGACATCGTCGAGGTCACGGTGCCGCGCGACAGCCACGGCCGACGCCATGAGGACACCCGGGTCCGTCGCCGTGACCTGCAGCGCTGCGACGTCATCGAGCTCAAGGGCATGCGGGTGACGTCGCTGAGCTTGACGGTCGTGGAAGCCGCCGCGCAGCGCGGAGGCGGGGCGAAATTGCTCGACACCGCACTGCAACAACGCCACGTCGACCTCCCCGGCCTCTGGCGCACCCACCTGCGCAACAAGGGTCGCACCGGTGCGCCGCGGTCTCGGCTGCTGTTACAAGCCGCAGCCGGGGGAGCCCACTCGGTGGCAGAGCGGATTCTGCATCAACTGCTACGGGAGGCCGGTATCGGCGGGTGGAAGGCCAACTATCGGGTCGGCGGTTATCGGGTCGACGTCGGGTTCGCGGCGCAGAAGGTGGCGATCGAGGTGGACGGGTTCGCGTTTCACAGCGACCCCGACGCGTTTCAGATCGATCGTCAGCGGCAGAACGACCTCGTCCTGCTGGGCTGGCAGGTGCTGAGGTTCACCTGGCTGGACCTCACCGCCTATCCGGACCGGGTCATCGCGCTGATCCGCTCGGCGATTTCGGCGCGCTGAAGCACCGCTGCTGTCGCATTGCGCGCCCGATTCACCACGGCAAGCTTTACAAAAGAGCTGCTTTGTATAGACACGCGACAAAACAGGCTCTATAGTCAACGGCACGAGGTGACTGCACTCACAGCAAGGAGGCATCGAGTGACCACGCAAGACATGCCGGCGATCGACATCGAGAACTGGCGCGACAAGAAGCGCTATCTGTGGCTGATGGGTCTGATTCCGCCCACGGCGCTGTTCGTGATGCTGCCGCTGATTTGGGGGCTCAACCAGTTCGGCTGGCACGCCGCGGCGCAGGCGCCGTTCTGGATCGGTCCGATCCTGGTCTACATCCTGCTGCCCAGCCTGGACCTGAAGTTCGGCCCCGACGGGCAGAACCCGCCCGACGAACTCATGGAGCGGCTGGAGAACGACAAGTACTACCGCTACTGCACCTACATCTACATCCCGTTCCAGTACGCCAGCGTCATCTTCGGCGCCTACCTGTTCACCGCATCGAATCTGAGCTGGCTCGGCTTCGACGGCGGGCTGGGCTGGCCGGCCAAGATCGGCCTGGCGCTGTCGGTGGGCGTGCTCGGCGGCGTGGGCATCAACACCGCGCACGAGATGGGGCACAAGAAGGATTCGCTGGAGCGCTGGCTGTCGAAGATCACGCTGGCCCAGACCTGCTACGGGCACTTCTACATCGAGCACAACCGTGGCCACCACGTGCGCGTCGCCACCCCGGAGGATCCGGCGTCGGCCCGTTTCGGTGAGACGTTCTGGGAGTTCCTGCCGCGCAGCGTGTTCGGCAGCCTGCGCTCGGCCTGGGAGATCGAGGCCAAGCGGTTGGAGCGCGCCGGCAAGAGCAAGTGGCATCCGTCCAACGACGTGCTCAACGCCTGGGCGATGTCGGCGCTGCTCTACGGCGTGCTGATCGCGGTGTTCGGCTGGGCGTTGATCCCCTACATCCTGATCTCGGCGGTCTTCGGGTTCACGCTGCTGGAGACGGTGAACTACCTGGAGCACTACGGACTGCTGCGGCAGAAGATGGACAGCGGCCGCTACGAACGGTGCGCGCCGGTGCACAGCTGGAACTCCGATCACATCGTGACCAACCTGTTCCTGTACCACCTGCAGCGCCACAGCGACCACCACGCCAACCCGACCCGGCGCTACCAGACGCTGCGCAGCATGGACGGAGCGCCGAACCTGCCCAGCGGATACGCGTCGATGATCGCGCTGACGTACTTCCCGCCGCTGTGGCGCAAGGTGATGGACCACCGGGTGCTCGAGCACTACGACGGCGACATCACCCGGGTGAACATCCACCCGCGGGTGCGCGACAAGGTGCTAGCCCGCTACGGCACCGACGAGCGCTCGCGCGAGGAGCGCAGCAACACCGAGGCGGCCCGATGAGTGCCTACCGCTGTCCCGGCTGCGACTACGTCTACGACGAGTCCAAGGGCGAGCCCCGGGAGGGCTTCCCGGCCGGGACGCCGTGGGAGGACGTGCCCGACGACTGGTGCTGCCCGGACTGCGCAGTACTCGAGAAGGTCGACTTCGAACCCGCTCTACAACGTTGAGAATGCGCCCACGGCGACAAAGTGCGAGTAGCGGCCGCCGTGGGCGCAGCCTCAACGCAATCTAGAAAGGAAAACGTCGAGATGAGTGACAACGACTACAAACTGTTCGTCTGCGTGCAGTGCGGCTTCGAGTACGACGAAGCCAAGGGCTGGCCCGAGGACGGCATCGCCCCGGGCACCCGCTGGGACGACATCCCCGAGGACTGGAGCTGCCCGGACTGCGGTGCGGCGAAGTCGGACTTCGAGATGGTGGAGGTCGTACGGCCGTGACCGCGTGGGCGGGGGTCGTCACGGGGCGGCTCGCCTCACTCGGCGGGGCACCGAGAAGCGATATTGTCGCGCGTGTGAGCAGCGCCCCGAATCGACGAGTCGCGCAGCGCGTGCCCTACGCCGAAGCGTCCCGGGTACTGCTGCGCGACTCCATCCTCGACGGCATGCGTGAACTGCTGCTCAACCGCGACTGGTCGTCGATCACGCTGTCCGATGTGGCGCGCGCCGCCGGTATCAGCCGCCAGACCATCTACAACGAGTTCGGCTCCCGGCAGGGCCTGGCCCAGGGCTACGCGCTGCGGCTGGCCGACCGGCTCGTCGACCAGATCCACGACGCGATCAACGACAACATCGGCGACGTCTACGCCGCCTTCCTGCAGGGATTCCGCGATTTCTTCGCCGAGTCGGCCGCCGACCCGCTGGTGATCTCGTTGCTGACCGGCGGCTCCAAGCCCGACCTGCTCCAGATCATCACCACCGACAGCGCGCCGATCATCAACCACTGCTCGGCGCGGCTGACCGAATCGTTCATGGCCAGCTGGGTGCGGTGCAGCCAGGAAGACGCCGGCGTGCTGGCCCGCGCCATCGTGCGGCTGGCGATGAGCTACGTCTCGATGCCCCCGGAAGCCGACCACGACGTCGCACGCGATCTGGCCCGGCTGATGTCACCGTTCGCCGAACGGTACGGTGTCATAGATACCGCTTAGCCGGCAGAGCGCCTCAGCGCCTGTCCCGCGAGCCCGCAGGCTATGGGTGTCCGTGTCCGCATGGGTGTCGCTGATGAGCTGCGACACCAGCATCGACGAACGACAAAAAGGGGCTCTATATGACTGCATCGAACATGACCGTCGAGGTCCGCAACGGCATCGACTTCAAGGTCGCCGACCTGTCGCTGGCCGAGTACGGCCGCAAGGAGATCGGCCTGGCCGAGCACGAAATGCCCGGTCTGATGGCACTGCGCTACGAGTACGCCGACGTCCAGCCGCTCAAGGGCGCACGGATCTCCGGCTCGCTGCACATGACCGTGCAGACCGCGGTGCTGATCGAGACGCTGACCAGCCTCGGCGCCGAGGTGCGCTGGGCGTCCTGCAACATCTTCTCCACCCAGGACGAGGCCGCCGCGGCCGTCGTCGTCGGACCGCACGGCACCCCCGAGGAGCCCAAGGGCATCCCGGTGTTCGCGTGGAAGGGCGAGACCCTCGAGGAGTACTGGTGGGCCGCCGAGCAGATGCTCACCTGGGAGGGTGAGCCGGCGAACATGATCCTCGACGACGGCGGCGACGCCACCATGATGGTGCTGCGCGGCGCGCAGTACGAGAAGGCGGGCGTCGTGCCGCCCGCTGAGGACGACGACCCGGCCGAGTGGAAGGTGTTCCTCGGCGTGCTGCGCGAGCGCTTCGAGCAGGACAAGACCAAGTGGACCAAGATCGCCGAGGCCGTCAAGGGCGTCACCGAGGAGACCACCACCGGTGTGCTCCGCCTGTACCAATTCGAGGCGCAGGGTGAGCTGCCGTTCCCGGCGATCAACGTCAACGACTCGGTCACCAAGAGCAAGTTCGACAACAAGTACGGCACCCGCCACTCGCTGATCGACGGCATCAACCGCGGCACCGACGTACTGATCGGCGGCAAGAAGGTCCTGATCTGCGGCTACGGCGACGTCGGCAAGGGCTGCGCGGAGTCGCTGGCCGGTCAGGGTGCGCGGGTCACCGTCACCGAGATCGACCCCATCAACGCGCTGCAGGCGATGATGGACGGGTACGACGTGCGCACCGTCGAGGAGGCGATCGGTTCGTCCGACATCGTCATCACCTCCACCGGCAACAAGGACATCATCACCCTCGACCACATGCGCCAGATGAAGGAACAGGCGATCCTGGGCAACATCGGCCACTTCGACAACGAGATCGACATGGCCGCCCTGGAGCGCTCCGGCGCCAAGCGCATCAACATCAAGCCGCAGGTCGACCAGTGGGTGTTCGACGACGGTAAGTCGATCGTGGTGCTCTCCGAGGGTCGACTGCTGAACCTGGGCAACGCGACGGGCCACCCGTCGTTCGTGATGAGCAACAGCTTCTCCAACCAGGTGATCGCCCAGATCGAGCTGTGGACCAAGAACGACGAGTACGACAACGCCGTCTACCGGTTGGCCAAGCACCTCGACGAGAAGGTTGCGCGTATCCACGTCGAGGCACTCGGCGGCACGCTGACCAAGCTCAGCAAGGAGCAGGCCGAGTACATCGGTGTCGACGTCGAAGGCCCGTACAAGCCGGAGCACTACCGCTACTGACATGGTCTCGATGAATCGGGCGCGCACCACGACCACCGCGGTCGGCGTGCGCGCCCGATTTGCGTCGGTGCTGGCCGCAGCGCTCATGTTGACGTCCTGCGGCCAAGGCGCGCAGGAGGATTCGGAAACCAGCACGGCGCCTGCGCTCGAGGTCCGTCACGACACCGCGGCGCTGGCCGAGATGTTCCCGCTACTCGGGGAACCCGAGTCGGCGTCGTGGATCATGTGGGACAACAGCCGCGTCGCCGAAGGCTCCCGGGTCAAGGTGGTGTGGATCGACGCCGTCGCTCAGGTGTCCCCGCAGACGATGGACCGCCTCGTCGCCGAGCATCCCACCGAGGCGCGCGGCCAGGAACCCGCCGTGCAGGCAGTGCTCGAGCCCGAGCTGCCGCCGGGACCGTTCCGCAGCGGCGTCGAACTGAACATGGCGTTCGGCGGGGAAGGCAAGAGCACCCGGGTGTTTCTCGACGACACCCACGACGCCGTGGTGCTGCAGTCCTACACGATGGGCGCCGCTCCGGAGTGACGTCGGCGTGTTCGTCTGCGCTGAGCGACTCTGCGCTGGGCGACGACGATCACGCCGAAATCACTGTCGGGCCATGGCGATGCGGGCCTCAGCGCGCTTCTGCTCGTCCTCGTCGGTATGCTCCGGAATCGCCGTGCTGACGGTGACCTTCTCGACGTGGCCGGTGAACGCGAACGGCGACTTGTAGCGTCGGGTGATCGGGGAACCGGCGTTGCGCCCGACGCCGACCCCGCCACCGATGCCGATCGCCATCGGGATGGTCACCGGGAAGTCCGCCTCGCCGACGACGATTCCGTCGACCAGCAGCCGCGCATGACCGGGGGTGCCCTTCCCGGACATGAAGTCCGGCAGCCCCGTCGGCTCGAATTCGTAACGCAGCGTATGTTTCCCGACGCCCACCGGATCGGTGGAGCTCACGCTGAACTCCTCGACGCCGACGTAGTTGTGCACATAGTGCAGCAGCCCGTCCTGGATGAACAGGGTGTAGCCACCGGAATTGCTGCCGTGGCACACGACCACGCCTTCGTCCCCGTCGACCATTTCGACGTCCGCCGTGATGCTGTGCGCCCGGTTGAGCACGTTGACGGCGACGTTCTGCGGGACGAGCTGAGTGCCGGGCCGATACTCGTAGGTGTCGCGCGGCGGAGCGATCTGCGGGCGCGGATCGGCGAACCGCATCGTGCCGCGGCTGTCCAACGGCAGCACGTTGTACTTGCCGGCCTCGGTGTACCACAACGCGATCATCTCGATCAGGCGTGGACGTTCCTGCGCGGCCAGGTCGCGGGTTTCGGTCGGGTCGACCTCGACGTGGTAGAGCTCCCAGCCGGTCGCATCCAGTTCGCGCAGCTTCTCCTCGGTCAACTCCAGCATGCCGAAGCTGACGCCTGCTTCCTCGAACGACGTTCCCGGGAAGGGGCACACCGCGCGCCAGCCGTCGTGATAGATCGAACGGTGGGCGAACATCTCGAAATACTGCGTGTGGTGCTTCGACGGGGCGTCGGCATCGTCGAAGGTGTGCGCGAGGCTGACGCCCTGGATCGGGGACTGGGCGACCCCGCGTACAGCCGACGGCGGGTCGATGCCCAGCGCCTCGAGCACGGTGGGCACCATGTCGATGACGTGGCCGTACTGGTGGCGCACCTCGCCGCGGGCGCTGATCCCGGCCGGCCAGTGCACCAGGAACCCGTCGGCGACCCCGCCGCGGTAGGTCTCGCGCTTCCACCGGCGGAACGGGGTGTTGCCGGCGAACGTCCAACCCCACGGATAGTGGTTGAAATGCTCGGGCCCGCCGAGTTCGTCGATCGCGGCCATGTTCTGCGCCAGATCGTCGGGCACGTTGTTGAAGAACTTGTTCTCGTTGACCGAACCGTGCGGGCCGCCTTCGGCACTGGCGCCGTTGTCGGAGATCACCATGATCACCGTGTTGTCCAGTTGGCCGGTCTTGTCCAGGTAATCCAGCAGCCGGCCGATCTGGTGGTCGGTGTGCTCGAAGAATCCGGCGAACACCTCCATCATCCGCGCATAGAGCCGGCGCTCGTCGTCGGACAGTTCATCCCAGCGCTGCACGTCAGGGTCGTGCGGGGAAAGCTGAGCATCGGGTGCCACGATGCCGAGCTCCTTCTGGCGCGCAAAGACCCTCTCCCGGTAGGCGTCCCAGCCATCGTCGAACTTGCCGCGGTATTTCTCCGCCCATTCCGGCGGCGCCTGGTGGGGCGCATGGTTGGCGCCGGTGGCGAAGTACAGGAAAAACGGCTTGTCCGGCGCGACCTGCTTGAGGTCGGCGATGAAGCTGATCGCGCGGTCGGTGAGATCCTCGGTCAGGTGATAACCCTCCTCGGGAGTCTTCGGCGGCTCCACCTGATGGTTGTCGAAGACCAGGTCGGGATAGTACTGATGGGTGTCCCCGCCGAGGAAGCCGTAGTAACGCTCGAAGCCGCGGCCCAACGGCCAGCGGTCATACGGCCCGGCGGCGCTGACCTGCTCGGCCGGGGTGAGGTGCCATTTGCCCACGCAGTAGGTGGCATAGCCGTGCGGCAGCAGCATCTCCGAGAGGAAGCCGTTCTCGAACGGGATGGCCCCGTTGGAGCCCGGATAGCCGGTCGAGCCCTCGGTGATGCACGCCATGCCGTTGGAGTGGTGGTTGCGCCCGGTCAGCATGCACGACCGCGACGGTGAACACAGCGCCGTGGTGTGCATGTTCGTGTAGAGCAACCCATTGCTCGCCAGCCGGTCCAGGTTGGGGGTGTTGATCGGCGATCCGTAGCAACCGAACTGTCCGTAACCGGTGTCGTCGAGCACGATGTAGACGACGTTCGGGGCGTCCGGCCGCGCGCGGTTCGGGGTCGGCCACGCTGGATCGGAGTCGCCGATGGTGCGGCCGATCCGGCCCGGAAACGACGTTCCGGGTGGGTATTCCGTCAGGCTCATGCGCCGAGCCTAGGACGCCGGCCTGCAAATCGGGCGCGTTATGCGACGGTCACGGTCGCAATTCGCGCCGAATTCACCTCAGGGAGCAGGCCCAGCTGCCGGTAGACGGTGGACCGCCAGATGGGCGCCTGGGAGTTGATGACGAGGCCGCCCAGCGCCCACCCGTGCAACTGACCGTCACCGATGATCACGGTGAAGTCGGCGTCGGGGTCCTGGGCCAGCAGCTTGTCCCGAAACGCCAGCGCGCCCGGGTAGAGCTGTTCCTGGGTGCCGATGTAGAGCGCCGTCGGCGGCAGCCCCGTCAGGTCGTCGCTGGAGATCGGGTTGACCCGATAGTCGTCCATGTCCAATTCGCCGTTGTAGCCGGGAATTTCGTCGGGATCCCAGCGCGGCAGAATCGGATCGTCGATCGCCTCGACCTCGGGGGTGCGCAAGGTGATGTGCAGGGCAGGGGACACCAGCACCATCCGGGAGGGTTGCGACTCGGTGAGCACGCAGCTGATCGCGGCGCGGCAGCGGCGGATCAACTCCTGCACCGCGAGCACGGCGAACGACCCGCCCGACGAATCGCCGTACACGCTGACGTTGTCCACCCCGTGCTCGTCGATGAGCAGCGACAGATAGTCGGCCATCGGCGGCACCAGTGTCGTCGCCGTGCCGGTGCCCAACGGCGGGGCCAGCGGGTAGATCGGCACCAGCACGGTGGCGCCGGTGTCGCGGGCCATCTGCCCGTAGTCCGACCAGTGCAGAATGTTCGCCTCGGCGGCGAAACCGCCGCCGTGCAGCGCGACGACGTACTCACCGGAGGGCTGCGGCGGCGCGAGCTCCCACACCGTCCAGCCGTTGAACTCGCGCTCGGTGACCGTCAATCCGAGGGTGGCGAGCATCGGCGGGTCGGTACTCGTGACACTGCCGACCACGCCGCTGAACAGGCTGATGCCGGTGGTCTCGGAGAACCAGCGCAGGAACCGCAGCGTGTCGGCGACCAGCCGGTCGCTGTACGACGGCGGCGCGGTGGTGACGGTGCGGGGTCCCGCAGCGACGCCGTTGAGGCCGAGTTGGCGGTAGATGTCGGGCCGCACTGTGGCGGCTTGGGAGTTCGGCGACCCCGCCAGCGCCCAGTCGTGGATCTGGCCCTGCCCCACCACTGTCGACACCGCGCCGCCGGCCACCGACCACTTCTGCTGCAGCGCAAGGGTATCGGGCAAGGCGAATTCGAGTGACCCGACGTACATCGTGGTGCTCGGCAGCGCCGCCAGCACGGCGTCCTCGAAGGACATGACGTTGATCAGCGGATCGGTCAGCGCCAGCCCGGCGGTCCACCTGTCGGCGTCGTTGTAGAAGTCGAGATCATCGAGGTCGAAGACCGGATCGTTGATCTCGCGGAGGGCGGGGTTGGACAGCGTGGCATCCGGGGCGAACGACAGCAACACCATGCTCGCGGGCAGCGGCTTGCCGGCGAGCACGAGCTGGCGGACCGCCGAGAGCGCCAGGATGGGGCCCGCGGAGTCGGCGTAGACGCTGACGTTGTCGGCGCCGTACTCGGAGATCTGGTCGGACAGGAACTGCGCCATCGCCGGCACCACCCTGGTGGCCGATCCGGCCTCGGTGGTGGCCAGCGGGTAGAGCGGGACGATCACCGTGGCGCCGGTGTCGCGGGCCATGGACGTGTAGTCCCGCCAGTGCAGGGCAGTGGGTTCGAGGATGAAACCACCGCCGTGCACCGCCACCACTGCTTTGCCGGTCGGATTGAGCGGCTCGAATTCCCAGACCTTCCAGGTGTTGTCCTCGGAGACTTCGTAGTCGGTCAGCCGGGCGTGCAGGCCGCGGGTCAGAAACGACGGCGGCCGGTCACTGGTGATGGCCTTGGCGAAGGCACTGTAGAGGTCGACACCGATGAGCTTCGAAATGCCTTTCAGCACATAGAGTCCCGCGAGGGCCACTTTGTCGAACAGCGACGGTGGCGCGGTGTAGGTGACGGAGTTCTCCGCCGTGGCCGGGGTGGCGAGCACCTCGGCCGTCGAGTCGGTGCCGGCCGGTGCCGACTGGTGTTTCGCCGCGGGCTCGAGTTCGCGGCGGGCGGCGGCGGTCATGACCCACGCCTGCGGTAATGCCGCGGGGTCCGTCGGGGGTGGGCCGTCACCGTTCGCGGGGGCGGGTCCGACCTCGGAGCCCGCGACGACGGCGACCTCAGTCGCCTGGTTCGCGGACTCGTCGTCGGTCACGTCGGGTTCGGTGGCGGTGCCGACGTCGGTTTCGTCCCCGGTTTCGGTGTCCGTGCCGGTCGCTGTGTCGGCTTCGGTCAGGGCGTCGCCGTTCTCGAGGGCGGCGCTGTCGTCGCCGTCGCCGTCGTCAAGGACGTCGCTGTCGTCACGGGCGGCGCTGTCGTCGCCGTCGACGAGGCCGCTGTCCTCGGCGTCGTCTCGGGAGTCGGCGTCGCTGGCCTCGAACAGGTCGACGCTGTCGCCGTCCGAAGTGAGCTCCTCGGCGTCGTCGGTGACACCCGCGTCGTCGATGACACCCGCGTCGTCGGTGACGCCCGTGTCGTCGACGGGTTGCTCATCGTCCCGGTCGCGACCATGCCGTTGACCGGCCCCCGTCGACCCGGCCCCCGTCGACCCGGCCGACGACGACCCCGCCGACTCTGAGGCCGACGACCCCGCCGACTCTGTGGATCCCGAGGCCGAGGACTCCGAAGCCTTGTCAGCCGATGCGACGCCGCATCCCCAACCGAACACGACCGCTGCCCCGACCCCGGCCACTACCGCGAATTCAGCCACTTTGCCAGTGGCGGCACCTCCCCGCACTCGCACAACTATCGGGCCTCGAGTTCGGATAGGCAAACGTTGCTCGCAGCACCTGCCCTAGGGTTGGCGGCGTGCTCATCGTCATCGAGGGCGTCGACGGCGCAGGCAAGCGGACGTTGACCAACGGACTGCGCGGCGCGTTCGAAGGAGCCGGCCGATCCGTGGCGACCCTGGCCTTCCCGCGGTACGGAGAGTCGGTACCGGCCGATCTGGCCGCCGAAGCGCTGCACGGCCGCCACGGAGACCTCGCCGACTCGGTGTACGCAATGGCCGTGCTCTTCGCGATGGACCGGGCCGGCGCGCGCGAGCAGATCGGGCACCTCATGGCGGCCTACTCCGTCGTCATCCTCGACCGCTACGTCGCCTCGAACGCCGCGTACAGCGCTGCCCGCCTGCACCAGCACGCCGGCGGCGAAGTGGTGTCCTGGGTGCACGACCTCGAATACGGTCGGCTGCGCCTGCCCGTCCCGGATTGGCAACTGCTGCTGGACGTGCCCACCGAGCTGGCCGCCCAGCGCGCCGTCAACCGGGCCGCCGAGGAAGCCGACCGGGCCCGCGACGCCTACGAACGCGACGACGGTCTGCAACGCCGCACCGCGGCGGTGTACACCGAGTTGGCCGCGGCGAACTGGGGCGGGCCCTGGGCCGTGGTGCCGACCGACGTGGACTCCGACGAGCTCGCCGCACGGCTCTCCTGCTGATTTGCTGGCAGTCTGACGGACGTCACGCGCGATCGCGCCCGGCCGCGTACGCTGCGGATCCTGGGGAGTTGCGCAGACTTCTGCGCAGCGGTCGATTCACGGGCACACGGGGGAGCCATGACTTTGACGACTCGGTCGCACACCACGCTGCTGGCGGCGCTGGACGACTACGCGCTGGCACTGGCGTCGGCGGGGGAACGATTCGACCAGGGCCGCTACATCGAGGCGCAGGTCCTGGCAGTGCACGTCCGCAAACTCGTCCACGAGGGGGACACGTCGCGGGCGCTGCTGACCGAGATCGGCTTGCGTGACGTGTTGACCTGGGTGGACACCGGTGGTGTGCCCAACCCGAAAACCGCCAGCTCGGCGGCCTGCCTGACGTTGATGAAGGTGCGCAGCGGCCTGCAGCGCGGCGGCGAATTCGTGCCGAAGCTGGCCCTGTACCCGCCGGCGCCGATCCGCACCCGAAGCGGTGAGCACATCGACCGGGGCTCACGGATCCCGTTCGAGCACTGGTGGACCAACCCCGTCATCAAGGACGCCGACGGCGCCGAGTTCTCGCGTCAACACCTGGTGCTCGCGCTGGCCGACGACTTCGACGACCCCGAGGCCCGCGCGGCTCGCGCGGCGCTGGCGGCGAGCGCTTCGCTGGGGTGGGTGCTGGAGGACGGCGCCTGGTCGGCCGCGACGCCGCCGGCCGCCAGCCCGGTGCTGGCCAGCGTGCGCCAGATCGGGTTCGAGGTGATCCAGACCCTGCGCCAGCAGCGCGACGTCATCCAGGCCGCCCTGAACTGAGCCGCCCGGACCGAGCGCGGCGGTGCCGTCACGCCCGGCTGCGCGCGGTACCTGGGTCGCGTTCGGCTGCGTGAGCGATGCTTCCGTCACGCGCGGCTGCGCGCGGTACCTGGGTCGCGTTCGGCTGCGTGAGCGATGCTTCCGTCACGCGCGGCTGCGCGCTCGTCCCGCCGCGCCCGGCTGTGTGGGCGATGCTTCCGGCATGCGGGGCTCGCTGTGCCATGAGGCCCGCGCGTACGGCTTGCCATGCGATGCTGCCGGCAGGTGCGAGGCAAATACGAACCGAATGCCGGTGAACCCGGACAACGCGCCGTGTGGTATCCGAGGATTATCGCGAACTGGTGACACCATGGACACCATGAGGCAAAGGATCCTGGTCGTCGACGACGACCCTTCGCTCGCCGAGATGCTCACCATCGTGCTGCGCGGCGAGGGTTTCGACACTGCGGTCATCGGAGACGGGACCCAGGCGCTGACGGCGGTGCGTGAACTGCGCCCCGACCTGGTGCTGCTGGATCTGATGCTGCCCGGCATGAACGGCATCGACGTGTGCCGCGTGCTGCGGGCCGATTCCGGTGTGCCGATCGTGATGCTGACCGCCAAGACCGACACCGTCGACGTGGTGCTCGGGCTGGAGTCGGGCGCCGACGACTACGTGATGAAGCCGTTCAAGCCCAAGGAGCTGGTGGCCCGGGTGCGCGCCCGGCTGCGGCGCAACGAGGACGAGCCCGCCGAGATGCTCTCCATCGCTGACATCGACATCGACGTGCCGGCGCACAAGGTGACCCGTCAGGGTGAACAGATCGCGCTGACCCCGCTGGAGTTCGACCTGCTGGTGGCGTTGGCGCGGAAACCGCGCCAGGTGTTTACTCGAGATGTGCTTCTCGAACAGGTGTGGGGTTATCGGCACCCCGCGGACACCCGTTTGGTGAACGTGCACGTCCAGAGGTTGCGGGCCAAGGTCGAGAAGGACCCGGAAAACCCGCAGGTTGTGCTCACGGTTCGAGGAGTGGGATACAAGGCCGGACCTCCGTGATCGGACCGCCCGCGGTCGCCGTGATCGGACCGCCCGCGGTCGCCGTGATCGGACCGCCCGCGGTCGCCGTGATCGGACCGCCCGCGGTCGCCGTGATCGGACCGCCCGCGGTCGCCGTGATCGGACCGCCCGCGGTCGCCGTGATCGGACCGCCCGCGGTCGCCGTGATCGGACCGGCCGGGGCCGTGCCTCCGCGGCGGTCAGCGTGATCTTCGGTTCGCGCCGGCGCATCCACCGGCGGTCGGCACCGCTGGTCCGCGGGCTCGGCGCGCTGGGCCGCGCTATCGGCCTGGCCTGGCGCCGCTCGCTGCAACTACGGGTGGTGTCGCTGACGCTCGGTCTGTCGTTGGCCGTCATCCTGGTGCTGGGCTTCGTGCTGACCAGCCAGATCACCGACCGGATCCTCGAGGTCAAGGTCGGCGCGGCCACCGAGGAGATCGAGCGGGCGCGCACCACCGTCAGCGGCATCGTCGGCGGCGAAGAGACCCGCTCGCTCGACAGCAGCCTGCAGTTGGCGCGCAACACCCTCATCGATCGCAAGGCCGACGCCGGCGCGGGACTGGCCGGCGCGTACGACGCGGTGCTCATCGTCGCCGGGGACGGCCCGCGCGCAGCCACCGCCGCAGGCCCGATCGACCAGATCCCCAACACGCTGCGCGACTTCGTCAAAGCGGGCCAGGTCAGCTACCAGTACGCCACGGTGCACACCGACAGCTTCTCCGGGCCCGCCCTGATCGTGGGCAGCCCGACCCCCGCGACGTCATCGGTGACGAATC
Source organism: Mycobacterium sp. G7A2 (assembly GCF_041902445.1). Classification (NCBI taxonomy): domain Bacteria; kingdom Bacillati; phylum Actinomycetota; class Actinomycetes; order Mycobacteriales; family Mycobacteriaceae; genus Mycobacterium; species Mycobacterium sp. G7A2. Next base: position 4,438,113 of record NZ_CP169251.1, on the reverse strand, counting down.
TCGAGCTGTACCTGATCTTCCCGCTGAACAACGAAGAGTCCACGATCACGCTGGTGCGCGGCACCATGGCGACCGGCGGCGTGGTGCTGCTGGGGTTGCTCGCCGCGATCGCGCTGCTGGTGGCCCGTCAGATCGTGTTGCCGGTGCGCTCCGCGTCGCGCATCGCCGAACGGTTCGCCGAAGGTCACCTGACCGAGCGGATGCCGGTGCGCGGTGAGGACGACATGGCCCGGCTGGCGGTGTCGTTCAACGACATGGCCGAAAGCCTGCACCGCCAGATCACCCAGCTCGAGGAGTTCGGCAACCTGCAGCGCCGATTCACCTCCGACGTCAGTCACGAACTGCGCACCCCGCTGACCACGGTGCGGATGGCCGCCGACCTGATCCACGACCACGCCGAGGAGCTCGAGCCCTCGCTGCGCCGGTCCATCGAGCTGATGGTCGACGAGCTCGACCGGTTCGAAGGACTACTCAGCGACCTGCTCGAGATATCCCGCCACGACGCCGGCGTCGCCGAACTGGCCGTCGAGGCCATCGACCTGCGCTCCACCGTCAAGAGCGCCCTGGACAACGTCGGCCACCTCGCCGAGGACGCCGGCGTCGACCTGATCGTCGACATGCCGCCTGAGGGGATCATCGCCGAGGTCGACCCGCGCCGCGTCGAACGGATCCTGCGCAACCTCATCGCCAACGCCATCGACCACGCCGAACGCAAACCGGTGCGCATCCGGATGGCCGCCGACGACGACACCGTGGCCGTCACCGTCCGTGACTACGGCGTCGGGTTGCGCCCCGGCGAGGAGAAGCTGGTGTTCAGCCGGTTCTGGCGCTCCGACCCGTCCCGCGTGCGCCGCTCCGGCGGTACCGGCCTGGGGCTGGCGATCAGCATCGAGGACGCGCGGCTGCACCAGGGCCGGCTCGAAGCGTGGGGTGAACCGGGCAAGGGTGCCTGCTTCCGGCTCACGCTGCCGTTGGTGCGAGGCCACAAGGTCACCAGCAGCCCGCTCCCGGTGAAACCGATCGAAAAGCCAGCTGCTCCAAGGCGTCCCGCGCGCGAACGCGAACCCGCCGGGGAGAGCGTGTGACCCGCGCCGTCGTTGCTTTGCTCGCCATCCTGACAGTGGTGGTGGCCGGCTGCGCCGGAGTGCCCAGTTCGTCCTCCCCGCAGGCCATCGGCACCGTGGGCCGTCCCGCCCCGCCCAGCCTGCCCAAACCCACCCCGGGCATGGACCCCGACATCCTGCTGCGCGAATTCCTCAAGGCCACCGCCGATCCCGCGAACCGGCATCTGGCTGCGCGGCAGTTCCTCACCGAATCGGCCTCCAGCGGCTGGGACGACGCCGGCAGCGCACTGCTGATCGACAACGTCGTGTTCGTCGAAACCCGTGAGCCCGAGAAGGTCTCGGTGACGATGCGCGCCGATATCCTCGGCTCCCTCTCGGACATGGGGGTGTTCGAAACCGGCGAGGGGGCGCTGCCCGACCCCGGCCCCATCGAGCTGATCAAGACCTCCGACGGCTGGCGCATCGACACCCTGCCCAACGGGGTGTTCCTGGACTGGCAGCAGTTCCAGGAGACCTACAAGCGCAACACCCTCTACTTCGTCGACCCGACCGGAAAGACCGTGGTGCCCGACCCGCGCTACGTGGCGGTCTCCGAACCCGACCAACTGGCCACCGAACTGGTCAGCAAGCTGATCGCCGGTCCGCGACCGGAGATGGCCAGGACGGTGCGCAACCTGCTCGACGAGCCGCTGAAGCTGAGCGGTCCGGTAACCCGCGCCGACGGCGGCAAGACCGGTGTCGGACGCGGCTACGGCGGCGCGCGGATCGACCTGGAGAACCTGTCCACCACCGACCCGCACAGCCGCCAACTGCTGGCCGCACAGATCATCTGGACCCTGTCGCGGGCCGGCATCAACGGGCCCTACGTCATCAACGCCGACGGCGCCGCGCTCGACGACCGTTTCGCCGACGGATGGACCACCGCCGACGTCGCCGCCACCGACCCCGGCGCGGCCGACGGCGCCGCGGCCGGGCTGCACGCCTTGGTCGGCGGCTCGCTGGTGTCACTCGACGAGAACAGCGCCCCACGGGTTCCCGGCGCGTTCGGGCAGACCCCGGGCCAGGTGGCGGCGGCGCTGTCGCGGTCGGGCCAGGAGGTCGCCTCGGTGGTCGTGCAACGTCCCGGGGCCCCCGACATGGCGTCGTCGCTGTGGGTCGGGCCGATGGGCGGCAGTGCTGCCCAGGTCATGGACGGACGCAGCCTGAGCCGGCCGAGCTGGTCACTCGACGAGTCGATCTGGGTCGTCGTCGACGGACTGAACGTCGTGCGCGCGGTGCAGGACGCCTCCGGCCAGCCCGCCCGCATCCCGGTCGACTCCACCGCCGTGACGGCGCGCTTCCCCGGTGCGATCGCCGAGCTGCAGCTCTCCCGGGACGGCACCCGTGCGGCGATGGTGATCGACGGCCGCGTGATCCTGGCCGGAGTGGAGCAGACCGAGGGCGGCGGATACGCGTTGACCTTCCCGCGCCGGCTGGGTTACGGCCTGGGCAACACCGCAGTCTCACTCGCGTGGCGCACCGGCGACGACATCGTCGTCAGCCGCACCGACCCGCAGCATCCGGTGTCCTACGTCAACCTCGACGGAGTGAACTCCGATGCGTCGAGCCGCAACCTGCTGATGCCGGTGACGACGGTGGCGGCCAACCCGTCGACGGTCTACGTGTCCGACGGGCGCGGGGTGCTGCAGCTGTCCGGCGCATCCGCCGAGGACGGCGATCCGAGCTGGGTGGAGGTGCGCCCGTTGATGGTTGCGGGTGCCAAGCCGGTGCTGCCGGGCTGACACCCGCGGTGAGCCACCACACCCGGCGTTTCAGCCGGGAGGTTTCGCAGACCCCACGGTCAGTCGTCGGCGATACCGGGCGCGGCGAGCTGAGCGACGTCATCCTCGCGGTGCCCCAGTGACCGTGCAGCAACGGCGAACTGGTGGAGTCTGTCGACGACGGTCTGACCCTCGGGCGTGTGGCCCCAGATGCTGATGCCCTGGTGCGTGGTGGGCTCCCACGTGGATTCGTCGACGACGATGGGATTCCAGCCGACCTCCCACTCGAACCCCGACGGCGTCATCGCGTAGTACGACAATTCCTTGTCGTTGGTGTGTTGTCCCACCGACAACGCCATGGGAAAGCCGAGCTGCGTGACCCGCTGATAGGAGGTGAGCATGTCGTCGAGCGTCGAGACCTGGACATTGACGTGTTGCACCCGGGTGCGAATCGGGTTGAGGGGCAGCCTGTTCACCGATGCGATGGCCACCGAGTGGTGGCGTTCGTTGACCCGCAGGAACCGGATCTTGAACTTCAAGCCGTTGATGGTTTCGTCGATGTAGTCCGACAACCGCGCGTCGAACACGTGGCTGTAGTAGCCCCGCACGAGGTGCGGTTTCTTGGTGGTCAGTGCCACGTGACCCAATCCGCCCGCACCGGTGACGAAGCCGCTGCCGGGGATGTCGAGGGGCAGGAGGCCGGTCCGGGCAGTGGTGTAGACCTCCTGAGTCAGACCGTTGGGCCCCGGGAAACACAGGAACTGCTCGACACCGCGCTGCTTGGCCTCGTCGTCCGGACCCTCCGTGCCCGGCACCCCATGGTCGAGTAAGCGGCGCGCGATCTCGTCGAAGGTGCCGTGGTCGTCGAGCTGCCAACCCAGCGCGACGACATCTTCAGCCGGTCCTCGGCGCAGCAGCACTCGGCACTCGTTGGCGTCGAGTCGGAACCGCATGGCGTCAGCGTCCAGCTCATCGACGTGCATGCCGATCGCGTCGCGGGCAAACCGCTTCCAGTCGTCGAACTTCTGTGTCTCTATGACGATGTATCCGAGGTGGACGTTGCCGAACACCGAAGACGGGTGGGAAGACATCACTGTTCTTTCAGGAAGGCGGTCGTCACCGCGTTGAACAGATCGGCCCGCTCCCACTGGACCCAGTGGCCGGTGTTGGCGGTGACCAGCACGTCTGCGTTGGGCATCCGCGTGCCGAGCAGCGTTGCGCCGCCGGGCTTGTTGACCTTGTCGTCGCGGCCCCAGAGGATCAGTGTCGGTGTGGCCAGCGTGCGTAGCCGGCGGTCGCGGCTGAAGTCCATCCGCCACAACGTGCGCAGATCTGCGGGACGCTGCAGCGGCGGATTGGCGACGACCTCGGGGTCGATCGAAGCGCGATAACGGGTTTCGATCAGCGACTCGGGTACCGAATCACCGTCGTAGACGAGATGGTTGCGGATGAAGGCTCGCAGTTTGTCCATGCTCGGACCGTCGCCTCCGTAGTAGGCGAGCAGGCTCTTCAAGCCATCGGTCGGCAGCCCGCGAGTGGTGCCGACCCCGCCCGGACCCATCAACACCAGCCTGTCCACCCGGTGGGGGGTGTCCAGCGCGAGCCGCAAGGCGCACGCCCCGCCGTAGGAATTGCCCACCAGGTGCGCGCGCCCGACTCCGATTTCGTCGAGCATTCCGCGAATGTGGTCGGCGAGGTAGCCGAACGGATCGCGACGATCGACGCCCTTCGTGGAACGTCCGTAGCCCGGCATGTCGGGCACGATCACGCGAAAGTGTTCGGCCAAGGCATCGATGTTGCGGGAGTAGTTCGACACCCCCGATGCCCCCGGGCCGCCGCCGTGCAGCAGAACCACCGGGGTGCCGCTGCCCTTCTCGGCGAGGTAGATCTGCTTGCCGTTCACCCGAACCGTGCGCTCGGTCATGGTGCTGCTGGTCATGTGCGTTTCCTTGACGACGTGCCGGGATTCAGGCCCGGAATCCGGCGGGGGGAGGGGGTAGGGGCTGATCAGGCGAGGCACCGGCGTAGACGAACCCGTCCGGACGCACCGCAACGGCAGTGGCCCGCTTCTTCTCCAGCCAGCGGATCAGCGACCCGTCGGTGTCGACGATGCTGTCCGGAGCGGGCGCCGTGCCGGCCGGGGTGACTCTGAGGGTCGGGACACCGACGGATCGCCAGTCCCGCGAATCCGACGGCGAACCGGTGTACAGGACGGTCCAGCGGCCACCGGTGACGTCGTCGAGGCGGACGGTGTCGTTCTTCTCGTCGACCACCCACGGCTGCGGAATCAGCCACCCTTCGGCACCGTTTCCGCTGTTGGCCACCAGACCGTCGGTGTACCGGGCATCGGGCAGCCACCGATGCTCCCGCAGCCAGTCCAGGAAGTAGGGGAATCTGCTCGCGGTGCGGAAGATGTGGTTGCGTGCCGCGGCCCGGAAGCGGTTGCGCTGGATGATGATCTTGCCGGTCTTCACCGCGCGGTTGGTGACTTCTCTGACGTGCGGGAGCCGCTCGGCCTGGTAGGAGTCCAGGACCGATTCGGGCAGGTTATTCTGCAGCACCGCGCCGAGTTTCCAGCACAGGTTGGCCACGTCCCGGACGCCGGCGCACATGCCCTGGCCGATCCAGGGCGGCATGGCGTGGGCGGCGTCACCAGCCAGAAAGACCCGGCCGACCCGCCACCGGTCGGCGAATCGGACATGGTGGCTGTAGCACGCGAAACCGAGGATCGCGACGTTCTTCTCGCTGATTCCCTGTCCGCGCAGCACTTTCCAGATCTCGGCCTCGTCGAGCAGGTCGCGTTGGTCTTCCTCGTCGCGGACCGGGAACTCCCAGCGGTGGTGGCCGAGCGGAGTCGGGCAGTCGACCGTGGGCCGCTCGGGGTTGCAGTGGAACCGCAGCCGATCGTGGCCCGGCCATTCTTCGATCACCTTGGTGTCGATGACGATCCAGCGCTCGGCGTACGTCCGGCCACTGAACCCGACGCCCAGTTGTGCGCGGATGGCGCTGGACCCGCCGTCGGCGGCGATGACGTAGGAGGCCCGCACGCGCCGGAACTCGTCGACCGTGAGGTCAGCGAGCATCAGCTCGGCATGGTCGGGCTTCTGGACCACGCGCAGGCACTCGTGCTCGAGCAGGACCGAGACGTTCGGGAAACGGTCGACGCCGGCGCGCAGCACTTTCTCCAGCGCGGGCTGATAGATGAACTGCTGCGGCGGATGTCCGTTGCCCCGCGGAGCCGGAAGCAGCTTGACGAACGGGACCCCCTGGGCGTCGACGAAGCTCGCGCCGCAACCGGGCAGCATGTCGGCGTTGAGACGGTCGGCCAATCCCACCTGCTGCCAGATGCGGAGTACCTCTTCGTCGGTGGAGATGGCGCGCGCCCGCGCATAGATGTCGGGGTCGCGTTCGACCACGAGCACGTTGAGGCCCAGCTGGCCCAGCAGGTTGGCGGCGGTCACGCCGACCGGGCCGTAGCCGACGATCGCCACGTCGTACTTCATCGGATCAGTCACGACCGCCACCTTCGTTCGGGCTTGTTAATGTAGCGATCGATACATTAAGTTACTACGGGCGTGATCGTCAACACTTTTCGGAGGAAGCATGATCAAGACCGACACCGGCTCGGACACCCAGAATCGGACACGGCCGACCCGCGGCAGGGTCCTCGACGTCGGCACCCGGCTTCCTGCCCACGGGCACGACCACCGATGAGCGATCAACTGACGCGGGCCGCGGAGCTCCTCTTCGACGCCCACCGTCTCGCCCGCCCGGTCTCGCCGCTGACCCAGTCGTTTCCGGGTCTCACGGTCGGCGACGCCTATGCCATCCAGCGGCTGAACCTGGCGCGCCACCTGCACAGAGGTGCGGTGCAGTGCGGCCACAAGATCGGGCTGACGTCCGCCCCGATGCAGCAGTTGCTCGGCGTCGACGAGCCGGACTTCGGTTACGTCCTCGACGACATGGTGCTCGCCGACGGCGCGGCGGTGCCGACCGGCACGCTGTGCGCACCGCGCGTGGAGCCCGAGGTGGCGTTCCGGATCGGGGTGCCGCTACGGGGGCCGGGGGTGAGCGCCGCCGACGTGATGGCCGCCGCCGAGGCGGTCGCCCCCGCACTCGAGATCGTGGACAGCCGTATCGCCGACTGGCGAATCACCCTCGCGGACACCATCGCTGACAACGCCAGCTCGGGCGCAGTGGTGCTGGGGGAATGGGTCCCGATCGCCGAGGCGCCCCGGCTGCCCGATACCACCGCCACGCTGATGGTCAACGACTCGACAGTGGACACTGGCGAGGGCGCCGCTGTCATGGGGGATCCGGCCGAGGCCGTCGCGTGGCTGGCCAATGCCCTCGCCGCTTACGACATTGCCATCGACGCCGGCCAGTTCGTGATGTCTGGCTCGTACACCACCGCCGCGTTCGTGGTCAGCGGCGACCGCGCGTCGGCGCACCTCAGCGGACTCGGCACCGTCACGGTGGCTTTCGAGTGAGGGACGACAGCGATGCCATGAGCACACAGAAGTATCCGGTGGCCATCATCGGGTCGGGCAACATCGGCACCGACCTGATGATCAAGGTGCTCCGCACGGACGGGCCGCTGGAGATGGCGGCGATGGTCGGCATCGACCCCGGTTCGGATGGCCTTGCCCGGGCGAAGCGCCTGGGTGTGGCGACGTCGTCGGCGGGCGTCGACGGGCTGCTGGCCATGCCGGAGTTCAACGACATCCGGCTGGTGTTCGACGCCACCTCGGCGTCGGCGCATGTCCACCACTGGAACAGGCTGCGCGACAGGGGTGTCCGTGTCCTCGATCTCACGCCCGCGGCGGTCGGACCGTTCTGCGTGCCGGTGGTCAATCTCGACGCGCACATCGACGCGCCCAACCTGAACATGGTGACCTGCGGTGGTCAGGCCACGATCCCGATCGTCGCCGCGGTCAGTGAGGCGGCGCCGGTGTCGTACGCCGAGATCGTGTCGTCGATCTCGGCGAAGTCCGCCGGTCCGGGCACCCGGGCCAACCTCGACGAGTTCATCGAAACCACAGCCACCGCACTGCGAGAGGTCGGAGGAGCACAGCGGAGCAAGACGGTCATCATCCTGAACCCGGCCGACCCGCCGGTCCTGATGCGCAACACGGTCTACTGCCTGGTGGACGGCGAGTGTGATCACGCGGCCATCACAGCGGCCGTCGAGGCGATGGTGGGGCGGGTCAGGCAGTACGTGCCCGGGTACGAGCTCAGGCAGGCGGTGCAGTTCGAAACGTTCGACGTCGACGCCCCTTTGTACATACCGGAGACGGGGAAGTTCACCGGCACCCGCATCACCGCGATGCTTCAGGTGACCGGGGCCGCGCACCACCTGCCGGCGTACGCGGGCAACCTCGACATCATGACGTCGGCCGCGCTCGCCACCGCCGAACGCCTGGCCGAACATTCGACGACGACGATCAGAGCCGCGACATGACCGAGCGGCTCTACGTCAGCGACGTCACGCTGCGTGACGGGATGCACGCGGTGCGCCATCAGTACAGCCTGCGGCAGGCCACCGCGATCGCAGCGGCGCTGGACGCGGCGGGCGTCGACTCCATCGAAGTCGCGCACGGCGACGGGCTGGCCGGCTCCAGTTGCGTCTATGGCTTCGGCGCGCACACCGATCTCGAGTGGATCGAAGCCGTCGCGGGCGTAGTGCGCAGCGCGAAGGTCGCGACGCTCGTGCTGCCGGGCATCGCGACGATCCGTGACCTCGCCGCGGCGCACCGCGCGGGCGCCACCGTGGCCCGCGTCGCGACGCACTGCACCGAGGCCGACATCTCGGCCCGCCACCTCGCTGCCGCACGCGAGATGGACATGGACACTGTCGGTTTCCTGATGATGAGCCACATGACGAGCCCGGTTCACCTCGCCGAGCAGGCTCGATTGATGGAGCGTTACGGCGCCGGCTGCGTCTATGTCGTGGACTCCGGCGGCGCCATGACGATGCGCGACGTCGCCGAGCGGGTCGACGCGGTCCGTCAAACCCTCGACGGCGCAACAGAAATCGGCATCCATGCACATCACAATCTGTCGTTGGGCGTGGCCAACTCCATCGTGGCGGTCGAGCGTGGGGCTCGACGAGTGGACGCCTCTCTCGCCGGCATGGGTGCCGGTGCCGGAAACGCTCCGCTGGAGGTCTTCGTCGCCGCCGCGACCCGGATGGGCTGGCAACACGGGTGCGACCTGCATGCGCTCGAAGACGCCGCCGACGGCCTGGTTCGGCCGCTGCAGGAACGCCCGGTCCGCGTCGACCGCAAGACGCTCACCCTGGGTTACGCCGGGGTGTACTCGAGCTTCCTGCGCCACGCCGAGGCGGCCGCGGAGCGCTTCGGCGTCGACGCCCGAACGCTGCTCGAGGAGGCGGGTCGCCGGGGGCTTGTCGGCGGCCAAGAAGACATCCTCGTCGAGATCGCCCTGGAGCTCACCGACGCGCCGGTGTGAGTGCGCGTCGCACGGCAGTCGGGCGAGTCACAGCGATCGGCCGTCCGTCAGGTCCATTAATGTAGTGATCTCTACAGTGAGCCGAGAACCACTGATCGGCAGCATCGGCGAGGAGACCGCGTGACCGACACTCACCCGGAGAAGCCGTCCGCCAAGCGCGCACGCCGAACCCGCGTCAACGGCGAGCAATCGCGCGAACGCATCCTCGACGCCGCGACCGAAGTCGCCGCCGAGCGGGGTTACGACGGCACCACGATCTCACTGGTGAGCAAGAAGAGCGGGCTGCCGCCCACCTCGATCTACTGGCATTTCGCCGACAAGGACGACTTGATCGCGGCCGTCATCGAGCGCAGCTTCGCGCGCTGGCTGGCCGCACTGGACCTGCCCGGTGGCGAAGAGATCACCGGCCGGGTGCGGGAGCTGGGGCCGCAGGTGGCCAACGCTCTGCTGGACGCGCCGGACTTCCTGCGTCTGGGGCTGATGCTGGCGCTGGAACACCGGCCGGTCGAGCCGCGCGCACGAGAGATGTTCCTGCAGGTCCGCGCGGACGCCTCGCGCCGCTTCGAAGGCATCGTCCGCGAGTTGGCGCCCGAGCTCGACGAGGAGCAGGCACAGCTGATCGCCACCTACGCGATCGCGGGCGCCGACGGGCTGTTCATCGCCAGGGAGGTCGGCGGGGACTCGGTGGACCTGATCAGGCTTTTCGAGCTGCATGCCCGCGTGGTCTTCGAAGTCGCCCACACGTTGGTGACGTCCGCGGGACCGTCGTAGGGCGATACCGGGGGCGCGTTGTTGCCGATTGCGCGTGCGAAGACGGGTCTGCCTGGCCGACACTGGTCCTGCCGCGCGGTACAGCCCATCGGCGGCCAGCCCACCGAAAGGTCAGTGATGGAGATCCACGACGTGCAGATTCCGCGCAAAACCGTGCTCGCCGGCTTCGGCGCGGGGGCCGCGGCGGTGACGCTGGCGGCCTGCTCGAGCGGAGACTCCGCGCCCGACCCCGACGCCGGGGCGGACGCCAGCCCGGGTGGTGATGCCTCGGCCGCGCCGGAGGCGCTCACCTCGACCGCCGACGTTCCCGTCGGGTCCGGGGTGATCGTCGGCGACGTCGTCGTGACCCAGCCCGTCGCAGGGGATTACCAGGCCTTTTCGGCGGTCTGCACGCATTCGGGCTGTCTGATCAACCAGGTCGCCGACGGCACCATCAACTGTCCATGCCACGGCAGCAAGTTCAGTCTCGACGGCCAGGTGGTCAACGGGCCGGCAGCCCGGCCGCTCACTCCGGTGTCGGTCGAGGTGCAGGGGGATTCGATCGTCCTGACCTGACGGCGCGTCACGTGCGCGGCTGACACGGGCGTGAACGCCACGGGAGTGCCCGTCACGTCCGGGGCGGCCACACCGGGGCGCCCAGCTCGCGCGACACGGTGCGTGCGGTGTCCCGCAACGCGTCGACCGCCTCGGTCGGCAGCGGCCAGCGGCCGGCGGGCACCACCAGGCTGATCGCGCCGGCCGGCTGTTCGGTGGTGTCGAAAACCGTTGCCGCCAGAGCGCATTCCCCGAGAATCGCTTCCTCGACTTCGCTGGCGATGCCGGTGGCACGGACCTCGACCAGCTGCTCGGCCAACGTCGCCGGGTCGGTGATGGTGTCACCGGTCATGCTGCGCAGCGGCCCGGTCAGCGCTTCGGGGGAGAACGCCAGCAACGCCTTCCCCAGTGCGCTGGCATGGGCGGGAATGACGATGCCGACCTCCGGCATCTGACGGGTACCGTCAGGCCGGGGCTCGTGGGCCACCACCACCACCTCATCGCGCAGCAGCACCGCGGTGCGCACCGCGCAGCCGGTGCGCCGGGCCAGTCCCTCGGCCCAGATCGCCACCCGCGATCGCAGTTCCAGCGTGTCGAGGTAGACGTTGCCGAGTCGCAGCGTCGCCGGGCCCAACCGGTAACGGCCGGAGTCGGCTTCCTGCTGGACCATGCCGTGGGCCAACAACGTGCGCACCAGGCCGTGCACGGTGGATGGAGCCAGGTCGATGGCGGTGGAGATCTCGCCGAGGCTCATCCGGCGACCGCCGCCGAGAACGGCCAGGATGCGCAACGCGCGGTCCACCGCCTGGATCATCAGCGCGCCACCCCTCCCAAAACCACCCTTGTGTCCACCGAAGCATAGGCGTATGGTCCAGATCACATTCGATAATGTCGAATGACATACGAGATAGTCGAGCAGCACTCAGTTCAGACTCAACGGAGAGCAAGCATGGACGAGCCATCCCTCACCCAGAAACTGGCCGCCGAAGCGCTCGGTACCGCCTTCCTGGTGTTCATCGGAGTGGGGTCGGTGCCGGCGACGATCATCGTCAACGGCGACGCCCCGTTCACGATGGCCGACCTGGGCATGATCTCCTTCGCGTTCGCCACCGTGGTGGTGGCGACCGTCTACGCGCTGGGCCACATCAGCGGCAACCACATCAACCCGGCCGTCACGGTGGGCCTCGCCGTCACGGGCAAGTTCCCCTGGTCGCGGGTGCCGGCCTACCTCACCGCCCAGGTGGTCGGCGCCATCGCCGGCGCCGCGGCGATCATCGGCGTGCTGGGTCTGGCTGCGCGTGACGCCGGCCTCGGCGTCGCCACCTACGCTCCCGAAATCAGCCCAGCTCAGGCCTTCTTCGCCGAGTTCATCGGTACGTTCATTCTTGTGTTCACCGTGTTCGGCGTGATCCACCGCAAGGCCTCGGTCGGGTTCGCGGGCGTCGCGATCGGCCTCGTGGTGTTCGCCGCGATCATCCCCGTGGCGCCCACCACCGGTGCGTCGATCAATCCGGCCCGCACCCTCGGCCCGATGCTGGTGCAGCAGCTCGCCGGCGGCACCGTGCAGTGGAACCAGCTGCCCGTCTACCTCAGCGCCGAACTGCTCGCCGGCGTGCTTGCTGCCCTGGCCTACGTCGCAATTTCCCGCACCCGCGCCGACACTGCACCGGCAGCAGTGCCCGAACCCGCCGCCACACCCACCACCGCCTGACCTCGAGGAGCCACACCATGAAGAAGCTGATCAACGACCCGGCCGACGTCGTCGCCGAGGCCCTGCGCGGAATCGCCATCGCCCACCCCGAGCTGCGCGTCGACCACACCCACCGCATCGTCTACCGCGGCGACGCCCCCGTTTCGGGAAAGGTGGGCCTGATCTCCGGTGGCGGCTCCGGGCACGAACCGCTGCACGGCGGCTTCGTCGGTCCCGGAATGCTCGACGCCGCCTGTGCCGGTGAGGTTTTCACCTCACCAGTACCCGACCAGATGCTCGAAGCAACCCGCGGCGTCAACGGCGGCGCCGGCGTGGTGCACATCGTCAAGAACTACACCGGTGACGTGATGAACTTCGAGATGGCCGCGGAACTGGCCATGGCCGAGGATATCCCGGTGGAGTCGGTGATCGTCGACGACGACGTCGCCGTGCAGGACAGCACCTTCACCGCCGGGCGACGCGGAGTCGGCGCTACGGTCCTGGTGGAGAAGCTGGCCGGCGCCGCCGCCGACCAGGGCCGCCCGCTGGCCGATGTGGCCGACGTCGCGCGTCGCGTCAACGCCGCCTCCCGCAGCATGGGCGTGGCGCTCACCTCGTGCACCGTGCCCGCCGTCGGACACCCCACGTTCGAACTGTCCGACTCGGAAATGGAAGTGGGCATCGGAATCCACGGCGAACCGGGCCGCGAACGCATGCCGATCCGGCCCGCCCGTGAAGTCGCCGAACTGATCTGCGAACCGATCCTCGCCGACCTCGACTTCGCCGGCCCGGACGGCGCCATCGTGTTCGTCAACGGAATGGGCGCCACGCCGCTGCTCGAGCTCTACGTGATGTACGCCGAAGTGGCTGCCATCCTGGAGAAGTCGGGCGTGCAGATCGCCCGCTCGCTGGTCGGCCCGTTCATCACCAGCCTGGACATGGCCGGATGTTCGGTGACGCTGCTGCGTGCCGACGACGACCTGCTGAGGTTGTGGGACCACCCGGTGAACACACCGGCACTGCGGAAGGGCTGCTGAATGACTCAGGCGGACATCGACGTCACCACTCTGACCGACTGGATCCGGGAGTATGCGCGCGTGATCGGCGAAAACGCCGGCTATCTCACCGATCTCGACGCGGCCATCGGCGACGCCGACCACGGCACCAACATGGAACGCGGCATGAGCGCCGTCGTCGCGGCGCTCGACGAGACCCCCGCGCCGGACCCCGCCGCGCTCGCCAAGAAAGTCGGGATGACGCTGGTGAGTTCGGTCGGCGGAGCCAGCGGTCCGCTGTACGGGACGTTCTTCCTGCGGATGGCCACCGCGCTGGCAGACGGCGCGAGCGCGACCGACTTCGCCAAGGCGCTGCGCGCCGGGGTGGACGGGGTGGTGCAGCGCGGGCGCGCCGAGGCCGGCGACAAGACCATGTTCGACGCACTGGCTCCCGCGCTGGACACCCTCGATGCCGAACTGGCAGCAGGATCCGGTCTGGCGGCTGCGCTGGTCGCCGCCGAGGCGGCCGCGGTGGCCGGGCGCGACGCCACCGAAGCGATGGTCGCACGCAAGGGTCGCGCCTCCTACCTCGGTCAGCGCAGCGTCGGGCACATCGACCCGGGCGCGGCCTCGTCGGCGATGCTGATCGGCGCGGCGGCAACGGCATTCGGGGCGTGACCGCGATGGCGCCCGTCGGACTGGTCGTCGTCTCCCACAGCCGAGCGCTGGCTCGCGCCGCGGTCGCGCTGGCCCAGGAGATGGTGCACGGCAAGCAACTTCGCATCGCCGTCGCCGCAGGCCTCGACGAAACCACCTTCGGCACCGATGCCGCGCAGATCGTCGACGCCATCACCTCCGCCGAGCAGGGTGCCGGCGTGGTGGTGCTGATGGACCTGGGCAGCGCCGTGCTGTCGGCCGAACTCGCTCTGGAGTTGATTGACGACGACGTCCGCGATCGGGTGGTGCTGTGCCCGGCGCCGCTGGTCGAGGGTCTGGTGGTGGCCGCGGTGGCCGCCGCCGGTGGCGCCACGATCGACGAGGTCGTCGCCGAGGCCGGCGGGGCATTGGCCGGCAAGGCCGGACAGCTGGGTGAGGTCGCCGACGCGGGCGCCGCGGGCACTCCGGCCGACGACGGCCTGGTCGGCACCTTCACCGTCGAGAACCCGCACGGCCTGCACGCCCGCCCCGCTGCCCGGCTGGTACAGGAGGTCCGTCACCGCGACACCCGCGTACTCCTGCGAAATGTGCGCACCGACTCCGAATGGGTCGACGCCACAAGCCTTTCCAAGATCGCCACGCTGGGCGTCAGAAAGGGCGACACCGTCGAGCTGCGGGTCTCGGGTAGCCGGGCCGCCGAGACGCTCGAGCATGTGCTGGCGCTGGCCGCCCGCAATTTCGACGAATCCGCCGAATCGGCCACTGCTGTGGCAAGTGCGCCCGTGGCCCGGCAACCCATAGGCGCGGTGGCAGGGCTGGGCATCGGTCCGGCCCGGTCGGCCCGGCAGAGCCCCATCGAGGTGCCCGACGAACCCGCCGCCGACCCCGCAACCGAGTGGCGACGGCTCGGCAAGGCGATCGCCACCGTCCGTCGCGACATCAGCGCTCAGCGCGCCCACACCGCCCGCGACGTCGGGGAGGCCGAGGCAGGGATCTTCGACGCCCACCTCCTGCTGCTCGACGACGCCGAACTGCTCGACGCCGCCCGCGCCCGCATCGACGACGGCTCGTCGGCCGCCGCCGGTTGGTCGGCCGCGGTCAGCGCACTGGCGGGCAGGTTCGCCGCCCTGACCGACCCGTACCTGCAGGCCCGCGCCGCCGACGTCACCGCCGTCGGTGACCAGGTGTTGCGGGCGATGCTCGGCGTCGCGCCGGGAACGGCGGGCAGCGGCGTCCTGATCGCCGACGACCTGACCCCCGGAGAAGCGGCCGCCCTGGACCCAGCCCAGGTGGTCGCGGTAGTGATGGCCTACGGCAGTCCCCACGCCCACAATGTGATCCTGCTGCGCGCCAAGAACATTCCCACGATTGTCGGTGCAGGACCCGACGTGTTGACGGTCGCCGAGGGCGCCACCGTCGCCGTCGACGGCACCCGCGGTGAGTACCTGGTCGACCCGCCCGCCGACGTCCGCGCCCGGTTCCTCGAGCAGGTGCATGTGCTCGAGGACCGCCGCCGCGCTGCCCACGCCCGGTCGGACCGGCCTGCCGTCACCACCGACGGCGTCACCGTCGGCGTCGGCGCCAACATCGGCTCGGTCGACGACGCGCGGGCCGCCGCCGCCCACGGCGCCGACTTCGCCGGGCTGGTCCGGACCGAATTTCTGTTCCTCGGCCGGCCTGATGCACCCAGCGTCGACGAACAGGTGGCCGTCTACCGCAAGATCGCCGAAGCTCTCGACGGCCGGCGGGTCACCCTGCGCACCCTCGACGTCGGGGGGGACAAGCCGCTGGAGTTCGCGCCCGGGCCGGCCGAGCTCAACCCGTTCCTGGGCGTCCGGGGCATCCGAATGTCGTTGCAGCACCCGCAGCTGTTGTCCGACCAGTTGTTGGCGATGGCGCTGGTGGCCCAGCACACCCCCGTCAGCGTGATGTTCCCGATGGTCAGCACGCTCGACGAGTTGCTCGCCGCGCGCCAGTTGCTCGACGACGCCGTCGCGAAGGCCGGGCCCGCTCCCGCCGGTCTCCAGGTCGGGATCATGATCGAAGTTCCTGCCGCCGCGCTGAAGTCCGCGGCGCTGGCGCCCCACGTGGACTTCATGTCGATCGGCACCAACGACCTGACCCAGTACGCGTTGGCCGCCGACCGCGGCAACGACGCGGTGGCCACGATCGGTGACTCCTACGACCCGGGGTTGCTTGCCCTGATCCGCGCCACGTGCGCGGGCGCGCAGGGACGGACGTCGGTGTCGGTGTGTGGGGAGTTCGCCGCCGACGAACGTGCCGCCGGGCTGCTGATCGGGCTGGGCGTCGACGCGCTGTCGGTCGCCCCGCCCGCGGTGCCCGCGGTCAAGGAGGCGGTGCGGGCCGTCGACCGGGCGGCGGCCCAGGAGTTGGCCGTGCGTGCGGTGGCCGCGGAGTCCGCCGATGGGGTGCGGGAGCTGCTCGGGTAGTCGGCTGGGTGCGGCGATGGGTGCGGGAGGTGCTCGGGTTGTCGCCGTGGTTGGCGGCGCGGTGCATGGGTGCGGGAGGTGCTCGGTGGTCGCCGAGCGTGAACTGGTTGCGATTTCCGGTCCGTCTTTTCGCACAGGTTTCACAATCGGCGGCATGTCGGTAGTCGCGAGCACACTCGCGGCATGGGGGAGCCCTTCATCGGCAGTGAGGCGGTCCGGTCAGGCCGGTTGACACCGTATGCACTCCGCAGCCGCTACCGCACGCTCCTGCCCGGGGTGTATCTGGCGGCCGACGCCGAGATCACCCGCGCCAAAGCCGGCTGGCTGTGGACGGGGCGCGCGGGCGTCGTCGCAGGTCAGTCCGCCGCCTCGCTTCACGGCGCGAAGTGGGTCGACGCCCGCCGTCCCGCCGAAGTTCTGTGGAGCAACAGACATGCGCCGCGCGGGGTCACCGTCTGGTCCGCCAGCGTCGCCGACGACGAGCTCGAGGTGGTCCGAGGGGTGCGGGTCACGACGCCCGAGCGCACCGCCCTCGACATCGCGTGCCGGTATCCGCTGGGCCGAGCCGTCGCGGCCGTCGACGCGTTGGCCCGCGCCACCAAGCTCAAGCTCGCCGACGTCGAGATGCTCGCCGAACGCCACAGGGGGCGTCGCGGCATCCGTCGTGCCCGCGAGGCGCTCGACCTGGTCGACGCAGGGGCTGAATCGCCCCAGGAGACCCGCATCCGGCTGCTGTTGATCCGAGCCGGCTTCCCGCGCCCGGAGACTCAGATCCCGGTCTACGACGACTACGGCGGTCTGATCGCCGAGCTCGATATGGGCTGGCGGGACACGATGATCGCGGTCGATTACGAAGGTGACCACCACCGCAGGACGCCCCGGGAGTTCAACAAGGGGATTCGTCGCCACGACGCTGTCACCGAACGTGGCTGGGACGACATCCGGGTGACCTCTGCGGACACCGACGGCGGGATCGTGGCGAGGGTGAGGACGGCGTGGCAACGCCGAGCGTGAACTCTGTGCGAAAAGTCGGCCCGGATATCGCAGAGGATTCACTCTCGGCGAGGGGACCGCAGAGGATTCACGCTCGGCGGGGGGACGTGGTGAGGGTGAGGCGAACGCGGGGCCACCCCGGGCTCTGCCGAGCCGAACGCCGCGGGCACCCGGGGCACCGCCGACGCGAAGGCGGAGGCGGCCGGCGCGGAAGGCGCCCGGAGCTCTGCCGCGGGCACGTGTGGGCACCCGGGGCTCTTCCGACGCGAAGGCGGAGGCGGCGGCCGGCGCCGAAGGCGCCAGGAGGGAGGACAGATGCTCGATCTGATGCTGCCGCTGCAATGCGGCGGGTGCGGCGCCCCCGCGACGCCGTGGTGCGCGGAGTGCGAGCGCGCGCTGACCGTCCAGCCCGACGAACCCCATCTCGTCACGCCCCGGATCGATCCCGGCGTACCCGTGCTGTCGCTCGGGCGCTACGCCGGACCACGCCGCAAGGCGATCGTCGCGGTCAAGGAGCACGGCCGCACCGACCTGATCCGACCGCTCGCCCATGCGCTGCACGACGGTCTGGTGCATCTGCTGACCTGGGGAATCCTCGGAAGCCCCCTGGCGGTGGTGCCCGCGCCCACCAAGCGGTCGTCGGCCCGCAAGCGCGGCGGTGACCCCATCAGCCGCATCGCCCAACTCGCCGTCGCGAGTCCCGACCTGAGCGCTGTCGCCGGCACACACCCGGATGCTGTCGCCGGCCCCGACCTGAGCGCCGTCGCGAGTCCCGACCTGTGCGCCGTCGCCGGCACCGGCCTGAGCATCGTCGCGGCACTGCGCCTCAAGGCATTCACCCGCGACTCGGTGGGCCTGTCCAGCGCCGGCCGTCAGCGCAACATCGCCGGCCGGGTCCGCCGCGTCAGAGCCGTCGACGGGCCCGTGCTGCTGGTCGACGACATCGTCACCACCGGCGCCACGGCGGCCGAATCCGTCCATGTCCTGCAAACCGGCGGAGCCCACGTGGTCGCCGTGCTCGCGCTGGCGAACGCCTAGCCGCGATTACCCCGAGATCAACCCGGCATGAAGAACTGAAAACAGGTCTGCCGAATTAGTGGCACGAACACGTGAACTCGGACTACCGTCGGCACCAACGAACCGTGAACAACTCACGGCGGCGCTCCTGTAGGTGACGCGCCGGTATCGCGCCAGCGGTAGGAGGTGAGTCCTCGACACCTTGCACCGGCGAGCGGCGCGACCACATATGCCCCGTCGGCGCGATTTCTTCCCAGCCGGGCACGCAGCAGGCGTGCGTAAGCGAGAGAGAATCGAGTTGCCAAGCATGTCAAGTTTTTCCGTGGACACCGACAGCGCAACGGTCATGGACGGCGAGCCGTCCGAATCCTCCGGTAACGCCGACGTCGTCGTGACGGGGCGCAACGTCGAGGTGCCTGACCACTTCCGTCAGCACGTGACCGACAAGCTGTCCCGCCTGGAACGATTCGACCGCACCATCTACCTCTTCGATGTCGAGCTCTACCACGAGAAGAATCGCCGGCAACGCAAGAACTGTCAGCACATCGAGATCACCGCTCGCGGGCGCGGCCCGGTGGTGCGCGGCGAAGCCTGCGCCGACAGTTTCTACGCCGCCCTCGAAGCCGCCTACAGCAAACTCGAATCCCGGCTGCGCAAAAGCAAGGACCGGCGCAAGATCCACTACGGCGACAAGCGGCCGGTGTCGCTGCACGAAGCGACCGCGCTCGACCACCTCGACGCCGCGTTCGCCATGCCCTCCACCGAGAGCGTCGACGGGCAGCGCAGCGACGTCGTCGACGACCACGAACCCGGCCAGATCGTGCGCGTCAAAGAGCACCCGGCCGCACCGATGACCGTCGACGACGCGCTCTACGAGATGGAACTCGTCGGCCACGACTTCTTCCTGTTCCACGACAAGGAAAGCGACCGTCCATGCGTGGTCTACCGCCGCCACGCCTACGACTACGGGTTGATCCGGCTGGCCTGAGGACCGCCGCGGCCCGATCCGGCGCGCAACCGCACCCCAGGTGTCGGTTTGCGCGCCGGATCCACCCGTACGATGGTGTCCGTCCACCGGTGACGAATCCATCGAGGAAAAAGGGTTAACAGCGTGCTCTCGAAGTTGCTCCGTCTCGGCGAAGGCCGCATGGTCAAGCGCCTCAAGGGGGTGGCTGACTACGTCAACACCCTGTCCGACGACGTCGAGAAGCTCTCCGACGCCGAACTGCGCAACAAGACCGTTGTGTTCAAGGACCGCATCGCCGACGGCGAAGACGTCGACGACCTGCTGCCCGAGGCGTTCGCGGTGGCTCGCGAGGCGGCCTGGCGGGTGCTCAACCAGAAGCACTTCGACGTCCAGATCATGGGTGGGGCGGCGCTGCACTTCGGCAACGTCGCCGAGATGAAGACCGGTGAGGGCAAGACCCTGACCGCGGTGCTGCCGGCCTACCTCAACGCGCTCTCCGGTAAGGGCGTGCACATCGTCACCGTCAACGACTACCTGGCCAAACGTGACGCGGAGTGGATGGGCCGAGTACACCGCTTCCTCGGCCTGGACGTCGGGGTCATCCTGTCGCAGATGTCGCCGGAGCAGCGGCGCGCCGCCTACGCCGCCGACATCACCTACGGCACCAACAACGAGTTCGGCTTCGACTACCTGCGCGACAACATGGCACTGCGCCTCGAGGACTGCGTCCAGCGCGGCCACCACTTCGCCATCGTCGACGAGGTCGACTCGATCCTCATCGACGAGGCCCGCACGCCGCTGATCATCTCCGGGCCCGCCGACGGCGGCTCGAACTGGTACACCGAGTTCGCGCGGCTGGCTCCGCTGATGGAAAAAGACGTCCACTACGAGGTCGACATCAAGAAGCGCGTCGTGGGCGTGCACGAACTCGGCGTGGAGTTCGTCGAGGACCAGCTCGGCATCGACAACCTCTACGAGGCCGCCAACTCGCCGCTGATCAGCTACCTCAACAACGCCATCAAGGCCAAGGAGCTGTTCGAGCGCGACAAGCACTACATCGTGCGCAACGGCGACGTGCTGATCGTCGACGACTTCACCGGCCGCGTGCTGATGGGCCGCCGCTACAACGAGGGCCTGCACCAGGCGATCGAGGCCAAAGAGCACGTCGAGATCAAGGCCGAGAACCAGACCGTCGCCACGATCACGCTGCAGAACTACTTCCGCCTCTACGACAAGCTCGCCGGCATGACCGGCACCGCCGAGACCGAGGCCGCCGAGCTGCACGAGATCTACAAACTCGGCGTCGTCCCGATCCCCACCAACCGGCCGATGGTCCGCGCCGACCAGTCCGACCTGATCTACAAGACCGAGGAAGCCAAGTTCATCGCGGTCGTCGACGACGTCTCCGAACGCTATGAGAAGGGGCAGCCGGTCCTGATCGGCACCACCAGCGTGGAGCGCTCGGAGTTCCTGTCGCGCCAGTTCCAGAAGCGGCGCATCCCGCACAACGTGCTCAACGCGAAGTACCACGAGCAGGAGGCCGGCATCATCGCCGAGGCCGGCCGGCTCGGCGCGGTCACCGTCGCGACCAACATGGCCGGTCGTGGCACCGACGTGGTGCTCGGCGGCAACGTCGACTTCCTACTGGACCGTCGGCTGCGTCAGCGCGGTCTCGACCCGATCGAGACCGCCGACGAGTACGAGGCCGCCTGGCACGAAGAGCTGCCCCACGTCAAAGAAGAGGTGGCCGCCGAAGCCAAAGACGTGCGCGCCGCCGGCGGGCTGTACGTGCTCGGCACCGAACGCCACGAGTCCCGCCGCATCGACAACCAGCTGCGCGGCCGCTCCGGCCGTCAGGGTGACCCCGGCGAGTCGCGGTTCTATCTGTCGCTGGCCGACGAGCTCATGCGCCGCTTCAACGGCGCCACGCTCGAGACGCTGCTGACCCGGTTGAACCTGCCCGACGACGTCCCGATCGAGGCCAAGATGGTCTCGCGCGCCATCAAGAGCGCCCAGACTCAGGTCGAGCAGCAGAACTTCGACATCCGCAAGGAAGTTCTCAAGTACGACGAGGTGATGAACCAGCAGCGCAAGGTGATCTACGCCGAGCGCCGCCGCATCCTGGAAGGCGAGAACCTCGCCGAGCAGGCCCACAAGATGCTCGTCGACGTCATCACCGCCTACGTCGACGGCGCCACCGCCGAGGGCTACTCCGAGGACTGGGACCTGGAGAAGCTGTGGGAAGGGCTCAAGGCGCTCTACCCGGTCGGCATCGACCACCACGACCTGCTCGACTCCGACGCCGTGGGCGAGCCCGGTGAGCTGACCCGCAACGAGCTGCTCGACGCGCTGATCGCCGACGCCGAGCGGGCCTACGCCGAGCGGGAGAGCGAGATCGAGGGCGTCGCCGGTGAGGGCGCGATGCGCCAGCTCGAGCGCAACGTGCTGCTCAACGTGCTCGACCGCAAGTGGCGCGAGCACCTCTACGAGATGGACTACCTGCGCGAAGGCATCGGCCTGCGCGGGCTCGCCCAGCAGCGGCCCGAGGTGGAGTACGCCCGCGAGGGATACGACATGTTCGTCGGCATGCTCGAGGGCATGAAGGAGGAGTCGGTCGGCTTCCTGTTCAACGTCCAGGTCGAGGCCGCGCCGACGCCGACCGTGGCGCCGGTGGCTGCGCCGTCCGGGCTGGCCGAGTTCGCCAAGTCCGCGGCGGCCGCCGCCGAGCAGCAGGGCGGGGTGGCCACCAAGGAGCGTACGCAGTTGCGCGCCAAGGGGATCGACGACCAGTCCCGGCCGCTGACCTACTCGGGCCCGTCGGAGGACGGCGGCGTGGAGATCAAGCGCTCCGGCTCCGGTGACGGGAAGCCCGCCGGGGGTGGCAGCCGCCGTGAGCGGCGCGAGGCCGCCCGCCAGCAGGGCCGCCACGCCAAGGGCAGCCGCCGCCGCTAGGACGTTGAGACTGCGCTCCCAGCGGAGAAGTTCGAGTGGACCCCGCGCTGGACGCAGTCTGAACGGTATCGGCGCAGTCTGAACGGGAGCTAGCCGATCTGCAGTGCGCAGAAGCGCCAGCTGCCACGGTGCGCCTCGATGCGGCCGGCGACGGCGTGCACCCTGCCGCGCCGCAGGAACGTGGCGAACACCTCGGCGGCGGTCAGCTCGGCGTCGCCGGTGTCCACGCATCGCACCCGCACCCGGCGCAGCGTCGCACTGCCCGGTGGTGTGACCGCGGCGCGGGCGATGACCTGTTCGACGAGCACCGGGGTCATCAGCGGTTTCAGTTGCGCCACCGGCCGTCGCCGGTCGATCACCTCGACGAGCTGTCGCAGCGCCGTCTCGGCGAACACCACCGCCGACTTCGGCGGTCGCGGTTCGAGGGGCTGCGCGCGCCGCCGGCTCGACAGGCGGTGCGTCGACGGTGCTGTGCACGACGGCCGGTGCGTACTCAGTGGCTGCGGCGCGGGTTCGTAGTCGATGACCGGAGCGGTACTCCACTGAGATTCGACGGGGGAGACGGGGGCGGGGGATGCGGACATGCGGATACTCCAGCGGCCGAGACGGACGCGGGACGGTGCGTCCCGCGGTGAACGCCTGCTGGAGAGTGGCAGACCACATCATGTTCGCACGGTCCACGGACACCCCTGCGCACCTATTGAGCACCCGATTGTGCGCGCACGCAGGAACTGCCGTTACCGTGGCAGGGTCTTGACCGAGGGGTGATCGAGGGGAGGCGGCCGCCGCAATGGTGACCAGGCTGTCGGCGTCGGACGCATCCTTCTACCGGCTGGAGAACTCGTCGACCCCGATGTACGTCGGGTCGCTGCAGATCCTGCGCAAGCCCCGCAACGGGTTGAGCTACGAGACGCTGCTGGCCACCGTCGAGCAGCGGCTTCCGCAGGTCCCGCGGTACCGGCAGAAGGTACGCGAGGTGACGCTGGGCCTGGCCCGCCCGGTCTGGGTCGACGACCGCGACTTCGACATCACCTACCACATCCGCCGCTCTGCCCTGCCGTCGCCGGGCAGCGACGCCCAGCTGCACGACCTGGTGGCGCGGTTGGGGTCGCGACCGCTGGACAGGTCGCGCCCGCTGTGGGAGATGTACCTGGTCGAGGGCCTGGCCAAGAACCGGGTCGCGATCTACACCAAGTCGCATCAGGCGCTGGTCAACGGGATGACGGCGTTGGAGATCGACCACGTCATCGCCGACCGCACCCAGAAGCCGCCCGAGTTCGGGGAGGACATCTGGATCCCCGGCCGCGAGCCCAGTGACCGGCAGTTGCTGTTCGGGGCGCTGGGTGAGTGGATCACCCGGCCCACCGCCCAGGCTGCGGCGGTGCGCACCGCGGTGACCGAGACCGTCACCAGCAGCACGCAGATGCTCGACCTCGGCCGGCGGATGGCCGAGGTGGCACGCATCGTGGCGCGCGGCAACGCGCCCAACAGCCCGCTGAACACCCGGGTGTCGCGCAACCGGCGGTTCTCGGTGGCGTCGGGCAGCCTCGAGGAGTTCCGCGCCATCCGCGCCCGCTACGACTGCGACATCAACGACGTGGTCCTGGCCATGGTGGCCGGAGCGCTGCGCAACTGGTTGCTGTCGCGCGGCGAGCCCGTGACGACGTCGACCACCGTGCGCGCCATGGCGCCGATGTCGGTGTATCCCGACGCCGAGATCGAGTCGACCGGTCCGGGGCAGGCGATCAGCGAGGTGGCGCCGTTCCTGGTGGACCTGCCCGTCGGCGAGGCCAACCCGGTGGTGCGGCTGTCCCAGATCGCCCACGCCACCGAATCGCATCCGACGGCCACCAGCCTGGTCGACGCCCGCACCATCGTCACGCTGTCGGGCTTCGCGCCGCCCACGCTGCACGCGATGGGCATCCGCGTCGCGACCAGCTTCTCGGCGCGGCTGTTCAACCTGCTGATCACCAACGTGCCCGGCGCGCAGAAGCAGATGTACGTCGCGGGCACCAAACTGTTGGAGACCTACGCGGTGCCGCCGCTGCTGCACAACCAGGCGCTCGCGATCGGCGTGACGTCGTACAACGGCACGCTCTACTTCGGGATCAACGCCGACCGCGACGCGATGGCCGATGTCGACATGCTGCCCAGCCTGCTGCGCGAATCGCTCGACGAATTGGTCGAGGCCGCGAAGTAACCGCGCCTAGAATTCGGCGGTGGGCACCACCAAAACCACGGCCGAGAGCGGCAAGCACAAGAAGGCCAAGATTCCCAAGAAGGTCTACGCCGCCGAGTTGTTCCGGCTGCAGACCGAGCTGGTGAAGTTGCAGGAATGGGTGCGCGCCACCGGTGCCCGCGTCGTCGTCGTGTTCGAGGGCCGCGACGCCGCCGGCAAAGGCGGAACCATCAAACGGATCACCGAGTACCTCAGCCCCCGGGTCGCCCGCATCGCGGCGCTGCCCGCACCGTCGGATCGTGAACGGGGGCAATGGTATTACCAGCGCTACATCGAGCATCTGCCCGCGCGCGGGGAGATCGTGCTGTTCGACCGGTCCTGGTACAACCGGGCCGGTGTCGAGAAGGTGATGGAGTTCTGCACCCCGGCCGAGCACATGCTCTTCCTGCGCCAGACACCGATTTTCGAGCAGATGCTCATCGACGACGGGGTGCTGCTGCGCAAGTACTGGTTCTCGGTCTCCGACGACGAACAGCTGCGGCGGTTCCGGTCCCGGCTCAATGATCCGGTGCGGCAGTGGAAGTTGTCGCCGATGGACCTGGAGTCCATCTACCGCTGGGAGGAGTACTCCCGGGCCAAGGACGAGATGATGGTGCACACCGACACCCCGATGAGCCCCTGGTTCATCGTCGAGTCCGACATCAAGCGCAATGCGCGGCTGAACATGATCGCCCATCTGCTGTCCACGATCGACTACCACGAGGTCGACCTGCCCACGGTGGACCTGCCCGACCGGCCGATCGTCGGGAACTACCGCAGGCCCGCCCGGGAACTGTCGACCTATGTTCCCGACCACGCTGCAGCGTTGATCGGCGATCCCGAATAGCGGCTACCCTCGGCGTCGTGCGTGTCTATGTCCCGGTGACCCTGGCCATGTTGCAGCGACTGGTCGCCGACGAGTCGGTGCAGCCCGTGAGCGGGACGGCGTTCGCGGTGACCCCGACGCTGCGGGAGGCGTACGCGCACGGTGACGAGGACGAACTGGCCGACGTGGCGCTGCGTGACGCAGCGCTGGCGTCCCTGCGGCTGTTGGCCGACGACTCGCACGACACCGCGGACTCGGCCGGGACCGCTGATGCGGCCGGCCCCGCCGGCACCATGCCCACCCGGCGCGCGGTGGTGGAAGCTGATGCCGACGACGTCACGCTGCGCCCCGACCTCGACGACGCGGTGGTGCGCGTGCGGGGGCCGATTCCACTGACGAATGTGATCGCGGCCTACGTCGACAACGCCGGCGCCGAGCCGGCCGTCAAGGCCGCCGTCGAGGTGATCGACGCGGCGGATCTGGGCAACGAGGACGCCGAGTTGACCGTCGGTGACGCCCAGGACCACGATCTGGCGTGGTACGCGCCCCAGGAACTGCCGTTCCTGCTCGAGCTGCTGTGACGGGCTGGCTACGGAGCCGTAAGTTACGGTACCGTAGGTTGAGCAACAGCGACCCTGCAGGAGCCCCCATGGCCAAGAGCACGATCAAGACCGCGGCCCGGGTTGCCGACACGGTGCGACCCACCGTCGCCGGCGCGAAGGAACGCCCCGGGTGGCATCTGCTGCGCACCGTCGCCGGCCGCATCACCACCCCGCTGCTGCCCGACGACTACCTGAAGCTGGCCAACCCGCTGTGGTCGGCGCGTGAGCTGCGCGGCAGGGTGCTCGAGGTGCGCCGGGAGACCGTCGACTCGGCCACGTTGGTGATCAAGCCGGGCTGGGGCTTTTCGTTCGACTACCAGGCAGGCCAGTACATCGGTATCGGTCTGCTGGTCGACGGCCGGTGGCGCTGGCGGTCCTACTCGCTGACCAGCGTGCCGGTCGACCGGCAGTCGGGGAGCAGGGGTGCGCGCACCATCACCATCACCGTCAAGGCCATGCCCGAGGGCTTCCTGTCCACGCACCTGGTCGGCGGCGTCGAACCCGGCACCATCGTGAGACTGGCGGCGCCGCAAGGCAATTTCGTGCTGCCGGATCCGGCGCCGGCGAAGATTCTGTTCCTGACCGCCGGCTCGGGGATCACGCCGGTGATGTCGATGCTGCGCACTCTGGTCCGCCGCGACCAGCTCGGCGATGTGGCCCACGTGCATTCCGCGCCGACCGCGGCCGATGTCCTGTTCGCCGGGGAACTGGCCGAACTCGCCGACGCCCACGAGGATTACCGACTGACGGTGCGGGCTACCCGGACTGAGGGCCGGGTGGATCTGGCCCGGCTCGACGAGATCGTCCCCGACTGGCGGGAGCGCCAAACCTGGGCGTGTGGACCCGAGGCGATGCTGGAAGGCGCTGATCGGACATGGAAGGCGGCGGGCATCCCCGAACGCCTGCACCTGGAGCGGTTCGCCGCGGTGCGTACGTCCGCGCACGGCAGTGGCGGCACCGTCGAGTTCGCCCGGGCGGGCAAGACGGCCACCGTCGACGGTGCGACGTCACTGATGGACGCCGGCGAGGCGGCCGGCATCCAGATGCCGTTCGGCTGCCGGATGGGCATCTGCCAGTCCTGTGTCGTCGGGCTGCTGGACGGGCACGTCCGGGACCTTCGGACGGGTGTGGAGCACGAACCCGGTAGCCGCGTGCAGACCTGCGTGTCTGCGGCGTCGGGGGACTGCACACTGGATGTGTAAGCTTTACTAGCGAGTAACCTACGGAGTCGTAGGTTACGATAGCGTAGGTACGCGAAAGGAGGGCTGAAGATGGCGATCACCGATGTACCCGAGTTCGCGCATCTGACCGATGCAGACGTCGAGAACCTCGCGCGCGAACTGGATGCGATCCGACAGGACGTCGAAGAGTCCCGCGGCGCGCGGGACGCGCGCTACATCCGCCGCACCATCGCGGCCCAACGCGCGTTGGAGGTCACCGGCCGGCTCCTGCTGGCGGGCAGCTCCAAACGGTCGTTCTGGTGGGCCGGCGCGACGACGCTGGGCGTGGCCAAGATCATCGAGAACATGGAGATCGGCCACAACGTCATGCACGGCCAGTGGGACTGGATGAACGATCCCGAAGTTCATTCCTCCACCTGGGAATGGGACATGAGTGGCGCGTCCAAGCACTGGCGCTTCACCCACAACTTCATGCACCACAAGTACACCAACATCCTCGGCATGGACGACGACGTGGGCTACGGCGTCATCCGGGTCACCCGCGACCAGAAGTGGAGGCCGTTCAACCTCAGCAACTTGTTCTTCAACACGCTGCTGGCGGTGGCCTTCGAATGGGGCGTGGGGTTGCAGCACCTGGAGCTCGGCAAGATCTTCAAGGGCCGCGACGACCGCAAGGCCACGATGGTGCGGGTCCGCGAGTTCAGCGTGAAGGCCGGCAACCAGCTGCTCAAGGATTACGTCGCCTATCCGGCCATCACGTCGATGTCACCGGGGGCCACGTACAAGTCCACGCTCAAGGCCAACGCGGTGGCCAACGTCATCCGCAACGTGTGGGCCAACGCGGTGATCTTCTGCGGGCACTTTCCCGACGGCGCGGAGAAGTTCACCAAGACCGACATGGTCGGTGAGACCCGCGGCGAGTGGTACCTGCGACAGATGCTGGGCAGCGCCAACTTCGAGAACGGCCCGGTGCTGCGCTTCATGAGCGGCAACCTGTGCCACCAGATCGAGCATCACCTGTTCCCGGATCTGCCGAGCAACCGGTACTACGAGATCTCCCTGCGAGTGCGCGAACTCTGCGACAAGTACGACCTGCCCTACACGACCGGCAACTTCGCTGTGCAGTACGGCAAGTCGTGGCGCACCATCGCCAAGCTCTCGCTGCCGGACCGGTTCCTGCGTGACACCGCCGACGATGCGCCCGAGACGCGCAGCGAGCGGATGTTCGCCGAGCTGGAGCCCGCTCAGCGCACGGGGCTGAAGTCGGCGATCGCCGCGGTGCGGGCCCGCCGGCGCGCCAAGCGCGCCGAGAAAGCTGCCGAGCAGCGACCGGAACTGGCCGCCTGATCGTCCATCCAGCAGCGGCCTGATCGTTCAGACTGCGATGAGGGCGGGGTCTTCTCGAAGATCCCCGCCCTCACCGCAGTTTCAACGTGTCTCTCGGCTGGGTGTCTGTCAGCTGGGCACGTAGTCGAATGTGTCGGGGTTCGGTCCGGTGCGGCCCGACTCACCCTGATCCAGCGTGGTGATCGCGTCGACGTCGTCTTGGCCGAGCTCGAAGTCGAACAGCGCGAAGTTGTCCTTGATGCGCTGCGGCGTCACCGATTTCGGGAACACGATGTCGCCGCGCTGGATGTGCCAGCGCAACACCACCTGCGCCGGTGACTTGCCGGCCGCCTCGGCGATGCGGGTGATCACCGGATCGTCGAGCACCTTGCCCTGCGCGATCGGCGACCACGCCTCGGTTTCGATGCCATGCTGCTGGCCGTACACGCGGACCTCGTTGTTGGCGAAGTACGGGTGAACCTCGACCTGGTTGACCGCCGGCACCGTCTCGGTCTCCTGCGCCAGCCGCTTGAGGTGCTCGACCTGGAAATTCGACACCCCGATGCTGCGGGCCCGGCCGTCTTTCTTGAACTCCTCCAACGTCTTCCACGTCGATACGTAGTCGCCGCCGTAGAGAGTCGGCAGCGGCCAGTGGATCAGGAACAGATCCACATAGTCGAAGCCGAGCGCGGACAACGTCTCGTCGAACGCGCGGCGTGCGTCGTCGGGCTTGTGGAAGCCGTTGTTGAGCTTGGAGGTGATGAACACCTCGGAACGGTCGATGCCGGCATTGCGGATGCCGTCACCGACGCCCTTCTCGTTCTGATACATCTCGGCGGTGTCGATGTGACGGTAGCCGACGTCCAACGCGGTCTTGACCGCATCGGCCGTGTCGTCGGGCGGAATCTGGAAGACGCCGAATCCCAACTGCGGGATCCTGTTGCCGTCGTTGAGGTCAATGGTGGGAACTGTGCTCACGTGTGCTCCTTTCGCCGACAGCGTGCCCCGTGCACACCGTGCGGAAACCTCGCCCCCAGCACCCGTAACGACGACGTCAGGGCTCACCCTTCCCGCATCGCGGCCAGCAACCGGCGTGCCGCCCCCACCCGGTCCGCCGCCGGCCCGGTCAGCTCGTCGAGAGCGCACTCCGGATCGGCCGGCGGGCCCATGTGACCGCAGCCGCGTGGGCAGTCGTCGATCGCCTCGGCCAGATCGGAGAACGCCAACACCACATCGTCGGGCTCGATGTGGGCCAACCCGAACGACCGGATCCCCGGGGTGTCGATCACCCAGCCGCCGGACGCCAGCGGCAGCGCCACCGACTGAGTGGAGGTGTGCCGTCCACGCCCGATCTCGGTGACCGCGCCGGTGGCGCGCTCCGCCTCGGGCACGAGCCGGTTGACCAAGGTGGATTTACCCACCCCGGAATGACCCAGCAACACGGTCACCTTGCCGGTCAACAGGGACTCGACCTCCGCCAGCTCGTCGTCGCGCCCGGCGGTGACGATGGTCAGGTCCAGCTCGGCGAACAACTCGGCGAACGGCTCCGGAGGAGCCAGATCCGTCTTGGTCAGACACAGGATCGGCACCAGGCCGCCGGCGTAGGCGGCGATCAGCGTGCGCTCGACCAAACCGGTGCGCGGCGGCGGGTCGGCCAGCGCGGTGACGATCAGCAGCTGGTCGGCGTTGGCGACGACGACCCGCTCGGTGGGGTCGTTGTCGTCGGCGGTACGGCGCAGCAGCGTGCGCCGATCCCCGCGCCGCACGATCCGCGCCAGCGTGTCGGGGCGGCCGGACAGGTCACCGACGACGTCGACCTCGTCACCGACGACGATCGGGGTGCGGCCGAGCTCGCGGGCCCGCATCGCCGTCACCCGCCGGGCCGGGTCGCCACCCAGCACACAGCCCCAGCGGCCCCGGTCCACCGTCACCACCATCGCCTCCTCGGCGTCGGCGTGCTCGGGGCGGGTCTTGGTCCGCGGCCGCGAGCCCCGGCCGGGGCGCACCCGCACATCGGACTCGTCGTACTCGCGGCGGCTCAAGACGGATGGACCACCGCATCACTGGCCTGCCCGGCGAGCATGCCGGCCCACAGCGCGGGGAAGTCGGGCAGCGTCTTGGCCGTGGTGGCGATGTCCTCCACCTCGACCCCCGGCACCCGCAGCCCGATGATCGCGCCGGCCGTGGCCATCCGGTGATCGGCGTAGGACCGCCACACCCCGCCGTGCAGCTGCGCCGCGGTGATGGTCAACCCGTCCGGGGTCTCCTCGCAGTCTCCGCCCAGCCCGGTGATCTCGGCGCACAGCGCGCTGAGCCGGTCGGTCTCGTGCCCTCGCAGGTGGGCGATCCCGCGCAGCCGCGACACCGACCCCGGGGTGGCCAGCGCAGCCAGCGCCGCCACCGACGGGGCCAGCTCGCCGACGTCGTGCAGGTCGACGTCGATGCCGGTGTAGCTGGCCGAGCCCTGCACCTCCAGGAAGGTGTCGCCGCGCCGCACCACCGCGCCCAGGCTCTCCAGGATGGACAGGATGGTGCCGGCCGGCTGGGTGCTGTGCGGCGGCCAGCCGGTGATGCGCACGCTGCCGCCGCTGACCACGGCCGCGGCCAGGAACGGCACCGAGTTCGACAGGTCGGGCTCGATGACCCACTCCCGGGCGGTGATCCGTCCCGGCGCGACCCGCCAGCGGTTGGGACGCGAATCGTCGACGTCCACGCCGGCGTCGCGCAGCATCGACACCGTCATCGCGACATGCGGTGCCGACGGAACCGCCTTCCCGGTGTGCACGATCGTCAACCCGTCGGTGAACGCCGCGCCCGACAGCAGCAACCCCGACACGAACTGCGACGAACCCGAGGCGTCGATCTCCACGGTGCCGCCGGGCACCGCACCGCTGCCCTGCACGGTGAACGGCAGGCCGTCGCCGTCGATCTGCACCCCCAGCGCGCGCAGCCCGTCCAGCAGCGGCGCGATCGGTCGGGACCGAGCCTGCTCGTCGCCGTCGAACACCACGCTCTCGGTGCTCAGCGCGGCCACCGGAGGCACGAACCTCAGCACCGTGCCGGCGAGCCCGCAGTCGATCCGGTTCCCCGGCGGCGCCAGGGTGCCGCTGACCGTCAACTCGGTGCCGTCGGTGTCCGACGGTTCGACGGTGAAGCCCAGAGCCTGCAGGGCGCCGATCATCAGGTCGGTGTCGCGGCTGCGCAACGCGCCGCGCAGCGTGGACGGGCCGTGGTCGGCGGCCAGCGCGGCCAGGATCAACGCCCGGTTGGTCTGCGACTTCGAGCCGGGCACGGTCACGGTGGCGTGCACGGGTGTGGCGATCGACGGGGCCGGCCAGGTGCTCACGATGGTCCATTCTTGCCTGTCGGTGATTTCGGCGTGCGTAGGCACCCTCAGCGACGATGTTCGCGCCGAAATCGCGATGTCTGGAACCATGGAAGCCATGTGCGGGCGATTCGCGGTGACGACCGATCCGGCGCTGCTGGCCGAGAAGATCAAGGCGATCGACGAGAGCACTGCGGCCGACGCGCCCAGCCCCACCAACTCGGGGCCCAACTACAACGTGGCCCCGACGACGACCGTGGCCACCGTGGTCAAGCGGCACAGCGAGCCCGACGACGACGCCACGCGGCGGGTGCGGCTGATGCGTTGGGGCCTGGTGCCGCCGTGGGCCAAGACCGCCGACGACGGCGCGCCGGACACCTCCGGTCCGCTGCTCATCAACGCCCGCTCGGACAAGGTCACCACCTCGCCGGCGTTCCGCAGCTCGGCCAAGGCCAAGCGGTGCCTGGTGCCGATGGACGGCTGGTACGAGTGGAAAGGCGCCAAGGGCAGCAAGACGCCGTACTTCATGTACGCCGGTGACGGTGAGCCGCTGTTCATGGCCGGACTGTGGACCACGTGGCGGCCCAAGGGTGCCCCCAAGGACAGCAAACCGCTGTTGAGCTGCACGATCATCACCACTGACGCGGCGGGGCCGCTGGCCGACATCCACGACCGGATGCCGTTGAGCATCAGCGCGGCCGACTGGGACCGCTGGCTGGATCCCGACGCGCCGATCGACGAGGGGCTGCTTCGCGGGCACGGCGACCTCGACCGGGTGCAGATCCGCGAGGTGTCCACGCTGGTCAACAGCGTCCGCAACAACGGGCCCGAACTCATCGAACCGGCCGAAGCCCGCCCGGGCCGCGACGCCGAACAGGCCGAACTGTTTTGACCCCGCTGCACACCCCGGCCGTCGTCGACGCGCTGGCCACCGACCTGCGCGCAGCCGCCTACACCACCGACGGGGTCGCCGAACTGCTCGGCGCCGACGCCGGCGCCTTCAGCCGCGGGTTGTCCTGGTCGGCGCTGCGCGCCACCGAACGGGCACCCGAAAACCAGCGTTCGCTCGCCGTCCTCGTGCGGTTGCTGCTGCTGGGCACCGAGGAGAACCGCGACCGGGTGGCGGGCGCGCTGCCCACCGCAGGGCTCGACGCGCTGGTCGCCGACGGGGCGCTGGAAATCACCGCGCGCGGCGGCGTGCGTGCCGCGCTGGACATCCGCCCGCACAGCGACGGTGCCACCGACTTCCTCGTGGTGTCAGACCTCGACGCCGGCCAACGCCCCGGCCCCGTGCACGCCGACCATGTCCTCGGGATCGGGGGAGCGTCGGTGTCGCTGGCCCACGCGGTCATCCGGGAGCCGGTCGGGCGGGCACTGGATCTGGGCACCGGCTGCGGCATCCAGGCGCTACACCTCGACAGCCACTGCGACGCAATCGTCGCGACCGACACCAACGCCCGTGCCCTCGCGCTGGCCGCGGCGACCGCACGGCTGAACGCGATGTCCTGGGATCTGCGCCGCGGCAGCCTCTTCGACGCGGTGGCCGGCGAACGGTTCGACCTGATCGTGTCGAATCCGCCGTTCGTGGTGGGTACCGGGTCGCTGGACTACCAGTACCGCGACTCCGGTATGGCCGGAGACATGTTGTGTCGCACGATGATCGAACAGGTCGGTGATTATCTGGAACCGGGCGGCACCGCGCAGATCATGGCGAACTGGATGGTGGTCGACGGCCAGGACTGGCGCGACCGAGTCGCCGGGTGGCTGGCCGGGACCGGGCTGCACGCCTGGGTGGTGCAACGCGAGTTCGCCGACCCCGTCAGCTATGTGTCGCTGTGGACCTCCGACGCCGGCGAGCTGCCCGAGGATGCCGCCCGCCGCGGCGGACAGTGGCTGGACTGGTTCGACGAACACCGCATCGCCGGGGTCGGCATGGGCATGATCACCGTCCGCGCGCCCCGCCGCGGCGAACGTCGGGCGCCCGACCAGGTGCTCGAAGAGATCACCGGGGCAGGGGAGGCGCTGACCGGTCCGGAGGTGGCGGCGTTCTTCGCCCGCCGCGAGTACCTGCACGACACCACCGACGAGCAGCTGCTGGCGGCCCGGTTGTCGACCGCACCGGTGTTCCTGGAAGAACAGTCCCTGCTCGGTCCCGACGGCTGGCAGGTCGTCGGGGCCGCGGTGCGTCGCCCCGGCGGACCGGGAGCGGTGCTGGGCGTGGACGAGGTGTCGCGGGCGCTGCTGGCGGGCTGTCGCGGGGAGGTACCGCTGGGCATGCTGATCGAGCTGCTGGCCGCCACCCACGGCGTCGACGACGCCGCCCTGGCCGACGCCGCGCTGCCGGTGGTGCGCGAGGCGATCGGCCGCGGAATCCTGTACCAGGCGAACTGAGTTCAGCTGCACCGAGTCGCGCTGACGACGACGTACGGCGCGCCGAAAGTCACCGCGCCGCCGTTGTCGACATGCGGCTGCAACGCCGCCTCGAAAGCCGCCGCCAGCCGGTCGCGCTGGTCGGCGGCCCGCCGGAACGTCGCCACGTGCACCGGTGATTCCTCCTGCAGGAACCGCAGCGCCGCCGCCATCGAATCGAACTGCCAGCGGTGCAGCCCCCGGTGCAGCTCGATGTCGTCGAAATGCGGCGCCAACCGGTCGGTGACCGTGTCGGCGTCTCCCCACTGCTCCGGGGAGAACGACGCGGCCGCCGGCGGACCGAGCACCGCCACCACCGGGTCGAACAGCGGGTTGTCACCGTCGCGGACCCACGCCGAAAAAGCCAGCACACCTTCGGGTTTCACGATCCGTGCGAGTTCAGGAACCTGGCTGCCCGGCTCGACGAAGATGATGCCCATGTTCGACATGGCCGCGTCGAAGCCGCGGTCGGGCAGGCCGGTGGCCGACGCGTCGGCGCATCGCCACGTGACCGCGTCCGCGCCTTCGCGGCCCCGGGCGATCGTGAGCAGCTCCGGCGTGAGGTCCACGCCGGTGACGCGAGCCCCGCGTGCCGAGGCGAGCAGCGCTGCGCTGCCGGTGCCGCACCCGAGGTCGACCACGTCGGAACCGCGCAACGGACGTCTGCGCTCAACGGCGTCACAGAGCTGCCCGGCGATGTGCGCGATGCGCTCCCCGACCGCGTCGTAGCGGCCGGCGGACCAGAGGCTCGGCGATGTCACAGCCACCACCCTGCCACGGCGGCGGTCGCAAAAGTGCGCTCCGTCAGCGGCCGGACGGGGTCAGCGCTTCGGGCCGACCAGGCGCCCGGCGCTGCCGGTGGCGGCCAGTCGCCGAGGGTGGCCGGTGGCGACCGGCGCCCGGCACTGCCGAGAATGCACGTTCGCGAGCAGGGGTGCCCCAATTCGCGACAGCGTTACGGGGCGGTGTAACCCGGCGGGTTGGCGGCGTCGACCCAGAAGTCGACGCCGAGATCGGAACCCGGCACGCAGTCGTAGGCCGACAGGTCGGTGACACCGGATTCGAGCAGCACGTCCTCGCACAGCAGCGTGTGGCCGGTGTAGCTGGCCGGCTTGTTGAGCACGACGTAGGCGGCGTCGGAGTACACCTCCGGTTTGCGCGAGCGGGCCATCGACTCGTCGCCGCCGAGCAGGTTCTGCACCGCCGCGGTCGCCACCATGGTGCGCGGCCACAGCGTGTTGGACGCGATGCCCGCATCCCGCATCTCTTCGGCGATCCCCAACGCGCACAACGTCATTCCGAACTTTGCCATCATGTAGGGCGTCGGCCGCAGCCATTTGGACTCCAGCAGCACCGGCGGCGACAACGTCAGGACGTGCGGGTTGTCGCGGCCCTTCATGTGAGGCAGGCAAGCCTGCGACACCGCGTAGGTGCCGCGCACCTGGATGCCGTTCATCAGGTCGAACCGTTTGAGCGGCACGTCCTCGATGGAACCCAGGTTGATCGCCGAGGCGTTGTTGACACACATGTCGATGCCGCCGAACTGCTCGACGGTCTTGGCGACCGCGGCGGCCACCGAGTCCCCATCGCGGACGTCGCCGACGATCGGCAACGCCTGACCGCCGGCCTCCTCGATCTCCTTGGCCGCGGTGTAGATGGTGCCGGGAAGCTTGGGGTGCGGTTCGGCGGTCTTGGCGACCAGTGCGATGTTGGCGCCGTCGGCGGCGACCCGCTTGGCGATCGCCAGCCCGATTCCGCGGCTGGCACCAGAGATGAACATCGTTTTTCCGGCAAGCGACATGGGCCCACCCTAATGCCACCGCCTCCGCGCCGAACGTACGGTTTCTGACGGATTTCGCCCGTTTCTCGTCATATTCCGTACTGTCGCGGGTCCGAACTGTCACGCGTTCGCCCGGCGCGGGTGACTGTCGCGAGTCCGAACTGTCGCGCGTCCGAACTGTCGCGCGTCCGTCCGGCGCGTGCGCTCGGCGCGTCCGAACTGCCGTGCGTCCGTCCGGCGCGTCCGTCCGGCGCGTCCGTCCGGCGCGTCCGTCCGGCGCGTCCGTCCTGCCCGTGCGCTCGGCGCGTCCGTCCTTCCCGTGCGCTCGGCGCGTCCGAACTGCCGTGCGTCCGCTCGGCGCGTCGGTCAGGCGCAGATGTCGGCTGTCACCGCGTTCGTCAGCCGCACCAGGTCCTGCGGGGACAGGCTCACGTCCCACCCACGCTTGCCGGCACTGCACAACACCCGGTCCCACTGCAGCGCCGAGGAGTCGACGACCGTGGGTAACGGCTTGCGCTGGCCCAGCGGCGAGATCCCTCCGACGACGTAACCGGAGGAGCGCTGCGCTGCGGCCGGGTCGGCCATGGTCGCCTTCGGTGCGCCGAGCGCGGCGGCCGCCGCCTTGAGCGACAGCTTCGACGGGACCGGCACCACCGCGACGCCAAGGCCGCTGGGCATCGCGACGACCAGGGTCTTGAGGATCTGCCCGGGCTGGACGCCTTCCCGCTCGGCGAGGGCGGCGACCGCCTCGTCACCGAACGACTCTGCGCGGGGGTCGTGCGGGTACTGCACCACCGCATGAGGTGCCCCGGCCGCCACCAGAGCGGCAATGGCGGGGGTCGCTGCGCGCGCCACCGGCCCAGCGTAATCCGGTCAGCGCGGTCCGCTGCGCCAGGTGATTCGGGGAGGGTCGTCGTTGCCGGTGCGGGTGAGCCGGCGGCAGGTGTGCACACCGGCCACAGCGACCGCCACGGCCAGCGCACCGTTGACCCCGGCCAGCACGACCACCATGCGCCCGGTGCGCTCGGCGGCGGGCCGGAAGCGGTCCAGAAACGTGTCCGCATCCCCGGCGGCGACGATCCGCACGTCGGCCAGCCCGGTGTAGGACGTCGCGCCGCCGCCCATCCCGCCGCGCAGGTGTCCCCACACCACCACCCGATCGCCGGTTCGCAGGACACAGTTGCCGGTGCCGCCCGCCGGCCACCCCCAGGCCTGGCTGCCCGACGAGATGCCCGCCACCACGACGGGCGGTCCGCCGGGGAAGTCGACCAGATAGCGGTCGGGAAACCGGCCACCCGGCAGCAGAAGGCGATGCGTCCCGACCGTGACGCACCCGTGCGTTGCCACCACCGGCGATCCCGTCGGCCCTCGCAGGGTCCCCTGCAACAACACCCCGGCCTGACGCGCCGGTGCGTCGCGCGAGGCGACGAACTGGTCGCGATCCACCAGGACCTCGGCGTCGGCGACGCTGGCGGTGTCGTCAGCAGCCACCAGGAGGAACACCGCGACCGCGACATACATGGCCGACAGCGCCGCGCACACCACGGCGACGCCGCTGCGGTCGCTCCTGCTGACCAGCTGCGGGAGACCCTTGGTCCACAGCAGCGCGGTCAGCACCGACAACACCACGGTGGCCGCCGTGATCGTCGCGGCTCGTAGCGCCAGGTCGGCCGCCACCTCCCCGGTGATGACGACGACCAGGAACAGCGCCGGAACCGTGGCCACTGTCAGCACGCACAACGGGATGGTTCGGCGGCGCCAGCGCCACGCCAGCACCGCGGCGGCGCCGACCACCGAGGTGGCCAGGACCAGGCTCACGCCCGGCCGAGGGAGCCCCGGCAGCGCAGGCCCAGGTTGACGAACGCGTCGGCCATCTCGACCGAGCGCAACACATCGGTGCGCACGCGCACCGAGATCCCGGTCCGGTCGACGGTCAGCACAGGCTGCTCCCGCTCGGCGTCGAACCGGCCGCACCAGTCGCCGATCGCGTCGGCCACGTTGCGCATGGTCCCGGTGGGGCCGATGCCGTCGGTGGCGAACACCAACAGCCGCTGGTCCATCGCCGGCAGCGCCCGCAGCGGGCGTCCGCCGCTGAACCGGTCCAGGCCCAGCCATTCGGTCAGCGGCGCGGGCAGCGTGCTGATCAGACCGGTGGCCAGCTCGCGCAGCTCCCCGGGTGGGGAGGGGCCGGCGACCAGCACCGGACCGAGCGTGGCCGGGGTGGGGCACGCCCAGGTGCTGGTGACGATGTGGGTGCTCGGCGGCGACATCTGGCTGGCGAACGACCGGGTCATGGTCAGCGTCCAGTCCCCGGCGACGGGGAGGACGACGGTGTCCTCACCATGCGTCTCGACCCGCCACCCGCGCTGCTGCAGCGCGGAGTGGAAGGACGCGCGGCGGCGCAGCCACCACGCCAGAGCCGTGGCGAGCACCAGCAGCGTCAGCGCGCCGACGACGAGGGTGGTTGACACGTCCATCGAGACAGTGAGTATTCCCGACCGGCGGGGTCACCGGCGGCAGTACGGCCAGACGGTGGGGAACACCGCGCGCGGCAGCGCTGTTGTTGACCACAGCAGTGGCTGGTCGCTGAGCCGGCCACGGCCTGTAGTCGGTGTCAACCTCTAGGATCGGCGGAAGGGGATTTTCCGGTGCCAGTGTTGACTGCATTGCCCATGAAGGCCCTGGAGCGTCCGGTGGACACGCCGGAGCTGTCTGGTGGCGCCGCTACAGAAGGGACGGTGTTCCCCACGATGACCGACACCGATGCACAGTCGGACGGCCAGATCGGGCACGAAGAGACCGACGCCGAGTTGACCGCGCGCTTCGAACGTGACGCGATCCCGATGCTCGACCAGCTCTACGGCGGCGCGCTGCGGATGACCCGCAACCCCGCCGACGCCGAGGACCTGCTGCAGGAAACGATGGTCAAGGCGTACTCGGGGTTCCGGTCGTTCCGGGAAGGAACCAACCTCAAGGCGTGGTTGTACCGGATCCTGACCAACACCTACATCAACAGTTACCGCAAGAAGCAGCGCCAGCCGTCGGAGTATCCGACCGAGGAGATCACCGACTGGCAACTGGCGGCCAACGCCGAGCACTCCTCGACCGGGTTGCGCTCGGCCGAGGTCGAGGCGCTGGAGCTGCTGCCCGACAACGAGATCAAAGAAGCCCTGCAGGCACTTCCGGAAGACTTCCGGATGGCGGTCTACTACGCCGACGTCGAGGGCTTCCCCTACAAGGAGATCGCCGAGATCATGGACACGCCGATCGGAACGGTGATGTCGCGGTTGCACCGCGGCAGGCGTCAACTTCGCGAGTTGTTGGGCGGTGTGGCCCGCGACAGGGGCTTCCTCCGCGGCCAGGACGCTCCGGAGGAGGTTTCGTCATGAGCGGCACCGAGAACCCGTCTGGCGGCGCCGACCAGCCTGAACCGCAGGACCGCTGGACCCCGCCGGTGGGGCCCGTGGATCCCGAGCATCCCGAGTGCGCCGCCGTGATCGCCGAGGTGTGGACGCTGCTCGACGGCGAGTGCACCGTCGAGACCCGCGACCGGCTGCGCCAGCACCTCGAGGAATGCCCCACCTGTCTGCGCTACTACGGCATCGAGGAGCGGGTGAAGAAGCTGATCGCCATCAAGTGCAGCGGGGAGCGCGCCCCCGACAGCCTGCGCGAGCGGTTGCGGCTCGAAATCAGCCGCACCACGATCATCCGCCGGGGCTGAGCGCCGCAGCAGCCGCCCCCGCAACGACAAGCACGTCGCCCCAACGACAACCGCCCGGCCTCTCACGAGGACCGGGCGGTGTTGTTGCTGGTGGAGTCAGCGCACTGACTTCGAACCGGCGTTGGGGCGCTTGCCGTGGTTGGCCTTGCTGTGCTTGCGGTCGCGCTTCTTCCGGCCTCGCTTGGCCATGATGTACCTCCGAATGGCTCTGTCGTGGGTGCCCGTCGATCGGGCGTTGTCTGCGATTGTCTCACGTGCCGGTTGATGCTCTGTCCACCCTGTCGTGTGGTTCGATAGACGCGTTCAGGCACAGCGGTGAGTGAGTGGGGTGAAGATGGCCGAGGATGTTCGCGCCGAGATCGTGGCCAGTGTGCTCGAGGTCGTGGTCAGCGAGGGCGATCAGATCGGTGAAGGCGACACCTTGGTGCTGCTGGAGTCGATGAAGATGGAGATCCCGGTGCTCGCCGAGGTCGCCGGCACCATCAGCAAGGTCAGCGTCGCGGTCGGTGACGTGATCCAGGCCGGCGACCTGATCGCGGTCATCAGCTAGCGCTGCATGTCGACCCTCGGTGACCTGCTCGCCGAGCACACCGTGCTGCCCGGAAACGCGGTCGATCACCTGCACGCCGTCGTCGGCGAGTGGCAGCTGCTGGCCGACCTGTCGTTCGCCGACTACCTGATGTGGGTTCGCCGCGACGACGGCCTGCTGGTCTGCGTGGCGCAGGTGCGGCCGAACACCGCGCCGACGGTGCTGCTGGCCGACTCGGTGGGCACGCTGGCCGAGCCTGAGGACCTCCCGATCGTGGCCGCGGCGTTCGACTCGGGCACCATCGGCGCCTCCGCCGTGCAGGGCGGTGACGGCACCCCGGGCATTCGGGTCGAGGCGGTGCCGGTGCGCTACCAGAGCGACGTGGTGGCGGCGCTGACCCACCAGACCTCGCTGGCGCCGCGTCAGGCCAGCCCGCTGGAGACGGCGTACGGGGCCTGTGCGGTCGATCTGCTGCACATGCTGTCGGAAGGCACCTTCCCCAACGTGGGTGACCTGGCGATGTCGCGGTCCAGCCCGCGCGCCGGGGACGGCTTCATCCGACTCGACGAGACCGGCGTGGTCACGTTCGCCAGCCCGAACGCGATCTCTGCGTATCACCGCATGGGGTTGACCGCCGAGCTGGAAGGCCACAACCTCGTCAGCGTCACCAGACCGTTGATCTCCGACCCGTTCGAGGCCCAGGAGTTGGCCAACCACGTCCGTGATTCGCTGACCGGCGGTTCGAGCATGCGCATGGAGGTCGACGCGGGTGGGGCGGCGGTGCTGCTGCGCACGCTGCCGCTGGTGGTGCACGGCGCCGGGGTGGGCGCGGCGGTGCTGATCCGCGACGTCACCGAGGTCAAACGCCGCGACCGCGCGCTGCTGTCCAAGGACGCGACGATCCGCGAGATCCATCACCGGGTCAAGAACAACCTGCAGACCGTGGCCGCGCTGCTGCGCCTGCAGGCCCGCCGCACCAGCAACCCGGAGGGTCGAGAGGCGCTCATCGAGTCGGTTCGGCGGGTGTCGTCGATTGCGCTCGTGCACGACGCGTTGTCCATGTCGGTCGACGAAGAGGTCAACCTCGACGAGGTCATCGACCGGATCCTGCCGATCATGAACGATGTCGCGACCCCTGACATCTCCAACGCCCCGGTGCGGATCAACCGGGTGGGGGAGCTGGGTGTGCTGGACGCCGACCGCGCCACCGCGCTGGTCATGGTCATCACCGAGCTGGTGCAGAACGCCATCGAGCACGCCTTCGACAGTGCCGCCCCGCAGGGATGCGTGACGATCCGCGCCGAACGCTCCGCACGCTGGCTCGACGTCGTCGTCAACGACGACGGGCGGGGCCTGCCCGAGGGGTTCAGCCTGGAGAAGTCCGACCGGCTCGGTCTGCAGATCGTACGCACCCTGGTGGCGGCCGAACTCGACGGCTCGCTGGGTATGCATGCGGCTTCCGGCGGCGGCACCGATGTCGTGCTGCGGGTGCCGTTGGGCCGCCGGTTGCGCAGCGCGCAATAGTGACGCGCGCAACAACGGAATTCTGCGTAATTGCTGTGCAATTCGCGCAGTAATTCATTTCACATAGTTACGGCCCCGACTTTCGTCGGGGCCGTCGCTCGAGTGTGTGCGGGGGAGTCGATCAGACCCCGGTGCGAGCCTTCGTCCGGGCATTGCGACGCTTGAGCGCGCGACGCTCGTCCTCGCTCATGCCGCCCCACACGCCGGCGTCCTGCCCGGACTCCAACGCCCAGCTCAGGCACTCCGCGGTGACGGGGCAACGTGCGCAGACGAGCTTCGCGTCAGCGATCTGAGCGAGCGCCGGACCGCTGTTCCCGACCGGGAAGAACAGTTCGGGATCCTCGTCGCGACACACCGCCTTGTGGCGCCAATCCATGAGTCATACTCCTTGTCCTGTGCGCAGCAATACGCACGAGCTTTACTTCGGCTGTTAACGCAAGCGCACCAAATGTTTCTGCGCTGTTGCATCCGATGCTTTCACAGGCTGAACAGATGTCAATAGCAGTTCGTTAACACGTGGGCAATGTCACTGCCTGCTACTGCCACCGCCCCGTTACCGGATGGCTAACACGTTAGTACTACTCTTAAACAACCTGTGCCCTGAATTCCCGCTGTGACCTAGCTCAACATCGGCATCGGTGCAGATCAGGCGGTGTTTTTGTGTGTTACTTCGGCGGCGCGGCCGGCGGGGCGACCACCGCCAGCGCATCCGGGACGGCGGTGAACCGCATCGAATCCCGCGCGCCGACGAAATCCCCATCGATCTGACAGGCCACCGGGGTGTCACTGGTCACCTTCAACCAGGGCAGGTCGTCGTCGCGGATCAGATGCTTGGCCGCCAGCCGCGGCTTACGGGCCAGCATCTGACGCACCAGCCTCAAGTTGGACCACACGTTCATGCTGGTGATGGCGAACACGCCGAGCCCCGTCTCGAACGTCGTATCCGGGTTCGTCCACACCGGACGGCTGTTGGCGTAGGTCCATGGGCTGGAGTTGGACACGAACGCGAAGTGCACGCCGGAGATCGGCTCGGCGTCCGGTCGTTCGACCGTCAGCTGCGGCTCCCGCCGCGCGCTGGCCAGCATCTCGCGAACCGCGACGCGGATGTAGCGCGACGCGGTGACCTTGCGGCCCTTCGCCCGCTGGGCCTCCACCGCGGCCACCACGTCTCCGTCCACGCCCATCCCGGCGGTGAACACCGCCCAGCGCTCGCCGCAGTCCATCAGCCCGATCCGGCGCCACGCCTGTCCACGCCGGTAGTCGCCGAGCAGGTCGACCAGCTGATTGGTGGCCTCGATGGGGTCGGGGCTGATGCCCAGGGCGCGGGCGAACACATTGGCCGACCCGCCCGGCACAACCCCGACCGCCGGGCCACCCGCACCGGGGGCGAGGGCGCCGCGGATGCCGTTGACCACCTCGTTCACCGTGCCGTCGCCGCCGTGCACGATCAGCACGTCGACCGCGTCGGCGGTGGCCTGCTGCGCGATCTCGATCGCGTGGCCGCGGTGATCGGTGTGGGCGACGGTGAGCTGGACCCGGCTTTCCAGCGCATGGGCGAGAAGATCCCGGCCTGCCGCCGTCGTCGAGGTCGCATTGGGGTTCACGATCAGCACGGCACGCACGATGGGCCAGCCTAACCGGGCCGGGTGGCCGGGGGACCAACGGGCGATGCCGCCGTTCGGTGGCCGGTCAGCCGACACATCAGCACAATGGCATGTGTCCGCTGAGACCGAGTGAACGGAGTGACAGATGGCCGTGGTTGCCGAGGGCACCGTACTGACCTGCGCGCACGACGGGTGCGGGTGCCGGGTGCTGATCCAGTCCGAATGCCACTGTGAGGGCTCCGACCAGTCCTACACGTGCGCCTGCGGGACGGAGATGGTGCCGGTCAGCGAGTAGCCGAGGAGCTCGGCCGCCGCGGGTCCTGACCGCGGCCCGCGCCGGTACCGTACAACGGTGACCGAACGTCGACTGCTGCTCGTCAACGGGCCGAACCTGAACCTGCTGGGCACCCGCCAGCCCGAGGTGTACGGCACCACCACCCTGGCTCAGATCGAAGCCCGCGTCGCCGAGGTGGCCGGGCAGGCGGGGCTGCAGGTCCGCACCGTGCAGAGCAACCACGAAGGTGTGCTCGTCGACGCCATCCACGCCGCGGCCGGCGATTGTGCGGCCATTGTCATCAATCCCGCCGCCTACAGCCACACCTCGGTGGCGATCGCCGATGCGTTGCGATCGGTCGGGCTGCCGGTGGCCGAGGTGCATCTGAGCAACATCCACGCCCGCGAGCAGTTCCGCCACCACTCCTATGTCTCGGCGGTCGCGGAGATGGTGGTGGCCGGCGCCGGTCCGCTCGGCTACGAGATGGCGGTGCAGTACCTGGTCGAGCGGCTCGCTCGGTGATGCCGCGCGCGCTGCGGGTCGCCGGGGTGATCGCGGCGTTCGAGGGAACGCTGGGGCTGGTGATGGCCGTCGTGCTCGTCGTGCGCGAAGCCGGGGGGCATCACGAGGCCGCGATCAGCGGCTACGGCACCGCCGCCTGGTTCGCGGTGATGGGTGGCGCGGTGGCGGCCGCCGGGTGGGCGCTGTGGAACGGGCGCCGGTGGGGCCGCGGTATCGCCGTGTTCGCCAACCTGCTGCTGCTCGGCGTCGCCTGGTACGTCTTCACCTCGGGTCAGCTGCGCTACGCCGTGGCGGTCGGCGTCGTGGCGATCGCGGTGTTGGGGCTGCTGTTCAGCCCGGCCGTGCTGGGATGGCTCGCTCAGCCGGACTCGGCGGCCAACGCCGACAAGCGGGGTCCGGACACCCGGTAGGTGATCCATTCGCTCTGCGGGGCGCCGCCCACACCGTCGTACAGCGCGATCGCGTTGACGTTCCAGTCCAGCACCGCCCAGCTCAGCCGCGTGTAGCCGTTGTCGACACAGGTCCGCGCCAACGTGGCCAACAGTTTGCGGGCCAGACCGCGGCGGCGGAACTGTGGCCGCACGAACAGGTCCTCGAGGTAGATGCCGGGCACCCCGTCCCATGTGGAGAAGTTCAAGAACCACAACGCCGCGGCCGCGGCCTGCCCGT
Organism: Mycobacterium sp. G7A2; assembly: GCF_041902445.1. NCBI lineage: Bacteria > Bacillati > Actinomycetota > Actinomycetes > Mycobacteriales > Mycobacteriaceae > Mycobacterium > Mycobacterium sp. G7A2. Next base: position 4,393,282 of record NZ_CP169251.1, on the reverse strand, counting down.
CGACCTCGACGAGGTGTGCGTGCACTGTGGGTTGCGGCCCGAAAAGTGCCGAGCCCAGCTGCGTTTTGGTCACCGTGCACTCGGCCGCGGCATGCTCGAAGTCGGCCAGCTCATGGATCATCGCGGTCAGTTCGGCTTCGTCACCCGGCCGTGCCGCGCGGATCGTCTCAGTCATCGGACACCCCCAGCGCGCTCAGAATGGTTCGGAATTTCGTTGTGGTCTCGGCGAGTTCGTCGTCGGGGTCCGATTCGGCGACGATGCCGCCCCCGGAGTGTGCCAGGGCGCTACGCCGGTCGGCCGACAGCTGCGCGCACCGGATCGAGACCACCCACCGGCCGTCGCCGCGCCGGTCACACCAGCCCACGGCGCCGGCGTAGAAACCGCGGTCGCCCTCGAGCTGTTCGATCAGCGCGGTGGCCGGCGCGGTGGGAGACCCGCCGACCGCGGGCGTCGGGTGAAGCGCCACCGCCAGATCCAAAGCTGTGGTGGATCTTTCCCGCAGACGGCCCGAGATGGGCGTGTACAGATGCCAGACCGCGGCGGTCTTGGACAGCTGAGGCTCGGGCGCGATCTGCAGGTCGGTGCACAGCGGATCCAGCGCGGCGGCCAGCGCGTCGACCACCAGTTGATGTTCGTGGCGGTTCTTCGCCGAGTCGGCCAGCGCGGCCCCGCTGGCCGCGTCGTCGCCCGGATCGGGCAGCCGTGGGGCCGAACCCGCGAACGGCCGGCACAGCACCTGATCACCACGCCGGGCCACCAGCAGTTCGGGGCTGGCACCCACCAGCGCGGTGCCCGAGTAACCCTCGCCGGCCGCGGACAGGTCGACCAGATACTTCGTTGCCTGGGCGTCGGCGGTGGCCAGCGCGTCGAGCACGCTGCGGGCGTCCAGTGGCCCGTCGGCGCTGAGCTGCAGGGCCCGCGCCAGCACCACCTTGTGCAGCGGATTGCCGCTGTCGCGCAACTGCTCGAGGGCGGTGGCGATTCGGGCGCGGTGCGCCTCGGCCTCGGGCACCAGCTCGGTGATTGTCACGGCAGGCAGTTCACGGTGTGGCCACTGCGGCATCGAGTCGCTGAAGCGCACCGATTGGGGCCGGATCAGCGCCGCCGGTCTGGACGTATCGAATGGCAATGCGCCCACCACGATCGACGCGCTGTGCGAGGCCAGTGCGGCCCGGGCGTCGCCGATCTGGCTGAAGGCGGTGTGCACACCGTCGGCGACGAGCGCGCCGTCCGGGCCGGCCAGGACGAACGTGGGTTCGCGCGTCACGCCGACGTGGCCGGGTCGGGATGGCCCGTCAAGCCCAGTGCGGTCAACTGGCGTACCCCGTGTTCGAAGCCGCACACGGCGATCGAGACCGCCGGCATGGCGAAGCGGATGCCCTCGTAGACGGGCTGCTCGATCCATCGGGTGATGACGGCGCGGGAGAAATGCCCGTGGCCGACGAACACCACGTCGCGGGTCTCCATGTGCGCAAGCGCCAGCGCGATCGCCTTGTCGGCGCGCTCACACACCTGCGCCGAGGTCTCCCCGCCCGGGCAACCGTGCGTCCACACCAGCCAGTTCGGTACCGCCTTGCGGATCTCGACGGTCGTGGTGCCCTCGTAGTCGCCGTAATCCCATTCGCTGATCAGTGGATTGACCTCGTCGATGGTCAGGCCGGCCAACTCGGCGGTGGTCTGGGCGCGCACCCGCGGGCTGCACACCACATAGGGATCCCGCAGCGCCATCTGGCTAAGCGTGTCGGCCGCGGCCTGGGCCTGCCCGCGGCCGTGAGGGGTCAGGTCGAGCTCGGTCCGGCTGGTGTGCTTGCCGGTCTTCGACCACTCCGTCTCGCCGTGACGGAGCAGGATCAACCGGTGCTCGGTGAGTGCCACACCGAACGATTCTGCCGCACCCGGTGCCGCCACAGGGGTGTGCGGGTCAAACAAGATTGGGTACAGCAGGGATCATGACAGGATGGGAAGCGTGACGCGGGTACTTGCTGTCGCCAATCAAAAGGGTGGGGTCGCCAAAACCACGACGGTGGCGTCGCTGGGTGCGGCGATGGTCGAGCTGGACAAACGGGTGCTGCTCGTCGACCTCGACCCGCAGGGATGTCTGACCTTCTCGCTGGGCCAGGACCCCGACAAGCTGGCGGTGTCGGTGCACGAGGTGCTGCTCGGCGACGTCGAGCCGGACGCGGCGCTGGTCAGCACCGCGGAGGGAATGACGTTGCTGCCGGCCAACATCGATCTCGCCGGCGCTGAAGCCATGCTGTTGATGCGGGCCGGCCGTGAGTACGCGCTCAAACGTGCGCTGGCCAAGGTCGCCGACTCCTTCGACGTGGTCATCATCGACTGTCCGCCGTCGCTGGGGGTGTTGACCCTCAACGGGCTGACCGCCGCCGACGACGTGATCGTGCCGCTGCAGTGCGAGACGCTGGCACACCGCGGCGTCGGGCAGTTCCTGCGCACCATCAACGACGTCCAGCAGATCACCAATGCCGACCTGACGCTGCTGGGTGCGCTGCCGACGCTGTACGACTCGCGCACCACGCACAGCCGTGACGTGCTGCTCGACGTCGCCGACCGGTACTCGCTTCCGGTCATCGCCCCGCCCATTCCGCGCACGGTGCGCTTCGCCGAAGCCAGCGCATCGGGTTCGTCGGTGCTGACGGGCCGCAAGAACAAGGGCGCGCTGGCCTACCGGGAACTGGCGACCGCGCTGCTCAAGCACTGGAAGAACGGCAAGGGACTGCCCACCTTCACCCCGGAGGTGTGACGGCGCCACCCGATGGCCTGTCCGTCGGCCAGGAGAGGGCCAGGAGAGGGCTGGGAGAGGGGCGAGGAGAAAGCTAGGAGAGCGCGACGAGCTCGTCGCCGCGCTGCTCGAGCACCGTCGACCCCGCCACGCCCGGTACCACCGGGCCCTCTGCGGGCGGCCGCTGCAGCGGAATGTGCTTCTCGCCGGCCCCGGTCGCCGCGTCGAACACGTCGTAGCCGCTGCTGACCGGCACCAACAACTTGCCGGCCATCGTCGTCGCCGGACCCACCGGCGCATTCGGTCCGACCGCCTGCACGGTGTACTTGTACTGAAGGTCGTTGGCCGAGAAGACCATCACGCTGTCACCGGTCCACCACGTGATCAGATCCCCGGTGCGGGTGGTGATGGCGTCGTCGACCGGGGGACCGCTGACCACGGTGCTGTCGGTGACCGCGCCGGTCTCGTCGACGATGTCCACCCGCGGTTTGGGGGTGGGCACGTACACGGCGGTCAGCGTGTCGGCCACCGCCACCACGCGGGCCCCGGTGCCGTCGCTGACGCCCTTCTGCTGGACGTACTTGACTTCCGGGGTGTCCTCCTCGTCGGACGGACGCAGCAATGTCAGCCGCAGGTCGGACTGGTTGGCGCAGGTTTCCAGCACCGACACCGCCGCCGAACTCGCCGCCGCGGAAACGAACCGGCACAGCGGCGATGCGGGCACCCCCGGTTTGATGGGTGCGTCGAGTGCCCCGTAGCTGAGCATGCGCACCATGTCCGACCGCCACATCTCCAGTCGGGTGTCGCCGGCCGAGAGCACCGTCGTGCCGTCGGCCGACAGCGTCACGTGGTCGTCGGCGTAACTCGACCGGGCCGGGCCCCGGGTGCCGGTCTTGGCGTCGATGGTGTTGACCTGCCCGCATCCGCGCCCGTCGGGATAGACCGCGACGGCGTAGTTGTAGACCCAGGTGACCCCGCACAACGGCAGATCACGCGCGTAGCTCCACAGCGGCTCGCCGGTGGCCGGATCACGGCCCTGCACCGTCTGGCCGTCGCCGGTCACCACCGCCCCGCCGACCACGACGGGCCGGCTGGTCGCGTCGCTGGGCGCCTCCCAGCGTCGCGTCAGTGAATCCGGTACCGCGGCCGCGGGTTCCAGCGCCGGGACCGGGCTGGCCGCCGGACGGCTTTCGGTCGCCCGGGCGTCACTGGTCCACCACACCACCCCCGCGACGACGGCGATCACGACGGCGATCGCCACCGCAGCGATGATGTCGCCTCGCGTGCGGCGCTCAGGTTTGACCATCGCGCGGTGTCTCGTGCCGGCTAGTTCGCGGCCGAAGCCTTGCTGGGGCGGCGACGCCGGCGCCGGCGACCCGAGCTCGGCGCCTCACCCTGCTCGGGGGAGGCCCCGTCACCGCCGGTGGCCGCACTCGGTGCGCTCTGCTCGCCGCCTTCGGGGTGGTTGCCCACCGGCTTACCGCCCCGGGTGCGCCGCCGGCTGCGGTTGCGTCGGGCCGGCTTGTCCTCGGTGCTCTCGCCCGAGCTGCGCCGAGACGACTGGGTGCGGGTGCCCGTCGCCGAGCGGGTGCCGCTGGCGCTGCGCGCCTTGCCCACCGTGCCGCCGGCCTCGGCGGGGATGTTGAGCTCCTCGTACAGGTGCGGCGAGCTCGAGTAGGTCTCCGCCGGATCGGGGGTGTCCAGCCCGAGCGCCTTGTCGATCATCGACCAGCGCGGCAGCTCGTCCCAGTCGACCAGCGTGACAGCGATGCCCGTCTTGCCGGCTCGTCCGGTGCGGCCGATGCGGTGCACGTAGGCCTGCTCGTCCTCGGGGATCTGGAAGTTGATGACATGGGTGATGTCGTCGATGTCGATACCGCGCGCCGCGACGTCCGTGGCCACGAGGACGTCCACCTCGCCGGTGCGGAACGACTTCAGCGCCTTCTCCCGGGCCCCCTGGCCCAGATCACCGTGGACCGCCCCCACCTTGAACCCGCGTTCGGCGAGCTCGTCGGCCACCTTCTGCGCGGTCCGCTTGGTGCGGGTGAAGATCATCGTCGCTCCGCGGCCCTCGGCCTGCAGGATGCGGCTGACCATCTCGACCTTGTCCAGAGCGTGGGCGCGGTACGCGAACTGCTCGGTGGTGTCGTGGGTGGCCGACGAGTGCGGGGCCTCGGCGCGGATGTGCGTGGGCTGGCTCATGAACGTGCGGGCCAGCGTGATGATCGGATCCGGCATGGTCGCCGAGAACAGCATCGCTTGCCGCTTGTCGGGGATCTGCTTGAGGATGCGTTCGATGTCGGGCAGGAAGCCCAGGTCGAGCATCTCGTCGGCCTCGTCGAGGACCAGGGTCGAGAGCCCGCCCAGCTGCAGGTGACCCTGCTGGGCCAGGTCGAGCAGCCGGCCCGGCGTCCCGACGACGACGTCGACGCCCTTCTGCAGGGCCTCGATCTGCGGCTCGTAGGGGCGCCCGCCGTAGATGGCGGTCACCGTCAGCTTGCGGGTGTCATCGGCCATCAGGTACTTCGAGGCGCCGAGGAGATCCTCGTAGACCTGGATGCACAGCTCGCGGGTCGGGACGACGACGAGGGCGCGCGGGATTCCGGTCAGCGGCCGGTCGCCGTCGGAGGAGATCCGGTGCAGCAGGGGCACGCCGAACGCGAAGGTCTTGCCCATACCGGTGCGGGCCTGGCCGATCAGGTCGTCGCCGGCCAGGGCCAGCGGCAACGTCAGCTCCTGGATGGCGAAGGGATGCTCGATGCCGCTCTCGGCGAGCGCGCGCACGATCTCGTCGCGGACGCCGAGCTGGGCGAAGGAGGGGTTGGGATGCGTGGTCACAGGGGTCATAGAGGTAGACGAAGCCTTTCGATTCAATCCTCATGCGGTTCACGCGCGCACGAGTAGAGAAGAGAACTTCGTCGGGCCCTGCACTGAGTGGGCGGGCCGCCGTCGTGCACGCACATTTCCAAGGTGTCTACGCGAAATGCGCCGACCTGACCTGGTTCGATCTGCCGACGTTCACGCCGACACCGCCACCCATGGTAGCTGGTCGCATCGCTCTTCGGTCCAGCCGGGCCGTGGCGGTTAGAGTTGGCCCATGACTTCGACCCCGTCCGCGGCCGCCTCCACCGGATCCACGGGCGCCTCCACGGAAGCGTCGAAGGCCCCGACGGCGGCCGCGGAGCACCCCGGTGTCATCGAGTTGTTCGCGTTGCTCGCCTACGGGGAGGTGGCGGCGTTCTACCGACTGACCGACGAGGCGCGAATGGCCCCCAACCTGCGGGGGCGCATCAACATGGCCAGCATGGCGGCCGCCGAGATGAACCACTACGAGGTGCTGCGCGACGCGCTGGAGCGCCGCGGGGTCGACGTGGTCCCGGCGATGACGCGCTACGCGTCGGCGCTGGAGAACTACCACCGGCTCACCACGCCGAGCACGTGGCTGGAGGCGCTGGTCAAGACCTACGTCGGGGACGCGTTGGCCGCTGATTTCTACCTCGAGATCGCCGGGTCGATGCCCGGTGAGGTCGGCGACGTGATCCGCTCGGTGCTCTCGGAGACCGGGCACTCGCAGTTCGTCGTCGGCGAGGTCCGCGCCGCGGTCACCGCCAGCGACCGGCAACGGCACCGGCTGGCGTTGTGGTCGCGGCGCCTGCTCGGCGAGGCGATCACGCAGGCCCAGTACGTGCTGGCCGATCACGACGAGCTGGTGGACCTGGTGATGTCCGAGGGTGGCCTGTCACAGATGACGGACTTCTTCGACAAACTGCAGAACACCCACCAGGCCCGGATGCGCGAGCTCGGGCTGGCCTGAGCTACCGGGTGCAGTTGGTGATGATCGAGTTGCTGTTCTGCGAGGCGATCAGGTTCCCGCCGGCGTCGGTGATGCTGCAGTTGAGCTGACCCCGCACGCTGGTGGCGGTCACCGAACTCAACGTGACACCCGGGTCCAGCACCACCGTCTTCGACCAGGGCAGCGCGACGTTCAACTCGGTTTGCAGCGCACCCTGCTGGTCGGTGTAGATGACGGTCACCAGGTCGATGAGCTCGCGGTTGCCGGTCACCCGGTAGGTGATGGTGCCGGGAGCAGCGGTCGGCGCCGGGGCGGCCTGCGGGGGCGGCAGCAGCGACGGGGCGGCCGGCACAGGCGACGGCGCCGGGGGAGCCTCGACGCTGGGTGTCACGGTGGTGATCGTCTCGGCGGGCAGCGACCGGGTCGGCGGTGCCGCCGCGCGCGGTGCCTGGCTGGGTGCCGGGGCGGCGCTCGAGGTGGCCAGCTGCGAGGTGACGGTCGCCGAGACCGACCCGCTGTCGCCGCCGCTGAGGATGAGACTGGTGGCGATGACCGCGACGAACAGCACGGCGCCCGCGACGCCGCCGATCCACATCCAGCGGCGGTCGATGTGGGACTCGTCGATCTCGTCGTCGTCTGGGTCGTACCCGTCGTCCCCGTCGTCGTAGTCCTGGTAGCCGTCGTCGTAACGGTCGTAGTCCTCGGGCGCGTAGGGGTCGTATCCGTCGTCGAGGTAGCGCGGGTACACGTCGGTGTCCCGGTCCGCATCGGGGCCGGCGCCGTACGGCCCGTCGACGTCGTCGAAGTCCCGTGTGCCGGTCCCGGAGCGGTAGCGGATGCGCTCGGTGGGCGTCAGCGAGTACGGCGATTGTGCGGTGTACGGCCTGTTCATGCAGCTGTCCCAGTCGTCTCGTGCGTGTGCCGGGGCTGATGCTATCGAGGCGCAAGTGACGGGTGAGGCTGACGCGCCTCGCGCGCGGTCACGGTCGGGACTCGGTTCGATAGCCCCTGTGTCGCGGCGGTCTCCGCCGTGTTCGCTGACCGCGAAGGTCCCGGCGCGGCGCGCACCTTCCGGCGTCGATTAGCCTTCCTGCTGAGACACGAGCAGACGACGGAAGGGTGCCCACGTGGAGGTCAAGATCGGTGTCACCGACAGCCCGCGCGAACTGATCCTCAACAGCGCGCAGACACCGGCGGAGGTGGAGAAGGCGGTAGGCGACGCGCTGGCCGCCGCATCGGGCGTGTTGGCCTTGACCGACGAGAAGGGGCGACGCTTCATCGTGCAGGCCGCCCGCATCGCCTATGTCGAGATCGGTGCGGCCGACGCGCGGCGCATCGGATTCGGGGTGGGCGCGGCGGCCGCCGACGCGGCCAATTCCGCCGGCTGAGGCCATCTCAGCGCACGAACGGCATTCCCTGCAGCCCAGCTGCGCGGAATGCCGTTCGCGCGTCGGGACGCTCGCACCCGACCTGCGGAGGTCAGGACCGGCTCAGATCAGGACCGGGTCAGCGGCACGTGTGACAACCCGCCCCAGATGAACTGGACGGTGCCCTCCACGGCGTCGTCCTTGTCGATCGGGCGCTCGTTGTTGAGCCAGTAGCGGGCGGAGTCGACGCTGATGCTGACCAGGCCGACCGCGATCATCCGGGCGCGATGCGGTTCGAGCCCGGAATCGTGGCTGATCAGGTCGAACACCGCGTCGGTGCACGATTCGGTGGCGACCTTGACCTGGGCGGCCACCTGCGGCTCGGTGACGTAGTCGTTCTCGAAGATCAGCCGGTACCCCTGGCTGTCGTGCTCGATGAAATCGAAGAACGCCTGCACTGCGGCCCGGACCCGTTGCCGGTTGTCGGTGGTGGTCCGCAGCGCTTGGCGCACGCCGGAGACCAGGTTGTCCACGTGGCGCGCCAACACCGCCAGATACAGCTCGACTTTCGACGAGAAGTGCTGGTAGAGCACCGGTTTGCTGACACCGGCACGGTCGGCGATCTCATCCATACCTGCGGCGTGATAGCCGCGGTCGACGAACACCTCGCTGGCCGCGGCCAGTAACTGACCCCGGCGCTCGTCGCGGGGTAACCGGTTGCCGCGGCGGGCGCCGCCGGCGCTGGGCAGCCCGGTACCAGTGGCGGGCTGACCCCCTCGCCGCTGCGCCGTCTTGGCAAGATCTCTCATCAGAACCTCGAGTCCTGCCGGCGCGACCGGCACGGTGAATTCGCTTCGCACTGACACTACTACCGTCACGGGGACCTTCGCGGAAGGGCGGGTCCGGCCTGCCCAGCGTGCCGGGCGGTGGCGCGCCGGGAGAGGAAGTCCGTTGACCTGTGTCATCCTGTTTCGGTGACCTACGACTCCCGCTCGCGAGGAGGGCAAACGGGTCCGGAGCATCGCGGGGGCGGTCGCGTCCCCGTGCTCCGCGATGAGTGGCGCGAGCCCCTTCGCGCCCAGCGCGACCCGCTGGCTGAAGCGTCGGGCCGGGTCAGGTCCAATCGCGACGAGCGCAAACGCTGGCGCAAGCAGACCTGGATCGGTCGCTTCGTGTCCACCTACGGCTGGCGGGCCTACGCGCTGCCGGTGTTGGTCGTGCTGACCGCGGTGGTGCTCTATCAGACCATCACCGGGACCTCGGCGCCGCGCGCTCTCGAGGAGGAAGGCCCCGTCCAGGGCCCCCCGACGATCGGGGTGCCCAGCACCGCCATCATCGGCGCACCGCCCAAGGGCCTGACCGAATTCGACGCCAACCTGCCCACCGGGATCCTGCCCGACGGCGGCCCCTTCACCCCGATGGGGGCGGGCACCTGGCGCGTCGTGCCCGGCGGGACACCGCAGGTGGGGGAGGGCACCACGAAGGTGTTCACCTACACCGTCGAGGTCGAAGACGGCGTCGACACCACCAGCTACGGCGGCGACGAGGGGTTCGCCCGGATGGTCAGCGAGACGCTGGCCAACCCGAAGAGCTGGACCCACAACCCCCAGTTCGCGTTCGTCCGCACGGATGCGGCCTCCGGGGTCCAGCCGGACTTCCGGGTATCGCTGACCTCCCCGATGACGGTGCGGGAAGCCTGCGGCTATGACATCCAGCTCGAGGCGTCCTGCTACAACCCGGTGTACCAAGGACAGCCGCGGGTGCTGCTCAACGAAGCCCGCTGGGTGCGCGGGGCGGTGCCCTTCCAGGGCGACATCGGCTCCTACCGGCAGTACCTGATCAACCACGAGGTCGGCCACGCGATCGGGTACCAGCGCCACGAGCAGTGCGCCGAAGACGGTGAGCTGGCGCCGGTGATGATGCAGCAGACGTTCTCCACCAGTAACAACGACGCAGCGCGCTTCGACCCCGGCACGGTTACCGCCGACGGCAAGACCTGCCGCTTCAACCCCTGGCCGTACCCCATCGCCTGACCTGTTCTTCGTCTGCTGTTCCGCGAGCGCGGGTTTGTCCGGCGGCGCGCCGGAAATCCTGGACCTCAGCGCGCCCTCGATGGCCCTGAGCACGCGGGAAGTGCCAGACCCTCGTTGCTGTTGAATCACGTACCTGCTGAGATGATGGCAAGAGCCAACCAAGGAGATATTCGGTGTCAACACCGCTGCCGCCGCTGGTAGAGCCCGCGGCTGAGCTCACCCGTGAAGAGGTGGCCCGCTACAGCCGCCACCTGATCATCCCGGACCTCGGTCTGGACGGGCAGAAGCGACTGAAGAACGCGCGCGTGCTGGTGATCGGCGCCGGCGGACTCGGTTCGCCGACCCTGCTCTACCTCGCCGCCGCGGGCGTCGGGACGATCGGCATCGTCGAGTTCGACGAGGTCGACGAATCCAACCTGCAGCGCCAGATCATCCACGGCCAGTCCGACATCGGCCGGCCCAAGGCCCAGAGCGCCCGCGACTCGATCCTGGAGGTCAACCCGCTCGTCGAGGTGCGGCTGCACGAGTTCCGCCTTGAGCCCGACCGCGCGGTGAACCTGTTCAAGCAGTACGACCTGATCCTCGACGGCACCGACAACTTCGCCACCCGATACCTGGTCAACGACGCCGCGGTGCTGGCGGGCAAGCCCTACGTGTGGGGCTCGATCTACCGGTTCGAGGGCCAGGTGTCGGTGTTCTGGGAGGACGCGCCGGCCGATGAGGACGGCAATGAACGCGGCCTGAACTACCGCGACCTCTACCCGGAGCCGCCGCCACCGGGAATGGTGCCGTCGTGCGCCGAGGGCGGCGTGCTGGGCATTCTGTGTGCGTCGATCGCGTCGGTGATGGGCACCGAGGCGATCAAGCTGATCACCGGCATCGGCGACCCGCTGCTGGGCCGGCTCATGGTCTACGACGCGCTGGACATGACGTATCGCACGATCAAGATCCGCAAGGATCCCTCGACCCCGAAGATCACCGAGCTGATCGACTACGAGGAATTCTGCGGCGTCATGACCGACGAGGCCTCCGAAGCCGTGCTCGACTCCACCGTCACGCCGCGCGAGCTGCGCGAACTGCTGGATTCCGGCAAGAAGTACGCCCTGATCGACGTACGGGAACCGGTGGAGTGGGACATCAACCGCATCGACGGCGCCGAGCTGATCCCGAAGTCGGCCATCGAGACCGGCGACGGTCTGGCCAAGCTGCCTCAGGATCGGGTGCCGGTGCTGTACTGCAAGACCGGGGTGCGCTCGGCCGAGGCGCTGGCGGTCATCAAGAAGGCTGGGTTCACCGATGCCATGCATCTGCAGGGCGGGATCGTGGCCTGGGCCAAGCAACTCGAACCCGACATGGTGATGTACTAACGCTGGGTTCGCCCCTGCTGCGCTTAGGCTGTTTCGGTGACCGCCGAGCGCCCGCCCGATCATGTGCTTGCGGCGTTTGGGCTGTCCGGGGTGCGCCCGGCGCCCCTCGGCTCGAGCTGGGAAGGCGGCTGGCGTTGCGGCGAAGTGGTGCTCTCCCTGGTCGCCGACCACGCGCGCGCCGCGTGGTCGGCCAAGGTCCGGGAGACGCTCTTCGTCGACGGGGTGCGGCTGGCCAGGCCGGTTCGGTCCACCGACGGCCGCTACGTCGTCGCCGGCTGGCGCGCCGACACCTACGTCGCCGGTACGCCTGAACCGCGCCACGACGAGGTGGTCTCGGCCGCGGTGCGGCTGCACGAGGCGACGGCCAAACTGGAGCGGCCGCGGTTCCTGACCCAACCGCCGGTGGCGCCGTGGGCCGACGTGGACGTGTTCATCGCCGCCGACCGGGCGGCCTGGGAGGAGCGGCCCCTGCATGCGCTCCCGCCCGGAGCGCGGGTGGCCCCCGGCACCGCCGACGGAGAGAAGTCCGTCGAGTTGATCAACCAGCTTGCCGCCCTGCGCCGTCCCACGAAGAGCCCCAGCCAGCTGGTGCACGGTGACCTCTACGGCACCGTGCTGTTCGCGGGCAGCGCCGCGCCCGGCATCACCGACATCACGCCGTACTGGCGCCCGCCCGCGTGGGCGGCGGGCGTCGTCGTCGTCGACGCGCTGTCGTGGGGTGGTGCCGACGACGGACTCATCGAGCGCTGGGCGCCGCTGCCCGAGTGGCCGCAGATGTTGCTACGCGCGTTGATGTTCCGGCTGGCGGTACACGCCCTGCATCCGCGCGCGACCGCGGCGGCGTTCCCGGGTCTCGCCCGCACCGCGGCGCTGGTCCGGTTGGCGCTGTAGCGGCGCGGGCGCGTCGGGTTGCACTCTCGGTCGCGAACGTGCATTCCCTGTCGTGGTGCAGCGCGTTCGACTACCGAGGGTGCACTCTCGCGGTTCAGAAGCGGTGGCGGCACTCACCGAGCGGAATGCGGCCGTCGCGGGTGAGCACACCCTCGGCGCGGAGCAGTTCCAGTTGCCGGCTGTGCAGATGCGGCGCCGGTTTCCCCGACGCCGGCACCACCCGGTGCCAGGGCAGGTCAGCGGAATCGGTGCGCATGATCCACCCGACGATGCGGGGGCTGGAAAGGCCTGCGGCGGTGGCGATGTCGCCATAGGTCGCCACCTTGCCCGACGGCACCGCGGCGACGAGTGCGCGCACCGTCTCGACCTGCTCGTCGGTGATGGCCGCCACGGTCAGCTCAGATGATCGCGGACCAGCGCGGCGGTGTCCGCGGGCATCGCCTGGGCGACCATGTGATCGCAATCCCACTCCAGCAGCTGGAAATCGGTGCCGAGTCGTTCGGAGAGGCCGGCGATCAGCGCGTCGGTGGCGTAGGGCGGTCGAACCTTCTTCGCCCGTACCAGGGTGGTGCGTATTCCGTTGGGAGGCAGAACGACCGGGCGCGCCAACTCACTCCAGTAGGACAGCATCGCCGGAATGCTGATCCGCCACCCGCTGCGGCCGTTGGGTAGCGCCACGAGGTGCTCGTCGAGCTCGCGCTCCACCTCGGAGGGCTCGACCTCACCCCAGGAACCGTCCACCTTCTCCGCACGGGCCTCGTCGCGGTCGGTGTAGTCCGGGGAGTCGAACATGGCGTCGGCGACGTCACGCATCCGGTCACCGTCGAGGCCGACGGCGGGGTCCAGCAACACCAGCCCGGCCACCAGGTCGGGCCGGGCCGCAGCGAGATTGAGCGCTATCGCGCCACCGAACGAGTGGCCGACCACGACGGCTGGCTCACCGCCGCCACCGTCGAGCAGGGCGGTCAGGGCGCTGACGTTCTGGTCGATGGTCCACGGCGCCGCCCACGTCGAACGGCCGTGCCCGATCAGATCCGGGGCCGCGATGGAGAGATCGGCGAGGAACCGCTGGGCCAGCGTCATCCAGCGCTGACCGTGCCCGGTCAGTCCGTGGATCGCCAGAACCTGGGCCGGGCGGTTCGGACCGAAATGGTGCACGTTCAGATCGCTCACCGGGTCGATGCTGCCAGGCTCTGCGCCGGCCGGCCAAGTCTGTCGGTGCCCCGTGATGTCATTCCGTCATGTCCGCTCCACAAGCCGAACTCACCGGGTCCGGCCTTTACGGGTCTGAATTCGTCGAGGCATCGCTGACCCGCCCCGACGCGCGCGGGACGGTGCGCGTGATCGGCGGCCCCGGCACCGGCAAGAGCAGCCTGTTGGTGAACACCGCCGCAGCTCACCTGAACGCCGGGCGGGACCCGGAATCGGTTCTGCTGCTGACCGGTTCGGCCCGCCTCGGGGCGCGGGCCAAAGCCGAGATCACCGCGACACTGCTGGCGGCGGGGGGTGACGCGGTGATTCGTGAGCCACTGGTGCGGACCGTGCACTCCTACGCGTTCGCGGTGCTGCGGCTGGCCGCCCAACGCAACGGCAGCCCTCCGCCCCGGCTGATCACCAGTGCCGAGCAGGACGGGATCATTCGCGAACTGCTCGCCGGCGATATCGAAGACGGCGATGCCTCACCGGTGCGCTGGCCCGCCGCCTTGAGGCCGGCCCTGAGCACCGTGAGTTTCGCCACCGAGCTGCGCGACCTGCTGGCCCGGTGCAGCGAACGCGGTGTCGATCCGCTGGGTCTACAGCGGCTGGGTCGCCGTGCCGACCGACCGGAGTGGCGGGCCGCGGGGCGCTTCGCGCAGGCCTACGAGCAGGTCATGCTGTTGCGCTCCGCGGTGGGCATGGCTGCGCCGCAGGCCACCATTCCCGCGCTGGGTGCGGCCGAACTCGTGGGTGCGGCGTTGGATGCATTCGCCATGGATCCCGACCTGCTGGCCGCCGAACGGGCACGCGTCACGCTGCTGTTGGTCGACGACGCACAACACCTCGATCCGCAGGCGGCGCGGCTGGTGCGGGTGCTCGCCGAAGGTGCCGAGCTCACCGTGCTGGCCGGTGATCCCCGCCAGACCGTGTTCGGCTACCGCGGCGCCGACCCGGTTCTGCTGCGCGGTGAGGGGACCGAACTCAGGCTGGACCGGTCGCATCGGTGCTCGACTGCCGTTGCCGGCGCGGTGGCGACGATGGCGCGCAAACTGCCGGGTCTCGAACCGGCCTGGGAGTTCTCCGGAACGGACGAGGAGGGCGCGGTGGAGGTGCGGATCGCCGCGTCTCCGCACGCGGAGTCCGCCCTGATCGCCGACGCGCTGCGGCGCGCTCATCTCGGTGAGGGCGTGCCGTGGCATCGCATGGCGGTCATCGTGCGGTCGATGCCACGGATGGGCGCGGCGTTGAGCCGCGCGCTGGCGGCCGCCGGCGTGCCGGTGGACCTGCCTGCGCCGGTGGCCCCGCTGGCCGATCAACCGGCGGTGCGGGCGCTGCTGACGGTCCTGGAAGCCGCCGCCTCCGGTCTCACCGCCGACGCGGCGCTCGCGCTGGTGACCGGACCGCTGGGGCGGGTCGACCCGGTCTCGCTGCGGCGGTTGCGCCGCGCGCTGCGCCGTGCCGACGGTGAGCCCACGGCGGACTTCGGTGCCCTCCTGGTGGACGCACTCGATCGCGACCGCAGTGACCTTCCCGAGGATCTGGCCCGCGCGGTGCGCCGGGTCCGCACCGTGCTGGTCGCGGTCCGCCGCAGCGCGCAGCAGGGTGCGGATCCGCACCACACGCTCTGGCAGGCGTGGAACCGCTCGGGGCTGCAGCGGCGCTGGCTGACGGCCAGTGAGCGCGGCGGGCCGAGCGGCGCCCAGGCCGACCGTGACCTCGACGCGGTCACCGCGGTGTTCGACGTCGCCGAACGCTACGTCGCCCACACCGCGGGCGCGTCGCTGCGCGGCCTCATCGACCACCTCAAGGCCCTGACACTGCCGCCGGTGCGGCGCGACGACCGTCCCGAAGCCGACGCGGTTGCGGTGCTCAGCGCGCACTCTTCGCTCGGTCGGGAGTGGGATTTCGTGATCATCGCCGGTGTGCAGGAAGGGCTGTGGCCGAACGTCGCGCCGCGCGGCGGAGTGCTGAACACCCAACATCTCGTCGACGTGATCGACGGCGTGGCCGAGCCCGGGCAGCGGAGTTTGTCGAGTCGCGCGCCGCTGCTGGCCGAGGAGCGGCGGTTGCTGTTGGCCGCGATGGGCCGGGCCCGCCGACGGCTGTTGGTGACCGCCGTCGACAGTGACGGTGGCGACGACGCCATGCTGCCGTCGGCGTTCGTCGACGAGCTCGCAGCGCTGAGCGGCGAGCCCGACGCTGATCCGCCGGCACCGATCCGTGCCCCGCGGGTTCTCGCGCCGTCGGCGCTGGTGGGGCGGCTCCGGGCGGTGGTGTGCGCGCCCGAAGGCGCGGTCGAGGACGGTGAACGAGCCTGCGCCGCAGCCCAGTTGGCGCGGTTGGCGCAAGCGGGTGTGTCCGGGGCGGATCCCGCCTCGTGGTACGGCATGCGGGAGGTGTCCAGCAGCGAGCCGATGTGGGACGACGACGGCCATGTCGTGACGCTGTCGCCGTCGACGCTGCAGATGCTCTCGGACTGTCCGCTGCGCTGGTTGCTCGAGCGCCACGGCGGAGCGCGGGCCGCCGATGTGCGCTCCGCGCTGGGGTCGCTGGTGCACGCGCTGGTGTCCGACAGCACCAGATCTGAGGCGCAGGTTCTCGGCGCGCTGGAGAAGGTCTGGGACCAGCTGCCGTTCGACGCGCAGTGGCACGCCGACAACGAACGCGCCCGCCACCTGGAGATGCTGTCGACCTTCACCACCTGGCGCGCGAACACGCGCGGTGAGCTCACCGAGGTCGGCACCGAGATCGACGTCGACGGCGACGTGGTCGCGGCTGGGGAGGGTTCACCCGCGGTGCGGGTGCGCGGTCGGCTCGACCGACTCGAACGCGACAGCGAGGGCAGGTTGGTCGTGGTGGACATCAAGACCGGCAAGTCGCCGGTCACCAAGGACGACGCGCAGAACCACGCTCAGTTGGCGATGTATCAGCTGGCCGTCGCCGCAGGCCTGCTCGCCGACGGCGACGAACCCGGTGGCGGCCGTTTGGTCTACCTCGGCAAGACCTCCGGCGGCAGCGCTGCCCAACGCGACCAGGATGCGCTGACCCCGCAGGCCCGCGACGAGTGGCGGGCACGCGTCGCGCAGGCCGCTGCAGCCACCCGGGGCCCGGAGTTCGTCGCCCGGGTCAACGACGGCTGCGCGCACTGTCCGGTGCGCCCGATGTGCCCCGCCCGCAACGCCGACGCCGACGGAGGTTCCTCGCGATGAGCCCGCACTACAGTCCCGCTGAGCTCGCCGACGCACTGGGGCTATTCGCCCCGACCGACGAGCAGGCCGCGGTCATCGCCGCGCCGCCGGGTCCGCTGGTCGTGATCGCCGGTGCCGGCGCGGGTAAGACCGAGACGATGGCCGCGCGGGTGGTCTGGCTGGTGGCCAACGGTTACGCCAGCCCCGGCGAGGTATTGGGGCTGACGTTCACCCGTAAGGCCGCCGGGCAGCTGCTGCGCCGGGTGCGCGCCAGGCTGGCCCGCCTTGCCGGTGCGGGCCTGGTGATCCCGGGTGCCCTCGACGGGCCCGGCGTGGCCGCCGATCCCGTCACCGTCGGCACCTACCATGCGTTCGCGGGCACGCTGCTGCGCGAGTACGGCCTGCTGCTGCCGGTCGAGCAGGACACCAGGCTGCTCGGCGACACGGAATTGTGGCAGCTGGCCTACCGGGTGGTCTGTGAGCATCCGCGGGCGCTCGACACCGACAAGTCTCCGGCGTCGGTGACCGCGATGGTGCTCAAACTCGCCGGGCAGCTCTCCGAGCATCTGGTGGACACCGATCAACTCCGCGACACCCACGTGGAGCTCGAGCGGCTGGTGCACACATTGCCCGCCGGTCGCTATCAGCGGGACCGCGGTCCCAGCCAGTGGCTGCTGCGGATGCTGGGCACCCAGACCGAACGCACCGCGCTCGTCCCGCTCATCGACGAACTGCATCGCCGGATGCGCGAGCAGCGCGTCATCGACTTCGGCATGCAGATGGCCTCCGCCGCGCAGCTGGCTTCGCGCTTTCCGCAGGTGGGGGAACAGCTGCGGCAGCGTTATCGCGTGGTGTTGCTCGACGAATACCAGGACACCGGTCACGCCCAACGAGTGGCGCTGTCGGCGTTGTTCGGCGGGGGAGCCGACGACGGCTTGGCCCTGACCGCCGTCGGCGACCCGATCCAGTCCATCTACGGGTGGCGCGGGGCTTCGGCGACCAACCTGCCCCGGTTCACCACCGATTTCCCGCAGTCGGACGGGACACCCGCGCCGACCCTCGAATTGCGCACCAGTTGGCGCAACCCACCCGAAGTGCTGCACCTGGCCAACGAGGTGTCCCAGGATGCTCGCCGCCGCTCGGTCGCGGTGCGGTCACTGCAGCCGCGCCCCGACGCCGCGGCCGGCACCGTGCGCGCAGCGCTGTTGTCCGACATCGTCGCCGAGCGCGAATGGCTCGCCGACGAGATGGCCCAGCTGCATCGCGCCGCCGTCGAGGACACCGGTACCGCACCCACCGCCGCCGTGCTGGTGCGCCGCAACGCCGACGCCGCACCGATGGCCGAGGCCCTGAGCAGGCGGGGGCTGGCCGTCGAGGTGGTCGGCCTGGCCGGGCTGTTGGGAATCGCCGAGGTCGCCGACGTGGTCGCGATGCTGCGGCTGGCCGCCGACCCGGCGGCCGGAGCGGCCGCGATCCGGGTCCTCGCCGGGCCCCGGTGGCGGCTGGGTGCCCGCGACATCGCCGCACTGTGGCGCCGGGCCCTCGAGCTCGACCGCGGCGCGGGACGGCCGAGTGCGGCCGAACCGGAGGACATCGTCGCGCAGCTGAGTTCCGACGCCGACGCGGCGTGCCTCGGTGAGGCGATCTGCGATCCCGGACAGCCGGCGGCGTACTCCGTCGACGGACACTCCAGGATCGTCGCGCTGGGCCGCGAGCTGACCGCACTGCGCGCCCACCTCGACTGGGCGCTGCCGGACCTGATCGCCGAAATTCGCAGGGTGCTCGGCGTGGACGCAGAGGCGCGGGCGGCCCGCCCGGTCTCGGCGGGCTGGTCGGGCACCGAACACCTCGACGCGTTCGCCGACGTCGTCGCCGACTTCGCGGCGCGGCCCGGGGCCAGCGTGTCGGGCCTGCTCGCCTTCCTCGACACCGCCCAGGAGGTGGAGAACGGTCTGGCCCCGGCCGAGGTCACGAGCGCCGGCGACCGCGTGCAGATCCTGACAGTGCACGCGGCCAAGGGGCTGGAGTGGCAGATCGTCGCCGTGCCGCACCTCAGCGCACGGGTGTTCCCGTCGACGGCATCACCGCGAACCTGGCTGACCGATGCCGCCGACCTGCCGCCACTGCTACGGGGGGACTGCGCAACGGTGTCCGAGCACGGCGTGCCCGTGCTCGACACGAGCGATGTCAACGATCGAAAAGCTCTGTCCGACAAGATCTCCGATCACAAGCGCAGCCTGGATCAGCGGCGCACCGACGAGGAGCGCAGGCTGCTGTACGTCGCGATCACCCGGGCCGAACGCACGCTGCTGGTCTCCGGTCATCACTGGGGCGCCACCGAATCCAAACCCCGCGGCCCGTCGGCTTTCCTGTGTGAGCTCAAGGAGATCATCGAGGCCGCGGCGCAGCAGGGCAGCCCGTGCGGCAGCGTGGCGGTCTGGGCCGAGGCCCCCGCCGAGGGCGAGGCGAATCCGTTGCGCGACCAGGTGGTCGAGGCGGTCTGGCCGGTCGACCCGGCGACGGGCCGACGCGGCGGCGTCGACCGGGGCGCGGCGCTGGTGTCGCAGGCGATGACGCGCGACGCGACGGTCGAGTCGGACGACCCGCACGGATGGGCCGCCGACGTCGATGCGCTTCTGGCCGAACGCGACCACACCGCACGCCCGGTCGCCCCGACACTGCCGCCACAGCTGTCGGTCAGCGCGATGGTCGAACTGGGACGTGAACCCGACGCCGCGGCACAACGGCTGAATCGGCGTCTCCCGCGCCGCCCGGACCCCCACGCCGCACTCGGCACGGCATTCCACGAATGGGTGCAACGCTACTTCCAGGCCGAGAAGCTCTTCGACCTCGACGACCTGCCCGGCGCGGTGGATGGCGACCGGCAGGACCGCGGTGAACTCGAGGAACTGCAATCCGCGTTCGCGGTGTCACCGTGGGCCGCGCGCACCCCGATCGAGGTGGAGGTGCCCTTCGACATGGTCATCGGCGCGACGGTGGTGCGCGGCCGCATCGACGCGGTGTTCGCCGACCCCGACGGCGGGGTGACGGTGGTGGACTGGAAGACCGGGGAACCGCCGTCGACTCCGGAAGAATTGCAGCGCAACGCCGTTCAGCTAGCCGTGTATCGCCTTGCGTGGGCCGGACTGCACGGCTGCGATGCCGCGTCGGTGCGTGCGGCGTTCCACTATGTGCGCACGGGGCGCACGGTCATGCCGGACGTGCTGCCGGATTCCGACGAACTGGCGGCGCTGCTGGACCGCGCATCGGGCGACACCGCCGCATGAGCGCTCAGGAGGCCCGGTAGACCTTGAGCGCCTCCAGGATCATCGGCACCTGGAACGGCAACCGTGCGATCGCGACGATCCGCATCGGCAGCGACTTGCTCGGATCCTGGAACCACAGGCGGACCATGTTGACGTTGGCCGGGAACACCGAGATGTACAGCGCGATCGCGGCCAGTGCCGCCAGCCGACGCGTCTTGGGCGCCAGCAGCGCGGCGCCGATGCCGACCTCGGCAACTCCGGAGGCGTAGGTGTAGACCCGTGGGCTGCCCGGCAGCTCCGCCGGGACGATCGAGTCGAACGGCTTGGGTGCGAGGAAGTGCAGTGACCCGACACCGAGCAGCATCGCCGCCATCCGGTAGACGCGGGTAGGGGCGTGCTGCGGTGCGGATGCGGGGAGGGTCATGATTACATTGTGCTGGTGCGGCAGTTGCATACCGTGACAGGCCCCCGTGGCTAAGGGACGTCTACGCCGACGACTGAGTCGGTTCGACCAGTCGTTGACCGATCTCCCGGTTCACGCCCTGACCGACCGCGTGCAGATCCCGCAGGATCTCCCCAGCCCGTGGGTGCGGATCACCAAGCGCATCGTCATCGCGCTGGCGGTGTTGTGCGCGGTGGTTTTGATCGTCTACATCGACCGCGACGGCTACCGCGACGTCCAGGAAGACGGGCTGTCACTGCTGGACTGCTTCTACTACGCCACGGTGTCCCTGTCGACCACCGGCTACGGCGACATCACGCCGTACACCGAGACCGCTCGGCTGGTCAACGTCCTGATCATCACGCCGTTGCGGGTGGCGTTCCTGATCGTGCTGATCGGTACGACGGTGGAAACGCTGACCACCGAGTCGCGGCAGGCGTTCAAGATCCAGCAGTGGAGGAACAAATTGCGTAACCACACCGTGGTGATCGGATACGGCACCAAGGGCCGCACCGCCGTGGCCGCGATGATCGGCGACGAGGTCGCCCCCGCCGACATCGTCGTCGTCGACGAGAACCCCGCCGCGCTGGAGCGCGCCAAGACCGCGGGCCTGGTCACCGTGCGCGGCAGTGCCACCGACTCCGAGGTGCTGCGCCTGGCCAGCGCCCAGCACGCCAAATCGATCATCGTGGCCACCAACCGCGACGACACCGCGGTGCTCGTCACCCTGACTGCGCGCGAGCTCGCCCCGAAAGCGAAGATCATCGCCGCGGTGCGCGAGGCCGAGAATCAGCACCTGCTCGAACAGTCCGGCGCCGACTCCACGGTGGTGACCTCCGAGACCGCCGGACGCCTGCTCGGCATCGCGGTGCAGACCCCCAGCGTGGTGGAGATGATGGAGGATCTGCTCACGCCGAATGCCGGGTTCGCGATCGCCGAACGCGAGGTGACTCCCAAGGAGACGGGTGGTTCACCACGTCACCTGCACGACCTCGTGCTTGGCGTGGTGCGCGCCAACAAGCTGATCCGCGTCGACGACCCCGATGTCGACGCGCTGGAACTGGGTGACCGACTGCTGTACATCCGCTCCGCGGACGCGGAGCGGTGAGCGCTTGCGCCGCGACGAGCGCTCGCGCGAGGAGCCGTCGATGAAGAGCAGAGTGAACCGATGAGCGCTTGCGCCGCGATGCGCTTGGGGGATGAGCGCTCGCGCGAGGAGCCGTCGATGAAGAGCAGAGTGAACCGATGAGCTTCCGGCTGCGCAACGTTCCGCTGTTGTCCCGGGTCGGTGCCGACCGCGCCGACGCGCTGCGCACCGACATCGACGCCGCCGTGGCCGGCTGGCCGGACGCGCTGTTGCTGCGGGTGGATCGCCGCAACCAGGTGCTGATCTCCGGCGGGCGTGCGGTGCTCAACGACGCCCGTGACGCCGGCGACGCGCCACCGCAGGACGCGGTGTTCCTCGGCCGCCTCGCCGACGGCCGGCACGTGTGGGGGATCCGTTCCGAGCTGCAGCCGCCGCAGGACGCGCCGGTCGAGGTGCTGGATCTACGCCGCACCGGTGACGTGTTCGACGACGTCAGCGCCCAACTCGTGGCGACCGCCACGGCGCTGCTGAACTGGCATGACAGCGCCCGGTTCAGTCCCGTCGACGGAAGCCCGACTGCGCCGGTCAAGGCCGGGTGGGGACGGATCAACCCGGTGACCGGCCGCGAGGAGTTCCCGCGTATCGACCCGGCGGTGATCTGCCTGGTCCATGACGGCCACGACCGCGCGGTGCTGGCACGTCAGACCCTGTGGCCGGAGCGGCTGTTCTCCATCCTGGCCGGATTCGTCGAGGCGGGGGAGTCGTTCGAGTCCTGTGTCGTGCGTGAGATCGCCGAGGAGATCGGGCTGACCGTCACCGATGTCGAGTATCTCGGCAGCCAGCCGTGGCCGTTCCCGAGGTCGCTGATGGTGGGCTTTCACGCGGTGGGCGACCCGCAGCAGGACTTCTCGTTCAATGACGGCGAGATCGCCGAGGCCGGCTGGTTCACCCGTGCCGAGATCCGTGAGGCACTCGACCGCGGTGACTGGGGGTCCGGCGGCGCCGACTCACGTCTGCTGCTGCCGGGTTCCATCTCGATCGCCCGCGAGATCATCGAGTCCTGGGCCGCCCAGGACTGAAGCCGCCCAGGACTGAAGCTGTCCGGACTGAGACCGCTGCGCCTCGCCAACCGGGGCACCGCCGCGAACGTGCATCCCCGGTAGCGCTCGTCGCCGCGGGACTACCGTGTATGCACGTTCGCGGCCGGGTGGGGCGGTACGGCCGGGTCGGCGGCACGGCCGGGTTGGCGGTGCGGCCGGGTCGGCGGCGGGGGAGATCTCAGCCGGCCAGCTTGGCTTTGACCTGTGCGCCGCTGGGGTTGGTCAGGGTCGACCCGTCGGCGAACTTCAGCGTCGGCACCGTCTGGTTGCCGCCGTTGACCGACGCCACGAACTCGGCGGCAGCCGGGTCGAATTCGATGTCGACCTCGGTGTAGGCGATGCCCTCGTTCTTGAGGATCTTCTTCAGGCGGAAGCAGTAGCCACACCACGAGGTGGTGTACATCGTGACGGTGGCGGCATCGTTGGTGCTCATAGGCCTTTCAACGTAGCCGATGCGCGATCCATGCCGTGGCGGGCCCGCATGTGTCATGGGTCGCTGACATGATGGTCGCCATGTCCCCGACAGCCTCGCGTGACCTGCTGCTCGGCGACCTGGACGAGGAGCAGCGCGAAGCCGTGCTCGCCCCGCGCGGTCCGGTGTGCGTGCTCGCCGGCGCCGGCACGGGCAAGACCCGAACCATCACCCGCCGCATCGCTCATCTGGTGACCGCCGGGCACGTCGCGCCCGGCCAGGTGTTGGCGGTGACGTTCACCCAGCGCGCAGCCGGGGAGATGCGGGCCAGGCTGCGTGCGCTGACCACCGATGCGGGCACCGCGCCCACCGAGTCGGTGCAGGCGATGACGTTCCACGCCGCAGCGCGCCGGCAGCTGGCCTACTTCTGGCCGCGCGTCGTGGGCAGCACCGACTGGCAGCTCCTGGATTCCAAGTTCGCGATCGTCGCCCAGGCCGCCAACCGTGCCGGGCTGCCGACCGGTACCGACAACGTGCGGGACCTGGCCGGTGAGATCGAATGGGCGAAGGCCTCGCTCATCACGCCCGAGGGGTATCCCGACGCGGTCGCCGAGAACGGCCGCGACATCCCGTTCGATGCCGCCAAGACCGCAGCCGCCTACGCCGGATACGAGGCGCTCAAGTCACGCAGCGCGGACCTCATGCTGCTCGACTTCGACGACCTGCTGCTGCACACCGCGGCTGCGATCGAGAACGACGCGGCGGTCGCCCAGGAGTTCCGCGACCGCTACCGCTGCTTCGTCGTCGACGAGTACCAGGACGTCACCCCGCTGCAGCAGCGGGTGCTGTCGGCCTGGCTGGGTGGCCGCGACGACCTGACGGTGGTCGGTGACGCCAACCAGACGATCTACTCCTTCACCGGCGCCTCCCCGCGCTACCTGCTGGACTTCTCCCGGCGCTTCCCCGACGCCGCGGTGGTGCGCCTGGAGCGCGACTACCGCTCCACCCCCCAGGTGGTGTCACTGGCCAACCGGGTGATCGCCGCCGCCCGTGGCCGGATGGCGGGCAGCAAGCTGCACCTGGTGGGTCAGCGCCCGCCCGGCCCGAACCCGACCTTCCGGGAGCACCCCGACGAGGCGGCCGAAGCGGCCGCGGTGGCGCGTTCCATCAAGGGGCTCATCGAATCCGGCACACCGGCCTCGGAGATCGCGGTGCTGTACCGCATCAACGCCCAGTCCGAGGTGTACGAGGAGGCGTTGACCGAGGCCGGGGTGGCGTTTCAGGTTCGCGGCGGTGAAGGCTTCTTCAGCCGGCAGGAGATCCGCCAGGCCCTGCTCGCGCTGCACCGCGCCGCCGAGCGTGGCCACGATACCGACGCCACGGTGCCCGAGGTGGTGCGCGCGACGCTGGAACCGCTCGGTCTGACCGTCGAGGCGCCGACGGGTACCCAGGCGCGCGAGCGGTGGGAGGCCCTGACCGCGCTGGCCGAACTCGTCGACGACGAAGTCGCCCAACGCCCGCAGCTGGACCTGCCGAGCCTGCTCGCCGAGCTGCGCCAACGCGCCGACGCGCGCCACCCCCCGACGGTGCAGGGCGTCACCCTGGCCTCGCTGCACGCCGCCAAGGGACTGGAGTGGGACGCGGTGTTCCTGGTCGGGCTGGCCGACGGCACACTGCCGATCTCCCATGCGTTGTCCCACGGCCCCGACAGCGAGCCGGTGGAGGAGGAGCGACGCCTGCTGTACGTCGGAATCACCAGGGCGCGGGTGCATTTGACGCTCAGTTGGGCGCTGGCCCGGAACCCTGGCGGTCGGCAGGGACGGCGACCGTCCCGATTCCTCAACGGCATCGCCCCGCAGTCACAGCGCGACGACGGCCCGAGCCGCTCCCGCAAGCCGCGCGGGCCGGCGCCGCGCTGCCGCATCTGCAACGAGCCGCTGACCTCGCCGCCGGCCATCATGTTGCGCCGGTGTGAGAGCTGCCCGTCCGACATCGACGAGCACCTGCTCGCCGAACTGAAGGACTGGCGGCTGCGGATCAGCAAGGAGATGAGCGTGCCCGCCTACGTGGTGTTCACCGACAACACGCTGATCGCGATCGCCGAGTCGATGCCCACCGACGACGCCGCGCTGGTGGCCATTCCGGGAATCGGCGCCCGCAAGCTCGAGCAGTTCGGTCCTGATGTGCTGGCGATGGTCAAAAGCCGCCAATCTTCGTAGAAATTGCGCCAAATATGCTGGTCAAAAATGTGTTGTCGGTTTCGGCTGCTAGCCTCTAACCTCGAGAGCACACAGACGACGGCCATGTGCGAGAGGAGGGTGCCACGATCATGACAAGCAATTTTGCGTTCCACGGTGTAAGCGCTGCCGGCATGGCGTGGACCTTCCGTGCCCCTGTCACGGGGCATCCCGTCATCCCCGCCCGCGCCGCTGCGGCGGCTCCGCGTAAGCGCCGCGCCGCCCAGACGATTGCCGCGTCCGTCGGAGGCTCTCCTAGGTAGAGCCCCCTCGCCACCAAGGCCACGGACCCGCAATCACCGGATCCGTGGCCATTGTCTTCTCCGGATCGAGAATCCGAGGAACACCTGGTCGCAGATCCATCACCGGACAGATGGCTCAAACCGATCAACGACCAGGAAGCAGAGGACTGGACATGTCTGCGATGACATGCGGGACAACCACACTGGCGGTGCCGTGTCATGTCGAGGATCCCGATCTGTGGTTCGCCGAGGATCCCCGCGATCTCGAACGCGCCAAACAGCTGTGCGCCGAGTGCCCGCTGCGCCGCGAGTGCCTGACCGCCGCGCTGGAACGGCAGGAGCCGTGGGGCGTGTGGGGCGGCGAGATCCTCGATCGGGGCTCGGTCATCGCCCGCAAGCGTCCCCGTGGCCGTCCCCGCAAGGACGCCAAAGACCCTGTCGCCGCGTGATTTTCGCGCGGCGGCAGGGCCGCGGCTGACAACTCGGGCTGACGGCTCAGTCTGACAACTCGGGCTGACGGCTCAGCCTGACAACTCAGGCATTGCCGGGGTCATTGAAGCCCGGCAGCGTCTGAGGACTCAGGCATTGTCGGGGTCGCTGAAGCCCGGCACCATCTCCTCGGCGATCCGGCGCGTCGGCACGTGCGCATCGAGTTGGCAGGAGATCGCGA
Organism: Mycobacterium sp. G7A2; assembly: GCF_041902445.1. Lineage (NCBI taxonomy): Bacteria > Bacillati > Actinomycetota > Actinomycetes > Mycobacteriales > Mycobacteriaceae > Mycobacterium > Mycobacterium sp. G7A2. Next base: position 4,367,249 of record NZ_CP169251.1, on the reverse strand, counting down.
CGATCGACGCGATCACCCGCATCGGGATCGCCAGCTTCGGCGGGATGTCCATCTGACGTGCCGCCTTGATCTGTCCGGCGGCGCGGTCGAGTTCGAGCGTGGTCATCTTCTGCAGCCACGAGCGCTGGTAGTGGAACACCGGAACCTGCAGCGGCTCGACGTACTGCTTGAGCATGTCGTCGATCTCGCGGGTGGAGACCTGCTGGCCCTTCTGGATGAAGCCGGCCTTCTGCATCGTGGGCAGCAGCTTGTCGTAGTTCTTGTCCACCGCATAGCGCAGGATCTGGCCCAGCTCGACCGGCCAGCCGCCGGGCATCGGGGCCACCGCGCCGAAGTCGATGACGCCCATCTTGTCGTCGGGCAGCAGCATGAAGTTGCCGGGGTGCGCGTCGCCGTGCACCATCTCCAGCCGGCGCGGGGCGTCGTCGCTGAACTCGAACAGCCGCGTCGCCATCAGGTCCCGCTGTTCCTGGGTGCCGTCGCGGATGATGTGCGACAGCGGAATGCCCTCGATCCATTCCTGGATGACGACCTTCGGGGCGCTGGCCACGATGTGCGGCACCACGAAATGCGGATCGCCCTCGTAGGCCTTGGCGAACGCGCGCTGATTGTCGGCCTCGAGCCGGTAGTCCAGTTCCATCTCGGTGCGTTCGATCAGCTCGTCGACGACGCCCTGCACATCGGCGCCCGGCGAGAGCTGCTTGAGCACGCCGACCATGCGCTGCATCGTCTTCAGGTCGGCGCGCAGCGCCTCGTCGGCGCCGGGGTACTGGATCTTGACCGCGACCTCGCGGCCGTCGCCCCACACCGCCTTGTGCACCTGGCCGATGCTGGCCGACGCGACCGCCTTGTCGTCGAACGACGCGAACCGGTCCCGCCATTTGGTGCCCAGCTGTGCGTCGAGGACGCGGTGGACCTTGGCGGCGGGCATCGGCGGTGCCTCCCGCTGCAGCTTCGTCAGCGCCTCGCGGTAGGGCTTGCCGTACTGCTCGGGGATGGCGGCTTCCATGACCGACAGAGCCTGGCCGACCTTCATCGCGCCGCCCTTGAGCTCGCCCAGGACGGTGAACAACTGCTGGGCGGCCTTGTCCATCAGTTCGGCGTTGACCTCGTCCTTCGACTTTCCGGTCAGACGCTTCCCGAAGCCCATGGCGGCCCGCCCGGCCATGCCGACCGGCAGCGAGGCCAGTTTGGCGTTCCGCGCAGCGCGCCCACGCTTGATGTCGCTCACCACACCATCATCCATGACTCCGCTGAATTTCCACCAAGCAGTTGGCAACGTGCGATGTCAGCATGAGCACTCCGGGTGGCGCGCCCACCGACGCGCCGCCAGGACACCGGCGTCGACGTCGAATTCCAGCGTGGTGTTCACCGTCGCCGGCGGTGCGCCGGCTGCGGCGTCGACCCGTAGCACGTGGCGGATCTCACGCAGTGCCAACGCCGCCGTCCCCAGGATCGTCGCCCGGTCGGCCGCCCCCACGGTCCGGCACAGCTGGGTCGCGATAGCCGGCCACGCCGGATCGCGAGCGCTACGGTGCAGGTCGGCGCAGCGCAGACAGCTCGTCATCCCCGGGATGACCAGCGGCCCCACCAGCCCGGTGCCGTCGCGCACCCGCACCGGCAGGTGGGCCACGCCGGCGTCGTGCAGTTCTCGCACGACGCGGGGATCGGCCACCAGGTAGTCGGTGAGCACCGCCAGGTCCGCGGTGGTGGTGCAGGCGTGGGTGCGCATGGTGTGGCTGACCCGGGTGCCGGTGCAGCGCAGCGCCGAGATCAGCAAATCGGCCAGGGGTCCGTCGCCGTGCACCCGGACCGCCGTCGAGCGTGGGGCCGGCGTGACCGCGGTGACCAGGCCGGCGCCGACCAGGTGGGCCACCAGCCCGGCCACCACCTCGGCATCCGCACCGCCGCCGAGCGCCAGCAGGTCGGACACCGTGGCGGCGCCTTGCAGCGCGCGAAGCAGGTCAGCGACGGCGGCGGCGGACAGGCCCGGCGGCGGCTGCACGACCACGGCGCGCCGCGGGTCCCAGCCCACCTGCACCGTGCCGTCGGGACGGGACAGGACGGGGGTGGCCGGGTTCAGCGCGTATCGCGTCACTCCTCGACGCTGTCACGCCCGCCCGGTCGCGAACCGGGTTATCCACAGGGGTCAGTGGTCGCGAGGCTCGTCCGGGTTGTCGGGGCCGCCGGCGTCTTTCTGGATGTCGCGCTCCAGGTCCGAGATCGCCTCTTCGAGAGCGCTGTCCATTCCGCTGGTGTCGCCGCCGATCATGCGATCGATGAACCCGGCGGGCTCGTCGAGGTCCGAGGAGTCGGGCAGCAGATCCGGGTGCTGCCACACCCCGTCGCGGGCGTCGGAGCCGACCGCCTCGGTCAGCCGCATCCACAGATCGGCCGCCTCGCGCATCTTGCGCGGCCGCAGCTCCAGTCCGACGAGCGTGGCGAACGTCTGCTCGGCCGGGCCGCCGGTGGCGCGCCGTCGGCGCAGCGTCTCGCTCAGCGCCGACGCCCCGGGAATCCGGTCACCCAGCGCGTCGGCGACCACGGTCTGCACCCAGCCCTCGATCAGAGCCAGCAGGGTCTCCAGCCGCTCGAGTGCCGCGGTCTGCTCGGGAGTGGCCTTGGGCTCGAAGATGCCCTGGTTGAGCAGGTTCTCCATCTCCGACGGATCGGACAGCGAGGCCGGGTTGAATCCGCGCGCGAGCTCCTCGATCCCGCTCATGTCGATCTTGGTGCCCCGCGCGAACGCCTCGACGGCGTTGAGCAGCTGCGTCGACAGCCACGGCACGTGGCTGAACAGGCGGTGGTGGGCGGCTTCGCGCGCCGCCAGGAAGGTGACGATCTCGCTGCGCGGCTGCTCCAGACCGTCGGCCAGCGCCTCGATGGCCTCGGGCATCAAGGCGGCCACCCCCTTGGGTCCCAGCGGCAGCCCGATGTCGGTGGAGGTCAGCACCTCCTTGGACAGCTTGCCCAACGCCTGGCCGAGCTGCGAGCCGAACGCCATGCCGCCCATCTGCGACATCATCGCCATCAGCGGGCCGGCCATCGCCTTGGCCTCCTCCGGCAGCGCCTCGGCCCAGACGGTCGACAGTTGTTCGGCGACCGGGTCGCACAGCCGCTTCCAGGTCTCCAGCGTGTTGTCGATCCAGTCGGTTGGCGTCCACGCCACCGCGCTGGTGGTGCCCGCCGGCAGCGCGGTCGCTCCGTCCAGCCAGGTCTCGGCCAGGCGCACCGCGTCGGTGATCGCCGCGGACGTCTTCTCCGGCACCGGGGCGACGAAGCCGATGGAGCTGGACGCCAGCTGGCGGGCCAGGTCGTAGTTGACCGGGCCCGAGGACTTGCCGGTGGCCATCGCGCTGCCCGCGCCGCTGAACATCTCGCCGAGTTTGGAGAACATCTGACCCAGCTGCGACATGTCGAACTGGCCGCCGCCGAGGCCGAACGGGTCACCGCCGGGCCCGGACCCGGACTCCCGGTCGCGTTTGTCGCGGTCGGGGTCGTCGCCGGACGAGAAGCCAAAAGGCAGGTCAGACATGACTCCAACGGTACTCACCAGGCCCGCCGGGCGCGGGCCCGCGGGTCACGCTCTGAGTGAACCGCCGGGTTCGGGGAGGTCGACGGCGTGATCGCCGCCGGTGCGGGGTGTCACCGAGGCGGGGCCGCACGCGGTGAACCTTTACTGTGGGCGGCGTGAACAGGCGGATTTCGACCCTTGCCGTGGCGCTGGTGCCGATCATGATCTTCGGCGCGCTGCTGTGGCTCGTGACGGTCCCGTACGTCGCGCTGGGGCCCGGCCCGACCTTCAACACCCTCGGCGAGGTCGAGGGCATGGAGGTCGTCGACATCGAGGGGACTGAGGTCCATCCCACCTCGGGGCATCTGAACATGACCACGGTGTCGCAGCGCGATCAGCTCTCGCTGCTGCAGGCGCTGGTGTTCTGGGCGTCCGGACGCGACCAGCTGGTCCCGCGTGACCTCGTCTACCCGCCGAACCGCACCCGGGAAGAGGTCGAAGAAGCCAACACCCGTGACTTCCGCGAGTCCGAGGACAGCGCCGAATATGCCGCGCTGCACTATCTGGACTACCCGATGGCCATCTCCGTCGAGAGCATCGACGAGGAGGGCCCGTCGAAGGGCAAGTTGCAGGCCGGCGATGCCATCGACGCCGTGAACAACACCCCGGTGGCCGACCTGGAGGAATTCCAGGCGCTGATGGCCGACACGAAACCGGGCGAGACGATCGTCGTCGACTACCGCCGCAAGAACGCCCCGGCCGGCACCACCGAGATCACCCTCGGTGAGCACCCCGACGGCGACAAGGGCTTTCTCGGAGTCAACGTGCTCGACGCACCCTGGGCGCCGTTCACGATCGAGTTCAACCTGGCCAACATCGGCGGGCCGTCGGCCGGGCTGATGTTCAGCCTGGCCGTGGTCGACAAACTGACCACCGGGGACATCAACGGCTCGAAGTTCGTCGCCGGCACCGGAACGATCAGCGGTGACGGCGAGGTCGGCGCGATCGGCGGTATCACCCACAAGATCGTCGCCGCCGAAGATGCCGGTGCCACGGTGTTCCTGGTGCCCGCCGACAACTGCGACGAGGCCAAGACCGCCGATGCCGACGGCATCGACCTGCTCAAGGTGGACACGTTGAAGCGCGCGATAGATTCTTTGCGGGAACTTTCCGCTGGTGGCGAACCTCCTCGCTGCTAGCCGACCGCTCGCGCAGGCATGCGTAGAGTTGGGTCCACCTGAACAACTGCTGGGAATGTTCGAGACTGGAGTGATCGAGTGGGTATGCGGCCCGCGGCGAAAATGCCGAAGCTGACCCGACGGAGTCGGATCTGGATCGCGGTCGCAGTGGCCGCGGTGCTGTTGTTGCTCATCGGTCCACGGTTCGTGGACACCTATGTCGACTGGCTGTGGTTCGGCGAACTGGGCTATCGGTCGGTGTGGACCACTCAGGTGGTGACCCGGTTGGTCATCTTCCTCGTCGTCACGGCGCTGATCGGCGGCGTGGTGTTCGCCGCGCTGGCGCTGGCCTACCGCACCCGGCCGGTGTTCGTGCCGACCGCCGGACCCAACGATCCGGTGGCGCGCTACCGCACCGCGGTGATGTCGCGGCTGCGTCTGGTCGGCATCGGGGTGCCGGTCTTCGTCGGCCTGATGGCCGGCTTCGTCGCGCAGAGCTACTGGGACCGGGTGCAGCTGTTCCTGCACGGCGGCAGCTTCGGGGTGACCGACCCGCAGTTCGGCATCGATCTCGGTTTCTACGCGTTCGACCTGCCGTTCTACCGCCTGGTTTTGTCCTACTTGCTGGTCGCGACGTTCCTGGCGTTCATCGCGAACCTGCTGGGCCACTACCTGTTCGGCGGCATCCGGTTGTCGGGCCGCACCGGTGCGGTCAGCAAGGCCGCCCGCATCCAGTTGATCTCATTGGTCGGCACCTTCGTCCTGCTCAAGGCCGTGGCGTACTGGCTGGACCGCTACGAACTGCTCAGCCACACCCGTGGCGGCAAGCCGTTCACCGGTGCCGGCTACACCGACATCAACGCCGTGCTGCCCGCCAAGCTCATCTTGATGGCGATCGCCATCATCTGCGCGATCGCGGTGTTCTCCGCGATCTTCTTGCGCGACTTGCGGATCCCGGCCATCGGCGTGGTGCTGTTGCTGCTGTCGTCGCTGGTGGTCGGTGCCGGGTGGCCGTTGGTGGTCGAGCAGATCAGCGTCCGGCCCAACGCTGCGCAGAAGGAAAGCGAATACATCGGCCGCAGCATCACCGCGACCAGGCAGGCTTACGGGCTGACCGACGAGCACGTCACCTACCGCGACTACCCGGGGGATGCCCCGGCGTCCGCTCAACAGGTGGCCGCCGACCGGGCCACCACGTCGAACATCCGTGTGCTCGACCCCAACATCGTCAGCCCGGCGTTCACCCAGTTCCAGCAGGGGAAGAACTTCTACTACTTCCCCGAGCGCCTGAACATGGACCGCTACCGCGACGAGGACGGCAACCTGCGCGACTACGTGGTGGCCGTGCGTGAACTCAACCCCGACCGCCTCATCGACAACCAGCGCGACTGGATCAACCGGCACACCGTCTACACGCACGGCAACGGCTTCATCGCCTCGCCGGCCAACACGGTGCGTGGCGTGGCCAATGATCCCAACCAGAACGGCGGCTATCCGGAGTTCCTGGCCAGCGTGGTGGGTGCTGACGGCGAAGTGATCTCACCCGGGCCGGCGCCGCTGGCCCAGCCCCGGATCTACTACGGGCCGGTCATCTCCAACACCCCGGCCGACTATGCGATCGTCGGTGAGAACGGTGCGCCGCGCGAGTACGACTACGAGACCAACGTGGCGACCCGCAACTACACCTACACCGGCAGCGGCGGGGTGGACATCGGCAACCTGTTCACCCGGAGCCTGTTCGCCGCGAAGTACGCCGAACGGAACTTCCTGTTCTCCGATGTGATCAACGAGAACAGCAAGATCCTGTTCAAGCGCAACCCGGCCGACCGTGTCAAAGCTGTCGCGCCGTGGCTGACGACCGATACCTCGATGTATCCGGCGATCGTCAACGAGCGGGTCGTGTGGATCCTGGACGGCTACACCACCCTGGACAACTATCCGTACTCGGAGTCGGTGTCGTTGTCGTCGGCCACCACCGACTCCAACGAGGTGGCGCTGAACAGGCTCCAGCTCGACAAGCAGGTGTCCTACATCCGTAACTCGGTCAAGGCGACCGTCGACGCCTACGACGGCACCGTCACGCTCTATGCGCAGGACGAGAGCGACCCGGTGCTGCAGGCCTGGATGAAGGTGTTCCCGGACACGGTGCAGCCCAAGAGCGCGATCACCCCGGAGCTGCAGGACCATCTGCGCTACCCGGAGGACCTGTTCAAGGTGCAGCGCGCGCTGCTGGCCAAGTACCACGTCGACGATCCGGTGACGTTCTTCTCGACCTCGGACTTCTGGGACGTGCCGCTGGACCCGAACCCGACGGCCAGCAGCTATCAGCCGCCGTACTACATCGTCGCCAAGAGCCTGGCCGAGGACAACAACGACGCCTCGTTCCAGCTGACCAGCGCCATGAACCGGTTCCGGCGTGACTTCCTGGCGGCCTACATCAGTGCGAGTTCGGACCCCGAAACCTACGGCAAGCTCACGGTTTTGACGGTTCCGGGTCAGGTCAACGGGCCGAAGCTGGCGTTCAATGCGATCAGCACCGACACCACGGTGTCGCAGGAACTCGGTCTGATCGGCCGTGACGGCCAGAACCGGATCCGATGGGGCAACCTGTTGACCCTGCCGATGGCCGAGGGCGGTCTGCTGTATGTGGCGCCGGTGTATGCCTCACCGGGCAGCAGTGACGTCGCCTCGTCGTATCCGCGCCTGATCCGCGTGGCGATGATGTACAACGACCAGATCGGTTTCGGGCCGACGGTGCGCGACGCGCTGATCGACCTGTTCGGCCCGGGGGCTGACAGGACCGCCACGGGACCGGCACCGACCAACGGGCCGGCCGGCGAGCCCGCCGCGTCGCGCACACCGGGCACCGGTTCGGCACCGGAGGCGCCGCAGAACCAGAGTGCGACTCCGCCGGAGGCGACTCCAGAGGCGCCGCCGCCCGCCGCTGCGGTGCCGAGCGGTCCCACCGAGCTGTCGGCGGCGAAAACCGCTGCGCTGCAGGAGGTCAACTCGGCGCTGGAGGCGGTTCAGGATGCACAGCGCAACGGTGACTTCGCCCAGTACGGGGAGGCGCTGCAACGTCTGAACGACGCGATGGAGGAGTACCAGTCGGCCGACTGAATCAGGCCGCACGCCGGTGCGTTATCGGTTGCTGGGACCACTGGAGGTGGTCCGTGACGGCAGCCCCGTCGACATCGGGCCGCCGAAACAGCGTGCGGTGCTGGCGGTCTTGCTGCTGGCGAACGGCAGGGTGGTGTCGGTCGACCGGTTGATCGACGCGGTGTGGGGTGACGACGTCCCCGCCAGCGCAACCGCCAGTCTGCAGGCGTATGTGTCCAACTTGCGCCGCGCGTTGCGAGCCGGCCCGTCAGAGACGGCACCGGTGGCGTCGCCGGTCGTGCGGCAGCCGCCGGGTTACTACCTCGCCGTCGACCCTCAGGCGGTGGATCTGACGGTGTTCGGTGCGGCGTGTGCGCGTGCCGCGGCGGCGGTCGAGAGCGAGCAGTGGACGGCCGCGCTGGCGGAGTCGGAGGCCGCACTGGCCCTGATGCGCGGGGAGCTGCTCGACGATTTCGCCGGTGCCCCCTGGGTGCGCGACGACGCTGCGCGGGTCGCTGAGATGCGCGCCGAATGTGTTGCCGGTCAGGTGGTTGCGCTGCTGGCGCTCGGCAAGGTCGGGCGGGCGCTGACCGAGGTCTCCCGGCTGCGGGAACTCGACCCGCTGGCCGACCGCGGGGTCCGGTTGCAGATGCTGGCGCTGTACCGGGCCGGTCGGGCTGCCGATGCGCTGGACGCCTACACGCGTCACGCCCGGCTGCTGGACGACGAACTGGGCCTCGAACCCGGCCCTGAGTTGCGTGACCTGCAGACCGCCGTGCTGCGACAGGCACCCGAACTGGCCGGCTGGCCGCGCACACCGGAGTGGACCGGAGCTGTGCGGATCCCCGCTCCGGAACCGGTGACGGTCGCGCCTGCGCCGGTCGCTGCTCCGCGCCGCACCCCGCTGGTCGGACGCTCGCGCGAATTGGCCGCCGCAGCAGATGCTCTCGACCGCGTGTCGGCGGGAGAGACCCGGTGGGTGGTGTTGTCGGGCCCGCCCGGGATCGGCAAGACCCGGCTCGCCGAGGCCGTCGCCGGACTGGTCACCGACGGCGGTGGTGAGGCAGTGTGGGTCAGTTGCCCCGACGAACGAGCGACACCCCCGTGGTGGCCGATGCGCCGCCTCGTGCGCGCGCTGGGTGCCGATCCGGAGGACGTTCTCGAGGTGCCACCGAACGCCGACCCGGACACCGCCAGATTCCTGGTCTACGAACGGGTCCAGGCGCTGCTGGAGAACGCCCCGCGGACACTCGCCGTCTTCGTCGACGACGTGCAGTGGTCGGACACCGCATCGGTCAGTTGCCTGAGTTACATCGCCGGCGCTTTGCGCCGACACCCGGTGCTCATCGTCGTCACGGTGCGCGACGGCGAGCACAGCCCCGAGATCGCGCGTCTTCTCAGCACGGTCGCCCGCGGTGCGGACAACCGCCACATCGAGGTGCCTGCGTTGTCGTCGGCCGATGTCGCCGCGCTGGCCAACGAGATCGCCGAAGAGGCGGTCACGGCGGCGGAGGCCGCTCAGCTGGCCCAGCGCACCGGCGGCAACCCGTTCTTCGTCTCCGAGTACGCCCGGTTGCCGCGGGCCGAACGCACGGGCAGCGAGATCCCCAGGGCGGTGCGGGCAGTGCTCGACCGGCGGCTGGCGGCGCTTGATCCGGCGGTGCTGACGATGCTGCGCACCGCAGCGGTGATCGGCGACACGCTCGACGCCGCGTCGGTACCGATGCTCGCCCACGCCACCCGGCTGGATCTCGACACCCTGGCCGACTACCTCGACGAGGCCGCAGATGAACGCATCATCGTCGCCGTCCAGGATGGTGACGGGTATGCCTTCGCCCACGGCTTGCTGCGCGATCAGTTGCTGGCCGGCATGCCGGCCCTGCGGCGGCAGCGCGTGCACGCCAAGATCGCCGAGGTGTTGGCCGACAGCACCGCGCAGGACGCGCCGACCCGGCGTGCGCAGCATCTGATCGCTGCGCAGCCGCTCGTGGAGCCGGCCGACGTGGTCGCGGCGTGCCGGTTGGCGGCGGAACAGGCCACCGCGCAATGGAGTTCGGACATCGCTGCGCAGTGGTGGCAGGCCGCGCTGGACGCCTACGACCACCTGCCCGCCGCGGCGCGCGACGACGGCGAGCGCGACGCCTTGACCGTCGAACTGCTGGAAGCGCATTCGCGTGCCGGGCGGGGTCAGCTCGTGCTCGACAGCGTGCAGCGCTATCTCGGTGAGGCACTGCGCATGGGGCGGGCCGCGACCGCCGGTCGGGTGGCCAGCGCACTGCTGCGTGCCAGCGGTGGATGGCCGTGGCTGGCGCCGGGCCGCGATCCGGGGGAGTTGCTGTCGTTGCTGGCACGGGCCGCCCCGCTGACCGACGGCGAACCGGTGGCCACCGCACGCTCGCTCTCGGCGCTGGCCGTCGGGCACTGCTATCACCCGGAGGCCTCGACGGCGGCCGTGATGCTCGAACGCGCCGAGCAATTGGCCCGGCGCAGCGGTGATCCGGATGTGCTCGCCGACGTGTTGATGGGACGACTCATCACGTACTCGGGTGTCGCCACGTTCAGCCGCGAGACGCTGGCGTGGGTCGACGAGCTGAACACGCTGCAGCACAGCAGGGCTCGCGAGGACGCGGTGATCGCCGACTCGGTGGCGACGATGGCGGCGATGAATCTGGGCGACGTGGGCAGGGCACGCGCGCATCTGCGCGCCGGGATCATCGGCAGCGAGGAACTGCAGCTGCCGGTGCTGCGCGCTCAGCTGCGCTGGATGGAGGCGGTACTCGCAATGTGGGTGGGCGACTTCGCAGAAGCCGCGCGGCACCATGAGATCGCCGCTCATGTTCACGAGCAGACCGAGCTCTACGAGGCCGGCAGCGGCATGCTCGCCACGGCCTCGCTGCTGCGCGAACGGGGTGGGAGGGTCGAGACGGAACGCCTCGAGGTGCCCGTCGACGAACAGTCCGGCGGTCAGAGCATGGTCGACGTGGTGCGCACCGCGCTGCTCACCGTCACCGGCGGACCCCCCGCGCGCGCGGAAGCCGACGCCACGTTGCGTGCGTACCTGGCCGACACCGACGCCGCTCACATCTGGACCACGCTGGGTCATCTGACGCTTCTGGCGCACCTGGCGGCCGATCACGGGCTGCCCGGGTACGCCGAGCCCCTGCTGAGCCGACTGGCGCCGTTCACCGATCGGATCGCGGTCATCGGCCAGGTGGGGATCGCCGGCCCGGTGGCCTTGGCGACCGCGCGTCTGCACGCACTGCGCGGCGACCGTCCGCGCGCTGTGCAGGATCTGGCTGCCGCCAGATCGATCGCCGAATGCACCGGCGCTGCGCCCACCCTGCTGCGCTGCCGCCTGCTGGACTGTGAGCTCGCGGAGCCGGCCGCCGGCCGTGCCGCGGTCGCGCAGGAACTGGCGGCCGAGGCCGAGGCACTCGGCATGGCCGGAGTGGCTGCCGCTGCGCGGGCCATTGCTCTGACCCCGGCTGGGGAGGACCATGGGAACGGTCCGGCAGCGCCGCCGTGACGCTGCCGCCGACCATGGAGGCAGATGATGCATGCACGCAGTTACACCATTCACGCGCGGTCTTCGGCGCTCGACGCCGGAATCGAGTACATCCACGACACGGTGTGGCCTGCCCTGAGCGGGCTCGATGGCTACGTCGGTCTGTCGCTGCTGGTGGACCGCCTCAGCGGGCGCTGTATCGCGACGACGGCGTGGCGCACCGAAGAGGCGATGAACGCCAGCCGCCGGCCCACCCAGGAGCTGCGCGATCGCGCGGCCCACATCCTCGGCGGCAGTCCCACCGTCGACGAATGGGAGATCGCCGCGCTGCACCGGGAGAACCACTCGGGGCCGGGCGCCTGCGTGCGGGTGACATGGGCGCGCGTCGAACCCGAGCTGGCCGAGCGCGCCATCGACGGCTATCGGCTGGCCACCATCCCCGCCCTGACGGAGCTGGACGGGTTCTGCAGTGCCAGCCTGCTGGTGGACCGGGACTCGGGCTTCGGGGTCGCCTCGGCGGCGTTCGACAGCCCGGAGGCGCTGCGGTCCAGCCGCATCGCGTCGGACGCGATCAAGTTGGCGACTGTCCGTGACACCGGTGCCGAGGTCATCGACGAGTGCGAATTCGACCTGGTGCTGGCACACCTGAGAGTCCCCGAGATGGCCTAGTCGCGAATCCGGCGCGTCAGGGGACCCTCGACGTCGTATTGCGCGCCGAATTCGCAGGTCGAGGGCTTGGAGTGCGCTTGGTTTCGGCGCGCCAAGTGTCTTCCAAGTCGGGTCGGCGATGCTTCTCTCCACACACACCTTGTTGAGGAGAGGACCTCGATGACCGTACCGACCGACCTGAGTCGCGCCGACACGCTGCGCACACTGCGCGAGCAGGTCAACACGCATGTGGCACTGCCAGGTGAACCCGGCTACGAACGGTGCATGCCGTGGAATGTGGCCGCGGCGATCACGCCGGCGGCGGTGGTGCTGGCGACCACGCCCCAGGACGTGGCGGGCACCGTCCGCTTCGCCGCCGAACACGGCTTCACCGTGACGGTGCAGTCCACCGGTCATGGCGCCGTCGGCGTCGGCGACGAGACCATCCTGGTGCAGACGTCGGCGATGAAGCACTGCGAGATCGACGTCCTCAACCGCACCGCCCGGGTGGGTGCGGGGGCGCGGTGGCAGGACGTCATCGCCGCGGCGGCGCCGCACGGTCTCGCGCCGCTGTGTGGTTCGTCGCCGAGCGTGGGCGTGGTCGGTTTCCTGACCGGCTGCGGCATCGGGCCGCTGGTCCGCACGGTGGGTCTGTCGTCGGACCACGTGGTGGCCTTCGATGTGGTGACCGGCTCGGGGCACCTGGTGCGCGCGACCCCGCAGGAGAACGCCGACCTGTTCTGGGGTCTGCGCGGGGGCAAGGCCACCCTCGGCATCGTCACCGCCGTCGAGATCGAGTTGCCCTACATCCCCGAGTTCTACGGCGGAGCCGTGTATTTCGATGGTTCCGACGCCGCCGCGGTGCTGCACGCGTGGCGCAGCTGGAGCGCCGGCCTGCCGGAGACGGTCAACACGTCGATCGCCATCCAGCAGCTGCCGCCGCTGCCCGGGGTGCCCGAGCCACTGGCCGGCAGGATGACCGTGGCCGTGCGCTACACCGCCGTCGGTGATTTCGCCGAGGCCGAGCGTCTGTTGGCGCCGATGCGGACCGTCGCGACGCCGCTGTTGGACAGCGTCGCGGTGTTGCCCTACGCGGCGATCGGTGCGGTGCATGCCGACCCCGTCGACCCGATGCCGGTCATCGAGGACCAGGCGTTGCTCTCGGATCTGCCGGTTGCGGCCGTCGATGCGCTCCTGGCCGTCGCCGGGCCCAGGTCGGGTTCACCGCAGGTGATCGTCGAATTGCGCATGCTGGGTGGGGCATTCGCGCGTCCGGCGGCGCACCGCAGCGCGTTCTGCCATCGCAACGCCGCGTACGCGTTGACGGTGATCGGCGCCCCGATGCCCGACACCGCGACGATGGTGGCCGAGCACGCCGCAGCCGTGGCGGCGGCGGTGGCGCCGTGGTCGACAGGCGGGCAGATGCCCAATTTCGCCCCGTCCTACGACCCGGCCCGTCCGTCGCGGGTCTACAACGACGACACCCGGCACTGGCTGGCCGCGCTGGCCGACCGCTACGACCCGGCCCGGGTGCTGGCCACCGGCCAGGTGGTGCGCTGAGATCTGGCTCACCATCTCGGCGAGCGTGCGGTTCTGGGGCGGGCAGGCAGTCGGAAAACCCGTCGTCAGCGCACGCCGCCGCGGCCGGCGAACCGTTGAGCAGGCGATTTGGAGGGCTGCCGGGCCCACCGGTAACCTAGCGTTCACCCGACGCGGGGTGGAGCAGCTCGGTAGCTCGCTGGGCTCATAACCCAGAGGTCGCAGGTTCGAATCCTGTCCCCGCTACTAGGTGGAACGGCCCCCGGACGCAAGTCCGGGGGCCGTTCTCATTCGCGGACCGCGACCGTGTGGCCGCAGTGTGACCGTGTGGCACAGCCACCGTCAGGAGGCGCCGCGCCCGTCGGGCTGATCGTTGTTCTTCTGCGCACCCCAGCCGTGGATCCGGTCGATCTCGATGAGCGCGCTGACGCGGGGCCGGTCCCGGTCCGGGTACGGCTTGCCCTGATAGTGCTGCGACAGCGCGTCGATGTCTTCGAGACCTTCGTCGTCGTACATGCGCACGACGCGGCCGATGGCGGTGACGTGGGTGTACCAGTCGTCGCCGTCGATCACGGTGAGCGAGACCCGAGGGTCTCGGCGCATGTGGGCCAACCGTTTTCGGGCGACGTCCATGTTGACGAGCAGCTGGTCGTCACGGAGCAGATACCAGGTGGCGGCCGAAACCGGTTGGCCGTCGCGGCGGGTGGTGGCGATGACGGCAGGGTTGGGCCTACCCAGCATCTGTCGTGCGTCGTCGGAGAGCGGTGCTGAAGTCATGGAGTGGGGATGCCCCGACTACGCCTCGTTCACGCCGTCGGCTACCCGCGATCTTTACCCCGGCGCGGTATCTGCGGCACCCCCGCGAGCAGTCCGCGCTGCGGCACGCCGGTGATCGGCTCGGCGGCGGCGCCCAGTTCGGCCAGGACGTCGTTGGCCGCCAGCACACCGGACATCGCCGAGCGCTCCATCAAACCGGCCAGGTAGGGAAGTTCGATGTAGTCACCGGCCAGTCGCAGCCCGCGGGCGTCGGTGCGCACCCCGGGACGGCTGCCCGCCGAGCCGGGCGGGAACGCCGGGGCGGTGGCCTCCAGCCGGTTGTGCGCGTGGGTGACGGTCGCGTCGGCGGTTTCCGGCCACAGAACGGCCAGTTCGGCGCGCATCGCCGCGGCCGCCTCTGCGGCGTCGTCCAAACGGCATGAGTACGAATGCAGTTCGATTATCGATCCGCCCGTGGCGGCGGCCCACCGGATGCTGGGTTCCTCCAGTCGGGAGTACACCGCGATCGAATCGAGGTTGGGTTGCCCGCTGACGGCGCTGAACGGTGCCCGATCGGGTGCGACGTCGCGGTCCAGCCAGATCCGGCTGACCGCGAACGGTGGTGCCACCAGCAGGTTTCGGCACTTCTCGGCCAGCAGCGGGGCCGCCGCAGCGGTCGCCGGGGAGTTGTCGATCACCGAGCGCAGCGCTCCGGGATCCAGCCCCAGGATCACGTGCCGGGACGTGAAGCGCCCGGCCTCGGTGTCGACGTGCCAGTCGGGGCCGTCCGGTTCGACGGCCGTGACAGCGGAGCCCCGATGCACCCGGCCGCCGCGCTGTTCGAGGTAGCGCTGCAGCGGATGCCAGATGGCGGTGGCGTGATCGGTGTCGGGCACGTCGAAGCCGATGCCCTCGGGGTTGCCCAGGAAGTAGTAGTGGAACATCGCCACCAGTTCGGCCGCGGAGAGCTGACCCTGGTTGCAGAAGAACGACCGGGCGAACGCCTCGAACAGCATGGTGCGGGTCCGCTCGGTCATCCCGAGACCGTCGAGAAACGTTGCCGCGTCGATGTTGTCGAGTTCGGCCGTCGTGGTGGCGCGGTCGTAGGCCAACAGGGCGCGGCCCGTGTCGGGGTCTGCTCGGGTCAGCTCGCGCCGGGTCAGGCTCTTCGACCGCAGCGCCAGCGCCAGCAGATTCAGCGGTGGCGCGGCGGGCAGCCCGGACAGGTCCTCGGCCGGCCAGCTCGCCGAGATCACCGGGTAACTGGCTACCGGGGCGAGAAACGACAACTGCGGATCGGCGCGACGCAGAATCGAGCGCCAGGTGTAGTAGTGCCGGAAGAACGCGTGGAAGCCGTGCTCGATGTACTGCTCGGTGCCGTCGTGGAGCCGCTCGGGCCAGGCACCCAGGCGTCCACCCAGATGATCGTTGGCCTCCAGCACGGTGACCGCGACGCCCCGTTCGGCCAGCACGACGGCCGCCGACATGCCGGCGATGCCGCCACCGACGACGATCGCCGTGGCGCCGGGTGCGACATCGGCGGGCAGCAGCGGATCCGGTGTCACCAGCTGTCGGGGCCGCATCCGCAACGGCGCGGCGCGGCTTCTCAGCGCATCGGTCATGGTCGCTCCGGTTCGCGGGCGCGCCGCCGCAGCAGGGCAAGCGTGAACGGGATGGCGATCGCTCCCATCAGGATTCCCCCCATCACCGCGGACCCCGGCAGGCCGAAGAAGACGAAATGCGCCATCACCGAGGAAAAGTACACCCACAGGTACAGCGCGGCCGCCGGACCCGACGGGCCGTCGTGCGACGGCAGCGTCGTGTGCAGGGCGGCCATGATCAGGGTGGTGACCAGCAGCCACCCGAGATAATTGGTCAACGGGATGCCGGGGACGAGGGGCAGTCCGGGGTCGGGGTGCGCCCACGTCCAGTGCCCGGCGTCGACCATCTGCGGGTCCAGGAACACGTCCCAGGCGGTCAGCGCAAGCGCACCGACCGCCACGACCGCTACCGGCCGCCTGGCCAGAGTCCGGGCGACGACCAGCGCCGGCCAGGCCATCATGACCCACGCCAGCGGGATCACCACCGGCACGCCGAGCAGTTGTGGACCCAGCGTTCCGCTGTAGGCGTAGGCGCCGAACGGAAACCCGGTGTGCACACCGACCGCCTCGGCCAGCAGACCACCACCGCCGGCGATCGCGATCAGCAGCGCCGCGCCTCTACCGCCGTGCACACGGGTGACGTCGGCGACGGCGGCGAGGAAGAACAGCACGACGCTGATGGTCGTGACCTCGGTGCGCGGGCCGTCGGGCAGCAGCGGGTAGAGGATCTGGCTCGCGATCGCCGCCGCCACCAGCAACCATGCGGGATGGACCGCGCGCAGCGAGCGGGACGGCACGGCCAGCGCCACCTCTGCTACCTCCGTTCGCGACGAAGCGGTCACCCCAGGTGCGCCGCCGGGTGGTGGCGGACGGGGTGAGCGCTCCGTAGAGTTCTCAGGTGCCCGACGCGCGACGCCCCAAACCGTTCCGGACGCTCGTCCTGGCGGGATCGTCGCTGGCGTGTTTGGGCACGGTCCACCAACTATTCAACCTACGTTACCTGCGGCGTCCGCCTTCAAAGCCGCCGTCGGTGAGCGTGCCGGTGTCGGTTCTGGTGCCGGCGCGTGACGAGGCCCATCGCATCGAGCCGACGATCCGGTCGCTGCTGGCCCAGCGCGGTCTCACCGATGTGGAGATCCTGGTGCTGGATGACAACTCCACCGATGGCACGGCCGACGTGGTGCGCGCTGTGGCGCCGGCCGATGCCCGTTTGCGGGTCCTGGCCGGGACCCCGCCGCCGGCCGGCACGCTGGGCAAACCGCACGCGTGCGCGCAGCTGGCCGCCGCGGCCCGCGGGGTGATCCTGGTGTTCGTCGACGCCGACGTGGTGCTGTCCCCGGATGCCGTGGCGGCCGCGATCGCCGTGTTGCGCGGCCCGGACCCGCTGGATCTGGTGAGTCCGTGGCCCCGCCAACTCACGACGGGGCGCTCCGGGCGTCTGATCCAGCCGTTGCTGGCCTGGTCGTGGCTGACCACGGTGCCGCTGCGCTTCGCGGAGCTGTCGGCCCGGCCGTCGATGGCGGTGGCCAACGGTCAGTTCCTCGTGGTCGAGGCCGACGCCCTGGCCCGGGCGGGCGGGTGGCAGTCGGTGTCCGGGGAGGTGCTCGACGACATTGCGCTGGCACGAAAGATCCGCGCCGGCGGCGGGCGCACGGGCGTCGCCGACGGGTCCGCCATCGCGACCTGCCGGATGTACGACAACGGCCGTGAACTGCGCGACGGCTACCGCAAGTCGCTGTGGGCAGCGTTCGGCTCGCCGCCGGGAGCCATCGCGGTCGCCGCGGCTCTGGCCGTGGTCTACGTGGTGCCCCCAATCGCGGCGACGACGGGGTCCCGGATCGGCGCCGTCGGCTATCTCGCCGCGGTGCTGGGACGGATCCTGTCGGCGCGTTGGTGCGGTACGACGGAGCGAGGCGCGACCATTGATGCGGAGCGAGGCGCGAATATTGATGCGGAGCGAGGCGCGACTATTGATGCGGAGCGAGGCACGATCATCGATGCCGTGGCGCACCCGTTCTCGGTGCTGACCCTGCTGTGGCTGCTCGGCTCGTCCTGGGTGGGTCGGCTCCGTGGTTCGCTGCACTGGAAGGGCCGGGCCCTATGAGCCGGGTGGTGGTCATCGGGGCCGGACTGGGCGGGCTTGCGGCCGCGGCCCGGCTGGCGGCCGCCGGGCACTCGGTGACGGTGTTCGAGGGCGCCGACACCGTGGGCGGAAAGCTCGGACTCCTCGAGCGCGACGGCTTCACCTTCGACACCGGCCCGTCGCTGCTCACGCTGCCCGCGGTGCTGCAGCAGGTGTTCACCGACACCGGTGCCCCGCTCGAATTGCCGCTCAGCGCAGTCGATCCGGCGTGTGCGTACGTGTTCGGCGACGGGACGACCCTGACGCTGCCGCACGACGCGGCTGGCGTTCCGGCGGCGCTCGACGCGGCGCTCGGCGCCGCCACCGGAACGGCGTGGCAGCGGCTGCACAACCGCTCGCGGAGGCTGTGGGAGCTGGTCGGCGAGCCGGTGCTGCGCCGTCCGGTGTCCCTGACCGCGATGGCGCGCATGAGCACCCGGCCGGCGGATCTGCGCGTGGTGGCGCCGTGGCTGACCATCGACGGTCTCGGCCGGCGCATGCTGCCCGACGCCCGATTGCGGACGTGGCTGAACCGCTACGCCACCTATTCCGGATCCGACCCGCGCCGCACGCCCGCGGTGCTGTCGGTGACCGCGTTCGTGGAGCAGGAGTTCGGCGCGTGGTACGTACCCGGCGGGCTGCGGCGCATCGTGGAGGCGCTCGCCGAGCGCTGCCGTGAACTCGGTGTCGAGGTGCACACCGCGACGCCGGTCGAGTCGGTGAGCGTGCGCGACGGCCGCGCCACCGGCGTACGGGTCGGCGGGCGTGACGTGACCGCCGACATCGTCGTCAGCAATGCCGACGCCGCGGTGCTCTACGAGCGGCTGCTGCCGCGCGGCGCGGTGCGGGGTGCACAGCGCCGGGCGCGGCGCATGCCGCGCTCCATGGCGGGCGTCGTCCTGTTGCTCGGGCTGACGGGACGAGAGCCGGGCCCGGCGCATCGGGTCTACTTCCCCGCCGACTACGACGCCGAGTTCGACGCCATCTTCGGCCGGCGACCCGTGCCCGTCGCCGATCCCACCGTCTACGTGCACGCACCCGATGACCCGGCGCTGCGGCCCGACGAGAACTCGGAGGGCTGGTTCGTGCTGGTCAACGCGCCCGCGCACGATCCGGCGCGCGGGGTGGACTGGGACGAGCCCGGTCTGCGCGAGCGCTACAGCCGGCACATCCTGGACGTGCTGGCCGCCCGTGGCGCCGACGTGCGCGACCGGATCCGCGTCCTGGAGACCGTGACTCCCGCCGACCTGCAGCGTCGTGCCGGTGCACCCGGAGGCGCCATCTACGGCACCGCCTCGCACGGCCCCCGCGCGGCGCTGCGCCGCCCGTCGAACCGCAGCCCGCTGCCCGGGCTCTACCTGGTGGGCGGCTCGGCACATCCCGGCGGCGGCATCCCGCTGGTGCTGATGTCCGCCGAGATCGTCGCCGGACTCATCGGTCCGTCGGGTACGTCGCCGGGATCGAGCGACGAATCCCGAGCCACAGTTGCACCATCGCGACCACACCGGCGGCGGTCCACGTGACAGCGAACATGGTGCCCCAGTTCCACCCGGTGAGCGGCACCCCCGACCCCCGCACCGCCGCACCCGCGGCCGCCAGTGCGACGACGATCAGCCGGGTGGGACGTTCGCCGACGGTGATCGCGCCGGCGCCCGGCATCCCGACGGCCTGGGCGCGGGCGCGCACGTACTCCAGCAGCAGCACGAGCGTCAGCGCCGCGATCACCCAGCCGGGCGCCGCGCCCAACGCCAGCAGAACCGCGCCCAGCAGCAGATCACCGAGTCGGTCGGCCGTCGAGTCGACCACCGCACCCAGCGGGCGGGCCCTTCCCGTGCGCAGCGCCACCGCGCCGTCCAGACCGTCCAGCACGCCGGCCGCGATCACCAGCGCCACCGCCAGGGCCGGCCAGCCGGGGCCCGCCACGGCCGCCCACGCGCCCACCAACGCCAGCACACCCAGCAACGACAGGACATCGGGCGGAATGCGAACGATCGGACCGCGGGCCAACATTCGCACCATCGACAGCCAACCCCGCACGAGGCGCGACGGTTGCACGCCACTGTGCAGCGAGGACCAGCCCGCGTCACCGTCGCCGGCGGGTTGCTTCGCTGTCATGGTGTCAGCTTGCCAGCACGGCGCGACCCGTCGACGGGTATGGCGGTGAACCGGGCACGCAGGCTGGCTGTTCAGGTCAGCAAAACGTTCCCCGGGACCGACCTCGCGCTGTGGGCGGCTGGAGCCACCTTCTTCGGAGTGATCGGGCTGGTGCCGCTGGCGATGGCATCGCTGTGGGCGGCCGGACTGCTGGTCGGACAGGACACCGTGACCTCCTCGATGGACACGGCCATCTCGGGGTTGCCGTCCGGACACGGAACCCCCGAAGCGTTGCGGACCCTGACTTCGGTCGCGTTGGCGATGCCGTGGTGGCAGGCCCTGGTGGTGCTGTTCCCGGCCAGTCTCTACGGGGAGGGCCTGCGCCGCGCGTTCGTCCAACTGACCCCGGAGACAGACAAACTCACCGGGTGGCGCGGACGGGCAGGCCTGCTCGGCGTCGCGGCGGTCGCCCCGTTCCTGGTCCTGGCGGTGCTGGCGTTCGCGCCCTACGTGGCGCCGCTCTATACCGGCGAAGGGTGGTCGCTGGTGTGGGGGGTGTTCGTCGGGTTCCACGTCGTGTGGATCGCGGTCTCGACGGCGCTGGTGGGCGTGTACGGGCTCATCGCGCCCGGTCGGTTCGGCGTGAAGCCTTTGCTTTTGGGGGCTTTCGGCAGCGGGGCGATCCTGGCCGGGTTCCTGCAGGGGTTCCTGCTGTTCTTGGCCATCCCGATCGAATGGTCCGCACCGTTCGGCGGCCTGCCCATCGTCGGTGCGGTGTCGGCGTTGGCGCTGTGGCTGTACCTGATACACATCCTGGTGCTCTGCGGGTTCCGCGTCACCGTGTATCTCAACGGGGTGTTCGGTGCGAGTGGCGCATCCGACTAGGGGTGCTGTCCGAGGGAGTTTCGCCGGCGTCATTTCGGGGAAACAAGATCGCCATGAAACGTGCGCAGGTGCTGATGATGTCCATGCTGGCCTCGGCCGCCGTCCTCAGTGGATGTTCCCAGGTCGAGGAGGTCACCAATCAGGGTGGCGATACCACCTGCGAGGACTTCCTGGCTGCTGACGAGGCATCGCAGAACGAGTCGATCACCAAGATGCTGACCGACGAGGGCAAGAACGAGCCCGCCAACGCGGAGCTGGCCGGGACGCGCGTGTCGATCACCACTTACTGCCAGACGGTCGGTACGCCGGAGAGCACCATCAAGGAAGCGCCGCACCTCTGACCGACGGCGGTCGACACATTTCGTAGCGGCCCGGAGGGCTGGCGCGCGACTCGGCTAAGCCAACTCCGGCGCCGGCTGGGGAAGCGGGTGGGCGCCTTCGGGCCGCAATCCGTCGAAGATGATGGCCAGATACCGCTTCCACAGCAGCGGCTCCGGGGCGGCGAGGTTCTCGACGACATGGACCGGTGCGCACATCAGCAGGAAGACGTCGGTCTCGGTGACGTCGGAGCGGATCGCTCCTGACTGATGTGCGCGGCCGACCAGAGTTCCCAAGGCCGAGTGCAATTCGTCGCGGACCTCGTGGACCCGTGGGTCGCTCTCGCTGGCTGACTGCAGGAACGTCAGATCGTGCTGTTGTCGTTGATCGGCGGCGATGGTCAGGAACTCCAGCAGCGCGGTTCCGGGGTCGGCCGCGTCGGAGAGTCTCCGAGCGGCTTCGGTCAGCGCTGCGATGTGCGCGCAGACGATGGAGGCGATCAGGTCTTCCTTGGTGGCGAAGTGGCGGAACACCGTGCCCTTGGCGACGCCCGCTCTGCGCGCGATGTCGGCCACCGAGGCTGACAGGCCCCTTTCGGCGAACTCCTGCTCGGCGGCAGCCAGCAACGACTCGCGATTGCGGGCGGCATCCGCGCGGACTGTCGGAGTCGAATTCACTGGCCCAGGCTACCAAGTTGACCGCATGGTCATCTTGTGGCAGCTTTGGCTTCGCAAGGTGACCGGCTGGTCACTTTCGTTCTGTCGACCCAGGTGGGAGGACTCATGGACCTGTACGGAGCTACGGCGCTGGTCACCGGGGCGAACCGGGGCATCGGGTGGCATTTCGCGCACGAACTGCTCCGCCGGGGAGCCAAGGTCTACGCCGGCGCGCGGCGGCCGGAACTCGTGGACATCCCCGGGGTCGAGGTGATTGCCCTCGACATCACTGACCAGGCGTCGGTCGCTGCGGCCGCCGCCCGTGCCGCGGATGTCGACGTGCTCATCAACAACGCGGCCGACACCGCGGGAGGCGACCTCGTCACCGGCGATCTGGCAGGCATCAGGTCCACCATGGAGTCCAACTACTTCGGCACGCTGTCCATGGTTCGAGCCTTCGCCCCGATACTCGCCCGTAACGGCGGCGGCGCCATTCTCAACGTGCTGTCCGTCGCGGCCTGGAACACCGTGTCGGGCAACACTGCTTATGCTGCAGCCAAATCCGCGGAATGGGGCCTGACCACCGGGGTCCGCCTCGAATTGCAGGGACAGGGCACGCTGGTGACCGCGTTGATGCCCGGATTGATCGGTACCCCAACGCTGTTCGAGTTCGCCGAACGCAACGGTATCGAATTCCCCGACGGTGTCGTCCTCGATCCTGCCGATCTGGTCACGCTGGCGCTCGACGGACTCGAAGCTGGTGACATCGAAATACTGGACCCGATGGCCGTGGCGGCCAAAGCTGCGTTGAGCGGCCCTCCGCGGGAGTTCAGCCTGTAGGCGCCCCGAGACGGGCATCGACGTCCCGACTCGGCATCCGCGCCGAAGCTGCGCCGGAAGCAGGCCCACTCTCGAGCCAGACCGACCCGACGGCCAGTCGATAGGATGGATCGAGTCCCCTGGACAGTTGCTGAGAACAATGCGGCCGCGGACACTCGGGGCGAATCGACTTTTGAGGAACAGAGCCATGCCGGCCACCTGGCTGACCGAAAACGGGTTGGCGCTCCACGGTGCCGCCTGCCGGCGTCGACGCCGCGTGTTCCTCCTCCTCGGTTTTCCGCTGGTCCTGTTGGCCGCGGTGTACGTCACGGACCTGATCGTCACCTCGGGCAAAGTCCCTCGCGGGGTCACCGCTGCCGGTGTGCCGCTCGGCGGGCTGGCGCCGGACGAGGCCGAGGATCGACTCCGGGACGTCGTCGGCCCGCGGTCCGAGGAGCCCATCCCCGTGACGGTGGGCGCACTGGACACCGAGGTGACGCCACGCTCGATCGATCTTCAGGTCGATGCGCGCGCAACGGTTGCTCAAGCCGGCGGGCAGCCGCTGAACCCGATCACCCGGCTCACGTCGTTCTTTGTCGACACCCCGGTGGGCGTCGTCTCGTCGGTGGACGATCAGGCCCTGACCGCCACCTTGGAGGTTCTCGCCGCCGACGTCGCCGAGGACCCGGTCGAAGGGTCGATCGACTTCGTCGACGGCGAACCGGTAGCGGCCGACCCGGAGAGCGGGCAACGACTCGATGTCGACGCCGCGGCGGGTGTGCTCATCCGGGATTGGGCACTGGGCGGGATCGTCAATCTGCCGATGGCCGAACTCCAACCGAGCACCACCGCTGCGGACGTCGACGCTGCCCTGCGCGACGTCGCGACACCCGCGGTCTCGGCGCCTGTCATCGTCGACGCCGAGAACGACACGCGGGCGATCCTTTCCGAGCAGACGATTGCTTCGGCGTTGGGGTTCGAGGTCGAGGGTGGGCGACTGGAACCGATGATCGACACCACGATCGTGGTGGACGCGCTCCGCCCACAGCTCGAGGCGTCCGAGGTCCCGGGCCGCAACGCCGATATCGACTTCACGGTGAGTCCGCCGGCCAAGTCTCCCGAACAGGCGGCCCGCCGCGTCGACTACGACGCCACCCTGGAGAATCTCCTTCCGGTGCTCACCAGTGACGACGACCGCGAACTCGACGCGGTCTACGTCACCGAACCGGCCACGTTCACGATGGCCGAACTCGACGGGCTCGGCCCGATCGAAGTCATCGGCGAATTCGAGACAAGTGGTTTCGCCACTGATTCGGGCAAGAACATCAGGCGTGCCGCCGAACAGATCGACGGGATCGTGGTGAAGCCGGGAGAGACGTTCAGCCTCAACGAGGCAACCAACCCGCGCAACGCCGCGGCCGGGTATGTCGAGGCGGGAATCATCCGCAACGGCAGGCCCGCACGCGGTGTCGGCGGCGGGGTCTCGCAGTTGGCGACCACCCTGTTCAACGCCGCGTACTTCGCCGGAATGGAAGACGTCGAGCACCACGAGCACAGTTACTACATCAGCCGATATCCGGCCGGCCGGGAGGCCACGGTGTTCGGCGACGTGCTCGATGTGAAGTTCCGCAACGACGGCCCCACGTCGGTGCAGATCCAGACGGACTGGACGCCCAGTTCCGTCACCGTCCGCCTCGTCGGGATCAAACGCTACGAGGTGACGTCCTCGCAGAGCTCGCGCAGCCGTCCGACCAGCCCGCAGACCATCACGATCCCCGCCGGTGAGGCGTGCAGCGCCAGCGGCGGCGCGTCGGGGTTCACCATCACCGACACCCGAACCCTGCGCGACATCGTCACCGGGGAGACGACAACGGAGTCGCACACCGTGACCTATGACCCCATCCCGCGGGTGATCTGCGGCGGTTGAGGAAGCCCGCTGATCACGCCGAGGCAGCGGAACACGTCCGCCGTCGCGGCCCGACAGCGTCAATTCCCTGCGCGGAGGCGGGTGTTGGTGGTCGCACCGGCAACGGGCGTCAGGCCGGCCGTTGAGGAGAGCGGTCCCTGGCTTGCAGCCCGATGGAGAAGGCGGCGAGGTCGTCCACGTTCATGGGGTTGCGTCCGGTCAGCTCGTGGATCCGCCCCAATCGGTGACGCACGGTGTTGGTGTGCAGGAACAGCTCGCGCGCAGTGTCCATCACCGATCCGTTGTTGGACAGGAAAGTCCGCAGCGTTCTGATGTGTTGCGTGCCACGGTCGCGGTCGATCTCCTCGAGAGGGTCGATGAGCTGATTCTTGAACGGAGCCAATCGGTTTGCTGGAAGTCCTTCGAGCAGACTGCTCAGCGTGCTGAGCTGATCCGGCCCGATACTGCCGCCGTGCTGGCGCGCCATCTCCAGGGCGATACGCGCTTGGACGATGGCCGAGCCCAGATCGACCAGGGGTGTCGCGGCGGAATGTCCCGACGGAAGTGACAGCTCGGAGGCCACCCGACGAAGGTCGTCGGCGACGTCGGTGACCACCAGGCACACCTCGGGTGCGTCGCCGACCAGCGCGTCGGGAAATGCCAGGGACAACACTGCACCTGCTCCCGCGGGCCAGGCCGAACACGCCAGCTCTGGCGCCGCGAGCCCTGGCCACGCCACCAGCTGGTTGAGAGCATCCGGGAGCAGCATCCGGCGCTCCACCAGGGACAACAGCTGACCGACCCGCTCGCGCGACAGCGCCGCCTCGATGTCGCGATCACCTTGGGCTGCCTGAGCGAAGCGGGCGATCACCTCCAGCACCGCCCGCTCAGGGGGGTCGTCCCGTCCCACCCACACCAGGACCCCCAGTCCTTCCACGGTGACCAACCCGTCGGCACTGTCCCGATCGAGGATGAAGTAGCCGCCCAACACCTGTCCCGCGCGGTCGAGCAACTGACGTACCGATTCGCCGCGGCGCTGCGCCGAGAGCAGCTCAGGGACAAGGGTGTTGGTTGCGCGGGCGGCCGCGATCTCGTCACCCATCCGGGAATCGGCGATGAATCGACCGAGCGCGGCGAAGGGCACCTCGAGCGGCGCGACCAGCAGGGGCAGCTGGTGTTCGCGGCACTGCTCGAGCAGATCGCCCGGCACGTCGTCATGAACGTCACCGACCCCGAAACACAGCCCGGACACGCCTGCGCCGCGCAACGAACCGACGAAGTCCCGGCAGTCCTGCGCACTGCGCAGGCTGATCCCCACCGTGCACACCAGTTCCCCGCCGCGCAGATAGCGCGACGGGTCGCGCAGTTCCGTGGTGTGCGCCCAGCTGACGGGCTGGTCGAGGTCACCGGTGCCCGGCTCCGCTTCGACCAGGCCGGGCACGGAGCCGAGGACGTCGCGCAGCGTGGGATTCGGCATCAGCCGAGCGTAACGCCGACGAAACGCGGATGGCCCGCCGATGTTGTGCGATCGCACAATGCCAGTGCTCCTCGGTGGTGCTTTTGCGGCGTCTTCGCGCCGAAGACTGGCACCATGCGGAGCTGGCGTTGATAGTTCGTCCAACCACGTCTTGAGGAGTTGTGATGTCAGCATCTGACGCCAACGGGGCGAACGTGCTGCGGCGGGAGTTCTCGCTGTGGTCGGCATTCGCGTTCGCCTTCGCCTTCATCTCGCCGATAGTGGCGCTCTACGGGATCTTCGGCCTGGCTCTGGCCGCGGCCGGCCCCAGCTTCTGGTGGGGCTTTGGTCTGGTCTTCGCCGGACAGTTCCTGGTCGCGCTGGTTTTCGCGGTGCTGGTGTCGCGCTGGCCGCTGGAAGGGTCGATCTATCAATGGTCACGCCGCCTGCTGGGCACCACCTACGGGTGGCTGGCGGGCTGGGTCTACATGTGGACGCTGGTCATCGCGATGGCGACGGTGGCCCTCGGGGCGGCAGGATTCGTGGCCAACATCGCCGGGGTGGAAGCGCCTTCGGGTGGGTTGCGCGCTGTGATCGCGCTCTTCATTCTCATCGGCGGTACCGCGATCAACCTGATCGGGCGCGGTGCGCTGAAGATATTCATGACGGCGAGCATCGTGGCTGAAGTGATCGGCTCGCTCGGATTGGGCACCTGGCTGCTGCTGTTCCATCGGCAGAACTCGATCTCGGTGCTGTTCGACGGTGGTGGCACAGACATGAGCACCTGGGCCTACCTCAACGGCCCGTTCCTGTTGGCGGTGGTGTTCATCGGCTTCTCTTTCGTGGGCTTCGAGAGCGCCGGTGCGATCGCCGAGGAAGTGCACGAGCCGCAGCGCGACCTACCGAAGGCCGTGTTGTTCTCACTGACCTTCATCGCGCTGGTGGTGGCCTACTCCAGCCTGGCGATCATCCTGGCGATTCCCGACCTCGACGCCGTGACTGCCGGCACCGTGGCCGATCCGGTCTACGAAACCCTCACCACCGCATTGGGTCACGGCATCGCCAAACCTGTCGAGATGCTGTTCGTCATCGGCTTCGTCGCCAGTTTCCTGGCACTGCAGACCTCGGCGTCGCGGGTGATCTGGGCATACGCCCGCGATGGCGCGCTGCCCGGCGCCACCGCGTTGGCGCGACTGAGCGGCACCGCCCGGATTCCGGTGCTGGCCATCCTGGTGACGACAGTCGCGGGAGGGGCGCTGTTTCTGCTCAGCACAGTGGCCGGAGACATCTACTCGCTGATGGTCAACTTCACCACGGGCGGGTTCTATCTCGCCTTCCTGTTCCCGGTCATCGGTTTCGTCGTGGTGCTGGCACGGCGCAAGTGGACAGACGGAAAGTTCTCGCTGGGCAAGGCAACGGCTCCGGTGGCGGTGGCCGCCGCGGTCTGGGCGGTACTGCAGATGCTGAACATCTCCTGGCCGCGGGCCGTGTACGAGCAGCGTTACCTGGACTGGTCGGTCTGGATCGGGGTCGCGGTGTTGCTGGTCGTCGGTCTGGCGATCCTGCTCGGCTTGCGCCGCCGCATCGTCGGCACCGAGGTTTCCGTCGAACCGGAGTCGGCGGATGCCTGAGGCGCCGGTAGCCATCGTCACCGGTGGTGCCAGCGGGATCGGCGCGGCCACCGTCTCGGCGCTACGAGGTCGTGGATACCGCGTGGGCGCGCTGGACCTCAGTGACCGGGCAGACGCCGATCACGCTGTGGCGGTCGATGTTTCCGACGGTGCCGCAGTGACCGGTGCCGTCGCCGAGATCGAGCGGAGGCTGGGACCGATCGCGGCACTGGTGACGTCGGCGGGGCACTATGAGATGGCGCCAGTGGGCGAGATCAGTGTTCAGGCGTGGCGACGCATGCTGCGTGTGCACCTGGGTGGCTTCTTCAACGCCTCTCGGGCGTGTCTACCCGGGATGTTGCGGCGCCGCTCGGGGGCCATCGTGGCGGTCGCCAGTGAACTCGCTGTCGGCGGCGGAGAACATGACGCGCACTACGCAGCAGCAAAGGGGGCGATCCTCGGGCTGGCGCGCAGCCTGGCGGTCGAGGTCGCGGGAAGCGGCGTCCGGGTCAACGTCGTCGCACCGGGCCCCACCGACACTCCGCTGCTGGCAGCGGATTCGCCCTGGCGTGCAGAGGATTATCTGGCCACGCTGCCGCTGCGCCGGCTCACTGCACCCGCCGAAGTGGCCCGCTGTGTGGAATACCTCGTCTGCGATGCGACCTTCAGCACCGGCGATGTGGTGAACGTGAATGCGGGGGCGGTCATATGAGCTCACTGGAGGGCCGGGTCGCACTGGTGACCGGTGCGGCACAGGGAATGGGAGCCGCCCACGCGCGCAGGCTGGCCGCCGCAGGGGCGACAGTGGCGGTCAACGACATACGGGCCAGTGACGCGCTGAGTGAACTGGCCGACGACATCAGCGGCGTCGCGGTCCCCGGTGATGTGTCCGAACCGGAGGTCTGCACCCGGATCGCCGATGCCGTCGCGGCGGCCACCGGTCGGCTGGACGTGCTGGTGGCCAACCATGCCTACATGACCATGGCGCCGATACTGCAGCACGACGAACGGGACTGGTGGCGCGTCGTCGACACCAACCTCGGCGGCACGTTCCATCTGGTGCAGGCCGTTCTGCCGCACATGCGCCGAGCGGGTGAGGGGCGGATCGTGGTCATCACCAGTGAATGGGGTCTGACCGGCTGGCCTGACGCCACCGCGTACGCCGCGTCCAAGGCGGGACTCATCTCGCTGGTCAAGACGTTGGGCCGAGAGCTCGCGCCGGAACGGATCATCGTCAACGCCGTGGCGCCCGGCGTGATCGACACCCCACAACTGCAGGTCGACGCCGACGCGGCCGGGACGGACCTGGCCTCGATCCAGGCACATTACGCGGAGACGATCCCACTGGCCCGACTCGGAACGTCCGGCGAGATCTCTGCAGCGGTCGAACTGCTGGCTGATTTTTCCATGGAAGCGGTTGTCGGGCAGGTGATCTCTTGTAACGGTGGGACGACGAGGAGCAGGGTATGACCGAGCGGTATGTGACGACGCAGACTGGAAAGGTCGGTCAGGTAGACGCCCGGGTGGTGCCGCGTTACGCGGGCTTGGCCACCTTCGCGCGGCTCCCGCAGCGGCACGAGGTGGCTGATCACGACATCGCCGTGGTCGGAGTTCCGTTCGACAGCGGGGTCACCTATCGGCCCGGCGCGCGGTTCGGTCCCGCCGCCATTCGGCAGGCTTCCAGGCTGCTCAAGCCGTACCACCCTGCGCTCGACATCACCCCGTTCGCGCAGGCCCAGGTGGTCGACGCCGGTGACGTCTCGGCCAATCCGTTCGACATCTCCGAGGCGGTGACGCAGATCCGCGACGCGGTGGCCGGACTGCTCGTACGTCCGGAGCAACGGGTGGTGTTGCTCGGCGGCGACCACACGATTGCGCTTCCCGCACTGCAGGCCGTCAACCAGGTGCACGGGCCCGTGGCCCTGATTCATTTCGACGCGCACCTCGACACCTGGGACACCTATTTCGGAGCACCGTGTACACACGGCACCCCGTTTCGCCGCGCCGCCGAGCAGGGGCTGCTGGTCAAAGACCGCTCCGCCCACGTCGGCATCCGGGGATCGCTGTACGACCGGGCGGACCTGCTCGAGGACGAGGCGTTGGGGTTCACGGTGGTGCACTGTCGCGATATCGACCGAATCGGGATCGACGGTGTCATCGACCGCATCCTGACCCGCGTCGGGGACCACCCCGTGTACGTGTCGATCGACATCGACGTCCTGGACCCCGCCTTCGCGCCGGGCACCGGAACACCGGAGATCGGTGGTATGACCAGCCGTGAACTGGTCGCCGTGCTGCGTGCGCTCCGTACTCTCCGCATCGTCGGGGCCGACGTCGTGGAGGTCGCTCCCGCCTACGACAACGGTGAGGTGACCGCCGTCGCAGCCGCCAATCTCGCGTATGAACTGGTTACTCTGATGGCTGATGACTTCTGATCTCCGTTGGCCCGGCGGCAAGTCGGCCGCGGCGGCTTTCACGTTCGACGTGGACGCCGAGTCGGCGGTGCTGTGGGGCAATGATGCCGTCGCGGCGCGGATGAGCGTCATGTCCCATCAGGCCTACGGGCCGCTTGTCGGGCTACCGCGGATTCTCGAACTCCTGGACGCACACCAGATTCCGGCGACCTTCTTCGTCCCTGGGCACACCGCACATCGGTACCCCGCCGCCGTGCGTCGTATCGTCGAAGCCGGACACGAGATCGCCCACCACGGATACCTGCACGAACAACCGACCGCGCTGACCCTGGCCCAGGAGATCGAGGCGCTCGACCGGGGTTTGCAAGCCCTGGCCGAGGTGGCCGGTGTCCGGCCGGTCGGCTACCGCGCACCGATGTGGGATCTGTCCTGGCGTACGCCAGAACTGCTGGTCGAGCGAGGGTTTCTCTACGACTCCAGTTTGATGGACGCCGACCATCCTTACGAGCTCGCGGTGGGGGACGGCTCGGTGGTGGAGATACCCATCCAATGGGCGCTCGACGACTGGGAGCAGTATTGCTATCTGCCGGACATCGCCGGCAGTGGAGTGATCGAAAGCCCCCGCAAAGCGCGGGAATTGTGGCAGCTGGAGTTCGACGCACTGCGTGCTGCCGGCGCGTGTTGGGTGCTCACCAACCATCCGTTTCTGTCCGGGCGCGCCTCGCGCGCCGCCGAACTCGGTGACCTGATGCGCTACGTCGTCGGCCACGACGACGTATGGACCACCAATCTCGGCGCCATCGCCGAACATGTCCGGACGCTGCACCTGCCGCCCCGCACCATCACCCGCCCGGGCCCAGCGTGACGTGCCGCATCGCCCGAGCCCGCGTCCCGGTGCGATCACACCGCCGCGTAGCGTCGCTCCGGCCGTCCGACCCCGTACTGCAGCCGCAACTGCAGGGCACCGGCACTGAGATAATGCTCGAGGTAGCGCCGCGCGCTGACCCGTGAAATACCCACGATGTCAGCGCATTCCGCGGCGGACACTTCACCGACGCGGCGGGCCGCCGCCAGCACGAGCTCGCCTGTTTCGGCGCTGAGCCCCTTGGGCAGGACTTCGTGCTGCCGCGTCGCGCCGGGGCTGCCGAACAACGAGTCGATGGTGGACTGGTCCACGGCGGGACCGGCTTCCAGCGCGTCGGCGCGCGCCGCGTAGGCGGCCAACTTCGCCTGCAGCTGGGCGAACTCGAACGGCTTGGTCAGATAGTCTGCGGCTCCGCCGTGCAGCGCGCCCCTGACCGTGTCGAGTTCACGGGCCGCGGTGATCATGATGACTCCGACACCCTCACCGGCGGCGCGCAGAGTCTGCAGCACGTCCAATCCGGTCATGTCCGGCAGGTACACATCCAGCAGGATCAACTCCGGATGGTGATCGCGCACCGCGTCCAGCGCCTCGCGCCCGGTGCGGGCCACCCCGACGACACGGAAACCGTCGACGCGTTCGACGAAGCGCCGGTGGATCTCGGCGACCATGAAGTCGTCGTCGACGACGAGAACGTCACGCATGCGCGCCCACCCGGGCCCTCGGCAGCCGCACTGCGAACACCGCACCACCGCCCGGCCGGTCTGATACCTCCACCGAGCCGCCGTGCTGAGCGGTGACCATCCGCACCAGGGCCAGACCGATGCCCCGCCCGCCGGCGACCTCCGGTTTCGAAGTGACGCCGCGGGCGAAGATGCTGTCGCGCAGGTGCGACGGAACGCCGGGCCCGGTGTCGGACACCGAGATCTCCAGCCCCGTGGTGTCGCAAACCCGCACGGTGACGGTGGGCTGCGCGGAACCGACGGACACATCCACGGCATTGTCGACGAGATTGCCCAGCACGGTGATGACATCGGTGGCCAGACCCGGTTCCAGCGGTGACAGGTGGGAGTCCTCGGCGATCTGCAACGACACCCCGCTCTCGGCGGCCAGCGTTGTTTTCGCGATCAACAGGGCGGCGACCGCGGGGTCGGAGATATGCCGTGTCACAGCATCATTGATCGCGGCCCGGCGCTGAGTGAGCTCGTCGACGAACGCGCGGACCGCGTCGTACTCGCCGAGTTGCACGAGGCCGGAGATGGTGTGCAGCTGGTTGGAGAACTCGTGGGTCTGTGCGCGCAGCGTGTCGGTCGCGCTCTTGTGCGAGGACAACTGAGCCTGCAGGGCAGCGAGTTCGGTGCTGTCACGCATCGTGGTCACGGTACCGATGTCCTGGCCTGCGCTGGTCGCTGATCGCCGGTTGAGGGCAAGCACCCGTGCGCGGGTCGCGATCACGACGTCGCGGTCGTCCTCGCCGGCGAGCAGGAAGTCCACCACGGCGCTTTCGAGTCCGACCGAATCGACGCGCTCGCCGACCGCCGAGTCCGGCAGCCCGAGCAGTTCCTGAGCGCTGTCGTTGAGCACGGTGATGACGCCGTCGTTGTTGACCGCGACCACACCCTCGCGAATGCTGTGCAGCAACGCCTCACGGTGGTCGGCCAAGCCGGCGATCTCGGCGATCTCCAGCCCGCGGGTGTGGCGTTTGATCCGGCGGGACAGCAGCCAGGACGCCACCATGCCCAGCGCCGCGCCCAGACCGAGATAGAGCAACAGCCGTTCCCCGGCCCCGCTCAGCAGAGCCCACCACGACGGGTACGGCTCACTGACCGACACGATCGCCAGCACCCGTCCGTCCGACGCCAGGATCGGAACCTGGGCCAGCAGGCTACGAACGCCGCCCACCTCGGCGTCACCGAACCATGCCCGCCCGGTCTCGGCCGCCCCCACCCGCGTGCGCTCGCCGAGCCGCGACGGGTCCGACGAGGCGCGTACCAGGCCGTCCGGGCCGAGGATCTCCGCCAATTCGGCGCCGGACAGCGCGACCGCACGGTCGACTTCGGGCGCCAATGCCTGCGCGGCGAACGGGTCGGCGTAACGGTCCCGCACCACCGGCGTGGAGGCGAGGTTCTCGGCGGTGGCGAGCATCCGCGCTCCGCGCACGTCACGGAATTCGTTGGTCGACTGCGCGACCGAGACGACGGCCACCGCGCCGAGCACGACAACGACGACCAACAGCTGGAAGGCCAGGAACTGGCCGGCCAGGCTCCTCCTGCCGAAGGTGCGCACCGCCTCCGACCACCGTCCACTCACCCCGCGACACGTCCTTCTCGTCAGTGACCCAGCTCACGCTTGTGACCAGTATTGCGTAGCATCGTGCTGCCTCGACAAGGACTGATGTGACAAGACTGCTTGCTCTGACCGCGACCGTGGTGCTGGCGGTATCCCTGACGGGTGGGTGCGGCGCGGCCGACGACAACACCCCCGGCCTGTACAGCCTGCGCATGATGGTGCCCAACAGTCCCGGCGGCGGCTACGACCTCACGGCGCGCACTGCCGTCAGGATCATGGAGGACGAGGACATCACCGGTCGCGTGGAGGTGTTCAACGTCATCGGCGACAGCGGCGCGGTCGCGATGGCGCGCCTGATGAACGAAGTGGGCAACGACGACCTGATGATGACCATGGGCCTGGGTGTGGTGGGGGCGACGTACACCTTCGACACGGGTGTCCGGGCGTCCGACGCGACCGCGCTGGCAAAGCTGATCGAGGATCCCGGTGCCATCGTCGTCCCCACGGATTCCCCGTTCGCCACGGTCGGCGACTTCGTGGCCTCGTGGCGGGCGGACCCGACCGCGGTGACGATCGGAGGAGGCTCCGCCCCGGGCGGCCCCGACCATCTGTTCGCGATGCGCCTGGCCGAAGCCGTCGGAATCGATCCGGTGTCGGTCGACTACGTCACCCACGACGGCGGCGGAGACCTGTTGGCCGCACTGTTCAGCGACGAGGTCAGCGTCAGCACCTCCAGTCCGGGGGAGTTCCTCGCCCAGATCGACGCCGGTCAACTGCGGGTGCTCGCGGTGTCCAGCGATGAGCCGGTCCCGGGAATCGACGCGCCGACGTTGCGGGCTTCCGGCATCGGGCTGACTTTCGCGAACTGGCGCGGAGTGCTTGCCCCACCGGGCATCTCGGCATCGTCCCGGGAGTCGATGATCCGGTTGCTGACCGAGCTGCACGACAGCGGTCGTTGGCAGGAGGCGCTGCGGGACAACGGGTGGACCGACTCGTTCGTCACCGGCGCCGAGTTCGAACGCTTCCTCGACGAGCAGGACGACCGCGTTTCCACCACCTTGACCCGGCTGGGCCTGATCTGACTCACCTGACCCCGGAGTCGGCCTCGGACTCGGACTCCTGCAACTCGGAGCGGACCCGCACCTTGTTGTAGACACTGACGCCGATGACGATGAGCAGCAACGTGTACAGCGTGATCGTGATGGGTGTGCTCACCAGCGTCAACGGGTTGTTCTGCGAGTTGTTCATCGCCGAACGCAGCGACGACTCGGCCAGCGGGCCCAGGATCACCGCGATCAGCACCGGTGCGATCGGCACGCCGTAGCGGCGCATCGCGAACGCGATCAGGCCGAGGATCAGCATGAACACCACGTCGATCATCGCCGCACTGGCCGCATAGACGCCGAAGCAGGCGAACATCGCGATGCCGGCGTACAGATACTCCTTGGGAATGGTGAGCAGCTTGGCCCACAGCGGGGCGAACGGCAGGTTGAGCACCAGCAGCACGACCATGCCGATGATCAGGCTGGCCAGCAGCGCCCACACCAACTCTGCGTTGCGGGTGAACAGCAGCGGGCCGGGTTGGATGCCGTACTGCTGGAAGGCCGCCAGCAGCAGGGCTGCGGTCGCCGAGGTCGGCAGACCCAGCGCCAGCAGCGCACCCATCGCGGTACCGGCGGTCGAGTTTCCTGCGGCTTCCGGCGCGGCCACACCGCGGATCGCGCCGGTGCCGAACAGCGGCCTGCGTCGACGCCCGTCGAGGCGTTTCTCCAGACCGTAGGCCAGAAATGTCGGGACCTCGGCGCCCCCGGCGGGGATGACACCGAACGGCACGCCGATCGCGGTGCCGCGCAACCACGCCGGCAACGCGTCGCGGTACTCGGCGCGCGACAGGAACGGCCGCCCGGTCGACGGGGTGAAGCTGCGGTCGTCGGGACGCCCGATCCGCGAGGCCACGTAGATGACCTCGCCCACCGCGAGCATGGACACCGTGATGACGACGATGCTCACCCCGTCGAACAGCGCGACGCTGCCGAACGTGAATCGCTGTGAGCCGCTGACCTGATCGGTGCCGATCATCGCCAGCACGAGCCCGATCAGCAGCGCTGCCAGGCCTTTGAGTACCGACTCCGACACCACCGCGGAGGTGGCGATGAACGCGAACACCGCGAGGGCGAAGTATTCTCCGGGGCCGAACTCGGTGGCCCAGTCGGCCAGGGCCGGCGCGAAGAACACCACCAGGATGGTGGCGATCATGCCGCCGATGAACGCGCCGATGGCCGAGGTGGCCAGCGCCTGCGCGCCACGTCCCCGCCGCGCCATCCGGTGTCCCTCGATCGACCCGGCGATGGCCGTCGAGTTGCCCGGCGTGTTCATCAGGATGCCGGCGATCGCGTCACCGAAGAGCCCGCCGAAGTAGATGCCGGCGAACATCACCAGTGCGGCAAGGGGATCCAGGGTGAAGGTGATGGGCAGCAGCAGCGCCACCGCCATCGAGGAGCCCAGACCGGGGAGCACACCGACCGCGGTGCCGATCAGCGCCCCGATGAGCACGTACATCAGATTGGTCGGCGTCAGGACATCGCCGAAACCGCCGAGGAGACCTACCAGTGCATCCATCAGAACATTCCCATGACGCCGGGCGGCAGGCTCAGGCCGAGCAGGCCGCTGAAGATGATTTGCATGACCGACGAGGCCGCCAGCCCGATCAAGATATTGGGGACGTAGCGGGTGCTGCCCAGGCCGACGGTGACGCCCCAGAACACCACGGCGCCGGCGATGATCCAGCCGGCCGGCACCAACAGCACGGCGAAGGCCACGAAGGCTCCGATGGTGATGCCGGTGGAGCGCCAGTTGCTGGACAGCTCAGCCTCGGGCACCTCGGGATTGCGGATGATGCTGACGGCCAGCAGTACCGCGACCACGAAGCAGAAACCGGCGGTGATCGCCGGGAAGGATCTGGGCCCGAACAACTCCGAGTCGTCGGCCAGTTCCATGTCGATGATGCCGAAGATCAGCAGGAACCCGAGTGCGACCAGCAGGCCGGGCATGACCAGTGCACTCTTACCGGACCAGAAGGTGCGTGTGTGGCCGGTGTCCGGCGCGGTGTCGCGTTGGTCGTTGATCGTCATGCCAGCCCCAGATCTCGAAGAATGGTCGCTATCCGTTCCTGTTCGGTGCGCAGGAAGGCGCCGAACTCGTCACCGGTCAGGAAGGATTCGTCCCAGCGGTTGCGGTCGACGGCGCTGCGCCACTGCTCGGTGGCCACCATCTCGGTGACGATGTCGATGAGTTCCTGTTGTTCGCCCGGGTCGAGACCGGGTGGGGCGACATAACCGCGCCAGTTGACCAGGTCCACCTCGGGATAACCGGCCTCCTCGGCGGTGGGTGCCTCCAGCCCCTCGAGGCGCTGCGGCGCCACCACCATCAGCGGGCGGAGTCGGCCTTCGATGAGCAGGTCGCGAAAGTCGTTGTAGCCGCTGATACCGACGCTGGGGGTGCCGGGGGCGGTGGAGAGCAGGTTGATGGTGAGCTCGCCCCCACCGGCGTAGGCCGCATAGCGGATCTGGGCCGGATCGACGCCGGCGGCCAGCGCCAGCTGTGCGGCGACCATGTGGTCGATGCCGCCGGCGGATCCACCGCCGATGGGCAGCGCCGCGGGGTCGGCCCGCCATGCCTGCAGGAAGTCGTCGATGGTCCGGAACGGCGAATCCGCCTGCACGGTGATGACTTCGAAGTCCTCGGCGAGGCGCGCCACCGGCGTCATGGTGGACAGGTCGACGGGGGAGTCGTTGCGGATGATGCCGCCGAGCATCACGGTTCCGGTGACCATCATCGTGGTGGGGTCACTGTCGAGCCGGGACAGTTGGCTCAGGCCGATGGTTCCGGCGGCGCCCGGGACGTTGACCACCTGCACGTTGTTGACGATCCCGTCGCTGCGCAGGGCCTGCTGTGACTCCCGCGCTACGAGGTCCCAGCCGCCGCCGGCAGCGGCCGGCGCGATGAGTGTGAGTTTCGCGCGGGCGTTGGCTCCGGCGCCGGTTCGGCTGGCGTCGATGCCGGCGGCCACCACCAGAGCGCCGACGCAGAGGAGGGCAACCGTCCAGCGCAGCGCTGCTTTGATCTGCACCTTCGTTCCTTTCGGTGTGTTCTGTGCAGATCATCACGCACTGATGTGACCCAAGTCACTCTTGTGGCCGTAATGGAGGTTGTGGTCGTTGTGGTCGCGTCAAGCACTCATGCGATTGCGGCCCCCACCAGATGACCGATCGCGTAGGTGATCGTCAACGCCAGCCCACCGCCGATGAGGTTGCGCAGTACGGCCCGCTGCTTCGGGGCGCCACCCAGGGCCGCGGACACGGCTCCGGTGATCACCAACGCCACCAGGACGGCGACCACGGTGACGGGGACCCGCCACGTGGTCGGGGGCACAAGGATGGCGATCAGGGGCAGCAGCGCGCCGACCGTGAACGCCAGCGCCGACGACAGCGCCGCCTGCCACGGATTCGTCAGCTCGCCCGGGGTGATGCCGAGTTCGATCTCGGCGTGCGCGGAGAAGGCGTCGCGCGCCGTGAGCTCCTCGGCGACGGTGCGCGCGGTGCGGCGCGTCAGCCCCTTGCCTTCGTAGAGCGCGGCCAGCTCGTCGAGTTCGGCGTCGGGGTCCTCCCGGAGCTCTCGGCGTTCCTTGCTCAGTAGTGCCTTCTCGGTGTCGCGCTGGGTGCTGACAGAGACGTATTCGCCCAACGCCATCGACACCGCCCCGGCGGCGAGGCCGGCGATGCCCGCGGTCAGGATCGGGCCGCGCTCGGCGGTCGCCGCGGCCACGCCGACCACGATGCCTGCGGTCGACACGATGCCGTCGTTGGCGCCGAGAACCCCGGCGCGCAGCCAGTTGAGTTTGGC
Organism: Mycobacterium sp. G7A2; assembly: GCF_041902445.1. Lineage (NCBI taxonomy): Bacteria > Bacillati > Actinomycetota > Actinomycetes > Mycobacteriales > Mycobacteriaceae > Mycobacterium > Mycobacterium sp. G7A2. The sequence continues at coordinate 4,329,076 of NZ_CP169251.1, read as the reverse complement.
GGCCACGGAGCCGGTGTGCGGCTCGGCCGGATGGGACGGTGTGGTCACGGCGTCACGGTAGTCAGCGCCGAGCCTGCCCGGCTAGCAAGAGCAGGCTGCCCAAACCTGCGTGCGGCGGGCCGTGCCGCCCGCCGCAGGAGGTATTACGACCCTTGTGTCCCGTGGTTGCCGGTGATCGACTTGTGCCATGTTCACCAGTGGTGTGCGCGCCGGGGTGGGGCGAGCGCTGCACCGGATGCGCGCCGGGGTGGAGCCGGCCTTGGTGGTGCTCACGGTCGGAGCGCTGCTCGTCGGCGGTGTCGCTCGGCTTCTCGGGGCCCACGCCGTCGCGGACAGGTGCTGGATGGCGGGCACCATCGTCGCCATCCTGCCCGCCGTGGTGTGGGTGGTCGTCGCGCTGCGCGACCGACGGGCGGGAGTCGACCTGATTGCGGTGCTGTCCCTGGCCGGCACCTTGATCGTGGGTGAATACCTCGCCGGTGCGCTGATCGCGGTGATGCTGGCAAGCGGACGGGCGTTGGACGCCGCTGCCACTCGCCGCGCCGCCCGTGACCTCACCGCGTTGCTGCAGCGCGCCCCGCGCTTCGCGCGTCTGCGTGACGGCGATGAGGTCCGCGTGGTCACCGTCGCCGAGATCGACGTCGATGACGTCCTCATCGTCGCCTCCGGTGATGTGGTCCCGGTGGACGGACGCGTCGTCGAGGGTGACGCGGTGTTGGACGAGTCGGCTCTGACCGGGGAGCCGTTGCAGGTGGACCGATCCGTCGGTGACCTCGTGCGCAGCGGTGTGGTCAATGCCGGCAGCGTGTTCGCGCTGCGCGCCGAGGCGCGGGCCGAGGACAGCACGTATGCCGGCATCGTGCGGCTCGCACAACAGGCGGGTGCGGAGAGCGCACCGGTGGTGCGGTTGGCCGACCGCTATGCGGCGTATTTCTTACCCGTGACGCTCCTGGTGGCGGGGGCAGCGTGGCTGGCCAGCGGCTCGGCGGTCCGCGCCGTGGCGGTGTTGGTCGTGGCCACCCCGTGTCCGCTTCTGCTGGCGGCGCCGGTGGCCATCGTCTCGGGGCTGTCCCGGGCCTCACGGGTCGGGGTGGTGGTCCGGAGCGGAGGTGCGCTGGAGAACCTCGGTCACGCAACGACTTTGGTGATGGACAAGACAGGCACCTTGACGATGGGCCGGCCGCGTGTGGTCGACGTCGTCGCGGCGCCCGGTATCGACGCGGCAGAAGTCTTGCGTCTGGCCGCATCGGTCGACCAGGTTTCGCCGCACGTGCTGGCCGAAGCGATCGTGGCCGAAGCGCTCGGCCGCGGCCTGCAGCTTTCCCTGCCCGCCGACGTGACCGAGGAGCCCGGCTGGGGCGTCAGCGCGGTCCTCGACAACCGGCGGGTCAGCGTGGGGAAGACGGCCGGTGACAGCGCCGCCGTCGGTTGGACCGAGGGGGCGCTGAACCGCGCCCGGTTGGACAGCGCTGCGGTGGCGTGGGTTTGCGTCGAGCAGGACCCTGTCGGTGCGGTCTTGTTACGGGATCCGCTACGGCGTCAGGCTCCCCGAACGATGCGACGACTCCGTGAGGCCGGGTTCACCCGGCTGGTGATGCTCACCGGTGACCGTCCGGAGCCGGCGCGGGAAGTGGGCACCGTTCTGGGACTCGACGAGGTGTACGCCCGGCAGACACCGGCCGACAAGGTCGCCGCGGTGCGCGCCGAACGGGAACGAGCGGTGACTGTGATGGTCGGCGACGGCATCAACGACGCACCCGCCTTGGCGGCCGCGACGGTCGGCGTGGCGATGGGCGCGCGCGGAGCCACGGCGTCGTCCGAGGCGGCCGACATCGTGCTGACCACGGACCGCCTCGACCGCCTGGCCGATGCCATGGACACCGCGCGCTGGTCGCGTCGCATCGCGGTGCAGAGCGCAGGCGTCGGCATGGGGTTGTCTCTGCTGGCGATGGGGATTGCCGCGGTGGGTTGGCTCGCCCCCGCTCCGGGGGCGCTGCTGCAGGAGGCCATCGACGTGGCGGTCATCCTCAACGCGCTGCGCGCTCTCGGCGGCAGTCCGGATGCTCAGGTTCGGGTGTCGGCGGATACCGAGCGTCTGCTGGACCGATTCGCCACCGAGCACGACGAGTTGCGGCAGGCAGTGCAGACGATCCGCGACACTGCAGATCGGTTGGTCCACAGCGCCGATGCCGATTCGCTGCAGGCCGTGCGAGCGGCCCATGCCTTGCTCGAGGCACGGATACTGCCGCACGAGCGGGCTGAGGAGAACGAGCTGTATCCGGCACTGGCCGAACCGCTCCACAGCGCCGAAGCCACGGCAACGATGAGTCGCACGCATGTCGAGATCGCGCGGCTCTCCGATCGGATCGGCACGCACATCCAGGTCGCAGACGCAGCCGGTGGCATCCAGCCCTACCAAGTCGACGATCTGCTCGCCTGCCTCTACGGGTTGCATGCGTTGCTGCGCTTGCACTTCGTGCAAGAAGAAGAGAATTACTTCACCCTCTCGCAGCAGGACGCGGACGGCGGGCCGACGAGGGTGCCCGGGTCTCGGTCACCACTCAGCACCTCGCCCGACGACCCGACACAAGGCGTGCCGCTGCCCTCCAGCCGACCCGCGAAGGACGGCACATGACCGTCGACGAGATGGGTTGGTACATGAATTGCCGCGTGGACGAATCTGTCGCAACATCCTGTTAACGGCTTGCCCGCGACAGTGGGTATGCGCTGAGTTACCGTTCGGTTGTCGTCAGCGGAGGAGAGCCGCCCGGCCTTGCGGTGCTCATGCCCAGCCAGCGCTGTGCACACCCGGCAGACCGCTTTCCGGATCCGTGACGCCGCAGTAGATGGCGGGGGTCAGGAAAGGGCGATTCGAAGCGCATGGCCGACGAATTCAGGCATGACCACGACGAGGTGGCGCCGGACGATGCATGGGCGGAAGCCACGGCGAGTGGGCCGCGCACCGTCGTCTTCGCGCTCTACAACAAGGTGACGTTGCAGGATGTCGCGGCGCCGCTGGAGATCTTCGCCCGCGCCAACGACTTCGGGGCGAACTACCGGGTGCTGCTGGCCTCGCCGACCGGGCAGCCGGTGGGCACCACGGCCTACGCGAAGCTCGACGTCGATGTCGCGCTGGCTGAGGTGCCCCGCGAGATCGACACGCTGCTGGTCCCCGGTGGGGTTCCGGCGGACTTCACCTTCACCCCCGGCCTGCACGACATCCCCGAGGAGCCGACGCCGGACTGCGTCCCGGACGCGATGAAGATGGTGGCCGAGCTGGCCCCGCGAGCGCGCAGGGTCGCCTCGGTGTGCACGGGGTCGTTCGTACTCGCTGCGCTGGGACTGCTCGACGGGCGCCGGGCCACCACACACTGGGCACACTGCCAGACGCTGGGCCGCAGCTATCCCCAGGTCGAGGTGGATCCCGACTCGCTGTTCGTCCAGGACGGCCGCTACATCACCGGGGCCGGCATCACCGCCGGTATCGACCTGGCGCTCGCCCTGGTGGAAAGTGACTACGGCCCGAACGTGGCTCGCCGGGTGGCCCGGTGGATGGTGGTGTTCCTGCAGCGGCCCGGCGGTCAGGCCCAGTTCAGCGTCTGGGCCGAGGCGGCCCGGCCGGTCTCCGGAGGCCTGCGCGACATCCTGGACTCGGTCGTCGCCGACCCGGGCGGCGACCATTCGACGGCCGCCATGGCCGGTCGGGCGGTGGTCAGCGAGCGGCACCTGGTCCGGATGTTCCGCGACCAGGTCGGGATGACACCGGCCCGTTTCGTCGAGAAGGCGCGGCTCGAAGCTGCCAAGGTGCTGCTGGCGACGAGCGACCACAGCCAGGACGCGGTGGCCCGACGCGCCGGGTTCGGCACGTCGGACACGTTGCGGCGCACCTTCCGTCGCAATTTGGGGGTCTCACCCGGGGTATACCGGAACCGCTTCCGCACCACCGGAATCGACCAGTGACTCGCGTGCGCCGACCGGCCGCGCGCAGTGCGCGGCGAGGTAGTCGCGCACCTGGGCGCCGTAGCGCAGGCCGCTTCTCTGAGACGCCGCATGGAAGGACTCCCCGGCGAGCACCAGTCCCACCGCGTTCTCCAGCCGGACCTCGTGGACGTACTCGCGCAGCGACATGCCGACCTGGGCTTTGAAGACTCTGGCGAGATGCCGTGCACTCAACCCCACTCGAGCGGCGACGGTGTCGAGGTCGTAACGTCCGGCCGGGTCGGCGTTCACGGTGGCCATCAGACGTTCCAGCTCGGGGTGTTGGGGTCTGGGTGTTCGTGCGGCCACCGAAATCTGGGGATGGCCCTCCATTCGCCGGCCCATGATGACCAATTCCTTGGCGATCTGCTGTGCGGCGCCGGAGCCGTGGTCGTCGGCGACGAGCGCCAGCGCCAGGTCGATGCCGGCCGCGACGCCCGCCGACGTCCACAGCTCCCCGTCGCGGGTGTACACCGAATCCCGCTCCACGACGGTCGAGGGGTGGCGCGCTGCGAAGCTGTCGAGGTGGCGCCAGTGGGTGGTGGCCCGGCGTCCCTCCAGCAGGCCTGCCGCGCCGAGTGCGAAGGCTCCGGCGCAGACCGAGGCCACCCGCCGTGCGGCCGGCGCATGCGTGCGGAGCAATTGCTGCAGGTCCTGGGGGACACCGTCGCTGACGAAAGCCGCGCCACCGGGTACGAGCAGGGTGTCGATCTCCGGGGGCAGCTCAGCAGCGGGACGCGTCTCGAACGACAGGCCCGACGAACATCGGACGCTGCGCGACGTACCGCACGAGTACAACGCGACCGGGTACGCACATCCGAGAGTGCGGGCGACGTCGAAAACCTCCAGCGGACCGGTCACATCCAGGGTGCGTACGCCGTCGAAAACCAGCACCGCGATGCGGCGCGGGCGGCGTTTGTGGCACATTGAATCATGGTTGGCGCGTCCGCATCGCCGCGCGCGCCGATGTCCGGATTTTCGCCTGTTCTGTCCGTCTCGGCCGGCCCAGATCTGCGATGTCTGCTTCTGCGCACGAGATGTCCACCCTCGTCAGCAACCGAAAAGCCTCGTTCACCAATCGGAAACACCTCCCACTCAACGTGGTTCCCGGATCCAGCGTCGACACGCGGCGTTGGGCACACCGGACAGACAACCGAACGAGGTGCAACTTCATGGATTCGCGATCTGCGTTGACGCTGAGCATCGGCGTCCTCGGCGGCGTGGCGGTGGCGTTCACCGCCACCGTGATCACGGTGCCGATCTGGGTGGTGTTCCTGGCATGGGCATCGTTCTACTTCGTCGGCGGCGGCCCGGCCGGTTGGGTGCGCTCGGTGGCGTCCAACCTGGTCGGCGTCGTCATCGCGGTGGCCAGCCTCTACGCCGCATACCTGCTCGGCGGCAGCCTGACCGCCACCGCCATCGCAGTGGGCGTCGGGAGCGCGCTGATGGTCCAGGCGTCCTGGGTCGGTCTGCTGTCGACGACCCCGGCGGTGGTGGTCGGCTTCGCCTCCACGGTGTCCACGGTCGCCGGAACCGGGGCGCTGGTCCACGAGACCAGCATCTCCCATCCCGGCCTGGTCGCGGCATGCGCCTGCGTGCTGGGCGCAACGTTCGGCATCGCCTCGGAATACCTGGCGAACGTGATGACCAAGACGGCGCCGGCGCAGCGCCCCGACACGAAAGGTGCCACCGCATGAAGTTGCAGCATTACCTGGGCGGCCTGGAGGGCCTTCCCGAACCGCTGAACCTCGAGAAGCGGGTCTTCGTCGAGGACTGGGAGAAACGGATCTTCGGCATCCACGTCGCGATGATGGGTCTGAGTAACCATCTGGGATCGGCGTTGCCCGAATACCCGATCGCCGACGTGCCCACCGCGTTCCGGGACGAATGGACGTGGGCGAGCTTGCGTACGGGCGCGGAAGGCATGAACCCGTTCGACTACTTCAAGTTCCGTTACTACGAGAAATGGCTCGGTGGGATCACCCAGTTCTTCATCGACAACGGTTACGTCACCGAGGACGAGATCGCGGCCAGGGCCGGGGAGCCCTGGTCGGCCGAGGGCGGTGACACCGCCATCGACGATCAGGTGATCGACTACCTGCGCCGCGGCGACAGCCCTCGTCGCGACACCGCGCACCCGAAGTTCGCGGTCGGCGATGCCGTACGCATCGCCGACGTCCCGGCCGGCGACCACACCCGGCTGCCGGGCTACCTGCGGGACCGGATCGGCACGGTGACACGCATCTTCGAAGGCGATTACGGCTATTTCGTGCACACCGGCGACGGCATCGGCGATCCCATGCCGATCTACATCGTCGAATTCACTCCCGGGGAACTGTGGGGTGTTCGTGCCGAGCCCGGGGCCAACACCCTGTACGCCGAGCTGTTCGAGGCCTACCTTCAACCCGCCGAGGAGATCCAGTGACCGATCAGTTTGCCTATCCCTCCGACCGCGAACAGGCCAGCGCCGACAAGGTATCCGCGTTGGAGCGCCTGCTGATCGAGAAGGGAGTGATCACCAGCGCCACCGTCGACAAGGTGCTGGCCTACTTCGAATCCGAGATGACACCGCTGAACGGGAAGAAGATCGTCGTGAAGGCGTGGACCGACCCGGACTTCGCCACGCGCGTCGTCGGCGACACGCCCGCGGCGATCGCCGAACTGGAACTGCCCGAGGGAATGGCGGGTGCCGAGGGTGAACACCTGCAGGCGGTCGCCAACGGCCCCGGTGTGCACAACCTGGTCATCTGCACACTGTGCTCGTGCTTCCCATGGCCCGTGCTCGGCCTGCCGCCCTACTGGTACAAAGACCCGGTGTTCCGCGCCCGCGCCGCGCGCGAGCCGCGCACCGTGCTCGCCGAGATCGGTGTCGAGTTGCCCGAGGACACCGAGATCAAGGTCTGGGATTCCAGCGGTCACTCCCGGTGGTTCGTCATTCCGGAACGGCCCTCGGGCACCGAGGATTTCAGCGACGAGCAGCTGATGGATCTCGTGACCACCGAGTCGATGATGGGCGTCGCGTTGGCGGGGCAGGCATGAAACTGCACAGCACCTGCACCACCGATCAGGCGGCACCCCAGTTCGACCACGAGTGGCAGCGGCGGGCATTCGGTCTGGCGTTGGCGCTGTCCGAGTTCGGGCACTATCCGTGGAGTGAGTTCCAGCAGAGCCTGATCGACACGATCGGGGCCTGGGAACAAGCCCCCGGCGACACCCGTGGCGAGTGGGAGTACTACGACCACTGGGTCGCCGCGCTGGAATCCGTTGTCGACCAACATGGAATCCTTCATCTCCCGGTCGCCGTCGACGACGGCGGCCATGCCGCAGCCGAGCACGACCACTGATCACACAAAGGAACAGCGATGCACATCGAACCCGGAATCGTCGAAGGTTCCAAGATCGTTCTGAGTTACCTCACCGCCGGTGGTGCCGGCGCCTATGCTGTGACCGCGGCGTGGAAGCACGTCAAGGAACGGGGCGCAGCGTCACTGCTGTTCGGCGCCTTCGCGACGACGGCGCTGACGCTGGTCTTCTTCCAGGTCTTCCCGCACTTCCCGGTCGGGGTGTCCGAGGTGCACCTGATCCTGGGCTCCACCTTGTTCCTGGTGTTCGGCGCGGCTCCGGCGGCGTTCGGGCTTGCCACCGGCCTGCTGCTGCAGGGTGTCCTGGTCGCGCCTTTCGACCTGCCGCAGTACGGCATGAATGTCACCACGCTGCTGGTCCCGCTGTTCGCCCTGCAGTATGTCGCGCAGCGGACCGTCGCACCGGACACCGCCTACGTCGACCTGAAATACCGCCAGGTGCTGGCGATGTCGACGACCTATCAGGCCGGCATCGTGTCGTGGGTGACGTTCTGGGCGCTCTACGGTGAGGGTTTCTCGATGGCGACGCTCGCCAGCATCGCCACCTTCGGGGTGGCCTATCTGACCGTGATCGCGCTCGAACCGTTGGCCGACCTGGCCGTCTTGGCCGGAGCGAAAGCGTTGCGGCAAGCCAGGACCGGTGCGTGGCTGGAGCCGAGGCTGTTCAACCCCGCCTGACCGCGATCGGACGCCGCGGCCGTCTCCCCGTTGTGCGGGGAGGCGGCCGTCAGCGGCGTTGCAGCGTGATGATGGTGATGTCGTCGTCGCTGTCGTCGGTGCGGGTGCTGTCCCAGATCAGCGCCGCCGGGGTTTCCCCGACCCGGCCGAGAACTCGAGCCAACCGGTCGATTCCATCGTCGATCGCCTCGCCGCGCCGCTCGACCAGACCGTCGGAGAACATCACCAGACCGTGACCGTGTTCGATGCCGAATGTGCTGAGCCGGTAGGTCGCCCCGCGCGCACCGATGGGTGGCGACAACCGGATCGACGCCTGCCACGCCTGCCCGGAGCTGGTCAGGTACGGCATCAGGTGACCGGCGGACGCGGCCTCCACGTCACCGGTGTCCAGGTCGACGCGGGCCACGATCACCGTGGCGAACACCCCGGGCAGCATGTGCAGGCAGAACGCGTTGAGCTGGTGCAGCGCCTCCGCCGGCGTCGCGCCGGTGAACAGCTGCGCGCGCAATGCGTTCCGCAGCTGGGCCATGGTTCCGGCTACCGTGATGCCGTGGCCGGCGACGTCGCCGAGCAGCATGACCAGCCGGCCGTCGGGGAGTTCGAACGCGTCGTACCAGTCGCCGCCGACACGCCCACCGGCGGCGGGCTCGTACTGCGCTGACAGCTGCCAGTTCTCGAGCGTGGGAATGGACTGCGGCATCAGGCTGCGATGCATGACCTCAGCCACCCGGAGCGCGCCCCGCGTCCGCCGATACAGCGACTCCACCAGATGCCTGCGCAGCGCCGCCGCGGACTCCGTCTCGCTGGGCGTCCAGGGTTCACCGCGGCGGCGCACGACCTCACGCCACCGCTCGAACGACTTGCGGGGGCTCAGCCGTACCTCGTCACCTTCGGCGACCGCGATGGCCTTGTTGTGGGGGTCCCCACCCCAATCCACCGATCGGAGCACCTCACGCCGGAACCAGGCGACGTACTGACCGTCGGGCAGGTTGAGCACCAGCGTGCCGGCGGCCACGGCCGGATCCAGGTCGACGTCGGGCAGCTCGTGGGCCAGCCGGTCGGTGGCGGCGATCTCGTCGTGCCCGATGCGCGCCCACCCGACGACGTCCTTGACCGTGTCCTGTGCGGGCACCATGCCGCGTGCCACGGTCTGCCCCTCGAGTTCGACGACGACGCCATCGGCGGGTACCAGGTCGAGCAGGCTCGGCGCGTCGAGCAGCGTCGTGACCAGCGGGGTGTCGTCGTCGAGCGTCGCGACGATCAACTCGCCCAGGACCTCCTGCGCAGCCAGCCGCTTCTGCAGCTCGTCCTCTTCGTACTGGTCGACCAGCCGCAACGACAGTGTCGAGCCCAGGAACTCGGCGGCGGCGCGGCTGCCGAACGGCGGCAGGTGCGGGCCCGAATAGTGGTGGCACGCGATGAGCCCCCACAACCGTCCGTGGCGCAGCAGCGAAATCGACATCGAGGCACGCACACCCATGTTCTTCAGATACTCGATGTGGATCGGGGAGACACTGCGCAGCGTGGCATAGGTCAGATCCAGCGGAAGGCCGGTCGCCGCATCGGTCCCCGGCACCAGGGGCGCCGGCGTGTAGTCGACGTCGGAGATGAGCCGGATCCAGTTCTTCTCGTACAGCGCGCGCGCCTGCGCGGGGATGTCGGTGGACGGATAGTGCAGGCCCAGGAAGGAATTCAGGTCGGCGCGTTTCGACTCGGCTACCACCTCGCCGTTGAAGTCGTCGTCGTAGCGGTACACCATGACGCGGTCGAAGCCGGTCAGGTCGCGCACCGCGCGGGCGGTGGTGTCGTAGAGCTCTGACAGCGTGCTGGCGCGGTTCAGGTCCTCCACCGAGCTGCGCACCGCTTGATAGGTGTTGGGAAACGAGTACGGCCGCTCGCCGTGGGCGATCTCGAGTTCGACCAGCAGCCCACCTGGATCCCGGTGCAGGATCGCGTCGAACTCCTTGGCCTCACCCGCGACGTCGATGACGCACTCCACCGGGTTGCGTTGACGCAGGTCGCCGAAGTTCGCGCTCGCCTGCTCGAGGATCGCGGCCTGGTCGGCACCGATCAGACTGGAGAGGTGGCGTCCGAGAACCGCGTCGACAGCGCGGTCCAGCAGGTCGGCGACGTTCGCGCTGACGTGGCGCACCGTGAAGTCGTGCTCGTCGACGACCGCGAGCACTCCGCGGGGTTGGATGCTGCCCGGAATGTGGATCGGCTCGCGGGCGCAATTGTCCAGGTCGATCGGCGTGCCGGGCGGGAGAAGGCCCTCGCCGGGCGAGTTCGTGGCGCCGGACGCCTCAGGTGCCATCGGGCATCGCCCTCTCCGGGGAGAACTGATTCACCTGCATACGCATGTGTCTGGTGAGGATCCTTCGCCAACTCGTCGGACAAATCGCGACATTCGCCATGCTAACCAGACGGTCCGACACCGGACGGCGCTGCTACTATCTGCGTATGAATGCAGATAATAGGGAAATGGAAGGGAGGCTGCCCGAAGAACAGGCGGTGCTGATCGTCGAGGTGTTTCGCATGCTCGCTGACCCGACCCGAATCCAGATCCTGTGGGCGCTGGTGTCCAGCGAGCGGTCGGTCAACGACCTCGCCGACCACGTCGGCAAGCCGGCGCCGTCCATCTCGCAGCATCTGGCGAAGCTGCGGATGGCGCGACTGGTCCGCACGCGCCGCGAAGGCACGTCGGTGTTCTACCGACTGGAGAACGACCACGTCCGTCAACTCGTCCTCGATGCGGTGTTCAACGCCGAGCATGCCGGTCCGGGAGTGCCCGGACACCACCAGCAGGACAGAGCGGTGAAACCGTTACCGGGTTCGGCGTGAACCCGGCCGACCGAAGGGAATCAGACATGAGCGAAGGCAACATCGATACAAGCGGTCGCCGGGCCGATGGGGTCCACACCCACGAGCACGCGCACGGCTCCACCAGCCACACCCACGCCCACGTGGGGCACGACCATGAGCACGTCGAACACGAGCACAGCCACGTGCACGACGGCGCCGAGCACAGCCATCGGCACGTGCACGACAGTGGCGTGACCGGGGACCATTCCCACGCGCACGCCTGAGCGGTCACCGCGAGGCGCGCCGCCAGGCCCGTCCACTCAGCAGCCTCAGCCCGTTGAGCGCGACGAGGATCGTCGAGCCCTCGTGGCCTGCCACGCCCAACGGCAGCGGCAAGTGGCCGACGAGATCCCAGGTGACCAGCACGACGATGATGCCGGCGGCGATGACGAGGTTGGCCACGACGACGCGTCGGGCGCGGCGGGCCAGCGCCACCACCGTGGCGATCGTGGCCAGGTCGTCGCGCACGGTCACGGCGTCGGCGGTGTCGAGCGTGAGATCGGCACCGGAGCGGCCCATCGCCACCGACGTGTGTGCAGCCGCCATGGCCGGGGCGTCGTTGACCCCGTCCCCGGCGACCAGGACGTGATGACCGCGGTCGCGCAACTCGTCCACGACGTCGACCTTCTGCTCGGGCAACAACTCGGCGCGTACATCGGCGATGCCGACACGGTTGGCGAGAAGCTCTGCCGCCGTGCGATTGTCGCCGGTGAGCAGAACCGGCGACGCCTTGGTGAGCGCAGTCATCGCGCGGACCGCCTCGACGGCTTCGGCGCGGAGGTGATCGCGGATCTGCAATACCCCGACGGGATGGCCGTCGTGCAGGACGAGCACCGCGGTGCCGCCGTCGGCCTCGGTCCGCGACACCGCGTCGGGACGCAGTTCCCCGGGGCTGACGACTTCGACGACACGACCGTCGATCTCGGCCCGGACGCCGCGACCGGGCAGGGCCTGGAACCCTCGAGCCGACGCTATCCGCAGCCCGCGGGCGCGGGCCTCGGCCACCACCGCGCGCCCGAGGGGATGCTCACTTCCACTCTCGGCCGCGGCCGCCAGTGCGAGGACGGCGTCTTCGGTCATGTCGGCGGCGAGGGTGACCACCCCGGTGACCTCCGGGGCGCCGGTGGTCAAGGTGCCCGTCTTGTCCAGTGCGATGAGGTCGGTTCCGGCCAGACGTTCCAGCGCCAGAGCCGATTTGATCAGTACGCCGTGGCGTCCGGCGTTGGCGATGGCCGACAGCATCGGCGGCATCGTCGACAGCACCACCGCGCACGGAGATGCCACGATCATGAATGTCATCGCGCGCAGCAGAGTGGACTGCAGGTCAGCGCCGGCAGCGAGCGGAATCGCGAACAACGCCACCGTCGCGACGACCACCACCGCCGAGTAGCGCTGCTCGATGGTCTCGATGAACAACTGGGTCTTGGCTTTGGTCGCCGAGGCCTCGGCGACCATCGCCACGATGCGCGCCACCACGGTCTCCGAGGGATCGCGGGTAGCCCGAATCCGCAGTGCCCCTGACCCGTTGACGGTGCCGGCGAAAGTTTCGTCGCCGACGGTCTTGACTGCGGGGAGGGGTTCGCCGGTGATGGTGGACTGGTCGACCTCCGAGGTGCCCTCGACGACCACGCCGTCGGCGGACACCCGCTCACCGGGTCGCACCACGACCACGTCGCCGATCTGAACCTGCCGGGCCGCGACCGTCCGCTCTGTGCCGGACTCATCCAGCACCACCGCCTCCTGAGGGGACAGTTCCAGCAGGCCGTTGACCGAGTCCTGGGTGCGTGTGGTCGCCACGTCCTCCAGGGCGCCGGAGGTGGCGAAGATGATGATCAGCAATGCGCCGTCGAAGACCTGGCCGATGGCGGCCGCCCCGACTGCCGCGAGCACCATCAGCAGGTCGACGTCGAGCGTCTTGTCGCGCAGAGCGAGCAGGCCGTCCCGTGCCGGTGCCCACCCCCCGGCGGCGTAGCACGTCAGATACAGCGCCCACCAAAGCCACTGCGGCCCATCGAGAACCTGCATAGCGGCGCCCGCGACGAACAGACCCACCGACAGCGCCGCCCAGCGCACCGAGGAGACCGCCCACGCCGCCGCCACGGCACGTCGTCGTGGCGAGGTGTGGTGGCGGGCGTTCTCGCGGTCGGTCGCAGGCGACCGAACTTCGATACTCACGTAGACCTATATACATGTAGAACTCTACATATGTAACCCCTTTGCCCCGATGCGTGCTTGAATGGTCCGCATGGGACATGGTGTCGAGGGCCGTTCCACGCCCCCTGCCACCCTCGATGCGACCTCGGCGTTGACGGTGGCCGAAACGCTGCAAGCGCTGGCCTCCCCGAAGCGGCTGTTGATCCTGACCCGCCTGCGCCACGCGCCCTGCACGGTCACCGAACTGTCCGCCGACGTGGGCATGGAGCAGCCCGCGGTGTCGCACCAACTGCGGTTACTGCGCGCGTTGGGCCTGGTCGCCGGAGACCGCACCGGGCGCAACATCGTCTACCGGCTCTACGACAACCACGTCGCCCAATTGCTCGACGAGGCGATCTACCACATCGAACACCTCCGGTTGGGCGCGCGCGACACCACCGCGTGAGGCGTCTTGACCAAATCTTGAACAAAGGGCTAGAAGAACCACATCCGGTGTCGACAGGCTCGATGCTGTGATCGACCAACCGAAACCCACCAAGCCCAACCCGTTCGTCCTCGTCGCCGCGGCGGCGATCGTGGGCGTCACACTCACGGCCTGCGGCAGCTCCGGCGACGACCAAGCGGCCCCGGCGGCTCAGAGCGGCGGCTCCACCACGTCGGCCGCCCCCGCGCCGGCAGCCCGGGACGAGCACAACCAGTCCGACGTCATGTTCGCCCAGCACATGATCCCGCACCACCAACAGGCCATCGAGATGAGCGACATGCTGCTCGCCAAGGACGGCATCGACGAGCGGGTGGTGGACCTGGCAGGCCAGATCAAGGGTGAGCAGGCGCCGGAGATCGAGGAGATGCGCAGCTGGCTCGACCAGTGGGGGATCGCGGAAATGCCGATGGCGGGCACCGACATGCCCGCCCATGACATGCCGGGCCACGGCGGCGGTGCGGGCAATGGGATGGGTCCCGACGGCTCGATGATGCCCGGTATGGGTGCGATGCCGATGGAAGGCATGATGTCCGCGGCGGACATGGCCGAGCTGCAGAACGCGCAGGGTGTCGACGCCGCGAAACTGTTCCTGGAGCAGATGATCCGCCACCACGAGGGCGCGATCACCATGGCCCGCAACGAGATCGACAGCGGAAGCTATCCCGCCGCGATCGAGCTCTCCGAGCGCATCGCCGTCGACCAGCAGCGCGAGATCGACACGATGAGGCAGATCCTGGCCACACTCTGACCCGTCACCGGCCGTTGCCGATGCGGTATCCCACCCCGCGCACCGTGATGATGTAGCGCGGCCGGCTGGCGTCCTCACCGAGTTTTCGGCGCAGATGGCCGATGTGGACGTCGATCAGGTGGTCGTCGCCGAACCACGGGTCGTCACGGACGATCTCCAGCAGCTGCCGACGGCCCAGCACGACCCCGGGTCGGGCCGACAGCGCGTCGAGCAGGTCGAACTCGGTGCGGGTGAGCAGGATCGGGGTGTCGTCGAGGAACACCTCGCGGGCGGCCACATCGACGGTCAACGCGCCGATGCTCCGCGTCGAGGGCTGCCCACCCGGTGCTGCTTGCGCGTGCAGCCGGCGCGGCCGCCGCTGCATGGCCCGGATGCGGGCGACGAGCTCGCGCGGGCTGAACGGTTTGGTCACGTAATCGTCGGCGCCCACCGTCAGACCCAGCACCGTGTCCATCTCGGTGTCGCGGGCGGTGAGCATGACCACGTAGGCGTCGGAGAACGTGCGCAGCTGGCGGCACACCTCCAAGCCGTCGGTGCCGGGCAGCCCGACATCGAGGATGACGACGTCGGGGTCGAACTCGCGGGCCAGCGCGATCGCCGCGTCCCCGTCGGTCGCGACGGCCGCATCGAACTGCTCACGCTGCAGGTAGCTGACCACCACGTCGGCCAATGGCGCCTCGTCGTCGACGACCAGCGCCCGATACCCCGGCGATGCGGTTCCGCGCCTGCTGTCCATCACCACATAGTGCCCGGGTCCGCACGGTGTCGATGGGTTCGGGGAACTATCGGCGGGGGATACGCGACGATTACAGCGTGAACTGTGACGTGGCTCGGGAGGCGCTGTCGGCCCGCATCGACGGCGAGCGGGAACCGGTGCCCGCTGCGAGGGTCGACGAACACCTCGAGGGGTGTGCCGAGTGCCGCGCCTGGCGCGACGGGGTGACGGCACAAGCCGCCGTGCTACGTGGCCTGGCCAGTCCGGCTCCGGTCGCCGCCGTCGGGGCCGGATCCTCCCGCCGGGCGCGGGGACCGCTCGCCGGCATCGGCTGGCAGCGGTGGGCGCTGTTGGCCGTCGGGCTGGCCCAGAGCGCCGTCGGCGCCGCGCAGGCGGTCGGCCTTCAGCTCGGGCTGCACCCGGGCCCCCACACCGGCGGTGGCCATCTTCTCAACGAATCCACGGCGTGGACGCTCGCCATCGGTCTGGTGATGGTCGCCGCGGCGCTGCGGCCCGGCCTCGCCGCCGGACTGACGGTCGTGCTGTCGGCGTTCGCCGTCGTGCTCGCGGGCTATGTCGTCGCCGACGCGCTCGCCGGAGCAGTCACGCCCGAGCGGGTGATGAGTCACCTGCCGATCCTGCTCGGGGCGGTGTTCGCGGCGCTGGTCTGGCGGCATGAGGCGTCGTCACCACCCTCGCCCGACCACGCGCAGCGACAACTCGAGATCGACCTGCCGCCGAACGCGTCACACGGCCGTCGCCGGGGGCATCTGTGGCCCACCGACGGCTCGGCGGCCTGACGGCACACCTCAGCGCATCACCGCGAACATGATCGCCATGCCGGCGGCCATGGTGACCTGGCCTGCGATCCCGAAGAACCAGGTCGTGGGTCTGGCGGGCTCGCCACGCCGGCCGGCGAAGTACACGTACAGCCAGACCACCGCGGCGATCGCGAAGCCGACGGTGAACACCCAGTTCAGCCCTGTGACGAACGGCGGCGTCGCAGCGCTTGGTGACGCCATGTCCACATCGGGCATGGCGTGGCCACCGTGATGATGACCGCCGTGGCCCCCGGCGGGAACCGAGCCCGCGGCCGGCGCGGGCGCCAGATCCCCGCTCATCACCGCGTACATCCAGGCCATGGCCAGCATCATCGCGGCGTGATAGGCGTTCGCCATGCGGTGGCCGGCCTGGGCGAACACGATGATGACGAAGTACACCGTCGCGAGAAGGAAGAACACCATCGGGCCGGTCGTCGGCAGTGCGGCGCTCTGTGGCCAGGCCATGGCGATCATCGCCACCGCCATCACGATGTGCAGCGCGCCGCTGACCACGTAGCCGGCCGTGCGTCGGTGCACCCAACTCGCGATGGCGAACATGACGGCGGTCGCGACGAACAGCGCGGTGACCACCCCGCGCAACAGCAGATCGTCGATCATCGGGCGAGCTTCTTCGGCACGAGGGCACAGCTTCCGTCGTGGGACAAGGGTTCGAGTGCAATGGTCGGCGCACGACACCGAAAAGTTCCGCCGCGCCGTCATCGCCTACGACCGGCGGTCGTAGACTGGTCGGATCACGTGATGTCGGTGAGAAGGTTCCCAAGCGACGATGCAGACCACTCGAGCGGATAGGCCGGCGACAGCTCGGCAGACGCTGGCGCCGGTGCTGCTGTCGTTCGGTGCGGTGACCGCGGCGCTGCTCTGGTACGCCGCCACCTCGCGCGCCCAGGTCTACGCCGTCACGGGCAACTCGTATCCCGGGGCGGTGACCGCGGTCGCCGAGCCACTCGGCTTCTTCGTCGCGTCGCTGCTGGGGGCGTTGTCGATCGCCGGACTGACCTATGTCGTGATCTCCGCGCGCCCCGACAACAGCGGTGTCATCGACGAGCGGTCCTTTCTCGTGCACGTCCTCGTCGAGCGGACCGCGGCGCTGTGGGCCGTCGCCGCCACCGCGATGATCGTCATCCAGGCGGCCAGTGACGCCGGGGTGTCGATGAGGCAGGTGCTCGCGGGTCCCTTCCTGCTCGACGCGGTGCTGGCCTCCGAGATGGCACGGGCGTGGATCGCGGTCGCGATCGCAGCGGCGGTGGTCGCGGTCACCGTGCGGCTCTCGGTGCGGTGGACCGCGCATGCGGTGCTGCTGATCCCCGCGCTGATCGGCGTCGTCGCGGTCCCCGTCAACGGCAACGCCGCCCAGGGCCCCGACCACGACTACGCCACCAGCGCGGCGATCGTCTTCGCCGCGGCGCTGGCGGTGCTTGCCGGCCTGTGGCTGGTCGCCGCGCTGGCACGGCCCGACGAAGCAATGCTGTGGCGGGTCCTGGTCGTCCGGACAGCGCTCGGGGCCGTGGTGCTGGGCTACGGCGCCGCGCTGCTGGGGGTGCTGCTGGGCCCCGCCGGTCCGACGGGGTCGGGGTACGGCCGGGCCGGTACGGCGGCGGCGCTGCTACTGATGCTGATGTGGGCCCTCGACGTCGTCGCGGTGTCGTGGCGGGGTCCGTTCGGGCTGTCCCGGGTGGCCGGCGTGTTCGGCGCCGCGGGTGCCCTGGCTGTGATGGCCCTGGTGGCGGTGATGGCGACCCAGCCGGCCGCGCGGTTCCTCACCCACGAATTCACCACCTGGGACATCTTCCTGGGATACGAGCTGCCCGCGCCGCCGAGCGTGGTGACCATGCTGACCGTCTGGCGGTTCGACACGTTCCTCGGCGTCGGAGCGCTGGTGCTGGCCGCGCTCTACACGCTGGGCTATGTGCGGCTGCGCCGCCGGGGTGACACGTGGCCGGTCGGGCGGCTGATCGCCTGGTGGGCCGGGTGCCTGGTGCTGCTGGTCACCACGAGTTCGGGGGTCAAGGCCTACGGGTCGGCGATGTTCAGCGTGCACATGGCCGAGCACATGACGCTGAACATGTTCGTCCCGGTGCTGCTGGTGCTCGGTGGCCCCGTCACGCTGGCCTTGCGTGCGCTGCCCGCCCACCGACCCGACCAGCCGCCCGGCCCACGGGAATGGCTGCTGTGGCTGGTGCATTCGAAGTTCACCTCGTTCCTGGCCCATCCGATCACCGCGTTCGTGCTGTTCGTCGGCTCGCTGTACGCGGTGTACTTCACGCCGTTGTTCGGCGCGTTCGTCCGGTACCACTGGGGCCACGAGTTCATGAGCCTGCATTTCCTGCTCGTGGGCTACCTGTTCTTCTGGGGGATCATCGGTATCGACCCGGGACCCCGGAAGCTGCCCTTCCTCGGGCGGCTGGGGCTGTTGTTCGCGGTCATGCCTTTTCACGCGTTCTTCGGCATTGCCACGATGACGATGACCGAGATCATCGGCGGGCAGTTCTACCGGTCGGTGGACCTGCCGTGGTTGGCCAGCCTCGCCGACGACCAGAACGTCGGCGGCGCCATCGCCTGGGGATCCAGCGAGCTACCGGTCATCATTGTCGTGGTGGCGCTGGTGGTGCAGTGGGCCCGCCAGGACCGCCGCGCGGCGACGCGGTCTGACCGCCACGCCGATTCGTCCTACGCTGACGACGAGCTCGAGGCATACAACGCGATGCTGCGGGAACTCGCCCGGCAGCGTCAGTAACCGCACGACATGCCGGGAACGATTGCCGGTTGCCCGACGACCATGACAGCGAGGGCCGGCATCGTCCGTCGGCCGGAGGGAGATGGTCAGTGCTGAGACATCGGTCCGAACCAGTGGAGCGGATGCTGCGCCACCTCGAGCGCCGCGTGCTCGACGACGTCTGGCTGGATCGGCTGCGGTCGACCGCGATCGGTGTGCTCGCTCCGGTGCTCGCGGTGACGGCGACGGTGTGGTGGATCGACCTGTTCGTCGACCCGCCGGCAGGGATGTCGCTGGTCGTTCCCACCGTGGTGCTGATGATTCTCGCCCTGGCCGCGGGCACCTCACTGATCGCCCGGGCGACCAGACGGTTCCGGTGGTGTTGTGCCGCCGCCTATCTGTGCGGTCTGGGCACCGTCGTGGGTCTGGGGGGTTTCTGGTGGGTGCGCACCGGCGCGACCGGCCCCAACCTGAGCTGGTTGGTCGGGGCTGCCGACGTCGCAGTGCTGTGCCTGGCCGTCGCCTGGCTGACGCTGCTCGCCGCGCCGGTGCACCGCACCCACCCCGACATGCGTGGCTAGACCAGCGTTGAGCGCGCCGTCAGGTGCGTTGAGGCTGCGCTCAGCGCGGAAAAGTTCGAGTGGGGGCCGCAGCTGACGCAGTCTCAACGGTGCCGCCGCAACCGGTTTCGGCGCTCAGGAACCTCATGCGCCTCGTCGTCGACTACTAGAGGGAAGGCCGCCACCCGCGGCACCGTCGAACAAGAGGCCTGATGTCGACCATCGAGAATGACGCCACCGAGGCGACCGACCTGATCGAAGCGCCGCCCGCCACGAATGACAGAAGGCCAGGCGCCTACCGGTCGTTCTTCCTTCGTCTGCACTTCTACGCCGGGCTGTTCGTCGGCCCGTTCCTGCTGGTGGCTGCCATCACAGGGGGCCTCTATGCCCTCGCGCCGAGCCTGGAGCAGTGGATCTACCGCGATTATCTGCACTCCGACACCCGCGGCGAGTTCCAACCCGTGGCCGACCAGATCCGGGCAGCCCAGCAGGTACGACCCGATCTGACGGTCACCGCGGTACGCCCGGCCGCCGAGCTCGGTGACACCACGCGGGTCATGTTCACCGACGCCACCCTCAGCTCGTCCTCAGAGCGGCGGGGCGTGTTCGTCGACCCGGTCACCGCCGAACCGGTCGGCGAACTCACCGTGTACGGCAGCAGCGGGGCGCTGCCCGTGCGCACCTGGCTGTCCAACCTGCATCGCAGCCTGCTGATCGGCGAGCCTGGCCGGGTGTACAGCGAACTGGCCGCGTCGTGGCTGTGGCTCATCGCCGTCGGCGGTGCGGTGTTGTGGGTCGGCCGGTACCGGCAGATGAGGAAGCGGGGCAGCAGTCGGGCACGGTTGTTCGGCGTCGACCGGTCGCTGCTCGGACGGGCCCGCACCCTCAACTGGCATGGCGCGGCCGGGATTTGGATCGCGGCGGGGCTGTTGTTCCTTTCGGCGACTGGGCTGACCTGGTCGAAGTATGCCGGCGATCACGTCTCCGAGATCAGGACGGCACTGTCCTGGACCACCCCCGCGGTGGCCACGGATCTGGCGCCGGCGGAGCCGGCGGCCGAACACGGCGACCACGCCGGCCACGGGCACGGCGGAGCGCCCGCGACCACACCCGACGCGGACGCAGCGGTGACGGCCACCTCTGTCGGCCAGGTCGACGGCGCCCTCGCGGCGGCCCGCGCCGCCGGAGTCGGCGGCAAGGTCGAGGTGAGCGTCCCGGCCACGGCTGACACCGCGTTCACCGTGGCCCAGACCCGTCAGCCTTGGGTGCTGTCGAACAACTCGGTGGCCGTCGACGGCGCGACGGGCACGATCACCGACGAATCCTGGTTCGCCGATTGGCCGCTGGCGGCCAAGCTGTCCGCGTGGGGGATCCAGCTACACATGGGCACCCTGTTCGGGCTGCCCAACCAGCTGGTCCTGCTCGGGCTGGCCGCGGTGCTGGTCACCGTCATCGTCCGCGGATATGTGATGTGGTGGCGGCGACGCCCGGTCACCGGCGCGCGCCGGGTGGGTCGGCCGCCGGCACGCGGGGTGCTCACCGGGCTTCCGCCCGCGGCCGCCGTCGCCGTGGTGATCACCGCGGCAGGTGTCGGCTTTTTCATGCCGCTGCTGGGTCTGAGCCTGCTGGCGTTCCTGGGCGTCGACGTCGTCGTCGGTGCGGTGCAGCAGAGGCGCGCCGAAATGCGTTGAGGCTGCGCTCAGCGCGGAAAAGTTCGAGTGGGGGCCGCAGCTGACGCAGTCTCAACGTCTCATTCGCGGCTGATCAGGTTCTCCTTCAGCTTCGCAATGGCGAAACCCCACCCTTGCTCGACCGTGGGCTTGGGCGGGATCGAGATCTCCTCGGGGTTGGTCCGGAAATCCAGCAACACCGGACCGTCGTGTTCGAGCGCCTCGGCAACGGCTTCTGCGACGTCGTCGGCATGGGTGACCGTTCGTGCGCGCAAGCCGCAGGCGGTGGCGACCGCGGCAAGGTCAGGATTGTCGAGCTCGGTGCCGTATTCGGGCAATCCGCTCTGTTCCTGCTCGAGTTTGACCATGCCGAGCCGACCGTTGTTGAACACGACGAACGTGACGGGCAGGCGGTAGGTGACCGCTGTGCGCAGGTCCCCCAGCAGCATCATCAGACCGCCGTCGCCGCAGAACGCGATGACCTGGCGGTCCCGGTCGAGCGCGGAAGCGCCCAGCGCCTGGGGCATGGCATTGGCCATCGAACCCAGGTTGTAGGACCCCAACAGCCGCCGCCGGCCGCGCATCTCGACGAATCGGGACAGCCACACCGTCGACATCCCCGTGTCGGAGGTGAAGATGGCGTCCTCGGCAGCGGCGGCGTCGATCGCCGCGGCCACCACCTCCGGGCGGATCAGCTCGTCGGGGTTGTCGAGCTTCTTGCGGATCCGGCCCAGCAGCTTGCGGTCGTGGTCGGGGTCGGTGAGTCGGCGCTGGGCGGCGTGCCACAGGTCGAACTCGTGCCGGTGGTGGTCGAGAAACGCGGTGTCCGATCGACGCTGGAGCTGGGGAAGCAGCTGAGCCAGTGTTCCTTTCGCGTCGCCGATGAGCGCCGCGGTGACGGGCAGCCGTCGGCCGACGTGCTCTGGTCTGGTGTCGAGCTGCACCACCTTCTTGTCCTGTGGCAGCCAGTCTCGGTACGGGAAATCTGTTCCCACCAGCAGCAGAGCGTCGGCCTGGTGCAGAGCCAGGTGAGCGGCCGGATTGCCGATCAGACCGGACTGGCCCACCTGGTACGGGTTGTCGCCTTCCAACCCTTCCTTGCCCTTCAAGGTCAGCACCATTGGCGCGGCAAGCGATTTCGCCACCGCCAGGACCTCGTCGCGGGCGGTGCGCGCGCCGCAGCCGACGAGCATCGTCACCTTCTCGGCGTCATTGAGCAGCGCGGCGGCAGCCTCGACGTCGGCGGGTGCGGCGACCTGACCGGAGTGCGGTAACGCGAACGACACGTGATGGTCGGGGACGTCTTGATCGCCGATGTCGCCAGGAACAGTCAGGACGGCCACCCCGCGGCGGGCCAGCGCCGTGTTGACGGCCTGCTGCAGCAGATAGGGCAGCTGTCCCGGGGCGGTGACCGTGGCGTGGTAGACCGCCACGTCGGCGAAGACAGCGTCGTTGTCGACCTCTTGGAAGAAGTTGCTCCACATCTCTGACGTCGGTACCTGACCGCAGATCGCCAGCACTGGGGCGTGGGATTTCTTGGCGTCGTAGAGCCCGTTGAGCAGGTGCAGCGAGCCCGGCCCGACGGTGCCCATGCAAACCCCCAGCGAGCCGGTCAGCTGGGCTTGGGCGCCAGCGGCGAACGCTGCCGCCTCCTCGTGACGGACTCCGATCCACTCCAGCGTGTCTTGGCGTCGGATGGCGTCGGTGATGGGATTGAGCGCGTCGCCGACAACGCCCCACACCTGTCGGACGCCGAGTTCGTCGAGTGCCGAGACGAGCGTCGAGGCAACGGTGGGCATGATTCTCCTCCTGAGTGGGCGATCGCGGTCACAGACGTTGCAGGCGCGCGGGGGCGAACGAGTCCGGGTCGGCGGCCTCCCAGTCGGCTCGCCACGACGGCGGCGGATCGTCGAGCAGGACCTTGCCGGGCAGCCATTCGTAGATTTCGGCGTAGGAACGTTGCTCGGTGGGCGACAACCGCTTCCGCAACAGGTGCGCCGACAGATCAGCTGGATCCGACACACCCATCGACCCCATCAGACGCATCGCCTCGGCGACCGTTGCTTGCTGATAGCGGTAGACGCGTTCACTCTTGTCGGCGACGTCGAGGGCCCGTGCCCGACGTGGATCCTGGGTTGCCACACCGACAGGGCACTTGTTGGTGTGGCAGCGCTGGGACTGGATGCAGCCGGTGGCCATCATCATCGAGCGGGCGGCGTTGGTGTAGTCGGCGCCCTGGATCAGGCGCTTGACGATGTCGGTTCCGGTGGCCACCTTGCCGCTGGCGCCGATCCGGATGCAGTCCCGCAGTCCCGTGCCGACCAACGCGTTGTGCACGGTCATCAGTCCGTCGGTCAAGGGCAGGCCGACGTGGTCCTCGTACTCCAACGGTGCTGCGGCGGTTCCCCCCTCGGCACCGTCGACGATGATGAAGTCGGGGGTGATGCCCTCGCTGAGCATTGCTTTACAGATCGCCAGGACGTCGGTGCGCGACCCCACGCAGAGCTTGAAGCCGACAGGCTTCCCCTCGGCGAGGTCTCGCAGCCGAGCGATGAAGCCCACCAGCTCACGCGGGGTGTGGAACGCGCTGTGAGCTGCCGGGCTGACACACTTCTGGCCCGCGGGCACCCCGCGGTAGCGGGCGATCTCCTCGCTGACCTTGGCGGCCGGTAACACGCCCCCCACACCGGGTTTGGCGCCCTGGCTCAACTTGATCGAGATGCACTTGACGGCCTCGTGGGCGGCCTTGTCAGCGAACTGCTCAGGGTCGAAGTGACCGTCCTCGGTGCGGGTACCGAAGTAGCCGGAACCGATCTCCCACACCACGTCCGCGCCGCCCAGGTGGTACGGCGTCAGCCCCCCTTCACCGGTGTCGTGGGCGAACCGCCCCTTCTTGGCACCGTTGTTCAACGCGCGCAGGGCATTGCCCGACAACGACCCGAAGCTCATCGACGAGACGTTCATCAACGCCATGTCGTAGGGCTGTCGGCAGTCCGGACCTCCGATGCGGACTCGGTACGGTGACGGCGGCTGCTCGATGGGGGCGGTCGAGTGAACCAGGTACTCGTATCCGGTGTCACCGATGTCTCTTTCGGTACCGAACGACAACTCCGAGGCCGTGCCCTTCGCGCGCTCGTAGATCAACGAGCGGACGTCGCGGTCGTAGGGCCGGCCGTCGAAGTTGCGTTCGATGAAATACTGCTGCAGCTCGGGGCGCAGAGCTTCGAGCAGATACCGCATGTGCCCCAGCACCGGATAGTTCCGCAACACTGCGTGCCGCCGCTGGAGCAGGTCGTAAACCCCCACCGCGGTCAGTGCAGTGAACACTGCCGCGGGAACCCACCAGAGCCAGGACCACGCAACGGCCGCAGCTATCAGTGCAACCGACAGCGCGCCAAGTGCCGTGACCACCCCGACCCGGACCATGCTGCGCCTCGCTTTCCGGGCTGAGCGCCCGTCGCACCCACCAACGGCCGGATCTCGGCTACCCGAAACTGTCGGCGGCCATCCGTCCAGCTGTGACTGCACAGCAAGATTTCAGGCTCTTCTTAAACTTGTGCCCAGCGACGAATGCAGGGATACGTTGAGACTGCGCTCAGCGCGGAAAAGTTCGAGTGGAGGCCGCAGCAGACGCAGTCTCAACGTCTCATTCTCAACGTCTCATTCTCAACGTCTCATTCTCAACGTCTCATTCTCAACGTCTCATTCTCAACGGGTTTCGGCGCCCACGGGGACCTCCGCGTCGTCGGCGTCGACGCGTCGACGACGACGCCGGGCCAGCACGGCCTCGACGGCGAGCACGACCAGCAGCGACACCCCGAACGCCGGGTAAATCACCCCGAGCACCACCGCGGCCACCGTCACCGTCACAAGCGCCTTCTTCGGGGTGGCGGCCCGAGTCGCGTCACTGGCCGGCGCCGGCAGCCCGGAACTGCCGGCCGGGCGTCGCGTCCACCACATCAGCAAACCTGTTGCCACACTGAGCAATACGCCCAGGCAGGCGGCGGTCGCGACGACCCGGGTCACCAGGCCGAACTGGTTACCCATGTGCATCGCGATGCCGAAGCTGGTCAGCCGCGACAGCGCACCGTCCTGCGCAGCGGTGGCGTCGGTGATCGTCTGGCCGGTGAACTGGTCGAGGTACAGCGTGCGCTGCTCGGAGAGCTTCTGCGGCCAGGCGTTGACCACCGCGTAGCTGCCGTACACGATTCCGCCGTCGACGACGGAGTCCGCCGGCGCGATGATCGCGTAACCGGTCACCATGCCCTCGTCCTCGGCGATCTGGTCGATGTCGGCGTAGCTCAGAGGTGCGGCGCTCGGGCCGGCCGGCTGCGACGCCGGGATGGGTTCGTCGACGGCCGCCCAGGCCACGCGCCGGCCGAGCCGGTCGTAGTCACCGAGTTGCGCCGGCGTGGAGGCGGCCTCGACCTCGGTCGACGGCGCGACCTGCGCCGAGAACGCCCGCCAGTTCTCACCCCAGTACCGCGACCAGGTCAAGCCCGACAGGATGTAGCCGATCAGCACGACCGCCAGTACCACGCCGGTCAGCGCGTGCAGGTCCCGCCAGCGGATGCGGCCACCCTTGCCCCAGCGCACCGTCAGCAGGGGCTTGGTGCTCTCGATGGCCCGCGGCCACCACAGGTAGATCCCGCTGGCCAGCAGCACCAGGATCCAGACCGCGGTGACCTCCATCCACAGGTTGGCGATGCCCACCGGGATCGTCGCCTCGGGATACGACGACGGCGCGATGAGGTGGCCCAGCGATGGCAGGTGCACCTGCGGGCCGTCGTTGCCGAACATCCGGTGCACCTGGTTGGCGAACCCGACCAGTCCGGAGAGTTGGTCGCGTTGGCCCAGGTACTGCCCGGTGTAGGGGTCGACGAAGACCTGGGTGAGGTTCGCTTCGCCGTCGGGGTAGGTGGGCGCGGTCGGGTCGACGAGGTCGACGCGGGTGGAGCGATCCGGCCCGCTGGGCGGTGTGACCGCGTCGACCTCGTAGCTGTCCGGAACGTGTTGCAGGGCAGCGGCGACCTGCGCGTCGAGCGGCACGGTGTCGGGCCCCGGCGTCACCGTGACGAGGTCCCGGGACAGCCAGCTGTCCAGCGGCTGGCTGTAGAGGATCACCAGACCTGACAGGGCCAGCACGATCAGGACGGGCGCGGCGAACAGCCCGATCCAGAAATGCAGTCGCCAGATCCGTCGCAGCACTGCGGCATCGGCTCGGCGGGTGGAGCTCAGTGTCGTCGTCACGCACAGATAGTCGGGAGAGGGTGCAGTTTGGTTCCCGCCCAACCCCGTTGAGACTGCGTCCACTGCGCCAAAGTGCGAGTGAACCCCGCAGCTACCGCAGTCTCAACGCCGGTCGGGGGCGGAGCCGAAATTGCGCAGCCGCAAACTGTTCGAGACGACGAAGAACGACGAGAACGCCATCGCCGCGCCGGCGATCAACGGGTTCAGCAGACCGGCCGCGGCGATCGGGATCGCGGCCACGTTGTAGCCGAACGCCCAGATCAGGTTGACCTTGATCGTGCGCATCGTGGCCGCGGCCAGGCCCAGCGCGACCGGCACGGTGGTCAGGTCGTCGCGCACCAGCACGACGTCGGCGGCGCTGATCGCCACGTCGGTGCCACGCCCGATGGCCATGCCGAGATCGGCGCAGGCCAGGGCGGGGCCGTCGTTGATGCCGTCGCCGACCATCGCGACCACCCGGCCCTGCTCGCGGAGCTGTTCGATGACGTCGACCTTGCCGTCGGGCAGTACGTCGGCGATCACCTCGTCGATACCCACCCGGGCGGCCACCGCCCCCGCGGACGCGGCGTTGTCTCCGGTCAACAGCACCGTGCGCAGGCCGCGGGCGTGCAGCGTGGCGATCGCGTCTGCGGCCGAATCCTTGACAGTGTCCGACACCGCGACGGCGCCGCAGGGCTGCCCGTCCACCTCGACGAACACCACCGTCTCACCGCGCGACTCGGCGGTGCGCCGGGCGGCGGTCAACGTCGGTGACAGCCCCGACGACGCGATCCATGCCGGTTTGCCGACGCGCACCGTGCGCCCGCCGACGCGCACCGTGCGCCCGCCGACGCGCACCGTGCGCCCCCCGACGACGCCGGAGACGCCGCGGCCGGGAACCGACCGGAAGTCGTCGACCTCACCGTGGTGGGGTGCCGATGCGCTTATGGCCAGCGCCACGGCGTGCTCGGAAGCGGCTTCCACGGCGGCCGCGAGGGCAAGCACCTCTTCGCCGTCCCAGCCCTGCTCGGCGGTGACGGCGCTGACCGTCAGCCGACCGGTGGTCAGCGTGCCGGTCTTGTCGAACACGACGGTGTCCACCGCCCGTGTCGCCTCCAGCGCGCGATGGCCCTTCAGGAAGATACCCAGCTGAGCGCCGCGCCCGGAGGCCACCATCATCGCGGTCGGGGTGGCCAGACCCAGCGCGCACGGGCAGGCGATGACGAGCACCGCCAGCGCCGCGGACACGGCCTGGTTGGCACCGCCTCCGGCGAGCAGCCAGCCGACGGCGGTCAGCGCCGCGATCACGAAGACGCACGGCACGAACACCGCCGATACCCGGTCGGCGAGTCGCTGCGCGTCGGCTTTCTGCGCCTGCGCCTCCTCGACCAGGCGCACCATCCCCGCGAAGCGGGTGTCGGCGCCGACGGCCGCCGCCTCGACGACGAGCCGACCGTCCAGCACGATCGTGCCGCCGATCACCTGGTCACCCGGATGCACCCGCTGGGGCTTCGCCTCACCGGTCATCGCGCTCATGTCCACCGCCGCCGACCCGTCGACGACCAGGCCGTCGGCGGCGATTGTCTGGCCGGGGCGGACCACGAACCGGTGCTGCTCGGCGAGTTCGTCGGCCGGGATCACCAGCTCGGAACCGTCGGCCAACAGCAGCGTCACGTCCTTGGCGCTGAGCTCGGCCAGCGCGCGCAGCGCACTGCCGGCCTTCGATTTGGCGCGGGCCTCGAAATACCGGCCGGCCAGCACGAACACCGTCACGCCGGCGGCGACCTCGAAGTAGATGGCGTCACTGCCGACCAGGGCCTGCCAGATGCCGGTCGCGGTGACGGAATGGTCACTGCTGAACACCGTGTACAGCGACCACACCGAGGCCGACAGGATGCCCACCGAGATCAGCGTCTCCATCGACGCGCCGCCGTGGCGGGCCATCCGCAAGGCCTTCTGGTGGAATGGCCACGCCGCCCACAGCACCACCGGCGCGGCCAGCGCTGTCAACACCCACTGCCAGCCGGTGAACCGGGTGCTGGGGACCACGGCGAACATCACCGACAGGTCGGCCAGCGGCACGAACAGCACCGCGGCCACCGCGAGCCGCAACATCAGGGCCCGGGCGTGCTCGGCGTCGGGATCATCGACCCGGGCCGTGCCGGACTCGCGAGGGGACGCGTCGCAGCCGGCTTTGCGCACGACATCGCACAACACCGTGTCGTCGATGCCCGCAGGCGCCTCGATGGTCGCCACCCGGGTGCCGAAGTTCACCGAGGCCCGCACCTCGGGCAGCTTGTTCAGCGCGGTCTGCACCCGGGCCGCGCAGGACGCGCACGACATGCCCGACACGTCGAGCTGCACCCGCGCGCGGTCCATCGTGGCAACCGGCACGTCGTTGCCGGCCGGGGTCTGTGTCGACGTCGTGGTGCCCACCTCCTGCGGTTACCTGGCCTGTCCAAGTAGTCGTGCCGATGCGGCGAAGAGTTCCGCCCGGCCATCGCTTACTCTTTCCTGGTGGCGACCGCCGGCGACGAAGACCAAGTTACTCAGCTCGCCAAATCGGCCGGTCGGGGCGACCGGGTGGCGCTCACCCAGTTCATCGAGGCCACCCGCCGTGACGTGTGGCGCACGGTCGCCTATCTGGCCGATCCGGCCAGCGCAGACGACCTCACCCAGGAGACGTACCTGCGCGCGATCAAGTCGCTGCCGCGGTTCAGTGGCCGCTCGACCGCCAAGACCTGGCTGTTGTCCATCGCCCGACGCGTCGTCGTCGACCAGATCCGGTACAACACGTCACGCCCGCGCCCGGCCTACGTCGTCGACCTCGACGACGTCACCGCGGGCGGCGGGCGAATCGAGAACATGGTCGAGATCCGAATCCTGCTCGACGGGCTGGACCCCGAGCGGCGGGAGGCGCTGGTGCTGACCCAGGTGCTGGGGATGACCTACGCCGAGGCCGCCGAGGTCTGCGGGTGCCCGGTCGGCACCATCCGGTCCCGGGTGGCCCGGGCCCGCGACGACTTGCTGCGTGCGGCCGCCGAGGACGACCGCGCCGGGTAGCCGATTCGGGGACCGATGCGCATCGCCCTGTTCGTCACCTGCCTGGCCGACGCGCTGTTCCCGCAGGCGGCCATCGCCACCGTCGAACTGCTCGAGCGGCTGGGGCACGACGTGCTGTTCCCGCCGGGCCAGACGTGCTGCGGACAGATGCACGTCAACACCGGCTACCTCACCGAGGCCACCGCATTGGTGCGCCGCCACGTCGAGGAGTTCGACAACGCCGGGTATGACGCCGTGGTTGCCCCGTCGGGGTCCTGCGTTGGCTCGGTGCGCCACCAGCACGCGATGGTCGCCCGCCGCGCCGGGGATTCCGGCCTGGCCGAGCGGGCCGCCGCCCTGGCCGCACGGACGTGGGAACTCTCGGAGTTCCTCGTCGACGTCCTCGGTGTCGACGACGTCGGCGCCTACTATCCGCACCGGGTGACCTACCACCCGACCTGCCATTCGCTGCGGCTGCTGCGTGTCGGCGACAAACCGCTGCGCCTGTTGCGCAACGTGCGCGGCCTCACCCTGGTCGAGCTTCCGGATGCCGAGTCGTGCTGCGGATTCGGCGGCACGTTCGCGCTGAAGAACGCCGACACGTCCACCGCGATGCTGGCGGACAAGATGGCGCACATCATGGCGACCGGCGCGGAAGTGTGCAGTGCCGGTGACTCGTCATGCCTGATGCACATCGGGGGCGGCCTCTCGCGGATCCGGTCCGGGGTGCGGACGGTGCACCTGGCCGAGATCCTGGCCGCGACCGAGACGGTGAGTCCGCGATGACGTTCCTGGGCATGCCCGGCAGCGGCAATCTCCGCGGCGACGAGCCGTTCCCCGAGGCCGCGCGCCGGGCACTGCGGGACACCCAGATGCGGCGCAACGTCGGTCATGCCACCCACACGATTCGTACCAAAAGGCTTGGCGCAGTAGGCGAGTGTGCCGACTGGGAAGAGCTGCGCGAGGCCGGCAGTGCGATCAAGGCCGACGTGCTGGCCCGGCTGCCCGAGCTGCTCGAAGAACTCGAGGCCAACGTGACCGCGCGTGGGGGAGTGGTCCACTGGGCGCGAGACGCCGACGAGGCGAACGCGATCGTCACCTCCCTGGTCCGCGCCGCCGGCGCCGACGAGGTGGTCAAGGTCAAATCCATGGCCACCCAGGAGATCGGCCTCAACGAGCACCTCGAAGCGCACGGCATCACCGCCGTGGAGACGGATCTGGCCGAGCTGATCGTGCAGCTCGGGCACGACAAGCCCAGCCACATCCTGGTTCCGGCGATCCACCGCAACCGCGCCGAGATCCGCGAGATCTTCACGCGGCAGATGCCTGATGCCGGCGAACTGACCGACGACCCCCGAGTGCTGGCGATGGCCGCTCGGCGTCACCTGCGCCGAAAATTCCTCTCGGCCAAGGTCGCGGTCAGCGGCGCCAACTTCGGGGTCGCCGAGACCGGCACGCTGGCGGTGGTCGAGTCCGAGGGCAACGGCCGGATGTGCCTGACGCTGCCGCACACGCTGATCACCGTGATGGGGATCGAGAAGGTGGTGCCCACGTTCGCCGACCTCGAGGTGTTCATGCAGCTGCTACCCCGCTCGTCGACCGCAGAGCGGATGAACCCGTACACCTCGATGTGGACCGGCGTGCATCCCGGCGACGGTCCGGCCGAGTTCCACCTGGTGCTGCTCGACAACGGCCGCACCAGAGTGCTCGCCGACCAGGTGGGTCGCGACGCGCTCAAGTGCATCCGCTGCAGCGCCTGCCTGAATGTGTGTCCGGTGTACGAGCGCACCGGCGGGCACGCCTACGGGTCGATCTACCCCGGCCCGATCGGCGCCATCCTGAGTCCGCAGCTGACCGGCACCACCGGTCCCCACGACCCGAACGCGTCGCTGCCGTACGCGTCGTCGCTGTGCGGGGCGTGTTTCGACGCGTGCCCGGTGCGCATCGACATCCCGTCGATCCTGGTACATCTGCGGGCGGCTCAGGTCGACAGCGAACGCGGCGGCCTACCGGGCGGCCAGCACGCCGCGATGACGGCGGCGGCGTGGGCGATGTCGTCGCCGCGACGGTTCGCGCTCGCCGAGAAAGCGCTGTCGGCCGGCCGGATGGTGGCCGGCAGCGACCACCGGATCACCGCCCTGCCGTGGCCGGCCTCCCGCTGGACCGCCAGCCGCGACCTCCCCGAACCCCCACCCGAGACCTTCCGGCAGTGGTGGGCCCGCACCCGGGGACGGTCTTCGGGATGAGCAACGGTGACGCGAAAACGGTGATCCTGCAGCGTGTTCGTGCTGCCCTGGCCGAATCCGGCTCGGCGTCGGGCGACGTGCAGCGCCGCTACGACCGTCGACCCCTGCGCGGGAGCGGCGATGTCGACCGGTTCACCGAGACCGTCGACGAGTACCGCGCCCGGGTGCACCGGATCGACGAATCCGGCATCGCCGCCACCATCGCCGGCCTGCTCGCGCCCGGCGGACACGTCCTCGCACCGGCCGACCTGCCCCGGCGGTGGGTCGACGGACTCCAGGTGGCGTTCGACGACCCGGCCGACCCGCTACCGGTCGGACGTCTCGACGAGGTGGACGCCGTCGTGACCGGCTGCGCGCTCGGCATCGCCGCCACCGGCACCATCGTCCTCGACGGCGGAGTCGCCCAGGGCAGACGGGCCCTGACGCTGGTTCCCGACCACCACATCTGTGTCGTCCGTGCCGATCAGGTGGTCGACACCGTGCCGCAGGGTTTCTCCGCGTTGGATCCGCACCGTCCGCTGACGTTCATCTCCGGCCCCAGCGCCACCAGCGACATCGAGCTGAACCGTGTCGAGGGCGTGCACGGACCGCGCACCCTCGATGTCCTCGTCATCGGGTGAGCCTGCCCGGAGGGTTCTCGTCTGCGAGCGGAACGCCTGACGCCTGTGGTAATTTCGCGAGCACGCCACAGGTTGCTCTCGGGTGATCGGGAAGCCCCGAACAGTGCGCGCCGCCGAGGTCGTGCCGTTCGCCCATCGTCCCGCGGCGACCGCATCGAACCGCACGGGTGGGTGGTACTGCCACGATGACGACCGACATCGCAGCCATGCTCGACGCCCACGGCCGCGACCGCACCGGCCTGCTGGACATGCTGTGGGAGGTGCAGCGGCGCACCGGATACATCCCGGCCGAAGCCGCGGCGACGATCGCCGACCGGCTCGCGATCTCCGTCGAGGACGTGCTGGAGACCGCGACGTTCTACCACTTCTTCCACAACGCGCCGGCCGGCCGCCACCGAATTTATTTGAGCAACACGGTCATTGCCAAAATGCACGGGTATGACGAGGTGTATGCGGCGCTGGAACGCGAGACCGGTGTCCGGTTCGGCGAACCCGCCTCAGCGGAGTTCGGGTTGTTCGAGACCGCGTGCATCGGGCTCAGCGACCAGGAACCGGCGATGCTCATCGACGGAGTCGTGTTCACCGACCTGACCCCCGAGTCCGTCGGCGAGATCGTTGCCGGCCTCAGGGGCGGCAGCACCCCCGAGGAGCTGGCCAACCCGCGAGGGCTGGCCCGAGATCACCGCGCTTACGTCGAGGCGCTGTCGGGCAGCGCCGTGCACACCACCGGCCCGGTGTTCTTCCGCGGCGAGACCGACCACGAAAGGTTGCTGGCACGATGCCGGGCGCAGTCCTCCGACGAGGTGATCGCCACCATCACCGCGTCCGGCTTGCGGGGCAGGGGAGGAGCGGGATTTCCCACCGGCACCAAGTGGCAGACCTGCCGGGCGGCGCCGGGGGCGACCAAATACATCATCTGCAACGCCGACGAAGGTGAACCGGGAACCTTCAAGGACCGGGCGCTGCTGACGCACGAACCCGACACGGTGTTCGCCGGGATGGCCATCGCCGCGCACGCCGTCGGTGCAGCCGGTTCAGACAGTGCCGCCGTGCCTGTCCAGGGGATCGTCTACC
Source organism: Mycobacterium sp. G7A2 (assembly GCF_041902445.1). Taxonomy (NCBI): domain Bacteria; kingdom Bacillati; phylum Actinomycetota; class Actinomycetes; order Mycobacteriales; family Mycobacteriaceae; genus Mycobacterium; species Mycobacterium sp. G7A2. The sequence continues at coordinate 4,296,099 of NZ_CP169251.1, read as the reverse complement.
TGCGGGCCGAATACGCCTACCTCGTCGCCTACCTCGAGGGTCGGCTCGCCGCGCTCCGGGAACGCGGCGTGCTGGGTCATGGCTCCGGCGGCTTCGACATCCGGATCCAACTGGGAGCCGGCGCCTACATCTGCGGAGACGAATCCGCACTCATCGAGTCGTGCGAAGGCAAGCGAGGCACTCCCCGGCTCAAACCGCCGTTCCCCGTCCAGCGCGGCTACCTGGGAATGCCGACGGTGGTGAACAACGTCGAGACCTTCGCCGCCGCGGGCCACATCATGGACCACGGAGCGGACTGGTTCGCCGCGGTGGGTGCCCCGGGCTCGACCGGCACGCGGCTGCTCAGCGTGTCCGGCGATTGCGCCGCACCCGGCATCTACGAAGTCGAGTGGGGCACCACGCTGCGCGCGGTCCTCGACATGATCGGCGCGCACGATGCGCGCGCGGTGCAGATCAGCGGCCCGTCCGGGGAGATGCTGTCCGTCGCCGCCGACGCGGACCGCGCGCTCGGCTACGACGACCTGTCCTGCAACGGCTCCTTCATGGTGTTCAACGGTGACCGCGATCTGCTCGACGTGGTGGGTGACTTCATGCAGTTCTTCGTCGACGAGTCGTGCGGCATCTGTGTCCCGTGCCGGGCCGGCAACGTGCTGCTGCGGCAGAAGGTCGCGCTGGTGGCAGACGGGCAGGCGACGTCGTCGGACCTCGACGAGATGGTGGCCTGGGGCGGGGTGGTGGCGCACACCAGCCGCTGCGGGCTGGGCGCGACGTCGCCCAATCCGATCCTGACGACGCTGACCAAGTTCCCCGAGATCTACCCGGTGCGGCCCCGCGCGACGGTCGCGGACCTGTTGCCCTCCTTCGACCCGGAGGCCGAACTGACCGATCACGGTGCCGCAGTCGCGCAACTCGCCCCCCAGGAGTCAGTGTGAGCATTCAGATCGAGATCGACGGCGTCACCGTGACCGCCGACGAAGGCGCGACGCTCGTCGACGCCGCGGCCGCTGCCGGGGTGTACATCCCCACCTTGTGCTACCTCCCCGACCACCCCGCCCTGGGGACGTGCCGGGTGTGTTCGGTCAAGGTCGACGGCCGGGTGATGGCGGCCTGCACGGTGACCGTCACCGACGGGATGCGAGTCGAGGTCGCCGAACCCGAGACCAGCGCCGCACGCAAGGCGCTGGTGGAGATGTTGTTCTCCGAGGGCACGCACAACTGCCCCAGCTGCGAGAAGTCCGGCCGGTGCACGCTGCAGGCCGTCGGCTACGAAGTGGACATGGTGGTCTCCCCGTTCCCCTACCAGTTCCCCCGCCGGGTCAATGACCATGCTGCGCAGTCGATCTGGCTGGAGCGAGACCGGTGCATCTTCTGTCAACGCTGCGTGGAGTTCATCCGCGACCGCGACACCGGCAAGAAGATCTTCTCCATCAGCGGCCGCGGCACCCACGCCCGCATCGAGATCGACGCCGAGCTGGCCGACAAGATGCCGCCCGAGCAGATCCAGCAGGCCGTCGACATCTGTCCGGTGGGCACGATCCTGCACAAGGGCGTGGGCTACGACCAGCCGATCGGCCGTCGGCGTTACGACGTCGAATCGGTCAAAGACCGGGCCCTCGACGCTGCGCGAGGAGCCGACCGGTGACCGCGTCGGAACCGATCGAGGTAGCCTCCCACGAACTTCCGGCGACGGCACTGGATCCCGAGATCGCCGCCGCCAGGGCCGGAAAGATCAAGGTGTCGATGATCAGCCTCTGCGGCTGTTGGGGATGCAGCCTGTCGCTGCTCGACATCGACGAGCGGATGATCGATCTGCTCGACAAGATCACCATTCTGCGTTCGTCCTTCACCGACATCAAGCGCATCCCGCAGCGCTGCGCCATCGGCTTCATCGAGGGTGGGGTCGCCAACGACGAGAACATCGAGACGCTGCGGCACTTCCGGGAGAACTGCGATGTGCTGATCTCGGTGGGCGCCTGCGCGATCTGGGGTGGCGTGCCGTCGCTGCGCAACCCGGTCGGCCTCACAGACTGTCTGGCCGAGGCCTACCCGCGGTCGCCGACCGCGCCCCCCGACGCGATGCCGGTGGTGCCCTACCACCGCCGGATACCCGTGCTGACGAACAACGTCCACCCCTGTCACGAGGTCGTGCACATGGACTACTTCATCCCGGGCTGCCCGCCGAGCGCCGACGCCATCCTCACCGTGCTCGAGGACCTGGTGCACGGCCGCCCCGTCGACCTGCCCACCTCGCTCAACCACTTCGAGTGAACGGGGATCGATGACCATGTCCTCCCGCAAGACCATCGTGATCGATCCGGTCACCCGAATCGAGGGGCACGGCAAGGTCGTGGTCGAACTCGACGACAACCACAACGTCGTCGACGCCAAGCTCCACGTCGTGGAGTTCCGCGGCTATGAGCGCTTCATCCAGGGGCACCCGTACTGGGAGGCGCCGGTGTTGATGCAACGCATCTGCGGAATCTGCTTCGTCAGTCACCACCTCGCCGGCGCCAAGGCACTCGATGACATGATCGGGGTCGGGCCGGCGTCGGGGACCGCGCTGACCCCCACCGCGGTCAAGATGCGCCGGCTCGGGCACTACGCGCAGATGCTGCAGTCGCACGTGACGGCCTACTTCTACCTGGTGGTGCCCGAAATGTTGTTCGGCATCGACGCCGCACCCGAACAACGCAACTTCATCGGACTGATCGAAGCCAATCCAGAACTGGTCAAACGTGTTGTCCGGCTGCGTAAATGGGGCCAGGAGGTCATCGAGGCGGTCTTCGGCAAGCGGATGCACGGCATTTCGTCGGTTCCCGGTGGGGTCAACAAGTGTCTGACCGCGGCCGAGGTCGAGCGGTTCCTGCACGGCGACGACGGGCTGCCATCGGTCGATCAGGTCATCGACGACGCCCAGCTGGGCCTGCAGATGTTCCACGACTTCCACGACGCGCACCGCGCACAGGTCGACCGGTTCGCCACTGTGCCCGCCCTGAACATGTGCCTGGTCGACGACGCCGGCAACGTCGACTACTACGACGGGCACCTGCGCGTGGTCGACGGGAACAGGGACGTCATCCGGGAATTCGATTACCGCGACTATCTGGCGCACTTCTCCGAGCGGGTGGAGCAGTGGAGCTACATGAAATTCCCCTATCTGACCGAACTCGGGCCTGACGCGGGTTCGGTGCGGGTCGGTCCGCTGGCGCGGATGAACGTCACCGACACGCTGCCGACCCCGCTGGCCGCCGAAGCCCTGCAGCGGTTCCGTGCCTACACCGACGGGTCGGCCAACTCCATGACCCTGCACACCAACTGGGCCCGCACCATCGAGATCATCCACGCCGCCGAAGTCGTCAAAGACCTGCTCAACGACCCCGACATCGTCGCCGGCGACCTGGTCGTGTCGCCGGGCGAGCACGCCTGGGTGGGCGAGGGGGTCGGTGTCGTCGAAGCCCCGCGCGGCACACTGGTGCACCATTATCGCGCCGACCGCGGCGGCAACGTGACCTTCGCCAACCTGATCGTGGCCACCACCCAGAACAACCACGTGCTCAACGAGACCGTGCGCAGCGTGGCCGAGGCTTATCTGGGCGGGCAGGCCGAGATCACCGAGGGCATGATGAACGCGATCGAGGTGGGCATCCGGGCCTATGACCCCTGCTTGAGCTGCGCCACGCACGCGCTGGGACAGATGCCGCTGTCGGTGTCGCTGGTCGACTCGGGGGGCCACGTCATCGATCACCGCGTCCGCTGAAGGCCCCATGTCCGCTGAAACTCTCTGCCTACCCAGGGATCTGCTGTCCTGCGAGTCCTCGCTCGTGCTCGGGATCGGTAACGCAGGGCGCCAGGACGACGGACTCGGCTGGGCCTACGTCGACGGCCTGCAAGCACGCCTGGCCGCGCGTGGTGGCCCGACGCCGCAGCTGCGGCACACCTATCAGCTCAACCTCGAAGATGCCGATCTGATCCACCACTACCGGCGCGTGCTGTTCGTCGACGCCACCAAGGACAGCGCCGTCGACACGTTCGCCGTGACCAGGCCGCAGGCGAAGATGGATCTCACGTTCACCTCGCACGCCATCTCGGTGCCGGCCATCCTGGCCACCGCGCGGCAGTGTTTCGACTCCGTGCCCGAGGCGTACCTGCTGGCGATACGCGGCTATCAGTGGGAGCTCGCGCAGGGATTGAGTGACGCCGCCCTGCACAACCTGGGGGCGGCGCTGCACGCCACGGTGGACACAGTCGACACGGCTGCCGTCGACAGGTGACCTTAGCCCCTCCCGCGCAGTTGCTACCCGCCGTAGTACTAGAGGTATGAGCAACACAACGGATGCGCAGCCTGTCTTCGACGTCGACGTCACCTCGCACGGGGAATTCCCCGGCGCGGCCGACTACGCGCGGACCAAGATCGGCGAGCTGGGGCGGCTGGCCCACCGACCGGTGCTGTATGCGCGGGTGAAGTTGGCCCGCCACCACGACCCGGCGGTGCAGAACCCCGTGGTCGCGCAGGGAAACCTGGACGTCAGCGGACGGGTCGTGCGGGCACAGGTGCACGGGGCGAGCGCCCGAGAGGCCATCGACCGGCTCGAAGCTGCCCTGCAGCGCCAACTGGAACACCTCGCCGAGCACTGGGAGCTACCCAAGAAGGGTGCACGGGCACCGCGGCGCCCCTGGGCGGAAGAGCATCGGCCCGGGCATCCGATCCGATCGGCGGACGAGGCGGAAGTCATCCGGCGCAAGACGTTCGCGATGGCGCCCTGCACCGCGGACGAAGCGGCCGACGAGATGGATCTGCTCGACTACGACTTCCATCTGTTCACCGAGAAGGCCACCGGCGCCGTCGGAGTCATCTACCGCGCAGGCTCCACCGGTTACCGGTTGGCGATGGTGGCGCCGGATCTCGCCGAGGGGTTGGGCGAGTTCCACCGGCCGGTCACCGTCAGTGATGCGGCGCCGCCCTGTCTGCGCGAGCAGGACGCCGTGGAACGGCTCGCCCTTCTCGCTCTGCCGTTCCTGTTCTACATCGATGCCGCCCAGGGCCGTGCCAGCGTGCTCTACCGTCGCATCGACGGCAACTACGGCGTGATCACCCCGGCCGTCGACTCGGCGTGAACGTCCCGGGTGCGCGCTCGATCCGGGACTTTGTGCCCTAGCGCGAAGGACCCGGCGCGGCGTGTGGTTGAGCAAGATCCTGCCGTCCGAGCGAGGTGAACATGAGTGTCGCGCATGAAGTCGACGAACCGACTCGTCGGTTCGCCCGTGTTCTCGGTCCCTATTTCCTGGTGCTCTCGGTGGTGGTGGCGGTCCGGGCGCCGGACATGTCCGCGCTGCTGGAGGAGTTCGCCGCCTCGACGCTGTGGCCTTTCGTGATGGGGGCTTTCGCGCTGCTGGGGGGCATCGCGATCGTGGCGTTCCATCAGCGCTGGCACGGTGCCCCGGCGATCATCGTGTCGCTGGTCGGTTGGCTGCTGGTGGCGCGCGGGCTGTTCCTGTTGGCCTTCCCGGACACCGCGGCCGCGCTCGCGCAGCGCCTCGTCGACATGCCCCCGATCTGGCTGCCGGCCTATGCCGTGATGGCGGTACTGGGCCTGTATCTGACGTTCGCGGGGTATCGTCGCGTGCCAAAAATTCTGCAGCACAACCCGTCCGGGGCCGCCGCAGCACCTTCGCGCGCGACATGACCGACGGTCACGGCATCGTCGTCGCGGTCGACGGCTCGCCGTCTTCCGACGCAGCCGTCGACTGGGCGGCACGTGACGCCGCACTGCGGCACGTACCGCTGACCATCGTGCACGTGCAGCCCGCCGACGAGGTCGGGCCCTGGCTGGATTTCCCGGTCGCGTTACCGCAGGAGTACCTGGCCGAGCGCGACCGCCGGTCCCAGGAGATCGTCGACGACGCGTTGGGGGTGGTCGTCGACGCCGTCTCGGAATCCCGCGAGTTCCCGGTGCACACCACGGTGCTCACGGGTGCCAGGATGCCCGCACTGATCGAGGTGTCCACTGGGGCCGACATGATCGTGCTCGGGCGCCGGGGCGTGGGCGGATTACGGGGACTGCTGCTGGGCTCGACCAGTTCGACGTTGGTGCAGCACGCGCATTGCCCGGTCGCGGTCATCCACGCCGACCGGCCCGACGGGGGTTTTTCTGCGACCGCGCCTGTCATCGTCGGTGTCGACGGTTCACCGGCCTCGGAATCCGCCACGGCGATCGCCTTCGACGAGGCCTCGCGCCGCGGCGTCGACCTCACGGCGGTGCACACGTGGATGAACAGCGCAGACTTCCCGTTCGACGTGCCGACCGACGAACTGGCGACCCAGGCCGACGAGGAATTGGCGCAGCGTCTCGCCGGGTGGTGCGAGCGCTACCCGGACGTGACCGTGCACAGGGTCGTGGGTCAGGACAATCCGGCGCACCGGTTGATCGAGGAGTCGCAGACCGCCCAGCTGTTGGTGGTGGGAAGTCATGGCCGCGGCGGCTTCGCCGGGCTGCTTCTGGGGTCGGTCGGCTCGGCGGTCGCGCACGCGGCGCGAATACCGGTCATCGTCGCACGTCGGCCCTGAGCAGGTCGGCCGCACCGCCGCCCTGAGTCGGTCGGCCACGCCGCCGGCGCGACGCCGGAGGGCCTTCCGGCCCTTTCGCCCGAACGCGTTTCGCGGCAGGGTGGCGCACATGACCGGCACGCCACCCTGGACCACGCCTGGAAACCTCAGCGCCGAGGTGCACGAGACGCACACCGGTCTGGTGGCGCTGATCGGTGACCGGGCCTACAAGACCAAGAAGGCTGTCGTCACCGACTTCCTCGATTTCAGCAGTGTGGCACGCCGCGAACAATCCTGCGCTCGTGAGGTCGAGCTCAACCGCAGACTGGCTCCGGACAGCTATCTGGGCATCGGCCGTTTCGACAGCCCGGAGGGGCCGTCCGAACCGGTCATCGTGATGCGGCGCTATCCCGAGGCCGCCCGCTTGGCCGTCCTCGTCCGCTCGGGCGTACCGGTGCACGCCGAACTCCGCGCCATCGCCGCCGTGCTGGCGCGATTTCACGCCACCGCCGAGCGTGGCGGGGCGGTCGACGCCGAGGCCACCGTGGCTGCGCTGACCGAGCGGTGGCAGGAGAATCTGACCGAACTACGGCGCCACGCCGGTGCCGTACTGGCCGAGGCGACACTGGCCGACGTCACCCGGCTGGCCACCCGCTTCCTGGCCGGCCGCGGCGGGCTCTACGCCTCGCGCATCGCCGGGCGCCGGGTCGTCGACGGCCACGGTGACCTGCTGGCCCAGGACATCTTCTGTATGCCCGAGGGTCCGGTCCTGCTCGACTGCCTCGAATTCGACGACCGCCTCCGGTATGTCGACGGGGTGGACGACGCCGCCTTCCTGGCCATGGATCTCGAATACCTGGGCCGGGCGGATCTCGGCGAGTTCTTTCTCGACGAATACCTGTGCAGCGCCGACGATCCGGCTCCGCGATCGCTGCGCGACTTCTGCGTCGCCTACCGCGCGGTGGTGCGGGCGAAGGTCGACTGCGTGCGGGTCACCCAGGGTCACCACGACGCCGCGGCCGACGCCCGCGCCCATCTGGACATCGCGCTGGCGCATCTGCAGCGGGCGACGGTACCGCTGGTGATCATCGGCGGCGGACCCGGAACCGGCAAGACCACACTGGCTCATGCGCTGGCCCCGCGCCTCGACGCCGTGGTGATCTCCACCGACGACGTGCGGCGTGAGCTGCGCGAAGCCGGCACCATCTCAGGTGCGGTCGGTGACCTGCACAGCGGGCTCTACGCACCACAGAACGTCACCGCGGTGTACGACGCAGTGCTGCGACGTGCGCACGCAGCACTCGGAACCGGACGGGCGGTCATCGTCGACGGTACGTGGCGCGACCGGCGGCACCGCGACCAGGCGCGGTCTGTCGGCGCCGAATGTCATTCGCCGGTAGTCGAATTCGCCTGCACAGTACCGATTTCTGAGGCTGTGCAGCGAATCTCGACGCGTACTGCGACCACCTCCGACGCCACCCCGGAAATCGCCACCGCGCTCGGCGAGGGTGAGCAGCGGTGGCCGGAAGCCCTGCCGGTCGACACGTCGGTGCCGGTGTCCGACACGGCGGCCGAGCTGGAGCGGGTGTGTCGGCTCGCCGGGTGAGGGGCACGTCCGATCGCCGAATGAGCCTTGGTCATCGTGCCTGCAGCTGCTCACACACCGAAGCCACCCACGATGCGACGTGCTCCGGGTCACGCCAGTCGCCGGCTCGGGTCTTGGCCATGGCGTGTGCCAGCAGCCCCCGAGCTCCCGGCTGCAACCGCCCGCCGAACGTCACCTGACCGCGGGCATCGACCAGCGCCGACAACCTGGCGATCTGCTTGGTGGGCGGAATCTTCTCGCGCGCAGCGGAATCGTCCAACGGTCCGCTGCACACCAGCCAGACCGGCAGCGTCTGCAGCACGGCTGCGTTGCGGCGCACGAAGCGACTCGCGTGGCGATGCCACCGGCTGTTGTACAGCGATCCCGCGACGATCACCGCGTCGATCTCGTAGAAGTCGGCCACCCCATCGGCCGGAGAGATGATCACACTGCACCCCTCGGCCTCCAGGGCATCGCCGATCATGTCCACCAAACCCGCCGTGCCGCCACGACGGGACGCGAACACGATCAGCACCCGCGGGCGCGACCCGGTCACGATTGCCGTTGGGGTGCCGTCATGACCGGACCACCAGGGCCGACGAGTGTGCGTGCCGAAACACCGGATGACCGTGCGGACCGACGATCTGGGCCAGTTCGTCGGTCCCGTCACTGCCGATCACCGCCAGCTGCACCCGCTCGTCGTGCTTTTTCAGGAAGTGCGCGATGTCCCCCTCGTCGGCGATCGGGTAGACGTGTACACCGGGGTAACGCTGCTGCCAGGTGGTCACCTGATCGTCACCCAACGCCAGCACCGGCGCATGACGCAATTCGGCTTCCTGCATGGCCCGCTCCACGACGACGGTGTGTTCGGGACGTCCGTCCAGCGTGACGACGATCCAGTCGATGTCGTGGTCTGCTTCGTCGTCCTGCGGCCGGATCACGGCGACCGGACACTGCGCATTCTCCGCGATCTCGGTCGCGGTGGAACCGAGGATCGAACGCGCATAGCGGTCGATCCCGACGGTGCCGACACAGATCAACTCGGCCTGCGCAGACCGCTCCACCAACGCGACCGCGGCTGGGCCGTCGACGAGGTCAGTCCGGACGTCCACCGCCTTGCCGGTCGCTTCGACGGCGGCACAGGCGGATTGCAGTGCTTCGCGTCCGCGATGGACGTCGGCGTTGTAGTCGTCGGTGCCCAGGTGCTTCGGCTTCGTCGCGTACAGCAGCTGCAGAGGCACTCCGCGAGCGAGCGCTTCGTCCACCGCCCACAGCGCGGCGTTCACTGCTGCGTCGGACCCGTCGATCCCCACGATCACCGGTGATGTCGTCGTCGTCATCATCCGCTCCCTGTCAGCTGCGTATTTCCGTTCACGCTATGACGATGGCGGGCAACGCCGTAGGGCCCTTCGTCACCTGTGGCACGTGGCGGCAGGGTTAACGTCGCTGCGGGGTTGGTGTTCACCGGCAGGTAACCGGCGGGCGTTAGGGTGCTGCGACGATGGAGGAGATCAGCGCTGGGGCAAGCCCGTGACCGCATACCGCCACACGCCTGCGCTCATGGCCGACGACACCCGCGCGGAACTGTTCGGGTTGCTCGACGGTATCGACGGCCTGCTGCAGCGGCTGGAGCAGGCGGGTGAGACCTGGTCGCACTGGATCGACGCCGTCGACGTAGATTACCGGGCGAGCGCGCGCAACCTCGCCCATTACTGGGCCATGCGTGGCGTGGATCTGCGGGACCTGCAGCAGCGGCTGGCCGCATTCGGGCTGTCGTCGCTGGGTCGCAGCGAGCCCCACGTGGAGGCGACGCTGCGGCTGGTGCGCTCGGCGGTGGCGGCCATGATCGAGGACAGCTGGTGTCCACCGCCGCCCTGTGCGGTCGGCGCCGAGGAGAGCCGGGCGGTGCTGGACCGTCGAACGGTCGAACTGCTCGGCGCGGCGCCACCCGGTCGCTCGACACGCATCATGGTGACGTTGCCGTCGGAAGCCGCCACGGATTCACAGCTGGTTCACCGCCTCGTGGAACGGGGGATGAACGTCGCCCGGATCAACTGTGCGCACGACGACCCCGAAGCCTGGCGGGCGATGGCGCGGCACGTGCGCGCGGCCGCCGAGCAGACGTCACGCAGCTGCCTGATCGCCATGGACCTCGCGGGTCCGAAGCTGCGCACCGGCCCGATTGCGCCCGGGCCGCGCGTGGTCAAACTGCGGCCCCACCGCGACGACCTCGGCCACGTCATGGCGCCCGCCCGCGCCTGGCTGACCTCCCAGTCGTCCCCGGCTCCACCCCCGGAGCCCGGAATGGTGACGCTGCCGGTCCCCACAGAGTGGCTCGCGCGCCGGACGGACACGGATGTCCTCGCGCTCTACGACACCCGCGGGGCGAAGCGCACCCTGTTGACGTCGCAGCGCGGTGTCGGCGGCATCGTCGTCAGCACCGACAAGACCTCCTATGTGGCCAGCGGGACGGTGTTGCGCGTCTACGGCGCCGACGATGCCGCCGAAGTCGGTCCGCTGCCGCAACACGAGCAGAGCCTGGTGCTGCGTCCGGGCGACACCCTGCGGCTCACCCGGGACTGCTCGCCGGTCTCGCCCGAGCCTGCGGGCACGCCGAGCATCGGGTGCACGCTGGCTGAGGTGTTCGATCACGCTCGGGTGGGCGAGAAGGTGTTCTTCGACGACGGCCGGATCGGCGGTGACGTGGTCGCTGTCGATCCCGACGTGGTGGAGGTGAGGATCGGGCGGGCGGCGCCGGAGGGCACGAAACTGCGTGCCGCCAAGGGCATCAACCTCCCCGATACCGCGCTGCCGGTGCCGGCGCTGACCGTTAAGGACATCGACGATCTGCGTACTGTCGCCGAGATCGCCGACGTCGTCCAGATGTCGTTCGTCCAACACCCGTCCGACGTGGTTCGGCTGCACGACGAGCTGGGACGGCTCGGGGGCGACGGGGTCGGTGTCGTCCTGAAGATCGAGACGCGCCGCGCCTTCGAGCGACTTCCGCACCTGCTCCTGACCGCGATGCGCCGTCCCCGGGTCGGGGTGATGATCGCGCGCGGTGACCTGGCCGTCGAGGTCGGCTACCAGCGGCTGGCCGAGGTGCAGGAGGAGACGCTGTGGTTGTGTGAGGCCGCCCATCTGCCGGTGATCTGGGCGACCCAGGTCCTCGATCAGATGTCCAAGAGCGGTCTGCCGTCCCGGGCCGAGATCAGCGACGCCGCGATGGGGGAGCGCGCCGAGTGCGTCATGCTGAACAAGGGGCCCCACATCGACGACGCCGTGGAGGTGCTCGACGACATCCTCACGCGGATGGCCGACCACCACTACAAGAAGACCGCCCTGCTGTCTCAGCTGCACTCGTGGTACCGCGATCCAGCCACCGCCGACGTGCCGTGAGCTCCCCTCAGGGTTCCAGGCGGATCTTGAGATGGTCGTCGGCGCGAGCCAGGGCGGCGGCGTAGGCCTGCGGTGCTGAGGCCAGCGGCATTGCCGCAGTGAAAATCCCGTCTACGCAGAGCCGGCCCGACTGCAGCAGCGGGATCAGCTCGGGCCAGGTCTGCTGGACCGGTGCGGTGGTCATCCGCAAGGTCAGGCTGCGCAGCAGGCACATCAGTGCAGGCAACGGGTAGGGCGTCAGGTCGTGGACGCCGATCACCGAGACCGTGCCGCCGGTGCGGACACAGGACAGGGCGTCGTCGAGGGAGCCGTCGGTGCCCACGGCGTCGATCACGCTGTGGGCGCCGAGTCCGTCGGTGGCCTCGAGGACGGCGTGCGCGCCAGGAGGGGCGACCGCGTGCCCACCTGCCACGGTCGCCTGCTGGCATCGCCAGGCGACCGGGTCGACCACGAAAACACGTGCGGCACCCAGCGCATAGCTGCTGCGCAGCGCGCACTGACCGACCGCACCCGCTCCGATGACCGCCACCGTCCCGCCGATCGGGATGTCGGCGCGCTTGGCGCCGGCCCATCCGGTGGCCAGGTTGTCGGTCAACAACAGGGCCTGATCAACGGTGATGCCGTCCGGCATCGCCAACAGCTGGAAGTCGGCGTCGGGTACCGCGAGCAGATCCGACTGCGCGCCACCCAGCAGGCCCGACCCGAAGATCTGCGGACCCCGCACACAGGCCACCGGATCCCTGGTCCGGCAGCCCGCACAGCGGCCGCAGCCGGCGACCGAGGACACCAGGACGCGGTCCCCGGGCCTGAAAGACTGGACTGCCGAGCCGGTTTCGACCACCACGCCGATCGCCTCGTGGCCCAGTGCCACGGGTTCGGTGACCGGATAGTGCCCCTCCAGGAAATGCAGGTCCGAACCGCAGATGGCGGTCGCGGTGACCTCGACGACGGCGCCGTCGGGCCCGGGAAGCGCGGGGTCGGGGCGCTGCTCGACGCTGACTCGACCGGACCCGTCGACCACCACCGACCGCACGTCAGACCGTCTCGTCGGCGCGGACGTGGAATTGGGACCAGTCCGGGTTCTGGAGGAACGCGCGGTACTCGCACAGTCGCCAGGGGCTGACCGTGTGGATCTCGCCGTCGGCATTCTTGAAGTAGGAGTGCGCGATCGACGGGTGGGCCCACACCGTTTTGGCGATCTGCTCCTGAGTGCGCCGGTGCCACTCCTCGGTGGGCCCGGGCAGCGGCTCCATCGCGCGCGCCCCAGCCCCGATCAGGTGCTCGAGACAGGAGTTGATGTAGGCCATCTGCAGTTCGGAGTGCATGATGAGGCTTCCGCCGTGCGCCAGATGGGTCCCGGGCCCGTACATCATGAACAGGTTCGGGAACTCGGGCACGGTGACGCCGAGGTAGGCGTAGGGCCGCCGACCCCATTCGGCGTGCAGATCGGCGCCGTCGCGGCCGGTGATGGTCAGGGGGGCCAGCAGTTCGGTGGCGCGGAACCCGGTGGCGTAGACGATGACGTCGGCGTCGTGTGCCTCACCGTCGACGGTCACCACACCGCTCGGCGTGATCCGCTCGATCGGGGTGCGCACCAGACGCACGTCGGGCCGCTTGAGCGTGGTCAGCCAACTCCCGTTGTCCTGCAGCGTGCGTTTTCCGGTGGCCGGGTAGTCGGGCAGAACCCGGGCCAGTAGGTCCGCGTCGTCACCGACCTGGCTGGTGATCCACTCGGTGAACATCATCCGCGCCAGGGCATTGACCTCGCTGACCGCGTTGGCCTGGTCGGGGTAGTCCGGATCGACGCGTGCCGCGTCCAGCCCCTTGTCCGCGCCGGGCCACAACAGCAGGAAGCGGTACCAGCGGGCGTAGAACGGGAGATGGTCCATCGCCCATCTCGCGCCGTCGGGCACCCGGTCGTGGTACATCGGGTTCGGGAACATCCACTGGGCGGTCCGTTGGAAGACGTCGAGGTGGGCGACCTGCTCGGCGATCGCCGGCGCGATCTGGAAGCCGCTGGCCCCCGCCCCCACCAGGGCGACCCGTTTGCCGGTCAGGTCGACCTCGTGGTCCCAGCGGGCCGAGTGAAAAGACGGCCCGCCGAACGTGTCCCGGCCCGGCAGGTCCGGCAGCTGGGGTCGGTTGAGTTGTCCGACCGCGGTGATGACCGCGTTGGCGGTCTGCGTCCGGGTCCCGTCGGCGGTGCGCACCGTGAGCGTCCAGACTGCCTTGTCGTCGTCCCAGACCGCGGAGACGACCTCGGTGTTCCACTGGACGTGTGGCTCCAGCTCGTGACGGCGCATCACGTCGTCGAAATAGGCCGCGAGCTCGGGTTGCTCGGCGAAGAAGTGCTCCCAGTGGTTGCTGGGTTCGAAGCTGTAGCAGTAGAGGTGGTTGGCCACATCGACGCGAGCGCCGGGATAGCTGTTCTCCCACCATGTTCCGCCCGGGCCGCCGTTTTTCTCCAGGATCACGAATGGAATCCCGGCCTGGCGGAGACGGATCCCAGCGAGGAGGCCGGATTCGCCGCACCCGATGACGGCGACGCGGAAATCCTGCGTGTGGGCGGGGTCCAGCGCCGCGGGTCGGCGCGGGTCGGCGGCGTCGAGGTCGAGTTCCTCGAGAACCAGCGCCAGGTTGTCCTCGTCCACCGGTTCGGCGGCCGCCCAGTCCAGCATCTCCTTGACCAGCGCAGCCGGCAGGGGTTCCGGGACTGGGCAGCCGCGGTCGCGATACTGCACGATCGCCGGCAGGGCGGCCGCGCGAGCCCGGGCCTTGTCCTCCTCGCTCATGAAGCCCTGGATCTCGTTGAGGAACAGGCCGGCCTGCGCGAAGTCGCGGACGAAGCTCGGGTCACCGGTCAGATGCACCATCGACAGCAACAGGGTGGGAATGCTGACCTCCTCCAATGCCGCGGCGATCTCGCTCGTCGGCGTGGAGAAGGGGCGTGCGGAGTGAAACGACCTCGTCACGGGCGACCTCTCAATATTTCGCTACGAAAAGTAGCGTAACGGGAGCGGGTGGTGCGGCTCAAGACCCGGACCATCGGCCCGCCGCGGGGGGACCTTTGCCCCTGTGCCCGCGACCGGAGGCCGATGAGAATCGAACACGATCATCCGGATCGTCACCACGGTCCCGGTCTACCTGTACACGGAGTCGGCAATGCAGACCTTCACGCTCGGATTCGGCGTCTGGTTTCAGCGACTGGTCGCCCGAAACCCCCTGGTGCGCAGCAGCGACCGCGTCGAGACCATCGCTGTGCTGCTGATCGTCGCGCTGGCCGTCCTGGCCATCCCGGTGGCGGGCGCTGCCGGAACCGCGCTGCACGACGATCTGGCGCGGCAGTTCGCCGCTCAGCGCAGCGAGCGCACCGAACTGCGGGCGACAGCGGTCAGCGACAGCACATCCGTCTCCCAGGCTTCCGGGACATCCTTTCGTACCCGGATCCAGTGGCAGTTCGTAGGCATCACCCGCACCGACTCGGTCCGAACTGCCGAGCTGCATGCCGGCGACCCCGTCGACATCTGGGTCGACAGAGACGGTCAACGGGTGCCTGCGCCGCTGACCGACGACGAAGCGGTGAGCCAGGCCGTGGTGGCAGCGCTCACGGGGTGGTTGACGGTCGCGGGAACCGGCGTCGGAGCCTGGGCGCTGCTGCGCCACCGACTCGACCGGGCCCGGTACACCGAGTGGGACCGCGCGCTCGACGACCTGGCCGGCAACGACGACGGCCGAACCAATCGGGCCGGTTAGGAGAAGTGCTGTGCCGGCCTGGACATCAGTGACGCCGCCACGCGGTCCTGTAGTGGTCGGTGTCGACGGGTCGCGCTCGGCGCTCAACGCGGTGACCTGGGCAGTCGCCGAAGCCGTGGACCGCGACGTGCCGCTGCGGATCGTGCACGCGCTCGCCGCGGAGCCCGAATCCCGACCCGGGGACATCGCCGTCGTTTCGGCCGTCCTCGCCCGAGCCGAAGACGCCGCGCACCAGGCGGACGATTCAGTGTCCACGGAGGTGGTGACGTTGCCGGGCCGCGCGGGTGACGTGCTGGTCTGCGAGTCGCGGCGGGCGTCGCTGATCTGTGTCGGGTCCCACCCCCGGCCCTGCGACGAGTCAGCACTGTTCAGTCCGACCGTGGCGCGGCTGGCGCAGCGGGCCGCCTGCCCCGTGGCGATCATTCGCAGCCGGCGGGACGGCACGCCCCAGACCGACGGTGTGATCACTGTGGTGCTGTCCGACGAGCCCGCCAACGACGACGTCGTGCGGGCCGCGATGCACGAGGGCAGATTGCGCGGCGCCACCGTGCGCCAGATCGACCAGCGGACCGACAGCTGGGTTCGCCGATATCCCGACGTGCACGTCGAGATCGTCACCGACGCCGCAGGATTGCGGTCCCACGTTGACAACACCGAGTCCGACCCGCGGATCGGACTGGCGGTGGTGGGCCCGGCCGACACCGAGGCGTTGGGGTCGCTGACGATCCCCAACAGCCACCCCATCCACGGATTTCCCGACTGCTCGGTGCTGGTCGTCCGAGGCTGAGTAGGCCTCTGAGCGAGTCTCGAGCTGTGCGGATCTCGACCTGAGCGGGGCTCACGCGGTGAACTCGAGCACTTCGTCGAGCGGGCGCCGTGGCGTGGCCGGCCCGGGATCGTCGACACCCGGGGCGAGCCCGACCCGGATCAGCACCTGCGGGGCGGCGTGCCGGTCCACCAGCGTCGTCACGATCTGCCGGCTCGCCGGCACCTCGGTGATGTGGGTCAGCGTGCAGGTCGCCATCCCGGCCATCGTTGCGTCCAGCAGTGTCGCGGACAGCGCCTCGCCGCAGCGCAGCATCGCCTCGCGGTTGTCGTCATAGGTCGACAACACCAACACCTTGGCGTGGTCGGTGGCCACCTCGACTCGCCGGTCACCGGAAGAGACCTTCGGGAAATCCTGCCGGCCGAGTTCGACGCGTTCGTTCTCGGCGGCCGAGATCAGCGCGGCCACCGGAATGCCCTCGCTGACACCGACATCGGTCGTCCAGCCGACCAGCTCAGCGTGATAGGGCGAATCGTAGAGGCGAAGCTCCTCGGTCATCCGCGACGCCTCGGCCAGCTGCGGGCGGAACTCGTCGGCGATGACATCGACGCGCACCCACACCGAGTTCGCGGTGTCGGTCAGCCGCTGCAGGAACGACTGCCAGTCCGGCGGTGTCGCGAACGGCAGTCGATCGGTGCGGCGCTGCCGGATCGCCTCGGCGCGACGGCGGTGACCGTCGGTGACGAAGTCCATCGGGCTGAAGCTCAGCGACGCCAGATGCTCGGGATTGTTGGGGTTGGGAAATCGCTCCACATGGGCTCGCCATCCGGCGGCGGCCATCGCGACGCGGAGGTGGTCGAGTACCGCCCCGCAGCTGATCAGCGCCTCCCGTCCGGTGGTGTCCGTGTGCCGGGGCGCGCGGTCCGGATCGAGGAACAGGTGCACGGCCTGGCCGTCGACACCGTCGACGATGAACCGCCACGGCTGGCTGTTGTGCAGCGACGGCGCGCGGCACGCCAGCTCCACGGCATCCGAGATGACCTCGGTGTCCACGACGGCAAAACCCATGTCGACCTCCTCGACTCACTACCAGTGTGACCCGGAGCAGCAGTCGGTGACCAGGGCCAATGGTCCCCAGCGGAAGGTCTGGGTGATCTGCGTCGTCGAGGTGGCGACTACGAGTCGGGTGCGCCGCGGACCACCACCACCGGCGCCGGTGAGAACTCGACCACCGCGGTGGACACCGAGCCCAGCAGCATGCCGGCGATACCGCCCCGGCCACGACTCCCGACGACCACCAACTGCGCGTTCTTCGACTCGTCGATGAGCCAGCGCGCGGGCCGGTCGCACACCAGGTGGCGACGGACCTCGACGTCGGGGTAGGTCTCCTGCCAGCCCGCCAGGCGTTCGGCCAGAAGCTCGTGGCCCTGGTCCTCGTGGGCTGCCCAGTCGGCTCCCAGTGTGCCGAAGACGCCGAGATCACACCAGGCGTGCAACGCGACCAGCGGTACCCCGCGGCGGGAGGCCGCATCGAACGCGAACGCCGTGGCCGTCTCCGACGCCGGTGACCCGTCGACACCCAGCAGGACTGGCCGCGCCCCGTCCTCACGGCCTCGGGCCGGACCCGCCTTGATCACCGCGACCGGGCAGTGCGCGTGCTGCAGCAGGCTTCGGCTGACCGAGCCCAGCACCGCGCCGCCGATCGGGCCCAACCCGCGGTTGCCCACCACCACGAGCGACGAATCCGCCGACGCCGCAGCCAGTTCGGGCACGATGCCGTCGTGGCTGATATGAGCGCGGACACGGGGCGGTTCGGCGTCACCGAGGGCGGCGTGCAGTGCCTGCTGTGCCCGCTCGATGACCGTCTGGGCATTGGTGTCCTGCCACTCGGCGTAGGCGTACTCCAGGGACTGGATGGGCCAGGTGACCACCATCGGCGAGATCACGTGCATCAGCGTGATCGCCGTGGCGCGCAGCACCGCCTCTTCTGCCGCCCACGCGACCGCGGCCAGCGACTCGTCGGAGCCGTCGACGCCGACGAGGATCCCGTGTCCGGCCGAGAGCTTCGTCGCGCTCGACGTCGTGTCCGGTGCCATGCTCAACTCCTGTGCAGCGGGGCAGGCGAACGCGCCGACAGCTACGAGCGAGTCGGCAAGCGGCGGGCACCCTCCCTGGCCACACTGTATCCCGTTGACGAACCTGCAAACACGGCATTACGGGAATCTCGGGCGAGCGCGCTCAGCGAACGGACTCGAGCAGCACCCTGCGTTCGGCGGCCGCGATGACCCGCCGGGTGGTGCCCGCCGCGTCCGGGTTCACCGACACCGACGTGATCCCCATCCGCACCAGGTGCTCGGCGAACGCGGGATTGGTCGAGGGTGCCTGACCACACAGCGACGACGTGATCCCCATTCTGCGCGCGGTGCCGACGATCTGACCGATGGCGTCGAGCACCGCGGCGTCGGACTCGTCGAACAACTCGGCGCACACATCGGAGTCGCGGTCCACGCCGAGCACCAGCTGGGTCAGGTCATTGCTGCCGATGGACACCCCGTCGACACCCATTCCGATGTACTCGGGCAGCCAGTGCACGACGGAGGGGACCTCAGCCATCACCCAGCGGTGCAGCCCCCGCTGCCGGCCCAACGGGCTGGCGTCGACCAGCGACAGACATTCCTCCAACTCCCAGCGGGTGCGCACGAACGGGATCATCAAGGTGACGTTCGGCGACTGCTCGCGCACCCGCGCCAGGGCCTCCAGTTCGAGGGCGAACAGGTCGGGTTCCTTGACGTAGCGGTAGCACCCGCGGTAACCGATCATCGGATTGTGTTCGACAGGCTCGTACACCTCGCCGCCGGCCAGGCCGCGGAACTCGTTGCTGCGGAAGTCGGTCGCCCGGTAGACCACCGGCCGCGGCGCGAAGGCCGCGGCGATCCGTCCGACGGAGGCGACCATCTTGTCGACGAGCTGGCCCTGTTCGCCATGGGCGATGAGGTCGCGCGGGTGGCGTCCGCCGAGCGCCTCGGTCAGCATGAATTCCGCGCGGAGCAGACCGACGCCGTCGACATCCTGTGCCGCAACGGTTTCAGCGGTCTCGGGCATGGCCAGGTTGACGTACACCCGGGTGCCGGTGGCCGGCGATGACGGCGCCGCTGCGGCGCCGTCCGCCGACATCGGGCCGCGCGCGGTCACCGAAACCGTCGGCGCCTCGACCACTCCTGAGACCACCTCGCCGCGTGCTCCGTTCACTGTGACCACGGTGCTGTCGTGCAGGTCGCGGGTGGCGGTGCGGGCGCCCACCACACAGGGGACCCCCAGTTCGCGGGCCACGATGGCGGCGTGACAGGTCATCCCGCCGGTGTCGGTCACCAGCGCCGCGGCCCGCCGAATGGTGGGCAACCAGTCCGGGTTGGTCATCTGCGCGACCAGGATCTCGCCTTCCTGCAACCGATGTCCCTCATCGGGCGATTGCAGCACCCGCACCTTGCCCGATGCCGTGCCGGGTGCTGCGGCCAGGCCCCGGGCCAGCACGATGTGCTCCTCGGTGGCCGGTGGTGCGGTGTGGCCCAACGTCGTGATGGGCCGGGCCTGGACCAGGTAGGTGCGCCCCGCGGAGATCGCCCACTCGGTGTCCTGCGGGCAGCCGTTGTGCCGCTCGGCCGCGACGGCCAACTCGGCGATCGCGCGCAGTTCCGACTCGTCGAGAACACGCGAGTCGGCGGTGGCGTCGTCGAGGTCGACGTTGGCGTCGTGCCCGTCGCCACCCCGGACGATCTTGAAAGCCTTGTGGCCGATACGGATGTCGAGCGGCGCGAGCGTTTCTTTGGCGACGATGTAGGTGTCGGGCTCGACCTCGCCGGAGACCACCACCTCGCCCAGCCCGTAGGCACCCTCGATCACCACCCGGTCGCGGGCACCGGTGCTCGGGTCTGCGGTGAAGGCGACACCGGCCTTCTCGGAGTTCACCATCTGCTGCACGACCACCGCCATCGCGGGGTCGGCGGTGAAGCCACGGGTGGCGCGGTAGGTGATGACCCTGGGGCTGAACAGCGACATCCAGCAGCGGTTCACGGCCTCGAGCAGATTTTCCTCGCCGGCCACGTTGGTGATGGTGGCGTTCATCCCCGCGAACGACGCGTCCGCACCGTCCTCACCGGTGGCCGACGAGCGCACCGCCACGACGACCTCACCGCCGGCGGATGCCCCGAGCTCGCGGTACGCCTCGAGAACCAGCTCGCGAACCGCGTCGTCGACACCGGCTTTCTGCACCAGGCTCTGCATCTGTTCGCAGAGCTGATTCAGCCGGCCGGTGTCCGATCCGGTGTCGAGTGCCTCACGGTGCAACGCACTGAGGTCGGCGGCCACGCCACCGGAGCTCATGGAGTCCCGGTAGCAGTCCCGCAGCAACACGAACCCGGGCGGCACCGGGAGCCCGGCGGCGACGAGTTCACCCATGTTCGCACCCTTGCCGCCGGCCTCTTCGGCGTCGTCGATCGTCAGCGCCGAGATGTCGCGGACGTAAGCGTCTTTGCTTCGAATGTCCATGGCTTCACCCTGTTCCTCGGCGTGGGTCCGGCGTACCGTCAGAGGACCACAGCGTGCCCGCCGAAGGTCCCCGTTGCCCAGGGCACAAGGTCCCTGTTCGGTGCCCGGTGGGTACGAGTGACTTCTGTCCCTTTCGTTTTCCGGCCCGCCTCGGTGGTATTGGACGGCGGAAGCAGAGGAGGACAGCAATGAAGCTGCCGGTCTTCGTGGACTCGCGCTATCACGACGCGGTGATCTTCGATGTCGAGGGTGTCGTGGCGGACACCGCAGCGCTGCACACGGCAGCGTGGAAGGCGACGCTCAACGACTTCCTGGCGCGCAGGGCCGTCGCCGAGGGCGCACCGCCTGCGATGTTCACCGACGCCGACTACCACAAATACCTGGGGCACCGCTCGGAGGCTGCAGGTGTCACCGACTTCCTTGTCACACAGGGTATCTCTCTGCCGACGGGTCAGCCCGGTGATCACGCCGAGGGGACCGTGTGGGCGCTGGTGAACCGGACGTCGCAGTTGTGTGCGGACATGCTCGCCGACGGAGTGCGCGTGTTCGAGTCGACGGTCGAATTCGTGCACCAGCTGCAGGCAGCGGGCATCGCCACGGCCGTGTTCGCCTCACGGTGCGACTGCGCCCGCATCCTTGACGCCGCCGGACTCTCGGATCTGTTCGCCGTCCGCGTGGACGGACCCGCCACGCGGGAAACGGCGGCCGGGGCGCCCATCCGGACCGACACCCTGCAACGCATCCTGCACGACGCCGCGGACCGGCTGGCGGTCAGTCCGCGACGCTGCGTCGTCATCGGCGACACCGCCGCGGGCGTCACCGCTGGACGCGACGGTGGCTTCGGTCTGGTCATCGGAGTGGACCGCGACGGCGATGCCGACGAACTGAGCCGCTGCGGCGCCGACGTCGTGGTCGGTGATCTGGTGGCGCTGACGGTGCGCGACAGCCATCAACGGGTGTCGGATCTGCCCGACGCCCTCGAGTCCTACACCGACATCGCGCCGCTGGCCGAAACGCGCAGGCCGGTGGTGCTGCTGGACTTCGACGGAACGGTGTCCGACATCGTCGCCGATCCGAATGCCGCAACGCTGTTGCCCGGCGCGGGCGACACACTGGCCGCGCTGGCTGCGCACTGTCCCGTCGCCGTGGTGAGCGGCCGCAGCCTGGCCGACATCCGGCAGCGCATCGGGGTGCCCGGACTGTGGTACGCCGGCAGCCACGGCTTCGAACTGGTGTCCCCGGACGGCGCCCACCACCAGAACGAGGCCGGGCTCCAGGCCGTCGATCTTCTGCAGAGCGCCGTCGCGGCGCTGCACGAGCGGCTGGACGGTATCGACGGCGTGCTGATCGAGGACAAGCGGTTCTCCGTGGCGGTGCACTATCGCAACGTCGACGACGACCGGGTCGACGAGGTGATCGCCACCGTGCGCATCATCGGCCAACGTGACGGCCTGCGGGTCACCGGAGGGCGCAAGGTCGTCGAACTGCGACCCGACGTCGATTGGGACAAGGGCAGGACCGTGAACTGGATCCTGGCTCAGATCGACGGCGCCGATCTGCAGTTGCCCATCTACCTGGGCGACGACCTGACCGACGAGGACGCCTTCGACGCGATCCGGCAGAAAGGTGTCGGGATCGCCGTGCGCAGTGCCGAATCGGGTGACCGGCGGACCGCGGCGCGGTTCGCCCTCGAGGATCCCGACGCGGTGTGCCGCTTCCTGACCCGTCTCGCCGAGCAGCTGGCCAGCGCGCAGGACAGCACCAACGATCCGTGGACGTTGATCTTCGGTGGTTATCAGCGCGATGACGAGAGACTGCGTGAAGCGCTGTGCACGATGGGCAACGGATACATGGCGGTACGGGGTGCGGCGCCCGAGTGCGCCGCCGGCGAATTCCACTATCCGGCCACCTACGTCGCCGGTGTCTACAACCGGCTCACCGATGAGATCGCCGGTGTCACCATCGACAACGAAAGCCTGGTCAACCTGCCGAACTGGCTGCCGGTGCAGTTCCGGATCGACGGCGGACCCTGGTTCGACATCGACAGCGCCGACATCTCGGCGTATCGGGCCACCGTGGATCTGCGCCGTGCGACATTCACCCGCGAATTCGTGTGGCGTGATCCGCAGGGGCGCGCCACCCTGGTCACACAGCGGCGGTTGGTCGCCATGCACCAACCGCACGTGGCTGCGCTGGAAACCACTCTGCAGGCCCAGAACTGGGCCGGCCGGGTCGAGATGCGCTCGACCGTCGACGGTGACGTCACCAACAGCGGCGTGGAACGCTACCGCCAGCTCGCGTCTCGGCATCTGAGGATTCTCGACGTGCACACCCTGTCGGACGACGCGGTGGCGCTGGCTGCCGAGACCGTCGAGTCCACGATTCAGATCGCCGTGGCGGTGCGGCATACGGTTCGCCACGCAGTGCACGGTGCCACCGCGCCGGTCACCCAGATCACGCCGGTCGTCGAGGACCGGCGGGCGGGCCATGACGTGGTGGCCGACCTCGGCCAGGGTGGGGCGGTGACTCTGGAGAAGGTCGCGGCGGTGTTCACCAGCCGCGATCACGCGATCTCGGGACCGGCGGTCGCCGCCGAACGGGAGCTGCGCCGCACCGGCGACTTCGCCGAGATCGAACGGGGACACCGGCTGGCCTGGGCGCACCTGTGGGAGCGGTTCAGCATCGACATGGGCCACGACCCCGACCTGTTGCGCCTCATCCGGCTGCACCAGCTGCACCTGCTCAACACGGTGTCCCCGCACACCGCAGACCTCGACGTGGGGGTGCCCGCCCGGGGGCTGCACGGGGAGGCCTACCGCGGCCACGTGTTCTGGGACGAGTTGTTCGTCTTCCCGGTGACGAATCTGCGGCTGCCGAAGGTGACCCGCGCGCTGTTGATGTACCGCTTCCGGCGGCTGCCGGAAGCGCGGCGTGCGGCGGCAGAAGCGGGATACGCCGGCGCCATGTATCCCTGGCAGTCGGGCAGCGACGGTCGCGAGGAAAGCCAACGCCTGCACCTGAATCCGCGGTCAGGGCGCTGGAATCCCGACGCGAGCGCCCGCGCCCACCACATCGGCCTCGCGATCGGCTTCAATGTCTGGCAGCACTACCAGGTCACCGGTGACATCGGGTTCCTGATCGACTACGGCGCCGAGATGCTCGCCGACATCGCCCGGTTCTGGGTCAGCCTGGCCGAATTCGACACCGCCCGCGACCGGTATGTGATCAAGGGCGTCATCGGACCCGACGAGTTCCATTCCGGCTACCCCGGCCGCGACTACGACGGCGTCGACAACAACGCCTACACCAATGTGATGGCGGTGTGGGTGATCGTGCGGGCGCTCGAGGCGCTGGACCGGATGCCGATGTACTACCGCTTGGCGCTGCTGGAGTCGCTGGGAGTCGACGACGAAGAGTTGGTGCGGTGGGAAGACGTCAGCCGCCGCATGTACGTCCCGTTCCACGACGGTGTGATCAGCCAGTTCGAAGGCTACGCCGACCTCCAGGAACTCGACTGGGACGGCTACCGTGCCCGCTACGACAACCTGCAGCGGCTCGACCGGATCCTGGAGGCGGAGGACGACAGCGTCAACAGGTACAAGGCGGCCAAACAGGCCGACGTGCTGATGCTGTTCTACCTGCTCTCGGCTGACGAACTCTACGAACTGTTCGACCGTCTGGGGTATCGATTCACCCCCGAGCAGATCCCGAGAACCATCGACTACTACCACCGGCGAACCTCGCACGGCTCGACACTGAGCAACGTCGTGCATGCCTGGGTGATGGCCCGAGGCAACCGCCACCAGGCCATGGAGTACTTCGCGCAGGCGCTGGCATCCGACATCGTCGACATCCAGCGCGGCACAACGGCGGAAGGCATCCACCTCGCCGCGATGGCCGGCAGCATCGACCTGCTGCAGCGATGCTTCACCGGCCTGGAGATCCGATCCGACCGCATCGTCATCGGTCCGCTGTGGCCCAAATCCCTTGGTCCGCTGGAGTTCACCTTCCGCTATCGCGGACACCGGCTGCGGCTGCAGGTGGCCGGACGCGGCGCCACCCTGCGCGCCGAGCCCGGTGACGCCGCACCGGTGACCGTGGAATGCCGCGGCGAGATCCAGGTGCTCGACGCGGGCGCCGCGGTGTCCTTCAGCGGAGCGGCCCCACCGCCCTGATGCCCTGCAGGAAATGACCGTGAAGGGTGACGGCGCAGAAAGTGACGGCGCAGAAAGTGACTTTGTGCCACATCGGGTCACGTGGCCGGCGGGTTATCGTCAGCTCATGACCGATGACGTTCACCCGATCTCCATCATGTCGGAGACCGAATGCTGGAATCACATGGCCGGAGTGAGCCTGGGCCGACTCGTCACCAGTGTCGACGGGCAACCCGAGATCTTCCCGGTCAACTTCGCCGTGCAGGGCCGCAGCATCCTGTTCCGTACTGCCGAGGGCACCAAGCTGATCAGTACCGCGATCAACAACCACGTGCTGTTCGAGGTGGACGACCACACCGTCGTCACCGGCTGGAGCGTCATCGTCAAGGGTGTGGCGCGCTCGCTGCGCAGCGACGAGGACATCGCCGAGGCCGAACGCGCGCAGCTGCTGCCGTGGACGTCGACGGACAAGCCGCATTTCGTGCGGATCAAGCCGCTGAGTGTCACCGGGAGGCGGTTCGCGTTCGGCTCGGAACCGAATCGGGCGACCAGCACGGTCTGACCTGTGCCGCCACGGGTAGGGACCTCGGTCCCTACCGGCGTCGGCCCCGGTGTAGTGCGATGAGGAGAGCAAGGCGCCGCGTCCACCGGTGAACGGAGTACCTCGATGACCACAGCGAGACGGGCATCCCACACCCCGAAACGGCAGATCTACCGGAATCGACGGGAAGCAGGACGGGTGCTCGCCGGCCTGCTCGGCGCCTACCGCGGGCGGGAGGGCGTCATCGTTCTCGGGCTGGCCCGCGGCGGCGTGCCGGTGGCCTGGGAGGTGGCCGCGTCACTCGGCGCCCCGCTGGACGCCTTCATCGTGCGCAAACTCGGTGCGCCCGGGCATGAGGAGTTCGCGGTCGGTGCGCTGGCCAGCGGCGGCCGGGTCGTCGTCAACGACGACGTGGTACGGGCTTTGCGTGTGACGCCCCAACAGTTGCGCGAGGCGGCCGAACGCGAGGGTCGCGAACTGCAGCGTCGCGAAGCGGCTTACCGCGGCGGGCGCGCACCGTTGGAGTTGGCCGGCCGCACGGTGATCCTGGTCGACGACGGGCTCGCCACCGGCGCCAGCATGTTCGCGGCGGTCCAGGCGCTGCGCGACATGTCGCCCGCCGAGATCGTCGTGGCAGTACCCGCCGCGCCGGAGTCGACATGCCGCGAATTCGCCGGCCTGGTCGACGATGTCGTGTGTGCGTCGATGCCCACCCCGTTCCTCGCGGTGGGGGAGTCGTTCTGGGATTTCACCCAGGTCAGTGACGACGAGGTGCGCCAGCTGCTGGCCACGCCGACGGTGGGCATCGCGACCGCGAGGATCCGCATCGCCGAGACACCCGCCGAGGTTGTCGAGCGGTGCGCCGTCGACGCGCCCGCCGGAGTGCCACCTGCCGAAGCGCTCGAGGAGATCATCGGTGACGCGCGCGTCGTGCTGATCGGCGAGAGTTCGCATGGCACAGCCGAGTTCTACCGGGCACGGGCGGAGATCACGAAGTGGCTGATCGAGGAGAAGGATTTCTGCGCGGTGGCCGCCGAGGCCGACTGGCCGGACGCCTATCGGGTCAACCGCTACGTGCGGGGCCTCGGACACGACGCCTCGCCCGAGGAGGCGTTGCGCGGGTTCGAGCGCTTTCCGGCATGGATGTGGCGAAACACGGTGGTGCGCGACTTCGTGGACTGGCTGCACGCGCACAACTCCCGGCAGCGAGGGGAGGGCCGACGCCAGACGGGTTTCTACGGACTCGACCTCTACAGCCTGCACCGGTCGATGCGTGAGGTGATCGACTATCTGGACACCATGGACCCGGTCGCGGCGGCGCGGGCCAGACAACGCTACGCGTGCTTCGATCACACCAGCGCCGACGACGGTCAGACCTACGGCTACGCCGCAGCGTTCGGTGCGGGCCTGTCCTGCGAGCGAGAAGCGATCGAGCAATTGGTCGAGCTCCAACGCAACGCTGTGGAATATGCCCGCCGAGACGGCCTGCTCGCCGAAGACGAGTTGTTCTATGCCCAGCAGAACGCCCAGACCGTGCGCAATGCCGAGGGCTACTACCGCGCGATGTTCGGCGCCCGCGTCACGTCCTGGAATCTGCGCGACCGCCATATGGCCCAGACCCTCGACGCGCTGCTGGCCCACCTCGACCGTCATCAGGATGCCCCGCCGGCACGAATTGTTGTGTGGGCGCACAACTCCCACGTCGGAGACGCTCGAGCGACCGAGGTGGGGGCCGACGGCCAGCTCACACTGGGTCAACTCGCCCGTGAGCACCACGGTTCGGCGGTCCGGCTGATCGGTTTCACGACCTATACGGGCACGGTGACTGCCGCCAGCCGGTGGGGCGGGATCGCCGAACGAAAAATCGTGCGTCCCGCGCTCAACGGCAGCGTCGAGGAGCTGTTCCACGAGGTCGAGCGGTCGGAGTTCCTCATCTCGCCCATGCTCAGCCGCGCCGCCGCCGAACCGCTCGACGTGGTGCGGCTGGGCCGCGCGATCGGGGTCATCTACCTCCCCGACACCGAACGGCAGAGCCACTACTACCACGTTCGTCCGGGCGAGCAGTTCGACGCGCTCATCCATCTGGACCGGACGACGGCGCTGGAGCCGCTGGAAGCCGGCAGCGTGTGGAGCGCCGGGGAAACCTCCGAGACCTATCCGACCGGTCTGTGACGCACGTGAGCAAAGGAAACGAGGTCTCATGAGCCGGTCTCCGCTGACCGTCCGCGCGTCGATCGTCACGCTGACGATGAACCCGGCTCTGGACGTCACCGCCGACGCCGAGGAGGTGCGCCACACCAGCAAGATCCGTTGCGGCGACGAGCGCTACGACGCGGGTGGGGGCGGGGTCAACGTCGCGCGCTTCGTGCACGCACTGGGCGGTTCGGTGGCGGCGGTGTTCTCGGCAGGCGGATTGACCGGCTCACGCCTGATCGATCTGGTCGACGAGGCCGGTGTGCCCAACATCCCTGTGCCCGTTGCCGGGTCGACACGGGAGAGCTTCACGGTCAACGAGCGCAGCACCGGCAAGCAGTACCGGTTCGTGCTGCCGGGGCCCCGGCTGACCGCCGACGAGCAGAAGCGTTGCCTGGACGTGCTGCGCGCGACCGCCGCCACGGCGCAGTACATCGTGGCCAGTGGCAGTCTGCCGCCCGGGGTTGCCCCCGACTTCTATGCCCGTGTCGCCGACGTCTGCGCCGGGTCGGGCTGTCGGTTGATCCTGGACACCTCCGGCGGCGGGCTCAGCCACGTCACGTCCGGGGTGCATCTGCTCAAGCCCAGTGTGCGCGAGCTACGCGAGTGTATGGGGCGGGCGCTGTCGACCGAAGGCGATCAGGTGGCCGCCGCGCGGGAACTCGTTCACCGCGGCCTCGCCCAGGCGGTGGTCGTGTCACTGGGTCCGGACGGAGCACTGCTGGTGACCGACGACGACAGTCACCGGTTCCCGGCGCTTCCGGTGCAGGTGGTCAGCGGCGTGGGCGCCGGCGATGCGATGGTCGCCGGCATCACCGTGGCCCTGAGCCGGGGATGGTCACTGACCGAGGCGGTGCGGTACGGCATCGCCGCGTCGGCCGCAAAACTGCTGACGCCGGGCACGTCGTGCTTCACCGCGGCCGATGTCGACCGATTCTTCGGACGCGTGGCGGGACCCGCCAGTGCCGTGCGCGTGACGGCTCTGGCTGACTGAAGAACGAACAGCGCCGACCGGACGACAGCGCCGACCGGACGACCGCGCCGACCGGACGACCGCGCCGACCGGACGACCGCGCCGACCGGACGACGGCGCCGACCGAAGGTCCAGTGCGGCCCCGAGGGCAGTGCTGCCCCGAAAGCGGTGAAGCCGGCAGCCCGTAGGGGCCACCGGCTTCGGTGTGTGGGATCGCCACGTCAGCGATGAAGGTCCTCGTGGCGCTGTGCGATCGCGAGCAGCTCGTCGCGAACCGTGGATTCCGGCAGGGCGTAGATCCGCGCGTAGAGCCGTCGCCGGTTCACGGCACGCTTCACGTCTGCGCGAAACTGACCGAAGGACATGTCTATTCACTCCTGTGCTGGTTTCCGGATAGCGGAAACATGTTTGCTGTCTGGCGCCCTCCAGTTGAGGATCACCCAATGGAGGAACGCCAAGATCGTCCTTGTTAATTCTGCGTAAATCAACTTTCCAGGTGTGATTTTGGCGACAGAAGCGCATGAACTGCGCCTCTGGAGGGGCGCCGACGCCGTCGTTGTGATCCGGGTGACACCGCGGGCTCCACGCTCGAGTGGGTTTGCTGGGCGACGCGGCTTCGCTGCGTTGGGCCACCACGCATCTGCGGATCACCTCGCCCGCCGACGGGGTGATCTGCGACGGCCGCGCCACAGCCCGACCGCACCGTGACCGAAGTAGTGCGATGAGCCGTTCGTGCCACGGTGCTGCGGTACGCTCACGCCATGGAGGTACTACGGTCTGTAGTTGTCCTGTTGCACATCGTCGGTTTCGCGATCACCTTCGGCGCTTGGGTCGCCGAAGCCGCGGCGGGCAGATTCCGCACCACCAGGGTGATGGACTACGGCTTGCTCGTGTCGTTGGTCACCGGGCTCGCGCTGGCAGCCCCGTGGCCGGCCGGAATCGAGCTGAACTATCCGAAGATCGGGGTGAAGCTGGTGATCCTGGTGGTCATCGGCGGACTGCTGGGCATGGGCAACGCCAAACAGCGGCGCACCGGCGAGGCGGTGCCGCGCGGAGTGTTCGCCGCCGTGGGGGTGTTGACGTTGGCCGCGGCCGCTGTCGCGGTGCTGTGGTGATCACTGTTCGCCCAACCCCAGGAGTTCGGTGACCTGGTGGTCGCGTCCGGCCGTGTAACCGCCGTCGACCGCGATCGCCTGGCCGCTGACGAAACTCGCGTCCCCCGACACCAGGAATGCCGCTAACGCCGCCACCTCCTCGGGTCGGCCGAACCGCCGCAGCTTGTGTTCGTGTCGGAGGCCCTCGCGTGGCCCGTCCATCCCTGGCAGACCCATGACCGATTCGAACAGTGGCGTCTCGATGAAGCCGGGGCAGATGGCGTTGACCCGGATTCCGCTGGGGCCGTAGTCGATCGCGGCGTTCTTCGTCAGCAGCACGACGCCGCCCTTGGAGGCGTTGTAGGCGCTGCCGCCCGCGGTGCCCTCGAGTCCCTCGACGCTGGCCAGCGTGACGATGGAGCCACGCTCGCCGTCGACTCTGCTCTGGTTCAGCATCTGTGCGAGGGCCGCGCGCATCACGACGAACGTGCCCTTCAGGTTGATGTCGACGACCCGGTCCCACTCGTCGTCGCCCAGCAGGTGCATCGGTCCGCCTCCGCCCACCCCGGCCGAATGGACCACGGCGTCGAGGCGACCGGCGGCGTCGACCACCGCGCGCACCGCGTCCTCGACGGTGGCGGCGTCGAGGACATCGCCGCGCCGGTAGCGTCCTTCAGCGAGGTGCGGCGGCGCCTCACCGGCCACATCGACACCGACGACGTCGGCGCCCTCGGCGGCGAGCCGGGCCACGGTGGCTGCGCCGATACCCGAGGCTGCGCCGGTCACGAGCACACCCTTGCCGCGAAGTCCGTTCACGCCTCGCAGTATGGCCCACCCGATCATCGGGTGCGGCCGGGTTCATACCATCGACAGATGGGGTCTCCACCGTCGCCGCACGTGCCGTTCACGACCCACGGGCACAAGGGTGTGCGCATCGCCGCCGACCGGCACGGCGACCCGGCCGCCCGGGCGGTGGTGTTCCTGCACGGGGGAGGACAGACCCGGCGGTCCTGGGGCCGGGCGGCCGGCGCGGTGGCCGAACGCGGATGGCAGGCGGTCACCGTCGACCTGCGCGGACACGGCGAGTCCGACTGGGCCGCCGACGGTGACTATCGGGTGGCCAGTTTCGCCGCCGACGTCCGGGAGATCCTCGAGCAGTTGCCGCCGCATCCCGTCCTGGTCGGCGCCTCCCTCGGCGGGCTGACCTCGATGCTGTTGGCCGGTGAACTCTGCCGCGGAATCGCCTCGGCCGTGGTGCTGGTCGACATCGTGCCCGACATGGATCCCTCGGGCGCGGAACGGATCCATGCGTTCATGGCCGACAAGATGGTCGACGGTTTCGGGTCCCTCGGCGAGGTGGCCGACATGATCGCCGAGTTCAACCCCCACCGGCCGCGGCCGACCGACCTCGACGGCCTGCGAAACAACCTGCGCCGACGGGGCGGTCGCTGGTATTGGCATTGGGATCCACGGTTCATCGACGGTACGGCGGCGCATCCGCCGCGCGAGGTGGAGGACACCGACCGCCTGCACCGCGCGGTCGCGGCGATCCTGGCCGACGCGGTGCCGATGCTGCTGGTGCGCGGGCAGGTCAGCGACCTCGTCAGCCGAGATCGCGCCGACGACTTCCTGGTCCGGTTTCCGCAGGTCGAGTTCGTCGACGTGGAAGGAGCAGGACACATGGTGGCGGGGGACCGCAACGACCTGTTCGCCGATGCCGTGCTGGCCTTCCTCGACCGCCACCGCCCACCGGAGAGGTGACCTCCGGCGACGCCGCGGCGCTAGGGTGTGACCGGAGCCACACCCGCGGCCGCATCGAACAGGCCGCCACGACAGGAGGATTGATGACTGCACGGTTGGCCGGCAAGGTAGCTCTCGTCAGCGGCGCCGCCCGGGGGATGGGGGCTTCGCATGCCCGCGAGATGGTCGCGCACGGCGCGCGCGTGGTCTGCGGTGACATCCTCGATGCCGAAGGCGAACGGGTCGCCGAGGATCTGGGTGACGCGGCCCGCTACATCCACCTCGACGTCACCAGCCCCGACGACTGGGAACGCGCGGTGGCCGTCGCCCTCGCCGAGTTCGGCGGCCTCGACATCCTGGTGAACAACGCCGGCATTCTCAACATCGGCACCGTGGAGGACTTCCCGCTCTCGGAATGGCAGCGCATCCTCGACATCAATCTGACCGGTGTCTTCCTCGGCATTCGCGCCGTCACACCGGCCATGAAGGCCGCAGGCCGAGGCTCGATCATCAACATCTCGTCCATCGAGGGGATGGCGGGCACGGTGGCGTGTCACGGCTACACCGCCACCAAGTTCGCCGTGCGCGGGCTCACCAAATCGACCGCTCTGGAGCTGGGCGCGTTCGGGATCCGGGTCAACTCGGTGCATCCCGGCCTGGTGAAAACGCCCATGGCCGATTGGGTTCCGGAGGACATCTTCTCCAGCGCGCTGGGCCGCATCGCCCAGCCGCGCGAGGTCAGCAACCTGGTGGTGTACCTGGCCAGTGACGACTCGAGCTATTCGACCGGCTCCGAGTTCGTCGTCGACGGGGGCACCATCGCGGGCCTGCCCCACAAGGACTTCTCGGCCGTCGACGTCGATCAGCAACCGGAATGGATCACCTAAGCAGAGTCGTCGCCGCCCTGGTCCATCCGCCTGCCCAGCTCCGCGCGCGAACTGATCTGGAGCTTGCGGTAGATCTTGGTCAGGTTGTGCTCCACCGTCTTGGCGCTGATGAACATCGCTGCGGCGATGTCCTTGTTGGTCGCCCCTGACGCCGCCATCTCGGCGACCCGCTGCTCGGACGGCGTCAATTGGCTCAGATCCTCCGACGGCGCCACCACGGTACGCGCCAGCTCGGCCTCGGCGCGGCGCGCCCACAACGGTGTGCCCAGCCGCTCGAACACCTCGCGCGCCTCGGCCAGATTGGTTGCCGCCGTGTTCTTCTGGCGTAGCCTGCGCTGCAGCTGACCCAGGATCAGCTGCGTCCTGGCCCGCTCGAACGGCATCGGCAACGACTCGTGCTCGGCCAACGCGCGGTGTGCGGTCTCCTCGGCGGCGGTCACATCGCCACGCGCCGCCAGCAGCATCGCCCGGCACCGCGCCCCGACCGACTTCATCCAGGCACGGTCGTGCCGCGCCCCGTTCTGTTCCAGCGCGCGGGTGAGCGTCTCGGCATCGTCGAGCCGGCCCACTCCCACCATCGCCTCGATCACGTCGGGCAAATGCCAGGCATACATCTGCTCGGTGCAGGGCATCTGGTCCGCCAGGAAAGCCGGATCCAGCGCGTCGAGCGCTTCCCGGTGGTTTCCCAGCGACTCCTCGAGAAAGCACAGCGTCATGCCCGGCCAGTCGGCGATGTGCGACGAGCTGCGATTCCGCATCGCGGTCAGCACCCAGCGGGCGTCGGCGCGGGCAGCGTCCTCACGGCCGGCGTAGGCGGCCACCGCAGCGCGCACCGTCATCGGGATGATCAGCACATCGTCGCCGCCGAGCTGCTCGGCCCGCTCCACCGCCTCCGCCGCCTCGACGGCGGCCTCAGCGACCTGCCCACGCCAGATGTGGTTGATCGCCAGAAACCCTGCGATGGCCATCATGTCGCTCTCGGCGCCGCGCTCGATGCAGACGCTGCGGACCGCGGTCAACTCGTCATGCGCCTGCTCGAGCCGGCCGGTCCACGACAGCGCCAAGGCGTGGACGAAGGGCGCCCGGAAGATGATCGGCACATCCAGCGCGCTGTCATAGGACTGCATCGCCCGGTCCAATGAGTCCTCGTCCAAGCCGCGGCCGCACTGGAAGTTCACATGCACCGACCAGGCCAACGCGGCGCTGGTGATCGCCGGCACCCCGAGCTCCTCGGCCAGCTTGACCGCATCGCGGACGTGCCGGCGTGCATCGTCGAGCTCGCCGATGCTGTTCAACGCGAAGGACAGTCGCAGCAGCACCTGCACCATGAGCGCCGGGATCCCCGCGGCGTCGTCGAGCGCGCTGCGCAGCAGTTCGACTGCCTCGGCGTGTTCGTTCTCGTACATCCGCACGGTGGCCAGCAGGCTCGTCGCCATGGCGCGCAGCATGCCCGGTTCCATCGTCGCGGCGTCGTCGAGCAGCGCCCCGGCCCTGGCGGTGTTGCCGGCCAGGAAGTGGTTCTCCGCCGACTTCATTCGGCGCAGCACCGTGTCTCCGCCGAGCCCCAGAGCCAGGTCGACGAGCTCAGCGG
Source organism: Mycobacterium sp. G7A2 (assembly GCF_041902445.1). NCBI lineage: Bacteria > Bacillati > Actinomycetota > Actinomycetes > Mycobacteriales > Mycobacteriaceae > Mycobacterium > Mycobacterium sp. G7A2. The sequence continues at coordinate 4,262,334 of NZ_CP169251.1, read as the reverse complement.
CCGCCGCCGGCGCTCCGCGCGACCGTGCGGAGTCCGCAGCCTGGTCGAGCGCCGTGAGGATCTCCTCGTCGCCGTGCGCCGACGCCAGCGCCAGATGACGGGCTCTGAGCTCGGGCTGGGTTTCCAGCGCGGCCAGCGTGCGGTGCATCGCGCGGCGCGCCGGCGGGCCTGCGTCGCTGTAGACACCGCTGGCCAACAGCGGGTGGGTGAACCGCACCCGGTGACCGTCGAGGCTGAGAATGCCGGCCGCCTCGGCGCGCTCCACGCGGCGCGCCAGCTCGTCGGCATCGACGTCATTGGCCTTCGCGAGCAACTCGATCGTCGGCTCGGCGACGCAGGCCACGCTCAGCAACAGCGCGCGCTCGGCGTCATCGAGCGCCGCAATGCGCCGCCGGACCAGATCGGTGAGCGTGGCGGGGAGCGGCTGCTCGGGGCCGGCCTGGTCGTCCTGCAACGCACGCGCGAGTTCCAGGGCGAAAAACGGGTTGCCGCCGGAGGTTTCGGCGATCCGCAACACCGTCGGTCGGGAGAACGTGCGGCCCAGGCGATCGGAGATCACCGCGTGCAACTCCCGGGTGTCCATCGGCTGCACCGCCACCCGGCCCAGCCGGTCGGGCCGGTCGAGCTGCAGCCACCGTGCCACCTGGCTGTCCCCGGCGGTGCACCGCTCGGTCATCAACACACCGAAAGCGCCGTTGAGCCGGCGCGCCGCGAACTCGACGGCGGTGCGGCTGGAGCTGTCCAGCCACTGCGCGTCGTCGATCGCCAGCAGCACCGGGGTCCGGTCGTCGGACCGGTGCATCTGATCGAGAACCGAGACGAACGCTGCGGCCACCACCCGCTGGTCGGTCGGGGGGCCTTCGGCGCCTGCGCGCAGCAGCACCCGGTCCAAGGCCAGGCGCTGCAGCGCCGGCAGGTTCGCAAAGTGCTCGGCGTCCACCTCGCTGAGCAGATCGGCCAGCGCGGCGAACGCCATCACCGTTTCGGCCTGGCCGACCCGCGCGGTCAACACGCGGAAGCCGCGGGCGCGCGCCTGGCGCAGCAGCGACAGCCACAGGGTGGTCTTTCCGATGCCGGCCTCGCCCTCGATCACCAGCGCGGTGGGCCCGTCCGTCACCGCATCCAGGAATCCAGCAACCTGGGGATCCTCGACCGGGCGCAGGCTAGCGGTGGGCACGGCACTCATCATCGCAGCCGGCAAAGACCCTTGCATTCAATCGGACATTCTGGGGTCGCAGCCCGCCGATCCGCTCAGCGCAGCGAGACGACAACCTTGCCCCTCGCTGTCCGGTCCTCCAGCGAGGCGATCGCCGCGGCGGCATCCTCGAGCGGAAACACCACCGGTTCCGGGGCGCCGACCCGACCGGACGCGAGCAGCGGAAGCAGTTCTGCCCACTGCTGCTGCAGGTAGCCGGGATGGCGCATCGTCCACGCGCCCCACCCGACGCCGACCACGTCGACGTTGTTCAACAGCAGCCGGTTCACCTTCACGGTCGGGATGTCGCCGCCGGTGAACCCGACCACCAGGAGGCGTCCACCCGGCGACAGCGAACGCAGCGAGTCGGTGAAACGATCACCGCCCACCGGGTCGACCACGATGTCCACCCCGCGGCCCTCGGTCAACTCCTTGACCGCGTCCTTGAACCCGTCGGCCAGCACGACGTCGGAGGCGCCGGCCGCCCGGGCGACATCCGCCTTCTCCTCGCTGCTGACCACCGCAATGGTGCGGGCGGCGCCGAATGCCGGCGCCAGCCGTAACGTCGACGTGCCGATCCCACCCGCGGCGCCGTGTACGAGCACCGTGTCGCCGTTGCTCAATCGGCCGCGGGTCCGAAGCGCGAAGTGCACCGTGAGGTCGTTGAACAGGACGCCGGCGCCGGCTTCGAACGACACCGAGTCCGGCAGCCTGAACAAGCGCTCCGGCGGCAGGGTCACGACTTCGGCCATCGCGCCGCACAGCATCGTCAGCCCCGCGACCCGATCGCCGGGGCGGACGTGGGCCTCTTCGGGGGCGCTGCGTACCACCCCGGCGATCTCGGCACCAGGGATGTAGGGCATCTCGGGCTTGTACTGGTAGAGCCCGCGGGACTGCAGGGCGTCGGGGTAGGCCACCCCGGCGGCGTGCACGTCGACGACGACCACATCGTCACCGCCGGCGGGTTCGTCGATCTCGACGACGTGGGCGGCCTGCGGTCCGTCGAGCCGGGCTATCTGTATCGCACGCATCCGACCATTTAACGCCCCCGTGGCTCACCGTCGGCGACGGTGTCCGCCGGTACAGTCTGGTCCACCGACGCCGTCGGTTGGTCCACCGACGCCGGCCGGCGTGGTTCGATCTCGCCACCGGCGTGGTTCGATTTCGCCACCGGCGTGGGGCACGGCAACGTTGCTGGAACCGAGGAGCATGCGCATGGCACGAGGCGGCACCAGGGTGCGCGGCGGTGGTTACGCCGCCGACGGGCTTCCCCCCGGACGGTTCGTCGACGTGCGATCGGTCGACGGCGTGCGGCTGCACACCGAGGTCTTCGGCCCCGAGGACGGCTATCCGGTCGTGTTGGCCCACGGCATCACCTGCGCCCTGCGGGTGTGGGCGCACCAGATCTCCGAGCTGGCCCGGCACCATCGGGTCATCGCCTTCGACCATCGCGGTCACGGACGCAGCGGGGTGCCGCCGCGGCGTGGCGGCTACAGCCTCGACCACCTCGCCGCCGACCTAGACGCGGTGCTGGCCGCCACGCTGCAGCCCGGCGAGCGCGCGGTGGTGGCCGGGCACTCGATGGGCGGCATCGCCATCACCTCCTGGGCCGAGCGTCATCCGGACCGCGTGTCCGAGCGCGCCGACGCCGTCGCGCTGATCAACACCACGACCGGCGACCTGCTTCGCAACATCAACCTCCTGCCGGTGCCCGCGCAGTTCTCCGAGGCCCGGGTGCGCGCGGCCGGCACCCTGCTCAAAGCGTTCGGCGGGGCGCCGCTGGTCCGTGCGGCCGACCGGCCCAGCCGCCGTTTCGTGTCCTCGATCGCCGTCGGCCGCGACGCCGACCCGGCGGTCACGGATCTCGTCTACCAGTTGTTCAACGCCACTCCGGCGGCCGGGCGCGGCGGCTGGGCCCGGGTGCTGGTCGACCATCTCGGACCGCGGCACATCGGCCTGAAGAACCTGACGGTGCCGACGCTGGTGATCGGCAGCAGCCAAGATCGCCTGTTGCCGATGGTGTCGTCCAGGCGGATCGCCGCGACCGCACCGAACCTGGCGCGTTTCGTCGAACTCGATGGCGGCCACTGCGCGATCCTGGAACGTCCCGCCGACGTCAACGCGCAACTGCAGTGGCTGATCGACTCTGTCCGTCAGGAAGGCCGCGCGAGCTCCTGATGCGCCTCGGCGGCCGCGCGCAGACCTGAACGCACCGCCCCGTCGAGGAACCCCGTCCAGACGTCGGCGGTCTCGGTGCCGGCCCAGAAGATGCCGCCGCAGGCGCGTCGCAACCACCGGCCGTGCGCCGTCCACGCCCCCGGCGGGACCGCTGCGGTCGGCCCGCCCGGCGCGAAGTCCTCGGCGCTCCAGCAGTGATCGAGATAGTCGACCGGCCGGGTCGCGGGCGGGCCGAACAGCGACGCGAAACCCGCGAGCGCGACCTCACGCCGATCCGCCGGCGGCAACGGGTCGAAGCTGCGCGCGTCGGTGAACCCCAGCAGGATGCCCGGCCCCGCGTCGCCGTCGCCGCTGACGTCGGGGCTGACGTCGAAGGTGATGAAGACGGGCCCCTCGTCGGAGAGCGCCTCACCCGAGTAACCGTCGGCCCGCCAGAACGGGGTCTCGTACGCGGCGTAGGCCTTGCTCAGGTTGCCCTGCGGCCAGCTCCGGATCAGCGCGGCCTGCTCGGGTGGCAGCGGCGGGTCGAACTCGATGCCGCCGCGATGCGCGGGCGGGACGGCGACGACGACAGCGCGGGCGGTGACCTCGCCGCCCCGGCAGCTGACGGTCAGCGTCGTGTCAGGGTTACGCGCGATACGGCCGACCGGCGCGTCGAGCCTCACCCGCTCGCCGAGCGCATCGGCCATCCTGATGGCGATCTGCTGAGTGCCGCCCGGATACCGGTCCTGCTGGGCTCCGCCCTCGACGTCGAGCATCCTGTTCAGTCCACCCGCGGCCTTGACGTAGCGCACCGCGTGCAACATCGACACCGCGTCGGGTTCGGCGCCCCAGGTCACCCGCGACATGATCGCCATCAGGTCACGCGTGGACGCGCCCGCGTGCACCGAGCGCAGCCACTGCTCCAGCGACACCCGGTCCAGTTCCTCGGCGACGGGGGACGCCCACGGCTCCGCGACACTCACCCTGCGGCTGATGCGATCGAATCTCCACTGGATGCGTGAGACGTCGAGCAACTCGAGGATGGACAGCCGAGGGATCGTGCTGCGATAGGAACGCACCTTGCCGCGCCAACGGATCAGGTTCTTGCCACGTCCGTAGGTGGGCACCGAGTCACAGCCCAGCTCGGCGGCCAGAGCCAGCACGGCGTCCTGCGTGGGCCCGACGAATGTCGCACCCAGGTCGACCGGGGCGCCGGCCAGCATCGCGGTGAAGGAGCGGCCCCCGACCCGGTCACGGCCCTCCAGCACGAGCACGTCGTGTCCCAGCCGGCTCAGCTCCCGCGCAGCAGACAGCCCGGCGAACCCCGCCCCGACGACGACGACATCCACGACCTCACCCGCGCCTGCATCCACGTCCCCATCCTCGCGTATTCGATGCGGCCGTCGGGGCAGAGCGTTGAACTCTCGTCCGATTCATTGAGCCGGATTGTCGACGCGTGCGGTCCCGGACCCATATCGTGGTACGTGGCGGGACCAAAGGAGGTTGCGGGTGCATCAGGTCAGTCCGGCGGCAGACGACTTCTCCGACGTCTTGATCATCGGAGCGGGCATCTCCGGGATCGGTGCGGCGTACCGGATCCAGGAGCGCAACCCACAGCTGAGTTACACCATCCTGGAGCGACGGTCGGCCATCGGGGGCACCTGGGACCTGCACCGCTATCCCGGTATCCGCTCCGACAGCGACATCTTCACGCTGTCGTTCCCGTGGGAGCCGTGGACCCGGCCGGAGAACGTCGCCGACGGCGAGGACATCCGCACCTATCTGGTCGACGCCGCGCACAAGCACGACATCGACCGTCACATCCAGTTCGACACCCGGGTGCTCTCGGCGGACTGGGACTCGTCGACCGACATGTGGACCGTGCAGACCACCCATGACGGTGCCGCCCGCACCTACCGGGCGCGGTTCCTGTTCTTCGGCACCGGCTACTACGACTACGACGAGCCCTATCGACCGGACTTCGCCGGCATCGAGAACTTCGCCGGGCCGGTGGTGCATCCCCAGCTGTGGCCCGAGTCGTTGGATTACACCGGCAAACGGGTCGTGGTGATCGGCAGCGGCGCGACCGCGATCAGCATGATCCCCGCGGTGGCGCGCAAAGCCGGCCATGTCACGATGCTGCAGCGCTCACCGACCTATCTGCTGTCGGGCCAACGCATCAACCCCGTGGTCAACCTGCTGCGCAAGGTGCCCCCGCGCAGACTCGGTTACCGGCTGGCCTGGTTGTACAACGTGCTGTTCATCGTCGCCGTCTACGGCATCGCGCGCAAAGCTCCGGGATTCAGCCGGAAGGCGATCCGCGCTGTGGCCAAGCACTACCTGCCCGAGAACTATCCCGTGGACACGCATTTCAAGCCGACCTACGATCCGTGGGACCAGCGGCTGTGCCTGATCCTGTCCGGTGATTTCTACGATGCGATCGCCGAAGGGCGAGCCGAGGTGGTGACCGACGAGATCGACCACATCGACGAGTCCGGCGTGGTGTGCAAGTCCGGCACACGGATCGACGCCGACGTGCTCGTCACCGCCACCGGGCTACGGCTGCAGGCACTCGGCGGTGTCGCGCTCAGTGTCGACGGGGCGGAGGTCCAGCCCGCTGACCGGTTCGTCTACAAAGAGCATCTGCTCGAAGACGTTCCCAATCTCGCCTGGTGCGTCGGCTACATCAACGCCTCGTGGACGCTGCGGGCCGACCTGACCGCTCGGGCGGTGGCGAAACTGTTGGCCTACATGGACTCCCACGGTTACACACACGCCTATCCGCACCTCGGTCGCACGCCGATGGAGGAGAAACCGGCGTGGGACATCAACGCCGGCTATGTGCGCCGTGCCGTGCACGTACTGCCCAAGTCGGGCACCCACCGGCCCTGGAATGTGCGGCACAACTACGTCCTCGACGCGATCGACCACCGCCTGGACCGGGTCGAGGAATCGATGGTGTTCGGCCGGGCCGCGGTGCGGGCGGTCAAGACAGCGTAAGGAGTAGGCCATGGCCGGCAGCGAAGCCACCGGCAGCGACGGCGGCCTCGACACCGACCGCCTCGACGCTGACCGACGTCACGCAGAACATGCCGACGTCATCATCATCGGTGCCGGAATCTCCGGAATCGACGCCGCGTACCGCATCCGGGAGAAGAACCCGGACCTGACCTACCTCATCCTGGAGCGGCGCGAACGGCTCGGCGGGACCTGGGATCTGTTTCAGTATCCCGGAATCCGTTCCGACAGTGACATCTTCACCTTGTCGTTTCCATGGGAGCCCTGGAAACGCGAGGAGATGATCGCCGACGGCGGACACATCTGGCAGTACCTGGCAGACACGGCGCACAAGCACGGCATCGACGACCACATCCGGTTCAACACCCTTGTCCAGTCGGCGGATTGGGACTGGACCACGCACACCTGGACCCTTCGCGCCGACCGGGGCGGGACGGCGGCGGTGTACACGACCGGCTTCGTGGTGTTCGCGAGCGGATATTACGACTACGACGAACCGTACGTGCCGAGCTTCACCGGAATCGAGGACTTCGCCGGCGAGGTCATCCATCCGCAACACTGGCCGCGCGGGCTCGACTACACCGGCAAGCGCGTGGTGGTCATCGGCAGCGGCGCCACCGCCGTCAGCATGATCCCGGCGCTCACCGAACGCGCCGCACACGTGACGATGCTGCAGCGCACCCCCTCGTACATGTTCTCGGTCAGCCGAGTGGTCCCGCCGATCAACGCGATCCGGCGGATGTTGCCGGCGAGGGCGGGGGCTTGGGTGGCCCGGTGGATACTGGCCCTGTTCGGCTCGTTGATCTGGCTCGTCTCACGCACCGCACCGGGCCTGAGCAAGCGGCTGCTGCGTCGCACCGCGTCTCGGTCACTTCCCCCCGGGTACGCCGTCGACACGCACTTCAATCCGCCCTACAACCCCTGGGACCAGCGGCTGTGTTTCATCCTGGACTCCGATCTGTACAAGGCGGTGGCCGCCGGGGACGTCGAGATGATCACCGATCACATCGACCACTTCGATCGTGACGGCATCGTGCTCGCGTCCGGGCGCCGGGTCGACGCCGACGTCGTCGTCACCGCGACCGGCCTGCAGTTGCAGGCGCTGGGCGGGGTGGCGGTCAGCGTCGACGGTGAGAAGGTCGCGCCCAACGAGCGGTTCATCTACCGGAGGCACATGCTCGAGGACGTCCCGAACGCGGCGTGGTCGCTGGGCTACACCAACGCCTCGTGGACGTTGGGCGCCGACCTGACCGCGCGGTCGGTGGCAGACCTGTTGGCCTACATGCGGTCCCGCGGCTACACCTACGCCTATCCGCATCTGGGGGACGCCCACATGCCGGAGCAGCCGGCATTCAACCTGCAGGCCGGTTACGTGCTGCGCGGCGCCGACGCGTTACCGAAATCGGGCACCCGCAGGCCGTGGATGCTGACGCACAGCTATCTGCGGGACGTGCTGAACCACCGGCTCGGCGACTCCGACCGGTCGTTGGTGTTCGGGCGTGCCGGCACACCGCAGTCCAGGAGCGCGTGACCCGGCTCGAACGTCACGGCGCGACGGACAACCAGTCGGCGAAGCCTGACGGGTCGTGGCGGCCCAGGGCGCCGTGCTCGAACAGTCCCCACCCTTCACGCTCGACACCGTCGGCGTCGCGGCACACCGCCCGGCCGACGTGATCGATGACCCCGAAACCCGCCCGCCCGATGACGGCGGGATCGGTCATGTCGTAGGTGAGGCGTTCGGTGAACGCCGCTCCCTTCCACATCCCGTGCAGCCAGTCGGAGTCGCCGCCGTATCCACCACCGACATGGATCGGCACGGCGAGCTTCGACTCGACGTCGAAGTGCACCGGGCTGCCGTCGGATGCGGTGGCGTCGATGGACGCACCGGTGGGGATGCGGGTGCCCGAGCGGTAGCTGACGGTCACTCTCGGCCAGCCCAGCTGTTCGACGCGGCCGTCCTTCCAGATGCGGGTGCAGTCGTTGAGCGAGCGGAACCCGTGCGGATCCTCCTGGATGATCAGCACGATGCCGAAGTCGTCGAACGCCATCGGTACGTAGAGCCACCACATGCCTTCGAACGGCGGATCGTCTGGCCGGCCGGCGGGCTCGGCCTCGCCGACCGGGCGGATGCCCCACGACCGGTCGCGGGTGCCGATCCAGCGGGTCGGGTCGACCTCGATCTCCTGGCCGTCGATCAGCAGTCGGCCGCTCCAGGTGCCGGCCTGGGCGAACCGCTGGGCGTCGAGCGTGATGCGGTTGCCGCGCCGCATGATGTGCGGCTGCTCCTGTACCGCGTCGAACAGGCCCTCCCAGGTCAGGTCCGCGGCGATGCCGTCGGTCTCGTCGAGCACGATGCGGAGCTTGCGCAGCGGCTCGATGACCTCGACGCGGTAGGCGCCCACGTGCTGGTTGAGTCGGTCCTGGTCGATCGCGTCGGACAGGTGTACTGCGGTCTGGGTGTCGCCGCCTCCGCCGTATTTGCCGCTGTCGCGGCGTGAGACCAACAGGAACGCGTCCTTGACCCCGAGGTTGGGGTAGTACCCGATGCCGGTGATGACGAAGATGTCGCCGCTGCGGTCGTGGGCGTTGAAGTAGGAGCGGTCGTAGAAGTTGCGGTCCGAGGATCCCGGCCACGCGATGGGCTGGGGGAGTTGGTGGACCGGGTATTCGTCCATGGGTCCGAGCATCAGCCGGCCTCCCCGATCATGCGCTTGAGCAACGGCGCGTGGTAGAACAGCGTCTCGATGTCGTCCGGTTTCTCGATCTCCCCGAAGTGCACCCGGCGCGCTCCGGTGCGCATGAAGACGCAGGCCCACACCACCCCGGAATAGACGTAGAACCAATCCAGGTCGCCGACGTCGACACCGGTCAACTCCCGGTATGTGGCCCGGACATCGTCCTCACGCAGGAAGTCCGGCATGCCCGGCAGTCCCGCGAGGCCGGTGAGTTCCTGAAAGACCATGTGCGCGTAGCTGATCCAGGCCAGATCGAACTCGCGCGGGCCCACGGTGGCCATTTCCCAGTCGAGCACCGCGACCGGGCTGAAGTCGCGGTACATCACGTTGCCGATCCGGGAATCGCCCCAGACCAGCACGGGTTCCTGCGCCGCCACGTCGGCCGGGAAATGCTCCTCCAGCCAGTCCAGCGCGCGCTCCACGAGGGGTGAGCGGCCGATGTCCGGGACGCTGAACGCATACCAGTTCTTCAGCCACCCGAAGTGGCGGTGCAACGCCGTCTCGCCCGGCGGGTCGACGTCCTGGAGGAAGCCGAACACCTGACGGGCGTTGGGGATCGAATGCAAGGTCGCCAGGATCTCGACAGTGTTGTCCTGGAGCCGGCGTTGCTGCTCGGGGCTGGCGTCGTAGAGCCAGTTGTCTCCGAATGTGTAGGGCATGACGTCCGGGGGGACCTCCCCGTCGATGCGGTCCATCAGGAAGAACGGCCGTCCCAGGACCGTGCCGGTGTCTTCGAGCCAGCGCACCGGCGGCACCGCGACGTCGGTCAACTCACCGACCAGGCGCATCACTTCGTGCTGATGGTCGAGGCGGTAGTGGTCGAAAACCGGCACGTCGGCCTCGGTGGGCGCGACGCGGGCAACCCAGCGCTGCTCCACCGGTCGTCCGCCGTGCGTCCAGCGCCCCGACAGTAAGATGGTCTCCGAGGACATGCCGTTGGAATCCACGCCGCTTTCCACGGTGATCTCGGGTGTGGTGTTCGGTAGTACAGTGGATAACCACTGCGAAAGAGCCGCAGGGACATTCGTCAGGTCACGACTGGACCGCTGGAGCCGTTCGACGTCCTCAACGGCTGGATCACTGGGCACAGACCGGTCCTTCCGCCACAGTTACGATACCGGGGGTAGCGATATGAAAGCAGACCCGTTGTCGGCTGGCAAGCCCCCGGGTGCAGGCCGTCCCCGCGACCCTCGTATCGACGCTGCCATATTGCGCGCCACCGCGGATCTACTTGTCGAAATCGGCTATTCCAACGTCACCATGGCCGCCGTCGCCGATCGGGCCGGAACCACCAAGACCGCGCTGTATCGCCGGTGGTCGAGCAAAGCGGAATTGGTGCACGAGGCGGCGTTCCCGGTGACTCCGTCGGCGATGCAGGCCCCGCCCGGTGACATCGCCGCCGACCTGCGCGCGATGATCGAGGCCGCCCGCGACGTGTTCACCAGCCCGGTCGTGCGGGCGGCGCTGCCCGGGCTCATCACCGACATGACCGCTGACGCGGCGCTCAGCGGGAGGGTCAGCGCCCGCTTCACCGAACTGTTCGCCGCGGTGCGGGATAGGCTCCGCGATGCCGTCGACCGCGGTGAGGTCCGCGCCGAGATCGACCCCGACCGGCTCGTCGACCTGATCGGCGGCGCCACGCTGCTGACGGTGATCCAGTCGCCGGACACCCTGCCCTCCGCGCGGTGGGTCGACGACGTCACCTCGATCCTGCTGCACGGGGTGCTCGCCGGACCCACGACGTAACCGATTTGTCGCCGTCCCCCGAAGACCGGCGCGCCCCCGGCTGTCGTTTGGGTTCACCCGGTCACAACAGCCACTGAGCCAGTGGGTGGACCAGGTAACGCAGCGAGAACGCTTCGTACACCGCGCCGATGATCAGCAGAACCGCCGCGAGCACAGCAAGCCGGCCGAGTTGTCGCAGCCCGTAGAGGTAGCCGCCGCGTCGGTTGTCCGCACCGGCGGTGGCGGGCCGGATCCAGTGCCTGCCGAGCAGGTACACACCCAGCAGCAGCACGAGGTACGCCTGGAACTCGATGACCAGTGTCAGGGAGTGGGGGATGAGTGCGACCCATCCCAGGTCGCTGGCCGGAACCAGCGTGATCCCCGTGGTGAAGGCCCAGTAGGCGAACAGTGCGAGCCCGGCAAACGGCACGACCAGGGACGGCAGAACGATGGTCAACACGCTCATCCTGATGACGTTCACGCCCAGAATGGTCACGGCGAACAGCCAGGGACGGTCGATCAGCGACTGCACCAGATCCGTGGTGCCGTTGTCGTCGAGGCGGGTCGCCTGCGCTCGGCTGAGGTGCGGGAAGGTCAGGCCGACGATGAAGCCGGCCAGGAACAATCCGTACACGGCCACATTCAGAGCCAGGTAAGCCCGGAAGTTGTCCGCCACGATGGCGACACCCGGCCACCGCAGGAGCCGACTGGTGACCTGCTGGTCAGATGTCATCGCTTGCCTTTCGATTTCCGTGGTCGGGTCCCGCGCGGCGTCGCCGTTCATCGCCCAGCCGCACGAGGATACGATCACTAGTACGCTGTGTTAGACCGACACTAACACAGTGTGTTAGTGAAGCCTTGTCGGTCGGTGACAGCAAAGGAATCGCCCTTGCACACGCGGGAGAAGATCCTCAAAGCGGCGGCAGAGATGATCGCCGAAGACGTCACGACGACACTCAGTGTCCGAGCGGTGGCGGCGCGGGCCGGCGTGAGTACGGGCTCGTTGCGGTTTCACTTCCCGACCCAGCGAGCGCTGCAGGACGAGTTGCTGACGCGGATCTACGAGCACTTCATCCCCGACGACCCGATCCGGGATCCGTCCCGCCCCGCGCGTGACCGGTTGGTGGAGTGCCTGCGCCAGGTGCTCGCTCCCGCCGGGGTCGGGATGGAGGCGCGACAAGCCTGGGCGACCATGTATCAGAACTTCATTGCAGCGGAGCCGACCGAGAAGGTCCGCGCGGCGTATCAAGCCTTCGATCGCACGTCGGCACGACGCGTCGAATACTGGTTGAGCGTGCTCGCCGACGAAGGGGTGCTTCGCACCGGGGACCGCACCCTGCAGGCGCGATTCCTGCTCACCGTTCTCAACGGCCTGGCTCTGGAGCGTGCACTACCCAGCGGCGACTCGGTCTTGCACACCGAAACCGAGACGCTCTACACCGCCGTGGACGCCGTGCTCGAGCCGGGCGCACCGTGACCGTGCATGCCGGCAAGCAGGTGTCAGCCGGGGTTCATCTGCTCCTTGTTGCGCTGTGTCACCGCGCGGAACGTTGCGTCGAGAGCGTCGAAGTCGCGGTGCTGGGCGACCGCGATCGCCGCTTCGGCCGCCAGCGCGGGGTCGGTCACCGCTGCTGAGCCGGTGGTGTAGATCTGCTTGAGGCTGCGCATCGTCGAACGGGGGACGTCGGCGATCTGGGTGGCCAGCTCGACAGCGCGGTGCAGCAGCGTTTCATGGGCGACCACCTCGGTGACCAGTCCGATCCGTTCGGCCCGCACGGCATCGACGACCTCGCCGGTCATCGACAACCGCCGTGCCATCGCAGCGCCCACCAGCTGCGGCAGCCGCGCGGTCATCCCGCCACCGGGCAGGATGCCGACCCGGGCGTGGGTGTCGGCGAACACGGCGCGCTCGGAAGCGATGAGAAAGTCGCAACCCAGGGCGATCTCGAGTCCGCCGGTGAAGGTGGCCCCGTTGATGGCGCCCACGATCGGGGTGTGCGTCGCCGCCACCGCCGCGATGGAACTGTGTGACTGGAATTCCTCGAAATAGCGCAAGCCGTCGCGCGCGGCCTCCTTCAGGTCGACACCGGCGCAGAACGCCGGGTCGGTCCCGGTCAGCACTACCGCGGACACCGCTTCGTCGGCGTCGGCGTCGGTCAGCGTGGCGTAGAGGGCGCGGTTCAGAGCGCCGCTGAGCGCGTTGCGGGCCGCGGGGCGGTTGAGGGTGATGACCCGCACGGGGCCACGGTCCGCGGCGCGGACGGTTTGGCCTGGGTCCGCGGTGCGGACGGTTTGGCCTGAGTCCGCGGTGCGGACGGGTTGGCCTGGGTCCGCGGTGCGGACGGGTTGGTGCTCGGTCACGTCGCAGTCGTATCAGAGGAAGCGGTTGGCGGCATTGGCCAGGTCGAGCAGCGGTTGGGGCAGCGCGCCGAGAAGGAAGGTGACGGCGGCCGTGACGGCGATGACGCCACTGGTCAACACGCTGGGTACCACGACCTCCGGCGCGTCGTCCGGACGCTCGGTGAAGAACATCAGCACGATGACGCGCACGTAGAAGTAAGCGGCGATCGCACTGGCGATCACGCCGACGACCACCAGTGCGATGGCCCCACTTTCACCCGCCGCCTTGAACACCGCGAACTTGCTGACGAAGCCGCTGGTCAACGGGATTCCGGCGAAGGCCAGCAAGAACAACGAGAACACGAGGCCCGCCGCGGGATAACGCCTTCCCAGCCCGGCCCACCGGGAGATGTCGGTGTCCTCCTTGCCCATGCGGTCGCGGACGAGACCGACCACCGCGAACGCGCCGACGGTGGAAAAGCCGTAGGCGAATAGATAGAACAGCGTCGCAGACAACCCGGCCGGGGTGCCTGCGACCACGCCGGTGAGGATGAACCCGGTATGTGCGACTGCCGAATACGCCAGAATCCGTTTCACGTCGGCCTGGGTGACGGCGGTGATCGTGCCGACCAGCATCGTCAGGATCGCCACGGCCCACAACACCGGCTGCCAGTCGTCGCGCAGCTCTGGCAACGCCACGTAGAACACCCGCAGCAGTGCTCCGAACGCGGCGATCTTGGTGGCCGCCGCCATGAACGCGGTGATCGGGGTAGGCGCTCCCTGGTACACGTCGGGAATCCACGAATGAAACGGCACCGCACCGACTTTGAACAACACCCCGACCAACACCAGTCCGGCCCCGATGAGCGCCAGCGCGGGCTTTCCCGTACCCGACGTGACCGCATCGGCGATCCCGTCGAAGCGCAGAGTGCGCGCGTAGCCGTACAGCATCGCCGAGCCGTAGAGGAAGAATGCTGACGCAAACGCGCCCAGCAGGAAGTACTTCATCGCCGCTTCCTGTGACAGCAAGCGGCGGCGGCGGGCCAGACCGCAGAGCAGATACAACGGCAGCGACAACACCTCCAGCGCGACGAACATCGTCAGCAGGTCGTTGGCGGCGGGGAACAACAGCATTCCACCGACCGCGAACAGTGTCAGCGGGAACACCTCGGTCTGGATCAGTCCCGCCCGGGTGTCCTGCTTCTCGGCCACGCCGCCGGGGACCACCGAGGCTTGCGGCGTGAACGCATCCAAGCCGCCCGACTGCCCGTCGGCGGGATCGCAATCGCCAGAACGGATCCGGCGCTCGCCGATGAGCAGTATTCCGAGCACGCCGACCAGCAGAATGGTGCCCTGCAGCAGCAGGGCCGGCCGGTCGACGGCCACCGCGCCCAGCATCGCCGTAGCGCCGTTGCCGTCGCCGAGGTCGCCCGCCAGCACGACGACGGCGACCAACGCGGCGACGAGGGCCGCCAGGCTGACCCCGATCTGCACCTGGTAGCGAAGGCGGCGCGGCACGAACGCCTCGATCAGCACACCGAGCACCGCCGAACCCAGCACGATCAGCATCGGGGACAGCAGGCCGTACTCGATCGACGGCGTAGGGATGGTCATCTCGGGAACCCCTCTGCGATCGCAGGACTCGGGTCTCGCTGATCGATCGAGGTCAGCGTGTGCGACACCGCCGGATCGATCACGTCGAGCGCAGGCTTGGGATAGACCCCGAGCACCAGCAGCAACGCGATGAGCGGTGCGACCACGACGATCTCGCGAGGCACCAGATCGGGAAGCTTTGACTCACCGTCGGCGAGGTCACGGGGCAGGGGACCCGTCATCATCCGCTGGTACATCCACAGGATGTAGATCGCAGACAGCACCAGAGCGGTGGCGGCGAGCACACCGAACACGGGATAGCGGGTGAAGGTGCCGATGAGCACCAGGAACTCACTGATGAACGGCGCCAGCCCGGGCAGCGACAGCGTCGCCAACCCGGCCACCAGGAACGTGCCCGCCAGGACGGGCGCGACCTTCTGCACGCCGCCGTAGGCGCTGATGAGACGCGAACCGCGGCGCGACACCAGGAACCCCGCGATCAGGAACAGTGCGGCGGTCGAGATGCCGTGGTTGACCATGTACAGCGTGGAGCCGGCCTGTCCCTGGCTGGTCATCACGAAGATGCCCAGGATGATGAACCCGAAATGCGAGATCGAGGTGTACGCGATCAGGCGCATGACGTCGGTCTGGCCGATCGCGACCACAGCGCCGTAGATGATCCCGATCACCGACAGCGTGATGATCACCGGTGCGAACAGCGCGGCCGAGTCGCCGAACAGCGGTAGACAGTATCGGATCATGCCGAACGTGCCCACCTTGTCCATGATGGCCATCATCAGCACCGCGCTGGCCGGGGTGGCCTGCACCGCGGAGTCGGGCAACCACCGGTGCAACGGCCACAGCGGCGCTTTGATCGCGAACGCGAACATGAAGCCACCGAAGAGCAGATGCATCACCATGGGGTTCAGCGCGAAGTCGCCGTCGGCGATCGCGGCGACGATCGCGCGGAAATCGAACGTGCCGCCCTCGAACGCGTCGCTTCCCGCGGTCGCGACGTAGAGGCCGACCACGGCGGCGAGCATGATCAGCCCACCGAACAGGTTGTAGAGCAAGAACTTGACCGCCGCGGCGCCGCGTTGCGCACCACCGAACCCGCCGATCAGAAAGTACATCGGGATGAGCATCGCCTCGAAGAACACGTAGAACAGCAGAATGTCCAACGCCATCAACGAGATCAGGACCATGCCTTCCACGGCCAGCATCAGCGCGAAGTACACGTGCACCGACCGGCCGCCCCAGCTGATGTCGTCGCGGGTGTCGTTCCATCCGGCGACGATCAGGATCGGCATCAGCACGGCGGTGAGCACCACCAGGGCCAGCGCGATCCCGTCGACACCGAGTTGGTAACCGGTGCCGAACGACGGTATCCAGCGGTGGGATTCGACGAACTGGAACTGCGCCCCCGCCGGGTCGAAGCCGACGGCCACTACCGCCGTGACGGCCAGCACCGCCAGCGAGACCCCCAACGCCACCCACTTGACCAGGTCCCGCTGTGCGGCGGGCAGAACCATCACCGCGACCGCGCCGACCATCGGGACGGCCCACAGCACAGTCAGCCAGGGAATCGAGCTCACCACAGGTTCACCGCCAGGATCGTCGCGACCACCAGCGTGGCGCCTACCAGCATCGACAACGCATACGATCGGGCAAAGCCGGTCTGCGTGTTCCGCAACCCTCGGGATATCCGCGACACCCCGCCCGCCAGGCCTCCGGCCACGCCGTCGACCACTTCGTCATCGATCTCGACCAGTTCCTCGGTGAAGACCCGACCCGGTCGCATCAACACTTTCTCGTTGAATGCGTCGCCGTAGAGATCCTGGCGCGCAGCGGCGGTCAGCGCCGAACCGGTGGGCGGCTGCTCGGCGACCGGTCGGGAGCCGTACATCCGGTAGGCGATCACGATGCCGACTGCGACGACCGACAACACGATCACGGTGACCACCCACACCGGCAGCACGTGGTGGACTTCATGAGCGCCCACCACCGGCTCCAGCCAGTGCTCGAGCGTGCCTCCGACGGCGAGCGCCGCGCCCGCAGTCACCGACCCGACCGCCAGCAGAATCATCGGCCAGGTCATCACCGACGGCGCCTCGTGCGGATGCGATGTCTCGGCCCAACGCTTCTCGCCGAAGAACGTCATCAGCATCACCCGTGTCATGTAGAAGGCCGTGATGCCGGCGCCGAGGATGGTCACCGCGCCCAGCACGACCCCCTTGACGCCGCCGGCGCCCAGCGCGGCCTCGATGATGCCGTCTTTGGAGAAGAAGCCGGCCAGCGGTGGGATGCCGATGATCGCCAGGTACCCCAGTCCGAACGTCACGAATGTGACCGGAAGCGCTGTGCGCAGCCCGCCGTAGCGCCGCATGTTCACCTCGTCGTCCATCGCATGCATCACCGACCCGGCGCCGAGGAACAGACCCGCTTTGAAGAACCCGTGGGTCAGCAGGTGCATGATCGCGACCGCGTAGCCGACCGGCCCGAGTCCGGCTGCGAGCACCATGTAGCCGATCTGGCTCATCGTCGATGCGGCCAGCGCCTTCTTGATGTCGTCCTTGGCGCAGCCGATCACCGCACCGAACAGCAACGTGACCGCGCCGACGACGACCACCGCGGTCTGGGCGTGCGGCGCGAGGTCGAACACCGGGCCCGACCGCACGATCAGGTAGACACCGGCGGTGACCATCGTCGCGGCGTGGATGAGCGCCGACACCGGCGTGGGACCTTCCATGGCGTCACCGAGCCACGACTGCAACGGCACCTGGGCGGACTTGCCGCAGGCCGCCAACAGCAGCATCAAGCCGATCAGCGTCAGCATGGACTCGCTCAACTGCGGTGCCGCGTCGAACACACCGTTGAACGACACCGACCCCACCGCGGAGAACATCAGCATCAACGCCACCGCCAACCCGATGTCACCGACCCGGTTGACGACGAACGCCTTCTTGGCCGCCGTCGCTGCCGACGGCTTGTGCGACCAGAACCCGATCAGCAGATAGGACGCCAGGCCCACGCCCTCCCAGCCCATGTACAGACCGAGGTAGTTGTCGGCGAGCACCAGCAGCAGCATGGCCGCGAGGAACAAGTTGAGATACCCGAAGAACTTCCTGCGCTCGGGATCCTCGGCCATGTAGCCGATGGAGTAGATGTGGATCAGAGACCCGACCCCGGTGATCAGCAACACGAAGCACATCGACAGCTGGTCCAGGTGCAGGCCGAAGTCCACCTGCAACTCTCCGACGGGAACCCACGAGAACAGCGTCTCCGTGATGCGGCGGTCCTCGGCGGGTCGGCTGACCATGTCGGCGAACAACACTGCGGCGCAGACGAACGAGGCCAGCGACGCGGCGGTTCCCACCCGATGGCCCCACGGGTTGCTCCGCCGGCCGGACAGCAACAACACCATCGCCCCGCCGAGGGGGAGCGCGATCAGCAGCCACACGGGTACGGTCATCGGCGCCTCAGTGTTTTTTCTTCTTCGCGCAAGCGCTCATCAGGTGTTTTTTCTTCTTCGCGCAAGCGCTCATCAGGTGTCCTCTGTTCTTCGCGCAAGCGCTCATCAGGGTTCTCTCTTCTTCGCGCAAGCGCTCATCAGGGTTCTCTGTTCTTCGCGCAAGCGCTCATCAGTGCCTTCTCTTCTTCGCGCAAGCGCTCATCAGTGCTTCAGCAGGTTCGCCGCGTCGACATTGGCAGAGCGGCGCGACCGGAAGATGGTCATGATGATGGCCAGCCCGATCACGACTTCACAGGCAGCGACCACCATGGTGAAGAAGGCCACCACTTGTCCGTCCAGCTGGCCGTGCATCCGCGAGAACGTGACGAAGGCGAGGTTGGCGGCGTTGAGCATCAACTCGACACACATGAACATGACGATGGCGTTGCGACGCAACAACACTCCGGCGGCGCCGATGGTGAACAGCAGCGCCGACAGATACAGGTAGTAGTCAGGACTCATCGATCACGCCCGCGCGAGTTGTCGTCCTGGCCCTCCGTGGGCACCCGCCGCACCTGCAGAGTCGCGCTGACCGACAACGAGGATGCCGAGCCGTCGGGCAGACGGGCCGGGACGTCGACCGCGTTGTGGCGGGCGTAGACACCCGGGTTGGGCAGCGTGGTCGGATACCCACCAGGGGCGAAACGCTCGATCGCCAGCTCGCGCTGGGTTTTACGTCGCTCGGTGCGTTCACGGTGGGCCAGCAGCATCGCGCCCAGCGTTGCGGTGATCAGCAGCGCGCCGGTCAGCTCGAACGCCCACAGGTATTGCGTGAAGATCAGCGCGGCCAGACCCTCGACGTTGCCGTTCTGGTTCGCGGCGTCCAGGCCCACGAAGCCCGCGACTGCGACGTTGCCGATACCGGCGATCAGCAGGACCCCGAAACCGATACCGATGCAGATCGCCGCGAGCCGCTGTCCACGAAGGGTTTCCACCAGCGACTCCGACGAATCCACCCCGATCAGCATGAGCACGAACAGGAACAGCATCATGACCGCTCCGGTGTAGACGACCACCTGAACCACCCCCAGAAACGGGGCATCCTGCGCAATGTAGATCACCGCGAGCGCAATCATCGTGGTGGCCAGCGAGATCGCCGAATAAACCGCCTTGGGAGCGGCGACCACCCCGATCGCCCCTACCACGGCCACCAGGGCCAGCACCCAGAACAACACGGCTTCACCCATTGGTGCTCCTTACGTGCGCGACGCCATTGTTGTCCGTTACGTGCGTGACGCCATTGTTGTCCGTTACGTGCGTGACGCCATTGTTGTCCGTTACGTGCGTGACGCCATTGTTGTCCGTTACGTGCGTGACGCCATTGTTGTCCGTTACGTGCGCGGCGCCATTGCTGTCCCGTCGGTGTGCGGTGCTCTGACGGGTGATGTTGCCGAGGTAATAGTCCTCATCGGTGCTGCCCGGGGCCATCGGGTGCGGCGGTTGCTGCATCCCCGGCTCGAGCGGCGCCAACAACTTGTCCTTGCCGTAGATCAGGTCCGCGCGATTGTCATCGGCCATCTCGTAGTCGTTGGTCATCGTCAGCGCCCGGGTAGGGCAGGCCTCGATGCACAGGCCGCAGCCGATGCACCTCAAGTAGTTGATCTGATAGACGCGCCCGTAACGCTCGCCGGGGGAATACCGTTCGGCGTCGGTGTTGTCGGCGCCCTCGACGTAGATGGCGTCTGCCGGGCAGGCCCAGGCGCAGAGTTCGCAGCCGATGCACTTCTCCAGGCCGTCGGCGTAGCGGTTGAGTTGGTGCCGTCCGTGGTAGCGCCGGGCCACCCGGCCGGGCTTTTCCGGATACTCCTCGGTGATCGGCTTCTTGAACATCGACCCGAACGTGACGGCGAATCCTGCAAGCGCATCGAGGAATTTAGGCATGTGATTGCTCCTTGGTCGTGTGCGCCGCCGGCAGGGGAGGCACCGGGAAGGCGCCGGCCTGCGCCCCGGCGGCCGGGGTTGCGGGCGCCGGGGGCGGGCTCTCGGTCCGCGGGTTGCTGCGGATGTTGAGGAGCACCACCATGACGGCCAACCCGGCGACCCCCACCAGCGCGGTCACCCAGTCCCGCACGCCGGGCTCGACCAGCGTATGGATGACGGCGACGATCATGATCCAGCCCAGCGCCACCGGGATGAGCAATTTCCATCCCAGCACCATGAACTGGTCGTAACGCAGTCGGGGCAGCGTCGCACGCAGCCACATGAAGATGAACAGGAACAGCCATACCTTCGCGGTGAACCACAACAGCGGCCACCACCCGGCGTTCGCCCCTTCCCAGATGCTCAGCGGCCACGGCGCCCGCCATCCGCCGAGGAAGAGGGTGGTGGCCAGCGCCGATACGGTGGTCATGTTGACGTACTCGGCCAACATGAACATCGCGAACTTCAGCGACGAGTACTCGGTGTGGAACCCGCCGACCAGCTCACCTTCGGCTTCGGGCAGATCGAAAGGCGCACGGTTGGTCTCGCCGACCATCGACGTCAAATACACCACGAACGAGGGCAGCAGCAGGAAGACGAACCAGGTGCGATCCTGCGCCGCCACGATGCCCGAGGTGGACATCGTGCCCGAGTAGATGAACACCGTCGCGAAGGACAGCGCCATCGCGATCTCGTAGGAGACCACCTGAGCCGACGACCGCAGTCCGCCGAGCAGTGGATACACCGAGCCGGAGGCCCAGCCTGCCAGCACGATTCCGTACACCCCGATGGACGTCACCGCCAGGATGTAGAGCACCGCGACCGGCAGGTCGGTCAACTGCAAGGCGGTGCGGTGACCGAATATCGACACCTCACCGCCCAACGGGATCACCGCGAACGCCATGAACGCCGGGATCACCGAGATGACCGGCGCGGCAAGATAGATCCACTTGTCCACCCCGGCGGGTACGAGTCCCTCCTTCAGGGCAAGCTTGATCCCGTCGGCCAGCGACTGCAGCAACCCGTGCGGACCGACCCGGTTAGGCCCGAACCTCATCTGCATGCGGCCGAGTAGCTTGCGCTCGATCAAGATTGCCGACAACACCGTCAGCACCAGGAACGCGAACACACCGAGCGCCTTGGCAAGGATCAACCACCAGGGATCGTGACCGAACAAGGCCGGATCTGGATAGGTCGCCGCGTGTGGATAGGTCGCCGCGTGTGGATAGGTCGCCGCGTGTGGATAGGTCGCCGCGTTTATATAGGTCATTGCGTCACCCGCGCGATCGCCACCGGTTGGCCGACGGTCACCCCGAGGGTGGCGTGAACGGCGCTGCCCGCGGAGTTCAGTGGCAGCCACACCACCCCATCGACCATGTCGGTGATCTCGACGGGAAGTGTCACCGCGCCACGTTCGGTGCTGACGGTCACCGGCTCACCGGCGGCGACGCCCACGTCACTGGCCGTCGCGGCGGACAGTCGTGCCACAGCCGGTCGGGCTGTGCCCGCGAGGTGCGGCTCACCGTCCTGCAGGCGACCGGCATCGAGCAGCATCCGCCATCCGGCCAACACCACCTGACCCGCATGCGGGCGAGCCGGTTCGGGGGAGATCTGCGGTGCCGCCACCCGCTGCCCGGACCACAGACCCAGGCGGGCCCGATCGGCGTCGGCGGCGTCGGCAGTGGGCAGTCCGAGGTCGACTCCGACCTCGTCGGCCAGGAAGTTCAGCACCCGCGAGTCGGGGATCGCGTTGGTGCGCAGTGCCGCCTCGAAGCGACGCCGGCGGCCCTCCCAGTTGAGGTACGAGCCGGTCTTCTCCACGGCCGGCGCGACGGGGAACACCACGTCGGCGCGCTGCGTGATGTCGCTTTCCCGGAGCTCCAGGCTGACGACGAACGGCGCGGCCTGGACCGCGGCCAGCGCTGCCGCGGGATCGGGTAGGTCGGCGAGTTCGACACCGCCGACCAACAGTGCCTGAAGTTCGCTGGCGCGGGCGGCGGCCAGAATGGCTTCGGTGTCGCGCCCCACGGTGTCGGGCAGACGGTCCACGCCCCACGCCGCTGCTGTGGCGGCGCGGGCTCGCTCATCGGCCACAGGTCGCCCCCCCGGCAACAGGTTCGGCAGCGCGCCGGCTTCCAGTGCGCCGCGCTCCCCGGCGCGGCGCGGGACCCAGGCCAGTCGCGCGCCGGTGGACTCAGCGAGCCGGCCGGCCGCCGACAGGGCGCCCGGCGACGTCGCGAGGCGTTCACCGACCAGGATGAGCGCTCCGGGCATCGAGAGCAGCTCGTCGCGCTCGAGCTCGGACAACGCGCCCGCCTCTTCGCCGGGACGTGCGCTGATCAAGGTTCCGGCCAGCTTCTCGAGACCCCGGGACGCGAACGGGGCGATCGACAAGACCCGGAGAGCATTGCGCCGCAAGGCTTTCCGCAGCCGCAGGAACACGATCGGTGACTCCTCTTCCGGTTCGAACCCGGCGAGGAGCACGGCGGGGGCCTTCTCCACGTCGGAGTAGGTGACCGTCATCGGCGACCCGGCGACATGGTGGGCCAGGAACTCGGCCTCCTCGTGGCTGTGCGGTCGCGCTCGGAAGTCGATATCGTTGCTGTTCAGCACGATGCGGCTGAATTTGGCGTACGCGTAGGCGTCCTCGACGGTGGTTCTGCCGCCGACGAGCACGCCTGTTCGTCCCCGTGCCGACGCCAGACCTGCGGCAGCGACGCCGAGCGCCTCGGACCAGGAGGCGGCCCGCAGTTCGCCGCCGTCGCGCACCAGTGGAGTGGTGAGGCGATCGCCCACACCGGTGTAGGTGAACGCCCATCGGCCCTTGTCGCAGTTCCACTCCTCGTTGACCTCGGGGTCGTCGCCGGCCAGTCGGCGCAGCACCGCGCCGCGCCGGTGGTCGGTGCGCTGCGCACAGCCCGAGGAACAGTGTTCGCACACACTCGGGCTGGACACCAGGTCGAACGGCCGGGCCCGGAACCGGTAGGCGGTCCCGGTCAGTGCGCCCACCGGGCAGATCTGCACGGTGTTGCCCGAGAAGTACGACTGGAACGGCTCTCCGGGCGCGATACCGACCTGTTGCTGCGCGCCGCGCTCGAGCAGGTCGATGAAGCGGTCCCCGGCGATCTGGTCGGAGAAACGGGTGCATCGGGCGCACAGCACGCAGCGCTCGCGGTCCAGCAGCACCTGTGACGAGACCGCGATCGGCTTCGGGAACGTCCGTTTGACGTCCTCGAACCGGGTTTCCGCGCGGCCGTTGGACATCGCCTGATTCTGCAGCGGGCACTCACCGCCTTTGTCGCACACCGGACAGTCCAGGGGGTGGTTGATCAGCAGCAGCTCCATCACACCCTGCTGCGCCCGGTCGGCGGCCTCGGACGTGAACTGGGTGCGCACCACCATGTCGGGGGCGACGGTGGTGGTGCACGAGGCCAGCGGCTTTCGCTGGCCCTCGACGTCCACCAGACACTGACGGCAGGCGCCGACCGGCTCGAGCAGCGGATGATCGCAGAACCTCGGTATCTGCACTCCCATGAGTTCGGCGGCCCGGATCACCAACGTGCCCTTGGGCACGCTTACTTCGGTGCCGTCGATCGTCAACGTCACCATCTCGACCGGCGGTGCGTCGTGGCTGTGTTCGGCGAGCGTCATACCCCGACCCCTTCCGGCGCGGACAGCATGGAGGCGTGCGGGTCGAAGGGACAACCCCCGTCGAGGTGGGTCTCGTACTCGGCGCGAAAATACTTCAGCGACGAGATGATCGGGCTGGCCGCACCGTCTCCGAGCGCGCAGAAAGATTTGCCCAGGATGGCGTCGGAGATGTCGAGGAGCTTGTCCAGGTCGGCTTCGGTGCCGGCGCCTTCCTCGAGGCGCCGGTAGATCTGTGCCAACCAGAAGGTGCCTTCGCGGCACGGGGTGCACTTGCCACAGGACTCGTGTGCGTAGAACTGTGTCCAGCGGCGCACCGCGCGAACCACGCACGTGGTCTCGTCGAAGATCTGCAGCGCCTTGGTGCCCAGCATCGACCCAGCGCCGGCCATCCCCTCGTAATCCAGTGGTACGTCGAGATGTTCGTCGGTCAGCAGCGGTGTCGACGACCCGCCCGGGGTCCAGAACTTCAGCCGGTGTCCGGCACGCACACCGCCGGCGTAGTCGAGCAGTTCGCGCAGCGTGATACCCAGTGGCGCCTCGTACTGCCCGGGGTTGGTCACGTGCCCCGACAGCGAATAGAGCGTGAAACCGGGTGATTTGTCCGAGCCCATCGACCGGAACCAGTCGACACCGTGGAGCAGAATCGGCGGCACGCTGGCGATGGATTCGACATTGTTGACCACCGTCGGACAGGCGTACAGGCCGGCCACCGCGGGGAACGGCGGCCGTAGCCGAGGTTGCCCGCGGCGCCCTTCGAGCGAGTCCAGGAGCGCGGTCTCCTCACCGCAGATATAGGCCCCCGCACCGGCGTGCACGACGAGTTCCAGGTCGAACCCCGACCCGTGGATATCGGTGCCCAGGTGACCGGCGGCGTAGGCCTCGGCCACCGCCTCCTGCAGACGTCGCAGTACCGGTACCACCTCGCCGCGCACATAGATGAACGCGTGGTGTGCCCGGATGGCATACGCCGCGATGATGGCACCCTCGATGAGGAAGTGCGGGGTGGTCAACATCAGCGGGATGTCTTTGCAGGTGCCGGGTTCGGATTCGTCGGCGTTGATCACCAGGTAGTGCGGCTTGGCGGCGGCGTCCTCCTGGCCGGGGGCCTTCTGGTCGGTCCGCGGGCTGCGCACCTGCGGGATGAAGGACCACTTGGTGCCGGTGGGAAACCCTGCGCCGCCGCGGCCGCGCAGGCCCGCGTCTTTGACGGTGGTGATGACGTCGTCGGGACTCATCGCCATGGCGCGCTGCAGCGCCTGGTAGCCGCCGTGGCGCAGATAGGTCTGCAACGACCACGGCTCGGGGTCATCCCAGAACCGGCTCAGCACGGGCGTGAGGGGGGTGTGTGCAGTCACTGCGAGTCGGCCGCCTTCGGATCGGTCTCGGGCGTGGCCGGTCGGGCCGGCACGTCGGCGGACGGCGCGGGCGCCGGCTGATCCCGCACCGCTTCGGCGGCTTCGGCTTGATCACTTCCGGGGTCGCCGGACACGCTGTCGGTCGCCGGCCGGTCGGGCGGCGGTGCAGCCATCCCGCGTTCGTGAGCGCAGCGCAGGCCGGCCAGGGTGGCCGGGCCGGCGGGCGCCGCGGTGTCCGGACTCCCGGAGTGAGACAGGCCCGCAAGAGTTCTCGCGGTTTCGCGGAACGTGCACAGTGCTGGGCTGCGCGAGGGTACGGGCGGGTTGCCCGAGCGCAGGGCGTCGACGAGGTCACGGGCGGACGACGGGGTCTGGTTGTCGAAGAACTCCCAGTTGACCATCACCACGGGTGCGTAGTCGCACGCCGCGTTGCACTCGACGTGCTCGAGGGTGACGACGCCGTCGTCGGTGGTCTCGCCTGGGCGGACGCCGAGGTGGTCGGTGAGCGTCTCCAGGATCGCGTCACCACCCATGATGGCGCACAACGTGTTGGTGCACACCCCGACCAGGTAGTCGCCGGTGGGGGTGCGCCGGTACATCGAGTAGAACGTCGCCACCGCGGTGACCTCGGCGTCGGTCAGCCCCAGTTCGGCGGCGCAGAAGGCGATTCCGGCCGGGGTCAGACAGCCGTCTTCGGCCTGCACCAGATGCAGCAACGGCAGCAGGGCCGAGCGTGGATGGGGGTAGCGGCCGATCACGGTCGCCGCATCTGCGCGTAGCCGAGTGGTCACCTCGTCCGGATAGCGGGCGGGGCCGTGGATCGGCGGGCCGGGCTCGTCAGGCTGCTGGCCGAGTTCGAGAAAGATAGTCACCTGTCCACCCCGCCCATCACCGGGTCGATCGACGCCACCGCCGAAATCGCGTCGGCAACGAGTCCGCCCTCGCACATCGCCGCCACCGCCTGGAGATTGGTGAACGAGGGATCCCGGTAGTGCACCCGGTACGGTCGGGTGCCGCCATCGGAAACCATGTGGACACCGAGTTCCCCGCGCGGCGATTCCACCGCGACGTAGACCTGACCCGCCGGCACCCGTATTCCCTCGGTGACGATCTTGAAATGGTGGATCAGCCCCTCCATCGAGTGACCCATGATCTTGGCGATGTGCTCGGCGGAGTTGCCCAACCCGTCCGGTCCGAGTTTGAGGTCGGCGGGCCACGCGAGCTTCTTGTCGGTGATCATCACGGGTGCACCGCTGCTCTGTTCGAGTCGCTGAATGCACTGCTCGACGATGCGTAACGACTCGCGCATCTCCTTGACCCGGATCAGGTACCGCCCGTAGGCGTCGCAGCGGTCATCGGTGATGACGTCGAAATCGTATGTCTCGTAACCACAATAGGGTTGTGACTTACGCAGGTCGTGGGGCAGTCCGGTGGATCGCAGAACCGGGCCGGTCACCCCCAGCGCCATGCAGCCGGTCAGGTCGAGGTAGCCGACACCTTGGGTACGGGCCTTCCAGATGTAGTTCTCGTTGAGTAGGTCCTCGAGATCGCGCAGGCGTCTGGGCAGCAGGTCCATCAGTTCGTGCAGCTGCGGCAGCGCCTCGACCGGAAGATCGACTGCCACCCCACCGGGACGGATGTAGGCGTGGTTCATCCGCAGCCCGGTGATCGTCTCGAAGATCGACAGGACGAGCTCGCGTTCGCGGAACCCGAGGAACATCGCGGTCATGGCGCCCAACTCCATGCCGCCGGTGGCCAGTGCCACCAGGTGGCTGGAGATCCGGTTGAGCTCCATCAACATCACGCGGATCACCGAAGCGCGCTCCGGGATCGCGTCGGTGATGCCCAGCAGCGCCTCCACCCCCAGGCAGTAGGCGGTCTCGTTGAAAAACGGTGACAGATAGTCCATTCGGGTCACGAACGTCACGCCCTGCGTCCAGGTGCGGTACTCCAGGTTCTTCTCGATGCCGGTGTGCAGATACCCGATCCCGCAACGTGCCTCGACGATCGTCTCGCCCTCGATCTCCAGGATCAGGCGCAGCACGCCGTGTGTGGACGGATGCTGGGGGCCCATGTTGACGACCAGACGCTCGCCGGCGTGCTCCCCGGCGTTCTGCCTCGCCGCGGTGACGACCTGATCCCAATCTTGACCGCCGACGACGACCACCCGCTCGGGTGGGTTCTTCGATGTGGTCATCAGTTGTAAGCCCTCCGCTCGTCGGGCGGAGGAATCTCGGCTCCGTGGTACTCCACCGGTATGCCGCCCAGCGGGTAGTCCTTGCGTTGGGGGTGTCCCACCCAGTCGTCGGGCATCTCGATGCGCGTCAAAGAGGGATGGCCGTCGAAGATGACGCCGAAGAAGTCATAGGTTTCGCGTTCGTGCCAGTCGGTGGTCGGATACACCCCGTACAGCGACGGGATGTGCGGGTCGGAGTCGGGTGCCGTCACCTCGAGGCAGATCCGGCGGTTGTGCGTGATGGAGCGCAACGGGTAGACGGCGTGCAACTCACGTCCCTCGTCGTCGGGGTAGTGCACACCGCTGACACCCAGGCACAGCTCGAATCGCAGATCGGGATGGTCGCGTAGCTGCTGGGCCACTGTGACGAGGTGCTCGCGGCGGATCTCCAGAGTCAGCTGGTCGCGGTGGACCACCACCCGCTCGACGGCATCGGAGAGCGGCACCGTCGCCTCCAGCGCAGCGCCCAGTGTGTCGACGACGTCGTCGAAGTAGCCCCCGTAGGGACGCGGTGAGCCGCCGGGCAGGGCCACCGGTCGCACCAGACGTCCATAACCCGACGTGTCGCCGCTTCCTCGGGCCCCGAACATGCCGCGGCGCACGCCGATGACCTCCGGCCGGGTTTCACCGCTGTCCTCGCCGCTCACCTGAGCAGCCCCTTCAGCTCGATGGTCGGCGGTATCGCCAGCGCGGCCTGCTCGGCTTCCCGGATCGCCTCCTCGCGATTGACGCCCAGCGGCATCTGCTGGATCTTGTCGTGGAGTTTCAGAATGGCGTGCAGCAGCATCTCCGGCCGCGGTGGGCACCCGGGAAGGTAGATGTCGACCGGAACCACATGGTCGACGCCCTGGACGACCGCGTAGTTGTTGAACATCCCACCCGAGGATGCGCAGACCCCCATGGCCAGCACCCATTTGGGCTCGGCCATCTGGTCGTAGATCTGGCGCAGCACCGGCGCCATCTTCTGGCTGACCCGCCCGGCCACGATCATCAGATCGGCCTGCCTCGGCGTCGCCGAGAAGCGTTCCATGCCGAACCGGGAGATGTCGAAGCGCGGCCCGGCGGTGGCCATCATCTCGATTGCGCAGCAAGCCAGGCCGAACGTCGCCGGCCACAGCGACCCTTTGCGCACGTATCCGGCGACCTTCTCCACGGTCGACAGCAGGATGCCGCCGGGCAGTTGTTCCTCTAGTCCCATACCAGCCCTCCGCGCCGCCACTCGTAGGCGTACGCCACCGAGACGTTGAACAGAAACAGGCCCACCGCGACGACGCCGAAGGCGCCCAGATCGTCGAACGCCACCGCCCACGGGTAGAGGAACACGATCTCGATGTCGAAAATGATGAACAACATCGCGGTCAGGTAGTACTTGATCGGCATCTTCTGCTGGGTCGCTCCGCCGGCGCCGCTCCGCAGTTGCCCGGCCGCCGCAGGCGAGGACGTGGCCATCGGCTCGATGCCGCACTCGTAAGCCTCGAGCTTCGCGCGGTTGTACCGCTTGGGTCCGATGAGCAGGGCAATGCCTACCGACCCCACGGCGAAGACAGCGGCTATCGCACCAAGCACCAGTATCGGCGTGTACAGGCTCATACTGCGCAGGCGCTCCTCGGGGCTGTCGATGTGAGCTAGCCCACAGCGTAGCCCTGTTTCGGATGCCTGCCACTCATTTTGGTTAGTATCGCTATTGGCGCCCTTCGGCGATGCCTCCTTGTCTCGAATAGGTAAGTGGGCCAGTCACTTTCATGTTCAGTGCGCGGGCAGGTCCCGAATTCGGCGCGGCTGGGCGGCGTGTTCGACGCCCGGCTGGGCCGCATGTTCCACGCCCGGGCGCACCTCTGTCTGCGCGCGGCTGGGTCACCTGTTCCACGCGCGGTCGAGTCGCGGTTTGCGGTCAGGCCGTGGTCCGCAGAAGCGCCGCCACCGCGTCACCCAACCGGATCGGGTCGATGGGGTGCGGGACGGCTGCTTCGGCGCGCGACCACCGGGCCAGCCAGGCGTCGTCGGGCCGGCCCGTCAGCACCAGCACGGGCGGGCAGTCGGCAAGCTCGTCCTTGAGTTGCTTGGCGATGCCCATGCCGCCGACCGGGGTGGCCTCCCCGTCCAGGATGGCGAGGTCGATGCCGCCGGCGTCCATGTGCCGAACCACCATCGGGCCGGTGGCGACGTCGAGATAGGTCAGCTCAGGCAGTTCAGGGTGTATGCGTTTGCCGAGTGCGAGGCGAACCTGCTCCCGGATTCGCGGGTTGTCGCTGTAGACCAGAATCCGCAGCGGCGGCCCGGAGGGCCCGCGGGACGGCACTGCCATGCGCGTGATGGTAGCCGCGGGTGAGCACGGCGTCTGCCGAAACGGCTGCCTGACCGCCGTGCCCGCCCGGCGGGGCGTCCTCAGGCTGAATCCCGTACCAGCGGCGCAAGCTCGGCCGGATCGAAATACTCGTCGATGCGGCTGATCAGACCATCTGCGTCGATCTTGATGACGATGCACACCCGCATCGCGAGGACGCCGCCGCGGTGGGTGGTGGCGTGCAGGATGTGCTGCTGGACGAAGCCGCCGGGGAACAGCTGGCGGTCGAGGATCTGATAGCGCCGCTCGACGGTGCTGTCGATGAACCAGCTGATGATCCGCAGCGAGCGGTCGCGGTCGTTGTCCCGACGGTCACCGCTCTTCCACACCCGCACATCGGTACCGAACAGCTGCGTCACCGCGGCGACGTCGCTGCGTTCGATGGCGCCGAACAGCTGCTCGGCGAGTCCTAGGACGGCGGGTTCACCGGTGGTTGACATGACGCTTGACCTCAACTCCCGTTCAGGTTGAACACTGGCAGGCATGGATCAGAGCCCCACACTGTCCCGATTCGACGAGTTCTACAAGCACCGGACACCACCGTGGGTGATCGGCGAGCCCCAACCCGCCGTCGTCGCGCTCGCCGACGCCGGGCAGATCGGCGGGCGGGTGCTCGACATCGGATGCGGAACCGGCGAGCACACCATCCTG
This sequence comes from Mycobacterium sp. G7A2, assembly GCF_041902445.1. Taxonomy (NCBI): domain Bacteria; kingdom Bacillati; phylum Actinomycetota; class Actinomycetes; order Mycobacteriales; family Mycobacteriaceae; genus Mycobacterium; species Mycobacterium sp. G7A2. The sequence continues at coordinate 4,231,900 of NZ_CP169251.1, read as the reverse complement.
CTGGCCGGCGCCGGACATGACGTCGTCGGCCTCGACGGCGCCCCCACAGCGGTGGACCAAGCCAGACGCAACGCCGCAGCAAAGGGCGTGGCGGCGCGCTTCGACGTGGCCGACGCGTTGAACCTCGGCGCCGAGCCCACCTACGACACCATCATCGACTCGGCGTTGTTCCACGTGTTCGACGACGCCGACCGAGCGCGCTACGTCACGAGCCTGCAGGAGGCGACCCGACCGGGGTCGGTCGTGCACCTGCTGGCTCTGTCCGACGCCGGGCGCGGGTTCGGTCCCCAGGTGGCGGAAGCGACGATCCGCGACGCGTTCCGTGACGGCTGGGTGGTCGAGGAGCTCAGCACGACCAGCTACCGCGGCGTCGTGACCGACCTTCATGCCGACATGCTCGATCTGCCCCTCGGCAGCACGGTGGACGAACCGGCGTGGCTGGCCCGCATCCGGCGCCTGTGATCGGGTCAGTCCGCGTCGGCGTAGCCGGGGTGGTCGAACGACAGGCGGTGGCGAACCAGCAGCTGCAAGACGGCGACAACCTCGTCGCCCCGGTCGTCCATCCGCCCCGCGCGGATCGCATCGGCCAGCGCCGCCTCGTCGGTGAAGCCCAGTTCTGCCAGCGCATCACGCACCGGTCCGGCGTTCTCGCCGCTCAGCTCACGCTGCACCGTGCGCAGCACGTTCACCGCCACCCGGACGTGGAAACCCACCGACCCCGAGCAGGCGTCGCGTACCTCGGCATCGAGAAAGTCGGCGACGGCGCCGACCAGCTCCGCGGCGGTGGGTCGCCCCGACAGCGACGCGCTCATCGCGGACCCCCTCCGGTCAGCAGGTCGAGAAGGTCCCATTCGGTCTCGCTGACCCGTCGGCCGATCGCGGCGAGCTCCACCGACTTCGTCTGTCCGGACAGGTGCCGCTCGGCCTGGTAGCGGCAGATCACACCCCAGCGCAACGTGGCCACTGCCAGCCACCACCGGAACGTGTCCCGGTCCACCGCGGTGCCGGCGGCTTCTTCGTAGGACACCAGGAACGTCTCGACGCCGCCGAGCCCGCCGGCGCCGAGGGACGAGGGCGCACCGAAGCGCCACGCCCGCACGCAGAACCAGGCCAGATCTTCGTACACCTCGCCGAGGTGCGTCAGCTCCCAATCCAGCACCGCCGCAAGACCCGAATCGTCGACGATGAGGTTGCCCATCCGGAAGTCTCCGTGCACCAACCTCGTCGGCGAGGGGGCGGGCCGGCTCTTCTCGAGCTCTCGGAACGTCCATTCGAACGTCGCGGTCGTGTCGCCCATCTCGTCGAGTCGTTGACGCCAGTCGGTGAGTTCATCGACACGGCTCAGCCCGATGCCGTCGAAGTCCGCGCGGTGAACGGCGGCCAGCGCCTGCGCGCACTGCCGCAGCAGTCGTGCGCGGCGGACGTCGTCGAGGCCGCGGTAGATGCGGCGCACGATCGTCTCCCCGGAGACGGCTGCACAGATCAGATACGGGTTGCCCAGCGCGGCAGCAGAATTGTCGGCGGCCAGGATGCGCGGAACCGGAGCGCCGGCTGCGGCGGCGCGCTGCTGGACTGCGGCTTCCAGTTCCATCGAGGCGTGCATGTCGTCGGGTGGGCCGGTCCGCAGGATGAGAGCGGGGGCGTCGGCGGAGCTGGTCGAGAACGCCCACGTCGTTCGGCTCGCGCCACCGGTGAGCCGCTGCAGATCTGAGACCTCGACCTCGCCGAGCGCAGGCGCGAGGACTTGTTGCAGGCTTGCGGCCAGGTCGTGGCTCACCTGGCTGCTCGCCCGAACCCGAAGAGCCGCTGCGCCACCCGGCGGATCTGGATCTCCTCGGCGCCCTCGGTGATCCGATAGCGGCGGTGGTGGCGATAGATGTGCTCGAACGGTTCGTGGCGGCTGTAGCCCACCCCGCCGAACACCTGCATGGCCCGGTCGGCGGCTTCACACACGAGGCGGTTGGCCCGGTAGTTCGCCATCGACACCTTGTCCGACACTTCCATGTGATGGTTCGCGTCGAGGTGGCTGGCGGCGTAGTAGACGAGCAGCCGCACCATCTGCGCCTCGGTCTGTAGTTCGACCAGCGGCCACTGCACGGCCTGGTTGACCGCCAACGGCTTTCCGAAGACCGAGCGTTCACCGGCGTAGGCGACGGCGCGGTCGATGCAGTACTGGGCCGCTCCCAGGCTGCTGGCGGCCTGCCGGATCCTGTTCTCGTGCAGAAACGTCTGACCGACCTCGAGGCCGCGGTCGAGTTCGCCGAGAACCGCGTCGGCGGGGACCCGGACGTTGTCGAGTTCGACCTCGCCGTGGTCGGTGGGCATGTTGAACGTCCACCAGTAATAGGGCACCGAGAAGCCCGGGGCGTCGGTCGGTACCAGAAAGGCGGTGATGCCCCGGGCCTGACCGGGCTCGCCCGAGGTGCGCGCGAACACCAGGTCATGGGTGGCTCGGTGGACGCCGGTGTTGAACCGCTTGGTGCCGTTGATGATCCACCCGTCGCCGTCGCGCTCGGCGCGGGTCTCCAGCCACGTGGCATCCGAGCCGTGGTTCGGCTCGGTCAGGCCGAACGCCATCGAGCGCTCACCGGTGATCAGCGCTTCGGTCCACTCCTTCCTCTGCGCGTCGGTGCCGAACCGGTCCATCATGATGACCTGGGGAAAGTTGCCGACGATCGAGGACTCGTCCTGCAGGTCGTTGTGCAGCCCGAGGCCCTTGTGGGCCAGATGCTCGCGGATGATCGCCATGTCGATGTTGCTGCCGTCGCGCCCACCGAATTGCGACGGGAGTCCGTAGCGTAGCCAGCCGGCAGCGTCGGCACGGCGGCGCATCTCGCCGAGCAGCTCCTCCCACTCCCGCCGGGGAACCCCGCCGTTGTCCCAATCGGTGCGGGCGTGCTCGCGGCGGTGGTCGAAGTACTGGATGTGCTCACGCTCGAGCGGTTTGATCTCCACCTCGATGAACTCGTCCATGTCGGCGAGTACGCCGGGGAGATGGTCGGGAAGGCTGAAATCCACGTTGACTCCTCGTTGTTCTTAGAGTGCGATGCCCTTGCAGTTCAACACCCGTACAGTGTTTTCTTCCAGATGCGCGACAGCGTCGCGATGGCGTTCTCGTCGTCGATGTCCAGCCCCAGCTCCGAGTTGCCGGCGACGACGGTCGTGAAGTTCTCGAACAGCAGGGCGATCGCCGCGGCGGTCCACTCCGGATTCAACTCGCCTCCGTAGCCCTGCTCCTGGGCGCGTCGCACCGAAGCCGCGATGATGTCCATTCCGAATCGGCGGAACTCGTTCTGTACCTCGGCGAAACGCGACTGCGTGGCTGCGAGCTGCGCCACGGCGATCATGATGCCGATGTTCTCTGTGAACATCGTCCAGTATCCCGACACCACCGTGGTGAAGAACGCGTCGTCGTCGGCTGAGGTGGGCAACGCGAGGCGCAACCCCGACGGTGTGACGACGTCGTGCAGGAATGACTCGGCCAGCGCGGCGAGCAGATCCTCCTTGTCGGTGAAGTACCGGTAGAACACCGCCGGCGATTTGCCGGCCGCCGAGGTGATGTCGCCGAGAGTGGTCCCGTGAAAGCCACGCTCGGCGAACAGTGTGCGGGCCGCCTGCGCGATCGCCTCCCGGGTCTGGCGTCCCTTCGCGCTGAGGTTCCCCGGATCGGGCACCGTGTTCAGTCCAGGATCCGGTCGCCGGCTCGCAGCAAGGCGCTCGGCAGTTCGTGGCCGACCGCCCGCTGCGCTACCTGGGCGGCTGTGATCGCTGCGTCGAGGTCCACGTCGACGTGAACGCCGCTGTCACGCAACAGGTATGCGAGGTCTTCGGTGGCGATGTTGCCGCTGGCCCCCGGCGCGAACGGGCATCCGCCGAGGCCGCCGATCGAGGCGTCGAGCCGGGTGACGCCGGCGCTGACGGCGGCGTACGCGCTGGCCAGGCCGGCGCCGCGGGTGTTGTGGAAGTGTGCGCCCAGGGGGACCTCGGCGATGCGCGGGCGCAGCGTGTCGATCAAGTCGGCGACCCGGCGGGGAGTGGCCGTGCCGATGGTGTCGGCGATGGCCAGGCGGTCGGCGCCGGCGTCGACCGCCGCAGAGATGACGTCGAGTACCCGTTGAGGGGGTGTCGGTCCGTCGAAGGGGCAGTCCCAGGCGGTCGCGATGATGACCTCGACGGCGACATCGCTGTCGTGGGCGATCGCGACGATCTCAGGGATCTGTGCGGTCGCCTCCGCCGATGAGCGACCGACGTTGGCGCGGCTGTGTCCGTCGGCCGCGGAGACGACGTACTCGATGGAGCCCAATCCGGCCGCGATCGCTCGTTTGGCCCCGTTGGGGCTGGCCACCAGCGCGGAGAATTCGATGTCGGGGAACTGTGGCAGCTCGGCGGCGAGCTCGGCGGCATCCGCCAGAGCGGGCACCTTCGACGGGGAGACGAACGCCGTCGCCTCCATCTCCCGCACCCCGGTGGCCGCCACCGCGGCGAGCAGTTCCAGTTTGGCGGCCAGCGGGATGGGCCGCTCGATCTGCAGGCCGTCCCGCAGGGACACATCGCGGATGTCGACGTGGACGGGTAACTCCGCGCGTTGACTCACAGCACGCCCTCCGTTCGCAGCTGGTGCAACTCGGCCTCGGTGTGGCCGAGCAGATCACCGAAGATCTCGTCGTTGTGCTGGCCGGGATGAGCTGAGCCGGCTCGGCGGATCGTGCCGGGCGTCTCGGTCAACACCGGTATGACGCCGGGGCCCTTGACGTTTCGACCGATGCGTTCGTCCCAGTGGTCGGCGATCATGCCGCGAGCCAGCAGTTGGGGATCTTCGACCACTTCGGCGACGGTGTTGATCGGTCCGGCGATCACGCCGGCCTGAGACAGCGTGGCGATGATGTCACCCGGCTCCCGGCTGCCGGCCCAGGCGCCGATGATCTTGTCCAGTTCGTCCTGGTTGCGCCCGCGCGCACCGTGATCGGCGAACCGCTCGTCGGCGGCCAGCTCGGGTTGTCCCATTGCCTGGCACAGGCGGCGGAAGACGGTGTCCTGGTTGGCGGCGATGACCACCCAGCTGCCGTCGGCGGTGGGGTAGATGTTCGACGGCGCGATACCTTCCAGCCGAGTACCGGACGGCCCCCGCACGACACCGCCGACGTCGTAGTCGGGGATGGTCGATTCCTGCACGGCCAGGCATGCTTCGGTCAGCGCCGCGTCGACCACCTGCCCGTCGCCGGTCACCGTGCGCCGGTACAGCGCCGCCAAAGCGCCCTGCGCGGCGAACATTCCGGCGAGGCTGTCGCCGAGCGACAGCGCCAGCCGTGGCGGCGGCCCGCCGGGGAAGCCGTTCATGTGACGCAAGCCGCTGGCCGCCTCGGCGACCGAGGCGTAGCCGGCCTTGTGCGCGTCGGGTCCGGTCTGGCCGTATCCGGATACCCGGACCAGGATGATGCCGCGGTTGCGTTCGCGCAGCACGTCGTAACCCAGGCCCCATTTTTCGAGCGTTCCCGGGCGGAAGTTCTCGACGACGATGTCGGATTTCTCGACCAGCTCGAGGAACAGGTCCCGGCCACGGGGCACCCGGAGGTCGAGCGTGACCGCCTTCTTGTTGCGCGCGTGCACCGTCCAGAAGAAGTGATGACCGTCCAGTTCGGCCTGACCCCAGGTGCGCAGCGGATCCGGCGCCCCCGGTGGCTCGATCTTGATGACCTCGGCGCCCATGTCGCCGAGCAGGCGGCCGGCGAACGGTCCGGAGATCAGGGTGCCGACCTCGAGGACCCTGATCCCATCGAGCGGACCGGTGGGCGGCGACATTGCGCTCACTGCGGCCTCGCGAACTGGTGCCGCACGAGCCAGTCGGTGACGATCCCGACCGCTTGGCGCAGCTTGTCGCGCTGGTCGGCGCCGGCGTAATAGTGGTTGGCGCCGGGGATCTCGAACATCTCCTTGTCGTCGTGGCCGATCGCCTCGAAGATCCGGCGGGTGTGGCTGGGTGTACAGGCATCGTCGGCGAGGTTGCCGATCACCAGCGCCGGAACCGCGATGTCCGGGCCGCACTTGACGGCGTCGCCGTGTGCGTCGTCGTAGCTCCACTGCGAGAGCCAGCTGCGCAGCGTGCAGAATCTGGCGAGGCCGACCGGACTCATGTTCACCACTCGAGGATCACCCAGATAGCAGGTTCCCGGTGTGCGTTCGTTGGGATCGACCAGCGGATCCAGCCAGCGGGGATCGGCCATCGTGCCGTGCACCACGAACGCGAACTCGTCCTGCGGAGGACCGGCCGTCCGCAGCTCGGCCAGTTTGTCCTTGACCCAGCCGGTGATCCGCCGGTTGCGTGCGATCTGGGCGGAGCGGTAGCGCTCCAGGAACTCCGCCGTGTAGGGCGGCTGGTTGGGGTTGGCCGGGTCGTACAGGTCCAGCTCCGGGTCACGTCTGGTGGGATCGGACTCGTCGAGGATCGACGCATCCAACCACTCGGTCATGGTTCCGTGTCTGCTGATGTGCGCCGCGAGCAGCATGATCCCGTCGGCGGGGATCAGACCGAGTTGAGTCAGGTCAGGGCCGTCACCCGACGGGCTGGCCGTGACGGTCGGCCGCTGCGCCTGCTGCTGGTAGAACGCCGACAGCGAGCCGCCGCCGCTCCAGCCCGCCAGAACGACCTTGGTGTAGCCCAGGCGTTCCTTGGCGTCTCGGATGCATTCGCCGAGGTCTTCGACCACTTTCTCCATCAGCAACGCGGAGTCGGTGCCCCGGAACCGGCTGTTGCAGTAGATGACGTGGTGCCCGGCGCGGGCGAGCGCATTGATCATGGGCAGGTACGCGCCGCCTCCGATCGGGTGCATGAACACCAGCACGGTGTCCGACGCGCGGTGCCGGGGTTTGAGCAGATAGCTCTCCAGCACCACCAGCTCGGCGATACCGCCGTAGACGTCTCGTACTGCTGAGTTGTTCTGATAGGCAACCAGATACGGGATCCGGTCGTAATCGTGTCTGGCCGGAGCGGGACGCTCGGTGGTGGGGGCGCTCATCAGGTTCCTCGCTTCTTCGCGCAAGCGCTCATCAGGTTTGTCGCTTCTTCGCGCAAGCGCTCATCAGTGCTGCCCGACGTCGTTGGCCAGGATCTCCGCTGACGGGATCAGGCGGCGACGTGTGTCGATGGCGATCACCTGCCAATCCACGGAGTGGAACTCGTCGAACTTGCGGCGCGCCCGTTCCCGCGCCTTCTCCGGGGCGCCGTGGTGGACGCCCTGCGGCGCGTGGGACACCAGTCCCGGTGGCATCGGGATCCCGTAGAGCGAGCCGCCGTGGAAGAACGCGATCTCGTCGAAATCCACGTTGCGGTGATACCACGGAGTGCGCTCGGTGCCGGGCACACCTTCGGCGGGTTTGGGCAGAAAGTTCATCACATAAACCCCGGTGGCCTGCATGAACAGGTGCACCGTCGGCGGCAGGTGCACGCTGTCGGAGGTCACGACGTTGTAGTCGTCGATGTTGAACGTGAACGCGAAGTTGTCGCCGCGCCATCCTTCGACGTCGAGGGGATGGTGCTGGTAGTACAGCGTCGTCGTGTCGACGCCGTCGACGGGGGAGTGCCTCAAACGGACTTCGTATTCGCCCTCGACGTGCGGTCCGTCTCCGTCCTCGCAGGGTCGGGGCTCGGGGATGACCACCTGGGACGGATCGAACGGGAAGTGGCGTCCGAGGTTTCCGGGGGGCGGCACCCGGAACTCGTCGGTCGCCTGGATCATCAGCCATGTCGAGGGTTCGGCGGGAACCTGACGCCAGGTGCACGCCTTGGGCAGGTAGATCCAGTCGCCCTTGCGGTAGTGCAGGGGGCCGAACTCCGTCTCGAGGCGACCGGTGCCCTCGTGGACGAAAGCCAGCAGGTCGCCGTCGATGTGGCGGACGAAGAACGGCATCGCTTCGGAGCGCCGCGACAGCAGCACCTGACAATCGGCGTTGGAGAACATCAGCAGGGGGGCGCCGTGCGCGTCGGTGGCGTCGGAGGGCTTCAGTTCACTGGACAGCACGTCGAGTGGCCGCAGCGGTCCGACGGTGCGGTAGGCGGTCGGATCGTGGCGGCGATACAGGTTGGCGGTGCGCCCCGTGAAGCCGCCGCGACCCAGTTCGTCGTCCTTGAGACCGTCGAGGTCGGCGTGCAGGCGCCGCGGTGTCTTCCCCTTGCGCAGGTGAACGAACGATTCCATGACCCTCCTCCATCAAAGTAAAACTGAAATTACTTTTGTTTTTTCTGCGGGTCAATGGCGTTGTCGGCTCCTCAGTCCATGAGGTCCACTCGGACGGTGAGGTGGTTGGTCCCGAAGGTGCGCACCCCGATGCTGTTGAACTGCGGCAGCTCACGCAGTCGCGCCTCGGTGTCGTCGTCGGGGAGCAGGTGCGCCGTGCCACGGTGCCAGCGTCCGTTGACCCGCACCCGCACCCGGGGGTCGGCCATGATGTTGCGCACGTAGTGCGATCTCTCGCCGAATTCGGAGACGAACCAGAACGAGTCGCCGACGCGCCGCCCACCCACCGGTGTCCTGCGCGGCTCACCGGATTTGCGCCCCGTCGTCTCGAGCAGGGTCTGGAACGGCATTCGTCTCATCACCTGATTGGCGACGTTCTTCTGGAAGAACCGGGTGATGCGGTCCCGGACGGTGTCGGCCATGACAGGCCCCTTCGTGCTCGGTACGGTCGTTCACACCATTGCGGTGCGCGGAATCGGCACCCCTATTGTCAGCGCTCCGGCGAGCTCTCGGCTGGTGTCGTAGTCGAACACCACATGCCCGGCGATCACGTCGACGTCGCGTTTGATGCGCTGCAGCGGATTGTCCAGGAAATGAGCACTCGCCCCGGATGCCCCGAGGAGGTCGGCGATCACCGACCGTGACTCGTGGACCACGTGGGCCGCGGCGAGCCTGGCCTGGCCACGCACCTCACGTGCGACCGGCTCGTCCGCGTCGACGAGCTCGTCGATCCGCGCGACGGTGTCGGCGACCAGTGCGCGCAACGCCCGCAGCCGCACCTGCGCATGCCCCAGGTGGGCGGTGGCGATCGGTTTGTCCTTCTGCATGACGCCCTCATAAGCCAGGAAGCGCTCGGCGAGGCGTTCGGCATAGATCTCGGTCGCGCGCTCGGCGCTGCCCAGTGCGGGCATCGCGGCCAGCAGGGCCAGCGCCGGCACCATCGGCCAGCGGTAGGTCGGGCAGTCGTGCACCGCAGCCCCGGGGGCCGCGCCGGAGTAGATGTCGGCCACCGAGACGATGCGGTGCTCGGGGACGAAGGCGTCGTCGATCACGACGTCGTTGGAGCCCGTCGCGCGCATCCCGTCGGTGTGCCAGACATCCTCGATCCGCGCGTGGGCCATCGGCAGGAGCGCCAGGACAGGCCGGATGCCGTCGCGGTCCTCGCGCAGCACGCCCACCATGATCCACTTGCCGTCCATCACACCCGTCGCCCACGACCACCGCCCCGTCAACCGCATGCCGCCGTCGCACGCGGTGCCGTGACCAGTCGGGGCCAGCGGGGCGGGTGCGAGGAAGGGCCGGGTCGCGAAGGCTTCCGCCTGCGCCTGCTCACTGAACAGCGCCAGCATCCAGTTGTGCAGGGCGTAGAACCCGATGGTCCATGCGCTCGAGGCGCACCCGTGTGCCATCTGGCGGACGGGTTGCAGGATCTCCCGAAACGGCGCTTGGGTGCCCCCGTAGCGCGCGGGAACCAACAGCTCGACGAAGGCGGCGACAGCGGGGTCGGACACCGTGTCGGGCGGTAGTCGCCGAAGCCGCTCGCCTTCAGCGGCCCGTTCGGCCAGGCGGGTGACGAAATCCGGCGTGAACGCAGCGCAGGCGACCGACGAGAGCATGCGCAGAACGTACCATACTGTTTGGTATGGAAAGCGTCATTGTGTGAGCATCAGGTCCAGAAAACGCTGCCGTTGATCTGTGAGCCGCTCGTCGGGCGGGGCGGCGAAGATGTGCAGAAACCCGATGCCGGCTGCGAACGTCGCGTTGGCCCGCAGGTCGGCGTCCGCCGCGGAGAAGCCGGCGTCGACAAAGGCTTGCCGCACCGCCATCAGTACCCGCTGGTCAGCGGCATGGACGCTGTCGGCAGCCGCCCGGTCGGTCCGGGCCCATTCGCGCATGGCCCGTTCGAGGTTCCATTGCCGCAGTCCGGTCAGCGAGGCCATCATCCTGCTCAACCGCTCGCGGGGGGCCAGATCGGCCAGCGCGCCGAAATCGCTGCGATCCCGATCGCGAAGCTCGGCCCACGCATGCACGACAGCGGTGCGATAACTGGCCATGTCTTTGAAATGCCAATAAAAGCTGCCCTTCGTGACCCCCAATCGGGCGCACAACCGGTCGATCTTGAGCGCCTCGAGACCGTCCTCGGCCAGAATGGAGAAACCCGCCTGAATCCAGTCGTCGACGGACAATCTGCCGGAGTTGGAGGGGCTGCTCGCCATCAGCGGAGCCTACTGAACGCGCGAGGGCCGAACTGTGGTCACCGTTTCGTCAGTCCGCCACCTGGCAGCCTTTCGACCGGTCCATTTGCCCGGTCGTCAAATTGGCTTCATGCGTCAGAATTGCAGCGTTGGGCGTGGCCGGGCTTTATCCCGTCCAATTCTCATGTTTTACTGCAATCGCGACAACTGAAGATTCTCGACCCCTCCGCACGCTATTCGGCAGATTCGGAGTGGTCAGACGGCGCGGTGAACCCATTGCTGTACCGTCGGCGACCAGGTCGGGATCCCAGGACAACCCGCTCCAGGCGGTACCGGAAGATGGATGGATTGACGGTATGAGACTTCTTGACAGGATTGCTGGGCGCTGGGCGCGCCGGCTCGGTGTGGCGGCCATGGCCGCGGCCCTGCTGCCCGGCTTGGTCGGCGTGGTCGGCGGTTCGGCCACCGCCGGGGCGTTCTCCCGGCCGGGTCTGCCGGTGGAGTACCTGATGGTGCCGTCGCCCTCGATGGGGCGCGACATCAAGGTGCAGTTCCAGAGCGGCGGCCCGAACTCGCCCGCGCTCTACCTGCTCGACGGCCTCCGCGCGCAGGACGACTTCAACGGTTGGGACATCAACACCCAGGCGTTCGAGTGGTACCTCGACTCCGGGATCTCGGTCGTGATGCCGGTGGGCGGGCAGTCCAGCTTCTACTCGAACTGGTACAAGCCGGCCTGCGGCAACAACGGCTGCCTGACCTACAACTGGGAGACGTTCCTGACCCAGGAGCTGCCCGGCTGGCTGCAGGCAAACCGGGAGGTCAAGCCCACCGGTACCGCCGCGGTCGGTCTGTCGATGGCAGGCGGCTCCGCTCTGGTGCTCGCTGCCCACCACCCGGACCAGTTCACCTACGCCGGCTCGATGTCGGGCTTCCTGAACCCGTCCGAGGGCTGGTGGCCTTTCCTGATCAACATCTCGATGGGTGACGCCGGCGGCTACAGCTCCGACGACATGTGGGGTCCGGCCGAGACCGATCCGGCCTGGCAGTACAACGACCCGATGGTGCAGATCCCGCGGCTGGTCGCCAACAACACCCGCATCTGGGTGTACTGCGGCAACGGCCAGCCCAACGAGCTCGGCGGCGGCGACCTGCCCGCCACGTTCCTCGAGGGACTGACGATCCGCACGAATGAGACCTTCCGCGACAACTACATCGCGGCGGGCGGCAACAACGGCGTGTTCAACTTCCCGAACAGTGGCACCCACAACTGGGCGTACTGGGGAGCGGAGCTGCAGGCCATGAAGCCGGACCTGCAGGCTCATCTGCTCTGATCCCCACGACGAACAGAAGCCCTCGGCCCCACGGCCGGGGGCTTCTTTCGTGCGAGGCTACTGTGGCGGTCATGGCGGAATTCAACGCGATGGTGGCCCATGAGGATGCCGAGGGCGGCATCGTGCTGCGCGCGGAGGTGCTCGACGAATCCTTCCTGCCCGACGGTGACGTCGAGATCGCCGTGGAGTACTCGTCGGTCAACTACAAGGACGCCCTGGCGGTCACGCCCAAGGGCGGCGTGGCACGGTCTTATCCGCTGATCCCCGGCATCGACCTGGCGGGAACGGTGAGCGCGAGTTCCTCGCCGGACTTCGCGGTGGGAGACCGGATCGTCGCTCACGGCTACGACATCGGCACCGCCCGGCACGGCGGCTACGCCGAGAAGGCCCGGCTGCCCGGCGATCACGTGGTGCGCCTCGATGCGCTGAGCACCGGGGAGGCCGCGGCCATCGGTACCGCCGGATTCACTGCTGCGATGAGCGTCAACGCGCTGCGCACCGGGGGTGTCTCACCTGCCGACGGTCCGGTGCTGGTCACCGGCGCCACCGGCGGGGTGGGCAGCGTCAGCGTGGACCTGTTGGCCGGACTCGGCTACGAGGTGGTGGCCTCGACCGGCAAGACCGATTCCCATGACTGGCTGATGGACCTGGGCGCCACTGAGGTGATCGGGAGACTGCCCGGGGAGGGGGAGAAGGTCCGCCCGCTGGGCAAGTCCCGATGGGCCGGGGTGGTGGACAGCGTCGGCGGTGACACCCTGGCTTACGCGCTGAGCACGCTCAATTACGGCGGCGTGGCGGCGATCTCGGGTCTGGCGCGCTCGGCCGACCTGCCGACGACGGTCATGCCGTTCATCCTGCGCGGAGTGACGCTCGCCGGCATCGACTCGGTGCAGTTGCCGATCGCCGCGCGCAGGCAGGTGTGGGGCCAGCTCGAGGGTGAGCTCAAGCCCCGCCATCTCGACCGGCTCACCACGGACATCTCGATCCGTGATCTTCCCGATGTGCTCTCGACCTTCATCGGGGGCAGCGTCACCGGCCGCACCCGCGTCATCGTCAAGGGCGAGTTGGGCTAGCGCGCAGACTACTTCAGCTGCGCCGAGGTCAGGTTGAGCAGCCGGCGGGCGACCACCAGCTGCTGAATCTGCTGGGTGCCTTCGAAGATGTCGAGGATCTTCGAATCGCGGGCCCACTTCTCGAGTAGCGCCTGCTCGGAATACCCTGTGGTGCCGGCCATCTCGACTGCCTTCAGGGTGATGTCACTGCCCACGCGCGCGGCCTTGGCCTTGCCCATGGAAGCTTCCTTCGAGTTCGGGATCTTGTTGTCGGCCTGCCACGCCGAACGCACCGTCAACAGGTAGCCGGCCTCCCAGTCGGCCTCCATCCGCAGGAATTCCGCCGCCGGCGCGCTCTGGGCGTGGGCCGGCTTGTCGTAGGAGATTTCGATGCCGGCGTCGGTGAGGATCTTGCGGAGCTCCTCCAGCGCGGCACGCGCCACGCCGACGGCCATCGCGGCGACGATCGGGCGGGTGTTGTCGAAGGTCTCCATGACGCCGGCGAAGCCCTTCTCGACATTGATGTCGGGGCTGCCCAGCAGGTTGTCCTTTGGTACGCGCACATTGTCGAATCGGATGGCCGCGGTGTCGGAAGCCTTGATGCCGAGCTTGTTCTCGAGTCGCTCGACGGTGACGCCGGGGTAGTCGCGCGGCACGATGAACGATTTGATCGCGGCCCGGCCCTTGGTCTTGTCCAGCGTCGCCCACACCACGATGTGGCTGGCCCGAGAACCTGCGGTGACGTAGATCTTCTCGCCGTTGATGACGTAGTCGTCGCCGTCGAGAACAGCGGTGGTGCTCACCGCGGCCGAGTCCGAGCCGAAACCCGGCTCGGTGATCGCCATCGCCGCCCACACGTCCTTGCCGAGCTTCTCCAGCTGTTCGGGGGTCGCCACCGACGAGATCGCCGCGTTGCCAAGCCCCTGGCGGGGCACCGACAGCAGCAACGCCACGTCGCCCCAACTCACTTCGAGCGCATTGAGCAACGCCGACATGTTGGCGCCGTTGATGTTGCCCTTCGGCCCGTCTGCGCCACGGAATGCATCGGTGCCGGCGAACGAGATGGTCTTGGCCTCGGAGATGCCTTCGAACAGGTCGGCCAGCGTGTCGAGTTCGACGGGGTAGGCATGCTCTTTGAGGTCGTACTTGCGCGAGATCGGCCGCAGCATCTCCGCCGCGCCCTGGTGGCCCTTTTCGATGACCGCCTGCAGCTTTTTCGGCATCTCGAGATTGATTGCCATATCAGGTCTCCTTACGGACTGCCGGGGTTGAAGAACGCTGTTGTTGATGGATGCCGTTGTTGATGGATGCCATTGTCGGAGAACGTCGTAGAACGCCGAAGAACGCCGGCGCCAAACACCGGTGTCACAGAACGAGGACGCCTTCGGCGACGCCGATGGCCCGCAGGTCGCGGTACCAGCGCTCGACCGGATGTTCCTTGGTGTAGCCGTGGCCACCGAGCAGCTGCACCCCGTCGAGGCCGATCTGCATGCCCTTGTCGCTGCCGAGCTTCTTGGCCAGCGCAGCCTCGCGGGCGAACGACATGCCCTGTTCGGCGCGGGCGGCGCCGCGCCAGGTGATGAGCCGCAGCCCGTCGAGTTCGATCGCGATGTTGGCGCACATGAACGCGACCGACTGGCGGTGCGCGATCGGCTCGCCGAAGGCTTCCCGCTCCTTGACGTAGGGGACGACGTAGTCGAGCACGGCGTGCGAGGTGCCGACGGCCAGCGCCGCCCAGCCCAGCCGGGACAGCGCGATCGCCTCCGAATAGATCCGCGCGGAGTCGTCGGCACCGGCGTCGTCCTCGCCGAGGCGCGCGCTCAGCGGAACCATGACCTTCTCGAGCTTGACGCGACCGAGCGCGGCCGCCCGGATACCCATGCTCGGATCGGCCTGCACGGTGAGCCCGTCGGTGTCGGCCTCGACGATGAACAGCGTCGGCTTACCGTTGAGCTGTGCGGCGACGATGAAGATCTCGGCGTCGGCGGCCGCGGGGACCAGCGACTTCTCCCCGTCGAGGCGGTAACCGCTGGGGGTGCGCACCGCCGTGGTCTTCAGCGCGGTCGGGTCGAACAGGGGATGCGGCTCGGCGATCGCGACACACGCCTGCGGCACGTTCTCGCCGGCGAACTCCCGCAGATAGGTGGCCTGCTGGTCGGCGCTGCCCCAATGCGTCAGCGCGGACGCGACGCCGCCGGGCGCCAGGATCGGCAGTGCCAGACCCATGTCGCCGTAAGCGAGGGCTTCGGCGACCAGCGCGTTGGTGACCGTGCTGCGGTGTTCGGCGATTCCCTCGAAGTCCTCAGGGACGTTGATGGCCGTGATGCCGAGCTCGGCGGCTTTCGCGATGAGGTCGGGCGGGTAGACGGCCGCCTCGTCGGCGTCGTGAGCGGCGGGCCGCAGGATCTCCTCGGCGAACTCGTTGACCGTCTCGACGATCATCTTCTGGTCGTCGTCGGGTGTCAGGTCGAAATAGTCCGAACCGCTCGCGGGCCGCGGTGCGCCGAGCCGGGTCGGCGGCTTTGCCAGACCCTGAACGCGTTTGAACTGCCGCGTCGATGCGCCGGCCGCGGAGAACACGGTTCGCACTCCGTACCGGAGGCCGCGGTTGAGTGGATCGCGCAGGTTGTACTTGTCCAGGAACTCCTGCCCCAGCAGCGGAGTGATCAGGGCCAACCCGATGTCGGTGGCGGAGCGCTTGTGCTTCTGCAGGCCCACGGCGCTCTCGGCGCCGGTCCGCTTGGACGGGAGGGTGTTCGTCATGGTCAGCTGCCCTCGTGTGGTGGTCCGCGCTGCGCGGTCTGCGCAACTGACTCCAGAGTAAGGTACGCGATCTGACCGTCCAGTAAGTTGCGTGCAGGTGTAACGCACTTCACAGTGAATCTCGCTCTTGGGCTGCCCGTGTGCGAAGGGGGTCCCGGAACGGCCGGCGCACGACCACGACCGGGAACCGCCCGTCGCCGCCACCGACCCGCGATTACCGTGCCGGCGCTGCCACCGACCCCGCGATCACCGGGCCCGCGCTGCCGCCGGTCCGTCGCCGTCAGCGCGTCAACGCCGCCAGCACCGCCTCGTGCAAGGCGCCGTTGGTGGCCACCGCGCTTCCGCCGTGCGGGCCAGGCCGTCCCGCCAGATCCGTGAACGCGCCCCCGGCCTCGCGGACCAGGATGTCGAGCGGCGCGAGATCCCACAGCTTGACCTCCGGCTCCACCGCGACGTCCACCGCGCCCTCGGCGACCAGGCAGTACGACCAGAAATCCCCGTAGCCGCGGACGCGCCACACTGCGTCGGTGAGCTCGACGAACCGTGAGCGGGCGTCCTCCCACCCGGTGGTCAGGTCCGAGTAGGACAGGCTCGCCGCGTCGAGAGAGGTGACCTCCGACACCGACAGCCGCCGCGTCGAGTCGCCGAACGAGGCGAACGCGCCCCGACCTTCGGCGGCCCACCAGCGCCGCCCCAGGGCCGGGGCGCTGATGACACCGACCGCCGGCACGCCGTCGACGAGCAGCGCGATCAGCGTCGCCCACACCGGCACCCCGCGGACGAAATTCTTCGTGCCATCGATCGGGTCGACGACCCACTGTCTGCCGCGGAACTCGCGGGTGCCGCCGAACTCCTCACCGAACACCGAGTCGTCCGGCCGGAGCTCGGCGAGCCGTGCGCGGAGCAGCTTCTCGGCGTCCAGGTCGGCGTCGGTCGCCGGCGTCATGTCCGGTTTGGTCTGCACGCGCAGGTCCACCGCGCCGAATCGCTGCATCGTCAACGCGTCGGCCTCGGCGGCCAGCTCGAGAGCGAGCGTCAGGTCATCAGACGCGGAGCTCTCGGGGGTCGGGGAGGTCTCGGGGGTCGGGGAGGTCATAGCAGTGGTCCTACCATGTCGGGTGTGGCGGAAATCGCGGTCATGCTGCTCATCATCGGTGCCATCGCGCTCCTGGCTGCCCCCTGGATCATGCGGCGGCGTGGCGCGGGCAGCGACTGGGTCCCCGGCACGCTGCTGGTGACCGGCGTCAGCCCGCGCCCTGACGGTGTCACCGGCGAGCAGTACGTCACCATCACCGGAGTCATCAACGGTCCGACGGTCGACGAGTACGTCGTCTACGCGCGACTGGCCGTCGACGTGAACGAGTGGCCGACGATGGGCGCATTGATGGACGTCATGTACTCGCCGAAGAATCCGGAGAAGTGGGGCTTCGGCCGGCCGCCAGAGCCGCTGCCGCCGAACGAGCCGCGCGGGCCCGAAAGCTGATCGCCGCGGCGGCGTCGTCAGCCATGCCCGATCCGTAACAGCTCCGCCAGACTCGTCAACTTGACCCGCGGGCGGCCCGTGGGTTCACCGGCGGAGCGTTCGTGGGCATCGATGAGCTGCCAGTGGTCGTCGGTGACCAGCTTGGGCTGGCGCTGCAGCAGCCACCGCTCCAGCTGCTCGGCGTGATCGTCGGGACGTTCGACCGGCTGGCCGTCCTGCAGATCGGCGACCAGCGTGTCGACGGTGTCCTGGGAGTCCTTCTTGTTGCTCCCGATCACGCCGGACGGTCCGCGCTTGATCCATCCCACGACGTACTCGTTGCGGCTGCCCTGTACCCGCCCGTCCTCGTGCGGGATCGTGCCGGAGCGCTCGTCGAACGGCAGCCCCGGCGTGGGTAGGCCCCGGTATCCGACCGCGCGCACGACCAGCTGTGCGGGCACCTCCTCGCGCTCACCGGTGTCTTTCGCGGTCACCCGGCCGTCGGCGCCGCTGATCAGCTCGTTGCGGCCCAACACGATCGAAGCCACCCGCGGTTCGGTTCCGTCGCCGGCCTTGATCTCGATCGGCGAGGTGCGGAAACGGAAGACGATGCGGCGCTTGGCTCCCCGCGGACCCCGCTCGGCGTAACCCCGCAGCACCTTGACGTTGTTGCGGACCGTCTTGCCGGCGGCCTCGAGATCCTCCTCGGTGATGTCGGCCAGGTCCGCCGGGTCGACCACGACGTCGACGTCGCCCAGCGCGTCCATCTGATCGAGTTCGCGCAGTTCCATCGTCGTGAAGGGAGCCTGCAGCGGACCGCGTCGGCCGACCACGAGGACTTCTTCGACGCCCCGGTCGTGCAGCGAATCGAGCGCGTGGTCGGCGATGTCGGTGGCCGCCAGCATGTCGGGGTCACTGACCAGGATGCGGGCCACGTCGAGGGCCACGTTGCCGTTGCCGACCACCACCGCGCGTCCGCTGGACAGATCCGGGGTGATCTCACCGAAGTGCGGATGGGCGTTGTACCACCCGACGAAGTCGACGGCGGCCACGCTTCCCGGCAGATCTTCACCGGGGATGCCGAGCAGCCGGTCGGACTGGGCGCCGACGGCATAGATGACGGCGTCGTACCGTTCGGCGAGTTCGCTCGGCTGGACGTGCTCGCCCACCTTGACGTTGCCGAAGAACCGGAAGCGCGGGTCGGCGCTCGTCTTGTCGAACTGCGCGCTGATCGACTTGATCTTCGGATGGTCGGGGGCCACCCCGGATCGAACCAGCCCCCACGGCGTGGGCAGCATCTCCAGCATGTCGACGCGCACATCGCGTTCCGACTCGGGCGCCGAGCCGAACCTCAGCAGGGACGCCGCGGCGAAATAACCCGAGGGTCCGGAGCCGACGATCGCCACATGGTAGGGGCGCAGTGAGGGCATTGGGGCTGCCTTCCGTCGCTGCCCGGCCGCGGCGCAAGGGGCTGTCGCGACGCTGCCGGACGGGGTTCAGCTCCGATGCTAGATCGCACCCCACGCTGTTGACGGCGGTCACGAAGAATCCGGCGCGTCTCCGGGCGGGCAGCGGGGGCGGCGCGGGCTGCATGAGTGAGTACGCTGAATTCCCGTGGATCCAGACCGCCAAGCCGACATCGCTGCCCTCGACTCCACGCTCACCACCGTGGAGCGTGTGCTCGACGTCGAGGGTCTCCGCGGTCGCATCGAGAAACTCGAACACGAAGCGTCCGACCCCAGCCTGTGGGACGACCAGGCCCGGGGGCAGAGCGTCACCAGCGAGCTGTCCCACGCCCAGAACGAGCTCCGCCGCGTCGAGGACCTGCGTCGACGTCTCGAGGACCTTCCGGTGCTGTATGAGCTCGCGGCCGAGGAGGGCGGCGCGGACGAACTCGCCGAGGCCGACTCCGAGCGGGCCCAGCTTCGCGAGGACATCGCCGCGATGGAGGTGCGCACACTGCTGTCCGGTGAATACGACGAGCGCGAGGCGCTGGTCAGCATCCGCTCCGGCGCGGGCGGTGTCGACGCCGCCGACTGGGCCGAGATGCTGATGCGGATGTACATCCGGTGGGCCGAGCAGCACGACTATCCCGTCGAGGTGTTCGACACCTCGTACGCCGAGGAAGCCGGCATCAAATCCGCCACCTTCGCGGTGCACGCACCGTTCGCCTACGGCACGCTCTCGGTGGAGCAGGGCACCCATCGCCTGGTGCGGATCAGCCCGTTCGACAACCAGGGCCGCCGCCAGACCTCGTTCGCCGAGGTCGAGGTGCTTCCCGTCACCGAAACCACCGACCACATCGACATTCCCGAAGGCGATGTCCGCGTCGACGTCTACCGCTCCAGTGGTCCCGGCGGTCAGTCGGTGAACACCACCGACTCGGCGGTCCGTTTGACCCACATCCCGACGGGCATAGTCGTGACATGCCAGAACGAGAAATCGCAGCTGCAGAACAAGATCTCGGCGATGCGCGTTCTGCAGGCCAAGCTGCTGGAACGCAAGCGGCAGGAAGAACGCGCCGAGATGGACGCCCTCAAGAGCGACGGCGGCAGCTCATGGGGCAACCAGATGCGCTCCTACGTCCTGCACCCCTACCAGATGGTGAAGGATCTGCGCACCGAGTACGAGGTCGGCAACCCCACTGCGGTGCTCGACGGGGACATCGACGGTTTCCTGGAGGCCGGTATCCGATGGCGCAACCGCCGCGATGACGACTGACACGGTGGTCGCGCTCGGGTTCGCCGAGGCCTGGCGCGGCTTCTGGACCGGCGACACCGGCCTGTGGATCCTCGGCCGCGGAGTACCGATCGCGCTGCTCCTGATCGGAGGGCTGCTGGCCGCCCGGTTCATCAACTGGACCGCCCAGCGGGTCACCCGGCGCATCGACGCGCAGTATCAGGAAAGCGATCAGCTGGTCCGCACCGAGAGCGCCAAGCACCGTCAGGCCGTGGCGTCGGTGATCTCGTGGGTCTCGGTGGCGTTGCTGTTCGTCATGGTCGGCGTCCAGATCACCGACATCCTGGCCATTCCCATCAGCTCGCTGGTCGCGCCGGCCGCGGTGATCGGTGCCGCACTCGGCTTCGGCGCCCAGAAGCTGGTGCAGGATCTGCTCGCCGGGTTCTTCATCATCACCGAGCGCCAGTACGGCTTCGGTGACCTGGTCCAGGTGAACATGCTCGGCGCACCCAACGAGGCCGAGGGCACCGTCGAGGAGGTCACGCTGCGTGTGACCAAGCTGCGCACCAGCGAAGGCGAGGTGTGGACCGTTCCCAACGGCAACATCGTGCGGTCGCTGAACATGTCAAAGGACTGGGCGCGTGCCGTCGTCGACATCCCGGTGCCGACCACCGCCGACCTCAATCACGTCAACGAGGTGTTGCACGGGGTGGGGGAGCGCGCGATGGAGGACGACGAGCTGCGGGCCCTGCTGCTGGACACGCCTCAGCTGATGGGTGTGGAGAGCATCGAGCTCGACACCGTGAACCTGCGCATGGTCGCGCGCACACTGCCGGGCAAGCAGTTCGAGGTGGGTCGCCGGCTGCGAATCCTGATCATCGCGGCCCTGGCCACCGCGGGCATCGCGACCAAGGACCACACTCCGACGGTGAGCAACATCAGTCCCACCGGTGAGGAAACCGCCGTCGACGGCGGTGCAACCGAGCGCGCGGAGCAGAGATCGTGAAACCGCCCGCTTTCCTGACCAAACTGGTGAAACGGTCTGACCGTCATTCGCACGCCCACCTCATCGGCGGCCGGGTCCGGATCTCGACCGTCGGGCTGATCATCGCGTTCGTCGCGTTGTTCTGGGTCTACGACAACTACTCGGCCCCGTTGCAGACGCCGGCCGAGCCCACCAACCAGGTGGTGCCGCCCGGGTTCGTGCCCGACCCCGAATACACCTGGGTGCCGCGCACCAACGTCGCGCCCCGAACCACCGAACCCACCACGACGACCACCACGACCACGACGACCACCACGACCACGACGACGCCGTCGGAAGAGACCACCGGCCCGGGCGACACGACATCGCCGACATCGCCCACGGCGCCAGAGGGCCCCAATCCGGCCGGGCCGACGACCACGGTCATCGATCCCGACGGAACCGGACCGTCGGATGCCCAGACGTTCACGCAGGTGCCGCCGGAGACGCCGACGCCGGCTCCCGCGACGCAGCCGACACCGTAGCTCCAGGTTGTTCCGATGCCACCCCGCTACACTGGCGTGCCGTGATGATCACCCTCGACCGTGTGTCAAAGCAGTACAAGTCGTCCGCCCGCCCAGCGCTCGACAACGTCTCGGTCAAGATCGACAAGGGTGAGTTCGTGTTCCTCATCGGGCCATCCGGGTCGGGCAAATCGACGTTCATGCGTCTGCTGCTGGCCGAGGACCAGCCCTCGTCGGGCGACATCCAGGTGTCGAAGTTCCACGTGAACAAGCTGTCCGGGCGCCACATCCCCGGCTTGCGGCAGGTGATCGGGGTCGTGTTCCAGGACTTCCGGTTGCTGCAGCAGAAGACCGTGTTCGAAAACGTCGCGTTCGCCCTCGAGGTGATCGGTAAGCGCTCCGACACGATCAACCGGGTGGTGCCCGACGTGCTGGAGATGGTCGGCCTGTCCGGCAAGGCAAACCGGATGCCGGCAGAGCTGTCCGGGGGTGAGCAGCAGCGCGTCGCGATCGCGCGGGCGTTCGTCAACCGGCCGCTGGTGCTGCTGGCCGACGAACCGACCGGCAACCTCGACCCGGAAACCAGCAAGGACATCATGGATCTGCTGGAGCGGATCAACCGCACAGGAACCACGGTGGTGATGGCCACCCATGACCATCACATCGTCGACTCGATGCGCCAGCGCGTCGTCGAACTCGAACTCGGCCGGCTGATTCGCGACGAGCAGCGCGGCGTCTACGGAATGGATCGTTAAGTGCGCTTCGGCTTTCTCATCAA
Source organism: Mycobacterium sp. G7A2 (assembly GCF_041902445.1). Classification (NCBI taxonomy): domain Bacteria; kingdom Bacillati; phylum Actinomycetota; class Actinomycetes; order Mycobacteriales; family Mycobacteriaceae; genus Mycobacterium; species Mycobacterium sp. G7A2. The sequence continues at coordinate 4,209,921 of NZ_CP169251.1, read as the reverse complement.
CGAGGTCGTCACCGGCCTTCGTCGCAACGTGACGATGACGGTCGCGATGATCCTCACCACCGCGATCTCCATAGGCCTGTTCGGCGGCGGTCTGCTGGTGGTGCGGCTGGCCGACCAGTCACGCGAGATCTATCTGGACCGGGTGGAGAGCCAGGTCTTCCTCACCAACGATGTGTCGGCCAACGACCCGTCCTGCGACGCCGACCCGTGCAAGGCGTTGCGCTCGCAGATCGAGGCGCGTGACGACGTGCGGTCGGTCCGGTTCCTCAACCAGGAGCAGGCCTACGAGGACGCCATCGCGAAGTTCCCGCAGTACAAGGACGTCGCCGGCAAGGACGCCTTTCCCGCGTCGTTCGTCGTCAAGCTCGAGAACCCCGAGCAGCACCAGCAATTCGACGAGGCGATGGTCGGCCAGCCCGGGGTGCTCAACGTACTGAACCAGAAGGAACTGATCGACCGACTTTTCGCGGTACTCGACGGCATCAGCAGCGCGGCGTTCGCGGTGGCACTGGTCCAGGCCATCGGTGCGGTGTTGTTGATCGCCAACATGGTCCAGGTCGCCGCGTACACCCGAAGAACCGAGATCGGCATCATGCGACTGGTCGGTGCGACGCGCTGGTACACCCAGCTGCCGTTCCTGCTGGAGGCCATGCTGGCCGCGTTCATCGGCGTGGTCATCGCGATCGTCGGATTGATCGCGGTGCGGGCTCTGTTCCTCGAGAACGCGCTCGACCAGTTCTATCAGGCAAACCTGATCGCCAAGATCGACTACGCCGACGTGCTCTACTACAGCGCGCCGTGGATGTTGTTCCTGGGGCTGGCGATGTCGGGCATCACCGCCTACGTCACGCTACGGCTGTACGTGCGAAGGTAGCCGATGGCGAAAAAAGCCAAGTCCGTCAAGGACAGCAACAACCAGGTGGTGGCGACCAACCGCAGGGCGCGGCACAACTACGCGATCCTGGAGACGTTCGAAGCCGGGGTGGCGTTGATGGGCACCGAGGTCAAGAGCCTGCGCGAGGGGCAGGCGTCGCTGGCTGATGCGTTCGCCACCGTCGACGACGGTGAGATCTGGCTGCGCAACCTGCACATCCCCGAATATCACCACGGCACGTGGACCAACCATGCGCCGCGGCGCAATCGCAAACTGCTGCTGCACCGGCGGCAGATCGACACCCTCGTCGGCAGGATCCGCGACGGGAACCTGACGCTGGTGCCGTTGTCGCTGTACTTCACCGGCGGCAAGGTCAAGGTCGAGTTGGCGCTGGCACGGGGCAAGCAAGCACACGACAAACGTCAGGACATCGCGCGCCGCGACGCAGAGCGCGAGATCACCCGTGAGATGGGGCGCCGCGCCAAGGGCATGACCTGATCGGCGTCGTCGCCGCGCTCGTCGCCGCCATGGGCTACGGCGTCAGCGACTTCGTCGGCGGCATCGCATCACGCCGGGTCGCCGCGCTGCGGGTCGTGATCGTCTCCTACCCGGTGGCGCTGGTGGTTCTGGTCGCCGCAGCCGCGCCACTCGGCGGCACCATGAGCACCGCCGCGGTGGTGTGGGGTCTGCTGTCGGGTGTCGGGCAGGCATTCGGGGTGTGGTGGTTCTACGCCGCACTCGGTTCGGGCCCGATCTCGGTGGTGTCTCCGTTGACGGCGATCCTGGTGGCCGGACTGCCCGTCGGGGTGGGGCTGACGTTGGGGGAGCGGCCCAGCGCGCTGGCCGGGGTCGGCGTGGTGCTGGCGCTGATCGCGGTGGTGTTGGTGAGCCGGGAGGCCTCCGATGAGCCGCTTGCGCGAAGAGAATTCGGACCCGATGAGCCGCTTGCGCGAAGAGAATTCGGGCCCGATGAGCCGCTTGCGCGAAGAGAATTCGGGCCCGATGAGCCGCTTGCGCGAAGAGAGTTCGGCCCCGATGAGGATGCTCGCCCCCACCGCTTCACCATGAAGGTGGCGTGGCTGACCGTCGGCGCCGGGGTGGCCTTCGGCATGAACTTCGTGATCCTGGACCAGATCCCCGTCGAGGCGAATTTGTGGCCGTTGGTGCTGGGCCGGGTCGCAGCGACGGTGGTCGTGCTGGTTGCTGCCCTGGCCACCGCCAATCTCGCGCGGATCCGGGGAGTGCCGCTGCGGTTGGCGCTGCTGGCGGGCGTACTCGATGCGGTCGCGACGGTGACGTCGTTGCTGGCCCTGCAGGCGTCCCTGCTGTCCCTGGCGGGGGTGTTGATCGCGCTCTATCCCGCGGCGACCGTCCTGTTGGCGATCGTGGTGCTCCGCGAGCGGGTCACGTCGTGGCAGGCCACCGGCATGGTGCTCGCTCTGTTGGCTGTCGCGCTGATCACTGCCGGTTAGTTACCGTCTCTGATGCGGGGCATCACCGAGGGGAGTCGGTGGCTGCAACGGAGGAGGTGGGGTCGTCACAGGCTACCGAGCACGGGGTGCACTGGTCATCATCGCGGTTGCGTTGGTGGTGGCCAACGTGCTCGTGTTCGGTGACAGCGAGACCGGGCGCTGGATTGCGTTGGGGATGCGGTCGGCGGCGAGCGCGGCCGCGATCGGCTACGGGGTGATCGTGGCGCGCCGGGCGACCGGCGCGAACCGCTGGTGGCGGTTGCTGGCGGTGGCGGCGGTCGCGAGCCTGTGGATCGGTGAACTCGAATGGCTGCTGAACGGAGGACGGTCCAGTTGGTGGGCGGCCGCCGCCTACTTCGCGTTCCTGGCGTTCGCGTTGGCGGCGGTGCTGGCCCTCGCCCACGGCTGTGGTGACGTGATCCGGCGGTGGGTGCGCACCGACGTCTCCAGCATCGTCACCACCGTGCTCGACGGTCTGGTGGCCGCCATCTCGTTCACCGTGCTGGTGTTGCTCGGAAACCTCGGGGCGCAGTCGAGCGCGTCGCTGCCGCGATCGGGCTCCCCCGGGATCGAGGCGGTGTTCGCCATCCTCGAGCTCACGGTGGTGGTCATCGCCGCCGTCGTCGGAATGGTCTACGAGCCAGATCAGCCAGGCCGGTCGAACTACCTGCTGCTCGGATCCGGGGTGGTGCTGATCGGCTCAGCCGATCGCATCGTGGCCTACTTCGCCGCCGCGGATCCGTCCCGTGGCGCGATCACAGCGGGACTCGGATTCGTACTGGGACCGTTGCTCATCGCTTACTCCCTGCGCGACGGCCAGGACGAGCGACCGGGGGCTTCCGAGCTCCGGCCGATGGACTGGGCTCAACTGACCCTGCCCTACGCCGGGTTCCTCGGCGTGACGGTTTTGCTCGCCGCCCATCTGCTCACCGGCCACCAACTGAGTCCGGGCGAAATCGCTGCCACCGTGACGATGGTGATCTTCGTGGCCGTCCGCCAGGTGCTCGTCACCGGCGCTCAGCGGGTGCTCACCCGTCGGCTCTACGAGGCCCAGCACACGCTCGCCCATCAGGTGCTGCACGACCCGCTGACCGGTCTGCCCAACCGGTTGTTCTTCGCGCAGCGGCTCGATGAGGCGATGCACGACCGCCGCTTCGTGCTGATCTTCGTCGACCTCGACGACTTCAAGGAGGTCAACGACCGTTTCGGGCATGCGGCTGGTGACGACCTGCTGTGCGCGGTCGGCGAGCGGCTGGCGCGCTGCGTCGGGGACGGCGACATGTTGGCCCGGATCGGCGGAGACGAGTTCGCGATCCTGATCGGCGGGGGGTCGGAGTCCCCCGACGTGGTGGCTGAACGGCTCCGGGTGGCGCTGCGTGAACCCTTTCCCGTGCACGGGTCGTCGGTGCGGGTGCGGGCCAGCATGGGACTGGTCCGTCCAGGGCTGGACGGGGCGCCGCAGACCTCCGACGACCTGCTGCGCCAAGCTGACGTCTCGATGTACGCGGGCAAGCGGCTCGGCAAGGACACCGCCATCGTCTATCAACCGTCGGCGGGGGTCCACGCCGACTTCCCGACTGCCCTGCGTGCGGCGTCCGGTGGGGTACCGACCGGTTTCAGCCTCGCCTATCAGCCGATCGTGTCGGTGCCCGACCAGGTTGTGGTCGCCGTCGAGGCACTTGCCCGCTGGACCGCCCCCAACGGCATCCACATCCCGCCCCAGACGTTCGTCGCGGTCGCCGAGTCCGCGGGTCTGGGAGCGGTGCTCGATGCCCTCGTGCTCGACCTCGCCTGTCGCGAGGTGCAGGCGGCCGGCCTGGGCGCCGACATCCACGTCAACATCGGCGCGGCCCGGCTGGGAAACATCGATTTCGAGCGGCGGCTGCGGCACACGCTGGACCGGTACCAGGTCGCGCCCGAGCGGTTGGTCGTCGAGATCACCGAGACGGTGCCGATCGTGGACCTGCCGGACGCCGCAGCCCAGATCGCCCGGCTGCACGCGGGCGGTGTGCGCGTCGCCCTGGACGATTTCGGCGCCGGTTACAACTCGCTGACCTATCTGCACGCATTACCCGTCCACGTCGTCAAGCTGGACCGCAGCCTGGCCGTGGTCGCCGATCGCGCTCGCGATCTGGCGCTGTACCGCTCGGTCATCGGACTGTGCGCCGACCTCGGTATCGACGTCATCGCCGAGGGCATCGAGTCGACCGAGCAACTCGCGACCATCGCCACCGCCGGGTGCCGGATGGCGCAGGGGCGGCTGTTCGGGTGGCCTGCGCCGATGACCCAATTCGCCGCGCAATGGCAGGGCCGGCTGACCGGCAGCGGAGCCGATTCGCCGGAGATCTCGCAGAAAGGGGACTAAGTTTCGGGCCGTGAACAGCACCGACCGCCCCGTCACCGTCCTGCCCAAAGCCGAGGTGCTTTCGGGTCTCTTCGCCGTCTGGGCAGACCTCGAGAAGTTGCTTGCCGACCTGTCGGACAGCCAGTGGAAGACGGCGACGGCGCTGCCGGGGTGGACCGTGCAGGACGTGGTCTCCCACATCATCGGGACCGAGTCGTTCCTGCAGGGGCTGCCCGCACCGGACATCGACATCGACGTCTCCGCTCTCGGACACGTCCGCAACGAGATCGGGGCGATGAACGAATCCTGGGTTCACTCGATGCGCGCGCACAGCCCCGAACAGATGCGGGACGAATTGAAGGCCATTCTGCAAGCGCGGCGCACGGCGCTCGAGGATATGAGCGAACAGGTCTGGAACGAGGTCACCTTCACCCCGGCCGGGCCGGACAGCTACGGCCGGTTCATGCGGATACGCATCTTCGACTGCTGGATGCACGAGCACGACATCCGCGACGCGATCGGCACGCCCGCCTCCGACCGCGAGCTGGCCACCACCACGGCCCGGCTGTCCCTCGACGAGATGGCGGGCAGCATGGGCTTCGTGGTCGGCAAGCGTGCCGGTGCGCCCGACGGGTCGCGGGTGGCGATCGAGTTGACCGGTCCGCTGCAGCGCACGATCAAGGTGCAGGTCGACGGGCGCGCCAAGCTCGTCGAGGACTTCGGCGGGGCGGATCCGACCACGACGATCACGATCGACGGCCTGCTGTTCACCCGGCTTGCCGGCGGCCGAACACCGGCAGCGGAGCACGAGGCCGACATCGAATTCGACGGTGATGACACTGTCGGCCGGCGCGTCGTCGAGAACCTGAACTACGTGATCTGAGCGGGCCGGTCCGCGCGGTTCCTGAGCTGCCTCGGCGAGCCGCGCTGCTTCTGGCAGTTCTCGTGCCGTGCCGCTCCTCGCGCTCCCTTGCCGAGCCGCCGTGTTGCCTCGCGCTCCCTTGCCGAGCCGCCGTGTTGCCTCGCGCTCCCGTGCCGAGCCGCCCTGGTCCTCGCGCTTCCTTGCCGAGCCGCCGTGATGCCTGGCGCTCCCGTGCCGAGCCGCCCTGGTCCTCGCCGAGTGTGAATCCTTTGCGAATCCGCCCGGCCGTTTTTCGCACTGGTTTCACTCTCGGCGGGGTGGGGCGCGCGGGAACAGGTACTCGGTCGGCGAGTGGGGCGCCGCGGGAACAGGTCCTCGGTCAGCGAGTGGGGCGCGCGGCGGGAGCCAATCGGTCGACGAGTCGGGCGCGCGGCGGGAACCAATCGGTCGGCGGATGGGCGCGCGGGAACAGTTAATCGGTTGGCGGTGTTGGATTCGTCGGTAGTATGGAGTGTCCGCCGACGGTCGGCGGGTGTGCCGAAGTTTTCACAGACAAGGGGCTGAACGGTTTCGACTTCGCGCATCGAATCAAGGGAAGCGTGCCGGTGCAGGCAATTGACCACCGTTAAGCGTCGTTGCAACCAATTAAGCGCCGATTCCAATCAGCGCGACTACGCTCTCGCTGCCTAAGCGACAGCTAGTCCGTCAGACCGGGTAATCCCTCGACCCGGATCCTGGCGTCATCTAGAGGGATCAACCGTTGAGTCCGGTCGCGGGACTCATCGGGACACCAAACAGCGACTGGGATCGTCATCCTGACTTGTTCGCGTGATCAGGGGATCCGAGTAGAGGCATAGCGAACTGCGCACGGAGAAGCCTTGAGGGAATGCCGTAGGACCCGGGTTCGATTCCCGGCAGCTCCACAAAGAAGGGGCCGCAGAGATGCGGCCCCTTCAGTCTGTCCGGCTCCGGACGGCGGCCGAAGCGATGACGATCGAGTCGGTGGGGGCTGTTCGTCGACGTGCGTCCGGAGCACGGCGAGGCGTGTACGGGTCGCCCAACCCGGTGAGGCGGTATCCCCGCGGAGTCATACTGCGCCGGCAGTTGCCACGCCGCGCGGACGGCCGCGCCGGACCCAGGTCCGCCACAGATACGCCGCCACCGCCGCGGAGGCGGCGAGGGCGATCATCCCGTCCAGGCGGGTGGCGTTGATCACGAGAATCATCGCGACGAGGACCGCCGCCACGACGTTGAGCAACAAGGTCACCCGCCGTCCTTCCCGATAGGAGAGGCGGGCGCAGGCGATCGTGGCCGCCAGAAAACTCGCGAAGACGGCCACCGCGTAGAAACCGACGAGATTCTGCTCGCGTCCGCTGGCGGCCACCAGAATCGCCGCGGCGACCAACACGAGTCCCACACCCCATTCCGGTATGAGGAAGCGGTTGATTCGACCGAATCGGGGTGGCACCAGCCCCGGGCCGTTCTCGCCGATGGTCGCCAGTGCCTTGAGGACTCCCGACCCCGCGAGATACGACGACGCGGCGGCGGACAACAGCAACAGCGCGCTGCTGGCTTGGAAGGCCACGAACAACGGTCCACCTCCGGTGGCCTGCCGGGCCACCTCGGCGATCAGCGTCGAATCCGCCGGCGGCAGGCCGGTGCCGAGGTACACCGTGAGCGCGGTGAAGGCGATTGTCAGCGTGCCGACGATTCCGACCATTGCCCACAGGGTGAGGCGCCCGAGCCGCCGCCGGCCTCGGTCGTGGAGTTGAGGCACTTGAGCGATCGCGTTCGACGGGGCCTCGACACCCGTTGCCAACGCCATTCCGAGCGGGATGGCGAGCAGCACCGGGCCCAGCCCGGCGCCGACCAGAAGCGGTGTCTGTCCCACCGAGGTGTGGCCCGGGTTGGCGGCATGCGCTGAAGTGCCGACGACGCCCGAGGCGATGACACCGATCGACAACGCGATGAACGCAACGGTGGCGGTGGCGAAGACGACGCGTCCGACTTGGCCGAGCAATACGGTGCCGGCGACGAGGACGACGAGGCCGAGTCCGAGGGGTGTCCGCCACGACTCCAATGCCGGCAGGTAGGCGATCAGCGCCGACGCCCCGGCCGCACAGCTCACCGCCACCGTGAGTGTGAAGTCGATCAGCAGCGCACCCAGTGGGATGAACGCCCAGCCTTCGCCGAAGGCGTGCGCGACGCCCTCTGGGCCGCCACCCCCGCTGGGGAACCGGCCGATCAGATAGTGATAGGTCGCCGAGATCACCGCGATGATGGCGATGACCGCTGCCATCGCTGGAAGCAGGCTGCTGAGATTTCCGTGCAGACCTCGCAGTGCCGCCTCGATTGCGTAGGCGACGGACGAAACCGGATCTGCCATCACGGTGAACGCGAACGCGAGTGTCAGCGCTGTCCCGCCGGTCCGCTGTGCCACAACGAGGATTGTCGATGCTTGGTCAAGCCCGCGCTCAGGCGGTGCTCACGTTGTCGGCGAGGTGGCCGGCGGCGGAGGGCGCAGCGCTGTCGGCTGCTGGCCCCGCGATGCGGGTGCAGAGCAGTCTGCGTCGACGCCAGGATGCCAAGATGGACGAGTGGCTGCCCGTGACCGCGACGAAACCGGTCGCCCGCGCAACGACCGTCCGCGCGATGCGCTGGGCCGTCCGCTCCCGCACGGCAGCACCGGTGTCGCCCGGATACCTGAGGACCTCGAACTGGCGCCGCACGATTCGCTGAGCTACGCCCAGCGACTCCTTGACCAGGGCTTCCCGTTCCACGCCCACGATGTGCTCGAGGCGGCCTGGAAGACAGGGCCGGACAGCGAGAAGCATCTGTGGAAGGCGCTTGCGCAGCTCGCGGTGGGTGTCACCCACATCCAGCGGGGCAACGCCAAGGGTGCGATCACTCTCCTTCGGCGCGCATCGGACGGCCTCTCGGCCGGCGGAGAGGCCCCCTACGGCATCGACGCCGCCGGGCTGGCGGCCCACGCCACGGCGCTGAGCGAGGACCTCGCCGCGGGAGCCGATGTCGCTCCGCAGCGCTTGAAACCCCGTCTGGTGGCCGGGCCGGGGTAGCCATGTGCTCAACTCAGCCCGCCGCCGGCGCACATCGCGCACCATGGAAGCGGTGGGGAACCGGCGACAGATGACGAGCACGGCACCCGAGCCCGACCCGACGAGACACACCGTCCTGCCCGAGGCCGACGGCGGTTCCTACCGTTCGCTGCGTCGGCGGCCGGTCACCCGTGCCGAGCGGTACGCCCTCGGTAAGAGCCTGCGCAAGCGTGTGAAACGCCGGACACTGGCCGACTGGGCCGCGCAGCCGGACCGGCCCGACCCGGTCCGTCTGATCGAACTGAACCACCAGGGCCGGCTGCCCTCGCTGATCCCGATCCGGGTGGGTCGCATGATCGCCTCCCCGTACGGCTTCCTGCGGGGCACCGCGGTGGTGATGGCCGATGACGTAGCACATCTCCCGTCGACGGGCATCACCCCCGTGGTCTGCGGCGACTCCCATCTCGGCAATTTCGGTTTCTACGCCTCCCCGGAACGCGACCTGGTGATCGACCTCAACGACTTCGACGAAGCGCACCCGGGCGGTTGGGAATGGGATCTGCGGCGGTTGGTGGCCAGCATCTGGGTCGCCGGACGGCACAACGGCACTTCCGAGGATGACTGCGGTGCCGCGGTGCACTCCTGTGTGACGGCCTACCGTCGGGAGTTGCGTCGCCTGGCCGACGAGCCGCTGTTCTCGCGGTCGTTCACCCGGCTGGATGTCGACCGGTTGGCGGGGCAGGCGGCCGGCCCGCTCGCCGACCAGGTGCAGCGGTCGGCCAAACGGGCACGCAACCGCACCAGCGACCGTGCGCTGCCCCGGTTCACCCAGGAGGTCGACGGCCAGCGCAGGATCGTCGAGGAGCCTCCGCTGATCACCCGCCTTCCGCAACGCGAAGCCGACGCGTTGGCGGTGGCGCTCGACGACTACCTGCCCACACTGTCCACCCACTGGCGCCGGGTCCTGGGCGGCTACACCCTGCTCGACGTCGCGCAGAAGGTGGTCGGCGTGGGCAGTGTCGGACTGCGCGCCTACGTCGCGCTGCTGGAGGGATCGTCGTCCGAAGACGTCGTTTTCCTGCAGCTCAAGCAGGCGCGCCGATCCGTGCTGGCGCGCTATGTACACGGCGAATCCGCCTGGCACGCCCACCAGGGGCAGCGGGTGGTCGAGTACCAGCAGGCGTTGCAGACCGTCAGCGACCCGCTGCTGGGCTGGACCACGATGGGCGGCGTGCAGTTCTACGTCCGGCAGTTCCGGAACATGAAGGGCACCATCCCGTTGGACGCGATGGACTCGACGGCGCTGGTCGACTACACCGCCGTGGTGGGCCAGCTGCTCGCCAAGGGGCATGCCCGCACCAGCGGGGCGTCGATGATCGCCGGCTACCTGGGGCGCTCGGACCGGGTCGCCGACGCGCTCAGTGGGTTCGCCCGGCGGTACGCCGACCAGACCGAAGCCGACCACGCGGCGCTGGTCGAGGCTGTGAACAGTGGCCGGTTGCCGGTCGAGCGCGGGGTGTAGCGCATGACGGTGCCGGCGCGTCCGGACGGCATCACAGCTGAGGTGTTCCGACAGCTGACCGGCAACGCCGCCGTGACGGGTGTCAAGGTCATCCACGCCGATCACGGCACCGCGGTTCGCGCCCGCCTGGAGGTGACTGGGCCAGCGGGAACACCGGCGCGGGTGTTCGCCAAACTGACTCCGACCCGGCCGGTGGAACGGTTGTTCAACGTCGCGATGCGGCTGGGGCGCAACGAAGTCGAGGTCTACCGCCGGGTGGGCGCGGAGCTCGGTGAGGTCGCGCCTGTGGTGTATGGAGCGGCCTCCGCGCGGGGCCGTTCGCTGGTGCTGATGGAGGACCTGGCGTCGCGCGGGGCGCGCTTCGGCGACGTCGCCGGCTCCTGCGCGCCCGACCAGGCGCGCGCTGTGGCCAGGGCGCTGGCGCGATTCCACGCCGCCTTCTGGGAATCGCCGCGTTTCACCACCGATCTCGCCGTCTTCGCGCCGCCGGCGGCCCGCTCGGTGACGTGGGGACCGCGAACCTGGCGACTGCTGGCCGCGATCCCGCGCCGCTATCACGACCTGCTACCGCAGGAGGTGCGCGCCGAGGCCCACCTCCTGCGTCGGCGACGGCGCGCTGTCGCCGAGGTCATGCGGGAGCTTCCGTTGACTCTCGTGCACGGCGACACCCACCGCGGCAACATCTGTTTCGTCGGTGATCGCCCGATCCTGTTCGACTGGCAGGTGGCAGCTCAGGGGCCCGGTGTCAAAGATCTCGCCTATTTCGCTGTCACCTCGCTGGACACCGACGTGCGGCGCCAGATCGAAAGGGAGCTGCTCGCAGAGTATCTCGAGACGCTGCGGGTGCACGGTGGTCCCCGGTTGGCGCCTGAGCCGACCTGGGCCGACTATCGGATGCTCGCCGTGACCGCTTTCATCGCAGCCGGGGTCACCGCCGCGTTCGGGGCGCGCCTACAGGGTGAGGCCGTCACCCGCACCGGCCTGGACCGCGCCGTGTGCGCGGTGCAGGACCTCGGGTCGTTCAACGAACTGTGGCGACGTGTTAGTCGACGCTGATCCGTCAGTGGTGCGCGGCGTCGGCGCGCTCGGCGTGTGCGCGAACCAGACGGGGGTAGCGGGCGCGGTCCGGCCGGAAGATGTCATGCGGCGACTCGTCGAACTCGACCAACTCGGCCTCGGGGAACAGCTCGCGATACCGGGCCCAGTCGCCGTCGCCGACCAGCACGCTGCCACCGCTGCGCACCGCGAGCAGCGGGATGCCGTTGTGTGCCAACGCCGTCCACAGCGATTGCGGTCGTGCCGCCTCGAACGTCAGCTGCGCGGCCGCGACGTCGAGGCGGTCCGCGACGGCTGAACCACGCCAGCGCCCGGTGAGCAGCCGGTGTGCCTGGTCGGCGGTGAGCACCTTTTCTTCGGGTACGTAGTCGCCGATCGACACCGAGCGCACCCGGTGGGGGTGCGCGAGTGCCCATCCGATTCCGTAGGTGGTGCCGCGGGAGAACGTCACGAGGTGCACGTCGCCGTCGGTGACGGCATCGACCACGGCGCCCACGTCGTCACGCAGGGTCGCGAAGTCGTAGCCGACGGCCGGTGCACTGCTGCGGCCGTGGCCGCGTAGTTCCACCACCACCGTGCGGCGCCCGAACAGCGGCAGCACCGCGCGGTAGTCCTCGGCGGTGTCGGTCATGCCGGGGACGAAAACGATTGGTGCACCGAGATCGTCCCCGCCGGAGTCCATGAAGTGCAGGCGCGCGTCCCCGTGCCGGGTGTAACGGGAGGTGACCGCGAATGCGTCGCCGCTCACCGTGGGGCGTGCCTCGACTCCCGCTCGGCGGCGTGGTCGTCGATCGCCTTGCCGATCGCGTGCGCGGCCCGGTCGACGAACTCGGTTCCGCTGGCGGTGACCCAGTCGCACGACGCTGCCGGTGCGGTGAGCTGGCCGGTGAAGTGCGGCATCACGTACTGGGCGAACAGTTCGTAGCTGTGCATCTTGGCGGCGGGGGGCGCCCAGTCGTGGTCGAAGAGCAGGAAAGCGCCGAAGCCGCCGTCGCTCGCCTCGACGAGTTCGGAGATCTTGGCGACCGCGTCCTCCGGTGTGCCGATGACCGCGAACCCGGATTCCCGGTTGTTGGCGATGATCTCGGCCGGGGTGTCGCCCTGCACCGGTCCGGCGGGCAGGATGTGGCTGAAGTAGCGGGAGAATTCGGCGATACCGTATTCGACATCCCGCTCAGCCTGCTCGCGGGTGTCGGCCAGATGCATCGGTCCGACCAGGCGCCATTTGGAGCGGTCGGCGACGTGCCCGTGTTCGAACGCGACCTCTTCCCACGTCGACCAGTGTTGGGCGAGCAGGTCCATGCCCTGTTTGGCGGTGGCCGCAATCGAGAGCATGCCGATGCCGTGCCGGCCGGCCCCGCGCGGACCCGTCGGTGAAAAGGACGCTGCTACAGCGACATCGAAGCACGGGTCGCTATAGGGTTTCAGTTGCAGGCGGGCGTCCTGCAGTGTGAATCCGTCGGTGTGCATCGTGACGGTCTCGCCGCGCAGCAGCCGCATGATGGCATCGAGGCACTGCTCCATGCGCGGGCGCTGTTCGTCGGCGGGGATGCCCAGCATGTGCGCATCGGAGGTGAGTTGCCCGGGACCGCAGCCGAGCATCACCCGGCCCCGGGTGAGGTGGTCGAGCAGCACCATGCGGTCGGCCAGCATCAGGGGGTGGTGGTAGGGCAGCGAGCTCACTCCGGTGCCCAGCTTGATGTGCTTGGTGCGTTCGGCGGCCACGCCGATGACCACCTCGGGGGAGGCGATGATCTCGAAACCCGCCGAGTGGTGCTCGCCGATCCACGCCTCGTGGAAGCCGAGGCGGTCCATCGCCACGATCAGGTCGAGGTCACGCTCGATGGCGAGGGTCGGATTCTGTCCGACGGGGTGGAAGGGGGCCATGAAGTTTCCGAAGCGCATGCGACGATTCTGGCCTGCAGTCGCGGCTCGTCGGTCCGGATTGCGGCGATCTCACCGAAGCGGCCGCAGCACCACGATGCCCGGCACGGTCGCGACGTAGTCGAGCAATGGCGTGTCCACCACCTGCTGATCCCTGCTCAGCGACGACGCGTTGCGCAGCACCGGCCCGTCCGGGCCTGTCAGGAACAGCCCGACGTGCGTGACGTCGAGGCCGCCGTCCTCGGCGTATGCGCCGATGTAGTCACCGGGCCGCAACTGGGCCAGTACCGCGCCGTCGACACGTTCGGCCGGAATGTAGGTGACCTCGCGGCGCGTCACCGGCAGCCCGGGCAGATAGGTGCCGCCGTCGTCACGCCGGTTCAGGTTCTTGGTCACCGTGACCGCGTCGCCGCTGACGTCGGCGGTGACGTCGGTCGCGATCGGCGGTGAACCGGCCGACCAGTCGGTGAAGAAGTGTCTGCGGGTGGCGAACCCGACGAGCCCGTCCTGGTAGCGCACCGCGGTGAGGGCATCGATGAACTGGTCTCGGTTCTCGGCGCGTTTGAGGGCCTCGACGTAGTCGGCCAGCGTGAAACAGTCCACCCTCTCGAGGTCGATGACGAGCTGCTCGGGTACTCCCTGCGAACCGACGAGAGTGTTTGCGCCGTAAGCGGTGCCGAGGAAACGCTGGGACAGCACGGCTGCCGGCGGTGGCGCCCCGGCCGCGCCGGGCGTTTCGCGTCGGACGTCCAGCAGCCGGTCGAGGATCTCGGCGCTGCGGGGTGACATCCGGACCTCGGCCGAGGTGGGTGTGTAGGGCTCGGTGTTCGAGCCGGTGTACTCGGAGACAGGAACGGGCGCATCCTGCGAGTAGCCGACGGGCAGCAGCATGTCACCGGAGGTGGTGTTGTAGTACACGCTCCACCGGTGGTAGGCGTCCAGCGCCCTGGGGTGGGCCGCGATGACGGCGGCGTAGTCGTGCACGGCGCGCACGTAGTTCTGAGAGTTGTTGTACCGGTACAGCGCGTGGTCGGGGTCGCGGTCGAAGCCGTTGGCGGCGAGGTAGCGGCCGGCGGCCATGATGCTGTCGCGTGGTGCGAGGATGTCGCCGCCGGCGCCGTAGGCCGCGAACGTGGCGGGCATGAACTGCATCGGTCCCTGGGCTCCCGCCGTGCTGACGCCTGCCACCCGCCCGAACGCGGTCTCGATGAAGTTGATCGCCGCCAGGTAGTTCCAGCCGACGCCGAACTCCGACTGCGCCTCGCGGTAGTAGCCGATCAGCTCCTGCGCCGGACGCGGCTCGACGATGCGCCAGGCGGGCAGCGTGTCCTTCGGGCGACCCATCGCCGACAGCTGGCGCCGCGCGTCGATGTTGCGGTCGACGACCTGGTGCAGTCCTGCCGGGATGTGAGGACGGATCAGGGAATCCCATTCGGGATGGCGGCCGAGTATCCGATAGGCCGCCTGTTGTCGATGTGCCGCCGCGGCCAGCAGATCGTCCGGCGACGCCGGATCCCGCAGCGCGAACTCGTCGGCGACCAGGTCGGCGGCGATCTGGGCGGGTTCGGCCGCCAGCGGCCGGTCCTGCGTGACCGTCGACGGCGGCGCGGCCGCACGTGTTTCGGCGGTGGGCGCGGTACGAGTCGGCGCGCCCGCGCAGCCGGCAAGCGACAGCGCGACGACGACGAGAATCAGCGCGACGCGGAGCATCGCCGGAGATGCTACCGCCGCGTCCTGAACGTCAACTGTCGTCGAAGGCCTAGCTGCCGGACTTCTTAGTCAACGCCTCGGGTTTGTGCACGGCGTCGTTGCCGCTCTTGTCGCTGCGCACCAGGTACTGGGGTTCGTCCTGCGAGGCGCGAACCGTGCGGCCGGCGGCCTCGGTATCGGACGTGATCTTCTTCTGCACGGTCCCCTCGGCGGTACTGCCGTGGCTCTGCCAGGTGACCTTGTCACCCTTCTTGAACTGTTCGGTCATGGCGCGGGGATACCCAGAGCACGACCGTTTCACCGGTTCGGCGTCGGCGCGGCAGAAGGGCGCCCGAACGGCTTTCATCGCCGAATGTGTTTCCGTGCCGGACCAGGGTGGAATAATGCGGAGATGCCGGATCCGGTTCGCGCCTCCGCCCCTCGGGCCGGGGAGGCCGTCGCCTCCGCCGCCCTCGACGTCGGCGGCTTCCGTTTCTGGTTTGTCGGTCAGCGCTGGGAATGGTCCGATGAGCTGGCCAGGATGCACGGCTACGAACCGGGCGCGGTCACGCCCACCACCGAGTTGGTGCTCTCGCACAAACACCCGGACGACCGCCGACACGTCCAGGAGTTGCTCGACCACGCGCTGCACCACGGTGGTTCGTTCTCCAGCCGCCACCGGTTTCTCGACACCCACGGACGCGAACACAGCGTTCTCGTCATCGGCGACCGGATGTGCGACGACCGGGGGGCCGTGATCGGCACCGAGGGTTACTACCTCGACCTGAGCGGCACCCTGGACCGCGCCCGCAAAGACGTCCTCGACGAGTCGCTGCCCGACCTGTTCGCCGCGCGGGCCGCCATCGAACAGGCCAAGGGCGCGCTGATGCTGGTCTATCAGGTCGACGCCGATCAGGCGTTCAAGCTGTTGCAGTGGCGGTCCCAGCAGACCAACACCAAGTTGCGGGCGCTGGCTGCGCAGATCGTCGCCGAGCTGACATCGGTCGACTCGTCGTTGGACGCCCTCCGGCGCGAGTTCGACCATGTGCTGTTGTCCGTCCATCAGCGGATCGGCAGCTGAGGTGGGTCTTCTCGACATCACGCAGGACGTCAGCGACAGCGCTGTCGTCGTGCACGCCCGCGGTGAAGTCGACTCGGGCACAGTGGATCTGCTCGGTGAGGCGCTGGCCGCCGGGCTTGCCGCCGCCGGCGCGCCGCCCGCCCGGATGCTGGTGCTCCAACTCGACGACGTCACCTACTTCGGAAGCGCCGGCCTCAACGCCGTGCTCAGCTGCTACGAGCAGGGCGTCTCCGACGGGGTGGCGGTGCGGGTGGTCGCCACCAACGCCGAAGTGGTCAGGCCCATCGAGGTGACCAAACTCGACGGTCTCCTCCGCCCTTATCCCACTGTGACAGACGCGTTGATGTCGGGCTCCGGGTGACCGGCCGGCAAGCCGGGGACGGCGCGCTGCCCGATTTCTTCGCGGTGGGCGGCGACGTCGGGCGCGAGCACGCCCGCGTCGACTGGGCGGCAACACCGCTCGGTCCGGTCGAGGGATGGCCGCAGAGTCTGCAGACGTCGGTGAGCGTGATGCTCTCATCGAAGTTCTCGATGTGGATGGCCTGGGGGCCGGACCTGACCTTCTTCTGCAACGACGCGTATCGGCGTGACACGTTGGGTCGTAAGTACCCGTGGGCGTTGGGTCAGCCGTTCCGGGTGGTGTGGCATGAGGTGTGGAACGAGGTTGAACTCCGTATCCGGCGGGTGCTCTCGACCGGGGAGGCGACCTGGGACGAGTCGCTGTTGTTGTTCCTCGAGCGGTCCGGTTACCCCGAGGAGACCTATCACACCTTCTCCTACAGTCCGTTGCGTGACGACGACGGCCATGTCGTCGGATTGCTCTGTGTGGTCAGCGAAGACACCGTGCAGGTGATCGGCGAACGGCGGATGGCCACGTTGCGCGATCTCGGGTCCGCCCCGAGCGCCGCACGGAACGAGCAGCAGATCGTCGGCTTCATCGACGGCCAACTCGCCCGTAACGCGCGAGATCTGCCGTTCACGCTGACCTACCTGTTCGATGCCGGCGGAGCGGCACGACTGGCCGGTTCGAGCGGGTTCGACGGGGAGCACGCAGCGGCGCCGGCGGTTCTGGCCGAGGACGGAGCGTGGCCGCTGAGCGAGCTCCGCCGCGGCGAGATCGTCACGGTCGAACTCAGCGGCGACGCGTATCCGACTCTGCCGACCGGCGATTGGCGGGAGCCGCCGGTGCAGGCGCTGGCCGTGCCGTTGCTGCAGCAGGGTGAGTCGCCGATGGGGTTCCTGGTTTCAGGCCTGAACCGGTACCGCCCTCTGGACGAGGGGTACCGCGGCTTCGTCTCCCTGGTGGCTGCGCGCATTGCCGCCGACATCGGGCTGGCCCGCAGCTACCGTGCCGAACAGTTGCGGGCTGAGCAGCTCGCCGAGCTGGACCGCGCGAAGACCGCCTTCTTCTCCAACGCCAGCCACGAGTTGCGTACTCCGCTCACGCTGATTTTGGACCCGGTCGACACTCTGCGACGAGACGACCGATTCGACGAGGACACCCGCCATGAACTGGACATCATCTGGCGCAGCGCTTTACGGCTGAGCAAGCTGGTCAACGCGCTGTTGGATTTCTCCCGAATCGAGGCTGGCCGCGCCCAAGTCCGTTACCAGCCGGTCGATCTCGGCGTACTCACTGCCGAGCTCGCCAGCGTCTTCCGGTCGGCCGTCGAGCGGGCGGGTCTGTTGCTGGTCGTGGATTGCGCACCGCTGGCCGAGCCGGTCTATGTCGATCCCGACATGTGGGAGAAGGTGCTGTTCAACCTGCTGTCGAACGCACTGAAGTTCACCTTCGACGGCACGATCTCGGTGCGGGTGGGCCGAGAAGGTGATCAGGCCACGGTCGTCGTCGCCGACACCGGTGTCGGGGTCCCCGCCGACGAAGTTGCGCGTCTGTTCGAACGGTTTCACCGGATCGAGAACACGCGGTCGCGCTCCCACGAGGGCAGCGGGATCGGCCTGGCTCTGGTCAAGGAACTCATCGGATTGCACGGCGGCTCGATCGACGTCGACAGCGTCGAGGGGGAGGGCACCGTCTTCACGATCCGGCTTCCGTTGGGTTCCGCGCACCTGCCTGCCGACGCTGTCGCTGTGGGGTCCACGGTGCGTGCCGCGCAGGGCGGGGACGCTTTTGTCCAGGAGGCGTTGAGCTGGTCACCCGAGTCAGCCACGCACCCCGGAGCCGACCTCTCCTCGACGCCGGGACATGACGTGCAGGGACCGCCGATGCGCGTGCTGGTCGCCGACGACAACGCCGACATGCGTGACTATCTGAGCCGGCTGCTGCGCTCCGACGGTTACGTCGTCGAATCGGTCGCCGACGGCGGCACGGCACTGAAGGCGGTGCGAGCGGCCGCGCCGGACCTGGTCATCAGCGATGTGATGATGCCGGTACTGGACGGCCTGGGGCTGGTCGCGGCGCTGCGGGCGGACCGGCGGACCGCGTCGGTGCCGGTGCTGTTGCTCTCGGCTCGTGCCGGGCCGGAGGCGTCGGTCACCGGGCTGCGCGCCGGTGCCGACGACTATCTGGTCAAGCCGTTCGCCGCCACCGAACTGTTGGCCCGGGTGCGGACCAACATCGTGCTGGCACGGATGCGTGACCACCACGCCCGCTGGCGTACGGCGCTCATCGACTCGTTGCAGGAGGCGTTGTTCGTCTGCGACGAGACGGGCGCGGTGACCGAGATCAACACGACCTTCGCCGACATGCTCGGTTACGACAGCGCCGGCCTGCCCTATCCGCCGGCCTACCCGTGGTGGCCGTCGGCAGAAAGTGATCCGGACGCCCACCGCGAGGTTTCCGACGCGTTCGCAAGTCTGATGCACAAGTCGCACGGGACGCTGTCCGCGGTTCCGGTGACCCACCGTGACGGCCATCGGCTGTGGGTGACGGCGACGTTCACCCACGCCGAGGATCCCGACACGGGCCGCAAGGTGATCGTCGGGACGTTGCGCGACGTCACCGCGGAGCACTACGTCGTGCTGCGGGAGACCGCGCTGGCAGCGCTGAACGAGGAGCTGGCTCAGGCGGACACCCTCGCCGACGCGGTGGCCGCCGCGGCCGAACAGTTGCGTGCGGTCTGGCGCGCGCGTCGGGTCGTGGCCGCGACGTGGCGCGGCGGGGAGGCGGATGTGCCGACGCTGGTGTGTGCGGGGGAGGCCGCAGAGTGGGGGGCCCTGTCGGACGAGCACCGCGGGCAGATCGCGGCGCTGCACGATCGTGAGCTGCTCGAACCCGAGTCCTTCGAACCGGGGGAGGCCGGTATCGCTCTGCAGCATCCCCAGGGCGTCCTGGTCATCCACCTCGAGTTGACTGAGCGGCGACACTTCACCGCGGATGACTGCACACTGTTGACGGTGCTTGCCGGCCGGCTCGGCCAGGGTTTGCAGCGGGTGCACCAGATCGATCAGCAACGCGAGACCGCGCTGGCGCTTCAGCACGCGATACTCGGCCCCCCCACGTCCGACGGATTCGCGGTGCGGTACCAGCCGGCGACCCGGCCGCTGCAGGTCGGCGGCGACTGGTACGACGTGGTCGACCTCGACGACGGCCGGATCGGGTTGATCGTCGGTGACTGCGTCGGGCACGGCTTGTCGGCGGCCACCGTGATGGGGCAGCTGCGCAGCGCGTGCCGGGCTCTGCTGCTGGAGAACCCGAGCCCGGCGGCGGTGCTCTCGGCGCTGGACCGCTTCGCGACGCGGCTGCCCGGAGCGCGGTGCACCACCGCGTTCTGTGCGGTGTTGAGCCCCGGGTCGGGGGAGCTGGCCTATTCCTGCGCCGGACAGCCGCCGCCGATTCTCGTCGACGGTGGTGGCGCTGTGGCTCTGCTGGACAGCGCGCGAGCCACGCCGCTCGGGGTGACCGCTCACGGTGCCCGGCCGGAGACTCACACGGTGCTCCCGGCCGGGGCGACCCTGCTGCTCTACACCGACGGACTGGTCGAGCGCCGACGTCTGTCGATCGACGAAGGCATCGACCGCGCGGGCGACCTTGTGTCACAGCATCGCGGCGACGCGCTCGACGCTCTGGCCGACCGGTTGATGACGACGCTGGCGCCACCAGGCGGGTACCGCGACGACGTCGCGGTACTCGTCTACCGGCAGCCCGCCGCGCTGGATCTGGAGCTCGGCGCCGACGTGGGGGAACTCGCCCAGAGCAGACACGCCCTGCGCGACTGGCTCGACGAGGCCGGCGCGGGCGCCGACGAAGCTCTCGATGTGCTGATCGCGGTGGGGGAGGCGTTGGCCAACGCGATCGAGCACGGACACCGCGACCATCGGGAGGGCACCGTGTACCTGCACGCGGTAGTCGTGGCCGAGCGGGTCTACGTCACCGTCACCGACACCGGGTCGTGGAAGACACCGCAGGCGGTGCCCGCCCGGCATCGAGGTCGGGGGCTGGAACTGATGCGGGCGTTGATGCAGGACGTCACGATCGAGTCCCGGCCCGCCGGCACGACCGTGCAGATGCACCGCAAGATCGCCTGATTCAGTCCTGCCGCTCGTCCCGGCGCTGCCGGGCGCGACGTTTGCCTTCGTGCATCGCGGCGACCCGGGCGACCGGGATGCGGTGTCCCTCGTCGACGAGGTCCTCGGGCAGCCGCTGCGGCGCCGGCATCGTCTCGGCCCACGGGTCCCCACCCGACAGCAGACCCGGCGCCGTGTGCACGGTGAACTCACGCGGGTCGGCGCGGTCCAGATCTGACCACGCCAACGGGAAGGACACCGGGGTGCCCGGCCGTAATCGCGGGCTGTACACCGCGGCGACCGTCGCGCCGCCGGCGCGGGTGGCATCGACGAAGACCTTGCCGGCGCGCTCCTCGACGAGAAACGCGGTGGTGGCGGCGGACCGGTCGAGAGCCTCGCTGCGCGCGGCCAACGCACGTGTCGCGGCGGCGACGTCGTCGGCCGCGGCGCCGCCGGCGACCGGAACGACGATGTGCAGGCCGCGGGAGCCGCTGGTCTTCACCGCCCCGGAGAGCCCGCAGGCGGTGAGCGCGGTGTGCACCTGATTCGCCACCGCCACGACTGCGGCGAACGGAGCGCGCGCCGGCGGATCGAGGTCGAGGACCAGATGTGTTGGCCGGTAGATGTTCTCGGCCGGGCCCAGTGTCGGGTGGTATTCGACGGCGCGTTGGTTGGCCAGCCACAGCAGTGTCCGTCGATCGTCGCACAGCGCATAGCGGATCGATCGTCGCGACGCCTCGGCCCAGATCTCGACGGTGCGCACCCAGTCCGGCGTGTACTTGGGCACGTTCTTCTGCATGAACGGGGCCCGCCCCCGCAACGCCCGCAGCACGGTCAGCGGGCGACCGGCAAGGGCGGGCAGGATTCGGTCGGCTACGGCATCGAGGTAGTCGACGAGGTCCCGCTTGGTCGCGTCGGCGTCGGGACCGAGCGGCTGGTCGAGATTGGTCAGGTCGACTCCGGCCCGCTGCTCTCCGGCGCTCATCGGTCCAGCCTAGGTTCCGGCACACGGCAGAAGCTGTGAAACGCCTGTCAGAACGGCCTGCGGCGCGCCGTTGACAGCCGATGCTTTGACGGGCTAGATGTATGACACGCGACACACGTTGTGTCACGCCGGCAGCGTCGTTGCGGGGTGAGGCCCGCGCCTGAGCAGGGGGCAGTGCACGTGGCGAAGTCGACTGCCGGCCGATCGGGCGTGGCCCGAGCGATCCGCGTTTTGGCGGTGCCGATCATTCTGGGCTGGGTGCTGCTGACCGTCGTCACCAACGTCGCCGTGCCCCCTCTGGAGAAGGTCGGCGAAGAACACACCGTCGGGTTGAGCGCCCAGGATGCGCCGTCGATGGTGTCGATGAAGCGGATCGGGGCCGACTTCGAGGAATTCGACTCCGACAGCAACGCGATGATCGTGTTGGAGGGCGAGCAGCCCCTCGGCGGGGACGCGCACCGGTACTACGACGGCCTGGTCGACCGGTTGCAGGCCGACACCGCGCACGTGCAGCACGTGGCGGACTTCTGGGGAGATCCGTTGACCGCCTCGGGTGCCCAGAGCACCGACGGCAAATCTGCCTACGTGCAGGTCTACCTGCGCGGCAACCAAGGGGAGTCGCTGGCCAACGAGTCTGTCGCCGCGGTACGGGACCTCGTCGCCACGACGCCGAGCCCGCCGGGCGTCACGACCTACGTCACGGGTGGTGCTCCTCTGGTGGCCGATCAGCACCACGCGGGCGACAAGAGCGTCTTCCGGGTCACCCTCATCACGATCGGCGTGATCGCCGTGATGTTGCTGGTGGTGTACCGGTCGCTGGGCACCATGGTGCTGATCCTGCTGATGGTGTTCGTCGAACTCGGCGCTGCCCGCGGAATCGTCGCGTTCCTCGCCGATCAGGAGATCATCGGGCTGTCCACCTTTGCGGTCAACCTGTTGACTCTGATGGTCATCGCCGCGGGCACCGATTACGCGATATTCGCGATCGGTCGCTATCAGGAAGCCCGGGGCGCCGGCGACGACCGGGAAGCCGCCTACTACACGATGTTTCACGGCACCGCCCACGTGGTGCTGGGCTCGGGGCTGACCATCGCCGGAGCCATGCTCTGTCTGAGTTTCACCCGGTTGCCCTACTTCCAGACCCTGGGCGTGCCCTGCGCGGTCGGAACGTTCGTCGCCGTCGTGGCGGCGCTGACGCTGGGCCCCGCGGTGGTCACGGTGGCCAGTCGATTCGGACGCTTCGAACCGAAGCGCGCGATCAGCTCGCGCGGTTGGCGCCGGGTCGGGGTGACAGTGGTCCGGTGGCCAGGTCCGGTGCTGGCCGCGACCATCGCTCTGGCGTTGGTCGGGCTACTCACCCTGCCCGGGTACCGAACCAATTACGATGCCCGGCAGTATCTTCCCGCTGACATTCCGGCCAACGTCGGCTACGCGGCGGCCGAACGGCACTTCGGTGCCGCGCGGATGAACCCCGAATTGCTGATGGTCGAAAGCGATCATGATCTGCGCAACTCGGCAGACTTCCTCGTCATCGACAAGATCGCCAAGGCGATCTTCCGGGTGCCCGGTGTCGCGCGGGTGCAGACCATCACCCGCCCCGACGGCAAACCGATCAAGCATTCGACCATCCCGTTCCAGATGAGCATGCAGGGCACCACGAATCAGTTGAACCAGACCTATCTGCAGGACCGGTTCGCCGACATGCTGGTGCAGGCCGACGAGATGCAGACCACGATCGACACGATGGCTCAGATGTCGGCCATCACGGAGCAGATGGCCGACACCACCCACCGGATGGTCGCCAAGACCAAGGACATGACGCTCGACATCGTCGAACTGCGTGATCATCTCGCCGACCTCGATGACTTCATCCGTCCCATCCGCAGCTACTTCTACTGGGAGCCACACTGTTACGACATCCCGGCATGCTGGGCGCTGCGGTCGGTGTTCGACACCCTCGACGGCATCAACCCCCTGACCGACGACATCCAGGACCTGGTCCCCGAACTCGAGCGCCTCGACGCGCTCATGCCCCAGCTGGTGGCTCTGCTGCCGCAGCAGATCGAGTCGATGCGGACGATGAAATCGATGATGCTGACGATGTACCAGTCGCAGAAGGGCATGCAGGACCAGCTCGCCGCGGCGCAGGAGAACTCCGATGCGATGGGCGACGCGTTCGACACGGCGATGAACGACGACTCGTTCTATCTTCCGCCCGAAGTCTTCGATAACGACGACTTCAAGCGCGGGATCGCGAATTTCATCTCGCCCGACGGCAAGTCCGTCCGATTCATCATCAGCCACGAGGGTGACCCCGCGACCGTCGACGGTATCTCGCACGTGGTGCCGATCAAGACCGCAGCCAAAGAAGCCATCAAGGGCACCCCGCTGGAGGGGGCGACGATCTATCTGGCCGGCACCGCGGCCACCTACAAGGACATGCGCGACGGGTCCAACTACGATCTGCTCATCGCCGGGATCGCGGCGGTGACACTGATCTTCAGCATCATGCTGGTCATCACCGGCAGTGTGGTGGCCGCCGGGGTGATCGTCGGCACGGTGCTGCTGTCGCTGGGGGCTTCGTTCGGGCTCTCGGTGTTGGTCTGGCAGCACCTTCTCGGCCTCGAGCTGCACTGGATGGTGCTGCCGATGTCGGTCATCCTGCTGCTGGCCGTCGGATCGGACTACAACCTGCTGTTGGTGTCGCGGTTCAAGGAGGAGTTGGGCGGTGGCCTGAAGACCGGCATCATCCGGGCCATGGCCGGTACCGGCTCGGTGGTGACGTCGGCGGGATTGGTGTTCGCATTCACGATGGCCTCGTTCGCGTTCAGCGATCTCAAGGTGATGGCGCAGGTCGGGACGACGATTGCCATGGGGTTGCTGTTCGACACGCTGATCGTGCGCTCGTTCATGACACCGGCGGTCGCCTCGCTGCTCGGCAGGTGGTTCTGGTGGCCCCGCCGGGTGCCCGACCAGGCGTCTCAGCGAAGGCTGGCCGCGATCGGATGCGGCCCGAGCACCGTCACTCCAGCCGCGCCGCGCTGACCGGCGACGGGTACCGTTGCCACCCATGAGCGAGGGGACGCGATGAGCGGCGGCCTGTTCGCCCTCCTGGACGACGTCGCGGTGCTGGCCCGGCTGGCCGCCGCGTCGGTCGACGACATCGGGGCGGCCGCCGGCCGCGCCACGGCTAAAGCTGCGGGCGTGGTCATCGACGACACGGCGGTCACCCCGCAGTACGTCCACGGCATCGCCGCGGAGCGCGAGCTGCCGATCATCAAGCGGATCGCCATCGGGTCGCTGCGCAACAAGATCGTCTTCATCCTGCCCGCGATCATGCTGCTGAGTCAGTTCGCGCCGTGGCTGCTGACCCCGATCCTGATGCTCGGTGCCACCTTCCTGTGTTACGAGGGCGCCGAGAAGGTCTGGGGCAAGATCACCGGGCACGGCGGGCACGCCGTACCGGCCGCCGCGGCCGGGCCCGATGCCGAGCGGTTCATGGTGACCGGCGCGATCCGCACCGACCTGATCCTGTCGGCCGAGATCATGGTCATCGCGCTCAACGAGGTGGCCGACCAGTCGTTCCTGCCCCGACTGATCATCCTGCTCGTGGTCGCGGTGGTCATCACCGCGGTGGTGTACGGCGTCGTCGCGGGAATCGTGAAGATGGACGACGTGGGGTTGCGCCTGACGCAGCGGTCGTCGGCATTCGCCAAGAAGGTGGGCCGCGGCCTGGTTGCCGGCATGCCGAAACTGCTCGGCGCGCTGTCGCTCGTCGGCACCGTCGCCATGCTGTGGGTGGGCGGGCACATCCTGCTGTTGGGCACCGACGAACTCGGGTGGCATCTGCCCTACGAGCTGGTGCATCACGCCGAGGAGTATGTGCACCACGTCGCCGCCGTGGGCGGGGTCCTGGCATGGCTGGTGAACACCGCCGCCTCCGCGGTGGTGGGCCTCGTGGTGGGAGCCGTGGTGGTGGCGGTCGTGCACGTGCTGCCGTTCGGCAAGAAGGATCCGGCGGCGCCGGCAGATCGAGCCGACCACGGCTGAGCCCCTGGACGTCCTAAGGTAGCGCCATGCAGGTCGCCGGAATCGCCGCGACGTTCGTGTGGCTGGGAATGGTGCTGGCGATCTCCTTCCTGGAGGCGCCGCTGAAATTCCGTGCGCCGGGGGTGACGCTGCAGATCGGTCTCGGCATCGGGCGGCTGGTGTTCCGTGCGCTCAACGTCTGCGAAGCACTGCTGGCGGTGACGGTGATTGTCGCGGTGTGGGCGGGTGGCGCCTCGACACTGGGCGTCGCGGCGGCGGCGGTGGCAGTGGTGATGCTGGCCGTGCAGATCGTCGCGGTGCGGCCGGCGCTGACGCGCCGATCGGATCAGGTTCTGGCCGGCGCCGAAGGGCCACGCTCCCACGCGCATCTCGTGTATGTCGGTCTCGAGATCGTCAAGGTGATCGCGCTCGCCACCGCGGGTGTTGCGCTCTCGGCGACCGCATCCTAGGTAGGTAACCCTACCCTCACCTGGCTCGGGTAGGGTCAGCCACCACGATGACCGATGTGCTGCCGATCCTGCCCCGCGAGCTCACCGACCTCCGCGAGGAGGTGCGCGTGGTGCCGCCTCCGCCGACACCGCAGCTGCGCGAACCCTTCTCGGTCAGGCTGGTCGAGCCCGACGCCGACGCGGAGATGATCGCGGAGTGGATGAACCGTCCGCATCTGGCCGAGACGTGGGAGTACGACCGGCCGGTGACGTGGTGGAGTCGTTATCTCCAGGCGCAGCTGGCCGGTGAGTACTCACGACCGTTCCTCGGCGTCTTCAAGGGCGATCCGCTCGGCTACATCGAGGTCTACCGCGCGGCCAAGGACTCCATCGCCCCGTGCTACGACGCCGACCCGTACGACCTCGGACTGCACGCCGCGATCGCCGACCTCGACATCGTCAACCGTGGTTTCGGTCCGCTGCTGCTGCCTCGGCTGGCCGCCAACCTGTTCCAGAGCGAACCTCGCTGCAAGCGCATCATGTTCGACCCTGACCACCGCAACACCGCGGCGCGCCGGCTGTGCGAATACGCCCGCTGCGACTTCCTCGGCGAGCACCAGATGTCCAACCGCCGGATGGCCCTTTACGCGCTGAACCGGCCCGCCGACGGGCAGTGACTCACTCGGGCGCTGCCCCGATCATCGCGTCATAACCGTCGTAGTCGGGGCGCATCGCCGCGGCGACCAGCTCCCACAGCACCTCGTCGGTGCCGCCTCCCACGCGGGCCAGCTTCATGTCTTTCCACCACCGGCCCAACGGAGTCTCGTCAACCAGATATCCGGCGCCGCCGAACAGATGCATGCACTCCGACAGCACCTCCTCACCCAGCCGAGCGGCAGTGACCTTGACTGCGGCCGCGGCCCGCAGATCCAACCGGCCCTGTGCGGCGATACCGTGCAGGCCGTGACGCAGCAGGTCCACCCGGGCCTGCAGGTCGGCCATCCGCATCCGCAGCGCCTGGTGTTCGAACAGCGTCGCGCCGAACTGTGTGCGTCGCATCATGCGGGCGTGGGTGATTGCGAGGACGCGCTGGCACGACGACGCCACCTGACCCGCGATCGACATGCGTTCGTGTGCCAGACCCCACGAGATGGCCGCCAGCCCGGTGCCGGCGCGGGCGACGAGATGGTCGGCGGGCACCCAGGTGTCGATGTGGACCGCGGCGGTGTCCAGGGGGCCCGCCCCGACCTTGCGCCACGGTGGCTGCACCTGGACCTGTGCGGTGGGAACGGCGATGACGAGGACATTGCCGTGCCGGCTGGCGGGGTCGTGGTCCACGCTGCGGGCGACGACCATGATGTGATCGGCGACGGGGGACAGGGAGACGAACTTCTTGACGCCCCGTACCTCGAACCCCTCACCGGCGGAACGTGCCTCGGTCTGGACGATCTGCAGGTCGGAGCCGCCGGACTCCTCGGACGCGCCGATGCACAGCACCGACTGGCCGTCGACGGCCTGTTCGCAGACGTTGCGGAGGTGCTCGGACTTGCCGAACCTGCGCAGGATCGCGATCGCCGAGTCGTGCAGGCTCACACCTACGCCGATACCGGCCGACCCCAGCCGGCCCAGGCTGAATGCCAGCTCGTTCAGTTTGGCGACGTCGGGGTGCTGGCCGCCGCGCGGACCCCACTTCGCGCGGAACACCCCCGCGGAGCCCAGATGCTCGATCAACTTGCGGGGAAACTGCTCGGCCGCTTCGGCGTCGGCGGTCCAGCCCGTGACGGTGTCGTCGAAGACCCGGCCCAGCAGGTCGCGGTAGTCGTCCAGGCCGACCGCTACCGGGACCGTCATGTGCGCACCGCCTCCAGAGTGTTCTTGACCTGCAATCGGCGCAGCTTGCCCGACGTTGTCCGCGGCAGCGATCCGGGCGCGACGAACACCACGTCGGCCGGGACGACGCCGCACTGTGAGGCCACCCGCTGCACCAGCTCGGTGCGCGCGCCCGCCTCGTCGGCCCCGCGGAACTCCGCGGTGATGACCAGCCCCGGCCGGGCCGAGTCGGTGCCGGCGCCCACGGCGACGACACCGCCCTCCCGCACGCCGCGGACCTGCGCGGCCACACGTTCGATCTCGCTGGGGAACAGGTTGCGCCCGGCCACGGTGATGAGCTCCTTGACCCGGCCGCACACGACCAGGCCGGAATCGGTCAGGTAGCCCAGGTCGCCGGTGGTGAACCAGTCGTGGATGGGCAAGGGTTCCTCGCCGAGATAGCCGCTCATCATCGATGTGCCGCGGATCTGGATCTCGCCGACGTCACCGCCGGCGGCGTCGCTGCGTTCGGTGGGTACCACCCGCAGCTCCATCCCCGGGATCACGTCACCGACCAGGGCATGCCGTTGGGTCGAACCCGTTGTCGCATCGACGGTTTCGTCGACCAGTAGTCCGGTTCCCGGGCGGGGGATCGTGACCGCGCAGGAGGCCTCGGCCAGGCCGTAGGACGGGGCGGCCGCATGCGGGTCCAGACCGAAGCGGCCGAATTCGGTCAGGAACAACTCGTAGCCGGCGCAGTCGATGGGTTCGCCGCCGTTGAGCGCGAAACGCAGTCGGCTCAGGTCGACGTCGGAGACCCGGCGGGAGTACCGGCCGAGCACCGAATAGGCGAAGTTCGGTGCCGCCGTGAGGGTTGCGCCGCTGTCGGAGAGCCAGCGCAGCCAGCGGAACGGAGACGCCGAGAACGCTCCTGTCGGCGCCAGCCACATCTCCGGGCCGCTGACGAAGCCGGTCAGCAAAAAGGTCAAGCCCATGTCGTGGTACAGCGGCAGCCAGGTGCAGCCGACGTCGCGGCCCGGGTCCACTGCGGTGTGCTGCAGAACCCCGGAGACGTTGTCGAGCACCGACGACGGGGGCAGCACCGCGGTGCGCGGGGTTCCGGTGGACCCGGCGGTGCCCTGCAGGACGGCTGGGGTGTCGGCGGGGGTCGGTTGAGGCAGCAGAGTGGACGAGCGTCGGGGATGCCCCGCCGCGACCGCGTCGTGCACGGTCAGTCCGGAGTCGCAGTCGCGCAGCAGGTTCAGGCAGTCGCCGTGGCTGAACACCTGCGTCACGCCGATGTCGGTGAGGCGGGTGGTGGTCGCCTTGGCCCACTGGCGTTCGTCGGCGCCGCGCACCGGGCCCGGCAGGATGGCCACCGCGCGCCCGGCCAGCCACGCCCCCTGAATGGCGGCGACGATCTCGACCGTGGGTTCGCCGATCAGGCCCACATCGCCGTCGCCACTGTCGAGAACTCGTTCGGCGATGTTCTCGGCGCGGCAGTGCACTTCTTGCCAGGGGTGGCGCCGCCACTCGGCGTCGTCGCGGTTCAAGATCACCAAATCGTGTGGCGACGAGGTCATCGTCTGCCGTGCTGCGGTCGCGAGCGCACTCACTGCTCGGCCGGGGCTTTCGCGAGGATCGCAGCCTCGAGGTCGCCGACGGTGTTGCACGTCAACAGGTCCTCTTCGGACAGGACCACCCCGATCTTGTCCTCGATCGCGACCATCCCGACGGCGAACGCGACCGAGTCGAGGCCGACATCGTCGATCAGGCGTGAATCACGGTTCACCCGGGTGACGTCGACGTTGAGGTCGTCGCGCAGGATGTCGGCCAGCGCGGCGCTGATGCGGGGCGGGATGGGCGTCTCCATGCGGCGAGACGTTACACCGACTACTAAAGGTAGGCTACGCTTACCTCGATCGCTCACCCTTGCTACTGCGATCGCGACCCGAGGCCGATTCAAGGCACGCATTCGTGTGGCATCCCGTGGTGTCGCAACACCTCGAACTGGTGGCGTGCCGTCACTCCAGCAGAAGGCCACCCTGGGTGCGGCCGTGGTCCAGCGCGAGCATCGCCGGAACGGTTTCGCAGGTCACCAGGCCGTGGGTGACGGTCAGTTCGTCGATGACGGGGTAGCTGGCTGCGATGCTCTCGGCGGTGTCGACGATCACCGTGCTCACCGGCACGTGCCGGGCCAGTTGAAAGAGCTGATCACCATGTGGCGCCTGTGCGCCGTGGTACCCCCAGATGCTCCGCAGCACCGTGGCGCCGTTGGCGTGGTCGGTCTGCATCAACCTGCTCACCAACGCGCGGTGGACGGGGGTGCCGTCATGGCGGCTGTCTTCGTCGGTGCGCACCGTCACCTTGAGGTAACCGCCGGGCACCCTCCCTGGTTCGGCAATGACGTGGCCGGCGTTCTTGCACACCACAATCCGCTCCAGTGTGATCAGCGGGTCCGCCAGGTGCGGCCGCAGTTCGGTCAATGCGGCCTCCGCCTGGGCTGCGGTGCCGACGCCCACCACGATCAGCGGTACGTCGGCGTTGCGGCTGAAGAACCGCGCCCGCCGCCGCTCGCCGGAGACGGTGCCGTCGACCCCGAGAAACACCTCGGCGGAAAGGAATCCGAGTCGGTGGAACACCTCGCAGACCCGCAGATAGCCGGCCGCACCCGCGACGCGCTGCCGACGGCCCAGATACACCGACAGGCGCACGTCGTCGCTGGATGCGGGGTCGGGTAGGGTGCGGCCGCGCTCGAGGGTCAGCACGCCACGGTCCACTACCCCGGCGACCTCCTCGGCCAGCGGAATGATGCGGTCCGCGCTGTCCACGGCGGTGAGGGTCACGGGCGGGTCCTCGGACAGGCTGAGCGAGCGATCGCTGCGCACCACATGGGCCGGGCCGAAGCTCGCGATACCGCGCAGCATGACGCTGGTGGCGATCGATTGCTGGTCGTAGCGGTCCAACAGCTCCTCGGCCAGAAAGCGACCGCCGTGCCGCTCGCGTTCGGCGAAATATGCTGTGAGGGTGAGGATCTCCTGACCTATCGGGTTCACAGCAACCCCGCGATCGTCTGCCCGGCGTAGGCCGCGGGCAGGCCCAACGCGATGCTGACCACGATGTTCGCCACCGCCGGTGCGAGTTGGCGCTCCTCGGCCAGTCGGTGCGTCTCGAGCATCCACGTGGAGAACGTCGTGTAGGCACCGACGAAGGCGGTGCCGGCCACCAACGCCAGGTGTGGGCTCAGGGCCAGGCCGGCGACGAAACCCAAGAGCAGCGCGCCGGTGAGATTGACGGCCAGCGTGCCGGCCGGAAAGCTGCCGCCCGAGCGGCGCGACACCGCGCGGTCGACGGTGAAGCGCAGCAGCGAGCCCAGCCCGCCGCACACCAGCACGCCCAGCCAGCTCAGCGCCGTCGTCATCGCCGCATCCACCCCCGGCGCACCAACACCGTGGCTAGGTAGACAGCGAGCAGGCCCAGTGCGACGCTTGCCGCGGTGTAGCCGACCGCCAGTCCGTAGTGGCCGTGCTCGAGCATGGCGATGGTCTCGACCTGCATCGTCGAGAACGTGGTCAGACCGCCGCAGAAGCCGGTCCCCAGAAACGGTCGCCGGTAGCTCGACAGCGGCAGCCGTTCCAGCAGTCGGGTGACGAACACGCCGAGCAGGAACGCGCCCACGATGTTGACGGTGAACGTCGGCCACGGCCAGCGGCCGGGATCCGGGGCGGCGAGCTCTTCGAAACCCGCCCGAGCCAAGGTACCCAGCGCACCGCCTGCGAACACCGCAGCCAGTTCCCGCCGGTCGACAGCCATCACCGAAGAGTATGCACAGCAGACCCCCGCCCGGGTACTGCGACGGGCCGCCGCGTAGCAGAATCGAGGACATGGCTGCGAACCCCCGGGCCGGGCAACCGGCACAACCCGAAGACCTCATCGATGTCGCACAGGTGGTGACCGCCTACTACTCCGTGTCGCCCGATCCGGACGACGTCGACCAGCAGGTCGCCTTCGGCACGTCCGGGCATCGCGGCTCCAGCCTCGACGCGGCCTTCAACGAGGCGCACATCCTGGCGACCACGCAGGCCATCGTCGAGTACCGGGCCGCCCAGGGCACCACCGGGCCGCTGTTCATCGGCCGCGACACCCATGCCCTGTCCGAACCGGCGTGGGTGTCGGCGCTCGAGGTACTCGCGGCCAACGACGTTGTCGTCAAGATCGATTCGGCCGATCGCTACACCCCGACCCCGGCGGTCAGCCACGCGATCCTGACCTACAACCGGGGACGTGAGACGGGACTGGCCGACGGCATCGTCGTCACGCCCTCGCACAACCCACCCCGCGACGGCGGCTTCAAGTACAACCCGCCCCACGGCGGGCCCGCCGACACCGACGCCACCGGTGCCATCGCGACGCGGGCCAACGAGATCCTGCGCGACGGTCTCAAGGAAGTGCGCCGCGTGCCCCTGGCGCGTGCCCTGGGCGCCGCGGAGCGTCACGACTACCTGGACGCCTACGTCGCCGACCTGCCGAACGTCGTCGACATCCACGCCATCAAAGCCGAGGGCATCCGCATCGGCGCCGACCCGCTCGGCGGCGCCAGCGTCGACTACTGGGCGGCCATCGCCGACCGGTACGACCTCAACCTCACGGTGGTCAACCCGCTCGTCGACGCGACCTGGCGGTTCATGACGCTCGACGGCGACGGCAAGATCCGGATGGACTGCAGCTCGCCGAACGCGATGGCTTCGCTGGTGCACAAAGTCGTCGGCGACGCTGACCTCTACCAGATCGCCACCGGCAACGACGCCGACTCCGACCGGCACGGCATCGTCACCCCCGACGGCGGGCTGCTGAACCCCAACCACTACCTGGCCGTGGCGATCGACTACCTGTGCACGCACCGGGCCACCTGGCCCGCCGGAACGGCGATCGGCAAGACCGCGGTCAGCTCGTCGATCATCGATCGCGTGGTGGCGGGGCTGGACCGCAACCTGATGGAGGTGCCGGTCGGGTTCAAATGGTTCGTCGACGGACTCCTCGGCGGCACGATCGGCTTCGGCGGCGAGGAGAGTGCCGGAGCGTCCTTCCTGCGCACCGACGGCACCGTCTGGACCACCGACAAGGACGGCATCATCTTGGCGCTGCTGGCCTCGGAGATCCTTGCTGTCACCGGCTCGACCCCGTCGCAGCGCTACGCGCAACTGGCCGACAAGTACGGCGCACCGACCTATGCCCGCATCGACGCGCCGGCAGACCGGGAGCAGAAGGCGCGGCTGGCCAAGCTGTCACCCGAGCAGGTCACCGCCACCGAACTCGCCGGCGAGCCGATCACCGCCAAACTGACCACCGCCCCCGGAAACGGGGCGCCCCTCGGCGGGCTGAAGGTGACCACCGAGAACGCCTGGTTCGCCGCGCGTCCGTCCGGCACCGAGGACGTCTACAAGATCTATGCGGAGTCGTTCCAGGGCGCCGACCACCTCGCGCAGGTGCAGGAGGCGGCGCGCGACGTGGTGAACAAGGTCATCTCTTGAGGCCGGTTCGTTCGTGACACCGGGGTCCCGCGGCGTTCCGCCGGCGGCCTCGGCCGAAGCCAAACAGCGGCTGCCCCGCGAAGTCTGGGTGCTGGTCGTCGCCAATGTGGTGGTCGCGCTCGGCTACGGCGTGGTGGCGCCGGTACTGCCGCAGTACGCGCGGCACTTCGGGGTGAGCATCAGCGCGGCGACGTTCGTCATCACCGCGTTCGCCGTGATGCGGTTGATCGGTGCGCCCCCGGCCGGTCTGCTCGTGCAGCGGCTGGGGGAGCGGCGCATCTACATCAGCGGTCTGCTGATTGTGGCGCTGTCGACCGGGGCGTGCGCGTTCGCGCAGACGTATTGGCAGCTGCTGCTGTTCCGGTCGCTGGGCGGTGTCGGCTCGGCGATGTTCACCGTGTCGTCGCTGGGCCTGATGATTAGGATCTCGCCGCCGGGTGCGCGCGGCCGCGTCGCGGGGTTGTTCTCGTCGGGCTTCATGATCGGCTCGGTCGCCGGGCCGATCCTGGGCAGCCTCACCGTGGGCCTAGGGCTGTCCGCACCGTTCCTGATCTACGGCGCAGCGCTGCTCGTCGCCGCCGTCGTCGTGTTCGTCAGCCTGCGCAACTCGACAGTCGTGACCGGCAACGACCAGGCCGACGACCCGGTCCCGGTGCGCGCTGTGCTGCGGCACCGCGCCTACCGGGCGGCGTTGTTCTCCAACTTCGCGACCGGGTGGGCGTCGTTCGGGCTGCGCATCGCGCTGGTGCCGCTGTTCGTCGTCGAGGTGCTCGACCGCGGCGCCGGAGCGGCGGGAGTGGCGCTGGCCGCGTTCGCGGTCGGCAACATCTCCGTGGTGATCCCGAGTGGATACCTCTCGGACCGGATCGGGCGACGCAAATTGTTGATCGGTGGGTTGGCGGTGGCGGCGGTCTCGACCGCGGTCGTCGGCTTCACCCCGTCTTTCCCGCTGTTTTTGGTCGCGGCCTACGTTGCCGGCGCGGCGACCGGGGTGTTCGTCTCCCCGCAGCAGGCCGCGGTGGCGGACGTGGTGGGCAACAAGTCTCGCGGTGGCACGGCGGTGGCGACTTTCCAGATGATGGCGGACTTCGGCTCGATCGGCGGGTCGCTGTTGGTGGGCCTGATCGCGCAGTACACGTCGTTCGCGTGGGCATTTGCCATCAGCGGGTTGATCCTGGCGCTCGCCTCCCTCGGCTGGGTGTTCGCCCCCGAAACCCGGCCCCGCCCCGCTGCCGAACCCACCGAAGCCCGCCCGCTGGGTCCCGAAGCCGGAGGTGAGGTGCCGTGACCAGCGATTTTGAGCGGCTACCCCTGGTGGTGTAACTTCGGTGGGCACAACTTCACGGGGCTATGGCGCAGCTGGTAGCGCACCACACTGGCAGTGTGGGGGTCAGGGGTTCGAGTCCCCTTAGCTCCACCAATTGAAAACCCGCTCCGATCATTGGCCGAGGCGGGTTTCATGGTTTGCGGGGCGGTGGCCTACGCTCGCCGGTTGTCCTAACTCTGTCCTATCGCGGTCGAGAACACCGCCGACGCGGCGGTGAGCCGGTCATCGGTCACGCGCCCGTAGACGGCCTGCGTCATCCGCTCGGTGTGGCCGTGCCACGCTGCGACGACGTCGGCGGCGATCCCCGCCGCACGCATCCGAGAGATGTTGGAGTGACGCAGCTTTCCGAGCGTGATCGCCTTGAGTCCCGCAGCCTTGCGCTGCGCGGCGAACTCGCGGCTGTACTCGCGCACCGGCAGCGGCGTCCCGTCGGCCCGCGACAGCAGCAGGTCGGCCTCGGCCAGCGGTCGCCCCACGGCGAGGTGCTCGCGCAGATGGGCCGTGCGCATGGCCTTGAGCATCGACAGTTCGTGTGGCGGCAGCGGCAGATCGCGGGCACTGCGGTCTGTCTTGGTTCCCACGATCATGTCGCGCCCGTTGACGTCGACCCGAGCCTGCCGGATGCGCAGCGCCCCGGCCTCAAGATCGACGTCGCACCAGCGCAGCCCGCCGACTTCCTCGCGCCGCAGCCCGAGCAGCGTGAGCGCGAAACACCCAGCGAGGCGGTGGGCGGCGACGTGCTCGATGAACGCCGTCATCTGCGCGGGTATCCAGATATCGCCCGCGTCGGTGGCCGTGACCGACTTCTGTTCGGGCGACTCAAGATCGGCTGACGGATCGTAGGTCAGCCAGCGCATCCGCTTCGCGTGAGCCATGACCGACTTGAGCCGGACAATCGCACGGCGCTTGGTGGCCGGTGCGAGTGCCTTGCCGCCCTTCCCGGTCAGCGTGGCTGACCAGTCGGCCAGCGCGGCGGGCGTGAGCTTCTGCACCGGCACCGCGCCGAACGCCCGGCGGGCGTAGGCGAGCGACTCACGGTCGGCCCGAACGGTGTTCGGCCCGATCGACGGGTCGGCCTCGCGCAACTTGAGCCAGTGGTCGGCGACCTCATCGAATGTCTGGACCGACTTGGGTGCCCATGTCGCCGATGCCCACTGCTGGCGCTGCTCGGTGACCCACTGCACGGCCTCGCCCTTGGTGCGGAACACCTTGGTAGGCCGGACCTGCTTGCCGGTCATCGGGTCAATGCCCAACGTGGGCCGGGCACGCCAACCCTTGCCGTTCGGCAGCCGCTTGATCGAGTTGTCGGTGCGATCACCGCGCTGCTTTGGCTGACGGGCGGGCTGTGTGTCGGCTGCGGTGCCGGTGCTCATCGGTCGCTCTCCTGTTGGTCGGTGGTCGGCTCGGCGGCGTGAGGTTTCCGGGGGCGGCGTAGTTCGTCGGGTTTGAGCAGACCGGCGGCTTTGCACCGCCGGACCCATCCCTTGACAGTCTCAGCGGATACTTCGCGCCCGAGGGCGCTCGCGGCGCGGACGGCGACCTTGTCATAGAGATTGCCACCCTCGATGCTTGCCTCGCGCACCCACGCAACTACTTGCGTAAGAAACTCCGGGGACAACGGGGGCCGTCCGACGCGCTTGACGCCGGACTCGGGCGGTGAGAATCCCGGCGGCGCGTGCCGGACCATTGCGTCGACAACGCCGTCGGTGAACCGGAACCGTTCGATCCATTCATGGCCGTCCGGGGTGCCGGTTGCCGCGTCGAGGGTCCGGCGCAGCTTGCGAGCGGCGTCGGCAGCCTCGGCGGTATCTCGCATCGCCGCCACGCGGGCGAGCCGGTCAGTGTTGATGCGCCGCAGTGTGTCCGACGTGATCGGCACGCTGTCGACCGATGTCACCCGCAGATCGGTGATGACCGGCCCGTCGGCGGTGTCGCGCCACGCAATCTCGTAGGTGTGCGCATGATCGTGGCAGGTGATCGTCACCGGACGCTCGGCGTCGGCATCAACCTCGACCCCGACCACCTCGCCTGCCCGGCGCGGTGAGTAATCGCGCTTGGTCCCGCTCATATTTTCTCACCCTAGACGAAACCGCACAACGGTGCAAAATAGAC
Source organism: Mycobacterium sp. G7A2 (assembly GCF_041902445.1). Taxonomy (NCBI): domain Bacteria; kingdom Bacillati; phylum Actinomycetota; class Actinomycetes; order Mycobacteriales; family Mycobacteriaceae; genus Mycobacterium; species Mycobacterium sp. G7A2. Next base: position 4,173,372 of record NZ_CP169251.1, on the reverse strand, counting down.
ACTATGACGATGACCACAGCCATCAAGGCGACTCCCACTCTGGACGAATTGCGCAGCGGGCCACCGACTCTGAGCATCGAACAGGCCGCACGCTACCTCGGCGTGAGTCGCGCCTATGGCTACACAATGGCGCGTGAGGGGCGGTTGCCGACGATCAAGCTCGGCGAGAAGCGCGTGCGGGTGCCCGCACTGGCACTGCTCAAGATGCTCGGCGGTGACGGGTAAAGGCCAACTGGCGCAACGCGATTGACCACGATATGCGTGCGCCCCGCCGGTTGACGAGACCGAGCGGGGCGACTTACCACCGATGAGAGGCAGCCGAGCAAGTGACCGCCACGGCTAAGACTAGCGGGAAGAACAGCGGCAGTCCCTACCCGAACAAGCCCGCGTGGGTTGATCGCGTGAATGCCGAACAGGCTCGCGACGACCGTGACCATGTCGCCGCTGAGCAGTACCGGGTGCGCAACGATGTCACGGCCTCGGACGGGGTGGCGGCTGCGGATGATGCGCTGGCCGACCTGCGCCGCGTCATGGCCGACAACGCCGGCGTGCTGACGTCGAGCGGGATTCTGGCCCACGTCGCCGGGTTCGCCGACGCACGCGGCGCTGAGCGGTACGCGACCGTGCTCGGCGTGCTCATGCGCACGGTGCTGGCCGTGCCACCGCAGGTTGTCCTGCCGCCCATCATCGGCGGCGAGGTGTCGCTGAACATGCTGCTGACGGTGGTCGGCGGCAGCGGTGCGGGCAAGGGCACCGCTGACAAAACCGCAGCCGCAGCCGTGCGCCTGTCGGTCGGCGGTCGCCGGGTCGCCCCGTCGCTGCCGATGATTCCGGTCGGCACCGGGGAGGGGATCAACCGCACATATGCCCACGCCGAGCGCGATAAGGACGGCAGCGGTCAGGTCGAGTTGAAATGGCACACCGACCGCGCCCTGTTCGGCTGCCGCGACATTGCCACGGTCGCGGCCCTGACGGCGCGTCAAGGCTCGACGCTGGTGCCCGAGTTGCTCAAGGCGTACATGGGTGAAGAACTCGGGTTCGCCAACGCCGACAAGGACCGGCGCGTCATCCTGCCGATGCACAGCTACCGGCTGTGCCTGTCGGCTGGCGTGCAGCCCGACAACGGCGCGGTACTGCTCAACCCGCAGGCGCAGCGTGACGGGGTGCCGCAGCGGTTTGTGTGGACGCCAGTGCGGCCCGGTGTCGCACGAGCACGACGCAGCGCCGACGCCGATCGGGTCGAGCCGATGACGGTGGCGGTGCCCGACTTCGGCATCGACCCCATGGACTTTCACGCCGAGGCCGACGACGCTGACCTCTATTCGCCCGCCGCGCTACAACTGGTGCCTATGAGCGTCGCGTCGCCCATCGTTCAACAGATCATCGACGCCGACGCGGCCAAGGACGCCGACCCGTTCGGGCGCAGTGACGACCCGCTGGCCGGTCACCGCCTGCTTGCTCAACTCAAGGTCGCCGCCGCGCTCGCGGTGCTGCACGACCTCACCTACGTCGGACCCGAGGACTGGCAGCGTGCCGAGCGACTTATCACCGTCTCGTCGGCGGTGGCTAAGGTTGTCGCCGTCGAGTCGCTGTCTGCCGCCGAGCGCGACGCTGTGCGTCAGGGACAGATTGACGGTCACCGGCTGGCCGCTGCCGACGACGCCCGGCAAACCGCCGCACTGCACACGGTCATGGGCCGGGTGACCCGGTTCCTCGGTGAGCAAACAGATTGGGTTTCTCAGGGCGCGGTGACCCGTTCGGTTACCGGGAAGCTGCGCCGTGACCTCCCCGACGCGCTGCTGGCGCTGCTCGATAACGGCACTATCGAGCGTCGCAAGGTCGAACGCGCTGCTCAGAGCGTTATTCAATATCGAATGCGGGTGTCGTGACTGTGGAACCGGGGTTGGCACCCTTGGCACAGGTGTTGGCACCCTCGACACCGCCGTTTGCCCAGTTCAGAAGGGGCTTGGCACCCTTGGCGCCCCTTGGCACTCCCCGCGCAGGTTCTCGTAGCTTGAGAGTCCCATACGAATTCGCCCGATTCGCTTTGCTGCTCAACTATTTGAAGCTGTGTGAGAGGCCGCGTTCTTGTGCGACTAGGTGCCAAGGGTGCCAAGGGTGTCACGCCCCCTCTGGCCTGCGGTTATGGGTGCCAACCCCCTGTGCCAAGGGTGCCAACCCCTGCGACGCGGTGGGCGGTGTCAACGAGGCCGCGAGGGCGCTCGCCGAGCCTCGGCGGTGGGCGGCGTCAACCGACACACCGCCCGCCCGTCGGCGAGCCGCGCCGAGCTAACCCGACCGCCCCGCCTGTCCGATCTGGACTGTCCGACCGACTGAACCGAGAGGGACCGTCACCATGAGCAATCCGTCGCGTATGAAACCCGACGCCGACGAGCGGCAACGTGCACTCAAGGCGATGGAGTTGCGAGTGCAGGGCCACCCGTACGCACAGATCGCCGCCGCGCTCGACTACGCAGACGAGAGCGGTGCCCGGCACGCGGTGTCGCGGCTGCTCGCTCGCCGCGAGGCCGAGTCGGTTGATGAAATGCGGGCGGTGCATGGCGCGAGGCTAGAGGCCGTGCTGTCGAGCTTCTGGCCCGCCACGAGGTCCGGTGACACCGACGCGGCGCGGGTCGTGTTGCGCACGCTCGACGGCCTCGCCAAGTTGTACGGCCTCAACGCCCCGACCCGCGTCGCGGCCGGCCCGCCGGTCAGCGCCGTCGAGTTCGCCGAGGAAGCTGCGCGGCTGATCGAGTCGATTGCGTCGATGGGCGCGACCGATGACCTGTTGCGCTCGCTGCCGGGTGGTGCCGGGCAGGCTGTACTCGACGGTGACCAGAGACGGCAGTGCGAGATCACGGCCACCGACGACTACGAGGGTTGGTCGAACATCGGGCCGTAGTCGGCCCCGGAGCCTGGCTAGTCAGGCCGGGCCAGGCCCTCATGCTGCACGAACATCGCCGCGATGCGAAATCAGGACAATCCAGTCGTTGTGAAAGAGGAGGTACTCCTAAAGTTCACGCGCAACGACCGTGTCATAGAGGCCCAGGTGACGTAACCCTTCGTGGCTATCAATGCCGGTATAGGACAGCGATGAATCCTCATAGCGGCGGAACGCAAACACCGCTTGGTTCATGTGGGCGCTGTTGAACACATTTAGCGATACCAGCAGATTGAAGTCATCGACGCTCAACCCGGTGACAGTCTTAAAGAGGTCGGGTTCGAGCTTCGTGATGACGTCCTTCAAAGTGTTCTCGCGAAAGTCTGTGAGGTACATGAACGCCGGAATTCGAGTCGCGAACTTGATCAGTTTCTCTTGAATTTGTTTGCGTTTCGACTTGTATTCCTTCTCTTCGTCGGTGAGTTCCTTCTTCTCCTTTGCAGTGATATCCTCACCTTTCGCTTTCTTGGTTTCCTTCACCTTCTCGCTCTTGTTGATGACAGTTTCAAAGACGTCGCTGCCGAGCGCCCGGAAGCCCTCAATGTTCATCACCGCCTCGAGCGCATCTGGGTTTTCTAGGATCTTGCGGAGTGTGTCGTTGTCGACGTTGACAAGCAGTGCTGATTCCCACTTACGTGCAAGCAGCGTTGCCGACGTGCCCGCCATAGCAATATCGAGGATGCCGCCAGCATCAACTTGAGTCATGTGGGAACCGTCGTAGGCAAGTACTGGAAGGAAGCTCACAAGCTCCCTCACCGCGTCCTCTGGGTTCGGTGCCTCGGGTGACAATCCAACGCCGTACTCAGCGATCTGACGGAGGGCGCGTGTGGGCGCAAAGTCAAATACGAAGCAGACCGGCTTGAAGTTCTCCTCCTGGTTTGGATCGTCGCCATTAGGGTTCCTAATTGACCACGGAGACTGGACACGAAACGCAGCCTGGAAGTAGGTCTCTGGCGAATTCAAATTGCGAAGCATAAGCATTGAACACCATTGCGGGACTGTCACACCCGTAGTGAGCTTTCCACAAGAGAGGGTTATGGTTTTCGAGTCATGCCCGTTCCCGATTGCCTCGCGAACCGGAGGGAGCGCAGCTAGTCCCACTCCGGCGCCTGGTCCCGCCACCGTAAGCACCTTGTAATCGTGGAAGAAGACGTTCTGCTTCTCTGCCAAGAGGTTGGCCATTGCATGGCACGAGGCAACAGATGGAAGAAACCAGAAAGAGTGATTCAAGTAAGGCAGAAGTCGAACGTCGGAGTACGGAAACGGCGGCTTCTTTGCTCCTAGCTTCAGGTTGTCGACCTGTGTAGAGGCGTACGCGCCACGAATGATGTCAAGCCATTTCTGTACATCGTTCTTGTGCTTGAACTCGGCCGCAGCGCCCTGGCCCGTTGCTGAGAAAAACTCACCCAAGTCGAATTCGTCGAACTCGCCTTGCTTGGCGATGGCCAACAGTTCGTCGGGCATCTGGTACGTAAGAAGTCTCATCTCGGGCAGCGCCCCGTACGGGTTCCAGGCACCAGGGTGCTCCTTCGCCCATAGTTGCTTTGCCTGCTGCTCGTCCGTGTAGGTCCAGTTGAAGATCTGCTCTTCGATGAACTCGCCGGTCGCGAGTGCTTTGAACGGCGTGCCTGATAGGTAGAGGTAAGCCTTGGTGGTAATGGGCAGGAACTCGGTCTCGTTTTCGCCCAGCTCGTCCAGCTCCTCATTGAAGCTGTCCAACTCGGGGTTGTACTCGGCGGCTGCTTCCTTCTTGGCCTCCGACTCGTCCTCGCCCTCGAACAGCTCCTTGGCACTGTCGCGCCATGCGCCGAAGTGGTACTCGTCAAAGACCACGAGATCCCAATTCGTTTCGTGCACCCAGGTGTTCTTGGGCTTGATGTTGCCGGACTTGTCCCTGCCCAAAAGATCCTGGAAGGAACCGAAGTACACGAGTGGCTTCGTCATATCGGCGGTGGTGGGATCCGTTCCAGTAGCCTTTGATAGGTACTGCCATCCGGTGAAGTCAGCGTGAGAGTCGAGGTCGTTCTGCCACGCATCTTCGACCGCCGGCTTAAATGTAACTACCAGCACCTTCATCGCGCCGAGCTTCTTCGCGAGTTGATATGTCGTGAATGTCTTGCCGAACCGCATCTTCGCGTTCCATAGGAAGCGCGGCACGGCGTCTTCATCCTCATTCCAGATAGAATTGAAGTAGCCTAATGTCTTCTCGACGGCCTCCGATTGTTCGGGACGCATTGCAAACGTCTCATGATGTGTGCCGACCAACTCCTGGCCGGTACGTAATTCAGTTATTACCGTTTGCACGTCCGGAAGCGTGCATTTAACCCACTCCAACTCAGGATTGGCGAAACCCTTCGCCTTCAGTCGATTCCGGACCTGATGGTCGGTGAACACTGATCCATCTTCGCGCTCCGCCGACTCGTCGAGTTGAATCGTGAAGTTCTTGATTGCCGCAGTCTTGAGCTGCTGCGCTACGCGGGTTTTTACTCCGAGTGTTGTCTGACCGATCTTTAGTAAACCCGCATGAGCGTCATCGTCTATGGAGTATGCGTAGATACGCAGTCGAGCTTCAGGCTTCTCAGGGAGAAGTTCCTCGACGGATTTACTCACTGCTCAAGTCCATCGGTCGAACCATACTCTCTATGAAGGCAATCTCATCATCGGTGATTCCGTACTTTGCGTACAGCTGATCATCAGACCATGGCTTCGAAAAATCTTGCATAGGAACGAATGTGTAGACAGGCCTAGTCGCGTGTTGGGACGGCTTGTGCAGTAGCACTAAAAATCTGACCAGGCGCGTTGCGATATACGTACAGACGTTCTTCGCCTGCTCTTCCGAGGCGAGAGGGCCAATATACAGATATGTTTCCGACGACACGCTGCCTGGCTCGCCGACGAAAGGCTTGGGAAGAATCGGATGCGGGAATGAATCACTTCCGCTTCCCGCGTACGCAAGGAAGACCTTCCAACGATCAATAACATCAATGCCGTGGCTAACTTCGCTCCGTGGGACATACCCCACGCCGCCGTTTCTGTAGAGCCGAAGGTCACCTTTCGACTTTTCGGTTTTCCCGCGGAATGTCGTATCGAACCCGAAAGGCTTTCGTGAGCTGACTAACGCGCTGAACTGCTTTTCCTTGGGTAAGACGAGAGGTGAGGTTGCTCCGGTCTCGACCTCCATAACCTTCTTGAGGATTGACACGCCCTCGTTGTACCGAATGAAGATATCGGCGCCCGGCTCCAATAAGGGCCGAGAGGCGCTAGACAGCACCGTTCCCTTATCGTGTGTCGTGACGCGCACATCGCCCTCGGCGTCCCGGTCCCAAAGAAAGAAGCAGACCCCACCCTTTACCTGTGTTCCGGGAAATACATCGTTCGAGTCCGGGTAGTCCTCTATCACACGAAGTCGCTTATCCGACAGCATTGACTCACGAAAGTCGTCAAGGCCCTTGCCGCCAGCGAACCAGCGAGCTGGAACCACCATGGTGAGATATCGAGGTTCCAACTTCTTTGCTTGCTGGACAAACAAGTGATAGATCGGTGCCGCGCTTGTCCCATATCCGCCATCGCTTAGTTGATACGGCGGGTTGCCAATGATGACGTCGAAATGCATGTTGTCTCCAAAAAGTTCAGCCATCCTGGCTTTAATGTCGTCGGCGTGAATAAAGGCGTACGCGTGCGTTTCGAGGCCCTCGGCACGGTCAAAGTTTTTCTGATTTGCACCGCAATACTTGCACCTGCCGTTGGTGCCCTTGGTGACGGGTTTGCCGTTGTTGTCCGCAGTCTCGACGAACTCTGTGGCTCCAACCCAGCTGTGTTCAAGAGGCTCGAACCATATGTTTCCGACCTCGGACGTGAACGAGGGTGCGATCGAGTGAGTGCCGCTCGCTGACTTCGAGCAGTAAACACTACGCCGGGCAATCAGGCTCGTGATCTGTGTAATTCCAATACCGAAGACTTGATTCACGAGGATATGGTCAACGCGCTTTTGGAGATCAGGAATTTCATCTCTCAGTCCATCGGTGAGGCGCTTCGTGATCTCGCGAAGGAACACACCCGACTTCGTGAAGGGGTCGAGGAAGGTTACCGATCTATCCGCCCAGATGTTAGCGCCGCCGTTAGCGTCAGCCCATGCGTCCGCAACTAGGTCAAGCATCTGGTTAGCGAACTCCGGCGGAGTGAACACCTCGTCATTCGAGAGGTTCGCGATGCATGTAAGCACGTCTGGGTTGCGATTATGCAGGGTGTATGCGGCTTGTTCAGTCACTAGTGCTACCTTCCGCAGCAATGTCGGCTACCGATAGAAAGCCGTGATCGCGAACGGGAGTAAAGATCTCGTGTTTGCCTAGATCACTAAAGAGAGTGTCATCGTCACCGAAGGAAGAAACCCTCGTCATTGTGTCGAAACGGAAGTCGCGACGGTGATACTTGCCCTTGCCGACGTAAGACCACTCGGGGAAGGTGATTGGTTCGGGTCTGGCCTCTCGCGTGGTCATCGACAGTGCGTCGCCGTGCACGATGTTGGCTTCCACGACTCGCTTGGCCGCTGTGTACCACTCAGACCCGACATCGACCGCGAGGTACTCCGTGAGAACGGCGAGTAGGTCACGTCTGCAATCGTCGACGTTATCGTTGAGCAATTCGACGCCATAGATCGACATGAGCGCCAGAAGGGCTTGATGACGCTTCTCGAAGTCGCTCCTACCATATCGGGCGTGTACCACCGCGAGCTTGCGCGTGAGTACCGGAACCAGGAAGTTTCCGGAACCGCACGCGGGTTCGAGGAAGCGGGCGTCGATGCGGGTCGATTCGCCCTTAACGAGATCGAGCATCGCCTCGACCATCCACGAGGGTGTGAAAACTTCGCCGTGGTCCGCCACTCGCATCTTCGACTTCACCAGTCCAAACGTCACAACGCAAGACTATAAGTCGGAGGGGGCGGAGCGCCCGTAGTCTCGGGCCGTGCCTCTTCTCCCAGTGGCCTGGCCGGGCGGATATGCCCCTGACCGTTTGCATCGCCATGCCGCCGGCCTGTCAGTCTCTCCACGCCAACCGTCGTCAAGTCAGCAGAAATAAGTAGCCGCCGAGCCGCGTGCTGGATGGCCCGGCAGCCCTTCGAGCGTGCGTGCGAACGCTTGGTGCGTGTCCTAGCGGTGTCCTAAGACTCCCGATTACGCGCAAACACGCCGTAGACACATGAGTACGAAATCGAACGGTTGACGTGGACGAATCGACACCCGATGGACGCCACGATACGGGCCAGCACACCCGGTTTCACCCTGGCAGTGTGGGGGTCAGGGGTTCGAGTCCCCTTAGCTCCACTTTTTGACCTCAGGTTCGCGGGTCGACTCTTCGCGCATTCTCGGCAATTTTCGATTCGACCGTCATCTGCCGCACGGCACCACCTGAACACGAAGTCCAGTGACACCTATCGCTAGCCCGCGGCGGCGTGCGGTTCGAGATGTCCGCGCTCAGGCGGCTTGGCCGTCTGGAGGTGCGGGTCCGCCGGGTTGGCCGGGGCTACTGGATTTGTCGGGTTTGTCAGGATCGCCGGGGTCGGCGGAGCCGTTGCATTCTTCGGGTTCGCCGGCGTCGTCGCTCGGCGATGGTTCGGTCAACTCATAGTTGATCGGCTCGTCGTCCATCGGCGGGCCGTCGGTCAGCGCGTGGTTCATCGGCTCGTGGTCGATCGGCTCGTCGCCGGTCAGTTCATGGTCGATCAGCGCGTGGTCGATCAGCGCGTGGTCGATCAGCGCGTCGTTGATCAGCTCGTCGGTGATCGGTTCGTTGTCGATCAGTTCATAGGTGATCGGTTGGTCGTCGATCAGCTCGTCGGTGATCGGTTGGTTGTCGCCGCATTGGGTGTCGTTCGGCGGATCGGAAGGGCGGTTGTGGGCACGGTCTGATTCCGCGCCATCGCCCTGCAGGCCGACGCCGGGATCGCCCGAACGCCTCGATGTCGACGGGTTCGCTGGCTGCTGGTCGGGGGGTCGGAGGAGTCGTTCGGGGCGGTGGTAGGTGTTGATGCGGGTTTGGCCGGTGTCCAACGCTGGTGGGGGGATCCATTCGACGTCGCCGCGCTCGTTCATCCGGGTGCTCCAGCCCTCGGGGCCCACGGCGCGGTTGTCGGGTCCACAGGCCAGGCCGAGTTCGTCGACGTTGGTGTTGCCGCCGTCGGTCCAGTCGGCGACGACGTGATGGGCTTGGCTGCCGTAGGCGCCCACCGTGCAGCCGGGTTTGGTGCAGCCCCCGTCGCGGGCGATCAGCATGATCCGCTGGGCGGGGGAGGCAACCCGGCGGGCCCGAAACAGTGCCAGCGCCGACCCGGTGGCCTTGTCGAACACCGCCAGGCTGTGATGGGCGTGGGCGGCCAGGCGGATCACCTCGGCGATCGGGAGGCGGGTGCCCCCACCGGTGACTCCGATCCCGGCCCGGGATTCCAGGTCTTGCAGGGTGGTGCGGATGATCACCGACACCGGCAACCCGTTGAGCTGTCCGAGCTGACCACTCATCAGCGCGATCCGCAACACCGCGACCAGCGCATCATGCTGGCGCTGGGCCAGGCTGCGGTGGTCGTTGTCGATCTGGGCCTGCGACGGGGTTCCCGAGACACACGGTTCGGGGTCGTCGGGGTTACACATGCCCGGGGCGGCGTACTTGGCGAAGATCGCCTCCAACAGCGCCCACGCCTCGGGGGTGAGTTCCCCGCTGATCGGGGTCATCGCATCGCCACGCTGTCGACCCTTGGTCAGTCCGCGGCGGCGGGCGCGTTCGGTGTCGTCGGGTTCGGGGCCGTCCTGATCGAGCAGGAACAACGCCAACTCCGCGGCATCGCTGACGTCCTTGGGTCCGGCCCCGGCCGCCAGGCGCACCAGATCGGTTTCGAACTCCTCACGGGTGCCGGCGTCGACGAAACCGGGCAGCTTGGCCACCGCCTTGGCGATCACCACCACATGCTCAGCGTTGATCACACCCTGGGCCTGCGCGGCCGCGGTCGCCGGCAACACCGGCGGCAAGGTTTCCCCGACGAGCGACTGCCGCGGCCCCAGCAGCGCCGCCTCACCCAACCGCCGCCCCGCCTCGGCGGTGGAGATCCGCCACCGCACCGCCAGCACCTGGTTCCACGACTTGGCGCCCATCTCCTTCGCGGTGGTCTCGACCTGCAGACGCGCCAACAACCGATGCCGCAACGCCGGCAGCTGACACCACACCGTTTCCAACTCATCAAGAGCCTCGACCAGATCCGCACGACCCAGCAGATCCACCCCAGCACCGGCCGCCTCATCAACCGCGGCGCGCACCGCTGCGACCGCCTCCGACAACGCCGACCCTGACATGATTCGAACATACATTCGACCACCGACAAAACCGGAGCTCCGATTCTGTGATGTATCAGGAGATCGGTGACAGTTCTGCCTCAGGACATCGGTGACACTGCACAGCGATGTCGAGACAGCGCACTATGTCGAGCAGGCGTGCGCAACGGAGACTGCGACGGCGCATTGCACCGTCGCGCTTGTCGCCTCACCTCACTGAGGCATCGTCACCGTGGCGCTTGGTGATCGCCGTGATCGGCGGCGTTGCCTCGATGGCCCGGCGGGCCAAACAGCTCAGTTCAGACCGCGTGCTCGTCGGCGACGGTGAGGGCCGTGTCGAGGATGCGCAAACCTTCGGCCACCTCGTCGTCGGTCACGTTGCACGGCGGCACCGCGTGGATGCGGTTGAAGTTCGCGAACGGCAACAGCCCACCGGACTTGCACGCGGCCAGCACTGCGGCCATGGCCGGGCTGGAACCGCCGTACGGGGCCAACGGTTCACGCGTCTTCTGGTCGGCCACCAGCTCGATCGCCCAGAACACCCCGAGGCCGCGGACCTCACCGACGCTGCGATGCCGGGCGGCGAGCTCACGCAGGCCGGGCCCGAGGACGTCCTTGCCGATGCGCGCCGCGTTGTCCACCATGCCTTCGTCGTCCATCGCGGTGATGGTGGCGACGGCACAGGCGGTCGCCAGCGGATGGCCGGAGTACGTCAGCCCACCCGGGTACGCCCGGTCGGCGAATGTCGAGTAGATGGCCTCGTTGATGGCGACCCCGCCGAGCGGGATGTAGCCGGACGTCACGCCCTTGGCGAAGGTGATCAGATCGGGCACCACGTCGAAGTTGTCGATCGCGAACCACTTTCCGGTGCGGCCGAATCCGGCCATCACCTCGTCGGCGATGAACACGATGCCGTAGCGATCACAGATCTCGCGCACGCCGGCCAGGTAGCCGGGCGGGGGCACCATGATGCCCGCGGTGCCCGGCACCGACTCCAGGATGATGGCCGCGAACGAGTCCGGGCCTTCCATCTGGATCAGCCGCTCGAGGTGTTCGAGCGCGCGCTGGGTTTCCTGCTGCTCGTTCTCGGAGTGGAAGGTCGACCGGTACAGGAACGGTCCGTTGAAGTGCACCACCCCGGAGCTGGCGTAGTCGTTGGGCCAGCGCCGCGGGTCGCCGGTCAGATTGATCGCGGTGTCGGTGCCGCCGTGGTAGGAGCGGTAGCGCGAGAGCACCTTGTAGCGGCCGGTGTGCAGCCGCGCCATGCGCACCGCGTGTTCGACGGCGTCGGCGCCGCCGTTGGTAAAGAAGATCCGGTTCAGGTCACCCGGGGTGCGTTCGGCGACCAGGCGTGCCGCCTCGGACCGCGCGTCGTTGACATGCTGAGGTGCGATCGTGCACAGCTTGGCGGCCTGTTCGGCAATGGCGGCAACGACTTTCGGATGCTGGTGGCCGATGTTGGTGTTCACCAGCTGCGAGGAGAAGTCGAGCAGCCTGTTGCCGTCACCGTCCCAGAGATAGGAACCCTGGGCGGCGAGCACGGTCATCGGTTTGATCTGTGCCTGCGCGGACCACGAATGGAAGACGTGCTTGCGGTCGAGCTCGTAGGCTCGCTGCCCGCGCGCAATCGCGGTGTCGAGGTCCTCGCCGGTGGGCAGAGCTTCGAAGGTAGTTGTCACAGCGGGGGTTCCGTTTCGTTCGTGCCGGGCGAGCGCGCGCTCGATGCCTCAGATTATGTCGTGTCGGTGTGCAGACGCGCGCGCTCGCGGTGATGACAGGCCGGGGTCAGGCGTTCTGGGGGAAGCCGAGGTTGAGCCCGCCGTGGGAAGGGTCCAGCCAGCGGGTGGTGATGGCTTTCTGGCGGGTGAAGAACTGCACGCCGTCCATGCCGTGGGCGTGGCTGTCGCCGAACAGGGAGTTCTTCCAGCCGCCGAAGCTGTAGTAGGCCATCGGGACGGGGATGGGGACGTTGATGCCGACCATGCCGACCTGCACTTCGTTCTGGAACCGGCGCGCCGCGCCGCCGTCGTTGGTGAAGATGGCGGTGCCGTTGCCGTAGGGGTTGGTGTTGATCAGCTCCAGGGCCTCGTCGTAGGTGTCGACGCGCACCACTGACAGGACGGGGCCGAAGATCTCGTCGGTGTAGACACTCATGGCCGGAGTGACGTTGTCCAGCAGGGTCGGTCCGAGCCAGAAGCCGTCCTGGCCGCCGTCGGGGGCGACCTGACGGCCGTCGAGGACGACCTTCGCGCCGTCGGCCTCGCCGGCGTTGATGTAGGAGGCGACCTTGTCGCGGTGAGCCTGGGTCACCAGCGGGCCCATGTCGGAGTCTTTGGTGCCGTCGCCGGTCTTGATGGTCGCGGCGCGCTCGGCGATCTTGGCGACCAGGTCATCGGCGATCGGTCCGACCGCGACCGCGGCAGAGATGGCCATGCAGCGTTCGCCCGCGGAGCCGAACCCGGCGTTGACCATGGCATCAGCGGCCAGGTCGAGGTCGGCGTCCGGCAGGATCACGGCGTGGTTCTTGGCGCCGCCGAGGGCCTGGACGCGCTTGCCGGCCGCGGTGCCGGTGGCGTAGACGTACTGGGCGATCGGCGTGGAACCGACGAACGACACCGACTTGACCGTCGGATTGGTCAGCAGTTCGTCCACGGCGGTCTTGTCGCCCTGCAGGACGTTGAACACCCCGGCGGGCAGTCCGGCTTCCTTCCAGAGCTCCGCCAGCCACAACGCTGCCGACGGGTCCTTCTCCGAGGGTTTGAGCACGACGGTGTTACCACAGGCGATGGCCAGGGGGAAGAACCACATCGGCACCATGGCCGGGAAGTTGAACGGGGAGATGATCCCGACCACGCCCAGCGGTTGGCGGATGGAGTGCACATCGATGTTGGTGGAGGCGTTTTCGGTGTAGCCGCCTTTGAGCAGGTGCGGGATGCCGCAGGCGAACTCGACGACCTCCTGGCCGCGCGACACCTCGCCGAGAGCGTCGGAGAGCACCTTGCCGTGTTCGGCCGTGATGATCGCGGCCAGTTCGTCTTTGCGCTCGTTGAGCAGTTCGCGGAAGCGGAACAGCACCGCGGTGCGCTTGGCCAGCGAGGTGTCACGCCACTCCGGGAACGCCGCGGCGGCGGCGTCGATGACCCCACGCGCGTCCTCGACGGTGGCCAGCGCCACCTGCCCGGTCACCTCACCGGTGGCCGGGTTCGTCACCGGCGCGGTGGCACCTGAAGACCCGGTGAAAACCTCGTTGTCAACCCAATGGGAAATCACCTGGGGAGCCACGGTGCACGCCTTCCTGTCGTCTACTCGGACTTTGCTTCTATCGTGACCCATGCTGAGCCGCCACGGTGGTGACAGATTGCTTCGAAAAAGGGCCCACCCTTTACACTGTGTCAATGCCGTTGACCGTGGCCGAGGTGGTCGCGCTGCCGGTGGTGCAGCGCGGCGAACCCGAGGTGCTGAGCCGGTGCCGCTGGCACGAGTCGATTCGCTGGGTGCACGTCAGCGACCTGGCCGACCTGTCCTCGCTCCTGCAGGGGGGCGAGCTGGTGCTGACCACCGGCGCCGCGCTCGCCCGCTCGCCGCGGCCCTACCTGACCGGCCTGGCGCAAGCCGGTGCCGTCGGCGTGATCGTCGAGGTCGGCACGGAGGTCTCCACACTGCCCAGCCAGGCCGGCGCCATCGCCGACGAACTCGGGCTTGCGCTGGTCGTGCTGCATCGGCGCGTCAGGTTCGTCGAGGTCACCGAGGCCGTGCACCGCAAGCTCGTGGCCGAGCAGTACGACGAGGTCGCCTTCGACCGTCGGGTGCACGAGACGTTCACCGAACTGAGCATGAAACGGGCCTCGATCAACGGCATCGTCGACGCCGCGGCGCGCATGCTCGCCGAGCCGGTGGTACTCGAAGACCTGTCGCATCAAGCGATCGCGGCGTCGGCGACGATTCCCGCCGACCTGCTCGACGACTGGGAGCGCCGGTCCCGGCGCAGCCCGGCAGGCGCACATGCCGAACCCTGGGCGGTGACCGGCGTGGGCCCGCGATCGCAGGAATGGGGCCGGCTCGTCGTGCCCCGGGCGCCGGGCGAACCGACGCGGGCGCGGATGGTGCTCGAACGTGCCGCCGCCGCGCTCGCCATGCACCGGATGATCGAGCAGGACAGAACGGGACTGCAGCACCAGGCCCAGAGCGGGCTGATCGACGACGTCCTGCGTGGCCGGATCACCGACGAGCGGGATGTCGCGGCTCGTGCCCAGGCGCTCGGTCTGCGCCGGACGGCCAGCTATGTGCCCGTGACGGTCCGGGCGGTCCGACCCCACATCCCGACCGATCCGGTCGCCGATCATCGTCGGAACATCGCGCTGCTGGACACGGTCGCGCACACGGTGAACGCCGGCGGCCATTCGGCTCTGTTCTCCCTGCAGGGTGACGGGGAAGTGGGAGCGGTTCTGGCACTGCAGGATTTCCGCGGCAACGGCGCGGACAAGGCGCTCACGGCGCTCGGCGTCAGGCTGCGCGAGGAGGTGCGTCGCGTCGACGGGTCCGAATCCGTGCTGGCGGCGGGATCGCCCGCCGAGCAGGTCACCGACGCTGTCGCGGCGCTCGCGGAATCCGCTCACGTCGCCGAGGTCGCGTTGGCGATGCCGACCGGCGGACGGGCGTACTTCCGTGCCTCCGACGTCCGGCTGCGTGGACTGGTGACGTTGTTGCGTGAGGACGATCGGCTCCAACGCTTCGCCGAGACCGAGCTGAAAGCCTTGTTGGACAACGATACCGAGGCGAGGCCCGATCACCTGACCGTGCTGCGCGAGTACCTGCGGCTGGCCGGGAACAAGGCGGCACTCGCAGAGCGCCTGCACATGAGCAGGCCTGCGCTCTACAAACGTCTCGCGGCCATCCGCGCCGCACTCGGAGTCGACCTCGACGACGGTGAGTCGATGACGTCACTGCACGTCGCGCTGATGATCCTCGACGCGCGCGGGACCGGTCGCTGACAGCGATTGCGACGGCCGCCAGGCCAGGAACCCGACGACCAACCCGAGGAACGGAATCGCGGCCAGGATCGCGCTCAGCGTCACGCTGCCGCCCGTGACCAGCGTGAAATTGGACAGCACCAACCACAGGCTGGCCAGCAGGCCCACGACGGCCAGCGCCGGCGCGATGCGCGTCGGGAACACCCGGCCCGCGGCCCGGTCCGGGTGGCGCAGAAAGAAGACCAGGACTGCGACCGACGTCGTGAGCATCAGCGTCACCATGCCGACGGTGGCCACACCGGCCATCGAGCCGAAGACGCCGACCAGCGGATCGATACCCAGCACGGCGAGCACGGCGACGATCACCGTGGCGGTGATGGTCTGCACGACCGACGAGAACGACGGCGCATCGTGGTCATCGTGCACCGCGCCCAGCCGCGCAGGCAGCAGCCCTTTGCGGGCCAGCACGAACTGGTAGCGCGCGATGACGTTGTGAAAGGACAGCACGCAGGCGAACAGGCTGGTGAGCAGCAGGACGTTGACGACATCGCGCCCGAGGGAACCCATCGTGGCGCCGGTGGTGTCCAGCAGCATGTTACCGTCACCGTCGAGGGTCTGCTGCGCGACGTCGGTGACCTGGTCCGGGCCGATCGCGACGACGAACGCCCACACGGTGATCGCGTAGAACGCCCCGATGATCAGTACTGCGGCGTAGGTGGCGCGGGGGATGGTCCGCTCGGGGTCGCGCGCCTCGTCGCGGAACACCGCCGTCGCCTCGAAGCCGATGAAACCGGTCAGGGCGAACAGGATGGCGATTCCGATGGTGCCCTGGCTGAACACGGCTGGGTCGAACGACGCGAAGGTGATGCCGGCGGGACCGGGATCGGCGACCATCAGCACGTCGAGCAGCACCACGACGCCGATCTCGAGGGTCAGCGCGACGCCGAGAACCTTGGCGCTCAACTCGATGTGGCGGTAGCCCAGCACCGCCACGATCGCCAGGACCGCGAACGAGTAGACGGGCCAGGGGATCACCGGTCCGTTGTAGTGGGCGACGGTGTCGGAGATGGCCCAGCCGATGTAGCCGTAGATGCCGATCTGGATGGCGGTGTAGGCGATGAGTGCGACGACCGCGATGCCCTTGCCCATGCGCTGGCCCAGCCCGACGGTGACATAGGAGAAGAACGCTCCTGCCTCGGGCACGTGCGGGGTCATCGTCACGAATCCGACGCTGAAGACCAGCAGCACCAGCGCGGCGATGGCGAAACCGACCGGTGCGCCTGCCCCGTTGCCGAGTCCCATGGCCAGCGGCATGTTGCCGCCGATGACCGTCAGAGGGGCTGCTGCCGCGACGACCATGAAGACGATGCCGACGGGGCCCAGGTGGCCGCGCAGCCGCCGCCCCTGCGATCCGGGCGAGGTCGCGGAGGACGTGGCGGAGGGGTTGGTGGTCACGGGGTCTCCTGGGGTGGGCGGGGCGGGACGGACAGGGCTCGGCGCAGCAGGTCGTGGTCGAGCGCGTGGACGGTGAAACCGTTGCGGCCGGTCATGGTGGTGGCGGCGACCAGCGCGTTGACGATGGCCTCCTCGGTGGCTTCGATCGTGAGGTCGAACAGCCGGGTCATCAGCTGCGGGGCGACCATGCGCAGCGGTACCTCGTGGCGGGCGACCGCGGTGTCCTCGTCCCACGCATACGGCGGGATGCCGCGGTTGCCGGTGGCGAACGCGAGCATCAGGTCGCCGCTGTACTGTTCGCCGGTGCCGCCGAGTCGGCCCACCGCCAGTGCGGCCCGCTGGGCCAGCCGTGTGCACTGGTGGGGGAGCAGCGGGGCGTCGGTGGCGACGACGACGATGATCGAGCCGGACCCGGGTTCGTAGCGGTCGGGCAGCGCGGGCAGCGGGACGTCGTCCCCGGTGATCAGCTCGCCGACGGGAACGCCGTTGATCCGAAGACGTTCGCGCCGGCCGTGATTGGCCTGCACCAGCACGCCCACGGTGTACTGGCCGGTGGCGGTGCCCGTCACGCGGGAGGCGGTGCCGATGCCGCCCTTGAATCCGTGGCAGATCATCCCGGTGCCGCCGCCGACGTTGCCCTCTGCCGGCGGCGCACCGCTGGCGTGGTCGAGCGCGGCCCGCACATGGTCGGGACGCACGTGAAAACCGTTGATGTCGTTGAGCAATCCGTCGTAGGTCTCGCCGACGACGGGCAGCGACCAGTACAGTCCTTCGCCACGCGCGCGGACCTGGGCGGCCACCAGCTCGTCGCGGACCACCCCCACGCTGTGGGTGTTCGTCAGCCCGATGGCGGTCGTCAGCTCGCCCGACTCCCGGATCCAGTCCAGACCCGTCATCTCGCCGCTTCCGTTGAGGCGGTGCGAGCCCGCGAACACCGGCTCGGTCCAGATGTCGTCGTGCGGCACGATCACCGTCACGCCGGTGCGCACGGCGCTGGCTCCGTCCGCCTGCAGCGTGGTGTGTCCGACGCGCACGCCGGCGACGTCGGTGATGGCGTTGTCCGGTCCCGGGGGATGTTCCCCGATGACCACGCCGAGGTCTCTGGCCCGCATCGCTACCGTTCGTTCTCCGCTAGTTTTTTTCACGTTTGGAAAATAACTATGCGCCCGTGTGACCCAGCGCGCAACAGAACGGGCAAAATTGGGTGGACCGCAGTGGGCAAGGGAGGTGATGCGGGATGGGGCGACCGAACCGGCAGGCAGAGCGACGCCGCGACATCATGGACGCCGCAATCGCCCTGATCGAGCGCCATGACCTGGCCACCCTGAAGCTCGCCGATGTCGCGGCCGAACTCGGCCTGACCACCAACGCGGTGCGGTACTACTTCAAGGACATGACGCAGCTGCTGTCCGAGCTCGCGCTGCGCTCCGACGTCCGATTCTTCGAGGACCGCTTGCGGCTCGGCGACGAGACCCATGACCCCGCGACGCAACTCGCCATGACGATCGCCGCCGGCCTCCCCACCGGACCGGAGGACGCGGAATGGCGTGCCATCTGGCGGGCAGTCCTCGCTGCGGGCTTCGAGCTCGATCGGCGGCACGACGTGCAGGGCATCTACCACCGGCAGGTCGGTCTCTACACCGATTTGCTGGAGCGTGGGGCCGCCGCCGGCGTATTCGAATTACAGAGTCCCGCAGCAGATATCGCGATGACGCTGATGTCGATGGAGGACTACCTCGGTTACCGCATCGTCGCGCGCGACCCTCAGGTGAACCGGGCCACCGCGCTGCGCCTGATGCGCCAATACGCGGAACTGGCCACCGGCTCACCGCTACCCGCCACGGTCTGAGGCGGGTTTAGAGCCGGCTCCGGCGGCAATACGGCTCACGACTGCCCGCGTCGCACCGCCGCCGCACGCCGGATGCGACGTAGGGTGGCCGAAGCGTCGAGGCAGGGGAAAGCGTTCGTGTTCGAGACCGTGGCGTGGGTGCTGGCGATCTGGGCGATGACGGTTGCCGTCGTCTACGCCGCCAACCGCGTGGTCTCCGGATCACCCGCCCTGACCCGGTTGCCGTTCCAGTCCGGGTGGTTACCGCACGAGCATGCGTTGTCGCGGTATCACGTGCGCTGGTATGCGGCCACATTGGTCTTTCTGGCCTTCGACGTGGAGATGCTGTTCATGTACCCCTGGGCGGTGGTCGTCGCGGAGCTCGGCGTCTCGGCCATCGTCGAGATGTTCGCGTTCCTCGCGGCTCTGTTCGTCGCCGTCGTGTGGGCATGGCGGGAGGGGGCGCTGCGTTGGGCGTGAGGGATCTCGTGGCGCGCTGGGCGGTGCGGCGGCCGCACGTCCTTCCCGTCGAGGTGCCGGGGCAGTGGCGGTTACGGGCACTGCTGGACCACGAACTGGCACTGAGGGACTGGCCGGTCGCCTCCTCGCCGGCCGACGCCGACATCTTGGCCGTGTGCGGTCAGCCAGGGCCGGAGCTGTCCTCGGCAGTCGACGTGGTGTGGGATCAGATGCCCGGCCCCCGGGTCCGAACGCCGGTGACCGACGGAGACGGCATCGGGTCCGCGCTCGACGGGGCCCTCGCCGCGCTGCGCGACACCCACCGAGACGATCCGCGTGAGCCCGGACCTCCTCACGGCGGCGGGGATTCGGGGGAATCGGACATGGAGTCCCACGCGCACATGGAGTCCCACGCGCACATGGAGTCCCACTCGGACATGGCGCCCGCCGGGATTCCGCTCGCCGAGGGGGCCGAGGACCGCGACGGACTCGAGATGGACGTGCTGCACGTCAGATTGGGCCCTATTCTGCCGCACTGGCCCGGTGGCTTCGTGTTGCGTTGTGAGTTGCACGGTGACGTCATCGCCGGCGCTGACGCCGTGAGCCTGGACGCCGGGCAGTATCCGGCCGCAACCGGAGACAGAGCGCCGGCGGCCAGACAGTGTGACCACATCCTCGACGTGCTGGACCTCGCCGGCTGGCCGGGTGCGGCGCAACGAGCCCGCCGGGCACGCGACGCGCTGCTCGTCGGCGCCGACCCGGCCGAGACGACGGCGCTGCTGGACGACCTGGAGCTGGCAGTGTGCCGATCCCACGTGCTGCGCTGGTCGCTGAACGGATTGGCGACCCTCAATCCCGACGATCTGCGCCGTCGCGGCCTGCCTGCGACCTGGGCCGGCGACGCCCACGACCGGCTGCTGCGGCAGATCAGCCAAGCCCGCGAGGACACTGCCCCGGAAGTCATCGACGCGGACATCCTGGGCTCGCTGCCCGACATCGCGGCCGGGCTCGACGTCGCAGCTGCGCGTGTGGTGATCGCCGGTTTGGGCATCGACACGGCGGAACACGGGACACGATGACCGAACCATCGAGCATTGCGGTGTCCGCCGTCTGGACGCCTCTCGCAGCGGTGCTGTTGGCCGCACTCGCGTGGTACGCCGCCGGGCTCACCGCCGGGCTGAACGCGTCCGCGCCCGTCCGGACCGCGCTGATCGCGCCGTGGTCGGAGGCGGCGCGATTGATGCGCCAGGCCCGCCGCGGCACCGTGGCCGCCGACCGCCTGCTGGGACGCATCGGTGTCACGGGCATGCTCGCCGCGGCTCTGCTGATGGTCACCGTCATTCCGCTGGGCGGGTGGACCCTGCTGGATCTCGACGTCGGTGTCGTGTGGTTCAACGCCGTCGACGTCATGGTGTGGGCCCTGGTGTGGATGGCGGGGTGGGGCCCGAACTCGGTTCACCCGTTGATCGGTGGGTACCGGTTCCTGGCCCATGCTCTCGGCTACGAGCTGCCGCTGATGTTCGCGTTGGTGGCACCGGCCATCGCCGCGCAGAGCCTGCGGGTCGGCACCGTCGCCGCAGCGCAGCAGGACCTGTGGTTCGTCGTGTGGATGCCGGTCGCGTTTGTGGTGTATTGCATTGGTGTGGTGGCTTTTTCGGTGTCGGGACCGTTCCGTGCCGCGCGTGGTGACGACATCGCCGGCGGGGTGACCGCGGAGTTGTCGGGGGCGGACCGGCTACTCTTCGAAGCGGGCCGCTATGCGTTGCTGGCGGCGGGCGCCGCTTTCGCCGTGCCGATGTTCCTCGGCGGTGGTGCCGGCCCGCTGCTGCCGGACTGGTTGTGGACCGTCGTCAAGACGGTGGCCGTCCTGACTGTCCTGGTATGGGCCAAGCAGCGGATACCGGCGGTGCGGCCGGACAAGTTCCTGGAGCTCGGGTGGCTGGTGCTGCTGCCCGCGGTGGTTCTGCAAGACCTCGTCGTCGCTGTCGTCGCCGTGTGGAGGGGCTGATCATGATCACACACATCGTCTTCTGGGTGGCGGCGGCGATTGCCGTCGCGGCCGGTGCCGCGGTGTTCTGGGTGAACTCGATGGCGCGGGCCACCTATGCGCTGGCGGCGTCGTTCGTTGCGGTGGGCGTCGCCGTGCTGCTGATGCAGCAGAACTACATCGGGGTCATCGTCATCTTGATGATGGTCATGGAGATGGCCGTCATGGCGGTCTACATGGTGATGTTCATGGGGATGAACCCCGCACTGATGCCGATGAGCATGGTGCACGGCAAACGTCTCTCGCTGGCGATCGCGATCGCGGTCTTCGCGGTGCTGTCGGCCGGTGCGCTGCTGGTGGACTGGCCGGCCCGGCGGGGGGTGCCGGCCCCGGACGTCACGGCCGCCCTGGGGGAGGCGCTGATGGATTCGAAGATGCTGGTGATGATCGTCGTCAGCCCGGTGATGGTGGCCACCATCATCGCGGGGGTGGTGCTGGCCAACCGGCGCACCCGCTACGACCGGTTTGGTGACGATCTCGATCGGCGCCCGGCCCGCGACCCCCAGCCGGGCGGGGTGGGGCGATGACGCTGCAGACCGTGCTGATCGTCGCCGCGGCCATCTTCTCCGTCGGCCTCTATGGTGCGCTGTCGCAGCAGGTCGTCGTCATGGTGATGATGGGACTGGAACTGATGATCAACGCTGTCATCCTGGCCGGCGCCGCCTCCTGGTGGTTCCTGGCACCCGATCCGACCGGGCAGGTGCTCCTGCTGGTGGTCATCGCGGCGATGACCGTCGAGATGGCCATGGGATTCGCGGTCGCGACGATGCTGCACCGAGACCGGCAGGCCGACATGACCGACATGGCGACGGACCTGTCCGGGTGATGCCGCCATGACCGCCGGCGAAGCCATGCTGTGGGCGCTGGTCCTGCTGCCCGCTGCCGCGGGTGCCGCGCTGCTGTCGGGCCCGTTGTGGGGTGCGCGACCCGGCCAGGCGTGGGGCGCGGTCTCCGTCGGTGTCTCCGCACTGGCGCTGGGACTCTCGCTGGGGTGTGCGGTGGCCCGCCCCGCGGTGTCGGTGCCGTTTGTCGCGGGAGCCGACTTCGGCCTGCGCGTCGACGGTCTGGCCGCGGTCGTGACACCCGCGATCGCTGCGGTGACCGTGCTGGTGTTGGTGTTCGCCGGCGCGGAACGCGCGTTGGCACGCGGACGGTTTCACGGCGCGATGCTCGTGTTCGCCGCGGCGGCGATGCTGACGGCCACCGCATCGACGATGCCGGCGCTGCTGCTGGCCTGGGAGGTGATGGGCGCGGCGTCGTATGTCCTGATCGGATTCCGGTGGCGTGAGCAGAGCCGGGTGTCGGCCGGGCTCGCCGCGTTTGTCACCACTCGCTCGGCGGACCTCGGCCTCTACCTCGCGGCCGGGGCCGCCCTGGCGGGTGGGGCCGGTCTCGCGCTGGCCGACCTCGCCGATGCCGAGGCCGGATGGCGGCACGCGATCGCCGCCGGTGTGCTTGTGGCCGCCCTCGGGAAAGCGGCACAGCTGCCGTTCTCGTTCTGGCTGTCGCGGGCGATGCACGGGCCCAGCCCGGTCAGCGCGCTGCTGCATTCCGCGGCGATGGTGGCGATGGGCGCCTATCTGCTACTGCGGGTGGCTCCGTTGTTGGCGGCGACCGGTTGGGCCGACACCGTCGCGGTGGTCGCCGGCGCCGCCACCGCGGTGTTGCTGGGAGTGGTCGCGCTCGCCCAGCGTGACCTCAAACAGCTGCTCGCCGCCTCGACATCGGCTCAGCTGGGTTTCGTGGTGATGGCCGCGGGTCTGGCAGCAGTCAGCGGGGGAACGGCTCAGCTGATCGCCCATGCCTTCACCAAGGCGGGGCTGTTCCTCGCCGCCGGTGCGTGGTTGACGCTGGTGGGCAGCAAGCAGCTGTCCGACCTCGCCGGGGCGGGGCGACGCTGGCCCCTGCTCGGCACCACCGCGACCGTCGCCGCGCTGGCGCTCGCCGGGGTTGCGCCGCTGTCGTTGTGGGCCACCAAGGACGCGGTGCTGGCTGCCGCCCTGGCGCGCTCACCGTGGCTCTACGGCGCGGGACTGCTCGCGGCGGTGTTGTCGGCCGCCTACGCCGCGAAGATCGTGCGGGTGATCTGGCAGGCCGGACGACGGTCCGGTGATACCGCGCCGGACGACGCCTCAGCACGACTGACGCTGCGCGAACGTGCCGTGCTGCTCGTGCTCGCCGTCGGTGCCGCGGTGGCGGGAGTGCTGGCTCTGCCACCGTTGCGCGCGGCGTTCGGCCGGGTGGTCGGCGCCGGTGAAGCGCCGCATTCGTCGGTCACCGAGTTGATCGTGTCGGCCGCACTCGCCCTGGTCGTCGTCGCGGTGGTGCTGCGTTTCGGGATGCCCGAACCGCGTTGGGCGGCGGGGTGGTTGGGACTCGAGCGCATCGCAGACGCCGTCGTCGTGCGGCCGACGACGGTGGTGGCTGCGGCGTTGGCCAGATTCGACGACCGGGTCCTGGACCGCGGTACCGACGCGGTGGGCACGGCGGTGATGCGGATGGCCGGCTGGTCGGCCCGCGTCGACGGTCTGGTCCTCGACGGAAGCGTCGCGGCGGCCTCGACCGGCACCATGGGGCTGTCCCGGCGAACCGGCCGGTTCGAACTGCGGGGCATCGACGGTGCGGTCGAGACGCTGGCCGCGTGGATCGCCCGACTCGGTGCACTGGCCCGCCGGCCGCAGAGCGGTCAGCTCTATCACTATTACGCGCTCGCCGTCGTTCTGGTGATGTGCGGTGCCCTACTTCTGCTGGTGGTGACATGACGTGCTGAGCCTGCTGGTCTTCCTTCCCCTTGCCGCCGCCGCGGTGCTCGTCACCGCGCCGCGGATCACCGACGCCGCGGCGCGCCGGCTGTGGGTGGCCGTCGCCGCGGTGGAAGTGATTCTGACGGTGGGAATCTGGGTCACCTATACGGCTCCGGAACCCGGCCGGCTGGCCTTCGACGAGCAGGTGCCGTGGATTCCGGGCGTCAACAGCAGCTACCACGTCGGGGTCGACGGACTGTCCCTACCGCTGGTGATCATGACGGCGGTGCTCTTCCTCGCCTGCGCGGTCTACAGCCTGCGTGGCTCCGAACGCAGTCGCGCCCAGGCGGCGCTGTTCCTGTTCCTGCAATGCGTGAGCATCGGCCTGTTCGTGGCCGCCGATCTGATCCTGTTCTTCGTGTTCTTCGACCTGTCGATCGTCGCGATGTACTTCGTCATCACGGGGTGGGGCCACGGCCAGGCGGGCCGCTCGGCGATGAAGTTCTTCCTCTACACCTTCCTCGGCTCGCTCGCGCTGCTGGTCGGCTTCATCGGCCTCTACATCGCGGCGCAACCCCACACGTTCGACATGGTGGATCTGACCGCGGCCACCCCGTTGGCGGGCAGCCCGGTGACCGGCGGGCTGGTGCTCGGTGCGATCCTGCTCGGGCTGGCGGTCAAGACACCGACCTTTCCGTTCCACACCTGGTTGCCGCCCGCGCACACCGACGCACCGGCGATCGGGTCGGCGGTGCTGGCCGGTGTGCTGTTGAAGATGGGGACCTACGGCTTCGTGCGGATCGCCATGCCGATGCTGCCGCAGTCGTGGCGCAGCTGGGCGTGGGTGATCGTGGCCGTCGGCATCGTCTCGGTGCTCTACGGGGCGCTGGTGGCGTTGGCGCAGAAGAACCTCAAACGAATGATCGCCTACACCTCGGTCAACCACATGGGCTACATCGTGATGGCCCTCGGTGCGGCCGGGCTGATCGCCGGCGGCACCGCCGAGGCCCGTTCCATCGCCGTCACCGGTGCGGTGACGCAGATGGTCAGCCATGGGTTGATCACCGGGGCCCTGTTCCTGCTCGCGGGTGTGCTGTACGACCGCGCAGGCACCTACGAGCTCGACGCTTACGGTGGCCTGGCCGGCGCCGCGCCCAGACTCGCCACCCTGTTCGCTGTCGGTGCGTTCGCGTCACTCGGGTTGCCGGGGTTCTCCGGTTTCATCGCCGAGTTCCAGATGTTCACCGGCAGCATCGCCGCAGCGCCGGTTACGGCCGTGGCTCTGCCCGGCATCGTGATCACCGCGGCGCTGTTCCTGCGCGCGTTCCAGCAGGTGTTCACCGGTCCGGCCGACGGTCGCAGCGACGGTTTCGTGGATCTGCGCGTACATGAGACCGCCTCTACGGCAATGCTTCTCGCGCTGTCGCTGGTGATCGGTGTGCTGCCGGGGCCGCTGTTGGCGCTCATCGAGCCGGCCGCGGGCACTGTCATCGGCCTGCTCGGGCGGTGACGGCCATGCACGTGCTGGCGATGCTGCCCGAGGCGCTGGTGTTCGCCGGGGCGCTGATGGTCTTGATCGTCGGCTCGTATCTTCCCCGACGGCGGCTGTGGTGGACCCGGGTCATCGCGGTCGCGGCCCTGATCGGTGCGCTGATCGCCGGAGCCGTCCAGATGGCCGGGTCGGACTCCGCGGCGTTCGCCGAAACGTTCGTCGTCGACTCGGTCACCGGCGTCGCCAGAGTGATCGCCCCGTTGGCGACCGTGCTGGTGATCCTGGTGGCCGGTGAGGAGATCAGCGGAAGCGCGCGGGAGAGCGAGAGTTACGCGCTGTTGCTCAGTGCGACGGCGGGAGTTCTGGTGTTGGCGGGCGCGCAGGACCTGCTGGTGCTCGCGGTCGGCTTCCTGCTGGCCAGCATCCCGCTGTACGCGCTCATCGGTATGGGTCGTTCACCGGCCGCCGCGGAGGCGGCCATGAAGACGTATCTGCTGGGGGCGTTGTCGGGCATTCTGCTGCTGCTCGGTATCACGCTGCTCTTCGGTGGGACGGGGACCACCGCGTACGGCGAACTTCGCGGCCTGCTTGCGGAGATCCCGGCGCCGATCGTGGTGGCCGGGTCGGTTGGCGTCGTGGCCGGTCTGCTGTTCAAGGCCGGGGGAGTGCCGCTGCACTTCTGGGTGCCGGACGCGGCGCAGGGCGCCCAGGGCTTCGTGGCGATGTTCGTGACGACGGTGCCGAAGATCGGTGCGGTGATCGCGCTCTACCGGTTGGTCGAGATCCTTCCCGCCGGGCTGGCCTGGCCCGGTCTGATCGGCGGGATCGCCGTCGCCAGCATGACTTTGGGTAACCTGGCTGCCTTCTGGCAGGATGATCCACGGCGGCTGCTCGGCTGGTCGACGGTCAGCCAGGTCGGCTTCCTGCTGGTGCCGGTGGCCGCGGCGGGCCGCAGCGATCTGACACTTCCGGCGATGCTGTTCTACCTCGTCGGGTACACCGTGACCAACATCGCCGCCTTCGCGGTGACCACGGCGGTGCCGGACGCACGGGAGCTGTCGGCCTACCGCGGAATCGGCCGAACGCAGCCGTGGTTGACTGGAGCGCTGATCGTGGCGCTGCTCGGTCTGCTCGGCACTCCGCCGCTCGCGCTGTTCGTCGGCAAGTTGACGACCGCCAGCGCAGCGTGGGAAGCCGGCGCGGCGTGGCTGGCCATCGCGGTGTTCGTCAACACTCTGCTCAGCCTCTTCTACTATCTGCGCTGGATCGTGCCGTGCCTGCAAACGTCTGCTGAGATGGAACGCTCTGTGCCGCAGCATGTGTCAGCGCGGATTGCAGTGGTCACGGCGGGGTTCAGCGTGGCGATGGGCGTGGCGGCGGGGTTGGTGTTCGGCTTGGTGGGATAGCCCCTGACCGCGAACGGCCCCCTCGTCGCCGAGGGGGCCGTCCGGTCAGTCAGGCGGCGACTCAGTCGTCGCTGCCGGAATCGCTGCCCGAATCCGAGCCGCTGGAGGTGCTGCCGGAATCCGAGCCGCTGGAGGTGCTGCCGGAATCCGAGCCGCTGGAGGTGCTGCCGGAGTCGTCGGCGTCGCTGCCGGAATCGTCGCCGGCCGCCTCATCGGTGGCATCCTCGCCGGCTTCGTCGACGGCATCCTGTACCGCGTCGTCGACCGCGGCGTCCTCGTCGACGACGTCTGCGTCAGAGACATCGTCGTCCGTGGCGTCCTCGTCGACGGCCTCGTCCTCGGTCGCGTCTTCGCCCGTGGCGTCACCCTCGGTGGTGCCGTCGACCTCGGTGGTGCCCTCAACGGTGTCGTCGTCGACGGCCGGAGCCTGGTCCTGCTCGGGCACCGTCTCCTCGGTGGTCTCAGGGGCGGCAGCTTCTTCAGCGGCCCCCTCGGTGCCCTGTTCGTCCGTGGCTGTCTCGGTGGCGCTGTCGACGTCGACCGGGATCAGCTCGCCGTTCGGCAACTCGGTGGACGACGCGGAGGTCAGCGTGACGTCCGCGGTGGTTTCACCGGTCTCGGCGCCTTCTTCGTCCT
This sequence comes from Mycobacterium sp. G7A2, assembly GCF_041902445.1. Lineage (NCBI taxonomy): Bacteria > Bacillati > Actinomycetota > Actinomycetes > Mycobacteriales > Mycobacteriaceae > Mycobacterium > Mycobacterium sp. G7A2. The sequence continues at coordinate 4,146,078 of NZ_CP169251.1, read as the reverse complement.
GCGCCGGGGCGAAGATCTCGGCAATCGCCTTGGGCAGTTTGACGAAGAACGCGTCGATGGGTCCGTCCTCGCTGAACAGGCCCGGGAAGGTCTCCCACTCGGCGGCGACGCTGGGCTGGTAACCGTTGAGGAACGCGTTGAGCACCTTGGCCGGAGCGTTGACCACCTCGCTGATCGCGGTTTCCCAGTCGCCCTCATAGAGCGACCCGGAGATCACGTTCAGGATGTCGGTGAACTGGTACATCGCGGTGATCGGCGGGCTCAGAAGCGAATAGGCGTAGCCGGTGGCGGCGTTGCCTCCGCCGACGAAGACGGCGTCGAGCACCTCGCCGATCTTCTCGGCGCCGAAGCCGCGCGCGATGTCACCGGGGATCTCGAACGCCGGGAACAGCGGCCAGCCGGCCTCGCCCAGTCCGAAGACGCTCCAGCTCACCACATCGCGGAACGCCATGGTGAACTGGCCGTTGAGCAGGTTGTTCCACGCCGACTCCAGCACCGCGGGCAGCTCGTTGAAGTGTTCGGTCACGCCGGCCGCGGACCCCGACAGACCGCTGCCGATCGTCTCGGCGTACCCGGGCAGGTCGGTGAAGAACTGAGTCAGGCCCGGCACCGGGTTGAAGACGATGCTGGCGACTTCGTCGTACAGCACCGGACTGGTGGCGATCTGCCACAGCGCCGGCAAGGTCACCATGCCCAGATCGGAGCTGCGCGCCACGACGTTGTCGAACGTGGACGAGATCGTGTCGCCCCACACCCCGATCGGATCGATCCAGGCGGACAGTTCCACCGCCCGGTCCTGCACCGCAGCGGGCATGGCAGGCGCTGCCGGGTTGATCGCGATGGCGGATGCCCCCACGAGGGCGACACCGGCCATGAGCAGCTTCTTGTCGCGGCGAGCCGGCGGGGTGGGCGCAGACCAGATGCCCGGGTCTGAGTCGGCACGTAGGGCCAATTGCACGGTTTCTCCTGTTGATCACGAACTTCGACGATGAGCCAGTTCAGGCCACCGGGGAGGTTAGTGCAGGCTTACCTAATCAACAAGAGCTACGTCATCGACAAGAACGGCTCGACAAGAAGTACACCCCGCTCAGGTGAGGAAGCGTTCGGTGTAGGACGAGAAGCGCCGGCGCAACTCGTCGGCGTCGAGTCCGAACATCTGCGCTGACGTGTCGACCCGGCCGTGTCTGCCCCTGCGGTGACCGGCCAGATAGGCCGAGATCGCCGAGCGGGCCGCGTCGGTCAGCGGCTCGGCGGCAACGTCGTACAGCATTTCCGCGGTGCCCATCTCGTCGGCCATGAAGTCGTCGAACCGCACGTCGAGCGAGCGCTCTGCGGAGATGGCGTCGCGGTCACCGACGCACTTGTCGAGAAGCCGTTCGAGCCGATCAACCCACGCCGCCGCGATCTCCTCGACGTTCACGGCGTCGGTGTACATGCGCGCCGAGTAGGTGATCATCGCGATCATCGACAGCGCCACCGGCACGGGATCGCGGTGGGTGAAGGCGACCACGGACCCAGGCATGACGTGCTCGATGACCGGCAGCTGGCCGAGATGCTGGGGCGACTTCAGTACCCACCGACGTCCGCCGCGGAGGAACTGCAACGCCTTGAGCTGAACGACCAGGTATTCGTAGGACGTGGTCTGGTCGTGGCTCCAGTAGTACTCGGTCCACCGGGGAACATGGGCCAGCGTCTCCATCAACATCGTCGAGAAATCGTTGGCCAGCAGCTGAATTTCCTCGTGCGCATGGTCGGTGGTCATTTCGTGCATCAGCGCGAAATTCGGCATCAGTGTGTCCATCGTCTGCACCGCGACGTCCATCCGCGCGATCCTCGGATCCGGGTCGAGGTCGGTTTCGACCGGCAGCGGAAACGGTTCGACGCTCTCCCAGTAGGGGAGGCTGCGAAACGTGGGCGCCGCGGCGAGCATGTTGTGCAGGTGGGTGGTCCCTGACCGGGGCAGGCCGGCAATGACGACCGGCGGCTGCAGTTCGATGTCGTGGATCTGCGGATGGCGGCGAACGAGATCCGTCAGCAGCAGCCGGTTCTTGAGGCACTGCAGTAGCTGCATGTGGAAGTTCACGATCCCCACGGGGTGCATATCGATCTCGTTGAGTTCGGCGACATAACGCTCCAGCCGCTCGCGGTAGTCGTCGGGGCCGAAGTCGGTCAGTCCGGTGGCCTCGCGTGCCCGTCGATGCATCACCTCGGTATCGAGGGGGCAGTCGGGCGCCAACGTGGCCATCATCTCTCGGAGCTGTTGCGCCTGCGGTGTGTAGCGCGGTGCGGCGAGGTCATCAAGCGAGACGGCGGTGTCTGTGGCATCGGTCACAGCGATTTATGTTACTGTCAGTTTCGTAATGACGACAGAGATCGGGCGTCCCCGGAATCGCGGCATCGACGACGCGGTGCTGAGGGCCACCGTCGAGCTGCTCACCGAATCCTCCTACGCCGACCTGTCCGTGGACGCCATCGCCGCCCGTGCGGGTACCAGCAAGCCGGCGATCTACCGGCGCTGGCGCGGCAAGGCGCATCTGGTGCACGAAGCGGTGTTTCCGCGCACCGAGACCACCGAACTGCCTGACACCGGATCGCTCGAAGGTGACGTCCGGGAGATGCTGCGTCGGACGCTGACCGTGCTCAGTACACCGGCGGCACTGGCGGCGCTGCCGGGCCTGGTCGGTGAGATGGCCTCGGACCCGACGTTGCACACCGCCCTGCTCGAACGGTTCGGCGACGTCCTCGTCGGCGCCCTCACCGACTACATCGATGCGGCCGCGCAGCGCGGCGACATCCGTCCGGGCATCACCGCCGCGGACCTGGCCGAGGCGGTCGCGGGGATGACCTTCCTGGCCCTGCTGACCCGCGGCGCGCTTCTCGACGAGATGTGGACGCAGCGCACGGCCCGCCTGATCACGAAAGGAATCAGTCCATGAGCACCGATGCCGATGCCGGCTCTACCGGTGAGGTCACTGTCGCCTGGCGAGAACTGCTCGACACCCTTCGCAGACTCGACGACTCGTTCATGACCGGACCCAAAGCGGTGCGCGACGACCGCCATGTGGCGGACGGCTATCGCATGATCGCCACCACTCTCGGCGTCGCATTCGACACCTACCTGTTCGCCGATCCCACTCGGCCGAGGTGGCTGGAGCTCAACTCGCCGTTCCGGCCGGACCGCCGCTGGGGCGGAGACAACACCGACGCCATCTATTACATGTGCCCGATCGACCCCACCCGGCGCTACCGGATCTCGGGCAATCGCGGTGACAGCGTGTACTTCTCGATGACCGCCTACAACGAACCCTCTCCCGGCGCATGGTCGGACCGCATCGTCACGATCCTGCGTGACGACGACCTCGATGTCGACTCCGACGGCAACTTCACCTTCGAGTTCGGCCCACAGCCCGACGCCGCGGTCCTGATGACCCGCGACTATCAGGCCGACCCGCTCACCGGTCGCGCAGTTTCGTGGTCGATCGAGGCGCTGGATCCACCCGCGCCGTTCCGGCACGGCTCGGACGAGACGGCGGCGGCGCTGCGGGCCAGTGCGGCCTGGTTGCGCACGATGTTCGCGATCGTGCCGCTCGCGGTGGGCGTTCGAAACTCCGACTCGCACCAACTCGGACACGAGACATCGTTGACTGTCAACGATTTCGCCGAGCCATATCAGGTTCCCGATGCCAATTTCGGCTGGTCGGCGCGCGACGCCTGCTACTCCTACGGCAGTTTCGATCTCGCCGAGGACGAGGCGTTGGTCATCACCCACCGGCCGCCGAACTGCAGGTTCTGGAACATGGTGATCTGGAACCAGTTCATGGCGGTACCCGGGGTGACCGACGCCCGCAGTTCGGTCAACGGCTTCACCGCGGCACCCAACAGCGACGGTTCGGTGACGATCGTGGTCTCCCGGGCCAGCACGCCGCATCCCAATTCGCTGACCACGCTGGACTATCCGCGCGGGAACCTGGCGTTTCGCTGGTTCCTCGCCGATGCGGTGCCAGTGCGCCCCGAGGTGCAGCTGGTCGACGTCGCCGACGCGCCGACGGCGGTGGCCTGACCTCAGCGGCAGTCATCGAGGCCGAGGCGCCTGCACGCCAGCAGCACTGCCCTCGGCGAACGATTTGTCGGCGGTCCGCTCGCGCAAAGCGCGGTCGATCGGCACGGTTGATCCGATGCAGGACGTCGACGAGATCGGATCCCCCCGCGGCGGGGCGCGCAGTTCGTCGTGAGATGCCGCGTGCGTGTCGTGGGTCACCTGGTGATGCGGTAGGGCAGGCCCGCGAAGCGAGTCATCGCGCACCTGGTAACGCGAGTCAGGAGGCGAGTCGTGAAGCGAATCATGGTGCCTGGACACGTGGACACCGCCGGTGGTCGACTGCAGCGAGGGCAAGATGGGTAGGAGATACCCATGAAGTTGGTGACGTTCAACATCCTGCACGGACGTACCCCTGGCGACGACGTCGACCTGGGGCGATTCGCGCAGTGTGTCGCCGACCTGGATGCCGACATCCTGGCGCTGCAGGAGGTCGACGCCGTGCAGCCGCGGTCGGGAATGGCCGACCTCACCGCACTCGCCGCCGAGGCCATGGGAGCGCGCAGCCACCAGTTCGTCGCGGCGATCGCGGGCACCCCGGGCGCGACGTGGATCGCCGCCACCGGCGAGGAACAACCCGGTACGGCCGCCTACGGCGTCGCGCTGCTGTCGCGGTACCCCGCGCTGAACTGGCAGGTGGTTCGGCTGCCCCGGATCCCGTTCCGTTTCCCGATGTATCTCGGTGCACCGGGGCGGGTGCAGGTTGTCGACGAGGAACCTCGAGCAGCGGTGATCGGTCAGCTCGACACTCCGGTCGGTCCACTTTCGGTGGTCAACACGCACCTGTCGTTCGTGCCGGGATGGAACCGTCACCAGCTCCGACGGCTGATGCGTGACGTGCGGGTCCTGCCGGGGCCGCATCTGGTGACCGGCGATCTGAACATGGGTGTCGACTCCGCGCAACGCTGGTCGGGGCTGCGTTCACTGGCCTCGGCGGCCACCTTTCCGGCCGAGGCGCCGACCACGCAGCTTGACCACGTCCTCACCGACGATCCGAACCTCGTCACCGTCAGCTGTGCGGCACCTCGGCAACCGATCTCCGATCATCGCCCGCTGGTGGTGCAGTTGCGTCACCGAGACGCCTGAGCTCGCGCCGTCGAGACGCCTGAGCGGGGGACTTTCGTCCCTGCGCAGCAGGACCGTGGACCCCTCGCCGGTGCCGCGTGCGCCGGTAGCGTGGAATCGGATGCGGCGACGATGCCGCCGGCGCGAGGTGAGGAGCACACGACGATGTCCGAGCAACCTTCGGGGTCCCACCAACCAGCGACGCTCAACCAATCGGCACCACTGGGCATCGTCGTCGCCGTCGACGGTTCTCCCGAGTCGAGGGTCGCTGTCGACTGGGCGGCCCGCGATGCCGCGATGCGGCGGGTCCCGCTGACGCTGGCGCACGTACTGCCGGGTGCTGCCATGCAGTCCTGGATCCAGGCCCCGCTGCCTGCCGAGTACTTCGAGGACGAGAAGAACGCCGCGCGCGACATCCTGCGCGACGCCCTCAACGTCGTGGAGGCCGCCACGGTGGGCGCCGAACTGTTCTGCGTCAACCAGAAAGTGCTCTCGGGTCAGCCGACCGCGGCGCTGGCCGACCTGACCAAAGACGCCGAGATGATCGTCGTCGGTCGAAGGGGGATCGGCAAGGTCGGGCGGCTGCTGCTCGGTTCGGTCAGCGCCGGGCTGACCCAGCATGCGCACTGCCCGGTCGCGGTGATCCACGACGAGGACCCGCTGATCCCGCACCCCGACCAGGCGCCCGTCGTGGTCGGCATCGACGGCTCACCGGCGTCCGAGCACGCCACCGCCATCGCCTTCGACGAGGCGTCACGTCGCGGTGTCGACCTCGTTGCTGTGCACACCTGGAGCGACGCCGGTTACGAGCTGCCCGACGAGGGCTGGTCGGAGATCCAGCCGGAGGAAGACTGCCTGTTGTCCGAGCGGCTGGCGGGTTACCGCGAGCGCTATCCAGATGTGTCGATCCGGCGGGTGCTGCGTCCGGACCGGCCTGCCCACGCGTTGCTCGAGGAAGCCGAGCACGCCCAGCTGCTGGTGGTCGGCAGCCACGGTCGCGGCGGCTTCGCCGGCATGCTGCTCGGCTCGGTGGGCTCACAGGTGGTGCAGTCCGCCCGCATCCCTGTCATCGTCGCCAGGCGCTCCTGACGCGCGACCGCGGCCGAAGGCGGGGCACGGTCAGCCGGCTTCGGACGCCCGGGCGTAGCGGCTGACGTGATGGTCGGTCGAGCCGAACTCGAACTGCAGCGCGGTCAACCGCTTGAAATAGTGCCCGATCGCGAGTTCTTCGGTCATCCCCATGCCGCCGTGCAGCTGAACGGCCTGCTGACCGACGAACTGCGCGGCCCGGCCGACGGTCACCTTCGCCGCCGACACCGCGCGAGTGCGGGTGGCGTCGTCGGCGTCCAGCTTGAGGATGGCCAGTAACGCTGCCGCTGCGGCCTGCTCGACGTGCATGTACATGTCCACCATGCGGTGCTGGAGCACTTGGAAGCTGCCGATCGGCTGCCCGAACTGCTGGCGTTGCTTGCAGTATTCGACGGTGTCGGCGAGGACCTTACGCATGCACCCGACCGCCTCGGCGCACACCGCCGCCGCGCCCTCGTCGCGGGCCCGGGTCAGCCAGGGCCAGGCGACGCCCTCCCCGCCGACAAGGGAGCCGGACGGCAGACGAACACCTTCGAAAGCGATGTCGGAGGCGCGCCGGTCGTCGACGGTGCGGTAGTGGTGCAGGGTCAATCCCGGCGCCGAAGACCCCACATCGACCAGGAACAGCGATATCCCGTCGGCGTCGGTGCGGGCACCGGAGGTCCGCGCGGTCACGAGTACGTGGCCGGCCAGCGGGGTGCTCGCTGAGACGATCTTGGTACCGCGGAGCACCCAGTCGTCTCCGTCGCGATCGGCCACGGTCGTCACGTCGCGCCAGTTCTCGCCGGAGGTCGGCTCGGTGGCGGCGACCGTGACGATCGCAGTGCCCGAGGCGATCTTCTCCACCAGGCCGGCGGCGGCCGCCCCGCCGGCGCGCCGGAGCAGGCCGGCGGCGACGACGGCGGTGTCGACGTACGGTTCGATGACGAGCGCATGACCCAGCGCCTCGGCGATGAGCATCATCTCGACGGGGCCACCGCCGATGCCGCCGTACTCCTCGGGCAACGCGGCACCCAGGATGCCCAGCTCCTCGGCGAACGCCCGCCAGATGTCGGGCTGCCAGCCCAGGCCCGTCTTGGCGGCCGCGCGGCTCTTCTCCAGGTCGTAGCGGGTGGCCAGGAACCTGATCAGCCCGTCGCGGAGCAGTTCCTGCTCGTCGTTGAGTGTGAAGTCCATCTAGAGTCCCAATGCCGCTTTCGCCAGGATGTTGCGTTGAATCTCGTTGCTGCCGGCGTAGATCGAGCCGGCGCGGTCGTTGAAGTACCGCAGGGGAGCGACGGCCTGCCAGGGCTCGCCGCTGACGTAGTCGTGCTGCGGGGGCGTGAAGTCGGCGATCGGGCCACCCGGGCATGTCGCGTGTGGTTGGTAGACGCGTCCCCGCGGGCCGGCGGCCTCCATCGCGAGCTCGGTGAGCGCCTGGCTCAGTTCAGTGGACAGCACCTTGAGCATCGACGACTTCGCGCCGGGGTTCCCGCCCGCGGCGACCACGGCAAGCACCTGGTATTCGAGGATCTCGAGCACCTCGGTACGGATCCGCAGCTCGGCCAGCTTGTGCGCGAAGGAGGGGTCATCGAGAAGCCGCCCGCCGCCCGGGCCGGGTTGTCGGGCCGACACCGTGGCGATGTCCTCAGCCATCACCTGCAGAGCCGGGGCCGTCGCACCCCCACCGCGCTCGAACTCCAGCAGATACTTCGCCACCGTCCAACCGTCGTCGACGTCGCCGATGACGTTGGCCTTGGGGACCCGCACGTCGTCGAAGAACACCTGGTTCTGGACTTCTTCGCCTGACGTCATCACCAGCGGACGAATTTCGATCCCAGGAGTGGACATGTCGACGAGCACGAAGGTGATACCGCGTTGCTTCTTGTCGCTGCGGCTGGTGCGCACGAGCGCAAACATCCAATTGGCTTCCCGCGCATGGGTGGTCCAGATCTTGCTGCCCGTGCAGACCAGGTGGTCACCGTCGTCGCGGGCGGCCATCGACAGCGCCGCCAGGTCCGATCCCGCCTCCGGTTCGGAGTAGCCCTGGCAGAAGAACACCTCGCCCGTGAGAATGCGGGGCAGGAAGAAGTCCTTCTGTTCGTCGGTGCCGAACTTGATGATCGCGTGGGCCACCATGCGGATGCCCATGGGTGACAGCGACGGTGCTCCGGCGAGCTGCGACTCGCGGCTGAAAATGTAGTGCTGGGTCAGGCTCCAGTCGCAGCCGCCGTGAGCGACCGGCCAGGCCGGTGCGGCCCAGCCCCGTTCGTGCAGGATGCGCTGCCACTCCATGCTGGCGTCATGGTCGGCGTACACGCTGGTCATCAGCTGCCCGGCGCGTCGAAGCTCGGGCGTCAGCTTCTCGGCGAGAAAGGTGCGCACCTCGTCACGGAACGCGAGATCGGCGGCCGACCACTCCAGATCCATCGAATCCCCTTTTCGTGTATGGGCTCCCCGACAGAGTAAACCTAGTTAGTTAAGTCACGGAACTGGGGTGAGTGGTGGCCGGAGTTCGGCGGCTCCGGACCGCCCCATGGTGCTGACCCGCCGGTGGCTGTCGGCCGCCCTACGGCGCTGACCCGCGCGTGGCCCTCGGTTGCCCTACCGTGCTGACCCGCGCGTGGCTGTCGGTCGCCTTCACGGCCCGGCCCCGCGCGTGGCTGTCGGTCGCCTTCACGGCGCGGCCCCGCGCGTGGCTGTCGGTCGCCTTCACGGCGCGGACCCGTCCACGGCGTGCGGTGGTAGGTTGTTCGTGTTGCCACAGTCCGTGATGGCAAATCCCCTCATTACCCATCACGGCTGTGGCGACCCCGCGTCAGTGCGATCGCATGTTTGCTCATCGCCGGAGGTAGCGGTGGTCGTGTTCACGGAGGGGCGTTTAGTGGCAAATATGAGGCACATAACCGTGGACGACGGGTTCGGCTGGGACGACGAAGTCGATGTCATCTGCACCGACACAGCTCCCGGCGGTCTGGCCACCGCCATTGCCGCCGCACGGGCGGGTGGAGCGGTGATGCTGGCCAGCGCGGAGTTGCCCGCGTCCGAAACCGACTGGTTCGGCTCGCATCAGCTCGACGACCCGACCGCCACCTACCTCCACGAGTTGACCGCCGACATCGAGCTCGAGTCGTTGCCTCGGCCGTCGGTCGATCTCCCGGTTCGACTCGCGAGTCCACTCCCGCACGCAGACGAAGGCAGGAAGCGCCGGATCGACACCTTCGACGGTGCTCACCTGCGCGACTGGGCGATGCAGTGCATCCCTGCGCGTACCGGATACCTCTACACGCGAGTCACAGGCTGGGACACCGCGGCGTGGCAATCCGGCGACGGCAGTCGGCTGGCTGTCAGCGAGATCGGTGCGATGTCACCCGATGTCGATGATGTCGGAGGTTCGGTGTCGAGCTGGCTCACTGCCGCAGCCGAGGACGCAGGCGTCTCCTTCGACCGGTCCACTGTTCTGCAGAGGCTGGTCTTCGATGACGGGGTCGTTGTCGGTGCAGAATTCGACACCGCGGAAGGGGCCCTGACGGTACGGGCCCGACACGGTGTGCTGCTGTGTCGGGCGGTAGAGCCGCTCGCGTCACCGACACTGCCGCAGGGCGCGGAGGTGCGGGTGGCCCTGGTCGGTCGGCTCGCCAGCCGCTTCGGTCGCGTGGAGCTGCTGACCGCAGACCCGGCGGTCGCCGCGGCGGCGGGAGCCTGCGTGCAGCTCAGCGGCTCCGCACGTCATCGCGGAGCGTGATCGCGGTCCTCAGGCGGAGAACTTGATTGCCAGACGGCCTTTGGAAAGCAGCGATTCCAGTGCTGCGCCCGCGATCGGGCGCGAGAGCAGGAAGCCCTGCGCGCGATGGCAGCCGTGGCGCAGCAGCGTCAGCGCCGCGGCTTCGGTTTCGACGCCTTCGGCCACCAACTCCAACCCGAACGCTTCGGCCAAGGCGATGATCGCGCGCACGATGGCGAGATCGCCGGGATCAGAACCCAGTTCGCGGACGAAACCGCGGTCGATCTTGAGCGTGTCCACCGGCAGTGACTTCAGATGGGAGAAGGCGCTGTAGCCGGTTCCGAAGTCGTCGATGGCGATCTGCACACCGGCGGCCTTCAGCGCTGCCAGCGTGATCCGCGTGGTTTCGATGTCCTGGACCACCACATTCTCGGTGATCTCCAGACAGACCGATCCCCGAGCGAGACCGAATTCTTCGAGGATGCCGGCGACCGATTCCACGAAGCCGTCGATCACCAATTGCACCGGAGAGACGTTGATGCGCATGACGATGTTCTTCCCGAGCCCACGCGACTGCCACGCCGCGAAATCCGCACATGCCGAACGCATCACCCACCGGCCGAGTTCACCGGCGAGATTGATGGACTCCGCGACACCGATGAACGCATCAGGTGCCAGCAATCCGCGGGTGGGGTGCTGCCAACGCACGAGAGCTTCGGCGGCCAGGATCTCGCCGGTGCGCATGTCGACTTCGGGAAGGTAATGCAGTAACAGCGCCCCGCTTTCGATGACGTTCTGCAGGTGCAACTCGATGTCGTTGCGGAACTCGTTCTTCATCGCCATGTCGTCGGTGAACACCGCGACCTTGTTGCCACCGGAGTTCTTGGCGGTCAGCACCGCCTGGTCGGCGCGACGCAGCAGGTCCGACGTCGTGTCGACGCCCGGCGTGCCCTGTGCCACACCGATACTCACGGTGCGGGTGAGTACCTCGCCGTCGATCGAGACCTGTTCGCGCAGCGCGGACTGCAGCTGATGAGCCAAAGCGGTGGCAGCGGCTTCGTCCATCGCTGCGCGGGGCACCACGACGAACTCGTCGCCGCCCAACCGGGCGATCAGGTTCTCCCCGTCACCGGATCGGCGAAGGCGCTCGGCCAGCACGCGGATGAACCAGTCGCCCGCGGTGTGCCCGAGGTAATCGTTGATCGCCTTCAGCCGGTCCAGATCGAAGAACAGCGTCGAGACCGGACCCGGCTGGCCGGCCGTCAGTCGTTCGTCCAAATGAGACAGCAGGGCGCGCCGGTTGTGCAGACCGGTCAGGTCGTCGTGTTCGGCGAGGTAACGAAGCCGCTCTTCGGCCAGTACCCGGGCCTGAACCTGGGCGAACAGCGACGCGATCGTCTCCAGCGCGTTGAGTTCGTCGGTGCTCCACTCCCGGTCGCCGAATTTGATGAACCCGAGGGCGCCAGTGGTGACATTGCCCGACAGCAGGGGTGCGGCGGCCATCGACGTCGCGGGCACCGCGCGACTCTCCTCGATCCGCCGCTGGTAGTCATCGGTGGCTGGTTCTGGACGCAGCACCACCGGCTTCTTGGCGTTCTCCGACACCGCGAACACCGGATCGGCGTCGGCGAAGTAGACGATCTCCAGCGGGTCGGGGTCAGGAATGTTCGGCCGGATCGGCCACTCGGCGATCAGTCTGGAGGCCCTGATCTTGTGGTCGTTGTAGCGAAGGAAGCTGACGTCGACGCCGAGGTAGGACACCAGATCGGCCAGCACACGTTGGCTGACCTCGACGGAGGTGGTCGCATTGGCGGCCATCAACTGGGTTGCCACCGATTTGACCATCAGGTCGAGGCTGCGCGGTGTGCCGTTCATGGACATTGTGCAGTCAGGATAAGCCCGGTGCCGTGTGAACGAGCGGTCGCCTGCGGCTACGGACCGAGGCGGGCGGTGCGGTGACGAGTCGCAGGGCCAGGATCTGGGTCTCGCCGTCGGCCGCAGTCGTCAAGTGACGAAACCGTTGCTGCAACTCGGCCAGTTGGCCGGCGAATTCCGGTGAGAGACCGTGAAGGTCGGCGCCGTTGTGTGCGTAGAGGAAGGCGGGGGAGACGGGTTGGACCGCCAGGCCGTGGTGTTGTGCGGTCAACCAGACCGCTTCGGCCGCCGCTCCGCCGTGCGCATAGCCGGTCAGTGACGGATCGCTGCCGATGATCACCGCCAGTGACGAGCTGTTCACTATCCGGTCGCGGGTGTCGGCGCCGAGCCTGGAACCGGCTCCCCAGGATGCCAGCAGCTCCATGACCTCGGTGCGCCTGAGGATGTCGAGCGTCGCGAAATCGGCTGGACTCAGTTCGAGGCTGCGCACATCAATGCCGGTGTCGGGGGATTCATCGCCGGGCCAACGCAATTCGGAGGTCATCTCGCGGTGCAGTTGGGTGGTCAGGTAGCGGATGCGGTCGGCGCCGGACAGCACCTCGCCCGCCGCGTCGAGGTCGGTGCGATCGGTCAGCAACACCAGGCGAGCACCTTCGCGGTGTGCGGCGGTGCTGAGAGCCTCGGCGATGGTGTCGGTCAAGGGCGTTGGGGTGCCTCGGTGCCGGTTGGTCTCCCGTCTCTCGAGAAGCGGGTACAGCGCCGCGAGCTCGGGGTCGGCGTCGGCGCCGCCCAGGTCGATCACCGCGGTGAGCGGAGAGGCGGTCTGGTGTTCGGCGAGGTGCACGTCGCCGAGGACACCGCGAGCGGCGGCGGCCACGCGGGCATTGAAGGTCGCGGCGCCTACGGCGACGGCGCTGCCGCGAAGGTTGACGTCCATCAGCGTGGTGCGCTCGGGAGTGAGGTGGATCGTCACCGTTGCGGCACCGGTCTCGATGCGCCACGGCTGCGCGTTGCCCCCCGACGGTGCCTGATTGGCGGCCAGCGCCACCGCGTGAACCGCGTCGCGGGCGTGCGCCGGTCCCGGTTCGTCCGCCTCGGCCGGTGCGGCTGGTGTGTTGCGGGGATCGACCAGCTCTTCCATGAAGGTCGACATGTCCACACGTACCCGTCCGGACGGAAGGCGCTCACCCAGACCGATTCTGCGTACCGCCTCGGCGACTGCGGATGCGCCGATCAGCACGTCACCGGCGAGCTGCGGCCAGGTCGCCAGCGTCTGGCCGACCTCGACCAGGGACGCTGCGGCGCGTGGTGACAGACTCGCGCCCTCGATGATCCGCAGCACGTGCGGGACCTTGTCCTTGTTGTCCAGCCCGGCCAGGGTGGCGGCGTCGAGTCCTCCGAGCAGCCCGTGGAACACAGGTCGGTCGGGTTCGGAGTCGAAGCGTTCGACGTCGACGAGACCGCGGTCGCTGGTGGCCATCACCACCGGCAACCGGTGCCGGCGTGCGGCTTCCCGGACCAGCGCCTTGACATCGAGGGAGTCGCACTCCTCGACCACGACGTCGAGCCCCTCGAGGAATCCATCGATGCTGTCTGCGGTCACCCCGCGATCATGTACGCGCACAGCGACATAGGGGTCGATCTCGGCGACCCTGCGAGCGGCCACCGTAGCTTTGTTCACGCCGAGGTCGAAAACCGTTGCCGGCACCCGGTTGAGGTTCGACAACTCCAGCTCGTCGAAGTCGGCCAGTCGCAACTCCCCACACAACCCCTGCATCGCCAGCGTGTGAGCGATGGCATGGCCGACGCTGAGCCCGATGATTCCGATCCGCAGTGAGGACAGGTGCTGTTGCTCCGCGATGGTGATCAGGTCGCGGTTGCGGTCGGTCCGGGTTCGCAGATAGGACCGGGGGCCCAGGACGGAGACGAGCGTCCGCCGCCACGGGTAGTAGGCCCAGCGCCGGGGTTCGTCGACGAACTCCAGCCCCGGTGTCGGCAGCAGCTCCGCCAGTGTCCGTGCCTGTTCGGCCACGGTGTCGACGACGGTGACGGTGGGATCGCTGCGCAGGAAGTCGATCAGAGCGCCGTCGTCGGGCAGGGTCGGGTCGAAGACCACGGCGCTGTTCGCATCGCGATGCCGCTCGTGGAATCCAGCAGCATCGGTCCCATGCGTAGCAGAAGGCTCAGACGTCACAACGCATCATCATGCACCGCGGCGAGTGCGGGCTCTGCAGGCCACGCCCGTTGGAGGTCCAGGACCTCGGTGATGATCTTCGAGACCTGCGTGGGTTCGGCGTGTCGAATGAAGGTGTTGCGGTCCCACCACATCATCTTGGTCTGGTAGCGCGAGTCGGGGTACGGCGTGGCCGGAATGGATGCGACCACCCCGCCGGAGGAGCGCCACTTGTCGAGTACGTGCGCCGCCGATGTGGCCATGCAGAATTGCAGCTCCAGCGCGGCCATGGCATGGAAGGCGGTCCGTGCGAGCACTCGGGTGACACGTCGACTCTTGTCCGCGTCGTCGGTGACGAATGCCGTCTTCATCTCGAGTACCCCGAACGGCACGCGGTCGTCGATCATCTTGCGCACCGAGGCCAGGCCCGGCTGCCCCGCCCATTCGACGACGGCATGGGAATCGTCAGCACCGGTGAGAGGGCCGATCGCACGAACTCCGCCGATCACGCGCCCGGTCCGGTCGAGAGCGGCCCAGAACAGCGCGGTGTCATGGCCGTCGCTGATCTCGTCGATGTCCAATGCGCTCTGCACACCGTGCTTGCGGTAGCTTCGATCGGCACCGCGGAGGTATTCGTGCCAGAGTTCGGGATCAGCGGACGGATGCGACATCACCAACGTGCAATCGGCGTCGGCGTCCCACCAACTGTGGGTGGCCACGGCCTGACCGAGGGGGCGATCAGCGACTTGAAGAACGGTATTCGGCATGTTTTTCCCGTCTTGAGTGACCGGCGCATCAAAGCTGGGTCATCGATGACTGGCCATGAGTAACCGGTTTTGTTTGAATACGGCAGGATAAGTATGTCGCCTCGCGCCGCAAATTCCAGCTAGTGTGACTAGATTTTCCAGGGCCGCGACCGCTGGTTATCCAAGATCCTGGTAGAGCAGTACCCGAACGCCAACTTTGGCAACCTCTTTATTTGCAGTGTGAACTGGTTGAGGCGCTACAATTCTATTTCAGCGAACCCGGCTGCCACGGCGATTCACCTTTTGGCAGCGTTTTCTGCAAATGCATGTAAAGCGACGCTAACTTCGCATCGCGACGCTGTTATTCCGAAACGTCGGTCGCGCCGAGGGTTGATCATGTCCGCGCGTGCGGCACGATGACTTGTCCGGTAATGCGTTCGCTGGTTTGTGTCGGGCAACCGCGCGCCGACGCGGTGCACACGGCGCCGGCGTCGGCTGAGCCGACTGGGCTGAGGTGTCGGCTGAGCCGACTGGGCTGAGGTGTCGGCTGAGCCGACTGGGCTGAGGTGTCGGCTGAGCCGACTGGGCTGAGGTGTCGGCTGAGCCGACTGGGTTGATGTGTCGGCTGAGTCGACTGGGTTGATGTGTCGGCTGAGTCGACTGGGTTGATGTGTCGGCACAGCCGACCGGGCCGATGTGGCCGGGGCGCCGCGCGGCTGTGGCACTGTGTAACGGCGCACGGGTACTCGCCGTGCACGTCCCGTTCCGACGTCGAAGGAGACGCCGTGCAGAAGTTCAATGGACTATCGGAGTTGGCTGCCGCAGAGGGCGCAGAACTCGGGCCCACCGAATGGTTGGAGATCACCCAGGATCGTGTCGACCTCTTCGCCGACGCCACCGAGGATCATCAATGGATTCACGTCGATCCCGAGCGGGCCGCCAATGGCCCCTTCGGCGGGACGATCGCGCACGGATTGTTGACGCTGTCGCTGCTGCCCCACTTCACGCATCAGCTGTACACCGTCGACAACATCGCGATGGCCATCAACTACGGCTACAACAAGGTCCGGTTCATCACTCCGGTGCGGGTCGGAGCCAGGCTGCGCGCCCGCGCGGTGATCGCCTCGGTCGCCCAACTCGACAATGCCGTGCAGGCGACGCTGAACACGACTGTCGAGATCGAGGGTGCCGAGAAGCCCGCTGCCGTCGCGGAGTCGATTGTGCGCTTCCTGGGCTGAGCACCTCCGACATGTGTCAGTAACCGTTGACGTACGTCAAAAACGCTCGTAGATTGCGTGACGACGTGAGGAGCGACGGTGGATCAGGCACACCAGCAGGTCGCCGTGATCGGCGCGGGGATCAGCGGTTTGACGGCCGGCAAGATGCTCAAGGATTACGGCGTCGCCTACACCACGTTCGAGACCTCCGACCGCATCGGGGGGAACTGGGCATTCGCGAATCCCAACGGACACAGCAGCGCCTACCGGTCGCTGCACATCGACACCTCGAAGCATCGCCTGTCGTTCAAGGACTTTCCGATGCCCGAGCATTACCCGTCGTTTCCGCACCACACGCAGATCAAGGCCTACCTCGACGACTACGCCGACGCCTTCGGGCTGTCCGAGCACATCGAGTTCGAAAACGGTGTCGTACAGGCCGAACCCGATACCGGCGGCGGGTGGCGCCTGGTCGACCAGGCGGGCGCGCAGCGTCACTTCGACCTGCTGGTCGTCGCCAACGGGCATCACTGGGACCCGCGGCTGCCCGACTTCCCGGGTACCTTCGCCGGCGAGTCGATGCATTCCCATTCCTACGTCGACCCGACGGCGCCGCTGCATCTGCGCGGAAAACGGATCCTCGTGGTCGGCATCGGCAACAGCGCCGCCGACATCACCGTCGAACTGTCGTCGAAGGCGCTGGACAATCACGTCACGCTGTCGACGAGGTCCAGCGCGTGGATCGTGCCCAAGTACATCGCGGGCCGTCCCGGCGACACGTTGTTCCGGACCTCGCCGCATGTTCCGCTGTCCTGGCAGCGCAAGGCAATACAGCTGATCGCTCCGATGTTGGGCACCGACCCGACGATGTACGGGCTGCCGCCGGCCGATCACAAGCTCTTCGAGGCGCATCCGACGCAGTCGGTCGAACTACCGTTGCGGCTCGGTTCGGGCGACGTGGTGCCCAAGCCGAACGTCGCTCGCCTCGACGGTGACACCGTGCACTTCGTCGACGAGACCAGCGACGTGTTCGACGTCATCATCTACGCCACCGGTTACAACATCACGTTTCCGTTCTTCGACCCGCAGTTCATCAGCGCGCCGGGCAACCAGCTGCGGCTCTACAAGCGGATGTTCAAGCCAGGTGTCGAGAACCTGGTGTTCATGGGCTTCGCGCAGGCGGTCCCGACGCTGTTCCCGTTCGTCGAGTGCCAGGCGCGCCTGCTCGCCGCGTACGCCGTCGGGCAGTACGCGTTGCCCTCCGTGAACCAGATGGAGCGGGTGATCGACGCCGACCAGCAACTGCATGCCGGACACTGCACCGACCGGCCGCGCCACACCCAGCAGGTCGACTACTTCGTCTACGAGCACGATCTGCGTTGCCGCGAGATCCCGGCCGGGCGGGAGCGCGCCCGGCGGCCGGCGCGGGTCGGGTCATGATCCCGGTCGAGGTCGACTTCGTCAGCGGTGGCGACGTCTGCAGCGCATGGCATTTCGCCGGTGAGGGAAGAGATTCCGTCCGCAGGCCGGTGGTGGTCATGGCGCACGGGTTCGGCGGGACGAAGGATTCCGGCCTCGCGCCGTTCGCCGCACGGATCGCCGGGGCGGGAGCGGACGTGTTGGCCTTCGACTACCGGGGTTTCGGCGCCTCGCAGGGCCGGCCCCGACAGTCGCTGTCGGTTCGTCGCCAGATCGCCGATTATCACGCCGCCGTCGATGCCGCCGCCGCGCTACCCGGTGTGGACCCGAGCAAGGTGGTGCTGTGGGGCGCGTCGTTCTCCGGCGGCCACGTCCTGCGCGTGGCTGCGGAGCGCGACGACGTCGGCGCGGTCATCGCGATGACCCCGTTGACCAGCGGGATGGCGGTCAGCCGAGCGGCGATGAAGTCGCGCGATCTGACCACCTCCCTTCGCTGGACCCTGACCGGGATCCGGAGCAAGGTGTCGGTCACCCGAGGTGGAGCCCCGACCATGATGCCGCTGGTGTCACCCGTGGGTGGGGGCGGGGCGCTGGCGTTGGACGGAGCTGACGAGAGCTACCGTGCGATGGCCGGCCCCACCTGGCGCAACGAAATCGACTGCTCGGTGGGGCTCGAGGTGTTCGGTGTCCGAACGGCTGCGGCGGCCAAGCGGTTACGGTGCCCGCTGCTGGTACAGATCGCCGATTTCGACTCCTACGTCCCGGCCGACGCGGTGGCTGCCACGGCGGCACACGGTCGAGCACAGGTCCATCACTATCCCTGCGACCACTTCGACGTGTGGCCCGGCCACGACTGGTTCGAAAAGGCCGTCGGCGACCAGATCGCGTTCCTGCGCCGGACCGTCGCTGCTCAGTAGTGCGTCGAACCCTGGTCGACGGGTATCGCGCTGGCAGTCACGTACTTGGACTCGTCACTGGCCAGCCAGCACACCGCATCGGCGACGTCCTCGGGTTGCACGGCCCACGTCGGCAAGAACGGGGTCATCATGTTGGCCAGCTGGGGATTGGTGTCCATCGCCGCACCCAGCGCCGTCACCATGTCGCCGGTGGCCATGGCGGTGAGGACCGGGCCGGGGTGGACGCTGTTGACCCGGATCGAATGCCGTCCGAGTTCGGCGGCGAAGGCGCGCGCCATCCCCGTCACCGCGTGCTTGCTGGCGGTGTAGTGGATCATGAACGGCTGCAGCTTGATTCCGGCAGCCGAGCTGATCAGGATGACCGACCCGCCGCGACCGCCGGCGATGATCTTGTCGGCGCCGGCCATGACCGTGTTCCACGTGCCCGTGACGTTGATGTCCATCACGTCGCGGAAGTCCTTGGGGCTTATCATGTCCCATGCCTGCGGCGCGGTCACCCCGGCATTGGCCACGATGACGTCGAGGCGACCGAGTGCGGCGACGCCCGCTTCGACGGCCTGGTTCAGGCCGTCGGCGTCGCGGGTGTCGACGGCCGAGGCCACGATGCGTCGGCCCGTCGCCTCCACGAGCCGGACGGTGTCGGCGAGATCGTCGGGGGTCGCGGGATCGTAGGGGACGCAGTCCGGCAGCGGGCCGGCGATGTCGACGGCGATGATGTCGGCGCCCTCGCTCGCCATCCGGACGGCGTGGGCGCGGCCCTGGCCCCGGGCTGCGCCGGTGACGAACGCGACCCGGTCCTCCAGGCGCCGGTTCACCGGGCGTCTCGCTGCGCCGCCTTGACGAGGTTGGATCCGACGATGAGCCGTTGGATCTCGCTGGTGCCTTCGTAGAGGCGAAGCAGCCGCACCTCGCGGTAGATCCGTTCGACGGGAACGCCCCGCATGTATCCGGCACCGCCGTGCACCTGAACCGCGAGATCCGCCACCTCGCCGGCCATTTCGGTGCAGAACAACTTGGCCGCCGACGGAGCGACCCGGCGGTCCTCGCCGGTCAGCCAGAGCCGCGCCGCCTCGCGCACCATCGCCCGACCAGCCATCACCCCGGCCTGCTGATCGGCCAGCATCGCCTGGACCAGTTGAAAGTTACCGATCGGGGTGCCGCCCTGCGTCGCAGTGGCCGCGTAGGCGACCGACTCGTCGAGCGCGCGCTGGGCGGCGCCCACGGCCAGCGCCGCGATGTGGATGCGCCCGCGGGCCAGCGAGGTCATCGCCGCCCGGTAACCGTGGTCTTCGCTGCCGCCGATCAGCGCCTCATCGCCGACCCGGACGTCGGTGAGGTTCACGTCGGCCGTCCAGGCGCCCTCCTGACCCATCTTCGCGTCCTTGGCGCCGACCTCGACTCCGGCAGTGTCGGCGGGCACCAGGAACACCGCGATACCCGGTCCTGCGTCGTCGGCGGGGCGGGTGCGGGCGAACACGATGAACAGGTCGGCGACCGGTGCGTTGGTGATGTACTGCTTGGCCCCGTCGATCACCCACGACGCGCCGTCGCGAACTGCCTTGGTCTTCAATCCGGAGGGGTTGGAGCCGGCGCCCGGCTCGGTCAGCGCGAAGGACGCGACCACCTCGCCCGAGGCGATGCGTTCCAGCCATCGGCTCTTCTGCTCGTCGGTGCCGAATCCGACGAGCACCTGGCCGGCGATGCCGTTGTTGGTGCCGAACATCGATCGCAGCGCCAGGGAGGTGTAACCGAGTTCCATGGCCAGTTCGACGTCCTGGCCGATGTGCAGGCCGAGGCCGCCCCACTGCTGCGGAATCGCATAGCCGAACAACCCCATCTTCATGGCCTGGTCGCGCAGATCGTCGGGCACCCGGTCCTCGGCAAGGATTTCCTGCTCGCGGGGCACGACCGCGGTGCGGACGAAGTGCCGAGTCTGGCCCAGGATGTCCTGGAAGTCGTCGTCACTGACTTCGGCGGTAGTCATCGGTGTTCGCTCTCCTCGGTGGCCTGCGTCTCGAATATCGTATATGAAATACGATAACGTCCGACGGTGTCGGGAGACGAACAGAGGGTTGGTGACAGACGTGCCATTGCTGACGGGAAAGACCGCGGTGATCACCGGAGGGGCGCAGGGGCTGGGATTCGCGATCGCCCAGTGCTTCGTCGCCGAGGGGGCCCGCGTGGTGCTGGGTGACGTCAACGGCGAGGCCACTCGGACGGCGGCCACACAACTGGGTGGTGAGTCCGTTGCCCGGGCCGTTCAGTGCGATGTGACCAGCGCCGCCGAGGTGGAGGCCCTCGTGGCTGCCGCAGTCGACGGTTTCGGCGGGTTGGACATCATGGTCAACAACGCGGGAATCACGCGCGACGCCACGATGCGCAAGATGACCGAGGAGCAGTTCGACCAGGTCATCGCGGTCCATCTGAAGGGGACGTGGAACGGTCTGCGCGCTGCGGGCGCGGTGATGCGCGACGCCAAGAGCGGAGCGATCGTGAACATGTCGTCCATCTCCGGCAAGGTGGGCATGGTCGGGCAGACCAACTATTCGGCAGCCAAGGCGGGCATCGTCGGGATGACCAAGGCGGCGTCCAAGGAACTGGCCTACCTCGGCGTGCGCGTCAACGCGATACAACCGGGTCTGATCCGTTCGGCAATGACAGAGGCCATGCCGCAACGGATCTGGGATTCCAAGGTGGCCGAGGTGCCGATGGGCCGGGCCGGCGAGCCCGAAGAAGTAGCCAGGGTCGCGCTGTTCCTGGCCTCCGATCTGTCCTCGTACATGACCGGCACGGTTCTCGAGGTCACCGGCGGGCGACACCTGTGACAGTGGACGCGGTCATCTGCGAGCCGGTGCGCACGCCGATCGGCCGTTACAACGGGATGTTCACGAGCCTGACGGCCGTCGACCTGGGTGTCACCGCGCTGCAGGGCCTGCTCTCCCGCACCGGTGTGGCGCCCGATGCGGTCGAGGACGTCATCGTCGGGCACTGTTATCCGAGTATGGAGGCGCCGGCGATCGGTCGGGTGATCGCCCTGGACGCCGGACTGCCGGCGAGTGTGCCGGGCATGCAGATCGACCGCCGCTGCGGGTCGGGACTGCAGGCGGTGATCCAGGCCTGCCTGCAGGTGGCGAGCGGAGCCAACGAGCTCGTCGTCGCCGGCGGCGCCGAATCGATGAGCAATGTGGTGTTCCACTCCACCGACATGCGCTGGGGCGGTGCTCGTGGCGGCATCACCGTGCACGACGCGCTGGCGCGCGGCCGCACCACCGCAGGCGGCAAGAATTACCCGGTGCCCGGCGGCATGCTCGAGACCGCCGAGAACCTGCGACGCGAGTACGGCATTCCGCGCGAAGAACAGGACGAACTCGCCGTGCTGTCGCACCGGCGGGCAGTCGCAGCCCAGAAGACGGGGCAGCTCGCGGGGGCCATCATCCCGGTGACGGTGTCGACCCGCGCCGGGCAGGAGGTGATCGACACCGACGAGCATCCCCGCGCCGACACCACCGTGGAAGCACTGGGCAAACTCAAACCGGTTCTCGGCAAGAGCGATCCGGAGGCGACGGTGACCGCGGGCAACTCCAGCGGACAGAACGACGCTGCGTCGATGTGCCTGGTGACCACTCCGGCGAAGGCCGCGGAGCTGGGACTCACTCCACTGGTTCGGCTGGTCTCCTGGGCGGTCGCGGGGGTGGCGCCGCACCTGATGGGCATCGGTCCGGTACCGGCCACCGAGGCAGCGCTAGGCAAGGCCGGGCTCACGCTGGCCGACATGGACCTCATCGAGCTCAACGAGGCGTTCGCCGCTCAGGCACTGGCCTGCCTGCGGGAATGGAAGTTCGGCGACGCCGATCTGGAGCGCACCAACGTGCACGGGTCGGGCATTTCGCTGGGCCACCCGGTCGGAGCCACCGGTGGGCGGATGCTCGCAACGCTGGCGCGCGAACTGCACCGTCGCGGTGGCCGTTTCGGCCTGGAAACGATGTGCATCGGCGGCGGCCAGGGGCTGGCCGCGGTGTTCGAGACCGTCACCGCGAAAGGGGCGTAGCCATGACCAAACTGGCCCAGACGCTCGGCCTGACCGAGTTCCAGACCGAAATAGTCGCCACCGTGCGGCAGTTCGTCGACAAGGAGATCATTCCCAGCGCACAGGAACTCGAGCACGCCGACGAGTACCCGCGGGCCATCGTCGACGCGATGAAGGAGATGGGCCTGTTCGGGCTGATGATCCCCGAAGAGTTCGGTGGGCTGGGGGAATCGCTGCTGACCTACGCGCTGTGCGTCGAGGAACTCGCACGCGGCTGGATGAGCGTGTCAGGCGTGATCAACACCCACTTCATCGTCGCCTACATGATTCGGCAACACGGCACCGACGAACAGAAGCGCTACCACCTGCCCAAGATGGCCACCGGAGAGTCCCGCGGCGCGTTCTCGATGTCCGAACCCGAACTCGGCTCCGATGTCGCGGCGATCCGGACCCGGGCGAGGAACAACGGCGACGGCACCTACACCATCGACGGCCAGAAGATGTGGCTGACCAATGGTGGGAGCTCCACGTTGGTGGCGGCGCTGGTTCGCACCGACGAGGGCGCCGACAAGCCCCACCGCAACCTGACCGCGTTCCTGGTCGAAAAGCCCAGTGGTTTCGGTGAAGTGGCGCCGGGACTGGTCATCCCCGGGAAGCTCGACAAACTGGGCTACAAGGGGATCGACACCACGGAGCTGATCTTCGACGGCTATCAGGCCGACGCCACGGATGTTCTCGGCGAGGCGCCCGGTCAGGGGTTCTTCCAGATGATGGACGGTGTCGAGGTCGGCCGGGTGAACGTCTCGGCGCGCGCCTGCGGCGTGGGTATCCGCGCTTTCGAGCTCGCCGTGCGGTATGCCCAGCAGCGCAGCACCTTCGGCAAGCCGATCGCCGAGCACCAGGCCATCGCGTTCCAGCTCGCCGAGATGGCGACCAAAGTCGAGGCAGCCCATCTGATGATGGTCAACGCGGCCCGCATGAAGGACTCCGGGGAACGCAACGACGTGGCGGCCGGTATGGCGAAGTACTTCGCCAGCGAGGTGTGTGCCGAGGTCACTCAGCAGAGTTTCCGGATCCACGGCGGCTACGGCTACTCCAAGGAGTACGAGATCGAGCGGCTCATGCGCGACGCGCCGTTCCTGCTGATCGGCGAGGGCACCAGCGAGATCCAGAAGAACATCATCAGCAAGCGGTTGCTCGCGGACTACCGGGTGTGACGGGATGAGCGTCCCCGATTTCGCCGTGCGTCCGCAGCTCGCCGAGGATGTTGCACGCTTTGTCCGGCGGCGGATCTTCGACGGGTTCTACGCAGCCGGGGCCTACGTGCGTCTGGACCAGCTCGCCGCGGAGCTGGGTGTCAGCGTCACCCCGGTGCGCGAGGCGCTGTTCGAACTCAAGGCAGAAGGGTTGCTCGAGCAGCAACCCCGCCGCGGTTTCGTGGTGCGTCCGGTGACGCACCGCGACGTCACCGACGTGTCGAACGTGCAGGCCTACCTCGGCGGGGAACTGACGGCCAGGGCGGCGGTCGGTATCACGGAAGCCCAGTTGCGCGAGCTCGAGCAGATCCAGAACGAGTTGGAGCGTGCCTACGCCGCCGACGACGGGGAACGCGCGGTACGGCTGAACCACGAGTTCCACCGGGCGATCAACGTGGCCGCAGATTCGCCGAAGCTGGCCCAACTGATGTCGCAAATCACCCGCTACGCACCGGAATCGCTGTTTCCCGCCATCAGTGGGTGGCCCGAGAAGTCCAACGCCCACCACCGCCACATCCTGTCCGCGCTCCGCGCTCGCGACGAGTCTGCGGCGCGCAGCGCGATGTCGGAGCATCTGGCCGCCGGAGCCGAGCCGTTGATCGCCCACCTGACCCGCCGCGGCGTGATCGAGTGATGTCGGTGTCGCCGCCCACCCGCACGGTCGCGGCGCGATGACCGAGGAGGGGAAAGCGCCGATGCGGGTCCTCGACGGGGTACGGGTGCTGGATTTCGGCCGCTTCATCGCCGCACCGTGGTGTTCGGCCCTGTTGGCCGACATGGGCGCCGACGTCATCCGCGTCGAGAAGCGGGACGGTGGGGAAGATCGGTGGGTGCAGTCGGTCACCGAGACCGGCGAAGGCGCAACCTTTCTGCAGTGCAACCGCAACAAGCGCTCGCTGACGTTGGACACCACGACCGACGAGGGCAGGACGGTAACCCGTCGGCTGGTGGCCGGCGCCGACATCGTCATCGCCAACATGCCTGCCGCGAGCATGCGGGCCAGTGGGCTGGATTACGACTCGCTGCGCGCGGTCAAGCCGGACATCATCCTGGCCAGCGCCACCGCTTACGGCGAGGGCGGTCCTTACAGCGACCGCATCGGGTTCGACGGGGCAGGACAAGTCATGTCGGGGGCGACCTACCGTCAGGGGCTGCCGGACCGACCCATTCGCACGGTGGTCCCGTACGCCGACTTCGGCACGGCGCTGACGATGACCATCGGCGTGATGATGGCGTTGTATCACCGCGACCGCACCGGGGTGGGTCAGCATGTCGAAGGAGCATTGCTACCCACCGCGCTGATGCTGTCCAACGCCTTCCTGATCGAACGTGACCTGCTGGGAACCGACAAGCCCCGCATGGCCAACCAGGGCACGTCCGTGGCGCCCTGCGATCTGTATCCCACCCGCGACGGCGGGTGGGTACTTCTGCAGGTGGCCGGTCAGCCCATGTTCAGGCGGTGGTGCCGGTTGGTCGGGCGCCCCGAACTTGCCGATGACCCCAGGTTCGCCGACGACGACCTGCGGTGGCGTCACGGTGATGAACTCAACGACATCATGAGTCGGTGGTGCGCGGACAAGACCAAGGCCGAGGTCCTCGGACTGCTCGAGTCGGCGAAGCTGCCGGCCGCGCCGATGCACTCCACCGCCGATGTCCTCGACGACCCGCACGTCGCGGCGATGGGATACCTCAAGCGGGTCGACTTCCCCGGCGCTGCGCATGACGTGCCGATCATCGAGACACCGTTCCGGCTCTCGCAGACCCCGGGTGAGATCCGCAGGCGTGCACCCCTGCTGGGGGAGCACTCCGACGAGGTGCTCCGCGAGGCGGGCTATTCCGACGCCGACATCACCGGCCTGCGCACCCGCCGGGTCATCTGAGCAGAAGCATCGCCCGCAACCGGGCCGCGTCGACCTTTCCGGTTGCCCCGCGGGGCACCGCATTCTCGTCGTCGAGCAGCGTCCACACCGTGGGCACCTTGAAGGTGCTGAGCACCGACCTGGCTGCGGCGCGCAGGTCTGCGACGGTCGTGGGTGCGTCGCACACGACGGCGGCGCCGACCCGCCCACCGGCCGGGCCCGCGACGTTGGTCACGAACGCCGCCCGGACACCGGGCAGGCCGCGCAACGCCCGCTCGACCTCGCTCGGATACACCGTGGCTCCGCTGACCTTGAACATGTCGTCCGCCCGGCCGTCGAAGAACAGGAAGCCGTCGGCGTCGAGGTGGCCGAGATCGCCGGTGGTGTAATAACCGTCGGGCGTGAAGACGTCGGTCCTGCTGCGCCGGCAGATGCCCCGCATCACGTGGGGTCCCCGGATCTGGATCATGCCGGATTCGCCGGTGGCCACCGGTGTGCCGGTGTCGGGGTCGACCACCCGCACCGTCATCCCGTCGAACGGCTTTCCACAGCTGCCCCAGGCGGATTCGGGCATGTCGGTGTCGGCCGGGTAGCCACAGTACGGGCCGAACGACTCGGTCATTCCGAACAGCCGGGCCCTGGACCCCGGCCGGGAGCGCTCGCCTGCGGGAAGCAGCGCGTCGAGGCTGCCGGGCTTCAACGCGCTGAGGTCGGCTGTCGCCGCGTCGGCCAGGTCGCGGTGTCGGGCCAACGCCTCGGCCTGGTCCGGCCAGCCGCGGAACAGCGTCACCCGTTCGGCGGCCAGCAACCGCAACGTCGAATCCGGTTCGGGCACCGCCTCGGTCACCAGGGTGGCGCCCGCTACCAGCGCCGACAACAGGCCGCCGGCGAATCCGCCGACCCAGAAGAACGGCATCGGCAGGTACAGCCGGGTGTCGGCGTCCACGCAGCGGGCCGCCAGGCCTGACCGCACCGCATCGACGGCGTTGCCGTGCGAGTGCCGGACCCCCTTGGGGGCGCCGCTGCTGCCCGAGGTGAACAGGATGGCCAGCGGGTCGGCCGGGCGCACGGTCCGCGCCAGCACGTCGGCGACCCGGTGTGCGGGCGCGCCTGTCGTGGCGGGCAGCGCCGCAGCAGAGTGCACGGTTCGCAGCGCGGGCAGCTCGCCGACCGGCGGCAGGTCGTCCAGATAATGCCGCCCCCGGAACTCGTCGACCGCGATCAGGTGCTGCACGGCCGCGGTCCGGAGCGCCGCGCTCAACTCCGGCGGGGTGGACAAGGTGCTCAGCGGAACCAGCACGGCGCCGATCCTGGTCAGCGCGAACGCGATCCGGGCCCAGGAGACGCCGTTGGGCATCAGCAGACCGACCCGGCAGCCCTTGCCGATACCGGCGTCGAGGAACGCGGCGGCCAGTTCGAGGGTCTGGATGTCGAGCTCGCGGTAGGTGAGCCGCTCCCCGGGGTCCACGACGGCGTCCTTGGCGGGGTGGCGGCGGGCTGCATCGCGCAGCAGGGCGTCGAGCGTGTCAGACATCGAACAGCCCTACCAGTGCGGCGAGATCCACCTTGCCGCTGGAGCGCAACGGGAGGTCGGTGCGCCGGATGGTGGTGAACCGGCGCGGGATCTTGTAGCTGGACAGCCGGGTGCACAACCCGTTGCGCAGCCGACTCTCATCGACCGGATGTCCGCCGTCGGTGGCGATCACCGCGGCGACGACCTGACCGCGCTCCGGGTGGTCGAGGCCGAGAACGTGGACGGTGGCATCGACACCGAGCGCCTCACAGACTTCGGTCAGTGCGTTCTCCACCTCTGAGGGCGCCACATTCGCCCCGGATGTCTTGATCATCGAACCGGCACGGCCGAGGAAGTAGAACAGCCCGTCGTCGTCGCGGCGCACGAGGTCCCCGGTGTGGAACCAGCCGTCGGGGTCGAAGCAGTCCTCGCGACGTCGGCCGTGGTAGCCCTCCATCAGAAACGGCCCTCGAAGCAACAGTTCTCCCGCGGAGGCCTCCGCACCGGTGTCGGGGTCGACGACCCGGGTCTCGAATCCGGGGGCGGGGCATCCGTAGCCACCGCGCCGGGATTCGGGCTGGTCGGACTCGTCTCCGCTGATGAGCACCACGCTGCCGGCCTCGGTCATGCCGAGCATGTTGTGACGCAGCTGTGGATCGGCGGGGCGGACGTCGGGCGACATGATGGGGTACAGGTTGCCGCGCCGCACCGAGCTCAGGTCCCGTGCCGGGAAGCTCGGGTGCCGGGTGAGGTGCGCGATGCCACCGACGAAACCATTGGTGAGGGTTGGCTTCTCGGACTCGATCAGGTCCAGTGTCACCGCCGCGTCGGTGGCCGTGGAGCAGACCAGCGTGGCCCCGGCGACCATGGTGGCCAGCAACCCGAACGCGAACCCGCCGATCCAGAAGAACGGCGAGTTGCAGAACAGGCGGTCCTCACCCTGGAACCGGCGGATCGTGTTGAGGTTGTGTTGATGGGCCAGCAGAGCCTCGTGTGTGTGCACGACGCCCTTGGGGGCGCTGGTGGAGCCCGACGTGTAGATCACCGAGAGCACATCACATCCATCGACGTCGTCTTCGAGCGCCGCCACCGCGGCGTGGTCGCCGCCCGGCATTTCCGACACGTCCTCGGTGAACACGATGTGGCGCAGCGCAGGCACCACCGCGCTCATGATCGGGCCGGGCACCGGCAGCGCCTCGCCGAGCGCCTCGGTCAGCCGATGCACGTAGTGGTGCGAACGATGGGACCTTGTCGCCAGCAGCACCGCCACATCGCTGTCGAGGAGCTGGGCCCGCAGTTCCGGAGCGGTGCTGAACGTCGAGAACGGCACCACCACCGCGCCGATCCGGGCGGCTGCCAGCATCGCGACCACGAACTGTGCCCCGTTGGGGTACAGCAGACCGACGTGGGTGCCCTTGCCGACCCCGAGCGCGATCAGGCGCGCCGCCAACGCCGATGAGCGGGCGGTTGCCTGGGTGTAGCTGAGGCGCTCGTCGTCACACACGAGCAGTGCCTTGTCGCCGAGGCCGGCCCGGGCGTGCAGCAGCGCAGGGATCGTCACTTCAGCCGGGACCATGCGCGTCACACCCGGGCGAAGTGTGACCGTACGGCGGTCAGGTCGGGCTTGCCCGAAGGGGTTCGGGGGAGGGAGTCGACCACCATGATCTCGGTGGGGACCTCGTAACGCGCCAGCCGGGTGTGCAGGAAGTCGATCAGGTCGTCGACGGAGGCGTCGGCTCGTAGTTCGACCAGCGCCACCGGCGTCTCTCCGAGTCGCGGGTCAGGCTGCCCGACCACAGCGGCGCCGGTGACTGCGGGATGCTGCTCCAGCGCCGCGCGCACGTCGTCCGGCATCACCTTGAAGCCGCCCCGGATGATCGCCTGATCGGACCGCCCGAGAATCCACAGGAATCCGTCGGCGTCGATGCGGGCGATGTCGGTGGTGCGCAGCCATCCGGCATCTGGGCCGAACTGCGCAGGGATGACCTCCAGGAGCCCTGGCTCGTCGGGCCCGAGCGGCGCACCGGTGTCGGGGTCGACGACCCGCAGTTGTGCGCCAGGGTTGGCGCGCCCGACACTGCCTCGTTTGGCCTGCCAGTGATCCCGGTGGTCGGCCGGGGTCCAGCCGGCCACGCCGCCACCGAATTCCGTTGCCGCGTAGGAGGTCAGCACGGGAATGCCGAATTTCTCGGTGAACGCGTCGGCATCGTCGGCCGACAGCGGTGCGGTTCCCGAGGTGACCGCGCTGACCCCGGCGAGGTCGGCGCGGGTCAGATCCGAGTGCAACACCATCCGCAGTGCGGCCGGGACCAGCGACACTGCGCGGGGCCGGTACTCGCGCACCGCGCGCGCCCACGGGTCCAGTTCGAACCGACGCAACAGCACGAACGGCCGGGCTTCGGCGATGCACAGCAGCACCCGGAACACCCCGCCGACGTGTACCAGCGGAGCGTTGACGATGGCGACGCCGCTGCGCACCCGCGTCGGTGCGTCGGCCTGCTCCGGATCGGCGCCGATGACGCTGCGGGCCAACATGTCGTAGGTCAGGTCGACCCGTTTGGGCGGGCCGGTGGTTCCGCTGGTCAGCATCGACACCGCGACGCCGGGCCGGCCGGGGTCGTCGGGCGCGGTGCCTTCACCGACCTCGGGTGGGGTCTGTAGATCGCTGATGGCAATCCTGGTCGCGGCGGACTCGCCGGCCAGCGCGGTCAGGTCACCGGCCAGGCCGACGAGCACCGGCAGCCGCAACGCCTCGATGTCCGCGCGGGTCCGCTCGTCGCCGCGGCCCGGGTTGATCGCCACCACGGTTCCTCCCGCCGAGAGCACCCCGAGCAGGGCTGCGACGTGGGCGGGCTCGTTGCGCAGCATGATCCCGACCCGGCCCCGGCCGGCCAGTGCCGCCACCCTGCGGGCGAGGGTGGCCACCTCGGCGAAGGTGTGCCACCGGCCGTCGAATTCGAGGGCCCGCGCGGCGGGGTCGAGGTCGAGCACCGCGTCGATGCGTCGCGACAGGGGGTGGCCCATCAGCGGATCCGGGGTGTCGACTTCGGGATGGGCCGCTCGGCGAGTTCGGCCTTGGCGAGCGGGTTGCCCAGCCGGGTGTAGATCAGGCCCTGGTCCATCGCCGCGCGGTAGGGCTTGTCGAGAGATTCCCAGATCGCCTTGACGGTGCCCTGGGTGGCGGTCGGCGGCTTGGTGGCGATGCACGCCGCGATGTCGTGGGCGCGGTCCCAGAGTTGTTGTTCGGCGACCACCTCGGTGACCAGCCCGATGCGCAGCGCGGTCTGCGCGCCGACCCGCTCGTCGTTGCCCATCAGCGCCATCCGCAGCGTGTCGCCGAGCCC
This sequence comes from Mycobacterium sp. G7A2, assembly GCF_041902445.1. Taxonomy (NCBI): domain Bacteria; kingdom Bacillati; phylum Actinomycetota; class Actinomycetes; order Mycobacteriales; family Mycobacteriaceae; genus Mycobacterium; species Mycobacterium sp. G7A2. Next base: position 4,115,779 of record NZ_CP169251.1, on the reverse strand, counting down.
GACGCGGCGCATCAGCCCGACCGGCTCGAGCGCCGAGACCAGCCCGGCGCTGACGTGGGAGTCGAAGAACGTCGCACCGTCCGAGCAGATCACCACGTCGGCCTCGTTGACGAAATACAGCGCGCCCGCGGTGCACATGCCCTGCACCGCGCAGACCACCGGCTTCCACATCTTCTGCCACTTCGGGCTGAGCAGCTCGCCGGGATCCTCGTGGTTCCACACGATGTCGGGCTGCCCGTACCTGGACTTGACGTCCAGGCCAGCCGAGAAAGCGCGCTCGCCCGCGGCGCGCAGCACCACCGCGTTGATGCCCTCGTCGGCCTTGATCAGGTGCCAGACCCACCGCATTTCCTCGCACATCCGTCGGTTGAACGAGTTCAGCGCCTCCGGCCGGTTCAGGGTGACCGTCGCGACCCGGTCTCGGTGGTCCAGGTCGAGCAGTACGGTTTCGAAGTCCTCCATCGGTGAACCCTTACCGGCACTGCCAATTCGGGGCCCGCTTCTCCCGGAACGCCAGCGGACCCTCCTGGGCGTCCTCGGTACGCACCACCCGCTCGCGGAACGTCTCGGCGAGGATCTCCCCCTCCAGCAGCGGCAGGTCCAGCGTCTTGTGGATGGCCAGCCGCGTGCCGCGCACGGCCAGCGGGGCGTTGGAGTTGACGAGGTCTGCGATCTCGTGGGCCCGCTCGAGCAGCCGCTCGTGTTCGACCACCTCGGTGATCATCCCGAGCTCGTAGGCGCGCTGCGCGTTCATCCGTTCGTGCTTGCCCGTCAGCGCCATCCGCAACGCCACCGAGCGCGGCAATGCCCGGGCCAGTCGCACCATCTCCCGGGCGGCCACCAGGCCGATACTGACGTGCGGATCGAAGAACGTCGCCCTGTCCGAGGCGATCACGATGTCACCGGTGGTCACCCAGTCCAGGCCGGCGCCGCAGCAGATGCCGTTGATGGCCGCCAGTACCGGCTTGGCCATCCGGCGAAACGGGGGAGTACCCTCCTGCGGGGCCTCCCACTGGTCGTAGGTGGACAGATAGGGCCGCTCGTAGATGACCTTGCCGTCCTCGGGGATCTCGGTGACGTCGGCGCCGGTGCAGAACGCCCGGCCGTTGCCGGTGACGATCATCAACCAGATGTCGTCGTCACTCTCGGCTTCGTCGTAGGCAGCGCGTAACTCGGTGATCATGTGTGGCGACAGCGCGTTGAGCGCCTGTGGGCGATTCAACGTGATGGTCGCGGTGTGTCCGGTCACCTCATAGGTGATGGTGTCGTAGTTCTCGGCTGTCCCCACGTGGTGTCCTTCGCTCATCTGCCTTGGAACTCCGGTGTGCGCCGGTCCCGGAAAGCGGCCAGACCCTCCTTGAAATCAGCGGTCCGACAGCTCAGTTCGACGCTGGCCAGTTCATGGGCCATCGACTGGCCCAGTGTGGCGTGCAGGCCGTAGTTGATGGCCTGCTTGGCCAGCCCGATCGCCACCGTGGGCCCGGAGGCCAGCCGCTCGAGCAGCTCGTCGGTGGCGGTGTCGAGCTCATCGTCGGCGACGGCGTCGTGGATCAGTCCCCACTGCGCCGCCTCGGATCCGTTGACCTTCTCGCCCAGCAGCAGCATGCGTTTGGCCCTGCTCACCCCGGCCAGCCGCGGAACCAGCCAGCTCGCCCCGGAGTCCGGGCTGAAACCGCGGTCGACGAAGGGTTCCCACAGCGTGGCTTCGGTTGCCGCGACGGCGAAGTCGGCGGCCAGGGCCAGATTGGCGCCCAGGCCGACCGCCCACCCGCGCAGCCGGCACACCACCGGAAGCTGCATGGTCGCGACGAGCTCGACGAGCCGGTTGGCCGTGTGCGGGATCCGCCGGGTGAGGTCGCCGGTCCTGGGGCGGCGCCCCTCGCTGTTGGTGGCCACCCAGTCGGCGCCGGCGCAGAAGTCGCCGCCGGCCCCGGTCAGGCACACCGCGCGCAACGAGTCATCGGTGGCGGCGGTGGTCATGATGGCGACGAGCTCGTCGATCATGGTGTGGCTCAGCGAGTTACGTCTGGACGGCCGGTCCAGGGTGATTCGCAGGACCGAGCCGTTGCGGCTCTGGCGCACCGCGCCCGCGTCGGCGTCGTCACGCACCGGCTGCCGTCCTCTCCGCACCCGGCGGGCTATACAGATAGCCATACCGTTGGTAGTTCGATTACTATCCTGTACAACTTAGCAAGGAAAGGCCGTCTGCGGAACAGTGTCAGTGCAGCGCATTCGCCAGCCCCGGGTGGCAGAGCTCGTGGCGTCTCGGCTGCGCGACGACATCCTCACCGGCCGGCTGGCCGAGGGTGACGTCCTGCCGTCGCAGGAGGCCCTGTTCGCCGAATTCGGCGTCAGCCCTCCGGCGGTGCGCGAGGCCATCCACATCCTGGAGTCCGACGGTCTGATCTCGGTCCGGCGCGGCAACGTCGGCGGGGCGGTGGTGCATCTGCCGTCGGCCGAGCGCACCGCCCAGATGATCAGCATGGTGCTGCAGACACGGGCGGCGACGCCGGGTGACGTCAGCGAGGCGCTGCTGCACCTGGAACCGATCTGCGCCGGGCTGTGCGCGGCCCGCGCGGACCGCATGACCGAGGTGGTGCCACATCTGCAGGCGGCGATAGACGCGCAGTCCGAGCAGTTCGACACTCCGGCGCGCTACGTCCCCAACGCCCGCCGGTTTCACGAAGAGCTCGTCTCGCGGTGCGGCAACGAGCCGATGATCCTGCTCATCGGCGCGCTGGAGGTGATCTGGTCGGCGCACGAGTCGGCGGTGTGGAGCGACGAACACCATCCCGACGACCCGATGAACCCCACGACGATGCGCGCCGCGTTGCGCGATCACCACCGGCTGCTCGGCGCGATCGCCGACGGCAACACCGCCCGCGCCCAGCGCCTGGCGGCCGCCCACCTGGCCGCCGCCCGGCGCACCACGCTGGCGGCCGGTGCGGACCGGACCATCGAAGCCAAGTTGATCTCGAACCGCGACTGAACAGGGGATCCGATGACCTCCACCGCCGACGACCGCGTGCTCTTCGACGCCGACCGCGACAGCCGCATCGCGACGATCACGCTGAACAATCCCGCGCAACGCAACTCCTACGACGCCTCCATGCGCGATCTGCTGGCCCGCCACCTCGACGAGGTGGCCGACGACGACGACCTCACCGTGGTGCTGCTGCGCGGCGCAGAGGGGGTGTTCAGCACCGGCGCCGACATGAACAACGCCTATGGCTGGTACGGCTCCGAGAGTGCCGACACATCCGACGGTGCCCGCAGGGCGCGACCCAGCCAGCGGCGCCGGCTCACCGTCGACCGCAGGTCGTTCGGCTTCTATCACAACCTGATGGGCTTCCCGAAGGTCACGGTCGGCGAGATCAACGGCTATGCGCTGGGTGGCGGCTTCGAGATGGCGCTGATGACGGACATCTCGGTGGTCGGACGCGCCACCCGGATCGGAATGCCGGCCACGCGGTTCCTCGGGCCGGCGCTGGGCAGCCTGCACATGTTCTTCCACCGCCTGGGTCCGGTGCTGGCCCGGCGACTGCTGCTCACCGGTGACATCATCACCGCCGGTGAGATCGAGCACCTCGGGGTGTTCACCGACACCTGCGATGGGGCAGCTGTGACGGCGCGGGCGCGCTACTGGGCCGAGAAGGCCGCGAAGATGCCGGCTGACGGCGTCGTGATGGCCAAGGAAGCGTTCCGGCTGGTCGAGCAGACCCAGGCCTATCAGGGGGAGGAGGTGGCCAGCTATCTCTTTCACGCATTCGGCACGAATCTGCAGTTCGCGCCGGGGGAGTTCAACTTCGTCAAGACCCGCGCCGAGCACGGCACCAGGGCGGCGTTCCGGCTCCGTGACGAGCACTTCTTCGTCCCCGAACCCGCCCGGGAACCGGGCCAGACATCCGAGTGAGTCGGCTCACCCTACTGCCCGCACTACAGTATCTGTTAGTTTTGTAACGTCGCATTCCGTTGAAACCGAGGTCGAGATATGCCCACACCCGTCATCGTCGGTGCCGCCAGGACGGCCATCGGCCGGTCTTTCAAGGGCACGCTGGTCAACACTCCGCCGGAGACCCTGATCACCACGGTGCTGCCCGAGGTGGTGCGCCGCTCGGGAGTGGACCCAGCCGAGATCGATGACATCATCTTTGCCGAATCGCACTACGGTGGTGGAGATCTGGCGCGCTACGCGGCCGATGCCACCGGCCTGACGGATATTCCCGGCCAGTCGGTCAATCGGCACTGCGCCGGCAGCCTCACCGCGATCGGCAATGCCTCGGCCCAAATCGGCTCCGGGATGGAGCGGGTGCTGATCGCCGGCGGGGTGCAGTCGCTGTCGATGACCCCGCTGGTCAACTGGCGCATCCCCGGTCCGGAGCTGAAGTTCGAAGAGAAGTGGATGCCGCCCACTCACGTCGAGACCCCGGACGCGCCGACTCGTGACATGTCCATCACGGTCGGCTGGAACACCGCGCAGTCCTACGGCATCAGCCGCGAGGAGATGGACGCGTGGGCGGCGCGCTCACACCACCGCGCCATCGCGGCGATCGATGCCGGCAAGTTCGCCGACGAGATCGTGCCGCTGAAGGTCACCCAGTTCGACGGATCGGTGGTCGACTTCAGCGTCGACGAGCAGCCCCGCCGCGACACCACCGTGGAGAAGCTGGCCGGACTGAAAGTGCTGCATCCCGAGATCGAGGGCTTCTCGATCACCGCGGGCAACGCCAGCGGCACCAACGACGCCGCGGCCGGCGTCGCGGTGGTCGAGCGCGACTACGCCGCGGCCAACGGGCTCGATGTGATGGCCACCGTCAAGGCCTGGGGGGCGGCCGGGGTCTCGCCCCGCGACACCGGGCTGGGTGCGGTCAAGGTCATCGGCAAGGTGCTCGATCGCGCCGGGCTCACCCCGTCGGACATCGCGCTGTGGGAGATCAACGAGGCGTTCGCCTCGGTGCCGATCGCCGCCTGCAAGGAGTACGGCCTCGACGAGGAGCTGGTCAACTTCTCCGGCAGCGGCTGCAGTCTCGGCCACCCGATCGCCGCGTCCGGCGCTCGCATGGTGACCACGCTGATCTACGAGCTGCAACGCCGCGGGGGCGGAATCGGTATGGCGGCCATGTGCGCCGGCGGTGGCCAGGGCGGCGCCGTCATCGTCGAGGTCTGAGACTCCGGTCGAGGTCGCAGATCCTGGGGTCTATGTGCGGGAGGCGGCCTTACCCCGGGTTCCGGCACCAGGACTCTTGGCGGGCTTGCGGGGTGTCTTCGTATTCGCCTCGAGCAGTCTGGCGGCGTGATCGAGAATGCATTCCAGTCCGAACTCGAAACTGCGGTCGTCGGACGCGACGCGATGGTGCCCGGCCTGGACGATGGTCGCCAACAACGGTGTGCTGTCCGGGTCCACCGATTCGTCGATGTCGCGGGGGCTGTCCTCGGCGGCGAGGTTCTTGTCCCGGAGACGCTGGAGCACCACCGACCCCCGGACATGCGTCGACATGGCCGAATAGGTGTCGAAGGCCTGTTCCGGTGACAGTCCGGCCTCGACCAGGCTGTTGATGGCCTTTTCCACTTCCTGCACGCCCACCTGGGCCGTCCGGGGGCTCAGTGCGGAGCGGATCAATATCAGATCGCACAGGATCGGGTTGCCGTTGAAGGTCTCGCGCATCGACCGGGCGTGGTTGGCCAGCGTCTGGCGCCAGTCCTTGGCCTCGACATACGGGGTGGCGAAGGCGTACTGGCGCAACGCGCGGTCGGTCATCGCGTTCAGCAGGTCGTCCTTCTTGCGGAAATACCAGTAGATGCTGGTGACGCCGACACCCAGATGTTTGCCCAGCAACGGCATGCTCAGGTTGTCGATGCCGACCTGTTCGGCCAGTTCGAACGCGCCCTTGATGATGTCGTCGGGATTGATGGAACCGCGCTCACGCCGCTGGCGTTTCTCTGCGGTCGCCTGCTTCGCCACTGAGGGCACCTCCGTCACTTCGTTGCTGCGCGCACGACTCCCCGGTGCGGGATGATTGTCCGGAATGAGTCGACAGCGCGTGTCGTGAACTGCGTCTTTGCGTCCAAGTCGCTGCCTCGCCGTAGCTGTGACCTTACCGGCAGACATCGGAGGGGGAACGGCCGCCGTCGATTCACCCTACTACTGTAAGTCCTATAGTAAGCTTTTCCAGCGATACCCGGCGATATCCTGTCCGTCGAGCGTGGCGGAATGCGAAAGGGGCACAGTGTCAGACGAGGTTCTGCTCGAGCGTCAGGGACGGACGCTGATCATCACGATCAACCGGCCGGAGGCGCGCAACGCCTTCAATCTTGCAGTGGCGCAAGGCTTGGCCGATGCGGTGGACGAACTCGACGACACGCCCGAGCTTTCGGTGGGGATCATCACCGGCGCGGGCGGCAACTTCTGCGCGGGAATGGACCTCAAGGCGTTCATGGCCGGTGAGGTGCCCGCGATCGAGGGGCGCGGGATCGGTTTCACCGAGCGCCCGCCGCGCAAGCCGCTGATCGCGGCCGTCGAGGGCTATGCGCTGGCCGGCGGTACGGAAATCGTGCTGGCCACTGATCTGATCGTGGCGGCCAAGAACGCGAAGTTCGGCATCCCCGAGGTCAAGCGTGGTCTGGTCGCCGCTGGGGGCGGGTTGCTGCGACTGCAGAAGAAGATTCCATATCAAAAGGCGCTCGAACTCGCGTTGACCGGCGACAGTTTCACCGCCGAGGAGGCGTCCGCGTGGGGGTTCGTCAACGTGCTGACCGAACCGGGTGAGGCGTTGGCCGGCGCACTGGAGTTGGCCGAGCGGATCACCGCCAACGGTCCGCTCGCGGTCGCGGTGACCAAGGAGGTCATGACCAAGTCCGCCGACTGGACGGAGGCGGAGATGTGGAAGAAGCAGGGCGAACTGGTGTTTCCGGTGTTCTCGTCCAAGGACGCGATGGAAGGGGCCACTGCGTTCGCCGAGAAACGCAAGCCGAACTGGACCGGTACCTGACCTGCTCGGGAGGTCTCCGATGAACGCCGGTGTCACCGTCGCCGTGGTCGGCGGTGGGTGTGGGATGGGGTTCGGTGCCGACATCATCGTCGACGGCGGTGACGACTGATCGATCGAGGGGCGGCGAATGGCCACGGCGGCGGAGGCGCGGGACTGGGCGCGGGTAGCGCTGCGCGGAATCGGAGACTCGCTGTACACGCCGTTCTGCGGGCCCGACGGGGACGACATCGACTGGGCCGCCTACCGGCATCTGGTGCGCCACTGCGTCGGCGACCTGAACCATGAAATGCTCTGGTGTACAAGTGGTGTAGCCGAGTTCTGGTCGTTGACCATCGAGGAGCGCAAGCGACTTCTCGAGGTGGCGATCGAGGAGGCACGTGCGATCAACCCCGAGGTGGTGGTGCAGGCCTGCGCTGCGGCGACGGCGGCCAAGGACTGCCTCGAGCTGACTCGCCACGCCGAGGCGGCCGGAGCGGACATCGTCTACCTGCAAACACCGATGATGGAGACCCACGGCGGCGAGGGTGTGCTGAACTTCTTCCGCTACGTCGCCGATCGCACCGACATCGCGCTGGGGATGTTCAACTCGCCGTCGTCAGGGTATGTGCTGACCGCCGACGAGAGCGCCCGCATCGTCGCCGAGATCCCTGCGGTGTGCGCCTCCAAGGAGGGCGCCTTCCGGCCCGCGAACAGCAGGCGGCTACACGATCTGGCGCCGGAGCTTGTGATCTGGGAATGTGACACCACCGTCTACCGGGCCGGCTGGTTGCACGAGGGGATCGTGTGCGCCGCGCAGCTGGGCACAGCCGGCTACCTGATGGAGACTCCGCAGCGGCGGGTCTTCACCGACTACTGGAACCTGATCTGGGACGGCAAGCTGATCGAAGCGATGGACTACGCACGGGTCAGTGGCATGGATCAGTTCGAGGCCGATCGGGGTCCCTGGTTCACCTGCTATCCGGGCCGTCCCGACTACTTCACCCACTGGGGCGGTGCGTTCAAGTATGCCGCGTCCGTACTGGGGCTGCCGATCGGCAACCACCCCGAATCGCGACCTCCGCAGGCGGCTCTGCCCGAGGCTGCGAAAGCCCAGATCCGCAATGCCTACCGGCGTTTCGGGCTGGCCGAGCACTGAGCGCGACCCCTCGAACGCGCCTTGTCGAAGGATGTACCGATAGGTGTACAGTATGAGCAAATATCGCGGCTGAAGTGCGAGGGGCTGATCGAGCGATGAGGACGTCGCGGTGACCGTTTCCGACACGACGAGTCCCGTTCTGTTCGAGCTGCGCGACAGCGGCGTGGCCGTGGTGACGCTCAACCGGCCGGACCGGATGAATGCCTGGGGCGGCGGTTTGGCCGGTGCGTTCTATCGCTGTATCGATCGTGCTGCGCGTGATCCGGACGTGCGGGTGGTGGTGCTGACCGGCAACGGCCGGGCGTTCTGTGCGGGTGCGGACATGGGGGATCTCGACGCGATCGGCGAAGCGAGCACTTCGTCGGATACCGACGTGACGCAACTGGTCGGCGAGCGGCATCCGTACTTCGTCACCGGGGTGAACAAGCCGATCATCGCGGCGATCAACGGCGCCTGCGCCGGGATCGGACTGACCCAGGCCCTGATGTGCGACATCCGCTTCGCCGCCGCGGGCGCGAAGTTCACCACCGCGTTCGCCCGTCGCGGTCTGATCGCCGAGTACGGCATCTCCTGGATCCTGCCCCGTGTGGTCGGCTGGAGCTCCGCGCTGGACCTCCTGCTCAGTGGACGCACCTTCTACGCAGAGGAAGCACTCGAGCTGGGGCTGGTCAAAGAGGTCGTGCCCCCCGACGAACTGCTTCCGCGAGCCTTGGCTTACGCCGACGACATCGCGCGCAACTGCGCGCCCACCGCGTTGGCGGTCATCAAGCGGCAGGTGTACGACGACGCGCTGCGCGACATGGTCGCCACCAGCGCTCAGGCCGAAAAACTCATGCACGAATCGATGCAACGCCCCGATTTCATCGAAGGCATCACCGCATTCTTCGAAAAACGACCGCCGAACTTCCCGCCGTTGGAGGAGGAAAAGCCATGACCGCACATCCCGTGCAGCCACTGGACTACCGCGCGATCGACGTGGACAACCACTACTACGAGCCGCTGGACGCGTTCACCCGGCATCTGCCCAAGGAGTTCAAGCGTCGCGGGGTGCAGATGCTCACCGAGGGCAAACGCACCTTCGCTGTGATGGGGGGTGTCGTCAACCATTTCATCCCCAATCCGACGTTCGATCCCATCATCGAACCGGGGTGTCTGGATCTGTTGTTCCGCGGCGAGATTCCCGACGGTGTCGATCCGGCCTCGCTGATGAAGGTCGACCGGCTGTCTGAGCACCCCGAGTACCAGAATCGCGATGCCCGGGTGAAGATCCTCGACAAGCAGAACCTCGAGACCGTCTTCATGCTGCCGACGTTCGCCTGTGGCGTCGAGGAGGCGTTGAAAAGCGACATCGAGGCGACGATGGCCTCGGTGCACGCGTTCAATCTGTGGCTCGACGAGGACTGGGGATTCGACCGTCCCGACCACCGTTTTTTGTCCGCGCCGATCATCTCGTTGGCTGATCCCGACAAAGCGGTCGAAGAGGTCGAGTTCGTGCTGAGCCGAGGCGCCAAGATCGTCTGCGTGCGGCCCGCGCCCGTGCCCGGGTTGGTCAAGCCGCGCTCGCTGGGTGATCCCGTGCACGATGCGGTGTGGGCCCGGCTCGCCGAGGCTGGCGTGCCGGTGGTCTTCCACCTCTCCGACAGCGGATACCTGGCCATCGCGGCGCTGTGGGGTGGCCAAGACACCTTCGAGGGATTCGGCAAGAAGGATCCGCTGGACCAGGTGCTCCTCGACGACCGGGCCATTCACGACGCGATGGCCTCGATGATCGTGCACCAGGTGTTCACCCGGCATCCGAAGTTGAAGGTGGCCAGCATCGAGAACGGGTCCTACTTCGTCTACCGGTTGATCAAGCGGCTGAAGAAGTCCGCCAACACCGCGCCCTCTCACTACAAGGCGGACCCGGTCGAACAGCTGCGCAACAACGTGTGGATCGCGCCCTACTACGAAGACGACGTGAAGCTGCTCGCCGAGACCATCGGGGTGGACAAGATCCTGTTCGGATCCGACTGGCCGCACGGAGAAGGCCTGGCCGACCCGATGACGTTCACCGCGGACATTCCCCAGTTCCCGGAGTTCAGTACCGAAGACACCCGGAAAGTGATGCGCGACAACGCGCTGACGCTACTGGGCAAAGACGCTCTGATCACCGCGTAGCGGTCATCGGACCAGGTCTGTGCACGTGAGGAGCGAATAATCATGGGGGAGTGGACTATCGGTGATGTCGTCGACGCCATCGCCGATGTCGTCGGAGACCGGCACATGACGGTGTGCGGCGAGCGCACGACGACCTACGCCGAGATGGCAGAGCGCACCCGCCGCTTCGCGAACTTTTTGGCGGAGCGCGATTTCGGTGTCCACTGCGATCGTGATCAGCTCGACGGCTGGCAGTGCGGCCAGGACCGGGTCGCGTTGATCATGTACAACGATCGCTACCCGGAGGTGGTGATCGGGGCGTTGAAGGCGCGTTGCGTGCCGGTCAATGTGAACCATCACTACACCCCGCGTGAGGTGGCAGAACTCCTCGACTACGTCAAGCCCCGGGCGGTGGTCTGTCACCGCGCACTGGGCGCCAAGTTCGCCGATGTGCTGCCCCCGGCGGGCGCGGAGCTGATGATCGCGGTCGACGACGGCAGCGACGCCCCGGCGCTACCCGGTTCTGTCGATCTCGACGATGCAATCACCGCAGGTGATCCGGACAGCCGGATCAAGGGTTCACCCGACGACCTGATGATGTACTGCACCGGCGGCACCACCGGTCGACCCAAAGGTGTGTTGTGGCGGCAGAGCGACACCTACGTGTCATCGATGCTTGGCGCAGACCATGAATCGGCCACCGAGATCCACCACAAGGTACGTGACAACCAGGGCCCGCCCTGGTTCGCGGTGTCTCCGCTGATGCACGCCGCGGGCCTGTGGACGGTGTTCTCCGGGGCTCTGGCGGGTCTACCCGTGGTGCTCTACGACGATCGCGCGAAATTCGATCCGAAGACGGTGTTACGGACCGCTGAACGGGAGAAGGTCGGGCTGATGACCATGGTGGGCGACGCCTATGCTGCTCCGTTGATCGAGGAGCTCAACCGCGGCAGCTACGATCTGTCCACGCTCTACGCCGTCGGAACCGGCGGCGCGGCAACCAATCCCAAACACGTTCAGGCGTTGCTGGACAAGCTTCCGCATGTGACGATCATCAACGGTTACGGGTCGTCGGAAACCGGCAACATGGGGTTCGGGCACAACCGGATGGGGTCCAGCCGCGAGACGTTCGACCTGCGCGAGGGCGGGACGGTCGTCTCGGCTGATCTGGCCAGGTTCGTCGAGCCGGGCGACCCGGAGATCGGCTGGGTGGTGCGCAAGGGGCGAATCCCGCTGGGCTACTTCGGCGACCCCGATGCGACACGCGCGACGTTCCCGGTGGTGCAGGGGCAGCGGGTGGTGGTGTCCGGAGATCGGGCCAGCCTCGAGGCTGACGGCACGCTGCGGTTGTACGGCAGGGACTCGTTGGTCGTCAACACCGGCGGCGAGAAGGTGTTCGTCGAGGAGGTCGAAGCTGTGCTGCGCGCGCACCCCGGCGTGGCCGACGCCCTGGTCGTCGGGCGCGACAGCGACCGCTGGGGCCAGGAGATCGTGGCTCTGGTCGCCACCCGACCCGGCATCACGGTGTCGGGCGATGACCTGCGCGTCGCCTGCACCGCGGCGCTGGCACGGTTCAAGACGCCCAAGGAGTTCATCGTCGTCGACGAGGTGCGCAGGCTCGGCAATGGCAAGGCGGACTATCGCTGGGCGAAAGCTCTTGCCGCCGAATCGAACACGATGGTGGTCCCGTGACGCAATCGGTTTCCCCGACAGCCAACCCCAGAGTCATCGACTGCCTGGTGAACGTCCACTTCGGCGAGACCGCCAAGCAACCGGAGTTCATGCTCAAGGTGCGCGACGACTATTTCAAGGGACCCCAGTCCCTCTATGACCAGGTCGAGCTACCTGCTCTGCTCGACGAGATGGACGAGCACGGCGTCGTCAAGGCGATTCTGATGGACAATCTGGTCAAGCCGTCGGTGACTGCCCGCGAATTCGTCGAGAAGCGACCCGACCGGTTCGCGCTGGCCATCGGCGGGGTCAACCTGCTGCGCCCGGTGCCGGCGCTGGCCGAGCTGACCGCCGTGCGCAGGGACCTGCCCGTCGCCTACGCCGCGGTCGGCCCGAGCTTCTGGGGCGACGGCATGTACCCGCCCAGCGACGCGGTCTACTACCCGCTTTACGCCAAGTGTGCCGAGCTCGGGCTGCCGCTGTGCGTCAACACCGGGATCCCCGGTCCACCGATCCCCGGAGAGGTGCAGAACCCGATCCACCTGGACCGGGTGTGCGTACGATTTCCCGAACTGAAGTTGTGCATGATCCACGGGGCCGATCCGTGGTGGGACATCGCGATTCGGTTGCTGATCAAGTACGCCAACCTGCGCATCATGACGTCGGCATGGTCACCCAAGCGGTTGCCCGAAAGCCTATTGCACTACCTGCGTACCCGCGGCAAGACCAAGGTGATCTTCGCCTCCGATTGGCCGGTGTTGCGGCAGAGTCGCGTCGTACCTGAGGCGCTCGCGCTCGAGCTGCCGCCCGAGGTCCTGGACAACTATCTGTTCAACAATGCCGAGAGCTTCTTCTTCGGACAGGAGACCGACTGAGTATGGACCGCTACGAACTGCGCAGGCTGGACTACAGCCTGTCCGAAGACCATCAGGCATTGCAGGCGGCCTACAGGGACTTCTTCGCCTCCCGGTGCCCGATCGAGACAGTGCGCGCGGCCGAGGGGTCAGGGTTCGACAAGAATCTGTGGGAGCGGCTGTGTGCCATGGGCGCAACGACCATGGCGGTGCCGGAGTCGGTCGGCGGTGACGGGGCGACGCTGGTGGACCTGACGTTGGTGGCCGAGGAGATCGGTCGGTCGCTGGCCCCGGTGCCGTGGATCGACCACGTCTGTGCTCAACGGCTGCTGGCCCGGCTCGGCGAGGTGAACGCCGACGTGGTCAACGGCACAAAACTGCTCGCCCTGGACCCGCGGCAGGACGCCGTGACGGGCAGGCGGCTGATCCCGGCCGGGTCGGTCGCTGGACAGGTGCTGGTCCGGGACGGGACCGAGATCGTCGCCTTGACCTTCGCTTCTCGGCCGGCCCGTGTCGACAACATCGGCAAGCTGCCGATGGCGTGGGTCGACCCGGCAACTGCCGACAGCCGCACCGTGCTGGCCGATGGGGCCGACGCGCTCGCCGAATACCAGCGGGCACTGGACGAATGGCGGTTGCTCACCGGCGCGGCTCTGGTCGGGCTGGTGGAGGAGACGATGACCATCGCCACCGAGTTCGCCAAGACCCGCTACACACTGGGGGTACCGATCGGGACGCTGCAGGCCATCTCGCACCCGCTGGCCAACATCGCCATCACCGTGCAAGGTGGACGCAACCTCGCGCGGCGCGCGGCCTGGTTTTCGGACAACGAACCGGCCGAGCGGCGCGAGCTGGCGCCGTCGGTGTTCGTGTTCATGGCCGAGGAGGCGGCCAAGGCGGCGACGATGGCGGTCCACGTGCAGGGCGGTCTGGGGGTGTCCGCCGAGGCGGCCGCTACGGCCTATCTGGTGCGGGCTCGGGGCTGGGCGATCGCCGGGGGTGACCCCGCGACCACCGCGAAGTACATCGCCGCGGTCGTGGCCGAACGGGAAGGACGGAGCTGAGCAATGGATTTCTCCCGGGTGCAGTTGTCCGACGAGGACCAGAAGTTCCAGGACGACGTTCGCGAGTTCCTCAGCGAGATCGTCACCGAGGACGTCATCCGGCGCGACCGCGAGACCGGTGACAACTTCGACGAGGGCGTGCATCTCGCGCTCGGGGCTGCCGGCTACCTCGAGCAGGAATGGAAACCGGATTCGGACAAGGCTTTCACCCGGGTGCGGCGCCGGATCTGGGAATTGGAGAAGCGCCGCGCTCATGTGCCGTGGGTGACCTCCGGCACGACGGCGATGATCGCCCGGTCGGTGGAGAAGTTCGCCTCGCCCGAGCTGAGGGAGGAAGTGCTGCCAGGGGTCTACAGCGGGCATGTCCGCATGTGCCTGGGCTACACCGAGCCCGAGGGCGGCTCGGATGTGGCCACCTGCAAGACCAGGGCGGTGCGTGATGGTGACGGGTGGATCATCAACGGATCGAAGATGTTCACCACCGGCGCGCACAACTGTCAGTACGTCTTCCTGATCACCAATACCGACCCGACGGCTCCCAAACACAAGAGCCTGACCATGTTCCTGGTTCCGCTGGACTCCCCGGGGGTGGAGATTCAGGGCATCCGCACCGTGGACGGAGACCGCACCAACATCGTCTACTACAGCGACGTGCGGGTCGACGATCGCTATCGGTTGGGCGCGGTCAACGACGGCTGGACGGTGGTGCGCGAGCCGCTGAACGCCGAGCACGGCGCGGTCGACGCGGCCGACGACGGGTTGGCGGACGTGTCGATCATGATGCACCAGGCGATGTTCATGGCCACCGCGGTGGACAAGGCCGCGCAGCGGTGCGCGGTCGACGACGGCGCGGTGGCTTACCGGCTGGGCCGCAGCGTCGCCCGGATGGAGGCGGCCCTGTCCGCGCCGAGCATCTTCGGCCGGGTCGCCCTCGCACAGACCATGCGCGACATCTCTCCGGATTTGATGGACATGCTGGGCGCGGCCTCAGCGCTTCCCGACGGTGCGGACGGAGCCGCCGACGACGGGGCCGCCGAATACATCTACCGGTTCGCACCACTCGTCGGCATCTACGGCGGCACGCTCGAGGTGTTCCGGAACATGATCGCCCAGTACGTGCTGGGACTCGGCAAGCCCGCCTATGCCGCGCCGACTGCCACGAAGGAGTCCTGACGTTCAGTCGCCGAGGGTGAACTCACCGCGAAAAATCCCGCGCGTTTTCGCACTCAGTTCACGCTCGGCGTGAGGAACTGGGCCGCTGGTTGGGCGTGAGGAACTGGGTCGCTGGTTGGGCGTGAGTAACTGGGTCGCCGGTTTGGCGAGAGGAACTGGGGTTGGGCGTGCAGGTGAGCTGCTAGGTGCTCAGGATGGTCGCGCCCGCCGTGCCGGGTGCGCCATAGAGCTGGGCGAAGCCGACCTTGGGCTCGCCGGGGATCTGGCGGTCGCCGGCCTGGCCGCGAAGTTGGCGGACGATCTCGTGGATCTGCCGCAGTCCGGAGGCGCCGATCGGCTCCCCGTTGGCCAGCAGTCCACCGTCGGTGTTGACCGGCATCGACCCGCCGATCTCCGTGGCGCCGTCGGCGAGCAATTTCTCCTGGTCGCCGTCGGCGCAGAACCCGGCCTCGGCCATGTGGATGATCTCGGCGCCGGCGTCGGTGTCCTGCAACTGGATCACGTCGACGTCAGAGGGTTCGATTCCGGCCTTCTCGAACGCTGCACGGGCGGCGTACACGGTGGGCGCCACGTCTTCGTCCACCGGGGCGAAGGTGGTGTTCACCTCGTAGGCGCCGTACTTGCGGGTACGCACCTCGACCGCGCGCACGTACACCGGTTTGTCGGTGTAGCGGTGGGCGAGGTCGGCCCGGCACATGATGACTGCGGCCGCTCCTTCATCAGGTGAGCAGAACATGTACTGGGTCAGCGGATAATTCAGCATCGGTGAATTCAGCACAGCGTCTTCGGTCATCGGTTTGCGGCGGAATGCGTGGGGATTGAGGGCACCATTGCGCAGGTTCTTGGTGACGACCTTGGCCAGCGTCTGACGGCTGATGCCGTGCTGATGCAGGTAGCGGTTGGCCTTCATGCCGAAGAACTGGGTGGTCAGATACTGGCCGTTCTCGGCGTACCAGGCCGGCATGCCCACCAGCGCCGGGTCCTCGGTGAACGCGCCTCGAGGGTGCTTGTCCATGCCGACGGCGATGCCGATGTCGTAGTCGCCCAACCGGATTCCGTCCGCACAGGCCTTGGTGGCGCTGGCTGCGGTGGCACAGGCGTTGAAAACGTTGGTGAAGGGGATGCCGGACAACCCGACCATGCCGACGATGGCGTCCGGATTGGCCACCGTCCAACTGCCGCCCACCCCGAACTGGATGTCGTACCAGCTGATCCCGGCGTCTGACACCGCGGCGCCGATCGCGTCGACCCCCATGTCCATCGCGGATTTACCCTCGAACCGGCCGAACGGGTGCAGGCCGACACCGATGATCGCGACATCAGTCATCGTGGTGAATCCTTTCGGGGCGGCGGAAGAAGTGGATCCGGCCGTTCGGAGTCCATGCAACAGTAAATCTTACGGTAATGCCCCCAGGATGAGAATGCGCGGTTCGGCGAAGCGCAGACTGCGCGCGCCTGATGGCGAAGAGCAACTGCGCCCGCCAGATGGCGAAGAGCAACTGCGCGCGCCGGATGGCGAAGAGCAACTGCGCGCGCCGGACGGCGACGCGTCCAGCTGGGTGTCGCCCGCGTGTGGTTCGACGTTGCGCTCGCGCGGGGCCGTCAGCAGGATAGGCTTATCGAAAGCACAACCGGATGCCTTACAGGAGGTGGGCGCGTGGCCGCCGACACCGAGCAGGACGCCGTGGTGTTCGACCCCTTCTCCGCGGATTTCTACCGGGATCCGCACGCGTTCTATCCCCGGCTGCGGACGCAGGCGCCGGTGTTCTACAACGCGGAGTACGACTTCTACGCATTGAGCCGGCACGCCGACGTGGCGGCCGGGTTGAAGGACTTCGCCACCTATTCGTCGGCCTATGGCGTCGACCTGGGCATGGTGCGCACCGGACAGAAGGCGCCGGCCAAGATGATCATCTCGATCGACCCGCCCGAACACCGGGTGATGCGCAGCCTGGTGAACAAGGTCTTCACCCCGCGCGCGATCAGCGCTTTGCACGACATGGTGTCCGACACCGTGGAAAGATTCCTCGCGGCAGCGTCCGCCGGGCCCAGTTTCGATGTGGTCAGCGACTTCTCGGTGTACTTCCCGGTGGATGTGATCACCCAGATGCTGGGGGTCCCCGAAGAGCGGCGTCAGCAGGTCAGGCTCTGGATCGACGAATCGTTGCACCGCGAACCCGGCCAGATCGACATCTCGGAATCCGGCAAGCAGGCGATGGCCGAGATGTGGCTGATGTACTACCAGCTCATCCAGGAGCGCCGCGAAGCTCCGCGCGAGGACATGATCAGTGCCCTGATCGCCGCCGAAGTGACCCGTGACGACGGGGCCACCGACCGGCTGCGGGACTCCGAGATCGCCGGGTTCGCGACGCTGCTCGGCGGTGCCGGCGCCGAGACGGTGACCAAGTTGGTGGGCGGTGCCATCGCCACCTTCGCCCGCCATCCCGAGCAGTGGCAACAGCTGCTCGACGACCGCTCGAAGATCCCCGCCGCGATCGAAGAACTGCTGCGCTACGACGCCCCGGTGCAGTACAACGTCCGCCGGTCCACCCACGAGGTCACGATGCACGGGGTCACGATCCCGGCAGGCGCCCCGGTGTTCCTGCTCGGAGCGTCGGCCAACCGCGACCCCGATGCCTGGACCGCACCGGATGACTTCGACATCAACCGCGATCGCACCGAGGCGCAGAACCTGGGATTCGGCTACGGCATCCACAGCTGCCTGGGCGCCGCACTGGCGCGGATGGAAACGCTGATAGCGCTGGACAAGCTGCTGGATCTGATGCCGCGCTACGAAGTGCTCTGGGACGGCTGCCGCCGTGTCAGCATGCAGAACGTCGCGGGCTACTCGCATGTCCCGGTGCGGATCCTGGCGTGAGGCTCAGCGCGGGTCGACCATGTCGCGCAGCCGCTCGGCAGGAAACACGGAGGCCCCCGCCGCCCGCACCCGGTCCGCGAGACCGCGGTCGGAGGTGGCGACCCGGATCTGCTCGGGGCGGGGATCGGCGGTGACCAGGCGGACGATCTCGTCGTCGGCGGAATTCGGCGCGGCCGCCGAAGCATGGGTGACGGTGACCGCCTGCGACTCGATGGGCGGCGAAGGGGGACGTTCGAACACCACCGTCACATCGGCGTTCGCGCGTGCCGCCCACTGTCCGAGGCATTCCACCAGTGCGCCCATCGCGGCGCGGCGGTCGCGCCACCACCCGTCAGGACGGCAGCCGATCACGTTCATCCCGTCGACTATCCAGCGCACCGATTTCGACACTATCCCCAACAGCTGCATGCGAAGGTGGATGACATGGCCGACACCACCGCCAACATCGAACACAAGGTGACGTTCTGCCGCATCTGTGAGCCGCTGTGCGGCATGGTTGCCACCGTCGAAGACGGCCGGCTCGTTGCGTTGCGACCCGACAGGGACCACCCGCTGTCCACCGGATTCGCGTGCCAGAAAGGCATCGCCTTCACCGAGGTGGTCAACGACCCCGACCGGGTCACCATGCCGCTGCGGCGCACTCCCACCGGTTTCGAACAAGTCGGCTGGGACGAGGCGATGACCGATATCGCCAACCGCCTCTCGCGCATCGTGGGCGAGCACGGGCCGGGCGCGGTCGGCTGGTACATGGGTAATCCGGGGGCGTTCAGCTATGCCCACGTGCTGTCGATCCTGGCGTTCATCAAGGGGCTGGGCCGCGGCACGCACTTCTACACGGCTTCCTCGCAGGACACCAACAGCCGGCTGATGGCCAGCCAACTGCTCTACGGCACCCCGATCTCGGTACCGATACCGGACCTGAACCGCGTCGACCTTCTGGTCGTGATCGGCGCGAATCCGGTTGTCTCACACGGCAGCTTCCTGACCGCGCCGCGGATCAAGGACCGGATGAACGACGTCGTCAAACGCGGCGGGCGGGTGGTGGTGGTCGATCCACGACGGACCGAGACGGCTGCGGCGTTCGAATGGTGCGGGATCGTGCCGGACACCGACGCCTATCTGCTGCTGTCGTTGCTGCAGGTGATGTTCGACGAGAACCTCGTCGACGAGCGGCGGATCGGCGCGCAGGCCGACGGGCTGGGCTGGCTGCGCGCGCTGGTGGCGTCCTTCGCGCCCGAGACCACCCAGCGGCACACCGGCATCGAGCCCGACGTGGTGCGTGCGCTGGCGCGAGACCTCGCCGCCACGCCGCGCGCGGCGATCTACGGGCGGCTGGGCACCTGCGTCGGGCGCCACGGCACCCTGACCTCGTATCTGATCGATGTGGTCAACCTGGTGGCGGGCAACCTCGATGTGCCGGGCGGGTCGGTGTTCGGCAGTCTCGGGCTGCCCGGTCAGCGGCTGGTGAACATCGCGATGGGCGCGGCGTTGCGGCGCACCTACCGGCGGCGGCGTTCGCGCATCGGCGGTTTCCGCTCGGTGATCGGCTCCGAGCCGGCCGCGCTGATGGCCAAGGAGATGCTCACCCCGGGGCAGCGCCAGATCCGGGCGATGTTCGTCAGCGCCGGCAACCCGGTGCTGTCGGTACCCAACGGTCCCGAGCTGGAGTCGGCGTTGGAGTCGGTCGAGTTGTCGGTGGCGCTGGACTTCTACCTCACCGAGACCACCGCGCACTGCGACTACGTGCTGCCGGTCACCACGATGTACGAACGCGACGATTTCCCGCTGACCTTCCAGATGTTCCAGGCCACGCCGTTTCGTCAGGCCACCGAGGCCGTCGTCGGACCGCCCGGGCAGGCGCGCCAGGAGTGGGAGATCATCGGTGACCTGATCGGACGCCTGAACGGTGAATCGACGGTGTTCACGATGTTCGGTGCGGCCAACCGGTTGCTGCGCCGGGTCGGCATCGAGTTCACACCTCGCAGGTTCGCCGACGGCGTGATCCGGGTCTGCGCGGGCGGTGACCGTTTCGGATTGCGCCGCAGCGGTCTGACGTTCGACCGGCTCACCGCAGAACACGCCCACGGAACGGTCCTCGACGATAACCTGGCCACCGGTGTCCTCGGTTCGGTGATCGGCTATCCGAAGCGCCGGATCCGGCTCGCCCACCAGGACATCGCCGCCGAGATCGCCGGGATGGCCCGCCGCACGGAACCCGAGGGCTTTCCGCTGCGGATGATCGGTATGCGCGAAACCCGTTCGGAGAACTCGTGGATGCACAACGCGCCGCTGCTCATGCGCGGTGATCGCGGCCAGCACGGGTTGATCAACGCTGATGATGCCGCCGAATTGGACATCAGCGACGGGGCCGAGGTGACGGTCAGTTCGCCGTACGGTCGGATCAACGTCCCGGTCTGCGTGACCAAGGACATCGTGCCCGGCGTCATCGCGGTGCCGCACGGCTGGGGTCACAGAGGGACCGGCGGGTGGCGGTTGGCCAACCGCGCAGGCGGCGCCAACGTCAACCAGCTGACCTCCAGCGATCCCGACGACGTGGAGGCGTTGTCCGGGATGGCCTGGTTGACGGGGGTACCGGTGCGCCTCGACAAGGCGAATTCCGCCCTGGCAGGCCTTGAAAAGCCCTGACGCGCAGCGCGTCAGGCGATGGCGCCCACGTCCTTGAGGGCCTCGATCCGGTCCCAGTCCAGCCCCAGTTCCATGAGTACGATTTCGGTGTGCTCAGATGCCTGCGGGGCGCGGGTGGTCTCCAGCGGTTCGTGGTTGAACTGCACCGGTCCCCGAACCACTTTGAATGGCCTGCCACCGTCGTTGGCGTCCACCTCGACGATCATGTCGTTGGCGATGGCCTGCTCGTCGGTGGCCAGATCGACCAGGCTCTGGAACGGCGCCCACTGACCTTTCATCGACTTGAGGTGCTGGCGCCAGTATTCGAACGGCTTGGCCGCGATCGCCGCAGCGATGAGTTCGACACCCGCTTGGGCGTTGTTTATCAGCGGCAGTACGTCGCAGAAGCGCGGATCGTCAGCAAGTTCGGGCAGGCCGAGGTGTTCGAACGTGTCGCGGATGTAGCCGGTCGGGCTGACGATGCACAGGTTGATGGTTCCACCGTCGGAGGTCTGATAGTTGGCCATGAAC
This sequence comes from Mycobacterium sp. G7A2, assembly GCF_041902445.1. NCBI lineage: Bacteria > Bacillati > Actinomycetota > Actinomycetes > Mycobacteriales > Mycobacteriaceae > Mycobacterium > Mycobacterium sp. G7A2. The sequence goes on along the minus strand of NZ_CP169251.1, from coordinate 4,094,723 downwards.
GGGTTGACCGACGTCGTGGTGCCGGGCATCAGTGACCGCATCGTCTCGCCGGTCTCCATGCCTTGGGTGACGCTCGCACCCGCGGCCCACCATGCGGTGCTGAGCAGGGAGACGTCGATCTCGACGGCTTCGCCGGTGCGTTCGCGGTGGAACAGCGCCGCGGAGATCCCGCCTGCGATGTTCATTCCGCCGATCGAGTCGCCGAAGGCCGGAATGCCCTGCGGCAGTGCCCCGCCCAGCTCCTCGGGGGTCAGCGCGTGCCCGACGCCGCTGCGGGTCCAGAACGCGGTGCCGTCGAAGCCTCCGACCAGTCGTTCGGCCCCCTTGTCCCCGTAGGCGCTGCCCCGGGCGTAGATGATGTTCGGGTTGACCGCGCGGATGTGCTCGATGTCGAACTTGTTCTTCTGCCGCGCCTGGGGCATGTAGTTGGTCAGGAACACATCGGCGGTCTTGGCGATCTCGTAGAGCACCTCCTGGCCTTCGGGGGTGGACACGTCGATGCCGACGCTGCGCTTGCCGCGGTTCGGGTGCTCGATGAGGGGATGGCGATTGGGGTCGAGCTGGAATCCGCCCATGTTGACGAAGCCACGTTGGGTGTCGCCGCGGACCGGGTGTTCGACCTTGATGACGTCGGCGCCCCAATCCGCGAGGATCGCGCCGGCGGCGGGCACAAAAGTGAACTGTGCGACCTCGAGAACCCGAACGCCCTGCATCACCTTGATCACGGAACTACCTCCTGACGACGGCGTCGACCCATGGCAGCGTGAGTGTAGCCGGGTGGAATTACTGTAATAGTTACCGTTGTAATTCCATGAAGGGCGTGGGGTAACAGGTGATCGACGTGCAGTCGCTCCCGCGAGTGAGAAGCCAGGGCTGTGAATCCGGGCCTACCCATAGCCAGGAACTCTATTTCGCGGGTTGGGCGGAGGCGGGCCGGAACGTCACCGGCAGCGCCGTCGGTGACCGGAACGGCTGGCCGTGGATGTGCGGGTCGTCGTCGGTGACCAAGCGGATGTCGTCGAGCCTCGTGAGCAGGCATTCGACGGCGACCCTGGTCTCCATCCTGGCCAGGTGCAGCCCCATGCAGGTGTGCTCGCCGGCGGCGAAAGAGATGTGCGGGGTCCGCGTGCGGAAGATGTCGAACTCCTCGGAGCGTTCCCAGCGGCGCTCGTCGCGGTTGGCCGAGCCGATGCACACGTCGATGACCGAGCCGGCCTCGATCGGCACCCCGTCGATCTCGGTGTCCTCGCTCGTGTAGCGCTGCACCGTGGTCAGCGGCGTCTCGAAGCGCAGTGCTTCTTCGATCGCCGAGCCGATCAGGCTGTGGTCGGCGTTGACGGCGTCGAACTGCTCGTGGTGGGTCAGCAGCAGGTACAACAGGTTGCCCGAAGACCGGTAGGTGGTCTCCAGCCCGGCTGGCAGCAGCAGGCGCAGGAACGAGAAGATCGCTTCGTCGGTCAGCCGTTCGCCGTCGATCTCAGCCGACACCAGGTGGCCGATGATGTCTTCGGTCGGCGCTGATCGCCGTTGATCGATCAGGGTGAGGAAATAGTTCTCCAACTCCGCCGAGGCCTCGAAAGCGCGCTGGTAGTCGACCGCGTAGCTGATCAACGCCACCGCCCTTTTGCGAAACCAGGGCAGATCCTCCTGGGGGAGACCCAGCAGCGCCGAGATCACCCGGGTGGGAAATTCGAAGGTGAAGTCCCGCACCAGGTCTGCCTCGCCAAAGTCGACGAGTTCGTCGATCAGCGAGGTGACCACCGGCCGGACGATCTCGGGCTCCCAGCGCGCCAGCGAGCGCGACTTGAACGCCGCGGAAACCAGATTGCGGTGTGCCCAGTGCGTCCTTCCCTCCATCGCCAGGATCGTCGGGCCGATGAACAGGCCGATGGTGGAGTCGTAGATCGTCGAGTTGAACACCTTGCCGTCACGGAACACCCGGTTGACCGCATCGAACGATACGGCTGCGTAGACGTTCTGCGGAGTCATCGAGGCCGGGGTCTTGGACCAGTCCATCACCGAGCCGCGGAACACCCCGCCTTCGCAACGTCGCCGGGCGAACATCGGGTAGGGATCGTGCAGGTCGAGGGGTTCGTCCATCTCGGTGTCTCGTACCGGCGATTCCACAGCTGGGCCTCCCGTCGGTTCTGCCGACCAATCTGCAAAGTCATACTGTAATACTTACAGTAAATGGTGTCGAGGAGGCGTCACCGGCGTTCGGCCTGGCGGGGTTGTGCGGGTGGAGGGTGAGATGGTGCGACGGTCCCGACTTCCGGTCCTTCGTCGAGCGCACCCGGCGCCGGCTCCGGAAGAGCTGACTCAGGAACCGCCGACAGCCTGCTCTCGGGCCCACCGGTAGTCCGCCTTGCCGGCCGGGCTGCGCTCGATGGCAGGGCGGAACACGACGGCTTTGGGGAGCTTATAGCGTGCGAGGACGGCCGCGGCGTGGTCGACGAGCTCCTGTTCGGTGGCCTCGGCGCCGCCGGCCAACGCCACGACGGCCACCACCTCCTGCCCCCAGCGGTCGCTGGGCCGACCGGCGACCACCACGTCGGCCACGGCGGGGTGAGACAGGATCGCCGATTCGACCTCTTCGGCGAAGATCTTCTCGCCGCCGGAGTTGATCGTGACCGAGTCGCGGCCGAGCAGCTCGATCGCTCCGTCGGCGAGATGCCGCGCACGGTCCCCGGGAACGGAATAGCGCACCCCGTCGATGACGGGGAACGTCGCGGCGGTCTTGGCGGCGTCGCCCTTGTAGCCCAGCGGGACATAGCCGCGCTGCGCCAGCCAGCCCATCCCCTCGTGGCCCGGCTCGAGAATGGAGCCGAGGTCCTCGGCGGCGACGAAGGTGTCCGGCCCGGCGGTGAACGTGCCGGTCGACACCGCACCCGGTGCGGACATGTGCGTCATCTGGGCGCCGGTCTCGCTGGAGCCGACACCGTCGACGACCATCATGTTGGGCTTGGCGTCGATCAGGCGCTGCTTGGCCGTCGGGGTCAGTTGCGCGCCTCCGTTGGCCACCACGGCCAGTGAGGACAGGTCCGCTGAGGTGCGCTCCAGCGCGTCGGCCAGCGGCCGCGCCATCGCGTCGCCCACGACCGTGACGGCCAGGACCTTCTCGCGCTCGATCGTGCGCACCACGTCGTCGACGTCGAGGTGGCTGGTCACCTGTGAAAACACCACGGACTGGCCGGTATTCATCGCCGTGAAGACCGCCCACTGCGCGGCGCCGTGCATCAGCGGCGGTAGCACCAGCAGCGTGGTACCCGGCGAGTCGGTACACCGCGCGGCGATCTCCTCGTAGGTGGTGGCCAGCTCGCCGGTGTAGAGGCTGCGCCCCCCGAACGACGCCACGAAGATGTCGTGCTGACGCCACAGCACGCCCTTGGGCATACCGGTCGTCCCTCCGGTGTAGAGCACGTAGAGGTCATCGGGTGATGGTTGCACCGGCGGCGCCGTCGCCGGCCCCTCGGCCACGATCGACTCGTAGTCGACCGCGCCGGGCAACAATTCGTTCCCCGACTCGTCGGCGATCTGGATCAGGACCTCGAGCCCAGGCAGGTCTGCCAGCACCTCGGCCAGCCGCGGTGCGAACGCGGCGTGGTAGAGCAGCGCCGACGCCCCCGCATCGGACAACAGATACTGCAGCTCACTCTTGACGTAGCGGTAGTTGACGTTGAACGGGGCGACCCGTGCACGCCAGGCGCCCAACATGCCTTCGACGTACTCGGGTCCGTTGTGGGCATAGATGCCGAGCAGGTCCTGCCCGACTTCATGGCCGGCCAGCTGGCCGCGTTCGGTGTGGCACCCCAAGCCCCGCGAATGCAGATACCCGGCCAGTCGGTTGGAGCGCTCGACGATCTGTGCGTAGGTGAACCGGCGGTCGCCCTGGATGATGAACTCCCGATCGCCGATGACAGCAGCGACGGCGTCGGCGGCGGCGGGCACGGTGAACTCGATCGGGTCGGTCATGACAGGAACTGTAAACGTCGCCGATCGGCGGGTGGACACTTGGCCGGGAGTTGTATGGTCGAAGTCATGGCGTCCACGCGCCGATGAGGTCGTCGGTGGTGGTCACGGTGGGCAGGAGTGACAGCGTGCTGCCGACTCATGTGCGGGCCGCAGAGTCGGCGGTGACCCCGGCGGGAGGGTGGGCAGGAATCTCGTAGAACTGCTGCGCCCATCTGCGCAGCGCCATGTAGGGCTTGGCGTCGACCTTCGCCAGTGGCGGATTCTCGATGTAGCGCTGATGGCGCCAGATGTCACAGTCCTCCCACACCGTCTTGAGGAACTGACGTTCGACCTTGGCGCGCACCTCATCCGGAGGAATGTCGGACGTCGCGCCGGCGACCTTGGGCCACCAGATCGAATAGAACATGTCCGACACCTCGTCGTCGACGGGTGTGCAGGCGAAAATCAGACGGTGGTTCGACGAGCCCTCGAATGCGCTCACCGCAAAGCCCAAACCGGAGAAGTGGCTGTGGATCCGCAACGCCATCGTGGTCGGGTCGTCACTGGTGACGTCCGGCCAGCCGGTGAGGAAACGCCACTCCTCGCCGACGTGCTCCCAATGCAGACACACCGGGGTCACGGTCGCGCCGTGCACATAGCGGAAGTGTGAGCTGTCCGGACCGTTCTCGGCGACGATCTGCGGGTGCACGGGGATCGCGTCGGCGCGGCTGGAGAACTCCGGATAGGGCCGGTAGTAGGCGTCCGGGTCGGTCTCGAACTGGGGGAACTTGTGGAAGAGGTCGGGCAGCTCCCACTGCGGCTCCTTGCCCTGCGGCTGGTACCACATGAACACGCAGCCGTACTGCTCCTGTACCGGGTACGACCGCAACCGCAGCGCGCGGTTGGGCCGGTCCGGCTGGTAGGGGATGTGACGGTTGGTGCCGTCCGGGCCCCAGCGCCATCCGTGGAACGGGCATTCGACGCATTCCCCCACGACCTTGCCGCCATGGCCGATGTGCGCACCCAGATGCCGGCAGTGCGCCTCGAGTACGTGCAAGCCTCCCGACTCGTCGCGGTAGGCGACCAGATCCTCGCCGAAAAAGCGCAGCGGACGCACCGACTGGTCCCCGAACTCCGCGGACCAGCCGATCATGAACCATCCGGTGACCTTCCACGTGAACGGAACCTTCACCATGCCTCCCTGCTGCCTCGACGCAGAATCCGGCCGATCCGCTGCCCAGCCGCTATGGGCGACGATACTGTAAGAGTCACAGTAGCCTGCCCGAAGCCACCCGATCCAGGTCGGAGGAGCAATGACGATCGACGGAGACATCGCACGCTTCGACGTGATCGTCGTCGGCGCCGGGTTTTCCGGTCTCTACGCGCTGCATCATCTGCGCGAACTCGGTCTGCGGGTTCGCGTGCTGGAGAAGGCGCATGCGGTCGGTGGCACCTGGTTGGTCAACCGCTACCCCGGCGCACGGTGTGACATCGAGAGCATCGAGTACTCCTACTCGTTCTCCGAAGAGATCCAGCAGGAGTGGGTGTGGACGGAGACCATGTCCGCCCGGCCCGAGATCGAGGCCTATCTCAACTTCGTGGCCGACAGGCTCGACCTGCGGCGGGACATCGACTTCGACACCGCCGTCGTGGCCATGTCCTACAGCGACGAGGCAGCCGAGTGGACCGTGCACACCGAGGGCGGTGCCGCGGTGGCCGCGCCGTTCGTCGTCGCGGCCACCGGCATTCTCTCGGTGCCGCTGGAACCCACGATCCCCGGGATGGACCGCTTCACGGGCACTTCGCTGCACACCAGCAGGTGGCCCGACGGTGTGGTGGACCTTTCCGGCAAGCGGGTCGGCGTCGTCGGCACCGGGTCCACCGGCGTCCAACTGATCCCGGTGGTGGCCCGGGAAGCCGAGCACCTCAGCGTTTTTCAGCGCTCACCCGCGTACACGCTGCCCTGGCACGTTCGCGCGTTCGAGCCGGGCGAACTCGACGAGCTCAAGGCGAGCTACCCCCAGATCCGTGCGGCGCAGCGCGAACACCCGGTCGGGGCGGCGCGGCTGAGCGCCTTCTCGGTGCTGCTGGACATGCTGGCCAAACCGCCGCTGAAGGAGGCGTCGGCCGAGGAGCGGGCCGAAGCGGTCGAGACCGACGGCATCATGGGAGCGCTGAACTGGGGTGATCTGTTCTTCGACATCGAGGCCAACCAGATGGCCGCCGAACTGTACGGCCAAGCCATCGCGCGCATCGTCGACGACCCTCAGACGGCGCGGGCGCTGACCCCGAGTCATCCGTTCGCCTGCAAGCGGCCGATCATCGACCAGGGCTACTACGAGACCTTCAACCGGGACGACGTCACCCTGGTCGACCTGCGGACCGACCCGATCGAGTCGGTGTGCCCAAACGGAATCCAGACCGCGACTGGCCTGCACGAACTCGACGTGATCGTCTACGCCACGGGATTCGACGCGATGACCGGTGCCCTGAACCGGATCGATGTCCGGGGTCGGGGCGGCGCGTCGCTGCGAGAATTCTGGACCGAGGAGGGGCCGTTGAGTTATCTCGGTCTGGCGGTAGCAGGCTTCCCGAACCTGTTCACCATCCAGGGACCCGGAAGCCCCTCGGCAGCAGCCAATTTCGTGGCTGCCATGGAGCAGAACGTGGAATGGATCGGTGCCTGCGTGTCGTATCTGCGCGAACACGGCTTCCGCACGATCGAGGCGCTGCCCGAGGCGCAACAGGAGCGGATCGAGCAGGCCACCGCACTCGTCGCGCCCACCGTGCTCCTACACCCGAACTGTCGATCCTGGTACAACGGCGGCAACGTTCCCGGCAAGAAGCGCATGTACATGGGCTACACCGCGGGGATTCCGGAGTACCGGCGGCGGTGCGATGACATCGCCGATGCGGGCTACGCCGGATTCAAGCTGGCGTGAGGCCTCGGAGTCCACTCGGCTTCCGAGGCGTGGCCGCGCGACGTCAGTACGGCGGTGAGCCGTAATCGCGGATGAACCGGTCACGCACATAGCGCAGTTCACGATCCAGGTCGTAGCTCTGGCCACCCACGGTCCACAGATAGGCCGAACCGAAGACTGCGGCGCTGAGATCGGCTGTTGCCCTGTCGATGTCGGTGTCGGCGCGCACCGAGCCGTCTCGTACCCCACGGCGCAGGCCCGCCTCCACCTTGTCGATGCCGCGCGTCAGCCATGCCTGCACCCGCGGCCGCAACGGAGAGGTGCTCTTGACCGCCTCGAACGTGGCCACGAACATCGCCCGCAGGAACTCGCTGTCCTCGGCGAACAGATGACGCACCCGGTCGAAATGACCAACGGCCTCCGCCAGTCCTGTTGCGGTCGGGTCGGGTTCCGGGCTTAGGTCCCGGACGTACTCGTGCAGGAAGAATGCGTCCAGAATGGCGTCCTTGTTGCCGTACCGGGCGTGCACCATCGCTCTGCTGTAGCCGGCGCGCCGCCCGATCTCGGCGGCAGTGGTTGCTTCCCAGCCCTTTTCGACGATCAGGGCGGCAGCTGCCTCGACCAGGCGGCGACTGGACATCTCGACGCGCTCGGGCTGGGAGAGGCCTCGGGCGGGGGACGGCATCCTTGCATATTAGACGCTCGACAACTAACTTAGTTGCGCAGTGGCAAATAACTCGGGAGGTCGGCGTGACTTCGAGCGGGGTGGCCAGAGGCACGCCCGACACTGTGCCGAGCGGCGCCGTGTTCGCATGACGCACCGGTCGGCGCGCGAGGTCGTCGAGCAGTACAACCTCGTGGTCTGGAACCAGCGCGATTTCGCCCTCGCCGAACAACTCCTCGGTGACACAGTGATCCGCCACGACGTGGGCGAGTCGACGACGCTGACCCACGAGCAGGCCGTCGCTCGGGTGGTCGGACACTGGGAGATGTTCGAGAGCATCCGCTTCGATCTCAACCTCGTGGTCGCGGGCGACGACGGCGAGCATGTCGCAGTCGTCTATCAGTCACCGATGACCCTCAAGGACGGTACCGAGACGACGATCGGCAGCATGGAGATCTTCCGGGTGGTCGACGGCAGGATCACCGAAGTCTGGAATTGCGGCTACAAGCAGGGAGTGTGGGCATGAGCGGAGCGAATCGCCGATGACAGCGCGGATCTTGGACGAACTCGGGTATTACCTGCTGGCCGGCGCCGGCGGGGAAGGCCCGGCCACGCTGATGGACGAGGCTCGCCGCGGTGAACAACTCGGCTTCGGCACCGCGTTCATCTCCGAGCGGTGGAACGTCAAGGAAGCGTCGTCGCTGACCGGCGCGGCGCTCGCGGTGACCGAGCGCATGCGAATCGCCACGGCGGCGACCAACCACAACACCCGTCACCCGCTCATCACAGGTTCGTGGGCTACCACCATGCACCGGCTCTCCGGCGGCCGGTTCACGCTCGGGCTGGGACGTGGGATCGCCGCGATGTACCAGGCATTCGGAGTCCCGTCGGTCACGACCTCCCAGATGGAGGACTTCGCGCAGGTCATGCGCAAGCTCTGGCACGGCGAGATGATCTTCAACCACGACGGGCCGATCGGCAAGTACCAGATCCTGTTCCTCGACCCCGATTTCGACGAGGACATCAGGCTGGCATTGGTCGCGTTCGGCCCCAAGACCCTGGCGCTGGGCGGGCGGGAGTTCGACGACGTCATCCTGCACACCTACTTCACCCCCGAGACCCTGCAGCGCGCGGTGAAAACCGTCAAGAACGCCGCGGAGCAGGCTGGTCGTGACCCCGCCAGCGTGCGGGTGTGGTCCTGCTTCGCCACCGTCGGCGATCATCTGCCCGAGGAGTTGCGGCTGAAGAAGACCGTCGCCCGGCTGGCCACCTATCTGCAGGGTTACGGAGACCTGCTGGTCAGCACCAACGGCTGGGATCCGGCGGTGCTGCAACGGTTCCGCGACGACGCGGTGGTGCAGTCGATCCCCGGCGGTATCGACCACAAGGCCAGCGCCGAGCAGATCGAGCACATCGCCACGCTGATCCCCGAGGAGTGGCTGGAACCGTCGGCGACCGGGTCGCCTCAGCAGTGCGTGGACCGCGTCCGCAAGGAGTTCGACTACGGGGCCGACGCGGTGATCATGCACGGCGCCACACCCGACGAACTCGAACCCATCGTCACGGCCTACCGCGCATCCGAGTGAATTCGGCGTGGTTGTCGATGCTCGGCGGCGACGACAACCACGCCGAATTCGCAGTTTTCAGGGGGTGGCCGCGTGCCGGCGGCGGAGTGACCCGAGTACCAGCCTGTCGCTGGCCAGCTCGTAGGACTGTTGCTGCGAGAGCGACTCCACGGAGTTGAGCATGGCTTTGATCTCGGTGTGGACCCGAGGTTGTCCGGCCGACAACATCGCGATTGCCTGCTCGACCGCGGCGTCGAGTGCCTCGGAATCGTCGACGACGTCGTTGAGCAGCCCGATTCGAACAGCCTCGTCTCCGCAGACCTGAGCCCCACTGGCAGTGAGCCAGAAGGCCGCGCGCCTGCCGACCATCCGCGGCAGCCACGCCAACACCAGAGCCGGCGCCAGATCGATGCGGACCTCGGGAAAGCCGAGCTGTGCTGCACGGGTGGCAAGTGCCACGTCGCACAGGGCGGCGAGCCCGACACCGAACCCGGCTGCGTCTCCGTGCACTCTCGCCACGGTGACAAGACGTGTCGCCGTCAGCGCTTCATTGAGGGCGACAAGTCGGCGGACTTCTGCGGGTAGGTCATCGGGAGTGGCGGCCGTGCGTTCCCGACCCATGCAGAATTGGTCCCCGGCGCCTGTGATGAGCATGATGTGTGCGGAATCCGGGGGAGCGGAGAGCACCTCGACCAGTGCGTCGCACATGTCCATGGTCATCAGGTTTCCCTCGGGACTGTCCAACCGGACGGTCAGTATCGAGCCGTCCTGCTCGAACGAGAGGCCCTGTACTGCGGGGAGCGAGGTTTCGCTCAACAGATGCGCGGTCATGTCAGTTCAGCCTTTCCAGAGCGATGCCGCCGTACCAGTCCACGTCGTCGGGCGCGGTGCGCACCGTGACGGCGCGGACGTGGGTGAAGTCGTTGAATGATTCCCAGCCGCCTTCCCGGCCGTGTCCGCTGTCTCGAACCCCACCCCATGGGGAACACGGGTCGAGCCGGTGATGATCATTGACCCAGACGATGCCCTGCTCGAGCTTGGATGCGACTCGATGTGCACGGGCGACGTCTCGCGTCCAGATGGACGAGCCCAAACCGTACGGCGAGTCGTTGGCGATGCCGATCGCATCGGCTTCGTCGGTGAAGGGGATGACCACCAGCACCGGCCCGAAGATCTCTTCCCGTGCGACCCGCATCTGGTTGGTCACGTTGGACAGCACGGTGGGGGCGAGAAAGTACCCGTCGAGTCCCGGTACGTCCGGAACGACGCCGCCGGTGGCGAGCGTCGCGCCCTCGCCGATGCCGATGTCGACGTAGTTGAGAATGCGTTGGCGGGCGCGCTCGGAGATCACCGGCCCGAGCTGGGTGTCGGGTAGGCTCGGATCACCGATTCTGATCCGCTCCGCCTGCGCAACCAGGGCAGCGACGAATTCGTCATAGATGCTCTCCTGCACCACGATTCGAGTTCCGGCGATGCATGTTTGGCCGGCTCCGACGAAACCGCCGAACGCCGCCCCGCGAGCGGATACCTCGACCGGGACGTCCTCGAACACCAGCACCGGTGTCTTGCCGCCCAACTCCACCGTCGATTTGGCAAAGCGCGACGCGGTGGCCATCGAGATGCTGCGGCCTACCTCGGTTCCGCCGGTGAACACCACCTTGTCGACCAGGGGATGTTCGGCCAGTCCGGCACCGGTGACCGGACCCAGTCCGGGGATTACGTTGAACACACCCGGTGGGACTCCGGCCTCCAGCGCCAGCTCGCCGATCAACAACGCCGTCAACGGCGTCTGCTCAGAGGGTTTGAGTACCACGCTGTTACCAGTGGCCAATGCCGGGGCAACGCTCTTCGAGGCGATCATCAGCGGATGGTTGAACGAGGACAGGGTGGCGACCACGCCGAGGGGGAACCGTGAGGTGTAGGCGTGATAGGAGCCGGACATCGGGACCACGGAGGTGCGGTCAGCCAACAGCAACGCGGCGTTGTAGCGGTACCACTCCGGCAGTCGGGTGATCTGGGCCTTGGTTTCGGTGATGGGCCGGCCGTTGTTGTCGGTCTCCAGTCGATACAGCTTGTGCATGTCGCGTTCCAGAAGGTCACCGAAACGGTTCAGTATCCGCGCACGCTGATGGATCGGCATCTGCGACCACACGCCGGAGTCGAACGCTGTTCGTGCGGACACCACCGCAGCGTCGGTGTCTTGCATGGTGGCGCTGTGACAACGGGCGAATACGGTTGCCGTCGCAGGGTTGATCAGTTCGAGGATCTCGCCGCCGCCGGGTCGCAGCTCGCCATCGATCAGAAGACCGTGGACATGCTCGCCGTTACGCGAGGTGGCGGACGCGGCAGAAGCCACCGAAGAGTCAGTCATGGGATTCCTTGTCGGTCAGGTCGTCAGGCGCTGGTGGCGACGCTGGGTTGGCGGGAGCTGGCTTCGAGTTCCTCGAACCGGCGCAGAATCGACGACTCCAGCACGGCGACCTCGGTGTTGGAGGCCTTGCGCGGGCGAGCGAGGTCGACGGGGATGTCTTCATGGATGGTGCCGCCGGGCGCCAGCATGAGAATCCGGTCGGACAGTTCCGCGGCTTCGCTCACGTCATGGGTGACGAAGACCACCGTCTTCCGGGTCTGGGCCCACAGCTCCTGGAGGTGTTCGCGCAGACCGCGCGCTGTGATCGCGTCGAGGTGGCTGAACGGCTCGTCCATCAGCAACACGTCGGGCTCGATGGACAGGGCCCGGGCGATCCCGACGCGCTGCTGCTGCCCGCCGGAGAGCTGCCCGGGCCACTTGCGCTCGGCGTGGCCCAATCCGACGCGCGTGAGCGCCTGATGGACGCGCTCCTTGGCGGCCTCGTCGCGCACCTTCTGGACGTACATCAGGTTGTCGAAGATCGACCGCCAAGGCAGCAGCCGCGGCTCCTGGAAGACGTAGGCGAGTTTGGCCTGCTGGCCTGCGGCGCCCACGCTCACCGTTCCGGACGTGGCCGACTCGATGCCGGCGATGATGTTGAGCAGAGTGGTCTTTCCGCAGCCGGACGGGCCGACCAGAGAAACGAACGAACGGTCCGCGATCTCGAAGTTGATTCGGTTGATGACGGTCTGCGGACCTGTCGGCGTGTTGAACACTTTGAGCAGATCGGTGACAGTGACGTTGGCCATGCCAGTCTCCTTGATGTCGGGTTGCTAGGCGGCAGCTGCCGCGGATGGTTTGCCGGGCGCGGATTCACCGTCACGCCACCGGAACGCCCGCCGGGAAAGACGCTCGAGCACAACACGGTCGGTCAGCACCATGAAGACGATGAAGAACGCTATCCAGGCCACGAAGCCCGGAAGTTGATTGGCGTCGTACCAGTACCGCGCGCGGTGACCCACGCCGTCAGCGGAGCCGAACCACTCGGACAACAGCAATCCGTTCCAGCCCGACATCACGCCGAACCGGATGCCGGCTACCACGTATCCGGTCACTGCGGGAAGGACAGCGTGGCGTAATCGGCGTGTCCGCGGCACGTCGTAGGACTGCGACATGTCCAGGAGGTCGGGTGGTACCGACCTGGCGCCTGCGGCGACGTTGACGACGACGAACGGAACAGCCGACAGGATCACCGTGACGATCGGGGCCGTGTCGGCGAACCCGAACCACATGGTGCACAACAGCGCCCAGATCACCGCCGGTATCGCCAGTCCGACCAGATTGACGTCACCGAACAGGTTGTCGAAGATTCGCGACGAGCCGATCGCGATGCCGAGGGCCACGCCCACAACGATCGACAGTGCCATGCCGATCGCGAAGCGCTGCATGCTGATCGCGAAGTTGTAGAAGAACTCGCCGCGTTCGATCTCGCTGATCGCCGCATTCACCACCGGCATCGGCCCGGGAATTCGCTCCCCGAACGTGCCGGCCAGCTGCCACGCCACGAGAAATACCAGCGCTGCCGCCAGACTGGCCCCGAACGGACCGGTCAGCCAGTTCTGCCGCGGGGTCACTCGGCCGTCGACCGCCTGCCCGGGGTTGATCGCAGGTGCGCTCATCTCACCGTCCACCTCTCCACGCGAAGAACCGTCGTTCCAGGCCGGCCAGGAAGACTCGTTCGATCAACAGGATGAAGATCACGAAGAAGCCGGTCCAGGCCAGCACACCGGCCACCGAAAATTCTTGATAGGACTGACGGATCATGAACCCGATGCCGCTGCGACCACCGAACACCTCGGTCAGCGCTTCCACCTTCCAGGCCATGGCGAACCCGTATCGCAGTGCGGCGAACAGGAACGGCATGACAGACGGCAGGAACACCGACTTGACGATCTCCGCTCGTCCGATGCCGTACACCGCGCTCATGTCGATCAGCTTGGCGTCCACCTCCTCGACGCCCTGGGCGACGTTGAGCGCCACATAGGGAAGAGCAACGAACGCCACCACCACGATCGGACCGATGGCGCCGATGCCGAACAAGATGAGTGCGAATACCGCGAAGGCCAAGCCAGGTACGTTGCCCAGGACCAGCAGAGGTTGCTGCCAGAAGTACTTCTGGTAGCGCACGCGGCCCATCAGCAAGCCGAGCGGAACCCCGAACGCGGTGCCGATGGCGAACCCGAGGGCGATCTTGACAATGCTGGAGCCGAACTGGACAAATGCGGTGCCGTCAGCGGCGAGATGCCACATCTCGGCGGCGACTGTCCACGGTGCCGGAAGCACGTACTCGGTGAACACCACCAGCGAGCACATCGACCAGATGGCCAACAGCGTTGCGTAGCCGGCCAATTGGAGCCCGACGCGGCGGGCCATCGCGGCCCTCGGGCGGGCGGCGGGAGCGGCGCCCTCATCGGGGGCCGCGCCCGCCCCGCTTCGGGGCTTGCTCTGGGTTACTGTCACGAAGCGCCGCCTTGTTCAGACGGCCGGAACTTCGGCAGTGCCTGGTCCTGCTCCATGAACCCGGTCTCCTTGAGCAACGGGAACACCTGGGACTCGTTGTCGGCCCATGCCTGGTCGAATCGCACGTCGCGCACGAACCAGTCGTGGTCACCGACGTACTCCTGGACGAACGTGATGTCTTCCGGCGCCTCGACCGCGAAGTGCTGAGGATAGGTCTCGATGATCGTTGACTGGTTGGCCTCCCACTCCTCCAGGCCGCGCTGCCAGACGTCGAGGAAGAACTCCACCTTCTCCGGATTCTCTTCTGCCCACTCGGCACCGGCGAGGAACACGTTGATCATCGGGCCCTCATGGCCTTGCACCACCAGCTCGGAATACATGTCAGATGAGGCTTTGCCGTCGTAGAGCACCTTCAGCTCGCCGCTGCGCAGCCCCGGGGTGGCGAACTCGGGCAGGCATACGCATGCGGCGACCTCGCCCTTCTCCACGAGCTCGGCTTGTTGCTGCGGGTCCGACACGATGATGTTGTAGTCGCCGCCTCCCGAACGGAAGTCGACGTCGTGAAGCTTCTTGGCGTAGGCGCCCCAGACCAGTGTCGCCGATACGGCGGTGAAGGCCGAGATGTCCTCACCCTTCAGGTCGGCCAGCGTGCTGGCCGGATTGTCGGCGCGGGCGATGATGACGCTGCGGTCCATGTTGTACTTGCCGATGACCACGGTGTCGCGCCCGGTCTCCTGTTCGATCACGGGCACCTCGTAGGAGGCCGAGGACACGATGTCGGCGTGGCCGCCCGCGAAAACGCCGAACTCGTCCCAGGTCGAGGACGCGTCGATGGTGAACCCGGACTGTTCCTCCATCTCCGCCAGGATTCCCTGGTCGGTGATGTAGTCCCAGACAGGATCCGGTGCGAACGTGAACCGGATGACGCCCCCTTCGCCGCCGCTTGCTTCCGATCCTGGCCGGGAAACGCACCCGGACATGGTGATTGCGGTGGTCGCGGCGAGCAGAGCGGCTGCGAGCCGTTGTCCCAATCCGTTCACGATTGAGTTCCCTTCACTTGGGCGCCCCTCGGCTTCTTTGCCGTGGGTGCGGGTTCTTGGTTACCGCGGTCGTGGTAGTTCACGACGTCGTCGACCCCGGCTCCACCGGGATGCTCGAGCAGGTAGGAGAGGATGTAGTCATGTGAGGTCGCCAGATGCTCACGGGTGAGCCTCGCCGCGAGCGCTGCGTCGCCGCTTTCCACTGCGCGCAGGATTCCCAGGTGCTCGGCGTGGAGGTGTTCGGTATGCCCGATGACCTCGAGGTGCATGTAGAGGTACCGGTCGGTGAGCCGGCGCAATTGTTCGACCAGTTCGATCATGCGGGGCCGGCTGGCCCGTTTGTAGACGCACGCGTGAAACTCGGCGTTGGCTGCCAACCAGATCGGCGCTTCGTTGCTCGATTCCATCAGCTCCATGTGCTTGCGCATGGACAGGATGTCGGCGCGCCCGACGCTGGGCACCGCAATCTGGGTCGCGAGCGGTTCGACCGCTTCGCGTAGTTCGTAGAGCTCCTGCAGTTCGGGGACCGACATGCCGGTGACGATCGCGGTCGCCTTCGATGTCGGGTGCAGTAGTCCCTCGCCGGCGAGCAGCTGGATCGCGTCCCGCACGGGTATGCGGCTCACTCCGAAGCGCTCGGCGATGCTCAGTTGCGAGAGGCGCGAGCCGGGCGCCACCTCCCCGTGCAGAATCTCGTTCCGCAGCTGGCTTGCTATCCGACTCGCGGCGCTTTGGTATGCCATTTGGCCTCCATGTCTACTTACTAGCCAAAATGTATACATAGCCGAGGTGTGCTGTCAATCACGTCGGAGGGGATCGAAGGGGCCCATCACACCACGCCGAGGGTGCGGCCCTCGGCGAAGCGGGGTGATTCGCCGTGACGCTGAGCACAAGGCGTGACACGTCACGCCCGTCGGGTTGGTCAGGGGGTGATCGTGGTGCGCGCGACGGGTTCGGCGGCCGCCTGACGGCGGTGGATGCCCCGTGACAAGCCGTCGAGAAGCGCGTCGCGGGTCTCCTCGGGGTGAATCAGATCGTCGAAGCCGAGGTGGCCGGCCGAGCGGAACGACGCGTCGACTTCCGCCTGGCGCAGTCGCGCCTCCACGTCTTCGGCCGCGTGCGAGGCCCGGCTCAGCGCGGCGGCGCTCATCGCACCCATCGTGGCGCCCGGATAGGCGTAGGTAGCGCTCTGATTGTCGAATCCCAGCAGCGACATCACCATCGACCCGAATCCGTAGGCCTTGCGCAGCGTCACGTGCAGCTTGATCGTTGTCGCCGTGGTCTGGGCGGCGAACATGCGTGCCCCACTGCGCAGTACACCGCTCTTCTCGCTGCGGCTGCCCGGCAGCATCCCCGGATTGTCGGCGAGGAAGACGATCGGGAGATGGAACGAGTCGGCCACGGTGATGAAATGCGCTGCCTTGTCGGCCGCGTCGGCGTCGATCGAGCCGGCCAGCACGCGCGGCTGGTTGGCCACCACGGCGACGGGATGCCCGCCCAGGTGGGCCAGCGCGCAGATGATCGCCGGCCCGAACTTGGGTTGGACCTCGAACCAATCCGGACGGTCGAACACCGCGTCGAGCACCGCGCGCATGTCATAGACCCGGCGGTTGCCGCGCGGCACGATCTCGAGCAGTTCGGGCGTGGGTCGTGGTCCGGTCGTGTCGTCGGCGCCACGCGACGCCGGGTACGACCAGGCGCTCGACGGAAAATAAGACAGGTAGCGGCGAATGTCGTCGAGCACCGTGGCATCGTCACTGCCCAGGTTGTGGATGACGCCACTGCTCAGCGCCACGTCCGGTCCACCGAGCTCCTCTTTCGAGATGTCCTCTCCGGTGGACTCTTTGACCACCGGCGGGCCGGCGGTGAAGATGGCGCCCTGGCTGGTCATGATCGTCCAGTCGCACACCGGCGCAACGAGGGCGCCGTGACCGGCCGACGGCCCGAACAGTCCACTGACGGTGGGCACCTGCCCCGAGCACCGGGCCTGTGCCAACAGATCGGTCGGGGTGCGTCCGTAGTGCTCGCCGCTGGGACGAAAACCCGCTCCCTCCAACAGCATCACCAACGGGATGCGGTCCGACAGCGCCAGTTCGGCCAGCCGGTAACGCTTGGCGTTTCCGCCAGGGCCGATGCTGCCCGCCAGGGTGGTGAAGTCTTCGGCGCCCACCATCACGGGTCGGCCGTCGATCAACCCGGCCCCGGCGACGATTCCGTCGGCGGCGATGTCGCCGCCGACCAGGCCGCCGAACTCGCGGAATGAACCCTTGTCCAGGAGGTGGTCGATGCGGCCGCGGGCATCCAACTTGCCCTTGCCGTGATGCTTGGCCAGGCGCTCGTCACCACCCATCGCGCGGGAGTGATCCCGGCGACGGGCGAGCTCGCCGAGAGTTTCCTGCCAGTCCCCGGTCCCTGCCATCGGTATCTCCTGTCTTCGGTGGCGACGCGGCCTGCAGCGTTGACCATACTGAATTGCTTACTGTAGCGTCGCTCAGCATGGGTGCTGGAGGCGGCCTGAAGGTGGATGCGGCCGTCGTCAGTCCGCTCGCCACCGCTGCGGACGCGGCGATTCGCCTGCAGGGCTTGGGCTACGACGGCTGCTGGACCGCCGAGATCAACCACGACCCGTTCCTTCCGCTGGCGCTGGCGGCTGAACACACCACCAGCATCGACCTGGGCACCAGCATCGCGGTGGCGTTCGCCCGGAATCCGATGACACTGGCCCAGATCGGCTGGGATCTCCAGGACTACTCCCAAGGCCGGCTCATCCTGGGACTCGGCTCCCAGATCAAGCCGCACATCGAGAAGCGCTTCGGTATGCCGTGGGGCAAGCCCGTGGCCCGGATGCGGGAGTTCGTGCTGGCGATGCGCGCGATCTGGTCGTGTTGGCGCAACGACACCCCACTGGATTTCCGCGGCGACTTCTACACCCACACGTTGATGACGCCGATGTTCGTCCCGCCCGCGCACAGCTTCGGGGACCCCAAGGTCTTCGTCGCCGCGGTCGGGGATCGGATGACCGAGATGGTCGGCGAGGTCGCCGACGGGCTGCTCGCCCACGCGTTCACGACGCAGCGTTACCTGCGGGAGGTGACGGTGCCGACGCTGTCACGGGGCCTGCAGCGCGCGGGGCGGGCCCGCGCCGACGTCCAACTCGCGTGCCCGGTGTTCGTCGTCACCGGTCGCGACGACAACGAAGTGGCCACGGCTGCGACAGGCATCCGCAAACAGATCGCGTTCTATGCGTCCACCCCGGCCTACCGCAGCGTGCTGGAACTGCACGGCTGGGGGGAGCTGCAGACCGACCTGCACCGCCTGTCGCGTGCCGGGCGCTGGGATGAGATGGGCGCCTTGATCGACGACACGATCCTCGACGAGTTCGCGGTGGCCGCGCCGGTGCAGGACGTGGTGACGAAGATCAGGTCGCGCTGCGCCGGCCTGATCGACCGTGTGCTGGTGGGCTTTCCGTCATCGATCGACGAGACCACCATTGCCGAGCTGGTGACCGATCTGCGCAGTGGGACGAAGGAGACGAGATGAGCGTTCGGATCGCCGACGAAGCGGCCAGGGTGTTCGCCGACCCGAGTGCCTACGCCGACGAAACGCGCCTGCATGCGGCGATGACACATCTGCGGGCCCACGCTCCGGTGTCGTGGGTGGATGTCGAGGGCTACCGCCCCTTCTGGGCGATCACCAAACACGCCGACATCATGGCGATCGAACGCGACGACGCGGTGTTCACCAACTCGCCCCGTCCGGTGCTCACCACCGCCGAAGGAGACGCCCAGCAGGCCGCGATGGGTGTGAGCACACTGATCCACATGGACGATCCGCAGCACCGCAAGATCCGGTCGATCGGTGCGGACTGGTTCCGCCCGAAAGCGATGCGCGCGTTGAAGGTCCGCGTGGACGAGCTGGCCAGAGACTTCGTCGATCAGATGTTCCGCCGCGGCGGGGAGTGCGACTTCGTCCAGGAGGTCGCCGTGAACTTCCCGCTCTACGTCATCATGTCCCTGTTGGGCATACCCGAGTCCGACTTTACCCGCATGCTCACCTACACCCAGGAGCTGTTCGGTAGCGACGACACCGAGCTGCAGCGCGGCGTGACCATGGAGGAGCGTGGGCTCGCGTTGTTCGACATGTTCACCTACTTCAACGAGATCACCGCTGCACGGCGGGCGCAACCGACCGACGACCTCGCGTCCGCGATCGCCAATGCCCGCATCGACGGGGAGCCGCTGTCCGACATCGACACGGTGTCCTACTACCTGATCGTCGCCACCGCCGGGCACGACACCACCAGCGCCACCATCTCGGGTGGCCTGCACGCCCTGATCGAACATCCCGACCAGTTGCACCGGCTCCAGCGCGAGCCCGCGCTGCTGCCGCTCGCGGTCGAGGAGATGATCCGGTGGGTCACGCCGGTCAAGGAGTTCATGCGGACAGCCCGACAAGACACCGTCGTTCGCGGCGTCCCGATCGCCGCGGGGGAGTCGGTGCTGCTGTCCTACCCGTCGGGCAACCGTGACGAGGACGTCTTCACCGATCCGTTCACCTTCGACGTCGGTCGCGACCCCAACAAGCACGTCGCGTTCGGCTACGGGGTGCACTTCTGTCTGGGCGCGGCGCTGGCCCGCATGGAGATCACCAGCTTCTACGCCGAATTGCTGCCCCGGCTCACCTCGGTGGAACTGGCCGGAACGGCCGAGCATACGGCCACCATCTTCGTGGGCGGGCTCAAGCACCTACCCATCCGCTACGCGCTGACTGGCTGACCACCCGAGTTGCCGCGGGCGGCCGCGTGCAACGCCGCACCTCGCGAACCCTTCTCGTGGTGCGACAGGGCCTGGATGGACACGTCGTGTCCTTCGGCCGCCTTGCGCAGCGCGCCGACGGTCGCCTGGTCTTCGGCGATGTGGCTGAACGGGTCCCAGTGATACCACCGCATCGCGTTCTCGAACGTCATCTTGTTGATCTCGTCGTCCGGCACGTCGTTGGCCTTCAGGACCTCGTCGAGTTGCTCGGGGGCCTCGGGCCACATCGAGTCGCTGTGCGGATAGTCGGCCTCCCAGCAGATGTTGTCGATGCCGATCTGGTTCCGCAACGCCACCCCGACCGGGTCGGAGATGAAACAGGTCAGGAAGTGGTCCCGGAAGACCTCGCTGGGCAGCTTGCCGCCGAAATCCTGGCCCGTCCACGTGGAGTGCATCTCGTAGGTGCGATCGGCCCGTTCCAGGAAGTACGGGATCCATCCGGTGCCGCCCTCACTCAGCGCGATCTTCAGATCCGGATACTTCTTGATCGGCGCGGACCACAACAGGTCGGCGGCAGCCTGGACGATGTTCATCGGCTGCAGCGTGATCATCACGTCCATCGGCGCATCCGGGGCGGTGATCGCCAACTTGCCTGAGGAGCCGATGTGGACGTTCATCACGGTGTCGGTGTCCACCAACGCCTTCCACACCGGGTCCCAGTATCCGTCGTGGAAGCTCGGATAGCCCATGGCTGCGGGATTCTCGGAAAAGGTCAGCGCGTGCACCCCCCGTTCGGCGTTGCGCCGGATCTCGGCGGCGCAGGCCTCGGCGTCCCAGATCACCGGCAGGGTCATCGGGATGAACCGGGCGGGGTAGGCCCCGCACCACTCCTCGACATGCCAGTCGTTGTAGGCCTGCAGCAGCGCCAGGCTGAACTCCGGATCCTCGGTGGCGAACAGCCGACCGGCGAAACCCGGAAACGACGGAAAGCACACGGACCCGAGGATGCCGCCGGCGTTCATGTCCTTGACCCGCTCGTCGACCTTCCAGCAGCCCGGCCGGATCTCATCGAGGCCCTGCGGTTCCAGGCCGTACTCCTCCTTGGGCCGGCCCGCCACGGCGTTGAGCGCCACGTTGGGGATCACCACATCGCGGAACTGCCAGGTATCGGAGCCGTCCTCGTTGTGCACCAACCGCGGCGCCTCGTCGAGATACTTCTTGGGTAGGTGGTTCTTGAACATGTCCGGCGGCTCCACCACGTGGTCGTCCACGCTGATCAGGATCATGTCGTCTTTGTTCATGGCCGCCGTCCTGTATTCACTTACCGTATGGGCGACAGTTTAGCGCGCCAGGTCTATCCGGTCGGCCGAGTCCAGTGACGCGTCCCGGGTCTCGCGCATCACCAGGATCGCGACGAAGGTCAGCGACGCCGCGATGAACAGGTACAGCCCCACCCACGCGACACCGAAACTGGTAGCCAGCCAGGTGGCGATGAACGGAGCCACCGCGGCACCGAGAATGCTCGAGACGTTGTACGAGATCCCCGACCCGGTGTAGCGGACGTTGGTCGGGAACAGCTCCGGCAGCACCGCGCTCATCGGACCGAAGGTCAAGCCCATCAACGTCATTCCGATGATCAGGAACAGCAGCATGGTGCCCGCCGAAGTGTTGCCCGAGCCGAGCATCGGGGCGAACAGCGCGCCGTACACCATGATCCCGGCGGTCACCACCAACAACGTCCGTCGCCGCCCGAACCGATCGGCGAGCAGACCGGCGACCGGCAGGGTGGCCGCGAAGAACAGCACCGCGATCAGCTGCAATTCCAGGAAGTCGACATAGGCGAAGCCGAGCCCCGCACCGTCGGGCGGCAGCTTGGCGGTGCCGAAGCTCAGCGCCCACGTCGTCACGATGTAGAACAGGGTGTACGTCGCGAGCATCACGAACGTGCCGATGATCAACTGCCGCCAACTGGTGCGGAACACTTCTGCCAGCGGGGCTTTGACCTTCTCACCGCGAGCGACGGCCCGGCTGAACACCGGGGTCTCCAGGATGCGCAGCCGGACATACAGTCCGATGGCGACCATCACCGCGCTCAACAGGAACGGCACCCGCCAGCCCCAGGTGAGGAACGCGCCGTCCGGATCGGGGTCGACGTTGCTGTGGCCCAGCATCAGGATCAGCCCCACGAACAGGCTGTTGGCCAGCAGGAAGCCCAGGGGCGCCCCCAGTTGCGGCCACATCGCGGCCCACCCCCGCTTGCCGGGTGCCGCCGTCTCGGTGGCCAACAACGCCGCGCCACTCCATTCGCCGCCGAGCGCCAGGCCCTGAGCGAACCGCATCACCGCGAGCAGCGCCGGTGCGACAACGCCGACCTGGGAGTAGGTGGGCAACAGTCCGATCGCGAACGTCGCGATACCCATCAGCAACAACGAGGCGACCAGCGTGGTCTTTCGCCCCGCCCGGTCGCCGAAATGACCGAAAAGGATGGAGCCCACCGGGCGGGCGACGAACGCAAGGCCGAACGTGGCCAGCGAGGCCAGCAGCGCTGTGGTCGGGTCGCCCTTCGGGAAGAACAGGTGGGGAAACACCGAGACGGCCGCGGTGGCATAGATGTAGAAGTCGTAGAACTCGATGGTGGTGCCGACCATCGAGGCCAGCACGATCCGGCGGCGGGGGACCCCGTCGATCGTGTTGCCGTCCGAACCGTGACTGCTGTTCACCGCACCTCCAGGTGGTCGGGCAAAGCCACATCATGCCAGCGCGGCGGCGGATCAGTTGGCGCGTTCCCAGATGGCGCGCACCGTGTCGATGGTGTCGGCCTCGGAAGGGGGTTTGTCGTCGCGGTAGCGCAGCACCCGGGCGAACCGCAGCGCCATCCCCCCGGGGTAGCGCGACGACGTTTGGATCCCGTCGAACGCGATCTCGACCACCTGCTCGGGACGCACCGAGACGACGTAACCGTCGGTGGGGCCGTCGGCCAGGCTCAGGAAGCGCTCGGTCTGCCAGGCCAGAATCTCGTCGGTCATTCCCTTGAAGGTCTTGCCCAGCATGACGAAGTTGCCGGTCGCCGGGTCCAGCGCGCCGAGGTGGATGTTGGACAATCTGCCGGTGCGCCGGCCCGAGCCCCATTCGACAGCCAGAACGACGAGATCGAGCGTGTGCACCGGTTTGACCTTCAGCCAGCCCGCGCCGCGGCGGCCGGCCTCGTACGGCGCGGTGGGGGACTTGGCCATCACACCCTCGTGGCCGGCCGCGAGGGTGGCGTCCAGAAACTGCTGGGCCGCAACGGTATCCGAGGTGGTCAATCGGTCGACGCGCTGCGGTGCGGGCACCGCGGCGTCGAGCAACGCGAGCCGATCACCCGCGGGTAGGTCGAGTACATCCCGGCCGTCGATGTGCAACACGTCGAAGAAGAACACCGACAGTTGCTGGGCGTCGGCCGCCGCGACCCCGCCGCGCCGGCCGAATCGCGAAGCGGTGACCTGGAAGCGGTGGGGTCGGCCGTCGGCGCGTAACGCGATCGCCTCGGCGTCGGCGATCAGCCTGCTGACCGGCAGGGCCAAGGTGGCGGCCTCGATTTCGGGCAGCCGTGCGGTGACGTCGTCGAGGCTGCGGGTGTAGATCCTCACCGCCTGGCCGTCGCGGTGGATCTGGACCCGGGCTCCGTCGAGCTTGGCTTCGAAGACGGCTGTGCCGCCCAGTCGCTCGAGAGCGTCACCGACACCGGTCGCCGTCTGCGCGAGCATGGGCCCCACGGGGGTGCCCACCTGCAGCGTGAACCGCTCGAGCGCCGCCGCACCGTCGGTCATCGCCGCGGCGGCCACCGCCGGCAGGTCGCCGCTGAGCATCGCGGCGCGGCGGACCGCCGCACCCTGCAGGTCGGCAGCCCGGGCGACCGCGTCGGCCATCACCCCGACCAAGGCGCCCTGGCGCAGTTCGCCGGTGAGCAGGCGGCGCAGGAACATCTGTTCCACATCGGTGGCCGCACCGAACAGTTCGGCCAGCAGTTCGGCGCGGCGAGCCTGCGAGCCCTTCCCGGCGGTCGCGCCGATCGTGCCGAACCTGTCGTCGACCTCGAGCACATTCAGCACCGGCACCGTCGCGGGTTCCGGGACGGTGCGCAGTGCGGCCCAGCCGACACCGATCTGGCGTTGGGTCAGCTCACCGGACAACCACGACACGATGACGGCGACCTCGCGGGGCTCGGGCCCGGCGAGCCGCAGCAGATCGGCGATGCGCGCGACCTTGGCCAGCCGCGCCGACGTGCCGGCGACGTCCGCGGAGGCACGGGCAACCTCTACCAACAACACGGCGTCAGCCTGACATGCCGCACCGACAGCGTCACGTCACGGCGAAATCGACGGAATGCCAGCCCGTCGCGCCGTCGGGAACCGGATCGGCCCGTTCGGAGGTCTGCGTGTAACCGGTGTTGTCGGTGGCGCGCACGGTGATCGTGTGCGGTCCCGGTTGCCGGGCCTCCCAGTCGAGGCTCCACAGCCGCCACGTCTCGTCGGAGTACGCGGCACCGAGCGTGGCCTGCTGCCAGCGGCCCTCGCCGTCCGGGCCGTCGACGCGGACCTCGACGGCACGCACCCCGCGGTCCTGCGCCCACGCGACACCGCCGAACGTCACCTGGCCCGCGGGTACGTCCTGGCCGCTGCGTGGGACGTCGATGCGGGATTCGGTCTTGATCGGGCCCCGGGCCGACCAGCCCAGCCGCGTCCAGTACGCCTCGGCGCGGTCGAAACGGGTGACCTCCATGTCGATCACCCACTTGGTGGCCGACACGTAGCCGTAGAGGCCCGGCACGACGAGGCGGGCCGGGTAACCGTGCTCGACGGGAAGCGGTTCGCCGTTCATCGCGACGGCGAGCATCGCCTTCTCGCCGGTGAGGGCGTCGACCGGAGTGCCGGCGGTCCAGCCGTCGATCGACCGGGACAGCACCATGTCGGCGTCGTCGCGGACGCCGGCTTCGGCGAGCAGATCGCGCACCCGGTAACCGGTCCACACCGCATTCGAGATCAGTTCGCCGCCCACCGGATTGGAGACGCAGGTCAGTGTGACGGCCTGCTCGACGGCTTCGAAACGGTCCAGGTCGCCCCAGCGGAAGGTCACCTCACGATCGACCATGCCGTGAATTCTGAGTTCCCACTGCTCCCGGCTGAGCTGGGGCACCGTCAGCGCGGTGTCGATGCGGTAGAAGTCGGGGTTGGCGGTGACGAACGACGGTAGATCGACGTTCTTCGGTTGCACCGTCGGCGGAATCGGGGCAGCGGGCACGTCTACCTCGGGCAGCGCGAACTGCTGTCGATCACCGGCCACCGACGAGGTCAGCCGGGTGATGACGGCCCCGGCGACGCCGCTGGCGACCCCGGCGCCGATCAGGCCCAGCGTGAGCAGCGACCGGCGTTTCGCACGGTCGGGAGGCCCGGCCTCGCTGTCTTCAGCACTTTCACCGGCTCCGCCGGCTGGGCTGGTTCCACCGGCTCCGCCGGCTTCACCACTCTCACCGGCTCCGCCGGCTTCACCACTCTCACCGGCTCCGCCGGCTTCACCACTCTCACCGGCTCCGCCGGTGGTGGCAAACCGGTCCGAGATCAGCAGCCGCAGAGTCCCGATGCCGCACACGGCGCCGACGATGGTCGGGATGACGTCCACCGCGGAGCCCTGCGCACGGCTGAGCACCGCGGCGCACCCGACCACACCGGCGATCGCGATCATCGCGCTGCCGATCGGGCGGCGCTTGCGTTCGGCGAGACCGGCGACCGCGGCGAGCAGCGCGATCGCCACCAGCACGGCCACCGACAAGAACAGCTTGTCGGCCGTGCCGAACAGCTGGATCGCCCACTCCTTGACCGGGCCTGGGGTCAGCTCGATGACGGCAGAGCCGACCGCGGTACGCACATCGGCCTGCGGGCCGAACGCGGCACCGAGCAGTTGCGCGACACCGACGGCGACTGCGGCTGCGGCGATGCCGCCCGCCGCGCGCGGGCCTTGTGCGCTCATGCCGCCAAGTTACCGCCGGGAGGTACCCAAAAGCCTTACCGAACTATGTCATCCGCTAGGTTGCTTTACAGTTCCACCACAGTTTGGAAAGTCCAGAGAAGCCAGAGAAGTCCTGGAAGAGCGTCAGCAGAGTCACGGAAAGGGAGCTAGATGGAGATCGAGGGCAAGAAAGCCGTCGTCGTCGGGGGCGCGTCCGGGTTCGGTCGAGCGACCGCGGAGGCGCTGGCCAAGCGTGGCGCGGCCGTCGCCGTGCTGGACCGTCCCCAGTCGAACGGCAAGGACGTTGCCGCCGAGATCGGTGGCACGTTCCACGAGGTCGACGTCACCGACTTCGAGGGCACCGAAACCGTGCTCAACGCAGCCGTCGACGCTCTCGGAGGCCTGCACATCGCGGTCACCACCGCCGGCGGCGGGATCGCCGAACGCACCCTGAAGAAGGACGGCCCGCACAGTCTCGACTCGTTCCGCAAGAGCATCGACCTCAACCTCATCGGCACCTTCAACATCAGCCGGCTGGCCGCATGGCACATGTCAACGAACGATCCCGTCGATGAGGCAGCCGAGGAGCGCGGCGTCATCATCAACACCGCGTCCATCGCGGCGTTCGAGGGCCAGATCGGGCAGGTCGCCTACACCGCCTCGAAGGCGGCGATCGCCGGGATGTGCCTGACCATGGCGCGTGACATGGGAAGCCTGGGTATCCGCGCGCTGGCGATCGCGCCGAGCCTGTTCGCCACCGGTCTGACCGAGGGCATCCCGGATGAGTACGTGTCGATGCTGACGAAGGATGCGGCGTTCCCCAAACGCCTCGGCAAGCCCGAGGAGTACGCCAAGCTCGCACTGGCGATCGTGGAGAACCCGATGCTCAACGGACAGTGTCTGCGGCTGGACGCGGGACAGCGCTTCGCCCCCAAGTAAACGGTCATTCGGCGTGGGTGTCGCCGCTGGGGACGTTATCGGTTCAGGGCCATCCACGCCGAAGTCGCTGGCAGGATGACGGCATGCCCGTCGACGTGATGCTCACCGAGACCGATCTCGATGCGCTGCAACGCTGGGTGCAACGGACCGGGATCGGCACCTCGGTCTCGGAGGTCGAACCGCTGACCGGTGGCTCGCAGAACATCGTCGTGCGCCTGCGGGTCGACGGCCAGCCGATGGTCCTGCGCCGCCCACCCGAGCATCCCCGGCCGACCAGCGACAACACCATGCGCCGCGAGATCGCGGTTCTGAGCACGCTCGCCGGCTCCGATGTGCCGCATCCGGAGCTGATCGCCGGCTGCGAGGACCTCGACGTGCTCGGAGTGGTGTTCTACCTGATGGAGGCCGTCGACGGGTTCAACCCCGGCACCGACGTCGACGACGCGTACGTGCAGGACGCCGGCATGCGACATCGCGTCGGTTTGTCCTACGCGGCCAGTCTGGCCCGGCTGGGCCGGGTAGCGTGGCAGGACCGTCCCCTCGCCGAGCTCAAACGCCCGGGATCCTTTCTGGCGCGCCAGGTTCCGCAATTCATGCGGTTGTTGGACAGCTACCGCCACGAGCGCTACGAACCCGAGTCGTTCCCGTCGGTACACCCGCTGGCCGAGTGGCTGGAGGCCAACCGGCCCCCGGACGCCGAGCCCGGCATCATGCACGGCGACGCCCATCTGAACAACGTGCTGCTGCGTCGTGAGGTCCCCGAGCTCGCGGCGTTCATCGACTGGGAGATGTGCACGGTCGGGGACCCGCTGCTGGACCTCGGCTGGATCCTGATCTGCTGGCCGCAAGGTCCGAACCCGATCGACGCCGGCGCCGAACTGGGCGTGCTCGGTGGTCTGGCGACCCGGGCGGAGTTGCTCGAGGCCTACCGGGATGCGGGCGGGCGTCCGACCGATCGGCTGGACTGGTACCTGGCGATGGCGTGTTTCAAGCTGGCCATCGTCATCGAGGGCACGTGGTCGCGCTACCTCGCCGGCCAGGCCAGCTCCGAAGCCGGCGAACGTCTGCACGCCTCGGCGGTCAACCTGATCGAGCTGGGAACTCGGGTGACACGGAACGACAATCCGTTTCTGTGACCCGCGTTCGGGCCGTCACCGGTAGGCGTCCCACCCCAGCTTGACCGCCAGCGCGAGTCCTGCCAGCCCGATGGCGAACCGCATCGGCCGCACCGGTGCGTGACGCACGATGACCGGACCGAGGCGCGCACCGAGCAGGCAGCCGAGGCCCAGCGCCGCGACCGCACCCCACTGCACCGGCGCGATCACCGCGAAGATCAATGCGGCCACGCTGTTGGCGACGCCGAGGATGACGTTCTTGGCCGCGTTGGCGTGGGCCAGCCGCTCGTCGCCGACCCGGAGTAACAAGGCCAGCAGCAGCACCCCGGCGGCAGCGCCGAAGTATCCGCCGTAGATACAGATGGCGAAGATCGCCACCGCCTGGGCGGCGACTTTCACGGTGTGCCGGTTGTGGCTGGACACCCGCGAATAGCGCGTGGGCCGTACCGGGATCAGGATCGCCACGGCGGCGAACCCCAACAACAGCGGCACGAGCCGTTCGAAGCCCTCAGCCGGGGTGGACAGCAGCAGCGCCGCACCGACTACACCGCCCAGCGCGGCCACCGGCAGCACGCGACGCAGAGACGCGCCCTGACCCGCCAGTTCGGGTCGCGAACCCACCACCGAACCGACCCCGTTGAACACCAGCGCCACGGTGTTGGTGACGTTGGCGGTGACCGGCGGCAGTCCGATGGCGAGCAGCGCAGGGTAGGTGGCCACCGATGCGAGACCGGCGATGCTTCCGGTCAATCCACCCAGGATTCCGGCCGCGAACAGCAGCACCGCTTGCGACCAGGACACCGGCACATTGTGACAACCCGATCCCGCAACCAGCCCATCGGCGATATGTGTTTGCGCTCACCGGCACCCGGGGGTGTAGCATCGCTGCCGTGCCGAGTCGACTCGTAGTAGCAACCCGCAGCGGGGTCTGATCCTGACCGACCCCTCGCTGTGGGTCGTCGCTACTTCGTCGGTCACTTCCTCTTCCGAAGGCCGGCACCATGAATTCTCTGATCGCTTCCCCAGCCAGTGCGGCACCACGCGCTGTGATGCCTTTTGCGACCCATATCGACCATCCGATGCCGCGTGCGCTTAGAGAGCATGCCGCCAACAAGACGTTCGACGAGTTCGTCGACGAATTCGCACCAACGGCCGGACCGGTGCGATTGGGCCAGTGGTCCTGCGACGACGAGAAGCGCCCTGCCCGCCGGATTGGGCCGCAGGCCCGCACCTATCAGGCGACGTTGGCGCTGGGGGACTCCATCGACACCTCCCGGGCCGCGGCGACGGGCCCCGTCGCGGCGTTGACCGCGATGCTCTACGAGCGGGGGATCGCCGTCGAGATGACCGCGTTTCACCAGCTCCCGGCCGGTGAGCACACCGCGACGTTCATCCGGGGGTGCGACGGCACCCGCAGCGAGTGGGCGATGGGCTGGTCCGCCGACCCCACCCAGTCCGCCCTGCGAGCAGTGATCGCCTGCGCGAACCGGTTGCTCGCGTCGGCCTGAGATCAGCGCCGCAGCGCCCCGGCCCCGCAGTGCTCAGCGCAGCGGGCGCAGCACGATGGGCATGCCGTCGACCGGGACGGCCATGCCGCCGTAGTCGTAGCGCGGCGTATATCCCGGATGGGTGAGCTCGAGGCGGTACTTGCGCAGCAGCCGGTGCATGACCGTCTTGATCTCCAGCTGCCCGAACACCATGCCGATGCACTTGTGCGCGCCGCCGCCGAACGGGGCGAACGCGTAACGGTGTTTCTTGTGCTCGTTGCGCGGTTCGGCGAAGCGTTCGGGATCGAACTTCTCCGGGTCGGTCCACAACTCGGGAAGACGGTGGTTCAGCGCCGGCCACGTCATGATCGCGGTGCCTTCCGGGATGTAATACCCCAGCAGGTCGGTGTCACGCACGGCCTGGCGGAAGTTGAAGGGCAGCGGGGTCTGCATCCGCAGCGCCTCGTTGATCACCAGGTCGTAGGCCTCGAGCTTGTCGAGCGCCTCGATGTCCAGTGGGCCGTCGCCGATGCGCTCGGACTCCTCGCGCAGCCTCTCCTGCCACAGCGGGTTGGCCGCGAGGTGATAGGCCATCGTGGTCAGCGTCGACGTCGAGGTGTCGTGAGCAGCCATCATCAGGAAGATCATGTGGCTGACGACGTCGTCGTCGGTGAAGCTCTGGCCGTCCTCGTCCTGCGCGTGGCACAGCACGCTGAACATGTCGGTGCTCTCGGAGCGCCGCTTCTCGCCGATACGCGCGTTGAAGTAATCCTCCAGCGTCTGGCGTGCCTTGATGCCGCGCCACCAACTCAGCGGCGGCACCGGTTTACGCACGATGGCGTTGCCCGCGCGCGTGGTGGTGGTGAATGCCTCGTTGACCGTGGTCACCAGTTCCTTGTCGGTACCGGCCTGATGCCCCATGAACACCACCGAGGCGATGTCGAGGGTCAGCTCCTTGACGCTGGGATAGAACAGGAAGCGAGGATCGTCGGCGACCCAGTCGTGGGCGATCACGGATGAGGCCACCGAGTCGATGTGCTCGACGTATCCGGTCAGGCGGCTGCGGGTGAATGCCTCCTGCATGATTCGGCGGTGGTACATGTGATCGTCGAAGTCGCGCAGCATGAGCCCGCCCTCGAAGAACGGCCCGATCACCGGATCCCAGGCGCGCTGTGAGAAGTCCTTGTTGCGGTTGGAGAAGACGGCCTGCGTGGCGTCGGGTCCCAGCGCACCCACCGCGGGCAGCACCTGCGAGCCCGAGTAGTAGATGGGGCCCCACTTGCGGTACTGGTGCAGGATGAAGTCCGGTCCGCCGCGGAACATCTCGATCATGTGGGCGAGGATCGGCAGGCCCTGGTCGCCCTTCACGGCCTTGAGACCGCTGCCGGCCGGCGGCTCGGCCAGCGTGATCTCCTTGAAATCGTGCGCCAGCAGGCGCTTCTCCACCGCGCCCATCCCCGGGATGGTCACCGGGGTCGGCTTCAGCCGTCGTTTGGCCTGGTCAATCCAGTAATCAGTGCTGCTGATCGTCGTCATCACACGCTCCTGAGCGGGCATACTGTGGTCGATGTCACCTGCGCTCATCCTGGTAGCACGACTTGACGCATGTCAAGTTTGGCCGAGGGCGAGTCGTGGTGCGAAGGTCTAGCCCATGACTGCCGAACCCAACGACACCCGCCAGAGCCGCGGCGACCGGCAGCGTGAGGCGATCATCACCGCCGTCCGTGAGCTGCTCGAGGAGCGCTCGTTCGCGGAGTTGTCCGTCAGCACCATCAGCGAGCGGGCCGGCGTCGCGCGTTCGGGTTTCTACTTCTACTTCGAGTCCAAGTACGCCGTGCTCGCGGTGATCGTCGCCGACGCGATGGAAGAACTCGACAAGCTCACCCACGACTTCGCCCCGCGAGAGCCGGACGAATCCCCGTCGAAGTTCGCCGAACGCATGGTGGGTTACGCCGCGGCCGTGTTCGCGTCGAACGACCCGATCATGGCTGCGTGCAGTCTGGCTCGCAGCACCGATGCGCAGATCCGTGAGATCATGGACGACTTCCAGGACACCGTGGTCGACAAGATCGTCGGCGTCGTCGACCAGGACGCCGGGGCCCGGCCGGTGTCGTCGGACATCCGGGGGTTGGTGCGGACGCTGACCGCAGTGACGTCGATGACGCTGTCGCACGACAGTGCTTTCGTCGGCCGCGACCAAGACCCTGCCCGGGCCGTCGAAATCGTGCAGCGCCTGTGGCAGTACGGCCTGTGGGGCCGCGACGACCTGCCGAGCTGACGGTGGGTCGCCGGTAGGGTCGGCTGTCATGGCGCAGCAGAGCAGCTCGAACCCCGGATTCCGCACCGGCTTTGCGGGGAAGCGCTGCTTCCTGACCGGGGCGGCGAGCGGGATCGGCCGCGCGACGGCGCTGAGGCTGGCCGCTGAGGGCGCGGAGCTCTACCTGACCGACCGCAACGCCGAGGGGTTGGCTGCGACGGTTGCCGACGCCCGTGCGCTGGGGGCCGTGGTGGCGGCTCATCGTGTCCTCGACATCTCCGAGGTCGACGAAGTCGCCGCGTTCGCGGCGGATATCCACGCCAGTGGGCCCGCGATGGACGTGGTGATGAACATCGCCGGCGTGTCGGCCTGGGGCACGGTGGACAAGCTGACCCATCGGGACTGGAAGTCGATGATCGACATCAACCTGATGGGCCCGATCCACGTCATCGAGAATTTCGTGCCGCCCATGATCGAGGCGCGCCGCGGCGGACACCTGGTGAACGTCTCGTCGGCCGCCGGGTTGGTCGCGCTGCCCTGGCATGCCGCCTACTCGGCGAGC
Organism: Mycobacterium sp. G7A2; assembly: GCF_041902445.1. NCBI lineage: Bacteria > Bacillati > Actinomycetota > Actinomycetes > Mycobacteriales > Mycobacteriaceae > Mycobacterium > Mycobacterium sp. G7A2. Next base: position 4,062,613 of record NZ_CP169251.1, on the reverse strand, counting down.
AAGTACGGCCTTCGCGGTCTTTCGGAAGTGTTGCGGTTCGATCTCGCCCGTCATCGCATCGGGGTGTCGGTCGTGGTGCCCGGGGCGGTGCAGACCCCGCTGGTGGACACCGTGCACATCGCGGGAGTGGACCGCGAGGACCCGCAGGTGCGCAAGTGGACCGGACGGTTCTCCGGTCACGCGGTGTCCCCGGAACACGCCGCCGAGCGGATCTTGCGCGGCGTCGCCAAGAACCGCTACCTCGTCTACACCTCGCCGGACATCCGTGCGCTGTACCTGTTCAAGCGAACGATGTGGTGGCCCTACAGCATCGCGATGAAGCAGGTGAACCTCGTGTTCACCCGGGTGCTGAAGCCGAAGAAGGCAAAGCCGCAACAACGCTGACAACCAACAGCGCAACAGCGCCGACGCTTAGGGCGCAACAGCGCAGAGGTTCAGCGCGTACCCCAGTCCCACGGCGGTGTGGTGAGCAGACCCTGCTCTGCGATCCGGGTCTCGCCCCAGTCCTTGTACAGTTCGAGCTCCCATCCATCGCTGTCCTCGGAGCCGAGCGGCGCGGCGCCCAGGCACTCGCGCAGCGTCGGCGAGTGCGTCACGACGATCAGCTGGGCGCGGGTGGCGGCCGACGCGATCAGCGCCGCCAAAGGCCGGACCAACTCGGGATGCAGAGAGGTCTCGGGCTCGTTGAGCACCATCAGCGAGGGTGGCTGCGGGCTCAACAGCGCGGCCGCCCACAACAGGAAACGTAATGTGCCATCCGAGATCTCGGCGCTGCGCAACGGGCGCAGCATGCCCCGCTGGTGAAGCTGCAGGTCGAACAGGCCATCGTTGACCGTCACCGACACCGTCGCACCATCGAATGCGTCGGCGACGGCGCGGGCGAGATCATCGGTACCGGTCTCGAGGATAGTCTGCACGGCGGCCGACAGGTCGGCGCCGTCATCGGCGAGTACCGGGGTCCGGGTGCCGACCTGGGGCCGTCGCGACGGCGCGTGGGGGTCGGCCCGGAAGCCGTCGTAGAACCGCCAGTCGCGCAGTCGCTCCCGCACCATGACCAGCTCCGGCGTCGCCCCCGCCCAGTCGGCGAGGACGCTTCGATGCGCAGGAAGGTCGCGGACGAGCTCGTCGAACCCGTGCCCGGTATCGGCTGCTACCTCGACGTATCCACGCGTCCTGCGCACCAGCGTCGTCGCGCGCCGGGCGGCGGGCCCGGAGAAGATCACCTCGCGTTTGATCTCGGGGTCGCGCCCGAACGCGGTCTCCTTGGCCTGCGGGAGGCCCAGATCCACCAGATAGCCGAAATCGTCGGAGGCGTAACCGAGTTCGATGGAGACCGGGCGGGTACGCGGGCCGCCCTCGGCGGTGCCGGTCCGACGCGCACCGCCGAGGTGCTCGGGGCCGGCCCACAATGCCGAAGCGACGCCGCCCTCTCGGGCGAAGGACCCGATCACTTCGCCGCGCCCGCAATCGGCCAGCAGGCGCAGCGCCCGGTACAGCGACGACTTGCCGGTGCCGTTGGCGCCGGTGACGACGGTGAGTCGGCGCAGTGGCACCACCACCTCGCGCAACGACCGGTAGCCCCGGATCGCGACCGTCTGCAGCATGGTTGCGACGCTAGCGGTCCCCGCCGACATCACCGACGATCACTGTGGGGCCGGCGTGGGGGCGGGCATCGCCAACTCCAGTCGCACGCCGAGCAGACGCACCGGCCTGTCCAGGTCGAACAGATCGAGCAGCTCCAGAGCCGTGGTGACGACCGGGCCGGGGTCGGTGGTGGGCAGGTCGAGTTTGCGGATCTTGGTGCGGGTGAAGAACGTGGCGGTGCGGACGGTGACCGCGACGCGGGTGACGAGGCGGTGCTGTTCGACGACCTCGGCCAGGGTGCGGTGGGCCAGGTCGGTGACCGCGTCAGCCATGTCGGCGCGGTCGGTGAGATCGGCGGCGAAGGTGACGACATGGCTGCGTGAACGCGGCACCCACGGTTGCGCGCTGACGGTGTCGTCGCCGCCGCCCTTGGCCAGCAGCAGGATCCACAACCCCGTCGTCGGGCCGAATGCCGACGTCAGGATCGCCGCGTCGGTGCCGGCCAACTCGGCGACGGTGGTGATCCCCATGGCGGCGAGTTTCTTCGCGGTCTTCGGTCCGACGCCCCACAGCGCGTCGACAGGCCGGTCGCCCATGGTGGCCAGCCAGTTCTCGTCGGTCAGGGCGTGGATGCCCGCCGGCTTGCCGAATCCGGTGGCGACCTTCGCGCGCTGCTTGTTGTCGCTGATACCCACCGAACAGGTCAGACCGGTCTGGGCGGTGACGAGTTCCTGGATGCGGCCGGCGAGGTCGACGGCCTCGCGCAGCTCGACGAGGTCACCGCCGACATAGGCCTCGTCCCACCCCCACACCTCGACAGGATGGCCCAGGTCGCGCAGCAGACCCATCACCTGCTCGGAGGCGGCGTCATAGGCCGCGGGGTCGGATGGCAAGAAGGTCGCGTCAGGACAGCGGCGGGCGGCCCTCCGCAGCGGCATGCCGGCATGGACGCCGAAGGTACGTGCCTCGTAGGAGGCACATGTGACCACCTTGCGCGGCTCGGACGGGTCGCCGTTGCCGCCGACGATGACCGGTAGGCCGGCGAGTTCGGGATGGCGCTGCAACTCGACCGAGGCCAGGAAAGCGTCGATGTCGACGTGCAGGATCCACGGTCCGGCCGCCGGGGTCATGTCCCGCAGAGCTTGCGCGCCACCGTCTCCCAGGCATCACCGAGATCGACCAGGCTGCGGCCGCGGTCGGTGAGCTCGTGCCGCACGTAATCGGCGTCGAGCAGGTCGAGCAGAGCGGTGGCCTGGGTGTCGAGGTCTCCCGATGTGCCCGCGCTCTCGAGCAGCAGCCGGATATGGCTGTGGTGCAACGTCATCGGAGCGTTGAACCGCATCTGCGGGTCACGGTTGACGTCGGAGAGCAGAGCGTGGTGGGTGTCGACGAACTTGAGGCGCTCGCGACCGTAGGCGAGCAGGCGCTGCAGGGGAGGGGCGCCTGGACCCAGGGGCGGAGGGCCGAACAGGATGGCCTGCTGCTGAGCCTTCTCGTCCTCGTCGAGCAGCACCACCATCAGGCCGGCGCGGCTGCCGAACCGCCGGAACAGCGTGCCCTTGCCGACGCCGGCCGCCGCGGCGATGTCGTCGGTGGTGACCGCGTCGGCGCCGCGCTGGTCGACCAGCCGGCGCGCGGCCTGCAGCAGCAGGGCCCGGTTGCGTGCGGCGTCGCCCCGCTCGGGCGGGCCGGCTTCGCTCACCGTCAGCGTCGGCAACCGGTCAGACACAGGCACCTCACAACTCTATCCCAGCCGGAATAATTCGGACTCAAGTCCGGTTAGTGGAGGCGATGACGAGCGAGCGGAGGGTGGACGTGACGGAGAATGCGAACGCGACGGTACTGGTGCTGGTGGGAAGCCTCCGGGCCGCCTCGGTCAACCGCCAACTGGCGGAACTGGCCGCGGAATCGGCGCCGGCCGGCGTCCGGGTCGAGGTGTTCGACCGGCTCGGCGAGGTTCCGTTCTACAACGAGGACATCGACGGACCGACCGTGCCCGAACCGGCGCAGGCGCTGCGTGCTGCCGCCGGCCGCGCCGCCGCCGTTCTGGCCGTCACGCCCGAATACAACGGCAGCGTGCCGGGGGTGTTGAAGAACGCGATCGACTGGTTGTCCCGGCCGTTCGGCGACGGGGCGATCAAGGGCAAGCCGCTGGCCGTCGTCGGCGCGGCGCACGGCCGCTACGGCGGCGTCTGGGCGCACGACGAGACCCGCAAGTCTTTCGGCCTCGCCGGAGCGCGGGTGGTCGAGGACCTGAAGTTGTCGTTGCCGACCGCCGAGCTGGGGGACCGGCATCCGCGGGAGAACGCCGAGGTCACTGCCCGTTTGCGTGACATCGTCGGCAAACTGCTGGCCGAGACCGACTGACGCTCGTCGGTCCGGCCGAGGTTGCCGCTCTGGCGCAGCGGCTCTGCTGGAACGCCATCGGGGTGGAAGCGCAGGTGGCTGAGCGCGGGAAATGCCGTCCCACTCTGAGTTTGCGGAGCCGGCGAACTGTTTGCTGGCGGGTTTGGGTGGCGGTACCGAGGGTGCGCGTCGTGTCGGTGGCTGGTGCTAGACATCTCTTGTGGCTTCCCGACACGCCGATGTGATGCGCGACACGCCGGACGCCGCGCTGGTCGCAGGCTTACGACCTGGGAATTTCAGAAATGTCATTCAGAACATCTTGTATCCCTTCGCAATGTCGGACACTAGGTGTAGTGTTTCGAACACCGACGGACCCCCAAGATCTGGTGGTCGGCCGGAGTCACCAGATCCGGCGGAGTCGGCCTACCGGCCCGGCGGGACGTGGCCCGGACGGCCAGGAATTTCACGGGCCGGCGGGCCGCTGAACCTCAGTGGGACGCACCATCCGACCAGTTGCCAGCACCAGCCGTTGACTCGCCTCATTCTCGACAGGAGCCGTAGCGCAGATGACTCAGCCCGCATCCGTCACCGTGTACACCAAGCCCGCCTGCGTGCAGTGCAACGCGACCTACAAGGCGCTCGACAAGCAGGGCATCGCCTATGACGTCGTCGACATCAGCCTCGACGACGAGGCCCGCGACTACGTGATGGCGCTGGGCCACCTGCAGGCGCCCGTCGTGGTCGCAGGCGGCGAGCACTGGTCGGGCTTCCGTCCCGATCGGATCAAGGCACTGGCCGGCGTCGTCTCAGCGTCTGCCTGATCCTTCCCACCTGCCGGCGGGCCCGGAACCGACCTCGAGGAGTCACCGTGAGTCATCTCGTCTACTTCTCCAGCGTGTCCGAGAACACCCACCGCTTCGTCGCGAAGCTGGGATTGCCCGCCGAGCAGGTCACCAGGATCCCGTTGCACGGGCGCATCGAGGTCGACGAGCCCTACGTGCTGGTGGTGCCCACCTACGGCGGTGGGAAGGCCACCCCCGACATCAACAGCGGTGGCTATGTGCCCAAGCAGGTCATCGCGTTCCTCAACAACGAACACAACCGGTCGTTGCTGCGCGGCGTCATCGCCGGGGGGAACAACAATTTCGGCGCCGAGTTCGCCTATGCGGGCAACGTCATCTCCCGCAAGTGTGCGGTGCCATACCTCTATCGCTTCGAACTCATGGGAACCCCGGACGACGTGGATGCCGTTCGTGCCGGACTGGAAGATTTCTGGAAGGAACAGACGTGCCACCAACCGTCACAGCTGCAGAGCCTGTAACCACCGACGGCGCGCACGCGCTTCCGGGCGAAACGGATTACCACGCGCTCAACGCGATGCTGAACCTGTACGACGCCGAGGGCAGGATTCAGTTCGACAAGGATGTGCTCGCCGCCCGCGAGTTCTTCCTGCAGCACGTCAACCAGAACACGGTGTTCTTCCACAATCAGGACGAAAAGCTCGACTACCTGGTCCAGAAGAACTACTACGAGCGCGAGGTGCTCGACCAGTACTCCCGCAACTTCGTCAAGACGCTGCTGGATCGCGCGTACGCCAAGAAGTTCCGGTTCCCGACCTTTCTGGGCGCGTTCAAGTACTACACGTCCTACACGCTGAAGACCTTCGACGGGAAGCGCTACCTGGAGCGCTTCGAGGACCGCGTCGTCATGGTGGCCCTGTCGCTGGCGGCGGGTGACACCACGCTGGCCGAGAGGCTGGTCGACGAGATCATCGACGGCCGCTTCCAGCCGGCCACCCCGACATTCCTCAATGCCGGCAAGAAGCAGCGTGGTGAGCCGGTGAGCTGCTTCCTGCTGCGCATCGAGGACAACATGGAGTCCATCGGGCGCTCCATCAACTCGGCGCTGCAGCTGTCCAAGCGCGGCGGCGGAGTCGCGTTGTTGCTGACCAATATTCGAGAGCACGGCGCACCGATCAAGAACATCGAGAACCAGAGCTCGGGTGTCATCCCGATCATGAAGCTGCTCGAGGACTCGTTCTCCTACGCCAACCAGCTCGGTGCGCGCCAGGGCGCCGGTGCGGTGTACCTGCACGCCCACCATCCCGACATCTACCGATTCCTGGACACCAAGCGGGAGAACGCCGACGAGAAGATCCGGATCAAGACGCTGAGCCTCGGTGTCGTGATTCCGGACATCACGTTCGAGCTGGCCAAGAAGAACGAGGACATGTACCTGTTCTCGCCCTATGACGTGGAACGGGTCTACGGCATCCCGTTCGCCGATATCTCGGTGTCGGAGAAGTACTACGAGATGGTCGACGACAGCCGCATCCGCAAGACGAAGATCAAGGCCCGCGAGTTCTTCCAGACCGTGGCCGAGCTGCAGTTCGAGTCGGGCTACCCGTACATCATGTACGAGGACACGGTGAACCGGGCCAACCCGATCGACGGCAAGATCACCCACTCCAACCTGTGCTCAGAGATCCTGCAGGTCTCGACGCCCTCGGAGTTCAACGACGACCTGTCCTACGCCAAGGTGGGCAAGGACATCTCGTGCAACCTTGGGTCGCTGAACATCGCCAAGGCGATGGACTCACCGGACTTCGCGCAGACCATCGAGGTGGCCATACGGGCGCTCACGGCGGTCAGCGACCAGACCCACATCACGTCGGTGCCGTCGATCGAGCAGGGCAACAACGACTCTCACGCCATCGGCCTCGGACAGATGAACCTGCACGGCTATCTGGCGCGCGAGCACATCTTCTACGGCTCCGAAGAAGGTGTGGACTTCACCAACATGTACTTCTACACCGTGCTCTACCATGCGCTGCGGGCGTCGAACCGCATCGCGATCGAGCGGGGCACCCACTTCAAGGGCTTCGAACGCTCGAAGTACGCCAGCGGCGAGTTCTTCGACAAGTACACCGCCCAGGTGTGGGAGCCCAAGACCGACAAGGTGCGCGCGCTGTTCGCCGATGCCGGCATCCGCATCCCGAACCAGCAGGACTGGGAGCGGCTCAAGGAATCGGTGCAGGCCCACGGCATCTACAACCAGAATCTGCAGGCGGTTCCGCCGACCGGATCGATCTCCTACATCAACCACTCGACCAGCTCGATCCACCCGATCGCCAGCAAGGTCGAGATCCGCAAGGAAGGCAAGATCGGCCGCGTCTACTATCCGGCGCCGTACATGACCAACGAGAACCTGGAGTACTTCCAGGACGCCTACGAGATCGGCTACGAGAAGGTCATCGACACCTACGCCGCGGCCACCCAGCACGTCGACCAGGGGCTGAGCCTGACGCTGTTCTTCAAGGACACCGCCACCACCCGAGACGTGAACAAGGCGCAGATCTACGCGTGGCGCAAGGGTATCAAGACGCTGTACTACATCCGGCTGCGCCAGATGGCTTTGGAGGGAACCGAAGTCGAGGGTTGCGTGTCCTGCATGCTGTGACCGGGATGGTGCGGCCGCCATCGCGAACGTGTTGCCACGGTAGCGCCGAGACGTTCCTCGCTACCGTGGGTGCACGTTCGGCGGCCGGTCGCCGGCGAACGAAGGGGTGCGCGTGAAACGGGCGACTCGGCTGCGGTGACCGATTACCCGCTGACGCCGGTCCAGCAGCGCGCGTGGTTGAGCTACATGCGCGTCTACCATCGGCTCGAGTACGAGATGAACCATCACCTGCGGGCCGAATGCGGACTCTCGCTCTACGACTACACGGTGCTCAACGCGCTGTCGCGCGCACCGGATCGCCGCCTACAGGTGACATCGCTCGCGACGGTGATCGGGTGGGAGCGCAGCCGACTGTCGCACCACCTCGTGAGGATGGCGCGTCGTGGCCTCGTCGACCGTCTGGCGTCGGAGACCGACGGGCGGGGCACGTTGATCGTGCTGTCTGAGCAGGGCTGGGACCTGCTCGTGCGCGCCGCTCCGACGCACGCCGAGTGGGTGCGTCGGGCCTTCTTCGCCGACCTGGATCCCGAACGCGAGGAAGCCCTCGCCGACATTCTCGCCACCGTGCACGAGAGATTGTTGCGCGAGGGCACCCTGCCGTGTCCGGACGTCTAGACCTGGTTGATGCCACCGTCGACGACGATCTCGGACCCTGTCATGAAACTGCTTGCGTCCGAAGCGAGAAACACGACCGCTGCGGCCAGTTCCTCGGGATCGCCGATGCGTTTCATCGGGTTCGAAGCCAGGCCATCCAACATGGCTTGGCGCTGCTCTTCGTCGGCCTCCAAGCCGTGCAGCCCCGGTGTCATGATCGGACCGGGAATGACGGTGTTGACGCGGATTCCGCGGTCGGCCAACTCCGTCGCCCATGTGCGACCGAACGACCGGATCGCGGCTTTGGACGCGGCATAGGCGCCGAACGCCGGGGTGCCACGGGTGGCCGCAGTGGAGCCGGCCAGCACGATCGAGGCGCCGGGGGTGAGCAAGGGCAGTGTTTTCTGCACCGTGAACACCGTGCCGCCGACGTTGCGGTTGAACGTGTCGGCGAGGTGTTCGGGGGTCTCCTCTTCGAGGGTCACGTACTCACCGCCGCCGGCGTTGGCAAAGACGATGTCGAGCCCGGTACCGCCTTCGCGAATGACATCGATCAATCGGTCCAGATCCGCCAATGCGGTGACGTCACTGGCCACACCGACCACGCCGCTTCCGAGGGACGTGGCGGCATCCTGAACCCGTTCTTTGGTGCGACCCGTGATGAACACCTTCGCGCCTGCATCGGCGAACGCGCGGGCGGTCGCGTAGCCGATGCCCGACGTCCCGCCGGTGACCAGTGCTGTTTTACCTGCAAGTGGGGACATCTCATGCTCCTGTTGTCGGGGAACGTCCGTCGCGTTCCGCCCCGCACAACAAGGTGACATGTCACCTTATTTCGCGGTGGTGTGAATCCAGCCCCCGCCCGTCGTCGGTCACTTCGGGATTCCAAGAGGGCGACGCTGAATCAGACCTCACCGCGTCTTGTCTGCACGCTGTGCTTTCAAGCGTCTCTCCTCGCGCAGGACGTTCTGGTAGCTCTCACGCTCGGAGATCAGCCAGTCGGGCTTCTGCTCGAGCAGCGCATCGATCTGCTCGGTGGTCAGTGCCTCGGTGACCCCGCCCCGCGCGAGGCCGGCGATCGACACGCCCAGCTTGGCCGCGACGAGGTTCTTCGGGTGCGGGCCGTCCTTGCGCAGGTCTTTCAGCCACGGCGGGGGATCGGCCTGCAGAGCAGCGAGCTCGTCGCGGGTGATGGGATTCTGCTGGAATTCTTCCGGGGTGGCGGGCAGGTACACATCGAGCTTCTTCGCCGCGGTGGCGGGCTTCATGGACTGCGAGTTCGGCCTGCTCATGGCTCGAGCCTATCGGTACCCTGGCGTGGTGACCCGGACCTCGCTCACCGTGGGATACGTCCCGGGAGTGACACCCGCGAAGTGGGCCCGGACCTGGGCGCAGCGCCGCCCCGAGTTGCCGCTGGAGTTGCGGGCCGTCGCGGCGGCGGACGCGGTGGCCGACGTGCGGGACGGCGCCGTCGACATCGCCATCCTGCGGCCGCCTGCCGATACCTCCGGGCTGGCGGTCATCCCGCTCTACGAGGAGACCACGGTGGCCGTGGTGCCCACCGATCACATCCTCAGCGCCGCTGACGAGGTCACCGCTGCCGACCTCGCGGACGAACCGACACTGTTGCCGATCGACGATGTGGTCGACTGGGCGGAGGCGCCCGGGGTCTTGGTCGAACACCGACCTGAAACCACGCTGGCTGCAATCGAACTCGTCGCCGCGGGCCTCGGCGTGCTGATCGTTCCGCAGTCCCTGGCGCGGCTGTACCACCGCAAGGACCTCACCTACCGCGCGATCGCCGATGCGCCCACCTGTCCCGTGGCGCTGGCATTCCCGAAGGGGGAGCAGTCCGAGCTGGTCGAAGAGTTCATCGGGATCGTGCGTGGCCGCAAAGCCAGTTCGTCACGGGGACACACCGAGTCCGCACCGAAGCGCACCGCGCGGGAGAAGACCCTCGCCAAGCAGGCGGCACGCGCCGCGGCGGGCAAGGTCGCCCGGCGGCCGGGGCGTGCGGGTCGCGGTCGACGCTGAGTCGATACCGCTCGGGATGGCGACGATCCCTCGTTGAAGAATAGGGTCGGGTGGTGAGGGCTCACAGCGAGGATGAGCCGGTGTCGGCCGCATTGGCTCGCTGGCGCAACCGTTCCGCGATCTGGCCCAACCACTGCTTGTAGGTCAGCGGGCTAGGCTCGTAGTAGGCGCCGACCGCATAGCCAAGGAACTGTGCTAGATCCACTTCGGGTCGAGCGTGCCGCAGTTCGTCGATTTCTTGGGCTAAGCGTCGCAGAAGTTCTACCGAAGCGTGGTCGGCGGCATAACTGTCGGCGATCCCTTCCCCGTCATCGGCTTCCAAGTCCCAATCTTGGTGAAAGTATGCAGCGAAAATCGGTGAAAGTCCTTCGAGATTGAACCGCCGTTCATGGGCGGGCGAAATCCTGTGAACTGCAGCTCTTCGCCTGTTCCAACGCCTTTGGAGCCACTCTAAGTCGCAGGCGCTAGATACCCAATCAAAGGTCGGCGCCTCGAAGTCAAGGCGCTCCAAGGTCGCTAATTCCGTTCGCATGCTGGCGGAATCGGTTTGCGATCTGTCTCAGCCACTCGTTGTACGCCAGCGGCGCGGGGCGATTGTCGACCCGGACGACGCGCACGAGGAGTTTCTTCAGGTCTGGCTCAGCACGGGCGTCAAGGAGGTCATCGATTTCCTGGGTCAACATCCGCAGGGGCTCCGCGGCAGGGTGTTCGTTGACACAGTTGTCGACCATTCCTTCCCAGCTATCGGCTTCCAAGTCCCAATCCTGGTGGAAGTTGGTGCCCAGGAACTGATACAGGTCTGTCGATATCGAACCATCATTCATGCTTCGGGAATCCTGTCAGCACGTACCATCCACCGGTTCCATCGCCTCTCAAAACAATCCCAAGGCTAGTGCCTGCAACTGCCTCAATCGAGTGTGCAGCGAAGAAACGGTGCAATCCATTGATGGTAAGTTCGTCGCCCATTATCAATTCGGCAACTGTTAGGCGCGAGCGATATCAGACGCCCTACCAGGCTGCCCTCGCAATCGTTCGGCAACCATCCCCAACCATTCCCGGTAGGTCATTTCCGGTCGAGGGTCGTAGTAGCCGCCCATCTTCAACATGGCTTCGTGAAGTTGGGATTCTGCCCGATCGCGGCGAAATTCATCAATGTCATGTGCCAGACTGCGCAGATGTTCAGGCTTCTCGTCGACGACAAAGCTATCGACGATCTGCGGCCAGTCTGCGGCATCGAGGTCCCAGTCTGGGTGAAAATAGCCGCCAAAAAATTGTTCCATTGCGTACGAGGGCAGGGTGTTCATGGCTGCACATATCCGGTCAGTATATTCCAATTTCCCATTCCGTCGCCCTTGAGTACGACCTTAACTGAACTTCCAGTTATCGATTCTACGCCTCCGCGCGTTAGGACCTGCCCGCCTTCGAATGGCGCAGAAATGGTGAGTGTTTTTCTGGCGCCCTCGGTTATCCAGGTGTCCACAGCCGCCTGATTGTGTTGAAGCGCTGTGATAGCTGCTGTCGCTGCTTTATCGACCGATGCAAATGTCGAGACTTCGGAAAGTCTCGGATTATTGGCTAGGCGAGTGGCGAGGTCGTCGAAAGTTTGGCCGACGTGTCGTTCGATGAGGTGTCCACCGGATGCTTCGCTCGCCTCCAGCAGCGCCCGGGCGTCCTCGATGCCGAACGGCGTGATGTCTGCGATGTCTCCGCCGCTGTGGTGCGGCACATCGACGTCGGGTGTGGGTATGTCGTCGGCGTGGCGGGCTGCGCCCGCGGGTGCGTCAACCCCGTGTTCGAAACCCTCGGCGAAGAATTTGCCGCCAGGGATCGGCGCCATGCCGGCGACGTCGAGCACCGCGCCGGCTTGATCCGCGCCGGAGTGTTCGCCCCAATTGGTGAAGACGTCGATGTCGTGGGCGACATCGGGGACGAGACCGAAGGTGCCTTCGCTGAGTGCCCGGCTGCCTTCGGCGAACGCTGATGGCTCCTGCGGGAAGGCTTGCACGTCAGCGTTGGGGGGAAGGGTGGGCACGGCGGCCATTGGTGCGCCGGCTTCGTTCGCCGCCTGGTTGAGAGCTTCAAGAATGCGGATCTGATCGGTGAGTTCGCGGCGGGCGTCGAACACAGCCTGGCTGAGCGGGACGGTTTCCCCCCGTCCTGGTCCTGCGGCGGCACCCTGCGTGTAGGACTGTCCGGCAGCGTCATCGAGCGCGGCTTGGGCAGCGTCGAGATCACTTCGTGCGGCTTCGACGCGCGCCAGCTGCTCATCGACAACCGCGGGATCAGCCCCGACGATCGGAGCCTCTAATGGAGACCGGGTGTAGCGCGTCTCGCTGTGGCCGCGTCCGGTGTGCTGGCTGATGACCTGATCGACTGCGCTCGGAGTTTCCGGAACCGGCTGGCCGGCAACTTCGTCCAGTGCGTCGTCGAGGTTCGCGGGTTGCTCGGGATCAGTCGTCTTCCCGGGGACCAGCATGTCGTCCAACGGGGACGATGACGCACCACCCACACCCTCGGCCGCCTCGTTGGTGCCGCTGTTGGCGGCTTCGCCGGTCGACGTTCCCGGTGGGCGAAGCATGTCCTGCCACGTTTTGGGCCTCTGGCCAGAGTCCGCGCCGCCGGCGTCGGTCTTGTGGTCGACCAACTGGATCGACTCGTCACGGCCTTCACCGTCGAACTGGATGCCCTGCAGTTCGAGCGCCTCGGCCTGCAGCTGGCGACTGACAAGGGCATCGGTGGCGACGAGTTGTTCTGCGCGCCAGCGATGTACTCGGCATGCTCGGCCGCGGCAGTCGCCCTGGCGGCAGCAGTCATCGGGTCGAATTCGCGGGTATCGGTGACCGAGAGGTCCTCGCCCACTCGGAAGTCATCGGCTTCGGCCTCGGCGATGGCGTCGAGCACCGCGCGGCGGGCCGCTGCAATGTCTTCGCTGCCCCGTGCAGCGACATCGGCTGCGTGGCGCTGCACGTCCCCCTGGCGGCGCACCACCCCGAGATCCGCGGCAACCCGGTCGAGCGCAGCGTCCTTGGCGTCGCCCTCCCACTCGGTGCCGCCCGGAGCTGCGATGTTCTGCCGGTGCTGCTCGAACACCGTCTCCGCCGCAGCCGCCGCCCCCCGCCAACGCTGGGTGGCGTCGTCGAGGGCAGTGGTGTCCCAGCTCTGCACCTGCGAACGGGTCGGCGCCGCCGACGCGGCAGCGGCCGGGCTCACATGGTCACCGAGATGTCGTCGGCGCTGCTCCCGTCGGTGTCGTCGTAGTCGGCGCTCGCCGCAGATAGGGAGTCGGCCTGGCCGGCGATGCGGCGTCCCTGCCGGACGCGTAGCGCCGCAGCTGCGGCATCGACGGCCGCGACCCCGGCATCGCTGGGCCGCGTGCCTGCTGTGGCGCCGACTGTGCCGCCGTTGAGCACCTCGATCGCGGCCTGCGCGCTGCCCGCGGCCGCCACCTGCAAACCGTCAGTGTCGACGGTCAAGTCTCTTGCCATACTGCCCCCTCGACCCCACTCCGATGCACGCTACCGCACCGGGCTGGCCATCCCGCCCGGCAAAGTCGCCGGGCGAGCACGTTCGACTGGTGCCCAGGTCTAATCGCATTCAGAGCGTCAGCGTGCCGTCGTCATTGATGGTCCAGAACGGGTTCATCGCGACTTCCCAGACGTGCCCATCGAGATCGGCGAAATACCCCGAATAGCCGCCCCAGAACACCTTTTCGGCCGGCTTGAGGATCGTCGCGCCGGCGGCCGCGGCCTGGGTGAGCACCATGTCGACGTCGGCTTCGGTGCGCTCGTTGATCGCGATGGTGATGCCACTGAACCGTCCGTCGACGGGATGGCGCGCATCCTCGGCGAGATCCCGGCGGCCGAACAACGCCAACGCCACTCCCGGCAGCTGGTAGAACACCACGCCCTCGGGAGCGTCCTTGGCCTCCCACCCGAGCCCTTCCTCGTAGAACCGGCGGGCCCGCGGGAGGTCGTCGACGCCCAGGGTGATCAGGCTGATGCGTTGCTCCATGGCGGCGACGCTACGCGTGCGCTGTGACAGGCCGGAACCTCGATGCGCCGGCCCGACCTCCGCCGTCTGCCGTTTCTAGTTGTCGCGCACGGCCCGTCTGGTATCTGAGTTTGCCGACCCGGTCCCGACGGTGATGTCGCCGCCTGGCGGCCGGCCTGTACGCCACACGGGAGAGCTGTGAAGATCGGCCGCACGGGTACAAGTGTCGATGTCGTCATTTTTCGCGCCGGGGCTCCACGTCGCGTCTAGTGTGTTTGCCATGCTGGTCGACGGAGCCGGGGGGCTCCCTGCCGCGGAATCGGAGACGCCGGTCGACCTGATCCGGACGATGTTGAGTGTGCTCAGGCGCCGCTTGGGCCTGGAGACGGCATGGCTGTCGTCGTTTCGCGACGACGTCCAGGTGTTCGAGGTGCTAGACGGAAATCCCGAAGCGATGGGCCTCTCATGCGGTGCCGGCGCTTCGCTGGCCGGCTCGTACTGTGTGCGCGTCATCGACGGGCGGCTGCCCTCCGTCATCCCCGACACCTCAGTCAATGAGACGACCGCGATCCTGCCGATCACGGGTGAGCTGGATCTGGGCGCCTACGTGGGTGTGCCGGTACTGGGACCTGACGGCTCAGCCCTGGGCATGGTGTGCGCGGTGAGCCGGCAGGCCAGCCCGCATCTGGTCGAGCTCGACCTGCGGATCGTCGAGCGCGTCGCGGAGCTCATCGGTCTGCTGATCGAGCCGCCTTCGGCGCCGACGAACGGCACTGCCGATCGCCACACAGCCGTCCGACGCGTGGTCGCCCAGCGCGATTTCGAGGTCGTCTTCCAGCCAATCCACGACGTTCACACCGCCACGGTGGTGGGGCTGGAAGCGCTGGCCCGCTTCCCTTGCGAACCATTCCTGCCCGACGCATTCCTGGCCCAGGCGGCCTCGCTCGGGCTGGCGACGGAGTTGGAGACGGCGATCCTGGAACGGGTGCTGTCGTTGCTTCCGCAGCTGCCCAACGACGTGTTCATCGCGGTCAACATCTCTCCGGCGGCAGTGCAACACGCGCCTTGGACGGATCTTCTCGACCGCGTCGACACGACGCGAATCGTCCTGGAGATCACCGAACATGCCGCCGTCGAGAACTACGGTGCTCTCGACGACGCGTTGGACGTGTGCCGCGCCAGAGGCGTACGGGTCGCTGTCGACGACGTCGGCGCCGGCTTCTCGTCGTTCTCCCACGTGCTCGAGTTGAACCCGGACTTCGTCAAGATCGACAAGTCGATCATCCGCAATATCGACAGTGACGCCGCGCGACGCAGACTGGCCCAAGCCATCTGCGAATTCGCGGCGCAGACCGGCGCGACCGCCATTGCCGAAGGCGTGGAGACCCAGGCGGAACTCGATGCGGTGGGTGCCGCCGGCATCAGATGTGCGCAGGGGTATTACCTCGGTCGCCCCAAATCTCATGTTCACGGTTTCGCGTCCGCCGCTGTGTCCGCGATGACCACCGAAGCAGCTCCGGCGGCGTTGGATCTGTTGGGGGAACGCAGATTCGAGCTGGCCCTCGCTCACTCGCCCATCGGTATGGCGGTCGTCGACCTCGACGGTGCGTTCCTGCGGACCAACCGCGCGATGCACGCAATGCTCGGGTACACCGGCCGGGAGATGGCCCGCTTGAACTTTCGGGACATCACCCATCCCGACGACCTCGATGCGGATCTGTCACTGATGCACGAGTGCCTCGCCGGCAAGCGGCGCTCCTATCACATCGCCAAGCGCTACATCACCGCCGATGGACGAGTCGTGTGGGGTGCACTCACCGTCGTGCTGGTGTGCGGGCCGTCCGACCGACCGCACTGTTTCATCTCCCAGATCCTCGATGTGACCGCCGAGCGGGTCAGGGAAGCCGATCTGGTCCGCCGAGCCGACACTGATCCGCTCACCACGATCGCCAATCGCGCCGCCGCCTGGAGCCGCCTCGAAGAGTTGGACGCCCGCGACGCCGGCTACGGCGTCTTGTTCTGCGACATCGAGCGATTCAAGTCGGTCAACGACCGCAGCGGTCACCACGCCGGCGACCACATGCTGGTCGAGGTCGCCGAGCGGCTGCTGGCCGCCATCGGTCCCGACGATCTGGTGGCCCGCTGGGGCGGCGACGAATTCCTGGTGGTGACCGAGTCGGTCGACGACGACGACCTTGCCCTGCTCGCCGGGCGGATCGCCGACCGAATGGAGCGCACACCGGTCACATTGGCCGATGGCACCGACGTGCCGGTGACACTGACCATCGGCGTGTGCGCGCACCGTCGGGGCGATGGCCGGTCCATCGATGACGTCCTCGCGCTGGCCGACGAAGCCATGTACCGGAAGCGGCGCAGCCGACTGTGACCGCAGGGAAGCCGGCTGAGCCAAGGCTGCGGTGAGTGCCGGAGCGGTCCCGGCCTTGTCAGAAGGTGTGCTGGGGGCCCTGGGCCTTCTTGTACAGCGCCTTGAGCATGCGGTCGCGGAACGCGGCGTTGTCGATCAGCTTCACCCCGGCGTTGGCCAGCTTCGGCTGCCCGATCAACTTGTGCATGTAACGCCCGCGCTTGTACTCGCGGCCCCACGCGGCCTCCATGCGCTGGGCGTAGTTGGTGAAATCGTCGGGGCCGCCGTTGGTCAGCGCCGCGATCGCGCACTCGCCGGCCGCCAGTCCGGATTCCAGGGCCTTGGAGATGCCCGCACCCGAGGCGGGCTTGCCCGCACCCAGCGAGTCACCGGTGAACAGCACGCCCGGCCGCCAGGGCGGCCATGCCGTGAAGCCCATCGGCAACCGCCAGGCTCGCACGCTCTTGTTCTTCTTCAGTTCCTCGATCGCCGGCAGGTCCCACTCGCGCGGCAGGGTGCGCAGGAAGTCGCCCAGGAATTTGGTGGCGTTGATCGACTGCCAGTTCTTGTAGCTGTTGACGTACCCGAGGCCGATGTTGAAGATTCCGTTGCCCATCGGGAACACCCAGCCGTAGCCCGGCAGCTGATCGCCTTCGAACATCAGCTTCAGATAGATGTCCAGCGAGTCGGAATCGGCCCGGTTGGCAGGCATCTCGGAGCGGATCGCGATCGCGGAGTAGCCGTTGTACTCGGAATCCACCTTGAGGGCGCGCTTGATGGGGGAGTAGGCGCCGTCGGCGGCGATGACCGCGTCGCCGTAGACCTTTTCGCCGCTCTTGAGCACGACGCCGATCACCCGGCCGCTGGCGTCGAGCTCGGGCCCGGACACCTCGGCGCCCTGGCGGATCTCTGCACCTGCCGATTCGGCGTGCTTGAGCAGCACAGTGTCGAGATGCTCTCGACTGACGGTGTGACCGTGGTCAGGCATGCCGGGCCGCTTCGGAAACGACAACTCCCACTTGCTCGGGCTGAACACCGTCACGCGGTTCACCCGATGGAACGTGGCCACCTCGTCGGCCAGGCCCATCTTCTGCAGGTAGCTGACCGCGCGGGCCGTCAGGCCGTCGCCGCACGGCTTCGCGCGCGGGAATTGCGCTTTGTCCAGCACCACCACTTTGGCGCCGGTCTGTGCGGCCTGCCATGCGGCGGCTGAGCCAGAGGGCCCTCCGCCTGCGATGACCAGGTCGTATCGCTGCGTCATACTTCTCGTCTCGTTGAGCGGCTGTCGCTGCGATAGTACCCAAAGCGCGTGATCGCCTCGCGGCGGGCGAACAGCGCTGGTCAGCGTGCCGTCCGGCGCCTTGTCGGCACGGTCAGGCCAGGTCAGCGGTGCCTGAACGGGTACAGTGAGCGGGTGCGGCGAGGGTCGAGATCACGTTCTGCTGACGAACCGGGTGTCAAGGTCGACGCCCGCAGCGAGCGTTGGCGCGAGCACCGCAAGAAGGTGCGCTCCGAGATCGTCGACGCCGCGTTCCGTGCGATCGACCAACTCGGTCCGGAGGTGTCGCTGCGGGAGATCGCCGAGGAGGCCGGCACCGCCAAGCCGAAGATCTACCGGCATTTCACCGACAAGTCCGATCTGTTCCAGGCCATCGGCAAGCGGATGCGCGACATGTTGTGGGGCGCCATCTTCCCCGCCATCGACATAGCCAAGGACCCGGCGCGCGCCATCATCCACCGCGCCGTCGAGCAGTACGTGCACCTCGTCGACGAGCATCCCAACGTCATTCGCTTCCTGATGCAGGGGCGGTTTGCCGAGCAGAGCGAATCGACCATGCGGGCTCTCAACGAGGGCCGCGACATCACCCTGGCCATGGCCGACATGTTCAGCAACGAGTTGCAGGAGATGGAACTCGACGCGGCGGCCTTCGAGATGGCCGCGTTCGCGACGTTCGGGGCGGCGGCGTCGGCGACCGACTGGTGGCTCGGCGCCGATCAGGACAGCCCGCGGCGGCTGCCGTCGGCGAAGTTCGTCGAGTACCTGACCACGATCATGATGGGTTCGATCAACGGCACCTGCGAGGTGCTCGGCGTGCAGGTCGATCCCGACCTGCCGCTGCACGAGGGTGTGCGCCGCCACGAGCGCGTCGCCTGACCGAGCGGACAAATGAGGCAGATGCCTCATGTGTCGATCGCCGCGGCTCGCGACGATCGTTGTCATGAACACACGACTCACTCCCCGCGAAGCCGCGGCAGCGGTGAATGCGCATCCCGTTCTGCCCGCCGGCGACGATGAACGTTTCATCGGGTTCGGCATCATGGGGCTGCCGTTCGTCAGCGGCCACTATCTGGCGTTGCGCCAATTCCCGGCAACCACTTTCGCGCCGGCGTACGTCTCGGTGTGGCATCGCGGCCCCGCATGCACCTGGACGTTCTACGCCACGACCCCGGGTCCGCAGAGTTGCGCGCGATATTTCAGTGCCGCCACCCCGAATGACGCCGTGCAGTGCGACATCGACCTCAGCTGGCCGACACCGTGGTCGGTGAGCGTCGAAATACCCGGACTTCTACGGTGGTCGGTGCGGCTCCACGCGACCCGGGCCACCCGGCTGATGACGGCGATCGGGAACCGGCTGCCTGAAGCCGCCTGGACCGACCCGATGAGCCTGTCGCTTCTGGGCCGGATTGCCGGGCCCGCGCTCGGTGTGGGTGATATCCGTCTGACCGGTAGCGCCGCCAACGGCCAGCGCTACATGGTGGCGCCGAAGACAATGTGGGCGGTCGCGGAATCGCATGCATCGCTCAACGGTCAGGACCTCGGGCCGACTGGTCCGCTGCGGCGCCAGGCCCGGCTCGGGGACTTCCGCCTGCCACAGCGCGGTATCGGCGTGATCGGCTCCGGTCACTTCGAGAACTTCGATGCCGATCGCCATCTGGCCTCCGAGCGCACCGTGACGTTCTGATCGCCGGTCCGATCGCGACGAGGCACAATCGTCGGATGGCGCCGCCGGGCCCACCACCGTCGGCCAGCAGGGCCGAACTGCTGGCGGCGCTGTCGATCGCCATAGACCTCGGTCTCGGGCAACCTGCTGAGCACATGCTGCGCTCGGCGGTCATCGCCACCCGGCTCGCCGACCGACTGGGTCTGAGCGGTCCGGACCGAGACTGTTGTTACTACACCGCCTTGGTCATGTGGATCGGATGTCATGCCGACTCCCATGAATACGCCCAGTGGTTCGGCGATGACATCGCGGTACGTCGCGACTCCTATCTGGTGGACTGGGTGGGGCTGCCTTACCTGCGATTCCTGGTGAGCAATACCGGCCGCGGTGAACCGTTGTTGCATCGATTGACCGTGCTGGCAACGCTTCTCGTCGATACCCGCGGCCGCATCGCCTCCCTCATCCATTCTCACTGCACGTCGGCCGGCGTGCTCGCGGATCGGCTCGGGCTCAGCGCCGACGTGCAGTCGGCTCTCCGCTACAGCTTCGAGCGGTTCGACGGCGCCGGTCTGCCGGCCGCAGTTGTAGGTGAGCAGATCCCGATGGCGACGCGGGTGGCGCAACTGGCGGACATGGTGGAGGTGCACCACCGCGCCTACGGCGTCGACGGGGCGGTGGCAATGGCGCGCAGCCGCCGCGGTGGGCAATTCGACCCACGAGTCGTCGACGAGTTCGTGGCCGACGCCGCTGCCGTTCTGGGCGGCCCGTGTACCGGAGATGCCTGGGAGGTGGCGCTGCGTGAAGCCCCAGATCGAGGCAAGCCACTCGATGATGCGGAGCTCGATCCGCTGCTGGTTGCCCTGGGTGATTTCGTCGACCTCAAATGTCCCTTCACGCTGGGTCATTCGCGGGCCGTCGCCGAATTGGCGGCCGGCGCCGCCACCGCGATGGGGCTGGAGGGCGAGACGACGGCGTTGGTGCGGCGCGCCGGGCACTTGCACGACCTCGGCCGTATCGGGATCTCGAACCAGGTGTGGTCGAAGCCGGCGCAGCTGACGGCCAGCGAGTTCGAGCGAGTCCGCCTGCATCCGTATTTGACGGTCCGGATCCTCAGCCAGGTGCGGGGTCTCGAGGAGGTGGCGCAGGTCGCGGGCAATCATCACGAATGCCTCGACGGCTCTGGGTATCCGCGCGGTCTGCCTGCCTCGGCGCTCGGTGTGCCTGACCGCGTGCTCGCCGCGGCGGTGGCATACCAGTCTGCAGTCGAGCCGAGGCCATACCGGGCGCCCCTGTCGACCTCGGGCGCCGCGGGCCGGCTGCGCGACCGGGTGCGGGCTGGTCACCTCGACCCGGTCGCCGCCGACGCAGTGTTGCATGCCGCAGGGCACCGCAACCGCGGCGGCCAGCGTCGTTTACACGGGCTGACGCCTCGAGAGATCGAAGTTCTCTGCCTCGTCGCCCGCGGCGCGTCGAACCGGGACATCGCGGAGCAGTTGGGCATCTCGGGCAAGACAGCGCGCAACCACGTCGAGCGGACTTACGCGAAGATCGGGGTGACCAACCGCATCGGTGCCAGCATGTTCGCGCTCCAGCACGGTCTGGTGCAACCGATGTGACACCGGCCCCGATTCCCGGTACCGGCGTTCCCCAGTACAGTCGGGTCCATGACCGTCGCTGAACAGGCCGCCGGCACTCCCGCGGTCGATGACCGGGCCCCCGTGCACACCCGCGCGCTGATCATCGGATCCGGATTCTCCGGGATCGGGATGGGCATCGAGCTGCAACGCCGCGGCGTCGATTTCCTGATCCTGGAGAAGGCCGACGAAATCGGCGGCACCTGGCGGGACAACACCTATCCCGGTTGTGCCTGCGACATCCCGTCGCACATGTACTCATTCTCCTTCGAACCGAAACCGGACTGGACGCACATGTGGTCGTTCCAGCCCGAGATCCAGAACTATCTCCTCGGGGTCACCGAGAAGTACGGGTTGCGCCGCTACGTCCGGTTCGGTGCGCACGTCGACCGGGCCCAGTGGGACGACGACGAGCAGCGCTGGCACGTGTTCACCGACGACGGCGGCGAGTTCATCGCACAGTTCCTGATCTCCGGAGCCGGCGGACTGCACATCCCGCTGATCCCCGAGTTCGACGGCCTCGACGACTACCTGGCCGGCGACGGCGTGGCGTTCCACTCGGCGCAGTGGGACCACGACGTCGACATCACCGGCAAACGTGTCGCGGTGATCGGCACCGGCGCCAGCGCGATCCAGATCGTGCCCGAGATCGTCAAAGACGTCGCCGGCCTGCAGCTCTACCAGCGCACCCCCGCCTGGGTGATGCCCCGGCCCAACAACCCGATCCCCGAGGGGATGCAGCGGATGTTCGCCAACGTGCCGGGCACCCGAGCAGCGATGCGCGCCGGCATCTACTGGATCCACGAAGCGGTCGGTTTCGCGATGACCAAACAACCCCGCCTGCTCAAACTCGGTGAGCTGATGGGCAAGTGGAACATCCGTCGCTCCATCAAGGATCGCGAGCTGCGCCGCAAGCTCACCCCCGACTACCGGGCGGGTTGCAAGCGCATCCTCAACTCCGACACCTACTACCGCGGCATCGCAGACCCGAAGACCGAGGTGATCACCGACCGCATCGCGCGGTTCACCCCGTCCGGCATCGTCACCGCCGACGGCCGCGAGCGGCCGGTGGATGTGGTGGTCTTCGCGACCGGCTTCCACGTCACCGACTCCTACACCTACGTCGACATCAAGGGGCCGGACGGAGAGGACCTGGTCGACCGCTGGAACGCCGAGGGCATCGCGGCCCTGCGCGGGATCACGGTGGCCGGAATGCCCAATCTGTTCTTCCTGCTCGGCCCGAACACCGCGCTGGGACACAACTCCGTGGTGTTCATGATCGAGTCGCAGATCCGCTACGCCGGGCAGGCCATCGCCGCCGTGGACCGTGCCGGCGCCCAGGCGCTGGCTCCGACCCGGGACGCGCAGGACCGCTACAACGACGAACTGCAGGACGAGTTGAGCGGCACCGTGTGGAGCACCGGTGGCTGCCGCAGCTGGTACCTCGACGAGCGCGGGGTCAACCGCACCCTGTGGAGCGGAATGACGTGGCAGTACTGGTTGGCCACACGGCGTTTCAAGGCTTCGGAGTACACCTTCACCCGCTGAGGGAGCAGCCGCGCTCAGCTCTCTGTGGAGAGCACCTTGTCGACGAATCCGTGCACCTTGCTCCGCAGCTCTTCGACCCGCTGTTCGCGGATGAGGTCGAGGTCGGTCTCCTTGTGATAGGCGGGCGGCAGCTGCCGGACGTTGCCGGAGCAGCCGAAGTTCGCGCAGATCAAGGTGCCCAGGGTATCGCCCTTGCGGCCGGCCGCGCCGCCCCGGCGGACGGTGTAGAGCACCGCCTCGTCGGTCAGGTTGACGTCATTGCACCAGGTGCACATGGTGCGCCCCCGCGGCTTGACCGCGGCCCGGTTGAGCAGCAGCGCCACCGGTCCGTCGGGCCTGTCGACGAGCAGGTACGCGCGGCGCGGGATCTTGGGGTCGGTCCAGCCGTAATACTCCAGCTTGCCGAACGCCACGGCGTCGAAGTCGGGTGCGAAGGTGACCTTCTTGACCTCGCTGCGGGTGGCCCCGCGGAAGGCGGCGAGGATCTGGTCACGGGTGTACGAATTCATCGGTGGAACCATCCTGAAGAAAGGCGCACAGCGGTGCGCCTGGTGAGTGAGGGTACGACTGCGCCGCCGGCCCGGTGGGTCGGCGACGGGGCGCGGTCATCTGATGTCGGCGCGAGCGCCGACGACCTCCTCGACTCGGATGTTCACGCACGCGACGATAACGAGTGACGCCTGCGGCCGCCATGGATTTTTTCGCCCGGGGGACCGCTGCGCAGCACCTGATCGACGGTCACGGAGGCGACACGCCAAACACAACATCTCGTACTGCGCGGAGATGTCGCACACCAGTTGTAGTGTTGTGGTCGTCGTCGGCGATTCCGCGGCGTCGCACAAAAAGCCAGGTGAAATGGGGTTCTCGTGAGTGATGGCATCAAACTGATCGACCGCGTCTCGGCCATCAACTGGAACCGCCTCCAGGACGACAAGGACGCCGAGGTCTGGGATCGCCTCACCGGTAACTTCTGGCTGCCGGAGAAGGTGCCGGTGTCCAACGACATCCCGTCCTGGAACACGCTGACCGAGCACGAGAAGCAGCTCACGATGCGGGTGTTCACCGGGCTGACGCTGCTGGACACCATTCAGGGCACCGTGGGAGCGGTCAGCCTGATCCCCGACGCGCTGACCCCGCACGAGGAAGCGGTGTACACCAACATCGCGTTCATGGAGTCGGTGCACGCCCGCAGCTA
This sequence comes from Mycobacterium sp. G7A2, assembly GCF_041902445.1. Lineage (NCBI taxonomy): Bacteria > Bacillati > Actinomycetota > Actinomycetes > Mycobacteriales > Mycobacteriaceae > Mycobacterium > Mycobacterium sp. G7A2. The sequence continues at coordinate 4,038,922 of NZ_CP169251.1, read as the reverse complement.
CAGCAACATCTTCTCCACGTTGTGTTCCACGCAGGAGATCGACGAGGCGTTCCGCTGGTCGGAGGAGAACCCCAACCTGCAGCGCAAGGCCGAGATCGTCATGCAGTACTACAAGGGTGACGAGCCGCTCAAGCGCAAGGTGGCCTCCACGCTGTTGGAGAGCTTCCTGTTCTACTCGGGCTTCTACCTGCCGATGTACTGGAGCAGCCGGGCCAAGCTCACCAACACCGCCGACATGATCCGGCTGATCATCCGCGACGAGGCGGTGCACGGCTACTACATCGGCTACAAGTACCAGCGCGGGCTGGCGATGGCCGACGAGGCGACCCGCCAGGAACTCAAGGACTACACCTATGAGCTGCTGTTCGAGCTCTACGACAACGAGGTCGAATACACCCAGGACCTCTACGACGGGGTGAACCTGACCGAGGACGTCAAGAAGTTCCTGCGCTACAACGCCAACAAGGCGCTGATGAACCTCGGCTACGAGGCGTTGTTCCCGCGCGACGAGACCGACGTCAACCCGGCGATCCTGTCGGCGCTGAGCCCCAACGCCGACGAAAACCACGACTTCTTCTCCGGCTCCGGGTCCAGCTACGTCATCGGTAAGGCCGTGGTCACCGAAGACGAGGACTGGGATTTCTAGAACGCCAGGGAGTTCCAAAACTCCGGACGCGCCGGGGTGACTTCTGGCCCGGCCCGCGGGGGTGATTTCCGGCCCGGCCCGCGGGGGTGATTTCCGGCCCGGCCCGGCGGGATGATTTCTCATTCCCTTCGCCGAGTGTGCATCTGCTGCGAGAAATGTCGCTGGCAGTCGCAGTGGATGCACACTCGGCGCGAACGCCGGCGCGACTAACCGCGCAGCGACGCGGTGTCGATGACGAAGCGGTAGCGCACGTCGCTGGCGATCACCCGCTCGTAGGCCTCGTTGACGTAATCGGGCTGGATGACCTCGATCTCGGGAGCCACGTTGTGCTCGGCGCAGAAGTCCAGCATCTCCTGGGTCTCGGCGATGCCACCGATCAACGATCCGGCCAGTCGCCGGCGCCCGAAGATCAGTGCGCCGGGGGGTACCTGCATGGCGTGTTCGGGCATGCCCAGCTCGACGAGCGTGCCGTCGAGGGTCAGCAGCCCGAGGTAGTCACCCATGTCGAGATTGGCCGAGACGGTGTTCAGGATCAGGTCGAAGGAGCCCTTGAGCTTCTTGAACGTCTCACGGTCACTGGTGGCGTAGTACTCCGAGGCGCCCAGGCGCAGCCCGTCCTCCATCTTCTTCAACGACTGGCTGAGCACCGTGACCTCCGCACCCATCGCGACGGCGAGCTTCACCGCCAGGTGTCCGAGACCGCCGAGTCCGATGACCGCGACCCGAGAGCCGGGTCCGGTGTTCCAGTGCCGCAACGGGGAATAGGTGGTGATGCCCGCGCACAGCAGCGGCGCGGCTTCCTCCAGTCCGATCGCCTCGGGGATCGACAACACGTAGTTCTCGTCCACCACGATGGCGCCGCTGTAGCCGCCCTGGGTCGGTTTACCGTCGCGGCCGATGCCGTTGTAGGTGCCGACCATGCCGGGGTTGTCGCAGTACTGCTCCTCACCGGCCAGACAGAATTCGCATTCACGGCACGAGTCGACGAAGCACCCGACGCCGACGCGGTCACCGACGTTGAACTTCGAGACCTCCGAACCGACCTCGGTGACGATGCCGGCGATCTCGTGCCCGGGCACCATCGGGTATTTCACCTGACCCCACTCGCCGCGCACGGTGTGGATGTCGGAGTGGCAGATGCCGGCGAAATGGATGTCGAAGGCCACGTCGTGGGGACCGACCTCACGTCGCTCGATCGTGGTCTTGGACAGTGGCTCGGTCGCGGAGGTGGCCGCATAGGCGGAAACGGTGCTCATCACGTCCTCTTCGGTTGCACGGATTCAGGGGCTGCCGCCACGCTGCGGCTCAACTCGAGGACAACGAACCGACCGGCGGCATTAGTCCCCGCGCATGTGTGACATTGCCGACTGGCGCTGCCGACGGTGCTCAGTTGATCGGCGCGTCGACCAAGTTCAGATCAGCCAGGACTCCGCGGGCGGCGATCAGGCCTTGACCGGACTGCCAGACGGCGTTGTTCACGGCGAACACCCGGTCGTCGCGGACCGCCGACAGCCGCTTCCAGGCATCGCTGCGCATGATCTCGGTCCCTCGTTGTTTGGCTTCGTCGGAGGCGAACGACACGTAGACGAGGTCACCGTCGGCGGCAGAGAAGTCCGGGTCGTCGCCCATGTCGGCGTCGGAGATCCCGATCTCGTCGAAGGGCTTGTCGGTGAACCGTTGAGTCGCGGGCCGGTCCACCGAGGCGGCCGCGAGAACACTGCCGGGGAAGTTGTCGACGCCGAAGATCCGCAGGGTGGAGTCGGTGAACTGCACCACCGAGGCCTGGAAGTGGGTCGCGTCGTTCTGCTCGCCCGTGGTGGCGGCGGCACGGTCGAACTCCTCGATGAGGGTGTCGGCCGCCGCGGGCCGTCCTGTCGCGGCGCCCACGGTCCGCAGCGTCTCACGCCACTCGGTACCGGCGGGGCCGCTGAACACCGTCGGCGCGATCTCGGACAACTCCGGGTGGATCCCCGGCGTCAGCGCGGCCGAGCCGAGAATCAGATCTGGATCGGCGTCGCGGATCGCGCCCAGGTCGGGTTCGGAGCGACTACCCGCCCCGGGCAGGTCGTGGATCACGGTGCCCAGGTAGGCCGGCTGCACGTCGGAGCCGTCGGGCAACGCCGCGGCAACGATCCGCGACTGGAGGCCCAGGGCGCACAGGGCGTCGAGCTGGCTGCCGGACAGCACCACGATCCGCTGCGGATCCGCGGGAACCAGCGTCGTCTCCGGAATCGGCGGGCTGACCGCGTGGCCGGTGGCATTGCGCACCTCCCGCTCGGGCGGGCCGTCCTCGAGCGGCGCGGGCTCCGGTGCACACGATTCGTCGGGGCGGCGGTCGTTGCCCAACACGCCCGCACCCGCGATGCGCGTGGTGCTGGTGATGATCGAGCCGTCGGGGGGCGTGTCACCGCCGGAGCCGCAGCCACTCAACGCGGCCACGCAGACGGACAGCAGGACGGCCAACACCGCTGCCCGGGACGCTCGACCGCCCCGCCGCGCACCCGTGAACAGCACGTCGCCGACCGTAACACCCGGCGGATCCGTCACTGGTCACGCGCGGTGCCGAGGAAAACCCGGAGTGCTTGCGGCGGCGAATACGACAGTTTGTAGGACCACCCCGACCCAGCCGGGGTTCGGGGGCTAGGATTCATACCGAACACCGGGATCCGGCGGCTTGCCCGCCAGCCGGCCCGGTACGACACGGCAAGGTTGGAGGATCAGTTGGTAGCCGAAGCGCCCCCAATCGGAGAACTCGAGGCCCGGCGTCCGTTCCCGGCGCGCCTGGGACCCAAGGGCAACCTGATCTACAAGCTGATCACCACGACCGATCACAAGCTGATCGGGATCATGTACTGCGTCGCGTGCTTCGCGTTCTTCCTCATCGGCGGGCTGATGGCGTTGTTCATCCGCACCGAGTTGGCCGTGCCGGGTCTGCAGTTCCTGTCGAACGAGCAGTACAACCAGCTGTTCACCATGCACGGCACGGTGATGCTGCTGTTCTACGCCACCCCGATCGTGTTCGGGTTCGCCAACCTGGTGCTGCCGCTGCAGATCGGCGCCCCCGACGTGGCGTTCCCACGGCTCAACGCGTTCTCGTTCTGGCTGTTCCTGTTCGGCGCGCTGATCGCGACGGCAGGCTTCATCACCCCCGGCGGCGCCGCGGACTTCGGCTGGACGGCGTACTCGCCGCTGACCGACGCGATCCACTCCCCGGGAGCCGGCGGCGACCTGTGGATCATGGGACTGGCCGTCGGCGGTCTGGGCACCATCCTCGGCGGTGTGAACATGATCACGACGGTGGTCTGCATGCGCGCACCGGGCATGACGATGTTCCGGATGCCGATCTTCACCTGGAACATCCTGGTGACCTCGATCCTGGTGCTGCTGGCGTTCCCGATCCTGACCGCCGCGCTGTTCGGCCTGGCCGCCGACCGTCACCTCGGTGCCCACGTCTACGACCCGGCCAACGGCGGTGTACTGCTGTGGCAGCACCTGTTCTGGTTCTTCGGCCACCCCGAGGTGTACATCATCGCGTTGCCGTTCTTCGGCATCGTCAGCGAGATCTTCCCGGTGTTCAGCCGTAAGCCGATCTTCGGCTACACCACCCTGATCTACGCCACCCTGGGTATCGCCGCCCTGTCGGTGGCGGTGTGGGCGCACCACATGTACGCGACCGGGGCGGTGCTGCTGCCGTTCTTCTCGTTCATGACGTTCCTGATCGCGGTGCCCACCGGCATCAAGTTCTTCAACTGGATCGGCACGATGTGGAAGGGCCAGTTGACGTTCGAGACACCGATGCTCTTCAGCGTCGGCTTCATCGTGACGTTCCTGCTCGGTGGTCTGTCCGGTGTGCTGCTGGCCAGCCCGCCGCTGGACTTCCACGTCACCGACAGCTACTTCGTCATCGCGCACTTCCACTACGTGTTGTTCGGCACCATCGTGTTCGCCACCTACGCGGGCATCTACTTCTGGTTCCCGAAGATGACCGGCCGGCTGCTCGACGAACGGCTGGGCAAGCTGCACTTCTGGCTGACCTTCATCGGCTTCCACACCACGTTCCTGGTGCAGCACTGGTTGGGTAATGAGGGCATGCCGCGCCGCTACGCCGACTACCTGGCCAGCGACGGATTCACGTCGCTGAACATCGTGTCGACCATCGGCGCGTTCATCCTGGGCGCCTCTACGCTGCCGTTCCTGTGGAACATCTTCAAGAGCTGGCGCTACGGCGAGCCGGTGACCGTCGACGACCCGTGGGGTTACGGCAACTCACTGGAGTGGGCCACCAGCTGCCCACCACCGCGGCACAACTTCACCGAGCTGCCCCGGATCCGTTCGGAGCGTCCCGCGTTCGAGTTGCACTACCCGCACATGGTCGAGCGGATGCGCCGTGAGGCCCATGTCGGGCGTGCGCACGGCCCCGGCGACGGTGACGTGACGCGCCTCGAAGACGAGAACGTCCGTACCTGATCCGGCTTGCCGACAGAAACGAGCGCCCGGGGGATGAGCGCGTCGCCGCTGTTCGAACCGTCGCGTAACCGCTCCTCGTTACTGATCACGGTGACCGGGCGCGACCAGCCGGGCGTCACATCGGCATTGTTCGAGGTGCTGTCCCGGCACGGTGTGGACCTGTTGAACGTCGAGCAGGTCGTGATCCGGGGACGACTGACGCTGGGGGTGCTCGTTGCGGCGGCCGCGGAGGTTGCCGCAGGAGCAGAGTTCCCGGCCGAGGTCGAGGCCGCGATCCACGGCGTCGGTCTCGAGGTCAGCATCGAACGCAGCGACGATCTGCCCGTGATGCAGGAACCCTCGACTCACACGATCGTGGTGCTGGGCCGCCCGATCACGGCCCAATCGTTCGGGGTGGTGGCCCGCGAGGCCGCCGCGCTGGGGGTCAACATCGACTTCATCCGGGGGGTGTCGGACTACCCGGTCACCGGCCTGGAGCTGAGGGTGTCGGTGCCCGCCGGGGTGTACGGGGAGTTGCAGGCAGTCCTGGCCCGCGTGGCAGTCGCCGAGAGCGTCGACATCGCCGTCGAGGACTACAGCCTGTCCCGGCGGGCCAAGCGGCTGATCGTGTTCGACGTCGACTCGACCTTGATCCAGGGCGAGGTCATCGAGATGCTCGCCGCGCACGCTGGGGCCGAGGCGGCGGTCGCGCAGGTGACCGAAGCGGCGATGCGCGGTGAGATCGACTTCGCCGAGTCGCTGCACCGACGGGTCGCCACGCTGGCCGGGTTACCGGCCGGAGTGCTCGACGAGGTGGCCGAGCAGATCGAGCTGACACCCGGGGCGCGGACCACGCTGCGCACGCTGCGCCGGCTCGGCTATCACTGCGGAATCGTCTCCGGTGGTTTCCGGCAGGTGATCGAGCCGCTGGCGCACGAGCTGATGATGGACTTCGTCGCGGCCAACGAGCTGGAGATCGTCGACGGCAAGCTCACCGGCCGGGTGATCGGCGCGGTCGTGGACCGTCCGGGCAAGGCCAAGGCGCTGCGGGACTTCGCTCAGCAGGCCGGGGTGCCGATGGAGCAGACGGTGGCCGTCGGCGACGGCGCCAACGACATCGACATGTTGGCCGCCGCCGGGCTCGGGGTGGCCTTCAACGCCAAACCGGCGCTGCGCGAGGTCGCCGATGCCTCGCTGAGCCACCCCTACCTCGACACCGTCCTGTTCGTGCTGGGCGTCACCCGGGGCGAGATCGAAGCCGCCGACGCGTTGGACGGCGTCGTGCGCCGGGTGGAGATTCCCGAGTAGGGCTTCAGACCACGACGGCGGTCGGCTCGGGTACGGCCATCCCCGTGACGCTGCGCCAAGCGCGGGCGAGCAGTTCGATAGCTTCGACGAGTTTCGGCTCGGGCAGCGTGTACGGCACCCGGATGAAGCGTTCCAGGGTTCCGTCGACACCGAACCGCGGCCCGGGCGGGATCTCCAGCCCGATCCGCGAGGCAGCCGCCGACAGGGCCGAGCTCATCGGCGCCGGCAGCCGCACCCACACCGACATGCCGCCCTTGCCGGGAGCGGGCTGCCAGTCGGGCAGATGCTGGGCCAGCAGCTCGAGCAGCAGCGCCCGGCGGGCCCGCAGGATCTCCCGGCGCTCCGGTAGCACCTCGGCTTCGTCGGCCAACAGCCTCGCCGCCGCCAGCTGCTCCACGATCGCGGTACCCATGTCGATGGCAGGCCGCAGCGCTGCGATCGTCGGCAGCACGCTGCGTTCGGCCCTGATCCAGCCGATCCGCAGGCCGCCCCAGAACGACTTGGACATCGAGCCCACGGTCAGCAGCAGATCCCGGCGTTGGGTCATCATCGTGCCGAACGGCGGCGGTACCTGCTCGTCGAGCCACATGTCGGTGATGGTCTCGTCGATGATGGTGCGGGTGCGCGTGTCGCTGATGATGTGCGCCAACCTTTTCCGGCCGGGCTCGGGCAACGTCATCCCCGTAGGGTTCTGGTTGTCCGGAATCAGGTAGGCCAGATCCGGCGCCAGCTGGCGGACTGCGGCCTCGACGGCGTCGAGTTCCCACCCGTCGGCCGTCATCGCCACCGGCACCGGACGCAGACCGCGGTTGGCGATCGCCGACAACGCACCGTGGTAGGTGGGCTGCTCGACGAGCACCCGATCCGCGGGCTGGGTGAAGGCGGCCAGGACCAGATTGATGGCGTGCAGAGCGCCGGTGGTCACCATGATCTCGTCGGGATCAGTGGGAAGTCCACGGGCGCAGTATCGTTCGGCGATCGCGACACGCAGCGGCGCTACGCCGAGCAGCTCGATCCCGATGTCGTGCAGGTACGGGCTCACCTGTTCGGCGGCCTCGGTGAACGCTCGCGCCACCACGGTGGCCGGCGCGGCAAAGCTGGCGGCCGCCAGGTTCGCGGTCGCCGCCGCGGGGATGGCCGGTGCAGCGGGGGAGACCGGCAGGGCTGTGGTGCTGCGCGCGCCGCGGCGGGCGTTGAGGTAACCGTCGTCGCGCAGTTGCGTGTAGGCCGCGGTGACGGTCGTGCGCGAGACACGCAGCGCATCGGCCAGTGCTCGCTCGCTGGGGAGTCGGGCACCGACCGGCACCCTGCCGTCGACGATCAGCAGCCGGACGGCGTCGGCGAGGCCGTGATAGGCCGGGCCACTTCGATTGGCCGTCCGCCAATTCCCCAGTTCGCGAACCAAGAGGTCCACATCGAGCTTTCGCGCCGCCACTGAGCCAGTCATCAGGGCCAGTATTGCCGAACTGGCTATTGATAGACAAGCCAGTTGCTCGAAATCATAGCCAGATGACCCACTGGATATCTCGGTTGGCGCACCGGCTGGCCGATCTGTACTACCCGCCCACCGCGTACAGCGACGAACGCGACGCCGACGCCCGCCGGATGCGCAGCGAACTCGACGCGATCCGGATGCACTTCCCCGATCACGCCTGATCTGCCGGCCCGATCGGAGCGCAGGGTGCGTTCGTTTATTCGAACGATGAGCGCGGTGAGAGCGGTGAGGACGTTCACGCGCCGGCGCCGGCGGCTGGGGGACCCCCGCCTGACTACGATGGGCGGGTGCCTGTCGACCGCTCCGATGATGACGCCGAAGCCGCCGACCCCGACCTGCTGATCGACTTCGCCAAGATCACGCTGCGGCGTGGCGGGCGAACGCTCGTCGGCCCGGTGACCTGGTCGGTGGAACTCGATGAGCGCTGGGTGGTGGTCGGACCCAACGGTGCGGGCAAGACCTCACTGCTGCGCATCGCGGCGGCGATGGAACATCCGTCCTCGGGCATCGCCTATGTGCTCGGCGAACGTCTCGGCCGCGTCGACATGTCCGAGCTGCGCTCGCGGGTCGGTCTCAGCAGCGCCGCGCTGTCCCAGCGGGTCCCCGACGACGAAGTCGTCCGTGACCTGGTGGTCTCGGCCGGCTACGCCGTGCTGGGCCGGTGGCGTGAGCAGTACGACGAGATGGACTACGAGCAGGCCATCGACATGCTCGAAAGCGTCGGCGCCGAGCATCTGGCCGACCGCACGTACGGCACGCTGAGCGAAGGTGAACGCAAGCGGGTGCTGATCGCGCGGTCGCTGATGACCGATCCGGAGTTGTTGCTGCTCGACGAGCCCGCGGCTGGTCTGGATCTGGGTGGGCGCGAAGAGTTGGTCGCGAGGCTGTCCGACCTGGCCGACGACCCCGATGCGCCCGCCCTGGTGCTGGTGACCCACCACGTCGAGGAGATCCCGCCGGGATTCACCCACTGCCTGATCCTCGCCGAGGGCGAGGTGGTGGACTCCGGGTTGCTGCCCGACGTGCTCACGGCGGAGAACTTGTCGAAGGCGTTCGGCCAGTCGATCGCGCTGGACTACATCGACGGGCGCTACTTCGCGCGGCGCACCCGCACGCGCGCCGCGCACAGGAGGCGGATGTGACCATGACCGACGAGCCCTTGCCGGCGCGGCCGGCTGCGACCGTGATGTTGATTCGGGACGGCAAGAGCCCGCTGGAGGTCTTCTTGATGCGTCGTCATTCGGCGATGGAGTTCGTCGCCGGCGTGATGGTGTTTCCCGGCGGGGGAGTCGACGACCGGGACCGCACCGCCGACGTCGCCTGGCACGGTCCGGACCGGCAGTGGTGGGCCGAGCGGTTCGGAGTGGACCCCGACCTCGCCTCGGCTCTGGTGTGCGCGGCGGCACGCGAGACCTTCGAGGAGTGCGGGGTGCTGTTCGCCGGGGCTGCCGACGATCCCGACCTGCTGGTCGACGACGCATCGGTATACCGGGAGCAGCGGGCTGCGCTGGAGAACAAGTCGCTGTCGTTCGCCGAGTTCCTGCGCGCGGAGAACCTGATGCTGCGGGCCGACCTGCTGCGTCCATGGGCGAACTGGGTGACCCCGAAAGAGGAGCGCACCCGCCGCTACGACACCTACTTCTTCGTCGGAGCACTGCCCGAAGGCCAGCGTGCTGACGGCGACAACACCGAAACCGACAAGGCCGACTGGGTCACGCCGCGGGCCGCCCTCGACGACTTCGCCGAGGGACGTAGCTTCCTGCTGCCGCCGACGTGGACGCAGCTGGATGCTCTCGACGGGCGCACGGTCCCCGAGGTGCTGGCCGTGGAGCGGCAGATCGTGGCCATCGAGCCGTCCCTGGCCGCCCAGGAGGGCGGCAACTGGGAGATCGAGTTCTTCAACAGTGAGCGCTACAACGCGGTCCGCAACCGCCGCGCACCGCAGGGCTACACCGACGGAGCACCGCTCAGGTGAGCGAGTTCGTCGACGTCGTGGTCGCCGACCTTGCCGACCATGCTGCGCCGGAGAGTCGAGACGGCGATTCCGCGCCGCGGCTGGCGACCCTTCTGTTGTCCCGACCACCGACCAACGCGCTGACCCGGCAGGTGTATCGGGAGATCACCGAGGCCGCCGCCGCCTTGGACGCGCGCGACGACATCGCCGCGGTCATCCTGTTCGGCGGCCACGAGATCTTCTGCGCGGGCGACGACATGCCCGAGCGGGCCACCCTCAGCGCTGACGAGGGCGAGGCACGCGCCCGCCTCGGCGCCGAGGCCGTCGATGCGGTCGGCGCGCTGACCAAGCCGACCGTCGCCGCCATCACCGGCTACGCGCTCGGGGCGGGACTGACCCTGGCGCTGGCCACGGACTGGCGCATCAGCGGCGACAACGCCAAGTTCGGCGCCACGGAGATCCTCGCCGGGCTGGCGCCCGCCGCTGGTGGCGCCGTCCGGCTCGCCGACACGATCGGGTCCAGCAAGGCCAGGGACCTGGTGTTCAGCGGCCGCTTCGTCGATGCTCGCGAGGCCCTCGAACTCGGCCTGATCGACCAGCTGGTGGCGCCAGACACCGTCTACGACGCCGCCGTGGCGTGGGCCAGTCGGTTCCTGGACTATCCGCCCTCGGCCCTGGCCGCCGCGAAGGCCGCTTTCGGCGTGGCCACCGCCGGGCGGTAGACGGTTCGGGCGGGCACCCCGCCAACAGTTAGGCTGCCCTGCATGACGGAAACGAAGGACCCCGGCGTCCCGGCTCCGACGCCGCACGCGACGCAGGAGCAGGTCGAAGCCGCGATGCACGATTCCAAGCTCGCCCAGGTGCTCTACCACGACTGGGAGGCCGAGACCTACGACGACAAATGGTCGATCTCCTACGACCAGCGCTGCGTCGACTATGCGCGCGGTCGCTTCGACGCCGCCGTACCCGAAGAGGCCCAGCGGCAGCTGCCCTACGACCGGGCCCTGGAGCTGGGCTGCGGTACCGGGTTCTTCCTGCTGAACCTGATCCAGGCCGGGGTGGCACGGCGCGGATCGGTGACCGATCTCTCGCCCGGCATGGTCAAGGTGGCCACCCGCAACGGGCAATCGCTCGGTCTGGACGTCGACGGTCGGGTCGCCGACGCCGAGGGCATCCCCTATGACGACGACACCTTCGACCTGGTGGTCGGGCACGCGGTGCTGCACCACATCCCCGACGTCGAGCTGTCGCTGCGGGAGGTGGTGCGCGTGCTCAAGCCCGGCGGGCGGTTCGTGTTCGCCGGCGAACCGACGACAACAGGCAACCGGTACGCCCGTGAGCTCTCGACGCTGACCTGGCGGGTCGCGACCAACGTCACCAAGCTGCCGTTCCTGGCCGATTGGCGACGCCCGCAGGCCGAGCTCGACGAGTCGTCGCGCGCCGCAGCCCTGGAGGCGGTCGTCGACCTGCACACCTTCGATCCCGCCGACCTCGAACGGATGGCCGCCAACGCCGGCGCCGTCGAGATCCGCACCGCCAGTGAGGAGTTCACCGCGGCAATGCTGGGGTGGCCGATCCGCACCTTCGAGGCGGCCGTGCCTCCGGGGCGGCTGGGCTGGGGCTGGGCCAAATTCGCGTTCGGCAGCTGGACCAGGTTGTCGTGGCTGGACGCCAACGTGTGGCGCCACGTCGTTCCGAAGGGCTGGTTCTACAACGTCATGGTGACCGGGGTCAAACCGTCGTAGCGTTTCGCCTCGACGATGTGGCCTACCTGCGCAGCGCGGACGGACGCGCGGCGCTGGACGAGGTCGCCGGATATCAGCTCACCGACGCTTCGCTGATCGCTGAAATCAGCTCTGCCCGAGCGCGATTCGGTGATCGAGCCGGTGTTCTGGTGGAAACGGTACGGCTGCGCCGACGGGCGTCGGCGAAGCTCCGCAAGGCCGAGGGCTGGTTGTTCACCGACGAGGCGCTGCAGCAGGCCACCGCGACACCGGTGGCCGAGCATCGGGCCCGGCGGTTGGCCGGCGCCGTCGTGCACGATGTGACCTGCTCGGTCGGCACCGAGCTTGCGGCACTGCGTGATACGGCGCAGCTGGTGGTCGGCAGCGACCTCGATGCGGTACGGCTGGCGATGGCCGAGCACAACCTGGGGTTGCGCGGTGATCCGGTGCTGCTGTGCCGGGCCGACGCGCTACGTCCGGTCACCGCCGACGCGGTCGTGGTCGCCGACCCGGCACGGCGCAGTGGCACCCGCCGCCGATTCGATCCGCGCGGCTATCTGCCGCCGCTCGACGACCTCATCGGCGTTCTCGCAGGCCGTGAGTACGTCGTGAAGTGCGCTCCCGGAATCGATTTCGATGCGGTGCGGCGACTGGGCTTCGACGGGGAGGTCGAGGTGACGTCGTGGTCGGGGAGCGTGCGTGAAGCGTGCCTGTGGTCGCGCGGGCTGTCGCCGCGGGGCGTGCGCCGCCGCGCGTCGGTGCTCGACACCGGCGAACAGTTCACCGACGGCGAGCCCGACGACTGCGCGGTGCGGCCCGCGGGCACCTGGATCGTCGACCCCGACGGTGCCGTGGTGCGGGCCGGGCTGGTGCGCCAGTACGCGGTCCGGCACGGGCTGTGGCAACTCGACGCCGACATCGCCTATCTGTCCGGGGACCGGTTACCCGCAGGGGTACGCGGTTTCGAGGTGCTCGACACGCTGCCTTATCACGAGCGGCGGCTGCGGCAGGCGCTGTCGGACCGCGGCGTCGGTGCCGTCGAGATCCTGGTACGGGGGCTGGACGTCGACCCGGATGTCCTGCGGTCCCGGCTGCGGCTGCGCGGCTCGTCACAGGCCACGGTGATCTTGACCCGGCTCGGATCCGGGCGTGCCGGGCGGGCAACGGCATTCATATGCCGTCCGTCACGTTGACCGGGCACGTACCCTGGCATCAACTCCGCCGGGGACCGATCCGGCGCCGATCACGAGGACATCCGACGTTGCGCAATCTTGCCGCCGCCCTCTTTGCCGCCGGTGTGGCCACCGTTCTGGCGAGCGCCCCCGTCGCCGCCGCCCAGTCGGCCTGCGCGGAGCTCGGTGGATCGGTCGACGACGAGCAGACGTGCCGGGTGCACGTCTCCAACCCGACCTACACGCTGGATTTCACGTTCCCCGCCGACTACCCCGACCAGCAGGCGATCACCGACTACCTGCGTCAGACCCGGGACGGGTTCGTCAACGTCTCCGACATGCCCGGCTCGTGGAACCTGCCCTACGTGCTCGACGCCCGCGGAACCGACTACCGCTCCGGTGCTCCGGAGGACACCGACGCCGACGCCGCGACACCGCAGACGGCACCGCCGGCTGACGAGGCCGGTACCCGCAGCGTGGTGTTCGAGGTGTACGAGAACGTCGGCGGTGCGCACCCCCAGACCTGGTACAAGTCCTTCAACTGGAATCTCGAGGCCGACGCGCCACTGACCTTCGACACATTGTTCCGGCCGGACACCCGGCCGCTGGACGTGATCTTCCCGATCGTGCAGGCCGATGTGGCGCGTCAGCTGGGCGTCGACGCCCCGATCGCCCCCGCCGACGGCCTGGATCCAGCCAAGTACCAGCAGTTCGCGCTCACCGACGAGGAGCTGATCTTCTTCTTCGGTCAGGGCGAGATCATGGCCGGTGCCGGCGGCGCGCTGCGGGCCACGGTTCCCCGCAGCGCGATCGCCGACATGCTGGCCTGAGGGTCACTCCGGTGCGGCCGCCGAACGCTGCTTGTCCTTGCCGGTGGCCGGGTCGTAGTTCTCCCAGAATGTCGCGTTCTTGATGCCGAGGGCGATCGGGTCGAACATCGGGTCCAGACCCTGCTTCTTCTGCTTCTCGTAGTCCCACAGCGCCTTGTACGCGGGCTGCTGCAGGATCAGGATGCCGACGATGTTCAGCCAGGCCATCAGCCCGACACCGATGTCACCCAGCGTCCACGCGTCCGAGGCGGTCGACACCGCGCCGATGGTGACCGACACCAGGATCAGCGCCTGCAGCAGGATGGTCGTGTTCGAGCCGACCGTGCCACGGATGAAGGGGACGTTGATCGTCGCGGCCTTGCCCAGCAGGAACCGCAGGTTCGTCTCCGCCATGTAGTAGTAGGCGATGATCGTCGTGATGCAGAAGAACGCGAGTGAAATCGCGATGAAGCTGGCTCCGGCGCCGCTCCACAGCGTGTCGAAGCCGGTCTGCGCGAACGCCGGGCCCACCTCGACACCCTCCGGGAGGATGCCGCCCTCGGCGATCACCGCGCCGTCGGCGCTCTCACCCTCGAACACGCGGTAGGCCCCGGTCGACAGGATGAGGAACCCGGTCGCCGAGCAGATGAACAGCGTGTCGACGTAGACGGCGAAGGCCTGCACCAGGCCCTGCTTGGCCGGATGGGACACCTCGGCGGCGGCCGCGGCGTGCGGACCGGTGCCCTGACCCGCCTCGTTGGAGTAGATCCCGCGCTTGACGCCCCACATCACCGCCACCCCGAGGATGGCGCCGAACGCGGAGTCGATGCCGAACGCGCTGGAGAAGATCAGCGAGATGATCGACGGGATCTCACTGGCGTTGATCAGCACGATGACCAGCGCCAGCGCGATGTAGACCACCGCCATGAACGGCACCACGATCGAGGCGAAGGTCGCGATGCGCTTGACGCCGCCGATGATGACGAAGGCCAGCACGATGACGATGCCCACGGCCACCCACCACTCGCTCCAGCCCCAGGCGATGTTCATGGCCGAGGCCATCGAGTTGGACTGCACGCTGGGCAGCAGCAGACCCATGGCCAGCATGGTGACCGCCGCGAAGACGTAGCCGTAGATCTTCATCGGGACCGCCGCGGCCGTGTTGGCGAACGCCTGGCTGAAGTAGTACGCGGGGCCGCCTCGGTATTCGCCGGTCAGTTTGTCGCGGTCTTTGTAGATCTGGCCGAGCGTGCATTCGACGAACGAGGTCGACGCGCCGAGGAACGCGACCGCCCACATCCAGAACAGGGCGCCGGGCCCGCCGAACGCGATGGCCGTTGCGACGCCGGCGATGTTGCCGGTGCCGACACGGCCGGCCAGCGAGATCGTCAACGCCTGGAAGCTCGACACACCCGACGGTGACTTCTCTCCCTTGAGCATGAGCCGGATCATTTCCGGGATCTGGCGTACCTGCACGAATCGGGATCGGATGGAGAAGTACACACCTGCGGCCAGACAGAGATAGACCAGCGTCTCGTGCCACACGAGACCGCTGACCGTTCCGAGGAATTCCGACACCTGCGTCCCCTTGTTCGTTTTCCGGGCATGTTGGAGTGATCTGAGTGTGCACTCTTACACCGCTTCGAAAGATCGGTATTACCTGACTGTGACGCTGGTGTTAGCGCGACCAGCGGATTCCGGAACAGATTCAGGCGGGAGCGAAGCCGAACACGCGGCCGTCGCTGGTGGCGGTGACCAGGCGACCGTCGTGGCCGACCGAGACCCCGACCGGCCATCCACTGCCCCCGGGCAGTTCGTAGCGATTGATGGTGTGACCGTCGCCCAGGTCGAACACGGCCAGTGCCATGCCCGTGTCGTCGTCGCCCTCTGCGGCGCCGTCGGAGACCACGGTGTAGCCGACGCCGGCGAGGCTCGAGGTGGACAGCGGCGTGATGTCGTCGCGACGCCAGATCTCCTCACCCTCCTCGGCGGTGTCGCGGATCGCGACCAGCTGCGCCCCCGGGCCTCCACCGGCCACGACCAGACCGCTGGGGGTCACCGACGGCGGCGTCTGCGCCAGGTAATCCAGCGGGACCGACCACTTGGCGGTGCCGTCGTCGCTGTTGATGGCCCACAGCCGCTCGTCGCGGCCGTTGACGTAGATCGTTGATCCGTCGGCGGACATGACCGGGCTGGCCAGCGGCCCGCCGCCCACGGCGTCGCTGGTCCATTCGCGGCTCAACAGCGGGGTCTGGCCGGGGCGGTAGCGCAGCCCGATGAGCACGGGCGCGTCGGCACCCGGCTCCCACAGCGGCGCCACCACCAGGCCTGCGGCCTCCGAGAACGCCGGCGCGGCGGCCACCGGGCAGTCCGGTCCGCCGCTGCGGCAGTCGTCGAGACCGCGGAAGGAGTCCCGCGGGTCCAGGCCGGCGACCAGGTCCAGTGAGGTGCCCACGACGGTCCCGCGCTGGGCGTCGAAGACCAGCACCTGCCCCAGATGGGTGAGCACCAGCAGTCGCCCGGGCGACAGGAATCGCATCGTCATCGGCATGCCGATCACCGGGGTGCGCCAGCGCACCCACTGCGTCGTCGGAAACGACTGCACCAACCCCGGTTGACCCATGTAGACGTTGTCGAAGCCGTCGAGGAGGGGGCTGGCGAAACCGCCGCCCTGGACCAGCCGCGTGCACCAGCGCTGCCTGGCCCGGTTGTCGTTCTCCCACACCATCAGCGAACAGCCCGCGGCGGTCTGCCCGTTGACCGCGAGGTAGTGATCCGAGCCGAGGGCGACCTGCGCGGCGACCTCGCCCTTGACCGAGCGGATCCAGTCCAGCCGCAGCTCATCGGGACCGGCGCTCTCGGAGTAGCTGCTGTTCTCGGCGGTCGCGTACTGCGCGGCCCAACCGGTGGCGGCTCGCGCGAGCACCCAGTCGTCGGTGTCACCACAGCCGGCGCACGCACCGGCGATCAGCACTGTCGTGGCCAATACGAGGATTCGCCGCAGCACGTAATTCCTTTACTGGTCGACGGGCGCGGGGGTACGGGTGTCGTTGTTCCGCGCCCACGTGAGGGTAACCGCTGGGCCCCTGTGGGCTCGCGTAGGCTTTGCGGCCATGACGACGATGTGGGGTGCGCCGCTGCACAAGCGCTGGCGAGGCTCGCGTCTGCGAGATCCGCGTCAAGCGCAGTTCCTCACACTGGCCTCGCTGAAGTGGGTGCTGGCAAACCGCGCCTACACCCCGTGGTACCTGGTGCGGTACTGGCGGCTGCTGAAGTTCAAGCTGGCCAACCCGCACATCATCACCCGCGGCATGGTGTTCCTGGGCAAGGGTGTGGAGATCCAAGCCACCCCCGAGCTGTCCCAGATGGAGATCGGCCGCTGGGTGCACATCGGAGACGGCAACACGCTGCGCTGCCACGAGGGGTCCCTGCGCATCGGGGACAAGGTCGTGCTCGGCTGCAACAACGTGATCAACACCTATCTCGACATCGAACTGGGCGATTCGGTGCTGATGGCCGACTGGTGCTACGTCGTCGACTTCGACCACAAGATGGACAACATCGAACTGCCGATCAAGGATCAGGGCATCGTCAAGGCCCCGGTGCGTATCGGGCCGGACACGTGGGTGGCCGCGAAGGTCAGCGTGCTGCGCGGCACCTCGGTCGGCCGCGGGTGCGTGCTGGGCGCCCACGCCGTGGTCAAGGGCGAGATCGCGGACTTTTCGATCGCGGTGGGGGCGCCGGCGAAGGTGGTCAAGAACCGCAAGCTGTCCTGGGAGACCTCGGCGGCGCAACGCGCCGAACTGGCCGCGGCGCTGGCCGACATCGAACGCAAGAAGGCCTCCCGCTGAGGTGGGTTTGCTGCTGATGCTGCGCCCCGCCGACGGGGATGACAGCATTTCGGCATGGCCCTAGCCAACCCGCAGAACATCGCCTATCCCGCCACCGGGGCCCACCCCTTCCGCCACGACGAGCCGCCGCTGGCCCCGTTCGTGATCGTGCTGTTCGGCGCCACCGGGGATCTGGCGCGCCGCAAGCTGCTGCCCGGCATCGCCTACCTGGAGCAGTCGTCGCTGACACCCGACATCCGGTTGGTGGGCACGTCACTCGAGGACTACACCGACGACGAGTTCCGGGCGTTGGCCCGCGAGGCGGTCGACTCGTTCGGCAACCGCCCCCTCACCGACGAACAGTGGAGTCAGTTCGCCGAGAAGGTGACCTATGTTCCGCAGGGCGAAGGGCCCGAGGCGCTGGCCGCGGCCGTCACGCGTGGTGAACGAGAACTCGGCGACGGGGTGCAGCGCCTGCACTACCTGTCGGTGCCGCCCAAGGCCGCCGAAGCGGTGATCACGATGCTCGAGGAGGCCGACCTGGTCGAGCGGTCGCGGGTGGTGATGGAGAAGCCGTTCGGCACCGACCTGGACAGCGCGGTGCGGCTCAACGCCTTCGTGCACGAGACCTTCGACGAGTCCCAGATCTTTCGTATCGATCACTTCCTGGGTAAGGAAGCCGCGCAGAACATCCTGGCGTTCCGGTTCGCCAACGGGCTGTTCGAGCCGATCTGGAACCGCAACTTCATCGATCACATCCAGATCGACATTCCCGAAACGCTCGGTCTGGATGCGCGCGCGAACTTCTACGAGAGCACCGGCGCCTTCAAGGACATGGTGGTCACGCATCTGTTCCAGGTGATGGCATTCGTGGTGATGGAACCGCCGACCGCTCTGGAGCCGCGGGCGATCAGCGAGGAGAAGAACAAGGTCTTCCGCTCGATGCTGCCGATCGATGTCCGGAAGGTGGTGCGCGGCCAGTACACCGGCTACCGCGAGGAGGACGGGGTCGCCCGCGACTCGGACACCGAGACGTTCGTCGCGCTCGAGGTGGGCATCGACAATTGGCGCTGGGCCGGGGTGCCGGTGTATCTGCGTACCGGAAAGAAGATGGCCGAAGGCCAGCGGATCGTGTCGATCGCGTTCAAGGAGGCGCCGCGAACCATGTTCCCGGCGGGCTCGGGCGTCGGTGCGCAGGGCCCGGATCATCTGACGTTCGATCTGGCGGATTCGTCGAAGATCTCGCTGTCGTTCTACGGCAAGCGCCCGGGCCCCGGCATGAAGCTGGAGAAGCTGTCGATGCAGTTCTCCACGCAGGAAACCGAATACGTCGACGACGTACTGGAGGCCTACGAGCGACTGATCCTGGACGCGATGCGTGGGGATCACACACTGTTCACCACGGCGCAGGGCATCGAGTCGCTATGGGAACGGTCGGCCCCGCTGCTGGTCGACCCGCCGCCGGTGAAGATGTATCAGCCCGGGACGTGGGGGCCGAACGCGATTCACCAGCTCATCGCTCCGCACGCCTGGCGATTGCCGTTCGAGCGGGTGTGGCGGGAGAAGAAATCCTGATCGCTCAGCGGTCGGGCAGGGCGCGTTCGGCGATCGGGTGCCGCGGCTGCGGGCTGCGTTCGCCGCGCTTGGCGCCCAGATAGACCTGTGCGGTGGCCGCGGCCACGGTGTGCCAGGCGAATTCGGCGGTCAGTCGATCGCGGGCGGCGTTCGCGCGCCGCTGGGCGGCGTCGGCGTCGTCGAGCAGCACACGTACCGCAGCGGCCAGTGCCGCGACGTCCCCGGGTGGATGGGAGAGTCCGGTCTGCCCGTCGATCACCGCCTCGCCGAGCCCGCCGGCGGTCGACGTGACCAGCGGTGCTCCTGCGGCCGCCGCTTCGAGGGCGACGATGCCGAACGGCTCGTAGTGCGACGGCAGCACCGCGGCGTCGGCTCGGTGGAGCAGCCGCAGCAGTCCTTCATGGTCAACGCGCCCAACGAAGTTCGTCGCCTTGAGTACCTTGTGTCGGCGGGCCTGCTCGGTCAGGAAACCCAGTTGGGTGCCGTCACCGGCGACGGTCAACGTGGTGCCGGGATGGGTGCGCCGGATCCGGGGCAACGCGGCGATCGCGTCGTGCACGCCCTTCTCGTACTCGAGCCGGCCGAAGTAGAGCAGTTCCGGCGGGCCCGTCTGCGGGCGCCGGGATGCGAACGGCCATCCGTCGGTGTCGATGCCGTTGGGGATGACCGCCACCTCGGCCAGATCGGGACCGAACAGGGCGGTGATCTCGTCACGCATCGAGGCCGAACAGGCGATCAGGGAATCGGACTCGTGCACAAGCCAACGCTCCAGGGCGTGCACCTGTCGACTGACCGGCCCGGAGACCCAGCCCGAGTGCCGGCCGGCTTCGGTGGCGTGGATCGTGGAAACCAAAGGTGCATCGAAGAACTGGGCCAAGGCGACGGCCGGGTGCGCGACCAGCCAGTCGTGGGCGTGCACGACGTCGGGCCGCCAGTCACCCAGGGCGATCCCGGCCCGGATCATCGCGTGGCCCATCGCCAACGTCCAGGCCATCATGTCGGTACCGAACGCGAATTCGTGCGGATCCTCGGCGGCGGCGATCACCCGCACGCCGTCGGCGACCTCGTCGGTGGTCGGGTGGCTGTGCGGGTCGGTGGCGGTCGGTCGCCGGCTCAGCACGACGACGTCGTGTCCCGCAGCAGCCAGTTCGGTGGCCAGATGGTGCACGTGACGGCCCAGCCCGCCGATGACCACCGGCGGGTACTCCCAGGAGACGAGCAGGACCTTCATCGTCACGGGCCCGGGAGCCTGCGCGCGTCCAGCGCACCGAACAGCCCGTCGGCACGGTTCCAGCCCTCGGCCAGGCGGGCGGCCTGCTCGAGGCGGCCGGCGGCTTGCGCGGCGGCGATCTCCCGGGTGGCGTGGGCGTGCAGGTGGGCCCGGTAGCGGGCGTAATCGGCGGCGGAGTCCTTGCTGACCATGAAGGGCCAGTCGCTGGAGACCGTCAACAGCGTCTCGCGCAGAATCTGGTCGGCGACGGTGTGCCGCGGCGTCGGTGAGCCCGGCAGTGCGGTCTGGGCGAGCGCTTTGTCGACGGTGCTCAGCGCGGTGTCGACGACCTCGCTGTTGAGCTGGACGAGATCGGCGACCTTGTCGCCGGACCACACCTGCCAGTCCTTGCCCGAGCCCCACGAGCTGGGGGGCAGATCCACCGGCGTGCCGACGTACCCGTCGGCGACCGCATCGGCCAGAGTGCCGACCCGGATGCCGGCGGCCGGCAGGGCGCGCAGCACCCGTTCCAGCCAGACCGGCCCCTCGTACCACCAGTGCCCGAACAGTTCGGTGTCGAAGGCGGCGATCACGTGTGCGGGCCGGCCGATGCGCGCCGATTCGGCGGTGAGCCGTCGGCGCACCGTGTCGACGAAGTCGGCGACGTGGCCGTCGACGGCGGCTTCGGCGCGATCCGGGTCGTAGGGCGCCTTGTCCTGCGAGGGGATGTTGCGTCCCGTCACGCGGGCCGGTTTGAGGCCGGTGGCGTGGTCGTAGGTGTGGAAGTCGCGGTAGGCGGCGTGGCCGGGGTATCCCGAGCGCGGTGACCACACCCGGTAGCTGACCTGCAGATCCCGTCCGAATGCGACGACGTCGGTGTCGCCGACGGGGCGCCCCAGCGCAGTGTCGCCGTGTAGCGAGGGCCCGTCGACCATGAAGTGGCCGACGCCGGCGCCCGCGTAGTCGGTCTCCATCCCCGGCGCGTAGGCGCATTCCGGCGCCCAGATCCCGGCGGGGCGGTGCGCGTAGCGTTGCCCGGCGTCGGCCAGGCCTTCGCGCAGCGCGAACTCGCGCAGGCGCGGGTTGAGCAGGGGCTGGAACGGGTGCGCCAGCGGCCCGCCGAGCAGCTCGATGACCTGGCCGTCGATCAGCTCGCGCAGCACCGGGCTGGCGCCGTGGCGCCACAGCGTCTCGAACTCGTCGAGCTCGCGGTCGGCTTCGCGGCATTCGCGGGCGCCGAACCGGCGCAGCGCCGGCGGCGCCGAGTAGGACGCCGGCGGCGCCGAGGACGGGGTCGGAGACGCCGAGGACGGGGCAGGTCCGGTCGCGCCGCGCATGGTCGCCGCCTCCAGGGCGCGCAGCCGCCAGTTCGCCAGCCAGTGATGCATGCCCTGCAGGCAGTACGGGTCGTCGAGCTGGGCGGCCACCACCGGGGTGACGCCCAATGTGACCAGCTGGCGGCGGTTCTCGGCGGCCAGCGTGCGCAGCACCCGCACCAACGGCAGGTAGGCCGCCGACCATGACTGGTAGAGCCACTCCTCACCGACCGGCCAGCGGCCGTGGTGTGCCAGCCAGGGCAGGTGGGTGTGCAGGACCAGGGTGAACAGTCCCGGGACTGGTTCGGGCCTCGGTTCGCTCATGCCCGCACCGCGATCGCCACCAGATCCAGGCTGTCGTCGATGTGCCGGTGCGGACCGCCGGCCTCGAGGTCGAAGTCGTCGACGGTGATCGACTCGATGTCGGCCAGCAGCTCGGGTGACCACGGTGCGTCGGCCACGGCCCGGGTGATCTGCGCGTCGATGATCGATCCGCCGTGTCGTGCGTCGAGGGCAGCGAGTCGTGCCGCGTGGTAAACCCCCAGCATCGACTCCAGGACGAAGCCTCCCGACTCGAGCAATTCGGTGAGTTCGGCGGCGTTGAGTTCGCGGGTGTGGAACGGGTTCACCGGGGTGTCGCGGCCGGGGGAGAAGGTGACGCGGTTGGGGGTCGACATCAGCAGCAGGCCGCCCGGTCGCAGCACCCGATGGCATTCGGTGACGAAGCGGTGCTGGTCCCACAGGTGTTCGATCACCTGGAAGTTGACCACGACGTCGACGGAGCCCGGAGCCAGCGGCAGGTCGGCCAGGTTGCCCTGGCGCATGTCGACGCGGGGGTACCGAACGCGGACATGGTCGACGGCCGACTGGTCGTAGTCCAGGCCGATCACCTGGTTCGCGACGTCGGTGATCAAATCCGCACCGTAACCTTCACCACACCCGGCTTCGAGGACGTCGCGGCCGCGGCAGCGCTCGGCCAGCCGTCGGTAGACGACCTCGTGTCGGCGGAACCAGTAGTTCTCCTCCGCCACCCCGGGCACGGTCCGCTCGCCCGTCAGCGGCAGCTGAGCAGCACCGGGAGTGCTGCGGGGCGGATCGCCGGCGGGGCCGTCGGTAAGTGATGCGCTCATCTGGACCATCTTCTCTTCGGGCAAGCCCTCATCGGGGGCAGGCTAACGCGTAACCCTGCAATGGCGAACTGTTCGTCGCGTCTGCACCTGCCCGACGGCCTCATCGAGCACAAACTTCGACCAGCTATGGTGATCCTGAGAGCCACATTAAGTTACCCACGGGTAACATGGTGGTGATTGCTTACAACGTGGTATTGCAGGCCGGTCTCCGGCCTCTTCGAGGAGGACGAACCAGAGTCATGACGAACATCGTGGTCCTGATCAAACAGGTGCCTGACACGTGGTCCGAGCGCAAGCTGTCCGAGGATGACTGGACCCTGGACCGTGAGGCTGCCGACGCCGTGCTCGACGAGATCAACGAGCGCGCCGTCGAAGAGGCGCTGCTGATCAAAGAGAAAGAAGGCGGTGACAGCACCGTGACGGTGCTGACCGCCGGTCCCGAGCGTGCCACCGAGGCCATCCGCAAGGCTCTGTCGATGGGCGCCGACAAGGCCGTGCACCTCGTCGACGAGGGCATGAGCGGCTCGGACATGGTGCAGACCGGCTGGGCGCTGGCCCGCGCGCTGGGCACCATCGAGGGCACCGAACTGGTCATCGCCGGCAACGAGGCCACCGACGGCACCGGCGGCGCCGTGCCGGCGATCATCGCCGAGTACCTCGGCCTGCCGCAGCTGACCCACGTGCGCAAGCTGACCGTGGAGAACGGCAAGGTCACCGGCGAGCGCGAGACCGACGAGGGCGTGTTCACGCTCGAGGCGTCGTTGCCGGCCGTCGTCAGCGTCAACGAGAAGATCAACGAGCCCCGCTTCCCCTCCTTCAAGGGCATCATGGCCGCCAAGAAGAAGGAAGTGACCACGCTGACGCTGGCCGAGATCGGTGTCGAGGCCGACGAGGTCGGCGTGGCGAACGCCGGGTCGAAGGTGCTGTCGTCGACTCCGAAGCCGCCGAAGACCGCTGGCGAGAAGGTCACCGACGAGGGCGAGGGCGGTTCCAAGATCGCCGAGTACCTGGTGGCGCAGAAGATCATCTAGCAGAGCATTCGAACTTTCATCCCCCTGACAGACATAGAGGTAGACGAAACCCATGGCTGAAGTACTCGTGCTCGTGGAGCACGCCGACGGTGAGCTGAAGAAGGTCACCGGTGAACTGATCACCGCCGCCCGCGTGCTGGGCGAGCCCTCCGCCGTCGTGGTGGGCAAGCCGGGCACCGCCGACGGCCTGACCGACGGCCTGAAGGCTGCCGGTGCCGCCAAGATCTACGTCGCCGAATCCGACGACGCCGAGAATTACCTGATCACGCCGTACGTCGACGTGCTGGCGTCGCTCGCGGAGTCGGCCACGCCGGCGGCCGTGCTGCTGTCGTCGAATGCTGACGGCAAGGAGATCGCCGGCCGGCTGGCCGCGCGGATCGGGGCGGGCATCCTCAGCGACGTCGTCGACGTCAAAGAGGGCGGCAAGGCCATCCATTCCATCTTCGGTGGCGCCTACACCGTCGAGGCCGAGTCCGTCGGTGACACCCCGGTGATCACCGTGCGTCCGGGTTCGATCGACGCCGAGCCCGCAGAGGGCGCCGGCGAGGTCGTCACCGTCGAGGTCCCGGCGCCCGCCGAGAACGCGACGAAGATCACGTCTCGCGAGCCCGCCGTGGCGGGCGACCGTCCGGAGCTCACCGAGGCGACCGTCGTCGTCTCCGGTGGTCGCGGCGTCGGCAGCGAAGAGAACTTCAAGGTCGTCGAGGAGCTGGCCGATTCGCTCGGCGGCGCCGTCGGCGCCTCGCGTGCCGCGGTCGACTCCGGCTACTACCCGGGCCAGTTCCAGGTGGGCCAGACCGGCAAGACCGTGTCCCCGCAGCTGTACATCGCGCTCGGCATCTCCGGCGCCATCCAGCACCGCGCCGGCATGCAGACCTCGAAGACGATCATCGCGGTCAACAAGGACGAGGAAGCCCCGATCTTCGAGATCGCCGATCTGGGCATCGTCGGCGACCTGTTCAAGGTGACCCCGCAGCTGACCGAGAAGGTCAAAGCCCGCAAGGGCTGATCCTCCGCTGCCCAGGCAGCCGTCAGGACCCCCGTCTCCATTCGGAGGCGGGGGTCCTTTCATCGCTCTTCTGCCGGGTTCTCCTGCCGGCACGCACACCCCGAACCGTCACTTGGCGCTCACGAACACGTCACGCACCGATTGCCGTCGCGCCCGACGGCTGCGCGACCGTGCTGGCTATGAGCACTGCTTCTGTACTCATCTCGTCCGACGAATCGACGCCGAGCGGGGACTCGTCCGCTCATCCGCGGTACTCGATGCTGCTGTGCACCGACGCCGAGTCCATCGAAGCCGCGCAACGTCTGCGCTATGACGTGTTCACCTCCGAACCCGGGTTCACGCTCACCGCCGACAGCGGAGGCCTTGATGCCGACCGCTTCGACGAGCACTGCGACCACCTGCTGGTTCGTGACGACCACTCCGGCGAGTTGGTCGGGTGCTACCGCATGCTGCCCCCGCCCGGTGCGATCGCCGCGGGCGGGCTGTACACCGCCACCGAGTTCGACGTCTCGGCGCTGGATCCGCTGCGGCCGTCGCTGGTCGAGATGGGCCGCGCCGTGGTCCGGGAGGGGCACCGCAACGGCGCGGTGGTGCTGCTGATGTGGGCGGGGATCCTGGCCTACCTGGACCGCTGCGGCTACGACTACGTCACCGGTTGCGTGTCGGTTCCCGTCACCGACCCGGATGGGGTCTGCCCGCCCGGGAGCCAGCTACGGGGCGTGCGGGATTTCGTCAGGCGCCGGCACGCCGCGCCGGCCGAGTACACCGTGCGCCCGTACCGCCCGGTGGTGCTCGACGGGCGCGGCCTCGACGACATCGAGGCGCCTGCGCGGGTATCGGTGCCGCCACTGATGCGCGGCTATCTGCGCCTCGGCGCGCAGGTGTGTGGCGAGCCCGCGCACGACCCCGAGTTCGGTGTCGGGGACTTCCCGGCCCTGCTGGACAAACGCCGCGCCGACACCCGCTACCTGACACGGCTGCGATCGGTCGGCGCCGCGGCGGTGGCAGTGGGTGAGTCCGCGTGACGCTCGCGACGGAGCACGCCTGGCTGCAGCGCGCCAGCTGCGGCGCCGGATGTGTGCACGCCGGCGCCGACGACCCGGGTCGTCGCTGGATCGTGGTATGCCGCACCGCGCTGCGCACCGCGGCGGCACTGACACTGTTCTGCGGGGTATGGCTGCTGGCCGTGCCGATGCCCGGTCGCGCACACGTGCAACGCGGCTACTGCCGGATGATGCTGCGCACCCTCGGGGTGCGCATGCAGGTGTCCGGCGGCCCCATCCGCAACGTGCCGGGCGTGCTCGTGGTCAGCGGCCACGTGTCCTGGCTGGACATCTTCACCATCGGCACCGTGCTGCCCGGCTCGTACGTCGCTCGCGCCGACCTGGTCGACTGGCCGGCGCTGGGTCCGGTCGTGCGGCTGATGAAGATCATCCCGATCGACCGCGCGCGCCTACGCAGGTTGCCTGCCGTGGTGGCCGCGGTCGCTGAGCGGCTGCGGGCCGGCCACACCGTCATCGCATTCCCGGAAGGCACCACCTGGTGCGGGCTGGGTTACGGTCGGTTCCGGCCCGCGATGTTCCAGGCTGCCGTCGACGCCGGCAGGCCCGTGCAGCCGCTTCGGCTCAGTTACCGCCACCGCGACGGCAGGCCGTCCACCGTTCCGGCGTTCGTCGGCGACGACTCGCTGCTGACGTCGGTGCGGCGGGTGATCACCGCCCGGCGCACCATCTGCCACATCCACGTCGAGTCGCTGCAACTGCCCGGTACGGACCGACGGGATCTGGCTGCCCGCTGCGAGGCCGCCGTGCGCGTTCAGGCGAACCGTACTGCGCTGGTCGCGCCCACCGACTGCGGCGAGGGTCACGCGCTGGTGGCGTGAGCGCGGTGCGGTCGGTCCAGCCGCGACGGCTATGGTGGAACGGTTATGTCTGTGCCAGGCCCGGTCTATCTCGACCACGCCGCCACCACCCCGATGCGCCCCGAGGCCATCGAGGCCATGACGGCTGTGCTGGCTTCCGTGGGCAACGCATCCTCGCTGCACGGAGCGGGGCGGGTGGCCCGTCGGCGCCTCGAGGAGGCGCGCGAATCGCTGGCCAAGGTGCTGGGCGCGCGCCCGTCTGAGGTGATCTTCACCGCAGGCGGCACGGAGAGCGACAACCTCGCCGTCAAGGGCATCTTCTGGGCGCGCCGCGACGCCGATCCGCGTCGAACCCGGATCGTCACCACCGCGGTCGAGCATCACGCCGTCCTCGACGCGGTCGAGTGGCTCGTGGAGCACGAGGGCGCCGAGGTGACGTGGTTGCCGGTCGACCAGCAGGGTGCGGTCAGTGCCGCCGACCTGCGAACCGCGCTGGAGGACCCCAGCGATGTCGCCCTCGTCTCGGTGATGTGGGCCAACAACGAGGTCGGCACCCTCATGCCGATCAGGGAGCTCACCGCGGTCGCCGCCGAGTTCGACATCCCAGTGCACAGTGACGCCATTCAGGCGGTCGGTCACATCCCGGTGGACTTCTCAGCCAGCGGGCTCGCGGCGATGAGTGTCGCCGCGCACAAGTTCGGCGGCCCCACCGGGGTCGGTGCGCTGCTGCTGCGCCGCGATGCCGCGTGCGTGCCCCAGCTGCACGGGGGCGGGCAGGAACGCGATGTGCGATCCGGCACGCAGGACGTCGCGGGCGCGGTGGCGATGGCCGTGGCGGCGCTGGACGCCGTGCAGAACATGGAGTCGACCAGCGCCCGGGTGCGGGCGCTGCGGGACCGGCTCATCGACGGCGTGCTGTCCGCGATCGACGACGTCGACGTCAACGGCGCCCATCCGGAATCGGGCAGGCTGCCGGGCAACGCGCACTTCACGTTCCGCGGCTGTGAAGGTGACTCGCTGCTGATGTTGCTGGATGCCAAGGGCATCGAGTGTTCCACGGGATCGGCGTGCACCGCCGGCGTGGCCCAGCCGTCGCACGTGCTGCTGGCCATGGGAGCGGATCCGGCCAGCGCCCGCGGGTCGCTGCGACTGTCGTTGGGCCACACCAGCACCGAGTCCGACGTCGACGCAGTGCTTGCCGTTCTGCCCGCCGCGGTGGAACGCGCACGGCAGGCGGCGCTGGCCAGTTCCGGCGGGCGGGCCTAGCGATGCGGGTTCTGGTCGCGATGAGCGGCGGAGTGGATTCATCTGTCGCTGCCGCGCGGATGGTCGACGCCGGCCACGAGGTGGTCGGGGTGCACCTGGCGCTGTCTACGGCCCCCGGCACGCTGCGCACGGGGTCGCGCGGATGCTGCTCGAAGGAGGACGCCGGCGACGCCCGGCGGGTCGCCGACGTGCTCGGTATCCCGTTCTACGTCTGGGACTTCGCCGACCGCTTCAAAGAAGACGTCATCGACGACTTCGTCGACTCCTACGCCCGCGGTGAGACGCCCAACCCGTGCGTGCGCTGCAACGAGCGGATCAAGTTCTCCGCGTTGGCCTCTCGCGCTCTCGCGCTGGGCTTCGACGCGCTGGCCACGGGCCACTATGCGCGACTGTCGGAGGGCCGGTTGCGCCGCGCCGTGGATCCCGAGAAGGACCAGTCCTACGTGTTGGCCGTGCTGACCGCCGATCAGCTAGCGCACGCCATGTTCCCGATCGGTGACACAGCCAAGGCGCAGATCCGCCAGGAGGCCGCGCGACGGGGACTGGCTGTGGCAGAGAAGGCCGACAGCCACGACATCTGCTTCATCCCGTCGGGCGATACCCAGGCGTTTCTCGGTGCCCGGATCGGCGTGCGGCGCGGCAGCGTGGTCGACTCCAGCGGCGCGGTGCTCGCCGAGCACGACGGCGTGCACGGGTTCACCATCGGGCAGCGCAAGGGTCTCGGCATCGCGGGCCCCGGCCCCGACGGTCGGCCCAGGTACGTGACCGGAATCGACGCCGCCACCGCCACGGTGCAGGTCGGCGATGTGGCCGACCTCGACGTGCACACTCTCTACGGTGAGGCCCCGGTGTTCACCTCCGGGGTCGCCCCTCGAGGCCCGCTCGAGTGCGAGGTGCAGGTGCGCGCGCACGGCGGGATCACCGGCGCGGTCGCCGAATTACGCGACGGCGAACTCGTCGTCGAGCTGCGCAGCCCGCTGCGCGGCGTGGCGCCCGGGCAGACCGCGGTCTTGTACCGTCCCGACCCCGCCGGCGACGAGGTGCTCGGCAGCGCCACCATCCGGGCGGCGCACTAGCCCGGCACGTTGGCGAGGATGTTGGTCATCACGATGTCGGGCACTGAGTCCGGAAACGCGCAGAACGTGACCTCCACCAGCACCGCCGACTTGATCCGGTAGTCGCGGCCGCAGTCTCCGGGCCTGGTGTGCACCGAATCCGTGGTGCCGGCGAACTCGCCGACCAGCTGCCGGCCCGCCCGGCTCTGATCGCAGCCGCGTATGCGTTCGACCAGGCCGTCGAACGCGGCTCGCGCGGTCGGCACATCGCGATACCCGGCGGCGGCCTGGCTGATCACACCGCCGCGGCGGGGGCTCTGGTAGGTGGACTTCGTGAACTCCTCGATGTCGGGTCCGAAGACCTGCGTTTCGGCGAACACCCATTGGCATTGCTGCGGAACGGAATCGAGCATCAGATCGATGTCCACCGGTATCTTGCTCTGCATTCCGGGGATCGCGGTCAGGTTTTCGCCTGCCCCGGTGATGGCCTGCAACTCGGCTCGATCGAGCAGCACGGTGTCGACGTCGACCGGAGAGCGCGAGTCCTCGTCGATGGTGGGGGCGGTCCGCAGCGCGGTCCCTGAGACCGTCTGGGTGCACGCGGCAACCGGCACCGCCGCGAGCGCCACCGCCAACAGCGTGGACACGCAGAACCGGGCCGTCATGTCATGACACTAGCGGTGTCGATATCGTCGGGCGAGTGAGTGTTTTCGCGACCGCAACCGGCACGGGCTCCTGGCCGGGATCGGCGCCCCGGGAAGCCGCCGAGATCGTCGTGGGGGAGCTGCCCGGGCTGCCGCATCTGGTGGAGTTACCGGCCCGCGGGGTGGGGGCCGACCTGATCGGGCGCGCCGGCGCCCTGCTCGTCGACATCGCTCTGGACACGGTGCCCCGCGGATACCGGATCGCCACCGGACGCCGGGCCGCCACACGCCGGGCGGTCAGCCTGCTCGACGAAGACATCGATGCACTCGAAGAGGCCTGGGAGAAGGCGGGCATACGGGGGTCCGACCGAACGGTGAAGGTGCAGGCGCCCGGTCCGGTCACTCTGGCCGCGCATCTGGAACTGCCGAACGGGCACCGGGCCATCACCGATGTGGGAGCGGTGCGCGATCTGGCTGTGTCGCTCGCCGAGGGGGTGTCCGCCCATCGCGCACAGGTGTCGCGCCGACTGCAGACCCCGGTGGTCGTGCAGTTCGACGAGCCGTCACTGCCGGCTGCGATGGCCGGGAGACTGTCCGGGGTGACCAGTATGGCGCCCGTGCATCCCGTCGACGAGGCGATGGTGGGCGGTCTTCTCGATGACTGCGTCGCGGTCGTCGGCGGTGACGTGGCCCTGCACAGCTGTGCGGAGGGACTGTCGTGGCCGCTGCTGCAGCGCAGCAGCATCGCCGCAGTGTCGGTCGACATCGCCACCCTGACCCCAGCCGACCTGGACGGCATCGGCGAGTTCCTGGAGTCGGGGCGCACCGTGCTGCTGGGCGCGGTTCCGAGCATCCAGCCCACCACGCGATTGGGCACCGAGCATGTCGCGGCGTCAGTCGCGTCGGTGACCGACCGACTCGGTTTCGCTCGCGTGGTCTTGAAGGACCGCATCGGGGTGACCCCGGCGTGCGGCCTGGCCGCGGCGACGCCCGCCTGGGCGCGCGGCGCGATCGAGCTTTCCCAGCGGGTCGCCGACGCAATGGCCGAGGACCCGGAAGGTATTTGAGCCAACCCCTCAGAAGGGTGGTGGTTCGTAGGTGGCGGCGAGCCAGGCTTGGTGTTGGCGTTGGTGTTCGGCGTTGATGTCGAGGCGTTGGCGGCGTTCGTGGTGGATGCGGGCGCGGCGGTCCTGGTCGCGGGTGGTGCGGCGTGTGGGCATCATCATGCTGCGGTGGGGCGTTGCCGGTTCGGCGCCGGCGCCGGCGCAGGCGCAGGCGCCGGTGCTGGTGCTGGTGGTGCTCAGGGGTGCGGTGGGGCGGGCCAGGGTGGGGAACAGCAGTCCGCCGGCGGCTTCGGTGGTGTAGGTGTGCCCGGTGGGGGCGGTGAACACGATGGTGCCGTCGGGGCGCTGCTGATCGGTCCAGCCCAGCGGGCCGGTGTAGAACGTTTTGAGCAAATGATGGGCCCGGCAGTAGTGCTTGAGCCCGGAGGGGTGGGTGAGCCCGACCGGCCAGGGTTGGGTGTGGTCGAGGTCGCAACGGGCCACCGGGGCGTCACAGCCGGGCCAGCGGCAGGTCAGATCGCGCCAGCGCAAGAAATCGGTCAGCGGCGCCGAGGCGCGATAGCCGGGCTCTGGGGCCGGGCCGGGCAGCCGCACCGGGGTGAGTTTCGCGCCGCGGGCGGCGCTGCGCACCGCCTCGGCGGGCTGGACCCCGAACCCGGGTAGATAGCCCGGAGCGGTGCCGCTGCCGGTGATGGTGGTCTGCTCGGCCAGCAGATGGATCACGACCTGGGCCGCGCCGTCGCGCACGGCGCGGTTGGGGCACTGCGCATCGGGGCATTGGCAGGCCAGGCTGGTTTCCCAGCGTCCGATCGCCCCGCAGGCATCAGCGCGGCGTTGGGCGGTGGTGCGCGGGTCCTCGTCGCACACGGTGGCCGCGATCGCGGTGATGCGGGCCTGCAGCGCGGCGGCGTCCATCGCGTGCAGCGCGCCCCCGATCAGCGCCATGCCCGCCGCGGTGGGGTGGGGGTCGATGTCGAGGTAGCGCTGATCCCGAACTGCGGGCGGCACACGTTCACCGGCGGGGTCGACCGTGGCCACCCATTTGTCGATACGGTCACGTAACGCATTCTCCGAGAACCGGTTCCAGCGGCCCACCCGCTCGGCCAGCGCCTCATCGAGACGGCCGATCACCTCGTCGTCGACGTTGTCGGTGCGGGCAATGATGATCCGCAACGCCCGGTAGTCGATGTCCCCGGCGGCGAACACCTCCGCGACCCGGGGCAGGCGTTCGAACAGCGAGACCGCCATGCGCACCTGCACCCCGGCGCGGGCGCGGCTGATGTTCTGGGCGGCCGAGACCTCCGCGGCCACCGCGTCGAAGATATCGCTGGCCCAGTGCTGGCGGCCTTCGTAGTCGCGGCAGCGCTGGGCATACAACCCGGCCACCGCTTTCAACCGCGCCGCGATCGCCGCCGACTCCGCGCGCACCGCCGAGGCCATCGCCTCGATACACCCCGCCGCCCCGGACTCGAACATGTGTTCTAGTCTAGATCCGGGGGGTGACAAGTCAGCGCGAGCGGAGATCCTTTCGCAGAATCTTGCCCGACGCCGACTTCGGCACCGCGTCGATGAACTCGACCTTGCGGACCTTCTTGTAGGGCGCAACGTGTTCGGCGACGAACGCCATCACGTCATCCGCGGTCAACTCAGAGTCGGACTGCTTGACGACGAACGCCTTCGGTACCTCCTCGCCTTCGTCGTCGAGTGCGCCGACCACCGCGGCGTCGGCGATATCGGGGTGGCTCAACAGCACGGCCTCCAGTTCAGCCGGCGGCACCTGGTAGCCCTTGTACTTGATGAGCTCCTTGAGTCGGTCGACGATGTAGACGCATCCGTGGGCGTCCACCTGGGCCAGGTCCCCGGTGTGCAGCCAGCCGTCGTCGTCGATGGTCGCCTTGGTGGCCTCGTCGTTGTTCAGATACCCGGCCATGACGTTGGGGCCCTTGAACCAGAGCTCGCCCGTCTCACTCAAACCCTCTTCGGGAACGGGGATTTCGCGCCCCGTCTCGGGGTCGACGATCTTGGACGCAGCATTGGAAACCGTCCAGCCGACCGAACTGAGCGGTGCCTCGACACGCATGTCGTGCTCGCCGTAGTCGAATGGGGTGATGTGGCTGACCGGGCTGAGCTCGCTCATGCCGTATCCCTGTACGACCGTGCACCGCAACCGCTCGGCGACCGCATGTCCGAGGTCGGCGTCCAACGGTGCCGCCCCCGACATGACCACGTTCAGCGAGGACAGGTCGTAGTCGTCGATCAACGGATGCTTGGCCAGCGCGACCGCCACCGGAGGTGCGATGAACGCGACGGTGCACCGGTGTTCGGCGATGTTGCCGAGGAATTCGCCTAGGTCGAAACTCGGCATGATGACGAGGCGGGCGCGCGCGTGCAGTGCCGCATTGAGCAGCACGGTCATGCCGTAGATGTGGAAGAAGGGCAGGACGGCCAGCACCACGTCGTCACTCGTCATGCCGTGCAGCGGCCGGATCTGGGCGACGTTGGCGACCAGGTTGCGGTGGGTGAGCATGACACCCTTGGGATTGCCGGTCGTGCCCGAGCTGTAGGGCAGCACCGCCAGGTGCGCCGACGGAGCGAAGCTGACGTCCGGCGCGGCGGCTCCCGCCGCGAGCAGGTCCTCGGCGTTGGGGTGGCCGTCGGTGTCGCGGCCCGCACCATCGAGAACCACCACGTTCTCCGCAGGCAGGCCCGCCGCGGCCGCCCCCTCCCGGGCTTGTTCGCGCAGCGGGCTCACGGTCACCAACATGGTGGCCTTGGAGTCGGTCAGCTGCTTGGCGATGTCCTTGGCCGTGAACAGCGCATTGATGGTGGTTGCTGTCGCGCCGGCACGCAGGATGCCGTGGAAGGCGACCGCGAACGCCGAGCTGTTCGGAGCGAGCAGTCCGACCACATCGCCGACGCCGAGGCCGCGGGCGGCCAATCCGCCGGCGAAGGATTCGATACGGGCGACCATCTCGCGGTATGAGGTCTGTCTGCCGGACTTCGCGTCGATCAGGGCGACACGGTCGGCGTCGTGGTCGTGGAGGTCGTCGAAGAGATAGTCGTAGACACTCGCGGTGGGGATGTCGACTTCGGGGAAAGGGCTGGAGAAACTCATGGCAGCTCCGATCGAAGCATGTCCGACCGCCGAATGGGTCAACGTTGGTCGAGCTGCTTGATTGTTTTCTTCGGCGCGACCATCCGGAAGGACGCGTCGATCAGCTCGGTGACCTCGGCCCAGTCGACCGGTGCGGCCTCGAAATCCAGGCCGAGCCAGCCGAACGGTCCCATGTAGGCGGGGAAGAAGAACCGGCTGTCCTGCTCCAGTGCCCGCCGTTCGCTGTCGTCGACCTTGACCAGCACACAATGCGGGTACCGGGTGTGCTCAGCGCCGGCGGCGCTTTTCGCCGAACCTCCGTACACCGCGAACATCTTGGGGGCGCAGAACACCGGCCTACCGTGGGAGATCTTCTCGAACGTCTCGGGAAATCCGAGCGCGATCCGCCGGACCTCGGCCAGGCCCATGTCGTCGTCGCGGAACATGATCGGGTGCGGCATGGGGTCAGGTTATGCGCGCGGTCCGACGGCCGGGGCGGACCGCCGTGTCGGCGGCCTTCGATAACCTGCCAGAGTGAGTCCCAAGGCGAGTCAGGATCCCGAGGCCGCGCTGGCCGAGCAGGCCGACGGCGCTGTCGACGCCGTCGACGCCGACCTGCGTCGGCAGTGGCAGGAGCTCGCCGAGGAAGTGCGAGGCCACCAGTTCCGCTATTACGTACGCGACGCGCCGATCATCTCCGACGCCGAGTTCGACACGTTGCTGCGGGAGCTCGAGGCGCTCGAGAACGCCCACCCGCAGTTGCGGACCCCCGATTCGCCCACCCAGCTCGTCGGCGGTGCGGGGTTCTCCACCGACTTCACCTCCGCCGACCATCTCGAGCGGATGCTGAGTCTGGACAACGTCTTCACCCCCGACGAGCTCGGCGCGTGGGCCGCCCGCATCAGAAGTGAGATCGGCGACGGCGCGCACTACCTGTGCGAGCTGAAGATCGACGGCGTGGCGCTGGCGCTGGTCTACCGCGACGGACGATTGGTCCGCGCGGCGACCCGCGGCGACGGCCGCACCGGCGAGGATGTCACCCTCAACGCCCGCACCATCGACGACGTGCCTGAGAAGCTCACCGGCACCGAGGAATTCCCGGTTCCGAAGGTGCTCGAGGTCCGCGGCGAGGTGTTCTTCCGGGTGGCCGATTTCGAGGAACTCAACGCAGGACTGGTCGCCGAGGGCAAGCCGCCGTTTGCGAACCCGCGCAACAGTGCCGCGGGCTCGTTGCGGCAGAAGAACCCGGCGGTCACGGCGCGGCGCAAGCTACGCATGATCTGCCACGGACTCGGTCACGTGGAAGGTCCTGCGGGCTTGACGTTTGCCACACTCCACGACGCCTACCGGGCGCTGGGGCAGTGGGGTCTGCCTGTCTCGGCCCACACCGCACAGGTCCAAGGACTGGAAGCGGTGACAGAACGCATCGCCTACTGGGGTGAACACCGCCACGACGTCGATCACGAGATCGACGGTGTGGTGGTCAAGGTCGACGAGGTCGCGCTGCAGCGCCGGCTCGGATCGACCTCGCGCGCTCCGCGCTGGGCGGTCGCCTACAAATACCCACCCGAAGAGGCGACCACCAAACTCCTCGACATCCGCGTCAACGTCGGGCGGACCGGCCGGGTCACGCCGTTCGCCTACATGGAACCGGTCAAGGTGGCCGGGTCGACGGTCGGGCTGGCCACGCTGCACAACGCCTCGGAGGTCAAGCGCAAGGGTGTGCTCATCGGCGACACCGTGGTGATCCGCAAGGCCGGCGACGTCATCCCCGAGGTGCTCGGCCCGGTCGTGGACCTGCGTGACGGGTCCGAGCACGAGTTCGTCATGCCCACCCACTGTCCCGAGTGCGGAACCGAACTCGCTCCCGCCAAGGAGGGTGACGCCGACATTCGCTGCCCGAACTCGCGCTCGTGCCCGGCGCAGTTGCGGGAGAGGGTGTTTCACGTCGCCGGGCGTGGCGCATTCGATATCGAGGGCCTGGGTTACGAGGCTGCGACCGCTCTGTTGCAGGCCGGCGTCATCGCCGACGAAGGTGACCTGTTCGGCCTCACCGCAGACGACCTGCTGCGCACAGAGCTGTTCACCACGAAGGCCGGCGAAGTGTCGGCCAACGGCAAGCGCCTGTTGGCCAATCTCGGCCAGGCGAAGGCGCAGCCGTTGTGGCGGGTGTTGGTGGCGCTGTCGATCCGCCATGTCGGGCCGACCGCGGCTCGTGCGCTGGCTACCGAATTCGGCAGTCTCGAGGCCATCGAGTCCGCCTCCGAGGAGCAGTTGGCTGCCACCGAGGGCGTGGGCCCGACCATCGCGGCGGCGGTGATCGACTGGTTCACCGTGGACTGGCACCGCGCAATCGTCGAGAAGTGGCGCGCGGCCGGCGTGCGGATGGCCGACGAGCGTGACGCCAGCATCGAGCGCACGCTGGAAGGATTGACCGTGGTGGTGACGGGGTCGCTGACCGGGTTCTCCCGCGACGGCGCCAAGGAAGCGATCATCACCCGGGGCGGGAAGGCGTCCGGGTCGGTGTCGAAGAAGACCGACTACGTCGTCGCCGGGGATTCGCCGGGATCCAAGTACGACAAGGCGATCGAGCTCGGGGTGCCGGTGCTCGACGAAGACGGCTTCAGCCGCTTGCTTCAGGAGGGCCCGGAGGGGGTCTAGCTGCCCGTCCGCTCGCCGCAGCTGACCCCGTGACTGCCGCGACTGACCCCGGGAACGTGGCCGCCTAGCCGGTGATCGTCGCGACGATACCGGCGAGGTATCCCAGCCGCGCCACCTCGCTGGGCCGGAATTCGGGACCACCGGGGCGACCGAGCACCAGGGCGGTGGCCGATCCCCCCAGCGGTGCGGCGGCCAAGGTGGTGTCCATGTCTCGCCACACCTGCGGCACCCAGTCCGCGGTCGCGTCCAGCGCCTGGGCCCGGTGGATCGGCAGCCACGGCGTTTCTGCGGCCACCGTCTCCGGGGCGCCGGAGCTGCCCACCACCCGTTGAGGGCCCGCGTCGGTCAGCCTGGTCACCGTGCACCAGCCGACGCGCAGCACCTTGGGCGCCTGGTCGACGAGCACCTGCAACTGCTTGACCGTGCCGTCGGCAGCGGCGACGTGGTCGATCAGTTCCAGCTCGCGGTGGGCCTCGAGTAGCCCGGTGTGCGGCCGGATGCTGTCGACGTAGACCCCTTTGATCTTCTCGGCGGCCGTGATGAGCATGTCCGGCATGGCTCCGGGCGGAAGCTCGACGACGAGATCGTCGACCGCGTAGCCCGCGGCCCGCTCGACCACGTCGAGCGAGAGGATGTCGGCACCCGCGGAGCCCAAGGCCACGGCCAAGGAGCCGAGGCTGCCGGGCCTGTCCTCCAGCTGGACCCGTAGCAGATACGAAGGCACGCGCAACACTGTGTCACGGACTGCCTGGCGCAGGCGACTCGGACGACGGCCCCGCGGAGGCGTTGAACTAGGCTTCGTGGTCGTGTCCCAGATCTCCCGAGACGAGGTTGCGCACCTGGCGCGACTGGCCCGACTCGCCTTGACCGACGGCGAGTTGGACAGTTTCGCCGGCCAACTCGACGCCATCCTCGGCCATGTCAGCCAGATCCAGGCCGTCGACGTCACCGGCGTCGAGGCCACCGACAACCCCCTCAAGGACGTCAACGTCTTCCGGCCCGATGTGCCGGCGCCCTGCCTCACCCAGGACCAGGCGCTCGCTGAGGCGCCCAACGCGGTCGACGGGCGTTTTGCCGTGCCCCGGATCCTCGGAGAAGCAGAGTGAGCGACCTGACCCGGCTCGACGCCGCAACGCTCGGCGCGAAGATCGCCGCCAAAGAGGTGTCCTCGACCGAGGTGACCCAGGCCTGCCTGGACCAGATCGCCGCCACCGACGGCGCCTACCACGCGTTCCTGCACGTCGGCGGTGACCAGGCGCTGGCCGCCGCGGCCGCCGTCGACGCTCAAATCGCTGCCGGCGAGAGCCCGGCCTCGCCGCTGGCCGGGGTGCCGCTGGCCCTCAAGGACGTCTTCACCACCACCGACATGCCCACCACCTGCGGGTCGAAGATCCTCGAAGGCTGGATGTCGCCCTACGACGCCACGGTGACCGAGCGGCTGCGCCAGGCCGGCATCCCGATCCTCGGCAAGACCAACATGGACGAGTTCGCCATGGGCAGCTCGACCGAGAACTCCGCGTACGGGCCGACCCGCAACCCGTGGGACACCGAGCGGGTGCCCGGCGGCTCGGGCGGTGGCAGCGCGGCAGCCCTGGCGGCGTTCCAGGCGCCGCTGGCCATCGGCTCCGACACCGGCGGGTCGATCCGCCAACCCGCAGCGCTGACCGCGACCGTCGGCGTGAAACCCACCTACGGCACCGTGTCGCGGTACGGGCTGATCGCGTGCGCATCCTCCCTGGACCAGGGCGGACCGTGCGCGCGCACGGTGCTCGACACCGCGCTGCTGCACGCTGTGGTCGCCGGGCACGATCCGCGCGATTCCACCTCGGTCGACGCCGCCGTCCCCGACGTCGTCGGGGCAGCCAAAGCCGGCGCCAACGGTGACCTCAAAGGCCTGCGCGTCGGCGTGGTCAAACAGTTGCGCAGCGGTGAGGGCTATCAGCCGGGCGTGCTGAACGCGTTCAACGACGCGGTCGACAAGCTCACGGCGCTCGGCGCCGAGGTCAGCGAGGTGGACTGCCCGCACTTCGACTACTCGCTGCCCGCCTACTACCTGATCCTGCCCTCGGAGGTGTCGTCGAACCTGGCCAAGTTCGACGGCATGCGCTACGGCCTGCGCGTCGGCGACGACGGAAGTCACAGCGCCGAGGAAGTGATGGCCCTGACCCGCGCCGCCGGCTTCGGGCCGGAGGTCAAGCGGCGCATCATGATCGGCGCCTACGCGCTGTCGGCGGGTTACTACGACGCCTATTACAACCAGGCGCAGAAGGTGCGCACCCTCATCGCGCGCGACCTGGACCAGGCCTACCGCAGCGTCGACGTGCTGGTCTCACCGGCGACGCCGAGCACGGCGTTCCGCCTCGGCGAGAAGGTCGACGATCCGCTGTCGATGTACCTGTTCGACCTGT
Organism: Mycobacterium sp. G7A2; assembly: GCF_041902445.1. Classification (NCBI taxonomy): domain Bacteria; kingdom Bacillati; phylum Actinomycetota; class Actinomycetes; order Mycobacteriales; family Mycobacteriaceae; genus Mycobacterium; species Mycobacterium sp. G7A2. Next base: position 4,000,214 of record NZ_CP169251.1, on the reverse strand, counting down.
GCACATTGCCGCTCAACCTCGCCGGACACTGCGGAATGTCGGTGCCCGCGGGACTCTCCCCGGACGATCAACTGCCGGTGGGACTGCAGATCATGGCGCCGGCGTTGGCCGACGACCGGCTCTACCGTGTCGGCGCCGCGTTCGAGGTTGTCCGCGGTCCGCTGCCGACGGCGGTCTGAAAGGGCAAGATAGGTCGGCGAGGAGCCGAACAGATCATGCGCACGCGAGGAGCGAGATAGATCATGCGGATCGGAGTGCTGACCGGAGGCGGGGACTGCCCGGGGCTCAACGCGGTCATCCGGGCGGTCGTGCGCACCTGCGACGCCCGCTACGGCTCGTCGGTGGTGGGTTTCCAGGACGGGTGGCGCGGGCTGTTGGAGAACCGCCGCATCCAGCTGCACAACGACGACCGCAACGATCGACTGTTGGCCAAGGGCGGCACGATGCTCGGGACCGCCCGCACCAACCCAGACCGGCTCCGTGCCGGGCTCGACGAGATCAAACAGACGCTCGACGACAACGGCATCGACGTGCTGATCCCGATCGGCGGCGAGGGCACTCTGACCGCGGCGAGCTGGCTGTCCGAGGAGGGCGTGCCCGTCGTCGGAGTGCCCAAGACCATCGACAACGACATCGACTGCACCGATGTCACGTTCGGCCATGACACGGCGCTGAACATCGCCACCGAGGCCATCGACCGACTGCACAGCACCGCCGAGTCGCATCAGCGGGTCATGCTCGTCGAGGTGATGGGCCGTCACGCGGGCTGGATCGCGCTCAACGCCGGGCTGGCCGCCGGTGCGCACATGACGTTGATCCCCGAGCAGCCGTTCGACGTCGAAGAGGTGTGCCGCCTGGTCAAGGCGCGTTTCGTGCGCGGTGACTCGCATTTCATCTGCGTCGTCGCCGAAGGCGCCAAGCCTGCGGAGGGCTCGATGCAGCTGCTGCAGGGCGGCATCGACGAGTTCGGCCACGAGCGTTTCACCGGGGTGGCCCAGCAGCTGGCCGTGGAGGTGGAGAAGCGCATCAAGAAAGAGGTGCGTACCACCGTGCTCGGCCACGTGCAGCGCGGCGGCACGCCGACACCGCACGACCGGGTCCTGGCCACCCGCTTCGGCGTCAACGCCGCCGACGCCGCCCATGCCGGCGAGTACGGGATGATGGTGTCGCTGCGTGGCCAGGACATCGGCCGCGTGCCGCTGGCCGACGCGGTCCGCCAACTCAAACTGGTTCCGCAAAGCCGCTACGAGGACGCGGCGGCGTTCTTCGGCTGACGAAGGCGGCGGGAGACGCCCGCACTAGGATCAGGGGCATGTCTGTCGCCACCGCCGAGCTGCTGGATTACGCCGAGGTCATCGCCCGCTACGAGCCGGTCCTCGGTCTCGAGGTGCACGTCGAGCTGTCCACCGAGACCAAGATGTTCTGCAGCTGCGCCAACCGCTTCGGTGGCGAGCCCAACACCCAGGTGTGCCCGGTCTGCCTGGGTATGCCCGGGTCGCTACCCGTGCTCAACCAGGTCGCCGTCGAGTCCGCGATCCGCATCGGCCTGGCGCTCAATTGCGAGATCGTGCCGTGGTGCCGCTTCGCCCGGAAGAACTATTTCTATCCGGACATGCCGAAGAACTACCAGATCTCCCAGTACGACGAACCGATCGCCATCAACGGCCACCTCGAGGTGCCGCTGGACGACGGCAGCACCTGGCGCGTGGAGATCGAGCGGGCACACATGGAAGAGGACACCGGCAAGCTGACCCACCTGGGCAGCGAGACGGGACGTATCGCCGGAGCCACCACGTCGCTGATCGACTACAACCGCGCCGGGGTCCCGCTGATCGAGATCGTCACCAAGCCCATCGAAGGCGCGGGGGAGCGGGCCCCGGAGATCGCCCGCGCGTACGTGACCGCATTGCGAGATCTGTTGCGCGGCTTGGGTGTTTCCGATGTCCGGATGGATCAGGGCTCGATGCGGTGCGATTCGAACGTTTCGCTCAAACCGATCGGGCAGGCCGAGTTCGGTACCCGCACCGAAACCAAGAACGTCAACTCGCTCAAGAGCGTCGAAGTCGCCGTGCGCTACGAGATGCGCAGGCAGGCAGCGGTTCTGGAATCAGGTGGCACGATCCTGCAGGAGACTCGGCACTTTCACGAGGACGGCTATACCTCGCCCGGTCGCAGCAAGGAGACCGCGCAGGACTACCGGTACTTCCCCGAACCGGATCTGGAGCCGGTGGCTCCCAGCGCCGAGCTCGTCGAGCGGCTGCGTGCCACCATCCCCGAGCTTCCGTGGCTGTCGCGCAAGCGGATTCAGCAGGACTGGGGTGTTTCCGACGAGGTGATGCGCGACCTGGTCAACATCGGCGCGCTCGATCTGATCGCCGCGACGGTCGAGCACGGCGCGTCCAGCGATCAGGCTCGCGCCTGGTGGGGCAACTTCCTAGTGCAGAAAGCCAACGAATCCGGAGTCGAACTCGACGCCCTGCCGATCACGCCGGCCCAGGTGGCCGCCGTGGTCAAGCTCGTCGACGAGGGCAAGCTGTCCAACAAGCTGGCCCGCCAGGTCGTCGAGGGCGTGCTGGCCGGTGAGGGCGAGCCCGAGCAGGTCATGAACGACCGCGGCCTGGCCGTGGTGCGCGACGACTCGCTGATCCAGGCCGCTGTCGATGAGGCGCTGGCCGCCAACCCCGATGTCGTGGAGAAGATCCGTGGCGGCAAGGTCCAGGCGGCAGGAGCCATCGTCGGAGCGGTGATGAAAGCCACCAAGGGCCAGGCCGACGCCGCGCGCGTGCGTGAGCTCGTCATGGCCGCCTGCAGCTAGCGGTTCGGTGAAAACACGCCCCCAGGACCTGGTCTTCCGCATTCTGGCGCACCCGCTGCGGCTGCTGTCGCTGCGTTCGATCGTCATCCTGGCCCAGCTGGGGGTGATCACCCTGGTGCTGACGCTGGGGGTGTGGGTGTGGGTCGGGGTCACCAATGACCAGCTCGACCAGCTCGACCGGCGTCTCGATTCGTTGTCCAGTTTCGGCGACGTGAACACGCTGCTGCGCAGCGTGCAGGACGGGACCGGGCCCGAGCCCACCGAGAACGGCCTGGTGCGCACCGCCAGGTTGGGAGACGCCACGATCTCGGTCCCCGCTGACGTCGTGTTGCCCGAGCTGCCCGCCGGCTACGCCGACGCCAGCATCGACGGCGTCGAATACCGGGTTCGGACGTTGACCACAGGCAACGCCTCCATCGCGCTCGGCGCACCGTTGGCCGAGACGCAGGCCCGGATCGACTCGCTGCACTGGCGGGTGTTCTGGATCTGCGCCGGGGTGATCCTGAGCACACTGCTGGTCGGCTGGGTGATCTCGCTGATCATGGTCAACCCGTTCCGACTGCTGGCCCAGCAGGCCCGTGCCATCAATGCCCAGTCCAACCCCGACGAGGTGCAGGTGCGCGGGGTGTGGGAAGCGGTCGAGATCTCCGAAGCGGTCGAGGGCATGCTGGCGCGGATCGGTGACGAACAGCAGCGCACCCGCGCAGCGCTGGAGTCGGCGCGCGACTTCGCCGCCGTGGCCTCCCACGAGCTGCGAACGCCGTTGACGGCGATGCGGACCAATCTGGAGGTGCTGCTGACCCTGGATCTGGCGCCCGAGCAGCGCAAAGAGGTGATCACCGACGTCATGCGCACCCAGTCCCGCATCGAGGCGACCCTGGGGGCGCTGGAGCGGCTGGCGCAGGGGGAGCTGACCACCGTCGACGACTTCGTGCCGGTCGATGTGGCCGAACTGCTCGACCGCGCCGCCCACGATGCCATGCACAACTATCCCGGGCTGGATGTGTCGCTGGCCTCCTCGACGTCGGTGTTGATGCTCGGCATGCCCGCCGGTCTACGGCTGGTCATCGACAATGCGATCGCCAACGCCGTCAAACACGGCGGCGCCACCCAGGTCAGGCTCAGCGTGGTGTCGTCGTCGGAAGGTGTCGAGATCGCCGTCGACGACAACGGTGCCGGTGTGCCCGAGCAGGAGCGGGCGACGGTTTTCGAGCGCTTCCACCGCGGCACCACCGCTTCGCGATCCGGGTCGGGCCTGGGGCTGGCGCTGGTGGCGCAGCAGGCCGAGATCCACGGCGGCACCGCGGCGCTGGAGGTCAGTCCGCTGGGGGGCGCCCGGCTGATGCTGAGGCTGCCCGGTCACGGTCCGCAGTAGCGGAGCGTCTCGATCAGGTCTTCTCGTCGTTGGTCCGCGGGAACCCGCCGCCCTGCGGGAACAACGGGAACACCACGTCGTCGAGTCGCTCGGCGTCACCGGCGGTCTTGTTGACCGTGGCGCCCCAGATGTTGCCGTCGGGGGACACCTGCAGCGCCCACGCGTGACCGTGCTGGTCCTGGCGCACGACTTCGGGCTCGCCGGTCACCGCGCCGGTGTCGGGGGACAGCCGCACGGCGACGGTCTGCTTGGTGTCGACGAGATTGACCAGGATGGTGCCGTCCAGCGCCGCGCAGCCGGCCACACCCGGCCGGTCCGGCCAGGTCCAGACCTCCGAAACCACCGAGTTCTTGGTGATGCGCTGCAACCGGTCGCCGCCGGCGGTTCTGTCGGTGATGTACAGCGACTGATCGGCCGGGTCGATGCAGGTCCCGCCCGCCGCGCCCAGACCCGACAGTGCGGTCGTGGTGGGCGCCTGGTCGACGGTCGTGGGCTGCTCGATGCGCAGCAGCTTGCCCGCCATCGAGGCGGGATCTGCGGCCAGCGCGGGGTTGCCGGCGTCGCCGGTCTGCACCATCAGCGTCGTGGGGCTGGAGAAGATCAACGAACCCCGATTGCCGGTGGTGCCCTTGGGGATGCCGGTCAGGATCGGCTTGGGGATGTCGCCGTCGGCGATCCGGATCACCCGGTTGTCGGTGGGGGTGGTGATGTAGGCGTACATCAGCCGGTCCTGCGAATAGGTGGGTGACAGCACGATGTCCATCAGGCCACCGTCACCGGTCGGATCCACGGGAATCACGGTCTTGACGGTGGGTTCGGCGCGCACCGACACCTGCTTGACTGCTCCGGTCATACGCTCGCCCACCAGGGCGGACTGACTGTCGGGCAGCATGATCAGCCCGCTGGTGCTCTCCAGGCACCCCTGCATGACGCCGGGGGCCGGGCACTCCTTCGGGAACGGCTTGGCGGGCAGCGGCGGCGGAGGTGTCGGTGTGGTGGTGGGCCCCGGTGCCAGCTCGGGCTCGGTGGTGAACGGCTGCGACTGGGCGGAATCGAACCTGGCGCAACCGGCGACGGCCAGAAGTCCCGCGCACATCAAGGCGCACACCGCGGTAGCGGCTGTGCGTGCCGACCGGCGCTTTGTCATGCTGGCCAGGTTACGGATCGTGCGGCGGTGCGCGCCACGCGCTACCCGTCCATCCTGCGCCAACAGGTGCGAAGGCGCGCCGGGCTAATTCCCGAGCAGCGGCTCAGCAGCACTTACCCTGGCTGTTGTGACGAGTCCCCATGACCCCAGCGCCTGGCAGCGGCCCGACGACTCGGGCCGGCCTGCCTCGGCACGGCTGGTGGACCCCGAGGACGACCTGCATTCGCCGAACTTCGGCGGCGACACCGAGACGACGGCGATCCCGCGGTACGACACCCCGAAGGCGACCACCGACCAGACGCCGTTCGGGCTGATGAACGACCCGGAGCCGCTGCCCTACGTGCAGCCGTCCGCCGGGCTGGCCCCCGGCGCCTACGGCTCGACCGCGACACCGACCGAGGTCGAGCCGGCCGACCCGGCTCGTTCTGACCGGCGCGGCACCCAGAATCTCGGATTGTTGCTGCTGCGGGTGGCGGTCGGGGCGCTGTTCATCGGTCACGGTCTGCAGAACCTGTTCGGCTGGTGGGGTGGCTCCGGGGTGGGCGGGTTCCGCGACTACCTCGCCGACCTGGGCTTCCGCTACGCCGACATCCTGGCCTATGTCGCCGCCGGCGGTCAGGTCGCTGCCGGTGTGCTGCTGGTTGTCGGCCTGTTCACCCCGGTCGCGGCGGCCGGGGCGCTCGCCTACCTGGTGACCGGCATGCTGGCCGAGGTCGCGGAGGCGCACGACGACGCTCGGCTGTCGGCGTTTCTCACCGACGGCCATCAGTACGAGGTGATTCTGCTGTGCGCTGTCGCGGCGATCATCCTGATCGGGCCGGGCCGGTACGGCCTCGACGCCGGGCGGGGCTGGGCGCGCCGCCCGTTCATCGGTTCGTTCGCGGCACTGGTGCTCGGAATCGGCGCCGGGGTGGCGATCTGGGTGCTTCTCAACGGCACGAACCCCTTGGCGTGACCCACGCCGTGGCTTGATTGGCGTGACCCACGCCGTGCCTCATTGGCGTGACCCACGCCGCGGCTTGATTGGCGTGACCCACGCCGCGGCTTGATTGGCGTGACCCACGCCGTGGCTCACGAGTAGGGGTTGGGGACCCGCCCGTCGCTGGCAGCGGTGAGCAGCGGCAGCGTCGCGAAGGTCACCGCCGGCAACGGCACCTCTGTGCCGTCGTGCAGACGGGCCAACGCCCACGCCCGGCGGCCGAACCGCAGCCCGGCGATGTCGTCCCAGCGGACGGCCCGGCTGCTGAGCAACGTTCGGGCGGTGACGCCGTCGCGGTCGGCGGAGGTGCGGTAGCGCACGATGGCCACCGACGCGAAGACCGGGATGAGCAGCAGCAACGCCCACCAGGGCGGTCCGGCCAACACGATCGACAACATCGCGAACGCGAGTATCAACACCGCGATGTGTGCCATCGGCGAGATCTTGATGACGACCGGCGTCGACTCTGGCGCCGAACCAGACGCCGAGGGGGTGTCCATGGCGCCATCATCCCATCGGGGCGGGCCGCCCCGGCACGCCGGGCGAATTTGACCTTTCGCCAGTTCGGAAGCTACCGTCGTGGCTTATGTGGACCACCCCGGGACTGGTAGTAATTGGGTTGCGCGTTGATGCCGCGCTGGCCCTCACCCGGGTATAGCCACCACAGCATCGACGCGCAACCCTCGTTCAGCCGCCGGGCTGACGGGGGTTTTTTCTTGCCCGATTGACAACAGACACAAGAGACCGAGGACATCGTGAGCGCACCCACCACGCGAGCACCCGAACAGTCGGAGATGCCGGCCAACGGCGGTCACCTCCCCACCGGCGCGAAGGCCACCCCTGCGCAGCCGAAACGGATTGCCCCGCAGCAGATGACCGGAGCCCAGGCGGTGATCCGCTCGCTCGAGGAGCTCGACGTCGACGTCGTCTTCGGTATCCCCGGCGGCGCGGTGCTGCCGGTCTACGACCCGCTGTTCGACTCCGACAAACTGCGTCACGTGCTGGTGCGCCACGAGCAGGGTGGCGGTCACGCCGCCAGCGGGTACGCCCACGCCACCGGCCGGGTCGGGGTCTGTATGGCGACCTCGGGTCCCGGGGCCACGAACCTGGTGACACCGCTGGCCGACGCCTACATGGATTCGATCCCGGTGGTCGCGATCACCGGACAGGTCGGGCGCGCTCTGATCGGCACCGACGCGTTCCAGGAAGCCGACATCTCCGGGATCACGATGCCGATCACCAAGCACAACTTCCTGGTGCGCAACGGAGATGACATCGCCCGCGTCATCGCCGAGGCGTTCCACATCGCCGCCAGTGGACGTCCCGGACCCGTTCTCGTCGACATCCCCAAGGACGTGCTGCAGGGTCAGTGCACGTTCGCCTGGCCGCCGCAGTTCGAGCTGCCCGGTTACAAGCCCAACACCAAACCGCACAACCGTCAGATCCGCGAGGCGGCCAAGCTGATCGCCGAGGCGCGCAAGCCGGTGCTCTACGTCGGTGGCGGCGTCATCCGCGGTGAGGCGACCGACCAGCTGCTCGACCTGGCCGAGCTGACCGGTATCCCGGTGGTGACCACCCTGATGGCCCGGGGCGCGTTCCCGGACAGCCACCCGCAGCACATGGGCATGCCCGGCATGCACGGCACCGTCTCAGCGGTGGCGGCCCTGCAACGCAGTGACCTGCTGATCGCGCTGGGCACCCGGTTCGACGACCGGGTCACCGGAAAGCTGGATTCGTTCGCGCCCGAGGCGAAAGTCATCCACGCCGACATCGACCCCGCCGAGATCGGCAAGAACCGGCACGCCGACGTGCCGATCGTGGGCGACGTCAAGGCCGTCATCACCGACCTGATCGAGGCGCTGCGCCGCGACGGCACGCTGGGCACCCTGAAGACCGACAACTGGTGGGAGTACCTGCGCAACGTGCAGTCGACCTACCCGTTGAGCTACGGCCCGCAGAGCGACGGCAGCTTGTCACCGGAGTTCGTCATCGAGTCGCTGGGCAAGATCGCCGGACCTGACGCGGTGTACGTCGCCGGGGTGGGCCAGCACCAGATGTGGGCCGCGCAGTTCATCTCCTATGAGAAGCCGAAGACGTGGCTGAACTCGGGCGGCCTGGGAACCATGGGTTACGCGGTGCCCGCGGCGATGGGTGCGAAGATGGGCTGCCCGGACACCGAGGTGTGGGCCATCGACGGGGACGGCTGCTTCCAGATGACCAACCAGGAGCTGGCCACCTGTGCGATCGAGGGTGTCCCCATCAAGGTGGCCCTGATCAACAACGGCAACCTGGGCATGGTCCGGCAGTGGCAGACATTGTTCTACGAGGAGCGGTACAGCCAAACGGATCTGGCCACGCATTCGCGGCGCATCCCCGATTTCGTCAAGCTCGCCGAAGCGCTGGGTTGTGTGGGTCTGCGCTGCGAGCGCGCCGAGGACGTGGCCGAGGTGATCGCTCAGGCCCGCGCGATCACCGACCGCCCGGTGGTGATCGACTTCATCGTCGGCGCGGACGCCCAGGTGTGGCCGATGGTGGCCGCCGGCACCAGCAACGACGAGATTCAGGCGGCGCGTGGCATCCGGCCACTGTTCGACGACCCGGAAGAGGGACACGCATGACGACCACCGCACGCCGCACGCATACGCTGTCGGTGCTTGTCGAAGACAAGCCCGGTGTCCTGGCCCGGGTCGCGTCGTTGTTCTCCCGGCGCGGCTACAACATCCAGTCACTGGCCGTCGGAGCGACCGAACAGAAAGACCTGTCCCGCATGACGATCGTGGTCGACGTGGAGGATTCTCCGCTCGAGCAGATCACCAAACAGCTCAACAAACTGGTCAACGTCATCAAGATCGTCGAGCAGGAGGACGCCAACTCGGTGTCCCGTGAGCTTGCGTTGATCAAGGTCCGCGCCGACGCCGCCAGCCGCGGTCAGGTGATCGAGGCGGTGAACCTGTTCCGCGCCAAGGTCGTCGACGTCTCCAACGAGTCGCTGACGGTGGAGGCGACCGGTACTCAGGAGAAGATCGAGGCGCTGCTGCGCGTGCTCGAGCCCTACGGGATCCGCGAGATCGTCCAGTCCGGCGTGGTTTCGCTGGCGCGCGGCCCCCGCGGTATCTCCACCAAATAGGACCAAGACCCAAGACCCGCAACAGTCAAGACAAGAAGGAAGATTCACGAATATGGCAGTTGAGATGTTCTATGACGACGACGCGGACCTGTCGATCATCCAGGGCCGCAAGGTCGGCGTCATCGGCTATGGCAGCCAGGGCCACGCCCACTCGCTGAGCCTGCGCGACTCGGGTGTGCAGGTGAAGGTGGGCCTGAAAGAGGGCTCGAAGTCCCGCGAGAAGGTCACCGAGCAGGGCCTGGAGGTCGACACCCCGGCGGAGGTCGCCAAGTGGGCCGACGTGATCATGCTGCTGGCGCCCGACACCGCTCAGGCCGAGATCTTCTCCAGCGACATCGAGCCCAACCTCGAGGACGGCAACGCGCTGTTCTTCGGCCACGGCCTGAACATCCACTTCGGTCTGATCAAGCCGCCGGCGAACGTGACCATCGGCATGGTCGCCCCGAAGGGCCCCGGGCACCTGGTGCGCCGTCAGTTCGTCGACGGCAAGGGCGTGCCCTGCCTGGTCGCCGTCGAGCAGGACCCCAAAGGTGAGGGTCTGGCGCTGGCGCTGTCGTATGCCAAGGCCATCGGTGGTGCGCGGGCCGGCGTCATCAAGACGACGTTCAAGGACGAAACCGAAACCGACCTGTTCGGTGAGCAGGCCGTGCTGTGCGGCGGCACCGAGGAACTCGTCAAGACCGGCTTCGAGGTCATGGTCGAGGCGGGTTACGCCCCCGAGCTCGCCTACTTCGAGGTGCTGCACGAGCTGAAGCTGATCGTCGACCTGATGTACGAGGGCGGCATTGCCCGGATGAACTACTCGGTGTCCGACACCGCGGAGTTCGGCGGGTACCTGTCGGGTCCCCGGGTGATCGACGCCGACACCAAGAAGCGGATGCGCCAGATCCTGTCCGACATCCAGGACGGCACCTTCGTCAAGCGTCTGGTCGCCAACGTCGAGGGTGGCAACAAGGAGCTCGAGGCGCTGCGCAAGCAGAACGCCGAGCACCCGATCGAGGTCACCGGCAAGAAATTGCGCGACCTGATGAGCTGGGTCGACCGGCCCATCACCGAAACCGCCTGATTTTCGCCTACGAGAATTCCCGGTCGTCGATCCGATGAGGATCACGACCGGGATTTCTCTTTCGCGGTGCCGGTGCCGCGGTCGGTACTCTCGGTGGACATGACGGGCGCACAGACGCCGGGTGAGCGGCTCCTCGCCCGCGCGGGCGGATTCCGCGGGCTGGTGTACACATCGCTTCCGGTGGTCACTTTCGCCGCCGCCAACGCGCTCGCCGGGCTGGGCCCCGCCCTGATCGCGGCGCTGGGCGCGGCGGCGGTGGTGCTGGTTTGGCAACTGCTGCAGCGCGAATCGGCCCGACCGGCGCTGCTGGGATTCGCTGGCGTCGCGGTGGGCGCGGCCTTCGCCTTGGTCACCGGCCGAGCCAAGGACTTCTACCTTCCGGGAATCTGGATGTATCTGGCCCTGGCCGTCGTGTTCACCGGCTCGGTACTGGTCGGGCGCCCCGTGGTCGGCGTGGTGTGGGCGTGGATCACCGGCCGTGACGACAGCTGGCGTCGGGTCCGGCGCGTGCGGTTGGCCTTCGATCTGGTGACGCTGGGCATGGCGGCCATCTCGGCCACCCGGTTCGCGGTGCAATACCACCTCTACACGACCGACCAGGAGGGGATGCTCGCCGTGGCGCGCATCGCGATGGGCTGGCCGGTGCTGCTGGTGACCTCGCCGGTGCTCTATTTCGTCATTCGCTCGGCGATGAGGGCGATGCCGCGCACCGGCGACGGAACCTAGGAGAGTCGTTCGGCGACCGCCACCACTCTGCGGGCCAGGTGGTCGAGCGCGTCCAGCGTGGCGTCGTCGAGTTCGTTGCGGTTTTCCGGTCCGGTGACATGGCCGACGCCGTACGGGTTTCCGTCGGCGAACTTCACGCCGTCCGTGTAACCGGGCGGTACGAGGATGCCCCCGAAATGCATCAGCGAGACATAGAGGGTGACCAGCGTGGTCTCCTGCCCTCCGTGCGCGGTTTGCGACGAGGTGAACGCCGCGTACACCTTGTCGGCCAGCTGGCCCTTGGCCCAGAGCCCGCCCAACGAGTCGATGAACGCCCGAAACTGAGAGGCGGCGTTGCCGAACCGCGTCGGTGTGCCGAAGATCACCGCGTCGGCCCACACGATGTCGTCACCGCTGGCGGCAGGAAGGTCCTTGGTCGCTTCGTAATTGGCTGTCCACGCGGAGTTCGACGCGAACGACTCCGGGTCGCGGGTCTCGGCGATGTGGCGCAGCCGCACCTCGGCCCCGGCGGTCTCCGCGGTCGCGGCCACCCGGTTGGCCATCGCGGTGCCGTGACCGGTCGCGGAGTAGTAGATGACTGCCAATTTGGTCATGGCTGCGAGCCTACCCAGCCAGCGAGGGCAGGTCGCGGATGCCGAATTCCTTGCGCAGCACGGTGCGCGCAGCGTAGTAACCCGCCATGCCGTGCACACCGCCACCCGGTGGCGTCGCCGACGAACACAGGTAGGCCCCGGGGATCGGCGTCGACCACGGATTCCACCGCACCGCAGGCCCGGTCAGCGCGCTGAGCATGTTGTTGCCGCCGACCCCGATGTCGCCGCCCACCAGGTTGGCGTTGTGGTCGGACAGCCGAGCGGCAGGCACGCTGCGGACCCCGACGACCAGATCCCGGAAGCCGGGTGCGAACCGTTCGAACACACCGCTGACGGTCTCGGCCATGTCGACCGTCGACCCGGCGGGGACGTGCGCGTAGGCCCACAGCGGTCGCCGGCCCTGCGCATCGACCCGGCCGGGATCGGTCAGATGGGGCAGCGCGGCGAGCACCATCGGCCACTCGGCGTGGCGTCCTGCGGCGATCTCGCGTTCGGCCAGCGCCATCGTGGCTCGGTCGCCGCCCAGATGAAGAGTCGGAGCGTCGGCCAGACGTGGATCGCGCCATGGGATCTCACCGGAGAGCACGAAATCGACCTTGGCCACCCCGGGGCCGTACTTGTAGCGCAACAGTGTCCTGGCATAGCGCGGGGGCAACCGGTCTCCGTAGATGCGCAGCAAGGCGGTGGGTGCGGTGTCGTAGAGCACCACCCCCGGTGGTGGACCGGTCACCTCCTCACCGAGGACCAGTTCGCCACCGTGCGCACGGAGGTCGGTCAGGAGGGCGTCGGGAATCGCCTGCGAGCCGCCCACCGGAATAGGCCACCCGACCGCGTGCGCCAACGTGGCGAGCATCAATCCCGCGCCGGCCGACACCAACGACGGCATCTGCGAAATCGTGTGGGCCGCAACCCCGGTGAACAGTGCGCGGGCATCCTCCCCACGCAGACTGCGCCAGGCGGGACTGCCCTGGGCCAGCAGGCGCGGGGCGACGCGCGCCGCCGCCGGGATGCTCGGGGGAATCGAGCGCTTGTCGCCGAGTAGCAGTCCCACCACGCCATCGCAGTCGGCGGCCAGCGGTCCGAGCAGGCTGCGCCACGACGCCCCCTCGTCCAGTTCGGCGCAGGTGCGGTCGATGTCGCGGTACCCGATCGCCGCCGGCCGGCCGGGCAGGGGATTGCCGTAGGACACCTCCGGTGAGGTGAGGGTGACGCCGCGGGAGCGCAGATCGAAGGCCGAGAAGAACGGCGACGCGAGGGCCAGCGGATGCACCGCCGAACAGATGTCGTGGCTCACCCCGCTGAACTCCGGGTCGGGCAGGGTCCGGGCCCCGCCCCCCGCGGTGGACTGCGCCTCGATCACGCGCACCGACAGACCGGCCCTGGCGCAGATCACCGCGGCGGCCAACCCGTTGGGGCCACTGCCGACGACGGTGACATCGACGCTCGAATCATTCCCGCCCACCACCCGGTTATAGCAGCCCGTTAGGCTGAAGCCTCGTGAGTCTGCCTGTGGTACTGATAGCCGACAAGCTGGCCGCCTCGACCGTGGAAGCCCTGGGTGACCAGGTGGATGTCCGCTGGGTCGACGGCCCCGACCGGGAGAAGCTCCTCGCCGCGGTGGTGGACGCCGACGCCCTGCTGGTGCGCTCGGCCACCACCGTCGACGCCGAGGTGTTGGCCGCCGCCCCACGGCTGAAGATCGTCGCCCGCGCCGGCGTCGGTCTCGACAACGTCGACGTCGAGGCGGCGACCGCGCGTGGTGTGCTGGTCGTGAACGCCCCGACCTCCAACATCCACAGCGCGGCCGAGCACGCCGTGGCGCTGATGCTGGCCGCCGCCCGGCAGATCCCCGCCGCCGACGCCACCTTGCGGGAACACACCTGGAAGCGGTCGTCGTTCTCGGGTACCGAGATCTTCGGCAAGACGGTCGGCGTGGTGGGCCTGGGCCGGATCGGTCAGCTGGTGGCCCAGCGGTTGGCGGCATTCGGGGCGCACATCGTCGCCTACGACCCCTACGTGTCGCACGCGCTCGCCGCGCAGCTGGGCATCGAGTTGCTCACGCTCGACGACCTGCTCGGTCGCGCCGACTTCATCTCGGTGCACCTGCCCAAGACCAAGGAGACGGCGGGTCTGATCGGCAAGGAGGCGCTGGGCAAGACCAAACCCGGCGCGATCATCGTCAACGCCGCCCGGGGTGGACTGATCGACGAGCAGGCGCTGGCCGAGGCCATCACCAGCGGACACGTCCGCGGGGCCGGCCTGGATGTCTTCGCCACCGAACCGTGCACCGACAGCCCGCTGTTCGAACTGCCGCAGGTCGTGGTGACGCCGCACCTGGGTGCATCGACCGCCGAGGCACAGGATCGCGCGGGCACCGACGTCGCCGCCAGTGTCAAGCTGGCCCTGGCCGGGGAGTTCGTGCCCGACGCGGTCAACGTCGGCGGCGGCGCCGTCGGTGAGGAGGTCGCGCCGTGGCTCGACCTGGTGCGCAAGCTGGGTCTGCTGGCCGGGGTGCTCTCGCCCGAACTGCCCGTGTCGCTGGCGGTCAATGTCTGCGGTGAGCTGGCCGCGGGCGGACCCGGTGAGGTCGAGGTGCTGCGGCTGTCTGCGCTGCGCGGGCTGTTCTCGGCGGTGATCGAGGACCCGGTCACGTTCGTCAACGCGCCGGCGTTGGCCGCCGAGCGGGGCGTCGAGGCCTCGATCTCCACCCAGTCGGAAAGCCCCAACCACCGCAGCGTGGTCGACGTGCGGGCGGTGGGCGCCGACGGCGTGACGGTCAACGTCGCCGGCGCGCTGTCGGGTCCCCAGATGGTGGAGAAGGTCGTCCAGATCAACGGACGCAACTTGGACCTGCGCGCCGAGGGCGTCAATCTGATCATCAACTACGACGACCAGCCGGGTGCGCTGGGCAAGATCGGCACGCTGCTCGGCGGCGCCGGCGCCAACATCCTCGCCGCACAGTTGAGTCAGGACGCCGACGGGGAGGGCGCCACGGTCATGCTGCGCCTGGATCGCCCGGTGCCCGCCGACGTGCTCGCCGCGATCGGTCGCGACGTGGCCGCGGTGACGCTGGAAGTGGTGGATCTGTCATGACCGCAGCGATGAGGCTGGGTGTGATCGCCGGCGACGGTATCGGCCCGGAAGTGGTCGGCGAGGCGCTCAAGGTCCTCGATGCGGTGTTCCCCGGAGTGGAGAAGACCGAGTACGAGCTGGGCGCGCGGCTGTATCACCGTACCGGCGAGGTGCTGCCGGACTCGGTGCTCGAGGAGATCAAAGGCCAGGACGCGATCCTGCTGGGCGCCATCGGTGACCCGTCGGTGCCCAGCGGGCTGCTGGAGCGGGGGCTGCTGCTGCGGATCCGCTTCGAGCTCGACCACCACATCAACCTGCGGCCCGGGCGGCTCTACCCGGGAGTGGCCAGTCCGCTGGCCGGTGACCCCGAGATCGATTTCGTGGTCGTGCGGGAGGGCACCGAAGGTCCCTACACCGGCAACGGCGGGGCCATCCGGGTCGACACCCCGCACGAGATCGCGACCGAGGTCAGCGTCAACACCGCTTACGGGGTGCGGCGCGTGGTGCAGGACGCCTTCGGCCGCGCCCAGCAGCGCCGCAAGCATCTGACCCTGGTCCACAAGAACAACGTGCTGACATACGCGGGTTCGCTGTGGTGGCGCACCGTGCAGGCGGTGGCCGCGGAATACCCCGACGTCGAGGTGGCTTACCAGCACGTCGATGCCGCCACGATCCACATGGTCACCGACCCGGGCCGGTTCGACGTCATCGTCACCGACAACCTGTTCGGCGACATCATCACCGACCTCGCCGCCGCGGTGTGCGGCGGCATCGGTCTTGCGGCCAGCGGCAACATCGATGCCACCCGTATCAATCCGTCGATGTTCGAGCCGGTGCACGGCAGCGCGCCGGACATCGCCGGCCAGGGCGTCGCCGACCCGACCGCGGCGATCATGTCGGTCGCGTTGCTGTTGGCGCACGTCGGCGAACTGGAGGCGGCCGCCAAGGTGGACCGGGCCGTGGAGGACCACCTGGCCACCCGCGGAGACGCCCGGTCGACCACTTCCGAGGTCGGCCAGCGCATCCTGGACCGGCTCTGAGGCGCGGGCGATAGCGACGATCGCGACGCTGAGTCGGCAGTGCCGGCTGTTCGTCGTCGGCTCGTCGCTGTTCGCCGTGGCCACGCTGCCCGGCTTCGGCGAATGGGCCGGGGCCGCCGCGGCCAACGCACTGTGTTTCGTCGGCTCGTGGTTCTTCACCGCCGCGGCATGGGTGCAGCTGCAGTTGTCGGACCAGGCTGTCCGTGGCGAATGGTCCTCGGCTGCTGTGCAATTCATCGGAACAGTGTTGTTCAACGTCAGCACCGCCGCGGCGGTCTGGACGCACGCAGTGTCGGCGGAGCGCAGGTACGTCTGGGCGCCCGACGCCGCGGGATCGCTGGCTTTCCTGGTCAGTGCGGTGATCGGGTTGTCCGCCGTAGCCGCCGCCATCGGCTCGCTGGATCTGCGTCGGCGGGAGTGGGCGGCTGCGGTGGTGAATCTCGTCGGTTGCCTCGCGTTCGCGGTGTCGGCGGTGGCCGCGCACGTGAGCCGCACCGGGGTCACCGCCGACCAAAGGCTGGCGACCGCGGGCACATTCGTCGGCGCGCTCTGCTTCCTGGTCGCCGCTCTGATCGTGATGCCCCGACGCTCGGCAGGGCCCTCCGGCCACGGCCACGCGGCGTCCTGACGAGGAGAGCCGGCGTGACCGAGGGTGTTCCGGCGTCTGTGTACCCGGGGGACGGCCGCGGCGCTCAACCGCTGCGCGCAGAGCCCCGACGTTCGCCGACGCTCCCAGCGGGCACCGGTACCGCGGGGATGGCGAGAAGCGGAAAAATCGCGCACACCGCGAAAGCCACCGGGAATCCGGCGATTCCGATGAGGCCACCGAACAACGGCGGCGCGACGCCGGCGGTCAGCAACTGGCTGGTGTTCTGAGTGCCCAGCGCCCGTCCGCTCCAGAACGGGCCTGCGTTCTCGGCGATGGCGGTGAATGCCAACCCGTTGTCCGACACCGTGATCACCGAGGCCGCCATCATCAGCGCGATGCTGACGGGGGAGTCGAGCGCGTCGGTCACGGCGAGCAGCACCATCGACATGGCCGCGGCGAGGGCGATGGCCCGGATCGGGCGAAGGCGGGCGGACACCACGTCACCGCTGCGGCGCAGCACCGAATCCGACCAGCGACCGGCGCCGACGCGGCCGGCTGCGCCCAGCAGCTGGGCCAGCATCACCAGCGTGCCGGCGGAACCGGGCGACCAGCCGCGCGCGTCGATCAGCCACACCAGGGTGAAGGTCCACACCAGCACCTGGGGCACGACGAGCAGCACCGACGCGAGGTGGATGCGCCACAGCATCGACGATCCCCGGTAGGGGTTGGCCAGCTCGGTCGGATCGGCCTGTGACCGCGGCGGCCGAGGCGGATCGACGACGGCCACCGCGCACACCACTGCTGACGCCGCGCACACGATTGCGGGGAACAGCAGCGCCGCCGAGATTCCGTGGGACTCCGCCAGGCGGGGGATGACCAGCGCGCCGACCCCCACTCCCAGCGGTTGGGCGGTCTGGCGGATTCCCATGACCAGGCCGCGCTGGCGCGCGTCGAACCACCCGACGACGAGCCGCCCGCTGGCCGAATTGCTGCTCGCCGCGGCCATGCCGCCCAGGAACAGGAAGGCTCCCACGGCGACGAGGGACTGCACTGAGGCTGCAGCGAAGGCCGCGGCTGCGGTCAAGACGGATCCGAGCGTGAGAACCAGGCGCTCACCGAACCGGTCTACGGCATAACCCCATGCGATCAGCGTGACGACCATGCCGAGGCTGGGCAGAGACGACAGCAATGCGGCGGTCGCCAGGTCCAGCCCGCGCTCCGTCTGCAGCGTGGGAATCAGGAAAGCCACCCCGTTGATGAACACATTGGCGCACAGCGTGGTCACCAGGGCGATGACCAGCATCGACCAGCGTCGCAAGGAGCTGATCGTGTCGACGGCCACGCCGCCATCGTCTCACAGCTGTCTCATCTGATTGAACACATGTCTCAAAATGTGGGAGACGCGTGGCTGACCGGCCGCCGGGCCCGGGCATCGCGGCAGGGCACTAGGCTGAAGACATGCGTCTCGGCCGAATCGCCAGCCCCGACGGGGTCGCCTTCGTCAGCATCGAAGGCCCCCCCGACCAGCCGGGCGAGGCGATCGCGCGCGAGATCGCCGAGCACCCGTTCGGTGCGCCCACCTTCACCGGACGCCAGTGGCCGCTCGCCGACACCCGGCTGCTCGCCCCGATTCTGGCCAGCAAGGTCGTCTGCATGGGCAAGAACTACGCCGCTCACATCGAGGAGATGGGCGGCGGCACCTTCGAGGACCCGATCATCTTCCTCAAACCCAACACGTCGATCATCGGACCCAACACCGCGATCCAACTTCCGGCTGACGCGCATCCGGTGCACTTCGAAGGCGAACTGGCTGCGGTCATCGGCCGCCCGTGCAAGGACGTGCCGGCCGCCCGCGCCGCCGAGAACATCCTGGGCTACACGATCGCCAACGACGTCTCGGCGCGCGACCAGCAGAAAAAGGACGGTCAGTGGATGCGCGCGAAAGGCCACGACACGTTCTGCCCGGTCGGGCCGTGGATCGTCACCGATGTCGACCCGGCCGACCTCGAGCTGCGCACGGAGGTCAACGGCGAGGTCAAGCAGCGTTCCCGGACCTCGTTGATGATCCATGACATCGGCGCCATCGTCGAATGGATCTCGCGGGTGATGACGCTGCTACCCGGTGACCTGATCTTGACCGGAACTCCTGAGGGTGTGGCCCCCATCGAGGACGGCGACACCGTCAGCATCACCGTCGAGGGCATCGGCACCCTTTCCAATCCTGTTGTGCGCAAAGGACACAAGTGACCACCAGAGTCAGATTCTGCCCCTCACCGACCGGTACGCCGCATGTCGGGCTCATTCGCACCGCCTTGTTCAACTGGGCATACGCGCGACACACGGGCGGGACGTTCGTGTTCCGCATCGAGGACACCGATTCTCAGCGGGACAGCGAGGACAGCTATCTGGCTCTGCTGGATGCGCTGCGCTGGCTCGGTCTGGACTGGGATGAGGGGCCCGAGGTCGGCGGACCCTACGGCCCCTATCGACAGTCGCAGCGCCGCGACATCTACACCGATGTGATCCAGCGGCTGCTCGACACCGGTGAGGCGTACGAGGCGTTCTCCACCGCCGAGGAGGTCGAGGCGCGGCACCTGGCGGCGGGGCGCAGCCCCAAACTGGGCTACGACAACTACGACCGCACGCTGACCGACGAGCAGCGTGCGGTCTTCCGGGCCGAGGGACGCCGGCCGGTGGTGCGGCTGCGCATGCCCGACGAAGACATGACGTGGCAGGATCTGGTCCGCGGGGAGACCACATTCCCAGCGGGCTCGATTCCCGACTTCGCGTTGACCCGGGGTAACGGAGAACCGTTGTACACGTTGGTCAATCCGGTGGACGACGCGTTGATGAGGATCACCCACGTCCTGCGTGGTGAAGACCTGCTTCCGTCGACGCCCCGCCAGCTGGCGCTGTATGCGGCTCTGACCCGCCTGGGCGTGGCCGAGGCGACCCCCCGATTCGCTCACCTGCCCTCGGTGCTGGGTGACGGAAACAAGAAGCTGTCCAAGCGCGACCCGCAGTCCAACCTGTTCCTGCACCGCGAGCGCGGATTCATCCCCGAAGGCCTGCTCAATTACCTTGCTCTGCTGGGCTGGTCGATCGCCGACGACCGGGACGTGTTCAGCCTCGAGGAGATGGTCGCCGCCTTCGATGTCGCCGACGTCAACTCCAACCCGGCCCGTTTCGACCAGAAGAAGGCCGACGCGCTCAACGCCGAACACATCAGGCTGCTGGCCCCGGCCGAGTTCGAACGCCGGCTGGCCGAGTACTTCGCAGCTCACGGCCACGACACCGGTCTCGACGAGGCCCAGTTCGCGGAGGCCGCGCAGTTGGTGCAGACCCGCATCGTCGTGCTCTCGGATGCCTGGGATCTGCTGAAATTCCTCAGCGACGCGCAGTTCAGCCTCGACGAGAAGTCAGCGGGCAAGGAGCTCAAAGAGGCGGCGGTGCCGGTGCTGACGGCTGCGCTGGGGGCACTGGAGGACGTGCCGCGGTGGGAGACCACCGAGATCGAGGCGGCGCTCAAGACGGCGTTGATCGACGGCTTGGAGCTCAAACCACGCAAGGCGTTCGGACCGGTCAGGGTCGCCGCGACCGGCTCCTCGGTCAGCCCGCCGCTGTTCGAATCGCTGGCGCTGCTGGGCCGCGATCGCAGCCTGGCGCGCCTGCGCGCCGGCCGGGACCACGCCGCTGCGTCGGCACCGGCGGAGGCGTGAAAAACCACCGCAGAATCTTTGGTAGTCTGCTCGTCGGCCCGCAATGCGGCGCTCCACGGATCCACCGGGGTGCGTCGAGGCCGAAAATAGCTTGTGACCAGCGGTGACAAGCAGCCAATGGGGTATGGTGTAATTGGCAACACAGCTGATTCTGGTTCAGCCATTCTAGGTTCGAGTCCTGGTACCCCAGCGAGACAACGAGATTAGGTCAGCGTTCTCGGCTGAGTTATGCTGACCGTCCGAAACGAGTTCTAGCCCCCGTCGTCTAGCGGCCTAGGACGCCGCCCTCTCACGGCGGTAGCGTGGGTTCGAATCCCATCGGGGGTACCAGTCACCGACTCCGGACCGAATGCGGTCCGGAGTTTCGTGCTTTCCGGGGGCCTTTCTCGTGAGGCGAGGCCCTTCGTGAGCGGCTCGTATCCAATCGGTTTCTCGCCGTCTTCTCGGGGCCTCCTTTGCGAGGCCGCCTTTTGGCGAGGTCGTCGTGCCCGTGGTGTCACAGACGGCGGGTGAGCGCCTCTGCGGCGGCCACCAGGTCCGCGGCCCACCGTGCCCCCGGCCGGCGGCCGATCCGGTCGATCGGACCCGACACCGACACCGCCGCGATGACGACACCGCGGGCGTCGCGGACCGGCGCTGAGACGCTGGCCACACCCGGCTCGCGTTCGGCCACACTCTGGGCCCAACCGCGCTTGCGGACCTCGGCCAGTGTGCGATCGCTGAAGGTTGCCCCCGGTAGCACCGCATGCTGGGTCGCAGTGTCGGCGTAGGCGAGCAGCACCTTGGCACCCGACCCGGCGGTCATCGGCAGGCGGGTCCCGACGGGCACGGTGTCGCGCAGCCCTGCCGGGGGTTCGAGCGCCGCCACACAGATCCGGGAGGTGCCCTCGCGCCGGTACAACTGCACGCTCTCTCCGGTCAGCTCCCGCAGGCGCGGCAGCACCGAAGCGCCCGCGGCGAGCAGCGGATCTTTGACGTGGCGGGCCAGTTCGGTGACCGCGGGCCCGATGTGCCACTGGCCGTCGCCGCCGCGGGCCAGCAGTCGATGGGTTTCCAAGCCGACGGCCAAGCGGTGCGCAGTGGCCCGCGGGAGGTCGGTCCGCTCGCACAGATCGGCAAGACCGCACGGTGAGTCCGCGACGGCATGAAGAACGCTCATCGCTTTGTCCAGCACGCCGATGCCGCTATCCTGTCTCACAAGGAGATACTGTCGTCCCAGATTGTGAGATAGTCAAGATGGCCCTCGCGCACCAGCCCCGCACCATGGCCGAAAAGGTGTGGAACGACCATGTCGTCGTTCCCGGAACCGGAGAGGGCGGGGCACGTCAACCCGACCTCATCTACATCGACCTGCATCTGGTTCACGAGGTGACCAGCCCGCAGGCCTTCGACGGGCTGCGGCTCGCCGGTCGTCCCGTGCGCCGCCCGGACCTGACGATCGCGACCGAAGACCACAATGTGCCGACCGTCGACATCGACAAGCCGATCGTGGATCCGGTTTCTCGCACTCAGGTCGAGACGCTGCGCCGCAACTGCGACGAGTTCGGCATCCGGCTGCACCCGATGGGCGACGCCGAGCAGGGCATCGTGCACATCATCGGTCCGCAGCTCGGGTTGACCCAGCCCGGGATGACGGTGGTCTGTGGCGACAGCCACACCTCCACCCACGGCGCCTTCGGTGCGCTTGCCATGGGTATCGGCACATCCGAGGTCGAGCACGTGCTCGCGA
Organism: Mycobacterium sp. G7A2; assembly: GCF_041902445.1. NCBI lineage: Bacteria > Bacillati > Actinomycetota > Actinomycetes > Mycobacteriales > Mycobacteriaceae > Mycobacterium > Mycobacterium sp. G7A2. The sequence goes on along the minus strand of NZ_CP169251.1, from coordinate 3,978,237 downwards.
CCCAGACGCTGCCGCTGCGGCCGTTCAAGACCATGGCGGTCAACGTCGACGGCCAGCTTCCCCCGGGCGTCAGCGCCAAAGACATCATCCTGGCCGTCATCGCCAAGATCGGCACCGGCGGTGGGCAGGGCCACGTGATCGAATACCGCGGCACCGCCATCGAATCGCTGTCGATGGAAGGCCGGATGACGATCTGCAACATGAGCATCGAAGCCGGCGCCCGGGCGGGCATGGTCGCCCCCGACGAGACCACCTTCGAGTTCCTGCGGGGTCGCCCCCACGCGCCTGAGGGCGCCGCCTGGGACACCGCGGTCGAAGCGTGGAGTCGGCTGCGCACCGACGACGGCGCCGAATTCGACACCGAGGTCTACCTCGACGCGTCGACGCTGAGTCCGTTCGTGACGTGGGGGACGAATCCCGGGCAGGGCGTACCGCTGGCGGGTTCGGTACCGGACCCGGAACTGATGCTCGACGAGGGAGAGCGGCAGTCTGCCGAGAAGGCGTTGGCCTACATGGACCTTCGTCCGGGAATGGCGATGCGCGACATCGCCGTCGACACGGTGTTCGTCGGGTCCTGCACCAACGGACGGATCGAGGATCTGCGTGTCGTCGCCGACGTACTGCGGGGCCGCCGTGTCGCCGACGGGGTTCGGATGCTGGTGGTGCCCGGATCGATGCGCGTGCGCGCCCAAGCCGAAGCCGAAGGGCTGGGCGAGGTGTTCACCGCGGCCGGGGCCGAGTGGCGGCAGGCGGGGTGCTCGATGTGCTTGGGAATGAACCCCGATCAGCTCTCGCCGGGCCAGCGCTGCGCGTCCACGTCCAACCGGAACTTCGAAGGCCGGCAGGGCAAGGGCGGCCGCACCCATCTGGTTTCGCCCGCGGTCGCGGCCGCGACCGCGGTCCGTGGCACCCTGTCCTCGCCTGCCGATCTGCCCGCGGCCCCGGCCCGCTGAACCCCAGAGCCACCCGAGCCCCGAGCCCCGAGAATCCTCAGGAGACCCCGATGGAAGCTTTCCGCACCCACACCGGCATCGGCGTTCCGCTGCGGCGGTCCAACGTCGACACCGACCAGATCATCCCCGCGGTGTACTTGAAGCGCGTCACCCGAACGGGATTCGAGGACGGCTTGTTCGCCGCATGGCGTACCGACCCGTCCTTCATCTTGAATCAGGCCCCCTTCGACAACGGCTCGGTGTTGGTCGCGGGCCCGGACTTCGGAACCGGATCCTCCCGCGAACACGCGGTGTGGGCGCTCATGGACTTCGGATTCCGGGTCGTCATCTCGTCGCGATTCGCCGACATCTTCCGCGGCAATGCCGGCAAGGCAGGTCTGTTGGCGGCCGAAGTCGCCCAGGATGATGTGGAATTGTTGTGGAAGCTGATCGAGCAACAGCCCGGGTTGGAAATTGGTGTAAATCTTCAAGATCGAACGGTGACCGCAGGAACGGTCGTGGTGCCGTTCAACATTGACGACTACACCGCCTGGCGGCTGCTCGAAGGACTCGACGATATAGGCCTTACGCTGCGGAAACTCGACCAAATCGAGGAATATGAAAGCAGCCGTCCGGACTGGAAACCGCGCACCCTGCCGGCCTGACGGCGGCCTTCGCAGAGGCGAATTCCGGACGCCGCAAGGCCCTTTTGAGGCCTTCGGTAGGAGGTCAAGCGCAGCAATCGGATTGAAAAAAGTTCGCTGGCTTGGCCTGAAATTGCGCGTGGCTCTTGGAAATCAGCAGGCAATGGGTTTACCGTGTCCACTAGTCGGCCCAAGTAGGGCCACTGGTTTCGGAGGTTTTGCATGAATAAAGCAGAGCTCATCGACGTACTCACGGAGAAAATGGGCTCGGATCGTCGGCAGGCCACCGCTGCGGTGGAGAATGTCGTCGACACCATCGTCCGTGCGGTACACAAGGGTGACAGCGTGACGATCACCGGCTTCGGTGTTTTCGAGCAGCGCCGTCGCGCCGCACGCGTGGCGCGCAACCCGCGCACCGGTGAGACGGTGAAGGTCAAGCCCACATCCGTTCCGGCGTTCCGGCCCGGTGCTCAGTTCAAGGCCGTTGTGTCTGGCGCGCAGAAGCTTCCGGCGGACGGTCCGGCCGTCAAGCGCGGCGTGACCGCGACGACCGCGCGGAAGGCCGCGAAGAAGGCTCCGGCGAAGAAGGCCGCTGCGAAGAAGGCTCCGGCTGCCAAGAAGGCTCCGGCCAAGAAGGCCACGGCCGCGAAGAAGGCTCCGGCTGCCAAGAAGGCTCCGGCCAAGAAGGCCACGGCTGCCAAGAAGGCTCCGGCTGCCAAGAAGGCTCCGGCCAAGAAGGCCACGGCCGCCAAGAAGGCTCCGGCCAAGAAGGCTCCGGCCAAGAAGGCCGCGGCCAAGGCTCCCGCCAAGAAGGCTCCGGCCAAGAAGGCCACGGCCGCCAAGAAGGCGCCCGCCAAGCGCGGTCGCCGGTAGTCAGTTCTCGAATTTCGCCGCGGGTCGACACGACCCGCGGCGAATTCGTGTGCCGGGAGCTCCGCCGGCACGAGTTGAATTCAATTGCGCGGTTACTTCTTCGGTGGGAGGGCCGTGTCGATGTGGTCGGCGGCGATCAGTCGCCCGTCGACAAGCGACATCACCCAGGTGCTGCCCTTGCGGTTGCCGGCCTGACCGGGGCGGACCCCGTCGCGCTTGCACCACCAGTCCACGAGGCCCGGAATGACCTTTCCCTGACTGCAGATCACCGGGGTGGCTGACGAGGCCGCGATGTCGAGGATGCGTTCGTGCGCGGCGTCGCGATCGCTCTTGTAGGCCTCCTCGGTCAACGAGGTCTCGGCGCGGATCGTCGCACCCAGTTCTTCGGCCAGCGGGTCGAGGGTCTGCTGACAGCGCACCCGGTCCGCGGCGAACAGTTCCTCGGCGCCGAAGGCCAACAGCTGACCGATCAACGATTCCGCCTGCGCACGGCCGTGCTTGTCCAACGGGCGCAGGCGATCGTCGCCGACGAAGCGGGACTTGCTGCCGGCGGTGGCGTGCCTGACGATCAGTACCGACCGGGTGTCGGCGGGTGCGGCCAGGAACCGGCTGACGACGTCACGGTCGTGCGGATACTGCAATTCGGACATCGCCTGGTGTGCCGGAAGCCACTTCAGCTCGTCCACCTCGTCGTTGGCCCTGAACTCGCCGTGCAGGTGCCGAGCCGCCCAGTACCGGACCTGCTTGGCGCCCTGGGGAACCGAATAGTGCACGGTGGCCAGTTGCCGCCCCAGCCTGGCGCGGAAGCCCGTCTCCTCTTCGATCTCGCGCGCGGCCGCGATCGGTTCGTTCTCACCCGGGTCGACCTTGCCCTTGGGCAGCGACCAGTCGTCGTATCGGGGACGATGGATGATCGCGATCTCCGGCGTCTCGTCACGCGGGCCGGGACGCCACACCACTGCGCCCGCAGCCCGGATCGTCTTCGTGTCCGAAATCGGATCCGGCGATGTCGCCTTCGGCAACTCAGCTCCTGCGGGTCGTCACGGTCCTGGCGGTTCTCACGAGTAGCGGTGTCGTTCCATCATCGACACCTGGTGGTCCCGGACGGTCTGTCCCTCCTGCGGAGAGGCCGTCCAGCGTCCGTCAGGACCCAATTCCCAGCAGCGGGTCTGCGGATCGGTAGCCGATTCGAAGATGTCGTCGAGTTGGGCGCTCAGCCGCGGATCCTTCACCTGGGCCATCACTTCCACTCGCCGGTCGAGATTACGATGCATCATGTCCGCGCTGCCGATCCAGTATTCGTCGATGGCGCGGAAATGAATGATCCGTGAATGCTCGAGGAATCGACCCAGAATCGAGCGCACCACGATGTTCTCCGAGAACTCGGGCACGCCGGGGCGCAGCGCACAGATTCCCCGCACCACCACCTCGACCCGGACCCCGGCCTGCGAAGCCCGGTAGAGCGCGTCGATCACCTGCTCGTCGACCAACGCATTGGCCTTCAAGCGGATCCGGCCCTCGGCGCCGTCGCGGGTCGCGGCGATCTCGCGCTCGATGCGTTCGATGATGCCCCTGCGCACCCCGTAGGGGGCCACCAACAGGTTGCGGTAGGAGTCCTTGCGCGAGTATCCGGTCAGCGAGTTGAACAGGTCGGTCAGGTCGGCGCCGATGTCGGGTGCGGCGGTCAGCAGGCCGATGTCCTCGTACAGTCGGGCCGTCTTCGGGTTGTAGTTGCCGGTTCCGACATGGCAGTAGCGCCGGATCATCGAGCCCTCGCGGCGCACCACCAGGCAGGTCTTGCAGTGCGTCTTGAGGCCGATCAACCCGTACACCACGTGCACACCGGCTTGTTCGAGAGCGCGTGCCCACCTGATGTTGGCCTGCTCGTCGAACCGCGCCTTGATCTCGACCAGCGCCACCACCTGCTTGCCGGCCTCGGCCGCGTCGATCAACGCGTTGACGATCGGGGAGTCACCGGACGTGCGGTACAGGGTCTGCTTGATCGCCAACACGTTGGGGTCGGCGGCGGCCTGTTCGATGAAGCGCTGCACCGTGGTCGAGAACGAGTCGTACGGATGGTGAACCAGCACATCACCGTCGCGCAACGCCGAGAAGATGCTCTTGGGGGTCTCGCGTTCGCCGAATGCCGGGGGAGTGGCCGGCACGAACGGGCGGTCTTTGAGAGCCGGCCGGTCCACGCTGTACACCTGCCACAGCGAGGAGAGGTCGAGCAGGCCGGCGACCTCGACCACATCACCGGGGTCGACGTCGAGTTCGCGAAGAAGCAACTCGAGCATGCCCTCGGTCATGTCGTCGGAAACCTCCAGGCGCACCGGGGAACCGAAGCGTCTACGGGCCAGCTCGCGCTCCAGGGCCTGCAGCAGGTCTTCGTCGCGGTCCTCCTCGACCTCGAAATCCGCGTTGCGGGTGATCCGGAATGCGTGATGCTCGACGATCTCCAGGCCGGGGAACAGCACCGGCAGGAATGCCGCGATGAGCTCCTCCATCGGCAGGAAGCGGACGATGCCGGGATCAGCCGAACGGTCGGACAATTCGACGAACCGATCGACGTTGTCGGGCACCTTGATGCGTGCGAAATGCTGGCCGCCGTCGTCGGGATGCTTCACCGTGATCGCCAGATTGAGACTCAGACCGCTGACGAACGGGAAGGGGTGAGCCGGATCCACCGCCAGCGGGGTGAGCACCGGGAACACCTGCTCGTGGAAATAGGTCGACAGTTCGGCGCGTTCGGCGTCGTCGAGTTCGGCCCACGTCACGATGACGATGCCCTCGTCGGCCAACGCCGGGCGCACGCTCTCGAGGAACACCCTCGAGTGGCGGCCGGCGATCTGCCGGGTGCGTTCACTGATGCGGCGCAGCTGTTCGCGCGGCGACAGGCCGTCCGCCGAGCGCACCGACAACCCCATCTCGTCGCGGCGCTTCAACCCGGCGACGCGCACCATGTAGAACTCGTCGAGGTTGGAGGCGAAGATCGCCAGGAACTTCAGCCGTTCCAGCAGCGGCAGGCTCGGGTCGGCGGCCAGCGCGAGGACCCGGGCATTGAAGTCGAGCCAACTCAACTCGCGGTTGAGGTAACGGTCTTCCGGCAGGGGGTTCTCCACCTGCGGCGGGGTCGCCGCCGGTGGTGCCTCCGGCGCGGGCCCGACCCCCGCCGTGATCATCGGCAGGCCGTTCGTCGCTTCGGGACTATCCGGTCGCGTCTGCGCTTCGGTCATGGCACTGATGATCCCCTATCTGTCGGCCCTCCTGCTACCGAGATCGGTCATCGTGTGCACCTGAAGAGGCACCGTGCTCGATTGCCCGACTGGTCGCTGTTCCCACACCGAGGCGCCGGGCCTGGGCGAGGTCTTCAGGGGTGTCGATGTCGTGCCGCAGGCCGGGCCAGGCGCCAGTCAGCTCGACCGCCCCCGAGTCGCGATGACGCTGCGCCGAATCGGTCCCGAACCGGGGTGCCAGCGCGACGCCGAACGAGAACAGCGCCGAGGTCCCCGTTCCGTGGCGATCGGCCACGAAGCTGCGCGGGTTGCTGCGCGCCGCGGCGATTGCCTCGCCAAGCTCCGTCGTGCGCAGCGCCGGCAGATCACCCTGCAACGCAACGACGTTGGAGGCGACTCGGCGCGCGTGTGCGTCCGCCGCCCGCAGTGCGTTGTTCAGCGGATCCCGGTGACCGTCGGGGGTCGGGTCCGCGAGTACCAGGCCACCGAGCCCTCGAGCGGCCTCGGCGGCCGTCTGGTCTGGGGTGACGACGATGACGGTCGACACGGCCGGTACCGCGGCTGCTGCGGTGATGGTGTCGACGAGCATCGCCAAGACGACGTCTTCGCGGGCGGCTCCCGAAAACACCGGAGCCAGCCGTGTCTTGGCAGCACTGAGCCGTTTGACGGCGATCACCAGACCGACGTCGGCCTCGGTGTTGCCGCTGCCGCTCACGAGGCCATCCTGCCAGCCCTGCGGTGCCCGCTACGCTGAAGCCGTGGTCGAGGCGGCGGTGATGGGTGCGGGTGCGTGGGGATCAGCGCTGGCCAAAGTGCTGGCCGATGCAGGCAACCGCGTGACGCTGTGGGCCCGTCGCCCGGAGCTGGCCGACGAGATCAATCGCACTCACCGCAACCCCGACTACCTCGATGTGGCGTTGCCCTCCGCGATCCGCGCCACCAGCGATCACACCGAAGCGCTCGCCGGTGCCTGCACGGTGCTGCTCGCGGTCCCGTCGCAGTCGCTGCGGGCCAACCTGACGAGTTGGTCCGACTGCATCGGGCCCGATGCGACACTGGTCAGCCTCGCCAAGGGCATCGAACTGGACACCCTGATGCGGATGAGCCAGGTCATCACCCAGGTGACCGGTGCCGATCCGGCCCGGGTCGCTGCGCTCACCGGTCCGAATCTGGCCAGCGAGATCGCGCGCGAGCAGCCGGCCGCCACCGTGGTGGCATGCAGTGACTCCGGCCGGGCAGTGGCCGTGCAGCGGGCACTGGCCACCGGGTATTTCCGCCCCTACACCAATTCCGACGTCATCGGCGCCGAGGTCGGGGGTGCCTGCAAGAACGTCATCGCGCTGGCCTGCGGCATGGCTGCCGGTTCGGGTCTGGGAGAGAACACGGCGGCGGCCATCATCACCCGCGGCCTTGCCGAGATCATGCGGCTGGGAATCGCCTTGGGTGCCAAGCCCGCCACGCTGGCCGGGCTCGCCGGTATCGGGGATCTCGTGGCGACCTGCATGTCGGAGCATTCGCGCAACAGGTCGTTCGGTGAGCGGCTGGGCCGGGGCGGCACCATGCAGGCGGCGATGGCCGCCACCGGAGGTCATGTCGCCGAAGGCGTCACCTCCTGTCAGTCGGTGCTCGCCCTGGCCGCCAGCTACGACGTCGAGATGCCGCTGACCGAGGCCGTGCACCGCGTGTGCCACAGGGGACTGTCCGTCGACGAGGCGGTGGCGCTGCTCCTCGGCCGTTCCACCAAGCCGGAGTAGCGCCATGGCCCGGGCGCACGGAGACTCCACTCGCAGTGTGAAAGCCGTTGGCACCGAACCGATTCCTGGTTCTCCCATTGGCCCGGTGCCGACTTCGGCGGCGGCCTATCACCTGTCGCGCGACGAGGACGCCGGTGTGGACACCTACGGTCGGGCGTCCAATCCGTCGTGGCGGCATCTGGAGTCGGCGCTGGCCCAACTCGAGGGCGCCGCCGCTGCGGTGACATTCGGTTCGGGCATGGCCGCCCTGTCGGCGGTGTTGCGGATCCTGGCCGAGCCGGGGCGCACCGTCGTCGTCCCCGCCGACGGGTACTACCAGGTGCGCGCGTACGCCGAGGAATTCCTGGCCGCCCGCGGAGCGAAGGTGGTCCAGGCGAGCTGCGCAGAGATGTGCGACGCGGCCGTCGGCGCCGACGTGGTGCTCGCCGAGACGCCGTCGAATCCCGGTCTCGATGTCGTCGACCTGCATCGCCTCGCGCTGACCTGCCGCTCGCAGGGCACAGTGCTCGTCGTCGACAACACCACCGCGACGCCACTGGGCCAGCAACCGTTGTCCCTGGGCGCCGACCTGGTGGTCGGCAGCGCCACCAAAGCGCTCTCCGGTCACCACGACGTCCTGGCCGGTTACGTCGCCGGCAGCCACCCCGACCTCATCGAGCGGGTGCTGCGCGAGCGGCTGCTGGCCGGTTCGATTCTCGGCGCCTTCGAAGCGTGGCTGGTGCTGCGCAGCCTGGGTTCGGCCGGTCTGAGGTTCGAGCGTCAATGCCACAACGCTGCTGCGGTGGCGCTGATGCTCAGTGCCCACCCCTCGGTGCGTTCCGTGCGTTATCCCGGCCTGCCCGATGATCCGTCGCATCCGGTCGCCGCAGCGCAGATGCGCCGGTTCGGAGGGTTGGTGTCGGTGGAGCTGGCCGACGCCGAGGCGGTGCACGCGTTGGTCGAACGCAGTCAACTGCTGGTCGCGGCGACGTCCTTCGGCGGAATCCACTCCTCGGTGGACCGCCGCGCGCGGTGGGGTGATCCGGTCAGCGCCGGTTTCGCCCGGATCTCTCTGGGAATCGAGGACACCGACGACCTGCTCAGCGACCTCGACGAGGCGCTCAGCGCCCTGTGACGTCTCAGGCGAGGCCCGCGGCCGCGGGGCCGGACGGTAGCCTCTCTAGGTTGTGACTGCCCGCACCCGTGTCGCCGTCGTCTACGGCGGCCGCAGCTCCGAGCACGCGATCTCCTGTGTCTCGGCTGGCAGCATCCTGCGCAACCTCGACCCCGAGCGCTTCGAGGTGGTCGCCGTCGGCATCACCCCCGAGGGGTCCTGGGTGCTCACCGACGCCAAGCCCGAGACGCTGGCCATCACCGACGGCACGCTGCCCGGGGTGAGTGGCGCGTCGGGAACCGAGTTGGCGCTGGCCGCCGACCCCGGCCGGCGGGGTCAGCTGGTGTCGCTGGGACAGGGCGCCGGCGAGATGCTGGCCGCCGTCGACGTGGTATTCCCTGTGCTGCACGGACCCTATGGCGAGGACGGCACCATCCAGGGCCTGCTCGAACTGGCGGGCGTGCCGTATGTGGGGGCCGGGGTGCTGGCGTCGGCGGCCGGGATGGACAAAGAATTCACCAAGAAGTTGTGGGCGGCCGAGGGGCTGCCGATCGGCGATCATGTGGTGCTGCGTCCGAAACGGGCCACGCTGTCGTTGGAGGAGCAGGAGCGCCTCGGCCTACCGGTCTTCGTCAAACCCGCCCGCGGCGGCTCGTCGATCGGCGTCAGCCGGGTCGACAGCTGGGATCAGCTGCCCGCAGCCATCGACGCGGCCCGCCGGCACGATCCGAAGGTCATCGTCGAAGCCGCAGTGGCCGGTCGCGAGCTCGAGTGCGGCGTGCTCGAGTTCCCGGATGGACGCATCGAGGCGAGCACCGTCGGTGAGATCCGGGTCGCCGGTGTGCGGGGCCGGGAAAACGGTTTCTACGACTTCGAGACGAAATACCTGGAGGACGGCGCCGAACTCGACGTGCCGGCCAAGGTCGACGACGGCGTCGCCGAGCAGATCCGCGCGTTGGCGGTTCGTGCGTTCACGGCGATGGACTGCCAGGGTCTGGCCCGCGTCGACTTCTTCCTCACCGACAACGGCCCGGTGATCAACGAGATCAACACCATGCCGGGATTCACCACCATCTCGATGTACCCGCGGATGTGGGCGGCCAGTGGGGTGGATTACCCGACCCTGCTCGCCACGATGGTCGACACCGCCATCGCCCGGGGCACCGGTCTGCGCTGAGTACTCGCCGGGTGTCCGGGGAGTGCGCTGAGAACTCGCCGGTTGTGCGGGGATTGCGCCGAGAACTCGCCGAGCGTGCATGTGGTGCGAAATCCAGGCCCGGGGTTCGCGCTGAGTTCACGCTCGGCGCGACTACCGCGCCGGTGCCGGATCGATCGGTTGTGCCGGCAACGTCTCGGCGATCGCCGCGGAGAGCCGCTGGATGGACGTGGGTCCGGAGCCGGCGGGCAGCGTGAGTGCCACGTACACCGGCCGATCCACTGCGAACCAGGTGCTGCGACCCGCCCCGGCGTCACCCGCCCCTGCTCCGCCCGCTCCGGCTTCGTCCGCTCCGGCGTCACCCGCCCCTGCTTCGCCCACCCGGAACCACTGCACCGCGTCCACCATCTGCAGCGGCGCACCGACGACGAACTCGGCGGGGCGGTCCAAACCGCAGCGCAGAATCAGGGCCTCACCCCCGGCGTCGGATTGCCAGGCCGCGGTGCCCGCCGGCGCCGGCTCGACCACCGGGGCGCGCTGATAGTCGCCCAGCTGGTCGGGCAGCGCATCCATGAGAGCGCCGCATTCGGGGCTCTCGGCGCGGGGGGCGGGCACGGTGGAGATCGCGACCGGTTCCTGCGCGGGCTGACGCTGCTGCACCGCGGCGACCGCCAGAACCGCGACCACCGCGCCGACCGCGACGACGAGCGCGACGATCAACACCGGTTTGGGCGGGCCGTCACCGCTCTGGCTGCTCACCCGCCAAACTCTAGGGTGCCGCCCCGTCGGCGATCGGGCAGGTCAACGTCCGGGTGATGCCGGGCACCTGCTGGACACCGGGCACCACCGAGGACGTCAGCTCGGCCAGTGTCGGCGCACCGACGCGGACCACCACGTCGTAGGGGCCGGTGACGTATTCCGACGACAGCACACCGGTCAGGCCCGCGAGCTGCTTGGCGACGACTTCGGCGCGACCGACCTCGGTCTGGATCAGAACGAAAGCCTCGACCACGCCGCAACACCTCCATCTGGCTGCATAGACTCCACGCCGCAGGAGCCAAACGTACCGCAGGTGCGTCCGGTGTTCAGGGCACGCGGCAGTGCGCGGGCGACGAGAGGAATCCACAGATGACCGGCGATGGTCCCGGCGCGACGCTGGCGGAGTCGGGTGAGTTCGCCGTCATCGACCGGTTGGTGGCGGGTCGTCGCCAGCCGCCATGGGTTCCGCTCGGACCCGGTGACGACGCTGCAGTCATCGCCTGCCCGGACGGACGCACCGTGGTGAGCACCGACATGCTCGTCGAGGACCGCCATTTCCGCCTGGATTGGTCGTCGCCCCACGACGTCGGTCGCAAGGCCATCGCCCAGAACGCGGCCGACATCGAGGCGATGGGCGGGCGCGCAACCGCATTCGTCGTCGGCTTCGCCGCGCCGGGACACACGCTCACCGCGCATGCGGTCGACGTGGCCGACGGCATGTGGCACGAAGCGGATCTGTTGGGTGCCGGCATTGTCGGCGGTGACCTGGTGTCCGGCCCGCAGTGGGTGGTGTCGGTGACGGCGCTGGGCGATCTCGGCGGACGGGCTCCGGTGCGGCGCAATGGCGCCCGTCCCGGGGACGTCATCGCGCTTATCGGGGAGCCGGGCCGCTCGCACGCCGGATACGAATTGTGGCGCAACGGAATCGAACAGTTCGACGAACTGCGCCGACGGCACCTCGTGCCGCAACCGCCGTACGGGCAAGGCGAGGTCGCCGCGCGCGCGGGTGCGACGTCGATGACCGACGTCTCCGACGGTTTACTGGCCGACCTCGGGCACATCGCCTCCGCATCCGAGGTTTCCGTCGACATCTCGCTGGACCTGCTCGCTGCCGACCTCGACGCTGTCGCCGCGGCGGGCGCGGTGGTCGACGCCGATGTCCGGCAGTGGGTGCTGGGCGGCGGCGAAGACCACGCGCTGGTCGCGACCTTCCCCGCGGATCCGCCCCCCGGCTGGCGGCGCATCGGTCGCGTGCGGGATCACACGGGTTCGCAGCCACGGGTCACCGTCGACGGTGTCGCGTGGCACGGCACCGCGGGCTGGGAGTCGTTCCGGGTCGACTAGGTTGGCCTGTCGTGACGGCACGCCCACTTACCGAGTTGATCGATCAGTCCTGGGCCGACGCCCTGCAACCGGTCCAAGCCCAGGTGGCGGCGATGGGCGAATTCCTGCGCGCCGAACTGGCCGCAGGACATCGCTATCTGCCGACCGGCCCGAACATCTTGCGGGCCCTCACCTTTCCGTTGGACCAGGTGCGGGTGCTGATCGTCGGCCAGGACCCCTATCCGACGCCGGGTCACGCCGTCGGGTTGAGTTTCTCGGTGGCGCCCGACGTTCGGCCGTTGCCACGCAGCTTGGCCAACATCTTCACCGAATATTGCGCTGACCTCGGACACCCCGCGCCCACCTCCGGTGACCTGACACCCTGGTCGCACCAAGGTGTGATGTTGCTCAACAGGGTGCTGACAGTGCGTCCGGGCGAACCGGCGTCGCACCGGGGTAAAGGCTGGGAGGCCGTCACCGAATGCGCCATCAGGGCCTTGGTGGCACGGCGTCAGCCGTTGGTGGCAGTGCTGTGGGGGCGTGACGCGGCCACGCTGAAGCCGATGCTGGGGGACACCGCGTCCATCGAGTCGGCGCATCCGTCACCGTTGTCCGCTTCGCGCGGCTTCTTCGGATCCAAGCCGTTCAGCCGTGCGAACGAATTACTGGAGAAGATGGGCGCCGACCCGGTGGACTGGCGGTTGCCCTGACGAGATCAGGGCACCGGCGACGGAGTCACCTCAGGCATCTCCGGTGACGGCACGTCGACCGACGGCATGTCCGGTGACGGCACATCCACTGACGGCATGTCCGGGGACGGCACGTCGACCGACGGCATGGTCGGTGACGGCACGTCGACGTCCGGCGAGGGAACCTCGATGGTGTTCTCACCCTCGGTCGTCTCGGACGTGGTTTCCGTCGTCTCGGTGGTCGTCGTGCTGTCGTTGGCTGAGTCATCACCGCATGCCGCCAACAACCATCCCGCGGCGAGAGCCCCGGAGACAGCGATCAGAGCGTGGCGAGAGATTCCGGCGTGCAACATCTGCGTGCTCATTCCCATCCGGCAGGGCCGAGTGCCCCGCCTCAAGGAAATGCGTTACCCGCAGGAACCGCCGGTAAACGAGCGGACGTCACACCGGCGGGAACGCGCTCAGCCCCGGCTGACCTTGCCGGCCTTGAGGCAGGAGGTGCAGACGTTGACACGCTGCTTGTTGCCGCCGGGGCGCGTCACGGCGCGCACGGACTGGATGTTCGGATCCCACCGGCGGCTGGTCCGGCGATGGGAGTGTGACACCGACTTGCCGAAGCCGGGGCCCTTCCCGCAGATCTCGCACACGGCAGCCATAAGTAGAACTCCTCGATATCAGTACGTGGGGTCTGGGTCCTGGGGCCGCAGCTGACCGCGGCTCGACCCGACAACCCGACCAGAATACCGACCGGTGCAGTGATCACCAAAAAAGCGGCCGCACCGTCGCCATCCACAGCGGCGCCCCCTCCATTCACAGCTCCTCAACGGCAGCACGCGGCGCTGTCCGCGGCACTGGCTAGGCTGGCGCCCACGGCGTCAGCGCGGGGCTGGGTCGCGGGAGCCGCAGGTGTCTGGAGGTGGCGATGTCGGCGGGACTGCTCGACGCATCCGCCCTGCGGGCGTGGGCGCACAACGCGGTCGCCGACCTGATCAGCCACACCGATGAGATCAACCGGCTCAATGTCTTCCCCGTGGCCGACGCCGACACCGGCACCAACATGCTGTTCACGATGCGCGCCGCATGGGCGCAGGCCGACGCCCACTCCGAGGCCGACGACGCCTCCACGGTGGCGGCCCGGCTCGCCGACGGGGCGTTGCGCGGAGCCCGGGGCAACTCAGGGGTGATCCTGTCGCAGATCCTGCGCGGTCTGGCCGACGTGAGCGCCGAAGCGGCCGCGGACCGGGGCGGAGGACTGTCCGACATCGACGGGGCCTTGTTGGCAGCGGCGTTCCGGCACGCCGTCGGCCTTGCGGTGACCTCGATGGGCCAGCTCGTCGCGGGCACCATCGTGTCGGTGCTGCAGGAGGCCGCCTCGGCGGCCGAGGTCGCGGCGGGAACGGGCGCGGTGCTGGCCGAAGTGGTCGCCGAAGCGGGGCGGGCGGCGGCGTCCGCCCTGGAGCGAACCCCGACCCAACTCGAGGTGCTGGCCGCCGCGGGCGTGGTGGACGCCGGCGGCCGCGGGTTGCTCGTCCTGCTCGACGCGCTGAGCAGGACGTTGACCGGTCATGCGCCCCCACGCCCTGCCTACCTGCCCTCCCCGGCCGCGGCCGCTGTGGCACCGGCCGCCCCGGCGTCACCGCAGTTCGAGGTCATGTACCTGCTCGCCGACTGTGACGCCGACGGCATCGAGAAGCTGCGGGTGCGTCTGGACGAGCTCGGTGACTCCGTCGCGATCGCGGCTTCCGGATTGCGAGCCGGAACGCCGGGCCGCTATTCGGTGCATGTGCACGCCGACGATGCCGGCGCGGCCGTCGAGGCGGCCATCGAGGTCGGCACTCCCAGCCGTATCCAGATCACCGCGTTGAGCGGGGGTGGTGACCGGCATCCGTCAGGCAGCTGGACGCGCGAGCGCGCGGTGCTGGCGGTCGTCGACGGCGACGGGGCCGAGAGCCTGTTCCGTACCGAGGGCGCGCAGACGCTGAGAGTGGAGCCCGACGTCCCCATCAGCGCCCATCAGCTGCTCCACGCACTGGTCAACACCGGCGCGGCGCAGGTGATGGTGTTGCCCAACGGCTACGTCGCCGCCGAGGAGCTGCTGGCGGGCTGGGCCGTCGCGGCCGACTGGGGCATCGACATGGCCCCGATTCCCGCGGCGTCGATGGTGCAGGGCCTGGCCGCGCTGGCCGTGCACGATCCCGAACGCCGGTTGGTCGACGACGGGTTCACGATGGCCCGGGCCGCTGGGGGCGCCCGGCACGGATCGGTGCGGCTGGCCGCCGAGGAGGCGTTGACGTGGGCGGGCACCTGCCGGCCCGGTGACGGGCTGGGGATCGCCGGTGACGAGGTGGTCATCGTCGGCGACGGCCTCGTCGCCGCCGGCGCGGGGCTGATCGACGTGCTGCTGGCCGCGGGTGGTGAGCTGGTCACCGTGCTCACCGGTCACGATGTCGACGAGGACGTCGGCGCAGCACTGACCGCGCATGTCCGTGAACACCATCCGGGCACGGAGATGGTCACGTTCCACACCGGCCATCTCGGCGACGCGCTGCTGATCGGGGTGGAGTGAGATGGCCACACTGGACGACCGCCTCGATTTCGTGCTCGGCAAGAAGGCCGCCGATCAACTCGACGAGTACTTCGGGATCCGGACGGTCGGCGAGCTGATCCGGTACTTCCCACGCAAGTACAGCGACGCGATGACGACCCGCGGTGAGGGGGAGGCCCTCGACCTC
Organism: Mycobacterium sp. G7A2; assembly: GCF_041902445.1. NCBI lineage: Bacteria > Bacillati > Actinomycetota > Actinomycetes > Mycobacteriales > Mycobacteriaceae > Mycobacterium > Mycobacterium sp. G7A2. The sequence continues at coordinate 3,963,046 of NZ_CP169251.1, read as the reverse complement.
GCCGAGGGCGAACACGTCACGTTCGTCGACACCATCACCAGCGCCGAAACCAAATGGACCAATCGGACTCCCAAGCGGGATTTTCTGGTCGTCACGCTGGGGCAGCGGCGCCCGAAGGTCACCGCGACGTTCTTCAACCCGCGGTATCTGAAGAAGACGCTCGTCGCCGGCGCCCGCGTCATGCTCTCGGGTGAGGTCGGCTACTACCGCGGGACGATGCAACTGACACACCCCGCGTTCATGGTGCTCGGCACCGCAGGCCGAAGGAACATAGGTACCAAGGCGCTGACGTCCGTGGCCACGGCGACGGGGGCTTCCGGAGACGACCTCCTCGCCGAGTTCGAGAAGGAGTTCTTCCCGATCTACCCGGCGAGTGCCAAGATGCAGACCTGGGAGATCTACGCCTGCGTGCGTCAAGCGCTCGACGTGTTGGACCCCATCCCGGAGTCATTGCCGAAAACCTATGTGCGCGAACACGCTTTGATGTCGGAGGACGAGGCGCTGCGAGCCATCCACGTCGCCGAGACCGAGGCTTGCCGCGACCGCGCCATCGAGCGGCTCACCCACGACGAGGCGGTCGGGCTGCAGTGGGGCCTGGTGGTTCGGCGCAACAGTGAGCTCGGTGCGTCCGCGCCGCAGGCGCCTGTGCGTACGGACGGATTGGTGGCGGCCATGACGGGCCAGTTGCCGTTCGAGCTGACCGCGGGCCAGCGGGAAGTTCTCGAGGTGATCTCCACCGAGCTCGCAGCGGCACGGCCGATGAACCGGATGCTGCAGGGTGAGGTCGGTTCGGGAAAGACGATCGTCTCGGTGTTGGCGATGCTTCAGCTCGTCGACGCGGGCTATCAGTGTGCGCTGCTGGCGCCGACGGAAGTTCTTGCCGCCCAGCATGCCCTGTCGATCCGCACCATGCTCGGTGCGCTGGGGATGGCCGGTCAGCTCGGGGGAGCCGAGTGCGCCACCCGGGTGGCGTTGTTGACGGGATCGATGACGGCGCAGCAGAAGCGTGAGGTGCGCGACGAGGTGGCCTCCGGGCAGGCGGGCATCGTCATCGGTACGCACGCCCTGCTGCAGGACACCGTCGAATTCCACCGCCTCGGCATGGTGGTGGTCGACGAGCAGCACCGTTTCGGTGTCGAGCAGCGGGACCGATTGCGCGCCAAGGCTCCCGAGGGCATCACCCCGCACCTGCTGGTGATGACCGCGACACCGATTCCCCGCACCGTGGCGCTCACCGTCTACGGCGACCTGGAGACCTCCACGCTGCGGGAGCTGCCGCGGGGCCGCCAGCCGATCACCACCAACACGATCTTCGCCCAGCAGAAGCCCGCCTGGCTGAGTCGGGCGTGGGCGCGGATCGCCGAGGAAGTCCGCGCCGGACGGCAGGCGTACGTGGTTGCCTCGCGCATCGACGAGAACGACACCGCCGCCGACGACAAGCCCGCCAATGCCGACAAGGGCACCAAGAGCGCCAAGAAGGCCAAGAACGACAAGAAAGACGACGAGAAGGAACAGGGTCCACCACCGATCGCCGTGGTGGACCTCTTCGCCGTGCTGCATCAGGGGCCGCTGGCCGGTCTCCGGTTGGGCCTGATGCATGGGCGATTGCCCAGCGACGAAAAGGACGCCGTGATGGCCGCGTTCCGGGCCGGCGAGATCGACGTGCTGGTGTGCACCACGGTCATCGAAGTCGGCGTCGACGTGCCGAACGCCACCGTGATGGTCGTGATGGACGCCGATCGGTTCGGGATCAGCCAGCTGCATCAGCTGCGGGGCCGGATCGGGCGCGGCCAGCACCCCAGCTTGTGTCTGCTGGTGAGCAACCTGCCCGAGGGTTCGAAAGCGGGCAGGCGTCTGACGGCGGTGGCCGGCACTCAGGACGGGTTCAAACTCGCCGAACTCGACCTGCAGGAGCGCAGTGAGGGTGATGTGCTGGGCTTGAGTCAACACGGCCGTCCGATCACGTTGCGATTCCTGTCGCTGTCCGACCACCGCGAGATCATCGAGGATGCCCGGGACTTGTGTGAAGCGGTCTACGACTTCAACCCCGGTGACGCCGGGATGGCGTTCCTGTCGGCGTCGTTCACCGATACCGACCGCCTCGATTATCTGGACAAATCTTGAGTCGCAGGCAGATCCTGTGGCTGGCGGTTGCGGTGGCCCTGGCCGTGTTCGTCGCCGTCCAGGTCGTCGACGATTCCCGGCAGCCCTCGGAGTTGATCGCTCAGGCCGACGTCCCCACCGTCGCCCCCGGCGTCGATGTCCTCGCCGGTGTCGCCGAGATCCCCGAGCGGGTACGGGGATACGACTACCGGCGCGACGCGTTCGGAGAGGCGTGGACCGATGAAACCACCGCCCCCGGAGGCTTCAACGGGTGCGACACCCGCAACGACATCCTCGACCGTGACCTGATCGACAAGACATATGTGGCGATCTCACGTTGCCCGACGGCGGTGGCCACCGGGGTGCTGCGCGATCCCTACACCAACTCCACAGTCGCCTTCACCCGTGGTGAACAGACCGGGGCCGAGGTGCAGATCGATCATCTGGTGCCGCTGGCGCTGGCGTGGGATCTCGGGGCGCGGAACTGGACGGACGAGATGCGGGTGCGTTTCGCCAACGATCCCGCGAACCTCATCGCCGTCGCCGGTGATGCCAACCAGGACAAGGGCGACAAGCAGCCCGCGCTGTGGATGCCGCCCAACGAGGCATTCCACTGCCAGTACGCGATGCAATTCATCGCGGTGTTACGGGGGTACGACCTACCGGTGGACGCCGCGTCGGCGCCGGTGCTGCAGGAGGCTGCGCAGACCTGCCCCGCAGCGTGAGGCCGTGAATATCGCCGGCATCTCAGCAACCCGGCACCGCCGCGACAATGCGGGCGACCCAACCGTCATCGTCCACCGATGAACTGCCAGGTGCCCGCGGCCACCGCGACCGCGATGGCCGTGGCCGCAATGACAGTGCCATAGGCGATCAGGGCCGCTTCGCGCCAGCCGAACAACGACGGCCGTGCCCAGGTTCTGGTCGGGTGGGCGCCGAATCCGCGGGCCTCCATGGCGGTTGCCAGTTTGGAACCGCGGCGCAGCGCGAAAACCAGCAGGGCGAACGCCTGTCCGAAGACGCGCCGAATTCGGTTGGTGTCGGCGACCCCGCGAGCCCGGCGGGCGTAACCGAGATACTGCCAGTCCTGGCGCAGCAGGCCGACCATGCGCAGCCCCGCCAGCGCTCCGATGACGAAGCGGGCGGGGAGTTTCAGCACCTGCCCCAACCCGTCGGCGAGTTGGGTCGGGCTGACATCGACGAACAACAACACCGACGGCAGGGCGATGGCAAGCACCCGCAGGAACATCGCGCCCGCAAGCTCGATGGAGCCGTCGCTGACGTTGATCAACAGCAAGTGCCAGTGCACGGTGCCGCTCGGCTCCCCGTAGAGCAGGTTTGTCAGCGCGGTCAACGCGGCCGCGACGGTGACCACGGCGCCGCGGACCACGACGGTGCGCAGGCGGATTCTGAGCGCGAGAAACAGTGGGATCTCCAGCATCAGAGCGGTCAGTGCCGACACCCAGTCGACGCTGAGCACCAACGCCACGGCGATCACCGCTGCCGTCAGCAACGTCGCGACAGGATTGAGGACCGGACGGGTTCCGGCATCCAGCGATGTCACTGCAGCTCCACCCGGTCGTCGGCGAGCAGTTCGACGAACTCGTCATCGTGGGTGGCGGCGACGACCGCGGTTCCGCCGTCGGCGATTTCGGACAGCAACGCGACGAGCTCGACCCAGGTGCGTCGATCCTGGCCGAAGGTGGGCTCGTCGAGGACGATCAACGCCGGCCGGGTGACCAGGACGGTGGCCACGGACAGGCGGCGCTTCTCGCCGCCCGAGAGGGTGTAGGGATTGCGATGCGCGAGGTGGCTCAGGCGCAGCCGGTCGAGCAGCTCGTCGGCCCGGGCGGCGGCCTCGGTGCTGTTGTGGCGCAGCGCTTTCGGTCCGAGCAGTATCTCGTCGCGCACGCTGCCGGTGAGGAACTGGTGTTCGGGGTCCTGAAAGACGGTGGCGATGCGGGTGAGCAACTCCTTGGAGCGCCAGCCGATGGGTTCCACACGTCTGGGTGAGGGGGCGAACTGCGCCTGCGCGCGGAGCCGGCCGCCCTGCGGCGGCAACAAGCCGCCCAGGGTCAGCGCCAGCGTCGATTTCCCGCTGCCGTTACGCCCGGTCACGGCCACCACCCGGCCCCTGCGGATCTGGAAGTCCAGGCCCGCGCGAACCGGGGCGGTGGGGTAGCCGACTGAGAGGTCGGTGGCGCTCAGCAGGGGGTCGTCGGCCGCCGGACGGTGCCGGAAGATCCGCGGCGGGGGAGCTCCGGGCACCCAGATCCCGGACTGCAGCAGGTGTTCGCGCTGGCGCGCGATGGTCGGCTCCGGCGGGCCGTCGGCAACCACCTGACCGTTCGGGCCCAGGACGACGACGCGGTCGACGACGGGCAGCCAGGTCTGGGTGCGGTGTTCCACCACGACCACGGTGGCGCCGCTGGCGTCGGCGGCCGCGGTCACCGCATCACGGACCTCGAGGACCCCTTCGGAGTCCAGATTCGCGGTGGGCTCGTCGAGCAGGATCAGGCCCGGATTCATCGCCAGCACCCCGGCGAGTGCCAGGCGCTGCTTCTGACCGCCCGACAGAGTGGAGGTGTCTTGCGATACAGGAAGATTCAGACCCACGGAGCGAAGGGCGGTGTCGACGCGCGGCCAGATCGCTGCGCGTGGCACCCCGAAGTTCTCCATACCGAAGGCCACGTCGTCGCCTACCCGCGACAGGATCACCTGCGAATCCGGGTCCTGCAGCACCATTCCGATGAGCCCGCGTCGATCGGCGGGACGAGATCCGTCGACGAGGAGACGACCCGTCTCGTGTCCCTCGTCGGCGCCACCCAGCAGCCCGGCAAGGCCCAGCAGCAGAGTGGACTTTCCGGAGCCGGACGGCCCCAACACCAGGACCCGTTGGCCGGCCTCGATGTCGAGGTCGAGTTCGCTGACCGCCCAAGTGTTCTGCCCGGCGTGCTGCCAACCCCAGTGCTGCGCCGTCACGCGGGCGCCGACGCGGGTGGACGCCGCGGAGGGCATCAGGTGGCGGAACGCGCGAACGCCCGCCCGGACTCGAAGCGGCTCAGGGCGCCGGTCCTGGCCAGGCCTCTGACGACGAACCAGGACAGGACCCCGGCGATGACGGCGCCGGAGACCACCGCTGATGCCGTGTAGATGACCGCGAACGCGGTGGCGGCCCCCGGGTACCAGAGGATCAGGTCGTTGACGGCCAACGCGACCCCGGCCAGCGCGCCGGCGAGGATCGCGACGGGCAGGTTCCACCGCCGGTACAGAAACACGGCGAACACGAGTTCGGCGCCGAGGCCCTGCACGAGCCCCGATTCGATGGTCAGCACGCCCCACTGGTTGCCGACCAACGCCGACACGGTGGCCGCGACGACTTCGCCGTACAGTGCTGCGCCTGGCTTGCGGATGACCAGTGCCGTGAGCACACCGGCGAACAGCCACCCGCCACCGGCGAGCGCTTGCAGGCCGGGCAGCAGTGCGTTCAGCGGCGCGGTGATCGGGCTGTGCGCGACGTTCCAGATGACGAACACCAATCCGGCCGCGACGGCGAGCACGCTGGCCACCACGATGTCGACCACGCGCCAGCGCAACGACCCGGTGCCGTGAAACGACCCGGTGCCATGAAAAGACCCGGTGCCATGAAAGGACCCGGTGCCGTGAAAAGACCCGGTGCCGTCAGGGTGGGGCTGATCCATCACATCTCCCTACGCCGGCATTACCCGGTCAGGTTCGTACGGTCGACGGCCGTCAGCCGTCCTCTCAGCGCACTCGGTGTGCACTCCCGTGTGGAACCTCCCAAGCTACTGCAGAGCGCGAAGATGGCGCCACGCCGGGCATCGGTCACCGCCGGTGAAAGCTCCAGGACCACCCGGCGACGGTCTCGACCGCGGTGACGTCGGCGGCCGCCTGGGGCGCGAACTCGCTGATGAACTGCTCCTCCTGAGCCGCCCAGCGGTCCCAGTGCGGGCGGTAGGTGTCGCCGTCGCGGTGCAGGGCGCGACGGCGGCGCACCTCGTCGGGGGCGGTCACCCAGATGCCGAGATCGGCCAGCTCGCGATGCGCGGCGGACAGCGCGCCGACCCCCTCCACGATGAGTCGGGTGCCGGGCTCGACCGTGTGCCAGGGTCCGGGGGCGCCGGTGGCCCAGTCCCACTGGCGCCATCGTCCCGGGTGACCGTGTGCGCGGGGTGCGAGTAGTCGGGTGCCGACGTGCTCGACCGCCCACGCCAGCCCGTCCCAGCCCGGGTAGATGTCGTCGAGGCGGACGACCGAACTGGCCGACCACCGCCGCTGCAGGTGGTCGGCCAGCGTCGACTTTCCCGCGCCCGACCGTCCGTCGATCAGCACGGTCGTCGCGTCGGCGGCGACGAGGCTGACGACCAGATCGTCGGGGGTCACGTCCGCGAACCCTAGGACACCAGGGCGGACTCGGGGGCCTTGTCGAAGGCGTCGTCGATGAGCACGACCGCGCGATCCGCGCGTTCGATGAGCGAGCAGGCGATGGAGGCCCGGTAGCCGGAACCGCAGTGCACCCAGACTTCACCGGCCGGCACCTCGTCGCGGCGGGCGAGCAGCTCGTGCAGCGGGATGTTGAGCGCGCCGCGGATGTGGCCGCCGTCGAATTCAGTCGTCTGGCGCACGTCGAGAACGGTCACCTCGTCGCGGTCCAGCGCGCCCGCGAGGTCGTCGAACGCGGCCACTCGATAGCTCTGCAGTGCTTCACCGCCGGCCAGCGCGGAGATGTCACCGGCGGCGGAACCGGTGACGTTGTCGACTCCGATGCGGGCCAGTTCCCTTCTCGCCGAGAGAATCTGGTCGCGATCCTCACCGACCAGGGTCATCGGGGCACCCCAGCGGTACAGCCAGCCGAGATACGTCGCGAACTGTGTGGACAACTCGAAGCCGAAGGTTCCGGCGAGATGGCCGGCCGCGAAGGCGGTGCGGCTGCGCAGGTCGACCACCCATTCGCCGGAATCGATGCGGCGGCGCAGCTCTGCCGGGTCCACCGGTTCGGGCAGGGACAGGTCGACGGGAGCAGGACCTTCGGTGTTGATGACGCCCATGTGCGCGTAGTAGGCCGGATACGCGCCCAGACCGGCCAGCAGTTGGTCGACATAGGTCTGCTCGTCGTTGGTCAGGGCCGGATTGTTCTGCCGCTCGTCGCCGATGGTCGAGCTGTCGCCGCTGGCCGGCGTCGCCGAACAGAAGCTGCCGAAACCGTGGGTCGGATAGACCTCGACGTCGTCGCCGAGTTCGTGGGCCAGCCGGCGCACCGAGTGGTACTGCGCGTGAGTGAGCTCGACGGTGTCGTCGTCGTCGACCAGATCGGTTCGCCCGGTCGTGCCGTGCAGCATCGAGCCGCCGGTGAACACCCCGACGGCCGAACCCGACACGTCGCGGAGGACATAGCTCACGTGCGTGTGCGTGTGGCCCGGGGTGTGCAGCACCGCAAAGCTCATCGGGCCGACGTCGACGACGTCTCCGTCGCTCACCGCCCGGCGGGTGAACCCCACGTCATCGCCGTCCGCGACGACGTATTCGGCGCCGAGGGTGCGGGCGAGTTCCAGGCCGCCGGTCACGTAGTCGTTGTGGATGTGGGTCTCCAGAACGTGGGTGATCGAGACGCCCTTCTCGTCGGCGAGGTCGAGGACGCGGTCGATGTCGCGTTGCGGATCGATCACCGCGGCGCGCCCTTCGGCGCTGACCAGATAGCTGCGGTCGCCCAGGCCGGATGTCTCGATGATGGTCACGTCCATGGTGTTCCTCCCGTGTGATGGTTGGTGTCGGATCGGTGCAATTGGGGTCAGTGCGGTCGGGGGTCAGTGCAGCCAGATCGTGTCGACGACGACGAAGGTCGCGACGGCGAAGACCAGGTAGGCGAACCAGCGTTGCAACCGTTCGGTCTGCAGGCGGGTGGCCAGCGACCCGGCGATCAGCGAGCAGACCGTGGCGGCGCCGGCGAACGACGCGGTGACGGCCCAGTCGATCTGCAGGCCCTGCAGGTGGGACAGGAACCCGGCTGCGGAGTTGACGACGATGATCAGCAGTGAGGTGCCCACGGCGATCGTCATGTCCACCCCGAGCGCGATGACCAGTGCGGGGATGATCAGGAACCCCCCGCCGACCCCGAACAGTCCGGTGAGCACACCGACCAGTGCGCCGGCCGGGATGGATCGCGGAGCGCATCGGCGCCAGTCGATGCCGTCCTGGCCGACGTCACAGGCGGTGCCGGTGCTCGCGGTGTCCTTGAGCATCCGCGCCCCGGCCAGCACCATGACCGCGGCGAAGCCGATCAGCAGCGCACTCTGGGGCAGGCGTGTGCTGATCGCGGTCCCGGCGAACGTCGCCGGAATGCCTGCGGCGGCGAACACCGCAGCCAGGCGCCACTGCACCTGTCCGGCGCGGATGCGCGGCACGGCCCCCACCGCCGAGGCCACCCCCACGACCAGCAGCGAGATCGGGATCGCCTGGCGCATGTCCAGGCCGACCGCGTAGACCAGGGCGGGGACCGCCAGGATCGACCCACCGCCGCCGAGTAGGCCCAGCAGCACCCCGATCAGCGCCCCGAAGCCGAGGGCGACGGCGAGCGTCATACCGGTGTGCCTCCTTGTTTGTCGACGGCCGCGGTGCGGATGCCTGCCCGCCTCAAATACACCCCATGGGGTATTTCTAAACATACGGGGGACCGTTGGCGGCATCACCACCGCCGTCGGGCAGGAGTCATCGGCCACGCCCGAACACACCTGAACGCGGGCATGACGGCGCGCGGGACTGCTCGGAGGAGGGGGCGCTGCACGACGTCAGCGCTGGAGGGAAGCCGGAGGAGGCGGGTGAATCAGGCGCCGGTATAGGTTTCCGGATCCGGACGGAACCGGGTGCCGTTGTCGAGGCCGTTCAACGACCCCATCTGGTCGTCGGTCAGTTCGAACCCGAAGACGTCCAGGTTGGAAGCGATCCGCTCCGGCGAGGAAGACCGGGGGATGACGACGTTGCCGAGTTGCAGGCTCCACCGGATGAGCACCTGCGCCGGGGTCTTGTCCTGGGCCTCGGCGATCGCTGTGACGGCAGGGTTGGACAGCAGATTGCCCACACCCAGCGGGCCGTAGGCCTCGGTGGTGATGCCGTTCTCGGCGTTGACGGCCCGCAGTTCGGCCTGGTTCAGCAGCGGGTGGAGCTCGATCTGGTTGACCGCCGGGGTGAAGAACGACAGCGCGATGAGATCCTCGAGGTGCTGGGCGTGGGAGTTGCACACGCCGATCGAACGGGAATGACCGTCCTCCTTGGCGCGCATCAGTCCGCCCCAGCTGTCGATGTATTTGCCGTGCTCACCGCCCGGCCAGTGGATCAGGTACAGGTCGACGTAGTCGAGGCCGAGACGTTCCAGGCTGCGCCGGAGCGCGTCCTGCGAGGACTGGAAACCCTGATCCTCGGTGGCCAGCTTGGTGGTGATGAACAACTCGTCGCGGGCGATGCCCGATGCCGCGACCGCGCGACCCACGGCCGCCTCGTTGCCGTAGGCGGCGGCGGTGTCGATCATCCGGTAGCCGGCCTCCAGCGCGGCCGACACCGCCTGCTCGGTCTCCGCCTCGGACAGTTCACCCACTCCGAGGCCGATGACCGGCATCGTGTTGTCGTCGTTGAGTGTGACGGTGGGGATTGCTGCCGCCGAGGTCATGTCACCTGCCCTGCTGAAGTGGATGCTCGTAGGTGGCCCCGGCGTTCACCCGCAGTGGGTCCGGAGTCACGATTTCGCCGTTGACTATATTGCCGCCACCGATGGTCACCTAATCTGCTTCGGGATCGGACCCAACTGCTGTCGGCGCCACCAGGGCGCGACCTGCCCGGGTCCGGGTGAGACAGATGGAGCACACATGACGCAGACGAGTATCGCGCCGACGCAGCGCCCGAAGATCCGCACCGTCGACGTCGTCGCCAACAAGGTTGCGGGCGTGACCCTGCGCGCGCTGCCGCACATACCCGACCGGATCAAGCGGTTGCTGATGGGTGGGCGGTCGATCACCCTCGACGGCAACACCCTCGACGTCACCCTGCAGCTGATGCTCGCCGGCCAGCGGGCGCTGGGACTCGACGGGCTGGTCGGCGACGACGATCACGTCACCGCGCGGGCCCAGCTCGAGCTGCTGGCCGCCAGTTTCGCCGAGCGCATCCCGGTCACATCGGTGACCGACATCGAGGTGGACGGTGCCGCCGGACCGGTCCGGGCCCGGCACTATCGCCCCGCCGAATCCGGCGCCCCGCTGCTGGTGTTCTTCCACGGCGGCGGACACGTGATGGGCAGTCTCGACACCCACGACGACCTGTGCCGTGAGATCTGTCGCGCCGGTGGTCTGCACGTGGTCTCCGTCGACTACCGCCTGGCGCCCGAGCATCCGGCCCCGGCCGGAGCCGAGGACGCCTACGCCGCGTACCTGTGGGCGCGCGAGCACGCCGCCGAGCTGGGCGCCGATCCGCACCGGGTCGCCGTCGGAGGCGACAGTGCCGGGGCGAACCTGGCGGCGTTGGCGTCGCTGCGGGCGCGCGACGAGGGGGTGTCGCCCCCGAGTCTGCAGGTGCTGTTGTATCCGGTGACCGACTACGAAAGCCAGACCAGGTCCAAGACCCTGTTCGCCCGCGGGTTCTTCCTCACCCGCCGCGACATCGCCTGGTTCAAGGAGCGGTTCCTCGGCGGCTCCCGGTTCGACGCCACCGCCCCGGAGGTGTCCCCGCTGCTCGTCGACGATCTCTCGGGCCTGGCCCCGGCGCTGGTGGTCACCGCCGGCTTCGACCCGCTGCGTGACGAGGGCAGGCAGTACGCCGACGCGATGCGCGCGGCGGGCACCGCGGTGGACTACCGCGAGTACGGGCCGGTCGTGCACGGCTTCGCCAACTTCTTCACCCTCGGTGGGGCGAGTGCGACCGCCACCTCGGAGGTCATCTCGGCCATCCGCGCGCATTTGACCCGCGCCGGCTAAACCCGCGTTTGCGCGCCGGTACGCTGTGTCCGTGGCCTCCAAACCCAAGAAGAACGCGCGGTACGACCTGAAGGCAGCGGACCGGAAGCGCAACCTGTTCGTGCAGATCGGGCTGACCTCGGTCGTGGTGCTGTTCGCCGCCGCGCTCATCCTCTACATCCTGATGTCGGCGGACGACAAGCCCACCGCGGGCGAGACCAAGTCGGTGCGCGTGGCGTCCAACAGCGTGATCACCAAGGAGGGCACCGACGAGCCCAAGGCCGTCATCTCGCTGTACGAGGACGCGTTGTGCCCGCACTGCGCGGCGCTGGAGCAGCAGTTCGGTCCGACCCTGGCCAACATCGCCGACTCGGGCGCGGCGGCCGTCGACTACTACATGGTCGGCATCCTGGACCGCCCGCAGAACAATAACTATCCGTCGCGGGCCGGTGGGGCCGCCTACTGCGTGGCCGACGAATCGGTCGACGCCTTCAAGCGCTTCCACTCCGCGCTGTTCGCGCAGCAACCCAGCGAGATGGGAACTTCCTACCCGGACAACGCGCAATTGGTCGAACTGGCCCGCCAGGCCGGCGCCTCGGGCAACGTCCCCGAATGCATCAACAAGGGCACCTACGTCGACATGGTCGCCGGCATGGCGGGCGCCACCGGCATCAAGGCCACCCCGACGCTGCGCATCAACGGCGAGGAATACCAGTACAGCACCCCCGAGGCGCTGGTCGCCAAGATCGAAGAGATCGTCGGTGACGTGCCCGGCCTCCAGGCGGCGCCGCCCGCGCAGGCGCCCACCCCGGCGTCATGACCGTCACCGCGGACCCGGTGGGCCAGGACGCCCCGTCCAGCGGCCAGGCGGGCGGGGTCGCGGTTCCGCGCAGTAGCGCGCTGTGGGTGCTGATCGCCGGATTCGTCGGGCTGGCAGCGGCGCTGACGCTGACGATCGAGAAGATCGAACTGCTCATCAACCCCGACTATGTGCCGACCTGCAGCATCAACCCGGTGCTGTCCTGCGGATCGGTGATGACCACCCCGCAGGCATCGCTGTTCGGCTTCCCCAATCCGCTCATCGGGATCGTGTCCTTCGCCGTGGTCCTCGTCACCGGCGTCCTGGCCGTCGCGCGGGTGCGGTTGCCCCGCTGGTACTGGGCGGGCCTGACCGTCGGCACCCTGGCGGGCACCGTCTTCGTGCACTGGCTGATCTTCCAGAGCCTCTACCGCATCGGCGCGCTGTGCCCGTACTGCATGGTGGTGTGGGCGGTGACCATCCCGCTACTCGTGGTGACCGCCGGCATCGCCTTGGCCCCCCAGCGCAGCGGTTCACGCCTGGTCAGAACGCTGTACAGCTGGCGGTGGTCGGTCGTGACGCTGTGGTTCGCCGCGGTCGTGCTGCTGATCCTCGTCCGGTTCTGGAATTACTGGTCGACCCTTCTCTGACCTGCACGTGGCCGATGCGGTTAGGGTGAACCGTGGCCGGTCAGAACTCTTCGATCTCCAAAGTCCTGGTAGCCAACCGCGGTGAGATCGCGATCCGTGCTTTTCGCGCGGCCTACGAGATGGGCATCGACACCGTCGCGGTGTACCCGTACGAGGACCGCAACTCGCTGCACCGGTTGAAAGCCGACGAGTCATATCAGATCGGCGAGACGGGTCACCCCGTCCGGGCCTATCTGTCGGTCTCGGAGATCATGCGGGTGGCTCTGGAAGCCGGGTGCGACGCGGTCTACCCCGGTTACGGATTCCTCTCGGAGAACCCGGAACTCGCCGCGGCCTGCGCGCAGGCCGGTATCACGTTCGTCGGCCCCAGCGCCGCGGTGCTCGAGCTGACCGGCAACAAGGCCCGCGCCATCGCGGCCGCCCGGGATGCCGGGTTGCCCGTGCTGGCCTCGTCGGAGCCGTCGGCCTCGGTGGACGACCTGGTGGCAGCCGCCGAAGGGATGGAGTTCCCGCTGTTCGTCAAGGCGGTGTCGGGCGGCGGCGGGCGCGGCATGCGCCGGGTGGCCGATCGCGCCGCGCTGCCCGAAGCGGTGGAGGCCGCCAGCCGGGAAGCCGAATCGGCGTTCGGCGACCCGATGGTCTATCTCGAGCAGGCGGTGCTGAACCCCCGTCACATCGAGGTGCAGATCCTGGCCGACGCCGACGGCAACGTGATGCATCTGTTCGAGCGGGACTGCAGCGTGCAACGCCGCCATCAGAAGGTGATCGAGCTGGCCCCGGCGCCGAACCTGTCCGAGGAACTGCGCACCAGGATCTGCCAGGACGCGGTGGCGTTCGCCCGCCAGATCGACTACACCTGCGCGGGCACGGTCGAGTTCCTGCTCGACGAGCGCGGGCATCACGTGTTCATCGAGTGCAATCCGCGGATCCAGGTGGAGCACACCGTCACCGAGGAGATCACCGACGTCGACCTGGTCTCCAGCCAGCTGCGTCTGGCATCGGGGGAGACGCTGGCGGATCTGGGCCTGTCCCAGGAGGGGATGCGGATCCGCGGGGCGGCCATGCAGTGCCGCATCACCACCGAGGACCCGACGAACGGGTTCCGTCCCGACACCGGCCGGATCACCGCCTACCGGTCGCCGGGAGGCGCCGGTATCCGCCTGGACGGCGGGGCGGTGCTGGGCGGGGAGATCGGCGCCCACTTCGACTCGATGCTGGTCAAACTCACCTGCCGGGGCCGCGACTTCGGCACTGCGGTCGCGCGTGCGCACCGCGCGCTGGCCGAGTTCCGCATCCGCGGGGTCTCGACGAACATCCCGTTCCTGCAGGCCGTCATCGACGACCCCGACTTCCGGGCCGGACGGGTGACCACGTCGTTCATCGACGAACGGCCCTACCTGCTGACGGCGCGCTCCCCGGCAGACCGCGGCACCAAGATCCTGAACTACCTGGCCGATGTGACCGTCAACCAGCCGCACGGGCCGCGGCCGTCGACGGTCTATCCGCACGACAAGCTGCCCCAGATCGATCTGGACGCGATGCCGCCGCGGGGCAGCAAGCATCTGCTGACCGAGGTGGGTCCTGAGGCGTTCGCGCGCTGGATGCGGGAATCCAAGGCGATCGGGGTGACCGACACGACGTTCCGAGATGCGCACCAGTCGCTGCTGGCCACCCGGGTGCGTACGTCGGGACTGCTGATGGTCGCGCCCTACATCGCGCGGATGACGCCGCAGCTGCTGTCGATCGAGTGCTGGGGCGGGGCGACCTACGACGTCGCGCTGCGGTTCCTCAAGGAAGACCCGTGGGAGCGCTTGGCGGCGCTGCGCGAGGCCGTGCCCAACATCTGTCTGCAGATGCTGCTGCGGGGACGCAACACCGTCGGTTACACGCCGTATCCGGAGTCGGTGACCCACGCCTTCGTGCAGGAGGCCACGGCGACGGGCATCGACATCTACCGGATCTTCGATGCGCTCAACAACGTCGACTCGATGCGGCCGGCGATCGATGCGGTGCGCGAGACCGGCACCGCGGTGGCCGAAGTCGCGATGTCGTACACCGGTGACCTGTCGGACCCGGGGGAGAATCTCTACACGCTGGACTATTACCTCAAGCTCGCCGAGCAGATCGTCGACGCCGGCGCGCATGTGCTGGCGATCAAGGACATGGCGGGTCTGCTGCGCCCGCAGGCCGCCGCCACGCTGGTCGGGGCGCTGCGCAGCAGGTTCGACCTGCCGGTGCACGTGCACACCCACGACACCCCGGGCGGGCAGTTGGCCACCTATCTGGCGGCCTGGCAGGCCGGGGCGAACGCCGTCGACGGGGCGTCGGCGTCGCTGGCGGGGACGACGAGCCAGCCGGCGTTGAGTTCCATCGTCGCCGCGTCTGCTCACACCGAATACGACTCGGGGCTGTCGTTGTCGGCGGTCTGTGACCTGGAGCCGTACTGGGAGGCGCTGCGAAAGGTGTACGCGCCGTTCGAGTCCGGGCTGCCCGCCCCGACGGGCCGGGTGTATCACCACGAGATCCCCGGCGGGCAGCTGTCGAATCTGCGTCAGCAAGCCATCGCGCTGGGTCTCGGTGACCGCTTCGAGGAGGTCGAGGCGGCCTACGCCGGGGCGGACCGGATCCTGGGCCGGCTGGTCAAGGTGACGCCGTCGTCCAAGGTGGTCGGTGATCTGGCGCTGGCGCTCGTCGGCGCGGGCATCAGCGCCGACGAGTTCGCCGCCGACCCTGCGCGTTTCGACATCCCGGACTCGGTGATCGGCTTCCTGCGCGGGGAGCTGGGTGATCCGCCCGGTGGCTGGCCCGAGCCGTTGCGCAGCAAGGCGCTGGCGGGCCGGGCGCCGGCCAAACCGCAGGAGGAGCTGTCCGCCGAGGACACCGAGGCGCTCAGCCAGTCCGGTCCGGTCCGTCAGGCCACGCTGAACCGGCTGCTGTTCCCCGGTCCGACAAAGGAATTCGAGGCCCACCGGGAGCTCTACGGAGACACCTCGAGCCTGTCGGCCAACCAGTTCTTCTACGGCCTGCGCCACGGCGACGAACATCGTGTCACCCTCGAACGCGGTGTCCAGCTGCTCATCGGTCTGGAGGCGATCTCCGACCCCGACGAGCGGGGTATGCGCACGGTGATGTGCATCATCAACGGCCAGCTGCGCCCCGTCGTGGTGCGCGACCGCAGCATCGCCAGCGACGTTCCCGCCGCCGAGAAGGCCGACCGGACCAACCCCGACCACGTCGCCGCCCCGTTCGCCGGGGTGGTCACGGTCAGCGTCAGCGAGGGCGAGTCGGTCCAGGCGGGCCAGACCATCGCCACGATCGAGGCGATGAAGATGGAGGCTGCGATCACCGCTCCCAAGGCCGGTTCGGTCGCTCGGGTGGCCGTGTCGGCCACCGCCCAGGTCGAGGGCGGGGACCTGCTGGTGGTGGTCGACAGCGAAGGGTCCACGCGCGACGCGCAGGCGACGACAGGGGGATCAGCCTGACCCGCATCGTGGCCGGCAGCCTGGGCGGGCGTCGCATCGCGGTGCCGCAACAGCGGTCCGGGCTGGGGACCCGGCCCACCACCGACCGGGTGCGGGAGTCGCTGTTCAACATGCTGGCCGCGCGCATCGACTTCGCCGGCATTGTGGTGCTCGACCTGTATGCCGGGTCCGGCGCGCTCGGCCTGGAGGCGTTGTCGCGCGGCGCCGCCTCGGCGCTGTTCGTGGAATCCGACGCCAGGGCGGCTGCGGTGATCGAACGCAACATCGCCGCGCTGGGGGTCGACGGTGCGACGGTGCGCCGGTCGGCCGTGGCCGCGGCGTTGAGCACCGGGGCGCCCGCGCCCGTGGACCTGGTGCTGGCCGACCCGCCCTACGAGGTCGAGGACGAACAGGTGCTCGACATGCTGGCCGCGCTGGCGACCGGGCGGTGGGTCACCCCGGGCAGCGTGGTCGTCGTGGAGCGATCGGCGTCAGGACCCGAGATCGCCTGGCCCGACGGCTGGACCCCGTGGCGGACCCGCCGCTACGGCGACACCCGTATCGAGCCCGCCCAACGGGACTGACGCGGCCTGTCGGGCACCCGGCCGGGCCGGGTGCCGCCCTGCTAGCGTCGCAATCCATGAGCGGTGCGGTATGCCCGGGGTCCTTCGATCCGGTGACGCTGGGTCACATCGACATCTTCGAACGCGCCGCGGCGCAATTCGACGAGGTCGTCGTCGCGATCCTGGTCAACCCCAACAAGAAAGGGATGTTCACCGTCGATGAGCGCATCGCGCTGATCGAGGAGTCGACGACCCATCTGCCGAACCTGCGCGTCGAGTCGGGGCAGGGGCTCGTCGTCGACTTCGTCAAGGACCGCGGGTTGACCGCCATCGTCAAAGGCCTGCGCACCGGCACCGATTTCGAGTACGAGCTGCAGATGGCGCAGATGAACAAGCACATCGCCGGGGTGGACACGTTCTTCGTCGCGACCACGCCGCGCTACTCGTTCGTGTCGTCGTCGTTGGCCAAGGAGGTTGCCTCGCTCGGCGGTGACGTCACCGAGTTGCTGCCGGCCGCGGTCAACGCCCGCCTGCGCGACAAGTTGGCCGAACGCTCCTGAGCCAGTGCATCCGCTGGTCGCGTTGTCCGTCCATGAGTTGACATAATGGGCGTCACCAGCAATTCACCACGACACACCGGTGCCGGTAGCTGAGTCACAGGCGTAACACCAGGCACACTGGTCACTGTCAAACTACGCCTGGAGGGTGTCGCCGTGTACCGAGTTTTTGAAGCGCTCGATGAATTGGGCGCAATCGTCGAAGAAGCGCGCGGCGTGCCGATGACGGCCGGTTGCGTGGTGCCCCGCGGTGACGTCCTCGAGCTGATCGACGACATCAAGGACGCCATCCCGGGTGAGCTCGACGACGCCCAGGACGTGCTCGACGCGCGCGACGGGTTGCTGCGCGAGGCCAAGGATCACGCCGAGTCGACCGTGTCGACGGCCAACGCCGAAGCCGACTCGATGGTCAACCACGCCCGCGCGGAAGCCGACCGGTTGCTCTCCGACGCCAAAGCGCAGGCGGACCGGATGGTCGCCGAGGCGCGCCAGCACAGCGAACGCATGGTCGGGGAGGCCCGCGAGGAGGCGGCGCGCATCGCGGCCACCGCCAAGCGGGAGTACGAGGCCAGCGTCGGGCGGGCCAAGTCCGAGGCCGACCGGCTGATCGAAAGCGGCAATCTCGCCTACGAGAAGGCTGTTCAGGAAGGCATCAAGGAACAGCAGCGGCTCGTGGCGCAGACCGAGATCGTCGCCACCGCCAACGCCGAGGCCACCCGGATGATCGACTCGGCGCACGCCGAGGCCGACCGGCTGCGCGGCGAATGCGACATCTACGTCGACAGCAAGCTCGCCGAGTTCGAGGACTTCCTCAACGGCACCCTGCGGTCGGTGGGCCGGGGCCGGCACCAGCTGCGCACCGCTGCGGGCACCCACGATTACGCGGCCCGCTGACCGGTTCGCAGCCACGACCGCGAGCACGCGATCGTTAGCCGGATTCCGGCCCGTACGATACGTGCATGGCGACGCATGCAAAGGCAGCGGCGCACCGCGGGTCACGGTCGCCCCTCGTGATCGACATTTCCCGGCTCGGTAGGCGCCCCGGTTCGATGATGACCGTCGAGACCACGGTGCCCAGTCCGTTGCGGATCGGCGTGGAGTTGATCGCCGTCGACGAGGGCGCACCCCTGGATCTGAACCTGCGGCTGGAGTCGGTGTCGGAGGGGGTTCTGGTCACCGGCACGGTGTCCGCGCCGACGTCGGGGGAGTGCGCGCGATGCCTGAACCCGCTCAGCGGTGACGTGGAGATCGACCTCACCGAACTGTTCGCCTACCCCGACAGCACGACCGACGAGACCACCGACGACGACGAGGTCTCCCGTGTCAGCAGCGTCCGCGGCGCCGAGTCGGTGGACCTGGAGCAGCCGATCATCGACGCGATCGGACTGGTATTGCCGTTCTCCCCGGTGTGCGGCGACGACTGCGCCGGGTTGTGTCCCGACTGCGGTGTGCCGCTGGCCGACGCCGAACCTGGCCACCAGCACGAGAAGATCGATCCGCGCTGGGCCAAACTGGCGGAGCTCCGCGACCAGACGGCAGGTGGATCGCGGGAGCCCAGCGGAGACGAGCAGTGACGGCGGACCGTGCGCCTCTGCTGGCGGCGCTCGGCGTCGACCTGCCCGAAGAGTTGCTGACGATCGCGCTGACGCATCGCAGCTATTCCTATGAGAACGGTGGCCTGCCCACCAACGAACGCCTCGAGTTCCTCGGCGACTCGGTGCTCGGCCTGACGATCACCGAGGAGCTCTACCACCGTCACCCGGACCGCTCCGAGGGCGATCTCGCCAAGCTGCGAGCCAGCATCGTCAACACCCACGCACTCGCGGATGTCGGCCGCGCGCTGCCGCCCGAGGGGCTCGGCTCGTACCTGCTACTGGGCAAGGGCGAGGAGAACTCCGGCGGTGCGGACAAGTCCAGCATCCTGGCCGACGGCGTCGAATCCCTGTTGGGTGCGGTGTATCTGGAGCACGGCGCGAGCATCGCGCGCAAGGTCATCCTGAAGTTGTTCGGAGACCTGCTGGACACCGCGCCGACGCTGGGCGCCGGTCTGGACTGGAAGAGCAGCCTGCAGGAGCTGACCGCGTCGCGAGGGCTGGGCGCGCCGACCTACCTGGTGAGCTCCACCGGACCGGACCACGACAAGGAGTTCACCGCTGTGGTGGTCATCGCCGGGGTGGAGTACGGCAGGGGTGTGGGACGGACCAAGAAGGAGGCCGAGCTGCGCGCTGCCGCCGCGGCGTGGAACGCGCTGAACCCGGATGCCTGAGCTCCCCGAGGTCGAGGTCGTCCGGCGCGGGCTCGCGGCGCATGTCACCGGCAAGACCATCACCGCGGTGCGGGTGCATCACCCTCGGGCGGTGCGCCGTCACGAGGCGGGGCCGGCCGACCTGACAGCCCGGTTGCTCGGTAGCCGGATCAGCGGCACGGGCCGGCGGGGCAAGTATCTGTGGCTGACCCTCGACGAGGGGCCCGATGAGCCGCTTGCGCGAAGAGAATCTGATTCCGATGAGCCGCTTGCGCGAAGAGCATCTGCTTCCGATGAGCCGCTTGCGCGAAGAGCATCTGCTTCCGATGAGCCGCTTGCGCGAAGAGCATCTGATTCCGCATTGGTGGTGCACCTGGGTATGAGCGGGCAGATGCTGCTGGGATCGACGCCCGGAGCGGGTGGCCCACAGCGTCAGCCCAACGAGAACCACCTGCGCATCGCGGCCCTGCTCGACGACGGGACGACAGTGAGTTTCGTCGATCAACGGACTTTCGGCGGATGGATGGTCACCGAGCTGGTCGATGTCGACGGCGCGCCGGTGCCCGAGCCGGTCGCCCACATCGCCCGGGATCCTCTGGACCCTGGGTTCGACCGCGACGCCGTGGTGGATGTGTTGCGGCACAAGAACTCCGAGATCAAGCGTCAGCTGCTGGACCAGACTGTCGTCTCCGGCATCGGCAACATCTACGCCGATGAGGCCTTGTGGCGTTCCAAGGTCAACCCGACCAGGCTGGCGTCGGGTCTGTCGCGACGGAAGCTGGCCGAGTTGCTCGACGCCGCGGCCGCGGTGATGTCCGATGCGCTGGGCCAGGGCGGGACGTCGTTCGACTCGCTCTATGTGAACGTCAACGGTGAGTCGGGCTATTTCGACCGGTCGCTGGACGCGTACGGGCGTGACGGGCAGCCGTGCCGGCGATGCGGCGCGGTGATGCGCCGGGAGAAGTTCATGAACCGCTCGTCGTGCTACTGCCCTCGGTGTCAGCCCCGTCCCCGAGTCCGTTGAGTCTGGCCCACCGCCCGCCGGACCGCTGTCGGGTCGTCGTCTGCGCCCGAAGCGCGACCGGGAATCTCCGTTCGGAGAACGTTGTAGAAAGAGAGCATGACCGAACTATGGGTTGAGCGCACCGGGGTGCGGCGTTACACGGGCCGCAGCTCCAGGGGCGCGGAGGTGTTCATCGGGTCCGAGGATGTCGAGGGTGTCTTCACCCCGGGCGAGTTGCTCAAGATCGCGCTCGCCGGATGCAGCGGGCTGTCCAGCGACCAACCTCTGCGCCGCCGACTCGGGGACGACTACCCGGCCACCATCCGGGTATCCGGCCAGGCGGACCGCGAGCAGGAGCGCTACCCGCTGCTCGAGGAGTCGTTGGAGCTCGACTTGTCGGGGCTCTCGGCCGACGACCTGACCCGGCTGCTGACTGTCGTCGAACGAGCCGTCGACCAGGTGTGCACGGTGGGGCGCACGTTAAAGACTGGTACCAAAGTGAACTTTGAGGTGAAAGATGTTGGGGGAAAGTGACGTCCGGCTCACCGCCTGGGTGCACGGATACGTGCAGGGCGTGGGTTTCCGCTGGTGGACGCGCTCCAAAGCCCTGGAGCTGGGCCTGACGGGGTTCGCGGCGAACAAACCCGACGGTCGCGTCCAGGTGGTTGCGCAGGGCTCCCAAAAAGCCTGTGAGCAGCTGCTCGGCGCGCTGCAGGGTGGAGACACGCCGGGAAAGGTGGACAAGGTGATCGCCAACTGGTCGGAACCGGCCGACGCGTTCACCGGCTTCACCGAGCGCTGAGCTCCGCGACGGTAGGGTGGCACGTCATGCATCTGAAGAGTCTGACGCTGAAGGGCTTCAAGTCCTTCGCCTCGCCGACGACTCTGCGCTTCGAACCCGGCATCACCTGCGTCGTCGGTCCGAACGGGTCGGGCAAGTCCAATGTCGTGGACGCGCTGACCTGGGTGATGGGTGAACAGGGCGCCAAGACCTTGCGCGGCGGCAAGATGGAGGACGTCATCTTCGCCGGGACGTCTTCGCGAGCCCCGCTCGGGCGGGCCGAGGTCACGCTGACGATCGACAACTCCGACAACGCGCTGCCGATCGACTACTCCGAGGTCTCGATCACCCGCCGGATGTTCCGTGACGGTGCCGGTGAATACGAGATCAACGGCAGCAGTTGCCGTTTGATGGATGTGCAGGAGTTGCTGTCCGACTCGGGGATCGGGCGCGAGATGCACGTCATCGTCGGTCAGGGCAAGCTCTCGGAGATTCTCGAGTCGCGTCCCGAGGACCGGCGCGCCTTCATCGAGGAGGCCGCCGGAGTGCTCAAACACCGCAAACGCAAGGAAAAAGCGGTGCGCAAGCTCGACTCGATGCAGGCCAACCTGGCCCGCCTCACCGATCTGACCACCGAGCTGCGACGCCAGCTCAAACCGCTGGGTCGGCAGGCCGAGATGGCGCGGCGCGCCCAGACCATCCAGGCCGACCTGCGCGACGCCAGGCTGCGGTTGGCCGCCGACGACCTGGTCACCCGCAGGGCGGAGTTCGACAACACCAATCAGACCGAGACGACGCTGCGCCGCGAGCATGACGAGCTGAGCACACGGCTGGAGACCGCCACCGCCGAGCTGGATGCGCACGAGAGCGCCGTCGGCGACCTCAGCGAGCGCGCCGACGCCGCCCAGCAGCGCTGGTTTCGGCTCTCGGCGCTGGCCGAGCGGGTCGGCGCGACCGTCCGGATCGCCAGTGAACGCGCCCAGCACCTGGATGCCGAACCCGAGACCTCCGGCGGTCCTGACCCCGACGAGTTGGAGGCCCAGGCCGACGAAGTCGCCGAACGCGAACGCCGGCTACTCGAGGAACTGGCCGAATCCCGCGAACGTCTCGACGCGGCCCGTTCCGAGCTCGCCGAACGCGAGCAGGTCGCGGCTGAAGCGGAACGGGCGCACCTGGCCGCGGCCCGCGCCGAAGCCGACCGTCGCGAGGGTCTGGCCCGACTGTCGGGGCAGGTCGACACGATGCGCACCCGCGTCGAGTCCATCGACGAGACGGTCGCCCGGCTGAGCACCGGGATCGACGATGCCGCCGCGCGCGCCCAGCAGACCCAGGCCGAGTTCGAGACCGTGCAGAGCCGTGTCGGCGAACTCGACGCCGGGGAGGTCGGCCTCGACGAACACCACGACCGCACGGTGACGGCATTGCGGTTGGCCGACGAACGGGTGGCCGAACTACAGGCCGCCGAACGCGCCGCGGAGCGTCAGGTCGCCTCGTTGCAGGCCCGCATCGATGCGTTGTCCGTGGGCCTCGAACGCAAGGACGGCGCCGCCTGGCTACAGGAAAACCACAGGGGTGCAGGACTTCTCGGTTCGATCGCAGGTCTGGTCAAGGTGCGGGCCGGACATGAAGCCGCCGTGGCCGCTGTGTTGGGCGCCGCCGCGGACGCGCTGGCCGCGCAGGACTCGCGGGCGGCCGGCGACGCGCTGGCCGCCCTCAAGGAAGCCGACGGCGGACGGGCGGCCATCGTGCTGGGCGACTGGCCCGTTCCGGCCGCCCCCACGCCCGGCTCGCTGCCCGGCGGTGCGGTCTGGGCCGCCGATGTGGTCGACGTCGATCCCAGCGTGCGCAGTGCGGTGACGTCGATGATCTCCGGGGTGGCGGTCGTCGCTGATCTCTCGGCCGCCCTCGATCTCGTTGCCGCCCAACCTGAATTGCGCGCGGTGACCGCCGATGGTGATCTGGTCGGCGGAGGTTGGGTCAACGGCGGCTCCGACCGGCGGCCCAGCACGCTGGAGATCGCCTCCGAGGTCGACAAGGCGCGCGCGGAGTTGGCCGACGCCGAACGCCAGACCGATGAGTTGTCGGCCGCTCTGGCCGGGGCGCTGGCCGAACAGACCGCGCGCCAGGACGCCGCGGAACAGGCGCTGGCCGCCCTCAACGAATCGGACGCGGCGATCTCCGCAATCTACGAACAATTGGGTCGACTGGGCCAGGACGCCCGAGCCGCCGACGACGAGTGGCAGCGGCTGATCAAGCAGCGCGACGAACTCGAGGCCGGACGCACCCAGACCGTCGACGAACTCACTGCGCTCGAGGCGCGTCTGCACAATGCGCAGCAGGAGCCGATGTTCGAGGTCGCTCCCGTCGACCGCGAGGAGTCCACCGCGGCCGCCGACGCTGCGCGCTCGGCCGAAGTGGAGGCCCGGCTGACGGTGCGCACCGCTGAGGAGCGCGCCAACGCTGTTCGCGGAAGGGCGGATTCACTGCGTCGCGCTGCGGCCGCCGAGCGAGAGGCCCGGGTACGGGCCGCGCGGGCGCGGGAAGCGCGGGTGCATGCCGCGGCGATGGCGGCCGCCGTCGCCGAATCCGGTCGAGCGGTTGCCGAGCGGTTGAGCCAAGCGGTGGCGGTGGCGTCACGGATTCGCGACGAGGTCGCCGCCGAGCGGCAGACCCGGGCGGCGGCACTGGGCCGGGCGCGCGACGAAGTCGGTGAGCTGTCCACCCGGATCGCCGCGCTGACCGATTCGCTGCACCGTGACGAGGTGGCCAAAGCTCAAGCGGCGCTGCGCATCGAGCAGCTCGAGGAGCAGGTGCTCGAACAGTTCGGCATGGCCGCCGCCGATCTTGTGGCCGAGTACGGGCCGACGGTGCCGTTGCCGCCGTCGGACTTGGAGATGGCCGAGTACGAGCAGGCCAAAGAGCGCGGCGAGCCTGTCACCGCGCCGGCCCCGATGCCTTATGACCGGCCTACCCAGGAGCGGCGCGCCAAGCGCGCCGAGCGTGAGTTGAACCAGCTGGGCCGGGTCAACCCGCTGGCGTTGGAGGAGTTCGCCGCGCTGGAGGAGCGCTACAACTTCCTGTCCACCCAGCTCGAGGACGTCAAGGCCGCCCGCAAAGACCTGCTCGACGTGATCTCCGATGTCGACGGCCGGATCCTGCAGGTGTTCACCGAGGCCTACGCCGATGTCGAGCGCGAGTTCGCCCAGGTCTTCTCGACGCTGTTCCCCGGTGGGGAGGGCCGGCTGCTGCTCACCGACCCGAGCGACATGCTCACCACCGGGATCGAGGTCGAAGCGCGGCCACCGGGCAAGAAGATCAAGCGGCTGTCGCTGCTGTCGGGCGGTGAGAAGTCCCTGACCGCCGTCGCGATGCTGGTCGCGATCTTCCGGGCCCGCCCTTCCCCGTTCTACGTCATGGACGAGGTCGAGGCGGCGCTCGACGACGTCAACCTGCGCCGGCTGATCAGCCTGTTCGAGCAGCTCCGGGAGCGCTCGCAGCTGATCGTGATCACCCATCAGAAGCCCACGATGGAGGTGGCCGACGCGCTGTACGGCGTGTCGATGCGCGGTGACGGCATCACGACGGTGATCTCGCAGCGCATGCGCGGCCAGGAACTGGTCAGCAGCCGGACCTGAGTTCAGCCCGCAGCGCAGACGCCCCTGCGCCGCAGTGCGGTCAGGTCGGCCGCGCCGCATCCGTGCAGGCAGATCAGCAACTCGTGAAGGAAGCACTGCAACCAGTCGACGACCGCCTCGACGGACTCGATGGCCGGCGCCAGCAGCGGTCGCGCCACGGCGACCATCTGGGCGCCCATCGCCAGCGCCTTGGCCGCATCCATCCCCGTCCGGATACCGCCCGAGGCGATCAGCGGCATGTCAGGGAGCAGCTGGTGCACCTCGGCCAGCGCCTGCGCGGTGGGGATGCCCCACTCGGCCAGCGCCGGATAGCGCACCTCGCCGTAGCGGACGAACTGTTCGATGCGGGCCCATGACGTGCCCCCGGCGCCGGCGACGTCGACCGCGGCGAGCGGGCAGTCGACGAGTTCGGCCGCCGCTGCTGCGCCGATCCCGTGGCCGACCTCCTTGAGCACGACGGGATAGCCGATTGCCTCGACCACCTCGCGCAACCGCCCGATCGAGCCGGAGAAGTCGGTGTCGCCCTCGTGCTGCATGGCTTCCTGCAGCGGATTGGTGTGCACCGCCACCGCGTCGGCGCCGACCTCGGCCAGCGCGTCTCGGAGGCCGGGCACCAGGTCCGGGCCGAGCTGGGCCAGCCCGATGTTGCCGATGACGGGGATGTCGGGCGCCACGCCCCGCACGTCGAAGCTCACCGCGGTGGCCGGGTCGTCGATCATCACGCGCTGGGATCCCAGCATCATCCCGATACCCAGCTGCTGAGCTGCGGCGGCCAGGTTGCGGTTGATGATGCCGGACAGCTCTGCCCCGCCCGTCATCGCGCCGATCAGGACCGGAGCGCGCAGCCGGGCGCCGAGGAACTCCGTGCTCAGATCCACACTGTGCAGGTCGGTCTGGGTCAGCGCGTTGTAGGGCAGCCGGTAGCGCTCCAGGCCGGTGCGAACGGACTGGTAATCGACCTCTTCGGTCAGGCAGACGTCGATGTGTCTGCGCTTGCGGTGTGCCGCGGTGAACGTGGGGTCGGGCGTCATCGTTCAGGCCCCCTGCGACAATGGCGTGGTGTCTGAGGGTCTCTGGATCGCGATAGCGGTCATCGCCGTTCTGCTTGTTGCTGCACTCGTGGTCGGATTGCTGCGGTACCGCAAGCGGCGGATCAGCCTCTCCCGTCCAGACACTGCTACTCCTGTAGATCGCTCGGGCGGCTACACCGCCTCGTCGGGCATCACGTTCAGTCAGTCCACCCCGACCGTGACCCCGCCGGAGGTGAAGCCGCCCAGCCGGCCGGAGCCACCGCCGGCGAGCCGGCCAGAACCAACGCCGGCGAGCCGGCCAGAACCAACGCCGGCGAGCCGGCCAGAACCAACCGCCCCGCCGCAGCCCGAGCGCATCGACACCACCGGGCTACCCGCCGTCGGCGATGATGCCACCATCCCGAGGGACGCGCCGAAGCGTCCGATCGCCGATGTCACCCTTCCTGAGCCACCGACCGCGCCGCCGGTCGAGAGGCCCGCGCCGCCGGCCGAGACACCCGCGCCGGTCGCACCGGCTGGACCGCCTGTGCCGGAGGCCCCCGCCCCTGCGGAGATCCCGACCGGCGCCGAGGCGCCGGACATCGAGGCCATCGCGCCGCCGGAGGGCCGGCTGGATCGACTGCGTGGGCGGCTGGCCAAATCTCAGAACACCCTCGGTCGCAGCATGCTCGGCCTGCTCGGTGGCGGCGATCTCGACGAGGACTCCTGGGAGGAGATCGAGGACACTCTGCTGATCGCCGACCTGGGCCCGGTCGTGACCGAATCGGTGGTGGCGGCGTTGCGCGCCAAGATGGCCAGCAGCCAGGTGCGCACCGAGGCCGACGCCCGCGCCGTGCTGCGCGACGTGCTGATCACCGAACTGCAACCCGACCTCGATCGCTCCATCCGAGCGCTGCCGCATGACGACAAGCCCTCGGTTCTGCTGGTCGTCGGCGTCAACGGGACCGGCAAGACCACCACCGTCGGCAAGCTGGCCCGCGTGCTGGTCGCCGACGGCAGGCGGGTTGTCCTCGGAGCCGCTGACACGTTCCGCGCCGCCGCCGCCGACCAGCTGCAGGCCTGGGCGTCGCGGGTCGGCGCGCAGGTGGTCCGCGGCGCCGAGGGGGCCGACCCGGCCTCGGTGGCGTTCGACGCCGTCGACACCGGCATCAACTCCGGTGCCGACGTCGTCGTGGTCGACACCGCCGGGCGGCTGCACACCAAGAGCGGGTTGATGGACGAGCTCGGCAAGGTGAAGAGGGTGGTGGGCCGCCGGGCGGCGGTCGACGAAGTGCTGCTGGTGCTCGACGCCACGATCGGCCAGAACAGTCTGCCGCAGGCCCGGGTGTTCGCTGAAGTCGTCGACATCACCGGTGTCGTGCTGACCAAGCTGGACGGTACGGCCAAAGGCGGCATCGTTTTCCGCGTCCAGCAGGAGTTGGGTGTGCCGGTCAAGCTCGTCGGACTCGGAGAAGGGCCCGACGACCTCGCGCCGTTCGAACCCTCGGCCTTCGTCGACGCGCTGCTCGGCTGACTGTCCTTCGTGGCGCTACGCCGCAACACCGGTTCGTGGCGCTACGCCGCAACACCGGGGACGAAAATTGTTCCACGGCGCGACCGTTTTTGCTGAACGTGCCTGGTGAAACCTGAGCGTAACCGGATGTGTGAACCCGTTCACGTAGCTGAAACACGAACGAATCACAGGTGAAACGCGCGCACAAGAGTCTCTTCGGGAGGCCGATCATGTCGGCTCACGTCCCAAGGAGGTTCAAACAAAGTGGTTTTTGGCTTGCATGACGTGGCCCTAGCCATACCAGATGATCAGTTCCTGCCGTTCGGTGAAGGCGGCCTGAGCGCGGGCGATACGGCGTGGATCATCACCGCCGCTGCGCTGGTGTTGTTCATGACCCCCGGCCTCGCCTTCTTCTACGGCGGGCTGTCGCGGCAGAAGTCCGTCCTGAACATGATGATGATGTCGTTCGGCTCCCTGGGTGTCGTCAGCGTCATCTACGTGTTGTGGGGCTATTCGATGTCCTTCTCCTCCGCGCACGTCGGCGGTGGAAACTATTTGGGCCTGTTCGACAACCCCTTTGCGTTGTTCGGGGTGAACCAGCTCACCGAAACCCGCGAGATCGACGGGGTCGACACCTTCGTGCTCGGTGGATTCGGCACCGTGCCCGCCATCGTGTGGGTGGCCTTCCAGCTGACCTTCGCCGTCATCACCGTCGCCCTGATCAGCGGCGCGGTGGCTGAGCGGATGAAGTTCGGCACCTGGCTGCTGTTCGGCGGCATCTGGGTCACCCTCGTCTACTTCCCACTGTCGCACATGGTTTGGGGCGGCGGCCTGCTCTCGGGTGCCGAGGGTGGCATCGCGGCGATGATGTTCGGCACCGATGAGGAAGGTGGCGCCAACGTGGCGCCCATCGACTTCGCCGGTGGCACCGTGGTCCACATCAACGCCGGTATGGCCGCACTGGTACTGGCGCTGCTTCTCGGAAAGCGCAGTGGCTTCGGCAAGTCCGCCTTCCGTCCGCACAACGTCCCGTTCGTGCTGTTGGGCGCGGCCATCCTGTGGTTCGGCTGGTTCGGCTTCAACGTCGGCTCCGAAGGCGCCGCGGACGTGCTCGCCGGTCTGGTGTGGGTCAACACCACCGCGGCGACCGCGGCGGCCATGCTGGCCTGGTTGCTGGTGGAGAAGATCCGGGACGGCCACGCCACCAGCGTCGGCGCCGCGTCGGGTATCGTCGCCGGTCTGGTCGCGATCACCCCGGCGTGCGGTAACTTGACCCCGATCTGGTCGATCGTGGTCGGCGCGATCGCGGGTGTGCTCTCGGCGCTGGCGATCGGTCTGAAGTACAAGTTCGGTTATGACGACTCCCTCGACGTGGTCGGTGTGCACCTGGTCGCGGGTCTGTGGGGAACCATCTCGCTCGGCTTCTTCGCGACCGACGCCGGCCTGTTCGTCGGCGGCGGCTTCGAGCAGCTCGTCGTGCAGTTCGTCATCGCGCTGGTGGCCGTGATCTTCACCGCGGTCATGACCCTCATCATCGCCTTCATCGTCAAGCCACTGGGCTGGCGGGTGTCCAAGGAAGACGAGGACACTGGTATCGATGAAACCGAACATGCCGAAACGGCTTACGAGCTCGCCTGATCGGCGACAATTTCATCGGAAGGGATCAACTACATGAAGCTGATTACTGCGATCGTCAAGCCGTTCACTCTCGAGGACGTCAAGACTGGTCTCGAGCAGACGGGTATCCTCGGAATGACCGTGAGCGAGGTTCAGGGTTACGGTCGCCAGAAGGGCCACACCGAGGTGTACCGCGGTGCCGAGTACTCCGTCGATTTCGTACCGAAGGTGCGGGTCGAGGTCGTCGTGGACGATGCCGCCGTCGACAAGGTCGTGGACGTCATCGTCCAGGCCGCCCGTACCGGGAAGATCGGCGATGGCAAGGTGTGGGTAAGCCCGGTCGAGACCGTGGTCCGAGTCCGCACCGGTGAGCGGGGGGCCGACGCCCTGTAATCGCCCATCCATCTGAGGACGTCGTCTCCCGGCTCTGCGCCGTGTGAGCGCTGGATCGTTAAGTGCCGGGAGGACAACAGTCATGACAGAGCGGAAAGCAGACCCCGCCGCCGGAGCGCCCCGATGGGTGCGCCCGGCGGCGGGTTCGTCTCGGCCGGCGACCGATCTGGCAGCGGCCGCCGAGCAGCTGCTGGTCGGAGGCTCTCGCCAACTCGAGTCGGCCGCCCTTCGCGATGCCCTGCTCGATCTGTACGACTTCTGGTTGACCACAAAGGCCACCGAGATCGGCATCACCGCGAGCAGCGGGTTCGCGATCGTCGCCACCGGTGGGCTCGGCCGGGGCGAGTTGTTGCCGTATTCGGATCTCGACCTGATGCTGGTGCACGACGACATGCCGACCGACGTCGTCGCCGAGGTCGCCGAGTTGTTGTGGTATCCGCTGTGGGACGCCAACATCCGCATCGACCACAGCGTGCGGACGGTCGAGCAGGCGCTGACTGTGGCCGGGGAGGACATGTCGGCCGGGTTGGCGATGCTCGAGGCGCGCCACATCGCCGGTGACCCCGACTTGTCGGCGATGTTGATCGGGGGTGCGCGCAGGCAGTGGCGCACCGGGATCGCTTCGCGGTTCGACGAACTGGTCGAGCACACCAAAGCGCGTTGGGAACGCAGCGGTCAGATCGCCCACCGGGCGGAACCCGACCTCAAGTGCGGCAGGGGAGGACTGCGCGACGTTCAGCTGCTCAACGCGCTGGCCATCGCCCAGCTCGCCGACGTCTATCCGTCCCGCTCACTGGTCTCACCGACCGAAACCCTTGGTGACGCGCATCTCTCGCTCCTCAACGTGCGCACCGAACTGCATCGGGTGGCGGGCAAAGGCCGCGAACTGCTGCTGGCCCAGTATGCCGACGAGATCGGCGCCGCACTGCGCATCGGCGATCGATTCGACTTGGCGCGCATGCTCTCCGACGCCGCACGCACCGTCAGCTACTACGTCGATGCCGGAATCCGGACGGCCGCCAACGCCTTGCCTCGCCGCGGGCTGGCCGCGCTGCGTAGGCCGGTGCGCCGTCCGCTCGACGAGGGGGTGATCGAGTTCAACGGCGAGGTGATCCTCGCCCGTGACGCGCGTCCCGAGCGTGATCCCGGACTGATTCTGCGCGTCGCCGCCGCGTCGGCGACGACCGGTCTGCCGATGGCTTCCTCCACGCTGAGTCGCCTTGTCGAGAATGCGCCGGAGCTGCGCACTCCATGGCCCCGACAAGCGCTCAAGGACTTACTCGTGATGCTTGCTGCCGGCCCGCCCGCGGTGGCGACCATCGAGGCGCTCGACCGGACCGGGCTGTGGGGCAGATTGTTCCCCGAGTGGGGGGCGGTGCGGGATCTGCCGCCCCGCGACGTGGTGCACATCTGGACGGTCGACCGTCACCTCGTCGAAACCGTCTCTCGGGCAAGTGCTTTCACTACCCGGGTGGCACGCCCGGATCTCTTGGTCCTGGGCGCGTTGGTGCACGACATCGGCAAGGGTCGTGGCGGCGACCACAGCGTCATCGGCGCGGAGCTGGCCACCCAGATCGGAAATCGGCTGGGGTTGTGGCCCTCGGACATCGACATCCTCGCCAAAGTGGTGCGCCACCACCTGCTCCTGGCCCAAACCGCGACCCGTCGAGACCTGCAGGACCCCAACACGATCGCCACCGTGGTGGACGCCCTCGGCGGCGATCTGGTGGTGCTCGAGCTGCTCCACGCTCTGGCCGAAGCCGACTCACTGGCCACCGGCCCCGGGGTGTGGGGCGACTGGAAGGCCTCACTGATCGGCGACCTGGTGCGTCGGTGTCGGCTGGCGATGGCCGGTGAACCGCTGCCGCAACCCGATCCCGTGGACCCGCGGTTCGTGTCGCTGGCCGCGCAGCACAAAGTCCATGTCGAACTCACCCCGGCCGACACCGCACACATCTTCAACGTCACGATGATTGCCCCTGATCGTCGAGGACTGCTGTCGAAGGCGGCGGGGGTGCTGGCGTTGAACTCGTTGCGGGTGCACTCGGCGTCGGTCAACGGTCACCAGGGCGCGGCGATCAACACCTTCGTCGTCTCACCGCGCTTCGGTGCCCCGCCGGCGGCGGAGCTGCTGCGTCAACAACTGATCCTGGCCCTCGACGGCGACCTGGACGTGG
This sequence comes from Mycobacterium sp. G7A2, assembly GCF_041902445.1. NCBI lineage: Bacteria > Bacillati > Actinomycetota > Actinomycetes > Mycobacteriales > Mycobacteriaceae > Mycobacterium > Mycobacterium sp. G7A2. The sequence goes on along the minus strand of NZ_CP169251.1, from coordinate 3,931,582 downwards.
TCCGAGCGCTCGAGCAGAAGGACGCCGAGAGCGCCGGACCGGGCCGGGCGGGCGAAGTGCGTGCCGCGGTACCGATCAACGCGCCGGCGGCGCCACCGCGTGTGCTCTGGCACCACAGCGACGGCACCGACCAGGTGGTCGCCGAGATCCGGGCCACCGACCGGGCCGGTCTGCTGGCTCTGCTGACCGCGGTGTTCGAGCGCGCCGACGTCGACATCTCGTGGGCGAAGGTAACCACGTTGGGATCCTCGGTGGTCGACGCCTTCGGCATCGTCCTGGCCGCCGGGGCCGACGAGACGGCAGTGCGCCAGAACCTGGAGGCCGAGTTGTTCGCGGTGCTGCCGACTCCGCCGCCCGCCAAGCCGGCCGAACAGGCCAGCTGACGCCGCGTTCGAGCGGGCAGACCCACTACAAGTAGTCTTGGGTGCGTGTTTGAATCGCTGTCCGACCGGTTGACCGGAGCTCTCTCGGGACTGCGTGGCAAAGGCCGGCTCACCGACGCCGACATCGACGCCACCGCCCGCGAGATCCGATTGGCCCTGCTGGAAGCCGACGTGTCGCTGCCGGTGGTGCGGCAGTTCGTCACGCGCATCAAGGACCGGGCCAAGGGCGCGGAGGTGTCGGCGGCGCTCAACCCGGCCCAGCAGGTCGTCAAGATCGTCAACGAGGAGCTCATCGGCATCCTCGGCGGAGAGACCCGCCAACTGGCGTTCGCGCGCAACCCACCCACCGTGATCATGCTGGCCGGCCTGCAGGGCTCGGGTAAGACCACGCTGGCGGGCAAGCTGGCCCGCTGGCTGAAGGGCCAGGGGCACACACCGCTGCTGGTGGCGTGCGACCTGCAGCGCCCCGGGGCGGTCAACCAGCTGCAGATCACCGGTGAGCGCGCGGGCGTGCACGTCTTCGCCCCGCATCCCGGCGTCGCGCCCGGCGGTGCCGAACTCGAACAGATGACCGCCGGCGACCCGGTGGCCGTCGCGGCGGCGGGCCTGAACGAGGCCAAGTCCAAGCACTACGACGTGGTGATCGTCGACACCGCGGGTCGACTGGGCATCGACGAGGAACTGATGCGTCAGGCCGCCGCCATCCGCGATGCGGTCAATCCCGACGAGGTGCTGTTCGTCCTCGACGCGATGATCGGTCAGGACGCGGTGACGACGGCCGACGCGTTCCGGGAAGGCGTCGGGTTCACCGGCGTCGTGCTCACCAAGCTCGACGGTGACGCGCGAGGCGGCGCCGCACTGTCGGTCCGCGAGGTGACCGGCGCACCCATCCTGTTCGCCTCGGCGGGGGAGAAGCTCGAGGACTTCGACGTCTTCCACCCGGACCGCATGGCCAGCCGAATTCTCGGCATGGGCGATGTGCTGACGCTGATCGAGCAGGCCGAGCAACACTTCGATCAGGCCCAGGCCGAGGCGACCGCGGCCAAGATCGGCAGCGGTGAGCTGACGCTGGAGGACTTCCTCGAGCAGATGCTGGCGATCCGCAAGATGGGTCCGATCGGCAATCTGCTGGGCATGCTGCCCGGCGCAGGCCAGATGAAGGACGCGCTGGCCGCCGTCGACGACAGCCAACTCGACCGGGTCCAGGCGATCATCCGGGGCATGACGCCGCAGGAGCGCGCCGACCCCAAGATCATCAACGCGTCGCGTCGCCTGCGCATCGCCAACGGCTCCGGGGTGTCGGTCTCCGAGGTCAACCAGCTCGTCGACCGCTTCTTCGAAGCGCGCAAGATGATGTCGTCGATGGCGGGCCAGATGGGAATGCCGTTCGGCCGCAAGAACACCCGCAAGGCGGCCAAGGGTAAGGGCAAGAAGGGCAAGAAGGGTGGCAAGGGTCCCACCCCGCCCAAGACGCGCAATCCGCTCGGGGCCGGCATGGGCGGTATGCCTGCCGGTTTCCCCGATCTGTCCAACATGCCCAAGGGTCTCGACGAGTTGCCTCCGGGTCTCGCCGACATCGATCTGTCGAAGTTGAAGTTCCCGAAGGGGAATTGATGCGGCTGCACGTTCGCGGCAGAAGCCTGCCCGACGGTGAGCCGGTGCAGTGGTGGACAATCGACGGCGTATTGAGCGCCGAACCGGTCGCCGGCGCGGAAACCGTGTTCGACGGTGGCTGGATCCTGCCGGGTCTGGTCGACGCGCACTGCCACGTCGGACTCGGTCCCGGCGGTCCGATCGAGATGGACGAGGCAGTCGAACAGGCCGAAACCGAGCGTGGGGTCGGGGCGCTGCTGCTGCGCGACGCCGGCTCACCCACCGACACACGCAGTTTCGACGACCGTGCCGATCTGCCCCGGATCATTCGGGCCGGCCGCCACCTGGCGCGGCCCAAGCGTTACCAACGCGGCTTTGCGATTGAACTCGAAGACGAGTGGCAACTGCCTGATGCGGTCGCCCAACAGGCCCGGTGGGGCGACGGCTGGGTGAAGCTGGTCGGTGACTGGATCGACCGCGACCTCGGCGAGCTGGCTCCGCTCTGGTCGGATGAGGTGCTCAAAGCGGCGATCGATGCCGCGCACGCCAACGGCGCGCGGGTCACCGCGCACGTGTTCAGTGAAGACGCGCTCCCGGGGTTGATCCGGGCGGGCATCGACTGCATCGAGCACGGCACCGGCCTGACGGAGGACACCGTCGACCTGATGGTGGAGCACGGCACGGCCCTGGTGCCGACGCTGATCAACATCGACAATTTCCCCGACATCGCCGCCGGCGCGGGGAAATACCCCAAGTACCAGCAGCACATGCTGGCGCTGCACCGATCGTGTGCCCAACGCATCGGCGCCGCCCGGGAAGCCGGGGTTCCCATCTACGCCGGCTCCGATGCGGGCAGCGCCGTCGCGCATGGCCGCATCGCCGACGAGGTCGAGGCGCTCAAAGGCATCGGCATGACTCCGACCGACGCGCTCGGCGCGGCCTGCTGGGATGCCCGCCGGTGGCTCGGCCGTCCCACTCTCGAACACGGTGCATCAGCGGATCTGGTGTGTTTCGACGACGATCCCCGCGGCGGGCCCGAGGTGCTGGGCAATCCTGCGCTGGTGATGTTGCGCGGCAAGGTTTTCTGACGCCGCGAGCGTGCACCTACCGTAGCGTCGCGTGTCCACCGGCTACCGGTAACGCACGTTCGCGGCACCCGATCAGTGGCTGAAGCCCCAATCGAGGAGTTCGATGGCCTGACCGTAGAGGTCCCCGCTGCCGTACATCTGCACCACGACAAGACGGCGGTTGCCGCGCTGCGCGGCGCCGACATAGGTCTTGCGGGCCAAGTTGGTGTACCCCGTCTTACCGCCGAGATCACCGGGGTATCGGGTCAGCAGTTCGTTCTGGTTGTGAATCGTCTTGCCGGGGAACTGCGCTGACGGAGAGCGCATGATGTGGGCGATCAACGGATACTGCAGCGCCGCGCGCATGATCACCGCGAGGTCGTGCGGTGTGGTCACCGACTCCCACCCGGGACCGTCGAGGCCCGACGGTGACGAGGCCTTCGTGGCCCGCGCGCCGACCAGAGCCGCCTTGCGGTTCATCGCCGCCACAGCGACCTGCTGACCCCCCAGCATGTCGGCGAGCATGTTGGCGGCGTCGTTGCCCGACACCATGAGGATGGCTTCGAGCAGTTGGCGAGTGGTGTAGGCCTGCCCCGGTTCCAGGCCTACGCAGGAGCACTCGACGGTGGTGTGTGACGCGTTGGCCCTGGCGAAGCTGTCCGGACTCAACCGGTCCAGCACCGTCATCGCCAGCAGCACCTTGATGGTGCTGGCCGGGGCGTAGCGCCCGTAGGGATCACGGCTGGCCAGCACCCGTCCGGTGTCGAGGTCGGCCACCAACCAGGCCTGGGCCGGGCCCCCGGCCGGGACAGACTGGGCGGCAGCGGGTTCGGGCTGGGCGTGGGCCCAGGGTGCCGACGACAGCTGCGCGCCCGGCAGGACCGCGCAGAGGGCGAGCGCCAGCCCCGCGAATCGTCGTCGCACGTGTCGCGACGCTAGTGACGTCAGGACTCGCTAAGCGCGCGATCCGGTCACCATCGGGTATCGGGAGTTTGAGCTCACAGACGGCCGACGCCGGAACCGGCCGGGACGGCGAAGCCCCAGTCGAACAGGGCGGCCGCCTGGTCCCAGTACGTGGGCTCGCCCTCCTTGTTGAGTCCGTGCATCATCGCCACTACCAGATTTCGGCCGCCCCGGTGGGCGCCGCCGACGAACGTCTTGCGGGCCAGGTCGGTATAGCCGGTCTTGCCCCCGAAGGTGCCCGGGTAGCGGACCAGCAGTTCGTCCTGGTTGACCAGCACGCGGTCGCCGTCGCGGGTCGGGAAGACCGCGCTGGGTTGGGCGGTGATCTGCGCGAACACCGGGTTGGCCACGGCGGCGCGGAAGATGACGGCCAGGTCTCGCGGCGTCGACCAGATGTCGATGCCGGGGCCGTCGATGCCCGACGGCGAACCGGCGTTGGTGCCGTACGCGCCGAGCAGAGCGGCCTTGCCGTTCATCTTCATCAGCGCCGCCTCCCGGCCGCCGAGCATCGTGGCCAGCGTGTTGGCCGCATCGTTGCCCGAGACGAGCAACATGGCTTCCAGCAGCTGCCGGGCGGTGTACGTCATGCCGGGGGTGACGCCGGCACAATTGCACTCCACGCGGGTGTCGGCCTCGTTGGCCACGACCGTCGCGTCGAGCGGCAGCTCGTCGAGGACCGTCAGCGCGGTGAGCACCTTGATGGTGCTGGCCGGGGCATAGGCCGCATGTTCGTTGCGTCCGGCCAGGATCTCGCCGGTGTCCATGTCGGCGAGTACCCAGGCCTCGGCGGGGCCACCCGGGACCGGCACCGATCCGGCGGGCTGGCTGACCCCGGCAGCGGGTATGGCAGTCGCCGTCGGTGCGGTGGGGCCCAGGGTCACGCCGGCGAGCAGACACAGCGTCGTCCCCAGACACGCGAGAAGCCTTGTCATGTCCGGTGAGCCTAAACCCGGGCGTGGATCGTGTTCAATCGATGCGTGCTGAGCCTCGAGGAGATTTCCGACCGGATGGAGATCCAGCAGCTGCTGGTCGACTATTCGACCGCGATCGACCGCCGTCGGTTCGACGACCTCGACGCGGTGTTCACCCCCGATGCGTACATCGACTACCGCGCGATGGGGGGCATCGACGGCCGCTATCCCGAGGTCAAGGCGTGGCTGGCCGAGGTGTTGCCGAACTTCCCGGTGTATTCGCACATGCTGGGCAACCTGTCTGTGGTGTTCGACGGGGACACCGCGAGCTCCCGGGTGATCTGCTTCAACCCGATGGTGATCGACGCCGAGGCGAAGCAGATCCTGTTCTGCGGGCTGTGGTACGACGACGAGTTCATCCGGACCCCCCAGGGCTGGCGGATCACCTCTCGGGTCGAGACGAAGTGCTTCGACAAACTACTCTGACCTGATGTGACCGACGTCGATGACCTCGTCCCCGACTCCACCGTCAGGAACATCGAACAGGCAATAGCGCGAAGCGCTTTCGCGGAACTCACCGCGTTCATCAGCCCGTTACCCACCAGCCAGATCGTGGCCATCCTGGAGCGACTCGACAGCAACGAGCGCGCGGTCGCCTACCGGATGCTGCCCAAGGGACGCGCGCTGGAGGTGTTCGAGGTTCTCGACCCCAGCCTGCAAAGCGACCTGGTCCTCGCCCTGCAGGACGAGCAGACCGCCGAGCTGTTCGCCGATCTGGATCCCGACGACCGGGTCGAGCTGCTCGACGAACTGCCGGCGAACCTGGCCCGCCGACTGCTTCAGGGCCTGCCGGCCGACGAGCGGGACATGACCGCCGAGATCCTCGGCTACCCGCAGGGTTCGATCGGGCGGCGGATGAGCCCGGAGTTCGTGCGGGTGCGCCCCGAGTGGACCACCGCCACCGCGTTGACCAAGCTCAGCGACCACCTCGACGACGCCGAGACGGTCTACACGCTGCCGGTGACCGCCGACGATCGCACCCTGATCGGGGTCGTCAGCCTGCGCGAACTGCTCAAAGCGGCTCCGGGGACGACGGTGGGGCAGGTGATGCAACCCGCCCAGTGGGTTCACGCGACCGACGACGCCGAGACCGCCGCCCGGCGCTGCGCCGACCTGAAGATGCTGGCGCTGCCGATCGTCGACCACGAGACGCGGATCGTCGGAATCCTGACCGTCGACGACGCCCTGTCGATCCTGGAGGACGCCGACTCCGAGGACCAGGCCCGCATCAGCGGCGTCGAGCCGCTGCGCCGCCCTTACCTGACGGCCCCGGTGCTGGGGCTGATGCGATCGCGGGTGGTCTGGCTGTTGGTGCTGGCGGTCGGCGCGACGCTGACCGTCCAGGTCCTCGAGGTGTTCGAGGAGACGCTCGCCGAGGTCGTGACGTTGGCGCTGTTCATCCCGCTGCTGATCGGCACCGGTGGCAACACGGGAAACCAGGCGGCCACGACCGTGACCAGGGCGCTGGCACTCGGCGACGTCAGACCGCAGGACCTGGGCAAGGTGCTGTTCCGCGAGTTCCGGGTCGGCCTGTCACTGGGTGTGGTGCTCGGGGGGCTGGCGTTCACGATCGTCTCGCTGATCTACGGCGTCGACATCGGGACCGTGATCGGGCTGACCTTCCTGGCGTTGTGCACGATGGCAGCCACGGTGGGCGGGGTGATGCCGTTGATCGCCCGGGCGATCCGCGCCGATCCGGCGGTGTTCGCCAACCCGTTCATCTCGACATTCGTCGATGCCAGCGGTCTGCTGGTCTACTTCTTCATCGCCAAGGCGGTTCTCGGGATCTGAGTCGCGATTTTCTGCCGAGCGCCGTGGTCTGGCACAATGGGCGGCTGTCCGGGCGCGGTGTCCTTCGTGGACGTGCCGTGCTCTGGTCACACACGTCAAGCAAAACCGGGTCCCGGCATCCCGCCGGCGATCGCTGAATTGCAGCGTGGCAACCACAGGAGAAGTAGTTCGACATGGCTGTCAAGATCAAGCTCACCCGTCTCGGGAAGATCCGCAACCCCCAGTACCGCATCGCCGTCGCCGACGCCCGCACCCGTCGTGAGGGACGCGCCATCGAGGTCATCGGCCGTTACCACCCCAAGGAAGATCCGAGCCTGATCGAGATCGACTCCGAGCGTGCCCAGTACTGGCTCGGCGTCGGTGCCCAGCCCACCGAGCCGGTTCTGCAGCTGCTCAAGATCACCGGTGACTGGCAGAAGTTCAAGGGCCTGCCCGGCGCCGAGGGCACGCTGAAGGTCAAGGAGCCCAAGACCAGCAAGCTGGATCTGTTCAACGCTGCGCTGGCCGAGGCCGAGAGTGGTGCGACGACCGAGGCCACGACGCCGAAGAAGAAGAAGGCGCCGGCCAAGAGCGCCGAGGCAGCCGCCGAGCCCGCCGCCGCCGAGCCCGCCGCTGCTGAGCCGGCCGAGGCCACCGAGCAGACCGACTCCGCCACCGCCGAAAACTGAGCCCCCGATGAGCTCTGTTGTCGTCGACGCTGTCGAACACCTGGTCCGCGGGATCGTCGACAATCCCGACGATGTCCGCGTCGACATGGTGACCAGCCGCCGCGGCCGCACGGTCGAGGTCCACGTGCACCCCGATGACCTGGGTAAGGTCATCGGGCGCGGTGGACGCACCGCGACCGCACTGCGCACGCTGGTCGCCGGTATCGGCGGGCGCGGTATCCGCGTCGACGTGGTGGACACCGACCAGTAGCCGCACATGGACCTCGTGGTCGGGCGGGTCGTCAAGGCGCATGGCGTCACCGGCGAACTCGCTGTCGAGATCCGCACCGATGATCCGGACGACCGGTTCGCCCCGGGGGTCACGCTGCGCGGCCGCACCCCCCGCGGGGGAGCCGAGACCGAGTACGTGGTCGCGTCCGTCCGTGAGCACGGCGGCCGCCTGCTGGTGCGGCTGGACGGTGTCGGCGACCGTGACAGCGCTGACCGGTTGCGCGGCACGGTGTTCCTGGTCGATTCGGCGGACCTGCCTCCCATCGAGGAACCCGACGAGTTCTACGACCACCAGCTCGAGGGCATGACGGTGTCGACCTCCGGGGGACGTGTCGTCGGAACCGTCACCGAGGTCCTGCACACCGGGGCGGGGGAGTTGCTGGCCGTTCGCGCGGGTGACGGAGCCGAGGTGCTGGTGCCCTTCGTCTCGGCCATCGTGGTGTCGGTGTCGCTGGCGGACAACGCGATCGAGATCGACCCGCCCGACGGTCTGCTGGATCTCTAGGGAGTCGCTGCGGTGCGCATCGACGTGGTGACGATCTTTCCCGAGTACCTCGAGCCGTTGCGGCAGTCGTTGCCGGGCAAGGCGATCGAGGCGGGCATCGTCGAGTTGGGCGTGCACGATCTGCGCACCTGGACCCATGACGTGCACCGCTCGGTGGACGACTCGCCGTACGGCGGCGGGCCCGGGATGGTGATGCGGGCTCCGGTGTGGGGTGAGGCGCTCGACGAGGTCTGTTCACCCGAAACGCTTCTCGTCGTTCCCACGCCCGCAGGCCGGCTGTTCACCCAGTCCATGGCCCACCAGTGGGCCGGGGAAGCCCATCTGGTGTTCGCCTGCGGCCGCTACGAGGGCATCGACCAGCGGGTCGTGGACGACGCCGCGCGCCGGATACGCGTCGCCGAGGTGTCGCTGGGGGACTACGTGCTGCCCGGCGGCGAGTCGGCGGCACTGGTCATGATCGAGGCGGTGGTGCGCCTGCTTCCCGATGTGCTCGGCAATCCGGTTTCGCATCAGGACGATTCGCACTCCGCGTTGGTCGGCGGCCTGCTGGAGGGCCCCAGTTACACCAGGCCGGCGAGCTGGCGCGGGCTGGAGGTTCCGCCGGTCCTGCTCTCCGGCGACCACGCCCGCGTCGCCGAATGGCGACGCGAACAGCGACTGCAACGCACCCGGGAGCGGCGTCCGGACCTGCTCGACTGAATCAGGCCAGCCCCTGCGGGAACATCGTGCGCACCGCTTGGGTGATGGTCTCACGGGCAGTGCCGGCATCGGTGGCCTGCATCGAGCCGATCGCCATCACGAACCGGCGGTCGCGGCCGATCACCCCGGTGGACAGATGCAGCCAGTCGGATCCGATGCAGCACATCCAGCCCTGCTTGACCGCGACCGGCTCGCCGGGCAGACCCTCGGGAATGCCGAACCGCTGGGGATACACGCCGCCGGGAACCATGCCGTCGGGTGCCGTCGGCGTCGAGGCGGCCAGATTGGTCAGGATGACGTCGGCCTGCTCGGCGGGCAGTCCGCCGGTCCCGGCGAGCAGCATGTCGTAGTAGCGCACCAGGTCGGTGACCGTGCTGATGGTGTTGTACCAGCGTCCGTTGCTCGGCGCGCGGGTCTGTGCCAGGCCGTAGCGGGACACCACGCGGTCGATGATCGCGGTCCCGCCGCTGCGATTCCAGAACACCTCCGCGGCGCTGTCGTCGGACGACCGCAGCATCACGTCGAGGGACTGCCAGTCCTCGGGGCTCAGCGTCGTCGAACCCTGCGCGACCTGCAGCAGCAGATCGTCGGCGATGAACAACTTGACGACCGAGGCGACGGCGATGGTCCTGCCGTTGCCGTTGGTCACCAGTTGGCCGGTGTTGCGGTCGAGCACCGCCGCGGTGATGTCGGCACCTGCGGCGGCGGCCTCGGCGGTGGCCTGTTCCTCGCGCTCGGCCAGGCCGGTGAACGCGGAGGTCGGGGCGTCGGGTGGGGCCTCCGGCAGCGGGGCCATGCCGCCCAGCGGCGCCACAACCGTCATCTGTGGTCCCGACGGCGCCGGCGCACTGCCGTGCACGGCGGCTTCGCACGCGGTCATGACCATCACGGCGCCCACGAGGGCCGCGGTCGTCCGCGCCAGCCGCCACGGCCGTTGCATCACTGGATCCTCCAAAGGCGTCCGTACCATCGCTCGTAAGAACATCGCTGCCGTCCGCCGTTCTGGCGCCCGGGCACCAGGGTATCGCCCGGATACCCACTTTGCGCTGGGGCGACGACTGTGGTCATGGACACGCAATGGCCCGGTGCCCGGTCACCGCGACGCCGGATTTCGGGGATCGGGGCTGCGTCTGGCACAATTGGGCAGTTGTCTGTGCACGGCCGGAGACGACGCAGCGCGATCTACGCGGTGATGTCGCTTCGCCGCAGGACTCGCCCCAGACGCCCGAACACACCATCGGCTCGGCATGCGCCCCTCGAGGCGTCTGCCACGAGCCGCCAACAACGAGGAAGTGCCACCGATGAACACCCTGGATTTCGTCGACCAGACGTCGTTGCGTGACGATGTCCCGGAGTTCGGCCCCGGCGACACCGTCAACGTCCACGTGAAGGTCATCGAGGGCTCCAAGGAGCGCATCCAGGTCTTCAAAGGTGTCGTGATCCGGCGCCAGGGTGGCGGGATCCGTGAGACGTTCACGGTCCGCAAGGAGAGCTACGGCGTCGGCGTCGAGCGCACGTTCCCGGTGCACTCGCCCAACATCGACCACATCGACGTCGTCACCCGCGGTGACGTCCGGCGTGCCAAGCTCTACTACCTGCGCGAGCTGCGCGGCAAGAAGGCCAAGATCAAGGAAAAGCGCTGACTCTGACCGGGCGTGCCGACATGCTCGGCACCCTGGCTACGCTGATTCCGTGACCGGACCTTCCGTACCCGACGACTCGCCCGAGCGCACGATCGAGAACCCCGATTCCGAGCACCCCGCCGATACGGCGGACCCGGACGCTGAGGCCGAGCAGGAATCCGGCAAGAAGAAGCGTGGCGCGCTGCGCGAGTTCGCGATCCTGGTCAGCATCGCGCTGGTGCTGTACTACGTGATGTTGACGTTCATCGCGCGGCCCTACCTGATCCCGTCGGAATCCATGGAGCCCACGCTGCACGGCTGTAACGGCTGCGTCGGCGATCGCATCATGGTCGACAAGCTCAGCTACCGGTTCGGCTCCCCGCAACCGGGCGACGTCGTCGTCTTCAAGGGCCCGCCGAACTGGAGCATCGGCTATCAGTCGATCCGGTCGGACAACACCGCGATCCGGTATCTGCAGAACGCGCTGTCGTTCGTCGGGTTCGTGCCGCCGGACGAAAACGACCTGGTCAAGCGAGTCATCGCGGTCGGCGGGCAAACCGTGCAGTGCCGCGCCGACACCGGGCTGACCGTCGATGGTAAACGACTCGACGAGCCCTACCTGGACCCGACCACGATGATGGCCGACCCGGCGGTGTACCCGTGCCTGGGGCCGGAGTTCGGACCGGTCACGGTGCCGGAGAACCGACTGTGGGTGATGGGCGACAATCGCACCCACTCGGCGGATTCGCGCACGCACTGTGCCAACGTGCCCGCCGACGCCCAACGCGGTCTGATGTGCACCGGCGACCCCACGCCCGGGACCATCCCGGTGGACAATGTGATCGGAAAAGCACAGTTCATCGCGTGGCCGCCCGGTCGCTGGGGTGGCGTGAACTCGGTGAACCCGCAGACCTGACAGGAGGCCCTGACACGTGCCGGCGTGGCCCCCGAGAATGGTGATCCGCAGATCATCGGGCCTGCGCACTCTGGAGTCCGCCCTGTACCGAGCGGGCCTGGGCCCGGTGGCCGGGGTCGACGAGGTGGGCCGCGGGGCGTGCGCGGGGCCGCTTGTCGTGGCGGCATGCGTGCTCGGTCCGAACCGGCTCGAAAGCCTCGCCGCGCTCGACGATTCCAAGAAGCTCAACGAGGCCGAGCGGGAGCGGCTGTTTCCCGTGATCAGGCGCTACGCGCTGGCGTATCACGTGGTGTTCATCCCCTCGGCGGAAGTGGATCGCCGCGGGGTGCACGTGGCCAACATCGAGGGAATGCGCCGGGCGGTGGCGGGGTTGTCGGTGCGGCCGGGCTACGTCCTGTCCGACGGGTTTCGGGTACCGGGTCTGCCGGTGCCGTCGCTCCCCGTGATCAGTGGTGATGCCGCGGCGGCATGCATCGCCGCGGCCAGCGTGCTGGCCAAGGTCAGCCGGGACCGGTTGATGGTCGCGATGGATGACGAACATCCCGGCTACGGATTCGCCGAGCACAAGGGATACAGCACGCGAGCGCACAGCGCCGCGCTGAACAGGCTGGGGCCGTCGCGCCAGCACCGCTATTCGTTCATCAATGTGCGGCGGTTGGTCGGAAACGGGGAACCCAGGGCGCATGCAGAACTGGACTGCGAGAGGATGCCTGAGGACATGCCGCGCAACGGCGAACTACACGAAGGACAGCTGAGTCGATGAGTGCCGAAGATCTCGAAAAGTACGAAACCGAGATGGAGCTCTCGCTGTACCGCGAGTACAAGGACATCGTCGGGCAGTTCAGCTATGTCGTCGAAACGGAGCGGCGGTTCTACCTGGCCAACAGTGTGGAGATGGTGCCGCGCAACTCCGACGGTGAGGTCTACTTCGAGCTGCGACTCGGCGACGCGTGGGTGTGGGACATGTATCGACCTGCCCGTTTCGTCAAGCAGGTCCGGGTGATCACGTTCAAGGACGTCAACATCGAAGAGGTGGACAAGCCCGAGTTGCGGTTGCCGGAGTAGCCGCCTGACACACTGGTCGGGTGCGCACCACACCCCAGTGCTGGCTGACCGACATGGACGGCGTGCTCGTCCGCGAGGAACACGCGCTGCCCGGAGCGGCGGAGTTCCTGCAGACGCTCACCGAGCGTGAGCGGCCCTTCCTCGTCCTGACCAACAACTCGATCTTCACGCCGCGCGATCTGGCCGCCCGGCTGCTGCGCTCCGGGCTCGCGGTGCCCGAGGAGGCGATCTGGACCTCGGCGCTGGCGACCGCGACGTTTCTCGCCGACCAGCAGCCCGCCGGTTCGGCGTATGTGATCGGTGAGGCCGGCTTGACCACCGCGCTGCACGAGGCCGGCTACACGCTCACCGACACGTCACCCGACTTCGTCGTGCTCGGCGAAACCCGTACCTACTCGTTCGAGGCGATCACCAAGGCCGTGCGCCTCATCCTCGGCGGGGCGCGGTTCATCGCCACCAACCCCGATGTCAGCGGCCCTTCGGCCGAGGGACCGCTGCCGGCCACCGGGTCGGTGGCCGCGATGATCACCAAGGCCACCGGACGCGACCCGTACTTCGTCGGCAAGCCGAACCCGATGATGTTCCGCAGCGCCCTCAACCGGATCGAGGCGCATTCGGAGAGCACGGTCATGGTCGGCGACCGGATGGACACCGACGTGGTCGCCGGCATCGAGGCCGGCCTGGAGACGATCCTGGTGCTGACCGGGTCGACGACGATTGAGGACGTCGAGCGCTATCCGTTCCGGCCCAGCCGGGTACTGCCGTCCATCGCCGAGGCGATCGAGCTCATCTGATCTGTGCCGGTATCCACCGCAGCAGGGCGGGTACACCCCGACGATGAGCAGTACGACAATCCCCACCCTGGCCCTGAACAACGGCGTGCACATCCCCGCGATCGGGTTCGGCGTCTATCAGACCCCGCCCGAGCAGACGGTCGATGCCGTGGTGACCGCGCTGCAGACCGGATACCGCCACATCGACACCGCCGCGGTCTACGGCAACGAGCGTGAGGTCGGCGAGGCCATCCGACGGTCCGGTGTGAGCCGCGACGAGGTCTTCATCGAGACGAAGACCTGGATCACCGACTACGGCTACGACGCCGCGCTGCACGCCTTCGACAAGAGCGCAGGCAAGCTCGGTGTCGATCAGATCGACCTGCTCATCCTGCACCAGGCCTTGCCGGGGGAGTTCCACCTCACCGTGGCGGCCTACAACGCCCTGGAAAAGCTCTACGCCGACGGCAAGGTGCGTGCCATCGGGGTGTCGAACTTCATGCCGGCACATCTGCGCCGGCTGCTGGCCGAAACCGCCACCCCTCCCGCGGTCAACCAGATCGAGGTGCATCCGTACTTCCGCCAGTCCGAGCTGCTGGTCTTCGACAACTCGCACGGCATCCTCAATCAGGCCTGGTCGCCGATCGGCGGCATCACGTTCTATCGCGACGGCGCGCACACCTCGACGCTGGACAATCCGGTGATCGCCGACATCGCCGCCGCGCACACCAAGACTCCGGCGCAGGTGATGCTGCGCTGGCACCTGCAGCAGGGTCGACAGGTCATCCCCAAGTCAGTCACCCCGGCCCGCATCGCCGAGAACTTCGACGTCTTCGATTTCGAGCTGACCGCCGATCAGCTCACCGCGATCGACGGGTTGGACACCGGGGTCCGCGGCGGCCCCGACCCCGAGGACGTCACCCGTGAGAAATTCGGGGTGTCGATTCCCGAAGCCTGAACCACTGCCGTCGGACGCCGGCGCCGCTCCCTAGACTCGGTCCCCGTGACCGAATCAGTATCTGCTGAGGCTGACCCCACCCGCCCGCTGGCGGGGGTGCGCGTCGTCGAGATCTCCAGCTTCGTCGCCGTCCCCCTGGCGGGTATGACATTGGCGCAGCTCGGGGCGGACGTGCTGCGGGTCGACCCGATCGGCGGCGCCGCCGACTATCACCGGTGGCCGCTGACCGAATCCGGCGACAGCATCTACTGGGCCGGGCTGAACAAGGGCAAGCGGTCGCTGGCGGTGGACATGCGCGCCGAACAGGGGCGCCAACTCGTCGCGCAACTGATCGGTGACTGCGGAGTGTTCATCACCAACGTCGCTGGCCGGCAATGGCATTCCTACGAGACGCTACGGGCTGTGCGGCCGGATCTGATCCAGGTCGAGGTGTCCGGCCGCGCCGACGGCGGCACGGCCGTCGACTACACCGTCAACGCCGCCATCGGTTTCCCGCTGGTCACCGGGCCCGCCGAGCTTGCCGACCCGGTGAACCACGTGCTGCCGGCATGGGACGTCACCTGCGGTGTCTACTCGGCGCTGTCGGTGGTGACGGCGCTGCGGCACCGTGATGCCACCGGCCGCGGCCAGCACATCACCATCCCGCTGGAGAACGTCGCGCTGGCCACCGCCGGCAATCTGAGCCTGCTCACCGAGGCCATGGTCAACGGCACCTCGCGGCAGCGCATCGGCAACGCGGTCTACGGCACCTACGGCCAGAACTTCACCAGTCGCGACGGAGTCGCGTTCATGGTCGTCGCGCTGACCAGCCGGCACTTCCGTGACCTGACAGCGTTGACGGGAACCGCCGAATCTGTTGCGGCACTGGCAGATTCGCTCGGCGCTGACTTCTCCGACGAAGGGGACAGGTACCGCCACCGCGAGGCGTTGTCGGGACTGTTCGGCGAATGGTTCGGCGCCCACACCGGAGCCGAGATCGGCGCGGCGCTGTCGGCGTCCTCGGTGCTGTGGGAGCGGTACCAGACGTTCGCGGACACCGCCGCCGACGCCAAGGTGACCGCGAACCCGATGTTCACCGAACTGGACCAGCCCCGCGTGGGCCGGTACCTGGCCGCCGGTCTGCCGGTATCGATCGACGGGACCTATCCCGCCGCGGAGCCCGCTCCGGCGCTGGGTGAGGACAGTGCGAGGGTGCTGGGCGAGTGGCTGTCTCTCGACGGCGGTCAGATCGACGCGCTCTTCGCTGCCGGGGTGGTGGCGTGAGTGCACTGCTCGACCTGATCGAGGTGACCGACGCCGGGTCCGACACCTGGCGGGGACGGGCCAGCGGCCCGGCCGGCAAGCGCGCCTACGGCGGTCAGCTGATGGCCCAGAGCCTGGCCGCGGCCAGTCGAACGGTGGACCCGGTCAAGGCATTGACATCGGTGCATCTGCAGTTCCTGCGCGGCGGTGATGCCGGTGAGCCGGTCGACTACCGCGTCGAGGCCGTGTTCGACGGGCGTACCGCGGCGTCGCGCAGGGTCGAAGGACGCCAGGGGGATCGGTTGCTCACCACGGCATCTGTGTCGTTCGCCGCCGCGCTGCCAGGCCCGGAGCACGGCCACCGGGCACTACCCGGTGACCCGGCCGAGCTGGCGCCGACCGGACCGCCGGGACCGGCCCCGTCGTTGCCGCTCGACGAGCTCGACATCCGCTTCGCCGACGTGGCCGATGACGACGGGTTCGTCAGGCGGCTGTGGTGGCGGGCCACCGTCGAGGTGCCCGCCGATCCGCTCGTGCATCTGCTGGTGGCGGCCTACGTCACCGACATCTACCTCATCGACCCGGCTCTGCAGGTACACGGTCACTCGATGCGCTCACGCAGCCACCGCAGCGGTACCACCGATTCGTCGATCTGGTTCCACCGCCCCGTGTGCGCAGACCGGTGGAACCTGCTGGAATGCCGCTCGCCTGCGGGGGCACGGGGCCGCGCGGTGGTCACCGCGGATCTGCTCGGCGCGGACGGCGACCAGGTGGCCACCCTGGTGCAGGAGGGCCTGATCGCCGAGCGTGAACCGGCCGGGTGATCACATGCGGTTGTAGCGGCTGCGCACGAAGCTGTATCCGCCGTAGGCAGCCAGCCCGAGTGCGGCCAGGATCAGCAGGAACTTGCCGAACGGAGCCTGGCCGAGCGTCTTGACGGCCGCATCGATCCCGCTGGCCTTCGACGGGTCGGCCTGCAGTGTGGCGACGATGACGAGGATGCCGGCGCCACCCAGCACCACGCCTTTGGCCGTGTATCCGGCGACGCCGGTCGCCACGATCGCCGATCCGCCGGAAACCCGCAGCTCGTCGAGGAACTTCTGGGAGACACCCTTGTAGACGTGGTATCCGCCGATGGCCAACACGCCGATGCCTACGGCGATGAGCAGCGCCTTGCCCCAACCGGATTGCATCAGCTGCGCCGACATCCCGCTGTTCTGCCGGCTGTCGGATTGCCCGCTGCCCATGGCGAAGCGCGCGGCCGAGAAGGCGAGAGCGAAGCTGACGATGGCCAGGCCTGCGGCCTTGCCCCGCTTCCACCAGCCGCTGTCATCGCCGCTGCCGCCCTGTTCGCCGGGCCGTGATCCGATCACCGCTTCGGCGACACGCCACAGTCCCAACGCGGCCAACCCGATCGCGACGACCCAGAGCATGATCTTGCCCCCGGTCTGGCCCGCGAGCGTCGCCAGAGCCCCGGACTGGTCGGCGTTTCCGCCGCCGCCGAGCGCGATCCGCAACACGATGTAGGCAAGTAGCAGGTGCAGCACGCCGCTGGCGGCGAACCCCACCCGAGCGGTGTTCTCGAAGGCGCTGCTGTCGGTGGCACGGTCGGCGATGCCGTGCGCTGATCGGGGTGCGCTCTTGGTGCCCATCACGTCCTCCTGGTCGGCGATGGGTGGCTGGTACCCCCTTTTTGACGATGCCGAAACCGGTGCGTCACACCCACTGCACGAGTTGGACGATGACGCCGTTGGGGTCCTCGAACTGACAGAAACGCTCCCCCCACGGTTCCGTCTCGGGTTCGGTGACCACTTTGGCGCCGGCGGCGTGCAGGGCCCGGTATGCGGTGTCGACATCGTCGACGACGAACGCCAGCAACAGGCCGTCGCCGGCGGCTCCGGCGCGGTGCGCGGGCTTGAAGCTGGGGAGGCCGGTACGGAGGTAGACGATGTTCGGCCCACCGTCCGGGTGGGTCAGCGAGACGAACCCGTCGGCCTCCATGGCGACGGTGTGACCGACGTGGCGGCACAGGAAGTCCGCCGATGCCTGCGGGTCGGCGACGTTGAGCGAGATGGCTGTGGCCGAGACTTTCATGGACGCTCCTCTTTTCCGTATTGCGTACGGAAAATAGTATCCGTACTTTGTACGAAAATGCAATGACCGGGAGTGATCCGTGAACACCGTCGACCTGTTGTGGCGCCACGAACTGCCGGCCGCGCCCCGCCGCGGCCGACCGCCCAAACTGACCCACGACCAGGTGGTCTCCGCCGCCGTCGCGGTGGCCGACCGCATCGGCATCGCGTTCACGCTGCGTCACGTGGCGGAAGCCCTTGGCGTGCCGGTGATGTCGCTCTATTCGTATGTGGATGGCCGTGAGCAACTGCTGGAGCTCATGGTCGACGATTGTCGGGCGACGATGGCTGTCGGTGCTGTCCCCGGCGATGTCCTCGGTGATGGCGATGGTGATTGGCGCGCCCGGCTCACCGTGGTTGCGGCCGACAACCTCGCGCTGTTCGCTGACCATCCCTGGCTGGCCGACATCGAGTCGGAGCGCGCCGTTCTGGGTCCGGGGACACTCGCCAAGTACGAGCGGGAGCTCACCGCCGTCGAGTCGCTGGCCGTCGGTGATGTGGAAAAGGATGCGGCGCTGTCTCTGGTGCTGGACTTCACCCGGTCGGCGGCGCGCGCGTTGAGTCACGCCGCCCGGGAACGCGACGGCGAGACACCCGGAGACTGGTGGGACCGCGAGGGCGCGGAACTGGCCCGGCTCGGGGTGGCCGACCGATTTCCGCTGGCGTCTCGGATCGGCACGGCCGCCGGCCGGGCTCACGGTGCCGCGCACGACGCGCGCCACGCGTACCACTTCGGCCTGCAGGTCATCCTCGACGGTCTCGGCTGCACCGAATCGCGGTGAAGCCCCTCGCGCCTGGGGATGAACTCGCGATTTGGGATGAGCGCTGACGAACGCATCGTTTCTGTCGGGACCTGGATGCAGCGTGAGCGCATGACCACAACAGGAGACCGCGCCGAGATCGGGGCGCTCGGGGAACAACTCGCTGCCGACCATCTGGAGAGGCTCGGGCTGCGGATCGTGGCCCGCAATTGGCGGTGCCGGTACGGCGAACTTGATGTCATCGCCGCGGACGACGCGACCGCCACCGTGGTGTTCGTCGAAGTCAAGACACGCACCAGCGATCGTTTCGGTGGGGTGGAGCAGTCGGTGACCCCGGCCAAGGTTCGTCGGCTGCGGCGGCTGGCCGGGCTGTGGTTGTCCCAGCAGCGGACCGGCTGGGCGGCCGTGCGTATCGACGTCGTCACCGTCCGGATCGGGCGGCGGCGCACCCCCGAACTGATCCACCTGCAGGGGGTGGCGTGATGGCACTGGGCAGAGCATTCTCGGTAGCGGTGTGCGGGGTGGACGGTCAGATCGTCGAGATCGAGGCCGACATCGCGTCCGGTCTGCCGGGTGTCCACATGGTCGGCCTTCCCGACGCGGCCCTGCACGAGTCGCGGGACCGGGTTCGCGCCGCGATCACCAACTGCAAGTTCGAATGGCCGATGTCGCGGCTGACGTTGGCGTTGTCGCCGGCGACGTTGCCGAAGGCGGGCTCGATGTACGACCTCGCCCTGGCCACGGTCGTGTTGTCGGCACATGCGAAGAAATCGCCGCCGCGCCTGGAGAAGACGGTCCTGCTCGGCGAGCTCGCGCTCGACGGCCGGGTCCGGCCGGTCAACGGGGTGCTGCCCGCCGTCCTGGCTGCCCAACGGCAGGGCTGGCCCACGGTGGTGGTGCCCGTCGACAATCTCGCCGAGGCCAGCCTGATCGGGGGAGTCGAGGTGTTCGGCGTGCGGACGTTGCGTCAGTTATGGGGCTGGCTGGCCGGCAAGCGTGAACTCGATCCCCGCATCGACACGCCCGCGCCACCGTCCGATCCCGCCGCCGATCTGGCCGATGTGGTCGGTCAGCATCAAGCGCGCTACGCCATCGAGGTGGCTGCCGCGGGCGCGCACAACGTGATGATGACCGGGCCGCCCGGAATCGGCAAAACAATGCTGGCACAACGCCTTCCCGGACTCCTGCCGGATCTCTCTCAAGAGGAGTCTCTGGAGGTGACCGCCATCCACTCGGTGGCCGGTCTGCTCGCCGGTGATCGGCCGCTGATCACCCGACCGCCGTTCGTCGCGCCCCATCACACCTCGAGCGTGGTTGCGCTCGTCGGTGGCGGCGTCGGGATGGCGCGACCTGGTGCGGTCAGCCGTGCTCACCGCGGCGTGTTGTTTCTCGACGAATTCGCCGAGATCAACTCCGGAGCACTCGAGGCGCTGCGGACACCGCTCGAGGACGGTGAGATCTTCCTGGCTCGTCGCGACGGGGTGGCGCGCTACCCGTGCCGGTTCCAGTTGGTGCTGGCAGCCAACCTGTGTCCCTGCGCCCCGCCCGACCCTCGCGACTGCGTGTGCGGTGCGGCCGACAGGCGGCGATACCGCAGCCGTCTGTCGGGTCCGCTGCTCGACCGGGTGGACCTGCGCGTCGAGATGCACGCTTCACGGGCGGGCTCCTTCATCACCGAGGACGGAGAGTCGACCTCCGCCGTCCGAGAACGGGTCTGGGCGGCGCGACGGGCTGCCGAAGAACGTTGGCGTCCTTATGGATTCGCGACCAACGCAGAGGTGAGCGGCGCTCTGCTGCGACGCAGGTTCCGGCCCGGGGGTGAGGCGATGAAACCCATCCAGACAGCCGTAGACCGCGGGGCGTTGAGCATTCGGGGGATGGACCGGACGGTGCGCGTCGCGTGGACGCTGTGCGATCTCGGGGGCCGCACCGCACCCAACGTCGACGACGTCGCGCGCGCCCTGTCCTTCCGGCAGTCAGGAGCACACTGATGGACGCCGTCACCCGCAGGGCGTGGGCCTACCTGTCCCGGGTCGCCGAACCGCCCAACCCTCTTCTGGCGCAGCTGGTGTCCGCGGTCGGCGCGGTGGAGGCCGCCGACCGCATCCGTCGCCGCCACCCACATCTCGGTGAGCATTTGGCGCGCAGCACCCGCGCGCGGCACGAACTCGACTGCGCCGAGGCCGATCTCGACATCCTGGACGGGATGGGGGGACGACTGGTCACCGTGGACGACGACGAGTACCCCGGACTCGCCTTCACCGCATTCCCCCATGTCAAGGTCGACGACAAGCGGGCGCAGGCGCATGCCCCGCTGGTGCTGTGGACAGTCGGTCCGGCGTCGATGGTCGACGTCGCGGAACGATCAGCGGCTCTGGTCGGCACGCGGGCGGCGTCAGCCTACGGCGAGTACGTGGCCGGGGACCTGGCAGTCGGACTGGTGGAGCGCGACGTCGCGGTGGTCTCCGGCGGTGCCTACGGCATCGACGGTGCCGCGCATCGGGCCACACTCGCCGCCGACGGCGTGACGGTTGCGGTACTGGCCTGTGGCGTCGACGTCCCGTACCCGTCGGGACACTCTGCACTGTTCCACCGCATCAGCCGCAGCGGCCTGCTGGTCAGCGAGTATCCGCCCGGAATGCGGCCCACCCGGCGACAGTTCCTGTCCCGCAACCGCCTCGTCGCCGCGCTGGGCAGGGCCACGGTGGTCGTCGAGGCCGGGGTACGCAGCGGTGCGGCCAACACCGCGGCCTGGGCGGATGCGTTGGGTCGGATAGTGGGTGCGGTGCCCGGGCCGATCACCTCGGCGTCGTCAGTCGGTTGCCACGCGCTGATCGCCGGAGGCGACAAGGTGATCACCCGGGCGGCCGACATCGTGGAGCTGATCGGGCGGATGGGGGAGTTCGCCCCCGAACTGGAACGCCCGGTATCCGAGCTCGACGCCCTCACCGGCACCGAGCTCGCGGTGTACGAAGCGCTTCCACGCCGCGGTGGTCGCACGGTCGACGAGATCGCTGTCACAGCCGGCCTGCCGGTCACCGATGTGCTGGGGCCGTTGACCATGCTGGACGTACGTGGGCTGGTCACGCAGGTCGACGGCTGCTGGAAGCTGGCCAAACGCTAGGACCCTGCGACGCTGACCGCGCTCGTATAGTCGGGTGCAGACAACCCGACGCGCAGCAAAGGACATCAAGTGGCAGGACGTCCCGTGCACACCTTCGAAGTCGTGCGCACCGAGCAGCTCACCCCGCACGTCGTCCGCGTGGTGCTCGGCGGTGCGGGTGAAGGCACCGGCTTCGACACGTTCACCCCGAACGACTACACCGATGCCTACGTCAAGCTGGTCTTCGTCGACGACGATGTCGACGTGTCCGAACTGCCGCAGCCGTTGACGCTGGACAGCTTCACCGAGTTGCCCGCCAATCGGCGGCCCACCGTGCGCACCTACACCGTGCGCGACGCCGACCCGGAACGGCGCGAGCTCACCATCGACTTCGTCGTGCACGGCGAGCACGGTGTCGCCGGTCCGTGGGCCGCGTCCGCCGCCCCCGGGACAAGGATGTTCGTGATGGGCCCCAGCGGCGCCTACTCACCGGACCCCGCAGCCGACTGGCACCTGCTCGCCGGTGACGAAGCTGCCCTGCCGGCCATCAGCGTGGCGCTCGAGGCGCTGCCCGAGGATGCGGTGGGGAAGGTCTTCATCGAGGTGGCCGGCCCGGAGGACCAGGTCGAACTCGCGGCCCCGGCCGGAGTGGACGTGTTCTGGATCTACCGAGGCGGCCGCGCCGACCTGGTACCCGAGGACAACGCCGGCGACCACGCCCCGCTGATCGCCGCGGTCAAGGAGACTTCGTGGCTGCCCGGTCAGGTGCAGGTCTTCATCCACGGTGAGGCGCAGGCCGTCATGCACAACCTGCGTCCCTACATCCGCAAGGAACGCGGCGTCGACGCCAAGTGGGCGTCCTCGATCTCGGGGTACTGGCGCCGTGGCCGCACCGAGGAGACGTTCCGGCAGTGGAAGAAGGAACTCGCCGAAGCGGAGTCGAAATAGCCCTGTCGCAGCGAGAGCCGATGGCACGCTGGGCCCATGACATTCGGTAACTACCAGCTCGAAATCTACCTGCAGGGCCTGTCCGGGATACTGCCGACGCTTCCGATGGACTACGCGGGCTGGGAAGCCAAGGCCGAGGTCGCCATGCCCCCGTCCATCTGGTCCTACGTGGCGGGCGGCGCCGGCGACGAGAACACCCAGCGCGCCAACCGAACCGCATTCGACCGGTGGGGGCTGATGCCGCGCATGCTGGTCGGCGCCACCGAGCGAGACCTGAGCGTCGAACTGTTCGGCATGACGCTGCCCTCACCGTTGTTCATGGCGCCCGTCGGCGTCATCGGGTTGTGCGCGCAGAACGGTCACGGCGATCTGGTCGCCGCCCGGGCCGCCGCCAGGACCGGCATCCCGATGGCCGTCTCCACCCTCACCGAGGATCCACTCGAGGACGTCGCCGCCGAATTCGGTGACACGCCAGGCTTTTTCCAGCTCTACACGCCGACCGACCGCGAACTGGCCGCCAGCCTCGTCTCGCGCGCGGAAGCCGCCGGGTACAAAGCCATCATCGTCACCCTCGACACCTGGATCCCCGGTTGGCGTCCCCGCGACCTGACGATGTCGAACTTCCCGCAGCTGCGCGGACGGTGCCTGGCGAACTACCTCAGCGACCCGGTGTTCCGCGCCTCGCTCGCCCAGCCGCCCGAAGAAAACATGCAGGCCGCTGTCCTGCAGTGGGTGCAGCTCTTCGGCAATCCTCTGACGTGGGACGATCTGCCCTGGCTGCGGTCGCTGACCGATCTGCCGCTGATCCTCAAAGGGCTCTGCCACCCCGACGACGTCCGGCGTGCCCGCGACGGCGGCGTCGACGGCATCTACTGCTCCACCCACGGCGGTCGGCAGGCCAACGGGGGGCTGCCCGCGCTCGACTGCCTGCCCGGCGTGGTCGAGGCCGCCGACGGGATGCCCGTGCTGTTCGACTCGGGTATTCGCAGCGGCACCGACATCGTCAAAGCACTCGCCCTCGGCGCCACCGCGGTGGGTGTCGGTCGTCCCTATACCTACGGGTTGGCGATCGGGGGCGAGGACGGACTCGTGCACGTCCTGCGCTCGCTGCTGGCCGAGGCCGACCTGACGATGGCCGTCGACGGCTACCCGACACTGGCCGACTTGACCCCCGACGTGCTGCGGCGCGTCACATGACCGCGACCCGCGCGGTCTGCCACCGTAGGGGAGTGCAGGACGTTCTCGAGCAGTTCGACGAGTACCTCGCCCTGCAGCGGGGGCGCTCCGAGCACACCCGGCGCGCCTACCTCGGTGACCTGCGCTCCCTGTTCGCGTTTCTCGCCGACCGTAAACCCGGTGCCGGGCTCGACGAGCTCAGCCTGCCGGTGCTGCGGTCCTGGCTCGCCGCCCAGGCGGCATCCGGGACCGCCCGCGCGACGCTGGCCCGCCGCACCTCGGCGGTCAAGACGTTCACCGCGTGGGCACAACGCCGGGGTCTGCTGACAGACGACCCCGCGACCCGGCTGCAGGTGCCCAAAGCGGGCCGCACGCTGCCGTCGGTGTTACGCGCCGACCAGGCGACCGACGCCATGAACGCCGCGGAATCCGGTGCCCAGCAGGGTGATCCGCTGGCGCTGCGGGACCGCCTGATCGTCGAGATGCTCTACGCCACCGGCATCCGGGTCAGTGAACTGTGCGGCCTGGACATCGACGACGTCGACCGCTCCCGGCGCGTGCTGCGGGTGCTCGGCAAGGGCAACAAGCAGCGGACCGTGCCCTATGGGCAGCCGGCGCACGACGCGTTGTCGGCGTGGCTGACCACCGGGCGACCGGCCCTGGCCACCGCCGAGTCGGGTCCGGCACTGCTGCTCGGGGCCCGCGGCCGGCGACTGGACCCGAGGCAGGCGCGCACCGTGGTGCATCAGACGATGTCTGCCGTACCCGGCGCGCCCGACATCGGGCCGCACGGATTGCGGCACAGCGCCGCGACGCACCTGCTGGAGGGCGGCGCCGACCTGCGCGTCGTTCAAGAGCTGCTGGGCCACTCCACTCTGGCCACGACGCAGCTCTACACCCATGTCACCGTCGCCCGTTTGCGGGCCGTCCACGACCAGGCCCACCCACGCGCGTGACCCTCGGCGAGAGCGCATACCCGGTAGCCGCCAGGTGCTCGGCGCGACCGGGTGCGCACCCTCGGCGACGGGTGGCCGCGTTCGCCACCGGCGTCCTCGTCGCCCTCTTGCTCGTCACGTCGTGCGCCAACGGCACACCGCCGGAGGGGGAGCAGCGCCGTCCTTCGACAGGGACGGCCTCGACGTCGCTGACTCTCGACGACGAGCCGTGGTGGCCGGTCGGCCTCAACGCCTACCAGCTGGGCACCGATTGGCGGGTCAACACGGGGTGCGGGGCGCAGGTGGATCTCGACGACTACTTCGCCCGGCTGCCGCCCAACACCCTGACCCGGTTCAACGCCTACTCCAGCATGGCGGTCGACGAGGACACCGGCGAACTCGACTTCGGTCCGCTCGACGCGGTCTTCGACGCCGCCGAGCGGCACGGGCAACTGCTCAACGCCGTCCTGGCCAACAGCGAAGGTTCCTGTGAGGGAGGCGAATTCAAGGGGCACGGCTGGTTCGCGGGTCAGTGGCGCACGCGGGTGCTGCCGGGCGAGCCGATGTCGTACGGCGCCTGGGTCGACACGGCGGTCCGGCGTTGGCGGGACTCGGCTGCGGCGGCGGCCTGGACTCCGGTGGGGGAACCGGAGCCGTCGATCTGTGCGGCGCAGGGGTGCGACTGGCAGGCCAGGGTCTGTCCCGCGGATGCGGCAGCCGTGGTGCGCGCCTTCGTCGACGAAGTCGGCGAACGCATCCGTGCGCTGGATCCGGACGCGCTGATCTGGGAGGGCAGAGCAGGCGGCGGCCAGTGTGGATCGGCGGGCGACGACTACGCCTATGTCGGCGCCTCACCTGGCGTCGACGTCTTGGAGTACCACGATTACGAAGTCGGCCGTGAACTGCCCGGCGACCCGGTCAGCGGGCTCGGCCGCCGGCTCGCGCAGGCCCGCGCGTTGGACAAGCCGCTCGTCATCGCCGAACTCGGGGTGCATGCCGGAACCTGCCTGCCGGCCACCGAACGCCGGGAGCTGGTCTCGCGATCCGTTGCGCAACTGCGCGCTGCCGGCGCCGCCGGTGTGCTGTTCTGGGCATTCGTCCCTGATCCGCGCGCCGACCAGTGCACCTACGACATCGGGCCCGAGGGTCCGCTGATGACACTCGTCGGGCGGTGAGGCGGTCTCATCGAACCGGCTTGAGCCGGATCGGGGTCTCGGCGACCAGGCCGAGCGGATCGACATAGTCGGCCCGCGCCGCCGGACCCCACATCGCGCCCCAGTGCAGACAGGCTTGTGTGGCGCAGCCCACGTGGCCGGCGACGACCGCGCCGATCGTCGTGGCGGCGTCGACGGCCTGCCCGCGCCGCACCGCCGGTCGGACCGGCTCGTAGGTGGTGCGCAGCCCGCCGGGGTGGGCAATCGATATCAACGGCCGCCCCGCCAGGTACCCGGCGAACACGACCGTGCCCGCGGCAGCGGCGTAGACCGGCTGACCCGCCTGTGCCGCCAGATCCACACCGCGATGCCCCGGCTGCCAGTTCGGCGCCGGCGCGTCGAACGCGCGCACCACGGCCGGCCGGGGCCGTAGCGGCCACCCGAGCCGCCCGCCGTCACCCCACGCGGGGGCCACACCCAGCGCCGTCAGGGCGACGAACACGGCGATCAGTCGCATCCGAGCAGTTCAGCGCGTTCACCGTCGCCGGCGCCAGGCCCCACGGCCCGGCCTGTGGACAACCTGCAGGCCCTGTTCAGCGGTGGTCAAAGCACCCTGTTACACGGTGTAAACTGCTAACCGCAGCTCGCATCTGCGAGCTGACTTCGCGCGTCTGCGACACGGCCCCACTGGTCCGTTACCTCGCATGCCGGGCGGTCCCGTCCCCAGGTCGGGTCCGGCATCGAAGCAGTCGCCAGGGTCCGGCTCACCCCGATGCCGGACGACAACCGACAACTGAAGGTAAAGCACAACCATGGCTGTTGTAACCATGAAGCAGCTGCTCGACAGCGGCACCCACTTCGGGCACCAGACCCGTCGCTGGAATCCCAAGATGAAGCGGTTCATCTTCACCGACCGCAACGGCATCTACATCATCGACCTGCAGCAGACGCTGACCTACATCGACAAGGCCTACGAGTTCGTCAAGGAGACGGTCGCGCACGGCGGGTCGATCATGTTCGTCGGCACCAAGAAGCAGGCCCAGGAGTCCATCGCCGAAGAAGCCACCCGCGTCGGCATGCCGTACGTCAACCAGCGCTGGCTCGGCGGCATGCTCACCAACTTCTCCACCGTGCACAAGCGGCTGCAGCGGCTCAAGGAGCTCGAGGCGATGGAGCAGACCGGTGGCTTCGAGGGTCGCACCAAGAAGGAAATCCTGATGCTGACCCGCGAGAAGAACAAGCTCGAGCGCAGCCTCGGCGGTATCCGGGACATGCAGAAGGTCCCGTCGGCGATCTGGGTCGTCGACACCAACAAAGAGCACCTCGCGGTCGCGGAAGCGCGCAAGCTCAACATCCCGATCATCGCGATCCTCGACACCAACTGCGACCCGGACCTCGTCGACTACCCGATCCCGGGCAACGACGACGCCATCCGGTCGGCCGCGCTGCTGACCAAGGTGGTGGCCTCCGCGGTGGCCGAGGGTCTGCAGGCTCGGGCCGGCGGTGGCGCCGACAAGGCCGAAGCCGGTCAGGATGGGGCGGCCGCCGAACCGCTGGCCGAGTGGGAGCAGGAGCTGCTCGCGGGCGCGACCACGTCTGCCCCCGAGACCGCGGCGGACGGGGCCCCGACCACCTCTTAATTCGAACCTCGTCGACGAAAGGCTGAAATGGCTAACTACACCGCTGCCGACGTCAAGCGCCTCCGGGAGCTGACCGGTGCCGGAATGATGGACTCGAAGAACGCGCTCGTCGAGGCCGACGGCGACTTCGACAAGGCCGTCGAACTCCTGCGCATCAAGGGCGCCAAGGATGTCGGCAAGCGCGCTGAGCGCGCCACTGCCGAAGGTCTGGTGGCGGCCAAGGACGGCGCCCTGATCGAGCTGAACTCGGAGACCGACTTCGTCGCCAAGAACGCGGAGTTCCAGGGGGTCGCCGACCAGATCGTCGCGGCCGCCGCCGCGGCCAAGGCCACCGACCTGGACGCGCTCAAGGCGGCCAAAGTGGGGGACACCACCGTCGAGCAGACCATCGCCGACCTGTCGGCGAAGATCGGCGAGAAGCTCGAACTGCGTCGCGTGGCCTATTTCGACGGCACGGTCGAGACGTACCTGCACAAGCGGGCTGCCGATCTGCCGCCGGCCGTGGGTGTGCTCGTGGAGTACCAGGGCTCGGACAAGGAGGCGGCGCATGCCGTCGCTCTGCAGATCGCGGCGCTGAAGGCCCGCTACCTCACCCGTGAGGACGTGCCGGAAGACATCGTCGCCAACGAGCGCCGCATCGCCGAGGAGACGGCCCGCAACGAAGGCAAGCCGGAGCAGGCGCTGCCGAAGATCGTCGAAGGCCGGGTGAACGGCTTCTACAAGGACGTCGTGCTGCTCGACCAGCCGTCGGTATCCGACAACAAGAAGACCGTCAAGGCGCTGCTCGACGAGGCCGGCGTGACCGTGACGCGGTTCGTGCGCTTCGAGGTCGGTCAGGCCTGACGCGCTCGCCGAGGCGTCCGGCCCATCGGGCTCACACCCGATGACGGGCGCCGCCTGATAGCTCAGACACGCGGCCCCGGGACTTCGGTTCCGGGGCCGCGTTCTTGTTTGCGGCAACCTGGAGATCCCGGGCCTGGGCTCCTGCGCTTTGCCATCTGTACTGACATCGGGCGGCAAATCGTTCTCGCACGGCGACAGCGAGGTCCGATGCCCGGTGCGCGGCCGAGCGGCGGATGCGGCGAGGATTTGCCACGTATCCGCTATCCTACATCTGGCAAACCAGCTTTCATTATTGTCGATCGACATTTGGCTGTTCAGGGCGCAAACGTCTGCTTCCTCCGCAAACGCGGGTTACCCTTTTCACGTGAATGGGGCGCAGCGGCCGTCGTGGCGCACGTGACGGGCCTGCTGGACCGGCCTACCGTGCCGATGGCACGCGCTCGCCGTGTGGCGGTCCCTGCAGTGCCCGCTCCTTCCGGCACGCGCCGCCGCATGAGGTGGGAGCCGATCGTCGGCGCACTGGTCGACCTGACGTCGGCGTCCGCGGCCGTCGCGGTCGGCATGACGTGGGCCAACCACATGGGCTACGAGCTGCCCCCGGCGTGGATGGTGTGCTTCTTCGCGCCCACCGTCGTGGCGCTGTCGGCGATGGGCTCGCTGTACCGCCGTTCCTTGAAACGCAGTTTCCTCGACGAGCTGCCCATGCTCGAAGCGATCGCCGCACTGGCCGCGATGCTGATGCTCAGTGGACTGGTGTTCAGGTCGGGTGTGGAGGGTTCACTCGGCAGCGTCGGCAGCGCTGTGGCGCGGGTCTGGATGTGCGCGGCCGTGTTCGTGCCCGCAGGCCGGTTGCTGTGGATCGTGGCTCGGCGCCGAGGATTCCGCCGCGAGGCCCTCAAAGCGCCGATGTTGATCGTCGGCAACGGCCGGATCGCGGCGAAGGTGGTCGAGCGGATCAACGCCAACCCGGAGTACGGGTTGGTACCCATCGGGCTGGTCGACGACGACGTGCCGATGATGGGCGCACAGCGCAACGAACCTGCGTGTATCCCTTACCTCGGCACGTTGGCCGACCTCGACGACATCATCACGCGGACCGAGGCGCAGTGCATGATGGTCGCGTTCTCGCGGACCCGTGACGAGGTGATGAGCGACGCGGTCAGGGTCGCGCACCGCCATGGTCTGGCCGTGTGGGTGGTCCCTCGGATCTTCGACACCATCGGCGTGCGGGCACGCATCGACCACGTGGGCGGACTGCCACTGATCGCGGTGCCGCACACCGACCCCCGCGGGTGGCAGTTCGTCGCCAAACATGTCTCCGATCGGATCTTCGCCGCCGCTGGGCTGCTGGTGATCTCACCGGTGTTCCTGCTGTTGATGCTGTTGGTTCGCCTGAGCTCGCCGGGGCCGATTTTCTTCGGTCAGCCCAGGGTCGGCCGCGACGGCCGGGTCTTCGGCTGCCTGAAGTTCCGGTCGATGCGTCCGCCCCGCGACTCCGATGCGGTGTTCACACGCGACGGTGCATCGGCGCCGGGAGGCGTGGAGGGCGAGGACCGCCGCACGCCGATCGGCAAGATTCTGCGGGCCACCTCACTCGACGAGCTGCCGCAGTTGGTGAATGTCGTGCGAGGCGAGATGAGCCTGGTGGGCCCGCGACCCGAGCGGCCCGAATACGTCGACCTGTTCAACGTCCAGATCGCCCGGTACGGCGAACGGCACCGGGTGAAGGCCGGGATCACCGGCTGGGCGCAGGTGCACGGCCTGCGTGGGCAGACGTCGATCGCCGATCGCGCCGAGTGGGATAACTTCTACATCGAGAACTGGTCGCTGTGGCTCGACTGGAAGATTCTCGCGATGACCGTCGTCGCGGTACTGCGTCGCGCCGAGTGACCCCGACCGGCCGGTACGCTTTGGTACCGTCGAGCCATGGATCGCATCAGCGCTGTTGCCGACGACGCCCTGGGTGAGCTCGACGCCGTCGGGTTGGTGGAGGCGCTGCGCACCGGCGCGGTGTCGTCGACCGAGGTGATCGAGGCCGCCGTCGCGCGCACCGAAGCGGTGAACCCGGCGCTGAACGGACTGGCGTACGAGGCCTATGACCGGGCCCGGGCCCGTACCCGGCTGTCGCACCCATACGGCGGCTTCTTCGACGGGGTACCGACCTTCATCAAGGACAACGTCGCGGTCGCGGGGATGCCGACGATGGAGGGAACCGATGCGTGGGAGCCGCGAATCGCTTCGGAGGACGGTGATTTCGCGCGCGCGTACCTGGCGACCGGTCTGGTTCCACTGGGCAAGACGCTGCTCTCGGAGTTCGGTTTCAGCGCCTCGGCCGAGCATCCGCGGCTGGGCCCGGTGCGTAACCCCTGGCACACCGAGCACACCGCTGGTGCATCGTCGTCGGGCTCTGCGGCCTTCGTCGCGGCCGGGGTGGTGCCCATCGCCCACGCCAACGACGGCGGCGGATCGATCAGGATCCCCGCTGCCTGCAACGGGCTGGTCGGGCTGAAGCCGACCCGCGGCCGGCTGCCGCTGGACGCCAACATGCGTCAGATGCCGTTGCACATCGTGCACAACGGTGTGGTGACCCGCAGCGTGCGCGACACCGCGGCCTTCTACCGAGAGATGGAACGCGTCCAGCGCAACCCCAAACTTCCTGCCATCGGCGACGTGACCGGGCCGAGCGCCGACCGCCTGCGAATTGCGGTGTGCACGCGCTCCATTGCCCGCGAAGCCAGCCCCGAGGTCACCGAACTGACCCACAAGACCGCCGCTGTGCTCGAGCGACTCGGCCATCACGTGACGACCATCGAGAATCCGTTACCCGAGCGGTTCATGGATGACTTCCTGCTGTATTGGTCGTTCCTCGCGTTCGCGTTGGTGCGTGGCGGCCGCCGGACCTTCGGGCAGAGTTTCCAGCGCAGTCAACTGGACAATCTGACACTGGGCCTCGAACGCCACGCGGCGCGGCGGTTGCATCGGCTACCTGCGGCGCTTGCCCGCCTCGCCCGCATCCGACGTGTCACGTCACGTCTCACAGCAAGCTACGACATCGTCCTGACACCGACCTTGGCCGATGTCACGCCCCGCATCGGTCATCTCGATCCAACGGCGGACTTCCAGCAGATCATCGACAGACTCATCGACTGGGTCGCCTTCACCCCGCTGCAGAACGCGACGGGTGAACCGGCCATCTCGCTGCCAGTTGCGGAATCCGCGTCGGGTCTGCCCGTCGGCATGATGTTCTCTGCCGCGCATGGCGAAGATGCGCGCCTGCTTGAATTGGCCTTCGAGCTCGAACAAGCGCAGCCGTGGCCGGCGCTCTGGACCTGAGGTCCGCGAGCGGTCGACGAAATTCGTTGCTGCCCTGATACATCGCGTTAACGGGACCGCGGTCCTGTTAACCCCCTCGACACGTCGCACGGCCGTCGGTGAAACGTTGCCGTCTCACCATCGCTTCTTGTGGAGACCAGTCCGGTCGCAAACACGGCCCCGCACACACGATCGCCGCAGATCCCCACCGGCTCGCAGAACACGTTCGTCTGCCTGGTTCGGTTCGCTCTGGCCAACATTCGGCGCCGGCCGGAGCGCTTCGTGCTGTCAGTGGTGGGCATCGCGCTCGCGATCGCCTGTGTGACGGTCGTGCGGACGATCTCGGCAGGCTTCGCGATCACCGGTGCCGAATCGATCACCGATGTACTCGGCGGAGGTCAGCTGTGGGTGGTTCCGGCCGCCGGCACACACTTCGACCCGCAGGCGCAGGCCCTGATCGCCGCCGGCCCCGCCCCCGCGCTCACGGTGCCGGCAGGCTGGTCGGCCACCCGCACGCTGTCGGGCGTCGTCGAGGTCGACGGAGAGCCGGTGGCTGTTCAGGGCAGGGACGGGATCGCCGGTGGCGAAGCAATTCTGGGATCCGACCTGGCTGAACGGCTGGGGGTCGGGCGGGGTGACGACGTCACCGTGGGCACGCAGCCGTTGCGCGTCGTGGTGGCCGGGGACGGGCACTCGCTGACGGTGTCGACCGCGCTGGCCCGCTCACTGGTGGGAGACAACGGATGGTGGGTGGTGTCCGCTCCGCCGGGCCAGGAGAACCGACGCGACCTCGCCGCGACGTTCGGCGCTGCGGTGGGCCTGCCCTACAACGCGGATCCGGCCGTGCGACCCGATCCCGCAGGCGCCGGCATGATCTACGACACCGTGGGTGGGTCGGGGCCCTTGACCTTCGAGCAGAAGTTCTCGGCACTGTTCTCCGGCAAGGTCACCGGATCCACCCTCGGGTTGATCTCCATGATCGGACTGGTACTGGGGTTCGTGATCGCGGTCTCGTCGTTCCTGGCGGCGGTCACCGAGCGCAAGCGGGAGTTCGGCATCATGTCCAGCATCGGATTGGCCGACGAAGTGCTCTACTTCTTCCTCGTCGAATCGGCGATCGTGTTCCTGACGTCGTATGTCGTCGGCGTGATCGTGGCGGGTATCGCTGTCGCGCTGGTCATCCCCGGCATCGCCACGGTGACGGCGTGGCTGCAGGGAGCGGCGTTGACCGCCATGTTCCTGCCCGCGATGGCGATCGTCGGAGCGTTGGTGCCGGTACATCGTCTGCTGCAGCACCGGCCCGTCGCACTGTTGGGGGACCGCTAGTGATTCGCAAAGGCCTGTCCTACGGCTGGTTGTCCGCTCAGCGGCGGGCCAGGGAGATGATGCTGCCGGCGGTGACCACCGCGACCGGCGCGTTCCTGGTCGTGATCGTGTTCGGGATGGCCGACGGAATTCGCCACCAGTCAGCGGCGTTGGGGCATGCCGACGAGATCGGGCGTGCCGTGGTATTGATCGCGGTGACCGTGTTGCTCGTCGGTGTCGCCGAGGTGGCCGTTGCGACCACCCGGACGGTCGCCCACCGGACCCGGGAACTCGGCGTCCTGGCTGCCAACGGCGTACCGCGGGCTCCGGTGGTGGCTGCGCTGCTCGTCGAACCGGTGATCGCCGCCGCTGTCGGTGCCTTCGCCGGCGCGATCCTTGCGGTTCTGACCGGCGTGGGGCTCGGCGTTGCCGGCGTCGTGGCGACCGGCGTGTCCTACGGCGGCCTGGCGGTCGGTACCGCGATCGCGCTGGCGGTCAGCGTCGTGGCTGCGCTGGGCACCAGCGCCGTCCCGACGTGGAAGGCCGCCTCGCGCCCACCCATCCGTTCGCTGGCAGGAGGCTGACCTGTGACCACGCTCGACGAATCATCCGACACCACTGCCGAGGTCCCGGCTCGAGGGCAGACGCCGGTCATCGAGATCGCCGACGTCTGGAAGCTGCACAAGCTCGGCGACGAGGTGGTCAAGGCGCTCATGGCCGCCGAACTGACTGTCATGCCCGGAGAGTTCGTCTGCCTGATGGGTCCCAGCGGCAGCGGAAAGTCCACCCTGCTCAACATCATCGGGGGCCTCGACCGGCCGACCAAGGGCAGCGTCATGATCGCCGGCAAGGACACCGCCACGCTCACCGAGAGCCAGTACGCCGCGCTCCGCCACGACACCATCGGGTTCATCTTCCAGAGCTACAACCTGATCCCGTTCCTCTCGGCGGTGGAGAACGTCGAACTGCCGCTGATGTTCGAACCCTTCGACCGTCAAGCATTGCGGCAGCGAGCGATCGAGTTGCTAGAACTCGTAGGGCTCGGACACCGGATCAACCACCAGCCCACCAAGATGTCGGGCGGCGAACAGCAGCGCACCGCGATCGCGCGCTCGCTGATCAGCAACCCCACCTTGGTGCTGGCCGACGAACCGACAGCCAACCTCGACCACCGCACGGGGGAAACGGTGGTGCGCATGCTGCGCGACCTGTGCTCGACCATGGGCGTCACCGTGGTCGCGAGCACCCACGACCCCACGGTGGCCGACGAAGCGAGCCGTGTCGTCCGGATGAAAGACGGACAGATCGTCAACTGATCCACTCTGTTGGAAGGCGAACCGATGACACAAGAACTGAGCGCTTCACCGCCTGCGGGCTCGAGTCCCACTGGCGGCTCCGCCGAGCGTGACAAACTGATGACCACCGAGCTCGTCCCCGAACAGATCCTGCCGAAGGTGATGACCACGTTCGGGCTCACGGCGGCCTACGTCTTCATCATCTGCTGGATCACCGGCTCGTCGGTGCTGGCCGGCGGTGGCTGGACGGCAATCCCGATGTGGGTGCTGGGCATCCTGACATTCCTGGTTCCGGCGGGCATGGCGGTGGTCGAACTCGGCAACCTGTGGCCGGGCCAAGGTGGTGTGTACATCTGGGCCACCCGGACCATGGGGGAGACGTGGGGTTTCATCGGCGGATATCTGTCGTGGGTACCGGTGATCCTCAACGCCGCTTCGTCGCCCGCGATCGTGCTGCAATTGCTGCTGTTGGCTTTTCACACCGAACTCGGGCTGACGACGAGCATCATCCTGCAGCTGGTGATCCTGTGGACGGTGATCGGTCTGGCGCTGGCCAAGCTGTCGGCGAGCCAGAAGATCATGAACGTGGTCTTTGTCGTCTACGGTGCGTTGACCCTGACGATCTTCATCGCCGGCCTGCTCTTCGCGGTGAACAACGGTTCGGCTACGCCGTTCAGCTGGGCTGAGGCGACCATCCCGAATTTCGCCGTGGCGGGCTTCCTCTACGGCACGGTGCTGCTCTATCTGCTGGGCGTGGAAACCCCGTACAACATGGGCGCGGAGTTCCTGTCGGTACGGAAGAGCGGACCGAAGATGATTCTCTGGGGGTCCGCCGCCCTGGTCGCGATCTACCTGTTGACCACACTGGGCACCATCATGGCGCTGCCCGTCGGTGAGATCGATCCGGTCACCGGCATCATCGGCATGCTCGACGTCGCGGGGTTCCCGGGCCTGATGGAAATCTGCGCGGTCGTGCTGGCGTTCATCGTGATCGTCGCGTTGATGACCTATCAGGTGGCCTACTCGCGGCTGATCTTCGTCTCCGGTCTGGAACGCCATCTGCCGCGGATCTTCACCCACCTCAACCCGCGCACCCGGAATCCGGTGTCCGCCATCCTGATCCAGGGTGTGATCTCCTCACTGATCCTGGTCGGACTGTACTCGCAGAGCAGCATGGCCAACGTGACGGTCTACCTGCAGGGCGGGTTGTCCACGGTGTGGTTGATCTCGGGCTTCTTCTTCCTGTTCCCGGTGATCATCGCCCGCAGAAAGTACGCGGATCGCTATGCCAACGAGCAGTTCTGGCGGATTCCGGGCGGAATGGCCGGCGTCTGGACCGCCGTGGTGGTCGGGACGCTGGGCACCATCGGCGGCATCTACTACTCGTTCGTGACGCCCTGGATCGACGTCCCCTCGAGCACCTGGATGACGTGGGTCGGTCTGATCAGCCTCGGCATGTTCGCGCTCGGCCTCATCGTCTACATCTTCGGCCGGCGCTCTGCGCACAAGACCTCCCAGGAGGACGCCCTGGCTCACCTCGCGGTGTTCGACCTCGGTACCGATGATGCAAAGGATTCCGCTCGATGACGATGGACAGCACCGCACTGCGCTCCGACGCGGCCGCCGGCCACACCGGCTACCCCCTGGACCCGCTGAACGGGGCGGAGATCGAGTCGGCCGCCGCGATCGTCGCGGCCAGTGAGTACGCCACCGAGACGTTGCGGTTCGTCATGATCCAGCTCGCAGAGCCGGAGAAGAACGCCGCGCTGACGTTCGAGGGAATGGCCGACATTCCCCGACGGGCGTTTCTGACGATGTACGACTCAGCGGCGAAGATGGTCTACGAGGCAACCGTCGACCTCGCCGCCCGTGTCGTCGACTCGTGGACCCCTGTCCCCGGCCGGTTCCCGTCTTATCTTGTCGAGCACATGACCGGTGTCGAGGAGAAGGTGCGGGCCGATCCGCGCTGGCAGGAGGCGATGCGCAAACGGGGGGTCACCGACTTCGACCTCGCGATGATCGATCCCTGGCCGGCGGGTTACTACGGCGCCCAGGACCACTACGACAACTCTGCGCTGATCTGCCGGCCGCTGACCTTCATGCGGGCTGCGCCGTCCGAGCACGGCTACGCCCGGCCGGTCGAGGGCTTGATCGTGACGTTCGATCTGGACGCCATGAAGGTCATCGACATCGAGGACCACGGGGTGGTGCCGTTGCCGCCTACCGCGGGCAACTACACCGAGCAGTTCATGTTCGACCCCAACAACCGGCCGGCGTTCACCGCCTTCCGCGACGACGTCAAGCCGATCGAGATCACCCAGCCGGAGGGCCCCAGCTTCACGGTCAACGGGTGGCAGGTGCAGTGGCAGAAGTGGTCCATGCGGCTGGGTTTCAATCCGCGCGAGGGCATCACGCTCCACGAGGTCACCTACACCGACCGCGGCCAGACGCGACCCATCATGTATCGGGCGTCGCTGGCCGAGATGGTGGTGCCCTACGGGGACACCTCACCGACGCACTGGAACAAGAACGTCTTCGACATGGGCGAGGTCGGGATGGGATTCTCAGCCAACCCGCTGACCCTCGGATGCGACTGCCTCGGCGAGATCCACTACTTCGACGGTACGGTCAACGACTCCGCGGGCAACGCGGTCACGATCCCGAACGCGATCTGCATGCACGAAGAGGACTACGGAATCTCGTGGAAGCACACCGACTTCCGGACCGAGGAGGTCGAGGTACGTCGGTCGCGCCGCCTGGTCATCTCGATGATCTGCACTGTGGGCAACTACGAGTACGGCTTCTTCTGGTACTTCTACAACGACGCGTCGGTCGAGGTCGAAGTCAAGCTGTCCGGTGTGCTGACCACCGGCGCGGTGCCCGACGGTGAAACTCCGCGATGGGGAAAGATGGTCGCGCCCAACATCTACGGACCCAACCATCAGCACTTCTTCAACTTCCGCCTCGACATGAGCGTCGACGGCCCGGGCAACAGCGTCTACGAAGTGGACTCGATTCCCGAACCCGATCCGGCTCTCAATCCGCACCGCAACGCGTGGATCACCCAGGACACGCTGGTGGCCTCCGAAGCGCAGGGCGCGCGGGACTGGAACTGGCAGACCGGCCGGTACTGGAAGGTGGTCAACCCGGCGAAGCGCAACGAGCTCGGCCAACCCGTCGGGTACAAGCTGTTGCCCCGGGAGGTGGTGCCGGTGATGGTGCAGGAGGGCTCTTTCATCTACGACCGCGCCCGTTTCGTGCAGCACAATCTCTGGGTCACCAAGTACGACCAGAGCGAGCGATTCCCTGCGGGGGACTACATGTACCAGAGCGGCGAGGCCCAGGGGTTGCCGCAGTACATCGCCGACGACTCCGCGCTGGAGGACACCGACGTGGTGCTGTGGTACACCGTCGGCGCCCACCACGTGGTGCGGCCGGAGGACTGGCCGGTGATGCCGTGCGCCTACACCGGCTTCCACCTCAAGCCGGTCGGCTTCTTCGACGGCAATCCGGCATTGGACCTGCCGCCGTCGCCACCCAAGGCGTGCCACATGAACGCGGGCGGCTTGCCGGTGGCCGAGCGGGCCCGGGAGTCCTGACCGCCGCGCAGACCCGACCGCGGCGTGCCGCGCAGACTTGACCGCGGCGTGCCGCGCAGACTTGACCGCGGCGTGCCGCGCAGACTTGACCGCGGCGTGCCGCGCAGACCCGACCGCGGCGTGCCGCGCAGACCCGACCGCGGATTCTCGGCGGGGATGAGGCAGGATGTGGGTAGCCGTCCGCGGCACTGAAAAGGGGGCGGTGATCGCACGCGAGAACCGCAAAGGAGTCCGATGGCGGATCCCACCAGCCTCAACGGAGCCGGTGCGTCGGCGCTGATCCGACCCGCCTACCGTCGCGTGCTGCTCAAGCTGGGCGGTGAGATGTTCGGCGGCGGCGAAGTCGGCCTCGACCCCGACGTCGTCGCCCAGGTTGCTCGTCAGATCGCCGAGGTCGTCCGAAGCGGTGTCCAGGTCGCGGTGGTCATCGGCGGCGGGAACTTCTTCCGCGGCGCGCAGCTGCAGCAACGCGGCATGGAACGGACCCGCTCGGATTACATGGGCATGCTCGGCACCGTCATGAACAGCCTTGCGCTGCAGGATTTCCTCGAGAAGGAAGGCATCCAGACCCGGGTGCAGACCGCCATCACCATGGGGCAGGTCGCCGAACCGTACATCCCGCTGCGCGCGCAACGGCATCTCGAGAAAGGCCGGGTGGTCATCTTCGGGGCCGGGATGGGGCTGCCGTACTTCTCCACCGACACCACCGCGGCCCAGCGGGCCTTGGAGATCGGTGCCGACGTGGTCCTGATGGCCAAGGCGGTCGACGGAGTGTTCACCGCCGATCCGAAGGTGCATCCCGACGCCGAGTTGCTCACCGCCGTCAGTCACCGCGAGGTCATCGACCGCGGCCTCAAGGTCGCCGACGCCACGGCATTCAGCTTGTGTATGGACAACGGTATGCCGATCCTGGTGTTCAACCTGCTCACCGATGGCAATATCGCCCGTGCCGTCGCAGGTGAGAAGATCGGGACACTGGTCACCACTTGACAGGCGTGGCGGCGCGGTGAGCGACAGAGGAGGGCGAGGGCGCCCAGGTGAGTGACAGCGACGGGAGACGAGCACAGTGATCGACGAAACACTCTTCGACGCCGAGGAGAAGATGGAGAAGGCCGTGTCGGTGGCACGGGACGACCTGGCGTCGATCCGCACCGGCCGCGCCAACCCGGCGATGTTCAACCGCATCACGGTGGACTACTACGGCTCACC
Organism: Mycobacterium sp. G7A2; assembly: GCF_041902445.1. Taxonomy (NCBI): domain Bacteria; kingdom Bacillati; phylum Actinomycetota; class Actinomycetes; order Mycobacteriales; family Mycobacteriaceae; genus Mycobacterium; species Mycobacterium sp. G7A2. The sequence continues at coordinate 3,892,684 of NZ_CP169251.1, read as the reverse complement.
CACCCCGATCACGCAGCTCTCGAGTATCAACGTTCCCGAGGCCCGGCTGGTCGTCATCAAGCCCTACGAGGCCGGCCAGCTGCGCAATATCGAGGATTCGATCCGCAATTCCGACCTGGGCGTCAACCCGAGCAATGACGGCAACGTGATCAGAGTGGCGATTCCGCAGTTGACCGAGGAGCGTCGCCGCGACCTGGTCAAGCAGGCCAAAGCCAAGGGCGAGGACGCCAAGGTCTCGATCCGCAACATCCGGCGGAAGGCGATGGAGGAACTGGCGCGGATCAAGAAGGACGGTGACGCCGGCGAGGACGAGGTCACCCGGGCCGAGAAGGATCTGGACAAGACCACCCACCAGTACACCGCCCAGATCGACGACCTGGTCAAGCACAAAGAAGGCGAGTTGCTGGAGGTCTGAGAGTGACCGATCAGCAATCGACTCCAGTGGCAGAGCAGCCGAAGAACGAGCAGCAGACGAAGAAGTCGCGCGCTGGGCGCGACCTGCCCGCGGCGATCGCCGTCGGCGTCGTGCTGGGGGCGATGGCGATCGGCATCCTGCTGTTCGCGCCGATCTGGTGGCTGGCCCTGGTGGCCGTGGCCATCGCCATCGCGACCCATGAGGTCATCCGGCGGATGCGCGAACACGGGTACGCGCTTCCGGTCGTGCCTCTGCTGGTCGGCGGTCAGGCGATGATCTGGTTGACCTGGCCGTACGGCGCGGCGGGGCTCCTGGGCGCCTACGGCGGCACCGTGATCGTGTGCATGGTGTGGCGCCTGCTGGGCCAGGGGCTCGGCCAACCGCCGGTCAACTATCTCCGTGACATCGCTGCCGCGGTGCTGCTCGCCACGTGGGTGCCGATGTTCGCCGCGTTCTCGGCGCTGTTGATCTTCGCCGACGACGGCGGGGTCCGGGTCTTCACCGTCATCGTCACCGTGGTGTTCGCCGACATCGGTGGCTACGTCGCCGGGGTGCTGTTCGGCCGACATCTGATGGTCCCGGCGATCAGCCCGAAGAAGTCGTGGGAGGGGTTGGGCGGCTCGCTGCTGTTCGGTATCGGCGCTGCGGTGGTGACCGTCACGTTCCTGCTCGACAAGCCCGCCTGGGTCGGTGTTCCGCTCGGATTGATGCTGGTGATCACCGGAGTTCTCGGCGATCTGGTCGAGTCGCAGGTCAAGCGTGACCTGGGGATCAAGGACATGGGGACGCTGCTGCCGGGCCACGGCGGGCTCATGGACCGCATCGATGCGATGCTGCCCTCGGCCGTCGCCGGCTGGGCCGTGCTGACCCTGCTGGCCTGACCCGGCGCAGCGGACCGCCCGCCACCGCGGGAGTGCGATACTGGACCACGTCATGTCGAAATCCCTGCCGCTCGTCTTCGACGCTCCCCGCCGCGCGATGCCGCCGCGGCACTTCGCCGACCTCGACGACGATGCCCGGGCCGCGGCGGTCGCCGACCTGGGTCTGCCGGCGTTTCGTGGAAAACAGCTGGCCAACCAGTACTTCAACCGGCTCATCGCCGATCCCGCAGAGATGACGGATCTGCCTGCCGGAGTTCGCGACCAGCTGGGCGCGGCACTGTTCCCGCCGCTGCTCGAGCCACTGCGGGAGATCGAATGCGACGCTGGGGAGACCCGCAAGGTTCTGTGGCGCGCCGTCGACGCCACGACGTTCGAGTCGGTGCTGATGCGATACCCGGACCGCAACACGGTGTGTATCTCGTCGCAGGCGGGCTGCGGAATGGCCTGTCCGTTCTGCGCGACCGGGCAGGGTGGACTCAAGCGCAATCTGTCGACGGCCGAGATCCTCGAGCAGGTCCGCGCCGCCGGCGCCGAGCTGCGCCACCGCGACGCGCGCCTGTCGAACATCGTGTTCATGGGCATGGGGGAGCCGCTGGCCAACTACAGCCGGGTGCTGGCCGCGGTGCGGCGCATCATCGCGGCGCCGCCCGGCGGTTTCGGGATCTCCGCGCGGTCGGTGACGGTGTCCACGGTCGGGCTGGCACCGGCGATCCGCAAGCTCGCCGATGAGCGGCTCAACGTCACGCTGGCGTTGTCGCTGCATGCGCCTGACGACGAACTCCGCGACACGTTGGTGCCGGTCAACAACCGGTGGAAGGTCAGCGAGGTTCTCGACGCCGCGCGCTACTACGCCGACGTCACAGGTCGCCGGGTGTCCATCGAGTACGCGTTGATCCGCGACGTCAACGACCAGCCGTGGCGGGCCGACCTGCTGGGCAAGCGTCTGCACGGCGCGCTGGGGGCGCTCGCTCACGTCAATCTGATCCCGCTCAACCCCACCCCGGGCAGCGAATGGGACGCCAGTCCCAAACCCGTCGAACGCGAATTCGTCCGGCGGGTCCGCGAGCGGGGGGTGTCATGCACCGTGCGCGACACCCGCGGTCGCGAGATCGCGGCCGCGTGCGGGCAGCTCGCCGCTCAGGGCTAGCGTCGCACCGTCAGGCGTTCCGGCGTCGTGATGGACGCGTCAGCTCAACGGATAGTCCACCACGGTGGCCACCGGCCCCTGTGCCGCGAGGCCGGATGCCGCTTCGATCCACTGGCCGGTGACGATCATCGTCAGGTTGGGCAGATTCACCACGTAGTCGCCGTAGGTGCGTAGGTAGGGATCGCCGACGTAGATGGCGCCACCGTAGTCGGGAAGCAGATTCTGCACGACCGTGCTCGATTCCGAGTCTTTGACCTGGACCGAACTGTTGTACAGCACGGAGGCCTCGATCTCGAGCTGCAGTCCGACGAACACGCCCGCCTTCTCCTTGAGCTTGATTCCCCCGCCGGCTGCCCAGCTCGCCGATTCCGTCTTGGTGGTGGTGATGGTGTAGTAGTACGAGTTCGTCTGCGAGCCCCGATTGACTTGCTGCTGAACGGGTCCGGATGTCGGCGCGTTGTAGTACGTGTCGCCGGTGACGTTGACCCCGCATCCGCCGGGCATCGCATCGCCGTACGCCGGAGTGCACGCCACGTCGACCGCCGCGGACGCAAGATTCGGGTTGTTGGTGACGTCCATCCGCCCGGGCGTCGAGTACGGGTAGATCAGGTACATGATCCCGGTGTCCCGGTCTGCGTCGTCACCGATGCATCCCGCGGTCTGGCAGGTGACCAGAGGTGCGCTGCCTCCGTTGAAGACCTTGAGCTCCGCCTTGATGTCGATTCCCGTCGAGTTCGTCCACGTCACGTACGCTTCTTGGTCGACGAAGACGTTGTAGTCGACCTCGATGTCGATCCGCTCGAAGGGTTGCAGAACGAAGCCCCTGGTCGGGGAGTCGTCCTGTTCGTATTCGCCCGTGATGCTGCTCAGTGTCTGCGCGTACGGCGAGAGGTTGATGATCTGGATCGTCTGGGAGCTGATGGCTCGGCCGGCGAAGACGATATTCGGCAGAACTCGGAAGGCCTGCAGCTGATCCCGAACGTAGCCTCCGATGATGCCGAACAGCGACCTCGGTGTGGCAGCGGGCGCCGGGAGGGGCGCCGCGATGTCGGGCGTTGTCACAAAGCCCGCTCCGGCCGTCTCCGGAGGCGTCGGTGTCGAATTCGAGTCGGGATACGGGTGCGGACCCGTCCCGATCTCCCAGTCCACGGTGGTGTAGGTGACCGCGACCGGGTTTCCGTTCTCGTCGACGACGCCCGACGGGGCCAGACTGACGTACTCGACGTCGGGAATCGTGATCGTGACACCCGAATTGGTCAGCGTCATGTCGACATAGTCGTGGTACTCCGGGTACTGCACGTAGATCTGTCCGTAGCTTCCCGGCGGCACATCCAGGTCCACCTGGGATTCGGTGGTGAAGCCGTCACTCCAGCTGTGGCCGTACTTCTGTTGCACCAACGCGCCGATTTCCGTCTGGAAATCCAACGGGCCGAGCGAGAAGTTCAATGAGGTGCCGGCGACGATCTTGAGGTTCTCCTCGACACCGCTGGTCTTGGTGACCTCGTGGACGACCTTGTACCTGTTGGTGGAGATCACCGTTCCGTCGTTGAACAGGCTGTTGCCGACCTGCTTGGGTGCGCTGAGCCGCACCTGCTCGTCGACGACGTCCTGAGTGCAGGTGCCTGACACCTTGCACAGCGCCGCGGCGACGAGTGCTTGGCCGACAGGGTCGGTGCTGTCGATGGTGACCACTGTGCCGGCCTCCGGCAGGAGCACCAACGTTTCGCGCAATGAGATGAGCGAGGGACCAGTGATGGATTCCGGGGTCTCGAAGATGACGGTCTGGATGAAGCCGTTCGTCGTCGTCGCGACAGCGCCGCCCGCCTCGACGTCGACGCTGACGGTCGTGGCACCGTCCGACCACGTCATCGTGCCCGCGTAGGTCCAGTCGTCGTCGTGGTAGCTGTTGCCCTGATAAAACGCCAGCTCGACCTGGCGGGCGTGGTCGAGGACGAACCCTTGCTGTGGGCCATAGGTCAGCGGAAGCTTGGTGTCGAGGTCGGACAGCGTCACTGCCCTGCCGGTCAGGTTGAGCACGGTGACTTCGTTGCGGACCCAGGGGAGATAGATCTCACCGGTCGGGTTGCAGACATCGTCCCGGCACGCGCCAGGGGGGACGGGGTCGGCGCGGGTCCCGAGGATGAGGCCGCCGAGCTCGGTCAGAAGGGTCCCGATGGGTTTCAGAAGGGTGCTGACGGCCAGCGCGAAGCGATCGACCCGCTGGTTCGCCGACGTAACTGGCAGGGGGGCGCCGGTGACGGAGACCGGTGTGCTGATCTGCGCAGGTGCAGTGGTCATTTCGTTGCCCGGCACGGTCGGCGAAATCCCTTGCGCCGACATGCCCGCCGCGACCGCGGGCGTCGCCGCCGCAGCCAGGGTCTCGCTGTCCCGGAGTGTGCCCCGCGCGGTGCTCGGTGAAGGGTCTGGTGTGTCGTCCGCACCGTCGGAATTCGTAGGAGGCGGGGCGTCACGGCTCTGTACGGGGCCGGCGGCGCTCTCGTCGGTGGCTTGCTCGTTGCCGCTGCGATGCGGCGAATCAGCGACGTTCTCTTCACCTTCGGAGTGATCGGCGGAAGCGTTGGCGGGGTTGGTGTCACGCGGTGTGGCCGCCTCATCCGCACTCTCTGAGTCCGTATCGTTGTCCTCGTTGTCCTCGTTGTCCTCGTTGTCCTCGTTGTCCTCGTTGTCCTCGTTGTCCTCGTTGTCCTCGTTGTCCGGATCCGACGCCGACTCGTTGCCGTGCTGTGGAGCCGGGTCTCTCTCCGATTGGGATGACGTGTCGTCGTCGGTCGGTGAGATCGAACGGTCGGTATCGCCGCCGCCCGACGCGTCGCCCTGCCTGCTCGTCGACGTGTCCTTCGAGCTCGAGTCGGACGTCGACCGCGAACCGGCGCCGTCCTCGGCGTGAGCGGCGCCGGCTCCGGCCACCAGCGCCGCGCTCATCCCCAATGTGATCGCACCTGCGCCCAGCCAGGTGTACGGGGCGATGCGGGACCGTGCCCCCTTCTTGGCCGCAGTGCGCTTCTGGCTTCGAGCCGACATCGGGGACCTCTCCTCGTGAGGCACATCAGCAAAGCTGTGTGACGCCGCTGGGGCAGCTTTTTCTACCACAGCACGCCGTCGGGCGATAGTCGGGCACCAATCCGCGCGACAGTGCGATGGTGCCTCTTTCTCCCTTGTGCGGCAGTGATTTAAGACGACACCAAAGTCGGCCTGCGGTGAGGTGGCGCCCATTGGTGATGGTGCGACTTCGCCGTCCTCAGGCCGACGCCTTGCGGTAACCTGAGCAAATATTGACGTTCATCTGGAGTTTGGGTTTCGTGACGTCGTGAGTAGCGGTGCGAAAGCAGAGCGCTGACTCGGGGCTCAGCTGATCACCTGACGCGTGGACGCTGGCCGACCACGTTCTTCACTCGGGCATGCCGATGGTCTTGGTTTCGAGGTATTCCTTGTAGCCTTCGTCGCCGTTGCGGTAGCCCAGCCCGCTTTGTTTGGTGCCGCCGAACGGGCTGCCGATGCCGAAGTGGCTCTTGCCGTTGATGGTGACGTTGCCGGTGCGCATGCGGCACGCGATCGCGAATGCGCGGTCGACGTTGGCGCTGCTGACCTCGCCGGACAGCCCGTAGATGGTGTTGTTGGCGATCGCCACGGCGTCGTCGTCGGTGTCATAACCGGTGACGGTGAGTACCGGGCCGAAGATCTCTTCCTGGGCGATCTGGGAGTCGGGGTCGACATCGGCGAGCAGGGTGGGCTGGGTGTAGTAGCCCACGGGCAGGTCGGGCGGGATGCCGCCGCCGGTGATCAGGCGCGCACCGGCGTCGAGGCCGCTGCGGATCAGCCCGAGCACTTTCTGGCGCTGGGTTTCGCTGATCTGGGGGCCTTGCATGGTGCCCGGCGTCCACGGGTCGCCGACCGGGAAGTTCTCCATCGTGGTCTTGAGGATCTCGATGCCTTCGTCGTAGCGGCTGCGCGGCAGCAGGATTCGGCTGGGCAGGATGCAGCTCTGGCCTGACATGACGCACGCCATCATCGCCGCCATCGGCAGCGCGGCGTTGAAGTCGGCGTCGTCGAGCACGATGTGGGCGCTCTTGCCGCCGAGTTCGAGCAGCGTCTTCTTCACCGTCGCAGCCCCGGCTGCCAGGATCGCGCGCCCGGTGGCGGTCGAGCCGGTGAAGGTGATCATGTCCACGCGCGGGTCGGCCGACAGCGCCGCGCCGACGTCGTTGGCGTTGGAGGTGACGACGTTGAACACTCCGGCGGGGATGTCGGTCTCGTCGGCGACGATGCGCCCGTATTCGCTGCCCGACCACGGGGTCAGCTGGGCGGGTTTGAGGACCACGGTGTTGCCGGCCATCAGCGCGGGCACGGTCTCGGCGATGTTGAGGTAGAGCGGCACGTTCCACGGGGTGATCGCACCGACCACTCCGACGGGTTCGTAGTGGATCTTGCGCCGGGCCGGTCCGAGCGGGGTGTCGTGGACGCCGTTGTCGATGAGATAGTCGAAGTTCTTGCCGTGCTCGGCCCAGTGGGTGACTTCGGCGATCGGGCTCTCGATCTGGCTGCCGGTGACCGCGACCGGGCAGCCGACCTCGGTGATCAGGATGCGGCGCAGCCGCTCTTTGTTGCGTTCCAGTGCCTGCGCCAGCTGCGTCAGGCAGTGGTAGCGAAAGTCCAGGTCACGCGACCAGTCGGTGGTGTCGAACGCGCGTCGGGCCGCGCCGATCGCGCGTGCCATGTCCTCGATGGTGCCGTCGCTGGCCTGCCCGGCGACCTGCTCACTGGCCGGATGGAGGACATCGAAAGTGGCTCCGCCGGAGGTCAATTGCAGTTCACCGTCGATGAGCATGCGCTGTTCGCCGGCCAGCACACCGGTCTCGGTCTCAGCTGTCGTCATGACAGCTAGCTTTACAAGAAATCGCTCGAGTGTCACGCGTTCGTGACGATCGGGCGGGCGCGTGGTCAGCCGGTCTTGATGCCCACCGCGTGCCGCAACTGCGCCAGGAACTGGTCGTCATCGTCGCTGCGCACGATGTAGTGCGACACCGCCACGCGGATGGCTGTGGCCGCCTTGACGGCGCCGTTGGGGCCCGGAAGCAGTTTCTCCAGCTGGGCACGCATGTCCGGGATGATGTGTCCCAGCCGGGCGATCACGACCTCGGGCTCGATGTCGACGACCCGAACGCCGGAGTAGGAGCGCTGGTAGGCGACGATGAACTGCATCGCGGCATCGACGCGCTCGTTGCCCCGCAGCCCCGCGGTGGCCTTGGCGATGCCCGTTTCGAACATTTCCCGCTCGTAGATACCGAACGCCTCGAGCAAGGCCGCTTTGTCGGCGAACCACCGGTAGAGCGTGGGGCGCGACACCCCGGCCTGCAGGGCGACCTCGGACAGGCTGAGTTTGGTCTGGCCCTGGCGGCCCAGCACTTCGGCGGTCGCGGCCAGGATGCGGTTTCTCGTCGAGGTGTCCTCGGCGAGCTCGGGGCGTTCGGATGCTGGGTGGTTCACGTACCTGGCCTGTCTTACGGGTTCGAGAACGATCGTAAAGCCCCGCGTGGACACAGAGCGACGGCACGCCCGGCAATGTCGGTCACAATGACCTCCTGAGCAGTGCCACCGTCTCGAGCTCTGCCAACGCCGCCAGGCTGCGCTCGACGCCTTCGAGGGCGATGTCCTCGGCCTGCATTCCGCCCATCCCCGCCGTGATCAACGCGGCCACATACGGATACAGCGCACCCTGACGGTAGCGATCCCACAGATCGTCTCGGTCGAGCTCCGGTCCGCCGCCGGCAGACAGCGCGCCCCGATAGACATCCAGCAGTTCGCGCTGGGTGGATTGGCGGTCCTCGGCCGTCATCGACGTCACCAACGTGTAAGCCAGTTCGCGGCTGGGGTGACCGCGACGCACGGCCTGCCAGTCCAGCAACCCGGCCCGCCCGGCGCGGAAGTACACGTTGCCCGGGTGGGCGTCACCGTGCATGACGGTGTGCGGCCCGCGGTCGACGACTGCGGCCAAAGCGCGGTAGTGCTCGTTGATGAAGCGGCCACGCTCCAGCGGCAGTTCGGTGCGCTGCGCCATCCGTTGAGCGGAGGTCCTCAACAGCGGCGCGGTGAGCAGCGAGGCGCTGTCCGCCGACGCGGAGTACACCCAGCCCAGTGGACCGGTGCCGGCGGCCTGCGGCAGCCGACCCCAGAATGTCCGGTGCAGCCGGGCCAGCAGCTCGACCACCAGGGCAGCCCGGTCGGGATCGATCGGGTGCAGCGTGTCGGGAAACTCGCACGGCGGTGCGGAGGGGTCCGCCAGGTCTTCGAGCACGAGGACGAAGCGGCCCGTCCACGCGTCGAAGGCGGAACCGTACGAGGCCGGCACCCCGGTCAGCTCGGGAGCCAGCTGGCGGTAGAAACGGGTCTCGGTGTCGGCGAGGTTGCCGAGTTCGCCCATCAGCCGGGTGGCGACCGTCTCCGCCGCCATCTTGACGAACACGGACGCGGGGACATCGTCGCCGGTCAGCGCGAGCCTCGCCCGCGAGGAAGTCCCGGCATCTCCGCCGATCACCTCGACCGAAACCACGGGCCGTCCGATCAGTCGCGACAACGCCGCCGCATCGAGATCGGCAACGGTGCGCGGCATCCGGCGCAGGCGCCCGATCGCCGCGTCGGCCCCGATCCGCCGGATACCGCGGCCCAGATGTGCTGCCAACCCGATGGCCGGAGACACCCGATCGTCGATGATGGACACCGCGGGCCTCCTAAGCTCGAGCTGCAGCTCACACAGAGTTACAAAGAGTCGTCTGTTTGTAAAGCGTTGAGAAGGGAAGTCGTGCATGGCGGGTCCGTTGGAGGGGCTGCGTGTCGTCGAGCTGGGAGTCTGGGTCGCCGGTCCGGCCGCCGGGGGGATCCTGGCGGACTGGGGAGCCGACGTCGTCAAGATCGAGCCGCCCGCCGGGGATCCGGCCCGGACGTTCGGCCGCATGCTGGGGATCCCGCCGCACGATCGCCAGCACGAGAGCCCGCCCTTCGAGATGGATAACCGCGGAAAGCGCAGCGTCGTAGTGGACCTCACCACCGAGGGCGGCAGAACCAGCGCCCTGGACCTACTCGCTGATGCGGACGTGTTCATCACCAACATCCGCACCGGTGCGTTGCGGCGCATCGGGTTGGATTTCGAGTCCCTGGCGACGGCCAATCCCCGGCTGATATACGGGTTGATCACCGGATACGGCAACGACGGGCCCGATGTCGACCGTCCTGCACACGATGTGGCCGCGTTCTGGGCGCGGGCGGGCCTGGCGCATCTGTTGACCCGCCCCGGGGACACCCCGCCCTTTCAGCGCGGCGGCATGGGAGACCATTCGGTCGGGATGACCCTCGCCGGGGCGGTCTGCGCCGCCCTCGTCGCCCGCACCCGGACGGGAGCCGGCCAGCTGGTCTCGACGTCGCTGTACCGCCAAGGCGCCTACACCGTGAGCTTCGACCTGACGACGTTTCTGATCAGCGGCCAGCCGATCGCGATCGGACAGCGCGAATCGATGGGCAACCCGTGCATGAACAACTACACCGCCGCGGACGGCCGCCGCTTCTGGCTGGTGGGGTTACAGGGTGACCGGCACTGGCCGGCGTTGTGCGCCGCCGTGGGCCGGCAGGAGTGGATGGTCGACGAACGCTATGCGACGGCCCGTGCCCGGGCCGCCAACGCGGCCGGGTTGATCGCCGAACTCGATGCCGTCTTCGCCGCCAAACCGCTCGATGAGTGGGCCGAGGCCTTCGGCGCGCAACCGGAGCTGTTCTGGTCGCCGATCAACTCGATGGAAGACGTGGTGGCTGACGAGCAGTTTCACGCCGGCGGCGGAATCGTGTACGTGCCCACCCCGGACGGCTCGAGCGTCCCGATGGTCGCCACGCCTGCCGACTTCTCCGCGACCCCATGCGAGGTACGCGGGTGCGCACCCGCGCTGGGCGAGCACACCGACGACGTACTGGCCGACAAGCGCGCGAACCGCGCCCGCTAGCTGCACCGACCGTCGGCGCGGGGAACAGTGCGGCGTGGTGGCGGCGCGAATTCCGTGACGCATGCGGCATGCCGGAGCTGGGCAAGGAAGTCGGCGCTGTCATCGCTGTGAACCAGGTACTGCGAAATCGCCACTCGCACCGCTGTCGCGGCCGACAGTCCGGAGTCTGGCCCGGCGCACAGTCGCTGCAGTCGCTCACGCATCAGCGGAATGATCCTGGCGACCCGCCTGATCACCTGGTCGGGTTCGACGTCGACCATCCGCAGACCCGGATAGGACAACTGGTACCTCACGATCACCTGCAGCGCGGCATCGAGTTTCTGCGCGGCGGGCACTGCGGCGGTGGCCTCGGCGATGGCCCGCTCGTACAGATGGCGTTCCCACACCGCGAAATCGTCGAGCAGGACTTGCTTGTCGGCGAAATAGCGGTACAGCGTGGGGCGGGACACCTTCGCCTCGGTCGCGACATCCGACAGCGACAGCTTGGTGGTGCCGTTGCGCCCCAGCACCTCTGCGGTCGCGGCCAGGATCCGCTGGCGAGTCGAGCTGTGCTCGTCGGTGACGTCCGACATTCACACACTTTACAAAATGATGCCGCAGTGTCACGCTGTTTCGGTGCAGGTCCACCGGGAGCGGTCGTGAGGATCGACGTCGATCTGTCCCGGTGTACGGGCCACGGTATCTGCGAGACGATCGCCGAGGACGTCTTCGAGGTCCAGGATGACGGGACGGTGGTCATCACCGGTGCCGAGCGGCCCGAATCCGACCGTGACCGGATGATCCGCGCGGTCACCCAGTGCCCGGCCGCCGCCCTTCGGCTGATCGACTGAACCGTTGCCGTGTGAGTGCACCGGCAGTCGCAATGAGGCGAAAAGCCGCTACGAGGGAGGCGCTTTCGCGGACGCCCGCCTCGGTGGACGGGGGCGGACGAGCACTGACTGCTGGATCGCGCCCACCGCTCCGCTTTCGTCGAACAGCGTGCCTGACGTCATCCCGACGCCGTCGGGGCCGTACCTGGTCTCGGCGCGGATGCCGATCCACTCGCCGTCGGGCACGCGGTGGATGTGCACCACCAGATCGGTGTTGAGGAAGGTCCACCGGCGGATGTCGAGTTTGGCACCGATGCCGTTGGCGTCGTCGGCGACCGCGAACAGCCGCTCGAGCGAAGTCATCGTCTCACCCTTGACCAGATCGACCTCGGGGCGCAGCCACGACTCGCCCGGTCCCTGGTTCAGGGGTGTGGTGAGCCAGCGCCAATCCAGGCTGTGAACGTAGTTGCGTTCCCAGTCTTTTCTCATGTCCCGGGTGCGGGCTTGCGACACGGGGCGCAGCGGCTCGACCGGGGCCTGGGCGACCGCGGCCGTGTCCAGAGTCTGCAGCCGCCAGCCGCTGGCCCGGGCAACCGGCCGTGGCGATCCGTCGGGCCCCGCAGCGAGCAGTTCGGCGCCGATCAGCTCGATCTGCGTTCCGGAGCGCTCGCGGGTGGCCCGCACCCACAGATCTCCGTCCGCCGGTACCGGGCCGAGCAGGTCGACCAGTACCCGGCTGAGCCGGGTGTCTTCGCGTGGGTCGCACCGCTGCAATGCGCGGACCAGCAGCGCGGACACCGGGGCGGCGTGCTGGATCGCGGCTGACCAGGTGGATCGAACCAGGTCGGTCGCCACGAAGTGCTCGCCGTAGCTGTCGGTGTCGTCGATCTTCACGTAATAGGAGTCGGACATGCCGGAATCGGACATCGTGTCCTCAGCTGCACCCGGCGGCGGGCACGTCGACGGTCACCGCGTCCAACCTGGCCAGCTTCGTGCCGCGCAGCCGCTCGGGGTAGGCGTCGGTGGCGGACAGCAGAAACAGGGTGCGGCCGTCGGATCCGCCCAGCGTGCACGCGATGGCGGTGCGGTCGCCGATGTCGATCCGATCGCTGACCGAATATCCGGCCCCGGTGGGTACGATCCGCTCGAATCGGTGGGCGAGTGTCATCGCCGTCCACACGCCGCCCTTGTCGTCGACGCAGATGCCGTCCGGGGGGCCTGCCAACCCTTCGGCGAAAACCGTTCTTTGCGAGAGGCTTCCGTCGTCATCGATGGTGAACGCAGAGAGTCTGCGCGCCGTGGATTCAGCGACGATCAGCCTCGAATGGTCGCTGGTGATGGCCATGCCGTTGGGGAAGTCGAGATCGCGGGCCACGACGGTGGCGCGCCGGCCCCGCTCCCGGTCGGGGTCGATCCGCACGATCACCCCGCCCGATCGGGCCTGGGAGCCGACATAGGCACAGCCGTAGCGGTCGATGACCATGTCGCCGAGCGGGGCGGGCGCCAGATCCGTCACGTCGGCGACCGGCGCGACCGTGTCGCCGTCATAGCTCAGCACCTGCCGGTCGTCGGTGGACACGATCAGCAGGGTGCCGTCGGGCCGGAAGCCGAGCCCGGAGGGCGCGTGGCCCGGCAACTCCAGAGTGCTCATCTCGCCGTGCAGGGTCACCGTGTGCACGGCCTCGCCGAGCATGTCCGAGAACCACACGAGTCCCTCGAACCATCGCGGACCCTCACCGAAGCAGAAGCCTGAGGCAAGCGGGGCGGGCTTCATCGCGGCGGCTCCAGCGTCGAGCCAAACCCTACTTTACAAAACACCTCACAAGTGTCACGCTCGCTGGGTGCAGCTGTCAACCCGCCATGGGACAGCCACGGGCGAAGGGACGTCTCCGATGGGGATTGCGCCGTGGCCATGAAGACCTACCACCGCCACACCCTGCTCTACCTGCACGAGACCATCGATCTCGGGTCCGGCGGCAGCGAGCACTTCGTCGCGGAGTTCGACGACGTCTATCACCCGATGATGGGCGAACTCGGGGCCCGGCTGTTCGCCCTGTGGGAAACCACCCCCTACAACGGGCACTGGCCGCAGGTCACGGTCATCTGGGAGATCGACTCGTTCGCCGACTACGCCCGCATCGGTCGTGCCCAGACCCGCGGTGGCAGCCATGCCGCGGCATCGGCGCGGTGGTCGATGTTCCTGCGCGACAGCGGCGCTCGCGGGGAAGGGCGGATCATGTACGCGGGGCGCAGCAACCGGACGTTGGCGCAGCTCCAGGCCGACAACGTCACAGCGGGCCTGGTGATCCAGGAGATCATGCAGACCAAGCCGGGTCGGCAGGACGACTACATCCGCGAACTGGAACGGCTCTACGTTCCGTGGTCGGAATCGACCGGCAAAACGTGGTTGGGCTCGTTCATCACGACCTTTCGGTTCAACGAGGTGATCCACTACTGGGCGCTGGAAGGGGACTGGAACTGTTTCGAGAATCACTACCCGTCGTGGAAAGAGCACCCGCCCGCCGAGATCGTCACCTGGATGAGCGTCGCGCCCGCGCTGCGTGACGGGTGGGAGGACTCCATTCTGGCCGCGCTGCCTCCGTCCCCGCTGCGATGACTCCGATGCAGACCGTCGGGGAATACGACCCGTTCGACCCAGCGGTGATGGCCGATCCGATGCCCTACTACCGGTGGCTTCGTGACCACGATCCCGTTCACTACCTGCAGAGGTGGGATACCTACGCGCTGTCGCGGTTCGCCGACATCTGGAACGTGCTGGAGATCAACGACGGAACGTTCGTCGCGTCCGAGGGAACCCTGCCTGCCGCGACGGTGCTGGCTAGCCACAACGCCGGGCCGGTGCCCGATCCGCCGTTGCACCCCATGCCGTTTCACGCCAACTTCGACGCACCCCTCTACGACGAGGTGCGCCGCTGTACCGCCGCACCGTTTCGGCCCAAGTCCGTCGGCAAGCTCGCCGAGCGGATCCGGGAACTGGCCAACGCCCGCCTCGATGAGTTGCTGCCGCTCGGACGATTCGACCTCACTCAGGATTACGGCGGAATCGTCTCGGCCTCGGTGGTCTGTGAGCTGCTCGGGCTGCCCACCGAACTGGCCGCCGGCGTGCTCGCCACCGTCAATGCGGGAAGCCTGGCCCAGCCCGGCCAGGGAGTCGAGGTGGCGCAGGCGCGACCCGGCTACCTGGATTATCTGACGCCGGTGGTGGCGCACCGGCGTGCGGCCACCGACACAGGCGCGTTGCCGATCGTGGACAACCTGCTGGCCTATCGGCTGCCCGACGGATCTGCGCTGACGGACGACGAGGCCGCCGTGCAGTTACTCGGAGTGTTCATCGGGGGTACCGAAACCGTACCCAAGATCGTCGCGCACGGACTGTGGGAGCTGTCGCGGCACCCGGCCCAGTTGGCCACGGTGCGTTCGGACCTCGACGCCAACGTGCCGGTCGCACGCGAGGAGATGATCCGGTTCTGCGCCCCGGCGCAGTGGTTCGCCCGAACTCTGCGCCGGCCGTTCACCTTGCACGACACCACGATGAGGCCGGGTCAGCGGATCATTTCGCTGCTGGGCTCGGCCGGCCGGGACGAACGCGAATATCCCGAACCGGACAGCTTCATCTGGGACCGCCCGATCCCGCGGCTGCTGGCCTTCGGGCGCGGTCAGCACTTCTGTCTGGGTGCGCACCTCGCGCGCCTGGAGATCACCACCTTGGTGACCGAATGGCTCAGGCGGGTACCCGATTTCGCGATCGACGAGGCGGCGGCGGCGCGGCCACCGTCGAGCTTCCAGTGGGGTTGGAACAGTCTCCCCGTCGAGGTTTGCTGACATGTGGTCGTATCGGTTGGTGGCGCCGTACACCTTCGAACGCTCCGAGGTGCCGGCCCGCTCGCCGGAATCCCTGGGAGACGGGCAGGTGCTCCTGCGTTTTCTGGCCGCCGGCATCTGCGGCAGTGACCTGCCCGGATTCCGGGGCACGCAAGGAAGGGTCCCGGGCGACACCGGCCGATGTGCCGCCGAGAAAGAGGGCTTCCCGATCCACGAGGTGGTCGGTGAGGTGCTGGCCAGTCGCCACCCCGAACATCACGCCGGGGACCGGGTGGTCGGCTGGGCCTCGGGGTTCGACGGGCTGATGGAACAGGTCGTCGCCGACGGAGACGGACTGGCGTCCTACCACCGGTCCCTGCGCCCGGAACATGCCGTAGCCCTGCAGCCCTTGGCCTGTGTGCTCTATGCCGTCGAACAGTTGCCCGACCTGACCGGGCGGCACGTGGCGGTCCTCGGTCAGGGGTCGATCGGGCTGCTGTTCTCCTACGTCGCCAAGGCGGCCGGGGCTGCACAGGTCACCGGTGTCGATCCGGTCGACCGCACCGACATCGGCCCGGTCTTCGGCGTGGACACCGTGGTGCGCGCACCCAGCGACCGCTGGGTGTGTCACCTGCCCGCGCACGCCAAACCCGACATCGTCATCGAAGCGGTGGGCCATCAGGTCGCGACTCTGTCGCATGCGATCGAGGCCGCCGCGCCCGGTGGCACCGTCTTCTACTTCGGTGTCCCCGACGACGACTGCTATCCGGTGAGCATGCGCACCATGTTGCGCAACAACCTCACGCTGAAGTCCGGGGTGACGTTGCAACGCCGACGAGTGCTGGGCAAGGCCGACGAGTTCGTGCGGGCACATACCGGGCTGCTCGACAGCTATGTCACCCACACGTTCGGCGTCGACCAGGTTCAGGCTGCTTTTGACCTGGCCTGCCGCCCGGTCCCCGGCCGGGCCAAGATCGCGATCGTGGCCTGACATGACCGAGATGACCCCACTCGCCGCCGCACTCGCCGCCCAACGCCAGGTGTGGGGTGGCTGGGTGGTGGGTCCCACGACCGCCGGTCCGCAGGCCTTCGCCCAGACCGGTTACGACTACGTCGGATTCGACATCCAGCACGGTTACCTCAGCGACGCCGACGTGGCCGTCCTGCTGCGCGGCCTCGAACACGTGGGCATCGGCACCGTGGTGCGGATGGCGTCACCTGCGGCGGCGCCCATCGGGCGGGTGCTCGACGCGGGCGCCGATGGGGTGATCGTCCCGATGGTCGAAACTGCCCAGCAGGCCGCCGAAGCGGTGGCCGCCACCCGGTACGCCCCGCGGGGTGTGCGTAGTTTCGGTCCGCTGCGCACCGATCTCGGTGTCGACCCGGGCGTGCTGCAGGCGAGGGTCTCGGTGTTCGCGATGGTCGAGACCGCTGCCGGTGCCGCCGCCATCGACGAGATCTGTGCGGTCGAGGGTCTGACCGGCATCTACCTCGGGCCTGCGGACCTGGCGATCTCACAGGGTTACGCCCCAGATCAGGCCCGTACCCAACCACAGGTCCGGGAGGCCATGGCGGCGATCCATCACGCCGCCACCGCAGCGGGTCTGGTCAGTGGCGTACACGCCGGCAGTGGTTCGTTCGGAAAACAGCTGGCGGAAGAGGGGTTCCGAATGATCACGCTGGCGTCGGAATCGCAGGCGCTGCGCCGCGGAGCCGCCGCGCATCTGGCCGAGGCCACCGACCGGGCACCGGAGCGCAACTCCGGCAACGCCTATCAGTAGAGGTGGCGAGGGAACATGGTAGATCGTCGTGTCGCGCTGGTCACCGGGGCGGCCCGGGGTCAAGGCGCCGCGATCGCGGCCAGGTTGGTGGCCGACGGCTTCTGCGTGGCCGCCTGCGATCGACTCGTCGGCGAGGTGCAGGCCACCGCCGACGCTTTGGACCCGCGACGGGCGTTGGCCGTTCCACTGGACGTCACCTCCGCCGAACAGTGGCAGACGGCGGTGGCCACCACCGTGGCACGGTTCGGTGCGTTGACCACATTGGTGAACAACGCCGGGGTGTTGCATCGCGCCGCGCTCAGCGAGGAGTCCCCGGCCGCATTCGAGGGGAGCTGGCGGGTCAACTGTCTGGGTCCGTTCCTCGGCATCCAGGCTGCGCTGCCGCATCTGCGCGAGGCCGACGGCGCCTCCGTCGTCAACACCTGCAGCACCGGTGCGATCCGGCCGTTCCCCAATCACAGCGCCTACGGATCCTCGAAATGGGCCCTGCGCGGTCTCACACAGGTCGCTGCCGTCGAACTCGCTGCGGAGGGTATCCGCGTCAACGCAGTCTTCCCGGGCCCGGTGGACACTCCGATGCTGGACGACGCCACCCAGGCCCGACTGGCCGCACACGCGCTGATGGGCCGCATCGGCCGACCGGTGGACATCGCCGATGCGGTGGCCTTTCTGGTCTCCGAGCACGCCTCGTTCATCACCGGATCAGAACTCACCGTCGACGGTGGGCAGAGCCTGCAGATTGGATGACGACCGTATGGCGAAGAATCTGTCCATAGGCATCATCGGCGCCGGTCCCGGCGGCATGGCGCTGGGAATTTTCCTGCGCAAGGCCGGCTTCGACGACTTCACCATCTTCGACCGCGAGGACGGCGTCGGCGGAACGTGGCGCATCAACACCTATCCGGGCCTGGCCTGCGACGTGAAATCACACCTCTACTCGTACTCGTTCGACCTCAACGCACAATGGTCGCGGATGTGGTCTGGGCAAGCCGAGATCCTGCAGTACTTCGAGCGGTGCGCGCACCGTCACGGGTTGGCCGACCATCTGGTGCTGAACACCGAGATCGTCTCTGCACGCTGGGAGTCCGATGACCACACCTGGCGGCTGCAGACGTCGACCGGTGAGCAGCACACCTTCGACGTCGTCGTTTCGGCGGTCGGGATGTTCACCCGGCCGGTGATGCCCGATCTGGTCGAGGAGGAGCCGTTCACCGGCACCATCATGCACACCGCCCGCTGGGATCACTCGGTCGATCTGCACGGAGCCAGGGTCGCGGTTCTGGGTACGGGATCGACCGCGGCGCAACTGGTGCCCGAGGTTGCCAGACAGGCGGCCAAGGTCTACTCGGTCCAGCGGTCGCCGACGTGGGTGCTCCCCAAACCCGACCGGGCCTACACCGCGCGCGAGAAATGGCTGTTCGCCCACGTTCCGCTGGCGAAGAAGATCTACCGCGCCCGCTTGTGGCTGCGCAGCGAATCCAACATTGCCGTCATCGAGAACGGCAGCGACAAGACCCAGGAGTTCCGGGACGTCGCCCTGCGCACACTGGAAACCGCTGTCGCCGATGAGGACCTGCGGCGCCGGCTGACCCCGGAGCATCCGTTCGGCTGCAAGCGCCTCGTGTTCGCCACCGACTACCTGCAGACGCTCGCCCAACCCCATGTCAGCGTCGTCTCCAGTCCCGCCCGCGCCTTGCGGGCGAGATCGCTGGTGACCGAGGACGGTGCCGAATTGGGCGTCGACGTCGTGCTGTGCGCGACGGGATACGCCGCCGCGGACTACCTGGGACAACTCGAGGTCCGCGGAGCCGACGGAGCGGCGCTGAGTCACCTCTGGCGTAACGGGGCGTTCGCCTACCTGGGCATGGCGGTTCCCGGTTTCCCCAATTTCTTCATGCTCTACGGACCCAACACCAACGTCGGGTCCAACAGCGTCATCTTCATGCTCGAAGCCCAGGCGCGGTACCTGGTGCGTGCGCTGAAACACCTGCGCCGCACGAACTCCAGCTACATCGAAGTGCGCGCCGACGTGGTGACGAGGTTCCTGGCGAGGATCGACACATGGATGCAGGGCACCGTGTGGCTGACTCGGTGCAGCAACTACTTTCGGGCCGCCAACGGCCGCGTCGTCACCCAATGGCCGCGCAGCGCGCGCGATTTCTGGCTCCGGACGAGGTGGTTTCGTCCCGCCGACTACACCTTCGAGGCACCCGCAGCCCGTCCCGTCATCGAGGTGGGCGCCCAGAGCACGGGACAGAGGTAGCTCCGGTGGTGGCCCCGACCGCGCCAGGCGATGACATCGGCAGGCGACTCGACCCTGCGCTCGAGCACCTGGCCGGCACCCGCATCGACCTGTCTCCGGCCGTCCTGGGGGCGGTGCGGGACTCGCTGAACCAGCGACGGGCCGAGGCCGCGCCGACCGTCGACGATGTCGGCGTCGAGATCGAACAGCGCGAAATCCGGCTTTCGGTAGACCAGTCGGTGCATGTCCGGATCTATCGCGGCGCACCGGCGCCGTCGCCGGCGCTGCTGTACTTCCATTCGGGGGCCTTCGTTCTCGGCAACCTCGACACCGATCACCGCCAGTGCGTGGAGTTCGCCAGACGGGGCCGGTGCACCGTGGTCTCGGCCGACTACCGACTCGCTCCTGAGCATCCGTTCCCTGCCGCAGCCGACGACGCCCTGGCGATATTGCGGTGGGCGGTCGGCGCGGCCGCGGAGGTCGGTCTCGATGTGGCTGCTCTGGCTGTCGGCGGCAGCAGCGCCGGCGCGTCTTTGGCCGCGCGGCTGGCGCAGTGCGCCGCGGCCGGCGAGGCCCCGCCGGTGGTGTTCCAGCTGCTGCACCAACCCGTGCTCGACGACCGGCCCTCGCCGTCGAAGGACGAGTTCACCACCACACCGGGTTTCGACGGCGACGCGGTGGGGTGGATGTGGCGGCACTACCTCGCCGATACGCCACCGTCGGCGGACGCCGCCCCTGCACGGGCCGAGGAGCTGGGCGGTCTGGCGCCGGCGTTGATCACCTGTTCAGAGCTCGACCCATTGCGCGACGAAGCCGTCGACTACGCGCTCCGCCTCATGTGGGCCGGTGTGCGCACCGAGCTACACGTGTTCGCCGGCACGTGCCACGGCTTCGATTCGCTGGTGCCCGAGTGGGAGGTCAGCACGCAACTGTTCGAGATCCAGGGGTCGGCACTGCGGCGCGCCCTCTGGTGAACCGGGTGGCTTCCCGGCGGTGACCGGCTGCGTCATGCCAACTCGCGGGCGACCGCGGCATGGTAGGCGTCGATGTTGGCGGGATTGACGGTCCGAAAGAAGCCGTCGGGCAACGGATGATCCCGGTACGCCTCGATCGTCATGGTGCGACGGAACAGGGTGATGTTCTCTCCGGGTCGGCTGAACTCGTACTGCACCGTGATCCGTCCCGGCATGCCGCCGTCGCCGTCACTGTCGTGGCCGAGGTTGCCGAC
This sequence comes from Mycobacterium sp. G7A2, assembly GCF_041902445.1. Classification (NCBI taxonomy): domain Bacteria; kingdom Bacillati; phylum Actinomycetota; class Actinomycetes; order Mycobacteriales; family Mycobacteriaceae; genus Mycobacterium; species Mycobacterium sp. G7A2. Next base: position 3,872,353 of record NZ_CP169251.1, on the reverse strand, counting down.
CGAGGTGAACATCCACAGCTTCGGACGGGTGGCCATCGCCAGATGCCAGGTGAAGATGCGGTTTCCGTCCGGACCCGTCTCGGTCCACGTGTCGCCCACCTCCAGCGGAAGCTTCTCGGGCACCCGGCCGACATGCGCGCTGCCGGGGTAGGTCTTCGGCCAATTGGCCGGATTGGTCACGAAGTCGTAGATCTGTTCGGGAGGCTGGGTGAACGCCGTTTCCGACGTCGTCGTCACGATCCCCACTGTGCTCCGTCCTGCGCCGTGGCCCGCGGGGGTGCGAACCGCCCCAAGCTTTACAAAATATCCAGGCGATGTCACGCTTCGGTTGAGGCGGTGAAGGGTGAGGCCCGCCTGTGCCCCCGCGGCGGCCGGACGCCCCTAGGCGTGCGGGAGTTGCGGAATCACCTCGGTGGACAGCAGCTCCAGGGTCTGTTCCGAGCATCGGTCGTGGGTGAACAACACCAGCTGGCCGAAACCGAGCTCGACCAGTTCGCCCAGCCGGTCCACCACGGCGGACGCCGTGCCGACCAGTCCCGCCTCCCGGAGGCCGAAACCCGGATCGCCGAAACGTTTCTCGGCAGTCTCGCGGACGCGGGGCAGCGCGGCTTCATCGGGCGCGAGTGCCATCACGGCCTCCACGGAGAGCACGATGCTGTCGGGGTCTCGGCCGATGTCCTGGCAGATCGCTCGCAGTGCGGCGAGCTTGGCCCCGATGTCGCCCAGCGCGTAGGTCGGCACATTCCACACGTCGGCGTAGCGCGCCACCAACGGCAGGGTGTACTTCTCGCCGACCCCACCGACGACGATCGGGGGATGCGGCTGCTGTGTCGGTCCGGGCTTGATGGGCAGGTCGGTGACGGCGAAGTGTTCGCCACTGAAGTGGATGCGCTCTTCGCTGAACGCCTGGTGCAGGATCTGCAGCGTCTCTCCCAGCTGTGCCGACCGGGCCGCGAACGTGCCCCAGGGCAGGCCGGCCCGGCGGTGTTCGTCTTCGATCGATCCGCTGCCGATGCCCAGCGACAGGCGCCCGCCCGAGATGTGGTCGAGGGTCGTCACCATCTTGGCCAGCATGACCGGGTGGCGAAACTGATTGCACAGCACCATGTGTCCGATTCGGATGCGGTCGGTGCGGGCGAGCAGCGCGGTGGCCAGGGTCCACGCTTCCAGCGAGGGGTAATCGGGCATGCCGGGAGCGAAGAGGTGGTCGTAGAGCCACAGCGAGTCGATGCCGGAGTTCTCGCACCGGCGGACACGGCGTTCCACGTCCTCGTAGGGCAGGCCCATGTGGGGCAGATAGATCCCGATCTCGGGCCTGGCCATCGGTGTCGCCCACCCCCTTCTTCGGTCGTGCCGCTGTACATCGCACTGCGTGCATGGTAACGACATTCTCACGCTTGGAGAAGGAAGTTACCCAGCGAGTACGGAGTGCCCACACATGACCGGCGAGGAGGCCTGGTTGTGAAATTCGCCATCACCCACCCGATGCACAGCCACCCGTACAACCCGGAGTTGGTGACCGGGGCGGGAATCGCCGAGGTCGCCGCGGCCGCCGAGACGGCCGGGTTCGACGGGTTCGGCTTCACCGATCACCCCGCTCCCAGCCAGCGGTGGCTCGAGTCCGGCGGGCACGACGCGCTCGACCCCTTCGTCGCGATGGGTTTCGCGGCCGCACACACCACCACGCTGCGCCTGATCCCCAACATCGTCGTGCTGCCGTACCGCAACCCGTTCCTCGTGGCCAAGGCCGGTGCGACGCTGGACCTGGTGTCCGGCGGTCGATTCACCCTCGCCGTCGGCGTCGGCTACCTCAAGCGGGAGTTCGCGGCCCTGGGGGTCGATTTCGACGACCGGGCCGCGCTGTTCGAGGAATCCCTTCAGGTGATCCGTGACATCTGGACCTCCGACGACGTCACCATCGGCGGCGAGCATTTCACCGCGAAGGGGATCACCGCCCACCCCCGGCCGGTGAGTGTCCCGCACCCGCCGATCTGGATCGGCGGCAACACCGCGGCCGCGCGGACCAGGGTGGTCGCGCACGGACAGGGTTGGTGCCCGTTCCGGGCGCCCGCGATGCTGGCGCAGACCGCGCGCACCGCTGCGCTGGAGTCACTGGCCGACCTCTCCGCCGGCATCGGCGACCTACGACGCCGGCTGGACGAGGCGGGCCGCGACCCGTCGACGGTCGACGTCGCGTTCACCAACCATGCCGGCGGCACCCCCGGTGCCGACGATTTCGACGCCGACGCGTACGTCGAAGGGCTCACCCAGCTCACCGACCTGGGCGTGACGTGGGTCCAGGTCGGTGTGCCCGGAGACAGCCTGGCGCACGCCCTGGAGGCCATCGACCAGTTCGGCGCCGACGTCATCGCGCGCCGGTGAGCGCTGCCCTCCCGCTCACGAACCGGAGAGCCGGACCAGTGTCTTGCCGATGTTCACACCGGTGAACAAGCCGTTGAGCGCGTCGACGCAGGATCCGATGCCCTCGAAGATGTGCTCGCGGTGCACCAGTAGCCCCTGTTCCTCCCACCCGCGCAGCGCAGCGAAGGCCTCATCGAAACGGCCCCACTCGTCGAGTGCGTTGAACCCCTGCATCAAGGCCGTCTTGGCGAGCAGGTTGACGTAGTTGGCTGGTCCCGGGTGCTCACCGGTCAGATAACTGGAGATCACCCCACACAACACGACTCGGGCCTTGGGGGCCAGGCGCCCGAGCACGGCGTCGAGAATGGGGCCGCCCACGTTGTCGAAGTAGACGTCGACCCCCTTGGGGCAGTGCGTCTTCAGTGCCGAGGGCAGGTCGTCCTCGCGGTAGTCGATGCACGCGTCGAACCCGAAATCCTGCACCACCGCGCGGCACTTGTGCGCACCGCCGGCGATCCCCACCACCCGCGCTCCGGCGATCTTGGCGATCTGACCGGCCACCGAGCCGGTGGCGCCGGCCGCCGCGGAGACCACGACCGTCTCCCCGGCCACGGGGCGTCCGATGCCTGTCATACCGAAGTACGCGGTGGCGCCGGTCGGTCCGTAGATCGACATCACCGCACGCTGGTCGACCTGATCGCCCGGTCCGGGCACGGGCGTCGTGAACAGGTCGTCACGCACGATCGCGTACTCCTGGAAGCCGGTCAGTGTCGTCACGATGTCGCCGACAGCGTATGCGTCACAACGTGTTTCGATGACTTCGCCGATACCGGCAGCGCGGATGACCTCGCCGAGCCCGACCGGCGGCAGGTAGCCGGGCTGGTCATCCAGCCACGTCCGGGCGGCGGCGTCGATCCCGACGTAGGTGGTGCGCACCAATGCCTCACCGTGGGCCGGACGAGGTGCCGCCGTGGTCACCAGCTCGGTGTCCCCGGGCTCGACCAGCCCCCGGGGACGGCGGCGCAACAGGATCTGGCGATTCGTCAGCGTCGACACCAGCCGAACCTACGGCATGGCAGCCGACCGATGAAGTGCTTCTGCCCGCGAGTTCACCCCACGATCAGAATGCGGCCTCGGGCAGGTCCATCAGCTCGGTGTCGACCGTGTCGATGATGGTGCGCAGCGCGGTCAGTGGCGGCAGCATGTTCGCGGTGAAGAACGCCGCAGTGGCGATCTTGCCCTCGTAGAACGCTGCGTCGGCGCGGCCGGGGTCGGCCTCGAGCGCGCTGTGTGCGACGCGCGCCTGCTCGAGCAGCCGCCAGCCGATCACCAGGTCGCCGACGGCCAGAAGCAGCCGCACGGAGACCAATCCGACCTTGTAGATCTCACCCGGCTGCTCCGAGGCGCCCAGCAGGTAACCGGTGACGGTGCCGATCATCGCCTGAACATCCTGCAGCGCGGTCGCCAGCAGGGCAGCCTGCGGCTTGAGGCGCCCGTCGCATGCCTGGACCGTGTGGGCGATCTGGGCGGCGACGTGGGCCAGCGCCTCGCCGCGGTCGCGGGCCACCTTGCGGAAGAAGAAGTCCATCGCCTGGATCGCGGTGGTGCCCTCGTAGAGCGAATCGATCTTGGCATCGCGGATGTACTGCTCGATCGGGTAGTCCTGCAGGAAACCCGACCCGCCCAGCGTCTGCAGCGATTCGGTCAGCATCTCGTAGGCCCGTTCGGAGCCCACCCCTTTGACGATGGGCAGCAGCAAGTCGTCGACCCGGTGGGCCATGTCCGCATCGGCGCCTGAAACATGCTGCGCCACATCGATGTTCTGGTGGGCGGCAGCGTACATGTACAACGCTCGCAGTCCCTCGGCATACGACTTCTGGGTCATCAGCGAGCGGCGGACGTCGGGATGTCGGATGATCGGCACCCTGGGCGCGGTCTTGTCGGTCATCTGGGTCAGGTCGGCGCCTTGCACCCGCTCCTTGGCGTACGCCAGCGCGTTGAGGTATCCGGTGGACAGCGTGCCGGCGGCCTTGACCCCGATCGTCATGCGGGCATGCTCGATGACGGTGAACATCTGCGCTATCCCGCGGTGCACGTCGCCGACCAGGTAACCGACCGCGGGCCTGTCGTGTACGCCGAAGCTGAGCTCACACGTCGGCGAAGCCTTGAGGCCCATCTTGTGCTCCAGGCCCGTCGCGTACACCCCGTTGCGCTCACCGATCTCGAGGGTCTGCGGATCGAAGAGGAACTTGGGTACGTAGAACAGGCTCAACCCCTTCGTGCCCGGCCCGGCGACCTCGGGTCGTGCCAGCACCAGATGGAAGATGTTCTCGGCGGTGTCCCCGACGTCGCCACCCGAGATGAAACGCTTGACGCCCTCGACGTGCCACGTTCCGTCGGGTTGTGCGATGGCCTTGGCGCGTCCCGCCCCGACATCGGAGCCGGCGTCCGGCTCGGTCAGCACCATGGTGGCCGCCCAGCCCCGCTCCAGGCCTTCGGCCGCCCAACGGCGCTGCTGCTCGTTGCCCTCGGCGGCAAGGGCGTGCGCCATCGCGGGGCCGAGGGCGTAGAAGAAGCCGACGGACGGATTGGCGCACAGCAGCATCTCGTTGATGGCCCAGGCCAAAGCTGCGGGCGCCGGAAGCCCGCCGATCTCCTCGGCGATGCCGACCCGCCACCAGTCGGACTCCTTGACCGCGGCCACCGTGCGCGCGATCTCGTCGGACACCGAGATCGCGTGGGTGCCGGGGTCGAAGACCGGCGGATGGCGGTCGGCGTCGGCGAACGACGCGGCGATCGGGCCCTGTGCGAGGCGGGCCACCTCGTCGAGCATGGTGCGCGCGGTGTCGGTGTCCAGGTCCCCGTAACCGCCACCGGCCAGGACGTCGCCCAGCGACAACACCTCGAAGAGGTTGAACTCGATGTCACGCACATTGGCGATGTAGTGGCTCGACGCATGTGTCATAGCCCGGAGTGTGGCGGTCCAGCAAAGACGTACGCAACCGTAACCTGCGCAGACCTACGGTGACGCAACCGTAGGGTGCGAGGTCACCGAGGCATGTGATACCAGTCACGCCCGTGCGGCAGTTCGGCCTGCACGGCGGCGCGATCGGGGTCGAAGCTCACCATCGATGCGATCGGCGAGCTCTCGGGCAGGGGATCCTCGTAGCTCCACGCCACGTCGGGGACGACCACGTCACCGACCACCGCGCTCCAATAGGTCGCCCACCCCTTGTAGTTGCAGTATGTCGCGGTGTCCGAGCGCCGGAGGACCTCGGCGCGCACCGCCTCGACGCTGACGTACAGCCGGGGTGCCAGCGATGTCTCGAACACGATCGTGGTGTCTGCGGTGTCGACCACGGTGACCCCCAGGATCTTCACGCGCAGCCGTCGGCGGGTCGGTCGGCAATCGATGCGGTGGTAGGGGTTGGGTGGGTAGTGCACCAACCGGCGGCCCTCGTCGAACCAGGCGTCCACCGCGGTCCACGGCACCGACACGAAGCCGGGTGCCTCGAGGACCGGGGTGGTGGGCAGCTCGCTGACGTCCTCGGCGGCGAACGCATAACTCAGCGGCTGGCCGCGCCGGTGCACCATCAATGCACCCTCGGTGTCGATCAGGGTGCGGTCTCCGAGCACGGCCTGGATCCGGCGGGGGTGTGGCTCGACGTAGACGAGGTTGCCCTCGACGGTGGGGCTGAAGGCGCCCGCCCGGTCCTGGCCCAGGGGCCCGGTTCCCGCGGTGAGACTCACCGGATACGTCCCGGGCCACGGCGTTTCGTCCCATGGGTCATTGCCGGCGCCTCAATGACCGATCCGCGGCGAACATGTCGCCAGTTTACAAAATCGGTAGCGGATGTCACGGCGCCCGCCGGGGCTCGGGGTGCGGAACGCTGTCCAATGCGCCGACACGCGGTGACAGATCGGCGGGAACGACACATCCGGGAAGCGAAACACGGTGCAATGGGTACCCGGAGGCGGCATCGGCACGACGAACGGGGGATGGGTGAAGCGGCTCAACGGTGTGGACGCGATGATGCTCTACGGCGAGACGCCGGAAGTTCACATGCACACCCTCAAGATCGGTGTGCTCGATGTGTCGGCGCTGCCCGGCTACGACTTCGACATGTTCCGCAGGCTGGCGGCACCCCGCCTCCACGCGCTCGCGCCACTGCGCTGCCAACTGGTCGACATCCCCCTGAAGTTCCACCACCCGATGTGGGTGCAGAACGCCGAGATCGATCTGGACTATCACGTCCGCCGCGCTCACGTCCGTGCTCCGGGTGGACGCCGCGAACTCGATGAGCTGATCGGTGACATCGCCGGCACCCCGCTGGACCGTGACCATCCGCTGTGGGTCATGTATGTCGCGGAGGGGCTCGCGGACAACCGCATCGCCGTCATCCACAAGGTGCATCACGTCCTGGCCGACGGGATGGCCTCGGCCAACCAGATGGCGATGGCCATCCAGTCGGAACAGCCCGAGGTCGGCGGGGAGCTCGGCGACGCGCCGCCCGACTCCCGATCGGCGGCCAACCTGCTCCGCGCGGCCGGCCGTGATCACCTGCACCAGTTGGCCCGGTTACCGGGGCTGGTCGGCGAGACGGTCACCGGCATAGCGCGCGTGCGTAGGCGGGCCCGAGAGCGCGGTGTGCAACCTGACCTGGCACGCAATTTCGCGCCCCCGCAGACCTTCCTCAACCACGTCGTTTCCCCGGGGCGGCGGTTCGCGACCGCGCCGCTCGCGCTCGACGACGTCAAGCAGACGGCCAAACACCTCGGCGTCACCCTCAACGACATCGTGCTGGCCACGGCCGCCGGGGCGCTGCGGGAGCTGCAGCTGCGCTATGACGGGGCAGCGGACTCGCCGCTGATCGCCGGGGTGCCGGTGAGCTATAACCCCTCTCCGGATCGTTTGATGGGCAACGAATTCACCTACATGACACCGTCGTTGCCGGTGCACATCGCCGACCCCCTCGAGCGGGTGCGGCTGACCGCGACCGCGACTGCCATCGCCAAGGAGAACCACCGGCTGCTCGGACCGACGCTGCTGCCGTCATGGTTGACCTACCTGCCGCCCGCCACGACCCCGAGCGTCTTCCGCACCCAGGCGCGTCGGCTGGAATCGGCGATGGTGATGAACCTGACGATCTCCAACGTGCCCGGGCCGCGTGAGCGTGGCTTCATCGAGGGCGCCGTCGTCGACGAGATCTACTCGGTCGGCCCGATCGTGGCCGGGAGCGGGATGAACATCACGGTGTGGAGCTACGTCGATCAGCTCTCGCTGTCGGTCCTGACCGACGACCGCACCCTCGGGGACCCCCATGAAGCGACCGACGCACTGATCAACGCCTTCGCCGAAATCCGCGTGGCGGCCGGACTGTCCGCCGACCTCACGCCGGTGGCGGCCGCAATGCCGGTTGCGCCCGCTCGCTGACGATCTCGCGACCTGACGATCTCGCGCGCGGACGATCTCGCGGAAACGGCTGGCGGGAGTGCCGTTTCGGTTCCGGAGCGTCGGCACGCCCACGGTCGATGCCCGTAAGTACTTTACAGATCTTGCTCAAAGTGTCACCCTGTCCTGGGTGCCGAACGATGCGCGCCCGACGGTGGCGCGAGGACGACCTCGGCTCTGGCTCTCTGGGAGGCAACCGGTGACCGCACGCACTTTCGACGTCGACGACCTGCGGACAGGCGGGCACAAGGGGCCGGGCGTGCGGAGGACAGGGGAGAAGCTGCTCACCTACGACCTCGCCGTTCTCGCCGGCGACGTCGCGACCGTCGTGACGGCGGCCGGCGGTTGGCTCTGCGATCGGGTGCGAGCCGGCTGGCGTGTCACGGTCCTCACTCCGGGCGGCGCCGTCGACACCACCGCACTGACCATCCTCGGGGTGGACTGGGCGCCCGGAACCAGCCTCAGCGAACTGCCGGGCGGGCACCACCCCACCGCGGTGGCGGTCGACGCCCGATTGCTCGCCGGGTGCGCGTACACCCGCAGTGCCCTGCTCGAGATTCTCGACGGTGCGCGCACCGAGGTCACCGTATGGGGCGAATCGCCGTCACTCGAGGCGGGCCGGCGGTTCCACCGGGTACATCACCGCCTCAGCGCCGCCGCTCGAGCGTTCAAATCTCACGCGGTCCAGGCCTGCGGAGGACCGGCGGACCTGTCGGTCGAAGAGTTCCACAGCATTGCGCTCTGGTATGCCCCCGACGGCACCGACCTCGCTCCTGCCGGCCGGCCGGCCGGCACCTGAAACGGGCCGGAACTACCGCGTCTCGCGGTTGCGGCCCACGTACCAGCTGCGCGCCACGACACCGAGCACCAGCGCGGCGAAGCCGACGAGGAACCAGTCCTCGACGCGACCCACGTGGTTGCCGTGCATCATGAGCAGCAGGAAAGCCGCGCCGAGCAGTCCGCCGATCTGGATGACGCGGGGGTTCTCTTTCGACCATCCCCACTCTGCCGACGGCACTTCCTCGACGTCGACGCCGGTGTGACGCTCCACCTCGGTGCTTGCCACGGCTGCTCCTCACGGTCGGCGGCATGTCTGTGAAGGTCATTCTGACACAGCTCTACTACGCGCCGCCGTAGTAGTCCGCCGGCAGACCGCGCGCGCAGTAGGCTCGCCGGTCATGGGTATCCAGCAGGCTCGTGGCCTGCTCGAGGACAAGGTCGTCTTCATCACCGGAGCCGCCCGCGGGCAGGGCCGGGCGCATGCAGTCCGGTTCGCCGAGGAAGGCGCCGACGTCATCGCCGTCGACCTGTGCGCACAGCTCGACAGCGTCGCCTACCCCATGGCCACCCCGGAAGACCTCGAGGAGACGGTGCGGTTGGTCGAGAAGACCGGGCGCCGCGTCGTCGCCGAGCAGGGCGACGTCCGCGACCGCGATCGGCTGGCAGCGGTGGTGCAGCGCGGCCTCGCCGAGTTCGGCCGACTCGACTTCGTGCTGGCCAACGCCGGAATCCTGCCCGCGGCCGGCGTGGCCGGCACATCGCTCACCGCATTCACCGACGCGATCGCGGTCATGCTCAACGGCGTCTACTACACCATCGATGCCGCTTTGCCGGCGCTGTTGAGCAACCCCGACGGCGGTGCGGTGGTGATCACCAGCTCAGCGGCGGGCTTCACATCGGTGAGCACGGAGTTCGGCACGATGAGCCACGGCGCGGCGGGTTACACCGCCGCCAAGCATGGCGTCATCGGGGTGATGCGTCACTTCGCCCGCTCGCTGGCGGAGAAGAACATCCGGGTCAACTCCGTGCACCCCGGTGGCGTGGCTACCCCGATGGTCCTCAATGAGGCGATGGCCGAGTGGGTCGGGCGCCATCCGTCTTTCAGCGACGCCCAGCAGCCGCTGCTGCGGTTACCGATGATGGAACCCGGCGACATCAGCGACGCCATGGTCTATCTGTGCGGGCCGGCCGGTCGCTACCTGACCGGGGTGGCCCTACCGGTGGACGCCGGCCAGACGCTGAAGTAGCAGGCTACTTCTTTACTGCGTCGTACCTCCGCAGGGCCTCCTCGCGTTCCCGCTTGTGGTCCACCATCGGCTCCGGGTAGCCGGCGGGGCGCTCTCCGTCGAGGTCGTGCACGTCACCGTCGAACTCGGCCAGTTCGGACACCCAGCGGCGGATGTAATCCCCGGAGGGGTCGAACTTCTTACCCTGCGTCGTCGGGTTGAACACCCGGAAATAGGGCGCCGCATCGGTGCCGCATCCCGCCGCCCACTGCCAGCCGTGCTGGTTGTTGGCCATGTCGCCGTCCACCAGCTGTTCGAGAAACCACCGCGCCCCCCATTGCCACGGCAGGTGCAGGTCCTTGACCAGAAACGACGCCACGATCATCCGCACGCGGTTGTGCATGAAACCGCTCTGGGCCAACTGCCGCATCCCGGCGTCGACGATCGGAAAACCCGTCCGCCCTTCTTTCCACGTCTCGTAGGCCTTCGTGGCCTCGCGGCCGTCATCGACCTCGATCGCGTCGAAGGCCTCGTTCCAGTTCCACCAGACACTGCGCGGCCACTCGTAGAGCACCGACGCGTAGAAGTCGCGGAACGCGAGCTCTCTGAGATAGGCCTGCGCGCCTTTACCGCTGCCCAGGTCGGCAGCCAGAGTCCTGGGGTGCACCGTGCCGAATTTCAGATGTGCCGACATGCGGCTGCTCGCATCGAGATCCGGGCGGTTGCGGTCGTCGGCGTAACCGTCGAGTCCGTCGTGCAGAAACGTCCGCCATTGCTTGCTGGCCGCGGTCTCGCCCGCCGGCAGCTCCAATTCGACACCCTCGTCAGGGATGTCGGACAGCCCCGGCTTGCCGGTCACCTCGGCCGGGTCGATCCACCGCGCCGACGACGTCGTCGACTGCGCCGGCTTGCGCCAGCCGTGTTTACGCCACGCCTCATAGAACGGTGTGAAGACCTTGTAGGGCGTGCCGTCGTCCTTGGTCACCCGCCCGGGAGACACCAGATACGGCGAGCCGGTGGCGACCAGTTCGACGTCACCCAACGCCTCCTGAACCCGCTCGTCGCGCCGTCGGCCGTAGGGGGAGAAATCCTCGGACACATGCACCGACTCGGCGCCGACCTTCTTGGCCAGCGCCGGGATGCGAGTCTTCGGGTCACCCCGCGTCACCAGCAGCCGTCCGTCGAGCCGGTCGTGCAGATCGCGCAGCGCGTCGTAGAGGTACTGCATACGGCGCGGCCCGGCAGAAGCCTTCAGCGCGGGATCCAGGACGTAGCACGCGAGCACGTCGTCGGCGCTGTCGGCCGCAGCCAGCAACGCCGGATGATCGGACAGCCGCAGATCGCGGCGAAACCACAACACAGCGGGCATGACACTGATGCTGCCCGCGATGTCCGCCGGAGAAACCAACTACGACGACTCCGTAAGAACTCGAGGAACGCCACCTGCGGTCACGCTGCGATTCAGCGACCGTGACACCGCTGCGGTCGGCGCCGACCCATGGTCGGATTCCTGGGTGCTCGCCGTCCGACAGACCCGCCCGCGGCCTGCCACAATGCCTGCATGACCGCCGGGCCCGTCGACCGCTATCCCCGCGACATGATCGGGTACGGGCCGCACCCGCCGGATCCGCAATGGCCCGGCGGCGCCAGGATCGCGGTGCAGTTCGTGCTCAACTACGAAGAGGGCGCCGAGAACAGCGTCTTGCACGGTGACCCGGCCTCGGAGACGTTTCTTTCCGAAATCATTGCCGCGCAGCCTTTCCCGAACCGCCACATGAGCATGGAGTCACTTTATGAGTACGGCTCGCGGGCCGGGTTGTGGCGGGTGCTGCGCGCATTCGACCGACGCGGGCTTCCGCTGACCGTCTTCGGGGTGGCCATGGCGCTCGCCCGTAACCCCGAGGCCTTGGCAGCGTTCCGTGCGCGCGGTGACGAGATCGCCTGCCACGGCCTGCGCTGGATCAGCTACCAACTGGTCGATCCGGATGTGGAGCGGGAGCACCTGAGCGAGGCCGTGCGCCTGATGACCGACCTCACCGGCGCTGCCCCGCTGGGCTGGTACACCGGCCGAGACTCGCCGCAGACCCGGCGGCTGGTCGTCGAGCACGGTGGTTTCGTCTACGACTCGGACTCCTATGCCGACGACCTGCCGTACTGGACACACGTCGCGGGTACCGACCACCTGGTGGTCCCGTATGCGCTCGACACCAACGACATGCGCTTCGCGATCGCGGGCGGGTTCCCCAGCGGTGACCAGTTCTTCGCTCACCTGCGCGACGCGTTCGACGTGCTCTACGCCGAGGGGCAGGCAGGTTCGCCGAAGATGCTGTCGGTCGGGCTGCATTGCCGGTTGGCCGGCCGACCCGCCCGCACCGCGGCCCTGGAACGGTTCCTCGACCACGTGCAGTCGCACGACGACGTGTGGGTAGCGCGCCGCATCGAAATCGCCCGGCACTGGATCGAGCACTTCCCGCCCAGGAAGTGAGCACCGCTGGGGTTCCGCTCGGTCCCAGATCACATGGGCGGCATCAGGACCGTGTCGATCAGGTAGACGGTCGCGTTCGCGGTCTGCACTCCGCCGCAGATCACCGACGCGTCGTTGACCATGAGCTCATTCGGGTGCCCGGTGACAGTGACGTCGCTGCCCTGCACGGTGGTGTGGGTGCCGACGACCTGATCCGGAGCGGCGCGGCCCGGCACCACGTGATAGGTCAGGACATTGGTCAGCAGGGGAGCGTCGGTGGCGAGCTTGTCGATGGTCGCCTGGTCGATCTTGGCGAACGCCGCGTCCGTCGGCGCGAACACGGTGAACTCACCGCCGTCGAGCGTCTCGACCAGATTCACCTCCGGGTTGAGCTGGCCGGAAACAGCTTTGGTCAGTGTGGTGAGTAGCGGATTGTTCGATGCGGCGACAGTGAGCGGCGCCGGCGCCATGCCCTGCACCGAGCCCGGTCCCTCGGGAACCTGCTCGACATAGGCGGCGCACCCCGGCCCTGTCGGTTGTGCACCGGCGGTCGTCGCCGTCGTCAGGGACATGCCGATCGCGGCAGCAGCGGCCAATCCCGTTGCGGCCAGGTTCTTCCCGTTGATCCTCATGATGTCGATCTCCTTGTTTCCGGGGATGGTCGTACACCTGGTCTTCGGAGCCGGTGGGAATATGGATGGGGTTGACAGACAACAGATTTGACGCATTTTCCGGCCAGAAGCACGAATCCCCCCGCCCGGTGACACGGGCGGAGGGATCCGAGGGGTTCGTCGGCCGATCAGCTGGCCGGCGGCATCAGCACAGTGTCGATCATGTAGACGACGGCGTTGGAGGTCTTGACGCCACCGCACACCAGGCCGGCGTCGTTGACCATGAGGTCGTCGCCTTCACCGGTCACGTTCAGCGTCGCGCCCTGGACGGTCTCATGCTCGCCGGGCACCTGATCCGGGGCGGCCTGGCCCGGCACCACGTGGTAGGTCAGGATGCTGGTGAGCAGATCGGAATCGGTCTTGAGCGTCTCGATGGTCGCCGGATCGAGCTTGGCGAAGGCGTCGTCGGTCGGCGCGAACACGGTGAACTCGCCACCGTCGAGCGTCTCGACGAGGTTGACATCAGGGTTGAGCTGGCCCGACAGCGCCTGGGTCAGCGTGGTGAGCATCGGGTTGTTGGACGCCGCCACGGTCACCGGGGCGGAGGCCATCCCGGTCACCGAACCCGGGCCGGTGGGCACCTGCTCCGCATAGGCGGCGCAGCCGCTGCCGACCAAGTTGGCTGCCGGGTCGGCCATCGCGCTGGTGGTCGGGACCATCGATGTGGTCGTCTCCGCCGCAGCCGACGTCGTCGTGGTGGTCGCGTCGGTCGCTTCGGTCGAGCTGTCGCTCGAACAGGCGGCCACCCCGAGCATCGCGGCGGCGGCCACGCCTACGGCGGCAACCGACTTACGGTTCACGGTGATCATCACTTTCTTCCCTTCACGTCGTCATTGACGGACTCTCTGCCCGCACTGTGCTGACACGGGTGATTCATCGCCGGTCGCCGATTGGATGGGTCGTGATCCGAGACGTCAGATTCACGTCACAGATGCGCATCGGCCGTCATGGGTGATCGGGGGAGTGGCCACCGCCGCCGACACGGCACAATGAAGCCGTGACGGTCACCGGTGATTCCCCGAGGGACAGGATCCGGGTGCTGCTGCTGGGCAGCACCGGGTCGATCGGCACCCAGGCGCTCGACGTGATCGCCGCCAACCCGGACCGGTTCGAGGTCGTCGGGCTGGCCGCGGGCGGTGGAAACACCGATCTGCTCGCCAGGCAGCGGGCCGAGACCGGGGTGACGAACATCGCGGTGGCCGATCCGGCCGCCGCGCAGCGCCTCGGAGGTGTGCCGTACAGCGGTCCGCGCGCGGTGACCCGGCTGATCGAGGAGACCGCCGCCGGGCCCGGCGTCGACGTGGTGCTCAACGCGCTCGTGGGGGCGCTCGGTCTGGAACCGACACTCGCGGCGCTGGCCACCGGAGCGCGCCTGGCGCTGGCCAACAAGGAGTCGCTGGTGGCCGGCGGGCCGCTGGTGCTCAAGGCGGCCCGTCCGGGTCAGATCGTCCCCGTCGATTCCGAGCATTCCGCGTTGGCGCAGTGCCTGCGCGGAGGTGCCGCCGACGAGGTCGCCAAGCTGGTCCTGACCGCTTCCGGCGGTCCGTTCCGCGGCTGGAGCGCGGCCCAGCTCCACGATGTGACCCCCGAGCAGGCCGGCAGCCATCCCACCTGGTCGATGGGGCCGATGAACACTCTCAACTCCGCGTCCCTGGTGAACAAGGGCCTCGAGCTGATCGAGACGCACCTTCTGTTCGGGGTTGATTACGACCGCATCGAGGTCGTTGTGCATCCGCAGTCCATCGTGCATTCGATGGTGACGTTCACCGACGGTTCGACGCTGGCGCAGGCCAGCCCGCCCGACATGAAGTTGCCGATCGCGTTGGCGCTGGGCTGGCCGTCACGGGTGGCCGCGGCCGCGCCGGCCTGCGACTTCAGCACCGCAGCGCGCTGGGACTTCGAGCCGCTCGACGACGCCGTTTTTCCCGCCGTGGAGCTGGCCCGGGCGGCCGGCCGAGTTGGCGGCTGCCTGCCTGCGGTCTACAACGCGGCCAACGAAGAGGCTGCGCAGGCCTTTCTCGACGGGCGCATTCCTTTCCCGGCGATCGTGGGCACGGTGGCGCAGGTCGTGCGCGGTGCCGACCAGTGGGCGGCCGAACCAGCTACCGTGGATGAGGTGCTCGACGCGCAGGACTGGGCCCGCGACCGGGCGCGGCGCGTCGTCGAGCACGACCACGCAGGTACTGCAAGGAGATAGGGAACTGGCCGCCTCATGATGTTCGCGATCGGCGTCGTGCTCTTCGCACTCGCCATCCTGCTGTCGGTGGCGCTGCACGAATGCGGCCACATGTGGGTGGCCCGCGCCACCGGGATGAAGGTGCGCCGCTACTTCGTCGGTTTCGGCCCCACCCTGTGGTCCACTCGCCGGGCCAACAAGCTCGGTGAAACCGAGTACGGCGTCAAGGCGGTTCCGCTCGGCGGTTTCTGCGACATCGCCGGCATGACGTCGGTCGAGGAACTGGCACCTGACGAGCGCCCCTACGCGATGTACCGGCAGAAGACCTGGAAGCGCGTCGCCGTGCTCGCCGCCGGCCCCGGGATGAACTTCGTCATCGGGTTCGTGTTGATCTATGCCATCGCGATCATCTGGGGGCTGCCGAACCTGAATCAGCCGACCACCGCCATGGTGGGCGAGACCTCCTGCGTGAAGTCCGAGGTCAGCCAGGGTGAGCTGGGGGACTGCCTGGTGTCCAGCCCGGCCGCTGCGGCCGGCATCCGCGCGGGTGACGTCGTGGTCGCGGTCGGTGACACCCCGGTGGCGAACTTCGACGAGTTGGTCGAGGCGGTCCGGCCGCTGAACGGACCCACCGAATTCACCGTGCAGCGCGACCAGGACGGCCGCACCGAGGAGTTCACCACCACCGTCGACGTCACCCCGAGCCAGCGTTACGTGGCTGCAGACGCGGCCGATGCCGCACCGGTACCCACCGACGTCGGCACCATCGGGGTGACGGCAGCGATCTTCGGGCCCACCCAGTACAACCCGCTGGCCGCGGTGCCCGCCACCTTCGCCTTCACCGGCGATCTCGCCGTCGAACTGGGCAAGGCGCTGGCCAAGATCCCCACCAAGGTCGGCGCGCTCGTCGATTCCATCGGCGGTGGCGAGCGCGATCCCGAAACCCCGATCAGCGTCGTCGGTGCCAGCATCATCGGCGGCGACACCGTCGACCAGGGGCTGTGGGTGGCGTTCTGGTTCTTCCTGGCGCAGCTGAATTTCGTGCTGGGCGCGGTGAACCTGATCCCGCTGCTGCCGTTCGACGGCGGCCACATCGCGATCGCGGTGTTCGAGAAGCTGCGCAACCTGTTCCGGTCCGCGCGTGGCATGGTGGCCGCCGCCCCGGTGAACTACCTGAAGTTGATGCCGGCCACCTACGTCGTCCTGGTCGTGGTGGCCGGATACATGTTGTTGACGGTCACCGCCGACTTCGTCAACCCGATCAGACCCTTCCAGTAGGAGAACGATGACCTCCATAGGTCTGGGCATGCCGGCACCGCCGGCCCCTGTTTTGGCCCCCCGCCGCACCACCCGGCAGCTGATGGTCCGCGATGTCGGGGTCGGCAGCGAGCACCCCATCTCGGTGCAGTCGATGTGCACCACCAAGACCCACGACATCAACTCCACGCTGCAGCAGATCGCCGAGCTGACCGCGTCGGGTTGCGACATCGTCCGCGTGGCGTGCCCGCGCCAGGAGGACGCCGACGCGCTTCCGACGATTGCCAAGAAGTCGCAGATCCCCGTGATCGCCGACATCCACTTCCAGCCGAAATACATCTTCGCCGCCATCGACGCCGGTTGCGCCGCGGTGCGGGTCAACCCGGGCAACATCAAGGAATTCGACGGCCGGGTCAAGGAAGTCGCGAAGGCTGCGGCGTCCGCCGGTATCCCGATCCGCATCGGCGTCAACGCCGGATCGTTGGACAAGCGCTTCATGGAGAAGTACGGCAAGGCCACCCCCGAGGCGCTCGTCGAGTCGGCGCTCTGGGAGGCGTCACTGTTCGAGGAGCACGGTTTCGGCGACATCAAGATCAGCGTCAAGCACAACGACCCCGTCGTCATGGTCGCGGCCTACGAGCAGCTCGCCGAGCAGTGCGACTATCCGCTGCACCTCGGCGTGACCGAGGCGGGCCCGGCCTTCCAGGGCACGATCAAGTCGGCGGTCGCGTTCGGCGCTCTGCTGTCGCGGGGCATCGGTGACACCATAAGGGTCTCGTTGTCGGCGCCGCCGGCCGAAGAGGTCAAGGTGGGCATCCAGATCCTGGAATCGCTCAACCTGCGGCCCCGGTCCCTGGAGATCGTCTCCTGCCCGTCGTGCGGGCGGGCCCAGGTCGACGTCTACACCTTGGCCAACGAGGTGACCGCCGGCCTGGAGGGCATGGAGGTGCCGTTGCGGGTGGCGGTGATGGGGTGCGTCGTCAACGGTCCGGGCGAGGCTCGGGAAGCTGACCTCGGTGTGGCCTCGGGCAACGGCAAGGGTCAGATCTTCGTCAAGGGTGAGGTCATCAAGACCGTTCCGGAGGCGCAGATCGTGGAGACGTTGATCGAAGAGGCGCTGCGACTTGCGGAAGAACGCGGTTTGGAGGATGCCAGCGGTTCACCGGTTGTGACCGTAAGCTAGACCACAGGCCCCCCGGGCGTGCGGGTCGGCTGCTCAGGATTTGTCGCAGAAAGAGTCCAGATGTCGGCTCCTCCGCTTTTCCGTCTCGTCGACGAGCGAAGGGTGTCGGTGGCGCGCGACATCACCGCCGTGCGCGACGTTCTCGACTCCGACCCCGTAGCCGCGTGCATGGTCGCCTCCCGCGTAGCCGAGCACGGCATCGAGCCGTCGGCCATCGGCGGGGAGCTCTGGACGCGGCGCCGGGTCAACGAGTCGCTGTGTTACGCCGGCGCCAATCTGATTCCGCTGCGGGGCGCGCTGGGTGATCTCAACGCGTTCGCCGACAAGGCCATGAGCAGTCCGCGCCGGTGCTCGTCGCTGGTCGGGCGCGCGGAGTTGGTGCTGCCGATGTGGCAGCGACTCGAACAGGTGTGGGGCCCCGCGCGCGATGTGCGCTCCCATCAACCCTTGATGGCGCTGAACACCGCGCCCGTCTGCGCGATCGACCCCGCTGTGCGCCCGGTGCGCATGGAGGAACTCGACGCCTACCTCGTCGCCGCGGTCGACATGTTCATCGGTGAGGTCGGTATCGATCCCCGCCTGGGCGACGGTGGCCGCGGTTACCGCCGCCGCGTCGCGTCGCTGATCGCCTCAGGGCGGGCCTGGGCACGCTTCGAGCGTGGGCAGGTGGTGTTCAAGGCCGAGGTCGGTTCACAGTCACCGGCGGTGGGCCAGATCCAGGGTGTCTGGGTGCACCCGGACCGGCGGGGCCGCGGCCTGGGTACCGCGGGGACCGCCGCGCTGGCTGCGGCCGTAGTCGCCGGTGGCCGCATCGCCAGCCTGTACGTCAACAGCTTCAACACCGTGGCGCGGGCGACTTACGCACGCATCGGATTCGTCGAGGTCGGCTCGTTCGCGACAGTGCTGCTGGACTGACGCCGACTGGGTTGACGTTGCTGGAACGACGTCGCCGGACTGACCAGCTGGTCGAAGATCGGCCAGAACGTCGCGCCCGCCGACTGTGTCGATGGATTGATCGTGCCGGATCGACCTTGGCGCACTGCGTGACACGTACGCTTGCTGTCCATGACCGAGGACATGGACGGGCATGAGGCCGGCGCTGAACGCAGAGCCATCGCCGATGCCCTCGTACGCGCGCTGGACCGTCGCCACGAGGTCCTCGACGCCGTGGTCGCCTCGGAGGACTACGACGCCGCGATCGACGCCATCGCCGATCTGCTCGACACCTCTGCTCCAGCGGCCGAAGCTGTGCTGAGGTTGTCCTTCGATCGGCTCACCAAGGTCGCGCGCAACCGAATCGCCGCTGAATTGCAGGACCTGAGCAGTCAGTCGGCGATTTTCACCCCGCCGGAGCCTCCCGGAGGGCGGGCCCGGCGGCTGATGTTGCGGCCGTTCACCGCGGAGGAGGACCGCGACATCTTCGCGGCCCGCACCGAGGACATCCGCCTGGCCGGCGATGGTACCCAAGTCCCGGCCGGCGACCTCGGCGACGAAATCCGGGGCGCAATGGCGCGTTTCGCCGCCGAGGAGGCCGCCTGGCTGGTTGCCGAGGTTGGTTCGACCAAAGTCGGCATGGTGTTCGGTGAACTCGCCGACGGAGAGGTCGACGTCCGGATCTGGATTCACCCGGCGCATCGCAAGCAGGGCTACGGCACCGCCGCGCTGCGCGCGTCCCGGTCGGAGATGGCGGCGTACTTTCCGGCTGCGCCGCTGGTGGTGCGGGCAGCGGCCGCCGGCGCATAGCCCCGTCGCACGGGCGGGATCGCGGGCAGTCGCCGCCGGTTCGTAGCCGCGGGCGGGATCGCGGGCAGTGGCCGCCGGTTCGTAGCCGCGGGCCGGGCGCGGGCAGTGGCCGCCGGTTCGTAGCCGCGGGCGGGGCGCGAGCGTACGGTTTCTGACAGAAATCGCCCGATATTCATCAGAAACCGTACTTTCGCGGCCAGGGGCCACAGCCGCGGGCGAGGGGATAGCCCGCTCGCGCGGCGCGGCCATGGGCCACAGCCGCGGGCGAGGGGACAGCCCGCTCGCGCGGCGGGGGTTAGCCCGCTCGCGCGGGCGAGTGAGAGCCGTCGCGGGCTCGCATGTCGGGCCACAGTCGCGGACGCATAACTCCGTCGCGGCTGCGCGATCTCAGACCCGAGGTGCCTCTCGGCGTGCCTGCGCCGAAACCGGATCGTTATTTCTTAACATTCGTCTCAATGGCCACACTGATCTCATCCGTAACACGCGCTGTCGCCGTGTTGTCCGCTGTCGCGACCGTGGCCGCGCTCAGTGCATGCACCCCGCGTCCCGACGGGCCCGAGCCGGTCGCCGAACGGTTCTTCGTCGCCCTGGCCGAGGGGGACACCTCCGCGGCCAGCGCGTTCGCCGATCGCCCCGAACTCGCGCGCGCCGCGCTCAACGAGGCGTGGGCGGGTCTGCAGGCGACCGGCTTGGACGCCCAGATCCTGAGCTCCAAGTACGCCGAGGACACCGGGAGCATCGCCTACCGCTACACCTGGCACCTGCCCAAGGACCGGACCTGGAGTTACGACGGCCGGCTGAACATGATCCGGGACGACGGACGGTGGCAGGTGCGATGGAGCGCCACCGACATCCACCCGCGGCTGGGCGAGAACCAGACATTCGCTCTGCGCGCCGACGATCCGCCGCGCGCCTCGGTGCACGAACGCAGCGGCACGAACGTGTTGGTGCCCGGATACCGCTACCACTTCGCGCTGGACGCCCAGCAGGCCGGCAGCGCTCTGATGCCCACCGCCCGCGTCGTCGCCGATGTGCTCCGCCGGTTCGACAACACCCTCGATGCCCAGCGCCTGGCCGAGCAGTCCAGTTCGATCAAGGGGCCGCTGAGCCTGATCACGCTGCGCAAGGCCGACCACGACGAGGTCGTGGGCGCCCTGGCCGCGCTGCCCGGGGTGGTGATCACGCCGCAGCCCGAAATGGTGCCCACCGACGAGGACTTCGCGCCCACCTTGATCAACGAGATCAAGAAGACGGTGACCGATGATCTGGACGGGACGCCGGGCTGGCGGGTCGTCACGGTCAACCAGAACGGCGCCGACGTCGACGTCCTGCACGAGGTGCGCGGTGACCCGGCGCCGTCGGTCAGCATCAGCCTGGACCGGTCGGTGCAGGAGGCGGCGCAGAACGCCGTCGACACCACCGGTAAGCAGGCGATGATCGTCGTGATCCGACCGTCTACCGGCGAAATCCTGGCCGTGGCGCAGAACGAGGCCGCCGACCGGGAGGGTCCGATCGCCACGATGGGCCTCTACCCACCGGGGTCGACGTTCAAGATCGTCACCGCGGGTGCGGCCATCGAACGCGACATGGCGACTCCCAACACGCTGCTGGGATGTCCCGGGCAGATGGACATCGGCCACCGCAGCGTGCCCAACTACGGCGGCTTCGACCTCGGCACCGTGCCGATGTCCCGGGCCTTCGCCAGCTCCTGCAACACCACGTTCGCCGAGCTGGCCAGCCGGATGCCGCCGCGCGGGCTCACCCAGGCCGCCGCGCAGTACGGCATCGGACCCGACTACCGCATCGCCGGACTTCCCACGGTCAGCGGGTCGGTGCCCCCCACGGTGAATCTCACCGAGCGCACCGAGGACGGTTTCGGTCAGGGCAAGGTGGTGGCCAGCCCGTTCGGCATGGCGCTGGCGGCGGCGACGGTAGCGGCCGGGCACACCCCGGTGCCGAAGCTCATCGACGGCCGGGAGACCGAAATCACCGGGGACCGGGCCCAGATTCCGGCCGAGGTCGTGGAAAGTCTGCGACCGATGATGCGGCTGGTGGTGACCAACGGGACCGCCGAAGATCTCCAGGGTGCCGGTGACGTGCGCGGCAAGACCGGCGAAGCGGAGTTCGCGGGCGGCTCGCATTCCTGGTTCACCGGATACCGCGGGGACATGGCGTTCTCGGCGCTGATCGTCGGCGGCGGCAGCTCGGAGTACGCGGTGCGCATGCTCAAGGGCATGCTCGACGCCCTCCCGCCCGATTTCCTGGCCTGACGGCGGTACCGTGGGAGGGTCATGACCGACATCAACCACGGCAGAACCCACCGCGTCGCCGACGCGTCGTTGGTGCGCGCGTCGGCGGATGCCGTCGAGATGAGGATCTCCGACGCCGACCGCAACGGCACGCTGCGCCGACTGCACAACGCGGTGGCCCTCGGACTCATCGACATCGACGAGTTCGAGGAACGCTCGGCGATGGTGGCGCGGGCCAGGCTGCGGTCGGAGTTGGACGCCCTGGTCGGCGACCTGCCCGGACCGGGGGCGATCGTCACCTCGGCGGCCGACCGCGTCGAGTTGCGCGGTGTGCTGGGCTCGCTGACTCGCCAGGGTGAGTGGATCGTGCCGACTCGGCTGGCGCTGCACCGCCGGATGGGTTCGGTCGACCTCGACCTGACCCGGGCCCGGTTCGCCGGCCCCATCGTGGTGATCGAGTTGGATCTGGTGTTCGGTGGGCTCGAACTGCGACTTCCCGACGGGGCGAGTGCCTCCATCGACGATGTCGAGGTCAACGTCGGCCGCGCCCACGATCACCGTAAAGACGCCCCCGCGGAGGGGAAGCCGCACGTCATCCTCACCGGCAAGGTGGTCTGCGGTTCGGTCGACGTGCGAGGCCCCCGAAAGGGATGGCGGCGCAACCGGTTCGCCCGCACTACCTGAGGGGTTCCTCGGCCACGCCGTAGCGCTCCTGGTATCGGCGCACCCGCTGTCGCACCTCGCCGGCGTCGAGACCGGTGTCTGCCCAGCGGTAGCGCGTACCGCCGTGGTCGCCGGGATGCGCAGCCAGGTGTTCACGCATCCGGGTCTCGGTGGCGCAGTTCAGTTCTCGGCCCATCGCCGTGTACAGCGTCCGGACAGTGGCCAGCGGGTCACGCATGAACTCGGTGAAGTGCACGTCGATGACCTGGCTGTCGGGCACCACGCCGGAATCACGCATCTCGATGGCCCGGTCCAGCCCGACGACGATCTCTTCGCAGGACTGGGCGGCGCAGTCGGCGATCGAGGATTCGTCGGAGGCCAGCCGCCGTAGATGGTGGGTCAGCGCGCTGATCGAGGAGATGACGTTGAGGGGGTCGCGGTGGGTCTGCACGATCAGAGCGTCCGGATACTCGGCGACGAGCGCCTCGAGTTGCCACAGATGTGCCGGCGATTTCAGCAGCCACCGACCGCCGACGGCGGATTGCAGGTGCTGCAGGAACATCCGGTGGTACCGGTAGGCCGGCCCATGGTCGGCTTCGTTGAGTAGCCACCGGTAGTAGTCGGGCAGGCGGTACTGCACCGAGAAGATCATGCTGGTGAACTGACCGGCGGTCATGCGCACGCATTCCTGGCCGACTCGCGCCCCCATCGGGTGATGCACCAGCAGGCCGGGCACGATCTGCTCGGACATCTCGATGCCGGCCTGGGTCGCGGCGATGCGCGGGTCGGTGTCGTACTCCCTCGGGTCGGGGAGAGGGTGTGGGTTGTCCACCTCCCAGGTCAGCGGCGCCCGTAGTTCGGGGTCGGTGGCCAGCAGATCGAACAGGATGGTGGTGCCGGTGCGGGGCTGGCCCACGATGACGATGGGCCGTTCGACCGGTGCGGTGGTGACCTCGGGGTGGCTCGTGCGCCACGCGATGATCTGGAGGCGGTGGGTCAGCGCGCGTACGAGGTCGGTCGAGGCGATCTCGACCCCGAGCGCGTTGAGTCGGGCCTGGCTGATCAGACCGTCGCACAGCCTGTTCAGCCCCTCGCGCCAGCTGTCCTCCCCGAAGTCGTCACAGCCGGCGGCGTGGCAGGCCTGCTCGATCAGGTCGTCAGGGCGGAAGCGTGCCGCGATCATGATGCGTCTCCACGGTGGCGGATCGACGTGCGCACCGTCGGAGGCGCTGGGTTGTCCAGCCAGCGCAGGATCACGAAACCGCGGTGCCGGCCGCCGGTGTCCAGCCAGTGCCCGTGTCCGAAGTCCCCGGCGCCGATCGCGATCCGGACCACCCCGGACGGATCCGGTGCCACGCCCTTGTTGGTGACAGAGCTGTGCCGGTGGCGCGGCTCGAGGCACTCGTGCCAGACGTTTTCCAGCGTGACGTTCCAGAACCGGGTCCGCGGGGGAGTGAACTCCAGCACCAAGGATTCATCGGGGTCCAACGCGAACGAGCCGATCATGTAGAGGTTGTCGGGCGTCGTGTCGGCGGCACCGAGCTCGGCGGCCTCAGCGGTCACCAGCCGGTTGGGTTGGGCCAGCAGCTCGGGCATCACCGTACGGTGAAGAGTGGCGAGCTTGACGATGGTCCACGCCATCGCGGTGAACGCCTCGCCCGCGGCCGCATCCGACAGCGGTTGCAGCGCCTCGGCGTCCAGGCAGTCGATCGCCATGCTGGCCTCAGACTCCGAGCAGCGGTCGGAGATGTACTCGCGCACCACGACCGCGGAGGCGTCGTCGGGAATCGGAACCCACTGCGCGGCGCCGAGTTCGTCCGGGGCCGGTTGGCCGGCGGACAGCAGCATCTCGAAGGTTCCGTCGACGCAGTGCAGGTCACGGTCACCGAGATAGGCGGCCATCCGGCGCGGCGTCAGACCGGTGCCGGCGAGCACCTGGAAGCCCAGATAGGCGGTGCTGCCGCGGGTTCCGCTGATCCGGTATGCCCGGTCACCGCGGATCGCGGCCAGCAGGTAGCGACCGTCGGGATTGGGTCCGCCGATCATCCGCGTGGGCGTGCACATGTCGAAGAACAGCGGGCGCTGCGGGTCGGCCTCCACGGACAGTTCGGTGCACAGTGCGCTCACCTTGGCCAGCACCCGCAGACCTTCGAGCAGTTCACGTTCGTCGGCTGCATCATCGACCACCGTCGCGGTCAGGTCCGCCAGCATCTGGCGGACGAAGTCCCAGCCGGCGAGCGCCGCAGCGGCCAGATCATTGCTTTCGACGTCCATGGTGAGACATAGTCTCACCATGGACGCTGTCTCGAGTCGTGATTCGCGCGAAAGTCTCACCGTGCGCAAGCAGCGCGCGACCAAGGCGCGGATCGCGGCGGCCGCGGCGCGCGCCGTCGCCGACCACGGGCTCGCCGGGGCGACGGTGGAACAGATCGCCGCAGCCGCCGAGGTCGGGCGAGCCACTTTCTTCCGCTACTTCTCGGCCAAGGAAGACGCAGTTGCCGAGGGCATGACCACCCGGTGGCTCGACGTGATCACCGCCGCCCTGGCCGCCCAGCCGCCCGACCTGGCCGCCGACGCCGCGGTACGCGGTGCGTTCGACGACCTCGGTGACGGATTCGAGGCCATCAGTGACCAGGTGCGCGAGTTGGCCGCGCTGACCCGGTCATCGCCGGTGTTCAGCGCATGGACGCTGCAGATCTACCTGCGCTATGAAGCCGCGATCGCCGAGCTGGTGTCCCCACGGTTCGCCGACCGGAGGCCCGACGACCCACGCCCGCGGTTGCTGGGGGCGTTGGCCATGGCCTCGGTGCGGGTCGCGCTCGACGACTGGCTGGTCCATGGCGGATCGCTGCCGGCGCGGGTGCGCTCGGCGCTCGCGTCGGTCACGGTGGCGTGAGCCGCCAGTTGGGCTGGGGTGGCGTGAGCCACCAGTCTCATCCCAGTGGCGTGAGCCACCGGTCTCAGCGCGGGTCGAGTACCGCGAAACTCAAGGTGGCGCGTGCCGCCAGGCGGTCCCGCGCCGCGTCGGTGACGTCGACGGCGATGATCGACAGCCGTCGCCCCGCCCGCACCACGGTGGCCTCGGCCCGGGCGGGACCTTCCAGGACTGGAGCCAGGAAGTGGATGGTCATGTCCGCGGTCGTCACGTCCTGGCCCGGCCCGACGTGACGGTCGGCGAGGCGACCAGCGGCGATGTCGATCAGGGTGGCTACCAGTCCACCCTGTAGGGCGCCGCGCCTGTTGACCAGATCGGGACGGTTGTCCAACTCGATCACCAGGCGTTCGTCGGATTCCTCGACGTCCCGGAAGTCCAGCTGTGCGAACAAGTGCCCGGGGGTGACCTGCATGCCGGAACGCTAGCATTGCTACATGTCTGTACGCAGTGCCCTCCGTCCCGGTGTGGTGTCGCCGACGTTGCCGGTTCCACGGTCGATCGAGCGACCCGAGTACGTGGGTAAGGCGACCGCGCAGGAGGGCAGCGAACCGTGGGTGCAGGCCCCCGAGGTGATCGAGAGGATGCGGGTCGCCGGGCGCATCGCCGCCGGTGCGCTCGCCGAGGCGGGCAAGGCGGTCGCGCCGGGGGTCACCACCGACCACCTGGACCGGGTCGCCCACGAGTACATGGTCGATCACGGCGCATACCCCTCGACACTGGGATACAAGGGTTACCCGAAGTCCTGCTGCACGTCGCTGAACGAGATCATCTGCCACGGCATCCCAGACTCCACGGTCATCGAGGACGGTGACATCGTCAACATCGACGTCACCGCCTACATCGACGGCGTGCACGGGGACACCAACGCGACGTTCCTGGCCGGCAACGTCAGCGAGGAGCACCGGCTGCTGGTCGAACGGACTCACGAAGCCACCCTGCGCGCCATCAAGGCGGTCAAGCCCGGCCGCGCGCTGTCGGTGGTCGGTCGCGTCATCGAGGCCTACGCGAACCGCTTCGGCTACAACGTGGTTCGCGACTTCACCGGACACGGCATCGGCACCACCTTCCACAACGGCTTGGTGGTGCTGCACTACGACGCACCGTCGGTGCAGACGGTGCTCGAACCCGGCATGACGTTCACCATCGAGCCGATGATCAACCTCGGTGAGCTCGACTACGAGATCTGGGATGACGACTGGACGGTCGCCACCAAGGACAAGAAGTGGACCGCGCAGTTCGAGCACACCCTGGTGGTCACCGACTCGGGCGCGGAGATCCTGACCCAGCTGTGAGCCATCGGTAGCCTGGGTCCATGATCCGGCACGCGGTGGGCGCGGCGATGGCGGTGGTCGTCCTGACGGGGTGCGGGCAGGCGGTGACCGGCACACCGACGTGGCCCGGCGCCCGTCTCGAGCGAGCTGTGCTGACCGCCGCAGACTTTCCGGCCGGTGTGGGCTTCGAGCGGATCAACCGCGACCCGGGACAGGGGGACGGCGCAGGGGCGCCGCCGCCGATGTTGTCCACTCCGGAGGGCTGTACCGACGGGATGACTCGCGACATCGCCGACACCGCGGAGCGGGGGCCCGGCAGTGCTGCGGAGTACGTCGTCGACTATGACGGTGCGCGCCTGGTGATCACAGTGCTCACGTGGTCGCTGGATCTGGATCGGCTGGCTGCCACCGCCGAACGGTGTGCGACGTACAAGACGTTCTTCGATCCGTCGGATCCGGGGATCCCGATGACCACCACGCGGCTGGACACCCCGCGACCGCAAGCGCTGGTGTACGAGCAGACCATGCATCTGGCGGGGGCGGAACGCAGCGTGTTCTTCTCGTTCGAGAACGTCGGCTCGATGGCGGTGTTCGGGATCGCCTTCCCGACCCCGGATCCCACGATCGACGTCAAAGCCGCGCTGCCGCAGACGTTTTTGGAGGTCATGGCCAAGCAGGCCGACAAGGCCGCGCAGGCCGCATGAGTGCGCCCATCAAGAGCGGTGAAAGCTGCCCGCTGACAGCGCTGCTGGCTGTAGCGTGACGCAATGCCCTCTCCCATGGTGACCGTCGACGGCTTCGGCGTGCCCGTGGAGGTGGCGGGCCCGGAGAAGGGTTCGGTCGTGGTCGTGCTCGGTGCCGCGCATCAGGCCCCGGCGGCCTACGATCCGGTCTGTCAGCGGTTGCACACCGCGTCCCTGCGTACCGTGGTGATCGGGCCGGATCCGCGGCTGACCGGCAAGTCGGTGGTCGGCATCCTCGACTCGCTGGACGTGCGCTGGGCGCTGCTGGTGGGTGACCGGCTGGGCGGGGAGCTGGCCTGGGAACTGGCCGCCACCCGGCTCGACCGGTTCATCGGGCTGGTGGCCGTCGATCGCGGACACCCACGGGTGGCCGACCCGGCCGGGGTCATCCGCGACGAGCACTGCCCGCCGGTGGAGCTGAACACCACGGTGCTGGTCAGTACCAAAGCCGCCCGCGCCATGGCGGTCGCCAGCCAGCGCTTCGTCTACGGCGAGTACCGGATCGTGGATCTGCTGGGCCGGCGCAACGCGGCCGATTCGACGGCCCAACTCGCGACCGAGATCGTCATGCGCACGAGCACATGGTGATGTTCTACCGCTGCTGATCTCTGGTGCGTGCCGCCTCGTCCGGGGTCCAGGCCTGCGGCAATCCCGGCTGGTTCGGAAACAGGAAGTCCACGAATGCTTTTGCGGTGGGCTGCGGCTCGTGGTTGGCCAACCCGGGACGTTCGTTCGCCTCGATGAACACGTAGTCGGGCGAGGTGACGTCCGGTACCAGCAGGTCGATGCCGGTCACGGGAATGCCGATCGCGGCGGCCGCGGTGACGGCCACTGCGCGCAGGTCCGGATGCACGATCGCGGTGACGTCGTGAATGGTCCCGCCCTGGTGCAGGTTCGCGGTGCGGCGCACACGCAAACGTTCACCCTCGGGCAGTACGTCGTCGAACGACCAGCCCGCCTCGGTGACCGTGGCCTCGGTCACGGCATCCATCGGGATGACCGACTCGCCGCCCGTCGCGGCGGCCCGGCGGCGGCTCTGCGCTTCGATCAACTCACGGATGGTGTGCCGGCCCGTGCCGGTGACCTCCGCCGGGCGACGCAGTGCCGCGGCGACCACCTTGCCGTCGATGACGACAAGCCGCAGGTCGTCACCCTCGGCGCGCTGTTCGATGAGCACCTCGGGGTACTGCTCGCGGGCCCGTGCCAGCGCTGCGTCCAGTTCCTCGGAGTCGGTGACCCCGACCGTGATGCCTTTGCCCTGCTCGCCGCGCGTGGGCTTGACGACGACGTCGCCCACTTCGGCCAGGAAGTCGTGGTCGGCCTGGTCGAAGGTCGCCAGCCGCCCACGCGGCACGGCGATGCCGGCCTCGGACACGATGCGCCGGGTGAGTCGCTTGTCGTCGCACCGGCTCATCGCGACGGCGGAGGTGTACTCGGACAGCGACTCCCGCGTGATGACGCTGCGTCCACCGTGCGACATCTTCATCTCGCCGGCCTCGGCGTCGATCACCTCCACCCAGATGCCGCGGCGGATCGCCTCGTCGGCGATGATCCGGGCGTAGGGGTTGAGGTCGTCCACCGTTTCCGGGGGATGGGTGAACAGCGGCTCATTGATGGCGTTCTTGCGTTTGACCGCCATGACGGGAACCCGGGTGAACCCCAGCTTCTCGTACAGCGCGATCGCGGCGCCGTTGTCGTGGGCCACCGAAAGGTCCATGTAGGACCGGCCACGGGTGCGGTACAACTCGGCCAGGGCGAGGGTCAGTGCCGCGCCCACCCCGGGCAGCGGTGCCGCCGGGTCGACCGCCAGTGTCCACAGGCTCGAGCCGTTCTCCGGGTCGCTGAACAGCTCCACGTGGTCCACGCCGGTCACCGTGCCGAGAACGGCGCCGTCGTCGGTGACCGCGATCAGATAGTCCACCGCATCCCGCTGCACGTGGTTGTCCCAGATGACGTCGACGGGGGCGGGCACCATCCCGCACCGGACGTAGACGCGGTTCATCTCGTCGGCTTCCGCACGGCTGCGCAGCGCGCGGATCGTGAATCCGCGCTGGGTCGGCGCGATGTGGTCGTCGTCGGTGAAGCGCAGCCGGTAGGTGTGGCTGGGATCGATGAACAGCTCGGCCGGGGCGCGGGAGACCAGCACATGCGGCTCACGGGCGTAGATGCAGATGTCACGCCGCCCTTTGGCCTCCTCGCGCAGCACGTCGGCGAGGTTTTCCGGATCGGCGAACGTCTGACCGAAAATCAGCCGGCCCCAACCGAGTTCGAGGACCACGTCCTCGGACATCGACTCGACCAGCTCCGGCGGGGAGGCCTGGTGCAGCGACAGCGTGATCGCCTCGGTCTGCTCACCGGCCGACTCGGCACGGGGGTCGAGCGTGCTCATGCGGCCGGGCCCCGGATGCCGTGCTTCTGCAGCCACAGCTCCAGCAGCGCGATCTGCCAGAGCTCGTTGCCCCTCAGCGGGGTCAGCCGACCGTTGGGGTCAGCCAGCAGCTGCTCGACGGCGTCGGGCCGGAACAGTCCGCGTTCCTTGGCCTCCGGGGCGTACAGGGCGTCGCGGACCAGATCCAGGTACGGGCCTTCGAGGTGGGTCAGCGCGGGCACCGGAAAGTAACCCTTGGGCCGGTCGATCACGTCTGCGGGGACCACGCGCCGGGCGGCCTGCTTGAGCACACCCTTGCCCTCGTGGGCGGTCTTGTACTGGGGCGGACAGGTGGCGGCCAGCTCGACGAGGTCGTGGTCGAGGAACGGCACCCTGCCTTCCAGGCCCCAGGCCATGGTCATGTTGTCGACCCGCTTGACCGGGTCGTCGACCAGCATCACGGTGGTGTCGAGGCGCAGCGCGCGATCGACCCCGGTGGCGGCGCCGAGGCGCGCGAAGTGTTCGGCGACGAACCGCTCGCTGGGATCGTCTTCGGTGGCCACGGCCCGCGACACCAGCTTGGCGTACGCCGACTGGTCGCGGTCGAAGAACGCCGCCCGGTAGCTGGCGACCGAACCTTCGACCGAGGCCGCCGACGGCTCACCCATCGGCGGATACCAGTGGTACCCGGCGAAGACCTCGTCGGCGCCCTGGCCGGACTGCACGACCTTGACGTGCTTGGCTACCTCCTGGCTGAGGAGGTAGAAGGCCACGCAGTCATGGCTGACCATCGGTTCGCTCATGGCACCGATCGCGCCGTCGAGGGCGGGCAACATCCGGTCGGTGCCGATGCGGATCTGGTGATGATCGGTGTCGAACCGTTTGGCGATGATGTCGGAGTAGCGGAACTCGTCGCCCTCGACGCCGCCGACGGATTCGAAGCCGATGGAGAACGTCTTGAGTCCGTGCTGGCCGGCTTCGGCGAGCAACCCGACGATCAGGCTGGAATCCACCCCGCCCGACAGCAGGCATCCCACCGGGACGTCGGCGACCAGGCGCCGCTCCACCGCCACCCGCAGCGAGTGCAGAACCGCATCCTCCCAGTCGCGTTCGGACCAGTCGGCGCGCTCGTCGCAGCGGGTGAAGTCGGGCTCCCAGTAGACCTTCGTGGTCCGCGTGCCGTCGGGTTCGATCACCATCAGCGAGGCCGGGGGCAGCTTGCCGACGCCGCGCAGGATCGTCCGTGGCGGCGGCACGACCGAATGGAAGGTCATGTAGTGATGCAGCGCGACCTGGTCGATCCGGGTGTCGATGTCGCCGCCCGCGAGCAGCGCGGGCAGCGACGACGCGAACCGGATCCGATCGGAGTTCTCGCTGATGTAGAGCGGCTTGATGCCCAGGCGGTCGCGGCCGAGCAGGACTCGACCGCTGTCGCGTTCGACGATGGCGAAGGCGTACATGCCCTTGAGGTGGTCGACGAACTTGTCGCCCCAATGGTGGTAGCCCTTGAGCAGCACCTCGGTGTCGCTGTGCGAGAAGAACCGGTAGCCGTGGCTCATCAACTCGTCGCGCAACTGCTCGTAGTTGTAGATGCAGCCGTTCCAGGCGATCGACAACCCCAGTTCGGAGTCCACCATGGGCTGGGCGCCGGCCTCGGTGAGGTCGATGATCTTCAGTCGGCGATGCCCGAGGGCGACCCGCCCCTGGGACCACACGCCGGCGGCATCGGGTCCGCGCGGGACCATGACCTGGGCCATCGCGGAGACGGCACCGATATCCGGGGTTCTTCCGTCGAGGCGTACCTCGCCGGTGGCTCCACACACCTGTTCGACCCTACTCTGTGTCGGCTGACATCGACGCCGTTGTCGGCGGCCCTGGTTGAGGGCCGCAGCGGCAACGGAATATTTACCCTAGGGGAACTCTGCCAAACCGGCGCACCGACATCGGGTTCGCGATCCTGGTCACTCGGCGGGGTGTGCAGCTTGCTTTGTGCCCATATGATTTGAAAAGGTCTGCTGTCCTACCTTTCGACGTCGGATGTGCGGTGAATACCGGCGATGACGGTCCCGCGGCGGGTAGCCAATGGTTGACTTGCCAGCACAGACAACCGTGTTCGACGGCGTGGCGAGGAGAAGTGATGGGTGCACAAAAGGGCATGTTGACGCAGGCCGAGCTCGAGCAGTTGGTCGCTGCGGGCGACATCGACACGGTGATCGTGGCCTTCACCGACATGCAGGGCCGGCTCACCGGCAAGCGGGTCTCGGCGCGGTTGTTCGTCGACGACGTCGCCGAGCACGGTGCCGAATGCTGCAACTACCTGCTTGCCGTCGACGTCGACATGGACACCGTCGACGGTTACGCCATCTCCAGCTGGGAGACCGGTTACGGCGACATGGTGATGACGCCCGACTTCAGCACACTGCGGTTGCTGCCGTGGATTCCGGGCAGCGCGCTGGTGATGGCGGATCTGTCGTGGACTGACGGCAAGCCGGTGAAGCAGGCGCCGCGCAGCATCCTCAACCGCCAGATGGACCGTCTCGCCGAGCGCGGGCTGGTGCCCTACATCGGCACCGAACTCGAGTTCATGGTGTTCGACGACGCGTACCGCGACGCGTGGAAAGCCGACTACCGTGGCCTGACGCCGGCCACCGACTACAACGTCGACTACCAGATGCTGGCCTCCACCCGCATGGAGCCCCTTCTGCGCGACATCCGTCTCGGCATGGACGGCGCGGGCATGTACTGCGAAGGGGTCAAGGGTGAGTGCAACCTCGGCCAGCAGGAGATCGCCTTCCGCTACGACCACGCTCTGGTCACCTGCGACAACCACACCATCTACAAGAACGGCGCCAAAGAGATCGCCGATCAACACGGCAAGAGCCTGACCTTCATGGCGAAGTTCGACGAGCGTGAAGGCAACAGCTGCCACATCCACATCTCGCTGCGTGGCAGCGACGGTTCGGCCGTCTTCGCCGACGACAGCGACCCGCTGGGAATGTCGGCGATGTTCCGCAGCTTCGTGGCCGGCCAACTGGCCACCCTGCGCGAGCTGACGTTGTTCTACGCCCCGAACATCAACTCCTACAAGCGTTTCGTCGATGGCAGCTTCGCGCCCACCGCGATCGCCTGGGGCCTGGACAACCGCACGTGCGCACTGCGGGTGGTCGGCCACGGCCAGGGCATGCGCATGGAGTGCCGCGCTCCGGGTGGGGACGTCAACCAGTACCTGGCCACCGCGGCGTTGATCGCCGGTGGCCTGCACGGCATCGAGCAGGGCCTCGAGCTGCCCGATGCCACCGACGGCAACGCCTACACCAGCGGCGCCGACCGGCTGCCCACCACGATGAGCGAGGCCGCCGAACTGTTCGACAAATCCGAGATCGCCCGCGCCGCGTTCGGAGACGACGTCGTCGACCACTACCTGAATTACGCACATGTCGAGCTGGCGGCCTTCAACGCCGCCGTGACCGATTGGGAAAGGAGGCGCTGTTTTGAACGGCTCTGACCCGGAATACCGCCGCAGGCCCGCGATCGGGCTGACCACCTATCTGCAGCAGGCCCAGACCGGGGTGTGGGACGTGCGGGCCAGTTTCCTGCCTGCCATCTACTTCGAGGGGGTCGGGCTCGCCGGCGGCATGTCGGTGCTGTTGCCGCCCCAACCGGTGGATGCGGCGGCCGCCGATGCGCTGCTCGACGGCCTCGACGGGCTGATCATCACCGGCGGCCGTGACGTCGACCCCGGCGCGTACGGCAGTCCCCGGCATCCCGCCACCGACGAACCCGCCGAAGACAGCCGCATCCGCGACGACTTCGAGTTCGCCATGCTGCACGCCGCGCTGCGCCGTGGGGTGCCGGTGCTGGGAATCTGCCGCGGCGCCCAGGTGCTCAACGTGGCCCTCGGCGGCACCCTGCACCAGCACCTACCCGATGTGGTGGGCCACAGCCGCCACCAACAGGGCAACGCAGTGTTCTCCACCTCCTCGATCAGCACTGTCGCCGGCACCCGGGTGCAGGCGCTGGTCGGCTCCACCACCGAGGCGCAGTGCTATCACCACCAGGCCATCGACCGCCTCGGCGACGGGCTGATCGTCAGCGCCTCGGACGCCGACGGCGTGATCGAGGCCGTGGAGACCGACCCGCGCCGCTACCCCGATCACTGGGTGGTGGCCGTGCAGTGGCATCCCGAGGAGCGGCTCGACGACCTGCGGCTGTTTGCCGGTCTGGTGCAGGCCTCGGCGGCGTTCGCGCAGCGAAGAACACAGAAGGTGAGTGCATGACGACCTGTGAGGTGATCAACCCGGCGACCGAGGAGCTGCTGCGCACCGTCGAGCTCACCGACACCGCCGGGGTCGACGACGCGGTCGCCCGCGCACAGTCGGCTCAGCGGAAGTGGGCCCGGCTGGCCCCGGCCGAGCGGGCGGGCGCACTGCGGGATTTCGCGACCGTCGTCGACGCCCACGTCGAGGAACTGGCCGCACTCGAGGTCGCCAACTCCGGTCATCCGATCGGTTCGGCGCGGTGGGAGGCCGGGCACGTCCGCGACGTGCTGCAGTTCTACGCGGGCGCGCCGGAACGACTGTCCGGCAAGCAGATTCCGGTGGCCGGTGGGCTGGACGTGACGTTCAACGAGCCACTCGGCGTCGTCGGGATCATCACCCCGTGGAACTTCCCGATGACCATCGCGGCGTGGGGATTCGCCCCCGCGCTGGCCGCCGGCAACGCGGTGCTGGTGAAGCCGGCCGAGTGGACTCCGCTGACCACGCTGCGGCTCGGCGAACTCGCCGTCGAAGCCGGTCTGCCGGCCGACCTGCTCTGCGTGCTGCCTGGTGCGGGCGAGGTGGTGGGGGAGCGTTTCGTCACCCATCCCGACGTCCGCAAGATCGTCTTCACCGGCTCCACCGAGGTGGGCACGCGGGTGATGGCGGGCGCCGCCGCGCACGTCAAGCGGGTGACGCTGGAGTTGGGCGGCAAGAGCGCCAATATCGTCTTCGACGATTGCGATCTGGAACGCGCCGCAGCGACGGCGCCCTACGGGGTGTTCGACAACGCCGGTCAGGATTGCTGCGCGCGTAGCCGTATCCTGGTGCAGCGCAACGTCTACGACCGCTTCATGGAGCTGCTCGAACCGGCAGTCAAGGGCGTCGCCGTGGGTGACCCGAACGCCGAGGACACCGAGATGGGCCCGCTGGTGTCCAAGGCGCACTGGAGCTCGGTCGCCTCGTACGTGCCCGACGACGCCCCTGTCGCGTTCCGCGGTTCGGCGCCGCAGGGGCCCGGCTTCTGGTTCCCCCCGACGGTGCTCACGCCGCAGCGCGGCGACCGATCCGTCACCGAGGAGATCTTCGGCCCGGTCGTCGCCGTGCTGCCCTTCGACGACGAGGCCGACGCGGTCGCACTGGCCAACGACACCGCCTACGGGTTGTCCGGCTCGATCTGGACGGACAACCTCTCACGGGCACTGCGGGTGTCGCGCGCGGTCGAGGCCGGCAATCTGTCGGTCAACTCGCACTCCTCGGTGCGGTACAACACCCCGTTCGGTGGATTCAAGGCCTCGGGGCTGGGCCGGGAACTCGGTCCCGACGCGCCGCTGTCGTTCACCGAGGTCAAGAACGTCTTCATCGCTGTTCAGACAGAGCAGGAGGCTCACTGATGGATCTGACCCAACGCCTCGCCGGCAAGGTCGCCGTCGTCACCGGCGGCGCCAGCGGTATCGGGCTGGCGAGCGTGCGCCGGCTGCACGCCGAGGGCGCCACCATCGTCATCGGCGACATCGACCCCGCGACCGGTAAGGACGTCGCCGATGAGGTCGAAGGCACCTTCGTCCCGGTCGACGTCGCCGACGAAGTCGCCGTCGACACGCTGTTCGACACCGCGGCCAAGACCTACGGGTCGGTGGACATCGCGTTCAACAACGCCGGGATCTCACCGCCCGACGACGACCTGATCGAGAACACCGGGCTCGAGGCGTGGCAGCGGGTGCAGGACGTCAACCTCAAATCGGTGTTCCTGTGCTGCAAGGCGGCGCTGCGCCACATGGTGCCCCAGCAGAAGGGTTCGATCATCAACACCGCGTCGTTCGTCGCGGTGATGGGTTCGGCCACGTCGCAGATCTCCTACACCGCCTCCAAGGGTGGGGTGCTGGCGATGTCACGTGAGCTCGGCGTGCAGTACGCCCGCCAGGGCATCCGGGTGAACGCACTGTGTCCGGGCCCGGTCAACACACCACTGCTCAAGGAGCTGTTCGCCAAGGATCCCGAGCGTGCCGCGCGCCGTCTGGTGCATGTGCCGGTGGGCCGTTTCGCCGAGCCGGAAGAACTGGCCGCGGCGGTGGCATTCCTGGCCAGCGACGACGCATCGTTCATCACCGGCTCGTCGTTCCTGGTCGACGGTGGCATCAGCTCCGCCTACGTCACGCCGCTGTAGTCCACTCTGGACCGATGGCCGCCGAACCGGGCTCGCCCGAGCGCACCGACGCCAGCGACGCGCTGCTGCGTCCGGTGCGGCCGCTCAACGCGTTCGAGGACACGGTGTCGCGGTTGCTGCAGACGATCCGGCTCGGGTTGCTGCAGCCGGGGGAGTCGTTACCACCGGAGCGGGACCTCGCTGCCCGGCTCGGCGTCAGCCGGGACACCCTGCGTGAGGCCATCAAGTCGTTGGCCGAGGCCGGGTATCTGGTGTCGCGGCGCGGGCGCTACGGCGGCACGTTCCTGGCCGATGAGCTGCCCGCCCCGAGCGGGGACGCCGTGCGGCCCACCCGCGCCGACATCGACGACACCATGCGGCTGCGCGAGATCCTCGAAGTCGGGGCGGCGCGGATGGCGGCGGGCCGGACACTGACCGCCACCGAGCGTCAGGCGTTGTCGGGCCGGCTGGCCGACGTCCGCGACGCCGACAGCACCGACTACCGCCGCCTGGACTCGCGGCTTCACCTGGCGATCGCCGAGGCGGCGGGAGTGCCGTCGCTGGTCCCGTTGGTGGCGCAGAACCGGATGCGGCTCAACGAGCTGCTCGACCACATCCCGCTGCTGGCCCGCAACATCGCCCACTCCGACGAGCAGCATGACGCGATCGTCGCGGCGATCCTGGCCGGGGACGCCGACACGGCGGCCGAGACCATGGCCGCGCACGTCCGGGCTTCGGCCACGCTGCTGCACGGCTTCCTGGACTGACCTGCCCCGCGAAGGCGCGGGTCTGTCCACCGACACGCCGCGCAGGCTGGCATTTTGCGCGCGCTCGTCGGGGACTAGATTTGCAGGGATGGAGGACGAAGGGCTGGTCGAGCGGGCGTCCTCGGCGCTGGCCGAGGTCGACACCACCGGCTGGGCGCAGCGCTTCGACCTGGTCTCGGACCCGCACCGGTTGGAAATCCTGTTGTGCCTGCACCGCTCGCCCGGGATCTGTGTCAGCGACCTGGCCGCGGCGCTGGGTCGTTCGGAGAACGCGGTGTCGCAGGCACTTCGGGTGCTACGCCAGCAGGGCTGGGTCACCAACACCCGCGCCGGGCGCTCGGTGACCTACCGGCTCGAGGACGACACCGTGCACGACCTGCTGCACTGGATCGGCGCGCGGCACGGCTAACTGCCTGCACCGAATCGTGCGGCCAGTCCGATGATCTCGTCGACCGACCACTGATCGTCGGCGTGCGCGCCGTACTTCGCGGCGAGCAGCACACCCTGCGGCGAGATCAGGAAGTCGGCCGGCCTGCTCAGATGCTCCTCGCCGGGTCCCATCCCGGGGCGCAGTGAGCGCTGCTGCGCCACGCCGCGCGCCGCGGCCAGCCAGGCACGTGGATGGAGCACCGAGGCCAGCGACGTCTCCACACCGAACTGTCTGTACAGCGTCTTTTCGGGATCGGCGACGACGGCGAAGGGCAGATCGGACTGATACTCGCGCAGTGTGTCGGCACTGGAGTGGAACACCGCCACCTCCGAGACCCCCGCCGCGACAATCTCGTCGTGACGACGGGAGAGCGACCGCAGGTGCAGATGGCAGATGGGGCACCCGGCGAAACGGCGGAACTGCAGATGCACCAGGCGCTCGGAATCCGGTACCGACACGGTGGCGCCGGTGATGGTGTCGAGCGTGCGCGCGGTGATGTCGTCACCGACCCTCAGGGGCGTTTTCGGCATGGTCGCAGTACACCACGGCACACCGACGAACTCCGGCGGTGTTTCGAAGCCGGTCGGGGTGGGGAACGTGACAACCATGACGCGCCGCAAGCCCGCCTTGGCCATGGCGTCGGTCGCCGCACTGGCGTTGACCGGGTGCGCGGTGTCCAATCAGAACACCGCCACGCCCTCGGCGGAGACCACGACGTCCCCGCCACCGGCCTCGGCGTTCGGGGCGGAAGCGCCCGTCCCACCGCCATCGACCGACCGGATACCGCCGGTCGGAGCGAGATGGTTGGAAATCGACGAGGTCGACGGACTGGGCACCATCGTCGTCGACGGGAAGGGGCGCACGGTCTACGCCTCGTCGGCCGACACCGGCGGCCAACCCACCTGCTATGACGCGTGCGCAGACACCTGGCTGCCCCTGCTGGCGTCCGGCAACCCATCCGGTGGCATCGGTATCCAGGTGTCGCAGGTAACCACCGCTACCCGCCGCGACGGCGCCGAGCAGGCCACCTATCAGGGCCATCCGTTGTACTGGTACGCCGGTGACGGCATGCCCGGGGAGATCAACGGCCACGGCGTCGAGCTGTTCGGCGCCGAGTGGTTCGTGCTGACCCCCGACGGAGACCGGGCGACGGTGGGCTGAGCCGAGCGGCGATGGCCTGCCCGACAGGACAGGGCGACGCTGGTCATCTGATCAGCTAGACAGATGTTCAGACGGCGGAATAAGGTGCTGGTGTGACCGAGCACATCCGCGCCATGCACATGAGCGACGGCATCGTCAACGCGCCTGTGTCGGTGGCCTTCCTCGCGATCGCCATCCTCGCGCTGGGTGTCTGCGCCTACCGGGCGCGCACCGAGCTGGACGAGCGGACTGTGCCGCTGGCCGGCTTGGTCGCGGCGTTCATCTTCGCGGTGCAGATGGTGAACTTCCCAATCCTGCCGGGCGTCAGCGGCCACCTGCTCGGCGGCGCGCTCGCCGCGATCCTGGTCGGTCCCTTCACCGGGGCGCTGTGCGTGGCAGTGGTGCTCATCGTGCAGGCGCTGCTGTTCGCCGACGGCGGGGTGACGGCGCTGGGAACCAACATCGTCAACATGGCCGTCATCGGCGTCGCGGCCGGGTACGGCACGGCGGTGCTGGCCTACCGGCTGCTGCGCCGCAGAGGTGACGTAGGTGTGCCCGCCGTCGGGGCGCTGTCCTTCGTCGCCGCGGTTGTCGGGACCGTCTGTGCTGCCATGGGTTTCGTGCTCGAGTACGCCCTCGGTGGTGCGTCCACGACGTCGCTGGGAACAGTGGCGACCTACATGTTCGGCACCCACGTGCTGATCGGAGTCGGGGAGGGAATCATCACCGCACTGACCGTGATGGCCGTGGTGCGGGCCCGTCCCGACCTGGTCTATCTGCTGCGCACCAACCCGGCGAAAGTGGGGGCGAACGCATGACCGAGGCGACACAGCGGCGCTGGTGGTTCTGGATCGGATTCGCGGTGGTCACCCTGCTCATCGCCGGAGGTGTGTCGTACCTGGCCAGTTCGAGCCCCGACGGTCTGGACTCGGCAACATTGCAGGGCTGCGAGGTGGTCGAGACCGCCGCCGGGGAGGAACTGCACGGCGACTGCATCGCCCAGCATGCCGAAGAGCACAGTCTGGCCGGCTCCCCGCTGGCCGACTACGCGCTGGGTGGGCAGGACGGGACCGGCGGGCTGGCGGGAATCGCCGGGGTGTTGGTGACCGTGCTGGTGGCCGGCGGGCTCTTCTGGTTCATCGCTCGCTCGCGGGGCAAGGCGCCGACCAAGTCCGGGAACTGAGGTGGGAGGCGGCCATTCGCACCCGCTCTACCGAGACGGTGACTCGCCCGTGCACCGGCTGCCGGGCGAGGTCAAGATCGTCTGCCTGGTGGTGTTCGTGCTGGCGGTCGTGGCCACCCCCCGAGAGTTGTTCTGGCCCTTCGGGTTGTTCGCCCTGATCCTGCTGGCCACCTGGTGGGTGGCCCGGATTCCGCTGGGCTGGATGCTGCCCCGGATGCTGATCGAGGTGCCTTTCGTCGTGCTGGCGGTGCTGTTGCCGTTCGCAGAGGGCGGCGAACGCGTGACGGTGGCCGGGGTGGAGTTGTCGGTAGCCGGGCTGTACGCCGCGTGGGGAATCGTGGCGAAGGGCACCCTCGGGGTGGCGGCCTCGCTGACCGTGGCCGCCACGACCACCGCACGCGAGCTGCCCATCGCGCTGAGCAGGCTGCGCGTCCCCGGGGTCATCGTGTCGGTGCTGACGCTGATGATCCGCTACATCGACGTACTCGCCGCAGAGGCCCGCCGGATGCGTATGGCGCGTGTCTCGCGCGGTGACTCGCCGCGCATGGCGCATCAGATCGGGGCGACCGCCAAGGGGGTCGGGTCGCTGTTCCTGCGGTCCTACGAACGCGGTGAACGGGTGTATCTGGCAATGCTCTCGCGCGGTTTCGACGGCCAGATACCGCCGATGGCCGTCGGCGCGGGCTGCACGGCTGCCGCATCGTCGCGGCAGTGGGTGCTGGCGCTGGTGCCGGCCACCGCGGCGGTGGTCGTGGCGATGACCGCCTGGACGGTGCGATGAGCGCTTGCGCGAAGAGCCGAGGGCAGCGATGAGCGCTTGCGCGAAGAGCCGAGGGCAGCGATGAGCGCTTGCGCGAAGAGCCGAGGGCAGCGATGAGCGCTTGCGCGAAGAGCCGAGGGCAGCGATGAGCGCCCCGGCGGTGCAGGTGCGAGGACTGCGATACAGCTATCCCGACGGTCATGTCGCTCTGGACGGCATCGACCTCGACGTCGCGGCGGGGGAGCGGGTGGCGTTGCTCGGCCCCAACGGAGCGGGCAAGACCACGCTGATGCTGCACCTCAACGGTGTGCTGACCGCGTCGGACGGCTCCATCGCCATCGGTGGGACAACCCTGTCGCGCAGCACGTTACGGGATGTCAGGCGCCGAGTCGGACTGGTGTTCCAAGACCCTGACGACCAGTTGTTCATGCCCACCCTGGCCCAGGATGTGGCCTTCGGCCCGGCCAATTTCGGGCTGCGGGGCGAACAGCTCGCCGCGCGGGTCCGGCATGCTCTCGAGGCCGTCTCGATGACGGAGCTGGCGGACCGCAGCCCGGCGCACATGTCGGGTGGCCAACGTCGACGCGCGGCACTGGCCACCGTCTTGGCCTGCGAGCCCGAAGTTCTGGTCCTCGACGAGCCGTCGGCGAATCTCGACCCGGTGGCCCGCCGGGAGTTGGCCCAGACCTTGACGGGGTTGGAGTCGACGATGTTGATCGTCACCCATGACCTGCCCTACGCCGCGCAGCTGTGTGACCGGGCGATCGTCATGGATCGCGGTG
Source organism: Mycobacterium sp. G7A2 (assembly GCF_041902445.1). Lineage (NCBI taxonomy): Bacteria > Bacillati > Actinomycetota > Actinomycetes > Mycobacteriales > Mycobacteriaceae > Mycobacterium > Mycobacterium sp. G7A2. Next base: position 3,831,347 of record NZ_CP169251.1, on the reverse strand, counting down.
TGATCGTTGCCGACGGCGCGGTGGCCGAAGTGCTTTCGGATACGGAGCTCCTGGCTGCGCACCGGCTCGAACTGCCGTGGGGCTTCACCGTGACCCGACCCTGAAACGGGCTATCCGGTCGGGGCGCGTACGGCGGCGGTCGGCATCATCGGCAGCGTGATGGTGAACGTCGTCGCACCCGGCGCAGAACGCGCCGTGATGACGCCTGCGTGGGATTCGACGATGGATGACGTGATCGACAGCCCCAGACCGAAGCTGCCGGTCTCGCGGGACCTGGACTTGTCGGCGCGTACGAAGCGCTCGAACAGATGGGGCAGCACTGCGTCGTCGATACCCGGCCCGTCATCGGTCACTGTCAGCTCGACTTCGGGCTTCCCGTCGCCGGCTCGCCCCGTCCTCAGGGCCGCGGTCACGGTGGTCCCCGCAGGCGTGTGCACCCGGGCGTTGGTCAGCAGGTTGGCGATCGCCTGATGGAGTCGGGCCCGGTCAGCGCGCACCCAGACCGCTGTGTCGGGCACATCGACCGACCAGTGGTGTGTGGGCGCCGATACCGCGGCGTCGTTGACCGCATCGACGACGAGGTCGCTCAGCTCGACATCGGTGGCATGCAGCTCGTCACCTTCGTCGAGTCGTGCCAACAGCAACAGATCGGCGACCAGGGAGGTCATCCGTTGCGCTTCGGATTCGATGCGAGCCAACGAGTACTCGGTCGTCTCCGGCAGGACGGCACTGTCCTGCCTGGTCAGCTCCGCGTAACCGTGGATCGCGGACAGCGGCGTGCGAAGTTCGTGGCTGGCGTCGGTGATGAACTGCCGCATCCGCCGATCCGACGCGGCGACGTCGGCGAGCGCACGCTCCACATGGTCGAGCAGCCGGTTGAGGGTGTCACCGACAAGGCCGACCTCGGTGTGCGAATCGGTGTTCTCGGCCGGAACCCGGGGGGCGATCGTGTGGTTGTCCCGATCGAGCGGCAGCGCCGCTACCTCTGCAGCAGTCGCGGCGACGCGGCGCAACGGACGCAGCGCGAAGCGAACCACCGCGAGTGTGCTCAGTGCGGTGATGACCAGAGCCAACGCCGTCAGCCCGGAGACGATGACGGTTTCCCGGATCATCGCCTCCCACGCCGGCCCACGGGACACGCCGGTGACCAGGATTTCATCGTCGCCTCCGAACCGGCCGGTCATGCGGTACCAGCCCAGTTCGGGCAGCTCGACGGTGCGGGGATCGGCACGCCACGGCGAAGCGGCGATCACCTCGATCGCGGCAGCGGGAAGAGGCCGCGCCCCACCTTCGACAAAGTGCGCCGAGTCGACGACCCGGCCGCCGCGAATGATCGCCACGACATTTCCCGGTGCCTGACCTGTCAGGTTCGCCATCGGCTTCATCGCCCCGGGTGGTGGTAACTCCCCGTCAGGAAGCGGTGTGCTGCGGTATTTCGCCACCCCCGCGCTGAATCCGTCTGCCGCCCCGGCGAGTTGAGAGTCGAGGATGCCCAGCACGGAGGATCTCAGCGACATCACCGACATCGCTCCGGTCGTCGCCACGACCACCATGACCACCACCGAGACCGCGATGATCAACTGCTTCTGCAGTGACCATCTCTGCCAGCGCCGCTTCATCGCGGGGACCGGAGCATGTAGCCGACGCCTCGCACGGTGTGCAGCATCGGCTCACGGCCCGCGTCGATCTTCTTGCGTAGGTATGACACGTAGAGATCCACGATGCTGGACTTGCCGCCGAATTCGTACTCCCATACCCGGCGCAGGATCTCCTGGCGGGTGACTGCCTTGCCCTGATTGCGCATCAGGTAACGCAGCAGGTCGAATTCCGTCGACGTCAAGGCGAGCGCGTCGCCGCCCCGCGTGACCTCGTGACTGGTGGCGTCGAGGTGGAGGTCCCCCACCCGAAGTGTTTCGTCATCGGCGGGCGTGAGGTAGGCCGAGCGGCGCAGCAGTCCGCGCAGTCTGGCGACGAGTTCCTCGAGTGAGAACGGTTTGGTCATGTAGTCGTCGCCACCCGCGGTCAGGCCGGTGACCCGGTCGGCCACCGAATCGCGGGCGGTCAGGAACAGCGTCGGCGTGTAAGCGCCCGATGCGCGGATTTGCGCCAGTACACCGAGTCCGTCCATGTCGGGGAGCATGATGTCGAGAACCAACAGGTCGGGCGGGTTGGTGCGGTACATCTCGACCGCTTCGGCGGCAGTGTGCGCAGTATCGATCTCCCACCCCTCGTAGCGCAACGCCATGCGGACGAGGTTCGTGAGCGCGCGCTCGTCGTCGACGAGCAGGACCCGGATCGGTGACCCGTCGGCGCGGTACATCCTGGGCAATTGGCCCAGCACCGCGCGACGCGGCCCCTGTTCGTTCACCGGTGCGGACGCCACCCGACCATTGTCGCGACTGTCGGCCCGGCTTTCACGCCCTTCATAGACATCTCATATGTCTGCTCGTGACGACCGGTGTAGGCGCATGTGGATTCCCTATGAGAAGTTCGCTGTCGCCACCACCGGCCAGGAGACTGAGGCGCGTTGCCCCCTCTCACGAAAGGCCCCGGCGATGACCGCTACCGCTTCGCTCGACACCCGGTTGACTGCACACTCCGCCACTGCTCTCGGATTCTTCCGGATTCTCACCGGACTGATGTTCACGATGCACGGAACCATGAAGCTCTTCGGCTGGCCGACCGGTTCGCCGGCTGCAGTGGCGGCGTGGCCGATGTGGTGGGCCGGTGTGCTCGAGGCGATTCTCGGTGTCCTCATCGCGATCGGATGGTATGTCCGCGCCGCGGCCTTCGTCGCTTGCGGCATGATGGCCGTCGCGTACTTCTGGATGCACTTTCCCGCGGGATTCTGGCCCGTCGTCAACGGCGGTGAGACCGCGGTGCTCTACTGTTTCGCGTTCCTGCTGTTCGTGTTCCACGGCCCTGGCGCCCTCGGCGTCTCCAGGCGATGACCGTGCCGCCGTTGCGCAACCGGATATCCGGCCGTTCTTGTGAGTTCGCTATGCGAACCTGGCGCGAAGGCATCTCGCCTCTAGGCTGGAAATTACTGGTAAAAAACAACTTTGGAGGATAAACGGCAATCTTGACCGCCAGGGCCGACGATCACGAGAGCGTGCGGTTCGAGCGTGATGTCCTACCGTTGCTCGACCAGCTCTACCGGGCCGCGCGCCGTTACACCCTCAACGGCGCCGACGCCGAAGACTTGGTGCAAGACACGATGGTCAAGGCCTACAGGTCATTTCACACTTATCAGGACGGCACCAACGTTCTTGCGTGGTTGCTGAGGATCATGACCAACACGTGGATGAACTCGCACCGGCGAGCCCAGTGCCGTCCCAGTGAAGTGCTCTCCGAAGACATCACCGACGCGCAGTGGGTGGCGCACGCTGAGCATCAGTCCACCGGTCTGCTGTCCGCCGAACTCACTGCTCTGGAGGCGCTCGGCGACGACGACGTCAGGGACGCCTTCGCGAGGGTGCCCGAAAGCCAGCGCCTGGCGGTGTACTACGCCGACGTCGAGGGCCTGCCCTATCGCGAGATCGCACACATCCTCGACATCCCGGAGGGGACTGTCATGTCACGGGTGTTTCGCGGTCGACGAGTGCTGCGCGGTCTGCTGGTCGGCGTGGCGGCGGCTCGCGGTTATCTGCGTGCCGCATGAACCGAGGAACGGCAGATCAGTGCCTCCGCGGCGGTGGCCACGGCGGCTCGCCGCACAACGCCAGCAGCGCGTTCTCCACCACCTCCGGCAGCGCCGGGTGGATCCAGTACTGACCACGGGCCATGTCCTGGGCGGGAAGGCCGAACGCCATCGCCTGGATGATCGGCTGGATGATCGACGAGGCCTGGTGGCCCATGATGTGTGCGCCGAGCAGCAAGCCGGTGTCGTCGTCGACGATCAGCTTGGCGAATCCGGTGGAATCCTCCATCGCCCAGCCGTAGGCGACGTCGCTGTAGTCCTGGATCTTGGTCTTGAAGCGGTAACCGGCAGCGCGGGCCTGGTTCTCGGTCAACCCGACCGACGCGATCTGCGGTTCGGTGAACACCGCCGAGGGAACATTGGCGTGGTTGGCCGGCATCAGGTTGTCGGTGTCGTCCCACGCTTGCAGCAGGTTGTGCTTGACCACCCGGGCCTCGTGGTTGGCGACGTGCTTGAGTTGATAAGGCGAGCTGACGTCGCCGAGCGCGAACACGTTTCGCGCCGTGGTGCGCTGGTACTCGTCGACAGCGACCAGGCCCGCCGACACCTCCACACCGGCCAGATGCGCGTCGAGTTGATCGCCGTTGGGCACGCGTCCCGTCGCCACCAGCAGTGTGTCGGCACGCACCGTCGACCCGTCGTCCAGATGCAGGGTGACACCCGAGTCGTCCGACGACCCACCCACCAGGTTCCGCCGGCTGCGGATCTCCCATTTGCGGCTGGCGATGTCGGTGAATCGTTCGCAGATCGTGTCGTCGGTGTGGGTGAGCATCGTCGTGCCGCGCAGCACGATCGTCACGTGAGATCCCAGCGCGGAGAAGACGTGGGCGAACTCGGCTGCGACGAACCCGCCACCGACGATCACGATGTGCTCGGGCACCTCAGAGATCCGCATGATCGTGTCGCTGGTGTGGAAGGCCACGCCGCATTCGGCGATCGCAGCAGGCACCGTGGCCCGCGCACCGGCGGCGATGACCACCTGCTCTGCGCTGAACTCGTCGCCGTCGTCGGTGTGCAGCCGATAGCTGCCGTCGTCGTTGCGCGCGCCGAAGCGGGTGTGGCTGGCGAAAACCTCGACGTTCGGTGAGGAACGCCGGTACTGTTCACCGCCGGCGGCCAGCGGGTCGATGCGGCCGAACACCCGGGACACGATGTCGGGCCAGCGCACCCCGTCGACGTGGGCGTCGACCCCGAATCGCGCCGAGTCACGGATCTGCTGGGCCACCCCGGCCGCGTAGACGAACATCTTGGTGGGGATGCATCCGACGTTGAGGCAGGTTCCGCCGAACACCCCCTTCTCACAGATCGCGACGCGCTTGTCGACGTAGCGTTCGTCGAGCAGCGAGTTGCCCGAACCGGTCCCGATGATTGCGATGTCGAAGTCAGCCATGCCCGTCGCTCCCGTCGTTGTCGGCCGGTGCCGCGCACTCGCCTCGATGCTCTGCTCGATACCACTGCAGCCAGCGGTCCAATTCGGTGTACGCCTGCCGCCGCGCCTCGGGCACCGACAGGAACACGTCGTGCTTGGCGTCGGTGATCGGCACGATCGTCGTCCGGTTGCCGATGCATCCCGCCCAGCGGGCGATCTGGGTGACGTCGAGCACCGCGTCACCGCATTGGATGGCGGCGGGGTCGGCCACCTCGCGCACGCTGCGGTCCGAGCGCAGGATCAGGTTGGGCACCCCGACATCGAGGCCCCGGTGCAGCCTGGCCTGCCCGCGTCGGATGGCATGGATCCAGCCCACCTTCACCGGAAATCCGCCGATCGGCTTCCAGTTCAGGTTGTAGTCGAAGTCGCCGTCGTAGTCGCGGTGCAGGGTGGTGCCGTACCCGCCCGTGCCCGGACGGCGCACCACCGTGTGCTTGCGCAGCCGCCCCAGTGCCGACAGCGCCGCCGACGTCGGCGCCGAACGCAGCAACGCATGGCCCTGCAGATCCAGCCACGGGCTGTTGAGCACCAGCCCCGCCACCCCGGCGCGGACGGTGGCGCCTCTGCGTCGCAACCGGTCCAACCACAGTGACGTGATCAACCCACCCGCCGAATGCCCGTAGATCAGCACCCGTGCCGGGGACACGGCCCCCACCGTCGCCAGCGCCCGTTCGAGTTCGACGTCGTAGCGGGCCAGGTCGGTGGTGAAGTGCGGGGTCTGACCGTCGCGGTGCGAGCGCCCACATTTGTGCAGGTCCAGTGCATAGACCCGGAACCCCTGCGAAGCGAGATGATCCGCGAGCTCGGTGTGGAAGAAATAGTCGGTGAAACCGTGCACCACCAGTACCGCGTCACGCGCGCGGTGGGCAGCGTCCTCATCGGGGTGACCCCGGCTCACCAGCGTCGCCACGAGCTCGCCTTCACCGTCGGGGTCGGGGCCGAGTTCGAAGGTCCGCTGCCAATATCCGGGCAGCACGTCGGGCTCCCATCCACGCACGGATGCCACCCTAATGCCGAAAGCGGGTAGACCGGTGCGGTGCGGGGCAGTGGTCGCCACGTGGTGACCACGGCCCGCGGGATAACCTGAACATCGGTAAGCCGTGATCCACGGGCCGCGACGCGAAGGATCGACGAGGTGTCTGAACCAGAGAAGACCGACGTCCTGCTGGTAGGGGCGGGGATCATGAGCGCGACGCTCAGTACGCTGCTGCGACTGGTAGAGCCGGACTGGTCGATGACGCTGGTCGAACGGCTCGACGGCGCCGCCGCCGAGAGCAGTGATGCCTGGAACAATGCCGGCACCGGGCACTCGGCGTTGTGTGAGTTGAACTACACCCCGGCTCGCCCCGACGGCACCATCGACATCTCCAAGGCTGTCAACGTCAACGAGCAGTTTCAGGTGTCGCGACAATTCTGGGCCTACGCGGTCGAGAACGGGGTGCTGCCCGACGTCCGCAGCTTCCTGAACCCCATCCCGCACGTGAGCTTCGTGCAGGGCGCCGACAACGTGGACTATCTGCGCCGACGCTACGAGGCGTTGGTCTCCAATCCGCTGTTCGCCTCGATGGAGTTCATCGACGACCGCGACGAGTTCACCCGCCGGCTGCCGCTGATGGCCGCGGGCCGCGACTTCTCCGAGCCCGTCGGGCTGAACTGGACCCAGGACGGCACCGACGTCGACTTCGGCGCGCTGTCGCGTCAGCTGATCGGTTTCGGTGCCAAACAAGGCATGTCGACGTTGTTCGGCCACGAGGTCTCCGACCTGAAGCAGAACTCCGACGGAACGTGGCGCGTGCAGGTCGTCAACCGCCGCACCGACCGCAAGCGCACCTTCCACGCCAAGTTCGTCTTCGTCGGCGCCGGCGGTGGCGCGCTGCCGCTGTTGCAGAAGGCCGGCATCAAAGAAGCCAAGGGATTCGGTGGGTTCCCGGTGGGCGGCCAGTGGCTGCGCAGCGGCAATTCCGCGCTGACTGCCGGGCATCAGGCCAAGGTGTACGGGCTGCCGCCGCTGGGTGCGCCGCCGATGTCGGTGCCCCACCTGGACACTCGCGTCATCAACCGGCGTTCGTGGCTGTTGTTCGGACCGTTCGCGGGCTGGTCGCCGAAATTCCTGAAGCAGGGCAAGGTCACCGATCTCCCGTTCTCGGTGCGGCCGGACAACCTGGTGTCGATGCTCGGTGTCGGCATGACCGAGATGGGTCTGCTGAAGTACCTGATCGGCCAGCTGCTGCTCAGCGAGTCGGCGCGGGTGGACACGCTGCGCGAATTCGTGCCCAGTGCGCGAGATTCCGACTGGGAGCTCGACATCGCCGGACAGCGGGTGCAGGTCATTCGCAAGGCAAAGGGCAAGGGCGGTGTGTTGGAGTTCGGCACCACCGTGCTCTCGGCGTCCGACGGCAGCATCGCAGGGCTGCTCGGCGCCTCGCCCGGCGCCTCCACCGCGGTGCCGGCCATGCTCGACGTCATGCAACGGTGTTTCGGCGACCGCTACGAGAGCTGGCAGTCCAAGCTCACCGAGATGGTGCCGTCGCTGGGTACTCCGCTGTCGGGTGAGCCCGCGCTGTTCGAGGAAGTCTGGTCGTGGGGAACCAAGGTGCTCAAGCTGGACAAGCCGGCCAGCGGGGTACCCGACGTGCCCGGTGACGTGTCGGTCGCGGGAACCGGTCATTCGGCCACCTCGGCGACCGCATGACGGTGACTGCTTGATGACAGTCGCGCTGCGCCGCAGCTGGGCCAAGGATCTCGACGCCGCCACGCTCTACGAGTTGCTCAAATTGCGTGTCGAGGTGTTCGTGGTCGAGCAGGCCACCCCGTATCCCGAGTTGGACGGGCGGGACCTGCTGGCTGAGACGCGGCACTTTTGGCTGGAAAACTCTGAGGGACAGGTGGTTTCGACGTTGCGACTGATGGAGGAGCACCCCGGCGGGCAGAAGGCGTTCCGGATCGGGCGGGTGTGCACCAAGCGCAGCGATCGCGGACTCGGACACACCGCCCGACTGTTGACGGCGGCGCTGGCCGAAGTCGGCGACTACCCCTGCCACATCAACGCCCAGACCTATCTGGTGGAGATGTATGGCAGGCACGGATTCGTCCGCGCCGGTGACGAATTCCTCGACGACGGCATTCCGCACGTGTCCATGGTGAAGCCATGACCGTCGCCGACCGTGTCGACGTCAACTACCCGTTCAGTGCGCTGGTCGGGCACGACCGCCTTCGGCTGGCGCTGGTGTTGTGCGCCGTGCGGCCCGACATCGGCGGAGTGCTGATCCGCGGTGAGAAGGGCACCGCGAAGTCGACCGCGGTCCGCGGGCTGGCGCAGGTGCTGACCACGGCGTTTCAGGACTCCGGCGGCGGACACCTGGTGGAGTTGCCGATCGGGGCGACCGAGGACAGGGTGATCGGCTCCCTCGACTTGCAGAAGGTGCTGCGCGACGGCGAGCACGCCTTCTCGCCGGGCCTGCTGGCCCGTGCCCACCGCGGTGTCCTCTATGTCGACGAGGTCAACCTGCTGCACGACCACCTCGTCGACATCCTGCTCGACGCCGCCGCCATGGGCCGGGTGCACATCGAACGTGACGGGGTCTCGCACAGTCACGAGGCCCGGTTCGTGTTGATCGGCACCATGAATCCCGAAGAGGGGGAGTTGCGTCCGCAGTTGCTGGACCGTTTCGGGCTCACCGTCGACGTCGCGGCCTCCCGCGATGTCGACGTGCGCACCGACGTGATCCGGCAGCGACTCGCGTTCGAAGCCGACCCGGCCGCATTCGCCGCGAGGTATGCCGGCGAGGATGCCGCGCTGGCCGCCCGCATCGCCGAAGCGCGCGCCCTGCTGGCAGAGGTGACGTTGCCGGACAACGAGTTACGGCGCATCGCGGCGTTGTGTGCGGCATTCGACGTCGACGGCATGCGCGCTGATCTCGTAGTCGCGCGCACCGCGGTGGCCCACGCCGCCTGGCGGGGGGCCACCACCGTCGACGAGCACGACATCCGGGTGGCCGCCGAACTGGCTTTGCCGCACCGCCGGCGCCGCGATCCGTTCGACGACCCTGGCCTGGACCCCGAACGTCTCGATGACGCCATGGAGCAGGCCGCCGATGCCGCCGACGAGCAGCCCGAGCCTCCGCCGGACCCGCCGGGAGGTGGCCAGGACACCGCTGACGAGCAGGGTGCCCAAGCACCGCAACAGGATTCGTCGTCCTCGTCGCCCTCGTCGTCCTCGTCGCCATCGTCAGAGTCGCAGCCCCGACCGGACGGTGGGGGTGCGCCGCCGCGCACGAGCGCTCCTCCGTCGGCGCAGTTCCGCACCCGCCCGCTGGTCGTGCCCGGTATCGGCGAGGGTGCGCCCGGTCGTCGTTCGCGCGCCAGAAACCGCACCGGCACGGTCGTTTCGGCGGCCACCGACCCCGGCGCCGGACACGGCGTGCATCTGTTCGCGACCGTGCAGGCCGCGGCGGGAAGGCAGACCGGGGTCGGTCGACTGCGGGTGGTCCCCGACGATGTGCGCCGAGCGGTTCGCGAGGGGCGCGAGGGCAACCTGGTCATCTTCGTCGTGGACGCCTCGGGCTCGATGGCTGCCCGCGACCGGATGTCGGCGGTGGGAGGCGCGACGCTGTCGCTGCTGCGGGATGCCTACCAGCGACGGGACAAGGTCGCGGTCATCACGTTCCGCCAGCAGGATGCGCAGGTGGTGCTGCCCCCGACGTCGTCGGTGCACATCGCCAGCCGGCGGCTGGCGCAGTTCCAGACCGGGGGCCGCACACCGCTGGCGCAGGGCCTGCTCGCCGCCCGGGACATGGTGGTGCGGGAACGAGCCCGCGACCGGGCGCGGCGCAGCCTGGTGGTCGTGCTCACCGACGGGCGTGCCACCGGTGGGGTGGACCCGCTCGACCGTGCCCGCGCCGCGGCGACCCGGCTGGTGGCCGAGGGGGCGGCGGCCGTGGTCGTGGACTGCGAGACATCCTTTGTCAGGTTGGGTTTGGCCGAAGACCTGGCCCGACACCTCAACGCACCGGCGGTGCGTCTGGACCAGCTGCGGGCCGACGATCTGTCCGCCCTGGTGAAATCCCAGGCCGGCCGGGGCGCCGCGTAGAAAGGTCTGCCCGATGCCACAGGGTCAACCACTGGCTGTTCCCCGTGACGGATTGACGACGCGTCAGCGGCGCAACGCTCCGCTGTTGGCCGTGCACACCGGCCCGGGTAAGGGCAAGTCGACGGCCGCGTTCGGAATGGCGCTGCGTGCCTGGAATCAGGGCTTCGACATCGCGGTCTTCCAGTTCGTCAAGAGCGCGAAGTGGAAGGTCGGCGAAGAGACCGCGCTGACCGAACTCGGCCGGGCACATGAGGAACGCGGCGTCGGTGGTCCCGTCGAGTGGCACAAGATGGGCTCGGGATGGTCGTGGTCGCGCAAGGCGGGCACTGAGGATGACCATGCCGCCGCCGCGGCGGAGGGTTGGGCCGAGATCGCCCGCCGACTGGCCGAGCAACGACACGACTTCTATGTGCTCGACGAGTTCACCTATCCACTGAAATGGGGATGGGTCGACGTCGACGAGGTGGTCGCCACGTTGGCGGAGCGTCCGGGCAGCCAGCACGTGGTGATCACCGGCCGCGACGCACCGGCGGCGCTGCTCGATGCGGCGGACCTCGTGACCGAGATGACGAAGGTGAAGCATCCGATGGATGCGGGCCGCAAGGGCCAGAAAGGGATCGAGTGGTGAGCGCAGCGAACCACGACAGACAGGTGGGCGAGTGGTGAGCGCAGCGAACCACGACAGACAGGTGGGCGAGTGGTGAGCGCAGCGAACCACGACAGACAGGCGGGCGAGTGGTGAGCACCCCGGCGGTCGTGATCGCCGCTCCCGCCTCGGGCAGCGGCAAGACCACGGTGGCGACCGGCCTGATGGGCGCGTTGCGTGCGGCCGGCCGCCGGGTGGCGCCGTTCAAGGTGGGGCCGGACTTCATCGACCCCGGCTATCACGGGCTGGCGTCGGGACGCCCGGGCCGCAACCTGGATCCGGTTCTCGTTGGTGACTCGTTGATCGGTCCGCTGTTCCGGCACGGCAGCGACGACGCCGACATCGCGGTCGTCGAGGGCGTCATGGGTCTGTTCGACGGCCGCATCAGTCCGACCGCCCCCGGTCCCGCCCACGGCTCCACGGCCCAGGTGGCCGCGATGCTCGGGGCCCCGGTGATCCTCGTCGTGGATGCCCGCGGACAGAGCCACAGCGTCGCCGCCCTGCTGCACGGCTTTGCGACTTTCGACCACAGTGTGAGGTTGGCGGGGGTGATCCTCAACCGGGTCGGCTCCGCTCGCCACGACGAGGTGCTGCGGCAGGCGTGTGAACATGCCGGCGTACCGGTCCTGGGGTCCATCCCGCGGGCCGACGAGCTGACGGTGCCGTCCCGGCATCTGGGTCTGGTGACCGCGGTCGAGCACGGCAACCTGGCCAGCGCGGCAGTGGATGCGATGGCTGGCCTGGTCGCTCGCCACGTCGACCTGGACGCCGTCGCCGCGGTGGCGGCCAGCGGTGTCACCGCACCGCCGTGGGATGCGGCCGTGTGCGAACCGATTGCCGGCGGGGTGACCGTGGCCATGGCTGCGGGCAAGGCGTTCACGTTCAACTACGCCGAGCACGTGGAGGTGTTGCGGGCGGCAGGCGCGACGGTCGTCGGCTTCGACCCACTGACCGATCCGCTGCCCGACGCGACGGCGGCCCTCGTGCTGCCTGGCGGTTTCCCCGAACAGTTCGGCCCGCAATTGTCGGCCAACGACATCGTCCGTTCCCAGATTCGCGCCCTGGCTGTACGGGGGGCGCCGGTGCACGCCGAGTGCGCCGGCCTGACCTACCTGGTCGACGACCTGGACGGGCAACCGATGTGCGGGGTGCTGGCGGGCTCTGCGACGTTCACCGACACGTTGACGCTGGGATACCGCGACGCCGTCGCGGTTGGTGACTCGCCGCTGCACCGCGTCGGCGACCGGGTGGTCGGTCATGAGTTCCATCGCACCGCGGTCCAGTTCACCGGAGACCGTCAGCCGGCGTGGCGGTTCGCCGGGCGGGGCGGCCACATCGTCGACGACGGCGCTGTCCGTGCCGGCGTGCACGCGGGCTATCTGCACACCCATCCAGCGGCCCATCCGGACGCCGTCGCCCGGTTCGTCTCCGCGGCGGCGGCAGCCTCTAGGCTCGCCGGGTGACCTCCGCCCACGCGAGGAGCGAAGCGAGCTCCGAGAACGCCTACCTGGTGGGTTTACGGCTCAGCGGCAAGAAGGTCGTCATGGTCGGCGGCGGAACGGTCGCGCAGCGCCGGCTGCCGCTTCTGGTCGCCAGCGGCGCGGACGTGCACGTGATCGCCATCTCCGCGACGCCCGCGGTCGAGGCGATCGACGGGATCACACTGAACTTGCGGGAGTTCCGCACCGGCGACCTCGACGGAGCCTGGTACGCCATCGCCGCGACCGACGACCCCGACGTCAACGCCGCCATCGTCGCGGAGGCCGAAGCCCGGCACATCTTCTGCGTCCGCGCCGACATCGCGCGCGAGGGCACGGCCGTCACCCCAGCCTCCTTCGAGTACGAGGGGTTGGCGGTAGGCGTGCTCGCCGGTGGCGAGCATCGGCGGTCGGCAGCGATCCGTTCGGCCATCCACGAAGCGCTCCAGCAGGGTGTCATCGCCAGGGACGACTCCGTGACCCCCGGTGTGGTCCGTGGCGGTGTCGCACTCGTCGGTGGTGGCCCGGGAGACCCGGAGTTGGTGACGGTGCGCGGTCGCCGGTTGTTGGCTCACGCCGACGTCGTGGTGGCCGACCGCCTCGCGCCGCAGGAACTGCTGGCCGAACTGTCCCCGGACGTCGAGGTGATAGACGCCGCGAAGATCCCCTACGGCCGCTCGATGGCCCAGGACGCCATCAACAGCGTTCTCGTCGACCGCGCCAAGGAAGGCAAGTTCGTGGTGCGACTCAAGGGCGGCGACCCGTTCGTCTTCGCGCGCGGCCAAGAGGAGATCATCGCGTGCGCCGAGGCCGGGATTCCGGTGACCGTGGTACCCGGTGTGACCAGCGCCATAGGGGTTCCTGCGCTGGCGGGGGTACCCGTCACCCACCGGGCGATGACGCACGAGTTCGTGGTGGTCAGCGGACATGTTGCGCCGGAGCACCCCGAATCGTTAGTGAATTGGGATGCACTGGCCGCGATGCGGGGCACAATCGTCTTGTTGATGGCGGTCGAGCGGATCGAACTGTTTGCCAGAGTTCTTCGGGAGGGGGGACGCCCTGCTGATACCCCTGTTCTAGTGGTGCAACAGGGCACGACGTCGGCTGAACGCACTTTGCGGGCGACGCTTGCCGATGCGCCGGAGAGAATCCGTGCCGAGGGCATCAGGCCGCCGGCGATCATCGTCATCGGGGCGGTGGCAGCCTTCGGCGCCTAAAGGATTCTTAAGAGTACTGTAAGGTAACCTGTTATGACGGCTCTCAACGATGCGGAGCGTGCCGCCATCCACCGTGATTCTGAAGGCGAAAGCCAGCGAGGCTCGAGACGAGCCGGTGACCGTGCGTTGCCGGAACGCGCGCCCACGCTGGGCGGGCAGGGTGCCGACACTCAACGACCTGGCAGGTCGCCGGCGGCGTGGCTGCCATCGCGGCGCTTCATCGCTGCGGTCATCGCGATCGGCGGCATGCAGCTGCTGGCCACGATGGACAGCACCATCGCCATCGTCGCGCTCCCCAAGATCCAGGACGAGCTGAACCTCTCCGACGCCGGTCGAAGCTGGGTCATCACCGCCTACGTGTTGACGTTCGGCGGGTTGATGCTGCTCGGCGGACGGCTCGGCGACACCATCGGCCGCAAGCGCACCTTCATCGTCGGCGTCACGCTGTTCACGATCGCGTCGGTGTTGTGCGGCATCGCCTGGGACGAGGCGACGCTGGTCATCGCTCGGCTGTTGCAGGGTGTGGGCGCCGCGATCGCCTCACCGACCGCGCTGGCGCTGATCGCGACCACCTTCCCCAAGGGACCCGCCCGCAATGCGGCCACCGCGGTGTTCGCCGCGATGACCGGAGTCGGTTCGGTGATGGGCCTCGTTGTCGGCGGTGCGTTGACCGAGGTCTCGTGGCGGCTGGCGTTCCTGGTCAACGTGCCCATCGGCCTGCTGATGATCTATCTGGCCCGCAAGACGCTGCGGGAGACCAACCGCGAGCGTCTCAAGCTCGACGCCGCCGGCGCGCTGCTGGCCACGCTGGGATGTACCGCTGCGGTGTTCGGCTTCTCGATGGGGCCCGAGCAGGGCTGGTTGTCGCCGTTGACGCTGGGTTCCGGCGTGATCGCGGTGGCCGCGTTCGTGGGCTTCCTGATCGTCGAACGCACCGCGGAGAACCCGGTGGTGCCGTTCAGCTTGTTCCATGACCGCAACCGGGTGGCGACCTTCGCGGCCATCTTCCTGGCCGGCGGTGTCATGTTCACGCTGACCGTGCTGATCGGCCTCTATGTGCAGGACATCATGGGCTACAGCGCCCTGCGGGCGGGCATCGGCTTCATCCCGTTCGTGATCGCACTCGGTATCGGCCTGGGGCTGTCCTCGGCGCTGGTGTCGAAGTTCCCCCCGCGGGTGCTGGTCATCTCCGGCGGCGTGCTCGTGCTCGGCGCGATGATCTACGGATCCACGCTCGACGCCGACATTCCGTACTTCCCGAACCTGGTCTTCCCGATCACCGTCGGTGGCCTCGGCATCGGCATGATCGTGGTCCCGCTGATGATCTCCGCCATCGCCGGAGTCGGCTTCGACCAGATCGGTCCCGTGTCGGCGATCGCGTTGATGCTGCAGAACCTCGGTGGACCTGTCGTGCTCGCCGTCATCCAGGCGGTCATCACCTCGCGCACCCTCTATCTCGGGGGCACCACCGGGCCGGTCAGCGACATGAACGCCGCGCAGCTGCACGCGCTCGATCAGGGCTACACCTACGGCCTGCTGTGGGTGGCCGCGGTCGCCGTCGTCGTCGGCGCTGCCGCGCTGTTCATCGGCTACACGGCTCAGCAGGTGGCGCATGCGCAGGAAGTCAAGGACGCGATCGACGCCGGAGAGCTTTAGCTCGACATCGGGCTGGGGAGAGCGTCACTGCGATCAGTAAGGTGGTCGCTCGTGATCACCCGCATGTCCGAGCTGTTCCTGCGCACCTTGCGCGACGACCCGGCCGACGCCGAGGTCCCCAGCCACAAGCTGCTCATCAGGGCGGGCTACGTCCGCCCCATCGGGCCGGGGCTGTACAGCTGGCTGCCGCTGGGTCTGCGGGTGCTGCGCAAGATCGAGAAGATCGTGCGCGACGAGATGACCACGATCGGCGGCCAGGAGATCCTGTTCCCCGCCCTGCTGCCGCGTGCGCCGTATGAGACCACGAACCGCTGGACCGAATACGGCGACAATCTGTTCCGGCTGGCTGACCGCCGCGGCAACGACTACCTGCTGGGTCCGACCCACGAGGAACTCTTCACGATGACCGTGAAGGGGGAGTACAGCTCCTACAAGGACTTCCCGCTGGTGCTGTTCCAGATCCAGACCAAGTACCGCGACGAGGCCAGGCCGCGCGCCGGCATCCTGCGCGGACGCGAGTTCATCATGAAGGACTCCTACTCGTTCGACGTCGACGAGGACGGCCTCAAGAGCGCCTACCATGCTCACCGCGAGGCCTATCAGCGCATCTTCGGCCGCCTCGGCGTGAACTATGTGATCGTCTCGGCGGTGTCGGGGGCGATGGGGGGCAGCGCGTCGGAGGAGTTCCTGGCCGAGAGCGCCGTGGGCGAGGACACCTTCGTGCGGTGCATGCAGTCGGGTTACGCCGCCAACGTCGAAGCGGTGCTCACCGCGGTTCCCCCGACGATCCCCATCGAAGGCCAGCCTGCGGCCACGGTCTACGACACGCCGGACGCGCCGACGATCGCCACGCTGGTCGACTGGGCCAACTCGGCCGGCCTGCCACAGTTCGCCGACCGTGAGGTCGCGGGCGCGGACACGTTGAAGAACGTGCTGCTCAAGGTCCGCCAGCCCGGCGGCGACTGGGAGTTGCTGGCCATCGGCGTGCCCGGTGACCGTGAAGTCGACGACAAGCGCCTGGGCGCTGCACTAGAGCCGGCAGAGTACGCACTGCTCGACGACGCGGACTTCGCCAAGCATCCGTTCCTGGTGAAGGGCTACGTCGGACCCAAGGCGCTGCTGGCCAACGGTGTGCGCTACCTCGTCGATCCCAGGGTGGTCGACGGGACGTCCTGGATCACCGGCGCCGACGAGCCGAACAAGCACGTTGTCGGCCTCGTGGCCGGGCGTGACTTCACCCCGGACGGCACGATCGAGGCCGCCGAGGTGCGCGACGGCGACCCGTCCCCGGACGGCGCGGGGCCGCTGGTGTCGGCGCGGGGCATCGAGATCGGCCACATCTTCCAGTTGGGCCGCAAGTACACCGACGCGTTCTCGGCCGACGTCTTGGGCGAGGACGGCAAGCCGGTCCGGCTGACCATGGGCTCCTACGGGATCGGCGTGTCGCGGCTCGTGGCCGTCATCGCCGAGCAGCACCATGACGACCTCGGGTTGCGTTGGCCCTCGACGGTGTCGCCGTTCGACGTGCACCTGGTGATCGCCAACAAGGACGCCGAAGCCCGTGCGGGCGCCCTGGAATTGGCCGCCGATCTCGATGTGCTGGGCACCGAGGTACTGCTCGACGACCGGACGGCATCTCCCGGGGTGAAGTTCAAGGACGCCGAGTTGCTCGGGGTGCCATGGGTGGTCGTGGTGGGCCGCGGCTGGGCCGACGGCGTGGTGGAGCTGCGTAACCGGTTCAGCGGCGACAAGCGCGACGTTGCGGTCGACTCGGCGGCGGCGGAGATCGCCCGGGCCATCGCCTGACGAGCGCGGCCTACTCCGAGCCGCCCGGAAAAGCCACGGTGACCGGTGTCTCGCCCATCAGGCGTCGCCAACGCGCCGCGGTGACCGCGCATTCGGTCAGTGCGGTGACCCCGAAGGCCCGCACCGTCTGGTCGTCGGCCTGCTCGATGACTGCGCGCCACGCCACGGCGGCGTCTTGTTCCATGGTGACGGCCAGTTCGGCGGCTTGGCGGGGATCGTCGACCTCGCCCGGCAGCCGGTAGCCGGCGGCGGGCAGCGGGGCGGCCACGCCGCGCTCCTCCATCAGCGCGATCGCGGCTTCGCGGCGGGCCCGGTGTTCGTTCATCGCATCGGCGACCAGATAGTTCCGGTCGAATGTCGAGTGCGCCGACACGATCCCGTAGCCGTAGATGGCAGCGTGCTCGACCTCCAGTGCGTCGTAGAGCGCACCGTCGGCCGCTCCGTCCGGGCGGGGTGGTTCCGGTTGTGTGGACGAGGAGGTGGTTGGAGTGGTCATGACGTCTCTCCGAGCGGGGTGAGCGCGACGGTGTAGGCGGCGGTGCACGCCGCGGCGATCGAGCCGAGCAGCCCGGCCCGGTAGCCGGACAGGCCAGTGGCCGAGGTGGTTGCGCTCTCCGCCGAGGTGCGCAGGGCGCCGACGACGTCGTCGACGGTGGGCGGTGGGTCTGCGACCGAGGACGTCGACGAGGTGGTCGTCGAGGTGGTGCTGACCGTGACGCTGGTGGACGGTGCCGCCTGTCCGGTGAGCCGCACGATCTCGTCGGCGAGCGCGTCGGCGTGCGCGGAGCGTTCGGCCGCGACCGCGTCGAGCGCCTGGGCGACGGGTCCGCGTATCCGCTCGGCGACCTCGGTGGCCAGCTGGCTGTCGGCGCGGGCCCGGTCCAGCGCGGTGGTCAGGTCGTCGAGGTCGGGTGGCGGCGGGGCGGTGCCGCAGGCCGCCACTGTCAGCCCCGCGGCGGCCAGCGCCGTGGCGCCGAGCAGCAGGTGTCGACGGCTGACGGTCGGGGTGGGGCTCGGCACGAGCAACATCCTGCCATCGGGCCGGTGACGCTCCGGGCAGCACCGGTGGTCGTTTCCTTTTGGCGTTTGGGCCCTCGCGGCTGGCGTATCGTGGTGACTCGGGTTCGCGGGAGCACGATCGATCCTGCGCACCGGGTCCGGACAACTCAAGACGAGGAGCTCGCCGTGGTAGAGCGGTCCAGTCGACTGCCGTCGCAACGACAGGTGATCGAACTGCTCGAGGGCGAATTCGCGCGCGCAGGCTACGACATCGAAGATGTCGTGATCGACACGTCCGCCCGTCCACCGCGGATCGCGGTGGTGGCCGACGGTGACGACGGGCTGGACCTGGATACGATCGCCGCGCTGTCACGGACAGCGTCGGAGTTGCTCGACGACATGGACACCTCGCCCTACGTGCTCGAGGTGACCTCCCCGGGAGTGGACCGACCCTTGACGACTCCGACGCACTTCCGTCGGGCGCGGGGACGTCGGGTGGAGATCACGTTGACCGACGGCGCGACGGTATCCGGTCGGCTCGGTGACTGCGGCGACGACACGGTGGCGCTGGTGGTGCGCCAAGGCGCCCGGGCAGATCTGGCCGTGCACGAGATCGCGCTGAACACGATCGTCAACGCGGTCGTCCAGGTGGAGTTCTCGCCGCCGAATCCGCGGGAGCTGGAATTGGCCGGCCTGGCCGGAGAGGAAACCTGAGCGTGAACATCGACATGGCTGCCTTGCATGCGATCGAGGCGGACAAGGGGATCTCGGTCGACGTCGTGGTCGAGACCATCAAGTCAGCGCTGCTGACCGCGTACCGGCACACCGAGGGGCACGAGCCCGACGCCCGCATCGACATCGACCGCAAGACCGGTGTGGTGAAGGTGATGGCGCGCCAGACCGACGAGGACGGCAACGTCCTGCACGAGTGGGACGACACCCCGGAGGGTTTCGGCCGCATCGCGGCGACCACCGCGCGCCAGGTCATCCTGCAGCGGCTGCGCGACGCCGAGAACGAGAAGAACTACGGCGAGTTCTCCGCCCGTGAGGGCGACATCGTCGCCGGTGTCATCCAGCGGGACGCTCGAGCCAACGCCCGCGGCCTGGTGGTGGTGCGGATGGGTAGCGAGACCAAGGGCTCCGAAGGTGTCATCCCGGCGGCCGAGCAGGTGCCGGGGGAGAGCTACGAGCACGGTGACCGGTTGCGCTGTTATGTGGTGGGCGTGACCCGGGGCGCCCGGGAACCGCTGATCACGCTGTCGCGGACGCACCCGAACCTGGTGCGCAAACTCTTTGCGCTGGAGGTACCCGAGATCGCCGACGGGTCCGTCGAGATCATCGCGGTGGCCAGGGAGGCCGGGCACCGCTCCAAGATCGCCGTGACGTCGCGGATGCCGGGCCTCAACGCCAAGGGCGCCTGCATCGGCCCGATGGGGCAGCGGGTGCGCAACGTGATGAGTGAACTCTCCGGCGAGAAGATCGACATCATCGACTACGACGAGGACCCCGCACGGTTCGTCGCCAACGCACTGTCGCCGGCCAAGGTGGTCTCGGTCACGGTGATCGACGAAGCCAACCGTGCCGCGCGCGTCATCGTGCCGGATTTCCAGTTGTCGCTGGCCATCGGCAAAGAGGGGCAGAACGCGCGCCTGGCCGCCCGGCTCACCGGATGGCGCATCGACATCCGCAGCGACGATGCGGACAGCCAGCGTCCGGAGCACCGTCGCGAACCCCGTTCCGACGCCGCGCACGGCGCTGTCGGCGAGCGCTGATCCACGCCGCGTCCGACCGGTTTTCAATTTGGCGACGCGGTGACGGTAGACTCAGCCGTGGTCCAGCGCGAGGAATCGGCACGGATGCAGCGAAGCAAGCCCCCACCAGGGCCGGTGCGAACCTGCATCGGATGCCGAAAACGAGAGCTGGCCGTCGAATTGCTTCGAGTAGTAGCTGTCGACAGTGGGGACGGCCCAGGGAATGGCCAGGTCGTCGTGATTGTTGACACAGCGAAAGCACTTCCGGGGCGGGGTGCCTGGTTGCATCCCCGATCGGAATGTCTGCACGCGGCGGTCCGGCGGCGAGCGTTCGGCCGGGCGCTGCGGATCACCGGTTCACCGGACATCACCGCGGTGATCGAGCGTTTCGATTCGTCGGAGCGTCCGGACACGGCGGCACCTAGAGAACAGGTAGCGAAGAACATGAGCACACCGTGAAGTCCCGATGACCATGCGTCATAGCTAAACCGAGGCGCGGCGCCTACCACCGCTGTCGCCTCTAGACAGGAGATGTAGTGGCAGGTAAGGCCCGTGTGCACGAGTTGGCCAAGGAACTCGGTCTCACCAGCAAGCAAGTGCTCGCCCGTCTGAGCGAACAGGGCGAATTCGTCAAATCCGCGTCCTCCACCGTGGAGGCCCCCGTAGCGCGCCGTCTGCGCGAGTCGTTCGGCGGCAACAAGCCCGCCGGCGACAAGGGCCGCAGCGGCGGCGCCGCTGCCGCGAACGGCGCGCCGGCCCAGCCGGCTGCCCCCGAGCGGCCTGCCGCGCCCAAACCTGGCCCGCCGCAGGCGACCAAGCCCGGCCCCACCCCGGCGCCGCCCCCCGCGGCCGCGCCGCCCCCGGCCGCCGCGGCACCGCCCGCCGCACCTCAGCCGCCTGCTGCGCCTCCGGCCGCTGCCACTCCCGGCGCGCCCCCGCGGCCCGGGCCCGCCCCGGGTCCCCGGCCCACTCCCGGACCCAAGCCGGGCCCCCGGCCCGCCGCGCGCACTCCGCGCGTCGGCAACAATCCCTTCTCCTCGCAACAGCCTGTCGAGCGCCCGGCGCCCCGCCCCCAGGGCCCGCGACCGGGTCCCGGCGCGGGCGGACCCCGCCCCGGCGGTGGCCCGCGCCCGGGCGCCACGCCCGGCAACATGCCTCCGCGGCCCGGCGGTGGCCCGCGTCCCGGTGGCGGTCCCCGTCCCGGTAGCGGTCCGCGTCCAGCCCCCGGTGGTCGGCCCCAGCCCGGCGGCGGCGGTCGTCCCGGCGGCGGTGGTGGCAACTACCGCGGCGGCGGACCCGGTGGAGGTCCCGGCGGCGGTGGCGGTGGTTTCCGCGGTCGCCCCGGCGGCGGCGGTCGTCCCGGTCAGCGCGGCGGTGCCGCGGGTGCGTTCGGACGCCCCGGTGGCGCACCCAAGCGGGGTCGCAAGTCGAAGCGGGCGAAGCGCGCCGAATACGAGAACATGCAGGCTCCGGTCGTCGGTGGCGTCCGGCTGCCCAAGGGCAATGGCGAGACCATTCGCCTGGCGCGCGGTGCATCGCTGAGCGACTTCGCCGAGAAGATCGACGCCAACCCGGCCTCGCTGGTGCAGGCGCTGTTCAACCTCGGCGAGATGGTCACCGCGACGCAGTCTGTCGGCGACGACATCCTGGAACTGCTGGGCGGCGAGATGAACTACAAGGTTCAGGTCGTCTCCCCGGAGGACGAGGACCGCGAGCTGCTGGAGTCGTTCGACCTCACCTACGGCGAGGACGAGGGCGGCGAGGAGGACCTCGAGTTCCGCCCGCCGGTGGTCACCGTCATGGGTCACGTCGACCACGGCAAGACCCGGTTGCTGGACACCATCCGCAACGCCACCGTCCGCGAGGGCGAGGCCGGCGGCATCACCCAGCACATCGGCGCCTACCAGGTGTCGGTCGAGCATGACGGTGCCGAGCGGCCCATCACCTTCATCGACACCCCGGGTCACGAGGCGTTCACCGCCATGCGTGCGCGCGGCGCCAAGGCCACCGACATCGCGATCCTGGTGGTCGCCGCCGATGACGGTGTGATGCCGCAGACGATCGAGGCGGTCAACCACGCCCAGGCGGCAGAGGTGCCGATCGTGGTCGCGGTCAACAAGATCGACAAAGAAGGTGCCGACCCGTCGAAGATCCGCGGGCAGCTCACCGAGTACGGGTTGATTCCCGAGGAGTACGGCGGCGACACGATGTTCGTCGACATCTCGGCGAAGAACAATGTCAACATCGAGCAGTTGCTCGAGTCGGTGCTGCTGACGGCCGACGCTTCGCTGGACCTGCGGGCCAACCCGGACATGGAGGCCCAGGGCGTGGCGATCGAGGCGCACCTGGACCGCGGTCGCGGCCCGGTGGCCACCGTGTTGGTGCAGCGCGGCACGCTGCGCGTCGGCGACTCCATCGTCGCCGGCGACGCCTACGGCCGCGTGCGCCGCATGGTCGACGAGCACGGCGAGGACGTCGAGGAAGCGCTGCCGTCGCGGCCGGTACAGGTCATCGGTTTCACGTCGGTACCGGGCGCAGGCGACAACCTCCTGGTCGTCGACGAGGACCGGATCGCCCGGCAGATCGCCGACCGGCGCAACGCGCGTAAGCGCAACGCGCTGGCGGCCCGTGCGCGCAAGCGGATCAGCCTGGAGGACCTGGATTCGGCGCTGAAGGAGACCAGTCAGCTCAACCTCATCCTCAAGGGCGACAACGCCGGTACGGTCGAGGCGCTCGAAGAGGCGTTGCTGGGTATCCAGGTCGACGACGAGGTCGAACTGCGCGTCATCGACCGCGGTGTCGGTGGCGTGACCGAGACCAACGTCAACCTGGCGTCGGCCTCGGATGCGATCATCATCGGCTTCAACGTTCGTGCCGAGGGCAAGGCGACGGAGCTGGCCAACCGCGAGGGCGTGGAGATCCGGTACTACTCGGTGATCTACCAGGCCATCGACGAGATCGAGAGTGCGCTCAAGGGCATGCTCAAGCCGATCTACGAGGAGCGCGAGCTCGGCCGTGCCGAGATCCGGGCGATCTTCCGGTCGTCCAAGGTCGGCAACATCGCCGGCTGCCTGGTGCAGTCGGGCATCATGCGGCGCAACGCCAAGGCTCGGCTGCTGCGGGACAACGTGGTGGTCGCGGAGAACCTCACAGTGTCGTCGTTGAAGCGCGAGAAAGACGACGCCACCGAGGTCCGCGAGGGTTACGAATGCGGTCTGACGTTGACGTACTCCGACATCAAGGAGGGCGACGTCATCGAGACCTACGAGCTGGTCGAGAAAGAGCGGGTCTGAGTGGGACCCGAGACCGAAAGGTGAGCACGCGCCATGGCTGACCCCGCACGGGCGAAGCGGCTGGCCAAACGCATCTCCACGGTTGTCGCCTCGGCGATCGAGTACGAGATCAAAGATCCTCGACTCGCCGGGGTGACGATCACGGATGCCAAGGTCACCAACGATCTGCACGACGCCACGCTGTTCTACACGGTGTTGGGTCGCTCGCTGGACGAGGAGCCGGACTATCCGGGCGCGGCCGCCGCGCTGGAGAAGGCCAAGGGCGTGCTGCGGACCAAGGTGGGCGCCGCGACCGGGGTGCGGTTCACCCCGACGCTGGCGTTCGTCCGGGACACCGTGCCCGACGCCGCGCACCGCATGGAGGAGCTGCTGGCCCGTGCCCGGGCGGCAGATGAGGATTTGGCGAGAGTTCGTCAGGGTGCCAAGCACGCCGGCGAGGCGGACCCGTACCGTGTAAGCGGGGCGGAGGCAGCCGGGGGGCTCGAGGAGCCCGCCGGGGAACCGTGGGACGGGCCTGACGCTGAGGACATGGGTGACTTCGACACACTCGACGGCAGACGCGGCGACTGACGCGGTCGGCGCGCGGGTCGACGCTCGTGGCGCCGCTGAACTGCTGTCGTCGGCGGCGACGGTCAGCGTGGTCTGTCACGTCTTCCCCGACGCCGACACCATCGGGGCCGGTTTGGCGCTCGGTTTGGTGCTCGACCGGCTGGGCAAGGATGTCCAGGTCGGCTTCGCCGCGCCGGACGTACTCCCCGAGTCGCTGTGCTCGCTGCCCGGATGCCACCTGCTGGTGGCGCCGGAGGCGATGCGGCGCGACGCCGACCTTGTCGTCACCGTCGACATTCCCAGCGTGGACCGCTTGGGCGAGTTGCGTGAGCTCGCGGCCCCGGGTCGCAGCGTGCTCGTCATCGACCACCATGCGTCGAACCTGATGTTCGGCTCCGCGAACTACGTCGACCAGTCGGCGGACTCGACGACGATGCTGGTCGCCGAGCTGCTCGACGCCTGGGACATTCCGATCGACGCCGCGGTCGCGCACTGCGTGTACGCCGGGCTGACCACCGACACGGGATCGTTTCGGTGGGCCAGTGCGCGCGCGCACCGGCTGGCTGCGCGGCTGGTCGAGCTCGGCGTGGACAACGCGACTGTCAGCCGCACACTGATGGACACCCATCCGTTCGCCTGGTTGCCGATGCTGTCGCGGGTGCTCGGTTCGGCCCGCCTGATCGCCGACGCCGCCGGCGGGCGCGGATTCGTCTACGCGGTCGTCGACCACGACGAATGGTCTGCGGCGCGCTCCGAAGAGGTCGAGAGCATCGTCGACATCGTGCGCACCACCCGCCAGGCCGAGGTGGCGGCGGTGTTCAAGGAGATCAAGCCGCAGTTGTGGTCGGTGTCGATGCGGGCCAAGACGATCGACCTGGCCGCGGTCGCCACCACCTTCGGTGGCGGCGGCCATCGGCTGGCGGCGGGTTACACCACGGCCGGATCTGCCGCCGACGTGGTCGCGGCACTACAGAGCGCGCTTGACTGACGCCCTCGAGCCGGCCACCAGCCGGCGTATCGCTGCGCTGGCGTTCCCGGCACTGGGCGTGCTGGCCGCCGAACCCCTGTACCTGTTGTTCGACCTGGCGATCGTGGGCCGGCTCGGCGCGGTCAGCTTGGCGGCTCTGGCCATCGGGGCGCTGATCATGGGCGTGCTGAGTTCGCAGCTGACGTTCCTGGCGTACGGCACCACCGCCCGCGCGGCTCGTTTCTACGGGATCGGTGACCGCCGGGCCGCGATCGGCGAAGGCGTGCAGGCGACCTGGCTGGCGCTGGGGATCGGCACCGCGATCGTGCTGACGGTTCAACTCTTCGCCCGACCGCTCGTTTCGGCGCTGGCCGGTGCCTCGGCCGGCGGTGAGGTCGCCGACGCGGCGGCGCCCTGGGTGCGCATCGCCAGCCTGGCGGTACCGGCGATCCTCGTGGCGGCGGCGGGCAACGGCTGGATGCGCGGTGTCCAGGACACGGTGCGTCCGCTGCGCTATGTCGTGGTCGGATTCGCGCTGTCGGCGGTGTTGTGCCCGACGCTGGTCTACGGCCTGATGGGTGCCCCGGAGCTGGGTCTGGCAGGTTCTGCGGTGGCCAATGTCGTCGGGCAGTGGCTGGCCGCGGGACTGTTCATCCGGGCGTTGATCGTCGAGCGTGTCCCGCTCGGACTGCGGACGTCGGTGCTCAGGGCGCAAGTGGTGATGGGACGTGACCTGGTGCTGCGGACGATGGCGTTTCAGGCGTGCTTCGTCTCCGCCGGTGCGGT
Organism: Mycobacterium sp. G7A2; assembly: GCF_041902445.1. NCBI lineage: Bacteria > Bacillati > Actinomycetota > Actinomycetes > Mycobacteriales > Mycobacteriaceae > Mycobacterium > Mycobacterium sp. G7A2. Next base: position 3,805,981 of record NZ_CP169251.1, on the reverse strand, counting down.
CGCGGCCCGCTTCGGCGCGGCGGCCGTGGCCGCCCATCAGGTGGTCCTGCAGCTGTGGAATTTCCTGGCATTGGTGCTGGATTCGCTGGCCATCGCGGCGCAGTCGCTGGTCGGTGCCGCCCTGGGGGCGGGTCAACTGACGCACGCGAAGTCGGTGGCCTGGCGGGTGACGGTGTTCTCGGCGGTCGCCGCGGCGGTACTGGCCGCGGTGTTCGCGCTGGGGTCGTCGGTGCTGCCGTCGGTGTTCACCGACGATCGCTCGGTGCTCGGCGAGATCAGTGTGCCGTGGTGGTTCCTCGTGGCCCAGCTACCGATAGCCGGGGTGGTGTTCGCGATCGACGGCGTGCTGCTCGGAGCCGGCGACGCGAGGTTCATGCGCACGGCGACGTTGGTCAGCGCCCTCGTCGGGTTCCTGCCGCTGATCTGGTTGTCGCTGGCGTTCGGCTGGGGGCTGCTGGGCATCTGGTCGGGGCTGACCACGTTCATGGTGCTGCGGCTGGCGTTCGTCGGTTGGCGGGTGTTGTCCGGCCGCTGGCTGGTCGCGGGCGCCGGCTGACCCCATTTCGCCGAGCGCGCGCGTCTGCACGGCGACACGCCGACTTTGCCGTACCGCAGCGCGCGCCCGGATCAGGGCCGGCGGGCGCAGACCGCCCATACGGCCCGCTTGCCGGCCTGTCTCGTCGTCACGTCGACGTCGACCAAGCCGGCCGATGAACACAGCGCCGCGAAAGACTCGGCCTGCTGTGCCGTCCAGCCGTGGCTGGCATAACCCGTCGCCCCGGGTTCTGTCCGGCGCTCGATGGCCAGCAACCGGCCACCGGGGGCGAGCACGCGACGGATCTCGGTCAGTGCGGTGGGGACGTCCCGCCAATGGTGCACCGTCGCCAACGCCCAGACGTGGGTGGCGCAGGCGTCGGCGACCGGCAGCGTTTCGGCGCTGCCCTCGGCCCAGGTGGCGGCTTTGTCCCGGGTGACGGTGCGTGCCACGCGCAACATCGCGGCAGAGGGGTCGACGCCGGTGGCCCGGGCGCCCCGCCGGACCGCCGCGCGTACCGCGTTGCCCGGCCCGCAGCCGATGTCGACGACGTGGTCGCCGGCCGCCGGGCTGGTCAGCTCGCCGGCCAGAGCAGCACCGGCGCGGCCCGCAAGCAGGAACACCGCCGCGAACAGCGTGCCGGTGAGTCCGGCGAACCCAGGATGATCGCCGTGATGGTTGACCGGCATCGGTGTGGTGTCGTTCATGACGACGACCTTGCCGGTTCAAGTCGGGGTGAAGTCAAATGACGTCATGGACGCGATCACGATCGGCGAGGCCGCGACACGCTTGCAGATGAGGCCGTCGGCCTTGCGGTACTACGACGAGCGTGGCCTGGTGCGGCCCAAGGCCCGGCGAGCCGGGACCCGGATGTACGGAACCGAGGAGCTGCGACGACTGGCATTTCTGAAGATCGTTCACCGCCTGGGGGTTCCGCTCGACATCGCCGCAGCGGTGTTGGATGCGCCCAGCGAGCAGTGGCGCGACTCGGTCCGCGATCAGCTGGCCGATCTCGACCGCGTCATCGCCCAGGCTCGCGCCGCGCAGCAGTTCCTCACCCACGCCCTGAACTGTCCGGCCGATCACCCCACACGGGAGTGCGCGACGATGACCGGTGCGCTCGACCGGCTGGTCGATGGCATGAGCGTGGAAGATTTGGCGGCCGAACAGATGCGATGACGCGCGGCGAGGGCGCGCGTCTGCACGCGACACACAGGTGTCGAGGTGAGCAGGCACGCGCCCACCCGCTGCCGGGGCGGGGGTGGGTCAGTCGGCGGCCGAGGAGCTGCCGAGCAGTTCACGCACCCGGTTGGCCACCCGGATGAACTCGGGACGTTCCATCGTCTCGCCGTAGTCCCGCTCGGCGGGCAGGTCGACGTCGAGGGTCTCGATGATGCGGCCCGGTCGTGGGCTCATCACGACGACCCTGTTGGCGAGGTAGACCGCCTCGGCGACCGAGTGGGTCACCAGTACGACGGTGGTGCCGGTCTCGCGCCAGATGCGATGCAGCTCGACGTTCATCTTCTCCCGGGTCAACGCGTCGAGCGCCCCGAACGGTTCGTCCATCAGCAGCACCCGGGGCTGGTGCAGCAGCGCGCGGCACAGCGAGACACGTTGCTGCATACCGCCGGAGAGCTCGTGGGGGAGGGCCTGCTCGAATCCGGTCAGACCGGTCATCTCGATCAGCTGGTCGCAACGCTGCTGGGCAGCCTTGCGGGGCATGCCGCGCATCTCGGCCTGCAGCAGGATGTTCTTGCGTACCGACCGCCACTCCAGCAGCGCTGCCCGCTGAAACACATAGCCGATCTCGCGTTGCGGCCCCTGCACCGGGGTCCCGCGCAGGCGCACGTCTCCGGAGGATGCGTCGGTCAGCCCGGCGACCACCTTCAGAAGCGTGGACTTGCCACATCCCGAAGGTCCGGCGATCGCGACGAACTCGCCGTCAGCGACCCGCAAATCGATGTCCTCCAGCGCGGTCACCGTGGCCCGCTTCGAGGAGAACGTCACGGTCAGACCGTCGATCGCGATCACGTCGGAGGACTCGGTGGTGTCGCTTTTCACTGGGTTACCCGCCGGGGTGATGGTTGCGGTGGTCATGTCCAGGATCTCCTACTGCTGTCCGTCGGGCGCGAAGGACGAATCCCAGTACTCGGCAGGGTCTTTGGCACTCTCCAGCAGCCCGGCCTCGTTGAGGGTGGCGATGGTGGTCTCCCAGTCCTCCTTGGCGTTGTTGCCCGGTGCCTGATCGGCGGTGGCCGGTGTGGACAGCAACGGGATGGTCTGCTGCCACTGCTGCAGCAGCACCTCGCGCGGCGGCATCTGAGGGTCTTTGCCAGCCATCGCGTCGACGGCAGCCTCCGGGTTCTCGGTGGCCGCCGCGAATGCCTCGCTGGTGGCGTCGACCATCGCCTGCACCAGTTCTGGGTTGTCGGCGATCATGGCGTTGTTGACGATCAGACCGTTGCTGTAGAAGTTCAGGCCGGCATCGGAATAGCGCAGGTAGCGCACCTCGCGGCCACTCTTGTCGGCGATCGTCGGACCCTGGTCGTGGGCGAAGCCGATCAACCCGTCGACGCGGCCCGACAGCATCGCCGCCATCTTGCCGGCGGCGTCGAGACTCTGCTGGGTCACCTGATCCTCGGGCACCCCGACCTTGTCCAGATAGATCGGGAAGGTCGTGGTGGGCGCATCACCGGCGGACACCGCGATGGTGCGGCCCGCGAGGTCCTGGGGGTCGTCGATACCCGAGTCGGCGAACACCTGCACCGCCGAGGGCGTGGTCTGCAGGAAGACTCCCGCGCTCTTGACGTCGACGCCCTTGTCGATGTTGCTCAGTACGGCAGGGGTGTCGGCCCACCCGAAGTCCGCCTGGCCGGTGCCGATCGCCTGCACGGTCTTGGTGGATCCCTGTCCGGCGTCGATGGTCAGGTCGATGCCGTGGTCGGCGAAGATGCCTTCCTGTACGCCGTAGTAGAAGGGTGCGTGTTCGCCGTAGGGGTACCAGTTGAGCATCAGCGTCGCCGGGGTGGCGGAACCGTCGGCGGCGGGAGCGTTGTCGGGGCTGCTGCCGCCACAGGCCGACAGGGTGAGCAGGGCCGTGGTGGCGGCGATGGCGGCCGTGGTGCGGCGGCGGGGGAAGGACATGAGGAACTCCTGGAGAGGTCGTGGATGGGTCGGTTTCGGTTACCGGTCAGGCGCCGGTGGTCGCGGAACTGGCGGTGCGGCGCGAGGAATGCCAGGGGATGAGCAGTTTCTCGGCGATTTCGATGATCGCGAAGAGGACGATGCCCAGAACCGACATGATGATCAGGGCGGCGAACAGCATTGCGGTGTCGACGTTTCCGTTGGCCTGCAGGATGACGTAGCCCAGACCTTCGTTGGCGCCGACGAATTCGCCGACGACCGCGCCGGTGACCGCGAGGGTGGCAGCCACCTTCAACCCCGACATCAGCTGCGGCAACGAAGCCGGGAACCTGATCTTCATGAAGGTCTTGAGTCGGCTGGCGCCCATGGTCGAGCTCAGTTCGAGGATCTCGGGGTCGACCGAACGGAGGCCGGCGAGACCGGAGATGACGATCGGGAAGAAGGCCATCAGCACGGCGACGAGGATTTTGGGCGACGGACCGAAACCCAGCCAGACGACGAACAGCGGTGCGATCGCGATCTTGGGGATCACCTGGGCGAAGAGGATCAGCGGATAGACGGTCTTCTCCAGGCTCGCCGAGTACACCATGATCACCGCGACCAGTTCGCCGACGACCGCCGCGATGACGAACCCGACCACGGTCTCCCACGTGGTGACCCAGGTGTTCTGGGCGAGGTAGGCCGCGTTCTGTTGCGCGGTGTGCCAGGTGTCGATCGGAGACGGGAGGATGTAGGGGGCGACGAGCTCGGCCGCGGTGACGGCCCACCAGCCGGCGAGCAGGACGATCACCAGCGCGGCCGGACGCCACAGGCTGGCTGCGGCGCGCCGGGCGGAGAACGACGGCCGCCACGAGCGTGTCGAGCGGGAAGGGGCCGGAGGGGGTCCCGATGAGGAGGGGCGCACGCCGGCCGATGCGGTTACCGCCATGGAAATGTCCTAAGTTCGCAGGAGCTCGAGCCGAGCGACTCGACTGGGAATGCGCTTTCCGAAGCGATTCCGACCCTAACGTGACTCAGCGCACACTGTCAACGTCGGCGGCGCCGCCGATGCGCGGGCTTCCCGTCACGGTATGCGGGTGCTGTCCCGCAGGACCACCTGGCCTGGGACACGTTCGCGCAGGTCATCGCTGCCCGAGTGCAGGGCGAGCTGCACGGCTTGGGCGCCGATGGCTTCCAGTGGCAGCACCACCGTGGTCAGGCTGGGAGTGTGGTCGCGCAGCGTCGGGATGTCGTCGAAGCCGGCGACGCAGACGTCCCGCGGCACGACCAGGCCCATCTCCCGCCACGCCGCGATGGCGCCGATCGCCATCACGTCGGTGACCGCGAAGACGCAGACCGGCGTGGCGCCACTGTCGGGCCGCAGCTGCAGCGCCGCGGCCAGGCGTCGGGCTGCGGCGTAACCACCGTCGCGGGTGAACGGCCCGGACACCTCGACCATTGTCGTCAGGCCACGCCGGCTCAGTGCCTCGACGAAGCCGTTGCGTCGGTCGACCGCGGTGCGGATGTTGCCCGGGCCCCCGATCACCGCGAACTGCGTGTGCCCGGCCTCGGCCAGCGCGTCGGCCAACTGACCGGAGGCGCAGTGGTTCTCGGGCTCGACCGCCGAACCGAAGGCCAGAGGTTGGCCGATCACCACCACGCGTCCACCGTTGGCCCGGTAGTAGTCGAACTCGGCCTCCAGGGCGCGGTCGAGGTCTCCGCTCTGGCGCGATCCGGCCAGCACGATCGCATCCGCGCGGTGGGAGATGAACGTGCTCACCGATTCGCGTTCGATGTCGAAGTCGCGGTCGGTGCTGGCCAGCAGCACCTGCTTGCGGGCGGTCCGGGCCGCGGTCTGCACACCGCGCACGATGGAGGAGAAGTACGGGTCGGCGATGTCGTGCACGATCAGGCCCAGGAGGCCGGTGGAGGCCCGCGCCAGGGCCTGGGCCTGCGCATTCGGCTTGTAGCCCAGTTCTCGCGCAGCGGCACGGACGCGATCGGCGACTCCCTCGCCGGGGATCCTCGTCGACCCGTTGAGCACCCGCGACGCGGTGGCCTGGGACACGCCGGCGCGCGCCGCTACATCCTGCAGTCTGACCGCCGCCATCGCTGCCGCTCCTGAACTCGCCGAATGCTCGTCGTTTGTCGTGGAGCCCATCCTGGGTTGACCGCGACGTGCGCACAGCTTACCGTGGAAAGCGCATTCCGAAGTGCTGACACCACGCACCCTCGTCGCCGAGGCGCGCACCGGTGCAGGTCACCCGACAGCACATGCCGCGACGGCCTCGTCCGTCGCCGCCTTTCCAGACAAGGAACTCCCAGATGACTTCAGCGACTTCGCCGCGCAGAACGCTGCGCATCGCGATGAACGGCGTGACCGGACGGATGGGCTACCGCCAGCATCTGCTGCGCTCCATACTCCCGCTCCGCGATGCCGGCCTGGTCCTCGAGGACGGCACGCGGGTGGCCGTCGAGCCCATCCTGGTCGGCCGCAACGCCGACAAGGTCGCCGACCTGGCCGCCGAGCACGGGGTGCAGGAATGGACCACCGACGTGACCGCGGTGATCGCCGATCCCACGGTCGACGTCTACTTCGACGCTCAGGTGACGTCCCGGCGTGTGCAGGCGCTGTCGGCGGCCATCAAGGCCGGCAAGCACGTCTACACCGAGAAGCCGACCGCCGAAACGCTGACCGAGGCCATCGAACTGGCTCGGATGGCGCACAATGCCGGTGTCGTCGCGGGTGTCGTGCACGACAAGCTCTACCTACCCGGGCTGGTCAAGCTGCGTCGCCTGGTCGACGAGGGATTCTTCGGGCGAATACTGTCGATGCGCGGGGAGTTCGGTTACTGGGTGTTCGAGGGCGACGGGCAGCCCGCTCAGCGGCCGAGTTGGAACTACCGCTCCGAGGACGGCGGCGGCATCACCGTCGACATGTTCTGCCATTGGAATTATGTGATGGAGGGACTGCTGGGCGCGGTGCGAGCCGTCACCGCCCGCGCGGTCACCCACATTCCCACGCGGTGGGACGAAGCGGGCCACGCGTATTCGGCTACCGCCGACGACGCTGCGTACGGCATCTTCGAGATCGACGGTGACATCGTCGCTCAGATCAACTCGTCCTGGGCGGTGCGGGTGTACCGCGACGAACTCGTCGAATTCCAGATCGACGGAACCCACGGTTCGGCCGTGGCCGGATTGCGGCGCTGTGTGGCCCAGCAGCGTGCACACACCCCGAAACCCGTGTGGAATCCAGATCTCCCGGTCACCGAGCGATTTCGCGACCAGTGGCTCGAGGTTCCCGCGAACGCCGATCTGGACAACGGTTTCAAGTTGCAGTGGGAGGAGTTCCTGCGCGACGTGCTCGCCGAGCGGCCACACCGCTTCGGGTTGCTCTCGGCCGCCCGCGGTGTGCAGTTGGCCGAGCTCGGTCTGAGGAGCTCAGCCGAGGGCCGCCGGCTCGAAGTTCCGGAGATCGTGCTGTGACCGCGAGCGTCACCTCCGCCTCGGTCGTGTTGCCGATCGACGGGGAACTCGACCGTTACCAGCTGGGCGAGCCAGGCGACTGGCGCCGGCCCCAGGCGCCCATCACGTCCCGGATCGCCTACGCGGCAGCGCATGTGGTGCCGAATGTGCTCGGCGACAACACGCCCGGTACGCCCGCCGACGTCGACTGGGACGCCACCCTGTCCTACCGCCACGAGCTGTGGTCCTACGGACTCGGGGTCGCCGACGCGATGGACACCGCGCAGCGCGGTATGGGCCTGGACTGGCCGGCGACCAGGGAACTGATCACCCGCTCGGGGCGCGAGGCCGCCGCGGTGGGTGGCCGGTTGGCCTGTGGTGCCGGCACCGACCAACTCGCGGCGCAGAACGTGCCCGCCGGGGCGCGCGGTCTGTCGGTCATCACCGATGCCTACCGGGAACAGATCGACGTGGTCACCGAAGCGGGCGCGAACGTGATCCTGATGGCGTCGCGTGCGCTGGCGCGGGTCGCCTCCTCGCCCGAGGACTATCTGTCGGTCTACGGCACCCTGCTCGCTGAAGCCGACCGTCCCATGATTCTGCACTGGCTCGGGGAGATGTTCGATCCGGACCTGCGCGGCTACTGGGGAAGTGCCGACCTCTACAGCGCCACCGCGACATTCGAGGCGCTGGTGCGGCAGCACGCCGACAAGATCGACGGGGTGAAGGTGTCGCTGCTGGACGCCGCGCATGAGGTGGCGTTGCGCCGCGCTCTCCCCGAAGGGGTTCGGCTCTACACCGGTGACGACTTCAACTATCCCGAGTTGATCATGGGCGACGGACAGCATCATTCCGATGCGCTGCTGGGTGTCTTCGCGGCGATCTTCCCGGCCGCCTCGACTGCGCTGCAACACCTGGACGCCGGCGACAGCACCGCGGCCCGGCGGATTCTCGAGTCGACCAGCGCGCTCGGTCGGCATCTGTTCGCCGCGCCCACCTATTACTACAAGACGGGTATTGCATTCCTGTCGTGGCTCAACGGCCGCCAGCGAGGCTTCAGTCTGATCGGCGGGCTGGCCAGCGGGCGGTCGGTCACCCACCTCAGCGAAGCCTTCGTGCTCGCAGACCGCGCCGGTCTGCTGGCCGACCCGGAGCTCGCCGCCGATCGGATGCGAACGTTCCTCGCGCTCAACGGAGTCGGCTGATGTCCGCCTGGTGCGACCGGCTGTCGTTGAACACCATGACCACCAAGGGCTGGACACTGCGGGAAGCGGTCGAGGCCACCGCCTCGGCCGGTCTGCCTGCGATCGGGGTGTGGCGTGACCGGGTCGCCGAGGCCGGCGTCGACGAGGCTGCGAAGATCGTGCGTGACAACGGTCTTCGGGTGTCCACGCTGTGCCGCGGCGGTTTCCTGACCGGAGTCGAGAATTCGGGCGCCATCCTCGACGACAACCGGCGCGCCATCGACGAGGCCGCCGCGCTCGGCACCCGCGAGCTGGTGATGGTCGTCGGCGGGCTGGCCGGGCGTGATCTCGTCGGTGCCCGCGCCCGGGTCGCCGAGCGCCTCGCCGACCTCGTTCCCTACGCGGTCGACCGTGACGTGCGGTTGGCGCTCGAACCCCTGCACCCCGTCTTCTGCGCCGAACGGGCAGTCATCAGTACTCTCGGCCAGGCATTGGAGCTGGCCGCCCCGTTCCCGGCGCATGCCGTCGGCGTCGTCGTCGACACGTTCCACGTGTGGTGGGATCCCGGGCTGGCCGAGTCGGTGGCCCGGGCCGGGGCCGCCGACCGGATCAGCAGCTACCAGATCTGCGACTGGCTGGTGCCGATGGCGGCCGATCCGCTGGTGTCGCGCGGGATGATGGGCGACGGCGTCATCGACTTCGCCGCGATCAGCGCCCTGGTCGATCAGGCCGGCTATCGGGGAGACATCGAGGTCGAGATCTTCAACGAAACCGTCTGGGCCACCGAGGGCCTCGCGGTCTTGGACACCATGAAGGAGCGCTACCGGGATCTGGTCTGGCCGTCGCTGCGGAACTGAGCGACATGGCGGGCGCGTCGACGGTCGACCGGCGCGCCACGACACGCCCGCGCCTACTGTGCAGACGTGCGCCTTCGCGGTGCGAGACGGGGCTAACGCACCTGTGAGCGGCCCCGCTCGATGACCGAGCCGCGACTGGCAGCGATGTCATCGCCGCTGGTGGACTTCATCCACTCCCGGGCCGACGCGGCCTCCATCCACAGCCCGGTGCTGTTCTGGGCCTCGTCGATCTGGTGATACGACGCCATCAGCGCCCGCACCGCCTTCTGGTTGTTGCCGACGATCGACGCCGCGATCCGGCGCGCGGTGTCGAGCAGCTCGGCATGCGGCACGACCTGGGTCACCAGCCCGGTGCGCAGCGCCTCGTCCGCCGACAGGTAGTCACCGGTCATGCTCATCCGGCGGGCCATACCGACCCCGACCTTCTGCGGCAGCCGCACCGACAGACCCCAGGTCGGGAGCAGGCCGACCCGGGCATGGGTGTCGGCGAAGCGCGCCTGGTCAGAGGCGATGAGGATGTCGCAGTACAGCGCGATCTCCAGGCCCCCGGTGACGGCCGCGCCGTTGATCGCGCCGATCACCGGCTTGGTCATCGGCGGCCACTTCGGGGAGATATCGGGCAGCTCGGTGGTGTCGCCGAGTTCCTTGAGGTCCAGTCCGGCGCAGAACACCGGGTCGGCCCCGGTGAGGATGACGACGTCGACGTCATCGTCGCTCTGAGCTTCGCGCAGTGCCGCGAACAGCCCGGTGCGCAGCGCCGCCGACAGCGCGTTGCGGGCCCCGGGCCGATTCAGGGTCAGCGTGCGGATTCGGTCGGTCGTCTCGACCAGCAGGACATCGGACGTTTCGGTCATCCGCTCACCGTATCGACACCCGTCAAGCGCCTATCGTGGAGGTCATGTGCCGAAACATCACCGAGCTGCGCGGGCTGCAACCGGCGGCCACCGCCGTGGAGATCGAGGCCGCGGCGCGCCAGTACGTCCGCAAGGTCAGCGGCATCACCAAGCCGTCGGCGGCCAACGTCGACGCGTTCGAGACCGCGGTCGCCGAGGTCACTGCGACCACGGAACGCTTGCTGGCCGGTCTGGCTCCGCGCAGGCAGCCGCCGAAAACGGTTCCACCGCTGCGCCGCCCGGAGGTCCGGGCGCGCCTCGGCCTGGCATGACCGGCGAGGCCAGGCCGATCCCCGGGCCGATGTCGGCGCCGACTCCAGCGCTGACCCCGGCGCTCAAGGAATGGAGCGCGGCCATTCACGCGCTCCTCGACGGCAGACAGACGGTTCTGCTGCGCAAGGGCGGCATCCACGAGAAGCGGTTCGAGGTCGCCGCGTCGCGATTCCTGCTGTTCCCGACGATCGCACACAGCCACGCCGAGCGGGTGCGGCCCGAGCATCGCGACCTGCTGCAGGAGTCGGCGCGCGACAGCACCGACGACGAGGTGCTGGTGCGTGCCGGCGCCAGCGTGGTCGCCGCCGTCGAGGTCCGCCGACCGGAGAACCTCGAACAGCTCGCATCGCTGCACATCTGGACCGACGAGTCGGTCCGCGCCGACCGGCTGGACTTTCGCCCCCGGCACCGGCTCACCGCGGTGGTCGTCTCCGCGGCGGAGTTACGCGAGCCGGTGCGGGTGCAGCGCACCCCGGATTACCGCGGCTGCGCGAGTTGGGTCCAGCTGCCGGTGCGACCGGACTGGGCGGACCCGGTGCACGACGAGACCGTCCTGGAGGGGATCGCCGACCGGGTGCGTGGCTCAGTCGGTTGACGGTGGCCGGCTGTCAGCCGGCAGGACCAGGCGTGATTCGCCGCCGAGACGCACGGTGTGACGTGCCGTCGCCAGCGCGGTGCCGGTGGCGACGGACTCGCCGGTGCCCAGATTGCGCACGAAACGCGGGTGCGACCCGCCCGCGATGAGCACCCGGATCCGGGCGCCTGCCGGAAAGGTGTGCGCGACGGCGTCGAGTTCGAGGCGCACCGTGCCGGTGTCGGGTGCTGAAGCCAGGTAGCCGTCGCTGATGTTCCGCGACCGGCCCTGCGCGTCCACCTGGCTGAGCCGGACGAAGACATCGTTGTTCGGGTTGGAACAGGAGTGCGACAGTTGCACGACCGGGGCGCCGACAACACACAGGTCGGTGGGTAGCGGCGCACTGGTGAAGGTCAGCACGTCGGCGCGGCGTGCCAGTTCGGTGTCGTCGCGGTAACCGCCGACGGGGGACAGCAGCCGTCCTCCGACGGTCGGGGTCGGGTCGGCGGGGTTGTAGACGAAGACCTCGTCACCGCCCCGGGCCGGCGCGGCGCTGGCCAGACCACCGCCGGGCTGCAGGTAGAGCACCTGCTCGGGCATCGGCGGCGGCCAGTCCGCGAGCTCCAGCCAGCCCTGCCCACCGACATGCACACGCACCGGGCTGGGGCGTTGGGAGGGCTGATCACCCAGATGGGTATCGAGCCAGTCCAGCGTCTCGCGGATGACCGTCGGAGCGGCCTTGGTCATCATGTGTCCGTGGGTCCACGGCCCGACGGTCAAGCCGACGGGTACGTCGCGGTCGCGCAACCTGGCGAACTGGGTCAGGGTCTGTTCGAGGAACAGATCCTGCCAACCGGACAGCAGCAGCACCGGAATGTCCGTGCGCTCCAGAGCCTCTCGTAGATGCAGCCGCGTCCAGAACTCGTCGTCGGCGTCGGGGTGCTCGAGCCAGGACTCGAACCACAGCGCACCGTCACCGAGCAACGCGCGGCTCGCTTCGCCCAGCGGCAGTCCATAGGACGCGCGCGTCACACGGCGTTGCGCCCGCGCCTGCCGAAGCAGGGTCAGCAGCCGGTTGGGATCCTCCTGATGGGCGACCAGGTCGCTCCAGCCGAGGAAGTCGTTGAGGCCGAACGACCCTGTGCCCCAACGTGGCCCGCTGACGTCGTGCGGACCGACCGTGATCACCGCCGCCTTCATCTCCGGTGGCGGATCACTGAGCAGCGCCCACTGGGTGAAGCCCAGATACGACAGTCCGACGGTGCCGAAGGTGCCGGTGAACCAGGTTTGTTCACGCAGCCACGCGACGGTGTCGGCGCCGTCGGGGATCTCGTGCACCATCGGCGAGAACTCGCCGCCCGAACCGAACGTGCCCCGCACGCTCTGCACCAGCACGTGATAGCCGCGGGCGGCGTAGACCGAGCCGAACAGCGCCGCGAACGGGAAGCTGCGCCCGTAGGGGCCACGCACCAGCAGCGTGCCGGCCGGGGTGGCGAGCTGCGGCTCGTAGTGGTCGGCGATCAGGTCGACGCCGTCGCGCATCGGAACACGCAGGCCGCGGTGGACGGCGACGCCCGACGTCGGTTCGGGCAACCCGAGCACCTTGCCCAGCGTGCGCCCGATCCGGGCCGCCACCCCGCGAGGCGGTGTCGGCTCGGTCATAGCCGGCGTTGTCGCGTTCACCCCGACAGGCTACGCAAGAGGTGATTGCCCGCCGTCGATTGCCCGAACCATCTTGGCGATCAGCCAGCGCATCGCCTGGGACGCAGTGGAACCCTCCAGGCCCCACACCCCGACCATGCGCTCGTAGGCCTCGACGTTCCAGAGCAGGTCCAGAAGCGCCGCGGCGGCCCGTTGCTCGGTGTCACTCCACTGCGCCGCGGCGGTGGCCACCGCCGACTGCAGCGCCGCGCGACGGCGCTCGTCGACGGTGTTGAACGTGGGATCGTCGGTCGCCTGCGCCGATCGCCGAACCGAGAACCGCTGCAGGGATGCGAAGATCCGGGCCGTCACCTCGTCCAAGGTGGTCAGGTCGATGTCCTCATAGGAGATTCCCGCCTCGTCTTCGAGCCGTTGCATCACCGCGTCGTGCAGCAGTTGCTCGGAGGGGAAATGGCGATAGACGGTCCGTTCGCCGACCGCGGCGCGTTCGGCCACCGCCTTGAACGTGAGCCCCTGCCAGTCCCAGCTCTCGAATTCGTGGACCAGCTCGCTACCGGCGGCCACGATCTTGTCGCGGGTCTGATGAGCTTTTTGCCGACGGCTGGTGTTGTCGTAGTTCCGCCGCGGAGGGATTGACGAACCGCTCATAATCGTGACAGCTTACTGTCACGAAAGTGGGAGGCAAACGATGGCCGCATCGCAGGTGTCGTCGGACGAGTTGCTCGGTGCTGCGATGCGACAGACCGGTCTCGCCGATTTCGGCGACGACTGCTTTCGTGAGGGTCTGGAGATCCTCTTGCGTGCCCTGGCCACCGAGGCGAAGCTAAACAGCCGGGGCGAGACCTACATCTACGACCGCATCCGGCTGTTGCTGTGCCAGCGGCTGCAGGTGGAGGACTGGTTCGCCCGACACCCAGAGATTGCCGACCAGCCCGTGACCGCGCCGGTGTTCGGCCTGGGATTGCCCCGTACCGGATCGACAGCCCTGTCCTTCCTCCTGGCCCAGGACCCCGGCGTCCGCTATCTACGCCTCTGGGAGTCGACTCGGCCGTGCCCGCCGCCGTCCACCGTGCTCGGCGACGATCCCCGCATCCCGGCCGGGCAGCGGCCCGTTGTGGTCGGCAGCAGACACCACGTGCCCAGCGACACACACGGCCCGACGGAGTGCCTGGATCTGATGGCACTGAATTTCACCTCGCAGATCTTCCAGGCCTTCGCGCAGATTCCCTCCTACTCTCGGTGGCTGCTCCACAGTGCCGATCTCACGCCTACGTACCGCTACGAGCGCAGGGTCCTGCAGTTGCTGCAGTGGGGCGAACCCACCAGACCGTGGCGACTGAAGACGCCCGCCCACATGACTTCTGTATCCCAATTGGACCGCGTCTTCCCCGACGCGCGCTTCGTCATGACACACCGCGACCCCACCGACGTGATGCTCTCGGTGGCCGATGTCTACGCCGACATAGTCAGCGGGTTCAGCGACCACGTCGATCGTCCTTACCTCGGTGAGCTCAATGTGGAGGTGTGGTCGACCGCGGTGGCCCGCACCATGGAGTTCCGGGCGAACGGCGGAGATGCCCGCTTCTACGACATCGACTTTCGCGACATGCAGGTCGATCCCGTCGGCGAGGTGCGCCGCCTCTACGACTGGCTCGAAGTGCCGGTCTCCGAAGAGTTCGAGCATCGGATGGCTGTGTGGTGGCACGCCAACGCCGAGAGCCAGGACCCTCACCCGAAGCGCGACCCCGGGGATTTCGGCCTTGATGTCGACGTGATTCGGCCGCGATTCGCCACCTATGTCGACACCTATCTCAGGAGTAGCGATGACCACTGACCTCGCCGGCGGAATCGACGCCGGTCGCGAGTACGTGTTCGCCGAGCGGCCGGATGACACCGACATGCGGGACTCGGCCAGCTTCTGGGTGTTCGACGACAGCGGTGCCGTCGGCCTGCCGCGCATCGGCATCGAGGCGGTCGCGGCGCACTGGGGGAGCCACCAGATCCAGGTCAACCTCGCCTTCCCCGATGGTCGGGTGTACCGGTTGCGCGACAACGCCCCGGCCCGTTCGCCGTTCGCGCCCGACGGCACGCCCGCGGTGCTGGGCGCGGGCCCGATCGCGTTCAGGTGCGTCGAGCCGTTCGACGTCTGGACCGTGGCCTTCGACGGTCACGCGATTCAGACCACGTCGGCCGACCTGATCGCTGGACGCAAGACCGGCCCACTGGTGAACCTGCGGTTTGCGATCGAGGCCAGGATGGCTGCACCGCCGTGGGCGCAGGGTGCGTTGCGGACTGACGCGGATACGCAACTCAAGACGTCGATCGCCGGTGACCTGATGGGCGGGCCCCGCTACGAACAGTTGTTCCGCGCTGCCGGGTCGGTCGAGGTGGCCGGCGAGTGTCACGACCTCACCGGGAGCGGACTGCGGATCCGCCGCCAAGGGGTGCGCCGGCTGGAGGGATTCTGGGGGCACTGCTGGCAGTCGGCGCTGTTCGGCAGCGGTCGGGGCTTCGGTTATATCGCCTATCCGCCCCGGCCCGACGGAGAGCCCGCGTTCAACGAGGGCTATCTGTTCGACGGCGACGGACCACTGATTCCGGCGCGGGTGGTGTCGGCGCCGTGGCTGTCTCGGCTGCAATCCGTGGGCGAAGACGTATCGCTGGTCCTCGAGACCGAGCGCGGGACCGTCCGGATCGCGGGGGAGACGGTGCTGTCGAACCATGAGATCACCGACCCGAAGGATGTGCCGCCCGATGTCCTCGCCACGATGGCCAACTGGACTTTCCCGGCGTTGCAGCAGGCCGGCGTGCGGTATCGCTGGGACGACGAGGAGACGATCGGGATGCTGGAGCGGTCCATACCCCGCGAGCAGCTTGGGAATCAGTAGATGTAGAACGGGCTCAGTTCATGCGCGCGCTGCAGGTTCGTCTGCATGCAGTCCGGGTCGGGCTCGGAGTAGATCGGCGAGTAGAACAGCGATTGCTGGATGACGCCGTAGCTGGTCTTGAATGCCACCATGCAGGTGATCCACCAGCGGTTGTTCCAGTCGGTGGGCTTCATCACCCAGTACTGCGCCGCGCGATGGCCGTTGATGTCGAGTTCGACCGCGTCAGCCGGCAAGGTCTGTTCGAAGGTCCGCCAGACGAACGCCTCGACGGCCATCTGGTAGTTCCCGGCGTCGTACTTGCAGCGCAGACTGTCCTCGGGCGTGGGCGGGGTGAAAGCCAGGCCGATGCGCTGGACCACGTCCAACGGGATGTCCCGGCAGGGATCGAAGGGATCCGGGTCGACGAGGTCGATCACCGGATACTTGATGGTCGTCGACACCGCCGGCAACGGCGCGCCGGTCGCACGCAGTTCGACCCGGTCGCCGGCCACCGGGCCGGCCGGAGTCGTCTGCCAGACCACCACCACCGCGGCGACCAGCGCACACAGCGCCGAGAAGAGCCGCAGTTTGGCGACCATCGCACCCCCTCGAGGTTCCGGGCCGGTGAGATGTCCGGTCCCGCTCGCATTCGTCCGTCCTGCGGGGCAGTGTAACGGCCGCCACGCGCCGGGGGACCGGAAGCCTAGAACACGTTCTAGTTGCCCGGCGAACGGGTGGCGAGCGCGTGATGGGTGCACCAGTACTCTGGTCTGTTGTGACCAGTGACGACCGACGTCCGACGCTGTGGGCGGTCAGCGACCTCCACACCGGGCACACCGGCAACAAGCCTGTGGCTGAGTCGCTGCATCCTGCCTCACCTGAGGACTGGTTGATCGTTGCCGGCGACGTCGCCGAACGCACCGACGAGATCCGGTGGGCACTGGACCTGCTGCGCAAGCGGTTCGCCAAGGTGATCTGGGTGCCGGGCAACCACGAGCTGTGGACCACCAATCGCGACCCGATGCAGATCTTCGGCAAGGCGCGTTACGACTACCTCGTCAACATGTGCGACGAGATGGGCGTCCTCACTCCCGAGCACCCCTATCCGGTGTGGACCGAGGAGGGTGGCCCGGCGACGCTGGTGCCGATGTTCCTGCTCTATGACTACTCGTTTCTGCCGCAGGGTGCGGGCACCAAGGCCGAGGGGCTGGCGATCGCCAAGGAGCGCAACATCGTCGGCACCGACGAATACCTGCTCTCGGCCGAGCCGTACTCCACTCGCGACGCCTGGTGCCGTGAACGGGTGGCCTACACCCGCAAGCGGCTGGAAGATCTGGACTGGATGACCCCGACCATCCAGATCAACCACTTCCCGATGGTCCGTGAACCCTGTGACGCGATGTTCTACCCGGAGTTCGCGCTGTGGTGCGGCACGACGGCGACGGCCGACTGGCACACCCGCTACAACGCGCTCTGCTCGGTGTACGGACACCTGCACATCCCACGCACCACCTGGTACGACGGGGTCCGCTTCGAGGAGGTCTCGGTCGGCTACCCCCGCGAGTGGCGCCGCCGCAGGCCGTACCGGTGGTTGCGGCAGATCCTCCCGGATCCCAAGTACGCGCCCGGCTATCTCAACGAGTTCGGCGGGCATTTCCAGATCACCCAGGAAATGCGTGATCACGCAGCCAAGGTGCAACAGCGGATCGTGAGCAGGCGGGCATGATCGCCGCCACCCTGCTGGCCGGGGTGCTGCCCGGTTCGATCAACGCCCTGGCGGCCGCCGAGCTGTACACCGACCCCAAGGAACTGGCTCCGCTGCCTGAAGAGGAGCCGCTGATCGCCAAGTCGGTTCCCAAGCGGCGCAACGAGTTCATCACCGTGCGCTACTGCGCACGTCAGGCCCTGGTGGATCTCGGTGCCGACCCGGTCCCGATCCTCAAAGGGGAGAAGGGCGAACCCTGTTGGCCCGACGGCATTGTCGGCAGCCTGACACACTGTGAAGGATTCCGCGGGGCCGCGGTGGGCCGCCGCGAAGAGGTGCGGTCCGTCGGGATCGACGCCGAGCCGCACGACGTGTTGCCCAACGGGGTGCTCGACGCGATCAGCCTGCCCGTCGAACGGCATGCACTCGCCGCGCTGCCCGACGACGTGCACTGGGATCGGGTGTTGTTCTGCGCCAAGGAAGCGACCTACAAAGCGTGGTACCCCTTGACGCGACGGTGGTTGGGCTTCGAGGACGCACACATCCGCTTCGACGTCGACGGGTCCGGACACGCGGGGACGTTCACCTCCCAGATCCTGATCGACCCGGAAGCGCTCTCGGGCCCGCCGCTGACGGCGCTGACAGGTCGGTGGTCGGTGCGCAACGGGATCGCGTTGACGGCGATCGTGCTGTGACAGCGGTGCCTCCGGGCCTGGTGGTGGTCGACAAGCCCGGTGGGATGACCAGTCACGACGTGGTTGGCCGGTGCCGGCGGATGTTCGGTACCCGCAAGGTCGGGCACGCGGGCACACTGGATCCGATGGCCACCGGGGTGCTGGTCATCGGTGTGGAACGCGCCACCAAGATCCTCGGTCTGCTGACGGCCACGGCGAAGTCGTATTCGGCGACGATCCGGCTCGGCGAGACCACGACCACCGAGGATGCTGAAGGCGATGTCGTGCAACGCGTTTCGGCCGTCGCCGTGACCAACGACCACATCGCGGCCGCCGTCGCTGCACTACGCGGCGACATCGAGCAGGTTCCCTCCGCCGTGAGCGCCATCAAGGTGGACGGCAAGCGGGCCTACCGGATGGTGCGCGAGGGACAGAGCCCCGAGCTGGCACCCCGGCCGGTGCGGATCGACCGTTTCGAGGTGCTCGCGGTGCACCGGGACCGCCCAGGCGGGGTCGTCGACGTCGACGTCGAGGTCGACTGCTCCAGCGGCACCTACATCCGCGCCCTGGCCCGCGACGTCGGCGCCGCGCTCGGTGTCGGAGGCCATCTCACAGCGCTGCGTCGTACGCGCGTCGGCGATTTTGGCCTCGAGCAGGCCCGGACACTGGAGCAACTCGCCGAGGCGCCGGAATTGTCCTACTCCCTCGACGAGGCGTGCCTGCGGGCTTTTCCGCGGCGCGACCTCACCGCGGCCGAGGCCATCGACGCCGGCCACGGACGTCCGCTCACGCCGGCAGGCATCTCCGGCGTCTACGCCGCGGCGGCACCCGACGGCAGCGTGATGGCGCTGTTGCAGGACGCCGGAGCGAAGACCAAGTCGGTGGTGGTGATCCGGCCCGCGACGCTGTAACCGTCGCACCCCAGTGGCGCGTGCCGGGTCGCGTAATTTACATACACTCCAGTTGGGAAGCTGCAGTCTCACTGAGTGGCCTGGCGCGGCAATGACGTGCCCAATCCTGTCCCAAACTCGCTATTTGCGCAGCTGAGGACGTAATTCATCTAGCAATTTTATCGACACTATCGACAATTACTGTGCGTAGTGCTTGCTCTGATACAGCGCGATCGGTATGTTAAATGCGATCTACAACACAGCGGCACAGCGAAGTGGCCGGTACCACTGCCTGCGGTCCAACGCTCGTCGCATTCCAGGATCGGATTGAGCACCATGACCCATCATCACGAGGCCGTTACCCCGAGTCCGACGTCAACCCTGCACCCGGGTGGCGACATGCGGTCGACGCTGCGCCCGTTGTCCGGGGAATCCGGTGTCGAGGGTGAACTGACCGGGGTGGATCTAGGCCACATTTGCAAGCGCACCGTTCAGGTCGGCGGTCTGGCATTAGCGGCATACGTCATGACTGCTCTGGCAGCTGGTCACGGAGTTGCCGCTGCCGACACGGGGGAGACGGGTCGAGTTGCTCCGGCGAGTAGTTCATCGGCGCACAGCGAAACGTCGAGCGCGGACAACGCCGGTAGGGGCTCGGTTGAGTCGACCTCCACCAGCGACGTCGAAGACAGCACCTCCGAATCGCCGCCGTACGGCTCGACGGACAGCGAAAACGACGCGCTCGAAACGTTGGCAGAGGCTGACCTGGCCGCCGAGCTTGACGCCGACACCGACCTCGACGCCGCGACCGAGAGTGATGTCGGCCCCGAGGTCGACCCCGATGTCGACCCCGAGGTCGACATCACCACCGACATCGATGTGGGCACCGATACGGACGTCGACGTCGAGCCCGACGATCGTTCCGGCGCTGCACCAGAACCGGATTCAGATCGTGATTCCTCTGGCGACGACTACGCCGGCGTCACCGCCGAGGACCACGAGGTCCAGACCGACCCTTCAACCGAGCCTGTCGCCGATGCGGAATCGACACTCGTCGGGGACCCCGAGGCGGTAGGCAGGCGCGCGGAAGACGACGCGGAGGTCGGCGCGGTCGATGCCACGGCCGACGCCGTCACTGCACCGACAGCGGCGCAGCCGCTCGACGCCCCGCCGGCCGAGGTCGCCCTCGGCCCAAATGCAACCCCGCAGCCGACGCCCCCGGCCCCGGCACAGGCCACGATGGACTTCTCCCTGTTCGGTTGGGTTCGGCGGACCTTCTTCAACCGTCCGCCGACCGTTCGCTACGACGCCACTCTCAACTCTCAGGACATGACCGACGGCGTGATCACCGGCAACCTCGGCGCCGTCGATCCCGACAGCGACCCACTGACCTACTCGCTCATCAGAGATCCCCGGTTCGGCACGGTCAACATCGACCCACTCACCGGCAATTTCGTCTTCACGCCCACTGCAGCTTTCGCCGAATTCGGCGGAACCGACTCGTTCACCGTCAGGGTCAGCGACAACCGTTTCCATCTGATGTCGTACCTGTTCAAGCGTGACAAAGGGAGGCCCACATCCAGGATCGTCCTCAGCGTTGCCGCAGTGGGCGATCCTGCGTCGTCACCAGAGTTGGAGCCCTTCGTGGTCGACAAGGTCGTCGAATTCGATCTCCCCGACGGGGTCACTGTCACGGGTGCGGAACTGAGTCCGGACAGCGAACACCTCATCCTCGAGGTGGAGGTCGACGGCAACACGCACATCGCCGTCACGGACCTCGATGGCGGAGGTTACCAATGCATCTCCTGCGGGGTGGCCGAGAACACCGCCAAGGCCCGGGCGTTCTACGACAACCAGAGAATCTGGTTCGCCAACACGTCGGGACAGCAATCAGCCGGTGAGCCGCTGGGTGGCGCCGGCGCGATCACCTACTCGGTGCTCGAATGCGAAGGCTCCATCTACGCCTGCCAGAACCCGACGGTCAAGAAGGTCAAGTTCCCGTCGGACAAACGCCTTCTCCCCGTGCAGAATCGTGAGGCCAAGCCAGACCCGTTCGGCGAGTACGTGACGTGGACGGAGAACACATTCTTCCGCGGCCCGCGGATGAGCATTGCCAGGCTCGTTCTCACCGCCGACGGATACAAGCTCGTCGATCAGCGAATCTTCAGTCCGCAGTGGCTCGAGAATGCCGAGTACGCAGAAGACTTCGCCGACGCCACCCGCTTCTACGAGGGAGCGAGTTGGCACGCCGGTGGCCGCTATCTGAAGTATCAGACCACCTCCACCGGCTTGAACTACGACATCTACCTGTTGGACACGGCTACCGGCGAGCGTCGGCAACTCACCACCGACCTCGACTACAACGAATCCGGCGACATCGCCCCGGACGGGAACTCCATCTATTTCAGCTCCGCTCGCGGTCTGGACCGCATGGACGTGTTCACCGCTCTGGAACGCCCGTCGCTGATCGACAGTGCTGCCTTCCCGCAGATCGGACGGGTGAGTCTGTGGAACAACCGCCGCTCGATGAACGAGCCCTGGCTGATGAATCTCGCCGCGGGTCAGCAGCAGGGCGGCTACTCGGGTCAGCCGATCATCGTCGACCCCGATTGGACGATCCGCGGATGGAGCTGGTTTCCCGACTCCACGCGCGCGGTGATCAACGAGCAACAGCGTCCCGACACCGTGACCCCCGGGGCGCCCGACACCCCCTGGCGAGTCAGCATCATCAGTTTTCCCACCCGCACACCGACGACCCCGCTGCCGCCGGTACACCAAGATCCTGAAGCCATCGCGCGCTGGTCGATACCGGTCGAGGACTACAACCCGATGATGGGCCGGCAGGACACCAGAGTGCTCAGAGGCGCGCATTCCGGAACCGCCACCCTCCGATACAGCGGAATCTTCGCGTGGGGAACATACTCCGTCACCTACAAGAACTACTCCGACGATGGGAAGACGTTCATCAACGGCACCGAGAAGGTCACCATTCTCAATCCGGTGGGCAACTCGGTGTGGAGCGCTGATCTGACCAGCGAGGGCGAGCGTGCCGGATTCTTGAAGGGCAGCATCAAGGTCGGGAAGAAGAATTCGTTCTCCGGAGAGGTCTCCTCCGAGATCAATGGTGTCACCTACAGCGGGGTGCCGACCCAGACCGACTTCCCGGGCGTCAACCAACCCCAGCTGGCCATCTCGCCCTCCGGCGACAGGATTCGCGTGACTGCCACGGTGGCGGAGGACAGTCAGGCCCGTCCTGTGCGCGGCGCCACGGTGACCGTGGGCTCCGTCACCATGATCACCGACGACCACGGCTATGTTCAGATTCCCTTCGGTGCAGGAGATCTCGTCATCGCCACTGCCGGCGGCTTCCAGGGCGCCAGTCATCAGGTTCCTGGTCCGTGATGGCCGCCACGACCTGACGCCCCAGATCAGACGCGCAGGGTCGGTCCAAGAAACCCTCGGACCATCGGGGTGACTTCGAGATCGTGAGAGCAATGCCCCTGCACAGTCGTCGCCGCCATCCACCGAACGTGAGAACGCTGTTTCACGAGAATCAGTGAAACATCCACTTCAAGTGGACAAGCCACATCGATACCGGATAACAGAATCGACCTCAGTGTCACCGACCATGTGATGGAGACAACATGTCAACCACCCCCAACGACGACGCTCCGCTCGACGGTTCATCGAAGGGTGAGCAGGAGTCAAAGCTGTTCGACACACTGGCTTTTGCGGTCCGCTGCGGTGGAGTTGCGGCAGCCATGGCGATCGCAGCCTTGGTGACCACCGGCTATGGGTACGCGGGCGCCGATACATCCGTGACCGGGAGCTCCGACGCCGCGCAGACTTCCGAGCGTGCGAGCGATCCCGGGAACGCACCCGGCTCGGGCCTCGACAACGCGGAAACCCCCGGCTCGGCCGAACAAGACTCGTCTGATCGCGACTCCGATGGCCAGGACGCCGAGGACGACGCACCCGAGATCGACGGGATCGAGGACGCCGATGAGCCTGGGGACAGTCACGAGATCGATCAGTCCGACGAGGTCGGCGACAGTCACGAGGTCGAAGGCGGTCACGAGGTCGGCGACAGTCACGAGGTCGAAGTCAGTGACGAGAGCGACGACGGTGCCCCTGAGGGCGACGACACGACGACCCTCGACGATGAACCGGGGACCTCTGAGCACTCTGAAATCGTCGATGCTGTGCCGGAATACGCCACGGTCGTTGACGGGTCGGAAGTTCCTCTCGTCGACATCCCGGTGGTGTTGGCAGAGGAGGAAGCAACTGAGACCGGCGGCGGACCCACGACATTCCCCAGCCGAGCCGCACAGGGAGTATCGCCGTCCGCCGACGAAGTGCTTGCCGATGACCCCCGATCCGCGGAAGGGGGCAGTCAGTCTGACGTCGTCTCCGTCACGTACCTGACGAACCCCGGTGTCGGCGGGCCCCTTGCGAGCCAGATGGTTGACGAACCCGTGCAGACGCTGTTCGCCTGGTCGTTGCTCGGCTGGGTCCGGCGCAACTTTTTCAATCAGGCCCCGGTGCTCGACTACGACCCGTCGTCGAACGTGCAAGGGCCATTGGGTGTGATCACCGGTGATCTCGGTGCCACGGATCCAGAGGGAGACACCCTGACCTACACCGTGATTGCCCGGCCCAAACACGGCACGGTGGTGATCGACGATGTCACGGGAACGTTTGTGTATACGCCGGACCTGGAGTATGCGATGGGCGGCGGTGTCGACTCCTTCCGCGTGCGTGTGACGGACGGCAAGCTCAACCTGCTGCATTTTTTACGTCCCGACTTCGGTATGCCCCGCTTGACCGTCGGCCTCGACGTGCAGAGCATTCAGCCGAGCGCCGACCGATTCGTCGTTCCGCTCCCCGACGACGTGGTACAGCCGCAGAATCCCACCTACACCCACGACGGCACGGCGCTCATCTTCCGCGCGACGCCGGCGGGGGCCACTCGAACGGAGATCTATCGGGTCGGCACCGACGGGTCCGGATTGCAGTGCCTGACCTGCGGTCTGGCACCCGAGCTCACCGACAACCTGTCGAAACCCTTCGCCTTCGACGACGGCGAGCGCATACTGCTGAGCGCAGGGACCCAGTCTGACTCCGGTGGTGAGACAGCCGACCACTACATCCTCGAGTGTGCCGGGGGAGTGAATGCCTGCGGCGCGGGCTCCCAGCTGCTCGAGATCACGGTGCCGACCAGCGTTCCCGCGAACGTCGTCGTGATCCAGAAGCAACGGGAGCTGCGGATCGCCCCGGACGGTGTGCACGTCGGCTTCACCCAACTGCTCGGATCGGGCACCGCGACCCAGCTGGTCTCCAGTGTGGGCCGATTGGAGCGGACCGATACCGGTTACGTCATCGTCGATCCCCACGTGGTGTATGTGGGCGGAGAGCTGAAGAACTTCACCTCCGACGGCAAGGGCGTGATGGTCACCGATTTCTCCGGGAAGTACGAAGCGGGAAACGCCGACAACGTCCTGATAGATCTGGCCGACGGCACAGTCACGCGCTTGACGACCAACTTGGACTACGACGAATCGGTCGATATGTCCCCGAACGGCCGATGGCTCGCACTCGGCAGTTCACGCACCTTGGACTATCTCACTCCGATGTCGCAGATCACACGGCCGACCTTCGTTCCGGCATACGTCGTGTTTCCGACCTTCCAGGCCAAGAAGGGCTCGTTGAACCAAGCGTGGGTGATCTCGGTCGAGGACGAGCTGGCCGGTGAGAACGGCATCTTCGTGGGGGACCCGAGCGGCGCGTACAACTCGGTACCGGTAGCGAACTGGAGTGCCGATGGCACAGCCGTCACCTTCTGGGAACGCAGCAAGACCGAGCCTTCCGACACCAGGTTGGTGGTCGCGACGTTGAACAACATCGACGGCGGAACCCGCCCCTCCGATGTTTCCACTCCGGACTCTTCGGGGTGGGCGCAACCTCTGTCATCGGTGGTCGTGAAGGCGACCCCCACCGAGGCGTCCCGGGCCGGCAGAGTCGGCGGTAGCGCGGTGGTGACGACATCGAAGGCCGGGAACCTCACGACAACGACGGTGACGTACACGGACTTCGAAGACGAGCAGGGCCTCATCCTCAACGGAACCGAGACGACGGTGACCAACGCGACGTTGACGAACATCACCTACAGTGCAGACATCTCGGTCACTGGTGGTGACGGCAGTGCGCGTGGCTACCTCCGCGCGGACGGGGTCAAGATCGTCAATCAGCTCTCGCTGACCGGCACCATCGAGTCGTCGCTCGACGGGAATGTGTTGGTGATGGGTTCGGCGCCACAGTGACCGCCTCGCACCGACGCGCCCGTCCCGCCGGATCGTTGGCCCCGCACCCCCCGGCATGTAGTCTGAACCAACCTTCCGGGCAGGTGGTAAGCCCGGCGGATGGGAAGGCTTGCGGGATGCCGACGGGAGTGGGGCGCACGAGGCGGACCCAGGCAGAACGCACCGCGGCGATGCGCACGCGTCTGCTCGATGCCACGGTCGAGTGCCTGGTCACCTACGGCTACGCCGGAACCACGACCCCCCGGATCGCCGAGATCGCCGGGGTGACGCGTGGGGCGCAGGTCCACCACTTCCGCTCCAAGGAAGATCTCGTCGTCGCCGCCATCGAGCATCTTGCCGAGCAACGCATCCAGACCGCGATCAGGCAGAACGGCCGGCTGCTTTCCAGTGCTGACCCGGTCGCCAGTGTGCTGGAGTTCCTGTGGGAGTCGCACCAGGGTGACATGCTGGTGGCGACTATCGAGCTGTGGGTGGCCGCGCGTACTGACGAGGTCCTCGCGCGCGAGGTCGCACGTGTGGAACCCATGGTGAACAGCACACTGGTGACGGCTATCGATCAATTGGTTCCAGATGCTATGTCGCGCAAGAAATTACGCAATGCCATCTTCACCGCGATGGACGCGCTGCGGGGGATACTGATCGTCAGTTTCGTCGATCGTGACCTCGTGGAGGCGCGGCGGCGCTGGGACCGTGCGTGTGTCGACCTGCGCGTGGTGTTCGACGCGGCGCTCGCCGCTTCCTGACTCCAAGCAGCGCTTCCCCTCATCTCCTCTCTGGCTACAGGCGATCCCGGCAACTGCTTGCCTAAATACATGCAGGCAAGTATGTTTGTTTCTTGACGCGCCCCAGCGGCGCCCAGGCGAGTGATCGAAAGGATGAAGATGCCGAATCGAGTGTTCGTGGTCGGTGTGGGCATGACGAAGTTCGAGAAGCCCGGTGCGCGGGAGGGCTGGGACTACCCCGACATGGCGCGGGAAGCCGGCACCAAGGCACTCGACGACGCCGGCATCACGTACCGCGACGTGCAGGAAGCCTACGTAGGTTACGTGTACGGCGAGTCGACGTCGGGCCAGCGCGCCGTCTACGAGCTGGGCATGACCGGTGTACCCGTGGTGAACGTCAACAACAACTGCTCAACCGGATCCACCGCTTTGTATCTGGCCGCCAAAGCGATTCGAGGCGGACTGGTCGACTGCACGCTCGCGCTGGGGTTCGAGAAGATGCAGCCGGGATCCCTGGGTTCCACCTACGACGACCGCGCGCAGCCGATGGACAAACACTTCCTGGCCCTGGCCGAGATCTCGGAAGTGTTGTTCCCACCTGCGCCGTGGATGTTCGGGGCGGCCGGCCGCGAACACATGCAGAAATACGGCTCCACCGCAGAGCATTTCGCCGCGATCGGCTACAAGAACCACAAACACTCGGTCAACAACCCCTACGCGCAGTTCCAAGAGGAGTACACCCTCGATGACATCCTCGCGGCGAGGATGATCTACGACCCCCTGACCAAGTTGCAGTGCTCACCGACCTCGGACGGATCCGGCGCAGCGATTCTTGCCTCGGAAGACTTCGTGACCCGGCACGGCCTTGCGGACCGGGCCGTCGAGATCGTCGGCCAGGCGATGACCACCGATTTCGCCGACAGCTTCGACGGCACCTGCAAGGCCCTGATCGGGTACCACATGAATGTCGCTGCCGCGCAGAGCGTCTACCAGCAGAGCGGGCTCGGCCCGGACGATTTCCAGGTCATCGAACTGCACGACTGCTTCTCGGCCAACGAACTGCTGCTCTACGAGGCGCTGGGACTGTGCGGAGAGGGCGAGGCTCCCCGGCTCATCGACGACAAGGACACCACCTACGGAGGCCGCTGGGTCGTCAATCCCTCGGGCGGACTCATCTCCAAGGGCCATCCGCTGGGAGCGACAGGTCTTGCCCAGTGCGCGGAGCTGACCTGGCAGCTGCGTGGCGACGCCGACCGACGCCAGGTCGACAGCGTCACCGCGGCACTGCAGCACAACATCGGCTTGGGCGGCGCGGCCGTCGTCACGGCCTACCAACGCGCCGAACGCTGACGCCGCAAGCCTCATCGACCGTCACATCTCGACAAGAAAAGGAACACATCATGGGACACATCGAAGCCACTCGTGACCTGGGCGCAGCCCCCGACGAGCTCTGGGCCATCATCTCGGACCCGCAGACGTGGGACCGCTGGTTCACCGTTCACGACAAGTGGCTCGAAGAGCCGCCTGCCACCCTGACCCCGGGTGCGCGCCTGACCGCGAAGATCGTCATGCTCAACATGGCGAACAAGATCGAATGGTCGGTCAGGTCCGTCGATGCGCCGACCAGCCTTGCTCTCGGAGGAACCGGAATGGCCGGTGTAAAGGCCGATTTCACCTTCACCATCGAGCCGCTGGGCGCCGGATCGCGATTCACGGTCTCCGGAGACTTCGAGGGTGCGCTTGTCAAGGGCGCGCTGGCGAAGGCGGTGGAGAAGGACGGCATGCGGCAATTGGACAAGACGCTCACCCAACTCGACGAACTCGCCTCGGCGGCGGTGTGACTGTGACCAGCATGCAGCAGGACCTGGCGTTCGACGACAGCGGTCTCGACAGCTGGACCGAGGACGACCGATTCGAGGTGACCCGCGAGCGGATCGCGGAGTATGCCGCAGCCACGAACGATCCCATCCCGGCTCATCGCGACGGCGACATCGCCCCGCCGGTGTTCGCGATCGTGCCGGTGTTCGAGTCGATGATGATGCCGACGGTGGATGTGCTGCCGGTCGAACTCGTTCCCCGCGTCGTACACGGTGAGCAGGACTTCATCTTCCACCGGCCGATCAGACCGGGAGACAAACTGGTCTCCCGCGGCAAGATGGTCGGGTACGAGGGGCTGGACAACGGTACACGCGCCGCGATCCTTGTCGAATGCCGCACTGAAGACGGCGAATTGGTCAACGAACAGTACGTCACGTGTTTCGTGCGCGGATTCAATGCCGGTAAGTCCGTCGGTGTCCTCGCGCCGCCACACAAGTTCGACGAGGCGCTGCGCGAACAGTCGCCCGTGGCGGAGGTGATCCAGCACGTCGACGAAGATCAAACCTTCCGGTATTCGCCGGCCTCCGGGGATCCGATGCCGATCCATCTCGACGAGGAGGTGGCACGCGACGCCGGCCTGCCCGGCATCATCGCCCACGGACTCTGCACCATGGCGTTCACGTCGTGGGCGGTACTCACCGAGGTCGGCGGTTCGGACGTGACACGGCTCAGACGTTTTGCGGTGCGCTTCTCGAAGATGGTGTTGCCCGGCGACGACCTCCACACGACGATCTGGCGTAAGAGCCGAGGCGCGGGCATCACGACCTACGCATTCGAAACCACGCGAGCGGGCGGTCAGGAGAAAGCCATCACCGACGGCTGGGCCGACATCGCCGACTGAATCGAACCGACCGACAACCACTGACAACGCTGACAGGAAAGAACATCATGGGAATGCTGGATGGCCGGGTTGCTGTGATCACCGGCGCAGGACGCGGAATCGGACGCGAGCATGCGCTGCTGTTCGCCGCCCAGGGCGCCGCGGTCGTGGTGAACGACCTCGGTGGGAGCAACACCGGTGAAGGAAAAGATGCGGGCCCCGCGCACGAGGTCGTCGCCGAGATCACCGACCGCGGCGGCCGCGCCGTCGCCAACACCGACAACATCGCCGACTGGGCGGGTGCCAACCGCGTGGTCCAACAGGCGATCGACGAGTTCGGGCACCTCGACGTGCTGGTCAACAACGCCGGCATCCTGCGCGACGCATTCATCGCAGGTATGACCGAACAGCAGTGGGACGCCGTGATCAACGTCCACCTCAAGGGGCACTTCGCGATGCTGCATCACGCTGCCGAGTACTGGAAAAGCCAATCCAAGAGTGGGCAGCAACCGGTCGCATCGGTGATCAACACCGCATCGGGCTCGGGGGTGACCCTGCCCAATGCCGGCCAGGCCAATTACGGTGCGGCCAAAGCCGGTATCGCTGCGCTGACGTTGATAGCAGCGGAGGAACTCGAACGGTACGGCGTACGGGTCAATGCCATCGCCCCGATCGCGCGCACCCGGCTGACGTTGGCCACCCCCGGGATGGGCGCGCTGATGGCTGAACCGGCCGACGGTGAGTTGGACCTTTTCTCGCCGGCCAACATCTCGCCGCTGGTCGGCTATCTCGCCAGTGACAAGTGCCCGATCACCGGAAAGGTCTACGCCGTTCAGGGCGGCGCGATCTCACTGCTTCAGGGTTGGCACGACGTCGACACGATCGAGACCGACAAGATCTGGGAACTCGACGACATCGCCGCACGGCTGCCGGGGGCGTGACCGTGTACGAATGGTCTGACACCGACATCATCATGCGCGACACGGTGCGAGAATTCATCGCCAAGGAGATCCGCCCCCACCTCGACGATCTCGAAACCGGCGCGATCTCGCCCTATCCCTTCGCCCGGAAGTTGTTCAGCGAATTCGGTCTCGATGTGATGGCCGCCGAGGCAGTGAAGACGATGCTGGACAAGCAACGAACGCGCCAGGCTTCGGAGACGACGTCGGAGCGGCCGGCCAAGGCCGACGGCATCGGTGAGATCGGTGCACAGGCGTCGATGGCTGCGGTGCTGATATCCGAGATCGCCGGAGTCAGCATCGGCTTGTTGTCCACCATCGGGGTGAGCCTGGGCC
Source organism: Mycobacterium sp. G7A2 (assembly GCF_041902445.1). NCBI lineage: Bacteria > Bacillati > Actinomycetota > Actinomycetes > Mycobacteriales > Mycobacteriaceae > Mycobacterium > Mycobacterium sp. G7A2. The sequence continues at coordinate 3,776,244 of NZ_CP169251.1, read as the reverse complement.
TCGGTGCGGCGACCATCATGAGCCGTGGCACCTTGGCTCAGAAAGAGCGGTGGCTGCCGGAGTTGATGACGCTCGACAAGGTCGCGGCCTGGGCCATCACCGAACCTGATTCGGGCTCGGATGCGTTCGGCGGGATGAAAACCAACGTGAAGCGGGATGGTGCGGACTATCTGCTCAACGGTCAGAAGACGTTCATCACCAATGGTCCCGACGCCGATGTCATCGTCGTCTACGCCAAGCTGATCGACGACAGTGGTACCGATGCGCGCCAACGACCGGTGCTGACCTTCGTTCTCGATGCGGGAATGGCAGGGCTGACCCAGGGGCGGCCGTTCAAGAAGATGGGCATGATGTCGTCGCCGACGGGTGAACTGTTCTTCGACAACGTACGGCTCGGGCCGGATCGTCTGCTCGGTGAATCCGAACAGCACGCCGGCGGAGACGGGCGTGACAGTGCCAGGGCGAACTTCGCTGCCGAACGGCTCGGCGTCGCTGTGATGGCGCTCGGCATCATCAACGAGTGCCATCGGCTGTGCCTCGACTACGCGGCAAGTCGCACCCTCTGGGGCAAGAACATCGGGCAGTTCCAGCTGATTCAACTGAAGTTGGCCCGGATCGAGATCGCCCGGATGAATGTCCAGAACATGGTCTTTCAGACCCTTGAGCGTCTCGCCGACGGGAAGATGCCGACTCTTGCGGAGGCGTCGGCGATCAAGCTGTATTCCTCCGAGGCCGCCACCGAGGTCGCGATGGAGGCAGTCCAACTCTTCGGCGGCAACGGATACATGGCCGAATACCGTGTCGAGCAGCTGGCCCGCGATGCCAAGTCACTGATGATCTACGCGGGCAGCAACGAGATCCAGGTGACCCATATCGCGAAGGGACTGCTCGCGGGATGATCACCGAGACCCGTCGGCGGTTCGGCGGGTTCGGGACGCGCGTGCTCGAGGTGCCGGGCGAGTCCCCGCCCGTCGTGTTGCTGCACGGTTATGCCGATTCTGCCGACACCTGGGTGCATGTCCTGCGCGGGTTCGGTGAGGCGGGGCAACGCGCCGTGGCGGTCGATCTGCCCGGCTTCGGCCAGGCAGGGGCACGCGCACCCGGACCTCTCGTCGACCAGTTCGACACGTTCGCCCGCTCGCTGCTCGATGACATGGGACCTGCGGTCCTGGTGGGCAACTCGCTCGGAGCCGCCACTGCGGTGCGTGCAGCGACTCGTCAGCCGGACAGGGTGGCCGGCCTGGTGGCGCTCGACGATCCGGTCAATGCGCGTCATTGGCTGGCGCGGCTGGCTCGTTTGCGCCCGGTACCCGCCTCGGTGTGGAGCGGGGTGGCCCGGATCCCGGTGCCGGCCCCGGCGGTGCGTTGGGCGACCGGCATGGCCACCAGACGGATCCTCTACGGTCCGGGAGCCGTCGTCGACCCCGGGGTGGTGCGCCGCTGGTGTGAGTCAGCTGCCGCACCCGGGGCGTTGGAAACCCTGGGCCGGTACGCCTTCCAATATGCCGTCGAGACCGACGGCGGGCACCGAGAGGTGGATGTGAGCTGTCCGACGGTGATCGTGCACGGGGCGCGCGACCGGATCATCCCGGTGCACGCCAGTCGGATTCTGCACCGACAGATCCCGGGAAGTGACCTGGTGGTCCTTCCCCGGTCAGGACATTGTCCGCAGCTCGACGATCCCGCCGCGGTCGTGCGGTTGACGATGCGATTACTGGAGAAGATCAGACGATGACTGTGGGGGAGAAAATCTCCCGCACCACGGATATGGTGCGGGCGGCGGCGGTGCTGGTCCGACGGGGGATGGTGCAGCCGACCCGTCCTCGAGATGTCCTGAGAGCCGCCCGGGTGTTGCGCCGGTTCGGCACGTTCGGTGGGTTGGCCCACTACACCGCGGCACGATACGGGGCGCGTCACGCGCTGAGCGACGACACCATCCAGCTGTCCTTCAGCGAGGTGGATGAGCAGTCCAACGCGCGGGCACAAACGCTGGCGAACCTCAGGGGTACCGGCGCGGTCGCTGATGAGCGCTCGCGCGAGGAGCCGACCGTCGTAGGTCTGCTACGGCGAAGCAGCGTCGACTTCGTCCTGGATCTGGCTGCGGCGAACAAGGCTGGAGTGCGGACTGTGCTGCTGAACGTCGGCTTCGCCGGCCCCCAACTGGCCGACGTCTGTGCCCGTGAGCGCGTCAGCGCCGTACTGGCCGACGACGAGTTCGCACCGCTACTGAGCGAGTTGGATCCCGGGATCGTGCAACTGGTGGGTTCCGGGATCGTCGAACTCGCGGCAGGTCGGTCGGTGTCGGCGCCGGCCCCGCCGGCCCGGCCGGGGGGCCTGGTTCTCCTCACCAGCGGTACCACCGGTGCGCCGAAAGGAGCTCCGCGAGAACGCATCAGCCCGCTGCAGTCGGCGCAGCTCCTGGATCGGATTCCGTGGCCGCGCGACAGCGCCTACGTTGTGGCCGCACCACTGTTCCACGCCACCGGGCTCGCCACCTGCTCGCTGGGATTGGCACTGGGCAACCAGGTGGTGTTGCGCCGTCGCTTCGATCCCCGAGACACGTTGCACGCGATCGACGTTCATCACGCCAAGGCGTTGGTCGTCGTCCCCACGATGCTGTCACGCATCCTCGACCTTCGCCCCGAGGTTCTGCACGGCTTCGACACCTCGTCCCTCGAGGTGGTCTTCACCGCCGGATCGTCGTTGTCGCCGGAGCTGTACCGACGGGCCACCCGACTCTTCGGCGACGTCGTCTACAACCTCTACGGCTCCACAGAGGTGGCCACCGCGGCGGTCGCCACCCCAGCCGAGCTTCGGCGTGCACCCGGCACCGTGGGTCGCCCGCCGGTCGGGTGCACCATCGCCGCCTACGACGACCGCGACCGGCGCATCACCGATCCCGACACCGTCGGCACGATCTACGTCTCCAGCGGACTGAGCTTCGGCGGCTACACCGACGGCCGGCACAAGAAGAGCCTCGACGGGCTGCTCTCCAGCGGCGACACCGGACACTTCGACGACGAGGGTCTGTGGTTCATCGACGGACGCGATGACGAGATGGTGGTGTGCGGAGGAGAGAACGTCTACCCACTCGAAGTCGAGAATGTCCTCGCTGAAGTACCGGGCGTCCGTGAGGTCGCTGTCATCGGGATTCCTGACCCCGATTTCGGAATGTGTCTGCGGGCATTCATCGTCCGCAGCGACGAAGCAGGTGCCGAGGCCGCGCCTGATGCGGATCGGATCCGCAGCGCAGTGCGATCGCGGCTGGCCCGGCACAAAGTACCTCGAGATGTGGTTTTCCTGGAGGCTTTGCCGCGCAACGAGACCGGCAAGGTTCTCAAGCGGGCCCTGGTGGATATGGAGAAGTCATGAGATGGCGATCTGGTGGCAGGGTGCCGAGACCGTCGACGCTCACCGGGCAGGTCGTGGCCATCACCGGCGCGGCGCGCGGGATCGGGGCCGCCACGGCGCGCGCCTTCGTCGCGGCCGGGGCTCGGGTGGCCATCGGCGACATCGACGCTGAACTCGCGCAGCGCACGGCCGCCGAGATCGGTGCGATAGCGGCCGGCGTCGACGTCACCGACGACCACAGTGTCGGTGCCTTTCTCGACGACGTCGAGGAACGGCTCGGAACCCTTGACGTGATGGTGAACAACGCCGGGATCATGCCGGTGGTCGGCGTGCTCGACGAGACGGCGGAGTCTGTACGCCGCCAACTCGCCGTGAACGTGGCCGGCGTGATCCACGGGACGCGGCACGCCGCACGGCGGATGGTGCCGCGTGGCTCGGGCCGGGTGGTCAACGTGGCGTCCGCCGCCGGCCGCATGGCGTTCGGGGGAGTGGCTACCTACAGCGGAAGCAAGTTCGCGGTGGTGGGTTTCACCGAGGCTGCCGCGCTCGAACTTCGCCGCAGCGGTGTGGAATTCACGTGCGTGCTTCCCGGGGTGGTGAACACCGAGCTCACCAGCGGGCTCCACGACCACTGGTTGCTGCGTTCCTGCGAACCCGAGGAGGTCGCCGCGGCGACGGTGCAGGCCGTCCGGCGCGGTCGGCGCACCGTCTACGTCCCTGGTCGGCTCCGCGCGATGTCCTGGGGCTACGGGATGTTGCCCAGCGCCGCGCGCACCCAGATCATGGCGATGATGGGTGCTGATCACCAGATGCTCGACGGGGACGCCGAAGCCCGCGCCGGATACACGACCCGCATCGACACCCGATGAGTCCTGCGACGCGGGAAGTCAGCAGTACAACCGCTCGAACTCCCGGATCGACTTGTCGATGTCGCCTTTGACCGCCCGCGCCGCCGCCGAACCGATCGGTCCGAACAGCGGCGCACCACCGAGGTCCATGCGGACGGTGAACGTGCAGCCCTCGTCGGTGGAGTCGACCTTCATCGACAGCGTGTAGCGGGTTCCGCCCACACCCTCACCGCTGACCGACAGCGCCGTCGGCGGATCGAACTGGCGCACCGTCCACGTGACCCGATTGCGCATGCCCTTGGCGCCGGCCACGCCCACGACGGTCGTGCCCACCTCGATCACCTCGGGCACCTCCGAGCGCCAGCCCTGGTGCATGGTCATCCAGTCCCCGAGGCTCGACAGGTCCGACGCGTGGGCCCACGCCTCGTCGGCCGACAGCGGCAAAGAACGCGACATCTCGAGCTTGGCCATTCGAGGATGCTAGGCGATGACCCAGATGGCCTCGGCGGCTGGGCTTCCCAGATCCACCGTGGTCTCGGCCGGCTCGCCCGCACCGTCCGGGACCGGTTGCGTGACCGCGACGGAGATCATGCCGGCGAAATCGCGGCGCGCGACCACCCGCAGGTGCGCGTCCAGGCTGATCCCGACGGTGTCGAAATAGCGCAGCATCTCCGGGTCGGCATCGGAGATGCGCGCGACGGTGCCGGCGTCGCCGTCCTCGCAGACCGACAGCTGACGCGCCGGCGGGGTGGGCACCTGGCCGTCGGCCGCCGGGATCGGGTCACCATGCGGGTCCCGCGTCGGGTGACCGAGCTTGGCGTCTATCCGGTCGAGCATCCGGTCAGAGACCGCGTGCTCGAGCACTTCGGCCTCGTCGTGCACCTCATCCCAGCTGTAGCCGAGCTCGCGCACCAGGAACGTCTCCATCAGCCGGTGCCTGCGCACCATGGCCAGCGCGGCGCGGCGACCGGCGTCGGTGAGCGTCACCGCGCCGTACTTCTCGTGATCCACCAGTCCTTGATCGGCGAGTTTGCGCACCGACTCCGAGGCGGTGCTGGCCGATACGCCGAGGCGCTCGGCCAGCAACTTGGTGGACACCTTTTCGTGTGACCACTCCTGCGCGGTCCAGATGACTTTGAGGTAGTCCTGGGCCACCGTCGACAGGTCGGCGGGGTCGGCGGGACTGCCATCAGGGCTCACAACTGGAAAGTTTAGGCAATCATCACCTGATCTGGGTGGTGCTGATGGGCCGGCGTTGACGGCGGGTCGTAGGCTTTGGCTGTGCAGCGCTGGCGAGGCCAGGGGGAGATCCCGACCGACTGGGGCCGATGTGTGGTGACCATCGGCGTCTTCGACGGTGTCCACCGCGGGCATCAGGAGCTGATCGGTCGTGCGGTGAAAGCCGGCCGGTCGCGCGGCGTGCCCACGGTGTTGATGACCTTCGACCCGCATCCGATGGAGGTCGTCTTCCCGGGCAGTCACCCGGCGCAACTGACCACGCTGACCCGTCGCGCCGAGCTGGTCGAGGAGATGGGCATCGACGTGTTCCTGGTCATGCCGTTCACCTCGGATTTCATGAAACTCACCCCCGAGCGCTACGTCCACGAACTGCTCGTCGAACGCCTCCACGTCGTCGAGGTCGTGGTCGGCGAGAACTTCACGTTCGGCAAGAAGGCGGCGGGCAACGTCGAGTTGCTGCGCAAGGCCGGCGAGCGCTTCGGCTTCGCGGTGGACTCGGTGAATCTGGTGGCCGAACATCACCGCGACGAGACGGTGACGTTCTCCTCGACCTACATCCGCTCGTGCGTGGATGCCGGTGACATGGTCACCGCGGCAGAGGCCCTGGGGCGCCCGCACCGGGTGGAGGGGGTCGTGGTGCGTGGCGACGGTAGAGGCAAGGTGCTGGGCTTCCCGACGGCCAACGTCGCTCCGCCGATGTACTCGGCGATCCCCGCCGACGGTGTCTACGCAGCGTGGTTCACCGTGCTGGGCCACGGCCCGGTGGTCGGCAGCGTCACCCCGGGCGAGCGCTACCAGGCGGCCGTCTCGGTCGGCACCAACCCGACGTTCTCCGGACGTACCCGCACCGTTGAGGCGTTCGTCCTGGACACCACCGCCGACCTGTACGGCCAACATGTGGCGGTCGACTTCGTGGCCCGGTTGCGGGGCCAGGAGAGGTTCGACTCGGTGGACGACCTGGTGGCGGCGATGAGTGCGGACACCGAGCGCGCCCGGACCATCCTGTCTGCCCACTGACTCGCGGGTTCTGATGCGCGGCCCTGTCTGCGCGGCCCGCCGCGGTGTCTGTCTGCGCGGCCCGCCGCGGTCGATTCGGTGGCACCGCAATCCGCTGCTAAACTCCCTGCCGACCCGGCGCGCGCTGCAGTTCGCGGTGGCCGTGCCCCCGGAGTTCCCTCCGGATTCGTGAACGCGGACCGAATTGATGGAGTTGTTTCGTGGCGCTTTCTGCCGACCAGAAAAAAGAGATCCTCGGCCAGTACGGCCTGCATGACACCGACACCGGCTCGCCGGAGGCCCAGGTGGCGCTGCTGACCAAGCGCATCATCGACCTCACCGAGCACCTCAAGATGCACAAGCACGACCACCACTCGCGCCGCGGGCTGCTGTTGCTGGTCGGCCGTCGTCGCCGGCTGCTGAAGTACGTGGCGCAGGTCGACGTCGAGCGGTACCGCTCGCTGATCGAGCGTCTCGGCCTGCGCCGCTGACCTGGGCTGTCACCTGCGCCGGGCCCCAGCAGTGCGAGCCCTGCTCATCGCGTTCGCGACGACCGCAGCGGCAGGTCTGCTGACCGGGTGCTCGTCGTCGACGCCGGCCACGGAGCTCGTCGTGGGGGACTGTGTGCAGATGGGCGGACCCCCCGACCGTCCTGAGGCTGTCGAAGCCGCGTGTGGGTCGGCGGAGTCCAACTACAAGGTGGTGGCGGTGTTCTCCGGCTCAGCCGACACCGCCGAGGCGTGCCCGTCCGATGTCGACTCCTACTATTCGATGCGCGGGTCGTTCTCCGATTCGCGCACCACGGTGTGCCTGGACATCGACTGGGTGGTCGGGGGATGCATGAGCATCGACACCGAGAGTGGGTCGGACCCCGTGCGGGTCGACTGCGGTGACGCGCAGGCGCCCCGACGTCAGCGCGCCACCCAGATCTTGGCCGATGTCGCCAACGCCGATCAGTGCGCCAGCGGCGTCGGCTACCCCTACGAGGAGCGTGCCTTCACCGTGTGCGTGGAGGACGTGACCTGAACCGGAGGGATTAGGGGTTTGCGGTGTACCGGGATGTACCATGGGTGCGTTCGGCTGCCGCAGGCGCGAACAACCGGGTGCGGTCTTCGCAGATCCGCAGGGACCGTTCCCGCGTGACACGACAGGAACCGCCCGATCGCGCGGTCTTCGGTAGTGGCTGCCGGAGAGAACTCCGGCCGCTTCGATCGACGGCCGTCGACGCATCTGGGCTGGGGCTGCTCCGGGTTGACCCGGAGGCGGGACTTCGCGCGTGCCCACGCAAAACAGTTGAATGATGACCCCAGAGAGGCCGTACGGACGTTTATGTCTGTCGTAGAAATTGATGAAGGCGTGTTCGAATCGACCGCCGTGATCGACAACGGGAGCTTCGGCACCCGCACCATCCGCTTCGAGACCGGGCGGCTGGCCCAGCAGGCCGCCGGCGCAGTCGTCGCCTACCTCGACGACGAAACCATGCTCCTGAGCGCGACCACCGCCAGCAAGAGCCCGAAGGACCACTTCGACTTCTTCCCCCTGACCATCGACGTCGAGGAGCGGATGTACGCCGCGGGCCGCATCCCCGGTTCGTTCTTCCGGCGTGAAGGCCGGCCGTCCACCGACGCGATCCTGACCTGCCGCCTGATCGACCGTCCGCTGCGCCCCACGTTCGTCTCCGGGCTGCGCAACGAGATCCAGGTCGTCGTGACGGTGCTGAGCCTGGACCCCAAGGATCTCTACGACGTGTTGGCGATCAATGCCGCCTCGGCGTCGACGCAGATCTCCGGCCTGCCGTTCTCCGGGCCGGTCGGCGGTGTACGGGTCGCCCTCATCGACGGCCAGTGGGTCGCGTTCCCGACCGTCGAGCAGCTCGAGCGCGCCGTGTTCGACATGGTCGTCGCCGGCCGCAAGGTCGAGGAGTCCGATGACGTCGCGATCATGATGGTCGAGGCCGAGGCCACCGAGAACGTGATCGAACTGGTGGCCGGCGGTGCCGGTGCACCCACCGAGGCCGTGGTGGCCGAGGGGCTCGAGGCGGCCAAGCCGTTCATCGCGACGCTGTGTGACGCGCAGGCCGAGCTGGCCGGCAAGGCCGGCAAGGAGACCGCCGAGTATCCGCTGTTCCCCGAGTACGGCGAGGACGTGTACTACTCCGTCGCCTCGGTGGCCACCGATGCGCTGTCCGAAGCGCTGGCCATCGCGGGCAAGAACGAGCGCAACGAGCGCACCGACGAGATCAAGGTCGAGGTGCTCGACCGGCTGGCCGAGCAGTACACCGGCCGCGAGAAGGAGATCGGTGCGGCGTTCCGGTCGCTGACCAAGAAGCTCGTCCGCCAGCGCATCCTGACCGATCACTTCCGCATCGACGGTCGCGGCATCACCGACATCCGCGCCCTGTCGGCCGAGGTCGCCATCATCCCGCGGGCGCACGGCAGCGCGTTGTTCGAGCGCGGCGAGACCCAGATCATGGGTGTGACCACGCTGGACATGATCAAGATGGCCCAGCAGATCGACTCGCTGGGGCCCGAAACCAGCAAGCGCTACATGCACCACTACAACTTCCCGCCGTTCTCGACCGGTGAGACCGGCCGGGTCGGCTCGCCCAAGCGCCGCGAGATCGGCCACGGAGCGCTGGCCGAGCGGGCGCTGGTCCCCGTGCTGCCCAGCGTCGAGGAGTTCCCGTACGCGATCCGCCAGGTCTCCGAAGCGCTCGGCTCGAACGGGTCGACGTCGATGGGCTCGGTGTGCGCCTCGACACTGTCGCTGCTCAACGCCGGCGTGCCGTTGAAGGCGCCGGTCGCGGGCATCGCGATGGGCCTGGTCTCCGACGACGTGGAAGTGGAAGGCGGCGGTGTCGAACGGCGCTTCGTCACGCTGACCGACATCCTCGGCGCCGAAGATGCGTTCGGCGACATGGACTTCAAGTGTGCCGGCACCAAGGACTTCGTCACCGCGCTGCAGCTCGACACCAAGCTCGACGGCATCCCCTCCAAGGTGCTGGCCGGTGCGCTGGCGCAGGCCAAGGATGCGCGGATCACGATCCTCGAGGTCATGGCCGAGGCGATCGACGAGCCCGACGAGATGAGCCCGTACGCCCCGCGGATCACGACGATCAAGGTGCCGGTCGACAAGATCGGCGAGGTCATCGGACCCAAGGGCAAGATGATCAACTCGATCACCGAGGAGACCGGCGCCCAGATCTCCATCGAGGACGACGGCACGGTGTTCGTCGGCGCGGCCGACGGGCTTTCGGCGCAGGCCGCGATCGACAAGATCAACGCGATCGCCAATCCGCAGTTGCCCAAGACCGGTGAGCGGTTCCTGGGCACCGTGGTCAAGACCACCGATTTCGGTGCGTTCGTGTCGCTGCTGCCCGGGCGTGATGGTCTCGTGCACATCTCGAAGCTGGGCCGCGGCAAGCGGATCGCCAAGGTCGACGATGTCGTCAAGGTCGGTGACAAGCTGCGGGTCGAGATCGCCGACATCGACAATCGCGGCAAGATCTCGCTGATTCTCGTCGACGAGGACGCCGACACCGAGAAGGCGGACAGCCCGGCTGACGCTCCTGTTGATGCCGCGACCGCCAGCAACTAGAGCGACAGCGCTGCGACGCGGGCGCCGCGGCGAGGACACCACCGCCGCGGTGCGCCGCACCGAACTCCCCGGCGGTCTTCGGGTGGTCACCGAGCACATCCCGTCGGTGCACTCCGCGTCGGTCGGGGTGTGGGTCGGGGTTGGATCCAGGGACGAAGGCCGCACCGTCGCCGGTGCGGCCCACTTCCTGGAGCACCTGCTGTTCAAGGCGACGCCGAACCGCTCGGCGGTGCAGATCGCGCAGGCGGTCGATGCCGTCGGTGGTGAGTTGAACGCCTTCACCGCCCGTGAACACACCTGCTACTACGCGCATGTGCTCGACTCGGACCTTGCGCTGGCGGTCGACCTGGTCGCCGATGTGGTGTTGCGCGGGCGATGCCTGGACGACGACGTCGAGGTCGAACGCGACGTGGTGCTCGAGGAGATCGCCATGCGCGACGACGATCCCGAGGACACCCTCGGTGACGTCTTCCTGTCGGCGATGTTCGGTGAGCATCCCGTCGGCCGTCCGGTGATCGGCAGCGTCGACTCGGTCTCGGCGATGACCCGCGACCAGTTGCATTCCTTTCACGTGCGCCGCTATACACCTGATCGCATGGTGGTCGCGGTCGCGGGCAACGTGGACCACGACGAGGTGGTGAGCCTGGTGCGTGAGCACTTCGGCCCGCATCTGGTGCGGGGCCGCACCCCGGTTCCGCCACGCAAGGGCACCGGCCGGGTCAGCGGTCGTCCGTCGCTGCAGCTGATCCGGCGTGACGCCGAACAGACCCATCTGTCGCTGGGTGTGCGGACGCCGGGTCGGCACTGGGATCACCGGTGGGCGCTGTCGGTGCTCAACAGCGCGCTCGGTGGGGGACTGAGTTCCCGCCTGTTTCAGCAGATTCGGGAGGAGCGGGGGTTGGCGTACTCGGTGTACTCCACGGTGGACACCTTCGCCGACAGCGGTGCACTGTCGATCTACGCCGGGTGTCAGCCCGAACGGTTCGACGAAGTCGTGCGGGTGACCACCGATGTGCTCGCCGAGGTGGCGCGTGACGGCATCACCGCCGACGAGTGCCGCATCGCGAAGGGGTCGCTGCGCGGCGGTCTGGTGCTCGGTCTGGAGGACTCGGGTTCACGGATGCACCGGATCGGGCGCAGTGAGCTCAATTACGGCACGCACCGCAGCATCCCCGACACCTTGGCCAAGATCGAGGCGGTGACGCTCGAGGAGGTCAACGCCGTTGCCCGGCAACTGCTCACGCGCCAGTTCGGCGCCGCTGTGCTGGGCCCGGTGCGCACCAGACGTTCGCTGCCCAAACCACTGCAGACCCTGGCGGACTGAGCCGGCATGACATCGCTGTCACGCCGGCGTCTGATGCTGGGCGGCTTGTCGGTGACCGCGCTCGCCGCGTGCGGTCGCGCCGAGCCCCCCGTCCGCGACGACCCCCCTGGCCGCAACGACCCCAACAGGCCGGTTCCGCCCACCGACTCCCGGATCGAGGCGCTCGAGCGGCGCGAGGGGATCATCGTCGGACTGCACGCCGTGGACCTACCCACCGGCCGCCGGCTGGCGCACCGTGCCGAGGACCGTTTCGCGATGTGCTCGACGTTCAAGGGTTACGCCGCGGCAGCTGTGCTCACCCGCGTCGACGGTGGGTTGCTGGCACTGACCGACACCGTGACGATCGCACCCTCGGAGCTGGTGACGTATTCGCCGGTGACAGAACCCCGGGTGGGTCAACCGATGACGCTGGCCGAGTTGTGCCGGGCCGCGGTGCAGCAGAGCGACAACAGCGCAGCCAACGCCCTGCTGCGCGTGCTCGGTGGTCCGCCGGCGATCACCGAGTTCGCGCGCTCGATCGGGGACGAGGTGTCGCGGCTGGACCGCTGGGAGACTGCGTTGAACTCGGCCGTGCCGGGCGATCCCCGCGACACCAGTACGCCGGTGGCGTTGGGCACCGGCTACCGCGCACTGTTGACCGGCGACGCGTTGGGCGGGCCGAGCCGTCAGACTCTGCAGGACTGGATGCGGGCCAACGAGACATCCAGCATGCGGACAGGCCTTCCCGGGTGGTCCACCGCCGACAAGACCGGCAGCGGTGATTTCGGCACCGCCAACGACGTGGGGATCGCCTACGGACCTCAGGGTCAGCAGCTGCTGCTGTCGATCATGACCCGTTCTGCCGGCGATGATCCGGAGGCGCCGAGCCGTCGCGACCTGATCGGCGAGCTGGCGGCCCTGGTGTCGGCCGATCTGTACGACGCGCAGTGAGTCCCTAGAGGACGGGCAGTGAGTCGTCGCGCCGCAGCAGGAAGAAGTACGGCCGCCTGATGCCGCGAAGATCCATTGCGCCCAAAACGGTTTGATCGTCGAGCTTACGGAAGACGTCGTTGATCGGGAGCTGGTCGTAGATCATGGTCGCGGTGTCCACGCCGCGGTAGCGGGTGGTGCGCAGCCGGGCCTTGGGACCGCGCGCCGCCAGTATCGGACGCAGCGCGGCGATGGTGCCGGCGAAGTTGCGGTTCTTCACCCCGGGAACCTTGGTGGCGACGCCGAGGCCGCCGAACGCGAGAGCGGGATTCAGTGGCCACAGCGCGCCGCCGTCGGAGGTGGGGAACAGCAGGGGGTGCACGGTTTCGGCGTCGCGGAACTGCTTGCCCCACCAGCCGCTTGCGGCCAGCATGCCGTCCAGCGGGTGAGCCGTGGGTACCTCGGCGCCATGCCAGGTCCCGATCATGAACTCCGGCTCCACGGCAGGCAGTGCGTCGTAGCGTTGCAGCGCGTCGTCGGTGGTCGTCGGAGCGTCAGGCAGAACGTCGGCGAGCATCAGCATGGCCTCGACCTTACTTGACACCCGTCAATTGAGGCACACTGTCTGTGTGCAACCCGATGGCCCCTGTCCCTGCGGAAGCGACGAGGTGTTCGGTCGCTGCTGTCTGCCGCTGCACCTGGGCGAGCGGCAGGCGCACACCGCCGAGGAGCTGATGCGCTCGCGGTACAGCGCCTACGTCGCCGGCAACGCCGACTACCTGTGGCGTACCTGGCATCCCCGCACCCGGCCGGAGGACGTGGCAGTCGGCGCGGTCACCTGGTCGCGTCTGGAGATCGTCGACCAGGTCGGCGGAGGCGTCGATGACGACGCCGGCGAGGTGGAATTCCTGGCCCACCACCGCGCCGGCGTGCTGCACGAGCGCTCGCGCTTCAGCCGCCGCGCCGGGCGCTGGTTCTATGTGGACGGCGACATCTCCGCCTAGCGGGTCAGCTTCTCTTCGGGCAGTGTGATCGACTCGATCGTCGGCGTCGCCGGTCGGCGACCTTGGTCCCTACCACCGAGCCAGGTTCTTTGGTCGGATCACAGGGTGCCTGTCCATTTCGAGAGCGTCCAGCCGTGACTACTGACCCGGTGCTCACCCGACCGGTCGCTGGGCTGAGCGCCGAAACGGTGGCCGCTGCCACTGCACCCCAGGTGTTGACGTGGTTGAAGAGCTCGACGAATGGATTGTCCGGCCGCGAGGCAGCTGATCGGCTGGCGAGATACGGCCCGAACGTGATCCATTCCCATCGAGTCAGCGCCGTCGCCATCCTGGCGCGGCAGTTCCGCAATGCGGTGCTCATCCTCCTGGTTTTAACCGCGATCGCCTCGTTCGCGCTCGATGACAGGCCAGACGCGATCATCATCGCGGTGATCCTCACAGTGAGCGCAGCTCTGGGCTTCGTCAACGAATACCGTGCTGAGAACGCGACCGTCGCCCTGCACGCACAAGTTCGTCACACCACGCTGGTACGCCGCGACGGAACCTTCGTCGACATCGACGTGACCCAGATTGTGCCCGGTGATGTCCTTCGTCTGTCGCTGGGTGCGGCTGTGCCTGCAGATGCGCGGCTGATCGAGACCTTGGCGTTGGAATGCGACGAAAGCATTCTGTCCGGTGAGTCGGCGGGAACGGAGAAATCTGCGGCTCCGGTAGCGGTCGGTGCCGGGCTGGTAGAGATGACCGACATCGCTTTCATGGGCACGATCGTCACTGGCGGTGAGGCCTTGGCGGTCGTCTACGCCACTGGCGCAGAGGCGCAGTTCGGTCGGCTGGCAACGGGATTGGGTGACAGGGCGCCTGAGACCGAGTTCCAGGTCGGTTTGCGCCGGTTTTCCTACCTCCTTGTCCAGGTGGCACTGGCATTGGTGGTGTTCATCTTTCTGGCCAACCTGATGCAACATCGCCCGGCGATCACCTCGGCGCTGTTCGCGCTGACGATCGCAGTCGGGATCACGCCTCAGCTGCTCCCTGCGGTGGTCAACAGCAGCCTGGCCACAGGGTCTCGCCGGCTGGCCAAGGTGAAGGTGTTGATCAAGCGTCTGGTCTGTATCGAAGACCTCGGAGACATCGACATCTTGCTCACGGACAAGACTGGCACCCTGACCGAGGGGCGAATCGGCTTGATCGACGCGGTGGATGTTTCCGGCGAACACTCCGACCTGGTCCTGCAGCGTGCCCTGTTGGCGTGCGACGTCGATCTAGGAGTCGGGGGTGCGGCAACCAATGCACTGGACTCCGCGCTCTGGAAGTACCAAGAGGCCCGACAGCTGGTTGGCGGCGACGTGCGCAGGCTGGCGTTGTTGCCCTTCGACCACTCGCGTCGGGCGACCTCGGCCTTGCTCGATGACAGGGGTGAACGTCTGCTGGTCACCAAGGGTGCGCCCGAACAGATTCTGGCCAGGTGCGTCGGTGTACCGAGCGCCGCCGAGGAGACGTTGGCCAACCTGTTCGCTGCCGGTCACCGCGTCGTCGCAGTGGCCGTCAAGCCTGCGCCCGGTCGTACCGAGATCGGGACGGGCGACGAGTCCGATCTGATGCTCGTCGGCTTCTGTGTCTTCGCCGACGAACCCAAAGCCGCTGCCCGTGAATCACTCGAACGGCTTGCAGCCTTGGGGATCGAGGTGAAGGTTGCGACCGGTGACAACGCCGTCGTGGCCGAAAGAGTTTGTGCAGAACTCGGCCTGGTGTCCAGGGGAACGGTCACCGGTAGCGCGCTCAATGGGATGAGTGAGGAGGAGCTGCGCGCAGCGGTCCGGGACAACACGATATTCGCTCGGCTCGCCCCGGAGCAGAAGGCCGCGTTGATCAAGGCTGCCCGACATAGTGGGCGGTCGGTCGGGTACCTGGGTGACGGCGTCAACGATGCGCTCGCGTTGCATGCCGCCGATGTCGGCATATCTGTCGACAGTGCCACCGACGTGGCCAAGGACGCAGCCGATGTGATTCTGTTGGAGAAGGATCTCGGTGTGCTCGCTACGGGGGTGGCTGAGGGGCGGCGCATATTTGCCAACACCATCAAGTACGTCTTGATGGGCACATCCAGCAACTTCGGAAACATGTTCAGCGCTGCGGCCGCTTCAGCCGTATTGCCTTTCCTGCCGATGCTTCCCAGTCAGGTGCTGATCAACAACCTGCTCTACGACACCTCGCAGCTCGCCATCCCGACTGACCGGGTCGACGACGAACAATTGCGCTCCCCGTCGCACTGGGACATCGCCTTCGTCCGCCGTTTCATGCTCATGTTCGGACCGATCAGCTCGCTGTTCGACTTTCTCACCTTCGGGTTCATGCTGGGCATCCTTCACGCGGGTGCGACCGAGTTCCACACCGGCTGGTTTCTGGAATCCCTGGCGACGCAGACGCTGATCGTTTTCGCCATCCGCACCCGCAAAGTCCCGTTTCTGCGGAGCCGGCCCAGCGCGGTGTTGACGGTGACGGCCCTGTCAGTGATTGGTGGGGGTCTGCTTCTCACCGTCGTTCCCGTCGGCCGGCATCTGGGATTCGTGCCGCTCCCGTGGCAGTTTTTCCTTGCGCTGGCCGTATTCCTCGGGGCGTACCTCCTGCTCGTGGAGGTCACCAAGAAGATGTTCTACGGCGAATCGCTTCGTGTGCTGGGCCAACCCCGTCGAGTCCGGGGTAGTCGCCACCGTATCCAGCGACGCGCCCGCCGCTTCAGCTTGTGAGGCTGGTTTCTCAGCGCAGCGCGTCCGCCGGATCGGTGAACGGCAGGTCCAGGTCTGCGGCGACCTGCTCGGACAGCAGAGCGCCCTCGTGGGTGGACAGGCCCTTGGCCAGCGCGGCGTCGGCGCGGCACGCGTCGCGCCAACCCTTGTCGGCCAGCTTGAGCACGTACGGCATCGTCGCGTTGGTCAGCGCGTAGGTCGACGTGCTCGGCACCGCGCCAGGCATGTTGGCCACGCAGTAGAACACCGTGTCGTGCACGCGGAAGGTGGGATCGTCGTGCGTGGTGGGGCGGGAGTCCTCGAAACACCCGCCCTGGTCGATCGCGATGTCCACCAGGACGGCACCGGCCTTCATCTCGGCCACGGTCGAATTCAGCACCAGCTTGGGGGCTTTGGCGCCGGGCACCAGCACCGCGCCGATGACCAGGTCGGCCTGCTTGACGGCGTCTTCGAGATCGAGCCGCGACGAGTAGCGCGTCTCGATGGCGCCGCCGTACTCGGCGTCGATCTTGCGCAGGATGTTGATGTTCAGGTCGAACACGGTGACGTGCGCGCCCATGCCCCAGGCCACAGCGGCGGCGTTGTCGCCGGCCATGCCGCCGCCGATGACCACCACCCTGGCCGGAGCGACGCCGGGCACCCCGCCCATCAGGACGCCACGTCCGCCCTGGGTGCGCATCAGGTGGTAGGCGCCGACCTGAGCGGAGAGCCTGCCCGCGACCTCACTCATCGGAGCCAGCAGCGGGAGCGCTCCGTCTGACGTCTGAACCGTCTCGTAGGCGATCGACGTGGTGCCGGAGGCCATCAGTGCGTCGGTGCACGGTTTCGAGGCGGCCAGATGCAGATAGGTGAACAGTGTCTGCCCTTTGCGCATCCGGGAGTACTCGGGCTCGATCGGCTCCTTGACCTTGAGCAGCAGCTCGGCGTCGGCCCACACCGCGTCGGCTCCGTCGACCATCTGGGCGCCGGCGCGGGTGAAATCGTCGTCCGTGATCGCCGAGCCCTCGCCTGCGCCGGCCTGGATCAGCACGTCGTGGCCGTGGCGCACCAATTCGGAGACGCCCGCCGGGGTGATCGCGACGCGGTACTCGTTGTTCTTGATCTCGGTCGGGATTCCGACACGCATGATCGCTCCTCGCGCTAGGTCAGGAAAACAGAAAAGTCCTTCAAAGTGTGAAGAACCCTCGGCTCTGGCGCAATATCAATGAGGATCATTCGCTAGAATCCAGACATGCCAGCAGAATCGTCGGCCGAGGGGTCTGGTCGATCGCAGCCTCCGAAGGATGTTCGGACCGTTGCTCTCGACGACACCGACCGTCGCATCCTCACCGCATTGCACGCCGACGCGCGGATGTCCAACAGCGCGCTGGCCGAACTGGTCGGCATCGCCGCGTCGACGTGCCACGGACGGGTGCGCCGGTTGCAGGAGGCCGGCGTGATCCGCGGCTTCTACACCGACATCGACCCGGCCGCGATCGGCCTGACGCTGCAGGCGATGATCTCGGTCAGCCTGCAGTTCAACGCGCGCGGCAAGATCCGCGACTTCATAGCCCAGATCCGGGCCAAGCCGCAGGTGATGGACGTGTACTTCCTGGCCGGTGCCGACGACTTCATCCTGCACGTCGCCGCGCGCGACACCGACGACCTGCGGGCGTTCGTCGTCGAGAACCTCAACGCCGACGCCGACGTCGCCGGGACGCAGACGTCTCTGATTTTCGAGCACCTGCGCGGTGCCTCTCCGCTGTAGCCGCACTCAGGCCCCGGCGGCGAAGTCGCACTCAGGCCCCGGCGGCGAAGCCGCACTCAGGCCCCGGCGGCGAAGTCGCACTCAGGCCCCGGCGGCGAAGCGCCGCAGCCAGGCGAACCAGTCGGCCATGCCCTCCCCGGTGCGGGCGCTGACCGCCAGCACGGTGGCGGTCGGATTCACCTGTCTGATCCGCTCGGTGTAAGTCGCGACGTCGGCGTCCAAGTACGGCGCCAGATCGATCTTGTTGAGCAGCACCACATCGACGGCGCGAAACATCACCGGGTACTTCAGCGGTTTGTCCTCGCCTTCGGTGATCGAGTACACCATTGCCTTGGCGTGTTCGCCGACGTCGAATTCGGCCGGGCACACCAGGTTCCCGACATTCTCGATGATGACGAGGTCCAGTGCATCCAGCTCGAGACCGGCAAGAGCGCGGTTGACCATCGGCGCATCGAGGTGGCATTCACCGCCGAAACCGTTGTCGGTGTTCAGCAGTGAGATCTGCGCGCCGCGTCCGGAGAGTCGCGCGGCGTCCAGGTCGGTGGCGATGTCTCCCTCGATGACCCCGACGGCCAGCTCGCCGGCGAGTTCGTCGAGGGTGGCAGCCAGCACCGTGGTCTTCCCGGAACCAGGCGAGCTCATCAGGTTCAGTGCGCGAATTCCGTACGATTCGAACGCTTCCCGATTGATCGATGCGCGGAGATCGTTCTCGGAGAAGATGGCTTGGAGAACATCCACCCGCTCGGTGGCGGTGGCGTAGCCGCTGTGGTCGCCGTGCTGATCGGTGTCGTCGTGCTTGTGCACGGTGTCGCCGGCGTGGCTGTGCACGAGGTCGCTGCCGTGGCTGTGCACGATGTCGTCATCGTGGGTGTGCACGGTGCCGTCATCGTGGCGATGAAACCTACCCACGACCAGCCCCGTGCTCGAGGACCTCGTCGTGGTTGCGCACATCGATCGACGTCACCAGGAACTCCTCACCACGTATCACCTCGACGGAGCCGCTGCCGCACACTGGGCAACACACCGAGAAGCGCGACGCGATGTCCGATGTCGCACCACAGGCGCCGCACTCCACAGCGGCGGTCACCGACTCGATCTGCAGCTCCGCGACCCCAAGCCCCTCATGGTCACGCACGATGCTCCAGCAGAAGAGCAGTGAGTCCGGGACCACCTGCCGCAGCGCACCCACCCGCACCCGGACGACCTCGACCGGTCGCCCCTCGGCATGCGACGTCACGACTCCGGCGATCGCATGACACAGCGACAACTCGTGCACATCCGCAGGGTAATCCTGCGACCACAGCCTGCGCAGGGTCCACGGCCAACGGAAAAGCGCAGACCTGTCTGCGAGATTGCGATTGTTGGGCCCCCGGGGGAGGGATAGCCTTGATCGGGCCGATCTGTGTCGACAGCCCACTGACGCAGAGCTGAGGAGACCCGCGCCCCATGAGCGCATGTGCGGAAACCGACGGTGTGGCCCGCGTCGCTGACACCGTGCGTCTCCGGCTGCGCATCACCGGCCTGGTCCAGGGCGTGGGGTTCCGCCCCGAGGTTGCCCGCATCGCCGCCGAACACGGGGTCACCGGCTTCGTGCTCAACGCCTCAGGGGCGGTGCACTGTGAATTCGAGGGCCCCGGCGAGCGGGTGGGTGCGGCGCTGTCCCGACTCCGCGACGCACCGCCGCCGCTCGCGCGCATCGACGCGATCGACGTCGAAACCACCGCGCCTCAGGGCGACACGACATTCGCGATCCGACACAGCGACGACGCCACCACCCCGTCGGCGCGCACCCTGGTTGCACCCGACATCGCCATCTGCGCCGACTGCCTGCGGGAACTGTTCGACCCCAGCGATCGCCGGTACCTGCATCCCTTCATCACGTGCACCAACTGCGGTCCGCGCTACACCGTCATCACCGATCTGCCCTACGACCGGCCCGCCACGACGATGGCGGATTTCGCGATGTGTCAGGCGTGTGCCGACGAATACGCCGACCCCACCGACCGCCGCTACCACGCCCAGACCATCGCCTGCCCGCAGTGTGGCCCGACGCTGAGTTGGCAGGGTCCGGGAGGCGGGCCGCCGGTGGCGGCGGCTGCCGAAGCGCTGCGTGGCGGGTCGATCGTCGCGATCAAGGGCATCGGCGGCTACCACCTCGCCTGCCGCGCCGACGACGACGAAGCGGTGGCGACGCTGCGTCAGCGGAAGAACCGGCCCGCCAAACCCTTCGCGGTGATGACCGCCGACATCGAGGGCGCCCGGCGCGTCGCCGAGGTGAACGCTGCCGCGGCCCGCTCGCTGAGCGGACCGGCCGCCCCGATCGTGCTGGTGCCGGTGCGGCCCGGAACGCTCAGCGCACTCGTGGCACCCGGCCTGCGCGACGTCGGGGTCATGGTGGCCTATTCGCCGGTGCACCATCTGCTGTTCGCAGCGCTCGGTGGCGGTGCGCTGGTCATGACGTCGGCCAACCAGGGCGGCTCACCCATCGTGTACCGCGACGGCGACCTCGACTGGATCGAGGGCCTCGCCGACGCGGTGCTGACCCACGACCGGCCGATACACGTGCCCTGTGAGGACTCCGTTGTCGCGATCGACGACGACGGCGCCGAGTTGCCGGTACGCCGATCACGCGGCTACGCGCCGCTGCCGGTCGGGTCGGGAGGCACGGCGGGGAACCGGCCGACCGTCCTGGCCACCGGTGGCGACCTGAAGACCACCTTCGCACTGACGGGCCCCGACGGGCGCGCGCACCTGTCCTCCCATCTGGGTGACATGGCCGATCCCCGGACCCAACAGTGCTTCACCACTGCTGTCGAGCACCTGGCGTTCATGACCGGACGCCACCCCGAGCTCGTCGCCTGCGATCTGCACCCCGGCTACGCGACCAGCCGGTGGGCGCAACGACGGGGCGGGCGCGTGCGCGCCGTTCAGCACCACCACGCCCACGCGGTGGCGCTTCTGGCTGAACACGGCCGCCTCGGCGACCCGGTCATCGCCGTGACCTACGACGGCACCGGATACGGCACAGACGGGACGATCTGGGGTGGCGAGCTGCTCGCCATCAGCGACCCGACCAGGTTCACCCGGGTCGCTCACCTCGTACCGTTCGCACTGCCCGGCGGCGACGGAGCGGTGCGCCAACCCGCCCGGATCGCGGTGGACCTCATGCTCCGTGCCGGGGTGACCGGCATCGACGACCTGCCGCCCGCCGCCGCGATCGGGGCTGACGGCATGAACATCCTGACCCAACAGCTCAGCCGGCAGCTCGGATGCGTTGCGACGACCAGCATGGGCCGGCTGTTCGACGCGGTGGCCAGCCTGCTGGGGGTATGTCAGAACGTCAGCTACGAAGGGCAGGCCGCGGTCGAACTGGAACACCTCGCCCGTACCGCGCGGCGGCGCCCGACATTGGATTTCGCGTGGGACGGCGCGGTCCTCGACCCGGCGCCGGTGATCGCCGCCCTGGCAGCCGGGATGCGCGCCGGCGCCGACCGTGCCGGTCTGGCGGCGGCGTTTCACGACTCAGTCGTACGAGCCACCGTGCGGGCGGCCGCCGACACAGCCGTCGCAGCGGGCATCACCACGGTGGGGCTGACCGGAGGTGTGTTCGTCAACCGTCTGCTGTTGACCGGCATCGCTGCCGGCCTGCGGGCGTGCGGGCTCGAGGTGCTCACCCATCGGGTGGTGCCCTGCAATGACGGAGGTTTGGCACTCGGGCAGGCGGCGGTCGCCGCGGCCTCGTTGTCGGAGTGGGTCGAAAAAGAAAGGAGCGGCCAGTGTGCCTCGGAATCCCCGGCAAGGTGATCGAGATCTGGGAGGAAGCGGGGACGCGGATGTCGACCGTCGAGTTCGGCGGCACGACCAAGACCGTCTGCCTGGCCTACCTTCCCGACATGCAGGTCGGTGAGTACACAATCGTGCACGCGGGTTTCGCGATCACCCGCCTCGACGAGGTGTCGGCCAACGAAACGTTGCAGATGTTCGCCGACCTCGGCGTGCTCGACGAGGAGCTGGCCGGTGAGCAGCCCGACCGTCACGACACCCCGGGGAACATGAAGAGGAATTCGGCATGAAGTATCTCGACGAGTTCCGCGATCCGGAGGCGGCCAAGACCCTCGTCGACGCCATCACGCGCCGAGCCACCCGGACCTGGACGGTCATGGAAGTATGTGGCGGGCAGACCCATTCGATCATCCGCAACGGCATCGACCAGCTGCTGGCCGGAGCCGTCGAGTTCATCCACGGCCCGGGCTGCCCGGTCTGCGTCACTCCGCTGGAGATGATCGACCGCGCCCTCGAGATCGCGGCGCGCGACGACGTCATCTTCTGCTCGTTCGGCGACATGCTGCGGGTTCCCGGCAGCCGTCGCGACCTGTTCGGGGTTCGTGCCCGCGGAGGCGACGTCCGCATCGTGTACTCGCCGCTCGACGCCACCCGGGTGGCCGCCGACAACCCGGACAAGCAGGTGGTGTTCTTCGGGGTCGGGTTCGAGACCACCGCGCCGGCCAATGCGATGGCCGTCGTGCACGCCGAGCGGCTCGGGCTGACGAACTTCTCGATGCTGGTGTCGCACGTCCTCGTGCCCCCGGCGATGAGAGCGATCCTGTCCTCGCCGACGAACCGGGTGCAGGGCTTTCTGGCCGCCGGTCACGTGTGCTCGGTGATGGGCACCGGCGAGTACGGTCCGTTGGTCGACGAGTTCGGCGTGCCCATCGTGGTGACCGGTTTCGAGCCGCTGGATCTGCTCGAAGGGGTCCGACAGGTGGTCGAGCTGTTGGAGTCGGGCACTCCCGAACTCCGTAACGCCTACCCGCGTGCGGTCAGCGCACAGGGCAACACGGTGGCACAGCAGACGCTGGCCGACGTCTTCGCCGTCACCGACCGGCAGTGGCGCGGCATCGGATTGATTCCGGCATCGGGATGGACCCTATCGCCGCGTTACGCCGCCTTCGACGCCGAACGCCGGTTCGGCGTCGGCGACATCCGGGTGGCCGAATCGGACCAGTGCCGTAGCGGAGAGGTGCTGCAGGGTCTGCTCAAACCCCACGAGTGCCCGGCGTTCGGCCGGGCGTGCACACCGCGTACACCGTTGGGCGCCACCATGGTCTCCAGCGAAGGCGCGTGCGCGGCCTACTACCAATTCCGCCGGCTGGCGGCGGCCGAGAGCGCGGCATCGCCGACAGCGAGCGCCGCGCATGCCTGAGCAGCCGGTCACCGTCGACCCCGCCGACTGGGTCTGTCCGCTGCCGCTGCGCGAGACCGGGCGGGTCGTGCTGGGCCACGGCGGCGGGGGAGTGCTGTCCGAGGAGCTCATCGAGAACCTGTTCATGCCGGCGTTCGGATCGGCGGCCGGCCCGGCCCGTGACTCGGCGCTGCTGGACGTCGGTTCCGGCCGCGTCGCGCTGACCACGGACTCGTATGTGGTGCAGCCATTGTTCTTCCCGGGGGGCAACATCGGCCATCTCGCGGTCCACGGCACCATCAACGATCTGGCGTGCAGTGGCGCGCAGCCGGTGGCCCTCACCGCGGGTTTCATCCTCGAGGAAGGACTCGAGCTCGACGTGCTCGGCGCGATCGCCTCCACCATGGGGCGGGCCGCTGAAGAGGCCGGCGTGTCGATCGTCACCGGCGACACCAAAGTCGTCGGAAAGGGCAGCGCCGACCAACTGTTCGTCAACACCGCCGGCGTCGGCGTCGTACCGCCCGGTGTGCACATCGGGCCCGAACGTGCCCGCCCCGGTGACGTGGTGATTCTGTCCGGCCCGGTCGGCGAGCACGGGGTGGCGATCCTCAGCGTGCGTGAGGGCATCGACTTCGGCACCGAGGTGCGCACCGACAGCGCGCCGCTGCACCGGCTGGTCGCGGCGATGCTCTCCGGTGCGACCGAGGCGGGCGACCCGGGGGCGGTACACACGTTGCGTGATCCCACCCGCGGTGGGCTCGTGGCGTCGCTCGTCGAGATCGCGCGTGCCGCTGCGGTCGGCGTCGAGATCGACGAGGCCGCTGTGCCGGTGCCCGATGCCGTTGCGTCGGCCTGCTCGTTTCTCGGGCTGGACCCCCTGCAGGTCGCCAACGAAGGCAAGATCGTGGCCTTCGTCGACCCGGCCCACGCAGACGCGGTGCTCGCCGCGATGCGCGGCCGACCCGAAGGCGCCCAGGCAACCGTCATCGGCCGCGTGGTCGGCGACCATCCGGGCATGGCCGTGGCGCGCACCGCCTTCGGCACCACCCGGGTCGTGGAACGCGAGCTCGGCGAGCAGCTGCCCCGCATCTGCTGAGACAGCGTGTCGTCGGCGACGCTCGTCAGCGCCGCAGTGTCGTCGGCGACGCTCGTCAGCGCCGCAGTGTCTCCGAGGGGGCCTCGCCCCAGCGCTTGCGATACTCCACGGCGAAACTGCCCAGGTGGTGAAAGCCCCAGCGTTCCGCGACCGCCGTCACCGTCACCCCGTCGGAGGGGATGGCATCGGTGAGTTCCTCGTGCACCCGCTCCAGCCGCCGCTCGCGCACGAACGCCATCGGGGACATGCCCAGTTCCGCACGGAACCCCTGCTGGATGGAGCGCACGCTCATGTGCACCTCACGAGCCAGCGATTCCATCGTGATCCGCTCGGCCAGATGACCGTCGATGAAATCCATCGCCTGCTGGATGACGGTGCGCCGGGGGTCCGCCGACACCGGTTGGGTGAGGTCGGCGTGGTAGTTCGATGGCTGGAGATGCAACAGGCTGCTCATCACCAGTTCCTCGACCGAGCTGATACCGCGTCCCTTCTGGATCAGTGAACCCGCGTGGTACACCTCGGTGTGCACCAGCTGCACGGCGGCATGCCAGCGCATCGCGGCCTCGGTGGCCAGGTCGAAGTCGGGATCGAACACCAGCGGCTTGACCAGGTTGCGGCCGATCAGCCGGGTGACGTGGGCGGTCATCGCCTGCTGCTCGATGCGGATCAACAGCTGCGGGGCGTCGAGCCCCAGCTCGATCCGTAACGGTGTGCCCGGGCTGGAGACCAGCGAGCGCATCGTGTTCGCCTGGAAGGTCGCCGCCGGATGGTGAACGGTGGCAACCCCGTTGAGGGGCATGTGCACCGCGAAGTACCGACCGGACTCGGGGATGTCGATGGTGGCCGGCACGTGCAGGTCCAGGTAGAGCATGCTGACATTGCGCAGCCGCACCCCGTGCATGGTGGCCGCGAAGCCGCCGGCGTCGGCGGGGTCGACCGTCAGTGTCAACGGCGTCAACGCCCGCCCGAGCAGCCGGGCGGCTTTGCCCACGTCTTCGGTGTAGAAGATCTCATGGGCGGTGAGCGCCGGCGGCACTCCGCGCGAGCGCACCTTGCGTCGCACCGGATCGCTGGTCCGACGGATGTCGATGTAGCCCAGCCGCGTCAACCGAGACATCAGTGCGACCGCGTTCCCGCCCGAAGGTAGGGAAGGCTAACTTTGGTGGCGGGGAACCGAATTCGAGGCGGCAACACAAGGCTCCTGACGGACGGGCTCGTTTCAGCGTAGCCATCTCTGCGCAATCCTGATAGCTGTTGCGCGAAAGCGATAGGCACGGCGCCGCCCGCGCAGTACGTTGGGCGCAACAGCCACATCCCCCGCGCAGCAGGGGATCCCGCCCCGGGAGGTATCGGATGGGCGCCAGCGGTCAGGCAGCAACACCCGTCCTGGATTCGGTGAACGGCGCCGGTCCCGCCGACTCCGTGCGCGACCGTCTCGATGATCCGCGCGTCGCCGAGGCGCTGACGACGTTGCTCGACCACGCCGACCTGCTGGCGGTGCTGGTCAGCGGTCTGGACGGATTCGTCCGCCGCGGTGACGACATCACCGCCAATCTCACCTCGGCGTGGGGGGAACTCAGCGGCTCCAGCGAGCAGATCCCCGGCCTGGCCGCGCTGCGCGAGGTCGACCTGACCGAATTGTCGGCCAGCCTGGCCGTGCTCACCGGTGGACTGGTGAAAGCGACCCCGGCGATCAACACGCTGCTGAGCTCGTCACTGACCGACCCCAGGGGCGCCGAGGTCGTTGCCGCCCTGGGAGATGCGCTGGTTTCGGCGCGCTCATCGGTACCCGCGCCGCCCCGTGGGCTGCGCGGGCTCTGGTCGACGCTGCGCGGTGCCGCGAAAGACCCGGACGTGACGCGCGGGCTGGCATACCTGATCGAGGTCGCCCGCGCCTTCGGCCGCAGGGTCTGAGCTTTCCGGTCACTGAAGTGACCCCCCGACAACCGAATTGACAGCCCACCGCACCGGAGGCCGACGCCGCCGGTGAGTCGAGAGGAGTCTCCATGGCATCGGTGCTCTGGTTCCAGGGCGGCGCGTGCAGCGGCAACACGATGTCGTTTCTCAACGCCGACGAGCCCAACGTCGTCGACCTGATCGTCGACTTCGGTCTCGACCTGGTGTGGCATCCGTCGCTGGGTCTGGAGTTGGGTAAGAACGCCCAGAAAGTCTTCTGGGACTGCGCCAACGGCGAGCGACCCCTGGACATCTTCGTCTTCGAGGGGTCTGTCATGGAGGCCTACGACGGGCGTACGGACATGTTCGCCGACCGGCCGATGAAGGACTGGGTCACCGATCTGGCCGCCGCCGCGCAGATCGTGGTCGCGATCGGAGACTGCGCATGCTGGGGCGGCATCCCGGCGATGGAACCCAATCCGTCGGGGTCCACCGGTCTGCAGTTCCACAAGCGGGAGAAAGGCGGCTTCCTGGGGCCGGATTTCCGATCCAAGATGGGCTTGCCGGTGATCAACATTCCCGGTTGCCCCGCCCACCCGGACTGGATCACCCAGATTCTCGTCGCGCTCGCCACCGGCCGCGCCGGTGACATCACCCTCGACGACCTGCACCGGCCGGAGACGTTCTTCAAGACGTTCACCCAGACCGGCTGCACCCGGGTGCAGTTCTTCGAATACAAACAGTCCACGATGTCGTTCGGCGAGGGCACCCGAACAGGTTGCCTGTTCTACGAATTCGGCTGCCGGGGACCGATGACGCATTCGCCGTGCAACCGCATCCTGTGGAATAGGCAGAGCAGCAAGACCCGCGCCGGCATGCCGTGCATCGGTTGCACCGAACCCGAGTTCCCGCACTTCGACCTCGCGCCGGGCACCCTGTTCAAGACCCAGAAGGTCAGCGGGATGATCCCCAAGGAAGTGCCGGAGGGGACCGACCATCTCACGTACATGGGCCTGGCGGCGGCGGCCCGGATCGCAGCGCCGCAGTGGTCCAAAGAAGACATGTTCGTCGTTTGAGACCGGATGGGCTCGAACAGAAAGGGACTCCTGGCATGACCGATCAGCTCGACCTCTTCGTCAGCCCACTGGGGCGCGTGGAGGGTGATCTCGACGTCCGCGTCACCATCGAAGACGGCGTGGTCACCTCGGCGTGGACCGAGGCGGCGATGTTCCGCGGCTTCGAGATCATCCTGCGCGGCAAAGACCCTCAGGCCGGGCTGGTGGTGTGCCCGCGCATCTGCGGCATCTGCGGCGGCAGCCACCTGTACAAGTCGGCGTACGCCCTGGACACGGCGTGGCGTACCCACATGCCGCCCAACGCCACGCTGGTCCGCAACATCGGCCAGGCATGCGAGACGCTGCAGTCCATCCCGCGGTACTTCTACGCGCTGTTCGCGATCGACCTGACCAACAAGAACTATGCGAAGTCGTCGCTGTACGACGAAGCAGTGCGCCGGTTCGCTCCCTACGTCGGCACGAGTTATCAACCGGGCGTGGTGTTGTCGGCCAAACCGGTCGAGGTGTATGCGATCTTCGGCGGCCAGTGGCCCCACTCGAGCTTCATGGTGCCCGGTGGAGTGATGTGCGCGCCCACGTTGTCGGACGTGACCCGATCGATCGCGATCCTCGAGCACTGGAACGACGCCTGGCTGGAAGGTCAGTGGCTGGGCTGCTCGGTGGACCGGTGGCTGGAGAACAAGACGTGGAACGACGTGCTGGCGTGGGTGGACGAGAACGAGGCGCAATACAACAGCGACTGCGGTTTCTTCATCCGCTACTGCCTCGACGTCGGGC
Organism: Mycobacterium sp. G7A2; assembly: GCF_041902445.1. Lineage (NCBI taxonomy): Bacteria > Bacillati > Actinomycetota > Actinomycetes > Mycobacteriales > Mycobacteriaceae > Mycobacterium > Mycobacterium sp. G7A2. The sequence goes on along the minus strand of NZ_CP169251.1, from coordinate 3,748,458 downwards.
TGGACAAGTACGGCCAGGGCGTCGGCAACTATCTGGCCACCGGCACCTATTTCGACCCGACGCTGTACGAAAACCCCACCATCGACGGACGTAACGCCGCACTGATCGGGCGTTCCGGGGTGTTCGCTGACGGCCGGTACTACGAGTTCGACCAGGCCAACGTCCGCGAGGACGTGACGCACTCCTTCTACCAGGGGGACCGGCCGCTGCACCCGTTCGACGGTGAGACCATCCCGATCGACCCCGAGCAGGGTCGCAAGCAGGGCAAGTACAGCTGGGCCAAGTCTCCGCGCTACGCCGTCGGCGACCTGGGCAACATCCCGCTGGAGGCCGGTCCGCTGGCCCGGCGGATGGCCGCCGCCGGCCCCAACCCCGCGCCGCACCAGGACAACGACCCACTGTTCGGCGACATCTACAACACGATCGGGCCGTCGGTCATGGTGCGGCAGCTGGCCCGCATGCACGAGGCGCCGAAGTACTACAAGTGGACCCGGCAGTGGCTGGACGCCCTCGAACTCAAGGACAGCTTCTACACCAAGCCCACCGAATACGCCGAGGGCCGCGGGTTCGGCTCCACCGAGGCGGCTCGCGGCTCGCTGTCGGACTGGATCGTCATCGAGGACTCCAAGATCAAGAACTATCAGGTCGTCACCCCGACCGCGTGGAACATCGGGCCGCGCGACGGCTCCGAGACGCTCGGCCCCATCGAACGGGCCCTGGTCGGTTCGCCGATCGTCGACGCCGAGGATCCGGTCGAGCTCGGTCACGTGGCCCGCAGCTTCGATTCGTGCCTGGTGTGCACGGTGCACGCCTACGACGGCAAGACGGGACGCGAGCTGAACAAGTTCGTCATCAACGGGATGGTGTGACCTGCCCTCACCACGGGTGAACCCCACGACCAGCAACCCGGCGGCTACCCTCCAGCCGCCGGGTTGCGACGTCGTGATCATCGGGTGCGGCAACCTGCTGCGCGGCGACGACGGGGTGGGACCGGTGCTGGTCCGTCACCTGTGGGAGCGCGGGGTACCCGATGGCGCGAAGTTGGTCGACGGCGGCACGGCAGGCATGGACGTGGCGTTCCAGATGCGCGGGGCCGGCAGGGTGGTCATCATCGATGCCGCGGCCACCGGATCGGCACCGGGCACGGTCTTTCGCGTACCCGGTGAGGAATTCGCCGAACTTCCGCCGCTGCAGGGTCTGCACACCCACTCGTTTCGCTGGGACCACGCGATCGCATTCGCGCGCTGGGCACTCGCCGACGACTGCCCGAGCGACATCACCGTCTTCCTCGTCGAGGTCGCCGGCGTCGAGATGGGTGCTGAACTCTCCGAACCGGTCGCCGCGGCCATGGAGCAGGTCATCGACATCGTCGAGCGGGATTTCCTGGCGCCGCTGCGTCCGGCCGGGCACGCCGCGGCGACCGTCGAGTTCACCGCGGACGGATATCTGCGTCTCGATGCCGCGCTGGCGGCGGCCCGGTTTCCCTCCGACGCCGTGACGGCCGTGGTGCGCGACGGCACGTTCTGGCTGATTCCGCTGCGCGGGCCCCGCAGCGGGGGATTGCTGCTCAAACAGCGCAATCCCGCCGGGGACCGGTCGGTACTCGTCAGTGAGCTGCTGAGGGAGACCTCACTTCAGGGCGTTTTCCAGGCATTCTGGGACGATGACCACGCCGCGCTGCGCATCCCGGTTTCCGGCGACGAGGAGCGGGAACGGTGATCGCCATGAGTGATCACCGAAACCCGTTTCCGAGCGACAGGCCGCCGACCACGGTCCGCGCCGAAAGTTCCGCCGATGAGGCCCGCGACGTGGACACCGTGGTGGTCCACGAGCGGGGGCACTGGGCCGTCGACATCGTCGTCGTCTTCGACGACGGGGTGGTGCGCAAACGGATCGCCACCCACCGCACCCGGGGGCGGGCCGAGCTGGCCGCAGATCTGATCAAACGCGCCGCCGAGCGCGACTTGAAGGGACCGTTATCGGGATGAATCTCGTGGGAGGGCCGTGACCGACACCGTCGCCGATGTGTCCGAGGACACCGGCACCATGCTTGCCGCGCGTCCGCAGCCGCTGGGCGCGTTCGGCCTTCCCGCCGGATACCTGCTCATCCCGGCGGGCCACGACACCGAAGCCGCCCGAACCGCGCTGGTCGATGGCCGGCTTCCCGAGCAGTGGCCGGACCGGCTCGAGGCGTACCGCCACGCCCTCGCCGGTGACCGGGACAGTGCCCTGCACGCCCTGACCGGCGACGACCCGGTGTCGCGCTACAACAGATTCGTTCTCGATCCCGACCAGGCCGACCCCGCCGCGATCCGCGCCGACCTCGGAGAGTTCGCCGTGCTGGTCGACGTGGTGCTTTTCGCCCTGGGGCGTACCGACTCCGCGCCCGAGCTCGACGGGCACGACGGAGAGATCGCCGCGATCGTGCTGGCCGCGCAGGCCTCGGCGGCGCTGGCTGACGGCAACCCCGCCGCGGCGGTGCCGCTGCTCGACCGCGCCGCCGAACTCGCGGCATCGGTGAGCAGACCCCTGGCCGGCGTGCTGGCCGGTGCCGCGGCCGGGGTGTGCCGCGACGTCGAGGACCCCTCGGCTCTGCAACGTCTCGAGCGGGCTCTGAGTCTGCTCGAGGACGCCGATGCGTTGCGTGTCGCGCGCGCTGAACTGCATCTGAGCGCGGCAGGGATCCTGCACGAGCGCGCCGCGCAGCGCCCCGAGCTGCTGCCCGCCACCGTTCCGCACTACCACTCCGCGCTGCACTTGATCCGGCGTGAGGACGCACCGCTGTTGTGGGCCTCCGCGCACGCCGATCTCGCCACCGCCTACCTGACCATGCCGATGGTGGAAGCGTCGAGCCAATTGAGGTTGGGCATCGCCGCGCAATCCCTGCGGCAGGCGCTGACCGTATTCACCCGCGACGAGCATCCGCAACGCTGGGCCAGCGTGCAGCTGAACCTGGCCAACTCGATGGTCTACACCCCCTCCAAACACCGTCAGGAGAACTTGGTCGAGGCGGTCGAGATCTACGAAGCGGTGCTGCAGTCGCGCGACCGCGACGGCGATCCGCTGGGCCGCGCCCGGGTGCTGGCGAATCAGGGCAACGTTCTCGCGCATCTGGGCCTGTTCGACCAGGCCAAAGCGAAGCTCTACGAGGCCCGGTTCCTGTTCGAGGACGGCGGCGACACCGACTCGGTACGCACGGTTCGCGACATCCTCGACGAGGTGGCCCGCCAGACGGCCCTCGATCGCGGCGAGGAGGCACGATGACCGACCTGCAGGAAGGGGCCGACCTCGAGACGCTGGCGCGCCGCGTCGACGACGCGCTGGCCGCCGTCGCCGGACTGGATCCCGCCGCCCGCACAGCCGCCGAAGAGCTCAAGGCTGCGCTGGAGGAGATCCACCGGGCCGGGCTGGTCACCATCGTGACGCGAATGCGCGCCGACGACGCGGCGCGGCCACTGTTGTTCGACCTCGTCGACGACCCGGTGGTGCGCATGCTGCTCACGCTCCACGGCATCATCCGCCCCGACCCGGTCACCCTGGCTGAACGGGCGCTGGCCGCGGTACGTCCCCAACTGCACAGTCACGGCGGCGACGTCACGCTCGACCGTGTCGCCGACGGCGTCGCGTTCGTTCGTCTGGAAGGCGCGTGCAACGGCTGCTCGATGTCCTCGGTCACGCTCCGCGAACTGGTGGAGAGTGCGCTGCTGCAGGCGGTTCCGGCGATCAGCGCGGTCGAGGTACTCCCCAACGAGCCCACGCCGACGATCATTCCGATCGAGTCGGTGTCGTTCCGCCGCGCCGCCGACCCGGAGGCCGAGGGCTGGGTGCGGGTGGCCCGCGCCGACGCGGTCCCGGTCGGCGAGGTCAGTGTGCACGGCCCCGATGTCCTCGTCGTCAATGTCGATCAGCGGCTGTCGGCCTACCGCAACGAATGTGCTCACGAGGCACTGCCCTTGGACAATGCCGTGTTGGATGTGTCGGCCGGGACACTGACCTGTCCGTGGCACGGGTTCTGCTACGACGCGTCGTCCGGGGAGTGTCTGTCCGCCCCCGGTGTGCAGCTCGAACAACTGCCGCTGCGGGTCGAGGATGGAGATGTCTGGGTGCGGGTCGGCCCATGAGCCGGTACACCGTGCGCCACAGCGTGAATGGCCGTGCAGGCGGACGGACGGGCCCAGCCGGCGCGCTCGCCGTGCTGACCGATGAGCACAGCGGTGGATGGGAGCCTCGTACCTGGCTGGGCGCCCCCGCGCCCGGCGGGTTGGCGCTGCCGCAGGCCTCCCCGAGCATGGCGTGGATGTATTCGCCGCGCGGGGTGTTCCTCGACGACTCTCATGTGGTGGTGGCGGACTCGGGCAACCATCGGGTGCTGATCTGGCACGGTGTTCCCGAGTCCGACGAGCAGCCGGCCGATGTGGTGCTCGGCCAGCCCGACGGGACGTCGGAAGGGCGGGCCGCGGGCGGGCGGGGCCCCGAGCGGGGGATGAACCTCCCCACCGGAGTCGCCGTCATCGGTGGACGTCTGATCGTGGCCGACGCGTGGCATCACCGCATCCTGGTCTGGGACGAGGTGCCGCAGCGCAACGACGTAGCACCCGATGTCGTTCTCGGACAGGCAGATTCGACTGCGGTCGAGCCGAACGCGGGCGAGGAGTGTTCGGCGTCGACGCTGTACTGGCCGTTCGGGTTCGCGCTGCTGGGGCAGCGGTTCTGGGTGGCCGACACCGGTAACCGCCGGCTGCTGGGCTGGTCCGGCGGAATTCCCGAGCCCGGCCAGCCCGCCGACATCGTGTTGGGTCAACCCAGCGAACATGCGCGGGAGGAAAACCGCGGAGAGGCGGTCGGACCGGCGAGTTTCCGGTGGCCGCACGCGGTCACCGGCACCGACGAACTGCTGTTGGTCGCCGACGCCGGTGATCACCGGGTGCTCGGTTGGTCACCGCATCCCGGCGGTGACGCACCGGCTGATTCAGTCCTGGGGCAGCAGGACTTCTCGTCGGCCGACGAGTGGCCGTACGGCCCCCACAGCGGGGACCGGTTCCGGTTTCCCTACGCCGTTGGACTCGACGACGGGCGGCTCGCCGTCGCCGACACCGCCAACAACCGGGTGCTGCTGTGGGATGAGCTGCCCTCGGAGCCACTCGGTGGGCGGCCCGCCGACCATGTGCTGGCGCAGCCGGATTTCAGCTCCAATGGAGAGAACCGCTGGGCGCTGGTCGGCCGTGACACGCTGTGCTGGCCCTACGGATTGAGTCTGCACGGTGACCGCTTGGCGATCGCGGACTCAGGCAACAACCGCGTGATGGTGTGGGAGCGGCGTCGATGAGGCCCCGAATAGTCCAGACCGACGACCAGATCGGGTTCGCTTGGGCGACGGTCGACGGGCGGCCGACGTCGCTGCTGGAGCTTGTCGAGGCCGACGAGGAACCGGACCGTCTGGCCGCCACTCACCTGTCCGCGCTGGACGACGCCCTCATCGATGCGGCGCGCCGGTTCGGCGACGTACTCGGGGGTGGACGGCGGCCGTCACCGGTCGAGCGTGACGTACTCGCCGAGCTGTACTGCAGCCTCGACCGGCTGTGCCTGGACTACGCGCGGGCCGCCGACAGTATGGGGTTGGTTCCGGATGTGCGCGCCGGACAGATCGTCGGCACCGCCGCGCTGATGTCGATCCTGGCCCGTCAACCGCTGGGCCTGCTGGGCCCCGCACCCCTCGACGGTGAGCTCGACGAGCCGACACTCGGGGTGGTGGGCGGCTTCGGAGACATGGTGCAGGTTGATCCCGCCCGCCCGTGGAAGGGCGGACGATGGGTGCTGCGCACCGAGGACGGCGCACGGCTACCGCTGACTCTGGCCATGCTGTTGTTCGACAGTTCGGGCGTGAACCGGGACGCCGCCCGCCGCGAGCACGCTGAAGCGCTGGCGCGGGTCACCGCAGCCGCGGGCGATGCGCAGGCCGACCGGTTCGACATGGCCTGCGCGTTGGACTGGCTGCTCTACGACTGGCTGATGGCGCACCGCGTGGACGCGGACAGCGCCGAGATCGTGGTCCCGAAGGACCGGGAAGACGATGCCGCCGTCGTCGTGGCAGCAGTGGCCGCCTCGGTCGCCGCCCGGGCGACTTTCGACCCCGCGTTGGGCGGTCGATGACGGTTCGCGGGAGATAGCGAACCGAGGGCTGAAAGTTACCGCGGGCGTGACGGACGGCGGCCGATAACGGACCGTTGGCGATAACCGACCGCGGGCGATAATCAGTTCAACTACCGGGGCGCGGTGTGTTGCCATGGCTGTCATGGTGTCGACGATTTGGCCTTTGGCGGGCCTGGAAGTGAGGACGCCCTCGGTGACGCTGCGCTACGTCACCGACGATCTGGGGTTCGCACTGGCGGAACTGGCTGCGCAGGGCGTTCATGACCGTGCGACCATGCCGTTCACCAGGCCCTGGACCGACGTCGCCGCGCCGGAGCTGCAGCGCAACACCCTGCGGTACTACTGGCGCTCGCGCGCTGAAACGACTGTCGATCATTGGGATCTACATTTCGCGGTGCTCGTGAGTGGTGTCGTCGTCGGTATGTGCTCCATCGCGTCTGACCGCTTCCCAGTCCTTCGCAGTGCCGAAACCGGATCGTGGATCGGGCGCGCGTATCAGGGGCGCGGCATCGGTCGCGAGGTGCGTCAGGCAGCGCTGCACATGATCTTCCGCGGGTTGGACGCAGACCACGCGACCACCGGCGCCTGGCACGACAACGTCGCGTCGCTCGCGGTCACCCGGTCGCTGCCCTATCTGCAGACCGGCACGTCAGTTCAGCCCCGGCGGGGGTCGCCGGACCGCATGCTGCATTTCGCGATCAGCCGTGCTGATTGGCAACGCGTCGCTCGGGACGACATCGAACTCGTCGGTATCGATGCCGTCCGCGCGCAACTGGAAACGAGGCGAAACGTCAGGGGAGCGTCGTCAACGTGACGTTGTGCAGCGCGATCGCCACATCGCTGGGCAGGATGTCCACGAAGGTGGGAGCGTCGCGCTGCGCGGCACCGGTACCGATGATGTTGCCCGGAGACGTTCCCGCACAGGGGAAATCACTGCAGCGTAGCCAGAATCCCGGGGGACTCTGGTAGGGCTGCATGCTCGGTGACTGGTCGACCCGGTATCGGCCGGGCGGGATGAAGGACGTCGCCCACCCCTCTCGCGGCTGAGTGGTCACGCCGAACACCCCGTTGCTGCCGTATACCGGTACGGCAGCGGCCGGCGCCGCGGCGAACAGCGCAGTGGTGAGCACGCCGGCTCCCAGCACGGAAAACGACGTCGGCCACCGGTCATCAATACGCATGTTCTCGAGGTTAGCCGCGGCTACGGGTCGTCGTCCGCGTCTTCACCGTTCGTGCTCTCGCTTCCCGCACCTTTGTCGTCGTTTCCCGCGCCTTCGTCGGGGATGAGGTAGCGCTCGGGGTGGTGGTAGTTGTTGATGCGGGTTTGGCCGGTGTCGAGGGCTGGGGGTGGGTGCCATTCGGTGCGGCCGTCGGGGCGTTTGCGGGTGGTCCAGCCGCCGTTGGTGGCGGCGCGGTTATCGGGGCCGCAGGCGAGGGTGAGGTCGTTGATGTTGGTGTGGCCGTTGTCGTTCCAGTCGGCGACGGCGTGGTGGGCTTGGGTGTGGTAGCCGGGGGTGGTGCAGCCGGGGCGGGTGCAGCCGCGGTCGCGGTTGAGCAGCACGATGCGTTGGGCGGGGGTGGCGAGGCGTTTGGTGCGGCCGAGGTAGAGCGCTTCGTTGGTGTGTTGGTCGTAGATGGCCAGGTAGTGGTGGGCGGGGGTGGCCATCCTGATGAGGTCGGCCATGGGTAGCAGGGTGCCGCCGGCGGTGACGGCGTGGGTGGTGCGGCCTCCCAGGCGTGGTCCGGTGCCGGTGATGTCGACGCCGGCGGCGCGGCTGAGTTCCTGCAGGGTGGTGGAGACGATGACGGTGACGGGCAGCCCGTTGTGGGTGCCGAGTTGGTTGGAGGACAACAGCATGCGGGTCATGGCCAGGAAGGCGTCGTGGTTGCGTTGGGCGGTGCTGCGGGTGTCGTTGCGGGTCTGAGGGCCCGTCGGTGTCTCGGCGGCGTGGTCGCTGGCGCCGGCCTGTCCATTTGTCGGTTCCTGCGGGCTGCCGCTGCCGGTGCTGCCGGTCTCGGTGTCGGTGTCGGCGGGGTGGCTGTTGCTGGGGTTGTGGTCGGGGTGGGGGGTGCCGGGGGCGGCGAGTTTGGCGGCGAGGGCGTCCCAGCAGGCGCGGGCTTCGGGGGTGAGGTAGCCCGAGATTCTGCTCATCCCGTCGGGTTGTTGGCGTCCGATGGTCAGGCCGCGTTTGCGGTGTTGTTCTTTCTCGTCGGGCACGGGGCCGTCGGGGTCGAGGGTCAGGGCGAGTCGTTGGGCGGCTTGGCGGAGTTGGTCGGGGTCGAGCCCGCAGGCCGAGCGGGCGAGTTGGGTTTCGGCGTCGGCGCGGGTGCCGACGTCGATCCAGTGGGGCAGGGTGCGGAAGAACTCGGCGATGGTGTCCAGGTGGGCGGGTCCGATGCGGCCCTGGGCTTGGGCGGCGGCGACGTGATTCCAGTGTGGGGGGAGGGGTTGGCCGTCGAGGGAGCGGCGGGGGCCGAGCATGTGGGTGTCGCGGATGGTGCGGGTGGCTTCGGTTTTGGACAGGCGCAGGGCGATGGTGAGGATGTCTTCCCAGGATTTGGCGCCCAGGGTTTGGGGTTCGGTTTCGGTCATCAGCCGGGCCAGGATGGGGTGTTGGACCGCGGGTAGGGACCAGCTCAGGGTTTTGATGTCGTTGAGCAGGGCGATCAGTTCGGGGTGAGTGAGAGTGTCGATGGGTGCGGCGGCCAGCTCGGCGATGCCGTCGCGGATCGCGGCGACTGCGCTGCCTACTTCACTCATGTATCGAACACTAGTTCGATACCCCGACAGGTCCGCCCGCGGATGTGGCCACAGAAACCACAGTGACAAAAGAGGTTTCAGAGGTCACCCCGAGCGGAGCCGACTGCGGACGTTAGGGTTGAACCATGCGAGTCGGAGTGCTGGGCGCCAAGGGCAAGGTCGGCGCCGCCATGGTGGCCGGAGTCGAGAGTGCGGAAGATCTGACGTTCACCACCGGCGTCGACGCCGGCGACCCGCTCGCGGCGCTCACGGAGACGAACACCGAGGTCGTCATCGATTTCACCCATCCCAGTGTGGTGATGGACAATCTGAAGTTCTGCATCGACAACGGCGTTCACGCCGTGGTCGGCACCACCGGGTTCACCGATGAACGGTTGGACCAGGTGCGCCGATGGGTGGCCGACAAGCCCGACGCCTGCGTGCTCATCGCCCCGAACTTCGCTATCGGTGCGGTGCTGTCGATGCACTTCGCCGCCCAGGCCGCGCGGTTCTTCGAGTCGGTCGAGGTCATCGAACTGCACCATCCGTACAAGGCCGATGCTCCGTCCGGGACCGCAGTGCGGACCGCCAAGCTGATCGCCGAAGCGCGAAAAGAGCTGCCGCCCAACCCCGACGCGACGAGTACCGGGCTCGACGGGGCCCGGGGCGCCGACGTCGATGGTGTCCCCGTCCATTCCGTCCGGCTGGCCGGTCTCGTCGCCCACCAAGAGGTGCTGTTCGGTACTCAGGGTGAGACGCTGACGATCCGGCACGACAGCATCGACCGCACCTCGTTCGTTCCCGGCGTCCTACTGGCGGTCCGCCGGATCCAAGAGTTCCCCGGACTCACGGTCGGTATCGAACCGCTGCTCGATCTGTCATGAGCGAGGGCGGACGCGCGGTGCGGATCCAGCTGCTGATCGGCTTCATGTGCGTCGCGCTCATCGCCTATTTCTTCCTGTTGTGGCGCATCGCGTGGGCGTTCATCTCCTCGGGGGAAGCCGCCGCCGTCGGGCTGGGACTGGCCCTGATGATCCTGCCGTTCATCGGCTTGTGGGTCCTGGTTGCGACACTGCGCGCCGGTCTCGCCCACCAGCGTCTGGGCCGGATCATCCGGGACGAAGGGCTCGAACTCGACGTCAGCGCCCTCCCGAGAATGCCGTCGGGCCGCATCCAGCGCGACGCCGCGGACGCACTGTTCGCGACGGTGCGCGCCGAACTCGAGGCCGACCCGGACAACTGGCGCCGCTGGTATCGATTGGCACGTGCGTACGACTATGCCGGCGACCGCCCGCGTGCTCGCGAAACCATGAAGAAGGCCGTGCACATGGAGGAGCGGAGTTCTACCTGATGGCCCGTCTGCTGATCATTCACCACACGCCGTCGCCACACTGTCAGGAGATGCTCGAGGCTGTCGTCGCCGGAGCGACCGATCCCGAGATCGAGGGGGTCGAGGTGCTCCGGCGCCCGGCACTGACGGTCGCGGCGGCCGAGATGCTCGACGCCGACGGCTACGTTCTCGGCACGCCGGCCAACCTCGGCTACATCAGCGGTGCGCTCAAGCACGCATTCGACACGTCGTACTACCAGATCCTCGATGCCACACAGGGGCGCCCGTTCGGGCTCTGGCTGCACGGCAATGAGGGAACCGAGGGTGCGCAACGGGCTGTCGACGGCATCACCGCAGGTCTGGGGTGGGTCAAGGCATCCGACACCGTCGTGGTTGCGGGCAAGCCGAGCAAGGACGACCTCGAAGCGTGCTGGAACCTCGGGGGGACCGTCGCGGCGCATCTGATGGGTTGACAGCGCTCAGTCCGCCGAAGCTGTGCGCAGGGCGATCTGGAAGTCTTCCGCACCTGGCTCGGTACATTGCTCCTTGGCGCGGTCGTGCTCGTCACCATCGCCGGGGTCGTCGGCGCCACGCAGTTTCGCTGACCGCTCGACCAAGGAGTCTCATGCCCGGTCTCGCCGAAATCGCACTCGCCGGAGCGCCTATCGCCGGAGGCGCGCTGCTGGGCGCAGCCGCGGGGAACATCAAGCCGCCCGACATCCGAGCGATCATCACCAAGGATCTCGACCTGCTCGACCGCATCCCCGCAGAGCAAGTCGAGCGGCGTGCCCGGCTGCAGCGCAGCATCGATCAGCGCATCGACAGCCTCATCGATGCGACGGACAAGAGCCGGGAGCTGCGAGAAGCCGCGTCGCGCTACACCGGCTTCGGCGGTTGGAAAGACGTGCTGATCCTCGTCACCACCGTGCTGTTCACCATCATCTGGTGGCACGTGGACCATGCCCGCACCAACTGGTTGCTGATGTTCATCGTGCTCATCGCGGTGAACATTGCGGTGCTCGGTTACATCGTGCGCGATGTACGCAATGCATTCGCGCGGACCGGCAAGACGGGCCGACACGGATAGCCGGTCAGCCCAGATGGGCGGCGAAGAACCTCTGGGTCGCCTCCCAGTGGCGCTGAGCCGCCGCCTCGTCGTACGGCGCGTTGTCGGGGACCGCGAAACCGTGCAATGCCGGGTACCACTCGATCGTGTGCCGCACCCCGGCCGCGGTCAGGGCCTTGTCCAGAGTTTCACCGTCCTCTGTGGTGAACGACCGGTCGTCCTGGGCGGCGCCGACGTAGACGGCGGCCTGGATACGGTCGGCGAGCAGATGGGGGCTGGCGGGATCGTCGGCGACCAGGCCGCCGCCGTGGAAGGACATCGCTGCGGCGTCCCGTTCGGGCAACCGGCCCGCCACCATCAGTGACGTTCGACCGCCCATGCAGTATCCGGTGGTGCCGAAGGCCTGGTCGCGCACCTCGGCGCGCGCGTCGAGGTAGTCGAAGAACGCGTCGGCGTCGGTGGTCATGCGCTCGGGCGTCACCGAAGAGATCATCGCGAACAGCCGCTTGCGTTCGGCGTCGTCGGAGAACACCGTCGCCATCGAGAACGGCGCCCAGTCTCCTTCCCGGTAGTACACGTCAGGGACGAGCACCGCGTAGCCGTACCCGGCGAGGTTGTCGGCCATCGCCCGGAACGTCGGGCGCGCCCCTCCGGCGTCCGGGTACATCACCACTGCGGGCCAGGGGCCCTCTCCGTCCGGGGTGTGCAGTGTGACGGGGCAGGCGCCGTCCGCCGTGGTGACGGTGTCGGAGATGCTCGGCATGGGTTCCGTTCTACTCCCGGGTGGTCCACGTAAGCTAGGGCACGTGCCGATCGCCACCCCCTACGAAGATCTGTTGCGTCTGGTGCTCGAGTCGGGGACGCCGAAGGCCGATCGCACCGGCACAGGTACCCGCAGCGTCTTCGGCCATCAGATGCGCTTCGACCTCACCGCGGGCTTCCCGCTGATCACCACGAAGAAGGTGCACACCAAGTCGATCGTCTACGAGTTGCTGTGGTTCCTGCGCGGCGACTCCAACGTGCGGTGGCTGCAGGAACACGGTGTCACGATTTGGGACGAATGGGCTTCTCCCACCGGTGATCTCGGTCCGATCTATGGTGTCCAGTGGCGGTCGTGGCCCACGCCGTCCGGGGAGCACATCGATCAGATCAGTGCCGCGCTGCAGTTGCTCAGATCCGATCCGGACTCACGGCGCAACATCGTCTCGGCGTGGAATGTCGGCGAGATCGCCCAGATGGCGCTGCCCCCGTGCCACGCCTTCTTCCAGTTCTACGTGGCCGACGGCCGCTTGAGCTGTCAGCTGTACCAGCGCAGCGCCGACCTGTTCCTGGGAGTGCCGTTCAACATTGCCAGCTACGCCCTGCTGACCCACATGATGGCGGCACAGGCCGGCCTCGGCGTCGGCGAGTTCATCTGGACCGGAGGAGACTGCCACATCTACGACAATCACCGCGAGCAGGTCGCCGAGCAGCTGACCCGCGAGCCGCGGCCCTATCCGGAACTCGTTCTCGCACCGCGAGATTCGATCTTCGACTACACCTACGAGGACGTTGACATCATCAACTACGACCCGCACCCGGCGATCAAGGCGCCCGTCGCCGTATGAGTGACGTCACGCTGATCTGGGCGCAGTCGTCATCCGGGGTGATCGGGCGCGGCAACTCCATCCCCTGGCACGTCCCGGAAGACATGGCTCGCTTCAAGGAGCTGACCATGGGCCACACCGTCATCATGGGCAGGACCACCTGGGAGTCGTTGCCTGCGCGCTTCCGGCCGCTGCCGGGGCGCCGGAATGTCGTACTCACCCGGCATGCTGACTACGTGGCAGACGGAGCAGAAGTGGTCAGCAGCCTCGAGGACGCCCCGCTCGACGACGCGTGGGTGATCGGGGGTTCCCAGGTCTACGGATTGGCGTTGCCGCTGGCCGGCCGGTGTGAGATCACCGAGGTCGACATCGACATCCACCGTGAGGACGACGACGTACTCGCCCCACTGCTGGACGAGGCATGGTTCGGTACCGCGGGCGACTGGCAGGACAGTTCGTCGGGTCTGCGGTACCGGTACTACACCTACATCCGCGCGTGACGACGCTGTCCGCCGCGCAGGCGCGGCGGGTGGCGTTGGCGGCGCAGGGCTTTCATGAACCCGCTCCCCGCGGACCGGTGACCCGGGCACACCTCAAGCGCCTGATCGCTCGCCTGCAGGTGCTGCAGCTGGACTCGGTGTCGGTGTCGGTGCGGGCTCACTACGCGCCGGTGTTCAGCCGACTCGGCCCCTACGATCGCGACGTGCTGGACCGGGCCGCCTGGAGTCACTCGGCGCGGTCGCCGCGGTTGCTGATCGAGTACTGGGCGCACGAGGCCGCGCTGATGGCGGTGGAGGACTGGCCCCTGCTGCGATGGCGGATGCGGCAGTACCGCCACGGTCGGTGGGGGACCGACATCGTCAAGAAGAACGCGCGGCTCGCCGAGGAAGTGCTGGCCGCCGTCGCCGAACTGGGTCCGTGTACCGCGGGCCAGATCGAGGCGTATCTGGAGTCCGAACCGCGTGGCCGCAAGGGGCCGTGGTGGGATCGCAGTGAGACGAAGTGGGTGGCCGAGGCGCTGTGGTCGTCGGGGGCGCTGACAACCGCGACGCGGATCGGGTTCGCCCGGCACTACGAACTCACCGAGCGGGTGCTGCCTGCCGCGGTGCTGAACCGGCAGGTGGACGAGGCCGACGCGGTGCGGGAACTGTGCCTGCGGGCGGCCTCGGCTCTGGGGGTGGGCACCGAAGCCGACATCCGCGACTACTTCCGGCTGGCTGCCGCGCAGGTCAAGCCGGCGCTGGCCGATCTGGTCGGCGCCGGGTACCTCGAGCGCGTCGATGTCGAGGGATGGAGCGCGCCTGCCTACCTGCGTGTCGGTCAGGTGATCCCCCGCCAGGACAGAGGCACGGCGCTGCTGTGCCCGTTCGACCCGCTCATCTTCTTCCGGCCCCGCGTCGAGCGCCTCTTCGATGGGTTCCACTACCGCATCGAGATCTACACGCCCGCTCCGAAGAGGCGCTACGGCTACTACGTGTGGCCGTTCCTGCTCGACGGCAAGCTGGTGGGCCGCGTCGACCTCAAGGCCGACAGGGCGGCAGGTGCGCTGATGGTGCTCGGTGCGTTCGTCGAGGACGGATGTGAGGCCGCGCGGGTGGCCGGCCCGATGGCACGCGAGCTGTCCGCGATGGCCGGTTGGCTCGGGCTGGACGCGGTGACCGTCGCAGCGCGCGGTGACCTGGCGCCGGCGCTGTTACGTGCGGTGGGACAGCCCGCTGGAACCTAGTAGCGTATTCGTTGCCTCAGCAAAGGAGCCGAACCGTGGACTTCCTCCGCACGCCCGATGAGCGATTCGCCGACCTGCCGGATTATCCGTTCGCGCCGCACTACGTCGACGTCGACGGGCTGCGGATGCACTACCTGGACGAAGGGCCGCCGGACGGAGAGGTCGTGCTGCTGCTCCACGGCGAGCCGTCGTGGAGCTATCTGTACCGGCGGATGATCCCGGTTCTGACCCGAGCCGGGTTGCGGGCGGTGGCCATCGACCTCGTCGGATTCGGCCGCAGCGACAAGCCGACCCGGCGTGAGGACTACACCTACCAGGCACACGTCGACTGGACCTGGTCAGCCATCGAAGCGATCGGACTGACCGACATCACGCTGGTGTGCCAGGACTGGGGTGGGCTCATCGGCTTGCGGCTGGTCGGCGAACACCCCGAGCGGTTCGCCCGCGTCGTGGCGGCCAACACCGTGCTGCCCACCGGTGACCTCGATCCGGGAGAGGCCTTCCTGGCCTGGCGGCAGTTCAGCCAGGAGTCACCGGACTTCCCGGTCGGCAAGATCATCGGGGGTGCCTGCGTCGGAAAGCTCACACCCGAGGTGGCCGCGGCCTACGACGCGCCGTTTCCCGACGAATCCTTCAAGGCCGGTGCGCGCCAATTCCCGATGCTGGTGCCGACTCGACCTGACGACCCGGCCTCCGCGGCGAACCGCGCCGCGTGGGAGGTCCTGCGAACATTCGACAGGCCGTTCCTGTGCGCGTTCTCCGACTCCGACCCGATCACCCGGGCCGCGGAGCCATTGTTACGCAAGCAGATTCCGGGTGCCGAGGGCCAGACGCACGTGACCATCACCGAGGCCGGGCACTTCCTTCAGGAGGACAAGGGCGTCGAACTCGGGGAGGCCGTCGTCCAGTTCGTCGCCGCGAACCCGCAGTAGCGTCCCCACCGGTCCGGCATGGCGACGCTGTGGCGGGAGGCCGACCAGTTCGACTGGTTCGGTGCATACCTGCTGGACCGCGGACTGCAGACGCAGTGGCGGATCGCAACCTTCGTCTTCACCATCTGCCTGGCGGCGGTGCCGTTGGTCATGCTGGCCAGTCCGGTGGGGCCGGACACCCCGCTGACCAGAGGGATCGCGGTGGCCGCGGCGGCCGGAGCGGGCAGCGCGTCACTGGTGTGGTTGTTCACCTGGCCGAGCCGACGAAGTTCGGTGGCCTACAACATCATCTGCAGCGCGTGTATCGCCGCGACGTGCCTGTCGCTGTCCAACGCCTACGGCGCGTTGATGGGCTGCACTGTGTTCGCGGTGATCGGCGGATTCCTGGCGTATTTCCACGCGGTCGGCCATGTGCTGGCCAATCTCGCCCTGGGCATGGCGTGTGCTGTCGTCGCCGCGGCCCGGTTGGTGGTCGAGACCGGCGATGTGGCGCTGACGGTGGCTGCGGCGCTGATCGTGACGGCGCTGAACGTCGGAATCCCTTTCGGGATCTTCTCGTTGGTGCATTCGCTGCGTATCGATCTGCGCAACTCCGACCGTGACCCGCTCACCGGGCTGCTGAACCGGCGTTCCTTCTCCAATGCCGTCGCAGAGCTCATCGCGGCACAGCCGCCGAGCCTGCGCAGGCGGTTGAACGTGACGATGGTGGACCTCGACAACTTCAAGCGGCTCAACGACTCCCAGGGGCATGCGGTCGGGGATCAGGCGTTGGTCAGTGTCGCGGCCGTGCTGAGGGAGAGCTGCGACGCCGGCGCCGCGATCGCACGTCTGGGCGGCGAAGAATTCGTCATCGCCGACACCCAGTTCGTCGCCCGTCACCGCGCGATCGTCGAACGCATCCGGCAGGGCATCGCCTCGACACCGTTCGGCGTCACCGCCAGTCTGGGCACCTGCTCTGCGGTCATGGACCCGCACGTAGCGGTGGTGGCGTCGGAGTTCGTCGACCGCCTGATCAGGATGGCCGATTCGGCGATGTACACCGCCAAGCGCGCCGGCGGCGATCGCGTCGAGCACTGCCCGCTGGAGGAGTCCGAAGGCGACGGCTAGCTGAGCGGAATCTCGTTGTCGCCCTTGTGCTGCTGATAGCGACGGGACAGTGCGTCATAGCGGCCGCGGATGCGGTCGCGCTGGGAGAGCAACCTCTGTCGCTGCGGCTCGGGTTGCGCGTCGATCAGGTCGCCGATCGCGTAGGCGGTCCAGAACTCGTTGCTGCGGCGGTAACCACCTGGGTCGAGGCCGAACAGCTCCTTGAGGATCTTCAGGTCGTGCGGGATGGCGAAGCTGTCCCGCGAGTCCTCGTGGCTGTAGAAGTAGTGGTAGTTGTCGAACCCGGCCCAGGTGATCGCCGACATGCACAACGTGCACGGTTCATGGGTGCTCAGGAACAGCAGATCTTCGGTGGCCGGGCGCTGCGGCAACTCGTAGAACTGCCTGAGGGTGTTCACCTCGCCATGCCACAGCGGGTTGGCGGTCTCGTCGTTGGTTCCGGCGATGACCACCGACAGGTCGGTCTTGGCGAGCAGAGCCGCGCCGAACACCTTGTTACCCGCGGCCACCCCGCGCTCCGTCAGCGGCAGGATGTCGTCTTCGATCACATCGAGCAGGCGGGCGGCGAGGTGGGGGGCGGCCATGGATCACCCTAACCTTCGTTGGCGCTGCGCTCATGGCGGCGAAGTACGAGTGCACCCCGCCGGTGATGCAGTCTCGACGAAGGCTGGTGGGGTGATGGCGTTAGGCTCACGCCGTGGCCGAGATCGCGCCGCTGCGGGTGCAGCTGATCGCCAGAACGGAATTCTGCCCGCCGCCCGACGTCCCCTGGGAGACCGATGCCGACGGGGGCCCGGCGCTGGTCGAGTTCGCTGGGCGAGCCTGCTATCAGAGCTGGTCGAAGCCCAATCCGCGGACGGCGACCAACGCCTCGTACCTGCGCCACATCATCGATGTCGGTCACTTCGCGGCACTCGAGCACGCCTCGGTGACGTTCTACATCACCGGCATCTCGCGGTCGTGCACCCACGAGCTGGTTCGGCACCGGCACTTCTCGTTCTCGCAGCTGTCCCAGCGTTATGTGCCTGACGACCAGGCCGAGGTGGTGGCGCCGCCCGGTGTCGACGACGACCCCGAACTGGTGGAGATCCTGTCCGCCGCCGCCGATGCCAGCCGAGCGGCCTACACCGAGCTGCTGGCCCGTCTGGAGACCAAGTTCATGGCCGACCAGCCCGGTGAGCGGGCCGCGGTGTTGCGCCGAAAACAGGCCCGCCAGGCCGCCCGGGCCGTGCTGCCGAACGCCACCGAGTCGCGCATCGTGGTCACCGGCAATTACCGGGCATGGCGGCACTTCATCGCGATGCGCGCCAGCGAGCACGCCGACGTGGAGATCCGGCGCTTGGCGATCACCTGTCTGCGTCAGCTCATCGATCTCGCGCCGCAGGTCTTCTCCGACTTCGAGATCGCTGAACTCGCTGATGGCACCGAGGTCGCGACGAGCCCCCTGGCGACGGAGGCGTAGCCGACCCGGCCGGCACCGGGGCGTAGCCGACCCGGCCGGCACCGGGGCGTAGCCGACCCGGCCGGCACCGGGGCGTAGCCGACCCGGCCGGCACCGGGGCGTAGCCGACCCGGCAGACACGGAGGCGCAGCCCGAAAGGCATTCGTGAGCGCGTGGGCTGAGCAGGTAACCTAGTTGCCCGTGAGTACCAGCGGATTCGACGCCCCCGCCCGTTTGGGCACGTTGCTGACCGCCATGGTTACTCCGTTCAAGCCCGACGGCACGCTCGATACCGCTGCGGCCGCCCGGCTGGCCACCCATCTGATCGACCAGGGGTGCGACGGGCTGGTGTTGTCCGGGACCACCGGCGAATCCCCGACGACCACCGATGACGAGAAGATCGCGCTGTTGCGCACGGTGCTGGAGGCCGTCGGTGACCGGGCCCGCATCATCGCCGGAGCCGGCAGCTACGACACCGCGCACAGCATGCACCTGGCCAAGGCGTGCGCCGCTGAGGGTGCCCACGGGCTGCTCGTGGTCACCCCGTACTACTCGCGGCCGCCGCAGTCCGGGCTGCTGGCCCATTTCACCGCTGTCGCCGACAGCACCGATCTGCCGATCGTTCTCTACGACATCCCGCCGCGCTCAGTGGTGCCGATCGCGTGGGACACGCTGCGGGCGCTGGCCCAGCACCCCAACATCGTCGCGGTCAAGGACGCCAAGGCGGACCTGCACGGCGGCGCGCAGATCATCGCCGAGACCGGGCTGGCGTATTACTCCGGCGACGACTCGCTGAATCTGCCGTGGCTGGCAATGGGCGCCGTCGGGTTCGTCAGCGTGTGGGGGCACGTGGCGACCAGTCAGCTGCGGGAGATGATGACGGCGTTCCACTCCGGCGACGTCGCCACCGCGCGCAAGATCAGCGTCACACTGGGTCCGCTGTGCGGGGCGCAGATGCGCCTCGGCGGTGTCACGCTCGCCAAGGAGGGTCTGCGACTACAGGGCTTCGAGGCCGGTGATCCGCGCCTGCCCCAGATGCCCGCCAACGCCGAACAGATCGAGGCGCTGGCCGCCGACATGCGCGCCGCCGCGGTGCTGAGGTAGTGGGCCGCTAGTGGATTCAGCGCTCACCCCACCGGAGCCCCTGGCCCCAGGCGGCCTGCGCGTCACCGCGTTGGGCGGCATCAACGAGATCGGTCGCAACATGACCGTTTTCGAGCATCTGGGACGACTGTTGATCGTCGACTGCGGCGTGTTGTTCCCGACGCACGACGAGCCGGGCGTCGACCTGATCCTGCCCGACCTGCGGCACATCGAGCGCCGGCTCGACGAGATCGAGGCGGTCGTCGTCACCCACGCGCACGAAGACCACATCGGTGCGATCCCGTTTCTGCTCAAGTTGCGCGCCGACATTCCGATCGTCGGATCGAAGTTCACGCTCGCACTGGTGTCGGCCAAGTGTCGCGAGCACCGGATCAAGCCCGTCCTGGTCGAAGTCTCCGAAGGGCAGCGCTCCGAGCACGGCGTGTTCGAATGCCAGTACTTCGCCGTCAACCACTCCATCCCCGGCTGCCTCGCCATCGCGATCCACACCGGTGCCGGAACGGTGCTGCACACCGGGGACATCAAGCTCGACCAGATGCCACTGGACGGCAGACCCACCGACCTGCCCGGGATGTCGCGGCTGGGTGACGCCGGCGTGGACCTGTTCCTGTGTGACTCCACGAACGCCGACATCCCCGGTGTCGGACCGTCGGAAAGTGAGATCGGCCCGGCGCTGCACCGGTTGATCCGCGGCGCCGAGGGCCGCGTCATCGTCGCGTGCTTCGCTTCCAACGTCTACCGGGTGCAGCAGATCATCGATGCTGCCGTGGCACTGGGACGGCGCGTGTCGTTCGTCGGGCGTTCGATGGTGCGCAACATGGGCATCGCCCGGGAGCTGGGTTATCTCGACGTCGCCGACGAGGATGTGCTCGACATCGCCGCCGCTGAGATGATGCCGGCCGACCGTGTCGTGCTGATCACCACCGGCACCCAGGGCGAGCCGATGGCCGCCCTGTCACGAATGTCGCGCGGTGAGCACCGCAGCATCACGCTGACGGACGGTGACCTGATCATCCTGTCCTCGTCGCTGATCCCGGGCAACGAGGAAGCCGTGTACGGCGTGATCGATTCACTGGCCAAGATCGGCGCCCGCGTAGTCACCAACCAGCAGGCGCGCGTCCACGTCTCCGGGCACGCCTACGCCGGCGAGTTGGCGTTCCTCTACAACGGCGTGCGGCCGCGCAACGTCATGCCCGTGCACGGGACCTGGCGGATGCTGCGGGCCAACGCCGCGCTGGCCGCGCGCACCGGCGTGCCGCACGACAACATCGTCGTCGCCGAGAACGGTGTCAGCGTGGACCTGGTGGCCGGACGCGCGACCATCGCCGGCGCGGTGTCGGTGGGCAAGATGTTCGTCGACGGCTTGATCACCGGCGATGTCGGGGACGCCACACTGGGGGAGCGGCTCATCCTGTCCTCGGGTTTCGTCGCGGTCACCGTGGTCGTCCGGCGCGGCACGGGGAAGGCCGCGGCGCCCGCGCACCTGCATTCTCGCGGCTTCTCGGAGGACCCCAAGGCACTCGAGGCGGTAGCTCGCAAGGTCGAGGCCGAGCTGGAGAACCTTGCCTCGCAGAACATCACCGACCCGACCAGGATCGCTCAGGCGGTTCGCCGGACGGTCGGCAAGTGGGTGGGGGAGACCTACCGCAGACAGCCGATGATCGTGCCGACCGTGATCGAGATCGGCTGACCGAGCTGGTTCAGCGGGCGGGTTGGTCGAGCCGGTAGCCCAGACCGCGCACCGAGACGAACCGGCGGGCACCTAGTTTGCTGCGCAGATATCGGACGTACACGTCGACGACGTTGGAACTCGCGGCATGCTCGTGTCCCCACACCGTGCTCAGCAGGTGTTGGCGGGACAGCACCTCGCCGGGGTGGCGGAGGAACTTCGCGGCCAGCGCGCATTCACGGGCCGACAGGTCGACGAAGTAGTCACCGACATGGGCGCGACGTGCGGTCAGATCGAGCCGCAGATCGCCGTGGGTCAGCTGGGTCGGCTCGGGGGTCCGTCCGGCCGGCGACAGCCACCTTCGCACTTTGGCGAGCAGTTCTTCGAAGCGGAACGGGGTGCACAGGTAGTCGTCGGCCTGTCCCTCCATTCCGACGACGGCCCCGGTGGCGCTGCCGCGCGGTCGCAGCATCAGGGCGGGCAATTCGACGCCCTGGGCGCGCAGACGCCGCACCACCTCGATGCCGTCGAGACGGGGCAGGTCGATGTCGATGACCAGTAGATCGGCCTGGCCGCTTCGCGCCGCAGACAGTGCCGCGGCGCCGTCGGCGACCACCCGCACCGCGAAGCCATGGGCAGTGAGTCCGCGCGCCACCAGCGAGGCGATACGCGGCTCGTCGTCGGCGACGAGCACGGTCGCGGTCTGCGCGACGCGGCGACGGATCTGACCGTCGGACCGCCGGTCGGCGACTCCGTGAATCGCCGCGGGTTGTCGCTTTCGCGCGATCAACACCGACGCGTTCTCTGCCCTCGTCGTGGTCATCGTCATGGCAAGCTGCCTTCTGCGGGTGGTCGTCTGCCACCGTTGCCGGTGGGGTACCCACTCGTCGCCGAAAGTGTGCACGCCCCTGATCGGCGCGCCACCTCATCGGCGCGCCACCTCATCGGCGCACCACCTCGTCAGCGCTCCGCCAGCGCCGTCCACTCGAGCTGTGACGCGGACAGCGTGCGGCCGGTGGGACGGATGTAGGTGTCGCGGAAGTAGCTCGGACCAGCCTGCTCGACGAGACGCCAGCCGTACTCGTCGAGCAGTTCTCCGACGGCTTCGCGGACCAGGCCCGACTGCCACACCTGCCGTCGTTGCCGGAATCGGCGATAGAGCGCCTCGGCTCCATGCAGGTCGGTGCCGTCGACGAAGTCTTGTCGGATGTAGGTGAAGACGAGCCGGCTTCCCGGTGCGGCGTCTCTGAGCTGGTCGAGAGTGCTGCGCACGGCCTCAGGGCGCAGGTACTGGGTGACGCCCTCCCAGATGAAGAACGTGCGATCGCCGTGCCGGAAGCCCGCTGCCTGCAGCGCCGGCATCAACGGTTCCTTCTCGAAATCCAGCGGGACGAGCCGCACCGATGGGGGTGTGGCGCCGAGCACTCGCTGTAATACCGCTGCTTTGCGCTCGGTGTTGACGTGCTGGTCGACCTCGAACACCGGCATGTCGCTGTGGCGGGCGATCCGGCAGGCCCGGGTGTCCAGTCCGGCGCCCAGCACGACGACGGTGTCGACGTCGTTGAGCGGATCTGACAACCGTTCGTCGATGTAGCGCTTGCGGCAGGCGATGCTGGCCCACAGTCCGGGACCCGATCGCTCCGACGCCGCGGCGAGAGATCGGCGCACCGCGCCTGTCCGTGCCGACCGGACCAGCCAACGCCACCGCGCGGGCAGGAACGACTCGGCCAGATCGTCGTCGACGAGGCGTCTGCCCGGTGACTCGTTGTGCTCGATCGCCGCCAGCACCATGGGGCCGAGTGCGGTCTGGGCCGCGGGGTTGCCGGACACTGTGGCAATCAGCGCTTGTTGACGTAGCCGGCGTCGACCGGCAGCGTCACGCCGGTGACGTAGCGGGCCGCGTCGGACACCAGCCAGAACGCCGCGTTGGCGATGTCTTCGGGTTCGAGCGCCTGCACCGGAAGTGCGTTGCCCATGTCCGGCCCGCCCTGGCTCTCCTGAGCGATGCCGTCCAGCCAGGACCGGGTGAACTCGTTGTCGATCATCGGCGTGTTCACGCCGGCCGGGTGTACCGAGTTGACCCGGATGCTGTACTGCGCAAGGAAGTTCGCATACACCCGCATGATGCCCACGATGCCGTGCTTGGCCGCGGCGTAGCCCACCGAGCCGCCGACCGGCGACCCCAGGCCGACGAGTCCTGCGACCGAACTGGTGAGCACGATGGATCCGCCGTTGCCGAACTTGATCATCGGCTTCATCGCCACGTCGATGGTGTGATAGACGCCGGTCAGATTGACGTCGATGACGTCCTGCCAGGCCTCCGCGGCCGCCATGGGTGCGATGCCGGCGTTGGCGATCACGATGTCGAGCCGATCGCCCAGGGCTTCGGTCCCGGAGCGAACCGCGGCCTTGACGGCGTCGCGGTCGCGCACGTCGGCCTGACAAGCCACGATCCGCGCACCCGTCTCCTCGACGAGCTTGACGGTGGCATCCATGTCCTCGGGCGTGGCCAGCGGGTAGGGCACGGACGCGATCTGCTCGCACAGGTCCAGGGCGATGATGTCGGCGCCTGCGGCCGCGAGCTTGACCGCGTGGGCCCGGCCCTGACCGCGAGCGGCGCCGGTGATGAATGCGACCTTGCCGGTGAGCTCACCCATGCTGGGAAAGACTACGGGCGCAGTTGGCCCTTGGCGGGATCACCCGCGACGACCGGCTGCAGCATCTTGATGTCGGGCGCGCCGTCGAGCAGTTCGCCGATGGTCCCGAACAGCGTGGCGACGGCCGGCGCCTTGCTGTGCTCGCCGAGAGCGTCGGCGTCCGCCCACTGTTCGACGAAGACGAAGGTTCCGTCGGCTTCATGGAGCGAATACAGCTGGCACCCGGGCTCGTCGTGCACCGCTTCGACCGCCTGCTGACATGCCTGCCGGACCTTGTCCACGGAATCGGACTTGGCGGTCATGGTGGCGACGACAACGACAGGCATGGGGACTCCTCGCTGAGCATGTGCTGGACAGTTGTCCACTTTATTACGCGATCGACGGACCGCGGCGAGGGATCGAAACCAATCTGTTACCAGTGTGGCAGATGGTGCATGTGAGGTCCTTGCGACTAGGCTTGCACCCATGGCTAGTAAGACCGCGGCTCGCTCTTCTGCCCGTCCGAGCAGGTCAAAGGCCGGTTCGCGGGGCGGGTCGCGGCCCGCGCGTCCGGCCGCGCAGCGCCGCAAGCCGGCGCCGCGCAACCCGTCGATCGTCTCGTCAGCGGGCACCGCGGTGGGCCGCGGCGTCCGCGCCGGCTGGCTCATGCTCGCCAAGGGCGCCGGCAGCACCGCCCGCTCGGTCGGCCGTGCCCGCGAACTCGAACCCGGCCACCGGCGCGACGGCATCGCGCTGGCGCTGCTCGGCCTGGCAGTGGTCGTGGCGGCCGGATCGTGGTTCGACGCCGCGCGCCCGGTCGGTGCGTGGCTCGACACTGTCGTGCGCGTGCTGGTCGGCGACGCGGTCGTCCTGGTCCCGATCGCGCTGGCCGTCCTCGGAGTCACGCTGATGCGCTCCGAACCCGATCCAGAAGCCCGCCCCCGGCTGATCCTGGGTACCGCGATGATCATCGTGCCCGCTCTGGGCCTGTGGCACCTGTGGTCGGGTTCGCCGTCGGATCCCGCGGCACGGCAACACGCCGGCGGATTCGTCGGATTCGCGATCGGCGGGCCGCTCGCCGACGGGCTCACGGCGTGGATCGCCGCCCCGCTGCTGTTCATCGGCGTGTTGTTCGGGGTGCTGCTGGTGACCGGTACGACCATCCGGGAGGTCCCGGCCACCGTGCGGGCGATGTTCTCCACCCGGCTCGGCGACGACTACGACTACGACGTCGATGACGACGAGTACGACGACCAGGATGCCGCCGACGGCAGCGCACCCCAGGATTTCTCCGACGGTTACTACGGCGACCCGGCCGCATACGGCATCGACGAAGACCAGGCCTGGCCTTCGCCCACCCAGACCACCGAGGTGCTGCCGAAGCCGGGTGGCTCGCCGTTGGACAACTACCCGGTCGACCCCGACATCGCGGATGCGCCGACCACTCCTGAGCCGGCCGCCCGTGCGCGCAAGAAGCCGCGCAAGGAGGCGAAGCTGTCCCTGGACCGTGTCGTCGAGGGTCCCTACACGCTGCCGTCGCTCGACCTGCTCGTGGCCGGAGACCCGCCCAAGCGGCGCAGCGCCGCCAACGAGCAGATGGAGAACTCGATCACCTCGGTGCTGCAGCAGTTCAAGGTCGACGCCGCGGTGACCGGCTGCACGCGCGGCCCCACGGTCACGCGCTACGAGGTGGAGTTGGGCCCGGGCGTCAAGGTCGAGAAGATCACCGCGCTGCACCGCAACATCGCCTATGCGGTGGCCACCGAGAGTGTCCGCATGCTGGCGCCGATCCCGGGCAAGTCGGCGGTCGGCATCGAGGTCCCCAACACCGACCGCGAAATGGTGCGGCTGGCCGATGTGCTGACCGATCCGGCCACCCGCTCCGATCACCATCCGCTCGTCATCGGGCTGGGCAAAGACATTGAGGGCGAGATGATCTCGGCCAACCTGGCCAAGATGCCGCACCTGCTGGTAGCCGGCTCCACCGGCTCGGGCAAGTCCAGCTTCGTCAACTCGATGCTGGTCTCGCTGCTCGCCCGCGCCACTCCGGAGGAGGTCAGGATGATCCTGATCGACCCGAAGATGGTGGAACTCACGCCCTACGAAGGCATTCCGCATCTGATCACGCCCATCATCACCGAACCGAAGAAGGCCGCCGCCGCGTTGGCATGGCTGGTCGAGGAGATGGAGCAGCGCTACCAGGACATGCAGGCCTCCCGGGTGCGCCACATCGACGTCTTCAACGACAAGGTGCGCTCCGGTGAGATCACCGCACCACTGGGGTCACAGCGCGAGTACAAGCCCTACCCGTACATCGTCGCCATCGTCGACGAGCTCGCCGACCTGATGATGACCGCGCCGCGCGACGTGGAGGACGCCATCGTGCGCATCACCCAGAAGGCGCGCGCCGCGGGGATTCACCTCGTATTGGCCACTCAGCGACCGTCCGTCGACGTGGTCACCGGCCTGATCAAGACCAACGTGCCGTCAAGGCTGGCGTTCGCCACCTCGTCGCTGACCGACAGCCGGGTCATCTTGGATCAGCAAGGCGCCGAGAAGTTGATCGGCATGGGCGACGGCCTGTTCCTGCCGATGGGCGCCAACAAGCCGATCCGCCTGCAGGGCGCGTTCATCACCGACGAGGAGATCCACGCGGTCGTCTCGGCGACCAAAGAGCAGGCCGAACCCGAGTACACCGAAGGTGTCACCGCGGTGAAGGCCGGCGAGCGCAAGGACGTCGATCCCGACATCGGCGACGACATGGATGTCTTCCTGCAGGCGGTCGAGCTGGTGGTGTCGTCGCAGTTCGGTTCGACCTCGATGCTGCAGCGCAAGCTGCGGGTGGGCTTCGCCAAGGCGGGCCGGTTGATGGACCTGATGGAGACCCGCGGCATCGTGGGTCCCTCGGAGGGGTCGAAGGCGCGCGAGGTACTCGTCAAACCCGACGAACTCGCCGGCACGCTCGCCCTGATCCGCGGCGGCAGCGATGCTTCCGGCGCGGACACCGCGGACGAGGCGGACGACTTCTAGGCGCCGGCCCGATACGACCTCATCGGGCCCGTCGTCATCGCAGGCGTCGACGCCGGCGGCGAAAAGGGACTTTATTCCCTTGTCGCTCAGATACTTCGCCGACGACGCTGGGTGAGGCAGGACTTCTGCCGAGACGGAACGCCGATCGGCGGACGGGGCATCCCCGTCGCTGACGGCGCCCGCGTCCCCGCGTCGCCCGAGAGGCGGAACAATGTCCGACACCGACCTCACCACACCTGCTGCCAGACCGGCGGGCTCCGCCAAGGCGGGACTCGGCCTGGCCGCGCTGACCGCGATCGTCGTGGGATCGATGATCGGCAGCGGCATCTTCGCGCTGCCCTCCCAGATGGCGGGCAGCGCAGCGCCCGGACCATTGCTGATCGGGTGGGTTGTGACCGGCCTCGGAATGCTGATGCTGGCGTTTGTCTTCCAGACCCTGGCCGAGCGCAAGCCCGACGTCGACGGCGGCGTCTACGGCTATGCCCGCGCCGGCTTCGGTGACTACATCGGCTTCACATCGGCATTCGGCTACTGGATGTCCGCGTGGATCGGCAACGTCGCCTATCTGGTCCTGCTGTTCTCGACGCTGGGCTACTTCTTTCCCCAATTCGAAGGCGGTGCGACACTTTCGGCGATCGTCGGTGCATCGATACTGCTGTGGGTCGTGCACGCGATGACGTTGCGCGGAATTCAGACCGCCGCCTTCGTCAACGTCATCGTGACCGTCGCCAAAATCGTGCCCATCCTGACGTTCATCGGCATCGCAGCCGTCGGATTCAAGGCCGGGCTGTTCACCGCGGATTTCTGGGGGAGCCGCACCGAGGTCGACGGTCAGCCGTTGGGCGACACGCTGACCCAGGTCAAGAACATGATGCTGGTGACCGTGTGGGTTTTCATCGGCATCGAGGGCGCTGCCGTGTACTCCAAGCGAGCTGCCCGGCGCCGTGACGTGGGACGCGCGACCGTACTGGGGTTCCTCGCCGTGCTCGCGCTGCTGCTCCTGGTCAATTTCCTGTCCTACGGGTTGATGGAACAGGCCCGGCTGGCCGGGCTGCCCGATCCGTCGATGGCGGGGTTGATGGAGGAGCAGGTAGGAACGTGGGGAGCCGGCTTCATCTCGATCGGGCTGGTGGTGTCGCTGCTCGGAGCTCTGATCGCGTGGGTGATGCTGTGCGCAGAGATTCTGCAGCTCCCGGCCACCGACGCGGTGATGCCCGCCTTCCTCGGCCGGGAGAACGCCCACCATGCGCCCGCCGGCGCGCTGTGGCTCACCAACGGGTGCGTCCAGGTCATGTTGCTGTGGACTCTGGCCAACGAGAGCACCTACCTGAACCTGATCCTGTTGGCCACGTCGCTGATCCTGTTGCCCTACCTCTGGTCGGCCGCTTACCAGGTACTTCTCGCGGTCCGCGGCGAGACCTACCAGGCAGGCGGCGCGCGGGGCCGCGACCTGGCCATCGGGGCGATCGCGCTGATCTATGCGGTGTGGCTGGTGTTCGCCGGAGGGTGGGAGTACCTGCTGGTCGCCGCGCTGTTCTATCTCATCGGTACGGCTTTGTTCGTCTGGGCTCGCAAAGAACGTCGGCTGCCGGTGTTCACCAAGCCCGAATGGTTGATCTTTGTCGGCATCGCGGCGATCTCGGCGCTGGCCGTCGTGCTGCTCGCCACCGGCGAACTCAGCGTCATCTGATACCACCCCGCAGAGATCCGCACGAAAAGCAAAGGTGAATCAGACTATGGCCGAACAACATCCACGGGTCGGAGTGTGGTCGGAAATCGGGAAACTGCACCGCGTGATGGTGTGTGCACCGGGACTCGCCCACCAGCGTCTGACCCCCGAAACCTGCGAGGAGCTTCTTTTCGACGACGTCATCTGGGTGCAGCAGGCCCGTCGAGATCATTTCGACTTCGTCGCCAAGATGCACGACCGTGGCGTCGAGGTCCTGGAACTGCAGGACCTGCTCGCCGATGTCGTGGCCGATGCCGCCGCAAGAGCCTGGCTGCTGGACCGTGAGATCACCGATGACCTGGTGGGCGCTGGTGTGGCGGCAGAGATACGGTCGTGGCTCGACGAAATGAAAGCCGAGGACCTGGCTGAACATCTCATCGGTGGAATCGCTCACTTCGAAGTCCCCGACGAGTTCCACGGCCCGTTCATGACAGCGTTCGGTGCGGCCGATCCGGCCGGTTTCATCATCAAGCCGCTGCCCAACACCCAGTTCATGCGCGACAATTCGTCGTGGATATTCGACGGCGTCACGCTCAACCCGATGTATTGGCCGGCGCGACGGCAGGAGACGCTGCTGACCACGGCGGTGTACCGGTTTCATCCTGCCTTCGCTGATTCGGATTACCAGGTCTGGCTGGGTGACCTGGACGGCCGGCCACACGACTACGGCGCGGTGACCCTCGAGGGCGGTGACGTCATGGCCCTGGGGAAGGGGATCGTGCTCATCGGAATGGGGGAGAGGACGTCGCGACAGGCAATCGGCCGGGTGGCGCGGCGCCTGTTCGAATCGCACGCCGCCGAGCAGGTGATCATCGCCGGTCTGCCCAGGGCGCGGTCGGCGATGCACCTCGACACCGTCTTCACGTTCTGCGACCACGACGTCGTGACGGCCTACGCACCTGTCGTCGACAACATCGTGCCGCTGACCCTTCGCCCGGACGAGCATTCACCCTCCGGGTTGGATGTCCGTCGAGAACCCCGAGGGTTGGTGGAAACCGTCGGTCAGGCTCTCGGGGTGGACTTCCGCGTCGTCCAGACCGCCGGGGACGCCTACGGAATTCAACGCGAACAGTGGGACGACGCGAACAACGTCATCGCACTGGAGCCCGGAGTGGTGATCGGCTACGACCGGAACACGTTGACCAACACAGCGTTACGCAAAGCCGGAATCGAAGTGGTCACCATCGATGCCAGTGAACTCGGCCGGGGTCGCGGTGGCGGCCGGTGCATGACCTGCCCGATCCTGCGCGATCCGGCCTACCAGTAACCCACCACCGGAGAAAAGAGAGAAGCCGCCGTGGCGTTCAATCTGCGCAACCGTGATCTGCTCAGCCTGGTGCACCACAGCGAGCGGGATCTGCTCCACCTGATCGAACTCGCCCGAGACCTGAAGCGGGCCAAGTATTCCGGAACCATGCGGCGGACCCTGGAAGGCAAGAACATCGCGCTGATCTTCGAGAAGACCTCGACGCGCACCCGGTGTGCATTCGAAGTCGCCGCGTACGACGAAGGGGCGCACGTCACCTACATCGATCCGACCTCGTCCCAGATCGGTCACAAGGAGTCGATGAAGGACACCGCGCGCGTCCTCGGCAGGATGTACGACGCGATCGAATACCGCGGGGCGGGTCAGGAGATCGTGGAGGAACTTGCGCGCTACGCCGGGGTCCCGGTGTTCAACGGACTCACCGACGAATACCACCCCACCCAGATGCTGGCTGACGTGCTCACCATGACCGAACACTGCTTCAAGCCCTTGCACGACATCGCCTACGCCTACGTCGGCGACGGTCGCAACAACATGGCCAATTCACTGCTGCTGGTGGGGGCGAAGCTCGGGATGGACGTGAGGATCGGCGCCCCTGAGGGCCTGTGGCCCGCCGAGGACCACGTCAAGATGTGCCGTGCGTTCGCCGAGCAGTCCGGGGCCAGGATCACCGTCACCGCCGATCCACGCGAAGCGGTCGACGGCGTGGATTTCATCCACACCGACGTGTGGGTGTCGATGGGTGAGCCGATCGAAAGCTGGGGTGAGCGGATCGATGAGCTGATGCCCTACCAGGTCAACACCGAACTCATGGCTGCCGCCGGGAACCCGCGCGTCCGATTCATGCACTGCCTGCCGGCGTTCCACAACTCCGAGACCAAGGTCGGCGCTCAGATCGCCGCGCAGTACCCGGCGCTCGAGAATGGCATCGAAGTCACCGAGGAGGTGTTCGAGAGCCCGGCCAACATCGCGTTCGAACAAGCCGAGAACCGCATGCACACGATCAAGGCGGTTCTCGTGGCCGCACTCGGTTGAGCGGTGGACGTCCGATGAGAATCGTCATCGCGCTCGGGGGTAACGCGCTGCTCCAGCGCGGTCAGCCGATGACGGCCGACAATCAGCGCGCCAACATCCGGTTGGCCGCCCAGCGGATCGCCGCCGTCGCCGACGGCAACCAACTCGTGATCGCGCACGGCAACGGCCCCCAGGTCGGACTGCTGGCCCTGCAGGGCGCCGCCTACGAGGCTGTCCAGCCGTACCCGCTCGACGTGCTCGGCGCGGAGACGGAGGCGATGATCGGCTACGTCATCGAACAGGAGCTCGGCAACCTGCTTCCGTTCGAGCAGCCGTTCGCCACGCTGTTGACGATGGTCGAGGTCGACCCCGACGATCCGGCGTTCCAGAACCCCACCAAGCCGATCGGTCCCGTCTACGACGAGCAGACCGCGAGACTGCTCAGCACCCAGAACGGGTGGACGGTGGCACCCGACGGAGACCGGTTCCGCCGGGTGGTGCCCAGCCCCGCACCCCAGCGCATCTTCGAGATCCGGCCCATCCGCATGCTGGTCGAGGCGGGGGTGATCGTCATCTGCGCCGGCGGCGGCGGAATCCCGACCATTTACGGGGCGGACGGCACGCTGCAGGGTGTCGAGGCCGTCATCGACAAGGACCTGGCCGCGTCGCTACTGGCGCGGCAGCTGGAGGCCGACCTGCTCGTCATCGCCACCGACGTCGACGGCGTCTACACCGGCTGGGGTACCCCGGACCAGGTCAGGCTTGGCACGGTCACGGTCGACGCCATCGCCGGGTTGAGCCTGCCCGCCGGCTCTATGGGGCCGAAAGTCGCCGCAGCGTGCGCGTTCGCGACACAAACCGGCAACGAGGCGGTCATCGGTTCCCTGGCCGACATCGACAAGATCGTCTGCGGGATGGCAGGAACCCGGGTGCGCAGCGTCTGACGATCAGAGGGTCAGCAGCATCCGCGTGTTGCCCAGGATGTTGGGCTTGACGAACGACAGATCCAGGAATTCGGCCACGCCGGTGTCATAGGACCGGCACATCTCCTCGTACACCTCGGCGGTGACCGGCGTGCCGTCGATCTCGGCGAACCCGTGACGGCTGAAGAACTCGGTCTCGAAGGTGAGCACGAAGATCCGCTGCAGGTGCAACTCCTTGGCGACCGCGAGCAGTTGCGCTACCAGCGCGTGCCCGACTCCCTGGCCCCGCACCTTGGGATGCACGGCCACGGTGCGTACCTCGCCCAGATCCGACCACAGCACGTGCAGCGCGCCGCAGCCGATCAGTTCGCCGTGCAGCTCGGCGACCCAGAACTCCTGGACCGACTCGTACAGCGTCACCAGGTTCTTCTCCAGCAGGATCTTCCCGGCGTAGATGTCGACGAGTGCCTTGATGGCGGGGACGTCGGTCGTGCGTGCCCGCCGCACGACGAGCTGACCGTCGGACTCGGCGGGTGCTGCGCTCACACACCGAAGAGTATCGGTTGGGGCAACCAGTATTCTGTGGCAGTGCCGGGCCAACCACACACCGATCCGGTGGTTCCACGTGTGCGCGTGGCCAATCTGGCCAACGTGCTCACCGGCATCAGGATGGTGCTGGTTCCGGTTTTCCTGGTGGCGTTGTTCGTCGCGGACGGTCATGAAACGTTCTGGCGGATAGTGGCATTCGTCGTTTTCGCGGTGGCGGTCATCACCGACCGGTTCGACGGCGCGCTGGCCCGCAGCTACGGCATGGTGACGGAATTCGGCACCTTGGCCGATCCGATCGCCGACAAGGCGCTGATCGGTGCGGCGCTGATCGGACTCTCGGTGCTCGGCGACCTGCCGTGGTGGGTGACCGCAGTGATCCTGGCC
This sequence comes from Mycobacterium sp. G7A2, assembly GCF_041902445.1. NCBI lineage: Bacteria > Bacillati > Actinomycetota > Actinomycetes > Mycobacteriales > Mycobacteriaceae > Mycobacterium > Mycobacterium sp. G7A2. The sequence goes on along the minus strand of NZ_CP169251.1, from coordinate 3,716,075 downwards.
AGGGAGCTGGCGGTGACGGTGCTGCGGTTCGTGGTGCTGCGCCGGGGCGTCATCCCCGCGAGTCGGGGAGGCAAGTTGAAGACGCTGGTCCAGGCCGTGGCGATCGGCCTGTTCGTGCTGCCGCTGTCCGGGGGGTGGCTGGTGGTGGGATGGGTGGTCATGTCCGCGGCGGTGGTGCTGACGGTGCTCACCGGCCTGGACTATTTCGTGTCGGCGGTCAGGGACTGGCGTGGACGACCCGCTGGTCACTGACGACGCCCGGGCGCTCGTCGCCGACCTGACTGTCCGCCGGCAGAGCGTGGCGACCGCCGAGTCACTGACCGCGGGGTTGGTGGCCGCGACCCTGGCAGGGGTGCCCGGAGCCAGCGTTGTGCTGCGCGGGGGACTGATCACCTACACCGTCGAATCGAAGATCGACCTGGCCGGGGTGGCCCCCGAACTGCTGGCCGATGTCGGTCCGGTCGCCGAGCCCACCGCGCGGGCGTTGGCCGTCGGCGCGCAACAACGCTGTGGCGCGACGTGGGGAGTGGGCGTGACCGGCGTGGCCGGTCCCGAGCCGCACGGTGGCCACCCGGTGGGCACCGTGTTCGTCGGCATCGCCGGCCCGGTGGACACCGAGGTGGAGGCGCTGATGCTCCACGGCACCCGCTGGGACATCCGGTTCGCGGCGGTGCGCGCCACACTGAGCCGCCTACGTGAGCTGGTGGAGGGCCAGGATCGGGGCTAGCGCGCCTGTCATTGCACATCGAGTGTTCAGGTCGGGAACCATCCGGGCGATACCGAGCGTTGGGCTAGGTAGGCAAGGAGGCAACCGAGCCCACCCCCCAAGGCGAGGAGACCGCGATGACGACATTGCTGCGCGAGGTGATCGGCGACGTGCTGCGCCGCGCCCGAGTCGAGCAGGGCCGCACGCTGCGTGAGGTCTCCGACTCTGCTCGGGTCAGCCTGGGCTACCTGTCCGAGGTGGAGCGGGGTCGCAAGGAGCCGTCGAGCGAGTTGCTCGGCTCCATCTGCGGAGCCCTGGACGTGCCGCTGTCGAAGGTGCTCACCGAGGCCGCCGACGAGATGGCCCACGAAGAGTCGATCGCCGCTGCCGTCGAGAAGGCCAGCACCGCAGGCATCGATGTCAGCACCAAGGTCGTCATTCCCCATGTGTCGTCGATGGCGCTGGCCTGACCCCTCCGGCGTGCAGGGGTGTGGTGATCTGGGCCGAACCGATAAGTTGGGTCCCAGCACGTCAGCAAGTTCGACACACACGAAGGCGGAATGAACCCATGGCCAATCCGTTCGTCAAGGCGTGGCGCTATCTCATGGCGCTGTTCAGCTCGAAGGTCGACGAGTATGCCGATCCGAAGGTGCAGATCCAGCAGGCCATCGAGGAAGCCCAGCGTCAGCATCAGGCGCTGACCCAGCAGGCCGCCCAGGTGATCGGTAATCAGCGCCAGCTGGAGATGCGACTGAACCGGCAGCTGGCCGACATCGAGAAACTGCAGGTCAACGTCCGCCAAGCGCTGACGTTGGCGGACCAGGCCGTCGCTGCCGGAGACTCGGCCAAGGCCACTGAGTACAACAACGCCGCGGAGGCGTTCGCCGCTCAGCTGGTCACCGCCGAGCAGAGCGTCGAGGACCTCAAGGGTCTGCATGATCAGGCCCTCCAGGCCGCCGGGCAGGCCAAGAAGGCGGTCGAGCAGAACGCGATGATGCTCCAGCAGAAGATCGCCGAGCGCACCAAGCTGCTCAGCCAGCTCGAGCAGGCGAAGATGCAGGAGCAGGTGTCTGCGTCGCTGCGGGGGATGAGCGAGCTGTCGGCGCCCGGTGCCACGCCGAGCCTGGACGAGGTTCGCGACAAGATCGAGCGCCGATACGCCGACGCGATGGGCTCCGCTGAGCTCGCCCAGAACTCGGTGCAGGGCCGCATGATGGAGGTCCAGCAGGCCAGCGTGCAGATGGCGGGACACTCGCGGCTCGAACAGATCCGCGCGTCGATGCGGGGCGAGCAGCTGCCCGCGGGCAGCCAGAGCGCTACCCCCGCCACGCCCGGCCAGACCCCGGCCACGCCGTCAGCCACCCCCAACCCCACTCCGGAAAACCCACTGTCGCAGTAACTTCGAGGACGTCGTTGTCATGAGCACCCGGACCAGCAGACCAGACACCTGGCGGTCGCTGACACAGCGCGGCGTGGACACCGCTGCCGAGTGGTCGGAACTGCTGGCCGACAAGTTGCACGCCGCGGCCGACCCCCGCGCCAAGATGCTGCGCAAGCGGCGGTGGGCCCTGCGCCTGGGTGTGTTCTTCTCGGTGTGCACGGTGTTCTGGATCGGGGTGACTGCGCTGCTGGCGTCCTGGAGCACCCCGGTGTGGGCGCTGTTCATTCCGTCGCCGATCGCGGTGGGCGCCGCGTTCCTGGCGACGCTGGCGTTCCTGCGCTACCGCTGGCTGCGTGGAGAGCCTCTCCCTCCCGCGCGAAGCCGCACGGGGCGACGGTTGCCCCCGTGGGGCTCGTCAGCCCGTCAGTCGATGGCGTCGCTGGCCGCCTCCGAGCGCGGGTTGTTCTCTCTGCTCGGGATCATGGAACGCGGTCAGCTGTTGCCCGCCGGTGATCTGCTCGAACTGCGGGTCGCCGCCGAGCAGACCGCCGCGACGATGGCCGCGACGGCCGCCGAGGTGGTGTCGATGGAGAAGACGGTCAAGGCCGCGCCGCAGTCGCGGGCGCATCTGGCGCCGACGATCGCCGCGTTCGCCACCCAGCTCGACCGGGGTGCCCGCCAGTACACCGAGATGGTCTCGGCGGCTGCGCAATTGGTGTCGGCGGCGAACTCGGGTTCGTTGTCGAGTTCGCCGATGTCGCAGCGCCGCTACCGTGAGCAGCTCAACGCGGCGACAGACAGGTTGACCGGCTGGGCGCAGGCGTTCGACGAACTGGGCCGCCTGCGCGGCGCCTGAACACTTCTATCGGGCGCCCTCGACGTACCGGATGGCACGCTTGGGGGCTCGACGATCACGTGAGCGGCGAACGCCCTCAGAACGACACCCGCTTCGACGGGATGAGCGCAGCCAGCGCCGCCCGCAGCGGGGCCTTGACCATGATGTCGAAGAAGTCGAAGTAGTCCCGCCACAACTCGATCTGTCCGTTGTGGACCTCGAAGGTTCCGCACACCCAGAACTGCAGGCGCACCGGACCGAAGATCAGTGCGTCGGTGCGCTCGGTCAGCACGGTGCTGCCCTCCTGGGCGATCCGGTGGAACTTGACGGCGAAACCCATCCGGCCCTGGCCTCGGCGCAGCAGATTCATGATCCGGGCCCGGCCACGCAGGGAAGGCAGGCCGACGTTCTGCCAGAGCAGGTCGGGAGCGGCCAACGATTCGACGGTGTCGAAGTCCTCCTGGGCCATGGCGAACAGGAACTTCTGCACGATCTCGGCGTTGTCGGCCGCCGCGGTGACGGTGGTGGTCGTCGGTTCCGGGACGTTGTCAGTCATATCGCCCGAGCCTAATGCCGGACGGTGTGGCAGGGTAGCCGCATGCGCGTCGCCGTGGTCGCCGGACCGGACCCCGGACACGCCTTCCCGGCCCTCGCACTGTGTCTGAAGTTCCGGGCGGCCGGCGACGAACCCACTCTGCTCACCGGCACCCGGTGGCTCGACGTGGCCCGCGCCGAGGGTATCGAGGCCGTCGAATTGGACGGGCTGGACCCGACCGCTGCCGACGACGACCGCGATGCCGGGGCGAAGATCCACCAACGAGCCGCTCGCATGGCCGTGCTCAACCGGCAGCGCATTGCGGACCTTTCACCTGCTGTGGTGGTGTCGGATTCGATCACCACATGCGGCGGCCTGGCCGCGGATCTGCTAGGTCTGCCGTGGATCGAGCTGAACACCCATCCGCTGTACCGCCCGTCGAAGGGGTTGCCCCCGGTGGGTAGCGGCCTGGCGCCGGGGGTGGGGCTGCGGGGCAGGCTCCGGGACTCGCTCCTGCGCGCGCTCAGCGCCCGGTCCTGGCGCGCCGGACAACGCCAGCGGGCGGCGGCGCGGGTTGGTATCGGTTTGCCGGAGGCCGAGCGCGGGCCGGTGCGCCGACTCATCGCCACGCTGCCGGCGCTGGAGGTGCCCCGACCGGATTGGCCGGCGGAGGCTGTCGTCGTGGGGCCACTGCATTACGAACCGACGAATGCGGTCCTGCGGGTGCCCGCCGGAGAAGGCCCGGTCGTGGTGGTCGCCCCGTCGACGGCCACCACCGGGGCACGCGGTCTGGCCGAACTGGCGTTGGAGGTGCTGGTGCCCGGCGAGGTTCTGCCGCCCGGTTCGCGTGTCGCCGTGTCCCAGCTCGACGATCCCGTGGGACCGGTGCCGCCGTGGGCCGTGGTCGGCCTGGGGCGCCAGGACGAACTCCTGGCCGGGGCGGATCTGCTGATCTGCGGCGGTGGCCACGGCACCGTGGCCAAGTCACTGCTGGCCGGGGTGCCCATGGTGGTGGTGCCCGGCGGCGGGGATCAATGGGAGATCGCCAATCGTGTTGTCCGCCAGGGCAGCGCGCAGCTCGTCCGGCCGTTGACGGTGGACGCGTTGACGGCGGCGGTCCGCGAGGTGCTGGCTGCGCCGAGCTACCGCGAGGCGGCCCGTCGGGCGGGCGCGACCGTCGCGCACGTCGCCGACCCGGTTCGGGTGTGCCACGACGCGTTGGGTGCTGCAGCGTAGATTGGCCCCGTGCGGTTGACGGAGTTCCACGAGCTGGTGACAGACCAGTTCGGTGCGATGCGGGCATCGTCGATGCTGGTGGACCACGTGCTGACCAGCATGGGCGGTCGCACCGCCGCCGAGGCGATCGAAGACGGTAGCGACCCGCGCGACGTGTGGCGGGCGCTGTGCGCGGACTTCGATGTCCCGCGGGATCAGTGGTGAAGTTCTGACAGCAACCTCGTGACTCGGCCTAGGCGGTCACATCGCTGAACACGCGGTGTAGAAAGGCGAGCTGATCGGCTTTGGCCTGAGGGTCGAGGTAGATGTCGAAATGGCCGTAGGGATAGTGCCGCAGTTCGCCGAACGGAGCGCGGTGGGCCGCCTTGATCGTCGATGCGGGTGGGGTCACGGCGTCCCGGTCGCACACACAGATCAGCACCGGCATGCGCAGCCCCGCGGTCTTGGTGCCCGGCCGGTAGAAGGGGAAGCGCAGCATGAGCCGCGCGGCGAACTCGTTACGCCACAACGAGTTCGGCCCGACGATCGCTTCGAACCCCGCCTTGGCGTCGGGTGAGGTCATCGCGGCCACGGCGCCGGGATCGCCGACGGCGGGCCGCAGCACGGCCGGGCGGCGGCGCCATGCGTGGATCTGATCGCGGATTCCCGCCACAGTCAGCGCCGCCGCGGTCCGCGGCGGCACCTCCCGGAGGGTGGGCAGCGCGTCGGTGAACGGTGCTTGGGAGATCACCGCCGCGATCCGGGGGTCGCCGGCAGCGACGGCGAGCACGTGACCACCGGAGAACGAGGACCCCCACACGACGATCCGGTCGGGGTCGACCCCCTCGAGGCGGCGGGCCCAGTCGACGACGGTGTGGTAGTCGGCGTGCTGCCGCCCGATGTCGAGCAGCTGGCGCGGTTGGCCGGTAGAGGCGCCGAAGTGGCGATAGTCGAACAACACGACGAAGTAACCCGCGGCCTGGAACGCCTCGGCGTAGGCGGGCAGCCCGTCGTCGCGGGTCGCGCTGAAGCCGTGTGCCATCACCACGCACGGACGGCCCGAACCGGGCGTGGCACCGGTCTCCGGCCGATAGAGATAGGCGGCGATCTGTTCACCTTCGGCCCAAATGCGGACATCTTCGCGGGTCGGCATGTTCTGACCGTAGTCCGTCGGCGTGTCCACTTGAATCGAACACCTGTTCGTCTACTCTGGGGGAACGTTCGACTCAGGAGGGTCGAGGACTTACCAGCAGGACTTGTCGGTGCCCTGATCTACCGTCGCGGCTAACCGACCGAGAACCGGTCACACAACGACTACCGGAGAGGTACCCACCATGGCGCAGCAGGCCCCCGATCGCGAGAAAGCCCTGGAACTGGCGCTCGCGCAGATCGACAAGAACTTCGGCAAGGGCTCGGTGATGCGGCTCGGCGAGGAGGTGCGACAGCCGATCTCGGTCATCCCCACCGGTTCGATCGCACTCGATGTCGCGCTCGGCATCGGCGGGCTGCCCCGTGGTCGCGTCATCGAGATCTACGGTCCCGAGTCCTCGGGTAAGACCACCGTTGCGCTGCATGCGGTGGCCAACGCCCAGGCTGCCGGCGGAATCGCCGCGTTCATCGACGCCGAGCACGCCCTGGACCCCGAATATGCCAAGAAGCTCGGGGTGGACACCGATGCGCTGCTGGTCTCCCAGCCCGACACCGGTGAACAGGCGCTGGAGATCGCCGACATGCTGATCCGTTCCGGTGCGCTGGACATCCTGGTCATCGACTCGGTGGCCGCGCTGGTGCCCCGTGCCGAGATCGAAGGCGAGATGGGGGACAGCCACGTCGGTCTGCAGGCTCGCCTGATGAGCCAGGCGCTGCGGAAGATGACCGGCGCGCTGAACAACTCCGGCACCACGGCCATCTTCATCAACCAGCTTCGCGAGAAGATCGGAGTGATGTTCGGGTGCTTTTCCTACGGCACCCGGGTGCAATTGGCCGACGGCAGCACCGAGAAGATCGGCAAGATCGTCACCAACAAGATGGACGTCGAGGTCATGTCCTATGACCCCGTCAGTGACGAGATCGTGCCGCGCAAGGTGGTGAACTGGTTCAACAACGGACCAGCTGAACAGTTCCTGCAGTTCACCGTCGCCAAGTCGGGCGGTAACGGTAAGTCCCAGTTCGCGGCCACCCCGAACCACCTGATCCGGACTCCGGCCGGGTGGACGGAGGCGGGAGACATCATCGCCGGGGACAGGGTCATGGTCTCCGAACCTCATCTGCTCAGCGATCAGCAGTTCCAGGTGATCCTGGGCTCGCTGATGGGTGATGGAAACCTGTCACCCAATCTGCGTGATCGCAACGGGGTGCGCTTCCGGATGGGCCACGGCGGCAAGCAGGTCGACTACCTGCAGTGGAAGGTGGATCTGCTGGGCAACATCAAGCACTCGATCCGCGAGAACGACAAGGGGTCGCGCTTCGCCGACTTCACCCCGCTGGCCGAGCTGGGCGAATTGCGTCGCGCCGTCTATCTCGGGGACGGCAAGAAATTCCTGTCCGAGGACTATCTCAAGGCGTTGACGCCGCTGGCGCTGGCTGTCTGGTACATGGATGACGGCGGATTCACAGTGCGGTCCAAGGGGCTTCAGCAGCGCACCGAGGGCGGCAGCGGCCGGATCGAGATCTGTGTGGAAGCAATGAGCGAAGGCTCCCGCGAGCGCCTGTGTGACTATCTGCGAGATGTCCACGGTCTGGACGTCCGACTGCGTTACGCGGGAACACGGGGCAAGGCCGTTCTGGTGTTCTCCACGGCAGCCACGGCGAAGTTCCAGGAGATCGTCGCCCCGTACATGGCTCCGTCGATGGAACACAAGCTTCTTCCGCGGTTCCGTGGACTCGGCACTGTGGCACCGCAATTCGTGGAGCCGGGCCAGCGGCTGGTGCCTGCTCGAGTCCTCGATGTCCACGTCAAGCCGCACACCCGGTCGATGAATCGCTTCGACATCGAAGTCGAAGGTAATCACAACTACTTCGTCGATGGCGTCATGGTGCACAATTCCCCCGAAACCACCACGGGCGGTAAGGCTTTGAAGTTCTACGCGTCCGTTCGCATCGATGTGCGCCGGATCGAGACCCTCAAGGACGGCACCGATGCGGTCGGCAACCGAACCAGGGCGAAGATCGTCAAGAACAAGGTGTCCCCGCCGTTCAAGCAGGCGGAATTCGACATCCTCTACGGGCGGGGGATCAGCAAGGAGGGTTCGCTGATCGACATGGGCGTCGAGCACGGCTTCATCCGCAAGTCCGGATCCTGGTTCACCTACGAGGGTGAGCAACTGGGGCAGGGCAAGGAAAACGCTCGCAACTTCCTGCTGGAGAACGTCGACGTCGCCAACGAGATCGAGAAGAAGATCAAAGAGAAGCTCGGTATCGGTGCGGTGATGACCGATGAGACAGGCGATGACGTCCTTCCCGCCCCGGTCGACTTCTAGCCGGCTGCCCGCGGAACCCGCGGAACCCGCGGGACCCGCGAACCCAGCCAAGCGCGCCGAGCAGGCGCGGGCCGTGTGCCTGCGCCTGCTCACCGCCCGCGCTCGAACGCGTGCGGAATTGGCCGGTCAGCTCGCCAAACGCGGTTATCCCGACGATGTCAGCACCGAGGTCATCGAGCGACTGTCCGAGGTGGGGCTCGTTGACGACGAGGACTTCGCTGAACAGTGGGTCCGGTCACGGCGGGCGAATTCGGGCAAGAGTAAACGGGCGCTGGCAGCTGAGCTCCGCGACAAGGGCGTGGACAACGACGTGATCACCACCGCGTTGGCCGACATCGACGCCGGCGCCGAGCGGAATCGCGCTGAGAAGTTGGTTCGTGACCGACTGCGTCGTGAGCGGCTGGGAGAGCCCGGGGACCGCGACGCGCAGAACAAGGCCACCCGCCGGCTCGTGGGCATGCTCGCCCGACGCGGTTACAGCCAGGGTCTCGCGCTCGATGTCGTCACCACCGAGTTGGCCAACGAATACGAACGGCGCCGCGTCTGACCTCTCGCGGATCCGACGTTCGCGGCGCGGGCATCACCGCGACGTCGGTGCGGACCGCCGAGTGAAGTCCGCGGTCAGGCTTCGGGTGAGCACGCGGCGGATCGCGATCACGACAGCGGCCCCGGCGATCGCCGACCACGAGTTGTCGACACTCAGCCGCAGGAGGCCGGCGGCGATGAACAGCTCGAGGGTCACCCGAAGTGCCGGCAACGGCTGCCGGAACACCGCGAGCGCGGCAGCACCCACCACGATGCCGGCGATGCCGAAGCACCAGGATGCGCCGACCAGGACATTCATCAGCCCGCGGATCCCGGCGGCGGCCGCGACTTGGCCAACTCGATCTCGTGTTGCTCCTGGGCGATCTCCCGGTTGAGGAAATAGTTCAGAATCGTCCTGATCGCGGCGATGGCCGCCAGCTTTCCGATCTCCTCGAACGACGGCGAGATCGCGGTACGCAACACGTCGGCGGCCAACTGGAACTCCAGACCGAGCACCAGGAACCGGGCCAGCGTGAGCCGAACCGCCGAGAACTGGTTGATGTCGCGCCGGGCCAGCGCCACCACGAATTTCACCGTCGCCACCACGGCGCCGATCATGATGACGACGGCGCCGCCGGCCTCGATGAGCCGCACCATCGCATCGACCATGCCGCGCAACGCCGATTCGGGCAGAACCTCGAGGGCCAGCATGTGATGCATCTGCGTCGTCGCCGAGGAGCCGATCACGTGCCGCGGCTCTGGTCTCCGGCCGCTTCCATCGCCTCTTCGGCCTTCGGGTCCTCACGACCTCTGCGCGACTGCCGCAACCGGCGTTCCAGCCACGTCGCGAACCAGGACAGCGTGAAATTCAACGAGATCATCAGCAACGCGATGACGATGAGGGCGGGGATGTAGTTGCCGTAGGCCGAACCCACCGCGGTGCCCTGGCGCACCATTTCCACGAACGTGATCTGGTAACCGATCGCGGTGTCCTTCAACACCACCACCAGCTGCGAGATCAACACCGGCAGCATCGATGTGACGGCCTGTGGCAGCAGAATCGCCCGCATGGTCTGGCCCCAGGTCAGCCCCAGCGCTGAGGCCGCCTCGGTCTGCCCCCGGGCAAGGGACTTGACCCCGGCGCGCACGATCTCCGCGATGACCGCGCCGTTGTACAACGTCAGACCGGTGATGACGCCCGCGAGCGCCAACTGACCGGAGGGGAACACCGCGTACACCGCGTAGAGGAAATACGCGAAGATCATCATGATCAGCACCGGGACGGCCCGGAAGAACTCGACGATCACCCCGCACACCCCGCGGATGCCCGCGTGCGCGGACAGCCGGCCCACGCCGAGGACGAACCCCAGCACCAACGCCAGAACGATCGACACCGCTGCCGCGGTGAGCGTGCCCTTCACACCGGGAAGCACGTAGGTGGTCCACAGATTCGAGGTCAGGAACGGTTCCCACTTGGCCGCGGTGAGCTGCCCACGTTCCTGCAACTTGCCGAACACCAGCCAGGCGATCAGCAGCACGACCACCACTGTCACCGCGGAGATCAACCGGTTGCGTACCCGCGCGCGAGGGCCGGGTGCGTCGAAGAGAACCGAGGAGCCTGCGCTCACTACCTGATCACCGCCAATCGTTTGCCCAGCCAGCCGAAGAACAGGCCGGTGGGCAGCGTGAGGATCACGAACCCGAGCGCGAAGATCCCGCCGACCACCATGACCGCTGCGGTGTCCTCGATCATCTCCTTCATCAGCAACGCTGCCTCGAACACCCCGATGGCCGAGGCGATCGTGGTGTTCTTGGTCAGCGCGATCAGCACGGAGCCCAGCGGGATGATCACGGCGCGAAATGCCTGCGGCAGCAGCACGATGGACAGGTTCTGCGAGAACGTCAGGCCCAGCGACCTGGCGGCCTCGGCCTGACCGAGCGGCACCGTGTTGACCCCGGAACGCACGGTTTCACACACGAACGCCGCGGTGTAGACCGTCAACCCGAGCGCCGCCAGCCGGAAGTTGCTGTCTTCGATGAACGTCGGCGAATCCCGCCCGGCCAGGGTGATGCCCAGCGTCTGCGACAGACCCAGTGAGCAGAAGATGATGATCAGCGTCAACGGAGTGTTGCGCACGACGTTGACGTAGCTGGTGCCCAGCCAGTTCATCATCGGCACGGGTGAGAGCCGCATCGCGGCCAACAGCGTGCCGAGAATCAGCGCGCCGATGCCCGCGAACACCGTCAGCTGAATCGTCGTCCAGAACGCCTCGAAGATCTGGTCCCGATACTCGCTGAAAATCTCCACGGGCGGCCCTGTCTACCGTCGGCTATCGGGCTCAGTTGTCCAGCGGCGGCGGGTTCGGCGCGGAGATGCCGGCCGGGCCCAGGTTCTTGTCGAAGGCCTCTTTCCAGGCGCCGCTCTCCTCCATCTTGAGCAACGCGTCATTGATCTGCGTGCGCAGCTCGGTGTCGCCCTTCTTCAGGCCGATGCCGTAACGCTCCTCGGAGAACTGCTCACCGACGATCTTGAAGGCGCCCGGATCCTGCGCGGCGTAGCCGGCCAGGATGACCTCGTCGGTGGTCACCGCGTCGACGGCGCCGTTCTTCAGCGCCTCGATGCATGCCGAGTAGGTGTCGTACTGCTGCAGCTGGACGCGGGGGAACTCGTCCTTGATCTTCTGCGCCGGGGTGGAGCCGGATACCGAGCACAGGATCTTGTTGTTCTCCAGATCGGCCGGGCCGTTGATGTCGTTGCTGTCCGAGCGCACGAGCAGGCTCTGGCCGGTGATCAGGTACGGTCCGGCGAAATCCACCTTCTCCTTGCGGGAGTCGGTGATCGAGTAGGTTGCCGCGATGAAGTCGACCTGCCCGTTCTGGATCAGCGTTTCGCGCTGTGCCGACGGGGCCTCCTTCCACTGGATCTGCTCCGGGGTGTAGCCCAGCTCGCCGGCCACGTAGGTGGCCACGTCGACGTCGAACCCGCTCATCGTGCCGTCGGGATTGCGCATCCCGAGGCCGGGCTGGTCGAACTTGGTGCCGATGACGATCGAGTCGCTGTCACCGCCGCTGTCACCGCCGCACGCCACGGCGGCGAACGGAAGTGCGGCGGCCAGGGCGACAGCACCGATGACGCGCTTGGACAGCGATGTCGGGAACATGAGGATGTTTTCCTTTCGCGAGGCTGGTGGTCGGGTCAGTGATGCAGGATCTTGCCCAGGAAGTCCTTGGCTCGATCGGATTGCGGGTTTTCGAAGAATTGCACAGGCTCGGCGTCCTCGACGATGGCGCCGTCGGACATGAACACCACGCGATTGGCGGCCCGGCGGGCGAACCCCATCTCGTGGGTGACCACGACCATCGTCATGCCCTCGGTGGCCAGCGACGCCATGACCGCGAGCACCTCGTTGATCATCTCCGGATCCAGGGCGCTGGTCGGTTCGTCGAACAGCATCACCTTCGGGTTCATCGCCAGTGAGCGGGCGATCGCGACCCGCTGCTGCTGTCCGCCGGACAATTGCGCCGGGTACTTGTTGGCCTGGTTGGCCACGCCCACCCGTTCGAGCAGGCTCATCGCCTTCTCGCGCGCCGCCGCCTTGGACATCTTGCGCACCTTCATCGGCGCCAGGGTGACGTTGTCCAGGATGGTCTTGTGAGCGAAGAGGTTGAAGGACTGGAACACCATTCCGACGTCGGAGCGGAGCTGAGCCAGCCGGCGCCCTTCCTCGGGCAGCACCTCGCCGTCGATTTCGATGGTGCCCGAATCGATGGTCTCCAGCCGGTTGATGGTGCGGCACAGTGTCGACTTGCCCGACCCTGACGGGCCCAGCACGACGACCACCTGTCCCTTGCCGACCTCGAGGTTGATGTTCTGGAGAACATGAAGGTCACCGAAGTGCTTGTTGACCTCTTTCATCGAGATCATCGGCACGTCAGGGGACTCCCTGGGGCTCTCCATGCGCAGAGACCTTACCCAGGTGACGCTCACCGTGCCGGGAACTCGCCGATCCATGCCCATCTACTGTCCGTCAACGCGGTCAAACCGCGCGGCGGGCGGGGCCGGTGGCCTCCGTAGGATGGGTCCGTGACTTCCATGGTGACGCAGCAGGCGTTCGGGGTGGACCCGGCGCAGGACACGCGCACCTTCCAGGTCAGAACCTACGGGTGTCAGATGAACGTGCACGACTCCGAACGGCTCGCGGGGCTGCTCGAAGCGGCGGGTTACCGTCGCGCCGAGGACGGCACGGACGCCGACGTCGTGGTGTTCAACACCTGTGCGGTGCGGGAGAACGCCGACAACAAGCTGTACGGAAACCTCAGCCACCTGGCCCCGCGCAAACAATCCGATCCGCGCATGCAGATCGCGGTCGGGGGCTGTCTTGCCCAGAAGGACCGGGAGACGGTGCTGCGCAAAGCGCCGTGGGTCGACGTGGTGTTCGGCACCCACAACATCGGTTCGCTGCCGGCTCTGCTCGAACGCGCGCGCCACAACCGCGTCGCCCAGGTCGAAATCGCCGAAGCCTTGCAGGAATTCCCGTCTGCGCTTCCGGCCAGTCGCGAATCCGCTTATGCAGCTTGGGTTTCCATCTCGGTAGGGTGCAACAACACGTGCACGTTCTGCATCGTTCCGGCGCTGCGCGGCAAAGAGGTGGACCGCCGTCCCGGCGACGTGCTCGCCGAGGTCGAGACCCTGGTAGAGCAGGGCGTGGTGGAGATCACCCTGCTGGGCCAGAACGTCAATGCCTACGGTGTCTCGTTCGCCGACCCCGACACCGACCGGGACCGCGGGGCGTTCGCCAAGCTGCTGCGAGCCTGTGGGCGCATCGACGGGCTCGAGCGGGTGCGTTTCACCTCACCGCACCCGGCAGAGTTCACCGACGACGTCATCGACGCGATGGCCGAAACACCCAACGTGTGCCCGACCCTGCACATGCCGCTGCAGTCCGGCTCCGACCGTGTTCTGCGGGCGATGCGACGGTCCTACCGGGCCGAGCGCTACCTGGGCATCATCGAGCGGGTACGTGCCGCCATCCCGCACGCCGCGATCACCACCGACCTCATCGTCGGCTTCCCGGGGGAGACCGAGGAGGATTTCCAGGCCACCCTCGACGTGGTCGCCGCGTCCCGGTTCGCCAGTGCGTTCACCTTCCAATACTCCAAGCGTCCCGGCACCCCCGCCGCGGACCTGCCCGGCCAGGTACCCAAAGCTGTTGTCTCCGAGCGTTACCAGCGACTGATCGAGCTGCAGGAGCGGATCTCGCTGGAGGAGAACACCGCAGTGATCGGGCGGTCGGTGGAACTGCTCGTCGCGACCGGCGAGGGACGCAAGGACGCCGCCACCGCTCGGATGTCGGGGCGCGCCCGCGACGGGCGATTGGTCCACTTCCACCCCGGCGAGTTCGGCGAGCAGATCCGGCCCGGGGACATCGTCGTGACCACCGTCACCGGTGCGGCCCCGCACCATCTGATCGCCGACGCTGCGCTGCTCGAGCACCGGCGCACCCGGGCGGGGGATGCGCACGCCGCCGGCCGCAAGCCGCGCACCGGTGTCGGCCTGGGCATGCCCGCGGTGGGTGCGCCGCCCGCGCCGCCCACCTCGGTGGGGTGCCAGCGATGAACGACAAGTCGCCCGACGATCACCCCCGCGAGCTCGACGCCCTCGACGGCGAGTTCGACGACGTGGAACGGCGCATCGCCCGCGAAATCGACCCCGGGGCCCGCGCCATGGTCGTCGCGATCCTGGTGTTCGCCCTGCTGGCGAGCTTCGTGCTGCCGCACACCGGATCGACTCGGGGATTCGATGTGCTGGTCGGTACCGACGCCGCGGCAGACAGCGCCATCGCGCTGCCCTCGCGCGTCTTCACCTGGATCGTGCTCGTCTTCAGCGTCGGCTTCTCGATCCTGGCGCTGGTGACCCGCAGGTGGGCGCTGGCCTGGATCGCACTCGCCGGTTCCACGGTGGCCTCGTTCCTGGGCCTGCTCGCGGTGTGGTCGCGCCAGACCGCGGCCGAGGGCTACCCGGGGCCGGGAATCGGGCTGATCGTGGCGTGGGTTGCGGTCATCCTGCTGACCTACCACTGGGCCCGGGTCGTCGCGACCCGATCAGCGCTGCTGCTGGCCAGCGAGGAGCACCGCCGCCGGCTTGCCGCCGAACGCCAGAAAGAGGGCCTGCTCGACCGGTTCGGCGACGCCGACGACGACAATCCCGAGCGCGGCTGACGCTCCGCCGTCCGGGCCCGCACGGGCCGTGTTTTCTGGGCCCGCACGGGCCGTGCCCGGCTAGCTCTTCTTCCTGCCCAGCGCCTCAGCGGCCGCATCGGCCCACTGCCGCCACTGCTCGGCGCTCGCGCGGGCCTGCTCGGCGTCCTTGGTTCTTCCAGCGGCCGCCGCCTTCTCGGCCTGACGTTCGAACTGCTCCGCGCGCTCGCGGAACTGGTCTGCCCGCGCCTGGGCCTCGGGATCGACGCCGCCGGTGGGGGCGTCCCGAACCTTCTTCTCCACCGCGCGCAGCCGCCGTTCGAGGTCGGCGCCGCGCTCGCGGGGAACCTTGCCGATGGCCTCCCACTTGTCGGCGATCGCGCGCAGCGCGGCACGGGCTGCGTCGACATCCGAGGTGTCCAGACGTTCGGCCTCCGCCAGCAGCGCCTCTTTGGCCTGGGCGTTGGCGCGGAACTCGGCGTCCCGCTCGGCGGTCGCCGCATTGCGCGCCGAGAAGAACTTGTCCTGGGCGCCCTTGAAGCGCCGCCAGAGGGCGTCGTCGACGTCCTTGGCGGCGCGGCCGGCGGCCTTCCACTCGGTGAGCAGGTCGCGGAACGTCGCCGCAGTCGGACCCCAATCGGTGGAGTCGCACAACTCCTCGGCCCGCACGCACAATGCCTCCTTGGCCTTCCTGGCCCCCGCGCGTTCCCGGTCCAACTCGGCGAAGTGCGAACCGCGACGCCGGTTGAACATCTCGCGCGCGGCCGAATAGCGCTTCCACAGCGCGTCATCGGTCTTGCGGTCCAACCCCGTGACCGTCTTCCACTCCTCGAGGATCGCGCGCATCCGATCCCCGGCGGCTTTCCACTGCTCGGAGTGTGCGGCCAACTCCTCGGCCTCGGCGGCCAGCGCCTCTTTGCGGGCGGTCAGTTCGGCGCGCAACTCCTCGCGCCGGGCTTTCTCCTGCTGGCTGGCGAGGTCGGCCTGCTCGATCACGGCCGCCAACCGCGCCGCCAGCGAGTCGACGTCACCGAGCACATGAGCGGTCGGCAGGGTTTCGGCCAGTGCCGACGCCGCCGAGCGCACCTTGCGGGCATCCCCGGTGCCGGCGACCAGACGCTGCTCGAGCAGGACGACCTCGGTGTGCAGGTCATCGAAGCGACGGCCGAAGTGGGTGAAGGCGGCTTCGGCGTCGCCGGCCTGCCAGGAGCCGATGTTGCGTTCACCGGAAGACGTGATCAGCCAGACCGTGCCGTCGGCGTCCACCCGTCCGAATCGGTGCGGGTCGCTCGTGGGAACCACGGTGACCGGGACCGGTGCGGCCGGCGCGGCGGGCTGGGGACCCGGACGCGCCGCCCCGGGCTTGGGTTTGGCCAGGGCTGCCGGCGACGGTCGGCGGCCCGGCGTCGCCGAGGGGATCGGCGGGGCGTCCGTGTCGGGTGCCTCGGTGTCCTTTGCCGAGCCCGGTTCGGTGATCGTCATGGTCGGTTACCTCGTGCCCTCCGCGCGTCATCCGCGCACCTGCCGCGCAGCGCGGCGCCCGTCAGCTGGTCGGGAACACCTCACCACGAGTCGCCGTGGCGAGAACGCTCCTGGTAGCTATTGAAACAGGTCGCGCCGCTCTGCGCCCATGCCTTGGCGATGGCGCCTGGCAGGGTCCGGTGCACAACGGGGGGAGGTCGTCGGTGGCGAAAGCGGATATCGCCGTCCTGCTCGCCCTCGGCGCCGCCTTCTTCATCGCGATCGGCGACGTCCTCCACCAGCGTTCGGCCCTCGACGTGACCGACGAGCCGGTCGGGCACCTGCAGCTGTTCACCCGGCTGCTGCGCGACGGCCGCTGGTGGCTGGGCACCGCGGTGGCTGCGGCCGGCTTCGGGCTCCAGGCTGCCGCGCTCGCTTTGGGGTCGGTGCTGCTGGTGCAAGCGCTGCTAGTCACGTCGCTGCTGTTCGCGCTGCCGATCAGCGCCCGGCTCGCACACCGCCGGGTGACACGCTGGCAAGGCCTGTGGGCCGTCCTGCTCGCCGGATCGGTCGTCGTCATCGTCACCGTCGGCAACCCCACGGCGGGGCAGACGCGGGCCTCGGTCGAGACCTGGCTGGGCGTGCTCGCCGTGCTGGGCCCGGTGCTGGCGCTGTTCCTCGTCGGTGCGCGCATGTGGTCCGGGCCCACCAGCGCGGTGCTGCTGGGTGCGGTCTCGGGCACCTTGTGGGGCGTTTTCGCGGTGCTCACCAAGTCCGTGGTGCATCGGCTCGACGTCACCAGCTGGGCCGGTGCGCTGGAGCTGATGCGCACTCCCGAGCTCTATGCGTGGGCCGCCGTCGCGGTGGCGGGCACCGCGTTCCAACAGGCCTCGTTCCGCGCCGGGCCGATGACGGCGTCCCTGCCCACCATGACGGTCGCTGAACCGATGGTCGCCGCCGTGCTGGGTGTCGTGGTCCTCGGCGAGTCGTTGCGTCCCGACGAATCCGGTTGGTTCGTGCTGATCACAGCGGTGGCCGTGATGGTGGTTTCCACGGCGGCGCTGGCACGCGGCGAAGCGGCTATCCGACCACCGCCGTGACATGGGCGGCTAGGTTGGTGCGCGTGCTCAGCGCCGTCGTCCTCGTCCCGTCGGCACCCGTGATGATCGCTGAACTGGCCGGTGCCGCCGCCACCGAGACCGCCGATCTGCGTGCCGCGGCGGTGTCCGCGGCGCGGGGTCTGCCGCCGCGCTGGGTCGGTGTCGGGGTCGCGTCCGAGGACGCCGTGATAGCTCCCGACGCAGTCGGTACCTTCGCCGGATACGGCGTGGATCTGCCGGTTGCGCTGTCCGCCGCAGCCCTCGGCGGTCAACCCGCGAGGCTGCCGCTGTGCGTGCTGGTCACGGCCTGGCTTCGCGGCACGGCCAACCCGGCGGCCCGCGCCGAGGTGCACACCTACCGCGGGGACCACCCGGCGGAGGCGGCCGTGGCGCTGGGACGGCGGCTGCGCGCCGCCCTCGACGCGTTCGACGAACCCACCGGCGTGCTGGTGGTCGCCGACGGTGCGAACACGCTGACCCCCGCCGCGCCGGGGGGATACGACCCCGACGCGCTCGCCGGCCAGCACGCCCTCGACGATGCGTTGGCCGGCGGCGCCGCGTCCGCGTTGGTCGGGCTCAGCGAGAACGCTGTGGGCCGGGTGGCCTATCAGGTGCTCGCCGGTCTCGTCGCCCCGGCGCCGCGATCGGCCGACGAGCTCTACCGCGGCGCTCCGTACGGCGTCGGCTACTTCGTCGGCCGCTGGACGCCGTGACCGCCGTGCGGCCGCTGGCACTGGTGGGCCCCACCGGTACCGGCAAATCGGAGCTCGCGTTGGCGGTGGCCGATCGACTGGCCGGGGAACTGCCGGTGGAGGTGGTCAATGCCGACGCGATGCAGCTCTACCGCGGCATGGACATCGGCACCGCCAAACTGCCTGTCAGCGAACGGCACGGCGTGCCCCACCACCAGCTTGATGTCCTCGACGTGACCGAGACGGCGACCGTCGCGCGCTATCAGCAGGCCGCGGCCGCCGATGTCGATGCGATCGCCGCCCGGGGGGCGCTGCCGGTGATCGTCGGCGGGTCGATGCTCTACATCCAGTCGCTGCTCGATCAGTGGTCGTTCCCTGCCACGGATCCCGTCGTGCGGTCCCGCTGGGAACAGCGGCTCGCCGAGATCGGGGTCGCCGCCCTGCACGCCGAACTGGGTCGCGTGGACCCCGCCGCGGCAGCGTCGATCCTGCCCACGGACGGCCGGCGGATCGTGCGGGCGCTGGAAGTGGTGGAGCTGACCGGCCGGCCGTTCGCCGCGTCCGCGCCGCGCATCGGCATCCCACGCTGGAACACCGCCATTATCGGGCTGGACTGGGACACCGCCGCGCTCGACGATCGGCTGGCCCGGCGCACCGAGCGGATGTTCGAGGCCGGTCTGGTCGACGAGGTGCATGTGTTGCTCGACCGCGGGCTGCGCGAGGGGGTCACCGCGGCTCGGGCGTTGGGTTACGCGCAGGTCCTCGCCGACCTCGACACCGGGGGAGACGGGTCCGGTGCTCGTGAGCCGACGTTCGTCGGCACCCGCCGTTACGTCCGCCGCCAACGCTCCTGGTTCCGTCGCGACCACCGCATCACCTGGCTCGACGGCGCTTCGGCCGACAACGTCGAGGTGACGCTGCGGGTGTGGCGGGACGTATCCTGAACAGGTGAAGTTCGCCAAAGGGCACGGCACGGAGAACGACTTCGTCATCCTGCTCGATGAGCCCGCCGCCGTCGCGCTGGCGCCGTCCGCGGTGGCCGCGCTGTGCGATCGCCGACGGGGGCTGGGCGCCGACGGAGTGCTTCGCGTCACCACGGCCGGTGCCTTGCTGTCGGCCGGTGTGCTCGATCGCCTGCCGGACGGCGTCTCCGCCGGGGACTGGTTCATGGACTACCGCAACGCCGACGGGTCGTCGGCGCAGATGTGCGGCAACGGGGTGCGGGTCTTCGCCCACTACCTGTGGGTGGCCGGGCTGGAGCGCCGGCGCGAGTTCGTGGTCGGCTCGCTGGCCGGGCCCCGGCCGGTCGAAATCCGTGCCGTCGACGCCACGTTCGCCGACATCAGCGTCGAGATGGGCAAGGCCAACCAGTTCGGCACCGGTACCGCCGTGGTGGGCGGCCGGACGTTCACCGGATTGGCGGTCGATGTCGGCAACCCGCACCTGGCCTGCGTGGACGCCGCCCTGACCGCTGACGAGCTGGCCTCACTCGACGTCGCGGCACCCGTGCGCTTCGACGCCGGGCAGTTTCCCGACGGGGTCAACATCGAAGTCCTCACCGCCGCCGTGGACGGCGTGGCCACCATGCGGGTGCACGAGCGGGGCGTCGGCGAGACCCGGTCCTGCGGAACCGGAACGGTCGCGGCGGCCGTCGCGGCGCTGGCTCATCGCGGGGATGCCACCGGGGCGCTGCAGGTGCGCATTCCCGGTGGACAGGTCACCGTGACCGTCACCGACGCCAGCAGTTTTCTGCGGGGTCCGTCAGTGCTGGTCGCGCAGGGCGAACTCGCCCAGGAATGGTGGCAGGCCCAGCAGACGTTAAACGAGGTGCATGAACAGTGATCTCCGTGCGAACCTTGATTCGCCTATGACCCACCCCGACTTCGTCCACCACACCCCCAGCGCCGGTGAGCTGGCGCTCGACGACCGCACCGCACTGCGCCGGGTGGCCGGCCTGTCCACCGAACTGGCCGACATCTCCGAGGTCGAGTACCGCCAGCTACGTCTGGAACGCGTCGTGCTCGTCGGCGTGTGGACCGAGGGCAGCGCAGCCGACGCCGACGCCAGCCTCGCCGAATTGGCGGCGTTGGCCGAGACTGCAGGCTCCGAGGTCCTCGAAGGCGTGATCCAGCGTCGCGACCGGCCCGACCCCGCCACCTATATCGGCTCGGGCAAAGCCGCCGAATTGCGCGACATCGTCGCCGCCACGGGCGCCGACACCATCATCTGCGACGGTGAACTCAGCCCGGCCCAGCTCACCGCGCTGGAGAAGATCGTCAAGGTCAAGGTCATCGACCGGACCGCGCTGATCCTCGACATCTTCGCCCAGCACGCGACCAGCCGCGAAGGCAAGGCGCAGGTGGCGCTGGCCCAGATGGAGTACATGCTGCCCAGGCTGCGCGGCTGGGGCGAGTCGATGTCGCGGCAGGCCGGCGGCCGTGCAGGCGGTGCCGGCGGTGGGGTGGGCACCCGCGGCCCGGGTGAGACCAAGATCGAGACCGACCGCCGCCGCATCCGCGAACGAATGGCCAAGCTGCGCCGCGACATTCGTGCGATGAAGCAGGTCCGCGACACCCAGCGCAGTCGTCGCGTCGCGAGCGACGTCCCGGCGGTGGCGATCGTCGGTTACACCAACGCCGGCAAATCCAGCCTGCTCAACGCTCTGACCGGTGCGGGTGTACTGGTCGAGAACGCGTTGTTCGCCACGCTCGAACCGACCACGCGCCGTGGGCAATTCGCCGACGGCAGGCCGTTCGTGCTGACCGACACGGTCGGCTTCGTGCGCCACCTGCCCACCCAGCTGGTCGAGGCGTTCCGCTCGACGCTCGAAGAGGTCGTCGGCGCCGAATTGCTCGTGCACGTGGTGGATGGCTCGGATGTGAACCCGTTGGCCCAGATCAATGCGGTACGCCAGGTGGTCAACGAGGTGGTGGCCGAATACGGCATCGCACCACCGCCAGAATTGTTGGTGGTCAACAAGATCGACGCAGCCGACGGTCTCACGCTGGCGCATCTGCGGCGTGCGCTGCCTGACGCGGTGTTCGTGTCGGCACACACCGGCGACGGACTGGGGCGGTTGCAGTCCCGGATGGCGGAGTTGGTCGAGCCGCGCGACACAGTGGTGGATGTCACCATCCCGTACAGCCGCGGGGAACTCGTCAACCGGATCCACGCCGAAGGACGCGTCGACGCCGTCGAACACACTGAGGCCGGCACCCGGATCAAAGGACGGGTGCCGATGTCGCTGGCGGCGGGCCTGGCGGCCTTCGCGACATTCTGACCAGTGCGAATAGGGTGCCGGCCCGGCTGTGCGGTAGGGTTGTCGACGTCGGCTGCGGCAGAACAGTGTTGACACCACCGCAGGTAGGCACCCGCCTCTGAACGCCGACATCAGATCATTTCCCACATCACGTGGCGTGGCGACATTCGCCACCGTGTGCGCACTACCGCTGGACGAACTTCGTCGCGGTCAGCCGGGCACACACCGCCCGAACGCCGGAAAGGCACACATGACCACCCACACCTTCGCAGATCTCGGCGTGCCCGCACCTCTGGTGCGCGCGCTGGCCGCCAACGACATCACCACACCGTTTCCCATCCAGGCCGCAACGCTGCCCGATTCACTGTCGGGCCGTGACGTCCTCGGCCGCGGTAAGACCGGCAGCGGCAAAACGCTGGCGTTCTCGATACCGCTGGTGGCCGCGCTGAGCGAACACCGCAGCCGGCCGAACCGGCCCACCGGCCTGGTGCTGGCCCCCACCCGGGAACTGGCCACCCAGATCACCGCTGTGCTGCAGCCCTTGGCTTCGGCCAACGGATTGAGCGTCACCACCATCTTCGGCGGGGTGTCCCAGAACAAGCAGGTCGCTGCGTTGCGCGCGGGCGCCGACATCGTCGTGGCATGCCCGGGGCGCCTCGAGGACCTGATGCGGCAGAAGCTGATCAGCCTCGACGACGTCGTGACGACCGTGCTCGACGAGGCCGACCACATGGCCGATCTCGGCTTCCTGCCCGGCGTCACCCGCATCCTGGCGGCCACCCCGGCCGGCGGACAGCGGCTGCTGTTCTCGGCCACGCTGGACAACGGCGTCGACAAGCTGGTGCGACGCTTCCTCTCCGACCCCGTGGTGCACTCGGTCGACGAGGTCAGCGCTCCGCCGGCGGCCATGACCCACCACGTCTTCCACGTCGGGGGAGTCCAGGCCAAGAAGGAGCTGGTGCACCTGCTGGCCTCGGGGACCGGGCGCCGAATTCTGTTCATGCGCACCAAACATCAGGCGCGCAAGCTCGCCAAGCAGCTCACCGAATCGGGAGTGCCGTCGGTGGATCTGCACGGCAACCTCTCCCAGCCCGCCCGCGACCGCAACCTGGCAGCGTTCAGCAGCGGGTCGGCACGGGTTCTGGTGGCCACCGACATCGCGGCCCGCGGCGTGCACGTCGACGGCGTGGAATTGGTCGTACATGTCGACCCTCCGATGGAGCACAAGGCCTATCTGCACCGGTCGGGGCGCACCGCGCGTGCCGGCAGCGACGGTGACGTCGTCACCGTGGTGCTGCCCGAGCAGCGCAGAGACACTCAGCACCTACTGCGCAAGGCCGGGATCTCGGTGCGTCCACAGGAGGTCACGGCCGAGTCCGCACAGGTGCAGGCGCTCGTCGGCGACATCGCGCCGCTACGCGCCCCGGCGCCGAATCCCGCTCCTGCGGCGAAGAACTCCGGCGGTGCGCCGCGCACGTCCGGTCCGCGCCGAAACGGAGGTGGCCGTCGGCGTCGGCCGCGTAACACCGGGGCGCGGGCGGCGACCGCCACCTCGTAGACGTCCTGGCTCGACGCATCACACCGCGGGTCGGCGCTTCTGCGCCGGCCCGCGGTGGCGTCGCCTCAGCGAAATTCGATCGTCGGACCGAACTTACGGTCCTGTGAACGCACGCCGGGGCTCGACCAACCATCCGGTTGGATGGGGTACGTTGACAGACACGTCTGTCAAACGTCCGTACCGACGATGGAGGACATCACCATGGGCCTGGGAACCGACAAGGCGGCCCCCGTCATCGCTTATCAGCGCACCCTGTTCGAACCCGAGCACGATTTGTTCCGAGAATCGTTCCGCGCGTTCCTCGAGCGGCATGTCGCCCCGTACCACGAGCAGTGGGAGGCCGAAAAGCTC
The DNA here is from genome assembly GCF_041902445.1 of Mycobacterium sp. G7A2. Taxonomy (NCBI): domain Bacteria; kingdom Bacillati; phylum Actinomycetota; class Actinomycetes; order Mycobacteriales; family Mycobacteriaceae; genus Mycobacterium; species Mycobacterium sp. G7A2. The sequence goes on along the minus strand of NZ_CP169251.1, from coordinate 3,692,780 downwards.
GTCGACCGGGGGGTGTGGTTGGAAGCCGGCAAACAAGGTTTCCTCGGTATGGCCGTTCCCGAGGAGTACGGCGGCGGCGGCAACCCCGACTTCCGCTACAACACCATCATCACCGAAGAGGTCACGGCCGGCCGCTACAGCGGCCTGGGCTTCAGCCTGCACAACGACGTCACCGCGCCCTACCTGATCCGTCTGGCCAACGAGGAGCAGAAACAGCGCTGGCTGCCGAAGTTCTGCACCGGCGAACTCATCAGCGCCATCGCGATGACCGAGCCGGGCACCGGTAGCGATCTGCAGGGCATCAAGACCCGCGCCGTCAAGGACGGCGATCACTACATCCTCAACGGTTCGAAAACGTTCATCACGAACGGGATTCACTCCGACCTCGTCATCGTCGTCGCCCAGACCGACCCGGAGAAGGGCGCGCTGGGCTTCTCCCTGTTGGTTGTGGAGCGCGGCATGGAGGGGTTCGAGCGAGGCCGAAAACTCGACAAGATCGGTCTGGACGCCCAGGACACCGCGGAACTGTCCTTCACCGATGTGCGGGTCCCCGCGGCGAACCTCCTCGGCGAAGAAGGGCAGGGGTTCATCTACCTGATGCAGAACCTGCCCCAGGAACGCATCAGCATCGCGATCATGGCGGCGGCGGCAATGGAGGCCGTGCTGGACCAGACGCTCCAGTACACCAAGGAGCGCAAGGCCTTCGGCAAACCCATCGGCAGCCAGCAGAACAGCCGCTTCCTGCTGGCCGAACTGTCCACCGAGGCCACGCTCGTGCGCATCATGGTCGACGAATTCATCCGGCTCCACCTCGATGAGAAGCTCACCGTCGAGCAAGCCGCGATGGCCAAGTGGTACTCCACCGAAAAGCAGGTTCACCTGATCGACCGGTGTCTGCAACTGCACGGTGGATACGGGTACATGCGCGAGTACGACGTCGCCCGCGCGTTCCTGGACGCGCGGGTGCAGACGATCTACGGCGGCACCACCGAGATCATGAAGGAGATCATCGGCCGCAGTCTCGGCGTCTGAGCAGGTCGGAAACACGGCAGATTCTTGTGCTGGACCGGCGAGGTGGCTTGGTTATCGGGGTCTGCTGACGCACAGTGAACGGACGCGGTAACTTTCTCAGAATTTCTCGAGGGACGCACCGAGGACTTCGAGACACCGTCGCCGACCGCGGGGAGGATCAATGAGCCGGCAGCCGCTGGTGCGCCTACGAATGCTCGGTCGTGCGACGATCGCGGTGGTGGGGGTCGCTACGGCCTTCCTGCTGGCACCCGTCGCCGCCGCCCAGCCCGAAGCCGAGGCCGATGGCGCCATCACTGCGGCGTGGCAGGCCAGCGGTGGTGATACCGGTCCGCTGGGAGCGAGAACCGGCGGCGTCTACCCGGCCGGCGACGGGTTCGCGCAGAACTTCGTCTCCGGTGTCATGTTCTTCACCCCCCAGACGGGGGCGCACTACATGCAGGGCGCCATTCTGGAGAAGTACGAGTCGCTGGGCGGCGCCGCCGACAGCGACCTTGGCTTCCCCACGATCGACGAGGGGCCCGGGCTGGCTCCGGGCAGCCGTAACAGCACGTTCAGCGCGCCGGACAACCCGGTGATCTTCTGGACCCCCGAGCACGGAGCCCGCGTGGTGCGGGGGCCCATCAACGCCGCATGGGACCAACTGGGTGGATCGACCGGTGCGCTGGGCGTGCCCGTCGACGATGCCACCTACGACGGATCAGTGGTCAGTCAGGATTTCGCCAGCGGAGCGCTGTCGTACGACTCCAGCACCAAGACCTTCACCACCGAGCCGCCGGAGCTGGCCGACCAACTGACCGATGTGGCCGTCCCCGACGACCCGGTTTCGGCGATCAACGCAGCGCGCCGCGCCGCCGGCGGTCCGCTGGGCCCGCTGGGAGAGGCCCAGGGCGAGCCCTACGAGATCGGCGACGACGGCTGGGGCCAGGACTTCGTCAACGGCAAGATCTTCTACACCCCGGAGACCGGTGCGAACGTGGTGACCGGACAGGTCCTGGCGAAATACGAGAGTGTGGGCGGTCCGCAGGGTGATCTCGGGTTCCCGGTGACCAGCGAGAGGGACGGTGGGCTGGAGCCGGCAAGCCGGATGAGCCAATTCGCCGCCGACGACGACCCGGTCATCTTCTGGACTCCCGACTACGGCGCTGTGATCGTGCGCGGCCCGTTGAACGCGGCGTGGCAGGAACTCGGCGGAGCGACCGGGGAGCTGGGCGCCCCGGTGGCCGATCAGACCCAGGACGGCGACGTCATCACCCAGCGGTTCGCCAACGGATCCATCTCGTGGAACACCGCCTCAGGTCAGTTCAGCACCGACCCGGCGAGCTTGGCCTCGCAGTTGGCCGGCTTGGAGGTGCCGGGCCAGGAAGCCCCCGCTGCCACTGCGACACCGCAGGCCTCCGACGCCGACGAGGGCACCGGATTCCGGTGGAGCTGGTGGTGGTTGCTGGCCATCGTCCCGATCCTGCTACTGGTCGCGGTGGTGGCCTTCGCGGTGATGCGGAACCGCCGCCGTGACGACTCGCCCGGATTCGCCGACGAAGAGGACGACGACGCCAGGTATGTGGCCGCGCCCGCCGGTGAGCGGCGAGACGACGGGTACGGCGGCGAGGACGAGTTGTTCGGCGACCTGTACGCCCGCGAAGGGTTGGGATCGCTGACCGCGGCACCCGTGTCGTCGGAGAGCGCCCACGATGTCTCGACCCCGCTGAGCTTCTGGAGTACCGCCGGGGCGGCGCGCCCCGACGATGCCGAGCAGGAGGATCCCGACGCCGTCGACACTGCGCCGACGATGATCCACACCCCCGACGAGATTGCACCGCCTGGCGAGGTGGCGACCCCTGACGAGCCGGACGCGTACGAACACGTTCCCGCACCTGCCGTCGCGGCGGAGTCCGATTTCGATGACGAGTACGACGAGGACTTCGATGACGAGTACGACGACTTCGCCGGGGGGGACGCGATCGGCGAGCCCGAGGCGAGCGACGAAGCAGACGCGGTCAACCACGCCGACGCGGTCAACCACGCCGACGCGCGCTACGAGGCGGACGCCGTGGGCGGCCCCGAACCGGCGGCGGATCGCGAGTTCTACGCCGACGAGGTGCCCCCGCCGGGGCCCGTCTTCGAGCGTGATCCGTTGACCGATACCGGTCGGCACGCGCGGATCGACATCGACGAGCCGTCTCCCCTGGGAACAGCGCTGCACATGGGGCTCGATGATCCACGCGAAGTGCCGGGCGGCTACCCGGTGAAGGCAGACACCCGATCGGGTCTGTACTGGGTGCCTGACAGCCCCGAGTACGGCGACGTGGTCGCCGAAATCTATTTCGCCAGTGAGGAGATGGCGCGCACGATGGGTTTCGTGCGCGCCGGATAGGTCCGCCTCGTCACACCTTGCGGATGACGGTCACGACTTTGCCGAGGACCGCGGCGTCATTGCCCGGGATGGGCTCGAACGCCGGGTTGTGCGGAAGCAGCCACACCTGGCCGCGGGTTCGTTTGAAGGTCTTCACCGTGGCCTCACCGTCGATCATCGCCGCGACGATGTCGCCGTTGTCGGCGACGTTCTGCTGACGGACGACCACCCAGTCGCCGTCGCAGATGGCCGCGTCGATCATCGACTCGCCGACCACCTTGAGCAGGAACAGCGAACCTTCCCCGACCAGTTCCCGGGGCAGGGGGAACACGTCCTCGACGGCTTCCTCGGCCAGGATCGGGCCACCGGCAGCGATGCGACCCAGCACCGGGACGAACGTCGGTTCCGGGAGCGAATCGGAACCGGCCACGTCGGTGGTGACGACCGGTGTCGCCGCGTCGTCGGCACCCCGTACGTCCACTGCGCGGGGGCGATTGGGATCGCGGCGCAGATACCCCTTGCGCTCCAGGGTGCGCAGCTGGTGGGCCACCGATGAGGTGGAGGTCAACCCGACCGCGTCGCCGATCTCTCGGATGCTGGGTGGATAGCCGCGGGTGGTCACCGATGTCCGGATCACGTCCAGGATGGTGCGCTGACGGTCGGTCAGGCTGGTGTCGCGGTCACGGGGTGCCTCGGTGCCGGCCGTGCTGTCGCTGTCGTCGCTCATGTGCCCGAATCTAGACCGTCACGGCGACAGAATCAAACATGTGTTCGACGCGTGTCGGGCCCGCGGAACTTGTCGGTGGGGTGGCCTAGCGTTCGCAACGGTTCGATCACATGTTCTATCCATCGAACACATGATCGACTATCGTTCGAACACAAGAGCGAATCCGAACCGCGAGGGAAGGGCAGTGAAGATGACGATCACCCCGGAGTACGACACCTGGAGCCGTCTGGAGGCCGGGCCCGCGTACGAGGCGACGTGGCGACCGGCCGGCCATGCCACGCCCCGTGAAGTGCCGGGTGCGTTCCGTCCGCGCCGACGCGCGGTCTCCGCGCACCGTACGCGCCGCCCCGCCGGGTCGGCGATGCGGTACCGGGGCACCGGAGTGCTGCTGTCGCGGGCCTCGCATCGGCCGCGGCCCATCACGCCCTTCACCACGGTGCTGTTGGCGGTCGTCGCCGGCGCGATCACACTGTGGCTCGGCCTGGTCGCCCAGGCCGGGGGCGTCGTGGGCGAGACCGCCGAGGCTCCGCCGAGCCGGCTGGCAGTGGTGCAGGTGCAGGCGGGGGAGTCGTTGCAGCAGATCGCCCAGCGAGTGTCGCCGGACGCCCCGGTGTCGGAGGTCGTCGACCGTATCCGGCAATTGAACGAGCTGGAGTCGGTTGCCGTCGACGCCGGTCAGACCCTCATCGCCCCGGTCGGTTGAGGGGGAACTCGCCATGACTGGCACCTGGCGCCGCCGTGACGCGCCGCTGCCGGCTCGTACTCGCTGCATGACCGCCGGTCCGGTGGCGGGCCGACCAACTCGGGCGCAGGTAGTCTCGATGGGGTCCGAAGTGGTTGTCCGTCGGTGTGGCGAAGGAGCGGTGATGCACTGTCCGTTCTGTCGTCATCCTGATTCGCGGGTGGTCGACTCGCGTGAGGCTGACGAGGGCCAGGCGATCCGGCGACGCCGTGCGTGCCCGGAGTGCGGGCGGCGATTCACGACGGTCGAAACAGCGGTTCTCGCCGTCGTCAAGCGCAGTGGTGTCACCGAGCCGTTCAGCCGCGAGAAGGTCATCAGAGGTGTGCGGCGCGCCTGTCAGGGCCGCCAGGTCGACGACGACGCCCTGAACCTGTTGGCCCAGCAGGTCGAGGACGCGGTGCGCGCGACGGGTTCGCCGGAGGTCCCCAGCAACGAGGTCGGCCTGGCGATCCTCGGCCCGCTGCGCGATCTGGACGAAGTGGCCTACCTGAGGTTCGCATCGGTGTATCGCTCGTTCTCCTCGGCTGAGGACTTCGAGCGGGAGATCCAGGCGCTGCGGGCGCATCGGAAGGTCCCGGCGCCGGGCTGACCCAACTGTGGTGGGCCCGTCAGTCGATCTGACGGACGTGGTCCTCGACGACGCGGCCGGCCACCTTGACCCACCCCTCTGGGGTCCATGTGGTTTTGATGACCGATCCTCGACCCTGGACGATGGTGAGATCTCGGCTCAGATATTCAGTCATGCGGACTGCGGCAGCGCCGGTGGCCTCGTCCTCGGTGATGCCGAGGCGGGGCGCGAACATCCTCGATCTGATCGACCCGGCTTCCCGGTCGATCCAGGTCCACAGATAATGCTCGGCGTCGTCGCTGTAGTCCTCGGGATCGGCGGCCGACAGTTCGTCGGCGGTGGCGAAGTCGTAGATGGAGAACGCGGGAGCCCACTCCGCGCGGGCGCTGACCGACGCGAGTTCGCCTTCGTAACCGATCTGCACGATCCCGGCGGGCACCTGCAATGTCTTGACCGGCGTACCGCGTTGGTGCAGCCACCACGCCGCGCCGACGGTCGGGTGTCCGGCGAACGGCAGCTCGGTCGTCGGAGTGTGGATGTGCGCCTGGGTGGTGTGCGTTCCTGCCGCCGGCATGGTCACGAAAATGGTTTCGCTGTAACCCAACTCGGTGGCCAGCCGCTGCCGGTCGGCGGGCTCGACGCTGGCGGCGTCGATCACGCCGAGGAGATTCCCGTATCTGCCGTCTTCGTCGGTGAACACGCGCAGCACTGTCACGTCGATCGCCATGGTGCCGACTCTACGTGGCCGCACCACGGCGTAACGTCAGGTTGCGCTGCGTTCGTCGGCACCCATGGCGTCGAGCACGGCGACACGGGTTCCCACCGAACCCGAGATCGATGTCTCGCTGATGCCGGCGCGCAACAACTCGCGCAGGTAGTCCTGGTCGTAGACGGCGGGATCGGTGCTGTCGATGAACTGTTCGACCACCTCGACGAATCGGTCTGGATCATCGTGGAACGGGAAATGGCCGGAGCCCTGGAAGATCTCCAGCTGCGACCCCGGCATCGCCGCGTGCGCCATCTCGGCGTGACTGACCGGGATCACCGAGTCGTGACTACCCCAGATCAGTTGCACGGGAACCGATTGCGTCAGATAGCAGCGGTCGAGCATGGTGACGACCTGACCGCGCCAGTCGACCACGGCGCGCAGGGTGCGCGCGAACGCCGACGAGGCGGTGGGCTCGGGCAGATCGGAGAGAATGCGCAGGGCCTCGTGGATGTCCCTGCCCGCGCGGGTGGAGCCCAACAGAGCGCCACTGCAGCGTCCGACGGCCTGCAGCGCGGGAAGCACCAGCGGCAACCGCAGCAGCGCCAGGGCCTCGCTACCCATCGGCATCGCTGCGACGCGCAGCGCGAGGTTGACATCTTTGGTGACTCCGCCGGCACCCACCAGGATCAGCCGGTTCACCAGCTGCGGAAACTGGTAAGCGAACTGCATGGCGACGCCGCCACCGAGCGAGTGCCCCACCACGGTCACGCTGTCGACGTCCAGCACACTGAGCAGATCGCGCATGCCGTTGGCGTAGGCAGCCACGGAGTAGTCGGCGCGTGGTTTGTCGGACCTGCCGTGGCCGAGGAGGTCGGGGGCGATCACGGTGAACCGTTGAGCAAGCTTGGTCTGCACCGTGCTCCACGTCGTCGAGTTGTCGCCGATGCCGTGGATGAGCAGGATCGCCGGACCCGAGCCGGCCACCCGAAAAGCCCGGCGATAACCGTGAATGGTGCGGAACTGCAGCGTCGGCGTGAGCTCGCGCACCGAGCGCAGGTTCGGCTTGCGCTCGGTCATCGGTGGCACCCGATCGTCACGGTCATGTCGCCCACTTCATCGTCGGGACCGGCGTGCGGCACGAAGTCCGAGGAGTGATCCGCTAACTGTTGTCGCGGGGGTCGTCCTTGTCCTTCCGGTACCTCTCGTCGGCCTGCTGGGCGAGGAAACGCTCGAACTCGGCGCCGATCTCCTCACCGCTTGGCAATTCCTCGTCGCGCGCCAGCAGAGACCGGTTCTCCTGAGCGGCAACGAACGCATCGTACTGGCGCTCCAGGGCCTCCACCACTTGGGCGACCTCGGAACTGGCTGCCACCTGCTCGTTGATCTTGTCGAACACCTCGGCGGCGGCACGGGTGAGCGCATCGGTCGGGATCTGCAGAGAGGCACTTCGAGCAACCTCTGACAGCAACGTCTCGGCGGCGGCAGGAAAATCGGTCTGGGCCAGATAGTGCGGAACGTGGACGGTGAATCCCACCACTTCGTGGCCGTGCTGGGCCATCCGGAACTCGAGCAGGTTCGACGCGCTGCCGGGCACCTGCACCTCGCCCACCCACGGCTGATGGTCGGCGATGAGTTCTTTGTCGTTGGAGTGTGCGGTCAAGGTCATCGGACGCGTGTGCGGCACCGCCATGGGGATCGAACCCAGCCCGATCACCCGGCGCACCCCGAGCCGCTCCGACAGCAGCCGCACGGCGGTGATGAAGCGCTCCCACTTCAGGTCGGGCTCCATGCCGGTCAGCAGCAGAAACGGTGTACCGACCCGGTCGTGCAACGCATACAGGTTGAGCTCGGGCTCTTCGTAGGCGGTGAAGTGGTCGGTCTTGAACGTCATCAGCGGGCGCCGGGACCGGTAGTCGAGCAACTCGTCGATCGCGAACGAGGCCACCAGCTCGGTGTCCAGGGTGTCCTTGAGGTGCTGTGCGGACAACCGGATCGCATGGCCGGCGTCGGAGAACCCCTCGAGCGCATGGATCAGCACCGGTCCGCGACCGTCCGGTGAGGACAGCTGCGGGGCCGGGAACTCGAGCTCGTACATGCCGGTCTGCTCGGGTTGATACTGCTGACCCGGTTCCTGGCCATGGTCTTGTGCGTTGTCAGCCATCTTTCTCGCCTCCTCGTCGCGACGTCATCGCGACAGTGGTCTGTCGTGGTCGACCGTGCCCCTCCAGTGTCTCGCACGTCGTGGGTCACGCCACGGGGGTACCCGCCATGTCACCTGTTTGTTCGAACGTGCACACGCCGATGTGACATTCCTGCCGCAGGCGCTACCTAGGTGCGAGGGTTCGGGTCAGCTGCGGAATTGGTGCAGCGCGCGCAGCTTGTTCATCACGTCCAGCGCGGCGACCTTGTAGGCCTCGGAGAACGTCGGATAGTTGAACACCGCGTCGACGAGATACTCGACGGTTCCGCCGCAGCCCATGACCGCCTGGCCGATGTGCACCATCTCGGTGGCGCTGGTACCGAAGATGTGGACACCGAGCAGGCGGAGGTCTTCGGTCGAGACCAGCAGCTTGAGCATCCCGTAGGAGTCTCCGGCGATCTGGCCGCGAGCCAGCTCACGGTATCGCGACACCCCGACCTCGTAGGGGATGGCGCTGTTGGTCAATTCGACCTCGGTGGCGCCGACGTAGGAGACTTCGGGGATCGAGTAGATGCCGATGGGCTGTAGCTCGGTCATGCCTTTGCAGGGTTCGCCGAATGCGTGGTAGGCCGCGAGCCTGCCCTGGTCCATCGACGTGGCAGCCAGGGCTGGGAACCCGATGACGTCGCCGACGGCATAGATGTGGTCGACCTTGGTCTGGAAGTTGTCGTCGACGAACACCCGGCCCCGGTTGTCGGCCTCGAGGCCCGCGTTGGGCAGATCGAGGTGGTCGGTCTGGCCCTGGCGCCCCGCGGAGTACATCACGGTCTCGGCGGGGATCTGCTTGCCGCTGGCCAGCGTCGTGACGGTGCCCGCGGCCCCGACGTCGACCGCGGTGACCTCTTCGCCGAACCGGAACGTGACCGCGAGGTCGCGCAGGTGGAATTTCAGCGACTCGATGATCTCGGGATCGCAGAACTCGAGCATGTTGGTGCGTTTCTCGACCACCGTGACCTTGGTGCCCAGGGCCGCGAACATCGAGGCGTACTCGATACCGATCACTCCGGCCCCGACCACCACCATCGAGGTCGGCAGGATCTTCAGATCGAGGATTCCGTCGGAGTCCAGGACTCGTTCCTCGTCGAACTCGACCCCGGCCGGGCGGGCGGGTTTGGTGCCGGTGGCGATGACGACGTACTGCGCTGTGACGGTCGTGCGTTCCCCGCGGTGAGGTTCTTCGACCAGCACCGTGTGCGGGTCGAGAAACCGGCCGTGCCCCTCGATCAGGTCGATGCGGTTGCGGATGAGCTGGGAGCGCACGACGTCGACTTCCTTGCCGATGACGTGCGTGGTGCGGGCCAGCAGGTCCGCCGGGGTGATCTTGTCCTTGACGCGGTAGCTCGCCCCGTACAGTTCACGCTGGTTCATCCCGGTCAGGTAGACGACGGCCTCGCGCAGAGTCTTCGACGGGATGGTGCCGGTGTTGACGCAGACGCCGCCCAGCATCCGCCCGCGTTCGACCACGGCCACCGACTTGCCGAGCTTGGCCGCGGCGATGGCGGCCTTCTGTCCGCCCGGTCCCGAACCGATCACGACGAGGTCGTACTCCAGCATCGAAGCCATGGGTAAGGTCTACGCCGGTTACTGACACCTCGCATGTCGGCGCACGTCAACAACTGGTGAACACCCGCAGGCAGCGCCGGCGGTTCATCCCCAATCGCGTGTTCATCCCCAGTTCGGCCGCGGCAAGTCGCTGTCGCGGCCGGTTCGTCGGAAGCAGTTGCCAGGTTGGCCATATGGCCACCACATCACGCTTCGGATGCCCCCTCGACAATCCCGATCTCATGATCGCGTCGCTGCCCGCGGTGTTGGGCTTCGTGCCCGAGAAGTCACTGGTACTCGTCACCGCCGCCGACGGCGAAATGGGCGCGGTGCTACGCATCGACCTACCCGACGGTGACACCGGACCACTGTTCGAGCTCGCCGAGGTGGCAGCTGTTGCCGAGCCCGACGTTGCGGTCGCGATCATCGTCGACGGCGAGGGTGCCGGCTGCCGGATGTGCGCCGAGGACTATCGGGAGTGGACCCAACTGCTCACCGAGGAACTCGCCGAAAGGCACGTCGAACTGATCGCCGCGCACGTCGTGGACGTGGTCGATGCCGGCGGCCGGTGGTACTGCGCAGACGGCTGCGGCCGTTCCGGGCGGGTGGCGGATCCGACCGCATCGCCGCTGGCGCTGGCCGCAGTGCTGGACGGGCGACGGCTCTACGCACGGCGCGCCGACCTGGTGGCTGTCGTCGCGCCCACCGAGCCCGACCGCGCAGCCGGACTGGCGCGACTGCTCGACAAGGCTGACGGCGTCGAGCGTTGCGACATCGGAAGCCGCATCGAGTTCGCCTTGGCGAGCGCGGCGCAGGTCGCCGCCGGGTCGGCGTTGAGTGACGAGGACCTGGTCCGGTTGGGGACGTCGCTGACTCATCCGCAGGTCCGTGACACGCTCTACGCCCTGGCGGTGGGCGACGGTGCCGGACCGGCTGAATCCCTGTGGGCGGAACTCGCGCGACGGCTACCCGGCCCGTGGCGGGCCGAAGCGCTTGTGCTGCTGGCTTTCTCCGCCTATGCGCGCGGCGACGGTCCCCTGGCGGGCATCGCCCTGGACGCCGCATTGAGCTGCGAGCCGGGGCACAACATGGCAGGCATGCTCGACCAGGCGCTGCGGTCGGGGATGCGGCCGGAAGAGATTCGCGATCTCGCGCGCACCGGTTACCGCATTGCCGCCGAACTCGGTATCCCGCTTCCGCCGCGCCGGCTGTTCGGCCGCCGCGCGGGGTAGACCCGGGACGGTGTCAGACCTTCTCGACCTTGACCGCGTGGGCCATCTCGTGGGGGAGTTCGACCTGCTCGTGGCCCGGGATGACGATCATGACGCCGCCGTGGTCGTTCAGCTCGACCGTGACGCGGGCGTTGGGCACCACGCCGGCGTCCTTGAGCCGGGCGATGAGATCGGTGTCGCCCTGCACGTGCTCGGTCAGCTGGCGCACGACGACGGCCACCGGCATGCCGGCGGGCAGTTCGGTCAAACGCACCAGCGTCGAGGTCTCGTTGAGCAGATCGCCACCGAAGCCGAGCTCGGACAGGCCCGGGATGGGATTGCCGAACGGTGAGGTGGTCGGGTTGTTGAGCACCTGGACGAGGCGCCGTTCGACGTCCTCGCTCATCACGTGTTCCCACCGGCATGCCTCGGCGTGCACTTCCTCCCACGGCAGACCGATGACGTCGACGAGGAGACGTTCGGCAAGGCGGTGTTTGCGCATCACCGCGATGGCCAGCGACCGGCCTTTCTCGGTGAGCTCGAGGTGACGGTCACCGGCTACGTGGAGCAAGCCGTCCCGCTCCATCCGTGACACTGTCTGGCTCACGGTGGGGCCGCTCTGTTCCAGACGCTCGGCGATACGCGCCCGCAGTGGGATGACGCCCTCTTCTTCGAGGTCGTAAATGGTCCGAAGGTACATCTCGGTGGTATCGATCAGGTCGTTCATGCGCACACCCTCCGTCTGTGCGTGAGTCTACCGGTCTGCCGCCCCGACAAACGCTGCTCCCTGCGGCGACACCGCCCTGCGTCGTCGACGCGCAGAAGGCCCGCCGCGGTGCGGCGGGCCTTCTGTCGGTTCCGGCCTGGCCGGCCCATCGGCGCAGCCCGATCAACTCGCCCGAGGGCTGAGTCGATCAGCTCGCGTAGGAACGCAGCCGGTCGGCACGGTCGCCGTGCCGCAGCTTGGCCATCACCTCGCGCTCGATCTGACGGACCCGTTCCCGAGACAGGCCGAACAGCTTGCCGATTTGATCCAGGGTGCGGGGCTGGCCGTCGTCGAGGCCGAAGCGCAGCCGGATCACCTGCTGCTCGCGTTCGTCGAGTGTGGCCAGCACGTAGCGGATATCGGTGTGCAGGAGCTCGGAGATCACCGCGTTCTCGGCCGACATCGCCTCGGAGTCTTCGATGAAGTCGCCCAGCGGCGCTTCCTCGTCGCTGCCGACAGGCATGTCCAGGCTGACCGGGTCACGGCTGTGCTCGAGCAGGTCGGTGATCTTCTCCACCGGGATGCCGGACTCGGCCGCGAGCTCCTCGTCGCTGGCTTCGCGACCAAGCTGCTGATGCATCTCGCGCTTGATCCGGGCCAGCTTGTTCACCTGCTCGACGAGATGAACCGGTAGCCGGATGGTGCGGCTCTGATCGGCCATTCCGCGGGTGATCGCCTGGCGGATCCACCACGTGGCATAGGTCGAGAACTTGAATCCCTTGGTGTAGTCGAACTTCTCCATGGCGCGGATCAGTCCGAGATTGCCCTCCTGGATCAGGTCGAGCAGCGGCATCCCGCGACCCGTGTAGCGCTTGGCCAGCGACACCACCAGACGCAGGTTGGCCTCGAGCAGGTGACGCCGGGCCGCCTGACCGTCACGCACCACTGCAGCGAGATCGCGTTTGCGGTTCTCACCCAACCGTTTCCGGGTGTCGAGCAGATGCTGTGCGTAGAGACCGGCTTCGATGCGCTTGGCCAGTTCGACCTCATCGGCCGCATTGAGCAGTGCCGTCTTGCCGATGCCGTTCAAGTACACCCGAACGAGGTCGGCGGCAGGGCTCTGGGCGTCGAGATCCTGGTCAACGCGGCTGGTGGTGGCATTTGCCATAACGGCCTCCTGATCGGGTGGAACTTTCATGAGCTACAACGCCCTATGCCGGCAAAGAGTTCCCGCCCCTCGCCCGGTTCACACCTTCTGATCTGCGGTTATTGGAGGCCGACCTGAAAATTCGCTGAGAAACGCGCCAGAACCGACTCAGCGGGGAACGTCGCCGTCGGACCCGTCGGAGCCATGTTGCGGCGCCACCGGGGTCACACCGCCGATCGCCGGGCGCTCCGCAGTGGGAAACAGCGGGATGCGCCGGCGCGAGTCGTAGCGGCGCGGCTCCTCGGCGCGGCGGGGCGGCCGGTCGTTGGCGATCAACACTGCCATCCACGGCAGGGGAATCGAGGCGACGATGATGGCCAGCGAGATGAGCCCGTTGTGCCAGACGCTGTAGGCCACAGCGGCAAGGATGAGCGCAGGAATTCGGAAGGACATCAGCGTGAGGTACTTGCGTACCCGCTGGCGGTGCTGGTCCTCGTAGGCGGGGGCGGCCTGAGTGATCAGAACAGGACGACCATCGTCATCGAAACCCAGCTCTTGGCCGTGTTTCATGCCTCCACTGTTCCACATATCGGTCCCGGTGTGCCGGTCGCATTTCTTACCGTTCCATGGCCAGGCAGAATGGGCGCATGCAGACCCAGACGATCGAGCGCACCGACACCGACGAACGCGTCGACGACGGGACAGACGACGACGCTCCGAAGTTCTTCCACTACGTCAAGAAGGACAAGATCGCCGAAAGTGCCGTCATGGGCACACATGTCGTCGCCCTGTGCGGCGAGGTGTTCCCGGTGACCAAGTCGGCCAAGCCGGGCTCGCCGGTATGTCCTGACTGCAAGAAGATCTACGAGCAGCTCAAGAAGTAGCGTCCCGCTTGGTGACGGCGCCGGATCCCTGACCGAGTTCGTCGGTGAGCGCGCCGGCGGTGTCGTCGGGCAGGAACGCGTCCGCGGGCACCGGCGCGGGGCGCCGCGCCGCGGTCAGGGTGTCGGCCTTGGTGGCCATCCAGCGGCGCACACGTTTGGCGTGCGTGTGCGGAGCGGGGAATTCCTCCTCGATGGCCGCGTTCAGTTCGGCGCCGATCATGATCGCGAAGCCGAGGAAGAACGCGAACAACAGGAACGCGATGGGGGTGGCCAGCGCTCCGTACGTGTAACCGGTGCTGGTGATCCAGGTCAGGTAGATGCGCAGACCCACCGTGGCCAGCAGGAACACCACGGTGGCCAGGACCGATCCGTACAGCAGGCGGTGCGAGGGCAGCGGTCGCGGCAGCGACACGCGGTAGAGCACGTTCACCGCCACGATGAACGTCAGGATCAGCACCGGGTAGTAGCCGAACCGCAGGAAGTGGTCCCAGCTGTCGGGGATGTACTCGGCGATCTTGCGGGGGCCCAGCGCAATGAACGGCGCTGTGACGATCACCCCGACCAGCATGATCACGTACAGGCCGAGGGCGTAGAAGCGCTGCCGGACAGGGTGGCGCAGCGGCGTCTGGTCATGGGCCTCGGTGATCGAGTCGACGAAGGCCGAGATCGCGGACGAGCCGGCCCACAGCGAGATGACGAACCCCAACGAGACCACCTCACCACGGGCCCCGGCGACGATGTCTCGCACCGTCGGCTCGATGATCTCGCTGGTGACGTTGGGAGAGAAGAACCGGCTGGCCGTGTTGATCAGCTGATCCTGGATCACCGGCAAGGTGTCGGGTCCGAACAGCGGGGCGATGTAGGCGAGGCTGCCCAGCATGCCCAACAGCAGCGGCGGCAGCGACAACGCGCACCAGAACGCTGCCTGAGCCGACTCCGAGAAGATCGAGTCATCCCAGCTTTTGACGAGCGTTCGGCGGGTGATGTGCCGGATGTGGTGGCGCGAAGGTCGCTGCCGCGTCGACTGGTCACTCATGACCAGTCCAGCATTACTGATGGGCCCGTTAGGGCTCCAGCGGGCTCACCTCGAGCACGGCTGCCAGTTCGACCAGCTTCGCCTCGTGTTCGTTGGCGTGGTGCTGGCAGAACAGCAGTTCGGCCCCCGAAGGGAGCTTCGCCCGCACTCGGGCTGCGGCGCCACACCGATCGCAGCGGTCAGCCTTGGTGAGTTCGGGACTGGTGATCGTTGCGGTCATGGCACCTCCATTGGGGGTAGCTACGTGCTTCCACTCTGTCAGACGCTTGCGGTTCCGGCCTTGTTCCCCGGGGGTTTACGGGTGTGTCGTGTCTCACCGGTCTCTGTGTTGCGACAGTGTGTCGCGGGCGGTATTGCCTTGGATGTGGTTCCTGACGTCGGCGTCCTCGTCCATTTGTGCACCCGTGACGACTGGCGGAGTGCCGAGCACTCGGGAGAACTCCGGCCCGACTCGCTGGACGCCGTCGGGTTTGTTCATCTGTCCACGCCCGAGCAGGTTCACCTTCCGGCCAACCGGCTGTACTCCGGTCGCACGGATCTGATGCTGCTTCGCATCGATGCCGCACGCCTCTCCTCTCCGGTCCGGTGGGAACCCGGTGTGCCGGGCGACCCTGGAAAGATGGTGTTCCCGCATTTGTACGGCGCACTGCCCGTCGCGGCTGTGATAAGCGTCACTCCTTACCTGCCGGACGCCGACGGGAGCTTCCCCGCGACGCGCGCGACCCACGGCTAGCTGTACTGACCACGGACGTTGGTGACGGCGTGGTGAGGTGACAAGACGAAGACCTCCGAGTGAAGTGCGAACTGCCTAGGAACGCACCAACTCACTTCGGAGGTCTTCGTGTCTCACCGTAATGCCCCTTTGTCCGAAACCGGTCGCCTGCGGCTGGCTCGTTGCGTCGTCGATGATGGCTGGTCTTTGCGTCGGGCTGCCGAACGTTTCCAGGTGTCGGTGTCCACGGCCTCGCGGTGGGCGGGCCGCTATCGCGAGCAGGGTGAGTCGGGGATGGCCGACCGCAGCTCACGCCCACACCACAGCCCCAATCGCACACCTACACGCACTGAGCGGCGCATCATTGGCGTGCGCGTCACCCGGCGGTGGGGGCCAGCCCGTATCGGCTATCTGCTCGGGATTCATCCCTCAACGGTGCATCGGGTGCTGAGCCGCTACCGGATCGCCAAGCTGCGCTGGCTCGACCGCGCGACCGGACGCGTCGTTCGCCGAATGGAGTCCGCAGGCTGCGGCGACCTGGTGCACGTCGATGTCAAGAAACTCGGCAAGATCCCCGCCGGCGGCGGCTGGCGCATGGTGGGCCGTACGAAGGGCAACCGCAACGCCAGGGCCGACAAGAGCAGCGGGGTGACCAACAAGTACGGCAACCCGGTCCGCGGTTACCACTTCATCCACACCGCCATCGACGCGCATTCGCGGCTGGCCTACTCCGAATTACTCGCCGACGAGGGCAAGGACACCGCCGCCGGCTTCTGGCGGCGTGCCAACGCGTGGTTCACCGATTGCGGCATCACCGTTCGAAAGGTGTTGACCGACAACGGGAACTGTTATCGATCGCACGTCTTCCGCGATGCCCTCGGCGATATCGAGCATCGTCGCACTCGGCCCTACCGGCCGCAGACCAACGGCAAGGTGGAGCGCTTCCATCGCACTCTGGCCGACGAGTGGGCCTATGCGCGGCTCTACACCAGCGACGCGCAACGCTGCGACGAATACCCGCGCTGGTTGCACACCTATAATCACCACCGCGGCCACACAGCACTCGGCGGTCAAGCACCAGCCAGCCGCGTACCTAACCTCTCAGGTCAGTACAGCTAGCTCGCCGTCGGGAACCGCGCGAGGCATCGACGATCGTGTCCTCGGCGGCACTGCGCGAGTGCCGAGGGGATCGCCGCGTGCGCCGACGACTCAATACACTGACCGCCCGTGGGGATCTTGTTCGGATTTGCGCCGTGGATCGTGTACTGGGTGCTCGTCGGCAACGTGCCGTTCGCCACGGCCGTGCTCGTGGCGCTCGGGGTGGCGATCGCGGCGTTCGTCGTGGCCCGCGTCAGCAATTCCCCGGGGCGCACGCTCGAGGTCGGCGCCGTGGTGACGTTCGTGATCTTGGCGGGGCTGACGTTCACGCTCGACCAGGCGTTCCTGGAGCGCTGGATGCAACCCCTGAGCAACGCCGGAATCTTCCTGGTCGCGTTGGTCAGCGCACTCATCGGTCGTCCGTTCGTGCGGGAATTCGCCGAAGTGGGACAGCCGAAGGAGGTCATCGAGAGCGAGCCCTTCGAACGGATCACTGCGGTGCTGACCTGGATCTGGATCGCCGCTTTCGGTGGCATGACGGCCTCCTCGGCGGTTCCGCCGCTGATCCAGGGCGACGCCACCATCCTCGATACCCGCACTCCTCTGTCGTTCGTCTGCTACTGGGTGGTGCCGTTCACCCTGCTGGGGCTCGCAGCACTGCTGACCCGGCTACTGCCGGACCGGATGGTGCCGCCGGACGAGGAGATCGTCCGCAAGACCACCTTCGTGGCCTTCGCCGAAGCCGAGATCGACCAGTTGATGTATCTGGCGACCGAACACGCCAACCGCGAGGTGGGCGCCGGTAAGGAGGCCTACGACATCCGGATCGGCGGCAAGGGCGTTCCGCTGGTCGGTGACGAGACCCGCGAATCCTGGCCGTCGACGTACAAGGTGCGCGAGCGCAAACGCTGACGGCGCCGGCCCAGGCCGCCCGCCACCACAACTCACCGTCTACCTATTGACTGTTGTGCTGATTTGCCATGTTAGATTCCAGCTAATTCATGTACCCAAGCAGACGGGGGCCTGCGCATGGTTCATCGACAGGGCAACATCGGTCAGGCGGGCGGTAACGGCCGTCCGGGACGCCGCCGGGCAACGCCGGCCGCCGTCGGTGGCGGGGGTGCGACGATGCTCGCTTTCGGTTTGCTGTTCGGCGTGCACACCAATGCGGCGACCCCGGTGGAACGGGCGGTCGCGCTCGCCTCCTTCGATTCCGTGGTGATCCCGAATTCTCCTGTCGATGAAGAACTTTGGTGGTTCGGCCGCGCAGGTTCGCACCGCTCGGAGCGTCTCGAGGCCCCTCGCCTCACCCCCGCCGACTCGGCGGCCGCCCGGCCCATGATCGGTCCGGGCGGTTGGCTGATCGGCAACGGCGAAGACGCCGCTGAGGACTGCGCGGGGGTGGCGTGCAACGGCCGAGCGGGCGGTCTGCTGTGGGGCGACGGCGGAAATGGCGCACGCGGTGGCAAAGGTGGCAACGGCGGACTCTTTGGCGGTAATGGCGGGCGCGGGGGAGACGGCGTGTTTCCCGGCCAGAACGGCGGAGACGGCGGAAGCGCCGGACTCCTGGCTCTGGTCGGCGACGGTGGTGACGGCGGCCACGGCGCCGACGGCGCGCTGGGAATCCGGGGCGGCGACGGTGGAGCCGGTGGCGCGGCCGGCCTGCTGTACGGCGACGGCGGTGACGGAGGCAATGGAGGCGCGGGTGGTTCCGGGCTCGACGGGATGAATCCGGCAGCCGCCGGACAGGCCCGCAGCGGCAATCCGAACTACCTTGGCTCCACTGGCCTGCCGTATTCGAACACCGTGCAGGACGGCACCTTGCTCGGCCGTGACGGCGGACAGGGCGCCGACGGCGCCGTCGGCTCGAACCAGTCCGGTGGCGCCGGCGGCCAGGGCCAGGGCACCACGCCATGGTTCAGCGCACCCCACACGTTCAACCTGAGCGGATCCGGCGGCGCGGGTGGAACCGGCGCCGGCGGAGGAGTCGGCGGCGATGGCGGCAATGCCGGCCTTGCGCAAGGTGTTTCGCCGGCGACCGCGGTGTTCGGAGGGGCCGGCGGTGATGGCGGCGACGGTGGCACCGGGGCTCGCGGCGGAGACGGCGGGGCCGGCGGCGCGGTGAACGTCGGGTCCAGCACGGTGGCATTCGGTGGACCGGGTGGTACCGGTGGGTCCGGTGGCACCGGAGCGGCCGGTGCGATCGGTATGGGCGGCGGCAACGGCGGTGACGGCGGTCGAGGTGGCGCGCGCAGCGGTGATGGCGGCTCGGGTGGAGTCGGTGGCGCAGGCGGTACCGGCGGTGCGGGCGCCGTGGGCGGTGACGGTGGCTCCGGTGGATCCGGTGGTGCTGACGTCTCGGATGCCGGCACCCGTTCGGTCACCGGCGGCGACGGTGGTGACGGCGGATCGGGCGGCGCGGGTGGCGTCGGCGGGGACGGTGGCCCCGGCGGTGTCGGCGGAAAAGGCGGCCTCGGTGGTTCGGAGACCGGAGCGGCAGGCCGCGACGGTGCCTCCGGTGAGACCGGACGCGGTGGGGCCGGCGGCGCAGGCGGCCACGGCGGGGTCGGCGGGGCGTCGGGCGACGGCGTGACCGGCTCGGCCGGGTCCGCAGGATCGTCGGGCAGCGCCGGCGCGGGCAGCAAGGGCGGCTCCGGTGGTGTGGGTGGCGCCGGCGGAGCGGGCGCGCCCGGCGGTGACTCCCAGGACTGAGCGGATCGGCGCGGCAAGCGCACCCGGCACTGAGCGGATCGGCGCGGCAAGCGCACCCGGCACTGAGCGGATCGCCGCGGCAAGCGACCCGACCGATCGGCGTGCGAGCCGGCAGGCAGCACCGACATGCCGCGGCGCGTAGGGAGGTGCCTGTCGGCCCAGCGGTCGGCGCACTTCGAGCCCGAAGGGCGCCGACCTTCCAGCTCCGCTGGCGCGCCCTTCTAGTCCAGGTAGTCGCGCAGGACCTGGGAACGGCTCGGGTGCCGCAACTTCGACATGGTCTTCGATTCGATCTGGCGGATCCGTTCCCGCGTCACGCCGTAGACCTGACCGATCTCGTCGAGGGTGCGGGGCTGGCCGTCGGTCAGGCCGAACCGCAGGCGCACCACGCCGGCTTCGCGCTCCGACAGCGTCTCCAGCACTGACTGCAGCTGATCCTGCAGCAGCGTGAAGGACACCGCGTCGACGGCCACGACGGCTTCGCTGTCCTCGATGAAGTCACCGAGTTGCGAATCGCCTTCGTCGCCGATGGTCTGGTCCAGCGAGATCGGCTCACGCGCGTACTGCTGGATCTCCAGCACCTTCTCCGGCGTGATGTCCATCTCCTTGGCCAGTTCCTCCGGAGTGGGCTCGCGGCCCAGGTCCTGGAGCAACTCGCGCTGGATTCGGCCCAGCTTGTTGATGACCTCCACCATGTGCACGGGGATGCGGATGGTGCGGGCCTGGTCGGCCATCGCGCGGGTGATCGCCTGACGGATCCACCAGGTCGCATACGTCGAGAACTTGTAGCCCTTGGTGTAGTCGAACTTCTCGACAGCGCGGATCAGACCCAGGTTGCCCTCCTGGATCAGATCCAGGAACGCCATGCCGCGACCGGTGTAGCGCTTGGCCAGCGACACCACGAGCCGCAGGTTGGCCTCGAGCAGGTGGTTCTTCGCCCGGTCGCCGTCACGGCAGATCCACATCATGTCGCGGCGCTGGGCAGCCGGCAGCTTCTCACCCTTGTCGGTGAGCTCGGCCATCAACTGGGTGGCGTACAGGCCGGCCTCGATGCGCTTGGCGAGCTCCACCTCTTCCTCGGCGTTGAGCAGCGCCACCTTGCCGATCTGCTTGAGGTAGGCACGCACGGAATCTGCCGAGGCAGTCAGCTCGGCGTCCTTGCGCGCCTGGCGCAGCGCCTCGGATTCCTCTTCGTCCCAGACGAAGTCACCGGAAGCCTTGTCCTTCTCGGAGGGCTCGGCGATCTCGTCGTCCTCGGCGGCTTCATCGGGCTTCGCTACCTTGGCCGCGGCTTTCTTCGCGGGCTCGGTGACACCCTCGGCGGTGTCGTCGTCGCCGTCGTCGGAGTCCTCACCGTCGTCGGAGTCGTCCGAATCGTCGGAGTCCTCGTCGACCTCGATGTCGTCGAGGTCGAGGTCCTCGTCGACTTCCAGTTCCTCGCCGGGCTCAGCGTCGAGATCGTCGTCGCTGTCGACCTCCGAGCCGGTCAGCTCGTCGTCGACGACACCGCCCTCGGCGGCCGTGGCCTTCTTGCCCCGGCCTGCCGGGGTGTCACCCTTCGCTGCGGCTTTCTTTGCGGGGGCGCGCTTGGCCGCCTTCTTCGCCGGTGCCGACCCGTTCGCCGACTTGGTGGGGGATGCCTTCTTGGCGGTGGTCTTGGTGGCGGTGCGCTTCACCGGCTCGTCGGTGGCCGTGCTCGCCTTTGTCGCTGCCACGTACAGCCTTTCGGTCGTGAGGTTCTCGGCGCACGCAGGGGCGCGACCGAAGAGTGTCGGCTATGTCGATGTCGGCGTCGATCTCAACTCGGGATGCTTTGCCGCTCTCGGGGTGGGCGGCCGCCGACGACCATTGTAACGACTGTGTGTGCCCTCGCCGCGCCCAGCGGCAAATTTGACGCGTCTGCTTGCCCGGAAACCAGGGGTTACCGTCCGGTAGCGGTGACGTCGACGTCGGCGGCCATCGCAGCTCCGACGATGCCGGCGGTGTTCTGCAGCGCCGCGGCCACCACGGGGGTGCGGTTCTTCAGCAACGGCACCCATTTGTCGGCCTTGCGGCTGATGCCGCCGCCGGCGATGAACAGATCCGGCCAGATCGCATTCTCGATGGCCACCAGCACTTTCGTGACCTCCTCGGTCCAGCGCTCGTAGCTCCAGTCCTTGCGTTCCTTGACCGAGCTGGCGGCGCGGTGCTCGGCTTCCTTGCCGCCGACCTCGAGGTGGCCGAACTCGGTGTTCGGCAGCAGCACACCGTTGTGGATCACCGCCGATCCGATTCCCGTGCCGAACGTCAGCAACACGATCACGCCGGTGTTGTCGCGGCCGGCACCGAACTTCTCCTCGGCGAGTCCCGCGGCGTCAGCGTCGTTGAGAACGGTGACCTGCTGCCCGTCCAACGCGGCGCCGATGACCTCTTTGGCGTTGAGGCCGATCCAGCCCTTGTCGACGTTGGCGGCCGTCCACACGATGCCGTCGGCGACGACGCCGGGATACGTCACCCCGAGCGGTCCGTCCCAGCCGAAGTGGGCGACCACCTCGGCGATCGTTTTCGCGACGGCGTCGGGCGTGGCGGGCTGGGGTGTCGCCAGCTTGAACCGGTCGCCGATCAACTGTCCGGAGTCCAGGTCGACGATGCCGCCCTTGACGCCGCTGCCGCCGACGTCGATCCCGAATCCGCGGCGGGGGGATCCGGTGGCCGGGGACTCGGTGCCGGTCATGCGAGCTCCTCTGCGCAGATGGGCTGCTGGGCAGCCGGGGCGCTTGACACATTAACGGCTCGCACGTGGCCATGTGGCGCGGTGGTGCCTGTCTCCCGTCCTGTCGGCCGATGTGTTGCGATGGCTTCGTGACGACGCACCTCGGGCCCGACGATCCCGCCACGCTGAGATCAGTGGCCGAGCAGCTCGCCGGCGAGGCGGCGGCCTACGTCCGCCGGCGCCGCAGCGAGGTCTTCGGGTCCGGGGCTTCCTCGGCCCGGCAGCAGGATGCGGTGCGCGCCAAGAGCACCCCCACCGACCCCGTCACCGTCGTCGACACCGAAACCGAGCGATTGCTGCGGGACCGGCTCGCCGAGCTGCGTCCGGGAGAGGCGATCCTGGGTGAGGAAGAAGGCGGGCCCGGCCCCGGGAGCGACCCGGCAGGCGCTGGTCGGCTCACCTGGGTGCTGGACCCCATCGACGGCACCGTGAACTTCATGTACGGCATCGAGGCCTACGCGGTGTCGGTCGGGGTGCAGCGCGACGGAGTCTCGGTGGCCGGTGCGGTGGCCGACGTGGCCGCCGGGGCGGTCTACTCCGCGGCCACGGGCGGCGGCGCGCGGGTGGTGCGCGACGGTGCCGTGACGGCGCTGCAGTGCAGCGCGGCCGCCGAGCTGTCGATGGCGCTGGTGGGTACCGGCTTCGCCTACGACCGTGACCGCAGGATGCGGCAGGGCCGGGTCGTGGCCGAGCTTCTTCCCGACGTCCGGGACCTTCGGCGCATCGGGTCCTGCGCGCTGGACCTGTGCATGGTGGCCGCGGGACGCCTCGATGCCTACTTCGAGGAGGGGGTGCACGTGTGGGACTGGGCGGCCGCGGCGCTGATCGCTGCGGAGGCCGGCGCACACGTGCGGACGGCCACCACGCCGGACGGTGCCGGTTTCGTCGTCGCCGCCGCCCCGGGACTCGGTGCGGCGTTCGAGGGCGCGCTGGAACGCTGCGGAGTAGTCGCCGGCTGAGCTCAGCAGGTGCCGGTGTGGGCCTGGCGCAGCAGCGAGGGGTCGGTGGGCTGGGTGGCTTCGGGCATGAGGCTGGCCAGCACCGCGTCGATGTCGTCGCTGCGTGTGAGCTCTGTGAACTCGGTACCCAGCGCCAGATCGACGGTGTCGTCGGTGCGCTGGTCCTGATACAGCTCGGTGCACGGCGCCACCAGCCATACCGCGGCCGCCGCGGCCCGGCCGGACGGGCCGAATCGGATCTGGCCCTGGCACTGCAGCCGGGCGGTGGCGTAGATCGTGTCGTTGGCGGCTTCAGGCTCGGTGAAACCCAGGTCGCGCAGCGCGCCGGCGACCTCGGCGGCCTGCCCGCCCTGACCGCTCGCGTTGAGCACGCGGATCGTGGTGTCGGCGAGCTTGGCCGGCATGACGTCGACCATCGTGTCGCGGGACACCTGCTCGCCGAGGTCAGGCGCCGGCGCCCCGGGCTCGGCCGGCGGGGGCGGATTGCAGACGGCGGCCTCGCGGACGTCGGGTGGCCGGGACAGGGCGATGACCCACACGAGGAGGGCCGCTACCGCCATGGCGGCGAACATCACCAGTCCGGGCAGGAGACGGCGGCGGCGGAAGGGGCGTCCATGCTTGTCGAACGCGGTGCCGTCGGTGATTTGCGCGACCACGGTGAGCACTCTAAGGCCACGGGGTCCTGCTCACTATCGGCGCGGTCTGCAGTGCCTGGACCGGCGGGAACAACCCCTGCCGCAGAAATGTGAGGTAAATCACACCACTACCACCGTCAAACTGGGCACGAATCATTTGGTGCAGGCGTTCGACGCTGGTACAAAGCACTGCTGCAACGAGCTTCACGGAGGGGACAGATGGCCACCGACTACGACGCCCCACGGCGCACCGAAACCGACGACGTTTCCGAGGACTCCCTGGAGGAGTTGAAGGCACGGCGCAACGAAGCTCAATCCGCTGTCGTTGATGTCGACGAATCCGAGACCGCCGAGTCATTCGAACTCCCGGGGGCCGACCTCTCGGGCGAAGAGCTGTCCGTGCGGGTCATCCCCAAACAGGCCGACGAGTTCACCTGCTCGAGCTGCTTCCTGGTTCATCACCGCAGCCGGCTGGCCACTGAGAAGAACGGCCTGATGATCTGCTCCGACTGCGCCGCCTGAATTCAGGCGCGCAGCGCGGCCAGCACCTTCTCCGGTCGGCGCGAGCTGACCAGCCAGTACGGCGTGGGGTCCTCCGGATCGTCGAGCACCACCAGGACCATCGGTCCCACCCACGCCTTGTGCACGACATAGGCGGCCGGGTCGAGCTGGCGGCCCAGCGCCGCCGATTTCGCTGTGCGTGGCACCTCCGCCGAGCGCGCGATGACGCTGACGGGCAGGTGCGCATCGCCGACCCACAGTTCGGTGTCGCCGCCGCCGGAGACCACCCGCAGCTCGGTCCGTCCGAGCGCCATCAGGGCGACGGCGGCCACCGGGAGCAGCACCGCGTAAGCCACCCAGTCGGGCAGCACCCGCACCCCCTGGTTGACCTCCAGGGCGATCAGCGCGGCCAGTCCCAGGCCGGGCAACCACCACCACAGCGGCACGGACAACCGCTCGCGGTAGCGCACGGTTTGCGAGGCGGCACGCGTGTCGGACACGTGCCCAAGAGTAATCTGTGACGCCGTGTCCCCCTCTCTGGCGGTAGTACGACTGGACCGCGACCTACCGCTGCCCAGCCGGGCCCACGACGGCGACGCGGGTGTGGATCTGTACAGCGCCCACGACGTCGAACTGGCGCCGGGGGAGCGGGCGCTGGTGGGCACCGGGGTGGCGGTTGCCATCCCGCACGGCATGGTCGGGCTCGTGCACCCGCGCTCGGGTCTTGCTGCTCGCGTGGGGCTTTCGATCGTCAACAGCCCCGGCACGATCGATGCCGGCTATCGCGGCGAGATCAAGGTGGCGCTGATCAACCTCGACCCGCAGACCCCCATCATCGTGCGCCGCGGCGACCGGATCGCTCAATTGCTGGTGCAGCGGGTGGAGTTGCCCGAGCTGGTCGAGGTGGGGTCGTTCGACGAAGCCGGACTGGCCGACACGACGCGCGGCGACGGTGGGCATGGTTCCTCCGGTGGACATGCGAGTCTGTGAGACTGGGAACGCGCGCGAAGACCGGGCAGAACTGCACACATCTACGAGCATGGTGACGAGGAAATGGCACTGAGACGGCATCGCAAAGACGAGAGCACCGACGCAACCGAGGGGCGCGGCCCGGCCTCCGCTGAGGCCGACGAGGAACTCGACGGCCCCTTCGACATCGACGACTTCGACGACCCGTCGGTGGCCGCCCTGGCCCGGCTGGACCTGGGCTCGGTGCTGATCCCCATGCCCGAGGCGGGGCAGGTGCAGGTGGAGGTCGGCGAGAACGGCGTCCCTACCGCGGTGTGGGTGGTGACACCGAATGGCCGTTTCACCATTGCGGCATACGCCGCGCCCAAATCGGCGGGGTTGTGGCGTGAGGTGGCCTCGGAGTTGGCCGACTCGCTGCGCAAGGATGTGCCCACGGTCAGCATCGTGGACGGCCCGTGGGGGCGAGAGGTCATCGGGGCCGGCGGCCAGGGAAACGTCGTGGTGCGTTTCATCGGCGTAGACGGGTACCGGTGGATGATCCGGTGCGTGGTCAACGGTCCGCAGGACCGCATCGACGCGCTGGTGGATCAGGCGCGAAATGCACTGGCCGACACGGTGGTTCGGCGAGGGGACACTCCGATGCCGGTCCGCACACCGCTGCAGGTGCAGCTGCCCGAGCCGATGGCGGCCCAGCTGCGCGCAGCTGCCGAGCAGGCCGCCGCGCAGCAGGCCGCGGCCCGGCAGCAGTCGGGGCAACAGCAACCGAGCCCCCAGCAGCCCAATGCTGAGCAACCGAATCCGCAGCAACCGAATCCGCAGCAGCCCGGTGCGGACCCCCAACAGCCACAGGCCCAGCCCGCCGCCCGGCGGAGTACTCCGGGCTCGGCGATGCAACAGCTGCGCACCATCACCGGAGGGTGACGGCCCAACCGGGTGGCGTGTCAGCCAAGCGACGGTGACGGGTTGTCCGGGTGACGGGGCCGTTGCCTGACGGGTCGATCGCCTGACGTGGTCTCGCCACGTGAGCTGTTGACGTCACGTGAGCTCCCGACCGAGTGGTGGATCAACCGCGGAAGTGTCGCCCGGCGGGTTCCTCGGCCTCGTGCAGCGCCGCGAGACACTGCCTGCCCAGCACTGACGGGTCGGCGCCGATCTCGTCGAGTGTGACCGTTCGCAGCGACGACCGCGGCGCGGCCGACACCCACTCGACGCCCACCTCCACCGGATGCACCGAATCGTCGGTGGCCGAGACCACACCGAGGGGAACGGCCAACCCCTCGAGCTGGCCGGTGGTCGGCGCCACGTAGTGCGCAGCCTCGTCCATGGCGTCGGGCAGGGCGGGCCACTGCGGCAGCCACGACCGCGCGAGCTCATCAGCCAGCCACCGAGGACTGGTGGCCTGCATCTGGGCGGTGGCCGACACCAGCCCGTCGCGCCGCAACAGCTGTGCAGAGTATCGGGCGGCCAGCGCGGCCGGCGCGGCATCCGGTTCGCCGGTCCATGCGGGCAGCGCCGCCAATACCGCGATCACGCCGCCGGGATGCGCCAGCGCCCACTCCGTCGCCACCGCGGCGCCGATGGACACCCCGCCCACCGCGATCGGCTCGGGCCGCACCGCCCGCGCGATGTTGTCGAGCTCGTCGAGGTAACCGGCGATGAGCCGGTGCGGTTGCGGGGACGGTGTGACCACCACGGCGCCCACCTCGTGCAGCGCGGGCGCGAACGCGCGGTAGACGAAGTCGTCATCCGACCCCGTCCCGGGAAGCAGAACGGTGGTGACGCCGCGCAAGTTGACCGCCATGGACTCGATCGTGCCTGGTCGCGGAAAGCTCGGCGCGCCGACCCGCCCTGACGTGGCATCCGGGAAGTAAGAGGTCTACCGTGGCGTTGGTTGGGGCAAATCCACAGTGGATTGACAGAAGGTGAAGCCATGGCCACGGCCGAGGGGTATCTACGGCGGCTGACTCGTCGGTTGACCGAAGACCCAGAGCAACTCGACGTCGAGGAACTCAGCGAAGATCCGGCCAACACCGGCGCGCAGAAGGCGATCAACTGCCAGCGCGGCCAGGAGGTCACGATGGTGGGCACGTTGCGCAGCGTCGAATGCAACGGCAAAGGATGCGCAGGCGGTGTGAAAGCCGAACTGTTCGACGGCACCGATTCGGTGATGCTGGTCTGGCTCGGTCAGCGCCGCATCCCCGGTATCGAATCGGGTCGCACCCTGAAGGTGCACGGCCGGGTGGGCAAGCTCGACAGCGGCGCCAAAGCGATCTACAACCCCCATTACGAGATCCAGAAGTGAGTGACCCGGGCAGCGAACCGGGCACGCAGACTTCCTCGCCGCGGGGCGCCACCGTCCTGCAACAGATGGGCGGCGTCAGCGGCCTGATCTACTCGTCGCTGCCCGTGCTGGTGTTCGTGCCGGTGTCGTCGGCGTTCGGGTTGGTGCCCGCGATCGCCGCGGCGCTCGGCGTCGCGACGGCGATCCTGGTGTGGCGGCTCTTCCGCCGGGAATCGACCCAGCCGGCGATCTCCGGGTTCTTCGCCGTTGCGATCAGCGCGCTGATCGCCTACCTGGTGGGGGCCTCGAAGGGGTATTTCCTGCTCGGCATCTGGATGTCGCTGTTCTGGGCGATCGTCTTCGCGGCGTCGGTGGTCATCCGCAGGCCGGTGGTGGGCTACATCTGGGGCTGGGTGCACACCCAGGACCGCGGCGCCTGGCGCGACGTGCGCCGCGCGGTCCGCGCCTTCGACATCGCCACGCTGGTGTGGGTGCTGGTGTTCACCTCACGGTTCGTCGTGCAGCACCACCTGTACGACGCCGACCAGACCGGGTGGCTCGGTGTTGCCCGGATCGCGATGGGCTGGCCGTTGACGGCGGTGGCCGCGCTGGTGACGTATCTGGCGATCAAGGCCGCGCAGCGCGCGGTGCGGGACCACGCCGGCGACGCCGAGACGACGACCGGCGACACCGCAACACCCGACGGCGCGACAACGGGCACCGGGACGCCCGACAGCGTGACGACGGGCAGCGAGACGCCCGACACCGTGACCACCGACAGTGCCGACGACGCGACCGCGCGGGGCGACGCTCAGCGCTGACGCGGGTGCAGCACCTGCGCGCGCAGCTCGTCCTCGACCTCGGTCACCGCGACGAACAGCAGCTCGTCGCCGCCCTCGAGCGGCTCATCGCCCTCCGGAACGATCACCCGCGGGCCGCGCAGGATGGTGACCAGTGACGCGTCCCGGGGCAAGTCCAGGCGTTTGACCGGCTTGCCGCCCCACGGCGTGTCGTCGGGCAGCGTGATCTCGACGAGGTTCGCCTGACCCTTGCGGAACTCCATCAGCCGCACCAGGTCGCCGACCGACACAGCTTCCTCCACCAGCGACGCGAGCATGCGCGGGGTGGACACCGCCACGTCGACACCCCACGCTTCGTCGAAGAGCCATTCGTTGCGAGGGTCGTTGACACGTGCCACCACCCGCGGCACCGCGAACTCGGTCTTGGACAACAGGCTGACCACCACGTTGGCCTTGTCGTCGCCGGTCGCCGCGATCACCACGTCGAACTCCTCGAGCTTGACCGACTCGAGAAGGCTCAGCTCGCAGGCGTCCCCGAGCCGCCAGTGCGCGGCGGGAATGGCGTCGACGTCGATGTGGTCGGGGTTACGTTCGAGCAGCGTGACCTCGTGAGCATCGACGAGCTCACGGGCGATGGATCGCCCGACGGCACCGGCCCCGGCGATGGCGACTTTCATCTGCGCCGCTCCTCATGATCGTCGTCGGCGGTCTTCATCCGCGCCGCTCCTCGTGATCGTCGTCGGCGGTGTTCATGCCTCTGCTTCCTCACCGGGCGGCAACGCCGCGATCGCCAGCGCTTCGGCGATGTGCCCGGCGATCGCCGCCAGATAGACCTGGTCGCCGGACTGGACGACGGTCTTGGCGTCGGGCAGCAGACCCGCGCCGAAGCGGATCACGAACGACACCCGCCCGGCGGTGGCGGTCTCGAGCTCACTGATCCGCCGACCCACCCAGCCCTCGTGCAGCGTGAGTTCGGTCACGCCGACGTTGCCGCTGGGGTCGCGCCATTTGGTCGTCTCGGTCTCGCGGGTCAACACATGCAGCAGACGGTCGGTCGTCCACGGCACCGTGGCCACCGTGGGGATGCCCAGCCGCTCGTAGACCGCCGCGCGTTTGGCGTCGTAGATCCGGGCCACCACGCGCTGCACGCCGAAGGTCTCACGCGCCACGCGCGCGGAGATGATGTTGGAGTTGTCCCCCGAGGACACCGCGGCGAAGGCCGACGCGTCCTCGATACCGGCGCGCACCAGCACGTCCCGGTCGAATCCCATGCCCAGCACCCGCTCCCCGGAGAAGTCCGGGGACAGCCGGTGAAAGGCCGTACCGTCCCGGTCGATCACGGCGACGTCATGGCCGATCCGGGCCAGACTGTCCGCCAACGATGCGCCCACCCGGCCGCATCCCATCACCACTACCCGCACCGACGGTCCTTTCCGGCCTGAGCCGACGTGGCATACCGATACCTGCGGTTGTGTAACCCGCGCACCCGGAACGCTACCGCTTTCCTACGGTCGGGTGGCTGCGGGCTTACTCTTGGCAGTCGTGTCCAAGCTTTCGACGGTCGCCCGCCGTCTCGTGCTGGGTCGGCCGTTCCGCAGCGACAAGCTCGCCCACACGCTGCTGCCCAAACGGATCGCGCTGCCCGTCTTCGCCTCTGACGCGTTGTCCTCCGTGGCGTACGCACCCGAGGAGATCTTCCTGGTGCTCTCGGTCGCCGGACTCGCGGCCTACTCGATGGCGCCGTGGATCGGTCTGGCCGTGGCCGTGGTCATGCTCGTCGTCATCGCCAGCTACCGGCAGAACGTGCACGCCTATCCGTCCGGCGGTGGTGACTACGAGGTGGTCACCACCAACCTGGGCCCGACCGCGGGGCTGACGGTGGCCAGTGCGCTGCTGGTGGACTACGTGCTGACGGTCGCGGTGTCGATGTCGTCGGCGGCGTCGAACATCGGCTCGGCGATCCCGTTCGTCGACGACCACAAGGTGTGGTTCGCGGTGACGGCGATCCTGGTGCTGGCCTCGCTGAACCTGCGCGGCATCCGGGAGTCGGGCACCGCCTTCGCCATCCCCACCTATGCGTTCATGATCGGCATGTTCGCGATGCTGTTCTGGGGCTTCTTCCAGATCCACGTGCTCGGCGAGCCGCTGCGCGCCGAATCCGCCGATTTCGAGATGCACTCCGAGCACGGCGACATCCTCGGCTTCGCGTTGGTCTTCCTCGTCGCCCGGGCGTTCTCGTCCGGCAGCGCCGCGCTGACCGGTGTGGAAGCGATCAGCAACGGGGTGCCCGCGTTTCGTAAACCGAAGTCCCGCAACGCCGCGACGACGCTGGCGCTGCTGGGGGCCATCGCGATCACGCTGTTCATGGGCATGATCCTGCTGGCCCAGGACACCGGCGTGCAGATCGCCGAGCGGCCGCTGGAACAGCTCGAAGGCGCCCCCGACGACTACCAGCAGAAAACGCTCATCGCCCAATTGGCGGAAACGGTGTTCCACGGATTCGCGCCCGGGCTGTACCTGATCGCCGGTGTGACCGCGCTGATCCTGGTGCTGGCGGCCAACACCGCGTTCAACGGTTTCCCGGTCCTGGGGTCGATCCTCGCGCAGGACCGTTTCCTGCCGCGGCAGCTGCACACCCGCGGTGACCGCCTGGCGTTCTCCAACGGCATCCTGTTCCTGGCGTTCGGCGCCATCGCGTTCGTCGTCGCATTCCAGGCTCAGGTCACCGCGCTGATCCACCTCTACATCGTGGGGGTGTTCGTGTCCTTCACGCTGAGCCAGATCGGCATGGTCAAACACTGGACACGGCTGTTGCGGACCGAGACCGATGCTGTGGTGCGCAGCCGGATGAAGCGCTCACGGGTGATCAACACGATCGGCTTCCTGTGCACCGGCACGGTGCTGATCATCGTGGTCGTCACCAAGTTCATGGTGGGCGCGTGGATCGCCATCCTGGCGATGACGGCGATGTTCGTGATCATGAAGATGATCCACAGCCATTACGCGGCGGTCAGCCGTGAGCTGGAGAAGCGCGCCGCCGAGACCGAGGACATCGTGCTGCCCAGTCGCAACCACGCGATCGTGCTGGTCTCCAACGTCCACATGCCGACGCTGCGGGCGCTGGCCTACGCGCGCGCCACCCGCCCCGACGTGCTCGAGGCCGTCACCGTCAGCGTCGACGACGCCGAGACGCGCGAGCTGGTGCACAAGTGGGAGAACAGCGACATCAGCGTGCCGTTGAAGGTCATTGCCTCGCCCTACCGCGAGATCACCCGTCCGGTGCTCGACTACGTCAAGCGGGTGTCCAAGGACTCGCCCCGCACCGTGGTCACCGTGTTCATCCCCGAGTACGTGGTGGGGCACTGGTGGGAGCAGGTGTTGCACAACCAGAGCGCGCTGCGGTTGAAAGGCAGGCTGTTGTTCGAGCCCAATGTGATGGTCACCTCGGTGCCCTGGCAGCTGTCGTCGTCGGAACGGTTGAAGAACCTGCAGCCGCAGTCGGCTCCCGGCGACGCGCGCAAGGGATTCCTCGATTGAGTGCCGCCGACCGGCCGGCCGAACTCACGCTGACCACGGGCCCGCCGGCCAACGGAGGCAGCTGCGTCGCCCGCCACGACGGACGGGTGGTGTTCGTGCGGCACGCCCTGCCCGGGGAGACGGTGCGGGTGCGGTTGACCGGGGGAGCGGCGCCGACCACGTCGTACTGGACCGGCGACGCCGTCGAGATCCTCGAGCCGTCCCCCGGCCGTGTCGAATCGCTGTGCCCCATCGCCGGTGTGGACGGCGCGGGGTGCTGCGATCTGGCCTTCGCCGAACCGGTGACGGCGCGGCGCCTCAAGGGCGCCGTGGTGGCCAATCAGCTCGAGCGTCTCGGCGGATACCGGTGGCGCGACGAGTCCGAGGCGATCGCCGAACCGGTCGGTGACGCCGGACCCACCGGGTGGCGCACCCGGGTGCGACTGGCCACGTCGGAGGACGGACAGGCGGGATTTCACCGCTACCACAGCGACGAACTGGTCCACCGGCTCGACTGCGCGCAGTTGCCCGACGGCCTGCTCGCCGACCTGGCGCACGAGCGCTGGCCGGGAGGTGCCCAGATCCACGTCGCCGTCGACAGCGACGGCGCGCGCCACGTGGCGGTGTCGCAGCGGCGCGAGGGCGGACGACGGGGATCCGACCGTGGCCGCACCGCCACCCGCGTCGTCGACGGGGCCTACGAGGCGGTGCAGAGGGTCGCGGGCCGGACCTGGCAGATCCCGGTGACCGCGTTCTGGCAGGCCCACCGGGATGCGCCGGACTGCTACAGCACTGTGGTCGGCCGATGGGCTCAGCTCAGCGCCGGAATGACCGCATGGGATCTGTACGGAGGCGCCGGCATCTTCGCCGCGACGATGGCCGCGGCGGTGGGCGACACGGGACGGGTGCTCACCGTCGACACCTCCCGCGCCTCCGCCCGCGCGGCGCGCGAGGCGCTGGCGGATCTGGGGGCGGTGACGGTGCTCACCGATTCGGTCCGGCGGGCGTTGACCGCACAGCGCCAGCGCGCCGACGTGGCCGTGCTCGACCCTCCCCGCACCGGGGCCGGCCGTGAGGTGATCGACCTGCTCGCCGCTGCCGGAGTGCCCCGGATCATCCATATCGGTTGCGAGGCAGCCTCTTTCGCGCGTGATATCGGCCTGTACCTGGCCCGCGGTTACCGCGTCGAGGATCTGCGCGTCTTCGATTCCTTCCCGCTGACCCACCATGTTGAGTGCATCGCGGTGCTGCAGAGATAATGAGCGGGATGCCGGTCAGGTGGAATAAGGTGGCTCAACGGCGTGCCGGCAAGCCTGGTCGGCGATGGCAAATGTCGGCTCCAACCGAAAGCAGGCTGTGACTTCGAAATCCCGCGGACGACAGGTCGGGCGCGCGCTGTTCTCGCGGGGGTCCTGGGCGGAAACCAGCCGGATCTCCGAGATCCTGCGCAAGGAGACCGTGGGCGGTGTCATCCTGCTCGTCGCGGCCGGGACCGCGCTGGTGTGGGCGAACTCCCCGTGGAAGGGCAGTTACTTCGGCGTCCGCGACTTCGTCCTCGGGGGGCAGTGGCTGGGCCTGCACCTCGATCTGTCGATCGGTGAATGGGCCGCCGACGGGTTGCTGGCCATCTTCTTCTTCGTCGTCGGTCTGGAGCTCAAACGCGAGTTCGTCGCCGGTGACCTGCGCGACCCGGGCCGGGCGGCCCTGCCGATCGCGGCGGCCGTGGGCGGAATGGTGGTGCCGGCACTGATCTTCGTGGCGTTCACCGCCCATGTCGGCGACGGTGCGCTGCAGGGCTGGGCGATACCGACCGCGACCGACATCGCCTTCGCGGTGGCGGTGCTGGCGGTCATCTCCACCCACCTGCCCGCAGCGCTGCGCACGTTCCTGCTGACGCTGGCTGTGGTCGACGACCTGCTGGCGGTCACGGTCATCGCGGTGTTCTACACCGACGAGATCAAGATCTGGGCGTTGCTGGGAGCACTGATCCCGCTGGCGTTGTTCACGCTGTTGGTGCAGCGCGGTGTGCAGGCCTGGTGGCTGCTGGTTCCGCTCGGGGTCGTGACCTGGGTGCTGGTGCACGAGTCGGGGGTGCATGCCACCGTCGCCGGCGTGCTGCTCGGCTTCGCCGTCCCCGTGCTCCGCTCGGCGAAGAAGAAGGGTAAAACCACCGAGATCAGCATGGCCGAGCATTTCGAACACCTGCTGCGGCCCATCTCGGCCGGCTTCGCGATCCCGGTGTTCGCCTTCTTCGCCGCGGGGGTGAACTTCGGCGGGCTCAGCGGCCTGGGCCGGGCGTTGGCCGACCCGATCACGATGGGCATCATCGGCGGACTGGTACTGGGCAAACCGATCGGGATCTTCTTCACCACCCGGCTGTTGGCCGCGGTGACGCGCGCGAACCTGGACTCGGCGTTGCGGTGGGTGGACGTCCTCGGCGTGTCGATGCTGGCCGGCATCGGGTTCACGGTGTCGCTGCTGATCGGCGATCTGGCCTACGGCCTGGGCTCAGAACGTGACGAATTCGTGAAGATCGGCGTGTTGACGGGTTCCCTGGTCGCGGCCGCCTTGGCCTCATTGTTGCTGTTGAGCAGGAACGCCACCTACCGGCGGATATGCAACGAGGAGACCGTCGACGAGGACCAGGACGGCGTGCCCGATGTGTACGAGTCTCGACAGGACTGACCCCGACACCGTGCGTAGACTGGCGGAATGCTTGAACAGATCCGCGGTCCCGCAGATCTGCAGCACCTGACACAGGCGCAGCTGGAAGAGCTGGCTCGAGAAATCCGCGACTTCCTGATCCACAAGGTCGCGGCGACGGGCGGGCACCTGGGACCGAACTTGGGCGTCGTGGAACTGACGCTGGCACTGCACCGTGTCTTCGACTCGCCGCACGACCCGATCCTGTTCGACACCGGACATCAGGCCTACGTGCACAAGATGCTGACCGGTCGCTGCCGCGATTTCGAGACGCTGCGCAAGAAGGACGGCCTGTCGGGATATCCGTCGCGGACCGAGAGCGAGCACGACTGGGTGGAGTCCAGTCATGCCAGTTCGGCGCTGTCCTACGCCGACGGGCTGGCCAAGGCGTTCGAGCTCAACGGTCACCGCAACCGGCACGTGGTCGCCGTGGTCGGCGACGGCGCGCTCACCGGGGGGATGTGCTGGGAGGCGATGAACAACATCGCCGCCTCCCGCCGGCCGGTGGTGATCATCGTCAACGACAACGGCCGCAGCTACGCGCCCACCATCGGTGGGTTCGCCGAACACCTGGCGGCTCTGCGTCTGCAGCCCGGCTACGAGCGGGTGCTCGAGGAGGGGCGCAAGGCGGTCCGGGGCGTCCCCATGATCGGCGAATTCTGCTATCAGTGCATGCACAGCATCAAGGCGGGCATCAAGGACGCGCTGAGTCCACAGGTGATGTTCACCGACCTCGGCCTCAAGTACGTCGGGCCGATCGACGGTCATGACGAACACGCGGTGGAGAACGCCCTGCGCCACGCGCGGGCCTTCAACGCCCCGGTGGTCGTGCACGTCGTGACCCGCAAGGGCATGGGTTACGCCCCGGCCGAGAACGACGAGGACGACCAGATGCACGCCTGCGGCGTCATCGATCCCGAGACCGGCCTGGCGCGATCGGTGCCGGGCCCGGGCTGGACGGCGACGTTCTCCGACACGCTCATCCAGATCGCGGCCGAACGGCGCGACGTCGTGGCGATCACGGCGGCGATGCCAGGGCCCACCGGCCTGAACGCGTTCCGGGCGAAGTACCCCGATCGGTTCTTCGACGTGGGGATCGCCGAGCAGCACGCGATGACCTCCGCGGCCGGCCTGGCGATGGGCGGCATGCACCCGGTCGTCGCCATCTACTCGACGTTCCTCAACCGCGCCTTCGACCAGATCATGATGGACGTTGCGCTGCACAAGCTGCCGGTCACGATGGTGTTGGACCGCTCGGGCGTCACCGGCCCCGACGGTGCCAGCCACAACGGCATGTGGGATCTGTCGATCCTGGGCGTGGTGCCAGGGATGCGGGTCGCCGCCCCCCGGGACGGCGCCCGTCTCGCCGAGGAACTCACCGAGGCGATCGACATCGACGACGGTCCCACCGCTGTTCGCTTCCCGAAAGGCGATGTGGGACAAGAGGTTCCAGCTCTGGAGCGGCGCGGTGTCGTCGACGTGCTGGCCGCTCCGGTATCGGGACTGTCCGATGATGTCCTGCTCGTCGCGGTCGGACCGTTCGCCACGATGGCGCTGGCTGTGGCCGAGCGGCTGCGCAACCAGGGAATCGGCGTCACCGTCGTCGATCCGCGCTGGGTGTTGCCGGTGCCGGAGGAGATCGTGACGATGGCGGCCGGGCACAAGCTCGTGGTGACCCTCGAGGACAACGGGGTTCACGGCGGCGTCGGTTCTGCGGTCTCGGGCGCCCTGCGCCGCGCCGAGGTGGACGTGCCGTGCCGCGATGTGGCCCTTCCGCAGCAGTTCTTCGACCACGCGTCCCGGGGCGAAGTGCTCGATTCGGTCGGGTTGACCGAGCGCAACGTCGCCCGCCAGGTCACCGGGTGGGTGGCCGCACTCGGCGCCGCCACCGCTGCGCAGGAAGTCAGCGAACACCTGGAGTGACGGCGTGGCCGCCGCTGGGCCGCGCGTGACATCCGTGCTGCGACACGGATGCGCAGTGCCGCATGGAGTTGACTCGCAGGCAGGATGGTCGCATAGAGTATCCAATATCAGCCGAAAGCGAGAGCCGATGCCACCGCGCACCGCCGCCAAGCGTGCACAACCCGAGGGCGCAGATCGTGCCACTCCCGCGGGGTACTCCGGAGACGCCGTGCGGGGACGCCGGGCCGATTTCGTGCGGCCGAAGACCGCCCAGCAGGCCGTGGCCGAAGCGCTTCGCCACGACATCACCACCGGCAAGTTGGCGCCCGGCAGTTGGATCGTGCAGGAGGCCGTCGCCGAGCAGTTCGGCATGTCGCGGATCCCGATCCGGGAAGCGTTGAAGACGCTCGAGGCCGAGGAGTACATCACCTACGTTCCGCACAGCGGGTACCGCGTCACCAAACTCAGCCTCGACGATCTGCTGGAGGTCTTCAAACTTCGGGCGATCCTGGAGGAGGCGTTGATCCGGGACGCCATGCCCGGGGTCACCGACGACATCGTCGACGAGATGCGCAGCTGCAACGCACAAATGGATGCTGCACTGGCCGACGGCGATCCCATCACCGTCGGAGTACTCAACCGTCAGTTCCATTTCCTGACCTTTCACGCCAGCGGCATGGCGCGCACCAAGCGCATCGTCACGCAGCTGTGGAACACCGCCGACGCGTACCGGCCGCTGTATTCACCGCTGTTGGACATGCCGAAGGTGTGCAAAGAACACGAGGCGATGATCGACGCCGTGGCCGACCGCGACGTGGAGCGGCTGGTACGGCTCAACCACGAACACCGCGCCCACGCCCTCGGGCCGATCCATCAGATCTTCGACGCGGAATCCGACGCCTCGGCATGACGGTCGCCGACCGGTTGCGGGAGGCGGGCGTGATTCTTCCCCCTGCGCCGCCGCCCAAGGGTGCGTATTTTCCGAGCCGCCGCTGCGGTGATCAGCTGTGGGTCTCGGGTGCCACCGCCCGTCGGGACGGCGAGCCGGCGCTGCGCGGAGTCGTCGGCGTCGACGTGACCGTCGACGAGGCGCGAGAACAGGCGGGGCTGGCCGCATTGAACCTGCTGGCTGCGATCGAGGCGGAGGCGGGCCTCGACACCGTGGACGCGGTGGTCGCGTTGCGCGGCTATGTCCGTGCCGCACCGGAGTTCGACACGCACCCGGCCGTCGTCGACGGCGCGTCCCAGGTGTTGCTCACCGCATTCGGTGCGCACACCGGCGCACATGCCCGGACCGCGATCGGGGTGGCGTCCCTGCCCGGTGGGGCGTGCGTCGAACTCGACCTCGTCGTCAGCGTCGCGACGGCCGCGCGCTGAGCAGGTCCAGCCACCGCCCGACCGCCAAGCCCAGGGCCAGGCCGGCGAAACCGTTGGCCAGCACCGTGATCCACGCGTCTGGTGGATCGATCGGGGACACGGGCAGCCGCCTTTTCACCTCGGCGGTCGCGGTGTCCTCCTCGCCGGCGAGGACATGGTCGAGACGGGCGACGAACTGGCCGATGATGCGGTTGCTGACCTGGACGATGACCGTGCGGCCGAATTGCGCGATACGGCCACTGAGTTCGACGTCGGTGGTCACTGTGACCACCGATTTGTCTCCGTCTTCGCGGGCCACCAGACGAACGGTCGCTTCGGTCGAGCCGTTGCCCTTGCGGTCACGTGCGTTGCCGCGCACAACCATTTCCCTGGCCTCGTCGTCCTGGTGCGCCAGGGTCGCGGTTCCCACGAGGGTCACTGCGACGGGACCGACCTTGACGGCCACCCGGGCGTGGTAGTCGTCGCCGTCGCGACGCTCGAGTTCGGCGCCCGGGATGCATCCGATCACCGTCGGGATGTCCGTCAGCACGGCCCAGGTGGCGTGCAGCGGCGCCTCGACGGCGAACTCGTTGACGAGCTGCATTCGGCCTCCCCAGGCGATCAGCGGTTGTGGATCGAATGGCACCACCTTACGATTGGATACGATATACAGCAATCAAAGCAGGGCCCGAGGAGGCTTCCCGGATGTTGAGCATGGGCGTAGGACTTTTTCCCACCGAACCGACGGCAGCAATGTGTTCCTACGTCCGGCTCTGCGAAGACCTCGGCTACGACAACGTCTGGTTCGGTGACTCGCAGAACATCTGGCGGGAGTCTTCGACGGTCATGGGCGCAGCAGCCGTCGGCACCGAGCGGATCATCTTCGGTACCGGGGTGACCAATGCCGTCACCCGGCACCCGTCGCTGCTGGCCTCCACATGGGCCACCCTGGGGGAGTTCACCGGCGGACGGGTGGCGCTCGGAATCGGGACCGGCGACTCGTCCTTGCGGACAATGGGACTCAAGCCCCTCAAACTCGCCGAACTCGAACGTGCCATCGCCGACCTGCGTGCCCTGTTCCGGGGCGAGAAGGTCGCCGAGCCCACCAGCGGAGCCGAGTACCACCTGAACTACCTCAGCGCTGCGATGGACATCCCGATCTACATCGCCGCGTCGGCGCCGAAGATCCTGCAGATGTCCGGCCGTATCGCCGACGGTGTGATCGTGCTGGTGGGAACCGCTCCCCATTTCATCGAAGCCGCTCTGCAGACCATCGAACGGGGTGCGGCGGAGAGCAACCGCTCGCTCGACGACCTCCATATCGTGCTCTGGACGCCCACGGCGATCGCTGAGGACAGCACCGAAGCGCGCGACCTGGTGCGCGCGCACGTCTCGCGCGTCGCGATCCGCCCGCTGCCTGCCAAGGTCGATCCCGCCCTGGAGCGCGCCATCGACCGAATCCGCGACCAGTACAACTATTACGAGCACATGAATCCCGAAGCCGCACACGCAGACCTCGTTCCCGACGAGCTCGTCGACCTGTTCGCGCTCGCCGGCACCAGGGACGAGTGCGCGCAACGGATCAAGGAGATCGAGTCGCTGGGAGTGGACCAGGTATCCATCGTGCCGTTCGTGCGGCCCGGGCAGAGCCGCGAAGGCACCATTCGGGCGTTCGCCGAGATCGTCGGTGGACCTGCGCAATGACGTCGAGCGGAACCGCGGACCCGAGCAGCTTTCCGGCACCCGGTAGTCCGGTGCCGGGCGCGCCCCCGCCGCTGAAGCGGGCGCTCACACCGGCCGACGGCCGCACCGGCCACGAAGCAGTCGTGGCTGTTGCGCCTGGAAGCTCTGAAAGCACTGTTTCCCAGAACAATTCGCAACTCGTCCGCGGCAGTGGCGAGCGCGGATGGCATCTCGCGGCCGCGATGACGGGCCTGGCTGTGGGCCTGGAAGCGGCCCGGATTATTTCACGTCGACGTAACAGTTAGTGGTTGACGTGCATCACACTCGCTTCGTATAGTGTATCCAATATTCATCGAACCCCGGAGGCTTCTCTGATGTCAAGGTTCCCCAAGGTCATCGGCGCCATGGTCGCCGCGTCCGCCCTCCTGATCGGCACCGCCGCGTGTGCCGACGAGTCGGCGGGCCCGTCCGACGGGAGCTCCGCTGCCACCACCGACACGCTGAGCATCTCGGCCACCGGAGTGGACAGCCTGCCGTTCATGGCGATCCTGCAGGCGGGTATCGACAAGGGATGGTTCGACGAAGAGGGCCTGACAGTGGATCTGTACTCCGGGGGCGGAGGCGGTAACACGTTGCGCGTCGTCACCAGCGGGGACGCGGACATGGCGATCGCCGGCAACACCTCGGTGATTCTCGCTGCGCAGCAACCTGATTCGAACCTCACGGTCATCGCGCCCTGGTTCCAGGTCAACGACTTCTCGTGGATCAGCCCGCCCGGCCGCACCATCGACGGTGCGACGTTGGGCTTCAGCTCCGCGGGCTCCTCGACCGAACTGCTCGTCAAGGGCCTCGAACGCGAACTCGGACAGGGTGTTCGGGCGCAGGCAGTGGGCGGTATGGGGGACAACTGGACCGCAGCGAAGGCCGATCAGATCACCGCCGGCTGGGCGATGCAGCCGTTCATCGCGGAGAAGCAGGCCACCGAGAACGCCGAGATCCTGGTGAACTCCCGTGACG
The DNA here is from genome assembly GCF_041902445.1 of Mycobacterium sp. G7A2. NCBI lineage: Bacteria > Bacillati > Actinomycetota > Actinomycetes > Mycobacteriales > Mycobacteriaceae > Mycobacterium > Mycobacterium sp. G7A2. The sequence continues at coordinate 3,652,330 of NZ_CP169251.1, read as the reverse complement.
TGCTGGGCGATCTGCCCGCCGACCTGGTCGCGGTGAACACCGAATATGCCGAGGCCAACCCGGACAACGTCAAGGCGTTCTTCCGCGTCGCCGACCGCCTCAACGAATGGGTGGTGGCCAACCCCGACGAAGCCGCGGCGGAGATCGGACCGCTGGTGGGTGTCTCGCCCGAGGTCATGCGGTCCGCTCTGAACGACAGCCCGGACCTGGCCAAGGGATACTCGCTCACCGTCGATCCCGAGGGTTTGAACAACCTCTCGGAGCTGATGGTCGCCGCGGGGCAGATCGACGAGCCGGTCGACTGGGCGGCGGTGCTCGACCAGCAGTACCTGCCCGAGGACGCCCGGGCCACATTCTGACCGGCTCCCCCTGCGCACAACCCGCCGACGAGAGGTAGCGTCTTGGACCCGCAAGGCATCGAGATGACCGGGCTGTCAGTGGTATTCGACACCGCCGCGCGACGGGTCACTGCGGTCACCGACATCGACCAGACTGTGCCGCACTCGAGCTTCGTCTCGATCGTCGGACCGAGCGGCTGCGGCAAGTCGACGTTGCTGGCGGTGGTCGCCGGGCTGCAGAAGGCCACCACCGGAACGGTCAGCGTGGCAGGCCGGCCGGTCACCGGCCCCGACCCCAAGATCGGGGTGGTGTTCCAGGAGGATTCGACGCTGCCCTGGCGCACCGTCGAGGAGAACGTCGCGTTCGCGATGGAGATGATCGGCACGCCCAAGCCGGACCGGCGCAAGCGGACCAAGGACGCCATCGAGCTCGTCGGACTGGCCGGTTTCGAGAAGTCCTACCCGTCCCAGCTCTCCGGCGGCATGCGTCAGCGGGTGGCATTGGCGCGCACACTGGCGGTGCAGCCGGAGGTGGTGCTGATGGACGAGCCGTTCGCGGCACTGGACCAGCAGACCCGGCTTTTCCTGGGCGCTGAGGTGCGGCAGATCTGGGCCAGGACCAAGCAGACCATCATGTTCGTCACGCACGACATCTCCGAGGCGATCCTGCTGTCACAACAGGTGTGGGTGATGTCCTACCGGCCCGGCACCATCATCGACGTCGTCGACATCGACCTGCCCGGCGAGCGCGATGCCGGCGTGGTGTCCACACCGCGCTTCAACGAACTGCACAACAGGATCTGGGGTTCGCTGCAGGCCGAGTCGATGCGGGGCTTCCAGCAGCAGGAGGCGTCCTCGACGTGACCCGCTCGTCCACACCCTCCACCGCATCTCGCGCCTCGTCGGCACCCCACCCTTCGTCATCGCACCCACCCTTCACGGCGGAAGACGATCTGCCCGGGGAGTCCGCGTCCGCGCACCAGGCGCCACCCGAGCCGCCCCGCCGCCGCCGAGGATGGGGGACGGCGGGTTTCAGCGTGGGTGCCACTCTGGCCCTGATCGTCGCGCTGACGGCGTTCGCCGAGATCGGTTCGCGGGCGGGGTGGTGGAACGATCACGTGCTGCCCGCGCCGTCGGTGATCTTCACCGAGCTCGGGGTGTTGATGACCGAACGACAGTTCTGGATCGACGCACAGCGCACCGGGATCGAGGTGGCCGCCTCGATCGTGTTCGGATGCCTGCTCGGATTCGCTGCCGGACTGTTGTTCTGGAAGGTGCCGTTGCTGGGCCGGGTGTTCGAGCCCTACCTGGTGTCGTTCTACGCCGTGCCGCTGGTGTTGTTCTATCCGGTGATGATCGTGCTGGTCGGCATCAACGCCATGTCGGTGATCATCCTGGCCACGATCATGGCGGCGATCCCGATGGCCCTGAACACGGCCGTGGGTTTGAACCAGATGCCGCCGGTCTACCTCAAGCTGGCCCGCTCGTTGCGCACCTCGCCCCGACAGACGTTGTTCGCGATCGCGATCCCGGCTGCCGGCCCGTTCATCGTCGCGGGTCTTCGGCTCGCCGTCGTCTACGCCCTGATCGGGACCATCGCGATGGAATTCACCACCGCGCAGGCGGGCCTGGGCTACCGCATCCGCTACCTCTACGAAATCTTCGACAACATCGGGATGTTCGCCTACATCGTCGTGGTCCTGGTGCTGTCGTGTCTGCTGACCGTCGCGTTGGCCGCCGTCGAGCGCGTGCTGCTGCGGGGAAGGAACTCGTGACCGCCACCGCACCGGCCCCTGCACCCGTCGAGGCCGACCGACCCGTCACACGGCGCTTCTCCTGGCGTGCGGTCATCGGCAGCCAGTTCGTCGGTGCGAGCCTGCTCGCCGTCGTCGTCCTGGTCGTCTGGGAGGTCGTGTCGGGGTTGACCTTCGTCATCCCGTCGCCGGTCCGCACGCTCGGCGTGCTTGTCGAGAACCTCTCCGACCCCGCCTATCTGTTCGACCTCCGGGTCACCGCGCAGGCGGTGGCTCTGGCATTCGTGGTCGGCACCGCCGTCGGCGGGGGCATCGGGCTTCTTCTCGGCCTGTCGGGCCGACTGCGTCTGATCTTCGAGCCGATGATCATCATGCTCAACGGGATCCCCAAGATCGTGCTGTATCCGGTGTTGCTGCCGATCTTCAGCCTGTCGGGCTCCAAGGTCGTCATGGGGGTGCTGTTCGCGCTGTTCCCGGTGCTGATCAATGTCTCGACCGGTGTGCAGGAGATCCCCAAGGTGTATTGGAAACTCGCGCGCTCGGTGCGCGCCAATCCCTGGCAGATGCTGGTGCACATCATCTTCCCCGCGATTCGCCGTCCGCTGCTCACCGGTATCCGGCTGGCCGTGAGTCTCGCCGTCGTCGGCGTCGTCCTCTCGGAGTTCTTCGCCACCAGGCGGGGCCTGGGACGCGTCGTGCTCCAGGCCTACAGTCACGGTGACTACCCGTCGATGGTTGCCACGATCATGCTGCTGATCACCATCTCGTTCGGCATCTCGATCGCTCTGTGGCAGTGGGAGAAAAGGATCCATTGACCCCCGTCGCATCGGAGTCGGGCGCAGATCGCCCATGGGTCGGCAGCTCGGTGCGGCGCCGGGAGGACGACCGCATGCTCGGCGGGCGCGGACGCTTCCTGGCCGACCTCGCCGCCGGCGCCGCGCACGTGGTGTTCGTCCGATCGAGCCAAGCGCACGCGAAGATCACCGGAATCGACACCACGGTGGCCGAGCGGATGCCGGGCGTGCACGGAGTGTTCGGAGCCGCCGATCTCGGCCTCGACGGAGCGTGGATCCCCGCGCTGACCACGCCCGACCCCGATTTCAGTGCCGCCACGTCTCTGGAGTTGGCTGAGCAGCGCCTTCCCATCCTCGCCGCCGACCGTGTGCACTACGTCGGCCAGCCGATCGCCGTGGTCGTCGCCGCCGACCGCTACGTCGCCGAGGACGCAGCCGAAAGCGTCGTCGTGTCCTATCAGGCGCTGCCGGTGCTGACCGACGCCGTCACCGCGCTCGATCCGGACAGCCCCGCACTGTTCGGCCATCTGCCGACCAACCAGGCCGCTCGTCTGGAGTACGAGTTCGGCGCTCCCGATGAGGCTTTCGACACAGCCGCCCATGTCGTGGAGGGCACCTACCGCATGGAGCGCCACGGTGCCGTCCCTCTCGAATGTCGCGGCGTGCTCGCCGATTACGACGCCGGACGCGGACGGGTGGAGGTACACACCTCGACCCAGGTGCCGCACATGGTGCGCAACGCGATCTGCGCGGTGACAGGCTGGGACCGTCAGGACATCGTGGTCAGTGTGCCGGATGTGGGTGGTGGTTTCGGCACCAAGGCCAATGTGTACGGCGAGGAGATCGTGCTCGCCGTGCTGGCCAGACACACCGGGCAGCGCGTGGTCTGGGTCGAGGACCGCCAGGAACACCTGCTCGCCAGCGCCCAGGCCAGGGACCAGCTGCACCGGGCGCGGCTGGCCGTCGACGCCGAGGGCGCGATCCTCGCGTGGGACGTCGATTTCGTCGTCGACATCGGTGCCGGAAGTCTCTGGGTGGCAGGCATCGTCGCCAACACCGCCGTGCACCTGATGGGGCCCTATCGGATACCGGCCATGCACGTCCGCGGATATGCCGCGCTGACCAACAAGACACTCGTCGCGCAGTACCGCGGCGCGGGCCGGCCGGAAGCGACGTTCGCTCTGGAGCGGAGCCTGGATGCGGCGGCGGCGGTCGTGGGCATCTCCGGTGAGGAGATCCGCAGAAGAAACCTGCTGGGCGCGGCTGATCTGCCGTACGCCCGGCCCCTCCCGTACCGCGACGGGGTGCCGATCTGCTTCGACGGTGGTGACTACCTGGCCTGTCTGGATTCGGCGGTGCGCGCGCTGCCGCGCTCGGAGGTGGACGTCTGCGCGATCGAGAACCCCGATCACCATGTCGGGTACGGGTTGTCGTGCTATCTGGAGGCGACGGGTCGGGGCCCGCACGAAACAGCGCGCGTGCGGGTGCTGCCCAGCGGGCAGTTCGAGGTGACGGCGGGCGCCGCATCGGCGGGTCAGGGGCACGAGACGGTCTTCGCCCAGGTGGCCGCTGATGCGTTGGATGTCCCGCTGCAGCGGGTGCGTTACCGGCCCTGCGACACCGAGCAACTGCCCGAGGGAGTCGGAACGTTCGCCAGCCGGTCGGCGGTGCTGGCCGGCTCCGCGGTGCACCAGGCGTGCGGCGAACTGATCGTGCTTGCTTCACAACGCGCTGCGCAGCTCCTCGATGCCGAATCGGTCGGCTACGCCGGGGGCCGGTTCACGGCGGCCGGAACCGCGGTCGGCTGGGACGAACTGGCCGCGGCGGGCCGGGTCGGAGGTGCCGGTGAGGGTGGTGCGGCGCTGGACGTCACCTCCGTCTACCGGGTCCCGACGGTGACGTGGACGATGGGTGTGCACGCGGTCATTCTCGGCGTGCACAGGCGCACCGGGATCGTGAAGGTGTTGCGCTACGCGGTGTCCCACGAGGGTGGCCGGGAGATCAATCCCAGGATCGTGGAGGGCCAGATCGTCGGTGGAGTCGCCCAGGGGATCGGTGGCGCGCTGTTCGAGGCGTGGAGATACTCGCCCACGGGCGAACCGACCTCGACGACGTTCGCGGCCTACCATTTGCCCCTCACCACGGACGTGCCCCCGGTGCTCGTGAACCATCACCACGTCGCCACGCCTGCCAATCCGCTGGGCGTGCGCGGTGCGGGGGAGAGCGGCACCATCGCCGTGTACGCCGCGGTCGCCGCCGCCGTCGACGACGCGCTGGGCGGTGGCCACCACGTGACGACGACGCCGATCGGGACCGCCGATCTGTGCCGGGCGCTGGACAGGGTGGCGTCGTGAAGCCCGCCGCGGTGTGCTACCAGCGGCCGGACTCGGTCGCCGAGGCCCTCGAGCTGCTCGCGCAGGACGCCGATGCGAAGCTGATGGCCGGCGGCCAGTCCTTGATGACACTGATGAACCTGCGCCTGGCGCGGCCCACGTCGGTCATCGACATCGGCAGACTCGCCGAATTGAACCGCGTGTTCGATGACACCGATGATCTGGTGCTCGGCGCTTTGGTCACCCACCGGACCGTGGAGACCGACCCGTTGATCGCCGCACGGGCCCCCCTGCTCGCCGATGCGGCGCGCTACATCGGTCATATCGCCATTCGCAACAGGGGCACCATCGGCGGGTCGGTGGCACATGCCGATCCGGCCGCCGAGATACCGCTTGCGACCGTCGTTCTCGGCGCCACGTTTCACGTCGAGTCCGTGTCGGGACGGCGCACGGTCGCCGCCGAGGAGATGTTCGTGTCGTTGTACACCAACGCCCTTGCCGCCGACGAGATGGTCACCTGGATCTCCGTGCCCGCCATCAAGGCCGGGCAGGGTTGGGGCTTCGTCGAATTCGCTCACCAGCACGGCGACTACGGCCTCGCCGGCGCAGGCTGCCTGCTGACGGTGGACCCGGATGGCCGGATCGCAGCTGTGCGCGCCGGTGTGTTGAGCATGGCAGACCGGCCGCTGCTCTTCGTTGCCGACGATGCGGTCGGGAAGGTGCCGTCGGCGCAGCTGTGGCGCACCTTGGCCGACCGATGGGCGGACGCCTGCGAACCGGCGGTCGAGGACACCGACTACGCGCGCCGCCTGTGCCGCGCGGCGCTTGCCGATGCGCTTGCCGATGCGCACCGGCGGGTGAACGCTCCGAGAGGGGGTGGATATGCGGCCTGATTCACCGGCGACGCTGACCATCGCGGTGACGGTCAATGGCAAACAGATCGTGCGAACCGTGGCAGGTCGGCTCACCCTCGCCGACTTCCTGCGCGACGAACTCGGCTTGACGGGAACGCATCTGGGCTGTGAGCACGGGGTGTGCGGTGCATGCACCGTGTTCGTGGAGGGCCGGTCGGCGCGCGCCTGCCTGATGCTGGCCGCACAGACCGATGGTCTTCGGATCGACACCGTCGAGGGTCTCGACCAGTTCGAGGAGGCTGACCGACTGCGGCAGGCGTTCGCCGAACGTGGCGGACTGCAGTGCGGTTTCTGCACTCCCGGGTTCCTGGTGGCGGCAGTGGAACTGTTGCGCGATCCCGATGCCGAGAAACCGCTCACCGCCGACTCGGTACGGGAGGCGCTGTCCGGCAACATCTGCCGCTGCACGGGTTACCAGGGCATCGTGGCGGCCGTGCTCGATGCCGCCACGCCGGCGGGCGGCGCGGACAGTGCGGAATCCTGACCGGGCAGCCATCCCTGCGCCGTCCCCCCGGTTCCGACGGGTTTCCGAGGTGCTGCGTCCCGTCGGACCCAGCCGTTGGGGGATGGCCGTCTGGCTTGCTGTGGGCCTCGGGGCGATCCTCGGGGTGACGGCGGCGGCGGGTCGACCTGCGCTGGGGTCGGCGCTGGGGCTGGGTTTCGTGCTGACGGCGGTACCGTCGCTTCCCGTGGCGTGGCGTCCCGCGCTCGTCACCATGGGGGTGCGGGGCCTGGCGATCCTGGTCGGAGCGACCCTGGCGGTGCTCACCTCGGGCCATCCGCCGGCGCTGGCAGCGGTGACGGTGGTGGCGGCCGTGGCCGGTGCGTTGTTGGTCGAGGTGGGTCCGACCGCGGCGTTGGCGGTGGTGCTGATCGCGATCGACGTCCCTGACGACCCCGGGGCCGCCTCGCTGGTGCCGTATCTCGTCGGTGTGCTGGTGGTGCCGGCCGCCTGGAGCGCGTGGTACGGATGCACGGTCGTGTGTCGCCGGCGTGACTTGCCCGCGCCCTCATCAGGTCGGACCGGCGCGCCGTGGCGGGAACGCCGGCCCCACGCGATCCGGGTCGGCATCGCGGTGGCCGTCGCGGTAGGGGTGGCCGGGTTGTTGCCCGATGACCTGGTCGGCGGCCATTGGCTGGTGACCAGCGTCGTACTGACCGTGCAACCCGTTGCGCGGGACACCGGACTGCGTCTGGCGCAGCGGTTGTCGGGCAACACGGTCGGTGCGCTGATCGCCGCGCTGATGCTGGGCACGCACCCGTCGCTGCCCGTCGTGGCGGTCCTGACCGTGGTGTTGTTCACCCTCGCCATGGCGCTACGCCCGGTCAACTACACGTGGTGGGCGGTCACCGGCCCACCGGTGCTGCTGGTGATCAGCGAATACCCGGCGTTGTTCCCCTGGTACGAGGGCGGCGTCCGGCTGGCGATGAACCTCGTCGGCGCGGTCATCGTGCTGGTGGTCGTGTTCGGCGCTCCGGCTCTGGGTCGGCTGCGCCGGGCGGACGCCGAACCCGATTTCCCGCAGCGCGATTCGTCGGATAGTGTATACAAAATCCAATGAAGGAGGTCCTAGGTGACCACGCTGCTGGTGGAGGACATCGGGCTGCTGGTGCACGGCGACGCGAACATCGCCCCGCTCCGTGACACGACCCTCGTCGTCGAGGACGGCCTCATCGTCGGCGTGGGGACCACCGTCGGTGCGCCCGACCGCGTGCTCTCTGCAGGTGGACTGACAGTCATGCCCGGTCTGGTCGACGGTCACATCCACCCGACCTTCGGTGAATGGACTCCGGCGCAGAACTCCGTCGGCTGGATTCACAACTACCTCCATGGCGGCACCACCTCGATGGTCTCGGCCGGCGAACTGCACATTCCGGGTCTGGCGTTCGACGCGCTCACCCCGGAGTTGGTGCTGAGCATCGCGATCACCTCCAAGCACACCACCGGGCGCATGCGGCCGTCCGGGGTCAAAGTCAACGCCGGCACCGTGCTGTTGGTACCTGGCATGACCGAAGAACACTTCGACCGGGCTCACCGCGAGGGCATCGACCAGCTGAAGTTCATCTTCTACGACTGGAACCGGTTGGGCGACGGCGAAGCCCAGCGGTACGTGCGGTGGGCGCACGAGCGGGGGATGACCGTCAAACTGCACTCCGGTGGGGTCTCCCGGTCGGGTTCGAGCCGGGTCGCCGGAGCAGAGGTGGTACTCGCGGTCGAGCCGGATGTGGTCGGCCACATCTCCGGCGGCCCGATCCCGCCGCCGGATTCGGACATCATCGCGATCATCGCCGGCCTGCCCGACACCCACGTCGAGGTGTGCAGTTCCAACAACTACCGTGCCACGACGGTCGTGGTGGACGAGCTTCGCCGGGCAGACAGACTGGACCGCCTCACCCTCGGCACCGACACCCCCGGCGGCACCGGTGTCATCCCGCGCGGAATGCTGCGCAACATCTGCTATCTGGCCTCGGTGTGCGGCGTCGACCCGGTGGCGGCGGTCGCGGTGGCGACCGGACAGACGGCACGGGCGCATGGCCTGGACACCGGGGTGATCGCCGAAGGGCGACCCGCGGATCTGTTGGTGCTCGGCCCGATCACCGGGTCGGCGGCCACCGACGCGCTGGACTCCTTTGCGCTGGGGGACCTGCCCGGAATCGCGAGCGTCCTCGTCGACGGGGTACCGCTGGTCGCCACCCGCAGCGAGCAGACCCCGCCGCCAAGCCGATCGGTGAGCTGGCGGGGCGCTGACGTGCGCCCGGCCTCACCACCACCGCGTCCTGTCGGCGCGCACGCGTCCGGCTGCTGCTGATCCCCCTCGACCGTTAGGAGACATCATGTCCCGCCAGCCCACCCAGAACGGCGGCCCCACCGCCCCGGACGTCCTGCTGCGTGTCGACGGCATGCTCGACGACGAGGAACGCCAGATCCGGGATACGGTGCGCGCGTTGGTGAAAGGACGCATCGCGCCGGACATCGCGGCGTGGTACGAGAACGGCGAGCTTCCGGTCCGTGAGCTCGCCGCCGAACTCGGCGAACTCGGCCTGCTCGGCATGCATCTGCAGGGTTACGGATGTGCCGGCACCACCGCGACGGCCTACGGTCTGGCGTGCCTGGAGTTGGAGGCCGGTGACTCGGGCATCCGGTCGCTGGTCAGCGTGCAGGGCTCGCTGGCGATGTTCGCGTTGCACGCCTTCGGCAGTGAAGAACAGAAGCAGCAGTGGCTGCCCGAGATGGCGCGAGGCCGCATGATCGGCTGTTTCGGGCTCACCGAGCCCGACTTCGGCTCCAACCCGGCCGGAATGCGCACCCGCGCCTCACGTTCCGGTGACGACTGGATTCTCGACGGCACCAAGATGTGGATCACCAACGGGTCGGTCGCCGACGTGGCGATTGTGTGGGCCCGCACCGACGACGGGGTGCGGGGCTTCGCCGTGCCGACCGACACTCCGGGCTTCACCGCGCACACCATCAAGTCGAAGATGTCCCTTCGCGCTTCGGTCACCAGCGAGCTCGTTCTCGACGGAGTCCGAGTCCCCGACAGCGCCCGCCTCCCCGGCGCCACGAGCCTGCGGGCTCCGCTGAGCTGCCTCAACGAAGCCCGGTTCGGAATCGTGTTCGGCGCCGTGGGCGCCGCGCGGGACTGCCTGGAGACCGCGCTGAGCTACGCCCAGTCACGGATGCAGTTCGACCGGCCGATCGGCGGATTCCAGCTCACCCAGCAGAAACTCGCCGACATGACGCTCGAGTACGGCAAGGCCCTCCTGCTCGCGCTGCACCTCGGCCGCACCAAGGACGCCGACGGCCTGCGGCCCGAAGAGGTGAGCCTGGGCAAGCTGAACAACGTGCGGGAGGCCATCGCGATCGCCCGCACGGCGCGCACCATCCTCGGGGCGAGCGGCATCACCGGGGAATATCCGGTGATGCGCCACGCCAACAACCTGGAATCGGTGTTGACCTATGAAGGCACCAGTGAGATGCATACCCTGATGATCGGGCAGGCGCTCACCGGTATCGCCGCGTTCCGCTGACCTCCAGGAGCCGCAGTGGCCGAACCGATCGACGAGTACTTCACCCGAGCCGTCTCCGGGCTGACCGCATCGCATGCCGATGCCGACGTCATGCTGCGCGGTGTCTCGCCGAAGACCTGTCTGGAGGTGTTCGACGCACAGTTGGGCAGTCGTCATCTCGACCTGGCTGCGCGCTGGTTGCGATCGAGGAACCAGGGCTTCTACACCATCGGTTCCTCCGGGCACGAGAGCAATGCGGCGGTGGCCACCGCGTTGCGCCCGAGCGATCCTGCGCTGCTGCACTACCGTTCCGGGGGTTTCTACCTCGCCCGTGCACGGCAGGTCAAAGGAAGTGACCCGCTGCGCGATGTGCTGCTCGGGCTGGTCGCCGCGACCGACGAGCCGATCTCCGGTGGGCGGCACAAGGTCTTCGGCCGCCACGATCTGAGCGTCATCCCGCAGACCTCGACCATCGCCTCACACCTGCCGCGGGCGGTCGGGGTCGCCTTCTCCATCGCCCGCGCACGCAAGCTGGGTGTCGAGTGTGCCTGGCCGTCGGACGCGTTGGCGGTGTGCAGCTTCGGCGACGCGTCGGCCAACCACTCGACGGCGGTCGGTGCGATCAACGCGGCCATGCACACCGCCTACCAAGGTGTGCCGATGCCGCTGCTGCTGGTGTGCGAGGACAACGGGATCGGCATCAGCGTGCGCACCCCGCAGGGCTGGATAGCGCGTACCTACGGCAACCGTGCGGATCTGGAGTACTTCACCGCCGACGGCGCCGACGTGGCCGAAGTGCTGACCGTTTCGCAGCGGGCCGCCGACTACGTGCGTACCCATCGCCGGCCGGCTTTCCTGCACCTGCGGACGGTGCGGCTCATGGGACACGCCGGGTCCGATTACGAGCCCGGCTACCGCAGCGGTGACGAGATCACCGCCGACTACGGACGTGACCCGCTACTGGGCACTGCCCGGATTCTCGTCGAGACCGGGATCTGCACCGTCGCAGAGGTTCTCGACGCCTACGAAGCGAAGCGCACCGACGTGCTCGCGCTGGCCACCGACGTCGCCGAGCTACCGCAGTTGGACAGCCCGCATGCGGTGATGACACCGCTGCGGGAGGCCCGCGACGACGCGGTGCGGGCCACCCGCGAGGCCGCGTCCCGGGGGGGCCGCGGGAACGAAGGGCCGGCGCTCACGGTGGCGCAGGCCATCAACCGGGCGCTTCACGAGACGTTGACCGACCACCCCGAGGCGTTGCTGTTCGGTGAGGACGTCGCCCGCAAGGGCGGTGTCTACGGCGTGACCCGTGGGCTGGCCGGAAAAGCAGGAGCGGCAAGGGTTTTCGACACTCTGCTCGACGAGCAGTCGATCCTCGGACTGGCCCTGGGCGCCGGCGTGTGCGGGCTGCTGCCCATCCCGGAGATCCAGTATCTGGCTTATCTGCACAATGCCGCCGACCAGATCCGCGGCGAGGGGGCCACGCTGCAGTTCTTCTCCAACCGGCAGTACCGCAACCCGATGGTGGTGCGGATCGCCGGATACGGTTACCAGAAGGGTTTCGGCGGGCATTTTCACAACGACAACTCGATCACCGCGATCCGCGACCTGCCCGGTGTCGTGGTGGCCTCTCCGGCGCGGCCCGACGACGCCGCGGCGATGATGCGGTCCTGTGTGGTCGCCGCACGCACGGCGGGGGTGGTGTGCCTGTTCCTCGAGCCGATTGCGCTCTACCACACCCGCGACCTGCACGACGACGGCGACGACGGCTGGCTGGCCACCGATCAAGGCGGCGTGGTGCCGATTGGCAGTGCCCGGACCTACGGTGACGGCCGCGACCTGACCATCATGACGTTCGGCAACGGGTTGCGGATGAGCCTGCGCGTGGCGCGCCGACTGGCCGAGCGGGGCATCGCAGCCCGCGTGGTCGACCTGCGTTGGCTGGCCCCATTGCCGGTGACGGACATGCTGGCCGAGTCGCAGGCCACTGGTCGGGTGCTCGTCGTCGACGAGACCCGCGAGAGCGGCGGTGTCGGCGAGGGGGTGCTCACCGCGTTGATCGAGCACGGCTTCCCCGGAGCGCTGGCGCGGGTGGCCAGCCACGACAGCTTCATCCCCCTCGGTGATGCGGCACTGGAGGTGCTGTTGTCCGAAGAGACCATCGAGTCGGCGGCCATCAAACTGGTCAGCGGTCGGTAGGGGAGACCTGCAGCGCGGCCGTCAGCACCGGAACGGTGAGGTCGCGCTGCCAGTGCCGCGCCCCGCAGTCGCGCAGGAACGCCTCGACGGCCGCGGCCGTCGCAGCGGGGCTGTCTGCGCCCTGGCCGGTCAGTTCCCAGTCCCAGCACAGCCGGCGCACGGTGTCGGGCGCCAGCAGGTTCTCGGCAGGCACGTTGAGTTGCTCGGCCAGGTGGGTCAGCCCGGAGCGGACTGCTTCCAGTCGCGCCGCGGCCTCAGGCTTGCGGCGGGCCCAGCGCGACGCCGGTGGCGGACCGTTGGAGGGTTCGGCCGAGCTGGGTGGTTCGGAGGTCGCGCGGGCCCGGGCGAGCGCGTCGAGCCACACCTGTGCGCTGCGCCGTTGCCGGGATCCGCCGAAAATGGGCAGGGCAGTGAGCTTGTCGACGCTGTCGGGATCGACGGTCGCTGCGTTGACGATCGCGCTGTCGGGCAGGATCCGGCCGGGAGCGATGTCCCGCCGCCGCGCGATCTGGTCCCGGGTGGTCCACAGTTCGCGCACCGCGGCCAGCGCGCGGGGGTTGCGGACCTTGTGGATGCCCGAGGTGCGTCGCCATCGGTCCCGCCGGGTGGGCGCCCCCTCGAAGGTGCGCAGGAACTCGAACTCCTGGCGTGCCCACTCGGTCTTTCCCTGCTCGGCGAGGACGTCGTCGACGGCGTCGCGCAGTTCGACGAGCACCTCGACGTCGAGGGCGGCGTAGTTGAGCCAGTCGTCGGGCAGTGGTCTTTTGGACCAGTCCGCCGCCCCGTGGCCTTTGGTGAGTTGCAGACCGAGCAGCCGTTGGACCATCGCGGCGAGGTTCACCCGGTCGTAGTTGGCCAGCCGGCCTGCCAGCTCGGTGTCGTACAGCGAGGTCGGCCTCATCCCGATCTCGGCCAGGCAGGGCAGATCCTGGTCGGCGGCGTGCAACACCCACTCGTCGGTGGCGAGCACATCCGCGACCGGGGCCAGCACCTCGACCGGGTCACCGCCGTGGCTGACCGGGTCGATCAGCACCGTGCCCGCACCGGCGCGGCGAATCTGCACCAGGTAGGCGCGATTGGAGTAACGGAAACCCGAGGCGCGCTCGGCGTCCACCGCGAACGGCCCCGTGCCGTGCGCGAGAAGATCGGCGGCCCTGGCGATCTCACCGCGGCTCGCCGACACGGCGGGCACGCCGTCGCGCGGCCTCAGCAGCGGGGTGGCCTCGGGCTGGTCGGCGTCGGGTTCCACGACGGAACCGGCGGTATCGGGCTCGGACATCGAGTTCAGGCGCGCGACCGCGAACCGAGATCGGTCACGCCCGCGGGAGGTAGCCCCGCGGCATGCTCGAGCACTTCACAGAACGCCTGCACGTGCGGGCCGAGTTCGGCGTCGGTGGCGGTCCACGACGCGCGCAGCTCGAGCTGATGCGCACGTGGCGGTCCGGAGATGTCGCCGTAGCGCACCGAGGTGGTGGCGGTGACGGTGCCGCCGAGCGCGGTGACGTGCTCGGCCCGCTGTTCCAGCGCGTCGACCAGCCAGCTCCAGGCGACCTCGGGCAGCAACGGGTCGACCGCCTCGCTGGAGTCGAGGTCGGCCTGGATGTAGGCGACCAGTCGCATCGTGCCGTCCCAGGCTTCAGCGCCCTCGGGGTCGTGCAGCAGGATCAACCGCCCGAAGGCGTCTCCTTCGGAGCGTTCGGGGATGATCGCGGTCTCGGGATGCTTGATCTCGGCGCCCAGGGCGTAGCTGAACGGTGCCAGGCGCTGGGGTGGCCGAATGGGGCCCAGCTCGATCTCCGGACGCACGGTGGTGGCATTCATCGCCGCCACCGCGTCGCGGAACTGAGCGGGTTCGGCGGAGGTCACGCCGTCTGACGCTAGTCCATATCACCTGGTCTGTGCTCATGGCGCGCCGAATCGGACAGCGTCGGACATGGCAGCATAGGAGGCGATGAACACGCGCCGCGAGCTGCCCGAATCCCCTTACCTGGCCGCCGTGGCCGGTCGCAAGCCCCACCGGGTGCCGGTGTGGATGATGCGGCAGGCCGGCCGGTCGCTGCCCGAGTACCGGGCATTGCGGGCCAAGAACACCATGATGCAGGCCTGCTTCGACGCCGACCTGATCACCGAGATCACACTGCAGCCGGTGCGCAGGCACGGCGTCGACGCCGCCATCCTGTTCTCCGACATCGTGGTGCCGCTCCGGGCCGCGGGGATCGACGTCGACATCGTGCCCGACGTGGGTCCGGTGATCGGCCATCCCGTGCGCAGCCGCGCCGACGTCGCCGGCGTCGGGGAGTTGGACGGCGAGCAGGTCGCACCGGTCGCGACGGCGATCAGCCAGCTCACGGCCGCGCTGGGCGACGTTGCGCTCATCGGTTTCGCCGGGGCGCCGTTCACGCTGGCGTCCTACCTGGTCGAGGGCGGGCCGAGCCGCAACCACGAGCGCACCAAGGCGATGATGTTCGGCGACACCGACACCTGGCATGCGCTGATGACGGCCCTGACCGATGTCACGGTCGCGTTCCTGCGGACTCAGCTCGAAGCCGGGGTGGACGCCATCCAGGTGTTCGACTCCTGGGCCGGCACGTTGTCGCTGGCCGACTACCGCGCCTACGTCCTGCCGCACAGCGCCCGGGTGTTCACCGAGCTGGCCGGCCACGGTGTGCCGATGACGCATTTCGGGGTGGGTACCGCCGAGCTGCTCGGGGCCATGTCGGAGGCCGTCGTCGGACACGACACCCCTGCGGTGGTCGGCGTGGACTGGCGCACCTCGCTGACCGACGCCGCGAGCCGGGTCCGGCCCGGTTGCGCGCTGCAGGGAAACCTCGATCCGGTGGTGCTGCTGTCGGGCTGGCCGGTGGTCGAGCGGGCAGTGCGCGCGGTGGTCGAGGACGGTCGGCGTGCGGTCGACGCGGGCGCGGTCGGGCACGTCTTCAACCTGGGTCACGGGGTGCTGCCGGCCACCGACCCCGAGGTGATCACCGATGCGGTCGCGTTGGTGCACGAACTGTGAGCTCATCGACCGGGCCGCGCTATTGCGTTGTCGGAGGGGGCATTTCAGGACTCGTCGCGGCCTACCGGCTACGGGTGACCGCCGGACCGGACGCGTCGATCACCGTATTCGATCCCGCTGACCGCCTCGGTGGCGTCCTGCGCACGGAACGCATCGCCGGGCAGCCGCTGGACGTGGGGGCCGAGGCCTTCGTGGCCCGCCGGCCCGAGGTGACGGCGCTGCTGGCCGAGTTGGGCATGGCCGACAAACAGATCGCCACCACCGGGGCGCGCCCGCTGATCTACAGCGAAGACCGCCTGCACGCACTGCCCAAGGACACCGTCAACGGCATCCCGTCGCGGCCGGACGCCCTGGTGGGCCTGGTGGACGACGCGACCATCCAGTGGATGCGCGACGAACCCCGCCGGCCGTTCTCGTGGCGTACCGGTGCTGACCCGACGGTGGCCGAACTCGTCGGCGATCGTTTCGGTGAGCAGGTCGTCATCCGCTCGGTCGACCCCTTGCTGGCCGGCGTGTACGCGGGCTCGGCCGCCACGATCGGCATCCGCGCGGCCGCGCCGACGGTGGCCACCGCCTTGGACCGCGGTGCGCGCAACCTCACCGAGGCCGTCACCACCGCGTTGCCGCCACCGGCCCCGGGGTCGGTGTTCGGCGCCGTCGACGGCGGCTACACGGTGCTGCTCGACGAGCTGGTGCGCCGCTCGGATCTGCGCTGGGCGCAGATCGGGGTGCGCACCGTGATGCCGGCGCAGCGCGGGTGGGACGTGCTCGACGACGACGGGCAGCGCTGGCCGGCCGATGCCGTGGTGCTCGCGGTGCCGGCCCCGCGATTGCCGGGGCTGATCGGTGACCTCGCGCCCGAGAGTGCCGCTGCGGCCGCCACCATCCCGGTCGCCTCTGCCGCGGTGGTGGCGCTGGCACTGCCCGGCGGCACGCCGTTGCCCGAGCAGTCCGGTGTGCTCGTGGCCGGTCGCACCCGGCTGCACGCCAAGGCGGTCACGTTGTCGTCTCGCAAATGGGGCAGGCGCGGCAGCACCGAGATGGTGCGCCTGTCCTACGGGCGACTCGGTGACGACATCGCCCGTGGCGCCGGCGACGACGAACTCCTGGCCTGGGCGGAGCAGGACCTCGCGCAACTTTTCGACGTCCACGTGCAACCGGTGGAGTCGCGCGTCGTGCGCTGGATCGACGCGATGCCGCAGTACGGGCCCGGCCACGCCGACGTGGTCGGCCGCATCCGCGCCGGGCTGCCGCCGAGGCTGGCGGTGGCCGGCGCTTACCTCGACGGCATCGGGGTGCCGGCCTGCGTCGCGGCGGCCACCAGGGCTGCGGCTGCGCTGGTCCGCACCGGCTGACGAGCCCCCGGCGCGCCACCTCGGGCGTGGCACGATGGGCGCATGGCCAAGCTCGATTACGACACGCTCAACTCCACGATCCGCTACCTCATGTTCTCGGTGTTCGCCGTGCGCCCCGGCGAACTCGGGTACGACGAGGATGCGCGTGCGGCGGTGGTGCAGGACACCGCGACGTTCCTCAAGCGCCAGGAGGACAACGGCGTTGTGGTGCGCGGCGTCTACGACGTGGCCGGGATGCGCGCCGATGCCGACTTCATGATGTGGACGCACGCGGAGAACGTCGAGGCCCTGCAGGCGACCTACGCCGAGTTCCGCCGCTCCACCACGCTGGGGCGCGCGTCGAATCCGGTGTGGAGCAACGTGGCCCTGCACCGGCCGGCAGAGTTCAACAAGAGCCACATTCCGGCGTTCCTGGCCGGTGAGGAGCCCGGCGCCTACATCTGCGTGTATCCGTTCGTCCGCTCGCTGGAGTGGTATCTGCTGCCCGACGACGAGCGGCGCCGCATGCTGGCCGAGCACGGCATGGCCGCCCGCGACTACAAAGACGTGCGCGCCAACACCGTTCCGTCGTTCGCGCTGGGTGACTACGAGTGGCTGCTGGCCTTCGAGGCGCCGGAACTGCACCGGATCGTCGACCTGATGCGGGATCTGCGGGCGACGGACGCGCGTCGGCACGTGCGTGAGGAAACGCCGTTCTTCACCGGGCCGCGGGTGTCGGTCGAGCAGCTCATCCACGCGTTGCCCTGACCGGGACCGGGTTTGCTGGTCGGTTGGTTTCCGTGATCGCGATGGACGGCGTGCCGGCGTAGGAGTCCAGCCACCTCGCTGACCCTGCCCGTCGACCCGCCTTTCGCGCTCGTCAGCAGGTATATGACGGTGACGTCAGTTACTGCGCGCTACCCCCTGGGGTGTTGCTAGCATCGACCGGTGCTGAGCCCCAGGGCAGCGGTGAGCGTCATCGCTGTGTCGGCGGGAGCTTTCTCTGTTCTGCAGTTGAGCAGGTGGAGCACCCTGTCGGCGGTTCGCGTCGTCAACGACGTGGTGGTGATGCTGGTCGCTCTGTCGGCCGCCGTGTGTGCCGGGGCGGCTGCGCGACGCCTGCACGGACGACGTCGGGTGGCCTGGTGGTGGATCGCCGTCGGGCTCTGCGGGTTCGCCTCCGGCCAACTGGTCTGGACCTACAACGGGCTGACCAACGAGGTCCCGCCGTTCCAGTCGGTGGCCGACGTCGGCTATGCGCTGATGCCCGTGGGCGCCGGCCTGGCCCTGCTCGTCATGCTGCGCGACTACCCCCGTTCGACGATGCTGCGGGTGCTCCTCGATGCGGTCGTCGTCGCCGGCGCGTTGTTCGGGGCCGTCTGGGTGGGGCTGCTGGCGACGGTCTACGCGGCCAAGGCGATGGACTGGTTCGCGCTTGTGCTCGTGCTGATGTACCCGGTCACCGGGGTCGCGGTCGTGACGATCGCACTGCTGCTGCTCGTGCGGGCCTCGCCGACAGAACGCCGGCCGTTGGCGATGCTGACTGTCGGGTTGATCTCGATCTGGATCGCCGACGTCGCCTACGCCTACCTCACCACGGTCGAAGGCGTCTACCGCGAAGCGATCTCCCTGGGCTATGTCTACGGATTCATCGCCATCGGTGCCGCGGCCCTGGCGACCCGCGCACGAGCGGCCGCCCTGCCGGCGAAACCGCCGACGGTCTTCTCGCCCGCCTCCATGTGGATGCCGTTCGTGCCGGTGACGGCGGTGGTGGTGATCTGCGCGCCGATCATGATCCCGCGTCTGGGGCCGCTCTACATCGTCGGCGCGCTGACGATTCTGGCGGTGATGCTGCGCCAGATGCTGGTACTCAGGGACAACCGCGGGCTGCTGGCCGAGGTCTCCGACCGGGCGTTGCGCGACCCCTTGACGGGCCTGGCCAACCGCACCCTGTTCATCGACCGGCTCACCCACGCGATGGCGCTGCAGAAGCGCGAAGCCCGAGCGGTCGCAGTGCTGCTGATCGACCTCGACGACTTCAAGCTCGTCAACGACAGCCTCGGCCATCCGGCCGGCGACACCATCCTGGCGCGGGTGGCCGAACGCCTCAACAATGCGGTGCGGGCCAGTGACACCGTCGCCCGCCTCGGCGGCGACGAATTCGCGGTGCTGATGGAGGGCGACCCCGACGCCTCCCGGGCGGTGGCACACCAGGTGGTGGCCGCATTCGACCGGCCGTTCCTGATCGACGGTCAGGATCTGTTGGTGCGCCCCAGCGTCGGACTGGCCATCGCGACGCCGGACAGCGTCACCCTGACGGTCGAGGATCTGCTCAAGCAGGCCGACGTCGCCATGTACAGCGCCAAGCGGGCCCAGGCCGGCACGCCGTTCACGTTCAGTCCGGAGATGGAGCTGCAGTGGGGCGAGGATCCGGCGGTGTCAGCCCCGGTGCCGGTGCGGGGCAGCGACACCGGTGTCGCCGGACGGGCGTCGCTGCGGCTGCTGCGTGACCTGCGGGGGGCCTTGGACCACGGCGAGTTGAGTGTGGTCTACCAACCCAAGTTCGACCTGCAGTGTGGGACGGTGGTGGGGCTGGAGGCGTTGGTGCGCTGGCCGCATCCGCACCGCGGGATGTTGACCCCCGACCAATTCCTGCCGCTGGTGCGCCAGCACGGTCTGATGCGGTCGGTGACCTCTGCTGTGCTGGATCGCGCGCTCGACGACGTGGCGCAGTGGTGGGCAGCGGGCGCCGAACTGCCCGTGGCCATCAACGTGTTCGCCCCCGCGGTGGGCGACCTGGGCTTGCCCCGTCAGCTGTCGTCGGCGCTCGACCACCGGAGTCTGCCGCCGGAGATGCTGACCGTCGAGATCACCGAGGACCTGCTGCTGGATAACCTGGCCAAGACGCGGGTGGTGCTGAGGATGCTGCGCGAGCACCGGATCCGCGTCGCGATCGACGACTTCGGCAGTGGCTACTCGGCGCTGTGGTACCTGCGCGAATTCCCGGTCGACGAGCTCAAACTGGACAGACATTTCATCGCGCCGATCCTGACCCATGCTCCGTCGGCGGCCATCGTGCGGGCCGTCATCGACCTCGCCCATGCACTTGCCATCACCCCGGTGGCCGAGGGTGTCGAAAATGTCCAGACCGCGCAGCGGTTGCTCGACTACGGGTGCACCATCGCTCAGGGCTACCACTTCAGCAAGCCGTTGTCGGCGGACGCGGTCCTGGAACTGGTTCAAACCCGACGGTTGGCTTCGGAGGAGGCCGGTGACAGCGTCCACTGACCAGAGCTCCCACTGCCCAGAGTGTCCGCTGACCAGCTGAGTCATCCTTTGCTGATTCAACAGAAGCGGGAACTACGTTGACGCCGGCGCAAATGCTGCATGTACTGGATCAACCTGCTGAAATGCACGTATGCCTCCGACTCGGTGAGCTGCTGAACCGATAGCAAATCGATTCGGCAGGCGGGTTCTGGCACGAGTCGCCGATGGTGAATTGCTAGAATCCGCGCATGTCGAGCCGGCGAGGGGTGACGCTCGGTGTCGCCGTCGCGGGCGTGGGCTATGCCGTCTGGCTGCTGTTCGGTGGGGCCGCCGACCCGTCGTTGCGGGTGGCGGGCGAGGCGGGACTCGTCGGGTTCTCGTTGTTCGCCGCGGTGTGCTCGGCGCTGGCGGCGTACCGGCGCAGCGGCCGCGAACGTAGCGCATGGGCCTGCATGGCGCTGGGCACTGCAGGGTGGGCGGTGGGCGCCGCCGGATGGAGCGTGTCCCGGCTCGCGGCACACCAGACACCTCTGCCCTGGTGGTCCAGCGTGGGCTATCTGTTCTTTCTTGCCGGTGCCGGGGTGTGCCTGGTCTTCCTGCTGACCGCCCAGTCGCCCGGAGCGCGCCTGCGACTGATGCTCGATGGACTCACCGTTGCCGCCGCCCTGTTCGGCGTGGCCTGGGTGGCGGTGTTGGACGACGTCTACCGCGTCCGGTCGAGCGACCCGATGTCCACCGCGTGGTCGCTGGTCTATCCCGTGGGTGACATCGTCTTCGTCGCCGTCGCGGTGCTGCTACTGGTCCGGGCGCCCGCCCACCGACGTCCCGAGTTGTCGCTGCTGGCCGGTGGTCTGGTGCTGATCGCCGCATCGGACACCGCCTACGCGTACTTCGCCGCCACCCGGGAGGTGTGGGGTCCTCAGGAGACCGCGGTGGGCTGGGTGCTGGGCTTCGTCGCGATCGGTCTGGGCGCGCTGTCAATGCCCGGAGCCGACCGGGGTGAGGCCGACGGCGACCACCTCGCCCCCTCCCGCACGTCGACTTGGCTGCCGTATGCGACCGTCGCCACCGCGACCGTGTTGTGCGCGCCCGCGCTCATCGACGGGATGGAACCGGTGTTCGTCGGGGCCGCGGTCGCCGTGTTCGCGGTGATGGTCCGCCAGTTCCTGGTCATCGGCGAGAACCGGCGTCTGCTTCTCGAGGTCGCCGACCAGGCGCGGGGTGAGCGGATGGCCGGGCCGGCGAACGGAGCGGACCCGGCGGCCGGGCCGGAGCCCGCGGCGAATCCGGACGCGGACGACGTGCCGGATGCGGCGCGCCTGCTCGGCGAGTTGCGGCACGCCATCGACCACGGCGAACTGACCATGTTCTACCAGCCCAAGGTCGACATTCGGGGCGCGGCGATCGTCGGTATGGAGGCACTCATCCGCTGGCCGCACCCGCGGCGTGGCCTGCTCGAGCCGGACCGGTTCCTGCCTCTGGTGCGTCAGCACGGGCTGATGCGCTCGATGACCACCGTCGTCCTCGAGCTGGCGCTCGACGAGGCCGCTGAGTGGTACCGCCGCGGCGTCGGGGTGCCGGTGGCGGTCAACGTGTTCGCCCCGGCAGTCAGCGATCCCGCGCTGCCCGACCGGATCATGGGCGCCCTGCAGGCTCGCGGGCTGAGCCCGCAGGCGCTGACCGTGGAGATCACCGAGGACCTGCTGCTGGCCGACATGGACAGGACTCGATCGGTCCTCAACACCTTGCGCAGGAACGGGATTCGAGTGGCGATCGACGACTTCGGCAGCGGCTACTCTGCGCTGTGGTACCTGCGCGAGTTCCCGGTCGACGAGATCAAACTCGACAAGGAGTTCGTCGCGCCGGTTCTCACCCAGCCGGCCTCGGCCGAGATCGTACGGTCGGTGGTCAACCTGGCTCATGCCCTGGGCATCACCCCGGTGGCCGAGGGCGTCGAGAATGCGGCGACCGCAGAACGCCTACGGGAGTTCGGGTGTGACGTCGCGCAGGGCTACCTCTACAGCCGGCCTCTGCCGGCTGCCGACACGGTGGCGCTGCTGTCGGCGCACAAGCGCGGCCGCTACGTCTGCGACGGCACCAGCCGCAGCGAGATCGAGTTGATGCAGTAGCGCTGGTCGGTGGGCGTGGGGTAGCCCTCGCCCTCGAAGACGTGGCCGAGGTGGCTGTGGCAGTTGGCGCACAACACCTCGACCCGACGCATGCCCAGGGAATCGTCGGGACGCAGGATCACCGCGTCGGAGTCGGCGGGGTCGAAGAACGACGGCCAGCCGCAATGGGATTCGAACTTCTCGGTGCTGCGGAACAACTCTGCTCCACAGGCGCGGCACTGATAGACGCCTTCGGTCTTGGTGTCGGTGTACTCACCGGTGAACGGGCGTTCGGTGCCCGCGCGGCGCAGCACCTCGAACTCCTGAGGATCGAGGCGGCGGCGCCATTCGTCGTCGCTGAGCACCAGCTTGGGGCCTTGCCTGGCATCGTGGCCCGAACCTGTCGCTGTCATGGTTTCCAGGCTACCCGTCGCCCGCGCGGGCGGAGTTGCCCGCGGGCTGCGGTTCGGGCGACATCCAGGGCGGGTCGATCCCGTCGTCGAGCCTGCCGTCCTCGCGCGCGTCGAGGTAGCGGAACAGCAGCACGGAGAACACCACCACCAGCAGCAGCGACCAGCCGTAGGTGATCTTCAGGTACTCGATCGCGCGGCCGGTGGTCGGCCACTTCCACATCAACCACCGATCCATCGTGGTGAAGCCGTAGATCGCCAGCCAGGCGACCCAGCTGCGGATGACCGAATTGGGCAGCACCACCGTCATCAGGAACGGGAACAGCATCATCGAGTAGTAACCCTGACCCAGCGACAGCACCAGCCATGAGGTGAGCAGCAGGACACCCGACGAGGTGAGCATCCAGAAGAACGGGTCGCGGCTGCGGTAGTAGCGGTAGAGCAGCCACAGCGCGGCCACGCCCAGGACCGCGAACGCCACCCGCAACGCCATGATCAGCCACATCGGCAACCCGTAATAGATGCCGTTGCCCAGGATCGAGCTGTTGAAGTAGTCCCGCGTGGAGAAGATGTACGGCACGGTGCGGGTGACGAAGCTCATCGGGTCGTTGATCAGCGGCCACGCCACGACATTGAACACGGCGGGCACCGCGAAGGCGGTCACCAGAGCGCGCCACTGCCGGTTGACCAGGGGCAGCAGGAGCAGGGGCGCCAGCAGGGGTTTGACGACCAGCGTCAGCCCGATCGACACCCCGGCCCACCACTCGTGGCTGCGGTCACCGTCCAGCAGCCAGCGCAGGAACAGCACCTCGAACAGCAGGATGACGCCGTTGATGTTGCCGAACACCAAGGTGTTGGTGACATTCTCGGTGCAGAACATCGCCAGCAGCAGCGCCGGGGCGGCCACGGAGGCGAGGGTGAAGTTGAACAGCCGCAGCAGGAAGTATCCGGCGAGCACGATGGCCACGGTGTTGAAGAAGATGAACCAGTTCCGCGACGCCTCTTCGGGCAGGTAGCCGAACGGCGCCATGACCAGAGTTCCGCCCGGCGGATACAGATAGTGCGGATCGACCCAGGTGAAGTTCTCGTCGTAGATGTCGCGCCCGAGCTTGAAATGCACCGCCGCGCGGTAGACCGGTGCGAAGTCGTCGGTGATCCAGCGGTTGGCGACCAACACATAGCTGCGATGGATGACCGCCATGATGGCCAGCGGCCACAGCACCGAACGCAGAACCGTGGCGGCGTCGGGTGGGGAGGTGCGAGGCCGGAAGGCGGTCAGGACAAGATCACGCACCTGCGCACCGTACCCGACGCCCCCGGCGCGCCGAGCGCAGACATGCGGTCACAGGTGTGCGGGCGGCGGGGTGTCAGGCGGGGCAGTAGATGTCCGAGTCCGGCAACTGACCGCTCTGCAGGTAGGTGATCACCGGGGGCAGCGCGCATGCCGAGTAGATCGCGGCGCCGTGCCCGGTGCCCTGCCACAGGACCCGGCGGTTGGAGGACCCGGCGTTGATCGCGGTGGCCGCCACGGCAGCGACGCCCTCGTTGCCGACGATCGGGTCGTGTTGCACGCCCAGCAGCAGCGTCGGGATCTCCAGACCACCGGGCTCCTCGGGCGGTGAAGCGCTCGGCCAGTTCAGGCACTTGACCATGTCCAGTGCGCCCACGGTGCCGAACTGCGGATACTCCCGCCCCCAGGCCACCACGAGTTCGCGGACCCGGTCGGGCGTGGGGCGGGCCAGCGCGTCGCTGCACCGGTTGACGAACTGCCCGTCGGTGTAGCGCAGCTGCTCGGCCTCGCTGATCAGGGCGTTGAATCGGGCGCTGTCGCCGGCGCGGGCATCGGAGATGGCCAGCGCGAGCTCATTGCCCGCGGTGATGCGGTCCCCGCGCGGATATCCCAGGGCCGTCGAGATCGCGCTGGTGACCGCGGCGACCGACGCGCCACCGGGCCCGCGACCGGCGCGGGCGTCGGAGAGCAGCGCGTCGACGGCGGCCGTCGGGTCGGCGCCCAGCGGGCAGTTGGCCGCCACACATTGCGCAGCCCAGGCCTCGAGTGCTGCCTGCTCGCCCTTGACGCGCTGCTCGGTCGCTGCCTCGTCGGCGATGCCCAGCGGCAGCGGTGAGTCCAGGACCAGCCGGGCCACCTTGTTGGGGTGGGAGCCGGCGTAGGCCAGCGCCACCTGGGCGCCGTTACCGATACCGAACAGGGCGAGTGCGGGCACATCCCAGGTCGTGCGCAGGCGTTCGAGGTCCTCGGCGGCGTGCGCGTTGTCGTAGGCGGAGTCGCCGGGGGCGATCGCGTCGGTACAGCTGGTGGTGGCGGTCATGGTGATCTCGCGCAGGTTGGCGACCGGGTCGTCACCGGCCTGGAACTGGACCTGGTCGAACATCTCCTGGCGGTCGAAGCTGTCCCGGCAATCCAGCGCTCCGGACATCCCGATGCCGCGCCGGTCCACCGAGACCACCGGGTGGCTGCTGAGCACCTCGATGCCCGACCGCGACAGCCACACCGGCAACTGCTCCGAGGTGGGCAGATCCGAGCCGGTGGTCATGACCAGAGGCCCGGCGTCGGCGGGGGTGTCGCTGGACCGGGCCCGGACCACCCCGATGTTGACGGTGCCGCTGGCACCGGCGATGGGGTCGAGGTCGGCGTCATAGCTGGCGCATTCCAGGGCCACGCCGGGGATCGGGTCGACGGCCGCGGCGCTGAACACCCGCGACGTGCAGTCCTGCCAGGACAACTCGTTCTTGGGGGCTTCCACGGCCGGCGGCCCGGAGGCTTGAGTGGTGGTTTCGGGGGCGCCCTGCGGGCCCGCCCCGGAGTCGGTGGCATAGCGAGGATTGGCCGCGAGCCCGGGCGCGCACCCGGCCAGCGCCGTGCTCAGCGCAACCGCCAGCACCGCTCCCACACGCAAACGCATGCCGACCACAGTACTGATCGCCGTCAGTCGGCCGGCCCGCGGCGAGCCCGGCTGTAGCGCAGGCACAGAAAGCCCTCGGAATCGGTGAGCACGCGGTCCAGCCGCAGGGTGGCCTGCACCTCACCGGCACCGGCGACGATGCGCCCCGACTTGCCGCCGACCAGCACCGGTGCCACCGTCAGGCACAACTCGTCGAGCAGGTCGGCGTCGGTGAACATGCCCAGAACGCCGGGTCCGCCCTCGGTCAGCACGCGCAGCAATCCGCGCTGGGCCAGCGCGTGCAGCGCGGCGTGCAGATCCACCGACGCGGGGTCGGGGCCGGACGCGTCGATGACCTCGGCGAGCTCACCGAGGTGGCTGCGTGCCTCGCCGGCGGCCTCGGTGCTGGTCAGCACGAGCGGTGCGACCTCGGTGCGCTGGAACAGCGGCGCGTCCCGGGTGAGCCGGCCGGACCGGGTCAGCACGGCGATGGGCGGCACCTCGGCTTGTCCGCGCCGGCGCCGCGCCTCGCGATCGGCGGCGCTGAGGCGGACCCCCGAATAGTCCTCCACCAGTGCGGTCGACGCCCCGACGACGATGACGTCGGCCAGGGCGCGCAGCGCACCGAACACCGCGCGGTCGGCGTCTCCGCCGAGCGCGCCGGACTTGCCGCCGCTGGTGGCTGCGCCGTCGACAGACGTGATCATGTTGCCCCGCACCCAGCATCGGGTCAGATTGTCGGGATAGCCGTAGTGCGCTGACAGGTCCCCGGCGTCGACAGCGTCGACGCCGCCCAGGAGTGTGAACTGCGTCCCGTCGCCGTGTTCGGACATACGCAGAATCACAGCACGCCGTTAAGGTGCCTGCATGCACGGGCCCAGCGATGTCGCACATCTGGTCGACCGGCACCCGAGCGTCACTCCAGAACGACTGATCGCTCAGCTGGTTCCGCCGCCCACGTTCGCCGATGTGGGTTTCGACACCTACCGCCCCGATCCGGCCGAGCCGTCGCAGGCTGCCGCGGTGCAGGCGTGCCGGCAGTTCTGCGACCAGGCCGTGACCCGGCGGGCCGGCAAGAAGAAGTTGTTCGGCAAGCGGGAGGTGCTGCCCGGGGTGGGGGTGTACCTGGACGGCGGTTTCGGCGTCGGCAAGACCCATCTGCTCGCGTCGTCGTACTACCAGGTCGGCCAGGACTCGAACGCCAAGCGGGCATTCGCCACCTTCGGTGAGCTGACCCAGTTGGCGGGTGTGTTCGGGTTCGTCGAGTGCATCGAGTTGTTGTCGGAGTAC
This sequence comes from Mycobacterium sp. G7A2, assembly GCF_041902445.1. Lineage (NCBI taxonomy): Bacteria > Bacillati > Actinomycetota > Actinomycetes > Mycobacteriales > Mycobacteriaceae > Mycobacterium > Mycobacterium sp. G7A2. The sequence continues at coordinate 3,625,662 of NZ_CP169251.1, read as the reverse complement.
GTGCTGGTCTGTATCGACGAGTTCGAGCTCGACGACCCCGGCAACACCACGCTGATCTCGCGGCTGCTGTCCGCTCTGGTCGAACGGGGTGTCTCGGTGGCGGCGACCTCCAACACACTGCCCGAGCAGCTGGGGGAGGGCCGCTTCGCCGCACAGGACTTCCTGCGCGAAATCCACACGCTGGCAGCGATGTTCACGACCGTGCGGATCGAAGGGCCGGACTACCGGCACCGTGATCTGCCGCCGGCGCCGCAACCGCCCAGTGACGCCGAGGTGGCTGGTCGCGCCGCAGCGGTGCCGGGGGCCACGCTGGACGACTTCGACGGGCTGTGTGCGCATCTGGCGACCATGCACCCGTCTCGCTACCTGACGCTGATCGAGGGTGTCACCGCGGTGTTCATCACCGGCGTGCATCCCCTCGACGACCAGAACGTCGCACTGAGGCTGGTGTCGCTGACCGACCGGCTCTACGACGCCGGCATCCCGGTCGTCGCGTCGGGCGCGAAGTTGGACACCGTGTTCAGTGACGAGATGCTCGCCGGCGGGTTCCGCAAGAAGTACCTGCGCGCCACGTCACGGCTGTTGGCGTTGACCGCCGCCGGTCACGCCGGGCGCACCATCACATAGTCGTGCTCCACCTCGGCGCCGAGGTGGAAGGTCTTGGTACCGGCGATCTCGAATCCGTGCTTGCCGTAGAAGCGTTGCGCGCGAAGGTTCTGCTGATTGACCCCCAGCCAGACACAGGCCGCGTGCTGCGCCGACGCGTAGCGCACCACCGCGTCCATCAGCGCGGCCGACACCCCGGCGCCGTGGCAGTCGGGTAGCACGTACATCTTGGACAGTTCGACGGCCGGGCGCAGCGGCACGGCGCGCTGGACGTCGGGGTCGTCGGGAACCCCCCGCACGGTCATCGCATAGCCGAGGATCCGTCCGTCGCGGCGGGCGGCCAGCACCGTGCGGTCGGGGTCGGTGAGGTAGTGGGCGAAGCGGTCAGCAGACAGGTTCTCCGCGATGAACGCGTCGATGTCCTCGGAGGTGCTCGACGGTGGACAGGCCAACGGGAACGTCCGTGCCGCGACCTCAGCTAGGGCGTCGGCCAGTTCCGTTGTGGCCGTGTCGATCTGAAGGGTCAGGCGACATTCCACTGCGCGAGCCGGATGCCGGTGAGCTTGTCGAGCAGGACGACGTTGGACACGAGGTCGCGGTAGCAGTCCCACCACACCCCGCCGCTGAACGTCTGGCCGACCTGCGCGTTGGCCATGCCGAACTGCAACGCGTCGGGCGCATCGCTGTTGCGCGGTTCGTAGGCGTCGCCGGTCGGGGTGACGCCGCGGAACTGGAACGTGATCGCCATGGCGTAGGGCGTCGGTAGCTGGATGGGTGTGATCGTGACGTCGGCGCGGAACACCTGATAGCGCGGGGCGCGAGGGGGATACCCGAAGCCGGGAGGGGGAGGGGTGGGCACGATGTTGTTGACCGAGACATCGGCGACCAGGCCCTCGAATTGCACGCGCAACGGCTCGCCGAGGCGCCCGATCGGAATGTTGGCCGCGGCGGCCGGCGGTGCCAGAACGCCGCCGAAGGCCGCCAAGGTGGCGATCAGAAACACGAGCCAGCGACGCATGTGGGTGTCCCTCCTAGACGTGCTTGGCATGATCGCACATCGACCGGCGAGCCCGGGCCGTTGTGGGCGACCGACGTCCTCGGACGTCGGGCGTCGCCGGGGTCAGCTGGGCGTTATCGCTTCCAGCGCGGCGCGCAGGTCGCACTCGAACCGGTCCCAGTCGATGCCGGCGCTGTGCAGCACACCGTCGTCTTCCTCTTCCTCGTACAGCGCGAGCAGGAGGTGCTCGGTGCCGACGTAGTTGTGGCCCAACCGGAGCGCTTGGCGGAAGGTCAGTTCCAGGGCTTTGCGGGCGCGGGTGTCGAACGGGATCAGTGCGGGCAGCTCGGCCGCTGCGGGGGGCAGCGTGATGGAGTCCGCGAGGGACGCGAGCTCGACGCCCTGGTTGGCGAGCAGGCGTGCGGCCAGGCCGGTGGGGTCGGCGAGAAGGCCGAGGAGGAGGTGGGTCGGCTGGATTTCGGGGTTGCCCGCGGCATGGGCCCGGTTCTGGGCTTCGACGACGACGTTGCGGGCGCGGGGGGTGAACCGTTTGAACCCGGCGGCAGGGTCCAGGGCCGAGGCGTCGGCGGGAGTTTTCGGGACGAAGCGCTTCTGGGCGGCCTGCTTCGTGACGCCCATGCACTGTCCGATCTGGGTCCACGACGCCCCGGAGCGGCGGGCCTGGTCCACGAAGTGGCCGATCAGATGGTCGGCGACGTCGCCGAGCGCCTCGGCAGCGAGCATGGCGTCGGTGAGCTGCTCCAGCGGTTCGGCGTGGACGGCGGTGATCGCGTCGATGAGGTCGTCGAGGCGGACGGGGTGGTTGACGGTGACGGGCTGGCCCATGGGTCAACTCTAGGTTGACGTGAGCGTCGGGTCAACCTCAGGTTGACGATGGTTGTGGGTAGCCGCGTCGCACGGTCCGGTCCAGGATCCCCAGCGTGGCTTTCAGCGCCGCTTCCGACACGACCGGGAAGATGTCGGCATCACGCCAGTGCTGGTCGATGTCGGTCCAGTCGTAGAACGACGTGACGAGGGTGCCGTCGTCGGTGGGCTCGAGCCGGTAGCCGTAGACGTGGCCGATCTGCGGACGGATCTGCCCGAGGATCGTCCACGCGATCACCGAATCCTGCTCGTACTCGCTGATCAGCACCGATACGTCGTAGCGGCCGAGAGGGAAGTCGCCGAGCGCTTCGCGGTCCATGTGGACGACGAAGCTGTCGCCGACCGCCTGGACGGGGGCGCCCTCGGCGTCCTGAAGCATCCCGGTGGCGTCGATGGCGACATGGCCCTGGGGGTCGCACAGCACGGCGAAGATGTCGGCGGGGGCCGCGTCGATGGTGCGCTGGACTTCGATTCGATCGGTCATGTGCTGATGGTGTCAGGCAGTGGAATAGGTCACTGCGTGTTTCGGTGCGCGTCGGGCCCGGGAATCTAGGAAGGCATGGTCAGTGCGAAGTCGATGGCGAAGTACCCGCGCATGTTGCGCCGGGCGCTCGACTTCATCGACGGCAACGCCGAGTACGACATCACGATCCGTGACATCGCCGCCGCTGCCGACGTGACCCCCCGTGCCATCCAGTACGCGTTTCGGGAGCACCTTCAGACCACGCCGTTGGAGTACCTGCGTCGCGTTCGGCTCGAACGGGCACACAAGGCGCTGGTATTGGCCGACCCGGCGCGCGAAACCGTCACCTCGATCGCCGGACGGTGCGGGTTCACCCATCCGGGACGGTTCAGCAGTGCGTACAAGGCCGTGTTCGGAATCGAGCCGAGCAGGACCCTGCGCAGCCAGTAGCGGTCACATCGGGATGAAGCCGGCCCCGTTGAAGATTCCGGGTTGCCAGCCCTGCGGACCCAGGCACAGCAGTGGCCGACCGTCCGGCGCCTGGGCCGCAGCCTGTGGCCGCGGGCACGGCGCGCCGATGTCCTGCACACCGTGCAACTCGTAGGTGGCCTGCCAGAAGCCGGTGTAGACCGGCGGCCACTGGTTGGGCACCCAGCGGCACTGCAGGGGCTGTCCGCCGCGGCCGCGCCCGAACGTGAAGCGCTCCATGTTGGTGCAGGGTCCGGTCAGCTGGACGTCGTAGACCATGCCCGGTACGTCGCTGGCGTAGCGACCCGGGTCGTCGGGATAACTGGGGCCCGGCTCCGCCGAAGCCGTCGTGGCTGCCCACACCGCCGCCGCGCCGAGTGCGCTCACGGTGAGCATTTCGCGAATCATGTCCAGACCCCTGGTCGTCGTGCCGGTACTCAGCGAACCCTAGCGGCCCCAGCGGGCCCCATGTGCTTTTTCCCGCCAGCAAACAGATCTCGGCCCGCCACCCAGGGGGGGTCGGTGGCGGGCCGAGAATATCGGGGACGTCGTTGGGGGGACGTCTGATAGTGAACCTAGGCAGCCAACCTGAGACGCAGCTGATAGCCACTTAGGTCGCAGCTTCGAAAACATGCGCCCACCGGTTGGCGTGCCACCGGGACAGGCGTTAATTTCGTTGCGATGTTGGGCAATGAACACGCCGCGGTGGCCGACTCACAGCAGGCCGACTACTTCCGGGCCTTTCTCACAGGGCTGCGCACGGACATGGAATCGGACCTGGCCAAGCAGGTCAGGCGGTTGACCGCCTCCCAGAATGCGGGGGACCTGGGGGCGGTCAACGTGCTGCGCCGCGCGATTCGCACGGCGGAGGGCGATCTGCGCACGGTCGTGGGCATGGTCGACGCGCTCGACGGCCGGTTCCCCCAGGCCCCGGACCTGCGCACCGGCTGAGAACCGGTCACCGCGCCGGCGGCGCAGTCACCGAGTCGACGGCGCGGTCACCGGGTCGAAGGCGCGGCCGGCGGCTGGGTGGGCAACTGTCCGGCGGGTGAATCGATCACCGACTGCACGAGGAAGCAGTCTCCGGTGATCGTCAGAATGGCCGATCCACCCTGCCGGAGGTCGAACTCGAACCCGCCGCCCTGCACGTGGAAGTCACGTTTGGACTGCTCGTTGAACAGCGAATCCTCGCCATCGGCGCCGAACTCGGCTGCCTCACTGCGCACGATGTCGCTGGCCGTCGCGAACTCTTCGGACGTGAACGGCCGACCGAACTCCACCATGTCCGAGAGCGGCCGCCGCGCAATGTCGCCGGTGAGTCTGTCGCACGGCAGCCCGTCGCTTTTTACCTGCTGCACGTTCGGGTCGGGGCTGAACTGCCACGTCTGTCCCGGGACGGCGCCGACGATCCGCTCGGCGATGGTGGCAGCGGCGTCGTTGATGCGTCGCCGCGCGTCCTCGTAGGAACCGTCGGCACGCATGCTGTCGATCAGTTCAACGGCCTCGTCACCGTGGACGGTCTGAGATTCGTACGGGTTCTCGCTCACGGAGCAGCCACCAATCAGGAGGGATACGCACACCAGACTTGCTCGGGCGCAGAGTCCGAATGTGGGTCGGGTGCGGTTGCGGGTCACCATGACAGCGGCGTCTCTCTGACCGTGAGGTCGGGGCGGTCGAGCAGGATCGCTGCCAGGTTATAGCCGGTCATCCGTTCGCCGGCGTTGCGGCCGTAGTCCGAGTGCCCGGACGCCCCGGTCTTGGACTCGTAACCGGGAATCGGTGTGTTTCCGGCATCGGTCTCGAGGTGCTCGAAGCGAAACCGCAGCGTTCCATCGCCGTTGTCGATGACATCGTTGGGGCTGGCGCCCCAGCCGTGCAGCGGCGCCACGTCGGCAACGTAGTTGATCGGGTCGTCAGACGTGGCCATCACGAAGAAGTTGTCGTCGGTCATCCCGAGATCGGCAGGGGTGACGGCCTGAAAGCCGGGGGAGCCGTAGAGGACCGCGTTGTCGACGTATTCGCTCGCTCCGTCACCCAGCGCGATTCCGGAGGTCAACGAGCCGTAGGAGTGCCCGAACAGCGCGGTCGTCTGCCCGGGATTTCGGGACGCGGCGTCGAGGTCGGAGAGGAACGACGTCAGCTTCGGCGCGCCGGCCTGGGCGAGGTCGTCGTCGAGGACGGAGGTCTGGCCCAGGTTGGCCGGCGGCTGGTAGCCCACCCACGCCACGGTCGCGATGTTGGTGCTAATCGGGTTGTCGGGGTCGGCCGTTTTGGCGACCTCAATCGCCTCGTTGCGCAACTCGGCGGCTTCGCGGGTCATGCCGGCGATGGCGCCGCGGGTGGTGCCCGAGACCCCGGGCACCGTGGTGGAGACGTGGTCGGCGGTGAACGGGTCGCCCACAGACGTCGCCGCCGGGATCATCTGCGACGGATCGTCCGGTTTCTCCAGGTAGATCAGGTATGAGCCATGTGTGCGAAGTGCCTCGTCGATCGCTGCGATGTCGGCGAGCCGGTCGGTCTTGACCTGTCCGTCCGGCAGCTGCTGGTACTCCTGTCGCATCTCCTCGAGCATGTCGCGGTTGGCGTGGTCGACCTCGTTGATGTCTCCTGAGGACATGTCGGTCTTGTCGGTGCCGTCGGTGGCCTCATCGGGCTTCTCGTCGCCCTCCCCGTCACCGCCTGCCAGCTTCTCGTCCGAGGTCACCGACTCGTACTCGGTCGTGAGCTTGACGATGTCCTGCGCGACGACGCCGAGGTCGGTGTGGGTGCCGAGCACGATCTCCTGCAGCCGCCCCAGGCCCGCGCTGGCGATCTGAGTGAGTTGCGCCTCCTGGAACCTGCCCGGGGGCACGCTTGCCGCGGCGTCGCTGACCCATTGCCGGAGTGCGTCGAGTCGCTGGCGGCCTGCGCCGACGAGTTCGGCAGAGCGGTCGACGCTGCGACCGAGACGGTGATCAAGCTCGGCCAGTCGATCGAACCGCCCGCGGTGGGCAGTGTTCGTGGCGTCGTAGGCTTTCGCGGCTCCTCCAGACCAGACTGCCTGCGGCGCCGCCGATTCGACCTCGACGCCCAACTGCCGCAGCTTCGTGCCTGCGTCGAACTGCGTGCCCGCCGCGGGCGTGCCGGCGCCGAATGTGCGGCGTGCGCGCGCCCACACCGTGAAGAACGCGTCGATCGCGCTCATGTGTCAACCAGCCCCGCCATGGCGTTCAGTATTACGCAGCAGGTCGGGATCGCATGGCCGCGTTTGTGGGGGAGTCGAGGTTCAACGACGAGCCGTGCCTGACGGGGGTCATGCTGGTGCGCGATACTGGGATTGAACCAGTGACCTCTTCCGTGTCAGGGAAGCGCTCTCCCGCTGAGCTAATCGCGCCGGGAAACACCTTGGAGGTGGAGACGGGAATCGAACCCGTGTGCACGGCTTTGCAGGCCGTTGCCTCACCACTCGGCCACTCCACCGCTGGGGTTGATGCCACTGCACCTTCGAGCGGATGACGGGATTCGAACCCGCGACCCTCACCTTGGCAAGGTGATGCGCTACCAACTGCGCTACATCCGCACGCTACGGGCGAGATCGTCGCCCGTTGCGAAGCGCAACGATAGTCCACGCACTTACGCGGGCACAAATCCCTTGCTCACCGGGTGCCGCGGCAGATCAAAACAGCGTGTAATCCTGCCGGGAGATGGTGAACCCGTGGCCATCCGAGTTCGAGCACCGCATGCCCGAGGACTCGCTGGAGCAGCTCACGCCGCCTCCGGCTTCGAACTGCCCGTACGGCAGGGCGGGGCCGCTGCCCAAGGTGGTGTCACCGGCGCAGACGAAGCTCGCCCACCCGGTGGTTCCGAGGGTGATGCCTTGGCCGTAGTCGGTGAAATCCGGGCAGCCGGACGGTCGCGGGGGAGGTGCCCAGTCCCGCTCGGCGACGTCGCAACGCACTGTGCCGTCGGCGAGGATGCAGCCGATGTTCCCGCTCGGTGAGGTGAAGCCGACGACGTCTGCGCCGGCAGTGGGGAGGCCGAGGCAACCGATAGCGCCCACCGCCGCTGCCGCGACCACCAGTTTCATGATCCGACGATATCGACATACAGCCGTGCTGGCGTGCCAACCAGCGGATTCTCGGGCGCACCGCGTTGCGTGTTAGTCTTCTGCCTCGTTCGACTCGTCGGATTCTCGGTCTCGTAGCTCAGTGGGAGAGCGTCCGCCTCACACGCGGAAGGTCGCTGGTTCGAACCCAGCCGGGACCACCACCTCTTTCGCACGCCGTGTCCGTCTTTCGTCCCCAGCTTTTCAGCAGTTCGCCGACTGGTGCGCCGGTCTGCTCTTCGGTGAGCCTGGATGTGCGACCGTCCCTAGCCTGCCCGCGGCTGCTCCGGTCGTCGCGCCCCGGTCGGAGCGGGGTTGGGCAGGTCGTCGGGCGGCTCGACGCGCAGCAGCTTCGCGACGGGAACGTCGGTGGTGGAATGCAGCACGATCGACAGGGCGATGGTGGCCGCGACGATGTCGAAGACCGCCTCACTTTCGGGGATGCCGGATTGCAGGACGAGCAGCCCGTACACCACCGACGCGAAACCTTTGGGGCCGAACCATGCCGCGGTGAGCCGTTCGCGGGCCGGCAACCGCGTCCACAGCAGCGACAGCAACAGCGCCGCCGGCCGCACCAGCAGGATCGCGATGACCGGTAACAACCACTGCACCCAGGTCAGGTTTGCCAGACGTTCGGGGGTGATCAGCGCGCCGAAGACCAGCAGCGCGGCGAACTTGGTCAGCTCGGAGATGAGATCACCGAACGATTCGAAGTTCTCGGCGGCGACGGGGTCGAGCGTCGCCAGCGTCGAACCGGCCGCAAAGGCTGCCAGGTAGGGGTTGGCGTGGGTGAGGTGGCACGTCGCGTAGACCACGACCGCGATTGCCGTGGGACCCAACGGCTGCAGGCGTGGTTCGGCGGTGAACAAGCGCAACCGCCACAGCAGCGCCACCGCGCCGGCGATGACGGCTCCGACCACCAGGCCGAGAGCAAGTTCGCCCGCGACATCGAGGGGATGGGTGTCGGCGTGCCGGGCCGTGGCCAGCAGTATCAGCACGACGGGCAGCGCCAGCCCGTCGTTGAGGCCGGACTCGACGTTGAGCAGCCGGCGCAGCCGCAGAGGCACGTCGGAACGACCCACCAGCGCCGAGGCGAACACCGGGTCGGTAGGGGACAGCACGGCGCCGATGAGGAACGCGGTGACCCAGTCCAGGCCGAGCAGGAAGTGGGCTGGAATGGCGATGCCGATCATGGTCAGCGGCATCCCGAGCCCCAGTGCCCGGCCGGACAGCCGCCAGTTCTCGCGCAAGGAAGGCAGATTCGCCCGCTGGCCGTCGGTGAACAACACGGTGAACAGCGCGAGATCGGCCAGCGCGTTCACGATCGGATCGTCGGCGTGGATGTTGTCGACGCCGAATCCGCCGGGCCCCAGCAGCGCACCGGCGATGAGGAACATCAACGCCGTGGACAGCACGGTGCGGGCGGCCAGGCCCGACAACGACACGCTGATGAGCAGGACCACACCGAAAGCCAGGACCAGAGCCATGTGGGGCTAGGTACCCCGCTCGCCGGAACGCATTCGATGCGGGCGGACATGACGGTCTCGCCGGTCGATCGGTCGGGCGTGGCGACGACGCTCGGTGGTTCCCGGTGGTTCCCGGACGGCGCGGCCTCAGACACGGTCGCTTGCGGGAGTAGGTGGCGCGGGGCTATGACGGAAGGGCAGGCGCAAACAACGAGAGTCGAGGGCGGTGATCATGGCGACCGGCGCATTCTCGCGATGGGTGACGGCCCCGATGTCCAAGCTCGGCGAGGTGTTTCTGCGCACCCCGGCCCTGGCGCGAGCGCCCATCGCGCTGTACAAGGCGGGTCTCGGTCGAATTCTCGGTTCACGCATGGTGCTGCTCGAGCACATCGGTCGCAAGTCCGGCCAGCCACGCCAAGTCGTGCTCGAGGTACTCGGGCATCCCGCGCCGGACACGTATCTCGTCGCCTCGGGTTTTGGGGAGTCGGCGCAGTGGTTCCGAAACGTCATGGCCCAGCCTCAGGTTCGTATCTCCACCGGTCGACTCTCGTCGGCACCTGCCGTAGCCCGCAGATTGGCGCCGAGTGAGGCGGACCGGGCGCTCAGCGACTACGTCGCCCGCCACCCGAGGGCCTGGGCGTCGCTGAAGGGCGTCATCGAGCACAGTCTCGACGGGCGGGTCGATCCGCCGGGCACCGACCTGCCGCTGGTCGAGCTGACGGTGCGCACACCGTGACACGCAGGGGGATCGCCGTGCTGGCCGCCACGCTGACCGGGGTGGCTCTCTGCTTGGGTGCCTGCTCGACGCCCGCGGCACCGTCGTCCGATTCGACGGCACAGTCAGCCGCCGTGCCGCTCGTGTCGCGCACCGCCGAGCAGATCGTCAGTGCGCTGCAGCGCGAGGGCTTCGACGTGGATCACCCCGTCGAGGCCACCGACGTCAACTGCGCTGAGGCCGGCTGCACCCAAGCGGTCGTCACCGACAGGTTTCGGCTCCTGGTCTTCCCGAGCACCGGGTCGGCTCAGTTGTACGCCGATTCGCAGGACATGCGGCAGATCGAAACGCTCGCCGTCGGGTTCGCTCCCGTCGTGCCCGAGGCTCAACGCGATCGGTACTGGAACGCGATCGTCCAGCTGGCGCGATAGGCCGCTGCGGCTCAGCTTCTGCTCTGCACAGCGATGTGGGTGGCGCTCGGCACGTCGATGAAACCGGGGATGTCGTCTGCGGTCGTGGGTCTGCCGTAGAGATAACCCTGGGCGACGTCGCACCGATGGTCGGTGAGCCAGGTCGCCGTTTCCGCGTCTTCGACACCTTCGGCGACCACGGTGATGTCGAGGGTGTGGGTCAGGTTGATGACGGCCTCGACCACGGCCGCGGCTTTGGGATTGGTGGTGACGTGGGCGATGAAATGCCGGTCCAGTTTGATCTCGTCGATGGGCAGGTCACGCAGGTATGACAGCGCGGAGTATCCACTGCCGAAGTCGTCGATCGCGATGCGGATGCCGAGCTGGCGCAGTCGCTGCAGGACGGTGGTGACCGTGCTGACTTCGGAGAGCACCAGGTCCTCGGTGATCTCCACCGTCAACAGCTCCGGTGTCAGGCCGCGCTGCTGAAGTGCGGCGCACAACGTGTCAGGCAGGTCGGTGTCCCGTAGCGACGGCGCGAAGAGGTTGATGGCCACCGGCAGCCGGATGCCCTGGCGGGCCCAGCGGGCGACATCGTCGAGAGACTGGGCGATGACCAGGTCGGTCACCGGGCGCATGAGACCGTGCTGTCGCACCAAAGGCAGGAAGGTGTCGGGGTGCAGCGTGCCGAGGTGGGCGTGGGGCCACCGCAGCAGGGCTTCCACACCGGCGAGGTGCCCGGTGCCCAGGTCGATCTTGGGTTGGTAGACGACCTGAAGGGCGCGTCGGTCGATGTCTTGGCGCAGCTCACCGAGCAGACGGATCCGCGCGGCACCCTCGCTCGGGCGGGGGACGGGGGCAGCTGCGAGACGCTCGGGCGACTCGCGCGGTGAGGTCATCGTGGCGGTATCGAACACGCACACCTGCGCCGACCGTGAGTGCTTGGCGGTGCGCATTGCGGAGTCGGCGCGACGAAGCAACAGTGCGGCGTCTACGTCGGGCTCGGTGGGTGACGCGACCGCGGTGCCGATACTGGGATGGATGAACATGTCCTGACCGTCGACCACGAACGGTCTTCGGAATGCGTCCAGGAGACGCCGAGCGGCGATGGCGTGGGAATTCTCGGTGCGGTCTTCGAGGAGAAGAGCGAACGCATCGCCGTCGATGCGTGCTGCGGTGTCGCCGGGACGAATGCACTCAGCGATGCGCTCGCCGGTTGCGGCAAGCAGACTGTCGGCAGCGTGGTGGCCCAGGGTGTCGTTGACCAGCTTGAAATCGTCGAGGTCGAGTGACACCACCGCCACCGAGCGGCCATCGCGGCCCCGCAGCGCCATGGCGTGCGTCAATCGGTCGAAGAACAATGGCCCGTTGGCCAGTCCTGTCAGCGGATCCCGCAGGGCCCGCTCGGCCGCGGCCTCCAGCAGGCGCTTGTTCTGCCACGCCGACAGCGACTGGCGGACTACCACCAGAACCATCAGTATCGGCACCCCGATTTGCAGCGGGCCCGTCAGGACAGCCGCCGGCCCGACGGTTCCGGCGATCAACAGTGGCGCATAGGGCACCCAGACCGACGCCCAGGTCGGCACATCGTCGCGACCCAGTGGTGGCGTCGACGCGGGTTGTCTGCTGAGCAACGCCGCGGCGCCGAAGAGTGTCAGGGAGACTGCCCAGCCGACGTCGACGAGTGCGCCGGTGGCGTAGTCGTCGGTGACGTTCAAGTAGGCAAACACCATGTCGGACAGGGCCATCAGGGCCGCGGCCGCAGCGAGCAACAACAGCACGATGCGCTGTCCTCGTCGCGAGGCCGACGCGTTGAGTACCGCGACCACGATCATGGCGATATCGAGCAGGGGATAAAGGAGAGCCAGCGTAAGGGCGATCGCGTCGCCGCGATTCGCCTCGTAGAGGCCGTCCAGCAGGAGGACCCACATGAGGGCCAGGAGTGCCACGGCGACGATGAGTGCGTCCACGACGTTTCGGAGGCGTGAATGAGCACTTTGCGCGCGGGGGAATTGCACCATCGCGGTGAGGATGAGTAGGGACGCCGCAACGTAGAGCACATCGGCTGGCGAGGGATAGGGACTACGTCCCAACACCAGCTCATAGAAGGCCCAGGTCAGTTCGCCGCCCGCCCACGCCGTGAGCCCAGCGGCCATGATCGCCCACGTCTTGCGTTGACGCCCGTGGGCGGATCGCGCCGCCGCGACGGCGCAGACCGCGGCATACACCGCGAATACCGCCAGGCCGACCGAATCGACGAGGCGAACCACGCTGGGGCCGCCCCAGCCGAACATCAGCCAGAGCCCCAGAATCGCACAGGCGACGATCGACAGCGCCGTCGGCAATGCCGCAGGTGGCAGTGGTCGTCGCGTCCGCACGGTGTCATCCTGATGATTAGCTCGCATTGCTCCCCGGCAACAATCCTGCACCGCTGGAACGCAGGACAGGACGCAAACCAGCGAATTCTGACGGATGCGTCAAGCGCCTGCTGCCGCGCCGGCGATGAGACGCGGAACCATCGACGCGGTGGTGGGTCTGCCGTAGTGGTAACCCTGGGCGATGTCACAGTGATGTGCGGCAAGCCAGCCTGCCGTTTCCGCGTCTTCGACACCTTCGGCGACCACGGTGATGCCGAGGGTGTGGGTGAGGTTGATGACGGCCTCGACGACGGCTGCGGCTTTGGGGTTGGTGGTGACGTGGGCGATGAAGTGCCGATCGAGTTTGATCTCGTCGATGGGAAGATCGCGCAGGTAGGAGAGCGCGGAATAGCCGCTGCCGAAGTCGTCGATGGCGACGCGGACGCCGAGTTGGCGGAGTCGATGCAACACGGTGGCGGCGGTGTCCACCTCGGACAGGACGAGGTCCTCGGTGATCTCCACCGTCAGGATGTCGGCGCGCAGGCCGTGGTCGGCCAGCCGGTGGTCGAGGGTTCGCGGCAGGTCGGTGTCACGCAGGAACGGCGCGAACAGGTTGATCGCCACGGGAATGGGCGCGCCGAGGCGTGCCCAGCCGGCGGCGTCGCTGAGCGCCCGGTCGACAACGAAGTCGGTCACGGGCCGCATGAGTCCGTGCTGGCGGACCAGCGGCAAGAAAGTGTCGGGACGAAGCGTGCCGAGGGTGGGATGCGGCCAACGGAGCAGCGCTTCGACGCCGGCCAGTTGTCCGGTACGCAGATCGATCTTGGGTTGGTAGACGACCTCGAGGGCGTGGTGGTCGATGGCGGCGCGCAGTTCACCGAGCAGCCGGATCTGAGCGGCTCCTTCACCAGAGGGGCGGTCGGCCTGTTCAGCGCGTTCGACTGCGTCGGGGTCGGACATCATCATGTCGTCGTGGAACGTGTTGACTTGCGCCACCCGGGATCGCTTCGCGGCGTACATCGCGATGTCCGCGCGCTTCATCAGGGTGTCCGGGTCCAGATCGGGCTGAGTGGGTAGGGCCCGCGCGACGCCGATGCTGGGACGGATGAGCATGTCGTCGCCGTCGATCCAGAATGGGCTGCTGAAGGCGTTCAGCACACGCTGGGCCACCACATCGGAGTCGTCGCTGCGGCTCTCGAGGAGCAGGGCGAACTCATCGCCGCCGATACGGGCGGCGGTGTCGCCGGGACGAATGCACTCGGCGATGCGTTGGCCTGCTTGGACGAGGAGATTGTCGGCGGCGGGGTGGCCCAGGCTGTCGTTGACGAGTTTGAAGTCATCGAGGTCGACGGAGATCACGGCCACCGAACGGTCGTCACGTGCCCGCAGCGCCATCGCGTGGGCCAATCGATCGGAGAACAGGGTGCGGTTGGCCAACCCGGTGAGGGGGTCACGCAGCGCCTGCTCGGCCGCCGCCGCCAGCAGCCGCCTGTTCTCCCAGGCCGAGACAATCTGGCGGGCACAGACCGCGACCACGATGGCGGGCACGAGGAACCGCTCGAGGCCGGACATCACCAGCGGTGGGCCGATGGTGCCGGCCAGCAAGAGCGGGACGTAGGGCAGCCACAGCGACGACGTCGAGGGCAACGCCACCACGGTGCGCGGCTCGTGGGCCGCGCGGCTCAGCACTGCCGCCGCCGCGAACGCCGTCAACGACGCCGCCCAGAGCACATCGATCAGATCGCCTGTGCTGTAGCGCTCACCGGCGGTGAGGTGCGCGAAGGCGCTGTCGGCGATGGTCATGAGCGTCACGGCAAGCGTGAGCACCGTCAGCATGCCGCGTTGACGGGCTTCGGCGCGTACGAGCACCACGACGGCGATGGTCAGGGCGATCATGTCGAACACCGGATAGAGAAACGCGACCGCAAGCGCGGCCCGGTCTTCCCGGTAGGTGACGACCACGCTGTTCAGCGCGAGCACCCACGCCAACAGAAACAGGCACAACGCCACGGTGATCGCGTCGAGAAGTAGCCGGAGCCGTCCCTGGTGGGTGGCTGTAGTGATCAACTGCGCGAAGGCGGCGACCAGTAGCACCGCGAAGAGCAGGTAGAACACGTCGGCGGCCGAAGGCGTTGTGGGCTCGACGCCGGGCACCAGTTCGTAGACCAGCCACAGTCCGTCACCCAGCGACCAGGCGCCCAGCGCGACGGCCATGGTCGCCCACGTCCGGCGCAGGCGGTCCTGGGCCGCTCGGGCGGCCAGCGCCGCACAGGCCGTCGCGTACAGCGCCAGCCCGAACGACACCGTGTCATCGAAAAGAACGACAGCCGCGCTCTTGCCCCCGACGAGCAACGCCACCGTCAGCGCCACGGTGAACCCGAGCGGAATCGCGATCGCGACCGTGGCGCGCAGCGGACGTCGGCTCATGGCTCGACCTCCTTGCTCGCCCTCTTGGCCGGTCGATCACGGTAGCGCCAATCCCTCGGCGACAATTGACGCTAGCTCAAATTCTCGGTGAGCCTCGTGAATCGCGGCAAACCGCGGCAGTTCCGGCAAACACTACCGCGCTGCCTGCAGCTACCCGCTGACCGCGCCTGCAGGGTACAGCTGCACCTCTTGGGCTTTGACGGCGAAATACGCCGTTGCCCCCGGCTCCAGCTCGAGATCGGCGACCGCGGTCGCGGTGACGTCCGCCGCGAGACCGGTCCCGCCGTCGGGCTGCGCTTCCCCCCGGATGCGCACCGTTTCGCCGTGGACCTCCATCTCGGCGATCGACACCGGCACCACGTTGCGAGGGCTGCCGTGCGGGCGAGTGGTGAACACCGCCACCGCGCTCGGACGGCACAGTGCCACCGCCTCGGTGCCTGGCTCGAGGTCACCCGTTCCGGACATCTCCGTACCCCAGGCGGTGCGAATGGTCCCGGGCCGCACTATTCGCCCGGCGACGAGGTTGATGCCGGCGATCCGGGCGGCGAAGTCGCTGCGCGGGGTGGTCAGGACTTCGCGCGCGGGTCCGTGTTCGACGACCCGGCCGTCCTCGATGACGGCGACGTCGTCGGCGACGGCCAGCGCGTCAAGCAGGTCGTGGGTGACGATGATCGCGGTGCGCCGCCGTTCGCGCAGCATGGTGCGCAGCAGCCGGCGCATCGCCGGCGCGGCGGTGACGTCGAGCGCCGACAACGGCTCGTCGAGCAGCAGCAGCCGCGGCTCGGTCGCTAGCGCCCGTGCGAGGGCGACCCGCTGGGCCTGCCCGCCCGACAGCTGGGCGGGTTTGCGTTCCGCCAGGTCGGTCGCCTCGACTGCGGCAAGCCACCGGTTTGCGGTTGCGCGCGCCGCCGAGCGCGACAGGCCGGCGCAGCGCGGGCCGTAGGCGACGTTGGCGGCGACGGTCAGGTGAGGAAACAACAGTGCCTGCTGGGACAGCAGCGCCACGCCGCGGCGGTGTGGTGCCACGAAGGTGCCGGCGTCGGTGTCGGTGAGGACCACATCACCGAGACAGATGCGGCCGCCGTCGGGGCGCAGCAGTCCGGCGAGAAGCAGCAGCAGCGTGGACTTGCCGACCCCGTTCGGGCCGAGCACCGCCAACACCCGGCCCTCGTCGACGGTCAGCTCGACGTCGACACCACGCTCCGCCAGCTGCGCCTGGATCCGCAGGTGGCTCACAACGGTCCCGCCAGGCGCCGGCTGGCCGTCGCGATCACGATTGCGGCCGCGACCACGATCAGCAACAGCGACAGGGCGACGGCGGCATCGGCGTCGGTCTCGCGTTGCAGGTAGATCTCCAGCGGCAAGGTGCGGGTGACACCCTGCAACGAGCCCGCGAAGGTCAACGTGGCACCGAACTCGCCGAGCGACCGGGCGAACGCCAGTACTGCACCCGAGACCAATCCGGGCAGCACCAGGGGCATGGTCACGGTCCGCAGCACGGTGGTGGGCCGGGCACCCAGCGTCGCGGCGACCTGCTCGTAGCCGGTACCTGCCGAGCGCAGCGCGCCCTCGAGGCTGACGACCAGAAACGGCAGAGACACGAAGGCCTGCGCCACGATCACCGCAGTCGTCGAGAAGGCGATCTGAACTCCCAGCACTTCCAGGTACTGCCCGATCAACCCCTGCCGACCGAACGTGTACAGCAGCGCGATGCCGCCGACCACGGGAGGCAGAACCAGCGGTAAGAGCACCAGGGCCCGCAGCACCGGACGGCCGGGGAAACCGCCCCGCGACAGCGCCAACGCCATCGGCACACCCAACACGATGCACACGGCGGTGCTCGCCGTCGCGGTCCTGAGACTGAGAAGCAATGCAGCCCGGGATGATTCGGAGGTGATCAGAGGCACGAAGTTCGGCCAGTCGATGCTGGCGAGGATGGCCAGCAGCGGGATGATCACGAACAGCGCGCCGAGCGTCGCGGGCACGTACACCCAGCGGGGGAGTCCGACTTGAACCGGACGGTGGCGTCGCCGCGGCCGACTCATGGTGCTGCGAAGCCGGCCGATGCGAGAACCTCGCGTCCCTGCGCACCGGTCACCAGATCGACGAATGCCTGTGCGCCGGCAGGATTGGCCGAATTCCGTAACACGGCGATCGGATAGACGTTGACGGCGTCGGCGGCCTGCGGGAACGGGACCTCGGTGACGTCGTCTCCGGCGTCGGCGGCGTCGGTGACGTAGACCAGACCGGCGTCGGCCTGCCCGGAGACGACTTTCCCGAGGACGTCGGTGACGCTCGATTCCTCACTGACCGGTTTCAGCGTCACCGCGGCAGATCGTTCGATCGTCTCGGTCGCCGCGCCGCACGGCACCTGGGGAGCGCACACCACGACCTGAAGATCAGGGTCGGCCAGGTCGGAAAACTGTTGAATGCCTTTCGGGTTGCCGGGTGCGGTGACGATGGTCAGCGTGTTCGCGGCGAAGAAGACCGGCGCACCGGACACGATGCCACTGTCGACAGCCTTGGTCATGTTCTCCGGGTTCGCGGAGGCGAACACGTCGGCCGGCGCGCCCTGGGTGAGTTGGGTGACCAGGCTGGACGAACCGGCGAAATTGAAGGTCACGGTGGTGCCGGGGTGATCGTGTTCGAATCGTTCGCCGAGGTCGGTGAAGGTCGGCTGCAGCGAGGCTGCCGCGTACACCGTGATCCCGCCGGTGACAGCGGTGTCCTCCGCCGGGCCGGACCGCTGCGGGGACGGTGCGCATGCGGCGACGAGCACCGCGGTGGCCAGTCCCGCGGCGACCCGCGCCGGCGTCGTCATCACGAGGCGGGTGTTTCGACGACGACGGTGGTGGCCTTGACGGCGGCTACGGCCACGGAGCCCGGCTGCAGGCCCAGCTGTCGAACCGATTCGGTGCTCATCAACGACACGACGGTGAACGGCCCGCACTGCATCTGTACCTCGCTCATCACCCGATCGGAGGTGACCTTCGTGACCAGGCCGGTGAACCGGTTGCGCGCCGAGCTGCCGACGCCCAGCGGGTCCGGTGGAGGCGAAGCGTGGTCACGGGCGAACTCGGCGAGCACGTCCCCGGCGATGACCTTGCGTCCCGACTCGTCGGTGGACGACGGCAGTGAGCCGCTGTCGACCCAGCGGCGGATGGTGTCGTCGCTGACGCCCAGCAGCGCCGCCGCGTCTTTGATCCGGATCGCCGGCACCATCACAGCCACTCCTATGGTCCGCAAAAACGGGCAATAGAGCGCATTCTATCCGCATGTGCGGATCAGAACCGCTCCGCGTCGGGCTGTTCCTCGTCCTCGGGGTCGTCGAGCACCGAGAACGGCTCGGTCGGCGTCTCGACGACCTGCAGCTGCGCGGCCGACTCCGAGGGCACCACGTTGCGTGACAGTGCGTGCAGTGCCCGCTCGGTGCCGACGTCGTGCCCGGCCCGCTCCGACAAAAGCCAACGCACTTCCAGGAGATCGCAGTAGGCCTGCACCGCACTGCCGGTGTTGCCGACCGCGGCGTGGGCGCGGTGCATCATCGGTGTCGCGACTTCCATCACCCACAGCTGGCCCGCCGTGCGCTCGTCGACGTCGTAACCGGCCTCCCGGCTCAGCTGGCCGCGGTAGGCCTGCAGATCTCCGAGCAGGATCCGGGCCTGACCTTCGCCCACGTCCAATCCGGTCAACCGTTGCAGGGCGGTGGCGTAGTAGCGGCGGTCGCCCACCGCCACATGTAACTGGAGTTCGTCGGTGCCGGCGCGGACGGGCTGCAGCGACACCTCGTCCACCGCGAACCCCAGTTCGTTGAGCTTGCGGATGGTGCCCTCGACCCGGTAGCGGTCGGCGAAGCCGAACGTCGGTGTGGCGTGCAGCAACTCCCACAGGTCCTCGTAGCGCGTTCTGATGCCCAGCGCTTCCTGGATGAAGCCCGCCTGCAGGTCGGGTCTGCCGAGCCGGGCCGCGACGTCCAGCAGGCCCGCGGCGACGTTCTCGACGGTGATGTCGATGTCGTGGGTGCGCTGCCCGTCGGACAGCGACGGGTGGATCTCACTGGTCTCGGCGTCGACCAGGAATGCCTGCAACACCTGGCCGTCGCGGGAGAACAGCGTGTTGGCCAGGGAGCAGTCCCCCCAGAACACCCCGTGGCGGTGCAGGTCGACCAACAGCGTGGCCATCGCGTCGAACAGGCGGGTGCGGTGCTTGGGTGCGTCCGGCGGCAGCCTCATGAACATCCGTCGGTACTGCCAGGACCCGACCAGATAGCGCGTCACCAGGATCGCGGTGTCGAGATCCGGCTGGATCACCACCCCGGCAGGACGGACGGCGTTGAGTCCCATCTCTTCGAGGCGACCCAACACGCCGTACTCACGGGCCGCGATGCGCGGAGGCAATTCCTTGAGCGCCCACAACTGTCCGTCGGCCTCGACGAACCTCACCAGGTGCCGGCTCGGACCCACCGCCATCTCGCGCAGCGCGACCTGCGGCGCCGCCCAGTCGCGCAGCGGCCGGTCCCAGGGCAGCACCAACAGCCCCGGGCAGGTGGCCCGAAGCCGCAACTCCGGAGCGGCCATCTGACGATCCCGCCGTGACAGACCTCGGGTCAGCCGGTCGCTGCCGCGTGGCGTCCGCGGTTTTCGGTACTGCGCGTCAGATTGTCGCCGGACTGGGGGTCGAACAGGTGCAGCCGCGACGCGTCCAGCCACAGCGTCGCCGTGTCTCCGGAGCTGACCCGGCTCATCGGATCGAGCTCCACGCAGATCTGGCTGCGCAGTTGCTCGCTGTCGAGCTCGCTGGCCAACTCGGCAAGCTGGCCGGAGATCTCGGTGTCGGCTTCGAACGGGACGAAGGCGTACTGCTCATTGCCCAGCCACTCGGTGACATCGATGGTGACGTCGAACGTGACACCGCGCGAACGCTTGTCGTCATCGACGAACTCCGCGTCCTCGAAGGCGCCCGGACGGATACCGGCGATATAGACCTTGTCCTCCTCGACGCGGTCGCGCCACTCGTCGCGCAACGGAACGGTCGCGAAAGGCAACTCGATCTCGTTGCCGCGCACCCGCGCCGGCACGAAGTTCATCGGCGGTGAGCCGATGAAACCGGCGACGAACAGGTTCACCGGCTGATCGTAGAGTTCCCGCGGACTGGCGACCTGCTGCAGCAGGCCCTTCTTCAGCACCGCGACCCGGTCACCGAGCGTCATCGCCTCGGTCTGGTCGTGGGTGACGTAGACGGTGGTCACACCCAGCCGGCGCTGCAGGCGCAGGATCTCGGTGCGCATCTGACCGCGCAACTTGGCGTCGAGGTTGCTCAGCGGCTCGTCGAACAGGAACGCGTCGGCCTGACGGACGATGGCGCGGCCCATGGCGACCCGCTGTCGCTGTCCCCCGGAGAGGTTGGCGGGCTTGCGGTCGAGATGCTCGCCGAGTTCGAGCGTGTCGGCGGCCTCGGTGACGCGCTTGCGGATCTCATCATCGGAGAGCTTGCCGGACAACCGAAGTGGGAAAGCGATGTTCTCGAACACCGACAGGTGCGGGTAGAGCGCATAGTTCTGGAACACCATGGACAGATTGCGGTCCCGCGGGGCCTTGTCGTTGACCCGCTTGTCGCCGATCAACATGTCACCGGAGGTGATGTCCTCGAGTCCGACGATCATCCGCAGCAGGGTCGACTTCCCACACCCCGACGGCCCGACCAGGATCATGAACTCCCCGTCGGCGATGTCGAGGCTGACATCGTTGACCGCCGGATAGCCGTCCCCGTACTTCTTGACGATGTTGCGCATCGTGATTGCTGCCATGGGTTATCCCTTCACTGCTCCGGACGTCAGGCCGGCGACGATGCGCCGCTGGAAGATGAGGACGAGGATGACGACGGGGATCGTCACGATCACCGACGCGGCCATGATGTAGGGCACCGGCGACTCGAAATACGAGGCACCCTGGAAGAACGCCAGCGCCGCCGGCACCGTTCTTGCGCTGTCGGTCGAAGTCAGCGAGATCGCGAACAGGAAGTCGTTCCAGCAGAAGAAGAACGTCAGAATGGCCGTGGTGAACACGCCCGGCGCCGCCAACGGCACGATCACCTTGCGGAATGCCTGCCACTGCGTGGCGCCGTCGACCTGCGCGGCGTGCTCCATCTCCCAGGGGATCTGGCGGAAGAACGCCGACATCGTCCAGATCGACAGCGGCAACGCGAAGGTCAGGTACGGGATGATCAAGCCCAGCCAGGTGTCATAGATCCCCAGCCCGCGCCACATGTCGAACAGCGGACCGACCAGTGCGGCCTGCGGGAACATCGCGATCGCCAGGGCCAGCGACAGGAGCACCTTCTTGCCGGGAAACTCGAGCCGGGCGATCGCGTAGGCGGCGAACATCGCGATGATCACCGATATGACGGTGGCAATGACCGCGATGCCGATCGAGTTGATCAACGCCCGGGTGAACAGCGGCTGGCTGAAGATCTGGGCGAAGTTGTCCAATGTGAATGTGCTCGGCAGGAACTGTGGATCCCGGGACACGATGTCCGACGGCGGCTTGAACGAGAGGCTGATCATCCACAACACCGGGAAGACGCTGTAGATGACGATCACAATGCCCGCGATCGTCCACCACTTGCTGTTCTTGGCGCTGTTCACTGGTCGCCCCTGACTTGTGAGAGGTCGGTCTTGAAGACCTTGACGAAGATCCAGGCGATCACCACCACGGTCAGGAACAGCAGCACCGAGACCGCCGAACCCATGCCGAGGTTGACCAGCGTGACGTTCTGCCGGTACGCGAGGAACGAGATGGTCTCGGTGTTGTTGGCGCCGCCGGTCATCACGAACGGGTTGTCGAAGATCCGCCACGCGTCGAGGGTGCGGAACAACAGTGCGACCATGATCGCGGCCTTCATGTTCGGCAGGGTCACCTTCCACAACCGCTGCCAGGCGGTGGCTCCGTCGACCTTGGCGGCCTCCTGCATGTCCTCGGGCACCTGGACCAGCCCTGCCAGCAGGAGCAGTGAGATGAACGGGGTGGTCTTCCAGATCTCGGACAGGCAGATGACGAAGATCGCCGTCCACCGGTCACCGAACCAGTCGAAGCCGGTGATGTCGAACCACGTGTTCACGAATCCGGAGTCGATGGCGAAGGCGTAGCGCCAGATGAAGGCCGAGACCACGGTGACGATGCCGTAGGGGATCAGGATCGCGGTTCGCAGTGGCCCTCGGCCACGAATGATGCGCAGCATCACGAACGCGAACCAGAAGCCCAGCACCAGCTCGATGGCCACGGTGACGACGGTGATCGTCAGCGTGGTGACGAAGTCGTTCCACCACACCGGGTCGGTGAGGATCACCAGGTAGTTACTCAACCCGACGAAGGTCCGTCCGCCCGGGTCGGTGAGCCGGAAGTTGTACAGCGACAACACCAGCGCATAGATCAGTGGGTAGGCCGTCACCAGCAACATGACTGCGTAGGAGGGCAACGTCAGGAAGATCCCGAGCCGTCGTTCCCCGCGGGCCCGTTCGCTGCGCGCCGGCTTCCCAGGCTCTTTCTGCAGCGGGGCGTCTCGGTCGGGCGCCGCTGTCGCGGTCACAGCAGTCGCCTTCCGGCCAGTACGTCAGCCATGAACTGGTCTGTCCTTTCCGGTGTTTCGGCGGTCACCGAGTCCGGAGGATGCCAACTCTGGGTGATGGCGCCGGAGACGTCGGTGTAGAACGGTGTCAGCGGCCGCGGACCCGCCTCGGCGATCGACTCGCGGATCAGGTCGGCGTTGTCGTATTCGGCTCGGACGTCCGGATTGTCGTAGGACGCCGCATACGGCGACGGCTCGCCCTCGTCGATCATGTACTGGGTGGCCTTGGGCTCGGCGTTGATGCACTCGATGGCGGCCACCGCTTCGTCCGGGTACGCCGAATAGGCCCCGACGGCGAGGTTGGCGCCACCCAGCGGCGGCTGGCTGGGCCGGTCGGGAAGCACCCGTGGGTAACGTGCCCATCCGATGTCGTCGACGACCGCCTGGTCCAGCGAACCGTCCTCGGCGGCCCCGCGCGCCGCCGCCAGCACGTACGGCCAGTTCAGCATGAAGCCGCCGTTGCCGGACTGGAAGGTCGCGCGGGCCTGCTCTTCCTGGGCGTTGGACAGGTCGGCCGGAGCGGCGGCCGACCGCGCCAGCGACCCGACGATCTCGGCGGCCTTGAGGCCCGCGGGGCTGTTGAGTGCCGGGGTCGCGTCGCGTCCGGCGTCGGCGTTCTGCAGGATCTCACCACCGCCCGACAACACCAGTGCGTTGATCCACACCATGTAGCCCTCATAGCGAGCGCCCTGCTCGGCGATCGTCTTGTTCTGGCTCACAGCGGCTTTGAGCATCTCATCCCACGTGAATGTCGGGTCGGTGGGATCGACACCGGCAGCCTCAGCCACCGACTTGCGGTACCACAGCAGCTGCGCGTTGGACTTGAACGGCGCTGCGTAGAGGGTGTCCTTCCAGGTCCCGGTCTCGACCGGGGCGGGCAGCATGCCGGCGGTGAGCCGCTGTGCTTCTTCCTCGGTGAACGGCCGGATGAAGCCGGCGTTGGCGAACTCCGCGGTGAATACGACATCGACGCTGACGATGTCGATCGAGCTGTCTCGGGCCGCCAGCCGGCGCACCATCTGCTCGCGCTGTCCGGTTGCGCTGGAGGGAAGTACTTCGGTGCGCACCCGGTAGGCGCCACCCGAGGCGTCCGCGCACTGCTGGGCCCGCGCGTCGGCGCCGCCGTTGTCGGGGAAGACGTACCACGTCAGCGTCGGCGGGCCCCCCTGACTACCGCAGCCGGACAACAACGTTGCCGCCAGCAGGGGCGCACTGGCCAGCGCCATCGCGCGGCGGCACCGCCCCCCGGCGAATCGAATTCGTCTCATCACGTCCTCGTCGTCGATGCCAGATGCGCAGCCAACCGCGGATGAGGCCGCGAACTGCACATTCGGTACGTCGAAGAGTGTGTCATACCTCACAGGCGAGGTGGGGCAGCGGTGTCAGTGCGGCGGGGCGGTCGAGTTCCGGATCACCAGCCGAGTCGGCAACGTGGTCCGCACCGGCATCGAGGCACCGTCGTCCCCGAGGGCGCCGAGCACGCTCACGGCGGCGAGGCGCCCCTGCTCGCGCACCGGCTGCGCGACCGTGGTCAGCTCGCTCAATTCGGCGGACGGGTGGTCATCGACGCCGATGACCGAGATCTGCTGCGGTACAGCGACTCCGGACTTCCGGAGAGTGCGCAACGCGCCCAGGGCGATCTCGTCGGAGTGGCAGAACACCGCCGACGGTAACCGGGGACGGCTCAGCAGCGTCTCCATTCCGTGGGCGCCGCCGTCGATACCCCACGGCACCCGCACCACCGTGGGCTCCGCCACGCCGGCGGCCGTCATCTGATCATGAAATCCGCGGATACGGGCCCCATCCGCGGCCCAGGCGGTGCCCTCCTGGTCGACAGCCTGGATCATGGCGATGTCGCGGTGGCCGATTCGCAGCAGGTGCCCCACCGCCTGCGACGCGGCGAGTTCGTCGTCGATGCCGATCCAGGGCCGGCCCCCGGCCGGGTGGTGTCCCCCGACCTGGACGGTCGGCACGCCGAGTTGGTCCAGGCGGGTGCGTTCCCGTGCGGACAGCGGGACGGACACGATGATCACGGCGTCCACCTTGCGCCGCAACGGAAGTGCTTCGAAGAATCGGTGCCGGGCGGACGAGTCGGGCAGCGTGCACAGGACCAGATCGACACCGACGGCATCGAATTCACCGGCCACCCCGGCGAGCACCGTGGCGTAGAACCAGGCATCGATGCGCGGCACCACCACGCCGACGCGGCCGGTGGAGCCCCCTGACAGGCGGGACGCCTCGGGCGAGACCACGTAGGCCAATTCGCGCGCCGCCGACATGATCCTGTCTCTGGTTGCGGGGGAGACGCCGGGCTCGCCGCGGAGCGCACGCGACACGGACGCGATGGAGACCCCGCAGCGCTGCGCCACGTCGGTCATGTTGACCGTTTGCCTGGGAATCATCGTCACCGTCTGCTCTTCGCGCGAGCGCTCATCGTCACCGTCTGCTCTTCGCGCGAGCGCTCATCGTCACCGTCTGCTCTTCGCGCGAGCGCTCATCGTCACCGTCTGCTCTTCGCGCGAGCGCTCATCGGGCCCGTCTGCTCATCAGGCGTCGAGGTTAGCGGAACGAAAGTACTTACGTCTACGGCACGACGTTTGACATGAGGTAGCAGATAGCCGAGTCTGGTGCCGAAAACGTTTACGCAACGCCGAGGAGCGCCGTGCCCGTCCCGAGCCCGTCATGGTGGCAGACCGCCGTCGTCTACCAGGTCTACATCCGCAGCTTCGCCGACGGGAGCGGAGACGGTATCGGCGACGTCCAGGGGCTGCGTCGGCGCCTGCCCTACCTCGCCGAACTGGGTGTCGACGCGATCTGGATCAACCCGTGGTACCCGTCGCCGATGGCCGATGCCGGCTACGACGTCGCCGACTACCGCGACATCGAGCCGAGCTACGGCACACTCGACGACGCCCAGGCGGCCATTGCCGAGGCCCACGCCCTCGGTATCAAGGTGCTTCTGGACATCGTGCCCAACCACACCTCCGACCAGCACGCGTGGTTTCGCGCGGCGCTCGCCGGGCAGCCGCAGGCCCGCGCCCGCTATCACGTGCGGCCGGGTCGCGGGGCGGGCGGCGAACTGCCGCCGAACAACTGGCAGAGCATCTTCGGCGGACCGGCCTGGACCCGGCTACCTGACGGGGACTGGTACCTGCATCTGTTCGCTCCCGGACAGCCGGACCTGAACTGGGACCACCCCGAGGTCCGCGCCGAGTTCGAGGACATCCTGGCGTTCTGGTTCGACCGTGGCGTGGACGGGTTCCGTATCGACGTGGCACACGGACTGGTGAAGGAGGCCGGCCTGCCCGACACGGTCTCCGCGGCGCCCGGTTCGCTGGTCGAGAGCAACGAGGGGCACCCGGCGTGGGACCAGGACGGCGTGCACGAGATCTACCGCGGCTGGCGCGCCGTCGCCGACCGGTATGCGCCCGAGCGCATCTTCATCGCCGAAGCGTGGGTGGGAAGCAACGAGCGGCTGGCCCGCTACCTGCGCCCCGATGAGCTGCACACCGCGTTCCAGTTCGACTTCCTGCGGACCCCGTGGCGAGCCGAGGTGATGCGCGCGGTGATCGACGACGCGATCGGTGCCGCCGCGACGGTCGGCGCCCCGCCGACCTGGGTGCTGTCCAACCACGATGTGACCCGGACGGTGACCCGCTTCGCCCGGTCGCAGCCCGAGCATCTCCTCGGCACGGATTGGGAGCGCAACCGGTGGGCCGACGAGGACCCCGACCATGCCCTGGGCCGGAAACGGGCCCGCGCCGCGGCGCTGGTGCAGCTGGCGCTGCCGGGCACTGCTTACGTGTACCAGGGTGAGGAACTGGCCCTCGAGGAGATCGAGGACCTTCCCGATGACGTGCGCCAGGACCCCACCTGGGCGCAGTCGGGCTTCACCGACGTCGGCCGGGACGGCTGCCGGATACCGCTGCCGTGGACCGACACCGCCCCGCCCTACGGGTTCGCCGCCGAGTCGGGCGCGGCGACCTGGTTGCCCCAACCGGCGCACTGGGGTGTGCACAGTGTCGAGGCGCAGGAACGTGACCCCGACTCGACGCTGAACCTGTATCGCGCCGCCCTGGCGCTGCGCCGGACGATGTGGCGCGACGCCGGTGATGTCAAGTGGCTGACCGTCGCACCGGACGTCGCGGCGTTCGAACGCGGCGGCGCGCAGTGCTGGGTGAACACCGGCGACGCCGATGTCGCGCTACCCGAGGTCGCCACCGTGGCGCTGGCCTCGGCGCCGGGGATCGATCGGGTGTTGCCGCCCGACTGCGCGGTGTGGTTGCACAGCGGTACCCCGACGGACTGAGCCGGGCCCCCGGAGGGCCCCGAAGGGCCCCTGGAAGGCCTTTCGAAGGCCCTCTGAAGGGTCGAGCAGAGGTCTTTGTGCCCTCTGCAAACGCTTCGCCGCCACGCACTCTGGATGGAGCAACTACTCCGGACAGGTGATGAGGCGATGAGTGGCTCCTTTCCCGACCCCGCGACTCTGCGGTCCGCGCTGGCCCTCGCCGGCCGGGCGCCCTCGGTGCACAATTCGCAGCCCTGGCAGTGGCGGGTGGAGGGCGAGCGCCTCCACCTGTATGCCAACCCCGATCTGCTGCTGCCGCACACCGACCCCGACGCCCGCGACCTGATGCTCAGTTGCGGTGCGGCACTGAATCACTGCGTGGTGGCGTTGGCCGCCCTCGACTGGCAGACCCGTGTGCACCGGCTGCCAGACCCCGCCGACCCGAACCATCTGGCTGTCATCGAGCCCTACCCCTATCCCGCGGCGGATCTGGACATCACGCTGGCCGCCGCCATTCCGCGCCGGCGTACCGACCGCCGCCATTACAGCTCGTGGCCGGTTCCGCGCGGCGACATCGCGCTGATGGGCGCGCGGGCGGCGCGCGCCGGAGTGATCCTGCGCCGCGTGGAGGATCTGGCCACGCTGCGCGCGCTGGTCACCGAGGCCGCGTTCCGGCACCGCTCGGACCGGGAGTACCTCGCCGAGCTGGCGGTCTGGAGCGGACGCTACGCATCGACAGCCGGGGTTCCGGCCCGCAGCGTGCCTGGACCGGACGGGGTCGCACGCGTCCCCGCGCGCGACTTCGCCGGCGGTGTACTGGCGCACAACGCGAACACCCACGGCGTCGACGACAACGCCGCGGTGCTGGCGCTGGGAACCGCCGAGGACGATCCGCTGTCTCGCCTGCGGGCGGGCGAGGCCACCAGCCTGGTGTTGCTCACCGCGACGGCGCAGGGGCTGGCCAGCTGCCCGATCACCGAGCCGCTGGAGGTCGCGGAGACCCGGGCAGCGGTGCGCGCCGACGTCTTCGGCGCCGAGGGCCATCCGCAGATGCTGCTGCGCATCGGCTGGGCGCCGGTGAACGCCGACCCGTTGCCTTCCACGCCACGCCGCGCGCTGTCGGACTACGTCTCCGACCTCGACGACACTTCCGGGTTCGGCGACACCTCCGACCTCGACGACACGACGACCGCCTGACCGGGCGAGGGGGAGCAGGCGGTGGTGTTCACTCCATCTCGGGGCGATGATGCCGTTCGAGTTTGGACACGAACACCGCCGCCTGCGTCCGGCGTTCCATGCCGAGCTTGGCCAACAGGCGCGACACGTAGTTCTTGACGGTCTTCTCCGCCAGGAACATCCGCGCGGCGATCTGTTTGTTCGTCAGCCCTTCGCCGAGCAGATCGAGCAGGACGCGCTCCTGATCGGTCAGACCCGACAGCGGGTCGCGCTCCTCGCCTTCGCCGCGCAGTTTCGCCATCAGCGCTGCCGCGGCGCGGTTGTCGAGCAGCGACCGGCCGGCGCCGACCTCTTTGATGGCCTGGGCCAGCTCCATGCCTTTGATGTCCTTGACCACATAACCGCTGGCGCCGGCCAGAATCGCGTCGAGCATCGCCTCGTCGGAGGTGAACGACGTCAGCATCAGGCATCGCAGGTCGGGTAGCCGCGACAACAGGTCGCGGCACAGCTCGATGCCGTTGCCGTCGGGCAGGCGGACGTCGAGGACGGCCACATCGGGCTGCAGCGCCGGGATGCGGGCCAACGCCTCGGACACCGACCCCGCCTCGCCGACGACCTCGAGTTCGGGATCACTGCTGAGCAGGTCGACCAGCCCCCGCCGTACTACTTCGTGGTCGTCTACCAGGAAAACCTTCACCATGTCGAGACGTCTCTATCCTCTGGAGGTCGGCACCGGTGTCACAGTGCGTTGTGCGGTTCGCACACCAGTATCGAACAGTCGGTGTCCCGCAGCGCGGTATTGCCCGGCGCGTTGACGAGCGGGGTGACGCCCCCGGGCCGCTGCCGGCTGGTCACCACGAGCTGGATCGAGCCGGCATGCCCGGCCAGGTAGTCCAGGATGTCTCCCCGCATGTTCACGGTGGTGATGTCCAGATCGGGGTAGCTGCGCCGCCATTCGGCAAGGCGGCGCTCCCACGGATCCTGGATGTCCCCGTGCATCCGGGTCGGGGTCAGCACCCGCACCGGCGCATGACGACGCCGCGCCGCCGCCAGACCGCGCTGCAACACCGAGCTACCGGCGGCGTTGTCGTCGATCTCGATGACCACCGCGCGTTCGCCGGGTCGATGCGGCCGGTGCGCGCGGACGACGGCGACGGGGCAGTGCGCCGAAGCCGCCAGCGTGGCGGCGGTCGATCCGATGCGCCCTTCGGTGGCGTGGCGCAGGCCGCGGGCCCCGACGCAGAGCAGCGCCGCTGACCGGGACGCTTCCAGCAGCGTCGGGACCACGGTTCCCTGCAGGATCTCGACTTCCAACTTCACCGGGGTCTCGGTCGACTCCACGGCGGTCACCGCATAGCGCACCGCCACCTCGGCGGTGGCCAGCCGGTGCGCGATGTCCTGGGAGTCGGCGACATCCGGGCGGGCGGGCTCGATGACGTAGACGAAGCGCAACGGCACGTCGCGATCGAGGGCCTCGTCCACCGCCCACAGCGCGGCGTCGACGGCCGACGCCGAACCGTCGATGGCGACCACGACACTGGTGGTGACGGCGCTGTCTAGCATGGCCGGCTCCTCTCGATGCGCAGCACGTGTTCGATCGGCCTCCGGGGGGTGGGCGGCGGGGTGTCCGCCAGGGCGGGCGCTTGTCCGAGGCGGACGATGACGTGCGGGAGCGCCCCGGTGCCCACCAGCGCGGCCACCACCTCACGTCCCTGGGCCATCTCGGTGATGTGGGTCAGCGTGCAGCTCGACAGCCCTGCCTCGGTGGCGTTGAGCAGCAGCGCCGACAGGGCCTCGCCGCAGCGCAGGATGCTGTCCCGGCTCTCGTCGAGGGTGGACAGCACCAACACCGCCGCCCGGTCGTCGAGGATCTCCGCGCGTCGCTCGGCGCGCGCGACGACGGGGAAGTTGCGGCCGATCTGCACCCGGTCGCTCTCGGTCGCCGTGACCAGCGAGGTTCTCGGAATTCCGTCATCTGACACGAAATCGGCTGTCCACCAGGTGAGTTCGGTGTGATACTCGGCGTCGTAGCGCCGCAGCGCCTCGGTCAGGTGGGACGCCTCGGCGACGAACTCGTGCACGTCTTCGGACAGGACGTCGAGTCGCACGGCGTGGTTCTCGGCGACCGCGCTGAGCGTGTGCATGAGCGCCTCGGGGTCCGGTGGGGCCACGAAGGGCAGGCGGTCGGTGTGGCGGAGCAGGATCGCATCGGCGTGGCTGTTCTGCTCCTCGGTGACCGACCGGGCCGCGGTGAACTGCACGGTGGCCAGATGCAGCGGATCGTCGGCGGTGGGGAACCGGGTCACGGCGGTGTCCCACCCGGCCGCGGCCATCGCCGTGCGGAAGTGGTGCAGGACAGCGCCGCAACTGATCAGCGCCTCGCGTCCGGAGGCGTCCGCTCCGCGGACGAAACGTTCGGGGTCGGCGAACAACTCGACCGAGTCGTCGGTGAGCACCCAGCGCCAGGGCTGGGTGTTGTGCAGAGACGGTGCCCGGCAGGCCAGTCGCAGAGCCTCGGTGATCAGCTCGGTGCGGACCTGCGTCGCGGTCATCGTGGCTCCCTTCGATCCCCTCTCACGGTGCCCTGCGGCGGGTGCTGCAGCACAGGGCCAATGGTCCTCAACAGGTGACGAGAGCTGCTCAGCGGTGGTAGACCAGAGGCCGTGGGGCAGACATCCGAGTCGGACTCCGAGGGGACAGCGCGACCGGTGCGGGACACGTTGTCCCAGCTGCGGCTGCGCGAACTGCTCAGCGAGGTGCAGGACCGGGTCGAGCAGATCGTCGAGGGCCGGGACCGCCTGGACGGGCTCGTCGAGGCCATGCTGGTCGTCACCTCCGGTCTCGAACTCGACGACACGCTGCGCACCATCGTGCACACCGCGATCGAGCTCGTCGACGCGCAGTACGGGGCGCTGGGCGTGCGCGGCTACGACGACGAGCTGGTGGAGTTCATCTACGAGGGGATCGACGAGGCGACCCGAGACCAGATCGGCCACCTCCCCGAGGGTCGCGGTGTACTCGGCGCGCTGCTGGTCAACCCCAAACCCATTCGCCTGGACAACATCTCCAGTCACGCGTCGTCGGTGGGGTTTCCGCCGCACCATCCACCCATGCGCACGTTCCTCGGTGTGCCCGTGCGCATCCGCGACGAGGTGTTCGGCAACCTCTACCTGACCGACAAGCGCGGCGGAACGCCGTTCAGCGAGGACGACGAGGTCCTGGTGCAGGCGCTGGCCGCGGCGGCCGGAATCGCCATCGACAACGCCCGTCTGTACGAGCAGGCCAGAGCCCGACAGTCCTGGATTGCCGCCACACGTGACATCGGCACCCAACTGCTCTCGGGTGCCGACCCCGCGACGGTCTTCCGGTCGATCGCCGAAGAGACCCAGCAGCTCAGCGGTGCGACGACGACCTTCGTGGCGATCCCCATGGATCCCGACCAGCCGGCCGACGAGGTCACCGAACTGGCCGTCATCGCCGTGGCCGGTGAGGACGCCGACGTCGCCTCGGCCCCGATTCCGGTGGCCGGAACGGTGATCGGCACTGCGTTCGCCAACCGCGCGCCCGACAGGTTCACCGGTGTCGATGTCGGCACGGGGCCGCAGGGCGGACCGGCGCTGGTGCTTCCGTTACGCACCACCGACTCGGTGGCCGGAGTCCTCGTGGCTGTCAGAGCCGTTGGTGGGCAACCATTTCGGGTGGACGAGCTGGACATGATGTCGGCGTTCGCCGATCAGGCGGCGTTGGCGTGGCAACTGGCCACCACGCAGCATCGGATGCGTGAGCTGAGTATCCTGACCGACCGGGACCGCATCGCCCGAGACCTGCACGACCACGTGATCCAGCGCCTGTTCGCCGTCGGGTTGTCGCTGCAGGGGACCATCGCGCGGGCGCGTTCCGCCGAATTGCAGCAGCGGCTGTCCACCTCCATCGACGATCTCCAGGACGTCATCCAGGACATCCGGACCACGATCTTCGACCTGCACGGTGGTTCGTCGGGCATCACCCGGCTCCGGCAGCGTCTCGACGAGGCGGTGTCGGCGTTCCCCGGCTCGGGGGTGCGAACGTCGACGCAGTACGTCGGACCCCTGTCGGTCATCGACGCGTCGCTGGCCGACCACGCCGAGGCCGTGGTGCGCGAAGCGGTCAGCAACGTCGTCCGCCACGCCGGGGCCACCGCGCTGACGGTGACGGTGACGGTCGAGGACGATCTGGTGATCGAGGTGGTCGACAACGGGCGCGGGATCGACGCCGACATCACCGGCAGTGGTCTGACCAACTTGCGCCGGCGTGCCGAAGAACTGGGCGGTTCCTTCGCCGTGGTGGCCTCCGCAGACGGCGGTACCTGCCTGACCTGGCGAGCCCCGTTGCCCTGAGCGACCGACCGGTCACTGCCCCGGGCGGCACCGGAGGCGGCGGTCAGGCCCCGTTCGCCCCGTTCTCCACCAGTTCAGCAGCGATCTGGAGCAACGGCACGTTGGAATCCTGGGAGAGCTTGCGCAGGACCTCGAAGGCCTGCACCGCGTCGACCCGGTAGCGCTCCATGATCATGCCCTTGGCCTGGCCGATGACGTCGCGGCTCGACAGTGCCCGCTGGAACTGCTCGTCACGGCGCGCCGAGTTCCACGCCACCGACGAATGCGCGGCGAAGATCAGCCCGAGCGTGCGGGCCTCCGCGGAGAACGCGTGAGGCTGTTCGGCATAGATGTTCAGCGCGCCGAGGGACTCACCGGCGATGAACAGCTGAAAAGCCATGATCGAGCGGATCGGCGTCTCGGCCAGAGCGTCGCGCCGATAGTCGGGAAATCGCTCCTCGGTCTCCATGTCGGGAACGTGGACGGTCTTCTCGTCCCAGGCCGCGGTCAGGCACGGGCCCTCGAGATGGCGTTGCTGGATCTTGTCCAGCAGCACCGGCCAGTAGTGGGTGGCCGCCGGAGTGTCGATGTGCTTGGCGTTGCGGGTCAGCGTGATCCCCGCGTATTGCGCACCCGGGATCTCGGCGGCGGCGTGTTCGGCCAACTCCGCCACCACAGTGTCCGAATCGGTATCGGGCCTGTTGTGCAGACCTTGCACCAGCTCGGCCACCCGAAGGTGCGCCGCCTCTAAGCCGGCTTGATCGTTCACCGTCACCGTCCGTGCTCTCCAACCCGATAATCAGGTCGAGATTACCGCTGACCGCGCATCGTCACCGCCGGATGCGCCGTGTCGACTCGATGACGGCGGTCCGCGCCGGCGTCACAGCGCGCGCAGGTAGCGGTCGGTGACCAGCCGCTGCACCAGCGATGTCACCGGCGCGCCCAGCCTGCTCCACCACGTCGCGTGCCGGGAGAACGCCGCCACCTCCGCCCGCACCTCGGTGGTCGCGGGGTCGTAGGACACCAGGAACAGTTCCTCGCCCGTCTCGGCGTGCCCGGGCAACGTCCCGTACGCGAAACCCCGCCGATCCTGCTCGTCGACGACGTAGACCACCCGGCACGGCGCCTTCACCGGTCCCAGGTGGACCAGCACCTCACAGCCGACTTCGGCGACCGGCCCGGCGGCGTCGACCCGCAGCCCGGCGCCGCGCAGCATGCCCCACCGCATCCCCGCTGCCGCGGCCTGCTCGAAGCGGTCCCGGCCGCGGCCGATCACCGACGATTTGCGCAGGTGGTGGTATCCGGCGGGCATCGTGGTCGCGGTGGCTCCCACCTCGGTGTAGGTCAGCGGCTTCCCGGCCAGCTCGTCGAGCTTCACACCTGCCAGCTTGGCACCGCTTCGGTACCGTCGTCACGTGACCTCCCGGCCCCGTTCGACGTGTGGCGACGCTCTGCTGACGGGTGTGACTGCCGGGCCGTTACCGAAGCCGGGACGGCTACCGGGCCGGCCACCCAATACGGTGGCCAGGTGAGCGCCAACGAACCCGCCGATGCGCACCCCGGGGGAGGCTTCAATCCCCCCGAGCCGTCCACCCGCGGGGGACCCGATTACGGCCGGTTCATCGAAGCGGTCCGCACGGTGCAGGACCACGCCCGCGCCGCCGACGCACCCGACGACGTCATCGCCGAGGCCGCCGACCTCATCGAGCAGGCCTCCCGCTTGTTGGAGCCGCATGCCGCCGACGAGTGGAACTCCCCGTCGGGCCGGCGCATGGACCTGCCCAACCGGGGCAACATCCTGGCCGTTCCGGTCGACCTGCACGTCACCGAGGCGGGGACGATCGTCGGAACGGCCCACTTCCGGCGCTACCACCTGGGGCGCAACGGCGCGGCGCACGGCGGCGCCGTGTCCCATCTGTTCGACTCGCTGCTCGGTTTCACCGCGTTCAAACTCAGCGGCAGCCGGGCCCAGCGCACCGCATTCCTGCACGTCGACTACCGCCGCATCGTTCCGGTCTGCAGGCAGGTCCGCGTCGAGGCCGGCATCGACGACATCGTCGACCGCAAGATCAGGGTCTCCGGGCGCATTCTCGACGACGCCGACCAAGTGCTGGCCGAGGCCCACGCGCTGTTCGTGAAGTTGAAGCCGGGGCAACCGTGAACGACGGCGAGCGCGCGGGGTTCACGCGGCGGTGGGCGGCCTGGCGTGACGGGCTGCGTGACCGGCCCGCTGTGGACGCCGGTTACCGGCTCGGGGTCGCCGTCACCGGTTTGGTGGTCCTGTGTGTCGGCATCATCGCGATTCCGTATCCCGGCCCCGGGTGGGCGATCGTGTTCGTCGGGCTCGCGATCCTGGCGACCGAGTTCGACTGGGCGCGACGGCTGCTCTCCTACGTGCGCCGGCGCTACGACGCGGCGATGGCGTGGTTCACCCAGCAGGGGCTGTGGGTGCAGGTGCTCGGCGTGGTGTTCACCGCCGCGGTGGTGCTGGGCACGTTGTGGCTGCTGGGTGCGCTCGACTTCGTCGGGGAGATGTTCGGCTACGAGCCCCGGTGGCTGGATAGCCCTATTGGTATCGGGACGTAGCGACCGACCCCGATAGCATGGTCGCGGTCGACGCCCGACCATCACCGTTGGCACGCCCGAGAGTTTGGAGAACCCGCGATGAGCGCCCCCGTCAGCCCGGCCCCGGCAGTCCCGATCCGGGTCGCCGCCGGGACTACCGCAGGGCAGGCGGTGCGTGACGCCGGCCTGCCGGGACGGGGCGCCCCCGACGCCGTCGTGGTCGTTCGCGATGCCGAGGGACGCCTGCGCGACCTGTCCTGGGCGCCCGACGAGGACGTCGAGGTGACGCCGGTGGCCGCCGACACCGAGGACGGGCGCAGCGTCATCCGCCATTCCGCGGCCCACGTGCTGGCCCAGGCGGTGCAGGCGATGTTCCCCGACGCCAAGCTGGGCATCGGGCCGCCCATCACCGACGGGTTCTATTACGACTTCGAGGTCGCCGAACCCTTCACTCCCGAAGACCTCGAAGCGCTCGAGAAGCGCATGCGCCAGATCGTCAAACAAGGCCAGCTGTTCTCGCGGCGGGTGTTCGAGTCCAAGGACCAGGCGCGTCACGAACTGGCCGACGAGCCCTACAAGCTCGAGCTGATCGATGACAAGTCCGGTGCCGACGATCCGGAGGTCATGGAGGTCGGCGGTGACGAGCTGACCGCCTACGACAACCTCAACCCGCGCACCCGCGAGCGTGAATGGGGCGACCTGTGCCGTGGCCCGCACATCCCCACCACCCGCTACATCCCGGCGTTCAAGCTGACCCGCAGCTCGGCGGCGTACTGGCGCGGTGACCAGAACAACGCCAGCCTGCAACGCATCTACGGCACCGCGTGGGAGACCCAGGAGGCGCTGGACCACCACCTGGAGCTGATCGAGGAGGCGCAGCGTCGCGATCACCGCCGGCTGGGCGCCGAGCTGGACCTGTTCAGCTTTCCCGACGAGCTGGGGTCGGGTCTGCCGGTGTTCCATCCCAAGGGCGGGATCGTGCGCCGCGAGCTGGAGGAATACTCGCGGCGCAAGCACATCGAGGCGGGCTACGAGTTCGTCAACACCCCGCACATCACCAAGGAGCAGCTCTACATCACCTCGGGGCATCTGGAGTGGTACGCCGAGGGGATGTTCCCCCCGATGCACATCGACGCCGAGTACGACGCCGACGGCGCGGTGCGCAAACCGGGCCAGGACTACTACCTCAAGCCCATGAACTGCCCGATGCACCACCTGATCTACCGCTCGCGCGGCCGCTCCTACCGGGAACTGCCGCTGCGGTTGTTCGAGTTCGGCAGCGTGTACCGCTACGAGAAGTCGGGCGTGGTGCACGGTCTGACCCGGGTGCGGGGCATGACGCAGGACGACGCCCACATCTACTGCACCCGTGAGCAGATGGGCGAGGAACTGGCGTCGCTGCTGCAGTTCGTGCTGGAACTGCTGGCCGACTACGGCTTGGACGACTACTACCTCGAACTGTCCACCAAGGATCCCGAGAAGTTCGTCGGCTCCGACGAGGTGTGGGAAGAGGCCACCGAGACGCTGCGCGAGGTTGCCGTGGCGTCGGGCCTGGAGCTGGTGCCCGACCCCGGCGGCGCCGCGTTCTACGGACCGAAGATCTCGGTGCAGGTCCGCGACGCACTGGGCCGCAGCTGGCAGATGTCGACCATCCAGCTCGACTTCAACATGCCGGACAGGTTCGAACTGGAATACACCGCGGCCGACGGGTCGCGGAAGCGGCCGGTGCTCATCCACCGCGCGCTGTTCGGCTCCATCGAACGGTTCTTCGGCATCCTCACCGAGCACTACGCCGGAGCCTTCCCGGCCTGGCTCGCCCCGGTGCAGGTGGTTGCCATCCCGGTCGCCGACGACCACGTCGCCTATCTCAACGGACTGGTCACCCGGCTGCGGAAACTCGGTATCCGAGCCGAGGTCGACAGCAGCGACGACCGGATGGCCAAGAAGATCGTCAACCACACCAACCAGCGGGTCCCGTTCATGCTGCTGGCCGGTGACCGCGATCTGGAGGCGGAGGCGGTCAGTTTCCGGTTCGGGGACCGGACGCAGATCAACGGCGTGCCCGTCGACACGGCCGTCGACGCGATCGTGGACTGGGTGCGGCGCCGTGAGAACGCCACGCCGACCGCCGAACTCGTCGCCATCGACGCGCACGCAGACAAGGGGTGACGTGGATCCGGAGGACAGGATCGTAGACCGGGGAGTCGGCGAGCCGGACCACCTGCAGCGGTTGTGGACGCCACACCGGATGACCTACATCGCCGACGCGGTGAAGGCCGGCTCGGCAGCGTCTTCTGAACCGTTCACCGACATCCCCAACATGTCCGACGAGGACGGGCTGGTGGTGGCGCGCGGACAGCTGGTGTACGCGGTGCTCAACCTGTACCCCTACAACCCGGGGCACCTGATGGTGGTGCCCTACCGCCGGGTGGCGGAGCTGGAGAACCTCACCGACGCCGAGAGCTGCGAGCTGATGGCGTTCACGCAGAAAGCGATCCGGGTCATGAAGGCGGTGTCGCGGCCGCACGGCTTCAACGTGGGCCTCAATCTCGGCACGTCGGCCGGTGGCTCGCTGTCCGAGCACCTGCACATGCACGTGGTCCCGCGCTGGGGCGGCGACGCCAACTTCATCACCGTCATCGGCGACTCCAAGGTGATCCCGCAGCTGCTGCGTGACACCCGCGCCTTGCTGGCCGCCGAATGGGACAAGCAGCCGTGAGTGACTTCTACCTGATGACGCGGGCCGCGTACGCGAAGTTGTCGCGGCCCGTCGCCAGAGGTGCGTTACGGCTGGGCCTGACCCCCGACAGCGTCACGATCCTGGGAACGGCGGGCACGGTGCTGGGTGCGCTGACTCTGTTCCCGATGGGGCAGCTGTTCGCCGGCGCCCTGGTGGTCGGGTTCTTCGTGCTGGCCGACATGCTCGACGGGGCGATGGCCCGCCAGCGCGGCGGCGGCACCCGGTTCGGGGCGGTGCTCGATGCCACCTGCGACCGGATCAGCGACGGGGCGGTGTTCTGCGGGCTGCTGTGGTGGGCGGCGTTCGGCCTGCACAGCCCCGAACTGGTGGTCGCGACGATGATCTGCCTGGTGTCCTCGCAAGTCATCTCCTACATCAAGGCCCGCGCGGAGGCCACCGCGCTGTCGGGCGACGGCGGCCTGATCGAGCGTCCCGAACGCCTGGTGATCGTGCTGCTCGGCTGCCTGCTGGCCGACCTGCCGTTCTTTCCCCTGCCCTGGATGCTGCCCGCCGCCATGTGGGTGCTCGCCGTGGCCAGCGTGGTCACGGTGGGCCAGCGGCTGCACAGCGTGCGGACGTCGCCGACCGCGATGGACCGCGCCTGCGGTGAGCGAGCCGACAAACCGGAGCCCACCGACCAATGACGCAGCACGTGACGGATGCCGGCGACGGCCACGGTGGCCTGTTCGCCGTCCCGTCCCTGGTGCGGTCTCAGCTCAGCGACTGGGGATACGCGGCGGGCTGGCGATTGGTGCGAGCCGCCCCGGAATTCTTGGCGCGCAGCGTGTTCGGGGCGGGCGCCGGTTATGCGGCGCGCAACGGCGGACCCGAGCAGCTGCGCAAGAATCTCGCCCGGGTCCTCGGGGTGGCGCCCGACCAGGTACCCGACGAGGTGATGCGGGCGTCGCTGGCGTCCTACGCCCGCTACTGGCGCGAGGCGTTCCGGTTGCCGTCGATGGACCATGCCGAGATCGGCAGGCGACTCACCGTGGCCGGCATCGACATGCTGTGGGCAGCGCTCGAGGATGGTCGGGGCGCGGTGCTGGCGCTGCCGCACAGCGGCAACTGGGACATGGCCGGCGTGTGGCTGGTGCAGCACCACGGATCGTTCGCGACGGTCGCCGAGCGGCTCAAACCCGAATCGTTGTACAACCGGTTCCTGGCCTACCGGGAGCGCCTCGGCTTCGAGGTGGTGCCGCTGTCGGGTGGTCCGCGACCGCCGTTCGAGGTGCTGCGGGACCGGCTGCTGAACAACGGTGTGGTCTGTTTGATGGCCGACCGCGACATGACCCGCACCGGTGTCCAGGTCGACTTCTTCGGGGAGCCGAGCCGACTGCCCGGCGGCCCCGCCCGGCTGGCCCTGGCCACCGGTGCCGCGCTGTTCCCGGTGCACTGCTGGTTCGACGGCGATGGGTGGGGGATGGAGGTCTACCCGGAACTGGACACCTCCTCCGGTGACGTCACGGTCATCACCCAGGCCATGGCCGACCGGTTCGCCGCCAACATCGCCGAGCACCCGGCCGACTGGCACATGATGCAGCCCCAGTGGCTTGCGGACCTGTCCGAGGAACGCCGCGCCCGGCTGGCGGGCGAACTCGACCGCTCGGGTTCGGCGCGAAGCGCCGGGGATGATCCCGGGGCCGGGTGAGGGCACGCTGATGCGGATCGGCATGGTCTGTCCCTACTCGTTCGACGTTCCGGGCGGGGTGCAGTCGCACGTGCTGCAGTTGGCCGACGTGATGACCGGGCTGGGCCACGAGGTCAGTGTGCTGGCACCGGCGTCCGCCGAGGGCGTGCTGCCCGACTACGTGGTCTCCGGCGGGCGCGCGGTGCCGATTCCCTACAACGGGTCGGTGGCTCGGCTGCGCTTCGGCCCGGCCACCCACCGCCGGGTCAAGAGATGGTTGATACACGGTGATTTCGACGTGCTGCATCTGCACGAGCCGAACGCCCCGAGCCTGTCGATGCTGGCGCTGAACATCGCCGAAGGTCCCATCGTGGCCACCTTTCACACGTCGACGACGAAATCGCTGACGCTGTCGGTGTTCGAGCCGATTCTGCGTCCCATGCACGAGAAGATCGTCGGCCGCATCGCGGTGTCGGACCTGGCGCGGCGCTGGCAGATGGAGGCGCTGGGCAGTGACGCCGTCGAGATCCCCAACGGTGTCGACGTCGAGTCCTTCGCCTCGGCCCCGCCGCTGCCCGGCTACCCGCGTGTCGGCAAGACGGTGTTGTTCCTCGGGCGCTTCGACGAGCCGCGCAAGGGCATGAGCGTGCTCCTGGGGGCCCTGCCGGCGCTGGTCGACCGCTTCGCCGACGTGGAGGTCCTGGTGGTGGGCCGCGGTGACCAGCGCGAGCTGCGCGAGCAGGCCGGTCCGCTGGCCTCGCACCTGCGGTTCCTGGGGCAGGTCGACGACGCGGAGAAGGCGTCGGCGATGCGCAGCGCCGATGTCTACTGCGCTCCCAACACCGGCGGGGAGAGCTTCGGCATCGTGCTGGTCGAAGCGATGGCTGCCGGCACCGCGGTGGTGGCCAGCGACCTCGACGCGTTCCGGCGGGTCCTCGAGGACGGCAGGTGCGGTCGGCTGGTGGCCGTCGACGACTCGGCGGCGCTGGCTGACGGACTGATCGACGTGCTCGCCGACGACGGTGTGCGGTCGGGCTACACCGCGCACGCGAGCGCGGCGGTGGCGCGATTCGACTGGTCGGTGGTGGCCGCCCAGATCATGCGGGTGTACGAGACCGTCGCCGGCTCGGGCGTCAAAGTGCGGGTGGCCGGACGTCACGAGACCAGCGGGAGGCCGCTGTGATCCCGGTGCTGACCGCGCTCATCGTCGCGGCGGTGGTGGTGCTCGTCGCCGTGGTCGTGGGGTGGGCGTATCAGACCGCCAACCGGCTGGACCGGCTGCACGTGCGCTACGACCTGTCGTGGCAGGCCCTCGACGGGGCGCTGGCGCGCCGCGCGGTGGTGGCGCGCGCAGTCGCCGTCGACGCCTACGGCGAGGGACCCGACGGGCGTCGCCTGGCCGCGCTCGCCGATGCCGCCGAACGTGCACCGCGGCAGGCCCGGGAGGCGGCGGAGAACGAACTGTCCGCCGCGCTGGCGCGGGTCGATCCCGCGTCGCTGCCACTGGCTCTGGTCGCCGAGCTGGCCGACGCGGAGGCCCGGGT
Source organism: Mycobacterium sp. G7A2 (assembly GCF_041902445.1). Lineage (NCBI taxonomy): Bacteria > Bacillati > Actinomycetota > Actinomycetes > Mycobacteriales > Mycobacteriaceae > Mycobacterium > Mycobacterium sp. G7A2. The sequence continues at coordinate 3,584,866 of NZ_CP169251.1, read as the reverse complement.
GCTGCTGGCCCGGCGTTTCCACAACGACGCGGTCCGAGACACCCTCGCACTGCGGGAACGCCCGCTGGTGCGCACCCTGCGATTGGGCGGAACCGCGGCGCTGCCAAGCTATTTCGAGATATCTGAGGGTGGTGAGGTGTCCACCCGCGAGGTCGCGCCGGTGACCCGGCGCACGTCGGCGCGGGTGATCCTGCTCGATACCGACGGCGCGGTGTTGTTGCTGTGCGGTTCGGATCCGGCCAGCGGGGTGGACCCGGCGCCGCGCTGGTGGTTCACGATCGGCGGGGCCGTGCAGGTCGGCGAGACGCTCGCACAGGCCGCCGCCCGCGAGGTCGAGGAGGAGACCGGTCTGCGGGTGTCGCCCGCCGACCTCGTCGGACCGATCTGGCGGCGGGATGCGGTCATCGAGTTCAACGGGGCGGTGATCCGAAGCGAAGAGATGTACTTCGTGTACCGCACCGGCCGGTTCGAGCCCTCCGAGTCCGGCCGTTCCGGGCTGGAACGGACCTACATCCATGCCCACCGGTGGTGCGATGCGACAATGATCGCTGGTCTGGTCGCCATCGGTGAGACGGTGTACCCGCGCCAGCTCGGCGAGGTGCTCGAGGAGGCGAACGTCCTGGCTGACACGCCGGGCGCGCTGTCGGAGAGGTCGCCGCAGCCGATCAGGTGAGGACAGTGGCGTTCCTCACCCATACGCGCGGATCGAATGCATTTGCCGCCGCATCTAGACTGGATCGGTAGCGATTTAAGGAGATAGGTGTGGAATCCCAACTGTCGGGTGAAGGGCCGGGGACGTTCCCCTCGCAGGCCGAGGGCCCGTCCGCTCGGGGGACCGCGCGGGTGAAGCGCGGTATGGCCGAGATGCTCAAGGGCGGCGTGATCATGGACGTGGTCACCCCTGAACAGGCGCGGATCGCCGAGGGAGCCGGAGCGGTCGCCGTCATGGCTCTCGAGCGGGTGCCTGCCGACATCCGGGCCCAGGGCGGGGTGTCGCGGATGAGCGACCCCGACATGATCGAGGGCATCATCGACGCGGTCACCATCCCGGTGATGGCCAAGGCGCGCATCGGGCATTTCGTGGAGGCCCAGATCCTGCAGAGCCTCGGGGTCGACTACGTCGACGAGTCCGAGGTGCTGACCCCCGCCGACTACGCCCATCACATCGACAAGTGGAAGTTCACCGTGCCGTTCGTGTGTGGTGCCACCAACCTCGGCGAGGCGCTGCGGCGCATCACCGAGGGTGCCGCGATGATCCGCTCCAAGGGCGAGGCAGGGACCGGCGATGTCTCGAACGCCACCACCCACATGCGCAAGATCGGTGGCGAGATCCGCCGGCTGACGTCGCTGTCGGAAGACGAGCTGTACGTGGCCGCCAAGGAGCTGCAGGCGCCGTTCGAGCTGGTCGCCGAGGTGGCGCGGGCCGGCAAGCTCCCGGTGACGCTGTTCACCGCCGGCGGCATCGCCACCCCCGCCGACGCGGCGATGATGATGCAGCTCGGCGCCGAAGGAGTGTTCGTCGGCTCCGGCATCTTCAAGGCCGGCAACCCGGCCGAACGGGCCGCCGCCATCGTCAAGGCGACCACTTTCTACGACGACCCCGACGTGCTGGCCAAGGTGTCGCGCGGGCTGGGGGAGGCCATGGTCGGCATCAACGTCGACGACATCCCGCAGCCGCACCGCCTGGCCGAACGCGGCTGGTAGCGCCACCCGATGGCGATCGAGGAGATCCTCGACCTCGAGCAACTCGAAGTCAACATCTACCGCGGCGGGGTCTTCAGCCCCGAATCCGGCTTTCTGCAGCGCACCTTCGGTGGTCATGTGGCCGGCCAGTCGCTGGTGTCGGCGGTGCGCACCGTGGACCCGAAGTTCCAGGTGCACTCGCTGCACGGCTACTTCCTGCGCCCCGGGGACGCCCGAGCACCGTCGGTGTACCTGGTGGAGCGTCTGCGCGACGGGGGATCGTTCGCGACCCGCAGGGTCAACGCGATCCAGCACGGCGAGACCATCTTCTCCATGTCGGCGTCGTTCCAGACCGACCAGAGCGGCATCGAGCATCAGGACGCGATGCCGTCGGCCCCGCCGCCCGACGACATCCCCGACTTCAAGGCCGCAAGCCGGGTCTTCGACGACGCCAGCTTCCGGCAGTTCGACGAATGGGACGTCCGGATCGTGCCGCGCGATCAACTGGAGCTGCGCGAGGGCATGGCTTCCCAACAGCAGGTCTGGTTCCGCCACCGCGACCCGCTGCCCGACGATCATGTGCTGCACATCTGCGCACTGGCCTACATGAGCGATCTCACGCTGCTGGGCTCGGCCCAGGTCAACCACGTCGAGGAACGCAAGCATCTGATGGTCGCCTCGCTCGATCATGCGATGTGGTTCATGCGCGCGTTCCGCGCCGACGAGTGGCTGCTGTACGACCAGTCGTCGCCGTCGGCCTGCGGCGGGCGCTCGCTGACCCAGGGCAAGATCTTCAACCGGTACGGCGACATGGTCGCCGCCGTCATGCAGGAGGGGCTCACCCGGTACTCCCGCGACTTCACCCCGGGCCGGCCGTGAGCGCACGCATCGGTGTGCTCGCGTTGCAGGGCGACACCCGCGAGCACCTGGCCGCGCTGGGCGCCGCCGGGGCCGAACCGCTGACCGTGCGGCGCCGCGCCGAGCTCGATTCCGTTGACGCGCTGGTCATTCCGGGGGGTGAGTCGACGACGATGAGTCACCTGCTGCGTGAGTTCGACCTGCTCGAGCCGCTGCGCGCGCGGCTGGCCGACGGGATGCCCGCCTACGGTTCGTGCGCCGGGATGATCCTGCTGGCTTCGGAGATCCTCGACGCGGGCGCCGCGGGGCGGGAGGCGACGCCGCTGAAGGCGATCGATATGACGGTGCGCCGCAACGCGTTCGGCCGGCAGGTGGACTCGTTCGAAGAGGACCTCGAGTTCGGTGGCCTCGACTCCGCTGTGCACGCGGTGTTCATCCGCGCGCCGTGGGCCGAGCGGGTCGGCCCGGGTGTGGAGGTGTTGGCCAGCGCGGCCGGACACGCCGTGGCGGTGCGGCAGGGCCGCACGCTGGCGACCGCGTTCCACCCCGAGATGACCGGCGACCGCCGGGTACACGCCCTGTTCGTCGAGATGGTCGAGGGGCGCGCTTAGGCCGGCGTCACCGGATGGGCAGGCCGGTGATGGCCCGGCCCATCACCAGTCGCTGGATCTCGCTGGTGCCCTCGAAGATCGTGAAGATCTTCGCGTCGCGGTGCATCCGCTCCACGGGGTATTCGCGGGTGTAGCCGTTGCCGCCGAGAATCTGGATCGCCTCGTCGGTGACGTACACCGCGGTCTCGCTGGCCACCAGCTTGGCCATCGACCCCTCGGCGGAGGTGAACTCCTTGCCGTTGCGGGCCATCCAGCCGGCGCGGTAGACCAGCAGCCGGGCGGCGTCGATGCGCGCCTTCATGTCGGCCAGCTTGAACGCGACGGCCTGGAACTCACCGATCTTGCGGCCGAACTGCTCACGCTCGCAGGCGTAGTCACGCGCATACTCGTAGGCCGCGCGAGCCACGCCGACGGCCATCGCCCCGACCGTCGGGCGGGTGCGTTCGAACGTCGCCATCGCGGCCTGGCCGGCGGCCCGCTTGCCTTCGCGAACCTTGGCGATGCGCGCGTCGAACTTCTCCTTGCCGCCGACGATGAGCCGGCCGGGAATCCGCACGTCCTCGAGGACCACCTCGGCGGTGTGCGAGGCGCGGATGCCGTGCTTGAGGAACTTCTGTCCCTGGCTCAGCCCCGGCGTGTCCGGCGGGATGATGAACGACGCCTGTCCGCGCGTGCCCAACTCGGGATGCACCGAGGCGACCACGACGTGGACGTTGGCGATCCCGCCGTTGGTGGCCCAGGTCTTGGTGCCGTTGAGCACCCACTCGTCGGTCGCCTCGTCGTAACGGGCGCGGGTGAGGATCGACCCGACATCGGAGCCGGCATTGGGTTCCGAGGAACAGAACGCCGCGACCTTCGGATCGTCGATGGTGCCGAACATCTGCGGCACCCACTCGCCGACCTGTTCGGGGGTGCCCGTGGCGGCGACGGAGGCGGCGGCCAGTCCGGTGCCCAGGATCGCCAGCGCGATACCGGCGTCACCCCAGAACATCTCCTCGAACGCCACGATCATGCCGAGCCCGCTGGGCTCGGTGGTCTGCTCGGCGAAGAACTCCATCGAGTAGAGGCCGACCTTGGCCGCCTCCTGGATGATCGGCCACGGCGTCTGCTCGCGCTCGTCCCACTCCGCGGCGGCCGGACGAATGACGTCGGCGGCGAACTCGTGAACCCACTTCTGCACGTCGACCAGGTCGGAGGACAAATCCAGGGAGAACGTCATGGCTGCGACCCTACTTCGGAGTAAGTTCGAATGGTCCGAAGTGTGGTTGAGTTAACAGTTGTCAACCAGCGCCGTCGCCCGGGCCCACATGGTTCGGTCCCACCGAACCCCCACGTAGACTGATCAGTCGGACTTCAGACGTCAGCGAGAAGAAGAGAAGGTAGTTCGGAACATGAGCGGCCATTCCAAGTGGGCCACCACCAAGCACAAGAAGGCCGTCATCGATGCCCGCCGCGGCAAGATGTTCGCGAAGTTGATCAAGAACATCGAGGTCGCCGCCCGCGTCGGCGGCGGTGACCCGGCGGGTAATCCCACGCTCTACGACGCCATCCAGAAGGCCAAGAAGAGTTCGGTGCCCAACGACAACATCGAGCGTGCCCGCAAGCGCGGCAGCGGCGAGGAGGCCGGCGGCGCGGACTGGCAGAACATCACCTACGAGGGCTACGGGCCCAGCGGGGTGGCCGTGCTCGTCGAGTGTCTGACCGACAACAAGAACCGGGCGGCCGGTGAGGTCCGGGTCGCGATGACCCGCAACGGCGGCAACATGGCCGACCCCGGTTCGGTGTCCTATCTGTTCTCCCGCAAGGGCATCATCACGCTGGAGAAGAACGGCCTGTCCGAAGACGACGTTCTGGCCGCGGTCCTGGAGGCCGGCGCCGAGGAGATCAACGATCTCGGCGAGAGCTTCGAGATCATCTCCGAGCCAACCGATCTGGTCGCCGTGCGCACCGCGTTGCAGGAGGCGGGCATCGACTACGAATCGGCAGACGCGAGTTTCCAGCCCTCGGTGACGGTCCCGGTCGACCTCGACGCCGCCCGCAAGGTGCTCAAACTCGTCGACGCGCTGGAAGACAGCGACGACGTCCAGGACGTCTACACCAACATCGACATCCCCGACGACGTCGCCGCGGCGCTCGAGGAGGACTGAGCCCGCCTCGGCTCACCGCGTGTCCCTGCCCCGCATCGTCGGGGTCGACGGCTAGGCTCTCGAACAAATGTTCTCCGTGAGGATGCTGTCGTGCGAGTGATGGGTGTCGACCCCGGGTTGACGCGATGCGGCTTGTCCATGATCCAGAGTGGGCAGGGTCGCCAGGTGATCGCCCTCGACGTCGACGTCGTGCGCACCCCCGCCGAACAGCCGCTGCACAAGCGTCTGCTGACGATCTCCGACACCGTCGAGCACTGGATGGACACGCATCTGCCCGATGTGGTCGCCATCGAGCGGGTGTTCTCCAACCAGAACGCCAACACCGCGATGGGCACCGCCCAGGCGGGTGGGGTCATCGCCCTGGCCGCGGCGCGTCGCGACATCGACGTGCACTTCCACACCCCCAGTGAGGTCAAGGCCGCCGTCACCGGCAACGGGCGTGCGGGCAAATCGCAGGTCACCGAGATGGTCACCCGAATCCTCGCGCTGCAGCAGAAACCGACGCCGGCCGACGCGGCGGACGCGCTCGCGCTGGCGATCTGCCACTGCTGGCGCGCGCCGATGATCGCGCGCATGGCGGCCGCCGAGGCGATGGCCGCCGAGCAGCGCCGCAAGTACCAGGCCCGGCTCAAGGCGGTCCGCACATGATCGCCGCCGTGCGCGGGGAGGTGCTCGACATCGCTCTCGATCACGTCGTGATCGAGGCCGCCGGTGTGGGCTACAAGGTGATGGCCACGCCGGCGACGCTGGCGACGCTGCGCCGCGGATCCGAGGCCCGGCTCATCACCGCGATGATCGTGCGCGAAGACTCGATGACGCTGTACGGGTTCGCCGACTCCGACGCCCGCGACCTGTTCCTGACCCTGCTCGGGGTGTCGGGTATCGGGCCGAGCATCGCGCTCGGTGCGCTGGCGATGTACGACGGCGCGAGTCTGCGCCAGGCCATCGGTGACGGGGACGTCACCGCACTGACCAGAATCCCGAAGGTGGGCAAGAAGACCGCCGAACTGCTCGTGCTGACGTTGCGGGACAAGGTCGGGGTCGCGGTGTCCTCGAGCGTCGCGTCCGCGGGTGGTTTCACCGTGCGCGGGCCGGTGGTCGAAGCGCTCATCGGGCTGGGTTTCGCGCAGAAGCAGGCCGAGGAAGCCACCGACAAGGTGCTCGCCGACGATCCGGACGCCAACCAGTCGGTCGCGTTGCGCGCGGCGCTGTCCATGCTGGGCAAGAAGTGACATGGGTCGTTTCTCGTCCGGCGCCGAGGAGCCCGAAGATGCCGACGACCGGGAGGTCACGCCCGCTCTGACAGTGGGCGAAGGCGACATCGACGCCAGCTTGCGGCCCCGCTCCCTCGGCGAGTTCATCGGTCAGCCACGGGTCCGTGAGCAGCTGCAGCTGGTGCTCGAGGGCGCCAAGAATCGCGGCGGCACCCCCGACCACATCCTGCTGTCCGGTCCGCCCGGGCTGGGCAAGACCTCGCTGGCGATGATCATCGCCGCCGAACTCGGCTCGTCGCTGCGGGTCACGTCGGGCCCGGCCCTCGAACGCGCCGGGGATCTGGCCGCGATGCTGTCGAATCTCGTCGAACACGACGTGTTGTTCATCGACGAGATCCATCGCATCGCCCGGCCGGCCGAGGAGATGCTGTACCTGGCGATGGAGGACTTCCGCGTCGACGTGGTGGTCGGCAAAGGGCCGGGCGCCACCTCGATCCCGCTGGAGGTGGCACCGTTCACGCTGGTCGGCGCCACCACCAGATCCGGCGCTCTCACCGGCCCACTGCGGGACCGCTTCGGTTTCACCGCGCACATGGACTTCTACGAGCCCGCCGAGCTGGAGCGGGTGCTGGCCCGGTCGGCGGGCATCCTCGGGATCGAGCTGGGTGCCGAGGCCGCCGCCGAGATCGCCCGCCGCTCCCGCGGCACCCCGCGCATCGCCAACCGGCTCCTGCGCCGCGTCCGCGACTACGCCGAGGTGCGCGCCGACGGCGTCATCACCCGCGACATCGCCAAGTACGCGCTCGAGGTCTACGACGTCGACGAGCTCGGCCTCGACCGTCTCGACCGGGCGGTGCTGACGGCGCTCACCCGCAGCTTCGGCGGCGGACCGGTCGGGGTGTCCACGCTCGCGGTGGCGGTGGGGGAGGAAGCCACCACCGTCGAGGAGGTGTGCGAACCGTTCCTGGTGCGGGCGGGCATGATCGCGCGGACCCCCCGGGGGCGGGTGGCCACGGCGCTGGCCTGGACGCACTTGGGTCTGACGCCGCCGAGCGGAGCCGTGGGGCTGGGGCAGGGCGGGCTGTTCGACTAGCTGGGCTCGTCACCGGGCGCGGCGAAACTGGTTGCCGCCCGAGGTTATGCCGAAGCCGGCACGGGTATCCGCTGGGCATATCCGAGGAGGAGAATCATGGCTGACACCACCACCCGCAGTCGCGGCGGCGCGCTGCACATTCCCCGCAGTCGCGGTGCCGCCAGCGGGCTTCTGGTCATCGTTCTGGGTCTGTGGGGCGCGCTGGTGCCCTTCGTCGGGCCCTACTTCAATTTCGCCTTCAGCCCCGATCAGGCGTGGACCTGGACGGCGGGACGTGGCTGGCTGGAGGTGCTGCCCGGCGTCGTCGCCGTCGTCGGCGGCTTCCTGATGCTGACCTCACGCAACCGCGCCACCGCCATGCTCGGCACGTGGATGGCGATAATCGCCGGGGCGTGGTTCGTGGTCGGGCGTGCGTTGGCCGGCCCGCTGGGACTCGGCGAGGTCGGTGTTCCGGTGGCCTCCACCGAGGCCCAGCGGGTGTGGCTGGAGCTGACCTACTTCTACGGTCTCGGCGCGGTCATCGTGTTCCTGGGTGCGCTGGCGTTGGGACGGCTGTCGGTGCGCAGTGCACGCGACATCGCTTACGCCGAGACCCGGGCACACGCCTTGGCCGACCGTGACGCCGTAACCGACCGCGACGCCGTGGCCGACCGCGACGCCGTCACCGACCACGACGCCGAGGTCACCACGCAACACGACGCGGCTGTCGCTCACAAGCCGTCGGCGCGGGAGCGGCTGTCGTCGCTGTTCGGTCGCCGGGGCCGGCATGACGACCACAAGCTAGCGGTCTAGCAGGCCGAGCAGCCGCAGATCGCTGACGTACTTGGCGATGATGCCGCGCGTGATGTGCGGGATGTCCTTGTCGGGTCCGATCTTGGCTTCCTGCACGGCCGCCCGGAATCGGTCGGTGGGCGCCACCGACCCGCGCAGGGGCGTCTCGGGCCGTTGATAGTTGTGCAACAACGGCAGCAGTGAACCCTGGCGCTGGCGTTCCGGCAGCGCGCGCATCGCGGTCTCGAAGCGTGTCAGCCACGTGTGGTACTCGCCGACGCGGCGCACCGGCACGCCGGATTCGATGATCCAGTCCACGAACTCGTCGAGTCCGATGCCATCGTCGTACGGGTTCATCACGTGGTAGGTCTCGAAGGCCGGGCCGGTGAGCGGGCCGAGGGTCGAGATCGCCTCGGCGATGAACTCCACTGGCAGACCGTCGTAGTGGGCGCGTTGCCTGCGGCCGTCGGCGTCGAGTTCGTAAAAGGAGTCCGGGGCGATGCCGGTGGCCACCAGGCTCAGTATCAGCCGGGTGAACATGTCGGGCAGGTTCAACTGACCGGCGTAGCTGGTGTCGGCGAGAATCATGTCGCAGCGGAACACCGAGACAGGCAGTCCGAAGGCCTCATTGGCCTCGCGTAGCAGCACCTCACCTGCCCATTTGCTGTTCGAGTAACCGTTGGCGTATCCGGTCGCGGGGTCGTCGTCGACCGCGCGCGTCGCGCTGATCTGCCGGATGTCGCCGTCCTCGGTGAACCGGCCCGGCTCGATCCCGGCGGCCACGCCGATGGTCGAGGTGTAGACGAACGGCTTGAGCTTGCTGGTGAGAGCGAGCTTGATCAGCTCGGCCGTGCCGACGACGTTGGGGCCGAACAACTCCCGATACGGCAGCACGTGATTGACCAACGCCGCCGGGTCGACGATGAGGTCCACGGTGTCGGCCAGGCGCTGCCACGTCGACGCGTCCAGTCCGAGGTCGGGGTCGCCCTTGTCGCCGGCGAGCACCTCGAGGTGGCCGTCGGCCATCTCGAGGTAGTGCGCCAGCAGGTCGGGATCCCCGCTGTCGAAGGTCCGGTCGAGCCGGTCGCGGGCTGCGACGTCGTCTCGGCCGCGAACCAGACAGATCACGGTGCCGCCCACCAGCTGCATCCGTTGCAACCAGTCCAACGCCAGGTAACGGCCGAGGAATCCGGTGGCACCGGTGAGCAGCACCGTGCGGACCTGCGCGCTCGGGCCGGGCAGCGCCGACGCGGCGGCCAGCGTCTGAGCATCGATGAACCTGTCCAGCCTGAGGTCGCGGGCGTGTGCCTGTGCTGCGCCCGCGCCGTGCACCGAGGCGAAGGTGGGCCGGCTGGCGCCCGGCTCCCGCACGGCCTCGATGTACCCGGCGAGCGCGGCGAGATCGTTGGCGGGGCTGACGATCACCGACACCGGAACCTCGACGTCGAAGACGTCGGCCAGCAGATTGGCGAACGTCAGTGCCGACAGGGAGTCACCCCCGAGGTCGGTGAAGTGGGCATCGGGGGCGATGTCGGTCGACGTCGCGCCCAGCAGCGCTGCCGCGGCCCGAACGATCGTGTCCTGCACCTGGCCCTGGCTGCCATCGCGCCGCAGCGACTGCAACTCGTCGGACTGCTCGGCCGCCAGCTCGGAGTACAGCGTCTCGAGCTGGTCGCCGTACCGCTCTTTCAACTTCGGCCGGGCCAGCTTGCGGATACCGGTGAGCATCCCGTTCTCGGTGGTCCACGGCGTCGTCTCGATCAGGAAGTCCCGAGGTATCTCGAACGACTGCAAGCCTCCGGTCCGCGCGACCTCGTGAAGCGATTGTGCGACAGCTGATTTCGGATTCGAAGTGGCCAAGGCTTCTTCGGTCGGCACGACCACCGCGAGCAGATACGGGCGGGCACTGTTGCCGTAGAGATAGATCTGGCGGATCAGCGGGCTGTCGGCGAAGCCGGCTTCCAGCGCCGACACGGCGACGAACTCGCCCTGGGAGAGCTTTACGACGTTGTTGCGCCGGTCGAGATAGACCAGGTGGTCGGGTCCGACCTCGGCGACGATGTCTCCGGTGCGGTAGTAGCCGTCGGCGTCGAACATCGCCGCGGTCACCTCCGGCCGTCGGTAGTACCCGGGAATCAATGTCTCGGACTTGACCAGCAACTCCCCGCGGGGATGCGGCCGGTCGGTGTGGAAGTAGCCAAGTTCGGGCACGTCGAGCAGTTTGTAGTCCGACACCGGTGGCCGCTGGACCTGTCCGTCGACGAACACCGCGCCCGCTTCGGTGGACCCGTAGCCGTCGACGAGGTGGATGCCGAGCAGCTCCTCGGCGAACGCGGTCATCTCGGGTGACAGGGGAGCGGACCCGGTCATCGCGGTCACGTAACGACCGCCGAGCACTTCGGTGCGCATCTGCGCGAACACGGCGGCGGTGTCGTCGTCGGCTCGTTTGCCCAGGATCGTGTCGAACTCGTTTCTGATCGTGTCCCAGATTCGTGGCACGAATGACAACTGAGTGGGACGGACCAGCGCGAGGTCCTCGAGGAAAGTCGAAAGATCGCTGCGCGCAGAGAAATACGCGGTCCCGCCCGCGCCCAGGGTGCCGTAGAGCAGGCCGCGGCCCATCATGTGGCTCATCGGCAGGAAGTTCAGGGTGATCGATGGCGCGGAGCTGTGATCGCCCCAGTTCGCGCGGAAGGACTGCCGCCAGGCGCCGGCTGCCAACCGCTCGGGATACATGGCTCCCTTCGGTGCGCCCGTACTTCCCGAGGTGTAGATGAGCAGGGCGAGTGGGTTGTCGTCGGTCGCGATGGTGGGGGTGCGGGGCGGCAATTCGGCGCCCCGTTCGACGAGTTCACCGATCGTCGTGAGGTCAACGGCGGTGCCGCTGTGCCGACGCAGGGTGTTTCGCGCGGTGGCCACTGCTTCGCGGTGGTCGTCGAGTTCGGGGAGCGTGTCGAAGACGACGACCCGCGAGACGGTGGGAGTGGTGAGGGCCAGTTCGACGGCGTCGGCCAGATGGTCGACGGCGGAGGCGATGAGTACGGGTTCGGTCTCGGCGACGATCGGTGCCAGCGCAGAGAGCGCTGCGCTGGTCTGCAGTGGGACCGAAACAGCGCCGATCGACGCCAGCGCCATGTCGATGGTCGTGTAGTCCACGCTGGTGAAGCCCAACAGCGCCACCCGGTCGCCCGGGGCGACGTCGTCGAGCGCCGCAGCCAGAGCGCCGATGCGCCGGGACAGTTCACCGTAGGTGACGGTGTCGAAGTGGGGCAGCAGTCTCGCAGCGGTCCGCCCGCTCCGCGGGTCAGTGGTGAATTCGACGGCGCGTTGACCCAGTGCCGGTCGCTCGGCGTAGCCCTCGAGCACGGTCGCGATGATGTCGGGCAGTCGCATGTCGGGTCGATCCAGGGCCGACGAGACCGCCTCGTCGGGCATCGCGGCGGCGAATTGCGGATCGGTGGAGCGCAATTGGGCGATGCGGTCAACGATCTGCGGGTCAGGGTCGTGGTGTGTCATCAAGCATCCTCGAAGCGAATCTGGGACATCGGGGGCGCGTCGTTGCGTCTGCCAAAAACTACGTTAGTAAAACTAAATGTATTCCGGCCGGGTGCCCCCGGGGGCTGTCAATCTGCTGTGCATCGCGGGTCGCGGGATCGCACTCGGGGTCGTCGCGCCGGTTGTGCTGCCGTCCCGCGGGGTAGTCTTGTGTAGATCAACTAATTAATGTGACCTGACTCACGGAAGGAGAGTGGCGATGGGCGGGCAGTCGCGGTCCCGGCGAGTGGCGCAGCTGGTCGAGGCACGCTCGAGCGGCGCCGGTTGCGACGACGCAGCCGCCGTCGTCCTCGGGCCGCAGCGATGCGCGCTCTACGCCGCTCTCGGCGTCCCGCAGCGCGACTGGTGGCCGTTGGCGCGCTGGGCCGACCTGGCGGCCACCGGTGAGGTCCGCGCCGCCCTGCAGGCCTACGCCGACGTGCTGGTGGCCGACCGCTGCCGGTTGCCGGGCGACGATGTGGTCTCCGACCTCATCGCGTACGACGCCGACGGTGACGCGTTCACCGCCGACGAGATCCGTGACATCGTCGCAGCACTTCTCGCCGCCGACGCGTCGGCGGTGTTCGATCAGCCGGTGTAGGCCATCACATGCTTGATGCGGGTGTAGTCCTCGAGCCCGTACATGGACAGATCCTTGCCGTGTCCGGACGATTTGAAGCCGCCGTGCGGCATCTCGGCGACCAGTGGGATGTGCGTGTTGATCCACACGCAGCCGAAGTCCAGCGCATTGGACACCCGGATGGCCCGTGACACGTCCTTCGTCCACACCGACGAGGCGAGGCCGAATTCGACGCCGTTCGACCAGGCGATCGCCTCGTCTTCGTCGCCGAACGACTGGACCGTGATGACCGGGCCGAAGATCTCCTGCTGGATCATCCGGTCGTCCTGGCGCAGCCCCCCGACGACGGTCGGCTCGACGTAGAAGCCCTTGTCGCCCTGTCGGTTACCGCCGACGGCCACCGTCGCATGGGCCGGGACGTCCTCGAAGAAGGACAGCACGCGCTCCATCTGGTTGACGTTGTTGACCGGGGGAACCCAGGCGTCCTCGTCGTCGGCGGGCCGGCCGAACGTCGTCGTCGCACCCTTGGCCTGCTCGGCAAGGGCTGCGGTCAGGTCAGCGGCGATCGACGCCGAGGCCAACACCCGCGTCGCGGCCGTGCAGTCCTGGCCGGCGTTGAAATAGGCTGCGGTGGCGATGCCCTCTGCGGCCGCGGCGATGTCGGCGTCGTCGAAGACGACGACCGGTGCCTTGCCTCCCAATTCCAGGTGCGTGCGTTTCAGGTTGCCCCCGGCGCTGACCGCGACGGCCTTGCCCGCAGCCACCGAACCGGTGATCGCCACCATCTCCGGTGTCGGGTGCGCCACCAGATTGGACCCGGTGACGCGATCGCCGGTCACGACGTTGAGCACCCCGCCCGGCACGTGCTTGGCCATGAGTTCGGCCAGCATCACCGTCGTCACCGGGGTGGTGTCACTGGGCTTGATGACCACCGTGTTACCGGCCGCGAGCGCCGGGCAGATCTTCCAGATGGCCATCATCATCGGGTAGTTCCACGGCGCGACCTGGCCGATCACACCGACGGGTTCGCGGCGGATCCAGGACGTGTGGTCGGCCATGTACTCGCCGGCCGACTTTCCCTCGAGCACCCGCGCCGCCCCGGCGAAGAACCGGATCTGATCGACCATCGCCGGGATCTCCTCGGCCATGGTGACGTGGTTGGGCTTGCCGCAGTTGCGGCCTTCGGCGGCGACCAGGTCCTCGGCGGCCTTCTCCACGTCGTCGGCGAAGTCCAGCAGGGCCTTCTGCCGCTGGCCGGGGGTGGTCTTCTTCCAGTCCTTGAACGCCTTGGCGGCCGCGGCGTAGGCGGTGTCGATGTCCTGCTCGTTGGACACCGGTGCGGTGCCGTACTGCTCGCCGGTGCTGGGGTCGATCAGCGGCATCGTGGCACCGCTCGACGAGTCGACCCGCTGGCCGTCGATGAAGTTCTGAACCGTGGTCATGGATGTCTCCCTAATCGTTGGGCGGTCGCGGCGTTCTACAGGTCGCGCAGAATCAGTTCGAGGACGTCGAGCGCCTCGCGCAGGAGTTCGTCGCTGATGCTCAGCGGCGGCAGGAACCTCAGCACGTTGCCGAACGTGCCGCACGACAGGACGATCACCCCGGCCTGGTGGGCGGCGGCGCACAGCGCGCGGGTCAGCTCCGCATCGGGCTCGGTGGTGCCTGCCTTGACCAGCTCGACCGCGATCATCGCCCCGCGTCCGCGCACGTCTCCGATGCGATCGTCCTCGGCCTGCAGACGGAACAGCGTGTCCTTCATCAAGGACTCGATCTGGGCCGCGCGTGCGACCAGGCCATCGGCCTCGATGGTCTCGATGGTGGCCAACGCGGCCGCGCAGGCCACCGGGTTACCGCCATAGGTGCCGCCCAGTCCGCTGACGTGCGGGGCGTCCATGATCTCGGCGCGTCCGGTCACCGCCGACAGCGGCATCCCGTCGGCGATGCCCTTCGCGGTCACGATCAGATCCGGGACGATCCCCTCGTGCTCGCAGGCGAACATCGCCCCGGTGCGCGCGAAGCCGGTCTGCACCTCGTCGGCGATGAACACCACGTCGTTGGCGCGGCACCAGGCCAACAGTGTGGGCAGGAAGCCCTCGGCGGGGACGATGAACCCGCCCTCGCCCTGGATCGGCTCGATGACGACCGCGGCCAGGTTCGCCGCGCCGACCTGCTTGTCGATCACGGTGATCGCCCGGCGCGCGGCCAACTCACCGTCGGTGGCCAGTTCCTTGCCGAACTCGGCGTCGCGGAAGGGGTAGGACAGCGGAGCCCGGTAGACCTCGGGTGCGAAGGGGCCGAAACCGTGTTTGTAGGGCATCGACTTGGCGGTCAGCGCCATCGTGAGGTTGGTGCGCCCGTGGTAGGCGTGGTCGAACGCCACCACCGCCTGTTTGCCGGTGTAGCTGCGGGCGATCTTGACGGCGTTCTCGACGGCTTCGGAGCCGGAGTTGAACAGCGCGGAGCGTTTCTCATCACTTCCCGGTGTGAGCCGGTTGAGAGCTTCGGCGACCGCGACGTAACCCTCGTAGGGCGTGACCATGAAACAGGTGTGGGTGAAGTTCGCGGCTTGATCGCCGACGGCCGCCACGACCCGGGGGGAGGCGTTGCCGATCGTGGTGACGGCGATTCCGGAGCCCAGGTCGATGAGCCGGTTGCCGTCGACGTCCTCGACGATGCCGCCGAACGCCCTCGCCGCATACACAGGCATGGTGGTGCCCACGCCGCGGGAGACCGCTGTGTTCTTGCGGGCGATCAGCTCCGAGGACCGGGGACCCGGGATTGCGGTGGCGAGATGCCGACTCTGCTCCACGGTGCTCACTGGTGACCTCCCTGATGTTCCGCTGCAGAAAGTGCAAAGACCTCGACGACCGCCGCGCTGGCTAGAGCCTAGCCGCTGGATGCACTGATCCGTCGCGAACCCTGCCAGCTTATGACGAGATCAGATGTGTTGCGCGCTGAGCGCGACTGATTCCGTCGCCTTCGGCCGTTGTCAGCGCGCGGGCTGCCGGAACGGCCCGCCGACGCTCGACGGGCGCGGACACCCCGAGACGCGGGGCGCGGGCGCCTCCAGGTGGCGAGCGGCCCCGTCCGCGGTACCCGGGGGCGAAATGCGTGGTCGCTCGCAATGGCACACTGGTCATCGAATTCGCACCCGAATGCCTCGATACGAAAGACTGTCTCCTCATGGATCTGCTCGTCTTCCTGCCCCTGCTCATCATCATGGGCGCGTTCATGTTCTTCGCGTCGCGGCGTCAGAAGAAGGCGATGCAGGCCACCATCGACCTGCACAACTCGCTGCAGGTCGGCGACCGCATCCACACCACGTCGGGCCTGCAGGGCACGATCACCGGCATCGGTGAGGACTATGTGGACCTCGAGATCGCCCCGGGCGTCGTCACCACCTGGATGAAGCTGGCCGTGCGCGACCGCATCACCGACGACGACACCGACGCCGAGGACGAGTACGACGAGCTCGAGGACTCCGGTGACGAGCTGGGCGCCCGGTCGTCGGGCACCGAGATCTCGGATCGGCCCCACACCAAAGAGTGACGACGAGGGTCACAGAACAAGCACGTACCCTTTGCGGTGCTGACGAACTGATCTCGAGGAGACCCTGAAACGTGGCATCGTCTTCGACGCCGGTGCACCCTGCGCGCTACCTGGTCCTGTTCCTGGTATTGCTCATCGGTGCCTACCTGTTGGTGTTCCTGACCGGGGACAAAGAGCCCGATCCCAAGCTCGGCATCGACCTGCAGGGCGGCACCCGGGTGACGCTGACCGCGCGCACGCCGGACGGCAGCGCGCCCACCCGCGAATCGCTCAACCAGGCCCAGCAGATCATCAGTGCTCGCGTCGACGGTCTGGGCGTGTCGGGGTCCGAGGTCATCATCGACGGGCAGAACCTGGTGATCACCGTGCCGGGCAACGACGGCAGCGAAGCCCGCAGCCTCGGGCAGACGGCGCGTCTGTACATCCGGCCCGTCATCCACGCGATTCCCGCCGAGGGGGCAGTGCCGCCGGGTGAAGAGGAGGGTCCGGCGGGACTGCCGCAGGGTTCGTTGCCGGGCCTGCCGCAGGGTCTGCCCGGCATGCCGCCCGGACAACCCGCCCCGCCCGCCGGGGCGCCTGGTGCGGCACCCGGACAACCAGCCCCGCCCGCCGGGACGCCGGGGGCGGAGCCCGGACAACCCGCACCGCCGGCCGGTGAGCCGGCGCCGCAGCCGCGACCGTTCCCCGCCCAGCCCGCGCCCACCCCGACACCGGGTCCCTCACCGAGTCCGGCACCGCCGGGTCCCGCGCCGCAGTCGCCGGGCGACTCCGCCGAACCCGGTCAGCAGGACGCCCCGCTGGCCACCCGGATCCAGGACGAGAAGCGGCTGCGCCAGAGCAGCGAGCAGGCGATCCAGATCCTGGCGATGCAGTTCCAGGCCACCCGCTGCGGTGACGAGGACGTGCTGGCAGGCAACGACGACCCCAACCTGCCCCTGGTCACCTGCTCGACCGACGGCAACGAGGTCTACCTGCTCGACAGCTCGATCATCAACGGCGAGCAGATCGCCAACGCCAGCTCCGGACTGGACACGCAGCGCGGCGAATACGTCGTCGACGTCGAGTTCAAGAGCGACGCCGCCAAGACGTGGGCGGACTTCACCGCGGCCAACGTGGGCACCCAGACGGCGTTCGTGCTGGACTCGCAGGTGGTCAGCGCCCCGCAGATCCAGGAGCCCATTCCCGGTGGGCAGACCCAGATCACCGGCCAGTTCACCCAGGACACGGCGCGCGAGCTGGCCAACGTCCTCAAATACGGCTCGCTCCCGTTGTCGTTCGAGTCGTCGGAAGCAGAGACGGTGTCGGCCACGCTGGGCTTGTCGTCGCTGCGGGCCGGCCTGATCGCCGGTGCGGTCGGATTGGCGGCGGTGCTGCTGTACTCGCTGCTGTACTACCGCGTGCTGGGCCTGCTGGTGGCGCTGTCGCTGGTGGCCTCGGGCGCCATGGTCTTCGCCATCCTGGTCCTGCTGGGCCGCTACATCGGCTACACACTGGATCTGGCCGGGATCGCCGGCCTGATCATCGGTATCGGTATGACCGCGGACTCGTTCGTGGTGTTCTTCGAACGAATAAAGGACGAGATCCGGGAAGGACGCTCGTTCCGGTCGGCGGTGCCGCGAGGCTGGACCAGGGCCCGCAAGACGATCCTCTCCGGCAACGCGGTGACGTTCCTGGCCGCCGCGGTGCTGTACTTCCTGGCCATCGGCCAGGTGAAGGGCTTCGCCTTCACCCTGGGGTTGACCACGATCCTCGATGTGGTCGTCGTGTTCCTGGTGACCTGGCCGTTGGCCTTCCTCGCCTCGAAGTCCACGACGATGGCCAAGCCGGCGCTCAACGGGCTCGGAGCCGTCCAGCAGATCGCACGCGAACGCCGAGCGGCCGCGCACGCGGCGGGACGGGGCTGAGGCATGGCCAGACGTCAGCGAACCAACGACAGTGTCGACACCCGGGCCACCGGAGTCGAGGCGCCCGAGCTGGAATCGGGCACCGGGGCTCCGCGCCGTAACTTCTTCGTGCGGCTCTACACCGGCACCGGCGCGTTCGAGGTCATCGGCAAGCGCAAGCTCTGGTACGGCATCAGCGGTGGCATCGTGCTCATCGCGCTGGCCGCGATCCTGTTGCGCGGCTTCACCTTCGGCATCGACTTCGTCGGCGGCACGAAGGTGTCGTTCCCGCGGGGTGAGGGTCAGGCCACCACCCAGCAGGTCGAGACGGTGTTCACCGACGCGGTGGGCGCGCCCCCGGAGTCGGTGGTGGTCGTCGGCAGCGGCGACTCGGCGACGTTCCAGATCCGTTCGGAGACACTGAGCAACGACGAGGTCATCGCGCTGCGCGGCGCGCTGTTCGACGCCTTCCAGCCCGTCGGCGCCGACGGCACCCCCAGCCCGGAGGCGGTCAGCGATTCGGCCGTGTCGGAGACGTGGGGCGGTCAGATCACCCAGAAGGCCCTGATCGCGCTGGTGGTGTTCCTGGTGCTGGCGGCCATCTACATCACGGTGCGTTACGAGCGGTACATGGCGATCGCCGCGTTGACGACGCTGCTGTTCGACCTCGTCGTCACGGCAGGGGTCTACGCCCTGGTGGGCTTCGAGGTCACCCCGGCCACCGTGATCGGCCTGCTCACGATTCTGGGCTTCTCGCTCTACGACACCGTGATCGTGTTCGACAAGGTCGAAGAGAACACCGAGGGGTTCGAACACACGACCCGGCGCACGTTCGCCGAACAGGCCAACCTCGCGGTCAACCAGACCTTCATGCGCTCGATCAACACCAGCGTGATCTCGGTGCTGCCGATCATCGCACTGATGGTCATCGCGGTGTGGCTGCTGGGCGTGGGCACCCTGATGGACCTGGCGCTGGTGCAGCTCGTCGGCGTCATCGTGGGCACCTACTCGTCGATCTTCTTCGCCACACCGCTGCTGGTCAGCCTGCGTGAGCGCACGGAACTGGTCAGCAAGCACACCCGGCGGGTGCTCAACCGCCGCGCGACTGCCGCGGCGAAGGCCGCCGGTGGATCGGGAAGTGACGACGCGGCCGACCTCGGCGCCGACGAGGACGACGACGCCCAGCCGGCCTCGGTGTCGGCCTCGGCGGCGCCGAGCATCCCGCCCGACAAGCCCGCCCCCGGCGCGCGCCCGGTGCGTCCCACCACGAGCAGGACCGGGCGGCCTTCGGGTAAGCGAAGCCCCCGGAACCGGTAGCCGGGATGGCCCGACGCAGGGCGCGACGCGTCACCGTGGCGGCCGTCGTGCTGTGTCTGCTCGCCGGCCCGGCCCTGGCGTCCTGTGCTGACCAGGCCGCCGACTCCGTCGACTACGCCGTCGACGGTGCGTTGGTCAGCTACAACACCAACACCGTCGCCGGAGCCGCCTCCGGTGGCCCCCAGGCGTTCGCCCGGGCGCTGACCGGGTTCACGTATCACGGCCCGGAAGGGCAGATCGTCGGCGACCACGACTTCGGAACCACCAATCTGGTCGGCCGCAACCCGCTGGTGCTCGACTACGAGATCAAACCGGAAGCGGTGTATTCCGACGGGAAACCGGTGACGTGTGACGACATGGTGCTCGCGTGGGCGGCGCAGTCCGGGCGGTTCCCGGCCTTCGACGCGGCCAGCCGCGCCGGTTACACCGACATCGCCACCGTCGAGTGTGTGCCGGGTCAGAAGAAGGCTCGGGTGTCCTTCGCCCAGGACCGGCCGTTCACCGACTACGGGCAGCTGTTCACCGCGACCTCGCTGATGCCGGCCCACGTCCTGGCCGACGAGCTCGGCCTCGGCGACGGCGGGGTGACGCGGGCACTGCTGGACAACGACGGTCCGGTCGTCGAGCGCATCGCTGCGGCGTGGAACACCGTCTGGGATCTGACGCCGGATGTGGACCTGGCCCGGTTCCCGTCGTCGGGTCCCTACAAGTTGGACTCGGTGTCGTCCGACGGCTCGGTGGTGCTGGTCGCCAACGACAAGTGGTGGGGCACCATGCCGATCACCGGGCGCGTCGTGGTCCATCCGCGCAGCTCGGACATGCAGGACCGGGTGGACGAGGGCGCTTATGACGTGGTCGACATCGCGTCGGGTTCCCTGGGCACGCTGAACCTGCCCGATGACTATCAGCGATCCGAATCGGCCTCGGCGGGCGTCGAGCAGCTCCTGTTCGCCCCGCAGGGACCGCTGGCCGCCGTGCCGGCGCGACGCGCGGTGGCCCTGTGCACTCCGCGCGACGTCATCGCCCGCAACGCCGAGGTGCCGGTGGTGAACTCACGGCTCAACACGGCCACCGAGGACGCCTACGGCGCGGCCGAGACGACCCCCGAGGCCGGCGAGTTCGCCGTCGCCAATCCCGACGCCGCGCGTGCCGCGCTGGGCGGGCAACCGTTGACGGTGCGGATGGGTTATCAAACCCCCAATGCCCGCCTCGCCGCGCTGGTCGGCGCGATCGCGCGCTCCTGCGCTCCCGCCGGCATCACCGTCGAAGACGTTGCCGGCGCGGACACGGGGCCACTGGCGCTGCGCAACAACGAGATCGACGTCCTGGTGGCCGGGACCGGGGGCGCAGCCGGCAGCGGGTCGTCGGGATCCTCGGCCGTGGACGCGTACACGCTGCACAGCGCCAACGGCAACAATCTGCCGCGGTACGCCAACGAACGCATCGACGGCATCATCTCGACCATCGCGGTGATCAACGACCCGAAGGAGATCGCGAGGTTGCTCGCCGAGGCGGCGCCGATCCTCTGGGGGGACATGCCGACTCTGCCGCTGTACCGTCAGCAGCGGACCCTGGTCACCTCGACGAACATGTTCGCGGTGAGCGCGAATCCGACACGATGGGGAGCCGGGTGGAACATGGACCGCTGGAAGTTGAGCCAGTGAGCGGCTCGGAGCTCTCCCCGGTGCCTGAGGTCTCCGGCAATTCCGACGCCCCTGACGTCTCTCGGGTCTCCGGGGTCATCGCGTCCCTGCTGCGTGAGGTGCCCGATTTTCCCGAGCCGGGTATCCAGTTCAAAGACCTGACACCCGTGCTGGCCGACGCGCGCGGGCTGGCCGAGGTGAGCAAGGCCATCGCCGACGTCGCACGCGGTGCTGACCTGGTCGCAGGGGTGGATGCGCGCGGCTTCCTGCTCGGCGGCGCGGTCGCCCTCGAGCTCGGCGTCGGTGTCCTCGCGGTGCGCAAGGGGGGCAAGCTCCCGCCGCCGGTGCTCAGCGAGACCTACACGCTCGAGTACGGCACCGCCACGCTGGAAGTGCCCGCCGAGGGCGTCGAGCTCGCCGGGCGGTCGGTGGTCGTCATCGACGATGTGCTGGCGACCGGGGGGACCCTGGCCGCGACGCACGCGCTGCTCACCGCGGCGGGTGCACAGGTGACGCGGGCGGTGGTGATGCTCGAGCTGGCCGCCCTCGGTGGCCGGGCGGTGCTGGATCCGCTTGCGGTCACGAGCTTGTACACGGTCTGAACGGATATCCTGCCTACAGGACAGCCCCGGGAGGTGAACAATGGCCGGCGAGGTCAACACGGATCACCGCGCGAGCCAGGCCGGGCAGTCACCAACCCGGGCCGGTGCGGCGGGCCCTGAAACCCAGCCCATGGAGCTGCCGAAGCCCTCCACCAGCGCGTCCCGGCGGGTGCGGGCCCGGCTGGCCCGGCGGATGACGTCGCAGCGCAGCGCCGTCAACCCGGTGCTCGAGCCGCTGGTCGCCGTACACCGGGAGATCTATCCGAAGGCAGACCTGGCGCTGCTGCAGAAGGCCTATGACGTCGCCGAGCAGCGGCACGCCGACCAGATGCGCAAGTCCGGTGATCCCTACATCACCCACCCGCTGGCGGTGGCCAACATCCTGGCCGAGCTCGGCATGGACACCACGACGCTGGTGGCGGCACTGCTGCACGACACCGTCGAGGACACCGGCTACACGTTGGAGGCGCTGACCGAGGAGTTCGGCACCGAGGTCGGCCACCTCGTCGACGGGGTCACCAAGCTGGACAAGGTCGCCCTCGGCACGGCTGCCGAAGGCGAGACGATCCGCAAGATGATCATCGCGATGGCGCGTGATCCCCGCGTGCTGGTGATCAAGGTGGCCGACCGGCTGCACAACATGCGGACCATGCGCTTCCTACCGCCGGAGAAGCAGGCCCGCAAGGCCCGCGAAACACTCGAAGTCATTGCCCCGCTGGCGCACAGACTGGGTATGGCGACGGTCAAGTGGGAGCTCGAGGATCTGTCGTTCGCGATCCTGCATCCGAAGAAGTACGAGGAGATCGTCCGGCTGGTCGCCGACCGGGCGCCGTCGCGTGACACCTATCTGGCCAAGGTGCGCGCCGAGATCAACGCGACCCTGTCGGCATCGAAGATCAACGCCGTTGTCGAAGGCAGGCCCAAGCACTACTGGTCGATCTATCAGAAGATGATCGTCAAGGGCCGCGACTTCGACGACATCCACGACCTGGTCGGCGTGCGCATCCTGTGCGACGAGGTGCGGGACTGCTACGCCGCGGTCGGGGTGGTGCATTCGTTGTGGCAGCCCATCGCCGGGCGGTTCAAGGACTACATCGCCCAGCCCCGCTTCGGGGTTTACCAGTCGTTGCACACCACGGTGGTGGGTCCGGAGGGCAAGCCGCTGGAGGTGCAGATCCGCACCTTCGACATGCACAAGACCGCCGAATACGGCATCGCCGCGCACTGGCGGTACAAGGAGGCGAAGGGCCGCAACGCCGCCCCGCCCAGCCACGCAGCGACCGAGATCGACGACATGGCCTGGATGCGTCAGCTGTTGGACTGGCAGCGGGAGGCCGCCGACCCCGGCGAGTTCCTCGAGTCGTTGCGTTACGACCTTGCGGTGCAGGAGATCTTCGTGTTCACCCCCAAAGGTGACGTGATCACGCTGCCCACCGGGTCGACACCGATCGACTTCGCCTACGCGGTGCACACCGAGGTCGGACACCGCTGCATCGGTGCGCGGGTCAACGGCCGACTCGTCGCGCTGGAACGCAAGCTGGAAAACGGCGAAGTGGTCGAGATCTTCACCTCGAAGGCGCCCAACGCTGGACCGTCGCGCGACTGGCAGACCTTTGTGGTCTCCCCGCGCGCCAAAGCCAAGATCCGACAGTGGTTCGCCAAGGAACGGCGAGAAGAGGCGCTGGAAACGGGTAAGGACGCGATCGCGCGAGAAGTGCGTCGTGGCGGACTTCCGTTGCAGCGCTTGATGACTGCCGAGTCCATCGGCGCGCTGGCCCGCGAACTGCGTTACACCGACGTCTCGGCGCTCTACACCGCGGTCGGCGAGGGGCACGTCTCGGCCCGCCACGTGGTGCAGCGGCTGGTCGCCCAGATCGGTGGCGACGACGACGCTGCCGACGAACTGGCCGAGCGGTCCACGCCGGCAACCATGCCGGTGCGTCAGCGCAGCAGCGACGACGTCGGCGTCGCCGTCCCCGGCGCCCCGGGTGTGCTGACCAAGTTGGCCAAGTGCTGCACCCCGGTGCCCGGCGACAACATCATGGGCTTCGTCACCCGCGGTGGCGGCGTCAGCGTGCACCGCACCGACTGCACCAATGCCGCGTCGCTGCAGGATCAGTCCGAACGGATCATCGACGTGCAGTGGGCGCCGTCGCCGTCGTCGGTGTTCCTGGTCGCGATCCAGGTGGAGGCGCTGGATCGGCACCGGCTGCTCTCCGATGTCACCCGGGTGCTGGCCGACGAGAAGGTCAACATCCTGTCGGCTTCGGTGACGACGTCCAACGACCGGGTCGCGATCAGTCGCTTCACGTTCGAGATGGGCGACCCCAAGCATCTCGGCCACGTGTTAAACGTGGTGCGCAATGTGGAGGGTGTGTACGACGTCTACCGGGTGACGTCGGCGGCGTGAGCCGCGGTGGGGCAGAAGCGGCGTGAGCCGCGGTGGGGCAGAAGCGGCGTGAGCCGCGGTGGGGCAGAAGCGGCGTGAGCCGCGGTGGGGCAGTGGCGGCGTGAGCCGCGTCATCGCGCCGGCATGAGCACCATGCTCAGTATCCGTTTCGTCCGGTCCCTGCCCGGCCCGTTTGTGGACAGGGGTTGGAGTAGCTCGGCGAGCTTGCGGCGCAACGTCGCCAGCTCGTCGTCCGACAGCCACAGTGCCATCTGAGTGAACGACACTCCGTCGCCTACCGGGTCGGCGCCGGCGTCATCGAGGTAGCGGTCGAAGTCCGCGAGCAGTGCCGCCGCATAGGCGGTGAAGGCGCGCCGGTGATCGTCGAGGCTGAGCGCGCGAGCCTCCGCAGCGCCGACGGACGCGCTGGGCAGATGCAGCGCGTACATGCGCTCGACGGTGCCCCGCACCGGCCTTTCGCCCGTGACGACGAGAACGCCGGCATCGGCCAGCATCGCGACGTGCCGGTACAGCGATGCGCTGGGCACATCCGTCAACTGCGATTTGAGCTGCTTGGTGGTCAGCGCGCTGCCGTCGAGCAGAGCCTGGATGATGCGGATGCGGATCGGGTGCAGGAGGAGATCGATCGACGGCATACCGCCATTATCGCCGGTGCTATTATTCTCATAAATGAGAATGATAGAGGAGGCGGACAATGGCGAGGATTGCGCGGATCGGCGACGACGTGACGGTGCAGCTGGGCGTGTGGGAGAAAATTGCCGGTCTGCACGGTGACTTCCGGTTCCCTGTCTCGGCGATCACCGCGGTCGAGGTGGATCACGACCCGCTGTCGTGTGTGCGCGGCATGCGCGCGCCCGGTCTGCATGTACCCGGTCGCGTCAAGATCGGCACATGGCGACGCTCCGGCGCCAAGACCTTCGCCGTGGCGCGTCGTTCGACGCCGGCGGTGCGGCTGGACCTGTCCGGGCAGCCCTACGGCCGGATGGTCATCAGTGTCGCCGACGCAGCGGCGACCGCCGACAGCCTGCGCTGAAACCGGTGGGCGCAGTGATCGCCAGGGACTTTCGGCCGTAGGCGGCGGGCGTCCCCGGCCATAGCATTCGCTGCAGAAGCAGGTGCGCCGCCGTGGTGCGCCGCGTGATCGGTGGGAGGACCGCAGTGGGACGACACGTGGGTGATCGATACGAATGTCAGGAGTGCGGTGCGCGGTTGGTCTACGAGAAGGAATGTCCGTGCCCGCCCGAGATGGAACACAACGAGATCTGCTGCGAGAAACCGATGGTTCCGGTGCCGGCCACGAGTTGAGCTAACCGCGCTCCAGCACGGCGCGCAGAAACTCCCGGGTGCGCTCGTGGTCGGGGTCGCTGAACAACTTGTCCGGGGCCGCGTCCTCGAGGACCCTGCCCCCGTCGAACATCATCACGCGGTCGGAAACGTCACGGGCGAAGTTCATTTCGTGCGTCACGCACAGGAAGGTGATCTCGGTGGTGGTGGCGATGTCCTTGAGCAGGGCCAACACGCCGGTGACGAGCTCGGGGTCCAACGCCGAGGTGACCTCGTCGAGCAGCAGCACATCGGGCTGCATCGCCAGCGCACGCGCGATGGCCACCCGCTGCTGCTGACCGCCGGACAACTGCGCCGGGTGCGCGTCGGCCTTGTCCGCGATACCGACCATGTCGAGCAGTGTGTCTGCACGCTCCTCGGCTTCGGCGCGGGAAAGGCCCAGGGAGTGAATCGGTCCCTCCGTGATGTTCTGTCGCACCCGCATGTTCGGAAACAGGTTGAACTGCTGGAACACCATCCCGATGCGCTTGCGCACCCGGCGCTGGTATTTCTCGTCGGCGGGCACTTCCCGTCCGCGCCGGGTCATGTGGCTCAGGCAGTCGCCGCCGACGAAGATGCGACCCTCGCTGACCTGCTCGAGTGTCATCAACAGGCGCAGGATCGTCGTCTTACCCGAGCCGCTGGGGCCGATGAGGGTGACGAATTCGCCCGGCCGGACGGCGAAGTCGAGCCCGTCGAGCACGACATTGTCGCCGAATCTCTTGACGACATGCTCGAATCGGATCATGTCAGTGGCTGTATCGGACACGTCGCTCCATCCCTCGCACGAGTAGGGAAGCCGAGTAACTCAGCACCAGGAACAGCACCCCGGCGATCGTGATCGGCTCCACGTAACGGAAAGCCCGCGAACCCAATTGGTTTGCCACTCCGACGATGTCGAGGACACCGATCATCAGCAGCAACGGCGTTTCCTTGAGCATCGAGATCGTGTAGTTGCCCAGCGCGGGCAACACGCGTGGGACCGCCTGCGGCAGGATGACCGCCGTCCAGGTGCGTAGCCGCGGCATGTTCAGCGCGACGGCGGCCTCCCACTGGCCCACCGGCACCGCGTCGATGCCGGCGCGGTACACCTCGGCGCAGTAGGTCGCGTAGTGCACACCGAGCGCGACGACGCCCGTGGTCAACGGATCGAAGCGCACCCCGAAATCGGGCAGCACGAAAAAGAAGAAGAAGATCTGTACCAACAGCGGTGTGCTGCGCACCAGTTCGATGAAGGCCCACGCGGTGGAGCTGACGATGCGTATCGGCGAACGACGCAGCAACGTCAGCAGCAGACCCAGTGTGTAGGCCAGCGCAGAGCCCAGCACGGTCGCCAGCAGCGTGATCCGCAATCCGTCGACGACGATTTCGGGAAAGACTTCCCAGGCGTACTGCCAGTCCCAGATCACCGCTGCTCCACCCGGTCGCGACGGAACAACGCACGCACGGTGCGGCGCGGTGCCACCGGGCGACCGACCAGGGCGGCGGCCCAGCGTTCCAACAACCGCATCCCGGCGGTGATCAACACCGCCAGCGCCAAATAGAACAACAACACGATCGTCCAGATGGTCGCAGCCTGGGAGATGAACCGGTCGATCAGGACTTCCCTTGCCTGATAGGTCATCTCGTGGACCGTGATGATGGTCAGCAGCGAACTGCCCTTGAGCAGCTGGATGAACAGGTTGTTGAACGGCGGGACCATCTCCACCAGTGCCTGCGGCAGGATCACCCTCAGCATCCGCTGCCGCGGCGTCAGCGACAGCGCAACGGCGCCCTCGTACTGGGCGCGAGGCACCGACTGCACCGCCCCGCGCACGATCTCCGCGCCGTACGCGCCGAAATTCAGACCCAGCACGGCGATACCGGCCGCCAGCGGCACGATCTGGTATCCGACCAGGACCGGCAGCACGAAGTAGATCCACATCAGCTGCACGACTTCAGAAGTGCCCCGCCAGATCTCGACATAGACGCGGGCCAGGGCCCGCACCACACGCCACCGCGACAACATCGCCAACCCGAACGCGAAGGACAACACGGTCGCGATGACGATGCCGCCGACGGTGGCCTCCACGGTCAGGAGCAGACCCGCGGAGATGGTGTCGACGAACAGTCCGACGTTGTCGAACACCGGCTCAGCCGGCGGCGCAGAGCTGCTCGGTGCTCACATCCTCCGGCGGCACGTTGTCCTCGGTGAAGCCGAACGGCTCCACGATGCTCAGCCACTCGCCCGAACCGTGCAGTTCGTTGAGGTGGGTGTTGAATTCGTCGACCAGTTCGTCGTCGCCCTTACGGAACACGAACCCACCGGCTTGGATCTGTTCCTCACCGTCGATCACCGGGACGAAACCGTCGGTGACCTCGAGGGGCGCGCCGGGGTTGTCGGCGACCATGCGGCGCAGCGAGATGTCGGTCAGCGCTCCGGCGTAGGCGCGGCCGTCGAGGAGCGCCTGCAGCATCTCCGGCTGGCCCTGGTACGGCTGGATGAGGTTGTCCGGGATGCCCATCGACTGGGCCACCGACTCCTCGACGGTTCCCGACAGCACCGCCAGCGGCACGCCCTTGGCCAGGACGTCCTCGAAGTTGTTCACCTGTTGGGGGTTGCCGGCGGGCACCAGCAAGGCAGTGGGGGTCACGTAGTCCACCGCGGAGAACTGGGCGTTCTCGCAGCGCTGCGGCAGGATCGCCATGCCGGCGGCCACCATGTCGTACTGGCCGGCGTTCAACGCCGGGATGAGCTGGCTGAACTCGACCTGGGTGGCGTCGACGTTGTCGATACCCATCGCGGAGAACACCGCTTTGGCGACCTCGGGTGCCTCGCCGGTGACCTCACCGCCCTCGGTGTAGCCGTACGGCACCTCGCCGGCGATGCCGACCTTCACGGTGCCGGCGTCCTGGATGCGCTGCAGGGTGCCGCCCTGCTCGTTGTCGGGGACCTTCGAGCAACTCGTCACGAGCGCCGCGCCCAGCACGGTCGCTGCGGTCGCCGCCCCCAGCCTGATGAAACTCCGTCGTATCGAATCGGCCATGACCCATCCCTCGTCGTTTTCGTATCCACACGTGCGTTTCGGGTGAACTTCAGCCAAACGAACGTATGCGTAAACGGGCGGGCGGGTCAAAGGGTCTCGACGCCCCCGAACCCGCTTGTGGGCGATTCGCGACCGGGTTTCAGTCCAGCTGGATGGACTCCACGACGACGTCCGCGGCGGGTGGGCCGTCCTGCCCGCCGCCTTGCACACCCTCGGCGGCGATCTTGTCCAGCGTGGCCAGACCGGTCTCGTCGATGGTGCCGAACACCGTGTACTGCGGCGGCAACTGCGAGTCCTGGTAGACGAGGAAGAACTGGCTGCCGTTGGTGCCGGGGCCGGCGTTGGCCATGGCCAGCGTGCCGCGCGGATAGACGACGGGCTGCATCAGCGCGGGGTCGTCGGGCTGGTACTGGGTGGTGGGGTACTCGTTGGCGAACTCGTACCCGGGGCCCCCGGTGCCTTCACCGGTCGGATCGCCGCACTGCAGCACCGACAAGGATTCGCTGGTGGTCAACCGGTGGCAGGGGGTGTCGTTGAAGTAACCCTGCTGGGCGAGGCTGGCGAAGCTGTTGACGGTGCACGGTGACTTGCCGTTGTCCAACTGCAGCCCGATATTGCCCTGGTTGGTCTCCATGCTGGCGCTGACCTGGGCCGGCTCGGTGGGCACCTCGCCGGTGCGGGGCGGGTTGTTCGCCTTGCTGGCCTCCTGCGCGGCCGGGTACTGGCAGTTCTGCCCGAGTCCGTCCGGGGCGGTGAACTGCGGCAGGGCGGCGACTTCGCCCGGCTGCGGAGCGTCGAACGGATCCTGCTCGGGCGTCTGCCCGGTCGTCTCGGACGCCTCGGTCGACGACCCCGAGGCGGTGGAATCGGAATTGCCGGTAGTGAGGACGATGGTGGCGATCACGGCGCCGATCACGACCACCGCGGCGACCGCCGAGCCGACGATCGTGTATGTCCGGCGTTTGCGGTCCTTCTCGGCCCGTCGCTCGAGCTGACGCTCCAGCTTGCGCTTGGCTGTCGCCCGCCGTTGTTCGTTCGTCGGCACCCCGGGTCCCTCCTTGCAGTCGATCCGGTCGGCACCGAGTGTGCCAGTTCACGGCGAGTGAGCGCGCCGCGACCCTCGTGAACAGCGGTGCGACCTGGGCATGGGAAGCTGGGAGGCGTGTTGATCACCGGATTCCCGGCCGGCATGCTGGCGTGCAATTGCTACGTGCTGGCCCCGCGCCAGGGCGCCGACGCCATCGTCGTCGACCCGGGCCAGCGGGCGATGGGTCCGCTGCGCCGCATCCTCGACGAGAACCGCCTCACCCCGGCGGCCGTGCTGCTCACCCACGGCCACATCGACCACATGTGGTCGGCCCAGAAGGTGGCCGACACCTACGGCTGCGCCACCTACATCCACCCGGCGGACCGGTTCATGCTGGCAGACCCGATCAAGGGTTTCGGTGCGGGTTTTTTCGCCGGTGTCGGCCGGATCGCGGTGGCGGCGATGTTCCGCGAGCCCCGCCAGGTCGTCGAGCTGGACCGGGACGGCGACAAGATCGAACTGGGCGGCATCACCGTCGCGGTCGACCACACGCCGGGCCACACGCAGGGCTCGGTGGTGTTCCGGGTCGACGGCGGCGTGGGGAGCGGGCCCGAGTCCGTGGCCTTCACCGGTGACACCTTGTTCAAGCAGTCGGTGGGTCGCACCGACCTACCCGGCGGCAGCGGCCGCGATCTGCTGGAATCGATCGTCACGAAACTGCTCGTGCTCGACGACGAGACCCTGGTTCTGCCGGGGCACGGCGAGAGGACCACGATCGGTCTCGAACGCCGCACCAACCCCTTTCTCGAAGGTTTGACCCCGTGACCGACACTTCTGCCAGTTCCTCACCTCTGCATGCCTTCCGGGCGCCGAAGGGCGTGCCGGACTACGTACCGCCGGAATCGGCAGAGTTCGTCGCGGTGCGTGCGGCGTTGCTGGAGGCGGCGCGCCGCGCCGGCTACGGGCACATCGAGCTGCCGATCTTCGAGGACACCGCGCTGTTCGCCCGCGGCGTGGGGGAGTCCACCGACGTGGTGTCCAAGGAGATGTACACCTTTGCCGACCGCGGCGACCGGTCGGTGACCCTGCGCCCGGAAGGCACCGCGGGAGTGATGCGGGCCGTCATCGAGCACGGGCTGGACCGGGGTGCATTGCCGGTCAAGCTCGCCTACTCGGGTCCGTTCTTCCGTTACGAGCGTCCGCAGGCCGGCCGGTACCGGCAGCTGCAGCAGGTCGGGGTGGAGGCGATCGGCGTGGACGACCCGGCCCTGGACGCCGAGGTGATCGCCGTCGCCGACGCCGGATTCCGGTCTCTGGGATTGGACGGGTTCCGCCTGGAGATCACCTCGCTGGGTGATGACAGCTGCCGTCCGCAGTATCGGGAGTTGTTGCAGGAGTTCCTGTTCGGGTTGGACCTCGATGACGAGACCCGGCGGCGCGCGCAGGTGAACCCGCTGCGGGTGCTCGACGACAAGCGGCCCGCGGTGCGGGAGATGACAGCCGCCGCGCCGGTGATGCTCGATCACCTCTCCGAGGCGGCCAAGAGCCATTTCGAGACGGTGCTGGCGCATCTGGATGCCCTCGGCGTGGCGTACACGATCAATCCGCGCATGGTGCGCGGGCTGGATTACTACACCAAGACGACGTTCGAGTTCGTCCACGACGGCCTGGGCGCCCAGTCCGGCATCGGGGGCGGCGGTCGCTACGACGGGTTGATGCGTCAGCTGGGCGGGCAGGACCTGTCCGGGATCGGATTCGGGCTCGGCGTGGATCGCACGCTGCTCGCGTTGCGCGCGGAGGGTAAGAGCGCCGCCGACGCGGCACGGGTGGACGTGTATGCGGTACCGCTCGGCGGTGACGCCAAGGTCGCCCTGGCGGTGTTGGCCGCGCGGCTGCGCGCGGCCGGTGTGCGCGTGGACGTCGCCTACGGTGACCGCAGCCTCAAGGCCGGCATGAAAGGCGCCGACCGCTCGGGTGCCTCGATCGCGCTGGTGGCCGGTGACCGGGACCTGCAGGCTGGGACCGTCGGCGTGAAGAGCCTGGCGACCGGAGAGCAGGTCGACGTGGCGGTCGCCGACGTCGTCGCCGACGTGCTGTCCCGACTGGGCTGAGACGGTTCCACGGACGCGTGCGTCCGCATGGCGAAGTGTCGGGCCGGGCCGGACCGCGCGCTCGTCAGTGCGGGGCGCCGTGGACTACACGTGTGAGCACCGCGTCGAGGTCGCCGATCCCGCCACCGAACGGGTTGCCGCGCTTGAGGACCCGCGTGCCGTTCGGCGTGACGGCGACCAGCTTGGGTGAACTCGATGTCATGTGCATCCGGCGCTCGAATCTGACCTGGTCCACCGGCGCGACCTCTGCCCCGGTGCCGTCGCGGTACACCCGGGCGGCACGGTCGAACACCGCGACCGGTGTGAAGGAGGTCAGAGGACGACCCCGTCGGCGGCGCAATGCGTTGACGGACACATACATCGCCGTTGCCGCCGCGGCCGCCACCGCGAGCAGCGCCACGCCGAGCCACGCCGAGCCTGCGGACATGCCGCCCGCGGCGGCCGACCACACCGACACCGCGCCGAAGCCGCCGAACACCACGGTGACGACCACGAGCACGAATACAACGATTTCGGTCGGGCCGCTGCCGCGGTCGACCAGGATGACCTCAGGCCCTCGTTCGGCGATCACCAGTCCGCCGTACTCGGCGAGAATGATCGGCTCCTCGGAAGTGCCCACGGCTCAACGATGGACGACATTCGCGGCGACGTCGCGCGTTTGTACGAATTTCGCGGCGCGCCGTGCAGAAACGGGCTATGACCGGTGCTTCCCCAGGAACGCCGCGACATCGGCTGCGATCTGCTCGGGTCTTTCGCCGTTGATCGCATGAGACGCGCCGTCGTAGATCTTCACCGTGGCCGTCGGCAATGCGGTTCGGGCGGTCCGGGCGCCTGCGTGCGCGTCGTGCATCGGCGACTCGGCGGCGAGTATCACCAACGTGGGAATTTTCAGACTCGTCAACTGCTCGGGGCTGATCCGGTCCGGCGTCGGGGTGCGCGTGCGATACGCCTGCATACCGGCCTCGATCATCGCCGCCTCGGGCACGTCCCGCACCGGGGCACCGCCGGCGGTCCAACTCGCAAAGCTGTTGCGCCAGGCCTTCGGAAAGCCGGGCACACTCGCCGGTATGGAGCGCAGGATCGCCGCCGGCGACAGGCGGGTGAGCACCTGCACGGGCTCCACCAGGGTCAATGTTCTGATATGACTGCGGTCGCGCAGTGCGAGGTTGGTCGCGCTCCACCCGCCGAGCGAGAGCCCGAGCAGATTGACCTCGGTATCGGGCAGCTGCTCGAGGACCTCGTGCAGCCACGCGGCCTGGTCGTGGGCATCGACGATCGGACGGGATTGGATGCTGCGCCCCGGTTCTCCCAGCAGGTCCACCGCGTACACCGAACGGTGTGCCAGCAGCGACGGCATGTTGTTCGCCCAGACCGGCGTGCCCGATCGGGCGCCGGGCAGCAGGAACAGCGGTGCGCCCCTCCGCGCGCCGGCGAATCGGTACACCCGTACGACACCGAAGGACGTGCGAATGTCCAGCACCTGCTGTGGATTGGGCATCTGGGCCATGGCGCGGTCATACGCGGCGAAGTAACGGTCCATCGCCTCAGCAGAGTGGAAGTGCCCGACGGCCGCACGGGGCGCGAGCACCCATCCCGCGCCGAAGGCTCCGATGACGCTGAGCGCCGCCGTCAGCCAACCGCGGTGGCGCCGCCTGGGCGCTGCGCTGTCGGGGAGACGTCGTGCCATGGCCTCCACCGTGACATGTCTGCCCCGGTGTCGGAAAGCGTCAGATCGCCATCGCGGCGCGCACGTCGGCTTCCGAGGACGAACCGCCGGTGCCGGTCGAGGTGATCCGACCCGATTCCAGGACGTAGTAGCGCTGCGACGACTGCAGCGCGAAGCCGATGTGCTGCTCGACGAGGAGTACACCGAGGTTGCCGCGACTGGTCAGCGTGGTGATGGTCTCCTCGATCTCGGCGACCACCGAGGGCTGGATGCCTTCGGTGGGTTCGTCGAGGATCAGACATCTGGGGGAGGTGATCAACGCACGCGCGATGGCCAGCTGCTGGCGCTGACCGCCGGAGAGCAGCCCAGCCCGACGCGTCAGCAGCTCTTTGAGCGCGGGAAACAGGTCGAGCTGCTCGTCGATCAGCTGCTTGCCGTTCTTGCGCCCGTCCGCCACCACCTGCAGGTTCTCGGCCGTGGTGAGCTGGCCGAAGGACTGCTGGCCCTGCGGGACGTAGGCCAGTCCGCGGTTCACCCGCGCACTGGGACGCAGTTTGGTGATGTCTTCGCCGTCGAAGCGCACCGTGCCCTTCGAGCACTTCAGCAGCCCGACCGCCGCGCGCAGCAGCGTGGTCTTGCCGGCGCCGTTGTGGCCCATGACCGCGGCGACCCCGTCGCTGGGCACCTCGACGTTGACGCCGTGGATGACCTCGGTGCGGCCGTAACCGGTGTGGACGTCGACCAATTCGAGCATCAGGACTTCTCCTCGATCAGTTCGGCAGCGCCGGTCTCCTCGGCCTCCGCCGATCCGGCAGCCGCGGTCCCGAGGTAGACCTCCTGAACCCTGGGATTGGCCTGTACCTCGGCCACCGACCCCTCGGCGATCACCTGCCCGCGGGCGAGCACCGTCACCGACGTCGCGAACTCGCGCATGAAGTCCATGTCGTGTTCGACGACGACGACGGTGCGTTCGGCGCCGATGCGGCGCAACAGGTTTCCGGTCTCCTCACGCTCTTCGTGACTCATGCCGGCGACGGGTTCGTCGAGCAGCAGCACGTCGGCGTTCTGCACCAGCAGCATCCCGATCTCCAGCCACTGTTTCTGGCCGTGGGCCAGAATCCCGGCGGGTTGGTCGGCCAGATGGGTCAACCCGATCGTGTGCAGCGCCTGCTGGATCGCAGGGAGCACGCCGTGACGGCGCCGCAGCATCGTCCACACCGACCGCCCGGCTCCGGCGGCGATGTCGAGGTTCTGCAGCACCGAGAGTTCCTCGAACACGCTGGCGGTCTGGAAGGTCCGCCCGACGCCGCGCCGGGCGATCTGATGCACTTTCTTGCCCAACAACTCCACACCGGACTTGTTGACCGACCCGCTCGCCGGCACCAATCCGGTGATCGCGTCGATGACCGTGGTCTTGCCGGCGCCGTTGGGGCCGATGAGAAACCGCAGATCGCCCTGGAACAGCGTGAGGTCCACCTCGGAGACCGCCTTGAAGCCGTCGAAGTCGACGGTCAGTCCGCGGACCTCCAGATACTGGGTGCCCATCCCGGCGTTTCCGCCCTCGACCGGTTCCTTTCCCGCCGAGCTCGCGTGGACCTCGGTCATGAGCTGGCACCCACCTTCTCCGCATCGGGATCGTTGTCGGGCTCGGGCGTCTGGTCGGACTCGGACTTCCTGCGCCGGCGCGCCCACAGCATGCCCAGCCCGGCCAGACCTGCCGGGAAGAACCCGACCACGACGATGAACAGCGCACCCTGGGCGTAGATCCAGCCCGACGGGTACTGCTCGGAGAACAGGGTCTGCGCCCACGCGACGCCGATGGCCCCCAGCACCGGGCCCAGCAGGGTGGTGCGGCCGCCGATCGCCACGCCGATCAAAAAGGCGATGGACGGCAGGATGCCGACCTGTGACGGGGTGATGAAGCCGACGATCGGGGCGAACAACGCCCCGGCGATGCTGGCGAACAGCGCCGCGACGGTGTAGGCGACGACCTTGGTGTTGGCGGGGTCGTAGCCCAGGAAACGGACCCGTTCCTCGCCGTCGCGGACCGCGACCAGCAGTTCGCCGTAGCGGCTCTGCATCAGCTGGCGCACCAGCGCGACGACGGCCAGCAGCGTGGCCGCGGCGATGAAGTACAGCATCTGCTGGTTGACCGGGTCGGCCAGTCGGAAGCCGAAGAACGTCCGGAAGCCGTTGAGCCCGTTGGAACCGCCCAGCAGCTCGGCCTGGCCGATCAGCAGGATCGCCATCGCGGCCGCCAACGCCTGGGACAGGATCGCGAAGTAGGCGCCCTTGACCTTGCGTTTGAACACGCCCAGGCCCAGCAGCGCCGCGATGCCGGCCGGGATCACTAGGATCGCCACCATCGTGACGAACGGCGACGCGAACGGCACCCACAGCGCGGGAAGCTCACGCACGCCGGCGATCTGCATGAAGTCGGGTACGTCGTTGCCGGCGATCTCGGCGTCGGCGATCTTGAGGTGCATGCCCATCATGTAGCCGCCGAGACCGAAGAACACCCCCTGCCCGAGTACCAGCATGCCCCCGCGGCCCCAGGCCAGCCCGATGCCGACGGCGACGATCGCATAGCAGAGGAACTGGGCCAACAGGCTGAGCCGGAAGCTCGACAGCAGGGCCGGGGCGATCGCGAACAGCACCACCGCGGCGACGCCGAAACCGGCCCAGGTCTGCCAGCGGCCCACGAGACTACGCACACCGGCTCCTCGCGCTAGCGCTGGTCGGTGCTCGTCTGCTCCTCGCGCGAGCGCTCGTCGGTGCTCGTCTGCTCCTCGCGCGAGCGCTCGTCGGTGCTCGTCTGCTCCTCGCGCGAGCGCTCGTCGGCATCACACCAGACTCCTTGTCCGAACGGTGAACAGGCCCTGCGGCCGGACCTGCAGGAAGATCACGATCACCACGAACACGATCACCTTGGCCAGCGACGCGGTGGTGTTGTACTCGATGAACGAGTTCAAGAAGCCCAGTGCGAACGCGGCGATGACGGTGCCCTTGATCTGGCCCAGGCCTCCGACCACCACCACGAGGAAGGCGTCGATGAGGTAACTCTGCCCGATCGTCGGACTCGTCGAACCGATCAACGTCAACGCCACTCCGGCGACGCCGGCCAGCCCGGAACCGATGAAGAACGTCGTGATGTCGGTTCTGCGCGACGAGATACCGCTGGTCTCGGCAAGATCGCGGTTCTGCACCACCGCCCGGATCCGCCGGCCCATCGGGCTGGCCTTGAGCGCGACGGCGAGCGCGGTGACGCAGGCGATCGCCAGGACCAGGATGAACAGCCGGGTCTTCGGAACCACGGCGCCGAAGATCTCGACTCCGCCCGACAGCCACGGGGGAGCGAACACGTTCTTGGCGGGAGCGCCGAAGAGGTCACGGGCCAACTGCTGCAACACCAGTCCGACACCGAAGGTGACCAGCAGGGTGTCCAGCGGCCGGTGGTACATGCGGTTGATCAGCGTGACCTCCAGCAGTGCACCCATCGCACCGCCGACGACGAACCCCACCGCCAGTGAGATGAGCAGGGACACACCGGCGCTGGAGACGACCTGCTGCACCACGTAGGCGGTGTAGCAGCCGGCCATGATGAATTCGCCGTGGGCCATGTTGATGACGCCCATCTGGCCGAACGTCAGGGACAAGCCCAGGGCGGCGAGCAACAGGATCGAGCCGAGGCTCAATCCTGTTGCCAGTTGCCCGATCAGGACATCCATGTGCGCGTCAGCCCGACAGGCCCTCGGCCCACGGATAGCCTTCGAGGAACGGGTCCGGCTCGATCGGGCCGGGCGACTCCCAGATCGTGTAGATCAGGCCGTCGTTGCGGATCTCACCGATGCGGGCGGTCTTGGTGATGTGGTTGTTGTCGCCGTCGATCTGCACCAGGCCTTCGGGCGCATCGAACTCGACGCCGCCGGCCGCCTCCTGAACATCGGGAACTGCAAACGATTCCGCCTTCTCGACGGTGTTCTTCCACAGATACACCGACACATAGGCGGCTTCCATGGGGTCGGAGGTGGGCTTGTCGGCGCCGAACTTGTCCTTATAGGCCGCGACGAAGGCGTTGTTCACCGGACTGTCGATGGTCTGGTAGTAGTCCCAGGCGGTCAGCTGGCCTTCGATGTTCTGCACGCCGATGCCGCCGACCTCTTCCTCGGCGATGGACACCGACACCACCGGCATCTCCTGCGGTGTCAGGCCCACGTTCTTGTACTCGCGGAAGAACGCGACGTTCGAGTCGCCGTTGAGGGTGTTGAACACCGCGTCGGCACCCGAGGCGCGCACCTTGTTGACGATTGTGGAGAAGTCCGTCGACCCCAGCGGCGTGTAGTCCTCGCCGAGGATCTCCATGCCGTTGGCCGCGGCGTACGCCTTGATGATGCGGTTGGCGGTCTGCGGGAAGACGTAGTCGCTGCCCACCAGGTACAGCGACGTGACGCCCTGCTCCTTGAGGTAGTCCAGCGCGGGCACGATCTGCTGGTTGGTGGTGGCACCGGTGTAGAAGATGTTGGGAGAGGCTTCCAGGCCCTCGTACTGCACCGGGTAGTACAGCAGCGCGTTGTTGTCCTCGAACACCGGAAGCATGGCCTTGCGGCTCGACGAGGTCCACCCGCCGAACACCGCCGCCACACAGTCGCTGCTGATCAGCTTCTGGGCCTTCTCGGCGAACACCGCAGGCTCGGACGCGCCGTCCTCGGCGACCAGCTGGATCTGCTTGCCCATCACGCCGCCGTCGGCGTTGATCTGCTCGACGGCCAGATCGATGGCGTTGCGCACGGTCACCTCGGAGATCGCCATGGTGCCCGACAACGAGTTCAGCGCGCCGACCTTGATCGTGTCACCGGAGGTGTCGACACAGGACTCGGCGTTTGCTGCACCTTCATCACCGGCGCGGCTGCCGCAGCCGGCCAGCACCAGGCTGGTGGCGGCGAGGACGCTGCCGGCGGCCAGGGCCGACCGGGTGAAGGAGTACCGTCGAGAGTGTTGCATGAACAGCCTTTCTGCGCGTCGGCAGCGCTCATCCGCAGATGAGGCGTTGTGAGAGGGATCTACAGAACGCTTCCGGGGGACGCCGCGGCGGCCGTGGCGCGCGGTGTCGTCTCGGGACGTTAGAGCGCCTGTGTTTCTGCGAAGTGTCTGTGTGTGACATTTACATTAACGTGAACACGACCCAAACAGTCGTTTGCCGTTAACGTCGTTGGCCGTCGAAAACGACTCGGCCGGTAACGATCCGGTACGGTCCGGCGATGTGACCAACATGCGAACAGCTACAGCGAAAGTAGGAGCGGTCGTAGGGGCGTCCCTGGTCGCCGCGGCGGCGACGGTGGCCCTCGGCCCGGTGTCGGCCCATGCCCAGGAGGCGCATCAGGTCCGCTACACGCTGGCCTCGGCGGGCGCCTACGAGTTCGACATCTTCTATCTGACGAGCCAGCCGCCCAGTATGGAGGCCTTCAACGCCGACGCATACACGTTCGCCAAGCGCGAGAAGGTGACTGTCGCGCCGGACGCCCCGTGGGTCTTCGAAACCACGATGGCCGACCCGCAGTGGGCGATCATGCAGGTCAGTTCCACCACTCGCGGCGGACAGGCCGCGCCCAACGCGCACTGCGACATCGCCGTCGACGGTCAGGTCGTTGTGCAACACGACGACCCCTACAACGTGCGGTGCCAGCTCGGTCAGTGGTGACCCACGCGCTCTGATCGCGTGGTCAGCCCGGCCAACGCCGGGGGCAGCGGCGCGCTGTGCACGATACCCAGCCGCTGGGTGGCCCGGGTCAGCGCGACGTAGAGGTCGGCCGCTCCGTGCGGTCCGTCGGCGAGTATCTGCGCCGGCTCCACGACGAGCACGGCGTCGAACTCGAGGCCCTTGGCGGCTGCGGGCGTCATGACGCCGGGCAGTCCCGGCGGCCCGATCACCACACTGGTGCCGGGCCGCTCGGCCTCTGTATCGGTGAAATCTTCTATCGCAGTGAGTAGTTGGTGCTCGTCGAGCTGCGCCGACCACGGTGGTACCCCGGTCGAGCGCACCGATTCCGGCGGGGTGATCTCGGGGGCGGCGTCGGCGAGCACCGCGGCGGCGACCGCCATGATCTCGGCCGGGGTGCGATAGTTGACCGACAGGCCGCGGTACAGCCAGCGCCCAGGGACGTACGGCGCCAGTGCGGCCTCCCAGGATCCCACGCCGGCGGCCGAGCGGCGCTGGGCGAGGTCGCCGACGATGGTGAACGAGCGGCTCGGGCACCGCCGCATCAGGACGCGCCAGTCCATCTCGGAGAGTTCCTGCGCCTCGTCGACGACCACGTGCCCGTAGGTCCAGTTGCGGTCGGCTGCGGCGCGGTCGGCGAGGTCGCGGGTGTCGCGCTCGAGGAAGCGCTCGGCGAGGTCTTCGGCACCGATGACGTCGCCCGCCAACAGTTGGTCCTCGTCGTCCATCAGGTCTTCGCGGCCGATCATCAGGTCGAGCACCCCGGCCGCGTAGGCCGCCTCCTCGCGGCGTTCCCGTTCGGCGGCCTCCTCGCCGGAGCGGTCATGACCCAGCAGGTCGACCAGTTCGTCGAGCAGCGGCACATCGGACACCGTCCACGCGGCCCCGTCCGCACGCCACAGCTCCGCATCGGCGCCTGCGGCCCGAAGCCGGTCATGCGACGAGTAGAGCTCGGAGAGAAGGGTTTCCGGTGTCAGCACCGGCCACAACTCGTTCAAGGCCGCGGCGAAGCCGGCATGGTCTTCCAATTCGTCGACCAGGTCGGCGCGCAGGTGCTCCCAGGCGGCACGGTCGTCACGGGTCAACCATCCGCGCCCGATCCTGGCGATCGCGCGCTCGGTCAACGCCCAGGTGACGACATCGACGAACACCGCCCTGGCCTCGTTGTGCGGCGCACCGCTGGCCCGCGCTTCCTGGATGGCCCACTCGGCGGTCTCGGCGTCGATACGCACCCCGACGTCGGAGAGGTTGATCGGCAGCGGATCGTCGGGCACCCGCTGGCGGTCGGCGACCGCTGCTGCCAGGACGTCGAGCATCCTCAGCGACCCCTTCACCGCGGCGGCCGCGGGGCCGTCCTCGGTGGTGACCGTCAGGTGGGGCACCAGATCACCGGTGGTGGTGAACACCACATTGGTCTCACCCAGCGAGGGCAGCACCCGCCCGATGTGGTCGAGGAAGTCGGCGTTCGGGCCGACGACGAGGACACCGTGGCTCTCCAGGCGGGCGCGCCTGGTGTAGAGCAGATAGGCGACGCGGTGCAGTGCGACGACCGTCTTGCCGGTGCCGGGGCCGCCTTCGATGACCAAGACCCCCGAGTGGTCACAGCGGATGATCTCGTCCTGCTCTGCCTGGATGGTGGCGACGATGTCGCGCATGCCCTCACCGCGTGGCGCGTTCACCGCTGCCAGCAGGGCTGCGTCACTGGATCCGTCGCCGTCATCGCCCGGGGCGCCGAGAAACTCGTCGGTGAAGTCGACGACCCGCCGCCCCAGGTTGTGGAACTGGCGTCGTCTGCGCACGTTCTCGGGGTGCGCCCCGGTCGCCACGTAGAACGGCCGCGCCGCCGGCGCGCGCCAGTCGATCAACATCGGCTCGTGGTCGTCGTCCGCGTCGAAAAGGCCGATACGACCGATGTAGGTGCGCTCGCCGGAAACGCTGTCCAAGCGGCCGAAGCACAGTCCGTGGTCGGCCACATTCCAGCGGTGCACCTGTTTGGCCAGCGCCCGCACCTCGACGTCGCGGTCCACCAGCGATCCACCGTTGCCGCGCAGGGCTGCGGCGTAGCGGCTCTGCAGCCGGGCGCGTTCGGTATCGAGACGTTCGTAGAGCTGCGCCACGTAGGCACGTTCGGCGCGCAGTTCGTCAGCGTGGTCAGCAGCGTGGTCGGCAGCTTGGCCGGCGGCGTGGTCGGCAGCTTGGCCGGCGGCGTGGTCGGTAGTCGACATGGGCCCCTTAGACGTATCCGTGTCGCGGATTCTTGACAGGTGGTCGAACATATGTTCGCATGAAGTATGCGCTGGGCGGGTCAGAGTATCGACGTCGACGACGGCGCACTCCCCGGACTCCAGCGTATCGGCCTGATACGCAGTGTGCGGACACCGCAGTTCGAGGGCATCACCTTCCACGAGGTGATGTGCAAGTCCGCGCTGAACAAGATTCCCAAGTCGTCGACCGGGCTGCCCTTCAACTACACCGTCAACGCCTACCGCGGTTGCTCGCACGCCTGCCGGTACTGCTTCGCCCGGCCCACCCACGAGTACCTCGAGTTCGACTGCGGCAGCGACTTCGACAGCCAGGTGGTGGTCAAGACCAACGTGGCCGAGGTGTTGCGCCGTGAGCTGCGCAGGCCGTCCTGGGCGCGGGAGACGGTCGCGCTCGGTACCAACACCGACCCCTACCAACGGGCCGAGGGCCGATACGCGCTGATGCCGGGCGTCATCGCCGCCCTGCGTGACAGTGGCACACCGTTTTCCATCCTCACCAAGGGCACGCTGCTGCGGCGGGATCTGCCGCTGCTCGTCGGCGCCGCCGAGCGGGTTCGGGTGGGCGTGGCCGTGTCGCTGGCCGTGGGGGATCCGGCCCTGCACGCGGAGGTGGAGCCCGGCACCCCGACGCCGCAGGCGCGGCTCGCGCTCATCGCGGCGATCCGGGATGCGGGATTGGACTGTCACGTCATGGTGGCGCCGGTGCTGCCGTATCTGAGCGACTCCGAAGAACACCTCGACGGGCTGTTGGGAGCGGTCGCCGCAGCGGGTGCGACCAGCGTCACGGTGTTCGGTCTGCACCTGCGCGGCAGCACCCGGGGCTGGTTCATGGACTGGCTGGGTAGAACTCATCCGGACCTGGTGGCGCAGTACCGCGCGCTGTACCGCCGCGGAGCGTATCTGCCGGCAGAGTATCGAATGATGCTGCAGCGCAGGGCGGCACCGCTGGTGGCCCGCCACGGTTTGACTGGTGACGGCCGCGCGTTCCGCGAGGCGCCGGTGCAGACGAGGCCTGCGCCGGCGTATCAGGAGGTGTTGTTCTGAACCGGGGTCAGCTCTTGTTGCGCTTGACCTCGTTGAAGGGGACACCGCGGTCGGCGGCGAACTCGCGGGGGAACCCCAGGATGCGTTCACCGATCACGTTGCGCGCCATCTCCGATGTGCCGCCACCCAGCGATCCGGTCTGGCGTGACAGATACCGCACCCCGACGTCGAGCAGCCCGCTGCCGTCGTCGACGACGCCGGCGGTGCCGGCGATCGTCAGAGCGGTGTCGATCTCCAACTCCGTGGTCTCAGCGTGGAACAACCTGATCAGGGTGCCTGAGGTCGGTGGAAGGGACCCGTCGGAGACCCCGCGGAAGACGTGCTCGATCAGGTGCTCCTTTACCAGCCTGCGTACCAACGCACGGCCGGCGAGGTCCTGAATCCGGGGATCATCGCCCTGTCCGGTGGATTCGGCCAGTGCGACGTGATTGGGCGGCATCTCGCTGGCATTCTCGGCACCTGTGCCGCTGGCGAACTCCGAGCCGCCACCGACCGCCCGTCGTTCGTGGAACAGCTGCCGCGAGGCGACGGTCCACCCGTCGTTGACCTCACCGACCACCGCGTCGTCGCCCAACTCCAGGCCGTCGAAGAACTCTTCGCAGAACTCTTCGTTGCCGTTGACCTCCTTGATCCGGCGCATCGTGATGCCCGGCGCATCGAGCGGCACGAGGAACATCGTCAAACCCTGGTGCTTGGGTACGGTCCAGTCGGTGCGGGCCAGCATCAGGCCGTAGTCACCGGCGAATGCGCTGGTGCTCCAGGTCTTGGCGCCGTTGATGATCCACCTTTCGCCGTGGCGGTCGGCGCGGGTGATCACCCCCGCCAGATCGGATCCGCCGTTCGGCTCGCTGAGTAGCTGGACGAGGATTTCCTCACCTCGGATCGCCGCCGAGATGCGCGCACGTTTCTGCTCCTCGCTGCCCATGTCCAGAAGCGTGGCCGAACAGATCGTGAACGAGGGAGTGTTGAGGATCAGCGGCATCTCGTAGGCGCGGCACTCGGCGTTGAAGGCTCGCTGGTACGCGAAGTCCAGGCCCAGCCCACCATACTCGCGGGGAAAACAGATTCCGGCGAAACCGCCTTCATACAGCCGCTTCTGGAGTTCCTTGGCGCGCTCCCAGGAGGCGGCTTCGGCGCGCACCGAGAAGGGCGGATCGTCCGGGTCGATGGAGGGCATGTTGTCGGCCAGCCAGGTCCGTGCCCGCGCCGCGAATTCGTCGACGGTTTCGGTTTTCTCGCCGGCAGTAACGGTCTCGGTCATGCCTGCGTCTTTCTGCTCAGTGCGTACACGGCGCGGTGGTGGTCTTCCGGCGACCCGAACATCGCGCGATTGAGGGCGGCCCGGCGGAGGAACAGGTGCAGGTCGTGTTCCCAGGTGACCCCGATGCCGCCGTGCAGCTGAACGCAGTCCTGGATGATCACCGGGGCGCGCTCGGCCACATAGGCTTTGGCGACACTGACCAACGTCGTCGCGTCGGGCCTGCGCTGCGACACCGCGGTCACGGCAGCCGCGGTGGTGGCGCGACACGCCTCGAACCACATCTTCATGTCCGCGGCCCGGTGCTTGAGCACCTGGTAGGACGCCAGCGGACGGCCGAAGCTGTGCCGGTCGAAGAGCCACTGCGTGGTCATCTCGAGAACGGCGTCGAGGATGCCGACCAGTTCGGCGCATTGCAGCACCAGCGCGATCTGGCGCTGACGTTCGATGAGGGCGGGTGTCTGCTCGGCGGAGCCGACGGCGGCGCTCTCGGATACCTCGACGGCGTCGAACTCCACGCGCGCATGGCGTTTGACCAGATCCACCGATTCCTGGCCGGTGACTGTCACGCCGGCGGTGTCGGTCGGCACCAGGAACTGCCGGAGCGTGCCGTCGCACGCCGCGACCACCAGCACGGCACCGCATTGCGTGCCGGCCTCGACGCGGTCCTTGACTCCGTCGATCCGGTAACCCGACTCGGTTCTGGTCGCGATGGTCGCGATGCCGTGGTGTGCGGGGGTGAACGGGCGTCCGGGTTCATAGACGGCCCACGAGGCCACCAAAGCGCCAGAGACCAGGGCCTCGATCGAATCCTCATGCCCTGCAGGGGCGTCGACGAGCCCGGCGAGGACGGTGCTGACGGGGTGCAGTGGACCCGGTGCCACCGAGCGCCCCGCCTGCTGAGCGACCAGTGCCAGGTCGGCCAGGCCGTCGCCGGAGACGCTGCCCCCGCCGAGCTCTTCGGGCACCAGCAGGCTGGCCCAGCCGAGTTCGGCGGCGCGTTGCCACCATTGCGGCTCGAAGGAAGCACCCGAGGTGTGCAGTTCCCGGACATGGGACAGCGAGGCCTGTTTCTCGAGGAACCCTCGTGTCGTGGAGGCGAACAGCATCTGTTCCGGGTGGGCGGTGTCGGTCATGGGTGCTGATCAGCCTCTCACGGGTCAGGCGATGACGAGGGCGGGCACGTCGGGCTTGTGAACCTTCTTGTTGGGAACCTTGAACAGCTCGACGAGGTTGGCACCCATGACCTTTCGGATACCCTCGGCGTCGAGGCCCTGGGCCTCCAGGTCGCCGACCAGATTGATCGGGTCGGCGAGCCCTTCGGGATGGGGCCAGTCGGAGCCGAAGATGATGCGCTCGATGCCACACAGTTCGGCCATCTTCTTGAAGTCGTCCTCCCAGAACGGCGCGACGTAGACTCCTCGTCTGAAGGCCTCGATCGGATCTTCGGGGAACTCCTGCGGCATCTTCGAGTAGACGTCTTTGAACTGGTAGAACAGGTACGGCACCCACGACGCGCCGTTCTCGATCGACAGGATGCGCAGGTCGGGGTTGCGGGTCAACGCCCCGTGGCAGACCAGCGCGGCCATGGTGTCCTCGA
Source organism: Mycobacterium sp. G7A2 (assembly GCF_041902445.1). Lineage (NCBI taxonomy): Bacteria > Bacillati > Actinomycetota > Actinomycetes > Mycobacteriales > Mycobacteriaceae > Mycobacterium > Mycobacterium sp. G7A2. The sequence continues at coordinate 3,539,936 of NZ_CP169251.1, read as the reverse complement.
TCGGGCGTTTGCCCATCGCCACCATGCGGAATGCCGTCGGTTTGAACGGCAGGAATTCGTCGGCGGGCTCCCAGTCGTTGAGGTACTGGGCATAGCCGCTGTCGGAGGCGTGCATGCACACGGGGATGCCGGCCTTGACGCATGCGTCCCAGAACGGATCGAACTCGGGTAGCCCCATCGAGCGGGTTCCGCGGAAACCGGCCACCGGCGCGGGTCGCACCAGGACCGTCTTGGCGCCGCGCTCCAGGCACCACTGCAGTTCCTCGAGGGCTCGGTCGACGATGCTGAGGTTGATCACCGGGGTGGAGAAGATCCGGCCCTCGTAGTCGAACTGCCAGGTCTCGTACATCCACTGGTTCAGCGCGTGGACGATGTCGAGGATCAACTCCGGATCGTCCTTGAGCCGTTCCTCGACGAGGCTGGCCAGCGTCGGGAACATGATCGTGTAGTCCAGGCCGAGCCCGTCGAGAACCTCGATGCGGGCCTCGGGGTTGCGGAACGCGGGGATGGCCTTCATCGGCTTGCCCATCACCTCGCGGTAGCTCTTGCCGCCGCTGCCGTGCCGGAAGTACTCCTCCTGCGCGCCGGGACGGGCGACGACCTCGAAGGTCGGGTTGGGGATGTAGTCGCTGATGTGGTTGCGCACCACGATCTTGGTGCGGCCCTTGACGTCGATGTAGTCGATGACGCCCTTGCGGTTGTCCGGCAGGAACTGTGTGAGCGCCTCTTTGGGCTCGTAGAAGTGGTTGTCGGCGTCGAAGACCGGATAGTCGAGATCGCGTGAGGGCATGATGTCGCTCCTGGTTTCCGCATACTGGTAATGCCATTACCGCTTTAGTGGTAACGACATTACCACGCTGCGGTGTAACGCCGCCAGAAGTGCTTCAGTGTGGATTTGGGCTGTTCAGGGGCCGTTCTGGGGGTCGGCCTGCAGGCTGCGCAGGCAGAACGCGTAGACGTGGTCGCCGTCGATGGGCACACCGTTGAGCTCGCTGCCCAGATCGCGCAGCCGCAGCGCGCCGAGCACCGTCTGCATCAGGATCGCGGCGTCGGTGTCGACGTCGAGATCCGCGCGAAACGCGCCCTCGGCGATGCCGCGGCGGACGATGTCGGTGATCAGGCCGTGCAGGGGCGACAGAACCTTCGCGAACTCCTTGGGCCGCGTCTCGAGAAGGTGGTCGTTGTAGTAGGTCAACCCCCGATTGATGCTGTCCTGGGTGCTCGACTCCGCGGGGGCACTGATCCGCCGGATCAGGGTGTGCAGCGCCTCCGCGCTGGGCAGCGCGGCCGTCTCGGCCCGCCAGCGCTCGCTGGCATCGGCCATGATGCGTTCGACGAGCGCCAGCAGAAGCTCGTCTTTGGTGGCGAAGTGCTGATAGAACGCCCGCAACGAGGTCTTGGAACGCTCGACGACCTCCAGCACCGTGAAGTCGGTTCGACCGGTTTCGCCGAGAATCCCCAGGGCCGAACGCATGAAGCGGTTCGCGCGGGACTCGGCGTCGGTGCCCGCAGACCGGCCCGCCTGCGCCTTCGCGCTACGTGCGGCCATAGACCGGTCACCCCTCGCCGTCCGAGAATCGATTGGTAATGACGTTACCGCCCTCGGCCGGGCTCAGTTAGGGTTCCGTCTCGACGCACACCGAGTGGAGGCGAGAGCACATGACAACCGATGCGGCAGACACCCAGTGGACGGTGCAGGGATTGCTCGACCTGTTCGACGCCCAGCCCACCGGCCCGGACACCTACACCGTCGAGACCGGGCTGGCCGGCGCCGACGAGCGCCAGGTCGTCGAAGGAACCCAGATCCTGGCGGCCTCGATCGTCGCTGCGGCCAAACGCTTTCCGGAAAAGTCGATCCGCTCGGCCTCCGCGGTGTTCGCGAGGGCCGTGCTGGTCGACGCCGGACCGGTCGAGCTGGGCATCGACGTGATCAGCGAGGGCCGCTCGACGGCCACCGCGGTCGTCACCGCCACCCAGAACGGTAAACGCGTCATCACCGCGACGATCCTGGCCGACGTGCCGACCGCCGACGTGATCCGCCACCAGCTGCCCAGGCCGCAGGTCGCCGAGCCCGCGCAGGCCCACGAATCACCGATGCCGATGGTGGGCAGGCAACTTCGGCTCGTCGACGTGCAGGACGTCAACAGTCCCGACGAGGTGGGGCCACCCGAGCTGTTCGCCTGGCTGCACTACGACCCCATCCCCACCCGAGATGATCTGGCCAAGGCGTTGATCGCGTACTTCACCGGCCACCTGGGCATCTCGACCACGATGCGGGCACACGAGGGGATCGGGACAAGTCAGGCACATCTCACGGTCTCGACGGCGCCGATGACGGTGTCGGTCAGCTTCCACGAGCCCGTGCGCTGGGACGGCTGGCTTCTCTACGGCCACGAGAGCACCCAGGTCGGCGCCGGAATGTCCTATGTCCGAGGAGCGGTCCACACCGAAGCCGGCGATCTGATCGCCTCCTTCACCCAGGACGCCCTGATCCGTCCGCTGCGCACCACCGACGCCGCGATCAAGGAGCACTCACGACTCTAGAGCTGCGTCAGCAACGCTGAACGCAGCACCTCCAGTGGCAGACCCCCCAGATCCAGTGCCCGGCTGTGAAAGTCCTTGAGCGACAACCCGCGTGCCAGCATATCCGCGCGCAGCTGCTGCCAGATGCGTTGACCGATGGCGTAGGAGGGTGCCTGGCCGGGCCAGCCGAGATAGCGGTCGAGTTCGAACCGCAAATTCTCCTCGGCCATCGCACTGTGCGATTGCAGAAACGCCCAGGCCCGCTCGGCGTCCCAGGTTCCGCCGTCGGGCGCGGTCAGCCCGCAGTGCACGCCGATGTCGATGACCACCCGGGCGGCTCGGAACCGCTGCGCGTCCAGCATGCCCATCCGGTTGCCTGCGTCGTCGAGCCAACCGAGTTCGGCCATCAGGCGTTCGGCGTAGAGCGCCCACCCTTCACCGTGTCCGGACACCCAGCACCCCATGCGGCGCCAGCGGTTGAGCTGATCACCCAACACCACCGCGCGACCGATCTGCAGGTGATGCCCCGGCACCCCCTCGTGGAACACCGTGGTGGTCTCCTGCCAGGTGTGGAAGGTGTCCACCCCCAGCGGCACCGACCACCACATCCGGCCCGGCCGGGACAGGTCCTCCGAGGGCCCGGTGTAGTAGATGCCGCCGGTATGGGTCGGTGCGATGCGGCACTCCAGCTGACGCAGTGGTTCGGCGATGTCGAAGTGCGTGTCGGCCAACGATTCCACTGCGCGGTCGGACAGATCCTGCATCCACCGTGTCAGCGCCTCGGTGCCGTGGATCAGGTAGCGGCGCTCGCCGTCGAGGCGTCGCAGCGCCTCGGCCGCGGTGGCGCCGGGATACAGTCGATCGGCGATGGCGTCCTGCTCGGCGACGATGCCGCGCAGCAGCTCCAATCCCCACTCGTAGGACTCGTCGAGGTCGACCGCGGCGCCGAGGAAGCTGCGGGACAACACCTGGTAGGCCTCGCGTCCGCAGCCGTCGGTGTCGCGGGCGTGCGGCCCGACGTCCTCGCGCAGCACGCGCGCCAATCCCGCGTAGGCATTCGCGGCCTCCTGGGCGTGGCGGTGCAGTTCGTCGCGCAGCGCGGCGGTGCCCGGCGCTGCCTCGGCGACCATCCGGACAAACAACTCCTGGATCTGCCCCGACTGTTCGATGCCGCGTCTGACCTGGCGGGCGGCCGGCGCCCGGCCCGCGGACACCGCGGCGCGCAGGCCGTCGGCATATCCCGCCGCACGCTGGGGAATCTGGGCCAGCCGGCGGCTGATCGTCGCCCAGTCCTCCTCGGTGTCGGTGGGCATCAGGTCGAACACATCGCGCATCGTCTGCAATGGCGAGGCGATGACGTTCAGCTCGCCCAGATCCAGGCCGGCCTCGTGCAGATCGAGCAGCACGCCGAGGCGTTCGCGCATCGCGGCGACGGTGACGGTGTCGGCGGCGTCCGCCGGAGCGGTCGCGTCCAGCTCGCGCAGAGCCGTGCGCGCGGCCTCCGCGCGGGCGACCACCCCGTCGGGGGAGTAGTCGGTGATCTGGTCGTCGTAGCCGGCGATGCCCGATTCGGTTGCCTCGCAGGGATCCAGGGCGGCAGAGGTCTCGAGGTAGCGGTCTGCGACAGCGTCGACCGCCGTGGGCGTCCTACCCAAGGTTGTTGGTGGCGAAGGTGTCACACCTGGCCGGGTCGCCGGTCTGGTAGCCGATGGTGAACCACTTCTGTCGCTGTTCGGAGGAGCCGTGCGTCCATGACTCGGGGCTGACCCGGCCCGTGGCGGACTGCTGGATGCGGTCGTCCCCGACCGCGGACGCCGCGGACAGCGCATCGGCGATGTCTCTGTCGCTCAACGGTTCCAAGAACGGCACCCCGGTGCTCTCCTGTCTCGTGATCGCGGCGTGGTGGGCCCACACGCCCGCATAGCAATCGGCCTGCAGTTCGGTGCGGACCCCCGCACCGGTTGCGCCCTTCGGATCCCGCTGGGCGCGGCCCAGCACCCCCTCGAGATTCTGCACGTGGTGGCCGAACTCGTGGGCCACCACGTACTCCTGCGCCAGGGGCCCGCCGCTGGAGCCGAACTGGTCGACCAACACGTCGAAGAAATCGGTGTCGAAGTAGGCGGTCTGGTCGACGGGACAGTAGAACGGGCCCACCTCGCTGCTGGCCGGGCCGCAGCCGGTGTTCACCGACCCACTGAACAGCCTGATGGCCGGGCGGGTGTATCCGCGCATCAACTGCGCCCACACGCCGTCGACCGAGTTGCCCGTCGCCACCACGCGGCACTGCACGATCTCGTTGGCGTCCTCGCCGGTCTGACACTGGGACAGGTCGAAGCCCTGCGCGTCCACCCCCTGGGTGTCGAGCTGAGGCTGCTGCGACATCACCGAGCTGGGGTCGACACCGAGCAGCAGCGCCACCACGACGATGACGAGCCCGCCCAGCCCGCCGCCGATCGCGATCCCGCGTCCCGGCCCACGCCCACCTCCGCTGGTGGACGTGGTGCTGGTATCGATCCGCATGCCCTCGTTGAAGGTCATCGCATCACCCCATTTCACCGGCCTGGCAGCCAGGCCAGTTCAGCTTTGCACACTACGATTCGTTGCGTGCCTGTCGTCGCCGGACATCCCACCGTCGTGCGCACCCCATCGGGTGATCTGAGGGGTGACACCGAAGGCGGCGTGGGGGTGTGGCGGGGCGTGCCGTACGCCGAGCAGCCCGTCGGGCCGCGTCGGTTCCAGGCGCCGGGGCCGTTGAAGCCGTGGTCGGGCATCCGGGACGCTCGCGAACACGGCCCGCTGCCGCCGCAGACGAAGTCGTTCGTCGGCGGTGGGCGCGATGACCCCAAGGTGCGCGACGAGGCATGTCTGACGCTGACGGTGTGGTCGCCCGACACCACGGCGTCGCTGCCGGTGATGGTGTGGATCCCCGGTGGCGCGTTCGTCTACGGCGCCGGGCAGTTCCAGCTGTACAACGGGTCGCGGCTGGCGGCCAACGGCAACGTGGTCGTGGTCAACCTCACCTACCGGATCGGGGTGTTCGGCGGATTCGAGCTCGGTGATCTCGGTGAGGGATTCGACGACAACCTGGCGTTGCGTGACCAGATCGCGGCGCTGCGGTGGGTGCGCGACAACATCGCCGCGTTCGGTGGCGACCCTCAGCGCGTGACGGTGTTCGGCGAGTCCGCCGGCGGCACCTCGGTGCTGGCGTTGCTGGCCAGCCCCGCTGCCCGGGGACTGATACACCGCGCGATTGCGCAGAGCCCGGCGTTGCCGTTGATCGCCGACCGCGAGCTCCGCGCGCAGCGCGCCCACGCCTTCCTGGCTCGTCTCGGTGTGCCCGTCGACCGCGTCAAGGAGCTGCCTCAACGCCGGCTGCGCCGCGCCGCGGGCATGGTCCAGCTCGAGAGCGCCGCCACCACGCCCACGCTGGCCTACGGGCTGACCCACGGCACCGAACTGCTGCCCCGTCACCCCATCGACGCGGCGCGCGCCGGGCAGGTGACGCAGGTGCCCCTGATCATCGGCACCAACAGTCACGAGGCCTCGATGTTCGCCTGGACCAAACCGCCGATGCTGCCCACCACCGAGGCGTCCGTCGAGGCGTACTTCGACCGGACCGGGCCAGAGGTCAAAGAGTCCGTGCTGCAGGCCTATCCGCGCTACCCACGGCGCAGCGCGTTGTTGGCCATCGGCTCCGATGTGATGTTCGGCGGTCCCGCGTGGGCGTTCGCCGATGCGTACAGCGCATACGCGCCGACCCGGATGTACCGCTTCGACCACGTCGGGGTGAGCCTGCGCATGCTCGGTCTCGGCGCCACCCACGGCAGCGAGATCGTGCACATCCAGCACAGCTACGCCTCGTTCATCGGCCGCAAACTGCACCCGCTGGGCCGGCGCTTCCAGCCCGCCGTGGGCCGCCGCATGCAGCGTGCCTGGCTGGATTTCGCCTGTGATACCCCGAGCGTCGACGATGCTCACTGGCCGGTGTACCGGACCCCGCAGCGGCTGACCCGGCTGATCGACTCGGCCCGTGACGTGATGGCTCCCGACCCGGACGGACCGCGCCGCGCGGCGTGGGCCTCGGTGTACTAGTCCGGCGCGGTGCTCCGGGCGCCTGCCCGTGTGCTGGGTCTGCCCGGCCTTCTAGGTGTACTACCCAGGCAGGTTGGTTGAAGAAGTGTGACGACTCGCTGTAGCGGTCGTTGATTGGCGAAGGCCTCCCGTCGTGGAGTGGAGCTGCTACCACTTCACTTCAACGAACGGGAGACCTTCATGGTCCACGCTAACGCTGTGTTGACTCCGCGCGGCCGGTTGTTGCTTGCGCGTCTGATCGTCGATGAAGGCTGGTCAGTAGTTCGGGCCGCCGAGCACTTCCACGTGTCCTGGCCGACGGCCAAACGATGGGCAACCCGCTACTTGGCGATGGGTGCCGCCGGGATGAACGACCGCTCCAGCCGGCCTCATCACAGCCCGAATCGCACACCGCAGGTGCTCGTGCGCAAGATCGTTCATCTGCGTTGGCGTCACCGCCTCTCGCCGCTGGCGATCGCGTCGAGGTTGTCGATGCCGGCCTCGACCGTGCATGCAGTGCTGGTGCGGTGTCGGCTGAATCGTCTGTCCTGTATCGACGTACGCACCGGTGAGCCGATCCGGCGATACGAACACGATCGCCCTGGTGCTTTGATCCATGTCGACGTCAAAAAGCTGGGGAACATCCCTACCGGCGGCGGCTGGCGGTTCGTCGGCCGCTCTCAGGGCAAGAAGAATCGACACCTGACCACCGGGGTCAACCGCAGCCGACACCGCCAGCCGTTGCTCGGGCATGCCTTCGTACACACCGTCATCGATGATCACTCTCGCGTGGCCTACGCCGAGATTCATGACGACGAAACAGCCGATACCGCTGTCGCGGTCCTACACCGTGCGGTGGCGTGGTTCGCCGAGCGCGGGATCACCGTTGAAGCGGTGCTGTCAGACAACGGCGGCTGCTACCGCTCCCACGCATGGCGCCACGCGTGCCACGACCTCGGCATAAGACACCGCCGGACCCGACCGTACCGACCCCAAACCAACGGAAAGATCGAGCGCTTTCACCGCAGCATGACCGCCGAATGGGCCTTCGCCCGCTTCTACCCCAACGAACGGGCGAGGCGATCTGCACTACCGGCATGGCTGCATACCTACAATCACCACCGGCAACACTCAGCAATTGGGAAGGTCCCACCCATCACAAGGTTGACCAACCTGCCTGGGCAGTACATCTAGGCCTGCGCGGTGGCGTAGCGCTCGTCGGTGTAGGCACGCAGATTGTGCAGGAAACGCTGGAACAGCCAGCCCATCACCGGGCGTCCGGTGAACAGACCGAACCGACCCACCGGACCGTTGGGCTCCAGCGCCATGATCCAGGTCAGCCGGCAGCCCGCCGCGGTCTCGGTGACCCGGTAGTCCTCGGCGAACGCCGCGATCGCGCCGGTGGTGGACTCGTTGAAGCGGAACGCCATGCGGGTGAACGGCTGCCAGACCAGGTATTCCTCGTAGCCGGTGATTCCGCCACGCATCTCGACCGTGCGGGTGGTGCCGACGCCACGCGGCTCAGGGCTGGTCCAGGTCACCTTCGTGATGACGCTGGCCCAGTGCGGCCAGGACGTCTCGTCGGCGAGCACCTCGAACAGCTGTTCCGGGGTGATCGCGAGATCGACGGCACTGACGAACCGGTAGGGCGCGGAGTCGACGAAGTCCAGGCCGACCCTCGTGCAGGGATGCCGCTTGGCCATGCTGTCAACCCTTCCACTCCCGGTTGACAGGTCACCATAGCTGTCGCGTCAGGCGGGTTGTCGCCGCCCCTTAGACTGAGCAGTCGTTTGCAACCCCCTACTTCGAGGAGTTCCTCGTGCTGCGCACCCGCACCGCCGGCTCGCTGCGGTCCGCCGACGCCGGACAGACGGTCACGCTGGCCGGCTGGGTGGCCCGCCGACGTGACCACGGCGGCGTCATCTTCATCGATCTGCGGGACGCGTCCGGCGTCGCGCAGGTGGTGTTCCGCGACGGTGACGTGCTGACGTCGGCGCACCGCCTGCGCTCGGAGTTCTGCATCGCGGTGACCGGGGTCGTGGAGATCCGTCCGGAGGGCAACGCCAACCCCGAGATCACCACCGGCGACGTGGAGGTCAACGCGACGTCGTTGACGGTGCTGGGGGAGAGCGCGCCGTTGCCGTTCCAGCTCGACGAAACCGCGGGCGAAGAGGCCCGGCTGAAGTACCGCTACCTGGACCTGCGACGCGACGGCCCCGGGCAGGCGATCCGCTTGCGCTCCAAGGTCAACGCCGCCGCGCGGGCGGTGCTCGCCGACCACGACTTCGTCGAGATCGAGACGCCGACGCTGACGCGCTCCACCCCGGAAGGCGCCCGCGACTTCCTGGTGCCCGCCCGCCTGCAGCCAGGCAGCTTCTACGCGTTGCCGCAGAGCCCCCAGCTGTTCAAGCAGTTGTTGATGGTCGCCGGCATGGAGCGCTACTACCAGATCGCGCGGTGCTACCGCGACGAGGACTTCCGCGCCGACCGTCAACCGGAGTTCACCCAGCTCGACCTCGAGATGAGTTTCGTCGAGGCCGACGACGTCATCGCGGTCTCCGAACAGATCCTGCGCGCGCTGTGGGCGCTGATCGGCTACGACCTGCCGCTGCCGTTGCCACGGATCAGCTACGGCGAGGCCATGCGCCGGTTCGGCACCGACAAGCCGGATCTGCGCTTCGGTGTCGAACTGGTGGAATGCACCGAGTTCTTCTCCGACACCCCGTTCCGGGTGTTCCAGGCGCCCTACGTCGGTGCCGTGGTGATGCCGGGCGGTGCGTCCCAGCCGCGGCGCACGCTCGACGGCTGGCAGGAGTTCGCCAAGCAGCGCGGGCACAAGGGTCTGGCCTATGTGCTGGTCGGTGACGACGGCGAGCTCGGCGGCCCGGTCGCCAAGAACCTGTCCGAGGCCGAGCGGGCCGGTCTGGCCGCCCACGTCGGCGCCGCACCGGGGGACTGCGTGTTCTTCGCTGCCGGGCCGGCGAAGTCGGCCCGCGCGCTGCTGGGCGCCACCCGCATCGAGATCGCCAAGCGTCTCGACCTGATCGACCCCGAGGCGTGGGCGTTCACCTGGGTGGTGGACTGGCCCCTGTTCGAAGCGGCCGACGAGGCCACCGCCGCCGGGGATGTGACCGTCGGCTCGGGGGCGTGGACCGCGGTGCACCACGCGTTCACCGCGCCCAAGCCGGAGTCGGTGGCCACCTTCGACACCGACCCGGGGTCCGCCCTGGCCGACGCGTACGACGTCGTGTGCAACGGCAACGAGATCGGCGGCGGTTCGATCCGTATCCACCGCCGAGACGTCCAGGAGCGCGTCTTCGCGATGATGGGCATCGACCAGTCCGAGGCCCAGGACAAGTTCGGCTTCCTGCTCGACGCATTCACCTTCGGCGCGCCGCCGCACGGCGGGTTGGCGTTCGGATGGGACCGCATCGTCGCGCTGCTGGCCGGGATGGACTCGATCCGCGAAGTCATCGCGTTCCCGAAGTCGGGCGGCGGCGTCGACCCGTTGACCGATGCGCCGGCGCCCATCACCGCCCAGCAGCGCAAGGAATCCGGAATAGATGCCAAGCCCGAGGCGTCGGAAAAGCCGTGACCACACCTGACGGCTCCGCGTTGGCCGATTTCAACCAGGCGATCATCGACGAGTTCCGCGCCAACGGCGGCGTGGTGGGCGGCCCGTTCGAGGGCGCCACCCTGCTGCTGTTGCACACCACCGGTGCCAAATCCGGTCAGCCCCGTGTCTCCCCGCTGGCGTATCTGACCGTCGACGGCAAGATGATCATCATCGGCTCCTACGCCGGCGCGCCCAAGGATCCGGCCTGGGTGCACAATCTGCGGGCCCACCCCCGCGCGCGCATCGAGGTCGGGACCGACGCCTATGACGTCGCCGTGCGCGAGCTACCGGCCGGCGAGCGGGACGCGACCTACCCGAAGGTGACCGAGATGGCCCCGGCGTTCGCCGAGTACCAGGCCAAGACGACGCGGGTCATCCCGCTGTTCGAGCTCACCCGGGAATAGAAGCGCGCCTGTCGTGGTCTGGTCTCGGTGTGAGTGAGAACACCGAATTCAACTCAGATGACCTCATTGCCGACCGCAATGCTCTCGACCAGATGAACCGCCAAGTGGTCGAAGAATTTCGGGCCAACGGCGGAAGGGTGGGCGGCCCCTTCGCCGGCTCCGACCTGATTCTGTTGACCACCGTGGGCGCCAAATCCGGGCAGCCGCGGGTGTCTCCGCTGGTGTACTTCGAGGTCGACGGCCGGATCCTGATCGCTGGTTCCTTCGGAGGTTCGCCGAAAGCTCCTGCGTGGGTTCACAATCTGCGTGCGCAACCGAAGGTGCGAGCCGAAATCGGGACCGAGTCGTTCGATGCCGAAGCCCACGAGCTGCCGCCCGGCGAGCGGGACGCGCTGTATCCGCGGGTGGTCGAGAAGGCGCCGCAGTTCGGCGAGTACCAAGCCAAGACCTCCCGCGCGATACCGCTGTTCGAGCTCACGCGCGACTGACGGCCGAATCCGGCGCGGCGGGGCACCGTGGGTGTCGCCCAACGCGCCGGATCCGCACGTTCAGAGGCGCTCGATGATCGTCGCGTTCGCCATGCCGCCCGCCTCGCACATGGTCTGCAGACCGTAGCGCGCGCCGCGCTGCTCGAGCGCGTTGACCAAGGTCGTCATGATGCGCGCGCCGCTGGCTCCCAGCGGATGCCCGATCGCGATGGCCCCGCCGTTGACGTTGGTGCGGGCCAGATCGGCCCCGGTCTCGTGTGCCCACGCCAGCACCACCGGTGCGAACGCCTCGTTGACCTCGAACAGGTCGATGTCGGACAGCGACAGCCCAGCCCGCGCCAGGACCTTCTCGGTGGCCGGGATGACGCCGGTCAGCATGTACAGCGGATCCGACCCGACGGCGACCGTCGTGTGGATGCGCGCGAGTGGTCGCAGTCCGAGGCGCCGCGCCGCGGCCCCGCTGGTGATCATCACCGCGGCACTGCCGTCCGACAGCGGCGAGCTGTTGCCGGCGGTGATCGCCCAGGTGATGTCGGGAAAGCGGGCGGCGATCGCGTCGCTGTGGAACGCCGGTCGCAGCCCTGCCAGCGTCTGCACCGTGGTCTCCGGGCGGATGATCTCGTCGGTGGCCAGCCCCGCGATCGGGGCCAGTTCGGCGTCGAACAGCCCGTCCTTGGTCGCCCGCGCCGCCTTCTGGTGGCTTCCGGCGGAGAACTCGTCCAGCTGGGTGCGCGACAGATTCCATGTCGCGGTGATCAACTCGGCGCTGATGCCCTGTGCGACCAGCCCCTCGGGGTAGCGGGCGGCCATGCCGGCACCGAAGGGGTTGCTGCCCGGTAGCACCGAGGACCCCATCGGCACCCGGCTCATCGACTCCACACCGGCGGCGATGACGACCTCGTAGGCGCCGGCGAGCACACCATGGGCCGCGAAACTGACGGCCTGTTGGCTGCTACCGCACTGACGGTCCACCGTCGTGCCGGGCACGCTCTCCGGGAATCCGGCGCCCAGTAAGGCATTGCGGGCGATGTTGGCGGCCTGGTCACCGACCTGGGTGACGGCGCCGGCGATGACGTCGTCGACCGCGGCGGGGTCGACGCCCGTGCGCGTGGTCAGCTCGCGCAGGCTGTGCGCCAGCAGGTCGGCGGGCAGGACGTCGTGCAGTGCCCCGCCGGGTTTGCCTTTGCCCACCGGGGTGCGGACCGCTCCGACGATCACGGCGTCGCGATCGGAATACTGGGTCATCTGTCCTCCTGAGCCTCACTGCTGGGTAGGGTTTTCTATACTTAGATGGAACACCCTAGGTTTAGTGATGACTACCCAGGCTTGGAGTGATGTGCATGACAGTTCTGCAGGGGCCGCTCGTCGACCGTGACACCTGGTCACCGGCGGGCCGCTGTCCGATCGAGAAGACGATGGCCCTGTTGGGCACCCGGTCGGCCATGCTGATCATGCGGGAGGCGTACTACGGCACCACCCGCTTCGACGACTTCGCGCGGCGCGTCGGGATCACCAAGGCCGCGACCTCGGCACGGCTGGGCGAACTCGTCGAAGCCGGTCTGCTGGTGAAGCGTCCCTATCGCGAACCGGGCCAGCGTGCCCGCGACGAGTACGTGCTCACCGACGCAGGCACCGAACTGATGCCGGTGGTGTGGGCGATGTTCGAATGGGGCCGCAAGCACCTGGGCGACACCCCGCTGCGGCTGACCCACCTCGGCTGCGGCGCCCCTGCCACCGTGGAAGTGGTGTGCGCGCAAGGGCATCCGGTGCCGCCCGACGAGCTGGGAGTGGGCCTGCGCAAGCCCGCCCCCAGCTCGTGAATCGGGTCAGACCAGCTGGGCGCGGAACTCACGCGCCGCACCCATGAGCTCCTGAACCCGCGACTTGTCCACGGCGTTGGCGAAGACGCCGTCCTTCTTGAAGTAGGTGCCGACCACCGCACCGTCGGCCACCGCCAGCTGGGTGGCCACGTTCTCCGCGCGCACACCGGTGTTGACGAACACCGGGACGGTGCCGGCCGCGTCCTTCACCACCCGCAGTGCCTCGATGTCGGTGGGCGAGCCGGCGGTCGCGCCGGACACGCAGATCGCGTCGGGCAGGGTGGCGAACACCGTGGTGCGGGTGATCGAGGCCAGATCCCGCTCGGCCAGGTACTGGGCCGACTCCGGCACGATGTTGAACAGCAACTTCACCCCGGATCCGCCCACACGGGCCCGGTGGCGGGCCACCTCGCCGACATTGGTGTCCCACAGTCCGAAGTCACTGGCGTACACGCCGGTGAAGATCTCGCGGACGAACTTCGCTCCGGTGGCCACCGCCAGATCGATCGACGCCCGCCCGTCCCACAGCACGTTCACCCCGAACGGCACCGAGAGATCGGGAAGCAGTTCGCCGATGATCCTGGCCATCGAGATCGCGGTGATGGGTTCGGTCTTCGTCAGGTACGGCAGGCTGAACTCGTTGCTGATCATCACGCCGTCGACCCCGCCGCTCTGCAGCGCGTCGAGTTCGGTGCGGGCCCGCTCGACGACGGCGGCGATACCGCCCGCGGAGTCGAAGCCGGGGTCGCCGGGCAGGGCGGACAGATGCAACATGGCGATGACGGGTTTGGCGACGTCGAAAACCTCGTCGAGCCAGGTGGTGGTCACGGGGTGCCTTTCTCTTCAGATGGGTGGGAACGTTTCGGGCAGGCGTCAGTCCATGTAGGCGCCGCCGTTGACAGCCAGCGCCTCGCCGGTGATGAAGCGCGCATCGGGGGAGAGCAGGAACGCGACCGCCTGGGCCACATCATCGGGCTGCTCGAGCCGGCCCAGCGGGGTGTCGGCGAGCATCATGTCCCGCACGGCCTCCGGCGTGGTGCCGCGCAGCTGCGCCTCCCACTGCAATTCCCTTGACTGCATGGGTGTTTCGACGAATCCCGGGCAGACGCAGTTGACGGTGATGCGGTGCGGGCCGAGCTCGTAGGCCATCGCCTGGGTCAGGCCGACGACACCGAATTTCGAGGCGACGTAATCGGCCAGGTACGGCACGCGGCCCTGCTTGCCCGCCATCGACGCCGTGTTGACGATCGCTCCGGAGACCCCGGTGCGCACCATCTCCCGAGCGGCGGCCTGACCGCAGACGAACACACCCTTGAGGTTGACGTCGACGGTCTGGTCGAAGCGCTCGACGGGCGCGTCGAGGAATCGGTGCATGAACGAGATTCCGGCGTTGCTGACCCAGGCCGACAGGCCCAGCCGGGTGGACACGTCGGCGGCCACCTCGGCCGCGGCCTCTGCCGATGTGACGTCCAGCGCGACGGCTTCGTGGCGGACGGCGGTGTTCGGCAGCCCGGCGGCGACCCGACGCGCCGCCTCGAGGTCGAGGTCGGTGACGACGACACGCCAATCCCGTTGCGCCAGGGTGGCCGCGATCGCCGCGCCGATGCCCGAACCCGCTCCGGTCACCACGACTGTTCTGGTCATCTGTGCAGGTGTTCCTATCCGTTGTCGGTGCCGACGAGACGCCGGCCGTTGTGGGTGTCGAAAAGATGTGTGCCGCCGTCGCGGACGGTGAGGTCGACGCCGGCGCCCTCGCTGATTCCGGCCAGGCGTGCGGTCTCCACGACGCTGGTCAGCGCGGTACCGCGGGCCTCCAACGTGACGATGGCGCGGGGGCCGAGGTGCTCGATCAGCACGACCCGCGCGGCGCCGCCGCTCGCCCGCGGGGTGAGCAGCAGATCGTCCGGGCGCACACCGAGGGTCACCGACGAATGGTTCGCCGCACAGTCGGTCGCCAGTGCCACGCCGGCGCCGGTGGTGAACACACCGCCGGAGAGCGTGCCCTCGAGCAGGTTCATCTTCGGACTGCCGACGAAGGTCGCGACGAAGGTGTCTGCCGGCCGGGCGTAGACCTCCTGCGGCGTGCCCAGTTGGGCGATGCGGCCGTCGCGCATCACGACCATGCGATCCGACAGGGTCATCGCCTCCTCCTGGTCGTGGGTGACGTAGACCGACGTGATGCCCAAGCGGCGCTGGATCTGCAGCAGCTCGGTGCGGGTCTCGACCCGCAACTTGGCGTCGAGGTTGCTCAGCGGCTCGTCGAACAGGAACACCGACGGTTCGCGGATGATGGCCCGACCGATCGCCACGCGCTGCTGCTGACCGCCGCTGAGGTCCTTCGGTTTGCGGCCCAGCAGGGCCGAGAGCCCCAGCGACTCACCGATCTCCGCGGCGCGCGCGAGCGCCTCGCGGCGCGGGGTGCGGGTCGCCCGCAGCGGGAAGGCGATGTTCTCGGCCACCGACAGATGCGGGTAGAGCGCGTAGTTCTGGAACACCATCGCGATGTCGCGGTCGCGCGGTTGCAGGGCGGTGACGTCACGTCCGCCGATGTCGATGGTGCCCGAGCTGACCGACTCCAGACCCGCCAGCATGCGCAGCGTCGTCGATTTGCCGCATCCCGAGGGGCCGACCAGCACCGTGAAGGAGCCATCTGGCAGCTCGAGGTCCAGATCGGTGACCACGGGGAGGGCTCCGTAGGTCTTCGTGACGCCGGAGAATCGGACGGTTGCCATGAGGATCAGTCACCAAAGCCTTTTCTAGAACTTGACCGCGCCGCCGCTGATGCCCTGCACCAGCTTGCGTTGGATGAAGAAGCTCGCCACGACCACGGGCACGACCGCGATGAGGATCGCCGCGCTCATGGAGCCGATCTGCACCCCGCGGAACGTGTTGAAACCCGCGATGGCCACCGGCAGGATGGCCGCCTTGCCCGGCGCGAGGATGAGACCGTAGAACAGGTCGTTCCACGACAGCGTGAAACCGAAGATCGCCGCGGCGCCGATGCCGGGGAGAACCTGGGGGAGCACCACGAGGCGGAACGCGGCGAACCGGCCGAACCCGTCGACCTGCGCCTGCTCCTCCAGCGAGCGGGGCACCGCCTCGAAGAAGCCGATCAGAAACCAGGTCACCACGGGCAGAACGAAACTCAGATGAGAGAAGATCACCGGCAGCAGCGTGTCGGTCAGCCGCAGCGCGTAGGCCATCGTCAGGAACGGGAACACCAGCACCGCCGGCGGCAGCACCTGTGCCGCGAGCATGCCGAAGCGCGTCAGCGTACCGCCGGCGCGGTACCGGGCGATGGCGTAGGCGCCCATGCTGCCCACCACGACGCTGATCCCGACCGTCACCAGGGCGACCAGCGCGCTGCGCCCGGCCGCACCGAGGATGCCCGACGCCAACACTTCGTGCCAGCTGGCGAACGAGGGGGCGAAGGCGACCAGGAACGGTTCGTTCAGCTGGGCAGGAGTTTTCACGCTCGCGAGGGCGACCCACACCAGCGGGAAAGCGACCGTGATGCCGGCGGCCCACAACAGTGCCACCCGCAGCACGGTGACCATGGCTGACCGGTTCATCGGGCGCGTCCCTCAGCGGTACGGGTCCGGTCCAGCCGGCGGAACGCCACGACGATGACCCCCAGCACCACCACCAGCACCACGAACGCCATCGAGGCTGCCGAACCCATTCGGAAGAACTGGATTCCGGTTTGGTAGATGAAGTACTGCAAGGTCTCGGTCTCGGTGCCCGGACCGCCCCTCGTGGTCGCGAAGACGTACTCGAAGACCTTCATCGCGTCCAGGCTGCGCAGCAGGATGGCGACCACCAAGACGGGGGCCAACAGGGGAAGGGTCACGCGCCGAAGCACATACAACCCGCCGGCACCGTCCACGCGGGCGGCGTCGAGCGGCTCCTTGGGGATCGACTCCAGCCCGGCGAGCAGCAGCAGCACCATGAACGGCGTCCACTGCCACACGTCGATGAGGGCGAGGGTGAGCAGCGCCTTACCTGGGCCGAAGAAGTCGTACTCGATGCCGACGCTCGACAGCATCGCCGGAATGGCGCCGAGCTGGTCGTTGAGCAGGAACCGGAATGTCAGCCCGACGGCGATCGGTGTGATGAACATGGGCGCCAGCAGCATCGACCGGGTCAGATCGCGTGCCCAGCGCTGCTTTTGCAGTGCGAGCGCCAGGGCGAGTCCGATGACGAGTTCCAGGCCCACCGCCACGACGACGTAGATGGCGGTCGTGGCGAACGCATTCCAGAAGCCGGCGTCGCCGAACGTCGCCACGAAGTTGTCCGTGCCGACGATGGTCGGCGCGCCGCGGTCGGTCAGCTTGTAGTCGGTGACGCTGAGGTATGCGGCGTAACCGAGAGGGAAACCGACCACCCCGACGAAGAGGGCGATGAGGGGCGCGACCATGCCGTGCTGAAATTTCAGGGGGGAGTTCACGGTGGTCTTCGCTCCTTTCGCGGGGTGGTCGGTTTCCGGTTTCGCGGTGATCGAGGTCAGCCCTGGATGCGTTCGGCCTCGGCCTGTGCAGCGGCCAGAGCGTCCTCGACACTCTTCGTGCCGGCCACGGCTTCGTTGAGTTCCGTGCCCACGGCTTGGATCATCTCCTCACCGCTGGGTCCTTGGCTCAACGGCGCGGAATTGGCCAGCAGCTGCTCGACGGTGCGGTAGTAATCGGCGCCGTAGCGTCCCTCGAGCACTGCCGGGTTCTGCAGCGTGCTCTGCCGAATGGCCGCCCCGCCCTTCTCGGTCCGCACGACGTCGTTGGGCTTGGCGGTGAGCCAGGACACGAACGCCCACGCGGCATCCGGCGCCGCGGAGTTGGTGGGGATGGCCCAGCTCCACGAGCCGAGGACCTGCTTGCCGCCCGGGATGGGGGCGAGCTTGATGTTGCCTGCCGCCGGACCGGATCCGGGTTCGTTGAGCGCGGGCAGCTGCCAGTTGTAGTTGATCATCGAGGCCGACTGGTTGGCTGACACCGAGCGTTGCGCCTCGTCCATGCTCCAGTTCAGGCTGTTGGCCGGGGCGGCGGTGGTGTAGGTGTCGATGTAGGCCTCGAGTGCCCGCTTGGCCTCGGGGGTGTCGAGGGTGACGTTGCCCTCGGAGTCGTAGATGGATCCGCCTGCGGCGAACAACCAGTTGCCCCACTCCTCGAAGATCTTGTAGCCGCGCTGCGGCTGCATCGCGATGCCGGCACGTTCGGGAGTGGTCAGCGCCTTGCTGGTGGCGACGAGCTCGTCGAGGTTGGTGGGCACCTGCTGGTCGGCCGCGGCGAGGTCGGCGGTGTTGTACAGGTAGCCCAGCGCGTAGTTGTAGAACGGCACCGCGTAACGCACGCCGTCGACGGTGGTGATGTCGGTCAGCGGGGCGAAGAAGTCGGCGGCGTCGTAGTCGGGGGTGCTGTCGATGCGGGAGTCCAGCGGCTGCAGGAAGCCGGCGTTGGCGAAATCGACCATCCACGGGTTGTCCACCACGATGAGGTCGTAGTTGGCGTCGGAGGACTGGAACGACGACACCAGCTTGTCGCGCATCTGGTCGTAGGTCAGCGATTCGATGTCGATCGTGACATCGGGGTACTCGGCGTTGAAGTCGGCGACCATCGATTGCACGATGTCGGTGTCGGGCACGTTCTCCATCAGGATCCGGACGGTTCCGGAGATGTCGGTGGGAACGTCGCCGGAGGCGGTCGCGGCGTCACCGGACTCCTGCTCGGGACCGCCGCTGCCGGCGCACCCGGCCAGCGCCAGCGCGAGGACGGCCAGCAGGGCGATTGCGGCGGAGACGAGAGGATATCGGACGCCGGTCCTGTCGCTCCGCCCCGAAGTGGGCCATTGCGTGATTCTCATTGCGGTGTCATCCCTTCCGTTTCATTTCGGGGTTCTTGTCGGTTGTGATGTGCTCATCGGTTCTGTCGTGCCAGGGCGTGGGAGACCGGAGTCACCGCGGCGCCGAGTTCGCGCCAGGTGGCGTACGCCTCGTCGTAGACACGGCGCCGGTCGGGGTCGGGACGGAACGGCATCTCGAGGCTGACGAAGCGTGCGGCGTCGGACCAGTCGCCGAGACTGCCCACCCCGATGGCGGCGATCACCGCCGCACCCAGCGACGCCCCGGGATGGCCCCGCACCGGCAGCATCTCGTGACCGAGCACGTCGGCGTGGATCTGCTTCCACAACGTGGAGGTCGACCCGCCGTTGGTGATCATCACCCGGGTGAACGGGATGCCGATCTCGCCGAAGACGTCGACATGGTGGCGGAACCCGAACGCGATCGCTTCCAGCACAGCCCGATACAGATCGGCGCGGGTGTGTCCGAGGTGCAGGCCGGCGAAGACACCCCGCAGGTCCGGATCGTGGATGGGGCTCTTCTCGCCCAGGAAGTACGGCAGGCACAGCACCTCGCCGGGACGACGGGTCGCCGCCTCCTCGTCCAGCGCGGGCAGGGCGGTTCCGCCGATGAGGGTCTGGAACCACCTGATCAGGCTCCCGCTGGTGGCCATGCATCCGTTGGGTAGCCAGTGGCCCGGCACCGGATGCGCGTCCAGGTAGAGCCGTTCGTCGACCACGCTGGTGTCGGTGGCCACCAGGATGTCACCGGCCCCACCGAGTTTCACCAGCGCGTCGCCCGGATCGTTGACTCCGGCGGCGAACGCCGAGAGGACGTGGTCGGCGCCGCCGACCACCAGAGCGGTGCCGGCCCGGAGACCGGTGGCTTCGGCTGCCCGGGGGCTCAACTCGCCGATGTGCGTGCCCGGCCGCACCACCGGGGCCAACGTCACGGCGTCGAGCCCCGCGGCGGCCAGTACCGCGTCGGCGGTTTCCCCGTCGATGGTGAACAGCCCCGACTCCAGCGCCCAGTTCTGTTCGACGTGCAACGGCGCGCCCAGCGCCGTGAGCATCCAGTCGTACGAACCGACCCAGCGGGCGGTGCGGGCGTAGACCTGTGGTTCGTGCTCGCGCAGCCACACCGTCGTCGGGGCCACCGACTGCTGGGTCAGCGCCGAGCCGGTGAGGTTGACCAGGTCCACCTCGGCAAGCGACCGAGCGAGGTCGGCCACCTCACGGTGGGCTCGGGCGTCGTTCTGCAGGATGGCTCGCCGCAGCGGCTTCGCGTTCGCGTCGACCGGGACGACTGCGGGCACCATTCCTGAAGTGGCCAGCGCACCCACCTGCTCGGCGGCCACTCCGGAGACCGAGAGCACTTCGCGGATGGATTCGATCGCGTTCGTGTACCACTGACCGGTGTCGGCCTCGGCGATCCCCGGACCGGTCGAGTGCAGATCGGTGGCTCTGGTCGCGGTCGCGACGATGCCGCCGAGGGTGTCCAGCAGCACGGTCTTGGTGCCGGTGGTCCCGATGTCGATGCCGACGGTGTAGCGCGTCATCGTGCGTCCGCCTCCGAACCCGTGCGCGGTGGTGTCCGATGACGCTGCGCGGCAACGCAGATCACCTCGACCCCGGCCCCGCGGGCGGCTACCAGCGCCGGGTGGTCGGCGGGGCCGTCACTGACGATGGTGTCCACCTGCGCCAGCGTGGCGATGCTGACGAAGGTGACCCGGCCGAGCTTGCTCTTGTCCGCGGCCACGATGACCCGGTCGGCACGCCGGCTGGCGGCCCGCTTGACCCGGCTCTCGGCCTGGTGGTAGTCGGAGATGCCGCGGTCGCCGTCGATGCCGGCAACGCCCATGACGAAGGTGTCGCAGTTGTAGTTGGCCAGCGTGTCTTCGGCCCCGGCGCCGATCAGGCTCAGTTCGCCCGCCCGCAGTTCGCCGCCGGTGAGCACCACGGTCGTGTCGGGCTCATCCACCAGGGCGAGCGCTGCGAGGACGCTGGGCGTCACGACTGTCAGCCCCAGTCCGCGGCCCTTGAGCGAGTTGGCCACTGCCAGTGCGGTGCTGCCGGAGTCGAGGATCAGCGTCTCCTTGCGCCCGATCAGTTCCGCGACGACGTCGGCGATGTGGTTCTTCTCCTGGGCGGCATCGGCCATGCGGGTGGCGAACGACGGTTCGGTGTCCTTGCCCTGCACGGCGATGGCGCCGCCGACCACGCGGCGGACGACGCCGAGCGATTCGAGTGCTTCCACGTCGCGGCGGATCGTCATCTCGGAGACGTCGAACTCGGCGGCCAGCTCGGCGTAGTTGATCTCCCGCGCCGTGCGGACCTGCTGCTCGATGCGCTCCCTGCGGGTTTTCACATCCACGGGCGACCCCCCGCGGTCTGTGCAAATTTCACAAATGCTCCCAGTTATCAGCGATTGAACGGGAAAAACCAGCAAGTCAATGTGAATCTATAACAGCCTCGGGGTGCTGTCCATATTTGACGCCAACGCAGTTCACCTGCGGTGCATGTCACGGTCACAGCCGGATGGGATGCGGTCCCGTCTGGACGAGCGGTCGTCGACACCGACGCGCCGCCGACGCGATCTGCGGTCGGGGGACCGGTGTGGTGGGATTGCCGGTTATGGGTATCAAGGTGGCCCTGGAGCATCGCACCAGCTACGCGTTCGACCGCCTCGTCGAGATCTATCCGCATGTGGTCCGGCTCCGGCCCGCGCCGCATTCGCGCACTCCGATCGAGGCCTACTCGATGCAGGTGGAGCCCGCCGACCACTTCGTGAACTGGCAACAGGACGCCTTCGGGAACTTCCTCGCCCGGCTGGTCTTTCCGACCCGGGCCCGCGCGTTGACCATCACGGTCGGCCTGATCGCAGATCTGAAGGTGATCAACCCGTTCGACTTCTTCATCGAGGAGTATGCCGAGCAGATCGGCTTCACCTATCCCAAAGCGCTGGCCAACGACCTCAAGCCGTACCTGAAGCCGGTCGACGACGTGGCCGAAGGATCCGGCCCGGGTGAACTCGCCGCGGCGTGGGTCAAGAATTTCTCGGTCGCCCCGGGGACCCGCACCATCGACTTCCTGGTCGCGCTCAACCGCGCGGTCAACGCCGACGTCGCCTACAGCGTGCGGATGGAACCCGGCGTGCAGACGCCCGATTTCACGCTGCGCAGCGGAATCGGTTCGTGCCGCGATTCGGCCTGGCTGTTGGTGTCGATCCTGCGTCAGATGGGTCTGGCGGCCCGCTTCGTATCCGGCTATCTGGTGCAGCTGACGTCCGATGTGGAGGCGCTCGACGGCCCGTCGGGGCCGACCGCCGACTTCACCGATCTGCACGCCTGGACCGAGGTCTACATTCCCGGCGCCGGATGGATCGGTCTGGATCCGACGTCGGGCCTGTTCGCCGGCGAAGGACACATCCCGCTGGCCGCGACCCCGCACCCGGAGTCGGCGGCCCCCATCACCGGCGCCACCGGCAAGGCCGAGACCACCCTCGAGTTCAGCAATCTCGTCACCCGCGTGCACGAGGACCCGCGGGTGACGCTGCCCTACACCGAGGAGTCCTGGGCGGCGATCAACGCGCTCGGTGAGGTCGTCGACAATCGGCTCCGAACCGGTGATGTGCGGCTGACCATGGGCGGGGAGCCGACGTTCGTGTCCATCGACAACCAGGTGGATCTGGAATGGACCACCGACGCCGACGGCCCGCACAAGCGTCAGCGCGCCTCGGCGCTGGCCGCCCGCCTGAAGAACGTGTGGGCGCCCAACGGGCTGATCCAGCGCAGCCAGGGCAAGTGGTATCCGGGTGAACCGTTGCCGCGGTGGCAGATCGGTCTGCTCTGGCGCACCGACGGCGAGCCGTTGTGGACAGAGGACGCACTGCTCGCCGACCCCTGGCCCGAGGAGGCGGTCGCCGCCACACCGGTCTCCGACGACGCGGCCCGCGCCCTGCTGACTGCGGTCGCCGGCACGCTGGGGCTCCCCGCCGCCCAGGTCCGCCCGGCCTTCGAGGATCCGCTGAGCCGCCTCGCCGCGGCGGTGCGGCAACCGGCCGGGCTGCCCGTCGACCCGGCCGATGACCTCGAATCCGACAGCGGGGCGGCCCGCGCCCGGCTGCTGGCCCGGCTCGAGAGCCCGGTCGACCAGCCCACCGCCCATGTCCTGCCCCTGCACCGCCGCGACGACGACACCGGGTGGGCCAGTGCGGATTGGACGCTGCGCCGCGGCCGCATCGTGCTGTTGGAAGGCGACTCACCGGCCGGCTTGCGGCTGCCGTTGAACTCGATCAGCTGGAAACCGCCGCGGCCCTCCTTCGACGCCGACCCGATGCACTCACGAACCACGTGGCGATCAGGCCGCGGGGGAGCGGCCACCGCCGACGCGGTGGTCGAGGACATCGACGACGACGCCGAGTGGACCCCGACCACCGCGTTGGTCGCCGAGGTCCGTGACGGGTTGCTGTATGTCTTCCTGCCGCCCACCGACGACGTCGAGCACTTCGTCGACCTGATCGGCCGCATCGAAGCCGCGGCGGCCGCAACCCGCTGTCCCGTCGTCATCGAGGGATACGGACCGCCCACCGACCCGCGGCTGGCATCGATGACGATCACACCCGACCCGGGGGTGATCGAGGTCAACGTCGCGCCGACCGCCAGCTTCGCCGAACAGCGTGAACAGCTCAAGACGCTCTACGAGCAGGCCCGCCAGGCGAGGTTGTCGACCGAGTCCTTCGAGGTCGACGGCACCCACGGCGGAACCGGCGGCGGAAACCACATCACCCTCGGCGGAATCACACCCGCGGACTCGCCGCTGCTGCGCCGTCCCGACCTGCTGGTCTCGCTGCTCACCTACTGGCAGCGACATCCGTCGCTGTCCTATCTCTTCGCCGGACGCTTCATCGGAACCACATCGCAGGCCCCTCGCGTCGACGAGGGCCGCCCGGATTCGCTGTACGAACTCGAGATCGCCTTCGCCGAGATCGCGCGGCTGACCTCGCATTCCGGCGGGCACGCCGAGCAGTCGGCGCTGGAACATGGTCGCTCCGCAAGCTCCGCTCCGTGGATCGTGGACAGGGCCCTCCGCCACCTCCTCACCGACATCACCGGCAACACCCACCGCGCGGAGTTCTGCATCGACAAGCTCTACAGTCCGGACTCCGCACGCGGCCGGCTCGGCCTGCTGGAGCTGAGGGGCTTCGAGATGCCCCCGCACTACCAGATGGCGATGGTCCAGTCCCTGCTCGTGCGCTCGCTGGTGGCGCGGTTCTGGGACCAGCCGCTGCGGGCCCCGTTGATCCGCCACGGCGCCAACCTGCACGGCCGGTACCTGTTGCCGCACTTCCTGATCCAGGACATCGCCGAGGTGGCCGCCGATCTGCGGGCCTACGGGATCAACTTCGACACCAGCTGGCTGGACCCGTTCACCGAATTCCGGTTCCCGCGTATCGGCACCGCCGTGTTCGGCGGCGTCGAGATCGAACTGCGCGGAGCGATCGAGCCCTGGAACGTGCTGGGGGAGGAGTCCACCGCCGGCGGCACCGCCCGCTACGTCGACTCGTCGGTCGAACGCCTGCAGGTCCGGCTCATCGGCGCCGATCGGCAGCGCTACCTCGTCACCGTCAACGGCCACCCGATTCCGCTGCTGGCCACCGACAACCCCGACGTCCAGGTCGGCGGTGTGCGCTATCGGGCCTGGCAACCGCCCAGCGCGCTGCATCCGACCATCACCGTCGACGGGCCCCTGCGATTCGAGCTGATCGACGCCGCCACCGGGGTGTCCCGGGGCGGGTGCACCTACCACGTGTCGCATCCGGGCGGACGCGCCTACGACAGCCCGCCGGTCAACGCCGTCGAGGCCGAATCACGGCGTGGGCGACGCTTCGAGGCCACCGGTTTCACCCCCGGCAAGGTCGACCTCGCCGAGCTCAGGGAGAAGCAGGCCCGCCAATCCACCGATGTGGGCGCGCCGGGGATCCTGGATCTGCGGCGAGTGCGTACCGTGCTGCAGTAATGGCGCTCCCGGTAGGCCGTCCGACATCTCCGAGCGGGGTCGGGCGGACAGACTTCGACAACCCGCTGGTGCCGTACGACACCGTGCGGGCGCAGCCGGCGCTGTTCGACCTGCAGCCCGCCACCGGGCCGGGCGACGCGGGCTACGACGAGTTCACCGACGAGAACGGCGATGTGCGCCCCGCCTGGCAGGAGGTGGCCGACTGCGTCCGCGACCGCGGCCGCGGCGGGCTGGACCGGTTGCGCGCCGCGGTCCGCAGCCTGGTCGACAACGACGGCATCACCTACATCCAGACCGACCACCTCGGCGACGCGATCACCAACGGCGACGGCGGTGCCGTGCCCGGACCCTGGCAACTCGACGCGCTGCCGCTGGTGATCTCGGAGAGCGACTGGAACACTCTCGAAGCCGGGCTCGTGCAGCGCTCCCGCCTGCTGGACGCGGTGCTGACCGATCTCTACGGAGACCGCCGGTCGCTGACCAGCGGAGTGCTTCCCCCGCAGTTGCTGTTCGCCCACCCCGGCTATCTGCGCGCGGCGCGCGGTATCGAGGTGCCCGGACGCCACCAGCTGTTCCTGCACGGCTGCGACGTCAGTCGCAGTTCATCGGGTGACTTCCTGGTCAACGCTGACTGGACGCAGGCCCCCTCCGGCGCCGGTTACGCCCTGGCCGACCGGCGGGTGGTCGCGCACGCCATCCCCGACCTCTACGAGGAGATCGGCCCCCGGCCCGCCTCCCCGTGGGCGCAAGCGCTGCGCCTAGCGCTGATCGAGGCGGCGCCGGAGACGGCCGAAGAACCCGTCGTCGTGGTGCTGAGCCCCGGCATCCACTCCGAAACCGCTTTCGACCAGGCCTATCTCGCCAGCCTGTTGGGTCTGCCGCTGGTGGAGAGCGCTGATCTGGTGGTCCGCGACGGCAAGCTGTGGATGCGCTCGATGGGCACACTGCAGCGCGTCGACGTCGTGCTGCGGCGCGTCGACGCCGGCTACACCGATCCGTTGGATCTGCGCGCCGATTCCCGGCTCGGTGTCGTGGGCCTGGTGGAGGTGCTGCGCCGCGGCGCGGTGACGGTGGTCAACTCGCTGGGCAGCGGCGTGCTGGAAAGCCCCGGTGTGCTGCGATTCCTGCCCGAGCTCGCCGAGACGCTGCTCGGCGAGACGCCGCTGCTGGCGACCGCGCCGATGTACTGGGGCGGTGCCGACCTCGAGCGCTCGCACCTGCTGGCGAACCTGTCGAGCCTGCTGATCAAGCCCGTCACCGGTGGCGAGCCGATCGTCGGACCGGACCTGTCGGCGGCACAGCGAGAGTCGCTCGCCGCACGCATCGAGGCGACCCCCTGGCAGTGGGTGGGCCAGGAGCTCCCGCAGTTCTCCTCCGCCCCCTCGGATTACCTGCCGACGGGCATGTCCTCCTCGAGCGTCGGAATGCGGCTGTTCACCGTCTCCCAGCGCAGCGGCTACGCCCCGATGATCGGCGGCCTGGGATACCTGCTGGCCCCCGGCACCGCGGCCTACCGCCTCAACACCATTGCCGCCAAAGACATCTGGGTGCGCACGCCGACCCGGGTGACGGCTGAGATCATCCCCGCCGCCCTCCCCGCCGAACCGAGCGCGGCCGAGGCCGTCCGGTTGCCGGCGATGCTGACCTCCCGGCCCACCCCGGAGATCAGCTCGCCGCGTGTGCTCTCCGACCTGTTCTGGATCGGGCGATACGCCGAACGGGCCGAGAACACCGCCCGGTTGCTGACCGTGACCCGCGAGCGCTATCACGAGTACCGCTACCGCCAGGCCATGGACGGCAGCGAGTGCGTGCCCGTCCTGCTCACCGCGCTGGGCACCATCACCGGAACCGACACCGTCGCCGGCGGCGATTACCACGAGTTGGTGGCCACCGCGCCCACCACGCTGTGGGCGTTGACCGCCGACCGACGTCGTCCCGGATCGCTGGCACAGTCCGTCGAACGATTGAGCCTCGCGGCGCGCGCTGTGCGCGACCAGATGTCCAACGACACTTGGATGGTGCTCTCGGCGCTCGAGCGCGCCCTGCTGCACTCCCCGGAGATGCCGCCGGACTCCAAGGCGGAGGGCGAGTCGTTCCTGTCGTCGACGAACACGCTCACGCTGGCCGGGATGCTGGCACTGTCGGGCGTCGTCTCGGAGTCCATGGTGCGCGATACCGGCTGGATCATGATGGACATCGGCAAACGCATCGAGCGCGGCCAGTGGCTCACGGCGCTGCTGCGGGCGACCCTGGCCACCGCGCGAAATCCCGAGGCCGAGCAGACGATCACCGAGTCCACGCTGGTGGCGTGCGAGTCCCTGGTGACCTACCGCCGGCGAAACCCGGGCAAGGTTAGTGTGGCGGGCGTGGCCGAGCTGGTGTTGTTCGATGCGGAGAACCCGCGCTCGCTGGTGTACCAGCTGGATCGGCTGCGCACCGATCTGAGGGCTCTGCCGGGAGCCTCGGGATCGTCGCGCCCCGAACGCATGGTCGACGAGGTGGCCACCCGCTTGCGCCGCATCGAACCTGCCGAGCTGGAGGAGGTCACCGGCGACGGGCGACGCGAGGAGCTCGCCGGGTTGCTGCGCGGCATGAACACCGACCTCCGCGAGCTCTCGGGCGTGATCACCGCCACCCATCTGTCGCTGCCGGGCGGCATGCAACCGCTGTGGGGCCCCGATGCGCGGCGGGTGATGCCGTGACCGCGTTCCCGGACGGGCCGACCGCCTCGGGGGCCAGCCGGTGCTATCAGGTCACCCACCGCACCGTCTACCGCTACTCCGACGTGGTCACCAGCTCCTATGGCCGCGGATTCCTCACTCCGCGCGACTCGGCGCGACAACGCTGCCTCGTCCACGAACTCGTCATCGATCCCGAAGCCGCCGACAGTTCGACCAGCCGGGACGCGTACGGCAACCTCAGCTCGTATTTCCACGTCACCGAGCGGCACCGCAGGCTGAGCATCACCAGCCGCTCTGTCGTCGAGGTCGACCCCCCGCCGGCTGACCTCTACCAGGGGCCGTCGGCGCGCGCGCCATGGGAGATCGCGCGACCCGTCGGCACCGACGGCGCGTTGGCGACCGAGTTCACGCTGGACCTGCAGCCGCCGGAAATCACCGACGAAGTACGCGACTATGCGGCACCGAGTTTCACCGAGGGGCGGCCGCTGATCGACGTGCTGCAGGACCTGACGTCACGTATCTACCGAGACTTCACCTACCGGTCGGGGTCCACCACGGTGTCGACCCAAGTGAGCGAGGTTATGGCGGCCCGCGAAGGGGTATGCCAGGACTTCGCGAGGCTGGCGATCGCCTGCCTGCGCGCCAACGGTCTGGCGGCCAGCTACGTCTCGGGGTATCTGGCCACCGATCCGCCCCCCGGGAAGGAACGCATGGTCGGGATCGACGCAACGCACGCATGGGCAGCCGTGTGGACGCCTCAGAACGCGTGGCTGGGACTGGATCCCACCAACGACCAGATGGTCGATGAGCGCTACGTCACAGTGGGATTCGGTCGTGACTACGCCGACGTCCCGCCGCTGCGCGGCATCATCTACACCGACTCCGAGAGCAGCGTCATCGACGTCTCCGTCGACGTGGCTCCGCACCAGGGGGAGGTGTTGCGTGCGTGATTTCACCTGCCCCAACTGCGGTCAGCGGTTGGCGTTCGAGAACTCGGTGTGCCTGAACTGCGGCAGCTCGTTGGGCTTCTCCCTGGACGACATGGCGCTGTTGGTCATCGCCCCACCCGAGGAGAGCGAGCACGCCGGCGCGGTCGACGAGAGCCACTACCAGCTGTGTGCGAATCTGCATCTGGCCGAATGCAACTGGCTGGTGGAGAAGGGGCCGATCGCCAAACTCTGTGTGTCCTGCGCCCTGACCCGGACGCGACCCAACGACGCCGACACGGTGGCGCTGGCCGCATTCGCGGGCGCCGAACGGGCCAAACGCCGCCTGATCGCCGAACTGCATGAGCTGAAGCTGCCGATCGTCGGGCGCGACGTCGATCCCGACTACGGGTTGGCATTCGACCTGCTGTCGAGCCAGTTCGAGAAGGTGTTCACCGGCCACGACAGCGGTCAGATCACCCTCGATCTCGCCGAAGGCGACGACGTGCATCGCGAGCAGTTGCGCGTGTCGATGGACGAGCCGTACCGCACCCTGCTCGGTCATTTCCGCCACGAGATCGGGCACTACTACTTCTATCGGCTGATCGGCACGTCGCCGGACTATCTCGCCCGGTTCAACGAGCTCTTCGGGGACCCGAACCTGGATTATCAGGACGCACTCGACCGGCACTACAGCGAGGGCGCACCCCCCGGCTGGGAGGACGACTACGTCTCGTCCTACGCCACCATGCATCCCGCCGAGGACTGGGCCGAGACATTCGCCCACTATCTGCACATCCGGGACACCCTCGACACCGGTGCGGCGTTCGGCCTGGCCCCGGCCACCGCCACCTTCGATCGCCGGGTGTTGGGGCCCAGCGGCTTCGACACGATCATCGAGATGTGGCTGCCGTTGGCGTGGTCGCTGAACATGGTGAACCGGTCGATGGGCAAGGACGACCTGTATCCGTTCGTGTTGCCGCCCAAGGTTCTCGAGAAGATGCGGTTCATCCACACCGTCATCGACGAGATCACCTCCGACCCGGCCAAACTCGCCGAAGTCGGCGCCCCCGTCGACGGCCAGTCGCAACAAGTCGACTGACCCGGTCGTCCGGCGTGTGCGCCCATCGACGGGCGACACGCCGGAGCGGGCGTACTCGCGCCCGCTGGACGCCGTCCCTACGATCACTCGGTGGCTGATCGCTATGGTGCCGACATTCTCGCCCACAATCCGCACCGCAAACCCCGCTCCACCGAGGTGCCGATCGAGATCGGCATGGTCGTCGAGGACGCGCAGAGCGGGTTCGTCGGCGCCGTCGTGCACGTCGAGTACGGCCGGATGCGTCTGGAAGACCGGAACGGGCGTACCAAACCATTTCCGATCGGGCCCGGGTATCTGATCGACGGCAAGCCGGTGATCCTGACCGCGCCACGCAAGGCGGGCCCGGCGGCACCGACGCGCACCGCCTCGGGGTCGGTCGCTGTCGCCGGCGCCCGGGCCAAAGTGGCGCTGGCCAGCCGAATCTATGTGGAAGGTCGGCACGACGCCGAGCTCGTCGAACAGGTCTGGGGTGACGACCTGCGCATCGAGGGCGTCGTCGTCGAGTATCTCGGCGGCATCGATGACCTCGCCGCGATCGTCGACGATTTCCGCCCCGGCCCGGGGCGTCGACTCGGCGTGCTGGTGGACCATCTGGTCGGCGGGTCCAAAGAGGCCCGAATCGCCGATCAGGTGATGCAGGCGGTACGCCACGGCCCGGGCGGAGAGCACACCCTGATCGTCGGCCACCCGTTCATCGACATCTGGCAGGCGGTCAAGCCCGCACGGCTCGGCCTGCAGACCTGGCCGACGATCCCGCGATCGCAGGACTGGAAGCACGGAATCTGCGCCGCTCTGGGGTGGGCACACCGTGACCAAGCCGACATCGCCGCCGCGTGGCAACGGATCCGCGGGCGGGTCCGTGACTGGACCGACCTCGAACCCGAGCTGATCGGGCGGGTGGAGGAACTGATCGACTTCGTGACCCAACCCGCGTCATGACGCAGTGGTAAGCAGGGAGCGTGTCCGAGAGCCTGTTCGACGTCCCCGCTGAGCCGGTGACCGGTGCCGCGGCTGCCGCGTCGGCACCGCTGGCCGTGCGCATGCGGCCGGCCTCGCTCAACGAGGTGGTCGGCCAGGCCCACCTGCTCAAACCCAACTCGCCGCTGCGGCGACTGGTCGAGGGCTCGGGCGCGGCGTCGGTGATCCTCTACGGACCTCCGGGGACCGGCAAGACCACGCTGGCTTCGCTGATCTCCCAGGCCACCGGCCGCCGCTTCGAGGCGTTGTCGGCGCTGTCGGCGGGTGTCAAAGAGGTCCGCGCGGTCATCGAAAGCGCGAGAAGCGCCGCCATCCGCGGTGAACAGACCGTGCTGTTCATCGACGAGGTGCACCGTTTCTCGAAGACTCAGCAGGACGCGCTGCTGGCCGCGGTGGAGAACCGCGTGGTCCTGCTGGTGGCGGCTACCACCGAGAATCCGTCGTTCTCCGTGGTGGCCCCGCTGCTGTCGCGCTCACTGATCCTGCAGCTGCAGCCACTGACCGCGGCCGACATCGCCACGGTGCTGCGACGCGCGATCGACGACGAGCGAGGTCTGGGCGGCACGGTGACGGTCACCGATGCTGCCGTGGAGTTGCTGGTGCAGTTGTCTGCCGGCGACGCGCGCCGGGCCCTGACCGCGCTGGAGGTGGCGGCAGAGTCCGGTCAGGAGATCGGCGTCGAGGTCGTCGAACAGTCGCTGGACCGGGCCGCGGTCCGATACGACCGCGACGGCGATCAGCACTACGACGTGATCAGTGCGTTCATCAAGTCGGTTCGCGGCTCGGATGTCGACGCCGCCCTGCATTATCTGGCGCGCATGCTCGTGGCGGGGGAGGACCCGCGCTTTCTGGCTCGCAGGTTGATGATTCTGGCCAGCGAGGACATCGGGATGGCCGACCCGTCGGCACTGCAGACGGCCGTGGCCGCAGCACAGACAGTTCAACTGATCGGCATGCCCGAAGCGCAGCTGACGCTGGCTCATGCCACCGTCCACCTGGCCACCGCGCCCAAGTCCAACGCCGTGACCACAGCGCTGGGCGCGGCGATGGCCGACGTCCGTGCGGGCAAAGCAGGGCTCGTGCCGGCCCATCTGCGCGACGGGCACTACTCCGGCGCCTCGAAGCTCGGCAATGCGATCGGCTACAAGTACGCGCACGACGATCCCGACGGCGTTGTGTCGCAACAGTATCCGCCGGACGAGCTGGTCGGTGTCGACTACTACCGGCCCACCACCCACGGTGGTGAGCGGGAGATCGCCACCCGGGTGGACAAGCTGCGCGCCATCATCCGTAGGCGCCGCTGAAACATCTGTGCCCAAGGTGATCCCGGCCGGTCGGGGTTCCGGCCGGGACCACGTCAGGGGCACTCAGTCGCTAGCGCGAGACTTTCGACCGCCCGCGTCCCATCAGCGCAGCGACCAGGCCGACACCGAGGGCCGCGACGATGACCTGGACGAGCAGCTCGAGCCAATCCACCCCCGACGTGGCGGTCGGGATGCCGATGGCGCCGGCCAAGGCGGTCCCGATCAACGCCGACACGATTCCGACGAGGATGGTCACCAGGATCCCGATCTTCTGCTTTCCGGGCAGCAGGAGCCGGCCGAGGGCGCCGACGACGATGCCGATGAAGATGGCGCTGATGATTCCGGTGACGGTCATGGTGTCCTCCAGGGCTGGCGGTGCGGGCTGCGGTCAGAAATACCCGGCGTGACAAGGCAATAAACGCGCGCGTCAACCGCGTGGCGCCTGCTCGCGACCGCTGTCGGGGTGTACCCCGCGAAACCGGCCCATGGACCGGTTTCGGGTGCCCGGTGGCGGGTAAGCGGATCGCGATGACGGATGATCGTGCGTTTCTCCAAAGCTATTCCGCGGTGCTCGTCGGGCTGGTGCTCTTCCTGGCGGGCAGCGCCGGACTCGGCATCTTCCTCACCATGGCCGGTGAGGGCATGTCGGAGGGTGCCGTCACGGCCGGAATCTTCGGCGCGCTGGGTCTGGCGCTCGGCATCGGACTGCTGGTGGTGGTCTTCCGGCGCCGGGGCGGCCTGCTGCGCAGCCGCACATCGTCGGCGCAGCGCCGCAGATACCGTGCTGAGTATCGCGAAGCGGCTGGCGGCCAAGCCGATTCGGCACGTGCGGAATGAGTCGCCACCAGGTGCCCTAGCGCAGATGGTCTTCTTCGGCCGCGCCGACCGGCAACTCACCGCCGGCCTCGGTGAAGGCGGACAACGCCCGTACCAGTCCGTGGCGCTCGGCCCGCGGCATCGTCGCGACGATGGCGGCGATCTCCGCGCGCCGCTTGGCGGTCACAGCGTCGACCGTGTCGCGACCGTGGGCTGACAACTCGGCGATCAGTTCCCGGCGCGACTCCGGATGCGGTCTGCGGTCGATGAGCCCCGCGTCGACGAGGCGGTCCACCATCCTGCCCGCGGTGGACGGCGTCACGTCGAGCAGTCCCGCCAGGGTCGCCAGGTTCACCGGTCCGCGGGTGCGCAGGATCACCAGCGTGCGGAACTGGGGGAAGGTGAGGGTGTCATCGACGTCGGCGATCGAGCGGGCCGAGATCGCCACGAGGAGTCGCGATGCGCTCAGCAAGGCGTCGGTGATGGCTTCGGAAGAATCGCCGGCGTTGTCGGTCACGTGGCGATCGTCACGCGATTAGCGCACCGACAGCAACTGTTGCATACTGCAACAATGTCCCTGCGCAATGAGCTGGGCCATTGGTTGCGTGAGCGGTCCTCGTCGCTGGTGCCCCTCGCCGTCGTGGTGGGTGTGTGTACCGGGTTGGGGGCGGTGGCGTTTCGATCGCTGATCAACGGATTCACCTGGCTGTTCACCGGACATCAGGACTACGCCGGACTGGGCCGGGTGGCCAGCGAACACCTCCCGTGGCTCGGTGTCGGCTTCCTGGTGGTGGTGCCCGCGGTGGCCGGACTGATCTACGGCCCGCTCGTGCACCGGTTCGCCCCGGAGGCCCGCGGCCACGGCGTTCCCGAAGTCATGTACGCGGTGTCGATGCGCGGCGGTCGGATCGCCCCGAAGGTCGCGTTGGTCAAATCGCTGGCCTCGGCGCTGTGCATCGGCGGCGGTGGCTCGGTCGGCCGCGAGGGGCCGATCGTGCAGATCGGCTCGGCGGTCGGGTCGGGTGTGGCCCAGTGGCTGCGGCTGGACACCGCCCGGGTGCGGTTGCTGTTGGCCTGCGGCGCTGCGGGCGGCATCTCGGCCACCTTCAACACCCCGCTGGCCGGGCCGTTCTTCGCGATGGAGTTGATCCTGCGCGACTTCGCCGCGCAGTCGTTCGGTGCGGTGGTGCTCTCCAGCGTGACCGCGTCCATCGTCGCGCGGGCGATCCTGGGCAACGAACTGTTTCTGACGCTGCCCTCGTTCAGTGTGCACAGCCCCGCCGAGTACCTGCTCTATGCGGCGCTCGGTGTCCTGGTCGGCGCGGTGGGCGTCGCGTTCTCGCGGGTGCTGTACCTGGTCGAGGATTTCTGCGACTGGCTCTGGCGCGGGCCGGAATGGGCCCGCCCCGCGGCGGGCGGACTGCTGCTGGGCTTGCTGCTGCTGGCGCTGCCGGAGATGTACGGGGTCGGTTACCCGGTCTTGCAGAACGCCATCGAAGGCCGATACGTGGTCGGCTTCCTGCTGCTGCTGATGGTCGCCAAGATGCTCGCGACCAGCCTGACCATCGGTATCGGCGGGTCCGGCGGAGTGTTTGCGCCCACGCTGTTCATCGGTGCGATGGCCGGTAGTGCCTTCGGTGCGCTGGCACACCTGGGCTGGCCCGAGTCCACCGAGGCGGCCGGCGCCTACGGGCTGGTCGGGATGGGTGCCGCCCTGGCCGGGGCGACGCGCGCCTCGATCACCGCGGTGGTCATCCTCTTCGAGCTGACCGGGCAGTACTCCATCATCCTGCCGTTGATGATCGCGATCGCGCTGGCCGCGGGGACCAGTCACCTGCTCTCGCGGCAGACCATCTACACGCAGAAGTTGTGGCGTCGCGGCGTCGACATCGACCGACACGCCAGCGACAACCTGACCGCGGCCGACGTGGCGGCGCCACCGGACCGCGTTCTGCACGAGCACATGCGGCTGGACGAGGCCGCGGAGTTGATCACCGGCGCCTCGGTCCCGCTGCTGCCGGTGTTGGCCTCGGACGGCCGGTACCTGGGCTGCGTCACCGCCGAGGACGCGGTGGCGGCCATCGAGGGCGGCAGCCCACCGCAGCACATCGACTCGCTCATCCAGCGGCTGCCCACCCTCGCCGTCGACGCGAAACTTCCCGACGTCATCGAGGCGCTCAGCGGTCACGGCGCCGCGGGACTGCCGGTCGTCGATGGTGAACCGGCGCGGCTGTCCGGATGGATCACCTATGAAAACGTGCTGAACAGGCTCACCGCCGACCTGCGGTGAGCTCGTAGGCTCGAGAAGATGAACACCGAAATGCTCGACGTCGACACGTCGCGTCGACGGATCGTCGACCTGACGTCACCGGTGCGCGACTTCTGCGCCTCACATGGTTCCGATGGACTCTGCAACGTGTTCGTGCCGCACGCCACGGCGGGGGTGGCCATCATCGAAACCGGTGCCGGTTCCGACGACGACCTGGTCGACACGCTGGAGCGGCTGCTGCCCCGCGACGATCGCTACCGCCACGCCCACGGGTCGCCCGGCCACGGCGCGGATCATGTCCTGCCCGGCCTGGTGTCCCCGTCGGTGACGGTTCCGGTCAGCGACGGGGAACCGTTGCTGGGAACCTGGCAGAGCATCGTGTTGGTCGATCTGAACAGGGACAACGCCCAGCGCCACGTGCGGTTGAGCTTCCTGCCGGGCTGACGAGGGCGACCGGTACTGTGGTGCGGTCGAGTAATCGCAGGTGACTTGAGGATTAGAGGACGGCAGGACGTGCAGACACACGAGATCAGGAAGCGTTTCCTCGATCATTTCGTGCAGGCGGGCCACACCGAGGTGCCCAGTGCTTCGGTGATCCTCGACGATCCCAACCTGCTGTTCGTCAACGCCGGCATGGTCCAGTTCGTGCCGTACTTCCTCGGTCAGCGCACCCCGCCGTGGGCCCGGGCCACCAGCGTGCAGAAGTGCATCCGGACCCCGGACATCGACGAGGTCGGCATCACCACGCGGCACAACACGTTCTTCCAGATGGCCGGTAACTTCTCGTTCGGCGACTACTTCAAGGCCGGGGCGATCGAACTGGCGTGGACGCTGCTGACGAACCCGGTCGAGCAGGGTGGCTACGGATTCGACCCCGAGCGGTTGTGGGCCACCGTGTATCTCGACGACGACGAGGCCGCGCAGCTGTGGCGCGACATCGCCGGTCTGCCCGCCGAGCGGATCCAGCGCCGCGGGATGGCCGACAACTACTGGTCGATGGGCATTCCCGGCCCGTGCGGTCCGTCGTCGGAGATCTATTACGACCGGGGCCCCGACTACGGCGTCGAGGGTGGTCCGGAGGCCAACGAGGACCGCTACATCGAGATCTGGAACCTCGTGTTCATGCAGAACGAGCGCGGGGAGGGCACGTCGAAGACCGACTTCGAGATCCTCGGCCCGCTGCCCCGGCAGAACATCGACACCGGCATGGGGGTCGAGCGGGTGGCCTGCCTGCTGCAGGGTGTGGACAACGTCTACGAAACCGACCTGCTGCGCCCCGTCATCGATCTGGTGGCAGGTATCGCCCCGCGCGGGTACGGCCAGGGAAATCACGAGGACGACGTCCGCTACCGGATCATCGCCGACCACACCCGTACCGCGGCGATCATCATCGGCGACGGCGTCAGCCCCGGCAACGAGGGCCGCGGATACGTGTTGCGTCGCCTGCTGCGGCGCATCATCCGGGCGGCCAAACTGCTCGGTGTCGATCAGCCCGTCATGGCAGACCTGATGGTCACCGTGCGCGACGCGATGGGCCCGTCGTATCCGGAACTCGTCAGCGACTTCGACCGGATCCAGCGCATCGCCGTCGCGGAGGAAACCGCGTTCAACCGCACTCTGGCCTCCGGTTCGCGACTGTTCGACGAGGCGGCCCGCAGCACGAAGGCCTCCGGGGCGGACAAGCTCTCCGGCAGTGACGCCTTCACGTTGCACGACACCTACGGCTTCCCGATCGAACTGACCCTCGAGATGGCGGCCGAGGCCGACCTGAGCGTCGACGAGGAGGGCTTCCGCAGCCTGATGGCTGAGCAGCGCCGCCGCGCCAAGGCCGACGCCGCGGCCCGCAAACAGGCCCACACCGACCTGTCGGCGTACCGCGAACTCGTCGACACCGCCCCCACCGAGTTCACCGGGTTCGACGAATTGACCACCGAGGCAACGATTCTCGGCATCTTCGTGGATGGCAAGCGGGTGCCGGTGGTGGCTCATACGGGCCGCGACGGCGCCGGCGAGCGGGTGGAGCTGGTGATCGACCGCAGTCCGTTCTACGCCGAGTCCGGCGGCCAGATCGCCGACGAGGGGGCCATTTCAGGCACCGGTTCCTCCGGGACCGCCAAGGCCGCGGTGACCGACGTGCAGAAGATCGCCAAGACATTGTGGGCGCACCGCGTCGTGGTGGAATCCGGCGAGTTCGTCGAGGGGGACACCATCGTCGCCGCCGTCGATCCGCGCTGGCGCCACGGCGCCACCCAAGGCCACTCGGGCACCCACATGGTGCACGCCGCGCTGCGTCAGGTGTTGGGTCCCAACGCAGTTCAGGCCGGCTCGCTCAACCGCCCAGGCTATCTGCGCTTCGACTTCAACTGGCAGGGCGCGCTGACCGAGGACCAGCGCACGGACATCGAGCAGGTCACCAACGAGGCGGTCGAGGCCGATTTCGAGGTGCACAGCTTCACCACCGAACTCGAGCGAGCCAAGGCGATGGGCGCGATGGCGCTCTTCGGCGAGGCTTACCCCGACGAGGTGCGGGTCGTCGAGATCGGCGGACCCTTCTCGCTGGAGCTCTGCGGCGGTACCCACGTGGGCAGCTCGGCGCAGATCGGGCCCGTGACCATCCTCGGCGAATCGTCGGTGGGTTCGGGCGTGCGCCGGGTCGAGGCGTACGTGGGGATGGATTCCTTCCGCCATCTGGCCAAGGAGCGCGCGCTGATGGCCGGGTTGGCTTCGTCGCTGAAGGTGCCCTCCGAGGAGGTGCCCGGCCGGGTCGCCACGCTCGTCGAGCGGCTGCGCGCCGCCGAGAAGGAACTCGACCGGCTGCGGATGGCGAACGCGCGCGCTGCGGCGGGCAACGCGGCAGCGGGTGCCGAGCAGATCGGTGAGGTCCGTGTCGTGGCCCAGCGCATGGCCGGTGGCATGTCCGGCGGTGACCTGAGGTCGTTGGTGGGCGACATCCGCGGCAAGCTCGGTAGCGGGCCGGCGGTCGTCGCGCTCATCGCCGAGGGCGACAACGACGCGGTGCCGTACGTGGTGGCGGTGAATCCGGCCGCCCAGGACCTCGGGTTGCGGGCCGACGATCTGGTCAAACAGCTCGGGGTCGCGGTCAACGGCCGCGGTGGGGGGAAAGCAGATCTGGCGCAGGGATCCGGTAAGGGGGCGGCGGGTATCGACGCAGCATTGGCGGCGGTACGCGCGGAGATCGGCCGGGGCTAGCAGGGGTGGCCGCGACGAACGACCCTGACCGGGTGCCTGACCGGCCGGGTGATCCGCACTGCCCTGACCCTGGACCGGGGCGCCGCCTCGGCGTCGACGTCGGCACCGTCCGCATCGGTGTCGCGGTCAGCGATCCGGGCGCGGTCCTGGCCACCCCGGTGGAGACGGTGCGGCGGGATCGGCGTTCGGGGGCGCATCTGCGCCGGCTGGCCGCGCTCGTCGACGAATATCAGGTCGTCGAGGTCATCGTCGGGCTGCCCCGCACGCTGGCCGATCGAGCGGGCTCCTCGGCCCGGGACGCGATCGAGGTGGCCGATGAGCTGTCCGGCCGCATCGCGCCGGTGCCGGTGTGGATGGCCGACGAACGGTTCACCACGTTGACTGCGCAACGATCATTGCGTGAAGCTGGGGTCCGCGCCCGCGGTCAGCGCTCGGTGATCGATCAGGCGGCGGCAGTGGGGATTCTGCAGAACTGGCTGGACCAGAGGCGAGCGGCAGCAGCCGCGCACGGAGAGGTCACCGATGACTGACGATTGGGCCAGCGACCGCGCCGAACCGCTGGCGGTGGGACCGCCGCGAAACCGGATGACCCGCCGAGAGCGTGCCCGGGCCGCCCGCTACCGGCGCAGGCGCCGGACCGCCGCGGTGCTCGCGGTGGGCGTGCTGATCGTGGTCGCTATCGGTGCGGTGTTCCTGGGTTCGCAGCTCTGGCACTCTCTGTTCGGCGGCTCGGCCGACGACTACGCCGGTGACGGCGTCAACGACGTCGTCATCCAGGTTCACGAAGGCGACTCCACGACGGTGATCGCCCAGACTCTGCGCGACAGCAACGTGGTCGCGACGGTGTCGGCGTTCGTCACGGCCGCCGACGGCAACTCCGCCATCTCGGCAATCCAGCCCGGCTTCTACAAGGTCCGCACCGAGATCCCGGCCGCCGATGCGGTCGAGCGCCTCGCCGATCCCGCGAACCGGGTGGGCAGGCTGGTGATCCCGGAAGGCCGCCAACTCGACGACGTGCGCGACGTCAAGACGAACGCCGTGACCGACGGAATCCTGACACTGATCTCCGATGCGTCGTGTGTGGATCTCGATGGCGAACGTCGCTGCGTGTCGGTCGACGACCTGCGCAACGCCGCTGCCGCGCTGCCGCCCGAGGCGCTCGCGGTGCCCCAGTGGGCGGTAGCACCCGTGCTGGCGATGGGCCCCGACCACCGCCGACTGGAGGGCCTCATCGCCCCGGGCACGTGGAACGTCGACCCGTCGGCTCAGCCACGGGACATGCTCGGCGCGCTGATCGCCGCCGGCAGCGAGGTGTACGAGCAGAACGGCCTGCTCAACACGGCGACGTCGCTCAACATGACCCCTTACCAGGTGCTGACCGTCGCCTCGCTGGTTCAGCGCGAGTCCACCCCGGAGGACTTCGCCAAGGTGGCCAGGGTGATCTACAACCGGCTGGCGGAGCAGCGCACGTTGGAGTTCGATTCCACGGTGAACTACGCGCTGGACCGCATCGAGGTGGCCACTACCGACGGGGACCGCTCGCAGGAGACGCCGTGGAACACCTACCTGCGCCCCGGCCTGCCGGCCACCCCGATCTGTTCGCCGGGCCTGCCGGCACTGGCTGCCGCCGAGGCGCCCGCGCCGGGAGACTGGCTGTACTTCGTGACGATCGACATGCAGGGCACCACGCTGTTCACCCGCGAGTACGAGCAGCACCTGGCCAACATCGAGCTGGCGAGGCGAAACGGTGTGCTCGATTCGGCGCGATGAGCCGCTGCGCCCCACCACGCCGCCGCGCGAGCAGCTGTCGATGACGAGCCGACCGCACCGATGAGCGGCCCCGGCGGCGCCCGGCGGGCCGCGGTGCTCGGTTCTCCGATCGCCCACTCGCGGTCCCCGCAGTTGCACCTGGCGGCCTACCGGGCGCTGGGCCTCGACGACTGGACATATGACCGCATCGAGTGCACGGGTGAGCAGCTGCCTGCCGTGGTGGGCGGGTTCGGCCCGGAGTGGGTCGGGGTGTCGGTGACCATGCCGGGCAAGTTCGCGGCGTTGCGGTTCGCCAGCGAGGCCACCGAGCGGGCCCAGCTGGTGGGATCGGCCAACACGCTGGTCCGCTTCTCGGGTGGGTGGCGTGCCGACAACACCGACGTCGACGGGGTGCGTGGCGCGCTGGCCGGCGTGCGGACCGCTGAGCGGTGCATGGTGGTCGGCTCCGGCGGAACGGCCCCGGCGGTGGTGGTCGGCCTTCTCGAGCTCGGCGCCCGACGGATCACCGTGACCGCCCGCAACGCGGAGAAGGCCGCGCCGTTGGTGGACCTGGCGCGCCGATGCGGCGTGGAGGCGCGGTTCTGCGATGTCACCGGCGCACGTCTGGCCGACGAGGTGGCCGGCGTCGATGTTGTGGTGAACACGGTGCCCGCGGACGCTGTGGCGCCTTACGCGCCGATCCTGTCGGCGACGCCGTGGCTTCTCGACGCGATCTACGACCCGTGGCCCACCCCGCTCGCGGCTGAGGTGGCGGCGCGGGGAGGTGGGGTGGTCAGCGGGCTGGAGATGCTGCTGAACCAGGCCTTCAGTCAGGTCGAGCAGTTCACCGGGTGTGTGGCCCCCCGCGATGCCATGCGGGCGGCCTTACGCGCGCCGGACTGACCGGTGGCCGGCGGGGACGCCGGACTGACCGGCGGCCGGCGGGGGTCGTCGAGCTGGACCGGCGGCCGGCGGGGGACGTCGAGCTGGACCGGTGCTCGGCCGGGAAAAGGTGCGTCGCACCGCCCGGCGTGTGACTTAGCCTGAGCGGATGGGGTCGACCGGGGGAGTGCTGGTTGCCCTCGCCCTGTCTGCGTGGCTGATCACGTTGAGCGCGTTCGACATCCGGCAGCGGCGACTGCCCAACGTGCTCACCCTTCCCGGTGCCGCGATCGTCCTCGCCGGCGCGGCGATCGCCGGCTACGGGAGGGGTGCGACGCTCGGGGCTGCCGCACTGTTCGCGGCGTACGCCGCCGTGCATCTGATTGCGCCGGCTGCGATGGGCGCCGGAGACGTCAAGCTGGCCATCGGGGTGGGTGCGTCGACCGGAGCCCTCGGTCCCGACGTGTGGGCGCTCGCCGCGCTCTTGGCTGCGGCACTGACCATGGGCTGGGCGGCGGTGCTGCTCGCGACACGTTCGGACGCGACAGTGCCCCACGGTGTTTCGATGTGCGTGAGCGCAGCCGCGGTGCTCTGGCTCGTGTTGCCCTGAGGTACTTGCCACTTCCGGCGGCCGAGCGCATCATCTAAGTATGTCTGACTATACTCAGATCGTGGCCGACGGGCTGCCACTCGTCTCGGCCCTGCCGGTCGAGCATCTGTTCGACATGCGGGTCGACCTGGAACCCGTTCAGTTCATCCCGACCCCGGTCGGAACCAGGATGACTTTCGTCACCACCGGCGGGGCGGTCGATGGTCCCCGGCTGCGCGGTGTGCTGCGGCCCGGGGGCGGTGACTGGGTGACCCTCGGTGCGGACGGTATCGGCCGCGCCGACGTACGCGCGACCATCGCGACCCACGACGGGGTGTTGATCCATCTCGAGGCGCGCGGCGTCATCGCAGTGCCGTCCGACGGCCTGGCACGGCTCGCCGACGGCGAGGCGTTGCCGTTCGCGCAGACCTATGTCCGGACGACCCCCCGCTTCGAGACGTCCGACGAGCGCTACGAATGGCTCACCGGGGTCACCGCCGTTGCCTACAACGCCCTTCTTCCGGATCGCGTCGACTACCGGGTGTATCGCGTGCTCTGATCCGCGCGTGGGTCCGGTGTGGTCGTCGTGCGAAAATGGGACACGTGTTGCGATGGACGACTGCAGGCGAATCCCACGGCCGTGCGTTGGTGGCCATGGTCGAAGGCATGGTCGCCGGCGTTCATGTGACCTCCGACGAGATCGCGGACCAGCTGGCCCGCCGTCGACTCGGCTACGGCCGTGGTGCCCGGATGAAATTCGAACAGGACCAGGTCACGATGCTCGCCGGTGTCCGGCACGGCGTGACCCTCGGTGGCCCGATCGCGATCGAGATCGGCAACACCGAGTGGCCGAAGTGGGAGTCGGTGATGGCGCCTGACCCGGTGGATCCGACGCTGCTGGCCGACAGCGCGGCCCGTAATGCGCCGCTGACCCGCCCCCGCCCCGGTCATGCCGACTATGCGGGCATGCTGAAGTACGGCTTCGACGACGCCCGCCCGGTTCTCGAGCGCGCGAGCGCCCGCGAGACGGCCGCCCGGGTGGCTGCCGGCACCGTTGCCCGGGCGTTCCTGCGTGAGGCGCTGGGGGTCGAGGTGGTGTCGCACGTCATCTCCATCGGCGCGTCCGACCCCTATGACG
The DNA here is from genome assembly GCF_041902445.1 of Mycobacterium sp. G7A2. Taxonomy (NCBI): domain Bacteria; kingdom Bacillati; phylum Actinomycetota; class Actinomycetes; order Mycobacteriales; family Mycobacteriaceae; genus Mycobacterium; species Mycobacterium sp. G7A2. The sequence goes on along the minus strand of NZ_CP169251.1, from coordinate 3,497,523 downwards.
GCCCACCGCCGCGGGCCGCGGATCTCGCGGCGGTTGACGCCAGCCCGGTGCGGGCCTTCGACAAGGCCGCCGAGGAACGAATGATCGCCGAGATCGAAGCCGCCAAGCGGGACGGCGACACGCTCGGCGGTGTGGTCGAGGTCGTCGCGCACGGACTCCCGGTCGGACTGGGTTCTTTCACCAGTGGCGACAACCGCCTCGACAGTCAGCTGGCCGGAGCGGTCATGGGCATCCAGGCCATCAAAGGTGTCGAGATCGGCGACGGATTCGAGACGGCGCGCCGGCGAGGCAGCGTCGCCCACGACGAGATCTATCCCGGCTCCGACGGCGTCACCCGCTCGACCAACCGCGCCGGCGGTCTCGAGGGCGGCATGACCAACGGCCAACCGGTGCGGGTGCGCGCCGCGATGAAGCCCATCTCGACGGTGCCACGCGCCTTGGCGACGGTGGACATGTCCACCGGCGAGGAGGCCGTCGCGATCCATCAACGTTCCGACGTCTGTGCGGTGCCCGCCGCCGGCGTCGTCGTCGAGACGATGGTTGCCCTGGTGCTGGCACGCGCCGCGCTGGAGAAGTTCGGTGGTGACTCGCTCAGCGAGACCCGGGCCAACATCGACAGCTACCTGCGCTCCGTGGCCGCCCGTGAGCCTGCCGGCGCCGATGCGGCGCGGGCCTCGGGCTGATGGCTCCGAAAGCCGTGCTGGTCGGCCTGCCCGGTTCGGGCAAGTCCACGATCGGGCGGCGCTTGGCCAAGACGCTTGGTCTGGAGATGCTCGACACCGACGCCGCCATCGAGAAAGCCACCGGCCGCACGATCGCCGACATCTTCGGCACCGACGGTGAGGCGGAGTTTCGCCGCATCGAGGAATGCGTGATCCGCGATGCGCTGGCCAACCACGACGGGATCCTGTCGCTCGGCGGCGGGGCCGTCACCACCCCGGGGGTCCGCGAAGCGCTGGCCGGTCACACGGTGGTCTACCTCGAGATCAACGCGGCGGAGGGGGTGCGCCGCACCGGTGGCTCGACGGTGCGCCCCTTGCTGGCCGGCGGCGACCGCGGGGAGAAGTTCAAAGCACTGATGAGCCAACGGGTTCCGTTGTATCGGCAGGTGGCCACGATGCGGGTGAACACCAACCATCGCAATCCCGGTGCCGTCGTGCGTCACATCGTGAACCGCCTGGAGAATTCCGCGTCGCGGCCGGACCGGCGCCGTCGGCGCCCGGCGTGGCGCCGCGCTCCGTGGTCGCTGACCGCCGCCCCGTCCACCGAAGCGCCGCCCAGTCCGGCCGCGGTGGCCGCCAAGAAGGGCCGCGGCTCCTCCTCCTGCTCACGAAAGGACAGCCCGTGACGGAACCGGTGACGGTGGACGTCCGCACCGACCCGCCTTACCCGGTGATCATCGGTACCGGTCTGCTCGGCGACCTGGCCCGCATCCTGGAGGGCCGGCACAAAGTGGCGATCCTGCACCAGCCCGTCCTCGCGCAGACCGCCGAGGCGATCCGTGCCCACCTCGCCGAGAGGGGCATCGACGCGCACCGCATCGAGATCCCCGACGCCGAAGCGGGCAAGGAGCTGCCCGTGGTCGGTTTCATCTGGGAGGTACTCGGCCGCATCGGACTGGGCCGCAAGGACGCCGTGGTCAGCCTCGGCGGCGGAGCCGCGACCGACGTGGCCGGATTCGCCGCTGCGACGTGGCTGCGCGGCGTCGACATCGTGCACATCCCGACCACGCTGCTGGGCATGGTCGACGCCGCGGTGGGCGGCAAGACCGGTATCAACACCGACGCGGGCAAGAACCTCGTGGGGGCATTCCATCAGCCGGCTGCCGTGCTGATCGACCTGGCCACGCTGGAGACGCTGCCGCGCAACGAGATCATCGCCGGCATGGCCGAGGTCGTGAAGGCCGGGTTCATCGCCGACCCGGTGATCCTGGACATGATCGAGGCCGATCCCGATGCGGCCCTCGACCCGACCGGCCCGGTGCTGCCGGAGCTGATCCGGCGTGCCGTCGCGGTGAAGGCCGACGTGGTCGCCGCGGACGAGAAGGAGTCGCAGCTCCGGGAGATCCTCAACTACGGGCACACGCTGGCCCACGCCATCGAGCGTCGTGAGCGCTACCAGTGGCGCCACGGCGCCGCCGTGGCGGTAGGGCTGGTGTTCGCTGCCGAACTGGGCAGACTGGCCGGCAGACTCGACAACGAGACCGCCCAGCGGCACCGATCGATCCTGGAGGCGTTGGGGCTGCCGGTGACCTACGACGCCGACGCGCTGCCGCAGCTGCTCGAGGCGATGCTCGGGGACAAGAAGACCCGGGCCGGGGTGCTGCGCTTCGTGGTGCTCGACGGGTTGGCCAAACCCGGCCGGCTGGAGGGGCCGGACCCGTCGCTGCTGGCGGCGGCGTATGCCGAGGTGGCTCGCGGGTAGCTGGTCAGCTCAGTTGTCGCGCCTGGTCTGATCGTCCTCGGCCACCGCGATCGGGGAGGTGTGCGGCTCGGCCTCCGCGCCACTCTGCGCGGTGGTGTGGTTGTCGTCGCGGTCATCGCGCACCGCGGCGAACACATCGGTGTCGGCCCGGTCGTCGTCCTCGCGGCGACGTTCCATCGGCGGCGCCTTGCGGTCGACGAGCCAGTGACCCAGGCCCACCCCGACGATCGCGCTGAGGAAGACCAGCAGCGCGGTGAACGCCGCGAAGGTGGTCAGCTCGTTGAGCAGGCCCTCGACGTAGAGGTTGTTGTAGAACAGCCCGATGAACCAGGCCACCGCGCCGCTGACCACACCGGCGAACAGACCGGCCAACAGCCACGTCATCGCCAGGTCGGCCCGGCGTTCCGGGTCGGGGTTCTTCTTGGCGTCCGAGCGGCCGTCGACGTAACCCCACAGCAGGGCGACAACCGCGTACGCGGCGACCAGGATCGCGCTGATCATCGTCGCCCGGGTCTCCCACACGTTGATCATCGCTCCCTGGAGTAACCGGACGATCACCATCAGGGCGGCGAACATCAGTCCGCGCAGCAGCCACTTGCTCATGGGGCCTCACCTTAGCGAGTAGCGTCGTGCGCTGTGACGATTTCCCAGCGCCGTGACCGGTTACGGCAACGTCTGGTGGACGCCGAACTTGATGCCATGCTGGTATCGGACCTGATCAACGTGCGTTATCTGTCCGGATTCACCGGCTCCAACGCGGCCCTGCTGGTGCTCGCCGAACACGAAACGCCGGTGCTGGCCACCGACGGCCGCTACCGCACCCAGGCCGCGCATCAGGCACCTGACGCCGAGGTGGTGATCGAGCGTGCCTGCAACCCGCATCTGGTCGGGCGGGCCGCTGCCATGGGAGTGCGCCGACTCGGCTTCGAAAGCCACGTGGTGACCGTCGACGCGTTCGCCACGTTCACGCGCGAGGCAGGGGAGCGCTGCGAACTGCTCCGGGCGGCCGGCACCGTCGAAGGGCTGCGCGAGGTGAAGGATTCCGGCGAGCTGGCGTTGCTGCGGCTGGCCTGTGAGGCCGCCGATGCCGCGCTGACGGACCTGGTGCAAAAAGGCGGGTTGCGTCCGGGCCGCAGCGAGAAGGAGGTCCGCAACGACCTCGAGGCGCTGATGCTGGTGCACGGTGCCGACGGCGCGTCGTTCGAGACGATCGTCGCGTCGGGAGCGAATTCCGCCGTTCCCCATCACCGGCCCACCGATTCTGTGCTGGCTGCCGGTGACTTCGTCAAGATCGACTTCGGTGCTCTGGTCGCCGGCTACCACTCGGACATGACCCGCACGTTCGTGTTGTCGCCGATCGCCGACTGGCAGCGCGACATCTACGAGTTGGTCGCCACCGCTCAGCGCGCCGGCCGGGAAGCTCTGGCCCCGGGGGTGGCGCTCAAGGATGTCGACGCCGCATCGCGCCAGGTCATCGTCGAGGCGGGATACGCCGAGAACTTCGGCCACGGCCTCGGTCACGGCGTGGGTCTGCAGATCCACGAAGCGCCGGGAATCAACGGGGCGGCCGCCGGTACACTGCTTGCTGGCTCCGCGGTGACCGTCGAGCCCGGTGTCTACCTACCCGACCGTGGTGGAGTCCGCATCGAGGACACGCTGGCGGTCACCGGAGACAGCCCCGAACTACTCACCAGGTTTTCCAAGGACCTGGTCGTCCTCTAGAAGCTAGGAGTACAACCCACCGTGGCAACGACCGCCGACTTCAAGAACGGGCTCGTCCTGCAGATCGACGGCCAACTGTGGCAGATCGTCGAGTTCCAGCACGTCAAGCCCGGCAAGGGCCCGGCCTTCGTGCGGACCAAGCTGAAGAACGTGCTGTCCGGCAAGGTCGTCGACAAGACGTACAACGCGGGGGTGAAGGTCGAGACCGCAACCGTGGACCGCCGCGATGCCACCTTCCTCTACCGGGACGGCTCGGACTTCGTGTTCATGGATTCCGAGGATTTCGAGCAGCATCCGTTGCCGGATTCACTCGTCGGCCGGCTGGCCGACTTCCTGCTGGAGAGCATGCCGGTGCAGATCGCGTTCCACGACGGTGCGCCCCTGTACCTGGAACTGCCGGTGACGGTCGAGCTGGAGGTCACCCACACCGAGCCGGGGCTGCAGGGTGACCGGTCCAGCGCGGGAACCAAGCCGGCGACCGTCGAGACCGGTGCCGAGATCCAGGTTCCGTTGTTCATCAACACCGGTGACAAGCTGAAAGTGGATTCGCGCGACGGCAGCTACCTGGGAAGGGTCAATGCCTGACACCTGGGCGAGCGGAGCGCAGCGGAGCGACGGGGTCGTTGTCCTGGGCGAGCGGAGCGTAGCGGAGCGACGGGATGGCTGACCGCAGGGGTGATCGCGGGCGGCACCAGGCCCGTAAGCGGGCCGTCGATCTGCTGTTCGAGGCCGAAGCCCGCGGCATCACCGCGGCCGAAGTGGCCGACGCCCGTAATGCGCTGTCCCACCATCAGGCCGACGTGGCGCTGTTGAATCCCTACACGGTGACCGTCGCACGGGGCGTGACCGAGCATGCCGCCCACATCGACGACCTCATCGCGACGCACCTGCAGGGGTGGACGCTGGACCGGCTGCCCGCCGTCGACCGCGCCATTCTGCGCGTGGCGGTGTGGGAGCTGCTGCACGGCGTGGATGTGCCCGAGCCCGTCGCGGTCGACGAGGCGGTCGAACTGGCCAAACAACTCTCGACCGATGAGTCACCCGGCTTCATCAACGGCGTGCTGGGCCAGGTGATGCTGGTGACACCTCAGATTCGGGCGGCCGCCCAGGCGGTGCGGGGCACCGGCGAATAGTTTCCGCGGGAGGAGATCGCGTGACCGATACCACCGTTCGCAGCAGTACGCGTGTCACCGGCTTCGACGATCCTGAGCTCGATTTCCAACTCCTGCGCCAGCTGGGGTCCGCCTGCTATGGCGGCGCCTCGATCGGTGAAACGCTGGCGGTGGCGGCACGGATTCGAGAAGCCGGACCGCAGGCGTGGTCCGAGGAGTTCGCGGCGCTCGCCGAGCGGCAACGCGCTGATGCCGATCAGCGGGCGGCAGACGGCCATCACCTCAGCGCCCGGGAACGTTATCTGCACGCCTCGAACAGTTTCCGTGCAGCCGAATACTTTTCGCCCTTCGGCGACGATCGCCATGTCGAGCTGGGTCTCGCGAGCCGGGCCGCATTCCTGGCCGCACTGGGGCCGGTGGGGGTGGAGGAGATGTGGCTGTCCTGGCGTGGCCAACGCCTGCCGGGATACTGGTTCGTCCCGCCGGGTGCCGCACCAGCGGGACCGACGCTGGTCGCCACGAGCGGGTTCGACGGCACCCTCGAGGAAACCTACTTTCAGATCGGGTTGTCGGCACTGCAGCGCGGCTGGCGGGTGCTGCAGATCTGTGGCCCCGGCCAGATGGACACTGCCCGCACCGAGCCCGCGACGCATTTCGTGCCCGACACCGAGTCCTGGGTCTCGGCGTGGCTCGACCAGATCATCGAACGTCCCGGCGTCGACCCGGACCGACTGGCCCTGCTGGGCATCAGTTTCGGTGGTTACTTCGCGACGAGAGCTGCCGCGCACGACACCCGGGTGCGTGCGCTGGTGGCCAATTCGCCGGTGATCGATCTGCGTGCCTACATGGTGTCGTTTGTCGCCGGGATGGGTGGGGACCCCGCTGAGGTGTTCACCCCCGAGGAGGATTTCAGTCTCGACGACATCGACGAGATCCCCGATGAGGAGATGCCCCCGACCATCAAGGAGATGTCGCGGTCGCTGATCCGGCGATTCGGCCAGACGACATTCCTCGGCACCTTCGAGTATCTGCGACAGTTCACCGTCGACCCCGCCTTGATCGCGTGTCCCGCTTTGGCGTTGGTGGGATCGGGGGAGGGAGGCGAGCCTCTGCGGCAGTACGAGGTATTCGCCGACCAGGCATCCGGTCCGGTGACGAGGCGGATGTTCACCGGCGCCGAAGGCGCCGATACACACTGCCAACTCGGGAATCTGACCCTGTCGAACGCGGTCACGTTGGACTGGCTCGACGCCACGGTGGGCTGACCACCGCGCTCAGCACGAGGCTATGCGGCGTTGAAGGTGATGAGGTCGATGCTCAGGCCGTCTTCGATGATGCTGCGGCGGGTGACGGGGGTTCCGGGGGTTGGTGGGGCCAGGGAGTGGTAGGTCGCGCCGGTGGGGGTGGTGTAGGTGGCGCGGTGGGTGCCGTCGTCATCGGTGGTGGTGACGGTCCAGCCGGGGGCGTTTTTGGCGTAGTTGCAGGTTTCACAGGTGCCCAGGCCGTTGCGCGCGCTGGTGGGCCCCGGCGCGGTCGGGGGTGGCGTGGTCGTGGTGGCGGATCGGGGCGTCGCAGTACGGGGTGCGGCAGGTGCGGTCGCGCACGTCGATGAACCGGGCCAGCCCGGGTGGGAAGAACCGGGCCCGTGATTCCATCGCGACCAGCTGTCCGGAGGTGGGGTGGCGATACAGGCGCCGCAGGGTGGCTTGCGCGTCGGTTTGGGCGGCGGTCGCGGCGTCGGCGAGCAGATGACGGGCCACCGCCGCGGGTATCGGCCCGTAGCCCTGCACCCAGGCGGGGCTGGTGTCGGTACCGAACAGGGTGGTATCGGCCATGACCAGGTTCAGCGCCACCGACACCGGCGCGGCCGCGGAGTCGCCGGTGATGCGTTCGTAGAGGGTGTCGGCCATCACCTGCCCGCGCGAACGCCCATCACAGGTCACGTCGGCCTGGCGTTTCAACGCGGCATACACCCCGACGCCCTGGGCCACGGGCAGCAGCGCGGTGACATAGACCATCGCATCAGGGGCCGGGCGGGTCCACACCGCCCGATCCGCCGGAGCCTTGCGGGCCCGCCCCACGACCGCGGCGGCATCCAACCGGGCGGCGATCGTCGCGGCTTCGGCGGCCACACGCTGATTTCCCCACCCGGTCAGCCGGGTCAGGTCGGCGCACAACTCGGCGTCCAACTCAGCGCGGTGCTCGACACTCAAACAGGCCGACTCGCGCACGATCAGGGTGGCCCGCCACTCCGAGAGCGCCCCGGCCTGCAGCGCGGCCAGGGTGTGGGGCATCTCGTGGGCCAGGGCCCGCGCGAACCCGAGGTGACGGGCCCCGCATACCGGGGCATCGCGGCGCGCCAGGGCGACCTCGCTGGCCAGGCCCTGCCCCCGCCGCGCGGCCGGGATCCCGGCCGCCTTCTCGGCCGCCTCGCGTTTGGCCGCCCACAACGCGGTCGCGCGGGCCTGCGCGGCGGCCGCCGCGGATTTCAGGTGCTCGCAGCGCTCCACCAAGGCGCGCAGCTCAGCCTCCGACGCGACCGCATCGATATCGAACACACTTTCGAACACGAGACCGACGCTACACCCCGCCACCGACAAGGTACGTCGCTACAACTCCAGGGCTTCGTAGGTTCGTCGCACGAACTTGGGCTGTGCGGTCTGCAGCTTGGCCAGCGACGTGTTGCCGGCGACGGCCGCCGCGGCATCGACGGTGAGATTCGGCATGTTCTGGATCAGGTAGATCAGGATGGCGTCCGCGGAGGGATCGGCCTGCCACCACGTGCCGTAGGCGCCCGGCCACGAGAAGCTGCCGAGCCCGCCGGGGCCGAAGAGCTGACGTGACTTGGCCGGGTCGGTGACCACGGACAGATTCAACCCGAAACCGCGCCCGATCCAGAACGGTGCCCCGAGGAAGTCCTGTCGCTTCTGCTCGTCGGTCAGCCGATCCGTCCGCATCGACGCCACCGACTGCTCCGAGAGCACCCGCACCCCGTCGACGCTGCCGCCGGCCAACAACATCCGCGCGAACCTGAGATAGTCGTCGACGGTCGACCACAGCCCGGCTCCGCCCATGCAGAACGGGGGGTCCGTGATCGGTGCCGGCCCCATCACGTCGTGACGCAACGTCGTGTCCGCGTCGAGTTGATACATGGTCGCGGCCCGCCGCCGGCCGGTGCTCCCCACGCTGAAACCGGTGTCCGTCATACCCAGGGGGCCGAGAACCCGCTCGGTGAGGATCTCACTCAGGGGCTTGCCCTCCAGGCGCGACATCGCGATGCCGAGCACATCGGTGGCGTGGCTGTAGGTCAGCCGCTCACCGGGCTGATGGGCGAGCGGCAGCTCCGCGAGTTCGGCCAGCCACCGGTCCTGGTCCTGACGAGTCGGCAGCTTGCGGTAGGCGTCGGCGAGCGGTCCCAGCACCGAAAACATGTAGGCGAGCCCACTGCGGTGGGTCATCAGATCCTCCACGGTGATGTGACGCTGCGCGGGCACCGTGCGGTCCAGAGGCCCGCGCGGTTCAGCCAGCACCCGCATGTCGGCCAGTTCGGGTAGCCACGTGGCCACCCGGTCGGTCAGGGTGAGCTTGCCTTCCTCGACGAGGGACATGGCAGCCGCGATCGTGACCGGCTTGGTCATCGACGCGATGCGAAACATCGTGTCTCGCTGCATCGGCAGCCGGGCGTCGACGTCGCGGTGGCCGAGTTCGTTGACCTGCAGCACCCGCCCGCCCTGCCAGACCAGGGTGACCGCTCCGGCCAGCAGTCCCGCGTCGATGGCTTCGTTGATGGATGCCTTGTTGCGGTCGAGGTTCACCCGCCAGAGGCTACCGGTACGGGGCGGTGTCAAAATTGGTGCTAAGCTCCCGGCAGTTTCCGAGCATCCTTTAACGGCCGTCCGGTGAGGCGGAGAAGGAGGTCCGGGTCGCACGTGGCTGCCACTGACCGGGAGTTGATGTCCGCAGCGGACGTCAGTCGCACGATCGCTCGCATCGCGCACCAGATCATCGAGAAGACGGCAGTCGACGGACCCGACGGCCCCCGCGTCATCCTGTTGGGCATCCCCACCCGTGGCGTCACTCTGGCCACCCGATTGGCCCGCAACATCGCCGAATTCAGCGGTACCGACGTCGCCCACGGCGCGTTGGACATCACGCTCTACCGCGACGACCTGATGAGCAAGCCGCCTCGCGCGCTCGCTGCCACCTCCATTCCCGAGGGCGGCATCGACGGCGCGCTGGTCGTGCTCGTCGACGACGTGTTGTACTCGGGCCGCTCGGTCCGTTCCGCGCTGGATGCGCTGCGCGACATCGGGCGTCCCCGCACGGTCCAACTGGCGGTGCTCGTCGACCGCGGTCATCGGGAGCTACCGATCCGGGCCGACTACGTCGGCAAGAACGTGCCGACGTCACGCAGCGAGAACGTCAAGGTCCGATTGACCGAAGACGACGGCTACGACGGCGTCCACATCGCACCGTACGGAGGTCCCCCGAGGTGAAACACCTGCTGGCCGCGGCCGACCTCAGCCGCGACGACGCCATCGCGATCCTCGACAACGCCGACCGGTTCCGCGAAGCGCTGATCGGCCGCGAGGTCAAGAAGCTGCCCACCCTGCGGGGGCGCACCATCATCACGATGTTCTACGAGAACTCCACCCGGACCCGGGTGTCGTTCGAGGTCGCGGGCAAGTGGATGAGTGCCGACGTCATCAACGTCAGCGCTTCGGGATCCTCTGTCGCCAAAGGGGAGTCGTTGCGCGACACCGCGCTGACGCTGCGGGCGGCCGGCGCCGACGCGCTGATCGTGCGTCACCCCGCCTCGGGCGCGGCGCAGCAACTGGCCGAGTGGACGCGCGACGAGCACGGTGGCCCGAGTGTGATCAACGCCGGTGACGGCACCCACGAGCACCCCACCCAGGCGCTGCTGGACGCACTGACCATCCGGCAGCGGCTCGGCGGCATCGAGGGCAAGCGGGTGGTGATCGTCGGCGACGTGCTGCACAGCCGCGTGGCCCGCTCCAACGTGGCGCTGCTGCACACGCTCGGCGCGGAAGTGGTGCTGGTCGCCCCACCCACGCTGCTCCCCGTCGGCGTCGGCGGCTGGCCGGTCACGGTGTCCCACGACATCGACGCGGAACTGCCGCTGGCCGACGCGGTGTTGATGCTGCGGGTGCAGGCCGAACGGATGAACGGGGGCTTCTTCCCCTCCTCGCGGGAGTATTCCGTGCGTTACGGCCTGTCGGACAAGCGCCACACCATGCTGGCCGACCACGCCGTGGTGCTGCACCCCGGACCGATGCTGCGCGGCATGGAGATCGCCTATTCGGTGGCCGACTCGCCGCAATCGGCGGTCCTGCAACAGGTTTCCAACGGCGTGCACGTCCGGATGGCGGTGCTGTTCCACCTGCTGGTCGGAGCTGAAGAAGGGGCGATCAGCGCATGACGATTCTGCTGAGAGGCGTTCGGCTCTACGGCGAGGGCGACGAGGTCGACGTCGCCGTCGACGACGGACAGATCGCCGCGATCGGTGCCGGACTGGACGTGCCCGCCGACGCCGACATCATCGACGCGCGGGGGCAGGTGCTGCTGCCCGGCTTCGTGGATCTGCACACCCACCTGCGTGAGCCCGGTCGCGAATACGCCGAGGACATCGAAACCGGCTCGGCGGCAGCTGCTCTCGGCGGGTTCACCGCGGTGTTCGCCATGGCCAACACCGATCCGGTCGCCGACTCGGCGGTGGTCACCGACCACGTGTGGAGCCGCGGTCAACAGGTCGGGCTGGTCGACGTGCACCCCGTGGGCGCCGTGACGATCGGACTCAAGGGCAAGCAGCTCACCGAGATGGGGCTCATGGCCGCCGGTGTCGGCAGGGTGCGGATGTTCTCCGACGACGGCCTGTGCGTCGAGGACCCGCTGGTGATGCGCCGCGCGCTGGAATACGCGTCCGGGCTCGGCGTGCTCATCGCCCAGCACGCCGAAGAGCCCCGGCTGACCGTCGGCGCCGTCGCCCATGAGGGACCCAACGCGGCGCGCCTGGGGTTGGCGGGCTGGCCGCGGGCGGCCGAGGAGTCGATCGTCGCGCGGGATGCGTTGCTGGCCCGCGATGCCGGCGCGCGCGTGCACATCTGCCATGCGTCGACCGCAGGCACGGTGGAACTGCTCCGATGGGCCAGGTCGCAGGGAATCTCCATCACCGCCGAGGTCACCCCGCACCACCTGCTGCTCGACGATTCCCGGTTGAACACCTACGACGGTGTCAACCGGGTCAACCCACCGCTGCGGGAAGCCAGTGACGCCGTCGCGTTACGCCAGGCCCTCGCCGACGGCGTGATCGATTGCGTGGCCACCGACCACGCCCCGCACGGGACGCACGAGAAGTGCTGCGAGTTCGCCAACGCCCGACCCGGCATGCTCGGTTTGCAGACCGCGCTCTCGGTCGTCGCCGAGACGATGGTGAACCCGGGGCTACTGACCTGGCGGGACGTGGCCAGGGTGATGAGCGAGGCGCCGGCCCGAATCGTCGGTCTGCCCGACCAGGGCAGGCCGCTGGAGGTCGGGGAACCGGCGAACCTCACGGTGATCGACCCGTCGGCGACGTGGACGGTGCACGGCCCCGCGTTGGCCAGCCGCTCGGACAACACGCCCTACGAGGCGATGGAGCTTCCGGCGACGGTGACCGCGACGTTGTTGCGGGGCACGGTGACCGCCCGGGACGGAAAGGTCGGCGCGTGAACACCGGGACGCTGGTGACCACGCTGGTGATGGCTGCCGTGGTGGCGATCCTGATCGCGGTGCTGATCCAGGCCATGATGCGGGGCTGGCGGCACCGGGCCGAGCGGCAGGCCCAGATCATCGGCGCTCTGCCGCCGCTACCCGACACCGTGGGTCCGGCGCTGGTCGCGCCCACCAAGGGTCTCTACGTCGGCAGCACGTTGGTGCCGCACTGGAACGACCGGGTCGCCGCCGCGGATCTGGGCTTTCGCGCCAAGGCGGTGCTGACCCGCTACCCCGAGGGAATCATGTTGCAGCGCAGCGGTGCCGGGCCCATCTGGATTCCCGACGACGCGATCGCCGACATCCGCACCGAGCGCAACCTGGCGGGGAAGGTGATCCCCGGAGGTAAGAGGAAAGCGAACGGGGGCAAGACACAGTCGCACGAGGGCATTCTCGCGATCCGCTGGCGGCTGCCGTCGGGCACGGAGATCGACACCGGGTTCCGCGCCGACAACCGTGGCGACTATTCGAAATGGATTCCGGAGGAGGTTTCATGACCGGACAGAAAGCGCTGCTCGTGCTCGAGGACGGCCGCGTGTTCACCGGCCGTCCGTTCGGGGCCGTCGGGCAGACCCTCGGCGAGGCGGTGTTCTCCACCGGCATGTCGGGCTATCAGGAGACGCTGACCGACCCGAGCTATCACCGCCAGATCGTGATCGCGACCGCGCCCCAGATCGGCAACACCGGATGGAATCTCGAGGACAGCGAGAGCCGCGGTGACAAGATCTGGGTGGCCGGCTACGCCGTGCGCGATCCGTCGCCGCGGGCCTCGAACTGGCGGGCCACCGGCACACTCGACGACGAACTGGACCGCCAGGGCGTCGTCGGCGTCTCCGGCATCGACACCCGCGCCGTCGTGCGGCATCTGCGCAGCCGCGGCTCGATGAAAGCCGGTGTGTTCAGCGGCGCGGCAGCCGAGGCGCCCGTCGACGAGCTGGTCGACCGGGTCCGCCATCAGGAGCCGATGCTGGGAGCCGACCTGGCGGGCGAAGTCAGCACCGACGACGCCTACGTCGTCGAGCCGGAGGGTGGCGAACGGTTCACGGTGGTAGCGCTGGATCTCGGCATCAAGACCAACACGCCCCGTAACTTCGCCGCCCGCGGAGTGCGCTGCCGGGTGCTGCCGTCCTCGGCGTCGTTCGCCGAGATCGCCGACCTGAAGCCCGACGGTGTCTTCCTGTCCAACGGGCCGGGCGACCCGGCCACCGCCGATCACGTGGTCGGCGTGACGCGCGACGTGCTCGGTGCCGGGATCCCGCTGTTCGGTATCTGTTTCGGCAACCAGATCCTGGGCCGCGCGCTGGGCCGCGACACCTACAAGATGGTGTTCGGGCACCGCGGCATCAACATCCCGGTGATCGATCACGCCACCGGGCGGGTGGCCATCACCGCGCAGAACCACGGATTCGCCCTCGAAGGTGAGGCGGGGGAGCAGTTCGACACCCCGTTCGGCCGTGCCGAGATCAGCCACACCTGCGCCAACGACGGCACCGTCGAAGGGGTTCGGCTTCTCGACGGCAAGGCGTTCTCGGTGCAGTACCACCCTGAGGCGGCCGCCGGACCGCGTGACGCGGCGTACCTGTTCGACCAGTTCGTCGACCTCATGGCGGACAACACGTGACCGCGAGCGTGCGGTCCTGCACAGATTCGCGCGGCGTGTCGGGTACCGATACGCGCGCTCGCGGAGAGGGGAAGTAAATGCCGCGTCGCACAGACCTCAACCATGTCCTGGTGATCGGCTCCGGGCCGATCATCATCGGGCAGGCCTGCGAGTTCGACTACTCCGGCACCCAGGCCTGTCGCGTGCTGCGGGCCGAGGGCCTGCAGGTCAGCTTGGTGAACTCCAACCCGGCGACGATCATGACCGATCCGGAGTTCGCCGACCACACCTACGTCGAGCCGATCACCGCCGACTTCGTGGAGCGGGTGATCGCCCAGCAGGCCGAGCGCGGCAACAAGATCGACGCGCTGCTGGCCACCCTCGGCGGTCAGACCGCGCTGAACACCGCGGTCAAGCTCTACGAGAACGGTGTCCTGGACAAGTACGGTGTCGAGCTGATCGGCGCGGACTTCGAGGCGATCCAGCGAGGTGAGGACCGGCAGAAGTTCAAGGACATCGTCGCCAAGGTGGGCGGTGAATCCGCCCGCAGCCGTGTCTGTTACACGATGGACGAGGTGCACGAGACGGTCGCCGACCTCGGTCTGCCCGTGGTGGTGCGGCCGAGTTTCACGATGGGCGGCCTCGGTTCGGGCATGGCGTATTCGGCCGAGGACATCGAGCGGATGGCCGGTGACGGCCTCACCGCGTCGCCGTCGGCGAACGTGCTGATCGAGGAATCGATCTACGGCTGGAAGGAATACGAACTCGAGCTGATGCGCGACGGTCACGACAACGTCGTGGTGGTGTGCTCGATCGAGAACGTCGACCCGATGGGCGTGCACACCGGTGATTCGGTGACCGTGGCACCGGCGATGACGTTGACCGACCGTGAATACCAGACCATGCGCACGCTGGGCATCGACATCTTGCGCGAGGTCGGAGTGGACACCGGTGGCTGCAACATCCAGTTCGCCGTCAACCCAGCAGACGGCCGGCTCATCGTCATCGAGATGAACCCGCGGGTGTCGCGCTCCAGCGCGCTGGCCTCCAAGGCCACCGGGTTTCCGATCGCCAAGATCGCCGCGAAGCTGGCCATCGGCTACACGCTCGACGAGATCGTCAACGACATCACCAAGGAAACCCCGGCCTGTTTCGAGCCCACCCTGGACTACGTCGTGGTCAAGGCGCCGAGGTTCGCGTTCGAGAAGTTCCCCGGCGCCGACACCACGCTGACCACCGCGATGAAGTCGGTCGGCGAGGCGATGTCGCTGGGCCGCAACTTCGTCGAGGCGCTGGGCAAGGTGATGCGCTCTCTGGAGACCAGCCGCACCGGGTTCTGGACCGGCCCCGATCCCGACCTCGACGTCAGCGAGGTGCTGGCGCGGCTGCGGACCCCGACCGACGGACGGCTCTACGACATCGAATACGCGCTGCGGCTGGGGGCCGGGGTGGACGAGGTGGCGCGCGCCTCCGGGGTCGACCCGTGGTTCGTCGAGCAGATATCCGGGTTGGTGGAGTTGCGCGCCGAGCTGATCGACGCCCCGGTGCTCACCGAGGAGCTGCTGCGTTACAGCAAGTACAGCGGCCTGTCCGATCGCCAGATCGCCGCGGTGCGACCCGAACTGGCCGGCGAGGCGGGTGTGCGGGCGCTGCGCCGGCGCCTCGGCATCCACCCGGTGTTCAAGACCGTCGACACCTGCGCCGCGGAGTTCGAGGCCAAGACGCCGTATCACTACAGCAGCTACGAGCTGGATCCAGCGGCCGAGACGGAGGTCGCGCCCCAGGCCGAACGGCCCAAGGTGCTCATCCTGGGGTCCGGACCCAACCGCATCGGCCAGGGCATCGAGTTCGACTACAGCTGTGTGCACGCCGCGACCACGCTGAGCGCCGCGGGCTTCGAGACGATCATGGTCAACTGCAACCCGGAAACGGTGTCGACGGACTACGACACCGCCGACCGGCTGTACTTCGAGCCGTTGACCTTCGAGGACGTGCTCGAGGTCTTCTTCGCCGAGCAGTCCTCGGGTCGCGGCGGACCCGGCGTCGTCGGTGTCATCGTCCAGCTCGGCGGGCAGACGCCGCTCGGGCTGGCCGAGCGGCTGGAGAAGGCCGGTGTGCCGATCGTGGGCACCCTGCCCGAGGCGATCGATCTCGCCGAGGACCGCGGCCGCTTCGGCGAGGTGCTCACCAACGCCGGCCTGCCCGCGCCGCGCTTCGGCACCGCGATCAGCTTCGACCAGGCCCGTCGCATCGCCGCCGACATCGGCTACCCGGTGCTGGTGCGGCCGTCCTACGTGTTGGGCGGGCGCGGCATGGAGATCGTCTACGACGAGGAAAGCCTCGAAGGCTACATCCAGCGCGCCACCGAGTTGTCGCCCGAACATCCGGTGCTGGTCGACCGGTTCCTCGAGGACGCGATCGAGATCGACGTCGACGCGTTGTGCGACGGCACCGAGGTCTACATCGGCGGAATCATGGAGCACATCGAGGAGGCCGGCATCCATTCCGGTGACTCGGCCTGTGCGCTGCCGCCCGTCACGCTGGGCCGCAGTGACATCGAGGCGGTGCGGCGCGCCACCGAGGCGATCGCGTTCGGTGTGGGGGTGGTCGGCCTGCTCAATGTGCAGTACGCGCTCAAGGACGACGTGCTCTACGTGCTGGAGGCCAATCCCCGGGCGAGCCGGACCGTGCCGTTCGTCTCCAAGGCCACCGCGGTCCCGCTGGCCAAGGCGTGTGCCCGGGTGATGCTCGGCGCCACCATCGCGCAGCTGCGCGACGAAGGACTGCTGGCGCGCACCGGGGACGGGGCGACCACACCCCGCAACGCCCCGGTCGCGGTCAAGGAAGCCGTGCTGCCGTTCCACCGGTTCCGCAAATCCGACGGCAGCCAGATCGACTCGCTGCTGGGCCCGGAGATGAAGTCGACCGGCGAGGTCATGGGCATCGATCACGACTTCGGCAGCGCGTTCGCCAAGAGCCAGACCGCGGCCTACGGGTCCCTGCCGACGCAGGGCACGGTGTTCGTGTCGGTGGCCAACCGTGACAAGCGCTCGCTGGTCTTCCCGGTCAAACGCCTGGCCGATCTGGGGTTCCGGGTGATGGCCACCGAAGGCACTGCCGAGATGTTGCGGCGCAACGGGATTCCGTGCGACGAGGTGCGCAAGCACTTCGAGGAACCGAGCGAAACCAACCCGCTTCCCTCGGCGGTGGACGCCATCAAGGCCGGCGAGATCGACATGGTGATCAACACCCCGTACGGCAACTCCGGGCCGCGCATCGACGGCTATGAGATCCGGTCCGCGGCGGTGTCGATGAACATTCCCTGCGTGACGACGGTGCAGGGCGCCTCCGCCGCGGTGCAGGGCATCGAGGCGGGCATCCGCGGCGACATCGGGGTGATGTCACTGCAGGAGCTGCACAGCGCCCTGGGGTCCTGACGGTGAGCGGGTTCGGTGAGCGCCTCGCCGGTGCGATGGCCGAGCGCGGCCCACTGTGCCTGGGCATCGATCCGCACCCCGAACTTCTGCAGGCGTGGGGTCTGGCCGTCGACGCCGACGGATTGGCTCGCTTCAGCGACATCTGCGTCGCCGCGTTCGGCGCTGCCGCCGTGGTCAAGCCGCAGGTGGCGTTCTTCGAGGCCTACGGTGCGGCCGGGTTCGCCGTGCTCGAACGCACGATCGGCGCGCTGCGTGACGCCGGGGTGCTGGTGCTCGCCGACGCCAAGCGGGGCGACATCGGTTCCACGATGGCCGCCTACGCCCAGGCGTGGGCGGGTGACTCGCCGTTGGCGGCCGACGCGGTGACCGCGTCGCCCTACCTCGGGTTCGGGTCGCTGCGGCCGCTGCTGGACACCGCCGCCGATCACGACCGCGGCGTGTTCGTGCTGGCGGCCACCTCCAATCCGGAGGGGGCGGGCGTGCAGCGGGCGCGGGCGGGGGAGCGCACCGTCGCGCAGACCATCGTCGACGCCGCCGCGGAGGTCAACACCGGCGAGCGGTACGGCAGCGTCGGCGTCGTGGTCGGCGCCACGCTGAGTGATCCACCCGATGTGAGCGCCCTCAACGGGCCCGTTCTGGTGCCCGGCGTCGGCGCCCAGGGCGGCCGTCCGGAGGCGCTGGCCGGTCTCGGCGGCGCCCACCCCGGCCAGTTGCTGCCCGCGGTCTCGCGCGAGGTCCTGCGCGCGGGTCCCGAGGTGGCCGATCTGGCCGCCGCCGCCGCACGCATGCGCGACGCGGTCGCCCACCTGGCCGGGTAGTGATACCGGCGGCCCAGCCGCAGGTCAGAGATCCAGGACACCGTCGTTGGTCTGTGCCGACCGGCCGGATCGCCCCGTCGGGTGATGCCGCGCGCCATGTGCGTCTCAGCGGGTCCGGCACGACACGCCCGACACGCGATGACCAGCGAAAATTTCTCGGCGAAGCGCCCGCGGACCGGGTACGAGGACGGCCGTCGTGCCGCGTCGATCGCCCGGGATTGCGACGATCGGCGAATGCCCTTGATATGCAGGCCCTTTGGCTGAGAACAGGGTTGCCGCGACGGTGGCGCGACGTTGCTGGGAAAACGCTGTGACCGCGCCGTCGCGCCCTACACGCTGGGCTTTTGATACGCCAACCGGGGGGTGGGGTTAGCTTTCGTCAGTCCACGTGGGTACGGTCGTCCACGCTGGCTGGTTCGTGATGGATCAGTCGAGACAAATCAGTTGATGGTGATGAATCGGAGGATCCCGTGGCCCTTCCCCAGTTGACCGACGAACAGCGCGCGGCAGCGTTGGAGAAGGCTGCTGCCGCACGTCGAGCGCGAGCCGAGCTCAAGGACCGGCTCAAGCGCGGCGGCACCAACCTCAAGCAGGTGCTCCAGGACGCCGAGACCGACGAGGTCTTGGGCAAGATGAAGGTGTCAGCGCTCCTCGAGGCGCTGCCCAAGGTCGGCAAGGTCAAGGCTCAGGAGATCATGACCGAGCTCGAGATCGCCCCTACCCGCCGGCTGCGCGGCCTGGGTGATCGTCAGCGCAAGGCCCTGCTGGAAAAGTTCGACTTCTCGTAAAGGGAGGTCGTGATCGAAGGCGGAGGGCCGGACCGCGGCGTCGGGGCGCTTCAGGCTCCGGTCGTCGTGCTGTCCGGCCCGTCTGCCGTCGGGAAGTCCAGCGTGGTGCGATGCCTGCGGGAACGGGTCGCTGACCTGTACTTCAGCGTGTCGGTCACCACGCGGGCGCCGCGACCCGGCGAGGTGGACGGAGTCGACTACACCTTCGTGACGCCCGAACGATTCCAGCAGCTCATCGACGATGGTGCGCTGCTGGAGTGGGCCGAGATCCATGGGGGCCTGCACCGGTCGGGAACACCCGCCGAGCCGGTGCGGTCTGCGGCGGCGGCCGGTCGGCCCGTGCTCATCGAGGTGGATCTCGCCGGTGCGCGGGCGGTGAAGCGGGCGATGCCCGAGGCCGTGTCGGTGTTCCTGGCGCCGCCGGACTGGGCTGCGCTGGAAGCGCGGCTCATCGGCCGAGGCACCGAATCCGCCGACGTGATGGCCCGCCGACTGCAGACGGCGCGCGCTGAACTGGCCGCCCAGGGTGATTTCGACGAGGTCGTCGTCAACAGCCAGTTGGAATCGGCCTGCGCGGAATTGGTATCCTTGCTGGTGGCCCACACGTCGGTGCCGCGCGACCGCCTCTGATCGCCCCCCGATGTGTTCATGACAAGCCTAACCGCCAAGCGCCAGGAGAACTTCTACGTGAGCACCCCGCACGCCGACACGCGGCCGTCCGTCGAGACCGACGCCGCCGGCGCCCTCGCCTACGACACGCCGCTGGGCATCACCAACCCGCCCATCGACGAGCTGCTGGACCGCGCGTCGAGCAAATATGCGCTGGTGATCTACGCCGCCAAGCGCGCGCGGCAGATCAACGACTACTACAACCAGCTCGGCGACGGAATCCTCGAGTACGTCGGACCGCTGGTCGAGCCCGGACTGCAGGAGAAGCCGCTCTCGATCGCCATGCGCGAGATCCACGAAGATCTGCTCGAGCACACCGAGGGCGAGTAGCCAGGGCTGATGCAGCGCAAACGGATCATCGTCGGTGTCGCCGGCGGTATCGCCGCCTACAAGGCGGCCACGGTGGTCCGTCAGCTCACCGAAGCGGGTCACTCGGTCCGGGTGGTGCCCACCGAGTCCGCGCTGAAATTCGTCGGAGCGGCGACCTTCGAGGCGCTCTCCGGTAACCCCGTGCACACCGGGGTGTTCGACGACGTGCACGAGGTCCCCCACGTGCGGATCGGGCAGGCCGCCGATCTCGTCGTGGTCGCCCCGGCCACCGCCGACCTGCTGGCGCGCGCGGCCATCGGCCGCGCCGACGACCTGCTGACGGCGACGTTGCTCACCGCACGCTGCCCGGTGCTGTTCGCCCCTGCGATGCACACCGAGATGTGGCTGCATCCGGCCACCGTCGACAACGTCGCCACGCTGCGCCGACGCGGCGCGGTGGTGATGGAACCCGCTTCGGGCCGACTGACCGGCGCCGACACCGGCCCCGGTCGGTTGCCCGAAGCCGAAGAGATCAGCACGCTGTCCCAGCTGCTGCTCGCCCGCCCCGAGGGGCTGCCGTTCGACCTGTCCGGCGTCAAGGTGCTGGTCACCGCCGGTGGCACCCGCGAGCCCATCGACCCGGTCCGCTTCATCGGCAACCGCAGTTCGGGTAAGCAGGGCTACGCGATGGCGCGCGTGATGGCCCAGCGTGGCGCCGACGTGACCCTGGTCGCGGGCAACACCGCCGGTCTGATCGACCCTGCCGGTGTGCACGTCGTGCACGTGGGTTCGGCTGCCCAGCTTCGCGACGCCGTCTCCAAGTACGCGCCTGACTCCCATGTGCTGGTGATGGCGGCCGCCGTGGCCGACTTCCGGCCCGCCAACCAGGCCACCAGCAAGATCAAGAAGGGCCCCGCAGGCGAGGGCGAGCCGACCATCGAGCTGGTGCGCAACGACGACGTGCTCGCCGGAGCGGTGCGGGCCCGCAGCGACGGGCAACTGCCCAACATGAAGGCCATCGTCGGATTCGCGGCCGAGACCGGCGACGCCAACGGCGACGTGCTCTTCCACGCCCGCGCGAAACTGCAGCGCAAAGGCTGCGATCTGTTGGTCGTCAACGCAGTGGGAGAGAACCGTGCATTCGAGGTCGACCACAACGACGGTTGGCTGTTGGCCGCCGACGGGGCGGAGTCGGCGCTGGAGCACGGTTCGAAGACTGTGATCGCCAGCCGTATTGTGGACGCGATCGTGGCGTTCCTGCACAGCGGCGCCCGTTAGTCCGGGGGGCCATCGGTTCGGGTGGGAACGCCACCCGGTAGAAGTTGACTGAGCATTTACCTGCATGACCTCAATGGTGCGAGCGAGAGGAAAAGGAGCGGACGTGAGCGAAGCCCGGCTGTTTACCAGTGAGTCGGTGACCGAGGGACATCCCGACAAGATCTGCGACGCCATCAGCGACTCGGTGCTCGACGCGCTGCTCGCAGACGACCCCCGGTCCCGGGTCGCGGTGGAGACGCTGGTCACGACCGGCCAGGTGCACGTCGTCGGTGAGGTCACCACGACGGCGAGGAATGCCTTCGCCGACATCACCGACACCGTGCGCAACCGCATCCTCGAGATCGGCTACGACAGCTCCGACAAGGGCTTCGACGGCGAGACCTGCGGCGTGAACATCGGTATCGGCAAGCAGTCGCCCGACATCGCCCAGGGCGTCGACACCGCCCACGAGACGCGCGTCGGCGGCGGCTCCGACCCGCTGGACCTGCAGGGCGCCGGCGATCAGGGCCTGATGTTCGGATACGCCATCTCCGAGACTCCGGAGCTGATGCCGCTGCCGATCGCGCTTGCGCACCGGCTGTCTCGCAAGCTCACCGAAGTCCGCAAGGACGGCACCCTGGGCTACCTGCGACCGGATGGCAAGACCCAGGTGACGGTGCAGTACGACGGCAACAAGCCGGTCCGGCTCGACACCGTCGTGCTGTCGACCCAGCACGCCGACGGCGTCGACCTCGACAACCAGCTCTCGCCCGAGATCAAGCAGCACGTCATCGACGCGGTGCTCGCCGAGCTGGGTCACGACACCATGGACACCTCGGAGCCGCGGCTGCTGGTGAACCCGACCGGCAAGTTCGTGCTCGGTGGCCCGATGGGTGACGCCGGGCTGACGGGCCGCAAGATCATTGTCGACACCTACGGCGGCTGGGCCCGCCACGGCGGCGGTGCATTCTCCGGCAAGGACCCGTCCAAGGTGGACCGCTCGGCGGCCTACGCAATGCGCTGGGTGGCCAAGAACGTCGTCGCCGCCGGTCTCGCCGAGCGCGTCGAGGTGCAGGTCGCCTACGCGATCGGCAAGGCCGCACCCGTCGGCCTGTTCGTCGAGACCTTCGGCTCCGAGACCGTCGACCCGGTCAAGATCGAGAAGGCCATCAGCACGGTGTTCGACCTGCGGCCCGGTGCGATCGTGCGCGATCTGGACCTGCTGCGCCCGATCTACGCGCCGACGGCGGCCTACGGGCACTTCGGCCGCACCGACATCGAGCTGCCGTGGGAGCAGCTGAACAAGGTCGACGACCTCAAGGCCGCGGTCTGACGCTGCGACGAAAGTCACAGCGGCACAGCATTTGTCGAGCTCGGGACGGCTCGGAGCGTGATCCGGACGCGGCACGTCAGTGCCGTCGGCCGGTTTGGGCCTGAGCGCCAGTATTGTGGGCCGCGATGGCTCGAGATCGATCAACCAGCACAACCCGCCTGAACCGGGGTCTGATGGCCTTGCGCGGGCGGCGCGACCCTGCGCCGCTCGCCGGTCAGCGCAGCCGCGCCGCGAACGCGCTGGGCGACCTGCACACCCGCAAGGTCCTGGATCTGACCATCCGGCTCGCCGAAGTCATGTTGTCGTCGGGGTCGGGTACCGCCGACGTGGTGGCCACCGCGCAGGACGTCGCCCGTGCCTATCACCTGACCGACTGTCTCGTCGAGATCTTCGTCACGACGGTGTTCGTCTCGGCTCCGCCGACCGCAGACGGTCCGCCGTTGACCATCGTGCGGTCGGTGAACGCTCGCTCGACCGACTACACGCGCGTGGCCGACCTGGACCGGCTGGTCGGCCGGATCACCTCCGGTGGTGTCACCGTCGACGAGGCCCACCAGGTGATGGACGAGATCTCCGAACAGTCCCACCCGTACCCGCGGTGGCTGTCGACGATGGGCTGGGCGGGTTTCGCGCTGGGCATCGCCCTGCTGTTCGGCGGCACGTGGCTGACCTGCGTCCTGGCGGCGGTCACCGCGGCCGCCATCGATCGGGCCGGCCGACTGCTGAACAAGATCCGGACACCGTTCTTCTTCCAGCACGTGATCGGGGCGATGATCGCGACCCTGGTCGCCGTCGCGGCCTACTTCTTCTTCGGTCTGGGCCCGACCACGCTGGTGGCCACCGGCATCGTCATGCTGCTTGCGGGCATGACGATCGTCGGTGCGATGCAGGACGCCGTGACGGGCTACATGCTCACCGCGGTGACCCGATTGGGCGAGGCGCTGTTTCTCACCGGCGGCATAGTGGTGGGCATCCTGGCCGGACTCCAGGTTGCCGAAATGATCGGTGTCCGAATCGAACTGCACGTCGATGCCACCCGAACCTTCATCGTCCCGAATCAGCCGCTGCCGATCGCGCTCGCGGTGTTCGGCGCGGCCTTCGCCGGCCTGTGCTTCACCATCGCCAGTTACGCGCCCTTACGCTCAGCGCTGACAGCCGGGGTCGTTGCCGGGATGGCCGAGATGGTCCTCATCGGGCTGGGACGAGCCGGCTTCGGCCAGGTGGTGGCCACCGGTATCGCGGCCGTGCTCGTCGGTGTGTTCGCCACGGTGATCTCGATCCGCCGTCAGGCGCCTGCCCTGGTCACCGCGACCGCGGGCATCATGCCGATGCTGCCCGGTCTCGCGGTCTTCCGGGCCGTCTTCTACCTGGCCGTCGACGAGGACTTCGATGACGGTATGCAGCAGCTGTTCTCGGCGGCGGCCGTGGCGCTGGCCCTGGGCGCCGGCGTGGTCCTCGGTGAGTTCATCGGTTCGCCGCTGCGTTACCGCGCCGGACGGCTCGGCGAGTTCCTGCGCGTGGAAGGCCCCCCGGGTATCCGCCGCGCGGTGGGTGCTGTGGTGCACCTGCAGCCCGCCGGCGAGGGCATGACGCTGCGCACCGAGGGGCAACGGTCACGAAGCGTGGCGATGGAACCCGACCTCGGCGGCGACAAGAGTGCCGACGACCCCCAAGAGGACGAGGGGACCTCGTCGGCCAACGGCAACCATCCGGATTGATACGTGGGCCCCTGTCAGGCGCTGAACGCGTAATCGCCGAGGGGGAACCGACGACTGCGCCAATAGGCCTCCACTGTGGTGGTCGGTCGCAGCGGAACGTCGCCGTGCTGGTCGAAATAGTAGCTGTTGGCCAGTCGGCAACTGTCCTGCCAGAAGATCTGGCGGTGCCGCTTTCGCATCATCTCCGCGAAGTAGCGGTCGTTCGCCTCCTGGCGTACCTCGACCCGCGTCGCGCCCTTGGCCCGCGCAGCGGTCACGCAGCGCACGATGTGATGGCTCTGCGCTTCGATCAGCGCGAAATAGGACGACCCGACGTAGCCGTACGGACCGAAGACGGTGAAGTAGTTCGGAAACCCGGGCACGCTGACGCCCTCGTAGGCCTGCAGACGGTTCTCGCTCCAGAACCGGTCCAGGGATGCGCCGTCGGGGCCGAGGACCGGGTACGTCGCCGACGAGTCGTCCGCGCCGGAGAACACCTTGAACCCGGTGGCCAGAATCAGCACGTCCACCTCGTGCTGCGCACCGTCCGCGGTCGTCACGCCCGAGCCGGTGACCGTGGTGATCGGCTCGGTGACGAGGTGGACGTTGTCCCGGTTGAACGTGGCCAGATACGTGTTGTGGAAGCCGGGTCGCTTACAGCCCACCGCGTAACGCGGCGTCAACTTGTCCCGCACCACCGGATCGTGCACCTGCCGGCGCAGATACGCCCGTCCCGCCGCATCCATTCGGCGGGCCAGCGGGTTGATGGTGAAGTACTGGGCGGCCAGCGGAAACGTGAACTCCACGTAGGCCTGGCTGAGCAACCGCTGCACCGCGCCACCCCACGGCAGCCGCATCAGCCACCGCGCCGCCGGGGGCAGCGGCACATCGAGTTTGGGGAAGCACCAGATTGGTGTGCGCTGGAAGACCGTCAGACGATCCACCAGCGGTGCGATCTCCGGGATCACCTGGACCGCCGACGCCCCGGTGCCGATGACGGCCACCCGTTTTCCGCGCAGTTCCAGTGTGTGGTCCCAGCGCGCGGTGTGGACCGTCGTGCCGCCGAACTCCTCGACGCCGGGGATGTCCGGCAGGTTGGGCACCGACAGCACGCCGCAGGCGTTGATCAGGAAGCGGGCGCGGACCTGCTTCTGTCCGCCCGCGGAGTCGAGGTCCAGGACCCAGACGTTGTCGGCGTCGTCGAACGCGGCGGCCTGCACGGTGGTGCCGAAGCGGATCTTCGGCCGCAGGCCGTACTTGTCGACACAGTGGGCGGCGTAGCCGGCCAGCTCGGCGCCGGGTGCGTAGGTCCGCGTCCACTCGGTGCTCTGCTCGAAGGAGAACTGGTAGGAGAACGACGGGATGTCGACCGCGATCCCGGGATAGGTGTTCCAGTACCACGTGCCACCCGGTTGCTCGCCGGCCTCGATGATCAGGTAATCGTGCATCCCGGCGCGGTCGAGCTGGATCGCGGCGCCGATTCCGGAGAACCCGGCACCGACGATGACGACGTCGTGGTCCGGTGCGCGACGCGGTGCGGCCATCGGGATCCTCGATTCGATTTCAGGCCGGCATCGACCTGCGTAGGCCGGTCCGCAGCGCGGCCAGCCCGCGATCGGTGGCTTCGGCCGCCGCAGGTACCACCGCGGCGAAGTTGACGAACGCGTGCACCATCGTCGGCGAGTTGTACAGCTCGACGGGCACTCCGGCGGCGGCGAGCAGTTCGGCGTAGCGGGCGCCGTCATCGCGGATCGGGTCGTGTTCGGCGGTGCCGATGTAGGCGGGTGGCAGCCCGGACAGATCAGCGGTGTTCGCCGGAGCCAGCGACGGCGGCAGCGACTCCGGTTCGGTGATGTCCAGGCCGGCCGGCAGATACCAGTGCAGGAAGGCAGCGACGACGTCGCGGTCGAGGATCGGTGCGTCGACGTTCTCCGACATCGACGGCAGCGACATGTCCGCGGTGGTCGAGGGATACCACAGCAGCTGGAACGCCAGTGCCGGGCCACCGTTGTCGCGGGCCCGCTGCGTCACCACCGCTGACAGGTTGCCGCCGGCCGAGTCGCCCGCCACCGCGATGCGTGCCGGGTCACCGCCGAGTTCGGCGGCGTGCTCGGCCACCCACTGCAGCGCCGCCCACGCGTCCTCGACGCCGGCCGGGAACGGGTGTTCGGGGGCGAGCCGGTAATCGACCGAGACGACGATGGCCTCGGCGCCGATCGCGTGGGCGCGCGCGACGCCCTCGTGGGTGTCCAGGTCGCCGACCGACCAGCCGCCGCCGTGGTAGTAGACGACGATCGGCAGCTCATCGTGCTGGTCCACCGGCGGCCAGTAGATGCGGACCGGGATGTCGGTCACGTCCGCGAAACCGATGGTGCGCTCCTCGATCCGCATCGGGGGCAGCGATTCGGGCGGTGGTGCCAGCACCCGGAGCTTCTCGCGGGCCACCTCGACGCCGTCGTCCGCGGTGAAGTGCAACGGAAACGCGTCCAGAATCGCCTTCAGAGCCGGATCGATCGGCGGTCGCTGGGTCACGGAGTCCGTCATGGCCTCACGTTAGCGCGGCACGCAAGGCGGCCAGGGCGCGGTCGGTGGCTGCGGTCGCGGCCGGCACCACCCCGGCGTAGCCCAGGTAGCCATGCACCAGGGACTCGGCATTGTGCAGTTCGACAGCCACCCCGGCACCGGCGAGCAACTCGGCGTAGCGGATCCCGTCGTCACGCAGGGGGTCGTGCCCGGCCACAGCGATGTAGGCGGCCGGCAGCCCGGTCAGCTCGCCGCGCGCGGGCACCAACGTGGCCGGCGGGGCGGACATGTCGACGTCGGCTCCGCTGAGATACCAGCGCGTGAAGCCACGGCACGCTGCCGCGTCGAGCACCGGTGCGCCGGCATTCTCGGTGAACGACGCCAGCGACGTGTCGAAGGTGGTCGACGGATACCACAGCAGTTGGTAGCGCAGCGGTGTCCCTGCGTCGCGGGCCGACTGCGCCATGACCGCGGCCAGATTTCCTCCCGCGGAGTCACCGGCCACCGCGACCCGGCCGGGGTCGGCGCCCAGCTCGGCGGCGTGTCGTAGCACCCACCGGGTGACGGCCCACGTGTCGTCGACCGCGGCGGGATAGGGATGTTCGGGGGCCAGCCGGTAACCGACGGACACCACCAGCGCGTCGGCGCCCGCGGCGTGCATGCGGGCAGCGCCGTCATAGGTGTCGAGATCGCCGACCGACCACCCGCCGCCGTGGATGAAGACCACCACGGGCAGGACGTCCGCCGGCGTCGCCGGCCGGTAGATGCGCACGGGGACGGGGCCGGCAGGACCCTCGACGCTTCGGTCGACGGCGCTCACCTCCGGATGCATGGCCTTGCGGGGCAGATCGGCGAACCGCCGGCGGGCGGGTTCGGGGCCGCCGTCGGTGGTGAGCTGGAACGGCACGGCATGGAGCACTGTGCGCAGAACCGGGTCCACTGTGGTGCGGGCGACAGCCATGACAGGCAGGGTAGCCCCCCACGGCGGAGCCGTTTCGCCGACAATCGGTCTCACCGCACCATGACACCGGCCGACACCGGCCGACATCGACCACGTGAGGACACCTGGGTGAGACTTCTGCGCCGCCACGTCACGTCGGATGCTGTTCGAGCGCGACCGATCACGCTCGCCCCGTTGACGGTCCTGGAACTGGGTCCGCCCGAACTCGTCGCCTGTGCAGCCGAAGCCGGTTACGACGGAGTCGGCCTGCGATTGATCCGGGCCACCGAGCAGGAGCCGGTGCGGCCCACTCTCGGGCAGACGCCGACCATCCGGGAGACGCACCGACGACTCGATGCGACAGGCCTTTTCGTCCTCGACGTGGAGGTGCTGCGGCTGCGGCCCGACACCCGCGTGCGCGAGGAGTTCGGCGCTGTACTCGAGACCGCGGCCTACCTCGGCGCCGGCCAGGCACTGGTGACCGGCAATGATCCGGACCATTGCCGGCTCGCGGACAACCTCGCCGAACTCGCCGATTTCGCCGCGCAATTCGGTGTCCGAGCGAATCTGGAGCCGATGCCGTGGACCGAGGTGCGGGATCTCGCTGAGGCCGCCTCAATTGTGCGGGCATGCCGCGCCGACTCGGTGGGCGTCCTGGTCGACGCGTTGCACTACGACCGGTCTGCGACGACACCCGATGACCTGGCGGCACTGCCCGCCGAGTGGATCAATTACGTCCAGATCTGCGACGGTCTGTCACCGCGGCCCACATCGGTGGACGAGTTGCGCTTCCAGGGCCGCACCGCCCGGCTGCTGCCCGGTGAGGGCTGCATCGATCTGGTGGACATGTTGCAGGCGCTGCCCGGCGTCCCGGTGAGCATCGAAGCGCCTGTGCAGTGGCGCGCACCCGCGGGAGTCCGGGCCAGGGCGGCGTTGCGGGCCGCGCGGCGGGTGGTCGGCTGCGCCGACGCCGACCGCGTAGCGTTGTCGGCGTGACCCTGCCCGACCGAACATTCGTCTCGATGTTGTGACCGCCGGTTCGACGGCGTTGCGGCCCTTGCGGTCCCGGCGATGGACGGGTAGGACGGTCGGCGTGGTCGGTCTGCTGCTGCTGGTCTGCGCGGCCTTCGGGGTCGGGGCGCACTTCCTCGGGCCGGTCAGCACCGCGGTGACGTTGGCGGCGTCGTTCACCCCGTTGTGCGTCGCACTCGCAGCGGCCGCCACGCTGGTGTTGGCTGCCGCGCGGTTCTGGTACCCGGCTTTGGCGGGGACGCTGGTGGTCGCGGTGGGGGTGGCGTCCCAGCTGCCGCTGTATGTCGGTCAGGGCGGCCTCGTCTCCGACCCGGCGGCGCCGGTGCTGCGTCTGTTCCAAGCCAACATCCGCCTGGGAGAGGCCGATGCTGCCGCGCTGGCGCGGACCGTGCGCGCCGAACGCATCGATGTGTTCACCGTTGCCGAACTGACCGCGCCGGCTGCCGAACGCCTGGCAGCGGCGGGGCTGGAGCGGGCGCTGCCCTACACCTACCTGGAGCCCAAGGAAGGCGGCGGCGGGGAGGGCATCTATTCGCGACACCCCCTGACCGACACCGCGAAACTGTCCGGCCTGCAACACAACAACCTGCGGGCAACGATCGACGTGCCCGGTGCCGGGCCGGTCGCGATCTACGCGCTGCATCCGGTTCCGCCGTATCCGTTGCCCGCGTGGCGATGGGCCGCCGAGCTGGACCGTATCGGTGACGCCCTGGCCGCCGAGACGATGCCGCTCGTGGTGGGTGCCGACTTCAACTCCACCTACGACCACGAGCGGTACCGGAACCTGCTCCACCTGCGCGGCGCGGGCGACGCGCCGCTGGTTGACGCCGCCGAATACCTCGGCGTCGGGATCGTGGCCACCTATCCCGCCGGGCGGTGGTATCCCGCGGTGCTCGCGATCGACCGGATCCTGGCGCGCGGGGCCACGCCGATGTCGATGCGGCGGGTGGACGTTCCGGGATCGGATCACCACGGCCTGATCGGTGACCTCAGACTGGACAGCGTTCAGCACTGAACACGGGCGGCTGCGATCAGCTCGCCGACGCGGCGGATGTGCGGCTCGCGGATCACCGAGTCGTGGTCGCAGTTGATCCGCTCGATCTGCAGCCGGCCGGTGAGCAGGTGGGGCCAGACCCGGGCGTCGTCGCTGTTGAAGGTGCTGAGCACCAACAACGTCGGCCCGTCATAGGGCCGTGGCCGGTGCAGTCGTCCGACCCGCACACCGACTTCCCGCAGAGCCTCGATCCTGCGCTCGGGTCGGCTCCCGGCGATACCCGCCAGCGGCAGCCACAGCCTGCGCCGCCACAGCACCGAACGGGGGATGGGAGCCTGTTCGAGCAGGGCCGACGTCACGTCCGGGAGGAACTGCCGCGCCGCCCGAATGGTCCGGGGCGGCAGGAACGGATCGAGCATGGCCACCAGGTCGACCCGGTGGCCGAGCTCGGTCAACCGGTTGGCCACCTCGGTGGCGATGAACGCCCCCAGCGAGTGTCCCACCAGGGTGTAGGGCCCCTCGGATTGCACAGCGAGCAGTTCTCGCAGGTGCCGCCCGGCCGCCCGGCCCACCGTCCAGTCGGGAACGGCGCGGTTCTCCAGACCCTGGGCTTGGTAGGCGACCACGGCGGTGTCGGCGCCGACGTGCTCGGCCAGCGGTGCGAAGGTCAGCGCGGAGGCGCCGGCACCGGCGAAGCAGAACAGGGTCCGGCGGGTGTGCGCAGAAGGGCTGCGCAGCACCACCGTCGTCGGCGCGGGCCGGGCAGCGGTTGCGGTGGTGCCCCGGCCTAGGCAGGTCTCGAGCCGCTCGGCCAATTGCGCAACGGTCGGTGCGGACGCCAGCTCCGAGGGACTCAGCGTCACCCCGTACCGTGTGGCGAGGGTTGCGGTGAGCTGCGTAACGTTGAGCGAATCACCGCCCAGTGCAACGAAGTTCTCGTTGCGTCCGACGGCGTCGAGGCGAAGGATCGCGGCCCAGTCCGCGGCGATGTCGGTCTCCAGACCCGGCCGTGGCGGTTCGAGTGGCCCGCGTTGCGGCGCAGGCAGATCCTGGCGGCTCACCTTCCCCCGCTCGTTGCGGGGCAGTGCCTCCACCAACACGATGTGGGTGGGCACCATCCAGGCGGGCAGCCGACTGTGCAGCTGCGCCCGGATGTCGGCGACGGCCGGTGTTCTCGTTCCCGGGGTGGGAGCCGCGTAGCCGATCAGCACCGGGGCGTCGGAGTCCCCTCCGGCGATGACGAGCGCCTCCCGGATTCCTCGGCATTCCAGCAGCGCCGTCTCCACTTCCGCAGGCTCGACGAGATAGCCGCGGATCTTCACTGCGGCATCCATCCGCCCCAGGATCACCAACGTGCCCGTTTCGGTGATCCGTGCGCGATCGTTGGTGACGAACGTTGCGCTGCCATCGCTGTTCTGCACGAACGTCGTGGCTGCGCTGCGCGGATCGAGGTAACCCGCAGCGAGGTAGCGGGAGGTCACGGTGAGACGACCGTCCTCGTCCACACCCAACGTCTTGTGGGGGACGGCGATTCCGGCCGGGACCACCCCGGCGGGGACCTCGTCGTCGGGGCCGATGTCGTAGTGGGCGATGCCGAGAGTTTCCGACGAGCCCGCCCAGTTCGTCAGGACCGCATTCGGTGCCACTCGACGCGCGCCTGCGACCACGTTGCTGTACAACGGTTCTCCGGTGGTGACGATGCGTCGGACCCGGTCCAGCGGCGGGTTGGCGTCCGCGGCCTCGGACAGCGACTGCAGGAACGACGGGGTGCACATCACGACCTCGGCGTCGCCGAGGCGTCTCATCACGTCGTCGGCGGTGTGTGCGCGCGGGTCGAGCGCGATGATCTCGGCACCGGAGAGCAGAGCTCCGATCGCCACGTTGAGCCCGGCGGCGAAACTCACCGGCATGCACAGAGCCACACGGGTGCCCTCGACGATGCCGAAGCGGTCACGGTGCAGGATCCAGTCGCTGAGCCAGGTGCCGTGTACATGCACCACCGCCTTCGGCGCGCCGGAGGACCCCGAGGTGAACTGGATGCTGGTCACCGTGTCGACACCCAGGGTGGCGGACTCGACGGGGCGGGCGAGCGGTGGCAGCTCTCGGCCGGCGTGCCACACCTGGGTGCCACCGATGGCGTCGGGGGACAGCTTGGGGGTGCCCCCGCCCACGACGACGGTGTCCAGCGCCACCCCGCGAGCCCTCAGGACCTCGACGAGCTGCTGCATGCGGTCGTGCGGCAGGCTGGTGTCCAGCGGGACGAGGGGGGCGGGTGCCGCGAAGCTGCCGAGGATGACGGCCGCAGTGTCGGCGCTGAGGTCCCCGACGAGCGCTACCGCGGCGCCGGGGTCGTCGCGGCTGCGCAGTTGTGCGGTCCAGCGTTCGGCTGCGGCGCTCAACTCGGCGTAGGTGACGAAGTCGCTCCCGCTGCGCAGGGCGACGCGGCCGGAAAGTCGTTCGGCGACTTCCCGGAACCGCTCGGTCACCGACTGGTACGCCAGGGGCCCCTCACCGGTGACGTCAGGACCTGCGGGCCGTCGATGGGCCGGCGTCGGGGCAGCTGACGGTTCGGCAGGCGGCGGCGTCGATGTGGACCCGAAGCCGCGCACCAGGGCGATGGTGGGTCCGAGCAGGATCGCTGTGCAGACGAACTCGGCGACCAGGTAGGTGTAGCCGACACCGTCGATGCCCCAGCGTGGGGTCGACAGGATCGAACCCGCGACGACGACGACGCCGAGCACCACCTGCGACGTGACGGCCAGGCGTAGCCGGCGCTGCAGCCGCGCCAGCGCCGTGTAGATCGTCATGACCGCCAGCGCGGGCAGCGTGAGCGCCATCAGGCGGATCAGCCGGGTGCCTTCCTCGGCGTACTGCGGTCCCAGGATGCCCAGGATCAGGGGAGCCGCGACGAGCAGGCCGAGGCAGCTGGCCACGGCCGCGCCGCCGCACATCACCACGAATCGTCTTGTGCACGAACGCAGGTCGGCGCCCGGCGTCGACGCGGTGGCGATGAAGGGCGCGGCGGTGGCGCCGATCAGGACACCCAGTGTGTTGACGACCAGCCAGCACATCGAGAAGTACGCGTTCATCTCGGTGCCGAGTTGGGCGACCACGATCAGCGGCACCAGCAGCGGCACGGTGACGTCGACGGAGTTGATCGCATACGAGCTGGCGAAGAAGTGGAACAGCTCTCGTCGCGGCGGCAGCGCCGGCTGTCCGGCCCGGCGCCGCGACTCCCGCCTGATGACCACCACGGCGATGACCCCGGTGATGACGGCGGCCGGCAACACCCAGGACCAGACGATGGCGGCGCCGGTGGCCACCGGGATGAGCGCGATCACCGCGACCAACTTGGTGGTGGACTGGCCGATGTTCTTCGTCGCGATCATGCGGGCGCGACCGAGTCCGACGAGCACCTGGTCCTGCAGTGCGTAGACCGACAGCACCGCGACGGCGACCGGGAACAGCGCCATTTCCACCGGGTGGGGGAACAACTCGTCGCGCGGGCCGACCAGGACGAAGACCACGCCGAAGAGCACCGCGGCGCCGAGCGCGAAGGTGGTGCCGTGCCGCACCAGCCGATGGGTGTCCCGCCCGGCCAGCGGCAGGAAGCGCTCGTACAGATTGCCGAGGCTGAAATTGGCCAGGATCGCGATCAGCGTCGCCGACGAGAGGATCGCCGACGCGCGCCCCACCTCGGCGGCGTCGTAACCGCGCGCGGCGGCGGTCCAGAAGGCGAACCCGAGGATGCCGGTGGCGGCGCTCGAACTCATCACCGCGAGGATGTCCATCCCCAGAGCCCGGCCGTGCAGGCGGCGCCGGTCGGACGCCGCGGTGGCGCCCGTGCAGTCCCCGGCACCACCGCGGAGGTCGCGCTCGACGACCCTGTCGTCGGTGGAACCATCGGCCGCACAGCCGGTTTGACCACTGTGGTGGCCGGGCGCCCGGCTGGTCGTCGACATGGGGTCCTCACGAAAGTGTTCACCCGGGCGTCGGGTGACGCGTCCGGGGCGGTGCGGGTGTCCGACGATACTAAAGTCCGCGAACAATGGTTTGGCTATCCAAACCTGTGAGCCCTGTCATAGCCGGCATGGAGCGCACCGAAGGGCGAGTCCATGCATTACAGTGACTTCCCAGCTAAGGGGAGCCTAACCTTAGCTAAGGATCCAGGGCCGGTCGCGGACCGTACGACACGGCACACCAAACCCACACTCCGACAGGAAGTTTCGCGACGTGACGGATATCGCGCCAGACCCGAAACCATGCGCAGGAGCAAACTTCGGGAACTTTCGGCACGACTTGCACCGGAGCTTCGGCACCGCGGGGACCTCGGCCAACCACCGCGCCGGTGACGGTGGGTTCGCCGAGACCGGCCGGCCCAGGGTCACCGTGGTGCTTCCCACCCGTAACGAGGCCCGCAACCTGCCGCACGTCGCCGAGCGGATGCCGCCGGTCGACGAACTCGTCGTCATCGACGGCGGCTCCCAGGATGGAACCGCCGACGTCGCGCGCCGGTTGTGGCCGCACGCCACCGTGATCGAGCAGACCCGCAGTGGCAAAGGCAACGCACTGGCCTGCGGCTTCCGCGCTGCCACCGGCGACATCATCGTCATGATCGACGGGGACGGCTCCACCGACCCGGCCGAGATCCCGCGGTTCGTCGAGGCGCTGGTCGAGGGTGCGGATCTGGCCAAGGGCAGTCGGTTCTGCCGGGACGGTGGCAGTGACGACATCACCCGATTCCGCAGGCTGGGCAACTACGCCCTGAACTGGCTCGTCAACCGCATCTTCCGCACCCAGTTCAGCGATCTGTGCTACGGCTACAACGCGTTCTGGCGGCGCAACCTCGACTGTCTGGACCTCCCGTGCACCGATGATCCCGAGCCGCAGTGGGGTGACGGGTTCGAGATCGAGACCGTGATCAACGTCCGTGCCGCCAAGAGCGGGTGGCTGATCCGTGAGGTCGGCAGCTTCGAGGGCAAGCGGCTGCACGGCAACAGCAACCTCAATGCCGTCACCGACGGGATGCGGGTGCTGCGCACCATCGGGCGCGAGCACCGCGAGCAGCTCGGCGGCGCACGCGTGCCGGCCGGCGCCGGGTGGTCGCCGTGACGGTTCAGCCCGCCGACGCCGCGGCACCGGTCATCGCCGCGGTCTCGCTCAGCGTGGTGATCTGCTGCTACACCACCGAACGTCGCGCCGGCCTCACCCGCGCGGTCGATTCCGTCGTGGCCCAACTCGGTGTCGGCGACGAACTGATCGTGGTGGTCGACGGCAACGACTCGCTACATCGCGAACTGCGAACGGGTGTGCCGTCTGGCGTCGTCGTGGTGGCCAACACCGCCAGCCGGGGCCTCTCCGGCGCGCGCAACACCGGTCTGCGCACCGCCTCCGGCGAGGTGGTGGTCTTCCTGGACGACGACGCGGTGCTGCACCCCGCGGCGCTCGCCGGTGTGCGCGCGGCGTACCTCGACCCCGGCGTCGTGGGCATCGGTGGCGCAGTGCATCCCGAGTGGCCTCGCGGTTCAGCACCGCGCTGGTTTCCGCCCGAGTTCGGCTGGGTGGTGGGTTGTGACTACCGCGGGCTGCCGGCCGACGGTGCCGACATCCGTAATCCGATCGGCGCCGCCATGGCCGTGCGACGGGCCGAGCTCGTCGGCATCGGGGGCTTCTCGGTTCGGCTCGGCCGCGTCGGCGCTCTGCCGACCGGGTGCGAGGAGACCTTGATGGGCATCGAGCTGGTGCGGCATCACCCGAGCGCCAAGATCGTCCGGCACGCGGCGTTCTCGGTGTCGCACACGGTGTCGACCGACCGGGCGACGTTGTCCTACTTCCTGCGCCGCTGCTTTCACGAAGGTCGCAGCAAAGCGATCCTGACCCGGCTGTGCGGTCAACGGTCTTCGCTGGCCAGCGAACGCAGGTACACCACGCAGGCCCTGCCCACCGGGCTGTGGCACGCGAGACGGCGGCCCGGCCGGATGCTGGCACTGCTCGCCGGACTGACGACCACCGCGGGGGGATACCTGACGGGACTGCTCCAGACTGCGTCACAGGGGGAGTGAGCGATGACCACTGACACCGACTGGCTCGAGGACGCCCGGATCACCGGGCTGGCGGCCCTGGTCCCGCTGGTCTACTTCGCCGCCGAGTGGGTGGTCTCCGCGTCGTGGCGCGGATACTACGGCTACCGCGAGGACGTGGTCGGGCCGCTGGGCGCGGCGTTCTGCGGACCGCAGGGAAACTGGCCCTGCAGCGATCTCTACCACGTGATGAACGTCGCGCTGGTCGCGACCGGGGCGGCAGTGGCGATCGTGGCCGCCGGCTTCTGGCGGCAGCGGGTGACCGATCGCGCGCACGCGCTCCTGCTGATCGTCGCGGGCATCGGGCTGGCGTGCTCGGGCGTGGTGACCGTGAACGTCGACTACGCGTGGAATCTGACCGCCACCATGGTTTTCCTGACGCTGGGTGCCGTCGGCGCTGTTCTCGTCGCCGTCAGTTCGACCTCGGCGATGTCTGCCGAACGCCGGGCGATCGCGGTGCTCTCGGGCGCGCTGAGCCTGGTGGGACTGTTCAGCTTCCTCGGCGGGCACCAGGTGTTCGGCGCAGGTGGCGCCCAGCGCATGGCGATGTACGGCGTCCTGGCCGCGGTGATCGCTCTGGGCACCACCGGCCTGCGGACGCGACATTCCGCTGAGCCCGGTGAGGCGCGCGTCGAGGAGCCGCGATGAGGTACGCGGTGCGCCGCGGGGTGGCGGCGCTGAGTGTGCTGGCGCTGTGTGGATGCGCGATGCACGACACCGTCGGACACGCGCAACCGGCCGGTCCCGTCGCCGTGTTCAGTGACGACTTCACCGGCCCCGCAGGCGCGCCGCCGGCGGGTCCGTGGCGGTTCGACACCGGTGGCGGCGGTTGGGGCAACAACGAAGTGCAGGTCTACACCGACGATCCCGATAACGTCCGCCTCGACGGGGCCGGGCACCTGGCGATCGTCGCGCGCGGCGACGCCGACGGCAGCAACATCACGTCGGCGCGGGTGACGACCAAGGGAACCGTCGAGTTCACCTCAGGACGCGCCGAGGCCCGCATCGCGCTGCCCGCGGGAGCGGGCCTGCACCCGGCGTTCTGGCTGCTCGGCAGCGACGTCGACCGGGTCGGCTGGCCCGCCTCCGGGGAGATCGACGTCATCGAAACGCTGAACCTCGCCGACCAATACCACACCGGTGTCCACGTTCCGCGCCGGGGAGCGGCTCGGGGGCAGGAGATCTCGGCGTCCGGACCCGCACCGTTCCCGCTGGCCGGCGAGTTCCACACCTACTGGGTGGAAAAGACCCCCGAGCGCATCGTCACCGGCATCGACGACCTGACACTGTTCACCGTCACACCCGCCGATCTGGCGCCCAAGAGCACGTGGGTGTTCGACGGACCGGTGTTCCTGCTGCTGAATCTCGCCGTCGGGGGGAACTGGCCCGGACCGCCGGATCTCACCACGCCGAATCCCTCGACGATGCTCGTCGACTGGGTTCGGGTGAGCGCACTGTGAGGCCGGCTCCGGTGCTCGAACCCGCGATGCCACCGCACGCAGCGCCGACCTGGTCCAAGGCGCGGTGGATAGGGCTGCTCGACATCGACGAGTGCACCCCCGACGCGGACGGTGTGGTGGAGTTCGTCCCACGCCACGCCGAGGGCTACGGTCTCGCCCGGGTGCTGATGCGCCGCGGCGCCGAGACCCTCGGCTTCGTCGAGGCGCGCGTGTGCGACGGCCGGGTGCGCCTGCCCGCCGCTGCGATGCCGAACGATGGCGACCACGCCGAGAGCGCGCCGCTGGTGCCGATGTCGGTGGTCGTGTGCACCCGTGACCGGGCCGACCAACTGACCGACGCGTTGACGTCGATCCTGGCACTGGACTACCCGGACTTCGAGGTCGTCGTGGTGGACAACGCAGCCCGCACCGGGGCCACCGCCTCGGTGGTCGAGAAGCTGTGCGACTCCCGCGTCAGACTGGTTTCCGAACCGCGGCCCGGGTTGTCGAGAGCCCGAAACGCCGGGCTCAGGAACGCCCGTCACCAGTTCGTCGCGTTCACCGACGACGACGTCGTGGTCGACGGTCAGTGGCTGCGCGGTATCGCCCGCGGATTCGGCCGGTCACCCCGGGTGTCGTGCGTGTGCGGACTCATCCCCAGCGGTGAGCTGCGGACCCCGGCTCAGGCGTATTTCGACCAGCGCGTCTCCTGGGCGGGTTCACTACGGCCACGGCTGTTCAGCTTGGCCGAGCCGCCCGAGGATCTGCCGCTGTTCCCGTTCCAGGTGGGTCGCATCGGGGCAGGCGCCAATTTCGCTGTCCGGCGCGACCGCATCGCAGCCCTCGGCGGCTTCGACGAAGCGCTGGGTGCCGGCACCGCGGCGCAGGGCGGCGAAGACCTGGACATGTTCTTCCGGGTGGTCACCGCGGGCGACACGCTTGCCGCCGAACCCTCGGCCATCGTCTGGCATCGCCACCGCAGCGACAACGACGCGCTGCTGCGGCAGGTCCGCGGCTATGGGGTGGGTCTGGGTGCCTGGTTGACCAAGGTGGGCGCGGACCGGGCCAACCGGCGGCTGGCCTGGCGGATCCTGCGGCGGCGTCTGGGCTCGTCGCTGCGTGCCGGCGCGGATTACGGCGCGATCATGGCGATGCCGTACTCCATGCCCGGATTCCGCGACGACCTGCCCGGGGCGCTCGGCCGAACCGAGGTGATGGCGGTGCTGAGCGGTCCGACGGCGCTGTGGCGCGGCCGCCGGGCCATCACCGGCGCCATGACTGCGGCGGCGCCTCGATGACGGCAACCATCGCAGCACAGACCGGCGACACCGCGCCGACGGTCGCCACTGCGGGCCCGGCGGTCCGTCGCCTGCCGTCGATGCCGTTGCGCATGGCCGACCTCGCCGTCCTGGGAGCGGCAGCCGGCGTGGTCGCGATGATGGCCCTGCCCAGCATCATCCGAGCCGGCGCACTGGGAGTGTTCATCGTCCTCGGCCCGGGGGCGGCGGTGCTGACCTGGGTGCGCATCCCGCGCCGGGCCTTGTTGTCCACCGTTCCGGTACTGGGAATCGCCCTCGTCACGATGGTGACGATCGCGGCGATGTGGTCCTACCGCTGGAGCCCATCGGACATCCTGTGGGTGCAGGTGGTGGCTGTTGCGGGGAGCAGCGCCTGCTGGTACTACCGCCGCGGCACCAGCGTGCTGGAGGCGACACGGCGCTGGCGGTGGCGCACCGTCCCCGCCGTTGCTCACCGCGGCACATCCGTTGTGCGGCGCCACTTCTCGTTGCTGCTGAGCGGAACGGCCGTGGCGCTCTGGGCGGCCTCGGTGCCAGGGTTGCCCGGGGTCGAGGCCAGCTACTACGGTCTGCTGTTCTCCGGAACCGGCCCGCTGCTCGCCGTGTCCATGGTGCTGACGAGTGGGGCGCTGCTGGTCGCCGTGCGTGACCGGACGCTGGTTCCGGCCGCCGCGGCGATCGGCGCGGCGATCGTCGTCGCCCGCGTCACCACCTTCGCCGCCACCGACGTGCCGCTGTGGGACTGGACGTACAAGCACCTCGCGGTCGTGGACTACCTCATGGTGCACGGCCGGATCATGGCCGACGGCACCGACATCTATGCGCAGTGGACCGCGTTCTTCGCGGTCTGGGCGTGGTTCTGCGAGGCCACCGGGCTGCCTGCGATGACGGTCGCGCACGTTTTCACCCCGGTCATCCACGTGTTGATCGCGTTCACCGTGTACAGCGCCGCGCGCGTCGTCGGACGGTCGCGCCGCACCGCACTCGCCGCCGCGTATCTCGCCGAGATCGTCAACTGGGTCGGCCAGGACTATTTCGCCCCGCAGGCCTGGGCCCTGGTGCTGGCCTTCGGAACGCTGGTGCTGGTGCTGGCCTCGCCCCGCAGCCGGGCCTGTGGAGTGCTCAGTGTCGTCGTGTTCGCCGCGATGGTCCCGACCCATCAGCTGACGCCGTTCTGGATCGTGGCCGTGGCCTCCGTGCTGTGTCTGTTCAAGCGAGCGCGACCCCGCTGGGCGGCGCTGGCCATGGCCGGGGTGGCACTGACCTACCTGGTGTTGAACCTCGAAGCGGTGCTTCCCTACGGACTGCTGTCCGGCGGCAGCCCGCTGGACAACGCCGCCAGCAACGTGCTGACATCGGGGCTGCCCGCCAAGGACTTCACGTCGGCGGTGGTGCGCTCACTGTCGGTGGTGGTGATCCTCACCGCGGTCGGCTGCGCCATCTGGTGCCGGCGCCACAAGCGACCGGTGTTCACACCGGCAGTGCTGGCGTTCAGTTCGTTCGGTCTGCTGTTCGGGCAGAGCTACGGCGGCGAGGCGATCTTCCGCGTGTACCTGTACGCACTGCTCGGCTGCGCGCTGCTCATCGCGCCGGCGCTGGTCGCAGCGGTGGACGCAGCCGGTCGCGGGGCGCGGACCGTACTCGTCAGGGTGGTCGCGGCGGTCGGTGTGACCGCGGCGGCGGTTGCCGGACTCCACGGCTATGTGGCGCTGTGGCCGATGATCTACCAGACCCGCGAACAGGTCGAACTGATGGACCGCATCACCG
Organism: Mycobacterium sp. G7A2; assembly: GCF_041902445.1. Taxonomy (NCBI): domain Bacteria; kingdom Bacillati; phylum Actinomycetota; class Actinomycetes; order Mycobacteriales; family Mycobacteriaceae; genus Mycobacterium; species Mycobacterium sp. G7A2. The sequence continues at coordinate 3,457,513 of NZ_CP169251.1, read as the reverse complement.
ACGGCGCCGACGTGCGGACGCGATTGGTGATGTTGCGCCTCGGCGGTATGCCGACCCGGCTGAACGCCAGCTATGCCGAGGTCACGCTGTACAACCACTATTTCGACGCGACGATCGGTTTCGACCTGTGGGACTACCGGGACCCGAAGCTGCCCGAGTTGAAGGCGCAGTTCCCCACCGCCGAGGACATCAAGACTCTCGACGACTACGCGCAGTACGACGCATTCCGGGCCTATGTGCTGTTCAGCGAGCAGTCCGACAAGGCCGTGCGTTACTACGGCGACTTCCGTCCCGAAGCGGCCGACATCATGAAGCAGGCGCTGCGCAGTTCCCCCAACTGGACGGTGTACTACGAAGACGGCGAGACCCTTGTGTTCCGCACCGCCCACGACTGGGACGTGCCGCCACAAACCACCGCAGAAGGTGCCCGCTGAGCCTGTCCTTCACCCGGTCCGGCTCAGCAGCTCGCGTGCCCGCTCGGGCACCGAATCCAGTGCGGCGCAGATTCGCTCGGCATCGAACACCGCCTCGTGGAACTCCGCGGTCATCCACAACGCGCCGGGCACCGTCGCGGTCGTCACCGTCACCCCGTAGGGTCCCGCGGGATCGCTGGCCACCAGGATGCAGGCTTCGGCGGGGTCGCTGAAGGACCACGCGGTGCGCGGGACCGATCCGATGCTGGAGTGCAGCAACCGCATCCGCGGCGGCGGTAGCACCGACCAGTCGGCGCCGCGACGCGCCCACCGAGCGGCCCGGGCCTTCACCGAACTCGCCACGAGATTGGCCACCGGTCGGGCCATGCGGACGGCACTGCCCATTTCCGAGTGCAGTGCGCCGGGCCCCGCGTCCGGATCGACGGTGAAGTCCAGACCGGCAGAGAACGATGCGAGCGTGTCCCACCCGGCCGGTAGGTACCGACGCACGTCGAACGGCAGCGTGACCACGGGATCGACGTCGAATCCGTTGTCCGCGAACGCTGTGTGCAGAGCGCAGGTGTAGACGGCGAACATGCTGACCTCGGGCCGGGTGGCATCACGCAGCCGGCGCAGCTCGTCGGCCTCGGCTCCGGCGATGCGGGCGATCCGGGTGGCCGGGGACGGGCCGGCGCCGAGATCGCCAGCTGCGGGTGCCGCCATCGCCGCAGGCTTGGTGCGTCGGTGGTGGCGCCACAGCGGAAGCAGCCGCCGAGGGCGCAGCCCGATCGCGCGCACCGCGGCCGCTGGGAGCGGGGCCACCGCGTGCCGGTAGGGGCGCCACAGCGCGGGCTCTGACGGGTCGACCCCGCCCAGCAACACCGCGACAAGCAGGTCCAGCAGCGGGATCTCGCCCAGACCGTGGCTGAAGTCGATGGCCAGATGGTCGCGTCCGGACAGCACGCGGATTCCGCTGTCGGGCATACCGCGCAGCGCCGCCAGCAGCACCATCGGATCGTCGTCGGCGACAGGGTCCGCCGCGCGCACCGCGTGCTCGAGGCGGTGCGGGGTGAAGCGCCACCGCACGCTCGCCGTCGAGGGCTGCAGGCCGATGCGGGCGACCGGTCCGACGGCGGCCATCGCCGCGAAGCGGGATCTCAGCTCGTCGAGCGACGGCATCGTCACGGGTCCCAGCACCACCGCCGACCGGCGGTGACTGTGCTGTACGTCCAGCGAGGCGACACGCACGGTGGCCGGCTGCCGACGGCGCGCAGGAAAGGCCATTTGCCTGCAGAACCTATCAGAGGCCGGACCTGCGACGAGATGACCGATCGGCACTGCGGGCGCGTTGTTCTCGCGGTTCTGTGTTCTATAGGTTCTGCCCATGACGCAGGCGAGGAGACGAGGCGACCGGACGGTCCCTGCAGGCAGATCCCGGGCCCGGGCGCTGTGGTCCGGCGCGGCGGTGGTCGCGGTCGGCTACGGCGTCTTCCTGATCGTGGTCGCGACCCGCGTGCCGTCGGGGACCGAGCTGACGGGACAGTTCGCTCTGCAACCGGCCGTCAAAGCGCTGACCGCGGTGTTGCTCGCCGCCGCCGCGACGGCACATCCCGTCGTGCGGGAACGGCGCTGGCTGATCGGCGCCCTGCTGTTCTCCGCGGCCGGGGACTACCTGCTGGCGATGCCCTGGTGGGAGGCGTCGTTCGTGCTCGGCCTGGCCGCCTTCCTGATCGCCCATCTGTGCTTCCTGGCGGCCCTGCTGCCGCTGGCCGCGCCGACGCCGCCTCGGCTGGCCGCCGCCGGCCTGACCGTGGCGTCCTGCGTGGCGCTGCTGGTCTGGTTCTGGCCGCGGCTGATCGCCGAGGGAATGGGGGTGCCGGTCACGCTCTACATCGCCGTGCTCGGTGCCATGGTCTGCGCGGCGCTGCTCGCCGACCTGCCCACCCCGTGGACCGCACTGGGCGCGGTGAGCTTCGCGATCTCCGACGCGATGATCGGGATCTCCCGATTCGTGCTGGGCGACGAGCGGCTGGCGGTGCCCATCTGGTGGTTCTACGCCGCCTCGCTGCTGCTGCTCACCGCCGGGCTGTTGTTCGGCCGGTCGTTCGGGTCGCCGTCCGGGGCCTCTGCTACACCTGCGGGGTGAGCACCACCCGGCACCCGGCCGAGCACGAGCCGATCGCGCGCGTGCTGCCGATGCTGTCGGTGCCGCACCTCGACCGCGAGTTCGACTACCTGGTCTCGGCCGATCAATCCGACGACGCACAACCCGGTGTGCGGGTCCGGGTCCGGTTCCACGGCCGGCTCGTCGACGGTTTCCTGCTCGAGCGTCGCTCCGACACCGACCACGGCGGAAAGCTCGGCTGGCTGGACAAGGTGGTCTCCGGCGAACCGGTTCTCACCCACGACATCCGCCGTCTCACCGACGCCGTCGCAGCCCGTTATGCGGGCACCCGGGCCGACGTGCTGCGCCTGGCGGTGCCACCACGACACGCCACCGTCGAGAAGCAGGCCGCACCCCCGCTCGAACCGCTCGATCCGCTGCCCGTCGACACCGCCGCGTGGGCGGCGTACCAGGGCGGCGCGCAGTTCGTCGCCGCCCTGCAGGGGGGCCGCGCGGCGCGGGCGGTGTGGCAGGCGTTGCCGGGGGAGTCGTGGCCGCAGCGGCTGGCCGAGGTCGCGGCCGTGACGGTCGCGACGGGCCGGGGTGTGCTGGCCGTGGTTCCCGACCAGCGCGACATCGATCAGCTGCAGGCGGCCGCGACGGTGCTGCTTCCGGACAGCCGGGTAGTCGCCCTGTCGGCCGGGCTGGGTCCGGCCGAGCGGTACCGGCGCTGGCTGCGGGCGCTGCGCGGTCAGGCGCGGCTGGTGATCGGGACGCGCAGCGCCGCCTTCGCGCCCGTGTCCGATCTCGGACTGGTGCTGGTCTGGGACGACGGTGACGACTCCCTGGCCGAACCCCGCGCGCCGTATCCGCACTCCCGTGAGGTGGCGATGCTGCGGGCCCACCAACTGCGCTGTGCGGCGGTGATCGGCGGCTTCGCACGCACCGCCGAGGCCCACGCGCTGGTGCGCAGCGGCTGGGCGCATGACCTGACCGCGCCGCGCCGGGCCGTACGCGCGCACGCCCCGCGGGTGGTCGCGCTCGAGGACAGCGCCTTCGCCCAGGAACGCGACCCCGCCGCGCACACCGCCCGGCTCCCGTCGATGGCCCTCGACGCCGCCCGCGCCGCGCTGCGCGCCGACGCCCCGGTCCTGGTGCAGGTTCCGCGCCGCGGTTATGTGCCGGCATTGGCGTGTGGCCGGTGCCGCAGCATCGCCCGCTGCCGGCACTGCACCGGGCCGTTGTCCCTGCCCGGCCGCGACGCGCCCGGGGCCGTATGCCGCTGGTGCGGCCGCGAGGAGCTGGCCCTGCGGTGCGCGCGGTGCGGGTCGGACGCGGTGCGGGCCGTGGTGGTGGGCGCCCGGCGCACCGCCGAAGAACTGGGCCGGGCGTTCCCCGGCGCGGCGGTCATCACCTCCGGTGGTGACAGCGTGGTGGCCACGGTGCCGCCCCGGCCCGCCGTCGTCGTCGCCACCCCGGGGGTGGAGCCGGTGGCCGAAGGCGGCTACGGCGCGGCGCTGCTCCTCGACGCCTGGGCACTTCTGGGACGCCAGGACCTGCGCGCGGCCGAGGACACGCTGCGGCGCTGGATGGCCGCGGCCGCCTTGGTCCGCAGCCACGACGACGGCGGGGTCGTCGCGGTCGTCGCGGAATCGGCCATCCCCACGGTGCAGGCGCTGGTGCGCTGGGATCCGGTCGGTCACGCCGAGGCGGAGCTGGACGCGCGTACCGAAGTCGGCCTGCCGCCGGCGGTGCACATGGCCGCCGTCGACGGCACCACCGACGCGGTGGACGCGCTGCTGCAGGCCGCTGAACTACCCGACGGAGCCGAGGTTCTCGGACCGGTCGACCTGCCCGTCGGCGCCCGCCGGCCCGCCGGGGTGGCCGCCGATCACCCGGTGGGCCGGATGCTGGTCCGGGTGCCGCGCGAACTCGGACTGGGCCTTGCCGCGGCGCTGCGACGGGCCAGCGCGGCCGCCAGCGCACGCCACGACCACGAGCCGGTTCGTGTGCAGATCGATCCGCTGCACATAGGGTGATTCTCGTCTGACGGTGGATCCGGACAGGAGAGGGCGATGGCGCGTCTGATCTCGTGGCTGATCACGCTGGCGGTGATCGCGCTGGGGGTGCTGTGGCCGTGGCTGTTCCAGGGCGGAGCCACCGACACGGCGGCGCCCTACGATCCGGTCGTCTTCGACGATTACGACGTCGACATCGTCGTCGCCGACGACGGCACGATGACCGCGGTGGAGACCATCACCGCGGATTTCCCGAGCGGGCGCCACGGTCTGTTCCGCTACTGGGACGTGGCCAACCCCAACGATCCGAACATCCGCCAGCGGCCGGAGGTCACGTCGGTGCTGCTCGACGGGCGTCCGGCACGGTACGAGATGCTGTGGGAGGACGGCCGCCGGTTCCGGGTGGCCAAGATCGGTGATCCGGACCGGACGCTGAGTTACGGCGCCCACGTCTTCGAGATCCGCTACACCATCCCCGGCGTGCTCGATCCCGGCACCACCGGCGCCGGGAAGCAGTTCGCCGCGGCCACCGGCGACATCACCGCGGCGCCCACGGTGTTCTTCTGGAACGTCATCGCGCCGTCGTGGAACAACTACATCCGCGCGGTCGACGTCTCCGTCGAGCTCCCCGCAGAGGTCACCGGTGCGCAGTGTTCGGTCGGCTCGGGCGTCGGGGTGATCTGTGACGACCTGACCATCGTGGGCAACCGCGTCGAGTTGTCGGCGGCCAACCTGCCACCGCGCACCCCCGTGACCGTGCGCGCCGGCGTCGATCTGCCGACCCCGGCGCGGCCGACACTGCCCTGGTCCTACACCTGGGACCGGGTGCTCGGCCAATCGGTGGCCGGCCTGGTCGGCGTCGCGACGCTGACCGTGCTGTTGGCCGCCGGAGCGCTGCTGTGGCTGCGCGCGGTCACCGAGCGGAACCCCGGCTTCCCGTTGCAGTACGCGCCGCCGCCGGGCCTGGGACCGGTACAGGTCGAATACCTCCGCACCGAGTCGGTGCCCAAGAACGGCCTGACCGCCACGCTGTTCCATCTGGCCGAACGCGGTCTGATCACCCTGCAGCAGGTCAGCGACAAACACTGGCGAATCCGGGGAGTGGCCCAGCGGGGGCAGTGGAGAGACGTGGACCCGGTCAGCGCGGCGGTCGGAAGGAAACTGAAAGTCGACTCCGCGGGCGCGGAATTCGAGGCCAAGAAGACGGTCAAGTCAGGGGAGCGGCTCCAGAAGGCCAAGGCCGAGATGACCGAGACCGTGCAGAAGTGGGCGCTGACCTCCGGACTCATGGTGCAGCGCAAGAAGGAGCTGTGGCTGCGCGCCGCCAACGGCGCTGCCTTCGTATTGATGATCTGCGCGTTCTTCAACTGGGGGCCGCCCTTCACGCTCTGGGCCCTGCCGTTCGCGGCGTTCTTCGTCTTCTCGGCGGCTTCCTGGCGGCCCGGGGTGGGAACCAGGCGCACCGCGGCCGGACGTGAACTGTGGTCGCGCATCGGCGGATTCCACCGGGTGCTGGCCACCGACTCGGCCGAGAGCCGGTTCGACTTCGCCGCCCGCAAGGATCTCTACACCGCCTACGTTCCGTTCGCGGTGGCCGCCGGCGCCGCCGCGATGTGGGCCAAGAAATATCAAGAAGTCACCGGTACCGTTGCACCGCAACCCGATTGGTACAGCACTTCGACGACGACGTCATCGGGCTGGTTCGGCTCCGGTGGCGGCGCGGACTTCGACAGCTTCGAATCGGCGTTGTCGTCGTCGATCGGCGCCTACACCGCCTCGCAGGCGAAGTCGTCGTCCTCGGGCGGCGGAGGGTCCAGCGGCGGTGGGGGCGGCGGCGGTGGTGGAGGAGGAGGTGGCGGGTCGTGGTGACCTTCCTGCTTGTCGTCATCCTGGTGGTGGCGGTGGCGGTGCTGATCGGATTCGTCGTGGGCTACAACAAGATCCGGTCCGCCGACGTGCGGGTGGCCGAGGCGCTGTCGGGCATCGACGTGGAGCTGACGCGACGCGCCGCACTGATCCCGAGCCTGGTGCACACCGTCGCGACCTTCGCCACCCACGAAAAGGCGGTGCTCGACCACGTCACCGACGCCAACGCGGCCCTGACCGCGGCCACCAGCGGGAAGTCCGTCACCCAGCGCAGCGCGGCCGAAAAGCAACTCGACCGCGCGCTGGCGCCGGTGCTCGCGCTCGGCCGCGACTATCCGCAACTCGCCTCGTCGGCCAACTTCTTGGACCTGCAGCGCAACCTCGCCGACACCGAGGACAAACTGGCGTTCGCCCGGCAGTACTACAACGACTCCGTGGCCGGCCTGAACCGGCTCGTCACCACCATCCCGTGGCTGCTGGTCGCACCGCTGACGGGGGTCGCCGAGAAGGAGTACTACCAGACACCGAGATGAGCCTCCCTAGACTGGCGCGGTGCGTCTCGTCTTCGCCGGCACGCCGGAACCGGCCCTGCCCTCCCTGCGGCGGCTGATCGAATCACCCCGTCACGACGTCGTCGCCGTGCTGACCCGCCCTGATGCGGTCGCCGGCCGGCGCGGGCGGGCGGCCCCGTCCCCGGTCGCGCAGGTGGCCGCCGAGCACGGCATCCCGATCCTCCGGCCGGCCCGCCCCAACTCCGAGGAGTTCGTCGCCGAACTCGCCGAGCTGGACCCCGACTGCTGCGCCGTGGTGGCCTACGGGGCGCTGCTCGGGGAGGAACTGCTGGCGGTCCCCGCGCACGGCTGGGTCAACCTGCACTTCTCGCTGCTGCCCGCCTGGCGTGGTGCGGCTCCCGTGCAGGCGGCCCTGGCGGCCGGGGACACCGTGACCGGAGCGACGACATTCCAGATCGAGCGCAGTCTGGATTCCGGCCCGGTGTACGGCGTGGTCACCGAGACCATTCGACCCACCGACACCGCCGGCGCGTTGCTCGAGCGACTCTCGGTCGCGGGTGCGGAGTTGCTCGAGGCGACGATGGACGGCATCGCCGAACACAAGCTGACCGCGGTGCCGCAACCCGCCGAAGGCGTCAGCGTCGCCCCCAAAGTCACCGTCGACGACGCCCGGATCCGCTGGGACCTGCCCGCGCACGTCGTGGACCGGCGCATCCGTGCGGTCACGCCCAACCCCGGTGCCTGGACGATGATCGGTGAGCTGCGGGTCAAGGTGGGTCCGGTGACCGTGCCCGACCAGGCCTGCGAGCTGGAGCCCGGGCGCATGCAGGTGGGCAAGCGCCACGTGCTGGTCGGTACCGGATCGGTGCCGGTGCAGCTGGGCAGCGTGCAGCCCCCGGGCAAGAAGGCGATGGCCGCCGCGGACTGGGCGCGTGGCGCCCGGCTCGACGAACACGGCTGGGCCCGATGAGCGGCCCCGGACGCCGACCCCGGCGCACCCCGCTGGACCCGGCCCGCCGCGCGGCCTTCGACGTGCTGCGTGCGGTGTCCACCCGCGACGCGTACGCCAATCTGGCGCTCCCGGCGATCCTGCGGGAGCGCGGAATCACCGGGCGCGACGCCGCATTCGCCACCGAGCTGGCCTACGGCACCTGCCGGGCCCGCGGGCTGCTCGACGCCGTCATCGCCGCCGCGGCTGGCCGGCCCGTGGACCGCATCGACCCGGTGCTGTTGGACCTGCTGCGGCTGGGGGCGTACCAGCTGCTGCGCACCCGGGTGGAGGACCATGCCGCGGTCTCGACGACCGTGGAGCAGGCCGGGATCGAATTCGATTCGGCACGAGCCGGTTTCGTCAACGGCGTGCTACGGGCCATCGCCCGGCGCGACGAGGGTTCCTGGGTCGCCGAGCTGGCTCCACCGGCAGCCACCGACCCGGTGGGGCACCTGGCGTTCAGGTACGCCCACCCACGGTGGATCGGCCAGGCGTTCACCGATGCGCTGGGCGCCCGCGCCGGAGAACTCGAGGCGCTGCTGGCCAGTGACGACGCCCGTCCGGAGGTGCATCTGGTGGCGCGGCCAGGGCGCCTCTCGGCCGCCGAGCTGGCCGAGACGGCCGGTGGCACCGTCGGTCGCTACTCCCCGTATGCGGTGTATCTCGGCGAGGGCGACCCCGGGGCGCTGCCGGCTCTCCGCGACGGCTCGGCGCTCGTTCAGGACGAGGGCAGCCAACTGATCGCCCGTGCGCTCACACTGGCCACGCTCGACGGTGACGACACCGGCCGCTGGCTCGATCTGTGCGCCGGCCCCGGAGGGAAGACGGCGCTGCTGGCGGCCCTCGGCGAACCCGCCGGAGCCTTCGTCGACGCGGTCGAACCCGCCCCCGCCCGCGCCGATCTGGTCGAGCAGAACACCGCCGGGCTGCCCGTGACCGTCCACCGTGTGGACGGGCGCGAGCCGGGCCTGCCGCCCAGCTACGACCGGGTCCTCGTCGACGCGCCGTGCACCGGGCTGGGCGCGCTGCGCCGACGGCCCGAAGCCCGCTGGCGGCGCAAGCCCGGCGACGTGCCCGCGCTGGCGAAGCTGCAACGCGAACTGCTGGCCTCGGCGATCCGGCTCACCCGCCCCGGCGGGGTCGTGCTGTACGCGACGTGCTCGCCGCATCTGGCCGAAACGGCCGGCGTCGTCGCCGACGCACTGCGCCGCTATCCGGTGACCGCACTGGACACCACGGCACTGCTCGCCCCGGCCACCGACATCGGCGATGGGCCGTCGGCGCAGTTGTGGCCGCACCGCCACGGCACCGACGCGATGTTCGCCGCCGCATTGCGGGTCGGCGGCGACCGATAGGGTGAGCGCATGGCTGCACCGATGATCGCCCCGTCGATCCTGGCCGCCGACTTCGCCCGGCTGGCCGACGAAACCGCCGCTGTCGCGGGAGCGGACTGGCTGCACGTCGATGTGATGGACAACCATTTCGTGCCGAACCTCACGCTGGGCCTGCCCGTGGTGGAGTCGCTGCTCAAGGTCACCGACATCCCGATGGACTGCCACCTGATGATCGAGGACCCGCAGCGGTGGGCGCCGCCCTACGCCGAAGCCGGCGCCTACAACGTCACGTTCCATGCCGAGGCCACCGACAACCCGGTCGGCGTGGCTCGCGACATCCGCGCCGCCGGGGGCAAAGCCGGTCTGGCGGTCAAGCCGGGCACCCCGATCGAGCCGTACCTGGAGATCCTGCCCGAGTTCGACACGCTGCTGGTGATGTCGGTCGAACCCGGCTTCGGGGGCCAGAAGTTCATCGCCGAGGTGCTGCCCAAGGTCGGGACGGCGCGGCGGCTGGTCGACGCGGGCGAGTTGAGCATCCTGATCGAGATCGACGGCGGCATCAACGCCGACACCATCGAACAGGCGGCCACTGCCGGGGTCGACTGCTTCGTCGCCGGATCAGCCGTCTACAGCGCCGACGATCCCGCCGCCGCGGTGCGGGCATTGCGCGCGCAGGCCGGCGCGGCGGCCACGCATCTGTCGGTATGAACCTCGACGCCGCCATGCAGGCGGCCATCGAGCAGGCTGAGCAGGTCAAGGGCCGCACCTACCCGAATCCCCCGGTGGGAGCGGTCATCCTGGATCGCGACGGCCAGATCGCCGGCGTCGGCGCCACCTCACCGGCGGGCGGGCCGCACGCCGAGGTCCTCGCGTTGCGACGAGCCGGCAGCCGCGCGGCCGGAGGCACCGCGGTGGTCACCCTGGAACCGTGCAACCACACCGGTCGCACGCCGCCCTGCGTGGACGCATTGTTGGCCGCCGGCGTCGCTGCGGTGGTCTTCGCCGTCAGCGATCCGAATCCGCTCGCTGCCGGGGGAGCCGCCCGACTGGCCGATGCCGGGGTCGAGGTGCAGGCCGGGGTGCTGGCCGGCGCCGTCGCCGGTGGGCCGCTGCGCGAGTGGCTGCACAAGCTCCGGACCGGATCCCCCCACGTGACGTGGAAATTCGCGACCAGCGTGGACGGCCGCAGCGCCGCCGCCGACGGCACCAGCCAGTGGATCACCAGTGAGGCCGCCCGCGCGGACGTCCATCGCCGGCGGGCGGCCGCCGAGGCGATCATCGTCGGCACCGGAACGGTGTTCGTCGACGACCCGGTCCTGACCGCTCGCCGCCCCGACGGTGCGCTGGCCGAGAGCCAGCCGTTGCGTGTGGTGGTGGGTGAGCGCGAGATATCGCCGGATGCAAGGGTTCTCAACGACGACTCGCGAACCATGGTGATCCGCACCCGGGATCCGCACGAGGTGCTCAGGGCGCTGTCGGACCGTACCGACGTGCTGGTCGAGGGCGGCCCCACCCTGGCCGGCGCCTTCCTGCGGGCCGGTGTGATCGACCGCATCCTGGCTTACGTGGCGCCGATCCTGCTGGGCGGTCCGATCACCGCGGTGGACGACGTCGGCGTGCTCAGCATCGCTCAGGCTCAACGCTGGCAGTTCGACGGAGTGCAGGCCGTCGGGCCTGATGTGTTGCTCAGCCTGGTACCGGCGTGACGGTGGGCGGTGTCACAGTCGCCGCGGGCGCGGCGACCGGGGGTCAGGCACCGCCGAATCGGTAAACTCGATGCAGTCGGCTGCTTGCCGGCGGGAATATCGCGCTTTCAGAGACGAGTTGCGCTGAGAAAGCACGAGAAAAGGACATCGAGCATGACTGCTCTGCAGGGCTGGATCCACCACAATCCGGTCGATCCCCGACATCTGAAAGCCGCAATCTGGGGTGTCTGGCGGGATCTGACCAGCGAGAAACCCACCGAACTCACCGAACGCGACGAGCCTCAGCTGATGGGCCGAGGGCTCGAACGCTGCTGATCGGCGCCTGATTCGCCGGGTTCCTCGGCATGTTCGCGCCGGGCGGCGATCAACAATCCCAGCACCGCGCCCACGACACAGACCACCGCGGTGATCGTGAAGATCTCCGAATACTGCATGACGTACGCCTCGCGGACGCGTGCCGCCTCGGCGGCCAGGCGCTGCGCCAGCGTGTTGGCGTTCGGGTCGGCGGGAATGCTCGCCAGGTGCTGGTTGAAGCGGTACAGACCCCACGCCGACAGCGCCGCGATGCCGATCAGCATGCCGATCATGCGCGCCACCACCACTGCTGCCGAGGCGATGCCATGCTGGGCGGTGGGCACCACGCGCAGCGTCGCTGACGTCAGCGGCCCGATCACCAGGCCCAGGCCCAATCCGGCGATCGCCAGGTCGGTGTCGAGCACGGGCAGGCTGACAAAGCCCAGGTCGTGGCGGGCGGCGAGCAGGTCGACCGGCCACCGGGAGATCAGCACGTAGCCGCCGGCGGCGATCAGCAGTCCGACGAACGCGACGATGCGGTCACCGATCCTGGTGGCCAGCCAGCCGCCCAACAGGGCGCCGATGGGCAGGGCGATCAGGAAACGCAACAACAGGAACGCCGCCTGGTTCTGGTCCTGACCCAGCACGCCCTGACCGAACAATTCGACGTTGACCAGCGTCACCATCAACGCGGCGCCGGCGGCCAGCGAGGCACCCAGGGCAGCCAGGAACGGGCGGAAGTGCACGCCGGCCGGATCGAGCAGCCGGGTGCGGGCGAACTTCTCCCAGACGAAGAACGCCACCATCGCCACCGCCGCGGCGATCAGCACCGGCGGGCCCCAGCTGGGCAGCACCTGCCTGCCGTCCGGGGCCGGGTTGTACAGCCCGACCACCGCCAGGCCCAGCGCCACCGCCAGCAGCAGCCCGCCCACCACGTCGACCTTCTGCGGATCGTCGGTCTCGGCGCGCGCCGGCAGGCTGAAGTGGATCATCACCATCGCCAGGGCCGCGAGCGGCACGTTGACCCAGAACACCGACTGCCAGTGCCCGAACAGCCACACCAGGGTGATGCCGTAGACCGGGCCCAGCACGCTGCCGAGTTCCTGGGCCGCGCCGACGCCGCCGAGCACGGCGGCGCGGTTGCGCGCGGCCCACAGATCGGCCGCGAGCGCCAACGTCACCGGCAGCAGCGCGCCGCTGGCCGTGCCCTGGATGATGCGGCCGAGCACCAGCACCGTCAGGTCGGTGGACATCGCGGTGATCACCGAGCCCAACGCGAACCCCGCCAGGCTGACCTGGATGAGCATCTTGCGGCCGAACCGGTCCGAGGCCCGGCCCAGCAGCGGCATCGCCGCGATGTAGCCGAGCAGGTAGCCCGTGATGATGGGGGTGACCCGCTGGATCTGATTGATGCCGATCCCGACGTCGGACATGATGTCGGTCATGATCGTCACGACGACGTAGGTGTCGAGCGCGCCGAGCACCACCGCGAGGCTGCCCGCACTGATCGCGATGCGGCGGTTGGTCGGGGTGGAGGGGGTCGTCGGTCGCGGCGCACCCGTCTCCGTCACCGGGGAGCGGTGCATCAGACAGCCGGTTTGTCGACGGTCACCGGTTCACCCCAGTCCGACAGCGTCATCGTCACGCTGTTGCCCGGGCTGGGCTCCAGGCGCGCCTGCATCAGCTGGTGGTCACCGTCCTCGGCGACCCAGGCGGTGCCGGGGACCGGGCCGGTGGCGGCGATCTGCGGGGCGATCTTGTTGACCGCGTCGGCGCTGACCATGCCGGTGATGCGGACGGTGGTGACGCCTTCGACGGTCTCGCGGCCGTCGGACTTGGCGTCGGAGAAATTGGACAGCACGTTGGCCAGGCCGGCCTCGGGGCTCAGGATTGCCGCGACGTCGTAGATGTCGGAGGCGGGGCCGAAGTTCGACAGGCTGCCACCTGCGGTGATCGCGGCGTAGAGGTCGCCGTCGGCGACGACGAACTGCACACCTTCGAGCCGCTGGCCCAGGAAGACGATGTCGGCGGTGCCTTTGGCCGCCACCGCGGGCCGCTGGGTCAGGTCTCCCTCGAGGGACTCGACGGGCAGCTCGGCGATCTGGCCCTGCACGGCCAACTTCAGGTGCGCGCTGGTCTCACTGGCGGTCGTCTCGCTGGACTCCTGCAGCAGGGTCGCGGCGTCGGGCAGGTCTGTGGCGGAGTCGTCGGAGGAGCCGGAGCACCCCGCGACGAGGGCGACAACGGCGAAAAGGGCGGCGAGGATCGCCAACAGGCGGGTCTGCATGTCCTGCATGGTAGTAGGTGTGCGGGTGTGCGGGCGCCGCCCGCCGGTCGGCGACGTTCTACGCTGGCAACGTGTTCACCGGAATCGTCGAAGAACTTGGTGAGGTCGTCAGCAGGGAGGATCTCGGCGACTCCGCCCGGCTGGTCATCCGCGGTCCGGTCGTCACATCGGATGCCGGACACGGCGATTCGATCGCGGTCAACGGGGTGTGCCTGACCGTGGTGGACGTACTCGCCGACGGCTCGTTCTCCGCCGATGTGATGGCCGAGACCCTGCAGCGATCGAGTTTGCGGGGGGCGGTGTCGGGCGCACGGGTCAACCTGGAGCGCGCCGCGGCGATCAGCAGCAGGCTGGGCGGTCACATCGTGCAAGGTCACGTCGACGGAACCGGCGCCATCGTGTCCCGCACCCCGTCGGAGCACTGGACCGTGGTGCGCGTCTCCCTGCCGGCGGCGTTGTCGCGGTACGTGGTCGAGAAGGGCTCGATCACGGTCGACGGCGTCTCCCTGACGGTGTCGGGCCTGGGCCCGGACTGGTTTGAGATTTCGCTGATCCCCACCACGCTGGACCTGACGACGCTGGGCCGCGCCGAGGTCGGGGCGCCGGTGAACCTGGAGGTCGACGTCATCGCCAAGTACGTCGAACGGTTGCTGGGCGCCGGCCGCGCCGAGCCGGGCGCCGGCTCGGCGACCTGAGCGGGCGCCGAGGGACTTCGCCCGGTGTCGGCCGAGCCGACGAAGTCGCAGATGCCGGTGATGCCGGCAAAGTCGCGGGTGACGGGGGTCACCCTCACGTCGGTGTCCGGCGGTCGGCGATGACACCCTTCTGCGCTGCGCCGGACGGCAGGCAATAACCGGTCTCGAGGCGTGGTTCATACTGAAGGGTGTTGACAGGGTGGTTCCAGACCCCGGGACCGGCAAGGTGGTGCAGATGACGAGGCTGGATTCGGTCGAACGCGCGGTGGCCGACATCGCAGCGGGCAAGGCCGTGGTCGTCATCGACGACGAAGATCGTGAGAACGAAGGCGATCTGATCTTCGCCGCAGAGAAGGCGACCCCGGAACTGGTTGCGTTCATGGTGCGCTACACCTCCGGTTACCTGTGCGTGCCGCTGGACGGCGAGATCTGCGATCGTCTCGGCCTGCTGCCGATGTACGCGGTCAACCAGGACAAGCACGGCACCGCCTACACCGTCACGGTGGACGCGAAACTGGGTGTCGGAACCGGGATCTCGGCGTCGGACCGCGCCACGACGATGCGACTGCTCGCCGATCCGGGTGCGGTCGCCGACGACTTCACCAAACCCGGCCACGTGGTTCCGCTGCGGGCCAAGGACGGCGGGGTGCTGCGGCGCCCGGGCCACACCGAGGCCGCCGTCGACCTGGCGCGCATGGCCGGTCTGCAGCCGGCCGGCGCGATCTGCGAAATCGTCAGCCAGAAGGACGAGGGCGCGATGGCGCAGACCGACGAGCTGCGCATCTTCGCCGACGAGCATGATCTGGCGCTGATCTCGATCGCCGACCTCATCGAGTGGCGCCGCAAGCACGAAAAGCACATCGAACGGGTGGCCGAGGCCCGCATCCCCACGCGACACGGCGAATTCCGGGCCGTCGGCTACACGAGCATCTACGAAGACGTCGAGCATGTCGCCCTGGTCAAGGGCGATATCGCCGGGCCGGGGGCGGGCCCTCACGGCGACGGCCACGACGTGCTGGTGCGGGTGCACTCGGAGTGCCTGACCGGCGACGTGTTCGGCTCCCGCCGCTGCGACTGCGGCCCGCAGCTGGACGCCGCGCTGGCGATGGTGGCGCGCGAAGGCCGCGGAGTGGTGCTCTACATGCGAGGCCACGAGGGCCGCGGCATCGGGCTGATGCACAAACTGCAGGCCTATCAGTTGCAGGACGCCGGCGACGACACCGTCGACGCGAACCTGAAGCTGGGACTGCCCGCCGATGCCCGCGACTACGGCACCGGGGCGCAAATCCTGGTCGACCTCGGGGTGCGTTCGATGCGTCTGCTGACCAACAACCCGGCCAAACGCGTCGGCCTCGACGGATACGGCCTGCACATCATCGAACGCGTCCCGCTGCCGGTGCGTGCCAATGCCGAGAACATCCGCTACCTGATGACGAAACGCGACCGCATGGGCCACGACCTCGTCGGCCTGGAGGACTACGACGAGGCGGTACCCGGCGAGTTCGGCGGAGCCGTATGAGTCCAGCCGCCGGTGTCCCCGATCTGCCCGTGCTGCAGGCCGGCGACGTCACGTTGGCGATCGTCGCCAGCACCTGGCACGAGACCATCTGCGACGCGCTGCTCGAAGGAGCGCGAAGGGTCGCTGCTGAGGCGGGGATCGCCGATCCGACCGTCGTGAGGGTGCTCGGCGCCATCGAGATCCCTGTGGTCGCGCAGGCGCTGGCCGCGACCCACGACGCCGTCGTCGCGCTCGGTGTGGTGATCCGTGGGGAGACGCCGCATTTCGACTACGTCTGTGACGCGGTCACCCAGGGGTTGACGCGGGTGTCGCTGGATTCGTCGACGCCGGTGGCCAACGGTGTGCTCACCACGAACACCGAGCACCAGGCGCTCGACAGGGCGGGGCTGCCGTCCTCGGCCGAGGACAAGGGCGCGCAGGCGGCTGCGGCAGCGCTGTCGACCGCGCTGACCTTGCGCCGGCTGCGGTCGGGGACATGACCGGGGCGGACTGGGACCTCGAGGTCAAACCGCACCTGGCCCCCATCTTCGCCTACAGCGCGGCGGCCGTCGTTCTGGTCGCCCACATCGCGGTCGGGGCCCTGCTCAAGGTGGGCTCGACCGGGGTGATCTTCCGCACCTACGACCAGGTGGCGATCGCCACCGTGGGCGTCGTGATCGCGGGCTTTCTGTGCCTGTTCGCCCGGCCGCGGCTGCGTATCGGTGCCGCCGGCGTCGCAGTGCGAAACCTGTTCGGCTACCGGCTGTTTGCGTGGGACGACGTGTGCGGGGTGTCCTTTCCTGCCGGTGCGCGCTGGGCGCGGCTGGACCTGCCCGACGACGAGTACGTCCCGGTGATGGCGATCCAGACCGTGGACAAGGGGCGGGCCGTGCAGGCCATGGACCGGGTCCGCGAACTCGAGCAGCGGTATCGGCCCGATCTGGCGTCCCGTAGCGACCCGCACTGAGGCGAGCCGTCGGGGTGGGGCAGTAGCCTGGGAGCTGTGCCCGATCCATCGACGTACCGACCTGCCCCCGGGTCGATTCCCGTCGAACCCGGGGTGTACCGCTTCAAGGACGCCCACGGCCGGGTCATCTACGTCGGCAAGGCCAAGAGCCTTCGCAGTCGGCTGAACTCCTACTTCGCCGACCTGTCCGGACTCGCTCCGCGCACCCGCCAGATGGTGATGACCGCGGCCGGGGTGGAGTGGACGGTCGTCAACACCGAGGTCGAAGCCCTCCAACTCGAATACAACTGGATCAAGGAATTCGATCCGCGGTTCAACATCCGCTACCGCGACGACAAGTCCTACCCCGTGCTCGCGGTCACCCTCAACGAGGAGTACCCGCGTCTGATGGTCTACCGGGGACCGCGGCGCAAAGGGGTGCGCTACTTCGGCCCCTACTCCCATGCCTGGGCCATCCGCGAAACACTGGACCTGCTGACCCGCGTGTTCCCCGCGCGGACCTGTTCCAACGGAGTGTTCAAGCGTCACAGCCAGATTGACCGCCCCTGCCTGCTCGGATACATCGACAAGTGTTCCGCACCGTGCATCGGCCGGGTCAGCGCCGAGGAGCACCGGCGCATCGTCGGCGATTTCTGCGACTTCCTGGCCGGCAAGACCGACAAGCTGGTCCGCGAGATGGAGCAGCAGATGAACGACGCGTCGGTCAACCTCGATTTCGAGCGCGCTGCGCGGCTGCGCGACGACATCTCGGCGATGCGCCGCGCGCTGGAGAAACAGGCCGTGGTCTTCGGCGACGGCACCGACGCCGATGTCGTCGCCTTCGCCGACGACGAGCTGGAGGCCGCGGTGCAGGTCTTCCATGTCCGCGGCGGGCGGGTGCGCGGCCAACGCGGCTGGGTCGTCGAAAAGTCCGGTGAGCCCGGCGAATCCACGCTGGAGTATCTGGTCGAGCAGTTTCTCACCCAGTTCTACGGAGACCAGGCGGCACTGGGCACTGCCGCCGACGGCGGGCGAGACGAGGTCGCCAACCCGGTGCCGCGTCAGGTGCTCGTGCCGGTGCTGCCGGAGACCTCCGACGAACTCGAGACGTGGTTGTCCCAGCTGCGGGGCTCGCGGGTGACGCTGCGGGTGGCGCAGCGCGGCGACAAACGGGCGCTGGCCGAAACGGTGCACCGCAACGCCCAGGACGCCCTGACCCAGCACAAGCTCAAGCGGGCCGGTGACTTCACCGCGAGAAGTGCTGCGCTGCAGAGCATCCAGGAGGCTCTCGAGCTCGAGGACGCGCCGCTGCGCATCGAGTGCGTCGACATCAGCCATGTCCAGGGCACCGACGTCGTCGCCTCGCTGGTCGTCTTCGAAGACGGCCTGCCCAAGAAATCCGACTATCGGCATTACGCGATCAGAGAGGCGGCGGGGCACGGCCGCTCCGACGACGTCGCATCGATCGCGGAGGTGACACGGCGGCGCTTCCACCGTCACCTGCGTGACTCCGAGGACGTCGCAGAGTCGGGCGCGGACGATGGCGCTCGGGCGGACGATGGTTCTCGGGTGAGCGCTCGGGTGGATGACGGTCCCCGCGCTCGTCCGGCCCGCTTCGCTTACCCCCCCAACCTTTTCGTCGTCGACGGGGGCGCACCGCAGGTCAACGCGGCGGCGTCGGTGCTCGACGAACTGGGCGTGACCGACGTCGCGGTGGTCGGCCTGGCCAAGCGGCTCGAAGAAGTGTGGGTGCCTGGACGCGACGGCGCGCCCGCCGAGCCGGTGATCCTGCCGCGCAACAGCGACGGTCTGTACCTGCTGCAGCGGGTGCGTGACGAGGCGCATCGGTTCGCGATCAGCTACCACCGCAGCAAGCGCTCCAAACGAATGACGGCATCGGCGCTGGACTCGGTGCGGGGGCTGGGTGAGCACCGGCGCAAAGCCCTGGTCACCCACTTCGGGTCGCTGGCCCGGCTCAAGCAGGCCAGCGTCGAGGAGATCACCTCGGTGCCCGGCATCGGCGCTGCGACAGCCCACGCCGTGCTGGAGGCGCTCGGCGCCGCGCCGCCGACTGGGCCACCCGTCGAGGCGCCGGCGGCCGCGGCGCCTGATTCACCGGCCGTTTCGCAGGCGTCCGCACCCGTGATCGGCGATGATCGGAGCACAGCACCGGGATGACAGAGCAAGGTATGCACGAGGAACTGCGCGCAGACACCGGCACCGCCGCTGACGGGAGTGACCTCGGCGACGAGGTCGGAAGCGACATCGACGTGGTCCTCGTCACCGGCCTGTCCGGAGCCGGCCGGGGAACCGCGGCCAAGGTGCTCGAGGACCTCGGCTGGTATGTCGCCGACAACCTGCCGCCCGAGCTCATCGCCCGGATGGTCGACCTCGGGCTGGCCGCCGGGTCCCGCATCACCCAGCTCGCGGTGGTGATGGACGTGCGGTCCCGGGGCTTCACCGGGGACCTCGACTCGGTGCGCAACGAGCTCGCGACCCGCAACATCGCCCCCCGCGTCCTGTTCCTGGAGGCCTCCGACGACATCCTCGTCCGGCGCTACGAGCAGAACCGGCGCAGCCATCCGCTGCAGGGCAACCAGACGCTGGCCGAGGGCATCGCCGCGGAGCGGGCCATGCTCGCGCCGGTGCGCGCGGCGGCCGATCTGGTCATCGACACGTCGTCGCTTCCGGTTCCCGCGCTGCGCGAGAGCATCGAGCGCGCCTTCGGGGGCGAGACCGTCGCCCACACCAACGTCACCGTGGAGTCCTTCGGTTACAAGTACGGCCTGCCGATGGACGCCGACACCGTGATGGATGTGCGGTTCCTGCCCAATCCCCACTGGGTGGACCAGCTGCGCCCCCACAGCGGCCAGCATCCCGACGTCCGCGACTACGTCCTCGGCCAACCGGGCGCCGTCGAGTTCCTCGACTCCTACCATCAGCTGTTGGGCGTCGTCATCGACGGGTACCGCAGGGAGGGGAAGCGCTACATGACCGTGGCCATCGGCTGTACCGGCGGCAAGCACCGCAGTGTGGCGATGGCCGAGGCCCTGGCTGCCCGGTTGTCAGGCGGCGACGCGCTGACGGTGCGGGTGCTGCACCGCGATCTGGGGCGCGAATGAGCTGCTCGGTCCGTGAGGCACAGCAGGTGAGCTTCTCGGCGCGGGAGGTGGACGGGTGAGTCCTCGCATCGTCGCGCTCGGGGGCGGGCACGGGTTGTACGCGACGCTGTCCGCGGCCCGGCGGATCACCCCGCATGTCACCGCGATCGTCACCGTGGCCGATGACGGCGGGTCCTCGGGCCGGCTGCGCAGCGAGCTCGACGTCGTTCCCCCCGGTGATCTGCGAATGGCGCTGGCGGCGTTGGCCTCCGACAGCCCGCATGGCCGGTTGTGGGCGACGATCATCCAGCACCGGTTCGGCGGTAGCGGTGCGCTCGCCGGGCACCCCATCGGCAATCTCATGCTGGCCGGGTTGAGCGAGGTCCTCGCCGACCCGGTGGCCGCCCTCGATGAGCTGGGCCGCATCCTCGGCGTGAAGGGCCGGGTGCTGCCGATGTGTCCCACCGGATTGAGTATCGAAGCCGACGTGGTCGGCTTGGAGGCCGATCCGAGGGTCAGCCGCGCCATCCGCGGGCAGGTGGCCATCGCCACCACCGTGGGCAAGGTGCGGCGGGTGCGGCTGCTGCCCAGCGACCCGCCGGCCACGCGTCAGGCCATCGACGCCATCATGAACGCCGATCTCGTCGTGCTCGGTCCGGGCTCGTGGTTCACCAGTGTCATCCCCCACGTGCTGGTGCCGGAGCTCGCGGCGGCGCTGCGCTCGACGACCGCCCGGCGCGCGCTGGTGCTCAACCTGGTGGCCGAACCGGGGGAGACGGCCGGCTTCTCGGTGGAACGCCACATCCACGTGCTGTCGCAGCACGCGCCGGAATTCACCATGCACGACATCATCGTCGACAGCACCAGCGTGCCCAGCGAGCGCGAGCGCGATCAGTTGCGCCGCACGGCGCTGATTCTCGACGCCCGCGTAGAGTTTGCTGACGTTTGCAGACCTGGTACACCTTTACATGACCCGGCGAAACTGGCCGCGGCGTTGGAGGGGGTCCGAAGGCGGGGCATGGTGCCCAGGGCGGCGCCGCCTACTGTGCCCACACCGACAGTGAACGGACCGAGAGGTGACGACCCGTGGCGATGACAGCCGAGGTCAAAGACGAACTGAGCCGGCTGGTGGTCAATTCGGTGAGCGCCCGCCGCGCCGAGGTGGCGTCACTGCTGCGGTTCGCCGGCGGATTGCACATCGTCTCCGGCCGGGTCGTCGTCGAAGCCGAAGTCGACCTGGGCATCATCGCGCGCCGGCTGCGCAAGGACATCTACGACCTGTACGGGTACAACGCGGTGGTGCAGCTCATGTCGGCGACCGGAATCCGCAAGAGCACCCGCTACCTGGTGCGCGTGGTCAAGGACGGTGAGGCGCTGGCGCGTCAGACCGGGCTGCTCGATCTGCGCGGCCGCCCCGTGCGCGGACTGCCCGCCCAGGTCGTCGGCGGCAGCGTCGCCGATGCCGAAGCCGCTTGGCGGGGAGCGTTTTTGGCGCACGGCTCGCTCACCGAGCCGGGTCGGTCCTCGGCGCTGGAGGTCAGCTGCCCCGGGCCCGAGGCGGCGTTGGCCCTGGTCGGTGCTGCGCGGCGGCTCGGTGTCAGCGCCAAAGCCCGCGAGGTGCGCGGCAGTGACCGGGTGGTGGTGCGCGACGGCGAGGCCATCGGCGCACTGCTCACCCGGATGGGTGCCCAGGACACCCGACTGACCTGGGAGGAGCGGCGCATGCGCCGCGAGGTCCGCGCCACCGCCAACCGGCTGGCCAACTTCGACGACGCGAACCTGCGCCGGTCCGCGCGGGCGGCGGTCGCCGCCGCCGCCCGCGTCGAACGCGCGCTGGAGATCCTCGGCGATACCGTGCCCGATCACCTGGCCGCCGCCGGCAGCCTGCGCGTCGCGCACCGCCAAGCTTCGCTGGAGGAGCTGGGTCGCCTCGCCGATCCGCCGATGACGAAAGACGCCGTGGCAGGGCGTATCCGGCGCTTGCTCTCGATGGCCGACCGCAAGGCCAAACAGGACGGCATCCCCGACACGGAATCCGCGGTCACGCCCGACCTGCTCGAGGACGCCTAGAGATCGACGAGGTGCCCGAGCACCTTCTTGTCGATGGCCTGGAACCGGTGGTCCTCGACCCTCATGTCGCGCAGAGCCGGTTGACGAAATCGTTGGTCGCCGGTATCGCCCAATCGGTCATCTGCTGAGTATCGGGCGATACGGTGGTTCCGTGGCTGCATTGCTCGTCGGGGTCGGCTCTCCCGAGCCGCCGTTCAACGGGATGCCCGGCGGTGGACTGGACATCGACCTGATGACCGCGCTGGGGTCGGCCGTGGGCGAATCGGTGGAGTTCATCGCCGACGAGGCGAGCGCGGACTTCGGCGCCGTCCTCGAGCGACTGGCCGCCGGCGAGTACGACTGTGTGGCCGCAGCAGTGACCACCACCCCCGAACGGGAACACACGGTCGCGTTCCTCCCGCCCTACGTGATCTCCGGCCAGGGCCTGGCCGTCGACACCGTGCGGCTGCCGCAGGTCCGCTCGATCGACGATCTGAGCGGATTGACCGTCGGCGTGCAACGTGGCGACACCAGCGAAGCGATCGCCGGGCATCTCGTCGCCGAGGGCCGCGTGGCGCGCGTGCGGATCTATGACTACGGAGCCGCCGGCACCGCCGTCGCCGATCTCACCGCCGGTGGCTGCGACGCAGTGCTCGAACTTGCTCCGGTGTTGTCCCGGCTGGTCAGCCAGGTGCCCGATGTCGAAATCGTCCAGTCCGGCGGTATCTCCACCGAACAGATCGCGGTCGCGGTCAACCCTGCTGACCAAGCCCTGCTGGCGCGCCTGCAGGTGGCCCAGGCCGAGTTGGAAGAAGACGGCACACTGCAGCGGTTGCGGCGCAAATGGCTCGGCAACCCCTACGTCGACCAGAGTTTGGCGGTGAGCTAGCAGTGGTCAGGGCCAGGCCGCGCGGGGCGACACCGACACCTACTAGGCTGGCTGCCGAGCAGTTCAGGAGAACGACAGCGCAGTTCGAGCGACATTGAGGAGACACACGTGACGATCCGGGTAGGCGTGAACGGCTTCGGCCGTATCGGACGCAACTTCTTCCGCGCACTGGATGCCCAGAAGGCCGAGGGCAAGAACGCCGACATCGAGATCGTCGCGGTCAACGACCTCACCGACAACGCCTCACTGGCGCACCTGCTGAAGTTCGACTCCATCCTGGGCCGGCTGCCCTACGAGGTCAGCCTCGAAGGCGAGGACACCATCGTCGTCGGCAGCACCAAGATCAAGGCACTGGAGGTCAAGGAGGGCCCGGCTGCCCTGCCGTGGGGTGATCTCGGCGTGGACGTCGTCGTCGAATCGACCGGCATCTTCACCAAGGCCGACAAGGCCAAGGGACACCTCGACGCCGGGGCCAAGAAGGTCATCATCTCCGCACCTGCCACCGACGAGGACATCACGATCGTGCTCGGCGTCAACGACGACAAGTACGACGGCAGCCAGAACATCATCTCCAACGCTTCCTGCACCACCAACTGCCTGGGCCCGCTGGCCAAGGTGTTGCACGACGAGTTCGGCATCGTCAAAGGGCTGATGACCACGGTGCACGCCTACACCCAGGACCAGAACCTGCAGGACGGCCCGCACAAGGACCTGCGACGCGCCCGCGCCGCCGCGCTGAACATCGTGCCCACCTCCACCGGTGCCGCCAAAGCCATCGGCCTGGTGCTGCCCGACCTGAAGGGCAAGCTCGACGGTTATGCGCTGCGCGTGCCGATCCCCACCGGATCCTGCACCGACCTGACCGCGGAGCTGGCCAAGTCGGCCACCGCCGATGAGATCAACGCCGCGATGAAGGCGGCGGCCGACGGTCCGCTCAAGGGCATCCTGAAGTACTACGACGCGCCGATCGTCTCCAGCGACATCGTCACCGATCCGCACAGCTCGATCTTCGACGCCGGGCTGACCAAGGTGATCGACAACCAGGCCAAGGTGGTGTCCTGGTACGACAACGAGTGGGGCTACTCCAACCGCCTCGTCGACCTGGTCGGCCTCGTCGGCAAGTCGCTGTAGCCCGATGGCTGTCAAGACGCTCTCCGATCTTCTGGCAGAGGGTGTTTCGGGGCGCGGCATACTGGTGCGCTCCGACTTCAACGTCCCGCTGAACGACGACGGTCAGATCACCGATCCGGGCCGGATCATCGCCTCGCTGCCGACCCTGAAGGCGTTGAGTGACGCCGGCGCCAAGCTCGTCGTCACCGCGCACCTGGGCCGGCCGAAGGGCGAGCCTGATCCGAAGTACTCGCTGGCTCCGGTGGCCAGGGACCTCGGGGAGCGGTTGGGCCGCCACGTTCAGCTCGCCGGTGACGTGGTCGGCAGTGACGCGCTGGCCCGCGCCGAGGGACTGACGGACGGCGACATCCTGCTGCTGGAGAACATCCGCTTCGATCCGCGCGAAACCAGCAAGGACGACGCCGAGCGGGAATCGCTGGCCAAGGCGCTCGTCGAGCTCGTCGGCGACGACGGTGCTTTCGTCAGTGACGGCTTCGGCGTCGTGCACCGCAAGCAGGCTTCGGTGTTCGACGTCGCCAAGCTGCTGCCGCACTATGCCGGCACGCTGGTCGCGACCGAGGTCAGGGTGCTCGAGCAGCTGACCGAGTCGACGCAGCGGCCGTACGCCGTGGTACTCGGCGGGTCCAAGGTCTCCGACAAGCTCGCCGTGATCGAGAACCTGGCCACCAAGGCCGACAGCCTCATCATCGGCGGCGGTATGTGCTTCACCTTCCTTGCGGCGCAGGGTCTTTCGGTCGGTTCATCGTTGCTCGAAGAGGGCATGGTCGACACCTGCCGCAAGTTGTTGGACACCTACGCCGACGTGTTGCATCTGCCGGTGGACATCGTCGTCGCCGAGAAGTTCGCCGCCGACTCGCCACCGGAGACGGTGTCCTGCGATGCGATCCCGGACGACAAGATGGGCCTCGACATCGGCCCCGAGTCGGTGAAGCGCTTCGCCGCGCTGCTGTCCAACGCCAAGACGGTGTTCTGGAACGGTCCGATGGGCGTGTTCGAGTTCCCGGCGTTCTCGGCGGGCACCAAGGGCGTCGCCGAAGCCATCATCGCCGCGACCGGCAAGGGCGGCTTCAGCGTCGTCGGCGGCGGGGACTCCGCCGCGGCGGTACGGCAGCTGGGGTTGCCCGAGGACGGCTTCTCCCACATCTCCACCGGCGGCGGGGCGTCGCTGGAGTACCTCGAGGGCAAGACCTTGCCCGGCATCTCCGTACTCGAGTCCTGAAGGGGGCACCGTGTCGCGAAAGCCGCTGATCGCCGGCAACTGGAAGATGAACCTGAACCACTTCGAAGGCATCGCGTTGGTGCAGAAGATCGCGTTCTCGTTGCCCGACAAGTACTTCGACAAGGTCGACGTCACCGTCATCCCGCCGTTCACCGACCTGCGCAGCGTGCAGACGCTGGTCGACGGGGACAAGTTGCGGCTGACCTACGGTGCCCAGGACCTCTCCCAGCACGACTCGGGCGCCTACACCGGCGAAGTCAGCGGGGCTTTCCTGGCGAAACTGGGCTGTTCGTTCGTCGTGGTCGGCCACTCCGAGCGGCGCACCCACCACCACGAGGACGACGCGCTGGTCGCCGCGAAGGCGCTCGCCGCGTTCAGGCACGGGCTGGTGCCGATCATCTGCATCGGTGAGCATCTCGAGATCCGTGAGGCCGGCAACCACGTCGACTACAACGTCGAACAATTGCGGGGCTCGCTGGCCGGGTTGAGCGCCGAGCAGATCGGGCAGGCCGTGATCGCCTACGAGCCGGTCTGGGCGATCGGCACCGGCCGGGTGGCCAGCGCGGCCGACGCCCAGGAAGTCTGCCAGGCCATCCGGCAGGAGTTGGGCAACCTGGCATCGCCGGAGTTGGCTGCCGGCGTGCGGGTGCTCTACGGCGGCTCGGTCAACGCCAAGAACGTCGGTGAGATCGTCGGCCAGGCGGACGTGGACGGCGCGCTGGTGGGCGGTGCCTCGCTGGACGGCGAGCAGTTCGCCACGCTGTCGGCGATCGCCGCGGGCGGGCCGCTTCCTTGAGGCCGGTTCTCAGGGCCGATTTCTCAGGGTCGATTTGGGAGGGCGGACTGCCCACCCTGTAGTCTGGCCGCCATGGAATTGGCCCTGCAGATCATCCTGGTCGTGACCAGCGTGCTGGTTGTGCTCCTGGTCCTGCTGCATCGCGCCAAGGGTGGCGGTCTGTCCAGCCTGTTCGGTGGCGGTGTGCAGTCCAGCCTGTCCGGCTCCACGGTGGTCGAGAAGAACCTGGACCGGTTGACGCTGTTCGTCACCGGCATCTGGGTGGTCGCCATCATCGGGATGGCGCTACAGATCAAGTACAGCTGACCCTGCGACACCGCATGCCCGGTCCGACGTCACCGTCGTGACCGGGCATTGTGCGTCGGGGGCTGGTCACCGTCGTGACCGGGCATTGTGCATCGGGGCGGGGTCCCCGCAGGGGGCTCGTCATGCAGTCGATGGGCTCGCCCTCGATACTTGGGGGATGGCTGAGTCTCCCGATATCGCACTGGCACCGATCGGTTCTGTCCTCCGCACCCAGGTGGGACGGGAAGCGACGGAGCCGATGCGTGAGGACATCCGCCTGCTCGGCGCGATCCTGGGAGAGACCGTTCGCGACCAGAACGGTGACACCGTCTTCGACCTGGTAGAACGCGCCCGGGTGGAGTCGTTTCGGGTGCGTCGCTCCGAGATCGACCGCGCCGACATCGTCTCGCTATTCGACGGCATCGATGTTCACCAGGCCATCCCCGTCATCCGCGCCTTCACCCACTTCGCACTGCTGGCCAACGTGGCCGAGGACATCCATCGCGAGCGTCGCCGGGCAGTCCACGAGGCCGCCGGTGAACCGCCCCAGGACAGCAGCCTGGCCGCCACCTATCTCAAACTCGACACGGCGAACCTGGATCCCGACATCGTGGCCGATGCGCTGGTCGGCGCGCTGGTGTCGCCCGTCATCACCGCGCATCCCACCGAGACGCGACGACGCACCGTGTTCGACACCCAGCACCGCATCACCGAGTTGATGCGGATGCGGCTGCACGGCCTGGCCAGGACAGAGGAAGGCCGCGACATCGAGACCGAGTTGCGCCGCCACATCCTCACGCTGTGGCAGACCGCGCTGATCCGGCTGTCCCGGCTCAAGATCCAGGACGAGATCGAAACCGGCCTGCGGTATTACGCAGCAGCGTTCTTCGAGGTCATTCCACAGGTCAATGCGCAGGTGCGCGCGGCGCTGCAGGCCCGCTGGCCCGACACCGATCTGCTGGCCGAGCCGATCCTGCGCCCCGGATCGTGGATCGGCGGCGACCGGGACGGCAACCCGAACGTGACCGCCGAGGTGGTGCGGCTGGCCACCGGCCGCGCCGCATTCACCGCATTCGCGTATTACTTCGGTGAGCTCACTGCGCTCCAGCAGGAGTTGTCGATGTCGGTGCGTCTGGTGCACATCAGCGACGGGCTGGCCGCCCTCGCCGACGCCTGCCATGAGCCGGCCCGCGAGGACGAGCCCTACCGTCGGGCCCTTCGGGTCATCCATGCGCGGCTCACGGCGACGGCCCAGCAGATCCTCGACGAACAACCCGAGCACGAGCTCGACCTGGGTATGTCGCCCTACCAGACGCCGGCCGAGTTGCTGGCCGACCTCGATGTGGTCGACGACTCGCTGCGCGCCAACGGCAGCGCGGTGCTCGCCGACGATCGGTTGTGCCGGCTGCGGGAATCGGTGCGGGTATTCGGGTTTCACCTCTCCGGGCTGGACATGCGGCAGAACTCCGACGTGCACGAGGAGGTCATCGCCGAGTTGTTCGCCTGGGCGGGGGTGCACGACGACTACGCGTCGCTGAGCGAACCGGAGCGCGTCGAGCTGCTCGCCGCCGAACTGGGCACCCGGCGACCGTTGGTGCGCCCGGAGGCCGACCTGTCCGAGCTGGCGCGCAAGGAGCTGGGCATCGTCAGGGCCGCGGCACGCGCCGTGCACGTGTTCGGGCCGCAGGCGGTGCCGAACTACATCATCTCGATGTGCCAGTCGGTGTCGGACATGCTCGAACCAGCCATCCTGCTCAAGGAGGCCGGGCTGCTGGACGCCTCGGGTGATCAGCCTCACGCCGCGGTCGGGATCGTGCCGCTGTTCGAGACCATCGACGATCTGCAGCGCGGGTCGTCGATTCTGGAGGCGGCGCTGGACCTACCGTTGTACCGCGCTCTGGTCACCGCGCGGGGTGACAGCCAGGAGGTGATGCTGGGCTACTCCGACTCCAACAAGGACGGTGGCTACCTGGCGGCCAACTGGGCGCTCTACCGCGCGGAACTCGATCTCGTGGAGTCGGCCCGTAAGACCGGTATCCGGCTGCGGTTGTTCCACGGTCGCGGCGGGACGGTGGGCCGCGGCGGGGGGCCCAGTTACGACGCCATCCTGGCGCAGCCGCCCGGTGCGGTGCGGGGCTCGCTGCGGCTGACCGAGCAGGGCGAGGTGATCGCCGCCAAGTACGCCGAACCGCAGATCGCCCGCCGTAACCTGGAAACCCTGCTGGCCGCCACACTGGAGGCCACCCTGCTGGACACCGAGGGCCTGGGGCAATCGTCGGAAGAGGCCTACGCGGTGCTCGACGACCTCGCTGCCAGGGCACAGCGCGCCTACGCCGAATTGGTGCATGAGACACCGGGATTCGTCGACTACTTCAAAGCCTCGACACCGGTCAGTGAGATCGGCGCGCTGAACATCGGCAGCCGGCCCACGTCACGGAAACCGACCACCCAGATCTCGGACCTCCGCGCGATCCCGTGGGTGCTGGCCTGGAGCCAGTCGAGGGTGATGCTGCCGGGCTGGTACGGCACCGGAAGCGCCTTCGAACAGTGGATCGCCGACGGCGAGGACCCGGATGCGCGGCTGGCCGTGCTGCAGGACCTCTATCAGCGCTGGCCGTTCTTCACCACCGTGCTGTCCAACATGGCCCAGGTGCTGGCCAAGTCTGATCTCGGCCTGGCGGCCAGATATTCGGAGTTGGTCGACGACGAAGACCTTCGGCGGCGGGTGTTCGACAAGATCGCCGACGAGCACGCGCGGACGATCCGGATGCACGCGCTGATCACCGGGCAGGACGATCTGCTGGCCGACAACCCGGCGCTGGCCCGCTCGGTGTTCAACCGGTTCCCCTACCTCGAGCCGCTGAACCACCTGCAGGTGGAGTTGCTGCGCCGCTACCGCTCCGGCGACGAGGACGAGTTGGTCCAGCGAGGAATCCTGCTGACCATGAGCGGGCTGGCGACGGCGCTGCGCAACAGCGGCTGAGCGGTCTTACTGCAGTCCCGCGGTGCGTCGCACCCGGTCGATGGCGCCACGCACGACCTGCTCGGTGGCCGCGAGCGGGGAGATGACCGATTCGCCCATCTCGACGATGCGTTCGACGCGAGCGACGACCCCTTCCATCCGGTCGACGACGTCGTGCAGGCGAGGAGCCAACTCGTTGATCTGGTTGATGGTCTCGTTGAACCGCTCCAGAGTGGCGTCCAGATTGCCGGTCGAATGGTTGAGGTCCTCGAGCGTCTCGCTGAGACCCTCCAGGATGGTGTCGACCTGCTCGACGGTGACGTCGGCGTTCAGCGCCGCCTGCGCGAGTTTGCGGATCCGTTCCGGGCCGGTCCGGACCGGTCGGTCACCTCTGTCTGCCATGACGCAAGTATGACGACTCGGCACGCCGAACCGGCAGTGCCCCGGCGTCGAGACTGCAGCCACCGCGGGAAAGTGCGAGAGGGAAGCGCGGCCACCGCAGTGTGAACGGATGTGGCCGGCCGTTGTGAAGTGCATTCCTGCCAGCGGCCGGTCAATTTCTGCCAGTGGAAATCAACGGCCTGACCTGCGGGTTACACCGGGCAGAACTCAAGATCAGAAAGAGGAACCGAGATGAAGAGCATCACTGTCGCCACCGCCGCCGCTGCCGGATTGACCGCCGCCGTCCTGGGACTGGCCGCCCCCGCCGCCGCCGCCCCGAGTGGCTCCGATGCCCAGCAGACCATCAGCCAGCTCGAAGCCGACGGCAACCGCGTCATCGTCAACCGCCTGTCCGACACCCCGCTGTCGCAGGCGACCGTCGTCGCCGTCCAGCCCGGACCGGCCCTGCGCGGCACCGTGCCCAACACCGGCTACAACGACGACAACCGCCAGGACGTCGTCACCGGCCAGGTCTACTACGTCGACATCCGCTGAGCGGATAATCAGGCAGGAGTCCGCTGAGCGGATAATCAGGCAGGAGTCCGCTGAGCGGATGATCAGGCAGGAGTCCGCTGACCGGATGATCAGGCAGAAGTCCGCTGACCGGAGCTCCGCACACCGTTGAGACTGCAGCCACGGCGACGAAGTTCGAGTGACGTCCGCCGCCAGCGCAGTCTCAACGGGGAGAGCGCCTTGGAGAGTCAGAGCTTGGCGGCGGCGGCTTCGTCGAGCAGCCAGACCGTCGCCTCGGTGCCGACCGCCCCGGCGGCCGGCACCTCCGTCGGTTCGGCGCCGTTGACGGCAGCGGCCACTGCGTCGGACTTCCCCTCGCCGGAGACCACCAGCCACACCTGCCGGGAGCGCCGAACCGCGGGCAGGGTCAACGTGATCCGGCGCGGCGGTGGCTTGGGGGAGTCGGTGACGCCGACCACCATCCGCTCGGTCTCGCGCACCGCCGCAGAGTCGGGGAACAACGAGTTGACGTGGCCCTCACCGCCCATGCCGAGCAGATGAATGTCGAATTCGGTGGCGGGGTCGACGAACGTCTCGGCGAGCAGCTGCTCGTACCCACCGGCGGCCGCGTCGAGGTCGTCGCCGAACTCGCCGTCGGAGGCAGCCATCGAATGCACGTTGACCGGTGGGATGTCGATGTGGTCGAGCAGCGCCTCGCGGGCCTGCTTGTCGTTGCGCTCGTCGTCGTCGGAGGGTACGAAACGTTCGTCACCCCAATAGATGTGCACCTTCGCCCAGTCGATCTCGCCGGCGCGTTCGCGCACCCGTTCGAGCAGCCCTATCCCGGTGCCGCCGCCGGTCAGCACGATCGAGGCTGAACCGTGCTCCTCGATCGTCGAGGCGATGGCCGACACCAGCCGGCCGCCTGCGGCAGCGACCAGCGCCGTGCTGTCGGAGTAGGTTTCGATGGTCGGTTTCATTGATAGGACACCTTGTCGATTCCGGTCAGCGCCTCGCGATAGATCTCGTCGGCATCGAGCCGACGCATCTCCTCGGCGAGGCATTCAGGGACATCTCTTCTTGCCAGTGGAACCAGCGCCACGGGCCGCGACGTGCGGCTCAGCGTCGCCGTAACACCCTCCTGCGGTCGGCTGAGCGTCACGGTGTCGTGATCCCGGTGCAGCTCCACTTTGAGCGTGCCGACCGACCGGGTCACCGTGCCGTCGATGCGGCTGGCCAGCCAGCCGGCCAGCATGTCCAGCGCGGGCTCGGACTTCAGTCCCGACACCACTGCTGAACGGATCGGCTCATGCGGCGGCTCGTCGATGGCCGAGGCCAGCAGCGCGCGCCAGTAGGTGATGCGACTCCACGCCAGGTCGGTGTCGCCGGGGTGATAGCCGGGCAGGCGACTCTTGATCGCGGCCAGCGGATCGGGGGCGTCGGTCGCGTTGGTGATCCGCCGGATCGCCAACCTGCCCAACGGATCCTCGGCCGGCACCTGCGGCGCGGTGTCAGGCCACCACGCCACCACCGGGGTGTCGGGCAGCAGGAACGGCAGAACGACTGCCGAGGGATGCGCGGACAGTTCGCCGTGCAGACGCAGCACCACGACCTCACCCGCTCCGGCGTCACGGCCGACTCGCAGCTCGGCGTCGAGCCGCGAGTCAGCGGCGTCGCCGTCACCGGCCAGTGCTGCGATCACCCGGCAGGGGTGCTCACGACTGGCGAACGTGGCGGCGTCGATTGCGCTCTGCAGCGTCTCCTCGCTGTCGGGGGCGATGACGAGGGTCAGCACCCGGCCCAGCGTCAGCGCGCCGCCCTCTTCACGAAGCCCGGTGATCTTCTTGTTGATCTCGGCAGTGGTGGTGTCGGGAAGTTCGACGATCATCGGGGCCCCCGGTTCCTCGCGCAAGCGCTCGTCACGGCCGCCTCCATTCCCGGTCCAGCCGATGCACCATCTCGAATGCCGACGGCGGGCCCCACGTACCCGACTCGTAGGGCTCCGGACGCCCTTGCCCGGCCCACGCGTCCAACACCGGATCGAGGATCTTCCACGACAATTCGACCTCGGCGTTGACTGGGAACAACGACGGCTCGCCGAGCAGGACATCGAGGATCAACCGCTCATAGGCTTCCGGGGAGTCCTCGGCGAACGCCGAGCCGTAGGAGAAGTCCATGTTCACATCTCGGACCTCCATCGCGCTGCCGGGCACCTTGGAGCCGAACCGCATCGTGATGCCTTCGTCCGGCTGGATCCGCAGCACCAGTGCGTTCTTGCCGAGCTCCTCGGTCATCGTGGAGTCGAACGGCAGATGCGGGGCGCGCTTGAACACCAACGCCACCTCGGTGACACGACGCGGCAGTCGTTTTCCGGTGCGCAGGAAGAAGGGCACCCCCGCCCAGCGCCGGGTGTCCACCTCGAGGGTGATCGCGGCGAACGTCTCGGTCGTGGACTCGGGGGAGAAGCCGCCCTCGTCGAGCAGGCCCGGCACCTTCTCGTTGCCCTGCCAGCCCGCCGAATACTGGCCGCGCGCCGAGGTCAGATTCAACGGCTGAAGTGGCCGGGTCGCCGAGAGCACCTTGATCTTCTCGGCCTGCAGCTCGTGCGGACCGAAGCTGACGGGTTCCTCCATCGCCGTCAGCGCCAGCAGCTGGATGAGGTGGTTCTGGATGACGTCGCGCGCAGCGCCGATCCCGTCGTAGTAGCCGGCCCGGCCGCCCAGGCCGATGTCCTCGGCCATCGTGATCTGGACATGGTCGACGTAGTGGGCGTTCCAGATCGGCTCGTAGAGCTCGTTGGCGAACCGCAGCGCCAGGATGTTCTGCACCGTCTCCTTGCCGAGATAGTGGTCGATACGGAACACCGACTCCTCGGGAAAGACGCTGTTGACCACCGCGTTGAGCTCGCGGGCGCTGGCCAGATCGTGCCCGAACGGCTTCTCGATCACGACCCGGCTCCACCGGTCGTCCTGCGGGCGGGCCAAGCCCGACTTCTGCAGCTGTTCACACACGACGGGGAACGCCTTGGGCGGGATGGACAGGTAGAAAGCGTGATTCCCGCCGGTGCCGCGTTCGGCGTCGAGCTTGTTCAGCGTTTCGGCGAGCCGCTCGAAGGCCGCGTCGTCGTCGAACGTGCCCTGCACGAAGCGGAAACCTTCGGCCAGCCGGTCCCACACCTCTTGACGAAACGGGGTGCGCGCGTGCTGCTGGACGGCCTCGTAGACCACCTGGCCGAAGTCCTCGTCGGCCCAGTCTCGGCGTGCGAAACCCACCAGGGCGAACGACGGCGGCAGCAAGCCCCGGTTGGCGAGGTCATAGATTGCCGGCATCAACTTCTTGCGTGCCAGGTCACCGGTCACGCCGAAGATCACCACGCCGCACGGGCCGGCGATGCGGGGCATGCGCTTGTCGCGCTTGTCCCGTAGCGGGTTGTGCCATGCAGTCGTCACGGCCGGGAGGTCACTTCCCGGCGGCGTCGAGTTGTCCCTTGGTGGCGT
Organism: Mycobacterium sp. G7A2; assembly: GCF_041902445.1. Lineage (NCBI taxonomy): Bacteria > Bacillati > Actinomycetota > Actinomycetes > Mycobacteriales > Mycobacteriaceae > Mycobacterium > Mycobacterium sp. G7A2. The sequence continues at coordinate 3,424,026 of NZ_CP169251.1, read as the reverse complement.
CGAGCAGCTCCAGCCAGGACTTCTCGAATTTCTCGACACCTTCGTCTTCGAGCACCTTGAACACATCGGGCAGGTCGATGCCGATGTCGGCGAGCTTGTCGAAGACCTCCTGGGCCTCCGCGGCGCGGCCGGTCACCGTGTCACCGGTGACCACGCCGTGGTCGGCGACGGCGTCGATTGTCTTCTCCGGCATGGTGTTCACCGTGTTGGGTGCCACGAGCTCGGTCACGTAGAGCGTGTCGGAGTAGTCCGGGTTCTTGACACCGGTCGACGCCCACAGCGGACGCTGCACCCGGGCGCCGGAGGACTGCAGCGCCGAGAAGCGGTCGCCGCCGAGGAACACCTCTTCGTAGGCGGCGTAGGCCAGTCGGGCGTTGGCCACGGCAGCCTTGCCGCGCAGCGCCATTGCTTCCTCGGAGCCGATGCTCTCGAGGCGCTTGTCGATCTCGGTGTCCACGCGGGAGACGAAGAACGAGGCGACCGAGTGGATGCGGGACAGATCGTGGCCGGCTTCCTTGGCCTTCTCGAGGCCGGCCAGGTAGGCGTCCATCACCATGCGGTGTCGTTCGACCGAGAAGATCAGTGTCACGTTCACCGAGATGCCCTCGGCGAGCACCGCGGTGATCGCCGGAATGCCGGCCATCGTGGCCGGGATCTTGATGAGCAGGTTGGGGCGGTCGACGGTCTTCCACAGATCGATGGCCTGCAGGATCGTCTTGTCGGTGTCGTGCGCCATCCGCGGATCCACCTCGATGGACACCCGGCCGTCCACCCCGTCGGACTGCTCGTACTGCTTGGCCAGCACGTCACAGGCGTTGCGGACGTCGTCGGTGGTGACGGTGCGGATGGTGGCCTCGACGTCGGCGCCGCGCGCGGCCAACTCGTTGATCTGCTCGTCGTAGGCGTCGCCGGAGGACAACGCGGACTGGAAGATCGACGGGTTGGTGGTCACGCCGACCACCGACTTGGTGTCGATCAGCTCTTGCAGGTTGCCGGTCTGTAGCCGGTCTCGGGACAGGTCGTCGAGCCACACGGATACGCCCGCAGCGGACAGTGCGGCCAGATTCTGGTTCTGGGTCATGGTCGGATCCTCGGTCTCTCGTTGTGTCTGGTTGGCCGTCTAGTTGGCCATCGTGCGTTCCGCGGCGGCCACCACAGCCTCTGGGGTGAAGCCGAATTCACGGAACAGCGTCTTGTCGTCGGCGGACTCGCCGTAATGCTCGATGGACACGATCTCGCCGCAGTCGCCGACGAGCTTGTACCAGCTCTGGGCGATGCCGGCCTCGACCGCCACCCGCGCCGACACGGTGGGCGGCAGCACGCTGTCGCGGTATTCCTGCGGCTGCGATTCGAACCATTCGATGCAGGGCATCGACACCACGGCGGCGGTGATGTTCTTGTCCGCCAGCATCTTCTTGGCCTCGACCGCGATCTGCAGTTCGGAGCCGGTCGCGATGAGGATGACGTCGGCCTGGGCTGTGTCGCCGCCCAGTACGTAACCTCCGCGGGAGACGCCTTCGGAGTCGGTGCCCTCCAGGACCGGGATTCCCTGACGGGTCAGGATGAAACCGACCGGGCCGCTGCCGTTGCCCCGGGCGATGATGCTGCGCCAGGCGTAGGCGGTCTCGTTCGGATCGCCCGGCCGGACCACCGACAGGTTGGGAATGGCCCGCAGCGCCGCCAGGTGCTCGATCGGCTGATGGGTGGGGCCGTCCTCGCCGAGGCCGATGGAGTCGTGGGTCCAGACGTAGATGGTGTCGATGTCCATCAGCGAGGCCAGTCGGACCGACGGCCGCATGTAGTCGGAGAACTGCAGGAACGTGCCGCCGAACGCGCGGGTCGGCCCGTGCAGCACGATCCCGGACAGGATCGCACCCATCGCGTGCTCACGCACCCCGAAGTGCAGCACCCGGCCGTACCAGTCGGCTGTGAAGTCGTCGGTGGAAATCGAGGGTGGCCCAAAGGATTTGACCCCGTCGATGGTGGTGTTGTTGCTGCCGGCCAGGTCGGCGGAACCGCCCCACAGCTCGGGAAGTTTGGGGGCGACGTCGTTGAGCACCTCACCGAAGGCCTTGCGGGTGGCCATCGCCTTGGAGCCCGGCTCCCAGTAGCTGATGTCGGCGTCCCAGCCGTCGGGCAGCTCCTGGGCCAGCAACCGGTCCAGCAGCTTCTTGCGCTCGGGTTCGCGCTCGGCCCACGCGTCGAATGTCGACTGCCACTTCTGGTGTGCCTCGCGGCCGCGGTCGACGAGTTTGCGGGTGTGGCCGATGACCTCGTCGCTGACCTCGAAGGTCTGGTCGGGATCGAACCCGAGCACCTTCTTCGTGGCGGCGACCTCGTCCTCGCCGAGCGCGGAGCCGTGCACGCCGCCGGTGTTCATCTTGTTGGGTGCGGGATAGCCGATGATCGTGCGCAGCGCGATGAACGACGGCTTGTCGGTGACCTTCTTGGCCTCGGCGATCGCCTGCTCGATCGCGACGACGTTCTCGCCCCCCTCGATCTCCTGCACGTGCCACCCGTAGGCCCGGTAGCGTGCCGCGACGTCCTCGGACAGTGCGATGTTGGTGTCGTGCTCGATGGAGATCTGGTTCTTGTCGTAGAACACGATCAGATTGCCGAGCTGTTGGGTGCCCGCAAGTGAGGACGCCTCGCTGGTGACCCCCTCCTCGATGTCGCCGTCGGAGGCGATCACGTAGATGTAGTGATCGAACGGGCTCTCACCCCACGGCGTGTCAGGGTCGAACAGGCCGCGCTCGTAACGTGAGGCCATCGCCATGCCCACGGACGAGGCCAGCCCCTGCCCGAGCGGGCCGGTGGTGATCTCCACACCTCGGGTGTGGCGGAACTCGGGATGGCCGGGGGTCTTGGACTTGAACGTCCGCAGTGCCTGGATGTCGGACAGCTCCAGGCCGAAGCCACCGAGATAGAGCTGGATGTAGAGGGTGAGGCTGGAGTGACCGCAGGACAGCACGAACCGGTCCCGACCCAGCCAGCTGGTGTCGCTGGGGTCGTGGTTCATCTGCCGCTGGAACAGCGTGTAGGCCAGTGGCGCCAGGCTCATCGCAGTGCCGGGGTGTCCGCTGCCGACCTTCTGGACCGCGTCGGCGGCCAGCACCCGCACGGTGTCGACGGCCCGGGTGTCCACCTCCGTCCAGTCGTCCGGGTGGTTCGGCCGGGTGAGGGCGTTGATCTCTTCGAGCGTGGTCACGAGGAGCACTCCTTGACTTGGGCGGTGGGCATCCGGTTGTGAGTGGGTGATCCGCACCAACCACCCTAGTGCGGAACGCTGCGGCGACGCAGGGGTCATCCCTGGCCGGGGAGTCGGTGGGGACCCTGCGGTTCCGGGTACCCGCCCCGGCGGTCTACCATCCTCTGTAGTAGAAGTTCGTTGTTCGTCGTCGAGGAGTGGGTTGCGTGAGGATTCGCGAAGGCCATCTCGTCGACGACAGCCCGAACGGGTCCGTCCGCTTCCGCGACCGCATCCTCGGCTACATCGGGTTGACCAAGCCGCGCGTCATCGAACTGCTGTTGGTCACGACGATCCCGGCCATGCTGCTGGCGCACCGCGGCACGGTCGACCCGGTGCTGATCTTCAACACGCTGGTCGGTGGCCTGCTCGCGGCTGCCGGCGCCAACACGCTGAACTGTGTGGCCGACGCCGACATCGACAAGGTGATGAAGCGCACCGAACGCCGCGCCCTGGCACGCGCCACGGTGCCGCGCAGCCATGCGTTGATCTTCGGCTTGACCCTGTCGGTGGCCTCGTTCTTCTGGCTGTGGTGGACGACCAACATGCTCTCGGCCCACCTCGCAGGCGCCACCATCGCGTTCTACGTGCTGGTCTACACGTTGCTGCTCAAGCGGCGCACCTCGCAGAACGTGGTGTGGGGCGGGGCCGCGGGCTGCATGCCGGTGATGATCGGGTGGTCCGCGGTGACCGGCACGATCCAGTGGCCCGCGCTGGTGATGTTCCTGATCATCTTCTTCTGGACTCCTCCGCACACCTGGGCGCTGGCCATGCGCTACAAGGAGGACTACAAGGCCGCCGGTGTGCCGATGCTGCCCGCGGTGGCCACCGAGCAGCAGGTCACCAAACAGATCCTGATCTACACCTGGCTGACCGTTGCGGCGACGCTGGCGCTGGCGCTGGCCACCGGCTGGTTGTACGCCGCGGTGGCGATCGTGGCCGGCACCTGGTTCCTGGTGATGGCGCACCAGCTCTACGCCGGGGTGCGACGCGGCGAGCCGGTCAAGCCGCTGCGGCTGTTCCTGCAGTCCAACAACTACCTCGCGGTCGTGTTCCTCGCGCTGGCCGTCGACTCGGCCCTGGCCCTGCCCGCGCTGTTCAGCGTCTGACTCAGGGGACCAGCACCACCGACCCCACGGTCTGTCGGCCCTGCAGGTCCCGGTGGGCCTGCTGCGCCTCGTGCAACCGGTAGCGGTGGCTGACGGTCACCGACAGCGTGCCGTCGGCGATGGCGGTGAGCAGTTCGCCGGCCCGCCACGAGAACTCGTCGGGGGTGCGGGTGTAGTGCGCGAGGTTGGGTCGAGTCAGGTAGACCGACCCGGCCGCGTTGAGGCGCTGCGGGTCGACCGGGGGGACAGGCCCGCTGGCGGCGCCGAACAGCGCCAGCGTGCCTCGTACCGCCAAGCTCGCCAGGCTCGCGTCGAACGTCGACGCCCCCACACCGTCGTACACCGCGGCGACGCCGTTGCCGTCGGTGAGCTCGCGGATGCGGTCGCCGAACGCCTGCGCGTCGCCGGCGTCGCTGCCGGGATAGTCGAGGACCTCGATCGCGCCGGCCCGGCGTGACAGTTCGGCCTTGTCCGGTGTCGACACCGTGGTGATGACGCGAGCAGCCAGCGCGGTCGCCCATTGCGTCAGGATCAGTCCCACCCCGCCGGCGCCCGCGTGCATCAGCACGGTGTCGCCCTGCTGGACCGCATAGGTGGACTTGAGCAGGTAGTGCGCCGTCATGCCCTTGAGCAGGGCCGAGGCCACGGCGTCGGGGGCCACGCCGTCCGGCACGTAGGCGACGAAGTCGGCCGGCGCCAGACAGTACTCGGCGTATGCGCCGGACGCCTTGTCGGTGACGACCCGGTCGCCGACCGTCAGGGCGGCGACGTCGTCGCCGACGGCCTCGATGACGCCGCACACCTCGCTGCCGACGACGAACGGCAGCTCGCGCGGATACAGCCCGGAGCGGAAATAGGTGTCGATGAAGTTGACGCCGATCGCCTCCGCGCGGATCAGCACCTGGCCGGGGCCGGGTTCGGGTCGCGGCTTCTCCACGTGGGACAGGACTTCCGGTCCGCCGGTCTCGGCGACTTCGATGGCGTACATAGGCCCATCATGCCCGCCGCGGTGCCGGGCGCCCCCTCGGTAACATTGCTTCGCCATGAAGACGGCCCGGCCCGACCTGTTCCACCCGCGGATCGTGTTCGCGGGGTGTCCGGCATTGCCGGACGGCGACGGCGATGACGCCGGACTGGTCGGCGCGCTGCGTCGCCGCGGACTGCACGCGCGTTGGATGTCCTGGGACGACCCGGCGGCGCTCGAGGCGGACCTGGTGATCCTGCGCGCGGCCTGGGACTACACCGAACGGCTGGACGAGTTCCTGGACTGGACGCGCCGGGTGCCGCGTCTGCTGAACTCGCCCGACGTGGTGGCCTGGAACACCGACAAGCGCTACCTGGGCGACCTGGCCGACGCCGGCGTGCCGACGGTGCCGAGTTGTTTCATCGCGCCCGGGCAACGCTTCGAGCTGCCTGAGGGTGTGCTGTCGCGGGGTGGCGAGATCGTCGTCAAGCCGGCGGTCGGCGCGGGGTCGTCCGGTGCGCTGCGGTTCTCCGAGGCGGAGGCGGCGGGCGCGCACGCGGCGATGCTGCAGGCCGGTGGCCACACCGTGCTGGTGCAGCCGTTCGACCCGCGTGTCGAGGCGGGGGAGACGGCGCTGGTGTTTCTCGGCGGCGCGGCGTCGCACGCGTTCACCAAAGGCCCGATCCTCCCGCCGCCGGGGGGTGCGCCGGTGTTCGACGAGTCGGGTACCTACGCGCAGGAGCGGCTGTCGCCCGCGGATCCTGATTTCGAGCTGTGGGACCTCGGCCACGCGGCGCTGTCGGCGGCCGCGGCGCACCTGGGTATCGCGGTCTCGGAACTGTTGTACGCACGGGTGGACGTCATCGGCGGTCCCGACGCACCCGTGCTGCTCGAGCTCGAATTGGTGGAGCCGTCGCTGGGCTGGCGCCAGCTGGACGCGCCGAGCCGACTGCGTCAGCAGCGGGTCTTCGCGCTGGGTGTGGAGTCAGCGCTGGAGCGGTTCGGCCTCGGTCCGCTCTCGCATCGACGCCCATAGCGCCGCGGTGGCCGCGGTGCAGGCCGCCGCGCCGGCGACATGCAGCGCTACCAGTGCCGCGGGCACGCCGGTGAAGAACTGGATGGTGCCCAGCAGGCCCTGCGCGGCGACCAGGACCACGAGCACCGCCAGCCGGGTGCGTACTTCGCGCGGAGCACGCACAGCCAGAAGCCCGAACCCCAGGCCGATCACCAGCGACAGGTAGGCCACCAGCAGCGACGAATGCATGTGCACCAGCGTGGTGATCTCGATCTGCAGGCGGGGTACCGGGCGGTCCAGGCTCTTGTCGCCGGCGTGTGGTCCGGCTCCGGTGACCATGGTGCCCGTGACGAGCACCGCGGCGAGGGCCACGGCGCTCAGTGCCGCCAGCCGGCGCAGCGGAGCGGGGACGCAGGCGACGTAGCTGCCGGTGTCGGGTTGTGCGATCTTGACGTACAGCAGCACCGCCAGCCAGACCATCGTCATCGATGCGAGCAGGTGAATCGCCACGGTCCACCACAGCAGTCCGGTGAGGACGGTGATGCCCCCGATCACGGCCTGCACCACCGTCGACGCGGGCATCAGCCAGGCGTAGAACAGGACCTCCCGGCGGCGCCGCGCCCGCACCACGGCGAGCACCGCGGCGGCAGCGGTGAGCACGACGAGGAACGTCAGCAGCCGGTTGCCGAACTCGACAGCCTGGTGGATGCCGGGTACCTCGGGATGGGGAACGGGGGTGAAGCTGCCCGGGAAACACTGTGGCCAGGTCGGGCACCCCAGCCCGGAGGCGGTCACCCGCACGATCGCACCGGTCACCGCGATCCCGCCCTGGGTGAGGATCACCGCCGCAGCGATGACGCGCTGCACGCGCAGGCTCGGTTCCGGAAGCAGGTCGACGAGCCGCATGAAGAGTCGTTTCACGGGCACCTTGTGATGGTAGAGGCTCGCTAACTACATCCCGTAGTAGGGGCGGTCAGGTGAACCGGAACCAGCGCAGCGCGCACACCGCACCGACCGCCCCCCACACCGCCAGCACGGCCAGCCCGAACCAGTCCACCGAGAGTGTCATCGCCTGCGACAGCGCCTCGGTGAGTGCACCGGACGGGGTCAGCCTGGCGACCCAGGCCACCGCCGACGGCACCATCGCGTCCTCGCCACTCTGGCCCTCGACGGTCAGGGCGCCCAGCCCGGCGAAGACGAACCACAGCAGGTTCGCCAGTGCCAGCACGATCTCGGCGCGCAGGGTGCCGCCCAGCAGCAATCCCAGCGCGGCGAACACCGCCGTGCCCGCCGCGATGATCACCGCACCCAGCACCAGACCCGCCAGCGGCGGCCGCCAGCCCAGGGCCGCGCCGATGGCGCCGAGTACCACCGACTGCAGGATCACCACCGTGACCACGGCCAGCGATTTGCCCGCGATGATGCCCCACACCGGCAGCGCGGTGGCACCGAGTCGTTTGAGCGCGCCATAGCGCCGATCGAACGCCACGGCGATGGCCTGGCCGGTGAACGCGGTCGAGATGACCGCCAGTGCGACGATCGCCGGCACGAACGTGGCGGCGCGGTTGGGTCCGAACGATCCCAGCGGCAGCAACGTGAGCCCGACCAGCAGGGTGATCGGGATGAACATGGTCAGCAGCAATTGCTCGCCGTTGCGCAGCAGCAGGCGAAGCTCCAGAGCGAACTGCGCGGCCAGCATGCGCGGGACGGGGGCCGGGCGGGGATCGGGATCGAAGGTGCCCGGGGCGAATCGATTCTCGGTCACGATCGCAGCTCCCGGCCGGTCAGGTCCAGGAACACGTCTTCGAGGCTGCGCTGTTCCACGCGCATGTCGGTGGCCAGCACGTCCAGTCTGGCGCACCACGCGGTGACGGTGGCCAGCACCTGGGGGTCGATTCGGCCCTCCACGAGGTATTCGCCCGGCGCTGCTTCGACGGCCCGGTAGCTCTCGGGAAGCGCGGTGACGAGCAGGCTCAGATCGAGCTTGCGCGGGGCCCGGAACCGCAGTTGGTTCTCGGCGCCGTTGCGGGTGAGCTCAGTCGGGGTGCCGGTCGCCACCGCGGTCCCGTGGTCGATGATCAGGATTCGGTCGGCCAGTTCCTCGGCCTCGGCCAGCTGGTGCGTCGTGAGCACCACGGTGACCCCGTCGCGGCGCAGCGCGTCGATCAACTCCCAGACGACGATACGCGCGTGGGCGTCCATGCCGGCAGTGGGTTCGTCCAGGAACACCAGCTCAGGACGTCCCACCACGGCACAGGCCAATGCGAGCCGCTGCTGCTGGCCGCCGGACAGCCGTCGGTACGGCGTGCGCGCCGACTCGCTGAGGCCCAGCGTGTTCAACAGCCACTGGGGGTCCAACGGGTGGGCGGAGTAGGCGGCCACCAGGTTGAGCATCTCGCCGGCCTTGGCGGCGGGATAGGCCCCTCCGCCCTGCAGCATCACCCCGGTGCGGGCCCGCACCTGTGCGTTGTCGGCGACGGGGTCGAGCCCGAGGATCTCGATGGAGCCGGCATCGGGTGCGAGGAAGCCCTCACACATCTCCACCGTGGTCGTCTTCCCGGCGCCGTTGGGGCCCAGCAGGGCGAACACCTCGGCCGACCCGACCTCCAGGTCCAGCTCGGACACCGCGGTCAGCGAGCCGTAGCGCTTGCTGACTCCACGCAGCCGCACCGGCGTCGATGAGCGTTCGCGCGGGGTCACGGGGATTCAGCGTAGGCGTCGCTCCTGGGTGCGGGCCGCGCCGGTGGTGAGGTGGGGTCGCCGGATGCCGCAGTGTCGTTGCCGCCGGCTGGGTCTGGATCCGGGTCGGGCAGTGCACGCCACGGCAGGCGCCGGTAGGTCAGGGCCATCAGCACCGCCACGATTACCGTGCTGGCCAGCGTCGCCAGCACGATCTGGAACAGCGCGAAGCGGTCGCCGTTGGCGGTCGGCCCGAAGATGCCGACCACCAGCGTGACGACGATCACCGCGACCCGGAACTTGGGCAGCGTGGCCCAGGCCGCGAGCGGAATGATCGCCCAGAGCAGATACCAGGGCTGGACCACGGGGAACAGCAGCACCGTGGCGCCGAGCGCGACACCCAGCCCACCCACGGGGTGCAGGCGCCCGCGCAGCACCGACAGCAGCAGCCAGGTCACGATGAGCGCGATCAGCGTCACGCCGATCGCGCGGGTCAGCGCCAGCACGGCGGTGGTGTGGTCACCGAGTCCGAGCAGGATGCCGACTTGCCCGGTGCCCAGGGCCAGCAGCGTCGGCGGCGACATCCAGCTGCGCACGACGTTGGCCGTGCCCAGCGTGAACAGCCAGCCGAAGCCCAGCCCACTGGCCCAGCCGATCAACGCCATCACCGCCAGCGCCACCGTGCCCAGTAGGCCGCTGGCGGCCACAAACGCCCGCACCGTGCCGCCCCACTGATGCGCCAGAGCCATCGCCACGAATCCCAGTGCCAACAGCGAGGGCAACTTGACCTGCGACGACAACGTGATCAGGACGGCGCCGAGCACCACGATCGCCAGCGGGGACCAGCGGGCCGGCCCGAGGGACAGGTGCGGTGGTCGCGACGACGACCCGTCGTTGGCGGCTCGCATGGCCTCGATGCCGCGCAGCGCGAACTCGGTGCCGGCCAGCATGAGGCCCAGCATCAGCGCCTCGTTGTGAATGCCGGCCACCAGATGCATGAACAGCAGCGGATTGCAGGGGCCCAGCCACAGCGCGCTGACCTCCGCGACGCCGCAGCGGCGGGCCAACCGTGGGGTGGCCCAGACGATGAGTCCGACGCCGACGAGTACGACCAGACGATGGAACAACACGGCTTCGACGATGTTCTCGCCGGTGATGCTCGATATGCCCCGCCCGATCCACAGGAACAACGGGCCGTAGGGCGCCGGGGTCTCCCGCCACAGGCTGGGCACCGACAGCGTGAAGACGTGGTCCAACCCCAGGCCGGTCGCCGGTCCGACCCGGTACGGGTCGCTGCCCTGCAGCGAGATCTCGCTCTGGGCCAGATAGGAGTACACGTCCTTGCTGTACATCGGTGGAGCGATGAGCAGCGGCAACGTCCACAACAGCAGCGTGCGGTCGAGTTGGCTGCGCGTCATACGCCGCTCACCGAGCGCGAACCGGCCCAGCATCAGCCAGGCCAGTGCCATCATCACCGCGCCGGTGGTGGTCATCGTCAGTGACACCGTCTGGATCCGTGACGGCAGGTTGAGCAGCCGCACCCCGAACGTCGGATCCTGGATGACCGGCCGGGCGCCGGCGCCCAGCGCACCGATGGCCATGAGCACGGTGCCGGTGGCGCCGAACAGCCGGGTGCGGCGCATCGCGATGAGCTCAGCGTCGTTCAGTGGTGTGCCGACCGCGCGCTCGTCGCCGTGCCAACCGGCGATCGAGGTGCTCAACGAAGAGAGGCGGCCTGCCACGATGGCAGCGTAACCGCCGGATATTCCCGGGCGGTCGGGGTAAGTCGATGTGAGCATTGCGACACCCACCGATAAGGGTGCCCTTCCTAGACCCTGTCGGGGAATTGCGTCACACTGGTGTTGTGAAAATCCGTACGCAGCGCTCGACCGCACCGAACCCGGTGTCGTCGCATGCTGTCGACGGTGACACCCACGGTCACACCCGTGGCGCGATCATCAGGCTCCTGCTGGAGTCCGGTCCCACCACCGCGGGTCGCATCGGCGACGAACTCGGCCTGTCCGCCGCGGGCGTCCGGCGGCACCTCGATGCGCTCATCGAGGCCGGCGATGCCCAGGCCAACGCCGCGGCGGCCTGGCAGCAGGAGGGGCGTGGTCGGCCCGCCAAGCGCTACCAGCTCACCGCAGCTGGTCGGGCCAAGCTCGAACACACCTACGACGACCTGGCGTCCGCGGCCATGCGGCAACTGCGGGAGATCGGCGGCGACGACGCCGTGCGCACGTTCGCGCGCCGGCGCATCGATGCGATCCTCGCCGGTGTCGAGCCGGCCGACGGGGACGTCCAGGAGGCCGCCGATCGGGTCGCCGATGCGCTCAGTCAGGCCGGTTACGCCACCACGACCACCCAGGTGGGCGGTCCGCTGCGCGGCGTGCAGATCTGTCAGCACCACTGCCCGGTGTCCCACGTGGCCGAGGAGTTCCCGGAATTGTGCGAGGCCGAGCAGCAGGCGATGTCCGAGGTTCTGGGTACCCACGTCCAGAGGCTGGCGACCATCGTCAACGGCGACTGCGCCTGCACCACCCACGTCCCGTTGAGTTCGGGCGCGCTGCCGCAACGGTGACCGTCCGAACTCGCACGACCTTCGGCGCACAGCCCGCGCCGGAGTAACCACCAGAGCAAAAGGAGTGTGTCGCAATGACACTCACACCGGAGGTCAAGCCAGAGGCGCTGACCCAGGAAGAGACCATCGCGTCCCTGGGCCGGTACGGCTATGGCTGGGCCGACTCCGATGTCGCAGGCGCCAGTGCGCAGCGGGGGCTGTCCGAGGCCGTGGTCCGCGACATCTCTGCCAAGAAGAACGAACCGGAGTGGATGCTCGACATCCGGCTCAAGGCGTTGCGCACCTTCGACAAGAAGCCCATGCCGTCCTGGGGATCGAACCTCGAGGGTATCGACTTCGACAACATCAAGTACTTCGTGCGTTCCACGGAGAAGCAGGCCGCCAGCTGGGAGGACCTGCCCGAGGACATCCGCAACACCTACGACAAGCTGGGCATCCCGGAAGCCGAGAAGCAGCGCCTGGTGTCCGGCGTGGCGGCCCAGTACGAGTCCGAGGTCGTCTACCACCAGATCCGCGAAGATCTCGAGGCGCAGGGTGTTCTCTTCCTCGACACCGACAGTGCCCTGCGCGAACACCCAGAGGTCTTCAAGGAGCACTTCGGCACCGTGATCCCGGCCGGAGACAACAAGTTCTCCGCGCTGAACACCGCGGTGTGGTCGGGCGGCTCGTTCATCTACGTGCCGCCGGGCGTGCACGTCGACATCCCGCTGCAGGCCTACTTCCGGATCAACACCGAGAACATGGGCCAGTTCGAGCGCACGCTGATCATCGTCGACGAAGACGCCTACGTGCACTACGTCGAAGGCTGCACCGCGCCGATCTACAAGAGCGACTCGCTGCACTCGGCGGTGGTCGAGATCATCGTCAAGCCCGGTGGCCGGTGCCGCTACACGACGATCCAGAACTGGTCGAACAACGTCTACAACCTGGTCACCAAGCGTGCCCGGGCCGAGGCCGGCGCCACCATGGAGTGGGTCGACGGCAACATCGGCTCCAAGGTCACGATGAAGTATCCCGCGGTGTGGATGACCGGCGAGCACGCCAAGGGTGAGGTGCTCTCGGTGGCCTTCGCCGGCGAGGGGCAGCACCAGGACACCGGCGCCAAGATGCTGCACCTGGCGCCGCACACGTCGTCGAACATCGTGTCCAAGTCGGTGGCGCGCGGCGGCGGACGGGCGTCCTATCGCGGCCTGGTCCAGGTCAACAAGGGCTCGTACGGATCCCGCTCGAGCGTGAAATGCGATGCGCTGCTCGTCGATACGGTCAGCCGCAGCGACACCTATCCCTACGTCGACATCCGCGAGGACGACGTCACGATGGGCCACGAGGCCACCGTGTCGAAGGTCAGCGAGGACCAGATGTTCTATCTGATGAGCCGCGGTCTGACCGAGGACGAGGCGATGGCGATGGTCGTGCGCGGGTTCGTCGAGCCGATCGCGAAGGAACTGCCGATGGAGTACGCGTTGGAGCTCAACCGGCTCATCGAGCTGCAGATGGAAGGTGCGGTCGGATAACAGTGACGTCGAATCTGACTCAGGCTGTGGAGGGCTCGGCGCTCTCCGCGGTCAACAAGGGAGAGATCTTCTCGTCCTTCGACGTCGACGCCTTCGAGGTGCCCGGCGGTCGAGACGAGATCTGGCGGTTCACCCCGCTCAAACGGCTGCGTGGACTGCATGACGGGTCGGCGGGATCGGATGGCCGCGCCACCGGTTCGGCCGGCATCACCGTCACCGAGCGTCCCGGCGTCACCGTCGAAACCGTCGGACGCGACGACGAGCGGCTCGGCCAGGCCGGTGCTCCCACCGACCGCGTTGCCGCGCAGGCGTATTCATCGTTCGACACCGCCACCGTGGTGACGGTCGCCCGCGACACCGAGGTGAGCGAACCGATCGAGATCGCGATCACCGGTCCCGGTGAGGGCGCCGTGGCCTACGGCCACCTGCAGATCCGCGTCGAGGAACTCTCGCGTGCCATCGTCGTGGTCGACCTGCGCGGGAGCGGGACCTACGCCGACAACGTCGAGATTCTCGTCGGGGACTCGGCCGGCGTCGGAGTGATCTGGATCGCCGACTGGGACGACGACATGGTCCACGTCAGTTCGCATCACGCCACACTCGGCAAGGATGCCGTGATCGGGCATGTGAACGTCACCCTCGGCGGAGACGTGGTGCGGACCACGGCGACGGTGCGCTACACCGCCCCTGGCGGGGACGCCCAGATGTTGGGCACCTATTTCGCCGACGACGGACAGCATTTCGAGTCCCGGCTCCTGGTCGACCACGCCCACCCGAACTGCAAATCCGACGTGCTCTACAAGGGGGCGCTGCAGGGTGATCCCGACTCGGCCAAGCCCGATGCGCACACCGTCTGGGTCGGCGACGTCCTGATCCGCGCCGCGGCGACCGGCACCGATACTTTCGAGGTCAACCGCAACCTGGTGCTGACCGACGGAGCCCGGGCGGACTCGGTGCCGAATCTGGAGATCGAGACCGGCGAGATCGCCGGCGCCGGACACGCCAGCGCCACCGGTCGTTTCGACGACGAGCAGCTGTTCTATCTGCGCTCGCGCGGGATTCCCGAGGAAGCGGCACGGCGGCTGGTCGTGCGCGGCTTCTTCAACGAGATCATTGCCAAGATCGCCGTGCCCGCGGTGCGTGAGCGTCTGACCGAAGCCATTGAACGAGAACTAGCCATCACGGAATCGAGAACCTCGTAACCATGACCACTCTGGAAATCAAAGACCTGCACGTGTCGGTCGCCAACCCCGACGCGGCCGGCGAGCAGATCCCCATCCTCAAGGGTGTGAACCTCACCGTGCGCTCGGGCGAGACCCATGCGGTGATGGGCCCCAACGGGTCCGGCAAGTCGACGCTGTCCTACGCGATCGCCGGTCACCCCAAGTACACCGTCACCTCCGGCTCCATCACCCTGGACGGCCAGGACGTCCTCGAGATGGAGGTCGACGAGCGGGCCCGCGCGGGGCTGTTCCTGGCGATGCAGTACCCGGTCGAGGTACCCGGCGTGTCGATGTCGAATTTCCTGCGCACCGCGGCCACCGCCGTGCGTGGCGAGGCGCCGAAGCTGCGGCACTGGGTCAAAGAGGTCAAGGGCGCGATGGGCGACCTGGGCATCGATCCGTCCTTCGGTGAGCGCAGCGTCAACGAGGGGTTCTCCGGCGGCGAGAAGAAGCGCCACGAGATCCTGCAGCTGGGGCTGCTCAAGCCGAAGATCGCCATCCTCGACGAAACCGACTCCGGTCTCGACGTCGACGCGCTGCGGGTGGTCAGCGAGGGAGTCAACCGGTATGCGAAGGACGAGGACGGCGGCATCCTGTTGATCACCCACTACACGCGGATCCTGCGCTACATCCAGCCGCAGTTCGTCCACGTCTTCGTCGATGGCCGGATCATCGAGTCCGGTGGTCCGGAGCTGGCCGACGAACTCGAGGAGAACGGTTACGAGCGCTTCACCCAGGCTGCGGCCGCCGGAGCCTGACATGACGGCCGTGCGGACGCCCGGCCTGCACCGGGGCGACACCATCGACGTCGAGCGGATCCGGGTGGATTTCCCGATTCTGAGCCGGGTGATGCGAGGCGGACACCAGCTGGCCTACCTGGATTCCGGCGCGACGTCGCAGAAGCCCCTGGCGGTGCTCGACGCCGAGCGTGACTTCCTGACCACGTCCTACGGCGCGGTGCACCGCGGTGCGCATCAATTGATGGAGGAAGCGACCGACGCCTACGAACAGGGCCGCGACGACATCGCGGCGTTCGTCGGCGCGCGGGCCGACGAACTGGTCTTCACCAAGAACGCGACCGAGGCCCTCAACCTGGTGTCCTACGTGCTGGGCGACGACCGGTTCGACCGCACGGTCGGTCCCGGCGACGTGATCGTCACGACCGAACTCGAGCACCACGCCAACCTCATTCCGTGGCAGGAATTGGCGCGCCGGACGGGCGCGACCCTGCGCTGGTACGGGGTGGACGAGCAGGGGCGCATCGATCTGGATTCGCTGCAGCTCGATGAGCGGGTGAAGGTGGTGGCGTTCAGCCACCATTCGAACGTCACCGGAACGGTCGCGCCGGTGGCCGAGCTGGTCGCACGGGCGAAGGCGGTCGGAGCGCTGACGGTGCTCGACGCCTGCCAGTCCGTGCCGCATCAGCCGGTCGACCTGCACGACCTCGACGTGGACTTCGCTGCGTTCTCCGGCCACAAGATGCTCGGTCCGACCGGTATCGGAGTGCTCTACGGCAGGGCGGCGCTGCTCGAGGAGATGCCGCCGTTTCTGACCGGCGGATCGATGATCGAGACCGTCACGATGGAGATGGCCACCTACGCGCCGCCCCCGCAGCGGTTCGAGGCCGGCACGCCGATGACGTCCCAGGTGGTCGGTCTGGGTGCCGCCGCCCGGTATTTGACCGAACTCGGCATGCCGGCCGTCGAAGCCCACGAACGCGAACTGGTGGCGGCCGCGCTGACCGGGCTCGCCGAAATCGACGCGGTCCGCATCATCGGCCCGACCTCGATGGCCGACCGCGGCTCGCCGGTGTCGTTCGTGGTGGACGGCATTCACGCCCACGATGTCGGGCAGGTCCTCGACGACGACGGTGTGGCGGTGCGCGTCGGTCATCACTGCGCATGGCCCCTGCACCGCAGGTTCGGGCTGGCGGCGACCGTGCGGGCCTCCTTCGCGGTGTACAACACCGTCGACGAGGTGGATCGCCTGGTCGCCGGGGTACGCCGGGCGCTGGAGTTCTTCGGAGACTGATGAGGCTCGAGCAGATCTACCAGGAAGTGATCCTGGATCACTACAAGCATCCGCACCATCGCGGGCTGCGTGAGCCCTTCGGCGCCGAGGTGCATCACGTCAATCCGACCTGTGGTGACGAGGTGACGTTGCGGGTGGCGTTGTCCGACGACGGTCAGACCGTCGACGACATCTCCTACGACGGTCAGGGTTGCTCGATCAGCCAGGCGTCGACGTCGGTACTGACCGATCAGGTGATCGGTCAGAGCGTCGGGGATGCGCTCAAGACCGTGGCGGCGTTCTCGGAGATGGTGTCGTCTCGCGGCCGGATCGACGGGGACGAGGAAGTGCTCGGTGACGGGGTGGCTTTCGCCGGGGTCGCGAAGTATCCCGCCCGGGTGAAATGTGCACTGCTGGGCTGGACCGCGTTCAAGGCCGCGCTGGCGGAGGCCGGCGCATCGGACACCGCGCTGGCACTCGCCGGCAGCGGCGACGCTGCTGAAGAAGCTGAGGAGAACTCATGAGTGACACCGCACTGCCCAACGACGAACTGTTGGCCGAGCTCGAGGAGGCCATGCGCGACGTCGTCGATCCCGAGCTGGGCATCAACGTCGTCGACCTCGGACTGGTCTACGGCATCGACGTCGAGAAGAGCGACGGTGGACCCGTCGCGTTGATCGACATGACGCTGACGTCGGCGGCGTGTCCGCTGACCGATGTGATCGAGGATCAGTCGCGTACCGCGCTGGTGGGTGCGGGGCTGGTCAACGAGATCAAGATCAACTGGGTGTGGAACCCGCCGTGGGGCCCGGACAAGATCACCGACGACGGGCGTGAGCAGCTGCGAGCGCTCGGGTTCACGGTGTAGCGAACTCGGGTCAACCCAGCAGGGCGGCCAGCTCGATCAGATCGGTGGCCACCAGCGAGGGCCGGGGCAGAGAGTCGGAGGGGAGTACGGCGTTGCCCGGACGGGCGATGAACGCCGCGCTCATCCCGGCGGCTTGCGCGCCCATCGTGTCCCAGATATGGGCCGCGACCATCATGCAGTCCGTGGGCAGGACCCCGAGTTCGGCGGCAACGCCGGTGTAGAGCCGGGTGGTCGGCTTGAACACCCCGAATGTGTCGACACTGAACTGCCGCTCGAAGTGACCTGCCAGTCCGGCGTTCTCGAGCGGTGTCGGGGCCCCGGCCGACGGCGGTGAGTTCGTCAGGGTGACAAGGCGGTAGCCCCGGTCGGCCAGGGTGGTCAGGCCTTCGGCGACGTCCGGGTGGGCCGGCATCGTGCGCATGCTCTGCCCGAGTCGCTCGAGGTCGTCGGACCCGACAGCAACCCCGTGCACGTCCCCGAGCATTCGCAGGACCGAGCGGCCGAGGGTGAAGAAATCCACGTAGCTGCCGGACAGGGTCACCGTCATCGAGTACATGACCAGCTGGCCGAACCATTCCCGCAGCACCCGTGGGTCGCCGAACAGGCCGTCGAACACCGGGGCCAGCGCATCGATGTCGATCAGCGTCTCGTTGACATCGAACACCAACACCGACGGTTCATCCGCAGTCACGCCTTTCACGATCTCATTCTGCGTACGCGGCTTTCGTGTAACGCTCGACCTGGACGACCGCACTGTCTCGGGTGCAGGCGAGAGGAGCCGAGGTGGCCGAGGGTTTCGACCAGCGCTATGTGCGCACCCGTGTCCAGTTGCACGGCTTGGCGGAAGGTCTGATCGCCGGCCCGCAGTATCGGTCGGCGGGCACGATCCGGCTGTCGGTCTACGCCGACGGGTTCGGTGGCGCCGCGTCACCGCTGTCCATCCGCGGCATGCGGTTCGACTGGGCCGACGGGTCCGCGCCGTTGGCGGGTACGCCACGGGAGTTGGCCCGGGCCGCGGGTGTCGACTTCGGCGCACCCGAGGACGTCTATCCAGCCACCGGTCTGGTGGACGCCGAGACGACTCTCGCTGTCGATGAAGCCGCCGCCACCCTCATCATCCGCAGCCACCATGCAGGCAGCCAGGCTTTGCGGCAGCTGTTCACAGAGCAGCAGCCGGTTCTGTGGCCCGAACACTTCGACGTCGCGGTGAGCGTGAGCGACGTCAACTACGGCGTCTCGGCGGGCGACGGGTACCACCCGACGCCCTACGCGTATGTGGGTCCCTGGATACCGCGAACCGGCTCGTTCTGGAACGCCCCGTTCGGTGCGGCGTATCCGCTGAACACCAACGACGACTGCGCAGAGCTCATCATCGGCATCGTCGAATTCTTCGAACAGGGCACAGCCGAACTGGAGGAACACGCCCCATGACCGACATCGACCCGGATTTCAGTGACCTTCGCGCCTTGTTCATCAACTGCACGCTCAAGAGGTCGCCCGAGATCAGCCACACCGAGGGCCTGATCCGGATCAGTTCCGCCATCATGGAGCGACACGGCGTCGCGGTCGAGGTGGTCCGCGCCGTCGACCATGACATCGCGACCGGGGTGTGGCCGGACATGCGGGAGCACGGCTGGCCGAGCGACGACTGGCCCGCCATCTTCGAGCAGGTCCTGGCCGCCGACATCCTGGTGCTCGCGGGTCCGATCTGGCTCGGCGACAACAGCTCGGTGATGAAGCGGGTGCACGAACGGTTGTACGGAGGGTCGCACCTGCTCAATGATGCCGGCCAGTATCTCTACTACGGCCGGGTCGGTGGGTGCCTGATCACCGGCAACGAGGACGGAGTCAAGCACTGTGCGCAGAACGTGCTGTACACGCTTCAGCACATCGGGTACACGATCCCGCCGCAGGCCGATGCCGGCTGGATCGGTGAAGCCGGCCCGGGCCCGTCGTACCTCGACCCGGGTTCGGGTGGGCCGGCCAACGATTTCACCAACCGCAACACCACCTTCATGACCTGGAATCTGATGCACCTGGCCCGGATGCTGAAGAACAGCGGAGGTGTGCCGGCCTACGGCAACGTCCGCGCGGGGTGGGACGCGGGATGCCGGTACGACTTCGTCAATCCGGAGTACCGCTGACCCTGATGTTGCCTCTCTGCTTTCGGCAATTGTGACGTCGGCGCGCGCCGCGGGCAGTTCCACTGAAAAGGCCGCGCAGAGCGCTGCAATTGCCGATTGCCGCCCGCAGGAATGAGGCGCTGGCAAACGCCGAGTGCTGCGCTGCAAATGTCGATCACGCCTTCGTTTTTCGTCCGGCCCCTGTTCTGAAATTTGCGGAGTGGAATTTTTCGGAAGAAAACAAGCGCGTGGTCACGTCATTGGATATCGTTTGCTGCACAGCGAGGTCAGTCAGCGGAGAGGCGTTGCACGAGAGCCTTTTTCTGCACCGTTAGCGCTGATGCGTGTGCGAGGGGGCGTCCGCATCGGGATTCCTGTATTCGCTGTGGCGTGGCGTTCTTGGGGCGGTCGCGCCGTGTTCGTTTCTGTTTCTTGTCGCCGACAGCAGGGATGGATGGAGTCATGCGAAGTCGCCACAGTGATTGCTCGCCGGGGGTCAACGGCAAATACTTGTTGGCCAGCGGTGTGGTCGTTGCCGGACTCGGTGCGGCCATGCTGACCGCTAGCGTCGCCACCGCTTCGGCCACTCCCGCCGACTCCGGTGCATCCGCCGGCTCGTCGTCGCAGGACGGCACCTCGCCGCGGGATGCCAATTCCTCCGACGGGTCCACCACGGCGAGTGCACCGGATGACGACGCGACCGACAGAGCGTCCGACGACGCGACCGATCATTCGGTCGGCGACGAGCTCGACGATTCCGACGCCGTCGGCGAGCCCGATGAGGTGACCGAGGAGATCTCGCAGGACTCCGACGATGAAGCAGTGGACCCGAACCGAGACACGGTCGACCTCGTCGAATCCGTCGACATCTCCGGTGAGAACGACTTCTCCGATGAGAACGACATCGCCGGCGAGGAGAGCGCAGGCGCGGGAAACGACACCGACGAGGGAACCGCCTCGGGTGCGGACGACGCGGGCGCGGGAGACGCCGGCGGAGAAGAACAGGTCGGAACCACGCAGGGCGACGATTCCGGCTCCGACGAGTCCGGCGGGGTGAGCATGCCGGTCCCGGTCACGCGCAAGGAGACCGATCACGGCGAGGTACTGCGGGACGCGGTCGACCGCGCGCCCGCTCCGGTCGACCGCGCGCCCGCTGCAGCGCAGGCGCATCGCGTCGCGGCGGACCCGCCCGCCGAGACCGCATCGGCCCAGTCCGCGATGTCGGTCACCGCCGCACCCCCTGCCCGGATCACGGTCGGCTCGATGATCGTCGACATGCTCTACTCCCTGGGAATTCGCAATACCGGGTTGGGGGCCGACTTCCTGGCCATTCCTGTGCCGCGCTTCATCGAGTCCTGGTGGCAGGGTGTGCGCACCCGCATCTACCGCGACGTGGTCATTCCCGAACCGGCGCCCGAACCCGAACCGGAGCCCGAACCCGAACCGGCTCCTGCGCCCGAGCCGGCCGACCCAGAGTTGTTGTGGGAGAGCAACTTCACCGACATGGCCGAGGCGCTGCGGTACTGGGGCCTGCAGACCGGGCGATGGGGCGCTCCGGCGGGGGAGAACCAGTACTACACCGACGGCGACAACGTCTACATCGACGCCGACGGGAACCTCGTCATCGACGCCCGGCGAGAGGCCACGCCCGACGGGCTCGGCGCACCGCACAACTACACCTCGGCGCGCGTGGTCACCTACGGCAAGCAGTCCTTCGGCGTGGGCACCAGGGTGGTGGCACGCATCCAGATGCCGGCCACGCAGGGCAGCCTGCCGGCGTTCTGGTCGGTGGGCCTCGAACCGGGTCACGAATTCGACTGGCCGCGGCAAGGCGAGATCGACATCGTCGAGATCCCCGGGCTGGGCACCCCGCAGTCACGGCGGGTCTGGACGGGCAACATCCACGGTCCGGACGACACCGACAACGGCGTCGACGTCACACTGCACGACGTCGCTGCCGACCTGGGCATCGATCTGTCGCAGGGGTTCCACGACTACGGCATGGACTGGTATGCCGACCGCATCGTCTGGCACGTCGACGGCGTCGAGGTCGGCAGCATCACCCAGGCCCAGTACGAGGCTCTGGGCGGCGACTGGACACCCTTCTCCGGGGCCTGGGACCACTACCTGATCCTCAATGTGGCGGTCGGCAACCCCTGGACCGGGGACCCGGACCCGTCGGCGCCGTTCCACGCACAGATGAAGGTCGACTGGGTCAAGGCCTATCAGCTGTGACCCTCAGTGCTCCTCGAGCAGCGAGCGGGTGGTCTCGTCCAGCGGGGTGTAGACCACCAGCTGCAGGTCCGGGCGGTCCGAGGGGCGCAGTTGATGGTGTTCGAGCCGCAGCCGGCCCGCACCGGGACGGTGGAACACCCGCTCGCGGGACTCGAACCCCGCCACCGGGTGACCGTCCCAGCCGCTGCAGAACTCGGGGCTGGCGGTCCGCAACCGGTCGACCAGGGCCACGATCGCCGGGTCGCCCAGCCGGCTGGCGGACTCGGCGCGGAACTCGGCGAGGAACCGGCGGCTGGTGACCTCCCAGTCGTCCACCAGCTCGCGCACCGCGGGGTCGGTGAACACCAGCCACAGCAGGTTGCGATCTGCCGCTCCGACCTTCGCCACGTTGGGGTACAGCGACGCGTACGCGCGGTTCCACGCCACGATCGTCCAGTCGGCGGCCAGCGCGTAGGCGGGCCTGCCCGCCAGCTCGTCCAACAGGCGCTGGATGTGCGCCGGCGCCGGTTCGACGGTGTCGGCGTGCAGGTGCGGCGGCGGGGCGTAGCCGGCCAGGCTGAGCAGGTACTGATGCTCCGGGCCGGAAAGCCGCAGTGCCGTGGCGATCGCGTCCAGCACCTGCCGCGACGGCGTGATCGGCCGGGCCTGCTCGAGCCAGGTGTACCACGTCACGCTGACACCACAGAGCGCAGACACCTCCTCGCGGCGCAGCCCGACCGTGCGGTCCCGGGGCAGCGCCGGCAAGCCGTGCAGCTCTCGCGACATCTCGGTGCGGCGGGCCCGCAGGAACGCGGCCAGCTCGGCGCGGCTGTCGGAGTGTCCCGCCATGGCTGACCATCGTATTCGTGGAAAACGCCCGCCTCCGCGATCGGACCTGGTGCTCTCACTACTAGCAGCGCCGCCGTCTTCCGGGCGGCACCGCGCAGCGCAAGGCTGAGCAGATGCCTGAACTTCGCTCCCGCACCGTCACCCACGGTCGCAACATGGCCGGCGCCCGGGCATTGCTGCGCGCGGCCGGCGTCGCGGCGGCCGACTTCGGCAAACCGCTGGTGGCGGTGGCCAACAGCTTCACCGAATTCGTGCCCGGCCACACCCACCTTCAGCCCGTCGGCCGGATCGTCTCCGAGGCGGTCAAGGCCGCCGGTGGGATCCCGCGGGAGTTCAACACCGTCGCCGTCGACGACGGCATCGCGATGGGGCACGCCGGCACGTTCTATTCGCTGCCGTCACGCGACCTCATCGCCGACTCGGTCGAGTACATGGTCGAAGCGCATCGCGCCGACGCGCTGGTCTGCATCTCCAACTGCGACAAGATCACCCCCGGCATGTTGATGGCGGCGTTACGGTGCAATATCCCGACCGTGTTCGTCTCGGGCGGCCCCATGGAAGGCGGGCGCACCACCCTCGCCGACGGGGCCCGCAAAACCGGCATGCACCTGATCGACACCATGACGACGGCCGCCGATACCGCGGTCAGCGACGACGACCTGACCCGGATCGAGGAAGCCGCGTGCCCGACCTGCGGATCGTGTGCCGGCATGTTCACCGCGAACTCGATGAACTGCCTGGTCGAAGTGCTGGGTCTGGCGCTACCCGGCAACGGCACCACGCTCGCGACCCATGTCGCGCGCCGTGCTCTCTACGAGAGAGCCGGCGCACTGGTGGTCGAACTGGCGCACCGGTGGTACGACCACGACGACGACACCGCGCTGCCGCGTCGTATCGCCGACCGCGCCGCATTCGGCAACGCGATGGCCGTCGACATCGCCATGGGCGGCTCGACGAACACCGTGCTGCATCTGCTGGCCGCCGCCCACGAAGCCGGTCTGGACTTCGGTCTCGACGACATCGACGCGGTGTCACGCAGCGTGCCGTGTCTGTGCAAAGTCGCGCCCAACGGCACGCACCTGATCGAGGATGTCCACCGCGCCGGTGGCATGCCCGCGCTGATGGGTGAACTCAACCGTGCCGGTCGGCTCACCGGGGACGTCTGCGCCGTACACGCCAGCTCGCTGCCGCAGTGGCTGGGTCGCTGGGACGTCCGCGGCGGCCCCGCCACCGCTGAGGCGCATGACCTGTTCCGGGCTGCCCCGGGCGGGCGCCGCACAGCGGCGGCGTTCACCGCGACGGAGTTGCACGAATCGCTGGACACCGACGCCGTCGCAGGATGCATCCGCGACGCCGCGCACGCATACAGCGAAGACGGGGGCCTGGCGGTGCTGCGCGGGAACCTGGCGCCCGACGGCTGTGTGGTCAAGACCGCCGGCGTCGAGGCGTGCATGCTGAGATTCTCCGGAGCCGCGGTGGTGGTCGAGTCGCAGGAAGAGGCCGTCGACGCCATCCTCAACGGCCGGGTGCTCGCCGGGGATGTTCTCGTCGTGCGATACGAGGGGCCCCGCGGCGGGCCGGGCATGCAGGAGATGCTGCACCCCACGTCCTTCCTGAAGGGCCGCGGTCT
Organism: Mycobacterium sp. G7A2; assembly: GCF_041902445.1. Lineage (NCBI taxonomy): Bacteria > Bacillati > Actinomycetota > Actinomycetes > Mycobacteriales > Mycobacteriaceae > Mycobacterium > Mycobacterium sp. G7A2. The sequence goes on along the minus strand of NZ_CP169251.1, from coordinate 3,400,000 downwards.
GGGCTCGGTCTGCGCGCTCCTCACCGATGGCCGGTTCTCCGGCGGCAGCTCGGGCCTGTCCATCGGGCACGTGTCACCGGAGGCCGCGGCGGGCGGCGCGATCGCGCTGGTCGAGGACGGCGACCTGATCGACATCGACGTCCCCGGGCGCCGTGTCGAGCTACGGGTGGGCCCCGATGAGCTGACCCGGCGGCGGACCGAGCAGCTGCACCATGGGGGGTTCCGACCTCGGCACCGGAACCGGCCGGTATCCACCGCTCTACGGGCTTACGCCGCGTTGACGACGTCGGCCGACCGCGGCGCTGTGCGCCACGTGCCTGCGGATCCGGTAGTGGACGGGGGAACACCACACCGTTCGCGGGCGTTGACAGACACGTGACTACTCAAGACATCACCGCCGAACAGTTCAACGACATCGTCACCGACAACGAGATCGTTCTGGTCGACTTCTGGGCGTCGTGGTGCGGACCGTGTAAGCAGTTCGCCCCGACGTATGCGGCGTCCTCGGAGAAGCACCCCGACGTCGTGTTCGCCAAGGTCGACACCGAGGCCGAGCAGCAACTCGCAGCCGCGGCCGACATCCGTTCCATCCCGACGCTGATGGCCTTCAAGAAGGGCAAGCTGGTGTTCAACCAGGCCGGCGCCCTGCCTCCGGCCGCGCTGGAGGACCTGGTCCAGAAGGTCAAGGAGTTCGACATCGACGCCGCGGTGGCCGCGCAGGAGAACGGGCAGGAATAACCTGCCCCGGCACGCCCGCTAGCGTGCTGAGCGTGACCGAGCAGCAGAACTCCGCACCGTTGGTCCTCGTCGACCGCCCGAGCGAACACGTGGCGGTCGTGACGCTCAACCGGCCCGAGCGCATGAACTCGATGGCCTTCGACGTCATGGTGCCGCTGAAGAGCGCACTCGACGAGCTGTCGTACGACAATTCCGTCCGCGCGATCGTGCTGACCGGGGCGGGGCGCGGGTTCTCCTCGGGCGCTGACCACAAGTCGGCGGGGTCCGTGCCGCATGTGGACGGTCTGACCAGGCCGACGTATGCGCTGCGGTCCATGGAGGTGCTCGACGACGTCATCCTGGCACTGAGGAAGCTGCACCAACCGGTGATCGCCGCGGTCAACGGCGCCGCCATCGGCGGCGGCCTGTGCCTCGCGCTGGCCTGCGACATCCGTATCGCCTCGGTCGAGGCTTATTTCCGTGCCGCCGGGATCAACAACGGCTTGACGGCCAGTGAGTTGGGCCTGTCCTACCTGCTGCCGCGTGCCATCGGCACGTCCCGCGCCTTCGAGTTGATGCTCACCGGCCGCGACGTGGATGCCGAGGAGGCCGAGCGCATCGGCTTGGTGTCGCGCGCCGTGGCGCCCGCTGAACTGCTCGATGTCTGCGTGCAGATGGGGGAGCGGATCGCGTCGTTCTCGCGGCCCGGCATCGAGTTGACCAAGCGCACATTGTGGAGCGGTCTCGACGCGGGCAGCATGGAGGCGCACATGCAGGCCGAAGGCCTTGGTCAGCTGTACATCCGGCTGCTCACCGACAACTTCGACGAGGCGGTCGCCGCGCGAGCACAGCAGCGCCCGCCGGTGTTCACCGACGACAAGAACCCGCGGCCGGGCAATTGAGTTGGCGCCCGGTCGGGCCTGCACACTAGCCTTGGAAGGCTGGTCACGGGCGCGTAGTGCGCCCGATGTCGATTCACATGCAACAGGAGGGTCAGCGTGATCACCGCAACGGACCTCGAGGTCCGCGCCGGGGCGCGCACACTGCTCTCCACCGAGGGATCGGCGCTTCGGGTCCAGCCGGGTGACCGGATCGGGCTGGTGGGGCGCAACGGCGCGGGCAAGACGACGACGATGAGGATCCTGGCCGGCGAAGGTGAGCCCTACGCCGGATCGATCTCCCGATCAGGTGAGATCGGATATTTGCCGCAGGATCCCCGCGAAGGCGATCTGGACATGCTCGCCCGGGACCGGGTGCTGTCCGCCCGCGGTCTGGACACGCTGCTGGCCGACCTGGAGAAGCAGCAGGTGCTGATGGCCGAGGTGGCCGACGACACGGCCCGCGACAAGGCGGTCCGCCGCTACGGCCAACTCGAGGAACGGTTCGCGGCGCTGGGCGGTTACGCGGCCGAGAGCGAGGCCGGTCGTATCTGCGCCAGCCTCGGCCTGCCCGAGCGGGTGTTGACGCAGCCGTTGCGCACGCTGTCGGGCGGTCAGCGGCGCCGGGTGGAGCTGGCGAGGATCCTGTTCGCCGCCAGCGACGGCGCCGGCGGCGGGGCCGGCTCCCAGACCACGCTGCTGCTCGACGAACCGACCAACCACCTCGACGCCGACTCGATCGGCTGGTTGCGCACGTTCCTGCAGAATCACAGCGGCGGGCTCGTGGTGATCAGCCACAACGTCGAGTTGCTCGCCGACGTGGTCAACCGGGTGTGGTTCCTCGACGCCGTGCGCGGTGAAGCCGATGTGTACAACATGGGCTGGCAGAAGTATCTCGATGCCCGCGCCACCGACGAAGCGCGCCGGCGTCGCGAGCGCGCCAACGCCGAACGCAAAGCCGCCGCACTGCGGACCCAGGCTGCCAAGATGGGCGCCAAGGCCACCAAAGCCGTTGCCGCACAGAACATGCTGCGTCGCGCTGACCGCATGATGGCCGCGCTGGACGAGGAGCGGGTGGCCGACAAGGTGGCGCGGATCAAATTCCCCACCCCGGCCGCATGCGGACGTACCCCGCTGGTGGTCAAGGGACTGACCAAGAACTACGGCTCACTGGAGGTGTTCACCGGCGTCGATCTGGCGATCGACCGCGGCTCGCGGGTCGTCGTGCTGGGCCTCAACGGTGCAGGCAAAACCACGCTGCTGCGGCTTCTCGCCGGGGTGGAGACCCTCGATGCGGGTGTGATGGAACCGGGCCATGGCTGCAAGATCGGTTATTTCGCGCAGGAGCACGACACTCTCGACGACCACGCTTCGGTGTGGGAGAACATCCGCCACGCGGCGCCGGACACCGGCGAACAGGACCTGCGCGGTTTGCTGGGCGCCTTCATGTTCACCGGCGCCCAGCTCGAGCAGCCGGCCGGCACGTTGTCCGGTGGCGAGAAAACGCGCCTCGCGCTGGCCGGTCTGGTCGCGTCCACCGCCAACGTGCTGTTGCTGGACGAGCCGACGAACAACCTGGATCCGGCGTCTCGCGAACAGGTCCTCGACGCGTTGCGCAGCTACGTCGGGGCGGTGGTGCTGGTCACGCACGACCCGGGCGCCGCCGAAGCCCTCGATCCGCAGCGCGTGGTACTGCTTCCCGACGGCACCGAGGATTTCTGGTCGGAGCAATACCGCGATCTGATCGAATTGGCCTGACCGTCCCCAGGTGTCAACCCTCCAACTGCGGGGTATGTGTGTCGGAGCACAGACCCGGGAGGCGTTTGATGAAGAAAACCACCCAGTCCAGGGACCAGTTGCTCACCGAGCTCCGCAGCGCCTACGAGCGCGGAGCCAGCATCCGGAACCTGGCGGCGTCGACCGGTCGGTCGTACGGCTCGGTCCACAGTCTGCTCCGTGAATCGGGTACCACGATGCGCAGTCGCGGCGGCCCCAACCACCGGCGCCGGACGTAGGACCGTTCAGGGCTGACGCACCGAGTCCTCGACCAGATCGAGTACCGCGCTGAGCTTTTCCGGATCGTCGCCGGAGGCCAGCCGGGCCACCAGCCCATCCAGTACCAGTTCGAGATACGTGCGCAGCACGTCGCCGGGCACATCGTCTCGCAGGCGCCCGGCCTGCTTCTGGCGTCGGAGCCGCTCGGCGGTGGCGGCGGACAACTCCGCTGACCGCTCCGCCCAGCCGCGGCTGAACGCCGGGTCGTTGCGCAGTTTGCGCGCGATCTCCAGCCTGGTGGCCAGCCAGTCGAATTGCTCCGGCGCCGCGAGCAGGTCGCGCATCACCTGGATCAGCCCCTCGCGGGCAGCGACGTCGGCCATCCGCTCCGCGTCCTCGCGGGCGAGTTCGAAGAACAGTGTGTCCTTGTCGCGGAAGTGGTGAAAGATCGCGCCGCGCGACAGCCCGATGGTTTCTTCGAGCCGCCGCACGGTCGCGCTTTCATAGCCGTATTCCGCGAAACACCGCCGGGCGCCGTCGAGGATCTGGCGGCGGCGGGCCGCCAGATGATCCTCGGTGACCCTGGGCATGTTTCCGGTGTGCCCGTCTAGGACTTCAACATGTTGCGCAGCACGAACTGCAGGATGCCGCCGTTGCGGTAGTAGTCGGCTTCGCCGGGGGTGTCGATGCGCACGACCCCGTCGAACTCGACCGTCGACCCGTCCTCTTTCTTCGCGGTCACCTTGACCGTCTTGGGCGTCTTGCCGTTGTTGAGTTCCTCGATGCCCGCGATGTCGAACACCTCGGTGCCGTCGAGCTTGAGCGACGCCGCCGACTCGCCTTCGGGGAACTGCAGCGGGATGACGCCCATGCCGATCAGGTTGGAGCGGTGGATGCGTTCGAAGGACTCGGCGATCACCGCACGCACGCCCAGCAGCGTGGTGCCCTTGGCCGCCCAGTCACGCGACGAGCCCGATCCGTACTCCTTGCCGCCGAGCACGACCAGCGGGATGCCGGCCTTCTCGTAGTTCTGCGCGGCGTCGTAGATGAAGGCCTGCGGCCCGCCGTCCTGGGTGAAGTCACGGGTGTAACCACCGGAGACGTCGTCGAGTAACTGGTTGCGCAACCGGATGTTGGCGAAGGTCCCGCGGATCATCACCTCATGGTTGCCGCGCCGCGATCCGTAGGAGTTGAAATCCTTCTGTTCGACGCCGTTGGCCTCCAGGTACTGCGCCGCCGGTGTGCCCTTCTTGATGCTGCCCGCCGGCGAGATGTGGTCGGTGGTGACCGAATCACCAAGCAGGGCAAGCACTCTGGCGCCCTTGATGTCAGAGACGGGCTCCGGCTCGGCGGGCATGCCGTCGAAGTACGGAGGCTTGCGGACATACGTCGAGTCCGAATCCCATTCGAAGGTCTTGCCTTCGGGCGTGGGCAGATTGCGCCACCGCTCATCACCCTTGAAGACATCGGCGTAGTTCTTGGTGAACATCTCCTGGTTGATGGCCGAGGCGATGGTGTCGGAGATGTCCTTCGGCGAGGGCCAGATGTCCTTGAGGAAGACGTCGTTGCCGTCGGAGTCCTGACCCAGCGGATCGGCCTCGAAGTCGAAGTCCATGGTTCCGGCCAGCGCGTAGGCGATCACCAGCGGCGGGGAGGCGAGGTAGTTCATCTTCACATCGGGGGAGATGCGGCCTTCGAAGTTGCGGTTGCCCGACAGCACCGCGGTCACGGTCAGGTCCTCGTCGTTGACGGCCTTGGAGATCTCCTCCGGCAGCGGACCGGTGTTGCCGATGCACGTGGTGCAGCCGTAGCCGACCAGGTAGAAGCCCAGCTTCTCCAGGTACGGCCACAGGCCGGCTTTGTCGTAGTAGTCGCTGACCACCTGGGAGCCGGGCGCCATCGAGGTCTTGACCCACGGCTTGGCCGACAGACCCTTCTCGACGGCGTTGCGGGCCAGCAGCGCCGCGCCCAGCATCACCGACGGGTTGGAGGTGTTGGTGCAGGAGGTGATGGCTGCGACGACCACCGCACCGTGGTCGAGGACGAACTCGCCGCGTTCGGCGGAGGTCACCTTGACCGGTTTGGTGGGACGCCCTTCGGAGCCGTTGGCCGCCGATGCCACGTCGACGGCGTCGTCGTCGGCGAACGACAGCGACACCGAGTCGCTGGCCGGGAACGACTCGTCGACGGCTTCGTCGAGCTTCGTCTCGGGGGCGGGGTGGTTCTCTTCGACGTAGTTGTGGATGTCCTTGCGGAACGCGTTCTTGGCGTCGGAGAGCTCGATACGGTCCTGCGGGCGCTTCGGGCCCGCGATGGACGGCACGACGTCGCCCAGATCGAGCTCGAGGTACTCGGAGAACTCGGGCTCGCGGCTCGGGTCGTGCCACATCCCCTGCGCCTTGGCGTAGGCCTCCACCAGCGCCAGCTGGTCCTCGTCGCGACCCGTCAGCCGCAGATAGTCGATGGTGACCTCGTCGATCGGGAAAATCGCTGCGGTGGAACCGAACTCCGGGCTCATGTTGCCCAGCGTGGCGCGGTTGGCCAGCGGCACCTCGGCCACGCCCTCACCGTAGAACTCCACGAACTTGCCGACCACGCCGTGCTTGCGGAGCATGTCGGTGACGGTCAGCACGACGTCGGTGGCGGTCACCCCGGGCTTGATCTCCCCGGTCAGCTTGAAGCCGACGACGCGGGGGATGAGCATGGAGACCGGCTGGCCGAGCATCGCCGCCTCGGCCTCGATGCCGCCGACGCCCCAACCCAGCACGCCGAGGCCGTTGACCATCGTGGTGTGGCTGTCGGTGCCGACACAGGTGTCCGGGTAGGCGACCTTTGTCCCGTCGCTCTCGCGCACCATCACGGTGCGAGCCAGGTACTCGATGTTGACCTGATGCACGATGCCGGTTCCCGGTGGGACGACCTTGAAGTCGTCGAAGGCGCCCTGGCCCCAGCGCAGGAACTGATAACGCTCGCCGTTGCGCTCGTACTCGATGTCGACGTTGCGCTCGAACGCGTCGGCGCTGCCGAACACGTCGACGATGACCGAGTGGTCGATCACGAGCTCGGCGGGGGCCAGCGGGTTGACCTTGTCGATGTCGCCGCCCAGGTCGCCGACCGCCTCGCGCATGGTGGCCAGGTCGACGATGCAGGGCACGCCGGTGAAGTCCTGCATGACCACGCGGGCCGGCGTGAACTGGATCTCGATGCTCGGCTCGGCCGACGGATCCCAGTTGGCGATCGCATCGATGTGGTCTTTGGTGATGTTGGCACCGTCTTCGGTGCGCAGCAGGTTCTCCGCGAGAACCTTGAGGCTGTAAGGAAGTTTCTCGGTCCCGGGAACGGCGTCGAGGCGGTAGATCTCGTAGTTGTTGTCTCCCACCTCGAGCGTGTCGCGTGCTCCGAACGAGTTCAGGGATGAATTCTTGGTGCTCACATCAACTCCCGGCTGTATTCATCGCCGCGACGGGCTGTGTCGGCGGCGTCCGTAACCCTAACAGTACGCTTGTCCTGTAAGTAATCCCAGGGTGCCTCTAGTGTTGTCGCTGACCGCTGGCGGTGCCAGTCCTGGCCGCCCCTGGGTTACCCCGAATCGCCGCCGACCGTGTCGGCGTCGCCTCGGAGGCCGGGTCGGCTACCGTGCTCGTGTGACCGAAGCTCAGTTCGTCGGGTTTCTGCCGGGATACATCCCGCCCGAGATCGACATGGACCGGGTGCAGAGCGATGTCGCCGACGACGGTATCAGCGTCGCGCCCGCGTATCAGGCCGACATTCCCGCGCTGCGCCAGGTCGTCGCCGACGCTCGCGAACAGGGCATCGACCTCAAGATCGTGGCGATCGACGTCAACCCTCCGATCGACACGCCGCTTCGCGACATCGCCACCGAGGTGGGGATGGCGAACCCCGGTTCGACCGTGCTGGCGATGAGCCCCTCGTACGCCGGGACCTACAGCACCGACTTCGATCGGGTCACGCTCGAGGCCGGTGAGGACTTGGCCGAGACCGGCAACCCGGTGCAGTCGTCGACCAATTTCGTCGGCGAGTTGACCGATTCCCACTTTGCGTGGACGCCATTCACCATTGTGGTCATTTTCGTCACCGTCTTGGCCGTCGTGGCCACCCGCATGCTGCAGAAATGGGGCAAACGGGCAACCGGGTCGAAGGCAGCGTTCACCAGCGTCGATTAACGGGTTCCGCGCCCTGCGCAAATTCAAACATCACCGTTTGATAACGCGAAATGCAATTACATTGTTGTAATTCGTTACTAAAGTTTCTTTAGCGTCAGATGTGACGTACGGTGCAATCGGTGCTTGATGTTGCAGTAGTGCTTCGTGTTACTTCTGTGATCTTTGTGCTCACTGTGCTCGAGCGCCCGAGAATCTTCCGACACGTTCGCGTGGAGCATTAGGAGACTTGAGTCGGATGAGACGCACCCCTGGCGCCCCCGCTTCGCGGCTGTGTGCGGTGTCCCTGGCGTTCGGCATGGTCGTGACCGTGCCGAACCTGGGGCCCAGCCTGGCACTGGCCCAGCCCGCAAGCTCTGACACCTTGGCCGAGCTTGTCACCGAGGTGGCCACCGTCAATCAGAAGCTGCAGGATCTCGGAGCGGCGATCCAGTCGCAGCAGGAGAGTGTCAACAAGGCCATTCTGGAGGTCAAGACCGCGCGGGACTCCGCCGCGGCTGCGCAACAGGAAGTCGACGCCAGCGCACAGCGCGTCGAGCAGGCCAATGGCGCGATCACCGACGCCCAGAAGCGATTCGACACCTTCGCCGCCGCGATGTACGTCAACGGCCCGTCGAGTTCGTACCTGACGGCCTCGGATCCGGTCGACATCCTCAACACCGCCGCGGCCGGCGAGACGCTGGCGATCAGCTCCCGCCGGGTGATGACCGAGCTGCAGAGCGCCCGCGTCGAACAGGTCAACAAGGAGTCCGCGGCGCGACTGGCCAAACAGCAGGCCGACGCGGCCGTTTCGGCGGCCGAGGCCAGCCAGCAGGACGCCGTCGACGCGCTGACCGGCGCCCAGGAGACGTTCAAGTCCCAGCAGGCCGAGCTCGACCGCCTCACCGCCGAACGTCAGCAGGCCCAGGCGAAACTGGCCGAGGCGCGGACCCTGGCCGCGCCCAGCAGCCCGGCCGGGGCCGGCCGGCCCGCCGCCGCACCCGGGTCCTCCTCGTCCGGCGCGCCAGCGCCGGCCAAGCCGGGCGCGGCAAACCCGAACTGGGACTTCGACCCGGCCACCGGGAACCGCGAGACCGCCTGGGACATGACGCTGCCGCAGATCCCGAGCGCGTTCGTCAGCGGAGACCCGATCCAGATCATCAATGCGGTGATCAAGATCATCACGACGTCGCTCGAGATCACCCAGAACCTGGGCCGCAAGTTCCTGCAGAGCCTCGGCCTGCTGCCGACCGAAACCGGCATCACCAACGGTGCCATCCCGGCCGTCGCCGGACCCCAGGCCACCGAGCTGGTGATCCGGCGCGGCATGTCGCAGCTGGGCGTGCCGTACTCGTGGGGCGGCGGCAACGCCGCAGGACCCAGCCGCGGCATCGATCACGGCGCCGGAACCGTCGGGTTCGACTGCTCGGGGCTGATGCTGTACATGTTCGCCGGCGTCGGCATCAAGCTCGACCACTACTCGGGCTCGCAGTACAACGCGGGCCGCAAGGTGCCGTCCTCGCAGATGCGCCGCGGCGACATGATCTTCTACGGCCCCAACGCCAGCCAGCACGTGGCGATGTACCTCGGCGACGGCAAGATGCTCGAGGCGCCCTACACCGGTTCGGTGGTCAAGATCTCGCCGGTCCGTACCAGCGGCATGACTCCCTTCGTCACCCGAATGATCGAGTGGTGATCCCCGTGCGCCGCCTGCTCGTCGCGTTGGTGGCCGTCGCCGGTGTCGCGTTCGGTCCGATCGCTCCCGCCTCCGCCCAGCCCGCGGCCGGACAGTGGGACCCCACATTGCCCAAGCTCATCAGTGCGGGCGCTCCGGGCGACCCGCTGGCCATCGCCAACGCCTCGCTGGCCGCCACCGCGCAGGCAACCGAGGTCACCATGAACCTCGGGCGCAAGTTCCTGCAGACCATCGGTCTGGTGCCGGCCGATGCGCCGGCGAGTGTGGCACCGGGAACCGTGCGCGGTCCGGCTGCCATCGAATACGCGATCCGGCGTGGCGGCAGCCAGATGGGTGTGCCCTATTCCTGGGGTGGGGGCAAGCCCAGCGGCCCCAGCACCGGGGTCGACTCCGGCGCCAACACCGTCGGATTCGACTGTTCCGGGTTCACCCAGTTCTCCTACGCCGGGGTGGGCGTGCTGATCCCGAAGTACTCGGGCGACCAGTACAACACCGGTCGCAAGGTGCCCGTCTCGCAGGCCAAGCGTGGAGACCTCCTGTTCTGGGGACCCGGCGGCAGCCAGCACGTCGCGATGTACCTCGGCGGCGGAAAGATGCTCGAGTCGGCCAGCAGTGCGGGTCGGGTGACCGTGAGCCCGGTGCGCACGGCAGGCCTGCAGCCCTACGCGGTGCGCGTCATCGAAACCTGAGGCGGCCGCGCCTGTCACCGTGAGGTGCCCGCGCCCTGAGGTGCCCGCGCCTGTCACCCCGAGGCACCGGCGCGTGCGCAATCCCGAGGCGCCTGCGCGTCCGCCACCCTGAGGCGCCCGCGCGTCCGCCAACCTGAGTGTGGCCTGAGTTAAAGCTGAGCACCATTGGTGAATGGCTGGGGTGCGGCCCGGCTCGGCATGGGCGGCGTCGACGGATTCCGAACCGCCTGGAATAGTTGACGGCGAGCACGGTGCCACAACGGGCCCGTGCCGCACAGACCTGTAGGTACTGCGCTTGTGGAAGGAAGTTTGATGACCGCACCGAGTGGGCCGCCACAGGGCTCTGGAGGATTTCCCGGGCAGGCCCCGGCACCCGGCTACTCCCCGGGTGCGCATGCCGCACCGAGCACCGGACAGTCGGGTTCGGCGGGCACCAACGGCGGCATGCAGCACGAGGTGCACACGCTCGAGCGCGCCATCTTCGAGGTCAAGCGCATCATCGTCGGTCAGGACCAACTGGTCGAGCGGATGCTCGTCGGTCTGCTGGCCAAGGGCCACGTTCTGCTTGAAGGTGTGCCGGGCGTCGCCAAGACGTTGGCGGTCGAAACCTTCGCCAAGGTCGTCGGCGGCACGTTCGCCCGCATCCAGTTCACCCCCGACCTGGTGCCCACCGACATCGTCGGCACCAGGATCTACCGTCAGGGCAAGGAGGAGTTCGACATCGAGCTCGGCCCCTGCGTGGTGAACTTCCTGCTGGCCGACGAGATCAACCGCGCGCCGGCCAAGGTGCAGTCGGCCCTGCTGGAGATCATGGCCGAACGCAAGATCTCCATCGGCGGCAAGACGTTCCCGCTGCCCAGTCCGTTCCTGGTCATGGCCACGCAGAACCCCATCGAGCAGGAGGGCGTCTATCAGCTGCCCGAGGCGCAGCGCGACCGCTTCCTGTTCAAGCTCAACGTCGGCTACCCCTCACCGGAGGAAGAGCGCGAGATCATCTACCGGATGGGCGTGAAGCCGCCGGAGCCCAAGCAGATCCTCAACACCGGTGACCTGCTGCGGCTGCAGGAGACCGCAGCCAACAATTTCGTCCACCACGCGCTGGTCGACTACGTGGTGCGGATCGTCACCGCCACCCGCGAGCCGGAGAAGTTCGGGATGCCCGACGCCAAGGCGTGGATCGCCTACGGCGCCTCACCGCGTGCGTCGCTGGGCATCATCGCGGCGGCCCGGGCCCTGGCCCTGGTGCGGGGCCGCGACTACGTCATCCCGCAGGACGTCGTCGAGATCATCCCCGATGTGCTGCGGCACCGCCTGGTACTCACCTACGACGCGCTCGCCGACGAGGTGTCCTCGGAGACGGTGATCAACCGGATCATGCAGACGGTGGCACTTCCCCAGGTGAATGCCATTCCGCAGCAAGGTCCTTCCGCTTCGCCCGGGGTTCCCGCCGGCGCGGCCGCGGGTGGGCGCTGAGCATGCGTAGGCGGCTCACGCGGTGACGGCTCCCTCAGATCCTTCCAGTTCCTCCGGCTCCACCAACTCCACTCGTTCCATCGACCTGCCCTCTCTGCAGCGCGGGGAGATCCGGGACCCGGCACTGACCGCGGCCCTGCGCAAGCTCGAGTTGACGGTGCGCCGGAAACTGGACGGCGTGCTGCACGGAGATCATCTCGGTCTGCTGCCCGGGCCCGGAACGGAACCCGGCGAGTCCCGCAGCTACCAGCCGGGCGACGACGTGCGCCGCATGGACTGGTCGGTGACCGCGAGGACGACCCAGCCCCACGTCCGGCAGATGATCGCCGACCGCGAACTGGAGACCTGGCTGGTGGTCGACGTGTCCGCCAGCCTGGACTTCGGCACCACCGGCTGTGAGAAGCGTGATCTGGCCGTCGCCGCGGCGGCCTCGATCGCCTTCCTCAACAGCGGCGGCGGAAACCGGCTGGGCGCGATCATCTCCAACGGCGACACGATGCGCCGGGTGCCCGCCCTGTCCGGCCGGATGCACGAGCAGGAACTGTTGCGCGCCATCGCCACCACCCCCCGGGCCCCGATGGGTACCCGCGGTGACCTCGCCGCGGCCATCGATGCGCTGCGCCGGCCCGAACGTCGACGTGGAATGGCCGTGATCATCAGCGATTTCCTGGGCCCGATCGACTGGATGCGTCCGCTGCGCGCCATCTCGGGTCGCCACGAGGTGCTCGGGATCGAGATCCTCGATCCCCGTGACATCGAGCTGCCGCCGGTCGGGGACGTGATCCTGCAGGACACCGAGACCGGGCGCACCCGCGAGTTCACCATCGACGAACAGCTGCGCAGCGACTTCGAGCGGGCCGCCGCCGCGCACCGCGCCGAGGTGGCCCGCACGCTGAGGCGTTGTGACGCGCCGCTGCTGACGCTGCGCACCGATCGAGACTGGATCGCGGACGTGGTGCGCTTCGTCGCCAGCCGGCGTCGCGGTGCCCTGGCCTCGGCGCGATGACCAACGAAATGACAGCGAGCACATGACTTTACCGTTTTTCGGCCCGATGTCGCTGACGGGCTTCGAGCATCCCTGGTTCTTCCTGTTCCTCCTGGTCGTCATCGGGCTGATCGCGCTGTACGTGATCGTTCAGATGGCGCGCCAGAAGCGCATGCTGCGGTTCGCCAACATGGAGCTGCTGGAAAGTGTTGCCCCGCAGCGCCCCAGCCGCTGGCGGCACCTGCCGGCGGTGCTCCTCGTGTCCTCGATGGTGTTGTTCACCATCGCGATGGCCGGCCCGACCCACGACGTGCGTATTCCCCGCAACCGCGCGGTGGTGATGCTGGTGATCGACGTGTCGCAGTCGATGCGCGCCACCGACGTGTCGCCCAACCGGCTGGTGGCCGCCCAGGAAGCCGCCAAGCAGTTCGCCGATCAGTTGACCCCCGGTATCAACCTGGGCTTGATCTCCTACGCCGGCACCGCCACGGTGCTCGTCTCGCCGACCACCAACCGCGAGGCCACCAAGAACGCCATCGACAAGTTGCAGCTGGCCGACCGCACGGCGACCGGTGAGGGAGTGTTCACCGCGCTGCAGGCGATCGCGACGGTGGGAGCCGTCATCGGCGGCGGAGACGAACCGCCGCCGGCGCGCATCGTGCTGATGTCCGACGGCAAGGAAACCGTCCCGTCGAACCCGGACAACCCCAAAGGGGCCTACACCGCGGCGCGCACCGCCAAGGATCAGGGCGTCCCGATCTCGACGGTGTCGTTCGGCACGCCGTACGGCTACGTCGAGATCAACGAGCAGCGCCAACCGGTGCCCGTCGACGACGAGATGCTCGCCAAGATCGCCGAGCTCTCCGGTGGCGAGGCGTTCACCGCATCCAGCCTCGAGCAGCTCAAACAGGTGTTCAGCAACCTTCAAGAGCAGATCGGCTACGAAACCATCAAAGGTGATGCGAGCGTGGGCTGGCTACGGCTGGGTGCACTCGTACTGGCCGGTGCCGCACTGGGCGCGCTGCTGATCAACCGTCGGTTGCCCAACTAGTAGCCGAGCGCGCCGACCTTGATTTCGGATCCGTGCAGTCCACGCACTAAGTTGGCGGCATGACCGACACCTCCGGAGCCGCTCAGACGGAGACGGCGAACGCCGTCGCCGAACCCACCGACACCGGCCGGCCGGCTTTCGTCGCGCGGTCTGTGCTGGTCACCGGCGGCAACCGGGGGATCGGCCTGGCCATCGCGCAGCGACTGGCCGCAGACGGCCACAAGGTCGCGGTCACCCACCGCGGCTCCGGTGCCCCGGACGGATTGTTCGGTGTGCAGTGTGACGTCACCGACAGCGAGGCCGTCGACCGGGCGTTCACCGAGGTCGAGGAGCACCAGGGCCCGGTCGAGGTCCTGGTTTCCAACGCGGGTGTCTCCGCGGATGCCTTCCTGATGCGGATGACCGAGGAACGCTTCCAGAAGGTCATCGACGCGAACCTCACCGGGGCGTTCCGGGTGACCCAGCGCGCGTCGCGCACCATGCAGCGCAAGCGCTTCGGCCGCATCATCTACGTCGGTTCGGTCTCGGGCATGTGGGGCATCGGCAACCAGGCCAACTACGCGGCCTCCAAGGCCGGACTGATCGGGATGGCGCGCTCGATCTCCCGGGAGCTGTCCAAGGCCAACGTCACCGCCAACGTGGTGGCCCCCGGCTACATCGACACCGAGATGACCCGTGCGCTCGACGAGCGCATCCAGCAGGGAGCGCTGGATTTCATCCCGGCCAAGCGGGTCGGCACCGCTGCCGAGGTGGCGGGCGTCGTCAGCTTCCTGGCCTCAGAAGACGCCAACTACATTGCCGGCGCGGTGATCCCGGTCGACGGCGGCATGGGTATGGGCCACTAGCGAGGCCTCAGCGGCCCTGACACAGATAAGGACGTTCACATGACTGGCATTCTCGAGGGCAAGCGGATCCTCGTCACCGGCATCATCACCGATTCGTCGATCGCGTTCTACATCGCCAAGGTGGCCCAGGAGGCCGGCGCCGAACTGGTGCTGACCGGGTTCGACCGGATGAAGCTGATCCGGCGGATCTGCGACCGGCTGCCGAATCCGGCGCCGCTGCTGGAGCTCGACGTGCAGAACACCGAACACCTCGACACGCTGGCTGACCGGATCGCCGCGGAGATCGGTGAGGGCAACAAGCTCGACGGTGTCGTGCATTCGATCGGTTTCATGCCGCAGACCGGCATGGGCATCAACCCGTTCTTCGACGCGCCGTACGAGGACGTCGCCAAAGGCATCCACATCTCGGCCTACTCCTACGCCTCGCTGGCCAAAGCGGTGCTGCCGATCATGAATCCCGGCGGCGGCATCGTCGGCATGGACTTCGACCCTACCCGCGCGATGCCGGCCTACAACTGGATGACGGTGGCCAAGAGCGCGCTGGAATCGGTGAACCGCTTCGTCGCGCGCGAGGCCGGCAAGGTCGGCGTCCGCTCCAATCTCGTTGCCGCCGGACCGATCCGGACTCTGGCGATGAGCGCCATCGTCGGTGGCGCGCTCGGTGAGGAGGCCGGAGCGCAGATGCAGCTGCTCGAAGAGGGCTGGGACCAGCGTGCGCCGCTGGGCTGGAACATGAAGGATCCCACACCGGTGGCCAAGACGGTGTGTGCGCTGATGTCGGACTGGCTGCCGGCGACCACGGGCACCGTGGTCTACGCCGACGGCGGGGCCAGCACCCAGTTGTTGTGACCGTGGAGTTCGACGCGCTACTGCTGCTGTCCTTCGGTGGCCCCGAGGGGCCCGAGCAGGTCATGCCGTTCCTGGAGAACGTCACTCGCGGACGCGGCATCCCGCGGGAGCGGCTGGAGTCGGTGGCCGAGCACTACCTGCATTTCGGCGGGGTCTCGCCGATCAACGGGATCAACCGTGCGCTCATCGCCGAGATCGAGGCCGAGCTGGCCCGCCGCGGGCGCCGGATTCCGGTCTACTTCGGCAACCGCAACTGGGAGCCCTACGTCGAAGACACCGTCACGCAGATGCGCGACAACGGGATCGAACGCGCAGCGGTCTTCACCACCTCGGCGTGGGGCGGATATTCGGGCTGCACGCAGTATCAGGAGGACATCGCACGCGGCCGCGCGGCCGCTGGGGTGGGTGCACCGGAGTTGGTGAAGCTGCGCCAGTACTTCGACCACCCGCTGTTTGTCGAGATGTTCGCCGACGCGATCCGCGACGCCGCCGCCACACTGCCCGCCGAACTGCGTGACAAAGCGCGCCTGGTCTTCACCGCGCACTCGATCCCGCTGCGCGCGGCCAACCGGTGCGGCCCCGACCTCTACGAACGTCAGGTCGGTTACGCCTGCCGACTGGTGGCTGCGGCCGCGGGCTACCTCGACTACGACCACGTCTGGCAGTCCCGCTCCGGCCCGCCGCAGGTGCCGTGGCTCGAACCGGACGTCGGTGACCATCTGGAGGCGTTACAGCGGGCGGGCACCCCAGCGGTGATCGTGTGTCCGGTCGGGTTCGTCGCCGACCACATCGAGGTGGTGTGGGACCTGGACAACGAACTGGCCGAGCAGGCCGCGCAGGCGGGAATCGCGCTCGCGCGGGCCTCCACGCCCAACGCCCAGACCCGGTTCGCCCGGCTGGCGGTCGACCTGCTCGACGAGATGCGGATGGATGCCCCGGCCGCCCGGGTCACCGGGCCGCAGCCGGCGCCCGGCTACGGCTGCAGCGTCAACGGTGCGGTGTGCACCCCGGACTGTGAGGCCTGACGAGCGCCGAATCGTCAACGACGCCAGGCGGAATGCAGGATCGCCTCGACGGCGGCCAGCCGTGCCGAGCGGACCACCGCGGTCAGCGGACGCAATGCGTCGCTGGCGACCTGGACATCCGAGGAACTCTGCAGACCGCTCGGGATCAACCCGGAGCTGACGGTGATGATCGCGTCGACGTGCGCGGCGTTCTCCAACACACGCACCGCGCGCGCCGGCGCGTGGTCGGGCACGCGATGGGCGAGAGTGGAATCGAGGACCTGTTCGACGAGTCGGCGGGGGTCGCCGATGTCACCGCCGGACGCGCCGGCCCGCAACGCGCCGAGCGCGTCGGCCGCCGAGCGCACCGCGTCGCGCAGGGCGTACTCCGCCTCGCCGAGATCGAAGTACCCGACGATGACGGGGCCGGGCAGCGAGTACACCGTCCACGACAGGCCACTGGGTTCGGGGTCGAAGATGTCGGGGTCGAACATGTCGGTACCCAGGTCGGTCTCGGGGAAGCCATCGGGGTACTCGAAGTCGGGGACGAGGCCGACGAGCGCTTCCGGCGGACCGACGAGAACCGCCTCACCGGCGGCGATGGCGTCCCGCCCGAACTGGGTGCCGGGCGGCAGGCCCCGGACGTCGCCGGGCACGGGCAGCGCCAGCGTGATCGCCGGCTGCGTGCCCGCGGCCCGGGCCGCGGTACGCATGGTCTGCAGCAGCGACACCGCACCCGGATCGTCGAGGTCGGGCCACGACAGGCCCGTGCGCTCCGCGGCTGCGGAGTCGTAGGCCGTGACCGAATGCCTTGGCGTCCACAGAGATAACGCGTCCAGGACGTCGTCAGGCGCGGCGGCGCCGGCCAGCCACGAATTGGCCCACACCGAAAGCGAAACACTGGGACACCACATGATGGCTGCAGTGTAGTTGTTCGATGCTGGCCCGGTCGGTCGCGCGATAGGCTGGCCATATGCCTGTTGCGCTGATCTGGCTGATCGCGGCCCTGGCGTTGGCCGGCGCCGAGGCGCTGACCGGCGATCTGTTCCTGCTCATGCTCAGCGGCGGTGCGCTGGCGGCCGCCGGGTCGGCGTGGGTGCTGGACTGGCCGATCTGGGCCGACGGACTGGTGTTCCTGCTGGTGTCGGTGCTGCTGCTGGTCGGTGTCCGGCCGGCGTTGAGGCGACGGATGCAGTCCGGTCAGGGACTGCCCGAGCCGGCCCGCGCCCTGGAAGGCAAGAACGCGTTGGTGCTCGGCCGCGTCGCGCGCCATGAAGGCCAGGTGAAACTCGAGGGTGAGGTCTGGACCGCGCGTCCGCTCAACGACAACGATGTGTACGAACCCGGCGACCAGGTCCTGGTCGTGAAGATCGACGGTGCCACCGCGGTGGTGTCGAAGATCGCCTGAGAAGTTCGGCGAGGGAAGGAGCCCCATCATGGACGGCACCATCGCAGGATTGGTCCTGCTGGCTGTGCTGGTCGTGTTCGCCGTGATCGTGGTCGCCAAGTCGGTGGCCCTGATCCCACAGGCCGAGGCGGCCGTGATCGAGCGACTCGGCCGTTACAGCAAGACCGTGTCCGGCCAGCTGACGTTGCTGTTGCCGTTCGTCGACAAGATCCGGGCCCGGGTCGATCTGCGTGAGCGGGTGGTGTCCTTCCCGCCGCAGCCGGTCATCACCGAAGACAACCTCACGGTGCAGATCGACACCGTCGTCTACTTCCAGGTGACCAACCCACAGGCCGCGGTGTACCAGATCAGCAACTACATCGTCGGGGTGGAGCAGCTGACCACCACCACGCTGCGCAACCTGGTCGGCGGGATGACGCTGGAGCAGACACTGACGTCACGCGACCAGATCAACACCGCGTTGCGCGGGGTGCTCGACGAGGCCACCAACCGATGGGGGCTGCGGGTGGCGCGGGTCGAACTGCGCAGCATCGATCCGCCACCCTCCATCCAGGATTCGATGGAAAAGCAGATGCGCGCCGACCGGGAGAAGCGCGCGATGATCCTGACCGCGGAGGGCCATCGCGAGTCGGCGATCAAGCAGGCCGAGGGTGAGAAGCAGGCCGCCATCCTGTCCGCCGAGGGCGCCAAGCAGGCCGCGATCCTGGCCGCCGAGGCCGACCGCCAGTCCCGCATGCTGCGGGCCCAAGGCGAACGCGCCGCGGCCTACCTGCAAGCTCAAGGCCAGGCCAAGGCGATCGAGAAGACGTTCGCCGCGATCAAGGCCGGCCGACCCACCCCGGAGCTGCTGGCTTACCAGTACCTGCAGACGCTTCCGAAGATGGCCGAAGGCGACGCCAACAAGGTGTGGGTGGTGCCCAGCGACTTCGGTACCGCGCTGCAGGGCTTCACCAAGATGCTGGGCGCGCCCGGCGAGGACGGGGTGTTCCGCTGGACACCGCCGCCGGTCGAGGACGATCTGGCCCGGCCGGAGGACGACAGCGAGGCCGTCGCCGACTGGTTTTCCACCGAGACCGATCCGGTGATCGCGCAGGCGGTGGCCAAGGCTGAGGCGGAGGCCCGGTCGCCGGTCGACGGGCCGGGGCTGCTCTCGTCGGCGCCACGGAACCCGCAACTGGGCTCGACCCCGCCGGGGGAGCACCAGTGAGCGCGCTGACCTCCCGACGGGCCTATCTCGCGTTGGCGGTGCTCCAGGCGGCCGATGCAGCGGCATGCGTCGGACCCGTGGCGCCGGTGAAGAAGGCGTTCGACGATGTCGGCCTCCCGGAGGAACTGCGCCCGCTCATCCCGGTCGTCAAGGCCGCGAGCGCGGTGGGCCTGCTGTCGGTGTTGCGGTTCCCCGCCCTGGCCCGCCTGACGACGTTCATGCTGACGGTGTACTTCGTGCTGGCAGTCGGATCCCACCTGCGAGTTCGCGACTTCAGCCCGAACCTGATCGCGGCGTCGGCATTCCTGGCACTCTTCGGCACGATGACCGTGGAGGGCCCTGACCTCAGGACACGCTGACCGCGTCCTCGGCGCGGCGGTGCCGGCGTATCTCGTAGGCCAAGCCGGCCACGCCGACACCCGCGGTGCACAGCGAGACCGCGAGCAGCAGCGGGCTCACCCGCCCGGTGAGAGCGTCGCCGAGAATCACGACCGCCGCGGTGCCGGGGAGCACCCCGAACAGGGTTGCCAGGGTGTAGGGCAGGACCCGGACCGACGACGCGCCCGCGGCGTAGTTCAGCACGGAGAACGGCACCGCCGGGATCAGCCTGGTCGCCAGCACCACCGGCCAACCACGTTCCCGCAGCCGCGCGTCGACGGCGTCGATCCTGGGATGCCGGACCAGGCTGCTGACCTGCCAACCGGCGGAGCGCACCAGGAACAGCGCGATCAGTGCGGACAGCGTGCTGGCTGCCACGGCGATCGGGATCCCCAGCACCGGACCGAACAGCAGGCCCGCGGCCAGCGTGAAGGCGGTGCGCGGGAACGGGAACACCGTCACCACCACGTGTGCGGCGAAGAACGCCAACGGAAACCACGCACCGACCGAGGTCGCCCAGTCGCGCAGCTGAACGGCGGACGGGATCGGCACCAACAGCGCAACTGCGACGAGAATCACAATCGCGCACAGGACCGCCACGAGCCTGCCGCGGGGGATGGTCGCCAGGGTGCCGAGAAACGCGGCGCGGGCGGTGCGCAGCGTTCTGACGACGGATTTCACGCCTTCCAAGAGTACGGGTGTGCGCGCTCACCGGCTCAAATGGCGCGGTGTGGAGTCTGCACACCGGCGTGCGCTGATGTGACGCCCATCATTTAGCCTGATGGCTGTGCAGACACCCAGCGCCGGCTCTGCCGGGGTAGCAGACTCCGATCTGGACCGATGGCGCTCCGCGGTTGCGGGCGTTCTGGCGAAGTCCACGAAGCGGGACCCCGCCGATCTGGGCGCCCAGCCGGAGCGTCTGCTCGATTCGGACACCTACGACGGTTTCCCGGTCCGGCCTCTGTACACCGACGCCGACGAACTGGCTGAACCAGCTCTCCCCGGGCACTGGCCCTACGTGCGGGGCGGCGACGCGCTGCGCGACGTGAAGGCCGGGTGGAAGGTCGCCGACGTCTACCCGGCAGCCAACGCCGGTGTCGCCGAGGCCAACGGGTCGATCCTGCTCGGGCTGACCGAGGGCATCAGTGCGCTGGTGTTGCGCGTCGGCAGCGGCGACGCCGGCGACGCGGTGGCCCCCGCCGATCTCGAGCGTCTCCTCGACGGCGTGTACCTCGACCTCGTCCCCATCGTGGTCGAGCCGCTCGGTGACGCGTTCCGCTCCGCCGCCGACGCCGTGCTGGCACTGGTGACCGGACTCGATGACGAACAGCGGTCCAGGCTTTCGATCGATCTGGGCGCCGATCCGCTCGTCGCGCCACTGGCCGGCCGGGCCGCGCCCGACCTCGAGGACGTCGCCGCGGCGGCGACCAAGGCCAGCGCCTACGACGGCCACGTGCGAACGATCACCGTGGACGGACCGGTGTTCCACAACCTGGGCGCCAACGCCGCCTGGGAACTCGGCGCCGCGATCGCCGCAGGTGTGTCGTGCGTGCGCCACCTGGTCGAGCGCGGTCTGTCGGTCCCGGCCGCGCTGGGACAAGTCGCGTTCCGGTTCGCCGTGGATGACGACCAGTTCACCTCGATCGCAAAACTGCGTGCCGCGCGCCAGATCTGGGCCCGCGTGGCTGAGGTGGTGGGGGAGCGTGACGCCGGCGCGGCGACCGTTCACGTCACCACATCGCTGCCGATGATGTCGCAGCGGGACCCGTGGGTGAACATGTTGCGCACGACGGTCGCGGCCTTCGCGGCAGCCGTAGGCGGCGCCGACACCGTGCAGGTGCATCCCTTCGACGTGGCGATCGACGGCGGTTTTCCCGGCACCGCACGCAGTTTCGCGCGGCGCATCGCCCGCAACACCCAGCTGTTGTTGCTCGAGGAATCCCACATCGGCCGCGTTCTCGACCCGGCCGGCGGATCGTGGTTCGTCGAGGACCTCACCCGCCGGCTCGCCGAACAGGCGTGGTCGCACTTCCAGGAAATCGAGGCGAAGGGTGGCTTCGAGGCGGCCCGCGAGCACATCGAGGCAGCGATCGCCGAGGTCGCCGAACGCCGCGCCGGCGACATCGCGCACCGCCGGACAGCGCTGACCGGGGTCAACGAATACCCGGATCTCGCGGAAATGCCTCTGCCGCAGGGCGATCCGCTGCCACACGTCCGGCGCTACGCCGCCGACTTCGAAGCCTTGCGGGATCGCTCGGATGCACACCTGCAGACCACCGGGGCGCGGCCGACAGCTCTGCTGTTGCCGCTGGGCCCGCTGGCCGAGCACAACATCCGGGCCACCTTCGCCGTGAATCTGTTGGCCTCAGGCGGGATCGAAGCAGTCAACCCCGGTCCGCTCAGCGCCGCCGACGTCGGTGCCGCGGTCGCCGATGCCGCGTCCACCGAGGTCGCCGTCATCTGCGGCACCGACGCCCGCTACTCCGAGGAGGTCGGCGCTGTCGTCGACGCGGCGAGGGCGGCCGGGATGCGCCACGTTCTGCTGGCCGGACCGGAGAAGGCTGTCGCGGCGGTGGACTCGAAGCCCGACGGATACCTGACCATGAAGATCGACGCTGTCAGCACCCTGTCGGATCTGCTGACCCGAATGGGGGCCTGAGGTGACTGCGACACAACCCAAGATCCAGAGCTTCGCCGACGTCCCGCTGCACGCCGGGGATGCCGTGGCGTCGCCGACCCACGAGCAGGTGGGCGAACACGTTCAGGCCGCGGCAGCAGCCCACGGCTACACCGCCGAGCAGCTCGACTGGGCCACTCCGGAGGGCATCGACGTCAAACCCGTCTACATCGCCGCCGACCGCGACGAGGTCGTCGATGCCGGCTTCCCGCTGGCCAGCCTGCCCGGGGAGCCGCCGTTCGTGCGCGGTCCCTACCCGACCATGTACGTCAACCAGCCGTGGACCATCCGCCAATACGCGGGTTTTTCCACCGCGGCGGAGTCCAACGCGTTCTACCGTCGCAACCTGGCGGCAGGACAGAAGGGTCTGTCGGTGGCCTTCGACCTGGCCACCCACCGCGGCTACGACTCCGATCACCCGCGCGTCGCCGGTGACGTCGGGATGGCCGGGGTGGCCATCGACTCGATCCTGGACATGCGTCAGCTGTTCGACGGCATCGACCTGTCCGCGGTGAGTGTGTCGATGACGATGAACGGCGCGGTGCTGCCGATCCTCGCGCTGTACGTGGTGGCCGCCGAGGAACAGGGCGTACCGCCGGAGAAACTGGCCGGGACCATCCAGAACGACATCCTCAAAGAGTTCATGGTCCGCAACACCTACATCTATCCGCCGAAGCCGTCGATGCGGATCATCTCCGACATCTTCGGCTACACCAGCGTGAAAATGCCCAAGTTCAACAGCATCTCGATCTCGGGCTACCACATTCAGGAAGCCGGGGCCACGGCCGACCTGGAACTGGGATACACGTTGGCCGACGGCGTCGAATACATCAAGGCGGGTTTGGACGCCGGACTGGACATCGACAAGTTCGCCCCGCGGCTGTCCTTCTTCTGGGGCATCGGCATGAACTTCTTCATGGAAGTCGCCAAGCTCCGCGCCGGGCGGCTACTGTGGAGCGAGCTGGTCGGGCAGTTCGATCCCAAGAACCCGAAATCGCGGTCGCTGCGGACCCATTCGCAGACCTCGGGCTGGTCGCTGACCGCGCAGGACGCCTTCAACAACGTCGCTCGCACCTGCATCGAGGCGATGGCGGCGACCCAGGGGCACACCCAGTCGCTGCACACCAACGCCCTCGACGAGGCGTTGGCGCTGCCGACGGACTTCTCGGCGCGCATCGCACGCAACACCCAGCTGCTGCTGCAGCAGGAGTCGGGCACCACCCGGCCCATCGATCCGTGGGGCGGTTCGTACTACGTGGAGTGGCTGACCCACCAGCTCGCCGAGAAGGCCCGTGCGCACATCGCCGAGATCGCCGAGCACGGTGGCATGGCTCAGGCGATCAACGAGGGCATTCCCAAGATGCGCATCGAGGAGGCCGCCGCGCGCACCCAGGCCCGCATCGACTCCGGGCAGCAGACCGTCATCGGGGTCAATCGCTACCAGGTCGACGAGGACCACGAGATCGAGGTCCTCAAGGTCGAGAACAGTCGGGTGCGTGCCGAGCAGATCGCCAAGCTCGAGCGGCTGCGAGCCGAACGTGACAACGACGCGACCGAGGCCGCACTGGCCGAGTTGACCCGGGCGGCGGCCGCGACCGGCGCCGCCGGGGAAGACGGTCTGGGGAACAATCTGCTGGCGCTGGCGATCAACGCGGCCCGAGCCCAGGCCACGGTCGGCGAGATCTCCGACGCCCTGGAGAAGGTGTACGGCCGGCACCAGGCCGAGATCCGGACCATCGCCGGGGTGTACCGAGACGAGGTGGGGATGGCCAGCAACGTCAGCAGCGCCACCGAGATGGTGGAGAAGTTCGCCGAGGCCGACGGCCGGCGGCCCCGCATCCTGGTCGCCAAGATGGGGCAGGACGGGCACGACCGCGGTCAGAAGGTCATCGCCACGGCGTTCGCCGACATCGGTTTCGACGTCGACGTCGGCTCGCTGTTCTCCACGCCTGACGAGGTCGCGCGGCAGGCCGCGGACAACGACGTGCATGTCGTCGGTGTCTCGTCGCTGGCCGCCGGCCACCTGACGTTGGTGCCGGCGTTGCGGGACGCCCTCGCCGAGGTCGGCCGCCCCGACATCATGATCGTCGTCGGCGGCGTCATCCCGCCGGGCGATTTCGAGGAGCTCTATGCGGCGGGGGCCACCGCCATCTTCCCGCCCGGTACCGTCATCGCAGACGCCGCGATCGGCCTGCTCGACAAGCTCGCGCACCGCCTCGGCTACACCCTCCAGTAGCGCGATGAGCCCATCGGTCAGCGAGCTCGCCGCGGCGATCCGCGACGGTGACCGCTCCGCGCTGGCTCGGGCCATCACGCTGGTCGAATCAACCCGCGCCGACCACCGCCAGACCGCGCAGGAACTGCTGCTCGAGCTCATGCCCGAGGCCGGCCGCGCGTTGCACGTCGGCATCACCGGCGTGCCGGGAGTCGGTAAGTCGACGTCGATCGAAGCGCTCGGCATCTACCTGATCGAACAGGGTCACCGGGTCGCCGTCCTGGCGGTCGACCCGTCGTCCACCCGCACCGGTGGTTCCATCCTGGGAGACAAGACCCGCATGGCCAAGCTCGCCGTGCACCCCGACGCCTACATCCGGCCGTCGCCCACCTCGGGC
Organism: Mycobacterium sp. G7A2; assembly: GCF_041902445.1. Classification (NCBI taxonomy): domain Bacteria; kingdom Bacillati; phylum Actinomycetota; class Actinomycetes; order Mycobacteriales; family Mycobacteriaceae; genus Mycobacterium; species Mycobacterium sp. G7A2. Next base: position 3,375,376 of record NZ_CP169251.1, on the reverse strand, counting down.
ACGCTCGGCGGGGTGGCCAAGGCGACACGCGAGACCATCGTGTTGCTGGAGGCTGCCGGATACGACGTCATCCTGGTCGAGACGGTCGGGGTCGGGCAGTCCGAGGTGACGGTTGCCAACATGGTCGACACCTTCGTCTTCCTGACCTTGGCGCGCACCGGAGACCAACTGCAGGGCATCAAGAAGGGTGTGCTCGAACTCGCCGACATCGTCGTGGTCAACAAAGCCGACGGTGAGCATGCGGTGGAGGCGAAGTCGGCCGCTCGCGAGCTCGCCGGTGCGATCCGGCTCATCTATCCGCGTGAAACGCTCTGGCGGCCACCGGTGTTGACGATGAGCGCGCTGCAGGGAACCGGGCTGACCGAACTGTGGGACACCGTTCTCAAACACCGCGAAGTGCTCACCGAGGCAGGGGAGTTCGAGGCGCGTCGACGCACCCAGCAGGTGCAGTGGACATGGTCGATGGTCCGCGACACGGTGCTCGACCGGGTGTTGTCGAGTGCCGGGGTGCGCGCGATTCGCGACGACGTGGAGCAGAAGGTGCGCGACGGTGAACTGACCCCGGCGCTTGCTGCGCAGCAGATCCTCGAGGCGGTGGACTGGCCGGCCAAAGCCGACGGTTAACAAATGGGTAACACCTGTCTACTTTGCCGCCCGGCGGGGTAAATTCAAATCATTGTGACGTCCGTCAACTTCGGGGAGCGCAACGTGGCGCCCTCACAGAGCATCGACGGCGCACCGCTGCCCCGAGGGGTGCAGGGCGCCGCCGACGAGAACTTCATGCTGGCGGTGCGCACGTTCGCGCAGATGTTTCCCTGGCGACGGCTCGGCGGCGGAGCTTTGTCGGTGTACCTCGACGGCGAGCCGGTCGTCGACGTCTGGACCGGCTTCCGTGACCGCCGCGGTTCTCAGCACTGGACGGCCGACACCGGGACCATGGTCTTCTCGGCCACCAAAGGGGTAGCGGCGACCGTCATCCACCGCCTGGTCGACCGCGGGCTGATCGACTACGACGCCCCGGTGGCCGAGTACTGGCGGGCGTTCGGCGCCAACGGCAAGTCGACCATCACCGTCCGCGACGTTCTGCGGCACCGATCCGGGCTGTCCCAGTTGAACGGCGTGCGAAAGGCCGACCTGCTCGACCATCTGCGCATGGAGGAGCGCCTCGCCGCGGCCCCGATGAGTTGGTTGCACGGCAAGCCCGCCTACCACGCGCTCACCTTCGGCTGGCTGCTGTCCGGGCTGGCTCGGGCCGTGACCGGAACCGGTATGCGGGAACTCATGCGCACCGAGGTGGCCGAGCCGCTGGGCACCGACGGTCTGCACCTGGGCCGGCCCCCGGCGGGAGCAGCCACCCACGCCGCACAGATCATCGGCCCGCAGAGCGCGCTGCAGAACCCGCTGTTCAACATGGTGGCGCCGCACGTGGCTGCGCTGCCGTTCTCCGCCGCGTTCGGCGCGATCTACTTCCCGGGCGTCAAAGCCATGGTTCAGGGCGAAACGCCGTTGCTGGACAGTGAGATCCCGGCCGCCAACGGGGTGGCCACCGCGCGGGCGCTGGCCCGCATGTACGGCGCCATCGCCAACGGCGGCCAGATCGACGGTGTCCAGTTCCTGTCCCCGGAGACCACCGCCGCGCTCGTGGGGCGGCCCAGCCTGCGTCCCGACCACAGCATGGTGATGCCGCTGTCGTTCCACCTCGGCTACCACGGGCTGCCCTTCCCCGGCGTGCTGCCCGGGTTCGGGCACGTCGGGCTCGGAGGTTCACTGGGTTGGGCCGACCCGGCAACCGGTCTGGGGTTCGGCTACGTCCACAATCGGTTGCTGACCCCGCTGGTCGCCTCCGACCAGGCTGGCTTCGTGGCCACCGCGGCACTGATCCGGCGCGGAGCCGCCGCGGCCCGCCGGAACGGGTACCGCGCCGTGCGCGAGTTCGGGGCGCCCTACGCCCCGGCCACGGCGACGGCCGTGTGATTCGACCAGGGCCTGATTCGCCGCCCGCGGCTGGTGTTCTATTCGCCGCCCGCGGCGGTAGCCTGATTCGCCGGTCCTCAGCTGTTGGCCCGCGTGAACCACTTCGTCTTGATCCGCCAGGAGTGCGCCGACGTCAGCGCGAACGCGGCGCCGCAGGCGCAGGCGAAGAACCACACCAGCGTGCTGCCCTGCACGGTCTGAAGCGTCGGCACCAACGCGGTGATGATGCGGACCACGCACGCCATGATGCCCATCGCCGAGGCGAACAGATAGACGTTGGCGATGTGGCGCGACCGCGGGTCGGTGCGCAGGATGAGCAGCGCGCGGGCCCCGTATCCCAGCAGGTAGATCAGCATGCCGCACAGCAGCAGCCAGTACATGTTGAGCCAGAAGTCCGTCGGCACGTCGAAGAAATCGGGCCGGTAGATCGCAGCACCGTTGCCCATCCAGAACAGCGCCAGCAGCACCGGGATGCACAGTGTGGCGGGTCGTTCGACGAACTGCCGGAAGCGCTGGTGCATGGCGTTGTCCTGCTCCAGCCGGCCGAGCGTGTTGTACACCACCGCCGACGCGGCGACGATGTAGGCGTCGTGGCCCAGGTAGTCCTCGAGGTTCCATTTACCGGTCAGCGAGTAGAGCCAATGCCCGAGCGTCTGCGACGCCAGCGGCGACATCAGCAACACCGCCAGCCCCTGCAGGGCGATGTTCAGGGTGGCCGCGACCTCCCACCGGCAGGACCAGGTGACGCGACGAATCCACAGGCTCCACGCGATGCACATCAACGTGATCGCGATGAGAGTTGCCAGAGCCATGGGGTGTCGCCTTCGAGCTGAGCCTGATCAGCAAACAGTGTATGCGGTCAGACGCCTACAGGGGGGGAGCGTCGAACCGCGGTGTCAGCTCGGAGAGCTTGGGACGACGCCGTGTGTCGGTGGTGGTGCGCGCGCGAACCGCCGTGTCGATGCCGCGGCCGGGACCGTCCACGGCGGCCGTCGACTCGATGTACTGCCATACCTCTTGCCTGCTCATCAAGCCGAACTGGATCTGCAGATCGGGGTAGTTGAGCTGGAAGCGATCGGCGACCAGGCGCAGCTCTTCGGCGCTGGGGTAGTCGGCCTCTTTGATGCGCCGGTAATACGTGCTGCTGGAGATGCCCAAGGCGTCGAAGAGGTCTTTCGCGTCGATCTCTCCGTCGAGGAGGTAGTCGAGCAGCGCCTTGAGCTGTCTACCGTTCTCGTCTGTCCGTGGCATCTGACCACCATAAACTGCGTTCCGGCAAATGGGGAGAGTCACCCGGCAAACGGATAACACAATCTTAATTGACACGGCCGTCACAGTTCTGGGACCACTCTCCCATATCTGGGACATTCGCTGTACGGTTGGCTGCATGGTCGCTCCGTACATGGCTGACGAGGTCAGAAACACTCTCGTCGCCTCCGCACCGGAATCGCTGGTTGTTGTCGATCACGCCGCGGCAGACGGCGAAGCTCGGCAATTCGAGAATGTGGTCACCCCACCGTCGAGCGAACTGTCCGCAGAGCTCGACTCGTCGGCGGAATGGCTCGGCGTGACGGTCGAGGAAATCCTGCTGGCCGCCCTCGGCCGGACCTTCGGACGGACCCGCGGCGACGGGGCTGTCGTCGTCGACGTCGCGGCGGGTCAACCCGGACTGTGCCGGCGGGTGTCGCTGCTGTGCGCGGCCGGTGCGCCGATGGGGCCGACCGAGATGTTGCAGGGTGCGCACAACAGCCTGATCGCGGCGTCCAGCCATCCCGACGCGCGCGCCGAGATCCTGCTCGACGTCACCGGCGCCGGCGCGACCGGCCAGAGTCCGCGGGCGTTGGAGCTGCGCGTCGCACGCCAGTCTGACGACCTGCACATCCAGTGGTGCTACGACCCGAGCCGTCTCGACCGGTACTCGGTCGAGGAGATGGCCGAGCAATTTCCGTTGGCGCTGATCGAGATCACCTCGGACGCCGCTGCGCCGCTGTGATGTGAGTTGAGCGGGCCGGCCCGCTAAACTGAGCGCCATCGGCGTCGATCCGGCCATCACCGGGGAGCCTTCGGAAGAACAGCCGTGTCCGGTGCTACCGGCCACGGCCCAGTAGAGCCGAACGGGTGGGCCCGTCATCGCCTTCAGTGGAGCGGCGCGCGACAGTGCGCGCAAGCGGGGTGGTACCGCGGCGCTCGCGCACCGGCGCGACGTTCGTCCCCGTGCCTTGACGACGACATCGTCGTCCACAACGCCGAGGCACAGGAGACGACGCACGTGACCGCATATCCGAAGCCCGCCGCCGGGGCGCCGAGTTTCCCGGCGCTGGAAGCCGATGTGCTGGACTACTGGGAACGCGACGACACGTTCCGGGCGAGCATCGCCCGTCGGGACGACTGCCCGGAGTACGTGTTCTACGACGGCCCACCGTTCGCCAACGGCCTGCCCCACTACGGTCACCTCCTGACCGGCTACGTCAAGGACATCGTTCCCCGTTACCGCACCATGCGGGGCTACAAGGTGGACCGTCGCTTCGGCTGGGACACCCACGGCCTGCCCGCCGAACTCGAGGTGCAGCGCCAGCTCGGCATCACCGACAAGGCCCAGATCGAAGAGATGGGCATCGAGAAGTTCAACGATGCCTGCCGTGCGTCGGTGTTGAAGTACACCGGCGAATGGCGCAACTACGTCACCCGCCAGGCACGCTGGGTCGATTTCGACAACGACTACAAAACCCTCGACATCGGCTTCATGGAGTCGGTGATCTGGGCGTTCAAACAGCTGTGGGACAAAGGTCTGGCCTACGAGGGCAACCGGGTGCTGCCGTACTGCTGGAACGACGAAACCCCGCTGTCCAGCCACGAACTGCGGATGGACGACGACGTCTACCAGAATCGCCAGGATCCGGCGCTGACGGTGGGGTTCCGCATCGACGGGGGAGCAGCAGACCTGGTCGGCGCGCATCTGCTGGTGTGGACCACGACGCCGTGGACGCTGCCCTCCAACCAGGGCGTCGCGGTCAACCCCGAGGTGACCTACGTCGTCGTGGAGAAGGACGGCCGCCGCTACGTGCTCGCCGAGGCCCGGGTGGCCGCCTATGCCCGCGAGCTCGGCGAGGAGCCGACGGTGCTCGCCACGTTCTCCGGGGCCGAGCTGATCGGCGTCCACTACGTGCCGCCGTTCCCGTACTTCATGGACTCGGCCAACGCATTTCAGGTGCTGCCGGCCGACTTCGTCAGCACCGACGACGGAACCGGTCTGGTGCACCTCGCCCCGGCCTACGGCGAAGACGACATGGCCACTGCGCAGGCCGCCGGTATCGCAGCCGTCACGCCCGTCGACGCCAAGGGCCGGTTCGACGCAGGCGTGCCCGACTACGCCGGGCAGCACGTGTTCGACGCGAATCCGCAGATCATCCGCGATCTCAAAGCCGGATCCGGACCTGCGCAGGCCAACGGCGCGGTGCTGCTGCGCCACGACACCTACGAGCACTCCTACCCGCACTGCTGGCGCTGCCGCAATCCGCTGATCTACCGGGCGGTGTCGTCGTGGTTCATCAAGGTCACCGAGATCCGCGACCGCATGGTGGAGCTGAACCAGCAGATCACCTGGTACCCGGAGCACGTCAAGGACGGCCAGTTCGGCAAGTGGCTGGCCGGCGCCCGGGACTGGTCGATCTCTCGGAACCGCTACTGGGGCACGCCGATTCCGGTGTGGAAGTCCGACGATCCGGCGTATCCGAGGGTCGACGTGTACGGCAGCCTCGACGAACTCGAGCGCGACTTCGGGGTGCGGCCGGACAACCTGCACCGCCCGTTCATCGACGAGTTGACCCGGCCGAATCCGGACGACCCGACCGGCCGCTCGACGATGCGCCGGATCGAGGACGTGCTCGACGTGTGGTTCGACTCGGGATCGATGCCGTATGCGCAGGTGCACTACCCCTTCGAGAATCGCGAGTGGTTCGACGGCGCGGCCGGCGCGGAGGCCCATTTCCCCGGCGACTTCATCGTCGAGTACATCGGCCAGACCCGTGGCTGGTTCTACACCTTGCACATCTTGGCCACCGCGTTGTTCGACAAGCCGGCGTTCCGGACCTGTGTGTCGCACGGCATCGTGCTGGGCAACGACGGCCAGAAGATGAGCAAGTCCCTGCGCAACTACCCCGATGTCACCGAGGTGTTCGACCGGGACGGTTCCGACGCGATGCGCTGGTTCCTGATGGCCTCACCGATCCTGCGGGGCGGCAATTTGATCGTCACCGAGCAGGGCATCCGCGAAGGGGTGCGGCAGGTGCTGCTGCCCCTGTGGAATGCCTACACGTTCCTGGCGCTCTACGCGCCGAAGAAGGGCGCGTGGCGCACCGACTCGACCCACGTGCTGGACCGCTACATCCTGGCGAAGCTCGCGGTGCTGCGCGACGACCTGACCGTCGCGCTGGACGAATGCGACATCTCGCGGGCGTGCGATCAGCTGCGCCAGTTCACCGAAGCCTTGACGAACTGGTACGTGCGCCGGTCGCGGTCACGGTTCTGGGATGAAGACGCCGACGCCATCGACACCCTGCACACGGTGCTGGAGGTGACGAGCAGGCTGGCCGCGCCGTTGTTGCCGCTGATCACCGAGGTCATCTGGCGGGGAGTCACCGGCGAGCGTTCGGTTCACCTGTCGGACTGGCCGCAGTCCGATGTGCTGCCTGCCGATCCGCAGCTGGTCGCCGACATGGACCTGGTGCGCGAGGTGGCCTCCACCGGTTCGTCGCTGCGCAAGGCCAAGAAGCTGCGGGTTCGTTTGCCGCTGCTCAAACTGACTGTGGCGGTCGACGATCCGGGCCGACTCGCGGCGTTCGCCGACCTGATCTCCGACGAGCTCAACGTCAAGGCCGTCGAACTCACCGATGACATCGCCGCACACGGACGATTCGAGCTCACGGTCAACGCGCGGGTCGCGGGTCCCCGCCTCGGCAAGGACGTCCAGGCGGCGATCAAGGCGGTGAAGGCCGGCGAGGGCGTGGTCAACGCCGACGGAACGCTGACCGCGGGTCCTGCGGTGCTGTTGCCCGAGGAGTTCAGCTCCCGGCTGGTCGCTGCGGACCCGGAGTTCACCGCGGCACTGCCCGACGGAGCAGGGCTGGTCGTGCTCGACGGAAACGTCACCCCCGAGCTGGAAGCCGAGGGGTGGGCCAAGGACCGCATCCGCGAGCTGCAGGAGTTGCGCAAGGCCACTGGCCTCGATGTGTCCGACCGGATCAGCGTCACGATGGCGGTACCGGCCGACAAGTTGGCCTGGGCCCAGACCCACCGGGATCTGATCGCCCACGAGATCCTCGCCACCCGCTTCGAATTCGGCGAGACCGCCGACGGTGCCGACATCGGCGACGGGGTGCGGGTCGCGCTGCAGAAAGCGTGAGGTTCGCCGCCGTGCAGCGGCGGCCGGGGGGCGCGAGCGTGCAGCCACGGTTGTGATTTCGGCGTGCGAACGACCGTACGCGCACGCTCGCGGTGATCAGCCCACCCGCGCGGTCCGGCCGGCGAACTCGACGACGTCGCCGGCGCGGAGCTGACGCCCGCGGCGGGTCTCGACGTCACCGTTGACGCTGACCTGACCGTCGGCGATGACCGCCTTGGCATCGGCGCCGCTGTCGATGAGGTTGGCCAGTTTGAGGAACTGGCCCAGCCGGATCGACTCGTCACGGATAGGCACGTCGGACACGACCGCAACGGTAGCGCCTACGATTCGCCCTGTGGGCGCGCGATGGGTCCTGCACCTGGACATGGACGCGTTCTTCGCGTCGGTGGAGCAGCTCACCCGTCCCACGTTGAAGGGTCGTCCGGTACTGGTCGGGGGTCTGGGCGGACGTGGGGTGGTGGCCGGCGCCAGCTACGAGGCCCGGGTGTTCGGCGCCCGGTCGGCGATGCCCATGCACCAGGCGCGGCGCCTGGTCGGCGCCGCGGCGGTGGTGCTGCCGCCTCGCGGCGTCGTCTACGGTCTGGCCAGTCGGCGGGTGTTCGAGACGGTTCGGGCCACGGTGCCCGTGCTCGAGCAACTGTCGTTCGACGAGGCGTTCGGCGAACCCGGTGCGCTGGCCGGCGCCTCGCCGGCGCAGGTCGAGCAGTTCTGTCAGCGGCTTCGCGCCGAGGTGGCGGCCGTCACCGGCCTGGTGGCCTCGGTGGGCGCCGGGTCTGGCAAGCAGATCGCCAAGATCGCATCGGGCCTGGCGAAACCGGACGGAGTCACCGTGGTGGCGCGGGATGAGGAGGCGGCTCTGCTGCACGGCCTGCCGGTGCGCAAACTGTGGGGCATCGGACCGGTGGCCGAGGAGAAGCTGCATCGCCTCGGCATCGAGACCATCGGCGGGTTCGCGGCGCTGTCCGACACCGAGGTCGCCAACATCCTCGGACCCACCGTCGGCCCGGCGCTGCACAGGTTGGCCCGGGGCATCGACGAGCGTCCGGTGGCCGAGAACGCCCCGGCGAAACAGATCAGTGCGGAGTCCACGTTTGCGCAGGACCTGACCACGCTGGACCAACTCCGTGATGCGGTCGGGCCGATCGGTGAGCACGCTCACCGCCGGCTCCTCAAGGACGGTCGGGGCGCCCGCACCGTGACCGTGAAACTCCGCAAGTCCGACATGAGCATCCTCACCCGCTCGGCCACGCTGCCCTACGCCACCACCGATGTGGCGACACTGACCGCCATGGCGCGACGGCTACTGCTCGACCCGATCGAGATCGGGCCGATCCGCCTTGTGGGGGTTGGCTTCTCGGGTCTGTCGGACGTGCAGCAGGAGTCGCTGTTCCCGGACCTGGAGCTGGCCGCAACCGAGCACACGGCGAGCGTCGCCGCGTCGTCGGCGGTGGCGCCCGAGGGCGAGCAGCTTCCGGCCTGGCGGGTCGGCGACGACGTGGTGCACGCCGACTACGGGCATGGCTGGATCCAGGGGGCCGGCCACGGGGTGACGACGGTGCGATTCGAGACGCGCAGCACCGGGCCGGGCACCGCCCGGACGTTCAGCGCAACCGATCCGGCACTGTCGCGGGCCAATCCCGTCGACAGCCTGGACTGGCCACAATTCGTCGAGGAGACGTCGCGCTACCAGAGCACGCCGTAACGGGAGCACGGAACGGTCGCCCGGCTCCGGTCACCGGCCTGTCACCCCCAGCGGGTGAGGGCGTCTTCTGCGGAGACCCCGGCGGCCAGCGCGCCCATCAGCAGTATCCGCGCCTGGGGCGGCCGCAGGGTCGGCACGACGACGGCTCCGGCGTCGAGCAGATCACGACCCGGGCCGTACCCGGCATGCACCCGGCCGGCGGGAACGCGGGTGGACACCGCGACCGTGACACCGTCGGCGGTGAGCCTGCCCACCGCGTCGATGACGGCCGCGCCGGCGTTGCCCGACCCCAACGCCTCGAGCACGATTCCGCGGGCACCGGCCGCAGCGCACGCGCCCAGCGCCACGCCGTCGGCTCCCGGATAGACGGCGACGATGTCGACTCGCGGCGCCGAACGTGCCGACAGTGCGCCGAGGCTGGGACGGTCGGCCCGGTCTCCATCGGCCATGAAGGTGTGGTCGGCGACCGTGCCGAGCGTCCGCCCGGTGAAACCCTGCAAGCCTGCGGTGGCGACCTTTTGTAGCCCCAGCGCAGCGAACACCGTGCCGGCGAAGCAGACCGTCACGCCCAGGTCGCGTGCGGCCGGGCTGGCGGCCACGGCCAGCGCATCGCGCAGATTCGCCGGCCCGTCTGCGTCGGGGGAGTCGGCGCTGTGCTGCGCGCCGGTCAACACCACCGGTGGCGATCCCGGGTGCACCAGTTGCAGCCACAACGCGGTTTCTTCCATCGTGTCGGTGCCGTGGGTGATCACTATCCCGTCAATGGCGGCGTCCGCCGAGGCGCGCCGTACCGCTGCGGCCATCACGTCCCAGTCCTCGGGGCGCAGCTGCGAGCTGTCCACCGCCATCAGGTCGATGACCTCGACATCGAGCCCCTCGGTCAGATCTGCGCCGGACCGGCTGGGACGCTTGACCCCACCAGCATCGGCGCTGGTCGAGATCGTGCCACCGGTGGCGAGGACGAGGAGGCGACCCATGGGTGGGATTCTTCCCCACCTGTGCTTTGCGATGATGGGGGGCGTGACTGACGAATCCTCCAGCCCGGCCGACCCGGCGGCCGGTGACGCGGCGCCTCGGGATCCCTCGCCGCCGCGCCGGCTGCGCCTTCTGCTCGGCGTCGCCGGAGTCGTACTCGTGCTGGACATCGTCACGAAGGTGTTGGCCGTCGAGCTGCTGACGCCAGGTCAGCCGGTGTCGATCATCGGTGACACCGTGACCTGGACGTTGGTGCGCAATTCCGGTGCGGCGTTCTCGATGGCGACCGGTTACACGTGGGTGTTGACGTTGGTGGCCACCGGTGTCGTGTTCGGCATCATCTGGATGGGGCGCCGGCTGGTGTCACCGTGGTGGGCGATCGGCCTGGGGCTGATTCTCGGCGGGGCCATGGGCAACCTGGTCGACCGCTTCTTCCGGTCGCCGGGCCCGCTGCGCGGCCACGTGGTGGACTTCCTGTCGATCGGGTGGTGGCCGGTGTTCAACGTGGCCGACCCGTCGGTGGTGGGCGGCGCGATCCTGCTGGTCGTGTTGTCGCTGTTCGGATTCGATTTCGATTCCGTCGGGAGGCGTCAGGCGGACGGCGGCGAGGGTTCCGTCGGGAGGCGTCAGCCGGACGGCGGCGACGATCCGGTCGGGAGGCGTCAGCCGGACGGCGGCGACGATCCGGTCGGGAGGCGTCAGCCGGACGGCGGCGACGATCCGGTCGGGAGGCGTCAGCCGGACGGCGGCGACGATCCGGTCGGGAGGCGTCAGCCGGACGACGAGTCGGGTCGGGAATGACGACACGGTCGATGCCGGTGCCGGAAGGCCTGGCCGGTATGCGCGTCGATGCCGGTCTGGCCAGGCTGCTCGGCCTGTCGCGCACCGCGGTTGCGGCGTTGGCCGAAGAGGGCGGCGTCGAGGTCGACGGCGTGCGTGCGGCCAAATCGGACAAGCTGCCGGCAGGGGCTTGGCTGGAGGTGCGGCTGCCCGACGCGCCGCCGCCGGTGGAGAACACCCCGGTCGATGTCGAGGGCATGGACATCCTGTACGCCGACGACGACATCGTCGCGGTGGACAAGCCGCCCGGGGTCGCGGCGCATGCGACGGTGGGCTGGCACGGGCCCACCGTGCTGGGTGGACTGGCCGCGGCCGGCTTCCGGATCAGTACCTCGGGTATCCACGAGCGGCAGGGCATCGTGCACCGTCTCGACGTCGGTACCTCGGGGGTGATGGTGGTCGCGTTGTCCGAGCGGGCGTACACGGTGCTGAAGCGGGCCTTCAAGCAGCGCACCGTCGAGAAGCGCTATCACGCACTGGTGCAGGGGCACCCTGACCCGTCGAGCGGAACCATCGATGCACCGATCGGCCGGCACCGCGGCCACGACTGGAAGTTCGCCGTCGTCGAGGACGGCCGCCACAGCGTGACGCACTACGACACGCTGGAGGCGCACCAGGCGGCCAGCCTGCTCGACATCGAACTCGAGACCGGACGCACTCATCAGATCCGGGTGCACTTCGCCGCGCTGCACCACCCATGCTGCGGGGACCTCACGTACGGCGCGGACCCGACCCTGGCGAAACGGCTCGGACTGGAACGTCAGTGGCTGCACGCCTGCTCGCTGGCCTTCGCGCATCCAGCCGACGGCCGCCGGCTGGAGATCACCAGCGACTATCCGGCTGATCTGCAGCATGCGCTCGACGTGCTTCGCAACCAACAGCTGTGAGGTCGGGACTGCTGTTCGGGTTCGGCGCCTATGCGATGTGGGGGCTGTTCCCGGCGTTCTTCCCGCTTCTGAAGCCGGCCGGCGCCGTCGAGATCTTGGCGCACCGCATCATCTGGAGCTTCCTGTTCCTGCTGGTCGTGGTGGCGGCGGTCCGGCGCCTCGGTGACGTGCGTCGGCTCGACCGGCGCACCTGGCTGTTGCTGACCGCGGCCTCGGCGTTGATCGCGGCGAACTGGGTGATCTACGTGTACGCGGTGAACAACGGTCACGTCGTCGACGCCGCGCTCGGGTACTTCATCAACCCGCTGGTCTCGATAGCGCTGGGGCTGTTGATCTTCCGGGAACGGCTGAATCGGTGGCAGCTGAGCGCGCTGGTGATCGCCGTCGTCGCGGTCATCGTGTTGACGATCAATGTCGGGGCACCTCCGGTGATCGGCCTGGGGCTCGCGTTGTCGTTCGGCATGTACGGCGCGGTGAAGAAGTCGGTGTCCACCGACCCGCGCGTCAGCGTCGGCATCGAGGCGGGCCTGGCGACGCCGTTCGCGCTCGCCTATGTCGGGGTCACCGCCGCCGCCGGGCATGCGACGTTCACCGGTCACGGCGGCACACACGTGGTGCTGATGATCCTGGCCGGCGTGCTCACCGCGCTGCCGCTGCTGCTGTTCGCCGCTGCGGCGCAGCGGCTGGCGATGGTCTCGTTGGGGCTGCTGTTCTACATGACCCCGGCGATGCAACTCAGTTGGGGCGTGTTGGTCGGGCACGAACCGATGCCACCGGCGCGGTGGTTGGGCTTCGCGCTCATCTGGCTGGCGCTGGCGGTGTTCACCGTCGACGCGGTGCGGCGCGCACGCTCCGACCGGCGCACAATACAGACCACAGCAGCCTGAGAATTTGCGATCGGCGCGATTGACCCCCCAATAGCTATGCAATAACGTTTGCTCGTGGAGACTGTCAGCTCGGCCGGCGAGCGCCCTCGGGGCCGCGGCCGCCCGGTGGGGGCTGATTCCGAGAACACGCGCCGCGGGATCCTGGTCGCGGCGCGGGGCGTCATCACCGAACGCGGTTACCAAGCGGCGACGTTCCAGCAGATCGCGCTGCGGGCCGGGGTGAGCAGGCCCACGCTGCACTATTACTTCGGCAGCCGTGAGCAGATCTACGACGTACTCCTCGCCGAGGTCCACCACGCCATGATGGGTTGCGTCGCCGAAGCCCAGCAGCAGGTCGGCCTACGCGACCAGTTGGCCAGCTTTCTCGGGTCGTTGCAGCGGTGGAGCCTCGAGGATGCCGACACGCTGCGGTTCCTCGTCGCGGCGCGGCTGGAACACCACCGTGGACCACATCGGGCCGAGGCCGCGGCGCGCATCTTCGCCGCGGTGCATTCTTTCTACGATTCTGTGGTCGTCGAGGCGATGCGGCGTGGCGAGTTGCCGTCCGACATCGACGCTGCCGCGGTGGCGGACATGCTGGCCGGGTTGTTCTGGGGCGCGGGGTTTCATGCCGGTTTCCTTCGGCACAGCACCTCCGACTACGACGCCGGTGGTGTTGCCAGGCAATTGTTGACCCTGTTCGAGAGCGGATTGCTGGAATCGCCTGTCGCGGCGCACATCGACGCGTGAGCGGAACCGGGCGGGGGCCGGTGGGGCCGGGTCGTCGACCGCTGCGAGACACGCACCGCGACACGCCGCGCACTGTCGGTGGGCGGCCATAGACTGGCTGGCCTATGAGTGGTTCAGACGGGCGGTCTCCAGGGTCTTCAGGGTCTTTTGTGCATCTGCACAACCACACCGAGTATTCGATGCTCGACGGTGCCGCGAAGGTCAAGCCCATGCTGGCCGAGGCGCAGCGGCTGGAGATGCCCGCGATCGGGATGACCGACCACGGAAACATGTTCGGGGCCAGCGAGTTCTACAACGCCGCTACCGACGCCGGCATCAAACCGATCATCGGGATCGAGGCCTACATCGCCCCGGCGTCGCGTTTCGACACGAAGCGGGTGCTCTGGGGCGACCCGAGCCAGAAGTCCGACGACGTCTCGGGCAGCGGCGCCTACACGCACATGACGATGGTCGCCGAGAGTGCCACCGGGCTGCGCAATCTGTTCAAGCTGTCTTCGCTGGCGTCCTTCGAGGGCCAGCTCGGCAAGTGGTCACGGATGGATGCCGAGGTGATCGCCGAACACGCCGAGGGCATCATCGCCACGACCGGGTGCCCGTCGGGAGAGGTGCAGACCCGGTTGCGACTCGGGCACCAGCGGGAGGCGCTGGAAGCTGCAGCGAAGTGGCGCGAGATCTTCGGCCCGGAGAACTTCTTCCTCGAATTGATGGATCACGGCCTCGACATCGAGCGCCGCGTCCGCGAGGGACTGCTGGAGGTGGGGCGCAAACTCAACATCCCGCCGTTGGCCACCAACGACTGCCACTACGTCACCCGCGACGCCGCGCAGAACCACGAGGCGCTGCTGTGCATCCAGACCGGCAAGACACTCTCGGACCCCAACCGGTTCAAGTTCGACGGCGACGGTTACTTCCTCAAGTCCGCTGCCGAGATGCGGGCACTGTGGGACGACCAGGTCCCGGGCGCCTGCGACTCGACACTGCTGATCGCCGAGCGCGTCACGTCCTACGCCGACGTGTGGGAGCCGCGCGACCGGATGCCGATCTTCCCGGTTCCCGACGGTCACGACCAGGCCTCCTGGCTGCAGCACGAGGTGATGGCGGGACTGGAGCGGCGCTTCCCCGGAGCGGTCGGCCAGGACTACATCGACCGGGCGAACTACGAGATCAAGGTCATCTGCGACAAGGGCTTCCCGTCGTACTTCCTGATCGTCGCGGACCTCATCAACTACGCAAAGTCCGTCGACATCCGGGTGGGCCCCGGGCGTGGTTCGGCGGCCGGTTCCCTGGTGGCCTACGCGCTGGGCATCACCAACATCGACCCCATCCCGCACGGCCTGCTCTTCGAGCGGTTCCTCAACCCCGAGCGCCCGTCGGCGCCCGACATCGACATCGACTTCGACGACCGTCGTCGCGGCGAGATGCTGCGGTACGCGGCCAACAGATGGGGTAGCGACCGGGTCGCCCAGGTCATCACCTTCGGCACCATCAAAACCAAAGCCGCGCTGAAGGATTCGGCGCGCGTGCACTACGGCCAGCCCGGGTTCGCGATTGCCGACCGGATCACCAAGGCGCTACCACCGCCGATCATGGCCAAGGACATCCCCGTCTCGGGCATCACCGACCCCAACCACGAGCGGTACAAAGAAGCCGCCGAGGTCCGAGCCCTCATCGACACCGATCCCGACGTGCGGACCATCTACGAGACCGCCCGCGGGTTGGAGGGTCTGGTCCGCAACGCCGGGGTGCACGCCTGCGCGGTGATCATGAGCTCCGAACCGCTGATCGACTCGATCCCGCTGTGGCGCCGTCCGCAGGACGGCGCGGTGATCACCGGCTGGGATTACCCGTCGTGTGAGGCCATCGGTCTGCTCAAGATGGACTTCCTCGGGCTGCGGAACCTGACGATCATCGGCGACTGCATCGAGAACATCAAAGCCAACCGGGGTGTCGACCTCGATCTGGAGTCGCTGGAACTCGACGACCCCAAGGCTTACGAACTTCTCGGTCGCGGCGACACGCTCGGCGTGTTCCAGCTCGACGGCGGGCCCATGCGCGACCTGCTGCGCCGCATGCAGCCCACCGAGTTCAACGACATCGTCGCCGTGCTCGCGCTGTACCGGCCCGGACCGATGGGCATGAATGCCCACAACGACTACGCCGACCGCAAGAACGGCCGCCAGCCGATCAAACCGATTCACCCCGAACTCGAGGAGCCGCTCTCGGAGATCCTGGCCGAGACCTACGGCCTGATCGTCTACCAAGAGCAGATCATGTTCATCGCCCAGAAGGTGGCCTCCTACACCATGGGCAAAGCCGATGCGCTGCGAAAGGCCATGGGCAAGAAGAAACTCGAGGTGCTGGAGGCCGAGTACAAGAGCTTCCACGAAGGCATGACCAACAACGGCTTCTCCGAGGGTGCGGTGAAGGCGTTGTGGGACACCATCCTGCCGTTCGCCGGATACGCGTTCAACAAGTCACACGCGGCCGGTTACGGGTTGGTCTCGTACTGGACGGCTTACCTCAAGGCGAACTATCCGGCCGAATACATGGCCGGTCTGCTCACCTCGGTCGGCGACGACAAGGACAAGGCAGCGGTGTATCTGGCCGACTGCCGCCGGCTCGGCATCACCGTGCTGCCGCCGGACGTCAACGAGTCGGTGCAGAACTTCGCCTCGGTCGGCAACGACATCCGCTTCGGGCTCGGTGCGGTGCGCAACGTCGGGGCCAACGTGGTCTCGTCGCTGGTGAGCACGCGGACCGAGAAGGGCAAGTTCACCGACTTCTCCGACTACCTCAACAAGATCGACATCGCAGCGTGCACGAAGAAGGTCACCGAATCGCTGATCAAAGCCGGCGCCTTCGACTCGCTCGAGCATCCGCGCAAGGGTCTGTTCCTGGTCCACACCGACGCCGTCGACTCGGTGCTGGGCACCAAGAAGGCCGAGGCGATGGGACAATTCGATCTGTTCGGCGGCGGTGACGGCGCCGACGCAGGGGAGTCGGTCTTCACGATCAAGGTGCCCGACGACGAGTGGGAGGACAAGCACAAACTCGCGCTCGAGCGCGAAATGCTCGGCCTCTACGTCTCCGGTCACCCTCTCAACGGCATCGCCCACCTTCTCGCCGCACAGGTCGACACCCAGATCCCGGCCATCCTGGACGGGGACATCGCCAACGACACCCAGGTGCGGGTGGGTGGAATTCTGGCCTCGGTGAACCGGCGGGTCAACAAGAACGGCCTGCCGTGGGCCTCCGCCCAGATCGAGGATCTGACCGGCGGTATCGAGGTGCTGTTCTTCCCTCAGACGTACTCGATGTTCGGTGCTGAGATCGCCGACGACGTCGTGGTGCTGATCGGGGCGAAGGTGGCGATCCGCGATGACCGGATCTCGCTGATCGCCAACGAGCTGATCGTGCCCGACTTCTCCAGCGCCCAGGTCAACCGTCCCGTCGCGGTGAGCCTGCCGACCCGGCAGTGCACGGTCGACAAGGTCACTGCTCTCAAGCAGGTGCTGGCCCGCCATCCCGGCACGGCGCAGGTGCACTTGCGGTTGATCAGTGGTGAGCGCATCACCACCCTCGAACTGGATCAGTCCCTGCGGGTGACCCCGTCCTCGGCGTTGATGGGTGATCTCAAGGAGCTGCTGGGTCCGGGCTGTCTGGGGGGATGACGCCACGGTCGGGGGTGGGATTGAGCGCCTGGCGGTTCGTCACCACCTTCGGCCTGATCAGCCTGCTCGCCGACATCGTCTACGAAGGCGCGCGGTCGATCACCGGGCCGCTTCTGGCTTCGCTCGGAGCGACCGCCGTCGTCGTGGGTGTCGTGACGGGGGTGGGCGAAGCGGCGGCGCTGCTGTTGCGAATCGTGTCCGGACCGTTGGCCGACCGGACGGGGCACTTCTGGGCCTGGGCGATCAGCGGCTATTTCCTGACCGTGGTCACGGTGCCCTTTCTGGGGCTCGCCGGTGCGGTCTGGGTGGCCGCAGTGCTGGTGATCGCCGAACGGGTGGGCAAGGCCGTGCGCAGTCCCGCCAAGGACACGCTGCTCTCGCATGCCACGGCGGTGACCGGCCGGGGCCGCGGGTTCGCGGTGCACGAGGCGATGGACCAGGTCGGTGCCTTCGTCGGCCCCCTCGCGGTCGCGGGCATGCTGGTGATCTTCGGGGGCGACTACCGCCCCACGTTCGCCCTTCTCGCGCTTCCCGGGGTCGCCGTGCTTGTCCTGCTGCTGTGGCTGCGGGCCCGGGTACCCGAGCCCGCAGCCTACGAGGTCATCGCGGCGACGGAGTCTTCATCTGCGTCTGACGGTGCGCAGCTCTTTGTGCGGGCTCTACCGCGCGCCTTCTGGGTGTACGCGGGATTCTCGGCGGCCACGATGGTCGGCTTCACGACTTTCGGTGTCCTGTCGTTTCATCTGGTCGATCGGCGGATCGTGTCGGTGGCGCTGGTCCCGGTCATCTACGCGACCGCGATGGCCGCTGATGCGGTCGCGGCGTTGGCCACCGGCTGGATGTATGACCGCCGGGGTGCACGCGTCTTGGTGGCACTGCCGCTGCTGGCTGCCCTCGTGCCGGTCTTCGCGTTCCAGGGCGCCGTGTCTTCGGTGGTGATCGGGGCTGTGCTCTGGGGCGCGGCGGTCGGCATCCAGGAGTCCACGTTGCGTGCCGTCGTCGCTGACCTGGTGGAGCCGGCCCGACGGGCCACCGCCTACGGGGTGTACGCGGCCGTCATCGGCGTCGCGGCAGCAGCCGGCGGAGCATTGACGGGTCTGTTGTATTCACAGTCCGTCGGTGCGCTGATCGCCGTCGTCATCGCCATCCAGGTGGCCAGTTTGTCGGTGCTGCCTGCGGTTCGCCGCGCAACGCACTCGCCGGGGCGGGTGTGAGGCGGCATGAGCACTGCCACAGGAATCGCCCGAGACCCCGCCGGCTTCAGCCGGCGTGCTGTTCGGCTGGGCTTCAGTGGCCGGCGGGAGCTGTCAACCCCGACACGATCCAGACCACTGCGGCGACACCGGCACCGCTGAGCACCGCCGGGGCTGCCGACGCGGTCGCGACCGCGACGACAGTGAACACCAGCAGGCCGAGAACCAGGGCCACGACCTTGAAGGTGGGCCAGGGCACGCCGGCAATCGACACCGTCGACGCAGGACGGGTCACCACATCGCGCAGGTGGTGGACAGTGGTCATGGTTTGACGATAGCTCGCAGGAAAGTTTTCGGCCACCCGAAACGCCGTTTTCGGCGCGTCCTGTCATAGGGTTCACGGGGTGGCGCCGAATTTCGATTTTTGCCGGTCGAGCCCGGGGTGGCACCATTGATCGGTGTCCGCTGACCTGAGCCACCGTCCCCGCACCGGTTCCGCCGCGCCGCTTTGCGCCGCGGACATCGATGAGGCGGCGCGGCGAATTGCGGGCGTCGTCTCCACCACGCCACTGCAGTTCAGCGAGAGACTGTCGCAGATCACCGGTGCGCAGGTCTATCTCAAGCGTGAGGACCTGCAGGCCGTGCGGTCGTACAAGTTGCGCGGCGCCTACAACCTGTTGATGCAGCTCAGCCCCGACGAGAAAGCTGCCGGGGTGGTGTGTTCGTCGGCCGGCAACCACGCCCAGGGTTTCGCGCTGGCCTGCCGGTCGATGGGCGTGCACGGACGGGTGTACGTGCCGGCGAAGACGCCCAAGCAGAAGCGCGACCGGATCCGCTACCACGGCGGGGACTTCATCGAACTCATCGTGGGCGGAAAGACCTACGACATGGCCGCCGAGGCCGCGCGGGAGGACGTGGCGCGCACCGGCGCGACGCTGGTGCCGCCCTATGACGATGTGCGCACGATGGCAGGGCAGGGCACCATCGCGGTGGAGATCCTCGACCAGCTCGGAGCCGAACCCGACACCGTGATCGTTCCGGTCGGTGGTGGCGGCTGCATCAGCGGGATCACCACGTTCCTCGCCGAGCGCACCGCCACCACGTCGGTGCTCGGCGTCGAACCCGCCGGAGCGGCAGCACTGGTGGCTGCGCTGGCCAACGGCGCCCCGGTCACGCTCGAGCACGTCGACCAGTTCGTCGACGGGGCCGCGGTCGCCCGTGTGGGCACCAAACCGTTCGAGGCCCTCACCGCAGCGGGGGACATGGTGTCGATCACCACCGTCGACGAGGGTGCCGTGTGCACCGCCATGCTGGACCTGTACCAGAACGAAGGCATCATCGCCGAGCCCGCAGGCGCGCTCTCGGTGGCCGCGCTGACAGAGGCCGACATCGAGCCGGGATCGACGGTGGTGTGTCTGATCTCCGGTGGCAACAACGACGTGTCCCGCTACGGGGAGGTGCTCGAGCGTTCGTTGGTTCACCTGGGTCTCAAGCATTACTTCCTGGTCGATTTCCCCCAGGAGCCGGGGGCGCTGCGCCGCTTCCTCGACGAGGTGCTCGGCCCCAACGACGACATCACGTTGTTCGAATACGTCAAACGCAACAACCGGGAGACCGGAGAAGCTCTGGTCGGCATCGAGATGGGCTCGGCGTCCGACCTGGAGGGTCTCATGGCGCGGATGCGGACCTCGGAATGCCACGTGCAGTTGCTCGAGCCCGGGTCGCCGACCTACCGATACCTGACCTGATATTCCGCGTGAGCTCTCGGTGGACCTCAGGCGCGCAGCACTGCCACCGAGTGCCCACCCAGCCTCGAGGTCTCGCTTCCGGATGACGTCTCGCCGAAGGCCAACACCGTTTCCCCGGCGGCAGGGATGTCGACCGGCTCGGCGCCGATGTTGCAGCAGATCGCCAGCGCACCGCGCCGCATGACGACCCAGCGAGCGTCTTCGTCGTAGTCGACACGCAGGTGGTCCAGCCAGGGATCGCCCATGTCGGGCTCGGAGCGGCGCAAGGCGATCAGAGCGCGGTAGAAGTCGAGCAGACGAGCGTGCTCGCCGGTGCCGACCTCGTCCCAGTCGAGCTTGGAACGCAGGAATGTCTGCGGATCCTGCGGGTCGGGTATGGCGTCGGCATCCCAGCCGTGCTCGGCGAACTCCCGCTTACGGCCCTCGGCCGTGGCGCGAGCCAATTCCGGCTCGGGATGGGAACTGAAGAACTGGAACGGTGACGACGACGCCCACTCTTCACCCATGAAAAGCATTGCGGTATAAGGTGATCCGACGGCAAGCGCAGCCTTGATGGCAAGCTGACCCGGGGTCAGGTTCTGGGAGGGCCGGTCACCGATCGCACGGTTGCCGACCTGGTCGTGGGTCACCGTGTAGGCCAGCAACCGGGTCGCCGGAATCGTGGCGGTGTCCAGCGGCCGGCCGTGGCGGCGGTGCCGGAACGACGAGTAGGTGCCCGCGTGGAAGTAGCCGCCGCGCAACGTCTGCGCGAGCGTCTCCAGGGAACCGAAATCCGAGTAATAGCCTTGCCGTTCGCCGGATACGGCCGCGTGGATCGCGTGGTGGATGTCGTCGTCCCACTGCGCGGTCATGCCCAGACCGCCTGCGTCGCGTGGGGTGATCAGCCGGGGATCGTTGAGGTCGCTCTCCGCGATCAGGGACAGCGGCCGATCGACCCGTGCTGCCAGGTCGTCGGTTTCGGCAGACATCTCTTCCAAGATGTGGATCGCGGTCGTGTCGACGAGGGCGTGTACCGCATCCAGGCGCAGGCCGTCGGCGTGGAAATCGTGCATCCACCGCAGCGCGCAGTCCAGGATGTAGCGGCGCACCTCGTCGGCCTCGGCGTCGGCGATGTTGATCGACTCGCCCCACGGATTGGAGCCGGTGGACAGGTAGGGGCCGAACTCGGGCAGGTAGTTCCCTGAGGGGCCGAGATGATTGAACACCGCGTCGATCAACACGCCGAGCCCACGGGTGTGGCACGCGTCGACGAACCGGATCAATCCGTCCGGTCCACCGTAGGGTTCGTGCACCGCATACCAGAGCACGCCGTCGTAGCCCCAGCCGTGCGTGCCGCCGAAGGCGTTGACGGGCATCACCTCGACGAAGTCGACGCCGAGGTCGACCAGGTGGTCGAGCTTCTCGATCGCTGCGTCGAACGTGCCATCGGGGGTGAACGTGCCGATGTGCAACTCGTAGATCACGGCGCCTTCGATGGAGCGGCCCTGCCAGTCACCGTCGGTCCACGCCTCCGGGGCCGCGCGCCACAGCGCCGAGCGTTCATGCACCCCGTCGGGTTGGCGTGGAGAGCGCGGATCGGGCAGCACCTTGGGGTTGTCGTCGAGGACGAATCCGTAGCGGGCGTCGGCAGCGGTGTCGACGACGGCGCGCCACCAATCGTCCTCTCCGCGGGTCATCGGGTACAGGGTGCCCTCGACGTCGAGGCGCACCAGGTCGGGACGTGGTGCCCAGACGGCGAATTCATGTTCAGGCATCGGCGCGCACCAGCAATGCGACGGGCATCTCGGCGAACAACTCAGCGGCCGGCACCGTGCCGCGACGTTGGGTGCGGGACAGGACGTCGGTCCACACGCCGTCGGGCAGCGTCACCGCCGTGTCTTCCCACCCGCTGTCGCCCAGGCGCACGGTCCAGCGACTCACCGCGACCAGGACATCCTCGCCACGGAGGAAGGCCACCACATGCTCGGCCAACCCCCCGTCGGCAGGTACCGGACGGTAGCCACCCGAGACGAACGTGTCCGGGCGCTCCCGGCGCAGCCGAAGAGCCTCGCGCACCACCCGCATCTTCGGGTGGGTCATGGTGTCCAGGGCGTGGCGGCGTTCGGAGTAGTCCACCTCACGACGGTTGTCCGGATCGACGAGGCTGTCCTCCCACAGCTCGGTGCCCTGGTAGACGTCGGGGATCCCGGGCGCGGTCAGAGCGATCAGCTTCTGCCCCAGCGCATCGGAGTCTGCGTGCGGACCGAGCCGATCAACCAGCGCCGTCATCTCGACGGCGACGGGGCCGTCGATCACCGAGTCGATCCAGGTGTGCACGGCCTCCTCGAACTCGGTGTCGGGATCATTCCAGGTCGTGTGCAGCGCAGCCTCCCGGATGGCCTTCTCGGCGTACGCATGCAGACGCTGACGCAGTTCGGCGCTCACCACGCCATCTCGTGGCCACACCCCGAACATGTTCTGCAGCAGGAACATGGCGGTCTGGGCGTCCGGGGCCGGGGCGGTGCTCTGCCAGCCCCCGACGAGCTCGGACCACAGCGAGGGCACTTGGGACAGCACCCCGATACGGGCCCGCACGTCCTCGCCGCGTTTGGTGTCGTGGGTGCTCAGCGTGGTCATCGCGCGCGGCCACAGCGCGGCCCGCACCGTCGCACGTTGGTGGAACTCCGCGGCGCTGACGCCGAAGTACTCGGGCTCGCCGCCCACCTCGTTCAGCGATACGAGCCGGGAGTCGCGGTAGAACAGGCAGTCCTCCATCGACTTGGCGGTGGCGGCGCCGCACAGCTGCTGAAGCCGCACCCCGACTTCCTCGGCGTTGCTCAGCGCCGCGCTGAGCAGCTCCAACGGTCGGCTCAGCTCGGGATGCTCAGATGCCGTTTCCGACATGGCCACCGGCAGCACCTGGGCCAGTGCCCGGTAGTCGGACCGGTACACGCCCACGTGGCTGAGCAGGACCGCGATCGACTCGGGCAGACGGTCGTGATCGGCGCCGGCGGCAGCCACCACCGCTCGGTGCAGCCGGGCCAGTTCACTGGCCAGCGTTTCGGTGACGGCCTGGCGTTTCAGCCGGCGGGCTTCCTCGGCGACGGCGGCGTAGTCGGCGCCGGCTGAGTCGGTGAGTTCGGTCAACGCGTCCCGGCCGGTCGGGTCGATGAACAGGCCTCCGGTCTCGCGCAGCGTGTCGTAACCGGTGGTCCCGTCGACGGGAAGGCTGGGGTCGAGTGCCTCGTCCACAGCGAGGATCTTCTCGATGACGATCCAGGCCTGCGGACCGGTGAGGTCACGTAACCATTCGAGATAGCCGGTGGGATCGGACAATCCGTCCGGATGGTCGATCCGGATGCCGTCGACCAGCCCCTCGCTGAACCAGCGGCGGACCTCGACGTGGGTGGCGTCGAACACCTCGCGGTCCTCCTGGCGCAGCCCGGCCAGCGAGGTGATCGAAAAGAAGCGGCGGTACCCGCACACCCCGTTGCGCCAACCGATCAGCTTGTAGTGCTGGCGGTCGTGCACCTCCGGTCCGGTGCCCTCCCCGGTGCCCGGACTGACCGGGAACTCCAGATCGCCGAGCCGCAGCACGGCTCCGTCCTGTCCCCGTTCCACCACCAGGTCCGCGACGTCGGAGTCGGATCCCAGCACCGGCAACAGGATTCGTCCGTCAGGGTCGACGCCCCAGTCGATGTCGAAATAGCGCGCGTACTCGGACTGGCGACCGTGCGTCAACACGTCCCACCACCACCGGTTCTGGCGCGGTGCGTCGACGCCGACGTGATTGGGCACGATGTCGACGATCACACCGAGGCCGGCCGCCTCGGCGGAGGCGACCAGGCGGGCGAAGCCCTCGGCGCCGCCCAGTTCAGCCGACACCGCGGTCGGATCGGTGACGTCGTAACCGTGTCCCGAACCTTCCGTGGCGGTGAGGATGGGGGACAGGTAGAGGTGGGAGACACCCAGTTCGGCGAGGTAGTCCACCAGCTTCTCGGCGTCGGCGAAGGTGAACGTCTGACCGCTGGCCGGACCGCGCATCTGCAGCCGGTAGGTCGAGGTGACCGCCATCAGGCGGTCTTACGCAGTACGAGAAGTGAGCGCGGTGCCAGCGAGACTTTCTCCCCGGCGGACACGGTGAGGGCGGTGGTTCCGGTGGGGTCGGCGGTGTCGAGCGCGGCCTCCCACTCATTGGCGTAATTGCCTTGAGGCACAACGAAGTCCTGAATGTGGTCGTGGGCGTTGAAGCACAGCAGGAACGAGTCGTCGATGACGCGCTCGCCGCGTTCGTTGGGGGCGGGGATGGCCTCCCCGTTGAGGAAGACCGCGACGCAGGTGCCCAGCCCGGCACCCCAGTCGTCGTAGTCCATCTCCTTGCCGGAGGTCGTCAACCAGGCGATGTCGCGGACCTGGTCGCCGGTGCGGATCGGCTTCCCCTCGAAGAAGCGTCGGCGGCGGAACACCGGATGGTCCTTGCGGAACTTGACCACCTTGCGGGTGAAAGCCAACAGGTCGGCGTTGGTGTCACACAGCGACCAGTCCATCCAGGACAGTTCCGAATCCTGGCAGTAGACGTTGTTGTTCCCCGACTGGGTGCGGCCGATCTCGTCGCCGTGCGCGATCATCGGGGTGCCCTGCGAGAGCATCAGGGTGGCCATGATGTTGCGCATCTGCCGTCCCCGCAGGGTGAGGATCTCAGGATCGTCGGTCGGTCCCTCGACCCCACAGTTCCACGACCGGTTGTGGCTCTCGCCGTCGCGGTTGTCCTCTCCGTTGGCCTCGTTGTGCTTCTCGTTGTACGAGACCAGGTCGGCCAGCGTGAAACCGTCGTGACAGGTGACGAAGTTGATGCTCGCCGACGGTCGCCGACCCGTCGCCTCATACAGATCCGACGACCCGGTCAGCCGGGACGCGAATTCGCCGAGGGTTGCGGGCTCTCCCCGCCAGTAGTCACGCACAGTGTCGCGATACTTCCCGTTCCACTCGGTCCACAAACCTGGGAAGTTGCCGACCTGGTAACCGCCCTCGCCGACGTCCCACGGTTCGGCGATGAGCTTGACCTGGCTGACCACGGGATCCTGCTGCACCAGGTCGAAGAACGCCGACAGCCGGTCGACGTCGTAGAACTCCCGCGCCAGCGTGGAGGCGAGGTCGAAGCGGAACCCGTCGACGTGCATGTCGGTGACCCAGTACCGCAGCGAGTCCATGATCAGTTGCAGGGTGTGCGGGTGCCGGGCGTTGAGGCTGTTGCCGGTGCCGGTGAAGTCCTTGTAGTAGCGGAGGTCACCGTCGAGCAGCCGATAGTAGGCGGCGTTGTCGATGCCCCGGAAGTTCAGGGTGGGGCCGAGGTGATTGCCCTCGGCGGTGTGGTTGTAGACCACGTCGAGGATGACTTCGATCCCGGCCTCGTGGAAGGCGCGCACCATGGTCTTGAACTCGCCGACCGCGCCGCCGGCATGTTTGGTGGCGGCATAGTCGGCGTGCGGTGCGAAGAAGCCGAACGTGTTGTAGCCCCAGTAGTTTCGCAGCCCCAGGTCGAGCAGGCGGTGGTCGTGGAGGAACTGGTGGACCGGCATCAACTCGATCGCGGTCACGTTCAGCGACTTGAGGTGATCGATGATCGCCGGATGCGCGAGCCCGGCATACGTGCCCCGCAGCTCGTCGGGAATGCCGGGGTGCGATTGGGTCATGCCCTTGACATGCGCTTCGTAGATCACCGTCTCGTGATAGGGCGTGCGCGGCGCGCGGTCGGAGCCCCACTGGAAAAAGGGGTTGATGACGACGCTGGTCATGGTGTGTCCGAGCGAGTCGATCTGTGGCGGCGTGCCGCCGGTGACGAGGTCGTCGGCCTTCAGGTCGTAGGAGTACAGCGCCTGGCCGAACGCGAAGTCACCGTGGAAGGACTTGCCGTACGGATCGAGCAGGAGCTTGCTGGGATCACACCGGTGTCCGGCCGCCGGGCTCCAGGGCCCGTGCACCCGATATCCGTAGCGTTGGCCCGGGGTCACCGTGGGCAGGTAACAGTGCCAGACGAAGCCGTCGACCTCGTCGAGTTCGATGCGGTCCTCGCGGCCGTCCTTGCCGATCAGGCACAGCTCGACCCGTTCGGCAACCTCGGAGAACAGGGAGAAGTTCGTTCCCGCTCCGTCGTACGTGGCGCCCAGCGGATAGGCGTCGCCGGGCCAGACAGTGGGGATGGACGTCGAACCGGACGACGTCATCAATCCGTCCACCAGCCGGTGACGGCGGCGATCTGACGGCCCAGTTCGGGGGCCAGCGACCGCATGTAGGTCGCGGTCAGGTGATGGGAATCGTGGTAGATCAACACATTTCCCTCCACGGCACGGCATGTGTCGGCGCGGCATACCGCGTCGGTCATGTCCAGGGGCTTGAGGTTGGGAAAGCGACTGAGGAAGTCCAGCGTCGGGTTGTGATCGGCCAGGGCCATCGACCGGTCCATACCGCACGACACCGCGTCACCACCGTCGGCCAGGCAATCGGCGGGCCGGAACGGTTCGCGGTCCTCGTCGAGAATCCACGGCGTGTCGCGCATCGCCAGCACGGGAATGTCGTGGTCGAGGAGCTTCTGCCAGATGCCGATGTAGGTGGCCGGCATGACGTCTCCGTCCTTGGTGTTCCACGGCCTGGTGGAGGTGGTGAACACATAGTCGGGCCGGTCGGCGATCAATGCGGACATCGCCCGCTGATTCCACGTGTGGCACTGCGGGTCCCGGCGGGTGGAGCCCATGATCAGCGGGGCTTCCTCGGTGGTCAGCGGACAACCCATCTTCAGGTAGGTGACCACCTTGAAGTGGTGCATCCGCCCGAGCAGATCCAGTGCGGTGATCCAGTGCTCGGCATGCGAGCCGCCCGCCAGCGCAATGGTTCGCGCGGCGTCCGGGTCGCCGTAGGTGCAGTTGATGAGCCCGGCATTGGAGAAGTCGCTGATGCACTTGTCGATGGTGGAGATGGGCAGGTCTTCCTTGGCCTCCAGGACCGTCGGACGCATCGGCAGCTTGGGGACCCGGGCGTCGTCGACAAGGGCACGCGCGCCCGGGTAGTCGCGGGATGACAGGCCGGCGAGCTCCTTGCCGTCGGCGCGCAGCACCATGACGTGCTCGCGCCAGCTGAACGAGGTCGCGGTCAGCGCCACCCCGAGCAACGCCACCGTCGACCCGAGCACGATCGTCGGGCGCCGCAGGCGGACCCGCAGCGGTACCGGCGAGGCCGGGCTGACCGCCGCCGACGGCCCGCTGCGCTGACGCAACGGATCCTCGACGTAGCGGGTGGTCAACCAGGCCAACACGCCGGAGACCGCCAGGATGGCGGCTCCTTCGGCCACGGTGACCCGGGTCTCCCCGGTGTAGACGAGGTAGAAGATCAGCAGCGGCCAGTGCCACAGATACAGCGAATACGCCATCGCGCCCAGGGCGACGAAGGGCTTGCTGGCCATCAGCCGGTTGGGCGCCGGCATTGCGCCGCCGGTGTGCGGATCAGCGTGGCGGTTGGCCGCCGACAGGATGAACAACAGCGTCGCCACCACCGGGACGAGCGCCCAGGGGCCGGGGAACTCCCGCACTCCGTCGATCAGCGCCCCACACGACAAGATCACCGCCAGGGCCGTCACCGACATCGCGACGCGCAACCACATCGGGCAGCGCAGGTTCGGTACGACCGCCCCGACGAGCACGCCGACGAGCAGCTCCCAGGCTCTGGCGAAGCTGTTGTAGTACGCGGTGGCCTGATCGGTGTTGTGCGCGATGATCGCGTAGACGAACGAGGCGATGGTCAGCCCGGCAAGCAGGACGACGAACGCCGCCCGCATGTGGCTGCCGAAGAGGCGGCGAAACGCGAACGCGAACACCAGGATCAGGGCCAGGAAAGCGATGTAGAACTGCCCCTGCACCGACATCGACCAGATGTGCTGCAGCGGGCTGACGGCCTCCCCGGCGCGCAGGTAGTCCGCGGCGGAGTTGGCCAGCTCCCAGTTCTGGTAGTAGCCCAGGCTCGCCAGGCTCTGGTCGGCGAACGTCTCCCAGCGCGTCTCGGGTTGGATCAGGATGGTCAGTACCGCGGAGGCGGCCAGCACCACGACCATCGCCGGCAGCAGCCTGCGCACCAGCCTCTTGATCTCGGGCACCGGGCGTAGCGACGCCCCCGGGGTCAGCGCGCCGCGCAGCAGCCGGCCCCCGAAGAAGAAGCCCGACAGGACGAGGAAAACGTCGACTCCGCCCGACACCCGCCCGAACCACACGTGGAACACCGCGACGAGCGCGATCGCGACACCGCGCAGCCCGTCTAGGTCATGCCGGTAGAAACCGGACGTGCGGGTGCCCATGCCGGGGCGCGACGAGGTCGCCGCGGCAGACGAAGGTCTGCCCGGGACGGTCCTCGGTGCCGGCCGGGCGGGGGCAAGGGTCATCATGATCGACGGCTAATCTACCGAAGGTGTGTGCGATGACGCCCGCTGAGATCAGCGCCATCGACGCCGCCCACGTCTGGCATCCCTACAGCGCGATCGGCGACGGTGCCGTGCCGCCGCTCGTCGCTGTCGGCGCGCGGGGCGCCTGGCTGACCGTGATTCACGAAGGACGCCAGGTCGAGGTGCTGGATGCGATGGCGTCGTGGTGGACGGCGGTGCACGGACATGGCCACCCCGCGCTCGATTCAGCGATCACCGACCAACTCGCGACCATGAACCACGTCATGTTCGGTGGTCTGACCCACGAACCCGCCGCCCGACTTGCCCAACTGCTCGTCGAGGTGACGCCGCAGGGGCTGGAAACGGTGTTCTTCAGCGACTCCGGGTCGGTGTCGATCGAGGTCGCGGTCAAGATGGCGCTGCAGTACTGGCGCAGCAGCGGACATCCGGCCAAACGGCGCCTGATGACTTGGCGGGGCGGCTACCACGGTGACACCTTCACCCCGATGAGCGTCTGCGACCCCGACGGCGGTATGCACGAGTTGTGGACGGGTGAGAATTCGTTACTCGCCGACCAGCTCTTCGCCCCGCCTCCGCCCCGGGACTTCGACGCCGACTACGTCAGGCGGTTCGAGGAGTTGCTCGCCGCCCACGCCGACGAACTGGCCGCCGTCATCGTCGAGCCCGTCGTCCAGGGCGCCGGCGGGATGCGGTTCCACGATCCCCGCTACCTCGTCGAGCTGCGACGCATCGTCGACCGGTACGGCGTGTTGCTGATCTTCGACGAGATCGCGACCGGCTTCGGGCGCACCGGCACCATGTTCGCCGCCGACCAGGCCGGGGTCAGCCCGGACATCATGTGCGTCGGCAAAGCGCTGACCGGTGGCTACCTGACACTCGCGGCCACCTTGTGCACGGGCGACGTCGCGGCCACGATCAGTGCGAATCCGCCCGGAGCGTTGATGCACGGCCCGACATTCATGGCCAACGCGTTGGCGTGCGCGGTGAGTGTCGCGTCGGTCGAGTTGTTGCGTACCGGGGATTGGCAGTCCCGGGTGCGACGCATCGAGTCCGGTCTCACCGACGGGCTCAGAGCTGCCGAGGCGCTGCCCAACGTGATCGACGTGCGGGTACTCGGCGCCATCGGAGTGCTGGAACTCGACCGACCGGTCGATCTGCGGGTCGCCACTCCCGCGGCGGTGGAGCGGGGCGTGTGGTTGCGCCCGTTCCGCAATCTGATCTACGTGATGCCGCCGTACATCTGCACCGACGCCGAGATCGACCAGATCACCTCGGCGATGGTGGGCGTCGCGCGTGCACTAACCTGAACGGTGTTCAAGTGTCGGCTCGCCGACGTGTTCAAGTGTCGGCTCGCCGCTGATTTCCAGTCGGCCCGCCGACGCGCGTAACCGTCGGCTCGCCGACGCATCCAGTTCTGGAGGGGAGTGCCATGACGCGCACGGGTCTGTCCCCGTTGGCCTGGCTCGACGACGTCGCCGTCGAGCGGCGCGCCGCCGGGCTACGCAGGTCGCTGAAAGCCCGTACCCCCGTCGGCGCCGATCTGGACCTCGCTTCCAACGACTATCTCGGGCTGTCGCAGCACCCGCGCGTGCTCGAGGGCGGAATCGCGGCCCTGCGAACCTGGGGCGCCGGCTCAACCGGCTCCCGTCTGGTGACCGGTAACACCGAACTGCACGAAGACTTCGAGAACGCCCTGGCGGAATTCGTCGGCGCCGAATCAGCGCTGGTGTTCTCCTCGGGCTACACGGCCAACCTGGGTGCCGTGGTGGCGCTGTCGGGCCAGGGATCGCTGGTGGTCTCCGACGCGCTGACCCACGCGTCGCTGGTCGACGCGTGCCGGTTGTCCCGCGCCCGTGTCGTGGTGACCCCGCACTCCGATGTCGCCGCGGTATCCGAAGCTCTGGCCAACCGTTCCGAACAGCGTGCCGTGGTCGTCACCGACTCGGTTTTCTCCGCCGACGGCGATCTGGCGCCGTTGCGCGAGCTGCACGACGTGTGTCGCCGCCACGGCGCCCTGATGGTCGTCGACGAGGCGCACGGCCTGGGGGTGCGGGGCACCGGTGGTCGGGGCTTGCTGCACGAAGTGGGCCTGGCCGGTGAGCCTGACGTGGTGATGACGGTGACGCTGTCCAAGGCGCTGGGCAGTCAGGGTGGTGCGGTGCTCGGACCTGCCGCCGTGCGCGACCATCTGATCGACGCGGCCCGGCCGTTCATCTTCGACACCGGGTTGGCGCCCGCTGCCGTCGGATCGGCGCGCGCCGCCCTGCAGGTGCTCGTCGACGAACCGCGCAGGGCTCAACGAGTGCTCGATCGCGCCGCCGAGCTGGCCGCCGTGTGCGGTGTCGACGAGGTGCCGTCCTCGGCCGTGGTGTCGGTCATCCGCGGAGCACCCGAGGTGGCGCTGGCCGCCGCGGCCGCATGCCTGCAGCGCGGCGTGCGGGTCGGCTGCTTCCGGCCGCCGACCGTGCCCGCCGGAACGTCCCGGCTGCGGCTCACCGCACGTGCGTCGCTGTCCGAGGACGACATGGCGTTGGCCCGTGAGGTCCTGACCGACGTGCTCTCTCCGTCATGAGCATCCTCTTCGTCTCCGGCACCGACACCGGCGTCGGCAAGACTGTCGCCACCGCTGCGCTGGCGTGTCACGGGCGGCTCGCGGGGCTCGACGTCGCCGTGTGCAAGCCGGTGCAAACGGGCACTCGCGACGGTGACGACGACCTCGCCGAGATCGCCCGGCTGGCCGGCATCGAGAACCTCTACTCGCTGGCGACGTTTCCCGAGCCGCTGGCGCCGCGCGCGGCCGCCCAGCGGGTCGGATCTGCCCTGCCCAGCAGGGCGGAGCTGCTCGAGCTCGTGACCGGGGCCGATCGGCCGGGACGACTCACCCTCGTCGAGGGTGCGGGCGGTCTGCTGGTCGAGATCGGCGCCGAAGCGACGACGCTGCGCGATCTGGCCGCTGCGGTCGGTGCGCCGGTGCTGACGGTCGTCGCGCCAGGTCTGGGCACGCTCAACCACACAGCGCTCACGCTGGAAGCGCTCGCGGCGCACGGCGTCCCCGGCGCGGGTCTGGTCATCGGGTCGTGGCCGGCGCATCCGGGCGTGGCGGAGGTGGACAACCGCGATGCGCTGGCCCGGCTGGCGCCGGTGCGCGCGGCGCTGCCGACCGGCGTGGCGTCGCTGGGCAGGACCGACTTCGAACGGATCAGCGCGCAGGCTTTCGACCGGTCCTGGGTGCAGAGCCTGGTCTGAATGGTTCACTCCGTCGAGCTGCTCTTCGACCACGGCACCGAGGCGGCGGTCGGCAGGATGTGGGACGACCTCCTGGCCGCTGGCATTCGCAGCCTGGCCACACACAGGTCTCCGAGCAATCGACCGCACGTCACGCTGTCGGTCGCCGAGTCCATGGACGACAGCGTCGACGACGCGCTGTGCGCGCTGCTCGATCGCCTACCGATGCCCTGCGTGCTGGGGGCGCCCACCCTGTTCGGCGGCGGCCGGACGGTGACGCTGGTACGGATGCTGGTGCCGTCGCAGAACCTCCTCGGCTTGCACGCCGATGTGCACCGAGTCTGCCTGCCGCACATGTCAGGTGGGCCGTTGCCACATACCGAGCCGGGACAGTGGACCCCGCACGTCACGCTGGCGCGCCGGGTGCCGCCGGATCAGTTGGCCACCGCCATGATGCAGCCGGGCATGTTCGGCGACATCAGCGCGACGGCGGTGGCGTTGCGCCACTGGGACGGCAACAACCGCGTCGTCCACCCGATCGGCTGACCGTGAAGACCGACTCGGCATGTCGCCACTCGTACGTCGGTGACATCACCCGGACGTCGCCGGTGACGGCTGGACGTCTGCTCGGGTGTGCGCGGCGATCCCGTCGACCAGCAGCCGCAAACCGAACGCGAACCGGGCGTCGGAATTCTCGGCCCAGACCGGGGCGCTGACATCGGCTCCCGCGGCGTCCCACTGCAGCCGGGACTGCTCGTCGACGGTCGAGCCGAGAACGAAATAGACCACCGTGCGGGCGGCCGATTCAGTGCTGTCGGCGGGCACCCCGGCATCGCCGGCTGCGGCTGCCAGCACCGCGAGCAGGTCGGTCATCACCGTCGATTGGCCGGCCGCGAAGCTGGCCGACACCAACTCGGCGCCGTCGGTGTGCGACAACAGCGCCTCGCGGAGCCGACCGCAGGTCTGCACGATCCGTGTCTGCCAGTCACCGCCGGAGTCCTGCACCGCTGCCAGGATCCGGTCGGCCACCGCGCCCAGCAGCTGCTGCTTGTTGGCGAAGTGCCAGTACAGCGCGCCGGGGGACACCTCGAGCTCGCGAGCCAGGCGCCGCATCGACAGATCGGCGATGCCGTAGTCGTCCAGCAATCCCGTCGCCGCCTCGACCACGTCGCGTTTGTGGAGCTGCACGCCAGTACCCTAACCTGAACGGTGTTCAAGTGTCGGCTCGCCGCTGGTTTCACCTGTCGGCTCGCCGGCGTGGTCACGCGCCGGCTCGGTCGACGTGGTGACGCGCCGGCTCGGTCGACGTGTTCGGATGTCGGCCCGGCCGGCGTGGTGAAGTTCGCACAGGAGGCAACGGGTGAGCGACATTCTGGCAGTAGCGCGCGAGCAGGTGCTGGAGCGGGGCGAGGGCCTCGACCAGGACCAGACGCTGCAGGTGCTGCAACTTCCAGACGATCGGCTCGACGAGTTGTTGGCGTTGGCTCACGACGTCCGGATGGCCTGGTGTGGCCCCGACGTCGAGGTCGAGGGCATCATCAGCCTCAAGACCGGTGGCTGTCCCGAGGACTGCCACTTCTGTTCGCAGTCGGGTCTTTTCGCCTCGCCGGTGCGCAGTGCGTGGCTGGATGTGCCCAGCCTCGTGGAGGCCGCCAAGCAGACCGCCAAGTCCGGGGCGACCGAGTTCTGCATCGTCGCGGCGGTGCGCGGACCCGATGAGCGGTTGATGGCACAGGTCGCGGCCGGCATCGAGGCGATCCGCAACGAGGTCGACATCCACATCGCCTGCTCGCTGGGCATGCTCAGTTCTGATCAGGTCGAACAGCTGTCGGCCATGGGAGTGCACCGGTACAACCACAACCTCGAGACGGCGCGCTCGTTCTTCACCAACGTGGTGACCACCCACAGCTGGGAAGAGCGCTGGGGCACCCTG
Organism: Mycobacterium sp. G7A2; assembly: GCF_041902445.1. Classification (NCBI taxonomy): domain Bacteria; kingdom Bacillati; phylum Actinomycetota; class Actinomycetes; order Mycobacteriales; family Mycobacteriaceae; genus Mycobacterium; species Mycobacterium sp. G7A2. The sequence goes on along the minus strand of NZ_CP169251.1, from coordinate 3,341,786 downwards.
CAGATGGTGCGCGAAGCCGGCATGGAGGTGTGCTGCGGCGGCATCCTGGGCATGGGCGAGACGCTCGAGCAGCGCGCGGAGTTCGCCGCCAACCTCGCCGAACTCGACCCCCACGAAGTTCCGTTGAACTTCCTGAATCCGCGACCGGGCACACCGTTCGGCGATCTGGAGGTGCTGCCCGCGTCCGAGGCGCTCAAGGCCGTCGCGGCGTTCCGGCTGGCGCTGCCGCGCACGATGCTGCGCTTCGCGGGTGGGCGCGAGATCACGTTGGGCGATCTGGGGGCCAAGAAGGGCATCCTGGGCGGCATCAACGCGGTCATCGTCGGCAACTACCTGACCACACTGGGCCGGCCCGCCGAGGCCGACCTCGAGCTGTTGGACGATCTGCAGATGCCGATCAAGGCCCTCAACGCCACACTGTGATGCTCGACGAACTCCCCGCCCCGGTGGGTGCGGGTGTGTACAACGTCTATACCGGCGCCCCGGCGGGCAGTGAGGTCCCCACGGCCGCGCAGCTCGGCCTGGAGCCGCCGAGATTCTGCGCAGAGTGCGGGCGGCGCATGATCGTGCAGGTGCGGCCGGACGGCTGGTGGGCGAAGTGTTCCCGGCACGGTTTGGTGGATTCCAAGGACCTGGAGTCGCAGCGATGAGCCCCTCGGGCGAAGAGCCGAGGGCCCCGATGAGCCCCTCGGGCGAAGAGCCGAGGGCCCCGATGAGCCCCTCGGGCGAAGAGCCGAGGGCCCCGATGAGCCCCTCGGGCGAAGAGCCGAGGGCCCCGATGAGCCCCTCGGGCGAAGAGCCGAGGGCCCCGATGAGCCCCTCGGGCGAAGGGCCGAGAACCTCTCCCGGGCGCGCCGCAGTGACGGTGGTGGTCGGCATGGCTGTGGCCGGTGTGCTGGTGGGTGCGTTGTGGGCATGGCTGGCGCCCGGGATCCACGGAGTCGTCGCGTTGACCGACGACGGCGATCGTGTCCAGGCCTACCTCGGTAACGAGTCGGAGCACCTGTTCACCGCCGCGGCGATGGCCGTCGGCTTTCTGTCGGTGCTGGCCGTGATTGCCGCGGTGCTGGTATGGCAGTGGCGTGCGCATCGCGGTCCGCTGCAGGCGTCTGCGCTGTCCATCGGCTCGGTGGCGGCCGCCGCCGTCGCGACTGGGGTGGGGGCGCTGGGCGCGCACTGGCGCTACGGCTCGGTCGACGTGGCGGGGGCACCGGTGTCACCGGAGAACCGGGTGCACTATGTCGTGGAGGCGCCGGCGGTTTTCTTCGGGCACTCGCCGCTGGTGATCTCGGCGACGTTGCTGCTGCCCGCCGCCGTGGCCGCGACGGTGTATCTGCTGTGCGCGGTGTCGACCCCGCGCGACGACCTCGGTGGCTGGCCGCCGGTGGACTATCTCGCCGTTCCTACAGATCGAACCGCGACAGCGGTGTCCGTTCCACCCGCCGGCCCGTCATCACCTTCGCCGTGATCATGCCGAGCGTGATCATTCCGCGGTAGGTCGACGGGTTGAGCAGAGTGGGCCATTTGGTCCGCTTGATGTGTGTGCGCAAGGGCTGGCCGGCGAAGCGTTCCCGCAGCCAACGCAGCGTCATGGGCGCGGACATCGGATGAAGCAGCATGTGCTCGCTGAACAGGTCGCGGTGATACGTCACCCGGGACCCGCCACGGGCGTAGGTCTCGGCCAGGTCGTCGATGTCCTCGACCGAGATGACGCGGTCGTGGACCGCCTGAACGATCAACACCGGAACCTTGGGCGCCGCGGTCCCGAGCTTGATGCTGTCGAAGACGTGCTGCACCTCGGGGGTCAGCAGGATCTCCTCCAGGGGGCGGTCGATCATGTGCGCCATGTCCTTGCCGGCCATCCACACCAGGGCGTGCGCCGTGGTCATCCGCTGGATGCGCGTCAGCATTTCTCTGCCCTCGTCGGTGACGTGTTCGTCGATGACACGGTCGAGGTCCGGGTAGATGTGGCTGAGCGCCGCCACGACCAGCGCCGGCAGGCCGGCGTAGAGACTGCCGTTGAGGCGCCGGAACGTGTGGCCCAGGTCGCCGACCGGTGAGCCGAGCACGGCACCGACGATGTTGAGCTCGGGTGCGTAGCTTTCCTGGACCTCGGCAGCCCACGCCGAGGCCAGTCCGCCTCCCGAATATCCCCACAACCCGACGGGGGATTCGGCGGTCAGGTCGAACGGCTCGTGGCTGATCGCGGCGCGGATGCCGTCGAGGATGTGGTAGCCGGGCTCGTACGGTGCCCCCCACATGCCGGTTGACCCCTCGTGGTCGGGGACGGACACCGCCCATCCCTCCGCCAGGGCCGCCGCCACCAACAGGAACTCGAATTGGGCGATGGAGCCGATGGCCTTGGCGCCCCGGCGCATCGCGTAGGAGGGGAAACAGCGGGCGGCGACCGCGTCGATCGCGCACTGGTAGGAGATGATGGGAAGCGGGCCTTTGCGGGCGCGCTCGGTCGGAATGACGACGGTCGTCACGCCGGCTTGGGGCTGTCCCTCGAAGTCGGCGGTGCGGTACAGCAGCTGGGTGGCGGTGAACTTCTGGGGGATGAAGCCGAGGAACGCCAGCTCGACGTCGCGGGACCGCAGCACCGTGCCGGGGCGCGCGTGCTCGTAGCCCGCCGGCGGTTGGTAGAACGGGTCCTCATCCGGCACGACGGGCGCTGACCTGGGCTTGAGCGGTTCGTGGGGCGCCTGACCGATCCATTCGGCGCCGGTCGCCCGCGCTACGCTACCCATCTCCATCTCCGCGACGGTACTTAAGAAGGCATTAAGAATCCAGTCGACTCACCCCGGCGGGCGTAAAGCAGCGAACTCATCGGTGACCCGATAGCGGGAATCGGCGAACCGATACAACGCCGCGGGACGTCCTCCGCTGCGGCCGGATCTCGCGGTGGTTCCGGTCCTGGTGATGACCTTCCGCCGCTCGAGCACGCGTTGCAGGTTGGTCGCGTCGACGGGGTGCCCCAGTGCCGCGCTGTAGATGTCGCGCAGTGTGGAGAGTGCGAATTCGTCTGGCGCCAAGGCAAATCCGATGTTGGTGTAGGACAGTTTCGCGCCGAGTCGGGTGCGCGCATGCTCGACCATCGGCCCGTGGTCGAACGCCATCGGTGGCAGATCGCTGACTGCGTGCCAGCAGGTGTCCGAGGGAAGTTCCGGGGTGGCAGGGGAGGGCACCAGACCCAGGAACGACGACGCGATGGTGCGGGGGCCGGGCACGCGGGTCGGGTCGGAGAACACGGCGAGTTGCTCGAGATGGGCCAACTCGCGCAGGTCCACTTTCTCCGCCAGTTGGCGCCGAACCGAGCTCGTGAGGTCTTCGTCGGCGCCGAGTCGACCGCCCGGCAGCGACCACTTTCCGCGTTCGGGATCGAGTGCACGCTGCCACAACAGCACGTGAAGTGCGGGTTTCCCGTCGGTGTCGGCGACGGTGGGCAGGCGAACCTGGAACACCACTGCCAGCACCTCGTGCTCGGTGATAATATGGGCCACGTTTTCGATTGTAAGTCGAAAACCTCGCACGTAGTGAAGGAGGCGGACATGACGGTCCTGGACCAGAACACCGCTCACGACCTGACCGCTCGGATCGTCGACGGTCCCGGTGGCTATTCCGGTGTCGACGGCGACGAGCAGTGGGCGGCCGAAGTCCGTCGCCTCCTCGATCTGCGTGGCGCCACGCTGCTGGCGCACAACTACCAGCTGCCGGCGATCCAGGATGTGGCCGACCACGTCGGCGATTCACTGGCACTGTCGCGCATCGCCGCCGAGGCCGGCGAAGACACCATCGTCTTCTGCGGTGTGCACTTCATGGCCGAGACCGCCAAGATCCTGTCGCCGGCCAAGACCGTCCTCATCCCCGACGAGCGGGCCGGTTGCTCGCTGGCCGACTCGATCACCGCCGACGAGTTGCGCGCCTGGAAGGCCGAGCATCCCGGCGCGGTGGTGGTGTCCTACGTCAACACCACCGCAGCGGTGAAGGCCGAGACCGACATCTGCTGCACGTCGTCGAACGCGGTCGAGGTGGTCGACTCGATCCCTGCCGACCGCCAGGTTCTGTTCTGCCCCGACCAGTTCCTGGGCGCCCATGTGCGCCGCGTGACCGGGCGCACCAACCTTCACGTGTGGGCCGGCGAATGCCATGTGCACGCCGGGATCAACGGCGACGAACTCGCCGAGCAGGCCCGCACGCATCCCGACGCCGAACTGTTCGTCCACCCCGAGTGCGGGTGTGCCACCTCGGCGCTGTACCTGGCCGGCGAAGGTTCCTTCCCCGAGGATCGCGTCAAGATCCTGTCCACCGGTGGCATGCTCGACGCCGCCCGCCAGACCGGCGCCCGCCAGGTTCTGGTCGCCACCGAGGTGGGCATGCTGCACCAGCTGCGCCGCGCCGCGCCGGAGGTGGACTTCCAAGCGGTCAACGACCGCGCGTCCTGCCGGTACATGAAGATGATCACCCCGGCGGCGTTGCTGCGTTGCCTCGTCGAGGGCGCCGACGAGGTGCACGTGGACCCGGACGTCGCGACGGCGGCGCGAGCCAGCGTCCAGCGGATGATCGAGATCGGACAGCCCGGCGGCGGCGAATGACGCGCCCACCCGCCTGCGGCGGGACCAACCTCTGGCGCCAGCGTGCCGATGTCGTCGTCATCGGCACCGGCGTGGCCGGCCTGGCCGCGGCGCTGGCCGCGCACCGCCGCGGCCGTACTGTGGTCGTGCTCAGCAAGGTCGGGGACACCGCTACGTTCTACGCGCAGGGCGGCATTGCGGTGGTGCTGCCGGAGAGCTTTCGCGACACCGACGACTCGGTCGAGGCCCACGTCGCCGACACACTCTCCGCAGGGGCGGGATTGTGCGATCCCGACGCCGTCCGGTCGATCGTGGCCGACGGCTACCGCGCAGTCACCGACCTGGTCGGGTGGGGAGCCCGGTTCGACGAATCCGCAGCCGGCGGCTGGGCGCTGACCCGCGAAGGCGGTCACACCCGGCACCGCATCATCCACGCCGGCGGCGATGCCACCGGCGCAGAGGTCCAGCGGGCTCTGGACGACGCTGCCGCCCGGCTCGACGTCCGCCACAACCACGTCGCGGTGGACCTGCTGCTCGACGACGGAATGGTGTCCGGGGTACTGGTCCTCAGCGGCGACGGACCGGGAGTCATCCATGCGCCCTCGGTGATCGTCGCGACGGGAGGTCTGGGACATCTGTACCAGGCCACCACCAACCCCGAAGGCTCGACCGGCGACGGCGTCGCCCTGGCGATGTGGGCCGGGGTGGCGGTCAGCGACGTCGAGTTCGTCCAGTTCCACCCGACCATGCTGTTCGACCCGGGCAGTACCGGCCGGCGACCGCTCATCACCGAGGCGCTGCGCGGTGAAGGTGCTGTGCTCGTCGACGCGCGGGGCCACTCGGTGACCGCGGGTGCGCATCCGATGGGCGATCTGGCGCCGCGCGACGTCGTCGCAGCCGCGATCGAGGCCCGTCTGACGCAGACCGGTGATGCGTGCGTGTTCCTCGACGCACGGGCGATCGACCGTCTGCCTGAACGATTTCCCACTGTCACCGCGGCGTGCCTGGGAGCCGGGATCGACCCGGTGCGGGAGCTCATCCCGGTGGTTCCCGGCGCCCACTACAGCTGTGGGGGAGTCGCCACCGACGTGCACGGCCGGACCGAGGTGACAGGCTTGTTCGCCGCGGGAGAAGCGGCACGAACCGGGATGCACGGCGCCAACCGGTTGGCCAGCAACAGCCTTCTGGAAGGGCTCGTCGTCGGTGGACGCGCCGGGACGGCGGCCGCCGACCACGCCGCGCACGCCGGCCCCAGCCGGGTCACTGCGGCGGCGCTCCCGGCTCGGCCGGCGGTACCGCGCGCCGAGCTGCAGCGGGCGATGACCGCCAACGCCTCCGTCACCCGCACCGGTGCGGGGTTGGCTGCCCTGCAGGAGATTCTCGACGGCGCGCCGATGCGCCGCTTGAGCTGCCGCCGCGACGTCGAAGACGCATCGCTGACGACGGTGGCGGGCGCCGTCGCGGCCGCCGCCTGCGCGCGCACCGAATCCCGCGGATGTCATCACCGCGCCGACTTCCCGGACATCGATCCGGCGCAGGCTTTCAGTCGCACGTTGGTTCCGGAGGTGGCGGGCACATGATCGACCTGACCGCACTCAGCGAGGCCGAGCTCACCGAAGCTCGTGGGGTCATCGCGCGGGCGCTCGACGAGGACCTGCGCTACGGACCGGATGTGACCACGCTGGCCACGGTGCCCGCCGACGCCACCACGACCGCCTCGGTGGTGAGCCGCGAACCCGGCGTGCTCGCAGGAGCGGACGTCGCGCTGATGGTGCTCGACGACGTGCTCGGCCCCGACAGCTACCGGGTGACACACCGGGTGCCCGACGGTTCGCGGCTGCAGCCCGGCGGGGTCGCCCTGACGATCGAGGGCCCGACCCGCGGGATCCTGACGGCCGAGCGCACGATGCTGAACGTCCTGTGCCACCTGTCCGGCATCGCGACGACGACGGCGGCGTGGGTCGAGGCGATTTCCGGAACGCGGGCCCAGATCCGCGACACCCGCAAGACACTGCCCGGCCTGCGCGCCCTGCAGAAGTACGCCGTCCGCGTCGGTGGCGGCGTGAATCACCGCATGGGACTCGGTGATGCGGCCCTGATCAAGGACAACCATGTCGCCGCGGCGGGTTCGATCCTGGCCGCGCTGCGCCAGGTGCGCGCCGCGGCGCCCGACCTGCCGTGCGAGGTCGAAGTGGACTCGCTCGAACAACTCGATGAGATCCTCGCCGAGGACGTCGAGCTGGTGTTGCTCGACAATTTCCCGGTGTGGCAGACACAGATCGCGGTGCAGCGCCGCGACGCACGGGCACCCGGCACCAAGCTGGAGTCCTCCGGCGGCCTGTCCCTGCCGAACGCCGGCGACTACGCCGGTACCGGGGTGGATTATCTGGCCGTCGGTGCGCTCACCCACTCGGTGCAGGTGCTCGACCTGGGGTTGGATCTGTAGATCGTGGAGAGGTCTCCGAGACGCCCGATGACGTCGGTCGTCGCACTCGCTCTGGCAGTGCTGTCGCTGGGTCTGGCGCTCGTCGCGCTGCTGCGGCAGCGCGACAGCGTCCCCGAGTACAGCCAGGCCCAGCGCGACGAGGCTCGGGCGGCGATCTGCGCGGCGTTCGCCACCGTGCGCACCGGGGTGGCGATCAACACCAACCGCGAGCCGCCGGGCGGCTTCGGCGACATCGCAGGAGCTCTTGCGGTGTCGGGCAACGCGCGGGCGGCGCTGTTCGACGGCGGTCAATACCTGCTGGCCAGGCTGGATCCGGCCACTCCGCCGGAGCTGGCGGGCGAGATCCGCCGGTTCGCCGGTCTGGTGATGGACATCGGTGCGGCCGCCACCGCCGGCGTGCCCGATTCAGATCCGGTGCAGGCCGGCCGTCTCGAGCAGGCCGAGGACGCCGGCGCCCAGATCAGCGGGTTGTGCGCCTGACCGTCAGGCCGCGGCGGGACCGCGGCGCACCAACGCCAGCACCACCGCCGCGCCGGCGAACAGGCCCGAGAAGACACGGTTGAGTGCGGTCTGCTGGCGGGGAGTGCGCAGCCAGGTCAACAGCCGGACCGCCAGCCCGGTGTAGAGGCCCATCACGACCAGGTCGACGACCACCATCGTGGCGCCGATGGCCAGGTATTGCGGCAGCAGCGGTGCGGTCGGCACGACGAACTGCGGCATCACCGCCAGAAAGAACACCAGCGCCTTGGGATTGCTGGCATTGACCAGGAAGCCACGGACCAGCAGCGCGCAACGTCCCCCGCCGGCAGCATCGTCGAGTCGGCCGACCAGGTCGACGGTGGCGGCGCGCCACTGCCGCACCGCCAGGTAGACCAGGTAGGCCACTCCCAGCCATTTGATGATCGTGAACGCCAGGATCGAGTTCGCCACGGCGGCCCCGAGGCCGATGGCGACCAGCGCCAGCTGCAGGACCAAGCCCGCCTCCAGACCCGCGATGGACCAGTACCCGCGCTTGATTCCGTGCGTCGCCCCGGTCGCCATCGACTGGACCGCGCCTGCGCCCGGCGACACCGCGATCACGATTGCCGCCCCGAAGAACGCCAGCCACATCTGCCAGGTCATGACCTGAGTCTGTCAGGGGTGTCCAACCGATTTCGGCTGGACGTCCGCGACGAAGACGGCGACCTTGCGGGCTTGGCGGCGGGCGAACCCCGGCAGCGCCTCGACGCCGTCGCCGCTGGGGGCGATCCGCGGGTTCACGATGTGGACTTCGTCACCGGACATCGTGACGTCGGCTTCGCCGGCCGCCAGGACGTTCTTGGCCCAGTCGGTCTTGCCGTGGCCCAGCACGATCGCCAGCTGGGAGTCGTTGCGGTAGGCGGTCACGATGGTCTCGTACGGCCGTCCGGAGGTGCGACCTCGGTGTTTGATCACCGACAGCCCGGGCATCCGGCCGGCCAGCGGCTTGACGATGGGGTTGAAGTACTTGATCTGGATCCGGTCGAGCCACTCCGGGAACATCCGCGGCAGTTCCGACATGACGCCTCCAAACCGATTTGGCCTGCTCTGGGACAATGGACAGCGTGAATCTAACGCCAGGGCCTCTGCGACGCATCGACCTGCGTGGTACCACGCTGTCAGCGGCCGGGCTGCGCGGCGCCCTGCCCCGTGGTGGTGTCGACGTCGACGCGGTGGTGCCGACCGTCAGGCCCATCGTCGACGCGGTCGCCGACCGCGGCGCGGCGGCCGCCCTGGAGTACGGCGCCTCGTTCGACGGTGTGCGCCCCGACCGCATCCGTGTCCCGTCGGACAAACTCACAGCCGCGCTCGCGGCGCTGGACCCGGACATCCGGACCGCACTGAACGTCGCCATCGAGCGCGCCCGCACCGTGCACGCCGATCAGCGCCGCACCGACACCACCACCACACTCGCCCCCGGCGCCACGGTGACCGAACGCTGGGTGCCCGTCGAGCGGGTCGGTCTCTACGTTCCCGGCGGCAACGCGGTGTATCCGTCGAGCGTCGTGATGAACGTCGTCCCGGCCCAGACCGCGGGCGTGGACTCGCTGGTCATCGCCAGCCCGCCCCAGGCCGCCAACCCGGCCGACTTCCAGGGCCTGCCGCACCCGACGATCCTGGCCGCGGCAGCGCTGCTCGGCGTCGACGAGGTGTGGTCGGTGGGCGGCGCGCAGGCCGTCGCGCTGCTCGCCTACGGGGGTGCCGACACGGATGGCGGCGAGCTCGCGCCGGTCGACATGATCACCGGGCCCGGCAACATCTATGTCACGGCCGCCAAGCGCATCTGCCGTTCACAGGTGGGTATCGATGCCGAAGCCGGCCCCACCGAGATCGCGATCCTGGCCGATCACACCGCGGACCCCGCCCACGTGGCCGCCGACCTGATCAGCCAGGCAGAGCACGACGAGATGGCCGCCAGCGTGCTGGTCACCCCCAGCACCGAACTCGCGGACGCGACCGATCGGGAGCTCGCCCGGCAGTTGGAGACCACGGTGCACCGCCAGCGGGTCACCACCGCGCTGAGCGGCGATCAGTCGGCGACGGTGCTCGTCGACGACATCGACGCCGGGGTGTGCGTCGTCAACGCCTACGCCGCCGAGCACCTCGAGATCCAGACCGCCGACGCCTCCGACGTGGCTGGCCGAATCCGTTCGGCCGGTGCGATTTTCGTGGGCCCGTGGGCGCCGGTGAGTCTCGGGGACTACTGCGCCGGGTCGAACCATGTGCTGCCCACCGCGGGATGCGCCCGGCACTCCAGCGGATTGTCGGTGCAGACCTTCCTGCGCGGCATCCACGTCGTCGACTACACCGAGGCGGCGCTCAAAGACGTGGCGGGCCACGTGATCACGTTGGCGCAGGCCGAGAATCTGCCCAGCCACGGGGAAGCGGTGCGCCGGAGGTTCGAGTCGTGAGCGTTCCCGGTGCCGCGGCCACGCTCGACGAGCTGCCGCTGCGAGACGATCTGCGCGGTAAATCCCCCTACGGCGCACCACAGTTGAACGTGCCGGTGCGGCTGAACACCAACGAGAATCCGCATCCGCCCACCCCGGCGTTGATCGACGACGTCACCGCGTCGGTGCGGTCGGCAGCAGCGGAGTTGCACCGCTATCCCGACCGCGACGCGGTCGCATTGCGCACCGATCTGGCGGCCTATCTCAGTGCCGCGACCGGGGTGACGGTGGGCGTGGACAATGTCTGGGCGGCCAACGGATCCAACGAGATCCTGCAGCAGCTGCTGCAGGCGTTCGGGGGTCCCGGCCGCAGCGCGATCGGGTTCGTGCCGTCCTACTCGATGCACCCCATCATCTCCGACGGGACGCAGACCCGGTGGCTGGTGGCCAACCGCGCCGGCGACTTCAGCCTGGATGCGGCGGTGGCCGCCACTGCGATTAAGGAGCACACCCCCGACATCGTGTTCGTGGCCAGCCCGAACAACCCGTCGGGGCAGAGCGCGACACCCGACGAGCTACGTGCGCTGCTGGACGCGATGGACCGCGGAGTGATGATCGTCGACGAGGCCTACGGCGAGTTCTCCTCGCAGCCCAGCGCGATCGGGTTGATCGAACAGTTCCCGACACGGTTGATCGTGACGCGGACCATGAGCAAGGCGTTCGCGTTCGCCGGTGGCCGACTGGGCTATCTGATCGCAGCACCCGCCGTGATCGAGGCGATGCTGCTGGTGCGCCTGCCCTATCACCTGTCCGCGCTCACCCAAGCCGCTGCCCGAGCCGCGCTGCGCCACGCCGACGACACGCTCGGCAGCGTCGCCACGCTGATCGAGGAACGGGAGCGGGTGGCGAAAGCGCTCACCGGCATGGGTTTTCGAGTCATTCCCAGTGACGCCAACTTCGTGCTGTTCGGCGAGTTCGCCGATGCGCCCGGCACGTGGCAGCGTTACCTGGACGCCGGCGTGCTGATCCGCGACGTCGGCATCCCCGGATATCTGCGCACCACCATCGGCCTGGCCGACGAGAACGACGCGCTGCTGGCTGCCAGCGCCCGGATAGGAGCATCGTGAACGAGCCGGTACGTCCCGAACGCCGCGCAAGGGTCGAACGCAAGACGAAGGAATCCGACATCGTCGTCGACCTGGATCTCGACGGAACCGGGCAGGTCAGCGTCGACACCGGCGTGCCGTTCTTCGACCACATGCTGACCTCGTTGGGCAGCCACGCGAGCTTCGATCTGACGATCAAGGCCACCGGCGACATCGAGATCGAGGGCCACCACACCATCGAGGACACCGCGATCGTGCTCGGCCAGGCCCTCGGCCAGGCTCTCGGCGAGAAGAAGGGCATCCGCCGCTTCGGCGACGCCTTCATCCCGATGGACGAGACGCTGGCCCACGCCGCGGTCGACGTGTCGGGCCGGCCCTACTTCGTGCACACCGGCGAGCCCGACTATCTGGTCGAATTCACCATCGCCGGCTCGCAGGCGCCCTATCACACCGTGGTCAACCGGCATGTTTTCGAATCGCTGGCCTTCAACGCCCGCATCGCCCTGCATGTGCGCACGCTCTACGGCCGCGATCCGCACCACATCACCGAGGCGCAGTACAAGGCCGTCGCCCGCGCGCTGCGCCAGGCCGTGGAGTACGACCCCCGGGTGACCGGCGTCCCGTCCACCAAAGGCACGCTGTGACACGCAAACTCGTCGTGCTGGACTACGGTTCGGGCAACCTGCGCTCGGCGCAGCGCGCGCTGGAACGCGTCGGCGCGCACGTCGAGGTGACCGCCGATCCGCACGCCGCGATGGAGGCTGACGGGCTGGTCGTGCCGGGGGTGGGCGCCTTCGAGTCCTGTATGACGGGCCTGCGCAAGATCGGCGGCGAGAAGATCATCGCCGACCGGCTCGCGGCGGACCGTCCTGTCCTCGGCGTCTGCGTGGGAATGCAGATCCTGTTCAGTCGCGGGGTGGAGTTCGGGGTGGAGACCACCGGTTGCGGGCAGTGGCCCGGCGCGGTGATCCGGCTGGACGCGCCGGTGATTCCGCACATGGGATGGAACGTGGTGGACGCCCCGGCCGGCAGCGTGCTGTTCCGGGGTCTGGACGCCGACACCCGGTTCTACTTCGTGCACTCCTATGCCGCACAGCAGTGGGAGGGCGATCCGTCGGCGCTGTTGACATGGGCCACCCACCACGTACCGTTCCTGGCCGCGGTGGAGACGGGTGCGTTGTCGGCCACCCAGTTCCATCCCGAGAAGAGCGGGGACGCCGGCGCCGAATTGCTGTCCAACTGGATCGGGGCGCTAAGTTGAGCCCCGTGAATGCGACCTCTCCCTCGCTCATCCTGCTGCCCGCCGTCGACGTCGTCGAAGGCCGCGCGGTGCGCCTGGTGCAGGGCCAAGCCGGCAGCGAGACCGAGTACGGCTCGGCGCTCGACGCCGCGATGACCTGGCAGCGCGACGGCGCCGAGTGGATCCACCTGGTCGATCTGGACGCGGCTTTCGGCCGCGGCTCCAACCGGGAACTGCTCGCCGAGGTGGTCGGCAAGCTCGACGTCGCGGTCGAACTGTCGGGCGGAATCCGCGACGACGACTCACTGACCGCGGCCCTGGCCACCGGATGTGCCCGGGTGAACCTGGGCACCGCGGCGCTGGAGAATCCTCAGTGGTGCGCCAAAGTCGTCGCCGAGCACGGTGACAAGGTGGCCGTCGGGCTCGACGTCAAGATCTCCGGCGACGATTACCGGCTGCGGGGCCGCGGCTGGGAGACCGACGGCGGTGACCTGTGGGCGGTGCTGGAACGCCTTGATGCCGAAGGTTGTTCGCGTTTCGTGGTCACCGACGTCACCAAGGACGGCACCCTGAAGGGGCCGAATCTGGACCTGCTCGCCGCGGTATGTGAACGCACCGAGGCCCCGGTCATCGCGTCCGGCGGGGTATCGAGTCTCGACGATCTGCGCGCGATCGCGACCCTGACCGATCGGGGGGTCGAGGGTGCGATCGTCGGGAAGGCGCTCTACGCGGAGCGTTTCACGCTGCCCGAGGCACTGGCCGCGGTTCGCTCGTGACCGTGGAGCCGCAGCACCTGCGCGACCTGCTCGCCACCGCCGCCGGCGTACTCGACTCGGCCTCCGCGCAGTTCGTCGCCGGCCATCGCGCCGATTCGGCGGTGGAGAAGAAGGGCAACGACTTCGCCACCGAGGTCGATCTCGCGATCGAACGCCGGGTGGTGGCCGAACTGACCAGGCTGACCGGCATCGGTGTGCACGGCGAGGAATTCGGCGGGGAGTCGTTGGACGCCGAGTTGGTGTGGGTCCTCGATCCCATCGACGGCACGTTCAACTACGCCGCGGGGTCACCCATGGCCGCGATGCTGCTCGCTCTGCTGGCCGACGGGGACCCCGTGCTGGGTTTGACGTGGCTGCCGTTCGTCGGGCAGCGCTACACCGCGATGACCGGCGAACCGGTGCTGTGCAACGGCGACGCTCTGCCCTCGTTGGGTCCGGGCGCCCTGTCGGAGTCGGTCGTCGGCATCGGCACCTTCAACATCGACTCGCGCGGCCGCTACCCGGGCCGGTACCGGGCCGAGGTCCTCGCCAATCTGAGCCGGAAATGCTCGCGGGTGCGGATGCACGGGTCGACCGGTATCGACATGGCGTTCGTCGCGGCGGGGATTCTCGGCGCCGCGATCAGCTTCGGCCACCACATCTGGGATCACGCCGCCGGGGTGGCGTTGGTGCGCGCCGCGGGCGGTGTCGTCACCGATCTGGCCGGGCGACCGTGGACGGCCTCGTCGCCGTCGGCGCTGGCCGCGGCCCCCGGGGTGCATGAAGAGATGCTCGACATCGTCCGCGCCGCAGGCGTTCCGGAGGATTACCTGTGACAATGAGCAGCGACGTCGCCACCCGCGTCATTCCGTGTCTCGACGTCGACGACGGCCGGGTGGTCAAGGGCGTCAACTTCGAAAACCTGCGTGACGCCGGTGATCCGGTCGAGTTGGCCGCGGTGTACGACGCCGAGGGCGCCGACGAGCTGACGTTTCTGGATGTGACCGCATCGTCGTCGGGCCGGGCCACGATGCTCGAGGTGGTGCGCCGGACCGCCGAGCAGGTGTTCATCCCGTTGACGGTCGGCGGGGGTGTGCGCTCTGTGGCCGACGTCGACGTGTTGCTGCGCGCCGGCGCGGACAAGGTGTCGGTGAACACCGCCGCGATCGCCCGACCGGAGCTGTTGTCGGAGCTGTCCCGGCAGTTCGGTTCGCAGTGCATCGTGCTCTCGGTCGACGCCAGGACCGTTCCCGCGGACAGCGAGCCCACACCGTCGGGCTGGGAGGTCACCACGCACGGCGGCCGGCGCGGCACCGGGATCGACGCCGTCGACTGGGCCGCCCGGGGAGCCGAGCTCGGTGTCGGGGAGATCCTGCTGAACTCGATGGACGCCGACGGCACCAAGGCCGGGTTCGATCTGGCGATGCTGCGGGCGGTGCGGGGCGCGGTGACGGTGCCGGTCATCGCCAGCGGCGGGGCGGGTCGCGTCGAGCACTTCGCACCAGCCGTGCAGGCCGGAGCCGACGCTGTGCTGGCGGCCAGCGTGTTCCACTTCCGCGAACTGAGCATCGGTGAGGTGAAGGCGGCGATGAAGGCTGAAGGGATCACAGTCCGATGAGCGCTTGCGCGAAGAGCCGAGGGTCCCGATGAGCGCGCTGGATCCTGCGATCGCGCAGCGGCTCAAGCGTGACGCCAACGGACTGTTCAGCGCCGTGGTGCAGGAACAGGGGACCGGGAAGGTGCTGATGGTCGCCTGGATGGACGACGACGCGCTCGCCCGCACACTCGCCACCCGGGAGGCCACGTACTTCTCCCGGTCCCGCAACGAGCAGTGGATCAAGGGCGCCACCTCAGGTCACACCCAGTACGTGCACTCGGTGCGGCTGGACTGCGATGGTGACACGGTGCTGCTCGAGGTCGACCAGGTCGGCGGGGCGTGCCACACCGGCGATCACAGCTGCTTCGACGCCGACCAGCTGCTCGGCCCGGCGCAGTCCTAGGTCGACTGGCGCTGCCGCAGCACGTCGAGTGCTTTGTCGGCGTGGGTGTCCATGTTCAGCTCACTGGCGATCACCGCGAGGACGGTGCGGTCGGTGTCGATGACGAACGTGGTGCGCTTGACCGGCAGGAACTTGCCCAGCAGGCCGCGTTTGACCCCGAACTGGGTGGCCACGGTGCCGTCGGTGTCCGACAGCAGCGGATAGTCGAAATTCTGCTGGTCGGCGAACTTGGCCTGCTTGTCCACCGCGTCGGCACTGATGCCCACCCGGCTGGCGCCGACGGCGGCGAACTCACCGGCCAGGTCGCGGAAGTGACAGGCCTCCTTGGTGCATCCCGGCGTCATCGCCGCCGGGTAGAAGAACAGCACGATCGGACCGTCGGCCAGCAGGCCGGTCAGCGTCCGCGTCGTCCCGGTCTGGTCTGGTAGTTCGAAGTCGGCCACCCGATCACCACGATTCACGATCTTCACGGTACGTCTGGGACAATTTCGGTGTGCAGACGACCGCCAACCTGCCCTCCGGCTCTTCGCGGGAGCGCTCATCGCATACCGCGACGACGTCGCGGGAGGACTTCCGGGCGCTGGCCGCCGAGCACCGCGTGGTGCCGGTGACACGAAAGGTGCTCGCCGACAGCGAGACGCCGCTGTCGGCGTACCGCAAGCTGGCCGCGAACCGTCCCGGAACGTTTCTCCTGGAGTCCGCGGAGAACGGCCGGTCCTGGTCGCGGTGGTCGTTCATCGGTGCCGGTGCCCCGTCCGCGCTGACGGTGCGTGACGGTGCGGCGGTGTGGCTGGGCACGATCCCGCAGGATGCGCCGTCCGGTGGTGACCCGCTGCAGGCGCTGCGCGCCACGCTGGCGCTGTTGGAGACCGCCGCGCTGCCCGGCCTGCCGCCGCTGTCGTCGGGCCTGGTCGGCTATTTCGCCTACGACATGGTCCGCCGCCTCGAACGCCTGCCCGAACTGACCGTCGACGACCTCGGCCTGCCGGACATGGTGCTGCTGCTGGCCACCGACATCGCGGCGGTCGACCACCACGAAGGCACCATCACGCTGATCGCCAACGCCGTGAACTGGAACGGCACCGAAGAGCGCGTCGACTGGGCGTATGACGACGCGGTCGCCCGCCTGGACGTGATGACCGCGGCGTTGGCTGAGCCGCTGAAGTCCACGGTGGCCACGTTCAGCAGGCCGGCACCCGCGCATCGCGCCCAGCGCACCGTCGAGGAGTACACCGCGATCGTCGACAAGCTGGTCGGCGACATCGAGGCCGGGGAGGCGTTCCAGGTGGTGCCCTCCCAGCGCTTCGAGATGGACACCGACGCCGATCCGCTCGACGTCTACCGGATGCTGCGGGTGTCCAACCCGAGCCCGTACATGTATCTGCTGAACGTCCCCGACGCCGATGGCGGACTGGATTTCTCGATCGTCGGCTCCAGCCCGGAGGCGCTGGTGACCGTCAAGGACGGCCGCGCGACGACGCACCCGATCGCCGGGACCCGGTGGCGCGGAGACACCGAGGAGGAGGATCTGCTTCTCGAGAAGGAGCTCCTCGCCGACGAGAAGGAACGCGCCGAGCACTTGATGCTCGTCGACCTGGGCCGCAACGATCTGGGTCGGGTCTGTCGCCCCGGCACCGTGCGGGTCGAGGACTACAGCCACATCGAGCGCTACAGCCACGTGATGCATCTGGTGTCGACGGTGACCGGCATGCTCGCCGACGGGAAGACCGCGCTGGACGCCGTGACGGCGTGTTTCCCGGCGGGAACGCTGTCGGGGGCGCCCAAAGTGCGGGCGATGGAACTCATCGAGGAGGTCGAGAAGACCCGACGGGGCCTCTACGGCGGCGTGCTGGGTTACCTGGATTTCGCCGGCAACGCCGATTTCGCCATCGCGATCCGCACGGCGCTGATGCGTCGCGGCACCGCCTACGTGCAGGCCGGCGGCGGCGTCGTCGCCGACTCCAACGGGCCCTATGAGTACAACGAGGCGGCCAACAAAGCCCGGGCGGTGCTCAGCGCCATCGCGGCCGCCGAGACGCTGGGTGAACCGTGATCAGAGTCGGCCAACTGGCACTGGTGGTCGCGGCGGGCGCCCTGTGGGGCGCCTCGCGCATGACCTGGGTGCAGATCACCACCTTCGACGGATTGGGACATCCCCAGACCGCTGAGCTGAACGGTGCGACGTGGTCGACGGCGCTGCTCCCGCTGGCACTGGTGGTGCTGGCCGCCGCCGGCGCCGCACTGGCGGTGCGCGGATGGCCACTGCGAGTGCTGGCTTTGCTGGTCGCGGTAGCCAGCGCCGCGATGGCCTACCTGGCGATCAGCCTGTGGGTGGTCGAGGACGTCGCGGTCCGCGCCGCGCGGCTGGCCGAGGTGCCGATCGCCGAGCTGATCGGCACCGAGCGCCACTTCGCCGGGGCGTCGTTGGCACTGGCGGCCGCGTTGCTCTCGCTGCTGGGTGCGGTGCTGCTGATGCGTTCGGCGGCGAAGGGGCGCGCGGAGACCGCCCGGTACCGGCGCGGGCCGGCCGTCGCCGCTGATCAACCGTCCGACACGATGTCGGAGCGGATGATGTGGGACGCCCTCGACGAGGGCGCCGATCCCACCGCAGACCGAGTCAATCCCGACAGCAAGGGGCGGTGACGGACGATGCCGCAGTGGCGGCTACCCTTCGTTAAGAATCGAAGGCCCGGCAGGGGAAGGGAAGCGACACCTATGGGTTCGGCGACCGTGCTCGACTCCATTCTCGAGGGGGTCCGTGCCGACGTTGCCGCTCGCGAGGCCGAGGTCAGTCTGGCCGAGGTCAAAGAGCGGGCCCAGCGCGCACCCGCACCGCTGGATGTGATGGCCGCGTTACGTGCGCCTGGCATCGCCGTGATCGCGGAGGTCAAGCGGGCCAGCCCGTCTCGGGGTGCGCTCGCCTCGATCGACGACCCGGCCGCACTGGCTCGCGCCTATCAGGACGGCGGGGCGCGCGTCATCAGCGTGCTGACCGAGCAGCGCCGGTTCCACGGCTCGCTCGACGACCTGGACACCGTGCGGGCATCGGTCTCGATTCCGGTGTTGCGCAAAGACTTCATCGTCCGGCCGTACCAGATCCACGAGGCCCGCGCCCATGGCGCCGACATGCTGCTGCTGATCGTCGCGGCGCTCGAGCAGTCGGTGCTGACCTCGCTGCTGGAGCGCACCGAGTCGTTGGGCATGACCGCCCTGGTGGAGGTCCACACCGAGGAGGAGGCCGACCGGGCGCTGCAGGCCGGCGCCTCGGTCATCGGGGTCAACGCGCGTGATCTGAAGACCTTGGAGGTCGACCGGGACTGCTTCGCCCGGATCGCGCCGGGGCTGCCCAGCAACGTCATCCGAATCGCCGAGTCCGGGGTCCGCGGCACCGCCGACCTGCTGGCCTACGCCGGCGCCGGCGCCGACGCCGTCCTCGTCGGGGAAGGCCTGGTCACCAGCGGGGATCCGCGCAGCGCCGTCGCTGATCTCGTCACCGCAGGAACCCACCCGTCGTGCCCGAAACCCGCGCGTTAAGTGGCTGACGTCGCGAACCCCGATCTGCCGCGCGCAAGCGCCGCGGTCGCCGAACCCACCTCCCACGATCCCGATGCGCGGGGACATTTCGGCGCCTACGGAGGACGGCTCGTCCCGGAAGCGCTGATGGCCGTCATCGAAGAGGTCACCGCCGCCTACGAGAAGGCCCGCGGTGACCAGGTTTACCTCGACGAACTGGATCGGCTCCAGCGGCATTACAGCGGTCGCCCGTCACCCCTGTACGAGGCGGAGCGGCTCAGCGAGCACGCCGGGGGAGCACGGATCTTCCTGAAGCGAGAAGACCTCAACCACACCGGATCTCACAAGATCAACAACGTGTTGGGCCAGGCGCTGCTGGCGCGCCAGATGGGCAAGACCCGGGTGATCGCCGAAACCGGCGCCGGCCAGCACGGCGTGGCCACAGCGACGGCGTGTGCGCTGCTCGGTCTGGAATGCGTCATCTACATGGGTGCCGTGGACACCGCCCGGCAGGCGCTCAACGTGGCCCGGATGAGGCTGCTGGGCGCCAGCGTGGTGGCGGTCGAGTCGGGTTCGAAGACGTTGAAGGACGCGATCAACGAGACGTTCCGCGACTGGGTCACCAACGCCGACAACACCTACTACTGCTTCGGCACTGCTGCTGGGCCGCACCCGTTCCCGATGATGGTGAGGGATTTCCAGCGCGTGATCGGTCTCGAGGCGCGCGCGCAGATGCTCGACCAGGTCGGCCGACTGCCGGAGGCGGTTACTGCCTGCGTGGGTGGCGGGTCGAATGCCATCGGCATCTTCCACGCCTTCATCGACGACCCCGGTGTCCGGTTGGTCGGTTACGAGGCGGCCGGTGACGGCGTGGAGACGGGTCGGCATGCGGCCACCTTCACCGGCGGGTCGCCGGGCGCGTTCCAGGGATCGTTCTCTTACCTGTTGCAGGACGAGGATGGCCAGACGATCGAATCGCATTCGATCTCGGCGGGTCTTGACTATCCGGGCGTCGGACCTGAGCACGCGCTGCTCAAGGACATCGGACGGGCCCAGTACGAGCCGATCACCGACACCGAAGCGATGAACGCCCTGTCGTTGCTCAGTCGCACCGAGGGCATCATCCCGGCCATCGAGTCGGCCCACGCGGTGGCCGGGGCGCTGAAGCTCGGGCAGGAGATGGGCGCCGGTTCGCTGATCCTGGTGAATCTGTCGGGCCGCGGCGACAAGGACGTCGAGACGGCCGCCAAGTGGTTCGGCCTGCTGGAGGATGGCGCGAAATGAGTCGGCTGGCCGGGTTGTTCGACTCCTGCCGCGACGAGGGCCGATCCGCGTTGATCGGCTACCTGCCGACGGGTTTTCCTGACGTGCAGACCTCCATCGCGGCGATGACCGCGCTGGTCGAGTCGGGTTGTGACGTCATCGAGGTCGGAATCGCCTATTCCGACCCCGGGATGGACGGACCGGTCATCGCCGCGGCCACCGAGGTCGCGTTGCGTGGCGGGGTGCGAGTGCGCGACGCGTTGACTGCGGTCGAGGCGATCAGCGACGCCGGGGGACGGGCCGTCGTGATGACCTACTGGAACCCCGTGCTGCGCAAGGGTGTCGACAGCTTCGCGCGTGATCTGGCCTCGGCCGGTGGTCTCGGGATGATCACCCCGGACCTGATTCCGGAAGAGGCGGACGACTGGCACGCCGCATCCGAAGCGCACGACCTCGACCGGATCTTCTTGGTGGCGCCGTCGTCGACACCGGAGCGCCTCGCCGAAACCGTGCAGGCATCGCGAGGTTTCGTCTACGCGGCGTCGACGATGGGTGTCACCGGCGCCCGTGACGCGGTCTCGAACATGGCTCCCGAGTTGGTTCGCCGGGTCAAAGAAATCGCCGACATCCCTGTCGGTGTCGGACTGGGTGTGCGTTCGGGCGCACAGGCTGCCGAGATCGGCGCCTACGCCGACGGCGTCATCGTCGGTTCGGCGCTGGTGTCGGCGCTCAAAGACGGCATCCCGGCGATGCGGTCGTTGACCGAGGAACTCGCCGAGGGTGTGCGGCAGAGGGTCACTGCGTGACGACGACCGTCCTCGCCTACATCCCGAGTCCTGCGCAAGGTGTCTGGCAGATCGGTCCGGTGCCGCTGCGCGCCTACGCGCTGTTCATCATCGCGGGCATCATCGCCGCCCTGCTCATCGGCGACCGCCGCTGGGTCGCCAGGGGCGGCGAGCCGGGTGTCATCTATGACGTCGTCCTGTGGGCCGTGCCGTTCGGCCTCATCGGCGGTCGGCTCTACCACGTCATCACGGACTGGCAGAAGTACTTCGGCGAGGGTGGCGCCGGTCTGGTCGGGGCACTACGCATCTGGGACGGCGGCCTGGGAATCTGGGGCGCGGTCGCGCTCGGCGGCGTCGGTGCGTGGATCGCATGCCGCCGCCTGGGCATTCCGTTGCCCGCCTTCGGTGACGCAATCGCGCCGGGAATCATTCTCGCGCAGGCCATCGGCCGGCTGGGGAACTACTTCAACCAGGAGCTCTACGGCCGCGAGACCACGCTGCCGTGGGGCTTGGAAATCTACGAGCGACGCAACGCCGCCGGCGTGCTGGACAACCTCAACGGGGTGTCGACCGGCGAGCTTGTCACGATCGTGCACCCGACGTTCCTCTACGAGTTGTTGTGGAACCTGCTGGTGTTCGCCGCGCTCATCGTCATCGACCGCCGGTGGCGCATCGGCCACGGCAGGCTCTTCGCGATGTACGTCGCCGGTTACTGCCTCGGCCGGTTCTGGATCGAGCTGATGCGCGCTGACGAAGCGCAACTCCTGGCCGGCATCCGCGTCAACTCGTTCACGTCGACGTTCGTGTTCATCGGCGCCGTGGTGTACATCATGGCCGCACCGAAGGGCCGGGAAGCGCCGGAAACGCTACGGGGTACCCACGACGGCGAAGCCGGCGTCGAGGACGTCGTCAAAGATGTGGCGGTCGCGTCCGGCGCCGGCGTCGTCGCAGCCGCCAAGGCAGCCGACGCTGACGAGCGCGCTGAGGATCACGTCGAGGAAGTGCCGGTCGCTGACCAAGGTGGGGGAGCACCTCCACCTGGTGACACTGCGAGCGAGGTCGAGTCCGGGGCCGGAACAGAGAAAGTCGAGTCCGGGGCCGGAGCAGAGAAAGAGGCCGATGCGTACGTAGACCCGGACGCCGAACTCGGCGCGCAGCTCGCCCATGCTGCCGAGGCGATGCAGGCCGAGCTCGACCGGCGCGCCGAGGAGCTCGGCAGCGTCGAATCCGGTGGCATCGCTGCGGCGGCCGAGGAGGCGCCGCAGGGCGCTGACGCGGTTGAGGTCGAGGGCGAGGCCGCACGTGCGGACCACGTTGAGCGCAGCAGTCCGTCGTTCCAGTTCCCCCCGTTCGATGCTGCCGCCGATGCGGAGCTCGGCGCCCAACTTGCCCACGCTGCCGAAGCCATGACCGCGGAGTCCGCCGGCCACGAGGAGACTGCGCCCACCGAACCCGGAGCCGGCCTGGGCGCCGTCGAGGGTGATGAGGTGGCCGCGGCTGCTGGTGCGGCGTCGGAGGTTCATGAGGCTGCGGTGGAGGGTGAGGCCGAGGCTGGTGAGCTGGCTGAGGAGGTCGCCGCCGAGTCGGATGCTGGTGATGCTGAGCAGTTGGCTGGGGCCGCGGAGTCGGTGACCGGCGGTGCCGAGCCGGAGGCTGGCCTGGGGTCGGTCGAGGGTGATGAGGTGGCCGCGGCTTCGGACGAGGCGTCGGAGGTTCATGAGGCTGCGGTGGAGGGTGAGGCCGAGGCTGGTGAGCTGGCTGAGGACGTCGCCGCCGAGTCGGATGCTGGCGAGGCCGAGCAGTTGGCTGAGGCCGCGGAGTCGGTGACTGCGGTTGCCGAGCCGGAGGCTGAGGCCGCGGAGTCGGTGACCGGCGGTGCCGAGCCGGGGGCTGGCCTGGGGTCGGTCGAGGGTGATGAGGTGGCCGCGGCTTCGGACGAGGCGTCGGAGGTTCATGAGGCTGCGGTGGAGGGTGAGGCCGAGGCTGGTGAGCTGGCTGAGGAGGTCGCCTCCGAGTCTGATGCTGGTGATGCTGAGCAGTTGGCTGGGGCCGCGGAGTCGGTGAGCGGCGGTGCCGAGCCGGGGGCTGGCCTGGGGTCGGTCGAGGGTGATGAGGTCGCGGCGGCCACTGACGAAGCCTCCGACGCGCACGACGTCGCCGCCGCAGGCAAGGCAGAAGCTAGCAAGCTCGCTGATGAGTCGGGCTCCGCGTCGAATAGACCTTCAGTTGCAGTGCCCCCTCAACTTGGTGGCCGGGTCCGGCATTGGCTTCGGAGACGGCGCAACCGCTGACTGGTAGCCATCTGCGCGTTTTCGCGTTGATGTGACCGTCGGCTCTTCATCGCATTCGCCGATGCTTCGGGCGCACTGAATCCCCGAACTTCGATGCGGGCCGCGATGCTCACCGGCGGTGAGCGGGCAGCGGCCGCACCGGTCCGATCTCCTGCTGGATCACACACTGACTTGTCACCCCCCGGATCTAGACTAGAACACATGTTCGGTTCCGGGGCGGCGGGGTGTATCGAGGCGATGGCCTCGGCGGTGCGCGCGGAGTCGGCGGCGATCGCGGCGCGGTTGAAAGCGGTGGCCGGGTTGTATGCCCAGCGCTGCCGCGACTACGAAGGCCGCCAGCACTGGGCCAGCGATATCTTCGACGCG
This sequence comes from Mycobacterium sp. G7A2, assembly GCF_041902445.1. Taxonomy (NCBI): domain Bacteria; kingdom Bacillati; phylum Actinomycetota; class Actinomycetes; order Mycobacteriales; family Mycobacteriaceae; genus Mycobacterium; species Mycobacterium sp. G7A2. The sequence continues at coordinate 3,318,538 of NZ_CP169251.1, read as the reverse complement.
GTGGCCGCGGAGGTCTCGGCCGCCCAGAACATCAGCCGCGCCCGCGCCGGGGTGCAGGTGCGCATGGCGGTCTCGCTGTTCGAACGCCTGCCCCGGGTCGCGGAGGTGTTCGCCGCCGGGGACATCGACTACCGGGCGTTGCGGATCATCCTCGCCCGCACCGACAACGTCGACGACGAGGTGATCGGCCGTCTCGATGAGGCGCTGGCCGAGCGGGTGGGCCGCTGGAACCGGTTCTCGGAGAATGCGTTACGTGACCGTATCGACAAATGGGTGGCCACGGTCGACCCCGCCGGTGAACGCGTGCCGCCCGCAGTTCGGGATCAGCGCTACCTCGACATCGACCCCCACCCCACCGCGGCGGGCATGGCGCTGATCGGGGGCGCGCTGCACGCGATGGACGCCGCCGCGCTGCAGGCCCGCATCACCGCCATCGCGGCCACCGTGTGCGACGAGGACCCGCGCACCACCGCCCAACGACGCGCTGATGCCTGCGGGGCGATCGGACGCTGGGAAACCAGCCTGGCCTGCCAATGCCCCGATGCGCAGTGCCCCAACCGCGCCGTGCGCGACGGCGCGGCCCAGGTCGTGATCCACTTGCTGGCCGAGCAGACCACCATCACCGGCAGCGGCACCGCCCCGGGCTATCTACCCGGGTTCGGGGTCCAGCCCGCCGAGGCGGTGCGCAGCGCCGCCCGCGCCGCGAAACTCACCCCGGTGCGGCTGCCCGGCCCGGCCCCAGAGCCCGGCTATCGCGCCTCGGCGCCGCTGACCGATTTCCTGCGCTGGCGCGATCTGACCTGCCGCTGGCCCGGCTGTGACGCCCCGGTGGCCCGTTGCGACCTCGACCACACCCAACCCTGGCCGGTCGGGCTCACCCACCCCTCCGGGCTCAAGCACTACTGCCGGGCCCATCATTTGATCAAAACGTTCTACACCGGCCCGCTGGGCTGGACCGATCAGCAGCGCCCCGACGGCACCATCGTGTTCACCGCCCCCACCGGACACACCTACACCACCGAAGCCACCGGCGGACTGCTGTTCCCCACCCTGGCCCGCCCCACCGCACCCCTGAGCACCACCAGCACCGGCGCCGAACCGGCCACGCCCCACCGCAGCATGATGATGCCCACACGCCGCACCACCCGCGACCAGGACCGCCGCGCCCGCATCCACCACGAACGACGCCAACGCCTCGACATCAACACCGAACACCAACGCCAACACCAAGCCTGGCTCGCCGCCACCTACGAACCACAACCCTTCTGAGAGCATCGGTTCTGGCGCTTGACCCATGGCCGAGCCCCACTTCACCGGCAGCGAGGCGCGGGACTCCTGCCCGCCCCCGATCTACCCCCGCCGTGACAGCCCGGGTGTCCGCGTCGCGATGCTCACGGCGGCGGGGCTGGGCCCCGCCTGCTCGGCGCTTTGATGCCCGCTCATGCCCGCTTTCGATGACGCGATGTACCTGACCGAGGTCAGGTGCGAGTGCGAGTTGTCCCCCCGATCACCGTTGCTCAAGCGCCCGCTCCACAACGCCGCAGAGCGGGCTTTCTGTTGCCAGAGTTAGAAGGTGACGTCGACGTCGCAAATGCGGTAGAAGCTCAGTTCGATGTTGTCCAAGTTCAGTCGTGGATCCTCAGAATCGACCCAGACCGTCCACGAGCCGTCCCGAGAGCACCGCACTTCCACCTGCTGCTTGTCCCACCCCAGCAGCGGTGCGATGAGCTCCGAAAAGATCAGTGTCGGAGTGAGGAGTGTGATCGAGGCCAGCCCGAGCGAGACGACATACTTCCTGCCCTTCGGCAGTGCGAGATACCAGCGCGCGAAGGAATCCCCCCTATTCCCCATGGACATGACAGTAGAACGCGCGGTTGAACTCCACTAGGTGATCTCAACGAAACCGTGCCGGGCTGACGGTCTCTTGGACACGAGGGGCCCGATGGGGGCGCCAGTCGGACATGATTGGCCGTGGACACCTGGACCCCGAACCCTGGTGCGCCGCGAACGCCGCCACCGGCTCGCCGATATGCCCGGCGAGGAAAAGCGCGCTTCGCCGTCAACCCCGAGCGCGTACGCGACTACGAAGCCTGGTCCGCCGACGCCTATGAACCACCACCCTTCTGAGAGCGCGTCGGCTCTGGCATCCTTGAGCCATGACCGAGCCCCACTTCACCGGCAGCGAGGGGAACTCCTACCCACCGCCGCCGCAGCAGTCCGGCTATCCGCCGCCTGGGCAGTACCCGCCGCCGGGCTCCTACCCGCCGCCGATGGGGCAGTACCCGTCGGGATACATGGATCCTGCCGCGCCCTACGGCCGGCATCCCGTGACCGGCGAACCGTTTTCGGACAAATCCAAGGTGGTCGCCGGCCTGCTTCAGCTGATCGGGTTGTTCGGGCTCGTCGGAATCGGCCGCATCTACATGGGCGACACCAAACTCGGCGTCATCCAGCTCGTCGTCGGCTTGATCACCTGCGGCCTGGGCGCCGTCATCTGGGGCATCATCGACGCGGTCCTGATCCTCACCGACAAGGTCCGCGACCCGCAGGGCCGCCCCTTGCGCGATGGCACCTGACGCACCCACCAGAACCTGGACGCGGCCGCTCGCCGTCGTCGGCGGCGGCGCGGCGCTGGTGGGCAGCCTCGCCTATGTCGGCCTGGGCAATCCGCACAGCGCAGACTTCGTCTTCCCGCCCTGTCCCTTCAAGGCGCTCACCGGGTGGAACTGCCCGGCCTGCGGCGGACTCCGGATGACCCATGACCTGTTGCACGGAGACCTGGCGGCGGCGTTCGTCGACAACGCGTTCGTCCTCATCGGCCTGCCGCTGCTGTTGGCGTGGATGATGCTGCGCCGGTACCGCGGACAATCCGCTGCGAACACCCCCGTGTTCGTGGTCGTCATCGTCGCCGCCGTCGCGTGGACCATCGTGCGTAATCTGCCCGGATTCCCGCTGGTCCCGACTGTTCTCACCGGGTGAGCGCCGACGTGCGCTGATACACTCGGTCGACGGGCCGGCGCCGTCCCTGATGTGTTTCTCAGGACTGCGGAGGTGCGCCTTTCATGCTTTTTTCGGCTCTGCCCGAAGCTCAAGGCCTCTACGACCCGGACAACGAATCCGACTCGTGCGGTGTCGCCATGGTCACCGACATCCAGGGCCGACGTTCCCACTCGATCGTCGCCGATGGCCTGACGGCACTCGAGCACCTCGAACACCGCGGAGCGGCGGGTGCCGAACCCAACAGCGGTGACGGCGCCGGCATCCTGATCCAGCTGCCCACCGAACTACTCGCCGCGGTGGTGGACTTTGACCTGCCCGCACCCGCGAAGGACGGTACGAACACCTTTGCCGCGGGCATCTGCTTCCTGCCCCAGGATCTCACCGAACGGGCCGCCGCGTGCCAGATGGTGCAGGACATCGCGGACGAAGAAGGACTGCAGGTCCTCGGCTGGCGTGAGGTGCCCGTCGACCCCGAGGGTGCCGAGGTCGGCCAGACCGCACTGGGATGCATGCCCTACATGTCCCAGCTGTTCGTCGCAGCGCCCGAACGCAACGGAACCCGTTGTGGTGGAATCGATCTCGACCGGCGTGTGTATCCGCTGCGCAAACGTGCCGAGAATCAGGGCGTCTACTTCCCGTCGCTGTCCAGCCGCACCATGGTCTACAAGGGCATGCTCACCACGATGCAACTGCCCCGGTACTTTCCGGATCTGCGGGACGAACGCTGCGTCAGCGCCATCGCCGTCGTCCACAGCCGCTTCTCCACCAACACCTTCCCGTCGTGGCCGCTGGCGCACCCGTTCCGCTTCGTCGCCCACAACGGCGAGATCAACACCGTGCGCGGCAACCGCAACCGCATGCGCGCCCGGGAGGCCATGCTGGCCAGCGCCAAGATCCCCGGCGACCTGAGCAGGCTTTCGCCGATCTGCACACCCGGAGCCTCCGACTCCGCGTCCTTCGACGAGGTTCTCGAGCTGTTGCACCTCGGCGGGCGTGATCTTCCGCACGCCGTGCTGATGATGATTCCCGAAGCCTGGGAGAACAGCTCGACGATGACGCCCGAGGAGCGCGCGTTCTGGCAGTTCCACGGATGTCTGATGGAGCCTTGGGACGGGCCGGCGTGCGTGACGTTCACCGACGGCACGCTGGTCGGCGCGGTGTTGGACCGCAACGGGCTTCGGCCGGGACGGTGGTGGCGCACGATCGACGACCGCATCATCCTGGCCAGCGAGAGTGGAGTGCTCGACGTGCCGTCGTCCCAAGTCGTGGCGAAGGGACGGCTGCAGCCGGGCAAGATGTTCCTCGTCGACACCGCCCGGGGCCGGATCGTCTCCGACGACGAGATCAAAGAGCAGCTGTCCAGCGCCGAGCCCTACGCCGAATGGCTGCACGCCGGGTTGCTGGACCTCAAGACGCTGCCCGAGCCGGCCCGCGTGGCGCCGAACCATGAATCGGTGGTGCGCCGGCAGGTGTCCTTCGGCTACAGCGAAGAAGATCTGCGCATCCTGTTGACCCCGATGGCGGCCTCCGGGGCCGAGCCACTGGGCTCGATGGGCACCGACACCCCGGCCGCCGTGCTCTCGCAGCGCTCGAAGCTGCTCTACGACTACTTCGTCGAACTGTTCGCCCAGGTGACCAATCCGCCCCTGGACGCCATCCGCGAAGAGGTGGTCACCTCGATGGCGCGCATCATGGGGCCCGAGCAGAACCTGCTCGAACCCTCTGCGGCGTCGTGCCGTCAGATCATGCTGGGCTGGCCGGTTCTCGACAACGACGAACTCAACAAGCTCGTCCACATCAACGACTCCGGAGAACACCCCGGCCTGCGCGCGGCGGTGTTGCGCGGCCTCTACGACGTCGAACGCGGCGGCGAGGGCTTGGCCGAGGCGATCGAGGACCTCAGACTCCGTGCCAGCGAGGCGATCGCCAAAGGTGCACGGACGCTGGTCATCTCCGACCGCGACTCCGATCACACCAAGGCGCCGATCCCGTCACTGCTGGCGGTGTCCGCGGTGCACCACCATCTGGTGCGCACCAAAGAGCGCCTCAAGGTGGCGCTGGTCGTCGAAAGCGGTGACGCCCGCGAGGTGCACCACATCGCGATGCTGATCGGTTTCGGTGCCGCCGCGGTGAATCCGTATCTGGCGTTCGAGTCGATCGAAGACCTGATCCGCGAGGGCGAACTGACCGGCATCGAGACCTCGACCGCGGTGCGTAACTACCTCAAGGCTCTCGGCAAGGGCGTGATGAAGGTGATGAGCAAGATGGGCATCTCCACCGTCGCGTCCTACACCGGAGCCCAGGCGTTCGAAGCCGTCGGCATCGACAAGGACGTCATCGACGAGTACTTCACCAAGACGCCCACCCAGCTCGGTGGCATCGGATTGGACGTCATCGCCGAAGAGGTCAAGCTCCGTCACCGCCGGGCCTATCCGGAGAACCCGACCGAGCGGGTGCACCGGCGGCTAGACGTCGGCGGAGACTACGCCTTCCGTCGCGAAGGTGAACTGCACCTGTTCACCCCGGAGGTCGTGTTCCTGCTGCAGCACGCCACCCGCACCGGGCAACACGAGGTTTTCCAGAGGTACTCCGAGGAGGTCAACAGGCTCGCCCGCGAGGGAGGTGCGCTGCGCGGGCTGTTCGATTTCAAGAAGGGTGTGCGCCCGCCGGTGCCGCTGGAGGAGGTCGAATCAGCAGATGCGATCGTCACCCGCTTCAACACCGGCGCGATGAGCTACGGCTCCATCTCTGCCGAGGCCCACGAAACCATGGCAATCGCCATGAACAATCTCGGTGGTCGCTCCAACAGCGGTGAGGGCGGTGAGGACGTCGACCGTCTCTACGACCCCCGGCGGCGCAGCGCCGTCAAACAGGTCGCATCCGGTCGGTTCGGGGTGACCAGCGACTACCTGGTCAATGCCACCGACATCCAGATCAAGATGGCGCAAGGCGCGAAACCCGGTGAAGGGGGCCAGCTTCCGGGCTACAAGGTGTATCCGAACATCGCCAAGACCCGGCATTCCACCCCGGGGGTGGGTCTGATCTCGCCGCCTCCGCACCACGACATCTACTCCATCGAGGATCTCGCCCAGCTGATCCACGATCTCAAGAACGCCAACTCGGATGCCCGCATCCACGTCAAGCTGGTCAGCTCCGTCGGTGTCGGGACAGTCGCCGCCGGCGTGTCGAAGGCGCACGCCGATGTCGTGCTGATCTCCGGCTACGACGGTGGCACCGGCGCGGCGCCGCTGACCAGCCTCAAACACGCCGGCGCGCCGTGGGAGATCGGATTGGCCGACACCCAGCAGACGCTGCTGCTCAACGGGTTGCGCGACCGGATCACCGTGCAATGTGACGGCGGGATGCGCACCGCGCGCGACGTCATGGTGGCGATGCTGCTGGGCGCCGAAGAGTACGGCTTCGCCACTGCGCCGCTGATCGTGTCGGGCTGCATCATGATGCGGGTCTGTCACCTCGACACCTGCCCGGTGGGGGTGGCAACGCAGAACCCCGAGCTGCGGGCGCGGTTCAACGGCAAGCCGGAGTTCGTGGAGAACTACTTCCGGTTCATCGCCGAGGACATCCGCACGCATCTGGCCGAACTCGGTTTCCGCAGCATCGACGAGGCCGTGGGTCACGCCGAGATGCTCGACACCGCCGAGGGAGTCGCCCATTGGAAGAGCAAGGGGCTGGACCTGTCCCGGGTGTTCGCCGTCCCCACCGACCCCTACGGCGGCGCGGAGGCGCAGCGGCGGCGGGTCCGCGATCAGGATCACGGGCTGGACCTCGCGCTGGACCGCACGCTCATCCAGCTCGCCGAGGGCGCTCTCGAGGACGCCCACCCGGTGCGCCTGGAGCTGCCGGTGCGCAACGTCAACCGCACCGTGGGCACGCTGCTGGGCAGCGAGGTCACCCGCCGCTACGGCGCGCAGGGCCTGCCCGACGACACGATCCACGTCACGCTGACCGGATCCGCCGGGCAGTCGATCGGTGCGTTCCTGCCGCCCGGCATCACGCTCGAACTGATCGGCGACGCCAACGACTATGTAGGCAAGGGCCTTTCGGGCGGACGGGTGATCGTCAAGCCGCAGGACGACGTGCTGTTCCTGCCCGAGGACAACGTCATCGCCGGCAACACTCTGCTCTACGGCGCCACGTCGGGTGAGGTGTATCTGCGGGGCCAGGTGGGGGAGCGGTTCGCCGCGCGCAACTCCGGTGCGCTGGCCGTCGTCGAGGGCGTCGGTGACCACGCGTGCGAGTACATGACCGGCGGCCGCGTGGTGGTGCTCGGCAAGGTGGGACGCAACATGGCCGCGGGCATGTCCGGCGGCATCGCCTATGTGCTGGGGCTGGATCCGCGACGGGTCAACACCGCCATGGTGGAACTGCAACGCCTCGACTCCGAGGACCTGGCGTGGCTGCGTGACGTGGTGGGCCGGCACGCCCGCCACACCGGCAGCACGGTCGCGACGTCGGTGCTGTCCGACTGGCCCCGGCGCAGCGCGCAATTCACCAAGGTCATGCCGCTCGACTACCAGCGCGTTCTGGAAGCCACCCGGATGGCCAAGGCCGAGGGCAGGGACGTCGACACCGCGATCATGGAGGCCAGCCGTGGCTGATCCGCATGGATTCCTGGAAGTGCACCGGGTGGACGCGGCCAAGCGTCCCGTCGACGAACGGGTCGGTGACTGGCGCGAGGTCTACGAGCGTCAAGATCCGCATGAACGCGCCGGGGAGGTCTCCCAGCAGGCCCGCCGGTGCATGGACTGCGGAATTCCGTTCTGCCACTCCGGAACAGCGGGTTGTCCGCTGGGCAACCTGATCCCGGAATGGAATGACCTGGTGCGGCGCGGCAGGTGGGATGCCGCCAGCGACCGCCTGCACGCCACCAACAACTTCCCCGAGTTCACCGGCCGGCTCTGTCCGGCCCCGTGCGAGGCCGCGTGTGTGCTGTCGATCTCCGAGGAGCACACCGGCGGCAGCGTGACGATCAAGCGGATCGAACAGACGATCGCCGACCAGGCCTGGATGGACGGCATCGTCGAGCCGCAACCGGCGGCCATCTCCACCGGCAAACGGGTCGCCGTCGTCGGGTCGGGACCGGCGGGGCTGGCCGCGGCCCAGCAGCTGACCCGCGCCGGGCACGACGTCACGGTGTACGAGCGTGACGACCGCATCGGGGGACTGATGCGGTACGGCATCCCGGAGTACAAGCTGGAGAAGTCGGTGCTCAACCAACGGCTGGCCCAGATGCGCGCCGAAGGCACCCGCTTCGTCACCGATTGCGAGGTCGGCGTCGACGTGCCCGTCGAGCAGTTGCGGGCCCAGCACGACGCCGTCGTGCTGGCGGTCGGGGCGCTGTGGGCCCGCGACCACGACGTCGAAGGCCGCGACCTCAACGGGGTGCACCTCGCGATGGAACATCTGGTGCCGGCGAACAAGGAGTGCGAGGGCGACGGACCCAGCGACATCTCGGCCGAGGGCAAACACGTCGTCATCATCGGCGGCGGCGACACCGGCGCGGACTGCCTGGGCACGGCGCACCGGCAGGGCGCCGCGTCGGTCACCCAGCTGGACTACAACCCCGAACCCCCCGAGTACCGCGACGACTCCCGCACCCCGTGGCCGATGTGGCCGATCGTGCTGCGGACCCGTCTCTCCCCGGCGCACGCCGAGGGTGGCGACCGCCGCTACCAGGTCGCGGTGCAGCGCTTCCTCGGTGACGACGAGGGCAATCTGCGGGCCCTGGAGATCGCCGAGGTGAAGGTCGAACGCGACGAGACGGGGCGTCGCCGAATCTCCCCGGTCGGGGACTCGCTGCAGATCCCGTGCGAGCTGGCGCTGCTGGCGATCGGATTCGAAGGCGTCGAGCGGATGGCACTGCTCGACGGCCTGGGCATCGAGCTGAACAAGCGCGGCGCGGTGCCGTGCGGGTCGGACTGGCAGACCGATGCCCCCGGAGTGTTCGTCTGCGGTGACGCGCACCGCGGCGCCTCGCTGATCGTCTGGGCGATCGCGGAGGGGCGCGCCGCCGCCCACGCGGTGGACACCTACCTGATGGGGGAGTCGGATCTCCCCGCGCCGGTCAGGCCCGGTGCGCTCCCGCTGGCCGTCGTCTGAATCGATTCGCGACTATGCTCAACGAGTGACTAGACGCGGAAAGATCGTCTGTACGCTTGGCCCCGCCACCGCCTCGGACGAAGCGGTCAGAAAGCTCGTCGAGTCCGGAATGGACGTCGCCCGGCTCAACTTCAGCCACGGCGACTACCCCGATCACGAAGCCAACTACAAGCGGGTCCGGTCGGCCTCGGACATCACCGGACGCGCCGTGGGAATCCTCGCCGACCTGCAGGGCCCCAAGATCCGGCTGGGCCGGTTCGCCGACGGCCCCACCTACTGGGCCAACGGCGAGACGGTGCGCATCACCGTGGAGGACTTCGAAGGCAACCACGACCGGGTGTCGACGACCTACAAGCGCCTCGCCGAGGACGCCAAGCCCGGGGACCGGGTCCTCGTCGACGACGGCAACGTGAGCCTGGTCGTCGAGCACATCGACGGCAACGACGTGGTCTGCTCGGTCACCGAGGGCGGCAAGGTCAGCAACAACAAGGGCATGTCCCTGCCCGGGATGAGTGTCTCGGCGCCGGCGCTGTCGGAGAAGGACATCGAGGACCTCGAGTTCGCGCTGCGCCTCGGGGTGGATCTGATCGCACTGTCGTTCGTGCGCTCACCTGCTGATGTCGAGCTCGTCCACGAGATCATGGACCGGGTCGGTCGGCGGGTGCCGGTGATCGCCAAGCTGGAGAAGCCGGAGGCCATCGACAACCTCGAGGCCATCGTGCTCGCGTTCGACGCGATCATGGTGGCCCGCGGCGACCTGGGGGTGGAGCTGCCGCTCGAGGAGGTCCCCCTGGTGCAGAAGCGGGCCATCCAGATGGCCCGCGAGAACGCCAAGCCGGTGATCGTGGCCACCCAGATGCTGGAGTCGATGATCGACAACTCCCGCCCGACCCGCGCCGAGGCGTCCGACGTCGCGAACGCCGTACTCGACGGTGCCGACGCGGTGATGCTCTCCGGCGAGACATCGGTGGGCAAGTACCCGTTCGAGACGGTCCGGACGATGGCGCGCATCGTCTGCGCGGTCGAGGAGAACTCGGTGGCCGCTCCACCGCTGACGCATGTCCCGCGCACCAAGCGCGGGGTGATCTCCTACGCCGCCCGTGACATCGGGGAGCGTCTGGACGCCAAGGCGCTGGTGGCGTTCACGCAGTCGGGTGACACGGTGCGCCGGCTGGCCCGGCTGCACACCCCCCTTCCGGTGCTGGCGTTCACCGCGCTGCCCGAGGTACGTAGCCAGCTGGCGCTGACCTGGGGAACCGAGACGTTCATCGTTCCGCACATCGAGACGACGGACGGGATGATTCGGCAGGTCGACCGGTCGATGCTGGAGATGGGCCGCTACAAGCGCGGCGATCTGGTGGTCATCGTCGCGGGTGCTCCACCGGGCACAGTAGGCTCCACGAATCTGATCCACGTCCACCGCATCGGGGAGGACGACGTCTAGGGCAAGAGGACGACGATCAAGCGGCGAGGTACGAGCCGGGTTGAGGAGTCCGACCAGATGGGTACGAGGACGACGATCAAGCGGCGAGGTACGAGCCGCGTTGTGGGGGCACCTCCCGCTTGCGGGGGAGAGTCCGACCAGATAGGAAAGAGGGACTGCGCCAGTGTCGTCAAAGGCCGACTTCGACGAATTGCTGGCGATTCTCGATCTCGAACAGCGTGACGAGAACACCTTTGTTGGTGTTCATCCGAGCAGGAACCCGGTTCGGACGTTCGGCGGCCAGATGATGGCCCAGGCGTTCGTGGCCGCGGGCCGCACCCTGAAGCATGCGGTGCCGCCGAGCGCCATGTCGGTGCACTTCATCGCCGGCGGTGACCCGGACATCGACCTGGAGTTCCACGTCGCGCGGTTGCGCGACGAGCGCCGCTTCGCCAACCGGCGCGTCGACGTCATGCAGAAGGGTCAGCTGATCACCACTGCCATGGTGTCCTACCTGGCGGGTGGCCGCGGACTCGAGCATGGGACGCCGGCGCCCGAACTCGGCGACCCCGAGCACGTGGCACCGCTGGATGAGCTGCTGCGCGGCTACGAGCACGTGGTGCCGCATTTCGTCAACGCGCTGCATCCGATCGAATGGCGCTACACCAACGACCCCGCCTGGGTCATGCGTGACAAGGGCGAGCGTCTCGAGCACAACCGGGTCTGGATGAAGGCGCACGGCGCGATGCCCGACGATCCGGTGCTGCACGCGGCGGCGTTGGTGTATTCGTCGGACACCACCGTGCTGGACTCGATCATCACCACCCACGGGTTGTCGTGGGGGCACGACCGGATCTTCGCGGTCACCACCAACCACACCGTCTGGTTCCACCGCCCGGTGCGCTTCGACGAGTGGGTGTTGTACTCGACGACCTCGCCGGTGGCCGCCGACTCCCGCGGCCTGGGCACCGGCCATTTCTTCGACCGCTCAGGTCAGTTGCTGGCCACCGTGGTGCAGGAAGGCATCGTGAAGTACTTCCCCGGTCGCTCCTAGGGCGTCGGGGTCACCGTGACGGAGAACTGGTCTTCGACGCGCCGGGTGAACTCCTCGGCGCACTCCTGGACGGCCGCCTGGTCGGAGCCGGCGCGGGTGACGCAGTCGATGTAGTCGGTGCCACCGACCGAATCGAACAGGCCGATATAGATCGGGATGAACACCAGCCCGGCGATGATCGCGACGAATCCGAGCGCGATTCCGGCGATCGCCACCCCGCCGTTGTCGGCTTCGCCGCGCTTGACCCGGCCGCGGCCCAGGAAGCCCAGGATGACGGCGACCACGCCGAGGACGATGCCGCCGGCCACCGACCAGCACAGCAGCAACCCGATGATCGCCAGGATCAGCGCCGTGAGGCCGAGGCCGTTCTTCGGCTCGGACGGCGGCGGCCCGGCGTAACCGGAATAGCCGGGGTACCCGGGATACCCGCCGTAGGGCGGCGGTGGTGGTGGATAGCCGCCCGGATACGCACCGTACTGGGGCGGTTGCGGCGGTTCGCTCATGACGGTGAGACTACCTCTCCGGTGCCAGGTCGACGGTCTGACAGCCGACATCTTTGCCCAGGTGATGGGTGGCGACGACCACGGTCCGCTCGGGCCCGAACAGGGCGCCCGGGGTGAGCAGATCGACGAGGATCTGCTCGGCGTCCGAGGAGTCCAGGTGTTCGGTCGGTTCGTCGAGCAGCACCGCAGGCGCGGTCGTGATCAGCGCCCGCGCCAGCAGCAGCCTGCGCCGCTGTCCCGCGGACACCGCCGAGGCACCACCGACGAGCACGGTGTCCAGGCCGTCGGGCAACTCGTTCAGCCACGGCCCGAGCCCGCTACGGACCAGCGCGTCGCGCAGTTCCGTGTCGGTGGCGTCGCCGCGGGCGACCAGCAGGTTGTCCCGGACCGTGGTGGCGAACAGGTGGGCGTCCTCGGCGAAGAACACCCCCTGCGCCGGCTCGGAGCCGGGCAGCAGGCCCGCAGTGCGCATCAGCAGCGTGGTCTTGCCGCTTCCGCTGGGCCCGACAACCGCGACCCGCGCGCCCGGGGACAGCTCGAGTGCGGTCGACGCCGGTCGTCGCTCGTCGTCGGGGTCGGGGCGGGTGAGTGCGCCCAGACGCAGTGCGGCGATACGCGCCCGCATCAGCGCGACCGCCGCGCCGGGTAGCGCCGCGGTGGCTTCGAACGCCGACAACGGGACCAGCATCAGGATCGCCAAGGTCGTCGGGGCGACCACGTCGGAGAGCGCGACGCCGGCGAGCACGGCACCCAGCACGCTGACCCCGATGGCGGCGGTCGGCATCGCGGCGGCGACCGCGGCGGGTGCGGCCGCGTGATCCACGGCCCGTCCCCAGCGGCGCTGTTCGTCGCCGGCGGCCGCGATCACCTCCTCGAGACGACCACTGACCCGAAGCTCGGCTGCGTGCTCGAGCGCGAGCATCGCCGCGGTGTCCCGCTGCGTGTGGTGCTCGACCGCCACCTGCTCGGCGGCCCACGCCGCCCGCGCCGACAGCACGGGGGCGATGACACCTGCGACCAGCATGGAGGCGGCCAGCACTGCCGCGGCGGGCACGGAGATCAGCGCGATGAGCACGACCGCGGAGCTGCAGAGCACCGCGGCGACGCCGATGGGGACCACGGCGCGCACCACGACGTCCGACAGCTCGTCGACGCTGGCGCCGATGCGCGCGACGAGGTCCCCGCTGTGGCGGCGCATGACCGCGTCGATCGGACCGGTGGCCAGCCGGGTGTACAGCTGCTCACGGGCGTTGCCCGCGGCGCGCAGCGCAGTGTCGTGGGAAGCCAGCCGTTCGCAGTACCCGAGCACCCCTCGGGAGATGCCCAGGGCCCGTACCGCGACGACCGCCACCGTCAGCTGCAGCACCGGCGGCATCTGCCAGGCGCGGGTGATCAGCCACGCCGACACCGCCGCCAGCGCGAGCGCGCTGCCCAGCGACAAAGCCCCGAACGCGATGGCCATCGCCACGCGGGGAAGCCGTGGCCGCAGCAACGACAGGGTCAGACGCATCGAGGAGGCCAGACGCAGCGCCTCAGTGTGGGACACCGACACCACCCATGTCGACGATCTGCGCGCCGACCGCCAGGACCGGCTCGCGGTGCCCGACCACCAGCACCGTCGCACCGTGTTCGGCGCGCTCGGCGATGGCGTGCAGCACCCGGGCCTCGGTCGGGCCGTCCAGGTGGGCGGTGGGTTCGTCGAACAGCAGCACCGGCGCGGGGGAGCCGAGCACCCGGGCCAACCCCAGACGTTGACGCTGCCCCAGCGACAATCCCACCCCGCCGCGGCCGATGCGCGTCTGCAACCCGTGCGGCAGGCCGGCCAGCACCTCGTCGAAACACGCTGCCCGACAGGCGGCATCGAGGTCCGGTAGCGGACCGAACAGCTGCAGGTTCTCGCCGACGGTGCCGGGCACCAGCACCGGGCGCTGCGCCAGCCACGCCAGGCGGGACCACCACTGACGCGCGTCGAGGTCCTCGATGTCGGTGCCGTTGATCCGGATCCGTCCGGCCGGCGTCGGGCCCAGCCCCAGGATCGCCTGCAGCAGCGTGGACTTGCCGATGCCGTTGGGTCCGGTGAGCACCGTGACCGCACCGGGCGTGACCGTCATCGTCGGTGTGTCGACCTCGATGGTGACCGCGTCACCGGTGACGGGTGCGCGCCCGGACCCGGATGCCGGCGCCGTGTCGATGAGGTCGAATGCGGCCTGCACCGCGGTCTTTCCGTCCTGGGCGGAGTGGAACGCCGCTCCGACCCGGCGCAACGGCCAGAACACCTCGGGCGCGAGCAGCAGCGCCGTCAGGCCGGCGGTCAACGTCATCTCGCCGTACACCAGTCGCATCCCGACACTGACGGCGACCAGCGCCACCCCGAGGGTGGCCAGCACCTCGAGCACCAGCGCTGACAGGAATGCGATGCGCATGGTGGCCATGGCCGAGCGCCGGTGTGCGGCGTTCAGTTCCGCGATGCGGGCGGTCGACCCGGCGGCGCGGCCCAGCGCCCGCAGGGTGGGCAGCCCGGCGACCAGATCCAGCAGCCGTGACTGCAGCGTCGACATCGCGGCCAGCGCCGCCGCTGAGCGTTCGGCGGTCGCCATCCCGATCAGCACCATGAAGAGCGGGATGAGGGGCAGCGCGACGAGCACGACGACCGCCGACTGCCAGTCGACGACGGCGATCACCGCCGCCGTGACCGGGGTCAGGATCGCCGCGACGAACAGTGCGGGCAGATAGGTGGTGAAGTACACCCGCAGACCGTCGAGTCCACGCGTCACGACGATGGCGGCGTCGTCGCGGTGGCGGGCCAGTTCCCGCGGCGGCATCGCCGTCGCGGCGGTCAGGACCTGGTCGGCCAGGTCGGCGATCACCGCGCTGGCGCCGCGTTGCGCCAGCTTCCCCTGCTGCCACACGGCCAGCGCACGCAGCACCCACAGAGCGGCCAACAGCGTGATCGGCGCGGTCAGGACGGCCAGGTCGCGCGATGCGGGATCGGTGATGACGCGGGCGACGATCCCGGCAAGGACGATTGCCGACGCGATGGTGGTCGCCGCGATCAGCACGCCGCACGCCGTCGTGGCGACCAGAAATCGGCGCATCGCCGCCGAGGCCCGCCACAGCCGCGGGTCTATCGGGGCGCGCGAGGTGTCTGTCAGGACGAACGCCTCGACAGTCCGATCGATTCGGGAATCGACTCGGCGCTGATGCGCTTGCGGAACACCCAGTAGGACCATGCCTGGTAGCCCAGGACCAACGGGAGCAGCGTGAGCGAGGCCCAGCTCATGATCTTCAGGGTGTAGGGGGTCGAGGACCCGTTGAAGATCGTGACGCTCCACTCGGGGTTCAGCGTGGACGGCAGCAGGTTCGGATACAGCGACCCGAAGATCAGCACCGCCACCGAGGCGACGACGAGCACCGTCGAGAAGAACGCCCACCCTTCCCGGCTCTGACTCCACATCAGCGCGACCGCGACCAGCAGGGCGACGACCGCGGCGGCCAGGGCCAGCCAGGTCCAGGATTTGCCGTGGGCCAACTGGGTCCACAGACCGAACCCGCCGGCCAGCGCGATGACCGGCACCGTCAGGATCCGGGCGAACCGGAACGCGTTGTCGCGGATCTCCCCGCTGGTCTTGAGTGCCACGAAGGTCGATCCGTAGAACGCGAACAGCGAGGCGGTGGCCAGCCCACCCAGCAACGTGTAGGGATTCACCACGTCGTACAGCGTCGCCTGGGAAGCGCCGTCGGCGTCGATGGGCAGACCCTGCACCAAGACCGCGAACGCCACCCCCCACAGGATGGCGGGCAGCCATGAGCCCAGGGCGATCCCGATGTCGGCCCAGTCACGCCACTTGGGATCGTCGATCTTGCCCCGCCACTCGATGCCGACGATCCGCACGATCATGCCGAACAGGATGGCGAGCAGCGGCAGGTACAGCGCCGAGAACACGGTGGCGTACCACACCGGGAACGCGGCGAACATCGCCGCGCCTGCGGTGATCAGCCACACCTCGTTGCCGTCCCACACCGGCCCGATCGTGTTCAGCGCAGCCCGGCGGTGCCGTTCGGCGGTGTCGTGGCCACCACCTTCGATGTTCTTGCTGGCGGCCCCGAACGGGATCATCAGCATGCCGACGCCGAAGTCGAATCCCTCCAGGATCAAGAATCCGAGGAACAGCGCCGCTATGAGGAAGAACCACAGTTCCTGTAGTCCCATCAGAATTCACGTCCTCTCAGCACGCGGCGGTCAGTAGGCGAAGGAAAGGGGTGCCACGTCGTCGTCGCTCGGCGACTTCGGTGGTGCCGGCTCGGAGTCGTGTTCCTGCGGCCCTTCGGTGACGTAGCGGCGCATCAGGAAGAACCACACCACCGCCAGCGCGCCGTAGATGGCGGTGAAGGTGATCAGCGAGAACAGCACCATGCCCGCCGAATGTCCGGAGACACCCTCCTGCACCGTCATTCGCACCATCTGGTCACCGGTCGGGTTGGGCACCACGACCCACGGTTGCCGGCCCATCTCGGTGAACACCCAGCCCGCTGAGTTACCCAGGAACGGGGTGGGAATGGTCAGGATGCCGAACAGGCCGAACCAGCGTTGATCGGGGATACGCCCCCTGCGGGTGAGCCACAGGGCTGCCAGCGCGAAGGCCACCGGGATCAACAGGAACCCGATCATGGCGCGAAACGCCCAGTAGGTGACGAACAGGTTCGGCCGGTAGTCGCCGGGACCGAACTTCTCCTGGTAATCCGCCTGCAGGTCGTTGACCCCGTCGAGGGTCACCCCGGTGAACTTGCTCTCGGCCAGGAATGGCAGCACATAGGGCACCTCGATGAGGTGGATGACGCTGTCGCAGTTGTTGTGCGTGCCGACGGTGAGGACGGAGAAGTTCGGATCGGTCTCGGTGTCACACAACGACTCCGCGGATGCCATCTTCATCGGTTGCTGGACGAACATCAGCTTGCCCTGGAAGTCGCCGGTCAGGAAGAGTCCGCCGGCCGCGATCAGCGCCACCAGGCTGCCCATGATGGTCGCCGGGCGGTACATGGAGCGGGCCTCGGCTGTCTTGTGGTCGCGCACCATCAGCCAGGCTGAGACCCCGGCGACGAACACCCCGGCGGTGAGGAAGGACCCGGCGACGACATGCAGGAACGCCCAGATCGCTGTGTTGTTGGTCAACAGCGCCCCGAAGTCGACGAGTTCGGCTCGACCGGTGTCGGGGTTGAACCGGGCGCCGACCGGGTGCTGCATGAACGAGTTGGCGGCGATGATGAAGTAGGCCGAGGCGTTGACGCCGAAGGCGACGATCCAGATGCAGGCGAGGTGCACAGCCCGGGGCAGCCGGCCCCAGCCGAAGATCCACAACCCGATGAAGGTGGATTCGAAGAAGAACGCAATCAGCCCTTCGAAGGCGAGCGGGGCTCCGAAGATGTCGCCGACGAACTTGGAGTACTCGCTCCAGTTCATGCCGAACTGGAACTCCTGGACGATGCCGGTGGCGACGCCGAGCGCGAAGTTGATCAGGAACAGTTTGCCGAAGAACCGCGTCAGCCGGTACCAGGCGGTGTTGCCGGTGATGTGCCACGCGGTCTGCATGGCAGCGATCAGCGGTGCCAGGCCGATCGTCAGCGGGACGAAGATGAAGTGGTAGACCGTGGTGATCCCGAACTGCCACCGCGAGACATCCAACGCGTCCATTCGCCGCTCCCAGGCTGTACTGACCTAATCTACGACACAGTGTAGTAACTATTGGGGCGCTGTGCGCTAGGGACTTCCGGCCCTCATTCGGTCGTGGCGGCGGTGACTTCCTGCCTGAAATCCGTCATTTTCTTGCTCGCGCTGCGGATACCGAAGGCCGAGACCACCTCGAACGCCCCCAGAACGATCAGCCAGATGCCGACCACCTGGGTGAGGATGGCAAGCGACTCGAACGGAACGGCGAGCATGATCACACCGGCGATGAGGCTGATCACCCCGATGAAGATCTCCCAGCCCCGCCCAGGCAGCGTCGGGTCGCTGATCGCGGACACCAGGGTCGCCACGCCGCGGAAGATGAACCCGATCCCGATCCAGATCGCCAGCAGCAGCACCGCATCGCCGAAGTTGATGAAGCACATCACGGCCAACACGAGCGCCGCGGCGCCGCTGATGAACAGCAGTACCCGACCGGCCAGGGAGACCTTCAGGCTGAACGCGAACACCACCTGGGTGATGCCGGCGACCAACAGATATGCCGCGAAGAAGACCGACGCCACGAAGATGCTGATGCCGGGCCACACCAGCACCATGACGCCGAGGATGACGGCAAGAATTCCTGAAAGCAGCACGGTTTTCCACAGATGCTGCAACATGCTTGGGGGAGCACCGGTTTCCATTCGCGCAGTGTGGCACACCCGCTGCGCCGACCCGCCGATTTCGCGTTACCGCTGTGTTGTCTCCACACGGTCGTTAATGTTCCGTTACCGGCGCTGCGCGCCGGGTCATCGGTCGTTAACGTCCTTGGCTGGAGATGACCGGAGAGAACTCCGGTCAAGGCTGACGGCCCGAAGCAGAAAGTAGAGGCAACCGTGTTGTTGGGTGGAATCCAAGAGCGCCGGACGAGGTTCTGGCGCATCGCGGCCGTCTTCGCCGCTAGCGGAGCCCTGGCCCTTTCGGGCTGTTCCAGCAGTACCGACTCCAGCGCACCCGAGTCGCCGACCGAGAGTGTGCAGGCCGAGACAGTCGAAGAGATCGCGAACACCGTGCCCGAGCCCATCAAGTCCTCGGGCAAGCTGATCGTCGGTGTCAACATCCCGTACGCCCCGATGGAGTTCAAGGACCCGCAGGGCCAGATCGTCGGCTTCGACGTCGATCTGATGAATGCGATCGCCGCGACGCTCGGTCTGACGCCGGAGTATCGCGAGGCGGACTTCGCCAAGATCATCCCGTCCATTCAGGGCGGCACCTTCAACGTCGGGATGTCGTCGTTCACCGACAGCAAAGAGCGCGAGGAGCAGGTCGACTTCGTCACCTATTTCTCCGCGGGCACGCTGTGGGCCAAACCGGCCGGCGCCGACATCACGCCCGAGACCGCGTGCGGCAAGCGGGTCGCCGTGCAGGCCACCACCGTCCAGGAGACCGACGAGCTGCCCGCCCGCAGCCGGGAGTGCACCGACGCCGGGCAACCGGCGATCCAGATCGTGCCGTTCGACAGCCAGGACGCCGCGACCAACGCGGTCGTGCTGGGCCAGGCCGACGCGATGTCGGCCGACTCGCCGGTGACGCTGTATGCGATCAAGCAGACCAACGGAAAGCTCGAACAGGCCGGCGAGGTGTTCGACTCGGCTCCCTACGGCTGGCCGGTGGAGAAGGGGTCGCCGTTGGCCCAGTCGCTGCAGCAGGCGCTCGAGCATCTGATCGAGAACGGTCAGTATCGCGAGATCGCGGCGAACTGGGGGCTGGAGGAAGGCCTCATCGACAAGCCGGTGATCAACGGCGCGGTCTCCTGACCGGGGACTGTTCGCATGAGTGATGCGGCTGCGCCGTCGGCCATCGATGCCGTCCCGCTGCGACATCCGTGGCGATGGGTGACGGCGGCCGTCATCCTCGTGGTGGTGGCCCTGTTCCTGTACGGGGCCGCCACCAACCCGGCTTACGGCTGGGCGACGTTCTTCGAGTACCTGTTCAACGAGCGGGTGCTGCTCGGGGTGTTCAACACCATTCAGCTGACCGTCTACTCGATGGTCATCGGCATCGTGCTCGGTGTCGCGCTCACCATCATGCGCATGTCGGGAAACCCGGTGATGAGTGCGGTGGCGTGGGTGTTCCTGTGGGTGTTCCGCGGCACGCCGGTGTACGTGCAGCTGGCGTTCTGGGGTCTGCTGCCGGTGATCTATCAGAACATCCAGCTCGGTGTGCCGTTCGGGCCCACGCTGGTGCAGTTCGACCTGCAGTCGTTCTCGTTCCCGTTCATGCTGGCGGTGCTCGGGCTGGCACTCAACGAGGCCGCCTACATGGCCGAGATCGTGCGCGCCGGGATCACCTCGGTGCCGGAGGGGCAGCTGGAGGCCTCGACGGCGCTGGGCATGTCCTGGTCGCTGGCCATGCGCCGCACCGTGTTGCCGCAGGCGATGCGGGTGATCATCCCGCCGACCGGCAACGAGGTCATCAGCCTGCTCAAGACGACCTCGCTGGTGACCGCGGTGCCGTATGCCTTCGACCTGTACAGCATCGCCACCCGCGAGATCGCCGCGCGGATCTTCCAGCCCGTGCCGCTGCTACTGGTCGCTGCGGTGTGGTACCTGGCGATCACCAGCGTGTTGATGGTGGGACAGTTCTATCTGGAGCGTTACTTCTCTCGCGGCGCGTCGCGGAAGCTGACCACCAAGCAACTTGATGCGCTGGCGTCTGCTCAGGCGGGGCCGACGGAACGGGAGGGGCAATGACGACGCAGGAAGCCGACCGGCCGGTGGTCAAGGCCGAGCTCGTCTGCAAGGACTTCGGGGCGCTGAAGGTGCTCAAGGGCATCACCCTCGAGGTGCAGAAGGGCCAGGTACTGGTGTTGGTGGGTCCGTCGGGCTCGGGAAAGTCGACGTTCCTGCGGTGCATCAACCACCTCGAAACCATCAGCGCGGGAAGGCTGTACGTCGACGGACAGCTGGTGGGTTACCGCGAGCGCGGCGGCAAGCTGCACGAGATGAAACCCGCCGATGTCGCCCGGCAGCGCCGCGATGTGGGCATGGTGTTCCAGCATTTCAACCTGTTTCCGCACCGCACCGCGCTGGGCAACATCGTCGAAGCGCCGGTTCAGGTCAAGGGCGTGAAGAAGGCGCGAGCCCTCGAGCGGGCCCGTGATCTCCTCGATCAGGTCGGCTTGGCGGACAAGGCCGAGGCCTATCCCGCACAGCTCTCCGGCGGGCAGCAGCAGCGAGTCGCGATCGCCCGCGCACTGGCGATGGATCCGAAGCTGATGCTGTTCGACGAGCCGACCTCGGCGCTGGATCCCGAACTCGTCGGCGAGGTGCTGGCGGTGATGAAGAAGCTCGCCTCCGAGGGCATGACCATGGTGGTGGTCACCCACGAGATGGGTTTCGCGCGCGAGGTCGCCGACGAGCTGGCGTTCATGGACGGCGGGGTGGTCGTCGAGCGCGGCAACCCGCGCGAGGTGATGGCCAACCCTCAGCACGAACGGACGAAAGCGTTTCTCTCCAAGGTGATGTAGCGCCCGACCCGGCCGCGCCGCTGTGGCGGGCGGCTCAGGTGTTCCGGCTGCTCAGTTGCCTCTACGCGCTGGGCTTTCAGTTCGCGATCAACGCGGACCTCGACCACCCGCTGGCCGGCTGGCTGCTGTTCGGTGTCCTGATCGTGGTCAGCGTCGGTTACGCGATCGCCTACCTGCGGGGCTTCGGCCGGCGCCCGGGCTGGGTGATCGTCGAGATCGTCGTGGTGCTGGCGTTGATGCTGTCCACCGAGGTGATCGCCGGTGACCAGTGGGTGGCCGACAACCAGTCCTGGCCGACCACGCTGTGGGCCACCAACGCCGTGATCTCGGCGGCGATCCAGTTCGGTCCGATCGCCGGCATGCTGACCGGCTTGGCCGTGATGGCCGCCGCCGCAGCGCTCAAGGGTTACGTCCACATCGATCTCGGCCGTCACGCGACGCTGGTCATCGAGCTCGCTGTCGGGCTGGCGGTGGGTATGGCCGCCCAGACCGCGCGCCGGGCGCACGCCGAACTGCAACGCGCGGTGCGGCTCTCGGCCGCGCTCGAGGAGCGTGAGCGGCTCTCTCGTCAGGTCCACGACGGGGCGATCCAGGTGCTGGCGCTGATGGCGCGCCGCGGACGCGAGATCGGTGGCGAGACAGGGCGGTTGGCCGAGCTGGCGGGGGAGCAGGAGCGGGCACTGCGCCGGCTGGTCAGCTCGACCGGGACCGAACCGGCCGATCCCGGCACTGCCGACGTGGGGGCGCTGGTGCGCAGGCGTGCGTCCGACCGGGTGTCGGTGAGTGTGCCCGCCGAGCCGGTGTTGTTGGACGCCACGGTCGCCGGCGAGCTGATTGCCGCGGTCGGCAACGCCCTGGACAATTCCGAGAAGCACGCCGGGCCGGACGCGCGTGCGTATGTTCTCGTCGAGGACCTCGGCGACGCCGTCACCGTCAGTGTTCGCGACGACGGAGTGGGCATTCCGGATGGGCGGCTCGCTGAAGCGGCCGCCGAAGGGCGGCTCGGAATCGCGAAATCGATTGTGGGAAGAATGAACTGGTTGGGCGGCCGGGCGGAGTTGAGCACGGGTGCCGGCGCGGGCACGGAATGGGAGCTCACGGTGCCCAGGACGGGGGGATCGGGTGACTGAGCGGCGCACGACGGTGATGGTGGTCGACGACCATCCGATCTGGCGCGACGCCGTCGCCCGTGACCTCGCCGACGATGGTTTCGATGTGGTCGCGACCGCCGACGGAGTGGCCTCGGCCAGACGGCGGGCCGCGGTCGTGTTGCCCGACGTGGTGCTGATGGACATGCGGCTGGTCGACGGCGGCGGGGCGCAGGCCACCGCCGAGGTGCTCGCGGTGTCCCCGTCGTCGAAGGTGCTGGTGCTGTCGGCCTCCGATGAGCGCGAGGACGTGCTGGAGGCTGTGAAGGCCGGCGCGACGGGTTACCTGGTCAAGAGCGCGTCGAAGCAGGAACTCGACGACGCGGTGCGCGCCACCGCGCAGGGGCGGGCGGTGTTCACGCCGGGGCTGGCCGGGTTGGTGCTCGGGGAGTACCGGCGGATCGCGCGTGACTCCGCGCGTCCGTCCGGCCCGCCGGGGCCGAGCCTGACCGAGCGCGAAACCGAGATCCTGCGGTTCGTGGCCAAGGGGCTGACAGCCAAGCAGATCGCCGAGCGGTTGTCGCTGAGCCATCGCACGGTCGAGAACCACGTTCAGGCGACATTCCGCAAGCTGCAGGTCGGCAACCGGGTCGAGCTGGCCCGCTACGCGATCGAACACGGTCTCGACGAGTAGTTGTACTCATCCTCTGGGCGCCCGGTCGTTGCGAGGATGACGGTATGACCGAACCGCACGCCGTGATCGCCAGGATCCGTGCCGACCTCGCGGCCATGACGCACCAACTCGACAGGGTCTCGACCGACGTTGCCGAGCTCGACCGGATGCTGACGTGGCAATCCGGCGCACCGGCGCCTGTTCGGCCGCCCGCCGTGCCCGCCGCGCCGCCACCGCCCGCGCCGCAGTACTGGCCCTCGTATCCGCCGGTCCAGCCGGTGCCGTACTACCCGCCGGGGGCCGCGCCGCCGCTGCGGAAACCCGAATCGAAACCCCGGTCCGAGGGTTGGATCGGCAAGCTGCTCGCCGTTGCCGGGGTGTCGGTGACGCTGGTGGGCGTCGTCCTGTTGCTGGTGCTGGCCGCCCAAGCCGGTCTGCTGCGGCCCGAATTCCGCGTCGGGGCGGGGGCGGTGCTGGCTGCGGCGTTGGTGGCCGCGGGGTGGTGGCTCAACTCCCGTCCCGGTGGCCGGGTCGGGGCGATCGCGCTGGCAGCCACCGGCGTGGCGACGGCCTACATCGACGTCATCGCCGTCACCGCGATCTACGGCTGGGTGGTTCCGGCTGTCGGGCTGACGCTGGCAGCGGCGGTCGCTGCCGCAGGCCTGGGGCTGGCCCGCCGCTGGGACACCCAGCAGCTCGGTCTGTTGGTGCTGGTGCCGATGATCGTGTTGGCGCCCGTGGTGACCGACGGGATCACGCTGCTCCTGGTCGGGTTCATGCTGGCGTTGTCGGCGGTGTCGCTGCCGGTACAGCTGGGCCGGGACTGGATCTGGCTGCAGGCCGCCCGCATCGCGGTCGCCGTCCTGCCGCTGTGGATTGCGCTGCTGGCGCGTGCGATCAACGACCGGGACGATCCCTGGCTGGCCGGCGCGTGTGCCATCGCCGCCCTGATCGCGATCGGCACCGGTCTGATCCTGCTGCCGGGCACCACCAACCGGGTGTGGATGGCTCTGTTGACCGCGGCCGGCGTCGCCCCGGTGCTGGCCGTGGGAGTGGCGGTGGACCAGGTGCTCGCCGCGCTGATGGCCGCGGCTGTCGCGGCGGGCATGTTGGCACTTGCGTTGGTCGGGCACCGGCTGCCGGGGGTCACACCCGCGGTACGCCAGGTTTTCGGCGCCTTGTCGGCCGTCGCGGCACTGGTCGCCGTCACCGCCGCGTTCGACGGGCGCGTGGCCGGGCCCGTACTGCTGGCGCTGGCTGTGGTGGTGGCGGTGGCGGGTCGCCGCGACACCACGGCGCGGTGGGCGGCGTTCGGCTTCACGCTCGTCGGCGCCGGAGTCCATCTGAGCTACTCGCCGCTCTTCACGCTGCTCGAACCGGTGAAGACCAGTACAGCTGCGGGCGTCTCGACGTTGGTGTCCAGTGTTCTGCTCGCATCGAGCGCGGTGGCGGTGCTGTGGTCGTGGCGCAGCAGGGAGGCAGCGCTGTGGGTGGTCGCCGGCGGGGTGGTCGTCTACTCGATCACATCGTTCACCGTCACGGCGGGCACGATGCTCGCCGGCGACGGCGCCGGCTTCTACGGCGGCCACATGGCCGCGACGATCTGCTGGATCGTGCTGGCCGCCGCGTTGTTCGGCTACGCGGCCCGACGCTCCCGGGCCGAGCGTTCTGTCCCGATCGGGGCGGGACTCGCGCTGGTGGCCGCCGCGGTGGCCAAGTTGTTCCTGTTCGACCTCGGCACGCTCGACGGCATCTTCCGTGTCGTGGTGTTCATCGTTGTCGGGTTGATCCTGCTTGGCATGGGCGCCGGATACGCCCGGTTGCTCGACAAGCAGGACAGACAGGATCACGAGAATACCGTCGACGTGACGACCGACACCGGCTAAACTGGACTCAATCCAGAAAGCCGGACGTTGGGAGAGACATGAGTACTACAGCGAACCGTCGCAGGACCGATGCCGAGATCAGTGGATTCCATGCCTCCCCGGCGTTGGCCGAATCCCTCCAGCGAGTGCTGGTCGACCTCATCGAGCTGCATCTGCAGGGCAAGCAGGCGCACTGGAACGTCGTCGGCACCAACTTCCGCGACCTGCACCTTCAACTCGACGAGGTGGTCGACTTCGCCCGCGAGGCCAGCGACACCGTGGCCGAGCGGCTGCGGGCGCTCGACGCCGTGCCGGACGGCCGCTCGGACACCGTGGCGTCGACCACGTCACTGCCGGACTTCCCGGCGTACGAACACAGCACCGGCGAAGTCGTCGACCTCATCACCGCACGCGTCTACGCCGCGGTGGACACCATCCGGTCGGTGCACGACACCGTGGACGCCGAGGACCCCAGCACCGCCGACATCCTGCACCAGCTCATCGACGGGCTGGAGAAGCAGGCTTGGTTGCTCAAGTCGGAGAACCGGAAGGTCTGAGCGGGCGGTGCCCGACGAGGTACCACGTGTGCATGGTGCCCTTGCCCTTGATGTCGACCACACCGCGTTCCTCGAGCACGAACCGGTGCCGCAGGCGGTCATAAACGTTGTCGGGCACCTGAATTCGGCCTTCGACGTCGGTGGTCTCCATACGGGAGGCGACGTTCACGGCGTCGCCCCACACGTCGTAGAAGAACTTGCGGGCACCGACCACTCCGGCCACGACGGGGCCCGCGGCCATGCCGATGCGCAGCGGCACCTCCCGGCCCCACGGATCTTTGAGATCGGCCACGGCGTCGGCCATGTCGAGAGCCAGCGCCGCCAGCGCCTCGAGGTGATCGGACCGCGGCGTCGGGACCCCGCTGACCACCATGTACGAATCGCCGCTGGTCTTGACCTTCTCCAGGCCGTGGCGGTCGACCAACGCGTCGAGGTCGGTGTAGAGCAGATCCAAAAACCGCACGAGGTCGGCCGGCGGGGTGTCGCTGGCGCGCTTGGTGTAGCCGGCGATGTCGGCGAACAGGATCGACGCGTCGTCGTACTTGTCGGCGATCACGCTGCGTGACGGATCTTTGAGCCGCTCGGCGATCGTCGTCGGCAAGATGTTGGCCAGCAACCGTTCGGAGCGTTCGTACTCGGCCTCCATCGCCGCCTCGGCGCGGTCGATCTCGCGCAGCGTGTACCAGATCGTGGCCACCACCATCACCGCCGAGCCCACCACCGAGCTGACGAAACCGACGGTCAGCGTCCACGGCGGACCCAACCCCCGGCTCTCCGGCACGGTCATCTCCAGTGCGATGGTCAGCGCCCCGCCCGCGGCAGCGACCAGCGAGGCCAGCACGATGCGTTCGATGCCCAGCACCAGCACCATCAGCGAGGCCGCGACCAAGAAGTAGAACTGCAGGCCGGATCCGGTGCCCACCGTGTAGCACATGAAACCGACCGACGCGTAGGCGAACACCGCGAACGTCAGTGGTGCGACGAGCTCACCGTAGGGGCACAGCTTGGGGATGACCAGGAACACCACTGCGCACGCGACGTTCGCCACGCCCAGCCACCACAGGGCACCGCCCAGCGTCAGCTGCAGGGCACCGAACGATGCCGTCACCGCCGCTGCGATCCAGCTGGCCAGTTTGAGCACCCGCACCCGGCGGGCCACCCGGTCGCTGTGATGCCGACTCGGCGACCAGGCGCGGCCCGTCAGAGCAACTTCGGGTACGCACATCGGCCGCACGCTGAGCACGGCCAAAGACTATCGCCCGGACGACGACTAACCTGCAGGAATGACGCGTATCGCGTGCTGCCAACTCGACCCCGTACTGGGTGATCTCGACGGCAACGACGAGCTGATCCGCGCAGCGCTGACCGAGGCCGTCGCCGCTGGTGCCGACGTCGTGGTCCTGCCCGAGCTGGTGACGTCGGGGTACATGTTCACCGATGCCGCCGAGGCGCGGACGGCGGCATTGTCGGCGGACAGTCCTCGATTCGCCGAATGGGCTGCGCTGCTGGGCAATTCGATCGCCGTGTTGGGATTCTGCGAACTCGGCACCGACGGGGGGCTGTACAACAGCGCCGCGGTGCTGCAGTCCGACGGCGTCACCTCGGTGTACCGCAAGACCCACCTGTGGGACCGGGAGAAGCTGATCTTCACGCCGGGACAGCAGCTGCCGCCACTGCTCCAGACGCGCCACGGCGTGCTCGCGGTGATGGTCTGCTACGACCTCGAGTTCGCCGAGCTGACCCGCCACGTTGCCGTGGCCGGCGCCGAACTGCTCGTCGCGCCGGTGAACTGGCCGCTGTTCCCGCGTCCGGCCGGTGAGCACCCCGGCGAGGTGATCACCGCGATGTCCACCGCGCGGCTGAATCGGGTGGCCGTGGCCGTGTGCGACCGGGCCGGCGTGGAGCGGGGGCAGGCCTGGACCGGCGGCACCGTCGTGGTCGATCCCGACGGGTGGATCGCCGCCGAAGTGGGGCCGGGGGTGGGGACAGCGGTCGCCGACATCGATCTGGCGCGAACGCATGACAAGAAGCTGACCGAACATGTTGACCTGCTGGCCGACCGCAGGCTCGACCTCTACGGCTGAGCTGGGGTTATCCGGTGCCCTCGGTGAGATTCGAACTCACACTGTACGGGTTTTGAATCCGTTTAATACGGCGTCGTCGGGTACTGAGGTGTTTGGCGGCTTCGGTCAGATTGCCGTCTGATCTGGGATTAAATGTTGTAGCCGTTGATGGTTCTACGGCGGGTTTGAATCTTAGTGCGGACTATCTGCGGACCAGCCTGGCCCACGTAGTGCGGAGGGCCTGCTTCTGTCTAAACGGCGGCGGATCCTGTTGCCGGCTCGCCTCTGCGCCAACATCCCCTTCGCGATGACCCGTGACGCCCGAGAGACCGGAATCGCTGACGGTCGCGACTACGCTCAGAACGTGCTTGGCATCGAGTGGACCGAGTGCAACAACCAGCTCGGCGAGTGTGTGGGGGCGAAGCGATGACCAAGATCCTGATCACCGTGCTGGGAGCCATCGGCATCGGTCTGCTGGCTGCTCCGGTAGCCGCTGCGGACGAGGATGGCTTCATTGCGGCCATCGAGTCCCTGGACTACTACTCGACGGTCTACCCGCAGGACACGATCTCAGTGGGCTACCGCGTCTGCGGTGCTTTCGCTCGTGGTGGTGACACCGCTGCCATCGCCGAGGTGCTGCGGACCTACAACGGGCCGGGGCAGAGCAACCTGGAGTACTACGCCACGCTGTTCGCTCAGTACTCGGCCTATGAGCTGTGCCCTCAGCACAGTGGAGAGATCGGGCAGATCTAGCCCACAACGCAAAGAAAGCCCCGCTCCGGTGATCCGGGCGGGGCTTTCTGCTTACCTACCCACCGACCGCCGGTCCGGGGTAATGGCCAATACCGGACCGGCAGGCTCGCCACAATTCCTCGGCAGCTTCTGGGTTGGGTTTGTTCCAAATTGGATCGTCCTTGCGGACGCTTATCTCCCGATCGCCGCATGTCAGCGTCTGCTGATCCGACTCGAACACCTGCGGAAGCACCAGTGCGGCGGTCAGCGGGACAGTCATGATCGTGATAAAGGCCACTCCGAACGAGACGAGGTACTTCGTGCCCCCACTCAGTGCCAGATACCAACGTGTGAATGAATCTCCCCAGTTCCCCATGGGGCCGAGGATAGCCGCGCTGAGACCGTCAGCGTGGTCGATGCTGTCCTGGAGGTGTGTGGCTGAGGTCCAGTCCTGGGTCGGATCTCAAATCCGGCCCTTCCGAGCTACAGAGGCCCCACTCTCCTGAGACGGTGGGGCTTCTTGCTGTCTGAGGTGGAGACCCCGGAACCTGTGAGACATAGGGCACCCTGGGAAGCACACCTATATCTCACGTCCTTCAGGTGAGATCACTTCTGTAGAAACGATTCTCGACAGACACCACACCCCGACCGGGACGCAGGCACGCCCGAGAGTTTCAGTGTCCGGAGAGTCGGTGGTTCGGCCATACGCTGGAGTCACGCGTGATCGCGATCAGATAGACAAGGAACTGCCGTTTTTGCGCGGAGTCCGGACCGCGATCAGGGAGTGTGATGGACGGCGATCAGCAGAGGCACTGAACACTCTGCTCGATGAGCGCTCGCTTTGAGTGCGGTTACGGCAGGTCCAAGACCCGCAGGTCGGTGAGTCGGCCATCCCGAACCTCGACGCTGAATGCTTCGGGTTCCTTCCGCACCTCGGCGTAGACAGCGTCTAACTGTGCTTGGGTTGCCGGCGTTCTGACATCCCAAAGGACCTGGCCTTGAGGAAAGTCTGAGCGGGGGATGTCCACTCTGACCAGCCCGTCCCGGAAACCCATGGCCTTGGCGGCCACGCTGACCGCATGAAATGAGTCAGCAGCGCCCGCAATGTCGATCACAGGGACGTCGGCATCCAGGCTGACATAGATTGACTGCGCCTCGACGGAGGCCTCAAGTTGGCGAGCGATGCGCACACCATCTTCGGTTTCACCGGGGCGGAATCGTAGGGCTCCAAGTGTGACCTGGGGGCTCAACCTGATAGTCAGAGGGTGGTACGCATCCGCGAAATCGGCGAGCATCGATGCGCTGAGTTCGTGGCCCACTGACGCAACTTGCCCATCGACAGCGTTCGGCATTGACACCTCCACTGCCACGACCTGCATAGGTGTGTCTTGGTAGGTGACGACAACGCTTTCAACACCCGGCAGGCTCTGGAGATGAGATTCGAGGGCGCTCGATTTCTCGCGGTCGTTCGGTGAGCAGCCAATCAGCGCGAGCACTGCGCTAGCCGTGAGGGTCCACGCACACAATCTCCACCCCATGGGTTGACGGTAGCGTCTGTATGACTGCAATGGCTGAGGAGACACTGAGGGGCGACCTCTTCGGTGCGTCTAGCTGTACTGCCCAGGCAGGTTGGTCAACCTTGTGATGGGTGGGACCTTCCCAATTGCTGAGTGTTGCCGGTGGTGATTGTAGGTATGCAGCCATGCCGGTAGTGCAGATCGCCTCGCCCGTTCGTTGGGGTAGAAGCGGGCGAAGGCCCATTCGGCGGTCATGCTGCGGTGAAAGCGCTCGATCTTTCCGTTGGTTTGGGGTCGGTACGGTCGGGTCCGGCGGTGTCTTATGCCGAGGTCGTGGCACGCGTGGCGCCATGCGTGGGAGCGGTAGCAGCCGCCGTTGTCTGACAGCACCGCTTCAACGGTGATCCCGCGCTCGGCGAACCACGCCACCGCACGGTGTAGGACCGCGACAGCGGTATCGGCTGTTTCGTCGTCATGAATCTCGGCGTAGGCCACGCGAGAGTGATCATCGATGACGGTGTGTACGAAGGCATGCCCGAGCAACGGCTGGCGGTGTCGGCTGCGGTTGACCCCGGTGGTCAGGTGTCGATTCTTCTTGCCCTGAGAGCGGCCGACGAACCGCCAGCCGCCGCCGGTAGGGATGTTCCCCAGCTTTTTGACGTCGACATGGATCAAAGCACCAGGGCGATCGTGTTCGTATCGCCGGATCGGCTCACCGGTGCGTACGTCGATACAGGACAGACGATTCAGCCGACACCGCACCAGCACTGCATGCACGGTCGAGGCCGGCATCGACAACCTCGACGCGATCGCCAGCGGCGAGAGGCGGTGACGCCAACGCAGATGAACGATCTTGCGCACGAGCACCTGCGGTGTGCGATTCGGGCTGTGATGAGGCCGGCTGGAGCGGTCGTTCATCCCGGCGGCACCCATCGCCAAGTAGCGGGTTGCCCATCGTTTGGCCGTCGGCCAGGACACGTGGAAGTGCTCGGCGGCCCGAACTACTGACCAGCCTTCATCGACGATCAGACGCGCAAGCAACAACCGGCCGCGCGGAGTCAACACAGCGTTAGCGTGGACCATGAAGGTCTCCCGTTCGTTGAAGTGAAGTGGTAGCAGCTCCACTCCACGACGGGAGGCCTTCGCCAATCAACGACCGCTACAGCGAGTCGTCACACTTCTTCAACCAACCTGCCTGGGTAGTACATCTAGCCGAACGGGGCCAGCGTCCTCGACTTCCGCCCGAGCTGCGCTCGCCCATGTCGGGCAGGATACTGATTGCGGACCACGGATCGACTCGTGCTGCAGTTTCAGCGGAAAAGCAGGACTGAGCTGGGGTTATCCGGTGCCCTCGGTGAGATTCGAACTCACACTGTACGGGTTTTGAATCCGTTTCCTCTGCCAGTTGGGATACGAGGGCGTCGCACGGTGTCAGTGCGCGGGCTTTCACCATAGAGGATGCCCCCGCGCTCGCTCATCCGGCCCGGGAGCGCCACAATGTCCTCATGTCATCGCCTGGTGCGTCACCGACCGACGCCGTCCCCGCACGCCGCGTTCTCGTCGCCGAGGACGAGGCGCTCATCCGGCTCGACCTGGCGGAGATGCTGCGCGACGAGGGTTACGAGATCGTCGGCGAGGCCGGCGACGGGCAGGAGGCCGTCGACCTGGCCGAATCGCTGCGGCCCGACCTGGTGATCATGGACGTCAAGATGCCGCGACGTGACGGCATCGACGCGGCCTCGGAGATCGCCGCCAAGCGGATCGCCCCGATCGTCATCCTGACCGCATTCAGCCAACGCGAGCTCGTGGAACGTGCCCGCGACGCCGGCGCGATGGCCTATCTGGTCAAGCCGTTCAACATCTCCGACCTGATCCCGGCCATCGAGGTGGCGGTCAGCCGATTCAGTGAGATCGCCGAGCTGGAGAAGGAGGTCGCCAGCCTTTCCGACCGGCTGGAGACCCGCAAGCTGGTGGAACGCGCCAAAGGCCTGTTGCAGACCAAGCAGGGCATGACCGAGCCCGAGGCGTTCAAGTGGATCCAACGTGCGGCCATGGATCGCCGCACGACGATGAAGCGGGTGGCCGAGGTCGTCATGGAGACGCTGGATCCGCCGGGCGAGAACGCGGACAACGGCGAGAAATAGCTCGACGCCGGCCCCGTCCGGTTAAGAGTGCGTTTCGGAGGCGTGTTTCCGCGCCGATGAGCGGCGCGGCGCACACGCCGCGTTGTCCAACATCACGCATCACGGCTACTGGTTGGTTATGGTTTCCCGCGAAGCGTCGCCTCCCCGGCTGTCCTGGGTAGGGCCCCGGCGGCGCCGATCAACTCAGTGAACCGGAGGTGAAGCGTGCGAGGTCGCGTGGCACGGAGTGCATTTGCTCTCACAAGTGCGGGTCTGGTGGTGCTCGGCCTGGCCGGCTGCAGCCAGTCGGCGCCGGAACAGGATTCCGGCGATTCGGACCTGTCGATCGTCGAGCAGGTCCAGATCGACGAGAACGGCGCCGAAGTGCAGGCCGACGCCAGCGCCGACCCGGCGGATCCCGCCGGTGACGGCAACGCCACCTGCCCACCCATCTCGATCGCGATGGCCGGCGCGCTCACCGGCCCTGATGCCGCGCTGGGCATCAACATCCGCAACGGTGTGCAGCTCGCGGTCGACAAGCACAACGAGGCCAATCCGGGTTGCCAGATCCAGCTGAAGACCTTCGACACCGAAGGTGATCCGCAGAAGGCCACCGCGATCGCCCCGCAGATCGTCGACGACCAGTACACCGTCGGCCTGGTGGGCCCCGCGTTCTCCGGCGAGACCAAGGCCACCGGCGGCGTGTTCAACCAGGCCGGCCTGACCGCGGCGACCGCCTCGGCGACCAACGTCACGCTCTCCGAACAGGGCTGGCGGACCTTCTTCCGCGGCTTGGCCAACGACGGCGTGCAGGGCCCCTCGGTCGCCAACTACATGAAGAACACCCTCGGCATGCAGAAGGTGTGCGTCGTCGACGACAGCACCGACTACGGTCTCGGTCTGGCCCAGGCGATCCGCGACACCCTCGGCCCGGTGGCCGACTCCGGCTGCAACATCTCGGTCAAGAAGGGCGACAAGGACTTCTCGGCGGCGGTGACCCAGATCGACGGTGTCGCTCCCGACGGGGTGTTCTTCAGCGGCTACTACGCCGAAGCCGCGCCGTTCGTGCAGCAGCTGCGTGACGGCGGCGTCGAGACCACCTTCGTCACCGGTGACGGCGTCAAAGACCCCGAGTTCGTCAAGCAGGCCGGCCAGTCGGCGGCTGACGCGGTGATCTCGTGCCCGTGCGGCCCGGCCTCGGAGCAGTTCGCCCAGGAATACACCGACAAGTTCGGCCAGGCCCCGGGCACCTACAGCACCGAGGGCTACGACCTGGGCACCATCATGGTCAAGGCCGTCGACTCCGGCGCGATCACCCGTCCGGCCATGCTGGACTACTTCGCGAACTACGACGGGCAGGGAGTGGCCCGCCGTTACCAGTGGACCCCCGAGGGCGAGCTGACCACCAGTCTGATCTGGATGTACAAGGTCCAGTAGTCGACGAGGACGAAACGCGTCCGGAACAGCGAGGTTCCGGACGCGTTTTCGTCGCTCACCCGGTCTCCAGGAGCCCTCCCGCGGATGATGCCCGACTGTCTCACCGAGTACGCCTGCCTCGCGGCGAACATCGACTTCAACGTCGACGGGCTCCGTAACGGGTTCTGGCAGTTGACGATCGATGGTTTGGCCTGGGGCGCCATCTACGCCCTGGTCGCGGTCGGTTACACGCTGGTGTACGGCGTGCTGAAGTTGATCAACTTCGCTCACGCCGAGATCTTCATGGTCGGCATGTTCGGCGCCTACTTCTGCCTGGACATGATCCTGGGCTTCACGCCGAGCGGCAACGACTACAACCTCGGCATCGGGCTGACCGTGTTCTACCTGTTGGTGGCCATGCTTTTCGCGATGGCCGTGTCAGGCACGGCGGCAGTCGGTCTGGAGGCGGTGGCATACCGTCCGCTGCGGCGGCGCAATGCCAGTCGGCTGTCGTTTCTGATCACCGCCATCGGCATGTCGTTCGTCCTGCAGGAGTTCGTCCACTTCATCCTGCCGAGCATCATCGACGGCTACGGCGGCAGCAACGCCCAGCAGCCGATCATGCTGGTGGTTCCCGAAACCCAGTTCACGGTCTTCGGCGCCGACGTCAGCAACGTCACCCTCGTCATCATCGCCGCGGCACTGCTGCTCGCGCTGCTGACCGACATGGCCATCAACCGCACCCGGCTGGGCCGCGGCATCCGGGCGGTGGCCCAGGACCCCGCCACCGCGACCCTGATGGGGGTGTCGCGCGAACGAATCATCATGACCACCTTCCTGATCGGCGGTCTGCTCGCCGGCGCGGCGGCGCTGCTCTACACGTTGAAGGTGCCCCAGGGCATCATCTACTCCGGCGGGTTCCTGCTGGGCATCAAGGCCTTCTCGGCGGCGGTACTCGGTGGTATAGGGAACCTGCGCGGCGCGCTGCTCGGCGGTCTGCTGCTCGGTGTGATGGAGAACTACGGACAGGCGCTGTTCGGTACGCAGTGGCGTGACGTGGTCGCCTTCGTGCTGCTGGTTCTGGTGTTGTTCTTCCGGCCCACCGGCATCCTGGGGGAGAGTCTGGGGAAGGCACGCGCATGAGTGTGGGGAAGACGGGCGCCGACGGGAAGGGCACCACAGCGACAGGCAATGCACTGCTGGCTCCCGGCGACGTGCTGCGGCGCTGGTGGGCCGATCGAACCCGGGTGCAGAAATGGGGTGTCGGCCTGCTGGCGTTCGGCGCGCTGGCACTGCTGCCGCTGTACACCCCGCACTTCCTGGACACCCCGGGCATCAGCTTCGGCGGCACGATGGCGCAGTTCGCGATGGTGGCGATCATCGCGATCGGCCTCAACGTCGTGGTGGGGCAGGCGGGGCTGCTCGACCTGGGGTACGTCGGCTTCTACGCCGTCGGCGCCTACACCGTCGCACTGCTGACCAGCCCCGAGAGTCCCTGGAACCAGGTCGGCGTGTCGAAGTTCTTCAGCACCGACTGGGCGTGGCTGGCGTGCGTGCCGATCGCCATGGCTATCACGGCGCTGACGGGTTTGATCCTGGGCACCCCCACGCTGCGGCTGCGCGGTGACTACCTGGCCATCGTCACGCTCGGGTTCGGCGAGATCATCCGCCTGATGGCCGACAACCTCTCCGACATCACCAACGGCCCGCGCGGACTCAACCAGGTCGCCTACCCCCGCCTCGGTACGTCCGAAGAGCTGCCCAACGGCGTGTTCTCCAGCGCCAACTCGTCGGGCGACGCGAACTACGGCACGTGGTGGTTCTGGCTGGGTCTGGCGTTGATCGTCGGCATCCTGCTGCTGGTCGGCAATCTGGAGCGCAGCCGGGTCGGGCGGGCCTGGATCGCCGTGCGCGAGGACGAGGATGCCGCCGAGATCATGGGTGTGCCGACGTTCCGGTTCAAGCTGTGGGCCTTCGTGATCGGCGCCGCGGTGGGTGGGTTGTCGGGCGCGCTGTACGCCGGTCAGGTGCAGTACGTCGCGCCGCCGACGTTCAACATCATCAACTCGATGCTGTTCCTGTGTGCGGTGGTGCTGGGCGGGCAGGGCAACAAACTCGGCGTGGTGTTCGGCGCGTTCGTGATCGTGTACCTGCCCAACCGGTTGCTCGGCGTGGAACTGTTCGGCATCAACCTCGGTGACCTGAAATACCTGTTCTTCGGGCTGGCGCTGGTGGTGCTGATGATCTTCCGGCCCCAGGGGTTGTTCCCGGTGCGTGCCCAACTGCTGGCCTACGGCAAGAGCGCGCGCAAGCTGTTGCGCGGCGCGGACGAGCAGGCACCGGTATGACCGAACCCCATCCGGACCCCGAGCAGGCCGCGCTGCACCGCGACGTACACACCGCCGCCGGCGAAGTGCTGTTGCGCACCGAGGATCTGACGGTCAAGTTCGGGGGGCTGACCGCGCTGGACTCGCTGACCTTCGACATCCGGCGCGGGGAGATCCTCGGGCTCATCGGCCCCAACGGTGCGGGCAAGACGACCTGCTTCAACGCCATCACCGGCGTCTACCGGCCGACATCGGGCACGGTGCTGTTCGACGGCGCGCCGCTGGGCACGGTCAAACGCCACCAGATCACCCGCAAGGGCATTGCGCGCACGTTCCAGAACATCCGGTTGTGGGGCGAGATGACCGCGCTGGAGAACGTGGTCGTCGGTACCGACGCCCGACACAAGACGTCGGTCCCCGGTGCGTTGTTCCGCAGCGCGCGTCACCGCCGCGAAGAGCGCGACGCGATCGAACGCGCCACGGCCCTGCTGCAATTCGTCGGCATCGCCCACCGAGGCGAGGAGAAGGCCAAGAACCTGCCCTACGGCGACCAGCGCCGCCTCGAGATCGCCCGCGCCTTGGCCACCGAGCCGAAGCTGCTCTGTCTCGACGAGCCCGCGGCCGGCTTCAACCCCAGCGAGAAGTCCGCGTTGATCGACTTGATCCGCAAGATCCGCGACGATGGCTACACCGTGCTGTTGATCGAACACGACATGAGGTTGGTGATGGGCGTGACCGACCGGATCGTGGTGCTGGAGTTCGGCCGCAAGATCGCCGACGGCCTGCCCGCCGACATCCGCGAGGATCCCGCGGTCGTCGCCGCCTACCTGGGGGTGCCTGATGACGAACTCCACTGAAACGACGCGTCGGGTGCTGCTGGAGGTGCGGGACGTCGTCGCGCACTACGGGCGGATCCAGGCGCTGCATGGGGTGTCGCTGGTGGTGCACGAAGGCGAGCTGGTCACGCTGCTGGGCTCCAACGGCGCCGGGAAAACCACCATCATGCGCGCCATTTCGGGTCTGCTGCCGCTGACGTCGGGATCGGTGTGGTTCGACGGCCGCGACGTCTCGCGGGTCAAGGCGCATCGGCGGGTCTCAGACGGGTTGATCCAGGCACCTGAGGGGCGTGGGGTGTTTCCCGGCATGACCGTGACCGAGAATCTCGAAATGGGTTGCTACGGTCGCAAATTCGAGTCCAGGGCCGCGCACCGGGAACGTCAGGACTGGGTGTTCGAGACGTTCCCGCGCCTGGCTGAACGGCGGAACCAGATGGGCGGCACACTGTCCGGCGGCGAGCAGCAGATGCTGGCGATCGGCCGCGCGTTGATGGCGCGGCCCAAGGTGCTGCTGCTCGACGAGCCCTCGATGGGGTTGGCGCCGATGGTGATCTCCCAGATCTTCAAGATCATCGCCGAGATCAATTCGACCGGTACCACGGTGCTCCTCGTCGAGCAGAACGCCCAGCAGGCGTTGAGCCGATCCGACCGGGCCTACATCCTCGAAACGGGGGAGATCACCCGCACCGGAAATGCGCGGGATCTGCTGGCCGACGACAGCATTCGCGCCGCCTACCTGGGTGTGGCGTAGGTCGCGTTCCGCGAGTGCGCGGGTCTGCACGCCTGCGCGCCGCGTGTCGCGGCATTCTGCGCGCGCTCGTCGGCGCGGAGTGCGCTCACTCGATACGGAAGCGCTTGATTCGCGCGGTGGCGCCGGCGACCAACGTGATCCGGGCGCGGGGCAGGCCGAGGTGTTCGGCGAGCAGTTGGAGCACCGCCGCGTTGGCCTTGCCGTCGACCGCCCGTTCGCGCACATAGATGGTCAGCGCACCGTCGGGCCCGGTCTGCACGAGTGGTCCCTTCGCGCTGCCGGGCTTCACCCGCACGGTGACGACGTCGGCCATAGGCTGCATTGCACCGCGAGCGCGCGCGGAATGCACGCCGTGCGCAGCGTGTCGCCGGACAGCCACCCGCGCCGTGCGCGCTCAGCGCGCCCTGGCTCGATTGCGCGCTCAGCGCGCCCGGTCTGATTGCGCGCTCAGCGCGCCCCGGTCTGATTGCGCGCTCAGCGCGCGACCACGACCGAGGAGCCGTGTCCGAACAGGCCCTGGTTGGCGGTGATGCCGACGGTGGCGCCGTCGACCTGGCGGCCGGTGGCCTGGCCTTTGAGCTGCCAGGTCAGTTCGCAGACCTGGGCGATGGCCTGGGCGGGGATCGCCTCGCCGAACGAGGCCAGCCCGCCGGAGGGGTTGACCGGAATCCGGCCGCCCACGGCGGTGGCGCCGCTGCGCAGCAGTTGCTCGGCTTCACCCTTGGGGCACAGGCCGAGGTGTTCGTACCAGTCGAGTTCCAGCGCGGTGGACAGGTCATAGACCTCGGCCAGGCTCAGGTCTTCGGGTCCGATGCCGGCCTCGGCGTAGGCGGCATCGAGGATCTGGTCTTTGAAGACCCGTTCGGGGGCGTTGACCACGGCGGTGGAATCGGTGGCGATGTCGGGCAGTTCGGGCAGGTGCTGGGGATACTGCGGCGACTGCAGGCTCACCGCGCGCACCGACGGCACGCCGGCGACCGAGCCCAGGTGCTTCTCGGCGAAGCTCTTGCTGGCCACGATCAGCGCGGCCGCGCCGTCGGAGGTGGCGCAGATGTCCAGCAGCCGCAGCGGGTCGGAGACGACGGGGCTGGCCAGGACGTCTTCGACGGTGGCTTCCTTGCGGTAGCGGGCGTTGGGGTTGTTGAGGCCGTGGCGGGCGTTTTTGACCTTGACCTGGGCGAAGTCCTCCAGCGTGGCGCCGTGGAGGTCCATGCGGCGGCGCGCCAGCAGTGCGAAGTAGACGGTGTTGGTCGCGCCGATCAGGTGGAAGCGCTGCCAGTCGGGGTCGTTGCGGCGTTCCCCGCCGACGGGGGCGAAGAAGCCTTTGGGGGTGGTGTCGGCGCCGATGACCAGCGCGACGTCGCAGAGGCCGGCCAGGATCTGGGCGCGCGCGCTCTGCAGGGCTTGTGATCCGCTGGCGCACGCGGCGTAGCTGGAGGTGACCGGGACCCCGTTCCAGCCCAGTTTCTGGGCGAAGGTCGCGCCGGCCACGAAACCGGGATAGCCGTTGCGGATCGTGTCCGCGCCGGCGACGAGCTGGATCTGGCGCCAGTCCAGGCCGGCCTCGGCCAGTGCGGCGCGGGCGGCCACGACGCCGTACTCGGTGAAGTCGCGTCCCCATTTGCCCCACGGGTGCATGCCCGCACCCAGGATGTACACCGGTTCGGGAGTCGTCATCGCGCTGCACCTTCCGTGCTCGATGCGCCTGCGATTTTCCAGGCGTGAACGATGCGTTCCACACCGTCGTCGTCGACGTAGAGCGCCATGGTGGTCAGTTCCATGTCCATGCCGACCTTCAGGTCGGCGGCCAGGGTGCCCTCGACGACCTTGCCGAGCACGATTAAGCCCTCGTCGGCCAGTTCGACCGCGGCGACGGCGAAGGGTTCGAACGGGTCGGGGGACGGATACGGCGGGGGCGGGGCGTAGCGGTTCTCGGTGTAGCTCCACAGCTTTCCGCGACGCGACAACGGCACCTGAGCCAGGTCATCACCGTCGCAGGCCGGGTTGGGGCAGTTGTTGGCGCGCGGCGGGAAGACATAGGTCCCACACGTGTTGCACTTGCCGCCGATCAGGTAGGCGCCGCCGTCACCGTCAGTGGCGAACCATCCGTCGATCGCAGGGAGAGTTGAAGCTGACACGGGGTCAGCGTACCCAGTGCGGCGGAATAACTGAAACGTGTTCCAGTTTGGCGGCCGGCGGTGCGCAGGTCCTGCGTACCGGACCCACCGGCCCACCGTGCGGTAGCGGCCCCCGACGTGTCGGCGCCGGTGCCTAGAGTGAACCCGTGAGCCCCGCCAAGACCGCTTCGGAGTCCAAGCCCCCCACCGCGGAGCCCGGTCAGTCCGACAAGCCGACGCTGATGTTGCTCGATGGCAACTCTCTGGCGTTCCGGGCGTTTTATGCGCTGCCCGCGGAGAACTTCAAGACGCAGGGCGGGCTGACCACCAACGCCGTCTACGGCTTCACCGCGATGCTGATCAACCTGTTGCGTGACGAGCAGCCGAGCCACATCGCCGCGGCGTTCGACGTCTCCCGCCAGACCTTCCGCCTCGAGAAGTACCCGGAATACAAGGCGGGCCGGTCGGCGACCCCGGATGAATTCCGCGGCCAGATCGACATCACCAAGGAGGTGCTCGGCGCACTGGGCATCACGGTGCTCGCCGAGCCCGGGTTCGAGGCCGACGACGTCATCGCCACGCTGGCGACCCAGGCCCAGGGCGAGGGGTACCGCGTGCTGGTCGTCACCGGCGACCGGGACTCCCTGCAGCTGGTCAACGACGACGTCACCGTGCTGTATCCCCGCAAGGGGGTCAGCGAGCTGACCCGGTTCACCCCGGAGGCGGTGGTGGAGAAGTACGGTCTCACACCGGCGCAGTACCCGGACTTCGCGGCGTTGCGGGGCGACCCGAGCGACAACCTGCCCGGCATTCCCGGGGTGGGCGAGAAGACGGCGACGAAGTGGATCGCCGAGTACGGCACGCTGCAGGGCCTGGTCGACAATGTCGACAAGGTCAAGGGCAAGGTCGGCGACAACCTGCGCGCGCATCTGTCCAGCGTCGTGCTCAACCGCGAACTCACCGACCTGGTTCGCGACGTCCCGTTGGCGCAGACCCCGGACACATTGCGCATGCTCCCGTGGAACCGCGACCAGATCCATCGGCTCTTCGACGACCTCGAATTCCGGGTGCTGCGCGACCGGCTGTTCGACACGCTGGCTTCGGCTGATCCGGAGGTCGACGAGGGCTTCGATGTCCGCGGCGGCGCGCTCGAGCAGGGAACGCTGGCCGAGTGGTTGGCGCACTACGACCGCGGCGAGCGGTTCGGCCTGGCCGTCGTCGGCAACCATCTCGCGTTCGACAGCGACGCCACCGCGCTCGCCCTCGTCGCCCCCGACGGTGACGGCCGTTATCTCGACACCGCCACACTGCATCCCGACGACGAGGCGGCACTGGCGTCCTGGTTGGCCGACCCCGCGGTGCCGAAGGCCCTGCACGAAGCCAAGCTGGCTATGCACGACGTGCAGGGCCGGGGCTGGACGTTGGCCGGGGTCACCTCGGACACCGCGCTGGCGGCCTACCTGGTGCGGCCAGGACAACGCAGCTTCGCCCTCGACGACCTCTCGCTGCGCTACCTCAAGCGTGAGCTGCGCGCGGAAAATCCGGAACAGCAACAGCTTTCGCTGCTAGACGACAGCGACGGCGTCGACGACCAGGCGGTGCAGACGCTGCTGTTGCGCGCCAACGCGGTGCGGGACCTGGCCGACGCTCTCGACGAGGAACTGGAGCGCATCGACTCCTCGGCGCTGCTGGGCAGCATGGAATTGCCGGTGCAGTGCGTGCTGGCCGAACTCGAGACCGCCGGCATCGCGGTGGACCTGCAGAAGCTCTCAGCGCTGCAAAGTGAGTTCGGCGATCAGATCCGCGACGCCGCGGAGGCGGCCTACGGGGTCATCGGCAAGCAGATCAACCTGGGCTCGCCCAAGCAGCTGCAGGTGGTGTTGTTCGACGAGTTGGAGATGCCCAAGACGAAACGCACCAAGACCGGCTACACCACCGACGCCGACGCGTTGCAGAGCCTTTTCGAGAAGACCGGACACCCTTTCCTGCAGCACCTGCTGGCCCACCGGGACGCGACCCGGCTGAAGGTGACAGTCGACGGGTTGCTCAACGCGGTGGCTTCCGACGGGCGCATCCACACCACGTTCAACCAGACGATTGCGGCCACCGGGCGTTTGTCGTCGACGGAGCCGAACCTGCAGAACATCCCGATCCGCACCGAAGCCGGCAGGCGGATCCGGGATGCCTTCGTCGTCGGCGGTGACGCGACGTACACCGAGTTGATGACCGCGGATTACAGCCAGATCGAGATGCGCATCATGGCGCACCTGTCCGGGGACGAGGGCCTGATCGAGGCGTTCAACACCGGCGAGGACCTGCACTCGTTCGTCGCCTCGCGGGCTTTCTCCGTGCCCCTCGACGAAGTCACGGCCGAACTGCGCCGCCGGGTCAAGGCGATGTCCTACGGACTGGCCTACGGACTGAGTGCCTACGGGCTGGCTCAGCAGCTCAAGATTTCCTCGGAAGAGGCCAAGGTGCAGATGGAGCAGTACTTCGACCGGTTCGGCGGGGTGCGCGACTATCTGCGTGACGTCGTCGACCAGGCCCGCAAAGACGGATACACCTCGACGGTGTTCGGTCGCAGGCGTTACCTGCCCGAACTCGACAGCAGTAACCGCAACGTCCGCGAGGCCGCCGAGCGGGCCGCGCTCAACGCGCCGATCCAGGGCAGCGCTGCCGACATCATCAAGGTCGCGATGATCAACGTCGACAAGGCCGTCAAAGACGCCGGCCTGGCGTCGCGGATGCTGCTGCAGGTCCACGACGAGTTGTTGTTCGAAGTCGCCGACGGGGAGCGGGACACCCTCGACGCACTGGTTCGCGAACAC
Source organism: Mycobacterium sp. G7A2 (assembly GCF_041902445.1). Lineage (NCBI taxonomy): Bacteria > Bacillati > Actinomycetota > Actinomycetes > Mycobacteriales > Mycobacteriaceae > Mycobacterium > Mycobacterium sp. G7A2. Next base: position 3,276,354 of record NZ_CP169251.1, on the reverse strand, counting down.
ATGGGCAACGCGTATCCGTTGACGGTGCCCCTGGAGGTGTCGGTGGGCTACGGACCCAGCTGGGACTCCGCGGCCCACTGAGGATGCAGGAGACGACGGACCGCACACAGTTCCTGGCCCGGCTGGGGGCTGCGATGGCCGGCGCGAGCTATCCGGTGACGTTCGTCCGGCAGACGCTCGAACGGGTGTCCGCCGGCTACGGCCAACACAACGAGGTCGTGGCCTTGCCCAACAACGTGCAGGTGGTGGGACCGACCTCCCGCGAGGGGACGCCGGTGGCTTCCGCCAGCGTCGGTTCGGCCCTGCGGTTCGACCAGACCTTCCCGCTCGCGCAGCTGGTGACCCGGACCGTCGAAGGCAGGGTGTCGCCCGCCGAGGGCCAGCGGGACCTGAACCGGATCATCGCGCGTCGCCGCCCGTATCCAGCGTGGGTCACCGTGCTCGGGTACGGCGTGTTCTCGGCAGGGCTCGCCCTGGTCATGGAACCCACCGTGCTCAACCTCGTGGCGGCCACGGTGCTCGGGTTCATGGTCGGAGTCATGTGGACGGTCAGCGAACGAGTGCCGGTGCTTGCTCCGGTGACGCCGGTGCTTGCCGCGGTGCTCGTGGCGGGGCTGTGCATCGTCGGCGCACAGTATCTGAGCCTTGACCATGTCGGGTTGCGAGCGCTGATCCCGCCCCTGGCGGTGTTCCTGCCAGGGTTGGCGATCACCGTCTCGGTGATCGAGCTGGCGGCCGGTGACGTCATCTCCGGTGCCAGCAGGCTCGTCGCAGGCTTCATGCAACTGGCGCAGCTCGCCTTCGGAATCTTCATCGCGAGCCACATGCTCGGGCTCGACGACGCGCAGCTGACCTCGCAGGCCGTGAACAAGCTCGGCCCGTGGGCGCCCTGGCTCGGGGTCGGCGTATTCGTCGTCGGCATCATGCTGTTCCTCGCGCCGCCACTGGCGTTCCTGCCCTGGCTGGCGGTGCTGGCCTACACCGCCTACGTCGCGCAGTATCTCGGCGATCTGCTGTTGGGTGGCTACACCAGCGGGTTCTTCGGGGCGCTCGCCCTGACAGTCGCGGCGCTGATGATCGCGCGGCGCCGGGACTCGCCGCCTGCGGTGGCGATGGTCGTCCCCGGCTTCTGGCTGCTGGTGCCGGGCTCGCTGGGGCTGATCGGGGTGGCGGAGTTGTTCGGAGCCGACGGCGATTCGGCGTTGCCGGCCACGCTGATCTCGATGATCGCCATCGCGTTCGGGGTGCAGGCGGGTCTGGTGGCCTGGCAGCTGGTCCGCCGACGCCGACAGCGTCACTGACGCCCAGTTGTCGCCGACGTCGACATCTCGCGGCTGGGGTGATCGTGCATGTGCATGATCAACTCACGCGGCCCGGTGGGCAGCCGCCAATGAAACGTGATGGCCGCGAGCCGAAGCACCGTGGCGACTGCGGAGCCCACCACCACCGCCAGCCACTGATGGCCGACGTGGTCGATCGCGACGTAGAGCACCGCCCCGAGCATCGCGGGCGCGGCGTACATGTCGTCGGGTCCCAGCACCATCGGTACCTCGCGCGCCACCACGTCGCGCATCGCGCTTCCCGCGACTGCAGAGATCACGCCCAGCACCGCGGCAGCGAACCAGCTGGCCCCGTGATCGGCCGCGATCGCCGCGCCCGAGGTCGCGAAGAACCCCATGCCGACCGCGTCCAGCACCAGCACGAGCTGGTTGAGCTGGATCACCCATTTGGCGAAGACCGTGGTCAATGCCGACGCTGCCAGGCAGACGGTGATGTCCTGCCAGTGTTGGATCGACGCCGGTGGCGCCAGATCCAGCAGCATGTCCCGCAGGACGACGCCGCCGATTCCGCTCAGTACCGCCAGTGTGGCGATACCGAACAGATCGAACCCTTTGCGCACTCCGACGACCGCCCCCGAGGTCGCCAGCACGGCGATACCGACGTAGTTGACGAGGTGTTGGATCACGACCCGCACGCTAGGGCGGAAAGCTGACAGCTACCTTCCAGGCGGCTGAAAACCACGAAGCTGGACGCCGGCGTGGTAACCCGCCAGCTGTCTCAGCGCAGGCGAGGCGGCGCGGGCAGCGTAGACGGCGTGGGTCTCGTCGACCAACAGTGCGGCGACGCGGTGATCACCGAACCCGCGGTCGATGCGGTCGCGCACGAACGCCAGTTCCACGACCTGCTGGGCGAACCGCTTCACCGATTCACCGGCCTGCTTCCCGCCGAACCGGGAGGCTTCGGCGATCGCGCGCTTGCGGGTGGCGATGGCGCCCAGCCAGCTGGCTTCGTTGGCGGTCACGACACCGGCGGCCACCATGCCCGGCAGTTTGGCGGCCACGATGCGTTGTTCGCGCCGCCGGTTGTACAGCGCGAGCGCGACGGTCGCCCCGAAAACCGGCATCATCCACAGCACATACACCGCGAAGTAGCCCTCGGGGCCCAGCAGCGCCGAGCCGTTCCACATCGCATGCAACAGCACGGCTCCGGCGTAGCCGGCCACGATGCAGCTGGTCTTGGCGATGGCGCTGCGTCGGTGCAGCGCGAACCAGACGCCCAGCGCGAACAGCGTGGTGAACAGAGAATGCGCGAAGGGCGCCATCACCAGGCGCAGAGCCGCGGTGGCCAGCGAGTCCGCCAGCGACTCACCGTCGGCGATGTAGAGGATGTCCTCCAGCCAGGCAAATCCCGCCCCGACCAGTCCGGCGTAGACCAGACAATCGGTCAGCGAGTTCATCTCGTTGCGGCGGGCACCGGTCATCATGAGCAGCAGGAACAAACCCTTGGCCGCTTCCTCGGTTACCGGCGCGGCCAGGACCAGCGTGAGTGCGCTCGGGGTCGCCTCGTCGGTGGCCGGTGTGCCGGCGCTGAACCAGACCTCCAGAACGATCTGCAGCACCGCGGACATCAGCACCGCGACCGACGTTCCCCACAGGAACGCGAACAGCAGCAGCCGCGGCGGTTCGGGCTCCCACCGGTCGAGCCACAGGTAGGCCAGCACCACGACAGTCATCGCGGCGCTGGACAACACGAACCCCACCGCGGTGCCCGCCGGGTTCACCGCGGTCAGCAGGATGACCAGCAGGCCGGCCAGCGTCCCCAGCGTGATCAGTACGCCGATCGGTGCGCCGACGCTGCGCACCCGACGCACGAACGGCGCTCCCGCCGGTGTGCCAGGATGCACGGGTCCGCCGTAGGCGCCGGGGAAAGACACGTGAGCAGCCTATCGACCAGCACAGATGTGCGCTGGCGGCTGGGTCGCTGTCGACCTGCGGTGTCAGCGCCGAGGCGACCAGGTTTGTTCGGGCTGCACCCCGTCGAGTAAACTCGTCACGCACCTGTGTGCAAGATCTCAGGTCACGCAACAACCACAATTGTCCCTACGATCGAACCTGTCCGGAGCAACCCACCATATGCCAAGTCCCTCCGTCACCTCGCCGCAAGTAGCCGTCAACGACATCGGCTCGAGCGAGGACTTTCTCGCCGCCATCGACAAAACCATCAAATACTTCAACGATGGCGACATCGTCGAGGGAACGATCGTCAAGGTTGACCGTGACGAAGTCCTTCTCGACATCGGCTACAAGACCGAAGGCGTCATCCCTTCTCGTGAGCTGTCCATCAAGCACGACGTCGACCCCAACGAGGTTGTGTCCGTCGGCGATGAGGTCGAAGCTCTGGTCCTCACCAAAGAGGACAAAGAAGGCCGCCTGATCCTGTCCAAGAAGCGCGCCCAGTACGAGCGCGCCTGGGGCACCATCGAAGAGCTCAAGGAGAAAGACGAGGCCGTCAAGGGCACCGTCATCGAGGTCGTCAAGGGCGGCCTGATCCTCGACATCGGGCTGCGCGGCTTCCTGCCCGCCTCGTTGGTCGAAATGCGTCGTGTCCGCGATCTGCAGCCGTACATCGGCAAGGAGATCGAGGCCAAGATCATCGAGCTCGACAAGAACCGCAACAACGTCGTGCTCTCGCGGCGTGCGTGGCTGGAGCAGACGCAGTCCGAGGTGCGCAGCGAGTTCCTCAACCAGCTCACCAAGGGCGCCATCCGCAAGGGTGTTGTCTCCTCGATCGTCAACTTCGGCGCCTTCGTCGATCTCGGCGGTGTCGACGGCCTGGTGCACGTCTCCGAGCTGTCGTGGAAGCACATCGACCATCCCTCCGAGGTCGTGCAGGTCGGCGACGAGGTCACCGTCGAGGTGCTCGACGTCGACATGGATCGCGAGCGGGTTTCGCTGTCGCTCAAGGCGACTCAGGAAGATCCGTGGCGTCACTTCGCCCGCACCCACGCCATCGGCCAGATCGTGCCGGGCAAGGTCACCAAGCTGGTGCCGTTCGGCGCGTTCGTCCGCGTCGAGGAGGGCATCGAGGGCCTGGTGCACATCTCCGAGCTGTCCGAGCGCCACGTCGAGGTGCCCGACCAGGTGGTCCAGGTCGGCGACGATGCGATGGTCAAGGTCATCGACATCGACCTCGAGCGTCGCCGGATCTCGCTGAGCCTCAAGCAGGCCAACGAGGACTACAACAGCGAAGAGTTCGAGGCCTGGAAGTACGGCATGGCCGACAGCTACGACGACCAGGGCAACTACATCTTCCCCGAGGGCTTCGACGCCGACACCAACGAATGGGTGGAGGGTTTCGAGAAGCAGCGTGACGAGTGGGAGGCGCGCTACGCCGAGGCGGAGCGCCGCTACAAGATGCACACCGCCCAGATGGAGAAGTTCGCCGCGGCGGAGGCCGAGGAGGCCGCGCGTCCGGCGTCCAACGGCACGTCGCGGTCCGAGGAGTCGTCGGCAGGCGGGTCGCTGGCCAGCGACGCCCAGCTGGCGGCGCTGCGCGAAAAGCTCGCCGGCAACGCGTAGTTCGACACACGAACGGAGGCCCTGGCTCGATTCGAGCCGGGGCCTTCGTCGTTGGGTGACGGGGTCATCGTCGTCTGGTGACGGGGTCATCGTCGTCTGGTGACGGGGTCATCGTCGTCTGGTGACGGGGTCATCGTCGTCTGGTGACGGTGTCCTGACACACTGATCCGGTGCTGCGCATTGGGTTGACCGGAGGAATCGGGGCAGGCAAGTCCACGGTGTCGGCGACGTTCAGTGAACTCGGTGGCATCGTCGTCGACGGGGACGTGATCGCCCGTGAGGTCGTCGAACCCGGCACCGAGGGGCTGACCCGCCTGGTCGAGGCATTCGGTGACGGCATCCTGTCCGAAGACGGAGCGCTGAATCGGCCCGCGCTGGCGGCGATCGCGTTCAGCGACGACGAGAAGCGCGCGACCCTCAACGGCATCGTGCACCCGCTGGTGGCGCACCGCCGCTCGGAGCTGATCGAGGCCGCGCACGCCGATGCAGTCATCATCGAGGACATTCCGCTGCTGGTGGAATCCCAGATGGCGCCGATGTTCCCGCTCGTGGTGATCGTGCACGCCGACCCGGACCTGCGGGTCAAACGCCTGATCGAGTACCGCGGCTTCACCGAAGAGGACGCCCGCGCGCGCATCGCCGCCCAGGCTTCCGAGGAGCAGCGTCGCGCCGTGGCCGACGTCTGGCTGGACAATTCCGGCAGCGCCGGCGAACTCGTCGAGAAGGCCCGTGCCCTGTGGCACGACCGCATCCGACCCTTCGCCGACAACCTGCAGGCCCGTCGGCCCGCGCGGACTCAACCCGTGCTGGTGGCGGCAGACCCGGACTGGCCCGTGCAGGCGCGGCGGATCGTGGCCCGGCTGAACACCGCATGCGGGCACCGCGCTTCGCGGATCGACCACATCGGGTCCACCGCCGTCGCCGGCATGGACGCCAAGGACATCATCGACGTCCAGGTCACGGTCGCCTCCCTTGATGACGCCGACGGGCTCGGTGACGCGTTGCTGTCAGCCGGCTACGTGGCCACCGCTGTCACAGCCGACGTCGGCAAGCCCGATGCGCGCAGCACCCAGGCACCGTTCGACCACACCGACGACGACGCACTGTGGGGCAAGCGGCTGTACTGTTCGGCCGATCCGGGTCGCCCGACCCACGTGCACCTGCGGGTGGCGGGGTGGCCCGGTCAGCAGTTCGCGTTGCTGTTCGTCGACTGGTTGCGGGCCAACCCAGACGCCGCGTCGGACTATCTCGCGCTCAAGCGCCGCGTCGCCGACGCCGGGCCGGCCGACGGGAGTGCCTATGCCGCGGCGAAGGAGCCGTGGTTCCTCGACGCCTACCGTCGGGCCTGGGCGTGGGCCGATGCGACCGGATGGCGTCCCAGCGCGTAGCTGGACGTTCGGCCGCTAGGCCGGTGCCGGCGCCACCTCCGAGGACGGGGCCGGGGCGGCCGGTTCCGCCGGCGGCGCAGGTGCGGCGGGAATCGCCGCGTCGAGGCCGCCGACGGGCGCCTGGCAGGTCAGGGCGCCGAAGTCGGGGTCGTCGCGCTGGGGGGTCAGCCGTGGCCCGACGAAGTCGTCGGCTTGGGCGACCACCGCGTCGTCGACCAGGATCTCGCAGTGCAGGTTCGCCGAGTACGGCCACTCGATGGACACGCGGATGTTGGCGGTCTGCGATGCGGGTAGCACGGCGTTGGCCTCGAACACCCGGCCCGGCACCATGGTCGGGTTGGCGGTGTGGAACTGGTCTCCCTCGGTGCGGTAGGTGATCGTCGCACCGCGCGAGACCCCGTCGACGCGGGCCCGGTAGACGATGTTGTGCAGGACCTGCTCGGCCGCGGCGGGCGGCGCCTCGGTCTGGGACGGCTCCGGCTGGGCCGACGCCGGTGGGGCAGTCAGCAGGGTGCACGCCACGGCGACGGCGACCGGTAGCGGCCATCTGCGCGGAACGAACCTCATGACTGCCGACATTACAACTTCCCGTCGCTGTCGATCACATGCGCTGGGGGAGGCGGTCGTCGTCATCATCAAGATCATCGCCGCGCGCCCGCCGGTTCGTTACCCGCCCCGTCGAGACCTCCTCAGCCTGGCTGGCACCGCGGGCACCAGACAGTGCTGCGGCCGCCGACTCGGCCGCGGCTCACCCTCGCGCCGCACCGGGGGCAACTGGGATCGGGGTCGTCCCTGACCCGGGTGAGCCAGCGCCGTAGCCCCGGAACGCAACCGTGACGCACCGCGGTGCGCAACACGCTGGTCACGGCGCGGTGCAACTGCCGTATGTCGCTGTCGTCGAGCGCGGCGATGCGGATCTTGGGGTTCAGCCGGGCACGCCAGCAGATCTCGTCGACCAGCAGATTGCCCAGCCCTGCGATCACCGACTGGTCCATGAGGGTCGGCTTGAGCGCGCCGCGGTGGCGCCGCAGGATCTCAGTGAACACGTGCCGATCGAGACCGAGCGCGTCGGGCCCCTGGTCACCGAGCATGTCGTCGAGGTCATCAACGCTTCGTGGTCGTCTTCGTGGTCGCCGACCAGCCAGATCCCACGCAGTTTGCGCTGATCGGCGTAATGCAGTTCACCGCGGTCCAGGGTGATCACCACGCGGTCGTGGCGGTCACCGTCTCCGGCGGACGTGTAGTAGGGGCGTCCGGTCATCCCGCTGTGCACCAGCAGCGTCGGACCGTCGGCGGGGAGCAGCAGCCACTTGCCGTGGCGCCTCGGCTCCTCGAACCGGCGACCGGACAGCACCCGGTTCAGGGCACGGGCCGAGGCGTTCCGCAGCACACCGGAGTCACGGACCTCGACGGAGTCGATGCGGCGGCCGGGCAACGTCGCGGACAACCGTTCGCGGAAGCCCTCGACGTCAGGAAGTTCGGGCATGTCCGTGGCATACCCGCAGCCGCTCGAACTACGCGTCGCGCCAGGTCAGCGTGACGCCGAGGGTGGCCAGCCAGCGGTGCAGATCGTGGTCGTGGGTGGCCAGCGCGTCGACGGTGGAGATCGCGGTGTGGACTGCGCGCTCCCCGACTTCGGAGCTGAGCAGACCGTCACGCACGGCGACCAGCAATTCGTCCACGTCGGTGACCTCGACCGATCTGCCGGTTCGGACGACCAGGTCCAGGTAGTGGTCTTCACTGCGCCACCGCTGCGGGCCCGGTGAGTAGCGGCCCACATCCAGGTAGAAGTCCTGGTCCCGCTCGTAGCCGGGGTTGAAGTGGAACACCGTCACACGTAGGTCGAGCGTCGGCAGCAACCAGGACTCCAGGTAGTGGAACTGTGCCCGGCCCGGGGCGGGCCGGGCCATGTAGAGGCCCCACGGCTGCACGGTGTACACGTCGACCGCCCGGTCGATGCCCTTGGGATCGGTGTTGGTGCGCGTGGTGAGGTCGAAGGTCTCGCGCTTGGGAGGATGGATGTCGCCCAGCATAAGGTGCGGCCACGGGCCGGCGAGCGGCGACGAGGCGGCATGTCGGTGCCAGGTTCTACCCTGGTGCCATGGCCTTCGCGACTGAACACCCGGTGCTCGCGCATTCGGAATACCGGCCCGTCGACCAGGTCGTCCGGGCAGGCGGAAAGTTCGAGGTAGTCAGCGAATACCGGCCCGCGGGCGACCAGCCGGCGGCGATCGACGAGCTCGAGCGCCGCGTCCGCGCGGGCGAGCACGACGTCGTGCTGCTCGGCGCCACCGGTACCGGCAAGTCGGCGACCACGGCTTGGCTCATCGAGCGCCTGCAGCGGCCCACATTGGTGATGGCCCCGAACAAGACGTTGGCCGCGCAGCTCGCCAACGAGCTACGGGAGATGTTGCCGCACAACGCTGTCGAGTACTTCGTTTCCTACTACGACTACTACCAGCCCGAGGCGTACATCGCGCAGACCGACACCTACATCGAAAAAGACAGCTCGATCAACGACGATGTGGAGCGATTGCGGCATTCTGCGACATCGAGCCTGCTGTCGCGCCGGGACGTCGTCGTGGTGGCGTCGGTGTCCTGCATCTACGGTCTGGGCACCCCGCAGTCCTACCTGGACCGCTCGGTGGAACTCAAGGTGGGCGACGAGGTGCCGCGCGACGCGCTGCTGCGATTGTTGGTCGACGTGCAGTACACCCGCAACGACATGTCGTTCACCCGCGGGACGTTCCGGGTGCGCGGAGACACCGTCGAGATCATCCCGTCCTACGAGGAACTGGCCGTGCGCATCGAGTTCTTCGGCGACGAGGTCGAGGAACTGTACTACCTGCACCCGCTGACCGGTGACACCGTCCGCAAGGTCGACTCGCTGCGGATCTTCCCGGCCACGCACTACGTCGCCGGACCCGAACGCATGGCCCAGGCGATCTCGACGATCGAAGCCGAACTGGAGGAGCGACTGGCCGAACTGGAGGGTCAGGGCAAGCTGCTCGAGGCCCAGCGGCTCCGTATGCGCACCAACTACGACGTCGAGATGATGCGCCAGGTCGGGTTCTGTTCGGGAATCGAGAACTATTCACGCCACATCGACGGGCGGGGCCCGGGAACCGCGCCCGCCACCCTGTTGGACTACTTCCCCGAGGACTTCCTGCTCGTCATCGACGAGTCGCACGTCACCGTGCCGCAGATCGGCGGCATGTACGAGGGCGACATGTCACGCAAACGGAATCTGGTCGACTTCGGGTTCCGGCTGCCCTCCGCGGTCGACAACCGTCCGCTGACCTGGGAAGAGTTCGCAGACCGCATCGGTCAGACGGTGTATCTGTCGGCGACCCCGGGCCCGTACGAGCTGAGCCAGACCAGCGGCGAGTTCGTCGAGCAGGTCATCCGGCCGACCGGCCTGGTCGATCCGCAGGTCATCGTCAAGCCGACGAAGGGCCAGATCGACGACCTGATCGGGGAGATCCGCCTTCGCACCGAACGTGACGAGCGCGTGTTGGTGACCACGTTGACCAAGAAGATGGCCGAGGACCTGACCGACTACCTGCTCGAGATGGGAATTCGGGTTCGCTATCTGCATTCGGAGGTCGACACACTGCGCCGGGTCGAGCTGCTGCGCCAGCTGCGGCTGGGGGAGTACGACGTCCTGGTCGGGATCAATCTGCTGCGCGAGGGCCTCGACCTGCCGGAGGTGTCGTTGGTGGCGATTCTCGATGCCGACAAGGAGGGGTTCCTGCGCTCGCCGCGCAGCCTCATCCAGACCATCGGCCGCGCGGCGCGCAACGTCTCCGGCGAGGTCCACATGTACGCCGACCGGATCACCGATTCGATGAAGGAAGCGATCGACGAGACCGAGCGCCGTCGCGCCAAACAGATCGCCTACAACGAAGAGCACGGCATCGACCCGCAGCCGTTGCGCAAGAAGATCGCCGACATCCTCGACCAGGTGTACCGCGAAGCCGACGACACCGAGGCGGTGGAGGTCGGCGGCTCCGGTCGGAACGCCTCCCGCGGCCGCCGGGCGCAAGGCGCACCCGGCCGCGCAGTCAGTGCCGGCGTCGTGGAGGGGCGCGATACGACGAACATGCCGCGCGCCGAACTGGCCGACCTCATCAAGGACCTCACCGAGCAGATGATGGTCGCCGCACGCGATTTGCAGTTCGAGCTGGCGGCCCGGATCCGCGACGAGATCGCCGATCTGAAGAAGGAACTGCGGGGGATGGACGCGGCCGGCCTCAAATGAGTTGACCTCAACGGCTGTTGAGGTCTTACGGTCGTCGTCGTGACCGAGATCGCGGCCGTGGCCGCCGGACGCTGGCGAGAACTCCTGGGCCCCAGGAACCTCGGGGCGGCCACAGTGCTGGCCGGAGGCGTGGCGCTGTACGCGACGAACGAATTCCTCACCATCAGCCTGATGCCCAGCGCGGTGGCCGACATCGGTGGGCACCGGTTCTACTCATGGGTGACCACGGTCTATCTCGTCGGCTCGGTAGTGGCGGCGACGACCGTCAGCACCGTCCTCACCCGATGGGGCCCACGGCGGTCATACCTGATGGCGCTGAGCATGTTTGCCGTCGGCAGCCTGGGGTGCGCCCTCGCGCCCAGCATGGCCGCGCTACTCGTCGGCCGCGCCGTGCAGGGGGTCGCCGGTGGTCTGCTCGCCGGCCTGGCCTACGCGGTGATCAACACCGCACTGCCGGTGGTGCTGTGGACGAAGGCGTCGGCACTGGTGTCGGCCATGTGGGGTGTCGGAACCCTCCTGGGGCCCGCGGCCGGCGGGCTGTTCGCGCAGTACGGTTCGTGGCGCTGGGCTTTCGGCGTGCTGGTCGTGATGGTCGCGGCGATGGCGGTACTGGTGTGGATCTCGCTCCCGGCGCACCCCGGTGCTGTCGCGCCCCAGCGGCGGATTCCGATGTGGTCCCTGCTCCTGCTCGGCGTGGCCGCGTTGCTCATCAGTGTGGCGGGCGTCGTCCAGGACACGGCGATGACCGTCGGGCTGGCATGCGCAGGAACGGTGCTGCTCGCGGTGTTCCTGGTCGTCGACCGGCGGGCAGACGCATCGGTGTTGCCGCCCAGCGTCTTCGGGGCAGGTCCACTCAAGTGGGTGTACGCGACGCTGGGTGTGTTGATGGCGGGCACGATGGTCGACATGTATGTGCCGCTGTTCGGGCAGCGGCTCGCGCATCTCACGCCCGTCGCGGCCGGCTTTCTGGGCGCCGGTCTGGCGGTGGGCTGGACGGCTGCGGAGATCAGCAGCGCAACCCTGAGCCGTGACCGGATGATCCGGCGGGTGACGGCGATCGCGCCGGTCGTGATGGCCACCGGCCTGGCGCTGAATGCCCTTTCCCAACGTGAAGACGCGTCCGCGGGATATGTCGCGGTGTGGGCTCTCGGACTGATGATGAGCGGCATCGGGGTCGGCATGGCATGGCCGCATCTGTCAGCGTGGGCGATGAGCAAGGTCGACGACCCCGGCGAGGGGCCGGTGGCGGCCGCGGCCATCAACACCGTGCAACTCATGTCGGCAGCCCTCGGCGCCGCGGCCGCGGGAGTGGTCGTCAATTCCCTCGACAGTGGAGGCGCGACGGCGGCGCGCGCCTTGTTCGCGACGTTCGCGGTGCTCGTCGCGGCGGGGACGGTGGCCGCGGTCAACAGTGGCCGCGACCCTCATTCGGCGAGGCGCCGCACCAAGGTCCAGTGATTGCCGTCGTGGTCGCGCCGGTAGGACAACTCGTCGAGTACCCGGTAGGCGATCGCCAGACCCCGCCCCCGCTCGGACATCTCGTCGGGCATCGCCACCCGGGTCAGGTCGACGGGGGCGGGTCGCCCATCGTCGGTGAAGGTGATGCGGACGGAGTCGGGCAGCAGTTCCACGTCCATCATCAGGTGCACCGACTTGCCGTCGCCGGAATGCTCAATGATGTTGGCGCTGATCTCGCTGACAGCCAAATCGGTGTACATGCGGGTCGTCTCGGGCACATTGTTGGCGTCCCATACCTCGTCCAACAATCGCTGGATGTCCCGTAGCGTGTCCGGGCCGGTGGTGGTGTCGAGCACCCGGTGCCGGTCATGGCCGGTCATCGAAGGCGCTTTCCGCCGACGGGTGCACGCTGAGGACCCGGTTGAGATTCGTGAGTTCCAGGACCGTCACCACCTGGCGAGTCGGCGCGGCGATACGCAGATCGCCGCCCGCCTGCCGGGCCACCTTGAGCCCAGAGATCAGTGCCCCGAGCCCCGACGAGTCGATGAGCTCCGTGCCGCTGAGATCGACCACCACCCGGGTGCTGCCGCCATCGACGAGCGCGTGCAACTCCTTGCGCAGCGACGGTGCGGCCACCATGTTGAGCCGGCCGGCGGGCTTGATTACCACCACACCGGATTGCAGTGTTTGCTGAGCGAACTCACCCATCAGAGCCCTCCTGTCCTCCCGCCATGCGTCTCACACCCTAGGACCAACCGCGATCACCAGGGCGGACAACGACGCCATCGGGGGGACCAGGACGGGGTCACGGCGACCCGCTGCGCGTCTGCGAGGGGCATGGCCGATGATGGCCGGGCAGCGACGAGAAGGAGGACCGCCGGGTGACCCTGCTCTATCTGGCTCTGGCCATCGCGACGGAAGTGGCGGCGACGCTGTCGCTGAAGGGTTCGGCCACCATGCCCGCGTTGTATGTGGTGGTGGTGGCGGGCTATCTGGCGTCGTTCGTGTTCCTCACCGTGGTGCTCAAGCGCGGCATGGCCCTCGGAGTTGCCTACGGGATCTGGGGCGCGTGCGGAGTCGCGTTGACGGCGACGCTGTCGACGCTGATCTACCGCGAAGCGTTCACCGTCGCCATGGGCATCGGTCTGGTCTGTGTGATCGCCGGGGTCTTACTGGTGGAGACCGGATCCCGTGCGGAGGACTCCGAACCGCGCGCCGGCGCGGCGGACCGGTGAACGGCATGCAGTACCTGTTGTTGACCGGGGCGATCCTCACCGAAGTCACCGCGACACTGTCACTTCGGGTCGCGGCACGGGGTAGAGCAGCGTTCTACGTCGTGGTGCTGGTCGGCTACCTGCTCGCGTTCACGATGCTGGCCGGGTCGTTGCGCGCGGGTATGCCGCTGGGTGTCGCATACGGCATCTGGGCCGCCGCCGGCGTGGCACTGACCGCAACCGCATCGCGCTACCTGTTCCAGGAGGCGCTGACTCCCCGAATGCTCGCGGGAATCGCGCTGATCGTCGTCGGTGTGCTTCTGCTCGAAGTCGGCGCCATTCGCTGAGCGGAGGGGATTATCCCGCCGCTGAGACACCGAACGGCTTCATTGCGACACAACTTGGCAACTGTTGGGTCACTCTTGCATCGCCGAGCTGGGCAAATTTGCTAGCAATGTGTCAGCGTGATCGGCGTGCGCACATTCCAGGTCGCTCGCACCCTCATGGTCGCGGCACTGACAGCCGCGGCAGCCGCCGTGTCTGTCGTCAACGGCCCTGTTGCTGCCGCTGTCTCGTGCCCGGACGTCGAGGTGGTCTTCGCCCGCGGAACTGCGGACCGGGCCGGACTGGGCTGGGCCGGCAAAGCCTTCGTTGATTCGCTGAAATGGAAGCTGCTCGGAAAACGAGTCTCGGCTTACGCGGTCGACTATCCCGCCAGCTGGAACTTCTCCAAGTCGACATCGGCGGGTGCCGTCGATGCGAACAAGCACGTTCAGTACATCGCCGGCATGTGTCCGGACACCAAGATCGTCCTGGGTGGCATGTCGCAGGGCGCAGGCGTCATCGACCTCATCACCATCGGCAACAGAACCATCTGGTTCTTCCGGCCCGCGCCGCTGCCCGATTCCATGGTCGACCACGTCGCCGCCATCGCCGTCTTCGGGAACCCCTCGCGCGATGTGTCGACACTGGGCCCACTGACCCAGATCAGCCCGCTCTACGGCGACCGGGCGATAGACCTGTGCGCGAACGGCGACCCCTATTGCTCCGATGGGATCAACTTCTTCGCCCATTTCTCCTACCGCTGGAACGGGATGATCAACGACGCGGCCACCTTCACCGCCGGACGTGTCCTGGGCGTCGATTCCTGAGCGTCGACTCCTGAGCCGAAGGCCGGGTGCCGCTGCCGGCCCCACCGCTGCCTGTGCCGGTGCCCGGAGTGAGTGTCTCGGTCCTCCGAACCCGCGCGGCCCCAGTGGATTCCGTCGACCGCGGCCACCCACACGGGGAAGGTGTTACTGACGCGCAGAGATATTCGTTGCCGCAGTGCGTGATTCCCCGGGTTTGCGGGTGATGTCATCCCCGGTGTATCGGTCGTCACCCCTGATCGGGCATCGTGATGTTGCCAATTGCGGAGATGCGGCATCCAGGGCGAATGCACCGCGGGTGTGGTGATTCGCACCCATGTTCGCCTGGTGCCGGGTTACTGTCTGTGGCGTTGCAACTGACACTGGGAGGATATGGATGAGCGCCTATCAAACCGTGGTGGTTGGTACGGACGGATCAGATTCGTCGTTGCGTGCCGTGGACCGCGCGGGACAGATCGCCGCCGGGTCGAACGCGAAACTCGTCATCGCGACGGCCTACTTCCCGCAGAGCGAGGATCAGCGCGCCGCTGACGTCCTCAAGGACGAGGGCTACAAGATGTCGGGCAACGCGCCGATCTACGCGATCCTGCGGGAGGCACGTGAGCGGGCGAAGGCCGCCGGTGCGCCCGACATCGAAGAGAAGGCGGTCGTCGGAGCGCCCGTGGATGCGCTCGTCGACCTGGCTGAGGAAGTCGGAGCCGACCTGCTGGTGGTCGGCAACGTCGGGTTGAGCACGATCGCCGGGCGACTGCTCGGGTCGGTGCCCGCCAACGTCGCGCGCCGCTCGAAATCCGACGTACTCATCGTCCACACGTCGTGAGCCACACACCCTGGGCCGGACACAGACCGGCCCAGGGTGCCGGGCGGCTCAGGTGTTGGACGCTTTGGCGATGTTCGTGATCGCCGCGTCGAGGGTGGCGTTGAACTCCTCATCGCTCTGCTGAGCGGTCAGCCCTTCGGTCAGTGCGCGCGAGAAGCTGGCGATGACCCCGTGGTTGGCGGCCAACTTGTCGCAGGCGTCGTCGCGGTTGTAGCCGCCCGAGAGCGCCACCACCCGCACGACCTTCGGGTGCTCGACGAGTTCGCGATACAGGTTGTTCTCGTCGGGCAGCGTCAGCTTGAGCATCACCGACTGGCCTTCGTCCAGGCTGTCCAGACCCCGCAGGAGCGCTTCTTTGAGCTGCTCTTCGGCCTTGCCTTTCTCGGGGCTGTGGATGTCGACCTCCGGCTCGATGATCGGCACCAGGCCGGCGGCAAGGATCTGGCGGGCGACCTCGAACTGTTGATCGACGACGGCCTGCAGACCCGCGCCGGGCAGCTTGATCACCGAGCGCATCTTCGTGCCGAATACGCCGTGGTCGCGCGCCCGCGCCAGCAGGTCGTCGAGGTTCGGGATCGGCTTCATCACCTGGGCGCCGTCCTTCTCCTCGGCCAGGCCCTTGTCGACCTTGAGGAACGGCACGATGTGCTTGACGTTCCAGAGGTAGTCGGCGCTCGCTCGTCCGTCGATCTGACGGTCCATCGTGTCCTCGAACAGGATGGCGCCGACGATGCGGTCACCGTCGAACGCGGGGCTGGTGATGATGCGGGTCCGCATCTGATGCACCATGTCGAACATCTCGGCGTCGCCGGAGTAGGCGTCCTCCTCGATGCCGTAGAGCTTCAAGGCCTTGGGTGTGCTGCCTCCGCTCTGGTCCAGCGCCGCGATGAAGCCGGCGCCACTCTGCGCCTTGGTGAACTGCTCGCTGTTCATGTTCCCTTCCTGATCCTTCACACTGATCCTTTTCGGTCCCTGCCGTCACCACCCGCGGTCGCGCCACTCCTGCAGGTGCGGGCGCTCGGCGCCGAGCGTGGTGTCGTCGCCGTGTCCCGGGTACACGACGGTCTGATCGGCGTACACATCGAACACTCGACTGGTCACATCGCCCAGCAGCTGCTCGAAATCGCCTTCTTTCCAGGTCTTGCCGACGCCGCCGGGAAACAGGCAGTCACCGGTGAACAGATGCACCCGACCGTCGGTGGCCGGCCCGCTGAGCGCCAGCGCCACCGACCCCGGCGTGTGGCCGCGCAGGTGGATGACCTCGAAGCGCAGGTCCCCGACCTCGACGGTGTCACCGTCTTGCAGCAGTCGGTCCGGCCGGACCGGGAGCGGGTCGGCGTCCAGGGGGTGCGCGGCGGTGGGAGCGTGTGTCGAATCTGCGACCTCGGTCAGCGCACCCCAATGGTCAGGGTGCTGATGGCTGGTGACGATGAGCGACAGCGTCGGCGCGTATCGTTCGATCAGATCGAGCAGGAGCTCGGGTTCGTTCGCGGCGTCGATGAGTAGCGTCTGACCGGTTTGGGAACAGGTGACCAGATAGGTGTTGTTGTCCATCGGGCCCACCGATGCCTTGATGATCGTGGCTCCGGGTAGGACGCGTCGCGCGGCGTTGTGCGGCTCGACGTGTCCGGTGTAATCGTCATCGACCACTGTCATGGTGGTCACGTTACTTCCCGGAGTCGGGGCGTCGGCGCTGCCGCCGCGATTCGGGACCGGGCGGCGGGCTCGCTGGCAGCAGGACTTGTCGGTGGGGATGCTTAGCATGGGCCTGTGCTGCGTCTGCGGCCCGTAACGCGTGGAAGGGACATCGTTGGCTGACCGCCTCATTGTCAAGGGTGCCCGGGAACACAATCTGCGTGGCGTCGACTTGGATCTGCCGCGCGACGCGATGATCGTGTTCACCGGGCTGTCGGGTTCGGGCAAATCGTCGCTCGCCTTCGACACGATCTTCGCCGAGGGCCAGCGGCGCTACGTCGAATCGTTGTCGGCGTATGCGCGTCAGTTCCTGGGCCAGATGGACAAACCCGACGTCGACTTCATCGAGGGGCTGTCGCCCGCGGTGTCGATCGATCAGAAGTCCACCAACCGCAACCCGCGCTCGACCGTGGGCACCATCACCGAGGTCTACGACTACCTGCGCCTCCTCTACGCCAGGGCCGGTACCCCGCACTGCCCGGTGTGCGGCGAGCGCATCGCCCGCCAGACCCCTCAACAGATCGTCGATCAGGTCCTCGCGATGGACGAAGGCCTGCGGTTCCAGGTACTCGCACCGGTGGTGCGCACCCGCAAGGGCGAGTTCGTCGACCTGTTCGACAAACTGAACACCCAGGGCTACAGCAGGGTGCGGGTGGACGGAGTGGTGCACCCACTGTCCGATCCGCCGAAGCTGAAGAAGCAGGAGAAGCACGACATCGAGGTGGTCGTCGACCGCCTCACCGTCAAGGCCAGCGCCAAGCAGCGGCTGACCGACTCGGTGGAGACCGCGCTGAACCTGGCCGACGGCATCGTCGTCCTCGAGTTCGTCGACAGGGAAGACGACCACCCGCACCGCGAGCAGCGGTTTTCCGAGAAGCTGGCCTGCCCCAACGGCCACCCTCTGGCCGTCGACGACCTCGAGCCCCGGTCGTTCTCGTTCAACTCGCCGTACGGCGCGTGCCCGGAATGCGTCGGGCTGGGCATCAAGAAAGAGGTCGATCCCGATCTCGTCATCCCCGACCCGGACCTCACCCTCGCCGAAGGCGCGATCGCGCCGTGGTCGATGGGCCACACCGCCGAGTACTTCACCCGGATGCTGTCCGGGTTGGGCGACCAGCTGGGCTTCGATGTCGACACGCCGTGGCGCAAGCTGCCCGCCAAGGCGCGCCGCGCCATTCTCGAGGGCTGTGACGAGCAGGTTCATGTGCGCTACAAGAACCGATACGGTCGCACCAGGTCCTACTACGCCGACTTCGAGGGTGTGCTGGCGTTTCTGCAGCGCCGCATGGAGCAGACCGACTCCGAACAGATGAAGGAGCGTCTCGAAGGCTTCATGCGCGACGTGCCGTGCCCCGAATGCCAGGGCACCCGGCTCAAACCCGAGATCCTCGCCGTCACGATGTCGGCCGGTGACTTCGGCGCCAAGTCGATCGCCGAGGTCGCCGAGCTGTCCATCGCCGAGTGCGCCAGGTTCCTCAATGCGCTGACCCTCGGTTCCCGGGAGAAGGCGATCGCCGGTCAGGTACTCAAGGAGATCCAGTCTCGGCTCGGCTTCCTGCTCGACGTCGGGCTGGACTACCTGTCGCTGTCGCGGGCCGCGGCCACGCTGTCGGGCGGGGAGGCCCAGCGCATCCGGCTGGCCACCCAGATCGGGTCCGGTCTGGTCGGTGTGCTCTACGTCCTCGACGAACCGTCGATCGGACTGCATCAGCGGGACAACCGCAGGCTGATCGACACTCTGGTGCGGCTGCGGGACCTCGGCAACACCCTGATCGTGGTCGAACACGACCTCGACACCATCGCCCACGCCGACTGGGTCGTCGACATCGGGCCCGCGGCCGGCGAACACGGCGGCCGCATCGTGCACAGCGGACCCTATGAAGCTCTTTTGGAGAACACCGACTCACTGACCGGGGCCTACCTGTCCGGCAAAGAGCAGATCGAGGTGCCGGCCCTGCGCCGCCCGGTCGACAAGAAGCGTCAGCTCACCGTGGTGGGTGCCCGCGAGCACAATCTGCGCGAGATCGACGTCACCTTCCCGCTCGGCGTGCTGACCTCGGTGACCGGGGTGTCCGGCTCCGGCAAATCCACCTTGGTCAACGACATCCTGGCTGCCGTGCTCGCGAACAAACTCAACGGAGCGAGACTGGTGCCGGGCCGGCACACCCGGGTGACCGGATTGGACAAGGTCGACAAGCTCGTCCGGGTCGACCAGTCGCCGATCGGGCGGACGCCGCGGTCCAACCCCGCGACCTACACCGGCGTGTTCGACAAGATCCGCACCCTGTTCGCCGCAACGACGGAAGCCAAGGTCCGCGGCTATCAACCCGGGCGCTTCTCGTTCAACGTCAAGGGCGGCCGGTGCGAAGCCTGCTCCGGCGACGGCACGATCAAGATCGAGATGAACTTCCTGCCCGACGTCTACGTGCCGTGTGAGGTCTGTCAGGGTGCCCGGTACAACCGGGAGACGCTGGAGGTGCACTACAAGGGCAAGACCATTGCCGAAGTTCTCGACATGTCCATCGAGGAAGCATCCGAGTTCTTCGCGCCGATCACCTCGATCCACCGCTACCTCAAGACACTGGTGGACGTCGGGCTGGGCTATGTGCGACTCGGTCAGCCCGCGCCGACGCTGTCGGGGGGTGAGGCCCAGCGCGTCAAGCTCGCCTCCGAGCTGCAGAAGCGTTCCACCGGCCGCACCGTCTACATCCTCGACGAGCCCACCACCGGACTGCATTTCGAGGACATCCGCAAGTTGCTGACCGTCATCAACGGTCTTGTCGACAAGGGCAATTCGGTCATCGTGATCGAACACAACCTCGACGTGATCAAGACCTCGGACTGGATCATCGACATGGGGCCCGAAGGTGGTTCGGGAGGCGGAACCGTGGTGGCCACCGGAACCCCCGAGGACGTCGCCGCGGATCCGGACAGCTACACGGGCCACTTCCTGGCCGAGACGCTGGGCGTCTCCCGTCCGACCCGCAAAACCCGAAACGGCCGCCGCAAGGTCAGCGCCTAGCATCCGGTCGGCAGGCGGGGGAGGGAAACCGCGGACTGACGCGGACCCCGTCCAGCCACGCGGTGAGCTGCTCGGCGCGGGATGTCAGGTCGCGGTGTGCGCGACGGCCGACGTCCTCGAGCAGCACGAGTTCGACGCGTCCGGTGTCGTCCTGTCGCCACGCACCGACGACGCGGCCGTCGACCCACACCGTCGGGCCGGCATTGCCGTTGCGGTCGAAAACCTGGTCACGGTGTGCGCCCACGTACCAGTCGCGCTCCAGCCAACCCATCGTCGTGACGTCCAGTGCGGGCAGCAGCGCGCACCACGGCTCGACGTCACCGACGGCGGGTTCGGGCTCCACATCCTCGGGCAGCGCGTAACCCGTGCAGCCGGCCAGATCGACCGGCACGGCATCGACCTCGCTCAGCGCCTGCCGCGCCCAGGTGAGCGTCTGGCCGAACCACCACTTGACGTCGGCGACGGTGGCCGGCCCGAAGGCGGACAGCCACCGCCGCACCAGTTCCGCCCGCGCCAGTTCCGGTGACACCGGCCCCGGCGTGGTCGGCAGCCACTCGGCCATCGTGGTCCAGCGCGGCCGCGACGCGATCCACCGGCCGTCGTTGGGGCCGCGCACGATATCGCCGCGGGCACCGAGCACGGTCAGCACCCTCGGCGCCAAGGGTGTCGGGCCGCCCCAGCGTTTGCCCGGGGCGGTGTCGTGGCTGCCGGCCAATTCTGTGAGCCCTTCGCGCAGTTCCCGCGCGCTGGCCGGCCCGTGCGAGGTGAGATGCTCCAGCACCGCGGCCGCCGCCGCGGCGAACCACGCCTCACCGTCGTCGGTGACGCCGGCTTTCTGCACATCGGCGACGAGTCGCCGCTGTTCGGTGTCGGCGACTCGGTCGCTGGCCGCAGACTGGATCAGGGGAAGATCCTCGGCCTTCACCATCCACAACGTCCGCCGCATCGCCAGGTGCTTGACCACGGTGCGGTCTCGATACATCGCGGTATCGAGGTCGTCGACCGAGAAGCCGGGCGAGCGTGCCCACAGCGTCAGGTACGGGGTGGCCGGGTCGGTGGCGTGCAGACCGACGAAGCTGGCCGCTGCGCCGGCCACCGACGGCGCAGGCTCGTCGAGGAAGTGCCGTCGCGCCAGGCGCGCGCGGCGCTCTTCGGCAGTGATTGACCGCATTGATCGCGACCGTACCGGTGACGTCGGGCAGATCAGCCGGAGTCGTCGGCCCGATGCATGGACTCCCGGATGCGGGCCAGCCGCTCGGCGGCGGCTTTCTGGCGCGCCTCGTACTGCTCCTCGACGGAACGGCCTTCAGGGGTCTCCGAGGCCAGCTCCGCCGCGCCGATCGCGGTGCCGTAGCGGGTTTCGATCTTCTCGCGCACCGACTCGAAGGTTGGCACCCCGTCACGGGTGTAACCGGATGCGGGCTCGGTAATGGTGTCCCCGGGCCCGACCGGCTCAGAAGCGCTGACAGTCTCGTCGGGCTCGGGGGTGGTGACGGTCCCGTCCGGCTGGGAGGCGCTGTCGGGCGCAGGCCACGGCTCGACGATCTCCGCGTCGACAGGCTCGGGCTGCGGTTCGTCCGGCATGCCGCAAACGCTACCGCGGTTTGGCCAGCGGGAAGGGCAGCGTCTCGCGAATGCTGCGCCCGGTGATGAGCATGACGACACGGTCCACGCCCATGCCGAGACCGCCCGTCGGCGGCATCGCGTACTCCATCGCCTGCAGGAAGTCCTCGTCGAGTTCCATCGCTTCCGGATCGCCGCCGGCGGCCAGCAGCGACTGTTCCAGCAACCGGCGGCGCTGCTCGACAGGGTCGGTCAGCTCGCTGTAGGCGGTGCCCAGCTCGACGCCCCACGCGACCAGATCCCACCGCTCCGCGACGCCGGGGATGCTGCGGTGCGGCCGCGTCAGCGGTGACACCGACGTCGGGAAATCGGTGTAGAACGTCGGCTCCTCGGTGCGGTCCTCGACGAGACGTTCGTAGAGTTCGAGCACGACCGCACCGGCGTCCCAGTGCGACAGGTAGGGAATGTGGGCGGCGTTGCAGAGCCGCCGCAGCGTGCCGAGGTCGGTATCCGGCTCGATCGTCTCGCCGAGGGCTTCCGACACCGCGCCGTGCACGGTCTTGACCGTCCACGATCCGGAGATGTCGACGGGCTCGAGAGCGCCGTCGGGGCGTGGACGCCAGAACACCTGGGCTCCGTTGGCGGCGTCTGCGGCGTTCTGGATCAGTTCCCGGCATCCGTCGATCCAGACGCGATAGTCGGCGTGTGCCTGGTAAGCCTCCAACAACGTGAACTCGGGGTTGTGGCTGAAGTCGACGCCCTCGTTGCGGAAGGCGCGCCCGAGTTCGAAGACCTTTTCCACTCCGCCGACGCACAACCGCTTCAGATACAGTTCGGGCGCGATGCGCAGATACAGATCGAGGTCATAGGCGTTGATGTGAGTCATGAACGGACGCGCGTTCGCACCGCCGTGGATCTGCTGCAGGATCGGTGTCTCGACCTCCAGGAATCCCTTGCCGACCAGGGTTTCGCGAATGGCGTGCAGGACTGCGCTGCGCGCTCTGATCAGGTCGCGGGCCTCGGTGTTGATCGCGAGGTCGACGTAGCGGGCGCGCACCCGGGCCTCCTGATCCGTCAGCCCTTTCCATTTGTCGGGCAACGGCCGCAGGCATTTGCCGATCAGCCGCCACCTGGTGACCAGCACCGACACCGTGCCGTTGCGGCTGTGGCCCATCGTGCCCGACACCTCGAGCAGATCGCCGAGGTCGATCACGCGGGTGAAGTCAGCGGTGCCGCCCACGCGTAGCGCCGAGTTGTCAAGCAGGAGTTGGACTTCGGCAGACCAGTCACGCAGTTGCGCGAACAGCACGCCGCCGTAGTCGCGCAGGCGCAACACCCGGCCTGCGACCGACACCTCGGTGCCGTCCTGGGCCGACAACGCCGCGGCGACGGTGTGGCTGGGCGGACTGCCCACCGGATAGGCGTCCACCCCCTCGCTCTGCAGCGCCTTGAGCTTGGCCATCCGAACCCGGACCTGCTCGGGCAGTCCGTGACTCACGTCCTCGTCCGGCCCGCCCGGCAGGCTGACGTCGGGCGCGGAACCGTCACTGTGCAGCAGCCCGGTCGCGACGAGGGTGCCCGGTGCGGCGATGTGGTGGCCGGTGTGGGGCTGCTCGTGACGCTTGGAGAACGGAAGGACCAGAAAGCCTTCCGCGATCACCGAGGCCACCCCGACGCGCGGGACCAGCCGGGCATCCTCGTAGCACGCGTAGCGCGGGACCCACCGAGGCTGGTACTTCATGTTGGACCGGTACAGCGTCTCGAGCTGCCACCAGCGCGAGAAGAACACCAGGATCCAGCGCCACAGTCGTGCGACGGGGCCCGCGCCGAGTTGGGTCCCCTGCTCGAAGGCCGACCGGAACATCGCGAAATTCAGTGACACCCGGCTGATCCCGACGTGCTCGGAGTTCAGGCACAGTTCGCTGACCATCAGTTCGATGGTGCCGTTGGGGGAGCGGGGCGAGCGACGCATCAGATCCAGGGACACCCCGTTGGCGCCCCACGGCACCAGCGACAACATCGCGACCACCTGACCGTCCTCGCGCACCGCCTCCACCAGCAGACAGTCACCGTCGGCGGGGTCGCCGAGTCGCCCCAGCGCCATGGAGAAGCCCCGCTCGTCATCGGTGTCGCGCCAGGCGTCCGCGCGTGTGATCACGTCGGTCATCTCGTCGGCGCTCAGCTCGCGGTGGCGGCGCATCCGCACCGCGACGCCGGCACGGCGGGCCCGGGTCACCGCCTGGCGCACGCCGCGCATCTCCGGTCCGGACAGCCGGAACTCATCGGTGTGCAGGATCGCCTCGTCGCCGAGCTGCAATGCGTTGAGCCCCGCGCCGCGGAAGGCCTGCGCTCCGGCCGCGCTCGCACCCATCACGCCGGGCGCCCACCCGTACGCCAGGCACAGCTCCAACCAGGCCCCGATCGCCTGCGGCCAGGATTTCGGGTCGCCGACCGGATCTCCGCTGGCCAGACACACGCCGACCTCGACGCGGTACGTGATGGCGGCGCGGCCGTCGGGGGAGAACACCACCGCTTTGTCGCGGCGGGTGGCGAAGTACCCCAACGAATCGTTTTTGCCGTAGAGCTCGAGCAGCCCGCGGATCGCTGACTCGTCCTCGCCGGTCAGCGCGTTGTCGGCGCGTTGCGACTGAAACAACACCACTGCGGCCGCCATCAGGGCCAGCGCGCCGAACAAGCCGAGCATCGCGTTGACGAGCCCGTGGGGAGCCCCGCTGAAGGAGTCGGGATCGGCGCCTGCGAATGCGCTGACACGGTTCAGGGCGTAGAGGAACCGGTCCGGTCGCGCCAGCGTGCCCGGAAACAGCTCGAGCAGGGCCCAGCCGATCAGCGTGCCGATCCCCATGCCGGCCACCAGGACACCGGCCGCTTTCGCTAGCGCGCCCCGACGTGCCCTGGCCCAGAACTGCCCGCGTGCCAGGAGCAGGAACACAATGGCCGCGACGTGGAAGACCAACCCGATCATCTCGCCGAACTGCGCCAGCCGGGACTCCTCGCCGGAGAGCAGGTCGGCGATGTTCCACCCGGTTGCGGCGACCATGTAGCCCACGAGCGTCCACCAGGCGATGCGCTTGCGCGCGGCGAGCGCCCCGGCCAGCACCGCCAGCACGAACGCCCACGCGAAGCTGGTGTCGGGGAAGTTGAAGATGTAGTCGTTGACGAACTCACGCGGCACTGCGATGACCGAGCGGACCAGCGGCGAGATGCTGGCCAGCAGCGACAACGTGGCGATGATGCCGACCGTCCAGCCGGCGGCCGCCGGCACCCAGCGGAAGCGCGAGCGGGCAGCGGCCCGGATGGGACTCGTGACGGTCATACGCCGGGAGGATATGCGCTCACCAGGCCCACCGGGCAGATGTCCGGCTTCGGCGAGTGGCGCTACCAGACCGGCCCGGTGTACTTCTCTCCCGGCCCCTTACCGGGCTCCTCGGGTGCCGCGCTGGCCTCGCGGAACGCCAGCTGCAGGGATTTCAACCCGTCGCGCACGGGTCCGGCGTGCGGTCCCAGATATTCGGCGGACGCGGTCACCAGACCGGCCAGTCCGGTGATCAGGCGGCGGGCCTCGTCGAGGTCGCGATGGGGGCTGTCGTCGGGGTCGTCGGCCGACAGCCCGAGCTTCTCGGCGGCGGCACTCATCAGCATCACCGCGGCACGGGTGATGACCTCGACGGCGGGGACGTCGGCGAGCTCGCGTACGGACAGCTCGGCTGCCAGGGAGGATGGTTCGGGAACCTCGGTCATGCCTGCTAGACTGGCATGCGCGACCGTCCCGGCAACGTCCGGGACAGCAAAGTGGAGTCCCGCTCCCACCGTTCACCGACGATACGTCGGAGGTGCAACGGTCCGGTCACAGACATCGCAGATGTCTGTCCTGGTCGGTGTCGGGCCCTGCTCTGAGCAGGGCTTTTCTGTTCTGTAGGGACAGGGCGCCGGATAAGTGTGGACTCCTCGAGGACAGCAGGATCTATCCAGGGAGGCCCCATCAGCACTGAGACCCGCGTCAACGAGCGCATCCGCGTACCTGAAGTCCGCCTGATCGGACCGGGCGGTGAACAGGTAGGCATCGTGCGCATCGAAGATGCTCTCCGCGTTGCCGCGGATGCCGATCTCGATCTCGTCGAAGTAGCTCCCAATGCCAGGCCGCCGGTCTGCAAGATCATGGACTACGGCAAGTACAAGTACGAGACGGCCCAGAAGGCGCGCGAGTCTCGCAAGAACCAGCAGCAGACCGTCGTCAAGGAACAGAAGCTGCGTCCCAAGATCGACGACCACGACTACGAGACCAAGAAGGGTCACGTCGTCCGCTTCCTGGAAGCCGGGTCGAAGGTCAAGGTGACCATCATGTTCCGCGGACGTGAGCAGTCGCGGCCCGAGCTCGGGTTCCGGCTCCTGCAACGCCTGGGCGCCGACGTCGCCGACTACGGCTTCGTCGAGACGTCCGCCAAGCAGGACGGCCGCAACATGACGATGGTGCTGGCCCCGCACCGCGGCGCGAAGACTCGCGCCAAGGCGGCGCACGATGCAGACGCTCCAGCGGCGCAGCGCAAGGCGCAGCCCGCCCAGGAAGCACCCACCGATACCCCACAGAACTGAGGAAACATGCCGAAGGCGAAGACCCACAGCGGCGCGTCGAAGCGGTTCCGCCGCACCGGAACCGGAAAGATCGTGCGCCAGAAGGCCAACCACCGCCACCTGCTCGAGCACAAGCCGTCGACCCGCACCCGCCGGCTCGAAGGCCGCACCGAGGTGTCGGGCAACGACACCAAGCGCATCAAGAAGATGCTCAACGGCTGAGCGCTCCACCCGCTAGACCGGTGGTCCGACCGTCCCGGCCGGACCCCGACCCCTGACTGAACGACGATAGGAAACTCCCATGGCACGCGTGAAGCGCGCGGTCAACGCGCAGAAGAAGCGGCGTACCGTACTCAAGGCATCGAAGGGCTACCGGGGCCAGCGCTCGCGGCTGTACCGCAAGGCCAAGGAACAGCAGCTGCATTCGTTGACCTACGCCTACCGGGACCGCCGCGCCCGTAAGGGTGAGTTCCGCAAGCTGTGGATCTCGCGCATCAACGCCGCGGCCAGGTCCAACGACATGACCTACAACCGGCTGATGCAGGGCCTCAAGGCCGCCGGCGTGGAGGTCGACCGCAAGAACCTCGCCGAGCTGGCCGTCAGCGACCCGGCTGCCTTCACCGCGCTGGTCGAGGTGGCCAAGGGCGCACTGCCTGCCGACGTGAACGCCCCGTCGGGCGAGGCTGCCTGACCCTCACCGAGCGTTCTGCCCGGGTGGTGGCGGCGGTCAAACTGCACCGCCACACCGGGCGCCGCCGCGCCGCACGTTTCCTCGCCGAGGGGCCCAACCTCGTCGAGGCCGCGCTGCGGCGCGGACTCGTTTCCGAGGTGTTCGTCACCGAGAGCGCTGCCGCCCGGTTCGCCGACCTGCTCGCCGGCACCCCGACCCAGCTCGTCACCGAACGCGCGGCAAAAGCATTGTCAGACACGGTGACTCCGGTGGGCCTGGTGGCCGTGTGCACGATTCCTGACGCCGGCCTCGCGCAGGTGCTCGCCGACGCGCCCACGTTGGTCGCTGTGCCTGTCGGCGTCTCCGAGCCCGGCAACGCCGGAACCATCATCCGCGTCGCCGACGCCATGGGCGCCGACGCGGTGGTACTCGCCGGCCCGAGCGTGGATCCGTACAACGGCAAGTGCCTGCGCGCCTCGGCCGGCAGCATCTTCTCGATCCCCGTCATCGCCGAGCCCGACACGCAAGCAGTGGTCGCCGGCCTGCGGGACGCAGGATTGCAGGTGTTGGCCACCGTGCTGGACGGTTCGGTGAGCCTCGACGACGTCGACCTGGCCCGACCGACCGCATGGTTGTTCGGGCCGGAGGCCCACGGCTTGCCGCCGGACGTCGTCGAGCTCGCCACAGCCCGGGTGCGAATCCCGATGGCGGGCAACGCCGAAAGCCTCAACATCGGCTCCGCGGCGGCCATCTGCCTCTACCAGAGCGCGCGCGCCTCCCGCGACCGCTGACCGTTGCGCGGCACGACGCTGCCCTGGCGGGCGTGACAATCCGCGCCGGCGTGGATCGGTAACCCGGGCTTCGCGGAGGAGGTTCTCAGGCCGCCTCGGTCCGGCCGCGCGCCGGGCGCACGCCGGCCAGCGAGAACGTCGAATGCACCAGCGAGCCGACGCGGTCCAGGAGCGACTTGCGGGTCGGCACGTAGTGCATCGGCATTCCTCGACGATCCCGCGGCGGGGCCATGAACGCGGGCGCTTCGACCAGCGGCGCGTCCGGCGCCAGCTTGCCCTCCGCACGGCGGTAGGCGGCCAATGCACGCGGATGCAACCGGATCTCGTCGGGTACGGCCACGAATGCGAACTCCACCAGCTTGCCGAACAGCCGCAGCAGAATCTCGTCGCCGGGTGTCCATCGCATGCCCGCTCGCTCGCGCAGCGCCGGGTCGAAAACCCCTGCGGCGATCCAGCGTTGCGCATCGACCATCGGCTTGAACATCTGATCCCAGACCGGTGTCGGCATCAGCACGAACCGCGGCTTGGGAATCCGGATGGAGAAGATGTCCAGTGTCGCCCGGTTGATCTCGAGTTCCTCGTCGCACTTGTGTGCCCAGTACTCCTGAAAGGCCTCCCAGGACGACGGCACCGGCCGCATGCTCATGCCGTACATGCGATACCACTGCACGTGCTCGTCGAACAGCTGGCGTTTCTCGGCTTCGGTCAGTCCGCCGCAGAAGTACTCGGCAGTCTTGAGGATCAGCATGAAGAACGTGGCGTGCGCCCAGTAGAACGTCTCGGGATTCAGCGCGTGGTAGCGCCGCCCGGCGGCGTCGACACCCTTGATGGTCTTGTGATAGCTGCGAATCTGCGCGCCCGTGGACGCGGCGCGGTCGCCGTCGTAGACGACTCCCATGATCGGATACACCGACCGCGCGACTCTCTGCAACGGTTCGCGCAGCAACACCGAGTGATCCTCGACGCCCGCTCCGAGTTGGGGGTACATGTTCTGGATCGCGCCGATCCACACGCCGAGCATGCCGGTGCGGACGTCGCCGAAGTACCTCCACGTCAGCGAGTCCGGCCCGAGCGGATTGTCGGTCGGGACGGTCGTCGAGGAGGTCGAATGGTCTGCCATCGCCGTTGATCGCATCGCCTCACGATAAGCGTGACAACGACCGTTGTCTACGAATTCCACGCACCGCGCGGCCAGTGTTATACACCCTCCACACCGGCGGCATACGCGCGTGACCTGCGAATTTATCCGGTCGTTTCGGCTCGATTAGGCTGAGCGGCGTGGACGACGCCGAGTCGAGTGAGCCGGGAACCGATCACTCGTCAGGCCCGCTCGGCTGGCTGCGGGGAGTCAATCAGCACGACGGTGTCGTTTCCGCCATCCGTCGCGCCCGGCGGGCCCTGCCCGGTGATCCCGAGTTCGGCGATCCGCTGTCGGTGTCCGGTCTGGGCGGACCGCGAGCGGCCGCCCGGGCCGCCGACCGCCTGTTGGAACGCGCAGCCGCATCCCGTGAGCTCAGCCTGGGGGCGTTGCAGGTCTGGCAGGCCCTGACCGAGCGGGTCTCGGGCCGGCCTGCCAACGCCGAGGTGACGTTGGTGTTCACCGATCTGGTCGGTTATTCGGCGTGGTCGCTGAACGCCGGCGATGAGGCGACGCTGCGGTTGCTGCGCCGCATGGCCCAGGTGGTGGAGCCTCCGCTGCTGGAGTCGGGGGGCCACATCGTCAAGCGCATGGGCGACGGCATCATGGCGGTGTTCTCCGATCCGACCACCGCCGTCCGCTCGGCGATCGCCGCTCGCGAAGCGATCAGGGCCGTCGACGTCGACGGATTCACCCCACGCATGCGGGTCGGCATCCACACCGGACGCCCGCAGCGCATCGGCTCGGACTGGCTGGGCGTCGACGTCAACCTGGCCGCGCGGGTGATGGAACGCGCTACGCGCGGCGAGCTCATGGTCTCCGCCGCGACGCTGGAACGGATCCCACAGGAGGAGTTCGACACGTTGGGCGTGACCGCACGCAAGCTCCGGCGCCAGATGTTCGCACCCAAGCAGGACGGCGTCCCGCCCGACTTCGTCATCTACCGGCTCAAGAGCCGCAAGCCGACCGACGAGGACGACGGCGAAGCCACGGGATCGTGACGGCACTCTCCCGACCTCGGCGATGAATTCCCGTTGGCGCTGCGCTCACGGCGGCTCTCACTCGCACTTTGCCGCCGAGGTCGCAGTCTGAACGCCGGTGGGTCGGACGGATCGGCGGGAGGGTGTGGCGCCCCCGACCAAATGGATGCGAAGCGCGGCGAGCCCATCACCTATGATCGCCGGGTGGCTGAGCAGCCAGTGGACCTATCCGACACCGCACTCGACGAGGCGGTGCGTGCCGCCGTGCGCGCCTTCGACCAGGCCGGCACCCTCGACGAGCTGTCCCGCGCGAAGACAGAGCATCTCGGCGACCGGTCGCCGATCGCTCTGGCGCGCCAGGCCCTCGGGTCGCTGCCCAAGACGGAACGCGCTGACGCGGGCAAGCGCGTCAACGTCGCCCGCGCCGCGGCGCAGGCCGCCTACGACGAACGGCTGGCGGCGCTGCGTATCGAACGCGACGCCGCCGTGCTGGTGGCCGAACGCATCGACGTCACCCTGCCGTCGACCCGCCAACCTGTCGGCGCCCGCCACCCCATCACGATCCTCGCCGAACACGTCGCCGACACCTTCGTGGCGATGGGCTGGGAGCTGGCCGAAGGGCCCGAGGTCGAGACCGAACAGTTCAACTTCGACGCGTTGAACTTCCCGCCGGACCATCCGGCCCGCAGCGAGCAGGACACCTTCCACGTCGCACCCGAGGGGTCGCGGCAGGTGCTGCGCACCCACACCTCGCCGGTGCAGATCCGTGCCCTGCTCGAGCGTGACCTGCCGGTCTACATCGTCTCGATCGGCCGCACGTTCCGCACCGACGAGCTCGACGCCACCCACACCCCGGTGTTCCATCAGGTGGAGGGCCTGGCAGTGGACAAGAACCTCACGATGGCCCATCTGCGGGGCACCCTCGACGCGTTCGCGCGCTCGGAGTTCGGCCCCGAGGGCCGCACCCGGTTCCGCCCGCACTTCTTCCCGTTCACCGAGCCGTCGGCCGAGGTCGACATCTGGTTCCCGAACAAAAAGGGCGGTCCGGGCTGGGTCGAGTGGGGCGGCTGCGGCATGGTCAACCCGAATGTGTTGCGCGCGTGCGGCATCGATCCCGAGGTGTACTCGGGCTTCGCATTCGGCATGGGATTGGAGCGCACCCTGCAGTTCCGCAACGGCATCCCCGACATGCGCGACATGGTCGAGGGCGACGTCCGGTTCTCGCTACCGTTCGGGGTGGGAGCCTGATGCGCCTTCCCTACAGCTGGCTGCGCGAGGTCGTGGCAGTCGGCGCCCCGGGCTGGGACGTGTCGGCCGAGGACCTCGAGCAGGCGCTGATCCGTATCGGCCACGAGGTCGAGGACATCATTGCGGTCGGCCCGGTCAGCGGACCGCTGACGGTCGGTCGCGTCGCCGAGATCGAAGAACTCACCGAGTTCAAGAAGCCGATCCGGGCGGTGAAGCTCGATGTGGGGGAGCCGCAGCTACGTGACATCGTATGCGGGGCAACGAACTTCGCGGTCGGCGACCTCGTGGTCGCGGCCCTGCCCGGGACGGTGTTGCCCGGCGACTTCCGCATCGCTGCGCGAAAGACCTACGGGCGCACCTCCGACGGCATGATCTGCTCGCCTGCCGAACTCAACCTCGGCACCGATCACTCCGGGATCTTGGTGCTGCCGCCCGGAACCGCCGAACCGGGTGCCGCGGCCGCCGACGTGCTGGGGCTCGACGACGTCGTGTTCCATCTGGCGATCACACCGGACCGCGGCTACTGCCTGTCCGTTCGGGGGATGGCCCGCGAGATCGCCAACGCCTACGACCTCGACTACGTCGACCCCGCGGAGGTGGCCCCCCTGCCCGCCGAGGGCGAGGCGCTGGCGGTGACCATCGACGCGGGCACGGGTGTGCAGCGGTTCGGGCTCCGGCCGGTGACCGGCATCGACCCTCATGCGGTGTCGCCGTGGTGGATGCAGCGCCGTCTGCTGCTGTCCGGGATCCGGGCGATCTCGCCTGCGGTGGACGTGACGAACTACGTGATGCTCGAACTGGGGCATCCGATGCACGCGCACGACCGTGGCCTCATCAGCGGTGGCTTCCGGGTGCGGTTTGCCGAGCCGGGTGAGACGGTCGTCACGCTCGACGACGTCGAACGCACACTGGATCCCGCCGACGTGCTGATCGTCGACGACGCCGCCACGGCCGCGATCGGCGGGGTGATGGGAGCGGGGACCACCGAGGTCCGCGACACCACCACGGATGTGCTGCTGGAGGCGGCGGTGTGGGATCCGGCTGCGGTGTCGCGCACGCAACGTCGGCTGCACCTGCACAGCGAGGCGGGACGTCGATACGAGCGCACGGTCGACCCCGCGGTGTCGGTCGCCGCGCTGGATCGGTGCGCCGCACTGCTCGCCGACATCGCCGGCGGCACCGTCGAGCCGCGGCTGACCGACTGGCGCGGCGACCCGCCGACCGAGGACTGGTCGCATCCGCCGGTCAGCATGCCTCTGGATCTACCCGACCGCACCGCCGGAGTCGACTATCCGGCCGGCACCGCCGAGAAACGGTTGACACAGATCGGCGCGGCGGTCCGCGTCGACGAAGGCCGGATCACCGCGA
The DNA here is from genome assembly GCF_041902445.1 of Mycobacterium sp. G7A2. Lineage (NCBI taxonomy): Bacteria > Bacillati > Actinomycetota > Actinomycetes > Mycobacteriales > Mycobacteriaceae > Mycobacterium > Mycobacterium sp. G7A2. The sequence goes on along the minus strand of NZ_CP169251.1, from coordinate 3,244,141 downwards.
CGCCGCCGAGCTGGCGGCCCGACATCCGTCAGCCCGCCGACCTGGTCGAGGAGGTCATGCGCCTCGAGGGGCTCGACGCGATCCCCTCGGTGCTGCCCACCGCCCCTGCCGGCCGGGGCCTGACACCCGGTCAGAAGCGTCGCCGGGCCGTCGGGAAATCGCTGGCGCTGAGCGGATTCGTCGAGATCCTGCCCACGCCGTTCCTGCCTGCGGGCATCTTCGACAAATGGGGCCTGGACGACGACGACCCGCGTCGGCGCACCACCTCGGTGCTCAACCCGCTCGAATCCGACCGCCCGCACCTGGCCACCACGCTGCTGCCCGGACTGTTGGAGGCGTTGAGCCGCAACGTCTCCCGCGGTGCCGTGGACGCGGCGTTGTTCGCGATCGCGCAGGTGGTCGAGCCCACCAGCGACACCCGCGCGGTCGAGCGCATCCCGAATGACCGCCGGCCCACCGACGACGAGATCGCGGTGCTGGATTCCTCGCTTCCGCACCAGCCCCAGCACGTCGCCGCGGTGTTGGCCGGTCTGCGTGAACCTGCGGGCCCCTGGGGTCCCGGGCGCCCGGTGGAAGCCGCCGACGCGTTCGAAGCCGTCCGCGTGATCGGGCGCGCCGCAGGAATCGACCTGACCCTGCGCGCCGCCGAACACCTGCCCTGGCATCCCGGCCGATGCGCGGCGGTCATGATCGGCGACGTGGTGGTCGGGTACGCCGGCCAGCTCCACCCCGCGGTCATCGAGCGGTCCGGGCTCCCGAAGGGCACCTGCGCGCTCGAGCTCGACCTCGACGCCGCGCCGATCGTGGAGTCACTGCCCGCACCCACGGTGTCGCCGTTCCCGGCGGTGTTCCAGGACGTCGCGCTCGTCGTGGCAGACGACGTGGCGGCCCAGAGCGTGGTCGACGTGGTCCGCGCCGGGGCCGGGGAGCTGCTCGAGGACGTGCGGCTCTTCGACGTCTACACCGGGCCTCAGATCGGTGCGGGCCGTAAATCGCTGGCCCTGGCTCTGCGGTTCCGCGCGCCGGACCGCACGCTGACCGAGGAGGAAGCCAGCGCCGCACGCGACGCCGCGGTGGCGGCCGCGGCCGAGAAACTCGGGGCTGAACAACGCCGCTGAGGCGACATGCGCTCAGCCGTTGCCGAGCGACACGGGCAGGTGCGCGACCCGGGAACAAACCCGAAGGGCAGCGGGCCAATAATGAGTTTGCGTGTAGGTGAATAATCATGCAACCATGGCGGCCATGGTTTCAGTCGCGGTTGCAGGGGCGAGCGGATACGCCGGTGGCGAGATCCTCCGGCTCCTGCTGGGGCATCCCGCTTTCGCCGACGGCCGTCTGCAGATCGGTGCGCTGACGGCGGCCGCCAGTGCGGGCACCGCCCTCGGTGAGCACCATCCGCACCTGGTGCCGCTGGCCGGCCACGTCCTGGAACCCACTGACATCGACACGCTCGCCGGTCACGACGTCGTGTTCCTGGCGCTGCCGCACGGACACTCCGCTGTCCTGGCCGACCAGCTGGGTGCCGACACTCTGATCATCGACTGCGGCGCCGACTTCCGGCTGACCGACTCGAGCGCCTGGCAGCGGTTCTACGGCTCAGAGCACGCCGGCAGCTGGCCCTACGGGCTGCCCGAACTGCCCGGCGCGCGGCAACGCCTCGTGGGGGCACGGCGCATCGCAGTGCCGGGCTGTTATCCGACCGCGGCGCTGCTGGCGCTGTGGCCGATGTTCGCCGAAGACCTCGCCGAACCCGCCGTCACGGTTGTCGCGGTCAGCGGCGCGTCGGGCGCCGGCCGCTCGGCCAAGGTGGAGCTGCTCGGCGCGGAGATCATCGGCTCCGCCCGCGCCTACAACGTCGGCGGCAGACATCGCCACACTCCCGAGATCGCCCAGGGGCTGCGCGCAGTCACCGGCACCGATGTCTCGGTGTCGTTCACCCCGGTGCTGATACCGACCTCGCGGGGCATCCTCGCCACGTGCACGGCCCGGACCAGTGCGTCGCTGTCCCAGCTGCGCAGTGCCTATGAAAAGGCCTATGCCGACGAACCTTTCGTCCATCTGCTGCCCGAAGGGCAGTTGCCGACCACCGGGTCGGTGATCGGCAGCAACGCCGCACAACTGGCCGTCGCACTCGACGAAGACGCCGAGACATGCGTTGTCATCGCCGCGATCGACAACCTCGTCAAAGGCACCGGGGGTGCGGCCGTGCAGTCGATGAACCTCGCCCTGGGCTGGCCCGAAACTGCCGGCCTGTCGACGGTCGGTGTGGCCCCATGACCCGGATGCTGCGCACCCAGGGCGTCACCGCACCGGCAGGATTTCGCGCCACCGGCATCTCGGCGGGCATCAAGGCCTCCGGGGCACTCGATCTGGCACTCGTGTTCAACGAAGGACCCGACCACACCGCCGCCGGGGTCTTCACCCGCAACAAGGTCAAGGCCGCGCCCGTGCTGTGGTCGCAGCAGGTCCTGACCAGCGGCCGACTCCGCGCGGTCGTCCTGAACTCCGGCGGCGCCAACGCCTGCACCGGTCCGCTGGGTTTCCAGGACACCCATGCCACCGCCGAGGCCACCGCTGCCGCGCTGTCGGACTGGGGTACCGAGACCGGCGCGATCGAGGTCGCGGTGTGTTCCACAGGCCTGATCGGTGACCGGCTGCCGATGGACAAGGTCCTGGCCGGTGTGCGGGAGGTCGTCCACGAGATGGCCGGCGGGCTCACCGGCGGGGAGGAAGCCGCCCGCGCCATCATGACCACCGATACGGTGCCCAAACAGGTTGCGCTGCACCAGGACAACTGGACGGTCGGCGCGATGGCCAAGGGTGCGGGGATGCTCGCGCCATCGCTGGCCACGATGCTCTGCGTCATCACCACCGACGCGGTGGCCAGCCCTGAAGCGTTGCGCGCCGCTTTGAACGCCGCCACCGCCACGACATTCGACCGGCTCGACGTCGACGGCAGCTGCTCGACCAACGACACGGTGCTGCTGCTGTGCTCGGGCGCCAGTGAGATCACCCCGTCCCAGCAGGAACTGACCGCGGCGGTCACGCGGGTGTGTGAGGACCTGTGCGCGCAGCTGCAGGCCGACGCCGAAGGCGTGACGAAACGCGTCGCGGTCACCGTCACCGGCGCCCAGACCGAAGACGACGCGGTCCTCGCCGCGCGGGTCATCGCCCGCGACAGCCTCGTCAAGACCGCACTGTTCGGTTCCGACCCGAACTGGGGTCGGGTGCTGGCCGCCGTCGGAATGGCCCCGGTGGCCTTGGATGCGGATCGGATCACCGTGTCGTTCAACGGGTCTCCGGTGTGTATCGACGGTGTCGGCGCGCCCGGCGCGCGCGAGGTGGACCTGTCCGGAGAGGACATCGAGGTCAGCGTCGACATCGGCGTGGGGGACGCGTCGGCGACCATCCGCACCACCGACCTGTCGCACGCCTACGTCGAAGAGAACTCGGCGTACAGCTCATGACACTGCAGACTCCGGACAAGGCGCAGGTACTGGCCGCGGCGCTGCCGTGGCTGAAGGCACTGCACGACAAGATCGTCGTGGTCAAGTACGGCGGCAATGCGATGACCGACGACACCCTCAAGGCCGCGTTCGCCGCCGACATGGTGTTCCTGCGCAACTGCGGCATCCACCCGGTCGTCGTCCACGGCGGTGGACCCCAGATCAGTGCGATGCTCAAGAAGCTCGGCATCGCCGGCGACTTCAAAGGCGGCTTCCGGGTGACCACACCCGAGGTGCTCGACGTCGCACGCATGGTGCTCTTCGGCCAGGTGGGCCGGGAACTGGTCAACCTGATCAACGCACACGGCCCGTACGCGGTGGGCATCACCGGCGAGGACGCCGGACTGTTCACCGCGGTGCGGCGCACCGTCATGGTGGAGGGGATCGCCACCGACATCGGACTGGTCGGCGACGTCGCCGACGTCAACACCGACGCGGTGCTGGACCTGATCGACGCCGGCCGCATCCCGGTGGTCTCGACGATCGCCCCCGACGGCGACGGGCTGGTCTACAACATCAACGCCGACACCGCGGCGGCCGCGCTGGCCGAAGCGCTGGGCGCGGAGAAGCTGCTGATGCTCACCGACGTGGAGGGCCTGTACACCCGATGGCCGGACCGCGGATCGCTGGTGAGCCAGATCGACGCGGCCGCGCTGACCCAACTGCTTCCGACCCTCGAGGAGGGCATGGTGCCCAAGATCGAAGCCTGCCTGCGGGCGATCCACGGCGGGGTGCCCAGCGCCCACGTCATCGACGGCCGCGTCGCGCATTGCGTGCTGGTCGAGCTGTTCACCGACGAGGGTGCGGGCACCAAGGTGGTGAGCGGGGCATGACCGAGCAGGCACCTCTGCTGCAGCGGTGGTCGGCGGTGATGATGAACAACTACGGCACCCCGCCGTTGGCACTGGCCAGCGGAGACGGCGCCGTCGTCACCGACGTGGACGGCAACGACTATGTCGATCTGCTCGGCGGCATCGCCGTCAATGTGCTCGGCCACCGCCACCCTGCGGTGATCGAGGCGGTGAACCGGCAGATGAACACGTTGGGGCACACCTCCAACCTCTACGCCACCGAACCCGGCGTCGCACTCGCCGAGGCGCTGGTGGACCTGCTCGGGGCGCCCGCGCGGGCGTTCTTCTGCAACTCCGGCACCGAAGCCAACGAGGTCGCCTTCAAGATCACCCGGCTGACCGGCCGCACCAAGCTGGTGGCAGCCGAAGGGGCGTTCCACGGCCGCACGATGGGCTCACTGGCGTTGACGGGCCAGCCGTCCAAGCAGGCGCCGTTCGCCCCGTTGCCGGGCGACGTGACGTTCGTGCCCTACGGCGACGTCGACGCGCTGCGCGCCGCTGTCGATTCCAGCACCGCGGCGCTGTTCCTGGAACCAATCATGGGGGAGGGCGGCGTCGTCGTACCGCCGGCCGGCTACCTGGCCGCCGCCCGCGACATCACCGCCGAGCACGGTGCGCTGCTGGTTCTCGACGAGGTGCAGACCGGTGTCGGGCGTACCGGCGCGTTCTTCGCCCATCAGCACGACGGCGTCACCCCTGACGTCGTCACACTGGCCAAGGGACTCGGCGGCGGGCTGCCGATCGGGGCGTGCCTGGCCATCGGGGCCACAGCTGAGCTGCTCACTCCGGGGCTGCACGGCAGCACCTTCGGCGGCAACCCGGTGTGCACGGCGGCCGCGCTCGCGGTACTGCAGGCGCTGGCTGACGAACGGCTGATCGAACGGGCCGACGTGCTGGGCAAGACGCTCAGCCACGGCATCGAGTCGCTCGGGCATCCGCTGGTCGACCACGTCCGCGGCCGCGGCCTGCTGCGCGGTGTGGTGCTGACGGCGCCCAGCGCCAAGCACGTCGAGACCGCCGCGCGCGAGGCCGGGTTCCTGGTCAACGCCGCCGCGCCCGACGTGGTGCGACTGGCGCCCCCGCTGGTCATCACCGAGACACAGATCGATTCCTTCCTGGCGGCGCTGCCCGCCGTGCTGGACAAGGCGGTGCAGTCCTGATGCGACACTTCCTGCGCGACGACGACCTGAGCCCCGACGAGCAGGCCGAGGTGCTGGCCCTGGCCGCCGAGGTCAAGGCCGACCCGTTCGGGCGCACACCGTTGGCGGGCCCGCGTGGCGTGGCGGTGATCTTCGAGAAGAACTCGACCCGCACCCGGTTCTCGTTCGAGATGGGCATCGCCCAACTGGGCGGGCACGCCGTGGTGGTCGACGGGCGGAGCACCCAGTTGGGCCGGGAGGAGACGCTGGAGGACACCGGCCGGGTGTTGTCGCGTTACGTCGACGCCGTCGTGTGGCGCACCTTCGCCCAGGAACGGCTGACCGCGATGGCATCGGGCTCCACGGTGCCCATCGTCAACGCGCTGTCCGACGAGTTCCACCCGTGCCAGGTGCTGGCCGACCTGCAGACCCTGGTGGAATGGAAGGGCGCGCTGAAAGGCCTGCGGCTGAGCTACTTCGGTGACGGCGCCAACAACATGGCGCACTCGTTGATGCTCGGCGGGGTGACCGCCGGCATCGACGTCACCATTGCTGCGCCCCGCGGCTTCGAACCGCATCCGATGTTCGTCGCGGCCGCGGCCGAACGCGCCCGCCACACCGGCGCCACCGTCACCGTCACCGACGACGCGCAGGCCGCGGCCGACGGCGCCGACGTCCTGGTGACCGACACGTGGACCTCGATGGGACAGGAGAACGACGGTCTGGACCGGGTCCGCCCGTTCCGGCCGTTCCAGGTGAACTCGGCCCTGCTCGATCGTGCCGACTCCGAAGTCGTTGTCCTGCACTGCCTTCCCGCGCACCGCGGGCATGAGATCACCGACGACGTGCTCGACGGTCCGCGCAGTGCGGTGTGGGACGAGGCCGAGAACCGGCTGCACGCCCAGAAAGCGCTGCTGGTGTGGCTGCTGGACAAGAGCACGTCGTGACGTCCACACCCTCGCAAGCCACCACCCGGGCGGGCCGCCAGGCTCGCATCGTCGCGCTGCTGTCGGCGCAGTCGGTGCACAGCCAGAGCGAGCTGGCGGCGCTGCTGGCCGCCGACGGGATCGAGGTGACGCAAGCGACGTTGTCGCGTGATCTCGAAGAGCTCGGCGCGGTGAAGCTGCGCGGAGCCGACGGGGGAACGGGTGTCTACATCGTGCCCGAGGACGGCAGCCCGGTGCGCGGCGTCACCGGCGGCACCGAACGAGTGTCGCGGTTGCTGTCGGACCTGCTGGTGTCCACCGACGCCAGCGGCAACCTGGCCGTGTTGCGCACCCCGCCGGGTGCCGCGCACTATCTGGCCAGCGCCATCGACCGCGCGGCCCTGCCGTTCGTGGTCGGCACCATCGCCGGTGACGACACCATCCTGGTCGTCGCGCGTGAACCGATGACCGGAGTGGAGCTCGCCGCCACGGTCGAAAACCTGTCCCGAGCCTGAAGCAACAACAAGAGGAGCAACAACTATGTCCGAGCGCGTCATCCTGGCGTATTCCGGCGGTCTGGACACCTCGGTGGCGATCAGCTGGATCGGCAAGGAGACCGGGCGTGAGGTGGTGGCCGTGGCCATCGACCTCGGGCAGGGCGGCGAGGACATGGACGTCGTTCGCCAGCGTGCGCTGGACTGCGGCGCGGTCGAAGCCGTCGTCGTGGACGCCCGCGACGAGTTCGCCGAGCAGTACTGCCTGCCCGCCATCAAGTCCAACGCGCTCTACATGGACCGCTACCCCCTGGTGTCGGCGCTGAGCCGGCCGCTGATCGTCCGCCACCTCGTCGACGCGGCCCGCGAGCACGGCGGCGGCATCGTCGCGCATGGGTGCACGGGCAAGGGCAACGACCAGGTGCGCTTCGAGGTCGGTTTCGCCTCGCTCGCCCCCGACCTGCAGGTGCTGGCCCCGGTCCGCGACTACGCGTGGACGCGCGAGAAGGCGATCGCGTTCGCCGAGGAGAACGCGATCCCGATCAACGTCACCAAGCGTTCGCCGTTCTCCATCGACCAGAACGTGTGGGGACGCGCGGTGGAAACCGGCTTCCTCGAGCACCTCTGGAACGCCCCGACCAAGGACGTCTACGACTACACCGAAGATCCGACGATCAACTGGAGCAGCCCGGACGAGGTCGTGGTCGGTTTCGAGAAGGGCGTCCCGGTCAGCATCGACGGCCAGCCGGTCACGGTGCTGCAGGCCATCGAGCAACTCAACCAGCGCGCCGGCGCGCAGGGGGTCGGGCGCCTGGACGTCGTCGAGGACCGCCTCGTCGGCATCAAGAGCCGCGAGATCTACGAGGCGCCCGGCGCGATGGTGCTCATCACCGCGCACACCGAGCTCGAACACGTCACGCTGGAACGCGAACTCGGCCGGTTCAAGCGCAACACCGACCAGAAGTGGGGCGAGCTGGTCTACGACGGCCTGTGGTACTCGCCGCTGAAGACCGCACTGGAAGCGTTCGTCGCGAACACCCAGGAGCACGTGACCGGCGAGATCAGGATGGTGCTGCACGGCGGTCACATCGCGGTCAACGGTCGCCGCAGCGCGGAATCGCTGTACGACTTCAACCTCGCCACCTACGACGAGGGTGACACGTTCGACCAGTCCGCGGCCAAGGGCTTCGTCCACGTCCACGGGCTGTCGTCGAGCCTGTCGGCGCGCCGGGACCTGGCCGGTCAGTGAGTACCAACGAAGGTTCTCTGTGGGGCGGCCGATTCGCCGACGGCCCCGCCGATGCCCTTGCCGCACTGAGCAAATCGACCCATTTCGATTGGGTGTTGGCGCCGTACGACATCGCCGCGTCCAAAGCTCACGCGCAGGTGTTGTTCCGGGCCGACCTGCTCACCGCCGAGCAACGCGACGGTCTGCTCGCCGGCCTTGACAGCCTGGCCGCCGACGTCGCCGACGGCAGCTTCGGGCCGCTGGTCAGTGACGAAGACGTGCACGGCGCGCTCGAGCGTGGGCTGATCGATCGGGTCGGCGCCGACCTGGGCGGCCGCCTGCGGGCGGGACGTTCGCGAAACGACCAGGTGGCCACGCTGTTTCGGATGTGGCTGCGCGACGCGATCCGCCGCGTCGCCGACGGTGTACTCGACGTGGTCAAGGCGTTGGCCACCCAGGCCGCCGCCCACCCCACCGCGATCATGCCCGGCAAGACGCACCTGCAGTCCGCTCAGCCGATTCTGCTGGCCCACCACCTGCTGGCACACGCCCACCCGTTGTTGCGCGATGTCGACCGACTCGCGGACTTCGACACACGGGCCGCGGTGTCGCCGTACGGGTCCGGCGCGTTGGCCGGGTCCTCGCTGGGGCTCGACCCCGACGCGATCGCCGACGAACTCGGCTTCGCTGCGGCGGCCGACAACTCGGTCGACGCCACCGCGTCGCGGGACTTCGCCGCCGAGGCGGCGTTCGTGCTGTCGATGATCGGCGTCGACCTGTCCCGGCTCGCCGAAGACATCATCTTGTGGAGCACCACCGAATTCGGTTACGTCACGCTGCACGACGCCTGGTCGACGGGCAGTTCGATCATGCCGCAGAAGAAGAACCCCGACATCGCCGAGCTGGCGCGGGGCAAGAGTGGACGGTTGATCGGCAACCTCACCGGGTTGCTGGCCACGCTCAAAGCCCAGCCGCTGGCCTACAACCGTGACCTGCAGGAGGACAAAGAGCCGGTGTTCGACTCGGTGGCGCAGCTGGAGATGCTGCTGCCGGCGATGGCCGGCCTGGTCGGCACTCTGCGCTTCGACACCGACCGGATGGCCGAGCTCGCACCGCTGGGGTACACGCTGGCCACCGACGTCGCCGAATGGCTCGTCCGTCGCGGGGTGCCGTTCCGGGTGGCACATGAAGCCGCCGGTGCCGCGGTGCGCGCGGCCGAAGCCCGCGGTGTCGGCCTCGAGGAACTCGAGGACGCCGAATTGGCCGGAATCCACGCCGAACTCACCCCGCAGGTGCGCGAGGTGCTCACCGTGGAGGGCTCGGTCAACTCCCGCGACGCGCGCGGCGGCACAGCCCCCATCCAGGTCGCCCGGCAGCTCGGCGCGGTGCGTGACGTCACAGACCGGTTGCGGCTGCGGCTAAACCGATAGACGAGAGCTGCCGGCCGGACCGCTAACCGGTCTCGTCGGCCAGCTCCAGCCAGTTCTCCTCGAGGGCCTGCTTGCGGTCGAGCAACTCGGCGAGCTCACCGTTGAGCTCCGCGGCGCGCACATGGTCGGCAGCGGCCTCGGCCATCGCCTCGTGCAGCGCGGTGATGCGGTCGTCGAGCTTGCCGAGCTGGTTCTCGATGCGCGTCATCTCCTTGCCGGTGCGGCGCTCGCGGGCCGCAGCGGTCTCACCGCCGGCCGGTTCGGCTCGGCCGGGCTGGGTTCGCGCCGGTTCGCGCGCCGCCGAAGTGCGTTCGGCCAGATACTGCTCGATGCCGCCGGGCAGGAGTTCGCAGCGACCGCCACCGGTCAGCGCGTAGGTGACGTCGCTGACCCGCTCGAGGAAGTAGCGGTCGTGGGTCACCGCGATCAGCGTCCCCGGCCATCCGTCGAGGTAGTCCTCGATCACCGTGAGCGTGTCGATGTCGAGGTCGTTGGTCGGCTCGTCGAGCAGCAGCACGTTGGGCTCGTCGAGCAGCATCCGCAGGAACTGCAGCCGTCGGCGTTCACCGCCGGACAACTCACCGATGCGCGCGGTCAGCTTGTCGCCGACGAAGCCGAAGTCCTTGAGCAACGTGTCCGCGGTGATCTCACGACCCCCGGCCAACTCGGTGACCCGGCGCCGGTCCTCGACCGCATCGATCACCCGTCGTGAGCCGTCCAGTTCCTTGAGCGCCTGGCTGAGATAACCGATCCGCAGCGTGAGGCCCCGCTTGACGGTGCCCGCCGTCGGCGCCAGCTCGCCGGCGAGCAGCCGCAGCACCGACGTCTTGCCCGAACCGTTCACACCCACCAGCCCGATCCGCGCCCCGGGCCCGATCGACCAGTCCACGCCGTCGAGCAGCACCCGGGGCGGCTCGCCGACCTCGAGCCGAACCCGGTGCAGATCGAAGACGTCTTTGCCCAATCTGGTCGTCGCGAACCGTTGCAGCACCAGCGAATCACGCGGCGGTGGCTCGTTGGCGATCAGCTCGTTGGCCGCCTGGATGCGGAACTTCGGTTTGGAGGTGCGCGCGGGCGGTCCGCGCCGCAACCACGCCAATTCCTTGCGCATCAGGTTCTGGCGGCGTGCTTCGGCGCCTGCGGCCAGCCTCATGCGCTCGGCGCGCGCCAGCACGTAGGCGGCATAACCGCCGTCGTAGGCGTCGACGACACCGTCGTGGACCTCCCAGGTGCTGGTGCACACCGCGTCGAGGAACCAGCGGTCGTGGCTGACCACCACCAGCGCCCGCGCCGGGCGCGAGGACAGGTGGTCGGCCAACCACCCGATCACCTCGACGTCGAGATGGTTGGTGGGTTCGTCGAGCACCAGGACGTCGTGGCCGGCCAGCAGCACCTCGGCCAGCGCGACCCGGCGGCGCTCGCCACCCGACAGCGCCGACACCTCGGCGTCCAGATCCACCCCGGACAGCAGGTTCTCCACGACGGCCCGGGTGGCGGGTTCGGCGGCCCAGATGTGGTCGGGGCGGCCACCGGTGATCACACCGCGCACGGTGGTGCCGCGGGCGAAGTCGTCGGCCTGACGCAGATAGCCCACAGACAGACCGGAGGTGTGGGTGACGCGCCCGGAATCGGGCTGCTCGGCACCGGTTAGGATCCGCAGCAGCGTCGTCTTGCCGTCACCGTTGCGGCCCACGACGCCGATCGCGTCGCCTTCCTCCACGCCCAGACTGACCGCATCGAGCAACGTGCGGGTACCGAAGCCGATCGTGGCTCGTTCGAGGTTGACCAGGTTTGCCATCAGCCGCCGATGATAGGTGGCCGCTGTGCCATGATGACGACTGCAGTACCGGGGGACCGCAACAGGCGGACGTGTTCAGAGAGGGGAGTGCCGGTGGTGGACCTCTCGGCGATCACCCGCCCCGTCGGGCGGCTGGTGGCCACCGCGCAGAACGGCCTGGAGGTGCTCAGGTACGGCGGTCTGGAAACCGGTGCGGTGCCGTCGCCGTTCCAGATCATCGAAAGCGTGCCGATGTACCGGCTGCGGCGGTACTTCCCGCCCGATGCCCGCCCTGGGGCGAAACCGGCGGGGCCACCCGTGCTGATGGTGCACCCGATGATGATGTCGGCCGACATGTGGGACGTCACCCGCGAGGACGGCGCGGTCGGCATCCTGCACCGCGCGGGCGTCGATCCGTGGGTCATCGACTTCGGCTCACCGGACAAGATCGAGGGCGGGATGCAGCGCAACCTCGCCGATCACGTGGTGGCGCTCAGCGAGGCGATCGACACGGTCAAGACGGTGACCGGTCGCGATGTGCACCTCGCCGGCTACTCGCAGGGCGGGATGTTCGCCTACCAGACGGCGGCCTACCGCCGCTCCAAGGACCTGGCCAGCATCATCGGTTTCGGATCGCCGGTCGACACATTGGCCGCGATGCCGATGAACCTGCCGGCGAGCCTGGCGCCGGCGGCCGCGGACTTCATGGCCGACCACGTGTTCAGCCGCATCGACATCCCCGGCTGGCTGGCCCGGACCGGGTTCCAGATGCTCGATCCGATCAAGACCGCACAGTCGCGACTGGATTTCCTGCGCCAGCTCCACGACCGCGAGGCGCTGCTGCCCCGCGAACAGCAGCGCAGGTTCCTGGCCTCCGAGGGGTGGATCGCCTGGTCGGGGCCGGCGATCTCCGAGCTGCTGAAACAGTTCATCGCCCACAACCGGATGATGACCGGCGGCTTCTCCATCCACGGGGATCTGGTGACGTTGTCGGACATCAGCTGTCCGGTGCTGGCCGTCATCGGTGAGGTCGACGACATCGGTCAGCCGGCCGCGGTGCGCGGCATCAAACGCGCCGCCCCCGAAGCCGATGTGTACGAATTCCTCATCCGCGCCGGTCATTTCGGGCTCGTTGTGGGCTCCAAGGCGGCGTCGCAGACGTGGCCGGCGGTGGCGGCCTGGGTGCGCTGGCTCGACGAGGGCGGCCCGATGCCCGAAGGGGTCAGCCCGATGGCCCTGCAGGCATCCGAACCCAGCGAGAGCGGGGTGACGCTGGCGTCCCGCCTGGCCCACGGCGGGGCCGCGGCCACCGAGATGGCGTTCAGCCTGGCCCGGTCGGCGGCCGACGCCCTGGTGGCGGCGAACAAGTCCGCGCGCACGCTGGCGGTGGAGACCGCCCGCACGCTGCCGCGGCTGGCCCGGCTGGGACAGGTCAACGACCACACCCGGATTTCGCTGGGCCGCATCATGACTGAGCAGGCGCACGAGGCCCCGAAGGGTGAGGCGCTGCTCTTCGACGGACGGGTGCACACCTACGAGGCGGTGGACCGCCGCATCAACAACGTGGTGCGCGGCCTCATCGAGGTGGGCGTGCGTCAGGGTGCGCGCGTCGGCGTGCTGATGGAGACCCGGCCCAGCGCGCTGGTCGCCATCGCCGCGCTGTCGCGGCTGGGCGCTGTCGCGGTGCTGATGCCGCCTGATGCTGATCTCGCCGCGGCGGCACGACTGGGCGGGGTGACCGAGGTCATCACCGATCCCAGCAACCTGGCCGCGGCCCGCGAACTGGAATCGCGGATCCTGGTGCTCGGCGGTGGTGAGTCCCGGGATCTGCACCTCGACGCCTTCGACGGCGTCGCCGAGGTCGTGGACATGGAGAAGATCGATCCCGACGTCGTCGAGCTGCCCGGCTGGTACCGGCCCAACCCGGGTCTGGCGCGCGACCTCGCCTTCATCGCGTTCAGCACGATCAGCGGTGAGCTCGTCGCGCGCCAGATCACGAACTACCGGTGGGCACTGTCGGCGTTCGGAACCGCTTCGGCGGCCAACCTGTCCCGCAGCGACACCGTGTACTGCCTCACCCCACTGCACCATCAGTCGGGGCTGCTGGTCAGTCTCGGCGGGGCAGTCGTCGGCGGTGCCCGCATCGCGCTGTCGCGCGAGGTTCGCCCCGACCGCTTCCTGCAGGAGATCCGGCAGTACGGCGTCACCGTGGTGTCCTACACGTGGGCGATGTTGCGCGAGGTGATCGACGACCCGGCGTTCTCGCTGACCGGTAACCATCCGGTGCGCGTGTTCATCGGTTCCGGAATGCCCTCCGGGTTGTGGCGGCGCGTCGTCGACGTGTTCGCGCCGGCCAATGTCGTCGAGTTCTTCGCCACCACCGACGGGCAGGCGGTGCTGGCGAACGTCGCCGGCGCCAAGGTCGGCAGCAAGGGCAGGCCCCTCCCCGGAGGCGGGGACATCGCCCTGGCGGCCTACGACGCGGAAGACAACCTGATCCTCGAAGACGAGCGCGGGTTCGTCCGCCGGGCCGAGACGAACGAGGTCGGTGTGCTGCTGGCCCGGCCGCGCGGCCCGGTCGACCCGTTGGCTTCGGTCAAGCGCGGTGTGTTCGCCCCCGCGGACACCTGGGTTTCCACCGAGTACCTGTTCCGCCGGGACGAGGACGGCGACTACTGGCTGGTGGACAACCGGGCGGCGGTCGTGCACACCGAACGGGGACCGGTGTTCGCCGGCACCGTCAACGACGCCGTCGGCAGGCTGGGTGCGGTGGACATGGCCGTCACCTACGGCGTGCCCCACGGCGACGGATGTCTCGCGGTCACCGCGCTGGCGCTGCGGCCGGGCGGCACCGTCCCGTCTGCCGACCTGTCCGAAGCGTTGGCCGACCTCGCCGTGGGCTGCCCGCCGGACATCGTCCATGTCGTCGCCGACATGACCCTGACCGCCACCTACCGCCCGCTGGCCGGGCCGCTGCAGCAGCAGGGTGTTCCCAAACCCTCCCGTAACGCCTGGTACCTGGACCCCGATAGTGATCGGTACAAGCGGTTGACCGTGGCTGTGCGGAGCGAGATCGTCGAGAGCGCGCAGTGATGCCCGTCGAGGGCCACACTGTTAGGGTCCTGGAGACGATGCCGGGTCGTGTGGTCGGGCGTGCTGTCCACGAGGAGGATTGATGTCACCACAACCTTGGCGCCGCACCGCGGTGGCCGCGCTGGCCGCATCCACGCTGGTCGGTGGCCTGGCCCTGGGTGCCACTGCGCCCACGGCGCTGGCGCAGCCGGCTGACTCGTCCTCGTCGACCGAGCAGACTCAGGCGCCGATCTCACCGGATCAGGTGCTGATGATGATCTCGCAGGAGTACCAGACCGGTAAGGGCGGCGGTCAGGTGTCCAAGCTCATCGAGCAGGTCATGACGCTGCGGATGCGCGGTATCCGACCCTCGCGCGGCAACGCCGTGGCGTTGTCCGCGGCTCTGGAGAAGCGCCCCAACCAGGTCCCGCTGATCCAGGCGCTGGAGGAGACGCTGACCTACCAGCGCAAGCAGATGATGCGCTCGCAGAACCAGGTGCCCTCCGGCGGCGGCGCGCCTCCGGTGGCGACCCCGGGGATCCCGAACGGTCCCGCATGGCAGCCGGGCAACCCGATGCAGCAGGACAGCGACACGATCTTCCCGATGCCCGGTCGCTGAGCCGATGGTGCTGGATCCGGACTTACTGGCCATCCTGGTGTGCCCCGAGGATCGCGGTCCTCTGTTGCTGGTCGATGGCGCCTTGTACAACCCGCGGCTGCACCGCAAATACCGCATCGACGACGGGATTCCGGTCCTGCTGGTCGACGAGGCGATTGCCGTCGACGACGACGAGCACCGGCGGCTGGTCGCCGCGGCAGGACAGTCCTAGCTGAGTTCGGGCAGCTCACCGGTCAGGTAGCGCTGCAGATTCGGCGCAATCGTCTCCACGACCTCGGTCACCGGCAACGATCGAAACGGCTCCAGTTCGAGGATGTAGCGGGCCATCACCACCCCGATGAGTTGCGACGCCACGAATTGGACGCGTACCCGGCCGCTGCCCGGTGGATCGTCGACCCGGCTGCCCACCTCGGCAGTGATGACGTCCTGCAGGAACGAGCGGAACATCGACAGTTCGGCGACGTTGCTGCCACCGAGCACCGATCGCAGCGTGGCGATGAACCCCTTGCCCAGCTCCGAATCCCACAGAGGCAGCAGCAGCGACGGCAGCACGTGGCCGATCTCGTCGACTGGCACTTCGCGGAGCGGGCCGATGATGCTCATCGGATCGATGGGGATCTTGATCGCCGCGGCGAACAGCTGGGTCTTGGTTCCGAAGTAGTGGTGCACCAGGGCCGGATCCACGCCCGCGTCGGTGGCGATGGCGCGGATGGATGTCTTGTCGATCCCGTTGCGCGCGAACAACTCACGCGCGCTGGACAAGATGCGATCTCGGGTGTCCGAAGCGCCCGGCGGCCGGCCGGGTCGCTTGCGGTCCTGGTGGGTGGTCAATCTGTCTAGGGTGTCCTTCGCCGTAGGGTCGCAGCTGCCAGGGCCAGCGCCGCCACTGCGAATCCGACGACGACCGCGATGTCACGAACGGCGATCGACGTCAGCTCCGGGTGCGCACCGACTTCCTGCAGTGCCTCAAGAGCGTAGCTGGCGGGTAGGGCGTTGCTGATCCACTGCAGCCAATCGGGGAGTTGTGCACGCGGAACGATGATCCCGCACAACAGCAACTGCGGGGCGATGACCAGCGGCATGAATTGGACCGCCTGGAATTCGGTGCGGGCGAAGGCACTGCACAGCAGGCCGAGCCCCACTCCGAGAACGGCGTTGATGATCGCGATGGTGAACACCCACACCGGGCTGCCTGCAGTGTCGAGGCCGAGCAACCAGAACGACACCAGGCAGGCCAGGGTGGCCTGCGCGGCCGCGGCGAGCGAGAAGGCGGTGCCGTAGGCGGCCAGCAGGTCGAGTCGGCGCAGCGGTGTGGTCAGGATCCGCTCGAGTGTTCCGGAGGACCGCTCGCGCTGCATCGTGATCGAGGTGATGAGGAACATGACGATCAGCGGGAACACGCCGAGCATGATCAGGCAGGCGTTGTTGAACGGTGACGGGGCGCCGGGTCGGACCGGCACGTCGGTGAACATGAAGTACATCAGCGCGATGATCACGCTCGGTACCAGCAGGATCATCGCGACGCTGCGGTGGTCGCCGGCCAGCTGGCGCAGAATACGGACGGTCGTCGCCGAGAATGCGCGCGGACTCAGCGGGTGGGCGCCGCCTCTGCTGCGGTGCCGCGCCGGATGATGGACAGAAACGCTTCCTCCAGGGACTGACATCCGGTGTCCTTTCGCAATCGGGTTGGCGTGGTGTGGGCGAGAATTCGACCGTCGCGCATCAACAGCAGGTCAGCGCAGTGATCGGCTTCGTCCATGACGTGGCTGGAGACCAGCAGCGTGGTGCCGCGGCGGGCCAACTCGGCGAAGCGGTCCCACAGATCGGCGCGCAGGACGGGGTCCAGGCCGACGGTCGGTTCGTCGAGCACCAGCAGATCGGGGTGGCCCACCAGCGCGCAGGCCAGTGACACTCTGGTGCGCTGACCACCGGACAGGTTCGCGGTCAGCGCCTTTCGGTGGCTGTCCAGTCCGACCGCGTCGATCGCCCGGTCGACCTCGTCGGGCTCGGAGCCGTAGAGGGCGGCGAAATAGCGCACGTTGTCCACCACCCGCAGGTCCGGGTAGATGGTCGGGTCCTGGCTGACGTAGCCGACCCGGTGGCGCAGCTCGGCTGATCCTGCCGGCTTGCCCAGCACCGTCACCGTGCCGCGCGTGACGATCTGGGTTCCCACGACGCTGCGCATCAGGGTGGTCTTGCCGCACCCCGACGGGCCGAGAAGGCCGGTGATGGTCCCCCGGGAGACCGCGACGGTGACGTCGTCGAGCGCCACGTGATGACCCCGCAACACCCGGAGCCGGTCGATCTCGATCGCAGGCGACGAGCCGACCAAGAATTCACCGTCCGATGAAGTCATCATGCAATGAATTCTGGTCCGGTGCCGCAGGCCCTGTCAAGGTCTCCGTAGCATGTCGACGGTGACTCTCGATTCGCTGCGGTGCATCCCGGCCGGCAAGGTCGACGTCACCGCCCCGGTGGAGAGCGACGGGTTGAGCTACATCGCCGCCGACGACCCGGCCATGCCGATGTACCGCGTCATCGCCAACAACAGGCAGCCCGTAGCGCTGCGGGACCTGATGATCGCGCCGGTGCGCACGGGCTACATCGGGGACGGCCATCAGCCGGATCCGGCGCTGGTGCCGCCCACCGGCGCCCAAGCGGTTCCCGACGTGGCGGTCGATCAGGTTTATCTGCCGGTGCGCGACGGTGTCGCGCGATGCCAGCTCTACCGTCCCTTGTCGCCAACCGAGACTGCGCCGCCGGTCATCGTCTACTTCCACGGCGGCGGCTTCACCGTGGGCTCGTCCGAGGACTGCGACTTCGTGGCCCGCAAGCTCGCGTTCACGAACAACGCCGTGGTGGTGTCCGCCAATTACCGGTCCGCCCCGGAGTTCGTGTTTCCGGTGCCCTTCGACGACGCCTTCGACATCTACACCTGGGTGGTCGAGCACGGGGCACAGTTGGGCGGCGACACCGCCCGCCTCGTCGTCGCCGGAGACTCGGCCGGGTCGAACTTCGCCGCCGCCATTCCGTTGCGCGCCCGCACCGACGGGGTTCGGGTTCCTGATGCCACCGTCATGCTGGGCGCCTTCGCGGACTTCCAGTTCGAGCGCTGGCCGTCGTTCCGCGAATTGGCGCCGCGAGGCATCGTCTACGACATGGCATTCGCCGGCTTCATTCGCGGCGCCTATGTCGGGACCACCGCATGGGACCACCCCTGGGTCAGCCCCATCGAAGGTGATCTCGCCGGCTATCCGTTGGCGGTCGTGGTCGCCGGCACCCACGATCCGATCGTCGACTCGGCCCGTGCGTTCGCCCGCCGGATCCGCGACGCAGGAGGCTCGACCGTCGACTACTTCCCCGAGGGCATGCCGCACGGCTTCTACTTCTTTCCCGGCGTCCATCCCGAGGAGGATGTCGCCTTCCGCGTGGTCGCCGAGGCGCTTGCCGATGTCTTCGACCGGTGAGGCCACCGGCGGACGGCTGGCGGCCGATCCGGTACTCGCCGCGCGTTCGCTGCTCGGAGCGGTCCTGGTAGGCCGTTCGGTGAGCGCGGAGATCGTCGAGGTCGAAGCCTACGGCGGGCCGGCCGACGGACCCTGGCCCGATGCGGCGTCGCATTCGTTCCGTGGTCCCGGGGTGCGCAACGCGGTGATGTTCGGCCCGCCCGGGCGCCTGTACACCTACCGCAGCCACGGAATCCACGTCTGCGCCAATGTCGTGTGCGCGACGGACGGGGTGGCCGGCGCGGTGCTGCTTCGCGCTGCGGTCATCCGCGACGGCTTCGATGTCGCCTGGGCCCGGCGGGGATCCCAGGTCCGGGAAGCAGGCCTGGCCCGCGGTCCGGGCAATCTCTGTTCGGCGCTGGGAATCACCATGGACGACAACGGTGTCGACCTCTTCGATCCACAGGCGCCGATCCGTATCACTGCACGTCGGCCGCGAAAGGGCGTCGCCGGACCGAGGGTCGGGGTGAGCAAGGCCGCCGACCGGCCCTGGCGACTGTGGCTGGACGGACACCCCGAGGTGTCGGCCTACCGCCGCAGTCCACGGGCACCGGCTCCCGGGGCCAGTGACTAGTACGGAAAGATCGACGGCGTGGGTAGCGACATCCTTGACGAACTGGAATGGCGTGGTCTGATCGCTCAGTCCACCGATCGCGCCGCCCTCGCCGAAGCCATGGCCGGCGGGCCGCTGACGGTGTACTCCGGGTTCGACCCGACGGCGCCGAGCCTGCACGCCGGGCATCTCATCCCGCTGCTGACGCTGCGCCGCTTTCAGGCGGCCGGCCACCGGCCCATCGTGCTGGCCGGCGGAGCGACCGGGATGATCGGCGATCCGCGCGACGTGGGCGAGCGCACACTGCAGACCGCCGACATCGTCGCCGAGTGGGCCGGTCGCATCCGGGGACAGCTGGAACGATTCGTGGAGTTCGACGATTCGCCGAGCGGCGCCCTGGTCGCCGACAACCTGTCGTGGACGGGTGAGTTGTCGGCGATCGAGTTCCTGCGCGACATCGGCAAGCACTTCTCGGTGAACGTCATGCTCGACCGCGACACGGTCCGGCGCCGGCTCGAGGGGGAGGGTATCTCCTACACCGAGTTCAGTTACATGCTGTTGCAGGCCAACGACTTCGTCGAACTCCATCGACGTTACGGCTGCACCCTGCAGATCGGCGGTTCGGATCAATGGGGCAACATCATCGCGGGCGTTCGGCTGGTACGGCAGAAGGCCGGCGCCACCGTGCATGCGTTGACCACCCCGCTGGTCACCGACTCCGAGGGCAAGAAGTTCGGCAAGTCCACCGGCGGCGGAAGCTTGTGGCTGGACCCCACGATGACGAGCCCGTACGCCTGGTACCAGTACTTCGTCAACACCGCCGACGCCGACGTCATCGCCTATCTGCGATGGTTCACCTTCCTCAGCGCCGAGGAGCTGGCCGAACTGGAGCAGGCGACTGCCGAGCGGCCGCACGAACGTGCCGCCCAGCGTCGGCTGGCACGTGAGCTCACCAACCTCGTGCACGGTCCGCAGGCCACGGCCTCGGTCGAGCACGCCAGCCAGGCGTTGTTCGGTCGCGGCGAGCTCACCGACATGGATGAGGACACGCTGGCCGCAGCGCTGCGCGAGGCGGGCAACAACGAGGTGGCGCAGTTGGTCCCGGGAGGGCCCGACGGCATCACCGATCTCTTGGTCGCCAGTGGTCTGTCGGCAAGCAAGGGTGCGGCTCGGCGCACCATCGCCGAGGGTGGCGTCTCGGTGAACAACGTGAAGATCACCACAGACGACTGGGTGCCGGATTCCTCGGACTTCCTGTTCGGGAAGTGGCTGGTGCTGCGCCGGGGCAAGCGGAACATCGCAGGCGTGCTGCGCGCCGAGCGAGGATGACCACGGTTCACGCTGGTCAGGCTTTGTTGCATCAGACGGGAACAATGCGTGGCGTGCGCGCGTTGAGCATCTTCGGAGTGACCGTCGGAGCGCCCTTGGGGCGATCCCGTCCGCCTGAGGTCTGGGCGGATGCTGGGATTCCGGGTCGAAAGACACGCCCTAGCAGGCGATTTGACTCGGCGTTAGCCCTGACGTAACTTATCGGAGTCGCCGCGACACGGGCCAAAACCCGGAGAGCGCGGCCGACTCCCAAGAGGATGACCACTTCGGTGGAAGTTCTCATCTGCCCGCACGAGAGATCGCGGCTTTACGCCGCGGCCTTCTTGCGCGGTCGGACGGGTGTGTTGTTTGAGAACTCAATAGTGTGTTTGGTGGTTTTTGTTTGTTGTTTTTGTTCACCTCTTTTTCCCGTTTAGGGGTGGATGTTTTTTTGATGCCAGATTTTTCTGGTTGCTTGGTCAGATTTTTCTGATTCGGATTCTGCCCGGTTTGTCCGGGGGTTTTTGTTTGGAGAGTTTGATCCTGGCTCAGGACGAACGCTGGCGGCGTGCTTAACACATGCAAGTCGAACGGAAAGGCCCTTTCGGGGGTACTCGAGTGGCGAACGGGTGAGTAACACGTGGGTGATCTGCCCTGCACTTTGGGATAAGCCTGGGAAACTGGGTCTAATACCGAATATGATCATCGGCTTCATGGTCGGTGGTGGAAAGCTTTTGCGGTGTGGGATGGGCCCGCGGCCTATCAGCTTGTTGGTGGGGTAATGGCCTACCAAGGCGACGACGGGTAGCCGGCCTGAGAGGGTGTCCGGCCACACTGGGACTGAGATACGGCCCAGACTCCTACGGGAGGCAGCAGTGGGGAATATTGCACAATGGGCGCAAGCCTGATGCAGCGACGCCGCGTGAGGGATGACGGCCTTCGGGTTGTAAACCTCTTTCGCCAGGGACGAAGCGCAAGTGACGGTACCTGGAGAAGAAGCACCGGCCAACTACGTGCCAGCAGCCGCGGTAATACGTAGGGTGCGAGCGTTGTCCGGAATTACTGGGCGTAAAGAGCTCGTAGGTGGTTTGTCGCGTTGTTCGTGAAAACTCACAGCTTAACTGTGGGCGTGCGGGCGATACGGGCAGACTGGAGTACTGCAGGGGAGACTGGAATTCCTGGTGTAGCGGTGGAATGCGCAGATATCAGGAGGAACACCGGTGGCGAAGGCGGGTCTCTGGGCAGTAACTGACGCTGAGGAGCGAAAGCGTGGGGAGCGAACAGGATTAGATACCCTGGTAGTCCACGCCGTAAACGGTGGGTACTAGGTGTGGGTTTCCTTCCTTGGGATCCGTGCCGTAGCTAACGCATTAAGTACCCCGCCTGGGGAGTACGGCCGCAAGGCTAAAACTCAAAGGAATTGACGGGGGCCCGCACAAGCGGCGGAGCATGTGGATTAATTCGATGCAACGCGAAGAACCTTACCTGGGTTTGACATGCACAGGACGCCGGCAGAGATGTCGGTTCCCTTGTGGCCTGTGTGCAGGTGGTGCATGGCTGTCGTCAGCTCGTGTCGTGAGATGTTGGGTTAAGTCCCGCAACGAGCGCAACCCTTGTCTCATGTTGCCAGCACGTTATGGTGGGGACTCGTGAGAGACTGCCGGGGTCAACTCGGAGGAAGGTGGGGATGACGTCAAGTCATCATGCCCCTTATGTCCAGGGCTTCACACATGCTACAATGGCCGGTACAAAGGGCTGCGATGCCGTGAGGTGGAGCGAATCCTTTCAAAGCCGGTCTCAGTTCGGATCGGGGTCTGCAACTCGACCCCGTGAAGTCGGAGTCGCTAGTAATCGCAGATCAGCAACGCTGCGGTGAATACGTTCCCGGGCCTTGTACACACCGCCCGTCACGTCATGAAAGTCGGTAACACCCGAAGCCGGTGGCCTAACCCTTGTGGAGGGAGCCGTCGAAGGTGGGATCGGCGATTGGGACGAAGTCGTAACAAGGTAGCCGTACCGGAAGGTGCGGCTGGATCACCTCCTTTCTAAGGAGCACCACGAGAATAGGTGTGGCAGTGGGCCATACCTGATGCCGTGAGGAACCCTTTGCCTGTAGTGGGCGGGGTTTGGTGCACAACGAACATGTCGTGTCGGTGGGGAAAGCCGGCGCGCGAAAAGACTTGCCAGACACACTATTGGGCTTTGAGACAACAAGCCCGCGGGTCTGCTGCGTTGGTGGCAGATGCCGGCTCTTGGCCTCCTCGAGTTTGTGGGGGTTGGGGGTTCTTGTTGTTGCCCCGCTTTGGTGGTGGGGTGTGGTGTTTGATTTGTGGATAGTGGTTGCGAGCATCGAAGAGGTGCCGGTGTCCGTGTTTGTGCGGGCGTGGTTCCTCTTCATGTAATGCAAATTTTTCTGATATCCGCATGCAGTCCTGCTTTTGGTGGGGGTGTGTGTGGGTGACTCATTTTTTGGTTTTGTGTTGTAAGTGTTTAAGGGCGCATGGTGGATGCCTTGGCACTGGGAGCCGATGAAGGACGTGGGAGGCTGCGTTATGCCTCGGGGAGCTGTCAACCGAGCGTGGATCCGAGGATGTCCGAATGGGGAAACCCGGCACGAGTGATGTCGTGTCACCCGGCACTGAATACATAGGTGTCGGGGGGGAACGCGGGGAAGTGAAACATCTCAGTACCCGTAGGAAGAGAAAACAAATAGTGATTCCGTTAGTAGTGGCGAGCGAACGCGGAGGATGGCTAAACCGTGTGCATGTGATACCCGGCGGGGGTTGTGTGTGCGGTGTTGTGTTTCTTCTCTCATCCGCCGATGAGGGCAGGAGTCAGAAACTGATGGGTTAGTTGAAGTGGCCTGGGATGGTCTGCCGTAGTGGGTGAGAGCCCCGTAAGCGAAAATCTGTCAGCTCCTGTGGAATGTTCCCCGAGTAGCAGCGGGCCCGTGGAATCTGCTGTGAATCTGCCGGGACCACCCGGTAAGCCTGAATACTTCTCAGTGACCGATAGCGGATTAGTACCGTGAGGGAATGGTGAAAAGTACCCCGGGAGGGGAGTGAAAGAGTACCTGAAACCGTGCGCTTACAATCCGTCAGAGCCCTCGCTTTGCGTGGGGTGATGGCGTGCCTTTTGAAGAATGAGCCTGCGAGTCAGGGACATGTCGCGAGGTTAACCCGGGTGGGGTAGCCGTAGCGAAAGCGAGTCTGAATAGGGCGTATCCACACAACAGTGTGTGGTGTAGTGGTGTGTTCTGGACCCGAAGCGGAGTGATCTACCCATGGCCAGGGTGAAGCGCGGGTAAGACCGCGTGGAGGCCCGAACCCACTTAGGTTGAAGACTGAGGGGATGAGCTGTGGGTAGGGGTGAAAGGCCAATCAAACTCCGTGATAGCTGGTTCTCCCCGAAATGCATTTAGGTGCAGCGTCGCAGTGTTCGTGTTGGAGGTAGAGCTACTGGATGGCCGATGGGCCTCACAAGGTTACTGACGTCAGCCAAACTCCGAATGCCGACACGGTGTAATGCGGCAGTGAGACGGCGGGGGATAAGCTCCGTGCGTCGAGAGGGAAACAGCCCAGATCGCCGGCTAAGGCCCCTAAGCGTGTGCTAAGTGGAAAAGGATGTGCAGTCGCGAAGACAACCAGGAGGTTGGCTTAGAAGCAGCCACCCTTGAAAGAGTGCGTAATAGCTCACTGGTCAAGTGATTGTGCGCCGATAATGTAGCGGGGCTCAAGCACACCGCCGAAGCCGCGGCAGCGTATTCATACGCTGGGTAGGGGAGCGTCCTGCATCCGGTGAAGCAGCAGCGTGAGCTAGTTGTGGAGGGTGTGGGAGTGAGAATGCAGGCATGAGTAGCGATGAGGCAAGTGAGAACCTTGCCCGCCGAAAGACCAAGGGTTCCTGGGCCAGGCCAGTCCGCCCAGGGTGAGTCGGGACCTAAGGCGAGGCCGACAGGCGTAGTCGATGGACAACGGGTTGATATTCCCGTACCCGTGTGTGAGCGTCCCTGATGAATCCGTTCTGCTAACCGCCCAAATGGTGGATCACCAATCCCTTCGGGGTGCGGGGTTCGCCGGCTGCGCGGGACCCGGACGGGTAGTAGTCAAGCGATGGGGTGACGCAGGAAGGTAGCCGTACCAGTCAGTGGTAATACTGGGGCAAGCCGGTAGGGAGAGACATAGGCAAATCCGTGTCTCATATATCCTGAGAGGTGATGCATAGCCGAGTGAGGCGAATTCGGTGATCCTATGCTGTCGAGAAAAGCCTCTAGCGAGCGCACACACGGCCCGTACCCCAAACCAACACAGGTGGTCAGGTAGAGAATACCAAGGCGTACGAGTGAACTATGGTTAAGGAACTCGGCAAAATGCCCCCGTAACTTCGGGAGAAGGGGGACCCACATGGTGTGTAAGCCCTTGCGGCCCAAGCACAAGTGGGTGGCACAAACCAGTGAGAAGCGACTGTTTACTAAAAACACAGGTCCGTGCGAAGTCGCAAGACGAGGTATACGGACTGACGCCTGCCCGGTGCTGGAAGGTTAAGAGGACCCGTTAACCCTTCGGGGTGAAGCGGAGAATTTAAGCCCCAGTAAACGGCGGTGGTAACTATAACCATCCTAAGGTAGCGAAATTCCTTGTCGGGTAAGTTCCGACCTGCACGAATGGCGTAACGACTTCTCAGCTGTCTCAACCATAGACTCGGCGAAATTGCATTACGAGTAAAGATGCTCGTTACGCGCGGCAGGACGAAAAGACCCCGGGACCTTCACTACAACTTGGTATTGGTGCTCGATACGGTTTGTGTAGGATAGGTGGGAGACTGTGAAGCAGCCACGCCAGTGGTTGTGGAGTCGTTGTTGAAATACCACTCTGGTCGTATTGGGCCTCTAACCTCGGACCGTGAAACCGGTTCAGGGACAGTGCCTGGTGGGTAGTTTAACTGGGGCGGTTGCCTCCTAAAATGTAACGGAGGCGCCCAAAGGTTCCCTCAACCTGGACGGCAATCAGGTGTTGAGTGTAAGTGCACAAGGGAGCTTGACTGCGAGACGGACATGTCAAGCAGGGACGAAAGTCGGGACTAGTGATCCGGCACCCCCGAGTGGAAGGGGTGTCGCTCAACGGATAAAAGGTACCCCGGGGATAACAGGCTGATCTTCCCCAAGAGTCCATATCGACGGGATGGTTTGGCACCTCGATGTCGGCTCGTCGCATCCTGGGGCTGGAGCAGGTCCCAAGGGTTGGGCTGTTCGCCCATTAAAGCGGCACGCGAGCTGGGTTTAGAACGTCGTGAGACAGTTCGGTCTCTATCCGCCGCGCGCGTCAGAAGCTTGAGGAAACCTGTCCCTAGTACGAGAGGACCGGGACGGACGAACCTCTGGTACACCAGTTGTCCCACCAGGGGCACCGCTGGATAGCCACGTTCGGACAGGATAACCGCTGAAAGCATCTAAGCGGGAAACCCCCTCCAAGACCAGGCTTCTCACCCTTTTAGAGGGATAAGGCCCCCCGCAGACCACGGGATCGATAGACCAGACCTACACACCTAGCAATAGGCGCAGGGAACTGGCACTAACCGGCCGAAAACTTACAACAACAACAAAACCTCGCAACCACACCACACGGTCAAACAACAACGACCACACCCCACCACCAAAACACGGGGCCCACACACCTCCCCCCACCAAAAAAAGGGGGGCACTCAAAAACGAGTGAATACAGTTACGGCGGTCCATAGCGGCAGGGAAACGCCCGGACCCATCCCGAACCCGGAAGCTAAGCCTGCCAGCGCCGATGATACTACCCACCCGGGTGGAAAAGTAGGACACCGCCGAACACACCTTAAAACCGGTGCCCCCCAACACAGTTGGGGGGCACCGGCATTCGTGCATCATGAGCGGATGTGGCAGCAGTACATTCAGCCCGCGATTTCCTTTTCCGCTTCTCATTACCACCGAAATTGCGTCGCACAATTCGTCAATTGTGAGCCCATCCGCCGAGCCCGTATCCTTTTCTCGTGCCCAATGACAATCAGGGCGGCCGCAGCGACCGCAGACCGCACCGCGGGTCCGACGGCGGCCGGCCGCGGCCCCGCCGCGATCAGCGCCCGGCGCCGCGGCATTCCGGTCCGCAGCGGGCCCGCCCCGCGCAACCCCAGCACGACGCGCAATCCGGCAGCGGCGCACCGCCGATCCCGGCCGAGATCGAGGCCAGGCAGCTCGCGCCGGAGGTGCGCCGCGAACTGACGACATTGGACCGCAGCACCGCCGACTTCGTCGCTCGGCACCTGGTGGCGGCGGGCGAGTTGCTCGACGAAGACCCCGAAGCCGCGCTGGCGCACGCACGGGCGGCTCGGGCCCGTTCGACGCGTATCGCCGCTGTCCGGGAGGCGGTGGGCATCGCCGCCTATCAGTGCGGCGACTGGTCACAGGCGCTGGCCGAGCTGCGGGCGGCACGTCGCATGGGCAGTCGCTCACCGCTGTTGGCCCTCATCGCCGACTGCGAGCGCGGGGTGGGCCGCCCGGAGCGTGCCATCGAACTCGCCCGCAGCGACGACGCCGCCCAGCTCACCGGTGACGACGCCGACGAGCTACGCATCGTCGTGGCCGGTGCCCGTTCGGATCTGGGCCAGCACGAGCAGGCGCTGGCGGTGTTGTCCACGCCGCAACTCGATCCGTCGCGCAGCGGTCAGACGGCGGCTCGGCTGTTCTACGCCTACGCCGACACGCTCCTGACTCTGGGCAGGTCCGAGGAGGCGCTTCAGTGGTTCCTGCACGCGGCGGCTGCCGACCTCGAGGGCGCCACGGATGCCGAAGAGCGCATCACGGAGCTGTCCTGAGTGAGCATCCTTGCCCAGCAGCATGATTGCCTGCTGCTCGACCTCGACGGCACCGCGTTTCGCGGCCATCAGCCGACCCCGGGGGCAGTGGAAACGCTGGCCGGTCTGGACTCTCGGATCCTGTTCGTCACGAACAACGCCTCACGGGACGCGGCCCAGGTAGCCGAGCATCTCAACGAGCTGGGGTTCACCGCCCGCTCAGAAGATGTCGTGACCAGCGCCCAGAGCGCGGCCAGGCTGCTCGCCGATCAGCTGGCTCCGAACGACCGGGTTCTGGTCGTCGGCACCGACGCGCTGGCCGGCGAGGTCAGCGGCGTCGGACTGACCCCCGTGCGTCAGTTCGCCGACGAACCCGTTGCGGTGGTGCAGGGTCACTCGACGGAGACCGGTTGGGCCCAGCTGGCCGAGGCGGCACTGGCCATCCGAGCGGGGGCGTTGTGGGTGGCCGCCAATGTCGACAAGACCCTGCCCTCGGAGCGGGGGCTGCTGCCCGGCAACGGATCGATGGTCGCCGCGCTGCGCACCGCCACCGACGCAGAACCCCAGGTGGCCGGCAAACCGTCGCCGGTGCTGATGGCAGATGCGTTGGCCCGCGGGAACTTCCAGTCGCCGTTGGTGATCGGTGACCGCCTCGACACCGACATCGCCGGCGCCAATGCCGCAGAGCTCCCCAGCCTCATGGTGCTGTGTGGAGTCAACACCGCCGCCGACGTGATCTGGGCTGTTCCGCACGAGCGGCCCGACTACCTCGGCGAAGATCTGCGCGCGCTGCCCACCGACGCCGATACGTTGCGGGTGTCGGCGCACCCCGCGTGGCGGGTCGAGCTCGACGGCTCGACGGTCACGGTTCATGCCACCGGGGAGGACCCCGGGGACAGCCTGTCGGTGGTGCGTGCCGTCGCCGCCGCGGTGTGGGCGGCCGAGGACGACCGGGGCGATCGCCGCGCTTCGATCTCCGGCGCCGACGAAACCGCCCGACAGGCCGTGCAGCGGTGGTCGCTGGCCCCGCCCACGATCGACTAGCGTGAACCCTGAGATGACCAACGATCCCGACCAGATCCGCGCCCAGGTCGCCGAACTGCTGGGTGAGTCGACTGACCCGGCTGCCTCCGATCCGGCCGCCGAGCTGGATTCCCTCGCCGTGCGCCTGGAACAGGCGCACGACCTGCTGGTGCGCGCGCTGGAATCGGTCGAGAAGGGCTGATCCGCGTGACGCGGCGCGCTCGGGTGGACGCCGAACTGGTGCGACGCGGACTGGCCCGGTCGCGTCAGCAGGCCGCCGAACTGATCGGTGCCGGCCGGGTCAGCATCGATGGGATGCGCGCCGCCAAGGCGGCGACGGCGATCCCGCTCAGTGCGAATCTGACGGTCGAAGGTTCCGACGAGCGCAGCTGGGTGTCCCGGGGTGCGCACAAGTTGATCGGCGCCTTGGAGTCCTTCTCGATCGAGGTAGGGGGGCGCCGCTGTCTGGATGCCGGAGCCTCCACCGGCGGTTTCACCGAGGTGTTGCTGGATCGGGGCGCCCGCGAGGTCGTCGCCGTCGACGTCGGTTACGGCCAGCTGGCCTGGGCGCTGCGCACCGACCCGAGGGTGACCGTCATGGAACGCACCAACGTCCGTGAACTGGCCGCCTCGGCCATCGGCGGCCCGGTCGATCTCGTCGTCGCGGACCTGTCCTTCATCTCGCTGGCCACCGTGCTCCCCGCACTGACCGCGTGCGCCGATCCGTCGGCCGATATCGTTCCCATGGTGAAACCTCAGTTCGAGGTCGGCAGGGACCGTGTCGGGCCCGGTGGCGTCGTCTCCGACCCGGCGCTGCGCGTCGACGCCGTAGTCTCGGTGGCCCGGCGCGCCGCTGAACTGGGCTGGTCCGCCGTGGCCGTGGCGGCCAGCCCGCTGCCGGGGCCTGCCGGCAACGTGGAGTACTTCCTGCGGTTGCGCAGGGACGCCGAGCAGCACGACGATGACGTGGAGGCTGCGGTGCGCCGCGCCGTCGACGAGGGGCCGCAGTGACCGGACCCGACACACCCCGCACCATTCTGCTGGTCGTGCACACCGGCCGCGAGGATGCCACCGAGGTGGCCCGCCGCGTCGAAAAGGTGCTGGGCGACAACGGGATATCTCTGCGGGTGCTCTCGGCCGAGGCGGTCGACCGCGGCCCGGTGCATCTGGCCCCCGACGACATGCGTGCGCTCGGCATCGACATCGAGGTCGTCGACGCCGAAGAGCGAGCTGCCGAAGGGTGCGAGCTGGTGCTGGTACTCGGCGGCGACGGCACGTTCCTGCGTGCCGCTGAACTCGCCCGCAACGTGGAAATCCCCGTCCTGGGCGTGAATCTGGGCCGGATCGGGTTCCTGGCCGAAGCCGAGGCCGAGGCGATCGACACGGTTCTGGATCACGTCATCAACCGTGACTACCGCATCGAAGAGCGCATGACCTTGGACATCGTCGTACGTGCCGGCGGGGAGGTGCTCGACCACGGCTGGGCGCTCAACGAGGCCAGCCTGGAGAAGGGCCCGCGTCTGGGGGTGCTCGGCGTCGTCGTGGAGGTCGACGGCCGACCCGTGTCGACGTTCGGCTGCGACGGCGTGCTGGTGTCGACGCCGACAGGGTCGACGGCCTATGCGTTCTCGGCGGGTGGTCCGGTGCTCTGGCCCGACCTGGAGGCGATTCTCGTGGTGCCCAACAACGCCCACGCGTTGTTCGCACGCCCGATGGTGACCAGCCCGGATGCGACCATCGCGATCGAGATCGAGGCCGGTGGCCACGCGGCATTGGTGTTCTGCGACGGCCGCCGCGAGATGGTGGTTCCCGCCGGCGGACGGCTGGAAGTGACCCGGTGCGCCACACCGTTGAAGTGGATCCGCCTGGACAGCGCGCCGTTCACCGATCGCCTGGTGCGCAAGTTCCGGTTGCCGGTCACGGGGTGGCGCGGGCAGTAGTGCTATCCGAGATCCGCATCGAGTCGCTGGGCGCCATCAGCGCCGCGACCGCCGAATTCGACGGTGGGCTGACCGTGCTCACCGGTGAGACCGGCGCAGGCAAGACCATGGTCGTCACCGGGCTGCACCTGCTCGGCGGATCCCGCGCCGACGCGACGAAGGTCCGGTCGGGATCAGACCGTGCCGTCGTCGAAGGCCGTTTCACCACAGCCGAACTCGGTGCGGGGGTGACCGCGCGGGTGGAAGAGATCCTCGACTCCTCGGGCGCCGACCGCGACGACGACGGCAGCGTCATCGCCGCGAGATCGGTCAACCGGGACGGGCCCTCCCGCGCCTACCTCGGAGGCCGCAGCGTCCCGGCGAAGTCGTTGAGCGGATTCACCAACGAGCTGCTGACCCTGCACGGACAGAATGACCAGCTGCGGTTGATGCGGCCCGACCAGCAACGCGCCGCGCTGGACCGTTTCGCCGATGTGACCACGCAGCTGGCTCGGTACCGCCGACTGCGCGACGACTGGCTGGCCGCGCGCCGCGACCTCGAGGACCGGCGCCGGCGTGCTCGGGAACTGGCCCAGGAGGCCGACCGTCTGCACTTCGCGCTCGACGAGATCGACGCGGTGGCCCCCCAACCGGGAGAGGACGACGCGCTGGTCGCCGACATTCGCCGGCTCTCCGAACTGGACGCGGTGCGCGACGCGGTGCAGACCGCGCGGGCCGCGTTGGCCGGCGACGGTGACGATGCGGTGGAGAGCTTCTCGGCTGCCGGCGCGGTCGGGCAGGCCCGCTCGGCGCTGGAGACGAGCAACGATGCCGAGCTCAAAGGGTTCGCCGAGCAACTCAATGCGGCGTTGACGGTCCTGGTCGACGTCTCCGCGGAACTGGGGCGCTACCTGAGTGAACTGCCCTCGGATGCGAGCGCGTTGGAGACCAAGCTGGCCCGCCAGGCTGAACTGCGCACGTTGACCAAGAAGTACGCCGCCGACATCGACGGCGTGCTCGCCTGGGCGCAGGAGTCCCGTGATCGGCTTGCCCAGCTCGATGTGTCCGAAGACGCCCTGGCCGAGCTGGCCCGCCGCGTCGACGCCTTGCAGAGCGAGGTGGCCACAGCGGCGCAGAGCCTGACCAAGGTGCGGGTCAAGGCCGCGAAAGGACTGGCCAAAGCGGTGACCGAAGAGCTGGCCGGGTTGGCGATGGCCGGCGCGCAGTTCAGCATCGCGGTCACACCGCTGCTCGCCCGCGCTGATGACAGCGCCCCGCTGGCGCTGGCGTCGGGGGAGTCGGTGCACGCCGGACGCGACGGGGTGGACGCGGTGGACTTCGGCTTCGCCGCCCACCGGGGCTCGGACCTGCTGCCGCTGAACAAGAGCGCCTCGGGCGGCGAACTGTCGCGGGTGATGTTGGCGCTGGAAGTGGTGCTGGCGGCGTCCACCGAGGGCACGACCATGGTGTTCGACGAGGTCGACGCCGGGGTGGGAGGGCGTGCCGCCGTGCAGATCGGTCGCCGGTTGGCGCGGCTGGCGCGCACTCATCAGGTCATCGTGGTGACGCATCTTCCGCAGGTCGCCGCCTACGCCGACATCCATCTGGTGGTGGATGCCGGTCTCGACGGCACAGGTGGCAGTCGCGGCGGCCGCGCAAAGTCCAGCGGTGTGAGACGCCTCGACGACGAGGACCGCGTCGCCGAGCTGGCCCGCATGCTGGCCGGACTCGGGGAGTCCGACAGCGGCCGCGCACATGCGCGGGACCTGCTCGACGCGGCACGTGCGGACCGGGAGCAACCCGCCTGACCGTGTGACTGGTGTGAAAAGAATAAACTTCTGAGGCTGCTGTTACGGCGCGCCTCCGACGCATCCCGGCTGTCACTGGCCAGAATCGCCGCATGAAGATGTCAGCGTTGCTGTCCCGTAATGCCAGCTCACGCCCGGGTATCACGGGCACCGCCCGCGTTGACCGCGACATCGACAAACTGTTGCGCCGCCTCAGCCCCGGTGACATCGCCGTGATGGACGCGCAGGACCTCGATCGCGTCACCGCCGACGCGCTCGTCGAGGCGAACGTGGCCGCCGTGGTCAACGCGTCGTCCTCGATCACCGGCCGCTACCCCAACCTCGGCCCCGAGGTCCTGGTCGCCAACGGCATCACCCTGGTCGACGAGACCGGCGACGACGTCTTCAAGAAGATCAAAGACGGCGCCCGCATCCGGATCAACGAAGGCGGGCTGTATTCCGGCGACCGCCGCCTGATCCTGGGCACCGAACGCACCGACGCTGACATCCACGAGCTGATGCAGGAAGCCAAGGGAGGCCTGGTCGCCCACCTGGAAGCTTTCGCGGGCAACACCATCGAGTTCATCCGCAGCGAGAGCCCGCTGCTGATCGACGGCATCGGCATTCCCGATATCGACGTCGACCTGACCCACCGGCACGTCGTGGTGGTAGCCGAGGAGCCCTGTGCCGCTGCCGATCTCAAAGCGCTCAAGCCGTTCATCAAGGAGTACCAGCCGGTGCTGGTCGGCGTCGGCGGCGGTGCCGACACGCTCCGCAAAGCCGGTTACCGACCCGCGCTGATCGTGGGTGATCCCGACACCATCAGCGCCGAGGTGCTGCGCTGCGGCGCCCAGGTGATCCTGCCCGCCGACGCCGACGGCCACGCCGCCGGCCTGGAACGCATCCAGGACCTCGGAGTGGGCGCGATGACGTTCCCGGCGGCCGGTTCCGCTGCCGACCTCGCCCTGTTGCTGTGCGATCACCACGGCGCCGCGCTGATCGTCACAGTCGGACACACCGCCTCGATCGAGGAGTTCTTCGACCGCACCCGCCAGCAGAGCAACCCGTCGACCTTCCTGACCCGGCTCAAGGTCGGCGAGAAACTGGTCGACGCCAAAGCCGTTGCCACGCTGTATCGCAGCCGGGTGTCGGGCGGCGCGATCGCTCTGCTGGTGCTGGCGATGCTGGTGGCCGTGATCGCCGCGCTGTGGGTCTCCCGCGCCGACGCCGCGGTGCTGGAGTGGGTCGCCGAGTACTGGAACCGCCTCACCCTCTGGGTGCAGAGCCTGGTCGCCTAGGAGTCCACCGTGATCTCGTTGCGTTCGCATGCCATCTCCCTGGCCGCGGTGTTCCTGGCGCTGGCCATCGGGGTCGCGCTGGGGTCGGGGCTGCTGTCGAACACCGTGCTCTCGGGACTGCGCGACGACAAGAACGAGATGCAGAACCAGATCGACACGCTCACCGACGAGCGCAACGCGCTCACCGAAAAGCTCAGCGCAGCCAACGATTTCGATGCACAGATGGCTCCGCGCATCGTCAGTGGTGCGCTGGCGGACAAATCGGTGGTGGTCTTCCGCACCCCCGACGCCGCAGACGACGACGTCGACGCGGTGTCACGTCTGGTCACCGACGCCGGCGGCCGGGTGACGGGCACGATCGGACTGACCCAGGAGTTCGTCGACGCCAACTCCGCGGAGAAGCTGCTGTCGGTGGTCAATTCGCCGATCGTGCCGGCCGGCGCGCAACTGAACTCCGCGACGGTCGACCAGGGCTCCCAAGCCGGGGATCTGCTGGGCATCGCCCTGCTGACCGCGGGTCCTGACGCCCCGCCGGTCGATGACACCCAACGGGACACCGTGCTCGCCGCGCTGCGCGACACCGGCTTCATCAGCTACGGCCCCGAGCGGGTCGGCGCGGCCGACACCGCGTTGGTCGTCACCGGCGGCGCCCTCGGGGAGGACGCGGGCAATCAGGGTGCCACCGTGGCCCGATTCTCCGGCGGCCTGGCCCAACATGGGTCCGGCACCGTGCTGGCCGGCCGGGACGGTTCGGCCTCGGGCACCTCCGCCATCGCGGTGACCCGCTCGGATGAGGCTCTGACCAGCACCGTCAGCACCGTCGACGACGTCGGCAGCAGCGCGGGCCGCATCACCTCCGTGCTCGCCCTGAGCGCTCTGATCAATGGTCGCGAACCGGGCCAGTTCGGCATCGGCCCGGGCGCCGAAGCCGTCACGGTGCCCCGCTGAGCGTGCTCGCCCGCGTGTCAACAACGCGGTGTCGCGGTCGGTGTTAGGGTGGGGTTCCGTGGGTCGGCAGGCCCCAACCGGGCTTGATCTCGACGGAAGCCCAACCCCAGTAAGCCCTGCCCGTCGTCACGGAGGTCGCACTTGCCCGCGCTACGCAAGCACCCGCAAACCGCGACAAAGCATCTCTTCGTCACCGGTGGCGTGGTCTCCTCGCTGGGCAAGGGTCTGACCGCTTCCAGCCTCGGTCAGCTGCTCACCGCGCGCGGCCTGCAGGTGACGATGCAGAAGCTCGATCCCTACCTCAACGTCGACCCCGGCACCATGAACCCGTTCCAGCACGGTGAGGTGTTCGTCACCGAGGACGGCGCCGAAACCGACCTCGATGTCGGTCACTACGAGCGTTTTCTGGACCGCAACCTGTCGGGCTCGGCCAATGTGACCACCGGGCAGGTGTATTCGTCGGTCATCGCCAAGGAGCGCCGCGGCGAGTACCTCGGCGACACCGTGCAGGTCATCCCGCACATCACCGACGCGATCAAGGAACGCGTGCTGGCCATGGCCGAGGCCGACAGCGACGGCAACCGCCCGGACGTGGTGATCACCGAGATCGGTGGCACCGTCGGTGACATCGAGTCGCTGCCGTTCCTGGAGGCGGCCCGCCAGGTGCGCCACGAGGTGGGGCGGGAGAACTGCTTTTTCCTGCACTGCTCGCTGGTGCCCTACATGGCGCCGTCCGGCGAGCTGAAGACCAAGCCGACGCAGCATTCGGTGGCCGCGCTGCGCAGCATCGGTATCACTCCGGATGCGTTGATCCTGCGCTGTGACCGTGACGTCCCCGAACCGCTGAAGAACAAGATCGCACTGATGTGCGACGTCGATGTGGACGGATGTATCTCCACCCCGGACGCGCCGTCGATCTACGACATCCCCAAGGTACTGCACCGAGAAGAGCTCGACGCCTACGTGGTGCGACGGCTCAACCTGCCGTTCCGCGACGTCGACTGGACGCAGTGGAACGACCTGCTGCGCCGAGTGCACGAGCCTCGCGAAACGGTGCGGGTGGCTCTGGTCGGCAAGTACATCGACCTGTCCGACGCCTACCTGTCGGTGGCCGAGGCGCTGCGCGCCGGCGGGTTCGCCCACCACGCGCGGGTGGAGATGCGCTGGGTGGCCTCTGATGACTGCGAGACCGACGCCGGGGCGGCGGCGGCACTGGCCGACGTCGACGGGGTACTGATTCCCGGCGGTTTCGGCATTCGCGGCATCGAGGGCAAGATCGGCGCGATCCGGTACGCCCGCCGGCGCAAGCTGCCCGTCCTCGGCCTGTGCCTGGGGCTGCAGTGCATCGTGATCGAAGCCGCCCGCTCGGTGGGTCTGACCGAAGCCAACTCGGCGGAGTTCGACCCCGCCACGCCGGACCCGGTGATCTCGACGATGGCCGACCAGCGCGACGCCGTGGCCGGTGAAGCCGACCTGGGTGGCACCATGCGCCTGGGTGCCTACCCGGCCATGCTGGACGAGGGCTCGGTGGTCGCCAAGGCCTACGACGCGACCGAAGTGTCCGAACGGCACCGTCACCGCTATGAGGTCAACAACCTCTACCGCGAGAAGATCGCCGAGAGCGGGCTGCGCTTCTCCGGCACGTCGCCCGACGGTCACCTCGTCGAGTTCGTCGAATACCCGCCGGAGGTGAACCCGTTCCTGGTGGGCACCCAGGCCCACCCGGAGCTCAAGAGCCGGCCCACCCGCCCGCACCCGCTGTTCGTCGCGTTCATCGGCGCGGCGGTGGACTACAAGAACGAAGAACGTCTGCCTGTGGAGATGCCGGAGATGCCCGCCCACGGCTCCAACGGCGCCGAGCACGCTCTCGAGGACGCGCCGACCCGTGGCTGAGGAGAACCCGCCGGGCTCGGCTCGCGAGCCCGGCGCCCACGAGTTCTCCACGGCCGCATCGGAAACCCTGTACGTGGGCAAGATCTTCGCGTTGCGCGCCGACGAGGTCCGGATGCCCGGCGGCGGCACCGCCCGCCGGGAGGTCGTCGAGCACTTCGGCGCGGTCGCCGTCCTCGCCCTCGACGACGACGGCAGCGTCGTGCTGATCCATCAGTACCGCCACCCGTTCGGCCGCAGGTTGTGGGAGTTGCCCGCGGGGCTGCTCGACTTCAGCGGCGAGCCGCCACATCAGACCGCGGCACGCGAGCTGGCTGAGGAGGTCGGCCTGGCCGCCGAGCAGTGGCACACCCTCGTCGACCTCGACTCCGCACCGGGGTTCTGCGACGAGAGTGTTCGGGTCTTCCTGGCCACCGGCCTGAGCGAGGTCGACCGGCCGCAGGCCCACGACGAGGAAGCCGACCTCGTCGTGCGCAGGGTCCCGCTGTCGGAAGCGGTGCAGATGGTGTTCTCCGGCGAGATCGTCAACGCCATCTCGGTGGCCGGCATCCTGGCCGCACAGGTGATGCCCGACGTGACGTCGCTGCGCCCGGTGGACGCCCCGTGGACCGACCGGCCGACGGCGTTCTCGACCCGGATGGGGCATCGGTGAGCGACGCCTCGCTGACGGTGGGTGCGGCGCTCGAGGACCAGTTCCAGGGCTATCTCGACCACCTCGCGATCGAGCGGGGCGTGGCGGCCAACACGTTGAGCTCGTACCGGCGCGATCTGCGCCGCTACCGCGAGCACCTCAGCGGCCGTGGCATCGGCGACCTGGCTGCCGTCACCGAAGCCGACGTCAGCGACTTCCTCGTCGCGTTGCGGCGCGGCGACCCCGACAACGGAGTGGTGCCCCTGTCCGCGGTGTCCGCCGCCCGGGCCGTCATCGCCGTGCGCGGCCTGCACCGCTTCGCTGCGGCCGAGGGTATCGCCACGATCGACGTCGCCCGCGAGGTCAAGCCTCCGACACCGAGCCGGCGCCTGCCCAAGAGCCTGACGCTGGACGAGGTGCTGGCGCTGCTCGAGGCCGCGGGCGGGGACAGCGACGCCGACGGGCCGCTGACGTTGCGCAACCGGGCGCTGCTGGAGCTGCTGTATTCGACCGGCGCCCGTATCTCCGAGGCGGTCGGCCTGGATCTCGACGATGTGGACACCTCGGCGCGGTCGGTGCTGCTGGCGGGCAAGGGCGGCAAGCAGCGGTTGATCCCGATCGGGCGCCCCGCCGTGGCGGCGCTGGACGCCTATCTGGTGCGCGGTCGCCCCGACTTGGTGCGACGTGGCCGGGGCACCCCCGCGATCTTCCTCAACGCCCGCGGCGGGCGGCTGTCCCGGCAGAGTGCGTGGCAGGTGCTGCAGGATGCCGCCGAGCGCGCCGGCATCACCGCCACGGTGTCGCCCCACGTGCTGCGGCACTCGTTCGCCACCCACCTGCTCGACGGCGGGGCCGACGTGCGCGTCGTGCAGGAGCTGCTGGGCCACGCGTCGGTGACGACGACGCAGATCTACACGATGGTGACGGTCAACGCGATGCGGGAGGTGTGGGCCGGCGCCCACCCTCGGGCTCGCTGATATAGGTCGAGTTGGTCCTTCTCAAATGCCTCCGGAGGTGTCAGGAAGGGATCTGTAACTGATTCCTGTTGGGGTCCGTGTGTTGGCGCACGTGGACCTCCTGACACGCCCCGGAGGTGTTGTTGTGTCTGTGCAGATTGCTCCAGTCACGTCGTCCACGATCGTCGTTGCCGTCGATGTCGGCAAGACTTCAGCACTATTTTCGGTGACGGACGCGGCTCGCCATCGGCTGGTTGGTCCGTCGGAATTCGTGATGACCGGGTCGGGCCTGACCGCCGCGGTGGAGTGGGCGAAGGCTGTGGTGCCGCCGACCGGACGGGTCAAGGTCGGCGTTGAGGCTGCTGGTCACTATCACCGCCCAGTGCTCGACTATCGATGGCCGGATGGATGGGAGGTGTTGGAACTCAACCCTGCTCATGTCGCCGAGCAGCGTCGCGTGCAGGGCCGGCGCCGGGTCAAGACCGACGTGATCGATTTGGAGGCGATCACCGAGCTGGTGCTGGCCGGGCACGGTCGCCCGGTCACCGACTGTGATGTTGTGGTCAGTGAGATGAGCGCGTGGGCCTCCCATCGGAGTCGGCGGGTCGCCACGCGTACCGCGACGAAGAATCAACTGCTCGGGCAGCTGGACCGAACGTTTCCTGGACTGACCCTGGCGCTGCCCGACGTGCTGGGTACCAGGATCGGCCGACTGGTCGCCGCTGAGTTCACCGACCCGGCCCGGCTGGCAGGGCTTGGAGTCAGCCGGTTGATCCGGTTCGCCGCGACCCGCGACCTGCAGCTGCGCCGCCCGGTCGCCGAGCGTCTGGTCGCCGCCGCGCGCGATGCACTGCCGACTCGCGACGCCGTGATCGCCCGTCGGATACTGGCCAACGACCTGGCGTTGCTGGCCGATCTGGACGATCAGATCCAGGGCGCTGAGACCGCGTTGGCGTTATTGCTGCCGCGCAGCCCGTACGAGACCTTGACCACGGTGCCGGGCTGGGGTGTGGTGAGGGTGTCGAATTACGCTGCTGCCCTTGGCGATCCGCAACGGTGGCCAGGACCGCGGCAAATCTATCGTGCGGCTGGGCTGTCTCCAATGCAGTACGAATCGGCCCACAAACGCCGCGACGGCGCCATCAGCCGTGAAGGCAGCGTGGCGTTACGCCGCGCCCTGATCGACCTCGGCATCGGAATGTGGCACGCCGAGCCGGCGGCCAAGGCCTACGCCCACGCACTCAAGCAACGCGGCAAACACGGCGGCATCATCGCCTGCGCGCTGGCCCATCGCGCCAACCGCATCGCTTATGCACTCGTGCGCGATCGCGCCACTTACGAGTCGACCCGCTGGGCCTGAACTCCCAACACACACCTGAAAGGACTCGATAGACCCCCTTCACAACTCCCGTCGGTAGTGCCACGCTAAACGGATGGGACGAAGGGCCGGATCAGATGCCGTACGCGCTATGGCGGACCCTTACCGAGTTACGCCGTAACTAGCTTGGCACCCGGCCCTTCGCCTCCACGGCAGCCCGAACGACGCCAGATAACCCACCGAGGTTGCATACGTCAGCGTGGGCGCCAGGCACCCGCCCGACCCAGCACCACCACCGACCGCGCGCATTGACACCCCGCCCAGGGGTGGCGACCCACTACGGCCTCCACCTCACTTGACTCGACCTACAGCCAGCTAGTTCGACAGCAGTCGCTAGCCGCCGAGGTACTCCGACTCCAGCACCAGGTCGGGCAGCAGCGATTGATACTCGACGTGGGTCTTGTGCTCGACAGTGCGCCAGGACCGGCCCTCCTGCTCCCGCAGGAATCGCCGGTAGCCCGGGGCCCCGGGAACCCTCACGTTGTCGGCGACGACGATCGAACCGGGGTGCAGCCAGCCCCGAGCGATGATGCTGCGCAGGTCCGACAGGTACGCGTTCTTGTCGTGGTCGATGAACAGCAGGTCCACGGCGCCGTCGCCGAACCCGTGGTCGCGGGACAACGCGTCGAGAGTGCGGCCGCCGTCCCCGATCGTGCCCACCACGCAGGTGATCCGGTCGGCGACACCCGCATGAGTCCAGATCCGCCGGGCGACCTCAGCGTTGGCGGGGGAGAACTCCACCGAATACACCCGAGCCGCGGGAGCTGCACGCGCGATCCGCAACGCGCTGTAGCCGCAATACGTGCCGAGTTCGAGGACAATCGCCGGCTTCGCCCGGTGGACCGCCGCGTCGAGCAGCTCGCCTTTCTCGTCACCGATGTTGACCAGCATGGCCTGGTCGCGGGCGAACGTGTCGATGGCCGCCAGGGCTGCGTCGATGTCGCCGGGCGGCACCGCGTTCTCGACATGGGCGGCGCAGGCGGCCTCGCGTCCGTCGCCGATCTGCCCGGTTTTCAGGAACGAGGGCATACCGAGCATCAGCCGCCCCCACGACTGCAGTTTCTTCCTCACACCCACGCTGCCAGCGTAGGCGGGTGGGCAGCGGTCGCGTAAGCGCGCGGGCATCGTTCGCCGGGTGTGAGCGTGGGCATCGTTCGCCGAGTCTGAGCGTGGGCATCGTTGGCCGAGTGTGAGCTCTGTGCGATCCGTTCGCCGAGTGTGAGCTCTGTGCGATCTGCGGGCCGCTTTTTCGCACAGGGTTCACGCTCGGTGGCGCATCCATCGAGATCTCGCCTGCGGGTCTGCCTCACCGGCGCGACGCGCACCGTTAAACTTGCCCGGATGTCCGCGATGCCTGTGGGTTGCCTGACCAGCGACGGTCCGGCATGACCGACCCCACCGGCGGCGAAGCGCCCGAACCGGTCATCGGGTTGACCGGCCGGATCCCGCGGCAGATTCCCGAACCGCCACCGCGCACGACGCACGGACCCGCCAAGGTCATCGCGATGTGCAATCAGAAGGGCGGGGTCGGGAAGACCACCTCCACCATCAATCTGGGCGCCAGCCTGGCCGAGTACGGCCGCCGGGTGCTGCTGGTGGACCTCGACCCCCAGGGAGCGCTGTCCGCCGGGCTGGGGGTGCCGCACTACGAACTCGACAACACCGTGCACAACCTCCTGGTGGAGCCGCGGGTGTCCATCGACGACGTGCTGCTGACCACCCGGGTGCCGGGACTGGACCTGGTGCCCAGCAACATCGACCTGTCGGCCGCCGAGATCCAGCTGGTCAACGAGGTCGGTCGCGAACAGTCACTGGCCCGCGCGCTGTATCCGGTACTCGATCGCTACGACTACGTGCTGATCGACTGCCAGCCGTCGCTGGGCCTGCTGACCGTCAACGGGCTGGCCTGCGCCGACGGTGTGGTCATCCCGACCGAATGCGAGTACTTCTCGCTGCGCGGGCTGGCACTGCTCACCGACACCGTCGACAAGGTGCACGACCGCCTCAATCCCAAGCTGTCGATCAGCGGCATCTTGATCACCCGCTATGACCCACGCACCGTGAACTCGCGGGAGGTGATGGCGCGCGTCGTCGAGCGATTCGGCGACCTGGTGTTCGACACTGTCATCACCCGCACCGTGCGTTTCCCGGAGACCAGCGTGGCCGGC
Source organism: Mycobacterium sp. G7A2 (assembly GCF_041902445.1). Taxonomy (NCBI): domain Bacteria; kingdom Bacillati; phylum Actinomycetota; class Actinomycetes; order Mycobacteriales; family Mycobacteriaceae; genus Mycobacterium; species Mycobacterium sp. G7A2. The sequence goes on along the minus strand of NZ_CP169251.1, from coordinate 3,202,918 downwards.
GAGCCGATCACCACCTGGGCGCCCAAGTCCGCGGGAGCCGAGGCCTACCGGGCGCTGGCGCGTGAGGTCATCCACCGGTTCGGCGCGTGAGCGAGACAACACCGGACAACGAAGCGACCCCCACCGGCTTCCAGGTCCGGCTGGCCAATTTCGAGGGGCCGTTCGACCTGCTGTTGCAGCTGATCTTCGCGCACCGACTCGACGTCACCGAGGTCGCGTTGCACCAGGTCACCGACGAGTTCATCGGCTACACCAAGATGATCGGCGCTCAGCTGGGTCTAGACGAGACGACGTCCTTTTTGGTGGTGGCCGCGACCCTGCTCGACTTGAAGGCGGCGCGTCTGCTGCCTGCCGGGGAAGTCCACGACGAAGACGACCTGGCGCTGCTGGAGGTCCGTGACCTGCTGTTCGCCCGGCTTCTGCAGTACCGGGCGTTCAAGCATGTCGCCGAGATGTTCGCCGAGCTGGAGGCCGCGGCGCTGCGCAGTTATCCACGTGCGGTGTCGCTCGAGGACCGCTTCTCCGATCTGCTGCCCGAGGTGATGCTCGGCGTCGACGCCGGGCGATTCGCCGAGATCGCCGCGACAGCGTTCACGCCCCGTCCGGTGCCCACTGTCGGCACCGATCACCTGCATCAGGTCTCGGTGTCAGTGCCTGAGCAGGCCGCGCACCTGTTGGGTCAGCTCGAGGGCCGCGGAGTGGGGCAGTGGGCGTCGTTTTCCGAGCTGGTCGCCGACTGCCAGGTGCCGATGGAGATCGTCGGCAGGTTCCTGGCGCTGCTCGAACTGTACCGCGCCCGGGCGGTAGCATTCGACCAATCAGAACCGCTTGGTGTGCTCCAGATTTCGTGGACCGGAGAGCGGCCCGACAGCGAGCAGCTGGCCACCGCCGACGCCGAGTGACACAGAACAGAAAGACGATGACTGACGACTTCGCGCCGGAACCGGCGAGCGCACCCGAACTGGAGTCCGACTCCGCAGAACCGGCCGGCGAAACCGAACTGCAGTCGGGCTCCGTGGAACCGGCGGGCGAACCCGAACTGCAGTCCGACCGCCCGGAACCGGCGAGCGAACCGGACTTCGAGTCCGACTTTCCCGAAGCGGACTCCCCGCTGGACGACGCCGAACTGGACGCGGTGCTCGAAGCGCTTCTGCTGGTCGTCGACACACCGGTGACGGTGGACGCGTTGGCCACCGCCACCGACCAGCCGCCGGCCCGGATCGCCGAGCGGCTGCAGCTTCTCGCCGGCGCGCTGGCGGACCGGGACAGCGGTATCGACCTGCGGGAGGCCGGCGGGGGCTGGCGCATGTACACCCGCGCGAGGTACGCCCCCTACGTGGAGAAGCTCCTGCTCGACGGGGCCCGTTCGAAGCTGACCCGGGCCGCTCTGGAGACCTTGGCCGTGGTGGCCTACCGGCAGCCGGTGACCCGGGCGCGGGTCAGCGCGGTGCGCGGGGTCAACGTCGACGCGGTGATGCGTACGCTGCTGGCGCGCGGGTTGATCACCGAAGCGGGGACCGACGTCGACTCCGGTGCGGTGACGTTCACCACCACCGAACTGTTTCTCGAGCGTCTCGGGCTCAGTTCGCTGGCCGACCTGCCCGACATCGCGCCGCTGTTGCCCGATGTGGATGTGATTGACGATCTGTCCGAAACACTCAGCGAGGAACCGCGATTCATGAAGCTCAACGGAGCGCCCGCTGTGCCGTCCGAGGCGTCGTTCGACGTGGACAAGGAATGACGATGTCCGACGAGACCGGTGTGCGCCTGCAGAAAGTGTTATCGCAGGCGGGAATCGCCTCCCGGCGGGTGGCCGAGAAGATGATCCGCGACGGCCGCGTCGAGGTCGACGGGGTGGTCATCACCGAACTGGGCACTCGCGTCGATCCCGCGGTCTCGGTGATCAGGGTCGACGGTGCCCGGATCTCGATCGACGACACTCTGGTGCACCTGGCGATCAACAAGCCGCGCGGGATGCACTCCACGATGTCCGACGATCGCGGCAGGCCCTGCGTCGGCGATCTGGTGGAGCACCGAGTTCGCGGCAACGCCAAGCTGTTTCACGTCGGCCGGTTGGACGCCGACACCGAGGGCCTGCTGTTGTTGACCAACGACGGAGAGCTCGCTCACCGCCTCATGCATCCCTCCTACGAAGTGCCCAAGACCTACCTGGCCACCGTCATGGGCGCGGTGCCGAAGGGGCTGGGCCGAAAGCTGCGCGACGGCATCGAACTCGACGACGGACCGGTGCGCGTGGACGACTTCGCCGTCGTCGACGCGGTGCCGGGCAAATCGCTGGTGCGGGTCACGCTGCATGAAGGCCGCAAACGCATCGTGCGCCGACTGCTGGCCGAAGTCGGTTTCCCGGTCCAGGAACTGGTGCGCACCGACATCGGCGCGGTCACCCTCGGCGACCAGCGCCCGGGCAGCATCCGGGTACTGACGCAGAAGGAAATCGGCGACCTCTACAAGGCGGTGGGCTTGTGAGCCGGGCACGGGTGATCGCCATCGACGGGCCGGCAGGCACCGGAAAATCCACGGTGGCAAGGGGTTTGGCGTCCGTCCTGGGTGCCAGTTATCTCGACACCGGAGCGATGTACCGCATCGTCACACTGGCCGCGCTGCGCCGGGGCGTGGATCTGGGCGATGCCGATGCGATCGCCGGCGCGGTCGCCGACGTCGAGCTCTCCGTCGGTCACGACCCCGGTGAGGATCGGTCCTTTCTGGCAGGGGAGGACGTGTCGACCGAGATCCGGGGCGACGCCGTCACGAAGGCGGTGTCAGCGGTCTCTGCGGTGCCCGCGGTGCGGACGCGACTGGTCGAACTGCAGCGGACGTTGGCGGGCGGCGCCGACGACGTCGTGGTCGAAGGCCGCGACATCGGAACCGTGGTGCTGCCCGACGCCGATGTGAAGATCTTTCTGACCGCGTCCGCCGAGGAGCGGGCGCGTCGCCGCAACGATCAGAACGTCGCCAACGGTCTGCCCGACGACTACGAGGCGGTGCTCGCCGATGTGAAGCGCCGCGACCACCTTGATTCCACGCGCCCGGTGTCGCCGTTGCGCGCCGCCGACGATGCCGCCGTGGTCGACACCAGCGACATGACGCAGTCCGAGGTGATCGCGTTCTTGACAGATCTCGTGGAGCGCACCGCACAAATGGGCGAGAAGCGGGTGCGCGAAGAACAGAGAGCAGAGCGATGACCGAATCCGACGGCACGTGGGTCGACGAGCGTGACTGGGAACTGGGCGCCGAAGAGGTAGCCGAGGCGATCGAGGAAACGTCGGCGCCGCCGCCCGTCGTGGCGGTGGTCGGGCGCCCCAATGTCGGTAAATCGACGCTGGTCAACCGCATTCTGGGCCGACGTGAGGCCGTGGTGCAGGACGTGCCGGGCGTGACCCGGGACCGGGTGTCCTACGACGCGCTGTGGTCCGGTCAGCGGTTCGTCGTGCAGGACACCGGCGGCTGGGAGCCCGACGCGAAAGGCCTGCAGCAACTGGTCGCCGAGCAGGCCTCGGTCGCGATGCGCACTGCCGACGCGATCATCTTCGTCGTCGACGCCACGGTCGGGGCCACCTCTGCCGACGAGGCTGCCGCCAAGATCCTGCAACGTTCGGGCAAGCCGGTGTTCCTGGCGGCCAACAAGGTCGACAGCGAGCGCGGTGAATCGGACGCCGCCGAGCTGTGGTCGCTGGGGCTGGGGGAGCCGCACGCGGTCAGCGCCATCCATGGTCGCGGCGTCGCCGATCTGCTCGACGTCGTCGTCGATGCGTTACCCACCGTCTCCGAGATGGTCGGCGGTGGTGGCGGGCCACGCCGTGTGGCGCTGGTGGGCAAACCGAACGTCGGCAAGTCCTCGCTGCTCAACCGGCTGTCCGGCGACGAGCGGTCGGTGGTCCACGACGCCGCCGGCACCACCGTCGATCCCGTCGACTCGTTGATCGAGATGGATGGCAAGTTGTGGCGGTTCGTCGACACGGCGGGTCTGCGCCGCAAAGTGGGTCAGGCCAGCGGCCATGAGTTCTATGCCTCGGTGCGCACCCACGGAGCGATCGACGCTGCCGAGGTGGCCATCGTGCTGATCGACGCGTCGCAGCCGCTGACCGAACAGGACCAGCGTGTGTTGTCGATGGTGATCGAAGCCGGGCGGGCGTTGGTGCTGGCGTTCAACAAGTGGGATCTGGTCGACGAGGACCGCCGTTATCTGTTGGACCGTGAGATCGACCTGGATCTGGCACAGCTGCCGTGGGCGCCGCGGGTCAACATCTCGGCCAAGACCGGGCGCGCGGTGCAGAAGCTGGTTCCGGCGCTGGAAACGGCGTTGGCCTCGTGGGACAAGCGCATCACGACGGGCCAGTTGAACTCGTTCCTCAAAGAGGTGGTTGCGGCGACGCCCCCACCGGTGCGCGGAGGCAAGCAGCCCCGGATCCTGTTCGCCACCCAGGCCGCCGCGCGGCCACCGACGTTCGTGCTGTTCACCACAGGTTTCCTGGAGGCCGGTTACCGCCGGTTCCTGGAGCGGCGCCTGCGCGAGACGTTCGGCTTCGAGGGCAGCCCGATCCGGATCAATGTCAGGGTCCGCGAGAAGCGAGCGAAGCGCTAGCGGCCCGCTCTGACGCCGAGTCTGCGGCCAGATCGCGCGTCGGGCCCGATCGGCGATCTCCCAGCAGACTCGAGCCGGTGGGCAGGCGATAGGGTTCTCCGAGTGCCCGTCGTCGACATGATCCTCATTGCATTGGCGGGTGTGGGAGCCGGCGCGATCAACGCGCTGGTCGGCTCCGGAACGCTGATCACCTTCCCGACGCTGGTGGCGCTGGGGTTGCCGCCGGTGACGGCGACAATGTCCAACGCCGTCGGCCTCGTCGCCGGCGGGGTGTCGGGCACCTGGGGGTACCGCCGGGAGCTGCGCGGTCAGGGCCGGCGGCTGGCGTGGCAGATCCCCGCCTCGTTCATCGGGGCGGGCTGCGGGGCGTGGCTGCTGCTACACCTGCCGGAAAAGGTGTTCGTCACCGTGGTCCCGGTTCTGCTGGTTATCGCCTTGGCGCTGGTGGTGATCGGGCCCAAGATCCAGAGCTGGGCACGTCAACGCGCCGAGAAGACCGGCCGCTCCGTCGACCACATCTCGGGACGGCGGATGGCGGCGCTGGTGGTGGCCACCTTCGCCGTCGGGGTGTACGGCGGCTACTTCACCGCAGCCCAGGGCATCATGCTGATCGCCGCGATGGGCGCTCTGCTGCCCGAAGACATGCAGCGGATGAATGCGGCGAAGAATCTGCTGTCGCTGGTGGTCAACGTCGTCGCCGCGGTGGCCTACACGGTGGTGGCATTCGACCGGATCAGCTGGGTGGCCGCGGGGCTGATCGCGGCGGGTTCGCTGATCGGCGGCTTCCTCGGTGCGCATTACGGACGTCGACTGTCACCGAACGTGCTGCGGGCGGTGATCGTGGTGGTGGGATTGATTGGGTTGTATCGGTTGTTGACCGTGTAGTCTGACCGAAGCTCGGAATTGGTTGACCGGACGATGGAGATGTCGATGACGGAACGCGTGCTCGCGCCCGCGCCGTCCGACGTGTCCGCGCTGGAGCCGTTCTGGCCTTCACGCCGCCTCATGGCTTTCGACGAGTGGTGTTGTCCGCGTCCCTGACGCGCACCCATCCGTCCATCGCGGTCGCCGCACGGTGACCCCACCCCCTGAAAGAAGCCATGCGTTCGCTTCTGATCTTCACGCTTGTCGGTGCCGGCGCCCAACTCGTCGACGGCGCTCTGGGCATGGCGTTCGGCGTCACCGCCACCACGCTGCTGGTGCTCTCCGGCGTCGGCGCCGCCCAGGCCAGCGCCGCGGTGCACCTGGCCGAGGTGGGCACCACGTTCGCCTCCGGTCTGTCGCACTGGAAGTTCAAGAACATCGACTGGGCCCTGGTGCTCAAGCTCGGGGCGCCCGGTGCGATCGGTGCGTTCGTCGGGGCGACGGTGCTGTCGTCGCTGGCCACCGAACACGCCGCACCGCTGATGGCCGCCATCCTCGTCGCGATCGGCACCTATGTGCTGCTTCGGTTTTCGCTGCGCACCCCGCTGACTTTCGGCACCCGCGGTACCAGTCACAGTGCGAAGTTCCTTGCGCCGCTGGGATTGTTCGGCGGCTTCATCGACGCCTCCGGTGGCGGCGGTTGGGGTCCGGTCACCACCAGCACGCTGCTCTCCCAAGGCAAGACCGCGCCGCGGACGGTGATCGGTTCGGTCAGCGCGTCGGAGTTCCTCGTGTCGGTGTCGGCGTCGCTGGGCTTCCTGATCGGGCTGCGTGAGGAATTCCTGGCCAATTGGCCGGTCGTGGTCGGTTTGATGGTGGGCGGCGTGATCGCCGCACCGTTCGCGGCGTGGTTGGTCAGCCGGGTCAGCCCCGCGCTGCTCGGCACCGCGGTGGGCGGCGTCATCGTGTTGACCAACAGCCAGAAGTTGGTGCACTTCTTCGGTATCGACTGGCCGTGGTCGTCGGTGATCTACGGCGTCATCGTCGTGGTGTGGGCGTCGCTGGTGTTCTACGCCTGGCGGGTCTCGCGGGCACCCCGGTACGCCCCGCAGGCGGGTGCAGAAGCCGCCACGGCGGCGGGGGACACCGACTCAGAATCGGTCACGCGCTGATTCCTGCTCGAGCACCGCGTCGAGATCGTTGAGGCGTTCCATCGTCGACACCGCCCGTCGGGTGCGGTTGTTGCGGGCCAGCAGGTCCCGGTGGCGGTGGGTGAACGCCCAGTAGCCCGCGGTGAACGGGCACGCGTCGTCGCCGACGCGCTTCTTCGGGTCGAAGGCGCAGTCGCGGCAGTGATCGCTCATCTTGTTGATGTAGGCGCCACCGGAGGCATAGGGCTTGGTGGCCAGCAGACCCCCGTCGGCGTGCTGGCTCATCCCGACGACGTTGGTGGGCATCACCCAGCGGTAGCCGTCGACGAACGCGGTGGCGAACCATTCGGTCAGTTGATCGGGCCGGTAGCTGCGCTGTAGGGCGTGGTTGCCGAGCACCATGAGGCGCTGGATGTGATGCACCCAGCCGCGGTCGCGGACCCCGGCCAGCGCTTCATGTAGGCAGCGGGCGGTGACGGCGTCGGCGTCCACGTCGGCCCACCATGTCGGCAGCCCCTTGCGGGCGTTGAGCTTGTTGTTGGTGGTGTAGTCCGGGCCGAAGTGCCAGTACAGGTGCCACATGTACTCCCGCCAGCCGAGGATCTGGCGGATGAAGCCCTCCACGGCCGCCAGCGGGGCCTTCTTGGTGCGGTACGCGCGCTCTGCGGCTTCGACGGCGTCGAGCGGATGCAGCACGCCGAGGTTCAGCGGGACGGACAGCAGGGAGTGCGACATCGCCCAGTCGTCGGCCATGATGGCGTCCTCATAGCGGCCGAAGGTGCCCAAGCGGTGGTCGATGAACCGGCTCAGGGCTCGTTTGGCTTCGGCGGGGGTCACGGCAAACAAGCGCGGCCCGTCGGCTCCGACGGTGTCGAGGTCCATGCCGTCGAGGTCGGCGCGGACCTTCTCGTCGATGTCGTCCTCCCGGGGGCGGTACGGTGCCGGCACGTCGAGGGTGGATTGATTCTTCGGTGGCGACTCACGGTTCTCTTCGTCGTAATTCCACCGGTTGCCGACGGGGTCGTCGCCGTCCATCAGCACACCGAAGCGGCGCCGCTGGTCGCGGTAGAAGTCCTCCATCCGGAAGCGTTGCCGGTTGCCGGCCCACTCGGCGAAGCCGTTGCGCGACAGCGCGAACGTCGGGTTGGGCAACACATCGGCGACCAAACCCTCGTCTTTGAGTCGGTACACGAATCGCTCGGCGGCGTGCGACGTGGGTTCGTGCACCAGGACCGGCCTGTTGAACCGGCGCAGTGCGTCGGTGTAGGTGTCGGCGTGCAGCAGGGTGGCGCGGTCACCCAGGTCGCGCTCGGCGTGGCGCAGCGCCGACAGCGTGAGGTGCAGTTTCTGACGGTGGTAGCGGCGTTTGCGCAGGGCCGCACTCGACTCGACGAGCAGAACTTCCCGGTGGGCGTGCTCCCCGCCGTACACGGCCGGCCCGAGCTGGTCGGCGAACAGCCAGAGGGGAGAGTCGTCACGCGCCATCAATCCGAGGGTAGGCGCGGGGGGTGCTGCGAAGTGTGACGATTCGGTGGCCGATGAGGCGGTTGGGATCTGGCCGGGTGGCTGAGGTAGGCTTTCGACCGCCTACCGGCGATCCCGGAGGCACCGCGGGCTGTGGCGCAGCTTGGTAGCGCACTTGACTGGGGGTCAAGTGGTCGCAGGTTCAAATCCTGTCAGCCCGACCATTGAAAACCCGCTCTGACCTGTGTCGGAGCGGGTTTCTTGGTTCTGCGGCTCGGCGGAGACCTGGCCGGGGCCTGCATCGCCCGAAGCGGGTGACTTTGCCACGTCGCCCCGACTCTGTTCGTCCTTCACATGGGCGTCGCCGACCACGAACCAGTCCGTCACGAGTCGCCATCGTCGAGAACGGCCCCCGGGATTGTGGTCCCCCGGCACGTCACCCGCTCCCGCGCTGTTGGTGCACTCGCCGCAACCGCCGCCGACAGATTTCTTCGATATCAGCACGGTTTGATCTCGGTCGTGTAACAAATTTCTATGGCGTCACGACAACACCACTGGTAACTGCAGGCACGGCAAGAGGCAACATCATGACGAAAGCCAAGGTCGTCGGGGTTCTCGCTCTCTGCACTGTCCTCACGACGGCGCTCGACACCACTGCGGGTTTCCGGGCGCAGGCCGACGGCCGCGCGGCCGGCATATACGTCGGGGTGAACCAGCAGCGTCAGAGCTGCGGGGCGATCGGCGAGGACCCCCGGTTGACGTCGGCCGCCCAGCGACACGCCGACGACATGCTGCACAACCGCGCCTACAGCCACATCGGTACCGACGGCTCCTCACCGCGGGCCCGCATGGCCGAGTCGGGTTACGGCGCCCTCGGGTCCACCGGAGAGATCGTCTACTGGGCCACGGGGTCTGCTGCGACAGCCGAAAGCGCCATCGCGTTCTGGATGCAGAGTCCCGGGCACCGCGCGATCATCCTGAACTGCGGGTTCACCTCCGGTGGCTTCGCCACGGCGTGGGACGGTCACACGATGACCGCCGTCGGCGACTTCGCCGGCCCGTAGACCCCCGGGCACCCAAAGGATCTCGCCTTGCGAGACGCCGAAGTGAGCCGATTGGCTCCAGGCTGAGACACGCGAACACGAAAGTCTCGAAATCGTCTCTTTTGCAGTCGATTTCAGACACGAACTGGTGTCAACCCATGTCCAACGTCACCATTCGGAAACGGCGTGGTGCGGCGTGTTCCACCAGCGCTCTGTGTGTCGATAAATTGACGGCGTCGTTCTGGGGATCGTCATGAATGGGTGTGGCAGACATGCTGCCGCATCACCCGGAACGAGAAGACTGTGGAGTGTAGATGAAGGAGTTGGTGGATGATGGCGGTCTTTGATCGACTCAGCATCAGAGTGGCTGCCGTCGGTGCCGGGCTGTGCGGCATCGCCCTGGCGTTGAGCCCCGGCGTGGCGCAGGCAGGCGGATACGACTGCCTGCAAACCACCGCGGGTGAAGCGCCTGCGGCGGCAGGAGCAGGCGCGGGAGGGGCGGGAGCCGGTGCTGCGGCATGCGCTCCGATCTCTGAAATGTCCGGTGTGCCAATCCTGCCCGGTCCGCCGGTGGCGCCGCCTCCGGTGATTCCGCCCGTGGCCCCGCCACCGGTGGTACCCCCGCTGCTGCCGCCGCCGGTGCCGCCAGTGGTGCCCCCGCTGCTGCCGCCTCCGGTGGTGCCGCCGGTTGTTCCGCCGGTGGCGCCGCCTCCGGTCATCCCGCCGGTGGCCCCGCTGGTTCCGGCTGCCGGCGCTGTCGGCGGTCTTCCGACCAGCACGATGGGTGGTCTTGCCGGCAAGGGAGATATGACTGGTCCGGCACCGAGCGGAGCCCCGGCACCCGGCCAACCGATCGCACCCGGCCCAGCAGCCTGATTCGAAACGACACTCGCGGCTGGCGGCCCGTCCCGAAAGGGGCGGGCCGCCAGTCTTTTCGAGCGTTGTAGGCCAGTGTTCGACGCCATGCCGGAGGCCGGTCCTGGGCGACACCAGGATCTAGGGCACGACGCCAAGACCCACCGTGACAACGATGATGGTGGCGCGACGGAACGTGTTGGGCGCAAACCCTGTTGCGGGCCATCGGCGGCCGGATGCGGCGTACCTGACTGGCACCGGGACCTCGCGACACCAATGCCGAACCCGGGAAACGCAACCCGACATCACATCACCGTTCATCGCACCGCACCGGTTGTCCGGAGCCCAGCCATCCTGATGGCCTCTAGCAGCGCGCCGGTCACACAGGCGCGAGCGACGAGAGCGCCGCCGCCGGGCTCGGGGCTTGTGCCGGTCACACCGACGCAAGCGGGGCGCTCCGAGGCGTCGGCCGATTCGCGGCGTCCTATCGAGGCGCAGCCGCCACCGCGGATGCGCCATTCACGAAGGGATTCAGCTTGATACGGTCCGGGGGACCTCGACGCCGTTCTCCCGAATGATGATCGGGTCGCCGACGTTGACGGTGTTCAGGTACCACTCGGCGTCCTCGGTACTCAGTCCGATGCAGCCGTGGCTGGTGTTCTCGTAACCCATCTGATTGATCGCCCACGGCGCCGAGTGCACGAAGAGGCCTCGATGAGTGAACCGCACGGCGTACTCCACGTCGAGCAGATAGCCATCGGGGGAGTTGACGGGGATGCCGACGCTGCTCGAATCCATCGTCACATCCCGCTCCTTGGCCAGAACGGAGTAAATCCCGACGGGCGTGGGGTATTCCGGACGTCCCATGGAGGCGGGGAAGACGCCGTTCTGCCCCCAGTTGGGCCGGTGGTGGGGCGCCGGAAGTTCTGACGGCGGCTTACCGTCGATGGTCACGGTGAACGTGTGCTTGGACAGGTCAGCGACGCCGATGACGGCCGGTCCCGTGTCGAAGTTTCGTGTGGGCAGGTTGCTCACCGACAAGGCCACCGTGCTGTGAGCCGGCCAGAACTCGTCGGGAACCCACTGCACGACATTGCTTTCCACCCATTCGAACCTGCCTGTCATCGGCGGTTCGGATTTCACCTGCAACGCGCGTTCGGTGGCCCGCCGGTTGACCACCGGCCCGTCGAAGGTGACCACCAGGGGATGAGCGACGCCCACGACCGCGCCCTCGGCGGGTAGTAGTGATTCGACATCGAGCTGGGGTGACCAACTCGCTGCGCTACTGGTATTGGCCGGCCCCGCAACCGCACTCGCGGCCATGATGCCCATGACGAGGACACTCCGAACTGCCACGCGCATGGGTCTCCGCATCCTTCCGAAATTTCAAGATCGTCAATGTCTGATGGTATGCGTCAATTCGGGTTTGCCGAAAGCCGTTGAGCCCCTTCGATTCGGTCAAGTGTTCGTCACGCTTCGGCAACGGCGCCGTCGGGAGCCGCAGCGGAGTCCCCGGGAATCCCGTCTGACCTCTCTGAGCGAAGGGATGGGCCCCTCGCGTCGAGACCGACGTGAAGGTTGCGCGGTACAGCTCGGTCGGTGGTGGCGGGAGCCCTGGGGTCGATCTCGCCTCGAGCAACGGCTGGGGGCCGGGAGACCGACAACCGCCGACGGGCCAGCCGAAATTGCCGCGCGAGTCGACACAGGCTTTGCACAGGAAGGGCACAGCCACGGTGACTGGCGCGGCGAGATCACTCTGGGGGAGGCTTGATCGAACGCGGCCACCCGTTCACATATCCAGGAGGTGCAGCATGGCCCACGACAACCGATGCACCAGTTGCCGCCGTCGACCGCAGCTTGCCGATTCCGTCCTGTGCGTGGCCTGCGGTCGTCGCAGCCTGCAAGCGTCGCTCACACGCCTTCAGCAGCACAACGGCCGGCAGGCCGACACTGTCGGAGCTCGACAGGACCAGGAGCACCTTCGGCGCCACGCGGCCGGCTGACCACCGCCATCGACCCGCTCAGCGGTTGGCGTGCCAGCGCCAGATCACAAATCCGAGAGCGAACATCACGAAGCTGATGAGCAGCCCGAGGGTGACGTAGTCATACCAGCTGTGTAGCCCGTACCGATCCATCGGATCCTCCTTGCCCGGCGTTGCTGAGCGGTCCTGATCTCAGGTTTCCCGGCCGGGCGCACCACGTACGCGACCTTGACGGTTTCTTGACACCCTGAACTCAGGGGGCGCGCCGGATCCTGCTCACCTGGCGGCCGACGCGTCCACGCCGGGCGCGCCGGGGGCAGGCTTCCGCAGCCGCGCGGTGACGACCCCGCGCCGGGGATTGAACAGATAGACCAGCGTGAACACGATGCCGTTGACCAGGACCACCATCGGCCCGGACGCCGTGTCGAGGTAATAGCTGGCGTAGAGACCGACCATCGCGCACAGTACGGCGAGGCCGGGCGCGATGAGCAGCATCCTGGCGAATCGGTCGGTGAGCAGATAGGCGGTCGCTCCCGGGGTGATCAACAGCGCGACGACGAGCACCACCCCCACCGCCTGCAGCGCGACCACGGCCGTCAGCGCCAGCAGGCCGAGTAGCACCGCACCCAGCCGTCGCGGGTTCAGACCGATGGCGTGGGCGTGAATGGGGTCGAAGGCGTAGAGGGTGAAGTCGCGGCGCTTGGCGACCAGCACGGTCAGCACCCCCGCGCCGATGACCACCACCTGGATCAGATCCGAGCGCGAGGCCCCCAGCAGGTTGCCGAAGATGATGTGGTTGAGGTCGACGTGGCTCGGCGTCACCGACACCAGCGTGAGCCCGAGAGCGAAGAACGTCGTGAACACCACCCCGATGGCGGCGTCCTCCTTGACCCGACTGGTGTCGCGCACCACGCCGATGAGGGCCACCGCCAGGAATCCGCAGATCACCGCGCCCACCGCGAACGGGACGCCGGCGACGTAGGCCAGCACCACCCCGGGCAGGACCGAGTGCGAGACCGCGTCACCCATCAGGGACCAGCCGATGAGGACCAGCCAGCACGACAACGTGGCGCACACCACCGACGCGGTGAGGGTGATCAGCGTGGCCCGCACCATGAAGTCCAACTGCATCGGCTCGACCAGGAAATCGACGACACCCATCAGCTCTCCCGGCTTTCGCCCAACACGTCGATCCCGAACGCCCGGGCGAGATTCTGCGGCTGCAGCACCTCACCGGGCGCGGCGTGCATCAGCACCGTACGCATCAACAGCACGGCTTCGTCGGCCAACCCGGGCAGGGCCTGCAGGTCGTGCGTGGACACCAGGATCGTCGCGCCGCCGGAGGCGAGGTCACGCAGCAGTCGGCTGATCGTGGCTTCGGTGCGCTTGTCGACACCGGCGAAGGGTTCGTCGAGCAGCAGAACCGAGGCGCCCTGGGCGATGCACCGGGCCAGGAACGCTCGTTTGCGCTGTCCACCGGACAGCTGACCGATCTGGCGGTCCCGGTAATCGGTGAGTTCCACCCGCTCGAGCGCATCCGCGACCGCGGCCCGATCCGCCGGGCGGGTCCGCCGAGTGGGGCCCATGTGGCCGTACCGCCCGGTCAGCACGACATCGCGCACCGACAACGGAAACTGCCAGTCGACGTCCTCGCTTTGCGGCATGTAGCCGATGAGCCCGGCCCGCCGCGCCGCGGCGGGGCTGCCGCCGTTGATCGCCACCGTGCCGGCGATGGGCCGCACGATGCCCATGATCGTCTTGAGCAGGGTCGACTTGCCCGAGCCGTTCATGCCGACCAGGCCACACACCCGGCCCGAGCCGATGTGGACCGTGGCGACGTCGAGGGCGGGGACCGAGCCGTACCGGACCGTGACGGAATCGACGGCGATCGCCGGCGTCACGGTGTGCGGCTGGCCGTCAGCGCCGCGGCGATGGTGTCGGCGTCGTGGCGGATCAACTCGAGGTAGGTGGGCACCGGGCCGTCGGCGGCCGACAGGGAGTCGACGTACAGGGTGCCGCCGTAGCGAGCGCCGGTGGCCTCCACCACCCGCTGCATCGGCGCGTCGGACACCGTCGACTCGCAGAACACGGCGGGCACCGTGTTCTCGGCGACGAAGTCGATGGTCGAGGCGATCTGCTGCGGCGTCGCCTGCTGTTCGGCGTTCACCGGCCAGATGTATTTCTCCGTCAATCCGGTGTCACGCGCCAGGTAGGAAAATGCGCCCTCACAGGTCACCAGCGCGCGTTGCGAGGTCGGCACCGCGCGCAACTGGTCGACCAGATCGTCCTGGACCCGCTGCAGCTCCGCGCGGTACCGCGCGGCGTTGGCCTGGTAGTCCGCGGCGTGTTCAGGGTCGAGGTCGGCGAACGCCGCCGCGGCGTTGTCGGCGTAGATCTGCACGTTCAGCGGCGACATCCAGGCATGCGGATTGGGTGAGCCGGCATAGGCGTCCGCGCTGATGCTGATGGGCTCGATACCGTCGCTGAGCACCACATGCGGCACGTCGATGTCGTCGACGAACTGGGCGAACCACGCCTCCAGATTCAAACCGTTGTCGAGGATCAGATCCGCCCTGGCAGCCTTCTTGATGTCGCCGGGCGTCGGTTCGTAGCCGTGGATCTCGGCACCGGGTTTGGTGATGGACTCGACCTTCAGATGCTCCCCGGCGACGTTGGCGGCGATGTCGGCCAGCACCGTGAAGGTGGTCAGCACGACCGGTCGGCCGCCGTCCTGCGAGTCACCGTCCTGCGGATTGCCGCCCGGCGCGCACGCGCACACCACTGTGGTGGCGAGCACCATCAAGATCGCCGCCACGCGGCGAGGTCCGATCATCACACGCAATACCTGGGGTTTCGGGGGCTGTTATCCGATTTTTCGGGTAGCCGAAAATATAGCGGCGGCCCGGACGGGGCCGCAACCAGGGCAGGTCCTACCGGGAGGCGGTCGCCGCGTCGGCCGTCTGCTCGTCGCGGCTCACGCGGTTGCGCAGCAACGACACCGCCTTGGTGAGCAGGATCCCGACCACCAGAGAGGCGAGCACCCCGGGCAGCGGGTGTCCGTCGAACAGCGCGTAGACCTGGTAGTGGGTCAGGTAGGTGAACAGCGACGCCTCGGCGAGCCATCCGGCGAGCATCGACACCCCGGCGGGACAACGGATCGCGGGCAGCCAGATCAGCAGCGTCAGACCCGCGAACACCAACACCGTCCGATAGGTCTGATCGAAGTAGCCGTACAGGCCGATCGCGAGGACCGCGGTCACCAGGGCGCGCTGCCATCCCGCCGACGCTTTCGCCGCCGCCCAGCCGGCCGCGAAGAACCAGAAGGTCAACACCGTGAACATCGCCTGATAGCCGAGCCCCAGGCCCAGCACGTCATAGCGCAGAGCCATGCCGAGTGCCAGGAAGGCCATGGCGACCAGGAACGGGCGTCGACGCTCGGCGCGGTCGGCGACCGGCCACCAGAACACCACGGCGAGTGCGACCAGAATCCACACCAACGCCTCGACGAACCACAGCCGGCCGGCCGTCATGCTGCCGTCGGGGCCCAGGATCTTCTGCAGCAGAACCAGATTCGTGGGGTGATAATCGTCGGTGAGCGCAAGCATCAGCGCGATCCACAGGATCGAGGGCACGGCGATCCAGGCGATCGTCGAACGCAGGTGACGGATGCGGTCCCGGCGTGGCAACGGGGTCAGACAGAAGCGGCCGAAGTTGTATCCGGCAACTCCGAGCAGCACGTGTGCACCGCCCCACACTTCGAACAGCTCGGCATGCGATCCGACGATCAGCACGATCGCCACGGCGCGCAGGGCGACGCTGGTCTCCATCGTCGAGGCCCACCACGACCGTCGACGGGTCGGCTGCGCGGTCGACTCCAGGTCCGCGATCGGGCGCCGGTGCCAGTCGGGCGGCAGATGGCCGAGTGCCCGCTCGAGCCGCACCGACAGCGCGACGTAGGACAGTGAGTTGCCGCCCAGATCGACGAAACTGCGATCGCCGGTGACGTCCCGCGGATCCAGGTGCAGCGCCTCGGCGAACACACCGCGCAGATCGGCCCGCTCCGTCGGCGCCGGCTTCCGGCGGGCGAGTTCGCGCACGGCCTGGTAATCCGGCTTGTTCGAGGCGGTACGCGGCAGGGCGGCGACCCGTACCGCCGTCACCGCCGCCGGGGGGAGCCCGGCGACGTCCGCGGCCGCCCGCGACACCTCCGATTCCCCGGGCGCACCGGAGTAGGCGACTGCGATCCGGTCACCGTCACCGGTACACATCGCGGTGACGCCCCGACCGCGCAGCTGCGCCTCGAGCTGCTGGAGGTCGATGCGCAGGCCGTACATCTTGACGAAGCGGCTCGCGCGGCCGATCACCTCGTAGAGTCCGTCGGCGCCTCGCCTGGCGATGTCGCCGGTGCGCAGTTCCGTCAGGGCGCTGCCGCGCGCCAGATCGGCCCGGTCCTGCGCGTACCCCATCATGACGTTCGGGCCCTGGTAGACGAGCTCGCCGGATCCGTCGTCCCAACCTTCGACAGGGTCGATCCGAAATGACCCGCCGGGAATCGGCCGGCCGATCGCGTCCGGCCGCGACCGGGCGAGTTCCGATGGCAGGTAAGCCATTCGGGCGGTCGCCTCGGTCGCGCCGTACATCACGAAAAACCGCCAGCCGGACCGTTCGCCGAGTTCGGCATAGGCTCGCACCCGTTCGGGAGCCAACCGTCCACCGGCCTGGGTCAGGTAGCGCAGGTCGGGCAGATCCATGTCGGCGAAGCCCACCCGGTCGAGCAGATCGAACGTGTAGGGCACCCCGGCCAAGGACGTACCGCGGTGACGCCGGAACAGCTCCCAGAACTCGTCGTCGACCACCGACGTGTCGGTCAGGATCAGGCCCGCCCCGACGAGCAGGTGGCTGTGGATGACCGACAGGCCGTAGCAATACGACATCGGCAGCGTGGTGGCGGCCCGGTCGGTGTCGCGCAGTTCCAGGTACTCGGCGATGGCGCGGGCGTTGGCGAGCACGTTGTGCGCGGACAGCCGCACCAGTTTCGGTGACCCGGTGCTGCCCGAGGTGGACAGCAGCAGCACCAGATCGGGGTGCAGAGGGCGGGCGGATCCCGGGGCGGCCGAGCGGATCTCCCGGATACCGTCGCCGTCGATGACGACGTCCGGGGCGTAGGTGGCGATGATCTCCGGATGCGGCCGCCCGGCCGGCATCGGCAGCACGACGTGCCCGGCGGCCAGCGCACCCAGATAGTGCACCAGGGTGTGCAGGTCATTATGGGTTTCCAGCAGCACCAGCCGCCGCACTCCGGCCAGTTGCGTGGCGACCGCAGCGACCCTGGCAGCCAGATCCAGGTAGCTCAACTGCTCGGTCCGGGTCGCCACCGCCAGACGCTCACCGTGGCGGGACAGCCCCTCGACCAGACCGTTCATCGAAAGACCACACCACTGCCCATCACATCGATGTGCACCTTGGTGTCGACCGCAGGCGGGTCGATGCTGTGCTGGCGCACCGTGATCGGGGCGGTGTCGCCCCCCGGATCGATGGTGAGCAGCACGTCATGGCCGAGGAACTCACTGGCGATGACGGTGCCGACGCCGGCCTGTCGCTCACTGTCGGATACCTCCGTACCCATCAGCTGCTCCGGTCGCAGCATCAGTGTTGCCGCCCCGTCGTCGACGGGCGGGTCGACGGGCACGCCGCCCAGCACGCAGTCGGCCACGCCGGAACGGACGGTGCACGGCACGAACACGCACTCGCCCAGGAACTCGGCGGTGAACCGGTCCACCGGGTGGCGGTACACCTCGCGGGGGCTGCCGACCTGGGTGAAACGACCGTGTCGCATCACCGCGACCCGGTCGGCGATCGACATCGCCTCCTCCTGGTCATGCGTCACGACCAAGGTGGTGACGCCCGCTGAGGTCAGCAGCTGGGCGACGGCCTTGCGGGTGGATGCGCGCAGTCCCGCGTCCAGCGCGTTGAACGGCTCGTCGAGCAGCATCAACTTGGGGCTGCGGGCCAGCGCCCGCGCCAGTGCCACCCGCTGCTGCTGGCCGCCGGAGAGTTGGTGGGGACGCCGGGTGGCGAACGCCGGATCCAGCGCCACCGTCTCCAGCAGTTCGGCGACCCGTCGACGCACGGCACCACCGCGCCGCACTCCGGGGAGCCCGTAGGCGATGTTCTGTCCGACGGTCAAATGGGGGAAGAGCGCACCGTCCTGCGCCACGAAGCCGACCTCGCGCCGGTGGGCGGGCACGAACACCCCGGGACCGGACACCACGGTGCCGTCGATGGCGACGCTGCCCGCGTCCGGGGTTTCGAATCCCGCGATCAACCGCAACAACGTGGTCTTGCCGCACCCGGACGATCCGACGATCGCGGTCGTCTGTCCCCGGGGCAGGTCGAGATCGATGCCGTCGAGGACGGCGGCCCCGCCGAACGACTTCGACAGACCCTGCACCGTCGCCGCGACGCTCATACCGACGCCGCCTTCGTGGACTGGCGGAACAACACCATGGTGACCGGCATGGCCAACAGCACCATGACCAGGGCGTACGGTGCCGCCCCCGCATAGTTCAGCTCGCTGGACAGCGACCAGAAACCCATCGCCAGCGTGCGTGTCCCGGTCGGGGCCAACAGCAGGGTCGCGGTGAGTTCGGTGGCCACGGCGACGAACACCAGCGAGGCGCCGGCCGCCGCCGCGGGGGCGGTCAGGCGCAGCGTGACCCGCAGGAACGTCGCCCAGGGCGCCACACCCAACGAACGGGACGCCTCTTCGAGGCCGAGGGGGACCTGCGCCAGGCCGGCTCGCACGCTGACCAGCGCGCGGGGCAGGAACATCAGTACGTACGCGCAGACGACCACGACGACAGTCTGGTAGAGCGGGGGAGCCACCCGGATCGTCACCGTGACCAGCGCCAGCGCCGTCACGATGCCGGGCAGCGAACTCGTCACGTAGTTGGCCCCCTCCACCGTGCGGGCCAGGAAGCCTTCGCAGCGCACCGCCACCCAGGCGACCGGGAAGGCCAACACGGTCGTCACCACCGCCGCCACGGCGGCCAGGCCGATCGTCTGGGTCAGCGCCTGCCCGATCGAGCCGAGGGTCCACACGTCGACCCCGCCGATCCACAACCAGCGCGCCAGCGTCCACAGCGGCACACCGAGAGCCAGCAGAGCCAGCCCCACCAACGCCACCAGCGCGGGAATCCGGTTGCGGCCCAAGCGCAGTGGCACCACTGTCCGCGCAGCGCCGCTGCCCACCCGGGCGAGCCGCGCGTTGCCCCGCGCGCCGGCTTCAGCGACCAGCAGCACCAGGCAGCACAGCACCAGAACACCAGCGAGCATGCTGCCGGCCGGCCCGTCGAAGGTGGCCTGGAACTGCTGGAAGATCGCCGTGGTGAAGGTCTCGAAGCGCAGCATCACGAACGCCCCGTACTCGGCGAGAAGGTGCAGCCCGATCAGCAACGCACCGCCGAGGATGGCCAACCGCAACTGCGGCACCACCACCCGCACGAAGACGCCGACCGAGTTGGAGCCCAGCGCGCGCGCCGACTCCTCGACGGTGGGGTCCAGCCGGCGCAGCGTCGCGGCAGCGGGCAGGTAGATGAACGGAAAGTACGACAGCGTCGTGACCAGCACACCGGCCCCCAGCCCGTGCAGCGACGGGACGATCCCGAGCCAGGCGTAACTGTTGACGAACGCCGGCACCGCCAGCGGCGTCACCAACAGCGGGCGCCACACCGCCCGGCCCGCAACGTCGGTGCGCTCCACCAGCCACGCCGCCCCCACCCCGACCACGATGCACAGCGGCACTGTCAGCACGACCAGCGACAGCGTGTTCACCAGTAACTCGCCGACACGTGGACGGACGATCAGGGCATAGGCCTGATCCCAGCCGGTGGTCGCGAACGCCCAGGCCACATAGCCCAACGGAATGAACGTGGCGGCGACCAGGACCGCGACGGTGGTGGAGATCAGCGGGCCGGGACGACCCGCCCCCGGCCGGGACCCGGCCGGGGGACGCTGCGGTGCCGACTCGAGGTCGGGTGACGTGGCCGGAGCGACCACCTACAGCAAACCGTCCTGGGTCATCATGTCCGACACCGCCTGCGCATCGAGATCAGACGGGTTGACCGCCGGAGCCTGCAGGTCGGCCAGCGGCGGCAGCGCCGGATTGGCGGCCACGCCGCTGGCGACCGGGTATTCGAAGGAGGTGCCGGTGCGCAGCACGTCCTGGCCGGCCTTGCCGGTGACGAACTGCAGGAACTGCTGAGCCTGGTCCTGCTTGTCGCTGGAGGCCAGCACCCCGGCGCCGGAGATGCTGACAAAGGCGCCCGGGTCCTCGTTGCGGAAGTAGTGCAGCTGGGTGTTGCCGCTGATCTCCTTGGTCTCCGCCTGATCGCGGAACCAGTAGTAGTGGTAGATGATCCCGCCGGCCACCTCGCCACTGTTGACCGCTTTGAGCGTGGTGATGTTGTTGTCGTAGATCTTGGCGTTGGCCTTCATGCCCTCCAGCCACTGCTGGGTGACCTCGGGGCCTTCGAGCTCGAGCAGCGCGGCCACGATCGCCTGGAAGTCGGCCTTCGCCGGCGGCGCTCCCCACCGGCCCTGCCACTCGGGCTGCTGCAGGTCCAGCATCGAGGCAGGCAGCTGCTCAGGGGTGAGCAGGTCGGTGT
Source organism: Mycobacterium sp. G7A2 (assembly GCF_041902445.1). Classification (NCBI taxonomy): domain Bacteria; kingdom Bacillati; phylum Actinomycetota; class Actinomycetes; order Mycobacteriales; family Mycobacteriaceae; genus Mycobacterium; species Mycobacterium sp. G7A2. The sequence continues at coordinate 3,182,290 of NZ_CP169251.1, read as the reverse complement.
TGTAGGCGAACACCGTGGCGCGGGCGGCGACACCGGTCCACTTGTTGCTGGCCGGCCGGTACTGGGCCGGAACCTGCGCGACGACCTCGGGGCTGATGTCGGCGAAGAGGCCTGCCCGCTCGACGGCGGCCATGGCGGGGGAATTCTCGGTGAGGAACACGTCGGCCGGCGAGGCGTCCCCCTCGGCCACCAGCTGGTTGCCCATCTCGGTGTCGCCGCCTTGGCGGTAGGTCACCGGGATGCCGGTCTCGGCGGTGAACGCCTCGATCCACTCCTTGGTCAGCGACTCGTGCTGGGCGCTGTAGACGAGCAGTTCGTCGCTCTCGCCAGAGCTCGAGCAAGCAGCGGTGCCCAATGCTGCGGTGAGGGCGACGACTGCGGCGATCCGACTCCAACCTGCGCGCATGCGGGGGCCTTCCTTTCCCGCGCCCTACTCAGACGCTTTAGCGAACCCTAGCCTAAGCGGACACCGTACCCGAGGGACTAAGGTCCTCTTTACCTAGGTGTGGCTACCCTCATCTCCGCCGGGGCGCTAGCCTGCCTTTCGACCCGAACAAGGAGGTTCCTTTGATGAGACGGCGTACTGCCCTTCCGATCTCGGCGCTGGCACTGGGCCTGGCGTTGGCCGGCTGCTCGAGCTCCGACACCGACACCGCCACGACCGAGACGGAGACCGCGACGCAGACCAGCGCGGAGCCCTCGGCGGCACCGGACCCGCTGGTCGCCCAGGCCGCGGAGGAGTACCAGGCCTACGCCGTCGACCAGAGCGACCAGCTGGTGACCGCCGTCAAGGTGCTGACCGATGCGGTGCGGGCCGGCGACCTGCAGGCCGCCCAGGATGCCTACGCCCCTTCTCGTGAACCGTGGGAGCGCATCGAGCCGCTGGCCGGGCTCGTCGAAGAGATCGACGGGCTCGTCGACGCCCGCGTCGACGACTTCGCCGGCGTCGACGATCCCGCCTTCACCGGCTGGCACCGGCTGGAGTACCTGCTGTTCGAGCAGAACACGACCGACGGCGGCGCACAGTTCGCGGACCAGTTGGACGCGAACATCGCCACCCTCAACGAGCAGATGCCGACACTCGAGGTGGCACCCAGCGACGTCGCCGTGGGGGCAGCGGAGCTGATCGAGGAGGTCTCCGAGGGCAAGATCACCGGCGAGGAGAACCGCTACTCCAAGACCGACCTGTGGGACTTCAACGCCAACCTCGAGGGCTCGCAAGCCGCGATCGAGGACCTGACACCGGCGTTGCAGCAGGCCGATCCGAAGTTGCTGGAGCAGATCAACGCCGGGTTCGCCGACGTCAACGCGACGCTCGAACCGCTGCGTCGCGGCGACGGCTGGGTGCTGTACTGCACCCCGAATGACCAGTACCCCTCGCCGCGCTGCCCCGAGGTGACCGTCGACCAGCAGACCATCGACACCCTCAAGGCCCAGCTGGCCGGGCTGTCGGAGAACGTGTCGGAGGTCGCCGGAGTGCTGAACCTGCAGTGAGCACGCAGTCGCCGCGATCCGGCATCAGCCGCCGTAATTTCGTCACCGGGGCGTTGGGCACCGGTGCGGCGGTCGGTGTCGGCGCGGCGCTGACCGGGTGTTCGGCGGAGGACGGCCCGTCCACCGCCGGCCCGCCGGCGCCGCGATATGTGCCGTTCGAGGGACCTCACCAAGCGGGCATCACCGCCATCCCCGTGCCAATGCAGGGACTGATGGCGGCCTTCACCGTCATCGCCGACAGCCGGGAGAAGCTGGCGGACACGCTCGCCGAGCTCACCGACGAGATCCGGGGCCTGATGTCGGGCCGGCCGCCCGAGCAGCGCGGGCCCGCCTACCCGCCGGTCGACTCGGGCATCCTCGGCGAAGAGCCGCCACCGGACGATCTGTCGGTCGTGGTCAGCGTCGGCGCGTCGCTGTTCGACGGCCGGTTCGGTCTGGCCGACCGGCGCCCCGCCGAGCTGGTGCAGATGCCGTTTCTGGCCAACGACCGGCTCGACCCCAAGTTCTCCCACGGTGACCTGCTGCTCACCATGGAAGCCGGGCACATCGACACCCTGCAGTTCGCACTGCGCCAACTGATGCGGCGCACCAGACGACACCTGGTGCTGCACTGGATGATCGACGGCTACGCCCGCGGCGCAGGCGTCGCCTCACACGCCGCCACCCCCCGAAACCTGTTGGGCTTCAAGGACGGCACCGCGAACCTGGACAGCGATGACCAAGCCCTGATGGACCGCTACGTGTGGGTCGGTTCCGGCGACGCTGAGCCGGACTGGGCAGTGGGCGGGTCCTACCAGGCGGTGCGGATCATCCGCATGTTCGTCGAGTTCTGGGACCGGACCCGGCTGATCGAGCAGGAGCAGATCTTCGGCCGAGAGAAGATCAGCGGCGCGCCGCTGGGGATGTCCGACGAATTCGCCGACCCTGACTACGCCGATGATCCTCGCGGAGAACGGATTCCGCTGAACGCCCACATCCGGTTGGCCAACCCGCGGACACCGGAAACCGAGGACAGTCTGATCCTGCGCCGCGGCTTCTCCTATGCCCGCAGCTTCGACGGTGCGGGCCGCCTCGATCAGGGCCTGGCGTTCGTGTCCTATCAGCGCAGCCTCGAGCGCGGCTTCCTGGCGGTCCAGAATCGGCTCACCGGTGAACCGTTGGAGGAGTACATCATGCCGGTGGGCGGCGGGTTCTTCTTCGCTCTTCCGGGTGTGCAAGGCCCCGACGAATTCCTCGGCCAGGCGTTGGTCGGCGACCCCGGTCACGGCAGACGACACCGCCGGGGCTGACCGGAGTCCGGCTGAGCGCCGGGGCTAATCCGCCGCGGTCACTTTGCGCATGCTGGCCCGGCGCTCTTCGATCACCCGGCCGATCTCCTGCATCAGCAGCGGACGGCGCAGCACCAGCGCCTCCATGCTCTGGCGGTCGATCCACGCCACGGTCAACTCGTCGAGCGCGCGGGCGTCGGCCTTGACCTGCTCTCTGGTCAGAGCGGTCTGACCGAGGAAATCGCCGCGCTCGAGCGTGCGGATGCCCACCACGGCGCCACCTGAGCGGACCTCCAGACGAACCTGCCCGCTGACGACGAACATCATCCGCACCGGGACGGTCCCGCGTTCCTGGACGATCTCACCGACCCCGTAGCGGACCACCCGGATGTGCTCGCGCACCAGCTCCTGATCGGTGCGACTGAGGTGCAGGCTGCGCCCCACCACCTGCAGCGCGTCGTCGAACAGCAGAGGTGAGGGAAAGTCGTCGGTGACGTCGTCGAGCGAGAGTTCCTCGCGCCGTGCGGCGTACCAGGCCCAGCGCAGAAAGGTGGACCGGGCCTCGGCGTCCTCGGCCGGGGTGTGCAGCGGAACGGTGGTGGTGTACTCGCCGGTGGCGCCGATGAGGGTCACCGGGTCGGCCCCGGCGCGCAGCTGGGGTACCCGCTGCGCGAGGCCGGTCAGCATCCGGCACACCGCGTCGGGTGGATCCGCAGCCGAGAACTTCGTCGTGATGTCGATCGAGTGTTCACCGCGCGGCAGGCTGCGGTTGATGAACAGCTCGGTGGCCAGCAGCGAATTGGGCAACACGTAGACACCGTTTCCGGAGTCCAGATGTGTGGCCCGCCAGTTCACTTCGACCACCCGGCCGCCATCGATCCATCGGGTGGCGACCCAGTCGCCGATCTCGAAGGGCTGCTCGAAGAGCACGAGCAGCCCCGAGATGACCTGCCCTACGGAGTTCTGCAGCGTCAGGCCGAGCACGATCGAGCCGATGCCCAGCGCGGTGAACAGACCGCCGACGTTGGCGCCCCAGATGTACGCGAAGATCAGCGCGACACCGACGGTGATCAGGACGAACCGGGCGACGTCGAGGAAGATCGACGGAACCCGCTTGCGCCAACTGCCTTCCGGCGCGCTCTGGAACACCGTCGCGTTGAGGCCGGACAGCAGCAGGACCAGGACGACGAACCCGAGCACGGTGGCCACCACCCGCACGGTGGTGGCATCGGCGCGCACCTCGGTCGCTTTGAGCAGCAACAACAGCAGTGCCCCCAGCGGCAGCACGTAGTTGCGCACCAGGCTCACCGGCCGGGCCAGATAACTGTCGCGCCGCAGCAGCGCGTTGTGCACCTCGGTGAGCACCACCAGCGAGATGGGCAGTGCCACCGCGATCGCGATGGCCCACCAGAACCACGGCGCGGAGAAGATCTCGCTCACCGCTGGTCACCCGAGAGACGCCACAGGCGTTCGACGCGATCGTTGGCGACGACCTCACCGTCGGCGGTGAAGTCGCGGAGATCCCGCATCGCCTCGTACACCGGGCGGGTCACATAGACCCCGGCCGTCGCCGGGCTCTTGTGCGCCTGGTAGGCGAGGTTGACCGCCGAACCCCAGATGTCGTAGACGAGGTTCGACTGTCCGAGCAGACCGCTGGTCACGATGCCGGTGTTGATCCCGGCCCGCAGGCTGAGCCGGTGCCCCGTCTCGCCGTTGAACCGGTCGATGATGTGCTGCATCTCCACGGCGAGGTCGACTGTCCGGCGCGCGCTGTCGAGCCTGGGCACGGTCAGGCCGCAGCTGGCCAGGTATCCGTCGTGCAGCGTGCGCACCCGCTCGACACCCAGATTGTCTGCCGCGGCGTCGAACTGGCGAACCAGCCGGTTCACCACGCCCAGCGATTCCTGCGCGGTCAGCTGTTCGGCGAGATCGTCGAGACCGTCGACGTTGGCGAACAGCACCGTCACATCCTGGTGCTCCTCGGCGATGTTCTCCTCCCCGTCGCGGTAGCGCTCGAGTACCGGTTCGGGCATGAGCGACAACAGCAGCCGGTGGTTCTCGGCGCGTTGTTCGGTGAGCTGTCGCTCCTTGGTCTGCAGATTGCTGCTCATCTGGTTGAACGCGCGGGTGAGGTCGCCGAATTCGTCGCGCGAGGTGACGGGCAGCTCGACATCGAAGTCACCGGCGCCGATCTGCTCGGCCCCGGCCTCCAGCCTGCGGATCGGCCGAACGAACACCCGGGCCAGCAGCAGCGCGGCGATGCAGACCACCAGGACGATCGCGACGGTGGACAGCACCAGGGTGCGGGTGAACGTGGCGACGGGAGCGAACGCCTCGGCGACGTCGATCTTGGCGACGAGCACCCAGTTCAATCCCGCGGTCTGCACCGGTGAGTACGCCTGCAGCGTCCGGCGACCCTCATAGTCCTCGGTGATCAGCGTTCCGGTCGCCCCCTGCAGGGCCTGTCCGACCGCGTCGGTGTCCACGGGCTGCACGAGAATGGTGCTGCCCTGGCGGATCGCCTCGTCGGCCACTTCCACGGGCGTGCCGGCGGCCACCACGTCGTTGCGGTAGGCGTCGGGGTCCTCCAGGAACAGCCGTGACTCCGAGCGCATCAGCAGATCGGGCCCGACCAGGATCGTCTCACCGGTTTTGCCGAGCCCGGCACCCTGCCAGTCGCCGTTGAACGTGAGACCGCGGTTGAGGTTGTCCACCGGCAGCGCGAGCGCCATCACGCCCTGCACGTTGCCGGCCGGACCGATCGGCGACACCATCCAGGCGGTGGGCGTCCCCGACGGTTGGTAGGTGTCGAAGTCCCGGACCACGACCTCGTCGAGCGAGTTGGAGTTCATCGCCTCCTTGAACGCCTCGGCGAGGTTGCTGCCGCGGTAGGGCCCGTACTGGATGTTGGTTCCCAGGTCGATGCCCTTGCCGACGCTGTAAACGACGTTGCCACGGGCATCGATCAACAGAGCGTCGGCGGAGTGCTGCCGCTTGATCACCTGGCGGAAGAACTCGTTGTACTGGGCGTTCGCCGCCGACCAGGCACTGCCGTCCCCGGGATCGTCGATCTCGATGCGGTCCTCGGGGGTGTCGGCGGCCAGCGTGTAGGTGGTCTGCAGGTAGCGCTGCGAGTTGCCGCGGGGCAGCAGTGCCTGGACCCGGGCCTGAGCGGCGTCGCGGTCGGCGTCGGCGTCGGTCTCGCCGTAGTTGCGCTGGTAGAACTCGACGAGGGCCTGCTGCCGGTCGGGCGGCACCTCGGCGTCACGGAGCTCGTCGTATCCGGCGGTGAACGCGGCGATCGCCTGCTCGGCGGTGCTGCCGCGGGTGTAGACGACCATCGAGCTGGTCAGGTCCCGCATCGCTTTTTCCAGCATGCGGGCCTGGGCGCTGCGAATGAGGGTGAGCTGTTCGAACACCGATTCACGCAGCGATTCGCGGCCGGACTGAAAGCCGATCGCGCCCACCACGGCCACCGACAGCACGCTGGTCAGCAGCAGCATCAGCAGCAGCTTGGACTGGATGCTGATGCGCGAGAAACGCCGTGGGGTGTCCGGCACACTTGCCCTTCCGTCGCTGGCGAAACTCCGGTGCTACACCTGTCGGAACGGCAGCGTCGCGGTCTGCTTCCGCAAGCGGCGCGGGCCAGCCTACCCTGCGGGGTGTTCGCTCGGGCCGGGCTGGTGGCGGTCGACTGTTTTCAGCCAAGTCGCCGATTCATGGCCTCCAGGACAGGTGTTCCGCGTATTTTTACGCCCGCGGCAACTTTGCCGCAGCGGTGTCAGTCAGGCGGCCCCGAGGAGATGTCCCATGAACCATGCCAAGTACATCGGTCGGGTGGGAGGGCTCGCGGTCGCACTGGGCGTCGGGCTCGCCGTGGCCAGCGCGCCGGGGATCGCCGCGGCCGAGACCGCAGATTCGTCGAGGAGTTCCTCGACCACGAGTCAGGCCGGCGACTCGGGAGGTTCGGCGTCGTCGGGGGCCGCCGGCGCCGCGTCGTCGGACCGCACGGACGATACGACGACACAGCAGGAGGAGTCAGCCGCCTCGGATGACGGGGGACAGGGTCTCGGCGCCGACGAGGATTCGGACGCGGACTCCGATCTCGGGGACGACCTCGCCGACGACCTCGGGGACGACCTTGCAGACGACCTCGACGAAGCCGGCGATGGCGCAACCGACGTCGGCGAGGGCACCGATCTCGATGATGCGCAGGTCACCGACGCCGGCGCGGACCTGGACGAGGCCGCGACCGACGACGCGGTGGTCGCGTCCGGGTACGCCACCGAAGCGCCGGCCTCGGCGCCCGTCCAGGCCGCTGATGTCGCGATCGAACAGCCCGCACCGCAGCCGGTTCCCGACGCTCCCGCACCTGCGGTCCTGCCGATGGCGTTGGCGACGCTGGCCGGTGCCCGGGAGGAGTCCGAGCGCGCCGCACTGCGCAGCAGCGCCGTCGCTCCGCCGGAGATCGAGTTGCTGGCCGATGCCTCGCCCAATGTCCTGCTCATCGGCGTCGACGGCACGAACTTGAGCAGAGTGCTCGCCGATCTCGCGAACACCAACTTCTTCGGCCTGATCCAGGACGGCACCACTGCGCCGGCGAGCATCGCCGGACACACCACCATCTCCAACCCGTCGTGGACGTCCATCCTCACCGGGGCGTGGGGCGAGAAGACGGGCGTCATCAACAACGTGTTCACCCCGTGGACCTATGACGACTGGCCCACGGTGTTCACCCAACTCGAAGCGTTCAACTCGGCAATCCAGACCACGTCGATCGCCAACTGGAACGTCATCTCCGCCATCGCGGACGCGGGCGCCACGCCGGCCGACAAGGTCATCGACATCAAGCAGGTCGAGGGCGACACCGACTGGTTGCTGACCGACGACGCGGTCGGCGACGCCACCGAACTGGCGATCATGGGCGCCGACCCGATGGTCCCCAACTTCGTCTTCAGCTACTTCGTCGGCGTCGACGAGAACGGCCACATGTACGGCGGCGCCTCGCCGCAGTACGCCGCCGCGATCCGCAACGTCGACCGCAATCTCGGTGAGATCCTGCAGGCGGTCGACGCGTGGGAGGCCCTCACCGGCGAACAGTGGACCATCCTGGTCGTCACCGACCACGGCCACCAGCCGCAGCAGGGCTTCGGCCACGGGTTCCAGTCACCCGACGAGACGTCGACCTTCGTCATCGCCGAGAACCCGAACCTGTTCGCGGCCGGCGCGATCAACCTCAAGTACCAGATCGTCGACGTCACCCCGACCGTCATGACGCTGTTCGGCGGCACCCCGTCCACCGACTCCGACGGCGTGTCGCTCACCACGCTCGGCGACAGCGATGTCTTCCCCGTCAACGACGACGAAGCACTGCGCGGCGCGCTTCAGGACGCCATCGACATGTACGGCTACCCCGACATCGCCACGAACATCGCGCTGGGGGTGCGCACCGTCGCCGCCACCGTGCCCTACATCGTGTACGGGCTCACCGAGAGCCTCACCGCGGGCCTGCAGCAGATCGTCGATCAGGACATCTTCCTGATCAGTCCGCTTGCGGCGCTGGCGATCGTGCCGGTCCGGCTGATCGGCAACCTCACCTACGTGGTGACCAACGTCGTCGCGCAGATCGTGGCCAGACTGACCGGGGTGACCGGTGCGAGCATCTTCCCACTGTGGCCGCCGGCCCCGCCGTCGGTCGAATCTCCGCTGGACGCCGCGCAGCTGTGCGACGGGGACAACGCGGCGGCGCTGCCCGCCTGCGGTCAGATCGCCGTCTAGGGCTAGGACTGCATCGAAGCGATGTAGTAGGTCTCGTCACCGTCGGGATAACCGCCCCCGATGGTGGCAATGTGGATGTGGTCGAAGTGGTTGAGCGTCTCGTTGCCGTAGTCGGCGGTCCAGCTCGGCGCACCGATGCCCGGATAGAAGCCCTGCCGCCAGATCACGTGCAGCACCCCCCAGCGTTCCGCATTGGCGAGTGCGTACCCGGCGATCTGGTTGCCGAGCTCGATGCCCTCGTCACTGTGGTAGTTCGGGATCATCACGTCGATCGCCAGCCCGTTGGGATGCCACTTCAACGGATCCTGGCGATAGCCGCCGATGGTGGTGATCTCCGGGAACAGGGCACTGATCGCCCGGGCGGCCCAGATGGTGTTGACCTGCAGGCCACCCTCCGGCGCGACGCCGGCGGGCAGGGCAAGGTCGAAGACGCGGCCGTCGACCGGGGCGCTGGCGGCCAGCAACTCCGCCTCGGAGAGCCGGACCCGCTCCGGTGCGGCACTCGGTTCCGCGCCCTGGGCGCTCGGTGGTGGCGACGGCTCGGGGGCGCAGCACGGCGGCGCGGCGTTCTGGGCGTAGATCATGCCGCCCGAGACGACCAGAGACACCACGACCGCGAGCCATCGGCCCCGGCCCTTGGCAAACACGTCCCTGCGCACGATCAGCACCTTAGTGGCGCGACCCCGCCATGCGGCCAGGTTTGCCGGCAATTGCGCCTGGCGCGTCGGTCGGCCGTTGGCCCGCACCGGGCCGCTGCAGGTCGCCGGCTCAGACGGATTCGCCGACCGGAAGGGTGACCGTGATTGTCGTGCCCTGCCCGGGTCCGGCGCTGGCGGCACTGATGTCGCCGCCGTGGGCCTCGGTCAGCGCCTTGGCTATCGCCAGACCGATGCCCGCACCGCCACCGACCCGGTTGCGCGACGGATCGGCCCGATAGAACCGCTCGAACAGGTGCGGCAGGTGCTGCGGTGCGACGCCTTCGCCGTCGTCGACCACCCGTACGATCACCTGCCGGCCCACGCGATCCGCGCTCAGCTGCACCGCGCCACCAGCGGGAGTGTGGCGCAAGGCGTTGTCGAGGAGGTTGGCCAGAACCTGCGCCAGACGCTGCGGGTCCGCCCAGACCGGTGGAACATCTCCACCGACGGCCACAGTCAGCGCGACCCCCTTGTCGTCGAATCGTTCGGCGACCGCAGCCGCGCAGCGCTCCAGCAGCGCAGCGACCGCCACACGGCAGAACGACACGTTCGCGGTGTTCTCCTCGGCCTGAGCCAGCGCCGCCACGTCCTCGGAGAAACGCACCAGCCTGCGGGTCTGGTCCCGGAGCACCTCGGCCGTCTCGGGCGTCAACATGCGCACGCCGTCCTCCAGCGCTTCGATGTAGGCGTCGAGCACCGACACCGGCGTGCGGATCTCGTGGGCCAGGTCCCCGAACAGACGTCGCCGGGTGGCCTCCACCGACTCCAGCCGTGTCGCCATCTGGTTGAAAGCGCGGGCGAGGCTGTCGAACTCCTCACCCAACTCTTGCGGTGCGACCCTGATCTCGTAGCGGCCGTCGGCGACCGCGGTGGCCGCCGACGCGACTTCGCCAACCGATCGCTGCAGGCGCCGGCCGGCGTAGCCGCTCACCGCCAGCGCGGCCAGCGCCGAGACCGCGACCGCGCCTCCGATCGACAGGGCCGTCGCGTACCGGTACGCCTCCTCGGCGTGCAGTTCCTCGAGCGAATCAGCCGGAACGCCGGCCCGGTGCAGGTGCTCGCGGAACAGCGGAGGGCCGACGATCGCGGCCACCACCCACACCGCGGCCGCCGCGACCAGCAGCACGAGGGCCTGGGCCGCCAACAGCCGTACGCCGATCCCGGCCCGCCGCCACCGAGATCGCATCATGACCGCCGCCCCGCGCTGTCCATGGCACCATCGTCCCCCCAGCTGCGGAAGAACTTCGGCGCTACGGGAGTTTGGCCACCGTCAGCAGTAACGCGGAGTCGGCGAGCGCGACCAGCGAGTGCCGGGCATCGGGAACCTTCAACAGGTCGCCCGCGCGCGCGTCCCACTGCTCGTCACCCGAGGACATCCGGACCGATCCTTTGATCACGTACACGGTTGCCTCGCCGGGATTCTCGTGTTCACCCATCTCCGCGCCGGCAACCATCCCGATGACGGTCTGGCGCAGGACCTTCTCGTGACCGCCGACCACGGTGTCGGCGGCGTTGCGGTTGTTGGCGGTCGCGAGCTGCAACTGCTGGCGGGCCAAAGCTTCGATCGACACCTTCTGCATGTCTGCCATTCGATGCCCGGCAGCACCCGCTCGTCAACCCGGCAGGGCGCCGCTCAGAACGGTGCGACCCGCGCAGCACTGACCACCGCGCCGTGGCCGGTGGCGTCATGGGTGAATCGCAGCTCCGAGGCGTTGGCGACGATGGTCCACCCCAAGGCGCGGTAGGTTCGCTCGGCCAACGGAGTCGGGGCCGCGGCGCCGAGATTGCCGTCCACCCACGAACCGGTGCCGTCGGTGTTCACCCGCACCCCGTGGTAAGGACCGCTGCCGTCAGCGTGCTGTTGCCAATTGCGAGCGGCCGTCTGGCATCCCACGAACGTGGTCTCGACGATGCACTGCGGGTCACCCGCCGCGGTGGTCACCACGACGTAACCGAACTGGTTGGGCGGAATCGTCGTCACCTCGGCAGACGGCACGGCACCGGGCAGCTGCTCGGTTGAACGGGCCAACGCCGGCGACCGGTAGGACGCCACCGTGAAGCCGAATCCGGACAGTGGGGCCAGGTCCTCGGCCTCGCCGTCGGGTGTCCAGATCGCCAGCGGACGGTCGTCGAGCGTCGTCGTCGCGACCTGAGGGGACGGCGCCCACGACAGCATCGCGTCCATCGCGGGCACCGAGTCGAAATGGTCGAAGTTGACCACCCCGTCGCCGTCGTGGGGGACGCAGGTACTGCCGTCGACGATGTGGCGGGTGCCCGAGTCGGTTTCGGTCCCGTCGCGGCACACCGCGTCCTGCCACTGCTCGACGGTGCCCGATACCGGCGGCGTCCCGGCCGCGTTTGCCGTGCCATCGGCTGTCTGCGGCGCCGAGCAGCCCGCCACCGCGACGAGCACCCCCAGCGCCGCCGCGACGCTGCGAACACAGTCTTTGCTCCCGGCCCATGTCATGGCCGTGAATGTAGCGGCGGGACGTGCGCCGGCCGGCTCGACGCGCCGGGCCGAAGCCCGACCGTGACCGAGCACCGCAGGTCTGGCCCGCCCTGTCGTCGCCGCAGTTGGGTAGGCTCCGCCTGAAGGGTGCGGTGCCGCGATACTGACTGCCGGATACCGACGACCAGCCGATGGTCACCGGCCCCGACGCGAGCCGCCACGAACTGACCGAAACCGATGCCGGGAGAACACCACATGAGCGCCGAGCAGCCGACCATCATCTACACGCTGACCGACGAGGCGCCTCTGCTGGCGACCTACGCCTTCCTGCCCGTGGTCCGCACCTTCGCAGACGCAGCCGGCATCTCCGTCAGCTCCAGTGACATCTCCGTGGCCGCGCGCATCCTGGCCGAATTCCCCGACTATCTGACCGAGGAACAGCGGGTGCCCGACAACCTCGGGGAGTTGGGCAAGCTGACCCAGCTGCCCGAGACCAACATCATCAAGCTGCCCAACATCAGCGCCTCGGTTCCGCAGCTGCTGGCCGCGATCAAGGAGCTTCGCGAGAAGGGCTACAACCTGCCCGACTACCCGGGCGAGCCGAAGTCCGACGAGGAGAAGGAGATCAAGGCGCGCTACTCCAAGGTGCTCGGTAGCGCGGTCAATCCGATACTGCGCGAAGGCAACTCGGACCGTCGCGCACCCCAGGCGGTCAAGGCGTATGCGCGTAAACACCCGCACAGCATGGGGGAGTGGTCGCAGGCCTCCCGCACCCACGTCGCCACCATGAAGCACGGCGACTTCTACCACGGCGAGAAGTCGATGACGATCGACAAGGCCCGCACCGTGAAGATGGTCCTCAAGACCGACAGCGGCGAGACCGTCCTCAAGCCCGAGGTGGCCCTCGACGAGGGCGACATCATCGACAGCATGTTCATGAGCAAGAAAGCTCTGTGCGAGTTCTTCGAAGAGCAGATCGAAGACGCCTACAAGACCGGCGTCATGTTCTCGTTGCATGTCAAGGCGACCATGATGAAGGTCAGCCATCCGATCGTGTTCGGCCACGCGGTCAAGGTGTTCTACAAGGACGCGTTCGCCAAGCACCAGCAGGTCCTCGACGAGCTCGGCGTGAACGTCAACAACGGCATGTCGGATCTGTACTCCAAGATCGAGTCGCTGCCCGCCTCGCAGCGCGAGGAGATCATCCGCGACATCCACGCCGTGCACGAGCACCGGCCCGAGCTCGCGATGGTGGACTCGGCGCGCGGCATCACCAACTTCCACTCGCCGAGCGATGTCATCGTCGACGCCTCGATGCCGGCGATGATCCGCGCCGGCGGGAAGATGTACGGCGCCGACGGCAAGCTCAAGGACACCAAGGCCGTCAATCCGGAGTCGACGTTCTCGCGGATCTACCAGGAGATGGTCAACTTCTGTAAGACGCACGGCCAGTTCGACCCGACGACGATGGGCACCGTGCCCAACGTCGGTCTCATGGCCCAGCGCGCCGAGGAGTACGGCAGCCACGACAAGACCTTCGAGATCCCGGAGGACGGCGTGGCCGACATCGTCGACGTCGAGACCGGCGAGGTGCTGCTGAGCCACAACGTCGAGGCCGGCGACATCTGGCGGATGCCCATCGTCAAGGACCCGGCGATCCGCGACTGGGTCAAGCTTGCCGTCACGCGGGCGCGGGCGTCGGGCATGACCGCGGTGTTCTGGCTCGACACCGAGCGCCCGCACGAGGCCGAGCTGCGCAAGAAGGTCAAGGCCTACCTCAAAGACCACGACACCGAGGGACTCGAGATCCAGATCATGCCGCAGGTGTGGGCCATGCGGTACACGCTGGAGCGGGTCATCCGCGGCCAGGACACCATCGCCGTGACCGGCAACATCCTGCGCGACTACCTCACCGACCTGTTCCCCATCCTGGAGCTGGGTACCAGCGCCAAGATGCTCTCGATCGTTCCGCTGATGGCCGGCGGCGGAATGTACGAGACCGGCGCCGGCGGCTCGGCGCCCAAGCATGTTCACCAGCTGATCGAGGAGAACCATCTGCGCTGGGATTCACTGGGTGAATTCCTGGCGTTGGGGGCCAGCTTCGAGGACATGGGCCGCAAGTCGGACAACAAGAAGGCGACCCTGCTGGGCAAGACCATGGACGCCGCGATCGGCAGACTCCTCGACAACAACAAGGGCCCGTCGCGGAAAGCCGGTGAGCTCGACAACCGGGGCAGCCAGTTCTATCTGGCCATGTACTGGGCGCAGGAGCTGGCCGAGCAGACCGAAGACCCCGAACTCGCCGAGCACTTCGCCTCCCTGGCCAAGTCCCTGGCCGAGAACGAGGACAAGATCATCGCGGAGTTCAACGACGTGCAGGGCAGCCCCGCCGACATCGGCGGCTACTACTACCCGCAGGACGAGAAGCTCATGACCGTCATGCGGCCCAGCACAACCTTCAACGAGGCGCTCGAAGCGGCCAAGAGCTGAGGCGAGCCGCACGCTTCACCGGCGGCCGGGCGGCCGGTTGCCCTACCATGCGGGCATGAGACGCCCCGGCGCGACGGTTCTGATCGCCGCGATGCTTCCGCTGGGCGGCGTGGTCACCGCCGGCTTCGCCGCCGCCGAACCGCCCCCGCCGTGCGCGTTCACCCTGTCGGCGCCGCAGGTGGTGCACCACGACGGGGTCGACGCCGTGGCGGCGACGGTGGCGCCCGCCGACTGCGGTCCACCCGCCGCGCCCCATATGAGCGTGGCCTGTGTCCAACCGGCAGACGCCGGCGCGCCGATGCAGTGTGCGCAGGGCAGGGGTGCCCAGCCGGCTCAGGTGTACTTCACGCCACTCGTCCCGGGAGTCACCTACACCGCCACCGGCCGCGGTTGTGGTAGCTGGATCGGCACCGATCCGGCTCCGCTATGTCAGCAACTCGGTCCGCTGACTGCGGCATTCTGAGAACAGCGCACACCGCTAGCTACCCTCTCTAATTCGCCGAAATGGTTAATTAAGGATTCGCTCACGCGGCTGATCTCAATCGAGTAACGTGCGTAACATCGGACCCAGGCACGCCGATACAAAGCTAACACCGGCAGTTGTCGAGGGGTAACTATGCGCGTGGTATTGGGTCTGTCACTGACAGCGACAAGTGCAGTCTGGGCGCTGGTCGACACCAAGGACGGTGCGATCCTGGCTGACGAAGTCGTCGCTCTCGATTCGGTAAACGAGATAGCCAGAGCGACGGCCCGCAGCGTGCAGGCATTCGCCCTGCAAAGCGACCGCGACATCGACGGCATCCGCATGACATGGACCGACGACGGACGCGATCACGGCATCCGGCTGCGCTCCAAGCTGCGACTGTTCGGTTTCGACACCATCGAGCACGTCACGGAGGAGGAGGCTCGGGAAGGCCGCAACCAGACGGCCCGCCACATCGCTCCCCACCTGACCCTGGCCTACGGGGCCGCTCGCGCGCATCCCGCCGACGAGGCGCACCACCTGCTGCGGCGGCTGACCTCCCGCGTGCCCGTCGCCCGCGCCACCATCGCCCGGGTGCCGATGCGCATCACCATGGCGGCGAGCATCGCCGCAGTGTGTGCCGTCGCGGCGCTCGGGGTCTTCGCGACCATGGGCGGTTCTCCGTCGCAGCCGGTCGAGACCGCGAACGCCGAGCCGGCGCCGGCAGCAGCGCCCCCGGCAGCGCTCACCCCGCCGGCCCGGACCGACCCAGCGCCGGCGGCGGCGCCCGCGCCTGCCCGCCAGCCCGCGGCACCGGCGCCCCAGGCGCCGGTGGTGGACATCCCGGCGCCCGCATCGGCGCAGATCGTCGCCGAACCGCAGCCTGCCTCGGCTCCCCAGGTCGTCGCCGACCCGCAGCCCGCGTCGGCTCCCGAGGTGATCGCTCAACCGCGGCCCGCCTCGGCGCCGCAGGTCGACACCGACACCCAGCCCGCCTCGGCCGCGCAGGTCACTTCCTCGCAGCCGGCGACCACCCCGCACCACATGATGGTGTCGCAGCCCGCTTCCGGGCCCGACACCCCCGACGCTCCCGCCGTCGTCACGGATCCGACCGGTGCGGGCACGCTGCCCGCGGAGGCGGCCCCGGTTGCCGTGCGCGTGGGCCAACCGCACCTGACCGACAGTGCGCCGCTGGCGGGGCCGTCCCCGGCCCAGGCGGTGAAGAATCCGGCCACCGCGCCGGCTCCGCCTCAGAACCCTCTCGACATCCTGTCGGCGCTGCCCTGATTCAGGGCCGCTGATGGCACCGGCGCCGGAGACCCTGGCACTGGCACTGGCGCCAATGCCGCCACGCTGAGAGTGCCGCCACTGCTCTCGATGCCGTCACTGCTCTCGATGCCGCCATTGCTCTCGATGCCGTAGTACTACTCAGTCGCGGAGCGTCGCGGGCGGGCATGCTTGAGGTCATGGCGCACCCCGTCCGCCCGACCGACTCCACGCCCGACGTGATTCCCCCGGGCCGAGACCGAGCAATCGACGTCGCCCGTCTCGCGGCGCTCGTCGTCGTGATGTTCGGGCACTGTGCGTTGCTACTGGCGACCATCGACACCCGCGGAGTGCGTATCGGCAACACCCTCGGGGCGCTGCCCGCGCTGACGCCGGTGACGTGGGTCCTGCAGGTGATGCCGCTGTTCTTCCTGGCCGGCGGTGCGGCCGGCGCCTACGGTTATCACGCCGGAACATCCTGGGGGAGTTGGCTGTTCACGCGTGCGCAACGCTTGTGTCGACCGGTGTTCTGGTATCTGGCCGCGTGGTCTGCCATTCTGCTGCTGGTTCGGGCCGTCCTGGGGGAGGCGTCCGAGGCGCGCCTTGGCGGCGAAAGCGTGGCGCTGCTGTGGTTCCTCGGGGTCTACCTGCTCGCCCTCGCGTTCGTGCCGGCACTGACCCGGTTGACCACCTCCTGGGCGCTGACCGGGCTGCTCGTTTCGCTGCTGGTGGTGATCGCTGCCCTCGATGCGGTCCGTTTCGCGGTGGACTCCCCGATGGTGGCCGTGGCCAACTTCGTGCTGGTGTGGCTCATCCCGGTGGTGTTCGGTGTCGGGTACGCGCATCGTCTCCTCGGGGTTCGGACTGCGGGCGTGGTGGCCGTCGTCGCGTTCACGGCTCAAGTCGGCCTCGTCGCCCTCGGGCCCTACGAGGTGTCGCTGGTGGTCACCGGAGCCGACCGGGTGTCCAACGTGTCGCCGCCGACGCTGGTCCTGGCCCTGCAGTGCGTGTGGATGTCGAGCGCGTTCGTGGTCGTGGCGAGGTCGATCCAGCGGTGGGCGCAGCGCCGCCGGGTCTGGCGTGTCGTGGCCCGGGGCAACGCCGGGGCGATGACCCTGTACCTGTGGCACATCCCGGCCATCGCGGTGGCCGCCGTCGGACTGCACCTGGTGGGGCTGGACGCCTATGACGTCCACGAGCCAGGCTTCTGGGGCCGATTGGCGTTGCGCGCGTTGGTGTTCGCCGCGGTGATGCTGGCGCTGTTCTGGTTGCTCGCCCCGCTGGAACACCGGCCGCTGCCATGGTGGGACGCGCCGGTGCGGGCGGTCGGTGCACGCGCCGGCGTCGCCGGCCTGTCCGTCTGCGCCGCCGGTATCGCACTGGTGCTGATGGCGAAATCGGGACTCGGGGAGGCGCCCGGCTGGTGCGCGCTCGCCGGCTTCGTGGCCACCGCCGCACTGGGCCGGATCGCCGCCGGCCGACCGACGACACCGCGACCCGGGCGCAACTATCCAAAAAACGAACGAAATCGGTTGTCCATCAAGCAATCCGGTGGGCAATCCGGCCGATAATCTTGATCCCATCCAGTTTTCACGACAGTATCGAGTGGATGGGTCACGATCCGGACTACGCCGAGGTTCTCAAGGGCGCCTCGCTGCGTGTCACCCGCCCACGGATGGCAGTGCTGCACGCCGTGGAGCACCATCCGCACGCGGACACCGAGCTCATCATCCGGGCCGCGCGGGAACGACAACCCGACGTGTCCCGCCAGACCGTGTACGACGCGCTCAGTGCGCTGACGACTGCCGGGCTGGTGCGCCGTATCCAGCCGGCCAACTCGCTGGCCCGCTACGAATCCCGGGTCGGCGACAACCACCACCACGTCGTGTGCCGCAGTTGCGGCACGATTCGCGATGTGGACTGTGCCGTCGGCGACGCACCGTGTCTGACGGCATCCGACGAGCAGGGCTTCGACGTCGACGAGGCCGAAGTCATCTACTGGGGGCTGTGCCCCGACTGCTCTGCGCAGCACACTTCCCGATCACACCCGTGATCACAGCTCGACCACCGCAGGAAGATGGAAGGTAAACACACTGTGTCATCATCTGATACCTCCGACGCCAAGCCGCCGTTCCCCGAGGAAGCGACGCACAGCAGCGGCAGCGAGAGCGAGAACCCGGCCATCCGTTCCCCGGAGCCCAAGGCACACCGACCTCTGACCAACCAGGACTGGTGGCCGGAGCAGATCGACGTCACCAAGCTGCACGCCCACTCCAGCAAGGGCAACCCGCTGGGCGAGGATTTCGATTACGCCGGCGAGTTCGCCAAGCTCGATCCGGAGGCGCTCAAAGCCGACGTGATGTCGGTGATCACCACGTCGCAGGACTGGTGGCCGGCCGACTATGGCAGCTATGCCGGCCTGTTCATCCGGATGAGCTGGCACGCCGCGGGTACCTACCGCATCTATGACGGCCGCGGCGGCGGCGGCCAGGGTATGCAGCGTTTCGCGCCGCTGAACAGCTGGCCGGACAACGCCAACCTGGACAAGGCGCGTCGGCTGCTGTGGCCGGTGAAGAAGAAGTACGGCAACAAGATCTCGTGGTCGGACCTGTTGGTGTTCGCCGGCAACGTCTCACTGGAGTCCGCGGGCTTCCAGACCTTCGGGTTCGGCTTCGGCCGGCCCGACTTCTGGGAACCCGAGGAAGTCATCTTCGGCGAGGAAGAGGAATGGCTCGGCACCGACAAGCGCTACGAGGGCTCAGCCCAGGGTGCCCGCGAGCTCGAGGAGCGCTACGGCGCCACCACCATGGGCTTGATCTACGTCAACCCCGAAGGTCCCGAAGGCGAGCCGGATCCGTTGAAAGCCGCTCACGACATCCGCGTCACGTTCGGCCGGATGGCGATGAACGACGAGGAGACCGCTGCGCTGATCGTCGGCGGGCACACGCTGGGTAAGACGCACGGGGCCGGCGACGGCGACCTGGTCGGACCCGAACCCGAGGGCGCCCCGATCGAGCAGCAGGGACTCGGCTGGAAGTGCGCGTTCGCCTCCGGCAAGGCCGCCGACACCATCACCAGCGGCCTGGAGGTCGTGTGGACCCCCACTCCGACCAAATGGAGCAACTCCTACCTGGAACTGCTCTACGGCTACGAGTGGGAGCTGACCAAAAGTCCCGGTGGCGCATGGCAGTTCGAGGCCAAGGACGCCGAGGCGATCATTCCCGGTCCGTTCGGCGGCCCGCCGCGCAAGCCCACCATGCTCGTCACCGACGTGTCGATGCGCGTCGACCCGATCTACGGCGAGATCACCCGCCGGTGGCTCGACCACCCCGAGGAACTCAACGAGGCCTTCGCCAAGGCCTGGTACAAGCTGCTGCACCGTGACATGGGGCCGGTGTCGCGGTACCTCGGACCGTGGATCCCCGAACCACAGCTGTGGCAGGACCCGGTGCCTGCGGTGGAGGGCGAGCTGATCGGTGAGTCCGAGATCGCGTCGCTGAAGGCCACGGTGCTCGACGCCGGGCTGTCCGTGCCGCAATTGGTCAAGACGGCGTGGGCGTCAGCGGCCAGCTTCCGCAGCACCGACAAGCGTGGCGGCGCGAACGGCGCACGGCTGCGCCTGGAGCCGCAACGCCACTGGGAGGTCAACGAGCCGGCCGAGCTCGACAAGGTGTTGCCGGTGCTGGAGAAGATCCAGCAGGACTTCAACGGCTCGAGTGCGAAGAAGGTGTCGCTGGCCGACCTCATCGTGCTGGCCGGTTCGGCTGCGGTCGAAAAAGCCGCGAAGGACGCCGGTTTCGAGATCGACGTGCACTTCGCGCCCGGTCGCACGGACGCGACACAGGAGACCACGGATGTCGATTCGTTCGCGGTGCTCGAGCCGCGCGCCGACGGCTTCCGCAACTACGTGCGCCCGGGGGAGAAGGCCCAGCTCGAGGAGTTGCTGCTGGACCGCGCCTACATGCTCGACGTGACCTCCCCGGAACTCACCGTCCTGATCGGCGGCATGCGGGCTCTGGGTGCCAACCACGGCGGGACGAAGCACGGCGTGTTCACCGACAAGCCCGGCGTGCTCACCAACGACTTCTTCGTCAACCTGCTCGACATGGGCACCGAGTGGAAGGTCTCCGAGACGACGGAGAACGTCTACGACGGTGTCGACCGCGCTACGGGGACCAAGAAGTGGACCGCGACCGTCAACGACCTGGTCTTCGGTTCGCACTCCATCCTGCGGGCGCTGGCCGAGGTGTACGCCCAGGACGACAACCAGGGCAAGTTCGTCGAGGACTTCGTCGCCGCCTGGGTGAAGGTGATGAACAACGACCGGTTCGACCTGCGTTGACCTGGCTGCCCGGGGGCCGGCTGCTACAGCCGGTTCTCGGGCACCAGCACCGCCCACACCACCTTGCCGGCGGGTACGGGGATTACGCCCCAGGCCCGGCTCAGCTCGGCGACGATGGCCAGCCCGGAAATCGCACAAGCAGAGTCGGCCGTGTCCTCCCGGCGGGCCGGAAGGTGCGGGCTGCTGTCGTGGACCGCAACGGTGAGCCGCCCGTCCATCGTCTCCAGCCGAAGAGTGGGACAGCTGAGGGTGTGGTCGATGACGTTCTCGACGAAGATGGTGGCCACCGTGCTGGCCGTGAGAATCATTTCCCGGCAATCCCACTGCGTGAGCCACTCGTCTACCAGTTCGCGGGAACGCCGCAGAGTGCTCCGATTCCTGGCCACCTCACAGTGGGCGCGGCGGCGGAACCCGACGCCGTCCTCGACTGACCGTGCGGCGGACTGCGCGGTTGCGTGCACCGGCACGTAGCGTGCCGCACCACTGCGGGTGATCGCGTCTCGCCCGTCCTGATGTGCGCACACCAAGACAACGGGAACATCGGGCCACGTGCTCACATGCCAACGTGCGCTGCTGAACGCCGCCCACGCCGATTCCGACGGCACCGACAACGCGGTGACGTCGACGAGGACTGCCCGCGGTTCCTCCAGCGCCGCCTTGATCACGCTGTCCCGGACCTCATGGTAGGTACGTTCGTCCAGCATCCCGGCCATGGTCATCAGCGCGCCGACCGGCGCAGTCACCGCCGCGATGCCGATGTCGCCGTGCTCAACCATCGTCCAAGCGGCATTCGGTTTCGACGAGCCGCTCACGTCGCGCGGTCAACGCTGTGTCGGATTCACCGACCAGCACGCAGTAGCCGTGCCGCCGAGTGGGCGACGTCGCCGACTCGACCAGTTCAACTGCCAGCCCGAATTTTTCGTACAGCCGCCGCCGGACCGGGTGCCCGCCAGTCCGTAGGCGGTGGGAGATGTCGCCATCGATTCCACGAAAGCGAAATCCTCGGGCAAACGTCAGGCGCCGACACATAGAGCCGCCACGCCGACTGCAGAGCTGTCGGTCGTCATGGCCCCGGCGGCCGGGGTGTCCGCATCATTGCCCATGAAGCTCGGACTACCCGATGTGGGGGCCGGTAACCGGCACATCGGAACAAAGCCCGCTCGTCGGTCCGCAATGCGAACAGATTCGGACATGAGACGAAGCATTGTCGCGGGATTGTTTCGCGAACAACTTTTTCGGCCCTCCAGAGGGATAGGAACCGTCCCGCGACCGGGGCGGCCGCCAATGCCGATCCGAAGGGCTTTCATGCGACTGGCGATAGTAGGCGCAACACCGGACAACGCGAGAGTGGCGGGAGGCAACGACGGCTGCTATGACATCGCGAGCCTGGCAAACGCTCTGGCAGGCAGGGGGCACGACGTCACGCTCTACACCGCCTCGCCGACAACTCCGGAATCCCCCGGCGACTACCAGGTGGTCACGCTGCCGGCTGAATCCGGCTTCGACGGGCCGCCCGAGGCGTTGATGCCGCTGATCGGTGATCTCGGACGTCAGTTGGTCGACGAATGGTCGCATCGCCCTCCGGACGTGGTGCACTGCCACGGCTGGGCATACGGGATGGCGAGCCAGCTGGCGGCCAACCGACGTCCTGTGCCCACGGTGCAGTCCTTTCACGGACTGGGCACCCTGATGCGTCTGCCCAGGGATGAGGCCGGCACGTTGGAAACCCGGATCAAACTGCAGACGCTGCTGGCCAAGAACGCCACCGCGGTCGCTGCCGCGTGCACCGACGACCTCTTCGAGCTGGTTCGGTTCGGATGCCCGCGCACCAAGATCTCGGTGGTGCCGACCGGCATCTCCGTCGACGAGAACAGCGTCGGTTTGGCGCACGCATCTCGCGGACAGGACGATCACGAGGTCGTCGCCGTCGCGAGCGGACCCGCACGCCCGGATCGGCTGACCGAAGTGGTGAGGGCCGTCGCGGTGCTTCCACACACTCGGTTACGCATCGTCGACGACGGTGGCGAAGACCAACGCGACATCCACCGGATTCTCGCCCTGGCGGAGAAACTGGGCCTCGGTGACCGTTGCCGGGTCGCGTCTGTGGACAACGACGGTGACCTCGATGCGGTACTGCAGTCGGCGGATGTGGTCGTGTGCCCTGCCTCCTACGACGCCTATGGCACCGTCGCGCTGCAGGCGATGGCCAGCGGCACCGCGGTCGTCGCCGCGGCAACCGGCGGTATGCGCGACGCGGTCATTCCCGACGTCACCGGAGTTCTGGTACCACCGGCCAATGTGGACGCGCTGCGTCGGGCGTTGAAGTCGATCCTCGGCCAGCCGGTACTGCGGGAGGGCATGGGGCTGGCCGGACGTTCCCGTGCGCGGTCCCGGTACAGCTGGGATCGCATCGCCGTCGATGCCGAGGTGACCTATCACGACGCTGCCACACGTCCCAGCGGTGTCGCTCGCCGCGCGATGGCGTGAGACGGCCGAGCCAGTCACCCGCGACCTCGAGCACGCTGCACATCGACGTCGGCTCTCAGCTCTCACGCGCAACGATCTGCCGTGCAGTGACATTCGCGTCCAGAAGCGATGCAGCACCTCCTTGTGCGGATGGCTGCGCGTCGACCTCATCGGCGCCGTGTCTCGAATCTCTGACCCAGTCCGAAATCACCGCCCGAAGGGGCATTTCGCAGATGCACGTGTCGAGGCTGCTGAGCCAGTCGCTGTACCTCCTGCGCGAGGCATTGGCCGGGGGAGGGCCGGCCAGCACGGTCGCCTGATCGAGCCTCCCGGTGGTGCGGGGCGGCCTGTCCGGCACCGTCGTGTCCGCAGCCCTTCTGTCGGGCTGATTCGGTAGGGTCCTGCGCGTGAATTCGAGCGCCACCGAGAAGAGTCGATCGACCGCCCTGCCCTCGCTGAGCACCCGGCTCGCCGCCGAGCTGGCGGTGGGTGAGAACCAGGTCGCCGCCGCCATCCGGCTGCTCGACGAGGGCTCGACGGTGCCGTTCATCGCCCGGTACCGCAAAGAGGCCACCGGCAGCCTCGACGACGCCCAGCTGCGTCAGCTCGACGAGCGTCTGGGCTATCTGCGCGAGCTCGACGACCGCCGCAACGCGGTGCTCGCCTCGATCGATGAGCAGGGCAAGCTGACCGCCGAACTCACCGCGGCGCTGATGTCTGCCGACACCAAGGCCCGGGTCGAGGACATCTATCTGCCCTTCAAGCCCAAACGGCGCACCAAGGCCCAGATCGCTCGCGAAGCGGGCCTCGAGCCGTTGGCCGACCGGCTGCTCGCCGACCCCACCCTGGTACCCGAGACCGCCGCCGCCGACTTCATCGGCACCGCCGTCGCCGACACCGCCGCGGCACTCGACGGTGCCCGCCACATCATCGTCGAGCGCGCCGCCGAGGACGCCCGGCTCGTGGGCGCCTTGCGCGAACGGTTCTGGGACAACGGCTGGGTGCGCACCCGGGCCGCGTCGGAAACGGCGGAGAAGACCGCTGCGGCGCAGAAGTTCCGGGACTATTTCGACTACTCCGAGCCGCTGACCAGTATGCCCGGCCACCGGGTGCTCGCCGTGCTGCGGGGCGAGAAGGAGCAGGCCCTCACGCTGACCCTCCACGGCGGCGTGCCCGACGACCCAGACGCCGGCGCCGACGAGGTCTACCAGGCGATGATCGCCGCGGCGCTCGGCATCGACCGCGCCGCTCCGGGAGCGGCAACCCCGTGGCTGAGCAACACCGTCGGCTTCGCGTGGCGCACCCGGCTGTCGGTGTCGGCGTCGGTGGACGCGCGAGTGCGGCTTCGTCGCGGCGCCGAAGAGGACGCCGTGTCGGTGTTCGCCAAGAACCTCAAGGATCTGCTGCTCGCCGCGCCTGCCGGTAATCGCACGACACTCGGACTCGATCCCGGGTTCCGCACCGGGGTCAAGGTGGCCGTCGTCGACGGCACCGGCAAGGTCCTCGACACCTGCGCGATCTACCCGCACCAGCCACAGAAGCAATGGGACACCGCGAAAGCCACGCTGGCCGCTCTGGTCGCCCGTCACGGTGTCGAACTGATCGCGGTGGGCAACGGCACGGCCTCGCGCGAAACCGACCTGCTGGCAACCGAATTGATCTCCGAGATCCGGTCGGCGGGCGCCGCCGCCCCGGCCAAGGCCATGGTCAGCGAGGCGGGCGCGTCGGTGTACTCCGCTTCGGCATACGCCGCACACGAACTGCCCGGCCTCGACGTCACACTGCGCGGTGCCGTGTCGATCGCGCGCCGCCTGCAGGATCCGCTGGCCGAGCTGGTCAAGATCGAGCCGAAGTCGATCGGCGTCGGCCAGTACCAACACGACGTCACCCCCGCCCTGCTGAGCCGCAGCCTGGGCGCGGTCGTCGAAGACGCGGTCAACGCCGTGGGCGTCGACCTCAACACCGCCTCGGCACCGTTGCTGGCGCGGGTCTCCGGTATCACCGAGACGCTCGCCGAGGCGATCGTCGCGCACCGCGACCAAGCCGGCCGGTTCGCCAGCCGGCGCCAGCTGCTCGACGTTCCGCGCCTGGGCCCCAAGGCATTCGAACAATGCGCCGGCTTCCTGCGGATCCGCGACGGGGAGGACCCGCTGGATGGTTCCGGCGTGCATCCCGAGGCGTATCCCGTCGTCCGCAGAATCCTGGACCGGGCCGGGGTCGGTCTGGCCGAGATCATCGGCGACCAACGGGCGTTGCGCGCCATCCGACCCGCCGACTTCGCCGACGACCGGTTCGGTATCCCCACGATCACCGACATCCTCGCCGAACTGGAAAAACCCGGTCGTGATCCGCGGCCGGCGTTCGTCACCGCCAGCTTCGCGGCCGGGGTGGAGAAGGTCGCCGATCTGAAGGTCGGCATGGTGCTCGAAGGGGTGGTCACGAATGTGGCCGCGTTCGGGGCGTTCGTCGACGTGGGTGTGCACCAGGACGGTCTGGTGCACGTCTCGGCGATGGCCGACCGTTTCGTCTCCGATCCGCACGAGGTGGTGCGATCCGGGCAGGTGGTGCGCGTCAAGGTGGTCGAGGTCGACGTCGAACGCCAGCGCATCGGGCTGAGCCTGCGGTTGAACGACGATGTTCGGGCACAAGATGCCGATCGACGCACCGACGCGACCCGGCCTGTACGCGGTGACCAGCGTCGCGCCGCTCAGCAGCGCAACCGGCCACGCGGGGACAACGCCCCGCGGCGCGACCGCGCCGCGGGCGGCTCGATGGCCCAGGCGTTGCGGGACGCCGGTTTCGGGCGGTGAGCATGTCAGCCCGCCGACGAGCGCGCGCACGTGCAGGTGTGCTCGCTGCGGCGGGCAGCGTGGTCCTGGTGGCGGCGTGCGCCCGCCACGTCGACGACGCCACCGCGACCGCGGGTTCGGTCGCGGCGCCGATCCTCACCACCCAGGTCGCCGACCTGTTGAGCCCCGACGTCCGCGGCGAGGAAGGCAATCTGTTCGCGGTCGTCGAACCACAGCGCTGCGCGGGGCTGGCCCGTGAAGTCGACCCGCCCTTCATCCAGGCGCACCGGCCGCTGGCCACCGACGGCGGACACTGGACGACCCCGGACGGATCGATCTACATCGAGGAGATGGTCGCGGTCTACCGCTACGACTTCGATCCGGCAGCGGCGCTGGACCTGGTGCGCCGCACGGCTGACGAGTGCCGCGACCAGACACTGACCGTCACCACGATGAAAGACCGCACCTATCTGTTCGACGTCGCTCCGGGGAGCGCGCCCCAGCCGCAAAACAGTGTGCTCTGGCAGCTGCGTGCGGTCGACTGGAATTGCGACAACACCTTCGTCGCGGCACACAACGCCGCCGTGGAGATCACCGCATGCGGAGAGTCGGGGAACCCCGGTGCCGCCGATCTCGCCGAGGAGGCGCTGGCCCGCATCGAGGCGTTGGCGAACACCGCCGCCTAACGGGCAGCACGCCGATTCGCGAGGAGGGTCGGCAACAACGCCTCAGCGCACTCACGCGGAAACTCCTCGTGCGCGAAGAGTTTTCCTCGCGCGATCACGTCGAGCTGCACCGGTCCGGAAAAAGTGGTGACCATCTGACGGGTCCACGACAGCGGAAAGAACGCATCCCGCTCACCGTGCACCAGGTGGACAGGCACGGCGATCCGGTGGTGCAACTCGGTCAGCGCGCCGAAGGCGCCGAGGTCGAACTGCCGGCCGAAATCCCCGGCCGCTCGACGGCGAGCCGCGTCGTGACGCAGAGGGCGGAGGAAGAACTCGGCGAACTCACCGTCGAGCAGATCACGATCGGTGAAGCAGTCACCCAGGACGAGCTTGTTGCGGCGAATCCGCGGTTGGTTGACGAGGTAGGCCAGCAGGTTCTCGAAGCGGGGCACCACACGGATGGCCAGAAACGAACGGAAGCGAAGAGTCGGGCCCTGCGGCTGCTCGGTGTCGATCAGGCCCCAGGAACGGACCCGGGGATCACCGGCGAGGGCGTGACGGGCGATGAGCCCTCCGCTGTCATGGCCGACCACCGCCACATCGCCGAAGTTCATGGCGTCCACCACCTGCCGAACCGCCGCGGCGTGATCACCGATGCCGAAGCGGGAGTCCGGGCCGAACCGGCTGTCACCCGCCCCGGCCAGATCGACGACATGGCAACGGAGGTGGGGGCTCAGGTGGGGCAGCAGACCGCGGAACGTTGCGCCCGACACCGGCCAGCCGTGGACGAACAGCACATCGGGGCCGGTGCCCACACTGCGCACCGCGACCTGCCCGTTGCCCACGCAGATGTGGCGGTCGGCGGGCCGGCGGAACAGGTCGGCGGCCTCCGCCCGGGTCAACGTCGACATCGCAATGCCCTCCTTCGCGGGAAGATCCGCTGCCCGCCGATCTCGGTAAAGCTTGGATTCCTCACCGGGGCGCCGCAATGACCTGACGAGGTAACGACTGCGGCGTTCCAGGCTGGATTACTGTCGCTGTCGTGCACCGACACGGGGCGCAGAGATACGCCGACGATCGCCGCGGGCTGTATTCGACCTTGCTGCGGCACTGGCGCAGGCGCCGAGGGATGAGCCAGCTCGACCTCGCGCTGGCGGCCGACGTGTCCACCCGTCACCTGAGCTTCCTCGAAACCGGCCGGTCGTCACCGAGCGTCGAGATGGTTCTGCGGCTGGCAGCTGCGCTGGATGTACCTCTGCGGCAAGCCAATGCGATGCTGCGCGCGGCCGGCCACCCACCGCGATACGCCGAGCCCGCCGAGGGCTTCCCGCCAGAGGTGTCCTCGGCACTGGAGCTGATGAAAAAGCACCACGAGCCGTTTCCGCTGTTCGTGATGGACCGCAGCTACCGGGTGCTGGACGCCAACGAGGGCGGCCGGGCGGTGCTCGGTGCCGCGCTGCCGGAGCTGGCACCCGGACATCTCGGCGAGGCGAATCTGGCCCTGCTCACGCTCGATCCCGGCATCGGCGGACGCGTCATCGTCAACCATGCGACGGTGGCGCGCGAACTGATGTGGCGGCTGCAGCGGGAGATGCTGGCCGACCCCGACAACGGGTCTTTACGCGAACTCCTCGACCACGTCGAAGCATCGCCCGGCCTGGATCAGGACTGGCGGCGCCCCGATCCCACGACGCCGTCCGCTGCGACCGTGGAGTTGAAGCTCAGGGTCGGCGCGGCGACGTGGTCATTTCTGCTGCTGGTCAGCGTTCTGCAGGCGCCGCTGGAGGTGAGCGTCGAAGACATCCGCATCGAGCAGTGGTTTCCCGTCGACGGGGTCACCGCAGCGGGGTGCGCCGAGTTGGCGCGCGATCAGCCCAGCGCGGGCTGACCTCCGTCGTCACCGAGCAGTGCCGGTGAGGTGTCCTTGAGCGCGACCCCCGAGCGTCCGAGTTGACGGGCTCCGGAGATCAGCGCGGCGGTGGTGCGGGCAGCGCGGTGATATCCCAGCCCGTCCGGCGGGTGGATGTTGGAGATGCAATTGCGGTCGGCGTCGGTGCGGCCCGGCCGCGGCAGGTGGGTCAGGTAGATCCCCAGGCTGTCGGCGACCGACAGCCCCGGCCGCTCACCGATCACCATCACGAGCGTGGCGACGTCCAGCGCCGCGCCGATGTGGTCACCGAGTGCCACCCGCGCCTGCGTCGCGATCACCGGTGGCGCCAGCCGGTAACGGCCGGCGAATTCGTCCACCAACGCACTCAGCAGCCCGACACCGTGATCGACCAGTGCGCGCGGCGACAACCCGTCGGCCAGCACGATGCCGACGTCGGCGCCGGTGGACGGAAGCGCGCTCACGTCGGCCGGGGTGCGGCCGAGGTCGGGCCTGCGCAGGTACTCGCTGCGGGACTCCGCACGGCTGCTGACCAGCACCGGCGCCCCGAGCCCGACCGCCTCGACCTGCTCGGCGAACTGATCGGCGTCCAGCGGGACATGCACGGCGTCCCGGGCCGCGGAATGCGCGGCTTTGAACTCCAGCACCCGCCGCGACGGCAGCGCATTGCCCGCCCGGCCCAGTCCGATACGCGCCTGTGTGGTGCGCCGCAACGGTGCCCAGACATCGTCTGCGGGTCGGCGGTCCGCGTCGTTCACTGACCCGACGCCAATCCGAGCAGGGGGGAGCCGGCGGGGTCGACGGGCAGCACCCGGCCCTCACCGTCGGCCATGCCCAACCGGGCCAGCCACGCTTCGAACTCCGGCGCCGGCCGCAGTCCCAGAGCCTTGCGCACGTACAGCGCATCGTGAAACGCCAGGCTCTGATAGCCGAGCATGACGTCGTCGGCGCCCGGCACGGTGATCACGAATGCCGCCCCCGCGACGCCGAGCAGCGTGAGCAGCGTGTCCATGTCGTCCTGGTCGGCCTCGGCGTGGTTGGTGTAGCAGACGTCCACCCCCATCGGCAGACCCAGCAGCTTCCCGCAGAAGTGATCTTCGAGCCCGGCCCGGACGATCTGCTTGCCGTCGTAGAGGTATTCCGGGCCGATGAATCCGACAACGGTGTTGACCAGCAGCGGATCCAGCGCGCGCGCCACTGCGTAGGCTCTGGTCTCCAACGTCTGTTGATCCACCGGACGGCCTCCGGTACCCAGGTGCGCGCCGGCCGACAATGCCGAACCCTGCCCGGTCTCCAGATACATCACGTTGTCGCCGATCGTGCCCCGGCCCAGGCTGCGGCCCGCCTCGTTGGCCTCGGTGAGCATGGCCAGCGTGATGCCGAAACTGGTGTTGGCGCCCTGTGTCCCGGCGATGGACTGGAACACCAGATCGACCGGCGCACCGCGGTCGATCAACTCCATGGTCGTCGTGACGTGGGACAGCACGCACGACTGCATCGGGATCTCGAAACGCTGCCTGATTTCGTCGAGCAGATGCAACAGATCCGAGGTGTGTTGCGGTGAGTCGGTCGCGGGATTGATGCCGATGACCGCGTCACCGCAGCCCATCAGCAGCCCATCGAGGGTGGCCGCGGCGATGCCGCGCGGGTTGTCGGTCGGGTGGTTGGGCTGCAGACGGGTCGCCAACGTGCCAGGCACCCCGATCGAGGTCCGAAACGCCGCACTGACGGTGCACGCGGCCGCTACGGCGATCAGATCCTGGTTGCGCATGATCTTCGACACCGCCGCGACCATCTCTGGTGTCAGTCCCGCAGCCACCGCGGCGATGCGCTCGGCGCTGTCGTCCTGGCTCGCCGCGTCGAGCAACCAGTCTCGGAAGCCGCCGACCGTCAGATGGGAGATCTGCGAGAAGACCTGCCGATCGTGGCTGTCGATGATCAGTCGGGTGATGTCGTCGGTTTCGTAGGGGACGACGGCTTCGTCGAGAAACGTCGACAGCGGCAGATCGGCGAGCACCCAGGCCGCGGCGGCACGTTCGGCGTCGGACTCCGCCGCGCATCCGGCGAGTTCGTCACCGGAGCGCAGCGGAGTCGCCTTGGCCAGAACGTCGACCAGACCGTCGAACTGGTAGGTGTGTCCGGAAATCTGCTGGCGATAGGTCAATTCAGCTCTTCCTCGGCTGCGGCCAGAGCGGCGAATTCCTCGTCGGGGGAGTTCGCCACCAGGTGGTGCCGGCTGTAGAGCCCGAAATAGGCCATGAACAACGCGAATACGATCAGGCAACCCAGCGCGGCGACGCTGTCGACCAGGAATGTGGCGATGACCGCGAGTACCGCGATGACGAGCGCGAAGCCGGTGGTGACCACGCCACCGGGGGTGCGGTACGGCCGCTCCATCTCGGGAGCCCGGACCCGCAACACGATGTGGCTGACCATCATCAGCACGTAGCTCAGCGCTGCGCCGAAGACAGCCATGTTGAGCAACAACGCACCCTGGCCGGTCAGTGACAGCGCGAACCCGATGACGCCGGGCACCACGAGGGCCAACGTGGGCGCCTTGCGCGAGTTCGTCACCGACAGGGCGGTCGGCAGGTAGCCGGCCCGGGACAACGCGAAGAGCTGGCGCGAGTAGGCGTAGATGATGGAGAAGAAGCTGGCGATCAGACCGGCCAGGCCGATGTAGTTGACGACCTTGGCCATCGTGCCGTCGCCGAGGGCCTCGACCAACGGGTTACCCGACTCCGACATCGCCGCGGCGCCACCGGCTCCGGGCGTGAGCACCAGCACCGTCAGGCACGTGACGAGCAGCACCGCGATGCCGGCGATGATGCCGCGGGGAACGTTGCGGGCCGGGTTGGCGGCTTCCTCGGCAGCCAGCGGGACACCTTCGATCGCCAGGAAGAACCAGATCGCGAACGGGATCGCCGCCCAAATACCCAGATAGCCGAACGGCAGCCACTCCGAGGCGCCCGCCGCGTCGGTCACGGCGATGTCGGTCAGATTCGCCGCGTCGAACTGCCCTATCGCCGAGATCGCGAAGATCACCAGACCGAGCAGGGCGATACCGGTGATCACGAACATCACCTTGAGCGCTTCGCCGACTCCGGAGAGATGGATGCCGATGAAGATGGCGTAGGCGGCCAGGTAGACCCACCAGCCGTCCTGGATGCCGAACAGGTTCAGCGATTCGACGTAGGCACCGATGAAGGTGGCGATGGCCGCCGGCGCGATGGCGTATTCGATGAGGATCGCGGTGCCCGTGGCGAAGCCGCCCCAGGGACCCAGCGCACGCCGTGCGAACGTGTAGCCGCCACCGGCCGCGGGCAGGGCCGAGGACATCTCAGCCATGCCGAGAACCAGGGCGAGGTACATGCCGGCGATGATGACGGCGGCGATGGCCAAACCGCCGAACCCGCCCTGGCCCAGTCCGAAGTTCCAGCCGGAGTAGTCGCCCGAGATGACATAGCCGACGCCGAGGCTGGCCAGCAGCAGCCACCCAGCGGTTCCCGTCTTCAGCTGGCGCTTCTGCAGGTAGTCATCCGACTCGTTGTGCTCTTCCACGCCACGTCGTGGGTGGTGGGGGTGACTGTCGCTACTCATGGCATGAGACTCCGTTCGTAGGTGTGAACTAGCACACTATGCTCCACCCGGTTGCACCACCGTTGCAGATTTTCACCGAAACCAGTTGGGACACAATGCAATAACGAGACACAATTCACGCGCAGGCCATCACCGACGGCGGCGCGACCGCATCGTCGCGCCGTCGGCGCGCACAAAGCGCGTGTCAGCGTTACGCTCCTGCCGATTCGTCGAGCACCGGACAGAACTCAAAGGTTGGCCAGTCGACCTTTAGAAGGAGCTTATGGGCTGGGTCTCACCTTGTCCAGCCGTGAGGCGCATGTAACAGCACGTCGGAGCACCGCGATACACCGCACACACCGAATCCGTCGTCGGAAGGGGATCACCGTGGGCACGGTGATGGGACTGTCTCTGACCGCCGACATGGTGGGTTGGGTGTTGGTGGACGTCGACTCCGGTGGACTGCTCGACCACGATGTCCTGGAGGTCACCGCCGGCGCGGAGACCGCTCGCGCGGCGGTGTTGGGTGCCCATGCCATCGCCGCCACCGCCGGTCACGAGATCGACCGTGTCCGCATCACGTGGAGTGACGACGCCGGACACGACGGGTTGCGGCTGCAGAGTCGACTTCGCAGCCTGGCTCTGTCGCCCGTCGAGGCGGTGCCGCAGTCGCGGGCGCTGGCGGTGCTCGTCGACCCCGAGGACGCCGACCTGCCGGTCGACATCGCGCTGGCCTACGGTGCCGCGATGGCGGCCGCCGACCACGACGAGACGATCCCCGACCCGGTGGGCGTCGACCCGGTCCGGCGGAGTCCTGCGCGGCGGCTTCTCACCTCGGCGCTCGGTGTCGCAGCAGCCGTGGCAATCGGTGTCTTCTTTCTCGGAGCGGCCGGTGGTCCGGACGTCGCTCCCGCCGCGACGGCGGTCGAGCAGCCCAGCGCCGCCGAGCCGGGCTGGGTTGCGGTGCCGGTGACACCGCCGAACACGGTCACCATTCCGGCCCGGAAAGTGGTCGCTGTGCCATCCCCGCGCAGTGCCCGGCCCGAGCCGGTGTCCAGCTATCAACCGGCACAGTCCGCGGCCACCGTTCCCGCTCCGCAGGTGGCACCGGCCCCGGCGGCTGTGACGGCCGCCGAGCCCGAGGGGCAGCCGCTGCTGAGCGAGACACCACCAGAGGTCGTACCGCATCTGGGCGGCCAGCAACCGGAGGCGGTGCCTCAGCTGGGCACCCCGCAACCGGGGGCGGTGCCGCACCACGGCGGCCCGCAGCCGGATGCGGTGCCGCCCCTGGGCGGCTCCGAACCGCGGGCCGTCACACAGCCCGACGCTGCCGGCCCGGTGCCGGCAGCCCCCGTGGGCACAATGGCCGAACCGGCGGCCGTCCCCCACGTCTCCGAGTCGATGTCACCCCATGCTCCGGGGCCGTCGACCGTCGTCACGGGCGGCGCACCCGCACCAGAGATGACAGATTCGGCGAACCTGTTCACTGCGCTGCCCTGACGCAGTACCGTCGAGGCCGTGACGGCGGCGACGCAGAACCTCTCGCAACCCATCCGTGCCGACGGGCTTGTCGACCTGGCCCGCGGGCTGCGCGATCTTGTCCGATCACAGGCTGCCGACTCCGAGCGTGCCCGCACGCTGACGCCCGACATCGTCGAGGCCATGTGGTCGTCGGGTCTGATGTCGTCGTTCAATCCCGGAGCCGCCGGCGGCGTCGAACCATCGTTCGCCGAGATGATCGAGACATGGATCGAGATGGCTTGGCAGGATGGCTCGTTCGGGTGGATCGGGATCGCCAATCTGCCCTCGGCGTTCGCTGCCGCGACCTACCTGCCCGAGGACGGGTTCGCCGAGGTGTTCAGCGCCCGGTCGAACCGGGTCACGATGGGCGGCCAGTTCTTCCCGAACGGACAGGGCGTCGCCGTCGACGGTGGTTACCGGTTGACCGGATCCTGGAGTTTCGGTTCGGGCACCGGCCACGCGGAGTACGTCGCGGCCGGGTTCCTGCCGATGGTGGACGGCGAGATGCGCTGGGCCGGTGAGGGAATCCCCGATATGCAGGTTGCGATCGTCCCGCGTGATCAGGTGGTGTTCAAAGACGGCTGGCATGTGCAGGGGTTGAAAGGCACCGGCTCCTACGACTACGCGATCGACGATGTCTTCGTCCCGCAGTGCCGCACGTTCGCGCTGTTCACCCGTGAGCCTGCGCGGGGGAGTTCGCCTGCCACCAGGATGGGGATGATGCCGGTGACAGCCGCCGGTCACGCGGCCTGGGCGCTCGGTGTGGCCAAGAGCATGCTCGACGACGTCGCCGAGTTGGCCGAGACCAAGTTCCGGATGAGCGATATGGCGGCGCTGGCCACCCGGCCGACATTTCAGAAGGGGTTGGCCCATCACGTCGCTGCCTGGCGGGCTGCCCGGTTGCTGGTGCTCGATGCGTTCGGCACCGCCGAGTCCGCGGTGGCGGCTGGGGGAGAGCTGACCCCGACGCTGCGCGCCGACATGCGCGTGGCCGCGGTGTTCGCCACCGACACCGCACGCGAGTGCGCCGAGTGGGCGCATCTCGTGGCGGGCACGAGCGCGATTCGGGAAGGTAGCCGACTCGAACGGGCCTTCCGGGACATCTACACCGGCACCCAGCATGCGTTCATCAGCGAGAAGGTCGCGATCGACGCGGCGCAGATCTGGCTGGGGATCGTGGAGGACCAGTTCGGGCTCTGATCGCGGAGCGATCGATCCGGCCGCAGATCGCGGAGCGATCGATCCGGCCGCAGATCGCGAAGCGATCAATCCGGCTGCAGATCGCGGAGCGATCGATCAGGCGACGATCTCGCGCAGGAAGCGCCTGCTGGCGAGCAGGTAGCACACGATGGCGCCGACCTGCATGACCGGCACGACACTCAGCAGCGCCCAGCCCAGCGACATGTCCCCATGGTCTGTCCGCAGCGCGTCGCTGATCAGGCCGGTCAGAAGCGGCCCGACCGACCCGAGGATCGCACTGAAGAACAGAAAGATCGCCGACGCGGTCGCGCGCTGCTCGGCTGACACGAGGCGCTGGATGGCCGCGATCGACGGCGCCATGTAGGCGGTGCCGACCACGTAACTCAGCGCGATGAAGCACACCGAAAGCGTGGAACTGTCCACCAGGAAGCCGAGTGTCGAGAACGGGATCAGCGCGGCGGTCATGGCGGCGACCAACCAGAGCAGCCAGCGGGCGTCGATGCCGGACAGCTTGTCGGCGATGCGGCCGACAACGATCAGCCCGACGATTCCGGTCAGGCCGCTGGCGATGCCGTACTGCAGGCCCACGTCGCCCAGTGTCATCCCGCGGGCGCGCATCAGAAACGCCGGCGCGAAGGTGGTCAGGGCGTAGCCTGCCACGGAGATGCACGCGGCACCGCTGACGATCGCGAGATAACTCGGCTTGCGGAGAATGTCCCACCATCTCACCGGAAGCTGTTGTACAGCAACCATTTCGACGTGTTCGGCCGGTACGTTCTGGCGCCGGCCGACGACGGCCAGCACGACGGGCACGAAGGCGACGCTGAGCGCTCCCATGGCGACGAAGGCCCAGCGCCAGCCCAGCGCCTCGGCCAACAGTCCGCCGCCGATGAGGCTGGCCGCCGAGGCCAGCGGAATCGCCAACGTGATGACCGCAAGCGGCGCCGCACGACGCTCGGGTACGAAGTTGCGTGCCACGTAAGCGTGCGCCGCGGGGGTGGATCCCGCTTCCCCGATCGCGACGCCGACCCGGGTGAGGGCGAGTTGAAAACCGGACTGAACGGCACCGCCGAGCATCGTCATGGCGCCCCACAGGGTCAGGCATCCGGAGATCACCAGCCCGTAGGCGCCGCGGTCGGAAATCCTCGCGATCGGGATCCCGATGAGCGCGTAGACCGCGAGAAAGCCGAATCCGTTGATGATTCCGATCGCGGTGTCCGACAACGCCAGATCCTGGCGGATGGGTTCGGCGAGCACCGCGGGCAGGAAGCGGTCGGCGTAGTTGAGCGTCCCGACGACGGCGAGCACCGACACCGCCGCCCACGCCCGACGGGGCCTGTGGGTGCCGGTATCGGTCGCTGAAGTCTGCGACGGTGCGGACATGCAATCTCCTCGATCGCCGGATGGCGTTACAGATCAGAGAAAGATTGTCACCATGTGGGCGGCACCGTTCGGTAATCGCGAACTTCCCGCGCAAGCGCGCGCTTGCGGTCACGCTGGGGCGCAGGCGGGCGCCGGGCTTCACACGCTGGTCGCAGCGATCCACGCCCCGGGGTCGAGCGCGGCGGTGGTGTCACGGTCGGGCCGAACCGGGCCGACCGTTCAACCAGGATCAGACAGGCCAGTTCCAGACCGACATGTCGCCGCGCGGGTACTCCATGCAGACGTCGGTGGCGTGGGCGACCACACCCTTGTTGTTGAAGAAGATCTTCGCCCAGTTACCCCAGCGCGTCGCGACCTGCTCGTAGAACACGTTCGTCGCGGTGTTCTCCGAATACTGGCGCCGACCCACCGGGTCGAGCGAGAAGAACCAGTGGATGCGGTCGAAGGCCATCTGCTGGACGTCTGGCGGTCGGTTGCTGCGGTCGATCATGTATCGCTCGTAGTACACCGGGCTGGTGTCGCGCACCGCCGCCAGATACTGCTCGACGTCGCACGTGGTGTGGATGATCCGGCGTGGGATCGGATAGTCCTCGGTGGAATCGGCCATGGCCGGTCCGGCTCCGCTGAAGAACACCATCGCGGCTCCCGCGAGCCCCAGCCCCATCCGCGCGAGGCGACCTCTCGGTCCTGTCATCGTCACTCCTACCTCGTCGTTGCCTGTCGGTCCGGTCGTGTGTGCGCCGGCGTCATCGGTCAGCCGCCTCCGGTGACGGGGTTGGACGACAGGATCAGGAATCCGCCGTTCTTCCACACCCCCCAGCGCCCGCCCCACGCGGAGGTCCACACGACAGGCTCACCGATCCAGAACTCGGCGGGTTTGGGCGGCGCCCACGCCGGCACCGGCTCACCCTGGCCGGGGGCCGGTGGCGGCGGCTGGGCCCCAGCCGGTGCGCCGCCCCCCGCCATCATCCCCGCCGCCAGAGCGGCGACGGTGGCGGCGGTGGTCAGCGCCGAGAAACGCCGGGACCGACTCATTGCCGGGCCTGATCCAGGATGGGCAGGCGGTCCGGGCAGTAGGTGCGCAGACCCGCTGCCAGGAATTGCCACGCCTGTTCGGTGGTGGAGTCGTTCTCCAACTGGTTGTGCACGAAATCCGCGGCCTCGAACGCGTTCGCGTCGACGCCGGTGGCGATCCGCTTGCACGTGATCTTGCCGATCCACGCGTTGTAGTCCTTCTGGCCGTAGATCCCGTAGGTGTTCAGCTCGTTGGTGAACGCCGTGTCGGGGTCGGCGACGGCCGGGGCGGAGAAGCCCAGAGCTGATCCCAGCCCGACGGCGGCCGCGGCCGCACCGATTATCAACCGCTTCATCAAGATCTCACTCCATCCGACGGATTCGTCTGCAGCTCACCGGCTTTGGGCCAGGGCGACGGTTTGGGCCGGGTTCGCACCCGTTGCGGCCACCAGAACCACGGGCCGAGCAGGGCGGCGATCGACGGGGTCATGAAGGACCGCACCACCAGGGTGTCGAACAACAGACCCAGGCCGATCGTCGTACCCACCTGGGCGATGACGGTCAGTTCACTCACCGCCATCGACATCATGGTAAGTGCGAACACCAGTCCGGCGGCGGTTACCACCGAGCCACTGCCACCCATGGCCCGGATGATGCCGGTACCGACACCCGCGTGGATCTCCTCTTTGAGCCGGGAGACGAGCAGCAGGTTGTAGTCGGCGCCGACGCCCAGCAGCACGATCACCGCCATCGCGAACACCATCCAGTGCAGCTCGATGCCGAGGATGTGCTGCCACAGCAGGATCGACAGACCGAACGATGCGCCCAGCGAGATGGCCACCGTGCCCACGATGACCGCCGCCGCCACGATCGCGCGGGTCAGGATCAGCATGATGATGAAGATCAGTGACAGAGCGGCGATCCCGGCGATCATCAGGTCGTAGTTGTTGCCGTCCTTCATGTCCTTGAAGGTCGCCGCGGTGCCGCCGAGGTAGATCTTGGACCCTTCCAGCGGCGTGCCCTTGACCGCTTCTTTGGCCGCGGTCTTGATGTTGTCGATCTTCGCCACGCCTTCGGGACTCAGCGGATCACCCTCGTGGGAGATGATGAAACGCACCGCGTGCCCGTCGGGAGACAGGAACTGCTCGAGGCCGCGCTGGAAGTCCTCGTTCTCGAAGATCTCCGGCGGTAGATAGAACGAGTCGTCGTTCATCGAGTCGTCGAACGCCTCGCCCATGGCGTCGGCGTCCTCGGACATCGCCGCCATCTGGTCCTGCATGCCCTTCTGAGACTGATACATCGTCAGCATCATCGTGCGCATGGTCTTCATCGTGTCGATCATCTCGGGCATCAACGCGACCATCTGGGGCATCAGCTCGTTGAGCCGGCGCATCTCCGGAAGGATTTCCTTGAAGTCGTCGGTCATGATGTTGATGCCGTCGAGGGTGTCGAACACCGACCGCAGGGCCCAACACACCGGGATGTTGTAGCAGTGCGGTTCCCAGTAGAAGTAGTTGCGGATCGGACGGAAGAAGTCGTCGAAGTTCGCGATGCTGTCCCGCAGGTCGGCGATGTCGACGTACATGCCTTCCATCTTCTGCACCATGTTGTTGGTGATCGCCGCCATCTGGCCGGTCAGGTTCGACATCTTCTGCATCGTGGCGATGGTGTCGTTCATCTCGTCGGCCTGGACCAGCATGTCGGCCATCCGGTCCTGCATGTACTTCTCGTTGAGCCGCTGGGTGGTGCCCTGCATGCTCATCTGGAACGGGATCGAGGTGTGCTTGATCGGTTTGCCGTCGGGGCGGGTGATCGCCTGCACGCGGGCGATGCCCTCGACCTTGAAGATGGCCTTGGCGATCTTGTCGATGACCAGGAAGTCCGCCGAGTTGCGGAGATCGTGATCGCTTTCGATCATCAGCAGCTCGGGGTTCATCCGGGCCGGGTCGAAGTGCCGGTCGGCCGCGGCGTACCCCTCGTTGGCGGGCAGGTCGGGCGGCAGGTAGTCGCGGTCGTTGTAGTTGGTCTTGTAGCCGGGCAGGGCCAGCAGACCGACCAGAGCCAGCGCGATGGTGGCCACGAGGATCGGTCCCGGCCAGCGCACCACCGCCGCACCGACCTTGCGCCAGCCCCGGATGCGCATGGCCCGCTTGGGTTCCAACAGCTTGCCGAAGCGGGTGACGACGCTGATGATCGCCACCATCAGGACCACGCCGGCGAGCATGACCACGAACATGCCGATCGCCAGAGGCACGCCCAGCGTCTGGAAGTACGGCAACCGCGTGAAGCTCAGGCAGAACGTCGCGCCCGCGATCGTCAACCCCGACCCCAGCACCACGTGCGCGGTGCCGTGGAACATCGTGTAGAACGCGGTTTCCTTGTCCTCGCCCATACTTCGGGCTTCCTGATAGCGGCCTATCAGGAAGATGGCGTAGTCGGTTGCCGCCGCTATCGCGAGTGTCACCAACAGGTTCGTGGCGAAGGTCGAGAGC
This sequence comes from Mycobacterium sp. G7A2, assembly GCF_041902445.1. NCBI lineage: Bacteria > Bacillati > Actinomycetota > Actinomycetes > Mycobacteriales > Mycobacteriaceae > Mycobacterium > Mycobacterium sp. G7A2. The sequence continues at coordinate 3,143,042 of NZ_CP169251.1, read as the reverse complement.
CCGATCACCTCGTGATAGCCGAGGAAGGCGACCACGCCGCGGGCCGTGGTCAGCGACAGCACCACCATGAACAGTGTGATGACGACCGTCAGGATCGAGCGATACACCAGCAGCAGCATCACGATGATGACGGTGAACGTCGCCATCTCGATGGTGCGCATGCTGCGGTCACCGGCGATGTGCTGGTCGGCCGCGAGCGCCGCGGGTCCGGTCACATAGGCCGTGACGCCCGGCGGCGGCTCCAGGTTGTTGACGATGCCCTGCACGGCCTTGACCGACTCGTTGGCCAGCGCCTCGCCCTGATTGCCGGCGAGCTTGACCTGCACGTAGGCGGCTTTGCCGTCGGTGCTCTGGGATCCTGACGCGGTGAGCGGGTCACTCCAGAAGTCCTGCACCGACTGCACGTGCGTGGTGTCGGCCTCCAGCCGCTGGACCAGTTCGTCGTACCAGGCGTGCGCCTCGTCGCCGAGCGGTTCCTGACCTTCGAAGACGATCATCACCGAGCTGTCGGAGTCGCCCTCCTCGAACAGCTCGCCGACCTTCTTCATCGAGATCATCGACGGCGCGTCGTCGGGGCTCATCGACACCGCCTGCATCTCGCCGACCGTCTCCAGCTGCGGAACGGTGACGTTGACGACGACGATGAGCGCGATCCACCCGAGCAGGATCGGCACGGCGAACGCGCGGATCATCCGCGGGATGAACGGACGCTTCTGCGGTTGGGCGGGTGGGAACGCGTCGGTGGGTGCGTCGCTGACGGGGGCGCTCATGCCGACTTCACAAAGCAGAAGGTCTGAGCGTTCAAGCCGGTGTTCGTCCTCTCGTCCTTCACCTCGTCGTCGACGATGATGCGGCACGTGATCGAACTGCTGTCACCCTGCGCGACGATGTTGGGCGCGGCCGAGGGCTCGGTGGTCTCCAGCGTCAGCGACCACGGCAGCGCGGCACCGTCGACGCGTTGCGGCTTGGCGTCGAGGTCGAGGTAGTTGATGTCGGCGTAGGAGCCGTTGCCGACGATCTCGTAGCGCACGACCTTCGGGTCGAACGGTTCGGGCAGGTCGGCGAAGTTCTCCGGCGTCTCGATGATGCCCTCCGAGCCGAAGAAGGTCCGGATGCGCGATACCGTCAAGCCGGCGATCACCACCACCACTATGATCAGCAGCGGAAGCCACACCTTTTTGGCGACTGCGATCACGCCCTCTGCCCCCGACTTCTGTCGCGCATCTGACCCCTGGTTCCCGTGACTCTTGTTCGGCTGATCGTAACTTAGCCGATATAACTTCTCACTCGGCCACAGGCTAGCTCAAGTCATTGTGGCGCTGCTAACTGCTTTGCGTCACCTGCGTGCCAGGTCACTTTTGCGTCAGCTCTTGACCCCCTTTCGGTCCGCTGTTACACATAGCGACAGCACGATATGCTGAGCGGTCGCACAACAAGGGTCTCCTGCAGGCGGAGAAGCCCCGCGGAACCGTCGGAGGAGCGCCCATGGCAACACCACGATCAGCGGGCACGACCACGACGAGCGCGGCGACGGCCACCGGAACCGCCCACGGCTCGGGCCCGAGATCCGTCCCGGGGGCGGGGCCGGCCACCGGGGCCGAGCCTCAGGTTTACTACGACCCCTACGACACCGGGATCGTCGCCGATCCCTACCCGGTGTACGCGCGGCTGCGCGACCAGGCACCGCTGTACCACAACCCGCACTACGACTTCTGGGCACTGTCCCGGCACGCCGACGTCGAACGCGCGCTGCTGGACTGGAAGGTGTTCTCCAACCGCCGCAGCGACATCCTCGAACTGGTCAAGTCCGACTTCGACATGCCCGAGGGCGTGATGATGTTCGAGGACCCGCCCGAACACACGATGCTGCGGGGGCTGATGGCACGGGTGTTCACCCCGCGGCGGATGGCCGAGATCGAAGACCGGATCCGGACCTACTGCATCAACTGTCTCGACCCGCTGGTCGGGACCGACGGGTTCGACATCATCGCCGAACTCGCGGCGATGATGCCCATGCGGGTCATCGGCATGTTGCTGGGCATCCCGGAATCGGAGCAGGTCTCGGTGCGCGACGCCAATGACGCCAACCTGCGCACCAGGCCCGGCACCCCGATGAAGGTCACCGATGCGAGCAGAATCGCCGACGGTCGCATCTACGCCGACTACGTCGACTGGCGCGCAGCCAACCCGTCCGACGATCTGATGACGGCGCTACTCAATGTCGAGTTCACCGACGAGCACGGTGTGCACCGCAAGCTCACCCGCCCGGAGGTGCTGCACTACACCCAGGTGGTGGCCGGCGCCGGTAACGAGACGACCGGCCGTCTGATCGGGTGGCTGGCCAAGGTGCTCGCCGAACACCCCGAACAGCGGCGCGAGATCGCCCGGGACCGCTCTCTGCTGACGCGGGCGGTCGACGAGACCCTGCGCTTCGAACCCACCGGCCCCCACGTCGCCCGGTATCTGGCCGCGGACTTCGACTACGCCGGCACGACGGTGCCCGCGGGCAGCGCCATGCTGCTGTTGTTCGGTGCGGCCAACCGCGACGAGCGGCGCTACCGCGATCCCGACACCTTCGACATCCACCGCGACAACATCAGTCATCTCACCTTCGGCAAAGGCCTGCACTACTGCCTGGGCGCCAACCTGGCCCGGCTCGAGGGCCGAGTCGCCCTCGACGAACTCCTCAACCGGTGGCCGGAGTGGGACATCGACCACGACAGCGCGCGGCTGGCGCCGACCTCGACGGTGCGTGGCTGGGAGTATCTGCGAATCCTGGTGCGGTAGCGCAGCCCGGGGAACCGGTCAGCGCCGTCCCGACAACCGGTCAGGCGTCCCGATCAGGCATCGCCGCTGTCGGCCGCGTCGAGGACGCTGACTGCTATGCCGTAGGGCAGGAACCGCACCCGCCGCGCAGGGTCGGTGTTGTTCTTGTTCGCCCGAAGCGCGTCGAGTTCGGTGGGGTAGACCTCTTCGATGTGTGCGCCGCCGTCCTGGCCCACGGTGTAGATCGCCCACACCCCGTCGCCCGTCTCGCCGGTCGTCTCCGGCTCCGGGCGGGTGCGCGTCCCGCGGGTGAACTCGTCGAACAGCATCGACCATCCGGCGCGCTCACCCGACGTGTTGACGAACTTGCCCAGCCCGTCCAGCGCGTCGCGCAGCCCCTCGCCCGCTTCGCGGACGACGCGCTCGAAGTCTTCGGGGTCCAGCCCGAACGGACCGTTGTTGCTGCTCATCGTCGTGCCTCCTGACGGCCGCGCTCCCGCGCAGCAGATACCTCTAGTGTGCCCGCGCCGAGAGCGCGGTGTCGACTACCGCTGGTCTGAGGTGGTAGGCAACGTTATGGCCTTCACCCGAGTCGACCTGCTGTCGACGGCGCAGCGGTCGCTGGCCGCGGCCGGCGCCCACGACCGCGACGGCTGGATCGGTCTGTTCACCGCCGACGGCACGATCGAAGACCCCGTCGGGTCGCGACCACACCGGGGCACGGCGGCGATCGGCAGGTTCTACGACACCTTCATCGGCCCTCGCGCCATCACCTTCCATCCCGACGGGGACATCGTCGTGGACACCACGGTCATTCGCGACGTCGAGCTGATCATCGCGATGACGCCGACCCTGACGTTGCGGGTCCCCACGTTCATTCGGTACGACCTGCGCGGATACGAACGTGACGACGACTCCGAGCTGAAGGTGTGCGCGTTGTCGGCCTACTGGGAGCTACCGGCGATGATCACGCAGTTCGCACGCAGTGGCCTGGGCGCGGTGCCCAGTGGGATCACCTTGGGCCGCACCATGCTCACCGAGCAGGGCCTCAGCGGCTGCGCCGGCTTCCTGCGCGGCTTTCGCGGTGTCGGGAGCGGGGGGAAGGGCCGGTTCACCGATCTGCTGGACGCCGCCTGCGAGGGTGACGAGCTCGGTCTGCGACGCCGTGTCGGCGACGCGTCGATCACCCAGGGCGACAGGGCCCCGATGACCACCTCGGAGTTGCTCAAGAACCTGTCCGGAGGCAGCTGGACCAAAGCGGTGCAGTCCGGGGCCTCGGTGGCGGCCCGGGTCGAGCGGTCCGGACGACGCTGGGTGCTGATCGGCGAGACCGGACCGGATCGGGGCTCGTTCGGCCGGTTGCGCCTCTTCGGCGAGGCAGTGTCCTGAGGGCGATGTCGGCCACCATGTCGGCCACGATGTCGGCCACGTTGACGCAACCTCGTGCGTGGACGTGAGAACGTAACAGCACCATGGATCCAGCTGATTTGGTGACGTACGAGGAGTTCGGGCGCCGGTTCTTCGAGGTCGCGGTGACCGAGGAACGCGTCGGTGACGCGATCGGCGCGATCGCCGGCGACGCCTTCGAGATGGGCCCGATCGCGCAGGGACCCGGCCGGCTGGCGAAGGTGACGGCCAAAGTGCGGATCATGGCGCCCCGGGTCACCCGCGATCTCGGCGAGACCATCACGTTCTCGATCCGCATTCCACTGGAAATCGACATGGTCGTCGATCTGCGGATCGACAAACCGAAGTTCATGGTCTTCGGCGAGATCTCGTTGCGCGCCACCGCTCGCGCCGCCAAACCGCTGCTGCTGATTCTCGACGTCGAGAAGCCGCGCTCGTCCGACATCGCCATCCACGTCACGTCGAAGTCGTTGCGGGCCGAGGTCGTCCGCATCGTCGGCGGCGTGGACGCCGAGATCAAACGGTTCATCGCCGCGCACGTCGCCGGCGAGATCGACAGTCCGGAGTCCCAGCAGGCCAAGGTGATCGACGTCGCCGAACAGCTCGACGCGACATGGACGGGTATCTAGACCGGCGCCAGCACGGGCCGGCGCGGACTGCGCCCACCGCCGCTGGAGCGACCCCGGACGTGGCGCCACAGCCAAGGCATCAGCATGTTCTGGGTCCACAGCACCTGGGAGTACGCCTGGGAGCGCACTGACGGCGGGGGTGCAGACGGGTCGACGCCGGCCCAGTCGTGACTGCTGCCGGGCAACCCCAGCGCCTCGGCTGCGGCGGCCGCGAAGAGCATGTGCCCCCTGGGGGAACCGTGTACCCGATCCACGCTCCAGGTCTCGGGCTGCGCCATCGACGGCGCATCGAACAGATCGACCAGCCCGAATCCGTACCGCTGCGCCGCGGCGCGGATCTCGTCGTTGATGCGCAGCACGCGGGTGTTGAGCACCCGTCCGATCGGCAGGATTCTCGCCACGTCGGGAAACGTCGTCGTCACGACCGTGGCGCCGGAACCCGCCAACGTCCGGTGCACTTGGTCGAGCCGTGCCAGCGCGCCGTCGAAACCGGGACCGGGCCGGGTCACGTCGTTCATGCCGATACACACCGTGACGAGATCCGGGCGCATCGACAGGGCGCGGGGTAGCTGATCGACCAACACATCGCGGATCTGATTGCCGCGAATGGCCAGGTTGGCGTAGCGGAGACCGGGATTGTCGGCGCTGAGCCTCAACGCCAGACGGTCGGCGAACCCGAACAGCCCGGCGTCGTCGTCGCCGTCCCAGAGTCCCTCGGTCTGGCTGTCGCCCAGCGCGACGTAGCGGGCGAATCCGGCCACGCCGGTGACTCTAGAGCGTGAGCGCCGGTGGCGCACCCGGCGAGCCGGCACAACCAACCCGCCGGCGAGCCGGCCCAACGAACCCGCCGGCCCACTAACCCAGCCGGCCGAGCCGGCTCACCGTCAAGACGACCCCGGTGACGCTGAGCTGGTTGAGGATGTCCTCGAGGCGGGTCCGGGGCAGATCGGCACGCCATTGCGGCACCGTGCCCGACAACCGCACCACGCCCGGGGCAAACGTGATGCCGGTCAGCACAAGCCCCCGGGCCAGCTCCGGCAGCTGTATCGGATACGCCGGGGTCCGCGCGGGTAACCGCCAGCCCCTGGAGCCGACCGTCAGCCGGCTCGCCGTCAGCCACAGGGTGGAACCGTCCACCCGCGCCGCCACCTCGAGGTGACCCAGCCGGGGCCGTCGCGCCAGCCGCAACCTGGCCACGCCGTCGGGGCCGACCTCCCCGGCGAAGCGTGGTGCGGCCGAGCGGAACATCTCGTCGAGCACCGCCGCGGGCACGTCGAGCGTCAACTCCACCGGCGCGGCGACCAGCACGGGCGGGGCGCCGGGCTTCATGTGCACGTTGTGCGCCACCACGGTGGCCCGCCCGAAGGTGCTGCTCCGCCAGCGGACGTCGTCGGCGGTCAGTCGCACGTCATTGAGCTGACCCACCGACAGCCCCCGCGCGTCGAGCCGCGACTCGAATCCGGTGACCGTCATCGTCAGATCACCGTCGTCGAGACGCACTGTGAGCCGTCGCCCCAGCACCAGCCGCCGGATCGTGAGGAACAACGTCCGATATGCGGCGGCGGCGCCGCTGTTCACCGGCACCATCGCGGTGGCCGACCACAGCGAGGTGAGCATGTCGATCGGCCGGAACGGATCGAACCGGCGGACGGACCGTGTCGGCGGCCGCCGCCCCGCCGGCTCCGTGGGACGGGTCATCGTGTGCTCCATCCTCGCACGCGCCTGGTTCAGCTATGGTCCCGTCGTGCCGAAACTCAGTGCCGGGCTGCTGCTCTACCGCGGCGACGGTGATCGCCTCGAGCTGCTTCTCGGCCATCCCGGGGGTCCGTTCTGGGCGCGCAAGGACGACGGCGCCTGGTCGGTGCCCAAAGGCGAGTACGCCGAGGGGGAGGACCCGTGGACGGTCGCTCAGCGGGAGTTCAGCGAGGAGGTGGGAAAGCCGCCCCCGACCGGGCCACGCCTGGATCTCGAACCGGTTCGACAACCCGGCGGCAAGATCGTCACGGTGTTCGCCGTGCATGCCGACCTCGATCTGACCGGCACCGTCAGCAACACGTTCACCATGGAGTGGCCCCGAGGCTCAGGGCAACAGCGGGAGTTCCCCGAGATCGACCGCCTGGCATGGTTCGACCTGGCGGCGGCGCGGGTGAAGTTGCTCACGGGCCAGCGGCCGCTGGTCGACCAGTTGCAGGAGGCAGCCGGACCCGGCGGACCATCGGCGTCTCGATCGCGTTGACGGTCAGCGCGCGGCCGTGGATGCGCCAGCCCCGCGACGTCCTGAGGTATTCGTCGTCGTAGCGCAGGTGCCACACGACATCGGTCACCGTGTCGCCGCGGACGGTCCAGTGGTGGGCGATACAGGTGATCCTGCCCAGCACGTGATCGGCATCGTCGCCGGGTGCGTACACCTCACCGACGATGGCGTGCTCGGTGCGGGCCACCGCAGCCAGGCCCGACATGGCCGCCCGCACACCGGGGGCACCGTGGAGGCGGCGCACCGGGTCGAGCCGCGCGGGCGGCTCGGGGAGCCGCAATTCTGCTGTGCCGGTGAACAATTCGACGACGTCGTCGAACCTGCGGTCGTCCACCGCGGCTGCGTAGAGATGGACCAGATCGGCGATCGCCAGGCGGTCGGAAAGCGGGAGGGGCACGGCTAGAGGTCGAGCGTCAGCCCGCGTGCGCCCGCCGCCCGGGACACGCAGATCAGCATCGTGCCGGCGGCACGTTCCGGGTCGGTCAACAGCGTGTCCCGGTGGTCGACCTCGCCGGCGATCACCCCGGTGCGGCATGTGCCGCAGAACCCCTGCTGACAGGAGTACGGGGCGTTCACCCCGGCCCTGCGCAGCGCCGACAGCAGCGTCTCCTCTGCTCCGACGGCAACGACCTCTCCGGTGCCGGCGACGGTGACCTCGAAGGGCGTGCCGTCGACGACGGGCGGGGCGGCGAAACGTTCGAAGTGCAGCTCGACGTCCGCGCGGCCGACCAGTGCCCCGCGGATCGCGGTCAACATCGGTGCGGGCCCGCACGCGTACACCGCCGTGCCGGGAGGGCAGTCGCCGAGCAGTTCAGCGGCGGTGGGCAGGCCGTGCTCGTCGTCCGTGCGGATCTCGACTGCGGCCCCGAATGCGCCGACCTCGTCGAGGAACGGCAACGCGGCACGGCTGCGGCCTGTGTAGACCATCGACCAGTCGATGCCCAGCGCATCGGCCGCGCCGAGCATCGGCAGGATGGGAGTGATGCCGATGCCGCCGGCGATGAAGCGAAACGCCCGCGCGGGCGACCCGAAGCCGGGCACCGTGAGCGGAAAGGCATTACGCGGGCCGTGGGTGCGAACCGTCGCGCCTTCCGGCAGCTCATGCACCTCGAGGGACCCGCCACCGCCGTCGGGGATGCGGCGCACCGCGATCCGGTAGTGGTCGACAGCCGCCGGGCTGCCGCACAGCGAGTACTGGCGGACCAACCCGCTGGGCAGCACCACATCCAGGTGGGCGCCGGGATACCAGCGCGGCACGGCCGAGCCGTCGGCCGGGACCAGCGTCAACTCGACCACGTCCTGGTCGTGGGCGACCACTCGGCGCCGCGCCACCGTCAACGCCAGCGTGCGTGCCGTCCCGGACGGCGGCGCCAACCGGCGTCGCGACGACGCCGCCAGCAGCCCCGAGACGGCTGTGACGGCGACGCTGAGCGGGACATCGTGCCGGATTCGCCCGGAAGCGCTCGGCGGTGTCCTGCGGTAGTTGTCGAACAGCCTCATCACAGGTGCGCGGCGCGCGCCGCGGGGGAGGAGGCCAGGTACGCCACCGCCTGGGCGGTGGAGCCGAACTCCTCGGGGGAGTATCCGGGGCGGAAGTAGGACAGCGTGGCCGTGCCGAACAGGTAGCGGTAACGCGGGAGCAGGCCCAGTTTCGAGTCGCGCATCCGCATCCGGTTGAACGTCAGCCAGTTCGCGTCGACATTCGGGTCGGTGCGCATCAGATACCAGGCGGCACGCTGGAAGAACACCGCCAGCATCGTCGCGGCCGTCGTCATCGCCCGGATGCGGCTGAAGTAGCTGTCGTGGAAGTAGACCGCCACATCGTGGGCGACGCTGCGGTGCTCGACCTCCTCACTGCCGTGCCAACGGAACAGGTCGACCAGCGTGGGATCGGCCCCGTAGTCGTCCCAGGTGCAGTTCAGCGCGAAATCCCCCATGACGGCGGTGTAGTGCTCGATCGCCGCGATCAGCCACAACCGGTCGCTGAGATGGTTGAGCCGACGAGTCGGATCGGTCGTCGACGGCGGTGCCAGCGCCTCCCTGAAGAGGTGTTCGACCTGCGCGACGATCGGCGCCGGGTCCACCCCACGGGCTTCCATGAACGAGTGCAGCACCTGCTCGTGCACGTCGGCGTGGGTGGCCTCCTGCCCGACGAAACCGCGGATGTCGTCAGCCAGTTTGGGGTCCTTGACCATCGGCAACGCCTCGTTGAAGGTCTGGACGAACCAGCGCTCACCGGCCGGGAGCACCAGGTTCAGAACACTGACCACGTGCGAGGCCGCCGGATGCCCCGGAATCCAGTGCAGCGGCGCGTCTGCGACATCGAACTGGACCTTGCGGGCCTGGATCTGAACGGGGCCGGGATCGACTTCATCGCGGAAACGACGCGGACGCAACATTGCGGGCACTCCATCGGTGGTGAACTCGAGGGTCTTCCCGCCAGTCTAGAACCCGCGCGACCGGTTACCGGGACCGCGGGTCCCGGATAGCTGTCAGGGTTGGGGCGACGTGTTCGCGACGATCGGCGCGCCCATGCCGGGCGGCGGACCCGCGACCACCGGGGAGCCCGCACCGGGTGCGCCCGGGATCGGCACCATCGGGGTGGGCGTGACGGTTGTCACACCGTTGGCCCCGACGCGGGGGCCGCCCGTGGGTCCCATGGCGGCGATCTGGTCGGCCGCGGCCTGGGTGCAGTCCAACTTCAGCAGCATCCGGCCGCCGCTGGTCACCTTCTGGTGATCGACCAGGCAGGAGGACTGCGGCAACGCGCTGCCCGTCGAACCGCCGAAGTACGCCTTCACGCCCTGGCTCTTCAGGATCGCCAGCGCGCGTCCGTACTGCTCACCGACCACGTTGTAGGGGGAGGTCTCGACCGACGGCTGCGACAGCGCCACGCCGGCGCCCATCAGCGCGGCCGTGCCGGCTACGACGAGCCCGCTGCCGAGCACAGCGACTTTCCTCACGCAGTTCTCCTCGCCTCGTGGTGCGCTGCGAACATATCGCAGCCGTGCCGAATGTGAAACCGCTGCAGAAGCCGTCGGCGTTACAGCATCGAGCGTGACGCCGGTGCGCAGTTTCGCCGGGCGCTGTGCGCAACAACGACGGACTCAGCGTTTCCTGGGCGCGGTCGGCGCGGCTGCAACGGGTTGCGGATGGCCGCTATCGGCGCGGCTCGACCGAGTTGCGCATCGCCTCGCACAGCGCAGCCGCCCGGGCGTCGGTGAACACGTCTTCGAGCAGCACCTGACGTCCGTGCGGGCCACCCAGCGGAACCCGCCAGTTCGGGTACTCGTCGGTGGTGCCGGGCTGATTCTGGGTGCGCACCTCACCGACGGCGTCGGCGAGCGACAGCGCCAGCAGCCGCGACGGGGTGCGGCCCAGGTAGCGGTGCAGGGCCAACACCACCGTGTCGACGTCGGCACCGTCCCCATCGTCGAGACCGCCACCGTCGTCGAAGCCGTCACCGTCGTCGAAGCCGTCACCGTCGTTCGCGCCGTCACGGTCGGCAGCGTGGGCGCCGTCCTCGTCACGGTCGTCGCCGAGCAGACCGACCCGGCGCAACTCGGCCATCCAGGCCTGCTGCGCGGCCCGGTCACTGGCGAGCTCCTCCTCGGCCGGGCGCGTCAACAGGTCCAATTCGGCCCGTAGTCGCACGTGTACGCCGGCCAGATACCCCGCCGTCGGCGGCAGGTCGTGGGTCGTGACCGCGGACAGGCAGTACTCGCGCCACCGCTCGGCAGGCAACGGGCGTCCCTCGTCGTCCTGCTCGAACCACAGGATCGACGTGCCGAACAGTCCGCGGTCGCGCAGGTAGTCGCGCACCCAGGGTTCGACGGTGCCCAGGTCCTCGCCCACCACCACCGCACTGGCGCGGTAGGCCTCCAGCGCGACGATGCCGATCATCGCCTCGTGGTCGTAGCGCACGTAGGTGCCCTCCGTGGGCGGCGCACCCTTCGGAATCCACCACAACCGGAACAAGCCGATGATGTGGTCGATGCGCACCCCGCCCGCATGTCGAAGTACCGCGGCAACCAGCGCGCGGAACGGCTCATAGGCCGACTCGGCCAGCCGGTCGGGCCGCCATGGCGGCTGCGACCAGTCCTGACCGAGCTGATTGAACTCGTCGGGCGGGGCGCCCGCCGTCACCCCCAGCGCCAGCACGTCCTGCAGCGCCCACGCGTCGGCGCCGTCGGGATCGACGCCGACGGCGAGGTCGGCCATGATGCCCAGCGCCATCCCCGCCTGCACGGCAGAGTGCTGCGCGGCGCCGAACTGCTCGTCGACGACGAACTGCAGCCAGCGGTGGAAGTCCACCTCCGCCTCGTGCTCGATGGCGAAGCGGGCCACCGCCTCGCTGCGCGGGTGCTGCAACTCGGCAGGCCACCCGTGCCAGTCCGCGCCGTGATGTTCTGCCAAGGCGCACCAGGTGGCGAAGTCGTCGAGACTGCGGCCTTCCCGAGCCCGGAATGCGGCGTAGGCGATCTCCCGGCCGGCCGAGAACTCGACGAGGTAGACGCTCTCCAACGCCGCGCGCTTGGCCTTCCAGGCGCTGTCGCGGTCGATCTGCTCGGCGCGCGCGGCACGGGACTGCACCTGATGCCGGGCTTTGCGGATCCGACCCCGGTGGCGCAGTGAGGCGTACTCGGGAATCGCCTCCACCCGCAGATAGATCGGGTTGACGAACCGGCGCGACGTCGGAAGGTAGGGCGAGGGTTCCATGGGCGCGGTCGGGGCGGCCGCGTGCATCGGGTTGACCAGCACGAAACCGGCTCCGTGCTGGGCGGCCGACCAGACGGCCAGGTCGGTGAGATCGGTCAAATCGCCGACGCCCCAGGAGTTCTCGGAGCGGACGCTGTACAGCTGGGCGGCCAGGCCCCAAGCGCGGCCACCGCCGAGCCGGGCCGGCACATCCAGCTTGGCGGGCGTGACGATGACGGGCGTGCTGATGTCGGTGGAACCGATCTGCATGTGCAGGTGGTGGTAGCCGATCGGCACATCCGCAGGCAGTTCGAAGGTGGCCTCGCCGACCGAGCGACCGTCGAGGTCGAACGGCGGCCGGTTGTTCTCCAGCTGCCGCAGACCGGTGCGCACGCTGCCGTCCTCCAGGCGCATCCACAGCCGGACCGGATCACCGTGGGTGACGTGCACCCAGAACGGTGTCGTCACGCCGTGGCGCCCGACGATCGACGGCGGCAACGACCGCGTCCAGTACTGCCGGTCGTGATTGGCCAGGGCGGCGGCCCGGTCCTCCTCGGTGGCGGCGGGCACACCCAGCGCCTCGAGGACGGCGATCAGCGTGGTCGCGCCGGCACTGACCCGCCGGCCGGTCCAGTCCTCGTAGTCCGCCGCCACCCCGTACCGCTGGGCGAGGTCGATCAACGAGGAGGGCGGTTGCGCCGCCACTTCGGTTGCCATGCCGCCAATCTTGCCTGCAGTTGCGCATCTGAGCCCAACATCCCCGCCCAGGGACCCGGGCGGCCGCCGTCGCGCAGGGACGGCCGGTAACCTCGCGGGCATGGCGACCGAACCGCCGATCGGCGGCGAGGTGAGCCACCGCCGGGCCCGGCTGGCCGTGGCGGCCCTGTTCTTCAGCAACGGCGCGCTGTTCGCCACGCTGCTGCCGCGCTATCCCGAGATCAAATCGGATCTCGGGATGTCGAACGCCGGATTCGGTGCGGCCGTGGCGGCCTTCTCGGCCGGGGCACTACTGGCCGGCATGGCGGCGGCCGTGCTGATCCGCCGGTTCGGGTCGGCGCGGGTGGCCTTGGTGACGACCATGCTTCTGGCCGGGTTCATCGTGGCCGCCGCGATGGCACCCGCGCCGTTGATGTTCGCCGGCGCCTTGTTCGTCGCCGGGGCCAGCGACGGGGTGACCGACGTCGCCCAGAACGTCAACGGACTTCGCCTGCAACGACTTTACGGCCGCTCGATCATCAACTCGCTGCACGCGGTGTGGGCGGTGGGAGCCATCGCGGGCGGGTTGACCGGGGCCGCGGCGATCGCGCTGCACATTCCGCGCGGCGGGCATCTGGCCGGCGCGGCGACGTTGTTCTGCGGCCTGGTGATCATCGCCTATCCACACCTGCTGCCCGGCGCCGACCACGACGAACACCCGTCGGCCGGGCGGGTCGCCGACGTCCCGGTGCCTGCGGCGGTCTGGGTCACGCTGGCGGCGCTGGTCGGCATTGCCGTCGCGGGCGCCACCGTCGAAGATGCCGGCAGTTCGTGGGCGACGCTGTATCTGCGCGACAGCCTGGACGCCCCGGGCTCGGTGGCGGCGCTCGGTTATGTCGCACTGGTGGGGTCCATGTTCGTCGGGCGGATGCTCGGCGACCGGCTGGTCGATCGCTTCGGCGACCGCGCCGTGACCCGCGCCGGCGGGGTGGTGGCCGCCGCCGGGATGGGTGCCGCACTGGCGTTCCCGTCTGTGCCGGGCACCATCGCGGGTTTCGCCGCGGCGGGCCTGGGCGTCGCGACTGTGGTGCCCGCGGCGATGCGCGCGGCCGACGAGCTGCCGGGACTGCGGGCCGGAACAGGCCTGACGGTACTGACCTGGCTCATGCGCGTCGGATTTCTGGGTGCTCCGTTGATCGTCGGCGTGGTCGCCGACACGGCGAGCCTGCGGGTGGGACTGCTCAGCGTGCCGATCGCCGGCGTGGCGCTGGTGCTGCTGGCCCGGGCGTTGACCGCCAGGCGCGGCAAAACGTCCGGCTTTACACCCCTGGACACGCCGTGAACAGCCACAATGAGGAGGCGCCCGCACGCTGGTACAGTTACGTACCGCCGTGGCAGCCTCCGCGCTGCCGCACCGTCGATCGAAGGAGCTCGGGATGACTGCGGAAGCCACCACCCGCCGCCCAGCCGACGGCCGCCCGGTGGTCGACACCACCCACGGCCCGGTCCGCGGGGTCGACAACGGCATCGTCAAGACCTGGAAGGCCGTGCGCTACGCCGCCGCGCCGGTCGGCGAACTGCGGTGGCGCGCACCCCAGCCGCCGCAGAAGTGGACCGAACCGGCCGACGCGTCGCGCGTGGGCCCGGTGTGCCCCCAGCCCACCGACCCCAAGATCCCGATCGACCTCGGCGCACCCCAGGGCGACGACTTCCTGTCGCTCAATGTCTGGGCGCCGCCCGACACCCAGCCCGGCGACGGCAAGCCGGTGATGGTGTGGGTGCACGGCGGAGCCTACGTGCTCGGCTCTGCCAGTCAGCCGCTGTACCACGGCGCCGCGCTGGCCACCGGCGGCGACGTGATCGTGGTGACCGTCAACTACCGGCTCGGTGCGTTCGGCTTCCTGGAGCTGCCCACCCTGGGCGCCGACAGCGAACGCTTCGCCACCAACCTGGGCCTGCGCGACGTGCTCGCCGCCCTGGAGTGGGTGCGCGACAACATCGCCGCATTCGGCGGAGACCCGGCCAGGGTGACGCTGTTCGGTGAGTCCGCAGGCGGCGGGGTGGTCACCACGCTGCTGGGCAGCCCCGCGGCCGCCGGGCTGTTCAGCGCGGCGATCGCGCAGAGCTCGCCGGCGACGTCGTCCTATGACACCGAACGCGCCCGGCGGGTGGCCGCACGCTTCCTCGAAGTGCTCGACCTCGGAACGGGTGATCTCGACCGCCTGCACGGGTTACCTACCCAGGCTGTCGTGGAGGCGTCACGCACGGTGTTCGACGAGGTGCCGGTCAACACGCCGGGCCTTCTCGCGTTCGCCCCGATCGTGGACGGCGACGTGGTCCCGGACTACCCGGTCGCCACCGCACGGCGGGGGATGACACACCCGGTGCCGCTGATCATCGGCACCAACAAGAACGAGGCCGCGCTGTTCCGGTACATGAAGTCGCCGTTGATGCCCGTCACACCCGAACGCGTCAAGGCGATGTTCGCCCAGATCGCCTCCGAACAGCCGGACGTGCGGTTGCCCAGCACCGCCGACCTGGATGGGACCTACCGCGGCCGCGGCAAGGTCAAGGGCATGGGTCTCAGCAGCGACCTGGGCTTCCGGATGCCCTCGATCTGGTTCGCCGACGGGCACCGCGCGGTCGCGCCCGTCTACCTCTACCGGTTCGACTTCGCCACCCCGTTCCTCAAGCTGGTGCGCCTGCACGCCGCGCACGCCACCGAGCTGCCGTTCGTGTGGGGCAATCTCGGCTCCGGCCGCAAGGACCCGACATTCGCGCTGGGTGGACGCAAGACCGGGCAGCAGGTCTCCGAGAGGTTGCGTGCCCGCTGGACGAGTTTCGCGCGGCACGGGCGTCCCGACGGCCTGGGCGGGGAACCGGCCTGGCATCCCTACGACGCCGACCGCCGGGCCACCCTCGTCATCGACAAGACCGACACCGTGATCGACGACCTCGACGCCGACGTGCGCCGTGCGTGGGGCGATGACGTGCTGAGTTTCCGGTAGGAAGGCGGTTCCGCTCGTGGATCTCCTCGAAGTGCTGCCACCGCCGATGCGCGACCCGGTGTTGTTCGCGATCCCGTTCTTCCTGCTGCTGCTGATCATCGAGTGGAGCGCCGCGCGCAAGCTGGAGCATCTGGTCGACGAGACCGGCCGACCGAGTTCGGGCTCACATCAGGCCCGGGACTCGTGGGCCAGCATCTCGATGGGCCTGGTTTCGGTGTTCACCATGGGCGCCTGGAAGCTCCTGGCGCTGCTCGGGTATGCGGCGATCTACGCCTATGTGGCGCCGTGGCAGTTGTCGGCAGGGCAGTGGTACACCTGGGTGATCGCGCTCGTCGGGGTGGATCTGCTGTTCTACGCCTATCACCGCACCGCTCATCGGGTGCGGCTGATCTGGGCCACCCATCAGGCCCACCATTCCAGCCGCTACTTCAATTTCGCGACCGCGCTGCGGCAGAAGTGGAACAACAGCGGGGAGATCCTGATGTGGATTCCGTTGCCGCTGTTGGGCGTTCCACCGTGGATGGTGTTCTTCAGTTTCTCGGTGAGCCTGATCTATCAGTTCTGGATCCACACCGAGCGCATCGGCAGGATGTGGGCGCCGTTCGAGTTCGTGTTCAACACGCCGTCGCACCATCGCGTGCATCACGGCATGGATCCCGAGTACCTGGACAAGAACTACGGCGGCATCCTGATCATCTGGGACCGTCTTTTCGGCACGTTCCAGCGCGAGCTGTTCCGGCCGCACTACGGGCTGACCAAGCCGGTGGACACGTTCAACATCTGGACGCTGCAGACCCACGAGTACCGGGCGATCGCCCGTGACGTGCGCGCCGCGACCGGGTTGCGGGACCGGCTCGGTTACCTCTTCGGGCCACCGGGCTGGCAGCCCGCCCACGCGGCCCAGACGACGACGCCCGCCCACGTCAAGCCGTAATGTGCGGGTCATGAAGACGGTGTTCGACGCCGAGGTCGACGCAGCCCTGATCGACCGTTCGCTGGCCGGAACCACACTGGGGTCGGTGTGGCTGGACACCGACCGTCCGGAGCATCCCCCGGCAGCCGGTCCGACGACGTGTGACCTGCTCGTGGTCGGCGGGGGATACACTGGCCTGTGGAGCGCGCTGCACGCGGCGCGCCGCCACCCCGATCGCCGCATCGTGCTCATCGAGGCCGACCGGATCGGCTGGGCCGCCTCCGGGCGCAACGGCGGATTCGTCGACGCCAGCCTCACCCACGGCTACGAGAACGGAAAGTCCCGCTGGCCCAACGAGATCGATGCCCTCGAGCACATGGGGATGGAGAATCTCGACGGCATGCAGGCCGAGATCGCCGAACTCGGGCTGCAGGTCGACTGGCAGCGCACCGGGATGCTCACGGTGGCCACCGAACCGCACCAGATCGAGTGGCTCGACGAGGCGGCCGGGCAGGGCCGGGGTACGGCGCTCGACCAGGCTCAGGTCCGCGCCGAGGTGGACTCGCCCACCTATCTGGCGGGCCTCTTCAGCCCGGACACGTGCGCGATCGTCGACCCGGCGAAGTTGGCGCTGGAACTCGCCCGCGCCTGCGTCGAGGCCGGCGTGGACGTGCACGAACACACCACCGCGCGGCAACTCATCTCCGGCGGGGCGGCGCTGCGGGTCCACACCGACGGCCCGGTCATCACCTGCCGTCAGGTGGTGCTGGCCACCAACGTCTTTCCCAGCCTGTTGCGCCGCAACCGCTTCCACACGGTGCCGGTCTACGACTACGTGCTGGCGACCGAGCCCCTGTCGGAGGCGCAACTCGACCGCATCGGCTGGCGCAACCGGCAGGGCGTCGGCGATTCGGCCAACCAGTTCCACTACTACCGACTGACCGCGGACAACAGGATCGTGTGGGGCGGTTACGACGCGATCTACCACTTCGGTCGTCGCATCGACTCGTCGTACGAAGACCGCACCGAGAGCTACCGCCGGTTGGCCGCTCACTTCTTCATCACGTTCCCTCAGCTCGCCGACGTGACGTTCACCCACCGCTGGGCCGGACCGATCGACACCAACACCCGCTTCTGCGCGCACTGGGGTCTGGCGCGCGAAGGTCGGGTGGCCTACGTCAACGGCTTCACCGGACTCGGGGTCGCGGCCACCCGGTTCGCCGCCGACGTCTGCCTGGACCTGCTCGACGGGGCGACAACTGCGCGAACCGGGTTGGAGATGGTGCGCAAGAAGCCGTTGCCGTTTCCGCCGGAGCCGCTGGCCAGTGCCGGTATCCAGGCAACGCGCTGGTCGCTGGACCGCGCCGATCACTCAGCGGGCCGGCGCAATCTGCTGCTGCGCGCCCTCGACGCCGCCGGACTGGGCTTCGACTCCTGAGCGGCGCGCACCCCGAGCGCGGCGTGTAACGCCCCGTTATCGGGCCGCGATGAGGCAGTTATACCGTCTGCATCAAAAGAGTCTCGTTCGGGTATCAAACCTGATACCACTCGAGGGGCGGTAGCCGACACCTCACTTCACGGGGAGAGCGGAGGGGGCAGTGCCTACTCAGATGCCTGTTGGGTCGCCTGTCGAGACACCCGCGCGGACACCTTCTCCGGTGTCCCGGTGGTCACCGCGACGACTGCGACACCTGCTCCTCGCGCTGATCGCTCCGGTTCTGGCCCTGACCCTGGTCACTCCTGCGGCCGAGGCCCAACCCGGAGTCCTGGTGTATCCGGGCATGGAGATTCGGCAGGACCGGGTGCGCTGCACTCTCGGCTACGTCGACCCGCAGACCAGGGTGGCCTTCACCGCCGGCCATTGCCGCGCATCCGGGCTGGTCACCGACCAGAGCGGCCATGTCATCGGCACCCAGGGCTCGTTCCGGGACAACACTCCCGACG
Source organism: Mycobacterium sp. G7A2 (assembly GCF_041902445.1). Classification (NCBI taxonomy): domain Bacteria; kingdom Bacillati; phylum Actinomycetota; class Actinomycetes; order Mycobacteriales; family Mycobacteriaceae; genus Mycobacterium; species Mycobacterium sp. G7A2. The sequence goes on along the minus strand of NZ_CP169251.1, from coordinate 3,124,727 downwards.
GCACCACGATCGACACCAACCACCAGATCACGGACTGGCTGGTGGTTCATCTGGCCAGCGACGTCGCGGTCAACAATGTGCTGCCCGGCGGCCGGGTGCTCGTCACCGATCCCGGTGTGGTGCCCGTGGCGGGGATGCCGGTCTGCCATTTCGGGGTGGTGACGGGGGAGAGCTGCGGCACCGTCCAGGCGGTCAACAACGGGTGGTTCACGATGGCCAACGGCGTGGTGAGCCAGAAGGGCGATTCCGGCGGTCCGGTCTACACGCCGACTCCGGACGGGCGCACGGTGTTGATCGGCATGTTCAACAGCACCTGGGGTAGCTTCCCCGCCGCAGTGTCCTGGCAGGTGACCAGCCAACAGGCCCGAGAGGACGTCATCTCGGCGGCTTCGGCGACGCTGCAGGCCCCGGCGATCCCCTGACACCGAACCTTTCCCGGCACGAAGTCAGTCCAGGAGTTCGAACACCGGAATCGACGGAGCGACCCGCACCAGCTCGGCCGGCCCCGAGGTCGGCGTCAGACCGCCGACATGGGTTTTGACCTGCCAATACCAGCGGCGGAGATAACGACTCAGCAGTTCGGGCTTGGCCTCGTCTTCGACCTCGACGACGGTGTGGCGCGCGGGACGTCGCGGCGGACCCAGCTCGACCTCGCCGGCGGCCCGTACGTTGCGCGCCCACTGGGTGTTCCCGCGCGGAGAGACCAGATAGGCCCGCCCGTCGGCAGTCAGCAGATTGACCACCACGGCGTGCGACCGCCCCGAGACGCGGCCTCGCACCCGCAGCGCAGTGCTGCCCTGGATGCTGATCCCCGATTCGGCGAGCCGGCGGATGGCGGCGTTGAACACCCGTGCGCCCACCCCGGGTACGTCGTAGCGCTGAGTCATCGATCGATCCTTTCCCTGACCATTAACGAGAGCATTGCTCTCGAATAAGCGTGACACGCGAACGAGGTCAAAGCAAGAGCGGTGATCTCGTTCTGTGCCAGACTGGTCCCGTGGGCAAACGTCAGGAGTCCCGCGACCGCATCGAACGTCGCATCGTCGAACTGGGCCGGGACCAGCTGATCAGCGAGGGAGCAGCGGGACTGTCGCTGCGCGCGATCGCGCGTGAGCTGGGGATGGTGTCCTCGGCGGTGTACCGGTACGTGGCCAGCCGCGATGAGTTGCTGACGCTGCTGCTCGTCGACGCCTACACCGAACTGGCCGACGCGGTCGAGCGCGCCCGGCCCGACACCGGCACGTGGCGCGAGCAACTGACCGCGATCGGCCGCGCTGCGCGCCGGTGGGCGCTGGGCCAGCCGGCGAGCTGGGCCCTGCTCTACGGCAGCCCCGTGCCCGGCTACCACGCACCGCGCGACAGGACCGTGGGTCCGGGCACCCGGGTGGTCGGCATGGTGTTCGCCGTAGTGAGTCTCGGCATCGCCGACGGAGATATTCCCGACCCCGAAGGCGTTGTGGCCCCGCAACTCTCCCGCGATCTGGCGCTGTTGCGCAGTGAGTATGACCTTCCCGCGGGCGATGTGGCGGCCACCAGGTGCCTGACCGTGTGGGCGACGCTGATCGGCGCGATCAGCCTGGAAGTCTTCGGCCAGTACGGCGCCGACACATTCTCCGATCCGGCTGCGGTCTTCGACACGCAGATGGAGCTGATGGCCGATTTTCTGGCGCAGAATTAGAACACGTTCTAGCTTGCGTGGCGCGGGAGCGATATTCTCGAACCGATGCTTGACCAGACACCTGTCCAGATCGCCTGGGTGACGAACGACCTGACCGCCACCGAGACGACGCTGAGCGCGCTGCTGGGCGTCACGAGATGGTTCCGCATGCCCGGCGTGCACTTCGGTCCGGACGGCTGCACCTATCGCGGAGAACCCGCCGACTGCTCGGCTGACATCTCGCTCAGCTACGCCGGCGACATGCAACTCGAGGTGATCGCGCCCACCTCGGGCGACAGCGTGTACAGCGAGTTCCTCGAGCGCTGCGGCCCCGGTCTGCACCACATCTGCCGGGACGTGGGCGACGCCGACGCGTTCACCGCCGCGCTCGACGAGGCCGCGCACCGGGGCGCTCCCGCGGTCATGGTCGGCACGATGCCGGGAGGTATGCGCTTCGCCTATCTGTCCGCGCCGGAGTCGGGGGTTCCCTATCTGGAGATCGCCTACCTGCCGCCGGAGATCCGCGCGTACTTCAGCCATCTGAAAGACCAAGTGAACCAGGAGCAGAATTGAGCATGCAGCACATCCCCGAGACGGTGTCCGTCGCCGACGTCGACGACTGGTCCGACGAGACCGACGTCGTCGTGCTCGGTTTCGGCATCGCCGGCGGTTGCGCGGCCGTCAGCGCCGCCGCAGCCGGCGCGCGAGTTCTGGTCTTGGAGAAGGGCGCCGACGCCGGCGGCACCACATCGATGGCCGGCGGCCACTTCTATCTCGGCGGCGGCACCGCCGTGCAGCGCGCCACGGGCCACGACGACACGCCCGACGAGATGTACAAGTACCTGGTCACCCAGTCCCGGGAACCCGAGCACGACAAGATCCGGGCGTACTGCGACGGCAGCGTCGAACACTTCGACTGGCTCGAAGGTCTCGGGTTCCAGTTCGAACGCAGCTACTACCCGGGCAAGGTCGTCGTCCCGCCCGGTACCGAGGGGCTGTCCTACACCGGGAACGAGAAGGTGTGGCCGTTCTGCGAGCAGGCCGAGCCCGCTCCCCGCGGGCATTCGGTTCCGGTGCCGGGTGAACTCGGCGGCGCCGCCATGGTCATCGACCTGCTGCTCAAGCGCGCCGAGTCGCTCGGTGTCACGATGCGCTACGAGACCGGTGCCACCGCACTCGTCGTCGACGGCAACGGCGCCATCGTGGGCGTGCGCTGGAAGCACTTCGGCGAAAGCGGTTATGTCAAGGCCGATTCCGTGGTGATCGCCGCGGGCGGCTTCGCGATGAACGCGGACATGGTCGCCGAGTACACGCCCGCGCTGGGCCAGGAGCGCAAGACCAAACACCACGGGATGGTCGCGCCCTACATTCTGGGTAACCCGAACGACGACGGGCTGGGCATCAAACTGGGCGTCTCGGCCGGGGGCGTGGCAACGAACATGGACCAGTTGTTCATCACCGCGGCCGCCTATCCGCCCGAGATCCTGCTGACCGGCGTCATCGTCAACTCCGAGGGCAAGCGGTTCGTCGCCGAGGATTCCTACCACTCGCGCACCTCGGCGTTCGTCCTCGAACAACCCGACCAGACCGCGTATCTGATCGTCGACGAGGCACACATGCAGATGCCGGAGATGCCGTTGATCAAGTTCATCGACGGCTGGGAGACGGTGGCCGAGATGGCAGAGGCTCTGGGCATCCCGGAGGACAACCTCGCCGCGACGCTCGAGCGCTACAACACCCATGCCGCGGCCGGCGAGGACCCCGATTTCCACAAGCAGCCGGAGTATCTCGCGGCGCAGGACCACGGGCCGTGGGCGGCGTTCGATCTGTCGCTCGGGCGGGCGATGTACTCCGGGTTCACGATGGGCGGCCTCAAGGTCTCGGTCGATGGTGAGGTGCTGCGCGAAGACGGCAGCGCGGTGCGCGGGCTGTACGCGGCGGGCGCCTGCGCGTCGAACATCGCCCAGGACGGCAAGGGCTATGCGAGTGGAACGCAGCTGGGCGAAGGCTCGTTCTTCGGTCGGAGGGCGGGAGAGCACGCAGCGCGGCGGGCGGGAGAGTCGGCCACCGAGGCCGCCGAAGCACAGCCCGCGCAAGCAGCCAGAGACTAGGTGCGGACCGGCTCTTCACCGACGTCGCCCAGATGCCAGCGGCCGTCACCGAGCAGCTGCAGCTCCTGGCTGTGGTGCTGCTCGACGGTGCTGCGGTGGCTGACGCTGACGAGGATGGTGTCCGGCAGCCGGTCCCGCACCAGCTGGTAGAGCATCAACTCCAGACCCTCGTCCAGCGCTGAGGTCGACTCGTCGAGGAACACCGCTTCGGGCCGGGTGAGCAGGATGCGCGCGAACGCCACGCGCTGCTGCTCGCCGGGAGAGAGCACCTTGGCCCAGTCCTGCACCTCGTCCAGCCGATCGACCAGATGGGGCAGCGCGACGGTGGTCAGCACGTCACGCAGCTGCGTGTCGGTGATGTCGTCGGTGCTGTTCGGATAGGCGACGACAGTGCGGAGATCACCGAGCGGCACGTAGGGCAGCTGCGACAGGAACATCGTGGCGCCCTCGCCGCCGGGCCGCCGCAGCGTCCCGGAGCAGAATGGCCACAGCTGGGCCAGGCTGCGCAGCAGCGTGGTCTTGCCGCTGCCCGAGGGTCCGGTGATCACCAGGCTGTCGCCCGGGTGCAGGGTGACGTCGAGCGGTTCGACCAGCTCCCGCCCGTCGGGTGTGCGCACCGAGACCCCCTTCATCTCGACGCGGCCGCCGTCGCAGTCCTCGCAACCCAGCGACGGCAGTTCGCGGCCTTCCTCGTTGGCGACGACGAGGCCGTGCAGGCGGATGATGGCCGCGCGGTAGCCCGCAAAGTTGTCGTAGGCGTTGCGGAAGAACGACAGCCCGGACAGGATCTCCCGGAACGCGCTCGCGGTCTGCGACAGCTGCCCCAAGGTGATCTCTCCGCTGTAGAAGCGGGGGAACTGCACGATGTAGGGGATGAGCTCCTGGGCCTGGGTGATGCCGAGGTTCCAGCCGAGGAATTTGGCCATCCGGTTGACGTAGCGCTTGTAGTTGTCGACGATCGGCGCGAAGCGGCGGCGTAGCCCGGTGCGTTCGGCGAGCTCGCCACGGTAGAAGGCCACCGCCTCGGCGGCGTCCCGCAGCCGCACCAGGGCATACCGGAACGCGGCGTTGAACTTCTCGTTGAGGAACGCCAGCGTGATGATCGGCCGGCCGATCCAGAACGCCACCACGGTGGCGAACACGATGTAGACGATGCCGATCACGAACATCGCGCGCGGCAACTCGACGCCGACCAGCGGCAAGGTCACCGGACCCGAGAGGTTCCACAGGATCGTGGTGAACGAGATCATCGCCGCGATCGAGGAGACCGCACCGAACAGCAGCGTGGATTGTGACGTGTTGTTCGGGGTGTTGGGCAGGGATCCGACGCCGGTGGTGAAGATGTCGATGTCCATCTGGATGCGCTGATCCGGGTTGTCGATGGTGTCGTCGATGAACCGGGCGCGGTAGTAGGCCTTGCCGTCGAGCCAGTCGCCGGTCAGCTGGTCGGTCAGCCAGGTCCGCCATCGCAGCATGAACCGCTGGGTGGCGATCAGGTCCAGCATGATGAGCGCGACGTTGAGCACGGCGAGCACGGCGAACACCGTCATCGAGAGCCAGAATCCGTCGGCGCCGGATTCCCGGACCGCCTCGTTGTCGGAGCCCAGGCCCGCGGCGATGACCTGGAAGCTGGTCATCATGTCGTTGCCTTGGAAGCTGAACAGCACCGAGAGCCGCACGCTGGTGATGACCATCAGCAGAAGTCCGGCCAGCCACAGCCAGACCACGACACTGTCCGGGCCGGTGAAGTAGCCCCGGGTGATCCGCCAGAACTGCCGACCCCAGGTGGTGAAACGGACGATCAGTACCAGGATGACGAGGGTGGCGACCGCGGCGATCGCCCACCCCTTGGCGATCCACAGAAGCGAGGTCCACAGCTCGCTGCCCCAGTCCAGTGTCGGGGTGAACATTTCCACCCGGGCAAAGTACCGTGACAATCTGTATTCGTCGTGACGGAGCCGATCACGGCGATGCAGCGAGTCGCGTCAGCCGCCATTCCCCGTCGCCGAGCAGCTCCAGCCGCCGTTCGTGAAAGCCGTGCACGGTCGCGCGATGGCTGACGGTGACGACGGCCGCGTCGGGCAGTGCAGCGCGCAGGCGCTCGTAGAGAACCGACTCCAGCTTCTCGTCCATCGCCGAGGTCGACTCGTCGAGGAAGACGGCTTTCGGCTTGGCCAGCAGGACGCGGGCGAAGGCGATGCGCTGCTGCTCGCCGACCGAGAGCATCGTGGCCCACTCGGCGACTTCGTTGAGTCGCAGCACCAGCGCAGGCAGGTCGACGTCGATGAGGGCCCGCTGGATCGCGCGGTCGTCGTCGTCGCCCTGGCGGGGGTAGGTCACGACCGAGCGCAGATCGCCCAACGGCAGATACGGCAGCTGGGGCACGAACATGACCGCGTCGCTGCCCGCCGGCAGCGCCACCCGCCCGGACGCGTACGGCCACAAGCCGGCCAGGCTCTGCAGCAGCACCGATTTGCCGATCCCGGACGGCCCGCAGATGACCAGGCCCTCGCCGGGCGCCACCTGCAGATCCAGGCCGTGCAGCAGCACCGTGCCGTCGGGCCGGCGCACGTCGACGCCGTCGACCGCGATGGCATCGTCGGCGGATTCCAGGCTCTCGACGCCGCGGAACGTCGCCGCGAGGACGTTCTGGTCGACCAACCCGTCGAGCCGGATGATGGCCGCCCGATAGCTGGCGAACTGGTCGTAGGCGTTGCGGAAGAACGACAGCGAGTCGTGGATCGCGGCGAACGCGTTGGACGACTGCCACACATCGCCGAATGTCAGCCGCCCGGCGAACAACCCCTGCGCCTGCACCAACCACGGCAGCGGGTTGATCGCCTGGCTCATCGAGACGTTCCAGCCGAAGAACAGCATCATGCGGTTCAGCCAGTGCCGATAGTTGTCCATGACGGCGTCCAGGCGACCCTTCGACAGCGCGCCTTCGGCACGCTCGCCGCGGTAGAGACCGATCGCGGCGGCCGCCTCCCGCACCCGGACCAGGCCGTAGCGGAAGCTGGCGTTGCGCAGTTCGTTGACGAAGCTCAGCCGGATCAGCGGCCGCCCGATGACGAAGGCGACGATGGTCGCGACGGTGACGTAGACCAACACGATCCAGAACAGCGCACGTGGCAGTGTGAGGCCGCCGATCGTCAGGGACTCCGACAGCCGCCACAGGATCTGGCCGAACGAGAGCACCGACAGCACCGCCTCCACCGCGCCGAAGAGCAGCGTGTGCCCCGAGTGGTACATCGGGTTGTTGGTGAATCCGCCGACGCCGGTGGTGAAGATGTCGACGTCCTGCTGGATCCGTTGTTCGGGGTTGTCGATCTGGCGGCCGGCGAACTGCGACCGGTAGTAGGCGCGATCATGCAGCCAGCCGTCGATGAACCGGCGGCTCAGCCACACGCGCCAGCGCATGATGAACCGCTGCGTGACGTACAGGTCGGCCAGCAGCCTCACGATGTAGCAGCCGGCGAGCACCGCGAACACCACCATCGTGGCCCAGAAGCCGGCGATACCGCTGTCGCGGCCCGCCCCGGAGGCACCCCCCTGAAACGCCACCTGCAGCGCCGTGAAGAGGTCGTTGACGTAGTAGGTCAGCAGCACGTTGATCCGCACCGAGATCACCGTCGACAGCAGCAGAAATCCGAACAGCAACCAGACCGGGACACTGCTGCGGCCGGTGAAGTAGTCGCCACTGACCCGCCAGAACTGCCGCCCCCACACCGTGAAACGGGCCAGCGCGGCCAGCACCAGCAGCAGGCAGATCAGGGTCAGCACGAAGGTCGTGGCGACCCACTGCGCCGAGTGCAGCCACTCCCGGCTCCAGTCGAGGGTGGGCTCGAACGTCCCGGCGTTCTCGCCGTCCACAGCCGTGCCACCTCCCCTCCACCGCGGTCTCGCCTGCGGCGAAGCTACCCCAGCCGACGCTGGACGGCGGGCAGGAAGTCGACGAACGTGCGGGGCGGCGTGAGCGTGCGCAGAATCAGGCCGGCGCCGGCGTGTCGGGGGAGACACGCACGCTCGGCGCCGGAGAGCAGACGCGTACCGTGATCGTGTGGCTCGCACCTCATCGAAGTCGGAATCCAAACCGGCCCAGAAATCAGCTCAGAAGGCGCAGGGACGATTGTCCGGCCGATTCTGGAAGATGCTCGGCGCCAGCACCGAAAAGGACCATGACCGGTCCATGGACAAGGTGCGCGCCGCCGAGGAGTTCGCCGACAAGGCCGCCGAGCTCGACGACGAGCAGATGCGCAAAGCGACCTCGCTGCTGCAGCTCGAGGACCTGGCCGACGCGCAGGACATCCCGCAGTTCCTCGCGATTGCCCGCGAGGCCGCCGAGCGCGCCACCGGCCTGCGCCCGTTCGATGTCCAGCTGCTCGGCGCGCTGAGGATGCTCGCCGGTGACGTCGTCGAGATGGCCACCGGTGAAGGCAAGACGTTGTCGGGGGCCATCGCGGCCGCGGGCTACGCGCTGTCCGGTCGCAACGTGCACGTCATCACGATCAACGACTACCTGGCCCGCCGCGACGCCGAGTGGATGGCTCCGCTGATCGAGGCGCTGGGCCTGACGGTCGGCTGGATCACCGCGGAGTCGACCGCACAGGAGCGCCGCAGCGCCTACCAACGCGACATCACCTACGCCTCGGTCAACGAGGTCGGCTTCGATGTGCTGCGTGACCAACTGGTCACCGACGTGGCCGATCTGGTGTCGCCGAACCCCGACGTCGCGCTCATCGACGAAGCGGACTCCGTGCTCGTCGACGAGGCCCTGGTCCCATTGGTGCTGGCCGGTACCAGCCACCGCGAGACACCGCGGGTCGAGCTCATCCGCATGGTCGGTGACCTCGAGGAGGGCCGCGACTTCGCCACCGATGCCGACAGCCGCAACGTGCACCTGACCGATGTCGGCGCGCGCAAGCTGGAAGCCGCGCTGGGCGGTATCGACCTGTACTCCGAGGAGCACGTGGGGACGACGCTGACCGAGATCAACGTCGCCCTGCACGCCCACGTGCTGCTGCAGCGCGACGTGCACTACATCGTCCGAGACGATGCGGTTCACCTGATCAACGCCTCGCGCGGTCGCATCGCGACGCTGCAGCGCTGGCCGGACGGGTTGCAGGCCGCGGTGGAGGCCAAGGAGGGGATCGAGACCACCGAGACCGGTGAAGTGCTCGACACCATCACCGTGCAGGCGCTGATCAACCGGTACCCGCGGGTGTGCGGCATGACCGGTACCGCGCTGGCCGCCGGCGAACAGCTGCGCCAGTTCTACAAGCTCGGGGTGTCGCCGATCCCGCCGAACAAGCCCAACATCCGCGAGGACGAACCCGACCGGGTGTATGTCTCGATCGCCGCGAAGACCGCCGCCTTGATCGAACACATCGCCGAGGTGCACGAGACCCGCCAGCCGGTGCTGGTCGGTACGCGTGACGTCGCCGAGTCCGAGGAACTGCACGAGCGCCTGGTGAAGGCCGGCATCCCGGCGGTCGTGCTCAACGCCAAGAACGACGCCGAAGAGGCGGCCGTCATCGCCGAAGCCGGCGCGCTGGGCGCGGTCACGGTGTCGACGCAGATGGCCGGCCGCGGCACCGACATCCGTCTGGGTGGGTCTGCCGAGCAGGACCACGACCGGGTCGCCGAACTGGGCGGCCTGCACGTGATCGGCACCGGACGTCACCACACCGAACGGCTCGACAACCAGCTGCGCGGTCGCGCCGGGCGCCAGGGCGACCCCGGTTCGACGGTGTTCTTCTCCAGCTGGGAGGACGACGTCGTGGTCTCCCACCTGGAACCCAACAAGTTGCCGCTGGACTGCGACGAGGACGGTCGCGTCGTGCACCCGAAGGCGGCCAGCCTGCTCGAACACGCCCAGCGCATCGCCGAGGGCAGGCTGCTCGACGTGCACGCCAACACTTGGCGCTACAACCAGCTGATCGCCCAGCAGCGCGCGATCCTGGTCGAGCGCCGGGACACCTTGCTGCGCACCACGACCGCCCGTGACGAGCTGGCCGAGCTGTCGCCCGAGCGCTACGCCGAACTGTGCGAACAGCTCGGCACCGACGCCGAGGAGAAGCTGGCCACCATCTGCCGGCTGATCATGCTCTACCACCTGGACCGCGGCTGGGCCGACCATCTGGACTTCCTCGCCGACATCCGCGAGAGCATCCACCTGCGCGCGCTCGGCCGGCAGAACCCGCTCGACGAATTCCACCGGCTGGCCGTCGACGCGTTCGCCTCGTTGGCCGCCGACGCGATCGAGGCGGCTCAGCAGACGTTCGACACGGCGCCCTCGATCGAGGACGAGCCCGGCGTGGACCTGTCGAAGCTGGCCCGGCCGACCTCGACGTGGACGTACATGGTGCACGACAATCCGCTCTCCGACGAGTCGATGTCCGCGCTGAGCCTGCCCGGGGTGTTCCGCTAGGTTCTAGGCATGGCCGAGGCGCCGAGCGACAGCGCTGGGACCGGGAACGTGACATCACCAGATCGGGTGCTCACGGTGCCCAACGCACTGTCGGTGATCAGGTTGGTGCTCGTCCCGGTGTTCCTGTACCTGCTGCTGGTGTCCGGCGCGCTGGGCTGGGCGGTCGCGATCCTGATGTTCAGTGGTTTCTCCGACTGGGCCGACGGCAAGATCGCGCGCCTGTTCGACAATCAGTCCTCGCGGCTGGGGGAGTTGCTCGACCCTGCCGTGGACCGCATCTACATGGTCGTGGTCCCGGTCGCGATGGCGTTCGCCGGCGCCCTGCCGTGGTGGCTCGTCGCCGCGCTGCTCGGCCGCGACGCGGTGCTCGCCGCGACGCTGCCGATTCTTCGGCGGCGCGGCCTGGCCGCACTGCCGGTCACCTACCTCGGTAAGGCCGCCACGTTCGCTCTGATGTCGGGGTTGCCGCTGGTGCTGCTCGGCCAGTACGACGCGCTGTGGGCGCGGGTGGTGCTGGCCTGCGGCTGGGGCTTCCTCATCTGGGGCCTGGTGATGTACCTGTGGTCGGGCGTGCTGTACCTGGCCCAGGTCGCGTTGGTCGCGCGCACGATGCCGGTGAGGGCGCACCCGACATGAGCCTGCTGGGGGGATTCGACTCGGGACGAAACGAGCATCGGGCGGGGGCACCGACGCGGATCCCGGTTCCGTCGCTGCTCCGGTCGCTGCTGTCCGAGCACCTCGACCCCGGCTACGCGGCCGCCGCGCGCGACGGACGGCCTCGGCGACGCGGCACCGAGTGGGCCTGGCAGTTGCTGGCCGCGGTGGCGATCGCGACCGTCTTCGTGCTGGCCTGGTCCCAGGCCCGCGCCACCGCACCCGGAGTCGTGGAGTCGCGTCAGGTGCTGGCCGGCAGCGTGAGCGCGACCCAGGCGACGACCGACGAACTGACCGAGCAACGTGACACGCTGGCAGCAGAGGTCAACGCCGAGCGCCGCAGCCGACTGGAGGGCGACGCGATCGGCCGCCGCCTGCTCGCCGAACTGGACCAGGCGAACTTCGCCGCGGCGGCGACACCGGTGATCGGTCCGGGCCTGACAGTCACGGTCACCGACCCCGGCATGACCCCCGACCTGACCGACGTGTCCAAGCAGCGGGTGGAGGGAAGCCGGCAGGTGATCCTCGACCGCGACCTGCAATTGGTGGTCAACTCGCTGTGGGTGGCCGGGGCCGAGGCCGTCTCGGTGGGCGGAGTCCGCATCGGACCCAACGTGACCATCCGACAGGCCGGCGGCGGGATCCTCGTCGACAACAAGCCGATCTCCAGCCCCTATGTCATCCTCGCGGTCGGACCGCCGCACGCGATGCAGGAGTCGTTCGACCGCAGTACCGGTCTGCAACGTCTGCGTCTGCTGGAGACCTCGTACGGGGTCGGAGTCACCGTCGCCGGCGGTGACGGTCTGGCGTTGCCCGCCGGATCGGTACGGGACGTCAACTTCGCCAAACAGATTGGGCCCAATTGATCGGAATCGTCGCCCTCGTCATCGGCATCGTGATCGGCGTGGTGCTGCAGCCCAGCGTGCCCGACGTGGTTCAGCCCTATCTGCCGATCGCCGTCGTCGCAGCGCTCGACGCGGTGTTCGGCGGGTTGCGCGCCTATCTGGAGCACATCTTCGACGCCAAGGTGTTCGTGGTGTCGTTCGTGTTCAACGTCTTGGTCGCTGCCGTGATCGTCTACGTCGGTGACCAGCTCGGTGTCGGAACCCAGCTGTCCACCGCCATCATCGTGGTGCTGGGCATCCGCATCTTCGGCAACGCCGCCGCGCTGCGACGCAGGTTGTTCGGCGCATGAGCGGCGATCACGAACGCAGCCGCCACGAAGGCCGTCAAGAAGGTCGCCACGAGCTGCCGCGCGATGCGGCGGCGAGCAGCCGGCAGGCCCCCCGCGGACGGTCCTCGATGGTTTTCGGCGTGTTGGCCGTGCTGCTGTGCCTGCTGCTCGGAGTTGCGATCGCCACGCAGGTCCGCCAGACCGACTCCGGCGACGCGCTGGACACCGCACGCCCCGCCGACCTGCTGGTTCTGCTGGATTCGCTGCAGCAGCGCGAGGCGGCGTTGAACACCGAAGTCGCCGAACTGCAACGGACTCTGGACGAGGTACGAGCCTCCGGCAACAGCGATCAGGCGGCCATCGAGAATGCGCGGGCGCGGTTGGCCGCACTGTCGATCCTCATCGGCACCGTCCCGGCCACCGGTCCCGGTGTGACACTGACCATCGAGGATCCGGCGCCCGGCGTCGCGCCCGAGACGATGCTCGACGTCATCAACGAACTGCGGGCGGCCGGTGCGGAGGCGTTGGAGATCCGGGGCGGCGGCCAGGCCGGCAGCGACAACGCCGTGCGCGTCGGTGTGGACACCTGGGTGGTGGGCCAGCCCGGCGCTCTGGTCGTCGACAGGGCCACCCTCACCCCGCCGTACACGGTGCTCGCGATCGGCGACCCGCCCACACTCGCCGCGGCGATGAACATCCCCGGCGGCGCGACCGACAGCATCGAACGCGTCGGGGGGACCATGGTGATAGAACAGTCCGACCGGGTCGACGTCACCGCCTTGCGGCAACCGAAACCACGCCAATACGCTCAGCCCGTCAAGTGAGCACCCCCAGCACCACATCCACCGATCAGCTGAGAAACCGAGGAGCGCTGTGAGCCAGATTCCCGCCGAGTTGTCCTACACCGCCGAACACGAATGGGTGCGCAAGACCGGTGACGACACGGTGCGGGTCGGTATCACCGATTTCGCTCAGTCCGCCCTCGGCGACGTGGTGTTCGTCCAGTTGCCCGACGTGGGAGCCGAGCTGACGTCCGGGGATTCGTTCGGCGAAGTGGAGTCGACGAAGTCGGTGTCGGATCTCTACGCGCCGATCACCGCGAAAGTCATTGCGGTCAACGGTGATCTGGAGGGCAATCCCGGTCTGGTCAACTCCGATCCCTACGGCGAGGGCTGGCTGGTCGAGCTGCAGGCCGATGCCGCCGACCTGGCGGCCGCTCTCGGCGATCTGCTCGACGCCGACGGCTACCGCGACCACGCCACGGATTGAGTTGTTGTTAGGGTTCTGCAGACCGACAGCAACGAGCCGATCCGGCGGTGGTGCGCACAACGCGGCCTGCAGCACGGTACGGTCGACACCAGCGGCGTGACCCCCGAAAAACCGGCCGGGTCGCGCTACGGCAGCCAGTGAGGAGCAATGGGTGACGGAGAAGGACTTCAACTCTGGGGCTGACTCTGAGGAAGTCACCGTGGAAACGACATCGGTGTTCCGCGCCGACTTCCTCAACGAGCTCGACGCCCCGCCCGCCGCGAGCGGCGAAAGCGCGGTGTCCGGGGTCGAGGGTCTGCCGGTCGGGTCGGCTTTGCTCGTCGTCAAGCGCGGGCCGAACGCCGGGTCCCGCTTCCTGCTCGATCAGCCGACCACGTCGGCCGGTCGGCATCCCGACAGCGACATCTTTCTCGACGATGTCACCGTGAGCCGCCGCCACGCCGAGTTCCGGCTCGAGAACGGCGAGTTCCAGGTGGTCGACGTGGGCAGCCTCAACGGCACCTACGTCAACCGGGAACCGGTCGATTCCGCTGTGCTCGCCAACGGCGACGAGGTGCAGATCGGCAAGTTCCGTCTGGTCTTTCTCACCGGACCGAAAGGTGAGGACAGCGGCGCCGCCGACTGACCCCGACCCACGACCGAGCGACACCACCGAAGCTGCGCGAGCGAGCCGATGACGCAACCCGACACCCCTGCGTTGAACGGGATGTCGATCGGGGTTGTGCTCGATCTGCTGCGCGACGAGTTCCCTGACGTCACGATCTCGAAGATCCGGTTTCTCGAAGCCGAGGGGTTGGTCACGCCCGAGCGGACTGCGTCGGGTTACCGAAGGTTCACCGCGTATGACTGCGCGCGGCTGCGCTTCATCCTCACCGCCCAGCGGGACCACTATCTGCCGTTGAAGGTGATCAAGGCCCAACTGGACGCGCAGCCCGACGGCGAACTGCCGCAGAGTGCGGTCGCTGCGTCCGGCTACCCGGCGCCACGGCTGGTGCCGGTGACGGGGGAGTCCGGGGTCGCGGCGGGGCGGGCTGCGGTGGCACCGGCTCAGGTGCGGCTGACTCGGGAGGATCTGCTCGAGCGCTCCGGGGTCGATGACGAACTGCTCAACGCTCTGGTGCGGGCGGGGGTGATCACGCCGATGTTCAAGGGTGCCGGCACGGCGCTGTACGACGAGCACGCGGTGGTGATCGCGCAGTGCGCCCGCGCCTTGGCGGACTACGGCGTCGAGCCGCGGCACCTGCGGGCGTTCCGTTCGGCCGCCGACCGGCAGTCCGATCTGATCGCCCAGATCGCCGGGCCGGTGGTCAAGGGCGGCAAGGCCGGAGCGCGCGACCGCGCCGACGACCTGGCCCGCGAGGTGGCGGCGTTGGCGATCACGTTGCACACGTCATTGATCAAGTCGGCCGTGCGCGACGTTCTGGATCGCTGAGGACTAGACTCGCCGTGACGGGTTACCCGTCGGATTCGGCCGGCACCGGCCGGATGAGAAGTGGCAACACACCGGTGCGGAGGGCAGGCACAAATGGGCGAGGTCCGTGTGGTCGGCATTCGAGTTGAGCAGCCCCGCAACCAGCCCGTTCTGTTGCTGCGCGAGTCGAACGGCGACCGCTATCTGCCGATCTGGATCGGGCAGTCCGAGGCCGCGGCCATCGCGCTGGAGCAGCAGGGCGTGGAGCCGCCCCGGCCGCTGACCCACGACCTGTTCCGCGATGTCATTACCGCTCTTGGACATTCGCTCAAAGAGGTGCGGATCGTCGACCTGCAGGAGGGCACGTTCTACGCCGACCTGATCTTCGACCGCGACATCAAGGTGTCGGCGCGGCCGTCGGATTCGGTCGCCATCGCGTTGCGCGTGGGGGTGCCGATCTACGTCGAGGAGGCGGTACTGGCCGAGGCGGGCCTGCTGATTCCCGACGAGGCCGACGACGAGGCCGACGGCGGCGTGCGCGAGGACGAGGTGGAGAAATTCAAGGAATTTCTCGACAGCGTGTCGCCCGACGATTTCAAGGCCACCTGAGCCATAGGCACACCGCAGAACACTTGGTCACGGATGCGTCTCGTCGCGGTCGACACGCGGGCGCGTTTCTTTTCGAAGTGAATCGGGCAGCCATACTTGGTGGCGACGGGCAGTCACGGAAGGCTCTCGGGCGTATGCTCGAACGAAGTTCGCAGAGCTGGGTAGACGTGCGCCCACGCAGGTCAACGACGCGGGTTCGATCGGTGAGAGGATTCGACAAGTGGGAGACACGCCACGCCAGGAGCAACTGGATCTGACCACCGGCTCCCCGCAGGCGGACACCCTTCCTCAGCCGGTCGGTGAACCGGTTCAGGCCGGTCTGTTCCCGGACGATTCGGTGCCCGATGAGTTGGTCGGCTATCGCGGCCCCAGCGCCTGTCAGATCGCCGGTATCACCTATCGGCAGCTCGACTACTGGGCGCGCACCTCGCTGGTGGTGCCCTCGATCCGCGGAGCGGCAGGGTCCGGCAGCCAGCGGCTGTACTCGTTCAAGGACATCCTGGTCCTCAAGATCGTCAAGCGCCTGCTCGACACCGGCATCTCGCTGCACAACATCCGCGTCGCGGTCGACCATCTGCGTCAGCGCGGCGTGCAGGATCTGGCCAACATCACGTTGTTCTCGGACGGCACCACCGTCTACGAGTGCACCTCCGCCGAAGAGGTGGTCGATTTGCTGCAGGGTGGGCAGGGCGTGTTCGGCATCGCCGTGTCGGGTGCGATGCGGGAACTCACCGGTGCGATCGCCGACTTCCCCGGTGAGCGCGCCGACGGCGGGGAGTCGATCTCGACGCCGGAAGACGAGTTGGCGTCCCGTCGCAAGCACCGCGACCGCAAGATCGGCTGAGCCGATCAGAGCAGTGCGCGGCTGAGCCGATCAAAGAGGCACGCGGCTGAGCCGATCAGAGCAGAGCGCGGCTGAGCCGATCAGAGCGGTGCGCGGCTGAGCCGATCAGAGCGGTGCGCGGCTGAGCCGCGATCAAAGCTTTGGCGGACGAGCGCCTGCTCTCGTCGCGCAGTGAGGTGACCTGCCGGTACACTCGACTGCGCATCGCCCTTGCGCGGGAGAGTTCCGTGGCAGCCGGCCACGGGCGCCGAAGGAGCAACACCTCTCCGTCAACCTCTCAGGCCCCCAGGACCGCACGAGGCCCCGATGCCTCTGGAAAGTGGTGCGCCCGCGACGTGGGCCTGCCCGCCCATGGGGAAAGGTCTCGGTCGGCAGAAGCGACCGGCACCGAATCTCTCAGGCAACCCGGTTCGGGCCGACGACAGAGGGGGAGGAGCCGGTACGCCTGCGCTCCAAGCGCCCGCGGCACTCGTCGGGAGATTTCTACCAGTGTCCGAACACCACGAAACCCGTTCAGAGCTCACGTTCGTCGACCGCCACATCGGCCCGGACGCCGCCGCGGTCGACACGTTGTTGAGCACCATCGGAGTGTCCTCGCTCGACGAGCTCGCCGCGAAGGCGCTTCCGGCCGGCATCCTGGATGCGCTCACCGCCGACGGCGTCGCCCCCGGCCTGGAGCACCTGCCCGCCGCCGCCAGTGAAGCCGAGGCATTGGCCGAGCTGCGCGCGCTGGCCGACGCCAACACCGTCGCGGTCTCGATGATCGGTCAGGGCTATTTCGACACCTTCACCCCGCCGGTGCTGCGGCGCAACATCCTGGAGAACCCGGCGTGGTACACCGCGTACACGCCCTACCAGCCCGAGATCAGCCAGGGGCGCCTGGAGGCGCTGCTGAATTTCCAGACCATGGTCACGGATCTGACCGGGTTGGAGGTGGCGAACGCGTCGATGCTCGACGAGGGCACCGCGGCCGCCGAGGCGATGACTCTCATGCACCGCGCGGTCCGCGGATCGGCGAACAAGTTGGCCGTCGACGTCGACGTGTACGCGCAGACCGCCGCGGTGTTGGCGACCCGCGCCGAACCGCTGGGTATCGAGATCGTGACCGCCGACCTGAGCGTCGGACTACCCGACGGCGAGTTCTTCGGAGTCATCACACAGCTACCCGGCGCCAGCGGGCGCCTGGTCGACTGGTCGGACCTCATCGCCGCCGCCCACGAACGTGGGGCGCTGGTCGCGGTCGGCGCCGACCTGCTCGCGCTGACGCTGGTCACCCCGCCAGGTGAGATCGGTGCCGACGTCGCATTCGGCACCACCCAACGTTTCGGTGTGCCAATGGGTTTCGGCGGTCCACATGCCGGCTATCTGGCCGTGCACGCCAAGCACGCGCGTCAGCTGCCGGGCCGTCTGGTCGGGGTGTCCGTCGACGCCGACGGGTCACCGGCGTACCGGCTGGCGCTGCAGACCCGCGAACAGCACATCCGCCGCGACAAAGCCACCAGCAACATCTGCACCGCCCAGGTCCTGCTGGCCGTGATGGCCGCGATGTATGCCAGCTACCACGGTGCCGCCGGCCTGACGGCGATCGCCCGCCGGGTGCATGCCCATGCGGCGGCGGTGGGCGCCGGACTGTCCGGCGCCGGGATCGAGGTCGTCCACGACGCGTTCTTCGACACGGTGCTGGCCCGCGTTCCCGGCCGCGCCGACGAGGTCCAGGCCGCGGCCAAGCAGCGCGGTATCAACGTCTGGTGTCGCGACGCCGATCACGTGTCGGTGGCCTGCGACGAGATGACCACCGATGAGCATGTCGCCGCGGTGCTCGCGTCGTTCGGGGTCGAGGACGGCGCGCAGCGCTCCGGGGACTCGGCGTCGACCGGTATCGCCACGCGCACGTCGCCGTTCCTCACCCATCCGGCGTTCACCAGGTACCGCACCGAGACGGACATGATGCGTTATCTGCGCTCGCTGGCCGACAAGGACATCGCGCTGGACCGCAGCATGATCCCGCTGGGCTCCTGCACGATGAAGCTCAACGCAGCCGCCGAGATGGAAGCGATCACGTGGCCGGAGTTCGCCCGCCAGCACCCGTTCGCGCCCGCCTCGGACACGCCGGGCCTGCGCCGACTGATCGCCGATCTGCAGGACTGGCTGACCGGCATCACCGGTTATGACGAGGTGTCGCTGCAGCCCAACGCCGGTTCGCAGGGGGAGTACGCGGGTCTGCTGGCGATCCAGGCCTATCACGAGCAGCGCGGCGACACCGGCCGAGACGTGTGCCTGATCCCGTCCAGTGCGCACGGCACCAACGCCGCGTCGGCGGCGCTGGTCGGCATGAAGGTGGTCGTGGTGGCGTGCCGCTCCAACGGCGACGTCGACCTCGACGACCTGCGCGCCAAGGTTAACCAGTACGCCGACCGGCTCTCGGCCCTGATGATCACCTACCCGTCCACCCACGGGGTGTACGAGCAGGATGTCGCCGACATCTGCGCCGCCGTGCACGATGCCGGCGGACAGGTCTACGTCGACGGCGCCAACCTCAACGCGCTCGTCGGGCTGGCCCGTCCGGGCCGGTTCGGCGGTGATGTCAGCCACCTGAACCTGCACAAGACGTTCTGCATCCCGCACGGTGGCGGCGGGCCCGGAGTGGGGCCGGTGGCGGTGCGCGCGCATCTGGCCCCGTTCCTGCCCGGGCACCCGCTGGCCGACGAGCTCGGTGACGCCCGCACGGTGTCGGCGGCGCCGTACGGCTCTGCGTCCATCCTTCCGATCACGTGGGCCTACATCCGGATGATGGGCGCGGCCGGTCTGCGCTCGGCGACGTTGGTGGCCATCGCGTCCGCCAACTACATCGCCCGCCGTCTCGACGAGTACTACCCGGTGCTCTACACCGGCGAGCACGGCATGGTGGCCCACGAGTGCATCCTCGACCTGCGCGGGATCACGAAGTCCACCGGCGTGACCGTCGACGACGTGGCCAAGCGGTTGGCTGACTACGGCTTCCACGCGCCCACGATGAGCTTCCCGGTCGCCGGGACGTTGATGGTGGAGCCGACCGAGAGCGAGTCGCTGGCCGAGGTCGACGCGTTCTGCGAGGCGATGATCGCGATCCGGGCCGAGATCGACAAGGTGGGGCAGGGGGAGTGGCCTGCGGACGACAACCCCCTCGTGGGCGCACCGCACACCGCGACATGCCTGCTGACCGCCGACTGGGACCACGCCTACACCCGCGAGCAGGCCGCCTATCCGCTCGGGCCGTCGTTCCGGCCGAAGGTGTGGCCGCCGGTGCGGCGGATCGACGGCGCCTACGGCGACCGCAATCTGGTGTGCTCGTGCCCGCCGGTGGAGGCCTTCGCATAGCCGGGGAGCAGTGAACGGTACTCTCACCGCATGACAGGAGGGGTTGCGGACATCACGCCGAAGTTGTTCATCTTCCCGCACGCCGGCGGTACCCCGCAGTTCTACGTGCCGTTCGCGAAGTCGTTCACCACGGACATCAAGCGGACCGCGGTGCAGTACCCCCGGCAGGGCGGCAAGCAGGATTTCGGCTCGTTCACCAGCCTGCCCGCGGTGGCCGACCAGATCAGCACGATGGTCTCGCCGGACCGCGAAGGCGGCGTCCCCGGATCGCCGGTCTTCTTCTTCGGACACAGCATGGGCGGATTGTTGGCGTTCGAGGTCGCGCGCCGCTTCGAGGAGGCTGGCCGGCCGATCGCCGCGTTGTTCGTCTCCGCGGTCGCGGCACCCGGCCGGGTCGGCTATGACGACATCCCCGACACCGACGAGGGTCTGCTCGCCGCGGTCAGCACCCTCACCGGCGCCGACCCGGAGTTCATGAAGAACCCGGAGTTCGCCGCGGCGATTCTGCCCACCCTGCGCGGCCTGAAGGCGATCGCCAATTACACCTGCCCGCCCGAGGTGACACTGTCGTGTCCGATTCACGCGTTCTACGGTGACGACGACGAGATCGCCACCGAGGAGAAGGTCCTGCCGTGGGCGGAGCGGACCACCGGTGGATTCACCGTGCGGGAGTTCAGCGGTCACCACTTCTATCTCACCGATCATCTCGATGAGTTGGTCCCGGACGTCGAGGAGAAGCTCTGGGCCCGCTGCCGCGCCTAGGCATCACCACCGATGACCTGCTGGAGTGTGGTGTTCACCACATTCCGCTGCGGGCGAAGCTACCGGCCCGGCACATCGCATCGTGCCCCGCCGGCACATGATGGTGAGTCTGTCTAAGTGCAGCGCAACGACGGCTGAGCGGCTGGTTCTTACCCGTGAGTCAGTTTTAAACATGTCGCCGGCGTGCAATATGAGCAAACCGTTGACGCGCACGTCAAAGCGGATATAGCACTGTGTTCAGCCCTCGCTGAGCCGTCCTCGCTCACCGGACGCGCACAGGGTCGAGCAACCGGTAACCGCCTGCTCATGTGCAGCGTTTCCATTGCTGGCAAAACTGTGAAGATGCTGTAAGGATTTAGTTGCGGCCTCGGGCAGCTGCCGTGCCGGCGAAATCGGCCCCGAACAGCCCGCTTCCCTCTGGCAAGCTATTCGTGATGTAATCCTTCGTCAGCATTAGACGACATATCTGACAGTGCGGTGTTAGCCTTCCGGCGAGCGGGGGGATGCGCGGCCACGGGCTGCGAGTCGGTTTATTGCCTTGACGGCGATGAGGCCGGGGCGCAGAAGCAGAGTTGAAAGGACGTCGCCATGCCGTTGCTTGAGTCGACCATTCCTGGCCTTTTGGCTGAACGCGCACGACTGCAGCCCGATGAGGTGGCTTACACCTTCATCGACTACGACGTGGATCCCGCCGGGTTCGCGGAGTCGCTGACGTGGTCTCAGGTCTACCAGAGGGCGCAGGTCGTCGCGGAGGAGCTCCTGCGCCACGGCCGCAAGGGGGACCGGGCGGCGATCCTGGCTCCGCAGGGGCTCGAATACATCGTCGCGTTCTACGGTGCGATGACGGCCGGATTCATCGCGGTGCCGCTTCCGGTGCCGGCCCTCGGTCAGCTCGACGAGCGGGTCAACGGCGCGCTGCGCGACTGCCAGCCTGTCGCGGTGCTGACGACGTCGGCCGTCGTCAGCGACATCATGACCTACGTGGGTGGCTTCACCGGCGGTGCGACCCCGGTCGTCGTCGAGGTCGATGCCCTCGACTTCCACTCGCCGCGCACCACCGAGATGAACATCGGTGACCTGCCCGAGATGGCCTACCTGCAGTACACCTCCGGCTCCACCCGGGCACCGGCCGGTGTGATCATGACCCACCGGAATGTGATCGCCAACGTCAAGCAGGTCTTCGACGACTACATGGAGCACCGCGACGGCATCCCGCCCCAGGACATCACGATGGTGTCGTGGCTGCCCTTCTATCACGACATGGGCCTGATCCAGGGCGTGTTCGCGTCGCTGCTCACACCGTCCGAGGACGGCGGCCTGCACGGTCGCCCGGCGATGCTGATGAGCCCGGTGGCGTTCCTGCAGAAGCCGGCCCGCTGGATCCAGCAGCTGGCGATCCACCCGCACGCCTGGTCGGCCGCACCGAACTTCGCGTTCGAGCTGTCGGTGCGCCGCACGTCCGACGCAGACCTCGAGGGCATGGATCTCGGTGGGGTCCTGGGCATCATCAGCGGTAGTGAGCGGATCCACTCGGCGACCATCCGGCGCTTCAACGAGCGGTTCGCGAAGTTCAACATGCCCACCACCACGGTCCGGCCGTCCTACGGGCTGGCGGAGGCCACGCTGTACGTCATCTCCGCGCCGATGGGCCACACCCCGTCGACGGTGCGGTTCGACTACGAGAAGCTCGCCGCCGGCCACGCCGAGCGGTGCGGTGCCGAGGGTGGCTCCGAGCTGGTCACCTACGGCGCCCCTCGGTCGTCGACGGTACGCATCGTCGATCCGGAGACCCGCACGGAGAATCCGGACGGCAAGGTCGGCGAGATCTGGGTGCACGGCGAGCAGGTCGCGATGGGTTACTGGCGTAACCCGCAGCAGACCGAGCGCACGTTCGGCGGCGAGATGGTCGATCCCTCGGAGGGCACCCCGGTCGGGCCGTGGCTGCGCACCGGTGACCTGGGCGTGATGTCCGAAGGCGAGATGTTCATCATCGGCCGCATCAAGGACCTGCTCATCGTCGACGGCCGCAACCACTATCCCGACGACATCGAAGCCACCATCCAGGAGATCACCGGTGGCCGGGTGGCCGCCATCTCCGTGCTCGACGAGACCAGCGAGCAGCTGGTCGCGATCGCCGAGCTGAAGAAGAAGGGCGCCTCGGAGGCCGAAGCTCTCGACAAGCTGCGCGCGGTCAAGCGTGAGGTGGCTTCGGCCATCAAGCGCACGCACAGCGTGCGGGTCGCCGACCTCGTCTTCGTCGCCCCCGGCTCGATTCCGATCACCACCAGCGGAAAGATTCGGCGCTCGGCCTGTGTGGATCGCTACCGCCAGGACGAGTTCAGCCGTTTGGACGTCACTGCATGACAGCTGCTTTCGACGAGGATGCAATCCGGAACTGGTTGGTCGACTATCTCGTCACCAACATCGGTTGCAGCCCTGACGAAATCGATTTCGATGCCCCACTGAGCGATCTCGCCGTCGGCTCCAGCGACGCCGTGGTCCTCACCGGCGAGCTTTCCGAGCTGCTGGGCCGCACGGTCTCGCCGGTGGAGTTCTGGCAGTACCCGACGATCAACGCGCTGGCCGCGTTCCTCACCGGGGGCGAGGTCGAGTCGGTGGCAGAAGCCTCGCCGGCGAAGAGCGTCAACGCCGACGACGCGATCGCCGTGGTGGGCCTCGGGTTGCGCTACCCCGGGGACATCCACGGCCCCGAGGCGTTGTGGGAGTTCCTGACCGAGGGCCGGTCGGCGGTCGGTCAGGTGCCCCCGTGGCGGTGGGAGTGGTTCGACGACGGATCCCCGGAAGGCGGCGCCGCGCTGGCCGGCACCACCCGTTGGGGTTCGTTCCTGTCCGACATCGACCAGTTCGACGCCGAGTTCTTCGAGATCTCTCCGAGCGAAGCCGACAACATGGACCCCCAGCAGCGCATGCTGCTGGAGGTCACCCACGAGGCGCTCGAACATGCCGGGATCCGCCCCGAAGCTCTGCGGCACACCCAGACGGGCGTGTTCACCGGAGCCTGCCTCAGCGAGTACGGCGTCATGGCGTCGATGGACCTCGCCCAGGTGGGCGCCTATTCGGGAACCGGCGGTGCGCTGAGCATCATCTCCAACCGGGTGTCCTACTACTTCGACCTGCGCGGCCCGTCGGTCACCGTCGACACCGCCTGCTCGTCGTCCCTGGTGGCCATCCACCTGGCCTGCCAGAGCCTGCGCACCGGTGACTCGGATCTCGCTCTGGCCGCAGGCGTCAACGTGCTGCTCTCGCCGGCCGTCACCCGGAGTTTCGACCAGGTCGAGGCGATGTCGCCCACCGGCCGGTGCCACTCCTTCGACGCCCGCGCGGACGGATACGTGCGCGGCGAGGGCTGCGGCGTCGCCGTCCTCAAGCGCCTCGCCGATGCGCAACGCGACGGCGACCGGATCCTGGCCGTCGTCCGCGGCTCCGCGGTCAACCAGGACGGCCGGTCCAACGGTCTGATGGCGCCCAATCCCGCTGCCCAGATGGCCGTGCTGCGCGCGGCCTGCTCGGCGGCCGGGGTCGAACCCCGCGAGGTCGACTACGTCGAGGCGCACGGCACGGGCACCCTGCTCGGTGATCCGATCGAGGCCCGCGCGCTGGGCACCGTGCTCGGCCGCGGCCGGGCGGCGGACGCTCCGCTGCTGATCGGGTCGATCAAGAGCAACCTGGGCCACACCGAGGCCGCCGCCGGAATCGCGGGTTTCGCCAAGACCGTGCTCGCGCTGCAGCACGGCCGCGTGCCCGCGAACCTCGACTACCAGTCGCCCAACCCACACATCCCGTTCGACGAACTTCGGCTCAAGGTGGTCGCGGCGGACAGCGACCTCCCCGGGCGGAACCGTCCCCTGCTGGCGGGCGTCTCGTCGTTCGGGTTCGGCGGCACCAACGCCCACGTCGTTCTCGAACAGGCACCATCAGCCGTCCAGGCGGCAGAACCCGTCGACACGCCCGCGATCACGACCCTGGTGGTGTCGGGGAAATCGGCACCCCGGATCGCGGCCACGGCCGCCGTGCTGGCCGACTGGATGTCCGGGCCCGGCCGGCAGGTCCCGCTGAGCCAGGTGGCCCAGACGCTGGCCCACCGGCGCGCGCAACACAACCGGTTCGCCACCGTCTCCGCGCGCGACCATGCCGGCGCCGTCGCCGGACTGCGCGCACTCGCCGACGGCCAGTCCGCTCCCGGCGTGGTGGAACCGCAGGACGGTCGCCACGGGCACGGCACCGTGTTCGTCTACTCCGGCCAGGGCTCGCAGTGGCTGGGAATGGGTCGCCAGCTCATGGTCGAGGAGCCCGCCTTCGCCGCGGCGGTGGCCGAGATCGAACCCGCCTTCGTCGAGCAGGTCGGTTTCTCGCTGCAGCAGGTCATCGCCGAGGGCCAGCAAGTCACCGGCATCGAACGGATCCAACCGGTGCTCGTCGGCATGCAGTTGGCGCTGACGCAGCTGTGGCGCTCCTACGGCGTGCACCCCGATGCCGTCATCGGCCATTCGATGGGTGAGGTGGCCGCATCCGTGGTCGCCGGTGCCCTGTCGGTTTCCGACGGGCTGAAGGTCATCGCCACCCGGTCGCGGCTGATGTCGCGGCTGTCGGGGCAGGGCGCGATGGCTCTGATCGAGCTCGATCCCGATGCCGCGACCGAGTTCATCGCCGACTACCCCGACATCACGCTGGCGGTGTACGCCTCACCGCGGCAGACGGTGATCGCCGGGCCGCCCGACCAGGTCGACGCCGCGATCGCCGCGGTGTCGGCGCGCGACCGGTTGGCCCGCCGCATCGAGGTCGACGTGGCCTCCCACCATCCGACGATCGATCCGATCCTGCCCGAGCTGCGCGAGGCCCTGGCGGACCTGAAACCGGCCGTACCGACCATCCCGATCGTCATCACCACTCGCGAGCACAGCGGGCCGGCTCCGACGTTCGACGCCGACTACTGGGTCGACAACCTGCGCAACCCGGTGCGCTTCCATCAGGCCGTCACCGCCGCGGGCGCCGAGCACGGCACGTTCGTCGAGGTCAGCCCGCACCCGCTGTTGACCTACGGCATCGACGACACGCTGGGGACCAGCCAGCACCGAAGCGTGCCCACGCTGCTGCGCGACACCGACGAGACGCTGACGTTCCACACCCACCTCAACAGCGCCCGCACCACGCGTCCCGCCGGACCCGAACAGACGGCGACCCCGCCGGTGACGCTGCCCGTGACGCCGTGGCACCACGCCAGCCACTGGGTGTCGGCGACCGCCGCCGACCACCGGGGCGCCACCGCTCCGCGTCCGGGGACCCTGCTCGGTGAACGCACCGCAGTGGCGACCAGCCCGCCCACGCATCTATGGCAGGCCAGGCTCGTCCGCGAAGCCAAGCCCTACCCGGGATTTCACCGCATCCAGGGTGTCGAGGTCGTGCCGATGTCGGTGCTGCTGCGCACCTTGGCGGTGGCAGCGGCCGAATCAGGGGCGACGCTGCTGTCCGAACTCCGCTTCGAGCGTCCGGTCGTCATCGACCAGCCGCAGGTGATCCAGGTGGTCGTCAGCGGCGACTCCGTCACGATGTCGTCGGCGCCGTCGGCTCAGGCCGAGGCCAGCCGGTGGGTGCGCCACGCCACCGCCCGGCTGTCGCCGCCGCAGTCCGAGACCCGGGCCAACCCCGATCCGGCCGGGTCCGAGCAGGACTACGACCGCGCCACCGTGGACGAGCTCCAGGCCAAATGGGGTGTGGAAGGCCAGCCCTTCCCGTGGTCGATCGCCTCCTGCCGATCCGGTGACAACCAGGTGCGCGCCGAGGTCACACTCGGCGACGCCGGGCCGGGCGGGCTGCCGGTGGCGATGCTCGACGCCGCGGTGCAGATCGCGCGCCTGGCCGACATCACCGACGAACGTCTGCTGGTACCCGCCGGCGTGCAGAGCATGTCGATGACCGGTGAACTCACCGGCACCGATCTGTCGGTCACCGTGCTGCGCCGCCCGGACGCCGGAGACGATCTGCTGATCGACGTGGCGGTGACCGACGGCACCGCACGGCTGGACATCCGCGGCCTGCGCTATGTCGACGTCCAGGCCGGTGCCGCGCAGTCCGCCGCGCCGGTGGCAGACCCCCGCGACGTCGCCCATGCGCTGGACTGGCAGCCCTGGACCGCGCCGGAACGAACCGAGCCCGGAGCCGCCCTCTCGGTGGCCGTGCTCGGCGCCGAAGAGAACGACGCTGAGCTCACCGGTGCCCTGACGGCGGCCGGACACCGGGTCGTCGACGAGGCGGACGCCACGTCGGTGATCTTCGTGCCCGCCACCGACACCGACGAGGACGACCTGACGTGCGCGGCGCGGCTGACCGCGCAGGTCGCCGATGTCGTGGCCCGGCTCGCCGCCCGGGAAGCCCGCGAGGAGCCCAGGCTGTGGATCGTCACCCGGGGCGTGCGCGAAACCGGCTCCCGCGACGCTGTGCGGCAGAGCTGCCTGTGGGGCGTGGCCGGCGTGATCGGAGCCGAGCAGCCGCAGCTGTGGGGCGGGCTGGTCGACCTCGCCGAGGACGGGCAGACCGGGTCCGCTGACACCCTCGCCGAGCTGCTGAACACCCCCGCGAAGACCATCCTGTCGCTGCGCGACGGTCAGTGGTCCGAACAGGTGCTGGCGCCGCTGGCCGACGACGCCGCGCGCGAGCCGTACCGGGAGCCCCTGCGCTGCCGCGCGGATGCGGCCTATCTGATCACCGGCGGCATGGGTGCCCTCGGGTTGCTCACCGCGGGCTGGCTCGCCGACCGCGGCGCGCGCCGAGTGGTCCTGGCGGGCCGGACGCCGCTGCCGCCACGGCGCGACTGGGACGCCGACTCCGTCGACGAGGCCACCCGGCACAAGATCGAGGCGGTACGGGAGCTGGAGGCCCGCGGCGTCGCCGTCGAGATCGCGGTGCTGGACATCGGCTCGGCCTCCGCGCTCGAGGCCTTCCTCACACAGCGCGACGATGCGGGCGCACCGCCGGTGCGCGGCGTCGTGCACGCGGCCGGCGTCACCGACAGCCAGCTGCTGACCGACCTGTCCGCCGACCGGGTGCAGTCCACGTTGTGGCCGAAGGTGGCCGGCGCGGCCGCCCTCGACGCGGTGTTCCCGCCGGGCAGCCTCGATTTCCTGCATTTCACCGCCTCCGCGGGCACGGTGTTCGGCGTGCCCGGCCAGGGCGCCTACGCCGCCGGCAATGCCTACCTGGACGGACTGGCCCGGGCCCGGCACGCGCAGGGCGACGCCACGGTCAGCCTGGACTGGGTGGCCTGGCGCGGGCTCGGATTCGGGTCCGACGCCCAGGTCGTGGTCGACGAACTCGCGCGGCGCGGGTCACGGCCGGTGACGCCGGCCGAGGCGTTCGACGCCTGGGAGTACGTGTCCCGGTTCGACGTCGCGCACGCCGTGATGGCCCCGATCGTGTCCGAGAGCGACCCGGACGCCGCCTCCGGGGGCGCCGGTGTCGCACCGGCACGGGCCTGGTCGGAGATGTCGGCCGACGAGGTGCTGGCCGAACTGCAGAACGGTCTGCGCACCATCCTGGCCACCGAGCTGCGGACCCCCGAGAGCGAGGTCGACACCGACCGCCCGTTCGCCGAGATGGGGCTGAACTCGGTGATGGCGATGTCGATCCGGCGTGAGGTCGAGCAGCTCACGCGCGTCGAATTGTCGGCGACGATGCTGTGGAACCATCCGACGATCGCCTCGTTGGCGACCCATCTCGCCGAGAAAGTCGCACCGCACACCGTGTCGCAGGCCGACAGTGACGTCGACAGCGCCTCCGATAGTTTGCTGGACAGTTTGTTCGACAGCGTGGAATCGAGCTCCGCCAGCAGCGAGGGCAGGATTTGATGCCATCGGCGTTTCGCCGGGTAGCATCCTGCGTGCCGGGCGGTACCGCGTCGGGTCTCGACGCCGGCCGCTCGGTTCTCGTTGCGGCGCGTTTTCGCGCATGAGCCGAAGTGAAAGGATGCTGCGATGTCGATGACCGAAGCCTCCATCCCGGCGGTACTCGCCGACCGCGCCGAGCGGCAACCCGACGACGTCGCCTACACGTTCGTCGACTACGAGGCCGACCCCTCCGGCGTCTCCGAGAGCCTGACCTGGTCCGAGGTCTACGAGCGGGTACAGGTCGTCGCCGAGAAGCTGGCCGGCCTCGGCTCGCCCGGTGACCGCGCGGTGATCCTGGCGCCGCAGAGCCTGGAATACATCGTCGGCTTCCTCGGCGCGATCCAGGCCGGATTCATCGCCGTCCCGCTGTCGATGCCGCAGACACGCCATCACGACGAGCGCGTGACGGGGGCGATGAAGGACTCGACGCCGGTCGTGGTCCTGACCACGTCGGCGGTCGTCGACGACATCCGCAAGTACGGGCAGGCCG
Source organism: Mycobacterium sp. G7A2 (assembly GCF_041902445.1). Taxonomy (NCBI): domain Bacteria; kingdom Bacillati; phylum Actinomycetota; class Actinomycetes; order Mycobacteriales; family Mycobacteriaceae; genus Mycobacterium; species Mycobacterium sp. G7A2. Next base: position 3,096,058 of record NZ_CP169251.1, on the reverse strand, counting down.
ACCCGACGCAGCGCCCGCCGAAGTTCCTCGAGGTGGACACGCTGGACTTCGACACCCCGCCGCGGTCCACGGCCCAGCCGACGCTGCTGAAGACCGCCTACCTGCAGTACACCTCGGGATCCACCCGCAGCCCGGCGGGTGTCGTGGTCACCCACCGCAACGTCGTCGTCAACCTCGGCCAGCTGCTCACCGACTACTACGAGGCGTACCCGGACGGCGCACCCGGGGACACCACGGTGGTGTCGTGGCTGCCCTTCTACCACGACATGGGTCTCATCGTCGGAGTGTTCATCCCGATGGTGCTGGGCCGCCCGGCAGTGCTGATGAGCCCGGTCGCGTTCATGCAGAAGCCGTCGCGGTGGATGCAGCAGCTCGGCTCGCACCCCAGAGCGTTCACCGCCGCACCGAACTTCGCCTTCGAGTTGGCCGTCAAGCGCACCTCCGACGAGGACCTCGCCGGCAAGGACCTCAGCACGGTCGCGGTGATGATCAACGGCGCCGAGCGCGTGCACGGTTCCACGGTGCGCCGGTTCAACCAGCGCTTCGCCCAGTTCGGCCTGCCCGAGTCGGCGATGCGCCCGTCCTACGGACTCGCCGAGGCCACCGTCTACGTGGCCGCGTCGGCCGGGGGGCAGCCGCCGACGGCGGTGCGCTTCGACTACGAGAAGCTGGCCGCCGGGCATGCCGAGCGCTGCGACGACGAAGCGGGCGCCGAGCTGATCGGCTGCGGTGCGGTGCGGTCGACGACGGCGCGCGTGGTGGACCCGGACACCCTGGTGGAGAATCCCGCCGGCAAGATCGGTGAGGTGTGGCTGCACGGCGAGCACGTCGCCGCCGGGTACTGGCACAACCCGAAGCTCAGCGAGTTGTTCGCCGCTCAGCTCGGTGAGCCCACCCCGGGCACCCCGAAGGGGCCATGGCTGCGCACCGGCGATCTGGGCGTCATGTTCGACGACGAGCTGTTCATCGTCGGCCGGATCAAGGATCTGCTGATCGTCGACGGCCGCAACCACTATCCCGACGACATCGAGGCCACCGTCGCCGAGTTCACCGGCGGCCGGGTGGCCGCCATCTCGGTGCCCGACGACGCCAGCGAGCGGCTCGTCGTCGTCGCCGAGCTGAAGAAGCAGATCGAGCCGGCCGCGCTGGAGTCGATCAAACAGCAGGTCACGTCCGCGATCTCGATGACGCACAGCGTGCGCCTGTCGGACTTCGTGCTCGTCGGCCCCGGCTCACTGCCGCTGACCACCAGCGGCAAGGTCCGGCGGGCGTCCTGCGTGGAGCTGTACCGCACCGACGGTTTCAACCGGTTGGACGTCACTGCATGACCTCAGCCGTCGACGAGGCTGCTGTTCGGAGGTGGTTGGTCGACTACCTCGTCACGAACAACGGCTGCAGCCCCGAACAGATCGACGCCGGCGCCTCGATGCACGACCTCGGGGTCGGTTCGCGCGACGCGGTGGTCCTGACCGGGGTGTTGTCGGAATTCGTGGGACGCACCGTGTCCCCGGTGGATTTCTGGCAGTACCCGACCGTGGATGCGCTGGCCAAGTTCCTCACCGGCGGGGAGGTCGAACCGGCCACCCCGGACGCGGGCGCGGAGCGGCCCGCCGCGCTGGACGAGCCCGTCGCCGTGATCGGGCTCGGGCTCCGGTTTCCCGGCGGCCCCGACGCCGACGGCAACATCGAGGGTCCCGACGCCTACTGGGACTTCCTGTCCGAGAACCGGTCCGCGGTCGGTGAGGTGCCCGCCCAGCGGTGGGCGCATTTCGACGACGGCACGCCGGCAGGCGCGGCGGCGCTGGCCGGGGTGACCCGGTGGGGTTCCTTCCTGCGCGACATCGACGCGTTCGACGCCGAGTTCTTCGAGATCATCCCCCGCGAAGCCACCCGGATGGACCCGCAGCAGCGGCTGCTGCTCGAGGTCACCCACGAGGCACTCGAACACGCCGGCATCCCGGCCGACTCGCTCGCCGAGACCCGCACCGGGGTGTTCGCCGGGGCGAGCGCCGGCGACTACGCCCAGCTGGGCGCCACCGATCTGAGCCAGGTGGACGCCTGGTACGGAACCGGGGGGTCGATCAGCATCATCGCCAACCGGGTGTCCTACTTCTTCGACTTCCGCGGCCCGTCGGTGACGATCGACACCGCGTGTTCGTCGTCGCTGGTCGCGCTGCACCTGGCGTGTCAGAGTCTGCGCACCGGCGACTCGGACGTCGCGTTGGCCGCCGGGGTGAACCTGCTGCTGTCCCCGGCCGGCACCCGCAGCCTGGACCAGGCCGACGCGATGTCGCCCACCGGACGGTGCCACGCCTTCGACGCCGCCGCCGACGGGTTCGTCCGCGGTGAGGGTTGCGGTGTCGCGGTGCTCAAGCGCCTCTCCGACGCCCAACGGGACGGCGACCGGGTGCTCGCGGTGATCCGCGGATCGGCGGTCAACCAGGACGGCCGCTCCAACGGGCTGATGGCGCCCAACCCGGCCGCCCAGATGGCGGTGCTGCGTGCCGCGTACGCCGCCGCCGGGGTCAACCCGCGCGAGGTCGACTACGTCGAGGCCCACGGAACCGGCACGCTGCTCGGTGATCCGATCGAAGCCCGCGCTCTGGGCACGGTGCTCGGCAAGGGGCGGCCCGCCGACGCACCGCTGCTGCTCGGCGCGGTCAAGTCCAACCTCGGGCATCTGGAGGCCGCCGCGGGTATCGCCGGGTTCGCCAAAGCGGTGCTGGCCCTGCAGCACAACCGGATCCCCGCCAACCTGGGCTATGAGAACCCGAATCCGCACATCCCGTTCGACAAGCTTCGACTGAAGGTCGTCGCCGAGCACACCGAGTGGGCACCCGCCGGCCGGCCGCGCCGGGCGGGCATCTCGTCGTTCGGATTCGGCGGCACCAACGCCCACGTCATCATCGAGCAGGCACCGGTCGCGGCGCCGACCGACAGTGCACCGACCGTGCTCACCACGCTGGTCGTCTCCGGCAAGACCGCCGAGCGGGTGGCCGGGCAAGCTCAGATGCTGGCCGACTGGATGACCGGCGCCGGCGCCGACGTGTCGCTGCCGGAGATCGCACACACCCTCAACCACCACCGCACCCAGCACGCCAAGTTCGCCACGGTCACCGCCCGCGACCGCGAGCAGGCGCTGGCCGGGCTGCGATCCCTGGCCCTGGGCCAGAGCGCCCCGGGCGTGGTCGGCGTTCCGACGCACATCCCGAAGCCGGGCACGGTGTTCGTCTACTCCGGGCAGGGTTCGCAGTGGGCGGGCATGGGCCGTCAGCTGCTGGCCGACGAACCGGCCTTCGCGGACGCGCTGGCCGAGATCGAGCCGGTGTTCGTCGACAAGGTCGGCTTCTCGCTGCGCGAGATCATCGAGGGCGGTCTGCCCGTCAGCGGCGACGCCCAGGTCCAGCCGGTGTTGATGGGTCTGCAGCTGGCGCTGACCGAGCTGTGGCGCTCCTACGGCGTGCATCCCGACGCGGTCATCGGCCACTCCATGGGCGAGGTGACCGCCGCGGTCGTCGCCGGCGCGCTGAGCCTGGCCGACGGTCTCGAAGTCATCGCCGCCCGATCGTCGATCATGGCGCGGCTGGCCGGCCAGGGCGCGGTCGCGCTGCTCAATCTCGACGAGGACGCGGTTCGCGCGCTCATCGCCGGTCAGTCCAGCGTCGAGGTGGCCGGTCATCTGTCGCCACGCCAGACCGTGGTGGCCGGGCTGCCCGACCAGGTCGACGCCGTCATCGCGGCGGCCACCGCCGACAACGTCTTCGCCCGCCGGGTGAACATGGTGGTGGCGTCACACACCGCATTGATGGATCCGGTGCTGGGCGACCTGCGTTCGGCGCTGGCGGACCTGGAACCGAGCATCCCGACGCTGCCGTTCCTGTCCACCGTCACGGCGCCGGCCACCCCGGCCACGTTCGACGCCGACTACTGGGTGGCCAACGTGCGCCAGCCGGTGCAGTTCAGCCGGGCCGTCGCGGCGGCAGCCGGCGAGCACGGCACCTTCATCGAGATCAGCCCGCACTCGACGCTGGGTCAGCCGATCGCCGACACGCTGGCCGGCCTCGACGACCCGTCGCACTACCTCACCGTCGGCACACTGGCGCGCGACGGGGACGACACCGTCACCTTCCACACCCACCGCAACGCCACGCACACGTCGCGTCCGCCGCACACCGCGCGCCACGGCGAGCCGCACGTGCCGCTGCCCACCACCCCGTGGCGGCGCACACGGCACTGGGTGGAGGTACCGCCGCTGCGCCGAGCCACGGCCGGCCGCGGGGGTGCGCTGCCCGCCGACAGCGCGGTACCGCCGGAGTGGTTCTGCGAACTGACCTGGCCGGAGAAGGCGCTGCCGAGCACCGCCGAGGGCGCTGCGGCCGACGGCCGCTGGCTGGTGATCGCCGACCCCGCGGTGGGCGAAGCGCTGGCACGCCTGCTCGACGGGGAGGGATCCTCGGTCTCCACGCTGCCCGCGTCCGCCGCCGCCGAGACCGTGGTCGAGGCCGTCGGGAACGCCACCCACGTGCTCTACGCCCCCGGCAGCACGGACGGGGGCGCGCTGGGTTACGAGCTGTTCGAGATGGGCCGCACGATCGCCGCCGCTGCTGCCCGGCGTCCGGCACCGCCCACGCTGTACCTGCTGACCCGAAACGCCCAGCCGCTGGCCGAGGGTGACCGCGCCAACGCCGCACACGCGGTGTTGTGGGGGCTGGGCCGCACCCTGGCGCTGGAGCATCCGGAGATCTGGGGCGCGGTCGTCGACGTGGACGAATCGGTCCCGGCCGCGGTGGCCGCGCGGTGGCTGCTCGGTGAGGTCCGCGCCGGCGACGGCGAGGACCAGCTGGTGTACCGGGCCGGTGCCCGGCACGTCGCGCGGCTGATCCACGCACTGCCGCCGGCCCCCGCCGGTACCGACGCCGAAACGCTGGATCCCGAGCGGACGCATCTGGTCATCGGCGCGACCGGCAACATCGGGCCGATCCTGATCGAGCAGCTGGCTGCGATGGGCGCCACAACGGTGGTCGCGGTGTCGCGTAATCCGGGTGACCGACTCGCCGCGCTCACCGAGCGGCTGGCCGAGAAGGGCACCACCGTGGTCACCGCGGCGGCCGACGCCGCCGACGAGGCGTCGATGCGGGCACTGTTCGACCGTTTCGGCGCCGTCCTGCCGCCGTTGGGCGGGGTCTATCTGGCCGCGATGAGCGGGGGGCCGGTCACGCTGACCGAGATGACCCGCGACGACGTGGTCGCGATGTTCCGGCCCAAGATGGACGCCGCGATGGTGGCCCACGAACTGACCCTCGAGCATCCGGTGGCGCAGTTCGTGCTGTTCTCCTCGATCTCCGGGGTGCTCGGATCGCGGTGGCTGGCGCACTACGCGGCCACCACCACGTTCTGCGACACCCTGGCTTTCGCGCGCCGCGCGGCCGGCCTGCCCGCCTGCGCCATCAACTGGGGGCTGTGGAAGTCGCTGGCCGACGCGCAGACCGGGTTCGAGAAACAGGCCACTGCGGAGTCCGGACTGGAGCCGATGGAGGACGCGGTGGCGATCACCGCGCTGCGCTCGTTCGTCGGTCCCCAGGCTCCGGCGCGGGCGACCGTGGTGGCCGCCGACTGGCCCCGGCTGGCCGCGGCGTATCACACCCGCGCCGAGCTGCACATCCTCGACGAGTTGCTGGCCGCCGAGTCGGGCGTCGCAGCCGCAGCGCTCAGTGGCGACACCGCATTTCGCCAGGAGCTGAAGGATTGCGCTGCGCCGCGCCGCATCGACATGCTCACCGACCATGTGTTGGCGCAGGTCGCCGCCGCGATGGGGCTGACCTCGACGCACACTCTGGACCCCACCGTGGGGTTCTTCCAGTTCGGGATGGATTCGCTGATGAGCGTAACGTTGCAGCGTTCGCTCAGCGAAAGCCTGGGGGAGGCGTTGCCGGCGTCGGTCGTCTTCGACTATCCGACGGTCGAGGCACTCACCGATTACCTGGCGTCGATCCTGCCTGAGATAATCGATACCGCCGGTTCCGACGACGAGGTCGCCGGCGCAGGCGTCGACGGCCCGGATGCGGCCGAGGACGCCTACGACGACCTTGCCGAGGACGAACTGCTTGCGAGACTTTCGGAAAGATTGAGTTGACTGAGATGACCCAAGCCTCTTCAGCGTCGCCCGCCACACCGGACCGGCGGGCGATCATCACCGAGGCGCTGCGCAAGATCGACGATCTGACCGCACGACTGGCCGAAGCCGAGAAGGCCGAGACCGAGCCGATCGCCGTCGTCGGCATCGGTTGCCGGTTGCCCGGCGGGGTCGACAACGCCGACGATTTCTGGAAGCTGTTGTGCGACGGCGAGAGCGGAGTCATCAGGGTGCCCGCCGACCGGTGGGACGCCGACGAGTTCTATTCGCCCGACCACAGCGTGCCGGGCACCATCTGCAACCGCGAGGGCGGATTCCTCACGTCCTGGCAGCCCGACGAGTTCGACGCCGAGTTCTTCGCCATCGCGCCGCGTGAGGCCGCCGCCATGGACCCCCAGCAGCGGCTGCTCCTGGAAGTGTCCTGGGAGGCGCTCGAGGACGCCGGCATCAATCCCCGCACCCTGCGCGGGTCGGCGACCGGCGTGTTCATCGGCATGACGACCAACGACTACTACCACTCGGTGGTCGGCACGTTGCGGCCCGAGGACATCGATCCCTACATCCCGTTCGGCAACGCGCCGAACTTCGCGGCGGGCCGGTTGTCCTACTTCCTCGGCGTCCGCGGTCCGGCCGTGGTCAGCGACACCGCGTGCTCGTCGTCGCTGGTCTCCATCCACCTGGCCTGCCAGAGCCTGCGTCGCGGCGAGAGCGACCACGCCCTGGCCGCAGGGGTGAACCTGATCCTGAGCCCGGAGAACAACATCGCCTGTTCCCGGTGGGGCATGCTGGCGCCGGACGGCCGGTGCAAGACCTTCGACGCCGACGCCGACGGCTACGTCCGCAGCGAGGGCTGCGGTGTCGTGGTGCTCAAGCGCCTCTCCGACGCCCAGCGCGACGGGGACCGGGTGCTGGCGGTGGTCCGCGGCTCGGCGGTGAACCAGGACGGCGCCAGCAGCGGGCAGACCGTGCCCAACGGTCCCGCGCAGCAGGAGCTGATGCGCAAGGCACTGCAGACCGCGCGGCTGGCGCCGGCGGACATCGACTACATCGAGGCCCACGGCACCGGCACCGCACTGGGCGATCCGATCGAGCTCGACGCGCTGGCCGCGGTGTACGGCGACCGAGGCGCTTCGGCGCCGCTGGTGCTGGGTTCGGTGAAAACGAACCTGGGCCATCTCGAGTCGGCGGCCGGGGTGACGGGCTTCATCAAAACCGTGCTCAGCGTGCATGACGGGCACATTCCCAAGCAGCTGCACTTCCACTCCCTGACCCCACAGGCGGGGGAAGGGGCGTCGCGATTCCGGATCGCGTCGGAGCCGCTGGACTGGCCGGCGGTCGAACGGCCCCGCCGGGCCGCGGTGTCGTCGTTCGGCGTCAGCGGCACCAACGCGCACATCCTCGTCGAGCAGGCACCCGAACCCGCCACCACGACCGAGGCGCAACCGGAACCGCCGGTGAGCACGCTGGTGGTCACCGGCAAGTCACCGGCGCGCATCGCGTCGCTGGCGGGGCGCCTGGCCGACTGGCTGCAGTCTCCGGACGGGCAAGCCGTGACTCTGGCCGACGTCGCCGACACGCTCAACCATCGCCGCGCGCTGCATCCCCGCTTCGCCACGGTCGCCGCCGCTGACCGCGGGCAGGCGATCGCCGGGCTGCGCGCTCTCGCCGGTGGCTACCCGGCGCCGGGTGTGGTCGGCCCCAACGATCCGTCCATCGGCTCGGGCACGGTCTTCCTGTACTCGGGGCAGGGTTCGCAGTGGGCCGGCATGGGCAAGCGTCTGCTGGCCGACGAGCCCGCGTTCGCCGCAGCCGTCGACGAGCTCGAGGGCGACTTCGTCAGCCAGGTGGGGTTCTCGCTGCGTGACGTGCTCACCTCGGGGGAGACGGTCGAGGGCATCGACCGTATCCAGCCGGTGCTGGTCGGCGTGCAGCTGGCGCTCACCGCGTTGTGGCGCTCCTACGGAATCGAACCCGACGCAGTGATCGGGCACTCGATGGGGGAGGTGACCGCGGCCGTGGTCGGCGGCGCGCTGAGTCCGGCCGACGGGTTGAAAGTGATCGCCACCCGCTCGCGCCTGATGAAGCGGCTGTCCGGGCAGGGCGCGATGGCGCTGCTGGAACTCGATGCGGCCGCCGCCGAGCAGTTGATCGCCGGATATCCCGGACTCACCGTCGCTGTCTACGCCTCGCCGAACCAGACCGTCATCGCCGGTCCCCCGGATCAGGTGGACGCCGCGATCGCGGTGGTCGACGCCCAGGACAGGCTGGCGCGCCGGGTCGACGTGGACGTGGCGTCGCACCACCCCATCATCGATCCGATCCTCGGCGACCTCCGCGACGCACTGTCCGGTCTGTCCCCGCGGCAGCCGAGCATCCCGGTCATCGTCACTACCGACGGCCGACCCAGCGACGGCACCTGTGTGTTCGACGCCGAGCACTGGGTGGCCAACCTGCGCAACCCGGTCCGCTTTGCCCGCGCGGTGGCCGCCGCGGGCGCCGAGAAGTCGTTGTTCGTCGAGGTCAGCCCGCATCCACTGCTCGCACATGCGATCAAAGACACCCTGCCAGAGGCGGGGCACCGCAGCATCGCGACGCTGCAGCGCGACGCCAACGACACCGTGACGTTCCGCACCAACCTCAACGCCGCGCACACCGCGCGGCCGCCCAGGCAACCGCAGCGCGGCGGCCCGCGGGTGCGGCTGCCGTTGACGCCGTGGCATCACGCGCACCACTGGATCCACACCGCGAAGCCCGCCGACCGGCAGGCCCGCAGCGACCGGGACGTCGCCGCGCCGGCCGAGGGGGAGAAGCACGAGTGGTTCCATCAGCTGAGTTGGCCGGTCAGCGACCTCGCCGCGGGCCGGGCCGACGGTCCATGGCTCGTGGTGGCCGAAGACGGCGAGGCGCTGGCGGGGTTGCTCGCCCCGGGGTCGCGCGCGCTCGCACTGGCAGCGCTGGACGAGGGCGCTGACGAGTCGGCGCTGCGCGCCGCGCTCGAGGGCGTGGCCCACGTGGTCTACGCGCCGGCCACCCCAACGGGCCGTTTCGACGCCGCAGGTGCCTATCAGGTGTTCGGCCAACTACGCCGTCTGGTCGTCGCGCTGGCCGGTATGTCCGGCGCACCCCGGCTGTATGTGGCCACCCGCAACGCCCAGCCCGTCGCCGAGACCGACCGCGCCAACCCGGCGCACGCCGCGCTATGGGGACAGGGCCGCACACTGGCGCTCGAGCATCCCGAGTTCTGGGGCGGGCTCATCGATGTCGACGAGACGCTGCCCTCGGAACTGCTTGCGGCATACCTGCTTTCCGAAGCCGCCCACACCGGCGGCGACGACCAGGCTGTCTACCGTGCCGGTGAGCGGCGCGTGCCGCGACTCGAGCCGCGGCCGTTGCCCGCGGTGCCCCTGACCCGGTTGGAGCGCGACACCAGCCACCTGGTGATCGGCGCGACCGGCAACGTGGGTCCGTATCTGATCCGCCAGCTGGCCGAGATGGGCGCCGCCACCGTGGTGGCGGTGTCGCGGCGGGGCGGGGGAACGCTCACCGAACTGGCCGACGAACTCGCCTCGCGCGGTACCACGTTGGTCGAGGTGGCCGCCGATGCCGCCGACGAGGCGTCGATGGCGACCGTGTTCGACCGCTTCGGCGCGGATCTGCCGCCGCTGGAAGGCATCTACCTCGCGTCGCTGGCGGGCGGCGAGGCGCTGCTGAGCGAGATGACCGACGACGACATCACGCCGATGTTCCGCGCGAAGGTCGACTCGGCGGCGGTGCTGCACAAACTGTCGCTGACCACACCGGTGCGACGGTTCGTGCTGTTCTCGTCGATCACCGGCCTGCTGGGCTCCCGCGCCGTGGCGCATTACACCGCGGCCAACGCGTTCGCCGATGCGTTCGCCTATGCCCGCCGCACGCTGGGCCTGCCCGCCACGGTCGTCGACTGGGGCCTGTGGAAGTCCTGGGCGGATGCGCAACCGCAGATGAAGGCGGCGGGTCTGGAGCCCATGCCGAACGACGTGGCGATCCGGATGCTGCCGGCGGTGTTGAGCCCGGACGCCCCCGCGCAGGCCGTGGTGGCCGGCGCCGACTGGGCGCGGTTGGCCGACGCCTACCGGATACGTGCGGCGGTGAAGGTGCTCGACCATCTGCTGGCCACTCCCGGCGACGGGGTGAACCTGGATTCCGTACCCGCCCCGGCGTGGGGAACGGTGCTGGGCGAGAAGGTCGAGAGCACCGGTCACGACCGGGTGTGGCGGGCTCGCCTGCTGCCCGACGAGCGGCCCTACCCCGTCGCGCACCGGGTGCGCGGCGTCGAGGTCGTCCCGGTTTCGGTTCTGCTGCAGACCCTTTCGTCAGCGGCCGAGCAAATGGACGGCGCCGCGGTCGGTGACGTCCGGTTCGAGTATCCGATCATCGCTGACCAGCCCAAGGTCATCCACGTGGTGGCCGACGGCACGACACTGACCGTGTGGTCGAGCGCCGGCCCGGACACCGCCGAGCAGCGCTGGACGCGGCATGCCGGCGCCGTGCTGACCGAAGCCGCCACCGCCGCCCCGCAGGGCGATCAGAGCCCGCTCGACGGACAGCTGTTCGACGCCGCGGCCATCGCCGAGATGCAGCGGGCGTGGGGTGTGGAAGGCCAGCCGTTCGCGTGGACGGTGACCGAGTGTGCCGCCACGGTGGCCGGTGCGCGCGCCGACGTCCAGCTGCCCGAGGAAGCCGAGTCGCCGGCGGCGGCGCTGGTCGACGCCGCGGTGCATGTCGCACGCCTCGCCGATGCGGACAACCCGGCGCTGCTGTTGCCGGCGGGGGCGGAGAGCCTTGCGGTGCACGCCGCGGCGGGCCACCGCGGCGTGGTCGAGGTGTACCGGCGTAGCCGGAACGGCGGGGCCGGCCTGCTGGTCGACGTCCGCATCACCGGCACCGACGGCACCACCTGGGTCGACATGCGCGGGCTGAACTACGCCCCGGTGGAGTCGGCCCCGGCCCCCGTGACCGACGAGACCGACTCGGCCGCAGCCGAGTTCATCGACTGGTCGACGATGACCGCCGCGCAGACCGTGGCCGAGCTGCAGGTCAGGCTGCGGGCGGTACTGGCCCGCGAACTGGGCATGCCCGAGGACGCGGTGGACGTCGACCAGCCCTTCCCCGAGTTGGGTCTGGATTCGATGATGGCGATGAACCTGCTGCGCGATGCCAAACAGCTGGTTCGGATGGACCTGTCGGCCACCATGCTCTGGAACAACCCGTCCATCTCGAAGCTGTCGGCGTTCGTCGCCGAGCTCCTGGCGCCGATGCAGCAGGCCGCGCCCGAGCCCGAGGCCGACGACTCGGCGGAGGGCGCCGAGGAGTTCAGCGTCCTCGACGAGCTCTTCGACAGCATCGAATCTTCTTCCGTGGAATCGGCGAATGCCGGTAGTGAGGGCGCAATCTGATGAAGACGACCTTCGACAGGATCTCGGCGATGTCGGCCGAGCAGCGAGACAAGCTGGCCGAACAGTTCGAGAAGGCCTCACGCGTCGCCGGTGCCGAACCGATCGCCGTGGTCGGTATCGGCTGCCGGTTTCCCGGAGGAGTGAGCGGGCCGGACAGTTACTGGGATTTCCTGGAGAAGGGCACCGACGCGATCCGCGAGGTTCCCGCCGACCGGTGGGACGCCGAAGCGTTCTACGATCCCGATCCGATGGCGCCGGGCCGGATGCCCACGAAGTGGGGCGCCTACCTGGAGGACATCTCGGGCTTCGACGCCGAGTTCTTCGGCATCACCCCGCGGGAGGCCGCGGCGATGGATCCCCAGCAGCGGGTGCTGCTCGAGGTGGCCTACGAGGCGCTGGAGAACGCCGGGCTGGCACCCGACGCGGTCGGCGAAGTCCGGGGCGCGGTGATGATGGGCGTGTACTACAACGAGTACCAGAGCGCATCGGCCGGCAACCCGGACACCATCGACGCGTACTCGGCCACCGGCAATGCCCACAGCGTCACGGTCGGCCGGATCGCCTACCTGCTGGGCCTCAAGGGTCCCGCCGTCGCGGTCGACACCGCATGCTCGTCGTCGCTGGTCTCCATCCACCTGGCCTGCCAGAGCCTGCGGATGCGCGAGAGCGACCTGGCCCTGGCCGGCGGGGTGAGTTTGTCCCTGCGCCCGGAAACCCAACTCGCACTGGCCAAGTGGGGAATGCTCTCACCCAACGGCAAGTGTTTCGCGTTCGACTCCCGCGCCGACGGGTTCGTCCGCGGCGAGGGCGCCGGCGTCGTCGTCCTCAAGCGCCTGACCGACGCCGTGCGCGACGGTGACCGGGTACTGGGCGTGGTCCGCGGCTCGGCCGTGAACCAGGACGGCCGTTCCAACGGCCTGACCGCCCCCAACGCCCCCTCGCAGCGGGACGTGATGACGCGGGCGCTGCGCTCGGCCGACGTCGCCGCCGGAACCGTGAGTTACGTCGAAACCCACGGCACCGGAACGGGTCTGGGCGACCCGATCGAATTCGACGCGCTGGCCGCCGTCTACGGCAAGGGCGAGACTCCCTGCGCTCTCGGCGCGGTCAAGACCAACATGGGCCACCTCGAGGCCGCGGCCGGCATCGCCGGGTTCATCAAGACCGTGCTGACCCTGCAGCACGGCACGATCGCACCGAACCGCAACTTCGAGAAGTGGAACCCGAGCATCGACGCGTCGGGCACCCGGCTGTTCGTGCCGACCCAGGCCGGCCAGTGGCCGCAGACCGAGCACCCGCGCCGCGCGGCCGTGTCGTCGTTCGGCATGGGCGGCACCAATGCCCACATCGTGCTGGAGCAGGGCCCGGAAACGGTTCCCGCACAATCGAGTTCGGGCCCCTCGGTGACCACCTTGGTCGTCTCCGGCAAGACCCCGGCCCGCATCGCGGCCTCGGCCCGGGTGTTGGCCGACTGGCTCGACAGTGACGGCGCCGACGTCGCACTGGGTGACGTCGCGTTCACCCTCAACCACCACCGCAGCCGCTACCACAGCATCGCCACGGTGTCCGCACGCGACCACGCCGAGGCCGTCGCCGGGCTGCGCGCCGTCGCGGCCGGTCAGCCCGGACCCGGTGTGGTCGGCGTCCACGACGCGAAACCCGGTGCGGGAACGGTGTTCCTGTACTCCGGCCAGGGCGCGCAGTGGGCCGGTATGGGCAAGGCGCTGCTGGCTGAGGAGCCGGCCTTCGCCGACGCCGTCGACGAGCTCGAACCCGCATTCCTCGACAAGGTCGGCTTCTCGCTGCGCCAGACGCTGGAAGCCGGCGAGCCCGTCGTCGGCATCGACCGCATCCAGCCCGTGCTGGTCGGGATGCAGCTGGCGTTGACCGCGCTGTGGCGCTCGTACGGCGTCGAGCCGGACGCGGTGATCGGCCACTCGATGGGGGAGGCGACCGCGGCGGTGGTGGCCGGGGTGCTCACCCCGGCCGAGGGTCTGGACGTCATCGCCACCCGGACGCGGCTGATGAAGCGGCTGTCCGGGCAGGGCGCGATGGCGCTGCTGGAACTCGACGCCGCCGCGACGGAAAAGCTCATCGCCGACCGGCCCGAGGTCACCATCGCGGTCTACGCGTCGCCGAAACAGTCGGTGATCGCGGGTCCGCCGGCGCAGGTCGACGAACTCGTCGCCCTCGTCGACGCGCAGGGCAAGCTCGCCCGGCGTATCGAGGTGGACGTCGCGTCGCACCATCCGACGATCGACCCGGTGCTGCCGGAGCTGCGTGAGGCGCTGGCTTACCTGCGCCCGGCCGCGCCGAAGATCCCGCTGGTGTCGACCGTGGCCTACGCGGGTTCGGAACCGCTGTACAGCGCGGACTACTGGGCGGCCAACCTGCGTAACCCGGTGCGATTCAGCCAGGCGGTGCACGATGCCGGCGCCGATCACGCCAACTTCATCGAGATCAGCCCCCATCCGCTGCTGTCGCACGCGATCAGCGACACCCTCGCCGCGCAGCCCACCAGCCGCACCTTCCACGTGGGCGCGACCGTCAACCGCGACCATCCGGAGACGGTGGCGTTCCACGCCCAGCTCGCGGCAATCCGGCCGCCCGCGGTGAAGCTGTCCGACGGCGCCTCCGGCGCGCATCTGGCCGACGTGCCGCCCACCGCGTGGCAGCACGAGCCCTACTGGATGGCCGACCGTTCGACCGGACGCGAGTTCTCCGGTGCGCATCCGCTGCTCGGGATGCATGTGGAGCTTCCGTCGGGCCACGGACACGTCTGGCAGTCCGACGTCGGGCTGGATCCGCATCCGTGGCTGGGGGACCACCTGGTCCACGGGCTGCCGGTGATGCCCGGCGCCGGGTTCGCCGAGATCGTGCTCGCCGCCGGCTGCGAGGCGCTGGGCCGGCCCGCCGACGCCGTCGAGGCCGAGGTGACCGTCGAGCAGATGCTGCCGCTGGACCAGCACACGAAGCTGACCACCCAGCTGAGCACCGCCGAGGACGGGTCGCTGCGCGTCGAGGTCCACTCCCGGTCCGAGGCCGGCACCTGGACCCGCCACGCGGTCGGCACCGTTCGCGCTGCCGAACCGGCCACTCCGGACCGCCTGGGCGCCACTGCCGATGGGGCAGTGGTGGTCTCTCCGGCCGATTTCTACACCGCTCTCCGGCGCACCGGCGCCCACCACGCCCACGCGTTCGCGGCGCTGACCCGCATCGTGCGGGCAGCCGATTCGGCCGACACCGAGATCGTGCTGCCCGACGAGGCGACGCCGCACCGGGGCATGATCCTGCACCCGGTGATGCTGGACGCCGCACTGCAGGGCCTGGCGGCCGCGATGAGTGACGCCACGCTGGCCGAGGCCACCGACGTCACGTTCCTGCCGGTCGGATTCGATTCGATTCGGGTGTTCGGCGAGGTGGGCCGGCGGGCCAAGTGCCGTGCCGAGCTGCTCGGTGTCCGGGAGGACAGCGGGGACGCGCAGGGCCGGGTCACGCTCACCGACGAGACCGGTGCGGTGCTCGCCCGTGTGGACGGCGTCCAACTCAAGCGCATCCAGCGGCGCACCGTCCCGTTGCCGTTGTCGCAGAAGATCTTCGACACCCGCTGGGTGGAGTCGGCGGCGCCGGCGGCGGGGTCGCCCACCGGCAGCTGGCTGGTGCTGGCCGACGGCGCGGCGGCCCTGGCCACCGCCACCGACTTCGCCGACCGGTTCGGCGGACCGCAGCGGAAGGTGGTCACCGCCGACCTGGCCGACGACGCCGCGGTGCGGGCCGGGTTCGAGACCGCGACGTCGGCGGCGGATCTGCCTCCTGCCGGGGTCGTCGTCGTCATCGACCATCCGGCCTTCGACGGCACCGACGCCGAGGGCGCGCTGGCCCACACGCGCGACGTGCTCTGGCGCGTGGCCGGCACGGTGCGCACGCTGGTGGGCAGCTGGCACGGCAAGCCGCCCCGGGTGTGGCTGGTCAGCCGTGGCGGTCTGGTCGTCTCCCCGGGCGACACCGCGAACCCGGGCGTCAGCAGCCTCGACGCGCTGGTGCGCGTCCTGGCCTACGAGCACCCGGACCTGCGGGTGACGCTGGTGGACACCGGCGCCGACGCCGACGCGGTGACACCGCTGATCACCGAGATCGACGCCGACGGCACCGACGACGTCGTGGCCTGGCGCGCCGGTGGCCGGTACGTCGAGCGCCTGTCCCGTGCCACGCTGCCGGCCGAGCCGGGCCGGCTGGTCGTCCGCGCCGACGGCTCCTATGTCGTCACCGGCGCGTTGGGCGGCGTCGGCATGGCCGTCGTGCGCTGGTTGGTCGACAACGGCGCCGGCCGGCTGGTGCTCAACGGTCGCAGCGCTGCCTCGGCCGAGGTGCAGGCGACCCTCGACGAGCTGTCGGGGCGCGCCGAGATCGTCACGGTGCTCGGCGACATCACCGCGCCCGGCGTCGCCGAACGGCTCGTCGCCGCCGCCGAGGAAACCGGTAAGCCGCTGCGCGGGGTGATCCACTCCGCGGCCGTGCTCGACGACGAGCTGGTCGTCGGGCTCACCCGGGAGAGCCTCGAGCGGATCTGGGCACCCAAGGCGAGCGGAGCGTGGCGGCTGCACGAGGTCACCGCCGCCAAGGAGCTGGACTTCTGGGTCGGCTTCTCCTCGGTGGCCGCGCTGCTCGGCTCACCCGGCCAGGCGGCGTATGCGTGCGCCAACGCCTGGCTGGACGCCCTGGTCGCATGGCGGCGGGCGGCCGGGCTGCCGGCCACCACGATCGACTGGGGCCAGTGGGCCGAGGTCGGCCTGGCCAGTTCGCTGCGGTTCTCGGTGCTCGACCCGATCACCCCGGACGAAGGCGTCGACGCGCTCGGCGGCGTGTTGGCCGCGGGCCTGACCCGCGTCGGGGTGGCCCGGCTCCGGCTGGACCGCGCCGCGGCGGCCTTCCCGGAGATCAACCAGATCGGGTTCTTCGCCGATCTGGTCGGGGAGCTCGACGTCGACGACGCCGACGAGGACTGGGCCGGACCGGAAGCGCTCAAGGAGATGGACGCCGCCGAGGTCAACCGCGTGGTGCTGGCGCGGCTGCGCCGCCGCATCTCGGCGATCATGGGGTACTCCGACGAGAGCGCGGTGGACATTGCGCGGCCGCTCACCGAGATCGGACTCGACTCGCTGATGGCGGTGCGCATGCGCAACACCATCCGGGGCGACTTCGGTGTCGAGCCCCCGGTGGCACTGCTGCTGCAGGGAGCCAACCTGGCCGACGTGGCGCTGGATCTGATCCGCCAGCTCGGCCTGGAAGAGCAGGAGTCCGCCGAACGCCCCAACGCCCTGCGGGACCGGGCGCAGCAGCGCGCCGCAGCGCGTCAACGAGCCGCATCGCGGCGGAAAGTGGGACCACGATCGTGACCAGCAGTACCGGAGACTCGCGGACCGGGGACCTCCCCGAGAATGCCATCGCCGTCATCGGCATGGCGGGGCGGTTCCCTGGCGCGGACTCGGTGTCGGCGTTCTGGCGCAACCTGCGCGACGGGGTCGAATCGATCGTCGATCTGTCCGAGCAGGAGCTGCTGGCCTCGGGCGTGACCGAGCGGACGCTGGCCAACAACTCCTACGTGCGCCGGGCCGCACTGATGGCCGGTATCGAGGACTTCGACGCCGACTTCTTCGGCTTCACGCCGCACGCCGCGCGGACGCTGGACCCGCAGCACCGGCTGTTCCTGCAGTCCGTGTTCCACGCGCTCGAGGACGCCGGCTACGACCCGGCCGATCTCGAGGCGACCGTCGGGGTCTTCGGAACCAGCTCGACCAGCGGGTACCTGCTGCACAACCTGATGTCCAACTACGACCCGGCGATGGTCATCGGGCAGGGTGCCAGCTTCGACATGGTCGCCCTGTCGCTGTCCAACGACAAGGACCATCTCGCCACCCGGGTGGCCCACCAGTTCAACTTCCGCGGCCCGGCCCTGTCGGTGGCGACGGCGTGCTCGTCGTCGTTGGTCGCGGTGCACCTGGCGTGCCAGTCGATCCTCAACGGCGAATGTGACATCGCACTGGCCGGCGGCTCGTCGATCCGCATCCCGAACCGGGTGGGCTACTGGTACGAGCAGGGCTCGATGGTGTCCCCGACCGGACACTGCCGCCCGTTCGACGTGCGCTCCGACGGCACCATCTTCGGCAGCGGCGTCGGTGTGGTGGTCCTCAAGGCGCTCGAGGACGCCGTCGACGACGGCGACCACATCCACGCGGTGATCCGCGGGTCGGCGCTGAACAACGACGGCGCCACCAAGATGACCTACGCCGCGCCCAACGCGCTCGGGCAGGCCGAGGTCATCGCCGAGGCGCACGCCATCGCCGGAGTCGACGCGTCGAGCGTCACCTACGTCGAGACCCACGGCACCGGCACCCCGCTGGGCGACCCGATCGAGGTCGAGGGCCTTCGCCAGGCGTTCGACCTGGCCGAGGAGACCCGCAGCGCCCCGTGCTATCTCGGCTCGGTCAAGTCCAACATCGGTCACCTCGAGACGGCGGCCGGTATCGCGGGTCTGATCAAGGCGATCCTGTGCCTGGAGCACCGCGAGATCCCGGCCACGCTGCACTACAACAGCCCCAACCCCGAATTGCACATCGACCGCGGACCCTTCCGGGTGCGGGGCGCGAACGGGCCGTGGGAGGCCGACGGGATACGCCGCGCCGGGGTCAGCTCGTTCGGCGTCGGCGGCACCAACGCCCACATCGTGCTGGAAGAGGCACCTGCCCGCCCGGCGCCGGCCGCAACGCCGGGCCCGCAGGTCCTGCTGCTGTCGGCGCGCAGCCAGGAGGCGCTGGCCCAGGCGCGTGCCGACCTGGCCGCCGACCTGGCCGGCGAGGACACGGTCAGCCTGCCCGACGCGGCCTACACGCTGACCCGGCGGCGCCGGGAGCCCGTCCGGCTGGCCGCCGTGGTGCACGACCAGCAGAATGCGGCGGCGGTGCTGGCGGCGGCCGAGACCGACAACGTGTTCATCGGCGACGCGGTTGCCGACCTGGACGAGTCCGCCGACGCCGGACAGCGTGTCGCGTTCCTGTTCCCCGGGCAGGGGGCCCAGCACATCGCGATGGCTCGCGGACTGCACGAGAGCGAACCGCTGTTCGCCCGGCACTTCGACGAGTGCGCCACGGCGTTCAGCGACGAGATGGGCTACGACCTGCGGGCCGAGATCTTCGACGGCGTGGGACGCAACCTCGAACACACCGACCGCGCCCAGCCCGCGCTGTTCACCGTCGAGTACGCGTTGGCCAAGCTGATCCAGTCCTACGGCGTGACACCGGCGGTCATGGCCGGGCACAGCATCGGTGAGTATCCGGCGGCCACCCTGGCCGGGGTGTTCGACCTCGAGACCGCGGTCAAGGTGGTGTCGATGCGCGCGCGGCTCATGCACGCGGCGCCCCGCGGCGTCATGGTGGCCGTGCCGCTCAGCGTCGACGCCGTCGCCGAGCACCTGACCGGCGATGTCGACGTCGCCACGGTCAACGATCCGGGGAGCTGCGTCGTCGCCGGCAGCGAGGAGGCCATCCGCACCTTCCAAGCCGCGCTGGCCACGGCCGGGGTGGCCGCACGGCGCGTGCGCACGTCGCACGCCTTCCATTCCCGGCTGATGGACCAGGTGGTGGCCGAGTTCACCGCGTTCATGTCCCGGATGACGCTGCACGAACCGCAGATCCCGTTGCTGTCCAACATCACCGGCACCACGATGTCGGCGGCCGAGGCGACCAACCCGGCCACCTGGGCGCGCCAGATCCGGGCCACCGTCCGCTTCGCCGACGAGCTGGGAGTGCTCCTCGCCGAGCCGAACCGGGTGCTCGTCGAGGTGGGGCCGGGCGGCACGCTGACGTCGTCGGCGGGGCGTCATCCGGCCTGGACCGACCGCCACCGGGCGGTTCGCCTGATGCGGCACCAGGCCCAGAACCGGGGTGACCACGACACGTTCCTGCTGGCACTCGGCCAGCTGTGGGCGGCAGGCGTGCCGGTGGACTGGGAACGCATCTGGAACCGCAACGCACCCGACCAGACTCAGCAGCGCAGCCTGGTGAGCCTGCCCGGCTATCCGTTCGCCAAGCAGCGGCACTGGGTCGAGCACAACCCGAAGGCGGCGTGGGGCTCGGCCGGCGCGGCCGGTCAGGGAGTGGCCGATCCGGTGGCCGGCGCGTCCGGCTCCGGCACCGCGGGCGGCAAGTCCACGGTGGAGATGTCCCTGCAGGGCATCTGGTCGCAGTGCCTGGGGCTGCCGGACATCGACCCCAACGCCAACTTCTTCGAGCTGGGCGGCGACTCGCTGATCGCGATCAGCGTCGCGATGACCGCCGGGCATCAGGGCCTGGACCTGACGCCGCAGGACATCTACGAGAACCAGACGGTGGCTTCGCTGGCCCGGGTGCTCACGGCCCGGTTCGCCGAGGGCGGACTGGCCCGCCAGACGCTCGACGACGTCGTCAACCCGCCGGTCCCGCCGAACGTGGCCTACTTCCTCGAACACGGCCTGCGCGACGCGGGCCGGTGGCGCATCCCGGTGGTGCTCGGGCTGCGGTCCGACGTCGGTGAGGCCGACGTCACCGCGGTGCTGACCGCGGTGACCGGCACCCACGATGCGCTGCGGGTGCACCTGGTCGAACGCGCCGGAACGTGGGAGCAGCACATCGCCGAACCCGGCGAGTTCACCGCTCTGGTGACCAAGCAGCTCCCGGCGGACGTCCCCGCGGGCAGCACCGGTGAGCGCGAGGCGGTTCAGGCGATCCTCGACGAGCAGATCGCCGAGCATCAGTTGCTCAGCGCCCCGCTGTCGGCGACGTTCATCCGGGGAGCCGGCGGGGGACCGTCGTACCTGGCGCTGAGCCTGCACGGCGTGGCGGGCGGCTCGGCCGACGACGGGGTGTCGCGGGACGTGCTGCTGACCGACATCTTCACCGCCTTCAACCAGCGCATGTCGGGCCAGGAGATCAGCCTGGCCCCGGTGGCGACGTCGTGGCGGGAATGGTCGCAGCGCTGCGCGACGCTGGCCACCCATCCCGCGGTGCTCGAGAGCCGCGACTACTGGCTGGACACGGCCGGCAGATCGACGCTGAGCGTGGCCGGCCCGGAGGTCTCCGAGCGGCCCGCCGCCGAGGATCTGGTCCGGCTGTCGACGACGCTGGCCGCTGCCGACACCGCCGAGGTCGACGACGCCCGCCGCCGGTTGCGGCTGCCGGTCGAGGAGCTGCTGCTCGGCGCCCTCGCGCGCACCGTGGCCGCCACCATCGGCGAAGGCACGGTGACCGTGGACCTGGGCGGCCGGGCCCGGTCGGTGCTCAAGCCCGACGTCGACCTGCAGCGCACGGTGGGCTGGTTCACCGCGGTACACCCGATCGCGCTGTCGGCGTCGACCGCCGAGCATGCGAGTGCCGGCGAGCTTCTGGGCGGCGTGCGCGAGACGGTGCAGGCGGTGCCGCACTACGGCATCGGCTACGGCCTGCTGCGCTACCTCTACGCACCCACGGCGCGGGTGCTGGGTGCGGCCAGACCCGCCGACATCCTGCTGTCGCACGTCGGCACGATCCCCGACGTCCCCGAGGGGCAACCCGACGACGCCCCGGTGCGGTTCGACTCCGACACCGCGATGCCGATCCGCGACACCCTGCCCGGGCTCGGACACGCACTGGAACTGCGCGTCTACCGCAGCTCAGGGGCCCTGCACCTGGATTGGTGGTACGACAGTCGGCGACTCGGCCCCACCGATGTGGAATCCTTTGCCAGGCAGTACTCGTCGGCACTCGTCGAGCTCACCCGCGAAGCGGTGGCCGAAGAGGACGCCGACACGGCCGGCGACGAGCTGGCTCTGGTTGATCTGTCGTGACCGGCGATGGGTTGATCCGTCGTGACCCACACCGATCGGTCTGTCTGCCGCGACGGATCGCCCGGTCGGGTTCCACGACCGGGGGGAGGAGGATCCCATGACCCGCACTGACAAGGCGGTGATCGTCGCCGGCATCAAGAAGTCCTTCGGCTCGGTCGCTGCGCTGCGCGACGTCAGCTTCGAGGTCGAGCGCGGCGAGGTTCTCGGTCTGCTGGGCCCGAACGGCGCCGGGAAGACCACGACCGTCAACATCTTGTCGACGCTGATCAAGCCGGACAGCGGACGTGCGCTGATCGCCGGTCACGACGTGGTCGGCGATCCCGCCGGGGTGCGTCGCTCGTTGATGCTGACCGGCCAGCACGTCGCGCTGGACGAGTTGTTGACCGGCCGCGAGAACCTGTTGATGTTCGGCCGGCTGCAGGGCCTGAAGAAAAAGGTGGCCAAACAGCGGGCCGTGGAACTGCTCGAGCAGTTCGACCTGGTTCATGCCGGGGACCGCCCCGTGGGCACCTACTCCGGCGGGATGAAACGGCGCATCGACATCGCCTGCGGACTGGTGGTGCGTCCCGAGGTGGTGTTCCTGGACGAGCCGACGACGGGTCTGGACCCGCGCAGCAGGCAGGCGATCTGGGAGCTGGTCACCGACTTCAAGGAAGCCGGCATCGCGACGCTGCTCACCACCCAGTACCTGGAAGAGGCGGATCTGCTGTCCGACCGGATCATCGTCATCGACAGGGGGACGGTGATCGCCGAGGGCACCGCCGATCAGCTCAAGGAGCGCACCGGCGGCACGTACTGCGAGATCGTGCCGCGTCACCTGCGGGACATCCACGAGGTGGCCAGGCTGCTGGGGCCGCTGCTGCCCGAGGCGAACCGCGCGGCGCTGACCGAGACGTCCGACCGGATCTCGATGCCCGCACCCGACGGTCCCAACACGCTGATGGCGGCCCTGCAGATGCTCAGCGAGGCCCACATCGAGTTGATGGACATCGCGTTGCGCCGGCCGTCCCTGGACGAGGTGTTCCTGGCGCTCACCGGGGACGACACCCGCTCCCGCGACGACGAGACCGAGGAATTCGCCCGGGCGGACGCCTACGCGTGATCGACAACTCCACCCTCACTGCCCCGGTCGGCGCCGTGCCGGTCGGGGCGCGTCCGCCGGTGTCCACGCTGCAGCAGTGGTGGGTGCTGACGGTCCGCATGATCACCCCGACCCTGCGCAACGGCGAACTCGCGACGCAGATCATCGGTTCGATCGTGTTCACCGTCGGCTATTACCTTCCGCTCAAGCAGATGATGGGGGCGGTTCAGCCGCTGAGCAGTTACGCGCAGTACCTGACGCCGCTCATCGTGCTGCAGGCGATCTGGTTCGCCGCGGTGTCCGCGGCGTTCCGCTCGGCCACCGATTCGGTGCAGGGCATCAACCGCCGCTTCCGCGCGATGCCGATCGCGACGCTGACCCCGCTCTCGTCGCGGCTCACCGCCAGCATGTACCGGTGCTGCGTGGCGCTGGCGGTGTCGGTGGCCTGCGGCTATGTGATCGGGTTCCGATTCAACGAGGGGCCGCTGTACATCGTCGGTTTCGTGGCGTTGACGCTGCTCATCGGGGCCGGACTGGCGCTGATCGGTGATCTGATCGGCGTGGCCACCCAGAACCCCGAGGCGACCGCCCCGATGATGCTGGTGCCGCAGCTGACTCTCGGTCTGGCTTCGGTGGGCCTGCAACCGGTGGAACGCTTCCCCGAGTGGATCCAGGGCTTCGTTCGTAACCAGCCGCTGTCGCAGTGGGTGTACGGCATGCAGGCGCTGGCCGGCGACACCACCGATGCCGCGCCGCAGGCCACGCTGTCGGTGCTGGGGCCGGGCGTCGCGTGGGCGGTCGGTGTGATCGTCGTCGCGGGGCTGCTGCACGCTCTGGTCAGCCGGAGGCGGCGCTGATGGCCCGCACCGACAGCCGCGCGGCGGCGTCCGCCAGCAAGGCCCAGGCGCCCTACCGTCCTGGCGGCAGGCACCGGATGGAGCGCATCTGGGAGAACTCACCCAAGCAGCTGCTGCCGCAGGTGCTGGTGCTCACCGGCCGGATCCTGCGCCGCTGGAGCCGCGACCCGGCGACACTGGTGCAGTCGCTGGTCATGCCCGCCGGTTTCCTGGTGGCGCTGGACATCGTGCTCGGTGACGTCCTCGAGCAGGTCACCGGCGCCAGCGGGCTGTACTCGCAGGTTCCGCTGGTGGCGCTGGTCGGCGGCATGACAGGCGCGATCATCGGAGCGGTCGGCATCATGCGTGAACGCGAGGTCGGCCTGCTGTCCCGGTTCTGGGTGGTGCCCGTGCACCGCGCGGCCGGGCTGCTGGCCCGGCTGCTCGCCGATTTCATCCGCATCGTGCTGATCACCCTCGGCGTGTTGTGCGTGGGGTTGGCGCTGGGCTTCCGGTTCGAGCAGGGCGTGCCTGCCGCGGTGGCGTGGGTGTTCATGCCCGCGCTGTTCGGCGTGGCCCTGTCGGCGGCGGTGCTCACGCTGGCGCTGTTCTCGGCCAACACGATCGTGCCGCAGGCCACCGAGATCCTGATCGCGATGCTGATGTTCTTCTCGATCGGTTTCGTGCCGCTCGACCAGTACCCCGAGTGGCTGCAACCGATCGTCGAGCATCAACCGGTCAGCTATACCATCGAGGCGATGCGCGGCCTGGCACTCGAGGGGCCCGTCGCCGAGCCGGTGTTGTTCTCGGTGCTGTGGTCCGCCGGGATCTTCGCGGTGTGCGCGGTCCCGCTGGCGATCGGGTTCCGTAGGGCCAGCAAACGTGGTTGACAACGACCGGTAGGGAGTCTGACGTGTTTCCATCTTCGGGGATCCGGAAGCTGGCGCGCAGCGAGGAGATGTTCGCCGAGACCCACAATTTCGTCGGGTTGGCCGCTCACGTCCGCGGCAGCGTCGACGTCGATGCACTCGCCGAGGCGTTCGACGCGCTGCTGGCCGCCCACCCGGTGCTCAACGGCCACCTCGAGCAGTCACCCGACGGCCGGTGGGAGATCGTCCTCGACGATCTGATGCACGAGGGTCTCGACGTGGTGGAGGTACACGGCGACGACGAGCCGCCGCCGTTGCTGTTCGACCAGACCGCGGCGCTGTCGCATCTGCGGCTGACCGACCGGGACGGGCAGATCCAGCTGACCCTCTACATCCACCACAGCCTGGCCGACGGCCATCACCAGTTCAGCCTCGTCGAGGAGTTGTTCTCCACCTACACCGATCTGGTCACCACCGGGCGCACCTCACCACCGAAGGTGCATTCCGCGCCGGTGTCACTGGAGGTCGTGCTGGCGGACCGCAACGTGGAGAAGCGGCCGCGCTCCGGGCTCGAGCGGCTGCTCGCGGCGATGTTCGCCTACGAGCTGCCGCCGTCGCGCCGGGCCCCGTCGGAGTCGAATCCGGTTCTGCCGCAGCGGGTGCCCATGGCGTACTGCAAGCTCTCGGAGACCGAGACCGAGAACATCGTGGCGTTCTGCCGTGCCCACAAGCTGGGGCTGAACAGCCTGCTGTCGGCGGCGGTGCTGATGGCCGAGTGGCAGCTGCGCGCCACCCCGAACATCCCGGTTCCGTACGTGTATCCGGTGGATCTGCGGTATCTGCTCTCACCGCCGGTGTCGGCCACCGAGTGCACCAACCCGGTGGGTATCGCCACCTACCTCGCCGAGATCGAGCACGGCACCGATGTCATCGATCTGGCCCGCGACATCAACGACACCTTCAAGAAGGACATCGCCGAGGGCGTCATCCAGCAGAGCTTCCTGCATTTCAGCCCGCAGTACGTCGGAAACCCCCCCGGCCTGCCCGATGTCGTGATGTTCACCGACAACGGCATCGTTCCGCCGATGCGGATGCCCCCGGGCATGGAGTTGTCGGCCAGCCACGGCGAGCTGTACTTCGCGGTCAGCTCCGGCATCGAGATCTACACCAGCAAGATCTTCGCCGGCCAGCTGATGATCGAGTACCACTCGCACGGACCGGAGCCGGAGAAGTCCGTGAACGCGATCGACACCATTCTGCGCGGCATCGCCGCGCGTCAGGCCGGCGCCGGTGTCAGGTGACGGGCCCGAACGCGTAGCGGTGATACTGCAACGCTTTCCGCACCGGCGGAAGCACGGTCACCGCGCGACGCACCGCGCGGAACGGCCCGGATCCCCGCTCGGCGGTGCTGGCGTCGAACAGCGTTGCCGAGGCGAGCAACCGGATCCCCGGAACCCGGGACAGGATGTCGTCCGGGCGGTTGACGGCCCAGTGCAGCGTGGAGCCGGTGCGCCGCACCAGCGTCTGCATGCGCTGCGACCGGATACCGACCCAGTTGTAGAAGTCGATCTGCAGCTCGCCGGACGGGAAGCGCTCGACCACGCGGCGCAGCAGCGCGATGCCGTCCTCCTCGGTCAGATACATGCTGATGCCCTCGGCAAGGAACAGCACCGGCTTGTCCGCCGGAATCTGGTCCAGCCACGACAATTCCGTCGCCGGTGTCGCCAGCAGGTGGTAGTTCGGGCGGCTGGGGTAGATCTGTTCGCGCAACGCGATGACGCCCGGGAAGTCCACGTCGTACCACTGCACGTCCGGCCCCGGATCGATCCGGAAGACGCGGCTGTCCAGACCGCAGCCGAGGTGCACGACCGTGCAGGGGCCGTGCACGGCCAGGAACTGCCGGGCCCAGATGTCGTACTGGGCGGTGCGCACCGTCACCAGTGGCGCCCACGTGCCGCTGACGCCGAGCTCACGCCAGTCGTAGTCGATGCGGTCGATGGCCTCTTTGGCGAACCGGTCGCCGAGGACCGGCTGCTCGAAGTCCGCGTCCAGCGCTTTGAGGTACAGCGTGGTCAACATGGTCTGGGCCGGGCCGGTCAGATCGATGGACACCTTGTCGGTCATGAGACAGAGGCTATGCGGAAAGGTCGCTGCGGGACAATCAGCTTGGCGCACCGGCCGGCCGACACCGCCGGCCCCACACCGAAGGGAGCAGATGTGAATTCAGCGGGAGAGCCCACCGGCGGTCGTCGATGACCGCCGCGGACGGCGGCACCGGCCCGAAAGCGGCGCCGCGGGTACTGTTCGTCTACTACTCCTACACCGGTCAGACCGCGAAGGTGCTCGATGGGGCGGCCGAGGTGTTCCGGCAACGTGGGTGCGAAGTGCACACCGCGGCAATCGAGTTCGTCGATGCCAAGTACGCCGAGCCGTTCACCCGGTTCCCGATGCGCAAGGTGTGGCCGGACATGTTCAGCGTGCTGCCTGCGCAGAACCGTGGTCAGACGGGTGAGATCCGCACTCCCGATGCGGTGCGGGACGGGAACTACGACCTCGTCTGCCTCGGTTCACCCACCTGGTGGGACACCGTCAGCATGCCGCTTCGTTCGTTCCTCACCTCCGGCGAGGCGGCACCGCTGCTCGACGGCACGCCCTACGCGGTGTTCGTGGTGTGCCGGCGCAAGTGGCGGCGCAATCTGGAAGCAGTGCGCGAACTGGCGGACAAGAACGGTGGCCGGTTCGCCGACAGCATCCATTTCGGCTACCCCGGTGGCGAACTGCCGTCCCTGCTGTCGCTGGCGAGCTATCTGGGCTCGGGGGAGTACCGCGATCGCTATCTGGGCCTCAAACTCCCTCCCACCAACATCAGCGACGCGCAGGTGGGGCAGGCACGCACGTTCGCGGGCAAGCTTGCGGACCGATTGTTCGGTAAGCGCGATGCCACGTCCGTTTGACGTCCGCACCGACTCGCCCGCCAGCGTCGAGATGATCCATTCGGCGTTCGGCAGCGAGGCGTACTGGCACGCCCGGATCGCCGAGTTCGGCGGCGGCGCGACCACATTGGACACCTTGACCGTCGACGGTGACGGCACGATCTCGGTGGCCACGACCCAGGATCTCGGTCACGATGTGCTGCCCAGCGTGCTGGCCAGGGTGTTTCCCGGCGACCTGACGCTCATGCGGACCGAGACATGGCGTCCCGCCGCGGAGCGGGTCAGCGGCGAGGTCACGATCGCGGCGTCCGGCGTGCCCGGTCGCGGTCTCGGCGCGGCATCTCTCGCCCCGGCCCCCGACGGGTCCAGCCTGACCCTGTCCGGCACGGTCGAGGTCAGGATCCCGTTGGTGGGCGGCCGGATCGAGAAGTACATCTGCGATCAGATCACCGTCGAGATTCCCGCGCTGCAGCGTTTCACCTCGGATTGGATTTCCCGCAATGCCTGACATGGCCGATCGCGACCGCCGCTACACCGATACCCCTGGGGAGGTGCCGACGACGGCGGAAGCCCTTGCCCGCCTTGACATGCCGCTGGTCAACGCGATGTTGACCCAACGCGCGGTGCGACGGGTCTATCCCGACCCGATCGACGACGAGATCCTGATGAAGTGCATCGAGGTCGCCCTGCATGCCCCCACCGGGGCCAACGGGCAGAACTGGGAATTCATCGTCATCAAGGATTACGACACCAAGAAGAAACTCGCCAAGCGCTACCGGCAGGCCTGGAATCTGTACTACCAGACTGTCATCCGCCGGGTGGCGGCCACCGACGAGTCGATGGCGAAAACCGCGCGGGCCGTGCAGTGGCAGGTCGACCACTTCACCGAGGTCCCGGTCTTGATCGTGGCCTGCCTGCGGTTGGGCGCCAAGGACGGTCGGGTCCCGTTCGTGCCGATGCCGCACGCGGCACTGTCCGGCTTCTTCGGCTCGATCTACCCCAGCGTGCAGAACCTGCTTCTGGCTGCGCGGGCGATGGGGTTGGGCGCGTCGCTGATCACGCTGCCGCTGTGGAGCGTCACATCCACCCGCCGAACGTTGGGTCTGCCCGTCTCGGTCACGCCGTGCTGCGTCGTCCCGCTGGGCTGGCCGCGGGGCCGTTACGGTCCCACCACCCGCCGGCCTGCGGCTGAGGTGATGCACTTCAACAGGTACGGCAACCGGCCCTGGATGGGCACCGACTGAGAGCCGGTCCCCATCCAGGTCACGGGTCAGTCGTCGCTGCCGCCCGAGTCGCTGCCCTTGCTGTCGCTGCCCTTGCTGTCGCCCGAGTCGCTGTCCTTGGTGTCCGACGAATCGCTCGACGAGCTGGTCGCGCCCTGCGCGGATCCGCTGCTGCTGTCGTCGTCCTTGCGGTGCTTGCCGCCGGTGGTGGAGCTGTCGGACTCGGCGTCAGCGTCGGCCTCGGCTGATTCGTCGGCGGCCTCGTCAGCGTCTTCTTCGGTGCCGGCCTCGTCGGCGTCTTCTTCGGCGGAAGCCTCTTCGGTGGCCGCCTCGTCAGCGTCCGCTTCGATGGTGGAGTCCTCCGTGACATCCTCGGACACGACATCCTCGGACGCCTCGTCGACGACGTCTGCGACGATCGGCGCGGACTCGAACTTCTTCTTCAGCTCGTCGGTCGCCTTGGCCACGATCGACGACTCACGCTGATCCGCCGCAGCGGCGGACTCGCCACCGGCCGCCTCGTCGGCGTCCTCCGCGACGGGAGCGACATCGCTGGGCGCGGCGACGGGGGAGAGGCCGACAGACGAGGCGACCAGCATGGCGTTCGCCTCGGCCGGAGTCTCCGACTCCTCGTCCTCGGGGGCGATGTCTTCCTCGGGTTCACGCAGGAAGTGCTTGAAGAACGTCTCGATCTCGCGCACCGCGATCCAGTCGGGCAGGTGACCGGTGATCTGCAGCGCGGCACTGAAATTCGCGACGGCCGTGACGACCTCCCACCAGGTCACGGTCTGGATGCCGGTCGGCTCGGCGGTCAGCGATGCCCACACCGATTTGATCGGCTCCGCCGGGTCCAGGATGACCTGCTGTTCGGACCATTCGGTCTCCTGGCCGTCGATCGGATTGATGACGGTCGGGAAGGTGTAGCCGTCCTCGTCGTAGAACTCGCTCATCGGGACCTTGAACATCAGGTCCAACATCCCGGGCAGGTCTTCGCATTCGTAGGCGCAACCCTCGTACATCGGCAGATTCGCTGCGGCCCACCAGTTCAGGTGCTCGCCCCACGGCTGCGAGAACGACGGGAAGGGCACCAGGACGTTGACCGCCTCGCGCAGCATGTCCGGATTCGCAGGATCCCAGCCCCACACGTTGTTGGGGTGCGATTCGTTCCAGCTGCCGCTGATCGCCAGCGCGGTGGCCAGCCGGTCCAGCGCGGCCACCATGTTGGCCGGCGCGCTGAAGACCTGCTCGATCGCGTTGATCGGCACGTAGGCCAGCGAGGACGCGGTCAGGCTGACGTCTTGTTCGACGACTCGTGCGGTCGCGGGTGCCGGCGGCTCCAGTGGCGCGACGGCGAGGACACTGGCCCCCACCAGGGCCACGCTGGTCGTGATGACCGGTTTCACAGCTACTCGCATGACACCCATCTCTTCAGGCAGTTACGTTTGATGACCGCCTGACCATACCCTGCCGAGAAGCTGTGCGGCTTCCCGTTCGGCAAACTTCTGGCCTGACACGTCGGTGACGCGACCCGGCCGCTCGCGCACCCGCGCATCGCCCCGTGTGCCGCTCCCGGATCTCTTTGCTGCTCAAGGGTGCCCGTGACCTGCCGCGGTGGGACAGCCACCTCTGTTATTGACGCAGACGCGAAATATGCTGCTGGGTATACGTTCCGCTTCTCGTGGTCCGGCGCCGGTTCCTCCGACAGCTTGCCGTCGCAACGGGAGCGCAGTCCGTTCCGTTCGCCAGAGAGGCAGGCGCCGCGGCTGACCGAGAAGCCCGCGGTCGGCAATCTGTGCACCGATGTCGCGTCCGAGCAATCACCAGCAGTACCGATCGATGGCGCCGACGGACGCGGGACGGTCGCCACCCGGATGGCCACCGGCAAACGACCGGAGACCCAGCCGGGTTCAGAGCTTGCCGAGCCCCCGCAGCACTTTGGTGTACGGCAGCGTCGCCGTCATCCCCTTACGCAGTTTCGGGTTCAACTGGCTGCCGTTGATGACCAACAGGTAGCGCAACCCGTGGTCGCGCCACTCGGCGACCTGATCGAGCACCTCGTCGGCGGTCCCGTGGAAACAGATCTCCTTCATCAACGATGCCGGCACGCGCGCGGTGTACTCGAGCGCGGTCTGCTCGTCGATGGTCTGCGGCACGAGGTCCTGCACGCCGGAGAAATCCGCACCCAGCGGGTGCTCCACCCCGTGGCGCAACCACGCCTCCGCGGGCGCGGCCAATGCGACCGACTTCACGATCACCGAATCCAGGGCTTCGTCGACGTCGTCGCGGGTGCGTCCGGTCACGACGGTGCGGTTGACCGCAGGCACGATCGACATCGGGTCGCGGCCGTGATCGGAGGCGGCGGTGCGCACGGTTTCCAGCGCTCGGGCGTAGTCGGCGGGCCGCGAGATCACGAACGGCACCCAGCCGTCTGCGTACCGTCCGGTCGCGCGCAACATCCGGGGGCCGTGCGCCGCCACCCAGATCTCCGGCCACCTGCCCTTGTACGGGGGGAGATCGAAGACGGCGTGCCGCAGCGGGAAGTACGCCGAGTCCCGCGTGATCGGCTCGCCGCCCGACTCCCACAGCGCCCGGATCGTCGCCAGCGCCTCGACGAACCGCGCGACGGGCTTCGTCCACTCCACCCCGTACGGTTCGTTGCCTTCACGCTCGCCGACACCGATCCCGAGGATGGCGCGACCGCGGGTCAGCAGGTGCAGGGTCGCGGCCGCCTGCGCGGTGACCGCCGGGTGGCGACGGCTCGCATCGGTGACGCAGACCCCGAAGCGCAACCGGCGCATCCGGTTGCGCGCCGCCAGATGGCCGAGCATCGTCCACGGCTCCAGGATGGCGTCGACCTTGGGCACCAGCTTCGCCGCCAGGCCGAGGTGCTCGGGGGTGGCCACCGACCGCGGCACCAGAGAATTGATGTGGTCGCCCACCCAGAACGAGTCGGCTCCGGTGGACGCCGCGGTCAGCATGCTGGCAGAGGGCAACAGAGTCGGCGAGATCCGCGTGTTCACAATGCCGTCCAGCAATCCGAAACGAAATCCGGCCGACTGCGGCCGGGAGCGGAACATCATGGAAGGGACGGTACTACCGACGGCCGACCGGGCTCCGAATGGTAGGTTTCACCAGCACGCTTGCCGGCGACGATCCGCCCGCGCCGGACTGCCCGCCGCCCGCCTCCCCGCAGAAGAGACCGTCTCACCGCCATGCCATCAGCCACACTCGAGGTGATCGACAAGGGCTGCACCAGCCCGGCGCATCCGGCCCCGCTGCTGTTCGTCCACGGCGCGTGGCACGCGGCATGGTGCTGGGACGAACACTTCCTCGACTTCTTCGCCGGCAAGGGCTACCGCGCCCTGGCCCCGAGCCTGCGCGGCCACGGCGCCAGCCCGGCCACCAAGCCGTTGCGGGCCTTGTCGATCGCCGACTACGTCGCCGATGTGGCCCAGGTGGCCGCGAGCCTGCCCACACCACCGGTGGTGATCGGCCACTCGATGGGCGGATTCGTGGTGCAGAAATTCCTCGAGTCCCGCGACATCCCCGCGGCCGTGCTGATGGCGTCCGCACCGCCGCGGGGCTATCTGGGTTCGGGGATGCGCTGGCTGCGGCGCCACCCGTGGCATTTCGTGAAGCTCTCGGCGTCGGGCCGTTCGCTCGCCTACGTCAGTACGCCCGAACTCGCCCGGGAGCGGTTCTTCTCGCCCCACACCCCGGAAGCCCTGGTGGCGTCCTGCGCGGCCCGACTGCAGGAAGAGAGCGCGCGGTCGGGAGTCGACGGGCTCTTGGCGCTGCCGCGGCCGAGGCGGGTGCGTGCGCCGCTGCTGGTTCTGGGCGCCGGGCACGACGGCGCGGTCACCGCCGCGGAGGTGCGCGCCACCGCCAAGGCCTACGGCACCGAGCCCGAGTTCTTCTCCGACCTGGGGCACAACATGATGCTGGAGCCCGGTTGGCAGTCGGTCGCCGAACGCATTCACGACTGGTTGGGCACCCGGGGACTGTGACCGCGGCCGGCGGGTCGGCGCAGCACCGTCGGCGCGCGACATCGATACGTGTGCGACACCTGTTAACACCTGGGGCCGGGCCGGCGATAGGTGGGCGAGAGGTAATTGACGCCGCCAGCAAAAGTGATCGCCGGACGGGAAAGGCTGCCAGACAGGTTGCTGGAGTGGGGTGGCGATGGTGTGCGCCGAGGCGGCGTTCGCCCGCATGAGCACGCACGTCACCAAAAAGTAACCCGCTGTTACCGCCAGTTAGCCAGCAGTGTCGAATCCAGCGCATTGTGCAGGCTCGACCTGCACAAACGCTGTGAATGACAGTTGCCTGACGATGCGCCGGGCCGACTGAGCAACGACCTTGCGGCCCTTGCTGCCCGCCGCGACGACGAAGGACAATTGGCAATTCACGCACGTCCTGTGGTTTTCTCGAAGGGTTAGCGGTGATGCGCCGGAATTCCTCCAGCAATCGCTTGCACAGCGGCGAAGTGTGATAATCTCCGCACACCTCACGTCGTGATCAGATCGTCATCACATTGCAACCACCTGGAAGGGTCGGCACATGCATTCTGCGCTTCGCCCGTATATGACCACGGGCCTGGCAATCGTCGGGTCGAGCGTCCTGGCTTTCGCACCCATCGCGCCCCCGGCCCCGGCGGAGAGCGCGACGACCACCACGCAGAGTGCCCAGCAGGTCACCCTGAAGGCGAAGGTGATCACGATCAACCCGTCGCCCGACGCGGTGGATCTCAAGGACGCCCTGCAGGGCCGGTACTGCGGCGAGGACAGCGGCAACACCTGCATGGACCTGGAGTACATGCCGGTCTGGACCAGCCCAGGTCAGTTCGGCTTGGGTGTGGAGGCCCTGCAAGAAGAGCTGGCCGCGGCCGCGGCCAGCGGTGACGACGTCACGATCCTCGGCTTCAGCGAGGGCGCCGTGGTGGCCTCCCAGTGGCTGGAGGCCTACCTGGCCAACCCCGAGGACTTCGAGGTCCCGGAGAACCTGACCTTCGTCGTCGTCGGCAACCCGAGCCGCAAGTACGGCGGAGCGGGCGTTCCGTGGGGTCAGGAGTGGCCCGAGAGCGACTTCAAGGTCATCGACGTGATGAACCAGTACGACCCGACGGGCGACCAGCCGGCCAACCCGTTCAACGTGCTGGCCGTGCTCAACGCCACGATGGGCTTCTTCACCAACCACCTCGGTGACAGCTACACCAACGTCGACCTCGACGCCGCGGACAACGTCAAGTGGACCGAGGGCAACACCGAGTACGTCTTCGTGCCGGCCAAGTCGTTGCCGATCGTCGAGCCGCTGCGCTGGATGGGCCTGGACAAGCTGGCCGACGATCTCACCGGACCGCTGCAGTACATCATCGAGCAGGGCTACAACCGCGACCCGCGCCTCGACGATGTCGCGCCGATCTCCGACGCGCAGAGCATCTTCTACGCGCCGATCAACCTCCTCGAGACCGTCGCCAACATCCCCTACTACGCCGTACAGGGCACCAACCGCTTCGCCGAGGCGATGCGTGACAGCGGCAGCTGGTGGGTGTACACCGAGACCAACGTGCTGGGCTGGGATCCGGCCAACCCGGAGATGACCCGCGCATTCGTCGACTTCCTGGTCGCCATCCCGTCGATCTCGGGCCCGATGGGCGAGATCGCCGACTACTGGGCGCGGGCGAACCTACCGATGAACGAAGGGTGCACAGGCACGGGCAAGACGCAGTGCACCAATCCCGCCGGCATCACCGACCAGATGTTCAAGGTGATGCTGTGGGATCTGTTCGCCAAGGAGGGCTACACCTTCGAAGGCCCCATCACCCCCGAGTACAACCCCGTCAGCGACGAGGAGACCTACTGGGGTCAGGAGATGGGTCAGGACGGTGACCCGGTCGAGTGGTACGGCGAGACCGTGCACCTCGAGTGGTTCGCCGAGACCAAGTCCTTCTGGAACCACCTGATCTCGCCGCCCGAGGGCATCAAGACCCCGACGATCGGGGACCAGCTCGGCGCCGCGGTGAACCTGTTCGAGGCACTGATGGTCACGTGGTACCCGTTCGTGCCGAAGAGCCAGATCTGGAACCCCAACGAGACCGCCTTCGCCTACCTGTTCCGGCCGTTCGCCAAGATCCTGTGCCCGGACTGCAACGAGGTCGACCCGTTCATGCCGACCCAGTGGAAGGTCGGCGACGACATTCCCAAGGGGCTGTACATCCCGCCGAAGGTCAAGGACCTGTACGACGAGGACGGCAAGTACATCGGGCCCCCGGTCGAGTCCACTGACGAGGACGCCGACGCGGACGCCGACAGCTCGTCCTCCTCCATCCTCGCCGCGCTGTTCGGCCAGGAAGAGGAGACGGTCGACGAGACCACCGAAGAGGCCACCGGGACCACCGAAGAGGCCGCCGAGGAGACTCCCGCCGTCACCGAGGACACCGCCGAGGAGCAGACGGATGTCGTCTCCGACGCGATCCAGGGCCTGAAGGACAAGTTCGAGTCGGTCACCGACGAGGGTGAGGTCACCGACGAGGCGCCGGCCGAGGAGGCCCCGGAGACCGAGACCCCCGTCGAGGAGGACGCCTCCGACGAGGGTGACGAGGTCGAGGACATCGCAGACGAGACCGAAGACGTCGCCGACGAGACCGACGAGACCGAGGACGTCGCCGACGACGCCGACGAGGTCGAGGACATCGCCGACGAAGCCGAGGACGAGGCGACTGACGAGGCCGCCGACGACCAGGCGGACTCGGATGACTCCGACGCGGGCTCGGACGATTCGTCCGACAGCGGCAGCAGCAGCTCGGGCAGCGACAGCGGTGACTCCGGCAGCAGCGACTCCGGCAGTGACAGCGGCAGCTCCGGCGGCTCCGACGATTAGGAATGGCCGGGACGCAAGCCCGTAGTATCGCCCCGTGAGCACGGAGCAGTATGACGCCGTAATCGTCGGCGCCGGATTCGGCGGCATGGGATCAGCCATCCAGCTGAACCGGCTCGGTTACGACAAGATCGCCATTCTCGACCGCGAGGACGACCTCGGTGGGACGTGGCACGTCAATCGTTACCCAGGCTTGACGGTTGACGTCCCGTCCACCACCTACTCCTATCGGTTCGAGCCCAACCCGTACTGGTCGCGGCTGTATGCGCCCGGCAGCGAACTCAAGACGTACGCCGAGCACGTCGCCGACAAGTACGACCTGCGGCGCTACATGCGGTTCAACACCGTGGTCGACGGTGCACGCTGGGACGACGACGCGCAGGAATGGCTCGTGTCGCTGTCCGACGGGCAGACGCTGCACACGCGGTTCCTGATCCTGGCCACCGGGTACCTGTGCCAGCCGAAGAAGCCGGACATCCCCGGCATCGAGAGCTTCGCGGGCACCGTGCTGCACGCTCAGGAGTGGGATCACTCGTACTCGCTGGCGGGCAAGCGCACCGCGATCATCGGGACCGGTTCGACCGGGGTGCAGCTCATCCCCAAGCTCGCCGAGGACGCCGCCGAGCTGACCGTCTACCAGCGCACCCCGATCTGGGTCATGCCGAAGCTCGACTTCGGCTTCGGGCCGCGGGCGCAGCGGCTGTTCGCGAAGGTCCCGGCCACCCAGCGGGTGCTGCGGGTGTCCAGCGACCTGTTCATGGACATCATGGTCACCCTCGCGATGTGGCGCTTCCGTCAGTTCCGGCCGGTGAACCGCATCGCCGCCGCGATCGGACGGCTGCACCGGTTCGCGGCGATCCGGGACCGGGATCTGCGCCGCAAACTGACCCCGAGCTACGACTTCGGGTGCAAACGGCCGACGCTGTCGAACGTCTACTACCGCACGTTCAACAAACCCCACGTCCACCTGGAGACGGCGGGCATCGACCGGATCGAGCCCGACGGCATCGTCGGGACGGACGGCACCAAACGGGTGGTCGACACGCTGGTGCTGGCCACCGGGTTCGATGTGTGGGAGTCGAATCTGCCGGCCATCGAGGTCATCGGCCGCGAAGGCCGCGACCTGGGCAAGTGGTGGCGGGAGAACCGATTCCAGGCCTACGAGGGCCTGACGGTGCCGCTGTTCCCGAACATGCTGAGCCAGGCCAGCCCGTACGCCTGGGTGGGCATGTCGTGGTTCGACACGGTCGAATACCAGATGCGGCACATGGAGCGGTTGTTCGGCGAGATGCAGCGCACCGGCGCGCAGACCTTCGAAGTGACCGAGGAGGCCAACGCGCGTTTCCTGGACCGCATGCTGACGCTGCTCGACGACTCGGTGTTCCTGCTGGGCAACTGCGCGAACTCGCGCTCGTACTGGTTCAACAGCTCCGGTGAGGCCCCGTTGTTCCGGCCCACCACCGTGCGTCAGGCCGTCAAGGAGCAGCAGCACTTTCCGCTCAGCGACTACGCGCTAGCCTGAGATCTCACGGTTAGTAGCGACCCGCGACCGACGCGTCCATCTGTGATGAAGGGGTGACGACATGGCTACCGCGACGACGGAGCCCGTGCGGCTACCGCCGGGCCCGCGCCTGCCCAAACTGATCCAGGGCGCCGCGGTGCTCACCGCGCGCTACGGTGCGGTGGCCGCATTGGGGCGCCGCTACGGCTCGACCTTCACCCTGCAGCTGCCGGTGTTCGGCGAGACCGTCGTGATCAGCGATCCGGTGCTGGTCAAGGATCTGTTCAGCACCAGCCGCGAGCTGGTCGGGCGACCGCAGAACAACCTCGGCGGCGACGTGCTGGGGCCCGGGTCGATCTTCAACCTGGAGGGCGACGAGCTGCTGGCCCGCCGCAAGCTGCTGCTGCCGCCGTTCAACGGCAAGAACATGCGCAGCTACGAAACCATCACCGAGCAGGAGGTGATGCGTGAGATGCAGTCGTGGCCCGAGGGGGTGGAGTTCGAAACCCTCGATCCGATGATGCGGATCACGCTCAACACCATCCTGCGCGCCGTGTTCGGCGCGAAGGGCGACGAACTCGACGAGCTACGCGTGGTGATCCCCGCGGCGGTGGAGTTCGGCTCCAAGATCGCCCTGCTGCCGTCGCTGGTGCGCAAGGACCTCGGCGCCTGGAGCCCGGGTGGAAAGTTCGCGCAGTACCGGCGTCGCATGGACGAGATCTGCACCTCGTTGATCGCCGACGCACGTTCGGACCCCAATTTCGCCGACCGCGGTGACGTGCTGTCCCTGCTGTTGCAGGCCCGCTACGACAACGGTGAGCCGCTGCCCGACTCGTACATCATCGACGAGCTGCTGACCATGCTGGTCGCCGGCCACGAGACGACGTCGACGCAGCTGGCGTGGACCATCGAACGGATCCGCCGCCATCCCGACCTGCTGGCCCGGCTCACCGACGAGGTGGACGCCGGCGGGTCGGAGTTGATGACGGCCACGATCGCCGAGTCGCAGCGCACCAGGCCGGTTCTGACCGCGGCGCTTCGCCGCGCCCGGACCCGGATTCGCCTGGGGGAGTGGGTGATTCCCGAAGGCGACACGATCATGGCGAGCACGCAACTGGCGATGGCGGCCGAACAGAGCTTCCCGAACGCCGACAAGTTCGATCCCGACCGGTTCGTCGGCAATCCGCCCAACCCCTTCGCCTGGATCCCGTTCGGCGGCGGAATGATGCGCTGCATCGGTGCGTCCTTCGCGACGATGGAGATGGACGTCACGCTGCGCACGATCCTGCGCGAATTCACGCTGGAGCCGACGAACGAACCGGACGAGAAGCCGCACAGCCGCGGCGTCACCGTCACGCCGGGGCGCGGGGGACGTGCCGTGGTGCACCGTCGCAAGGATGCAGCGCCGCGCACCGAGTCAACGGTGTCGGTGGCCGAGACCAACGGTTAGAACCGGTACTGCACGATCCTGGCCTTGCGCGCGATCGCCGGAACCCGGTGGGACAACCTGGCGGCCACGCGGAGCCCGGCTGGGAACAGTCGCGCCTCGGGCCGGTGCATGCCACTGGCCTCCTCGATCAACTGCAGGGCGGGGTTCCAGAGTTCGGGCGTGTGGGCGTCCTTGAAACCGGCGAACTTCCACTGGGTGTGCGGCGAGTTCGCGTTCCTGGACGTGCTGAGCCTGCCCATCAGCTGATTGAGCTTGCTCACCGGTCCGTAGTCGTTGAATGCCAGGACCCCGGAAGCGAAGTGGCCGGTGACGTCGCGCATCACCGACATCACCGCGGATTCGTCGAGGAATGCGAACAGGCCGTCGGCGAAAACCAGTGTGGGCCGGGTGGCCGGAATGAGTTCCAGCCACGTCGATTCCAGGACCGACGCGGCGACGGACCGCGCACTGGCGTGCTCCGGTAACAGCGCGTCGCGCAGGGCGATGACCGCAGGCAGGTCCACGCTGTACCAGTCCACGGTGGCCGGCGGGTCGACGCGATAGAGCGCGCTGTTGAACCCCGACCCCAGGTCGACCACGACGGCGTCGGAGTGCGCGGCGATGAAGGCGCGGATCCGTTCGTCGAGCATCGTGGCGCGCAGCGCGACCAGCGCCACCACACTGGCGGTAGCGCCCAGACTCGTATAGTCACAGTCGATCTGAGCCACCGTGGCACGCGCGAGGGGATCGGCGAGGATCGGGTGCGCTTGCGCGCTGTCCAGCGCCCGGGCGTACTCGGTGAGCAGGGCTGTCTGCTCGATCGGTGCGAGACCCGCGACATCCATCATGCCACCCAACCACACCCGTCGACGGCCAGCCACCACCGCTGTCGGCGATCACCGTGCGTTCGGTGGAAGTCACGGTGTCCCTGCACTAGTCGTCCGCGTGCCCCCGCACTACTCGCCGCAATGCGCCTGCACTACTCGTCCGAGCCGTTCGATTCACCGGCACCGGAAGCCGCGGACCCGGAATCACCGGCACTTCCAGCGCTCTCGCCGGAGGAACCTGTGTCACCCCCGTCGCCGGTCTCCTGCCGATCCTGTTCGTCGGAGTCGGCCTCCCGGGCCTCCTCCGTCTGCAGGTCGGCATCGGCGAGGGCAGCGTCCTCGTCGAGGGACTCGGCGTCGTCGAGATCGCCCGTATCCACATCGCCGGACTCCAGGTCGCCGGTGTCCAGATCGCCGGTGTCCAGATCGCCGGTGTCCAGGTCGCCGGGTTCCAGGGCTCCCGTTTCCTGGTCGCCGGATTCCAGATCGCCAGTGTCCGGGGTGGTGTCGGTGTTCGTCAGCTCCACCTCGTCGCCACTCTCCGACTGATCGGCGCCCACGGTCTCGCCGCCGGCAGTCTCCCCGCCGGTGACTTCAGTGACATCGGTGGCATCGGTGGGCACGTCGATGGTCGTCTTCGCCGCAGCCAGGGTGGCCGCCGGCTCCGCCGGGCCGTCGTCGACGGTGCCCTCGTCCTCGCCCGGCGTCTCGGGTTCCGGCTCGGGCTCGGGTGCCGGCTCCGGAAGACCCGGCTGCGCAGGCAGGTAGGACCGGTCGTAGGCGCGTTCGACGATCTCCTTCAGCGGTTCGTTGAGCGCATCGGCCAGTGCCGACAACCCGACCCATCGCAACGGTTCCAGCAGTGGCAGGTTCTTGGTCGGCACGTAGACGTAGGTGGTGTTGCCTTCGGTCCA
The DNA here is from genome assembly GCF_041902445.1 of Mycobacterium sp. G7A2. Taxonomy (NCBI): domain Bacteria; kingdom Bacillati; phylum Actinomycetota; class Actinomycetes; order Mycobacteriales; family Mycobacteriaceae; genus Mycobacterium; species Mycobacterium sp. G7A2. The sequence continues at coordinate 3,056,145 of NZ_CP169251.1, read as the reverse complement.
CACATAGTTCGCCGGATCGTAGATGTCGACGTCCTCGTAATCCTGGTGCACGAACAGGAAACCGGCGTTGGCGTTGAGCAGGGCCAGCAGGTTGAACGGGTTGTCGGGGAAGTCGGAGGCGGCGTCGTACTGGCGGGACACGTCGATGACGTGATAGTCGGTATCGGGGATCACCTGGTCCCAGTCACCGTCCGCGCCGCCGTACTTGCGCCCCGGGTTGCCCATCAGCACGAAGCCCAGATCGTCAGGCGTCGGGGCGCCCTCGACCTGGGAGCGGGTCTGCAACCACAGGGACACCACCCGGGCGCCCTGGCTGTAGGCGAAGACGTACTGGCGCCCCGTCGTCCCGTCCCGCAGAGCCTCGTCGAGGTTGTTCACGGCCAGCGTTTTCGACAGATACGAGTTCTGCACCATCTCGCAGGTGCGGGGCGACTGGCACATCACCCCCTGCAAGTCATCGTCATTGCCGTGGGGGATCAGGCTCAAGGTCAGCACGCGCGCCGGCTCCGGCGGGAAATAGTCGAACTCGGCGGCCGAGGCCAGCAAAGACACCGATGCCCCCGACACCCCCGCAGCGGTCGCGGGCAGCGCCACCAGAGGCACTGTGGCAATCGCAGCAGCTAACCAACGCGACCGCCGCCGTCGCACCCCGGTGCCGTTAGTGCCTGACCCCATCGTTGTCCCCCTCGTCGCCGTCCCCCGGTTTGCTGAGCAAAGCCCAGCCTACGCGCAGATCCGTTCCCTGATGAGACTTTGACACGCGGGTTTTCTTGGCAGAAAGCCTGTCTTCGCAGTCTGGCCGTACCTGCACCGATTCCGGCCGGCTACCGAACAAGGGCCCAAACTGGCTTTGCCGGGCGAGGGCCTCAGCGCACCCGGTCAGCGACGAACGAGGTGGCCTGGTCGACCATGCCGTTCTTGACGTAGGAGAAGTGCGCGGCAAAGTTCAGTCCGGAGGAGCAGAACGGATCGTCGAGTCCGCACAGGTCGATCGTCTTCGGGCCGTACACGCCGCTGAGCTCGGGAAGCGGTCCGCCGCCGCTGATGTCGCGCAGCGGGTTTCCGAACACGGCCACCGCGGCGACGTGGTCGGCGACGTCCGGCGGCATCGGCGTCGGGGTGAAACGACCGAGGGGCTTGGGGTCGACGGTGATCAGGTCGATCACGCCCGCGCCCTGCGAGTTCCCGCCGAGCACCAGTTTGGTGTCCGGGCAGTTGTCGGCCATGTACCGCACCCGCCCTGCCGCGTCCGCGGCACCCGCCGGCGCGGAGGTGTCGAAGTCGAAGCTTGCCGGATAGTTGACCGCGTAGGCGCCCACCGTGCGGTCACCGACCTTGCCGCGCAGCGACTCGACGAATTCATCACCCAGCCACCCGAGGCCCGCCGGGGCTCCGGTACCGCGCGCGAAGATCACCTCGATGTCGGGACACGGTTGGGCCGCTGCGACAGGCATCGCGAACGGCACAGCAAGGGGAACCGACACCGCCGCGCACATAGCACCGAGCATTCGCCTCAACAGCATGTCTCCATGCTGACACATCACTGTGGGGTGCCTGTCCTCACCGGCACTGACCTGCGGAATCAGTCGAACGTGTAGTCCGTCAACGCGAACGTGTCGTTTTCCCGGTTGGTCTGGTTGGTCGATGCGGGACGGACCAACGTCTCCCCGCTGGGGCTGAAGTAGTACGAGCGCGAACCCACGCAATCGCCGAGCCGGAACACGGTGTTCTCCAGCGCCACCGCCATGCGATCGCGGAACGCGGCGTTGGCCTCGTCGGTGACCTCGAAGGTCGCGGCATGGCGCCGATGCAGCTCCCCGAACAGGCGGTCCATGTGGCGCATCTGGTACTCCATGGTGTTGAAGTACGACAGACCACTGGATGCGTAGGGCCCGGCCAGGCTCAGGAAGTTCGGGAACGCCGGCACGGTCACGCCCTGGTAGGCCTGGAAGCCGTTGTCCCGCCACCACTTGCCGAGGTTGCGGGCGTCTCGGCCGATGACCTCGATGGCCGGGATGTTGGCCTCCCACAAGTCGAAGCCGGTGCACAGCACGAGGGTGTCGATGTGCACCTTGGTTCCGTCGCAGCCGACGATGCCGTCCTTCTCGACCCGCTCGATTCCCGCGGTCTGCAGTGTGACATGGGGTTTGGCCAGGGTGCGGTAGTACGAATTCGAGTAGGTCGGCCTCTTGCAGCCGAATTCGTAGCTCGGGGTCAGCCTGGCCCGCAGGTCCTTGTCGCGGATCGAGACGAAGCGGAGCACCTGGGAGAGGTAGGACGCGAACGTGTTCAGCTGACGGAAGTTCTTGAAGTTCAGCACCGACAGAATCATCATCACTTCGAGATTGATGTCGGTGGTGAACCGGAAGGCCCGCTGCAGCAAAGGAATGCGGGCGAACAGCCGGCGAAGTTTGACCGGGATCGGGAAGTCGATCTTGGGCACGACGTGGATCGGGGTGCGCTGGTACACCGTCAGCGCGGCGGCCTGCTTGGCCAGCTCGGGAATGAGCTGCACCGCAGTGGCCCCGGTGCCGATCAACCCGATCCGCTCACCGGCGGGGGAGTAGTCGTCGTCCCAGTCCATGCTGTGTACGACGCGGCCCTCGAAGTCCTCGATGCCGGGGATGTCGGGCTTGCGGGGCTGGGACAGATAACCGGTCGCGGTGATCAGGAATCGCGCGGTCAGGGTCTCGCCGCTGGCCAGGGCCACCTGCCAGAATCGCCCGTCTTCGTCCCAGCGCGCTCCCTCGACAGGGGTGTTGAAGCGCATGTGGCGGCGCACGTCGTACTTGTCGGCGACATGGTCGGCATAAAGCTTCAGCTCGGAGCCGGGGGCATACAGACGCGACCAGTTCGGGTTGGGTTCGAACCAGTAGGAGTAGGTGGGCGACGGGATGTCGACCGCCAGCCCCGGGTAGTGGTTGACGTGCCACGTCCCGCCGAGATCGTCCTCACGGTCGACGATCAGGATGTTGTCGTAGCCCATTTTCTTGAGCTGGATCGCCGCGCCCATCCCGCCGAAGCCGGCGCCGACGACGATCACGTCGTACTCAGGTACTCCCATGGGCATGAACGCTACCTCACAGCAAATCGATCAACGTCGTCAGAATTCTAGGCCGACGTCCCCTGCGGCGCGCGGCGCAGTCGCCGTCCTGGCAGGAAACTCACACCACGAAGCCCCGGCCGCGGGGCCGGGGCTTCGGGTGAGCGGTCGTGTCGAGGCTACTCGTCGGAGCCGGCGGACGCCGATCCGGAATCATCCGACGACGAATCGTCGCCGGCGGCGCCGGCATCGCTGTCGGCCCCGGCGTCGCTGTCGTCAGACGCTGCCGTGTCCGAGGACGCGTCCTCAGCCGCATCCTCCTCCTTGGCGCTCTCAGCGTCAGCCGCGTCGTCGGCCAGAGCCTCCTCGAGTGCCTCCTCCTCGGCGGCCTCCTCGTCAGCAGCCTCCGCGACGGCCTCCTCGACGGCGTCGTCGTCGTCCTTGGCCACCTCGATCTCGTCGCTGACCTCGGTGACCTGCTCGGTGTCATCCGCGTCGGTCTCGACCACCTCGACGGTGTCCGCCACGTCGACCGGCGCGGTGTCCTTCGTGTCGGCGGCCTCCTCTACCGCCTTCACCGGCTCCGGCGCTGCGGTGTCCTCGGCGACGTCTTCGGCGGGCTCGGCCGCGACCGTGGCCACCGCCGCCGTCCGGGCTGCCGACGGCACGTCGTCATACCGCTTGTAACCGCGCTCCACCGAGGCGCGCAGGCTATCTTCCATCGGCTTGAGGAACGGCAGCAGCGTGACCAGCGGGAGCTCCTCGGTCGGCACCAGGTAGTGAGTCGTGGTGCCGCCCAGCGCGTTGGTCGTGACCGTGATGTTCTCCGCAGGGACATCGTCGAGGTCAGCGAACATCACCGGAATGTGCACGACGATGGCGCCGGCCATCGCGTTGACCACCGCGGTGAGGTTCCACCAGCGGTCCGGCATGTCGGCCAAGCCGTCGAACTCGCCGGTGACGACGTGCGTGTCGTAGATGGTGTCGGGCGCCGGCTGGTAGGTGTAGTCGTACTTGGGGTTGTACTTGGAGTCCTTGATCAGTTCCTGCCGGCTCGAGTCGGCGACCAGGTAGAACGAGATCTCGTCGGCCCCCACCGCGTTCGGGTCTGCCGCCATCTGGCGCAGCACTTCCGTCGTGACCAGCGAACCGGCCGACAGCCCGATGACGGTGACCTTTTCACCGTTGAGGACATTGCCGTTCTCGTCGCGACTCAGGCGCCCCAGCGCGGCGGCGATCTCGGCGTTCAGGTTCTCGATACCCACGTCGATGGACTGGCCGAGCGTCAGGTCGTCTTTGCCGGTGTAGGGTCCGGCCTCGGCCGGCCAGTTCACGCTGACGCGCTCCTGGCCGTGGGTGAGGTCACCGAGGATCTGGGCCATGATGATGTCGTGCAGCTGCGGCGTGTCCAGACCGCCGATCACCAGCGCCGAACTGCTGGCCCAAGACGGCGATGAGAAAGCTAACAGTGCTGAGGCTACGAGGCTGCCGCAAGCAACCCCGGCCTTGCGAATACCAACCCGCATGAGAACTCCCCGATAGAAGCAGTGAAATCGCGAGCCGTGCCTGGCTCCACCGCGAGCATATTGCGCCGTAGGTACCTTCGCGCAGCAAAACGTCAATAATTCTCATTCATACGTTTATGGCAAACTGTATTTATATTGCTGATATACATTCTTTATCATCGACTCTACAACGGTAGAGTGTGGGCATCGAAACGTTGCCACATTGGAAAGCATCGGAGCAATAGCGCACCTTCTATGCATTTCAAGGACTTTTTCATCTTCAACCTACGGCTCGGTAGGAATTGCATGTAATTTGAACTACATGTGGGTAATTAATGGGCAACCAGGGGCCTTTCCACCGTGCTGAGATGTTGCCCGTGACTGACGCGCAAAAAAATATCGATGGTATGAACCATGCCTTTCAGCACACGCCGCAAGGTCTTTGGGTCTGGGCCGGAACAATGGGCGACGTGATAGGTGGTTGTCCGTCACGTGATCGGCATGTGACCGGCCGGTAACTGACTTCGGGGTAAGAAAAGCTGGGTCTCAAGCAAACGCTCGCCGCTGCCTGCAGCAACAGCGCCCGCATCCCGTCGCAGCTACCGCACCTGTTCGACTGCGGAGTCCGCGAAGCCGTGGCACAGCTACCGCGCACGTCGTCGACCGCCGCATTCTGCGGGCGCTGCACCGCCCACCGCCGCGACACATCCGGCACCGGCGGGCACAGCAGCTGACGCTCCGCGCCGCACCGCCCGTTATCCTTCCCCGGTGAACGCCAAAGACATGTCCGGCTGGTACGGCAAGGTCGTCTTCGTCACCGGAGGCGGATCGGGAATCGGCGCCGCCCTGTCAGCGCGGTTGGTCGACGCGGGCGCCCGGGTGTGGATCGCGGACCGCCAGTTCGACCACGCGAAGACGCTGGCACAGCAGCTGGACGCCTCCGGCGAACGGGCGCACGCCCTGGAACTCGACGTCCGCGATCCCGCGGCCGTCCACCGCGCCATCGACGCGGTGGTGGATGCTGCGGGCCGCCTCGACTATCTGTTCAACAACGCCGGCATCGGCATCGGCGGCGAGGTCGACACACTGACCCTGGACGACTGGTCCGACATCATCGACGTGAACCTGCGCGGGGTGATCCACGGCGTCGATGCCGCCTATCCGATCATGATCAAGCAGGGCAGCGGCCACATCGTCAACACCGCGTCGATGGCCGGGCTGATCACCACGTCGGCGCAGGCCGCCTACTCGTCGACCAAGCACGCGGTGGTGGCGCTGTCGAAAACCCTGCGTGTGGAGGGCAAGACCCACGGCGTGCGCGTGTCGGTGCTGTGCCCGGGGGTGGTGCGCACGCCGATCCTGACCGGCGGCGAATACGGCCACAACAGGAGCATCAGTCGCGAGAACCAGCAGAAGCTGGGGGAGGCGCTGCGCCCGATGGACCCCGACGAGTTCGCCGAACAAGCACTGCGCGCGGTGTTGCGCAATCAGGCGATCATCGTCGTGCCGCGGTGGTGGAAGGCTCTGTGGTACCTCGAGCGGCTGTCGCCGGCGCTGTCGATGCGCGCGGCGGCCACCGCGCTCAAGCGCACCCGCCAGGTGCAGTCAGCCGCGTCGTCCCGGTAGCGCGCCGGCTCGCCGCGGCTTCAGCGCGGCGCGGTTGACGTCGCCGCGATAGTGGGCCAGCACGCGGGGATCCATTGTCCGGCGCCACAGCGGCGGGAACAGCGCCAACACGACCATGCTGGCGTAGCCGGCGGGTAGCTGTGGCGCCTCGTCGGCGTGGCACAACGCCTGGTAGCGGCGCTGCGGATTGGCGTGGTGGTCGGAGTGGCGCTGGAGGTGGAACAGGAACACGTTGGAGATCACCGAGTTGCTGTTCCAGCTGTGCGCCGGTCGAACCTGCTCGTAGGCGCCGTCGCGCCGACGGGCCCGGCGCAAGCCGTAATGCTCCAGGTAGTTGATGCTCTCCAGCAGGCACACACCGACGAAGGCCTGACCGAGCAGCCAGGGCAGGATGTGGACGCCGAACACGGCCAACAGCACCGCATACAGCGCCGCCGTCAGGGCCCAGGCGTTGAGGACGTCGTTTTTCAGCGACCAGAACCGAGTGTGACGGCGGTTGAGCCGGCGCCGTTCCAGCGCCCACGCCGAACGCAGTCCACCGAAGGAAGAGCGGAAGAAGAACGCGTAGACGCTCTCGCCCAACCGCGAGCTGGCGGGGTCCTGCGGAGTCGCCACGCGGGCGTGGTGCCCTCGGTTGTGCTCGACGTAGAAGTGACCGTAACCGGTCTGGGCCAGCGCGATCTTGCTGAGCCACCGCTCGGCCCCGGCCCGCTGATGGCCCAGTTCGTGCGCCGTGTTGATGGCCACCCCGCCGATGCCGCCGACCGTCAACATCAGACCGATCGCGTCCACCACGCCCAGGCTCACCCCGCCGCCGCCGCTCCACAGCCAGCAGGCCAGTGCCAGCGACAGGTACTGGGCGGGCAGATACAGATAGGTGGCCCACCGGTAGAAGCGATCCTGCTCGAGCCACGCCAAGGCGCTCTCCGGTGGGTTCTCGGCGTCCTTGCCGACGAGATAGTCCAGCAGCGGGATTCCGACGAACATGAGCAGCGGACCCGACCACCAGAACACTCCGAGGCCCGTGACCGCCACCGCGGCCCACGACACCGGCACCAGCGTCGGCACGACAAGGCCCAGCAACCACACGTAGCGCTTACGGTCGCGCCAATCCGGCACGCCCACCGATTGCTGACCGGTGGGCGACTCGAGGTCGTTGTGAGACCGCATCGTTGGCCTGATTCCCCTCCCTAGCCGAACGCTCACCCGATCTTCGCAGCTCATTGCGTCGATTGGGTAACGTGGTCATACCATTGGCGTGCATCGGAGGCAATATCGTCAGCGAAGTGACCACCTCGAGAGCCCATTCACCGGCCATCAAGAGAGGTTGCTGAGCACCCGCCAGACGCTTAGCCCTGCTGTCTACCCGCAATCACCTGAAGCCGCTTGCGGGTTCGCTGAAGCATACCGGTCAGGACGTCATCGCGGAGATCGCCGCGGCGAGCTCGGGCGTGTCCGACGTGGCAAGGTTGACGTAGCTTCCGCCGGTCGTGTTGGCCACGGCTTCCCATGTCGCGCGATCGGAGTCGTCTCCGAAGTCGATGACGTTCACTGCGACCGGTCGCGCGGGATCGAACGCCCCGCTGATGTACTGCTGCAGCCCCTCCCCGCCCAGTGTCTGGTCGGTGTGCGGCCCGGCAGTGATCACCAGCACCGAGTTCGGCTGTCCCTCACGGTAATCGGCGTAGGCATCGGTATACGCCAGGCGCAGCGTGGTGAACGACACCGCCCCTCCGTTGGATGCCGTCTGGGCACTCAGCGAAGCGTTCAGCGCCTCCGAACGCGGCCGCCCGTCCACCGGCTCGGACAGCGGACCTGCGTTGATCTCCGATCGCCCGGCGACACCGTCGAATGTCCACAACCCGACCGATGAGTCGGGCGGCAATGCCTGCAGACGTGCGGTCAGCGCGTCGACGACGTTGGTCAGACGCGGCCGACCGCCCTCGTCGGTGGGCATCGACTGGTCGAGCATGACAGTGACAGCAGGGCTCTGCGCCGGGCTGGCCAGCGTGTCGGCGATGCTGGCGCGCAGCGCAGCGTCCCCGACATTCAGCGGCGCCCCGAGCGGGCCGAAGTCGACCACATCGCTGGACGGAGGCTCGGCACCGTCGACGCGGAATCCCGCGGCCGCGAAGTCGGCGGACTGCTCGGGCTTACGCAGGAACCGCGCGAACTCGCTCGCGCCGGCGACCTGTTCCTGGGCCAACCAGTCGCCGTCGAGGAGCACGGTCGGGAAGTCCGCGACCGCAGTGGGCCCCGGCGGCAGCCAGGAAGCCAGCGCCGAGCCCGCGTCGGGCATCTCCGCGGCGCGCTGGAACAGACGTTGTTCGGTGGTCACCACGGCGTGCACCGCGGCGGTGGACGGGTCGGCGGCATCCAGCATGGCGTCGAACGCCGTGCCCGCCGCGGCGTCGGCCAGGTCCGGTTCTGCGCCCATCAGCGTGCTGACCGCTCCCATTCCCGCGGTGGCGGGGGCATCCGGCGGTGCCGCCGCGGTCGCCATGGCCTCGGCGGCGAGGAAGGACGCGTCGCTGTCCTGGTCGAGAGGCAGCACCAGGCGCAGTCCACCCCAGCCCAGCAGTCCGAGCTTGTCGAGGCCGGCGGGGTCGGTCTGGAGCCCGGGCAGGGTGCCCCAGTTCTGCTCGCCCAGCGCCTCCTGCAAGGCGGGAGGCACCGCCAACACCACCGGCGAGCTCACCAGCGGACGGCTGTCACTGATGCTCTCCGCGCCCGCGGCGGCCTCCAGCCGGTCCGCCGACAACGAACTCGCCGGGATCCACAGGGCGGGGCGCTCACCCAGATCGGCCGGCCACTCACCGGTCAGGCCGTTCAACACCTGGCCGGAGTCGGCGGGCTGCACGCTCACGTTGACGCAGCGGTCGCCGACGGGGTCGGCGGTTTCGTTGTAGCGCTGCGCCAAGGTGCTGACCGGATCGGCGATGGCGGGGTCGGCGACGACCGCGACGGACACCTCGCCCTCCACGCAGCGCGCGGCAGCCACATCCGACCGGCTCGACAGCGCGTCACCGAAGAACCGCCACAGGATGACCGCGCCGACCACGACGACGACGCTGACCAGCGCGACGATGACGCCGATGCTGACGCCGCGCCGGGCCGGGGTGACGGCGCGGTGGCTTCCGGTCCACTCACCACCGTCCCAGTCCCCGGTGTGCTGGGGGCCCGAGCGCGGTGGCGGAGGCGGCGGTGGGTCGTGGGCCGCGGACGCAGTGGGATACCCGTATTCGTCGACCTCGCCGCTCGGTAGATCGTCGGCGTAACCCCGCGACCCGTCATCGGCGTAACCCCGCGACCCGTCATCGGCGTAACCCCGCGACCCGTCGTCGGCGTAACCCCGCGACTCGTCGTCGGCGTAACCCCGCGACTCGTCGTCGGCGTAACCCCGCGACTCGTCGTCGTCGGCGGAACCGGGACCCGTGGCCGGATCGGTTCCGAAACCGAACCGCTCGGTGGGCGGCTCTTCGGGTTGGCGTCCCGACTCGTCCGGATCGTCCGGGTCGGGAAGGCTATGTCTGCCCATGTCTTCCCATACCTCGTCGGCCTCGACGTGAGCGGCCACCATGCCGCCCACGATCTTTCGGGGTCACTGCGATCATCAGAGCTGGAATGCCTGCGTCAGCCAACGTTGTTTGCTGCCTTGAACTCTCGGCGACGGCGGTGCAGGATCGGCTCGGTGTAGCCGTTGGGCTGCTCCCCGCCGGCCAGGATGAGCTCCTGCGCCGCTTGCAGAGCGATGTTGTTCTCGGGGTCGGATGCCATCGGCCGGAATTCCGGATCCTTGGCGTTCTGCTCGTCGACCACTGCGGCCATCCGGCGCAGGCTCGCCTTGACGTCGTCTTCGGTGATCACACCATGGCGCAACCAGTTGGCGAGCAGCTGGCTGGAGATCCGCAGGGTCGCGCGGTCCTCCATCAATGCGACATCGTGGATGTCGGGGACTTTGGAGCAACCGACGCCGGCGTCGATCCAGCGCACCACGTACCCGAGGATCGACTGACAGTTGTTGTCGACCTCCTCGCGGATCTCCTCCGGGGCCCAGGCGAGCTCCTTGGCCAACGGAATCGTCAGCAGCTCGTCGACCGAAGACCGTTTCTCACCGGCCAGTTCCCGATGCACCGCGTAGACGTCGACCTCGTGGTAATGCATGGCGTGCAGGGTCGCCGCAGTCGGCGAGGGCACCCACGCGGTGGTCGCGCCGGCCTTGGGCTGACCGATCTTCTGCTCGACCATGTCGGCCATCAACTCGGTCATCGCCCACATGCCCTTGCCGATCTGAGCCCGCCCGGAGAATCCGGTTTCCAGACCGATGTCGACGTTCTGGTTCTCGTAGGCCTTGATCCAGTCGGTGGACTTCATCGCACCCTTGCGGATCATCGGGCCGGCGTCCATCGACGTGTGGATCTCGTCGCCGGTGCGGTCCAGGAATCCGGTGTTGATGAACACCACACGGTCGGCGGCGGCTTTGATGCAGGCCTTGAGGTTGACCGTGGTGCGGCGCTCCTCGTCCATGATGCCGACCTTGAGGGTGTTCTGCGGCAGGCCGAGCACATCCTCGACGCGGCTGAACAGTTCGCACGTGAACGCGACTTCGTCCGGTCCGTGCATCTTGGGCTTGACGATGTAGATGGAGCCGGTGCGGCTGTTGACCAGCGGGCCGTTGGCCCCGTCGTTGTCGGCGCCACTGCGCAGCCCGTGGATGGCGATCAGGCTGGTGAACAGCGCGTCCTGAATGCCTTCGGGCACCTCGTGACCCTCGGAGTCGGTGATGGCGTCGTTGGTCATCAGGTGCCCGACGTTGCGCACGAACATCAGGCTGCGCCCGGGCAGCGTCACCTCGCCACCGTCGGCACCGGTGTAGGTGCGGTCCTCGTTGAGCACCCGGGTGAACGTCTTGTCGCCCTTGCTGACCTCTTCGCTGAGGTCGCCGCGGTTGAGGCCGAGCCAGTTGCGGTATCCGACGACCTTGTCGTCGGCGTCGACCGCGGCGACGGAGTCCTCGAAGTCCATGATGGTGGTGATCGCGGACTCCAGCACGACGTCCTTGATGCCGGCCTTGTCGGTGGAACCGATGGGGGAGTCGGGGTCGATGAGGATCTCGACGTGCAGGCCGTTGTTGACCAGCAGCACGGCGGTGGGCGATTCGGCGTCGCCGAGGTAGCCGACGAACTGTTCAGGTGCCTGCAGCCCCACGGAACCGCCGTCGTCGAGGCCGGCGGCAACCGCGCCGTCGGCCACCGTGACACCGGTGATGTCCGACCATGAGCCCGACGCCAGCGGAACCGCTCCGTCGAGGAAGCGGCGCGCGTAGGCGATCACCTTGTCACCACGCACCGGGTTGTAGCTGGTGCCGGGCTCCGCGCCGTCCTCCTCGGAGATCACGTCGGTGCCGTAGAGCGCGTCGTACAGCGACCCCCACCGCGCGTTCGCGGCGTTGAGGGCGAAGCGCGCGTTGAGGATGGGGACGACCAGCTGCGGACCGGCAGTCGTGGTGATCTCGTCGTCGACGCCGGCGGTGGAGATGGTGAAGTCGTCCGGTTCGGGCTCCAGATAGCCGATGTCGACGAGGAACTGCTTGTACTCGTCGGCGGAGAACCCGCCGATGACCCGGGCGCGGTGCCATTTGTCGATCTGCGCCTGCAAATCGTCGCGGCGGGCCAGCAGTTCCTGGTTCTTCGGCGTCAGGTCGGCCACGACCTTGTCCACACCGGACCAGAAGGTGTCCGGATCGATGTCGGTGCCCGGCAGCGCCTCGTTGTTGACGAAGTCGTACAGCACCGGGGCGACACGCAGGTTACCCACCGTCACGCGCTCGGTCATGATTCCTCCCTAGCCTGCACGCGCGCCCGGGGCGCCATGCCGTCTGCAGTGTCGTCGAACCAGCTTACCCACCGGTAACAGGCCTATTCGCCGGTGGCGGTGCCCACGAGTTCGGTGCACCGGTCCAGCAGCGCGGCCCGCAACGGTCCGGCCCGCTCGGTCAGCTCGAGCTGTCCTCGCGCGTACTCGCGCCGACCACCGGAGGTCTCGACGGCGATCGGCGCGAATCCGTAGCCCCGAAGATCGTAGGGGCTGGCCCTCATGTCCAGCACGCGGGCGTCGACGGCAAGGTCCAGGCACGCCAGGACGAGCTCGGATTCGACGAGGGGACCGAGCTTGAACGCCCACTTGTAGAGGTCCATCCCCGCGTGGACGCAGCCGGGCTGTTCGGCGTCGACCTGGCCGGAGCGGGTCAGGTGCGACGCATTGCGGCGCGCGGCGGGTTCGGTGAAGAACCGGTAGGCGTCGAAATGCGTGCACCGCAACGGCATCGATTCGACCACCGCATCGGTTCCGTCAGCACCCAGCCGCAGCGGAACGCTCTGGTGTCGCAGGGTCGGCGACCGGTACACCATGGCCCATTCGTGCAATCCGAAGCAGTTGAACCGCGGAGGTCGCGCCGCGGTCGCGGCCAGCAGGTCGGCGATGAATCTCACAGTGTCCGCGCGCCCGTGAAGATATTCACGACTGACCGTGACCCCATCGTTCGTCTGGGTGTAGCCGGCGCGCGACAGGTAACGCCGGGCGCCGGGGCCGCCCAGCACGACGCCGAATCCGGGGTGCCACACGCGCAGTTGGCGCGGCCGCAGGCTGTAGTAGGTGAAGAGGAAGTCGTACACCGGATGGGCGACACCGGCCCGCCGCCGGGCGAGGTGGGGTTGCAGAAAGGCGTCGACGCGGGTGAGGTGGGCGCGCTCGCGCTCGAGCCAGTCGCCCTCGGCGAGCCGAGAATGAGAGTCAGCGGCGAGCCGCGAATCGAGCCCCGCGGCGAGCCGCGAAGGGGAGTCAGCGGCGAGCCGCGAATCAGGCCCAGCGGCGAGCCGCGAATGGGAGTCAGCGGCGAGCCGCGAATCAGGCCACGCGGCGAGCCGCGAATCAAACACGGTGGGTGCCGTCACGCACCGTGCCCACCAGGTCCTCGACGAGATCTTCGAGCGCGACCACCGCGGTGACGGCACCGTCGGCGTCGGTGACGAGCGCCAGGTGAGCGTTGTTGCGGCGCAGCCGGGTCAGCCCGTCGGGCAGCGGCAACGACGCAGGCACGCGGGGTAGCGGGCGGATCATGTCGGAACTGAGCACGGTCTGCCCGTTGCGGGCATCGTCGACGTGCGGCAGCACATCCTTGATGTGCAGGTAGCCGACGAAGGCGCCGTCGGGGTCGGCGACGGGGAAGCGTGAGTAGCCCGTCTCGACCAGTGCCTGTTCGATGGCTCCCACGGTGGGTCCCGCACCGACGTGGGCGACGGGGACGGCGCGGATCTGGGCCAGGGGCAGCGCGACGTCGTTGACCACGCGGTTGCGGATCTGCAGCGCCCGGGTGAGCCTGCTGTGTTCCTCGGGGTCCAGCAGCCCCTCGGACAGCGATTCGGCGATCATCTCCGACAGTTCGACGGTGGAGACGGTGACGTCGAGTTCGTCTTTGGGTTCCACCCCGAACGCTCGCAGCGTGGTGTTGGCACACCAGTTGTAGAACGCGATGAACGGGCGCGCGAGACGGATGTACACCAGGTAGATCGGGATGAGCAGCATCGCGGTGGACTCGGGACCGGCGATGGCGATGTTCTTGGGCACCATCTCGCCGAGCAGCACGTGCAGCGTCACCACGATCGACAGCGCCACGACGAACGACACCGTGTGCAACAGCGCGTCGGGGATGCCCAGCAGCCCGAACGGCTCTTCGAGCAGATGCGCGACCGCGGGCTCGGCCACCCGGCCGAGCAGGATCGAGCAGATCGTGATGCCCAGCTGGGCTCCAGCCAGCATCAACGACAGATTCTCGCCGGCCCGGATGACCGTGACGGCGCTCTTCTTGCCCTGCTCGGCCAGCGCCTCGAGCCGGTCGCGCCGCGCGGAGATCAACGCGAACTCCGAGCCGACGAAGAACGCGTTGGCCGCGAGCAGCACGAAGGTGAGCAGGACCCCGAAGATGTCACCCATCCTGGTGCTCACCTCCCCGGCCGAGTTCGGTCAACCGCAGGGTGTCGATGCGACGGCCGTCCATCGTGACCACGGTGGCCCGCCAGCGAATCGGGTCTTCGACCATCCCGTCCGGGTCGAAGGCGGTCAGCTCCACCGATTCACCTTCCTCGGGGATGTGGCCGAGTTTCTCCAGGACCAACCCGCCAATGGTCTCGTAGTCGCCTTCGGGCGCGCGGAAGGCCGTGCCCTCGGCGACTTCGTCGATGCGCAGCAGCCCGGAAACGTGCCAGTCCCGGCCGGCCTGCACGACGTCGGGTGGTTCGACGTCGTGTTCGTCGCGGACGTCGCCGACGATCTCCTCGATGAGGTCCTCCACGGTCACCATGCCCGCGGTACCGCCGTACTCGTCGACGACCAGAGCGGTCTGCAGGCCGTTCGCGCGAACCTCCGACATCACGGCATCACCGTCGAGGGTGGAAGGCACCTTGGTCACCGGCTGGGCCAGATCGGACAACCGGGTCGCCGAGCGCTGGGCGTGCGGGACGGCGAAGACCTGTTTGACGTGCACCATGCCGATGGTCTCGTCGAGGTCGCCCCGGATGACGGGGAAGCGGGAATGCCCGGTGCGTACGGCCGCCTCGCTGAGGTCGGCCACGGTGTCGTCGGCTTCCAGCGATTCGATCATCGAGCGGGGCGTCATCAGTTCTTCGGCGGTGCGGACACCGAACTGCAGCGAGCGGTCCACCAGCACGGCGGTGACGGGATCCAACGAGCCGCTGCGCGCGGAGGTGCGCACCAACGACACCAGCTCCTGCGGGGAGCGGGCCGAGCGCAACTCTTCGGCGGGTTCGATACCCATCCGGCGCAGGATCCAGTTCGCGGTGCCGTTGGTCAGCCGGATCAGGGGGGTGAACACCAGCGAGAACAGCAGCTGCGGCCCGGCTGACCAGCGCGCGGTCGGCACCGGGCGGGCCACGGCGAGGTTCTTCGGAACCAATTCGCCGAACACCATCGACAGCGAGGTGGCGATCAAGATGGCCAGCGCGAGGGCGACACCGCTGACGAATTGCTCGGGCAGGCCTAGTGCGGTCAGTCCGGGGGCGATGAGCCGGGCGACGACGGGTTCGGCCAGGAAACCGGTGGCCAGTGTGGTGATGGAGATGCCGACCTGGGCGCCGGAAAGCTGGGTGGACAGTGTCCGGTGAGCGCGCTGCACCATCTGGTCGCGCCGGTCACCGCTGCGGACGTTGGCTTCGACGGTGCTGCGTTCCAGCGCGGTGAGGGAGAATTCGGCGGCGACGAACACCGCGGTCCCTGCGGTGAGCAGTACGAACGCCACCAGCGACAGCACCGTCATGGCGGCGTTCATCGAATCGCTCCCGCGACGTCACCGGGGAAGCCGGGCCATACGCCCGGCTGACTAGAGGAGGGTTCGGCCTCGGCGGGTTCGTGATCGGCCGGTTCGGCGATCACAACCGGCTCGGACGGGCCGCCGTCCAGTGCCTGCGGCACCTGATCCCTTTCTTCGAATTACGCAACGCTTCGGATCGGCTCGTGCGCAGATCTCGGGCAGCCGTCCGAAGTCCTCCACATGCTAGCCGAATACGGCCGACCCCAAACACCAGCACAACGCGGCACCGGGTCAGGGCTGCCGGCTCACCATCCGGTGGGAAGCGGATGCCCCTCGGCGAATCCGGCGGCGGACTGGACGCCGAGAACCACGTTCTCGTGCAGTTCGGGCAGCGTGTGGGCACCGACGTAGGTGCAGGTGCTGCGTACCCCCGACGTGATGTGGTCGATGAGGTCCTCGACGCCGCCGCGAGCTGGATCGAGATTCATCCGCGAGGTCGAGATGCCCTCCTCGAACAGCGCCTTGCGGGCCCGGTCGAACGGGCTGTCGGCCGCGGTTCGCGCGGCGACCGCACGCTTGGACGCCATGCCGTAGCTCTCCTTGTAGGGCTGGTCGTCGCGATCGTGCAGCAGGTCGCCCGGGGACTCGTAGGTGCCGGAGAACCAGGATCCGATCATGACGTTCGAGGCACCGGCAGCCAATGCCAGCGCGACGTCGCGCGGGTGCCGCACACCGCCGTCGGCCCACACGTGACCGTCGAGTTCTCGTGCGGCAGCCGAGCATTCGACGACGGCCGAGAACTGCGGGCGACCCACGCCGGTCATCATCCGGGTGGTGCACATCGCGCCCGGCCCGACTCCGACCTTGACGATGGAGGCCCCGGCGTTGATCAGATCGCGGGTTCCGGCCGCGGAGACGACGTTCCCGGCGGCCAGAGGCACACCGAGCTCCAGGCTGGAGACCGCCTCCACCGCGTCGATCATCCGCTGCTGATGGCCGTGTGCGGTGTCGATGACCAGGAGGTCGACACCGGCCTCGGCGAGGTCGCGGGCCTTGGAGGCGACGTCACCGTTGATACCGACCGCAGCCGCGACGCGCAGCCGGCCGTCTCGGTCGACTGCGGGGGTGTAGATGCCGGCCCGGACCGCGCCCAGGCGGGTGAGCACGCCGGCGAGACCACCATCGGCTTCGGTGAGCACCGCCACGTCGATGTGGGCGTGTTCGAGCAGGTCGAACACCTTGCGCGGATCGGTACCGACCGGAGCGGAGACGAAGTCCGGCGTCGCCACGTCCCGTACCCGGGTGAACCGGTCCACGCCGCGGCAGGTCGCCTCCGTGACGAGTCCGATGGGGCGGTTCTCGAAGACGACGACCGCGGCCCCGTGGGCCCGCTTGTGGATCAGGGCGAGGGCATCGGAGACCGAGGCGTCCGGGGCCAGCGTGACCGGGGTGTCCACCACGAGGTCGCGGCTCTTGACGAAGTCGACGGTGTGCTTGACCGCCACCAGCGGAAGGTCTTGGGGCAGAACGACGATTCCACCCCGGCGCGCCACCGTCTCGGCCATGCGCTTGCCGGCCACGGCGGTCATGTTGGCCACGACCACCGGGATCGTCGTCCCCGATCCGTCCACCGTGGACAGGTCGACGTCGAAGCGCGACGGCACGTCCGAGCGCCCCGGCACGATGAAGACGTCGTCGTAGGTCAGGTCATAAGGCGGCCGGTGGCCGTCGAGGAACTTCATCGCCGTCGAGTCTATGCGCCGGTGGATCGTCGAGTCTGCGCGGAGATCGCACTCTGCGGGCTCACGACGATCTCGCCGCAGACTCGGCGCGGACAGGCTTGTCGCAGGAGCGTCAGGCCTCCACCTCGCTGAGGTCGCCACTCCACAGGGTGTGGAAGCGCTTGTCCCGGTCGGCGTCGATACGGCCGTAGGTGTGGGCGCCGAAGAAGTCGCGCAACCCCTGGGTCAGGGCCGCCGGCAGCCGCTCGGTCCGCAGCCCGTCGTAGTACGACAGCGCCGACGAGAAGCCGGGAATGGGGATGCCCAGCTGGGTCGCGGTGACCACGACACGGCGCCAGCTGTCGATGGCCGCCTCGATCGCCGAGCGGAAGTACGGGGCGACGATCAACGACGGCAGGTCGGGATCCTCGTCGAACGCCTCGGTGATGCGGTTGAGGAACTTGGCACGGATGATGCAGCCACCGCGCCAGATCCGTGCCATGTCGCCCGGTGCGATGTTCCAGTCGTACTCGGCGCTGCCGGCCTGGATCTGGTTGAAACCCTGCGCGTAGGCGATGATCTTCGACGCGTAGAGCGCCTGGCGGATGTCCTCGACGAACTGCCCGGCGTCGCCGGGTTTACCGCCGAGGTCGCCGGACGCCAGCCCGGTCGTGGCGGTACGTTGCGTCACCGACCCGGACAGCGCACGGGCGAAGACCGCTTCGGCGATGCCGGTGACGGGGACCCCCAGATCGAGGGCGGACTTCACCGTCCAGCGGCCGGTGCCTTTCTGCTCGGCCTCGTCGAGGATCACATCGACCAGCGGCTTGCCGGTCTTGGCGTCGGTCTGGCGCAGCACCTTGGCGGTGATCTCGACCAGGAAGCTGTCCAGGTCCCCGGAGTTCCATTCGTCGAAGACGTCGGCGATCTGGGTGGCGCTCATGCCGAGGGCGTCGCGCAGCAACTGGTAGGCCTCACCGATCAGCTGCATGTCGGAGTACTCGATGCCGTTGTGCACCATCTTGACGAAATGGCCGGCGCCGTCGGGGCCGATGTGCGTGCAGCAGGGCACGCCGTCCACGTGGGCGGAGATCTCCTCGAGCAGCGGCCCGAGCGACTTGTAGGACTCCGCGGGCCCGCCCGGCATGATCGACGGGCCGTTGAGGGCCCCTTCCTCACCACCGGAGATACCCGCGCCGACGAAGTGCAGTCCGCGCTCCCGCATGGCCTTCTCGCGCCGGATCGTGTCGGTGTACAGCGCATTGCCACCGTCGATGATGATGTCGCCGTCGTCCATGGCGTCGGCGAGTTCGTTGATGACCGCGTCGGTGGGCTCACCGGCTTTGACCATGATGAGCACACGCCGCGGCTTCTCCAGCGCGTCGAGGAATTCGGCGATGGTCTCGCTGCGCACGAAGTTGCCGTCGGCGCCGTGCTCGGCGAGCAGGGCGTCGGTTTTGGCCACGGAGCGGTTGTGCAGTGCGACCGTGTAGCCGTGCCGGGCGAAATTGCGGGCGATGTTCGACCCCATCACGGCCAGCCCGGTCACTCCGATCTGGGCGGTCCCGGTGGCAGGAGAAGCAGAGTCGCTCATGCAGCAGCCTTTCGTTGGCGGATGGTGCGGACGGAGGACGCGGTCACCTCGACCACTCTTGCGTACTGACCACGTTCACGCAGTGATCACGTCGATCACGTGGACGGGGATGACGTGGACGAGAAGACCATGGGTGCGAGATGACCACGGGTGCGGGGTGTTCAACATCTACGCGATGAAGAGTCGATGGAGTTCTGTCAGCCAGGGCACGGCCACCGCGACGGTGGGAACGACGAGATTGGCCACTGCGGCGGTGTAGGCCCCGGCCGCGACGACCCGGCTGTTCGGCGCACCGGCCAGTCGTTGCACCCGGACCACGGTCGTCGGGCCGCCTGCGGCCAGCGCGCCGCGGGGCGCGCGCGCCGATGCGCAGGCCACCAAAGCCCGCGCGAGCGGGGTGGGGCCGGTGTTGCGGACGGCGGCGTCGTCGGCGAGCAACTCGATCAGCAGCCGGACCGCGGTCAGGGCATTGCCGCTGCGCACCAGGCGCGGGAACGCCGCGTGGACGGCCGTGAACATCTCCAGGACCAGGTCGTGGCGGGCGCGAAGGTGAGCTCGCTCGTGGGAGAGGATCGCCGCGATCTCCTGATCGGACAGTGTGTTCAGAGCACCTTCGCTGAGCACCACGCGGCTGCGAACCCCTGGCAGGCAGTAGGCCAGTGGCTGGTCGACATCGAGGATGCGCAGCCCGTGACCGGGCACCGGAGCGCTACAGCGGGTGCGCAGCGCAGGCACGGCCCGCCCCGGGGAGGACACCAGGTCGACGACCATTCGGTGATGTGCACGTCGGCGGCGGGTCGCGATGGCGACGTTGAGGACCGACGCGGTCAACCGGGCACCGATCAGCAGCGTGAGGGTCAGCACCGCGACGTGCAGCGTCCACAACGGCCACCCCAGGGTGTCGACGGCGCCGGTCAATGTCGCCGTGGGGCGCCCGTCAGAGCCCGGCCGGAAGAGCCGGCTGGCGATGGCGAGCCCAGCAGAGAACGCCGAGAGCACCGCGGCCAGCGCCACCGACTGCCACAGCACGATCGCTGCGCGTGGGGCCCGCATCGGCCACCGCGCCCGCGCGAGCAACGCAGGCACCGGCCCCGAGAGCAGCAGGGCGACGATGGTGAAGGCCAGCGCGGACACGCTGCCAGTGTCCCTCAGGCGATGCCCGGACCGCCAGCGGGCGGATCATCACGGTTCTTGTCTTCCAGTTCGGCCAGTGCGCGGCGCAGCGCATCGACCTCGTCGACGCCCACGCGCTCGACGAAGTGGACGAGAGCCGCCTCGCGGCTGCCCGAGTCTGCGGCCTGGTCCAGCGCGTCGACCATGAGCCCGGCGACGAGTTCGTCGCGGCCGTGGGTGGGGGCGTACCTGTGGGCGCGGTCGTCGCGGTGCTGCACCACCAGGTTCTTCTTCGCCAGGCGCTGCAGCACCGTCATGATCGTGGTGTACGCGAGGTCGCGGTGGGCAGCGAGGGCCTCGTGCACCTGACGCACCGTCTGAGGCTCGCGGGCCGACCACAAATGGTCCATCACGGACCGTTCCAGGTCCCCGAGCCGTGTCAGCTTGGCCATCTTCGGTTCATCTCCTACCCGCTGTAGGTCAAAGCGTACTACGCGATTACTACCGATTGTCGTATCCATCTTGACTGCTACCGCCTCCACGCGCTCGCCGCCGAATCCGGGTGCGGCAGGCACTCGCGCGCCTCCACGGCGGCTTGTGAGTCCGGTCACAGGGGGTAGCTCCTTCATGGTCGATGACTATAGTAAGGCTAACCTAACTCAGATGCCACGATTGGAGGTTCCGTGACTGTCCTCGTCGACGACCCGCTCATCGCGAGCATGGCGATCAGGCACGCCTTGCCCATCCACGAGTCGAGCCGCCGGCTGCGCGGGCTCTATCCGGAGTGCCCCCGCGTCTACGGCGTGGCGGTCATGGGCGACCTGTCCCGTCGACGGTGGTGGCCACTCACCGAAGCCCTCACCGCCGGTCGCCTCCAAGCCATGTTCGACGCGGGCGTCGCCGAAACCGACAGCCCATACGCGGTGGCGCAGCAACTGGCGGCCACCTTCGCCCACGTGGTGGTCGGCCGGGTCGTCCCGCTGCTCGTGCTCGAGGGACGAGCGTGGGACACGGGTCTCGAGAACCTGTGGGTCCATGTCGATTCCGAAGGCGCTATCGACTGGGTAGGAGTGGTCGATCCGACGCTGCGGGCGCTGCCCGATGACCCGCATTTCGCCGCCCGCCCGCGCCTCGGGGCGGGTCGACCTGCCCAGCACGGCATTGTCGCGCTGCCCAACGAAGCCGCGCTGACAACCTGGATCGCCCATCGCAGCCACCGAGCGCTCGCACCGCTTTTCGCCCAGCTCGCCGACGTCAGCGGGGGAGCGATGACGACCTCGGCCATGTGGCACATCGTCGGCGGCGCCGTGGTCGGTGCAGCGACCCAGATTCCGCTGCTGTCGGGCGCGAGCGAGATCACCAGCATGCGCCGCAGCCAGGCCGTACTGGATGCGCTGGTCAGTTTCGGCGTGCCAGTGCGCGGAACGAATCGCACTGCCACGGGGAAGGCCTTGATTAATTAGGGCAGCCTTGCCTATGCTTATGGCAACGGTCGCACCGTGAACCACCGGACCGAGCCGGAGTTTCTGAGGGCTGCAGAAACCCCCGGTCCATCCACAGGACGGGCCCCACGCACAGCGTGGGGCCCGTCCTCACGTTCACCCCACCCCCGAGACCGCACCGGCCGGGCCGCGGTGTAGACACAAGCGGTGACTGATCTTCCCCCTGGGCTCGGCAACGGTTTCGATGCCGAACTGGGCCTGACCTATGTGGAGATGACCCCCGACGGCGGCCGGGCCACGTTGCCGATCACCGACAAACTGCTTCAACCGTGGGGCATCGTGCACGGCGGCGTCTACTGCGCCGTGATCGAGAGCATGGCCAGTGTGTCGGGGCACGTGTGGCTGTCCGAGAACGGTGGTGGCACCGTGGTCGGTGTCAACAACAACACCGACTTCCTGCGCGCGATTCGGGGGGGCACCGTGACCGCCGAGTCCACGCCCATCCACCGAGGCCGCCGCCAGCAGTTGTGGCTGATCACGATCACCGACGACGCCGGGCGTGCCGTCGCGCGGGGACAGGTACGGCTGCAGAACATCGCCGACGAGTGAACGGCCGCTGACCCGCTTCCCCGCCCCAGTGCGGGTGCGTGTGCCGGTTGCTCGCCCGAGCGCTCACCGGCTCGGCGTGGCAGTATCGCCCACTATGCGACTGACCCCGCATGAACAGGAACGGCTGCTCCTTTCGTATGCCGCCGAACTCGCCCGCCGCCGTCAGGCCCGCGGTCTCAAGCTCAATCACCCCGAAGCGGTAGCGCTGATCACCGACCACATCCTCGAGGGCGCCCGCGACGGCCGGACGGTGGCCGAGCTGATGACCAGCGGACGCGAAGTTCTCGCTCGCGCAGACGTGATGGACGGGATTCCCGAGATGCTGGAAGACGTCCAGGTGGAGGCGACATTCCCGGACGGCACCAAACTCGTCACCGTCCACCACCCGATCGCGTGAGCAGGAGACCCGCCGATGAGCGCTTGCGCGAAGAGTAAGGAACCCGATGAGCGCTCGCGCGAAGAGCAAGGAACCCGATGAGCGCTCGCGCGAAGAGCAAGGAGCCCGCCAGTGATACCCGGAGAGATCGTCTTCGGTGACGACGACATCGAGATCAACGCGGGGGCAACGCGGCTGGAGCTCGACATCGTCAACACCGGCGACCGGCCGGTGCAGGTCGGCAGCCACGTCCACGTCCCACAGGCCAACGCCGCACTGGATTTCGACCGCGCTACCGCGCGGGGATACCGCTTCGACATTCCCGCCGGCACCGCCATCAGATTCGAGCCCGGGATCGCACAACGCGTCACGCTCGTGCCGTTGGCCGGTACCCGCGAAGTGCACGGCCTGACCCTCGACCCCCCGGGCAGATTGGACGATCCGCGATGACCACGCTGTCCCGCTCGCGCTACGCCGGACTGTTCGGACCGACCACCGGCGACCGGATCCGCTTGGCCGACACCGATCTGCTGATCGAGATCACCGAGGACCGAAGCGGGGGACCGGGTCTGGCCGGTGACGAAGCGGTGTTCGGCGGCGGCAAAGTGCTGCGCGAGTCGATGGGTCAGTCCCGGGCCACCCGCGCCGACGGCGCACCTGACACCGTGATCACCGGCGCGGTGATCCTCGACTACTGGGGAATCATCAAAGCCGACATCGGCATTCGCGACGGCCGCATCTGCGCCATCGGCAAGGCCGGCAACCCCGACATCATGTCCGGGGTGCATCCGGACCTGGTGGTGGGGCCGTCGACCGAGATCATCGCCGGCAACGGGCGAATCGTCACGGCCGGGGCGTTGGACTGTCACGTGCACCTGATCTGTCCGCAGTTGATGGACGAGGCGCTCGGCGGGGGGATCACCACGATCGTGGCCGGCGGCACGGGTCCCGCCGAGGGAAGCAAGGCCACCACCGTCACCCCCGGTTCCTGGCATCTGGCCAGGATGCTCGAAGCCCTGGACACCTGGCCGCTGAACGTGGCGCTGCTCGGCAAGGGCAACACCGTCAGCGCAGAGGCGATGTGGGAGCAGTTGCGCGGCGGTGCAGCGGGTTTCAAGCTGCATGAAGACTGGGGTACGACACCAGCCGCCATCGACGCCTGCCTGACCGTCGCCGAGGCAGCCGGGGTGCAGGTCAACATCCACACCGACACGCTCAACGAGGCCGGCTTCGTGGAGAACACGCTGGCCGCGATCAAGGGCCGCTCGATCCACGCCTATCACACCGAGGGCGCCGGCGGAGGGCACGCACCGGACATCATCACGGTCGCAGGGCAACCCAACGTGCTGCCCAGTTCGACCAATCCGACTCGCCCGCACACCGTCAACACGCTCGACGAGCACCTCGACATGTTGATGGTCTGCCACCATCTGAACCCGAATGTCCCCGAGGACCTCGCATTCGCCGAAAGCCGGATCCGACCGTCCACCATCGCCGCCGAGGATCTGCTGCACGACATCGGCGCCATCTCGATGATCGGCAGCGACGCCCAGGCGATGGGCCGCATCGGCGAGGTGGTCATGCGCACGTGGCAGACCGCGCACATGATGAAGCGTCGCCGCGGCGCCCTGCCGGGCGACTCGGGGGGACCGCGCGGCGCGGACAACAACCGGGCGATGCGCTACGTCGCCAAGTACACGATCTGCCCTGCAGTCGCTCACGGTCTGGATCGCGACATCGGCTCGGTGGAGGTCGGCAAGCTGGCCGACCTGGTGCTGTGGGAGCCGGCGTTCTTCGGTGTCCGTCCGCATGCGGTGCTCAAGGGCGGAATGATCGCCTGGGCGGCGATGGGCGACGCCAATGCCTCGATCCCCACCCCGCAACCGGTCCTGCCCCGGCCGATGTTCGGTGCGGCGCCGGCTGCGGCGGCCGCCACGTCGCTGCACTTCGTTGCCCCGCAGGCGATCGAGGACGGTCTCGCCGACCGGCTGGCGGTGCGTCGCCGCCTGGTCGCGGTCGACAACGTCCGCGGGATCGGCAAGGCCGACATGCCGCTCAACGACGCCCAACCGGACATCGTGGTGGACCCGGACACGTTCACCGTGCGGATCGACGGTGAGGTGTGGCAGGAACAACCCGCTGCCGAACTGCCGATGGCGCAGCGTTACTTCCTGTTCTGATGACCGATCTGACCGGCTATTCGATGCTGCTGGCGCTGTCGGACTCGCGGCTACCCACCGGCGGTCACGTGCATTCCGGCGGGGTCGAGGAAGCCGTGACCAGTGGGCTGGTGGTGGATCTGGCGACGCTCGCCGCATTTCTGCGGCGCCGAATCCGGACGACGGCGTTGGTGGCCGCATCGATCGCGGCCGCTGTGCACCGCGGCACCCTCGAGTCCGCGGCGGGTGGCACCGGCGACGCCGAAACCGACGCCCGCACACCGGCTCCCGCCGCACGCCAGGCATCCCGGGCGCAGGGGCGCGGACTGGTCCGGTTGGCACGCCGGGTGTGGCCCTCGTCGGATTGGGGCGCGCTGGGCGCCACGCCGCACCTGCCGGTGGCGCTGGGTGCAGTCGGGGCGGCGGGGGCGCTGGACCCCGAGCACACCGCCCTGTCGGTCGTGTACACGACGATGACCGGTTCGGCCACCGCCGCTCAGCGGCTGCTGGCCCTCGACCCCGGCGACGTCGCGGCGCTGACCTTCGAGCTCGCGCCGCTGTGCGAGCAGACCGCCGCCGAGGCCGCCGCCGGTCTCGCCGACCTCTCGGACCCACTGCTGGACGTCTTGGCCCAGCGACACCTCGACCGTGAACGCCCGTTGTTCGCCTCGTGACAGTGAGGAGCTGCTGACCGTGCCACCGATGCCACCACATTTTCTCTCGGCCGACTCGCCCGGACACACCCACGACCACCCCGACCGTCCGCGCCGGGTGCGCCAGCCGGGCGAGCCGCTGCGCATCGGTGTCGGCGGACCTGTCGGTTCGGGAAAGACCGCGCTGGTGGCGGCACTGTGCCGGCAGCTGCGCGACGAGCTGTCGCTGGCGGTGCTGACCAACGACATCTACACCACAGAGGATGCGGACTTCCTGCGCCGCAACGCCGTTCTGCCCGACGAGCGGATCGCCGCCGTGCAGACCGGCGGGTGCCCGCACACCGCGATCCGCGACGACATCACTGCCAATCTGGATGCGATCGACGATCTGCTGGCGGCACACACGGGGCCCGGGCGCCCCCTGGACCTGATCCTGGTGGAGTCCGGCGGCGACAACCTCACCGCGACGTTCTCCTCGGGCCTGGTGGACGTGCAGATCTTCGTCATCGACGTCGCCGGCGGCGACAAGGTGCCCCGTAAGGGCGGCCCCGGCGTCACGTTCTCCGACCTGCTGGTGATCAACAAGACCGATCTGGCGCCAATGGTCGGCGCGGACCTGGACGTCATGCGCCGCGACGCGGCAGCGGTACGCGGTGACCGACCGTTCGTGCTGATCTCGCTGACCGAGGACCCCGCGGCAAGTGCCGTGCTCGACTGGGTCCGCGCGCAACTGCAGGTTGCGCAGGACGCCTAGATGCGCTCTGAGGTCGTGATCGTCGCCCGGTGTGACCGCTCGCCCCGACTCGAATGCACCGGGGGGATCGCCGCACGGCGCACCGGACCGGACACCGTGCATCTGGTGTCGGCGGCCGCGACACCATTGGGCGGCGACACGATCCATCTTCGGGTCGTGGTGGAGCCGGGAGCGCGGTTGCGGGTGCGCACCGCCGCGGCGACGGTGACGCTGCCGGGGGCCGCCTGCGTGGAGTCACACGCGTCGTGGTGCCTGGATGTCGCCGGCACGCTCGATCTGGATCCGCAGCCCACCATCGTGGCGGGCACCTCCCGCCATTTCGCCCGCACCCGGTTGAACCTCACCGCCGGCGGCAGCGTGCGACTTCGTGAGCGTGTCCAGATCGGCAGAACCGCTGAACGCCAAGGCTTCTGGTCGGGATCACTGCACGCCGACGTCGACGGCAGGGCGCTGCTGCGCCACCGGGTCGAGCTCGGTGCGGGCTCCGTGGCAGACGACGCCCTCGCTGCGCCGCTGGCGTTTGTGAGCGAGTTCCACTACCCGTGCGCCGACGTCACCACGGGGGGAGTGACGCTCGCCCTGGCCGGGGGAGGCAGTCTGACCACCTGGCAGGGCGAGCGGCTCTGACGACGACCCGCGTCAGCTGGCCGCCTTCTCCGTGTCCTGCACGGCCGCGGCGATGTCCTCGAGTTCTTCGATCCGGGTCCGCGCGTAGGCCTGCTGTTCGGTGATCGTCAGTTGGCCGCGGTTGGTCGACAGGAACGTGATCGTCCACGACAGCACCGTCACGATCTTGTTCTTGAAGCCGATCAGATACACCAGGTGCAGGCCCAGCCACGCCAACCAGGCGATGAATCCACCGAACTCCACCGGCCCGACCTTGGCGACCGCATTGAAACGGGAGACCGTCGCCATCGAACCCTTGTCGAAATAGTTGAAGGGTTCACGTTCGGCCGGATCGGCGCCCTTGAGCCCTGCCGCGACGGCCTTGGCCGCGTATTTGGCGCCCTGGATGGCGCCCTGCGCCATGCCGGGGACGCCCTCCACGGCGGCCATGTCTCCGACGACGAACACGTTCGGGTGGCCCGGGATCGACAGGTCCGGCATGACCTTGACGCGGCCGGCCCGGTCGAGTTCGACGTCGGACTGGTCAGCCAGATCCCGCCCCAGCGGGCTCGCCGACACCCCGGCCGACCAGACCTTGCACGCCGCCTCGATCCGGCGCATGGTCCCGTCCGGATCCTTGACGGTGATGCCGTTGCGGTCGACGTCGGTCACCATCGCGTTGAGCTGGATCTCGACGCCCATCTTTTCCAGCCGGGCCTGCGCCTTCTTGCCGAGCTTCTCGCCCATCGGCGGCAGCACCGCGGGAGCGGCGTCGAGCAGGATCACCCGCGCCTTGGTCGAATCGATGTGCCGGAACGCGCCCTTGAGCGTGTGGTCGGCCAGTTCGGCGATCTGACCGGCCATCTCGACGCCGGTGGGCCCGGCACCGACGACGACGAACGTCAGCAGCTTTTCCCGGCGGGCCGGGTCACTGGAGCGCTCGGCCTGCTCGAACGCGCCGAGAATGCGACCGCGCAGTTCCAGCGCATCGTCGATCGACTTCATGCCGGGGGCGAACTCGGCGAAATGGTCGTTGCCGAAGTAGGACTGCCCGGCACCGGCCGCGATGATCAAGCTGTCGAACGGGGTCACGTACGTGTGCCCGAGCAGCTCAGAGCGGACGGTCTTGGCCTCGAGGTCGATGCGCGTCACGTCACCGAGCAGCACCTGGGCGTTCTTCTGGTCGCGCAGGATCACCCGCGTGGCCGGCGCGATCTCTCCTTCGGAGATGATGCCCGTGGCGACCTGGTACAGCAGCGGCTGGAACAGGTGATGAGTGGTTCGGGCGATCAACTTGATGTCGACGTCGGCCTTCTTGAGCTCCTTGGCCGCCGTCAGACCGCCGAAACCGGACCCGATGATGACGACCTTGTGCCGATCGGAACCCGTAGCTCCGGGATGGCTCATTGCTGCTCCTCGCGGACGTGTGAACGTCAATCTAACCAAGACGTCTGAACGTCACATTCAACCGAGACGTGTGAACGTCTAGTACAACCGATACGTTAGTGGCCGTACTTCCCGCTGGCGCGGTGAGCTAACCCACCGCACCGGTTGTTCACCCGCCGACAAGCGGCTTGAGCGCTTCTCCCAGGGCGCTGATCTGGCCCGGCTGGTATCCCACGGTCTGAGTCGGCACGAACAGGATCACGCCGTCGATGCCCGCGTCGAGCACCTTGGCCTGGATCTGTTCGGCGATCTGCTCCACGCTGCCGGCCACCATGCGCTGCTTGAAATCGTCGGGGATGAGGTCAGGGCTGATGCCCTCTCCGACGACGGCGCCGACCAGCATGCTGGTCTCGAGGGTCGCCGGGTCGCGGTCGATGGCCTCACACCGCTGCTTGACCACCTCGACCTTCTTGGCGAGCTCGTCGAATCCGGCGATGACGTTGAGGTGGTCGAAGTGCCGCGCGGCCAGCGGAATGGTCTTCTTCTCTCCGCTTCCGCCGATCATCAACGGAATGTGCTGGCGGAAGCGCGGATTGGCCATCGCCTCCTCGACCCGGTAGTACTTGCCGGAGAAGGTCGGCCGCTCACCCTTGAGCATCGGCAGAATGATCTGCAACGCCTCGCCGAGCTTGTCGAACCGGTCGGTGAACGTGCCGAACTCGTAGCCGAGCTGATCGTGCTCGAGCTCGAACCATCCGGTGCCGATGCCCAGGATCGCCCGTCCCTGGCTGATCACGTCGAGGGTGGTGATGTTCTTGGCCAGCAGGGTTGGGTTGCGATAGGTGTTGCCTGTCACCAACGTGCCGAGCTGCACGTGCTCGGTGACCGATGCCAGCGCACCGAGCGCTGTGTAGGCCTCGAGCATCGGCTGGTCGGGGGTGCCGATACCCGGCAGTTGATAGAAGTGGTCCATCACGAAGACGGAGTCGAAGCCGGACGCATCGGCCTCCTGCGCCTGGGCGACGACGGTGGGGAACAGGTCGGCGACATCACCTTGACCGGATGCGCCGTAGGAGAAGTTGTTGATCTGAAGCCCGAGTCTGGTCACCTGCATGACCCTACGACCCGGCGGCGAGGCACCGGTGAACGTTTCGCTACATGTGAAGCCCGGAATAAAACCATGCCGCCGGTGGTTGGCGCCGGCCCGTGGCGGTCGTCAGCCGAAGTGCGCCAGGGCCCCGTGGCTGACGTGCAGCGTCTGGCCGGTGATGTGACGAGCCGCGGGCGTGGTCAAAAACAGTGACAGCCGGGCTATCTCGTCGCTCACGGTCGCGGAACCGGCGCCCAGTCCGTCGTAACCGGGCTCGTGACCCCGGCCGGCGGCCACCGCGTTGACGGTGATGCCCCGGATCCCGAAGTGGTGGGCCTGTCCCGCCGTCCAGTCGGAGATCGCGGCCTTCACGGCGGCGCCGGCGCTGCCTTCATTGGTGGGTTCGGGGACCACGGTGATGATCGAGCCACCCGAACGCAGCTGATCACCGAGAACCTGGACGGTCAACATGGCCGACACCAGACCGCTGTCGAACATGTGTCGCCACTGCATGGCGTGGTCGAAGAGGGTGAAGGCGCGAGGATCGCCACCCTGCCACGTCGCGGCCGGGACGTTCACCACCGTGTCGAGGTACGCCGGGAATTGTGCCTGAGCCGCCGCCAGGGCTTTCGGGTCGCTGTTGTCCACCGCGATCATGCGGTCGTCGGAGACGTCGAGTTCCTTGGCGAGCACCTCGAGTTCCTGCCGGCGGGCTGCTGCGAGAATGACGTCATGGCCGGCCTGGGCGAAGTTCTGCGCGATCGTACGTCCGAGATCGGTGTCGCAACCGGTGATCAGCACATCCATGGACGATGCCTCCTGTCGTGTTCAACGCTGAACCCCCAGCGAGCACCGTCGATGTTACTGGACAGTAGCTATGGGATGAAATTCGACGCGCCGCGTCGGAGGCGCCCGCAGACTCCGGCGTCCGCCATCGTGTAACGAGGTCGCGGACCCGCGCGATCAACCGGGGGAGAAACACATATCGAGACGTCGGGCCGGCCCCGATCGGCTCACCCGGGCAGCCCCCGCGCAACGCGCGGGGGCGTCCTGCTGTCCACACCTAGGTAGCAACCCCCTAGAATAGCTCTATCTGAGCCTTCAATGGCTACAGCAATGTCTCGGTTGAGCACATTTTGAGCAACTCTCACTTGCGTCAGGGGCGCAACACGGTAGTTTCGTCCCCATGGATCAGCCGGACGCGCATCGCCACCGACGCAGGGGTTTCCCGAAGTCTCTCGGGCTCGCGGCGCTGGCGGGTGTCACTGCGGCAGCCTTGGTGCTGCCGGGGGTCGCCCAAGCCCAGCCCGCGCCTGAACCGCCACCTCCGCCGCCGGACACCGGCGTCGTCGAAGGCGCGCCACCGGCCGCACCCCCGCCTCCGGCTGCACCGCCGCCACCGGCGGATCCCAACGCACCCCCGGCCGACCCCAACGCGCCCCCGCCGCCGCCGGCGGATCCGAATGCACCGCCGGCCGACCCCAACGCGCCCCCGCCGCCCGCGCCCGAACCGGGGCGGGTCAACAACGCCGCGGGCGGGTTCAGCTATGTCATACCCGAAGGCTGGGAGGTCGCCGATGCGACACAGTTGTCCTACGGGCAGGCGCTGCTGACCAAGGTCACCCCCGAGGGCGCCGAGCCGCCCAACGACACCAGCGTGCTGCTGGGCCGGCTGGACCTGAAGCTGTTCGCGGGCGCCGAGGAGGACAACACCAAGGCGGCCCAGCGTCTGGCCTCCGACATGGGTGAGTTCTTCATGCCGTTCCCGGGCACCCGGGTCAACCAGCAGACCGTTGCGCTGGATGCCGACGGCATGCCGGGAGTCGCGTCGTACTACGAGGTGAAGTTCACCGATACCAACAAGCCCAACGGTCAGATCTGGGCTGGGGTGGTCGGCACGCCCACGACCCCCGGTACGCCGCGGGGACAACGCGCTCCGGAGCGCTGGTTCGTGGTGTGGCTGGGCACCGCCGACAACCCGATCCCGACGGATCAGGCGATTGCGCTGGCCAACTCGATCCGGCCGTGGGCACCGGCTCCGCCTCCGCCGCCACCCCCGGCGGACCCGAACGCGCCGCCACCGCCGGCCGACCCCAACGCGCCGCCGCCGGATCCCAACGCACCACCACCGCCGCCGGCTCCCGCCGCGGTCGGCGTGCCGGTCCCGATCGACCCGGCAACCGCCCCGGAGATGATGCCGCCGGCCTGACCCGGCACTGAACGGGCACGACCACCTGCTGGTCGTGCCCGTTCTGCATGGTCGAACCACCTGAGCCGTCGAACCACCTGAGCCGTCGAACCACCTGAGTCGTCGAACCACCTACCTCGGCGAAACACGGCAGTTCAGGCTGGCGGCGCGCCCTGGCATCGAGTCCGCGACTGCGGCATCGTGAGAGCGTGAGCGACTCTCTGATGCGTGCCTGGCAGGTCCACACGCCCGGGCCTGTCGAAACCCACCCGCTGACCCCGGCGAGCTTGCCGGTACCGCGCCCCGGGCCCGACGAAGTGCTCGTCGCGGTCCTGGCCTGTGGGGTCTGCCGCACCGATCTGCACGTTGCCGAGGGCGACCTGGCGGTGCATCGGCCCGACGTGGTTCCCGGCCACGAGGTAGTGGGAGAGGTCGTCGCGGTCGGCGCCTCGGTCACCGAGTTGAGTGCGGGCGACCGCGTGGGAATCGCGTGGTTGCGGCACACCTGCGGTCAGTGCCGCTACTGTCTGCGCGGCCAGGAGAACCTCTGTCCGAACTCCCGCTACACGGGTTGGGACGCCGACGGCGGGTACGCCGAGTTCGCCACTGTACCGGCCGCTTTCGCGCTTCCGCTCCCTACCGGATACAGCGACACCGAGCTCGCACCACTACTGTGCGCCGGGATCATCGGGTACCGCGCGCTACAGCGTGCCGCGCTGCCGCCGGGCGGTCGGCTGGGCATCTACGGCTTCGGTGGGAGCGCCCATCTGACCGCGCAGGTGGCCCTCGCCGACGGCGCCGAGGTGCATGTGATGACCCGGGGCGCGCAGGCCCGCGAGCTCGCGCTGGCGCTGGGTGCGGCGTCCGCCCAGGGCGCCGCGGACCCGCCGCCGGTGGCGTTGGACGCTGCCATCCTGTTCGCGCCGGTCGGCGAGCTGGTGCTCCCGGCGCTGGAGGGCCTCGATCGCGGCGGCACACTGGCGATCGCGGGCATCCATCTCAGTGACATTCCTGCGCTGAACTATCAGCGTCATCTGTTCCAGGAACGGCAGGTGCGCTCGGTCACGTCGAACACCCGCGCCGACGCGCACGCGTTCCTGGACTTCGCCGCTGCCCACCGTATCGAGGTCAGCACCTGCCCGTACCCGCTCGACAACGCCGACCAGGCGCTGGCCGACCTGAGCGCAGGACGAGTCTCCGGCGCGGCGGTGCTGTCCCCCTAGGACAGGTGCCACACCAGCGCGGCCGCCAATGCCCCCAGCCCGTTGAGCGACCAGTGCAACGCGATCGGGGCGATCAGGCTGCCGCTGCGGCGCCGTAGCCAGGCGAACACGTACCCGGCGGCTCCGGTCGCCAGCACCGCGCCGACGACACCGGCGACCATGCCGAAGATCCCACCCCCCAGGATCTTGGTGAACCCGACATTGCTGGCGGTCAGACCCATCGACGTGGCGATGTGCCACAGACCGAACAGCAGCGAACCGGCCGCGGCCACCCCGCGCCACCCCCATGCCCGGTCCAGCGCACCGTGCAGCACTCCACGGAAGGCCAGCTCTTCGGGGATCACGGTCTGCAGCGGGATGATGATCATCGACGCGACCAGCGCCCCGGACAACGTCGCGTAGTTGTCGTTCAGAAACATCGGCCGCGTCCACGGCAACAGCGCACCGATCGCGATCACCGCGCCGACCAGCGCTATCGCCGCTGCCGCGTAGCCGGCGCCGGATTTCCAGTGCTCGCGTCCCAGCCCGAGTTCGGTCCACCCCAAGCCGCGGTGGCGCACCAGCAGCACCAGCCCGACCGCGGCCGCAGGCACGACGGCGACATTGGCCCATGGCGTCGTGAAGTGGGCCAGCAGGTTGGTCAACGCGAGCACCACGATCACGACGGCGACGTCGACGTAGACCCGGGCGTGGTTGAGCGCCGACAGTTGCGCGAGCAACGGATGGTGTTCGCCTGAGGCGGCGCTGACGTCGGTCATGACCGCTCCAGGGTACCGGCTGAGCGCGCAGGGCGACTTTTCCGCGATCTGATGGGCCGGTTCAGCGCGCGGACGGGGCGCTCACTCGTTGTCGCCGCCGGTGTCGGACGTTCCGGCAGCCTCGACGCCGAGCTTTCGGGCGGCGGGCCACACCCAGTCCTTGACCTCGGGGATGTCGTCCCCGTGCACGCGGGTGTATTCGCGCGCCGCGATGCGCTTGTCGGCCATCTGCTGACGCAGCGTCGCACAGCGTGACCCCAGTGCGGGGACGCGGTCGATGACGTCCATCACCAGGTGGTAGCGGTCGAGGTCGTTGAGCATCACCATGTCGAACGGGGTGGTGGTGGTGCCCTCCTCCTTGTAGCCGCGCACATGCAGGTTCGGATGCCCGGTGCGTCGATAGGTCAGGCGGTGGATCAGCCAGGGATAGCCGTGGTAGGCGAAGATGATCGGCTTCTCGGTGGTGAAGATCATGTCGAAAGCGCTGCTGGTGAGCCCGTGCGGATGCTCGGTGTTGTCCTGCAGACGCATCAGGTCCACGACGTTGACGAACCGCACCTTCAGGTCCGGCAGATGGATCCGCAGCAGATCGACCGCGGCCAGCGCCTCGAGTGTCGGGACGTCCCCGGCCGCGGCGATCACCACGTCGGGGTCGGTGCCCAGCACCTCCGAGCCGGCCCACTCCCAGATGCCCAGGCCGCGGGTGCAGTGCGCGACGGCCTGCTCCATGGTCAGGAAGTTGGGTGCGGGCTGCTTGCCCGACACGACGACGTTGACGTACTGGCGCGAGCGCAGGCAGTGGTCGTAGGTCGACAACAGCGTGTTGGCGTCCGGCGGCAGGTACACCCGCACGACGTCGGCGCTCTTGTTCACCACGTGGTCGATGAAGCCCGGGTCCTGGTGGGAGAACCCGTTGTGGTCCTGCCGCCAGACGTGACTGGACAGCAGGTAGTTCAGACTCGCGATCGGGCGCCGCCAGGGGATGTGGTTGGTCACCTTGAGCCACTTGGCGTGCTGGTTGAACATCGAATCGATGATGTGGATGAACGCCTCGTAGCAGTTGAACAGCCCGTGCCGTCCGGTCAGCAGGTAGCCCTCCAGCCAGCCCTGGCACTGATGCTCGGAGAGCATCTCGACCACCCGGCCCACCCGCGCGAGGTGCTCGTCCACCTCGGGGCCGATCAGCTCGGCGTTCCATTGCTTGTCGGTCCCGTCGAACACGGCCTGCAGCCGGTTGGACGCAGTCTCGTCGGGTCCGAAGATCCGGAAATTGTCCGGATTCAGCCGGACCACCTCGGTCAGCCACTGACCCAGCACCCGGGTGGCCTCGGCGATCGTGGCCCCCGGGGCGGGGACGTCGACCGCGAACTCACGGAAGTCGGGCAGCCGGAGGTCCTTGAGCAGCAGACCCCCGTTGGCGTAGGGAGTGTCGCTCATCCGCAGCTGCCCTGGGGGAGCCAGCTCGGCGATGTCGGGCAACAGCGTGCCGTTGTCGTCGAACAACTCCCCAGCGCGGTAGGAGGCCAGCCAATCCGCCAGCACACCCAGGTGCTCGGCGGTGTCGCGGGCATTGGACAACGGCACCTGGTGCGCGCGCCAGGACCCCGTCGTCTTCTTGCCGTCGATGTGGTCCGGACCGGTCCAGCCCTTGGGGGTGCGGAACACGATCATCGGCCAGGCCGGCCGCGAGTCATCTCCGCCGGCCGCGCGCACCTTGATGTCGGCGATGTCGTTCAGCACATCGTCCAGCAAGGCCGCGAAGCGCCGGTGCGCATCGGCGTGCGCGTCGTCCGGCGCGGCGGGGTCGGGGGAGTCGTCGGGGACCTCGAAGAAGTACGGCTTGTGGCCGTAGCCGACCATCAGGGACCGCAGTTCCTCCTCGGGGATGCGGGCCAGCACCGTCGGATTGGCGATCTTGTAGCCGTTGAGGTGCAGGATCGGCAGCACCACACCGTCTTTGGCGGGGTTGCTGAGTTTGTTGGAATGCCATCCGGTGGCCAGCGCACCGGTTTCGGCTTCGCCGTCGCCGATCACGGTCGCCACCAGCAGGTCGGGGTTGTCGAACGCGGCCCCGTAGGCATGCGACAACGCGTAGCCGAGCTCACCCCCTTCATGGATCGAGCCAGGAGTCTCGGGCGCCACGTGCGAGGGAATGCCGCCGGGGAACGAGAACTGCCGGAACAACCGGCGCATCCCCTCGGCGTCGGACGTGATGTCGGAGTAGACCTCGCTGTAGGTGCCGTCCAGGTAGGCATTGGCCACCAGGCCGGGGCCGCCGTGTCCAGGACCGGTGAGGTAGATCGTGGACTGCTCGCGTTCCTTGATCACCCTGTTGAGGTGGGCGTAGAGGAAGTTCAGCCCCGGCGTGGTGCCCCAGTGGCCGAGTAGGCGCGGTTTGACGTCCTCGCGGGCCAGCGGGGTGCGCAGCAGCGGGTTGTCCAGCAGGTAGATCTGCCCGACCGACAGATAGTTCGCCGCCCGCCACCAGCGGTCGATTCGGCTGACCATGTCGTCGCTGAGCGGCGTGCGATTTACGGCCCGCCACGCGGCGGTCGTGACGGCATCGGCATTGTCGGCAGTCGTTGTGGTCATCTCTCCATCCAACCTCGCCGGGACCGGGTACCCAACCTGTAGCCGATGGCAGCACGGTTAATCTTTTCCGTCCCGATACTGTGGCCGTGGCCGATGAACGGTCGCCGAGCGCTGTACGCGCCGTTCACCTGATCCCACCCGAAAGGCACTGCGTCATGCCCCTTGATCCGAGGACACCGGTTCTTGTCGGATACGGCCAGGTGAACCAGCACACCGAACGCCCTGACGTGGAGCCGGTCGCGCTGATGGAGCAGGCAGCGCGCGCCGCCGCCGATCCGCGGGTGCTCGAGGCGGTCGACGCGGTGCGCGTGGTCAACCTGTTGTCGTGGCGCTACCGGGACCCGGGACTGGCCCTGGCCCAACGCATCAGGGCGGACAAGGCGGTGACCCGCTACACCGGCATCGGCGGCAACGTCCCTCAGACACTGGTGAACCTGGCCTGCCTCGACATCGCCGCGGGCAGGTCGGAGACGGTTCTGATCGCCGGAGCCGAGACCTGGCGAACCCGGTCCAAGCTCCGGGCGGCCGGGCGCAAACCCGACTGGACCAAGCAGGACGAGTCGGTGCCGGTGGCTCCCGGGTCCGACGAGGGTGTGCCGATGGCCGGTCCCGCCGAGATCCGCATCAACCTGGACCGACCGGCCTACGTGTATCCGATGTTCGAGCAGGCCGTGCGCATCGTCGCGGGCGAGGCCCCCGACGCGCACCGGCGCCGCATCGGTGAACTGTGGTCGCAGTTCTCCGCGGTCGCTGCGGCGAACCCGCACGCCTGGAGCCGCGAGGAGGTGCCCGCCGAGCAGATCTGGCAACCCGCGCCCGCCAACCGCATGATCAGCTGGCCCTACACCAAGCTGATGAACTCCAACAACATGGTCGACCAGGCGGCAGTGCTCATCCTGACCTCGGCCGCCAACGCCGAGCATCTGCAGATTCCGCGCGACCGTTGGGTTTTCCCGTACGCGGGCACCGATGCCCACGACACCTACGCGATCGGTGAACGCGCCGAGTTCCACCGCTCGCCGGCGATCAGGATCGCTGGCCGCCGGGCGGTCGAGCTGGCCGGCGTCGCCATCGACGACATCGACCTCGTCGACGTCTACTCGTGCTTCCCGTCAGCGGTTCAGGTGGCGGCCCGCGAACTCGGCCTGCCGGTCGGTGACCGAAGCCGCCCGCTGACCGTCACCGGCGGCCTGACCTTCGCGGGGGGACCGTGGAACAACTATGTCACCCACTCGATCGCGACGATGGCCGAGCGCCTGGTGGCTCAACCCGGTCGGACGGGTCTGATCACCGCCAACGGCGGCTACCTGACCAAACACAGCTTCGGGGTGTACGGCACCGAGCCGCCGGGCCGCGAATTCCGCTGGGAGGACGTGCAACCGGTCGTCGACCGGGAACCCACCCGCACAGCGCTGGTCGACTGGAGCGGCGATGGCCGGATCGAGTCGTGGACGACGCCGTTCGATCGCGACGGGAAGCCGGAGAAGGCATTCCTGGCGGTGCGCACACCGCAGGACGCACGGGTGCTGGCGGTGATCAACGACGCCGGGCAGGCCGAGGCGACGGTGAACGAGGACGTCGCGGGTGCGTCAGTGCGGGTGCACCCCGACGGGTCGGCGTCGCTGTCCTGACCCGCCGTCCGGCGTGGGTGTCCATTCCGGCCCTTCGAGGCGATCCGGGATCAACCACACCCATCGCGAAGTGCACCACGAAGACCGCGGAGTAGAGCAGCGTCGCACCGTCGGTGAAACCGAGGGGCCCGGCCGTGAAGTTGGTCGCGGCCACACCGCTGATGATGACCAGCGTCAA
Source organism: Mycobacterium sp. G7A2 (assembly GCF_041902445.1). NCBI lineage: Bacteria > Bacillati > Actinomycetota > Actinomycetes > Mycobacteriales > Mycobacteriaceae > Mycobacterium > Mycobacterium sp. G7A2. The sequence goes on along the minus strand of NZ_CP169251.1, from coordinate 3,018,573 downwards.
CGCAGCAATGGCGACTGCGCCGCAGAATCGTCGCGCCAACGACAGCCGGGTCGTGGCCAGCGCTGCACCGGCGCCGAGCGCCAGTATCAGAGCACACAAGGCCGGAGTCACGACGATCCCCGCGTCACCGTCGAAGGACAGCGGGTCACCGACGGCGAGGGCGATCAGCCCCGCCGCGGCCAGTCCGGTCAGCACCACCGCCTCAGTCGCCAGGTACCGGCGGACCGTGCGCCAGTGCCGCGGCGCCAAGCTGTGGGGACGGAGCTGTGGTTCCTCGGTCGTGGTCATTGCGGACTCCTTCGTCGGGTGGCTAATTCCGGGATATCGCCCGAACCGAAGGTTTCGCTGAGAATGCGGTGTGCTGTTTCACACGGCTGTCACGGCAGCAGGCCCAGCGCGGTTACAGCGTCGCGTTCGGCCCGCAGCTCGGCCACCGACGCGTCGATGCGGGAGCGGGAGAACGCGTTGATGTCCAGGCCGGTCACGATCTCCCAGCGGCCGCCCACGGACCGGCACGGGAACGAACACACCAGGCCTTCGTCGACGCCGTAGACGCCGGGGGAGGGCAGCGCGACCGACGTCCAGTCCCCGTCGGGGGTCCCGTGCAGCCAGTCGTCGACGTGGTCGATCGCGCCGTTGGCCGCCGACGCCGCGGAGCTGGCGCCGCGCGCCTGGATGATCGCGGTGCCACGCCGGGCCACGGTCGGAATGAAATCGTCGGTGAGCCAATGGGTGTCGGCGGCGTAGTCGGCACCTGAGCGGCCTCCGACCTCCGCGTGGAAGATGTCGGGGTACTGGGTGGGTGAGTGGTTGCCCCAGATCGTCATCCGGTTGATCTGGGTGACGGGAACCCCCGAATGCCGCGCCAGCGCCGCGACCGCACGGTTGTGGTCGAGCCGGGTCAGAGCGGTGAACCGCTCGGCCGGGATGTCCGGGGCGTGCGCGGCGGCGACGAACGCGTTGGTGTTCGCCGGGTTACCCACCACGAGCACCCGCACGTCGCTGGCCGCTCCGGCATTGAGGGCCTGCCCGGCGGCGGCGAAGATCTGCGCGTTGGCACCGAGCAGGTCGGCGCGTTCCATGCCCGCGCTGCGGGGCTTGGCGCCGATGAGCAGAACCACCGCGGCACCGTCGAACGCCTTGACCGGATCGTCATAGATCTCGGTGCCGGCCAGCAGCGGGAAGGCGCCGTCGTCGAGTTCCATCACCACGCCCTCGGCCGCCCGGACTGCCTGAGGTACTTCGAGAAGCCGCAACGAGACCGGGGTGTCACGCCCGAGCATCGCACCAGCCGCGATGCGGAACAGGGCGGCGTATCCGATCTGGCCCGCCGCGCCGGTGACGACGACGGTCACCGGCCTCGGGTGCGGCGTGTGTGTCATCCCCCCGACCCTAAGGTGCGTCCGGGGGAACGTCGACGTAGCTCGTCGCGTACTCCTCGGCAGAGAACGTGAAACCCGCGCCGCTGGTCTCGGACAGACAGGAAATGCCGGACGCCTCCTGGACATTGCAACGGAATCCCGCCACCGCCAGGATGCGGTTGAACGGAAGCACCTCCGCCGGGTCGGGCTCCAGTCCGTAAGCGGTCGCGGGCACCACGGCGAATTCGGCAGCGCGGTCGCGGTCCACCCGGATCGCGTTGGGCGCCGCCGGCTCACCGTCGGGGCCCGGTACGTCGTCCGGGGCGTCGGTGATCCGGATGGCCGATGCGGGCACGTCCGCGTTCTGGCACCCCGCCTCGACCCTGGGCTTGATGGCGCACTGCCAGCGCCCACTGGGACTGGTGAAGTAATAGCCGGTCCTGCCGTCGACCTGGGCGGCGTAGTCGAACGCGTTGACCAGATGTGCATTGCTGGCCACGGTGGTCGACGGCGCCGCCGGAGGCGCCGCGGTGGTGGTGGTGCGCTCTTCGGTGTTGATCACCGTCGGACCGGAGCACGCGCAGAGCAGCACCGCGCTGCCCGACAGCGCCGCCGCCGTGGCGAGGTTCACCGCAGTTCGGTCTTCAGCTCGGACCGCAGATCGTCGTCGAGCGAGACCCGCACCAGCGCGGCGGCCAGGGTGGCGCTGCGACGCGGGGCGAGCGCGGCGAGCTTGTCGGCGTCGGCAGGCAGTCCCAACTCACGCGCGGTGTCACGCGCCCTGTCGTCGAAGAAGGGTCGCACCCAACTCCAGGTGTCCTGCACCTCGCGCAGGAAGATGTCGGCACCGGTGTCGCCTATGCCCTTGAATCTCTCCAGCAACTTCTTGGCGGTGTCGATCTCGCGCGCGGATGCGGTGGCCAGACGACGCAGGTCCCCGCCGTACTCGTCTTTGACGGCGGTGGCGATGTCCACCGCACGGGTCGCCGAACTTTCGTCGTAGCGCACGTAGTGCGCGCGTCCGAACGCCTTGATCAGATCGGCGCGCTGCGCGTCCAGCATGGCGTGCGGGGTCCGCAGGCCAGCCCGGAACAGTTCACGCGCCGCGCGCATCGCGATTGCCGCGTCGATGGGCTTGCTCGCCAGCATGCACAGGATCAGCAGCTGAAACAGCGGCATGGGCTTGTCCCGGAGCCGGATACCCGCCTCCTCGGCGTAGGTGGTGCCGGCACGCTCCATCAGCCGCTCGACGACGCGCTCAGATGTCGTTGAGGCCATGTGTCCGTCTTACCCGATGCCGAATTCGGAAAACGTGCCCTACTTGGCGGGCAGGGCGGTGGCGACGCCCACCCCACGCTCGACCCAGGCCGAAAGCTGGCGTCGGGTCCGCAGCGCCGGCGCGCCGACCCGGACCCACCCGCGAACCTGCCGCCCCGACATGATCATCGGTTCGACGTGTGCCGACGCGAGCAGCGTGTCGGTGTCGCCCGCGGGCACGCGGACCATCAGCCCACCGTGCCCGCTGACGACCACCGACATGTTGCCGTTGATCAAGAACGCCAGCCCACCGAACATCGACTTCTCCTCGGCTCCGCGCGGGGCGAGAAGTTCGCGGACGCGGTCGGCCAGTTCCCGGTCGTATGCCACCGGCTCACGCTAGCGCCGCGGCCCGACATACATCCGCCGGTCAGGCCGCCGCGGTGACGCTGTTCTCGCCGGGCACGAGCGCGAGCGCGAGGATGTCGGCCACGTCGGTCATCGGTCTGACGTCGAGTGCGGCCAGCACGTCGGCGGGCACGTCATCGAGGTCGGCTTCGTTGCGCTGCGGGATGAACACCGTGGACAGGCCCGCCCGCTGTGCGGCCAGCAGCTTCTGCTTGACCCCGCCGATCGGCAGGACCCGGCCGTTGAGGGTGACCTCGCCGGTCATCCCCACGTCCGCGCGCACCTGGCGACCGGTGGCCATCGACACCAGCGCGGTCACCATCGTCACGCCGGCCGACGGGCCGTCCTTGGGGACGGCGCCGGCGGGCACGTGCACATGGATCTGCCGGTCCAGCGCCGCCGGATCCACGCCCAACTGGTCAGCGTGGGAACGGACGTAGGACAGCGCGATCTGCGCTGATTCCTTCATCACGTCGCCCAGTTGCCCGGTCAGCTGCAAGCCGCGCTCACCGTCGGTGGCGCCGGCCTCGATGTAGAGCACGTCACCACCGAGGCCGGTGACGGCAAGGCCGGTGGCCACCCCTGGCACCGCCGTGCGTTCGGCGGACTCCGGGATGAACCGGGGCCGCCCCAGGAACTCGACCAGATCCGGCTCGTCGATCTCGACCGGGTGCGGGTCGTCGGCCAACCTTGTGGTGACCTTGCGCATGGCTTTTGCCAGCAACCGCTCGAACTGGCGGACTCCGGGCTCGCGGGTGTAGTCCGCGGCGATCTTGCGCAGTGCCGCGTCGGTCACACTCACCTCGTCGGCCGACAACGCCGCCCGCTCCTGCTGGCGGGGCAGCAGGTAGTCGCGGGCGATGGCCACCTTGTCGTCCTCGGTGTAACCGTCGATGGTGACCAGCTCCATGCGGTCCAGTAGGGCCGACGGGATGTTCTCGACGACGTTGGCCGTGGCCAGGAACACCACATCGGACAGGTCGAGATCCAGATCCAGGTAGTGGTCCCGGAACGTGTGGTTCTGTGCCGGGTCGAGCACTTCCAGCAGCGCCGCCGACGGGTCGCCGCGGTAATCCGAGCCGACCTTGTCGATCTCGTCGAGCAGCACGACCGGGTTCATCGAGCCGGCCTCACCGATGGCGCGCACGATCCGGCCGGGCAGTGCACCCACGTAGGTGCGCCGGTGTCCGCGGATCTCGGCCTCGTCGCGCACGCCGCCGAGCGCGACGCGCACGAAGGTGCGGCCCAGCGCGCGGGCCACCGATTCACCCAGCGACGTCTTGCCGACGCCCGGGGGACCGGCCAGCACCATGACGGCGCCGGATCCGCGGCCGCCGACGACCTGCAGGCCGCGCTGACTGCGCCGGGCGCGCACCGCCAGGTATTCGACGATGCGGTCCTTGACGTCGTCGAGTCCGTGATGGTCGGCGTCCAAGATCTCTCGGGCGGCCTTCAGGTCTGTCGCATCCTCGGTGGTGACGTTCCACGGCAGCTCGAGCACGGTGTCCAGCCAGGTCCGGATCCAGCCGCCCTCGGGGCTCTGCTCGCTGGCGCGTTCCAGCTTGCCGACCTCGCGCAGCGCAGCCTCGCGAACCTTCTCCGGCAGATCGGCGGCTTCGATACGGGCGCGGTAATCGTCTGACCCTTCGGGCTCACCTTCGCCGAGCTCCTTGCGGATCGCGGCGAGTTGCTGACGGAGCAGGAACTCCTTCTGCTGCTTGTCCATTCCGGTACGGACGTCTTCGGCGATCTTGTCGTTGACCTCGACCTCGGCGAGGTGGTCGCTGGTCCAGTCGATCAGAGACCGCAGCCTCGCGGCCACGTCCTCGGTCTCGAGCAGCTCGCGCTTCTGCACGTCACTCAGGTAGGACGCGTAGCCGGCGGTGTCGGCCAGCGCTGACGGGTCGCTGATCTTGTTGACCACGTCGACGATCTGCCACGCCTCGCGCCGCTGCAGCATCGCCAGCAGCAGCTTCTTGTATTCGGCAGCCAGCGCCTTGATCTCGTCGCTGGATTCGGCCACCGCGACCTCCTGCACGGTGACCCACAGCGCAGCACCGGGCCCGGTTGCCCCGGAGCCGATGTGCGCGCGGCTCTCACCGCGCACAACCGCGGCTGCGCCACCACCGGGGACGCGGCCCACCTGCACGATCGAGGCGAGCACGCCGTAGGTCGGGTAGCGGTCGTCGAGCCGCGGGGCGATCAGCAACTTGCCGAACTCGCTGGCTTGTGCGGCGTCGACGGCAGCGCGGGCCGCGTCGTCGAGCTCGATCGGCACGACCATTCCCGGCAGCACGATCGGATCGGTGACAAACAGGACCGGCACTTGCAAAGCTTCAGGCATCAATGTCCTCCAAAGTTGAACCTGTTGCGCTCAACCTTGCCTCGGCGTGCTTTGTTCCCGCCACGAATATCGCCCGCAGCGGAACAGCGACGTGGCGAGCCCGGTTGCCTCCGGTATGACCCGAATCGCACAGCGATGACCACAACCGCACCACTCGAAGCATCAGGCCCAGACCCGATCAGGGGAAAGGTGACCGCGATCACCGGGGCCAGCAGCGGCATCGGGGAAGCCACGGCCACACTGCTCGGCACACGCGGAGCCCGGCTGGTACTCGGCGCCCGACGCACGGATCGGCTGGCCACCCTCGCCGAGGAATTGCGCTCCCGCGGCGCCGAAGTCGTCACAGTCGGGATGGATGTCCGCGTCGCCGAGGACGTGACACGACTGGTCGAGACCGCCGTCGAGACCTTCGGCACCCTCGACGTGCTGGTCGGCAACGCCGGGATCAGCAGTCTGGGCCCGCTCGCCGACGGCCCGGTCACCGAATGGGACGCGATGATCGACGTCAACCTTCGCGGGGTCCTGCACGGGATCGCCGCCGCCGCTCCGGTGTTCCGACAGCAGGGCCACGGTCACTTCGTGACCACGGTGTCGACCGCCGGGTTGAAGATCGTTCCCGACATGGGTGTGTACGCCGCCACCAAGAACGCGGTGCGCACGGTGATGGAGGCGCTGCGCCAGGAATCGACCGACGGCGCGATCCGGGTCACCTCCATCTCGCCGGGCTTCGTGCGCACCGAGCTCGCCTCCGGCATCACCGACAGCGCACGGCGGGAACAGATCCGATCGACCATGGACGCCTACGGCCTGGCACCTGAGGCCGTCGCCCGGGCCGTCGCGTTCGTCATCGAGCAACCTCATGATGTGGAGATCGGCGAGCTGACCATCAGACCGACGGTGCAGGGCTGAGCCGGGGGAGCCCGCCGGCACACCCCCCGCCCAACCCCGCGTAGACATCCCCCGCCCAACCACACCTGCACATCCCCCGCCCAACCCCGCGTGCACATCCCCCGCCCAACCACACCTGGACATCCCCCGCCCAACCCCCCTCTGGGGGCATGTGGGGGCGCCGGCCCGAACCGGATCATCGGTGCCATGCCCCCTTGGCGCTTACGCGACTTTCATGACGACGACCTCGATCAGGCCATCTCGGTCTGGGATCAGAGCAGGGAGCCGGCCGAGGCGTCCCCTGCCTTCCCGGTCTCGGAGGTGGTCTCCGCCGCCCGCGGCGGCCAGCCGGCCGTGGTGGCAGTCGTCGACGATCAGCTCGTCGGCATGGCGGTCGCCCAGATCAGCGGCGAACGTGCCTGGATCACGATGATCGCGTTGAGCAGTCGGTGGCGTCACCGCGGCATCGGCAGCGCCCTGCTCACCGAGTTGGAGCAGCGGGTGCGCGCCTTGGGGGCGCGGCGCATCAGCGCCTTGCTGCCCGAGGACGCCACCGGGACCGCTGCACTCCTCAACTGCGGGTACACCGAACGCACGGATCTGCGCTACTTCGACCGGGTCGACCACGTCGGACCCGCCGACACCGGGCTGCTGACCGCACTCGGCGGCCGGATCATGGGCCAGCGCCTGTGGGACGAGATGGCCGGCATGGAGGCCGAGAAGCGCATGATCGAACGCCGGATCGTGTTGCCGCTGGCCCAACCGGATCTCGCTGCCCGATACGGAGTCTCGCCACCGAAGGCGGCCATCCTGTTCGGACCGCCCGGGACCGGGAAGACCAGCTTCGCCAAAGCCGTTGCCGGACGGCTCGGTTGGCCGTTCATCGAGATCTTCCCGTCCCGGTTGACCGCGCCCGACGTCACGATGCCCAACGCATTGCGGGACATGTTCGCCGACCTGAACGAACTCGACGCCGCGGTGGTGTTCATCGACGAGGTCGAGGAGATCGCGGGCTCGCGCTCGGGGATCCCGTCGGACCCGGCCCACGGCGTCACCAACGAACTGCTCAAACTCATCCCGACGTTCCGCCAGCACGACGAGCGCTTGCTGATCTGCGCCACGAACTCCGTGCGCTCGTTGGACTCGGCCTTCCTGCGCCCGGGACGGTTCGACTACGTCATCCCGGTCGGACCGCCCGACGACGCGGCGCGCAAAGCGATCTGGAACCGCTATCTGGGTGCGCTGGCCGAAGGCGTGGAGGTCGACAAGCTCGTCGAGGCGACCGCGATGTTCACCCCGGCCGACATCGAGTTCGCCGCCCGCAAAGGTGCGCAATGCGCGTTCGAACGCGAAATCGAGTTCCGGCGCGGCGAGCCGCCCCGTACCGACGACTTCCTCGCCGCCATCGCCGACACCCGGCCGACGTTGACCGACGCGATGCTCGACGAATTCAACGAAGACATCGCCATGCGCACCCGGCTGTGAGCAGAACCACCCCCGAACGGCAGGAAGCCTGCCGTTCGGGGGTAACGGCAGGCTCCCTGGGTGGGTGGTCGTTATGCGGTGGCCTGAGCCCCCAGCACCCGTTGGATGTCCGGCTTCATCTGCTGCAGCTGCTGACCCCAGTAGTTCCAGCTGTGGGTACCGGTGGACGGGAAGTTGAACACACCGTTGGTGCCGCCCGCCGCGATGTAGTTGTCCCGGAAACTGATGTTGGTGCGCAGCGTGAACCCTTCGAGGAACTGCGCCGCCATCAGGTTGTTCCCCGGGGTACCCGAGTCCAGCTCCGACGGAGTGCCGGTGCCGCAGTAGATCCAGATGCGGGTGTTGTTGGCCACCAGCTGGTTGATGTTGACCATCGGATCGTTGCGCTTCCATGCCGGGTCCGAGGACGGGCCCCACATGCTCTCGGCGTTGAAGCCACCGGCATCGTTCATCGCCAGGCCGATCAGCATGGGCCACCAGCCCTCGGAGGGGTTGAGGAACCCGGACAGCGACGACGCGTAGATGAACCGTTGCGGATGGTAGATCGCATAGGTCAGAGATGCGCTACCGGCCATCGACAGACCGACAACGGCGTTACCGGTCTGGGAGACACCACGATTGGCCTCCAGCCACGCGGGTAGCTCCTGGGTCAGGAAGGTCTCCCACTTGTAGGTGTAGTCCTGGCCGTTACCCCGAGACGGCTGGTACCAGTCGGTGTAGAAGCTGGACTGCCCGCCCACCGGCATGATCGTCGACAGACCGGACTGGTAGAACCACTCGAACGCCGGGGTGTTGATGTCCCAGCCGTTGAAGTCGTCCTGAGCGCGCAGACCGTCGAGCAGATACACCGCGTGCGGGCCCCCGCCCTGGAATTGCACCCGGATGTTGCGGTTCATGGCCTGGGAGAACACGTCGAGATACTCAACCGGCAGGCCGGGCCGAGAGAAGGCGCCCGCAGTCGCCGAACCCCCGGCGACGCCGATCAGGCCGGGCAGCGCGACCGCGGCCGCGGCCACGACGGCCATCCGGCGCAGCGCAGACCGCCACGATGCTGCGTCTGTGGCGTCTCGCCACTTCACTTTCCACTTCATAACGGCAACCAACCCACCTTTCTGTACATATCCACCATGTCTCGCAAACTTGCCGTCGCTTTGCACGCGTAATGAAACCGGCTTCGGGGAGCCGAAAGCCTGCGCGACACAGCGATTCGACATCGCGGTTGGCTAACGATTGCGACTCGCCGCGGACTCGCGTGCCCGGTCACCGACGTTGACCAGTGCGAATACAGTGACCGCACGCCCGACCCGGGGGAGTGTCCGCCCCGATGCGGGGTTTCGCCCTGCGCACCCAACTGCCAGACTGACAAGGCGATGGTGGACCGACAGACAGGGCCGAAGAGCGCCGACGATCCGTTCGATTTGCAGCGCTTCGTCGACGCGCAGGACGGCGTGTACCCGACGGTGCTCGACGAGTTACGCGCCGGCATCAAACGCAGCCATTGGATCTGGTTCGTCTTCCCGCAGCTGCGCGGGCTGGGGCACAGCCCCACCGCACACCGCTTCGGGATCGGCTCCCTGGCCGAGGCGACCGCCTACCTCGGGCACGAGGTGCTCGGTCCGCGGCTGCGCGAATGCGCCCACCTGCTACTCGCCGCGCAGGGTCGGTCGGCGCGCGAAATTCTCGGTCAACCAGACGATCTCAAGGTCCGTTCGTCGATGACGCTGTTCGCCCACGCCGGGGACGACCCGGTGTTCGGCGACGTGCTCGACGCGTTCTACGAAGGCCAGGAAGACCCCGCGACACTGCACATGCTGTAGTCCGCGCTCAGCGCGGAGCGATCACCAGCCATCCGTGCGGCGGAACCACGGCGTCGGTCAACTGTTCGGTGGGCGGCGCTCCCGAACCAGCGATGACAGCGCCGCTCTCGATGCCGAATTCGGGCAGCGACACCGGCATCGGTGCGTCGTCGATGTTGAGGGCCACCACGAGCATGTGCTCGCCGCTGCGAGCGGCGTACACCAAGCCCTCATTGGTCACCCGAAGCGACTCCGTGCGGGCCTCGTGCAACCAGGGGTGCCGACGGCGCAGACCGATCAGGTGCTGATGGGTCCGATACACCTGCTGGCCGTGCTCACCGACACCCTCACCGGGAGAGGTGAATTCGGGCCGCACGGCGTCGTCACCGCCGAAACGCTCCTCCTTGACACCCCGATAGGCGGATTCATCCCCGGCGTAGATGCTCGGGGTGCCACCGGTGGTCATCAGGATCGTCAGCGCGTGCTCGACGTGCTCGGGATTGTCGAGTTGGCTGGCGATCCGGGTGACGTCATGATTGCCGATGAACGTCATCGGCACGAACGTGTCCATGAAGTCGTTGTGCCGGGTCAGCGACCAGGCCAGTTCGTGGAAGTTGGCGTCGTTGAGGCTGCTCCAGATCGCCTTCCACAGCTCGTATTGAGTCAGCGAGTCGAAACCGCAGTCACGCACGATCGCCGAATAGTCGCCGTGGATGACCTCGCCGACGAACCACGCCTGCGGGAAGCGTTCGCGCACCCGCGGCAGCACCTGGGCCCAGAACCGGTCGGGAACGGCATAGGCAGCATCGAGGCGCCACCCGTCGGCGCCCAGTGACAGCCAGTGGCACATCACCTCGACGGTGTAGTCGACGACGTCGGGGTTGGAGTGGTCGAGCGTGATCAGCCCGCCGTGTCCCTCGAACGTCACGAAGTCGCGGCCGCGCGTCCGGAACCAGGACCGGTCGCCGCCCTCCTGCGCCTCTCGAAAGCGGTCGAACTCGGTGCCGACGTGGTTGAAGACTCCGTCGAGAAGTATCCGCAACCCGCGGGCGCGACATTCAGCCACCAGGTGGTCGAAGTCGTCGTCGGTGCCCAGTCTGGGGTCGATGTGATGGTGGTCGGTGGTGTCGTAGCCGTGGGTGTGCGACGCGAACACCGGCCCCAGCGCCAACCCGGAGGCTCCGAGTTCGACGGTGTAGTCCAGCCAGTCGACGATTCTGCGCAACCGGTGTTCCTCCGCCGCGGGCGGCGGGTCGGCCGGGTAGGCCCCCACGAATCCCAGCGGGTAGATCTGCCACCAGATCGCGTGTGCCACCCAGTCCGGCTCGGTCATCGGGCGAATGCTCTCGCGTATAACGCCTTCATCTCCTCAGTCAGTTCGTCCGCGGGCCCGTCGGCCCGGATACCGGGGGCGACGGTTGCGATGGGCAGCCCCGCGACCGGCGGCGGGGGCGCGCCCCACTCCTGCAGCCAGGCGGTCAGTTGCGCCGCCGAAGCGGCGTAGACGATGCGCCCCAATCCCACCCAGGCGTGCGCCGCCGAGCACATCGGGCAGTGTTCTCCCGAGGTGTAGACCGTGGCGCGGGACCGCTGATCCGGTCCCAGGTTGCGGACCGCCCAGCGCGCGATGGCGAACTCAGGATGGCGGGTGTGGTCACCGTCCTTGACCCGGTTGCGATCGGCGAACAACACCGCGCCGTCTTCACCCACCAACTGCGAGCCGAACGGTTCGTCGCCGTCGTCGAACGCGACGCGGGCGAGTTCCACGCACCGGCGCAGGTGCCCTAGGTCGTCGTCGCTGATCGGCACAGCCGGAGTCTACGCAGCCGCGACCCGGTGGTTCAGGCGCAGGTGTCGAGTCGGCAGGCGCACGACGCCCTGACCGGCACGTCAGCGCGGGCCGCCGCCAACTGCAGTTGTCTGCCGATGATGACGGCCTCGTCGGCACGGCCCAGGCGAGTCAGGCACTCGTGGTAACCGTGCAGGCTCCACACATTGCCTGGATGCTGGCAGGGCCGGCTGAGCGTGGGATCCAGCCCCAGATCGGCGGCGTACACCGCCGCTGCCTCTTCCACATGGCCCTGCTCGAGCAGCAACGCGCCGTAGGCATGCCGGGTGGGCTGCATCCAGCCCCAGGGTTCGTCGTAGGGCAGGGTGTCGTCCAACTCGACCGCGCGTCGCAGGTGCGCGAAGGCTTGATCGAAACGCCCTGCGCGATAGTCGATCTCCCCGTCGAGCATGGCGGCGGCGACAGCGAGGATGTCCCGGCTGGTGTTGTTGAACAGGTAGCGGCTCTCCGGGATCCGGTCATACGCCGCCGAGAACGCCTCACGTTCCTGTTCGGCCTCGGAGAGTCGGCCGGTAGCGGCGTACGCCACGCCCCGGCCGTAGTGGACGGTGGCGGCCGTGGTGCAGTACAGCTGCGTGTCCGCGGGCGCATCGGTGGCGATCAGGTCCGCCCAGCGGCCGAAGCGGACCAGGACGTGGATCCGCAACGGGACGAACGCCTCGAGCCAGTCGGCCATCGGCGGCGACTCGATGGCGAGCAACTCGGGGGTCAGCTGACCGGCGAGTTCGTCGGCGGCCTGCATCGCCACCGACGAGTTCCCTTCGAACATCGCCGAATACACGATGAAGTGCAGGTTGTGGGCCCGATACAACGAATAGAAGTTCAGCGGACCGGATCGTTCGACGAACCGGCGGTCGGCCCGCACCGCCGCCAGGTTGGCCACCACCGAGTCCCGGTAATTGCCGCACAGCACGTCGATGTGACTGGGCATGTGGGCGAGATGTCCGGCATCGGGCACCAGACCGCGCAACAGATCGGCCGCGGGCAACGCCAGTTCCGGAGTCGTGGACATCTCCATGGCGTGCAGGTACAGGTGCAGGATTCCCGGATGTGCGCGTCCGGCCGCCGTGGCGAGTGCCGCGTCGAGGATCTGCTTGGCCTCGACGACCCGCGAGCCGGGGGCCGGTTCACCGGTGCGACTGTCCCACAACGCCCAGGCGGTCACGTTCATGAGCGCATCGGCGGCCAGTGCCGCTACATCGACGTCGTCGGGGTTGCTCTGCGCCACCTGCACCATCGCGTCGGCGTAGGCCCGGTGACCGGCCAGAAGGGCGTCCTCGTCGTCGGGGTCGTCGGCGGCGAAGCGCCTCTCCAGCGCGGCGATCAGGGCCTGCTCACAGGCCGAGGCACGTCCTTGCGAGGCCCGTGTGAGCTCAGCACGGGCACGGCTCAACGACCGGGCCCGGTCGACCGGATCGAAGGCGTCCCAACCCTTGTTGTAATTCGGCCCGACGGCGTACGCGATACCCCACCGGGCGATCGCCAGGTCCTCGTCGAACTCGAGGGCCCGCTCGAAGCAGCGGATCGCCTCGTCGTGGTTGAAGGCGTAGCACCACACCATGCCGCGGTCGAACCAGCGCTGCGCCTCCGGCGCGGACGTATCAGTTCGACGATGGTAGGAACCGAGATCGTAGTAGTCCCCGCTGCCCGCCGCGCTGAGACCAGAGGTCATAGCGGGCACGATAATTCACCCGCGCCGCGGTGGCCACCACTGCGAGCAGGCATCCGGCGCCGGCCCAGGCGGCCAGGGTCAGCAACGGCGACTGGGCACCGTTGCCGCCGAAGTAGGACACGCTGCGCAACAACGAGACTCCCGACCCCTGCGGCACCACCGTGGTGAAGGTGGAGTAGAAGCCGGACAACAGCGGACGACCGACGGGGCCGGCGGCGGCCGCGTTGCCGACGACGACCAGGAAGAGCCCCAGCACGATCGACGCGGCCGCGCCGAAGGCGGCTGCCACGCCGGTGACCGCGCCGCCGACGGCCATGGCGTAGAGCCACAGCACGCCGAACACCTGGCCCGGGTGGCCGGTGAGCGCACCGAGGACCGGTCCCACGTACAGCGTGACGACGCCGGCCAGGACGGCGGAGAACCCCGCCAGCGACAACGTGCGCAGCACCAGGGTGGCCGGCGTGCGGACGCTGCCCATCAAGCGCCCCAGCAGCGCTGCGCCGAGGGAGGCGCCGATGGAGATGAAGATGACCGCGTAGAACTCGACCGTTCCGGAAGGGTCGGCGGCCGAGGTGGGGGCGACGTCCTCGACGACCGCGGATAGTCCGGCCTGCCCGGCCGTGGTGCGCCCGACCTTCTCTGCGGCGGCCGCGACGCTGCGGCCGCCGCCGGCCACATAGATCGACAGGTCGCCCTCGGGCGTGACGGCGAACGCGGTGTCGACGTGACGCTGATAGACCTGTTGGCGCGCCGCTTCGGCGTCGGTGACCTGCGTGATCTGCAGACCCGGTTCCGCCCGTAAGCCGTCGACCAGCGATTCCGGAGCCGATACCGCGACAGACATGTGGTGCAGCATCGGGTTGGCGAAGGCGCCCGCGTAGCTGGCGACCATCGCGACGACGAACAGGGTCAGTCCCGCCAGCGCGAGCGCGGTGGTCCGCACCGCGGAGCGGTCACGGAATGTGGGGGAGTGGCCGGATGCTTCGGGACTGTGGTGTCTTCCCATGGTGCGGTCCTTCCTGTGGTGTCGACTGGCCCAGCAGGGCGTCGACCGTGTCCAGCGCCGCGTTGACGCGGCCGGTGAGATCGGTGCCGTCCGGGTCCTCCATCCAGGACCGCAGCACCTCCATGAAGCCGCCGACGAGAAACCGGGCGACCGACTCGGGTGCCGGCGGGGCGACCGCCGCCCCGGCCGTCGAAAGCCTCGCGGTGCCGGCGGCGGCGATCTGTTCACAGGCCGGCAACAGCGCGTCACGAAAGGTGTTGACCACATGCCGGGTCACCGTGCTGGGGACCACGTTGCGGTACATCGCGTGGTGTCCGGCGGCGAAGTCGAACACGCGCAGGATCCGGGCCCGCGGATCGGAGCCGGGGTCCCGGACGACGGCCTCGGTGAACGCGTGCGTGATCGCCGCCGCGACCGCGTCGTCGCGGTCACGGAAGTGCCGGTAGAAGACCTGCCGACTCACGTCGGCGCGGGTCACCAGGTCACCGACCGTGATGTGGTCGACGGGACGCTCCTGCGCCAACGCGAACGCCGCTACGCGCAGGCGGTTACGGACACGTTCTGCGCGGGGGTCGACACTGTGGCTGCGGAGAGGCACGCGCCCACGCTAAGCGATTTCGTAGACAATTGTCCACGAAGTTGCCGGGTGATCTCCACCGGCGGGGCACTGAGCTGTGACCGCGGTCGCCGTCAGTGCCCTGTCCGGCGGTAGCCGTCAGTGTCCCGTTTGGCGGTCGCCGCCAGTGCCCCGTTTGGCGGTCGCCGTGTGGCGGCGCTCGCCGTCATTGCCCTGTGACCGCGGTCGCCGTCAGTGTCCGGCGACGATGTCCGCCTCGTCGGGATGGGTCACCGGCGTCTTGGCGCCGGGCAGGACCGAGAACAGCAGGCAGACCAGGCCGAACAGCAGATAGCCGAGCGCCACCTGCGGACTGGCCGCCCACGACACCTCGGCGGCGTGAATCAGACCGATGAACGACAGCGCCGCTCCCACCAGCGCCGCCGCCGCGGCGTAGCGGAACTTCTTGTCCAGGATGAAGGTGACCATCGTGCCGAGAATCAGGCCGACCAGCACCGCGCCCTCACCCAGGGTCTTGAGCCCGTCGTAGACCACACCCGCGCCGTTGAGCGCCTCGCTGGTCACTTCCGCCGCCGTGGTTCCTGCCGCACTGAGCGCGTTGTCGATCATGCCGCGCCCCCATTCCGCCAGGTTGGGCAGCAGCGCGGCGACGACGGCGACCGCGTGCAGCCGCGGGACCGCCTGGAAGGCCTGGGCGCCGATCAGCAGTCCGATGTAGAGCAGGATCGGCACGATGGCCGGCACCGGCAGCAGCGCGGCCAGGACGCCGAAAAGCCCCAGGAAGCACAGGATCCCGATGACGGCACCGCTGGCCAGCGAGTACCCCGCGCGGCCTCCGGCGTCCTTCCACCCCGGGTGGCCGATGTAGACGGCGGGAGGAAAAGGCGAGCCGAAAGCCGAGCCGACCACCGCACCGGCTCCGTCGGCGAGCAGCACGCTGCGCAGGTTGTAGCTGTCACCGGCCGCCGCGGCGCTCTCGACATTGCTCATCGCCTCGGTGAAGTTGTACACACCCAGCGGAATCGCGGTGCCCAGCAGCGGCGCCAGATCTGACAGGCCGCTGATCAGCATGTCCAGCCGCAGGTCCGGAACCCCGACGGCGATGTCGCTGACGGCCTGCCCGACGTCGGGCGCCGACATGTAGCCACCCGCCCAGCCGATGGCGGTGCCGACCAGCAATGCGACCAGTCCGATGGGGATGCTGCCCGGCAGCTTCACGTCGGTGAAGAAACCGATCAGGATGATGGCCAGCACCGGCAGACCGATCCAGGCGACCTCCCACATCTGTGCGGCGGGGCGCATCGAGATGAACGTGATGGAGATGCCGGCCAGGGTGCCCAGCATCGCGGCCCGCGGTGTCAGCTTGCGGATGTAGGGACCGACGAACGCGCCGATCATCACGATGACGCCGATCAGGAACGCCCATGCCAGACCCGCCTGCCAGGCCTGCATCGGATCGTCGGTGGCCAGATAGACCGGCAGCATCACGACGAACACCACGATGAACATGTGCGGCACGCTGGGGCCGTACGGCAGGGCGGTGACGTCGGTCCGGTTCTCCCGCCGCGCGAGTCGCCGAGCCAGGAACGTGTAGTAGAGGTTCCCGAGGATCAGGGCGACCCCCAGCGCCGGGAGGACCGTGCCCAGCACATCGGTGGCCGGCACGGCGACCACGGCCACCATCAACCCCGTCAGTGTGAGCACGTTGACCAGGATGTTGAATCCCAGGCCGAAGAACGCGTTGGTGTCGCCGCGCGTCCACCAGGGCAGGGACAGCGACCGGGCAGCGGGTGGTTCGGCGGGTGCGTTGGTGACGTCGGTGCTCATCGGGCCTCTTCTCGGTCTGCTGGCGTGGTGAGTTGAGTGAGTGCGGGGATGACGACGGCACTGTCTGCCACCCATCCGAAAATGCCGCCCTGGGCCTTGATCATGTCCAGGCCGACCCGTTGGAATTCGGGGAAATAGGAACCGACGCAGTCGGATACGACAAGGCATTCGTATCCGCGGTCGTTGGCCTCCCTGGTGGTGGTGTGCACGCACACCTCGGTGGTGACGCCGGTGACGAGCAGCTGGGTGATCCCGGCAGCGGTGAGGAGCTCGGACAGCTCAGTGGCGTAGAACGCCCCCTTACCGGGCTTGTCGATGACGACTTCGCCGGCGACCGGGGCGAGCTCGTCGACGATGTCGTGCCCGTATTCGCCCCGGATCAGGATGCGTCCGTACTTGCCTTCGTCACCGATGCGTTTCGACGGGGCACCGCGCCGCAGTTTGGCCGGTGGACAATCCGACAGGTCGGGCCGGTGCCCTTCCCGCGTGTGGATGACCGTCACCCCGGCGTCGCGGGCCGCTCCGATCAGTGCAGCCAGTGGTGTCACCACCCGCGCGAGTTGTGCCACGTCATTGCCCAGGCTCTCGCCGAATCCTCCGGGCAGCAGGAAGTCCCGTTGCATGTCGATGACGATCAACGCGGTGCGGTCCGCGACGAGCGTGAACGGCCCGGGCTCTGCAGGTATGTCGACGGTTCTGCTCATGCGTGCTCCTCGGTGAGGGTGACGGCGTCGGCGGGCACGCCCGGCTGCCAGGGTGTTCGGCGTGGTTCGTCGAGGAGTTGGGCGGCGAGATGCAGCACGGTGTCATCGCTGAGCGCCGGCCCGAGCACCATTGCGCTGCACGGCCGCCCGTCGGCGGTGACCCCGGCCGGGACAGCGGCACCGAGCAGGTCGAGCAGATTGCCGAAATGCGTGTAGTGGCCGAGTTTCGTGTTGCAGTCGATCGGCGCGGCGAGCACCTCGTCGACGGTGAAGGTCGTGCCGATCGTCGGCAGGACCAGCACATCCATCTGTTGCCACAACCGAGCGGTCACGGCCTTGAGCTCCTGGAGTCTCTGCAGCGCGCTGAACGCGTCGACGGCGCTGTAGCGGTGTCCACTGCGCAGGATGTCGCGCACCACCGGGTGGATCGAATCCGGCTGGGCAGCAAGGAATTCGCCGAACTCGACCAGCCGTTCTGCCACCCACGGCCCCTGGTAGAGCAGCGCGCCGGCCGCGAGGAAGGGCTGAAGTGAGACGTCGACGACGGTGTTCGTGCGAGCCAACCGGGTCCGGACGGCGAGGTGCGCGCGGCGCATCTGCTCGTCACCGAAGAACTCCAGCTCGTGCTCCGGCGGCAGCCCCACGGTGACGGTGTCTGCGCCGAAGCGCGGCCCGCGGTCTCGAGCCCAGGGGTCGTCGTCGTCGCGGGCGATCATGACATCGAGGACCCGGTCCACGTCGTCGACCGAACCCGCCATGACGCTCAGACAATCCAGCGACCTGCAGGCGGGCACCAGCCCGACGGTGCTGATCAGTCCCCGCGACGGCTTGAAGCCCACGACGCCGTTCAGCGCGGCAGGCACCCGCCCCGAACCGGCGGTGTCCGTTGCGACCGCGAACGGCACCTGGCCGAGAGCGACAGCCAGTGCCGACCCCGAACTGGAGCCGCCGGAAATCATGTCGCGGCCGTAGACACTGCGCGGCACGGTGTAGGGCGTTCGGGTGCCGTTGAGCCCGGTCGCGAACTGGTCGAGGTTGGTCTTGCCGACGTACAGGGCGCCCGCGTCGAGCAGGCGGCGCACCGCCGGTGCGGTGGCGGTGGCGACGTAGGCGTAGTCGGGGCAGGACAGCGTGGTCGGCACGCCGGCCACGTCGATGCTGTCCTTGACCCCGAACGGCACCCCGTAGAGCGGCAGGGTGCGCGCGCCCGGACGGTTCTCGATGTCCTCGGCCGCGGCGATCAGCTGCTCGCGGGGAACGGTCGACAGCCACGTGCCGTCGTCGCCCCGTGCGGCGATCGCATCGGCCACCCGGGCCGCGGTGGCCGTGGGCGACCCCGTGCCCGAGGCGTGGGAGGTGAGAATCTCGGCCACGGAGGGCCCGACGGTCGGTCCAGGTTTCGAGTCACCCATGTCTGTCGATTGTCGACAGAATGATGGCAATTCTGGGTCGGGCGTGTGTCGATCGTGTTAGCGCCGCGCTCGGGTGCCCGGTGTCGGTTCCTTCTCCAGCCCGAGGTAGTGCAGGTGGCCGTGGTCACGCAATGCCGCGATCGCCAAGGCCGCGTCATTGGTCTCCAGCGCAGAGAGGATCGCCTTGTGCCGCTCGATGCCGTCACCGGCATCGCGTTGCCGGGCCTCCTCGCGGAGGTTCTTCGCCATCGGGAGCTGCAGCTTGAGCAGGATCGGCTCCAGCGTGATGTCGAGTTGACGGTTGTGGGCCAGCCCGACGACGGCGGCATGGAACGCGCGGTGGGCATCGTCGCGGTCCACCGCGTCGTGGGCGACGTCCATGCGTTCCAGCGCTGCCCGCACCGGCTCGAGCGCTGTCGCCGAATCCTCCAGCGGGAGTGCGGATTCCACGGCATGGCGCTCCAGCACATGGCGCAGTTCGAACAACTGGAGGACATCTGTCGGCGACCATTCGGCGACTCGCGAGCCTCGCCGGGGCAGGTGCTCGACCAACCCCTGTTGGGTGAGCAGGCGTAGCGCCTCGCGCAGCGGCGCCCGGCTGAAGCCGAAGGTCGCGCACAACTGTTCTTCGACGATCTTCTCGCCGGGGGAGAGCTCGCCGCTGAGGATCGCCTCGCGCAGGCGGTGGGACGCAACCTCCACCAAGGTTGCGGGCAGGCCGAACCGGGCAGGGTCGTCGCTCGGCGCAGCCATGGCCCAATGGTAGGGAACGACGCCGCCCAGGGCGGCTCCCGCGACGCTGACGGTCCAGATGATTGTTTTGCTGTCTCGCTGGCACGCGTGCCCCAGGAGACCACGAGTCGGCGGTAGGTGCGTTTGTTGCGAATACCAACGCGAAATGGCCCGCTTTGCTACGGTCGTCACATCCGTCGCCGGCAGAGGAGCCACAGATGAGCGCGACACCATGTTCTCGCCGCACCCTCGCCCCGATGCCGCAGCGCCGCACCGTCGCCCTGATGCCGCGGTTGCGCGCCGTCGCCCCGAAGCCGCGGTTGCGCACCGTCGCCCCGATGCCGCGGTTCCGCACCGTCGCCCCGATGCCGAGGTTCCGCCCCGTCGCCCTGATGCCGCGGTTGCGCCCCGATCTCGCGGCGCCGCCCAGATCTCGGCTCCGCAGTGGCTCGGCGAGCACCGACAGTACGGTTTCTGACGGAATCGGCGCGATTTCCATCAGAATCCGTACGCTCGCGATCCGAGTGGCGGTCACGGCCGGAACGCTCGCGGGCGGAGTGCTCGCCGCCGGAACCGCATGGGCCGGAACCGCAGGGGCCGCACCGGTGCCCGCTGTGATCGGCGCCCCCGTCCCGACACAGGGCCCGACGGGTCCGCTCGATCCCGCGTGCGCGCAGACACCGCTGGATCCGGTGTGCCAGGGCGGCCCGTACTACCAGGGACCGCCGGCCGGACCGGCAGACCCTCGGTGCGCCGCCATGCCCATCGACCCGGTGTGTCAGGGTGGCCCCTACGCCGCCCCGACACCTCCGCCGCCTCCCGCCGCGCCCTCGCCAGCTGCCGCACCCCCGGCAATGCCGCCACCGCCTGCGCCCCCACCCGTGATTCCGCCCCCGCCCGTGACGCCACCAGTCATGCCGCCACCGATCTCGCCACCACCGGCAATTGCACCGCCGCCCGCGGCACCTCCGGCGATCGCACCACCGCCGGTCATATCCGCGCCGGTAATCGCACCGCCGCCGGTCATGCCGTCCACCGGTGGCCTCAGCGGCATGCCGGGCGCGATCTGAGGACCCTCGACGGAGGACGTCGCCGCGCTGCGGGCAGTCGTCGCCAACGGCGGGGTGGCGTGCGGACCACGACTGCACCGTGTTCTAGTCGACGGGTGCTGAAGTACACCCACGTGGAAGACCTCACCACGGCCGACGTCGAACGGTTGCGGTCCTTGTACGAGCCGCTCACCCGAGCGGTGCGTGAACTGATCGACGCCACCATCCGCACCGAGGCCGACGCCGAGGCCGTCACGGCTGCGACCGCGCAGATCGACGCCGCCACAGCGCGTCTGCGCAGCAGTCAGCTCGACGGGGCTTTCGGCGTCCGGTACGTCACCTACGGAGACCCGATGCCGTGGGGCAACGCCGTCATCGGGGTCCGCAACCCGTCCGCACCGCCGCTGGTGATCCGCAAGGTCTCTGACGGGCCCGCGAGCACGGACCGATACGTCACCAGCGACTTCTACCTCGGTGCGGCGTTCGAGGGCCCGCCGGGACACGTCCACGGCGGTGTATCGGCGATGCTGCTCGACCACGTGCTGGGCGACGCGGTGAGCACCCCCGGCGTACACCGACTGACCGGAACCATCACGGTCCGCTACCGCCGACTGACCCCGCTCGGGCGACTGCACGCCGAGGCGCGGATCACCCACACAGACGGGTTCAAAACCTACGCCACCGGCCACATCGCCGACGCCGACGGCATCACGGTGGAAGCAGAGGGGGTGTTCATCGAACCGCGATGGGCCCGCGCGTGACGGCGATTCCGGCCACGCTGCGTGTGATCGCGCCCACTTCGGCGGCCAGCACCCGAGCCTCGCCTTCGTGGGCTCCGCGGCGGGGCACGACGTCGCGCAGGCGCTTGTCCGCGGCTTCCAGATCGGTGACGTCCACCGTCCAGGGAGACGCCGCTGTTGGAGGGTCGCCGCAGAGCGCCTCCACGTATTCGTCCACCGCCAGCACGAATTCGCCGTTCCATGCCGCCGCGGGCCGATCGGGCAGCGAAGCTTCCAGGGTTGTGCAGGACGCCGTCACGGCGTTGAGCGCCGTCCGATAGGCGCCCATCCACCGGCGCAGGTCACGAGAATCCATTCGGGTGGTGCCGGCGGCGGCCTCGAACGCCGCGCGGGCCCGGAACGCGCGTTGCCATGCGGCGGACAACGCATCGGCCGGACTGTCGATCTCGTGGACATAGGCCTTGATCACCACCGCGGCGTAGTCCACCTCGGTCTTGAGCAGCTCGCCCGCCCGCTGCGCGAGCCTGGTGAGCGCATCATCGGGGAACAGCACGTGGGCCAGCACGGCGAGGCCCCCGCCGATCAGGGCGCCCAACAACCGGTCGTCGGTGGTGGCTGCGGGCCCGACCTGCTCGAGTCCGATGAGGAACACCACCGCCGCCGTCAGGGCGGCCGACGACGCCAGATAGCCGAGACCGGCCGCGGCGTAGGCCGCCCCGACGAAGACGATGGCCAGCACCGCCGTCACCACGACGCCGGGGGTGAGCAGGACCAGCACCACCGATGCCACCGCGATGCCGGCCAGGGTTCCGGCGATCCGCCCGGCGCAGCGGGTGTAGGTGTGCGCGGTCTCCGGACGCAGGACCATCAGCACCGTCAGCGGTATCCAGTAACCGTGGGCGATCCCGGTGTACCGCTGGATCGCACAGCCCACCGCGACGGCCACGCTGAGGCGCACCGCGTGACGGAAGACCGGCGATCGGCGGTGGAGGTGGCCGCGCATCAGCGCGAGGGCCGAGCGCACCGAGGTTCGCACCTCCGGCCGTCTGAGCCGCACGGCCTCCGGGGAGGAGGGCAGAAACTCCCCGAGCCGGATGGCGACCGCTTCATGCACCAGCCGGGTCAGCCGGTGCACCACAGGCGATTCGGAATCCACTGCCGCATCGAGCCGGGAGATCGCCGCCTCGGCGTCGGCGCGGGCGCTGCGGCGGGTTTCGGCGACTGCGGCGAGCGTGTCCGCCGCCGCGTCCAGGACTTCCCGGGGCCGCACGTCTGCCGCCACGCCGTCCAACTCGGCCAGCGTCGCGGCGATCCGCTCGGGCAGGCCATACCAGCTGCGGTAGTCCGCGGTGTGGCGCTTGGCCTGAACGTCGGCCGCGGTGAACGCGGCACGCAACGCGATCAACGGCTCGGGATCGACAGCGGAGGCGCCGTCACCGGTTCCCTCGGCGATCCGCCGGGCATCGGCGGCCAGCGAACGATAGGCCTTGGCGAGGGCATCGCGCTGGACGCGCCAGCGCCGTTGCGGCCAGACGGCAATCAACGCCGCCTGGATCAGTCCGCCGGCGAAGGCCAGCCCCGCAGTCGCCAACGCCGATGACAGGGTCGGCGTGATCGGCGGCGCGACAACCAGAATCGCCGCCGAGGCCGCGCCGATCAGCCCCGCGTTGGCACTGAGCGCCCACGGCATCGCCGCGGCCAGGCACCAGAGTGCTGCGGCGAGCACGAAGACGGGGGAGTAGCCGGACGTGGCGGCACCGATGAGCGCGGCGCCCCCCAGCACCGTCGACGCGCCCACCGCCAGCTGGACGCGTGCGCGGGGGCTTTCCTGCAACGCCACCGCGCCTGTCACGGCCCCCGCCGCGGCGGCCGCGGTCGACGCCCCCGGCGGTCCCCATTGCGCGGCGACCACCCCTACGGCGATCACGCCGAGGAGGCTGCGCAGGACCGCGGCGGTGTCCGGCACCCCCGGTCGCAGCGCAAGACCCTTGATCATCAGTCCATTCTGTCCCGGGCTATGTTCGGCACGTGGAGAAAGTCATCATCACGCTACGGGGCACCCCGGGCGACGAGGCCTGGTGCACCACGTTGCGCACCGACGCGGCGCAGACACTTCTCGACTCCGGGTTGGCCGGGGTGGCCGTCAATGTCCGCGACGACGCGGTCACCGATTCCCTCATGACCCTCACCACACTCGACCCGCCCGTCGTCGCCTTCGTCAGCCTCTGGACCCAGCAGTGCTACGGCGAGCAGATCCGCACCGCCACCGAGCTGCTGGCCGATTTGTGCCAACAGGTGTCTGCCTACCTGGTCACCGAATCGGTGCCGCTGCCACCGCCCCACACCGCACCAGGAGAACGGACCCCGGGCCTGGCGAACGTCGCGATGCTGCGCCGACCGTCCGATCTGGACCAGGCGACGTGGCTTCATCGCTGGCAGCACGACCACACCCAGGTCGCCATCGACACCCAGGCCACTTTCGGCTACGTCCAGAACACGGTGGTCCGCGCGCTGGCCGACGACGCGCCGGTCCTCGCCGCCATCGTCGAAGAGCTGTTCCCCCTTGCCGCGACGACCGACCTGCACGCCTTCTTCGGCGCGGCCGACGACGCCGAGCTCAGCGACCGCATGGCGCGAATGGTGGCCAGCACCTCTGCATTCGGGGCCAATCGCGACATCGACACCGTCCCGACAAGTCGATACGTGCTGCGCGATCCGTTCGCGCCAGCCGATACGCTGCAGCGGTGACTCTGCAGATCAGCGACGACAACCGGGTCCGCACTCTGGTGCTGGACCGGCCCGAGGCCCTCAACGCGTTCAACGAGGAGCTCTACCTCGCCACCGCCACCGCGCTGCGGGAGGCCGACGCAGATCCCGACGTCGCAGTGGTCCTGCTGACCGGCGCGGGTCGAGCGTTCAGCGCGGGCAACGATCTCAAAGAGATGCAGGCGCGGATCACCGACCCGCAGATGAGCGACCAGGGCAGCCACTTCACGACGATGATCAGTGCACTGACCGACCTGACCAAGCCGCTGGTGTGCGCGGTCAACGGGGTCGGGGTGGGCATCGGCACCACCGTTCTCGGGTACGCGGACCTGGTGTTCATGTCCTCCACAGCACGGCTGAAGTGCCCGTTCACCAGCCTGGGGGTCGCGCCGGAGGCGGCTTCGTCGTATCTGCTGCCGCAGTTGATCGGCCGCCAGAACGCGGCGTGGATGCTGCTGTCGTCGCAGTGGGTGGACGCCTCCGAGGCGCTGCGCATGGGCATCGCGTGGAAGGTCTGTGAGCCCGACGAGCTGCTAACCGAGGCCAGAAAGCATGCTGAAATCATTGCTGCACAATCGATTCCCAGTCTTGTCGCGGTGAAGCGCACGCTCACCGAGCCGTTCCGGGACGGCATCGAGGCCGCTACCGCACGGGAGAACGCGCAGTTCGAAATGCTCCTCGGGGGTGCGGCCAACGCGGCGGCCCTGGCGGACTTCACCGGCAGGGGCAAGTCCTAGCGACTGACCCGGTTGGGCGCGCAGTCGGCGAAATGGGCTTCGATGATCGACCGCAACGTACGGCGGCAGCGGCCACAGTCACCGCCGGCGCCGCAGGCCTCGGCGATCTCCTTCGAGGTGCGTGCGCCATTGGCCACCACTTCGCTCACCGCGTGACTCGTGGTTCCGGTGCACAGGCAGACGAACACGGCTACTCCTGCCCGCCGACGCTCATCAGATGGGCGAACCGGCCGACGAACCGCGTCGGATAGGCGCCCATGCCGGCGTTGCTCATCCACTCGGCAGCCGCGTCGGGGTGTTCGATCCACTGACGTGCGCTGACCTCGTTGTCGATCTCCTGCAGGATCAGGACTTCCTGGCCGTCATCGAGTGCCCGGTACACCCAGATCTTGCGCACGCCGCCTCGCTTGAAGCGCTCGAGACCGTCGTGGATCTTGACCATCAGTTCCGACACGTCGTCAACCGACGACATCACGCCCACGACGACGCGACCGACATGACGCTCGGATCCGGTCCCGTACAGGTCGATCTTCTCGACGACCTCGCCGCCGAAAATCGGGGGAATGTCATCAGCACCGGAAATATCGAACCATTCGAAAATCGCCGGCGAGCGCAGCACTTCCCTGATCGAGCGGGCCTGCCGAATTCCGATGGTGACCAGAACCCGCCGCGGTTCCCAAATGGATTCGTAGACCACGACGTGATGCGCCCCGATAGTGGAAAGACCATTCCGGTGTTTTTCCAACCATTCCCACATGAACTCGAGGTCGTCGACGCGAAAGTCGCAGGCGAGAATGAACGAGTGCAGATCATACTCGTCCATTGGTGACCCTTACCTTTCTTCGCCGCCCTCAGCAGTTAGCCGAGTCTAACCTTACTTAGCCTAGGCAGTCCAGACTCCTGCCGTGTTGCACAGGAGGTCTTGGCCGATATCACGGTCACCGACCCGAAAACATGCCTCACACAGCGGTAATGGTGCGCGCCGGATGCCGCGCGTGCACTAGATTGGAGACGCTCGCGCACCACCGTGCAGATAGCGCACGCCGACATCGACAACGTGTTTAGGAGCAGCCATGCAAGGCGATCCCGAGGTTCTGAAATTGCTCAACGAGCAATTGACGAGCGAACTGACGGCGATCAACCAGTACTTCCTCCATTCCAAGATGCAGGACAACTGGGGTTTCACTGAATTGGCTGCGCACACGCGCAAAGAATCGTTCGAGGAAATGGTTCACGCCGAGGAGATCACGGACCGAATCCTCATTCTCGACGGTCTGCCCAACTATCAGCGACTGTTCTCGCTGCGCGTGGGGCAGACGTTGCGCGAGCAGTTCGAGGCCGATCTGGCGATCGAGTACGAGGTCGTCGGGCGGCTCAAGCCAGGCATCCTGATGTGCCGCGAAAAGGGCGACGCCACCTCGGCGAACCTGTTCGAAAAGATCCTCGCCGACGAGGAACTGCACATCGACTACCTCGAAACGCAGCTCGAGCTGATGGGCAAGATGGGCGAGGAGCTCTACATGGCCCAGTGCGTGTCCCGCCCGCCGCAGTAGCGGTTTGCCGCGGGCCCCGGCGGCTATCCCCGCCTGGCGCGGTAACTTCCATAGGACATCTAACGATGTAGGTGGAGAGTTCTTCGCGCCCGGAAAGGCAGGTATGACAGGCAGCCCCGCGACCAGCGCCGATCAGCCCGAACACGCCGAACCCGCCCAGGTCGGCGCGCAGCGGCACAATCTGATCTTCGTCGCTGTGCTGCTCGGCATGCTGCTGGCGGCACTGGATCAGACCATCGTGGCCACCGCACTGCCCACGGTGGTGGCCGATCTCGGCGGCGCCGGACACCAGGCCTGGGTGGTGACCAGCTACCTGCTCGCTTCGACCATCGTCACGGCCGTCGTCGGCAAGCTGGGGGACCTGTTCGGACGCAAGGCCGTCTTCACCGTCGCGGTGCTGTTCTTCCTGGGCGGCTCGGTGCTGTGCGGCATCTCGTCCTCGATGACGATGCTGGTCGCCTCCCGGGCGCTGCAGGGCATCGGTGGCGGCGCGATCATGGTGACTGCGATGGCGCTGATCGGCGAGGTGATCCCGCTGCGCGATCGAGGCAGGTATCAGGGCGCGCTGGGCGCGGTGTTCGGCGTGACGACGGTGATCGGCCCCCTCCTGGGCGGGTACTTCACCGATCACCTCAGCTGGCGCTGGGCGTTCTGGATCAACATCCCCGTCGCCCTGGTCGTGCTCGCCGTGGCCACCGTGGCGATCCCGGCGCTGGGCCAGCGGACCCGGCCGGCCATCGACTACGCCGGCATCGCGACCATCGGTCTCGGCGCGTCCGGGCTGACGCTGGCAACCAGTTGGGGCGGCAGCACCTACGCGTGGTCGTCGCCGATGATCATCGGTCTGTTCGTCGGCTCGGCGGTGATGCTGGCGTTGTTCGTCTGGGTCGAGTTGCGCGCCGACGAACCCGTCCTGCCCATCCGGTTGTTCGCCAGCCCCGTGTTCACCGTGTGCTGCGTGCTCGCCTTCATCGTCGGTTTCGCGATGCTGGGCGCGCTGACCTTCCTGCCGACGTTCATGCAGTTCGTCGACGGCGTCTCGGCCACCGAGTCCGGCCTGCGCACGTTGCCGATGGTGGGCGGGTTGTTGCTGACCTCCATGGGCAGCGGCATGTTGGTCAGCCGCACTGGCCGCTACAAGGTGTTCCCCGTCGTCGGCACCGCGGTCATGGCGGTGGGATTCGTGCTGCTGTCGCAGATGGACGCCGGCACCCCGGTGCTCCAGCAGAGCGTCTACCTGTTCGTGCTCGGAGCCGGGATCGGGCTGTGCATGCAGGTACTGGTGCTGATCGTGCAGAGCACCGCCAACTTCGCCGACCTCGGCGTCGCGACGTCGGGCGTGACGTTCTTCCGCACCATCGGAAGTTCGTTCGGTGCGGCCATCTTCGGGTCGCTGTTCGCCAACTTCCTCGAAAGCCGCATCGCCACCGCGCTGGCCGTCAGTGGCGCCCCCGCCGAGGCGGCACAGTCCCCACAGGCCCTTCAACGTCTGCCCGGCGACGTCGCCGCGCCGATCGTCGACGCCTACGCCGACTCGCTCGGCCTGGTGTTCCTGTGCGCAGCGCCGGTGGCCGTGATCGGATTCCTGGTCGCACTGACCCTCAAGGAGGTGCCCCTGCGCGACCTCGACCCGGCGGCGGGTGTCGACCTCGGGGAGGGCTTCGGCATGCCTCAGATGGAGACCCCGGAGGAGATTCTGGAGACCGCGGTGGGCCGACTGGTGCGCCATTCACCCGACATCCGGCTGCGCAGCATCGCCGGCCGGCACGGCTGTGTGTCCGACCTCGCCCTGCTGTGGGGCCTTATCCAGATCTACCGGCACAGTCAGGTTTTCGGTTCGGCCACCCTGTCGGCGATCGCCGACCGGCTCAAAGTGCCCGCCGAAGTACTCGAACCGACGTTCACGCGCCTGGTCGACTCCGGCTACGCGTTGCGCACCGGCGACCGCATGTGGCTCACCCAGGCCGGAGCCGGTCAGGTCGCCGCGGCAACCGGCGCGCTGGTGGGCCGAATCGTCGAGAAGCTCGCGTCGTCGCCACTTTTCGAGGGACGCCCCGACCATTCCGAGGTCGAGGCGGCGCTGGAGAGGATCGCGGCGCGATTGCTGGTGCAGCGCGAGTGGGATGACCGGGGTGCGGTGCCCGAGACCGCCACGCCCGCGCGGTGAGGCGGCGTACGATGCGGCCATGAGCCGAATCGGAGACTTCCCCGACGACGACGTGACAGGCTTCGCGGTCACGTCTCCCGACCTCGGTGCCGCGATGGCGAACTTCAGCCACGCCGTCTACACCAAAGGCAGGCTGCCGCTGCGGGTGCGGGAAGCGGCCCGCATCGTGATCGCCCACGCCAACGAGTGCGTGGTGTGCCAGAACACCCGCGACGGCGCCGGTGACGCTGCCGGTGTTGACGAAGATCTCTACGAGCATGCGGCTGAGTGGCGGACGTGGCCCGGGTACAGCGACGCCGAGCGCATCGCGATGGAGTTCGCACACCGCTTCGCCACCGATCACACCGGCCTTCGGGATGATGACGACTTCTGGCGGCGTGCCGCCGAACATTTCGACGACGCGCTGATCACCGACCTGGCGATCTCCTGTGCGATGTGGGTGGGCATGGGTCGGGTGTTGCGCACCCTCGACATCGGGCAGGCCTGCAAGATCACGCTGTAGAGTTCGGCCGACCCGCGCACCCGGCTACTGGTATGAATGGCTGACATGGCAGCCAAACCGCTCGCCGCCGCGGCTATCGCACAACTCGAGTCCGATGGAGTGGCGACCCTCATCGGGACCGTCGTCAATCCGGCGGGCCTCATCCACGCCAAGACCGTGCCGTTGCGCCGAATGAGCTCGTTCGCCGATCCGGGTCTGGGCGCCAGTCCGGTCTGGCATGTCTTCGCGATCGACCAGGCGGGCATCGTGTTCAGCGAGTCCACCGGCGTGGTCGGCGACCAGCGCATCCGCATCGATCTGGGGGCGCTGCGCATCCTGGGTAACGGATTCGCCTGGGCGCCAGGCTCGTTCTTCGACCAGAACGGCGTGCCCGATCCGTACTGCACCCGGGGCGCGCTGGCCGCCGTCACGAAACGCCTCGACGACGCCGGATACAGCGCAGCGGTGGGCCACGAGATCGAGTTCGTGCTGGTCGGCCCTGACGGTGCACGCCTGCCCCAGCACCTGTGGGCACAGTACGGGCTGGCGGGCGTGCTCGAATACGAGGGATTCGTCCGAGACGTGACGGCCGCGGCGACGAGTTCAGGGGTGGCGATCGAGCAGTTCCACCCCGAGTACGGAGCCAACCAGTTCGAGATCTCGTTGGCCCCGTTGGCGCCGGTGGCCGCCGCCGACCAGCTGACGCTGATGCGCATCATCATCGGCCGGGTGGCCAGGTCGTACGGCATGCGCGCGAGCCTTTCTCCCGTCCCGTTCGCCGGTAGCGTGGGTTCTGGTGCACACCAGCATTTTTCGCTGAAGCGCGGCGACACACCGGTGTTCTCCGGGGGCGGGCTCCCTGGCGGCTTGACCGAGGAGGGGTCGTCGGCGATCGCCGGTGTGCTCGCCGGGCTTGCCGAGGCCCAGGGCGTGTTGTGCGGCTCGATCCTGTCCGGGCTGCGCATGCAGCCTGGCAGTTGGTCAGGTGCCACGCTGTGCTGGGGCACCGAGAACCGTGAAGCCGCCGTGCGTTTCCTGCCCGGCGGTTCGGCCAACCCCTACGGCGCCAACGTCGAGGTCAAGGTCGTCGATCCCTCCGCGAACCCCTACCTCGCGTCCGCGGCGATCCTGGGGCTGGCGCTCAACGGCATCGAGCAGGGCCTCACCGCCCCGGGCGAGATCGCGGTCGACCCGGCCTCGTTGTCCGATTCCGAACGGGCCGAGGCGGACTTGCGGCTGCTGAGCACCGACCAGTCCGAGATCCTCGACGCATTGAACGGCTCCGCCATGATCCGAGGCATCCTGGGTGACCCGGTGGTCGACGCCGTCGTCGCGGTACGCCGATACGAACGCGACAATTTCGCCGACCTGAGCACCGAGGAACTGGCCGACAAGTTCCGGCTGGCCTGGAGCGTGTGAATGTCGGCGCTGCACGAGCACCTCGGCGCAGTGCATCTGATCGACCACCACGTCCACGGATGCTGGCTGCAGCCGCGGGACCGCACCACGTTCGAGAACGCGCTCAACGAGGCGAACACCGAACCGCTGGCTGATTTCGACTCGGGCTTCGACACACAGCTGGGTTTCGCGGTCCGGGCGCACTGCGCCACGGCGCTCGGCCTGGTTCGCCACGCCGAGGCCGACCACTACTGGGATCGGCGCACCTCAGTGCCCGAGGCCGAGCTCGCCTACCATTTCCTCTCGGCCGCCGGTGTCTGCGACTGGCTCGTCGACACCGGCACCCCCGGCGTGGCGTCGCTCGGCGAGCTGTCCGGATTGGCGGTCGGCGGGGTCCACGAAGTGGTCCGCCTGGAATCGATCGCCGAGGAGGCCGCGGCACGAGCGGGGGATTACGCGGCGGCGTTCGACGAGATCCTTTCCGACCGCTCCCGCACCGCGGTGGGCACCAAGTCGGTGCTGGCCTACCGGGGCGGATTCGTCGGCGATCTGTCCGACCCCGCGCCCCGGGAGGTCGCCGAGGCGGCCGCACGCTGGCGCGACGCCGGAGGTGTTCGCCTCACCGACCGGGTGCTGCTGCGGTTCGGACTGCACCGCGCATTGCGGCTCGGGAAGCCGCTGCAACTGCATGTCGGCTTCGGCGATCGCGACGCGGACCTGCACGCGGCCAATCCGATTCATCTGCTGGACTTCCTGCGGGGAAGCGGTCCGACCCCGGTGATGCTGCTGCACTGTTACCCCTACGAGCGCGAAGCCGGCTACCTGGCGCAGGCGTTCAACAACGTCTACCTCGACGGGGGTCTGGCGATCAACTACCTGGGCGCCCGATCGCCGGCGTTCATCGAGCGGCTGCTCGAGATGGCCCCGTTCCGCAAGATCCTCTACTCCTCGGACGGCTACGGGCCGGCCGAACTGCACTATCTCGGCGCCCGGCTGTGGCGTAGCGGCATGACACTCGCGTTGCAGCGCTTCATCGACGCAGGGGAGTGGAGCGTCACCGACGCGCGCCGCGTGGTCGACCTGATCGCCCACGAAAACGCCCGGCGGATTTATCAGCTCGAGTAGCCGCGGCTCAAACAACGGCCGTCAGTGCGCGGCGGTGCCGGTGGGTGGACGGGTAAGGCCCGGCGGGATCAGCGCGACGAGCTCAGCTCTGAACTTCATCCCAGGCAGTATCGGTCGTAGTTGTTCGAGGCCCTGATGTAGATGCCCAGATAGTCTGCTTAGCCCCGCACATCGCCTTGTTCGCGTGCGAACTCCGCCATGTTGTAGGAATCTTCGATCACCTCGGCGACCGCCAGGCAGTTGACCTCTCTCGGCTTCGCGTTCGCGGTGCTGGCGGTCATCCCGACCAGCGCCGGGCCGGCGATCGCCGCGGCCATCGCCGCAGCCAGTGTGTTTCGTGACAAGGATGTGAATGTGGCCATGGCCGTTCCTCTGGTTCTCCGTGTGCCCCGTCGGCACAGGATCAGCCTGTCACCGCCGACCTCTCATTCGAATCCATGGCTCCACCTAGTGTTTCGTTGGTGAGGTGTTTCATTCACCGGGGCGCCGCCAGGAAACCCTGCGATCAGAGCAATTCAGTCAGCAACTGGGCAGCACGCTGGGCGCCGTCGGTCTCGACCGGCCGATACGGCCTGTCGGCGGACATCTCCTCGACGATGATCTGGGCGAGCAGGTGCGGATCTGCGGCCTCGGCGTAGCACATTCGGCGTCCGGCCGCGTAGCGGTCCAGCCGGTGACTGACGTGAAAGTTCTGTTCGAAGTGGTGATCCAGCGGCACGTAGACGAATGGGGTGCCCGCCGCGGTCAACTCCATGCATGTGGTCAAGCCGCCCTGCACCACCGCGATGTCACAGGCCGCGAGATAGTCGGCCAGGTCGTCGACATATCCACAGACTGTGACCCCAGGGACCCGCGGCACCGACGCCGGATCGATGCGGGGACCGGTGACCACGACGAAGCCCAGTTCCGGCACCATCCGCCGGAT
Organism: Mycobacterium sp. G7A2; assembly: GCF_041902445.1. NCBI lineage: Bacteria > Bacillati > Actinomycetota > Actinomycetes > Mycobacteriales > Mycobacteriaceae > Mycobacterium > Mycobacterium sp. G7A2. The sequence goes on along the minus strand of NZ_CP169251.1, from coordinate 2,986,314 downwards.
GATCGGTACCGCGTGGACGACCCGACCCAGCAGGGAATTGCCGACGCCCGTTCCACCGACGGTGACGACGCACAACCGGTCGTCGGGTCCGACGCCGAGTCTTCCTCGCAGCGCCGCGCGCTCAGCACCGTCCGGTGGCGGGCTACCCATGACGTACCCGCTGAACTCGAAGTTGTTTTCCGTCCACTCGCGGATACCCGGCAGCCCGGCACCGAAGTCGTGCGGCACGATGTCGTGAGGTTCACCGACGAAGATCGACCGGTCACGTACCCATGGAAACCGGGCGCGCTGTTCGATCATCTCGGCGTTGTAATCGGCGGTCAGGGCGCGCTCTCGACGGTCGCCGTCAGGCATCGGTAACCAGCCGACGAAGTCTGTGAGCCATGCGAACTGGAACCGCTTGAGTTCGGGGTTCTCGTGGAGGAAATAGTCGACTTCCCAAGCCTCATCGGCGATCACCAGATCCGGCAGGTAGTCGGCGACCATCTCGGCAAAAACCATGAAGTTGGCGATCAGAATCGTGTCCATGCGGCGGATCGCTTCGAACGCATGGAGATCGTGTTCGCCTGCTTCACTTTCGATATGTGCGGATTCGCCGAGGAGATGTCGTGACGCCGGGTGCAACCTCTCGCCAGCAGCGGCCAGGACCTTGGTCACGGGGCTCTGGGCCAACCACATTAGGTCGATCTCAGGAACATTGCGGCGCAATTCATTGGCGATCGCCAAGTCGCGGCGGGCATGGCCCAGCCCGATCGGCGACGACAGATACAGCACTCGTCGAGGCCGCCTGGCGGCCCGCGTCCAGTTCGCGCGACGCGGAGATGACGGAGTGACAGAGTCGATGAATCCGCGCAGCAGTGTGTTGACCCGAACCGGGTCACGTGTGATCACGCCGTGGCCCGCTCCTTCGACAAGGGTGATCGATCCACCGGTCAGCTCCGCCAGTTGCTCACCGACGGCGTGGCCACTGACCGTATCGGCTGTCCCGTGCACAACGTGCACCGGACAGCGAACCGATTCGGCTGCCTCGCTGAAGGGTTCGGCGGCCAAGGGTCCGGGATCGAGCCGGGCGGCGGTGGTGTGGCACAACGTCTGGGCGTCGATCTCCGCCGACCATGCCAGCATGTCCTCGATCTGCTTGCTCGAGTGCGGTTCCGGGAACATCTGCGCGAAGAAGAACTCACGGAAATCGGCCAGGCCTCCGCTGCGCCAGTGATGCGCCGAGTACTTTCGCCACCCCTGCGGGTTTTCGGATCGACGCTGCCACAGCGCGCGCTGCCCGGCGAAGTCCGCGGCGGGCAGCGCGCAGGACGGGGCGATGGCGAAGATGCCCCGGACACGGTCCGGCTCGGCGGCGGTCAGGCGCACTGCCCATTCGGCACCGCGGGAGAATCCGACCAGAACACACTGCTGGGTCCCGGTGGCGTCCAGTACCGCGACCGCGTCGGCGACGTATTCGCGGTCCTGATAGTCGGCCGCCTCCGGTGGTCGGTCGGATCGGCCGGAGCCCCGCCCGTCGAAGGTCACCACCCGATAGTGGCGAGCGAGGAACGGAACCTGCGCCTTCCACATCCGTGAGTCAACGATCGACCAGGCGGGCAGCAACACCACGGTGGTGGGGCCGTCGCCGTACACGTCGTAGTGGATCGACACGCCGCCGCGCACCACCTCGCCCGACAAGTCCGGAGGTCGTGCGCGGCGGCTGGTGTCGGCCCGGCTTGTATCCGCCATGGACTTATCTTCTGCCTTTGGTCGGCTCTCCATGGCCTGATCGACTGCCTCGGGCAGGTGACTCAGGGCTGTGGGTCCAGCCATTGGAGGTCGGGGTTGTAGGTCCCGACGACAGGTGTCTCGGGGGCGGGCGGAGGTGGTGCGACTTGACCCGGCGTTGCCGTTTCGGGCCGAGGTGCCCGCCCGGCCTCCCAGGGTGCCTGTGGTGCGCTCTGCGCGGTCGCAGGTGGTGCTTCGCACTTCGCCGTCATGCCGGAACCATTCAATTCGCCGCCGGACATGATGCAGCAGAAGTTTCTCTCGTCCGTGAACCCGTCACTATCTGTCTGACCGTTGACGTATCTGCTTTCTGCCGCGTGCATACATGAGTCGTACGCACCGATGTCCCAGACCTTTTCCGCGTGCGAGACCGCGGGCGCTGCGAGCGTGCCCACTGCCGCTGCCAGCGCGACCGTGCCGACCATGGTGGCCGACAGGTGTGTGCACCGCCTTGGCGTATGTGACTGGTTTGTTCTCACTGGTTGACTCCCTCATGATTGGTGCAGCCAGACGTGCTGCTAGGGCCGAACCTCGAAGACGTTGTTGAAAGGGGTGTGCGCGACCAACCGGAATCGGGTGAAGCCCGCGGCGGTCACCACGTCGCGAATACGCGCGGGCCCTGCTTGGGTGCCCAGGGCGAGTCCGACCGGCTGGGCCAGTGACGAGGGGGTGCACAGCAGAGTGGAGAAGCCGTAGTAAGCCCGCCCGACCGGGGTGAGGTTGTGTTCGACCCGGTCGCCGGCGGCCGGCTCGACGATCATCCACGTGCCGTCGTCGGCGATTACCTCGCGAACGTGGCGTGCGGCGCCGATCGGGTCACCCATGTCGTGCAGCGAGTCGAACGTCGTGACCAGGTCGTACGGACCACCGGTGAACGCATCGGCCGCCGCCAGTTCGAGGGTGATCTGCGGGGCGAGCCCCGCACGCTCGACACGCCGGCGGGCGATCTCGACGGACTCGCCGTGGGCGTCCGCACCGAGGAACGTCGACCTCGGAAACGCCTGTGCCATGAGGATCGTCGATGCAGCGTGCCCGCAGCCGATGTCGGCGACGGTGGCGCCGGCAGCAAGCTTGCCGGGCACCGAAGTCAGCGCGGGAATCCACTCGCCGACGAGGTGAGCGGCGTAGCTCGGGGCAAAGAACCGCTCGCAGCCGACGTGGACATCGGCGTTGTGCTCACCCCAGCCCACTCCATCACCCGCCTGCGCGGCGTCGATGACACGCTGCGCGTCGCGGATCGTTCCGTACACGATCTGGAAGAGGCCCCCCACGAAGGCGGGGCTGGCTTCGTCGGTGAGTGCTACCGCCTCCTCCGGCCTCAGCAGGTAGCGGCCGGTCGACGCGTCGTAGCTGACGAACGATCCAGCGGCCTGGGCGTTGAGCCACTCCCGGGCGTAGTGTTCGGCGGTTCCGGTGCGCTCGGCCAGCTCGGCCGGTGTACTCGGCCCGTGCGCGGCCAGATCTCGGTAGAAGCCCAGTCGGTCGCCCATCACGACGAGCGCGCAGTTCAACGCGGCACCGGCTTCTTCGACGGCACGGGACACGAAGGCGGTGAGGCGGTCGGGATCGACGGGCGGACCCGAAATGGGAGACGCCGTGGCGGTCATGTTCATCGTGGTGTCCTTTCTTGGCTGCCACCACGGTGACACCGGGGTGGGGCATCCCGAATCCAGTGCCCCACCTAGTCGTTGTCTCCGTATGATCTGCACATGCTGGTCGGCCGGGGACCCGAGCAGCGACGCATCGCCAAGCTGCTGGCCGCTGCCCGACTGGGGCAAAGCGGCGTCTTGGTGTTGTGCGGTGAAGCAGGGATCGGCAAGACCACCCTGCTGGACGACACCGCCGCCCATGCCGGAGATATGACGGTGCTACGCACCTCCGGCAGCGAAGGGGAGTCGACACTCGGCTTCTCCGGTCTACACCAACTTCTGCACCCGGCGCTGCACCTCGTCGACGACATTCCCGGGCCACAATCCGACGCACTGTCCGTCGCGCTGATGCTGCGTAACGGCCCGCCTCCGGAGAGGTTCGCCGTGGCGGCAGCGACACTGAGCCTGCTGAGCCGCTACGCCGAACAGGCTCCGCTACTCATACTCGTCGACGACGCACACCTGCTCGATCCGCCGTCGGTCGAGACCCTGCACTTCGTGGCGCGGCGGTTGCTGGCCGATCCGATCGCCCTGGTGGTCTGCCTGCGCCCAGAGCGCGACGTGGCATTCACCGACCCGGGCCTGCCGGCATTGGAGCTGCGCGGCCTGGATCCGGCAGCGGCCGCCGAGCTGGTCGCCATGGCATCGACGACGCGAATGACTGACGAGCTGTACGCGTTCACCGCGGGCAACCCGTTGGCCCTCGTCGAGCTCTCCCGTGACCCCGAACAGCTCGACCGGGCGGGACCGGAACTGCCGCCGCCGGTCACCCAGACAGTTGCGCGGGCGTTCGGGCGCCGGATCGCCGCCCTGCCCGGGTCGGCGCGCACCGCTCTGCTGATCGCGGCTGTCGCCGATGGCGAGCTGACGGTGACCGCCCGGGCGGCGCAGACCATCGGCACCGATGTCGGACTACTCGCGACGGGAGAAGAGGCCGGGCTGCTCGAAATCCGAGCCGGGCGTGCCGAGTTTCGCCACCCGCTCGTTCGGTCGGCAATTTATGCCGAGGCAGATGCCGACACCCGCCGTCGGGTTCACCGTGCCGTCGCTTCGGCGCTTCCATCTGCCATGTCGGAGCGTAAGGCGTGGCATCTCAGTGAGGCGTGCGTCGGACCTGACGACGCCGTGGCATCTGCTCTGTCCGTTGTCGCGCAGAGCGCGAAAGCCCGTGGTGCGTACCGCGTTGCCACGGCCGCGTTCACCCGAAGCGCTGAGCTGACGATCGACTACCCGGTGCAGGGCGCGCGGTTGACGGCCGCCGGGGAGTCGGCGTGGCTCGCCGGTCGCGCGGCGCAGGCCACGGCTCTCCTACAGCGGGCTGAGGAGGTGGTCTGCGACCCCGTCGAGCTCGCAAGAATCGACGGAATACGCGGAAACATCGCGCTGCGCGCCGGATCACTTCGCGATGCCCACGGTCGGCTCGTGGCGGCCGCATCTCGAGTGGAGGATGTCGACCCCGACACCGCCACGCTGTGTTTGGCCGACGCCGTGACAGCATGCTTTTACCTGTGCGATACCGCCGCCGGGCTGGCCGCCGCAGATCGACTGGAGCGCCTGGTTCACGACTGCGGTCCAGCGGCGCGCCTTCGGGCCCAGATGGCGATCGGCATCGCCCGGGTGCTCGCCGGCGCGGACGGCGTGCGATGGATTCGGGAAGCGGTGGCGGCGCTCAGCGCACGACCGTCGGTATTGGATGATCCCCGGCGCCCGGATTGGGCGATCATCGGCACACTGTTCTTGCGCGAGTCGACGGCGGGACGTGACCTCGCCGAGGGCGTGGTGCGGGACCGCCGAGCCCACACCGCGCTTGGCGCGCTGCCCAACCTCTTGTTTCACACCGCACGTGACGACGCGACGACCCACCGATGGCATGCGGCGGTCACGGAGTACGACGAAAGCATCTCGCTGGCACGAGAAACCGGGCAATCCACGGACCTTGCAGTTTCGTTGGCCGGCCTGGGCTGGTTGCAGGCCAGAATGGGCGCCGCCGAGCAGAGCCGAGACACCCTGGCTGAGGCGCAACGGCTTGGCCGGTCACACGACATCACGCTGGCGCAGCTGTGGTCTGAGTTCGCACTCGGCGACCTCGCCCTGGTTCTCGGCGACGCCGACGGGGCTGTGGCGCACTTTCGGGACTTGGAGGTGCTCTTGGGCGGCACTGGCCTTGGCGATGTCGACCTGGCACCCGGACCGGAACTCGCCGAGGCCCTGCAGCGTCGAGGCGAGGTTGTCCAGGCGAAAGCAGTTGCCGAGGAGTACTTTCACCGCGCCATAGTCAAGGGCCAGCCGTGGGCACTGGCACGCGCCCATCGCGCAGTGGCCATGTGCTCCGCGAACTCCGACGAACGCTGGGCGCACTTCGAGACAGCGATCGAACTGCACTCGGACAGTCCGGACATGTTCGAGGAAGCCCGCACCCGGCTGTCGTTCGGTTCTGCACTTCGCCGCGACAAGAAGCGCGTCGCAGCACGGCCAGAGCTGCAGAGCGCCCTCGACGCATTCGAGCGGCTCGGCGCTCGCCCGTGGGCCGAACAAGCCGCGACGGAACTCGACGCCACTGGGTCACGGGCTCGCCGCACCGGCGAGAGTCCCTTCTCGGTGCTCACTTCTCAGGAGGCCCGGATCGCGCAGGCGCTCGGCGCCGGAGCCACCACCAAAGAGGCAGCTGCGGCGTTGTTCCTGAGCCCGAAAACCGTGGAGTACCACCTGCGCCACGTCTATCAGAAGCTCGGTTTGCGCTCACGGGAGGAACTGCGCGCGGCTGTGGTGACCGAGTTCGACAGCGCGGCCGCGCCTAATGGATCAGACAGCCACACCTTGACAGCTCGTGCACGGCCGCAGCAGCTTTCTTAACGCACCCCGCGGAGCAGCCGGCCCGGCCGCGCCCCGGTGTCCACACCGTGACGCCGGGTGATCACCCCGCTCACCACGGTCGCGTCGTAACCGCGGGCGCCCTGGACCAGTCGCCGCCCGCCCGCGGGCAGGTCGTAGGCCATGCGCGGCACGTCCAACTGCAGCGCCTGCATGTCGATGACATTGATGTCGGCCTTCTTGCCCACCGCCAGCACACCACGGTCGGAGAGCCCGTAGAGCGTTGCTGTGTCCAGGGTCTGCTTGCGCACCACGTATTCCAGCGAGAACCGTGGTCCGCGGTGGCGGTCGCGGGCCCAGTGCGTCAACAGGAAGGTCGGGTAGGACGCGTCGCAGATCAAGCCGCAGTGCGCCCCGCCGTCGGACAGCCCGGACACCGCGGCGGGATGGGTCATCATCTCGTGGATGGCGTCGTGGTTGCCGTCGGCGTAGTTGAAGAACGGCAGCATGAGCATCGCGGTGCCGTCCGACTCGAGCATCAGGTCATACATCGCGGCAAGCGGATCCTGACCACGCGCCTGCGCGATCGCGGCCACCGTCTGATCCGGCGTCGGTTCGTAGTCGGGCGGGTCGCCGATCGCGAAGATCCGGTCGGCGCTGTGTTGGATCAGCGCGTAGAGACCGTCGAACAGCGGCACCGGCTGTGGCGGTAGATCCGCCTCGGCCAGGATCGTCTCGCGCACACCCGGGTCGGCCAGCCGCGCGGCGAGTTCCTCGTGGCCGAGCTCTGCCTTGAGCCGGCGGTAGGTGGGGCGGTGGGTGAAGGCGTGATAACCGGGAAAGCCGAACAGCATCCCGAACGGGCGGGCGGCGAACTGGGCGTACAACTCGACGCCGTTCTCCAGCGCCTTGCCCGCGCGTTCGAGCTGTCGGCGCCAGAGATCGGGGGCTCCGCCGGTCTGGATCATCGTGAACGTGACCGGTCGTTCGATCTCCGCGCCGAGCTGGGTCATCCAGTCCATCTCGCGCATCGTGGCCTCCGCGGGGCTTTCACCCGCGGTGCCCTGGGGTGACACCTCGAACACCGCGCGGCCACCGGCCGCCATCGCCCGACCGAGGCCGAACAATTCCGCTTCGGCGGCATAGGTTCCGGGCACGGGTTCACCGTCGATCGCACGATGGGCCTCGGTGCGCGACGTGGAGAAGCCCAGCGCGCCCGCCTCCACTGCTTCCTGCACGATGCGCGCCATGGCGGCGATGTCGTCGGGCGTGGCCTCCTCGTTGCGGGCGCCGCGTTCGCCCATCGCATAGCCGCGCACTGCTCCGTGGGCGATCTGGGTGCCGTAATCCACTGCCAGCGAGCGCTTCTCGACGGCATCGAGATATTCGGGGAAGCTCTCCCACTGCCAGGTGATGCCTTCGGCCAGCGCTGAGCCGGGGATGTCCTCCACACCCTCCATCAGTTCGATCAGCCACTGCTCCCTCCCGGGCCGCACCGGGGCGAATCCCACCCCGCAGTTACCGCTGACCACCGTCGTGACGCCGTGCAGGCTGGAAGGTTCCAGCGTGTCGTCCCAGCTGACCTGACCGTCGTAGTGGGTGTGGACGTCGACGAAACCGGGGGCGACGATGCGCCCCGTCGCGTCGATCTCGTGCGCTGCGTCGGCCTGCAGGCCGTCGGACGCCCCGTCATTGCCGCTGCGACGGCGCACCTCGACGATGTGGCCGTCCTTGACGCCGATGTCGGCCCGGTAACGCTCGGCGCCGGTGCCGTCGACGACGGTGCCGCCGGTGATCTTCAGGTCCAGCATCGGTTGCTCCTCACACCAGTCCGGTCGCGTCGAACACCCAGGACATGTCGGCGTTCGCGAAATCGGCCAGCCAACTGGCCGGCGCATGGTTGGCCAGCGCCCCCATGTCCCAGTAGTCCTTCCACAGCGTGATCAGACCGTCCTCGACCCGGTGCACCGTGACGAACTGCAGAACCGCTGATTCGCCGGTGGCCCAGTGCCATTCCTCGTGATGCTCGTACATCAGATCCACCCCGTTGCTGACCATCAGGCCGGGGAAGTTCGCGTACGACGCCAGCGGCTCGAGCCCGATCTTGAGGCGCTTGACGATGTCGTCCGGACCTCGCGCGGCTGCTGCAGGACCGACCGGCATGTCGAGATAGATGCAGTGCGGAGCAAGCTGGCGCTTCACACCGTCCCAGTCGCGCGCCGACAGCGCCGCCCACATCGACGAGACGGTCGTCTCGATGTCAGTCACCTCGCCCATCTGCTCAACCGACATGTGCCAGAGCCTCTTTCCCGTTTGCCGCTGTCCCCGTCTCTTGCCGTCTCGCCGGCGCCGGCGCCTTGTGCGCGGCACGCAGGAACCTGCCGGTGCGCTCGGATCCGACCACCGGCGTCAGCGCGCCGTCGAGATACACCGGCCGCCCGCCCACAAGCACGGCATTCACGGTGTCGTCATTGCGGTTGACCATGCGCGACAGACCGCCGTACTGGGCCACCGGTTCCTCGGCATAACGGTCGAGGACGGCGTCGAGCCGGCGCGGATCCAGGACGACGACGTCGGCGCGGTCGCCGAGGCGGAGGTGGCCCGCATCGATGCGATACCAGTCGCCCAGCTCCCCGGTGAGCCGGTGCACGGCCTGCTCGATGGTCATGAACGGCGTGCCGGCGAGTTCGGCGTCCCGCACGTGACGCAGCAGGCGCAGGCCCATGTTGTAGAACGCCATGTTGCGCAGATGCGCACCGGCGTCCGAGAACCCCATCTGGATACCGGGATCACGGGCCAGCTTCTTGAGCACCTCGGGCCGATGGTTGGAGATGGTGGTGCGCCACCGCAGCGCCCGACCGTGTTCGAGCACCAGATCGAGGAAGGCGTCCACCGGGTGCAGCCCGCCGCGCAGGCGCCCCACCTCGCCGAACGACTTGCCGACCACGGACCGGTCGGGGCAGGCGACGATCTCGGCGTCGAAGAAGTCACGGTGCCACACCCGCATCCCGAACCGGCTGTCGTAGTCCTTGCGAAAACGTCTGCGGTAGCCCTCGTCTCGCAACAGCTCGTTGCGCTCGACCTCGTCACGCAGGTGCAGGGCGGCCGCGCCCGCGCCGAACTCCTCGAACACGACCAGATCGATACCGTCGGCGTACACTTCGAACGGAACCGGCAGGTGTTGCCACCGGAAGTTGCCGCCGAGGCTGTTGACCAGCCGGGCCAGGGGACCGAGGACGTTGACCGCGACGGGGTTGGACTTGACGTCGGCCGCCGAGAGCAGGCTGGTCTTGAGCGGGTTACGCACCACCCCCAGCGACTGCACCGCCTGCGACAGGAGATTCAACGGGTTCTGGATGTCCGGCCCGGACTGCAGTACCCGGTTGGACCGGCGCAACAGCGATTTCAGCCTGCGCAGCTCACGCGGTTTGGCATACGTCGACGGCAGGGTCCGCGACCGGCACACATCACCGTCGAGCTTGTCGAAGAGCAGCTGCTGCGAGGACATTCCGACGAATCCGGCGCGCAGCGCCTCGACCAGCATACGTTCCATCCGCGCCTGCTCAGCTCGCGTGGGGCGCTCGTCCTTACGGGTGGCCCGGTCCAGTCCCATTGTCGCGGCGCGCATGTCGGAGTGTCCGAGGAACGCCGCCACGTTGGGCCCGAGCGGGCGCGACTCCAGCGCGGCGATGTATTCCTCACCGCTTGTCCAGTCCTTGTGCTTCTCGACGGCGTCGATGACGAAGTCGCGCGGGATCGCCTCGACGCGCCCGAAGATGTCGCCGGCGTCGGCGGCGTCGAGGTACACCGTGGACAGCGAACACGAGCCGAGCAGCACGGTGGTGACCCCGTGGCGCAAGGACTCCGACAGCGCCGGGCCGCCGAGCACTTCGACGTCGTAGTGAGTGTGGATGTCGATCATGCCAGGAAGCACCCACTGGTCGGTGGCGTCGATCACCTGCGCGCCGGTCTCGTCCAGATCACCGGTGGCGATCGCGGCGACGTGGCCGTCCCGGATGCCGATGGTGCGCACCGCCGAGGGGGCGCCCGTGCCGTCGAACCAGCGCCCGTTGCGGATGACCGTGTCGTACGTCACATCACTCACAACACTCATCGAACCGCCCACGTCGGCAGGTGTCAACGACATCAGTGAACAGATTTTGCCGTTTGTCTACCATCAGCCTGTGAACTGCATCACACCCCCGGGCATAATGGCTGGGGTGACGCCGCTGCAGCGCTATATCGCCGAGGAAATCGCCACCGACCACGTCGACGGCCTGCTCACCCGGCGCGAAGCACTGCGCCGACTGAGCCTGCTCGGCATCGGAGCCGCCGCTGCCACCTCCCTGATCGCTGCCTGCAGCAGCAGCGATCAGCAAGGCGCCCCGTCCACCGCCACGCCGGCGGCGCCTGCTGACACCTCACCGCCGGGCATGGATTCGGCCGTGTCGACCGCGGCCGTCACCTGGGCGGGACCGTCAGGCGAACTGCAGGGCGCCTGGGCCGAGGCGGTCCGACCACGCGGGGGCATGCTCGTCATACACGAGAACAAAGGCCTCAACGACTGGACCCGCTCGGTGGCCGCGCGTCTGGCCGGCGCCGGTTATTCGAGCCTGGCCGTCGACCTGCTCTCCGCGCAGGGCGGGACGTCGACGTTCGACGATCCGGCCGAGGCGACCGCGGCGCTGGGCAACCGGGAACCCGACGCGATGGTCGCCGACCTGAAGTCCGGAATCGCCGAAGTGCAGCGGCGCACGCCGGATCTGCGGGTCGCGGCGATCGGATTCTGCATGGGTGGGGGACTGGTGTGGCGGCTGCTCGACAGCGGCGCGCCCGAACTGGCCGCCGCCTTCCCCTTCTACGGGCCGACACCAGAGGATCCCGACTTCTCCGGCTCCAAAGACGTTGCCGTGCTGGCCTTCTACGGAGAGCTCGACCAACGCGTCAATGCGACCGAACCCGCCGCCGCTGCCGCCCTGCAACGCGCGGGGATGGTCCACGAGCTGGTCACCGAACCCGGCGCCAATCATGCGTTCTTCAACGACACCGGTGACCGCTACGACCCGGCGGCCGCCGCCGACGCCTGGCGCCGTGTCCTGGACTGGCTGGCCGCTCACGTCGGTTAGCGGGCACCGACAGGCCACCAGCTGTTCGACGGCACGCCGACTGGCGGTTCACTTCCGCACATGCGAAGGCGCTGTTATGCAGCCATGCGGGTGGTCCAGGTAGCCAATTTCTACGGCCCCCGGTCCGGCGGGCTGCGCACCGCCGTGGACCGACTGGGCGCCGAGTACTGCGCGGCCGGGCACTCGGTGTACCTGATCGTCCCGGGCCGCTACGCCGAATGGGTCCGGTTGCCGTCGGGGGTCATCCGGATCTCCCTGCCCGCCAGGTTGATCCCGTTCACCGGAGGTTATCGCGCTGTGCTGCCGAGACCGGTGACCGCGCTTCTGGAAGAGCTGGAACCAGATGCGCTGGAGGTGTCCGACCGGCTGACCCTGCGGTCACTGGGCCCGTGGGGGCGGCGCCACGGCGTCTCGACGGTGATGATCTCCCACGAACGCCTCGACCGTCTGGTCGGCCAGATTCTTCCCGAGCCGCTGGCCCGAGCGGTCGCCGACGTCGCCAACCGGCGTACGGCCACGAACTACGACGCCGTGGTGTGCACCACCGCGTTCGCCCGCGAAGAGTTCGAACGTATCGATGCCGCCAATGTGATGACCGTGCCCCTCGGCGTCGACCTCGACCAGTTCCATCCCCGGCACCACTCCTCGGAGTTGCGGGGCCGCTGGGCCGGCCCGGACCAGGTGCTGCTGGTGCACTGCGGGCGGCTGTCGGTGGAGAAACACGCGCACCGCAGCATCGACACCGTTGCCACCCTGCGTGAGGAGGGGGTGGACGCCCGGTTGGTCGTGGTGGGGGAGGGACCACTGCGCGCCAGGCTGGAACGGCAGGCCGGTCGTCTGCCTGTCGACTTCCTCGGATACGTCGGGTGCCGCGACACCGTGGCGGGAATTCTGGCCAGCGCCGACGTCGCACTCGCACCCGGCCCTCACGAGACGTTCGGCCTGGCCGCGCTCGAAGCGCTGGCATGCGGCACGCCCGCGGTGGTGTCACGAACCTCGGCGCTGGCCGAAATCCTCACCACCGACAGCGGAGCCACCGCGGACAACGACGCGCGCGCCGTCGCCCGCGCGGTCACCACGGTGATGAGCCGGCCCGAACCCCAGCGCAGACACAGCGCGCGACAGCGGGCCGAGCAGTTCAGCTGGCCACGCTCGGCCCAGGGCATGCTGACCGCGCTCGGGGCGTCTTAGCAGAGCAATTGCGCCGCTTCCCGGTGGCCGCCCCGTCCCGGTGCCTTACCATCCAGTGCATGCTTCGCGCGTGCGCAGTGGGGGTGCTGGTCCTGGTTTCCCTGGGTTCGTCGGTGGCCGTGGCGGCCGCCGAGCCCGAGCCGGCGGGGTGCACGTACTCGCTGACCGCCCCCACCGTGGTCAACGTCGCCGGTGTCGACATGGTGACCGCGACGGTGGACACCGGCGCCTGCGAGGGTGCGGTGACCTTCCAGACTGTCGCGTGCATTGCGATGGACGGCGAGTCGAGCCCGGGCCGGTGCGCCCAGGGCTCGGGAATCGTCCCGGCGCAGGTGTTCTTCCAGCCGTACCGCCCCGGCGCGACGTACACCGCCACGGGTCGCGGGTGCGCAGCGACGGGCAACCCGCCCCAGAAGGTCTGCTCCGAGAACGGGCCCCTCACCGCGACGCTGTGACCAGCACTCGCGGTTTAACGCGTGGCCCCCTCGGGCATCCGTGCGGTCGAGGCAATGGATGGGGTCGGCACATCTGACCGACCTCCGTGACCCGAGGAGCCGGCATGGATAGCAACAGTGTGCTGTGGATCGTGATCGCGGCGGTCGCCGCGATCGTCATCATCGCGGTGGTCGTGTTCCTCACCCGTAAGGCCGGAAACCGGCGCAAGCAGGAGCAGGCCGATCAATTGCGCGCCGAGGTGGAGCACGACAGTGCCCGCGTCAACCGACAGGCCTCGCTGGTGGAGGAGGCCGAAGCCAAAGCGCGTGCCGCCCAGGCCGAAGCCGAGGCCAAGGCCGCCGAGGCCGCCCGCCTGGCCGACACCGCCTCGACTCGCCGCGATGCGCTGAGCAGTTCGCAGGACGACTTGGCGAGCCGGCGCGCGCACGCCGACAAGCTGGATCCGCGGGTGAAGTCGGACGGGACACGTAAAGACGGCGGGACTGACCTGACCACGGACACCGCCGGCGACTCGACCGTCGACGCTCCCACTCACCGCGACACCACAGCGCGCTGATCGCTCGGGCTTCAGCCGCGCTGACCGCGGCCATGGTGCAGCCGCGCTGACCGCGGCCATGTTTCAGCCGCGCTGACCGCGGCCATGGTGCAGCCGCGCCGACCGCGTCCATGGTTCAGCCGCGCCGACCGCGCTCGAGACTCACCCACCCGCCCGCGCGGCGTCGCGAGAGAATCACCGGCTTCACCGCTACGGCGACCAGGTCACCGGCAACCTCTTGATGCCGTGGATGAATGCCGAGTGCAACCGGTCCGGTTCCTCGACGGCGTGGATGTCGGGGACGCGCCGATGCAACTCCTCGAACGCGACGGTGATCTCCCGGCGTGCCAGATTCGCGCCGAGACAGAAATGTGCACCGCCGCCACCGAATCCGACGTGCGGGTTGGGATGGCGTCGTACGTCGAACAACCAGGGGTCGGCGAACTTCGATTCGTCGCGGTTGGCCGAGCCGTACCACAGGGTGACCTTGTCGCCCTCGGCGATGCGCGCTCCACCCAATTCGACGTCGCGCGTGGCGGTTCGACGCATATAGGCCACCGGCGATGCCCACCGCACGATTTCCTCCACCGCAGTCGGCGCCATCCCGGCATAGTCGGACCACCAGATGTCGCGCTGCTCGGGATAGCGGCTCAGCGCCAACACGCCGTGGCTGATCGCATTGCGGGTGGTCTCGTTCCCGGCCACGACCAACAGGATGAAAAAGGAGGCCACCTCGGCGGACGTCAGTCGTTCCCCGTCGAGTTCTGCCTGCACGAGGGCGGTGGTGAGGTCCTCGGCGGGGGAGTCTCGACGGGCATCGGCCAGGTCCGTCGCATACGCGCCGATCGCCATTGCCACCGAAGCGAATTCATCGAAGTCGGTTGCGATGTCCGGATCACCGAAGCCGAGGATGACGTTCGTCCAGTGAAAGACGCGCTGGTGATCGGCCTCGGGAATGCCCATCATGTCGCAGATGATCTGCAGCGGCAACGGGCCGGCGAAGTCTCCGACGATCTCGCCACTGCCGTCGGGATGCGCGGTCACCATCTCGTCGACCAGCCGACGGGCCCGCACCCGCACCGAATCCTCGATCAGGGCCAGCACGCGCGGGGTGAACGCGCTGCGCACGATGTTGCGCAACCGGGTGTGGCGGGGATCGTCCATCGCGATCATCGAGCCGAAGTACTCCGCCAGTTCCGGCGTCTGGTCCCCGACGGTGATGCCCAACGCCGAGCTGAACAACTCCGGGTGGCGGCTGGCATAGAAGACGTCGTCGTGCCGGGTGACCGCCCAGTGGCCTGCAACCGGGGTGTCGTTGTCGACCACGTAGGACTCGTGAAACGACACCGGTGCTTCGCGGCGCAGGGTCGTGAACGCGCCGTCACGGTAGTCGTCGTCGAATCCCCAGAAGTCCCACGAACCAAGATCGATCTCGGCCAACGGCACGGCCGGCGGCGCCACTCCGT
Organism: Mycobacterium sp. G7A2; assembly: GCF_041902445.1. Lineage (NCBI taxonomy): Bacteria > Bacillati > Actinomycetota > Actinomycetes > Mycobacteriales > Mycobacteriaceae > Mycobacterium > Mycobacterium sp. G7A2. The sequence continues at coordinate 2,971,310 of NZ_CP169251.1, read as the reverse complement.
TGGGGCGGACGAGAGGTCCTGCCTGCGAGCCTGGTCGCGAGTCTGTACTCGAACTCATGCAGCCCCAGCGTAGCCTCACGGCGCCGCTTCGTGCCCCTTTCTGCCGTGGGTGCGGCGCTTTTCCTTCAGCCGCGCCTCATGCAGGTGACGCGCGCCGTCGGTCAGCTCGTCGCGCAACCGGCGCTCGTGGTCCCGGAACAGCGACCAGTAGGTGTCATCGAATTCCTCGACCACCTGGAAGGTCCACCGTCCCTGGATCACGTTGTGCCCGATCAGTTCCGTTTCGATGCGCTCTGCCGCGTCCGCGTGGCCCGCGTCCCGCAGCGCGTCGGACGCTTCGCCCAGCAGCAGGTCGGCGTGGCCGATCAGCTGGTGGAACGAGTAGAGATGCCCCCGCGCGCGCTCGACGAACTCGAGCGCCTCGGTCACCTTGCCGACGGCATCGACGGTTCCGTTGTCTTCACCGTTGTCGCTCACGTCGGCGAAATACCCGCGCGATCACCCCACCAACCGCCTCGGCAGATCCGTCAGGGTGGGGTCACGATTGCTCGGCCATGCCGGCGGTCACGCTTCCACGACCGCCTTGATCCGCTCCAGCGTCTTACGCATGTCGCGCAGGTTGCGGCGCCGCCGGAGTTGGCCGCCGAATATCGAGTACAGCGAGACGAGCGGACTGGCGTTGAGATGGAACGACTCGGTGACGTCGGTGGACCCTTGCGCGGGTGTCAGCCGGTAATGCCAGTTGTTCACTGCCCGATCGCCGACAAGGACCTCGAACCCGAATTCCCGGCCGGGTTCACAGGCCGTCACGCGGCACGTCGTCCAATACACCGGTCCGATCTCGTTGCGCCGCACATGCCCGCGGAACTTCGCACCGAGCGTCGGGCCGGTCGCTCCGTCGAGCCACTCGGCCTCGAACGTCTCCGGCGAGTACCGACCGATGTTGCGGATGTCGGTGATCACCTCCCAGATCTGCTCGGCCGACGCTGTCATCGTCACCGTGACGGCTCCCCGCATCACCGCACTCCTTTCTGTTCCGTCCGCGACGGAGTCTGTTCCGTGAGGGGGTCTGTTCCGTCCGTGACGGGGGCTGTTCCGTCCGTCACGGGGCCACCCTCGTCACCGTCACAGCTCTCCGCACAACCACATCACCGCACCGCGTTCTGATCAGTCCCGGCCTTGCCCACCTCACCCGATGCGGTAGACGTGCTCGGGAGTCAGTTCCGTGGTGATCGCGGTCGCCAGCAATGTGCCCGGATCCGTCCCCTCGAACGGGATGTCGGTGTTGATGAGAATGACGAGCGTGGTCTGTGCGGCAGGCAGGTACACCGCGACGGTCTGATAGCCCGGCAGGCTGCCGTTGTGACCGATCCACCCGCCCAGATTGAACAGGCCGAGCCCGTAGCCGTCCGGCGGGCTCTGCCCAGGAAACCCCACCGTCTGCAGCCGCTGCTCCTGCATCTGACGGGTCAGCAGCTTTCCGGTCGCGAGGGCGGGCGCCCAGATCCGCAGGTCGTCGAGCGTGGAGATCATCGCCCCGGCCGCCCACGCCCACGATGGATTCCACTCCGTTGCGGTCGTTTCGCCGCCATCGGGGGTCTGTGTCGTGTAGCCCTCGGCGTGCGGGTCGGGGAAGGCGCTGCCGGACGGAAAGCTGGTCTGGGACATCCCCAGAGGTTCGAGGATGTGGTGGCCGATGTACTCGCCGAGCGGCCGGCCACCGACGTGCTCGACCACCAGCCCCAACAGCACGGTGTTGGTGTTGCTGTACTCGACGCCCTGCCCGGGAGCGAACGCGGTCGGCTGGGAGAAGGCGTAACCGAGCAGTTCCTCGGGGGTGAAGGAACGCTGCGGGTCGGCGAACAACGCCTGCTGGAACCGAGGATTTGCCGAATAGTTGGCCAGGCCGCTGCGCATACCGGCGAGTTGCCGCAGCGTGATGACGTCGCCGTCGGGCACGTCAGGCACGTAATCGGCGATCGTGTCCTCCAGGCCCACCCGACCCTGGTCGGCCAGTTGCAACAGCGCGGTGACGGTGAACGTCTTCGTCAGACTGCCGATCCGGCTGTAGAAACCCGTCTTCATCGGCGCTCGCGTCTTCTTGTCGGCCACTCCGAACGCCCGGACGTAATCCCCGCCCGGACCCCAGATCCCGACAATGGCGCCGGGAACGCCGGCCTCGGTCATCACCCGCTCGACGGCCGCGTCGAGGCGGTTCGTGACGTCGGCGGGCATCGTCGCCGCAGGCGCAGGACTCGCCTGCGAGGTCGTCTCGGGCAGCGGTTCCTCGACCGGCCCCGCGCAACCCACCACGGTCAACAACACCGTGCAGACAACAGACAGGACGCGAAGGATCATCGCGTTCACAGTATTCGTCCCGGTAACCCGCCGGCCGCAGATGGTCCCGGCGTCAGCGGTCCAAGTCGGCGTCGTAGTCCGGGTCGTCCGGCACGTCCATCGACTGCTCGATCAGATCGGCTTCATTGGCCTGCCAGTCCCGGTCGGCTGAGACACGCTCGGCGTCGGGCCACGACTGCTGATCGGAGTCGTCGACCGGAGTGCGCTGCTCGGCCACATCAGCTTCGGGCGCCTCCGGGGCGTCACCGAATTGGCTGCGGTCAGGTGTCGTCATCAGCGTTCCTCCCAGCGATCAGTGACGGGTGTGCGCCTCCACGATAGGCGCGCCCGGCCGGGTACCCACTCGCGCGCCCGGCTGTCGCGCTGCCCGCCGGGTGTCTCGACACGCGGTTCAGCACGGCGTTCACGCGGCACGCCGTTGACCGGGTGGTCGGACCGCGCGATGACCTCCACCGTGCGGCTACCCGTGGCCCGGTTCGGCCCGCGAGGGTCCCGTGCGGTCGGCGCGCTACGTTGCTGGTCTGCTGGTCAGGAAGATTGACTGGTCCAGGTGACTGTCGGGTACTGTGCGTAAACTGCCATGACGACAAGACCGGCCCTCGAACCCGGGCGGGGCCGGCGGACAACACCAGATCCCAGAATCCTGAAGGCGTGCACTTTGCCAGATACAACGAACGGCGCCCCGGGGCTGCAACCCCATTTCGAGGACGTCCAGTCGCACTACGACTTGTCCGACGACTTCTACCGGCTGTTTCTCGATCCCACGCAGACCTACAGCTGCGCATATTTCGAGCGCGACGACATGACGCTCGAAGAGGCCCAGATCGCCAAGATCGACCTGTCGCTCGGAAAGCTGGGGCTGCAGCCGGGCATGACCCTGCTCGACATCGGCTGCGGTTGGGGCACCACCCTGATGCGCGCCGTCGAGAAGTATGACGTCAACGTCGTCGGCCTCACGTTGAGCCGCAACCAGAAAGCCCACGTCCAGAAGCGCTTCGACGAGTCGAGCAGCCCCCGTTCGAAGAAGGTCTTGCTGCAGGGCTGGGAGCAGTTCGACGAGCCCGTCGACCGCATCGTCTCGATCGGCGCGTTCGAGCACTTCGGCCGTGACCGTTACGACGAGTTCTTCAAGATGGCCCACCGGGTACTACCCGACGACGGCGTCATGTTGTTGCACACCATCATCAAGCCCACCGATCAGGAGTTCGCCGACCGCGGCCTGAAGCTGACGATGAGCTTGGTGCGGTTCTCGAAGTTCATCATGGACGAGATCTTCCCGGGTGGTGACCTGCCCAAGCCGACCACCGTCACTGAGCACGCCGAAAAGGCCGGGTTCCGGCTGACCCGCGAACAGCGGCTCCGCGAGCACTACGCCAAGACACTCGACATCTGGGCCGAGGCACTGCAGAAACGCGAGGACGACGCGGTGCACATCCAGTCCCGCGAGGTCTACGACCGCTACATGAAGTATCTGACCGGCTGTGCCGATCTGTTCCGGGACGGCTACACGGACATCTGTCAGTTCACCCTCGCCAAGAGCTGAGTCGCCGGGCGACCCGGCCGCACCAGGACGGGCTGGGGCAGGGGCCCTACCGATAGGAACGGGCCGGCGAACGTGCGGGCAGCAGACGCTACCGGTTGGACTGAGCCGCCCAAGGTGGGGCAGCGGGCTCTACCGGTAGGAACGGGCCGGCTGGCCCGGCTCGCCGCCGCCGGCGTCGCGACGGCGGGCCGCCATTCCGGCGAGCGCCTCGAAGACCACCCGGTGGGCGGCGTTGACCGTCAGTTCGGCGTGGTCGTAGGCGGGGGCCACCTCGACCACGTCGACTCCGACGACGTCGTGCTCGAGGCAGAGTTGCCGCACCATCCGTAGCAGGTCTGCGCTGGTGATGCCGCCCGGCTCCGGGGTGCCGGTACCCGGCGCGTGGGCCGGATCGAGCACGTCGATGTCGACGGAGACGTACAGCTTGTCGGCCTTCGCGAGCGCCTCGGCGACGGCGTCGCGCATGACCTCCTTGAAGCCGCGCTCCCAGATCTCCTGCATCGTGTGCCACGTCATGCGTTGCTCGAGCATCCACTCGAACGTGTCCTGCGGAGGCCAGTAACCGCGCAGCCCGACCTGTACGAAGTGCGAACCCGGCACCGCACCCGACTCGATCAGCCGCCGCATCGGCGTTCCGTGTGACGCCAGGTTGCCCTCGATCTCGTCGGCGGTGTCGGCGTGGGCGTCGAAGTGGACGATGCCCACGTTGCCGTAGCCGTGGACATCGGCCACCGCGGTGGCGGCCGGCCACGTGATCGAATGGTCGCCGCCGAGGATCACCGGAACGATGCCCCGCGAGGCGATCGCGTGCACGCGTTCGCGGATGTTGGCATGGGAGACCTCGGTCTGCCCGTGGGGACAGTAGGCATCACCGAAGTCGACGACCTCGAGCCAGTCGAAGATCTCCAGACCGAGGTCCATGTGGTAGGTGCCTGGTTCATAGGCGGTAGCACGGATCGCGCGCGGCCCGAAGCGCGCTCCGGGCCGATTGGTGGTCGCGATGTCGAACGGCGCCCCCACGATGGCCACGTCGGGCCGCCAGGCGTCCAGCTGGTCGGCCTCGGTGAGGAACGGGCGGTGTCCGAATGACGCCACCCCGGCGTAGGCCAGCTCGAGCTGTTCGATCATTCCCGGCGGCAGTTCGCGACGATGACCGTGATCATGGCCCATCGTCTGACCGTACCGGTCAGCCGCCCGCGTGGCCGGTCAATGCGGTGCGCAGGTGCGCCGGCAACGGGCGTTTGGTCCAGTCCTCGGTGGAGACCACGACGTAGACGTTGTGACCGCGCACCGCGACGCGCTCCTCGGATCCGTCCGACGCTCTCAGCACGGTGAAGCCGATCGTGAAACTCGTCGTGCCGACCCGGGTGCACTCCGCGGTGACCCGCACTTCGTCGCGCCAGCGCACCGAGGCCACGAAGTCGATCTCGCTGTGCACCACCTGGAAGTCGTAGCCCGCCGATATCAGCTGCGGGTACGTCACCCCGATGTGGTCGAGGTAGCCGGTGCACGCCTCGTCGAACCAGGTCAGATAGTGGCCGTTGAACACCACGCCCTGCTGGTCGATCTCGGCGTAGCGCGGGACCACGGGCAGCGAGAACGTGCGCACCTGGATGACCCTAGCGCCCGGGCGCAGGCGAGAATGCCACCGTGGAACTGGTCACGATCGATGACATCCGGAACGCGGCCCGGCAGGTGGCGGGCCATGTGGTGCGCACACCGCTGCTGGAGGCTTCGTGGGGCGATCCAGATCGCCCGCTGTGGGTGAAGCCGGAGAGTCTGCAGCCCATCGGCGCCTTCAAAGTCCGCGGCGCGTTCAATGCGATCGGAGCACTGGTCACCGGTCCCGACCCGGTGAGCGGCGTGGTCGCGTATTCGAGCGGCAATCACGCCCAGGCGGTGGCCTACGCCGCGGCGGTGTACGGGTTGCCTGCGCACATCGTGATGCCCGAGGAGACCCCGGCGGTGAAAATCGACGCGACGCGGCGGCACGGCGCCAGGGTCGTGCTGTGTGCCGCCGGACAACGAGAGATCGTCGCCGAGGAGGTGGCCGCGGAGACCGGTGCGGTGATGATCCCGCCGTTCGACCATCCCCGCGTCATCGCCGGTCAGGGCACGATCGGGCTCGAGATCGCCGAGGACCTGCCCGAGGTGCGCACGGTGTTCGTGCCCGTCAGCGGCGGGGGACTGGCCTCCGGCATCGGTACCGCGATCAAGGCCCTGTGCCCGGAGGCCGTGGTGATCGGGGTGGAACCCGAACTGGCTGCCGACACCGCCGAGGGACTGGCCCAGGGCCGGCGCGTGGACTGGCCCATCACCGACCGGAACCGGACGATCGCCGACGGCCTGCGCTCACAACCGTCGGAACTGACATTCGCGCACCTGCAGAACGTGCTCGACGAGATCATCACGGTCTCCGAGGCTGAAATCCGTTCCGGTGTACGTGAATTGGCGTTCCGGGCCCGCCTGGTCGCGGAGCCCAGCGGCGCGGTGGCACTCGCCGGTTATCGCAAGGTTGCCGCACCCGGCGGACCGGCCGTGGTGATCCTGTCCGGCGGGAACGTCGCGCCGGAGATGCTCGGACAGATCCTGGCTGGCTGAGCCCGCTCGTTTGACAGGTGTGCAATGAGACCCCGGGCCCGGGTAGGGTCACCGGGATCGCGTCGCACGGTCCGCCGGAAGGCTGCGCTGTGGACGCCGTGAAGGAGTATGTGGTGAACGCAGTACTGGGCCTGTCCGTGACGCCGTCAGCGATCGGTGTGGCCGTCCTGGACGGGTCGGTCGACGGCCGCGAGACGTGGGAAATTCGTCCGACGAGCGCGGAGCGGAACCCGATCGAAGCGGTCGCCGCGGTGCGGCGGGCGGAACAACTGCTCGCCGGACGGGGTCGCCGCGTGCGGTCGATCAACGTGACGTGGAGCGACGAGGCCCGTGCCGATGCAGCCGCGCTGGTCGACACGCTGGCCGAATCCTGTCTTGTGAACATCATCGAGGTGCGCCTGCCGGCGGCCACCGATGCGCTGGCGCGCGAAGTCGCCCACGATGCGGGGTACTCGACGACCGCCGTCTGCCTGGTCGAACCGGGTCAACTCGTCGCGCTGGTGGTGAATTCCGCCGACGGCGCGGTGCAGACCGCGGTCAACCACAGCGCGGTCACCGAAGACGACTTGAGCGACTGGCTGAGCATCGTGTTCACCAAGGCGGATCGGACACCTGATGCGCTCGTGCTGGTGGGATCGGCAGAGGACCTGGACGGGCTGGCGCCCGCACTGCAGGATGCACTGAGAATTCCGGTGCTCGTGCCCGCCGAGGCGGCCCTGGCTCTGGCCCGCGGCGCTGCCCTCGCCGGCGCACCGGCTACCGACCTGGGGATGTGGGACCAACTCGATCCCGGCGAGGCCGGCAGGTCGACACGGCGGTCCCGTTCGCTTCACCCGGCAACCCCTGCGGCCATGCTGGCCGCGGGCACTGTTGCGTTCGTCGCGTCGGCGTCGGCTGCGCTGGCACTGCAGTTCACCGCCACGGACGCCGCATCGGCCGAGGCGATCCGTCCGTCGGCTCAGACGTCCGCGGCTCTCACCGGTGCCGCGCCGGTGGAGCGTCCACCGGTCACCGCGCCCGCCCCGCAGCTGCGCCCGCCGTCGTCCGGCGAGGCGGTCGATTCCGCACCGATCGCCGAGGCTGCACCGATCGTCGAAGCTGCCGGGCAGATCGGTGAAGCCGCCGCACCGATCGGTGAGGCGCCGCCAGCTGTCGAGCCGGCGCCCGCCCCAGGGTCAGCACCCGGTTCAGAGTCGGCCCCCGTCTTCGAGGCCGCCCCGGTGGAATTGCCGGTCGCCCAGCCTCCGGCCGAACCGCCCCTGGCGCCTGTCCCGTCCGCGACGCCGCCGGAAATGATCCCTCCGCCGGTGCCCGAACAGGAGCCTGGGCTCATGCAGCGCATCCGCGACCGGCTGGCCGGGATCGGTAACGACGACGCCGCACCGCCGCCCCCCGCACCGGTTCCCGCCCCACCTGGCGCCCCACTGCCACCGCAATAGCGCGTGGCCGCAAACCGGCGTCACTGCCAATACTCTCGGTGAGGTGATCGGAGCCGTCTCACCCCCAGGTCCCACGACGACGCGGTTCGTGCTGCGGTTGGGCATCGTCTGCTCGGTCGTGGCGGCGGTGCTCGTGGTGGCGACAACCTCACGCTGGGGCCTGTGGTGGCGCCTGATCACGTTCACCTATCAGGCCAACCTGTTGGCGGCGGGCTACTACCTGTGGACGCTGGTCTACCCACGCGCAGAGAGGCGAGTCGGCTTGCGCGGCGCAATCGTCCTCTATGTGGTGACGGCTGGGCTGATCTGGAATCTCTTTCTGACCGGCCACAGCATGGGGTACACGGTCGCGAATCTTCTGTTGCACGTCGTGGTTCCCGTGCTTGCGCTGGCCGACTGGATGCTGGTCGGGCGCGGAGTCGCGCGCGTGACATGGTGGCAGCCGCTGGTGTGGCTCATCTATCCGAGCGCCTACCTGGTGCTCGCGCTGCTCGTCCTCAATACCGCGGGTAGGCGGGCACCGTATTTCTTCCTGGATCCGGCGACAGTCGGGGCCGCCGCGGTCGCCGTCAACGTCGGCGCACTCGCCGCCTGCGTGCTCGCCCTGGGGTACGCGTTGCTGGCGATACACCGGTCTGCTGTCGCGTCACACCGCGATGCGGTGTGAAACGTCGACGATGCCCGATCCGATAAACGCACCGAGACACTTTTCGATCAGTCGCCCGACCTGCGTTTTCGTCAGCGGGTCGGCGCCACGAACTAGGATGGCAACGTGTTGAGCACCCACCCGCAGCACACTCTCCGACGTCGAGTGAGCATGCGTCACCTGGCCGCGGTGATCGGTGCGCTGACTGTGATGAGCACCCTGTCGACCGCGCTGCCCGTCGTCACCGCGTCCGCCGGCTCGACCCAGCCGGGGCCCGTGTCCGGTGTGTCGCCCCAGCCCGGTCAGACCGTCGGCGTGGCGCACCCGGTCACGGTCACGTTCACCGAACCGGTGGCCGACCGCTCGGCCGCCGAGTCGTCGATCACGGTTCGCCCGGTCGGCGCGCCCGCGACGCCGGGATCGTTCACGTGGCTCGACGACGACGTCGTCGAGTTCACCCCGACCGAGTTCTTTCCCGCACACACCCCGATCACCGTTTCGGTCAACGGGCTGAAAAGTAGCTTCGAGACCGGAGCCTCAGTGGTCAGCGTCGCCGACATCGACGCGCACACCTTCACCGTCAGCATCGACGGCGAGGTCGCGCGCGAGATGCCGGCGTCGATGGGCAAGCCGAAATTCCCGACTCCGACCGGCTCCTTCACCGCACTCGGCAAGGAGCGGTACGTCACGTTCGACTCCCGGACCATCGGCATACCGCTCGACGACCCCGAGGGATACCTCATCGACGGCGAATATGCGGTGCGGGTGACGTGGGGCGGCGTGTATGTCCACTCGGCGCCGTGGTCGGTCGGGTCGCAGGGATACGCCAACGTCAGTCACGGCTGCATCAACCTCAGCCCGGACAACGCCGCCTGGTACTTCGACACGGTGCGGGTCGGCGACCCGATCATCGTGCAGGCTTGACCGTCAGCAGGCCGCTTCGATCCGGAAGTTCGCGGAGACGGCATTGCCCGGTTCGTCAGCAAACGAGCCGTCCGCGGTGCCGGTGATGACGTAGCGTCCGTCGCGGCCACTGACCCGCGCGTCGCCGATGTTGTCGTTCCAGAAGGAGCCGGTGAATCCTTCGAGGTCACGGAAGTTCACCGAGGACGCCGAGATGTCGCTGCCGGTCTGCAGGACAGCGGTGAAACCGCTGTCCTGGTCGGGTGTCTCGATGTACCACGTGGGGCCGGTCTGGTGGCAGCGCACGGCGCGGACGCCGGAGTCATTGCCGTCGATGCTGACCGTTGCAGTGGTGCCACCCAGCGCCGGTTCGGGCGCCGAACACGCGGCGATCCCCAGCACGGCGATCCCGGCACCCGCGACGCCTGCGACCTCTCGGATCCTCATGGCGAAAGACTCTATGCGCTCGACCCTCTCGACCGGCCAGAAATGCGCGCCCAGCGCCCTCTATCGGCCAACAGCACGCGCCCAGCGCCCTCAACCGGCCATCAGCGCGCGCTTGACGCCTCCAGGCTCGGTCGTCCCGGCTCAGTTACACGGGGCTCAATGCACCATCACGGCCTGCCACCACGCGTGGTCAGTCAGCCGTGCGGCCGTGTGTCTGTTCGGCGGTGAGGCGATCAGACGCTCAGGCGGCTTGGCCGTCTGGGGGTGCGGGTCCGCCGGGTTGGCCGGGGCTACTGGATTCGTCGGGGTTGTCAGGTTCGCCGGGGTCGGCGTAGCCGTTGCATTCTTCGGGTTCGCCGGCGTTGTCGCTCGGCGATGGTTCGGTCAACCGATAGTCGATCGGTTTGCCGTCGATCAGTTCATGGCCGATCGGCTGGCAGTCGCTTGGTTCGTGACCGCTGGGCTCGTCTGCGATCAACTCATAGTCGATCGGCACGTCGCCGGTCAGTTCATGGTCGATCGGCTCGTCGCCGGTCAGCGCGTGGTCGATCAGCGCGTCGTTGATCAGCTCATCGCGGGGTTCGTCGTCGATCAGTTCATAGTCGATCGGTTGGTCGTCGAGCAGCTCGTCGGTGATCGGTTGGTTGTCGCCGCATTGGGTGTCGTTCGGCGGGTCGGAAGGGCGGTTTTGGGCACGGTCTGATTCCGCGCCATCGCCCTGCAGGCCGACGCCGGGATCGCCCGAACGCCTCGATGTCGAAGGGTTCGCTGGCTGCTGGTCGGGGGGTCGTAGGAGTCGTTCGGGGCGGTGGTAGGTGTTGATGCGGGTTTGGCCGGTGTCCAACGCTGGTGGGGGGATCCATTCGACTTCGCCGCGTTCGTTCATCCGGGTGCTCCAGCCCTCGGGGCCGACGGCGCGGTTGTCGGGTCCACAGGCCAGGCCGAGTTCGTCGACGTTGGTGTTACCGCCGTCGGTCCAGTCGGCGACGACGTGATGGGCTTGGCTGCCGTAGGCGCCCACCGTGCAGCCGGGTTTGGTGCAGCCCCCGTCGCGGGCGATCAGCATGATCCGCTGGGCGGGGGAGGCAACCCGGCGGGCCCGAAACAACGCCAGCGCCGACCCGGTGGCCTTGTCGAACACCGCCAGGCTGTGATGGGCGTGGGCGGCCAGGCGGATCACCTCGGCGATCGGGAGGCGGGTGCCCCCACCGGTGACTCCGATCCCGGCCCGGGATTCCAGATCTTGCAGGGTGGTGCGGATGATCACCGACACCGGCAACCCGTTGAGCTGGCCGAGCTGACCGCTCATCAGCGCGATCCGCAACACCGCGACCAGCGCATCATGCTGGCGCTGAGCCAGGCTGCGGTGGTCGTTGTCGATCTGGGCCTGCGACGGCGTGCCGGAGACGCAGGGTTGCGGGTCGTCGGGGTTACACATGCCCGGGGCGGCGTACTTGGCGAAGATCGCCTCCAGCAGCGCCCACGCCTCGGGGGTCAGTTCCCCGCTGATCGGGGTCATCGCATCGCCACGCTGCTTACCCTTGCTCAGTCCGCGGCGGCGGGCGCGTTCGGTGTCGTCGGGTTCGGGACCGTCCTGATCGAGCAGGAACAACGCCAACTCCGCGGCATCGCTGACGTCCTTGGGTCCGGCCCCGGCCGCCAGGCGCACCAGATCGGTTTCGAACTCCTCACGGGTCGCGGTGTCGACGAAACCGGGCAGCTTGGCCACCGCCTTGGCGATCACCACCACATGCTCAGCGTTGATCACACCCTGGGCCTGCGCGGCCGCGGTCGCCGGCAGCACCGGTGGCAGGGTTTCCCCGACGAGCGACTGCCGCGGCCCCAGCAACGCCGCCTCACCCAACCGCCGCCCCGCCTCGGCGGTGGAGATCCGCCACCGCACCGCCAGCACCTGATTCCACGATTTGGCGCCCATCTCCTTCGCGGTGGTCTCGACCTGCAGACGCGCCAACAACCGATGCCGCAACGCCGGCAGCTGACACCACACCGTTTCCAACTCATCCAGGGCGTCGACCAGATCCGCACGACCCAGCAGATCCACCCCAGCACCGGCCGCCTCATCAACCGCGGCGCGCACCGCTGCGACCGCCTCCGACAAGACCCCGACATAAATCGAACATACATTCGACCACTGACAAAAACGGGTGCCGGAGAATCCGATGTATCAGGACAGCGGTGACAGTTCTGCCTCAGGACATCGGTGACACTCCGGGATAGGACATCGGTGCCAACCGACCTTTCGGCCCTCGCCGATGCGTCCCCGTGGAGAGCGTGCCGCCCATCACCACATGGGGAGGCAACAATTGTGGCCCGTGCAGCCTCCGCGCAGAAGGGTCACCGCTGCCGTGTTGCCGACTTCACCGAGGTCGTCATTGCAGAGGCCCACCGAGGTTCCTTCGATATCGCATGGGCGTCACACCGGCGCCGCGCTCGAGTCCAAACCGGTTCAATGCGCTACCGGACAGCCACCCTTGCCGGTGTAGTCGACATGCCAATGCTTGATCCCGTTCAACCAGCCCGAGCGCAGCCGGTCCGGCGGTGCGATGGCCGACAGGTCGGGCATGTGGTCGGCGATGGCGTTGAACATCAATTCGATGGTCATGCGCGCCAGGTTGGCGCCGATGCAGTAGTGGGCACCGGTTCCGCCGAAGCCGACGTGCGGATTCGGATCTCGCAGGATGTTGAACGAGAACGGATCATCGAAGACGTCCTCGTCGAAATTGGCCGATCGGTAACTCATCACGACCCGCTGACCCTTCTTGATCAACGTCCCGGACAGTTCGTAATCCTCGATCGCTGTGCGTTGAAACGACGTCACAGGTGTCGCCCATCGCACGATCTCGTCGACGGCGGTGCTCGGCCGGTCCCGCTTGAACATCTCCCACTGATCCGGATGCTCGGTGAACGCCACCATGCCGTGGGTGATCGAATTGCGGGTGGTCTCGTTGCCCGCGACCGCCAACAGCACCATGAAGAAGCCGAACTCGTCGTCGGAGAGCTTGTGGCCCTCGACGTCGGCTTCGATCAACTTGGTGACGATGTCTTCGCCGGGCTGCTCGGCTCGCTGGGCCGCCAACTGCATGGCGTACATGATCAGCTCGGTCGCCGCGTTGCGATTGTCGTAGTGAGCGAACTCGGGGTCATCGTCGCTGACCATCTGGTTGGACCAGTCGAAGAGTTTCTTGCGGTCTTCAACCGGTACGCCGAGTAGTCCGGCGATCGCCTGCAGCGGCAGTTCGCAGGACACCTGTTCGACGAAGTCGCCGCTGCCTTCAGCCGCCGCGGCCTTGGCGATGTTCTGGGCCCGCTGGTCGAGATCCTCGCGAAGCCGTTCCACGGCGCGCGGAGTGAACCCGCGGGAGACGATCTTGCGAAGGTGCGTGTGGTGCGGTGCGTCCATGTTGAGCAGAACGAACTTCCCGGTTTCACGCTGCTCCTGCGTGGAGCCGGCCGGGTAGCGGGGGAGCGCCGTGTTCTCCAGGCTGGAGAACACGTCGCTACGCTTGGATATCTCCTTGACGTCCCGGTGCTTGGTGACGACCCAGTACCCACCATCGTCGAATCCGCCGTCACCGTATGGCTGTTCGTTCCACCAGATCGGGGCGCTGCGCCGCAACTGGGCGAGTTCCTCGACCGGCAGGCGATCGCGGTTGAGGTCGGGATCGGTGAAGTCGAATCCGGGCGGGAGGGTGGGAGTCGGCATGCGTGAGCTCCTTAACCGTCGGAGAGGCCTTAACAAATTGCTACACCACAGTCCCGGGTCGATGAGCCGAGTTCGGCGAAGTGCGGCCAAAGTCTGCTCGGAGATGTAACGAATTCGGCGCCGCTGGGGAATCACCCGATGAGATCCTCTGAAGAACCCGCAGAGCCCTAGGGGGAACCGGTGAAGTTCGAGTTCGTCGCGAAGACGCTGTCCGTCCTCGGTGGCGCCGCCGTGGTGGGTCTGTTGGCGGCCGCCCCCGCACTTGCCGATCCTGCGCCGGCGCCGGCACCGCCTCCTGCGCCGCTCTACGCCGAGGCGGCCGGGCCCGTGCCCGGCCCGGCCCTGGATGCCGTGGTCCCGGCACCTGGCGCTGCGAGCCCCGCACCTGACGCCGTGAGCGCGGCAGCCGGCCCTGCGGGTGCACCGGCCGTCTCAGTCGCAGCGCCCGCCCAGGCGCCCGCTGAGAGTGTCCCGCACCTCGCCAGCCCCGAGAACCTGCCGCCCGGCACCAGCACCACGCCGCCGGCAAGCACCTCCCGGCTCGGCTACCTGCGCGATCTGTGGCATGCCATGCAGACCCAGGAAGTGAGCGGCAGCGACGCGCTGCTGCTGCTCACCCAGCGCCCCATGACCTCGACGCCGAAGCCTGGCATGTCTGCCGGACCGCAGTCGGCCCCGCCTGCCCCGGCTCCGGCCGTTGCCCCGGCACAGGCCGCCCCGCCGACCCCGGTCGTTCCCCAGCCAGTCGTTCCCTAGCCCGGTCGTACCCTAACCGGCCATTACCGACCCCGGCCATTACCGACCCCGGCTCTTACCGACCGTGGTCGTTTTCTAGCCCCGGCTTCCGCCCGGTGCCGCGAGGGCCCGTGCCGGCTCGATCCGCGCAGGCACGTGCTTGTGCCATGGAGTCCCCGCGTAGGCGTCGCGCCACCCCACCGACGTCAGCGCATTGGGCGCCACACCGGGGGCTCGAGCAGATCCGTCGTCGTCGACGAAGTCGACGCCGTAGCCGTTGGGCAGCGAGGCATGTCCGGGTTGCATCGCGGCGCTGATCTCCACGGTCGCCTCCGCCCGGCCGGTCGCCGTGGTGATCAGCGCGCGGCTGCCGTCCGCCAGCCCGAGTTCGCGTGCGTCCTCTTCACTGATGCGCAATGCGCCGTCCGTGTCGCGGGTGCGCCAGGCCGGGTCTCGGATGATGTCGTTGGCGGTGAAGGCCCGCCGCTCACCGGCCGACAAGACGATCGGGAACTCAGAACTCGTCAAGCCGATCGGTGCAGCGGCCAGCGCTCGCGTGTCGGCGAGCAACGCGGGGATCTCCAGCGCTATCTTCCGGTCTTCATGAGAGATGAGCGCGAAATCGTCCTCGTACTCGTGGACGGTGAACGTCACCCCTGAGCGGCCCGCCAGGATGGCGTCGAACAGCGCGTTACCGTCGGCATGCCCGGCGCGCCGGACCGCCTCGGGATAGGTCATGGCAGCCTTCTGCGCCAGCCCCCACAGCGCGGCCGCACCCGAAAGTCCTTCCGGCAGAGCCGGTCCCAGTGTTTCGTAGAGCACAAAGGGCAGCACCTTACCGAGGCCCGGGTTTTCGCCGACCGCGGTGAGAAATGCTGCGGTGAAGTCCGCACGGCTTCGCTGGGCTGCTGCACGCAGCGGCGCCAACTCCGCGTCACCGACGACACCCGAAGCACGCATCAGCCGGGCCCAGATCTCCGGTTCGGGCAAAGTCCCCGGCAAGGGCTCCATCAGACGGTGCCGAAGGTGGAAGGTGTTGTGCGGGAATTCCAGATTGAAGAACGTCGCCTCGGCCTTCTCGAACTGCGAGGCCGCAGGCAGCACGTAGTGGGCCAGTCGAGCAGTCTCGGTCATGGCCACATCGATGACAACGAGCAACTCCAGCTCGCCCAGAGCGCGACGCATCATGCCGGAGTCGGCCACGGAATGCGCCGGATTGCTGCTCTCGACGATCATGGCGCGAAACCGGTCGGGGTGATCGGTCAGGATCTCCTCGGCGATGACGTTGCTGGGCAACAACCCGCCGATGACAGGCGCTCCGGTCACCGGGGTTCGGCCCACCCCGCCGGCACGGAACAGAGGCGCGAACGACGAGTGCAGATGCTGCCCGCCGCGTTTGGCGAAGTTGCCGGTCAGGATCCACAGCATCTTGTTCAGGTAGGAGCACAGCGTGCTGTTGGGCGCTTGCTGCACGCCGAGGTCTTCGAAGACCGCGACGCTGGTGGCGGTCGCAATGCGCCGCGCAGCGGCGCGCACCAGGTCCGCCGACACGCCGCTACGCTGCGCGTAATCGTCGACCGGCACCTCGGCGAGCACTGCGCGTACCGCGTCGACGCCGGTGACATGTTCGGTGAGAAACGTTTCGTCGCAGAGGTTCTCCTGTACCAGAACCCCCGCCAACGCGGCCAGACACCATGCGTCGGTCCCGGGCCGCACCCGGAGATGGAAGTCGGCCATCTTCGCGGTCTCGGTGACGACCGGATCGATCACGACCATGGACCTGGTCGGATCCTTGGCGATGTCGTTGAGCACCACCCGGGCGCGCGGGAAGCTCTGGGACATCCACGGGTTCTTACCGACGAACACCGACACCTCGGCATGTTCGAATTCGCCACGTGTGTGGTTGCCGTACAGTTGCGCATCGACCCAGTGCTCGCCGGTCTTCTCCTGCGCCAACGCGTTCGAGCGGTAGTGCGACCCGAGCGCCTTGAGGAACGCGCCGCTGTAGGCACCGCCCAGATGGTTGCCCTGCCCACCGCCGCCGTAGTACAGAATCGTGTTGCCGCCGTGGGTGTCGGCGATTCCGCGGAATCCCGAGGCGATCTCGGCGATCGCGGTGTCCCAGTCGATCTCGGTGTAGGTGCCGTCCGCCTCCCGACGCATGGGGGAGGCCAGTCTGTTGCGGTTGTTCTGGTAGTGATCCAGTCGCAACGCCTTGTTACAGGTGTAGCCGCGCGAAGCCGGATGGCTTTTGTCTCCCCGGATCCGAGCCAGAGACCGGTCGTCGACGTCGACGACGATGCCGCAGTTACATTCACAGAGGATGCAGGCGGTGGGTTGCCAGGCGCGGTCGTGGTCGGTCATCGCGATTCTCGATTCGTTCGGGCGGAAGGCGTTTCGGCGACGATCAGCGAGCGCAGCTGGGCATGCACGGCCTCGACCGGCTCGAGGTCTCGGGCTGCCCGGGCGATCACCAGAGCTCCCTCGAAGGAGGAGAGCACCAGCACTGCCAGTTCGCGGGCCCGCACGGCGGAGACGCCGTCGGCGGTGAGCAGTTCGCCGATGACCTGGCGCCACCGTGCGAACACGGCGGCGGCACGTTCACGCACCGCGGCGGATTGTTCGTGCTTGTCCGGATCGCCGGCCTCCACGGCGACCGCGACCACCGGGCAGCCGGCACGGAAGTCGCTGCGCTGCAGCTGGTCTCGGTAATACTCGAACAAGTCGTCGAGGGCGTCCAGACCGGAAGAGGCGCGGCCCAGGTGTGCGGCCATGAATTCACCGGCGTAGTCGACAGCTTCGCAGAGCAGCTGGGTGCGTCCGCCCGGGAAGTAGTGGTAGGCCGACCCGCGCGGGGCGCCGCTGTGCGCGAGCACGTCGGCGATGGCGGTCGGGTGGGCGCCACGCTCGCGGATCAACAGCGCCGCCGAGACGACCATCCGCTCCCGAGCACTCGCCATGCGTCCGATCCTCTCGCCGATCCTATGTATGTAACCCTACATAATCGCGGGCCGAAAAAATACGATTCCGGTGTCGCCGACCGCGTCGAGCGATCAGCGACACCGGAATCGGATCGAAATCAGACGCTGGCGGCCTCGTTGAGCTGCTCCAGCCTGCCGGTGGCCTCCAGGTATTCCTGCACCCAACGCTCGATCACGGTGGCCGTCTTCTCCACCTTGGTGAACTGACCCACCACCTGCCCGACCGGGTTGAACGCCACATCGACCGACTCGTCGGGGTATTTGTGCGTCGCGGCGACGGCCATCCCGGACACCATGTACTGCAGCGGCATCCCCAGCGGCTTCGGGTTGTCCGGGCTCTCCCAAGCCTCGGTCCAGTCGTTACGCAGCATGCGAGCCGGCTTGCCGGTGAACGAGCGGCTGCGCACGGTGTCCTTGCTCGTGGCCTTGGCGTAGGCGGCGTGCTGGACAGGACTGTTCTCCGACTCCTCGACCATGACCCATTGCGAGCCGGTCCACGCGCCCTGCGTACCCAGTGCCAGCGCGGCTGCGATCTGCTGGCCGCTGCCGATCCCGCCGGCGGCCAGGACGGGCACCGGCGCCACTTCCTTGACGACCTGGGGCCACAGCACGATCGAACCGATCTCTCCGCAGTGTCCTCCGGCCTCGCCGCCCTGGGCGATGATGATGTCGACTCCGGCGTCGGCATGCTTGCGGGCCTGGGAGGGCGATCCGCACAGCGCCGCGACGACACGGCCCTCGTCGTGGATGTGCTTGATCATCTCCGCCGGGGGAGTGCCCAGCGCATTGGCGATCATGGTGCACTTCGGGTGCTGCAGCGCGACCTCGACCTGAGGGGTCGCAGTCGCCTCGGTCCAGCCGAGCAGCTGCAGTGCGTCCTCGCCGCTCTGCTCGACGGGCACACCGTGGTCGGACAGGATCTTCTTGGCGAAGTCGAGGTGCTCCTGGGGGACCATGTCCTGCAGGGTCTTGGTCAACTCGTCGGCGGACATGTCCGAACCCATGCCCTCGTACTTGTTGGGGATGACGATGTCCACGCCGTAGGGATGGTCACCGATGTGCTCGTCGATCCAGTTCAACTCGATCTCGAGCTGCTCGGGCGTGTAGCCCACCGCGCCCAGCACGCCGAAGCCGCCGGCCTTGCTCACTGCGACCACCACATCACGACAATGGGTGAACGCGAAGATGGGGAACTCGATACCGAGCTGGTCGCACAGGGGAGTGTGCATCGTCTGCTCCTAGTGGGGCGATCGCCGGAATTAGAACGTGTTCTACTTTAGTACACCACGCCTGCTGCCCAGAAGACCCCGACCCGGAGCGCTGACGCGAAGCACCGGCCACCCCTGCTCCGCCGCCATCACCGCCAGACCGCGTCGCGGGTTGACCGGCCGGGGGAAACCGACGACCGCCATCAGCGCCTTGTCCTCCTCGCCGTCGGCGTAGAAGTAGCTGTTCGACAGCTGCAGGTCGTTGGCGGCACAGAACTTCTGCACCGCAGCGGCTTTCTGTCTGCCCCAGATCACCGGCTTGGCGATCCGCCCGGTCAGCCGCCCGTCGTCATCGAGTTCGAAGTGGTTGCACAACACGTGGTCGATCTCCAGATACCGGGCGACCGGCTCGGCGTGGATGGTCAGCGCCGACGAACTGAGCACCACGGTGTGTCCGCGACGTTGATGAGCCAGCACGATGTCGTGCATGGCGGGGAACACCCTGGTGCGGACGCGCTCGGTGAACAGCCGCTGGCCGATCACGTCGAGCTCGGTGAGCGACTCGCCACGCAGATAGCCCGCGGCGCGTACCAGCAGGTTCTCGAAATGCACGCGCCCGAAGCGGTAACGCATCGCCGCCTCGACGACGCCGAGCACCTCGCCGATTCGGGCCTGGCGGCGGCGGATGCGATCCCCGGCGTGCGCGGTGGCGGTGAATCCGTCGACGAGCGTGCCGTCGAGGTCGAAGAACGCGCCGACGTGGGGGCCGGACGGGCTCGATGCGATCTGCGCGACCGGATCGAGGGGATCCGCGGCCTCGGTCGACATCGGTCCTCCTGTGTTCGCACCCGGTGTTGACTCGCCATGCTACGGGCGTGTGGGACAGACCTGGTTTAATCTGTGGCCGGTCGCAAAGGACCGTTGTGGTCAGTTAGGTAGTTTGGTCTTGCCGGGTTCAGGAAGCAGCCTGCGCGAGCGCACACGGAGTCCGCCTCGACGTGCTCTCGCCGTAAGCGAAGAGCGGCCTGAAATGGGAAGGTGAATTTTGGACGAGCAAGCAGCCGAGGACACCACTGGGGCTGAGGGAGCAGCAGCTTCCTCCAACTGTGTCGTCACCGAGCGTTGGGTCGATCGAGTGGCCGTCGTATCGGTGTCCGGTGTTGTCGACATGCTCACCTCACCCCAGCTGGAAACCGCCATCGACACCGCGCTGGATCAGCGGCCCGCGGGCGTGGTGGTGGACTTCACCGACGTCGAGTTCCTGGCGTCGGCCGGAATGGGCGTGTTGGTGGCCGCACATGACAAGGCCGGTTCCGATGTGACCCTGAGGGTCGTCGCCGACGGCCCTGCGACCAGTCGCCCGCTGAAGTTGGTGGGAATCGCCGACATCGTCAGCCTGCATCCGAATCTGGACGAGGCGCTCGCCGCGTACCACACGTAGGAAGGTCGCATAGGAACGTGCTCTGCGGGGTAGCCACCGACTGCCATGATCGATTCCATGCCGCCGGCTGAGGTCGCGAACTCCGATCGCTTCGAACGTCTGGGCCTCGACGCCGACGCGACGGCCGTCGCGCACGTGCGTGAAGAGTTCGCGCTTTGGCTCAAGCGCTTCTTCGTGGTGGACGCGGTGCGATTCAGCGATCTGGTGCTCGCCATCAACGAGGCACTGGCCAATGCCGCCGAATTCGCCTATGTGTTGGCCGAGCGTCCTGGGACGATCGACATGCGGGCCATCTACCACTCAGACGGCCAGAAGCTGGTCGTCGAGATCAGCGACCGCGGGACCTGGCGCCCGCGACAGGTCGATCCGGTGCCGCGCACCCGGGGCCGCGGCATTCCGTTGATGGAAACCCTGTCCGACGAGTCCGACATCGACACCTCCGATGACGGCACCCGGGTGCGCCTGGCGTGGAATGGCATCGGCCGCGCCTGACCTCAGTTCCGCCGGTAGGTGCCTCGTCCGGTGACCAGCGGCAGATCCAGCGTCGTGCGGATACCCGGAGGCGCCGCCACCACGTCGGGGATCGCGTTCACAATTCGTCCCGCCGCCGCCAGGATCGCCGCGTAGTTGTGGTCTCCGTTGCGGCTGCTCGGGCAGATGTCCATGACGTACGACGGTTCTCCGGTGATCTCGACACGGTACGACCCGCCCTCCTGAGCGGGCTGGGCCCAGTCGGGGCGCAGGTCGGGACGCAGACGCGTGACGTGTTCGACGACGATCACCGGATCACCGTCGACCAGCCCCTCGATCTGGAAGCGCACCGCGGCCACCGTGCCCGCCGCGATCGTCCCGACGGCGACTTCGATGTCCTCGGGGGCGGGCTCCTGCTCGACTGAGTCGCGAATCTCGGTGAGCTCCACGCCGAGACCGGCGGCCAGCTCGCGCATCGCGGTGCCCCACGCCAAACTCAGGACGCCCGGCTGGTAGAGCATCGGCAGATCACCGAGCTCGTTACCGAAGCCCATGACGTCGAACATGACGGTGGCGCCGTCGTAGGTGGCGTAGTCGGCGATCTCCATCGTGCGGATCTGTTTGACGCTCTGACATGTTCCCGCCAGCGCAAGTGGCAGCAGGTCGGTCACGAAACCGGGGTCCACTCCGGTGATGAAGACGCTGGCCGCACCTTGGCCGGCGGCGGCTTCGGTGCGCTCGATGGACCGCTCGGGCATCACGCCCCAGGGATACTGCAGCGCGCCGGGCGCGGATCCGACGACGTTGATCCCCGCTTCCAGCAGGCGGCGTACGTCGGCCATCGCCTCTTTCGGGCGCACGTCGCCCATCGCGCAGTACACCGCGCAGTCCGGCCCGGCCGCGACCACCGCGTCGAGATCGTCGGTCGCCCGCACCCCTGTCGTGACGTCGAGTCGGGCGAGTTCGCCGGCATCCTTGCCGACCTTGGCCGGGGTGGACACCCAGACGTCGGTCAGCTCGAAGCGGTCGTCCTCGATGAGCTGGCGCAGCGCCAAGCTGCCGCAGTTTCCGGTACCGATGAGCGCCACGCGGATAGCCATGGCCAGCAGTATGCGTGCTCGCCGCGCGAATTGGAACATGTTCTAGTCGACGTCGCGCGTTCGGGTAAGTTAGGCGCCCATGGGACGTGTGGACGGAAAAGTGGCACTGATCAGTGGCGGCGCGCAGGGGATGGGCGCCGCCGATGCCTGGGCGCTCGTTGCCGAAGGGGGCAAGGTCGTAATCGGCGACATCCTCGACGACAAGGGCAAGGCGCTGGCGGACGAGATCAACGCCGCGCATCCTGATTCCGCCCGGTATGTCCACCTCGACGTCACCCAGGCCGACGAGTGGGAGGCCGCGGTCGCGACCGCGGTGAACGACTTCGGTCGGCTCAACGTCCTGGTCAACAACGCGGGGACCGTCGCACTGGGCATGATCGGACAGTTCGACATGGTCAAGTGGCAGAAGGTGATCGACGTCAACCTCACCGGGACCTTCCTGGGCATGCAGGCGTCGGTGGAGGCGATGAAGACGGCCGGCGGCGGTTCGATCATCAACATCTCGTCCATCGAAGGGCTGCGCGGCGCGGTCATGGTGCATCCGTATGTGGCCTCCAAGTGGGCGGTGCGCGGACTGACCAAGTCGGCCGCACTCGAGCTCGGGCAGTTCAACATCCGCGTCAACTCGGTGCACCCCGGCTTCATCCGCACGCCGATGACCAAGCATTTCCCCGACAACATGCTGCGCATCCCGCTCGGCCGTCCCGGCCAACCCGACGAGGTGGCGACCTTCGTGGTGTTCCTGGCCAGCGACGAGTCGCGCTACTCCACCGGCGCCGAGTTCGTGATGGACGGCGGACTGACCAACGACGTGCCACACAAGTAGCACTGGGCGCCGAGCCTCGCTCGGCGGTGCGTAGGGTCCAGATCTGTGAGTGCACGGGCGGGCATCGTGGTGACGGGGACCGAGGTCCTCACCGGGCGGGTACAGGATCGCAACGGCCCCTGGCTCGCCGATCGGCTGCTGGAGCTGGGCGTGGATCTGGCCCACATCACGCTGTGCGGCGACCGACCGGGCGACGTCGACGCGCAGCTGCGCTTTCTGGCCGGCCAGGGCCTGGACCTGATCATCACCAGTGGCGGTCTGGGCCCGACGGCCGACGACATGACGGTCGAGCGTGTCGCCCGATTCTGTGGGCGGGAGCTGGTGTTGGACACCGCGCTGGAAGCGCGGATCAACGACATCGTGACAGGTCTGATGGCCCGCTTTCCCGGCGTGGACGCCGCGGCGGTCCGCGACGCCAACCGCAAGCAGGCTCTGGTACCGGCCGGGGCGACGGTGCTCGACCCCGTGGGCACCGCCCCCGGGGTCGTGGTTCCGGGCACCCCGCAGGTCAGTCCCACGATCGTCGTACTGCCCGGGCCGCCACGGGAACTGCAGCCCATGTGGTCGGCGGCCGTGGCGACCGACGCCGTGCAGGCCGCGATCGCAGGACGCACCGAGTTCCGTCAGGAGACGGTGCGGATGTTCGGCTTGCCCGAGTCCGGGTTGGCCGACACGCTGCGCGACGCCGAGCGTGACGTCAGCGGGTTCGACCGCTTGGAGATCACCACCTGCCTGCGGCGCGGGGAACTGGAGATCGTCACCCGATTCGAACCGCAGGACGCCGCCGCGTACTCCGATCTGCTGGAGGTGCTGCGCGACCGCCACGGCCGTGAGATCTACTCAGAGGACGGCTCCTTGGTCGACGAGCAGGTGGCCGGGCTCTTGACGGGGCGACGGCTGGCCGTCGCCGAGTCGTGCACCGCAGGGTTGCTGACGGCGCGGCTGACCGACCGACCGGGCTCGTCGGCGTACGTGGCCGGAGGCGTGGCGGCGTATTCGAACGGGGCCAAGAGCGAACTGCTGGGTGTCGAACCCGGTCTGATCGAGCGGTTCGGCGCGGTGTCCGAGCCGGTCGCCGAGGCGATGGCCAACGGCGCATTGCAGCGCTTCGGCGCAGACACGGCGGTGGCGATCACCGGGATCGCCGGACCCGGCGGCGGCACCGAGGACAAGCCCGTCGGCACGGTCTGCTTCACCGTGGCGCTCGCCGACGACGGTTCATCGGCGAGGATGCTGACCAGAACCAGCGTGCTGCCCGGCGGCCGCAGCGACGTCCGGGAACGCTCGACGACCGTGGCGATGCACATGCTGCGCCGAGCGCTGCTCGGCGAGGGATAAGGTGGCACGGACCCAGACCACAGACTTGGAGAATCACTGATGGTTGACACCGACGAGCGGCAGGCCGTCACGGCGCTCGCCGAGCAGACCGGCTGGCATCACCGGAGCACCGACCGCAGCGACTACTTCGACAAGGGCGTCGTGCGCATCCATGTTCTCTGGCGGGGCGATTCCGCGATCACCGGCGGCACGCTCTACCACGACGACATCATGCAGACCTACAGCAGCCACCTGCCGACCGTGCAGGGCTGGCTGAAGCGCTGAGCCGAGCTCAGCCCTTGTTCCGGTCCTTCTGATAGTCGTCCCACAGTTCGCTCATCGTCGCCATGATGGCCTCGGCCTCGCCGAGGCCGCCGAGATGGCTCTCGCCGGGCAGTGGGTAGAGCTCCGCGTCGGGCAGCATCGCGACGACGTGCTCGCCGTGCGCGTAAGGCACGATGTGGTCGCGGTCGCCGTGCCACCACCGCACCGGAACCTTGACCTCGTCGAGGCGGAAACCCCAGTCCCGGGCGAAGACCACCACGTCGGCGAACGGAGCCGCGAGTTGCTTGCGGCTTCCGTTGAGCAGATCGTCGAGGAACATCGCCTTGAACTCGGGGCGCTCCAGTAGCCTGCGGTCGCCTTCCGGCGAGATGGCCGCGTAAAGATACAGCACAGGCTCGGCCACCGGTTTTATCAGTCGGATCAGCCCGGTGGCGACTCGGCTCAGCGGTGTTCCGACCCTTTCGAGCATCGGTGCCACCGGGAGACCGACGTTGCCCATGACGCCGCCGCCGATCGCATCGTTGCCTCGGGTCGGGGCCACCCCGCCGAGCACTCCGACGGCGATGATCCGGTCGGGCATGGCCGCCGCGCAGCCCAGGGTGTAGGGGCCGCCACCGGAAAGCCCGATGACCGCCATCTTGTCGATGCCGAGGGTGTCGGCGATGGTGCGCAGGTCGTCGGCGAAGTCGATGACGCGGTGGTACTCGTGCGGCGTCGACGCGCCGATGCCGGGGCGGTCGACGCCGACCAGTCGGATCCGGTTGGCCTCGGCGTAGAGGCGTGCCTCCACCGGGATCTGGCGGCGCGCGCCGGGGGTGCCGTGTAGCCAGAACATCGCACGCCCCTGCGGATCGCCGAACTCAGCGAATCCGATCTGGCGGTCGGAGCCGACGGCGATCTTGCCTTCCAGCTTGGGTCGGGCGATCTCGATAGCCATGCGCGACAGTCTCGCACGCGACATTCAGCTACTTGTGCGGTCCGCCGAAACTCGGTCGGCCGATCCACCCGGGAGGTCGACGGCCGGCCCACGGGAGGGCCACCTCGAGCTGGGCGGCGAGCTCGAGCAGGATCTCTTCGTCGGGCGCCATCAGCTGGACACCGATCGGGAGACCGTCGGGCGTTTCTCCGACCGGTAGCGAGATCGCCGCCCATCCGGTGACGTTGGCCAGCGAGGTCCAGCCGGTCGTGGCGAATTCGACGTCGAAGAACGCCCGCGTGGTGGCACGCGGCTGGTCCAGTAGCCGGTAGGGCGGGGGCGGCGTGAGCAAGGTGGGCACCAGCAGCGCATCGAATCCGACCAACTGGGCAGCGAACCGGCGGGTCTGGGCGTGCACCGCGGCGATGGCACCGGCATAGCGTGCCCCGCTCATCGCCAGCCCCTCGCGAATCATCACCCAGGTGCTCGGCTCGAAGTCGTCTTCGCGGGGTTTCCGCCCCAGATGCTGGGCGGCCAGGTCGTAGAGCGCGACGTTGGAGACCGTGTGCAGCACGGCGATCGCGTCAGCGACAGCGTCGGCGTCGACGCGGGGCGTTCCGGCCTCGACGGTATGCCCGAGTTGCTCCAGCACCGACGCGGTCCGCTCGACGGAGGCCACGACCGCAGGGTCGGTGGCGGGCCCCGGAAAGGGGGATGCGGTGGCCATCAGGATGCGCCGGGGTCGAGGCGGAACCTCGACGGCCTGCAGGTACGGCTGAGCGGGCGGTGGTGCGGAGTAGGGGTCGCCGACGGCCGTTCCAGCGACCGCGTCGAGAAGTGCGGCGCAGTCACGCACCGTGCGGGTCAGCGCGTGTTCGTTGACCAGCCCCTCCAGCCCGTGCCCGGCGCCGGGGGCGAACGATGTCCGGCCGCGGCGTGGTTTGAGCCCGACCAGCCCGCAGCAGGATGCCGGCACTCGGATCGAGCCGGTTCCGTCACCACCCGAGGCGGCCGCCACGATGCCGGCGGCCACAGCCGCCGCCGACCCGCCGCTGGAGCCGCCGGGGGTGATGTCCGGCGACCACGGATTGACCGTCGGTCCGAACAGCGAGGGTTCGGTGGTGCAGTGGTTGCCCCATTCCGGGGTGTTCGTCTTACCGAAGATCACCAAGCCGGCGTCCAGATACCGTTCCACGATCCACGCCGTCTCGGCGGCCACGTGAGTGCGCAGGGCGCGCGACCCCATCGCTTCCGGAGCGCCCGTCAGCGATGCACCGAGGTCTTTGAGCAGGAAGGGCACCCCGGCCAGCGGCCCGGCCGCTCCGGTGCGCAGCACCCCGGAGGCATCGAGGTCCGCTGCCTGCTGCTGCCCGCGGGCGAACAGGTCGGTGATGACCGCGTTGAGGTGTCTGCCCGCGTCCAGGCGCAGAAGCGCGGCTTCCAGCAATTCGGCCGCGGTGACCTCGCCCGCGGCGGCCAGGGCCCCCTGCCCGACGGCGTCGACATCGCCGAGTTCCACCGCGTCGGCGAAGTCCATGGTTCGAATGATCCTGCGCGAAGCAAGGATCGGCAACTTCGCCCCCCGTCGGCAGCTACCGAGCTCCCCGACACGGTGTCTCGTTTCTCCAGGCGCGAGAAACCGCGGCTTCACTCGTGTGCGGTTTGTGATGCGCGGAGGCCGGCTTGGTAGCGACCCGGCGTCTGCCCGGTGAGCGAGGTGAACGCCTCGATGAAGCTGGTGGGGTTCGACCATCCGCAGGCGATCGAGGTATCGGTCACCGATCGGCCCTCGGCGAGGTGAACGAGTGCCCGGTGGATGCGGAGCATCGTGCGCCACTTGAGGAAGCTCATCCCGAGTTCGCGGTGGAAGAGTCGCGTGAGCGTGCGTTCACCGGCGCCCACGGCGCGCCCGAACTCCGCCAGAGTCGTCATCTGAGCCGGGTCCTCGTGCAGCAGCTCGGTCACTGCCCGCAGACGGTCGTCGCGTGGTTCAGGCAGGTGCAGAGACTGCACTGGCGTCTCGACGAGTTCATCGACGAGCACCGCCCGCAACCGGGCGTACACCTCGGGTCGTGTCTCGCGCCGCTCCGTCAAGGCCAAGAGGGCCTCACGCAACAGCGGCCCGACCGCGCACACGATGGGGTGACGGGGGAGCCGCGCGCACAGTTCGGCGGGGAGGACCACGATGCGCACGTCGGTATCGCCGTGGCAACGGTGGGCGTGTTGGAAGCCAGGCGGCGTCCACGTCACCCGATTGGCCGGCGCGATCCACGTTCCGTACGCGGTCGTGGTCGCCAGTGCGCCGCTGGCGCAATACACCAGCTGACCTTCGGCGTGACGGTGCGCGCCGATACGAGAACCGTGCCGGGCCCGACCGGAGATGTGCGGGGCTCCGGCGGGATAGGTCGGCACCGAAGCGACCGACTGGCGGGTTTGGGGCATGCGAAGTCACGTTACCGGTGGTTGACCAGCATTTGTTAGGTCACCCTTACCAGGTAAGCACCACTCGCTACGAAGGAGCGCTCATGGAGACCCTCAGTTCACCCCAGATTGCTGACGTGCTGGCCCGACTGTTCGCCGAGGCTCAGGTGGCCGACGGCCCGCTGTACGCCGAATGGTCCCGGGCGTTACAGGTCGACGGAGAGGAAATGGCACGGTTGATGGCCCGGGAGGCGCAGGATTACCGGGCTGTCTACCGGGATTTCGCCGGGAACTTCCTGAACGTGTCGGCCGAGTTCGGCCAGTTCCTCTACATCTGCGCCCGGGCACGCCGCGCGCGGCACATTGTCGAGTTCGGCACGTCCTTCGGCGTCTCGACCATCCACCTCGCGGCAGCATTGCGCGACGGCGGAGGGGGCCGGATGGTGAGTACAGAACTCGAGCCCGCCAAAGCCGAACGTGCACAGCAGAATCTGAGCGACGCGGGACTCGCTGACGTGGTCGACATTCGCGTCGGTGACGCGTTGGAGACGCTGCAGGACGGCATCGACGACGGTATCGACCTCGTGCTGCTCGACGGAGCCTGGAGCCTTTACCTCCCGGTGCTGCGGATCCTCGAATCACGGCTGGCGCCAGGAGCGTTGGTGATCGCCGAGAATGCCGTCGACGAGTCGGGCGACTATCTCACCTATGTGCGCAACCCCGCCAGCGGATACCGCTCGCTGCCGCTGCCGTTCGAGCCCGGTCGCGGCAACGAGATGTCCGTCTACGTCGCCTGACTCGGTCCGTCCGGACAGACCTACCCGGCCGGCGGGAGAACCGGTTGCACACCCGTCGATACCGTCCCCGTGCGGTACGGGGGACTCACGCCTGGTCCTCCGGGGATCGACGGGCGGCCGCGACCGCCCTGCCGCCGCGGAGCGTGGACTCGGTGAGCGCCAATGCCGCGAGAATGTCACCTGCGGTGATGAATAGACCCCACCAGTACATCCAGCGCAGGTCGGGCTCGGGTTGTGCGGCGAAATAGACGACGAGGAAGATCGGACCGACGAGCCCGAACACGAACGTCATCAGCTGGATCCGAAGGTAGACCCGCAACGTGGCCATCGGCGCACAGTTTCTCCCGGCGGCGGACCGGGCGTCAACGGCACAGCGGTGGGATACCGCCGCGGCACCCGGCACGAACGCTTAGCCTTGGAGGACGCGGCGGCGGCACCGGCCCGGCGCGGAGCAGAGGAGGAGTCGAGCACACATGCGTCGAATCATGCGCACCGCGCTCGCCGCGGCGATGCTGGCGGCGGCGGCCGGCCCGGTGGCAGCCACCGGCGGCGTCCTCACTTCCACTGCGGCCGCCTCCGAAGGCGCCACGTTCGTTCCGATGAGTCAGGCGTTGCGGCGCTGCGACCACAGTGAGATGCAGTACGTCGGCGCCACCGGTTACGGCCGTGCGTCGGCCACGATCGGACGGCAGGGCGGTGAGGTGGTCGCGGACCTGGCGTTCGCCACCGGCCGGCCGAACACCCCCTACGAGGTCAAGCTGATCCAGATGCCCCGGTCGTCGGCCGCCCCCTGCCCGGCCGGCGCGGTCGGGGTGTCCGGCACGACGCTGTTCACCGACGGCGCCGGCGCCGCCACCGCGGTCCTGCGGGGGCCGGCGATGGACGGCGCGACGGGTGCGTGGGTGTCGCTGACCCGCCCGAGCGCGTTCTCCCAGCTCCCTGAGGAGTTCTACACCTCGGACTTCGTCGCGCCGCTGTGACGGGGGCGGGCAGCATCAGCCCGCCACGATGACACCGCCGGGCAGCGTCAGGCCGCCACGATGACGGTGAGGTGCTCGCCGCGCCGTTCGACCCGCATGTCCGCACGCCGCGCCACCGCCGCCACGCCCGCGGCATCGACCGGTTCGGATCTGGTGCTCGCGAGTGCCCGGGCCAGCCGCCCCTTGTGCGCCTTGTTGAAGTGGCTGACGACGGTGCGTGTGCCGTCGGCGCGTTCGGCAAGGACGTCGACGGTGACAGCGCCCGCGACCTTACCCAGTGCGGCATAGGAGCCCGACCGAAGGTCTACCAGCAGGTCGCGGTCCGCGAGATCGGCGAGCACCGGGTCCAGCGCTGGCCGCCAACGCGCGGCGAGGGTGGACTGCCCGGGCAGCCTCGAACCAGCCGACAGCCGGTAGGCCGGGATGGGATCTCCGGCCCGCAGCAGCCCGAACAGCGCCGATCCGACGGCCAACCGGGAGTACGCCCGCTCGGCCGCCGCGCCGCGCAGCGACGCCACGTCGAGGGCGTCGTAGAGCACGCCGGTGTAGCGGTGGATGGCGGGCAGCGTCGGCGCGGTGCGCAGCGCGGCGTTGCGGTCGATCTCGGCGTCCTGCGCTGCGGACAGTCCGAGCGCCGCGCGACTGGCACCGCGGTCTCCGGCGAGCTCGACCAGGCGATCGATCAGATCGCTTCGTACCGGGTTCAGGGCGGGGCAGCTCAGCCCGTCCAGCTCCAGGGCCGGCCCTTCGCCGCCAGGGTGCTTGGTCTCCGACGGCGGCAGCAACACGATCACGCCGCAGACGCTAGCGCGCCGCTCAACCGGCGGGCGGCGGCGGGGGAACCGGTGCGCCCGGAGGAGGGGGGGGAACCGGTGCACCCGGAGGCGGCGGGGGAACGGGTGCGCCCGGGGGCGGTGCCTCCTGGGCCATCATCACCACCGGCGCGCCGGGCGGTGGAGGCAGCGCGCCCGGGGGAGGCGGCGGCGGAGGTAGCGCACCCGGGGGAGGCGGCGGGTCCATCGGCGGAGCCAGCGCAGGCTCCGGCGCGGGCGGCTCGTTGGCCGGCATCGGCAGGAACATGTGGTTGGTGAACTGGTCCTGATAGGCGCCACCACCACCGATCTTCACCCCGCCGCCTTCACCGGACGACACCGGCGTGCCGTCGGGCAGCGTCACCGCGGTGTGGCCGCTGTTCCAGCCGACCACGAGCGCCCCGGGCTCACTACCGTGCCGGAAGCCCCGCTCGAGCAGCTCGCGTTCGATGTTGCCGGTGTGAAACCGGTCACCGTAGACGGGCCTGCCGGTCGCAGCGTTGGTCACCCAGGAGACCAGGCCCGAGCAGTCGGTGCCCGACGGGGAGTCACCGCCGACGACGTACGGAGTACCCGACACCTGGTTGACAAGAGTCAAGAGCGTCGCGAGAGCAAACATGCGGCCGGACGTTAACAGAGGTCTCTAAAACGTCCAAAATCTGTGACGGCGAGCACAATACGGGCATCGATTTCACCAAGGTCACGAAAATCCGTCCAAAGGTGTTGCGTGCGCGGCATATTCGCGGGTCAACGCATTGCATGTCGATAATGTTCAAAATTGTTGCCGGTCAGCAGTTTTGGTTGAGACACGGCGGGGTCACAACGTGGTATCTCTCCGGATTCAGCGCCCAGCCGCCGATTCGCGGCCGCACCACCGCCAGCAGACCTCAGCGACTGCCCAGTAGCAGCGGGATCTTCTGTTCGGCGTCGGTGAGTGAGCCGTGCTGACCTATCAGCGAAGATTCAACGGGTTCGGCTGAGCGTCGCAGGAATCCCGCGGTGGCGCGTGCCGCCACCACCACGTCGCCGATCCTGGCGCGCACCGGATCGGTGACGCGTTCCCCGAACCAGCCCGCGGCCACCGCATCGTCACCGCTGGTGACCCACGCCCGCTCACCGACCACCTCCTGCCAGGTGGCCAGCACGTCCTCGAGCGCGCCGTCGCGGACATAGAGGTGGCGCGCGCGGACCTCACCGCCGATCTCTGCGACACCTTCGGTCAGGGACTCGGTGGCGTCGATGTCGATGACCGCGGATTCCTCCACCGCCACCATGCCGTGGTCGGCCACCACCGCGAGCAGCCCGCCGGGAGGCATACCGTCGAGGATCGATTCGACCAGGGTGTCGACCTGCCGCAACTGCATCCGCCACGCGTCAGAGCCGGGACCGTGCACGTGTCCGACGAGGTCGAGGTCAGCGTGATAGGCGTAGCAGAAGCCGCGGTCGATGAGCACCGACCGGACCGTCGCGGCGAGATCGCCCAGCGCGTGGACCCCGCGGTAGCGTCCGCCGCGCAACACCGCCCTGGTGAGCCCGGATCCGTCGAACTGCGCGCCGGAGATCACGCTGACCTGCACACCGCCGGCCTCGGCGCGCTCGAACACCGTCGGCCGCGGCTGCACGACTTCGGGCACGACGTCCTCGCGCAGGTCGGCACCCCACGGGTGGGGCCGCCAGCGCAGCGCATTGATGACCCCGACCTCGGGCAGCCGGAATGTCATACCGACCATCCCGTGCTCGCCTGAGCGACAGCCGGTACCCACCGCGGCCAGGCCCGCGGCGGTGGTCGACGGGAACCCCACCTGCAGGGTCTGGCGGGACAGCCCGGCGAGCACCGGTGCATCGACGGCGTAGCGATCCAGCAGATCCGCGCCCAGACCGTCGACGAGCAGCACACAGGCGCCCGCCGCCTGGTAGGGCAGGGCAATCCGGGGTTCGAACCCTGAGGCACCCATCGCCGCCAGCACCGACGGGGTCACGTCGGCCAGGTGCGGCACCCGCGGATCGGGGCGGGGCAGGTCCCGAGCCTGGTACACCGGGTCAGTGTTGCGGCAGCCGGACCACTTGGACGAAGAACTCGTCGATCTGGCGCACCGCGTTCATGAACTGGTCGAGGTCGACCGGCTTGGTCACGTAGGCGTTGGCGTGCAGCTTGTAGCTGCGCAGGATGTCCTCTTCCGCCGAGGACGTCGTCAGCACGACCACCGGGATGAGGCTCAGATCGGGGTCGGACTTGATGGTCTCCAGCAGTTGCCGCCCGTCGTACTTGGGCAGGTTCAGGTCCAGCAACACCAGATCCGGCCGCGGCGCCCCTTCGTACGGGCCGCGGCGGTACAGGAAGTCCAGCCCCTCCTCGCCGTCGCGGGCGACATGCAAGGTGTTCTTGATCTTGTTGTGCTCGAACGCCTCCCGGGTGATCAGTTCGTCTCCCGGGTCGTCCTCGATGAGCAGCACGTCGATGGCGCGTTCAGCCGATGTCATGTCGCCGATCCTTCCAGCAGGGGTGAAGCCGTGTCATCCGCCCGGACGGGCAGAGTGAACTCGAAGCGGGTGCCGTCGGTGTAGGAGTTGTCGATCCAGATGGACCCGCCGTGGTGTTCGATGATCTTCTTGCACAGCGCCAGGCCGATGCCGGTGCCGGTGTAGGCGTCGCGCCCGTGCAACCGCTGGAAGATGACGAAGACCTTGTCGCTGAACTCCGGGGCGATCCCGATACCGTTGTCGGACAACGAGAACATCCAGTACGACGACTCGTCGTCCCCGGCGCCCTCGAGGTGGCAGTCGATGCTGATCCGTGGGGCCGTGTCCGCGCGCCGGAACTTCACCGCGTTACCGATCAGGTTCTGCCACAGCATCGCCAGCAACGTGGGATCGCCCTTGACCGTCGGCAGCCCCGACACCGGGCGCTCGATCACGGCGCCGGATTCCTCGATCGAGGTCGACAGATTGCCCAGCGCACTGTCCAAGGTGGCGTCGAGGCTGATCTCGACCTCGGTGGCGTTGAGGCGACCCACCCGGGAGAAGGTCAACAGGTCGTTGATGAGCACCTGCATGCGCTTGGCGCCGTCGACGGCGAACGCGATGTACTCCACACCCCGCTCGTCGAGCTTGTCCCCGTACCGCTTCTCCAGCAGTTGGCAGAACGACGTCACCTTGCGCAAGGGCTCCTGCAGGTCGTGGGAGGCGACGTAGGCGAACTGCTCGAGTTCGGCGTTGGAGCGCCGCAACTCCTCCGCGTGCGAATCCAGCGCGTCGGTGGCTGCCCGGGACGCCTCGAGTTCGTCGACGATGCGTTGACGCATGTTGTCCACGTCCACCGCGATGGCGCGGATGTCCCGGGGTCCCCGGGGCACGATCCGCTCCCCGAAGTTACCTTCGGCGACCCGCCTGCACGCCTGTGCCAGGGCCGTGAGCGGGCGGACCAGCGCCCGGCGCAGCAACACCGCCAGCAACAGCACCGTCACCGCGAAGGCGACGAGCATCGCCGCCAGGACGGCGTTGCGCCAGGAGCGGATCTGGTCCAACTCGGCGATACCGTCGGTGCGGGCCTGCTCCAGCCGGTCGTTCTGCACGTCGAAAAGGCCGCGCAGGCGGTCGAATTCGACTTTGCCCCGTTCGGCGGCCGCCGGCGCGAAGGTCTGCGGCGCGCCCGGGTCGACCGCTGCGATGACCGGTTCGGCGTAGTTGGTGCGCCACGAACCGGCGGCCAATTCGATCGCGTCGAGGTCGTCGAGCAGGTCCGGGCGGTCCTGTTCGAGCTGGCGCAGTTCGGCCGACGCCTCTTGCTCGGTGCGCCGTCCCGCGAAATAGGGTTCGAGGAACCGGGGGTCGGCGGCGATGACGTAGCCACGCACCGCGGTCTCCTGGTCGCGCAGCGCAGCCTGCATCTGGTAGGCCGCGACGCGCGACGGTTGGATCTTGCCGATGAGTTCCCCGGACACCGCGTCGGTGCGGTTGAGAAGGACCGCAACGGTGACGCCGGCGAGCAGGACGACCACACCCATCACCGACAGCACCAGGAACTGCCAGCCCTGCACGGTGAGGTGGCGCGGTCCGCGCCGCTGCGGGTCGGTCATGTGCTCGCCGTCCGCTCCACCCGGACGACGGCGATGTCGTCGGAGATTCCGCCGTGGGCCTGCGCCCTGGACTCGACCGCGTCGATGAGCGCATCGACGAACTCGGGGCCGGGAAGCGCGGCCAGTGAACGCGCGATCTCGAGCAGTCCGGCTTCGCCGAGACGCTCGTTTCCGCGCCCGCTGTGACCCTCGAACAGACCGTCGGTCAGCAACACCAGTCCGCAGCCCTCACGCAGGTCGATCTGCTGTGGTGGCCAGTCGCCGGCGCGCAGACCGAGCGCGGGCCCGCCGGGCGGCTCGACCCATTCCACCGAACCCTCGCCGTGCATCAACATGCCGGGATGCCCGGCCCGCACCGCCGTGATCTCGGTGCCCTCGGGGGGGATCGCCAGGCTCAGCACTGTCGCGAAGATACCCTTCCCGGCCCGTTCGGCCCGCAGGATCCGCTCCAACTGCCGCATCCGGTCCGCACCGCGCAGGCCGGCGAAAGTCAGCGTCCGCCATGCGATTCGCAACGCGACGCCCAGCGCCGCCTCGTCCGGACCATGTCCGGCCACGTCGCCGATCATGACGTGCACCGTGCGGTCGGGGGTCTGCACGAAGTCGTAGAAGTCGCCCCCTAGCAGTGCATTCTCCCGGCTCGGCCGATATTGGGTGACGATGTTCACGCCGGGCTCGTCCAGCAACAACGGCGACGGCAACAGACCGCGCTCCAGCCGTGCGTTCTCCCGTGCCCGCATCTCACTGGCATGCAGGTCGACCGCCGTGAGCTCGGCGCGCTTGCGTTCGATCGCGTACAGCACCGCGCGCCGCAGCATCTCCGGGTCGACCCGCCCTTTGACCAGATAGTCCTGGGCGCCCGAGGCCACGGCCGAGACCCCGAAGTGCTCGTCGTTGAGACCGGTCAGCACCACCACGGGAATCGCGGGGTCCTGTCGGCCGATCCGGGCCAGCCCGTCGATCCCATCGGTGTCGTGCAGATGCAGGTCCAACAGGATGCAGTCGGGTCGGGTGGCCGAGATCTCACGCTCGGCGTCGGCCATGGACGGTGCCCAGGTCACGTTCATGTCGACGCCGGCATCGGCGATCAACTCCTCGACGATGATCGCGTCGGCGCGGTCGTCTTCGACCAGCAACAACGTCAGCGGATCGCCGCCGTGCGGGACTCGGCCGGGTCCCGGCGCTTCGGTGGGTCCGCTCATGTCACGGACCGGTGTGCGATTGGCAATTCACCGAGGATACCCGGGCGCCGGGGCCGTCAGGACGGTGTGTCGACCACGGCGTTGCGCACCGTACGGGCGCCGCCGCCGCTGGTAATCTGCGAGCGGTCGCCGGTGTGATCGGGGGAGCCGGCCGGAGCATCCGATCGGGCGGTGACACCGCCGGACATCGCCCAGCAAGCCTGAATTGCCGACCCCGCAGAATCGCCGACACCGCAAAGTCCCGAGCCGAAATGAGTCGTGTGCGCACCGGAGAGATCAGAGCATTGTCCGGCCTGCGCATCGTCGCAGCGCTGTGGGTGGTGCTCTTCCATTTCCGGCCCCTGCTCGAGCAGGCCTCGCCACCCTGGAGTGACGCGCTGGCACCGGTGCTCGACGCCGGCGCACAGGGCGTGGACCTGTTCTTCATCCTCAGCGGTTTCGTGTTGACGTGGAATTACCTGGACCGGATGGGGGAGTACTGGTCGACCCGCAGCACGCTGCGGTTCCTGTGGCTGCGCCTCGCGCGGGTGTGGCCGGTCTACCTCGTGACGATGCATCTGGCTGCCGCCTGGATCGTGTTCACGCTCTACGTGGGCGACTTCCCGTCCCCGGCCGCCGAGGACCTCACCGCCATCAGCTGGATCCGGCAGGTGCTGCTGGTGCAGCTGTGGTTCGAACCGTTCTTCGACGGGTCGAGCTGGGACGGCCCGGCCTGGTCGATCAGCGCGGAATGGCTGGCCTACCTGCTGTTCGGTGCGCTGGTGCTGGTGGTGTTCCGGATCGCGGCGGCCACCCGTGCGCGCGGGCTTCTGGTGCTGGCTGTGCTGGCCTCCCTGCCGCCGACGCTGTTCCTACTCGCCAGCGGCGTCTTCTACACCCCGTGGAGCTGGCTGCCGCGGATCGTCATGCAGTTCATCGCCGGCGCCCTGGCCTGTGCAGCCGTGCGCAAGCTGCACGTGTCCGACAAATCCCGGCAGACCGCTGGGGTGGCGGCGCTGCTGCTGGGCGGGGCGATCATCGGCGGGTTGTATCTGCTCGACGGTGTCCCGCCGGAGCTGATCTACGACGCAGGCGGCCTGGTCGACGTGCTGTTCGTACCGTTGGTCGTCGCACTGGCGCTCGGCGCAGGCACGCTGCCGGCAGCGTTGTCCACCCGCACCATGGTCTATCTGGGTCACATCTCGTTCAGCCTGTACATGGTGCACGAGATCGTGCACACCGCGTGGAACTGGGTTGCCGCTCAGTACGAGATCACCCTGTCGCCCAGCTGGACGGCCAAACTCGTCTTCGTCGGACTGATCGCGCTCTCGGGGGTCTTGGCGGCGGCGCTGTATCACCTGGTCGAGGAGCCGGCGCGGCACTGGATGAGACACATGTTGGACTCCGGGCCCAAGCAAGCCGACCGTCCCGCCGACCCACCGCAGAGCCGTCTGCACCCGGTCGAGGCGCGTGCGGGGTGACGTTTCGAACACACGGCGCGTCGACGAACCGGACCTGAGCGACTGCCGCCTAGCATGGTCCGGTGAGTCGGCTTCTGACCTTCGCGCTCTGCGTCGCCGTCGTCCTCGGCGCCTTCACCGCCCACACCGCAGACGCCGGACGCCTCCGGCACCACGACGTCAAGCCGCTGGACTACGCGGTGAATCGGATCGCGGTGATCGGAGATTCCTACACCACCGGAAGCGACCAGGGCGGCAACGGACCTCAGGGGTGGGCGCCGCAGGCGTGGCAGGCACTGACAGAGCACGGCATCGCCGTCACGCCGACGGTCGCTGCCGAAGGCGGTGCGGGCTTCTGCACCAGGGGAAACCGCGGGGGTGTTTTCGAAGACCTCACCGTGCGGGCGGTCAAACCGACCGACGTCCTGGTGGTGTTCTACGGCTCGCGCAACGACATGGACGTCGAGCCGACCCGGCTGTCGGTGGCGATGTACGGCACGTTGAGCCTGGCTCGCCAGATCGCGCGGTCGGCACAGCTGCTGGTGATCGGGCCGCCATGGCCGACAGCCGATCCGCCGGCGAAGATCTTGCGCGTGCGCGACGTGCTCAGCTATCAGGCTGAGCTTGCCGGTGCGACGTTCGTCGACCCGATCGCGGCGGGGTGGTTCGTCGGACGACCCGAGCTGATCGGCGCTGACGGGGTTCACCCCACCGACGCCGGCCACACCTACATGGCTGAGAAGATCGCGCCGCTGATCGCCGCCAAGTTGCACCCGTACTGAGCCGCATGGCGAACAGGGCACCCGGGCTGGCGTGGCCAGCACCGGATGCCCTGTCCGACTGAGCGGGATCGCCGTGACTAGCGCACGTCGAAGCGGTCGGCGTCCATCACCTTCGTCCACGCCGCGACGAAGTCCTTGACGAACTTCTCCTTCGAGTCGTCCTCGGCGTAGACCTCGGCCAGCGCCCGCAGTTGCGAGTTCGACCCGAACAGCAGATCGACGCGGCTGGCGGTGTACTTCTGTTCACCGCTGGCGCGGTCGGTGCCCACATAGGTGCCGTCGTCAGCCGGGGCCGGAGCCCACTTGGTGCTCATGTCGAGCAGGTTGACGAAGAAATCAGCGGACAGCACACCGGGCTGGTCGGTGAGCACACCCAGCTTCGTCCCGCCGTAGTTGGTGTCCAGCGACCGCATGCCGCCGATCAGCACCGTCATCTCGGGCGCCGACAGACCCAACAGGTTCGCCTTGTCGATGAGTTGGTACTCCGCCGGCAGCGGCAGCCCCTTGCCGGCGTAGTTGCGGAAGCCGTCGGCCTTGGGCTCCAGGTAAGAGAACGACTCGACGTCGGTCTGCTCCTGGGTGGCGTCGCCCCGCCCGGGGGTGAACGGCACCTCGACGTCGACAC
Source organism: Mycobacterium sp. G7A2 (assembly GCF_041902445.1). NCBI lineage: Bacteria > Bacillati > Actinomycetota > Actinomycetes > Mycobacteriales > Mycobacteriaceae > Mycobacterium > Mycobacterium sp. G7A2. Next base: position 2,933,235 of record NZ_CP169251.1, on the reverse strand, counting down.
CGCCGGCCTTGGCGGCCTTCTCGACGCCGACGTTTCCGGCGAGCACCACCAGGTCGGCGAACGACACGGACGTGCCCGACGATCCCTGGATCTCCTCGAGCTTGCGGATGACCAGCGACAGCTCGTCAGGCTCGTTGGCCTCCCAGCCCAGCTGCGGCTGCAGCCGGATCCGGCCACCGTTGGCACCGCCGCGCATGTCGCTGCTGCGGTACGACGAGGCCGCCTTCCACGCGGTCGACACCAGCTGCTGCACAGTCAGATCGGAGTCGGCGATCGCCCTCTTGAGGGTGGCGATGTCGTCGGAGGACAGGTCGCTGCCGGCCGGAACGACGTCCTGCCACAACCAGGTCTGCTGCGGCACCAGCGGCCCGAGGTAACGGACCACCGGGCCCATGTCGCGGTGCAGCAGCTTGAACCATGCCTTGGCGAACTCCTCGGCGAGCTCCTCCGGGTGGTCCAGCCACCGGCGGGTGATCTTCTCGAACCCGGGGTCCATCCGCATCGACAGATCGGTGGTCAGCATCGACGGGTGGGTCTTCTTGTCGCCCTGTGCCATCGGGACGGTGTTGGCCCAGCCGCCGTCCTTGGGCTTCCACTGGTAGGCGCCGGCAGGGCTCTTGGTCAGCTCCCACTCGTTGCCGTAGAGGATCTCCAGGAAGCTGTTGTCCCACTTGGTGGGTGTGTGGGTCCAGATGACCTCGAGGCCCGAGCTGACGGTGTCGTTTCCGAGGCCCGAGTTCGCCCAGCCGAGGCCCTGCATCTCCAGCGGAGCGGCTTCGGGCTCCGGCCCGTTCTCCACCTCGGTGGCGCCGTGGGTCTTGCCGAAGGTGTGGCCACCGATGATGAGCGCGGCGGTCTCGACGTCGTTCATCGCCATCCGGCCGAACGTCTCACGGATGTCCACGGCCGCCGCCACCGGATCCGGTTTGCCCTCGGGGCCTTCGGGGTTGACGTAGATCAGGCCCATGTGGGTGGCGGCCAGCGGGTTCTCCAGCTTGGTGCGCTCGGAGTTGTCACCGGGGTAGCGGTGGAACGTTTCCAGCCACTCGTGCTCGGCACCCCAGTAGACGTCCTCTTCGGGCTCCCAGTAGTCCGGGCGGCCGAACGCGAATCCGGCGGTCTTGAAGCCCATGTGCTCGAGTGCGCGGTTGCCGGCGAAGATGATCAGGTCCGACCAGGAGAGGTCCTTGCCGTACTTCTTCTTGACCGGCCACAACAGGCGGCGCGCCTTGTCCAGGCTGACGTTGTCGGGCCAGCTGTTCAGCGGCGCGAAGCGCTGCATACCCCGGCCGCCACCACCGCGGCCGTCCTGGACGCGGTAGGTGCCCGCAGCGTGCCAGGTCATCCGGATGAAAAACGGTCCGTAATGGCCGAAGTCGGCGGGCCACCAGTCCTGGGAGTCGGTCATGACCGCGTCCACATCGCGAGTCAGCGCGTCGACGTCGAGGTTCTGAACCCGCTGGCGATAGTCGTAGCCGTCGTCCATCGGGTCGATGACGTCGGGATTCTTTTGCAGGATCTTCAGATTGACCGCGTTGGGCCACCAGTCCCGGTTGCTGCCGCCCTCCACGGGCGGCTTGATCACCATCGGGCAACCGCCCTCGACGGGATCACTCTGCGCTTCGCCGATCGGCGGAGTCTCTTCGATGGTGCGACCGTCGTCAGGCACGGCATTTCCTTTCGGGAGTGGTGAATCGGACTGTGATCACGGTTGTGATCCCACGTTGCGGGCGGCGCAGGCCGGACAGACGCCCCAGTAGACGACCTCGGCTTCGTCGACGACGAAACCCTCCAGTGCGCCGGCCGGGTCGGAGGGAATGAGACAGGGCGCCTCGCCGACGGCGCAATCCACGTCGGCGATGACACCGCAGGAGCGGCACACCATGTGGTGGTGGTTGTCGCCGACCCGGGATTCGTACCGCGCCGGCGAGCCGCTCGGTTGGATCTTGCGGAGCAGACCGACGCCGGTCAACGCCGCCAGGACGTCGTACACGGCTTGCCGGGACACTTCGGGCAGGGCCTGCCGGACCACCCCGACAATGGTGTCGGTGTCGGCGTGCGGATGCTCTGCGACGGCAGCCAGTACGGCCAGCCTTGGACGGGTCACCCGCAGCTCCGCATTACGAAGCAGGCCCACCGCGTCCGAGGTCACACGAAAGTTCTACGATCTTTTTTGGACTCAGTCAAGTCTTTATTCGAACTGCTTACCAATCCGCCCTGTTAGGGTGCGCCGATGATTCGCAACGTGGTGCTGGCCAAGCTGACAGCGGGGTACGACCGTGCGGAGGTCGAGCAGATCCAACAGTGCCTGGCCGAGTTGAACCTCCCGGGAACACGGGATTTCACGATCGGAACCGACGTCGGTCTGCGCGACGGAAACTGGGATTTCGTGATCGTCGCGGACTTCGACGACGTCGCGGCGTACCGGAGTTACGACGAGGACGCCGAACACAACCGACTGCGGGCGCGGCTGGCCCCGTGGATCGAGCAGATCGCGCGCGCCCAGTTCGAGATTCCCGACGCCTGAGCCGCGACGTCGTGGCGGCCGGGCCGCTGTGTTCGCACGTCGACGAGCTCTACGCCGGCCGGGCGTAACGTTGCGCGAAGCGCCTCATGATGACCGTCGGGTGCCGCACATCACGCTGCCGCGCATCGGCTTTGAGTGACTCTGCGGTCTCCGGAGCGAAGTAGCCGTGGTCCTTGTACACGTCGATGCGGGTACAGATGCCCTCGACGTCGAGTTCCGGGTGGAACTGGGTGGCGTAGACGTTGGCGCCGACCCGGAACGCCTGCACCGGGCACGCCGGGGAGGTCGCGAGGAGGAGGACATGGCGGGGCAGCTGTGACGCCGCCTCCTTGTGGCCGCCGAACGCCTCGAACGAGTCCGGCAGCCCGGCGAACAGCGGATCGTCGCGGCCGGCGTCGGTCAGCTCGACCGTGACCGCCCCGACGGGCTCGCTGTGCGCGCGGTCCACGACCGCGCCGACCGCTCTTCCCACGGTGCCGACGCCGTAACAGCATCCCAGGAACGGGAAGTCATCGGCGATCACGTCCGCCAGCAGGCGGGCCAGCTCGGCTTCGACCCGACGTTGGGTTTCCGACTTGGTATCGGGGTCGTCGCTGACGTTGTAGGGCCCGCCGCCGAGGATGATGCCCGACCAGTGCCTCAGATCGACCTCACCGAGCCGGCGGTGGGTCAGCCGAACGCGGCGCAGGCCCGCTTCGCCCAGACCCGTGAACCGCATCATCGCCTGGTACTCGTCGTCGGCGGCCTCATCTTCGCCGCGGATCGACAACAGGAGAAACGGGGCGTCGGCCACCGGCCAAGAGTAGCCACGGGCTAGCTTGTCGGTCAGTGAGAACACTCATCGATTTCGACGACGCCCCGGTGATCGCGGTGCCGACCGCGGCCGGCCCGCGCCACGCCGTGCTGGTCGAGGGACCCCAGGGCTGGGGTGAGTTCAGCCCGCCGCCCGGCGCCGACGACGCGCTCGCGGCGCGGTGGTTGACCGCGGCGATGGAGCCGAGCACTGTCGGCTGGCCCGACGCGGTGCGCGGCCGGGTCCCGGTCGACGACGGGACCCGACGACCCACCGTCGCGGCCGGCGACGTCGAGGCGGCGGTGGCGCGCATCGCTGATCTGCGCGCCGAGGACATCGAGTTCGTGCTGCTGGAGTGCCGAGATCCCGCCGCTGCCAGGTCCGTTCGGCGCAGGGCCGACGTCCCGATCGCAGTGGACGCAGCGCTGTTGCTTGCCGATCCGCAGTGCGCCGACCTCGCCGTCCTGCGCTGCGGCCCGTCCGGCGGGGTTCGCCGGGCGATGCGCCGCGCGGAAAAACTCGGCCTGCCCGTGGTGGTGCAGTTCACCGGCACCACCAGCATCGGGTTGGCCGCCGATGTGGCGTTGGCCGCGGCGCTGCCCCAGCTGCTGTTCGCGTGCGGGCCGGTGCCCGGCTGGCTCGCTGAGGCCGACGTGGTGTCCGAGGCGAGGTCGCTGATTCCCAGGGACGCATACCTGCCCGCCGCGCCGATGCCCGCAGCACCCGATCCGGTGCGGCTGCAACGGTTCGCCGTCACCGAGGCGGAGACTGTCGAGCACTGGCGCGGGCTTCTGCGGCGAGCCGCAGCGATCTTGTAGCGGCCGAGCCGCAGCGATCTTGTAGCGGCCGAGCCGCAGCGATCTTGTAGCGGCCGAGCCGCAGCGACGCAGCGGCGCGGCCGCCTCCCTGCTCAGTCCTCCTTGCGGATCAACCGGTTGAGCGCCTCGCGGTCCGGCGCGACCAGTTCGTCGATGCGCGGCTGGTTCACATCGGCGACGATGATCTCGCCGACTTCCTGGTAGACGTCGCTGAAGATGCCGTGCGACTTCATCTTGTCCGTTTGGTAGATGTTGTCCTCGGTGGGGGTGACGTAGTAGACGATCTCGGCCTTGAAGCGGTGGATGAGCCACACGTGGATCAGATCCATCAACCGCTTCTTGCGCAGTTGCTCAGCGAAGGTGTTCTGGTCGCGGACGGTCAGGATGCTGCGACCGTGCCGGTCCTTGATCGGATCGACGACCACATTGGCGAGCGGCTCCGCGCCGTCTTCGGAACCGTCGCTGACGATCTGCAGGTCGAGCACGTCGGAGCCGGCACGGCGGGGCCGCAGGTGCACGCGCAGTTTCTCGGGCAGCTGGTAGTGCTCGCTCCACAGGGCCAGCCACTCTTCGAGCAGCTTCTTCGGCACCTCGGTCTGCACCAGATGCTGGTGCTGGGTCGAGCCCTTGCCCATCGCCTTGGTCGTCGCGGTGCGACCCGAGGAGGCGGCCAGCGCGGCATCGCTGCGCGGTCCGCCCACCAGGGTCTGCGGAGTGCGGTAGGGCGACTCGACCAGGCGCATCTTTCGCTGCAGCCGGGCCAACGCCAACATGCCTTCCTGACGCAGCGACGTCGCGAACTCCTCGGACGCGACACCGTCGACCTGGTGCCCGCCGTAGGTGATGAAGTTGAAGACGAAGCCCATCTTGCCGAGTTCCTCCGGGAACGCCCGCATCTCCTCGTCGCTCATGCCGGTGGTGTCCCAGTTGAACGACGGCGACAGGTTGTAGGCCAGCATCTGGTCGGGGTAGACCGCGTGGATCGCGTCGGCGAACTGCTTGGCATCGGCCAGGTCGGCGGTCTTGGTCTCCATCCACAGGATGTCGGCGAACGGGGCGGCCGCCAATGACTTGGCGATCGCATAGGGAATGCCGCCGCGCACCTGGTAGTAACCCTCGGGCGTCTTGGCCCGCTCGCAGTCCCAGGCCGCGTCGGCGCCGAGTTCCTTCGCCTTCTCCCGCGCCGAGTACAGCGACGCCGACTCGGCGAAGGCGCGCCACTCGCTCGAGCTCATCGCCGGGGCCTCGCCCTCGCGTTGCCGGAAGTCGAGCAGATCGGCCACCGCGTCGGCGTAGGTGCCCACCCCGGCGTCGTCCTGCCACACCTCGACGAACCGGGACTCCACCGCGTCGTAGGCGGCGTCGACCGACGAGAGTGACGGGTCCGTGCTGTCCTGCCAGGCGGCGGCGGTGTCGTCGATCAGCTGGGTCAGCCCGTGGCGCTGCAGCCACGCGTCGGCCGCGGCGTACTCGGCGTCGGGGATCGCGTAGAGCAGGTGACCGTTGATCTCGGTCATGCCCTGCTCGTAGAACCGCCGCATCATCGCCAGGAAGCACGCCTTGTACGGGGGGATCTTGAGATTGGTGACGCCCAGCAGGAAGGGTTGATCACGTTCGTCGGCGCGGCTGTCGATCAGGTTGGCAGCCTCGGCATCGGTGCGCGCGACGATGATCCCCGGGACCCGCATGACGTCGAGCTGGAATCGCGCGGTGTTGAGCCGTTTGAGCTGTTCGTCGGAGGGCACCAGCACCTTGCCGCCCTGATGACCGCACTTCTTGGTGCCGGGCCGCTGATCTTCGATGTGATAGCCCGGCACTCCGGCTTCGACGAAGCGCCGGATCAGGTTGCGGACATGCGGATCGCCGCCGTGACCGGTGTCGGCATCGGCGATGATGAACGGACGGTAGTCGTAGGCCGGCGTCGCTGCCCGCTGCTCTTCGGTCATCTGCAACCGCAGATAGTTCTGGTTGCGATCGGCGGTGAGCAGCGCCCGCACCAGTCCCGCGGCTTCCTCGGGGACCTGGCTGAGCGGGTAGCTCGCCAGGTCCGGTCCGGGGTCCTCGGAGATCGAACCTTTCGCCGAGGTCGCCCAGCCGCCCAGGTAGATCCCCTCGATTCCCATCCGCTTCATCACGACGGCCTGGCCGGGGGAGTAGGGACCGAACGTCGTGATGCTGCGGCCCTGGGCGAACAACTCGCGCAGGTGCGGATAGAACGCGGCGGCAGCCTCTCGGGCGACCGGATAGTCGGCCGGGATGGTGCCGCGCTGCTCGGCGACCTGCCGGGCGGTGTAGAGGCGGACGATGCCCTCGAACCGGGGACTGTCGAAGTACGCCTGCGTGTCGGCGACGTCACGCTCGAACGGCGTCTGTGGCTGAAGGTCAGCTTCGATGATGGCCATAGTTCACAGTACGGCGGGAGGCAGTCCGCGGGGGCGGGGTGCGAACTATTTGGTGCCGAATATCCGGTCGCCTGCGTCGCCGAGCCCGGGGAGGATGTACCCGTGCTCGTCGAGTTGGCGGTCGATCGCGGCGGTGTAGACCGGTACGTCGGGGTGCGCGTGGGCCAGCGCGGCCAGCCCTTCGGGGCAGCTCACCAGGCAGACGAACTTCAGCGACTTCGGCCGGTACTCGGCCAGGCGGTCCAGCGCGGCCACCGCTGAGTGCCCGGTGGCCAGCATCGGGTCGACGACGATCACGTCGCGATCGGGTAGATCCGCCGGCATCTTGAAGTAATACTCCACCACGACAAGGGTTTTCGGGTCACGGTAGAGGCCGATGTGGCCGACCCGGGCGGACGGCACCACTTCGAGCATTCCGTCGAGGATGCCGGTTCCCGCGCGCAGGATCGACGCGAAGACGAGCTTCTTGCCGTCGATGACCCTGCCGGTGGTGCGTTCCAGCGGCGTGTCCACGTCGACCTCGTGCGTGGCGACGTCGCGCAGGACCTCATAGGCCATCAGCGCCGAGACCTCGTGCACCAGCCGACGGAAGGTGTTGGTGGAGGCATCTTTCCGGCGCATCAAGGTGATCTTGTGCTGGACCAGCGGATGTTCGACGAGGTGTACGGCGCCCGTCGACCTGTCGGAAGTCACCGTCAGAACACCGTGCCGTCACTGGCGATCGACAGCGGCGGCCGGCCTCCGCGCCACCGTTGCGCCGACGCCCGCCCGGCGGCCCATGTCCCGCCCTCGAGCACGCAGCCCAGCGGTGTCCGTGCCGGATCCAGTCCCAGGCGGGCGCACACCAGAGGAGCCAGCTCGTCGAGGAGCGCGACGGTCAGCGCCCGCCATTCCACCACCAGTTCGTCGGCGGGACGCCAGGTGCGCAGGGCGTCGTCGCGGTCCCGCATCGCCAGGACCCCCGTATCGATCAGCAGCCCGCCGTTGCGGTATTCGGCGAGCCCGGTCAGCCGGTCGAGGCCGGTCACGGTGACGCCACCGGCCGCGAAGGGCTCGACCAGCGAGTAGGTCAACCACTGCGACAGCTTGTGCAACGGCATCCACCCGTTGCTCAGCCCAGGCCCGGCCACGGCCTCGTGGGGCCAGCAGTCGCCTACCGCCCGGTCACCGATCTTGTTGTCGGACGGCCAGATCGGTGACAGTGCGGTCAGCAGGGCACTGAGCAGGACGTGGGCGTCGACGCCCCGATCCGTGCGGGGCAGCGCGTCGAACAACCCACCCGGGCGGGCCTGCTCACCGAATATCTCCGGGTGACCGCGCAGCGCAGCGCCGAGCCGGTGCAGCAACTCGACGCGACTGGCGAGACCCACCAGCGGGTTGGCGGGACCGACCTGGAAGACGGCCCGCAGATCGTCGTCGGTCAACGCGGCCAGTGCCGCCGCATCGACCCGCAGGGGCCGCGCCGGGTCGGCGGAGAACCGGCCGCGGACGAAGCCGTGCCAACTGGCCACGGCCAGACCCTCGGACCGCCGATAGGGGGACCGCGAGCCGTCACAGTCCTCGACAAAACTCCAGTCCGGACCGGCCCCGGCGTCGAGCAGCACGCTGATCAGGGTGAGATCGATCATCGCGCGGCTGCGCTCGGCGAGGTCACCGTCGCCGAGCAGCGCGTCGAGATCACCGCGCCGGTCGCGTCCACCGGCCTGGAAGTGGTTCCAGCGGCTGTGTACCGGGACGTCCAGGTCGGGGAAGCGGGTGCGGGTGATCTCGGCGACGTCGGCGGCCGTGGCGTCCAGGGCGTCGTCGTGGACGACGAACCATCGGGACTCTCCGGCGCGGGCGCGCTCGAGCAGGCGGTGCGCGCGGGTGCGCACCGCACCGGTGGTCTGCAGCTCGGCCACCGCCTGATCGACCGCCTCTTCGGTGTCCCGGACAGCAGGACCCGCGCCGAACGCACCGTGGTCGGAGCTCATTCGTTCAGCCCCCGGCCCCGAACCTTCTTGAGCTCCTCGGTTCCGGGAGCGGCGCCGGGCGTGAAGTAACCCGCGGCCATCTTCGCGTCGATCTCGACGCGGGCGTCGGCCGGGATGAGCTCGTCGGGGATCGAGATCCGCTCGCCGACTTCGATACCCGAACCGGTGATCGCGTCGTACTTCATGTTGCTCATCGAGACCAGGCGGTGGATCTTCGTGATTCCCAGCCAGTGCAACACGTCGGGCATCAGCTCCTGGAAGCGCATGTCCTGGACCCCGGCGACACATTCGGTCCGGGCGAAGTACTGGTCGGCGGTGTCGCCACCGGCCTGGCGCTTGCGGGCGTTGTACACCAGGAACTTCGTCACCTCGCCGAGCGCGCGCCCCTCTTTGCGTGAGTACGCCACCAGACCGACCCCGCCGCGCTGAGCGCCGCGGATGCACTCCTCGATCGCGTGCGTCAGATAGGGGCGGCAGGTACAGATGTCGGACCCGAACACGTCCGAACCGTTGCATTCGTCGTGGACCCGCGCGGTCAGCTCGATGCCCGGATCGGCCAGATCGCCTGGCGCACCGAAGATGTAGACGGTCTGCCCACCGATCGGCGGCAGGAACACTTCGAGATCCGGGCGGGTCACCAGTTCGGGGTACATGCCCCCGGTCTCTTCGAAAAGAGCCCGGCGCAGGTCGTTTTCGCTGCATCCGAAGCGTGCCGCGACCCCGGGCAGATGCCACACGGGTTCGACCGCGGCCTTGGTGACCTGCGCGGCGCCGGCGTCGAGCAGCACCCGGCCGTCCGGCACGAGACGGCCCGCGCGAAGGGCGTCGCCGATCTCGGGGAGGATCACCTGGGCCTTGGTCACCGCGATGGTGGGACGGATGTCGAGCCCTTCGGCCAGCTGATCGGCGAACACATCGGCGACCACGGCGCCCCAGGGGTCGAGGCTGACGATCACCCCTGGCTGCCCCCACTGCGGAAAGGGGCCGATCAGGTCGGTCGGTGAGGTGTCGGTCAGGTCGGCGCGGTGCTCACGGGACAGTGCCCCGGCAGCCACTGCGAGGGCGCGGTAGACACCGTAGGCGCCGCTGTGCGTGCCGATGACGTTGCGATGGGTGCGTCTGATGGTGCCCACCACCGGGCCCCGCTCGGCAGCCGTCGCGGCGCCCCAGGACAGCGTGGGCGCCTCCGCCCCGGCACTGTGGGAGGTCAGTCTGATGTGGCCGCCGGCGGACGTGGCCGCGGGCGGCACGTTCGCCGATGGACTGGCCTGCGCCGACATCTGTCCTTCGATTCTCGTGAGCCGTCTCCTCTTCTCGAGGAGAGCCGCAAGCATAGCCAGTCGACCACCGAGTTGCCCGGCTCGTCGCACGCCTGGGCGGGCCGTGACCTACAGCGGCCAGCATTCGCGCCGGTGCGCGGCGTCGAAGAACATCCACTCGTAGCGAGCAGTAGCAGCGAAATGCGCTCGGGCCACGCTTTCCTGCCCGGCCGTCAACGTCGGTCCGGTGCGGTCGGCCAGCGCGAGCACCTCGCCGACCGTCGCGGCGAACTCGTCACCGCCGTAGCTGTCGATCCAGCGCTGGTAGCGCGGCTCGGTGGAACCGCGGGACAGCAACTCGGCACCGACCTCGGCGTAGATCCAGTAGCAGGGCAGCACCGCTGCCAGGCCGTCGGCGAAGCTGCCGTCGTACGCAGTGGCCAGCAGATAACTGGTGTAGGCCTGGGTGGTCGGGGTCTCCGGGAGGGCGTCGACCGCCTGGGCGGACAACCCCAGTGCGGGCAGCAGCTCGTCATGCAGTTCCAGCTCGACGTCGAAGATGTCGGCGGCGTGGCGGGTGAACATGGCGGTGTCGGCCAGAGTGGGGGCCTTGGCCGCCACGACCGCCAGCGCGCGGGCGTAGGCGCGCAGGTAGTGCACGTCCTGGGCGACATACTGCGCGAACGCCGCGGGATCGAGGCTGCCGTCGGTCAGCCCGCTGAGGAAGGGATGGCCGATGATGGCCTCATAGGTCGGTGTGATCTCGGCCCACAGCCGCGTCGACCACGATCCGGGCCGGGCCGTTCTCAGGCGCGGGGCAGCGCTGGTGTTCATGCCGCCATCCTGTCAGCGATGAGTATCGCGGCCCGGTCCGGTCGATATGGACAGCACTGTCGCTGTGACAGAACTGAGCGCATCCGCCGGAGAGGGGAGCCCCGATGTCCGAATCCACCGCCCTGCCGCCTGTGGTCGACGCCGCAACATGGCGTTCGGCACTCGAGGCGCTGCGTGCGCGGGAGAAAGCCGCCACCCGCGAACTGGACGCGATCGCCGCGCAACGGCGCCGGCTGCCGATGGTGCGGATGCCCGACTACACCCTGATCGGACCCGACGGACCGGTGCCGCTGATGGACATCTTCGACGGACGCTCACAGCTGATCGTCTACAACCACATGTGGAACGACGGGGCGCACTGGCAGTGCGGCGGCTGCACCGGCTACACCTCGCAGTTCACCCGACTGGAGTTCCTGGACAGCTACGACGCGAAGTTCGTCATCGTCACCGCCGGACCCATCGACGAGGCACTGGCCTACCGGGACCGGGTCGGCAATTCGATGGAGTGGTACTCGTCGTCGGAGAGCGCGTTCGCCGCCGACGTCGACGCCGCTCCCGGTACCGGATTCGCGGTCAACGTGTTCCTGCGCGACGGCGACGCGGTCTATCGCACCTGGCACACCAACGGCCGGGGTACCGAACAGTTGAGCCACACCTTCGGACTCATCGATGTGCTGCCCTGGGGGAGACAGGAGAGCTGGCAGGATTCGCCCGACGGCTGGCCGCAGCGCCCCACCTACTCGGGCTGGCTGGACTCGCCCGACATCGCCCGCCTGTACGGGCCGCCGCCGGGCCGCGACTGAGTGCCACACGGTCCGGACCCGGGCGCGACGACCGGCGCTGCGCTTGGCAGACTGGGCGCATGGCACAGATAACCTTGCGTGGAAACCCGATCAACACCGTCGGAGAACTGCCCGCGGTCGGCTCGCCGGCGCCCAGCTTCACCCTGACCGGAACGGATCTGGGTGAGGTCAGTGCCGAGCAGTTCCGCGACAAGCCGGTGCTGCTGAACATCTTCCCCTCGGTCGACACCCCCGTGTGTGCGGCCAGCGTGCGGACGTTCAACGAGCGTGCCGCGGCCGGCGGGGTTTCGGTGCTGTGTGTGTCGAAGGACCTGCCGTTCGCCCAGAAGCGTTTCTGTGGGGCCGAGGACATCGAGAACGTCACCACGGCGTCGGCGTTCCGTGACAGCTTCGGCGAGGACTTCGGTATCACGATCGCCGACGGACCGATGGCCGGACTGCTCGCGCGCGCCGTCGTGGTGGTGGGCGCCGACGGGAAGGTCACCTACACCGAACTGGTGCCGGAGATCGGCCAGGAGCCGGATTACGACGCCGCGCTGGCCGCCTTGGGCTGAGTGACGGCGGTCACCCTAACGGGTGAGCCGCGCCCGTAGATCACCGTTCGGTTCCGGTACCGCATCGACTTCGTTCACCGTCCTGCGACGACGCTCAGCCACTGTTTTTGGTGGTGTAGAAGTGGTCATAGTGACAGTTGTTAATCGATGTTCCCGGCACCGCACGGTGCCGGCGTGCGGAAAGCGGTGAACTGCGATGGCACGCGTGTGCGCGCTCGTGATGGGGCTTGTGTTGCTGATGGCGACGCCGGGTCTGGCGTCGGCTGACACCCGGTCGGCGACGAACCAGAAGGCGGTCGAGACCGTCATCGCCCGCGCGATGTCCCAGCGGGGCGTGCCGTTCGCCTACGGCGGGGGCGGGGCGTCGGGACCGAGCGCGGGCACCGTCGCGGCATCCGAGCCCGATGAGGCCGAAACCGACGCCGCCGCTTTGGATCTGGTTCCCGGCCTGAACCTCCCGGCCGCCACCCCCAATGTCGCGAGCCCAACGCCGGCGCCCCGTGTGGAGGTGGTCGGTTTCGATGCGTCGGGGCTCATGGTCTACGCGTATGCGGGAGTCGGGGTCAAGTTGCCTCGCTCGTCGGGCGAGCAGTACAAGGTCGGCCAGAAGGTGGCCCCGGCGCAAGCGCTGCCGGGCGACCTCATCTTCTACGGTCCGGAAGGCACGCAGAGCGTCGCGTTGTTCATCGGCAACGGCCAGATGGTCGAAACGACCGACAAGGGTGTCGCCGTCTCGTCGGTGCGCACCAACGGCATGACGCCGTATTTGGTGCGCATTATCGCCTGAAACCGCCCGATCCGCGCAGCAAAGCACTCTATACTCCGGCTCGGCCCCGTCTGGTGAACAGCGCCTGAAGTGCAGCCGAATCGTGCGATTGCTGGCATGATTCCGATCACACGGTGGGCCTTTTCGTGGTGCGCCTGCCGCCTCGGCCCGCTCGCTTTTTCAACCATTCGGTCAAAAGCCCTCTGAACTGGAATGACGGCTATCTCTTGAGGAATTGACGCGTGTGGATTAATGTCCATTTCTGTCTTCGATAGGCCCCAGCTGAGCTGGCAGATACGGACAAGGACCCCCTGTGCGCGGACTCTTCGCGGTTGCTGCGGCCTCTTCAATCGCTGCTTCCAGCGCCTTTGTATCGCCGGACGTCAATTTGGCAGCAAATGTCCTGACGGTCACCGGGTACACCTCGCTCGGTTCATTGGACTGGGACATGGCCGATATGCTGCAGGGCGGGTTCTGTTCGCAGGCCTCCGGAAACACCTGTGACGAGGTCGAATACCTCTCGGGCGTACCCAACATCGGAGAGTCCAGCGGGCTGTGGGCCCTCCGCGCGGCGCTCGCCACCACCGCGCCGCCGACCATGGTGGTGGGCTTCTCCCAAGGGGCGATGATCGCCACCGAATGGATGCTGGAGTACGGCGAAACCGCGTGGGCGCCGACACCGGCCGACCTGTCGTTCGTCCTGATGGCGAACCCGCAACGCAAGTACGGCGGGGTCCGGCCGGTCTACGACATCGAGGACCCCACTCCTGCCGACAATGCCTACCGGGTGCTCGACATCGCCATGGAGTACGACGGTGCGGCCGACGTGCCGGACAACCTGTTCAACCTGCTGGCCGTCGCCAACGCGATCGCCGGCTTCCAGCACATCCACATCGACGGCTACGACGACGTCGACCTCGACACCTCCGAGAAGCTGGTGTGGATCGACGGCAACACGACCTACGTGTTGATCCGCTCGCAGAACATCCCGCTCCTCCAGCCGCTGCGCAACATCGGCCTCGACGCATTGGCCGACGCCCTCAACGATCCACTCAAGCGGATCATCGACTCCGCCTACGATCGCGACTACGTGGGACTGGTCGACGAGGACCTGCACGACGACGTTCTCGCGGAGTTTCCGCACGCCTCCAGCGCGACCCCGGCCGCGACCGCCGCCAGGACGGCCGGACCACAGACCCTCGACGTTGCCGACGCCGCGGCCGGCGACGGTACCGAGGCGACCGCCGAGAGCGCACCCGTCGAGGAGCCGGCCGACATCGATCTCGCCGCAGCCGAGAGTGAAAGCGATTCTGCCGTCGGTGATGTCGACGACAGCGAAGGCGAGCCCGCCGAGCAGGATGTCGAATCGGACGTGGACCTCGAGGACGAGGATGTCGACTCGTCGCCGACCGCCGACGGGGCGGTCGACGAATCGAAGGACGACGACGATGTCGCGCTGTCCGAGGCTGAACCGGACACCGAGGGTGACAACTACGGCGCCACCGGTGAGGCATCGTCGTCGAAGACCGGTGACAGGTCCGCCCCGGATACCGGGTCCGGATCCGCTGACACGTCCGCCTCGGATGACGATTCCGGCTCCGGTGACGACTCCGCGGGGGAGTGAAACGTCGCGGTCTTCTGCCGCGCGGGTGAAGACGTGAAACGCCGCGGGGGCGCGGCGATGTGTGCGATGGACCACAGCGTTCCCGCTTCCATGGCGGCGCCCGCGCAGCGGAAGCATTGCTGGACAGCGACATTGCCGACGCGGCCGGGTCTGCGGACCTGTCCAGCCGACAGCGAGCGCACGCGGCGCGCTTAAACTGCGGTCATGCGCGACGGTGCGGATCATGACATCGGAGTGGGCCTGCTTCAGGTCGAGGACTGCCTCGACGCAGACGGTGGCATCGCGCTGCCGCCGGATGTCACGCTGATCTCCCTGATCCAGCGCAACATCGCCAGTGTCGCCGATGCGGTGGCCTACCGGTACCTCGATTTCGCCAGTGGGGCCGGCCCGGTGGTGGACGAGATCACCTGGCGCGCTTTGGGCGTGCGGATGCGGGCGGTCGGCCATCACGTGCAGTGCGTCGCCGCCCGCGGCGACCGGGTCGCGATCATGGCGCCTCAGGGCTTGGACTACATCGCCGGCTTCTTCGCCGCACTCAACGCCGGGACGATCGCGGTGCCCCTGTTCGCGCCGGAGTTGCCCGGGCACGCGGAGCGTCTGGACACCGCGCTACGGGATGCGCGACCCACGGCGGTGCTGACCACCTCACGGGCTCGCGGCGCGATCGAATCGTTTCTGGACGCCACCGCGCTGCCCGAGCGCCCGGCGGTCATTGCCGTCGACGAGGTCCCCGACGCTGCGGCAGACGATTTCCGGCCCACGCTCATCGACGTCGACGACGTGTCACACCTGCAGTACACCGGTGGTGCCACCCGCGCGCCGGTCGGGGTGGAGATCACTCACCGCGCGGTGGGGACGAACCTTCTGCAGATGATCCTGTCGATCGACCTGCTCGACCGAAACACCCACGGTGTCAGCTGGCTTCCGCTCTACCACGACATGGGCTTGTCGATGATCGGTTTTCCCGCTGTGTATGGCGGCCACTCGACGCTGATGGCGCCGACCGCCTTCATCCGGCGGCCCCTGCGGTGGATCGAGGCGCTGTCGGCGGGCTCGCGCATCGGCCGGGTCGTGACGGCCGCGCCGAACTTCGCCTACGAATGGACTGCTCAGCGCGGGGTGCCCCGCGACGCCGGCGACGTCGACCTGAGCAATGTCGTGATGATCATCGGCTCCGAACCGGTGAGCATCTCGGCGATCGACACTTTCCGTACGGCGTTCACCCCCTTCGGATTGTCCCCGTCGGCGTTCAAGCCGTCCTACGGCCTCGCCGAGGCCACGTTGTTCGTCTCGACCATCGACCCCGGCACCGAGGTGAGTGTGGTCCACCTCGACCGGGATCGCCTTTCCGAGGGGCTCGCTGTCTCTGTGACGGCCGGCGACCCGGCGGCGCTTCCCGTGGTGTCGTGCGGGCACATCGCGCGCAGCCTGTCCTGCGTGATCGTCGACCCGTCGTCGCGAACCGAGTTGCCCGATGGCCTCGTCGGAGAGATCTGGTTGCAGGGAGACAACGTCGGACGGGGCTACTGGGGTCGCCCTGACGAAACCGAGCACACATTCGGCGGCCGCCTCGCCGCGACGAAGGAGGCCGGCCACGCGTCGGGGGCCACCCCGGATCGGGCATGGTTGCGTACCGGCGACCTGGGGTTCTATCTGGAGGGGGAACTGTACGTGGTGGGCCGGCTCGCCGACCTGGTGATCGTCTCGGGGCGCAGCCACTTTCCGCATGACATCGAGGCCACCGCCGCGTCTGCATCGCCGCTGGTGCGGCGCGGCTACATCGCGGCGTTCACCGTGCCGGGTGAGCCGCCCGAGCGTCTGGTGATCGTCGCCGAACGCGCCACCGGCACGGCCCGCGCCGACCCGGCAGCGGCCGTCACCGAAATCCGCGCAGCGGTCGAGGACCGGCACCGGCTCGCCGTGGCCGACGTCCGCGTGGTGCCCGCAGGATCGATCCCCCGCACCACGAGCGGAAAACTGGCTCGCCTCGCGTGCCGCGACGCCTACATGGCCGGCGCGTTCGGCTGAGTCGGACGACTCAGGCAGCAGGTACCGAGCCGGCCACACTGAACATGAGCGCAAGACCCGGCAGAAGATTCGTCACCTGGTGCGCGACGATGCTGGCGCTGAGATTCGCGGTGTACAGCCGCGCCAGCCCGATCGGGATCGCGACGACCAACAGCAGAGGCACACGGGTCAACTCGAGGTGCGCGACGGCGAACACCACGGTGGTGGCGGCGAATGCGGTCCAGCGTCCCCACCGTTGGTCCACCGCGCCCCAGAGCAGGCCACGGTAGACGATCTCTTCACAGACCGGCGCGACGAACACGACGGCCGCGAAGACGACGAGGGCCCACGCCCAGGTGCTCTGCACGTTGCCGAACACCTCGCCGGCGGCACTGTTGGCGCCCTCACCGACCACCCACACCCACAGAGACGCGGCGGGAATCGTGACCAGCAGCCCCAGCCCACCGAACAGCAATCCGAGACCCGCAGCGCGCCAGGACCACTGCAGCGCGAGGTCCGCTCGCGGTCCGTTTCCCCTCACCACGGTGACCGTTACGGCCACGGTCGCGGCCAACAGCGACGGCACCAGAGTCGCCGCCACGGCCGTGGGCACCGGATCCAGGCTCGTGCCGATCAGGAAGACGGCGAATCCGATCGCCGTCGCCAAATAGACCAGTTCGACGAGCACGAAGGCACCCAGCCCCCACCGGTGCCTGCGCTGCGGTTGTGTGTCCACACCGGCGACGCTAACGCGCGCTAGGTGATGGTGATGAACGGGCTGATGACGTCGCGCACGAGTTGGGCGATGTTGGTTGACGGGTCGCCGTCGGGAAAACTGACGGTGGCCAGCACGTTTGCGCCTGCGTCGGCGAAGTTGCCGTCCGCGCGGTTCTGGTGCGTCGAGGAAGTCACCAGGATGATCCCCGTGGTGCCCGCCTGTTCGGCGAGCGGAACCGAGAACGCCGCGTTCTGCACCGTGCTGTTGGCCCGGTCCTCGACGATGATGCGCTCTTCCGGGAAGCCCAGCACGCGCAGCATCTTTCGCATCTGCCCGGCCTCGGTGTTGCCGCCACGGGGGTTGCCGCCCGTGACGATCACGGGGGACTGGGGGAAGAACTGCGCGACAGTCAGACCGGTCAGCACGCGCCTGCGCAGGATCGCGCGCATGGTGCCGTTGTCGTTGAGCCCGTAGCCGAGGATGACCACGGCAGGCCGGGAGAAGTCCTTGGTGGGAGGGGGTGCCGCAGCCGCCACAGGCGGGGAGAACCCTTCGACGAGAAGGCCGGCGCAGAGCAGGAGCGCGGCGCACGCTGCTGCAGCCCGACCGAAACGCTGTCGCTTCATCGTTCGTTTCATCGTCGCCGCGCGCCGGGTCATTACAACCCGGTCTCGAAAGCCCAACGATGTGGCGATCGGTGCGCCCTGCGCTTCGCGCGCCCGGTGCGGGCCGTGTACTGCTGGTGGTGATGTCTGCTCACCGCGCAACCACCGCAACGGCGGCGCTGACCGCCGCCTGCTTGTCGCTGCTCTGCACGGTTGTACCGGCGGCACACGCGGCACCCGACGCCGACAGTCAGGGCTATGTCGACTCGACTGCGCGCTGCTCGGCCCCGGCGAGCGTGGTCGTGTTCGGCAGCACCGGCAGTTCCCGGGTCGCGATCTGTCGCGATTCCGACGGCGAGTATCAATACCGGGGCGTACGGGTGCGCGACGGGGCGCGGCTCATCCTGCCCGCGCAGAGCGCCGGGGATGGCGAATACACCGCCGACAACGACGGCATCGAGTATTCGGTGACGTCGAGCGCGCTTGTCATCAGCTCGGGCGGTGAGGTCATCCGCAGAGAGCCGATGCTGGACTTCCATTCGTCCGGGGTGGCCTCGTCTCCGAAGTCGCCTGGGGCGGGCCCCCAGCAAGCGACGCCCACGCCGACGACACCGCTTCCGCCTCCGCTGCCGGCGGAAGCGGGGGCCGACGACGGGTCCGCCGGCAGCTGACCCGATCAGCTCGGCGCGATGGCCACGTCATCGCCGAGCTGAATCCGTCCGGAGCTCAGAACCCGTAACACCGAGCCGGCCCGGCCCCGGAGTGCGGCTGCCGCACCCGCACCGATGCCGTCGTCGAGCAGCCGGCAGGGCGCCGACACGCGCACCACCTCGAGTTCGACCTCGCCGACGCGCAGGCGCGTGCCCGGTGCGGTCGGGATCATGCCGGCGTCGACCGTGAGGTTGCGCCTTGTCAGTCCGGCGTCGACGGGGGCGCCCAGCTCTTCGGCGGCCGCGTCGAGCAACTCCTGAGACTGGATGGTGACGTGGCGGTGCCGGGTGCCGTGGTAGCGATCTCCGATCAAGCCCTTGCCGGCTTCGGCGTCGACGGCGTCGACCGCGCGCATCGGAATTCGACGGCCCGGTGAGATGTGGATGGCGACGATTCGCACGACGGGGCAGTCTATTGCCGACCGCCGGAACCGGCCAATTCTTTGCTGCACGCAAGTACTGGATTAACTGACGCGCTCGTTAGCAAATGAACTGATAACGAAATTTTCATCCGATGGGCTGGACATCAGGTCACGATACGGATACGTTTCGAGCGGTCGGGGACTCGGACAGCAACACGGAAGGGTCCGTCATGCCCACAGCACGTTCCTATGTCACAGCCGGCGCCGCACTGGTCGGAGCAGGCGTCATCACCGCGACACCGATCACCACACCGAACCTCGGCGAGAGTACTGCCCGGTGGGATGTGGCACTGGCGGCCGCCACGCAGAGCTGCGCCGGGGAGAATGCCGGCGCGCTGTGCACACAGCCCGAAGCGCCCACCGCGCCGACTCCGTTCGCCGCAACACAAGACGCCACCAACGTCTTCAATATTCCGGCGAATCTGTTTATCGCTCTTGCTAATACGCCGTTCAACTTCTTCACCGCACTGGGCGAGGGCAACGTTCAACTCGGATCCGACCCCGAGGGCGACTTCGACTTCCAACCGACCTACGAAGGGGTGACACTCACCCAACCCGACGGCAGCGTGCCCGGTCTGGGACGCAACCTTCGCTACACCGGTAGCTGGTGGCTCTACAGCCAGACCAACATCCTCGGCACCGACCCCGCAGATCCCTCGCGCTACCAGGCGATCACCAACATCCTGATCCCGTTCCCCGAGCTCGCGGTGCCGCTGGGCAACATCGTGGCAACCGTCGCCGCCTCCCAACTTCCCATGGCCACCGGGTGCACCGGAACCGGCCCCGGCGCCTGCGATGACCCAGCCGACATTCTCAGCAAAATGTTCAATGTTAGTGCTATCCCCGCGCTGTTTTCGCCGGAGGGCTACACGTTCCCGGAGACGCGCGCTGGCATCACCTGCGACGAGAGCGGCCAGTGCTACGTCAAGGACGAGGACGGGCCGGAAGTGCCGTGGTCGGGTCAGACCGTCAGACTCGACGCCACCGAACCGTTCACCAACTTCTACGACAGCCTCACCGGCACACCGGACTACTCCGCGATCAAGCCGCTGACCGCTGAACTGGTGGTCAGCAGCCTGATCAGCCTCGGCACGGGGCTGAACACCGCGTTCAATCCCTTCGTCCTCGGGACGCAGTGCACCGTGTGCGCGCCGTTCGTACCCAATCCCGACAACGAGCCCGTGCCGGGTCCGGTGTTCGAGGATCCCGATGTCGACGAGCCGACCGTCGACAGCGTTGCCGCGGAGTCGGTCGCCGCCGCGCCGCAGGATGTCGTCGACGAGGTCGTGACGCCATCGGCTCCGGCACCGACCACCGAAACCGACGACGCCGGCACCGTTGAGGATGCTGACATCGTCGAGGAGCCGGAGGTGACCGAGGACGCCGACGAGCCCGCTTCGACCGGGCCCAAGCACCGCAAGCCCAGCTCAGCAGGCCAGACGCTGCGGCAGGTGCGGGACAGCATCAGCTCGTCGTTCTCGAAGGTCACCGACAGCTTCGGCAAGCGCGATGCAGAGGCGGGCGATTCGGACAGCTCGGCCGGAAAGTCGTCCGACGGCGACGCCGGTTCTGGCAAGGACTCCGGCTCTCGCCGCGACTCCGGTTCCGGCAGCGACTCCGGCTCTCGCAGCGACTCCGGTTCCGGCAGCGACTCGGGTTCCAGCAGCGACGACTGACGGCTGGCGGCCGCTCACAGGTAGGGGTCGGCCCAGGCGCTGATGATCCGCGCAGCGCGCGCCGCCTGGTTCTTGCCGGTCAGCAGATGGTCCGCGCCCTCCAGCGAGATGAAGCTGCGAGGGTGGCGGGCCGTCTGGAAGATGTGGCTGGCATTGTCGATGCCGACGGTGTTGTCGGTCGGGGAGTGCATGACCAGCAGGGGCCGGCGCAGGGTTTCGATGCGGTCGCGCAGATCGGCGGTGCGGACGTCCTCGACGAAGTGGCGGCGCAGGGTCAAAGCCTTGCCCCCGATCGTCAGCTCTGCTTCGCCCTCGGATTCGACGCGATGGACCAGCGTGTCGTAGATGTGCTCGATGTGCGACGGCTGGCACGGTGCACCGACGCTGACCACCGCGGCGACGGTGGGGCACTCGTGCGCGGCCGCCAGCACCGCCGACCCGCCGAACGAATGACCGACCAGCAGTCGTACCTCCCGTCCGGACTCGTTCATGAACTGCACGGCGCGCACCGTGTCGGCGACCTTGTGTGAGAACGAACCGTCACCCCAGTCGCCGGCGGACTGACCGAGGCCCAGGGCGTCGAAGCGCAGCATTCCGATGCCCTCGCTGGCCAGTTGCTTGCAGATTCGGCTGGCCGCGGGACTGTCCTTGCCCAGCGTGAACCCGTGTACGAAGACCCCCCACCCGCGGCACTCGCCCTCGGGTTGGTCGATCAGGCCCGCCAGGGCGGGTCCGCTGCTGCTGGGGAACGTGATGCGCTCTGCCACGCGCACCATCCTGTCACCGCTCACGCGGGCACAGCACGCATACGGCGCATCGCTACGGTGGATAGTCGTGAAGATCCGCTTCGGAGTGGGGCTGGGGCCCGAGACCGCCACGCAGGACCTACCCGGCATCGTCGACCGCCTGGAGGCAGCGGGAGTCGACTCACTGTGGTTCTCCGAGATCGTCTACTCGCAGGCGGTCGACCCCGTCATCGGGATGGCGTTCGCGCTGTCGCGCACAACGGAACTGAAGGTCGGCACCTCGGTGGCGGTGCTGCCGGGCCGCCACCCGGTCCTGGTGGCCAAGCAGCTGGCTTCACTGGCCGCGCTGGCGCCCAAACGGGTGCTCCCGGTGTTCGGTCTGCGCTCGGCACTGCCCGCCGAACGCGACTTGTTCCCCGTTCCGGCAGGCCGTCGCGGTGCGGTGTTCGACGAGGCATTGACCCTGCTCCGTGCCGCACTCGACCCGGACGCCACGGATCCGGTCGCCTTTCGCGGCACCTATCACGATGTACGTGACGTGCGGATTCTCCCCAAAACCGCCGCACCGCTGGACATCTGGCTCGGCGGCGCGTCAGCCGCAGGGTACCGCCGGGTCGGGACGCACGGCGACGGGTGGCTGGGCAGCTTCCTCACCCCCGAGGAGACCGCTGATGCGCACACTCAGATCGTCGCTGCGGCCGGCGAAGCCGGCCGCAGCATCCCTGCCGATCACTACGGCATCAACCTCGCTGTGGGCACCGGTACGCTGCCGGCGGCCGTTGCGGACTCGGTGCGCAGACGACGCCCGGACCTGCGGCCGACGGACCTGGTCGCCGAGGACTGGCCTGCCCTGCATGCACAACTCGACGGCTACCTCGCAGCCGGGCTGACGAAGTTCGTGATCAGACCGGCCGGCCCGGTCGACATGCCGCGCTTCCTCGACGAGTTCGTCCGTGAGCTACTGCCCCGACAGAACTGAGCCGACTACCCAGTCCCGCAGAGCTTTTCGGTTCAATTTACCGCTGGGCAGCGTGGGAATCTGCGCGCTGGACACCGGGATCCACCGAGTGGGCACCTTGTAGGGGGACAACACGTCACGGGCACGACGAGCCAGGGCTTCGAGGTCCAACTGGGCAGTGCCACCAACCACGACCGCGCACACTTCCTCACCTCGCTCGGGATGGTGCACCCCGACCACCACGCACTGCGCCACCTCGTCGAATTCCCCGATCACGGCCTCGACTTCGAGCGGGGAGACGTTGGCCCCCGAGGTCTTGATGAGCTCGGTGCTACGCCCGACATAGAACAGCCGCGGATCGCCGGCGCGGCGGTAGACCCGGTCTCCGGTGTGGTACCACCCGTCCGCGTCGAAGGTCTCCCACCGTTCTTTCTTGTTGTATCCGGCCATCACGCCGATGCCGCGAACCAGCAGTTCTCCGACCACACCGTCGGCGACCGGGGTACCCCCGTCGTCGACCACCGCGATGTCGGTGTAGGCGAAGCCGCCCGCTGTCTCGGACATGGTGCGGTGCACCGGATATCCGTCGGGCACATCGGTCATCGCGATGTCGAGTGGACCGTGACGCAGCATCGGCGCCGACGACAGATCACGGCCGGCGAAGCTGGGATGCTCGCGCATCCGCTGGGTGAACGCCGGCCAACCCACGATGCCGGTGGCCCGTTCGGCCTCGGCGAGGTCCAGGGCCACACCCGCATCGAGTCGTGGCATCAGCAGCAACGTCACCGCCTCGTGCATCGCACCCATGACGGCCAACACGCCACCGATCCAGAACAACGGCATGGCACAGACGATCACCGGTGGATCCTGCGACCCGGTGACGGCCCGGATGGCGGCCGGCCACGTCGAGGTCTGCCGCACCAGGGTTCCGTGGGTGTGCAGAACGCCCTTCGGATCCGCGGTCGATCCCGACGTGTGCACCATGATGGCCAGGTCGGCGGCGGATACCTCGGCCTCGGCCGAAGCCAGCACGTCAGCGCCGACCCGGTCGTCGCCGTCGTCGGTGTCGTCGGTGTCGTCATCGCACCGGGACGCCCAGGCGACACCGGCGCCGGAGGTGAGCGCGATGCGCCGCAGAAACGGTGCAGCCGGCAGCGACAGCCGGTCCGCCCGCTGATCGGCGAGGCCGGGGAATGCCGCCTCCAAACGCGCGGCGACGTCGATGTCCAGCACCCGGGCCGGCGCGACGAGCAGTCCGACGTCGGCCAGCCTGACCACCTTGGCCAGCTCGCCGGGCCGGTACATGGTGCTCAGCGGGACCGCGACCGCGCCGATGCGCGACGCCGCCAGCCACCAGATGATCCACTCGATGTCGTTGGCGAAGAACAACCCGACCCGGGTCCCCTTACCGACGCCGAGAGCCAACATCCACCGGGCCAGTTCCGCGGAGCGCTGTTCGGCCTGACAGTAGGTCAGTCGGCCGGTCGGGCTGACCGCATAGATCCGGTCACCGTGATCGGCGACGGCGCGCGCGAGCAGACCCGGAATGGTCAACGGTGTATCGGGCACGGCTCCGATCATCTCCGATGAGTCCCGTCATCTGAAGCAGCTCCGGAAACGGCTGTGCTCGCATCCGAAGGCCGCGCTCATCTGGTGAGGCTGCGCTCGTATCCGACGGCCGCCTCGTCTGGAACGGTTGCGCTCGTCCGGAATCGGGTCCCTCATCTCGAACGGCCCTGCGAACGGGTGAGAACAGGGTGCGATGATCGCGGCCATGGAAATCGGCGAGCGCGAGACACCACCGTTCAACGGCGACGAACGCACCACGCTGACAGCCTGGTTGGATTTCCAGCGCCGCACGCTGCTGCTCAAGTGCGACGGCCTGGACGACACCACGTTGCGCACCGCATCGGCACCACCGTCATCGTTGACGCTGCAGGGACTGGTGCAGCACCTGGCCGAGGTGGAACGGAATTGGTTTCAGCGGGTGCTGGGCCGGCGGGACGCGCCGCCGATCTACGGCCAGGCGCCGGCCCCCGGCGGGCATGACGGCGGCTTCGAGCTGTCCGAGCAGGTGTCGTTCGCGGATGCGGTGCAACGATGGCGGGCTGAGGTCGACACCGCGCACACCATCTGCGCGGATCACGAACTCGACGACGTGGTTGCGTTCATGGGCACCGAGGTCTCCGTGCGCTGGATCTACCTCCACATGATCGGTGAGTACGCCCGGCACAACGGTCACGCCGACATCCTTCGCGAGCGTCTTGACGGCGTGACGGGGATCTGACCCACGGGCCGGCGCCGCGGGACTGGCGCAGGATCTGGAATCGGCGCCTGTTCGAGCACCACAGCCGATTCCATCGGGTCGCGGTGATGCCGAACAAGGGCCGGGTCGATCACGCACTACTTGCCTTCGCCTGGACGGTGCCGGGGAGTTCAAGCTCGAGGAAGTCGAGCGGGCCGCCGCGCTGACATCCACCCGGACTGATTTCGCTACGGGGCACCGGCGCCCTCGGTAGGGTTCGCGGCATGGCGGTGGACGGTGCGGCGTTGACAGCGGGCGCAATTCGCTTCGCGTCGGGGGTGTCGTTCCTCGTCGATCCGCTGCGGGCCAATCGGTGGTGGGGTGACCCGGACGAACCGCCGCCCACGGCGCGGCTGTTGCTGCGATCGATGGGATACCGCGACGCGTTGATCGGTGCCATGTTGCTCGCGAGCGCGGTACGCGGACGCGACACCCGCGGGTGGTTTCTGGCTTCGGGCGGCGCGGATGCGTCAGATCTGCTGGGCGGGTGGAGCGTGCACGATCAGCTGAGACCATCGCAGAAACTCATCGGGCTCGGCGGCGCGGTCGTCGGGATCGGGGCGGGGTTGTGGGGCGCGACCCGGCCTCCTGCCGCGCGGTCCTCACCGACGGGCGAGTAACCAGGCCTGTCCGTTTGTTTCGGCGCACGCGATCACCTCGAGCGCACCGAACGCGTCGGTGAGTTCACCGGCGTGAGCGCGAAACGGTCCCGGTACGGCACCGACCTCGCTCAACGCGCTGACCGCGAGAAGGCCGCCGGGCGTAAGCCGCGCCACGAGAGCCGCGTCCAGCCGTCGATCGCGGAACATGCTGCACAACAGCACATCGACGAGCCCTCCGGCGGGCAGTCCGGCGTCGAGGTCCATCGCGTCGAAGCGACAGCGCGCGGTGACGCCGCAGCGGCGGGCGAGGTCGCGTGCGGCCCGCACCGCGACGGTCGAGACGTCGACGCCGTGGACCGTCATGCCGCGCCGCGCGAGCCATACCGCGCCGGCGCCGCGGCCGCATGCGACGTCGAGTGCGTTCCCGGCCCGCGGAAACACGTCGGCATACGGACGGAAGGCCGCGGGCAGGTCGACGTCCGCCTCGTCGACGGGGTCGCGGTCTGCATGACGCTGGTCCCAGCGGACTCGGTCTTGCTCGGACATGTCTGCGCGGTCAGCCGGTGATCCGGATCCGGATCGGCCCGCGCCAGTCGTCGTTCGGATCGACCACGCTGCCGCGCTGGGTGATCTCGACGACGCCGGCGGCCGCGAGCCGCCGGGCGGTCGCACGGGTGTCGTCCATCAGTTCGCGCCACCGGTCCCCGCCGACACTGCGGGCCACGTCCGACGGACAGGTGCTGCTCGTCGGACCGCGATGGGCTGCCAGCGCCCTCATGGCCGCCTCGAGCCGCTGACACATCGGGCCGTCGGACAGGGCGACCAGCGCATCCTCGGACACGGTCCCGCGGGAGTCGGCGGCCCGCCGCAGCTCGGCGCGCGATGTCTGGCTCACCGTTTCAGTAGACGCCATCAGATTGTTACGCGCATCACCGTTGGCCGGGGACGGGTTTACCCGATCGTGATTTGGGCTAGAACTCCGCACGTACGCACCCGACAGCGGGTCAGACCGAACCCAGGAATGGAGTTCACGACGATGAAGTTCACCAAGGTTCTCGCAAGCGCAGCTGTTCTGGGCGGCCTCACCGCAGGCGCGGTCGGCGGCATCGCCACCGCGACCGCCGAGCCCGCCCCGTGGCCCAACATGCCTGCCCAGCCTGCTCCTCCCATGCCGCCGCCGGGCCCCAACACCGGTGAGCCGCCCGCGTGGGCGCCGCCGATGCCGGTGCCGCCGGCCTGGGCCGCCGGTAATCCGCAGGTCTGGGATGAGGGGTGGCAGCACTGGGGCGTGTGGATGAACGGCGTGTTCATCCCGACCTACTGATTCTGCCGTTGACACGAGACCGGGGCGCGATCACCGATCGCGCCCCGGTTTTCGTTTGGGTCAGACGCCCAGCGTGCGCTGGATGTCCGGCTTCATCGCGACCAGCTGCGATCCCCAGTACCCCCAGCCGTGGGTGCCGTTGGCCGGGAAGTTGAACACCGCGTTGCTACCACCGGCGGCCTGGTATTGCGCCTGGAAGTTCTTGTTGCTGTCCAGGGTGATGGCCTCCAGCAGCTGTCCGGGCACGTCGCCGCCGCCGCCCAGCTCTCCGGGCCGGCCGGTTCCGCAGTACACCCAGACCCGGGTGCCGTTGGCCACCAGGCGACCGACGTTGACCGTCGGATCGTTGCGAACCCACGCCGGGCCTCCGCCGGGCCCCCACATCGCGGTCGAACTGAAACCGCCCGCGTCCCGCATGGCGATGCTCACCAGCAGCGGCCACACGCCGTCGGACAGGTTGAGGTAACCCGACAGCGACGCGGCGAAACGGAACTGGCCGGGGTGATAGGCGGCCAGGATCAGCGCC
This sequence comes from Mycobacterium sp. G7A2, assembly GCF_041902445.1. NCBI lineage: Bacteria > Bacillati > Actinomycetota > Actinomycetes > Mycobacteriales > Mycobacteriaceae > Mycobacterium > Mycobacterium sp. G7A2. The sequence goes on along the minus strand of NZ_CP169251.1, from coordinate 2,906,283 downwards.
GCGCTCCCTGACATCGACAAGCCGACGACCGCGTTGCCGGTCGGGGACACCCCTTTGTTCGCCGCGAGATAGGCCGGCAGCTCCGAGGTCAGGAACGTCTCCCACTGATAGGAGTAGGTCTGCCCGTTGCCGACCGCGGGGCTCTGCCAGTTGGTGTAGAAGCTCGACATGCCACCGACGGGCATCACCACCGACAGACCGGACTCGAAGTAGTTCTCGAAGGCGGCGGTCTCGATGTCCCAGCCGCTGTTGTCGTCACGGGCGCGCAGCCCGTCGAGCAGGTAGACCGCGTGCGGGCCACCGCCCTGGAATTTGACCGGGATGTCTCGGCCCATCGCCGCCGACGGCACCATCAGTGTCTCGACCGGCAGCCCCGCGCGGGAGTACGCCCCCGCGGTGGCCGAGCCGCCCACGACGGTGATCAGACCGGGCAGCAGAAGCGCTGCCAGGGCGCCGGCGAGCAGCCGGCGCCACGAGTTGTACCAGAACGTCATTCGCAATTGTCATCCTCGTCAGGCGCGCCGTGCGCGCCGCATGGGAAAGGGAGCAGGTCCGGCCGCCTCAAGACCGCCGGGCGGGATGCCGGCTGCTTCGCATCCATCGCATCGGTTACTTCGTCATGTGACGATTCGCCGTTACCGGTGCGCCGGATCTGCGGCCCGATAGCCTCCTGATCGTGAGCGACGAGCGCACCAAGGTTCTGATCATCGGCGGCGGATTCGGCGGATTGTTCTGCGCGCGACGGCTCGGCCGCGCCGAGGTCGACGTGACACTGCTCGACAAGTCCGCAGGCCACCTGTTCCAGCCGCTGCTCTACCAGTGCGCCACCGGCATGCTCAGCATCGGCCACATCAGCCGTCCGCTGCGGGAGGAGATGGCCCGCCACCGCAATGTCACGGTTCTTCTCGGCGAGGCCGTCGACCTGGATCCCGATGCCCGCCGGGTGACCGCTCGCCGACCCGACGATTCGACGTTCCTGATCGACTACGACGTGGTGGTCGTCGCGGCAGGCATGCAACAGTCCTACTTCGGCAACGAACACTTCGCGCAGTGGGCGCCCGGCATGAAGACCCTCGACGACGCGCTGTGCATCCGCCAGCGGCTCTTCGCCGCCTTCGAGATCGCCGAGACGCTACCGCCGGGGCCGGACCGGGACGCCTGGCTGACCTTCGCCGTGTCGGGCGGCGGCCCGACGGGTGTCGAGCTCGCCGGACAGATCCGCGAGGTCGCGACCCGCACGTTGGCACACGAGTTCCACAGCATCGACCCCGAAGATGCCCGGGTGCTGCTGTTCGACGGTGGGGACCGGGTGCTCAAGAGCTTCGCTCCGTCATTGTCGGCCAAGGCCACAGAAACGCTGACCTCGCTGGGCGTCCAACTCCATCTCGGGGTGCATGTCACCGACGTCGACGGCGACGGGGTGACCGTCACCCCGAAGAGCGGCGCAGCGGTGCAGCGGTACCGGGCTCGCACCGTGCTGTGGACCGCCGGGGTCGAGGCGGTGCCGTTCGCGCACCGGGTCGCCGCCGCCCTCGGGGCGGGCGCCGACCGCTGTGGACGGATCGCGGTCGGACCCGACCTGTCGGTGCCCGGACACCCGGAGGTGTTCGTGATCGGCGATCTCGTCGGACGCGACAGCCTTCCCGGCGTGGCCGAGAACGCCATGCAGGGTGGTCTGCACGCCGCCGCCTGCATCCGCGATGACCTGATCGGTCGTCCCCGACGGCCTTACCGGTACCGCGACCTGGGGTCGGCGGCATACATCAGCCGGGGCAACGCTCTGCTTCAGGTGGGGCCGATCAGGTTGGCGGGCCTCTCCGGTTGGCTGGCGTGGGGACTCATCCACATCGCGGTGCTGACGGGAGTGAGCAACCGCGTCAGTACCGTCGCCACCTGGCTGGCCACGATCGCGCGCGCCAGCCGCTACCACCGGGCGTTCATGCTCGAAGGCGACAGAGGCCAAGGCGGCCGGTTCACGTGGTCGCGACCGGACGAGACCTCCTGAGCGCGGCACGCCCCCCGCGATGAACGACGACCGCACCGCGGGTCTACAGGGCGACAGATCGCCCACCGAAAGGAGCCTTCGATGCTCATCGTCGCAGGACACCTCACCGTCGCAGCGACCCAGCGGGAGGCCTACCTGGCCGGGTGCGAGGGTGTCGTCGAACAGGCGCGCCGGACGCCCGGCTGCCTGGATTTCGCGATCAGCGCCGACCGGGTCGACCCGCAGCGGATCAACGTCTTCGAACGGTGGTCGAGCCGGGCAGACCTCGATGCCTTTCGCGGCGACGGACCCGACGACGCTATGAGCGCGGCACTGGTGGCCGCCGAGATGGCCGAATACCACGGCGCAACGGAGCGGTCGCTGACCTGAGCTGATCTTGAGTGACGGTAGTACCGATTAATGTGGATGTCCGCACGGAAGTTCAGTCGTCGACGAGGGGACACATTTGGCGGGCGCTCATCCTGATCGCGCGGTGCTCGAAGCCGTCCTGGATCTGGCGGCCCGCGCCCCCTCCCCACGGAACAGTCAGCCGTGGCGGTGGCAGGTCGACGGTGCAGGTCTGCATCTGCACGCGGACTGGAGTCGCGCAGTCGCTGATTCCGGTGCCGGCCGGCGCGACGTCCTGATCAGCTGCGGCGCGGTACTGGACCACTGCGCCGTCGCGCTGGCCGCGGAAGGTTGGCGCCCTCACGTGCGCCGCTTTCCGGTGCCGGACGACCGGGGACACATCGCCCTGTTCGAGGTGATCGAACACCCGGCGCAGCCCGGTCATCACGAGTTGGCCGCCGCAATCGGCAGCCGGCGTTCCGATCGCCGCGAGTTTCCCGAAGCCCGGCTGCCCGCGGGCACGCTGGAGTTGCTGAGTGTGCACGCGGCGCGTCGTGGCGTCGACTTCGCCGTCGTTCCGCGCACCCGATGGGTGCGGGATGAGCACGGGGAGGTGGCGCTTCGGTTCACCGGTGGAGCCGTCGGCGGCCGGGGCACACCCGGTCGCGACGGTGCGGTGCTGCTCGCGTTGGGCACCGCGGGTGACGACGAGATCGACCGGGTGCGTGCGGGTGAGACCCTGAGCCACCTGCTGCTGGCCGCCACCGCGCTGGGGTTGGCGAGCTGCGCCCTGACCGACCCGCTGCACGACGGACGGAATCGACTGGCTCTCGGCTGTGAAGTGTTCGACGGCGAGTCCTACCCGCAGGTCCTGATCCGGGTCGGCACGGCCCCCGAGACCCCCCAGGCCCCGGGCGCGTCTGATCGTCGTTCGCTGCAGCAAACCACCACGTGGACCTTCAACTGAGCGCTAAGGTGCCCGTGCGGGGGTGGTATCGGACCCCGCACGAGTGACGCATCGGCTTCCGAGTCCGAACCACGCCCGCGTCGCTCCGCCCGGACGCCCACAATCGAAGGGGACGCCGTGAGCCAGCCGCCCGACATGCCTGACGCCGAACGCACCTGGATGATCGACACCTTGCTGGCGCTGCTCCAGACGCCGAGCCCCACAGGACGCACCGACGCGGTGATGCAGCTCATCGGCGAGATGTTCGACGACATAGGCATTCCGTTTTCGCTGACGAGGCGGGGTGCCCTGATTGCGGAGCTGCCAGGGGAGTCGCCCGAGGTCGACCGCGCGATCGTGGTTCATGCCGACACGGTCGGCGCCATGGTCAGTCGACTCAAGGACAACGGGCGGCTGGGTCTGATCTCGGTGGGTACGTTCTCCGCGCGGTTCGCTGCGGGCGCGCGGGTGCGAATCCTGTGCGACGAGTCGAGCGAGTTCATCACCGGAACGATCCTGCCGCTGAAGGCCAGCGGGCATGCTTTCGGCGACGCGGTCGACACCCAGCCGACCGATTGGGACCACATCGAGGTGCGCGTCGATCGCCGGGTGTCTTCACCCGACGATCTGCGTCAGCTGGGAATCCAGGTCGGCGACTTCGTGGCTCTGATGGCCGGCCCCGAGCTCACCCACGACGGTTTCGTCGTCTCCCGCCATCTCGACGACCAGGCCGGCGTCGCGGTGGCCCTCACCCTGGCCAAGCACGTCGCCGACCACGGTCTGAGTTTGCCGCACCGCACTGCACTGATGATCACCATCGCCGAAGAAGTCGGATCCGGAGCCAGCTCCGGCCTGCCCTCCGGCATCGCGGAAATGATCACCGTGGACAACGCCGTCTGTGCCCCCGGGCTGCAGTCACGTGAGGACGCCGTCACCGTCTTGATGGCCGACCTACACGGCCCCTACGACTACCACCTGTCCCGGCAGCTGTGCCGACTGGCCGATGAGCACGGTATCCGTAGTGTCCGAGACGTCTTCCGGTTCTACCGATCTGACGCCGCAGCGGCTATCGAGGCGGGAGCCAGCACCCGCGCCGCACTAGTCGGTCCCGGCGTCGACGGCAGCCACGGCTGGGAGCGCACCCACCTGGATTCGCTGGCGGCGACCTATGCGTTGTTGCGGGCGTGGTTGCTCACCCCGCTCACGTTCGGCGACTGGGACGCGCACCCGTCCGGCCAACTGCGCGACTTCCCCTCGTCCCGCCAGCCCGCACCGAGCGAGCGGTGGGTGCCGCTGTCACGAGGCGATGACACCGGACCCGGCCCGGTGTCGGCCGGCAGGTCCTGGCCGCAGGAGCCGGACGGTGCGCGCTGAGCGCTGGCCGTTACCGATCAGGAGAACCCATCGGCCACCGCCAATCAGCAGATGTCGTCGGCCACCGCCGGTCAGGAGAATTCGTCGGCCACCGCCGACGCCGCTTCATCGATGATCGCGCGCATCGCGAGTTCGGCTGCCGCCTCGTCGCCGGTCCTGATCGCGCGGGCGACCTCGTCGTGCAACGCGATCGCCGCAGGATTCGGTGACGAGGGCATCATCCCGTGATGGGTACGACCGCTGAGCACCTCGTCCACGACACCGGTCAGCGCCCGGAACATCTCGTTTCCGCTCGCCGCCAGAAGCGTCCGGTGGAACAGCCGGTCGGCGAGCAGGTACGCCTCGAGGTCGCCGGAGCGTCCGTGCATGACCATGTCGGACGCCGCGGCCGCCATCGTGCGGCACTGGTTCGGGGTGGCCCGGCGCGCAGCCAGCGCCGCCGCGGCGGGCTCGAAACCGCGCCGTAGCTCCGATAGGGACACCAGCTGGGCCGCCCGGTCTCCAGAGTCGACACGCCATCGAATGAGCCTGGGGTCGAACACATTCCAGTTCTCAACCGGCAGGATGGTGATTCCTACGCGGCGGCGCGATTCCACCATGCGCATCGACTCAAGCACCCGCACCGCCTCGCGCGCGACGCTTCGGGAGACCCGGTACCGCGCGCTCACAGCTTCGAGGGTGAAGACCTGACCGGGTGGGTACTCACCCGACACGATTGCCGATCCCAACGCAGCCAGCAAACTGCCATGGAGGGCACCGGCGGGCTGGTCGGCCATACACAGATCCTGTCATACGTTGCCCTCCGACAGTAAAAACCCGCTTAATTTGGCCAAGGGGGTTGCTTTGATATGACTATTGAGGCAAGCTGCGTGATGCTGGCCACAATCGGGTAGGTGGAGGACATGTCATCACCAATCGTCGTCATGGGCGTGTCGGGTTCGGGGAAGTCGACAGTCGGCGCCGCGCTGGCGCAACGGCTGCGCGTCCCCTTCGCCGACGCCGACGACTTCCACCCGCCGGCCAATGTCGCGAAGATGAGCTCCGGCGAACCGCTCGACGACGACGACCGCTTCCCTTGGCTGGAGGCGATCGGGGAGTGGTTGGCCGCGCATCCCGGCGGCGGCGTGATGAGCTGTTCGGCGCTCAAGCGCAAGTACCGCGACCAACTTCGCGAGCACTGCGGTGACATCGAATTCGTCCACCTGTACGGCTCCACCGAGGTGATCGGCAAGCGTCAGGCCAGCCGGCCCGGCCATTTCATGCCGCCGTCATTGTTGGCCTCGCAGTTCAAGACCCTCGAGCCGCTGGAACCCGACGAGCGCGGCGTGACGATCGACGTCGACCAGAACATCGACGGAATCGTCGACAGCTACGTCGACGGCACCGATCAGGCCGCGCCATGATCTCGCGGGGCCCGGGCGAGGGCGTGATCGCCGGAACACAGCAAGGTCCGGGACCCACCCGGCACTGACAGTACGGAGGAATTGTGGAAGCAATCGAGCCGGCCTACGGAGCAACCACCCTGCTCCTGATTGCCGCTGGGGCAGTGGCGCTTCTGCTGTTCCTCATCATCAGGGTGAAGCTGCACGCGTTCGTCGCACTCGTTCTGGTCAGCCTCCTCACGGCGCTGGCGGCCGGAATCCCCGTCGCCGACGTGCCCGAGGCACTGTCCTACGGGTTCTCCAACACCCTGGGGTCGGTGGCCCTCCTCGTGGGCTTCGGCGTCATGATCGGCCGGCTCCTCGAAATCACCGGCGGGGCACAGGTTCTGGCGGACACGCTGATCGGTCGCTTCGGCGAGAAACGCGCGCCACTGGCCATTGGCGTGGCCGCACTGTTGTTCGGTTTCCCGATCTTCTTCGACGCCGGGCTCGTGGTGTTCCTACCGATCATCATCACCGTCGCCCGCCGATTCGGCGGCTCCCTCATTCTCTATGCGTTCCCCACCGCCGGCGCCTTCGCCGCGATGCACGCGCTGGTGCCGCCACACCCCGGCCCCGTCGCCGCCGCCGAGGTGATGGGCGGCAACATCGGTCTGGCGTTGCTGGTCGGTGTGCCCGTCGCGGTGCTGTCCTGGTTCGTCGGCTCCTTCCTGGTCTCCCAGTTCATCGGCCGGCGAGTGTGGGTCGACGTTCCGACCGCGCTGTTCGGCGAGATGAACGGCGGCCGCGACGACGACAACGGCAAAGGCCGGGACGCGGACAACGGCGGCCGGGGCCGGGACGCGGACAACGGCGGCGCCGCCGGCGCCGCAGGCTCCGGCGGAGGCACGGCCACCGCCACCCGGACCGCCCCGGCGTTCGGCACCGTTCTCGGGATCCTGCTCCTGCCGTTCGTGCTGATCTCGTTCAACACCGTTCTCGACACCCTCATGGCGGCCGGCGTCCTCGAGGAGGACGCCACCTGGGCGCGGTACCTGATGCTGCTGGGCAACACCAGCGTTGCGTTGTTGATCACCGTCATCGTGGCGACTCTGGTGCTCGGGCTGCGTAACCATTCGATGGCCGACGTCAGCGGCATCTTCGACAAGGCGCTGGCACCCATCTGTGTGATCATCCTGATCACGGGAGCCGGCGGCATGTTCGGTGGCGTGCTGCGGTTGAGCGGGATCGGTGACGCGCTCAGCGATTCGCTGTCCGACCTCGGCATGTCACTGATCCTGCAGGCGTTCCTGATCTCCACGATCCTGCGCGTGGCGCAGGGCTCGGCGACAGTCGCGTTGACCACGACGTCGGGTCTGATCGCGGCGTCGGTGGCCGACGCCGGGTTGAGCGACTTCCAGATCTCGCTGCTGGTGATTGCCATCGCTGCGGGCGCCACCGTGCTCTCGCACGTCAACGACTCGGGGTTCTGGTTGGTGAGCCGGTTCTTCGAGATGGATGTCAAGACCACCCTGAAGACGTGGACGGTCATGGAGACGACCTTGGGCCTGTCGGCGTTCGTCCTTGCGCTGGCCATGTGGATGGTGGCTTGACCGGACGGCGGTCACCACTCAGCGGCGGCCGCGCCACTTGTCCAGTGCGCGGCGGTCGCGTTTGGTCGGGCGGCCCGCCCCACGCTCACGCACCCCGATCGGCGGCGCGCTGACGGGAGGCGGCGGGGGAGTCCGGTCGAGGTAGCACGTCACGGCGTCGGCGGCGCCCACCCGCTTCTGGATCACCCGCACCACTTCGACGATGCGGGTGCGCTCGCCGACCAGCGCACGCACCGTATCGCCGGGTGAGACGGCCGTCGAGGGCTTGGCCGGCTTGTCGTTGATGCGCACATGGCCGCCCCGGCACGCGGCCGCGGCGTCGGGGCGGGTCTTGGTCAGCCGGACCGCCCACAGCCAACGGTCCACCCGGGTCGACTCCATGGCCACCATTGTCCCCACCGACGAGCAGAATCCCGCCCGGAGGCGGACACCCCAATCCCACCTGGCGGCTACACGCCTGAGCGCGGGCCTCGGTCAGCCGGCCGCCTGCACCGTGATGTCGGAGATCTCGGTGCGGCTCTGTCCGTCGATCGTGCCCAGTTTCGAGATCCACACCAGAAGGTGTTCGGTGCGGGTGTCGCTGTCGACGGGGATGCGGTTCTCACCCGGCTGCAGCGGCACGTCGGAGGTCAACTCGGCGGTATCGGAGAGGCTGGCCGGATCGGTGCTGTCGGCGGCACGGATCTGCACCTCGGTACCGGTGCTGGCGACGTCGAGGGTCACCGCGCCGATTGCGGTGGGTTCAGGGAGCTGCAGCATCAATCCGATGCCCTGCTTGAACACGGGGAACGGTTCGGGGTCGACGTAGGTGTCGCTGTGCCACGCGGTGTCGGGATTGCCGTCGATCACCAGATCGGCCTCGTCGGGATGGTCCGGCGCGCCGCCGGGCGAGAAGACGGTGGCCTGGGTGGGCTGGATGACCGGTCCCGGGCCGCGCTGCGGCGACCACAGCCCGAACCCGTGGGTCAGCACAGCGGTCAGCACCAGTGCGGCCACGGCGACCACCGCGACCGCGGCGGCGACGGCGCGTCCGCGCCGCCGTGTCGGGGACGGCGTCGGTTCGGGTTTGTTCGATCGCACCGCGAAGGGCCCCGGGGCGCGTCGCCGGCCGGACGGCGCGGAGTGGTTGAGCACCGATTCCCCGAGCAGCGTGTTGCCGTCCCACATGCCCTGCACCTCGACCACGTCGCCGTCGGCGAGTCGCCCGACGATCGACGTGCCCCGCAGTTCCACCGGGACGCGGGCGCCGAGCTGGTTGGTCTGCCCGTGCTGGTGCACCGTGAAGGTCCAGACCTCCTCGTCGTGCGGGGGCCGGGCGGGCTGTTTGCGGACGTCGGCGACGGTTCCCTGCTCGGTCGTCGCGGTCAGCCGCATGGTGTGATTCGCCGGGTTGCGCTCCAGGTCGGCGGCGACGTCGAATGCCGAGGTGCTCATCAACGGGTCCTGAGGGCCTGGCGCGGGCCTGCTGGGAGACGCCGACGGAGCGGGAGCCGGCGAGTCGCTGGTTGCGTGACCGGCCAGCGCCTGGGCGAATGCTTCGCAGGTGGGGAAGCGGTTGCGGGGATCCTTGTCCAGCGCTTTCGCCATGACCGCGTCGAGGTGCGCGAGGTCGGGCCGGCGAGCCGACAGCGGCGGCGGGGGAGTCTTGAGGTGATTGCCCACCACGACCACCCGGTTGGAATGGTCGAACAGCGGCACGCCGGTGAGCAGATGATAGGCGGTCGCGGCGAGCGCATATTGGTCGGCGCGGCCGTCGATGACGTTGCTGACCAGCTGTTCGGGCGCGGCATAGGACACAGTGCCCAACGCGATGTCGACGTCGGTGAGGCCGTCGACGTCGTCGGCTTCGCGCCCGATGCCGAAATCGGTGAGCAGGATCCGGCGACGCGCGCCCTCCGAGGGGTCGGTCACCAGGATGTTGGCGGGTTTGACGTCGCGGTGCAGCAATCGACGTTCGTGCGCGAAGTCGAGGGCTTCAGCGACGGCCCCGACGATCTCGATGACGTCGTCGTAGGGCATGCCCGCCGGGTAATGGCCGGTGAGCAGCTCGCGGGCGTCAGTGCCGTCCACGTAGTCCATCGAGATCCACAACCGGCCGTCGTACTCACCGCGGTCGTGCACGCCGACGATGTGCGGATGCCACAGGGTCGCGGCCAGGTCGGCCTCACGCACGAAGCGGGCGCGGAAGCTCTCGTCGTCCGTGGCGTCCAGCGACAAGATCTTCAACGCATCGAGTCGCGGGAGCCGCGGATGCCGGGCCAGGTAGACCTCGCCCATGCCACCGGCCCCGAGCAGCCGCTGAATGGTGTAACCAGCGAAAACATCGCCGTCCTCATACGGCATGCCCACGAGCCTACAAAAGGGCACGTAGGCCGAGCCGTTGCAGCGTCACTCGGCGGTGGCGTCGTCGCGCAGCGCCTGCAGTCGCCGCACCCGGTTGTCGACCGCGTGCCGAGACACCGCTGCGGCGGGGGCCAGCATTTCGAATCCATGCGGGCACCCGGGATAGACGTGGAGTTCGGTGGCCACGCCGGCCGCCGCCAGCCGCGCGGCGTGTCCGACGATCTCGGCCCGGAAGATGTCCAGATCGCCGGTGTCGAGGTAGGTGGGCGGGAGTCCGCTCAGATCCGTCTCCCGCGCCGGCGCCGCGTAGGACGGCACGTCGGGGCCACCCGCACGATCACCGAGAAGGGCGCCCCACCCGGTGCGGTTGTCGTCGTAGGTCCACACCATGCCCTCGACGGGGATCTGCGGGTCGGGAACCGTGGTGCGGTCGTCGAGCATCGGATAGACCAACAGCTGCAGCGCCAGCGACGGGCCTCGGCGGTCACGGGCCATCAGGGCGACCGCGGCCGCCAGCGCCCCGCCGGCGCTGTCACCGACCACCGCCAGCCGAGCGGGGTCCACGCCGAGTTGCCCAGCCCGCTCGGCCAGCCACCCGAGCGCCGCGTAGCAGTCCTCGGCCGGCGTGGGGTGGGGGTGCTCGGGGGCGGCCCGGTAGTCCACCATCAGCATCGGCACCTTGCTGTGCGCCACGTAGGACCGCACGACCGCGTCGTATCCGCGGCCGGTGTGCTCGAGGTCGAGGATCATGCCGCCGCCGTGCAGATACAGCGCCGCGCCGCCGGCTGACTCCGTCACGTCGGGCTGATACCACAGCAGCGCGAGCTCGGCGCCGTCGGCGGTGACGAGGACATCGCGCTCGACGGTGACACCCGCGACGGCGGGGTAGGCGGCGCCGATCATGTCGAAGTTCGCGGTCGCGTTGCGCCGCCGCGTCGCGATGTCGCCGACCGGTGGCGGCGTCGGATCCGGCGGCGGCGGTGCGGCCAGCATCGCGGCCAGGACCTCGGGATCGTGGACGAGCGTCATCGGCTAAGCCGTGGCGTCGAGGATCTTGATCGCGAAGACGAGCGAGTCACCCGGGGCGATACCCGCCGCGGGCTGGCCCTGTGGGTAGCCGTCGGCGGAGGTCATGGCGACCGCGACGGTCGAGCCGACGGTCTGCCCGGCGATCGCCTTCTGGAATCCGGGCACGACACCGTCGAGCGGGAAGTCGACGGGGGCACCACGCTGATAGCTGCTGTCGAACACAGAACCGTCGCGGCCGTTGACCCCCATGTAGCAGACCAACACCGTCGCGGTGTCGGAGACGACGGGCCCGTCGCCGGCCTGCAGCGTGTGCACCTGGGTTTCGGACACGCTGAACGGAGGTTCGACGGTGACCTGCGGCGCGGCCTCATCGGTGGATCCGGTGACCGACACGCTGCCGGTCGCACCGGGCAGAGTCCATTCCGGGGCGACGTCCGTCGCCGGCGCGGCGGTCGGGCAGCCGGCCGCAGGAGCTGTCACCGACGAGGTCGCCACGTCGGTCACCGACGGCGCACCGGCCGACGTGGTCTCAGCGTCGGAGCCACAGGCCGCCAGGAGAGTCACCAGCGAGGTGGCACAGGCGGCGAAGGCGACAGATGACGGCACACGAGAGAGTTTCACGCCGGCCACGTTACCTGCGGGACCGTTCCACACCGGCTCGGCGGTTCGGGTTGCCGAGGCACGCTGCCGAGGGGGCTGCCGAGGCGCGAGCGGCGGTTCGGGTTGCCGGAAAACCGCGAGATTGTGCTGAGGGTGGTGATCGCTCACATCCAGCAGCCCTGACATCGATTTCGGCGCACAGTCCTGGACGACTTCCCACTCTCACTGTAAGCGATACCCCGGGTCTTGCGGCAAGGCCCCGGCCAGGGCGCACAATCATCCGGCTTCTCGGTGCGACAACCGAATTCGCAGAACAGGGGGAGACACGTGAACGCAGCGAAACCGTTCGAGACGCACCCGAGCGGTGCACTTCTACACGGGACGAAAGCCGATCTCACCGTGGGCGACCTGCTGGTGCCGGGGCGGCCGATGAACCACGACAACAGCCGCATCGCCAACCACGTGTACGTCACCTACACCGTCGACGCCGCGGTATGGGGGGCCGAGTTGGCGCTCGGAGAGGGGCCTGGCCGCATCTACCTCGTCAAGGCGCGGGGTGACCTCGAGGACGACCCGAACGTCACCGACAAGCGATTCCCCGGAAACCCGACCCGCTCGTACCGCACCCGCGAACCGGTGGAGGTCGTCGGTGAACTGACCGACTGGGTCGGCCATACCCCCGAGCAACTGCGGGCCATGCGCAAGTCGTTGGCCGAGCTGACGCGTCAGGGCCTCGACGTCGTCTACGACTGAGCGGGGCGCTCACTGCCGTGGTTCGGTCGCCGCCTGCGCGGCGCCCTCGGTGTTCTCCTGCGCGACTTGGGGAATGAGCCCGCCGGCAAGGACGTACTCGGCCTGCCGGGGGGAGAGCCTATGCCGCACTTCGAAGGTGGTCTTCTGGCTGACGTTCTCGACGGTGAGCGGGTCCGAGCCGTCCAACGCCTGGTGCAGATCGACCAGTTTGAGGGTGTCGCCCTGCTCCACACGGTCATAGTCGCCGGCGTCGACGAACTCCAGCGCCAGCACCCCGAAGTTGGCCAGATTCTGCCAGTGGATGCGGGCGAAGGACTTGGCGATCACGACGCGTAGTCCCAGGTAGCGCAGCGCGATCGCGGCGTGTTCACGGGAGGAGCCCTGCCCGTAGTTCCGTCCGCCGACGATGATGTGGCCGGTCGACCGCGCCTCGTCGGCCCGGCGCGGATAGGACTCGTCGACCTGGGTGAAGCTGAACTCGGCGAGTTTCGGGATGTTCGAGCGGTACGGCAGGGCCCGCGCGCCCGCGGGGGAGATCTCGTCGGTGGAGATGTTGTCCTCGACCTTGAGCAGCACCGGCGCCTCCAGTTGGTCGAGCAGCGGCTCGGAATCAGGCAGACGGGAGATGTTGGGGCCCTTGACGGGTTGTATCTGCTTAGCCTGTTCCGCCGGTAGCGGCGGTACCAGCATCGCGGTGTTGACGCTGCTGCGCTCGGGCAGTTGCAGGTTCGGATAACTCATGCCGGCGTCCTCTGCCCATTGACGGGGGTCGGTGATCGAGCCGGTCAGCGCCGATGCGGCCGCCGTCTCGGGGGAGCACAACCAGACGCGGTCCTCCTTGGTCCCGGAGCGGCCGGGAAAGTTGCGCGGCATGGTCCGCAGCGAATTGTGTCCAGTGGCCGGCGCCTGCCCCATCCCGATGCATCCCATGCAGCCGGCTTGGTGCAGCCGCGCACCGCTGCTGATCAACGACGTGGTGGCGCCCATCGAGGTCAGGTCCTCGAGGATTTCCCGCGAGGTGGGATTCACGTCGAAGCTGACCTCGGGGGAGGTTTGTCGTCCGTCGACCATCGCTGCGGCGATGGCGAAGTCGCGCAGCCCTGGGTTGGCGCTCGATCCGATGACCACTTGGGCGATCGGCTCACCGGCGACCTCCCGCACCGGTACGACGTTGCCGGGCGATGACGGTCGAGCGATCAGCGGCTCGATCTCGGCCAGGTCGATCGTCTCGTCGATGTCGTAGTCGGCGCCGTCGTCGGCCAGCAGTTCCACCCAGTCGTCTTCGCGGCCTTCGGCGCGCAGGAAGGTCCGTACCGCATCGTCGGCGGGAAACACGGTGGTGGTCGCACCGAGCTCGGCACCCATGTTGGCGATGACGTGCCGGTCCATGGCGGTGAGGCTCGACAGTCCGGGACCGTGGTATTCGATGATGCGGTTCACGCCGCCGTCGACGTCATGGCGGCGCAGCATCTCCAAGATGATGTCTTTGGCCGAACACCATTCCGGCAGTTCGCCTTCCAGCCGAACGCCCCACACTTCGGGCATCCGCAGGTGTAAGGGACGGCCTGCCATCGCCATGGCGACCTCGAGCCCTCCGACGCCGATCGCCAGCATGCCCAACGACCCGGCGGCGGGGGTGTGCGAGTCGGATCCGACCATGGTCTTGCCCGGAACACCGAAGCGCTGCATGTGAGTCGGGTGCGACACCCCGTTGCCCGGCTTGGAGAACCACACACCGAATCGCTGCGCGGCGGTTCGCAGGAACTCGTGGTCTTCGGCGTTCTTCTCATCGGTCTGCAACAGGTTGTGGTCGACGTACTGCACGCTGACTTCGGTCTGCACCTGATCGAGTTCCAGCGCCTCCAGCTCCTGCATCACCAACGTTCCGGTGGCGTCCTGAGTCAGGGTCTGGTCGATGCGCAGGGCAATCTCCTCACCGGGCGTCGGCTCACCCGATTCGAGATGGGACTCGATGAGCTTTCTCGTGACGCTGGCCGCCATACGTCCTGGCTTCCCTGATCGGCAGTCTTCAAACGGCCTGCGCGGAATGCACGACCGCGATTGCCGGGGAACCGACGAGGCCTTCTTGCTCCAGCGGACTCGTAGCCGACGTTCACACGAGCCAACAGGTGCCATGCTTTGCGGTTGCGGACTCGGGGACTCGGCCGCGGTTCTGTTGGAGCGCACGTTTCCGCGGCGACGAGTTCGGGCACGGTGATGACATGAGCGACAACACGAAGGTCACCGTGGAACGAACCATCTCCGCACCCGTCGACGCGATCTTTGAGATCCTGTCCAACCCCGAGCACCACCACAAACTCGATGGATCGGGTTTCGTCCGCTCCGTTGACCATGCTGATCGGATTCAGCATGTCGGCGAGGTGTTCACGATGAACATGCAGGGCGACCACATGGGCGGGGAGTACAAAACCGACAACCACGTCACGGGGTGCGTCAAGGACAAGTTGCTGGCGTGGAAGACCGCACCCGCGGGGACCGAACCGCCCGGGTGGGAGTGGCTGTGGGAGCTGGAATCCCAGGGCCCCGGCGAGACGCTGGTCCGCCACACCTACGACTGGTCGCAGGTCACTGACAAGAAGCTGCTGGAAAAGGTGCGATTTCCGCTGGTGACCGAGGAGCAACTCAACGACACGCTTTCACGCTTGGCCGCCGAGGCGTCGTCCTGATCGGAAATCTCCATGCTCGTCAATCAGCCTGCTTGGCGTCGCCGGGGTGGGGAACATTGTTCTCGTCGACGTAGGCAGCATGATCGGTGTCGACGCCGTCGTGATCGCGAGGACCTTCGTTGGAGCCCTGGGTTTCGATCGACTCCGCAGCGTCACTCGGCATCGTCATGTGGCGGTCCTTTCGTTCGCGAGCCAAACCATGCAACCGCGGTGTGCCCCGTCTCAACGATGATCAACCGTCAGGTGCTGCGTGCGCGGGGCGCCGAGCAGAAAGTCCCGCTCAGCTGTACCGCGCGACCAGCGCGACCCCGATGGCGGCGAGATGGTCGCGGACGCCCTGCGGGCCGGTGACTTCGAGCCAGTCGGTGAGCCAGGCGAGCTCCCCAGCGAGGGTGTGCTCGTCGCGGCCGCGGATCACGATCTCGATCCGGCCGTCCGGTGTTGAACCGCCCACGTCGAGTCGTCGTCCGAACACCCTCCGGAGCAGGACGAGTCCACCGGCGGCACTCAGGGCCTGAACCTCGAGGGGAGTGCGCCGGCGATCGACTTCATCGGCGATCTCGCGCCAGCTTTCGGCGAGGTCGAATCCCTCCGGTCGGTGAACGGCAGCGTCGGTCAACTCGACCGAGGAGACACGGTCGATGCGGAAAGTTCGTCGACCGGCCTCGGTATTGGCGATGAGGTACCACGCCGGCCTCTTGGCGACGATGCCCAGCGGGTGCACGGTCCGCTCCGTTCCCGAACCCTTGAGGTCGACGTAAGCGAGCCGCACTTGGACTCCGCGAATCACCGCCTCTTGAAGTTCATCGAGAAACCGGGGTGGCGGAGGCTCGGGCTGGCCGGATCCCCACTGTCGTGGGTCCACCACGAGCGCTGTCGCAGCCGCCTCCGCCTGTTCCCGGAACGGCTCGGGCAGCGCGCGTAGAAGCTTGCGCAGAGCGGCCTTCACGGTCGGGGTGGCCGTCGAGGCGGGCCCGGCCACCAGAAACAGCGCGCGGGCCTCGCCGGCCGTCAGTCCGGACAGGTCGGTGCGAGCGCCGCCCAGCAGACGCCATCCGCCACCGCGGCCCGGCATGGCGTACACCGGCACTCCGGCGCTGCTCAGCGCCTCGAGATCACGACGGGCGGTGCGCTCGGACACTTCCAACTCCCGGGCGACCTCTGACGCTGTGATCCGCTCGCGTTGCTGCAGAAGAAGGAGGATGGAGATCAGCCGGTCGGCCCGCATGATTCACACTTTCACATCAAACCGGACATGAGGTGACCACTTTTGGTCGGCACCATACCGACATGAGCACAGCCACTGATTCCGCCACGCATGACGTCGATGACCCCCGGCCCCTCCTCGACCGCGTCCTGGCCGTCGGCGGGGTCGTCGTTGCCGGCGTACGGCCGGAGCAACTCACCGATCCCACGCCGTGCACGGGCATGGACGTGCGAGCTCTGCTGGCTCACCTCATCGGCGCGCTCGACCGCATTGCCGCGCTCGGCAGCGGCAGAGATCCCTTTTCAGTCACCGAAGCGCCGGTCGAGGATGATCGCTGGTCGCATGCCTGGCGTCAGTCTGCGAGACGAGCCGCCGCGGTGTGGAGCCACGACGCAGTCCTCGAACAACCCATGGCGCTGCCGTGGATCGAAGGCAGCGGCGCCGAGGTGCTCGCGTCCTACTTCTCGGAGGTGACCGTCCACACCTGGGACCTTGCGACCGCGACCGGTCAGCAGCCCGAGTGGGATGACACGGTCGTCGCGGCGGCGCTGCAAGGGGCACGCCGAATCCTTCCGGCAGAGAATCGCCGAGCTCTCTACGAGCAGATCTCGGCGGCACGGGGATTCCACGAGGTCGCTGTCCCGTTCGCTGAAGCTGTCCCGATCGACGGCGACGCTCGTGCGATCGAGCGCCTCGTCGCCTGGTGTGGCAGGGATCCCGGTCGACGATCTGGCGCCGTCATCGATCACTGAGGGCCGTGCCCACACTCGATGAAGCAAGCTTCAGCAGCCGCTCGGCGTCGCCGACGTGCCGTATAGGTTGGTCGTTGAGTTGAGTTGAGTTGAGGTCGGGCCGTAGCCGGATTTGCCGCAGCGGCAGGCGTGAGAGGAATCCCATTGCGTACCAGGAAATGCTTTTCACCGGCGATCGCCGGCCTAGCCACGATCACACTGATAACCGCGGGGTGCGGCAACGACCGGAGCATCGATGCGTCGATGCCGCCGCAGGTCGGTTTGATTGCCACCTCCGAGATGCCGGCGCCACCCGCCGAGGTGAAGCTGATCGGGGAGCGGGACGTCGAGGTGACGCTCACCGGCCCGATCGCTGCGAAGTACTCGACAGCAACCGAAGCTCAGAAGCAGGCGCTCGGCAAGCCGTTGACCGGTAGCCACAACGCAGAAACCCGTGAGAGCGGCGTGGTGTTCCAGCAGTTCCAGGGCGGCGTGATCGTTGCCAAGAATGACCAGCCGGGAACGCCCGCCTACATCACCTGGGGCAAGATCCGGGAGGCCTGGAATGTCGAACGCGATCCAGATGGCGTTCCGGAAGTGATGGGCAAGAACGGCTCGCCAGGTCCGCTGGGCGTTCCGACCAGCGACGAGAACCTCGTCGGCGATCTGCTGGTGACGACGTTCGAACACGGCAAGATCACGTTCGATCCGAAGACTGGCGTGGTCGAGGTCACGGTCAACGGCACCGTCGTGCCATCAGGCCTCTAAGCGGCGGAGTCCCCGAGTCGCCATTGCCGTGACAGTGCGGAGCAAGTCGTCGGTGCGGCGCAGGTACTGCTGGTCCCTCGGTGTTCCCGTCGATCGGCCAGAGCAACCCGGTCAGGCAAACCTCTGCCTACACCCGCACCCGATCGAGAAGCTCACGTGCCGCCCCAGTGACCTGCGCCGTCTCCCGCGCCCGGATGCCCGGCCGTCCGGCGATGTGACCGAGGTCTGAATCGATGGGCCGCATTTCGCCGCCGGCAATGAGTGCGCACTCGGTGACGTTGTCGGCGAGGGTGAAGTAGGCGTCGGTGGTTCCCGGCATCACGATCGTCTCGGCGCGGATCGTGGCCAACGCAGAATTCCACCCACCGGGCACCGAGCGCCCCACGTCGGCCGCACGCCAGGTGGCCAGCATGGCCATGAGGTTCCCGGGGTGCATCGCGGCGTGGTCATCAGCCCAACTGTCCAGGACTGCGTCCACCGATTCATAACCGAGTTCGCGATAGGTGCCGTGGGCGAAGAAATCTCGAGAATACGCCCAACCCGCGTAAACAATCCCGAACGCGCGCAGCCCCGCCGTCGGCGCACAGTCGGACGTCAGGTACCCGGGATCGGCGCGCAGCGTCGCAGAGATTCCGTCGAGAAACACCCGGTTGAACTCCGAACACCGGGCGCTACCGCAGATCGGTAACAGGGACCGGACCATATCGGGGAAGCGGACCGCCCACTCGTAGCACTGCATCGCTCCCATCGACCATCCCGCGGCGATCGCAATGCTGCGCACCCCGAGCGAGTCGAGCAGCAGACGTTGAGCCCGCACGTTGTCGGCCACCGTGACGAGCGGAAAGCATGCGCTGTCAGTGGTGTTCGACGGTGAGCTCGACAGACCGTTGCCGAACATGTCGACGGCGACGACGAACCAATCGGCGGGGTCGAAGGCGACGCCGGAGCCAATCCACGGCTCGTAGCTGCGGTGCGTTCCGGTGTAATAGCTCGGCAGCAGCACACAGTTGGTGCCCGTCGAATTGAGCGCCCCGTAGGTTCGATACGACAACTCCGCGTCGGGGAGCTCCGCGCCGCACTCGGTGACGAAGGCGCCCAGCTCAAAACGAGATGCCGCAGACACCTCAGAAGAATTTCAGGTAGCGGTCGGTTTCCCACGACGACACATGCGCCTGGTAGGACTCCCATTCTTCGGTTTTGTAGTCGATGAAGGCCTGATACAACTCGTCGCCGAAGACCTCGCGCGACAGGCTGTCGGCCCGGAATTCGTCGATGGCCTCGCCGAGGCTGCGGGGCAACTGCGCGATGCCGAGTTCGGCGATCTGGGCGTCGGTGTAGCGGTACATGTTCTCGGTGCGCGGGTCACCGGGGTCGAGCCGCTCACGGATCCCCTCCAGGCCTGCGGCAAGCACGATTGCGGCCCCGAGGTAGGGATTGCAGCTGATGTCGGCCGCACGGCACTCGACCCGGCCGCCGGCCAGCGGGATTCGCAGCGAGTTCGTCCGGTTGTTGTTGCCGTAGCTGACGAAGACCGGAGCCCAGGTCGATCCGGACATGCTGCCCTGACGCACCAGGCGCTTGTAGCTGTTGACCGTGGGCGCGATGACCGCGGTGATGGCGGGCAGGTGCCGAAGCACGCCGGCGATGAAGTGGTATCCGAGCGCTGAGACACCGAGTCCGCGCGGGTCGTCGCCGGTGGCGAAGAGGTTCGCACCGGTGTCGAGGTCGGCCAGTGACATGTTGAAGTGCGCTCCCGAACCAGTTCGATCGGCGAAGGGCTTGGGCATGAACGAGGCGAAATGGCCGTGCTTGCGGGCAATTTCGTTGGCCATCATGCGGAAGAAGACGAAGCGGTCAGCCATCAGGAGCGCATCGGTGTAGGTGAAGTCGATCTCGAACTGGCCGCACGCGTCTTCGTGGTCGAACGAGTAGACATCCCAACCCAATTCATTCATCGCCGAGACGAGCTCGCCGAGCCAGCTCGCGTTGTCAAGAGTGGTCGACACGTTATAGGCCGCCTTGGCGAGGGTATCCCGGTCGCTGACCTCAGTGGGTCCGGCTGCGGAGTCCTGCAGGACGAAGAACTCGGTCTCGACACCCAGATTGAAGCTGTAACCGAGATCCGCGGCGAGCCCAAGCTGTCGCTTCAGGATGTCGCGGGAGGATGCCGTGAACGGCTGCCCGGCCGTATACAGGCTGCTGGGAAAGTACGCGAACTCCTTGTTCCACGGTAGTTGGAACCACCGGGACAGGTCTGGGCGCGCGGAGAGCTCCTCGTCGCTGACGTCCTGGGGCAGGCCGTCGAGTGCGGCGCCGGTGAACAGCTCGGAGCCGTCCAGCATGTTGTCCAGATGGTCGATCGGGACGAACTTGCCCTTCGAGACCCCGTGAATGTCGACGAAGCTCGCGATGGCGTACTTGACACCGGACTGACGCAGTTGCTCCTTGACGACGTCGATGTCGGCGGTCGGGTCGGTGGTCGTCATGAGGACTCCTTCGCACGTCGCACTTCGACTCAGTTTCGATGACCTATCGAAACCCTCGTGGCGGGCGATTTCCTGGCCGTGTCCTGACTGTTTCGGAGTGGTAAAGGGTGCTCCGATGATCCACTATCTCGGTATGGGCAAGGGTGACGCGGCGAGGGTGGGCCGACCGCGCAACAGCAACATGCACGCAGAGTCACCGCGCGAGGACATCGTCGCCGCAGCGGCGAACTTGTTCGCCGCTGACGGTTATGCACAGACCAGCGTGAGTGCCATTGCTCGCGCAGCTGGACTGGGCCAGTCCTCGTTGTACTACTGGTTTCCCAACAAGGAGGCCATCGTGCAGGAACTCATCGACAAGAATCGGGAGTCGCTCGAGATCGCACGTGAGATGGTCAACCGTCCGGAGCCGGCATCAGCGCGGCTCTATCGGATCATCTACGTCGATGTCGTGCAGATGTGCTCGGCGCCGCTGGATTTCTATGATCTCGAGAGCGTCGCACTCGCCCAGCCCGATGAGTTCGGCAAGTACTTCTTCGCCGATTACCGCGAGCTGGGCGAGCTCATGAGCACAGTGATCCGGCAGGGCCAGAAGACTGGTGAATTCCTCGGCGTCGAACCGGATTCGGCCACCTCAGCGGCGCTGGCCATGAATGAGGGACTTCAGTACCGCTACCGTCGCGACGGATCGGCTCCGGACCGGGTGAGCGAGCTGGCGCACCTGTCCGCGGAAACATCACTGGGCGCCCTGCTGCGTGACCGCCGCCGCCTCACCGTGGCGCGCTCCACTGCCGAGACGCTCATTTCGACCGCATAGCGGGGCAGCTGGGGGAGAGCGCCGGCCGGAGCGTCCGTGATCCGGCCGATGAATACGGCGCACTTTGCTGTGACCCGTTAACACCCGGGTACTTGCCGCGCAGGCCACAGCGGTCGATCCACGTTGCTTGGAAAGAGCGTCGGGTTCCTGAGCTTGGACGAGATGCGCCGTGTGGCCGCGGCCCTCCGGGTGGTGCTCGAGCTATGGGCGATGCGCAGTCGCCACCATTGCTGTGCGGTCCAGCCACGGATGAAACAACTAGTGCGCAGTGCACTAGCGTTCTGCAGCAAGTGCTCGCAGATGAGATGCTCCGGTCCGTGGTGCAGACATGACCGCCGCTGACATTGTTCGCGCGGCCATCCGGACCAGCGGCGGTCTGGGTGAGCCGTGGTGCTCCGGACCCGATGTCCGGCAGCCGGACGCGGTTCGTGTTGGTAACCGGATCGTGGTCGTCGAAACTGACGGGGACAATCTCGGCTGGCTGATGACGACCTACGCGGTGCCTGACGACGGCGACGAGGCCACGGCGGTCGCAGCCATCGCCGGGGATAGCGGCGCAGTCCGCACGCTCACGTCGTGGCTGCGCACGACAGCGAGGCCGATGGCGTGGAAGCGGGTACGAACCGGCCTGTACGCGTCCGGTGCGTACGTCGTGGGACACCTCGACACCGGGGAATGGTTCGCAGAGGGGCCGGGCGTTGACCAAGTCTTCGACGACAAAGCACAGGCCCAGCGCGCATGCAATGCCGCTAGGGCCGGAACTCACACTTGAGGCTCGGCACACCCGCCCAAAAGCAAGCCTCACAGAGTCGACGACACCCGTGAACCGTCGACGCCCTACTGATTTGGACAGGTGTCGGACTAGTGCAGGATCGCGCGCGCCGCACGCTCGGCGATCAGCATCACTGGGGCGTTGGTGTTTCCGGACGTGATCGTGGGCATCGCCGAAGCGTCGATGACCCGAAGGCCGGCAATGCGGTAGACGCGACAGTCGGTGTCCAGGACCGTGGCGGCCGACCGCGGCACACCGCGCGCATCGAACGCGCCCATCGCGCAGGTGCCGACCGGGTGAAAGATGGTGGTTCCCAATTCGCGGGCCGCGGCCTGTAGGTCGTCATCGCTGACCAATCGCGGACCGGGAAGTACCTCTTGCGGGCAATAGCGGGCGAGGACGGGCGACGCCATGATCTGCCGTGTCATCCGCAGTCCGCACACGGCGACGTCACGATCGGCGTCGGTGGACAGATAGTTGCAGGAGATCTTCGGGGGGATCAGCGGATCCGCATCGGCCAGCCGTACATGGCCACGGGAGGTGGGCCGCAAGTTGCAGACCGAGGGAGTGATGGCGCCGTACGGGTGCAAGGGTTCGCCGAACTTCGGCAGCGACAGAGGCTGCACGTGCCACTCGAGATCGGGGCTGGCCAGCTCGGGCCTGCTCTTGGCAAACGCGCCCAGCGTGGAGGGCGGCATCGTCAGGGGTCCTGACCGCATGAGTAGGTACTGAATTCCCATGCCCGCCCGGGTAATCCAATTTCGGTACAGCGTGTTGACGGTGCGGGCGTTCTGGACGCGGTAGACGGTGCGAAGTTGAAGATGGTCCTGCAGATTCTCGCCGACCCCCGGCAGGTCGACTACCACCGGCACGTCGTGCCGGGGGAGTAGCTCGGCCGGACCCATACCCGAGACCTGCATCAGATGAGGCGAGCCGATGGCCCCGGCACTGAGGATCACCTCTCGGCGGGCATGCACGTCGACGATCTGGCCGTCTCTGAGCAGCCGCACACCGGTGGCGCGGTGCTGTGCGGTGGTCCATGCACCGTGACGCTGATCGTCACTGACCTGGTCGTTCACCAGCACCCGGAGGGCTTGGGTCTGTGTGTAGACGGTCAGATTGGGTCGGTGGGTGACGGGGTGCAGGAACGCATCCGCCATAGACCATCGGCGACCGCGCCGTTGATTGACGTGGAAATACGCGCTGCCGGAGTTGTCGCCGCGGTTGAACTCCTCGATCGGCGCGATGCCCGATTGGGCCGCGGCGGCCTGCCAGGCGTCCAAGATCTTCCAACGCACACGTGGGCGCTCGACCCGGATCTCACCGGCCACCCCATGCCACTCATCGGCTCCGCCGAAGTAGTTCTCGAGATCCTTGTAGATCTGGAGTGTCTCGCCAGGACCGTCTGGGCCGTCCCACAACCAGCGCTCGTCACCGGTAGCCTGCGCCCACAGTTCGTAATCACTGGCCTGGCCACGCATGTGGATCATCGCGTTGATCGACGAGCAGCCGCCGATGACGCGACCGCGCGCGTAAATGATGCTGCGGCCGGCCAGACCTGGATCGGGCTCAGTGGTGAAGCACCAGTCGGTGCGGGGGTTGGCGATCGTGTACAGATATCCCACTGGAACCTTGATCCAGAACCAGTCGTCCTTGCCCCCGGCCTCGATCAGGAGCACCCGGTGATCGGCATCAGCGCTCAGCCGATTGGCGAGCAGGCAACCCGCGCTGCCTGCTCCCACGATGACATAGTCGAATTCGGCCACAGGTTTGGTTTCCGGCACCGTTTCTCCATTGCGCTCCATTGCACGTCCCAGTGTGCGCGATGTTCACCCGGGGCAGGCGCTTCCCGTGCACACGCGTCATCGAGCCTCGCAGCTCCGGTACAAATGGGCTCTGGAACGGGGCCAATCTGATGCCGACGTGAGGGGGGAGCGGTGACGAAGAAGGACGTGGCGTGGCAGCGGCTCTTCAATCCGGGCAGCGAAATCTAGCCCAGATGGGCCGCCAGACCGGAGACCCCAGGAGCGACATCC
Source organism: Mycobacterium sp. G7A2 (assembly GCF_041902445.1). Classification (NCBI taxonomy): domain Bacteria; kingdom Bacillati; phylum Actinomycetota; class Actinomycetes; order Mycobacteriales; family Mycobacteriaceae; genus Mycobacterium; species Mycobacterium sp. G7A2. The sequence goes on along the minus strand of NZ_CP169251.1, from coordinate 2,882,431 downwards.
GCAGCCAGGGTGTGCTTGTCGGGGTAGTCGCCACCGTTTTGGCGGCGGAAGGGGATGGGCGTGTCGGTGAACAGCCCCATGAGCCGCTGCCCGAGCGCCTCCCGGGCGCGCTGGACCCCGTCATCGTCAAGAAACATCGCGCCATGCACAGCAAAGATCGGCAACACGTCCATCCCTGGGTAGAACAGTGCCCCACGGGTGAACGGAAATAGGAGTTCTTCCAACGGGCCATTGATTCCGCGGGGTGCGTAATCGGCGGCGGGCCCGCCTGCGGTCACTGAAACCAATGCTCGCTTTCCGGCGAGGATGCCCTCGCCGAAGCGATAGGCGTTGGTTCCGTCCTTATAGCCATATGCGAAGCGGTACGCGTACACCCTGTCGACCCAGCCCTTGAGGATCGCCGGGAGGCCGTACCACCAGATGGGGAATTGGAAGATGATGGCGTCTGCCCACAGCAGCTTGTCCTGTTCGGCTGCGACGTCACGCGTGAGGGAACCGGCGAGATAGGCTTCTCCGGACGCCGAAACGATGTTCAACGGCGCTGAGCCGTCTCGCGAAGGGAAGTCGTCGGCGTCGGCGACGGCTTTCCAATTCATCGCGTAGAGGTCTGATAACTGGACGTCGTGCCCTTCGCGCTGCAGCACACTGAGAGCGTGGTCCCGCAGCGTTGCGTTGAGCGACGCCGGACTCGGGTGGGCGTAGACGATAAGAACTCGCACTGAATACTCCTTGTGAAGCGCTCGGCATTCTGCTGCCGACCTGCGGCCCTGTCGACGCTATAGCGCAGAGCAGATCTCCGCGATGACTGAAATACTCATATATTTGTCTGACCGGATCGAGATATCTGCCGTAATGAAGTTTTCGGTAATACCCTTGCGCGATGGACACGTTGACCGACGTCCTCAAGCGGGCGTCCGTTCGCGGATCGGTGGCTGCCAGCGTGGTCGCCGGGGGGCGCTGGGGGATGCTGATGGATGCAGATGCCATGCCCGGCGCAGCATTCCACGCGGTCACGGCGGGTACCGCGTGTTTGTTGATGAACGGTCATAGCCCCCTATCTCTTGTGTCCGGCGATCTCGTGCTGCTGCCGAGCGGCCCCACCCATGTGCTGGCCAGCGACCCCAGCGCTCCGGTGCGACCTTTCGACCACGACGGCGCTGCGGCAGCCGTCAGGGCCGGCGAGAACCTACCGGTGGGCACTCAGCCGGCGGCTACCCGCATCTTGTGCGCGGCTTTCCAACACGATCCTGCGACGGCGTTCAATGCATTCGGCCTGTTGCCGGATGTTGTGCACGTTCCAGCGCTGACAGCGCCGCCGCCTCTGCGAAGTGCGCTGCAGCTGCTAGGTGACGAGCTGGGTCACCCGGGGCTAGGTGCCAGCGCGGTCCTCGACCACATCGTGCACATCATGCTCATTCAGCTGTTGCGGGTTTGGCTCGAATCAAGTCGCGTGGCCGAACACGCGCCGTCTTGGCTACGTGGACTAACTGATCCTGTCACCGGCGCAGCGCTCACGGCGATCCATCGTGATCCGGCGTATCCGTGGACGCTCGAAACCCTAGCCAGAAGCGCCGGAGTTTCCCGTGCGACGCTCGCGCGCCGCTTCAGTACAGAGGTGGGGTGCCCGCCGGCCGAGTACCTGACGAAATGGCGAATGGAACTGGCCGCGAACAAACTCCGGCTCACCACACTCCCGGTCGCACATATAGCCCGTGACGTCGGATACACCTCGGAATATGCGTTCAATCGGACCTTCGCTCGGTGGCAGGGCGCTCCGCCGGGCAGATATCGAACCGCTTTTCTTGCAGCGGAATCCGAAGTGTCGGCATCGGCTGAAATCTGACCCCGCGGACACCGTGATTCATCAGATGACATAGGCGTATGTGTTGAGTTGACATAATGTAGCTTATCGGCAGATGATCCAGTGCGGAACTCGCCGTTACACGCGGCGTGACCAGCCTTTCGTTCGATAAGCCCCCGCGCCGAGGAGTCGGCGATCGACTGCAATCAGATCGCGGCACTCAGAGATGCGGCCTCCGTCATGCCGGTTCGATCCCCAGCCCGCACAGCTTCCGTTGATGCCTACGGCCGCCGCGTCTCATGATGCCTCCACGCCCGGTGATGCGACTGGCTTCCGTTTCGGGCGCCGGCCGTGCACCATCCCCGCCACTGCGGAACAGGCCGACTACGTTTTGTCACTGTGACGTATTCAGTTGGCCTAGGTGTGGCCTCGCCTCGCCGAATCGGACATTGACGTTTCGTCCTCATTGCTGCGCCGAATCCGATACGCGCACCGATTCGGCGCGGCTGGCCTGACCATGTCGGCTGACGAACTCCATGGCGCACAGGCCGACACTCGCCACTACCCGGGAGCGCCGACCCGGGATGCCTGACGGTTCAGAACGATCTGGCACGCCTGACGGTTCAGAACGATCTGGCACGCCTGACGGTTCATGTCCGTTCTCATTTGATCTGACACAGGACCAGTGAGCTGAACTGCGGTGTATCAGATCGGATGAGAATTCCACTTGACCAGCTTTATCAGCCGATCTGATGCACGACCGAATTCGTCTGCGACGCTCGCCGCGACCGGGAGCAGCTCCGAGAATGGCTGTCACGAATGCGCCCCTTTCGCTAAATCGGCTTCGATGGTTATCATCGTTGTGTGACGATGAATAAGCGGGACACCTGCCTGGCCGGCAACACGTCCGACCTCGATGCCGCGGTGGCACTGTTCCACAGTCTCTCCGATGCGACGCGGTTGACGATCGTGCGCCGCCTGGCTGACGGGGAGGCGCGAGTTGTCGATCTGATCGGTGAGCTGGGGTTGGCGCAATCCACCGTCTCCGCGCACGTGGCGTGCCTGCGGGACTGTGGGCTGGTCACCGGCCGCCCAGAAGGCCGTCAGGTGTTCTATTCCTTGTCTCGCCCCGAGCTGCTGGACGTGCTCGCTGCGGCGGAAACGCTGCTGGCGGCCACCGGCAACGCGGTGGCGTTGTGTCCCACCTATGGAACCGGCGCCCGGGGTGCGGCGATCGACACCGAGGAGACGCGGCAATGAGCGATGCCTGTGGCTGCGGCAGCGACGAACCCCGCAGCGCCGAGGAGCAGGAGCGTGAACCCGAACGGCTCTGGCAGATCACAGAATTGCAGTTCGCCGCGCTCTCCGGGGTACTGCTGCTGGCGGCGTTGATCGCCAACCTGGTCGGCGCCGCCGACCCGGTGGTGCTCACGTTGGAGGCAGCGGCGCTGCTGGCCGGCGCCTATACCTTCGTGCCGTCCACCCTGGGGCGGCTGGCCAAGGGCAAGATCGGGGTCGGCACGCTGATGACCATCGCCGCCGTGGGCGCGGTGCTGCTCGGCGAGGTCGGTGAGGCCGCGATGCTGGCGTTCCTGTTCTCCATCAGCGAAGGCCTGGAGGAATACTCGCTGGCCCGCACCCGCCGCGGACTGCGCGCACTACTGTCGCTGGTGCCCGATGAGGCCACCGTTCGCCGCGACGGCACCGAAACAACCATCGCGCCAACAGAATTGCGCATCGGTGACCTCATGGTCGTCAAACCCGGAGAACGAGTCGCCACTGACGGCATCATCACCCGGGGCCGCACCGCCCTGGACCTCTCGGCCATCACCGGCGAATCAGTGCCCGTTGAAGCCGGCCCCGGTGATGAGGTGTTCGCCGGGTCGATCAACGGAGCCGGCGCCCTCGAAGTAGAAGTCAGCACCACCGCCGAGGACAATTCCCTGGCCCGCATCGTGCGCATCGTGGAAGCCGAGCAGTCCCGCAAGGGCGCCGCCCAACGTTTGGCTGACCGCATCGCCAAACCCCTGGTCCCCGCCGTGATGATCGCCGCCGCCCTGATCGCCGTCGCGGGGAGCCTGCTCGGTGACCCCGCCACCTGGATCGAACGCGCTCTGGTGGTGCTGGTCGCCGCCTCGCCCTGTGCTCTGGCGATTTCGGTACCGGTCACGGTCGTCGCCGCCATCGGCGCCGCCAGCAAGCTGGGCGCCCTGGTCAAAGGTGGCGCCGCGCTGGAAGCGCTGGGCAGGATCCGTGGGGTCGCCCTGGATAAGACCGGTACCCTCACCGCCAACCGGCCCACCGTCATCGAGGTGGCCACCACCCCCGACGTCACCCCCGAGCACGTCCTGGACCTCGCGGCCGCCGTAGAGGCCCGCAGTGAACACCCCCTGGCCGCGGCGATCCTGGCCGCCGCCGGCACCGTCACCCCCGCCGCCGACGTCGAGGCAGTCACCGGCGCCGGACTCACCGGCCACCGCGACGGGCACCGCATCCGGCTGGGCCGCCCCGGCTGGCTCGACCGAGGTCCGCTCACCGCCGAGGTCACCCGGATGCAGCAGGCCGGAGCCACCGCCGTCCTGGTCGAAGACAACGGACAGGTGATCGGTGCCATCGCCGTGCGTGACGAATTGCGGCCCGAGGCAACCGAAGTCATCACCCAGCTGCGCCGCGACGGCTACCAGGTGGCGATGCTCACCGGCGACAACCACGCCACCGCGGCCGCCCTGGCCCGCGAAGTCGGCATCGACACCGTGCACGCCGATCTGCGCCCCGAAGACAAAGCCCGACTGATCGAACAGCTCCGCACCCAGCGCCCCACCGCGATGGTCGGCGATGGCGTCAACGACGCCCCCGCACTGGCTACCGCCGACCTCGGCATCGCGATGGGCGCCATGGGCACCGACGTCGCCATCGAAACCGCCGACGTCGCACTCATGGGTGAAGACCTACGCCACCTGCCACAAACATTCACCCATGCCCGCCGCGCCCGACGGATCATGCTGCAAAACGTCGGCCTATCCCTCGGACTGATCATTGTGCTGATGCCGCTGGCTTTGTTCGGGGTGCTCGGGTTGGCCGCCGTCGTGCTCGTCCATGAACTCGCCGAAATCGTGGTCATCGCCAACGGTGTGCGCGCCGGCCGCACCACAGCACTGACCGCACTCACCGCACAGCGGTCAACCAACCTAGCCACCGCGACCGCAGTGGGTGCCCCGTCGTGACCACCGATGGCACACACCCATGATCCTGTCGTCGGTTCTGCCCGCGATCGGGCTGTTCATCGTCACCAACATCGACGACATCATCGTGCTTTCACTGTTCTTCGCCCGCGGCGCAGGACAACGCGGGACCACCTCCCGGATCACCGCCGGCCAATACCTGGGATTCGCTGGAATTCTCGGCGCCGCCGTCCTCGTGACCCTAGGTGCGGGCGCATTCCTGCCGCCCGACGTCATCCCGTTCTTCGGACTCATCCCCCTCGCCCTGGGACTGAAGGCGGCTTGGCAAGCCTGGCGCGGAAACGGTGACGATGATGGTGACGCGAAGGTTGCGGGCAAGACCGTCAGCGTCTGGGCGGTCGCTGGCGTGACCTTCGCCAACGGCGGCGACAACGTCGGCGTCTACGTCCCGGTCTTCCTCAGCGTCGGACACGCAGCCGTCGTGGCCTACTGCGTCGTCTTCCTTCTTCTCGTCGGGGTGCTGGTGGTCATCGCCAGATATGTTGCCACCCGCCGCCCGATCGCGGAGATCCTCGAACGATGGGAACACATCCTGTTCCCGATTGTTCTGATCGGACTGGGTATTGTCATCCTGATCGGCGGCCTAGCTTTCTAGCTCGTCTAGTATTTCCATCTACGTATGCCTCACGGTCGGCTGGCAATGGGTTTTCCTACGAATATGGTTGCAAGATAAAGACTTTTGCATCAGGTATGAACGATCATTGATTTATCGCGGGACTTCCGGATGATCTGCTGGTTGTTCAGCCAGCCGTCGAGGGCCGCGGTGGTCGCCGTCTCATCCTCGGCGCCGAACACTGCGTTCGCGGCTGCCAAGAGAGCTACGCGGGCGACACTGGGATCGCCGGTGCGGTTCAACAATGCTGGCCGCTGGTCAATGATGACTGCGGCCATCCGGACTGTTTCGACGTAGGTGGCGATGTGCAGGTTGACCGTTGAGATGCTGGCCCATCGCCCCCGTAATGCGATACCGGTGGCCGCGCTATCACCGAGACCGTCATCCCGTCGGAATCGGCGCTGCCGCAGCACTATACGTGATGCGTCGTTGATCGCTAGCTCAACGATGTCGGGGGCATTGCGCTTGGCCAGGGCATGATGTGCCCTGGCAGATCGGGCAACAGCTGGATGGTGTTTCAGTGACATCTGATCGTCCCATCGCTGGGCGGAGGGGCCAATCCAGCGGCCGTGGCGATGACAGACGGTGAGGTGGTCGGGCAACCAGCAATGGACCGGCTGGGGCACCCCTCGCCGTGCTGTGCAGTACCGGCAAATCGGGCGGGCACGTGCCCGCTGGCGGGTGAGATCACGTTCATCAGCGGTCAGGCCCCGCAGTCGGGCGCAGAGGACATGTCGTGGGTAGCCGCTGAGGCGGGCGAGGCGCTCAGGGTCGACGTAATGGCTCTCGCGTGCGGCGTAGTCGCGCAGGCTTTGGGGTGGGATTCTGTTGGCGTGGGCGAGTCGGGTGGTGAAGGAGTACACGGTCTCATCGCGAAATGCGGTGACTGACTGCGGAAGTGGTCGTGGTGGGAGTCGGGGCCAGTCGGTGATCACTGCTATCCGGCGCTGCGTTGGGCTGAGGCCTGAGCCGCGTAGTCGATGAGGACGCTGTCCAAGCCCTCGCGGTCGATGTGTTCGGTGTGGTCCAGCATTGCCCGGATGGCTGCCGAGCGGATGAGGTGGGCGAGGCTTCCGATCATTCCGCCGGTGCGCTGGTGCAGGTGTTTCGTCTGGCGCACGAGCGTGCCCGGCTCGTGTCGGTGCAGTCGCAGGGTTCCCTCCATCGCGGCGACCAGAGCCCGCCACTCCTGCCCATACGGGAAGGCCGCTGTGTTGATGACACCGCAGCGCCCGGCAAGCTGGCGGCCGCGAGTACCGGTAAACACTCCGGAGCGTTCGACGTCAATGCCGGCGTAGACGAAGGTCGCGGGCAGGTGTTCGGTGAAGTACTTGAGGTGATCGGAAAGTTCTTCTCCGGCACGGGTATCGAGATTGAGGTTATGGATCTCGTCGACGACCACTATGTCGGTACGCGCATCGATGAGCACTTGGCACACCGCGTCGGCGATATCGGTGACGTTCATCCGTCGTACCGGTGGAAGCCCGAGGAAGCGGGCGAATTCCATTGCGAGCTTGCGTGCTGAGCCCTTCGGTGGAGCGGTCACGTAGACGACAGGGATGCGGGTTTTGTCCGAGTAACGGGTGCGGATCCGAAGTTCGTGGAACCGGCCGAGTTGTTTGATGGCCGTGGTCTTTCCGGTGGCTGCGCCACCGGAGACGATCAGCCCTCGCCGGGCGCCGATCTCGCGTTGATTCAGCAAAGTGAGCAGCTGACCCTCGTTGGTGATCTTCTGGATCGCCGAGGTGGTCACCACGACGAGCTCGGAATGGTGGGCCACCCTGGCCTCGTTGTAGGCGATCCGATCAGCATCGTCGAGATCGGACCAGTCTTGGTCGGGCAGCAAGGTGAATTCAGGCCGGTCAGCGTCAATGAACCGTCGCCACCCTTCCAGGGTTGTCGTCGGCTGCCGGCGCTCCTCGAGTTGACTGATCGGACTCACCAATGCCACTGCTCGGCCTCCTTACGTGCGTCGAACACCGGCAACGGGATGACATCAGCAAGATCGTCATCGTCGGAGTTCGCTGGCCTGTCGGTGCTCACCTCAGACGGTTCCTGGTTCTGGTTGGTGCCCTCGACACTGGGGTGTGGCCAGGACGGCTCGGGGATGGATCGGGCCCTGGCGGCTGCGCGTCGAGCTGCTGGCGGGTCCTGCTGGGTGTCGGGGCCGCGTTCGGCACGGTCCAGCAGGGCGTCGGCCGCCGCCGCGATCTCGGCTTCGGTCACCGGATCTGCGCCCCTTTCGGCGACGATCGCTTGGGCCTGTTTCCACACGGTGTCCCCGAACGGCACTGCAGCGGTGCGCATGTGGGTCCAGGTCGCGGTGATCCAACCGTCGTCGTGGTGATTGCGAACCCAAATCTGAGAGACGTCATAGGGGTCGTAATGAACCTCCCACCGGCCGTTGCGGGAACGAACCCCAGAGTCGACTCGCCGGTACGGGTTCAATGCCCGGGCATCGTAGGTCCGGTGATTGACCCGGATACCCGCTGAGCCGATGGTGCGCCACGTCGCGGGCAACAACTCGATGTAAGCATCAGCGCTCAGAGGCACCGGGACGTAACCAGCGACTTCGACCAGGGCCGCGAACTTCTCGTTCGGCGTCAGCGCTTTGCCCGGGGTCACCGGGTCACGTAGTCCGTCGTGGGGACGGTTCTGCCACACCGCGACGAGCCACTCATCGAGCAACGCCTGCAGTTCCACCAGCGACCACACTGCGTCCTGGTCGGCGTTCTTGCCGCGACGTTCCACGCTGGAACCGACATACCCGGCGACATACTGGGCGAACAATGTACCCACCGACTGCAGGGTGCGTTCCACCTTCGGTTTGTCGGTGGGCTGATCCGGATGAGCGGGTTGCAGGTTGATGCCCAGTGAGCAGCACGCCTGCTCAAATGTCTTGGAGAGAAACGCTTTCCCGTGATCACAGACGATGGTCTCGGGAGCGATCACCGGGCGAGCCGCGGCATCGGCGAGCCGTTGATCGATATCGGTCAAACGCCGATGCGGCAACACCGAGCGTGACAACCGCAACGCATCGGACCAACCCGGGCGCATCGGCTCTGGGGTCAGCGCCTTGGCCAACAGCAGCGCGGCATCGACGGCCTTGGTGGTGGGCCGCAGAACTGCCGCCGGGATCGAGCGGGTGACGTTGTCGACCATGGCGGTCAGCTCCACCCGATCGACTACACCGTCGTCAAGGACCACCCGCACGTCCAGCGGGGTGGAGTCGATTTCCACCATTTCACCGGGACGGGCCGCGGTTACCGTGCCGAAGGGGCCGTCGGGTTGCTTGGCCAATGACCTGCGAGTACGGGCGGAACCGAAGGTGTGTTTGCCTTCCTCCAGGCGTTTGACGAGCCGGTAGAAGGTCGCCTGTGACGGGGCCTTCGGGGCGTCGTCGGGACCGTATTCGGCCAACAGCGCCTTCTCCAGCTTGCGCTGAAGTCTGCTCACCGTGCCGGTTGATAGCTCAGTTTCGTTGTCGATCAGACGCCGGACCACGGCAACGACACGCTCATCGACACGGCCCAACACTGGACGTTTGGCGAGATAGCGGCCGTCCACCAATCCCAGAAGACCTTTGGCCTCGTAGCGAGATCGCTGACGCTGCAGGGTGATCAACGCCAGATCGTGACCGGCTGCTCGAAGCTCCTCAAGCTTGGTCAGCTCCCTCTGGCGAAGGGATCGGACCGCCGGATCGAACTCTGGCCGGATTGGCTGCCCAGGCGGACTTTCGGGTCGGCGCCCGGTCAATACCTCAACGATGTGCTGCTCCCACCATCGTGCGCGATCAGCGACCTCCTCGGGGACACCTTCGAGCGCCTCAACAGACCACAGCACCGGTCGTGACCCCGCCAGAACCTCCAGAGTCGAATCGGCCAATACCATCGACAGGGGAACGGTTGTGCGTTCACCAACAGCGTCGACAAGCCGTACCGATCCTCCGGCCAGACTTGCGACCGTGAAAACCCGTGAACCTAGACGGATTTCATCGCCTTCACGGATCACACCGCCTCGAAGCGAACTCATAACGCTGCCGCGCTCACTGCCGTCCGATCGTCGAGGACCGTCCGGGACAGATCGACCACCAAGCGTCGATGCCAGAGCAGATGGAACAGCACAGGCAGCACCACCAGCGGGTCGCCCACCGCCGTCGCGCCCTCCAGAAGGGGCTGCTCGCGGGCGAAACAGCTCAACAGTTCTGCCGCCACGCCAGGTCGCAACGCTCTCGGATGCCGGTACCCAGACAGCCACCGCAGGTTCGCCGCCAGCACAGGGTCCAATACACCGACGCGCCGGTACTGCCAGCCGGCCGCAATGCACACGACCTCCGAGCGGGCGAACAACTCCGCATCAGACTCAGGAATCCGGTCATCGGGACGAACATCGACGATCACGACCGTGCCGTCGGATCTGCGAGCGTAGTAGTCGGGCACATGATGACGGCCATCGGGCCATCGCAGCCGAAAAGGTTGGGAGGCAACGCCAACGGTTTCAGGATTAGCATCCAATGCCATCAGCTGATCCCGCTCAACCCACGATTCATAACCGATGTGCCGGCGCGTCGTCGCGAACCACCACAGCCCAGGAAAATTCCGTTGCCCACGAAACGACGGAAACGACCGCACCGGCTCGCAATCGACATCGAACCGGATCCCATGAGCCAACTCCAATGGAAGACGGGAAGTCCCATCCACGTCGGCTACCTCAAACACCGCATCGCACCGGCCCGCGGCAACAGCATCACCGGCCAGCATCGACATGCCCAGAACGGTACCGGCTGTATCAGATCAAATGAGAAAGGCGCGCCGATGTGTCACATCAAATGAGAATGCTTCAGATCGGATGAGAACTGACAGTTCAGACCGATCTGGCACCGACGGATGCCGACCACGTTCGATGCCGCCGGACCAAGTGGCCCGATTCGTCACAGTGACGGTATCGCAGTTGCGCTGAGGGGTGGGCCCCCACCGTTGCCCGTCACCACGGGCGCCGATTCGCGACCGCGTCACGACTGCCTCGCCCCCCAGCCAACCACCCATAATTACGGAATGCTTGATTTCCGGAACTAACTAGTTCAGTATCGGTTCATGTCGGGAAGCGTGGAGACGCCGCTGGCAGTCGAGCGGCCAACTCCTCGGCGCGGCCGGCCCCGCGACAACCGACTGGATGCGGCGATTGTGGATGCGACGGTCGCCGAGGTGGGAGCCAAAGGGTGGGGCGGCGCGACCATCGAGGGGATTGCCGCCCGCGCGGGCGTCGGTCGCGGCACGATCTACCGGCGCTGGCCGAGTAAGACTGACCTGTTTCAGTACGCCGCTGCGGCGGTCACGCGTCCGGTCCAGGCGTCAGATTCTGGCTCGTTCGTCGAGGATCTGTTCGCGGCTGTCCTGCCCATCGCCGACCTGCTGACTCGACCCGAACTGGCGGCGTTGCTGCCGTCGCTTCTGGCCGAGGCCGCCAATGACCCTGCCATCCAACAGACTCTGCGCACCTTCGTTGCACAATCGCGGCAGCAAGCCATCGAAGCGGTCGAGCGCGCACGTCGACGCGGCGACATCGGGCAGACGACAGACGCCGAAACGCTTGTCGACATGCTTGCCGGGGCGCTGGTCTACCGACGGTTGCTGCTCGGCGAAGCGACCGACGCGGCAGCAGTGCATACCTTGGTTTGCCAAGCAGTCCAGTCCTGCGCCATGCCGACAGTCACCGAGGAGAATTCATGACACAGATTCTCGATGTCGACCTCACCGACCCGCAGCTCTACCGAAACGGGTTCCCGCACGAAGTCTTCACCGAACTGCGCGCACGGGGGCCTGTTCACCTTCATCCGCCCGTTGAGGGGCGCTTGGGTATCACCGCAATTCCGTTCTGGTCGATCGTGGCGCACGGCGAAATCCAACAGGCCAACCGCGACTGGAAGACCTTCGCGTCGTTCGACGGGCCGATGTTGGCGCCGAATCCGCTGATCTCGGCTGGGCGCTCGCTGATTACGCTGGATCCGCCCGATCACGTCGAGATGCGACGGATCATCTCCTCAGAATTCACCCCGCGCATGATCGGCGCCCTCGAGCAGCGCCTCATCGATCGAACTGCCCGCATCCTCCAAGCCGCAGTCGGACACACCTGCGATTTCGTGCGCGATATCGCCTACCAAGTGCCGATGCATCTGATCGCCGACATCATCGGCATCCCCGAGGACGACCGGTCATGGGTCTTTGAACGCACCGATCATCTCCTCGAATCCGGTGACCCGTACGGCAAATACACCGAAGACGACCGGCTCGGGCTGCAGACCGAAGTGTTCGAGTACGCCCAACGCATCACCGCCGACAAGCGGGCGAATCCAGCTGATGACGTATGGACAAAGCTCGCCGAGCAACTCGACGGTTTCGAGCTCGAGATGTTCTTCCTTCTGCTGTCCATCGCCGGCAGTGAAACCACACGAAACGCGTTAACGATGGGCCTCATTGCGCTGCTCGACCACCCAGACCAGTTCGCCGAACTGCGTGCCAACCCAGAGCTATCACCCTCGGCCGCAGACGAAATCCTGCGCTGGTCGAGCCCCGTGCTGATATTCGGGCGGACGGCCACCAGAGATGTCACCATCGGCGGCCAGGACCTCAAAGCCGGTGACCGCGTGGTGTTCTGGCATCCGTCAGGCAACCGAGATGAGACAGTTTTCCAGGATCCGTTCCATTTCGACCCGAGTTGGGTCATTTGGCTTAGTGCCTTGATTTCGTGGGCTTGAGGGCGTCGAGTATCGCCTCGACCTCGGGGTTCAGTGCGGGTGGGTAGGTGGCGATGACGCCGTTGATGTCGATGGTGGCGCTGCGCAGTGGCTTGAGGGTGTGCAGGAACCGTCGCAGTGACAGTCGGGTTCGTGTCTGGACTTCGCGGCTGAGCGCCAGGGCGGTGAACACTATGGTCAGGTGGGCTTCGATGGCGTCGCGGGTGCGGGCGAACATCGGCCGGGCGGCGAGATCGGATTTCGACATCCGGAACGACTGTTCGACTCGCCATAGGTCGTGGTAGCTGGCGATGATCTCGGTTGCGGGCATGAGTGCGACCTCGATGTTGGTGACGTAGCCCTTGAGGCCGACCAGATGGCGTGCCCGCTGCAGGGAGGCCTCGTCGAGTGTGCGGGAGCCGTTTCGAACTGTAACGAATCGCGGTGTGCGGGCGGTCTTGTCGCCGGCGACGACAGCGCGGGCCTTGTGCTCCTGCAGGTTCAGCGTCTTGGTGTCGCGCACTGCGCGTTTGGTCGAGTAGGCCCACACCGCCCGCCACGATTTCGGGTGTGTATTCGGGTTCCAGACCGGTTCGGCTTTGAGTTTCGGGTCGCTACTCTTGGTGTCGGTGCCGCGTTGGTCGCGTGGGGTGATGGTGTCGATGATCTGGCCGTCGGTGAACAAATCACCGTGCCAATGGAAGTGGGATGCCAGATCGCCCGGCGCCTTGGTCACGCGGGATCCGACGATGAACCGCAACCCGGCCTCATCGAGGTCACGCAGGTTCGTGGCCGACAGCATGCCGGCGTCGGCGACGACGACCATGTCGGCGACCTGGTGACGCGTTTGGAACGCTTTCACGATCGGCACGATGGTCAGCGTCTCCGCCTTGTTGCCTTCGAAGCACCCGATCTCCAGCGGGAACCCACGCCTGTCGACCAACAGCCCCACCACGATCTGCGGATCGACGCGGCGCTCCTTGGAATACCCGACTTTACGCAGGTCGTCTTCTTTGTCGGCCTCGAAATACAGGGTCGTGACGTCGTAGAGCACTAGGCTCAGATCACCTGTGGCGCAAGCGGTTTTGAAACATGCGGCGGCGATCTGAGCACGGTAGCCACCCGACGACGCACGACGCAACGTCCGTTTACGTGTCGACAGCGATGCCGATGCGCGGCCCATCTCGGCCAGCACTCGATCAACATCAAGCAGGCTGGTCGGCTCCACCACCCGAGCGATCACCAGATCCCGGTACACTCGATCGTCGACCGCGTCGTCGAAGCCCAGGTCGGCGTACACACCGGCGAGGGCGTCGTAGAGCAGTCCGCTGCAGGACTTCAAGACCTGAGCTCGGGTGACCAGCTGCCGCGGCGCGGGCCCACCACCAGCGTCGGTGAACAGCGTCGCGGCCGGCGGGCCTACCAACTCGGCTTTGACGGCCTTCGGGGTGATTCCCAGATCGAGCTCCCGCTGGGCATCATCGGCCAACAACCGCCGAGCCTCCTCGACGAGTAGTCCCAGTTCAGCGTCATCGCGGGCCGACCCCACATGCCGGACGATCCGCCGGCGGCCGTCGACCGATTCGGCGATCTGAACCGCAGTGGCCCCCGAGGCCGTGCGCACCCGCCGAATCCACACCACCAGCCCGAGCCTACCGAGACGAATTAGTGCCTAGCCGGTGCACTAACTGCAACCATCACCGCAGGTCAACGCATCACCACTTCGAGGGAAAGTCCAATGTGACCCAAGTCAGGGGCGGACGGCCACCAGAGATGTCACCATCGGCGGCCAGGACCTCAAAGCCGGTGACCGCGTGGTGTTCTGGCATCCGTCAGGCAACCGAGATGAGACAGTTTTCCAGGATCCGTTCCATTTCGACATCCACCGCTCCCCCAATCCGCACATCGCCTTCGGTGGCGGTGGCGTGCACTACTGCCTGGGCGCCAATCTCGCTCACAAAGAAATACGGGTGGTGATGGAGTCCATTGTGGCCGGCTACGACATCGAGCTCGCTGCACCGCCGGTGTGGACCGGATCCGGCCCTGTGCACAACGTCGGCATCAGCATCGACTCCCTTCCCGTGCGCGTCACCGCGCGCACCTGACCGCCACACCCCCCGGGATCAGATGATGCGCGCCTTCTCGATACGGATTCTCGTCAAAAGTCCTGGCGGTGAATCCGGCGGCGGAAAGTGTTCACTGGATCCGAGCATGACTTCGGCGAGATCGGTCAAAAGTTCCGGAGCGCCGCCGTCGACGATGCGCGCCTCGCCGGTCACGCTCAGATAAGGGGTCGGAATGTCGGGGTGTGCTTGCCTGGACAGGATCGTCACCGCCACGCGCGGGTCGCGTCGGATGTTGCGCGTCTTCTGGTATTCGGCCAGGTGGGCGCTGACCAGTTCGTCTCCGTCAGGCGTGGACTGCAGCGCTATCCACACGACTGACACCTGGGGGCTGCCGTCGGGGTTGAGCGTGACCAGTGTGGCATCGGCGCCGTCGCCGATGAGGGCGCGGGCGTCATCGTCGAGCTTCATGGGTTCCCTTCGTGTCGATTTTCGCCACAACCCGTTCACGACGAGCGCCGTCTCAACGGGGCGTGTTTTGCAGACTTCACCCCACTAAGCAGTTTTCTGACGGCTGTTGTTCCGAGACGCGGGTGCTCGCTGATCACAAACATCCCGAGCAGTCTCACCTGATCGCTTCAACAGGTAATCGGCTAGCGCCGCGCCGGCTTGGGGACCAAGAGGACCTCGGCATCGGCAACTACCGCACCATCGTGACGGTGGAAACCGGCCGTGACCGGTTCGCCATCGCCGTCAACGAACCGATAAGGGGTGCCACGACGTCGGTTTGCATGCTTGTATCCCCACTGTCCGATCGCTCCCAGGACCACCACCAAGTCGCGGCCGGCCTCGGTCAGCTGATAAGCGCTACGGGTCCGATCGCCCGGCTCGCGATAATCCACGGTCTCCAAAATGCCCGCTGCGACCAGTTCGGCCAGCCGGGCGCTGAGCACATCGGAAGCCACCCCAAGCTCCTCCCGGAACTCCGAGAACCGAGAGCGGCCCAACAGGGCCTCGCGAATGATCAGCACCGACCACCGCTGGCCGATCACCGCCATACCGCGGGCGATGGGGCAGGGATCGTCAGACCACGGATCGGTACGCATTCGCACATCCTATCCTGTGTTGGAATTTCCAATTCAGATCTGTTAGCTTCGGCAATGTGACGGAGAATCCCATCCTTGGCTCGTCAGCCGTCGTCACCGGTGGTCAACGCGGCCTCGGCAAGGCAATCGTCGACGAACTCCTCACTCGCGGTGCAACCCGGGTGTACGCGACGAGCCGCCAGCCCTCCCCCGTCAACGACTCCCGGGTCATCAGCATCGAACTCGACGTCTCTGACGAGTTATCCGTCGCCTCTCTCGCACGCACGGCGGCCGACGCCACGGTCGTCGTCAACAATGCCGGCCTGCTCGGAGGACAATCGCTGCTGGACAGTCCCATGGCCGAGATCGAGTCCGTCGTCGACACCAACCTCTATGGCGCACTGCGGATGACACGGCACTTCGTACCGGTACTCGAGACCAACGGTGGCGCGTCAACGATCGTCAACATCGCCTCGGTGTTGTCCTGGTTACCGTCCGGCGCGTACGGATGTTCCAAAGCAGCACTGTGGTCGGCCACCAACTCGCTACGACTCGAACTGGAACCTCGCCACATCAACGTCATCGGCGTCTACCTCGGGTACACCGATACCTCGATGGTGTCCGATCTCGACGTCCCCAAGAATGATCCGGCCGACGTCGCGCGTCAGATCGTCGACGGAATCGAGTCGGGAGCAGCCGAAGTCCTCGCCGATGACTTCACGCGCGAGGCGCGCGCATCGGTGTTCCGCTGACCGTCTCACCCACACGGACACCCGGCCGACGTGAGCTTGTTCATGCGGCGAGCGCATCAGCTCAGGCGGCCGGTGCGGCACCCACCGGATGTCCGTCCCGCGATCCCCACCCGGCTGGATTGGTATAACCAATCCAGCCGTGATACCGTCATCAGGTGATCGGCCGCAATCACGAGTTCGAAACGATCACCGCAGCTGCTGCCAAAGTGACGGCCCGAGGGTGTGCGCTCGTGGCCGAAGGCGAACCCGGGATCGGGAAGACCACGCTACTGACGGCTTGCGCGCAGTGGGCCGATGAGAACGGGTTCACCGTCTTGTCCTGCGCGGGTGTGCAATCGCAAGCCACCGTCGGCTATACCGGTGTGCACGAACTCGTTCACCCGATCCTGGGTCATGTGGACGCACTCCCGGTGTATCAGCGGCGCGCGTTGCATGCGGCGTTCGGTTTGGCCGAGGAACAGCCACCCAACCCGCTGCACATCGGCGTCGCGATGCTCGGCCTGATCGAAGAAGCCGCCGCCCACCGGCCGTTGATGCTCATCGTCGATGACGCGCAGTGGCTCGACGACTCCTCGCTTCACATCGTCACATTCGTCGGGCGGCGGCTGGCCAGCTCGCCGGTGATGATGCTCTGCGCCACGCGTCCCCACCTGGACGGAAAGCCGACGCGACTCGTGTCGTTGCCACGACTGCCCCTGGCCGCACTCGACGATGCGGAATCCCGAGTCCTCATGAGCAGTGTGATCTCCGCTGCGGACGGGCATGGCCTCAGCGAGTCTGCACAGCGCCGGGTGCTGGCCGAAGCCGCCGGAAACCCCCTGGCCATCGCCGAACTTACGAAAGCTTTGATGGCCGCTGCCGACCAGAGCACGGTCTCCGCGAGAACGCCGTTGCCCACCACGCGGAGGATCGAACAAGCCTTTCTCGATCAACTCAACGCCCTGCCCCAACCGAGTCGCCGCATGCTGGCACTCATCGCGGCGGGCGGCGACACGGCGCTGGCCGACGTGGTCACTGCCGCGTCCCAAGTGGGCCTGTCAGAGGCGGACCTGGATCCGCTGGAGCGCACCGGTCTCATCACCATCGCCGGCGGGGCGCTACTCGTGCGGCATCCGCTGATCCGGTCGGTCGCATACCGCGCGGCCACCATGACGCAACGGTCGGCGTTTCATGCCGCCCTTGCCGCGGTGACCGGCGATCCGGTGCGCGCCGCATGGCACCGCTCGGCGGCGGCCTACGGCGCCGACGAACTCATCGCGGCGGACCTGGAGGCGGTGGCCCAGAACGCCCACCGTCGCGGAGCCAATGCCGAGGCGGCAGCTGCATGGCGGCGCGCCGCGGCGCTGTCACCATCGACAGACCGTCGCATCCGCCGACTTGCCAATGCGATCGAACCTGCCTACCAGGCCGGGTTGACGGCGGAGGCGATCGAAATCCTCGACGAGGCCGAGCCGTTGGCCACCGACCTCGGCGACCTGTTCGACTTGGCGTTCGCCCGCTTCAGCCTGGCCGTCACCACGGGAGTGACTGCGCCGCTGATAAGCGACCTGGTGAAGTTGGCTGACCGCTTGGGCGCTGCCGATGTGCCGAGCCTCGCCACCGCACAGATCCGCCTCCTGGCGGCCGCGGCAGCCCAATGCCGGATGCATGGCCTGAACGACAACGATCGCTGTCTGGTGGCCGACCGACTGCATGCACTCGAACGCCTGGACGACCCTTTGGTCCTGATCGCCTTGGCGACCATCGAAGACACGAAGTATGCACGCGAGTTCCGCTGCCGCGCCCCGTCTCTGCACAAGCAGGTCAGCGACGACCTGACGGCGCTGATGTCGATGGGACTCGCCGGGGAATCGGCATCGGACCTGAGTACCGCACGGGGATGCTGGGAACGTGCCATCACGGTGGCCCGCAGAACCGGCGCGCCGGCGATCGAATGCGAAGCGCTGCGCGGCGCCGCCCGATCCCAGATCATCGCCGGCCAACTAGCCGAGGCGGCGGTGAATGCGCAAAGCGCGCTGCGCATCGCCACTGACGCAGATCTCGGGATCAGCGTCGGAGCCGCGGCAGCCCTGCTCGCGCGAATCCATGCATGGCGAGGCGAATCGAGGTCAGCGCAGCAGGCACTGACCACAGCTCGACAGAACCTGCCCAGCGACACTCCCCTGCTGTGGCTCGACGACCTGGCCTGGGCGGCCGGCATATTGGCGCTGACCACCCATGACCACGAACGCGCCTTCACCGAAATTTCGCAGATGGCCCGCGACCGAGGTTCGCGCAGATGGGCGATCGCCGATCTCACCGAAGCGGCGGTAGCCAGCGGCCACACTCAGGTGATCAGCCAGCTGATCGACGAGATCGATGCCGAAGCCAACGCACTGGAATCACCGCACGTCGTCATGCTGGTGCACCGAAGCCGCGCGTTGATCGCGGGCGCCGACCGCGACGCCGAGCACCATTTTCGTGCCGCTCTGCAGACCGATGAGGCGGCAGAACACGCCCCCCTGGAATACGCGCGCACCCAGGCGGCCTACGGCGAATGGCTGCGCCGACAGCGCCGTATCGTGGATGCGCGCGCTCAACTGTCTTCGGCGCTGCGTGTCTTCGAAGTCCGTGGAGCCCAGCCGTGGTCGCAGCGCACACGCGGCGAACTGCGGGCGGCGGGCGTACAGGTGCCCGGGTCGGTGACCGCACCGGGCCCACTGGCGATGACGCTGTCGCCGCAGGAGTTGCAGATCGCCCAGCTCGCCGCCTCTGGTCTGACGAATCGCCAGATCGCCGACCGGATCTACGTCTCACATAGGACTGTCGCGACCCACCTGTACAAGATCTTCCCGAAGCTCGGCATCACCAGCCGTAATCAACTGCGAGACAGTATCGACCTACAGTCATCGTGCTGATACCGGTTCCGTGACCGAGATGATGAGGTGGACCGATGATGTCTTATCGGGCTTATCAGGTCACCGGGCAGCGTCAGTTCGCCCTCGTCGAACGCGAATTGCGTGATCCCGACGCCGGACAGGTGCGCATCCGGACAGCTGCGTGCGGGGTGTGCCACAGCGACACGCTTGCCGTGGAAGGCCAGCGCGCACAGCCAGACCAACCGATGGTGCCGGGTCACGAGGTGGTCGGCATCATTGACGCCGTCGGCGCCGGCGTCGATCCCCGATGGCAGATCGGTGACCGTGTCGGGATCGGTTTCCTCGGCGGACACTGCGGGCAATGCGATTACTGTCGCCGTGGTGACTTCGTCAACTGCACCGACCAACCTCAACCCGGGACGACCGCTGACGGCGGATACGCCGAGATGGTCTACGCCAGACCAACAGGGCTGGTCCGGGTGCCCGAAGGTTACGATGCACTGAGTGCCGCTCCCCTGCTGTGCGCCGGCGTGACCGTGTTCAACGCCATCCGAGCCGCAGGCGCACCGCTGAACTCGCTGGTCGCCGTACAAGGCATCGGCGGCCTCGGACATCTGGGTGTGCAGTACGCCAAGCAAATGGGCTATCGGGTCGCCGCAATCGCCCGCGGCACCGAAAAAGCGAAGCTGGCGGCGACTCTGGGCGCAGACCACTACATCGACAGCGCCGCCGAAGACACCACATCGGCCCTGACGGCGCTCGGCGGGGCGACGGCGATCATCGCCACGGCAGCCAATGGTGCTTCGATGGCGGGTCTCGTGGCCGGGTTGCAGCCCCGGGGACGAATGGTCGTCGTCGGAGCCTCACCGGAGCCGATCCCAGTTCATACGCCCGATCTGATCTTCGGCGGACGGAGCATGATCGGCAGCCTGACCGGATCGGCCATCGACAACGAGGACAATCTGGCGTTCGGACTCGCTCATCAGATCGCACCGATGCTCGAACCGCTGCCGTTCGAGGAGGCCCCACAGGCATATGAGCGGATGATGTCGGGTCGCGCCCGCTTTCGTGTCGTCCTCGATTTCGCGCTCTCCCGGTGATTCACGACCGCGACGTCATAGCTCCGATGACCTCCGCTGTGACCAGGACAGCGTGAGCGAGAAAGCGGTAATTCACCAGTGCTGCTTGGTATCCGTCACCCCACACCGGGTGACGAGGTCCCGCCACCGCATCGACGGCGACGGCGACTTCGAATCCCTCCTCGAGCAGATGGCGTAGATGGGATTCGACGCACATGTTGGCCAGCATCCCCGCGAGGACGACGCGCTCACACCGGCGCTTGCGAAGCTGCAAAACCAGATCGTTGGTCTGTGGACCGAACACCTTGTGCGGGCTGACGACCGTGGTGCCGGCGCCCTCGATGTAGGGCGCCAGTTGCGGCAGCCAGTCGGCTCCCGAACCCGCGAACCCCGCGAGATCGAGCGCGCCGGCGCGGGCGAACGTACCGGTGGCCAACTCGTCGGATTCGAGGGGCCCGTTGAACTGCCATTGCGAATCCGACGGGTAGAAATAGTGCGGTGAGATGACGATCGGATAGCCCTCCCCCACTGCAGTTTCCATCAGCGCCGCCAGGTTGGCGACCGTGTTGTTCTCGGTGACACTGGCGCCCACGGCGCCCCAGTTGCGGCCTGCTGGGCTCAAGACGCCGATCTGTGGGTCGATGACGACCACGGCGGTGGTGCCGGCATTGAGTCTCACTCCAAAAGTCCTAACAGCTGGTTGAAGCATTCCGACATGGACGGGTGGGTGTACATCGCGTCGCGCAACGCTTGAGCGCTGATCCCGTGTCGCATCGCCAATGCCACGATGTTGATCACCTCGTGGGCATCGTGGCACAGCAGTGCTGCACCGAGAATGTTGTCGGTGGCGGCGTCGACCACCACCTTCATCATCCCGACCGTGTCCCCGACGATGCGGGCTCGCGCCACCGTCGCCAGATTGACGACGGGACTGGCAGCCACCCGAATGTCGTAACCGGCGGTGCGGGCTTGGCATTCGGTGAGACCGACCCGCGCCAGCGGTGGGCTGAGGAACAGGCAGTTCGGTACCGCCTGACGCTGTGAGGCCGCCCGGGGGGAGGCGGCGCCAGCGAGCTGATCGAGCACGATGCGGTAGTCATCGAGGGAGACGTAGGTGAACTGCGGACCTCCGTTGACATCCCCGACGGCGTAGATGTGGGGTTGGCTGGTCCGGCGGTGCTCGTCGACGACGACGGCTCCGGTGTCGGTGACCTCGACGCCCGCACGGTCGAGTCCGAGATGCGTGGTGTTGGGTGTGCGACCAAGAGCAACGAGCACAACGTCTGCATCAACTGTGGTGGTTTGTCCCTCGACGAGGTAGTCCACCCGGGCTATCGACGGAAGACCGGGACGCGGAACCGTCTGGATGCCGGTGGTCTCGGCGCCGGTCACGAGGGTGACGCCCCGATCGGCCAGCACTCCCCGGGCCGCGGCGACCACATCGGGGTCTTCGTGCGCGAGCACCGCAGGTCGTTGCTCGAGCACGGTGACCGACGTGCCGTAGGCGGCGTACATCGATGCGAACTCCAAGCCGATGTAGCCACCGCCGAGGATGGCGAGACGGTCCGGGCGTGACGCACGGTGCAACAACTCAGCGCTGGTCACCGCGACCGGACAGTCGGACAGGCCGGGGATGTCGGGAATCAGCGGGACCGAGCCGGTCCCGATGACGATGTCCCCAGCGGTCACCGTGATCAACTCGTCGTCGCCGATTCGCACCTCGACCGAGTCGGCGCTGACGAAGCGTGCGCGTCCGGTCAACACCGTCACCGCCGGGATCTGCACCAGGCCAGCAAGATTGGCTGCCCGCAGCCCGGCAGTGAGCTGCTCGGTGGCAGCGACCGCCCCGGCATAGGCCGAGGCTCCCGCCGCGCCTTGTGGCCGGTGTTCGCCGTGGTACACCATCGACTTCGTCGGCACGCACCCGGTGTTGATGCAGGTACCGCCGTACATGAGGACCGTCTCCTCGACCAGCACGACCGTTCGTCCTCGTCGACCCATGTCGGCAGCCAGAGTTTTGCCGCCCTTGCCGAATCCGATTACGAGCAGGTCGGCGGTGATCACTGTCCCATTCATGCGAGGAATGCCAGGACTTCGCCGGCGAAGTCGTCGATGTGCTGGAAGAGGAAGCCGTGGCCGGCGTCGCTGTACAGAATCGCCTTCGCGTTGGTCAGCCGGCCGGCCATCGCGAAGGTGCCGTAAGCATCGATCATCCGGTCGTGCGCGCCGTTGGCGACCAGCACCGGGATCGCGATGTCGGCGAGAGAGTCCCAGACACTCGAACCGGTGGATGCGATGACCGCCAGTTGAGCCTTCATCGTCTCCAGGGACACCGGAATGTGGTCTTCTGACAGGGCGCGATTCTCGAGCCGACGCAAAGACTCGAGCCCCAGCTCGTGGCCCGGATCGTCGTCGGGGAAGAAGAGATAAAGGAAGTCGTCGTCATCGTTGACCGGTTTGGTGGCGACCTGCCAGATCTTGGGGTCCGGTTGCGGCATTCCCGGGACGCCGCCGCCCGGTGAGCTGCCCGCGACAACCAACCGCCGCACCAGATCAGGACGATGCAACGTGGCCGCCTGCACCACGACGCCGCCCAACGACCAACCCAACAGGTCGACCTCGGTCAACCCCAGCGTGTCGACGAACTCGGCCAGGCCGCCCGCCAGCGCCTTGATGGTGGTCGGGGCGGCGCCGGTGGTCTTGGCGTGGCCGATGTTGTCGAAGATGATCACGTCACGCTCGACCGCCAACGCGTCGAGGAAGTCGGGATCCCAGTGGTCCATGGTGCCGCGGAAGCGCAACGCGAGCACCAGCGGAACACCGGCGTCGGGCCCGAATCGGCGGTAGGCGTACCGGGCGCTCGGCCCGTCGAGAAAGCGGGTTTCAGCCTGTGCGGACAGTGATTCAGTCACGGCTCGATCGTGCGCGGCGGGTGTTCGTCCGGTCCATACGCATTTTGACTGTCGTTTGCCGACGACGGCCCCGCGCCACTCCGCCCGGTCTGCTGACCACCGGGCTGACCGGCGCGGCGCGTCACCGTCGACGCAGGGTCAGCGCCAAATGTGTGCCCTCGGGCAGATGGCCGGGCGGGAGCAGTGCGATCCAGCCGCCGCGGCTGAGAACGATCTCGATCAGTTCGTCGACGACGTCGTCGATGACATCGGGATGGTCGACGTCATCGGCCGGTATCAGGTTGTCACCGTCGGGCGCCAGCCGCGCCGGGTAGAAGAAATCCTCCTCGACCGCGAGCATCTCGGGTCTCTCCCAGCGCGCCGCCATCCACGCGGTGTCGACGTCACGCAACACGCGGTCCTCGCCGGCGCGCCGCTCGATCAGATCCAGGGCCTCGGCAGCCCGTGAGCGCAGATACTCGTCGAGCACTGGCCGCACCAACTCACTGAGCGCATCGGTCGGCGTCTTGAGATGGTTGCCGGCGACCAGGCCCGCCAGCCGGGACATGTTGCGAGACATCCGTCGGAACTTCGACCCGGTGGGCTCGGCGGCGACGACGATCAGGGGCATGGGGTTGAGCCGAAGTGCAGCCCCGAGAGCGCGATCGACCCGACGCAGGAAGTCGTGGTAGCGCTCCGAGTCCCGCCCACCGTTTCTGCCGTAGGTGCGACGGTGGGCAGGAAAGGCGTTCCCCGGCGCGGGTGACAGCACCGTCCCGTGGCCGTGCAGAAGCCGCGCCTCGTCCAACGACAACAGCAACACGGTGTGTCGCGGCGAGTGCTGCAGGCTGCGGACCAGGTCACGTGTCGCGAAGGTCGGATCGATCACGCACCGATCGACAACAGGGACCGGGAGGCTGACCCGGCATTGGTGCGACCGGCTGACGAAGAAGGCCACCGCACGGTCGGACGGCTCGTAGACGGCGCGGGAGATCATGTCCGAGAGCATGTCCAGCAGCGGTCCGCGATCATCGATCGCCTCGTCGCGAAGCCGTGCATCCGCCTCGGCAGCCAGTGTGAGAAGCCTTGTCGCATCGGCCTTGTCGAGCAGTCGTCCGGGTGTCGTGTTCGCCAGCAGCGAGATACTGGGGTAGGCCCGCATCGATTGCAGGACGGTCACCGTGTCGGCGTTCAGCGGAGTGGTTACACCGCCTCGGTAGGCGCGAAATGCTGCCGTGGGATCAGCCAGGTTTGCGGCACTGACAGTGTCATCGGTCAGACTCACAACACGTCCTATCTGCTCGCCGCGACCGGTTCGGGGCGGCGTTTCACGTGATGCGGTCTTCCTCACCCGCAGTGCTGCGGGCTCCTCCACCGGACCGGGATCTGCCCGGATCGTGCTGACGATGGCGGACGTCGAAGAGGTACTCCCCTCAACAGCAGAATGCCGAAATGTTTTTCGCGTGTCAAGGTTCCCCTGTCATCGCACGCGGCCGACTGGAACAGAGCTCCTCAGATGACGCCTGGATGGCGTCACCGCGACGGCGCGTCGACACTTCGGTGGACGATCACGGCCACTTTGCCCCTGCACCCGGCAGACAGTGGATACGCTGTCGACCGAGCACGCGGTAGCTGTCCGGTCAGTGAGGGGGAGATCCTGACCAGAGGAATTTTGGTCGTCCAGACTTTCCTGGCGCCCACCGTCATGGCGCTCATGGCCGTGAACCTCGGGGGTCCGAGCGCATCCGCGCAGCCGTGCCCGGACATCGGCGTGGCTTTTGCGCGCGGAACCTCGGAGCCTGTGGGGGTCGGCGCCGTCGGTCAGGCATTCGTCGACTCGGTGCGGGCCCAGGCGTTTCCACGCACCGTTGGGGTGCATGGCGTCAACTATCCCGCCAGCAGCGACTTCTTCGGCCCAGGGTTCACCCAGAACGTGGCCACCGGCGCCCGCGATGTTCTCGACCACATCCGCGGCGTGGTGTCCGTGTGCCCGCAGACCCAGATGATCGTCGGCGGGTACTCACAGGGCGCCATGGTCAGCGCATTCGCCACCTCCGACGTGTTGCCGGCCGGTCTCCCGCCCGAGGCCGCGCCGACCCCGTTGCCACCGGAGATCGCCGATCACGTCGCCGCCGTCGTTCTGTTCGGCAGGCCCAACGGGCCCGCCCTGGTCAAGTACGGCGTGCCGGCACTCGGCGCCAGTCCTCCGTACGCCGCCAAGCTCCTCGAGCTGTGCGCCACCGGCGATTCGGTGTGCGCCGGCGACCCGGCCGCCCCGGTGGATCCGGCCGCACATGGCCAGTACGCGGCCAACGGAATGGTCGGCAGTGCCGCCGCATTCGCGGTCAGCCGTATTCCGCCCGCTCCGCCGCCCCCGCCCCCTCTCCCCTGACCGTCCCCGATCGCCCCACCGCGATTCGCCTCCGACGGAGTGCGCGAGGGGATGCCGGTGCCGATACTCGTGTGCAACGTCGGGGCCCACCCCGGCAAATCACGCGGGCCCCGAACGCCTACCGAGGACGTCGGCGCCGCCGCCTGATCTAGACTCGCGCTGTGGACGTCAACGGAACCAGCGCAATTGTCACCGGCGGAGCATCTGGCATCGGGGCCGCCACGGCCCGACTTCTGGCATCCCAGGGTGCCCGCGTCGTGATCGCCGATATGCAGGCCGAGCGCGGCCAGGAGCTCGCCCACGAGATCGGTGGCGCTTTCGTCAGCGTCGACGTCACCGACACCGCGCAGATCGAAGACGCCGTCAACACTGCGGTGGATCTCGGACCTCTTCGCTCGCTGGTCAATTCGGCGGGCATCGGTTGGGCCCAACGCACCATCGGCAAGGACGGCGAGTTCGCGTCCGCGCACAACCTCGACGCCTACAAGAAGGTGCTCGCCATCAACCTGGTCGGCACCTTCGACTGCATCCGGCTCGCCGCGACGGCGATGAGCCGGCTCGATCCCGCGGAGTCCGGTGAGCGGGGGGCGATCGTCAACATGACCAGTGTCGCCGCGTTCGACGGTCAGATCGGCCAGGCGGCGTACTCGTCCTCCAAAGGCGGCGTGGTCGGGTTGACGCTGCCGGTGGCCCGCGACCTGTCGGCCGTCGGGATCCGGGTCAACACGGTTGCGCCCGGGCTCATCGACACACCGATCTACGGCGAGGGGCCGGACTCGGAGGCGTTCAAGGCCAAGCTCGGCGAATCTGTGCTGTACCCCAAGCGGCTCGGCAAGCCCGAAGAGCTGGCGTCGATGGTGGTGGAACTGATCACCAACTCCTACATGAACGCCGAAGTGGTCCGCGTCGACGGCGGAATCAGGATGCCACCGAAGTAAGCGCCCTCGCGCCGCGGCCGCGTGCCGCGATGACTATCGAGACGACCTGAGGTCTACTCGATCATGCGGAGATTGATCTACTCGTTCGGCGTGTCCCTGGATGGCTTCATCAACGACCGTGGCGGGGGCATCGACTGGAGCGAACCCGACGACGAGCTTCACCAGTTCCACAACGACAGGTACCGCGAGTTCGAGATCTCGCTGCACGGCCGCCGACTCTACGAGCTGATGGCCGAACACTGGCCCTACGTCCCCGACACAGCGGGCCCCATCGAGCGCGAGTTCGCCGTCCTGTGGACCGAGAAGCCCAAGATCGTGTTCTCACGCACCCTCACCGAGGTGCACTGGAACAGCACGCTCGTGCAGGAGAACGCCGTCGAAGTAGTCCGCACGCTCAAGAACAACGGTGACGGCATGATGGAGATCGGCGGGGCGAACCTCGCCGCATCGGTGATGCCCTACGGCCTCATCGACGAGTACCAGCTGTTCGTCTCACCCGTCGTTCTGGGCGGCGGCACGCCGATGTTCCCGCCGCTGGACAACCGCCTGCAACTGCGGCTGGCCGAGGCGAAGAACTTCGAGTCCGTGCTGATGTTGCGGTACGTCACCGGTTGAGCGGCACGGCGAAGACACCGCCGCTCCGGCCGCTCTTCTGCGCTGCTCGAAGAACAGCGCCCACGAACTCACCTCCGGGTGGGTCGCCAGCAGCGCACGCCGCTGACGCTCCGTCATCCCGCCCCACACCCCGTATTCCACCCGGGTGTCGAGCGCCTCGGCGGCGCACTGCAGGACGACCGGACAGTGACGGCAGATCCTCGCGGCCTGCTTCTGCGCGGCGCCCTGCACGAACAGCTCATCCGGATCGGCGTTACGGCAGCGTGCCTGCGACATCCACTGGGCACGCGCCTCGAGCCGTCCGTAGTCGCGGTCCATGTCCTCTGCCCCTTCACGACGGGCCGGTGGCAAGCTGGTCTGCGATCCCCGACTCCTCGTTCAGCAAACGGTAGTGACAGACAACGGCCGGCGATCAGGAGCAAAGTGCCCCGGTCCCGTGGGACTTTGGTCGTTCGGCCCGGCCAGGTGGTCTGGGGATCGCTCAGCCGGTCTCGTCGCCCGCGGCGGTGACACCGCATCGCCAGCACGGCGACCCCGGATCATCGTTGAAGGCGCTGCACTCCGGGCAGACATGGTCGAGCCAGCACACCGGATCACCGACGTCGGGATCGCGGCCGGGACCACCGTCAGCCATCCACCGATGCTAGCCAGCCGCGGCCGGCCAGCGTTCGGTGATCAGCTCCGTCATCGCGTCCACCCAGGCGTCGTCGAGAACCGCATCGGGACGGATCAGGATCCGGAAGATCGCCGTCCCCGCCACCACCTCGGCGAGCAACGGCAGCTCATCATCGTCGCGGCGCCGATGCCCGAAGCGTGATTCGAAGTCGGCCAGGTTTCCCGCCAGTCGGGCGATCATCAGTCTGTGCAGCTCGGGGTCGGCAACCGTGTCGGCGATCAAGCCCGGCAACGCCACCCGCACCTCGGGCCGATCGAACATCGTGCGCATCGCCTGCACCAGCCCGCGAATGTCCTCGCGGATATCGCCTGAACCGTTGGGCGTGAAGTTCGCGTCCTCCGACAGCACGGCTTCGTGGACCAGGTGCACCTTCCCCGACCACCGCCGGTAGATCGCGGCGGTGGTCGTTCTGGCGTGTGCGGCGATCGCCGACAGCGACAGCGCCGAGTAGCCGGTCTGCACGATCAGCTCGCGGGTGGCCGCGATGATCGCAGCGTCGATCCTGCTGTCCCGCGGCCGGCCCGGCGTCGGCCGCGCGGCGGTCTTGCCATCGGTGGCTTGATCTGCTGTCATGGTCCCCACAATTCCGATACAGGTCGTATCGTATCTTAATGGAGGGTGTTGTGAGTCTGAGCCCGCTCGACGAGTATCCGATCCATCAGACGCCGTCACCGATCGCGACACCGGCAACCTCGGATCGGAACTTCTACGACCGGTCCTACTTCAACGTGCTCGATCGCCAGGGCCGCTTCATGGCGCTGACCGGCATCGGGTACTACCCCCGCCTGGGCGTCAAGGATGCCTACTTCCTCGTCCGCCGCGGCGACACCCAGACCGCCCTGCACTTCAGTGACTCCGTCGACGACGACCGCCTTCACCAGCACGTCAACGGATATCGCCTCGAGGTCGTCGAACCGCTTCAGGAGCTGCACCTGACGGTCGCCGAAACCGAGGGCATCTCGGCTGACCTGACATGGCGCGGGTTGTTCCCCGCCGCACTCGAGCGGCCGCACGAGATGCTCACTGAGCGGCGAGTCACGTTGCAGGCGTGCCGCTTTGCCCAGGTCGGAAGCTGGGAGGGTTGGATCGACGTCGACGGCGAGCGGATCGCGGTCGGGCACGACACCAGTGTGGCGAGCCGGGACCGGTCCTGGGGAATCCGACCGGTCGGCGAGCCGGAGCCCGCCGGGCGGCCCGACGCCGCGTTCCGCGGGATGTGGTGGCTGTATCTGCCGCTCGCGTTCGACGACTACCAGTTGTTCCTGATCCTGCAGGAGGATCCGGACGGTCACCGCAGCCTCTACGACTGCACCCGCCGCTGGCGCGACGGCACCGTCGAACAACTCGACGGTGTGCGCGCCACCATCCACTACACCCCCGGCACCCGGATCCCCCACGGGGCGCACGTCGAGTTCATGAACCGGGCCGGAGACCGCATGAACCTCGATGTCGAGTCGAAGTTGTTCGCGCCCATCGCCTTCGGTTCCGGATACGGCGGCGACACCTCCTGGGGGCACGGAACCTGGAAAGACGGGCCGTTCACCGAGCGGGTCAGCTTCGACCTGACCGATCCGGCGGTGATGGCCCGCGCGCCGTTCAGCCTGATCGACCACGTGGCCTCGGCAGTGTGCACGGAAGCCGACGGGCGTACCGCCCAGGGGGCCGGGCTGTTCGAACACGGGGTGATCGGTCCGCACCACCCGTCGGGCTTCTCCGACTGGACCGACGTCGCGGAATAGGTGACCACCATGAAGATCATGACAGCGCTGTTCGGTCCGACCGACGCCGTACAGAGGGCGACCCTGCTGAAGGAGGCGGGCGCATCAGGCGTGTTCACGTTCGAAGGTCCTCACGACGTGTTCACCCCACTTGTGCTGGCGTCGACGGTTCCTAGCCTGGACGTGATGTCCAATGTGGCTATTGCGCTCCCCCGCAACCCTGTTCAGCTCGCTCACCAGGCCAACGATCTGCAACTGCTCAGCGAGGGCAGGTTCATCCTCGGGCTGGGCACCCAGATCCGCACACAGATCGAGAAGCGTTACGGGGCCGAGTTCGACCGACCCGTCGCACGGATGAAGGAGCTGGTCGGGGCGTTGCGGGCGATCTTCGCCACCTGGGACACCGGCGAGCGGCTCGATTTCCGCGGTGAGTTCTACCGCCACACGTTGATGACGCCGACCTTCGTCCCCGGTCCCAATCCGTTCGGTCCGCCGCCGATCTACCTCGGCGCGCTCGGACCCCGGCTGACCCGCGCCACCGCGGAAGTGGCCGACGGCCTGCTGGTGATGCCGTTCGGCTCGAAGCGCTTCCTGCACGAGACGACGATGCCCGCCGTGCGCGAGGGCCTGGCCGCGGCAGGCCGCAGCGACGACGACTTCGCGGTGGTGCCCGAGATCATCGTGTCGGTGGGTTCCGACGACCGAGACCACACCTCGACGCGAATGTTGTTGGCGTTCTACGGATCCACCCCCGCCTACCGGCCCGTGCTCGATGCCCATGGGTGGGGCGATCTGCAACCGGAGCTGAACGCGATGTCCAAGCAGGGCCGGTGGCAGGAGATGGCCACGCTGATCGACGACGAGATGCTGCACACGATCGCCGCGTGCGGCACGCCGGCTGAGGTGGCCGCACACATCCGCGACCGCGTCGAGGGGGTGTCCGACCGGATCTGTCTGTACCAGCCGGGGCCCATCGCGGTCGACGCGCTGGCCGAGATCGTGGATGCGCTGGTCTGACGACATGACAGCCAGGACCGTCGAATTCGACGACATCACCGACGCCCGCTTCGGCGGGAAGGCGGCCGGCCTCGCCGAGCTGCGCCGCCTCGGCCTCGCAGTGCCGCCGGGGTTCGTCCTCGCCGAGGCCTCCGCGCCGAACGCCGCCGAGGTCGCCAGGGGACGCTTCGACAGGATGGCCGCCAACGGGACGACCCCGGTCGCCGTCCGGTCTTCCGCAGTCGGCGAGGACGGCGTCGACCAGTCCTTCGCCGGCCAGTATGACACCGTGCTGGGCGTCGACTCTGTCGACGTGTTCGCCGCGGCCATCCGCAGGTGCGCCGAATCGGTGGATTCGCAGCGTGCCTCGGCCTACAGCGAGCATTCCACCGCCACCATGCACGTCGTCGTGCAGCAGATGGTCGACGCGCGCGCGGCAGGCGTGGTGTTCACCGCCGACCCGGCGTCCGGCCGGCGCGACCTGATGGTCATCGATGCCATCGCCGGCCTCGGTGAGGCACTCGTCGATGGGTCGGCCTCCCCCGAGCATGTGGTGTTGCACGCCGATGGCAGCACCGCCGTCCACGAAGTGGCCGGGTCGGCCGTCCTCACCGCTCGGGATATCGACGACATCCGGGCGGGAGCCCTGAAGGCGGCGCGCCACTGGGGCCGACCGTTGGATCTGGAGTGGGCGATCGACCGATCCGGTCACCTGTGGTGGCTGCAGGCACGCCCGATCACGACGCTGCCCGGCGACCTCAACGAGATGGACTCCCCGGTGGCCGGGCACACCCACGTGTACACCCGCTGCAACATCGGCGAGATGATGCCGGGAGCGTTCTGTCCGTTGACGGCGTCGGTGTCGGGCTTCGCCATCGATTACGCAATGCAGATGACCCAGGTGGTGGCCAGGGCGCAGCCGCGCTACGAGTCGCCGTGGCTGCAGGTCGGCTACTTCTACGGGCACATGTTCTTGAACATGACCGAGGGCACCGCGCTGAGTTCCGGAATTCTGGGTAACTCCTTGGAGCAGTTCTCCATGTCCATCTGCGGTCGGGTCATCGACGAGTTGGAACCCAAACCGCCGCAGCCCTTCCGGCGCAAGCTCGGTAACACGATCAGGCTCACCTCCCATGCGCTGTCGGCAGGGCCGGCGATCCGTCGGCTCGACCGCCAGATCGCGGGATTCCGGATACCGACCAGCCGTGATGCCCGCGTCGTGCTGCGCCAGCTGGAGACCGGGGTCGAGCTGTACTGCGACGTCACACTGACCCACGTGCGGTCCTCGTCACGCGCCGCGGTCGCGGCCAACATCCTCGAAAGCCGCCTCATCGCACAGGCGGTCAAGGACGGACGCAGCGAGGAGGACGGACGGGCCGATGCGATGCGCGTGATGGCCGGCGCCGCCGACGTCGAAAGTGCAGTCATGCTCGAGGAACTCGACGCGGTGGTGCGCACGCTGGCCGCCCACAACGCGGCAGCCGAGGCCTTTCTCGTCGCGGCGCCGGAGGCCGCCGTCACAACCCTTCGCGCCGCAGACAGTCCCAGCGGCGCCGCGCTTCGCCGGTTCTTGAACCGCCACGGTCACCGCGGCTACCGCGAACTGTGCATGCGCGACCCCTCCTGGGCCGAGGACCCGAATGGCCTGGGAACGATGATGCAGGTCATGCTCCAGGCTGCGCTCGACCCCGCCGACCGTGGTCCGGTATCCCGCGAGTCCCCCGCCCCGGCATCGGCATCCGTCCGATTCCTGGCGCGGCTCGCGCAGGGCGGTGCGCGTGGTCGCGAAGAGACGAAATCCAAGATGGCATTGATGGCGCACGCACTCAAGCGCGGCTACCGCCACCTCGGCGAGGTGCTCGCCGGTGCGGGGCGGTTACCCGACGCGGATCTTGTCTTCTTCTTCGACCGCACCGAGCTTGCCCGCGTCGTCGGCTCCGACGACATCACCGACCTGGTCGGGCGCGCCCGCAGCCGGCGAGAGGCGCTGGCGTATCAGGACGCCCTGGAGTTCGAGGACGTGTCGGTGGGCCGGCCCACTCCCCGCGTCTCTCGGCGTCCTTGTGCTGCCGCCGACGACGCGATCATCGGCCGGCCGGCCAGCCGGGGCGTCGTCGAGGGGGTTGTGCGCGTGGCGAAGTCGATTCGCGAGGCACGTGACGTCCAGCGCGGGGAGATCCTGGTGGCACCGGTCACGGACGTGGGCTGGACACCGTACTTCACGGTCATCGCCGCTCTGGTGACCGACATCGGCAGTTCGGTCTCCCATGGCGCGGTGGTGGCCCGCGAATACGGCCTGCCGTGTGTGGTCAACACCCTGGTCGGTACGCAGGTGCTCCAGACCGGCGATCGGGTGCGCGTGGACGGCGACCACGGCGTGGTGACACGCCTCGACCAACCCGGCGTGGTGACACGCCTCGATCACACGGCGTCGTGACACCCCTCGATCGCCACTGAAGGCCCCGTCAGTCCGACAGGCCCAACATCCGGCGCGTCAGACTTTTCAGGTGGACACGCAACGTGTCGCCGTCGACGTCGGCCACCAGCGGATGCATCACGCACACGCTGATCGCGCTCGACAGGATCGCCGCGTGCAGCCGTGCCTCGACACCCCCATCGGTTCCGAGTAGCGCGGCGTACAGACGCTCGACGAACCGCTGGAACGGCTCGTACTCCCCCTGCAGCCTGATGATCACCGGATCGAAGCTCAGCGCGCTGACCAGGCCGCGCCGGTCGATGGCCTGATCGACCATCCGGTCGATCAGCACCTCCCGAGCCTTCGGACCGCCCGCTTCGGCATCCTCGAGCGCGTCCTCGAGCGCAGCCATCTCCCGTTCGGTGATCGCGATGACGATTTCCTCTTTGGTCCGGAACTGCCGGTAGACCGCAGCCTTCGTGACACCCATCGCGTCCGCGATCATCTGCAGCGAGGTGCCGCTGACACCGTGCTCGGCGATGAGAACCAAAGCCGCGTCCAGCACCCGTGTTTGCGCTGCCGTGCGCCTGATCGCGCGGAAGCTGCGGACTTCGTGCGGGGCCGTCACAGCGTCAGGATAACGAACGATTGACCGTTCGGTTGCCGATCGGCTACCGTGCCGAGTAGCCGATCGGCAACCAGGAGCGAGGT
The DNA here is from genome assembly GCF_041902445.1 of Mycobacterium sp. G7A2. NCBI lineage: Bacteria > Bacillati > Actinomycetota > Actinomycetes > Mycobacteriales > Mycobacteriaceae > Mycobacterium > Mycobacterium sp. G7A2. The sequence continues at coordinate 2,848,852 of NZ_CP169251.1, read as the reverse complement.
TCGATGACACGACGCACTGACGGTGAGCTCATTCTCTTCTGGACCCTGCCGGCAGTGGCCCTCATCTGGATCAGTGCGTTCTTCCTGTTCCCCGGCTTTCTGCATCCGATGTCCCCCACCATGTCCGCCGACGAGGTCGCGGGCTTCTACCGGGACCACGCTGCCCGGATCCGGTACAGCATGATCCTGTTCAACTGGTTCGGTGTCGGCCTGGTGCCGGTGGTGGTGCTGCTCGCCCTGCAGGTGCGCCGCATGGCCCATCGCACGCCGATCCTGTCCTACAGCCTGATCGCCTGCGCGGGTGGGCCTCCCGCGCTGTTCCTGATCGCCGACATGTTCTGGCTTCTCGGCGCGTTCCGTCCCGACCGGGCGCCGGAACTCACCCTGCTGTTCAACGATCTGGCCTGGATCACCTTCTCGGTCACGGTGTCCTACCTCATCGCACAGTGTCTGCTCCTGGCGCTGGCGATCTACTGGGATCGCAACGACACACCGGTCTTCCGCCCGTGGGTGGCCCATTTCAACGTGGCGACCGGGGTCGCCCTGATGCCCGCCGCGTTCACGGGACTGACACTCGACGGGCCCTTCGCCTGGGACGGGCTGCTGAGCTTCTGGCTCAAGAACATCGCCATCGCGACATGGGTCATCGTGATGGGAGTCGTTCTCGGACAGACGATCCTGCGTCAGAGGCGCAGTGCCGAGCAGGTGGCGGTGTGAGTACTCGGCTGGCTCGCATTCGGTGGAAACTGACTCGCAGCCCCAAACGGGAGCTGTGGTTCTCCTGGTACGTGATGGTCGTCTTCTACAACCTGTACGGGTTGTTGTTCGTCGTCGTCACCCGCGTGCAACCACCGCCGAGCCCCGGCTGGGACACTCCGACGGTCGTCGCCTGGTTCACCGACCACCATCTGGGACTGCTCGCCGGATTCGGTGCCGTGTTCCTCGTGGCGGGCATGTGCGGACCGATGAATGCGCTGCTCGCCTACTCGATGCGGCGCATGTCGGTCAGCCCGGTCTTCGCCTACTCGTACATGATCATGTACGCGTTGGCCGCGGTGCCGGGGATGCTGGTGATGGCCATCGCGATGACGGTCGGCGCGCTGCGGCCCGACCGCGATCCGGCCGTCGTCATGTGGCTTTACGACTTCGCCTTTCTGTCCTTCAGCGGAACCATGGGCGTGTTCCTGATCGGTTCGCTGGTGTGGATGGTGGCGATCCTGCTGGACCGCAACGGGATCTTCCCCAAGTGGTTCGGATACCTCAACCTGTGCAACGCCCTCACCGAGGTCGTGGTGGCGCCCGCATGGATGTTCCAGCGCGGCGCGTTCGCCTGGCACGGCGCGATCGCCTGGTGGATCAACGTTTTCGTGTTCGCGTTCTACACCTGCATGTTCATCGTGCTGTTACGCAGGATGATCGAGCGTGAGGACTTCGACACGGGACCGCTGCCGGACCCCGGCCCCGAGGACACCGTCGACCACCGCGACCCGGTCGAGGCCGCCCGATGAGTACAAGCCTCGAGGCGCGGGAGCGCAGCAGACGCGAATTCGTGCCCGGTCAGCCCGACATGTGGATGTTCGTGCTGTTCGAGACGCTGCTGTTCACCGGCTACTTCTCGGTCTATCTGGTGACGCGCACCCAGAACGAGGAGCTTTTCCTGCGGGCGCAGGGCGATCTCGACCTGCGCTTCGGCGTGTTCAACACGATCGCGCTGCTGCTGGGTTCCTGGGCGATCGCGCGGTGTGTGCAGGCCTCGCGCGCGGGTGCCTATCGGTCAGCCCTGAGGAATGCGTTCCTGGCCATCGGCTTCGGAGTGGTGTTCGCGGCGGCCAAGGTGACCGAGTGGGTCACCGAGATCCGCATGGGCAACACCTTCACCACCAACGAGTTCTTCCAGCACTACTACTTTCTGACCGCGATCCACTTCATCCATCTGCTGATCGGCTTCGTCGTACTCGGCGTCGTCGTCTACCAGCTGTGGGGTCCGGGGCGACGCTCCCAGCAGTTGGTCGAAACGGGAGCGACCTATTGGCACACGGTTGATTTCCTCTGGGTGCTGATCTTCGCGCTGCTCTACGTCGTGAGATGAACCCAGTCGTGAGATGAACCCAGTCGTCAGTCGTACTGGACCGTCGGACCGATCGAGTCGTGAGGTGAAGCCATGACCCCTAGGAACTCCACAAGGCTGTTGCTCGTCTGGGCCATCTTGACCGCCATGACGCTGGTGTATGTCTGGATGGACCACACAGTCGATGAGTCGGGCACGCTGCGCGCCAGCACGGTCGTCACCGTCACCGCCATCCTGATCGCTCTGGTGAAGGTGCGCATCATCTTCCGGGAGTTCATGGAGGTCCGTCACGCCCCGGCGTTGCTTCGTCGCCTCACCGACGTCTGGGTCCTGCTGCTCGGCGCCGCCCTACTCGGGTCGTACTTGATCGGGATGGCCGTCGCCTGACTGGCGTTCACGCTCACCGCCGGCAACCTGATCGGCCAACTCCAGCCCGGCACCGGCGTAGACGTTGAACGCGATGTCGACGCCATGCTCCTTGGCCCATGCCACTTCGTCGTCATAGCGCGCGACCGCTGCTACAGTGCCGCTGAACCCCGACTCACGCAGGCATTCCAACGCGGTGACATTGGCGCCGTGCCTCGGCATCGCAAGCACGGCCATCCGCACCGAGTCAGATCGTTGCAGCTGGTTCCAGAAATGCAGATCGGTGGCGTCGCCCTCGATGACCCGCAGGCCCTGCTCGTCGAGGCGACCAATCCGCGGCCCGTCGTAGTCCACGCCGACGACCCGTAGCCCATAGTGGTCCGTCAGGCGCTGATAGGCGGCATAGCCCACCCGGCCCATGCCGATGACCACGACCTCGGCGTCACTGGCGTCGCCGGAGCGTTCCTCGGGGTGCAGCGTGTCCTCGTTCTGCGCCGGCAGCCGCGTGGCGATCTTCTCGACCATCAGGTGCCCGCGGCCATTGACCAGTGCCGAAACCACGAAGCTCAGCGCCACCGCGATCGACATCTCCACCAGCCAGGCTTCGGCCAGCAGTCCGACCGATACCCCCACCGACACGACGATCAGCCCGAATTCCGAGTAGTTCATCAGGCTCAACCCAGCCAGGATCGCGGTTCGGTGCCGCAGTTTCATCATGGTCAGCAGAGCGATGTACCCGCCCGCCTTCAACGGCAGCAACAGCACCATCAGCACCGCGACGGCGATGGTGGGCAGGTCCGGCAGTCCGGTCAGGCCGATCGAGACGAAGAAACCGACCAGCAGCAGCTCCTTGATGTGAAACAGCGAACGGGCCAGCTCGGACGACGCCGGATGGGAGGCGAGCAGCACCCCCATGATCAGCGCGCCCAGGTCACCCTTGAGCCCGACCGCGGTGAACAACGCATAACCGGGCACCAGCGCCATGACGATGCCGAACAGTGACTGCATTTCACCGTGACCCAGGCGGCTCCACACCTTGCGCAGAATGCGGGTCAGGGGCCACAGGCCCACCAGCGCCAACGCCCACGGGCTGGGCAGATGCCCGCTGGTGGCGGTCAGGAACACCACGGCGATGATGTCCTGCATGACGAGGATGCCGATGGCGACGCGGCCGTAGAGCGCATGCGACTCACCGCGCTCCTCGAGCACCTTGACCACGAACACGGTGCTGGAGAAGGACAACGCGAACGCCAACAACGCGATGGTCTGCATGCTCTGTCCGACGAGCATCGCCACGCCGGCAACGGCAGCCAGCCACAGCGCGGCGACACCGAGCGCGACGCTGATCAGCATGTGCACCGAGGTGGTCAACCACACCTCGCGGCGCAACAGTATCCGGACGTCGAGCTTGAGGCCGATGGCGAACAGCAGAAGCGTGACACCCAGGTCGGCCAGCACGTCCAGTTGCGGCACCTCCGCGACGTCGAGGGCGTTGATGACGAAGCCTGCCGCCAGGAACCCCACCAAGGGCGGCAGCCGGACCGCCAGGGCGAGCCCGCCGAGTCCGAAGGTGATGACGAGATAGATGGCGACTACTGTCACGCGCGTTCCCCCTGCCCCGCGGGGCGGACGTGGTCGTCGAGTGCGCCGACGACACCGGTGTGCTGGTGGAGTCCTACCAGTATCGTGACAAACTCGCCTTCCGGTTGCCCACCACTGCCACGACGAGCGGCGCTGCCGCAGCCACGATATACTTCCGCGATCGGCACAGGCGCCTGTCCCTGTCAGCGACGAGACGCTGAGAAGTGCTCAATTGCCAAGCCTCGTTATCGAATTCGATATCCAGTGCAGTAGCTGTCAGCAGCTCGTCACCCTGTCTTCCACACAGGTGGGACACACGCCGCGGGATGCGTTGATCGCACGGCGTTTGCTCAACGAAGTGCTCGTCGACCTGGGCTGGTTGCCGACGACCGCGGGTGCCTACTGCCGAGCACACGCTCCGTCGGCGCGGCAGCGATTCCACCGACCATGGGGCCCTCGTGACCGCCGATGACCGCTCGCGTCCCGCGGCGGCCACACCGCCAGGAGACCTCAGAAGGTCGCTGCTGCGGTCGTGTCCGCTCACCCCGTGCGTACCCAGGTAACCCTGGTCACGCCACGCGTCCCTGCTGGCAGGGTGAGTGGATCGGGGGCGCCGCCCGCAGCAGGGCGGGCAGACTCAGACGTCCGTCGGCGGCGCGCATGGCGGCCACCGGGGGCAACGACAGCCGGACATCGACCACCAAGGTGCCTGTCCTGATCTGTCTGCGGCAGCTCAGCCCGACCCGTTGCCCTGTGCCCGCGCCGAGTTGATCGTCGACGCGGCGGCGGACCGTCGCCAGAGTCAGCTGGCCTCCCGACGCCTGCCGGAACACCGGGTCGAGTACCTGTCTCACCGCGTGCGTGAGTGTCACCGCATCGCCGAAATAGACGTCGGCCCGCACGCCCGAGCACGTGCCGTGCGCGTACCACTCGTGGGTCACCAACGTCGCAGAGTCGGCCATCGTGGCCGAGAGCTCCGAGCGCACGCCGGCGGTCAGCGGCACCGTCGGCAACCCCTCATCCCCCCGGCGCACCCGCTCCGCGAGCATCAGAGAGACCCCGCAGTACTGGTTCTCAGATGGTTGAGGCCACAGTCCGTGCAGAATCAGGGTTCGACCGAGTCGCTGTATCTCGCCGGAGCGGCAGGCCTGGTTCGAGGGCTCGGCAGCGCAGAAGCCCGCTCCCCAGGTCACCACCAGCCAGCTCGATGTCGTGTTGCGCGACACCAGCGTCGTGGATTCCCGGTCGAGGACCAGAACGCTGAACGAAACCGCGCAGATCACGACACCGGCCAGAACGGCCGATATCGACAATACGGCGGCGTCACCGCGCTGCATCGGGCACCCTTCTCCTATCGGGACGGACCAGGGCGCGCCCATCCCGCCCAGGCACATCAGCCTCCCACAGGACCGTCTCGATGTTGGAGCGATCGCCAGTGAAAGGTCACTACGAGTTGTCGTCGCCGCAACAGGGCTTCTGATGAACGACATCGACCGCTGGCTGGATCGGACCGGGCGGAGCACCACCCGAGCGGTGTCACTGTATTCGTGTCTGCTCACCGGAAAGATGTTCGCGTACTTCCGTTATCGCCTTCGTTATGCGCTCCTGCTGGATGCCACCACGTTCGTGCTGCACGTCGCGGAGTTCTTGATCATTCTCAGCAGCCTGGGCGGGTTGGCGGCGTTCACGGTGATGATCCTGCGGGTCGGCGGTCTGCTCGTTGGCGGCGCCTGGTGGGGTCTGCTCGAAGTGATGCGCGAGCGACTCCGCGCGTTCGCCCGGATCGGGGACAGGCAGTCAGCGCAGCGGGAGATCGGCGCCTGGCTCGTCCTGTCGGTGCTGGTGGCGGGAGCCGCCACCCTCATGGCGACAGCGCTGCTGGTGATGTTGCTTCCCCGCGACGGTAACCCGGTGGCAACGCTCTACGCGTTCCTCGTCATCATTGAGGTCGCGCTGAGATTGCCGGTTCGGGTACTCCATTCGGGGATGTATGCCACCCGGCGCATCTACAGACCGCTGTGGTCACTGTTCGCCCCAAACCTGCTGCAGCTGACGGTCCTCGGTCTCGGTGTTCTCTACTACCCGACCGCCGCGGTGGTCCTCGCGATCGTCGTATCCAACGCCGCGTCGATTTGGATCACGGTGCACTACACCCTGCGGCTCTACCGGCTGACCGGGCTGTCACCGAATCTTGCTGCGGTGCGACCTATTCGGGTGTCGCTCCCCTCTATTCCGTTGCGCGAGGGCGGTGAGGCGACACTGGCCGGTCTGGGTCTGCGACTCGACGCAGTGGCAGTACTCGTCATCGCCGGGATCTACGGCACGAACACCCGGGCCATCGATCTGACCGCCGGACTGCAGACCTGGCGGGAGATCGACGCGTTCCAGTTCTTCTACCTGGTGCTGCCGTTGTTCCGCGGCGCCTACGAGGCCACCGCGGTGTTCTATTTCGATTTCGTCCGGTTGCGCCGCCTGCCGGCACTGCGCGAATACCGGGTGTGGTTCTTTCACAGATTGCTCACCATCACACCGGTGATCACCGCAGTGTTCTGGGCTTTGGCGGTGGCGCTGGGACTGTTCGTGCTGCCCGGCATACCCTTCAGTTTCCTGCTCGCGCTGCTGCCGCTGTTCGTGGTGCGCGGCCTGATCGGTACCTACCAGATCCGCCTGTTCGCAGAGGGCCGGTTCCGCGCCCTCAATGCCACCGTCGCCGTGTCGGCGGTACTGTTCCTGCTGGTCTGGCTCGACCCCAATCCCGCCTCCGACCTCGTCGAGATCACCGCGGCGATGATCGCGCTGCTGATCGTGCACATCAACCTGCAGCACTTCGGAGATCGTATCCCGCCCCGACCGCCTCAATTGCCGCTCGGTGACTGGATCCGAGCACTTGCCGCCAAGACAGGACCGGTACGAGTCGGAACAATCTCGATACCCGAGTGGATTCCGGCCCGCGAGCGGCGTGCAGCGGTCGAGATGATGCGCCTCACCGTGGCCGATGGCGGATGCTTGGCCTTCTGTTCGGCGACGACGTTGATCTTCTATGTCGACCAGCCCTCGCACGATGAGCAGGCACCGCACCTTCTCGTCCAGGCGCTGACCGGGGGCGCGGCCAATCGCGGCCGCTACTGGCACGAGGCGGCGCCTCACGGACCCGCCGCGCTCGATCGCATCGTGGCCGACGGCTGGCTGCAACCCGTCGACGGAACGCCCAGGGCACCCGCAAGTCCCGAGGTCCTCCGCGCCGAGTTCCTGCAGATTTTTCCCGGGGGCTTGGTAGCCAACGTTCAGACCCGCGCGGGCGCGCGGACCATGCGCTCACTGGACCCCGATCTGCTGGTCGGACTTCTTCCCGCAGCGATACGCAGCTTGGACGACGACGCCCTGATTGTGCCGGTCGCGGGGCGGTGGCTGTCGCCGATATTTCACCACAACAAGGTGGAGGTGGTCTTTCTCCTGCCGCCCGACCCCGGTCCCGAGCAGTTCCGCAGGTGGCTGCACACGTTGAAGACGTGGCGACTGGGTGGGTGGCCGGCACACGGCGTACACCATGTCCGCTGAGCCGGTTGACATCCGGGCGAGATTGTCCGACCCCGCGACGTACGACGAGGCCATCCTTCGGATCTTCATCAAACGCAACGCGCGCGGGCTGGGTTTCGCCCAGGCCGCTGCAGGGGTCACGTACTTCGCCGCCGCGACCGACCGCCGGGCGCTGTCGCGCGCAATAGCTGCCAGCATCGACAACGGCAGCTATCGCCCCCAGCCGGTCGACCTCTGGTATCTCGAGACCGACGGCAAACGCCGGGCCGCTCATCAAGCGACCTTCATCGATCACGTCGTCGGCTCGGCGCTGTTCACGCTGCTGTCGCACAACGCGCGCTGTCACGGTCTACCGGGCGTGTACTCCTACCTACCCGGGTTGACGAACCTCGGGGCCATGCAGGCGTTCGGCGCGTACGTCCGCGCCCACCGCAAGCGGGTCGGACCCCACGGCGGACCGATCTACGTACTGCAGTCCGATTTCGAGAAGTACGGCGATCACCTACCGGTCGGCCCCGATGCAGCGCTGTGGCAGACGCTGCGGCTCGTCGCGTCGCTAGGCAGTGCGAACGGAGAAATCGACTCTCGGACATGGGATCTCATAACCGCCCTGGTCCGCCCGGTGGTACGCGAGTCCGACGGAGCACAGTTCACCCGGGTCAACGGCATCGCCATGGGAACTCCGCTCGTACCGGTGCTGGGCAACCTTGCTGCCCTACCGATGGATCAGTCGATCCTCAGCATCGAGGGTGTCTTCTACGCGCGCTACAACGACGACTTCCTCATCGCCCACCACGATCTCGCAGCCATCCAGGACGCAGACGCACGAATCGACACATCGACCGAAAACCTGGGTGTGCGACGCGCGCTTCCCAAAGAACAGCGCACCGCACTGTGCGCCCACGGCCGGACCTGCACCATGGATCCGTCGTATCGGGGACGTGACCGCGTCGACTGCCTGGGCCTGACAGTCACGGCTGCGGGCACCGTTTCACTGAGCCCGGCACGTCTTCGGCGCTTCATCGCTCGAATCGCCACTCGCATCGACGGTGTCTCCCCTGCGGTGTCGTCGTTGCCTGTCGACCAGCGGGCAGCGCATCTGGTAGCGGCGACCAACGTCATGCTGGATCCGGCGAGTCCCTTCGCCGTCGCCGGGCTGGCGGCGTTGCTGGACGCAACGACCGATCGGGGCGTCTTGAAGGACCTGGACTATCGCATCGCCCGCAAGATCGCGCAGGCGGCCACCAGGTCAGCGGGGGTTCGTGGTTTCCGCACGCTCTCGCCCTCGACGCTGTATCAGCAGTTCGGGCTCACCTCACTGGTCCGCTCGCGGAACTTGCGGTGAGCACCTCTCCCCGCCTAACGTTTTCGGTAGGCGCGGACCCCGCATTCGTGCGGTTCACCCGAGAGGCCACAGAGGTTGCGGCTTTCGGTCTCTCATTTTTGCCGTTTTTGCCCGCGCCTTTTCTTCGACCTCATGACTGGTTCTGGTTCCACTCGATCCAGCCCACGCCGGTGCGGCCGTCGGCGGTTTCGACGGTGCCCCACGCCCGCGGAAAACGGCTCAGGCGGCCGTCGGGTGAGCTCAGCAGCACCGGGGCGTGGCCTCGCAGCGTGATGTCCACGGTGAGGTCGGCGAAGCCGAGTTGCGCGGTCAGCGGCAGCCCGTCGGGTGCGAACGTCTCGCTGGTCGAGATCTGTTCGAGTTCGACCAGTGGCTGTCCGGGTTGCTGCAGGTAACCCACCGCCAACGGCGGCATACCGGGGATGCGGATGTCGACGCCGTGCAGATGGGTGCCGTCGTCGAGGTGCAGCGCGCTCCACACCCAGTCCATCGCCCACCAGTCCCGCGGGGCCCACGAATGGTCGCGTTGGCCCTGTACCCGCGCCAGCGCGGTTGTGCGTCCGTCGGCGGTGACCGAACCGGTGACCAGACAGGGAATCTCGTACCGGGGCGACACCCGGTATTGGTAGGGGACGCCGTCGGTGCTCCAGGTGAGGTCGAGGTCGACGGCGACCGGCCGGCCCGCCTCCCCCCGCAGCAGCGCAGCCGGGTCGTCGTGCGCCTGCCCCTGGGCTCGGACGGTGACCCGGAACGTGCGCAGCGGCTCGACGGCCTGCATGCGGATCTCGGTGTCGTGGGTGCGCACCTGGGTGTGGTCGTCGGGCAGGGCGACCTCGAAGTCGAGCACCGCGATGGTCGGCATGCCGGGACCGCACAGCAGCGCATTGATCCACGCGTGTCGCTGGTTCGGGATCAGTCCGAGGCGGATCCAGCCGCCCAGGTCCTGGCGGGGATCGGCGAAGTCGAAGTACCAGCTCTCGCTCCACAGCGGTTCGTCGCCCGGCGGGTGGCTGTCCTCGTCGTCGGCGCCGGGCCGCAGCGGCTCCGGCCGCGCCGGGTGCGGCAGGATCGCCAGCGCGTCGGTGTCGAGGACATGCTGGCAGTGACGCGCGATCATCGCCATGAACATCTGGTCACCGCGCTCGGTGCGCGCGACGAGCATGGGCGACACGATCGACATTAGAACACCGAAGAAGCTCTGGCGGCGTACACCTTCCCGCACGTCGTCGACAGTCACGCCGGCCGCGGGTCCCAGTGCCTCGGTGTACGCGGCCAGCAACGTGTCGTAGTGTTCCCGGCGCCGCTCGATCGGCAGTGCACAGCCCAGGAAATAGGCGACGTCGGTGAACGCCGGCCCCCAGGTGACGGTCTGCCAGTCCACGACGGTCAGCGGCCGGTCGGCGCCGGCCTGGCCGAACAGCATGTTGTCGAGCCGGTAGTCGCCGTGGACCAGGCCGCGCGGGCCGTCGCGCTCGGCTTCGGCGGCCAGGTAGGCGTCGAAGCTCTGGACCAGGCGTTCGCAGACCTCCCGGTGCTGCTCGGCGATCTGGTCGCGATAACGCTCGATGAATCCGGCGTACAGCGCGGTGATCAGCGCCTGGTTCACCGGCGACTCCCGATTGAACCGGTCGTTGGCTGCCAGCGTCTGGTCGTCGAGCAGCGGGCCGTGTACGAGAGCGAGCTGGCTCAGCGCCAGTCGCGCTTGTTCTGCGGTGGCGCCGCTGATTTCGTCGCCGACGATCGCCGGCGCGGCGTCACCGAGCACGAGGTCGAAGGCACCGGTCGCGGGGTCGTAGGCCGCGTGGTAGCACGGCGCGATCGGTCCGCCCAGCCCCGGGGCGATGGTGGTGTAGAAGTCGACCTCCCGCTCGTAGAGGCCCATCGCCAGCCCCGTCTGACGGCTGCTGGGGTCGGCTGCGGCGACCTTGAGCACCACCGAAGCCGGCCCGGTCTGGCCGTCGGCGTAGGTCAGGGCGACGCGGTAACACTCGCTCATCTGTCCGGTGCCGATCCGCTCGACGGTGAAATCGCGCACCGCGGCCCCGCCGAGGATGTCGGTCAGCCGGTCGGCGGTGAGATCGGTGGGACGTTCGATCAGAGGGGGGCGCAGCGACGACGACACCGCGCCAACGTATAGCAGCCGCGACGCCGCGACGGGCGGATCGCACGAAAAAGTTGACGGCCGTCAAGCAGGGCCGGTCAGTGGTCGGGGGACGACCCCTTCGGTCGCGGTCGGTCCAGCCATCGCGCGATGCGGGGCTCCAGCGTGGCCAGCACGCCGGCACACAGGAACCACAGCACCGACAGCGCCAGCGTGGTGTGCCAGGCGTCCTCGGAGAACCCTTCGTCGCTCTCGGCGTGGAAGAACGGTGTGACGATCAGGTACTGGATGGCCGGCGCCACCGCGATACAGAACGCCAGCCCGGTGGTGGCGCCGAAGGCCGCGCGCAACAAGTATGCGCGCGGCGTCCGCTCCGCCGGCGCGGCGAGATGGTGCGCCAACAGAATGAACAGCAGCATCAACCCGACCACCACAGCGAGCAGATCCCACTCGCCGGGCCCGAGGATGAAGGCGACGGCGCCCGCGACGGTCGCCAGAGCCAGTGCTCCCGGATCAACCCGCGGTCGGTCATATCCGGTCGGCACACCGGCTCGCTCCCCCATGGCGACACTGTAGGCCGTTGAGCACTGACGGTGCGGGATTCGGATCGCCGGCGATCGGGTAGTTTCCGACCGGCGAGACGTGGAGGGCAGATGAAGGTACTGATCACCGGCGGCACCGGCTTCGTCGGCGCATGGACCGCGAAAGCCGCACAGGACGCGGGACATGAGGTGCGTTTCCTGGTGCGCAACGTGGGCCGTCTGAGCACCAGCGCGGAGAAGATCGGGGCCGACATCGCCGACCACGTGATCGGTGACATCGCCGACGGCTCGACCACCGCACAGGCGCTGGACGGATGTGACGCTGTGATCCACTGCGCGGCAATGGTTTCCACCGACCCCGACCGCGCCGACGAAATGTTGCACACCAACCTCGAGGGCGCCCGCAACATCCTCGGCGGCGCCGCAGCGGCCGGCATCGACCCGATCGTGCACGTGTCCAGCTTCACGGCACTGTTCCGACCCGGGTTGGACGTGCTGCATGCCGATCTGCCCGTCGTCGGCGGCAGCGACGGCTACGGCCGGTCCAAGGCGGCAGTGGAGGCGTATGCGCGCGGCCTGCAGGACGGCGGAGCGCCGGTGGCCATCACCTACCCCGGCATGGTGCTCGGTCCGCCGGCCGGCGACCAGTTCGGCGAGGCGGCCGAGGGAGTGGAGGCGGCGGTGAAGATGCACGGGGTCCCCGGCCGCGGCGCCGCGTGGATCGTCATCGACGTGCGGGACCTGGCGGCGCTACACGTCGCGCTGCTCGAACCCGGCCACGGCGCCCGCCGCTACATGGCCGGCGGCCAGCGGGTCAGCGTGGACCGGCTGGCATCAATGATCGGCGCCGCGGCGGGCAAGTCTCTGGCGGTCTTCCCGGTGCCCGACGTGGCGTTACGCAGCGCCGGCCGACTCCTCGACATCGTGGGCCCGTATCTACCGGTCGAAACCCCCATCAACTCCGCGGCGATGCAGTACTACACCCAGATGCCCACCTCCGACGACCGGCCCAGCGAGGAAGAACTCGGCATCGTCCAGCGCGATCCCGCCGAAACCATCGCCGACACGGTGGCCGGACTCGAGCGGGTCGGCCGACTCTGACTGTGCCGTCAGCGGGACAGCACTCCACATGAGACCAGGTCCGCCAACGCGGTAGCGGCGGCGTCGAGGTCGGTCACATTGCGCACACACACCGCGTACCAGGCGGCGCCCGCGATGGCGTCCATCACCGTGTCGGCGTCGACGGTCGGGCGGACGGCGCCGTCGCTGACGCCGTCGGCCAATTGCGCCGCCAGTTGCCGTCTCGCTGCGGCTTCCAGCCGGTCGTGGATCAGGCGCCGCATCGCCGGTTCGGCGCTCAGATCGTGCAGCAGACCCGGAACCGCTTCGCGCACCACGGGATCGGCGTACATCGCCAACGCCCCGCGGCACAGCCGGGCGATCTCACCGGCGACGTCGTCATGTGCCGGGTCGGGGCCCAGATCGGGGAAAGCCGCCTCGTGCACGAGATGGGCTTTGGTGCGCCAGCGCCGGTAGATCGCCGGCCTGCTCACCTTCGCGGTGATGGCGATCAGGTCGATCGACGTGGCAGCGTATCCGCGCGTCACCAGGAGGCGTCGGGTCGCGTCGAGGACGGCGGCGTCGATGTCGGGGTCGCGGCGTGAGCCTCGATGGGGCCGCCGCGCGGCGGGGACGTTGCGCACGGAATTCACCCCCTCGGCAGCCGCGGAATCGTTACAGTGTGTCACAACTGTTTGTCGTTACAGCTCGTCACAGCAGTACGAATCGAGGCACCCGGCGATGGCTCATGACGTTCACGATCTCGCGGGAGTCGGCGAGGACGGCCTCCACCTCTACACCTGCCCCCTGTGTGAGGCGATGTGCGGGCTGGAAGTCCACGTCGAGGACGGTCAGGTCGCCTCCATCCGACCCAACCGCGACGACGTCTGGAGCCGGGGTCACATCTGCCCCAAGGGCGCCTCGCTGGGCGCGGTGCACGAGGATCCGGACCGGATCCGTCGCCCGATGATCAAGGTCGACGGGCAGTGGCACGAGGTCGACTGGGACACCGCGTTCCGGCGCTGCACCGAACTGCTCGCCCCCGTGATCGACCGGTACGGCATCAGCGCCGTCACCGCGTACACCGGCAATCCGCTGGCGCATTCGTTCTCGCTGGCGCGCTACAGCGCGGTCCTTCTCGGCATGTCGGGCATGCCCCTGACCTACTCTCCCGGCACCGTCGACCAGTGGCCGAAGAACCTGTCTTCGCATCTGATGTACGGCGGCTGGTGGAGCTTCCCGGTACCGGACCTGGAACGCACCGATCTGCTGGTCGTGATGGGTGCCAATCCGGCCGCATCACAGGGCTCGCTGCTCGCCGCCCCCGATGTGATGGGCCTGATCCGTTCGATCAGCGAGCGTGGCAGGGTGATCGTCGTGGACCCGGTGAGAACCCGGACCGCCGAGCGCGCCGACGAATGGCTGCCGATCAACCCGGGCACCGACGCCGCGCTGCTGCTGGCCGTGTGCCACACCCTGTTCGCCGAAGACCTGGTCGACCTCGGCGCGCTGGAACCCCACCTCGATGGACTCGAGACGCTCCGTACCGTTGTGGCCGACTGGCCGCCGGAGCGCGTCAGCGACGTCACGGGTGTCGCCGTCGACCGGATTCGGCAGCTGGCGCGCCAACTCGCCGGTACGCCCCGCGCTGTCGTGTACGGGCGCATCGGAACGTGTAACCAGGAGTTCGGCAGCCTGGCCAGTTGGCTCGTCGACGTCGTCAACATCCTGACCGGGCATTTCGACGTCGCCGGCGGGGCCATGTTCCCGACCCCGCCGGCATGGTCGGTGACCGTCCAGCCGATTCCCGGATTGGAAGACGGCGCAGCCGATTTCGGGCGATTCCGGACCCGGGTGCGCGGCGCCAAGGAGGTACTGGGACAGGTTCCGGTGTCCTGCCTGGCCGAGGAGATCGCCACCCCCGGCGACGGTCAGATCCGGGCGTTGATCACCGTGGCGGGCAACCCGGTGTTGTCCACTCCGGCCGGACACAAGCTCGACAAGGTGCTTCCCGGGCTGGACGCGATGATCGCGATCGACCTGTGGCTCAACGAGACCACACGGCACGCCGACGTCATTCTGCCCGGCGCGTCTCCGCTGGAACAGCCACACCACGACGACCTCATCCTGAACTTCGCCATCAACAGCGTGGCGAACTACTCAGCACCGGTGTTCACCAAACCAGACCCGGATGCCCCCGACGAGTGGGAGATCCTGATCCGGCTCACCGGATTGTGCACCGGCACCCCCGCCGAACACGTCGACGTCTCCGCCATCGACGACGGGTTCTTCGACTATTTGTGCTTCACCCAGGGACTCGACGGAGCCGAGGTGCGGACCCACTACGACCACGGCGGCCCCGAGCGCATCCTCGACCTGACGCTGCGCACCGGCCCCTTCGGCGACCACTACGGGCGCGACACCGACGGTCTGACACTGGCCAAGCTCAAAGCGGCGCCGGATGGCATCAACTTCGGCCCGATGGTGCCCCGAATACCGGAGGTGCTCGGCACCTCGGACGCCAAGATCCGGCTGGCCCCAGCCTATCTGCTCGACGACCTGCCCAGGCTGGCCCGCCGGCTCCGCCGCCAGCCCGATGACCTCGTGCTGGTCAGCCGACGACATCTGCGGTCGAACAACTCGTGGCTGCACAACGTCGGGGCGTTGATGAAGGGCAGGGACCGCTGCACGCTGCTGATGCACCGCGACGACGCCGCGCGGCACGGCCTGCACGACGGTGACCTGGTGGCGGTGACCTCGGCGGGTGGACGCATCGACGTTCCCCTCGAGGTGACCGAGGCGATCAAGCCGGGGGTGGTGTCGATGCCCCACGGGTGGGGACACGGCAAGCCGGGCACCCGACTGACCGTTGCCAACGGTTCCCCAGGGGTGAACACCAACATCCTCTCGCCGCCGGATTTCCTCGACGAACCGTCGGGCAACGGCGCCCTCAACGGCATCCCCGTCACGGTGACCCGAGCCGGAGACTGATCACAGGTCGATGCCGATCAGACGCAGCTCGAGTGCGGCCGCCGTGGCCGGCCCGACAATGCCGTCGACGTGTAGCCCCGGTGTCCGACGCTGGAATTCACGTACGGCCTCCTCGGTTGCGGCGTCGAACTCACCGTTGATCTCCAAACCACCGGCGTAGGACGCGTAGGCGAACTTCAACCGGCGCTGCAGTTCGGCCACCTGCGGCCCTCGGGTGCCGCGGTAGAGCAGCACGTCGGCGTATCTGCCGACCGGCACCGCCGGCCGAGGAGACGTCGCGCGGGGGACGGCACCGATCTGGCGCGCGACGTCGAGTCGAAGCCGATCCATGTCGATGGCCCCGGGATCCCACTTGCCCTGGGCCCGACCGCCGTACTCCTTGTGGCCGATGGTCCGGGCTGCCGGCACCCCAAGGCGCCGGCAGATCGCCGCACAGCTGTTCACCAGCGCAAAGTACTGAGCGTCGGGCCAGTTCTGGCGGTGCGGCGCCCACGGAGCGGTCCCCGAGTTCGCACATTCGATACCGATGGTGTGCCAGTTGCCCATGTTGACGGGCAGCCACGGGTACATGCCGATCCCCGCGTGCCAGGCCACGCCCGCCGCCACGACCGTCACCTTGCCGGTGCGGCCGATGTGAACCTGCGACAGCGGGCCCGGCAGATCCGGGCGCCCGTAGGCGATCGAGGCAGCGGTCGCGAAATCCGATCCGGTGTGATGCACCATGATCCCGCGGATGTCGTGGAAGTCGCCGTGGCCCCGCCCGCGCCAGCCCACGAACTCTGCCACGTCGAGACCTTCGGCCCGCAGCACATCGGCCAGCCACAGGGGATCACCACGCCACCCGGCGGCCTGGGGCATGCAGAACTCTCCTCGAAACGCGGGCTGTCGGTGCCTTCCACCATGCAACCACCATGTTCGTGTCGACCTGACCCCGGGGTGCTCGTCCGGCCGCGGTGTTTGGCCCCCTGCGGCAGGGGTATTGCACTGCGGTGAGCGAGGATCCGGACGAGAGCCGACATCCCCTGATCGTGCGGCGCGACACCTCGGCGTCCCGCCGACAGGTCTGGGACGTCATCGCTGACGGGTGGACGTACTCGCAGTGGGTGGTGGGCAACTCCCGGATGCGGGCGGTGGACCCCAACTGGCCGCAACCGGGCAGCGTCATCCATCATTCCGTGGGCGTGTGGCCGCTGGTCATCAACGACAGCACCAGGGTCGACGTCTGCGTCCCGATGAACAAGCTCGTGCTGATCGCCAAGGGCAGGCCGTTGGGCGCCGCGCGGATCACGTTGCGGTTGAGCGACCTCGACGACGGCGGCTGCCGGGTGGAAATGGCCGAGGTACCGCTGTCGCCACCCTTGAGCTGGTTGCCGCGGGCTGCCGCGTTGGCCGCCGTGATCCCCCGCAACCGCGAAACCACGTGGCGGTTGACGGCGATCGCCGAGCGGCGCAGTTCGGACCGGGACTGACGAGGACCGACTCAGGTCGTCGCCTCCCGCGGCGTGGGATGAGTCATCCCGCGCCGGCGCAGATCATCGGCCGCCCAGGCCCCGCCGCCGGTGAACACCAGCAACAGGAATGCGAAGCAGTACAGCGCGGCCGACTCGCCGCCGTTCTGAATCGGCAACAGCGCATCGGGCTGGTGTCGCCAGAAATAGGCCACCGCCATGGTCCCCGACGCGAGGAAAGCGCCTGCGCGGGTGAACAATCCGGCCATCACCAGAAGGCCGGCGACCAATTCGATGAGTCCGGCCCACCACGACGGCCACGCACCCGTCGCCGCCACCGTGCCCCCATCCGGAGGCCACCCGAACAGTTTCACCGTTCCGTGCGAAGCGAACAGGAATCCGAGCACGACACGGAAGACGAACACTCCCAGCGTCGCGTTGACCTTGCTCAACGCCTTCATCTTCGCCATGGGCGGCACGTTAGGCGACCGATGCCGCACATGGTTGGTCACGACGAGGACATCGCGCAGCCTCGCCGGGCCGTTGGCAACTCGGCGCCTTGTTCCGGCGCTACGGTGACGACGGCACACGACGTCGGCAAGCTGTCACCGCAAACGGTGCCCGCGGTTCGCGAAAATCTGTGGCGTAATCTGCGTCACGTCAGTCCGGATCAACGCGGACCACGCCCTCGTGGCGAGGCCCGAACGAACGAGAGGTGCATGGTGCAGTCGTTTCGTGAAGCCGTGGAAGCTCGGGACACCGACGCGATGGCGGCCCTGCTGGCCGACGACGTGGTGTTCACCAGTCCCGTCGCCTTCAAGCCCTATCCCGGAAAGCCCATCACCGCGGCGATCCTGCGGGGGGTGATGCGGGTCTTCGAGGACTTCCGCTATGTCCGGGAGATCACCGACAGCGGCGGACGCGACCATGCTCTCGTCTTCGAGGCGACCGTGGCAGGCAAGAAAGTCACCGGCTGTGACTTCATCCATGTCAACGACGCCGGATTGATCGACGACTTCATGGTCATGGTGCGCCCGTTGTCCGGCGCCACCGCATTGTCCGAGGCCATGGCCGCCCAGTTCGACCGCATCCAGGCGGAAGCCGCCGAGCACAGCAGCTGAGGCCGGCCGGGCAGGGCGGGTACGCGCGTGCGACGATCGACGCGATGCTGCCCGCCGACAACCACGTGCATTCCCGATGGTCGTGGGACACCGCCGAGACGGCGACGATGGAGCGAGAGTGCGAGTCCGCGATCCGGCGGGGCATCCCGGCGGTGGCGTTCACCGAGCACGTCGACTTCACGGAGTGGGGCGATGGCGACCGTGGCTACGGCGGGTCGGCGGACGTCAAGGTCGGCGACCGGCCGGGGGTGGCACCGTTCGATCCCGCCGGTTATGCCGAGAACATCGAGCGCTGCCGTGAGATGTTTCCGACACTGCGCATCTGGTCGGGCATCGAAGCCGGTGAGCCGCACTACTTCTCGGCCAGTGTGGCTCGCGTGCTGAGCGCCGGAGTCTTCGACCGGGTGTTGGGTAGCTTGCACGGCATCGCCGTCGACGGCCGACTCGAAGCGATCAACTCTGCGCTGTTCGAGCGCCACGACCCTCGCGAGCTGATGGAACGTTATCTGAGCGACCTGGTCGACCTGGTCGAGCAGTCCCAGGTGTTCGGCGTGCTGGCCCATTGCGACTATCCGCGCCGGTACTGGCCCACCGAACGGGTCGGAACCTACCGCGAGGCCGACTTCGAGGAGCATTACCGGGCCGTGTTCGCGGCGTTGGCTCCCACCGGGCGGGCTCTGGAGGTCAACACCAAGTCACCGCTGTCGTCCGTCGAACTGATTCGCTGGTGGCGGCAGGAAGGCGGGCAGGCCGTCTCGTTCGGCAGTGACGCACACCGACCCGACCGCGTCGGAGACCAGTTCGAGGTGGCCGTGCACATCGTCGAGGCGGCCGGTTTCCGTCCTGGCCGAGACCGTTTCGACTTCTGGCGTCGCTGAGCGCCGCCGTTACTCGTAGTTGATGCCTTCCAGTCGGAAGTCGCGTGCGGAGAAGTCGATCTGCGCGGCCGGATTGGCGACCGCGGTCGTCAGTCCTGACCCGAACGCACCCAGGCGATCGAACAACGTCGCCGTCCCGACCGCGATCCCCGCAGCGGAGTGGTGGGAGACGGCCTGTACCCCGAGCCAGTCGTCGACCGGCAGTCGCGAGAGTGCCACGGTGAGGTCACCGTTGATGTATCCGATCCCGGCGGTGCCCAGATTGGTCACGAGGCTCGTCGACTCGGCCACCGTGGCCGCACGCACGAACGGCGAGTTCTGTTGTCCGGCAACGATGCTGATCGAGTCGTTGAAGAACCGCTTGCGCGAGTCGTTCTGCTGCCCGGCCGGCGACCGGGTCCAGCCGCCCTGGTCGCTACCGATGTAGGGCGGCGGTGTTCCGTCCGGAGTGGGATGCTCGGGGAAGGCGTCGTCGGACATCCACAAGTCCCCCGGCGGTGGCGCGGAGGTCCGGAACCGCACGAGCGTGGCGCGAGCCACCACCCGGCCGTTCTGCATCACCTCACACTGCGCACTGTGCACCCGCCGGCCATCGCGGACCACCTCGACGCCGACGGTGGTGTGGGCGGTGCGGGCGGCGCGTAGCAGGTCGACGGTCAACCGGGCGGGCTGAAAGCCGTCGGTCGCGCACTCGTTCTCCAACGCCAGCGCGGCCAGTCCGACCATGGCCGGACCGTTGAGATGATCGTCACCCCAATGACTTTGCGCGTACGGCGTGGGGTCGTAACCCCCGCCGGACGCGGTGAAGTAGGCAGTGACCACTCAGGTGTTCCTGCCGCCGTCGACGCCGAGGATCTGGCCGGTGGTGGAACCGGCCTGCTCGGAGACCAGGAACGCGTACGCCGCGGCGATGTCTGCCGGACGGCCCGCTCGTCGCACCGGCGTCGGGTCGATGGTTGCCTGCACGCCGCCCAGCATGCCGCGTGCCCGCGAGCCGCGCAGCATCGGGGTACCGCCGTCACCGACTGTGAGCCCTGTGCGAAAAACCGGCCGGGAAATCGCACGGGGTTCACTCTCGGCGGCAGAGACACGGCGGCAGGGCCCCGTCGACGCGGCGGCAGGGCCCCGTCGACAGGGGCCCATCGACAGAGACACGGCCACAGGGGCCCGTCGACGGAGGGCCGGCGACAGAGACGCGACAGAGAACCGACGGGGCGGTGTAGCCGGTCGGCGTCAGCGGTTCAGTTGCCAGATCCGCGTCGACAGCGCAGTGGCGAACGCACACCACAGGGGGTACGGCGCGAGAGCCGCGCCGGCCGGCGTGTTCACCTGGCCAGCCCGCCGGGCCAGGTCGGCGCTGCTGAGCGTCAGCACCCCGGCCAGGGCCGCCGCCGGACCCAGCATCCGACGGTTGAAGAACACCCAGCTCCAACCGGCGTTGAGCACCAGGTTCACCGCCAGCGCGCGCTTGTAGGCGCGGGCCTGCTCGGTGTCGCCGCGGTCATTGAGCGTGTCGATCGTCGACGCCGAAACCACCGCGATGTCGGAGTACAGGATGTTCCATGCGACCGGGAACGCCCACCTCGGCGGCTGGAAGCCGGGCTTCTTCAGACGGCGATACCAGCGCGACTCGACGACGGGGGTGGTGGCCAGACCGCCCGCGGCGGCGGCGGTGAACGCAGCCCCGGCAGTCTTCGCGAGGGTCAACGGACGCATCGGTGATCCTTTCGTCAAGGCGGCACGGGACCGTGCCCTTGGGCAGTACCCCGATCAAGGTGCCATGACTCACCGGCTTTGCGACAGCCCCCGCCCGGGGTGACGGCCGCCGCTCGTGGGCTGAGGCACCCCGCGCATAATCGCCTGGGAAGCACAGACGGGCTAACGATCGGAGTGGGCGTGCACGAGATTGGCGTGGACCGATCCGCTGCCGCGCTCGACGACCCGGCCCGACGACCGCGCCTGCTGGTCATCGGGCTCGGCATCGTCGTGCTCACCGTCGCGGTTCTGCAGACAGCAGTCGTCCCGGTACTGGGCGTGATCGCTGAGCAACTCGACGCCTCGACCGTGGCCGTCAGCTGGGCAGTGACAGCCAATCTGCTTGCGGCTGCCGCGATGACACCGCTGATCGGACGCCTGGCCGATCTGCACCGCAAGAAGCGGGTGCTGCTCGGCGTGCTCATCGTGGTCCTGGCCGGTTCGGTGCTGGCGGCGGCGACCACCTCGCTGGCGCTGCTGATCACAGCGCGGGTCCTGCAGGCCGCTTCCTTTGCGCTGTACCCGATCAGCATCGCGATCCTGCGGGAGGAACTTCCACCCGAACGGATGGGGTCGGCGCTGGCGATCCTGTCGGGCACGTTGGGGTTCGGCGGCGGCGCCGGCCTGGTCGTGGTGGGCCTGCTGATGAGCGGGAACGCCGACTACCACCGGGTGTTCTGGCTGACGACGGGGTTCACCCTGCTGGTGATCGGGCTTGTCGTCTCGCTGGTGCCGAACCGGCCGCGCAGCGCTACCGGCCCGATCGACTGGCTGGGCGCGCTCGGACTGGCCGCCGGGCTCACCGCTGTGCTGCTGACGATCACCCAGGGCAATGAGTGGGGCTGGGTGTCCCCGCGCACCCTCGCCACCGCCGCCGGTGGGGTCGCGATACTCGCCTGCTGGTGGATCTGGGAGCGGCGGGTGGCCCGGCCGCTGGTGTCGACCCGCATGCTGACCCGGCGCTCGATGCTGTTCACCAACCTGGCGACGGTCAGCGTCGGCATGGGTCTGTACTTCGCGTTCCTCGGCCTCACCCAGTTCGTGCAGATGGATCCCGACATCGCGGGTTACGGCTTCGGGGCCACCGTGCTGCAGGCCAGCGTGGTGTATCTGCTTCCCGGGGCGCTGGCGGGATTCGTCGTCGCGCTGGTGTCCGGCCGGTTCATCGACCGGTTCGGCGCGCGGCCGGTGCTGATGATCGCCGCCGTCGTCGGGATCGCGGGTTTTGCTCTCATTGCCTTCGCGCACACCTCGCCCTGGCAGGTGATCGTGGCCAGCGTGCTGGCCAACGTCTACATCAGCCTCGGCTACGGCGCGTTACCGGCGTTGGTGGTCAGCGAGGTCGAGACCGGCGAGACCGGTGTCGCCACGGGCATGAACGCGATCGCGCGGACGGTGGGTAGCTCCATCGCGGCGGCACTCGTCGCGCTGCTGCTGAACCGCACGACCGCCGCCGGTACTCCGATGGAGAGCAGCTTCGTGGCCACGTTCCTGGGGGGTGCAGTCACCGCCGTGCTGGCGATCGCGCTCATCGCCGCATCGCGGCCCAAACCCGCACACAGCGAATCCGCCGAGGCGCGCTACGAATCCCGCGCGATGAACCACGAGTGGGGCTGAAAACCCGCTGCTAGCGCAGTCGGGCCAAATTCTGCACGGACTTGCGCACGTCGCCCTTGATGACCCTGGCGACCAGCCCGCCGACCGGCGTGCTGAGCAGACCCCCGGACAGGTCCGCGAGCACCCGGAAATCGGAGCCTTCCACCCCGTCCTGCGTCCTCGGCTGCACCTCCATGGTCAGACCGATCCGCACGCCACCGAAACCGGTGCCGACCAGCTCGATCTCCTTGGGCTCGTCGTAGCGGGTGACCCGCCAGTGGATCGTGTTGCGGAAACCCTTGACCTTGATACAGGACGACACCTCGGTGCCCACGTCGATCTCGTCGGGCACCTCGCCGCGCCACCCGCCGAAGATGGTCAGCCACTCCTCGAACCTCCGCAGGTTCGAAGCCAGGTCCCACGCCCGCTCCGGGCTGAGGTCGGAGGACACCGATACATCGACAGAAGCCATGCTGTTCTCCCTACCCCACCTGATCATCGCGGTAAACGGGCTTCACCCGGCGAAGTCAGCTGCGAAGATCATGATCGGCGACAACCGCGACGACCGCATGCCGGCCCACCCCAGGTCCGGCGGCAGTGCTGCACGCGCCTCGATGCGCGGATTCCCGCGAAGTGAGCCAGAATCAGCAAGGGATTCGATTGTGGAAATGTAAATTCGTTGCGGAATCGCTTGCGAAGGTCGGCGCGATCCGCGAAGGTTTACCCACAGCTTCACGGCTGGCACCTGAGGAGGATTGGCCCTGACCGGCTCACACGCAACCGCTGTAGACCAGATGGCGGAAACCGAGGCCACCCAGCACAAGGGCGGCCCGGTCATCGAGATCGACCATGTCACCAAGCGCTTCGGCGATTACGTCGCCGTCGCCGACGCGGACTTCACCATTGCCCAGGGCGAGTTCTTCTCGATGCTCGGCCCGTCCGGGTGCGGCAAGACCACCACGCTGCGGATGATCGCCGGGTTCGAGACGCCCACCGAGGGGGCCATCCGGCTCGAAGGCACCGACGTGTCCAAGACGCCGCCCAACAAGCGCAACGTCAACACGGTTTTCCAGCATTACGCGCTGTTCCCCCACATGACGGTGCGCGACAACGTGGCCTACGGTCCGCGGTCGGCCAAGAAGGACAAGAACACGGTCCGCAAGCGGGTTGACGAACTCCTCGAGACCGTGCGCCTGGCCGACTTCGCCCAGCGCAAGCCCGCGCAGCTGTCCGGTGGCCAGCAGCAGCGGGTCGCCCTGGCCCGGGCTCTGGTCAACTACCCCAGTGCGCTGCTGCTCGACGAGCCACTCGGCGCGCTGGACCTCAAACTGCGCCACGTCATGCAGTTCGAGCTCAAACGGATCCAGCGCGAGGTCGGCATCACGTTCATCTACGTGACCCACGACCAGGAGGAAGCGCTGACGATGAGTGACCGGATCGCGGTCATGAACGCCGGCAACGTCGAACAGATCGGCACACCGACCGAGATCTACGACCGCCCCGCTACGGTGTTCGTGGCCAGCTTCATCGGACAGGCCAACCTGTGGTCGGGGCGCCAGACCGGACGTCACAACCGTGACTTCGTCGAAGTCGACGTGCTCGGCTCCACGTTGAAGGCCCGGCCCGGCGAGACCACGATCGAGCCGGGCGGCAACGCCACGCTGATGGTGCGTCCAGAGCGCATCCGCGTCACCCCGGCCGAGCAGGAGCCGCCCACCGGCGATGTGGTCGGCGTGCGTGCCACCGTGACCGATCTGACCTTCCAGGGTCCGGTGGTGCGGCTGTCGATGGCCGCGCCCGACTCGTCGCCGATCGTCGCTCATGTCGGTCCGGAGCAGGACCTGCCGCTGCTACGCCCCGGCGACGAAGTCCACGTCTCGTGGGCTCCCGGCGCCTCGCTGGTGTTACCCGGCGCCGACATCCCGACCACGGAGGATCTCGAGGACATGCTCGACGACTCCTGATCCCGTCATCAGGCCGCCCCATCCCTTCCCTGAGCCGACGAAAGGCACCCTTCGCATGTCCCGTGAAATTGATCCCCGCCTGCTGGCCCGCTTGACCGCCGGCCGCACGACACGCCGCCGGTTCCTGGGCGGCAGCGCCGCGGCCGCGGCGGGACTGACGTTGGGCTCGTCGCTGCTGGCGGCGTGCGGTTCGGACAGTGACACGTCCAGCACGGCCACCGACGCCGGCGGACCCGCCAGCGGCACCCTGCGGATCTCGAACTGGCCGCTGTACATGGCCGACGGTTTCGTGGCCGGCTTCCAGACGGCCTCCGGTATCACCGTCGACTACAAAGAGGACTTCAACGACAACGAGCAGTGGTTCGCCAAGGTCAAGGAGCCGCTGTCGCGCAAGCAGGACATCGGCGCCGACCTGGCGGTGCCGACGACGTTCATGGCGGTGCGGCTGCATCAGCTCGGCTGGCTGAACAACATCAATCACGACGCCGTCCCGAATATCAAGAACCTGCGCACCGACCTGCTGGAGGCCAGCGTGGACCCGGGCCGCGAGTTCAGCGCGCCCTACATGTCCGGTCTGGTCGGCATCGCTTACAACCGGGCGGCCACCGGACGTGACCTGACCACCATCGACGACATGTGGGACCCTGCCTTCAAGGGCCGGGTGAGCATGTTCTCCGACGCGCAGGACGGCCTGGGCATGATCATGCTGTCCCAGGGCAACTCCCCCGAGAATCCGACCACCGAGAGCGTGCAGCAGGCCATCGACCTGGTGCGTGAACAGAAGGATCGCGGTCAGATCCGCCGGTTCACCGGCAACGACTACGCCGACGATCTGGCGGCCGGCAATGTCGCTGTCGCGCAGGCCTATTCCGGCGACATCGTGCAGTTGCAGGCCGACAACCCCGACCTGCAGTTCGTGGTTCCGGAAACCGGCGCCACCACGTTCGTCGACACCATGGTGATCCCGTACACCACGCAGAACCAGAAGGCCGCCGAGGCGTGGATCGACTACGTCTACGACAGGGCGAACTACGCCAAGCTGGTGTCATTCGTCCAGTACATCCCGGTGTTGTCGGACATGACCGAGGAGTTGGAGAAGATCGATCCGGAGTCGGCCAACAACCCGCTGATCAACCCGCCGCAGTCGGTGCTCGACAAGGCGAAGGGCTGGGCCGCGCTCACCGACGAGCAGACCCAGGAGTTCAACACCGCTTATGCCGCCGTGACCGGCGGCTGAGTTCATGGCAGGCGTAGCAGCCAGCAGCCGGCAACGGAGCAAGATCGCTCCCTACCTGATGGTCCTGCCGGCCCTGGTGTATCTCGGCGTGTTCTTCGTGGTGCCGTTCTTCACGCTCGCACGCACGTCGTTGTCGGAGACCAGCGGCTCGGTGTTCCTTCCCACGCTCACCTTCGCGTGGGACTTCGGCAACTACACCCAGGCGTTCAGCGAGTACCGGGAGCCGATCCTGCGGTCGTTCGGGTACGCGTTCGTGGCCACGGTGTTGTGCCTGCTGATGGCCTTCCCGCTCGCCTACGTGATCGCATTCAAGGCAGGCAGATACAAGAACCTCATCCTCGGCCTGGTCATCCTGCCGTTCTTCGTCACGTTCCTGATCCGCACGCTGGCATGGAAGACCATCCTCGCCGACGAAGGATGGGTCGTCAGTGCGCTCGGCACCGTCGGACTGCTGCCTGAGGAGGGCCGGTTGCTCTCGACGAGCTGGGCGGTGATCGGCGGGCTCACCTACAACTGGATCATCTTCATGATCCTGCCGCTCTACGTCAGCCTGGAGAAGATCGACCCGCGCCTGCTCGAGGCGTCGAAAGACCTGTACTCGTCGGCCACCCGCAGCTTCCGCAAGGTGATCCTGCCGTTGGCCATGCCGGGCGTGCTGGCAGGCAGCATGCTCGTCTTCATCCCTTCGGTCGGCGATTTCATCAACGCCGACTACCTGGGCAGTACCCAGACGACGATGATCGGCAACGTCATCCAGAAACAGTTCCTGGTGGTCAAGGACTACCCCGCCGCGGCCGCCCTGTCACTGGTGCTGATGCTGATCATCCTCGGCGGAGTGCTGCTCTACACCCGGGCCCTCGGCACGGAGGACCTCGTATGACGACTCAGGCCGGCGCGGCTGTCGCCACCGCCGCCACCCAGCCGCCGCAACCCAAAAAGGTGCGGGCACGCCGCAATTGGGGCGACGGGGTGCTGCGCCTCGTGGCGGGGCTGGTGCTGCTCTTCCTGTTCCTGCCGATCTTCGTCATCATCCTGTTCTCGTTCAACAAGCCCCTGGGCAAGTTCAACTACGCCTGGCAGGGGTTCACCTTCGAGAACTGGGCTGACCCGTTCAAGTACCCCGCACTGACCGATGCACTGCTGCTCAGCCTCAACGTGGCCGCGGTGTCGACGGCCATCGCGCTGGTGCTGGGCACCCTGGTGGCCATCGCGCTGGTGCGCCAGCGCTGGCGGGGCCATCGGGCCGTGGACACCTTCCTGGTGTTGCCGCTCACCGCGCCCGAGGTGGTCATCGGTGCGGCTCTGCTGACACTGTTCCTCGATTTCGGCTGGGCGGCCGGCTACACCACGATTCTGATCGCGCACATTGCGTTCGAGGTGAGCTTCATCGCGATGACGGTGCGTGCCAGGGTGCGCGGGTTCGACTGGACGCTCGAGGACGCCTCACTCGACCTCGGAGCCGGTCCGGCCCGTACGTTCTTCCGGGTGACGCTGCCGCTGATCGTGCCGGGCATCGTGGCGGCGGCGATGCTGTCGTTCGCGCTGTCGCTCGACGACTTCATCATCACCTACTTCGTCAGCGGGTCGACCGTGACCTATCCGCTGTACGTCAACGCCGCGGTCAAGGCAGCCGTGCCGCCGCAGATCAACGTGCTGGCCACCGCGATCCTGGGCGTCAGCTTGCTCTTGCTGGCAGTCGGGACACTCTGGCGCCGTAAACGATTCGAGGGTTGACCAGCGTCGGCCTGAACCGGGCGCTGTCCTCGATCAGCGTCGGCCTCAGCCGGCGCCGAGGCGCACCCGCACCGTCACGCGACCCCGGTCGTCGCGGTGCGCCACCGCGTGACCCGTGCGGTCGGCACCGTCGAGTCCGACGAGCGTGATCGGTCCGCCTCCGTCGGTGAAATTGCGCCACCACGTCTTGGAGTCGGGAGTCATGACCCGGATGACGAGGTCGTCGCCGTCGCGGCGATAGTTGACCGGGGTCTGGAATGTCCGGCCCGAACGACGGCCGGAGTACCGGACGGCGACCATGTTGCGGCGCAGCAGTGCACCGAGGCCCGGCACGTCGAGCAGCCGCATCGCGCCGGTGTTCACTGCCCCCACCAGGGGTGAACGAAATATGCCACTGGCCATGTGCATCACCGTATCTCGGTGGGAGCTCTCAGGCGATCTCCAACCCGACCGGGGCCGAGCGCGCCCCGGCGCGGGCAGCACCGATGCCGGCTGCCACGACCACGCAGATCCCGATCAGACCGAAGGGACCGGGAACCTGGTGCAGCACCAGGAAGCCGACGACCATCGCGAATCCGGGCTCAAGACTCATCAGCGTGCCGAAGGCGGCGGCGGTGAGGCGGCGCAGCGCCAGGAGTTCGAGCGTGAACGGCACCACCGGCAACAGCACCGCGATCCCGGCGCCGAGCAGCAGGATCTGGGGTGTCATCCGGTCGAGCACCACGGGTCCGACTGCCAGGGTCGCGACCAGACCGGCGACGGGCATGGAGATGGCCAGCGCATGGATCCCGGTGACCTGGTCACCCACGCGCTGGGTGAGCAGGATGTATCCCGCCCAGCAGGCGGCCGCGGCCAACGCGTACCCGACGCCCACCGGGTCGACGGTGCCCGACCACGGCTGGGTGAGCAGCACGACGCCGAGCGCGGCCAACCCCGGCCACAGCAGGCGCGTGCGGCCGCGACCTCTGGCCACCGCAACCCCGAGCGGTCCGAGGAACTCGAGCGCGCTGGCAGTTCCGAGCGGGATGCGGTCCACCGCGGCCATGAACAGCAGGGTGACCCCGGCTGTCACGACGCCGAGCAGCACACACGTCAGGAAGCTGCTGCGCGTGTAGGCGGCCGGCCGCGGACGGACGATGACCAGCAGCAGGACCCCGGCCCACGCCAGTCGCAGCCACGCGACCCCCTCGACGCCGATCCGGTCGATCAGGGTGACCGAGATCGCCAGGCCCATCTGCAGGGAGATCCCGGCGGCCACGGCCATCGCGGCGCCCGTCCGCGCCTGATTTGCTGCCACCCCTGCATTGAACGGGACGGTCGCGGTCGCGGTCCACGCGATTTCGGGCCACGGGGTCCCGCCGGACAGGTCCGGCCCCAACACTCAGCCGGACAGGTCCGGCCCCGCCACTCAGCCAGACAGGTCCGACCCCAACAATCAACCGGACGGGTCCGGCCCCGCCACTCAGCCGGACGGGTCCGGCAGGGGTTCCCAGTCGCGCGACACCGAACCGGTCCACCGCGGCGGGCGACGCTGCAGGAAGGCCGCCACGCCCTCGCGGGCATCGGCGCTGCCCATCACCCGGTGGTGCAGGGCCGTCTCCATCGCCGCAACCTCGCCGGGCCCGTAACCCTTCGCCATCGTGTCCCAGAGCAGTCGCTTGCTCAGCGCCACCGACATCGGGGCGGTGTTGGCCGCGATGTCGGCGGCCATCGTCATCGCGACGTCGAGCACATCCCCCGCGGCCGCGACACGGGAGGCGATTCCCAGCGCGGCGGCCTCGGCACCGTCGAACGTCCGGCCGGTGAGCAGCAGTTCGGCGGCGACGGCGCCGCCGGCCAGCGCCGGCAGCGTCCAGTGCGAGGCACAGTCCGGGATCACACCTCGCCGCACCTGTGCCACCGCGTATTTCGCGTCGCGTGCCATGATGCGCACATCCGCCTGCAGCGCCATCGAGAGACCGATCCCGATGGCGTGGCCGTTGACGGCGGCGATCACCGGTGTGCGCAATTCGAACGCCGCCGGCGAAATCGGCGACGAACTGAACTGTTCGTCGGGCGAATCGAAAGGACCGGTCGGTTCCGCGAAGTCCGCACCGGCGCAAAACGCCTCTCCCGCCCCGGTGAGCACGATTGCCCGGACCTGGTCGTCGTCGTCACAGCGCCGGTACGCAGCGCCGAGGAGTGCCCCCATCTGGGGGGTGTAGGTGTTGCGGCGTTCGGGCCGGTTCAGCGTCAGCACCGCCACTCCGGCCCGGATCGCGACGGCGAGATCGGTCATGCGGCGAACTTACCGGGCGGCGCCTGTGCTCATCGCACGATCACCGCCGTGCCAGCCAGTCTGCTTGGCGCCGCACGAATTCGGCGTCGACGACCGCCCCGTGGCCGGGCACGTACGCCGCCGACGGGCCACCCGCGGCGAGCACACGGTCCAGCGTCGCCGGCCACGCCTGCAGGTCGGAATCGTGGTCGACGCAGGGTTCCCCGGACTCCTCGACCAGGTCGCCGCAGAACACCACCGGCCGGTCGATGTCGGAGACCAGCACGATCAGGTCGTGGTCGGTGTGGCCACGCCCCGGATGGCTGATCCTCACGGTCACGTCGCCGAGGTCGAGCACCGCATGGGCGACGGCCGGACCGATCGGCACGGACGCTGCCAGAGCGCGATCCACCTCAGCAGCGTCGGCACCGTGGCTCAGCGCCTCCGCGCGCACCTGCGCGCTGCCGGTGTCCAGCGCCGCAATGACCGCCGGTGCGCAATACGTCTGGGCAGCGGCGAACACCGAATGACCGAGGATGTGGTCGAAGTGATGATGGGTCAGTACCAGGTGGCCGACGTCTCGCCCGGTGAGCAGGCGGACGTCGTCCGCGACCGCCCGCGCCTCACGCAGCGTGGTGCCGGTGTCGATCAGCACCACTGCCGCCGGAGTGGCCACCAGCCCCACCGTGACATCGCAGAACGGCAGCCGGCAACGGCGCACATGGGCGCTGACCTGCTCCCATGTCCAGTTCAGCGCTGCCTCGCCCATACTGCAGAAGTTACTCGGAACACCGGGTTTGTCCGCCGGTGCGCCGGGGAACACAGCCGCCATGTTGATCCGACGTGTCGCGCGCCCCATGCTCTCCGCCGTGTTCATCTCCCGCGGGGTGGAATCCCTGCGGAGCCCCAAACCCGCAGCGGACGCCACCCGGCAGACCCTCGACGGGTTGTCCAAGCTGCCGGACCCGGTAGGCACCAACGTGCCCTCCGATGCCGAGACGGTGGCCAAGGTGAATGCCGCAGTGCAGATCGGCGGCGGCCTGCTGTTGGCGACCGGAAAGTTTCCCCGCATCGCGTCGATCGCTCTCGCTGCCAGTGTGGTGCCGGGTTCCCTTGGTGGAAACGCCTTTTGGAACCAGTCCGATCCTCAGCGCAAGAGCGAGGAGCGCAAAGCGTTCATCACTGACATCAGCTTGCTGGGCGGGCTGATCATCGCCGCGGTCGACACCGAAGGCAAACCGTCACTGGGGTGGCGCGGCCGCCGTGCGGCGCACAAGGTTTCGGAAGCGGTCTCGGCGGCGTTGCCGGTCGGGGCGGCCGCCGGTTCGTCGCTGTCGGACAGTGAGTTCGCCGACAAGCTCGGTCATGGACTGCACGTCGGCGCCGAGCGGGGACGTGAACTGGCCCATCTCGCCCGCGAACGCGGTGAGGAGTGGGCAGAGGTCGCCCAGAAGCGCGGTGAGGAGTGGGCAGAGGTCGCCCAGAAGCGCGGCGGCGAGTGGGCCGAGATCGCGCAGAAGCGCGGCGGCGAATTCGCCGACGTCGCCCGCGAACGCGGCGAAGGGTGGGCCGAACTGGCCCGCCACCGCGGGACCGAGCTGGCCGGAACGGCGCTCGACCGGGCTCCGGACCTCGCCGACACCGCACGGGGACGCGGACACGAGCTGGCCGGACAGGCCCGCGGGCGTGCCGCCAAACTCACCAAGGCCGCCGAGAAGCAGGCCAAGGTCGCCGAGAAGCACGCGAAGGCCGCTCGCAAGGAAGCCAGGAAACAGCGCCGCAAGCTCTGAAAACGTTTCCCTACGTCACATTCGCTCGGTACCGTGAGGTCGCATCGCTGACCTCTGGAGAAAGAGCGGATCCATGACGAGCGACTACCCGCCTCAGCCCGGCCAGTACGGATACCCCGGGTCTTATCCCCCGCCGGGCGGCAACACCAAGCCCGGCGGGTTGGGAGTGCGCTTCGCCGCGCGCTTCATCGACGGCATCATCGTGGGGATCATCGGATTCGTCCTCGCGTTCGCCGTCGACGCCACCTCCAACGTCTGGATCACCGGCCTGTTCACCGGCCTGTTGACGTTCATCTACTACGTGGCTCTGGAAGTGACGCAGGGGTGGACCTTGGGCAAGAAATTGCTCGGTCTGAGCGTGCACGGACCGTCTGGCGCGCCGAAGCCGACCGTAGCTCAGTCGGCCATCCGGAACTCATGGACGCTGCTGCCGATCATTCCCTTCGTCGGCGGCCTGCTCGGAATCGTCGCGATCATCGTCATCGCGGTGACGATCAACGGCAGCCCGACCAAGCAGGGCAAGCACGACGAACTGGCCGGCGGCACGCAGGTCGTCAAGAGCTGAGAAGTCTCACCCCATCGGCGCGTAGCTGTAGTCGATCGCCTCGCCGTCGACGGCGGTGACCGTCAGCCGCAACGTCGCCGTGGTCGAGGCGTCCGCGACGGTGCAGTCGACGGTGTTGCCGGGCCGGCCTTCGAGGTGGCCGGCGCAGGTGGCCGAGTTCGGCCGCGCCCCGACGTGCGCGGCCAGGTCGTCCAGCAGTGAGTTCTCCAGTTCGGTGCGCGTCAGGATCGGGACCAGATCGAAGTTCATCATCAACCCGTCGACGCTGGTGACCTCTGCCGTGCGCGGCAGGGTCAGCCCTGCGGTGGTGATGTCGCACCGGGAGATGGCACCGATCTGGCCGTGCAGATCCGCCAGGCACACCACCGACGTCGGCGCTGCTGCTCCGGCGTCGTCGAGCAGACGGACCACCGCGCGTTCCAACTGCTCGCGGGACAACGCGGGCGTCATCTCGTAATCGATGGTGGCGCCATCGACGGCGGTGACGGTCACGATCGGCTGGAAACTGTTCGTCGGACTCATCACGACGTCGCAGCGTGAGGTCTGGCCCACCTCGCCGACCAGATCCGCGCGGCAGGTCACCTCCTGCGGCTGCTCGCCTGCGCTCGCCAGCTGCGCGGCGATGTCGTTCTGCAGGTCTGCGCTGGTCACGGTCGGGGCGCGGGAGGCGTCCTGCACACTGCACCCCGCGGCGGCCACCGCGCTTGCTGTCAGCGCCGTCAACGTGGCGATCAGCGTCCTCATCAGCTGCCCCGTCACGACTAGGAAGTTTGCACCGGGGACCCTAGCAGACCTGTCTGCCGGGCAGTGGTTGACTGCTCTGGTGACGAGAGAACCCTCGCTGGCCCGCCGCCTGTTCGACCGAGTCGAACCTGTCCACGCCGTCACCTACTTCGCCCCCGAAGCGCGCACCACCTTCGACCGGTTGGGGATGCGAGGCTTCTGGATGGGCTACTTCGCGGCCCGTTCGGCACCACTGGGTAGGGTGCCGACCGAGATCGTGACCGCCGCCTTCTACAACTTCACCCCGGAGCGGGTCGCCAAGTCGCTGTCGGGAGCGTGGTCGGTGATCTCACCCTCCGATGCGCTGCGGGCCCGGGAACAGTCGGCGGCCGCGGCGTTGCGCCGGTGCGGCGTGGACGACGACGAGGCCGGTGCCGCGGCCGAACTGGCGATGAAAGCGGCGACCGGGGCCGAGGTCGGCGGACGCACGTTGTACGCCGCCAACCGGGCACTCGAGTGGCCGCAGGATCCGGTCGCGCGGCTGTGGCAGGCCACGACGCTGCTGCGCGAGCACCGCGGTGACGGCCACGTCGCCGTGCTGACCTCGCTGGGTGTGTCGGGCCGCGAATGCAACGTGCTGCACGCGGCGGCGGAACGCGTGCCGGAGGAGATGATCAAGCGCAGCCGCGACTACGACGACGCGCAGTGGGAGCTGCATCGTGAGGCGCTGCGGAAGCGAGGACTGCTCGACACCGCCGGCGTGCTCACCGAGGCCGGCCGTGAACTCAAGCAGCACCTCGAAGACACCACCGACGCGCTGGCGCTGCCGGCCTTGGCAGCTTTGGACGACAGCGAGGTCGAGGAGCTGTTCCGCACCCTGACACCGATCACGAGGAAGGTGGTGGCCGCCGGGGACATCCCCGCTGCGACGCCGATGGGGCTGAGCCGCGCCGACCTCGACGACGACAGCGCCCACCTGGGCTGAGCCACGTCAGCGGGGCGCGTACATGATCAGGCCCACCCCGACGAGTGCCACCACGGCGCCGATGAGGTCCCATCGGTCGGGCCGGAATCCGTCGGCGACGACGCCCCACAGCAGGGAGCCGGCGACGAACACCCCGCCGTAGGCGGCCAGCACGCGGCCGAAATGCGGATCAGGCTGGAACGCGGCCACGAAGCCGTAGGCACCGAGTGCAAGCACACCGGCACCGACCCACAGCAGCCCGCGCTGTTCGCGCACGCCCTGCCACACCAACCACGCTCCGCCGATCTCGAGGATGGCGGCAAGGACGAACAACAGGACCGATCTGATCACCACCGCTCCACCCTGTCGCGAGCGCGCCACAAATGCCCGATCCGTTGCGCGTGTCGTGCGGGGACATGCGCGGTTGCGGGGAGTCAGCGGGGTACGTCCGGCGCCGATTCACCCCGCTCGCCAGCTGGACTCACCGGTTGGCCAGCGAAAACCCCTGCCAGGCCCGTCGCCGTTCGGCATGCGGATCGAACTCGATGCGGCGCTTGTGATCGAGTACCAGTACGGCGCGCTCGTGACGGTCGTAGAGCGGCCAGTCGTCGCCCGGAACTCCGTGCCGGGCGAACGCCAGCCAACGCCGCTGGATGTCGTCGCTGACCCGACGGGCGGCGCGCGAGTCGACCCCGGCGGCCAGCCACCTGCCGAACCGGGAGCGGTACACGTCGAACACCGCCAGCAGCTCGGTGGCGTGGGTGGCACCGAAACCGGACCAGCGCAGCGCCCGCGTGGCGTAGTCGTAGCGGTACACGAAGGTCGGGGCGTGCCGGCTGTGGGCATGGGCTATCTGCCACACCGCCGCTCCGAAGATCAGGTCGCCGCCGAGCTGCACGCAGACCGACGGGTCCGGGTAACCGGGGTAGGCGGCGAGGATGCGTTCGCGCTCAACCGGATCGGCCTGCGCCAGCAGCCGCTCGATGGCGACTTCGTTGGTGGGCAGCAGCTTCAGGAATTTGGTGAACAGCCGGCCCTCGTCGGCGTTGGTCCCGACGATCAACGGCACCCGGTGGGCGTCTCCGTCGGCCATCGCCATGACCGGCTCCTTCGGCAAGAAGTCGGTGCCGTAGGCCGGTCCGATCGCGAAGGCGCCCAGCATGTCCCGCTGCCCTTCGAGGATCAGCCGCTGTAGCGCGTCGACGAGTTCGGCCGGACGGGCGGCGCGCAGCGCCGCAGCGGCGTCGCGCTCGCCGACTCCGAGCTGCGCTGCGAAGCGGCCGGCGAATTCCGCGGCCACGTCGGCGTCGCGGGTCATGCCCGTGGTGGGACTCTGCGAGATCGCCTGGGTGAACAGACCCTCGGCGGCGGGGGTGGCCAGCAAGGTCGCCACCGCGTGCGCGCCGGCGCTCTCGCCGAAGATCGTGACGTTGTCGGGGTCGCCACCGAACGCCTCGATGTTGTCCTGCACCCAGCGCAGCGCAGCCACCAGATCACGCAGGAACAAGTTGTCGTCGATCGTGATGTCGTCGGTTGACAGCGACGACAGCTCCAGGCACCCCAGGGCGCCGAGTCGGTAATTCACCGACACGTACACGCAGCCCTTGCGCGCCAGCGAGGCACCGTCATAGATGGGTGTCGCCGAACTGCCGAGCATGTAGCCGCCCCCGTGGACGAAGACTTTGACGGGCAGCGGGCCGCCGGCCTGGTCCGCGGGGGTGGTGACGTTGAGGGTCAGGCAGTCCTCGCTCATCGGCTGGTATTTGCCGGGCGCCAGAATGGTGTACATCCGCTGCTGCGGCGAGCAATGCCCGAAACCGTGGCAGTGCCGCACCCCCGACCACGGCTGCACCGGTTGGGGCGCCCGGTAGCGCAGATCGCCCACCGGCGGGCGCGCGTACGGGATCGATCTCCAGCGGTGGACGCCGTCTCGGGTGAAGCCTTCCACGGCGCCCGAGGCGGTTCTCACCGTGACGATGTGCTCATGCATTCATTCGACGGTAGCGAACTGCGGCCCGCCCCGCCTCGCCTTCAGCGCCGTGTCGGACCGCTAGCCTGGCGCAATGCGCATAGCAGGACTGATCGCGATCGGCGTGTTGGTGGCCGGTTGCTCGCAGTCGGTGGGTGGCGAGGCCGAGCCGTCGGGCGCCCCGCCCGCAGCGTCGTCGTCGCAGGCCTCGCCTACCGGGGCAGCACCGTCGACGACGCGCCCGCCGGCCGCTGCGCCCCCGCCGGGCGCCCCGGTCGGCGACGTCATCGAATGGATCGAAGAGGCCGACCCCGTCGACCCGGCCGGACACCACGTCGCCTTCCGCGACGGCGTGACCACGCAACTCGGTGACGACATCGCGTTCACCGCGCCGTCCGGGTCGCCGCACGACTCGACGCAGTGCATCACCGATGTCCAGTACGACGCCGACGCGTTGATCTGTTTGGCCGACCTCGACTCCCCCACCCCTCGACCGGACGGCGCCGAGGGCATGTGGAAACCGGGCTGGATCGAGTACACCGGCACCGCGATGCAGGTCGGGGCGCTGCACGGCGATCCCGGCCCGTTCATCAACGGCATCGGCCCCGAATTGCCGGCCGGTCGCACACTCGCGTTCGGCGACTTCCGCTGCCGCAGCGATGGCACCGGATTGGCCTGTGTGAACTACGCGCACCGTTCGGCCGCGTGGATCAGCGCGGCGGGCGTGGTGCCCTACGGCTGCCTGCAGCCGGCCGCCGCGCCCCCCGGCGTCGGGAAGATGTTCAGCTGCTGAGGGCCTATCCGCGGGTGTCGCGGGCCTTCGCCCGGACCCGACCCGGGTAGATCTGCGTCATACCGATCGCGCCGACGATCACCACCACCGGGATCACCGCCTTGGTCCAGTGCACCGTCGACGGCGACGTGGCCGCCACATAACCCAACACCGCGATCAACGCGAAGACCAGCGCCCACATCAGGGTGAGCACCTGGTTGGTTCGACGGAACGCGATCTCTTCCCACTCCTGGCGCCCGGCCTCGGGTGGGGCGTACTGCGCGGTGAACGGTTCGAAGGCCAGCGACACAAGTGCCATCGCGGCCAGCACACCGCTGGACAGGGTGGTGGCGTAGGTGTCCATCCAGTCCCGGTCGGCCGACCCGAGGATCAGGCCGACGATGGTGACGCCGGAGAAGAACACAACGGTCACGACGTCGAGCAACCGCACACCGGCGAATCCGGCCGACACCCCGAGCAGCACGGTGGCGAGCACCGCGCAGACAGCGCCGAACATCCAGGTGCTGGGGCCGTCGGCGACGAGCCAGTAGATGATCCACGGGACGAACCCGACGAAGGGGCTGCGCTCGAACCATTCGTCCACGCCCCACCAATACCTGTCCCGGAGCGCTCAGGCCAGGCGAATGCGTCGTTTGATCAGCCCAGCCGGAATGTTCCGGTGACCAGTTCCGGGGTCACCGACACCCCGTTGATGGTGGCCTTCGGCGCGCCGTCCTCGAACTCGATCGGGTCCGCCGGCCGCAGAGTGCGGCTGGGCCTGATGTCGTTACGCACGTCGAAATCGCTGAACTCGTCGAGGTTGAACGGATCGAAGTTGCGCCGGTCCTCGGCGAACCCACTGAACCGCACACCGGTGGCCGAGCCGTCCGGACGCACCACCCAGGAGTCCCGGACACCGTCGACCTCGGCGGTGTACATGCCAGCCAGCCCCGACACCTGGTCGGCGGTGAAGTCGTAGGCGACCCCGTTCATCGTGAGCTCACCGGTGGCCACCGCGCCGTCGAAGCTCGCAGCGAGGGTGTCCCGGAACTTCGACGTGATCTCGGTGTCACCCGCGGTCTGGGTGCCGAAGAACCAGGCCTCGTCGTCGACGCCGTTACAGGCGTACGCCGCAACCGAATCGCCGTCGATACTGAGCCCGATCGTCATCGTCTTGCCGTCGGCCGCCGCCACGTCGGCCATGTAGCGGGCGGACTCGGGTACCTCCGAGACGGCCGAGGTCTGCGAGCCCGGCTGCGCCTCGGTCGACGATGGCGCCGAGGAGTTGCCGGAGCACGCGGTCAGCATGCCGAACGCCGCGAGCGCGCTGACTCCTGCCACCAGGGTATGGGCGTGTTTTCTCATGTGAGCAGCATGAACGCCCTTCTCTGGCGCCGCATGAAGATTAGGTGGAGATTGCGTGGAGAAGTCCTGCTCTCACCGCTCAGTCGCGAGGAAAGCGCCCACCTCGTCGCAGAACACCCGCCAGCCCGGCTCGGTGGCGGTCAACAGGTGATTGTTGCTCGCCAGGGCCACCAGTCGGGAATCCGGGATCAGCGC
This sequence comes from Mycobacterium sp. G7A2, assembly GCF_041902445.1. Classification (NCBI taxonomy): domain Bacteria; kingdom Bacillati; phylum Actinomycetota; class Actinomycetes; order Mycobacteriales; family Mycobacteriaceae; genus Mycobacterium; species Mycobacterium sp. G7A2. The sequence continues at coordinate 2,810,929 of NZ_CP169251.1, read as the reverse complement.
GGCCAGTTCCTCGCCGTAACGCATCGGAACGCGGTGATCGTTGCGGGAATGCAGAATCAGCGTCGGACACCGTATGTGCGCGGCCTGCTCGCGCACATCGATGTGGGCGAACTCCTGCAGGAACCGAACCGCGTTCTCCGGCGAGGTGGTGCGCCGTTGCAGTTGATCGAAAGCATCCCAGTCCGACCGGGTGCCGTCGGGCAGGAACTGCGCGGCGAACACCTGGCGAAACGCTGGGTCGTCGCGACCCCAGCCAACCCGGGCCAGATCCAAATCTAGTGCGGCGGCACGCTTTTCGTCGTCGCTCTGGGCTCGCACCGCACGGCCCCTGGCGTAGGCTCCGCACAACACCAGCCTGGTGACCTGCTCCGGGTGCCGGGCTGCGTAGGCCACGGCAACCGCGCCGCCCTGAGACACCCCGAGCAGCGGAAAACGCTCCAGGCCCACCGCATCGACCACGGACTCCAGGTCCGCGACCCAGTCGTCGAAAGTGAAATCCTCTGCGTCCCAATCGGACAGGCCGCAACCTCGCTCGTCGTAGCGGATGAACGTGTGGTGCGCCGACATGTCCCGCACCCAGTGCCGCCAGACCGGGCTCTCGACGTCGTAGCCGAGATGCGTCATCCAGTTCGCTGCCCGCACCAACGGTGGCCCGTCCCCGGTCATCGCGTACGCCAGCCGGATTCCGTCACCGGCCCGGCAGAACGCGATGTGCTGGCGGGGAACTTCCGGTTCGGGTTCCTGCTCGGGCTCGCCGTCCGTGTCGCGGTGTGCGCGAAGCGCCCCGACGAACTGGTAGCCGCGTCCCCGGACGGTGCGGATGTAGCGCTGGGATTCGCCGTCGTCGCCCAAGGCGCGGCGCACCGCCTTGATGCGGCTGGTCAGCGCGGCCTCACCGACGAATCGGCCACCCCACACCGCGTCGAACAGTTCCTCTTTGGTCATGCAGCGGTCGTGGTTGCTCAGCAACTGGGCCAGGACGTCGAACACCTGTGGTTCCACGCGGACCACGTCCTCGCCACACTTGAGTTCGTAGCGAGCCGTGTCGAGGGTGTAGTCGTCGAAGCGCCACACCCGTGGCGCCGGCGACTCAGCGCTGGACACGCGGTTACAGTACCGCTGGTGGCGCCTGATTGTCGGGCGCGTCGAACCCGCGGGGTCAGCGCCAGCCGTCAGCGGCTTGGGCCGCCCGCATCACTGCATCGCACAATTGACGTAACTCGGCCGGGCCCGCACCCTCCTCGATCGCCACCGCCATGTCCTCGGCGGCGCACCGGACCTGATACACCCGGTCGGACAGCAGCGACGCCTCGTCGGCCGAGAGCACCACCGCGTCTGCGGGCACCGACGTCCCTTTGACCATCGCGCGTTGTTCGTAGGCACGCTGCCGGCACGACTGTCGGCAGTACTGCCGCCGCCGACCCATCCCGGTGTCGGCCACCTCCCTGCCGCACCAGCGGCAACTCTGCGGACGGGCGCGCGTCGCGTCACGGGCGGCAGCCGGGGTCACCGAGGTCACCGCACGACTCTAAACCGGGTCATTCGCCGCGGCGCGTATCATCGACGGCCGAGTCGGGAACTCCAGGGGACGTCTACGCGTTGACACTGGGTTCTCGCTTCGCCTGCGAAGCTTGGACCACTAGCGTTCATTGAGGAGTTGACGATGGCTGATCGCGTTTTGAGAGGCAGTCGTCTCGGAGCCGTGAGCTACGAGACCGACCGCAACCACGACCTGGCGCCGCGTCAGGTGGCCCGTTACCGCACCGACAACGGAGAAGAGTTCGACGTCCCGTTCGCCGACGACGCCGAAATCCCCGGCACGTGGCTGTGCCGCAACGGTATGGAAGGCACCCTGATCGAGGGTGACGTCCCCGAGCCGAAGAAGGTCAAGCCGCCCAGGACCCACTGGGACATGCTGCTGGAGCGCCGCTCGATCGAGGAGCTCGAAGAGCTGCTCAAGGAGCGGATGGACCTGATCAAGACCCGCCGCCGCGGCAGCTGAACCTCATCGTGCGGTGCCGCGCGCCCGGTCGATCCGGGCGCGCAGGCCCCACTCGGCGACCTTGACGATCGCCTCGCGGATCGTCGACCCGTCCATCTTGGACACGCCGTGCTCGCGTTCGGTGAACGTGATCGGAACCTCGGTGACGGTGAACCCGGCGTTGATGCTGCGCCACGTCAGATCGACCTGGAAGCCGTAACCCTTGGTGTCGATGGCAGCGAGGTCGATCTTCTCCAGCACTTCGCGGCGGTAGGCGCGGTATCCGGCGGTGATGTCGTGGATGTCCACCCCGAGCAGGATGCGTGAGTATCCGTTGGCGGTCCGGGACAGCACCAGCCGCCGGCGGGGCCAGTTCACCACTTCGCCGCCGGGAACATAGCGCGACCCGATCACCACGTCGGCGCCGTCATCGACGGCGTCCAGCAGGCGGTGCAGCTGCTCGGGCGGGTGACTGCCGTCGGCATCCATCTCCACCAGCACGGTGTACTGCCGAGCCAGCCCCCACGCGAAACCCGCCAGATAGGCCGCGCCGAGGCCCTCCTTGGCGGTTCGGTGCATGACGTGGACGCGGTCCGGGTCGGCCATCGCGAGTTCGTCGGCCAGCGCGCCGGTCCCGTCCGGGCTGCCGTCATCGACGATCAACAGGTGCACATCGGGCTGCGCGGCATGCAGCCGCTCGACGATCAGCGGAAGATTCAGCCGCTCGTTGTAGGTCGGAACGATCACCAGAGTCCGCGCACTGGGCTTCTCGACCGGCCCTCCTGTGCTGCCCCCCGGCTGCGTGGCTCTGTCACCGGGCATGCCACCGGGGACACTCATGAGGCTCCTTTGTCGTTGTCGGTCGTCACTCGCCGCCGCCGCAAACGTGCCGGCGAGGATGAACCATTGTGCAGTATCGCCCCCAGAACTCCCGAAACGCCGAGGGCGACCAGCACCGCCTCGACGTAGGGGCCGTACCGGGTGGCCGGCGTCAGCGCGGTGTTGAGACGGATCTGCTGGACCAGGGTGGCGGGCTCGAAGAACTCGGTGCGGGCGAGCTCACGGCCGTCCGGAGCGATGACCGCGCTGATGCCGGTGGTTCCGGCCACGACGACGTAGCGGTCGTGCTCGACGGCGCGCAGCCGGCCGAAGGCCAGCTGCTGTTCGCTCATCGCCTGGTCGAACGTCGCGTTGTTGGTCGGGACCGCCAGCACCTGGGCACCGCTGCGCACCGCCTCGCGGGGCGCGCGGTCGAAGATGACCTCCCAGCAGGTGGTCACTCCGACAGGCACCCCGGCGGCCTGCACGACTCCGTCGCCATGCCCGGGCACGAAATAGCCGGCCCGGTCGGCATACGGCGAGAGCTTGCTGAAGAAGCTGCGCCAGGGCAGGTATTCGCCGAACGGTTGCACGATCTGCTTGTCGTGCCGGTCCGCCGGTCCGGTCTCGGGGTTCCAGACGAGGACCGTGTTGTTCGACACCGGGTTGGTCGGGCTGTAGCCGTCGGCGGCGACCACGCCGCCGACCAGGATCGGCGCGTCGATGGCGTCGGCCGCCCGGGAGATCAGCTGCGCAGCGTCGGCGTTGGCCAGCGGATCGATGTCGGAGGAGTTCTCCGGCCAGATGACGAACATCGGCTGCGGGACCTGCCCGGCCCGCACCTGTTCGGCCAGTCGCAACGTCTCGGCGACGTGGTTGTCGAGCACCGCGCGGCGTTGGGCGTTGAAGTCGAGCCCCAGCCGCGGCACATTGCCCTGCACCGCCGCGACCGTGACCGGCGCGTTGTCGCCGGCCCCCGCGCCGGCCTTTCTTACGGTCGGCCACGCCAGTGCCGCCGACAGGAAAACCAGCGCAATGCAGATTCCCGGGATCAGGACCGCCGGCGCGGCGGCGGCTCGGGACACGGCGTCGCGCCGCCACCAGTCGATGATCTCCAGCGTCAGGGCAGCCACGCCGAAGCCCAGCAGCGCGACCGCGAAGGAGACCAACGGCGCACCGCCCACGTAGGCCAAGGACAGCAGCGGACTCTCGGTCTGCGAGTAGCCGACGACACCCCACGGAAACCCACCGAACGGCACGGTCGACTTCAGCCACTCCTGCGCCGACCACAGCCCGGCGAACCACACGGGCCATCCGGGCAGCCGGCGCACAGCCACCGCCACCGCCCCGAACGCCGCAGGGAACAGCGCTTCGGCGAAGCTGAGGGCCAGCCACGGCACGGCCCCCACCAGCCCGCTGATCCAGGGCAGCAACGGCAGGTAGAAGGTCAATCCGAAGAGCAGCCCATAGCCGAAACCGCCGGCCACGGTGGTGCCAGGTCTGGTCAGCACCCATGACAGCAGGGCAAACGCCGCGATCGCGGCGTACCACCAGCCCAGCGGCGGGAAGGCTGTGTACAGGGCGATCCCGGCCGCCATCGTGACGGTCAGGGCGGGCATCCGGTCCACGACGGCCGCACCGAAACGCGCGAACCGGGAGCGCCGGCCGTCGGCGTCGGCTTCTGCTGCCTCCGCAGCCACCGGCTCAGCCATGGATGACCACCCCGCGGTGGACCGTCTGCCGACAGCGCGGCAGACGGTCGTCCAGTCTGGGCAGGACGGGCACCCGCGAGCGCGGATCGGTGGACCAGCGCTGGACCGCGTCGGCGGGCGCGGCCACGTCGAACTCGTCGGCCTCCCAGATCGCGTAGGACGCCGGGGCGCCGGGGACCAGCGTCCCGGTGGTGCCGTCGCGCACCCCTCCGGCACGCCACGCGCCGCGTGTGGCGGCCGAGAACGCCGCCCGCGCGGAGATCGCGCTGCCGGCGGTGTGATGCCGGGTCGCTGCGCGGACCGCGGCCCACGGGTTCATCTCGGTCACCGGGCTGTCGGAGCCGAACGCGAGTGGCACGCCTTGGGATGCTAACAGCGCGAAATGATTCATCGGTCGAGCTCGCTCGACGCCGAGACGCTGGGCATACATGCCGGACTCACCGCCCCACAGCGCATCGAAGCCCGGTTGCATGCTCGCGATCACTCCCCAGCTTCCGAGCTTGGCAGCCTGCTCCTCGGTGACCATCTCGACGTGCTCGAGCCGGTGACCACACCGAGCCACCGCCACCGCCCCGCGCTTCGCGACCACGGCGTCGAACGCGTCCACCACCGCGGTGACCGCTGCATCGCCGATGACATGGAATCCTGCGGTCACGCCCACATCGGTGCAGGCCCCCAGGTGAGCCGTGATGGCCTCGGTGTCGAGGTACCGGTTGCCGGTCGTGCAGTCCGAGTCGGCGTAGGGCTCGTGCAACCAGGCGGTGCGCGACCCGATGGCGCCGTCGACGAACAGGTCACCGGCCAGCCCGCGCGCGCCGGTCCTGTCGATCAGCGACCTGGCCGCCTCGGCGGTGTCCACGGCCTCGCCCCAGTAGCCGACGACCTCGACGCCGTGTTCGAACGCGCGGAGCTCGTGCCAGTCGTCGAGACCAGCGATGTCCGGACCGGCGCATTCGTGGACCGCGACGATTCCCGCCGCGGCCGCCGCGTCCAGCGCGGCACGCCGCGCCGCGGCGCGCTGGGCGGGGGTCAGCCCCGCTCGGGCCGCGGCGCGGACCCGGTGGTGAGCGTCGGCGGTCAGCGGCTCCCCGTCGGCGACCCCGGCGGTACGCCGGAGCGCGCTCGAGGCGACCGCGGAGTGGACGTCGATGCGGGACAGGTAGGCGAGCCGGTCGCCCACCACGGCGTCCACGTCAGCGGTGGTCGGTGCGGCACGGTCGGGCCAGCGGGTCTCGTCCCAGCCGTGCGCCCAGATCGCGCCGTCGGTTTGGGTGCGGGCGAAGTCGGTGAGCAGGTCGAGGCAGTGCCGCAGCGAGGTGGCGTGCCGCAGGTCCAGACCGGTGCGGGTGAGACCGGTGGCGGTGACGTGGACGTGGCTGTCGACGAAGGCCGGGGCGACGAACGACCCATCGAGGTCGACGACGGTCGCGTCCGGAAATTGCGCCTTTCCGACGTCGTCGCTGCCGAGCCAGGCGACCAGACCGTCACGGACCGCCATCGCCGTGGCGTCGGGCATGGCGGGGCTGTGCACGCGCCCGTTGAGCAGCAGTGTTGTTGTCATGGGGTGAAGGCAGTGTGGCGCGGTGGCGCGACAGTCAGTCGGTGAGCCGGCGCTGTTCGGTGCCGGGGCGGTACTCGTCGACTGTGGCATCGACGTCACCGGCGCCGTAGGTGACGTCGTCGCTGACGTCGAGGACCTCACCGTCGATGTAGTCCGTGCGCCGCGGTGCGCGACCGGCGGCAACGCCGCCGACGGTGCTGATTCCGACGATCAGCGGCGCCCGCTTGGCGGCCAGCGCGGTCACCACGGGACGTGCGGCAGCGCGAGTCGGGGGCAGCAGCAGCAGGGCTCCGAGCGCGGAGCTGGCCAGACCGGGAATCACGACGAGCACGGTACCCAGCGCGACGAGCGCGCTGTCGGTCACCGTCCCGGCAGCGTTGGCGGCGGTCAAACCCGACCGCAGTCTGCGCAGGTGGCGGCGCAGCTGAGACCCGGCCAGCGCCAATCCCAGGACGAACGCCCCGGCGAGGGCGAGCACCGTCCAGCCGAAACCGATCGTCGAGACGAGCGCGACCAGCACGGCCAACTCAACGACCGCGTAGAGCAGGAACAGCCTCATCGCCATAGTGTGTCAACGCGCGGCCGCGCGCCCGGGTTCCAGCGGCGGCTAAGAATCGGCTGTGACCGCCTGCACCTCGATGGCGGCGTGCACCTTGTCGATTCCACCGCGCAACAGCGCCTGCGGAATGAAATACCAGGCGTGGTTCCAGTACCGCCTGATGACCATGTTGAACACCCGTCGCGTCTCGGACTTCGGCAGCATCCGCGCGACGGCCTCCACCGGTTCACCCTTGACCTTGCCGAGGACACCGCATTTCTGGATCAGCACGCGGGGGGTGTTGTTGATCCTCTTGGTCTTCCACGAGCCGTCGTCGGTGATGATCAACAGCTTCTCCCCGTCGGGTACCCCCCACACGGGCGTCGGCTTGGGCCGGCCGTCCTTGGTGAACGTCGTCAGCAGCAGGTACTTCTCGCGGTAGACGTCGGCGAACGTCGGGGACGCCACGGGCTGTCCGGCCATCACGCCGCCTTGATCTCGATGGCGACGTTGTTCTTCATGCCGCCGCGCAGCTTGGAGAAGAAGTTGAACGTCTTGCCGAGCACGCCGTAGCGCTCGCCGATCGCGTCGTAGGCGTCGCCGGCACGGGCCGGGTCGACCTGCGCGACCGCCTCGACGGCTTCGCCGAGTGGCTTCCCGCGGCGGTCACATTCGGCGATGGTGACGCGAGGGGTGTTGCGGATCCGCTTGACCTTCCAGGACTTGCCCTGGGTGATGGCGATGAGGCCGTCCCCGTCGGGCGCCGCCCAGATCGGTGTCGGCTTCGGACGGCCGTCTTTGGTGAAGGTCGTCAGCAGGATGTACTCGGATCCGGCGATGTCGGAGAAGGTCGGGGCCATGCCGACAATCTAGCTGCGCCGGTCTCACCGCGAACCCATGCGGCGTCGAAGTTGGCGGGGTCGAGCGTCAGGGGGTCGACGATCCGGCGCTGCTCGACTGGCACCTCACGCGGCGTTGAAGGTGATGAGGTCGATGCTCAGGCCGTCTTCGATGATGCTGCGGCGGGTGATGGGTGTTCCGGGGGCGGGTGGGGCCAGGGAGTAGTAGGTCGCGCCGGTGGGGGTGGTGTAGGTGGCGGTGTGGGTGCCGTCGTCATCGGTGGTGGTGACGGTCCAGCCGGGGGCGTTTTTGGCGTAGTTGCAGGTTTCACAGGTGCCCAGACCGTTGAGGGCGCTGGTCGGCCCTCCCGCGCGGTCGGGGGTGGCGTGATCGTGGTGGCGGATCGGGGCGTCGCAGTACGGGGTGCGGCAGGTGCGGTCGCGCAGGTCGATGAACCGGGCCAGCCCGGGTGGGAAGAACCGGGCCCGTGATTCCATCGCGACCAGCTGTCCGGAGGTGGGGTGGCGATACAGGCGGCGCAGGGTGGCTTGCGCGTCGGTTTGGGCGGCGGTCGCGGCGTCGGCGAGCAGATGACGGGCCACCGCCGCGGGTATCGGCCCGTAGCCCTGCACCCAGGCGGGGCTGGTGTCGGCGCCGAACAGGGTGGTATCGGCCATGACCAGGTTCAGCGCCACCGACACCGGCGCGGCCGCGGAGTCGCCGGTGATGCGTTCGTAGAGGGTGTCGGCCATCACCTGCCCGCGCGAACGCCCATCACAACTCACGTCGGCCTGGCGTTTCAACGCGGCATACACCCCGACGCCCTGGGCCACCGGCAGCAGCGCGGTGACATAGACCATCGCATCAGGGGCCGGGCGGGTCCACACCGCCCGATCCGCCGGAGCCTTGCGGGCCCGCCCCACGACCGCGGCGGCATCCAACCGGGCGGCGATCGTCGCGGCTTCGGCGGCCACACGCTGATTTCCCCACCGGTCAGCCGGGTCAGGTCGGCGCACAACTCGGCGTCCAACTCAGCGCGGTGCTCGACACTCAAACAGGCCGACTCGCGCACGATCAGGGTGGCCCGCCACTCCGAGAGCGCCCCGGCCTGCAGCGCGGCCAGGGTGTGGGGCATCTCGTGGGCCAGGGCCCGCGCGAACCCGAGGTGACGGGCCCCGCATACCGGGGCATCGCGGCGCGCCAGGGCGACCTCGCTGGCCAGGCCCTGCCCCCGCCGCGCGGCCGGGATCCCGGCCGCCTTCTCGGCCGCCTCGCGTTTGGCCGCCCACAACGCGGTCGCGCGGGCCTGCGCGGCGGCCGCCGCGGATTTCAGGTGCTCGCAGCGCTCCACGATCGCGCGCAGCTCAGCCTCCGACGCGACCGCATCGACATCGAACACACTTTCGAACACGAGACCGACGCTACACCCCGCCGCCGACAAGAATCGTTGAGCGGGTTCCGGGCGAGGATGGGCTCGTCCGTTCGACGCCGGCGATGACCCCGCCGACAAAACCGGTGGCTCAGCCCTCCAGATCGCCCTCGGTCTCGAGCATGACCTGGCGCAGGCCGTCCAGCGTGGCTTGTTCCGGCGCCGCCCACATCCCGCGACCGGCGGCTTCGAGCAACCTCTCGGCCATGCCATGCAGCGCCCACGGGTTGGACTCGGAGAGGAACTTGCGGTTCTCCTCGTCGAGGACGTAGCTCGCCGACAGCTGTTCGTACATCCAGTCGGCCATCACGCCGGCAGTGGCGTCGTAGCCGAACAGATAGTCGACGGTGGCCGCCATCTCGAAGGCGCCCTTGTAACCGTGCCGGCGCATCGCGGTCATCCAGCGCGGATTGACCACCCGCGCCCGGAACACCCGGGTGGTCTCCTCCGAAAGGGTGCGGGTGCGTACCGACTCAGGCCGGGTGTTGTCGCCGATGTACGCCGCCGGGGCCTTACCGGTCAACGCCCGCACGGTGGCGACCATGCCGCCGTGGTACTGGAAGTAGTCGTCGGAATCGGCGATGTCGTGCTCGCGGGTGTCGGTGTTCTTCGCCGCCACCGCGATGCGCCGGTAGGCGCGGTTCATGTCGTCGGTGGCGGCGCACCCGTCGAGTCCGCGGCCATAGGCGAATCCGCCCCAGGCCGTGTACACCTCGGCCAGGTCGGCATCGTCACGCCAGTTCCTGCTGTCGATCAGTTGCAGCAGTCCCGCCCCGTACGTCCCCGGCTTGGAACCGAAAATCCTTGTCGTGGCTCGCCGTTGGTCGCCGTGCTCGGACAGATCCGCCTGCGCGTGAGCGCGCACGAAGTTGTCTTCGGCCGGCTCGTCGAGGTCGGCGACGAGACGCACCGCGTCATCGAGCATCGCGACGACGTGCGGGAAGGCATCCCGGAAAAAGCCCGAGATCCGGACGGTGACGTCGATGCGTGGCCGGCCGAGCTCGGCCGGCGTCATCGGTTCGAGGTCGACCACACGGCGCGACGCATCGTCCCAGATCGGCCGGACACCCAGCAGCGCAAAGACTTCGGCGATGTCGTCACCGGCAGTGCGCATCGCCGAGGTGCCCCAGACCGACAACCCGACCGACTGCGGCCAGCGGCCGTGGTCGTCGCGGTAACGCTGCAACAGCGAATCCGCCATCGCCTGCCCGGTTTCCCAGGCCAGTCGGGACGGCACCGCTTTGGGATCCACCGAGTAGAAGTTGCGCCCGGTCGGCAGCACGTTGACCAGGCCGCGCAGCGGGGAACCGGACGGCCCGGCGGGGATGAACCGACCGTCCAGAGCCCGCAGGACCTGGTCGATCTCATCGGCAGTGCCCGCCAGCCGGGGCACGACCTCGCCGGCTGCGAATTGCAGGATCGCGGCCACGTCGGCGTTGTCGGTCAGTGCATCGACGATGCCGGCGTCCCAACCGTTGTTCTGGAGTGCCGCAACGAGTTCGCGCGCCTGGTGTTCGGCGGTATCGACAGCGGCGCGGTCGTCGTGGCCGTCCTCACGCAGACCCAGCGCCTGCCGCAAACCCGGTACCGTCTGTTCACCGCCGAAGAGCTGGCGGGCGCGCAGAATCGCCAGCACCAGGTCCAGCTCGCTCTCCCCAGCGGGCGCCGACCCGAGAATGTGCAAGCCGTCGCGGATCTGGACATCCTTGATCTCGCACAGCCACCCGTCGACGTGCAGGAGCATGTCGTCGAAGGAATCCTCGTCGGGGCGGTCCTCGAGACCCAGATCGTGGTCCATCTTGGCGGCCCGCATCAACGTCCAGATCTGCTGTCGGATCGCGGGCAGCTTGCCCGGATCGAGCGCCGAGATGTTGGCGTGCTCGTCGAGCAACTGCTCCAGCCGGGCGATGTCGCCGTAGGTCTCGGCACGCGCCATCGGCGGGATGAGGTGATCGATCAGCGTGGCGTGGGCACGCCGCTTGGCCTGGGTGCCCTCGCCGGGGTCGTTGACCAGGAACGGGTAGATCAGCGGCAGGTCACCGAGCGCTGCGTCGGTTCCGCAGGCCGCTGACATTCCCAGCGTCTTTCCCGGCAGCCATTCCAGGTTGCCGTGTTTACCCAGATGCACCAGCGCGTCCGCACCGAACGAGCCGTCGAACTCGCCGGCGAGCCAGCGGTAGGCGGCCAGGTAGTGGTGGCTGGGCGGCAGATCGGGGTCGTGGTAGATGGCGACCGGGTTCTCGCCGAATCCGCGCGGCGGCTGCACCATCAGCACGACGTTGCCCGACCGCATCGCGGCGATGACGATCTCACCGTCCGGGTCGGCGCTACGGTCCACGTACAGGTCACCGGGCGGCGGCCCCCAGTGTTCGACGACGGCGTCGGCGATGGCGCTGGGCAGCGTGGCGAACCAGGCCCGGTAATCCCGCGCCGACACGCGGATCGGATTTCCGGCCAGCTGACCTTCGGTGAGCCATTCAGGGTCCTGCCCGCCGCGCTCGATCAGGGCGTGCATCAGCGCGTCACCATCGCCGGAGGCGAGAATCGTGCTCAGGTCGCCGGAGGTGACAGTCGTACCGGAGTCGCCTGCTTCGAGGCCGGACTCGTCCCCGACGTCATAGCCGTGCTCGCGCATGGCCCGCAGCAGCGCGATCGCGCTGGCCGGGGTGTCCAGCCCGACCGCGTTTCCGATGCGGGAGTGCTTGGTGGGGTACGCCGAGAACACGACGCCGACGCGTTTCTCGGACGTGGGCACCGAGCGGAGCCGGGCGTGCCGCACCGCCAGGCCGGCGACCCGGGCGCAGCGTTCGGGGTCGGCGACGTAGGAAATGAGTCCCTCGTCGTCGATCTCCTTGAACGAGAACGGAACCGTGATGAGGCGCCCGTCGAACTCGGGGACCGCGACCTGGGTGGCGACGTCGAGGGGCGAGAGCCCGTCGTCATTGTCGTCCCACTGGGCGCGCGAGCTGGTCAGGCACAACCCCTGCAGGATCGGCATGTCCAGCGCGGCGAGGTGTGCCACGTTCCACGCGTCGTCGGTGCCACCGGCGCCCACCGCCGCCGGGGTGGCGCCGCCGGCGGCCAGCACGGTGGTGATCATCGCGTCGGCAGAACCCAACAGTTCGATCAGGTCCTCGTCGGCGGTGCGCAGGGACGCGCAGAACACCGGCAACGGATTACCGCCGGCGTTCTCGATCGCCTCGCACAACGCTTCGATGTAGCCGGTGTTTCCGGCCAGGTGCTGGGCCCGGTAGTACAACACTGCGACGGTGGGGCCGTCGCGCCGGGCGCCGGTGCGCTCCAGCAAACCCCAGCGCGGGGTGCTCTGCGGTTCGGCGAAGCCGAATCCGGTCATCAGCAGGGTGTCGGAGAGGAAGGCGTACAGGTTCTTCAGGTTCGCCACACCGCCTTGGGCGAGGTAGACGTGGGCTTGCAGCGCCACTCCGGCCGGCACCGTCGAGTGCTTCATCAGCTCAGCGTCGGGCGCCTGCTCCCCGCTGACCACGACGGCGGGCACGCCGCTGGCCGCCACCGCGTCGATGCCGTCTTCCCATGCCCGGTAGCCCCCGAGGATCCGGACCACGACGACGTCGGCGGACTCCAGCAACTCCGCCAGCTCGCCCTCGACGAGACGGGACGGGTTGGCCCAGCGGTATCCGGCGGCGCTCGCGCGGGCGGTGATGAGATCCGTGTCGGACGTCGACAGCAGCAAGACGGTAGGGGTCGGCGCGGCGGCAGAAGGCACGGTCACCCCCCATTCGTACCGCACACGCGCCGGCGGCGGCCGCGCAGACGTCCGCGCGGCAGGCTCAGCGGCGCGGATTCCAGCGGCTGTACCAGGTCTGCTGATACGGGTTTCCGATCAGCGCCGCGAGCAGAAGGATGACCGCCGCGAACATGAGGAGTGCGAACATCGCCGTTCCCTTCGTCGTTCCCGTTGTTCAACACGGGTTCAGTAAGCGGACCGTACCGCTGGGATCGGCGCGATTGACGCCTTTGTGCTGGACGGAGCAGCGCAGCCCCGATGTGACCGAGATCACTGATCCGCGCTGGGTACCGTGGTCAGATGGTGCGGCAACGCGAGAACGACGCCTGTCCCGGCGCTCTCCAGACCCACTCGGCCGCCGACGGGCAGCTCGTCCGGATTCGGCTGCCCGGAGGGTTGATCGACGCCGCCCAGCTGGAGGCCGTCGCGCTCGCGGCGAAGGAGTTCGGAGCACCTGGCCTGGAACTGACCTCGCGGGGCAACATCCAGATCCGCGCCGTCAGCGACGCCGCAGCCGTCGCCGACAGGCTGCGCGCGGCAGGGCTGTTGCCGTCAGCGCGGCACGAGCGGGTGCGCAACATCGTCGCGTCGCCACTGTCGGGCCGCCTCGGCGGTGTCGCCGACGTCCGCGCGGTGACGGCGGCGTTGGACGCCGCGGTGCTGCGTGACGACCGGATCGTCGACCTGCCCGGCCGTTTCCTGTTCAGCATCGACGACGGCCGCGGTGACGTCTCCGGGCTGAGCGCCGATGCGGGCGTGCACCTCGTCGACGAGCGGCGCGCGGCGCTTCTTCTCGCCGGTCGCGACACCGGTGTGCGCATCGACACCGACGACGCGGTCGACACCCTGCTCGCCGTCGCCCACCGCTTCCTCGATGTGCGCGGAAAATGTTGGCGGGTCGCCGAACTCGCCGATCCGGAGGTCCTGCTCGACGGGTGTGCGCCGTCGAGCGCCGCCGGTGCCACGTGGCCGGTGACCACCCGGCCGCCGGTGGGCTGGCTCCCCCAGGCCGATGGCCGGACAACCCTGGGCGCGGCGGTTCCGCTCGGCGTGCTCGACGCCGAGGTGGCCCGCTACCTCGCTGCGGTCACCGCGCCGATGGTCGTCACACCCTGGCGTTCGGTGTTGTTGTTCGACCTCGACGAGGACACCGCCGACGTCGCCCTTCGCGTGCTCGCCCCGCTCGGCCTGGTGTTCGACGAGAACTCGCCGTGGCTGGCGGTCTCGGCATGCACAGGCAGCCCCGGGTGCGCGCACTCGGCCGCCGACGTGCGCGCCGACGCCGCCGCCGCACTGGCGGCATCCCCCGCGGCCGAGACGCACCGGCACTTCGTCGGATGTGACCGTGCCTGCGGTAGCCCCGCTGAAGGTCAGGTGCTCGTCGCGACCGGAGACGGCTACCGGGTGCGGGATGCCCACCCGTAGGGTGAGCGGGTGCTCGACTACATCCGTGACGCGGCCGAGATCTACCGGCAGTCGTTCGCGACAATCAGGGCCGAAGCCGATCTGGCCCGCTTCCCGGACGATGTCTCGCGGGTGGTCGTGCGGCTGATCCACACCTGCGGACAGGTCGACGTCGCCGACCATGTCGTGTTCACCCCGGACGTGGTGACCCGCACCCATGCGGCCCTTGCCGCCGGCGCGCCGATCCTGTGCGATTCGTCGATGGTGGCGGCCGGGATCACCCGCTCGCGGCTGCCCGCCGACAACGAGGTGGTGTCGCTGGTGGCCGATTCGCGCGCACCCGAGATGGCCGCCCAGTTGGGCACCACCCGGTCGGCGGCCGCCGTCGACCTGTGGGCCGACCGGATGGGTGACGCCGTGGTGGCCATCGGCAATGCGCCGACCGCACTGTTCCGCCTGCTCGAACTCCTCGACGACGGCGCGCCGGTCCCGGCGGCCGTGTTGGGTGGCCCGGTCGGGTTCGTCGGCTCTGCGCAGTCCAAGCAGGAACTGATCGACAACCCCCGCGGACTGTCGTACCTGATGGTCACGGGCCGGCGCGGCGGCAGCGCGATGGCGGCCGCGGCGGTCAACGCGATCGCCACCGACGTCGAATGACCCCGCGCCGCCAACCGCACTGACAGACGTCGTCCATCGTTGACACTCGTCAGAAATCCGCGTTACTGTCGCGCGTCACGGGCTCTCGAACGGAAGGCGCTGCGTGCAGCGAGGACTACCGGTCCGGTCGGCGACCGACCGCCGCCAGCCGCAGAAGAGCGACCTGCGCCGCAACGCCATCCTGGAGTCACTCGACCATCACCTGCGTGAAGAGGGATTCGACGGCATCAACATCGCCGACGTCACGCGGCGCGCAGGGGTGACCCGCTCGGCGTTCTACTTCTACTTCGAGAACAAGGCGGCCGCTGTCGCCGCGCTGCTGGAACCCATGTACGACGACGGGTTCCTGGCCAGCAGCATCCTGACCGCCACCACCCGCCCGCCCAGAGAGCGGATCCGAGCCATGCTCGACGCGCTGCTCGACACCGTCGACCAACATCGTTACCTGCTCGAGGCGATGCTCGAGGCCCGCGCGACCAACCCGGCGATCCGCCGCGTCTGGGACGACGCCCGTGACTCGTTCATCCCCGAACTGTCCGCGATGATCGCCGCCGAGCGGGCCGAGGGGCGCGCTGCGGACGGTCCGCCGACCGATGTGCTGGCCGTGCTGCTGCTGGAATTCAACGACCGCCTGCTCGAGCGCTACACCATCGGCGGGCGGCTGACCCGGGACCAGCTCGTCGACGGTGCGGAAGCGCTCTGGCTGGGCACCCTCTACGGCCACGTCATCGGACAGCGAAAGGCGCCATCATGACGATCCCCCGCAAACCCGAAGACCTCACGGCCGACTGGCTGGGCGGGGTGCTGGGCACCTCCGTGACGAGCGTGGAGGTGACCGCCATCGGCACCGGACAGACGGGCGCGACCTACCGCGTCGCGGCGACCTATGCCGGCGACCCCGGCGACGCGCCGGCCACGTTCGCGGTCAAGCTGCCCGCCCAGGACGACGCCGTACGTGAACGCGTGGCACTGGGCTATCTCTCCGAGGTCGAGTTCTACTCGACCGTCACCACCCAGGTGGCCGTTCCGGTGCCCGGCTGCTTCCACAGCGAGATCTCCTCCGACGGAGCAGATTTCGTGCTGCTGATGGCCGACATGGCCCCGGCGGTGCAAGGAGACCAGATCGCCGGGTGTACGACCGATGAGGCCGCGCTCGCCGTGGAGGCGCTGGCCGGACTGCACGGACCGAGTTGGGGTGATCGGCGCTGGTTCGATCTGCCGTCGATCGTGATGCCCAAACCGGGCGATGCCGAGGCGGCCAAGGGCCTCGGTGATGTGGCGGTGATGGCCGCCGACATCACCCTGGACAAACTGGGCGGCAGGGTCAGCGACGACGACCGCCTCACGTTGACCACCGCGATGGGACTGGTGACCCCGTGGCTGATGGCAGAACCGGAGCGCTTCTCGCTGATGCACGGCGACTACCGCTTGGACAACCTGCTGTTCGACCCACAACGCACCCGCGTCACCGTCGTGGACTGGCAGACCATCGGATTGGGCCTGCCCGCCCGCGATCTGGCCTACTTCGCCGCCACCAGCCTGCCACCAGACGACCGCGCCGGACTGGAACGAGACCTCGTCGAGCGTTATCACCGCGCACTGGTCGGCTACGGGGTGCCCGACTACGATCTGCAGACCTGTTGGCAGGACTATCGTCTCGGCGTGCTGCAGGCGCCGCTGTTGACCACGCTGGGCTATGCGTTCGCGGCGTCGACCGAACGCGGCGACGAGATGATCCTGACGATGCTGCACCGGGGCTGCCGGGCGATCCGCGAACTCGACGCGATCGAACTCGTCAGGTCGTATCGGGCTTGACCGCCGCCCACTGCGTCACCGGCATGGCCGGCCGCCACCCGGTGAACGACCCCACCGGTTCCCCGCGGTAGTGCTGGTAGCGGCGCAGTTCGCCGCCCAGCCGCGAATACTGTTGCACCAGAACCGCTTCTGATTCAGCGGTGACGGCATTGGCGACTAGTCGGCCCCCCGGCCCCAACCGATCCCAGCAGGCGTCGATGAGACCGGGCAGGCTCACGCCGCCGCCGACGAAGACCGCGTCCGGCGACCGATGGGACTCGAAGGCCTCGGGGGCGGCGGAAGTCGCCTCGACAGCAACCCCGAATGCCGTGGCGTTGCGGGCGATCCGGGTGCGACGCGCCTCGTCACGTTCGAATGCCAGAGCCCGGCAACCCGGTCCGGCCAGACACCACTCGACCGACACGCTGCCCGACCCCGCCCCGACGTCCCACAACAGCTCACCGGGCCGGGGTGCCAGCGCAGCGAGGGTCGTGGCCCGCATCATCTGCTTGGTGATCTGGCCGTCGTGGGCGAACGCGTCGTCGGGCAGAGCCGCGAACCGGCGCGCGTCGGGCAGGTAGCGCACCGCCATCACGTTGAGGTCGTCGACGCCACCGGGCGGCCGGGCCGCCCACTCGCGCGCGGTGGACGAGCGACGCAGTTCCTTTGGTCCGCCGAGCTGTTCGAGAACGGTCAACTCGGAATCGCCCCGCCCGGTGTCGGCGAGCAGCCGTGCCAACTCGGCCGGTGTCGACGCGTCGCGCGACAACACGACGGCCCGCCCGCCGCGGCGCACCGCGGTATGGGTTGGCGCGGTCACCAGACTGATGATCTCGGTGTCCTGCACCGGCCAGCCGACCCGCGAACAGGCGAGCGTGACCGACGAAACATGCGGCAGCACCATGACCCGGTCCGGACCGTACAGGCGGATCAGCGATCCTCCGACCCCGTGCATCAGCGGATCGCCGCTGGCAACCACGTGGACGTCACCGTCGGCGTCGTCGAGCAGAGTGCGCAGCGCGGGCAGCATCGGCGACGGCCACGGACGTCGCGGCGCCGAGACGGTGTCGTCGAGCAACTCGAGTTGGCGGGGCGACCCGTGCACAACGGTGGCGCGGGCCAACTCGGCGCGCGCGGCCGGCGCCAGCCCGGCCATGCCGTCGGCGCCGATCCCGACGACGACGATCATCGTCTCAACCTGCGCCACATCGACCTCGGCATCATCCGGAAACCCAGCGCCAACACCGCCAGCGAGTGGGGCACCCACACCGTCGAGCGTCGTTTCTGCAGTGCCGACACCGTGGCCTCGGCCACCTGCGCCGGGGTGCTCGACAACGGCGCCGGCGCCATCCCCTGCGTCATCCGGCCCACGACGAAGCCGGGCCGCACGAGCAGAAGCCGGACCCCGCTGCCGTGCAGCGCGTCCGACAGGCCGCTGCAGAAACCGTCCAGGCCCGCTTTGGCCGAACCGTAGACGTAGTTGGCTCGGCGTACCCGCACTCCCGCGATCGACGAGAACGCCACGATCTGCCCGGCGCGTGCAGCACGCATGGCATCGGCCAGCACGGTCAGCAGGCTGACCTGCGCCACGTAGTCGGTGTGGGCGATCGCTGCGGCATGGGCCGCGTCCTTCTCGGCGAGGGCTTGATCACCGAGGATGCCGAATGCGACAACCGCGGTGGTGATCGGCCCGTGCTCGGCGACGATGCTGTCGACCACACCGGGATGGGCGCTGAGGTCGTCGGCGTCGAAGGCCACCAGATGCACCGCCGCGGCGCCGGCCTGCTCGACGATGCCACGCTCGGCCGCGAGATCCTCGGGGCGGCGCGCGGCCAGCACCACGGTCGCACCGGACGCGAGCCGCCGGGCGACCTCGATGCCGATCTCGCTGCGTCCACCGAAAATCACGACCACCTCGCGTCGGGCGCTCGACTCGTCCGCCGTGTCTGTCATGGCAGCGATTATCACCTGCGCTAGCGTGGACCCGATGGCGAAGGCAACGACACGGCTCACCAACGACGCGCTCGCATTCCTCACCGAGCGGCATCTGGCGATGCTGACCACCTTGCGGTCGGACCAGTCGCCGCACGTGGTCGCAGTCGGCTTCACCTTCGATCCCAAAACCCACATCGCGCGTGTCATCACCACCGGCGGCTCGCAGAAGGCTGTCAACGCAGACCAGCGCGGGGTGGCCGTCCTCAGCCAGGTCGACGGCGCGCGCTGGCTTTCCCTGGAGGGCAAGGCGACGGTGAACCCCGACATCGACGCCGTCCGCGATGCCGAGTTGCGCTACGCGCAGCGCTACCGCACGCCGCGACCCAACCCCAAGCGGGTGGTGATCGAGGTGCGGGTCGAGCGGGTGCTGGGTTCGTCGAGCCTGCTCGACCGCGGCGAGGACTGAGCCGCGCTCAGGAAGCCGGCACGACCACCAGTTCGTGCGGCCGGTTGTTCACCGACTCTGCTCCGTCGGCGGTGACGATGACGATGTCCTCGATGCGTGCGCCCCACTCGCCCGGAAAGTAGATTCCCGGCTCCACCGAGAACGCCATGCCCTCCTGTAGTTCCAGTCGGTTGCCGGCCACGATGTAGGGCTCCTCGTGGACCGACAGGCCGATGCCGTGCCCGGTGCGGTGGACGAACGCCTCCGCGAGCCCCTCGGCGGCCAGGACATCGCGCGCGGCGGCGTCGATCTGCTCGGCGGTCACACCGGGCCGCACCGCCTCGACCGCGGCGCGCTGCGCCCGCTGCAGCACCGCGTAGCGGCGGGCGATGTCGGGGCCCGGTTCGCCGATGCTGTAGGTGCGGGTCGAGTCGGAGTTGTAGCCCGGCTCGTAGGGACCGCCGATGTCGACGACCACGATGTCACCGGAGCGCAATTCGCGGTCCGAGCACTCGTGGTGCGGGTCGGCGCCGTGTGGCCCGGATCCGACGATGATGAAGGCGACCTCTGAATGCCCTTCGGCGACAATGGCTTCAGCAATGTCCGCGGCGACGTCGGCTTCGGTGCGCCCAGGCACCAGGAACTGCGGCACCCGGGCATGGACACGGTCGATCGCCTCACCGGCCTTGCGCAGCGCCTCGACCTCGGCGGCGTCCTTGATCATCCGCAGCGTGCGCAGCACATCGGTGGCCAGCACGGGGACCACGCCGAGCGTGTCGGCCATCGGCAGCAGATGCAGCGCGGGCATCGAGTCGGTGACCGCGACCGCGAGCGGCGCAGACTCCCCAGCGACCGCGAGCGGCGCAGACTTCCCAGCGACCGCGAGCGGCGCAGACTTCCCAGTGTTTCCACCCAGCGCCGCCGCCACCAACGCATAGGGGTCGTCGCCGTCGACCCAGTCGCGCAGCGCGATTCCCAGCTCACCGACCGCCGACTCCTTCATCGCGGCAAGCTCCAACCGGGGAACGATCATCGTCGGATCGCCGGCCGCCGGCACGACGAGGGCAGTGAGCCGCTCGAACGTCTGGGCCCGTGAGCCGACCAGATAGCGCAGGTCGTAACCGGGGGTGATGACCAGGCCGGCCAAGCCTGCCTCGGCGGTCGCGCGGGCCGCGGCGGCCAGCCGTTGTGCGTACACGTCGCTGCTGAAGCGGCTCGTCGTCATGCCTTCCAGGTTACGTTTCCCCCTGCGGCAGGATGACACCATGACTTCGACCACCGGTCCTCTGCTGCTGCTCGACGGTGCCAGCATGTGGTTCCGCTCGTACTTCGGTGTGCCGTCCTCGATCACCGCTCCCGACGGCAGGCCCGTCAACGCGCTGCGCGGCTTCCTCGACGCCGTCGCGACGCTGATCACCCGCGAACGCCCGCACCGGTTGGTCGTGTGCCGTGACGACGACTGGCGGCCGCAGTGGCGAGTGGAGAAGATCCCGTCCTACAAGGCGCACCGCGTGGCACAGGAGAGCACCGGCGAGGAACCCGATGCCGAGGAAGTGCCCGACGAGCTGACCCCGCAGGTCGACATGATCTTCGAGATTCTGGACGCATTCGGCATCGCCACCGCCGGCGCCGCGCACTGCGAGGCCGACGACGTGCTGGGCACCCTGGCCGAACGGGAGCGGCGCGACCCCGTGGTGGTCGTCAGCGGCGACCGCGACCTGTTGCAGCTGGTGCGCGACGAGCCGGTGCCGGTACGGGTGCTCTACCTGGGACGCGGCCTGGCCAAGGCGATCACCTACGGTCCCCGGGAGGTCGCCGAAACCTACGGGGTGCCGGTCGACCGCGCCGGGCCCGCCTACGCCGAGCTGGCACTGCTGCGCGGCGATCCGTCCGACGGGCTGCCGGGCGTGGCGGGCATCGGCGAGAAGACCGCCGCGACCCTGCTGGCGCAGCATGGTTCACTCGACGCGATCATGGCCGCGGCGGCCGATCCGAAATCGTCGCTGTCGAAGGCGCACCGCTCCAAGCTGCTGAGCTCGGTCGACTACATCGAGAACGCCACTCCCGTGGTGCGGGTCGCGACCGACGCGAAAGTGACGTTCTCCACCGACTCCGACGCATTGCCCCTGGCCGCTCGCCGACCCACCGACGTCGCCGAACTCGCCGAACGCTTCGGCGTGTCGTCGTCGATCGGACGGCTGCAGAGCGCGCTGGACGCGCTACCGGGGTGACCCGCTACCGGGGCCGACCGACTTCGTAGGTGCCGTCGTTGTCGGTGAACGTGACCGTGACCTGACGTTTGGTGCCGTCGATGCTGACTTCGCAGGTGAACGTGTCGCCCTGGCGGACGGTCGGGTTCACGCCGTTGTTGCAGCTGACGTTACTGACGTTCTGGGCACCGTAGCCGTTGGTCTCGTCGGTCAGGATCTGCTGCACGCCGGTCTCCGCGGAGTCGATGTCCAGCTTGGTGGTGACGAAGAAGCCCGGGGTCCAGAAGCCGAGCACCAGCACCACCGCCACCACGATCGCGACGAAAACGCCGACCACACCGCCGATCACCGCCAGCGACCGCTTGGAGCCGTCCTCCGATCCGGGTGCGGGATAGCCGCCGCCGGGATACTGCCCGTATTGGCCGGGCTGCTGACCGAACTGACCGGGTTGCTGGCCGTACTGGCCCGGCTGCTGCCCGTATCCCGGTGGCTGTCCGTACTGCTGGCCGTACGCACCGGGCTGCCCGTACTGGCCCGGCGGCGGGTAACCGCCCGAGTAGTCGGGCTGCTGCTGCCCGTACTGCTCGGCGCCGGGGTACTGCTGCGGCGGATAGGCCGGGGGCTGCTGGTACTGCGGGTACTGCTGCGGCGTATAGGCCGGCGGCTGCCACTGGTCGGAACCGGGGGCCTGCTCCGAACCGCTCGGCGGCTGCCAGCCCTGGTTCGCGGCCTCGCCGGTCGGCTGGTCAGCGCCCTGCTCGGGCTGCTGGCCCTGCCACGGCTGAGTGGGGTCAGATCCCTGCGGTCCGCTCATGTCTCTCCTCGGTCCTCCCGGCGATGTGCTGTCGGTACGGCTTGCCGGCACCCCACCCTACCCGGCGTCAACAGCTACGACGCCGCGCCGAACGTCGTTGATCGCGCGTTTCGCGGTGGCCCGCAGCGCGGGCGAGGGCGCCGCGTTGCGGACCTGATCGGCCAAGTCCAGTACCTGTCGGCACCATCTCACGAAATCGCCCGCCGGCATGGATGTCCCGTTCCCCGCCGTGTCGCTGGCGGCGAGCGTGGCGGCCAGGTCGCCGGTGCTGGCCCAGCGGTAGACGGCCGTGACGAATCCGTCGTCGGGTTCGCGGCTCTGGGGCAGGCGGTGACGTTGTTCGTCGGTGCGCAGTTCGGACCACAGCCGTCTGGTCTGGTTCAGCGCGCGGCGCAGCGCGCCGGTCGGGATGTCCGCACCGTCGGGCGCGCTGTAGGCGTCGCGACGGGATTCGTAGAGCACCGACGACAGCGCGGCGGCCAGTTCGGCGGCGTCGAGCCCCTCCCACACCCCGGCGCGCAAGCACTCGGCGACGAGCAGATCGCTCTCGCTGTAGATCCGGGCGAGCAGCCGCCCGTCGTCGGTGACCGCAGGAGAAGCAGCGGCGGTGTCAGGCACTTCGGCGGCCCCGTGGTCCCCCGGTTGTCCCGGGGCTTCATGGCCGCGGGGAGCTTCGGTGTTGTCGGTGATGTAGCCGCGCTCGGTGAGCAGCACCACGATGCGGTCGAAGGTGTTGGCAAGTGAGTTGGTGGCCGCCGCGATCTTGGTGCGCAGCTGCTCGTTGTCCCGCTCGATGCGCAGATACCGTTCGGCGAGGCGCGCTTTGTCCTCACGGTCGGGCATGCTGTGTGCCCGGTGTGCCCGCATGCGGTCGCGCAGTGCGGCCAGCTCGGGGTCGATGTCGGGCTCGGCCGGGGACCCACCCCGGTGCCGCGAAGACGGACGTTGCAAACCGGCCGCAGCCGATCGCAGCGCCGCGGCCAGATCCCGGCGCGCCTTGGGATTGCGGTGCTCGACGCGTTTGGGAAGTGTCATGGTGCCCAGCGGTTTTCCGCCTCCGGGGTAGTCCGCCGACGAGATACGACCGGCCCAGCGGTGCTCGGTCAGCACCAGCGGGCGGGGGTCGTCGCCTTCTCGGGCACGCTCGAGCACCACCGCCACCCCGATCCGCCGTCCGTGCGTGATCGCGATGATGTCGCCGCGGCGCAGCGCGGTCAGCGCGTCGTTGGCGGCCTGCCGACGCTGCAGACGCGACGCGCGCGACTGCGCCCGCTCGCGCGCCGTGATCTGTGCGCGTAGCCGAACGTAATCCAGGATCGCCGAGTCGGTGCCGCCGAGCTGGGCGCCCAGGTCGGCCAGCATGCGCTCGCCACGCTGCAGCCCGCGAACCACCGACACCACCGACCGATCGGCCTGGTACTGCGCAAACGACCGCTCCAACAGCTCGTGGGCCTGCTCGGGGCCCATCTGGTTCACCAGGTTGATCGTCATGTTGTAGGTGGGGGCGAAGGAGCTGCGCAGCGGGAATGTGCGTGTCGATGCCAGCCCGGCGACCTCGGCGGGATCGGCGGCGCTGTCGTTGGGATTCCACAGCACGACCGCGTGTCCCTCGACGTCGATGCCGCGTCGGCCGGCCCGACCGGTCAGCTGGGTGTACTCCCCCGGTGTCAGCGGCAGGTGCTGTTCGCCGTTGTACTTCACCAGCCTCTCGAGCACGACCGTGCGGGCAGGCATGTTGATGCCCAGCGCCAGCGTCTCGGTGGCGAACACCGCCTTCACCAGGCCGGCGGTGAACAGTTCCTCGACCGTGTGGCGGAACGTCGGCAACATCCCGGCGTGGTGCGCGGCCAGGCCGCGCAGCAGGCCTTCGCGCCACTGGTGGAAATCGAGCACCACCAGGTCGGCGTCGTTGAGGTCTGCGGTGCGGCGATCGACGATCTCGGCGATCCGTTTGCGCTCGTCGTCGGTGGTCAGCCGCAGCGGTGACCGCAGGCACTGCTTGACCGCGGCGTCGCAGCCCACCCGCGAGAAGATGAACGTGATGGCCGGCAGCAGACCGGCCTCGTCGAGTACCCCGATCACCTCGGGACGGCTCGGCACCCGGTACAGGCCGGGTCGCCCCGGTCGCCCACGTCCGCGGGGTTGCCAGTCGGCCAGCCGTTCGGCTTCGCGCCGGTGGGCGATGTGGCGCAACAGCTCGGGATCGACCAGCAGGTCACGCCCACCCTTCGCCGCGGTGGCGGCGCGGTAGTCGAACAGATCGAGCAAGCGTCGCCCGACCATCACGTGCTGCCACAGCGGCACCGGGCGGTGTTCGTCGACGACGACGGTGGTGTCGCCGCGCACCGTCTGGATCCAGCCGCCGAACTCCTCGGCGTTGCTGACCGTCGCCGACAGGCTGACCAGGCGCACGTCGTCGGGCAGGTGCAGGATGACCTCCTCCCACACCGCGCCGCGCATACGGTCGGCCAGGAAGTGCACCTCGTCCATCACCACGTGGGAAAGCCCTTGCAGCGCCGGGGAATCGGCGTAGAGCATATTGCGCAGCACTTCGGTGGTCATCACCACGACGTCGGCGTCTCCGTTGATGGCCTGATCTCCGGTGAGCAGGCCGATGCGCTGAGCGCCGTAGCGGCGCACCAGATCGCTGTGCTTCTGGTTGCTCAGCGCCTTGATCGGCGTGGTGTAGAAGCATTTGCGTCCGGCGGCCAGCGCCAGATGCACCGCGAACTCTCCGACCACGGTCTTGCCTGCACCGGTCGGCGCGCACACCAGCACCCCGTGCCCCTGGGCCAGCGCCTCGCAGGCGCGCCGTTGAAACGGGTCCAGCGCGAACGGCAGTTGCGCGGTGAAGTCGGCGAGATCGACAGGTCCCTCGCCGCCGTCAGGTTGCTTGATCATCGAAGTCATCGACCGCGAGTCGCGACGGTGTGGGCACGGCCGACGGCGCCTCGATCGTCTCCGCCGCGCCGATCGGGGCCGCTTCGTCGTCGGGCACCGTGGCCAGCGCGGCTCGCTTCGCCTTGCGTTTGTCGCTGAACCGCGCGACCTGGATCGCCACCTCCAGCAGCAGCGTCAGCGCCAGCGCGAGCGCCAGCATGGAGAACGGGTCGGAGCCGGGGGTGAAGAACGCGGCGAAGACGAACAGGCCCATGATCAGGCCCCGCCGCCACGCCTTGAGTCGCTCGTAGGGCAGCACCCCCACGAGGTTGAGCATGATGATCAGCAACGGGAACTCGAAGCTGAAGCCGAACACCAACAGCAGGTTGATCAAGAAGCCGAAATACTGGTCACCGGACAGCGCGGTGACCTGCACGTCACTGCCGACGGTCAGCAAGAAGCCCAGCGCCGTAGCCAGCACCGTGTACGCCAGCACTGCGCCCGCCATGAACAAGGCGGCGCCGACAGCGACGAAGACGACCGCGAACCGCCGCTCCTTGGCGTACAACCCCGGGGTGATGAACGCCCACAGCTGGTAGAGCCACACCGGACAGGCCAGCACGATGCCCGCGGTCAGACCGACCTTCAGCCGCAGCATGAACTGGTCGAACGGGGACGTGGCGAGCAGTCGGCAGGCGCCGTCGGAGGTGATGTCGGCGCGCGCGGACTCTGGCAGTTCGCAGTACGGGCCACGTAGCCAGTCGCCGAGGCTCGGCATCCCGAAGACCCCGTGGCTGTACCACAGGAAGCCCAGAATGGTCGTCACGACGACAGCGAACGCCGAGATCAGAAGTCGGCCGCGCAGTTCGGTGAGGTGCTCGACCAGCGACATGGTGCCGTCGGGGTTGACCCGGGACCGGCGCCGCCGCGGGTCGATCTTCTTGAAAACTCCAGGTATCTGCACGGCTGCCTAGATGGTGCTCAGGCGCTCCGCACGAGACGTGAACTCACCCCGCGGGCACACTGGCCGCGGGGTGAGAGTCGACCCGTCAGGCTGAGCGCTTGTCCGACGACGACTCGGTGGACGCCTGCGCGGCGCCGCCGGACATGTCGCCGGCGTCCGAGACCCGCTCCGACGTGATCTGCGTCGGCTGATCCGACTTGCCCGACTGGGAATCTGCCTGCATCTCCTTGATCTCGGACTTGAAGATGCGCATCGACTTACCCAGCGACCGCGCCGCGTCCGGGAGCTTCTTGGCACCGAACAGCAACACGAACACGGCGATCACGATGACCCAGTGCCAGGGTTGCAAACCACCCAATTTGGTTACCTCCAGACGTCTGCGCCGAGTCTACTCGCCAGAGGCCGGCACGCCGACCCGATAGGCGTCCAGAGCTGCCGAAGCCGCCTCCCGGACCCGTTCGGCCAGCTGCGGCGGGTCGAGCACCTGCACCGCTGAACCGAAGCCGAGAACGAATCGCGCCATCCACTGATCGGCGGCGTAGGTCATCGCGGCCTCGCAGGATCCGTCGTCGAATTCGCGCAGCACCCGCAGCGGGTAGTAGTCGAACATCCACGACGCCGACCGCTCCACCCGCAGCGTGGCCACTGGCAACGTCGGATCGGCGGTGTCCGGGTCGAACAGCGACGTGTCGGGGCCCTCCTGCACCGCGGGGGGCGGCGGAACGGACGGCTCCTCGAGCACCCGAGCGTCGACGATCCGGTCGAAGCGGAACAACCGGACCCCCTCGGCCGAACGGCACCAGGCCTCCAGGTAGCTGTGATCACCGACCAGCACCACCCGGATCGGGTCGACGACTCGGCTGGACAGCATGTCGTGAGAGGCGGAGTAGTACTCGAGCGCCAGCGCGCGGTCGGTGCGCACCGCGGTACGCACCGCGGCGGCGGCGTCGCTCTCCGCCGTTGCGGGCTCGTCGACGGCGGCCCCGTCCTGGCCGTGGCCGGCGCGACCGGCCGCGGACTCGATCTTGGCGATCGCGCTGCGCGCGGCCTCAGGATCGACCATGCCGGGCACGTCGACCAGCGCACGCAGGGCCACCAGCACCCCGGTCGCCTCAGGCGAGGTCAGCCGCAGCGGATGGTCGATGCCTGCGGTGAAGGTGACCTCGATGGTGTCGCCGGAGAACTCGAAGTCGATCAGGTCACCCGGTCCGTAACCGGGCAACCCGCACATCCACAGCTGGTTGAGATCTTCGCGGAGCTGTTTGACGCTGACCCCGAGGTCGGTGGCCGCCTCGGTGTAGGTGATCCGCGGGTTGGCCTGGAAGTAGGGCACCATGTTCAGCAGCCGCACCAGCCGCGCCGAGGTTGCCGTCATGCGCTGACCTCGCGATCGGTGTCGGCGTGCGCCCGCAGCCGGGCCAGCACGTCCTCACGGAGCGTCGCAGGCTCCAGTGCCACCGCGTCGGCACCGTAGCTGGCCACCTCGCGGGCCAGCCGGTCGAACATCCCGATGTCGAGGGTGATCTCGTCACCGGCCCGTCCCCCCAGGGTTTTGGGCCCGATCACCGTGCCCTGTCTGCGTAGTGCTGTCGCGCGGCCCTCGGCCACCCATACCCGTGCCTCCCCGGTGCTCGGCCAGTCCCCGACGACCCGTGCCACGAGTTCGCGCAGGTTCACGTCCTCGGGCGGGTGCACCGAGCCGGATGCCCCGACCGCGGTGATTTCCGCGCCGATGCGCGAGAGCCGGAAGGTGCGCACCGCCTCGCGGTCCCGGTCGTGTCCGACGAGGTACCACCGGCCCCGATCGGTGACCACACCCCAGGGTTCCACCGTGCGGGTCACATAGGGCTCGCTGCGTGCCGCGCGGTGCGGAAACTGCACCGCCTGACCGGAGTCGACGGCGGCCAGCAGAATGCCCAGCACCTCCTCGGAGCCGCGCAGCCCGGGCAGCGCGGCCGTGGAGGTGATCGCGATGTCGTCCTCGACGGAATCGATATCGGCACCGGCGGCCCGGAGCTTCAACAACGCACCTTGGGTCGCGGTGATCAGCTCCGGGGATTCCCACAGCCGGGTCGCCACCGCGACGGCGGCGGCCTCGTCGGCGGTCAGATCCACCGCGGGCAGGGCGTACGCGTCGCGGTTGATCCGATAGCCCTCCGTCGGGTCGGTCGAGGACACCCGCCCGGTCTCCAGCGGGATGCCCAGGTCACGCAGTTCGTTCTTGTCGCGTTCGAACATCCGAGAGAAGGCCTCGTCGCTTCCGTCACCGGAGTATCCGAGCACGGTCTCGCGGATCCGGTCGGCGGTGATGAAGGTGCGCGCCGACAACAGCGCGATGACGAGATTCATCAACCGTTCGACTTTGGAGATCCCCACGCCCTAGAGCTTAAGGCGCGGCGGGGGTGCCGCCCGACGGCACGGCGGCGAGCCGCCAAGAACTCACGGCGGCGAGCCGCCCAAAACTCACGGCGGCGAGCCGCCCAAAGAACAACGGCGGCGAGCCGCCCGTGATCCGGCGCGGCGAGCCTGACAGGATCGGCGCCATGGGAACCCGGTGGCAGAGCTCCGACGCCCCGCGCGGGCAGGATTACGACGCCCGCTGGGAACGGCTGGCCGCCAGCGGTGTCGGCGTGCACGGTGAAGCCGATCTGATCGAGTCGCTGCTGCGCGAGACGGGCGGCTCGACCGTGCTCGACGCGGGGTGCGGCACCGGGCGGGTCGCCATCGAACTGGCCGCCCGCGGATTCGCGGTGGTGGGACTCGACGCCGACCCGGCGATGCTGGCGGCCGCCCGGTCCAAGGCACCCGATCTGCGCTGGGTAGAGGCCGACCTCGTCGACACCGGCGATCACCTCAGCGAGGCCTTCGACCTGGTCGCGCTACCCGGCAACGTGATGATCTTCCTCGACCGCGGCACCGAGCCTGACGTCGTCGGCCAACTGGCGGCGCGCCTGCGGCCCGGGGGTCTACTGGTCGCCGGATTCCAGCTGCAGACCGGTCGGCTGACACTCGATCGCTACGACGAGATCACCGTTGCGGCGGGCCTGCAACTGGTCGACCGATGGGCAACGTGGGACCGGGAGCCGTTTCACGGCGGTGACTATGCCGTTTCGGTGCACCGCCGCCCGGCATGATCACATGCTGGCGATGAGGCGCTTGACGCGCTCGTCGACCGACCGGAACGGGTCCTTGCACAAGACCGTTCGCTGCGCCTGATCGTTGAGCTTGAGGTGCACCCAGTCGACGGTGAAGTCGCGACCGGCTTCCTGGGCGGCGCTGATGAACTCACCACGCAGCTTGGCGCGGGTGGTCTGCGGCGGGGTGTCCACCGCGGCCTCGATCTCCTCGTCGGTGGTGATGCGCGCCGCCAATCCTTTGCGCTGCAACAGGTCGAACACCCCACGCCCACGCTTGATGTCGTGGTAGGCCAAATCGAGCTGGCTGATCTTGGGGTCGGACAGCTCCATGTTGTAGCGGTCCTGGTAGCGCTGGAACAGCTTGCGCTTGATGACCCAGTCGATCTCGGTGTCGACCTTGGCGAAGTCCTGACTCTCGACGGCGTCGAGCTGGCGTCCCCACAGGTCGACGACCTGGTTGATCTGCGCGTTGGGTTCGCGGGTCTGCAGATACTCGACGGCGCGGGCGTAGTACTCGCGCTGGATGTCCAGCGCGCTGGCCTGTCGGCCGCCGGCCAGCCGCACCGGGCGTCGACCGGTCAGATCGTGGCTGACCTCGCGGATCGCCCGGATCGGGTTGTCCAGTGAGAAGTCTCGGAACGCCACGCCGGCTTCGATCATCTCCAGCACCAACGATGCCGAACCCACCTTGAGCATGGTGGTCGACTCGCTCATGTTGGAGTCGCCGACGATGACGTGCAGCCTGCGGTATTTCTCGGCGTCGGCGTGCGGCTCGTCGCGGGTGTTGATGATGGGGCGCGAGCGGGTGGTGGCGCTCGACACACCCTCCCAGATGTGCTCGGCCCGTTGGGACAGGCAGAAGGTCGCCGCCTTGGGGGTTTGCAGCACCTTGCCTGCGCCGCAGATCAACTGGCGGGTCACCAGGAACGGCAGCAAGACGTCGGAGATCCGGGAGAACTCGCCCGCCCGGACGATCAGGTAGTTCTCGTGGCAGCCGTAGGAGTTACCCGCCGAGTCGGTGTTGTTCTTGAACAGGTAGATGTCGCCGCCGATGCCCTCGTCGGCCAAGCGCTGTTCGGCGTCGATCAACAGGTCTTCGAGCACCCGTTCCCCGGCGCGGTCATGGGTGACCAGCTGGCTGAGGTTGTCGCACTCGGCGGTGGCGTATTCGGGGTGGCTGCCCACATCGAGGTACAGGCGCGCACCGTTGCGGAGGAAGACGTTGCTGCTGCGTCCCCACGACACCACCCGCCGGAACAGGTAGCGGGCGACCTCGTCGGGACTCAGCCGGCGATGGCCGTGGAACGTGCAGGTGACACCGAACTCTGTCTCGATGCCCATGATTCGTCGCTGCACCTCATCGAGACTACTTGCTGCCCGACCGGCGTGGTGGCCGGACCACGCCCAAGACCCTGTGGATAACCGGATCGGGGGCGCGCCGGGATCTGTCAGCATGAGCCATGGGGGAAATCGCCAGGGTCGATCTGGAGCAACTGCGCAGCCTTGCCGACCGCGTCACTGCGGCGGCCGGTGACGTCACCGAACTGCGACCAACCGCGCTGGGCGACGGATTGATCGGCTCGGCAGCGGCCGCCGCCGTGGCTGGACAACCGCTCAGCGACCGGATCGCCGAAGCGGCGGCGGGACTGCGCGGCTGGGCCCAGGCGGCCCGGCAGTCAGCCGATGCACTCGAGCAAGCCGACCGCGCCCACACCGGTCGATTCCCTGTGCGGTGACTCCCCTGTCGGTCTCGCAAGCGCGGGCGTGGCGGCCGGCGGCCTTGTGCGAGCTCGCTGAGGGATGGGACGCGCTGGCCACCGCGCTGGCCCGGCATGCGGAGCGGTTCAGCGCCGATGTCGAGCGCAGCCGGGACTGGTGGCGCGGCGCAGCGGCCGATGCGGCCCGGGCGGACGCGCCACGCGCCGTCTCGACGATCACCGCGCTGGCCCGCGCGCTGGTGTCGGCGGCGGTGGCCGCCCGCGACGGTGCCGAACAGCTGGGCCTGGCACGCTCGGATGTTCTGGCCGGCGTCGAGGAAGCCCGGGCCGAGGGATTCGCCGTGGCCGATGACGCCGCGGTGACCATCGCCGCAGGCCCGGCTCCGCTGATGGTCCTGCTCGCCGGCGGCGACGATGCCGTGGCGGAGACGCTGCTGGCGGCCCGCGCCAGGGAATGGGAACGCCGAATCGGCGAGTGCCTCGAGCGACTCGGCGCCGCCGATGCCGACGCTGCCGCCGACATCGCCGACGCGTTCGCCGACAACAACCCCGCTCCGGCTGCCACGGTGCCCGCTGCAGTCGGGCCCGGACCGGTGGCGGGCTGGCCCACCATGAGCCAGGACCGCATCGCCGAACAGATCGCCGCGATGAGCCCGCAACAGCGTGACCGTCTGATCGCCGAATTTCCCCTGCAGGTGGGCAACACCGACGGGGTGCCGTGGCCGATGAGAGTGGCGGCCAACCGGATCAACATCGCCTCGGCAATCCTGACCGAGACCGGCGCCGACGCCGACTCCCGGCGTCGGGTGGCGCTGTATCGCGGTCTGCTCGGCGAGATCGATGACCCGTCGGGACGGCACGGCCGCATCGAGCGGCAGATCCTGGCCTTCGACCCGGTCCGCGCGTCGCTGGTCGAACTCAACGGCGACCTCGCAGCCGCCCGGAGCGTCGCGGTGCTGGTGCCCGGGGTGAACACCCGCATCGAGGATTCGGCGGCCAACACCGTCACCGCACGCCGTTTCGTGACCGCCACCAGCGGGGACGCGGCCGTCATCACGTATCTGGGCGGCCCGTTCCCGCAGGTGCGCGACCCGCTCGACGTCGTCACCGAGGCCGCTGATGCGCGCTACGCGCTGGACATGGCGCCACGGCTGGTGGCGTTCAGCGAGGACGTGGACCGGGTGGTCGGCGACGGGGTGCCGGTGACCGTGATCGGCCATTCCTACGGCGGTTCCATCGTCGGTACCGCCGAGACGCAGGGTCTGACGTCGGATCGCACCCTATTTCTGGCCGCCGCCGGAGCCGGGGTGGGCGTCGACGATCCCGGGGACTGGCACAACCGCAATCCCGCTGTGCTGCGGTTCTCCATGACCGCGCCGGGTGATTTCATCGAGGCGGTTCAGGGCATCCCCGGCGGTCCGCACGGCGCTGATCCCGACGAGATGCCGTCCGTGGTGCGGTTGACCACCGGCAGCTACGACGACGGAGGACGCGTGGCAGGCTGGCCGGCGCACAGCGGAATGCTGAATCGGCCTTCGGATGCGTGGCGCACGATCCTGGCCGTCATCACCGGTGACTCGTCGGCGCTGCACCGGGCACACGTCGGAACCGCGTCGTGAATTCGCCACTCACCCGCGTGCGATCCAGCCGAGCCGACGGCTGATCTCGTCGGCCGCGGCGATCGTCAGCTTCGCGACCTCTTCGAAGCGGTCCACGCCCAGCCGATAGGTGGGGCCGGAAACGCTCAGCGCCGCCACCACCTGCGAGTGGACGTCGTGGACCGGAGCGGCGACGGCGTTGAGACCGACCTCGAGTTCCTCGCTCACGCTTGCCCAGCCACGTTCCCGCACCGAGGCGAGTTCGCTCTGCAGCTGAGAGATGCTGGTGACGGTGGTGTCGGTGAACGACTCGAAACCGCCGTCGAGCCTGGCCTGCACCTCGCTGGCATCCAGGCCGGACAGCAGCGCCTTGCCGCTGGAGGTTGCGTAGGCCGGGCAGCTCTGGCCGACCCAGGTGCGCAACGTGATCTCGGCGGGGCCGATCGCCTCCACGATGTTGACGATGCGGTTCTCGTCCAGGACGGCCAGGTTGGCGGTCTCGCCGACGTCGACGCTCAGGCTGTCGCAGATGTCCTGGCTCACCTTGACCAGGTTCAGGTGCGCACCGCTGGCGCGGGCCAGTCGGGTGATCGCGAAGCCGATGCGGTACTTGCCCCGTTCGGACACCTGCTCGACGAAACCGCGCGCTTCGAGCACTGCGACCAGCCGTGACACCGTCGATTTGTGTACTCCGAGCTCGGCGGCAATCTCCGTCACCCCGGCGTTCCCCAACTCGGCGAGGATGTCGAGCACCTGCAGCGCGCGGTCGACGGACTGCACTGCGGCGGGAGCATCGCCCTGGCGCTGGTTGTCCTGACGCTTCGGCATTGCCCACGCAGCCTATACGCCCGCCGGGTCCGACGTGCGGACCTGCGCTACGCCGGGCCCGCGAGCCGCGCGAGCACCCAGTGGTGGAACTCGGCGATGTGATGCTCGGCGGGAACCAGCACTCCGCCCTGCCGGTAGGCTTTCGACGACATCGCCGGCTGGGTGCGCTCGCACGCGTCGAAGTCCTGGACGTTGACCCGGTGGAACAGTTCCACCGACCGCGAGATGTCATGACCCGCCTGGAGTACCTCGGGAGCGTAGAGCCAGTCGCATTCCACGACGGTGCGGTCCGCAGCCAGGGGGTACATCCGGTGAAAGATGATGTGGTCGGGCACCAGGTTGACGAACACCGTCGGGCGGATCGTGACTGCGTAGTAGCGGCGGTCCTGTTCTGGCGTCAGTCCGGGCAGTGTCGCGAACCCCGACGAACCGTCGACAGTGAAACCGTCGATGCCCGAGCCGAACTCGGCGCCGCGACCCACGTAGGACTGGGCGGCCATTCCCCGGGCGAACTCGGGGAGGACCTCGACGAGCTCTGGGTGGATCGCTGAGCAGTGGTAGCACTCCATGAAGTTCTCGACAATGAGCTTCCAGTTGGCCGCAACGTCATAGGTGATACGCCGGCCCAGGGTCAGCTCCGCGATGCCGTAGCGGTCGATGGCGCGGCGGTCGCCGAGCCGGTGGGTGACGTCACCGATGACATCGTCGGCGAACGGTGGCGGCTCCTCGGCCAGGCACACCCAGGCATAGCCGAGCCACTCGGTCAGCGCCACGGGAACCAGTCCGTAGCGATAGCGATCGATCGGGGCTCCTGCGTCGTCGGTCAGGGTGCCGAGGTTCGGTGCGGCGACGAGCTTGCCGTCCAGCCCGTAGGTCCACGCGTGGTAGGGGCAGCGCAGCGTGCGCTTGACCTGTCCCTGCTCCTCGGTGCACAGCTGCGCACCGCGGTGTCGGCACACGTTCAGAAAAGCCCTGAGCACGCCGTCACGGCCTCGGACCAGGAGCACACTCTCCCGTCCGACCTGGACCCTGCGGAACTGGCCGGGGGCGTCGAGTTCGGCCGCGCGCGCGGCACACACCCACATCTGCTCGAAGATGCGGGTCTGCTCGTCCGCGAACACCGCCTCGCTGGTGTAGTAGGTGCCGCCCAGTGTGGTCAGCAGCGCCGACTGTGGCGGTGTTTCTTCGGCGATGGTCATGTCGTCACCAGCCTGCTCGGGTCGAACAACGAGATCGGGTGGTCGGTGGCGCCGTCGATGGCCAGATCCGCGAGGATCTCCCCCACCACGGGGACGAACTTGAAACCGTGGCCGGAGAAGCCGCATGCCACGATCAAATGCGTGCACTCGGGGTGGCGGGCGATCACGAAATGCTGGTCGGGCGTGTTGGAGTACATGCATGTCGCCGAATGCAGGCAGGGCCCGTCCAGGTCGGGCAGCAGTTGTCCGACCCGCTCGCGCATCTCGTCGATCTCGTGGGGGTAGACGGTGCGGTCGATGGTCTCGGGCGTGCACTCGACACCCTTGCGGAAGAAGGCGACCTTGACTCCTCCTCGTGGGCCGTCGATCGCCGGGAAGCCGTAGATCTGCATCCCCGAGTCGTTTTCGTCGATGAAGATCGGGTGATCGGTGAACGAGGACGTTCCGCGCACCGGGTCGAGCCAGTAGAGCACCTGACGCTCGATGGTGATCGGCACCCCGAAGTCGGCCAGCAGTTGCGGCGCCCACGCACCCGGGCAGATCATCAGCTGCCCGGCGGTATAGGCGCCCTGGCCGGTGCGCACCGTCACGCCACCGGCGGTTTCGGCCCACTCGAGCACCTGCTCACCGAATTGCAGTGTGGCCCCCGCATTCTCAGCGAGCGCGAGGTGAGCGGCGACAGTCAGTTCCGGACGGGCGAAGCCGGCCTTGGCTTCGTAGAGCGCGACGTCGCCGTCGTTGGGGGTGAAATTCGGGAACCGGGAGCGGATCTCGCGGGCGTCGAGCACCTGGTGGGCCAGGCCCCACTGTCGACTGGCGCGCAGACTGCCTGCCACGGTGACACAGTCTGGCGGACCGAGGAAGAGTCCACCGGTCAGCCGGTAGACGTCGCGGCCGCTGTCTCGGGCCAACGCCTCCCACAGCTCATAGGCACGCAGAAGCAGCGGCACATATGCCGGATCCTCGAAGTACGACTGCCGGATGATGCGGGAACCACCGTGGCTGGACCCCTTGTCGTGAGCGGGAGTGAACCGCTCCAGACCGAGCACACGTTGACCGCGTGCGGCCAGATGGTACGCGGCGGCGCTTCCCATACCGCCCAGCCCGATGACGATGACGTCGTAGGCCGAATTCTGTTGATTCATCGCCGTCTACCTCTTGATTCGGGCCATTTCCGGGTCGACCACCGGTTCGCTGGACACCACAGCGGAGTGCGTGTCGCCGCGATAGTCGACGGTGACGGCGTCGCCGATACCCACGTCGGCGGGCAGCCAGGCGTAGGCGACGGTTCGCCCCAGCATCGGCGAGTGTCCGGCGCTGGTCACGTACCCGATGCAGGCGCCGTCAGCGAACACCGGCTCTTTGCCCAGCACGGTGGCGTCGGGATCGTCGAAAACGATGCTGCGCAGCATCGATGAGGGAGGCGGTGCGTGGTTCAGTGCGGCCCTTCCGACGAAGTCGACCGCCTTCTCCATCCGCACCGCGAACCCGAGACCCGCCGCGGCAGGAGTGTGCTCGACGGTCATGTCGGTGCCCCAGCTGCGGTAGCCCTTTTCGATCCGCAGGCTGTCGAAGGCGATCCGGCCGGCGGGGATGATTCCGTGGTCCCGGCCCGCCTCGGCGAGCAGGTCCCACAACGCCGCGCCGTACTCAGCCCCGGCGTAGATCTCCCAACCCAGTTCCCCCACGTAGGAGACCCGCATCAGTGTGACCGGGATGGCACCGAGGTGGGTGCGCACAGCGCGAAAGTAGCGCAACGCCGTGTTCGAGAGGTCGTCGGGACACAGCGGCGCCACCACGTCGCGCGCCGCCGGCCCCCACACACCCACACAGCAGGTACCGCCGGTGACGTCGCGAAGCACCACGTCGGCCGGCTTGTGCCGGCAGAGCCAGTCGAAGTCCAGCGGCGAGTTCGCCCCGACCTGGAAGACATCGCGGGCCAGCCGCGCGACGGTGAGATCGCTTCGGATGCCGCCTCGTTCGTCCAGGAGCAGGGTGTAGGTCACCGAGCCTGTGCTCTTGTCCACGTTGTTGGTGGTCAACTGCTGCAGGAAGGTCAGTGCACCCGGTCCGGCGACCTCGTAGCGGGTCAGCGGCGTCATGTCGTACATCGCGACATGGGTACGGGTCCAGTGCGCCTCGGCGACCGAGATCGGTGACCAGAATCGCGCGGCCCATTCGTCACGGTCGGGAAGATGGAGCCCTTCGTCGGCAAGCCGTTGCATCAGTGCGGCATTCACGTCATACCAGGCCGGGCGCTCCCAACCACCGCCCTCGTAGAAGAACGCTCCCGACTGGACCTGGCGGGCGTGGAACGGGCTGGTGCGCAGTCCGCGCAATGCACTGCGATGCTGGTGCGGATGGATGATGTCGTAGACCTCGACGAAGGCCTGCGAACTGGTCTGCGCAATGAACTTCGGGCTGCGGGCGACGTCCTCGAACCGGTAGAGGTCACACTCGTGGACGTCGATCGACGGCGTGCCGTTGACGATCCATTCCGCGGCCGCCTTCGCCACCCCGGCGGAGTGGGTGACCCATACCGCCTCGACGACCCAGAACCCGCTCAGTTCGCGGTGCTCACCCATGATCGAATGGCCGTCGGGAGTAAAGGAGAAGACGCCGTTGAAGGCCTCCTCGATCTTCGAATCACTCAGTGTTGGAAGGAGTTCGACCGCGGACTTCCAGGCCGGCGCGAAGTCCTCTTCGGTGAAGGGCAGCATCGACGGCATGGCCTCGTCGGCGGTGTCTGCCAACAAGGTGGACATGTCGACCGGCATCGGCTTGTGACTGTAGGAGCCGATACCGAGACGGTCGACATGCTCGCGGAAGTAGAGATCCCGATCCTGGTGCCGCAGAATCGGCAGCCCCGCCTCGGTGTACTCGGAGTTCCGGCCCACCAAGTCGGCGACCTGGCCGGTGCGGGCGTACTGATGGGCCATCGGCACCAGCGGCAGCACGAGCCCCACCTGGCGGGCGATCTGCGCTCCCCAGAATCCGGCCGCGCACACCACGATGTCGGCGTCGAGCACCCCGTCGGCGGTGCGGACACCGGTGACCCGCCCGCCGGACTCGAGGACACCCAGGACTTCGGTATGCGGTCGCAGGGTCGCACCGCGGGCCTCGGCCCGCCGCGCTTGCGCCTCGGCGGCGCGCAGTGCCTTGGCCAACCCGTCATGCGGGGTGTGGAAACCGCCGAGGATGCGATCACGGTCGATCAACGGGTGCAGTGCGACGCATTCTGCGGGGTCGAGCAGTCGTCCTTCGATGCCCCAGGACTGCGCCCAGCCGGCCTTGCGGTGCAGGTCAGCCCAGCGCTCCGGCGTCGTGGCGACCTCGAGCCCACCGACCTGGTTGAACGCCCAGCCGCCCGGGTGCTCGAGGCTGTTGAACTTCTCGACGGTGTAGCGCGCGAATGCGGTCATGGTCTTCGACGCATTGGTCTGGAACACGAGGCCGGGCGCATGCGAGGTGGATCCCCCTGTCGCGAACATCGGTCCACGGTCCACGACCGTGACGTCGGTGTAGCCACGCGCGGTGAGCTCATCGGCCAGTGAGGTGCCGACGATGCCGGCACCGATCACGACGATTTTGGGGATTTTGGGCATGGGCCACCCGCTCCGGTTCACCAGTGAATGTTCAGAATGTTGCGTATAACGCAACCTGATGCGTTATGCGCAACATCATCCACCCTGCGTTCGGTGCACGCAAGACGGACACGCCTGGAGAAATGCTGTGAGCGTCACCGCGCGACCTGACACCGTCGATCGACGATCACCGACAGCGCGAGCCCTGCGGGGCAGTGGTCACATCGCGTGGAGTGTTCAACTCGCGCGACGTGTGGAGTGTTCACGTCGCGCGACGTAAGGCCATTGCCAGGGTGCCGCCGGTGAAGCGGTGCCCTCGACCACACCGCCAGTTCGCTACGACTACGTCTTGGCCATCCGCGGAACTCGAGGGCTGCCCTGGGGACAGATCGGCCGCGTCGTCGAGATCACCGACCAGCA
This sequence comes from Mycobacterium sp. G7A2, assembly GCF_041902445.1. NCBI lineage: Bacteria > Bacillati > Actinomycetota > Actinomycetes > Mycobacteriales > Mycobacteriaceae > Mycobacterium > Mycobacterium sp. G7A2. The sequence continues at coordinate 2,772,696 of NZ_CP169251.1, read as the reverse complement.
CCTGCACCCCGGCGGCAGCAAGGGTGCAGTGCACTTAGTTCTCGGCGCCGTCAGTCTCCGGAACGGCTTCGGGCAGAAGCGCTTCCAGAGCCGAGCCGGTGATGCGACGAAATGCGCGCCGCGGCCGGTTCACATCGAGGATCGCGACCTCGAGGGTGGACGGGCCCAGAGTGCGCGGCTCGCTGCCGTTTCCGCCGGCGGTCAACGCGTTGACCGCGATGCCCATCGCGTCACCCAGCGACGCGTTCTCCGTATAGGTCTCGTTGAGCGCGGTCGAGATCGGCTCGGTGGTACCGCCCATGACGACGAAATGCGGCTCGTCGGCGATCGATCCGTCGTAGGTGATGCGGTACAGCTCCGGTGGTTTCGATTCTCCGAAGTGAGCGACCTCGGCCACACACAACTCCACCTCGTACGGCTTGGCCTGCTCGGTGAAGATCGTGCCCAGCGTCTGGGCGTACACGTTGGCCAACTGGCGGCCGGTGACGTCGCGCCGCGAATACGCGTAGCCCTGCGTGTCGGCGAACCGGATTCCGCCGCTGCGTAGATTGTTGAACTCGTTGAAACGACCCACGGCGGCGAATCCGACGCGGTCGTACAGTTCGCTGACCTTCTGCAGCGAGCGGGACGGGTTCTCCGCGACGAACAACACGCCGTCGGCGTAGGCCAGGGCGATCACGCTGCGGCCGCGGGCGATGCCTTTGCGTGCGAGCTCGGAACGCTCGCGCATCGCCTGCTCGGGCGAGATGAAATAGGGGAAGCTCACGAATCTCCTCGCGCGTCTGCGGCACGGTGAGCGTCAGGGCCGAACGTGTCGGCCCGCGAACGACTGTCGATGATGGTCTGGCACACGGCGGCGATCTGCTGCTCGTCGACGACGGAAGCCCCGTCGGCGCCGACCAGTACCGCGGTCGGGAAGATGCCGCGCACCAGGTCGGGCCCGCCGGTTGCGGAGTCGTCGTCGGCGGCGTCGTAGAGCGCCTCGATCGCTACCCGCAGGGCCGAGTCGGCGTCGCTGACCTGCGAGTACAGCTTCTTCATCGAGGACTTCGCGAAGATCGACCCCGATCCGACGGATTGGTAGCCCTCCTCCTCGAAGTTCCACCCGCCGGCGGCATCGAAGGACACGATGCGTCCCGCACCTTCCGGGTTGGGGTCGTCGTTGTCGTAACCGGCCAGCAGCGGCAGCGCGATGAAGCCCTGCAGCGCGGCGCCGAGGTTGCCGCGGACCATGGTGGCCAGCCGGTTCACCTTGCCCGGGAACGTCAGCGCGACCCCTTCGAGCTTCTCGTAGTGCTCGAGTTCCACGGCGTACAGGCGCGCGAACTCCACCGCGATGGCTGCCGTGCCGGCGATGCCGGTCACCGTGTAGTCGTCGGTGATGTACACCTTCTGCACGTCCCGGCTGGCGATCATGTGGCCCTGGGTGGCTCGGCGGTCACCGGCCATCACCACACCACCCGGGTATTTCAGCGCGACGATCGTGGTGCCGTGCGGCGCGACGTCGGTGGGCACACCCGCGGACGCCGGGTTACCCGACGGCAGCAGGTGGGGAGCTTGGGCGCGCAGGAAATCTGAGAACGACGACAGGTTCACGCCGCCGTGTGAAAAACCCTGCGGTAGGGCATTCCCGATTCCCGATCCAGCTCCGGATAGCGGGGACAGAGGGGCCGATTGTTCACGATTCGGCCAGGTCACTGTCCACCCTTCTGGACGTATGCACGCACAAAGTCCTCAGCATTCTCCTCCAGGACGTCATCGATCTCGTCCAGCAGGTCGTCGGTGTCCTCGGCCAGCTTCTCACGGCGCTCCTGCCCGGCGCCCGTGCTGCCGGAGAGGTCGTCGTCGTCGCCGCCTCCACCGCCACGCTTGGTCTGCTCCTGAGCCATCGCTGCCTCCTGCTATGTCTCCCTGCCCAGTGCGGGCGTCCGGCCGTCGTCCTGCCGGTCACCCCACACTACCGGTCGCCACCGTCATTGCCGGGGATAGCTCGATCAGGTCGTCAACTGCTCGACGAGCTCGACAGCGCTGTCGACGGACTCCAGCAGAGCCCCGACGTGGGCCTTGCTGCCCCGCAGCGGCTCCAGCGTCGGGATGCGGACCAGCGAGTCCCCGCCCAGGTCGAAGATCACCGAGTCCCAGCTGGCCGCGGCGATGTCGGCGCCGAAGCGGCGCAGGCACTCTCCGCGGAAGTAGGCGCGGGTGTCGGTCGGCGGGTTGTCCACCGCGTCGAGGACCTGCTGTTCGGTGACCAGTCGCTGCATCGAACCCCGCGCGACGAGCCTGTTGTACAGGCCCTTGTCCAGCCGCACGTCCGAGTACTGCAGGTCGACCAGATGGAGCCGGGGCGCGGACCACCCGAGGTTCTCCCGCTGCCGGAAACCCTCGAGAAGTCGCAGCTTGGCCGGCCAGTCGAGTAGATCGGCGCACTCCATCGGGTCCCGCTCGAGCAGGTCCAGCACGTGTGCCCACGTCTCCAGCACGTGGTTGGCCCGGGGATCGGGGTCGCGGCTGTCGACAAGTTTGGCGACCCGGTCCAGGTAGATCCGTTGCAGCGCGAGACCGGTCAATTCCCGGCCGTCGGCCAGCGCCACCGTGGCGCGCAGCGACGGGTCGCGCGAGAGCACGTGCACTGCATGCACCGGCCGAGCCAGCGCCAGATCGGACAGGTCCGCCCCGATCGACGGCCCCTCCTCGATCAGGTCGAGAACCAGCGAGGTGGTGCCGAGCTTCAGGTAGGTCGACGTCTCCGACAGGTTCGCGTCACCGATGATGACGTGCAACCGCCGGTACTTGTCGGCATCGGCGTGCGGTTCGTCGCGGGTGTTGATGATGCCGCGTTTGAGCGTGGTCTCCAGGCCGACCTCGACCTCGATGTAGTCGGCACGCTGGGAGAGCTGGAAGCCCGGTTCGTCACCTGACGGCCCGATCCCCACCCGACCCGAGCCGGTCACCACCTGCCGGGACACCAGGAACGGCGTCAGCCCGGCGATCACCGCCGAGAACGGGGTCTGACGGCTCATCAGGTAGTTCTCGTGCGACCCGTAGGAGGCGCCCTTGTTGTCGATGTTGTTCTTGTAGAGCTGCAGCTTCGCAGCCCCGGGGACGCTGGCGACATGACGTGCGGCCGCCTCCATCACCCGCTCCCCCGCTTTGTCCCAGATCACCGCATCCATCGGGTCGGTGCACTCGGGCGCTGAGTACTCGGGATGCGCATGGTCGACGTAGAGCCGGGCACCGTTGGTGAGGATCATGTTGGCGGCGCCGACCTCGTCGGCGTCGACCACCGGTGGCGGTCCAGAGGAGCGGCTGAGGTCGAACCCGCGAGCGTCACGCAGCGGCGATTCGACCTCGTAGTCCCACCGGGTCCGCTTGGCCCGCTGGAGCCCGGCCGCCGCCGCATAGGCAAGGACAGCCTGGGTGGACGTCAGGATCGGATTCGCGGTCGGGTCGGACGGCGAGGAAATGCCGTACTCGACCTCCGTTCCGATGATCCGTTGCATACCAACCAGGGTAGACATGGGCCATAACGCAGTGGCAGGTGGCCACTGTGCTCACGCCGGTCAATACCGCCATTGCACCGGATGCCGTGATGAGATTGACCCACCATGATCACCACCGATCAGCGCGAGTCGGCCGAACGCTGGTTCCTCGAGCGCGGTCTCCCGTACGTGCTGCGTCCGGGCGTGCTGGTCCGGAGGGTCTGGCTGCGCTCCGCGCCGGCTCTGGCCGCGTTCGGCGTGATGATGTTGTTCTCGATCATCGTGGTCGCAGTGACCGGCAAGCACACCATCGACATCGACGGCAGCCCCACCCGCGCCGAGTGGTTCGTGCTCGCCGTCGTGGTCGTCGTCGTGCCGGTGGCCTCGGTCGCCGGGTGGTTGGTGTCCCGCATCTCCGACTCCGGGTTGAGGGCCGCGACAGTGGTGGTGTCGCTCGCACTGGCGGCGCTGGGGGCGATCTTCGGCGGACCCAGTCCCCACGTCCTGGTGGACGCGATCACCGAGGCGATCGTCATCGCGGCGATCCTGCTGTGCACCGCGTCGGGCGTCGGCGCCGTGTTGGGGTGGGCGGTGCGCATCATGCTGACCAACCTCGCCTCGATCGGCGACCTGTTCGTGCGGGCGCTGCCGGTCCTGTTGCTGACCATGCTCGTCTTCTTCAATGGGCCGGCCTGGAAGATGGCGGCCACGGTGACGCGGGGCCGGCTGTGGCTGGCCCTGCTGTTCCTCGTCCTGATCGCCGCATCGTTCCTGCTGTCGGGAACAATGGGTCAGGTCAGGCCCATCCTCGCCCCGGAGGCCAAGCGACCCGAGCATGCGCAGATGTTGGTGGGCACGCCGTTCGAGCAGTTGCCCGACCGGCCGCGACGTAAACCACTGTCGAAGGCCGAACGGATCAACGTCGTGTTCGTGCTGGCACTGTCGCAATTCGTGCGAGTGCTCACCGTCGCGCTGTCGACCGGGCTGATCTTCCTGGTGTTCGGGCTGATACTGATCAGCCCGAACCTGCTGATCGAACTGACCGGGCAGGGCCGCTTCGACGGCGAGATCCTGACCATGACGCTGCCGATTCCGCAGGCCCTGATCCAGATGGTGATGTTCCTGACCGCCCTGACGTTCATGTACCTGGCGGCGCGGGCGGTCGGCGACAAGGAGTACCGCGCGCAGTATCTCGATCCGCTCGTCGAGGAGTTGCTGCTGACCCTGGTGGCGCGGGACCGCTACCGGACCGCGACCGCGACCGCGACATGATCGAGTCGGCGCCGAACGCCGCAGCGGTGCACGAGTGGTTCCTGCACCGCGGGCTGCCGTTGGTACTCACCCGGCGGGTCCGGTCGCGGCAGTTGATCGCCCGTTCGGCGCCGGTCGTGGCCGGAGTCGGAGCACTGGTGGTGCTGACCATGCTGCTCGCCGACTGGACCAGCGCCGAACCGGATGTCGGCTATCTGGTGCGCTTGGCGGCCATCGCGGCGGTGCTGGCCGCCGCCCCCTCAGGGCTGCACGCGCTGCACCAGCGCGGGACCGCCGCTTCCGAAGCCGGCAGACGCACCGGCGCACTGCTGGTGATGGGCATGTTCGTGCTGGTGGTGCCCATCGTGTCGGAGGGTTGGTCGGCGGACGCGCTGGCCGAAGTACCGGTTTTCCTGGCCGTGTCGCTGGTGGCGATCTGGCTGACCTACGTCGGCTTCGGTTCGATCGCGTTGTGGGCGTTTCGGTTCGCCTGGGTTCAGCTCGGCGCACTGGGTACTCTGATGAGCCGGGCGCTACCGCTGCTGATGCTGACCGTCGTCGTGTACTTCACCGGCGAGCTCTGGCAGCTGTCAGCCCGAATGAGCCGCGAAAGACTCTGGCAGACAATCGGTTTCCTGAGCATCGTGGCCCTGCTGTTCATGATCGCCACAATTCGCGACGAAGTCGCCGAGCTGCGCAGGGACAGGTCCGAACACACCGACCCGGCCGCGCTGCTGGTCGGCACACCGCTGCAGAGCGCCTGTGCGACACCACCGGCGCGGACCGCGCTGTCGTTGGGCGAGCAGTTCAACGTCGTCGCGGTCATGGTCGTCGCCCAGGCCATCCAGGTCGTGTTGTTCACCGCGGGCCTGTTCGCGTTCTTCCTTGCGCTCGGCATGATCGCGATCCCCGACGAGGTCACCGTGCTGTGGTCGGCGGAACCGTCCTGCGCTGTCGGCGAACCGCCCTGTGCCGGCACGTGGTTCGGGATCAACATCCCGATCCCCCAGACGGTCGTGCACACCTCGCTGTTCGTCGCGGTGCTGTCGGGTCTGTACTTCACGGTCAGTACCAGCGTCGACCCGCTGTACCGGCAGCGCTTCTTCGACCCGCTGATTGCCGACGTCGCGGTGAGCTTGGCGGGCAGGGATGCCTATCTTGCGCTGGAGCGCAACTGATCCGCGCGTCCGTCGTGCAACAGCATGTGCCGCGCCGCCTCGGTACGCGACGACACACCGAGCTTGCGATAGGCGCGATAGAGGTGATTGGCCACGGTCTTCGCGCTCAGGTGCAACCGCTTCGCGATCTGCTGGTTGGTCAAGCCCTCGGCGACCTCGTCGAGGATGCGGCGTTCGGCGTCGGTGAGTTCGTCGAGCGGCGCACGGTCGTCGGCCTTCACCTGGGCGGCCCACGGCGACGCACCGATCCGCCGGAAGCCGTACAGCGCCTCGGTACGGCTACGGTCGCGAGCCGCCGGGTCGGTGCAGACGCGCGCCTTGTCCATCAGCGCGCGCGAACGGTCGAAGGCGTCGATCTCCGGATCGAAGATCGACACCGCCTCGTCGAGCAGGCACCCGGCGCGTTCCGGTTCGCTGTCCGCACACAGCAGCGCGCGGGCACGTCGGGCAGTCGCCCGGGTCCAGCGGCTGACACCGGAGGCGGCGGCGACAGTCTCCAGGTGCTCGACGAGGGGAACGGCGTCGTCGTGGCGCCCCCTCCGGGAGTAGACCTCGACCAGGTCCACGTGCCACCTGGCCACCTGCGGTGCCAGTAATCCACCGGCCTGCTCGAACGCCCAGCACTCCCCCAGCTTGGCGATCACGTCGTCGTCGCGGCGTTCGGTCAACGCGGTCAAGCCCGCGTTGGCCAGCAGGAAGTAGCGTGCGCCGAACGTCGACTGCCGATCCGAGATCGTGAATCCGAGATCGAGATCGGCCTGCGCGGCCTGGTCGTCACCGCGGACCGCCGCGACGCGAGCTCGCAACCCGAGCCAGAACGGCGCGAACGCGCGCTGCCCGGTTCCCATGCACAACGCCACAGCTTCGTCCAGGCACACCAACGCGTCGTCGAACCGGGATGCCCGAATGTGGTTCTCCCCCAGTGCCCCATAGGCCATCGCAAGCGAGGCACGCGCCCCCTCGGCCCGCAGGGAGCCGATCAACCGGGTCAGAGCCGTGGTCGCTTCGGCATAGCGTTCGGCGATGGCCATCGCGCGTCCGACATGCAAACCGACCAGTGGGTCGTGGCGGATGGCGGCGACCAGATCGAGCGGCTCGAGCGAGTCGACGAACTCTCCGGCGCGGCCCTCATCCCTGGCGCTGGCGGCGTGCGCGAGGACGACGCGCGCAACATCGGCCTCGACCGAGCCGGGCCGGGTGTGCGCGACCGCCGCCTCGGCGGATTCGATGATCTGCTGCACCAATCCGAGCATTCCGAGCGGGATGGCCATGCGGGCCTCCACCACGCCGACCTGATCCGGTGCCGCCACCGCGACGCACTCCATGAGTCGCTGCTGGGCGGCCGCGGGTGCACCGTCGACGGCTTCCAGCGTGGCCAGGGTGAGCGTGGCGGCAACGTGGAGATCGGCCCAGCGCTCCTCGGCCAGAACAGCTTCGAGACGGTACCGGGCGGCCTGGGCGTCCCCGGCGGCACCGAGCAACTCGGCGGCCTCGAGCAACAGGTGACCTCGGCGGGCGTCACTTCCAGTCATCTGCGCCGCATGGTCGAGCATGCGGGCGGCCGATTCGATTCCGCGACCAGCGCGCATCCGGGCCGCGGCTTGCACCAGCGATTCGGCCAGATCCTCGTCCGGCCCAACCGTCCCTCGAGCCCGATGCGCCAGTTTCACCTCGGCCGAAAGGGCCGCAGAGTCGGCGAATTCGAGGTGTAGTTGCCGTCGTCGATGCTCGGTCATGCTTCCGATCACGGCGCTGCGCAACAGCGGGTGGTGCAGCGTGAGCCGACCGTGGGACAGCTCAGCCAGGCCGAGGTTCTCGAGCTCTTCGAGCGCTGTCTCCGGGTCGACCAGTGCGGACGACTCGATGCACGACCAGGAGTCGTCGGACGACAGGGCGATACGGTCCAGCAGCTCGCGTGCGCCGCTGCCCGGTGGGGGGAGATAGCGGGTGAATGCTGCGGCGAGGTCGCCGAGGAGCGGGATTTCGTCGGGAAGCGGCTGCTTACCGGCGAGTTGTTCGCGCGACAGCGCGTGGGGCAGTTGCGCCAACGCCAGCGGGTTCCCGGCGGCAAGGTCGATCAGCCGCGAGGCCACCCCCGGCGCGATCGGTTCGACACCGGTCGATTCGAGCACCGCCGCCGCATCGGCGGGATCGAGACCGCCGAGTTCCTCGACCACGAAGCCCTCGGCGAAAGCGTGCACCGACGGCACCCGGCGTCCGGTGACCACCACCAGCACCCCGCTCATGACCGCACGGCGGAGGGCCAGGTTCAGTGCGGTGCGACTGGCGGGGTCCGCCGCGTGGACGTCGTCGACCAGGAGTGCAGCGCCGTGCGCCGTCTCGAATCCCTCGCACAACACTTCGGCGGCGTGCATCGGGTCGAGGTCACCGGCCCTCATCCGCGCCCGGATCGGCTGCGGCCAGCCGGTCGCGATGTCGACGGCGGTGGACAGCGCGGCCGCGGCGTCACCACCCCGACAGGTCACCGTGCGGGCCGCAGTACCGATGTGCTCGGCGAGCCAGGAAAGCATGGTCGTCTTTCCCATGCCGGGATCACCGACCACGACGACGACCTGGCCGCCGCCGTGCTCAGCCCGGCGCCATGCGCGCGCGAGCCGCTCGCCGAGCTCACGCCGCCATGTCAAACCCGCCATTGGCAGGCAGGCTATCCCAGATCGGCAGCGACAGCGGCCCGTCGCGGCTTACTCGATGACCTCCCACTGGTCGTTCTCGTCGGGTCCGCCGGCGGTCACCACGACCGGGCGGGTGTCGCCGCTACGGTCAGCAGCCTCGCATTCGAAGGTACTGCCCACCTCGACGATCTTGATGCCGTCACCGCACTCGACGCTGACGTCGAACCCGTACTCGGCCGAGATGTCGTCGGCGAGGCCGTCTGCGGTGTCACCCAGGTCGTACACGGTGTCGATGGTGGCGAAGTTCACGTCATAGTCGTCGCTGGTGAACGTGGCTTCCACACGCACGTCATTGCCGGCCAGATCGGCCACGCACGTGATGCTGTCACCGGTCTTGGGAGTCTCGTCGGGGCGTGGGCAGCGCACTGCGGAGACTCGTTGAGAGATGGACTCGTATTGGGTGTTCAGCTCGTCGGCCATCGTCGTTTCGAGCTTCTCGTAGTCCGGCCCGCCGGTCGAGAAGGAGAACTGGCAGCCGGCGACGACGGGAATCGTCAGGGTGAGCGCCGCCCATACGGGTCGCGAAATCGTCACGCTCTCGACGCTAGCGAGCCCTGATCAACCTGGATATGGGAACAATTTCCCATTCTGGACACGCCTTTCGAGGCGAGAGGCACCCGTCGGCGGCTACATTTCCGACCGTGCAGGATTTCTGGCGAAAGCGCTATGGCGAGGTGCTGCTCGTCCGGGTCGGGGACAACGGCCCGGAAGCCACCGTGTACAACACCTTCCCCCTCAACGACTGTCCCGCCGGGTTGTGGTCCCGGCTGGATGCCGACGCCCTCGCACGAGAGCACGGTGCGGACGCCGCCCTGCTCAACGGTCCCCGGTACTGGCTGATGGACACCGTGGAGAAGGACATGACGGGCCGGCGCGAGGTGGTCACGTTCGGCGGCATCGACATGCTGCGCCAGGCGACCGTGGCGTTGACGTCGATGAACCCGGGACCGTATCTGCCCAACACCGTCAACCGCCATGCGGTATTCATCTACCGCCCCGGCCGCACGGTCTTCGAACTGCTCGACGCCGAGGGTGGGCGCTGGGTCATGCAGACCTACAGCCAGGTCGTCGATCCGACGCTGGGTTTCGACGACCTGGCCGGTCTCGGTGATCGGCTGCGACTGCCCGAGGGTTGGTCGTACCGGACCCGCGTCCTCGACGAGGAACTGCGCATCGACACCAGCACAGAGGCCGCCCAGGTGTTGCAGGACGACCTCACGAACAGCTACTCGTTGGTGCGCTGACGCTCAGCAGGCGCCCGGACGCATGACCTCGAACTCGGGCGGCGACTCCGCCGAGATCTCGTCACCCTCGTCGGGCGACTGCGAGCACACTTCCCAGTTGGTGAGGTTGAACTGCTCGAAGGGCGGGCCCTCGGCAGTCGCGGTTTCGGGCACCACCGCACCGTCGGTTGTCGAGACGACCGTGTCCCACGCATCCTGCAGGACCTCGCCCTCGACGTCGGGCATCTCCCAGCTCGGCTGTGCCGCCGCGGGGGCGGCGACGGCGAGGGCTGCGGCGACAAGCACCGTCGCCGCGCTGACAACAACACTTGTGACCTGCATTGTTCACTCCCTGACTCGGACCGATAGGCGCAATGAATGTGCGCCTGATCGACGACCGGCGGGGGTCAGGGAGATGAACTCGATGCGTCGTGCACCCGACAACATGACGACGTGCCGGCCGGATGTCACCACCCAACCGGCACGCGCACGTCCCTACAGGTACTGCCCCAGGTTGCTCTCGGTGTCGATGGCCCGGTTGGCGCTGCTGCTCTTGCCGGTCACCAGGGTGCGGATGTAGACGATCCGCTCGCCCTTCTTGCCCGAGATGCGTGCCCAGTCATCCGGATTGGTGGTGTTGGGCAGGTCCTCGTTCTCGGCGAATTCGTCGACGATCGAGTCGAGCAGGTGCTGGATGCGCAGACCGGGCTGACCGGTTTCCAGCACCGACTTGATCGCGTACTTCTTGGCCCGGTCCACGACGTTCTGGATCATCGCGCCGGAGTTGAAGTCCTTGAAGTACATGACCTCTTTGTCGCCGTTGGCGTAGGTCACCTCGAGGAACCGGTTGTCGTCGATCTCCGCGTACATGCGGTCGACGACCTTCTCGATCATCGCCTTGATCGTGGACCCGCGATCTCCGGAGAACTCGGAGAGGTCGTCGGCGTGCACCGGCAGATCCTCGGTGAGGTACTTGCTGAAGATGTCCTGGGCCGCCTCGGCGTCCGGCCGTTCGATCTTGATCTTGACGTCCAGGCGGCCGGGCCGCAGGATCGCCGGGTCGATCATGTCCTCACGGTTGGAGGCGCCGATGACGATGACATTCTCCAGCCCTTCCACGCCGTCGATCTCACTGAGGAGCTGCGGCACGACGGTCGTTTCGACGTCCGAGCTGACCCCGGTGCCGCGGGTGCGGAAGATCGAGTCCATCTCGTCGAAGAACACGATGACAGGGGTGCCTTCGGAGGCCTTCTCGCGTGCCCGCTGGAAGATCAGCCGGATGTGGCGCTCCGTCTCGCCGACGAACTTGTTCAGCAGTTCGGGGCCCTTGATGTTGAGGAAGTAGGACTTCGCCTCGCGGGCGTCGTCTCCGCGGACCTCGGCCATCTTCTTCGCCAGCGAGTTGGCGACCGCCTTGGCGATGAGCGTCTTGCCGCACCCGGGTGGGCCGTAGAGCAGCACGCCTTTGGGTGGGCGCAGCGAGTACTCCCGGTAGAGCTCCTTGTGCAGGAACGGCAGCTCGACGGCATCGCGGATCTGCTCGATCTGCCGCGTGAGGCCACCGATGTCGTGGTAGCTGACGTCAGGGACCTCCTCGAGCACGAGGTCCTCGACCTCGGCCTTCGGGATTCGCTCGAAGGCGTAGCCGGCCTTGGTGTCCACGAGCAGGGAGTCGCCGGGACGCAGCCTGCGCGGCCGGTCGTCGGTCAGATCGTCACCGTCGACGGCGGCGTCCTCGGGCAGGTCCTCGGCGGCCACCAGCGGCTCTGCCAGCCACACGATCCGTTCTTCGTCGGCGTGGCCGACGACCAGCGCGCGGTGCCCGTCCGACAGGATCTCGCGCAGTGTGCTGATCTCGCCCACCGATTCGAAGTGGCCGGCCTCGACCACAGTCAACGCCTCGTTGAGGCGAACCGTCTGGCCCTTCTTGAGCTCCTTGGCATCGATGTTCGGCGAGCAGGTCAGCCGCATCTTGCGCCCGGAGGTGAACACGTCGACGGTGTCGTCCTCCTGCACGGACAACAGCACGCCGTAGCCGCTGGGCGGCTGGCCGAGCCGGTCGACCTCCTCGCGCAGGGCCAGCAATTGCTGGCGGGCTTCCTTGAGCGTGTCCATCAGCTTGGCGTTGCGGGCGGCGAGCGAGTCGATCCGGGCCTCGAGCTGATGCACGTCGCGCGCGCTGCGCAACCCGCTCGCAGGACCTACCGCACTTTCCAGCTGTTCGCGCAGAATCGCCGCTTCCCGGCGCAGTTCTTCCAGTTCTGCAGCGTCTTCGCTGGACAGACGGCTATCGGAGGGTGTCCCAAAGACTTCAGAGGCTTCAGAACGCTCGGACTCACTCATATTGCGCTCCTCCCCCGCACCGTAAGTTGGTGCGGTAACAACTTCAACGCTACCGGCGATTCAGACTTTGTGTGTGGTCTAGGAATTCGACACACCAGCAACACTGTTAACCTCTGATGATCGAACGTCCGAACGGAAGGACAACCGTGACCCTGAAAAGCCTCGTGAACAGCCTGACCGCAGGGGCTGCAGCTACCGTGCTGGCGGGTGCCGCGGCGGTGGGTGTGACCTCAATTGCAGTGGGGTCGGGAATCGCGTCGGCCAGCCCGGCTGCCATCGATGCCCCGATGCCCGCGGCGCCGGCTCCCGAGTTGCAGGGTCCGTTGATGTCGACGCTGAGCGCGCTGGCCGGCCCCGGATCGTTCTCGGGCGCCAAGTCCAGCTACGTCCAGGGTGGCCTGGGGCGGATCGAGGCCAGGGTGGCCGACAGCGGTTACAACAACGCCGCGGCCAAGGGCTACTTCCCGTTGACCTTCACGATCGCCGACATCGATCAGAACGGCCCGGTCGCCACGGCCTTCGTGACCGCGGCCTCCCCGGCCGGTCAGGTCGCCAGCCAGCCGCTGACGTTCATCGCCGGACCCAGCCCGACCGGCTGGCAACTGTCCAAGTCGTCGGCGATGGCACTCATCTCCGCCGTGGGCTGATCTCTACTTCTGTCACTTCTTAACGAAGCATGACGCTGTGCGTCATACCGTCGCGATCCTGAGCGCCGCCGCAGCTGCGGCGGCGCTCGGTCTCGGTGGGTGCGCGCCGTCCGGTGATCCCGAATCCGCTGGAACGACGGCGACGGTCGAAACGTCGCCCGCCCCGTCGGTCGGGCTCGCCCCACCCGCCCCTCCGGCTCGGGGCGGGCCGCCACTGCCGGCTCCGGCGGCGCTGACCGAGGTGATGGGCCGGCTGGCCGATCCGGCCCTGCCCGGCGACCAGAAGATCGTCCTGATCGAGAACGGCACCGCCGACGAAGCCGCCGGACTCGACCGCTTCGCCACTGCGCTACGCGACAACGGTGCGTTACCCCTGACCTTCGAGGTCCGCGACATGGCCTGGTCGCAAGCCGACCCCGGCAACGTCGTGGCCACGGTTGTGGTTCGAACCAGCAATCCCCAGACTGGCGAGTTCACCTTCCCGATGGAGTTCGCGCCGGCTGACGAGTCATGGCAGCTGACCCGGCGGACCGCCGACCTGCTGCTGGAACTGGACGGTGACCCGGGGGCACCGCCGCCAACCCCACAGCCGCCGCCGGAACCCGGTCCGCCGGCTCCGAACCCGGCACCCGGTCCGCCCGCGGCACCGCCACCACCGGCGCCTGCGCCGCCGTCCCCGACCCCGACGCCCTGACCGATGTGGATCGGCTGGCTGGAATTCGACCTGCTGCTCGGAGATGTGCGCTCGCTCAAGGAGAAGCGCTCGGTGGTGCGACCACTCGTCGCCGAACTCACCCGCCGCTTCACGGTGTCCGCCGCCGAGACGGGTGCTCAGGACCTGTACCGGCGTGCCGGGGTCGGCATGGCCGTTGTCTCCGGCGAGCGTGCCCACGTGGTCGAGGTGCTCGATGCCGCCGAGCGCCTGGTCGCGGCGCGTCCCGAGGTCGAGCTGCTGTCGGTGCGCCGCGGCCTGCGCCGTCCGGATGACGACTGAGCCACGCGGCAGACCGTCAGATCGAAGGGCGTTTCTTGCGGGTGGGAACCGGCGCCACTGCGCCGGGCGCCAGCCTGCGGGCACTGATCAGAAATGCCGTGTGCCCCCGCATGGAATGCTCCGGGCGCACCGCGAGGCCGACCACGTGCCAGCCGCGCTGCATGCTCTCCCAGGCCCGCGGCTCGGTCCAGCACTGTTGTTCGCGCAGCGCTTCCACGGTCTTCGACAACTGGGTCACGGTGGCCACGTACACCATCAACACGCCGCCGGCGACGAGCGCGTCGGCGACGGTCCCGAGCACCTCCCACGGTGCCAGCATGTCCAGCACCACGCGATCCACCTCACCGCCGGAGTAGTCGGCGAGGTCGGCGGTGACCAGTTCCCAGTTCGGCGGCTGCTCGCCGAAGAAGGTCGTGACGTTGCGGACCGCGTGCTCGGCGTGGTCGTCGCGGACCTCGTAGGACGTCACCTGGCCGCCGGGTCCGACGGCGCGCAGCAACGAGCACGTCAAGGCGCCGGATCCAGCACCGGCCTCGAGCACCCTGGCGCCGGGAAAGATGTCACCCTCGTGGACGATCTGCGCGGCGTCTTTCGGATAGACGACCTGCGCGCCCCGCGGCATCGACATCACGTAATCGACCAGCAGCGGGCGCAGCACCAGGAACGGGTCGCCGTTCGTGGCCCGGATGACGCTGCCCTCGGGCAGCCCGATCACGTCGTCGAGGGCGATGATGCCGCGGTGCGTGTGGAACTCGCCGCCCGGCTTGAGCAGCATCGTGTAGCGCCGGCCCTTGGTGTCGGTGAGTTGCACGCGGTCACCGACGGCGAAAGGACCGGTTCTGCGCACAGCTGACCAGCCTGCCAGCCGCCGCCCCGACGGGTGCGGCCGGGTTACCCGGATCTGTCCGACCCCGGCTCTAGGGTGAATGCCATGAGTGAGCCGACCGAACAGGAGGGCGCGTCGGGACCGGCACCGCCGGTCCGCCGGCCGGCAGAGCCACCGGTACGCAGGCCCGCGTTGTCTCCGTCGCGGGCAGCCGATTTCAAGCAGTGTCCGCTGCTGTACCGCTTCCGGGCGATCGACCGCCTGCCGGAACCGTCATCGACGGCGCAGGTGCGAGGCTCCATCGTGCACGCCGCGCTGGAGCAGTTGTACGCCCTTCCCGCAGCGCAGCGGGTCCCCGAGACGGCAGTGTCGCTGGTGGCGCCGGCCTGGGAGCGGGTGGTCACCGAGCAGCCGTCGCTGACCGAGGACATCGACGCGGAGCTACGCGCTGAGATGCTCGACCAGGCGCGCGCCCTGGTTTCGGGTTACTACCGGCTGGAGGATCCGACCCGCTTCGAACCGCAGAGCTGTGAACAACGGGTGGAGGTCGAACTCGCCGACGGGACGCTGTTGCGCGGCTTCATCGACCGCATCGACGTCGCCCCGACGGGCGAGCTGAGGGTCGTCGACTACAAGACGGGCAAGGCGCCGCCCGAGGCTCGGGCGCTGGCCGAGTTCAAGGCCATGTTCCAGATGAAGTTCTACGCGGTCGCGCTGCTGCGTGCGCACGGCGTGCTGGCCACCCGGCTGCGACTGCTGTATCTCGCCGACGGTCAGGTGCTCGACTACGCCCCCGACCTCGACGAACTGCAGCGGTTCGAGAAGACGCTGATGGCGATATGGCGAGCCATTCAGACCGCGGGTGCGAGCGGTGACTTCCGGCCGAGCCAGTCACGACTGTGCAACTGGTGCGCGCACCAGTCACTCTGCCCGGCTTTCGGCGGCACTCCCCCGCCGTACCCGGGCTGGCCCGAAGCGCTCGACGACGGCGACCCCGACTCCGTGCTGCGCGCCGAGCCGGCTGCATGACCGACTGCCTGTTCCATCGTCAGGGCACCGAGGGCGAGTGGTCGATCTTCACCTCGACCGACGGGACACGCAGCAACTGGGATCCGCAGATCCAGCACGGTTCCCCGCCGCTGGCGCTGCTGACCAAGGCCATCGAGGAACTCTCCGCCGGCACCGGTCTGCGCGTCGGGCGCCTGACGCTCGACATCCTCGGCGCGATCCCGGTATCCACCGTCCGGGTCCGCGCCTGGGTGGAGCGCCCCGGCTCGCGGATCTCGTTGATGTGTGCGGAGATGGCGGCAGAACGACCTGACGGCAGCCGTCGGGCCGTAGCCCGCGTGACGGCGTGGCTGCTTGCCACGGCTGACACCGCCGACATCACCACCGACCGCTATCCGCCGCTGGTCGAGGGTGAGGCGACCGAGGTCGCTCACGCGTGGGAGGGTGCCCCCGGCTATCTCGAGACCGTCAGCTGGCGCCGACAGGCGACCACCGGAACTGCCACTCCGGAAGTCTGGCTGACCCCGCTCGTCCCGTTAGTCGACGACGAACCCACCACGGCGCTGCAACGGCTGGCCATGGTGGTCGATTCCGCCAACGGGATCGGCGCGGCGCTGGACCCCGAGGCATTCATGTTCATGAACACCGACACCGTCGTGCATCTACACCGCCTGCCCGAAGGCAGTGACTTCGCACTGCGCGCAAAGGGTTCCATCGGACCCGACGGTATCGGCCTCACCTCGGCCGAGATCTTCGACCGTGAGGGCTTCATCGGCACCTGCGCGCAGACGCTATTGGTGCAGCGCCGCGCGTGATCGTGGGCGTCAGCCGCCGTAGCGCTCGATGAGGGACTGCTTGTACAGCTTGCCTGCGTCGGTACGCGGCAGACATTTCTCGAAAGCTACGGCGCATGGGCACTTCTGGCGCGACAGTCGCGCACCCACCCATGCCAACAGCTCCTGTGCCAACTCATCTGAGGCAGCAGAGGGGTCCGCCAGTTCGACAACGGCCATCACCGACTGCCCGAGATCGTGGTCCGGTATGCCGAACACCGCTGCGTCGACGACCGCAGGGTGACCGACAAGGACGTGCTCGGCCTCTTGCGGGTAGATGTTGACACCACCGGAGAGGATCATGTTGTGCCGGCGGTCGGTGAGGAACAGATATCCCTCGTCGTCCAGGTAGCCGACGTCGCCGACGGTGACCCAACCTTGGGGTGACCGGGCGGCAGCGGTCTTCTCTGCGTCTTTGAGGTAGTCGAAGTCGTACCCGCCCTCGAAGAACACGTCGCCGATGTCGCCGGCCTCGAGCTCACGACCGTCGTCACCCAGGATGTGGGGCACACCGAGGATGGGCCTGCCCACAGACCCGGGATGCCGAAGCCAGTCGTCGGCCCGAATGAACGAGATGCCTGCGCCTTCCGATGAGCCGTAGTACTCGTCGATGATCGGGCCCCACCAATCGATCATCTGTCGCTTGATCTCCACTGGACACGGCGCGGCGGCGTGGATGACCCGCTTCAGCGAGGAGAGATCGTAGCGGCGCTTCACGGTGTCGGGAAGCCGCAACATCCGGATGAACATCGTGGGCACGAACTGGGCATGGGTCACCCCGAACTGTTCGATGCATTTCAGCGCACCTTCGGCGTCGAACTGTTCCATGATCACCGTGGTGGCCCCTGCGTCCTGGGCCGCCATCGTCCACATCGCAGGTGCGGTGTGATAGGTCGGGGCCGGACTGAGATACACCGAGTCAGGACCGACACCCAACGCGCGGAACACCGGCGTGGACAGCGGAAACGGCGTGGACGGCGTGGACGGCGTGGACGGCGTGGACGGCGCGGTCTGCGCGGTCGGCGCGAGCGGACGCCGAATGCCCTTCGGCTGCCCCGTGCTGCCGGCCGAGTACTGCAACAGCTGCCCTTCCCAGATCTCGTCCAACGGCGCGCCCTCTTCGTGCGCGACGCAATCGGGATAGCGTTGCCAGCCGTCGAGCTCGTCGTCGGCCAGGAGTGCGAGCCCCGGTAGACCACGCGACAATTCGCGATCCAACTCTTCGCAGACACCACGCTGTCCACGAGACGCCAGCACTACCGTTGCCTCGCAGTCATCGATGATGTAGGCAACCTCGGCCACGGTCAGGTGGGTGTTGACCAGGGTGTAGTACACGCCGATCCGGCGGGCCGCCCATACCGCGGCGTGGATGTGCCGGTTGTTCTCCATCAGGATCGCCACGGTGTCGCCGGGCCGGACTCCGTGGCCGCGCAGGAAGCGGGCCAGTTTGTTGGCAGCTGAGTCGAGTTCGGCGAAGCTCAGCAGTTCGCCCGAAGGGTAAAGCGCCACCGCGGTTTTCGCCGACGCTCGCGAGACGGATTCAGCAAGCCCCGCCTGCACCCGGGCGCGCCCCGCTGACGGATCGTCCATGGTGAGAACATTACCTTCCACAAGCGCGAACACTTATTCTCCATCTCCTCTTCCTTCCAAACCCCGTCTCGTGGTGGCGGTGCTCGGTCAGTGGCTGGAGGACTTCGAGACGGCTCACGCCGCTGAGCCGATCATCCTCGGGGACCCCCGCGAGCGGTTGCAGCAGCTCATGTCCAACCTGTTCGCCGAACTGTATCGTCAACCCCTTTTCGCCGACGCGGTCGCGCTGGCGTATGCGCTGGCCGACGAGTCGGCAGCCGGCGAGGTCGAAAGCGTTCGACTCCACGTGAGTGAAATGTTCGCCGAAGCGCTCGGCCTTGAAGATTTCACACCCGACGATGTGGCGGTCGGCGCGCTACTGTGCGACGTCTGGCTGGCCGGCATGGTGGGGATGTCACAGCGCAGGATCACCGCGGCTGACTTCCAACGCCGCCTGAGCACCGCATTTCGCCGCGTGGCAGCAGGGGCTGGCAGTCAGACGCTGGGACGTTGACTATCGACTGCGCTGGGCAACCGCCATGCGTTAACATGAAAATGATCATTCTCGTCCACGAGAACCCGCGCCATCACGAATGACGCCAGCAGTCCTGAAAAGGAGCGCACAGCCTTGAGCACCGACATCTTGATCGTCTCCCCGGACGACCACCTGGTTGAACCCGCCGATCTGTGGACCAGCAGGCTGCCGGAGCGGTATCGGGACATCGGACCACGCATCATCCGGCACCGGGGCCGGATGGACCCCACAGTCACTTCGGACGTCGCCTTCATCGACGACGAAGAGGGGCGCGACGCCGACATCTGGCATTACGAGGATTCCGTCATCCCGATCCCCCTGATCAGTGCCGCGGCCGGATATGAGATCGATGAGCTCACCACGGACCCGATCACCTACGACGAGATGCGGCCGGGCTGCTATCGCCCGAAGGACCGTCTTGCCGACATGGACATCGCCGGGATCGAAGCCTCGGCATGCTTCCCGAACACCTTGGTCCGATTCTGCGGTCAGCGCTTTCTGCACGCCAAGGACAAAGACCTTGCCCTGCTCTGCGTCCAGGCCTACAACGATTTTCAGATCGACGAATGGGGTGGTGACTCCAACGGTCGACTGATCCCGCTGGGCATCATTCCCCTTTGGGATGTGGAACTCGCCGCGAAAGAAGTCGAACGCGTGGCCGCCAAGGGCATGCCTGCCGTGTGCTTCTCCGAACTACCTGCCCGGCTGGATCTGCCCTCCATCCACAGCGGCTACTGGGACCCGTTCTTTGCAGCTTGCGAGCGAAACAACGTGGGCATCATGTTGCACATCGGGTCGAGTTCGTCACTGACCAAGTCCTCTCCCGACTCGCCACACGTCGTGACGAGCGCGCTGATGGCGGTCAACTGCACCATCGCCCTGGTGGACTGGCTGTTCTCTGCCAAACTCAAGCAGTTCCCCAAGTTGAAGCTCGCGTTCGCCGAGGCGCAGGCCGGATGGATTCCCTACTACCTCCAGCGGGTCGACGAGGTGTGGGAAGACCGCCGCGCCTGGGGAGGCATCCACCCGTTGTTGACCGAGCCGCCCAGCACCCAGGTGCCCGGACGGGTTTGGTTCTCCACGTTCGGCGATCCTGTCGCATTCCGGATTCTCGACCTCGTCGGCCCGGATCAACTGATGTTCGAGACGGACTACCCGCACAACGACACCAACTGGCCGCACAGCACCGAGGTCGCCAACAAAGCAACCGAAGGCCTCGATGACGAGACCAAACGGAAGGTGTTGTCCACCAACGCGAAGACCTTCTTCGGAATGGTGTAGCGGCCGCGGCTACCTCACCGCCTGGGTCTCCCGGTCGTCACCGCGTCGTCACGGGGCGCTCCCCCACGGGCGGTCCCAACGATCCACGACAGCGGCATCCGGCAGAGGCTTGCGGCGCACCCGGTGATGACGGCCCTTCGGCCAGCCCACGGTCAGCAGCGTGGCAATCTTCCAGTCGTCGGGAATGCCGACCATCTCCCGTAACTCCGGCGCACACGCGTCCTGCCACAGCGTGATGGCGGCACCGAGGCCCTGAGCGCGTGCAGCGAGCAGAAAGTTCTGCACGGCCGGGAAGATCGAACCGGCCTGCTGCAGTTCGGTGGTGCCCCGTTGCGGTTGGACGCAGAAGAGCACCAGCCGCGGGGCGCCGCCGCCGACCTCCATGTGAACGGCCATCGTCCGCAACGTGCGAGATTTCGGATCGTCGGCATCGTCGGTGACCTCGGGGAGCCGATAGAAGCCCTTCATCACTTGCCACGTCTGGTGCGCGGCAGACGTGATCAGCGAGCGAAGCTCGGACGACTCGAGTACGACGAAACGCCACGGCTGGCCGTTGCCACCCGACGGCGCCCACGAAGCCGCCAACAGGCATCGTTGCACCACATCATCGGGAACGTGTTCGTCTCGGTACCGGCGTACGGCCGTGGCGCTGCTCATCACGGTCCAGAGGTCATCCGAGACCTTCGGCACTGCGTTCTCGGTCATGCTCGTATCCCTCGCGGAAGCAGTCCCTGCCACTGCCCGCCACGCATCGGTCCGGTGATCACAGGGAGGTCCAAGGTCGACAACAGACCGGGAGGTGCGGCGATCACGGCGGGGATCGCGTTGATCTCCCGCATCACGGTCGCGTACGTCAGACCGCGAAGATTGTGTCCCCGACCGTGCATCTCGATGTCGACCGTGTAGGTCGGCATCCCCTCGACGATCACCCGGTAGCCGCCGTGCGGCGAGGGGTGCCGCGGCCAATCCGGCGCCGATGTCTCTCCCATGCGCGTGAAGTGTTCGAGGATCACCCGCTCCTCGTCGTCGACGACACCCGCGAGCCGGAAGCGCATCGCGCCCATCGTGCCTTTCTCGACCCAGCCCGAGGCGACCTCATACCGCTCGGTGGCGATCCAGGGTTCGATCTCGGTGTCGACCCGATCCAGCGGGAGCCCGAGCCCGTCGGCGACGATGTGGACGATCGGCGCCCACAGGTGAGCAAGTCGCGACTGGTCCAGAAGAGGCGCCGGGAAGTCCGGAGGATGACCGAAACCCATGAAGTCGAACATGATCTCGGGCTGGTTGATCCCGCCGTAGTCGAGGATCTCCTGAGTCGTCACCGTGTCCACCCAGCTGGTGAACCCGGACATCACCAGGGGGATGACGTCATTGGCCCAGCCCGGGTCGACCCCGCTGTTGAACATGCTGGTGCCCCCGTCCCGGCAGGCCTGCTCGAGCAGTTCCACCGTCTCCCGATCCGCGGCCGGCGGATAACACAGTGGCACCAGAGACGTGCAGACGACGTTCTTGCCGGCCCGCAGACATCGGGCGACATCCTCGGCGGCTTCGCGATAGCGATAGTCCCCCGAAGCGAAGAAGGCGACGACATCTGCGTCGAGGGAGAGTGCTGCGGCAGAGTCGCGGGTAGCGATCACGCCGGTCTCCGGCATCCCACACAGATCCCCTGCGTCTCTGCCCTCCTTGGCCTCCGAATGAACGACGACGCCGACCAGGTCGAGACCTGGGTGGGCGATGATCGCCCGAAGCGCCCCGACACCGACCTGCCCAGGGCCCCAGAGGATCACCCGGGGATTGCGCTCACCGCCCACCGGGAACCGCCGAGAGCAGCTCACGCAGGTTCGCCCCCATGATGCGATCGATGACCGCATCGTCGAGCGCTGCGATCTCCGGTGTCAGTTCGGCCGGCTCGGCCAGACCTTCGGGATGCGGATAGTCCGACCCGAACAACACGCGGTCGGCTCCGATGAGGTCGATCAGCCCGGTCATGTCCTCTTCGTGGAAGGGGTTGACCCACACGTGCCGCGTGAACTGCGCCACCGGGTGATCGTCGAACTCGGCCGGCATCTTGCGATACACCCGGTCGAAGAGTTCCAGCAGCCGGGGAACCCAGTTGCCCCCATTCTCGACCACGCCGACCCGCACGCCCGGATGCCTGGTGAAGACCCCGTGGGCCACCAGGGCCGCGCAGGTGTCGAGGATCGACCGCGCGTCCTCGTAGACGATCGTCCGGAAAGCGTCGGGCTTGAACGGCAGGTACTCGCCACCGGCACCCTCCCAGTCTCTGCTGTAACGGTCGTAGCCGGAGTCACAGGCATGCATCAGTACCGGGATGCCGTGATGTGCCACCCTGGCCCAGAAGGGGTCGAAGTAGCGCTGGCCCATCGACGTGGTGTGTCCGGAGACCGTCGCCACCGGCCGCGGGTTGACGAGCACGGCCCGCGCGCCGCGCTCGACACACCAGTCGACCTCGGCGACAGCCTTGTCCACATCGGGAAGTGTGATCACCGGCGTTGCGAAGATCCGCCCCCGATAGTCGAAACTCCACTCCTCGTACAGCCATTCGTTGTAGGCGTGCACGACAGCGTGTGCGAGCTCGATGTCGTCTGTCATCCGCTCCTCGAGCATGCCACCCGTGGTGGGAAACATCACGCAGGCGTGAATGCGCTGCTCATCGAGCAGATCCAGGCGTTCCCGCGCCCTGCGGAAGGAATCCGGGCACGCGATCGGGTTGGCCAATTCCCGCAATGACTTGCCGTCGGGATTGATACCGCGGAAGTAGTCCGCCCACGCGCCGGGGGATGCGACCACCTCGTAGGTCGGATTGGGGATGGTGTCGGTCAACCTGCCCTTGATCATCAGCTTGGTCTGACCGTCGACCTGGATCCACTTGACGGCATTCTGGTACTTCTTCGGCAAGTATCGGGTGTAGGCATCCGCGGGTTCGTAGAGGTGGTTGTCGGCATCCCAGATCTCACGGGCTGGAACGTTCACGGCAGAGGCCCCTTCGCTGAAAGCAATGAGAATATGTATTCTCCCAAACGAGAACACTATTACGCCAGTACGTCAAGGGAGCGGCACCGATGAGCGACTACAGATTCCTCAAGTGGCAGACATTCGACGACGGGCGGATCGTTCGGATCTCCTTGAACCGGCCGGACCAGCGCAACGCGCAGAACCGGGGCATGCTCGTGGAACTCGACGAGGCGTTCGGCGCTGCCGAGGCCGACGACAACGTGCGAGTGGTGATCCTCGCCGGAGAAGGAAAGATGTTTTCCTCGGGACACGACATCGGCTCCAAGCAGGCGATCAGCGAGTATCTGCCCGGGCCCGACCAGCATCCGAGCGCGTCGATCAACGGCGGAAGCCGCGAGGGTGCAGAGAAGGTGATGCTGCAGGAGTGGCACTACTTCTTCCAGAACACGCTGCGGTGGCGCAATCTGCGCAAGATCACCATCGCCCAGGTGCACGGCGACGTGTTCTCTGCGGGCCTGATGCTGATGTGGGCCTGCGACCTCATCGTCGGTAGCGACGACGTGCGCTTTGCCGACGTGGTCGGCACGCGGTTGGGAATGTGCGGCATGGAGTACTTCGGTCACCCATGGGAGTTCGGGCCGCGGAAGGCCAAAGAGCTGATGCTCACCGGCGATGCCATCGACATCCACGAGGCGCACCGGCTCGGCATGGTCAGCAAGGTCTTCACTCGCGAGGAGCTCGCCGACCGGACCCTCGACATGGCGCGGCGTATCGCCGAGGTCCCCACCATGGCCGCACTTCTGATCAAGGAATCGGTCAACCAGACCGTGGACAACATGGGCTTCTACAACTCCCTGCAGTCGTGCTTCACGCTGCACCAACTCAACCATTCGCACTGGTCTCAGGTGCGAGACGACAAGCGGGCCACCGCTGGACCGGAGAACGGCGTACCCGACTGGCGTGATGCGCCACCCGTCGTCCTCGCCGTCAAGGATCAAGTTCGGGCGGCGCAATGACGGACCCCGGCGCGGCGCCGGCTGGTCTGCCCCAGCCGCGCCCCATGCCGGTGACCATCCCCGGTCACCTCTTCGGCCAACTACCCTTCTACGACGTTCTCGAGACGGCGGACACGGTGATCGTGGACCTGCACAACCGTCCGGACATCATGAATGTGCGCGGAGCGCTGTAAGGTGGACTGCTCGCTACCCTCATCGATGTGGCAGCCGGCAGACTCGCCTTCGCGGTGGCCGATACGGCCGACGGAGTCAGCACCGCGGACATGACGATCCACTTCCTGGCTCCGGTGATGACCGGCCCCGCGCGGGCGGTGGCCAACCTGGTCCGCAGGGGCAGGCGAACCATCGTCGTCGGAGTGGACGTCTTCGACGTCGGTGGCGACCGGATCGCCGCGCGCGCGACGTTGAGCTTCGCGGTGCTGTCCCCGCGTGGCGATCAGCTCGCGGCGACGCCGTAGCGGGCGTCGGACACCCTGTCCAGCGCGGCCTCGGAATCCCCGAAGACCAGAGCCCAGGCACGGGCACGCCGGTAGTACAGCTGGATGTCGCCCTCCATACCGAATCCGTATCCGCCGTGCACGTGCAGACTGCGTCGGGTGGCGTCACGCGCCGTCTCATAGGCGAACGCGAACGCCATGGCGGCGAGTTCGGTGGTTCGGGTGGGTTCGTCGGCGAAGGAACACGCGGCCTCCAGCGCCAGCAGGCGGGCGCCGTCCGACGCGGTGGCACTGTCGGCCAGCGGATGCGAGACCGCCTGAAATGCGCCGATAGGGGTACCGAATGCCGTGCGTTGCTTGGCATGTTGAGCACCGATGTCGACGGCCCTGGCCGCCGCTCCGGCGAGCGCCGCGGCAGTGAGAGTCAACCACACGTCCACTGCGCCCGAGTGCAGCCGCTCGGCGCCGGCTCCGTCGGCCAGGACCACAGCGTCTTCTCCGACCGGAAGGTCGGCCAACGGCAGCGTGCCGAGGTTCTCCACCTGCCGTCGGCCGGAGCCGGCGACCGGTACCGCGAGCAACTTCCCCGCGGCATGAGCCACCACGACGTCGGCCACCGCTCCTCCCGGGACCAGCTGCAGCGCCCGGTCAGGGTAGGTCCGCGGAGCGAAGACGACGAGCTTGTCTCCGCTCAGCGCCGAGGCCAGCAGGTCCGCCGCCGCGGCGCCCACCGAGGAGAGCAGCCGCACGGCGACCTGGGCTTCGATCACCGGGGCCGAGGCGACGGCACGACCGAACTGATCGGCGATGAGCGCGAGTTCGAGTACCGACGACCCCCAGCCCCCGTACTGCTCGTCGACCGCCATCTCGAGCACACCGGTGTCACACAGCGCCTGCCAGAGCTTCGGGTCGAAACCGAGAGGCTCGGCAGCACGCACCCGATCAACCGACGACTCACGCGCATAGAGCGCTGCAAACGACTCGACGAGCTGTTTCTGCTCGCCGGAGAGGGTCAGCTCCACGACATCCGTCCCGTCACGTGCGGATATGATAATTCTCAGTACTGAGATTAACATTATTCACGCACCCGCTCGACGAGCGGTGCGCACGCCGAAGAAGATTGGGTGGCCGCATGCACTTTCAGCTCGATCCGAGGACAGCGACTTTTCGCGACGAGGTGCGCGCACACCTCGAGCACGTCCTGAGCCCGGGATTCGAGGAGCGGGTATACCGCAGCGGGGTTTCCCACGACCACGACTTCGTAGTCGGATTGGTCGACAAGGGCTACTTCGCACCCAGCTGGCCCGCGGAATTCGGCGGCCAGAGCCGCGACGCGTGGGACGAACAGGTACTCAAAGAGTTGATGATGCGCTTCGACGCGCCGGTCTACCTCTCGGAGACCACCCGCATGGTCGCTTCCATCATCCAGCAGGTCGGTACCCCCGAAATGAAGGAGCGCATCCTTGCCGGCGCCATGAACGGCGACATTACGATCGCACTGGGGTTCACCGAACCCGAATGCGGATCCGACGTCGCCGCCGCAGCGACCAGGGCCGTCCACCGCGACGATGGCTGGGTCATCAACGGCTCGAAGATGTTCACCACCAACGGTCACATCGCCGACTACATCTTCCTGCTGGCCCGAACGGATCCCGACAAGCCGAAACACAAGGGACTGACCATGTTCCTCGTGCCCACGACCGTGGAGGGGTTCGAGGCACAGGCCGTCTGGACCCTGTCCGGCGAACGCACGAACATCACGTTCTTCAGCGATGTTTGGATCAGTGACGAGTGGCGCATCGGCGACGTGGACGGCGGCTGGCAGGTGCTTGCTCTGTCACTGCAGGACGAACACGCCTCGGGGTGGGGACCGCACCTGGCACGACTTCTCGAACACGCCGAACACTGGGCGGCGACCGCCGTGCGACCAGACGGACGGCCACCGATCGACGAACCAGATGTGCGCAGGCGGCTGGCCCGAGCCGCAGTGGAAACCGAGGTGTCGATGCTGCTGCAACGCCGGTGCGTCTGGATGGTCGAGCAGGGCGAGATACCCATCGCCGAGGGACCGATGTCGAAGGTCTTCAGCACCGAGGCGCTCGAGCGTGCGAGCCAGGACATCGTCGAGATGGTGGGTCCCGACGCGCTTCGCAGCTACCTCGAACCGACTGCGCCGGAGCGCGGCAGATTCGACCACACGCTGCGGTTCTCGTTGGGTACCACCATCTACGCCGGCACGAGCGAGGTGCAGCGCACCATCATCGCGCAGCGCGGTCTGGGCCTACCCCGTTAACTTCTTGGACCGCCGCGGTGTTGTCCGGCCCGCTGACTCCGACTTGCCCGACGCGGGCGCCGGGACCGGCGGGCTCACCGCCTGCTTGCACCACGCCCACAACTGGTCCTCGCTGAGCTTGGTGGTCTTGCCACCCAGATGGAACACGCCGATCTGGGCCAGCGCAGTCAACGTGGTGTTGAGCAGGGTGGTCAATTGAGCCGGCGTCAGATCCTCGCGTACCAGACCGGCACGGGCGCACGCCGTGAGGATTTTGGTCATCAGCCGAAGGTGCGGCTCCCACACCTTGGCGAAATCGTCGGGCCTCTCGATCTCGAGGCTCAAGTTGTAGATCGTCATCACGCGGCCGCCGACCGCCTCAGAGGATTCCGCCCTGGACAGCACGCCACGACAGAACGCCTCGAGCTGCTCCATCGGTCCATCCGCCGCGGCGACTTCCTGCCGGATGTTCTCGGTGAACTGGCTCGTGACGTTCTCGTAGAGTGCCAGCATCAGCTCTTCCTTGCCGGCGAAATGCTGGTAGAAGGCACGCAAGCTGAGATTCGATCGATCGATGAGAGTCTGAATCGTGAAGTCGGCACGGCCCGATTCCTCGATGAGTTCCAGCGCGGTGGCCAGGAACCGCGAGCTGCGCGCCAACGCCCGCGCCCGCGCCGCGCTCAACCGGCGCTCGATCGTCCGTTCTTGCCAGGACGTCGGCATTTCGAGTTCCGCCTCGACGATCTCGAGGTCGTCAGCGGGCTTCTTCTTCGCGGTCATAGTGCGACAAGAATACTCTCCGCAACCGAGAATGGTCGATCTACCTACACGTGCATGTCGATTATCGTCTCGACGATCCCGACTCGTCGCGTAGCCGCGCGGTCAGTGCGCTTTCCACTGCGGTTCACGCTTGT
This sequence comes from Mycobacterium sp. G7A2, assembly GCF_041902445.1. NCBI lineage: Bacteria > Bacillati > Actinomycetota > Actinomycetes > Mycobacteriales > Mycobacteriaceae > Mycobacterium > Mycobacterium sp. G7A2. The sequence goes on along the minus strand of NZ_CP169251.1, from coordinate 2,745,218 downwards.
CCAAGAATGCTCGCGGACCTTCGATCGCATCCTTGGTGAGCGCCACCTTCATGCGGTAGTTCTCGGCGAGTAGTTCGGCTTCGTAGATCGGAAGGGTGAGGCCCTTGCGCACGGCCATCCGCGAACCACGCACCGCGAGCGGCGCATTCGAGTTGATGACCTCGGCGATCTCCCACGCGCGGTCCATCAGAGAGTCGTGCGGGACGACTTCGGTGAAGACGCCGAGATCGAAGGCGCGCTGCGCGTCGAGCCGCTCGTGCTTGCCCATGAGCACCAGGCGCATCGCTACCGGCAGCGGCAGAATCCTGGCGAGCCTGACCGCCTCACGACCCGAGGTGACGCCGATGCTGACATGAGGATCCATCAACGACGCGTGCTCCGAAGCCACCGTGATATCGGCGGTGGTGACGAGATCCATGCCGGCGCCGCACGCGATCCCGTTGACCGCGCAGACGATGGGTTTGGTCATCTGCAGCCAGGGTGGGGTGGCCTCCTGCGGAGCGTCCCACTGCCGCAGAGAACTCAGGATCGGCTCGCCCTGGTTGTCGATTCCCGCAGCGTTGTCCATGTCGTGGTCAGCGGCTTTGTTGACGTCGGCACCCACGCACAGTGCTCGACCCGCTCCGGTGATGATGGCAGTCCAGATCGCCTGGGAGCGTTCGATTTCGGCATAGACGTCGGCGAGCTCGGCGATCATCTCGTCGTTGATCGCGTTGAGCACCTCCGGCCTGTTGAGAGTCACGCACGCCGTGTGCCCGCGAACCTCGAAATCGATGGTGTCGTAGTTCCCTACACTGTCCACTACACTCCGTCCCTGCCGCTCATGTGTGCGCCTCCGTCAAGCCCTCGTGGCTGATCGATGTCGGACGGACCCCGAGAATGTCCTGAAACCTGTCGCAGTAGTGCGGCCACACCTCCGGGTTCAACAACCGCTCGGGGCGAAGGCCCGCGAACAGGGTCTGCCATTGTTGCGCGGTCGCGACAGCGATGTCCCGCGCCGCTTCCACCGTGATACCGGCGGTGTGTGGCGTCGCGACCACATTCTCGAGCTGCAGCAGGGGATTGTCCTGCCGAGGCGGCTCCTCGTGGAAGACGTCGAGGCCGGCACCTGCGATCGCGCCGGTCTCCAGCGCCTGCCGCAGCGCGTCTTCGTCGTGCACCGGCCCGCGAGCCGTCGTGATGAAGAATGCGGTCGGCTTCATCGCGGCGAACTGCTCCGCCCCGATCAGTCCTCGCGTCTCGGCGGTCAACGGGCAGGTCACCTGCACGAAGTCGGAAAGCTCGACAAGCTCGGCGAGAGTCACGCGGCGCACCCCACGGGCGTCCGCGGACACCTCGTCGAGGTACGGATCGAAGACCAGTACCTCCATGCCGAACGGGGCACACAGCTCCACCAAGCGACCGCCGATGGCTCCGAGTCCGACGACGCCGAGGGTCTTGCCGAGGAGCTGGCTGCCCTGCAACAGCAGGCGGTTGCCGAGCGGACCACCGCGCAGCGCCCGGTCTGCCGCGGTGATCTTCTTCGCCAGGTCGAGCATGAAACCCAGTGCATGTTCGGCGACAGCTTCGGCACCGGGGCCGGAGTTGTTGCACACCGCAATCCCGGCACGGGTGCACGCCTCGACATCGATCACGTCGTAACCCGCTCCCGCAGAGCACACCGCCAGGAGCTGCTGACACCGTTCGATCAGCGCCGGTCCCGCCAGCCACTGCGCGCCACCGGTGACATCCGCGACGTCGGTGCGGGTGGCCACCTGGTAGCCGTGGGCAGATTCGAGTGCCGCCCAGGACTGCTCCTCCGGCGCAGTCAGGTCGAGCTTGACGACGTCGATGTCGGAGAGTTCCAGAATTTCTCCGGCGACCGGGTCGGTCCAGCGCTCGTACACCAACCGCGGACGCGGGGGTGTGGTCATCAGTTCTTCGGCTTGGGCTTTGCCTGGGCTGCCCTGAACATCTGGGCCAGCTCCGCGTCGACGTTCTTGTAGTCGTTGCGCGCTATCGCACCGTCCCGGCCGGGGACGACGTCATAACCGAGCCGTAGATCCTTGTTCTCCATGTGGAAGTACTCCCGGCCCAGCGGTAACCGACGATCCGAGCGAGGCACCTCCATCCACGCCCGCAGGAAGCAACGCGCCTTCTTCGGATCGTTGCTGCTGACGAAGTCGGACCGGGAATGACACATCGCGAAGTTGTTGGCCACGGCCGCCTCGCCGGACTCCAGCCGGAACTCGACCTGCTGCTCCACCAGAACGGTGCGCAACAGCTCGATCGCCTCTTCCTGGATCGGGGTGAAGTCGCGACCGAGGGTCTTCATGGCCGGCAGGATGCTGCTGTAGGTGAAGTTGATGCAGATGCGTCCGTCGATCTGCGAGAACACCGGCACGTCATACGGAGTGACATCCGGCTGGTCGTCGGGTTGTTCACTGCGGCGGTGATGCGGGAAGCCCTGATAGAGGACTTCGAGCAAGTCCGGGCGCTCGGCCAGAATCCGGTTGTGGGCGGCGGGTCCGCTGGCGAACTGGCTCTCCCCGCCCTCGAACGCCGGGTAGACGCACAGCAGCGACAGGATGTCGGCGGCATCGTTGTGCATCGCGAGCTCAGCGCGGGACTTGGTGCCGCGGGCGGGTTGCACGCCGTCGGGCAGGATCTCCTCCTGAACCCGCACCAGACGGTGCCCGAACGAGTTGTTGGACACCGGGTAGCCGAGATGCCAGCAGAACGCCCAGTAGATGCGCTCGAGATCCTCGATCGAGTGCTGCTCGACCGGGAAACCGCGCACACACGCCAACCCCTTGCCGAACATCAGATCCTGGTAGAGCCGCGCCAGATCGTCGTCCAGATCGGGATGGTGCACGTCATCGAGCGTGATGTCGTCGCGATCCTTCTTCGCCGTCGTGGCCAGGATCGACTCCAACGCTGCGACGTTGCGCGCAGACAGATCGAAGGCGAAATCCTCCTTGCTGGTGAAATCAGCCCCGGTCCATGACATCGCGTCGGTCACGGGTTCGGTGTAGATCGCGGTGGGCATCCGTCCTCCTGTTGTCGGCGGAACTTCGGTTCTGTCGGTGATCTCGGTCGAAAGGGTCGAAAGCGTGGTCAGGCCGTCGCGGAACCGTCGAGCCCCCGGAGCGCCTGCGCCCTGGCCGTGGCCGCCTCCGTCATCATTCCGACGTCGGTGCCTGCCGAGATGAATCGCAAGCCGAGGCCCGCGAGCCATTTCAGCAGCTCGAGGGACTTGATCCCCGCCACTCCCAGCGCTACACCGTGGGTGCGACATGCCGCTGCCACGGAGTCTACTGCATGGCGGAAACGATCATTCTCATACTGGCCATGGATTCCCATCTCGGCGGTCAGATCGCTGACGCCGATGAGCACCATGTCGATGCCCTCGACGGCTGCGATCACGTCGATGTCGCGCACCGCTTGCGGGGTCTCGACCATGACGGCGACGACCGTGCGCTGCTCGAGGACTTCGGTCAGTTGGACGGCCGAGCGGGCGGTGAATCCGCTGAGCGCGTTGGGGCCGGAAATGGAGCGATGACCGACCGGTGGAAATCGGGCAGCCTCGACGACACCTCGCGCCTCATCAGCTGAGTTGACATGGGGCACAATGATTCCTGACGCTCCACAGTCCAGCGCGCGAGCGATCACGCTGTGGTCGTGCGACGGTACCCGGATCAACGCCGAGATGCCCGCCCCGATCGCACTCGCGCACAACATCGCCGCCGTCTCCAGGGAGGTCGCAGTGTGTTCGAGGTCGACGTAGATTGCGTCGTATCCGGCGGCCGCAGCGATGGCCGGTACGTCGGGTGTGCGTGAGTTCATCAATGCCAGGCACAACACCAGCGCGTCGCCGCGGAGCGCGTCCCGCATCGAACCATACACCCGCTCACGGTAGCCGAACGAGAACGCTCATTCCACCTTATGGAAAGAGTCGTTACCGATGTGATTAACATGAGGTATGCCACCGAACCTCGTAGCGATCGTGGGGGCCGGTTTGTCGGAGTGCGGCCGTGTGCCCGACAAGACGGCGATGGGCCTCATGGCGCAGGCCGCCCAGCGTGCGGTCGCCGACGCCGGGCTGTCCAAAGACGATATCGACGGCTTCGGCGGTCACGGCTCCCTACTCCCACCGATCGAGGTCAGCGAGTATCTGGGGCTGCGACCCACCTGGGTCGACGCCACCAATGTCGGCGGCTCGTCGTGGGAGGTGATGGCGCGGCACGCGGCCGATGCGATCGCCGCGGGACATGCCGACGTGGTCCTGCTGACCTACGGGTCCACCGCCCGCTCGGATGTCAAGCGCCGCACCCGGGCCTCAGCGGCGGCACTGAGCACCGGTGCAGCGATGCAGTTCGAAGCGCCCTACGGAGCGACGCTGATCGCCAAGTACGCGATGGCGGCGCGGCGGCACATGATCGAATACGGCACCACGGTCGAGCAGCTCGCCGAGGTGGCAGTCGCCGCCCACGAATGGTCCGCGATGAACGACACCGCGTTCGAGCGTGACCGCATCACGGTGGCCGACGTCGCTGCCGCGCCGATGCTTGCCGATCCCTTCACTGCCAAGCACGTTTGTCTTAGGACCGACGGTGGTGGTGCCATCGTGCTCGCCAACGAGGATGTGGCGCGGAACTGCGCGAAGGACCCCGTGTGGATTCTCGGGGCCGCCGACGCTACGTCCCACGTCAGCATGAGCGAATGGGGCGACTTCACCACCTCTGCCGCAGCCATCTCCGGACCGCGCGCATTCGCCCAGGCCGGCGTGAGCCCGGCCGACATCGACGTCTGTCAGCTCTACGACTCGTTCACCGCCACCGTGCTGCTGACGCTGGAAGACCTCGGCTTCTGCGCCAAGGGCGAAGGCGGAAAGTTCATCCAGTCGGGGGCGTTGCGGCCTGGCGGCACTCTGCCCACCAACACCGACGGCGGCGGGCTGGCCTCGTGTCACCCGGGGATGCGAGGCATGTTCCTGCTGGTCGAAGCCGTCCGGCAGTTGCGGGGGGAATCGGGTGCCAGACAGGTCGACGGCGCCGAGTTGGCCTGCGTGCACGCGATGGGTGGCTTCTTCAGTCACAGCGCCACGATGATCCTGGGCAGGGACCGGTGACCGCCGGCGCCTGGACGGGTCCCCACCGTCCAACCACCGACCCCGAGACCGAGCAGTGGTGGGCAGCCACCCAGAGCCGGCAGTTGTTCGTCAACGCTTGCGGATCCTGCGGTCGCACTTCGTTGTACGTCCGGCCCTTCTGTCCGCACTGCTGGAGCGACGACGTCGCCCTGCAGCGGGCCAGCGGGCGCGCACGCCTGTACACCTGGACGGTCGTGCATCAGAACGCTCCCCCGTTCGACGCGCAGGTTCCCTACATCGTCGCGATGGTCGATCTGGACGAGGGGCCGCGACTGATGACCGTGATCGAACAGTGCCCGGTCGATCAGCTGCGTGCCGACCTGCCCTTGCTCGTCGACTTCCGGACCGATGACGACGGCTTCGTCGTTCCCGTCTTTCGACCCGAGTCAACCTAGTTTCCGCCGAGATGCACGAGTCCCCGAGGTGAGAGGAACACCGATGAACAAAGACGACATGATCCTGGTGAGCGTCGACGACCACATCGTCGAGCCACCGGATATGTTCAAGAACCATCTACCCAAGAAGTACCTGGACGAGGCCCCGCGGCTGGTCCACAACGAAGACGGCAGCGACACCTGGCAGTTCCGTGACGTCGTCATTCCGAACGTGGCGTTGAACGCCGTCGCCGGCCGCCCCAAGGAGGAGTACGGCCTGGAGCCCCAGGGGCTCGACGAGATCCGCCCAGGCTGTTACAAGGTCGACGAGCGGGTGATGGACATGAACGCCGGCGGCATCCTCGGATCGATGTGTTTCCCGTCGTTCCCCGGTTTCGCCGGCCGGCTGTTCGCCACCGAAGACCGCGAATTCTCCCTCGCGCTGGTGAAGGCCTACAACGACTGGCACGTCGAGGAGTGGTGCGGGGCATATCCGGCGCGGTTCATCCCGATGACGCTGCCGGTGATCTGGGACGCCGAGGAATGCGCCAAGGAGATCCGGCGCAACGCCGCCCGCGGGGTGCACAGCTTGACATTCACCGAGAATCCCTCGGCGATGGGCTATCCCAGCTTCCACGATCTCGAGTACTGGAAACCGATGTGGGACGCGCTGGTCGACACCGACACCGTGCTCAACGTGCACATCGGCTCATCCGGTCGCCTGGCGATCACCGCCCCCGACGCACCGATGGACGTCATGATCACGCTGCAGCCGATGAACATCGTCCAGGCCGCCGCCGACCTGTTGTGGTCCAAGCCCATCAAGGCCTACCCGGACCTCAAGATCGCGCTGTCCGAGGGCGGCACCGGCTGGATTCCCTACTTCCTCGACCGCGTCGACCGCACCTACGAGATGCACTCGACGTGGACCGGCCAGGACTTCGGCGGTAAGAAGCCCTCGGAGGTGTTCCGCGACCACTTCCTGACCTGCTTCATCTCCGATCCGGTCGGAGTCGAGCTGCGAAACCAGATCGGTATCGACAACATCTGCTGGGAGGCCGATTACCCCCACAGCGACTCGATGTGGCCGGGGGCGCCCGAGCAGCTTTCCGAGGTTCTCGAAGCCAACAACGTGCCCGACGACGAGATCAACAAGATGACCTTCGAGAACGCGATGCGTTGGTATCACTGGGATCCGTTCAGCCACATCACGCGTGAGCAGGCTACCGTCGGTGCGTTGCGCAAAGCCGCCGAGGGCCACGATGTTTCGGTGCAGGCGCTGTCGAAGCGCGAGCACAGCGCCGGATCCTCGGACTGGCAGTCCCAGATGAGCAAGGCGACGGTGAACGTCAGCGGCAAGTAGATCGGATCCGCCGCGGCGTCAGGTCGCGGCGACCAGCCGATCCGCAAGCACCCTGGGCCGCCCGTGGGAGCGGGCGTCCAGGGTGTTGCGTTCCACCTTGCCGTTCGCGTTCAGCGGCAACGGCCCATCCCAGAACACCAACTCTTCGGGCAGCTTGTACTTCGGCAGACCGGCCGACAGCAGCACATCGGCGACGTCGGTCAGCGAGAGTTCGGCGCCTGCGTCGAGCAGGACGGCCACTGCCAACCGCTCGCCGGTGACGGCATCGGCGACCGAATACGCCGCGCACTCCTTGACTCCGTCGATCCGCACCACGGCCTCTTCGACCTCGGCGGTCGGGATCTTCAAGCCGTTGCGGATCACGATGTCCTTGATGCGGCCGACGATACGAACGCGGCCGTCGGTCAGCTCGGCGACGTCTCCGGTGCGAAACCAGTCCCCGTCGAACGCCGGCCCGTCACCCTCACCGCCGGTGTATCCCAGGAATGTGTGCGGGCCCCGCAGACAGCACTCGGTCGGCTCTTCGAACGAGCCGACCTTCACCTCGACATCCGCCAGGGCGACCCCGTCATCGGCATGCCGGACCTCACGTGGCTCCCCCCGTTGCCCTGAGGTGCTGACCGGCACCTCCGACGAGCCGTAGGCCCGCATCACGACGATCCCGAAGTCGTCCTCGATACGCTCGACGATGCGCCGGTCCAACATCGTCCCGCCCAGATACACCGCACGCAACGGCACCGCGGCGCCGCGTGCGACGGCCTCGTCGAGCAGCCTGTCCAGCAGCCTGTCGGGTCCGCCGTACCACGTGGCGCCGGATTCCAGCAGCAGGTCGCACGTCGAGGCCGGGTCCCATCGGTCCTCCAGCACGACGGGGGCCGCGATCATCGGGCCGATGAAGACCGCTTGGAGCACGCCGGTGACCGAGGCCAGCGGGCTGATGAGGAAGATCCGGTCATCACCCGTCAGGCCGGCCGCAGCGATGTAGTTCGACGATGCCTTCGTCAACGTACTCAGCGAGTGCACGACCCCCTTGGGCGCCGACGTCGTCCCCGAGGTGAACAGGACGAACGAGGGCTCGTCTGCCGCACGCACCGGGTGTGCCGTCACAGTCGGCGGTGTGTCCGCGGCCTGTCCCGGGTCGACCCAGCAGAGCGCCTCGGACAGCTCGCCGGTGTTGGCGTCAGCCCAGTTCGGTGCGACGCCGAAACGAGCCTGTGTGCGGTCCGCGATGTCGGCCACCTGCGCGGCGCCGGCACTGCGGGGAATCAGCAGCACGACTACGTCGATACGCAGGGCCGCGTGAATCGCCACCAGCGAATCGACATCATTGCCCACCACGAGCACGACGGGAGCCGATGCCGTCACTCCTGCCTCGCTCATCGCCGCCGCGGCCACATCGACTCTGCCGTCGAGCTCGGCGAAGGAGAGTTCTGTGTGCCGGTCCTTCACCGCCAAGAGGTCGGGATGGGTACCCGCAGCTGCCCGGACCACATCGAGGGGCTGCGCCGACCAGAACCCGGCAGCCCGGTATCGATCGCGCAGCGATTCGGCACGGCGGCATGCGGTTCCCAGCAGCTCCGTCGGGCTGGTCATGGTCAACCTCCGTTGCAAATGAGTGTTCTCGTTCCAAGTAAATGTAACCTCTCAACCATGCCTTCACTGCAGAGCTCGTCCTCGGAACCGGTGCTGACCTTCGACAACCAGGTGGCTATCGTCACCGGAGCCGGACGTGGGCTCGGCCGCTGTCATGCACTCGAACTCGCCAGACGCGGCGCCCGGGTCGTGGTCAACGACCTCGGTAGCGCCGTCGACGGCAGCGGGGGCTCGATGTCAGCGGCACAGGCCGTGGTCGACGAGATCACCGCTGCCGGAGGCACTGCGATGGCCAACGGTGACTCCGTGTCAACGGAAGCCGGCGGCGCCGCGATCGTGGCCGCCGCCAAAGAGGCCTACGGTCAGGTGGACATCCTGGTGAACAACGCCGGAATCCTGCGGGACGCCGCCTTCAAGAACATGACAGCCGACCAAGTGGACGCCGTGATCGCAGTCCACTTGACCGGCGCCTTCAACGTGACCCGGGCGGTGTGGCCGATCATGCGCGAGCAGAACTACGGCCGGATCATCCAGACCACCTCGGGTACGGGCCTGTTCGGTAACTTCGGGCAGGCCAACTACGGTGCGGCGAAAATGGGACTGGTCGGGATGATGCACGTCCTCGCCATCGAAGGTGCCCGCAACGGCATCACCGTCAACGCCATCGCGCCCATCGCGCGGACCCGGATGACCGAGGACATCATGGGCGAAGCCGGTAAGGCGATGGATCCCGAGCTCGTCACGCCCGTCGTGGTGTACCTCGCACATCGCGACTGTGACCGCACCGCACACATCTACTCGGTCGGGGCGGGCAAGGTCTCGAGAGTCTTCATCGGCGTGACCGACGGCGTCCAGAATGTCGATCTGACAGCGGAATCGGTGGCTGCGTCGATCGACGAGATCGACGACCCGACCAGCTTCACCATCCGCGGCGGGCCGACGACCGTCTGATCTGACGGGCCGTCTCAGCGACCCTCGAAAATTCGGTGACCGCCTCAGCGGCCCTCGAAAATCGGTGACCGCCGCTCGGCGAAAGCGCGCAACCCTTCCTGCAGATCGCGAGTATGCGAGATCAGCTCGGCGGCCCACGCCTCCTGCTCGAACGCGCGGTCCCGGCTGGATTCCGAGGACACTGCCAGCAACCGCTTGGTGAGCGACAGCATCACCGTCGGACCCGCCGCCAGTCGGCGGCCCAGCTCCTCGGCGGTGCTGAGGACCGCCTCAGGTGCGACGACCTTGTTCACCAGCCCGAGGCGTTGACACGATGCGGCGTCGACCGGTTCGCCCAGCATGAGCAACTCGGCGGCCGTACGCAGTCCGACGATGCGGGTGAGGAGATGGATGGCGCCGGAGTCGGGCAGGATTCCTCGGTGGACGAACGCCTCGATGAGCGTGGCCTCCGACGACATCACCACCAGATCGCACGCCAAAACCAGGCTCGCGCCTGCGCCGACCGCGACACCGTTGACGGCGGCCACCACCGGTTTGTCGCAGTCCAGCACCGACGCCACCAGTCGCTGCCACCCCTCGGACAGCATCCGGGCAATGTCGCCCGGCCGCTTCTCGGCGAGCGCTTGGGGCACCGGGTTGTCGGCTTTGGCGGGTAACCCTGCCCCGGCGCAGAAATGACGCGAACCGGCCGCCGTGAGCAGCACTGCCCGAACTTCGTGATCCGAGTGAGCGTCGAGAAACGCCGCGGTCAGAGCATCACGCGCATTGGGCGACAACGAATTTCCTACACCAGCACGATTGATCGTGATTCGCAGCAAGCCTGCGTCAACGCGCTCCACCTCGATCCCGGTTGGGTCTGTCATCAGCTGCTCCGCTCTGCCTCAACGGGTGTCGCCGCCCCGCGTTAACGGCATTTCCGTTTTTCGGGTATCTTAATTTCCGCAACCATGCCGACGATAACGCGGGCCACGACGAGGAGGCGCTGAATGACTCAACCCTCTTCCCCACCCCCTCCTGCATCGCCTCCTGAGACCGGCCGGATCACCGAGGAAGGACTGGCCCGTCTTCGTGCCACCATCGGCATCGCAGTACCGCACACCCGGCCGCCGCATTACTTCCGGCCCAACGAGGACAGCTTCCGGCATGTGGCCGAGAGCTACGGCGATGCCAATCCGCTCTGGTGCGATCCCGAGTACGCCGCCAAGTCCGTCTGGGGTGAATCGGTGGCCCCGCCCGCCCTCGTCGGTGGTGACACCCTCATCGGCGAAGACGAGGTCACCGCGCTCTCCGACGAGGACCGGGCCCTCACCAAAGGTGATCCGCTGCGCGGGGTCCACGCCTTCTATGCATCGTCGTCGCGCGAGTGGTGGGCGCCGTTGCGCGCCAATCACCGGGTGTTCCGCCGCAACGCGTTGGTCGCGGCGCTGGACAAGAGCAGCGAGTTCGCCGGCCGCGCCGTCCACGAATGGTCGGCGCAGGTCTTCCGCGACGACGAAGGCGTGATACTCGGCGGTCAGTACCGCAACATGATCCGCACCGAGCGGAGCAAGGCCCGCGGGGCGAAGAAGTACGACGACGTCGAACTGAAGACGTGGAGCGAAGACGAGATCGCTGAGATCGACGAGCGGTATGCACGCGAGGCACCTCGTGGCGCCGAGCCACGATGGTGGGAGGACGTCGGCGAAGGTGACGCGGTGGGTCCGCTGACCAAGGGCCCGTTGACGGTCACCGACATGGTCTGCTGGCACGTCGGGATGGGCACCGGGATGTACGGGGTCCGCCCGCTGGCGCTGGCCTGGCGCAACCGGCAGCGGATCCCGCGTTTCTACACCCCCAACGAGCACGGCGTACCCGACGTTCAACAACGGGTGCACTGGGAGCCCGGCGCGGCGCGTAACGCCGGCAACCCCACCACGTTCGACTACGGCCGGATGCGGGAGACGTGGCTGATCCACCTGTGCACGGACTGGATGGGCGACGACGCCTGGCTGTGGAAGCTCGACTGCGAGTTCCGGCTCTTCAACTATGTCGGAGATCTGCACACCATCACCGGAACCGTGGTGCGCAAGTACCTGGCCGACGGCGACCGCCCGGCAGTCGATCTCGAGCTGGCCGCAACAAGTCACCGCGGACAGGTGACGGCGCCCGGCCGTGCGTCGATACTGCTGCCCAGTCGCGAGCGCGGGCCGGTCCGGCTGCCCGACCCGCCCGGCGGCGCCTCCGACCTGTCCGAGCTGCTGACCGCGGTGTCGGCACAGTTCGCCGGACGCTGACGCCGATGGCCTACCCCAGCGTGCCCGGTCTGTCGGCGGAGCAGCACGGCCCCGTGCTGGCCCTGACCCTCGATCGGGCCGACCGGCGCAATGCGGTCAACGACGAGATGCTCGACGCGATGATCGGTCACCTCGCCGCCGCCGGGACCGATGAGTCCGTCCGAGTCATCCGCATCGATGCCCGCGGACCGGACTTCTGCGCGGGCTCGGACCTCGTCGCCAACAACGCGCATTCTGAGCGCAAGCCACGGGTGGGCAGCACGCAGCGCCGGCTGCCCAACAAGGCCAACAGGCTGATCCCGCTGCTGCTCGAGACCCAGGTTCCGATCGTCGCGGTGGTCCGCGGGTGGGCAGCCGGGCTGGGATTCCACATCGCGATGGCCGCCGACTTCTGCGTCGCGGCGCAGGACGCCCGATTCTGGGAGCCCTTCATGGCCCGCGGCTTCACTCCGGACAGCGGTGCGGCCTGGCTGCTGCCTCGACTGATCGGGCTGGTGCGCACCCGGCAGCTGCTGATGTTGGGAGAAGAGCTCTCCGGCGCCACCGCCGCCGAGTGGGGCGTCATCCACGGCGCCCATCCCGACGGTGACCTCGACGCTGCCGCAGAGCACCTCGTCACCCGTCTGGCGGCGTCTCCCACCGTCGCGCTCGGCTTGACGAAGTGGCTGCTGCAGTCCGGAAACGGTCTCGATTTGGACCGGCACCTGCAGAACGAGGCCATGGCGCTCGAACTTTCCAGCCGCAGTGATGACTTCAAAGAAGGCCTGCGGGCCTTCCGGGACAAGCGGAATGCAGAATTCACGGGCCGTTAGTGGGGACGATGACCAGATTGCCGATCTCGGAAACCACCAGTGCCGCCGACGCGGTCGACGTCGTCGAGCAATGGGTGGCTGCCGAGGTGCCGGACCGGTGGCGTGAAGCCGCTGCTGTCGGACCGCAGGCGCTGCGCGCCGCCCGCAGCCACGAGGAATACCAGCGTTGGTATCCGACATTTGCCGAGTCGGGTCTGGTGGTGCCGACCTGGCGTCGGGACCACGGCGGTCTCGACGTCGGCAACGACGTCGCCCGTGCCATCGACGCCGTGCTTGCTCCGCTGCGACTGACGCGACTGAATCCACTCGGTCTGAACAACGCGGCAGCCGCGCTGTTCTCACACGGCACCGAAGAGCAGCGGTTGCGCTTCCTGCCGCCGATCGTGCGCAACGAGGAGAAGTGGTGCCAGCTGTTCAGCGAACCTGGTGCCGGATCGGACCTCGCGTCGCTGGCCACGAAAGCCGCGCGGGACGGCGAGAACTGGGTGGTGTCCGGTCAGAAGGTCTGGACCACGTGGGCCGACGAGGCTGACTTCGCAATCCTGCTGGCACGAACGGATCCCGATCAACCGAAGCACAAGGGCATCACCTACTTCCTGCTCGATATGCACCAACCGGGAGTCGAGGTGCGTCCGCTGCGCCAGATCACCGGCGAACGCGAGTTCAACGAGGTGTTCCTCGACGGCGCCCGGGTCCCCGACGCCCACCGGGTCGGCGAACTCAACGACGGCTGGCGGGTCAGCGCCTCGACGCTGTCCAGCGAGCGCCAGATGGTCTCGGGATCCGGGTCCGGTGGTATGGGCCGACTCGGCGGCTCCAGCGCCGAGCGCCTGATCACCCTCGCCCAGGACACGGGCCGATGGTCCGATCCCGTCGTGCGCGCAAAAGTCATGCGCCTCTGGGCCCAGGAGCAGATCCGCGGATGGACCAACGCGCGGGTGCGCGCCGCACTCTCGGCCGGCCAGTCACCGGGCGCGGCGTCGTCGATCGGCAAGGTGCACCAGGCCACGCTGAACCAGCAGATCCAGGATCTGATGGTCGACCTGGTGGGCACCGACGCTCTCGCCTGGCCAGCCGGCGAGGACAGCGACGCGCTGCCGCGTGAGGTCCAGGGGTGGATGCGCAGCCTCGCCAACAGCACGGAGGGGGGCACCACCGATATCAACAAGAACATCCTGGGTGAGCGGGTGCTCGGTCTGCCCAAAGAGCCTGATCCGTTCAAAGGTAAGCCCTGGAAGGACATCCCCCGCTCGTGAGTGCTTACGAGCGACTGATTGTCGAACGGTCCGACGGCATCGGCTGGCTCATACTCGACCGGCCGGAGGCCGGCAATGCTTTCGACGCGACAATGCTCGACGAGCTCGAGTCGGCGTGGGCCGAGCTGGTCGCCGACCCGCAGGTCCGTGTCATCGTGAACACCGCGAACGGCCGATCGTTCTGTACCGGCATGGACGTCGTGCAAGTCGCGCGCGACAAAGGCGCCATGCGCAGGCATTCCCGCCGGACCCGTGACGCTGAGCTCAAGATCTCCTCCTGGCACTGCGAGGTGTGGAAGCCGGTGATCGCGGCGGTCAACGGCGTGTGCGCAGGCGGTGGACTGCACCTGGTGGCCGATGCCGACATCGTGATCGCCGCCGAGGAGGCGTCGTTCGTCGATCCGCACGTATCGGTCGGACAGGCAGTCGCCTACGAGGCCATCACGCTGCTGCGCAAGTCACCAATGGAGGCGATCACCCGCATGACGTTGAGCGGAAAGGGTGAACGCATCTCGGCTCGACGCGCCTACGAGCTGGGCATCGTCTCCGAAGTCGTTCCCGGTGAACATCTGCGGACGGCGGCCACCGCGCTCGCGTCCGCCGTCGCCGCAAACTCCCCTACGGCGTTGCGCGCCACCAAGAAGGCGCTCTGGCGATCGCTGGAGGTCGGTCTGAGCACGGCACGTGAAGAGGCCGCGGCGGCGATCGACCGGCTCGCAGGCCATCCCGATCAAGACGAGGGCGCGCGGGCGTGGTTGGAGAAGCGGAAACCGAACTGGCAGCCCGTGGCGACGGTGGAGGCACTGTGACAACGGAGGAACGAACGACCTACCGACGGCTCGTCGTCCAGCGGCGCGGTCCGGTGGGCTGGATCATCAACAACCGCCCCGACCAGCTCAACGCCTACGACATCGTGATGCGTGAGGAATTCCCCAGAGCCTGGGCAGAACTGGACGCCGATCCCGACGTTCGGGTCATCGTGCACACCGGAAACGGACGGGCATTCCAGGTCGGAGCAGATGTCGGTGAGCTCGACGGCGAGGCGGTCCACCAGTTCCAGGAAACCATGCGCACCCTCGACCTGAAGCTGACCGGGTGGCACTGCGGCGTCGGTAAACCCGTCATCACCGCAGTCAACGGTGTCTGCGCGGGCGGCGGTCTGCACTGGGTCGCCGACGCCGACATCGTCATCGCCGCTTCAGATGCGACGTTCGTCGACCCGCATGTCTCCATCGGTCAGGTCAGCGCGCTGGAGACCATCGCGTTGATGCGGAAGATGCCCGCTGAGGCGGTATTGCGGATGGCGCTGGTCGGTAGCCACGAGAGGTTGACCGCCCAGCGTGCCTATGAACTCGGCATGATCAGCCAGATCGTCGATCCGCCCGAGCGATTGCGGGATGTCGCCCAGGAGCTGGGTGAGAAGATCGCCAGAAACTCCCCCGTCGCGATGCGGGCGACCAAGCGTGCGCTCTGGGGCGCTCTGGAACATGGACTCACCGATGCGTGCCGCGAGGGTGCCACACACCTGACATCGGTGTGGGGGCATCCCGACCAGGACGAAGGTCCGCGTGCCTTCGCCGACAAGCGGACCCCGAACTGGCTTCCCCTGGACGTACCAGGGGTCAGCAACGGTGGACCGACGGGCGAAGCCCAGGCAACGACCGGGGAAGGGACACAGCGGTGAGCTTGGCGCACCTCGTCACCGGCCTGCCGCCCATCGCCGTACACACTCTGCACCGTGATGTCACCGCCGATGAGCTGACCGCCGATGCGGCCCGAGTCGGCGAGCTGCTCAGCGACGCCGGCCTGCGAACCGGGCAGGTGGTGGCGGCAATGCTCCCGAACGACGCAGTCACGGTGGCCGCGCTGTTCGGAACCTGGAACGCCGGTGGTGTCTACACGCCGCTGAACCCGCGCGCCGCGGACAGCGAGGTTGCCAGCCAGCTCGCGACCCTGCGTCCAGTCGCAGTCATCACGACACCCGCTCTTGCGCAACGGTTCTCCAGTTACACACTGCCCGTGGTGACCGGAGCGGGACGAGTGTGGGAACGCTCGTCGTCGGGCTCACCGCCCGACGATCCCCGCCAGTACGACGAAGATGTCGCGCTGTTGCAGTTCACGTCTGGCACCACCGGCGCGCCCAAACCCGTGCCGTTGCGTCACGCCACGGTTCTCGATCTGATCGACCGCCTGCTGGCCAAGCTGCGCGGCGCCAAACCTGAGACCGGCAAGCCCAAGCGCGCACCGATGCCCAACCTGGTGCCGCTGTCATTGTCGTTGTGGGCGGGCATCTATCAGGTGCTCTTCGCGTTCCGCGCCGGTTCCGGCGTCGTTCTGATGGACAGGTTCGCTCCGACTGACTTCGCCGTGTTGGTGAAGCGGCATCAGTTGCGATCGACGGTGCTTCCCCCGGCGGCGCTGACGATGGTCCTCTACGACGAAGCGGTCACCGACCTGTCGCCGCTGAAGATCGTGCGATCCATCACCGCGCCGCTGTCACCGGTTCAGGCAGCCAGGTTCCGGGACAAATTCGGTGTGCTCGTGCTCAACTCGTACGGGCAGACCGAACTCGGCGGCGAAGTCGTCGGCTGGTCGGCTGCCGACGCCCGCGAGTGGGGTGAGACAAAGCTGGGTTCGGTGGGACGGCCATTACCCGGCATCGACGTCAGCATCGCCGACGACGAGGTGATGGTGCGTACCCCGACCACTGCCGCCCGCAAGATCGACGCGGCATTTCTGGACCGGCTGACCGACGACGGGTGGTTCCACACCGGTGACCTCGGCTGGTTCGACGACGACGGCTTCCTCTGGCTCGACGGCCGGGTGTCGGACATGATCAATCGGGGCGGGCTCAAAGTGTTCCCGGGAACCGTCGAGGACGTCCTGATGTCGGCCGAGGGGGTACGCGAGGCCGCGGTGGTCGGCGTATCCGACGAACGCCTCGGCGAAGTGCCCTGGGCGTTCGTCGCCCGGATCGACGACTCGCTGACCGAGCAGTCTCTGATGACCTGGTGCCGAGAACACTTGACGCCCTACCGCGTCCCCACGCGCATCGTCTTCGTCGATCGGTTGCCGCGCAACGACGTCGGCAAGGTCGTCAAGCGCGAACTGGCCGCCCTCGCCGGTGCCGGCGACTGACCATGGAGCGTCTCAGTGGTCTCGATGCGATGTACCTCTACCTGGAGACACCCTCTGCGCCACTGAACGTCTGCTGCGTCGTGGAATTGGATGTCACCGCAATGCCGGGTGGCTACAGCTTCGACACGCTCCGTTCGGAGCTCGGGTCGAGGTTGCTCGCGGTGCCGGAATTCCGCAAGAAGCTCGCCGGCGGGCAGCTGAACATCGACCATCCCGTCTGGGTGGAGTGCGCCGGCGTGGACCTGTCCCGCCATCTGAAGCGCATCGCTGTGCCCGCTCCGGGTGGTCGAGCCGACGTGGCTGAGATCTGTGCCCACGTCGCCGCGCTTCCTCTCGACCGCGGCCACCCGCTGTGGGAGGTGTGGGCCGTGGAGAACTCCGCGACGCCTGAGCTGCTGACGCTCATCGTGAAGGCACACCACTCGCTCGTCGACGGCGTGGGCGGCGCCAACATCATGGCGCACCTGTGCAGTGTCGAGCCCGATCTGCCGGTGCCGCAGGGCCACCCGGATCCTGAGCCCGCTGTCAACGCCTTGGCGATCGCTGCCTCCGGCGTCGTCGGCGTTGCGGCACGATCGTGGCGGTTGACGAGCCTGCTGCCCGCAACCTTTCAGACGGTCGTGAGAACGGTGCGCCGCGCCCGGACGGGGCAGACGATGGTGGCACCCTTCACCGCCCCCAAAACCGTGTTCAACAGCCCACATTCGGGACGCCGCAATATCGCCTTCGTCGAGCTCTCGCTCGACGAGGTCAAGGCCGTCAAGGACTACCACGGGACGACAGTCAACGACGTGGTCATGGCGCTGTGCGCGGGGGCTCTGCGGACCTTTCTCCGGCTCCATGACGACCTGCCCGACGTACCGCTCGTCGCCGCGGTTCCGGTCTCGGTCCACGGCAAGTCGGACCGGCCGGGCCGCAATCAAACGACGTGGATGTTCTGTCGCCTGCAGTCACCTGTGGACGACCCGGTCCAACGCCTGCAGGACATGGTGGAAAGCACCGCGGCCGCGAAAGCACACAGCACCGAACTCGGACCGACACTCCTGCAGGACTGGACGCAGTTCATCGGCGAATACACCATGGGCGCGATCAAGCGGCTCGTGCCCCGCGTACCCAAGCCGGCCAACCCACCGTTCAACCTCATCCTCTCGAATGTCCCGGGGCCCCAGATCCCGCTCTATCTGTCGCGCTACCGCATCAGAGCCGTCTACCCGTTCGGGCCGATTCTCGCCGGCGCCGGGCTCAACATCACCGCGATGTCGTACAACGGCCGGCTGGGTTTCGGGATCATCTCCAGCCCGGACCTCGTCGCGGACCTCTGGCCTCTCGCTGACGCGCTGCCGGCCGCGCTGGACGAACTCGTCCAGTCGATCACAGCTCGGTGACGAGCGCGGTCGACGACCTGGGCGGTCAGGAATGCCTGGTGCGTGACTGCCTGCTCACGATCGACGGGCCTGCCAGAGGATTCTCCACCACCCCGCTGGGAGCGTCGATGACGGCGGGTATCGCGTTGACCGCAGCCATCGCGGTCGCTGCCACCCCGGGATTGACGCGATCATCGGGCGACTGCTCGAAATACACTTCCACGCACATGGTGGGCCGGCCCTGGACGCGGATCACCATCCCACCTTGGTCGTGCCGCGACGGTCGCGGCCAGCGCTGCGGCCACGGTGTGGAACTGACCGTCGCGAAGTACTGCACCGCAACCGCCGGCTGACCCTGCACCATCCCGGCAAGCTGCCACCGGTGCCCGCAGATCGTTCCCTGCGCAATCACCCCGATCGCGGTTGTGAGATCCTCCGGGGCGAGCAGGGTTTCCCAGTCCAGGTCGACGCTGTCGAGCTCCAGTCCCAGGATGTCGGCGATGTAACGGACGACAGTCTCCCAGTCGTGGTTGACCTTGCCCGCAGCGATTCGCGCGGGCACATGACCGTCCGGCTTGCCGAACCCCATCGATTCGTGCAGGACCTCCCAGATCGGATAGGACTTGTCCAGGCCGATGGCATATTCGTCCATTCGGTAGGAGTCGACAGCACCCGCGCCGGCAAGCACCGCGGTCGGAATGTTGAGGCTGATGAATCCCGGCTCGGCGCCGGTGGCGTAGAACGTCGAATTCCCCCTCACCGCCGCAGCGTGGACGGCCTCGCGCCACTCGGGTGGTGCGGCTGCCGGATAGACCATCGGGATCGTCGAGATCGTGACGACATTGATCCCTGCCTCCAGGTATCCGACGATATCGGCGAGAGCCTCTGGCTCGCGACGAACGGCGGTGGCGCAGTAGAGAACGCAGTCGGGTGCGAGTGCCATGATCGCCTGCACGTCGTCGGTGGCCGACACCCCGACATCGGGCCCGCCGGCCAGCCGGCCCGCATCCGCACCTGCCTTGTCGGCTGTCGACACTTTGAGCCCCACCAGTTCAAGGGCAGGGTCGTCGATGACGGCTCGCAGGGCCTGCGTGCCGGTCAAGCCGGTGCCCACATGCGCCACGCGGTGAACGCGCCCCGCTGAATTGTCGATCATCGTTGTTCTTCCTCTCGGTCTGTTCGTCTTTGCACAGGGCCCTGGCTATCCGGCGTGCTGCGCATCGACGGTGCGCTCAGCTCACTTCGGTGTCGCACGGACCGGCACGCTGGCCCAACCGAAGACATTGGGCATCTTGACTCTTCGCAGGCCCGTGGTGTCGACGTCGAACTCGGGAATCAGATCCAGTAGGACGTCGAGGGCCACTCGACCTTCCATCCGCGCCAATGCCGCTCCCAGGCAGCTGTGTATCCCATATCCGAACCCGAGATTGTGTCCCGAGTGCGCGCGGGTGATGTCGAAACGGTCCGGCTCGGCGAAGGCCCGCTCATCTCTGGTCGCCGATCCGTTGATGAGCATGACTGGCTTGTGTCGGGGAATGACTCGGCCGTGAAGCTCGACTTCGACGTTGCTCCAACGGATGTCGTATTGGGACGGCCCTTCGTAGCGCAGCAGCTCTTCGAATGCGGCCGGGATAGTGGTTCGGTCCTCTCGGAGCATCTGCCACTGGTCCTGGTGACGCGCGAACAAGACTCCTGCACTGGCGATCAGCTTGGTCACCGTCTCCGCGCCGGCCCCGCCGAGCAGCGAGGCGAACGCGGCAATCTCGACGTTGTCGAGTTGGGTGACCGTGCCGTCGTCGCGTTCCACCTCCACCTCGGTCAACCGGGTGATCATGTCGTCGCGCGGGTTGGCCCGCTTGTCGACGACGAGGTCGTAGTAGTACCTCCACATGGTCACGGCTGCTTCCCGTCCGGCCGCGGTGACGCTCACGTTTCCCGGTTCCCGCTCCAACATCGTGTCGAGCCAATGGCGGATCTGCTGGCGTCCGTCCGGGGGTACGCCGAGCATCGTGGTGATGATCTCGACCGGGAACACCGCGGAAAAATCCTCGACCAGATCGAACGACGTGGTGTCGATCCGTCGTGCCGTCGTGTGGACCACGGTCCGAATCATGGGTTCGAGTTTCGCGATGGCACGAGGGGTGAAGACCTTGTTCACCAGCGCCCGCATCCGCGTGTGCTGAGGGGGGTCCATCATGATGATCACCCCCTCGGGGAGCATTGCATTCGGATCGATGAAGTGATCGAGCGTGACGCCCTTTGCCGACGAGTACGTCTCGTGGTCGCGCATTGCGGGAGCGACGTCTTCGTACCGGGAAAGCGCCCAGAAGTCGTATTGCGCGCTGTGGTAGACCGGCGCATGATCACGGAGCCGCCGGTACGTCTCGAACGGGTCGTTGAAGAACTCGTCGGAAAACGGGTCGAAGTGAACGACCTCCGGTGAATCCTGAAGTTTCTCGGGCATTGTTCTCGTCGCCTTTCGCTGTGCAGTACCGCGGCTCAAGCCCCATCGCATGTTTCGCATCGTCGGCGCTCGACGAGCCTGCGGGTTGTCTCATGCGAGTTCCAGCCCTCTGGTCTTCAGCCGTCGGCTCCGCCTTCACGCAGGAAGTGGACGGTGTAGTCCTGGGCCCGCAATCCGCGCGGCTCGAGCCCGATCAGCGCGAGAAGACGCGCCCAATCCGCGGAGTCGACGAACCAGTCCCAACGAGCGATCTGCCCGTCCTGGTTGGTCCAGATGTAATCCCACTCCCGCAGTTCCAACACCGTACCGTCGGCCAGCGTCCCCGCGTAGGTGTCGCAGGACGAGAAACCCCACTCACCGACAACACACGTAAACGGGCTGGCGAGCCGGTAGTCGGGCATGTGCTTCCACCACATGCGCCACTTGGGGGTGAGGATGTCTCCGTCCGGCGCGTACCTTGCGATAGCCTCGGCGACCTCGTCGGAGAACATGTCGGCGGCAGTCTGTGGGACACCGTCGTTGAACAGAGGACTCATCATCACGGAGTCCGGGGCCCAGATGAACCTGTCGCCGAACGTGACACGGCGACCGCGCTCAATGGCCTTGGCGTAGCCCTCCCATTTGTCGAAGGCGATCTTCTCGTGCACGGCGAGCCGGTCATGGGGCATGTGGGTTGCCTTTCCGCTAGGTCAGCTCGACGAATCTCTGCAGGTAGGGCCACGCGATATCCGGTGGAATGCCACCGCACAACGGCGAGAGGTTGAAAATCTCACCGTCGGCAATGCGCTGCCTGGCTTCGTCAACCGACAGGATCAGGTGTGACGGCGACGTGCGCCGGAGCTCGTCGACGGTCGTGGCGGTGCTCAAGTTGGCCGAAACCTTGTTGTCCGGGTTCCACGCCGAATATGCCATGGCGTCGTGGAGCAGATAGTCGCCGATCTCGTCCCACGCGGCGTCGACGTCTTCGGCGACGAAGAGGTTCGCCACGGCATCTCGTTCGGGAATGAGAACGAAGCCGGGCTCAAAGCCGTTCTCGCGGCAGGCTTCTTCGTAGGCCGCCTGCATTCCGGGCACCCCGCCGTTCGCCAGCAAGCCCAGGCCGTTGCGTCCGGCACGCCGAGCCGCCGCGAGGCTGGCTCCTCCCCAGTTCAGCATCGGACCATTCGCTTGCCGTGGTCGGGGTGTCACCTTCATCCGTCTGCCACCGTGTTCCACTTCTTCTCCTGCCAAGAGGCGACGCAGCAGGGGGAGCTTCTCGTCGGCGACACGACCACGATCGCGCAGCGCCATCCCGAAGTGGTCGAACTCCTCTGGCCGGTAGCCGATCCCGAAGACATAGCTGGCGCGGCCCGCGCTGATGTGGTCGAGAACGCAGATGTCCTCTGCCAGTCGAGCCACGTCGTAGAACGGCAGCAGAATCGTCAGATTCAGCATCAACTGCTCGGTGCGGGCAGCAATCGCCGCGCCGAGCAGCAACGGCGATGGCAGGTAGCCGTCGTCTGCGCAATGGTGTTCACACAGGACCACGGCGAGGCATCCACGGGTCTCGGCCCACGCGGACATCTCAGTTGCCGCGGCGTAGAGCTCCGTGGGCGGCGCACCGATCGAAGGGGCCCGCATGTCGAATCGCAGAGTGAACATCGGGCGCTAGTCACCCTGCCGTGCGTCGATACCCATGACGTCGCTGCTTGCCTTCATGATCAGACGAACCACCTCGTTTCGTGACATGGACCTGAGCAGGTCCAGACCCATCCGGACGTCATCGCCGGTGGCCACGGTGGGCCCCTTGCCGAGGTTGTCGAGCGCTACGTCGATCACGCTCTGCGCCGTGACGGCACCGTCCGGTACGTCGTCGAGTGAATGCAGCCGCCCACGCTCGAACTCCAGCTTTCGCAACGCCGGCGTGTCCGTCATGCCGAGGACCAACCCGAGAACGTCGACGCCACTGCCGTGCAGTTCCACCCACAGCCCCTCGGTGAAGACCATGTCGAAAGCTTTGGTGCCTCCGTAGGTGACCAGGTTCCGGCCCCCGCAGATCGCCGCCCCCGATGTGAAGTTCACGATGCCGCCTCTGCCGCGTTGCACCATGGGAGCGGCGTAGTGATGGCACAGCCGCACCAGCATCAGGCAGTTGCGCAACACCAGCGCTTCCGCCGCCGATACCGGGCTGCTCAGGAATGCCCGATAATTGGGGTCACCTCCGGCGCAGTTGACGAGCATGCCGACCTCGACGTCGGCGGTGGCGTCGAAGATCGCCTGGGCCGCGCCGGCGTCTGTCAGATCGACGGCGACGGTGCGTGTTTCCGAACCCGTACGCCGGCGAATGCCTGCGGCGACCTCGTCGAGTAGATGTTGGCGACGAGCCACCAGGACGACGTTCAGGCCCTCAGCCGCGAGGCGTTCGGCGAACAGCGAGCCACAACCGTCAGAAGCACCGGCCACGTTCCCCCACGGCCCGTACTTGGCTGCGAACCCTTCCGGCATCAGCCCTGCACCGCAACCAGTCGAACCGAGGTGTAGGTGCGTTTGTCGATCCGCCAGCCGGATGATGTCCGGATGACGACGTCGTCGTAGTAGCCGACCGGGTTCGCCCCCGTACCATCCTCGAGAAGGATCAGGGCATCGACGTACGTCCGCACTGTCGCGACGTCGCCGTCGATGGCGATCGCCTGGTTCGTCATCCGGTGCATCGTCGCGGCGGCCATCACGTGTGCCTGCTCCATGAACTGCGCGACCGCGGCTCCGCCCGCCCACTGCCCGACCACGCCATAGTCGACGACAGCGTCGTCGGTGAAGACGTCCTGCAACAGGGCGTACTGCTTGGAGTCGATGGCGGTGGCATAGCGAATCGTCAACTCGACGATGTCGTCACGGTCAGTCACGCGATGTCCCCGTTCGGATGGACGACGATCCGAGGCGGGCCCTCGGACCTGCGCACCTGGTCGATCGCGTCGGGCACCTCGTCGAGGCCGATGACCTTGCCGATGCTCGGCAGTGGATCGAGTCGCCCGTCGACCACGGCATCGAGCACGCCATACCAGTCCTGGGGCATCGGGCCGCCGCCGAACTGGAATGTGAGGCCCTGCTGGGTGGCCTGGGTGATGTCGAGGGTGTCGCCCGAATACCATCCGCCTGCGCAGTAGATGCGGGTGTAGAACTCGGCGTTGGCGGCGATGCGGTCGATCAGCCCTTTCGCGCCCACGCATTCGAAAACCACGGCGACGCCGCCCAGGTGATGCTCGGCCCGGGCCCGACGGAATGCGTCGAATTCCGACTCGGTTGCCGGATCGACGCCGATGTGTGCGCCGAAGCGGGTGATCGCCAGGTCACGTCGCTCGGCGTGGAAGTCCGACACGATGATCGGCGCGATCCCGCGGGCCGACAGGGCAGCTACGGCTGACAGTCCGACCGCCCCTGCGCCGACGACGATCGGTATCTCGCCCGGTTGCACGTTGGCGGACCGCACATAGAACTCCCCGACCGCGAACGCGTCGACGACTGCGATCGCATCACTCGACACCGTCGAATCGACCGCTTTGGCCATGGCCTCCGGCACGACGAGCAACTCACCGAAGCTGCCCTGGGCTTCCGGATGCTGTCCGATGATGTGCAGCCCGCCGGCGCCTCCGTCCACGAGGCGGATCGGCATGGACGTCACCCGGGCGCCGAGAGGGAACGCGTCGGAACAACCGGGGCCGTGCGCCACGACTTCGCCGACGAACTCATGACCCATGACGATGTCGCGGTCGGCGTCGTAGAGCGACCTACCCGTCGGATCGTCGATTCCGGCCTCGGGGTGATCCATGAAGTGCACGTCCGATGCGCAGATGGCCGTGCTGAGGGTCCGTAGCAGCAGATCACCCTGTCCCGGAACAGGATCGGCGGTGTCGCGGACTTCGAGCCGACCACCTCTGAGCACTACCGCGCGCACCGACCACCCCGCCGTTCATTGCTGTTCTCGAATATTCGAGATATAGTTCTCGGCTATTTGTCTGACGGTATGAGATGAGAACCAGAGGAGTCAAGGGTGCGCGGTTCGAGTTCGGCTCCCACCGAGCGAGTCGTCGACATCGTCGAGTTGTTGAGCCGGCCGAGGAATCGGCGCATGCGTTTCTCCGACATCGCGAACGAGCTCGGACAGACGCAAGGCACCACGCACGCCATTCTCAAGACGCTGTCAGACCGCGGTTGGGTCACCCGCGATCCGATCACCAAGAGCTTCGAACTCGGTCCCATGCTCTCGCTGATCGCCGCAAGCCTGAATACCGCCCGCCCGCTGGCGCAGGTGGCTCGCGAGGCCGCGGGACGACTGTCCCGCACGCTGGACATGCCCGTCTCGGTCGTCGAAGTCGGCGGCGACGAGCTGCTGATCACGGCGTTCGAGAGCCCGGCGCACAATCCGTTACGGGACGCGGTAATCGATCGAATTCCCTACCTGCCCCCGTTCGGGGTGGCGTTCGCGGCATGGGATGCGACCGAAGCGCAGCGCGACTGGGTCTGCCGTGGCAGCGCCGGCGACGCGGATCTCGAACGTCGTCTGCACGCCGTGTTGGCCCGGACCCGCGATCGGGGCTATGACGTCGACTGGATGACACCGGCTCTGGCGCAGATCGCGCACGCATTGGGCGCCGTGTCCGTGGACTCGCTGCCCGCTGGGCTGCGCCCGATCATCGACCAGTTGCGCGTCGAGCTGACCTCGGGCATCGCCGACGAGCAACTCACCGGCGAGGGTCGAACAGTTGCCACCATCTCGGCGCCGGCCCTGGACGATTCCGGCCACACGCGGCTCATTCTCGGCGTGCATCCGATGCTTCCCATGACAACCCACGAGATCGATCACGTTGCGCGGCACTTGCTCGCAGAGATCCGCACGCTCACTTCGAGTGCCGAGACTGATCACCCGAGCTAGGCGATCCCCGCCGCACCGGACGAACCCGGCGCAACGATCACCGCTCGGCGACCAACTGCGCGGGGTCGATCAGTGCTGCACCCGGCCAGCGGCGCCTGACCTGTCCCCACGGATCTGCATGAGTACCAGGACGACCGCGGTAGGGAGCTCGGCGCGCCAAGAGAACGCGTACCAGCGGGGACACCGCCCTGAGGAGAGGTCGCATCGGGCCGGCTTTGCGGCGGATCTCGGCGAGCATCGCGGGCCAAGAGTGGTTCTGGAAGGACAACACCTCTTGGGCTCGGGCGGTATCCATCCAGTCACACACGAACCACGCCGAATCGTCGTTCGGATTCCCCTGTCGGCCGTCGGGGTAACAGTCGGACAAGCCAAGCGCTTGGACCATTGCCGGGCCGAGTTGCCCCTGCACATGCCGATGCGAGTCGTCGCCGCCGATGAGGAGGACCTCGCCGACGACGTCGGCTGTGGCCGCGTTCGCAAACGCCGTCGCGACGTCACGTACGTCGACCGTGGTGATCCGGCCGTCCACGGGAAGTGACCATTCCATGTACATCATTCCGGCGTCGATCGGCAGCGACCTGAGGTCGGTGCTGACGACCGCACCCAATCTCAGCACGACCCAGTCGAGGCCCGACGCCATGACCGCCGATTCAGCAGCCAGCTTCAACTGACCGTAGGAGTCCACGGGGGTCGTCGGGGATTCTGCCCGCAGAATGTCACCTCGATGAGGGTTGCGCGCCCCGTGCACGGCCACGCTCGAGGCCTGGACGAATCTCGGCGGGACGGGCTGAGCACGCGCAATGCGCAGCAGCGTCTTGGTCGCCTCTACATTCACCCGCATTGCCAGGCCGACATTGACGTAACACGCAGTGGGGATCACCGCAGCGAGGTGCACGACAACCGACGGCGCGACTCGATCGACCATCGAGCGGACGTCGGACTCGTCGGTCAGATCGATCCACAGGACGGGCACAGCCGGGGGCAGCTTCTCGGCCACCTTGCGGTTGGCCGGTGTGTCGAGGTCAGTGGCGACGACCGTCTTGCCCTGCTCGTGCAACCGAGACACGGTTGCACGTCCGACCAGGCCACACGCACCTGTCACCAGAACGGGACCCATGTCACTCTCCTCATGTCGGACCCGACGACTGCGGGGACGTCCGGCAGAACTGGCCCGACGCAAACGGCCATTCTCATATTGGAGAATGATGCTAACATTCGCTGCGACCCAGTGTCCCGACCCGGCAAGGAGCGACGTGACTCAACCGATGTCGATGTCGCGCCTTCTCGACCCGTCACCGAATATCGCTGCTCATCGTCGGAGGTTCCCCCATGTTCATCGAACTGCTCCGCCTGTCGATCACGTGGGTGGCGATATGCGGACTTGTCGCATTCTTCTATTGGATGATGGGAAACATCGGCACCTTCTGACCGCCGGAGATCAGAGATCCGCCGAGGGACGGTCCGAGCCTTGACCGACCATCGAGACCGAGCCGCCGCTGACATCGAGCGGCGCTGTGCTGTGATCGCAGTCGCTCTGTCCGCCGGCCGGCGCGGCGGAGCTCGACTCGTCACCGGAGACCAGCGACAGTTCGGGCTCTCGCGAACCCGGACCGAAGTGCACGTTCCGTATCCGCCGCCCGGACAAGAGACCACGCCCCGCCTGATGACATGCGGGATAGCATTGCAGTGCGCTCCGTCGAAAGACCTCATAGCGCAACTGCCGATCGCCGAGCTCAGCCCGCGTCAGCGCCAGGCGTTGTCCATTGTCGAAGGCGGAGTGGCAATAGGATGGCTCGCGAACACCTGGCCTGGGTTGCTCAGTGAAACCACCAGTGCCGCACCTGTTCCCGTTCTCGACGGTGATCTCGAGGTCTCCGAGATCCTTGAGCGCAGTGCAGCGCTGGCGGCTTCGGAGCAGCGCCTGTACTGCCCTCCACTGCTCGGGCGCCTGCCGTCTGGTATGAGCAAGCAGCGCGGACTGCTCGCGGCGGGACGTCGCGCCTACGGACGCATGCCCTGGAGTTCCAAGCGCCGCGCCGCCGAGCGGTTGATGTCGATACCTGTCGGCGGCGACGGCGGCGTGCGAAATCCCAACCTCCCTCCTCCCAGCCGGCCGCAGGACGACGACCCCCCCATCCGGGCCGCCGAACGCCTTGGACTTCCCTACCCGGAGTGGAACTGCTGGACGGGCCGCTTTCTCGTCGACCATGTCGCCGTCCTCGAACGCAGGCACGTCCGCGGACCTGAGCAGGCGGTACCGCTGCGCCCCGAACTTCGGCGGTGGTTCCGCCAAGAGACTCAGCGCGCGTGGCGCGGCGGACTCGACGACGGTTCCGACCTCGACATCGACCGCTACGTTGCCCACTTCGTCGCTCGCCGTACCGGTCACGTCGAGGAGCCGCGGCTCTTCCGCGATCTGGTCCCCACCGAGCGCGACGTTGCCACCGCTCTGTTACTCGACGGCAGCTCCTCGTTGAACGTCCACTCCGGACGAGCCTTCGAGCTCGAGTTGAGGTGCGCGGACGCCTTGTCCCAGGCGATGACGTCGGCACGCGAACGCCACGGCGTCTTCGTGTTCAGCGGCAACACCCGCCACCGCGTAGACGTCAAATGCCTCAAAGACTTCGATGACCGACTGATGGCGATACCGAGCACATCCGGGCTGACCGCCGGAGGCTACACACGGCTCGGGGCGCCGATCCGGCACCTGACCAAACGACTTCTCGATCAGCCGGCCTCGCGCCGGTCCCTGATCGTCATCGGAGACGGGCTGATGTCAGACGAAGGTTATGAAGGGCGCTACGCGTGGGCGGACGTCGCACACGCGCTGACGGAAGCCGAAGAGGCCGGTGTGTCCGTGTTCTACATCGGTGTCGGGGTGGTCAAAGTCGATCCTCTTCCAGAAGTTTTCGGCAGCAGGCGTTCCCACCGGATTCGCCGGGTCGAACAACTTCCGGCCAGCTTGGCCCGAGTTCATCGCGAGTTGGCTGCCGCATGACCGAATCACACTCAGTGGTCGAGATCCCTCGTTATCACGAAGCAGGCAACGAGATCGCCATATTCGAAGCATCGTTCGACCGGCACGTGCCGGTGATGCTGACCGGGCCGACTGGCTGCGGGAAAACCCGCTTCGTCGAATCCATGGGCGCACGGCTGGGTCGGCCGGTAGTGACCATCAGCTGCCATGACGACCTGACCAGCTCCGACCTTGTCGGCCGGTTCACCGTGGTGGGTGGTGACGTGATCTGGAACGACGGGCCCCTGACGCAGGCAGTGAAGAACGGTGCCATCTGCTACCTGGACGAGGTCGTCGAGGCGCGACACGACTCGCTGGCGATCCTGCACTCGCTGATCGACCACCGGCGGACCCTCTATCTCGACCGTGCCGACGCGACGATAGCCGCCCCCGACGGCTTCATGCTCGTGTGTTCCTACAATCCGGCCTACCGGAGTTCACTCAAGGAACTCAAGCCGTCGTTTCGGCAACGCTTCGTCACGATCCCACTTGACTATCTGCCTGCTGACGACGAGGCCGCAGTCGTCGCCGAAGAGGCTGGCGTGCCTCTCGCCGTCGCACAAAGGTTCGTTCGGTGCGCCAACAGCATCCGCGATGCCGATGCGATGTTCCACTTCGAGCCCCCTTCGACGCGTGTGCTGGTGACAGCGGCCCATCTGGTCGCTGCAGGGATACCGGAATCCGATGCGGCCCAGGCGTGCATTCTCGCGCCGTTGAGCAACGATGGCGCCATCAGCGAGGGTCTTCACGAAATCGCCTCCGCTACATTGACTTCCAGCGACGAGGAGGGCAGGAACTGATGGACGATCAAGACCGTAGACGCAGACGCGGACTGATCGCGTTTCAGATTTTCATCTACGGCATGCTGCTGGCGATGTTCCTCATCCAGCTCGGAATGCTCCTCACAAGGGACTGGTGACGATGGCTTCCAACGAGTTCAGCACGGCTGCCGCGACGTCCGTCGTGGACGAACATGAGCTCAACAGCCGGCAGGTTCAACGCCAGGCCGACCGCTGGCTGATCTCAGGAACTGTGCTGATGGGCACCCTCGTCCTGGGCATCATCGGTCTGCCGCTCTTCATGCGAGGGCTCTTTCTGCTGCGCCGCGCGCAACGTGAGGGGCTGTCGGTCCGGCCCCTGATGGTCACCCTCATCGGATACGTCGTCATCCTCGACGCCGCGCTCAACAGCATCGGCTGGGCGCTGGACCTCTTCGCCAACCATGCCCTCATCACCCGCACCGTGTTCACCGCGTGGGGCAATCTGATCGATGGAGGCTACTTCTGGCACTACAACGAACTGTGGATCGGCGGCGCGGGTGCGCCGGGCGAAAAGTCATGGATCATCGTTTGTGTCCTTATCGCGTTCCCGATGCGGATGGCGGCCGCCATTGCGTTTCTCCAGATGAAGCGCTGGGGCCATCAGTGGCTGATCGTCACCTGCTGGTTCGGAGTCATCGTCTGGACCGGCTACATCATCAACATGACCATGTATGCCGACGTTCGGTACGCGGCGATCGGCCTTCCCGTCCTGGGCTGGTGGGCGTACAACATCTTCTACATCACGCCGTTCCTGGCCATTCCTTATCTGCACACCGTGAACCGGGAAGTGTTCAGCGACTGACCTGAAGAGGAGATTGCGTGATGCGCGCAGGAGAAGCGGAAGAGTCAGCGGCAGAGTCGCTGCCCGTCGGAACGACCAAGACATGGGCGAGGATGCACACCTGGCTCAGACGTGCGCTTTACGTCTGCTTGTTCGGCCTCGTGATCGAAGGCTCCCTGACGGTGCCGGTCATCGCGGTCTGGTACGGCTGGCCCACCCTGTCCTTGACCGAGATCTGCAGCGAATTGATGAAGGTGCGGTACTCCGACGACAGCCTGGAGTGCCAGCAGCCCTATCCGATCGGTGGGCCGCCATTCGGCGGTGCCCCTGAAGCCGCGAACCAGGACACTGCCAGGGACGAGTGGGGGGTGCAGCCGATTCCGCAATACGACCGCATCGGCTTCCGCGAGCTGGTGCGAATCCACGAAGAGCGCGAAGCCGGCCGCGCCGCCACGACGTCGCCGACCCCCTGAGCGACGGCCATGTCGACCGCGGTACTGGGCCCGCCGACTGCACTTTCGCGCGCTCTGGCCGACGCACTCAGCGCACATCTGTGTGGGCTCGACGCGGTGTCGCTACCTCGGGACGCCACGGGTGTCGTGATAGTCGTCGGTGCGGATGCACACGATGTGAGCGTCAGCAGCGCCGGCGACGAAGACTGGCGCCGGCTCACCGAAGAGCCGATGAGACTCGCGCTGATGGCACTGCAGCGGTCGCGCTCGGTGATGTCCGGCCGCGGCGGTCGAATCGTGCTGGTCACGCCCACCATCGGCATGGTCGGCGCGCGGCACCTGGTGCCGTACACGACCGCGGTGGAAGGAATTCGGGCCATGGCGAAATCCGCTGCGCGGCAGTGGGCCGCCAGCAATATCGTGGTCAACACAGTTGCCGCGCCATTACCGCTGTTCGCCCCCGACATGCGCGGATCAGCCGCTCACCTCACCGCGGCAGCGGTGCCTGCCGACGACGACCTCGTTCAGAGCATCGTCTCGACACTGCGATTCCTGCTGCAGACCGACTCCAGGCACGTCGTCGGCGCCACGATGATGGTCGACGGCGGAGCTCTGATGCTGCCGTGAGCCTGACCGACTACACGGTCCTGATCACCGGCGCCGGTGGCGGGGTCGGCCGTGGGATCGCCACTGCGCTGGCGCAGCATGGTGCGCATGTCGTCATCGCTGCCCGCGACTCCGGTCGGGTGGCGGCTGACGAACTCTGCGCCCGAGGGCACGCCGCCACCTGGGTCAACTGCGATGTCACCGACGCCGCCTCCGTGCAGGCCGCTGTCGACACCGCCCTCACGTCGACGGGCCGGCTCGACGCGGTGGTACACAACGCCACCAGCAACCTTTCCAGCCGCCCGCACCGGCTCGAAGATGTCGACGAGGCAGTGTGGGCGGCACACTACGGTGTGTCCATCGACGGGGCGCGCCACTGTGCTGCTGCCGCATATCGACCGCTGCGCGAGCGCGGCGGCACCTTTCTGGTCATGACCTCACCGGCGGGCATCGAAGGCAGCGCCACCCTCCCCCTGTACGCCACGATGAAAGGGGCTCTGCGGGGGTTCGCCAAGAGCCTGGCCCGCGAGTGGGGTCCTGACCGGATCACGGTCAACATCGTCTCCCCACTGGCGTATTCGCCTGCCATGACCGCCGCGATCGAGGCCGATCCCGCCATGGAGCAACGTCTGGCACGGCGGATCCCACTCGGCCGTGTCGGAGATCCGGAAGCTGACATCGGAGAGGCGGTCGCATTTCTCGTGGGTCCACAGGCCAGGTACATCACCGGTCAGACGCTGGGCGTCGACGGCGGCCACTACACGAGTCTCTGATCGGCCGTGGAACTCGGTCTGGTGTTACCGCAGACGGGTCCGACCGCGTCTCCGGCACTTCTTCGTGACTTTGCTCTCGCGGCCGAGGAGTCGGGTATCGACCGGCTGTGGGCAGTCGACCATCTTGTGCTGCCACACCGCACGACGTCGAAGTATGTTCTCGGCAGACGGCCGACCGTCGTCGCCGACGGATGGCTGTCCGACAACCTGGCACCCAACTACGAGATGCTGACGACGCTCACCTGGGTTGCCGGCTTCACGTCGACGATCGGTCTCGGCACGTCAGTCGCATCGCTACCACTGCGTAACCCGGTGTTGAACGCCAGGCAGCTGGCTACCCTGGATGCGTGTTCAGGTGGCCGGCTCGTCTGCGGCGTCGGAATCGGGTGGCTCCGGGAGGAAGCCGCCGCGATGGGCCTGCCGTGGGATCGCCGGGCGGCGCGGTGCGAAGAACACATCGCGGTGCTCCGAACGCTGTGGTGCTCACCGTCGTCCTATGTCGAATTCCACGGTGAATTCTTCTGCTTCGACCCGATGGACCCGCGTCCACGGCCGAAGCAACAGCCGATTCCGATTCTGATCGGGGGCCACTCCCCAGCGGCACTGTCTCGCACCGTGCGCATCGGCGACGGGTGGATATCAGCGCCGATGCCGACCGCCAGACTTGCCGAGCTCCTCGACGAGATCCGGCGCATCGCCGACCATCATCACCGGGATCACGGCACGATTCTCAAGGTCGCATCTGTCTCTGCGCGCACCGTCGGCGAACTCGGGCGGGCGATTTCGGAGTACTGCCGTCTCGGAGTCGATCACCTGCAGGTCGTGTTGCCCCCGCTGGAGCGCGACACCGTTCTCGCTCAGGTACGTCAGATCGCAGGAATGAAAATCTGAACAACGGCCATATCGGAAATCAATGCTCTCCTCTGACGGTAACATCGTTTCCAAATGTCGAGAGGAGACCGCGATGGCGGAGCAACAAGCCTTCGAGGTGTGGGATTCGGACAACCACATGTACGAGACGATCGATGCGTACACGCGATACCTTCCGGAAAAGTATTCCGAGGCACTGAAGTTCGTCGATGTCAACGGACGTACAAAGCTGCAGATTCTCGGCGTGGTCACCGAGTGCATTCCCAACCCGACCTATGAGGTGATCCCCACCCCGGGCGCTTGGGCCGACTACTACCGCGGCATCAATCCCGAGGGCAAGACGCTGCGGGAACTGGCCGAGCCGATCCGGTGCCCGGACGCGTTCCGCCGCCCGGACCTGCGGTTGGCGCTCATGGACGAGCAGGGGGTCGACGGCGCGGTGATGTTCCCGACCACGGCCGGGATG
Organism: Mycobacterium sp. G7A2; assembly: GCF_041902445.1. Taxonomy (NCBI): domain Bacteria; kingdom Bacillati; phylum Actinomycetota; class Actinomycetes; order Mycobacteriales; family Mycobacteriaceae; genus Mycobacterium; species Mycobacterium sp. G7A2. The sequence continues at coordinate 2,711,805 of NZ_CP169251.1, read as the reverse complement.
CTGGAGGAGCGTACGAAGTCGGACACCGAGCTCACCCACGCCGTCACGCACGCCTTCAATCGCTGGTTGCTCGAGGACTGGACGTTCAACTATCAGGACCGCATCTTCGCCGTGCCGGCCATCTCCCTCAACGATCCCGAGGCGGGGGTTGCCGAACTGGAGTGGTGTCTGGACAACGGTGCCCGCACGGTGTTGATCAGACCGGCGCCGGTGCCGCGGGAAGACGGCACTTCCCGGTCGCCGGCACTGCCGGAGTTCGACGATTTCTGGCGCCTGGTCGAGACCTCCGGCATCGCCGTCCAGATGCACAATTCGGATGCGGGCTATGACCGTTACCTCGGGGACTGGGAAGCCGGCGACGAGTTCCAGGGATTTCAACTGACCACCTTCCGCGGCTTCATCTATGAGGAAAGTCGGCACATCTTCGACACCTTGGCCGCATTCATCGCTCATGGAGTCTTCGAGAGGTTTCCCGGCTTGAGGATCGGCGTGGTCGAGAACGGCGGCTCATGGGCTCCCCGCTTGCTGGACGCATTCGACCGGGTGCACCGCAAGAAGCCCGGCGCCTTCACCGAACACCCCGCGGACGTCTTTCGTCGCCACGTCTGGGTCAACCCGTTCCACGAAGAGGACATGTCGCATCTGATCGAGGTGCTCGGCGCCGACCGGGTCATGTTCGGTTCGGACTACCCCCACCCGGAGGGCCTGGCCAATCCGGTGGACTTCGTTCACGAACTCGACAACCTGCCCGCAGAAACGACCCGCCGCGTGATGGGTGGCAATCTCAAAGAGCTCATCGGCATCTAGGACCGGCAGTCCGGACGCTATTGCGCGCGGCGATACATGTGGGTGGCAACGGTGACCAGTTTCCGGTCCGCACCCTCGTCATAGACACACGTGCGCGAAGCGATGGTCCCACCGGAACCGGCGATCGGTTCTGCCACAAAGGTGAACGGGCCCGATTTAGCCCTGGCGAGAAACATGGTGTGCGATGACGCGCCGACGATCGCATTGGTTCCGGCGAACTCCGCGACGCTGCTGCGCGCCGCGGTCTCGGTCATCACGAACTGTGGCCCCACGTGCAGCGCAGCGTCCGGAGAGGCCACCTCTGCCGAGAGTTCGGGCAGAGTCCAGGTTCTCGCGTCCACCTGACGCCCGCCGAACACCTGCCACAGTGGCGGCAGGTCAGGAGAGTCGACGACATCCAATCGTTCGACAGTCATCTTCTGCAGCCCCTCGGGCGGCGCGCCGATCGTGACGCCCTGCCCCTCGGTGATCGCCAGCACGCGAGCGGGATGGTCGGCGTCGACGATCAGCGACCTGCTGTAGGACATCCGTTGCCCGCGCTTGAGGTCCTCGGTGCGCACCTCGAACCGTTTCACATCCACACCCGCATCAAGGATCTGACACGAGTGCACCACCGGATTCGGAACGGCCTCCAGATCAGACACCACACCGCCCTCAGGAGACGCGATACCGAAGACGCTCAACAGGATCCCTCCGGTGACATCGCGCATGTCGCGGCGGACGGTCACGGTGTCGTCCACGGCTCCGACAGTCATCGAGGCGTGGTGGCGCCCGATGTAGCGGTAGCTCAACAACCCGCCCCACCGGCGTTGCAACTCGGCCGCGTACGCAACGGGATCGGAGGCCAACTCTCTGATGTCGCGAACCATCACTTCCCCGGCCCGTTCGGGAACTTGAGGTAGGAGCCCGCATCGACACGGATCTGCTGGCCGGTGATGTACCGGCTCTCGTCACTGGCCAGAAAAACGGCGAGGTTCGCGATGTCCTCGGGTTCGACAAAGGGAATCGGCATGGCCTGAAAGTAGGTGAACGCGAGATCGGCGTCCTCGCGGGTGGGCTTCTTGCCCTCTGCCACCAGGTCCGGCCGAAACACCCCGTAGATCCCGTCGTTGTGCAGCAGGTGGGTGTTGACGTTGGTCGGATGCATGACGTTGACGCGAATGAATCTGGGCGCTAGATGGATCGCCATCTGCTCGGCGTACTCCATCAGCGTCTTCTTGCTCCACGCGTAGCCGGCACCACCGGGTCCCATCTCGGGGCTGTCGGCATTTCCGGGCATCATTCCCGCGGTCGAACCCGTGATGACGATCGACGACCCATCCGAGAGGTGCGGCAACGACACCGCCACGGTATTGAGCACGCCGACCAGGTCCACGTCCGAGGCGTCGACGAAGTGCTGCGGGTCGGGCGAGCCCATGGCCATCGGCAGGATGCCGGCGTTGGCGACGACGATGTCCAAGCGGCCGAAATCGGCCAGTGCCGAGTCCAGCGCCTCCCGCAGGGCGGAGCGCTCACGGACGTCGGCGACCCTGGCGTACACACGGCGACCGAGCTCCTTGACCGCCCGCTCGGTTTCACCGAGATCATCCGGTGTGGCAAGGGGATATGGGTTCGAGGCGATGTCGGCGCAGATGTCCACGGCGACGATATCGGCACCCTCACGCGCCATCGCGATCGCGTGCGCGCGTCCCTGGCCACGGGCAGCTCCGGTGATGAACGCGACCTTGCCGGCCAGTCTTCCGGTCATTGTTTCTCCTCTGTCTGATGCCGGCAGAACCGTGCCCGCAGGTCGGCCTTGAGCACTTTGCCGGTGCTGTTGCGCGGCAGCTCGTCGACGAACTCGATGCACTCAGGCGACTTGTGCTTGCTGAGCCCGCTGTCCTGGCAGTGCTCGAACAGCGAGTGGAGCGTCACCGTCTGATCGCGACTGGCGACGATCACCGCACAGACGCGTTCGCCGGTGCGCGCGTCGGGCACGCCGATCACTGCCACATCCGCGACGGCGGGGTGGGTGGCGAGCACTTGTTCGACCTCGAGGGCGGAGATGTTCTCGGCATTGCGGATGATGGCGTCTTTGAGGCGTCCTGTGAGGATGACGTTCCCCGCGGCGTCCAGCCGGCCCTGATCGCCGCTGCGGAACCATCCTTCGGCGTCGAAAGCCTGTGCGTCCAGGACGTCGTCGACGTAGCCGAGGAAACACTGAGGGCCCTTGAGGCGCAGCTCGCCGACCTCGCCGATGGCGACTTCTCGTTCCGAGTCGCCGACGACCCGCACGCTCACTCCCGAGACGGGCCGCCCGACGGTGTGGTCCAGGGTGTCACCGTCGCCATCAGGTGGTGGCGACGTCGCCACCGGGAACTCGGTCAGGCCCCACGCGTTCGCGATTCCCGGCACCGACAATGTCTCACGCACCTGGCGACCCAGCTCGGCGGTGATCGGGGCTCCACCCCCGACACAACCTCGCAGGTTGCGGAAGAGCGGATCGGGCCCGTGCTCGCGCTGTGCAGCCAGGTAGGCCACGAAGAATGGGGTTGCCGATCCCAGGAGCGTCGCGCCGTGATCGGCGATCGCTTTGGGGGTCCGCGCGGGGTCGAACGTATCGAAGAGCACCAACCGCATGCCGGTCAACAGGCTGGCGGCCAGCATGGCCGCGCCGCCGATGTGCGTCACCGGGAATGCGATCGGATTGACGTCCACGCTGGAAGCGCCGACCATCCCGACCACACCGGCTGATCCGGCGATGACCGAGCGATCACAATGTCGAATCCCTTTGGGCGCCGCTGTCGTGCCTGACGAGTAGTACACCCACCGTGCGTCCTCAGCAGAGACCGGGGGCGGAGGCAGCGTCGCCGGGTCCCCGATGGGCAGGCGCAGAGCGTCGGTGATCGGTGCCGCGTGATCGACAACCTCGATCGACATCGCCCGTTCGCGCGCCAGGTCGTCGGCGAGCACGACGTGATCGAACCCTCTCCAGATGCCCGGCACGATCAATACCTCGGTATCGAGTTGATGCGTGACGAAACCCACTTCGCTGTGTCGCCAGATGGGGAGGATGGGATTCTGCACCGCGCCGAGGCGGGCCAACGCCACCATGACGACCATCGCTTCCAATGTCGTCGGAAGCTGCCACGACACCACCGCGCCGGTGCCGATCCCGCGTCCCGCAAAGGCCGCAGCGGTGCGCAGAGCTGCAGAATGCAGTTCTGCGTTGGTGAGGCTGCGGCCGAAGTCGTCGACGAGTATCACCCGATCAGGGTGTTGTCGAGCCGCGGTGTCGACCAGGCCCCAGTAGGTCCCGCTGCCCGTCATCAGCCGCTCGGCAGTGCGAGCCGACGTTTGGCCAGGATGTTGCGCATCATCTCCGAGCTGCCGCCCGAGACCGTGTAGGCCCGCGACCACAGCCAGCATTCCCGAAGGCGTTGTTTGGCCTCGTCGACGCTCGCATCGGCGGCCACGGTACACACCGTCGCTGCGAGCTCGGCGCCGTATGCCGAAACCCGATGGTAAGTCTCGGCGAAGCTCAGCTTGGCGATCGATCCGTCGCCCACCGCATCGGCACCGACGATCATCCGCTCGACGTGGTCGTCGATGAACGCCTTGGCGACCTCGACCTCGACCGCCAGCTCTGCCACTTTCTGGCGGATGTCCTCATGGTCGAATGCGGGCCTCCCTGCGAGTGTCGCGTGGCGCACAACCGTGACGAGATCATCGATCAGCAACTCGAGCAGAATCACGTTGCCGCCGATGCCGAACCGCTCGAAGTCCAAGCCCGCCATGATGATCGACCAGCCCTGACCGGGTTGTCCGATCAGACCGTCTGCGGGAATGTGCACGCTGTCGAGAAAAACCTCGTTCACCTCGATCGCGTCGTTGATCGTCCGGATGGGACGCACTTCGACGCCGGGCGCCGACAGCGGCACCACGAAGGCCGAGAGTCCGTGGTGACGCGACGACGCGGGATCGGTTCTGATCAGGGCCAGCCCCATATCGGCCCAATGTCCGTCGGTGATCCACGTCTTCTGACCGTCGAGCACCCAGCTGCCGTCGTCATTGCGGACGCCGCGGCATCGCACCCCGGCGATGTCACTGCCGGCGTCGGGTTCACTGAGCAACTGGCACCAGACGTGCTCGCTGCTTCTGATCGGTGGCAGCAGGTCGGCCTTCTGTTCCTCCGACCCGAAGTGCAACAGCACGTGGGCAGCGAGATTGACCTGGTCGACCGGCCGGGGAGCGCGGGCACGCAGGATCTCCTCGCTGACGATGCGATCGTGCAGCGGGTGATGGTCGGGTCTGCCGCCGTACTCGACCGGCCAGTCCGCGCCGACGAAACCGGCGTCGAACAGGCCCGCGAACCAGGTGCGCAGTGCTGCCTCCTGGTCGGCGCTTTCCGGCGCGCGGCGACCTTCTCGTGCGACCAAGGCGGGGGCGTTGTCAGCGATGTGCGCGCGCACCCGTCCTCTGAACGCGTCGAGCTGCTCTCGGCCGGGTCGTCGGCCGGTACCGCTCACCAGCCGACCTTCTGCGCGTAGGCCGAGCGGCTCGAGCGAGCCGTTCCAAGCAGGTGCCCGTTGGTGAACACCCGGCGCAGTTCGTGATGCAGCGGGTACTCCCAGGTGAATCCGATCCCACCGGACAACTGCATGCACTCGTCGACGGCGGCTGTCGCGTGCGCCGTCACGAATGCATGGGCAGCGGCGGACAGCGCGAGCGCGTCACCAGAGGCTTCATGGGAGACCAGCGAACGCGCTGCCTTCATGATCACCGCGCGAGCCTTCGTCTCGAGCACCAGCACTTCGACCAGTCGGTGTTGTACCGCCTGGAAGCTGGCGATGGGGGCGCCGAAGGCGACCCGCTCCTTCAGGTAGGCGACCAGTCTTTCGAAGGTCGTCGCCACCGTGCCCAGGGAGTCGGCGCTGAGCAGCAGTCTGGCGACCGCCAGCAGCGTGTCCGCCCGGTCGGCCCCGCCGACGGGCACGCCTTCACTTCCTGCGAGTTCGACCCGCCACGCCGGACGGCTGACATCCAGCAGTTCGTCGTCTCGGCTCCTGGAGGTGGTGTCGGACAACTCGAACAGCTGAACTCCGTTGCTGCCCAGCGTGACCAGGATGCTCACGACGTCGGCGTTGGTCACCCGAACCGTATCGCCGGCCAATGCCACGCCGGCGGCGACGGTTCCGCCGAGCACGGCCGGCAACCAGCGTTCGCGGATGTCGGCAGGGGCAGACGTCAGCGCAGCGGCAGCCATCGTCGTGCCGAACCACGGCGACCGGTCAGCGGCTCGGCCGAGCTCCTCGGCGATGACCACGGTTTCGAGCGGCAACCAGCCCGCACCCCCGAACTGCTCGTCGACCAGCAGACCCGTCCAGTCCAGCTGTGCCAGCTCCTCGACCGAGTCCTTCTCACCACGTTCCGACAGGAACTCTCGCGCCGACGATCTCAGCAGGTCCAGGTCGACGTCGGCGGTGTCTGCCGCATCCTCCGAAGCCACCGAACACTAGCTCCGGCGCAGCAGCTGGTCGGCGTTGTCGACCATGATGCGCTTCTTAGCCGCGTCGTCCAGCGGATCGAGCAGCTTCACGAAATCGGCCGGCTCGGCCAACCCCTCGGCGTGCGGGTAGTCCGAACCCATCAACAGGCATTCGTCATAGCCGAGGCGATCCACGATCGCAGGAATGTCGTCTTCGGGATAGGGCACCACCCCGACGTGCCTGCGGAAGATTTGCGACGGCTTCTCGGTGAGCTTCCCGCCGATCCACGGTCCGTTGCGGCCCATCCCCCTGCTCTTGTCCATGTGGACGACGAACTGCGGAACCCACTCTGCGCCGTGTTCGGCCACCAGGACGTTCAGTCCCGGGAAACGCCCGAACAGGTTGTCGAAGATCAACGCCGACAGGGTGTCCTCGATCGGTCGCTGCCCGTAGATGTTCATCCACTGCCATGCCGACATGTGCCAGGCCGCCGGGTCCGGGTTGTGACCCCAGGCCGGAGAGATGGCATCGAAATACCAGAACGGTTGGATGTGGAACACGAGCGTGCAGCCGGCCTCTTCGAGGCGCGCGTAGATCGGATCGAAGTACGGGTCCCCGGGCGAGCGGCCGTGGGCGGGACCTGTGGGCAGTAGCACCATCTTGGCGCCCTGCTCGATGATGGCCTCGGTTTCGGCGATCGACGACTCCAGGTCGCGCAGCGACAGCAGCGCGGTGGCGTAGATCTTGTCCTGGTAGTTGAAACCCCAGGTGTCGTCGAACCATCGGTTGAACGAGCGCAGGTTGGCATAGAGCGCCTCGGTGTCGTCGACGTAGTGCTCGGCGGCCAGCGCCATACCCGCCGGAAAGATCACCGCGCGCTCGACGTTCTGTTCGGCCATCACCTTCAGTCGCGGCTCGCGTTCCAACCATTCGGGCTGCATGGGCTGCGGCTCGTAGGTCTCATCCGGGTTGCCCGAACCCATCTGCTTGAGCATTTCCTTCAGAGATCCAGGCCGGTAGGCGAGATCGAAACCGAGGCCCGCTTCGCTGTTGAACGTCGCGACCCGGTGCCCGGCGAGGATGACTTCCTTGCCGTCGGCCGCGCGCACCGGCGCGATCGCCCTGTCGTGAAACTCTTTGGGCAGATATCGGGTAAACGCATCCCGCGTCTCGTAGCAGTGGGTGTCGCAGTCGAAGATCCCGTACTCGAGTTTTGTCGTCACTGCGTGATCCCTTCCGGTGAGAATCTTTATTCTCTGTTTCTGGAAAAGATACTATCCTCGATCGCGAATGCCTATCCCGGGGTCGGTGAGGTTGTCGCCAGACAGGGCGGCCCCTCAGTACGCGGCCCACTCGAATACCCGAGGGAGAAATGACGCCAACAACGCCCGATGCCGTCTCGTCGGATGGTGCGATCGAGCAGAATTCTGCACGGCCTCGGGCCCTGCGCGCGGCACCCGCAGATGAGTGAGTTGGACGCGGTCAGGACAGCCGTTCGCGACTTCCTGCACCACACCTCCCCCAGTTCCGTTGTTCGGAACCTGATGGACACCGAACGGGGCTATGACCATGCGGTGTGGTGCCAGATGGCCAAGGGATTGGGACTGCATGGCATCGCCGTGCCCGAGCGATGGGGTGGCGCGGGTGCGGGAATGCCGGAGCTTGCGGTGGTCTTCGAGGAGATGGGCGCCGCGTTGCTGTGCTCGCCGTTCTTCTCGACGGTCGCGCTGGCGCTGCAGGCCCTCCTGAACAGTGGCGACGAGACCGCCGTCGAAGAGTTCGCACCGAAGCTCATCGACGGCAGCCTGGTGGCAACGCTGGTGCTCAACGGCACACTCGGTGCCTGGGACCCAGCCACTGTCGAGATCACCGCGCACAGCGAGGGCTCCGATCACCGACTCTCCGGAGACGCGGCCCTCGTGCTCGACGGCCACATCGCCGACCTCATCCTGGTCGCCGCGAACACGGCACGAGGCACGTCGTTGTTCGCGGTGGAGGCCGCCGCTGAGGGGCTCGAACGCGAATCGCTGCGCACGCTCGACCGCACCCGCAAGGTCGCGCGACTGCGCTTCGACGGCGTCGCCGCGCGGTTGATCGGTACCGAGGGTCGAGCTGCCTCAGGCCTAACCCGAACGTCCGATCTGGCGCTCATCGCTCTGGCCTCCGAACAGGTGGGCGCCGCCCAGCACTGCCTCGACACCGCTGTGAGCTACGCCAAGGAGCGCATCCAGTTCGGCCGTCCCATCGGCAGCTTCCAGGCCATCAAGCACCGGTGCGCCGACATGCTGGTCCTGGTCGAGGGCGCACGATCAGCAGTGTTCCACGCCTGCACGGTCACCGACGACGACGAACGCGCAACGGCCGCGTCGGTGGCGAAGGCGGTCTGCTCCGAAGCGCTGCTCCAGGTCTCCCTCGACAACATGCGCATCCACGGAGGCATCGGGTTCACCTGGGAACACGATGCGCACCTGTACGTGCGACGCGCCAAGGCCAGCGAGCTGATGTTCGGCCACCCCGATTACCATCTCGCGCGACTGGCGGATCACGTCTCGCCGTCCCGTGAGCAGTCGAAAGGACCATCGTGACCCTCTCGTTTTCTCTCGAACTGCCCACCCAGCGGGTGGAGGATCCAGCGGAGTTCGTCTCGGCGGCTGCAATCACCGAGGTGGCACAGGCCGCCGAGGCCGCCGGCTACTCGGCGGTGCACGTCACCGACCACCCCGCGCCCGACACGAAGTGGCTCGACCACGGCGGACATCACGCACTGGACCCGTTCGTCGCGCTGTCGTTCGCTGCCGCGGCCACCTCGAGCATCAAACTGCTGACCAACGTCTACATCGCGGCCTACCGCAATCCGATCCTGGGGGCGAAGTCGATCCAGAGCCTGCAGGTGCTCTCCGGTGAAAGGCTGATCATCGGGACCGCCGCCGGCTACTTGAAGCCGGAGTTTCGTTCCCTCGGAGTCGATTTCGACAACCGGGGCGCGTTACTCGACGAAGCGCTCGATGTCCTCGAGAAGCTGCTGACCGGCGAGGACGTCGCCTATGAAGGTTCGACCTTCCAGACCCGCGGTGTGCGCCTGCGACCGGTCCCCTCGGCGGCGCCGCCGATCTGGATCGGCGGCAACAGCAAGCCCGCAGTCCGTCGTGCGGTTTCCCGCGGTCAGGGCTGGGCGCCGTTCAACACCTTCGGCTATGCGACCGCGTCGCGGACCTCCGAGATCTCCACTGTCGAAGAACTGGAATCAGCGATCGCGTGGGCCAGGTCCTACGCAGCCGAGATCGGCCGGACCGAGCCGATGGAGATCTGCTTCTCGGCTGGGAACCTGCTCGATGACAGCAAGTCCGTCGATGAGCGCCATGCCATCCTCGAACGCCTCAACTCGGCTGGCGTGACATGGTTGCCGATCGCGCCTCCTGGGCAGGATCGGGCCGAGGTGATCGACCGCGCGCGGATCTTCGCGAAGGAGTTCATCGCCGCAGGCTGACACAGTCACTGCGCCATCAGGCTGTCCTTCGAGAACCCATCGACGGCGATCCGTCGCGATGAGAACAGCCACCGCTGTTGCACCGGCACCAATACATCGCGGTAGCGCCCCCAGTGGTCCAGCCCGATGTCGGTGTACACCGAGAAGTAACTGCTGGCCTCCACCCGGTCAGCGGATACCGAGACGAAACGCACGCTCGCCACGTGGTGGCGAACGAAGGTTGGCAGCGGTCGCCCGGCATCTCGCGGCCCCCCCATGGCCGCGCCGAGTCCGGCCTCGATCGCCGCGGGTCCGACGAGCGGTTCCCGCCCCCCGGTGAACTCGAGGACTCCTTCCGCACCGAAGCACGCAGCCAGCGCAGCGAGGTCGGACCGGTCGGTGGCGGCGGTGTAATCGGCCAACGTCTGGCGCACCGACTCGCGCACCTCCAGCTCCCACAGCTGCATGCCCACTCCTCTGGAACTTCGACTCCAGCACACGATAACGTGTGTTCTCATGCCCACGCCGCAGCTCGCCGAACTGCTCGATCCCGCCAGCACCGCTCTGGTCACCCAGGAATGCCAGGGCGGCGTCATCGGCGCCCAGGCCGGTCTGCCGATGCTCGCCGAAGAAGCCCACCGCGAAGCGGTCCCCAACATCGCCGCCCTGGTCGGCTCGGCCAGGGCTGCAGGCGTGGCCGTGGTGCACTGCCTGATCCAGCGGCGTCCGGACGGACGCGGGTCCAACACCAACGCCAGGCTGTTCGCGGCAGGGAAGTCGTTCACCGCCGACCTCACCCCCGGCGGCCCGGGCGCATCGGTGATTCCCGAATTAGGTCAGCAGGACGGCGATCTGGTGTTGACCCGCACCCACGGGGTCGGGCCGATGACCGGAACGGACCTTGATTCGGTCCTGCGCAACATGGGCATCACCACGATTGTCGGCGTAGGAGTTTCGGTCAACGTCGCGATCACGAACTTCGTCATGGACGCGGTGAACCGCAGCTATCAGTTCGTCCTGCCCCGCGATGCGGTCGCGGGGGTTCCGCGCGAGTACGCCGAGGCGGTGATCGACAACACGATGTCGCTGTTGGCGACGGTCACGACCACCGAGGCGGTTGTGAAGGCGTGGGCCGGATTTCCGCAATCTTGACCCCGATCTGGAGCTTGTCCGGCACAAGTGATAACGTCATTCTCAATCAGCGTAAATGCTCATATTCGCTGTTCTGAGGAGGAATCAGCCAGATGACCCGCAGACTTCCGTATCCGATCTTCGACATCGACAACCACATGTACGAGACGACGGACGCCTTGCTGAAGTACCTGCCGAAACAGCACAAAGGCAAGGTCGGCTACGTGGAGGTGAACGGTCGGCCCAAGCTGGTCGTCAAGGACCACATCAGCCACATGATCCCGAACCCGACATTCGCACGGGTGGCACGCCCCGGCAGCGCCGAGGACTATTTCCTGGGGAACAATCCCGAGGGCCTCAACTTCCGCGAGTTCATCGGCGAAGCGATGGACGTCATCCCGGCCTACCAGTCGCCTGCCCCGCGGCTCGAGCTGATGGACGAGCTGGGCATCGACCAGTGCGTGATGTATCCAACGCTCGCCAGCCTCATCGAGGAGCGAACCACCGATGATGTCGTGCTCACCCACGCGATCATCCACGCCCTCAACGAATGGATGCACGAGCACTGGACCTTCAACTACGAAGATCGCATCTTCGCCACGCCGGTCATCTGCCTGCCACTGGTGGACGAGGCGATCAAGGAGTTCCACTGGGCGCTCGAGCGCGGCATGAAGACGTTCCTCGTCCGGCCCGCACCGGTGCCGAGCCGCTTCGGCGGCTCACGTTCGATGGGCCTGCCGGAATTCGACCCGTTCTGGGAAGAGGTCGTCAAGGCCGACATCCCGGTCACCTTCCACGCTTCTGACAGCGGCTACCAGAAGCACCTGATGGAGTGGGAGGGCGGAGACGAGTACCTGTCCTTCAAGCCGAGTGCGCTGCGTGAGGTCGTGATGGGCTTCCGCGCCATGGAGGACACCCTGGCTGCCTTGATCTGCCACGGCGCACTGTCCCGGTTCCCGGATCTACGTGTGCTCGTCGTGGAGAACGGCAGCGGCTGGGTGAAGAATCTGCTTCGTCAGCTCGACAAGGCCTACCGGGTGATGCCCAAGGAGTTCGACGAACACCCCGTCGAGGTGTTCAAGCGCAACGTCTACATCCATCCGTTCCTCGAGGACGATGTCGCATCGATCGTCGAGATCATGGGCGAAGACCACGTGATGTTCGGCTCGGATTTCCCGCACCCGGAGGGCATCGGTGACCCCCTCAGCTTCGTCGACCGTCTCGACGGCATTTCGGAGGAGGGCAAGGAGAAGATCATGGGCGGCAACGCGATCGAGCAGTTGAGGTTGAAGGTCAAGGTATGACCCAGGCACCATCGATGCCGACGACATACGAGGGGATCGCCGGCTTCGAGGCCCACGTCGGCGAGCACCTGGGGTACAGCGACTGGCGGCAGGTCACCCAACAGGAGATCAACCTGTTCGCCGAAGCCACCGGCGATCATCAGTGGATCCACGTCGACCCGGAGAAGGCCGCCGCCGGGCCCTACGGCAAGACGATCGCGCACGGATACCTGACGTTGTCGCTGGTACCGATCCTCGTGCAGCAGATCTACCGAGTGACCGGTTTGTCGATGCAGGTGAACTACGGCGTCGACAAGCTTCGATTCCCGGCCCCGGTGCCCGTCGACTCCCGCATCAGAGCGGGTGCCGAACTCATCAAGGTCGACCGCAACGACAAGGGTGGTCGCGCGAAGGTGCGGGTCACCGTCGAGGTCGAGGGCTCCGAGCGGCCTGCCTGCGTGGTCGATACGATCGCCGCGATGGTGGACGCCTGACGCAAGGGACCGGGAGTCGACGACGGTCGAGGTCCATCGGGGTGCGGCGCCACATGGACGTCGACCGCCCTACCCGGGCGTCAACCGAAGAGGCATCTTGACCGTCAGCCATTCATTGATGCCGCAGGCTCCGCTCGGACCAATGGTCTTGTCCCACCCCGTCAGTTGTGCGCGATCGTCACGGTCAGGCCAGAAGTAGTACGTTTGCTCGCCGGGGAACGCCGAACCGTCGGGACATGGTTCCCAATTCGGCAGCGTGCGCCGCACGTACCAGACACCGCTCAGATACTCCAGATCGGCAGTCCAACCCTGATCGGAAGTGACCGTGCCGGTGCAGTTCTGATAATTGGAGCACGTGCTGCTGAGAATCCACCGCGCGGTGACAGTGGCTTGGTAAAAAAGAGTTTCGTTTTTCTTCGCCCATTCTCCGTCCGACACGACGGTGTAGGCACCGTTGAGGGCTACGCCGTCGCCGGGGTCGGCGGACACCGGCGTCTCGGAAATCGTGACCGTCGTCATCCCGGCGAGGCCGACCGCGGCCAGCACAATTCTCCATCGGCGGCTCATGTTTCTCCATTCGGCGGCCAGACGAGCTGCTGCCACGTTTGCTGCGACATATCGCGAGACAAATCGGCCTGCCGTCGTGTCGTCCCGTCGGAAGTGACATAACTGCCCGTGCGCGGATCATAGGTGGCGAACGCCAAACCCGGCTTGTCGCTGGGCCGATACGCTGACGGCGCAACCTGCTCCCCCGGCGCCGGCGCTGGAATCGGTGTAGCCGCGGGCGGTCCTGGCGGAACCCCTTCGGGGGCAAGCGGTCCTGGCGGAACCCCGTCCATCGCGGGCGGTTCAGCACTGGGCGCTTCGCCAGCAGGCAGGGGGGCGGTGGGCGCAGCCGGCTCAGCCGGCTCGGCCGGCGGCGTTCCCTCGACGGGGGCCGTCAGTCTCTCGTCATCCCGGACACGATCGTCGGGGCCGACGCCCTGTGCAACGAGGTTGGGATCGAATGGATATGGCCCAAGAGCGTGCTGACGCATGGCCTGCGGCATGTACGGTTGGTCGCTCTCGCAGATGTCGACGGTTGGCGCGCGCTTTCCCGGCCGGCCCATGCAGGGAAGGTTACGTGCGCCCCGCACCGCGATGGGTGAGTCCTGCGGCAACTTGCAATACAAGCCGTCCGGAGTATCCAGGGTCGTGGTGTCGGCCGGCGAGCGCCATTGTGACGGTGGTAGGAAGCCCGTAGTGCAGGCAGGCGGGTCACTGATCTGCAGCCGAAAATTGCCGATCGGCAGGCCGGTGGCGTTCTGACTCGGCGAAATCTGATTGAACCCGCCCAGAAATGGGGGCAACAAGACCATGATCTGCTCGAGGCTCGGGTTGTACGTCAGCGCGACTTGGCCCAAGCTCGTCAAGTTGGCGAGCAACAGCGGCAAGGTCGGCTTGACCGCGTCGAGCAATTGCGACACTTCGTCGAAGGCGCCCGGCCCGGTCCGCAGGATCGTGCGCACATCTGGATCGCTGGCTCGTAGCTGCGCCGATACGGCCGCGAGATCGGCGGCCCACTTTCGGGTGTCGGCGGCCGATTGCACGGCGCCCTCCAGTAGCGGCACGCTGTCGTCGATGAGGGTGGTTGCGTGATCAGATGCAGCTCTGGAATCTGCCGAAAGCTGCGCGGCAGAGTCCAGTAGCGACCCCAGATCGTAGGCCTTCCCGTCGAGAGCTGTCGCTGTCTCGTGCAAGAGCTCAGGCACCCGCTGGCCGGGAACAGAGTCCACGAGGGCACTGAGCCGGTCCAGCATCGGCCCCACCGGTTGCGGAATGGAGGTGCGCGAGGCGGGAATCACCGACCCGTCGTACAGGTAGGGTGCACTGTCGTTGCGGGGCCGAAGGTCCACATATTGCTCGCCGACGGCAGACAGACTGCGGATCTCGGCGTCCAGGTCGGAGGGAATGCGCGGATCGGATTGCAATGACATGCTCACCACTGCGTTGTCGGAGGTCACGTCAACCTCGGTGACCTTACCGACCTGCACACCACGGTAAGTCACGTTCGCGAATCGATAGATTCCGCCCCCGGCGGGAAGCTCCAGTGTGACCTCTATCCGCCCGATACCGAGAAGCATCGGCGCTTGCAGATAGTTGACCACCATCACGCTCACGCCCACGACCGACGCGATCGCGAATATCGCGAGCTGAGCTCGGATGAATCGGGTGAGCACTCAGCCTCCCTGCGGCGGGATCTGATCGGCGGGCGGTGGGGCCGGTTCTGGTGGTGGGCCTTGAAGCGGAGCCTGCAGCGGATCGCTCGTGGCGGGCGGCAGTGCATAGAAGGCGTCGTAACCCGGGTCGCCCGGCGCGGGCACCAGCGGCGCATCTTCGTCACCGAACCTGGTGCCCGACAGAATTGTTCGTTTCAGCCGGTTGCGCGTCAGGTCGAGCACGATGTACAAGTTCAGGTAGTCGCCCTTGACACCACGGTCGATCACGTTCTGTCCGTACGGTATCACCGTGATGTAGCCCAGCGCGGTGCCGATCTCAGGGCCCACGTCAGCCAGCGCTTTGAGTGTGGGGCCGAGATTATCGAGGTTGGCGACCAGATCGCTCTGTGAGTCACGGACCAGCTGCGTGGTGACGTCAGAGAACTCGCGCGCCGTGTCCAGCGCGGTGATCAGCTGCGGGCGCGTCTCGATGAGCACATCGAGCGCCGGGGGAAGGTCACGCAGCGTCGCGGCCACGACGTCGCGCTGGTCGGCGACTTGGACGCTCAGCCTGTTGAGGGCTTCCATCGTCGCAACGACGTCTTCGCGTTGACGATCGAAGGTGCCGACGAAGTTGTCCAGCCGAGAAATCAGGTCTCGCGCCTCTTGCCGATGGTTGCTCAAAGCGGTACCGAAGCTGTGGATGATGTCACCGACCTGCCCGAGACCGCCTCCGTTGACGACGGCGGCCAACGAAGACAGCGTGCGTTCGGTCGACGGGTATGTGGACGAGCGGTTCAGATCCAGGGTCGCGCCCGGCTGCAACCGGCCGCGGGGAGGCTCACCCAATGGCGGGTCGAGAGACAGGTGCATCGAGCCGAGCAGGCTTGTCTGCCCCACGGTCGCCACGGCGTTCGCAGGAACCCGCACTTTCGAGCGGACCCCCACCACGACATCCGCGTGCCAGTTGTCGACGGACATCGATCGAACACTCCCGACCACGACGTCATTGATCATGACGGGCGAGTTCGGTTCCAGCGAACCGACGTTCGCAAGGCGAACATGGTAGGTCGCGCCCTCGCGCGCCGCGACAGTCCCGGGCAGCGGCAGGGAGTTGAGCCCTTGATAGCCGCAACCAGAGGCAAGCACCGCTGCCAGCATCGCGGCGACCAACTTGGGCAAGAGACGGGGAGTCTTCATGATCCCGGGTTACCTCCTGGCGCCGAGCCGACGGGTGCGGACGCCTCCGCCGGAAGCAACGGGCCCGGGGGCGGGCCGGGCGCTGCGGACGGCATCAGAAGTTCCGGCAGGGATGCTGGGGGCAACGGTGGTGGCCCGTAGCCGGGGGGCGGCGGCACGTCACCGGCGCCGGTGTACGCCGAGACCGCTGGTGGAGTTTCCGGAGGCCCTGGTTTGCCCCCGGTCCCACCGGGCGCCAAGCCTGGCTCGGTGTAGACCAAGTCCTCGGGCTTGGGCACGCCGGCGAGCAAGGGGTTGACAGGAAACGGCAGGTAATTGAAGTTGAGCAACCTCAAGGCCGGTCCCAGGTACTGGGCACAAAGCTTGGCAGTTTCCGGGGCGGTGGTGTTCTCGATGGCACCGATGGACGAGCAGATGAATTGGACCGGGTTGGACAATACGTTGAACCCGAACACTCCGTTGATGGCACCATCGCGTGGATCGAAGAAGTTGAGGGTGTTCGCGAGAGCTGTAGGCGCGACGTGCAGAATCTGCTCCAGATCTCTTGTGTGTTGCACGATGTTGTCCGTCACGTCGCGCAACAGTTGAATTTGCTCAGCGGCGGGGTCACGAGTCTCGCTGACGAACTGCTGCACCACGCCGACAACCTCTGCGACGTTGCGCAGGGCCGCGTCGAGATCAGAGCGGCTGTCGGCGAGAACACTGGACAGCGTGGCCAACCGGCCTTGGAATATCACGATCTGCTCATTGCTGTCGCGCAGCGCCGACACGAATGTCTGAAGGCTCTCGATCACAGCGACAATGTCAGAACTGTTGTCTGCCAGAATGCGTCCCGCACCGGAGAGCTGCGTCAGGGTCTCGCGCAACTTCTCGCCGTTTCCTCCCATCGCGTCGGCAGCGCTGTCGACGATACGAGCGACAGGCGTGTGCGAGTTGCCGCTCTGAGGGCCGAGTTCCGTGGCCAACCGCGTCAACTGGCGCTTCACCTCGTCCCACTCGACCGGCGCGGCCGTACGATCCACCGGTATCACAGCTCCGTCCGCCATGGTGGGCCCGTCGCCCTCGTACGCAGGCGTCAGCTGGACGAATCGCGCTGAGATCAAATTGGGCGCCATGATGACAGCGCGCGCGTCGGACGGCACCGGAATACCATGCTGGACCATCAGATCCATCCGCACCCGCTCCCCCTCGGGTTCGATAGCGGTGACACGACCGACTTCCACTCCGGCAATTCTCACCTCGTCCCCGGGATAGAGGCCCGTCACCGTGGTGAAATAGGCCGCCACCCGAAGAGGGGCGAAGAGGTGGCTCCGGACCACCGAGGCGACGCCCCCAAGAAGGGTGGCGATCAGCACGACGGTCGTGATGAGTATGACTGTGGAGCGTTGCATCAGCGCGGTGGCCTCTCAGGAATCCCGTTGTACGGGAACGGAAGTTCAGCGCGAGGTCCGGCATCGTCGGGTGGTTGCCCGGCGTCGGTGCCACGTCGGAAGCCGAACGCATAGTCGAAGAAGGGTTGCAGCAGCTGGCCCGGAATGAGGTTGGGCACATAAGCGGTGTAGTACGGACCGCTGGCGACTATCTCACTGAACGAGCTCTGAAATTTGGCCAGCAGAGGTAAAGCCCTGCCGAGGTCTTCCCGGTTGCGGTCCAGCATCTTCAGCACACTGTTGAGTTTCACCAGGGCAGGCTCCAGCTGCGCTCGATTCTCGGCGATCAGACCGGACAGGTGCTGGGCCAGCGCCGAGGTGTCGGCAAGCAGAGACGCGATGGCTTGCCGCTGCTCAACCAAGACGCCGACCAGGTCATTGGCGTTGAGCAGCAGCGCGTTGACGTCGCGGCTCCGCTCGGCGAGTATCCCGGTCACTCGGCCGGTGTTGTTGAGCAACTCGGCGATTGTTTGATTGCGGCTGTTCAGAGATCTCGAGAGCCGAGACAATCCATCGAAAGTCGGGCCGAGCTGCGGGGCGATCTGGTCGAGAGTGTCGGCCAACGTGTCCAGCGACCTGTTCAGCGTTTCAGTGTCGGTACCCGCCGTGTTCGTGGTGAGTTCGCCGACCGCGTCGGTGAGTGAATACGGCGACGAAGTACGGGAGACCGGGATGACACTCAGCGACGTCAGGATGTCGTTCCCGGCTGATTCCAGGGCGAGCGTGCGCTCGCCGAGGAGGGTGCCGGTACGAACATGGGCGGTGGACTCATCGCCGAGGTGCACCTGATTGTCGACCGTGAAAGTCACCCAGGCTTTACCGCTCTCGAGTCGGATCCGTGTCACGGAGCCGACCTTCACACCGGAGACCTTCACCTCGTTGCCGACGAGCAGACCGCCTGCGTCGGCGAATACTGCCTGATAACGAGTCTTCGCAGCCGGGGCCAGAACAGCCTCAGGTTGTAGCCCGACGGCAATGAGCAGCACGCAGAGAACGATGCCGATGAAACCGGCGCGGATGAGCCGCGCACTGCGATACTTGATCATTCTGGCTCCGTACACCTACCTCCGTTTTGCTCGATCCACGGGAACACCGCAGTGCGATTCTGCAGGTCGCTCACCCGAATGGTGATGCCGCAGAGGTAGTAGTTGAAGAAGCTGCCGTAGGAGCCCAACCGCATCATCTTGCGGTAGTTCTCCGGCGCCTTTTGGATGGACGTCTCGATGCGGTCCGACTGCGCGTCGAGGTTGGCGGCCAAGCGGTTCAGCTCGGATACGGTCGTTGCCAGAGGCGGGCGCGCCTGGCCGAGCAGATCGGACACCGAGGCCGTCCCCGCGCTGAGCGACTCGATGGCCGACCCTATTCGGTCCCGGTCACCGGCAAGTCCTTCAACGAGTCGATGAAGCCGATCGAGTGTGCTCGAGAACCGGTCTCCGTCGTCCGAGATCGTGCCGACTGCAGCGTTCAAATTGTCGATCAGCTGCTCCATGACGGCACTGTTGTCGGCAAGGGTGTTGGTGAACGACGAGGTCTTCGACAGCAGCGAGTCCAGGGTGTCACCTTGCCCCTGGAAGACATCGACGAGCGCAGAGGTCAGCGCATTGACATCCTGAGGGTTCAGGCCCTGGATGACGGGTTTGAGACCGCCCAACAAGGCATCGAGGTCCAGCGCCGGCTCGGTACGCTCGGCGGGGATGCGCGTCCCGGCAGGCATCTTCCGGGTGGAACCGGGTCCATCGACTATCTCCAGGTAGCGATCGCC
Organism: Mycobacterium sp. G7A2; assembly: GCF_041902445.1. NCBI lineage: Bacteria > Bacillati > Actinomycetota > Actinomycetes > Mycobacteriales > Mycobacteriaceae > Mycobacterium > Mycobacterium sp. G7A2. The sequence continues at coordinate 2,692,566 of NZ_CP169251.1, read as the reverse complement.
GACCAGGTTCAGGTAGCGCACTGCAGCTCTGGTGCCCATGGTCAACATCAGCGAACGGTCCACGTCGAACTCCACCACTACGGTCTTGTCGTCCTGCAACGAGACCGCGTCAACTGATCCGACCTTGATGCCGGCCACGCGGACGGAATCGCCAGACTTCAATCCGGAACTATCGACGAACACTGCCGAATAGCCAGCGGTGTCACGCGATTCGTATCTGCCGAACGTCATGATCAAGAAGGCGGTGAGAACGATCATGATGAGGGCGAAGACGCCGAACTTCAGATAGGAGGCACCCGAGCGCGTCATCCCGGCTGTCCGATCTGTGCGGTGTTTCTCGGCGGTCCCGCGATCGGCCCGAACAGGTACTGCTTGAGACCGTCGGCGTTCAAGACGATTCCGGGGTTGTTGTAGGCGAAGGGGTTGGCGCCCGTGTCCGCAACGACGAACGGTGTGCGCGTGTCGAACGGCAAATCAGGCAGCCCCAGGCACTGCGGGCCTCCTGTCGCCGCAACCTTCGGCAGATTGGTGGGATAGCGGTAGCGGTCTGCACCAAGGTTGAATCCCGTCGAAACAATGGCGCCGGGCTTCTCCAATGGCGGGTTGTCGACCAGAACGAGCATGGTCCGCAACGAACAGTTCAGCGCTTCACGGTAGCGATTGAGTAGTTCCGTGGTCGGCACGAGGAGCGTCAGCACGTCGGTCAGAGGTTGGCGATTCGTCCCGACGACATCCGCACCCCGGGTCGTCAACCCGATGGTACTGACGAGGAAAGAATCCAGAGCCCGCTGTTCATCCACCACCGTCCGCGCAGTCGCGCTCGCGTTGTCGGCGAGGTCAAAAAGGTCCGGAGCCGAATCCGCGAAGGTGTTGAACACAAGCGGAGCGGCAGCCAGATCCTGCGATAGATTTGGCAGGCTCGGTTCTACATCAGCGAGCAGCGCATTGAGATCTGCGATCGTGTTGCCCATCTGCTCTCCCCGCCCACCGACACCGTTCGCAAGCGTGCTCAGCGTGGCGTTGAGCTCTTCGGGTTTGATGCTGTCGAGCAGCTGGGTGAGTTGCTGGAAGATGGTGTTGAACTCGACAGTCACATGCTGGGAGTCAAGCACCTGTCCTGGCCGCAGAGTTTCGGCAGACGGGTTCGCCGGCGGCTCCATTGCCACGAACTTGGCCCCGAAGACCGTGGTGGAGGTGATGTCGACGTACACATTCGACGGAATGAGTTCGAGTTTTGCGGGGTCGAGCGCCAACCGCAGGGCCGCACGTCCGTCTCCCACGTCCTCGATCGACGAGACCTTGCCGACCTGGACGCCACGCCACTTGACTTTCGCGTCGGGGTTCATCACCAACCCCGCCCTGTCCGCGACCACAGTCACGGCTTCGGTCTTCGTGAAGGCTCCGTTGAACATGCCGATCGCCAAGGCCACGGTCACCAAGAGCACGATGACAAGTCCACCGCCGGCCAGTGGACGGAGGGTCCTTCTGATCACGCCACGTCTCGCGATCTGGTAGGGCGGCTGCGCCGCGCAACGCGGCAACAGCGAGGCGAATGTGTGGAGGGCGAGAGAATCCCCTCACCGTCGAACCGATAGCGATTGCCAGCGGTACACAGACACGTACTCGTTAGGGCTCGCAACGGTTCCTCTCATTCGCGAAAATTGACACATTCATCAATGAGATCGTTCATTTCCGGGAACAGCGGCAAGCCTATACCACATGCCTCACCAGATGGCGTGAACTCCTCATACGAGGTTCAGGCGAGGGTCGGACACCCCCACCACTCATTCCGAATTCGAGTTCCTGGGGTCGTCCGCAGTCGCTAGGGCCTGGGTAGGTGTACCGCGCTCGGCGAGTGGGAAAGCCTCGACGGTTCAGCCTGGTCGATACAGCAGCGTGGCGGGCAGGTTCGACGAGAATGGCTCCACGCTGGGCCGCCAACACGCGACGGTCAATCGATTCGAGACACGTTGCAATCGGTAAGTGCCGGTGACGCACCCGGTCGTCTCAACGACGATGCGCTCACCGGTCCCTATGCTGAGAAACACCCGTGGCGGCGGCGCTTCAAGTCTTGGAACGTCTACGGAGTCGTCGGAAGGTGGACGCGCGATGGTTCGACACGATTGGGTTGTCGGCGGTGAACGTCGCCTGGCGGCGAGCGAGCGAATCTATTCCGCCGCTACCGAACTTGTCGCACGCGAGGGTCTCGATGCTTTCACCATCGACGCCCTCGCGGCACGTGTGCATTGCTCACGCGCAACGATCTATCGATACGCCGGCGGCCAGGCCCAGATTCGCGACGAAGTACTCATACGACTCTTCGCCGATGTCGTTGACACCGTGAGGCGTCGGGTCGACGGGTTGAGTGGTCCGGAGCGTGTGATCACCTCGATCGAGGTCGCCTTGGAACAGATCCGTACGCCACCGATCCGTCGGCTGATTTCGACCTCCGGGTCTTCGCTGCGACTCGGCGATCTACACTCGTCGCCCATACTCGCGCACCTCGCCGCCGAACTCACCGGAACCACTGACTCTGATCCGCAGGCGGCCCAGTGGATCGTACGGTTGGTCGTGTCGCTGGCCATCTGGCCGGCGAGCAGCAGGCAAGCAGAGCAACAGTTGCTTCGACGATTCGTCGGCCCTGCGTTCGATACGTGACACGTCCAATCTTCCTCACCCGAAGTGCGACACCCCGAAGCGCCCGCCCGGCAACGCTGCTATCGGCGACGCGCTGCTGACCGTGTCCGCCCGATGGGCCGGGCCCGGCCCGACGCCTCCGCCCACCTCGCCTCCGAGCCCGGCAGATTCCTCTAGCCTCCTTTAGCCCGACAGGTTGAAGTTGCCGTTGGAGCCGTAGATGGACAGGGAGACCAGCAGGGTGACCGAGACGACGACGACCAGGGAGGTGCGTACGGCGTTGCCGACCGCGGCGCCGACGCCGGAGGGTCCGCCGGAGGCGAAGTAGCCGAAGTAGGTGTGCACCAGCAGGATCGCGATCGCCATCAGGACGGCTTGCAGGAACGACCACAGCAGGTCGATCGGGTTCAAGAAGGTGTCGAAGTAGTGGTCATAGAGGCCGCCGGACTGGCCGAAGAGCACCACGGTGGTGAACTGCGAGGCCAGAAACGACAGGATCACCGCGATGGAGTAGAGCGGGGTGATGGCGATCATGCCGGCCACGATGCGGGTGGAGACCAGGTATTCCACCGGGCGGATACCCATCGATTCCAGCGCGTCGATCTCCTCGTTGATGCGCATCGCGCCCAGCTGGGCGGTCACCCCGGCCCCGAACGTGGCCGCCAGCCCGATCCCGGCCACCACCGGCGCGGCGATGCGCACGTTGATGAACGCCGCCAGGAACCCGGTCAGCGCCTCGATCCCGATGTTGCCCAACGAGGAATACCCCTGAATCGCCAGGGTGCCGCCGGCGGCCAGGGTCAAAAACCCCACGATGACCACCGTGCCGCCGATCATCGCCAACGTGCCCGCCCCCATCGAGATCTCGGCGATCAACCGCACGATCTCCTTGCGGAAATGCACCGCCGCGTGCGGCACCCCACCCAGCGCACGCCCGTAGAACAGCGTGTGATCACCGATGCGCGACAACAACGCCACCGGCCGACCGGCATAGCCGACCAGCCGCGGGAACCGCGACCGCAACACCGCTGAGGCACTCATGGTCTCCCCTGGCCCGTCGTCACCCGCAGGATGGCCGTCAACGGCAACCTGTCAGATACCCGCAACGAACACTTCGCCGCGGAAGAAGAGTGGTAGACCGACTTTGAAAATATCTATTCTCATCGAGCTACGGCGATCGTACAACATTTGCTGCGTGCAATGCAGCAATCGGCGTCAGGAATGCAGGAGGCGCTCACCGATGACCTGCTGCTCGCGGAGCGCGGCGATGTCCTGTTCGGACAACCCGACTTCGGCCAGGACCTCGTCGTTGTGTTGGCCCAGTGTCGGAGACACCGCACTGTGGTGCCGCCGCGGACCTGGTGTGATCCGGAAAGGCCAACCGGGGAAGCGGTGGCTTCCGGTGATCGGATGCTCGAGCTCCTGGTAGAAGCTGCGCGCATCGAGTTGCTCTACGTCGTACATGCGGTCCGGGGTCAGCAGTCGCTCAGCCGGCACTCCGCGGCGGTTGAGTTCATCGGCGATCTCGTCGGCCGCGCGTGTCCGGGTCCATTCCCCGAGAACGGTGTCGAATGCGTCGTGGTTGTCCCGCCGGTCCTGAATAGTGGCGAAACGTGTGTCTGCCAACAATTCTGGACGCCCGAGTGCGTCCGTGAGAGCCGCCCAGTCGGAGTCGTCGCGCACCGAGACCGCCACCCAGTCGTCGTCGGCGGCCGTCGGATACACACCCTGTGCATACTCGCGGTGTCGATTACCTTCTCGGGCTTGCACCTGACCGGTCAACGAATACTCGATGACAGGTTCCGCCGCAACGGCAGCGCCCACCTCGATCTGCGGTACCTCGAGCAGCTGGCCGTCACCTGTTCGGGCGCGATGTTCAAGGGCTGCCAGCAGCGCAACGGTGGCGTGAACGCCGGCGATGGGGTCTGCCGGGCCTTGCAGATTGCACGGCGGCCCGTCGGGATATCCCGTCGATGAGGACATCCCCGACAACTGCTCGATGTTCAGCGCCCATCCCACGTAGTCACGCCAAGGACCCTCGAGTCCGAAGCCCGGCATGCGCACCATGATGACGTCGGGGTTGACCTTGACGAGAGAGTCGTAGTCGAGGCCGAACTGTTCGACGACGCGCGGAGAAAAGTTCTCCACCACGACGTCAGCCTCGGCGGCCATACGCAGAGCGAGTTCGCGACCGGCCGGCGTAGACAGGTCGAGGGTGATGTCACGCTTGTTGAGATTCGTTCCTTGCCATAGCGGCCCCCGTTCGTACCAGTCATCACCGTCGCGTAGCAGCGAGCCTGAGTACCGGTGGCCGTCGGGACGCTGGATGGACTCCACCTTGACCACATCTGCTCCGAATGCGCCGAGGTAGCAGGTCAGGTAGGCCCCGGCCCAAAAGGTGCTCAGGTCGAAGACTTTCAATCCGGCGAAGGGCAGTGCCACATCCGCAGGCGGCAACGCCGAGAACGCCGCATCCCGCCGTGCCACTCCAGCGCCCTCGCCCCAACCCGTCGCAGCGTTTCCCAGGGATGGTGCCGGCTGCGGCGCTCCCGCCGGGGTCTTCGACAACCGGAAGGGCGCACCGGGCCTGACATATCCGCTGCGAGCAGGATCGCCATCCACTGAGATGAAGAAGCCACGCTCGCGGTACTGCGGGCAAGAAAGTATGGATTCGCCGTCGGTGACCGGTGCTGCCGGAATGCGAAGGGCCTGACTGAGCTCGACTAGATCAGCGACCGTCATCGATTCCAGCCACGGCCTGGCCTTGTCGAAGAACTCCTCGCGCTCCGGACCGCCGATCATGATGGCGATCTGATGCTCGCCGAACTCGGGCAACCCGACCATCGCGCATACGTCCAGCCAGTGTTGGCCGGTCAGGCAGTTGATGCCGACCCAGCCGTCGGCGGCGCGCACGATGCCCAGCATCGGCGCCCCTTTGGCGTTGCCGGGCAGTCCCATCTTCATCAGACGCTCGGCGAGCAGCATCGGGTAGGGCAGTGTCGACAGCAGCGCTTCGAACACCGAGACGTCCACCTCGACAGGCCGGTCTCCCCCACGTGCGGAGATCCGTAGCGCGGTGAGCGCGGCCATCGCGGCATACGAGCCCGCAATGAACTCGGGGATGCGCGCACCGGCCTGCACTGGCGGCCTGCCTGGCTCACGCTCGTTCACCCAGCCCGACGCGGCTTGCAGAGTCAGCGGAGTGGTCGCTCGATCCCGTGCCGGCCCATCCTGGCCGAAGCTGGAGATCCGCACGACGGTCAGCCGCGGATTGAGCCTCGCCAGACTGTCGGGGTCGAGGCCCAGATCCCACCGCAGCTGGGAGTCGGGTTCCAGGTTCTCGATCAGGAGGTCCGCGTCGGCCACCAGATCGTGCAACATCGCCAACCCGGTGTCCAATGCGGGTTCGACTGTGACACCGCGCTTCCCGGCATTCAGATAGTCGAACAGGCCACTGTGCCCGGCATCACCCGGCAGCATGGTGCCCCAACGCCGCATCGGGTCACCGTCGGCAAGTTCCACCTTGACGACGTCGGCGCCCAGGTCCACCAGCAGCTTCGTACAGTACGGGCCGGTGATCTCACTGCCCACTTCGACGACACGGAGCCCGGCGAGCGGGGCGCGACGTGGCTTCTGGTTCGCTCCGCCAGCTTCGCTCGTGGCCTTCTGGTTCGCTCCGCAGGCTTCGTTCGTGGCCTTCTGGTTCGCTCCGCAGGCTTCGCTCGTGGCCTTCTGGTTCGCTCCGCAGGCTTCGCTCACGCCGGCACCCCGATCGCTTTGGGCTCCATGTACGCCCGCAAACCCATCACTCCACCCTCGCGGCCGATACCGCTCTGCTTGAAACCACCGAAGGGTGCGTCACCGGGGATCGTCCCGTTGATCGAGACCTGTCCGGTCCGTATCCCGCGGGCGACGCCCAGGGCACGCTCGACGTCGGACCCCCAGACCGCGCCTCCGAGACCGTACTGGGAGTGGTTGGCGACCGTGACGGCATCCTCGTCGTCTTGGTAACGGAGCACCGTGAGCACGGGCCCGAACACTTCTTCCTGGGCGATGAACGAATCGGCGCCGGCGCCGGCGAGAATGGTCGGCTCGAAGAAGAAGCCTTGCTCGAGATGCTTCGGCCGGCTTCCCCCTGTCACCACGGTGGCGCCGTCGCGTTCGGCGCGCGCGACCATTCCCTCGACCCGATCCAGGTGCTCACGACTGATGAGCGGGCCCATCGTCACCTCGGGATCGCGAGGGTCGCCGATCACGACTCTATTGGCGAGTTCGCTCAGTCCGGCGACCACGTCGTCGTGCAAGGAGTCCGGAACGAGCAGTCGGCTGTTGAGGATGCACGCCTGTCCGGCATGCAGGGTGCAGCCTTCGAACAACAAGCGCTGGAGCAGTTCCTCGTTGACGTCGACATCGTCGAGCAGAATCGATGCCGATTTTCCGCCGCACTCCAGCAGGACGCGCTTCATGCCGGCCGCGGCGCCGGCCATGACATCTCGCCCGACCGCGGAGCTTCCCGTGAAGCTGACCATGTCCACCCGTGGATCGACGGTGAGAGCCTTGCTGGCCGCCACGCTCGTGGGCGTGACGACGTTGACCACACCGGGTGGGATGTCGGTCTGCTCGTCGATGAGGCGCGCCAGCGCCAAACCAGCAAGCGGCGTCAGCGGTGAGGGCTTGAGCACCACGGTGTTCCCGGCCGCCAGCGCGGCACCGACCTTCATGGCGTTCAAGGTGTGCGGAAAATTCCAGGGTGTCAGGATGCTCACGACGCCCATCGGCTCGTGACGAAGAAGCGTCGTTCCGGCCGCACCCCACGCGTCCATCGGCGCTTCAGCGGGCTCGAGGGCGAGCTCCGCGGCATGCCCGACCATGAAGGCAGGACCCTCGACGTGGATGATGCGTTCATTTGCCGTGCAGCCCCACTCGGCCTGGGCCAACGCGTTGATCTCGTCGCTGCGCGCCAGCATCGCATCACTGAGTTGTTGGATGCGCCGCGCGCGTTCCGCGGGGTCGAGTTCACTCCAACGACCCGAATCGAATGCTGCCCTCGCCGCGGAAATGGCGCCCTGAACCTGAGCCACGCTCGCATCGGGCGCCGTCGAGATCAGCTCGTCGGTGGCGGGATTGCGTACGTCGTAGCGCCCCGCGTCAGGTTCGACCCACTGGCCGTCGATGAAGTGTCCGTACGTGTCGACAAGTGTCCCCGTCTCAGCCATCTCCGGCGCCGCCCTTCCTGGTGTGCGGATGCGAATTCGTACCCACGCCGCCAGCACAGCCCATCCTACATTTAACAAGTGTGTGTACACGGACAGACACCAGGGCGTCAATCAAACCGCACTCTAACTGCGCAAACAGTCGTTGACACGAGCGAGATGAGTGCGGTAGACACAGGAGACTCCGGACATATATTCATAATCTGTCCGACAAGACCATAACGACGGAAGGCGCGCGGTGCCGACGACCACAGTCCCGCTTCATTCACCGGACTTCTACGCCGGCGACCCCTACCCCGCATATCGGGAGCTCCGCACCTCGACCCCGGTGGTCTGGAACGAGGCGACGGAGTTCTGGGCCCTCCTCAAGTACGAAGACGTCCGTTACGTCTCGGGACACCCGCAGCTGTTCTCGTCGACGAAGGGAATCACCATTCCCGATCCCGAGCAGCCGGAGCCTGTCCAAGAGGGAAACCTGATCTTCACGGACCCTCCCCGGCACCGGCAGCTGCGCAAGCTGATCAACTCCGGCTTCACGCGACGTCAGGTGACTTTGCTGGAGCCCAAGGTCCGCCAGATAGTGAAAGGCATCGTCGACGAGGTCGATCCGTCGCGGCCCTACCAGTTCGCCGAAGAGATCGCCTCACCCCTGCCGACCCGCATGATCGCCGAACTTCTCGGTGCCCCGCCTGAGGACTGGGAGCAGTTCCGGACCTGGTCCGACGCCGCGGTCGGGGGCTCAGATCCCGATATCGAAATGGATCCGCTCGTCGCGATGACGGAGCTCTACGAATACTTCATGAAGCTGATCGAGATCCGTCGGTCCGGCGGTGCCGGTGACCACGATGACCTCCTGGCGATTCTCGCCGCGGCAGAGGTCGACGGCGAACGCCTCACCGACGAGGACCTGCTCAATTTCTCCTTTCTGCTGCTCGTCGCCGGCAACGAGACCACCCGCAATCTCATTGCCCTGGGTACCCTCGCGCTGATCGAGCACCCGGACCAGTTCGCGCTGTTGCGCGCGAAACCTGAGCTGATGCCGCTTGCGGTCGAAGAGATGCTTCGGTTCACCAGCCCCGTCACCCACATGGCACGGACCGCCACCGCGGATGTCGAGATCCGAGGCCAGCAGATCAAGGCGGGTGACACGGTGGTCATGCTGTACGGCTCGGCCAACCGTGACGAGGAAGTCTTCGGGGCTTCCAGCGAAGAGTTCGACATCACTCGAAGTCCGAACCCGCACATCGCCTTCGGAGCCGGCGAGCATGCCTGCCTGGGGGCTCAACTGGCCCGGATGGAGGCGAGGATCATGTTCGAGGTCCTGCTCGGGACCTATCCGACCATCGAACTGACCGGGGACGTCACCCGCCTGCGCGCGACCATGGTGCCCGGTGTCAAGAGTATGCCCGTCCGATTGGAAGCGAGCCTCTGATGGACTTCGACTACACACCAGACCAGATCCAACTCCGCAAGGATTACCGCGAACGTCTCGAGGCCGTGATGACGCCTGAGCGGCGAGCTGCCGTCGCGGGCCTCGCGGAGGGTGGCGCGGCCGTCTCCGAGGTACGCCGAGCACTCGGTGCAGCCGGGCTGCTCGGGGTGGCGTGGCCGACCGAGTACGGCGGTCACGGCCTGGGCGCGATGGAGCAGTACATCTTCGGCGAGGAAGCGCGACGGGTGAACGCCCCGATGCCGATGATCACCTTGAACACGGTGGGTCCGACGCTCATCCAGTTCGGCACCGACGAGCAGAAGAACACCTTCTTGCCCGCCATCCTCAGGGGGGAGATCGACTTCGCGATCGGCTACTCCGAGCCTGGAGCCGGCAGTGACCTGGCATCGTTGCGCACTACCGCGGTTCGAGACGGCGACGAGTTCGTGATCAACGGCTCGAAGATGTACACCAGCGGCGCCGAGTTCGCCGACTACGTCTGGCTGGCCGCGCGCACCGATCCGACCGCCAAGAAGCACAAGGGCATCACGCTTTTCATCGTCCCGACCAGTGACCCGGGTTTCTCGTGGAAGCCGTTGCACACCATGCCCGGGGTAACGACCTACTACACGTTCTATGACGATGTCCGGGTTCCCGACAGCTCGATCGTGCTGGGTGAGAACGAAGGCTGGAAGCTGGTCACCAACCAGCTCAACCTCGAACGGGCAGCCCTGGGCAATCTGGGGGCACTGGAGCCGCTGTTCCAGAAGACTTTGGAGTGGGCCCGCGACACCGCCCTGGACGACGGCAGGGTCATCGACCAACCTTGGGTGCAGCAGGCCTTGGCCCGAGTCGAAGCACAGGTTGCGGCGTACCGCCTGCTCAATTTGCGTGTCAACGCCAACATGGGCACGAGTGCACTCGGTATGGCCGAAGCCTCCGCCGCGAAGGTCTTCGGTACCGAACTCACCCAAAAGGTGGCTCGCGAACTTCTCGACGTGGTAGGCCACGCTGCGGTCCGTAAAGACGATGCTGCACCGCTCGAGGGCGACCTCGAGAGTGCCTACCGCCTGGCGGTCATCAACACCTTCGGCGGAGGAGCCAACGAGCTTCAACGCGACATCATCGCGATGGCCGGTCTCGGGATGCCGCGGGCGCCCCGGGACGTGCGGGCGTCCTGAACGACGAGTTCAACCAAGGAAAAGGAACACACACGTGACTGAGGTCGACAAGGACGAACTCCGCCGCAAACTCGACGCGCTGATCGGCCAGCCGATCAGCTCGGGACAACCGGTGAGATCGCCGGATCCGGTCAATGCACCCATGATCCGACATTGGGCATATGCATTGAGCGATTTCAACCCCGCTTACCTCGACGAGGATTTCGCCAAGAACTCGCGTTACGGCGGCGTCGTCTCGCCGCCCGTCATGCTGCAGTCGTGGACCATGGCCCCGCCCAAACTCGAAGGCATCCACGAACGCGGCGGTGTGCCTGTCGAACTCGGCGAGAACCCGCTGCAGTTCCTCGCCGACGCCGGCTACACCGGGATCGTCGCCACCAACTCCGAGTTCGAGATCGAACGATACCCCCGAGTCGGTGACGACCTCACGGCTGAAACGGTTTTCGAGACCATCTCGGACGAGAAGAAGACTGCCATGGGAACCGGTTTCTTCGTCACCTGGATCACGACGTACCGCAACCAGGACGGCGAGGTCATCGGCCGGCAGCGGTTCCGCACGCTGCGATTCAAGAAGGGAGGCTGAGGTGGCACAGCGGCTCGCTCCGTCGATCAGCCCGGACACGGAGTTCTTCTGGTCCGGCCTCAAAGAAGGCGAATTACGCATCCAACGCTGCACGAAATGCCAGACGTTGCGCGTACCACCTCGGCCGATGTGCGGCAATTGCCAGTCACTGGACTGGGATTACGTCGTCTCAACAGGCCGTGGGACGGTGTACAGCTTCATCATGCCGCAGTACCCACCGCTGCCATTTCTGCAGTATCCCTATGTCGTCGCCCTGATCGATCTCGACGAGGGTGTGCGCATCGTCTCGAATCTGTGTGACATCGAACCCGGTGACATCGAGACCGGCATGCCCGTCGAGGTCTTCTACGAGACCTTCGAAGCACTTCCCAGCGGGGACGAACTGGTATTGCACCAGTTCCGGCCAGCGAGCTGAAACGAGACGGAACACGTTATGGACTTTTCATTCACCGAAGAACAAGAAACCGTCGGAAAGGTAGCGCGGCAGCTATTCGAAGCCCGTGCCACCCCTGACCATCTCATCGAACTCGAGGCCGGCGACGTGCGCTACGACCCGGCGCTGTGGAATGAGCTCGCATCGTCGGACCTGCTGGGTATTGCGCTGCCCGAAGACGTCGGCGGCAGTGGCGGCGGATTCCTGGAACTGGGTGTGCTGCTCTCTGAGGTCGGTTGGAGCGTCGCTCCGGTACCTGTCTACAGCACGCTGGTTCTCGGCGCTGACACTATTGCACGGCACGGCGATTCGAGTCTGAAGCAAGAGTATCTGCCCGGTGTCGTGGACGGCAGCGTCATCCTGACGGCAGCGCTGGCCGAGCCGGGCAACTTCAACCCGGCTGCCCCACGACACACGACCGCGCGCCGGGACGGCGACCGGTGGATCATCGACGGGACCAAGGACATGGTTCCCGCCGCACAGCTGGCGAACGCGATCGTCGTGTCCGCCGTCGCCGACGACGGACCCGGCCTTTTCGTCGTGGACGCCGACTCAGCAGGGCTTGTCGTCACGCCGGTGCCGTCCACCGATGGCCAGCCCTACGCAGAGGTGACTTTCGCCGGCGCCTCCGCTCGTCGTCTGCACGCTGACGGCGACATCGTCGGATCTCTGTACACCCGCGCGCTCGTCGGATTGTGCGCCGTACAGGTCGGAGTCACCGAACGCGCGTTGCGCATCGCCGCCTCCTACACCGCTGAGCGAGAACAGTTCGGACGCCCGATCGGGTCCTTTCAGGCCGTCCAGCAGCGAATGGCCGACGCCTTCATCGACACCGAGGCCATTCGGTGGACGACCTGGCACGCCGCCTGGCTCATCGCCGAGGGCAGGCCCGCGGGGCGGGAGGCGTCGATCGCCAAGTTCTGGGCCGCCGAAGCCGGCGCGCGCGTCGTCGCCACGGCGCAGCAGGTACACGGCGGCATGGGCATCGACGTCACCTATCCCGTCTCCCGCTATTACCTGTGGGCCAAGGACATCGAACTCGCACTCGGATCGGCCTCACAACAGCTCACCCGACTCGGCACCGCATATTCCGAAGGAAGCAAATGACCTCCACTGCAACGCGAACCACGACACTCGGGTACAACGACATCAACGTGGGCGACGAGATCACACCGCTGGACGTTCCCGTCACCACCACGCTGATCGTCGCCGGGGCCATCGCATCGCGGGACTACATGCCGGTGCACCACGATCGCGACTTCGCGACCGGCCAGGGCTCCCCCGACATCTTTCTCAACATCCTGACCACCAACGGACTGTGCGTGAAATTCCTTCACGACTGGGCCGGTCCCGAGGCCATGGTGAAGAAGCTCTCGATCCGCCTGGGAGTACCGGCGTTTCCCAACGACCCGCTACATTTCACCGGCAGCGTCAGCGGTAAGTCGGTGTCGGGCGACGAGGGCCTTGTCGAGATCATGTTCAAGGGAACCAACAAGCTCGGCGACCATGTCACCGGCACCGCGGTCCTCAGCCTGCTGAACGGGGTCGAAGAGTGAGCGACGGCATCGGCGGTCGCGCGGCGCTCGTCGGCATCGGACAGACCGAATTCTCCAAAGAGTCGGGCCGGACCGAGATGCAACTGGCGTGCGAAGCGGTGAAGGCGGCCATCGACGACGCGGGACTTCACCCCACCGACATCGATGGCATGGTGACCTTCACCGTGGACGAGAACGAAGAGATCGAAGTCGCTCGCAACGTCGGCATCGGCAACCTGTCGTTCTTCACCCGGGTTCCGCACGGCGGCGGTGCCGCGGCAGGCACCGTGATGCAGGCTGCCATGGCTGTCGCCACCGGCGCAGCCGAGGCCGTGGTGTGCTATCGGGCCTTCAACGAGCGGTCCGGGTTCCGGTTCGGCGGCGCCGGCCGCCAGCCCGGTGTCACGCCGCTCTGGATGGCTCCTTACGCCCCCTTCGGGTTCATGACACCCGCCGCGTGGGTGTCACTGCACGCCCAGCGCTACATGTCGACCTACGGCGTCACCAACGCCGACTTCGGCAAGATCTCCGTGATCGACCGCAAACACGCCGCGAAGAATCCGGACGCCTGGTTCTACGGCAAGCCGATCACGATCGACGATCATCAGCAGTCCCGCTGGATCGTCGAACCGGTGGTCCGCCTGCTGGACTGCTGCCAGGAGAGCGACGGAGGCGTCGCGATGGTGGTCACCAGCGTCGAACGGGCGCGCGACCTGCCCCACCCGCCCGCGGTCATCACCGCGGCGGCTCAGGGCGCCGCCTTCGACGGAGAGGTGATGACGAGCTACTACCGTGACGACATCACGGGGCTGCCGGAAATGGGCGTCGTCGGGTCCAAGCTGTGGCAGGACTCGGGTCTCAAGCCGGATGACATCTCCACAGCCTTTCTCTACGACCATTTCACGCCGTTCGTGTTCACCCAGCTCGAGGAGCTCGGCTTCTGCGGACGCGGCGAGGCGAAGGATTTCGTCGACATCGACGAGCTGTCGATCGGCGGTCGGATGCCGATCAACACGAACGGCGGACTGCTCGGCGAGGCATACATCCACGGCATGAACGGCATCACCGAGGGCGTCCGGCAGGTGCGGGGCACGTCGTACAACCAGGTCGACAACGTCGAGCATGTGCTGGTCACGTCGGGAACCGGCGTGCCCACCAGTGGGCTCATCCTGGCGCCTGTCCGATAGCCTCTGGCACATGACGCAAGCGACCGCTGCCGACACCCGGGAGATCATCATCTCGGCGGCGTTCGCCTGCTTCCGCACGCGTGGCCTCGCCAAGACCACGATCGTCGACATCGCCCGGACTGCTGACGTCTCCCGCAGCACGTTCTATGAGTACTTCCGGGACAAGGAGACGATCGTCGAGGCCTGCGCCGAGGCCGCGTCGCAACGGTTCTACCGGAACATGGCCACGGCGATCGATCGCCATGGCGGCAGCACGCTGGAGGGCCGGCTGGTGCGGGCCGCGGTGTTCGTCGCCCAGGCGCGACGGGTGGTGGAACCCGAGGTCTACTTCGACCACGAAGAAGTCAACCTGATGCTGACCAAGAATGCAGCCGCCCTGCTGAGGGAGTGCGCCGAATTCCTCGCGCCCTACGTTGCCGCCGCTCGCGTCACCGGCGAGGTCCGCAGCGACCTGGACGTGCCCACTGCGACGGAGTGGTTCGCCCGCATGTTGTTCTCCCTGTTCACCACCCCGTCACCCTATTTCGATTCACACGACGAGGAGGCGGTCGCGGATTTCGTGCGCCGGTACGCGGTGGCCGGGTTCGTCGAGAACCGCTCGAAGCGTTCCTAGTCGCTCGCAGGCAGTGGTTTGGCCTCTTTGAGGCTCAGGGGTGCATCGCCCACAGTCAGCGTGCCCGCTCCGGCCTTGGTGACCAAGACTTCGGCTCCGGTCTCGTCGATGTACCGCTTACCCATCACCGCGCCGCCGCTCAGCGCAGGATCCATCGCCAGAGCCGGGTCCTTTTCCGCATCCAGCGCGACCATGGCAGCACCGCCGCACCGGAGGGCTGCGAGGCTGTCGGAGGCCTTGACGACGATCACCTGCGTGTCGCACACCTGACTCTTGAGCCGTGAACCTGATTTCATGTCGATCCGTCCTTTCCTCATGGGCCACTACGAGGCCGGCGTGAGCTGAAGCTGATCGAGTAGCACACGCCCTGGCCTCGCCGTGCGTTGGTCGACGACCATCACCCGGTCACGGGTATGCGATCCGCACAGCCGCGACCCGGCGTTCCGCTGAACCTTCGTACATCCCCAGCCAGCGGTTATAGACATTCTCACTTTTGGAAGCGATCATTAACACCATGATCGCATATCGCACACACCAATCGAACCCCGGATCGCGAAGTCGTGCGGCGGTCGATCCGGGATTGGGCGAAGTCAACGCGGTCTGCGCCCACCCTCGCGGTAAAGCGTCGGCTTCACGTGGCACCGCGGCATGAGCGCACCACTCGGCCCTGCGGGTGAGTTCCAGACCAGTTCCGAGAGACGACCGACCCCAGCGCGAGCGACGCGCTACTCCATGCTGGTGCTGGCGAGCAATGAAGCTGATGCCGTCGCGGCCGTGGGCGGATTGCTGTTCGACCGGGCAAGCGCAGGCTGGATCGTCGATGTTCGACTACCACTGCCCGCCGCCGAGATCCCCTTTCGCATTCTCGGCGTGCCCGTCGGAGTCCTTGCTGATCGCTTGCAGGCGAACGAAGATCGACCCGACGCTCTCGTCGTGTCTGGGAGCCTGCACAGCCAGGACGCCGCCGTTCGATCGCTCGTTGCCGACGCCGCGAGACATCCGGGTACCGATGTCGCCATGTGGGGTGGAACGTGGCCACGTGAGCTGGGCCCGAGCGCAGTCCGTGTGGAGCACCGACTCAGTCATGCTGCGGTCGCGTTCAAGTCTCATGCATTGGCCGCGGCAGGCTTACCGCCCGACTCCGGTGTCGCCGAAGAGTTCCACAGCGACAGGACCGGATTCGCCCTCGTAGGCAGCGCGGCTCGTTAACCCACCCGGCGGACCGGAACGTTGGAGTAGCCCGCCACATTGGACATCGCCACCCGCTTCAAGCCGCCGCGGTCGACCTCGTAGACGGGCAGGATGTCCAACAAGGCGTTCAACGCGATGCGGCTCTCCATTCGAGCGAGCGCGGCGCCGAGGCAACTGTGCACACCGTAGCCGAAGGCCAGGTTGAAGCCCATCTTGCGTTCGCGGTCGATATCGAGCCGATCTGGATCCGGGAACATCCGCTCATCGCGGGTAGCCGACGCGGTCAACAGCAGCACAACACTGTCCTCGGGGATGGTCACCCCATGGAGCGTGACGTCACGCGTCGTGGTGCGCACCTGGTACTGGGATGGCGCCTCATAGCGCAGCAATTCTTCGATGGCCGCCGGTATCTTGCTGCGATCCTGGCGCAGGCTCTGCCATTGGTCGGGAAAATCCGCGAACGCCACCATCGCGTTGCCGATCAGTTTCGTGACGGTCTCCGCCCCCGCTCCGCCCAGCAGCGTGGCGAAGCCGGCGATGTCGACGTCGGTCAACTTGTCGACCTGACCGTCGCGTTCGATCTCCGTCTCGATGAGCCGGCTGATCATGTCGTCCTGCGGCTTCGCCCGGCGCTGCTGAATCAACTTGTAGTAGTAGACGCCGGTGTTCATCGATGCTTCGAAACCTTCACGTGGAACGGCAATCTCGCCGGGGCGACGCTCCAGCAGCAGATCCAGCCAGAGGCGGATCTGATGCCGGTCCTGCTTCGGCACCCCGAGCATCGTGGTGATCACTTCGTTCGGAAAGAGCGCCGAGAAGTCGGCGACCACATCGAACGCCGCCGGGTCGAGCGCATCGAGACGCTCAGAGACCTTCTCCCGCACCATGTCCTCCAGGGAGGCGATCGCTCGCGGGGTGAAGACGCTGCTGACCAACTTGCGCATCTTCTGGTGCTCGGGCGGGTCCATCGAGATGATCACCTTGGGTGGCGGGATCGCGTCGTCGTGGGCTTTCACCACATCGAGGGTCGCACCCTTGGCCGAGGAGTACGTCTCGTGGTCCTTTGTCGCAGGAGCGACGTCGTCGTAGCGTGACAGTGCCCAGAAGTCCCACTTCGAGTTGTAGTACACCGGTTGCTCGTCACGCAGCCGCCGAAACGTGGCGTACGCGCCCGCGAAGAACTCCTCGGAGAACGGGTCGAACTCGAGCGGGCTTCCGGTTACCACTGAGCTGTCGGCATTCACAGAATTGCTCCTGATTCCTTGTACTGCTCGATCGCTTCCCAACTGATGCCGGCGTCCATCAGCACCTCCTCGGTGTGCTGGCCGTGTTCGGGAGCGCCTGGCGGCACCACTGGCCGTTCGTCGAACTGCACCGGGTTGGTCGGCAGCGCGTACGGGGCGCCGTTCATCGTGGTGGTGTGGGCAATGTAGCCGTTGGCGGCGACCGCGGCGTCCTCGCACAGTTCGCCCGGCGTCTGGACAATCGACCAGGCCCCCGACAGCCCTGCCAACGTGGCACGCCATTCGGCGACGGTCCGCTGGGCGAACACGTCATCGAGGATCTCGATCAGCTCCACCCGGTTCTCGTAGCGCGCCGCGGGCTCGGCGAACCGTGGATCGTCGATGAGCTCGGGAAGACCGAACGTGCGCATCGCCTCGGGATAGAACTTGTCCAGTTGCAGCATCATCAATTGCACATAGCGGTCGTCCTTGGTGCGGTAGGTACCGACCAGCGGATTGGGCGCATCGGCGTGCCCGTACTTGGGAATGGCACCGCCGCCGTGGATCTGGCTGACCGCCACATCGGGGCTCAGATTCCAGGCGGCCAAGCCCAGCAGAGACACGTCGACGACCGAACCCTGCCCCGTGGTGGCCTTCCTGTACAGGGCGGCGGCGATGCCTCCGGCGATCGTCATGCCGCCGAGCAGGTCGCCGAACGCAGGGCGCGACCGCACCAGTTCGTCGTGTTCCTCGGTGAGTACCGACGCGATTCCGCCGCGCGCCCAGTAGGACACCCCGTCATAGCCCGCCTTGTCCGCGTCGGGACCTTTCGGCCCGTGTCCCGACCCGCGGACGTAGACGACGCTCGGGTTGACGGCACGAATGTCATCGACGTCGATGCCCATCTTCTTGCGCCGGTGGGGCAGGTAGCTTGTCAGGAACACGTCGCAACTCTTCGCGAGCTCGCGGACGACCTCTTGACCGCCTGGGGTGCTCAGGTCGACGCCGATCGACTTCTTGCCCCGGTTCGGGATCTCGATCATGTAATTGACGGCATCGCCGCCCTTGTCGACGATGCCCATGGTCACCAGGCCGCGCTGCGGATCTCCACCGTCGCGCGGTTCGACCTTGATGACCTCGGCACCCCATTCGGCGAGCACCGCACCGGCCGAGGGCACGAACGTCCACGCGGCGACCTCCAGCACTCTCACTCTGTCAAGCACACCCTTGAGCGAATTGTCTGCGGAAATGACGTACTCCCATCAATCGTCGGTGATCACGGACTGTGTCGCTGTCCACCCGCCCGCACTGTCAAGGTTGGGCCGACAGCCGCTCGGGCAGTGCCGGGTCCCCCTGCTCCCAGAACCGGCGCCATGAGTCCATCCGTTGCGGCATTGCCGCACGAAGATCGACATCGCCGGGCCAGCGTATGAAGTCTGGACCGGGCCGCTCGGTCACATCAACCGAGTACCACGGGTGTTCTCGGCGTCGCACGAAAAACCACTTACCGTTGCGACGCTCGTAGACATCCTCGTAGCGCATCGCGATCACATACCAGCCCGTACCGTCTTCGTGCTCGGCCCTGCAATAGACAGACCCGGTGGCGTGGTCAGCGTCGGTGAGATCGAACTGGTGCCCGCAGATGAGATGGACGCTGCGGTAGAAGCGCCGAAGCACGCTGTCATACCAGCGGCTGAGCGCGTTCCTGCCCCGGCCCTCGGACCCGGCCTCGACATCGTCGACGAACAGTTCGACCAGCGCGTCGACATCGCGTGCATCCAGTGCCATGGCGTACCTGCTCGGCAGTTGGCTCAATTCGAGTCTCGATTCGATGAGCTCGATACGCTGCACGAGCGCGTCGCTCATCGCGGGTTCCATGCCGACAGTGTAAAGGTCATTAACACCATACGAGAACATTGATTCTCGCTTTCGGTACAATCCGTACCCATGCCGTTCCCGTCGATCACCCCGACCGTGCCCACCCTGGTGCGGTCGAGCGCAGCGCGTTTCGGCGACAGGGCGTTCCTGATCGCGGCGGGCGAAGAGCTCAGTTACGTCGAACTGGAACAACGATCGAGCCGGCTGGCGAACTCGCTGCTGTCGATGGGCCTGGGCAAGAATGACCACGTCGGAATACTGATGCCCAACAGCATTCAGTGGGCGGTGGCCTGGTTCGCGGTCACGCGGATTGGTGCGGTCGCGGTGCCACTGAACACCTTCTACAAGGCATCCGAGCTGGCGTGGACGACGCGCCACGCCGATCTGCGGGCGATTCTCGCGTGGGCGCAGTTCCGCAATCAGGATTTCGTGGGGCTGCTCGAAGAGGCGCTGCCCGGGCTGGCCGAACAACGCGACCCCGGGCGCCTGACGGTGAAGACGGCCCCCTATTTGCGGACCGTAGCGGTGTGGGGTGACTGTGACCGCCCCTGGAGCACCTCGATCGCCGATGAACCCTCGACCCGGTTCGACGGGGAGTTCCTGGTTGCCATCGAGTCCTGCGTCACTCCCGCAGACGACGCGATGATCATCTACACCTCGGGCAGCACCGGCAACCCCAAGGCACCTGTGCACAGCCACGGCGCGCTGGTCCGCCACACCTACAACCTCACCTCGCACTACGGAGTGACGGCCGACTCCGTGATGTTCACGTCGATGCCGTTCTTCTGGGTAGGCGGGCTCATCACCGGCCTGCACGCGGTCATCCACCACGGCGCGACATTGGTCACCCAACCGGCGTTCGACCCCGCCGAGGCGCTCGAACTGATCGAGAAGCATCGGGCCACGATCACGCTCGGCTGGCCGCAGCAGGGCAAGACGCTGGCCGAACACCACGATTTCGGCCACCGGGACCTGAGCTCCGTGCGCCGCACCAGCATGCCGGCCATGGTGCCGCCGGATCGCCGGCCGCAGGGCCCCAATGCGCTCGGCATGACCGAACTGTGCGGCAATCACATCGGAGTAGATCCCTACATCGCCCAACCCGCCGAGCGCTCGGAGACGGGTGGCTTCTCGATCGAGGGTCTCGAGCACGTCCTGGTCGATCCCGATAGCGGCGAACCGGTGCCGGAGGGCACGGACGGCGAGATCTGGGTACGCGGCTACTCGCTGATGCAACGGCTGTACAAGCGGGAGCGCGAGGACGTCTTCACCCCCGACGGCTTCTATCGCTCGGGCGACTGCGGCGTGCAATACGCCGACGGATGGATCCAGTTCACCGGTCGGCTCGGCGACCTGATCAAAACCGGCGGCGGCACCAACGTCACACCGTCGGAGGTCGAACTCGCGCTGGCCAACTGCGAAGGAGTGTTGGAGGCCTATGTCGTCGGCGTCGAAGACGGCGACAACGGCACCGTGGTGGGTGCTGCGGTGGTGCCTCGCCGGGCCGCCGTTCTCGACGGCGAGGAGCTGCGGAGGCAGGTCCGGGGGCAACTGTCCGCCTACAAGGTGCCCAAGTTCATCTGGGTCACCGAGAAACAGGATCTCCCCTTCACTGCGACAGGCAAGGTCAAGAAATCCGACCTTGCCGGGCAACTCAGCGGGCTGCTGGCGCGGCGCTAACCGCTGACCGGGTGCCCGTCCGGCATGTCGGTGGACATCAAGGTCAGCGGAATACCGAACATCGATTCGAGCTTGACCTCACTGAGCTCGAACCCGTCGCCCTCGTGATGCTGTCGGAAGTCCGACTTGACCCCGTATCGGGCAGCGGTGTGTTCGGCGGCATCGCAATCGGCGAACCGCACCACGACGGAGAACAGACCGTCACCGTTGCGCGCCAGGAAGTCAGCCGCTGTGCCGGGGCCGCTCGGCGCCGTGGCGGTCGGCGCGATCAGCTCGAATCCGCGATCCCAGTCGAGCCGCACCGCCAGGCCGAGGTGCTCGAGTTCGAACTGCTGGAACTGGAAGCCCAGCGCGGACAGATACGACGTTGCTGCGTCGAGTCTCTCGAGGCCAACGGCGAAGACCACATGGTGCAACAGAGGCAGGGGATGCGTCACACCGGAAACGGTACGTCGTCAGACGCAGTGAGGTTCTCGATTTTCGCAAGCGCACATTCTCATTGCATTAGATTGTCGAAGTAGTTCACCAATGTAGTCGGAAGGGCGCCCTGTGGCACTGGAGCAGTTTCGTCTCGACGGCCAGGTTGCCATCGTGACCGGTGCGGGTCGCGGTGTCGGCGAGGGCATCGCCAAGGTGCTCGCCGAAGCCGGCGCGACCGTCGTGGGAACTGCTCGAACGTCCGCAGAGGTCGAGGCGACGATCGAGGACATCGAAGCGGCTGGAGGATCAGGCCTGGCTCTCACGGCCGACGCGCTGGTTCGGTCCGACAGCGAGCGGGTCATCCGCACCGCCATCGATAGCTTCGGACGCATCGACATTCTCATCAACAACGTCGGTTTCGCGACCTACGGGCCTTTCCTCAGTCTGAGCGACGAGGACCTGCGGAACACCTTCGACTACTGCGTTACCTCGGCGTTCATCATGAGCCAGCTCGCCGTTCCGCACATGCTGGCGGTGGGGCGCGGCTCCATCGTCAACATCTCCTCCGGCGCAGGCCGGTTCGGTATTCGCGGCCTGCTTCCCTACAGTGTGGCCAAAGGCGGGCTGGAATCTCTCACTCGGGCAATGGCACAGGAACTTGCGCCCAAGATCCGGGTGAACGCCATCGCGCTCGGGGCCTTCATGACGACCGGCCTGCAATCCAGTTTCGATCTGATGCCTGGTTCCGAGGAGCAGTTGAAGGCGCGCACGCCGCTGCACCGTGTCGGCGACGTCGCCGACCTCGGCCGCCTCGCCCTGTACCTGTCGACCGCCGATTGCTACGCCACCAGTTCGGTGTTCGTCGTGGACGGCGGCTTGCAGGGCCCCAATTCCGAACTCCCGATTCCTGACCTGTGACTGTGCGAGGAGCAGATTCATGAGCGCCGGAGCCATACGGGTCGCCGTCATCTCCACCGGGTGGATCAGCAGCGTGGCGATTCGTGCCATCGCGCGCCGACCGCACCTCGAGCTCGTCGGCGTATGGGTGCACAGCCCGGAGAAAGTCGGGCGAGACGCCGGCGACATCGTGGGACTGGGTCCGATCGGCGTCACGACGACCGGTGACCTCGACGACATCATCGCCCTGAAGCCGGACTGCGTCCTCTATGGCGCCGCCAGCGCGGAGATGGACGCGGCGGCGGTGCGTGACTACGTGCGGCTGCTCAACGGCGGCCTCAACGTGGTGACCACGAACACTCCCGGAATGATGTTTCCGGACAGATGGATACCCGACCTCGCCAGCCAGGTGCGGGCGGCCGCCGAGGCCGGCGGAGTCACCATCTACACCTCAGGCATCGAGCCCGGGTTCGCCGGAGACCAGTTCGCCGTTCTGCTGACGACTCTGTCGAACACCATCCGCACCATCCGCGCGCAGGAGATCTTCGACTACTCCGCGTACCCGAACCGGGACCTGATGGTCACCGCCATGGGGTTCGGCAAACCGCTCGACTTCACGCCGCTACTCGAACTCGAAGGCGCTCAACAGTTCGCCTGGGGTCCGCCGATCGGTCTGGTCGCCAAGGCCCTGGGTGTCGAACTTGACGGAATCAGCGAGAAATACGAGCGAGTGCTGACCCCGCGCGACCTCGACGTCGCGTGCGGGCTCATTCCGGCAGGCACCGTCGGCGCGGTGCGCGCCGAAACGACCGGTCTCGTCGACGGGCATCCCGTTATCACCATCGAACACATCAACCGGATGGCACCCGACCTGGCACCGGAGTGGGCCACCGCGCCGAACGGAACATACCGACTCATCATCGAAGGCCAGCCGCACATGCAGTGCGATCTACGCTTGGGCACTGAGGACACCGCAGAGTCGGCCAACGCCAACGCGATGGAGGCCACCGCGATGCGAGTCGTCAACGCCATCCCGTACGTGGTCGCTGCCGCACCGGGAATCGCAACGTCTCTGGATCTACCCATCACCGCGCCTCGGGGGGCGCTGGATTTCGGCTAAACGGTGAACATCGGGCCGCGCGGAGCCCCGCGGACCTCGTTGCCCCCGTCGACCGCGAAGCTCTGCCCGGTCATCCAGCTCGATTCGGGACCTGCCAGGTAGCGGATGGCCGGCGCGATGTCATCCGAGACCCCGAGCCGCCCGAGCGGCACTCGCTCGAGGAAACTGCTCGTGAGCTCCTCGAGATGAATGTAGCCCTGCGTGGTGGCCGCCTCGGTCAGTCCCGGCCGCACGGCGTTGAGGCGGATGCCTTTCGGGCCGAGTTCGGACGCCGCGACCTTGATCAGCATCTCGAGGGCAGCCTTGCCGGCCGAATAGTGGCCGAGGCCCTCCATCGGGATCTTCGCCGAGGTGGACGAGACAAAGACGATGGAGCCGCCTTCGGTCATCAGCGGTGCCCCGTAGCGCAGAGCCAGAAAGTTGGACCGCAGGTTACCCATCACGTGGTCGGTGAAGGTGGCGAGATCCTGCTGGACCAGCGGCCCGGTGCCGCCGGTGGCCACCGTGCCCACCACGATGTCGAGCCGGTCTGCGACGTCGAATGCGGCCTGAGCGGATTCCTTCACCGTTGCCTCGTCTTCGGGGTCACCCTTGTGCAGGTGGATCTCCGCTCCGGGTACGTGCTCCAGAATGCGGTCCCGCGTCGCATCCAACCGCTTCGACGAGCGGCCCAGCAGAAACAACCTGGCACCGTCGGCCGCGAGCAGCCGGGCGCTGGCTTGGGCGATTCCTGCTGAGGCTCCGAGGATGAAAGCAGTCTGGCCATCCAGAATCGCCATCGGGTGCTGACCTCCTGAGGAAAGGCAGTTGCGCCTGCACGTGCCGACGCTACAGCGCGGTGGTAATCACCGTTCTTGTTTCCTGCATGTTCGATTCTCGCCTGATCTGCTTGCTGTAACGTGCCGGTGTGACTGACTTGACCGGGCGGACCGCACTCATCACCGGAGCGGCACGCGGCCAGGGCCGTGCCCATGCCCAGCGACTGAGTAGCGACGGCGCCGACGTCATCCTCATCGATGTGGCCGGTCCGCTGCCGGACTGTGTTCCCTACGATTCCGCCACACCCGACGACTTGGACGAGACCACCGAACTCGTCCGGTCCAACGGCCGGCGAGCACTCACCGCCGTCGTGGACACCCGCGACCATGACGGACTGTGCGCCGCGGTCGACGAGGCAGTGACCCAGCTCGGCAGATTGGACATCATCGTCGCCAACGCGGGAATCTGCGTGCCTGCCCCCTGGGATCAGGTCGCTCCCCAAGACTTCCGCGATGTCGTCGATGTCAATCTCGTCGGTACCTGGAACACCGTGATGTCGGGTGCCAAACACATCGTCGCCGGCGGCCGCGGCGGATCGATCATCCTGGTCGGTTCTGCGGCCGGTATCACCATGGAACCGTTCATGATCGCCTACACAGCGAGCAAGCACGCGGTGGTCGGCCTCGCAGGCGCTTTCGCTGCCGAGCTCGGCAAACATCACATCCGGGTGAACAGTGTTCATCCAGGGTCGGTCGCCACTCCGATGGGCACCGGCCGCATGCTTGAAGCCATGGCGGAGGCCGCGGCCTCCAATCCGTCACTGCGCAACGGTTTCGGCAAGCAGCTTCTACCCGACGCCGTGACGATGCCTGAGGATGTCGCCAGCGCCGTCGCGTGGTTGGCCTCCGACGAATCGAGATACGTCACCGCGACAGCCATGTCGGTCGACGTAGGAGCGACACAGGGCTAGCGGACAGCAATCCTGGCGAGCACATCGGCCAACTCCACGGGCCGAGAGAAGAACGGTGAGTGGCCGCCGTCCATCTCGACGAGATCGGCGCCAATGCGTTGAACGGCATTGCGGCGCGCCCATTGAGCACCGACGGCTCGATCGTCACGCAACAGGATGTAGGTCGACGGGGTCAACGGCCACTGGGCGATCGGACAGGTCTCAACGAAGACCGTGAACGACTGGGCACGCATCTTGCCAAAGGCTTGCTGCGCAACGGGTTCGGGGCAGTCGTGGTAGAAGCCGTCCCGGACGGACTCCCAGGTCAGCCCAAAAGGACCCGTACCGTCTGTCCGCGGTTGCGGGAAGGTGATCGCGTCCGTATTGGCCGCAAGGTGCTCGGCGAATGACTCTCCCGGCACCGGAAGCAACCCGCCGACGAAGACCATTCGACTCACCGGTCGCAGGGTGGCCAACACCGGAACGCACAGACCCGCTATCGAGTGGCCGACCACCACCACGTCGTCGGCTGAATCGCCCACCGCATCGCCGATCGCGGCGCCCGCAACCCGAGCCCACTGCAGTGCGCCCGCCGCGTCTTCGTCCACCGGAAGGTCCGGCGCCACCGTGAGATGGCCATGCCGCCACAACTCGTCCTCGACAGCCGCCCAGCACGAGCCGTGGTGCATTCCACCGTGCAGCAGCGCGAAGACCGTCACTGCTCTGACCGCAACGCTCCGGAACGCTTCTGGCCCAGAGCGATCCGGATCATGTGGTGCATTGCGATCGATGGCGGCCGACGCGTGACACTTCGAAACACCTTGGCGTCGCGTCCGGCCCCCCGGTGGACGAGCTCGAGGGACCGTAGCCCGGTAGTGCATTCCCCACCTGTGCTGTCTCCCTACTCTCCCGACCCCTGTTCCGAGAACAGTGATTCTCTCATGCGAGAATGGCTGTATCATAGCCCGACTAGATAATCCCCGGACGTAAACAGACCAGGAGGCTGACTGATCAGCGCCGTCATGTCTCGCACGTACGTTTTTGCCGTCGAGTTCCAGGTCCCGGCGTCCGAGCGCGTAGGACCAGTCCTGGAACTCCACCAGGAAAGCCTCATCGACCTGGGTGCGCGCTATGCGTTCGTCTACGACTCCATCCCTGAGCCGGGCAAGGTCCTGGTTGTCATCGGCATCCGGACCGAACAACCGCTGCTGAACCTGCTGCGCTCGCCGTATTTCTTCGAATGGTTCGACGCCGTCGGCGTCAACGAGCTGCCCGCGGTATTCGCGGGTGAGAAGGTCGAGCGCTTCGACCTCGGCGATCCGCCGCGCCCCGGCAGCGATCTCGTCGTCGCCGCCGTGATGCCGGTCGCAAACGTCGAGGAGTTCATGACCTGGGTAGGCAAGTCGCTCGACGACTTCGGTCGAGCCGGTATCCGCCGCACGCTGGTCTACCGTGCGTTCGACAATCCGCGTGAAGTGATGTTCCTCCAGCAGCTCGAGGACAAGGACTCGGCGTTGCTGTGGGCAGAGCGGTCCGACGCCGCGGCGACATGGCTGGAGTCCGCGGGAATCGGCGCCTACCCGCCGGTGTTCATCGGCCGCCTCGTGACCGCGATGCGCTTTGCCGAGCCGAGTAAGCGGGGTCGTTACTGATGTATGTCTGCCTCTGTCTCGGGGTGACCAACGAAACCGTCGCCGAGTCCGTGGCGGCCGGCGCCCGAACCACCCGCCACGTGGCACAAGCCTGCGGGGCCGGCTCGGAGTGCGGACGCTGCCGCCGCACTGTTCGCGCCATCATCGACGCAATGCACCACTCCCCCAGAACCGCACGACCACGTAGAGAGAGCAGAGCATGAGCGATCGCCACGCCAACATCGCCGGAACCCGCATACTGATCGTGGGGGCGTCCTCAGGGATCGGACATGCGCTGGCGCTGGCCGCCCATTCGAGGGGTGCCAAAGTCGCGTTGGCGGCGCGGCGGATCGACCGTCTGAGCCAGCTCGCCACCGAACTCGACGGCTCCGCCCACGAACTCGACGTATCTGATCCCCGCGCCATCGAGGATGTCGTGCACCAGGTGGGTGCCGCGTTCGGGCAACTCGACGCCATCGTGTTCACCAGCGCAGCAGTGCCTTTTGCGCTGATCGAGGACACGGACTACACCACCTGGTTGCACGCATACAGCGTGAACGCCGTCGGAGCATCACACGTGTTGCGGACCGCGCTGCCCTACCTGACGGAAAACTCGGTGGCGGTCGTCGCCTCCAGCCACGACGTGGGCCACCCGCGGGTCGGGGTGGCCGCCTATCACGCAAGCAAGGCTGCGTTGGACGAGATCCTGCGGTCATGGCGCGCCGAGCATCCCGATCTCGCGGTGATCAGAGTCAGCGTAGGACCCACCGAGGGCACCGAAATCCTGCGCGGAGCCGACCGTGACCTATTGGCCGACCTGTACCGCGCGTGGGCACATCAAGGCCAGATCCCGGCGAAGATGTCGGCGGTGGATGACGTCGCCAATGCGATGCTGTCCTTGGTCGCCGTGGCCCGTGCCAACCCGTCGGTCGTCACCGACGTCGTTCATCTGGCGCCCAGGGTATCGCGGTGATCATCCTGAGCCGAGCACCTGAGAGAGGGGGCGACTGAGATGGATCTTGGACTTGGCGGCGCCAGAGCCGTCGTCACCGGGGGCAGCAAGGGCATGGGACTGGCCATCGCCGAAGCCCTCGGAGCCGAAGGCGCACTCGTTGCCGTCATGGCCCGCGGCGCCGAGGCACTCGACTCCGCCGCACGCCGCATCAGCGCAGCCGGAGCGCCCGACGTGTTGACGATCAGCGTCGACATGGCGAACGCAGACTCGATCGCCGCCGGATACGCCGCAGTGGAGGAGGCGTGGGGAAGCCTGAACGTCCTGATCCATACTGTGGGGCCCGGCGCGGGCTCGTTCGAGGAACTCGACGACGGCGACTGGCACGCCTCCTTCGACCTCGGCACCATGTCGGCGGTGCGCTCTGTGCGCGCCGCGCTACCGATGCTGCGGGCGGCAGACTGGGCTCGGATCGTGACACTGTCGGCGCACTCCATCCAGCGGCAGAGTCCCCGACTTGTCGCGTACACCGCGTCGAAGGCGGCCCTGTCGAGCTTCACCAAGAACCTGTCGAAAAGCCTCGGCCCGGAGGGCATCCTGGTCAACTGCGTGTGCCCGGGAACCATCGTGACGGCGAGCTTCACCGACATCCTCAAAGAGGTGCTCGCCGCCGACGGGTTCGATTCGGCGGACCCGTACGACGTCATGGCGTGGGTGGAACGGACCTATGGCCATCCCTGTGACCTCGGGCGAGCCGGGCTACCCGAAGAGATCGCGTCGGCCGCGGTCTATCTGGCGTCCAGACGGAACGGCTACATCACCGGGGCGACGGTGAACGTCGACGGCGGCAGCGATTTCATCTAGGCCTTCATCTGAGCCGGGCTCAGCCCTTCTTCGCCATCTGGTCGGCCGCGGTGTCGGTCCATTGCGCGTTGTGGCGGCCCATCGTCATCGCGCCGTGCCATCCCCCGTCGGTCCACAGGACGGTGCCACCGACATAGCTCAGCCGCGGGCTGCCCAGACACACCAGCGGCCAGGCCTGTTCCTCGGCCGTCGAGTACCGTCCGACCGGCCCGATCGCATCGTCCACCGTCTCCTTGCCCATCAGATCCTGGAACGCCGGCATCATCGCCGTTTCGGTGGGCCCGGGATTGATGCAATTGATGCGGATGCCCCTGCGACCGAGCTCCGGGTACCACCAGCCCACCCACGCATCGATGATGTATTTCGAGTAGGCGTAGCCGCTCCACGACCACTTCTTCTCGTTGGCTTCGAGCCATTCGACGGCAGCGTCGAAGCCTTCGGTCTCGAGCAGCGTGGTGATGACCTTGATGTGATCCTGCCATCCGATCGCCGCCGACGACGAGATCACGCTGATGGCCGAGCCCACGCTCATCTTGGGTACCAGAAGCTCGGCGAGATGGCGGGCGCCCACGAAGTTCACCAAGATGGTGTCCCATTCGCTGAACGGCGGTCCCGGCAGCCCTGCGCAGCTGAACAACCCGTCGACCGGGCCGTCGATCGCGTCCACCACCTCTTCGATGCTCGAGCGATCCCGAAGGTCGATCTGCAACGCACGGCCGACCGGAACCGTGGTCGGCTTGATGTCCAGCGCGGTGACCTCCGCACCCAGGTCGACGAGGATCTGGGCCGCCGCCTGCCCCATGCCAGACGCCGCACCCGTGACGACAACGGACTTGCCCCGGTAACCCAGCACGTCTTCCATGACCATTTCCCTTCGACAGGTCAGCCCCGAACCGGATGAGAACTTGGACTGACTTATTTTGAGAGCAAACGTTATCACTCGCCCATCGGCGCGTCCGCCATCACCGACGTGGACCGGACACTGAACACCGACGCCGATCTCGTGCTGTACGCGCCGTCGTTCACCGACCTCGACGACGTCGTAGGTCGAGTAGTCGCAAACTTCGATACAGCGGATCTGCTCGACGCTCTGGCAGGTGCCCGTCCTTTCCCGCCTTCTCGCCTGAGGACACCCAGAAGCCGGTGAGGTCGTAACGAGGATTTCGCAGCACCGCACGCAGCGCGTGCGCACCGACGCCACCGGTGCCGATCACGATGACGCGCAGGGTCATCAGCGCCCTGCCCAATGTGCGACGAAGGGCTTGATGGTCGACAAGTCATACATCCCGGGGTCGGCAGCCATCACCGCGGGGATGGCGTTGATCGCGTGCATCGCCGTGGCGAGACATCCCTGCTGGGCATGGTCTTCGTCATGTGAGCCGATCACGAGGTGGAATCGCAGGTTCGGCTCGCCGGAAAAGGAGACCTCGTAGCCGATTTCGGTGGGCCAATCGGGCGCCAGGTCATCGGCCATGCGAGTGAGGTGTTCGACGGCCAGGGTCACCTCGCCACAATCGGCCACCACCCCGAAACGCATCGCCCCCACGGTGCCTGCGGGAATCTCGCCGGCGGCCACCTGCAATGTCCGCGGCGTGGTGGCGACTTCGCGGTACCCCTCGACGCCGCGGATGTGCAGGCCCAGCGCCTGAGCCAGCACGGTAGCGCTGCCGATCCAGGCGCTGGCGGCGTACTCGGTGTTCGTGAGCAACGGAGTGGTGTCTTCGGGCGGGAATCCGAAACCCATCGCGTTGAAGATCAGGTCGTGACTTGCGTAGGTGGAGTAATCGAGTACTTCGCGAACATCGATGCGGCCGGCGTGCGCGGTGATCCGCGACAGGATCGGCGCGAGTGACTCACCGACGAACCCGGGATAGAGGCCCAGGCCGAGGAATGTCGATTGTCCTGTTTTACAGGCGGTTTCGATGGCATCGGCCAGTGTCGCGTCCAGTGAACGCGGGTGTACGAAACGGCTACCGGTGGTGATCACGTTCTTTCCGGAGGCCAGAAGGTCGCAGACATCGGCGAAACATCCGGGCGTGTCGGTTTCGACCTTGCCCATGTAGAGAACCACATCGGCGTCGGTGGCCAGCAACGCGTCGCGGTCGTCGGTCGCCGACAGGCCGATTTCCGGCATTCCACAAAGAGATCCTGCGTCCGCACCCGACTTGGCCGGGTCGTACACCCGCACGCCGACCAGGTCCAGGTCATCTCGGCCGATGAGATGGCGAAGCGACATCGCTCCCGTCACACCGGTGGCCCATTGAATGACGCGCGTCATCGCCGTCCTCAATCCCAGATGACGTCGAGTCTGGATGGGGAGCGGAACATGGTGCCGGTGATGTACGGCGCACGGGCGTCGGGGTCGAGTCGAAGGCCGGGTAACTCGTCGAACAGGGCGTTGAAGATCTTCGTGCTCTCCAATCGCGCCAGATGCATTCCCAAACAGACATGCGCGCCGTGCGCGAAACCGATGTGTGGCTTGCGCTTCCGGAAGATGTCGAACTCTTCCGGTTCTTGCCAGCGGCTTTCGTCGTGATTGGCACTGCCCAGACTCAGCATCATGGTCGACCCTCGCGGAATGCGCACTCCAGCCAATTCGGTATCGCAGGTCACCTCGCGCATGAAGTTCAACAGCGGGGTCTCCCAGCGAATGCCCTCCTCGATGGCCTGCGGCAACAGGCTCCGGTCGGTTCTCACCGCGTCGAGCTGATCCGGGTGCGTCAACAACGCCAAGGCCAGGCTTGCCGTGGACCGCGAGGTGGTTTCCGCACCGGCGGGCAACAGGTTCCTCATGAAGCCGTAGATCTGCTCGTCCGACATCTTCACGCCGTCGACCTCGGCCGCAGCCAGGATCGAGACCATGTCGTCTTTCGGCGACCTCCGCTTCTCGGCCAGGATGTCGACGAAGTAATCCTTCATCTGCGCCGACGCCGCCATCGCGGTCTCCATGTCGCCACGAAACCCCAGGATGTCGATCGCGAGACGGTGAAACCACAGAACGTCGGCGTCGGGCAGTCCCAACAGCGCAGCGATCACCCGTACCGGAATCGGCATGAACACCGCGTCGACCAGATCTGCGCGCCTGTCCTTCTTGAACTTCGCGATGGTGCGGTCCACCAGCGGACCGACCAGTTCACCGTCCCACCGTTTCATCGACGAGCGGGCGAAGGCGAACTCGTGCAACTTGCGGTACACGGCGTGTTCGGGCTCTTGCATCTCGAGAATCGTGGGTCCCTGCAACGGACGGACGATGTCCTCGTAGCAGCGGGTGCTGAACGTGACGTTGTCGGTGAACACCGTCTTGACCGCGTCGAAGGAGTAGGCGGTGAACGTCTGCGTCCCCTCGTCCGGGTTGCCGACCAAGCCCATTTCCGGCCAGCCCGGATGAACCGGCGCCTGCGCACGCAGTTTCTTCAGCAGCGGGTATGGAGACGCGTCGCCGTCTGCCCCCATCCCCGCATTGAATCTCTCCTGCGCATCCCGGATGCCCTGCTCGAGCTCCTCGACGGTTGGCGATTCCACCATGCGGCGACCCCTCACTACGTCGGAACATGCTCAACATACACCCTGGTGGTTGCGAACATACATGATGTAGGTTGATCAGTCGGGCGTATTGACGGCGGTCGAAAGCACTACCAGGAGTGATCGATTGACGATTCGAGTGGCACAGTGGGCAACGGGCGCGGTCGGACGTGCGGCGCTGCGGGAGCTGATCGAGAACCCGAATTTCCAGTTGGCGGGAGTGCTGGTCTACGACCCCGCCAAAGACGGGCTCGACGCAGGCGCACTGTGCGGACTCCCGCCGACGACGGGAGTCCGGGCCACCACGGACAAGGATGTCATTCTGGCGTCAGGCGCCGAGGTCGCCGTGCACGCGGCCAGTAAGGCGCACGCAGTCGAAACCAACGCCGAGGACATCTGCCGGATGCTCGCGGCCGGTATCGACGTGATCAGTACGACGTCCTACAACCACCTCCCCACCTACGGCACAGCCACCACCGAGGCCTTCCGCGACGCGTGCCGGACCGGGAATTCGCGTTTTCACGCTGCCGGTGAGAACCCGGGCTTCATGTTCGAGCGCTTGGTCACGACCGTCACCGGATTGAGCAAATCCATCGACCGCATCGACCTCTACGAGGCCACCGACGTCTCGTCCGTCGACAGTCGGCCGATGCTGATCGACCTGATGGGGATGGGCCGCTCGCCGGCAGACGTCACCGTCGACTCACCGATCATCAAGAAGCTGGACATGGCGTACCGGCAGGCGCTCAACGCCACCGCCGACGTCCTCGGCATCGAGCTGACGCACATCGACGTCTCGGTGGACTGCACCACGCTGCCGCACCCCATCGAGGTGAAGGCCGGCGCCATCGAGGCCGGAACTGTGGTGGGCCAGCGGTTCTCCTGGGTCGGCCACTGGTCGGGACGGCCGCTACTCGCCATCCACGAGGAGTGGGTGCTCACCCGCGACCTGCCCCAGTGGGGCCTCGAGCCGCTCGCTCCCGGCGAGAAGGCGCCGCTGATACGAGCCGTCATCAAGGGCGAACCCAGCTTCGAGTTGAACCTGGATGTGGGATGGGACGTCGAGGTACCGACTGGCCAACACGCCACGCCCGGCCATCTGATGATCGCGATGAGCGCGGTGCGCGCCATCCCCTACGTCCGGGAGCAGAGCGCGGGAATCGTCTCCGCTCCGGTGTTCGGCGCGATCCAGCTGTCAGCCGACGCCCACCGCACGTGAGATGTTCTCGCTCGGAGCTGCGTGAAACACGTGGCCGGACCCGTCCGGCAGGACCCGGCGGGCCACCAGGTAGTCGCTACCCAACCACCCCTGGCGGATGAAGCGACCGAACCGCAGAAACGTCCCGGGTGCGCCGCTGGCCGCCGGGATCAGCTTGACCTGCTCCATCGCCTGCTTGACCCCTCCGCCGGTCAACGGGCGCGCCGCCGCCAGTGCCCGGACGATCACCGTGGCCGCATCGTGGGCAAGCCCCGGCATGGAGTGGCCCGGCCGTCGGCCGTATCGCGCCTCGAATCGATCGAGAAAGGCCTGCCCCACCGCGTTGCGCTCGTCGTAACTGTCGAGGCCGATCCAGCCGGCGAGCTGTCGCATCCACTCCGCATTGATGTGCGCCATTTCGAAGGCCGTGGTGGTGTAGCGCGGCGGATCCCAGCCGGCGGCCAGCAGTGCGTCGGTGAATCCCCACAGGCCGTGGCCGAATCCGACGTGGACCAGCGCATCCGGTTCCGTGGCTCGCAGTCGGTCGACGACGTCGGCCTTGTCCGCCTCTACCTGCGGTATCGCCATCGTCGCTACCACAGTCAAACCCGCGGCTGTGTAGGCCTTTTCGGCAAAAGAGAGGTACTCTTTACCGATCAGCGACGCCTCGTAGGCGATCGCGATGCGCGACCTGCTGTCGCCCAGCATGACAGCCGCCAGCATCACCGGCTCCTCCGCCATCGAGCCGTTGTTCAGTGCGAAACACCATTCACCCAGAGCGCCCTCCGAGCCGGACAAGGTGATGATCGGCGTCCGCGCCGTCTCGTCGACGTGGGGACGCAGCGGCACCACGTTGTCGGAGATCCACGGACCGAAGATGGCCAGGCAGCCCTCCCCCACGAGTTCGTCGAACGCACGCTCGACGGCGGCGTAGGTGCCGTTGGGCAGGCCGACCACGTTGCGCCGGACGAGTTCCACCGGCCGATCGATTCGTGCGGCGGCGAGCGCTTCGTCGATGACGAGTTTGATCGCGTTGACGGTGTCATTGTCAGTGTCACCCATCGTCGGATAGTCATTGAGCAAACCGACTTTCAACGGAGCAACCGAACCGTAAGCGCGAACCTCGTCGTCAGCCATCTTCGCAACATACAGCATGAATGTTGTTACGATGTCCGCATGGCGAAGCGGGGCGGGGCCGACCACCAACGGCGTGAGCGCGGCGACCAGACTCGACGCGATCTGATCGACGCAGGTCGCGCCCTGTTCGTTGCCAACGGCTATTTCCACACCAGCATCGGGGATCTCGTATCCAAATCCGGGGTGGGGACCCGCGGGGCGTTCTATCACCACTTCAGCGACAAGGCCGAACTGTTTCGGGCGGTGTTCCAGGAAGTGGAACGCGACCTCACCCTGAGGTCGCTGACGTCGCCACCCGAGGGTGCGGATCCGTGGGAACGGCTGAGCCGCGGTCTGCAGAGCTTCCTGGAGGCAGCCGTCGAACCGGAAGTTCAGCGTGTCATGTTGCTCGACGGACCGGTCGTACTCGGATGGGAGGCGGTGCGTTCCATCCAGGGGCAGAGCAGTATCGCGATGATCCAGAAGATGGTCGGCAAAGCGATCTCCGACGGCATCATCGAGGACCACCCCGTCAGCGAGCTGACCCACATACTCGTGGCTGCGGTCGAGGAAGGGGCGCTGCTTGTCGCCCACGCGCCACAGCCCGAGGAAGCGCGTCAACGGGCCGCCACAATCTTGGACCGGCTACTGCTGAGCTTCGCCTCGTCGAGCCGAAAAGCTCTGCGACGCTGATGCCTTTCCCCCACTACCGGACCCCACCTGCCCAACCGGAAACAATTGTTTTCGTTTTTCGCATATTGTCCCTCTATAGTCTTGATAGCTTTGGCTCTACGCTGCGCAAGGAGACTCATGCACCCATCTGACGAGCGACCCCGAGTGTCGGACGATTCCCCGCTCCGGGTCGCCGTCGTCGGCGCGTCAGCCGGCCTCGGCCGGTGTATCGGCATCGGTCTGGCCGCAAAGGGCGTACGAGTCGCCTTCATGGCCCGCCGCAAGGACAGGCTCGAGAACGCGGCCAAGGAAGCGGGAAACGACGCGGCCGCGGTCGCGTGCGACGTCACCGATGAGGCGAGTTGTCAACGAGCCTTCACCGAGGTGACCGACACGTTCGGCGGCTTGGACGCGCTCGTGTACACCACGGGGATGGGTGTCCTGGCGCCACTGGCCGACGTGACCGCCGAGCAGTGGGCACAGCTGTTCGCCACCAATGTCACCGGCGCGTCGCTGGTGACCGCTGCCGCCGCACCGCACCTGGCGGCGAACGCCGGGTCCGCGGTGTATCTGTCCTCGCTGAGCGCGTCGTACTCCACACCATGGCCGATGCTGGGTGCCTACGCAGTGAGCAAGGCTGCGCTGGACAAGCTCGTCGAAGCCTGGCGGATCGAGCATCCCAACATCGGCTTCACGCGGCTGGCGGTCGGCGACAGCTTCGGCGGCAGCGGTGATTCGCAAACAGAGTTCAACAAGAGTTGGGACCCCAAGGCCCTGGACACCGCGATCCGATTCTGGATGGAAAACGGTTACATGCAGGGCGGCCTCGTCGACGCCGACCACCTCACCGACACGGTTCACTCCGTGCTCCGTTGCGGCAAAAGCAGTTTCATCCCCTACCTGACATTGGCTCCGCGGCCAGCGGACGCCGTCAAGGAACTCCGACAGTGGTGAAGGACATCGACCGGTGACACACGAATCGCGCATGCTCATCGACGGCAAGCTCGTCGACTCGGAAACAGGCAGACAGTTCGACAACGTCAACCCCGCCACCGAGGAAGTGATGGGCGGCACGGCCGACGGCACGCGGGCCGACATGGAGCGGGCCGTCGCGGCGGCCCGGCATGCCTTCGACCACACGGATTGGTCGCGCGACGGCGAGGCCAGGGCGACCGGTCTCGGGCAACTGCAGGCAGCACTGGAGAACGAGCGAGAAGAGCTGCGCAGCGAACTCGTCGCAGAGGTGGGCTGTCCCGTCTTGAGCACCTACGGACCCCAGCTCGACGTTCCCCTCAACGAAGCGCTGACGTGGCCGGCCGACATGATCAGTCAGTTCCCGTGGAAGCGGTCGCTGCCCGACAAAGACGCGTTCGGGATGGGCACGCCGGCCGCCCGAGAGGTCTGGAAGGAACCCATCGGGGTCGTCGGCGTCATCGCGCCCTGGAACTTCCCGTTCGAGATCATCCTGAACAAGATCGGCCCCGTGCTCGCGATGGGCAACACGTGCGTGCTCAAGCCGGCTCCGGACACGCCGTGGAATTGCACTCGGATCGCCCGCATCATCGCCGAGCAGACCGACATTCCGCCCGGGGTGCTCAACATCGTCACCTCGTCAGACCACCTGGTCGGCGAGGTGCTGTCCACCTCGCCGCTGGTCGACATGGTGGCGTTCACCGGGTCGACGGCCACCGGCCGTCGGGTGATGCAAGCCGCCGCACAGACGGTCAAGCCGACCTTCCTGGAGCTCGGCGGCAAGTCCGTGTATCTGGTGCTCGACGAGGAGGGCGACCTCAAGGCGTCGGTCGGCGGCAGTGCCTTCATCTCGATGCACGCAGGTCAGGGCTGCGCGATGCCGACGCGGCTGCTGGTACCCAATTCGCGCTACGACGAATCCGTCGAGATCGTCAAGGTGGCCATGGAGAAGAACAAGTACGGCGACCCCACCGACCCGTCCGTGCTGCAGGGCCCTCAGGTGTCGAAGCGCCAGCAGGAACGGGTGCTGGGATACATCGAGAAGGGCAAACAGGAGGGTGCCCGACTGGTGACCGGCGGTGGAGTCCCGAAACACCTGTCCCGCGGATACTT
This sequence comes from Mycobacterium sp. G7A2, assembly GCF_041902445.1. NCBI lineage: Bacteria > Bacillati > Actinomycetota > Actinomycetes > Mycobacteriales > Mycobacteriaceae > Mycobacterium > Mycobacterium sp. G7A2. The sequence goes on along the minus strand of NZ_CP169251.1, from coordinate 2,655,595 downwards.
CGTCGAACCGACCGTGTTCGCCGGCGTGGACAACCGGATGACCATCGCGCAGGAGGAGATCTTCGGTCCGGTGCTGTCGGTGATCGGTTTCGACGGCGACGACGACGCCGTACGCATCGCCAACGATTCCATCTACGGCCTGTCCGGTGTCGTGTTCGCCAGCGACCTGGATCGGGCGAAGTCCGTCGCCGGTCGTATTCGCACCGGCACCCTCGGCATCAACGGCGGCCTCTGGTACGGCGCCGATGCGCCGTTCGGCGGCTACAAGCAATCGGGCATCGGCCGCCAGTGCGGCATCGAAGGCCTGGAGATCTTCACCGAGACCAAGACCGTCGGCTGGCCGGCGTGATCGCCCCGACGGCCGCGACCGAGGAGACACCATGAAGTCCAGAGCAGCGGTACTGCGAGGGGTCGGTGTGGATTGGGAGGTCACCGACATCGAGCTCGACCCGCCTCGCGCCGGCGAGGTCCTCGTGAAGATGGCCTTCGCCGGGATCTGCCACTCCGACGAGCACTTCTACACCGGCGACAGCGTGCCGAGCGCCGACATGGAGGAGATGATGCGCGCGGCCGGCGTGCCTGTTCCGGAGTGGTTCCCGATGCTGGGCGGCCACGAGGGTGCCGGTGTCGTCGAGAAGGTGGGTCCCGAGGTCCGCACCCTCCGACCCGGCGACCACGTCGCCGTCTCCTTCTTTCCGGCGTGCGGCAACTGCCGCTGGTGCGCCACCGGACACACCTACCTCTGCGACGTCGGCGCAGACATCTACAGCAAGGACATGACCACCGACCACACCCGCCGACGCCACGTATCGGGCCCGAACGGCGTCGAGGACCTGATGGCGATGATGCAGGTCGGCACCTTCTCGGAATACGTGGTCGCCTCGGAACGGTCTCTGGTCAAGATCAACGAGTGGATCCCGCTGGAGGCCGCATCGCTGGTGTCCTGCGGCGTCACCACCGGTTTCGGATCCGGATCCCACGCTGCCGGAACGGAGCCCGGTGACACCGTGGTCGTCATCGGCGTCGGGGGGATCGGGATGAACGCGGTTCAAGGGGCCAAGGTGTCCGGCGCCAAACACATCGTGGCGGTCGACCCGAACGAGTTCAAACGCGACATCGCACCCACCTTCGGCGCTACGCACACCGCCACCGATGCCGGGGCCGCGCTCGAACTGGTGAAGGAACTGACCTGGGGGGTGATGGCCGACCGCGTGGTCCTGACGCCTGGCGTCGTGCCGCCCGACCTGATCATGATCGCGATGATGCTGTTGCGCAAAGGCGGCACCTGCGTGCTGACCGGCATGGCGAAGGTCAGCGACCTGATGGTGCCGATGAGCCTGCCCGACATGGTCAGCTCCTGCAAGACGCTCAAAGGCGTTCTCTACGGCGGCATGAACCCCCGCGACGCCATGCCCAAACTGCTGTCGATGTACGAGGCCGGCACCATCAAGCTCGATGAACTCGTCACGCGCACCTACAAGCTCGACGACATCAACGAGGCCATGCGTGATCTGCGTGCCGGCGACAACATTCGCGGTGTCATCGCGTTCGAGTAACCCTCCGAGTCACACCTACGCTGAGGTGGCCAGCGACTTTCGGTCCTCGTCGGCGAAGGTGTCCTCCAGCTGCAGCGGCGAGTAATCCACGTCGATCTCACCGAGTGGCCGCCCCCGTGCGCTGCTGATGGTGCCGAAGCGGCGCATCCCCTTGTCGGCGGCATACTGCTGCATGTCGTCCTTCTCGAGGTGGAAGGGCACCTCGTCGTAGAGGTCATACGCATCGTCGGTGTTCTTCAGCGCCAGCGGGATGAGCTCGTTCATCCGGGACTCGAACACCGACCAGTTGGCGTCATCGGCAGCGACGTGGCGACGGCAGGTGAACGTACCCCAGGCCATGTGGCGACGCTCGTCGTCACCGATCCGCCGAACGAGTTCCTGCATGCCCGGAAGGATGTTGTTGTCCACGCAAATCCGGTGCCACGCATAGTATCCCGTCAACGCCATCATCCCTTCGATGACGTGGTTGTAGGTCACCGACGCACGGACCTGCGCGGCCGGGGACGGGTCGGCCAGCAATGCGTCGAGGGATTCCGGCAACTCTTCGTAGAAGATGGTCCGGTAGGTCGGCAGGTCGTCGAGGAAGCGCTGCAGGTCGTCGGTCACGCCGACCGCGTCGAGCCACAACCGAAACACCTGGGTGTGCTTGGCCTCTTCGAACGCGAACTGGGTCAGATACATCTCGTCACCGAGCCGCCCCTCGGCACGCATCGCCGCCATGAAGGGCTGGATGTCCTGCGTGACTGCCTCCTCGCCGGCGATGAACTGCGCGCACAGGCGCGTCGCCCATTCGCGTTCCAACTCCGTGAGCGCTTCCCAGTCAGCCCGGTCCCGAGAGAAGTCGATGTCTGCCGGATTCCAGAACTTGGCGTTGCCGCCCGCGAACAGCTTGAGCGGCAGGCTGGCCCAGTTCAGCCCGCCTTCGGCCAATGAGTCCGAGCGAGTTCTAGCCATGTGCTTCTCCTTGCGCGATTGTGGTGGTTCGGTGGGATGGGTTGGTGGAGCCGAACGCGGCCGACAGCACTGCGACATAGCGACGTACCACCAGAATCGGTTGTTCAGAGGACAATTCGTCGAGTCCGAGGACGGGATCCATCCCGCGGACGTACGGCGCCAGTGCCAGATGAGGCATCAGCATCAACAGCAGCGACAACAACGCGTCGATGTCCGCATCCGGCCGCAGATCGCCGCGGGTGCGCGCAGCGTGCACCAACGGTCGCAGCACCTCCAGGTAGTGGCGGTGCACGACGGCCCGCACACTGACCCGCGCGTCGGTGTCGACCTCGAAACTCGACGCCGCGTGGAGCGCTCGATCCCGCGGATGGTCGGCGAAGTACGCCACCCACACATCGAGCAGATCGGTGAGGAACTCGAAGAACGGCCGGTCGGGCTCGAGCTCGTGGATCTGATACTCCATGTAGGCCCGCACCCGCTGGCTGCCCACATCGGTGATGTAGGCGTACAGGTCTCGCTTGTCGGCGAAGTACTGGAACAGGCTGCCTTTGGCAACGCCTGCCCGACGAGCGATGACGTTGAGGCTGCCGCCGGAGAACCCGTGTGCGGCGAACTCCGCTTCCGCCGCGTCCACCACCGCCGAACGCCGCTCCCCACCCAACCGGGACCAGGTGACCGTCGGCATCGAGCCTCCCAGGGACTATGACCACTGGTCATATTACTGTGATCGGCAACACAGTCAAGGCCCGGTCAATAGTTTTGCGTCTATATAGACAATAAGTAATATATGGGTGTGGATGTCTTCGAGGCCGTTGCCGAACCGAACCGGCGGGCTCTGTTGGATGTGCTGATGAGCGGCGAGCGCACGGCCGGCGAACTGGTCGCGACGTTGCCCGACCTGACGCAGCCGACGGTGTCGCGACACCTGCGCATATTGCGCGAAGTAGGCCTTGTCGAAGTCCGCCCCGATGCCCAACGTCGGGTCTACGCGCTGCGCGCCGACGGCCTGGCACCCATCGACGACTGGATCGAGCGCTACCGACGGTTCTGGAGCGGCCACCTGGACGCGCTCGAACGCCACCTGCATGAACAGCACGGAGGACAGCCATGACAGACCCGCAGACCGACCGCGGCGGACGCCTTCTCATCGACGGCGACCGGGCCACGCTGGCCTTCGAACGACGTCTACCGTTCCCGATCGACGTGGTCTGGGCCGCGATCACCGACCCGGCGCAACGCTGCCGATGGTTCGGCGAAACGACGATCGACGCGCGCGAAGGCGGACTGATCGACATGGTCGCCGACGGGCCTCCGCTGTCGCCGGAACGAAAACGGATGACGGGCCGCATCCTGGTCTGGGATCCGCCGAACGTCTTCGAACACCAATGGTGTCAGCCCATCGTCGAGGACGGCGTGGTCCGATACGAACTGCGAACAGACGGGCAGGAGACCGTCCTGCGCTTCACCCATCGCGGCCTCGGTATCCGCAACGCCACCGGGTTCCGCGGCGGTACCCATGCCTACCTCGACAGACTCGAGGCGTACCTGAACGAAGACGTTCTGCCGGACTGGCTCGCCCGCCGTCGGCAGATCGTTGCCACCAGAGGTGAAACACCATGACAGTCACCGAGCTACCCGAACCGCGCGTCGCCGTCGCCTACCACTCCGGCTTCGGCCACACTGCGACGTTGGCGGCAGCTGTTGCCGCCGGGGCTCGGGATAGCGCCGCCGAGGTCGCCATGATCGCCGTCGACGCGATCACCGACGACGGCTGGCACGAACTTGATGAGTCCGACGCGGTGGTGTTCGGTTGCCCGACCTACATGGGCAACGTATCCGCCGGATTCCAGGCTTTCGCCGAGAAGACCGGCCGACGTTGCATCAACGGCACCTGGCAGAACAAGATCGCGGCCGGGTTCACCAACTCAGGCGCGAAAAGCGGCGACAAACTTCAGACCCTGATGTCGCTGGCAGTATTCGCCGCCCAGCACCACATGCTGTGGGTCAGTCTGGGCCTACCGCCGGGCTGGAACAGCTCCTCAGGCAGCGATCAGGACCTCAACCGGCTCGGCTTCTGGCTCGGCGCCGCCGCAGCCACCGACGTCGACGCCGGCCCCGAGCATGTTCAGTCCGCCGATGTCGCGACGTGCCGGCATCTCGGTGCGCGGGTCAGCTCCGTCTGCAGACAGCTGATCGCGGGCCGCGCGGTCACCGCAGCGGCTCGAGGTCCTGCAGCATGGTCGGCACCAACTCGCTGACCGTCGGGTGGATGTGCATCGTTCGGGAGATCGCCGTGTAGGGCAGCTTGGCGGTCATGACGTCGAGAATGCTGTGCACCACCTCGTCACCACCGACGCCCAGGATGGCCGCACCGAGGATCTCCTCGGTCTCGGCGTCGACAACCACCTTCATGAAGCCCTGCGTCTCGCCCTTTTCCACCGCTCTTCCCACCCGGGTCATCGGCCGTTTGCCCACCAGCGCCTTGCGCCCCGAACGCCGAACCTCGTCGACCGTCATGCCCGCTCGTCCCAGCGGCGGATCGATGTAGAGCGCGTAGGTGGTGATGCGGTCGCTGACCCGGCGCGGGTCGTCGTCGAGCAGGTTCGCCGCCACGATCTCGAAGTCGTTGTAGGAGGTGTGGGTGAACGCGCCCCGTCCGTTGCAGTCGCCCATCGCCCAGATGTGGTCGACGGTGGTGCGCAGCTGATCGTCGACGACGATGTAGCCGCGCCGGTCGGTGTCCACACCGGCTGCGTCGAGACCGAGATCGTCGGTGTTGGGCTGGCGCCCGACCGCCACGAGCAGGTGGCTGCCCGCGATCGGCTCCGCACCCTCGCGCGGCGTGACTGTGAATCCACTGTCCTGCTTGGCGAATCGGATGCTGCCGGCATCCACCACGACATCGATGCCCTCGGCCTCGAGGATGTCCCTGACCGCCGCCGAGACATCCTCGTCCTCGCGCGACGTCAACCGGGGGCCCTTCTCGATGACCGTCACCTTCGCCCCGAAGCGCCGGAACATCTGCGCGAACTCCAGCGCGATGTAACTGCCGCCGATGACCACCAGATGGTCGGGCACCATGTCGAGGTCGAGAATGCCGACGTTGGTCAGGTAGTCGACGTCGGCCAATCCGGGCATGTCCGGTGCGACGGCACGCCCGCCGACGTTGAGGAAGAACCGGTCCGCCGTCAGCAGGTGCTCCCCCACCCGCATTGTGTGCGGATCCTCGAAGCGGGCGTGGCCGCGGATCAGCGTGCAGCCCTTCATCCCCTCCAGCCACGATTCGACACCCTCGCGGTCACCTCCGCTGATCCGATCCTTGCGCGCCTTGACCGCGGCCATGTCGACCGCGACTTCCCCTGTCCCGACCCCGAAATCGGCGCCGCGGCGCGCCAGATGTGCGGCGTGCGCACTGGCCACCAGCGTCTTGGTCGGGATACAGCCGTAGTTCACGCAGGTGCCGCCGACGAGTTTGCGTTCGATGACGGCCACGGTCTGACCTGCAGCGGTCAGTCTGCCCGCCAGCGGGGGGCCGGCCTGGCCGGCACCGACGATGATCGCGTCGAAGTGCTGTGGGGTATCCACGACTACACCAGGCTCACCAGGAAGGCGACGAGCAGTCCGCCGCCGACGGCCAGCGCATCCTCACCGAAGGCACCGGGGCGATCGTTGCCCTTGTTGGCGGCGGCCACCCTGCTGCGTAGGGCGGCGCCGGCCAACGTGCCGAGCACCGCACCGACCATGCCGGCGCCCAGGGCACTGAAGGTATGGAAGAACGCGCTGCCGATCACCGCACCGGCGAACCCACCACTGACCAGCCGAGCGATGAACTGCGGGGCGACTTTCCGGCTCGGAGTGCTCGGCAACTGGTCGGTGACCAGTTCGACGACGAGGAAGATGGTCAGCACCGTGACCGTGATCGGATGGGCCATCCACTCCGACCACTTGTCGGTCACGTCGATCCAGCCGAGCATCGCCCCCCAGGCCACCGCCGCCGGCGGAGTCATCGCGCGCAGACCGGCGACGACGCCGATCAGTAAGGCCAACAGAAGCACGGAAACCAGCGTCATCGGACCTCCGACCGGTGGATGGACATCCGGACGCTAACACGGTCGACGACGACGTGAGCGGTCTCGATCAGAAGCGGCAGAACCGGATGTCAGAGGCCAGAATCGCCTTGGCGCCGATGGCCGCCAGTTCGTCCATGATCGCGTTGACGTCCCGACGCGGCACCAGCGCCCGCACCGCCACCCAACCCGGGTCGGCCAGTGGCGCGATGGTCGGCGACTCCAGCCCGGGTGTCACCTCGGTGGCTTTCTCGAGGAGCGGACGGGGGCAGTCGTAGTCCAGCATCAGATACTGCTGACCGAACACCACCCCCTGCACCCGGCCTGCCAACTGGGCGCGGGCCGCGGCCTTCTCGCTGTCGGCGGGCTCCCCGGCGTCATCCTGCTCGATGAGCACAGCCTCGGAGTCGCACAGCGGTTCACCGAACGCCGCGAGGTCGTGCAGGCCCAGTGTGCGTCCGGACCCGACGACGTCGGCGATCGCATCGGCCACGCCGAGTTGCACCGAGATCTCCACCGCGCCGTCAAGACGGATCACCGTAGCCTCGATTCCCCTGGCCGACAGATCCTTTCGGACGATGTTCGGAAAGGCCGTGGCGATCCGCTTGCCGGCAAGATCCTCGACCCGCCACGGCCGCCCTGCCGGTGCCGCGTAACGAAACGTCGAGGAACCGAAGCCCAGCGCCAGCCGTTCCCGCACCGGCGCGTCGGATTCGCGGGCCAGGTCGCGGCCGGTGATGCCGAAGTCGAGTTCCCCGGAACCGACATAGATCGCGATGTCCTTCGGGCGCAGAAAGAAGAACTCGACGTTGTTGGCGGGATCGACGACCGTCAGATCCTTACCGTCGGTCCGCCGCCGGTAGCCGGCCTCGGACAGGACCTCGGCGGCCGGTTCGCTCAGGGTGCCCTTGTTGGGGACCGCCACGCGCAGCATCGCTCACAGCCTCCGGTACACGTCGTCGAGGGACAGTCCCCGCGCGAGCATCAGCACCTGGGTCCAGTAGAGCAGCTGGCTGATCTCCTCGGCCAACGCCTCGTCACCCTCGTGTTCGGCGGCCAGCCACACCTCGCCGGCCTCCTCGAGGATCTTCTTGCCGATACCGTGCACACCGCCGTCGAGAGCCGCGACGGTGCCGCTGCCGGTGGGGCGGGTGCGCGCACGCTCACTCAACTCGGCGAACAGCGCGTCGAAGGTCTTCACGGCCTGCGATTGTGTCACGACCGGACTCCGCTACTGCCATCGGCCGTGGGTTGGTCTCGGCGGCATGGCCGCGGGTTGGCATCGGTGACACGGCCGCGCCGTGCTCAGTGCGGCGACGGGCGGGCGACGTGCGCCTCGTTGTGCATCTCCTCCAACGTCTTGCCCTTTGTCTCCTCCACCCAGCGCCACACGAACAGCAGCGACAGCACCGCGCACAGGGCATAGAAGCCGTAGGCGAACCCGAGCACGTCCCGCAGGCCCGGGAAGGTGACCGTGATCAGCCAGTTCGCCGTCCACTGGCCGGCGGCGGCCAGACCCAGGGCCGCCGCCCGGATGCGGTTGGGGAACATCTCGCCGAGCAGCACCCACACCACCGGCCCCCAGGACATCCCGAACGACACGACGAACAGGTTCGCCGCGATCAGCGCGACCGGCCCTGCCACGTCGCCGAGCTGGGGCTGGCCGTCAACCAGTGGCGCCGTTCCGAAGATCACCGCCATGGTGCCCAGCGTGACGGCCATTCCGGTCGAACCGACCAGGAGCAGCGGTTTGCGGCCGACCTTGTCGATCAGCGCTATCGCGATCAGCGTGGTCGCGATGTTGGTGACCGAGGTGATCACGGTGATCGTGAACGACGAGCTCTCGTCGAAGCCCACCGCCTGCCACAGGACGTTCGAGTAGTAGAAGATCACGTTGATCCCGACGAACTGCTGGAAGATCGACAACCCGAGGCCGACCCACACGATGCCGTACAGCCCGCCGATGAGCGCCACACCGATGAGCAGCGCGAGGAAGACAGCGGCAAGCGGCCACAGCCCGAAGCCGAACGCCGTGACCGCCAGGACGGCGAACACCGACAGCAGCCACCACAGGTAGTCGCGGATCCAGTTGATCAAGCCCGAGGCGACCTCGTCGTCCGGCCGCTCGCGGGACAGGTCACGCCACGACCGTTTCTTCTCGGCGTGCAGGGAGTCCTGGATACGATTGATGGTGATCTCGAGGTTCTTCTCCCCCAAGAGCCGGGTGAGGACCCGACGGGCCTCCGGGATGCGATGCGTGGCAACCAGATAGCGCGGCGACTCCGGGATCGTGAAGGCCAGCAGACCATAGGCCAGTGCGGGGATGATCTCGGCGAGGAACATCCACCGCCAGGCCTGCATACCCAGCCACAGCTCCTCGTTGGAGCCGCCCGCAGCCTCGGCCAGCAGCCAGTCGACGGCCAGGGACACGAAGATGCCGCTGACGATGGCCAACTGTTGCAGGGAGCCGAGCCGACCGCGGATGCGCTCGGGCGAGGTTTCGGCGATGTAGGCGGGCGCGATCACCGACGCGATGCCGACCGCGACGCCGCCGACGACGCGGAACACCACGATCAGCCAGATGTTGGTGCCGATGCCGGTGACGACCGCACTGATCAGGAACAGCGCCGCGGCCAGCTTCATCACCCACAGCCGGCCCATCGCGTCGGCGAGGCGCCCGGCGGTCAACGCGCCGACGGCGGCGCCCAGCAGCGCCGAGGCGACCGCGAAGCCGAGGGTCGCGTCGCTGATCGCGAACTCCTCCTGCAGGGCGCTGACGGCGCCGTTGATCACGGCGCTGTCATAGCCGAACAACAGGCCGCCGAGTGCGGCCACCGAGGCCACCCGCAGCGCGCTGCGTCCGGAACTGAACTCGGTGCCGGCGCCGGCTCCGCCGCCGTCTCCTCTGGCCATGCCGCGACCCCCTTCTCGACTCGGCTATGAGATCGATCACAGCTACGATCGCACACAACACCGACCGCCCGGACCGATATCGGGGGGTGCGGCCGGGTCAGGCCGTACGGTCGCGGGCCTCCCGGTCGATCTCGCGATACACCCGGCGCAGCGCCGCTGCGTCGAGACCGGCCAGCGACTCGGCATGCCGGCGCCGCTCACTCCCGGGCACCGGCACGTCGTTGGGCACGACCAGCACCGCACACCCCGCACGTTCGGCCGCCGTCGACCCCGTCACCGAATCCTCGATGGCAAGGCAGTCGCCGGGTTCCAGCCCGAGCAATTCGGCGGCCCGCAGATAGGGGTCGGGGGCGGGTTTTCCGCTGGGCACCTCGTCACCGCACACCGTCACCGTGAAGTAGTGCCGCCCGATGCTGTTGAGCGCGCGCTCCGCCAACTCCCGTTGCGTGTTCGTCACCAGCGCCATCGGAACAGCTTCCGAAACAAGCGCTTCCAGCATCTCCCGGGCACCCGGGCACCACGGCAGACCACCGTCGAAGAGGTCGGCGGTGTGGTCGTGCAGCCACTGGATCGACCCGGCGATCGCGGCCGGATCGTGATCCAGGCCGAGCTCGGTGTACACCGTGACCATGGTCTCTTCAGCCGAGGCGCCCACCAACGCGGTGCGGGTCTGGCGGCTCATCGTCGCACCGTGGAACTCGTAGAGCTTGTTGAGCGAGATGTCCCAAAGCTTCTCGGAGTCGACGAGGGTGCCGTCCATGTCCCACAGCACCGCTCGCACCCGGCAATTCTGCCACGTCGAGAGCGGGCCACGCGAACCGCTCGACATGCGAACAACCGCCATCTGCAGGATTCTTTGACGATGGCGGCTCCGACCACGGCGAACAAGCCCAAGCGCGTGCACCCGGTAGACGAGGTGCTGCCGGTTCCCAAACTGGCTACCTACGGTTTCCAGCACGTCGTCGCGTTCTACGCGGGCGCGGTCCTGGTGCCCATCATCATCGCCGGTGCAGTCGGACTCACCGATGAGGAACTCGTCAAACTCATCACCGCCGATCTGTTCACCTGCGGGATCGCCTCGATCATCCAGGCCGTCGGGTTCTGGAAAGTCGGGGTGCGACTGCCCCTGTTGCAGGGCGTGACCTTCGCTGGAGTAGCCCCCATCATCGCGATCGGGCTGGCCAACGGAGGCGGCTCGGCCAGCATGCTCTACGTCTACGGCGCGGTCATCGTCGCCGGCATCTTCGCGTTCGCCATCGCGCCCGTCTTCATCAAGCTGCTCAAATTCTTCCCCCCGGTGGTCACCGGCACGCTGATCACCGTCATCGGCCTGGCCCTGGTCCCGGTCGGCGCCATGGACGCCGTCACCAATCCCGCCACCCACGAGCCGGACCCGACCAACATCCGCTGGTTCCTCTATGCGCTCGGCACCATCGCGGTCATCGTCGCGATCCAGCGGCTCTTCCGCGGCTTCATCGCCACCATCGCCGTGCTGCTCGGGCTGGTCATCGGCTGCGCAGTCGCCTATGCGCTGGGTGACATGAACTTCGACCGCGTCGGCGAGGCCGCTGCGGTGGGATTCACCCCGCCGTTCCTGTTCGGTATGCCGAAATTCGACTTCGTCGCGTGTCTGACCATGATGATCGTGATGCTGATCATCGCGGTGGAGTCGACCGGATCGACCATCGCCACCGGGGAGATCGTCGGCAAGCGGATCAAGGCCGAGAACATCGGCAACATGCTGCGCGCCGACGGGGTGGCCACCACCATCGGCGGCATCTTCAACTCGTTCCCCTACACCGCGTTCTCCGAGAACGTCGGACTGGTCCGGCTCACCGGGATCAAGAGCCGCTGGGTGGTGGCCGCGGCCGGCGTGTTCATGATCCTGCTCGGATTCCTGCCCAAGGTGGCCGCGATCGTCGCCTCGATCCCCAACCCGGTGCTCGGCGGCGCGGCACTGACGTTGTTCGCCACCGTGGCCGCGGTCGGGATCCAGACGCTGGGCAAGGTGGATTTCACCGATCACCGCAACCTGATCATCGTCACCACCAGCCTGGCGCTGGCGCTGTGGGTCACCGCCTATCCCGACATCGCCCAGGGTATGCCGACCGGACTGGACCTCATCTTCGGCAGCGGCATCAGCATCGGGGCCGTCAGCGCCATCCTGCTCAACATCGTCTTCTTCCACACCGGCTCGCAGGGACCCCGGGTGGCAGGCGGCGGCTCGATCACCCTCAACGCGGTCAATTCGATGACCCGGGAACGTTTTACCGAGGTGTTCGGCCACGTCGTGCAGGATGTGCCGTGGGCGGTCGACCGCGCCTACGACCAGCGTCCGTTCGCGAGCACGAAGCAGTTGCGCGAGTCGTTCCAGGACGCGGTGCTCACCGGCTCCTCCGAACAGCAACTGGAACTGCTCAACGCGTTCCACGATCTCGGCGCCGAGGACGAGACCGGCCACGCTCTGGCCGCCGACCACAGCGCGCTGTCGAAGCTGGACGAAGACGACCACAACGACGTCGTCGATCTGGCCACCGCATACCGGGAACACTTCGGCTTCCCGCTGGTGATCTGCGCCCGCGAAACCGCGCATTTCGATCGGGTGCTGCAGAACGGGTGGTCACGGATGGACAATTCGCCCGGCGCGGAGAAAGCGTTCGCACTGATCGAGGTCGCCAAGATCGCCAACTACCGGTTCACCGATCTGGTCGACAACGCCAATCCCATTGCCTCGGCCCGATTCAGCCGATTGGACGAAATCCTCTAGATGACCGAGGGAATAGAGGGCTTCAACCGGCTGTCCGAACGGCAGCGGATGCACCTGCTGTTCGAGGTGTGCTCCTCGACGATCTGGGCCCGCCGGGTGCTGGCCGGCGGGCCGTTCCGCGACGCGGAGGCGTTGTTCGACCGCGCCGACCGGGTGCTCGCCGAACTACCAGACGCCGAATTGGATGCGGCGCTGGACGGCCATCCCCGGATCGGCGCCAAGGCCGACAACCCCAGCTCGGCGCGCGAGCAGGCCCGTGTCGCCGACGCCGCCGACGCGGTCAAAGCCGAGCTGGCCGAGAAGAACCGCGCCTACGACGACAAGTTCGGCTACGTGTACCTGGTGTGCGCCAGCGGACGCACCGCCGAGGAGTTGCTGGCCATCCTGACCGATCGGCTCGACAATGATCCCGAGACCGAACGCCGGGTGATGCGCTCGGAGCTGGCCAAGATCAACCGGTTGCGGCTCGAGCGCCTGTTGATGAGGGAGACGCCGCAATGAGCCTGTCCACCCACGTGCTCGACGCGGTCTCCGGCACCCCGGCCGTCGGGGTCGCCGTCACGCTCACCGACTCCGCATCGGACGTACTGACCACCGCGGTCACCGACGGAGACGGCCGTGTGAAGGACCTCGCCGACCATCTGACACCGGGCACCTACCGGCTGACGTTCGACACCGCAGGCTATTTCGCGATGGCCCGCGTCCCGGCGTTCTACCCGGAGGTGGTGATCGCCTTCGAGGTCACCGACCCAGCCGCGCACTACCACGTGCCGCTGCTGCTCTCCCCGTACGCCTACTCCACCTACCGCGGAAGCTGACGAAGAGGGGAACGCACCAATGAAAGCGGTCATCATCGGCGCCGGAATGGGCGGCATGAGCGCGGCGATCGCATTGCGCCAGATCGGTATCGACACCGAGGTCTACGAACGAGTCACCGAGAACAAGCCGGTCGGCGCAGCGATCTCGGTGTGGTCCAACGGGGTCAAGTGCCTCAATCACCTCGGCCTCGAGGAGCAGACCGCGCGACTGGGCGGAATCGTCGACACGATGAGCTACCTCGACGCACACACCGGTGAGACGATGTGCCGATTCTCCATGCAGCCGCTGATCGACGAGGTGGGCCAGCGCCCCTACCCCATCGCGCGCGCCGAACTCCAGGCGATGCTGATGGAGGCCTACGGCATGGACGAGATCAACTTCGGGATGAAGATGGTCAGCGTCGCCGACGGCCCTGAGGAGGCCACCGCGACGTTCGCCGACGGCGCCACGGTGTCGGCCGACGTGATCATCGGCGCCGACGGGGCCAGCTCGATCACCCGGGAGTACGTGCTCGGCAGCCCGGTGACCCGGCGCTACGCCGGGTACGTCAACTTCAACGGCCTGGTCGAGACCGACGAAGCGATCGGCCCTGCCACCGAGTGGACCACCTATGTCGGTGACGGCAAACGGGTCTCGGTGATGCCGGTGTCCGACGGCCGGTTCTACTTCTTCTTCGACGTCGTGATGCCCGAGGACTCTGACGAGAAGGAGAACTACGAGCGCGGCGACGCACGAGAGGTGCTGCGCGGGCACTTCGGCGACTGGGCACCCGGGGTGCAGACCCTGATCGACAAATTGGATCCGATGGCCACCAACCGGGTGGAGATCCTCGACCTCGACCCGTTCCACACCTGGGTCAAGGGCCGGGTCGCCGTGCTCGGCGATGCCGCCCACAACACCACTCCCGACATCGGGCAGGGCGGCTGCTCGGCGATGGAGGACGCCGTCGCACTGCAGTGGGCGTTCCGCGACCACCCCGGCAATGTCCACGCGGCGCTGCTGGCCTATCAGCAGGCGCGCTCGGAGCGAGCCGCGGATCTTGTTCTGCGGGCCCGTAAACGCTGCGACGTCACCCACGGCAAAGACCCGCAGAAGACCGCCGAGTGGTACGAGGAGCTACGACACGAAGACGGCCGCAACGTGATTCGCGGAATCGTCAACAACATCATGGGTGGACCCGTGACCCCGGTCAGCTGAGCACGATGGACCTCAACACCGTCGAGACGACGAGCACACCGACCCACCGCGACGACCTGTGGCCGCTCGGCCCGGCGGACGCGATCCTCGCCGGAGGGACCTGGCTGTTCTCCGAGCCGCAGCCGCACATCCGCCGCCTGGTCGACATCACCCGGCTGGGCTGGGAACCCGTCACGGTGTCCGACGACGGTGTCGAACTGGCGGCGACCGCGACGGTCGCGCAGGTGTCGCGCCTCTCGGCGCGGCTGCAGGCGGAACGCCCCGAATGGACAGCTGCACCGCTGCTGCACCAATGCTGCACCGCGCTGCTGGCCTCGTTCAAGATCTGGAGCAGCGCCACGGTCGGCGGCAACATCTGCCTGGCTTTTCCGGCCGGCTCGATGATCTCGCTCGGTGCGGCGCTGGACGCCGAGGTCACCGTGTGGCGCGGCGACGGCAGCGACTACCGGATGCCGATCACGGAGTTCGTGACCGGTTCGGGCGCCACCGCACTCGCCCCCGGCGAGATCCTGCGATCGGTCCGGATTCCCGCCACCGCACTGCGCGCCGCGACCGCCTACCGCAAGGTGGCGCCGTCTCCGCTCGGTCGCTCAGGCGTCGTCGTGATCGGGCGCCGCGACACCGTCGCCGACGGGCACCGCTTCGTTGTGTCGGTGACCGCGGCCACCACACGACCCCACGTGTTCGACTTCGGCACCGTGCCGAGCGCGCTCGAGCTCGAAGCGGCACACGCCACGATTCCTGACACGGCGTGGACCCTCGATGCGCACGGCGACCCCGACTGGCGGCGCGCGGTTGCGCTGGTGCTGGCCGAACAGATCCGTCGCGAGCTGTCATGAGCATGCGCGTCAACGGTGAAGAGCAGCAGGGTGATCCGCGCCCCGGGCAGTGTCTGCGAACATTCCTGCGCGAGCGTGGCCACACCGAGGTCAAGAAGGGATGCGACGCCGGCGATTGCGGCGCGTGTGCGGTGCTGATCGACGGCGAGGCTGTGCACTCATGCGTCTTTCCGGCATTTCGCGCCGAGGACCGTGACGTCACCACCGTCGCCGGGCTGGGTGACCCGGGCGACCTGCATCCGCTGCAGCGTCGGTTCGTCGAAGCCGCCGGCTTTCAGTGCGGCTTCTGCACGGCGGGGATGATCACCACGGCCGCGGTCCTGTCTGAGGACCAGCTCGCCGAACTCCCCCAGTCGTTGAAGGGAAACCTGTGCCGCTGCACCGGTTATCGCGCCATCGGTGACGCACTGGGTGGGCGGGTCAACGTCGAGAAGTCCGGCGGTGTCGGCGACTCGGTGGCTGCGCCGGCTGCGGTGCGCGTCGTCACCGGCACCGAGCAGTACACGATGGACTTCGAGCCGCCCGGGTTGCTGCATCTCGCGGTGCTGTCGAGCCCGGTGGCCCACGCCAAGATCCTCGACATCGACACCACTGCCGCCGAAGCGGTCGACGGGGTGCACCTGATACTGACCCATCGCGACAGCCCGGACGTGGCGTTCTCGACGGCGCGGCACGAGGACCGCGCCGACGACCCCGATGACACCGTGGTCCTCGACGACACGGTGCGCTTTGTCGGGCAGCGGGTAGCGGCCGTGATCGCCGACAGTGTCGCCGCCGCCGAACGGGCATGCCGCGCCATCGCGGTGACCTATGAACAGCTTCCGGCAGTGTTCGACGCGGACGCGGCGCGGGCGCCGGGAGCGCCGCTGCTGCACCGGGACAAAGGCCCGGACGCGCGGATCGCCGACCCGGGCCGCAACATCGTCGCCGAGGTGCATGGTGGCATCGGCGACGTCGCCACCGGAGTGGACGCGGCGGTCGCCGCCGGTGGTGTGGTCGTTCGGCAGCGCTACACCACCCAGCGCGTCCAGCACACCCACCTCGAGACCCACGGCTGCACCGGGTGGCGTGACGACGACGGCAGACTGGTGCTGCGCACCAGTTCCCAGGTTCCGTTCCTGGTCCGGGATGAGCTGTGCCACGTGTTCGGCCTGTCCCGTGAGGACGTCCACGTGTTCACCCGGCGCATCGGCGGCGGGTTCGGCGGCAAGCAGGAGATGCTGACCGAGGACATCGTCGCCCTGGCTGTGCTGCGGCTGGGGCGGCCCGTTCGCTACGAATTCTCGCGTTCCGACGAGTTCACGATGGCGCCCTGCCGGCATCCGTTCCGGATCGACGTCACCGCGGCCGCCGGGCCGGACGGCGTGCTGACCGCGCTGGCCGTCGACGTGCTCACCGACGCCGGCGCCTACGGCAACCACAGCCCTGGCGTGATGTTCCACGGATGCTCGGAATCGGTATCGGTGTACCGGTGCCCCAACAAGAGAGTCGACGCCCAGTCGGTCTACACCAACAACATCCCGTCCGGGGCGTTCCGCGGGTACGGCCTGAGCCAGATGATCTTCGCGGTGGAGTCCGCACTCGATGAGCTGGCGCTAAGCCTCGGCCTGGATCCGTTCGAGCTGCGCCGGCGCAACGTCGTCGTCCCCGGTGACGAATTCGTCGACGCCGCGGTCGGACACGGAGACCTGATGTTCGGCAGCTACGGCTTGGATCAATGCCTGGACCTGGTGCAGCGCGCCCTGCTCGACGGCAACGGAGCCGAGAGCCCGCCGGGTTGGCGCGTCGGCGAGGGCATGGCGCTCGCGATGATCGCGACGATCCCGCCGCGGGGCCACTATGCCGAGGCGTCGGTGACGCTCACCCCTGACGGTCGCTACCGGCTGTCGGTCGGGACAGCCGAGTTCGGCAACGGCACCACCACCGTGCACACGCAATTGGTCGCTACCGAGCTGAACACCACGCCCGACAGGGTTGAGGTGCACCAATCCGACACTGAAGCAACGGGTTATGACACTGGGGCGTTCGGCTCGGCCGGTACCGTCGTGGCCGGAACCGCGGTGCTCGCTGCCTGCCGCGAGCTGCGGTCGGCCATGCTGTCCGCAGCGGCGGCACTCACTGGATCGGGACCGCATGCCTGCGAACTCACTCCGCACGGGGTGCAGTGCGGCACCCGGCTCGTCGAATTCACCGAGTTGCCGGCATCGCTGGTCGGTTATGGCCGCCACGAGGGCACACCACGATCGGTGGCGTTCAACGTCCAGGGCTTTCGGGTCGCGGTGAATCCCGATACCGGAGAGGTTCGCATCCTGCAGTCGGTCCAGGCCGCCGATGCCGGCGTGGTGATCAACCCCGAGCAGTGCCGCGGGCAGGTCGAAGGCGGTGTCGCCCAGGCGATCGGCTCCGCGCTGTACGAGCAGATGATCGTCGGACCCGACGGCACCGTGCTCACCCAGGTGCTCCGCAACTACCACATCCCGCAGTTCGCCGATATCCCTGTCACCGAGGTGTATTTCGCCGACACCGTCGACCAGCTCGGGCCGATGGGCGCCAAGTCGATGAGCGAATCGCCCTACAACCCGGTAGCCCCCGCCCTTGCCAACGCGATCGCCCGGGCGTGTGGCGCGCGGGTGCGGGACCTGCCGATGACGCCGGCACGCGTGTGGCGGACGTTGGGCGGGACAGACACCACTTCGGCACCACCGATTACCGAGTAGCCGGCCACCAACACGTTGGCGCCGGTCTTATGGGACGCCACTGCGCCGCCGGACGTGTGCTGCCGCTAGTTTCGCGGTGGTGGTTGGGGTTCGAAAGGTGTGTACCACCACCAGTCGGCGCGTTCGCCGGTCGGCCCCGTGCAGGGGGCGACGGCCGGTGGGGGTTGTGTGGGTGGGCGGGCCAGCGAGGCGTTGGTCAGGACCTGGCCGTCGGCGTCGGTGACCACGAGCTGGTGGGCGGGCCCGGTCAGGGTGATCCCCCCGGCATGGTGCAGCCGGTGATGGTACGGACAGACCAGCACCAGATTCTCCAGCTCGGTGAGCCCGCCGTTCTCCCAATGCCGTAGGTGGTGAGCGTGCAGGCCGCGGGTCGCGCCGCAGCCGGGCACCACACAGCAGCGATCCCGATGCTCCAGCGCCCGGCGCAGCCGCCGGTTGACCGTGCGCGTCGAGCGGCCGGCGCCGATCGGGCGTCCGGCGCGTTCGAACCACACCTCACAGGTCGCATCACAGGTCAGGTACTGGCGTTCGGCGTCGGTGAGCAGCGGCCCCAGATGCAGTGCGCCCAGTTTGGTGTCGGCGTCGACGTGGACGACCACGGCGGTGTGCTGGGCGTGCGGGGGCCGGGCCACCTCGCCGTCCCAGCCGCTCTCGATCAACTCCAGGAACGCATCCACGGTGGTGGGCATCGGCGCACGCGGAGCGCCCTCGGCGTCGCCACCCGGGCCGTCGGCGAGATCAGCGAAGACGTCGGAGACGTCGTCCGAGAAGTCACCACCGACGCCATCGGCGTCGGCAACGGAGCTGTCCTCGGGGCCATCGGCGTCGGCAGGGGACTCACCATGGCCACCGTCGGCGTCGGCGTCCGGGTCCTGGTCGTGGTCACGTTTCCAGTCCGCGATCAACCCGTCTCGCTTGCCGGCCAGGGCGGCATCGACCTTGGCGGCCTCGATCTTCGACACCGTGATCCGATACGTCACCGACTCACCATGATCGGTGCGCGAGATCCCGCGTTCTGGCTGCGGCTTCGGGCCCGTATCAGGGCGCGGCTCCAGGCTGACCGCCTTGCGCAACTGGGTCACCGTCGCCACCGACGCCAACTCCACATAATGATCATCAGAACCCTCGGCGGCACGCTCAGCGAGCACCCCGACCTGATCCAACGACAACCGGCCCTCCCGCAACCCGGCCACACACCGCGGAAACTGCCCACCACGCGCCGCCACCGCCGCGATCGTCTTCGCATTACGCGGCGACACCCCGGTCTTCCACGCCACCAACGCCGAAATCGACCGCGCCCCGGTCATCCCCGCCAACCCACCATGATCGATCTCGGCCACGATGTCCACGATCTGCGCATCGATGGCGTTACGCTGACCGGTCAACTCCGCGATCTGCTCGAACAACTCCGCCAACCGCTCCTTCGGCGACACCTCATCGTCAACTAAAGACGCTGCAGCAGAGGACATAACCCCATCAAAGCAGCACCCACCGACAAAAAACGGCGGCTGCGTCAGTCCTCCGGGTTGTATCCCAGATTGGGAGCAAGCCAGCGTTCAGCCTCCTGCAGCGTCCAGCCTTTGCGTTTGGCGTAATCGGCCACCTGGTCCTGCGCCAACCGGCCCACCACGAAGTACTGCGACTGTGGGTGCGAGAAGTACCATCCGCTGACGGCGGCACCGGGCCACATCGCCATCGACTCGGTCAATTCGATTCCGGTGCGCTTCGTGACATCCATGAGGTCGAACAGCGTCGCCTTTTCGGTATGCTCCGGGCAGGCGGGATAACCTGGCGCAGGACGGATTCCGACATACTTCTCGGCGATGAGCGCCTCGTTGTCGAGCTGCTCGGCCGGTTGATATCCCCAGAACTCCTTACGGACCCGTTCATGCATCCGTTCGGCGAAAGCCTCGGCCAACCGGTCGGCGAGGGACTCCAACAGGATCGCGTTGTAATCGTCGTGTGCCGCCTTGAATTCGGCGATCTTGTCTTGACTGTTGAGGCCGGCGGTGACGGCGAAGCCCCCGACATAGTCGGCCAGACCGGTGTCCTTCGGCGCGACGAAGTCACCCAATGACCGATTCGGGATGCCCTCCCGGTGCTCACCCTGCTGACGCAGGTTGCGCAACGTGGTCAGCACCTCGGTGCGGCTGTCGTCGGTGTAGACCTCGATGTCGTCGCCGACGGCATTGGCCGGGAAGAAACCGATCACCCCGTTGGCCTGCAGCCACTTCTCCTTGATCAGAGTGTCGAGCATTTCCTGCGCATCGTCGTAGAGCTTTCGCGCCGCCTCTCCCGAGGCAGGGTTGTTGAGGATGTCGGGAAAGCGCCCCTTCATCTCCCAGGCGTTGAAGAACGGCTGCCAGTCGATGTACTCGCGCAGCTCGGCCAAGTCGTAGTCGGCGAACTCCCTGATGCCGAGCCCATGGGCCGGCACGGGCGGGGTGTAGCCGTCCCAGTCGATGGGCGTGCGGTTGGC
The DNA here is from genome assembly GCF_041902445.1 of Mycobacterium sp. G7A2. Lineage (NCBI taxonomy): Bacteria > Bacillati > Actinomycetota > Actinomycetes > Mycobacteriales > Mycobacteriaceae > Mycobacterium > Mycobacterium sp. G7A2. Next base: position 2,635,287 of record NZ_CP169251.1, on the reverse strand, counting down.
ACGCGCCTTCTCCAGAGTCAGCATCGGCCGCTCGTTCTTCTGGGCGTGCCGCTCGCGGAGTGAGGCGTAGTCCTTCTCCGTGGACTCGAGCAGCGCCGGACGCTGCCTGTCATCGAGCAGCGCCGCGGCAACGGGCACCGAGCGGGATGCGTCCTTGACCCACACCACCGGACCGCTGCGACGTGGCGCCACCTTCACCGCGGTGTGGGCACGCGACGTGGTCGCACCACCGATCAGCAGCGGGATCTCCAGCCCCTCGCGTTCCATCTCGACGGCGAAGTTGACCATCTCGTCCAACGACGGAGTGATGAGTCCCGACAATCCGATGATGTCGGCGTCGTGCTCCTTGGCCGCGTCGAGAATCTTGTTGGCGGGCACCATCACTCCGAGATCGATCACTTCGAAGTTGTTGCACTGCAACACGACACCGACAATGTTCTTACCGATGTCGTGGACGTCACCCTTGACCGTCGCCATGATGATGGTGCCGTTGGTGTCCTTGGCCCCGGAGCTGCCGGACTGCTCCTTTTCCTCCTCGATGAACGGCAGCAGGTAGGCCACCGCCTTCTTCATCACCCGGGCCGACTTCACCACCTGGGGCAGGAACATCTTGCCGGAGCCGAAGAGGTCACCGACGACGTTCATGCCGTCCATCAGCGGTCCTTCGATCACCTCGATCGGTCGGCCGCCGGCCTCGGCGATCTCCGCGCGCAGTTCCTCGGTGTCGGCGTCGACGTGGGCGTCGATGCCTTTGACCAAAGCGTGCGTGATCCGTTCACGGACCGGAAGTGAGCGCCACTCGGCGGCGCCGGCATCATCGGTTTTCTCGGTTTTGTTGAATCGTTCGGCGATCTCCAGAAGCCGTTCGGCCGCATCCTCGCGCCGGTTGAGCACGACGTCCTCGATGCGCTCGCGCAACTCCGGGTCGATCGAGTCGTAGGGAACCAGTGCACCCGCGTTGACGATGCCCATGTCCAGACCGGCCTTGATGGCGTGGAACAGGAACACCGCGTGAATGGCTTCACGGACCGGGTTGTTGCCGCGGAATGAGAACGACACGTTGGAGATGCCGCCGGAGATGTGCACCCCGGGGAGGTTTTCCTTGATCCAGGCGCAGGCCTCGATGAAGTCGATGCCGTAGGTGGCGTGCTCCTCGATGCCCGTGGCGAGAGCGAAGCAGTTCGGGTCGAAGATGATGTCCTCGGCCGGGAAACCGACCTCTTCGGTCAGGATCCGATAGGCGCGGCCGCAGATCTCCTTACGGCGTTCCAGGTTGTCGGCCTGCCCCTGCTCGTCGAACGCCATCACGACGACGGCGGCGCCGTACTTGCGGCACAGCCGGGCCTCGCGGACGAATTTCTCCTCGCCCTCCTTCAGAGAGATCGAGTTGACGATCGGCTTGCCCTGAACGTTCTTCAGGCCCGCCTCGATGACGTCCCACTTGGAGGAGTCGATCATCACCGGGACGCGGCTGATGTCCGGTTCGGCTGCGACCAGTTTGGTGAACCGGTCCATCGCGGCGACGCCGTCGATCATGCCCTCGTCCATGTTGATGTCGATGACTTGCGCACCCACCTCGACCTGCTGCAGAGCGACCGACAGAGCCGTGTCGTAGTCCTCGGCCTTGATCAGGTTGCGGAACCGGGCGGAACCGGTGATGTTGGTGCGCTCACCGATGTTGACGAACAGCGAGTCGTCGGTGATGTTGAGCGGCTCCAGCCCCGAAAGGCGGGTGGCGACCTCGATTTCGGGCAACTCGCGCGGCGGCTTGCCGTCGACGACCTTGGCGATTTCGGCGATGTGCTGCGGCGCCGTGCCACAGCAGCCGCCGACAAGATTGACCAAACCGGCCTCGGCGAAATCGGCGATGTAGCTGGCCTGACGCTCCGGTGACTCGTCGTATTCGCCGAAGGCGTTGGGCAGTCCGGCGTTCGGGTAGCAGGACACGAAGGTGTCGGCGATCCGCGCCATCTCGGCGATGTAGGGCCTCATCTCCGGCGCGCCGAGCGCGCAGTTCAAGCCGACCGCCAGCGGCTTGACATGCCGGATCGCGTTCCAGAACGCCTCGGTCACCTGGCCGGAGAGGGTGCGCCCCGACGCATCGGTGATGGTGCCCGAGATGATCACCGGCCAGCGGCGTCCACGTTCCTCGAACATCGTCTCGAGGGCGAACACGGCCGCTTTGGCGTTGAGGGAGTCGAAGATCGTTTCGACGAGGATGATGTCGGATCCGCCGTCGACCAGGCCGTTGGCGGCTTCGAGGTACGCGGCGACCAACTGGTCGTAGCTGACGTTACGGGCGCCCGGATCGTTGACGTCGGGCGAAATGGACGCGGTCCGCGTCGTGGGCCCGAGCGTGCCGGCGACGTACCGCGGCTTCTCGGGGGTGCTGAATTCGTCGGCGGCCTTTCGGGCCAGCGCGGCACCGGCATAGTTCAGCTCGTAGCTGAGGTCCTCCATGCCGTAGTCCGCCATCGACACCTTGTTCGCGTTGAACGTGTTTGTTTCGATGATGTCGGCGCCCACCTCGAGGTATTCACGGTGGATCCCCTCGATGATCTGCGGCTGAGTCAAGTTGAGCAGATCGTTGTTGCCCTGCAGCGCGGTCGGCCATTCGGTGAACCGATCTCCGCGGTAGCCGGCTTCGTCCGGGCGGTCACGCTGGATGGCGGTGCCCATCGCGCCGTCGATCACCATGATCCGCTGGCGCAGCGCTGCGGCCAGTGCGTCGGTGCAGTCCGGGCGGATGTTCGGCACGAAGGTGCTCTGATCAACAGCGTTCACGTGCGCTCCTTCCATAGCGGAAGGCGTCCTTGACTCTGCCGAGCGTGGCGGATACCGGCAAAGACCGGAACCGTTGCAACGCCTCTCGACGGAGCAAAGTCTACGTCGTCACCGGACCGACGTCTGGACGCCCATCTCGTCGCAGTCACCGACCACGACCCACCTCGTGACAGCGTCGAGCAGGTCACCTCGTGGTTACGGTCGTGTCCGGCGGTCACTGCCAGGCTAGTCGGCCAGGACAACGCCGTTTGCGACCCCCGTGTTCCCCTGCCACCCCGCGGCACGGGTCGATGACCGTCATCCTGACCACGCAGGGCTTACGCTGGCTGGGTGACACCCTCGGATTTCCGCGGTCCTATGGGATCCGATCTGCCCGACCTGCGCGACGCGATCGTCGTCGCAGCGTTCGAGGGCTGGAACGATGCCGGAGACGCCGCCAGCGACGCGCTCCAGCACCTGGACTCGATATGGCAGGCCGAGCAGATCGTGCAGATCGACGACGAGTCCTACTACGACTACCAGGTCAACCGGCCGGTGATCCGTCAGGTCGACGGAGTGACGCGCGAGTTGGTGTGGCCGTCGATGCGCATCTCGCACTGCCGACCGCCGGGCAGCGACCGCGACATCGTGCTGATGCACGGTGTGGAGCCCAACATGCGCTGGCGCACGTTCTGTGCCGAGCTGCTGGCCATCACCGACAAGCTCAACGTGCAAACCGTCGTGATCCTCGGCGCCTTGTTGGCCGACACGCCGCACACTCGACCGGTACCGGTCTCCGGGGCGGCCTATTCATCGGATTCGGCGAAGACGTTCGGACTGGAGGAGACGCGCTACGAGGGCCCGACCGGCATCGCCGGGGTGTTTCAGGACGCGTGCGTTCAGGCCGGCATTCCCGCGGTGACGTTCTGGGCGGCCGTTCCGCACTATGTGTCCCAGCCGCCCAACCCCAAGGCGACGGTGGCGCTGCTGCGCCGGGTCGAAGATGTGCTCGACATCGAGGTGCCGCTCGCGGATCTGCCGGCGCAGGCCGAGGAATGGGAGCAGGCGGTCACCGAGATGACCTCGGAAGACGATGAGATCGCCGAGTACGTGCAGTCGCTGGAGGAGCGCGGAGACGCCGAAGTGGACATGAACGAGGCGATGGGCAAGATCGACGGCGATGCGCTGGCGGCGGAGTTTGAGCGCTACCTGCGTCGCCGAGGGCAGTAGCCCGACAGAAGACTCCGAGGGCGGTAGCGCCCGACAGAAGACTCCGAGGGCGGTAGCGCCCGAAAAAAGGGGCAGAGGGCGTCAGCGGAAGCGGGCGAGGTAATCCGGCCAGTCCCAGGTCGTGAGGAACTCTTCGCCGGCATGCCGGCCGCGCTGATAGAGCATCCGCTGGGCGTATTCGTCGAGGTCGAAGTCGAGGACGCCCACCGAACTGGTGTCGATGCGGATGGTCCGCGCGCTCACCCAGGGCTGGTTCAGATAGGCCTGGTCACGACCGACCAGGATCGTGGTGACCACCCGTTCGAGCAGCGTGGGGCCGCCGAGCAGGTGCAGCGGCCGCAAAGCCGGGATCACCTGAGCATTGTCGGCGGGTAGGTCGGGCAGCAACGTCACGCCGAACGTGGGCCAGCGCGGTGGCGCGCCGTCCGTGCGGTCCAGCGAATCGATCGGGAAGTTGGACAGCAGTCCACCGTCGACGAGGGTGGAGGTACGACCGTCTGCGCTGGTGAGTGACGCCGGATGGAAGAAGAACGGGATCGCCGTCGACGCGCGGACGGCGTCGGCCACCGACTGGGTGTCGGGATTCAGGCCGTAGAGCCGCTGGTAGTCCCAGGGCAGTCGGACCAGCTGCCCGAGCGTGACGTCGGCGACCGTGACCACCAACCGATAGCGCTGCTCAGGGGGCAGGCTCGTATCGTCGATCGCCAGGTCGGCGAAGGTGCTGACCCCGTAGTCGGCCAGGCGGTCGGCCACCCACCGACGCAACGCTTCGCCCCGGTAGATCCCGTCGCCGGTCAGCGCCCCGAACGCGGGGCCGAGCACCGGAATGCGTTCGACGAAACCCGCGTCGAGGAACTCGCCGTAGTCGATGCTGGTGGCGAGATCTTCGAGCTGGGCGGCCGACAGTCGGCCGGCCTGGGTGGCGGCCGCCAGCACCGCGCCGACCAGCGCTCCGGCGGAGGTGCCCGAGATGCGCTGAGGCAGGTAACCGGCCTGCACCAGCGCCGCGGCGGCACCGGCCAGGGCGATGCCCTTCACTCCGCCGCCGGAGAGCACCAGGTCTGCGCGCAGGGACTCGGTCACGCGGGCGGCTCAGCGCTCTTCGACGGACTTGGTGCGTGAGCCCATCGAGCGGCCCAGCCGCGCCACCTCGGCGTCCATCCGGGGCAGCAGGTCCGGGACGAAGCCACGAATCCGGCTCTCCCCCACCATCGTGGACAGCACCGGCTTGAGCCAGCGCAGCACCCCCACCCACCCCGGGCAGTTGATCTGACGCTTACGGCCCTCGATGCCCGCGACGAACACCTGACCGCACTGCTCGACCGACGTGGTCTGGTTCAGCGGGTACGGCAACTTCGACAGCATCTCGCCGAACGTGGACAGGTCGTCTTTGGTGTCACGTACCAGCGGGGTGTCGATCCACGACATGTGCGCCGAGCCGACATCCACGCCACGATGGGCGACCTCGAGCCGCAGCGCGTTCGCGAAATGCTCCACGGCGGCCTTCGACGCGTTGTACGGCGCCAGGCCCGGCGCGGCCGCGTACGCCGCCAGCGACGAGACGATCAGTACATAGCCGCGGCGCTCGAGGACCGCGGGCAACGCGGCCCGCACGGTGTTGAACACGCCCTTGACATTGACGTCCATCAACGTCTGAAACGCCTCGGGATCGACCTGCAGCACCGATCCGTATGTCGCGATTCCGGCGTTGGCCATCACGACGTCGAGCCCACCGAACCGGTCCACCGCGGCGTCCACCACCTCCTGCATGGCCTGCAGATCACGCACGTCGGCAACCCGGGTGAGCACCCGGTCCGCGCCGAGAGCGTCGGCCAGGTCAGCCAGCGGCGCCTCGTCGAGGTCGGTGAGCACCAGCCGCGCGCCGCGTGCGTGCAGGCGGCGGGCCACCTCGGCGCCGACGCCGCGCGCGCCGCCGGTGATGAAGACTGTCTTTCCGGCTACTGAGCCCATGGCCGCGAAACTACTCCATCGCGCGGCCGCTCGAGGTCGCGATTTTGCCGAAGATTCGCGGCGCGGCGCTGCACAGACGGGCACCCTCGCCGGGGGATCGACAGCCCTCGGACAGCCCAAAAGATGATCTAGAGGCGCACGCCGAGCAGAGCGTCCACCGCGGCGGCGACCGTCGCCCCGGCGGCACCGTCATGCCCGCCGTAGGACAGGGCATCGGTCGCCCAGCCGTCCAGCGCGGCGAGCGCCTTGGGCGTATCCAGGTCGTCGGCCAGGTAACGACGTACCCGGGCGACGACGTCGGTGGCGTCGGGTGCGCCCGCCAACGCGGTGGCGCTGCGGTAGCGGCGCAGGCGGTCGTGCGCCTGTTCGAGCACCTCGTGGCTCCAGAACCGGTCCTCGCGGTAGTGCCCGGAGAGCAGGCCCAGCCGGATGGCGGCGGGATCGACGCCGTCGGCGCGCAGCCCGGACACCAGCACCAGGTTGCCGCGGCTCTTCGACATCTTGTGCCCGTCCCAGCCGATCATGCCCGCGTGGACGTAGTGCCGGGCGAACCTGCGTTCTCCGGTCACGCACTCGGCGTGCGCGGCCGAGAACTCGTGGTGCGGGAAGATCAGGTCACTCCCGCCACCCTGGATGTCGACCACGGTGCCGAGGCGGGTCAGCGCGATCGCGGCGCACTCGACGTGCCACCCGGGTCGGCCGGCACCGAACGGTGAATCCCAGCTCGGCTCGCCCGGACGCTCCATACGCCACAGCAGCGCATCGAGCGGATCCCGTTTGCCGGCGCGCTCGGGGTCTCCCCCGCGCTCAGCTGACAACGTGAGCATGGTGTCGCGGTCGTAACCCGACTCATAACCGAACTGCCCGGTGGCCTCGGCGCGGAAATAGACGTCGGGATATTGCGGGTCGTCGACGACATAGGCGGCACCGGACGCCAACAACTTCTCGACGACCTCGATGACCTCGGCGATCGACTCGGTGGCGGCGATGTAGTCCCGGGGCGGCAGCACCCGCATGGCGGCCATGTCCTCGCGGAACAGGTCGGTCTCCCGGTGGGCCAGCGCCTGCCAGTCCACCCCGTCGCGGTGGGCGCGCTCGAACAGCGGATCGTCGACGTCGGTGATGTTCTGCACGTAGTGGACGTCGTGGCCTGCGTCCAGCCACAGCCGGTTCACCAGGTCGAAGGTCAAGTAGGTCGCTGCGTGCCCCAGATGGGTGGCGTCATAGGGCGTGATCCCGCACACGTACATCGTCGCGGTGCGCCCGGGTGTCACCGGTCGCACCTGACGGTCGGCGCTGTCGTAGAGCCGCAGCGCCGGTCCGCGCCCGGGCAGCGTCGGGACGCTCGGGGCAGACCACGATTGCATGCCGTCGACTCTAGACATCGCCGAATGCGACAACGCGGACGGCGCTTTCATTCCCAACCTCTCATCGCCGGTGAGCCGCCCGGATCTCCTCCAGCAGCAGCGGAGCCAACTCCGGACGGCACATCAGCAGATCAGGCAGGTACGGGTCGCGCCTGTTGTAGACCAGCGGGGCGCCGCCGAGGCGCGAGGCATGCATGCCCGCCGCCCACAGCACGCCGGCCGGCGCAGCCGAATCCCATTCCCACTGCCCGCCGGCGTGGATGTAGGCGTCGACGTCGCCGCGGACCACCGCCATCGCCTTGGCGCCGGCCGATCCGATGCGGACGAGCTGGATGTCCATCTTGTCCCGCAGGGCCCACAGCACCGCGGGCGGCCGGTTGGAACTGGCGGTGATCCGGATCGGGCCGTCGCGCCGCGGTGGCGGTGGGGTCACGGTGTCGGTGCGGTACACCTCTCCGCGCGCAGGCAGTGCGACCGCGGCATCTGTGATGGTGCCGCCTCCGGCAGCGGAAGCGATCGTGCCGCCTCCGGCAGCGGAAGCGATCGTGCCGCCTCCGGCAGCGGAAGTGGCCGTGCCGCCCTCGCCGTGCTTGGAGCGTTGCCACAGAGCGATGTGCACCGCCCAATCGACGCGGCCGGGCAGTGAATATTCGTAGGTGCCGTCCACCGGATCGACGATCCACACCCGGTCGGCGTCGACGCGCGACACATCGTCGACGGCCTCCTCGGACAGCACGGCGTCATGCGGGCGGGCCTGGTGCAGACGGTCCAGGATCAGCGTGTTGGCCCGTTTGTCGCCGGCGTCGCCGAGGTCATACGGGTCGTAGAAGCCGATCTGCTCGCGCATGGCCAGGAGCAGCTCACCGGCCTGCGCGGCCACCTCGGCAGCCAGGGCCGCATCGGTCAGCGTCACCAGCCAAGTAGACCACGTCAAAACGCCGGCCACGGTATCGGGCGGCGCCGGTCGGGCGAAGGCATCACCGGATTACGCAGCAGGGCAACGGCTCTGGATCTCAGTGCGGCGACTTCAGGTGCCGTGATGTGACCGCACAGCTGGTCGTCGAGACCATCGTCGAGTGCGTCGCGCAGCGCCGCCACATCGCCGAGCAGGTGATCGTCGACGGGTTTGCCGGCCCACCCCCACAGCACCGTTCGCAGTTTGTCCTCGACGTGCAGGCTCACCCCGTGGTCCACGCCGTAGACCCGCCCGTCGCGCCCGGACAGCACATGACCGCCCTTGCGGTCGGCGTTGTTGATCAGCACATCGAAGACCGCGACCCGGCGCAGGCGCTCGTCGTCGGCGTGCACCAGGGTCACCTCGTCTCCGGCGTAGTCGTAGGCCTGCAGCACCGCGAGGAAACCGTCCGGCACCCGGCCGGCCGGCAGCAGATCGATCAGGTCCGGGCCGGTGTCCAGCGGGCCTGCGCCGACCGCGGGATCGTCACCGGGTTGGTCGACCCACCGCTGCAACATCCCGGGCCCAGCAGGACCATCCCGAATGATGGTGTACGGCACCACATTCCAGCCCAACGCGGCCGACACCAGATAGGCGCCGAGCTCCCGTCCCGCCAGGGTGCCGTCCGGGAAATCCCACAGCGGCGCCTCGCCGGCCACCGGCTTGTACACGCAATGCACTGTCGTGTCGCCGAGTGTGGCCTCGCACAGAAACGTCGCGTTGCTCGCCGAGCGGATCCGCCCGATGACGGTGAGGTCGCCGCGGCGCAGCACCGTCTCGGCGTCGGCGGCGCCGGACTCAGAGGGCGTCGTCATCGTCGGCTTCGGTCAGCTCGCCCCGCCGGTAGCCGTTGGTACGCACGCAGATGTGCCCCTCGGGATCGAGCGGTTCCTCGCACAGCGGGCAGGGCGGACGACCGGCCGAGATGACCCGATTGGAGCGGTTCGCGAACTCGCGGGCCGACTCGGGGGTCAAGAAGACCCGCACCGCGTCGGGACCCTCCTCGGAGTCGTCGAGCACGACCGAGGCGTCGAACTCGGTTTCCGACACCGCGAGCAACTCCACGACCACCGTCTGCGCCTCGGAATCCCAGCCCAGCCCCATGGTGCCGACCCGGAACTCCGCGTCGACCGGGGTGATCAGTGGGCTCAGGTCCTCGACCTCACCGGTCTCCGGTGGGATCGGCGTGCCGAAGCGGCGGTTGATCTCCAGCAGCAGCGCCGCGATCCGCTCGGCGAGCACCGCGACTTGCTGCTTCTCGAGGATGACCGAGATCACACGCTTGTCGTGGACGGCCTGCAGGTAGAACGTCCGGTTTCCGGGCTGCCCGACAGTCCCGGCCACGAAACGGTCGGGTGTGCGGAAGACGTGGATTTCGCGGGCCATGGCAGTGTCCAAAATACCGGCTACGCCACGTCAGCCGTAATTGCGGCGTCGTTGTTCACTCGGTCGAGCCGCCGACCACGGCTTCACCGCTCGGCACAGCACCGTCACCGGACTTGTCCGGATCGGCGACGACGGCCAGCGCGGGGTTCAACGCGGCGCCGGTGTGGTTGACGTGGACCACGAAGGGCCGCAGCGTGGTGTAGCGGATGACGCTCACCGACGCCGGATCGGCGTTGATCCGCTGGAAGCTGTCCAGATGGGTGCCCAGCGCGTCGGCGAGAACGGCCTTGATGACGTCACCGTGAGTACACGCCACCCAGAGCACGTCAGTGCCGTGCTCGTCGGCCAACCGTCGATCGTGCTCCCTCACCGCCGATACCGCCCGCGCCTGCACCGCGGCCAGCCCCTCGCCGTCGGGGAACACCGCGGCGCTGGGCTGCTGCTGAACCACCGCCCACAACGGCTCCTTCACCAGGTCCCCCAGCTTGCGGCCGGTCCACGCGCCGTAATCGACCTCGGCGAGCCGGTCGTCGACCGCCGGTTCCACACCCAGCGCTGCGGCCAGCGGCTCGACCGTGCGCCCACACCGCAGCAGCGGGGACCGCACGATGGCCCGGATCGGCAACGATCCGATGCGCTCCACCAGCGCCGCGGCCTGCTCGCGGCCGCGGTCGTCGAGGTCGACACCCGGAGAGCGGCCCGCCAGCGTGTGTGCGGTGTTGGAGGTGGAGCGGCCGTGCCTCAGCAGCAGAACGGTCACGTCATCTCTCCCCCTGCCCTCCGGGCGGGCGGTACCCCCACGCGCAAGCGCTCGTCGGTCATGATGCGGCCACCACCCCGGTCGACAACAGAACCAACACCACGACGCCCAACACGATGCGGTACCCCACGAACCAGTACATGCTGTGCCGAACCAGGAATCGCAGGAACCAGGCGACCGCGGCGAACCCGACGACGAAGGCGATCAGGGTCGCGATCAGCAGCTGCGCCCCGCTGGCGGCCATTCCCTCGCCGACCGGGGCGAACGCGTCGGGCAGCGAGAACAGACCGGAGGCGAAAACCGCCGGGATCGCCAGCAGGAACCCGAACCGGGCGGCGAGCTCGCGCTCCATGCCGAGGAACAGGCCCGCGCTGATCGTGGCACCTGAACGCGACACTCCCGGGACCAGGGCCAGGCATTGGGCGAAGCCGACGATGACGGCGTCCTTCCAGGTGAGCTGCTCGACTCGGCGGCTCTGCCGGCCCACGTACTCGGCGGCAGCGATGACCAGCGAGAACACGATCAGCGCGGTGGCCACCAGCCACAGGTTGCGCGCACCGGTGCGGATCTGGTCCTTGAACAGCAGGCCGATCACGCCGATCGGGATGGAGCCGATGATCACCCACCAGCCCAGCCAGTAGTCGGCGTTGCGGCGGACGGCGTCGAACAGACCCGCCCACCACGCCTTGACGATGCGCACGATGTCGCGGGCGAAGTACACCAGCACCGCCGCCTCGGTCCCCAACTGGCTGACCGCGGTGAACGACGCACCGGCGTCGTCGTCGAAGAACACCCTCGAGGCGATCGCCAGATGCCCGGAGGACGACACCGGGAGGAACTCGGTCAGTCCCTGCAGGATCGACAGGACCACCACCTGCAGCCACGACATCGCAGGTACGTCGGTCACGAGGACGACCGTACCGTGGGGGTGGGTCAGCGGCTGTTACGCGGTACCGGTTGCGCATCGGCGACGGCGTCACGCACCACCGCGGTCATGCTGCGCTCGTCACAGAGGTCGACGTCGGTCAGCTTGCGGGTCGCCGTCGCGACCACATCCTCGGCCTGCGGGACCGGTCCGCGCAGTCGCGGCCGGTACACCTCGACGACCAGGGCCTGATGTTCGATGTGGAACGAGAAGCTCCGTCCATCGCCGACCTGGCCGAATCCGCTGGCGTGGACACCCGTGGTGATGTCCTCGACAGCAAAGCCCTGACCATTCATATCGCTATCGGCAAGAAGGGTCATGGTCCGTACCATACCGTCGCTCACGTCAATAGACCTTCCGGACGCGGCAGATTGACCCGTCACAGCTTGAATACACTGGCTGTTCGATCAGGTTTCGTCCGCACAACCGAGAGCTACCCTTTGCCTCGCCGTACAAACACACCGGTCCTGCCGATTCTGCTTCTGGTGGTCGCACTGGCTACCGCGCTGGCGGGCTGTTCCACCAATCCCGCCGACGCGCCACCACCGACGATCGCGCCCGCCAGCGCCGCCGCCTCACCGCCGGCCAGCGCGACACCGGAGGGACAGGTGCTTCCGCTGGCAGCTCCGGCCCAGGCCGCCGTCTTCGACCCGGCAACGCGCTCGCTGGTGGTGCTGGGGCCGAGCGGTGCCGATCGCTCGGTGGTCACCGTCCTGCCCGCCGACGGCGCCCCGGTTCCGGTCGAGCTGGACGGCAGCGCCGGTGCGCTGGTCGCTGACGCAGCCGGCACGGTGCTGCTGCCGACGCGGGGCGGCTATTTCGCGCTGGACGTCGCCGCCGGCGCGGCCGAACGGATCGGGGTCCCCGGGCGGGACGACGTCGACTTCACCGCGCTGGCGCGTCGCGCCGACGGCCGCCTGGTGCTGGGCAGCGCCGACGGGACGGTTTACACACTCGATTCCCAAGGGGACGTCGCGGCGCAGGTGAAGATCTTCGCGCGGGTGGACAGCATCGTCACCCAAGGCGACACCGCGGTGGTGCTCGACCGCGGGCAGACCTCGGTGACCAGCCTCAACGCCGAGGGAACCGACGACGAACACGCGCTGCGCGCCGGTGAGGGCGCGACCACGATGGTGGCGGACGCTGCGGGTCGGGTGCTCGTCACCGACACCCGCGGCGGCGAACTGCTGGTCTACGGCGTCGATCCGCTGATGCTGCGGCAACGCTTCCCGGTGCCGGACGCCCCGTACGGCCTGGTGGCCTCCGGCGGCGACACACCCGTGTTGGCCTGGGTCGCCCAGACGGCGACCAACACCGTGGTTGGTTACGATCTGTCGACCGGAATACCTGTCGAGAAGGTGCGTTATCGAACCGTGCAGCAACCCAACTCACTGGCGTTCGACGATGCATCCGGCACCCTGTATGTGGTGTCGGGGTCCGGTTCCGGCGTCCAGGTGATAGCCGGGGCAGCCCGATGAGCCGAGGTTCGCGCGGCCGCATGCCCGCCGCCTGGGATCAGGCCGTCGCCGAGGACCCCGGCGAATACGAATGGATTCCGCTGCGGCTGCCCCCGGACGTGACCCGCGTCAGCGCCTCGATCCGGTTGTCGATCGAGGCCGAATACCGCGGTTGGGAACTGACCCGGGTGCGCCTCTACACCGACGGCAGCCGCCGGGTGTTACTGCGCCGCAAGAAGCGTGCCCAACCGGCACCGACCCCCGAGGCGCCGGCGTGATCGACGGTCGACGGTGATGTACTCCGCGCTGCGCCGGGTGCTATTCACCGTCGAGCCCGAACGCGTGCACACGTGGGTGTTCGGTGGGCTGCGCGCGGCCACCGCCCCGACGCCGGTGCGCCGGCTGCTCTCCCGACGGCTGCGGCCTCGGGATCCGGCGCTGGCCAGCACCGTGTTCGGGGTGCGGTTCCCGGGCCCGATGGGCCTGGCGGCCGGGTTCGACAAGGACGGTCTGGGACTGCACACGTGGGGGGCGCTCGGCTTCGGTTACGCCGAGGTCGGCACCGTGACCGCGCGGGCGCAACCCGGCAACCCGCAACCGCGGCTGTTCCGGCTGCCCGCCGACCGGGCGCTGCTCAACCGGATGGGTTTCAACAATCACGGTGCCCGCGCGCTGGCGGCGCAACTCACCGATCATGTTCCCGACGTGCCCGTCGGGGTGAACATCGGCAAGACCAAGGCGACACCGCCGGACCGGGCGGCCGACGACTACGCCGAGAGCGCCCGCCTGCTCGGCCCGCTGGCGTCCTACCTGGTGGTCAACGTCAGTTCGCCGAACACGCCAGGTCTGCGGGATCTTCAGTCGGTGCAGTCGCTGCGTCCCATCCTGGCCGCAGTGCTGGCCCAGACCTCGACACCGGTGCTGGTGAAGATCGCCCCGGATCTCGCCGACGACGACATCGACCAGATCGCCGATCTGGCCGTCGAACTCGGGCTGGCGGGGATCGTCGCCACCAACACCACGATTTCCCGCGACGGTCTGGCCACCCCCGGCGTGGCCGAACTGGGGCCGGGCGGAATCTCCGGGCCGCCGGTCGCGCGCCGCGCGGCCGAGGTGCTGCGACGCCTCTACCGGCGCGTCGGTGACCGCCTGGTGCTGGTCAGCGTCGGCGGGATCGAGACCGCCGACGACGCCTGGGACCGCATCACCTCGGGTGCCTCCCTGCTGCAGGGCTACACCGGCTTCGTCTACGGCGGCGGACTGTGGGCCAAGTCGATCAACGACGGCATCGCCCGCCGCCTGCACTCCGGCGGGTTCACCAGCCTCGCCGACGCGGTGGGCTCGGCGGCGCACCCGTGACGTCGGGTGGTTGTCGCCGTCGAGCGACGACAACCACCCCGACATCACTTCTGCTCGTGGGTGCCGTGGATCAGGGCCCGGGCGATGGCGTGGCTGAACAAGTTGAAGCCCAGATACGCCGGGGTCCCTTCAGCGGGGACATCGAGCTTCTCCACGTCCACCGCGTGCACGGCGACGATGTAGCGGTGCGGCCCGTGCCCCGGCGGCGGGGCGGCGCCGATGTAGCGCTTGAGACCGGCGTCGTTGGCCAGCGTGACGGCCTCGCCGGGCAGTCCGCTGCCGTCGCCCACCCCGGCGGGAAGATCGGTGACCGTGGCGGGCAGGTTGAACACCGCCCAGTGCCAGAAACCCGACGCCGTGGGCGCATCGGGGTCGTACACGGTGACCGCGAAGCTGCGGGTCTCCTCCGGGAAGCCCGACCAGCTCAACTGGGGTGAGATGTCCGACCCGCCGGCGCCCATGATGCCGCTGACCTGATCGTTGGCGAGCGGCTGACCGTCGTCGAAGGACTCCGACGTCACGGTGAACGTCGGCAACTCGGGCAGGAAATCGTAGGGATTGTACGGAAATGCCATGTGCGGTCAGTCCTTTCAATCGTCGTTCGGTGTCTAGCTGTGCAGCAGGAAGTGTTCGAGGACCTGCGCGCCGAACCGCAACGCGTCAACGGGTACCCGCTCGTCGACCCCGTGGAACAACGCGGCGAAGTCCAGTTCCGGCGGCAGCCGCAGCGGCGCGAACCCGAAACAGCGAATACCCAAGCGGGCGAAGTGTTTTGCATCGGTTCCGCCGGACAGCATGTAGGGCACGGTGCGGGCGTCGGGGTCGTGGGCCAGGATCGCCGAGTTCATCGCTTCGAGCAGTTCCCCGTCGAACGGGGTCTCGTACGACGGCAGGTTGGTGATCCATTCGCGCTGCACGTCGGGGCCTATCAGTTCGTCAACTTCGCGCTCGAACGCGGCGAGGCGGCCGGGCAGCACCCGGCAGTCGATCACGGCCTCGGCGGTCGCCGGGATGACGTTGGCTTTGTAGCCGGCCTTGAGCATCGTCGGGTTGGCGGTGTCGCGCAGCGTGGCTCCGACGATGCGGGCGATACCGCCGAGTTTGGCGACGGTGCCGTCGATGTCCGGGGAAGCGGGGTCGAACGCGTAGCCGGTCTCCTCGGCCACCGCGGTCAGGAACTGTTCCACCGACTCGGTCAGCACGATCGGGAAGCGGTGCCGGCCCAGCTTCGCCACGGCCTCGGAGACCGCGGTGACGGCATTGTCGTCGTGCACCATCGAGCCGTGGCCGGCCCGCGCCCGCGCGGTCAGGCGCATCCACAGCATCGCCTTCTCGGCCGTCTCGACGAGGTATAGCCGCCGTTCACCGCCGTCGCGGCGCGGCACCGTCAGCGAGAACCCGCCGACCTCACCGACCGCTTCGGTGACGCCGGCGAACAGGTCGGGACGGTTCTCGACCAGCCATTTGCAGCCGTAGTTGCCGCCGGCCTCCTCGTCGGAGACGAACGCGAACACCAGGTCGCGCGGGGGGACGATGCCGGCGCGTTTGAAGTGCCGGGCGACCGCCAGGATCATCCCGACCATGTCCTTCATGTCGACTGCGCCGCGCCCCCACACGTAGCCGTCCTCGATGGCACCGGAGAACGGGTGCACACTCCAGTCGGCGGCCTCGGCGGGCACCACGTCGAGGTGTCCGTGCAGCATCAAGGCCCCGCGGGACCGGTCCGCCCCGGGGAGCCGGGCGAAGACATTGGCGCGCCCGGGTGCCCCTGCCTCGATGTACTCGCTCTCCAGGCCGACCTCGGCGAGCTGCTCGGCCACCCAGCGGGCGCACTCGGCCTCCCCCTTCGTGGTGGCGGGGTCACCGGTGTTGGAGGTGTCGAACCTGATGAGGGTGCTGACAAGGTCGACGACTTCGTCGCTGGGTGTCGGCCGACCCGGAATTGGACCACTCACAGTTCCCTTTCCTACCATTGATCCCCGAACGGGCCCCGCCCCCGGGTTTGGGGCTGGGTTTGGGGCCGGGGCGGGGAATCCGATAGCCTTAGGCGCCCACAGCAGGTCCGAGTGGCGGAATGGCAGACGCGCTAGCTTGAGGTGCTAGTGCCCTATTAACGGGCGTGGGGGTTCAAGTCCCCCCTCGGACACATCCGGCGACACGACTCAGGTCGGCAGTCGCCGTGACTCGCCGAAGATGCGGGTCGTAGTCGAGACGCAGGCCCAAGCTTGCGTACACCTCGGCGCGCTCAGCTCCGGTTGCCGCGCCGAGGATGACCGACAGTCCGCCTAACTCCTTAACTAACTCACTGATCTCGGCGGCACACATGGCGCGGGGCCGCTCCACTCGCTCAACGCGTGCCCTCAGCTCGTCGCGCTCGGCGGTACGTTGACGCAACGCAGCAGTTAGATCCTCAACGGCCACGCCAGACTCCACGGCGGTGATCAAGGCAGCCACTTTGGCATTCGCCTCGCTCAGCTGGCGCTGCAAGGCGGCGTAGCCAGGTCCGGCCGCCGGGTCCACGTCTTGCCCGCGTGCGAGGTCTTCTGGATCGGCCAGAGTGGCGATCCATTCGTCGAGTCGCGCTGTCACTGCGTCTTCGCGGAGATAGACGGTGCGCGGATGATCACTCAGGTCCACAGGTACAGAACGTGACTTGCCGAACTCACAACGGTAGAGGATCCGCGTTGTTTGCTTCCCCGGCCGGGCGGCGCCCTGCATTCGCCGTCCACATGCGGCGCAGAACAGCAGCCCACGCAGCGCATACGGCACTGTCGATTCTCTGCTGCACACGCGACCGGGACCACGCCGCGCCTGCATCCGGAGACGAACAGCCTGCGCCAGCTCATCAGGGATCAGCTCTTCGTGCGTGCGTCGATCGGGTGCGATCCAGTCGGCCCGATCGCGCCACCGCATGCGAGTCTCATATCCCGCGGCGACATCATCGGGGTTCAAAAGGACCTCATACTTCTCCTGCTTGCCCCAGACACGGATACCGCGGTACGCAGGGTTGTCGAGAATGGCGCGGATCGCCGAATGGGACCATCCACGTGGGTCACGATGCCGGTTCCGTGCCGGGTCGTATTGGCTCGGTGATGGCACTCCATCGTCGGTGAGCTGCTGTGCGATGAAGCGCAAGCCAGCACCATCGGCATACATGCGATAGATCCGCTCGACGGTCGGGGCGGTCTCGGGGTCAGGCTCCAGGCGGTGAAGACGCTGCCCAAGACTTGCCTTGGCGGGGTTTGGGTGCGGGCCGGCATCGACGAGTTGATAACCGTACGGTGGGCGACCGCCGAGGTATCTGGTTGTGTCCTGCGCGAGTGCCGACATCGCGGTACGCACGCGCATCTGGATTCGCGCACGTTCTCCCTTGCTCATTCCGCCAAAGAGCGTCATCACGAGGTCGTGTGCCTCGGATCCGGGATCAACCGCTCCGCCAACTTCAGGCACCCATAGGCCGACCCCGTAGTGCGTGAGCACCGGGAAGGTGAGCGCAAATTGCGGTCCGTAGAACGCGCGAGCAGGTTCCCCGATCACGACGGCATCGAAGCCACGGCCACGAGAAGTGACATCTGCGAGCAGACGTGAAGCCTCCGGCCTGCGTTTCCAGGGAAGCGACCGGCTCTGGCCTATATCGAAGTAGTCGGCGGCGAGGACGCCGCCATGCGGACTGATCAGATCGATGGCACGACGTTTCTGCCAGCTGCGGCTCGCCTCCGGATCTTGGGCGTCCTCGGTACTCACTCGGCCATAGAAGGCGAACCTGAGGCTCATGCCACTCCCCTCCCTGATCTAGGCGTCCGGTCCCGCATAGCCAGTATGACGTTTACCAGCGCGCGGTTGGCCTCGCGCGGGAGCCGATACCGGTTCGGCAGGTCAATTTCAACACCTCCCTCTGACATGTTCGGAGCATCGACTCGAACGTCACACTCGGAGCGAGCATGTGTCGTAGTCGGGCATCTTTCAGCCATCGCTTGCCCCTAGCGGATCCCATTGTTCGTTGTGGGCTTGGCGACGTGCTTCTACCAGTCCGATGAGGCGGGAGTGGATGCGTTGGAGGGCCGCGGAATAGACGAGACTGCGATCGCCGAGGCTGCCGAGGCCGGCACGTTCGAACTCCCACGCCACCAGATCATCGCGACCGGCGAAGTCACAGTTGGGATCGTATTGGTATGCAGTGCTTTTCAAGCGTTCTTCACGCGTCCAAATGGCGCGCTGTTCGCGCAGCACGGTCATGGTAGTGGAATAACGGCGGGATTTGCTGGTGATGTGGCCGCGGAATCCGAGGGTGTGCAACCACCGCCCGATGCCGGACAGTCCTTTGTCCGCGAGATCGCTGATGGTGGTCAGGATGGTCCGCACATGCTCTGACACGTCCAGGTCGGGTATGGCTTCCGTAGATAGGCGGCGCGCGCTGATTCCGAGGTCTACCAAGGATTTGGTGACATACTTGGCGAGATAGCGTGCCACCAGCCGGCCAGACATGGACCGTCCTGAGCCTGACCCTGGTTCTGGTTCTGGTTCTGGTGGAGCACTTTTCACTGGTTTTGCGGATGCGGCGAGGGGTTGGGTGTCGATCTGTGTGCCGAAACGCATCGTCCGCGCATCGGTATCAGCGGTCGGATCGTCGATGGTGAGCGTGACGGTGCGGGCGGCGTGTTGGATGATGGTGGCGAGTTCGACTGCACCGATGGGTGATTCCCAATCGGTCTGATCGGGGTCGTCTTGGGGGTCCAGGCGGATCAGGGCGTGGATGTGTGGGATGGCGCGGGCTTGCAGTTCGACGATTTTGATGAAGCTCACCCGCACCGCATCCGGATCCACACCGGTGGCTTTCAGTTCTTTGCGGAGGGTGCGCCGCATGGTGATGGTGAAGCGTCGCCACAGTTCGGGAAGATGCCAGGCGAACAGGACATGCCCGGCATAGTCGTAGCACTCCGGACAGAGCGGCTGACCGACCCGCTCGTCGCCATGATCATGGGACATGCTGCACCACAATTGTTTTCCATGCGGGCAGCGGCGGTAGCCGCCGATCCGGTGCTGGTCTCGGCATACCTGCGCTTTCTTGTCCCCCGACGTCGTGGCGGTGTGGACGGCCCCGAAGCTGGGGGCAGTCAGGGTGAGGAAAACTTGCGGATGATCGCCCACCGCGGTGGGCATGCCGTGGTGGCCTCCCGCAGCGCCGGCGTGCACGAGTTGCCAGGTGTCGCGGGCGTAGAGATCTGAACACGACGGGCAAATGTGGGCGCGACGGTTGTTGCACCGCGTCCACACCACCCGCTGACGCCCGTACTCATCGGTACCGATCAGCTGGATGGGGTGAGCGCAGAATCCGACGGATTCTGCTCGTCGCCACCAGGATTGGTATCCCATCGACGCGGCCCGGCGCACCATCTGCTCGACCACTCGGGTGGTATCAACTGTATCCGGAACACCCGGCAGGGCAAGCTGCGCCGATGTCATGGAGCTATTCACCGCTGCCCTCACCCACGGTGTGCCCGGTATCGGTGTTGTGTGGATGGTGGGTCTTGTTCGGTCGGCTCGGGGGTCGGCGGAACCGAGTGGCCAGCGCGGTGATGTCGTGGTCGGTGACGTGGAAGGCCCGCACCCGCTGGGCGTAGGCGGTGCCGTCAACCATCATGTAGCCAACACCCGGTGTCGCGTCGGGGATGCGGTCACATTCGGCGCCGGCATCGCGTGCTCCCTGTCCCAGGACCATAGTGGTTTGGGTGGCTTCAGTCAGGCGCAACCCGATCCGCACCGTGAACAGCTGCCTTAACGGCAGGGTGTCTTTGGCGGGGTCTTGCACCGCGGCGACGACGCTGATGCCGACTGCGCGGCCTTGCGAGAGCAGGAGGCCCAGGAGTTGTTCGATTTCGGTGCGGACCTTGCGGTCGGTCACATACGCACTCAGTGCTGCGATTTCATCGATCACTACCACGAACAACGGCTCCGACGTCGTGGGAGTGTGTAGTCGGGTGTGGCCGCGCAGACGATTCGCCCGGGCGTGCATCACCGTGACGAGCTGGCGTAGCAGCTCCAGGGTGGTGTCGGTGGCGTCGTGGGTGAACACGGTGAACAGGGGTGCTCCGGCACCGAGTTCCATGCCACCTTTGGGGTCGATGACACATAACCGCACCAGTCCGGTCTTCACCGCGGGGGCGATGCCGGCGATCAACGACCACAGCACTGAGCCTTTACCTGCGCCGGTTGCCCCGGCGATCAGCACATGGTGACCGAGCAGCGGCACTTGCCACCAATGCCGCGTTTCGGTGATCCCGACCCGCACCAGCGCCAGGTCCACCGGGGTTGCCGGGGCGGGCATGGGCAGGACGATCGGTTCAGCGAGCACGTCTGCCCGCATTAAAGTGATGCGCAGTTCGCCAGGCGAGGTGGCGGTGATGCTGATGCGGTCGGCGCGCCACGCGGCGGCCAGCGCGTCGGACTGTTTATGCCAATCTGCCACGGACTGGCCGGTGACGATGCGCACCGCCAGCACATCGGTGGTTTTACCGATTGTCACCGTGCGCAGGGTGGGAGTGAGGGTGCGGCCGCCGAGTGTGGCCGTCAGGCCGTGCAAGGTGCAGGTCGATTCCCAGGTGCGGGTGTAGCGCGACCACGTGAGCCAGCGCCGCCGTACCGGTTCGGTCACCCAGGCGCGAAATGACCCCGGTTGGAGCCAGGCCCAGCCCGCATACCCGGCACTGCACACGATCGCGCAGATCAGGCCCACGCGTGGGCCGTGGCTGATGGCAAGCACGAGGCTGGCGATGATGGGCACGTTGATCGCCGGGAACAGCACCGCCCACCAGAGCACATACCCGGCTGCGGTGAACAGCGACATGACCAGTTCTCCGAACCAGTCGTCATCGCCTGATCCACTGTTGGTGGTGTTCTTATTGTTCGATGTCATGAGAGATGCCCTCCGTGAGCGTGTGGTCAACAGCAATGCCCGGGGTGGCGGGGTGCGGTGATCGGTTCACCGCACCCCACACCCGCTTGGGGTTACTTCTGCGGGCGTGTCTGCTCACTCGGCGCAGCACCACTGGCGGTGGCGGGGGTGAGGGCATCAGCGCGGAACGCCACCCCGCTGCGATCACCTTGGGCCCACGGGATGGCCACCAGACCAACCACCGAAATAGACTGCGTGACTGTAACTTTGGGGTCTCCTGCCACGGTGACATTGAGTACTTCGCCGCCGGAGTCATCCAGCGCGAGGACCTGGGTGGCGTACATCGGCATCCCGGTGGCGGTGTCGACTTTCGGGGCGCCGGTTTCGAAGTTCAGCCGTGGCTCCGGAGCGCGGGTGACGATAAAACGAGTTCCAGACGTATCGATTCTCAAACGCATTGTCCTACTAGTCCTTTCGTGAGATGTTGACGCCGGTCCGGCGCTGGATTCAGTTCACGTGGACATCACGGACGTTGCGAGAGACATGTGCCGACATTTCCGACACATCCACGGGCATTTCGGACACGGCCGGACATACCCACGGACATCACACCGACACTATCGCCGCAGGGTGGCGGCAATCGCATGGCAAACTAGACACCACGCGCTGAAGGATGGATACGGACGACACGGGAAGATGTGCGCTGACACGATGGACGAGCAGGACGGCACCGAGGCCGCCATCACTCCCAACGATCGCCTCGCGCAGCGGCTACAGGCCAAAGGTCTGTCCTCGCAGCGGTTCGCCACCGCGGTGGGTGTCGATATCAAGTCGGTGCGACGCTGGCTGGCCGATAGCGACTACAGAATTCGCGAACACAACGCCCGCAGCGCCAGCGAGGTGCTCGACTGCACTCCGCATGACCTGTGGCCCAAGCAGTACCCGGCCGCTACCCCCCGTGCAGTGACAACAGCGTCTGCGGGTGGGCCATTCACCGCGACCCTGTATGCCAGCCGTACTCAGCTGCCGATCACGACGTGGCAGCAGCATTTCGCCGACGCCACCACCGGCATCGACATCCTCGTGCTCGCGGCCACGTTCCTGTTCGACACCCTCGACGGATTCCTCGACACCCTGCTCGCCGCCGCCGCCCGCGGTGTGTCGGTGCGGTTTCTCGTCGGGGATCCCGACACTGCGACCACGATCTTGCGCGGTGAGGAGGAAGGGATCGGCGAGGCTGTCATCGCCCGCTGCCGCACGTCGGTGG
Source organism: Mycobacterium sp. G7A2 (assembly GCF_041902445.1). NCBI lineage: Bacteria > Bacillati > Actinomycetota > Actinomycetes > Mycobacteriales > Mycobacteriaceae > Mycobacterium > Mycobacterium sp. G7A2. Next base: position 2,612,955 of record NZ_CP169251.1, on the reverse strand, counting down.
AGTTGCTCGCCCCTCACGCTTGTACCCCGGGGCTGGACATTCGCACCCACGACACCGCGCTCTACACGTCGATCTTTCGGGTCGATGACGCCATGATTGTCAACTTCCACATCTACGGCTCACCCGGGCGCAACAACCCTGTGCTGGTTCTGTCACGTCACCATGAGCCAAGGCTCTGGACCACCCTCGAAGACGCTTTCACCCAGGTCTGGAACCGCGCCAGACCGCTGACCGCGAAAGGCTGACCCCCGATGCGCACCGACTACTACAATGACCCCAACGCCCCGGCGCCCAACAGTGTCGTTCCGTCCGCCTCGGCCATCGTCACCGACGAACAAGGTCGTATTCTGCTGATCAAACGCCGCGACAACACCCTGTGGGCGTTACCCGGCGGCGGACACGACATCGGCGAAACCATCGCCGACACCGCCGTGCGGGAAGTCAAAGAAGAAACCGGGCTCGACGTCGAAGTCACGGGTCTGGTCGGTGTCTACACCAACCCCCACCACGTGGTCGCGTTCACCGATGGCGAAGTGCGCCAACAATTCTCGCTACTGTTCGCCACCACGGTGCTCGGCGGGACCCTCGCCATCGACCACGAAAGCACCGACATCGCCTGGACTGCCCCCGACGACATCGCTGGCCTGGATATGCATCCGTCGATGCGACTGCGCGTCGAGCACTACCTGCAACGCCGCGACAGCCCCTACCTCGGCTGACCGCTGGGCTACAGCCAGTCGCGTACTCGCCGGACCGCCGCCAACAATTCGTCGCGGCCCGCGTCGACCGCCCGGTGCACCGGGTCCTCGGATCCATAACGCGACAGCACGTCGCGTAACCGATCGCGCGGTGATATCGGCGCCCCGTCAGGTCCGGTCGTCAGATCGCAAAAAGTCAGCACATCAAGGAAATCGCTGGGCGGATCACTGAACGCGGATAAGCCTGACAAGCCCCGCTCGGCAGCCTCCGCGTGCGCTCCGGTATGAAAGGCCACCAAGGAGGCGGCCAGCTCCCCGAAGCCGGCCGCTCGCACGTACTCCGCTCCATCGAGCGGATGAAACCCGGTCCGGCGCAACGACGATGCGTAACCGATATCGTGCAGCCACGCCGCTGCGACCAGACAGTCCGCTGTCTGGGGATCGAAACGCCGACTCAACCGCTCGGCAGTCGCCGCGACGCCCCGGACATGCGCCAACCGCCGCGGCTGCTCAGCCAGCCGCGTCTCGGTCTCGCGCCGTGCACGCTGCGTCAGAACCCCGCTCACAGCCGCCAGCTTACGAGCCACAGCACCATGACGCAGCCCCCTCGCAGCTTATGACGTAGATCCTGGAGGCCAGGATCTGCGAGGAACGGCGGCTACCTGCAGGCTTCGCTACGCTCGCTCTGCTCCCGTACGCTGGCGCTCCCGTCCGCGCCGCTCCCTGCGCTTCGCCCTCCGTCCGCCGCCACGCACACATGCACCCACGACCGGCGCCGGAACTAAGTCGCAGGCCACCACAGCTCTGGCATCACGACGAAGCGCAGCTGCCCTCGCTCCTCGCCGCATCGAGACGCCGCGAGCGGCAGGCTGGACCAACAGCCGCCTGACCGTCGTTGACCTGCGATGTGAGAACTTTCTTTACTGGTATCAAGAACTAGAGTCCGATACGTTTGGCAATGATCTCATTCATGATTTCGTTGGTGCCGCCGCCTATTCCGAGAATCCGGCAGTCTCGGTAGTGTCTCTCGATCTCAGACTCACGCATGTAGCCCATCCCACCAAAGATCTGAACCGCCTCATTGACCACGTAGTCGCACGCATACACAGCGGTGTTCTTGGCCATCGACACCTCGGCAACGACATCCTCCCCCGCTAGCCACCTCTGCATGACCGCACGGGTATAGGTGCACGCCACGTCGACCTGTCGAGCCATCTCCGCGAGCTTATGGCGAATGACCTGGCGCCCCGTCAAGGGTCTACCGAACGTTTCACGTTCCCGCGCCCAACTCTTGGCAAGGTCGAGAGCCCGACCCGCCGTCGCGTACGCCTGGACGGCGATGCCGAGCCGTTCAGCCTGAAATTGCTGCATGATCTGCAAAAACCCACTGTTCTCTGCCCCCACCAGGTTGTCAGCCGGTACGCGAACGTCGACGAAAGACAACTCGGCGGTGTCGCTACATCGCCACCCCATCTTGTCTAACCGGCGGGACACTTCGAATCCAGGCGAATTCTTGTCGATCACAAGCAATGAAACTCCACCGTAACCCGGTCCGCCGGTGCGTACCGCCGTAGTAACGAAGTCCGCTCGAACTCCGCTGGTGATGAACGTCTTTGCTCCGTTGACCACGTAGGTGTCCCCCTCGCGCACCGCGCGTGTGCGCAGATTCGCGACATCTGAGCCTGCCCCAGGCTCGGTAACGCCCAGCGAGCCGATCATCTTTCCTGCGAGCGTAGGACGGACATATCGTTGAATCAGGGCGTCGGAGCCATTGGCGGCAATGTGGGGAAGGGCAATGCCATGGGTGAACAAGGCGGCGCAGACGCCAGTGGACCCGCCTGCGGCCAGGATGGCCTCAGTGACCAGTGCAGAGTCAATCGCATTGCCGCCGCTGCCGCCGACTTCTTCCGGGAACCCGATTCTGAGAAGCCCCACCTCGGCAGCATTGAGATGCAGGTCGCGCGGAATCTCACCCACGTGCTCCCATTCCGCTAGCTTCGGCGCGATTTCACGTTCCGAGAAAGACCGCGCCATTTGGCTCAGCGCTCGTCGCTCCGGCGTGGTCCACACCTCCGGGGCGATAGCGAAACGAGCAGCCCCATCCCTGCTTGCCGTGGTCGTGCCAGCGTCCGTCATCTCAGCCTCCCAGAGAATGTGATAGATGATCGATGAGGTGTCTGATGCTTGCCGTCCTCACGACGGGAAAGAAGGACCCGACGCCAACCACCCAAGGGGCCCGGCCGCATGATCTGCAGCAACGCAAGGACATGGAGACCAGCAGTGGGCATGATGCTCTTCAGAACCGGACCAGCCCTCGGATATTTTTTCCTGAACGCATATCCTGGTAGCCCTCATTAATTTGGTCGAGGGAGTATTCGCGGGTGACCAACTCATCGAGCTTCAACAACCCAGCGGAGTACAGCTCGACCAGTCGCGGAATATCGTGCGGCGCATTGGATGAGCCATACAAAGCGCCACGAATCTGCTTCTCGTAAAGCGTCATTTCAAGCAGTGATCCTGAGATCGATGAGTCGTCGGGGTGCCCGATGGCCGTGACCACGACGCGCCCGCGCTTTCCGACCAAGGCCAGCGCTTCCGCGGTGTAGGAGGCCTCAGCCACATCGGTGGTGAGGATGCAGACATCAGCCAGCTTGCCCAGCGTCATATCGCTGACCAGCGACCAAGCTTCATCCATCGAGGCCGCGGTGTGCGTCGCACCGAACCCGCTCGCTTGCTCTCGCTTGAACTTCACCGGATCGACCGCCACAATCGCCAGCGCTCCCGCGATTCGCGCGCCCTGAATCGCATTCATTCCGATTCCGCCCGCTCCCACTACCACGACGGTGTCCCCGGCGCGCACCTCCCCAGTCCGCACCGCAGATCCGTAACCGGTCGTGACGCCGCAACCGATCAAGGCTGCCCGATCCAGGGGGATTCCGCCGTCAATCTTGACCACGGACGCCTGCGGCACCACTGTGTACTCGGAAAACGTCCCGAGCAAACACATCTGCCCGACGTCCTCGCCTCGTGCGTGAAAGCGATAGGTGCCGTCGATCTGCGGTCCCATCATGAGCGCCGCTCCCAACTCACAGAGATTGCCCATGCCGCGCGCGCAGTACGAGCAGCGCCCACACGAGGGAAGGAAGGTCAAGATGACAGAATCACCTTCGGACAGTTCCTCAACCCCTTCGCCGCACTCCACGACTGTGCCAGCACCCTCATGACCCCCCACTACCGGCAATGGGATCGGGAGGTCGCCGGTCACCAGATGTTCGTCGGAATGGCACAAGCCGGTGGCCGCCAGCCGCACGAGGACCTCCCCGGGACCTGGCGGATCCAAATCGACTTCTTCGACCTCCCACTTCTGCTCCAAGCCCCACAAAACAGCCGCACGTGTCTTCATGTTGAAGTCCCTTCTATCGAATTACGCTTCTCGAGTAGTTATCCCGACCGCGCACGGTGGTCGCGCGAACTGTCCTGGATGATCTCCGGGCACATCGCCCAGAGGCCCGCGCCGCTCACCCGGGCCCGGGCGCGGTACCGCACCGACATCACACATTGAGCAGGTCGTGACGCTTGTCGGCCTCAAGGATTGCCCGGTATTCCGGAAAGAGGTTCTTTGCCTGCGGTATGAGCTTGATCAGTTTGGTGACAGGACCTTTCGCTCGTACAGTTCCTTTCGCCATCGCCATGGTCAAGTTCACCTTCCCCAACCAGAACCTGTTGCCGGTATCCGCGGACATGAACAATTCGACATTCGGTGTAACGCCACTGTCCGCGCCGGTCTCTACGACCTTCTCCGGCATATCCACGGTTACTACCGCATCCGGATCGGTGTAGTGGATCCGTAACACCACCCCGGACCCGGCAAGTCTGTTCGCAAGGTCTTCGTTCTCCAAACCTCGTCGAAAGATGCCGGCGAGGTAGCGGTAAACCTCTTCCGCATCAGCGAAGACAGCCATCGTGATTCTCCCTTCCTATGACACAATTCAAAGCGCTCAAATAAATCTGCTGGGTCGCAACCAGTTCGGCTTGCTCCGAAGCAATCAGAACTCATAGGAGTAGATCTCCTGCCTCCCTCAGCGCCTCCGCGAGTCGACGTTCGGCTGTCGGCAATTGCGCAGCCACGGACGCGGCGCCGCTCGCTCTTCGGTGCGGATCTGCACCGCGGTCATAAGCGGCGTGCGCAACCGCGGTCCACAACTCAGATGCGGTCTTTGCAGCCTCCGCTGCTTTAAACGCAGGTTCGAAACTCAACTCTTCAGCGACGCGCCGACATCCACGTGCTTGCAGATCTCGGAACAGACCGCCTCCGGTTCCGGCTTTTTCGATGAAGGCGCTCAGCGCAAACAAGGCTCCGTCGAGGGTGTCGTCGTCAAAGATCTTCGGCCACCGCTTGAGATCCTCCACAAAAGTCGATACCCCTGGTAGCCCACGCACCTGAATTTCACAATCGGAGTCCTCGGTGATCGGCGCGCTCACACACGAACCCTGCATCGCGTCCGCGGACCTACGGAAGGCCGACCGGGCAGCATTGCCGAGATCTGGTGCCGCGCCGGGCCACTCGACTACGTAGGTGGTGTGCCGCGTGGGGACGGGAAATCCCGTCGATGCCCGCGCCTTCCGTAGATTCTCGTAAGGCACGGCTTGAGGTGTATCGCGATCGTTATCGACCACGAAGGCGAGTTCCTCGTCGTCGTCGTACCCTACGATCACGACATCGTGCCGGCTCATACTCAGACGCGTTCTCAGATAGGGCAATTCGGCGATGTCAGTCCACACCATGACCGGCGTACCGGCATCGATCTGTTCGGTCACCCATTTCCACCCGAGATCGGGGTCGTCTGTCGAACGACACTCGAAGCGCGCGCCCAACCGGGTCAAGTATTCGTCTTCGAGGTCCGCGCTGCGTCCAACGAGGTAGATCGGTGGACGTAGGTGGGCCGAGCGAACATACGAGAAGTCGAGGGCCCCGCCGAGAGCAAACACGATGCCTTCGTCCGGGGTGTCATCACCCCAACGGATCCCGGCCCATTCGGTCAAATCCCGAAGAGCCCCCGATCCGCAGTGGCCGCCCATGTCGTGGCGATACGGCACCACCATCGATGCCATCAGTCCTCCTCCTCTAGATGACTAACGTGCGGGCGGCAACTCCTCTGAGTCATAGGGAACGCGAGATGATTTCCTTCATCACCTCGTTCGTGCCGGCATAGATTTTTTGCACGCGCTGATCCACCCACAACCTCGAGATGGGGTACTCGGTCATGTAGCCATATCCGCCGTGAAGCTGCATACAGTCATCGAGTACCTTCATCGCTCGCTCAGTGGTCCACCACTTCGCCATGGCGACGGTCTGCACGTCGAGTTGACCCGCAAGGTGCAGGTCGATGCAGTAGTCGAGGAACACTCGTGCGATGCGCGTTTCTGTCGCGGCTTCAGCCAGCGTGAACTTGGTGTTCTGAAAGCCAAAGACAGGCCGACCGAACGCCTCCCGCTCACGCGTGTACTTGAGCGTCTGCTCCAGGGCAAGTTCCATCGCTGCGACAGCCCCCACCGCGACGATGAGTCGCTCTTGTGGCAGCTGCGTCATCAGCTGAATGAAGCCCTGTCCCTCAGACTGGCCCAGTAGATGCGAGCGCGGAACTCTCACTTCATCGAAGAACAACTCGGAGGTGTCCTGGCCGCGCTGGCCGATTTTGTCGAGAACCTTGCCGCGCCGGAATCCCGCCCGGTCAGCCTCGACAACGATCAAAGAGATGCCCGCAGCGCCCTGGCTCGGATCTGTCTTGGCAACAACGATGATGAGGTCGGCCTGTTGGCCGTTGGTGATGAAAGTCTTGGAGCCGGTGATCACGTACTCGTCACCGTCCAGGAGGGCTTTTGTCTTGACGCTCTGCAGATCGGACCCGGTCCCCGGTTCTGTCATGGCGATCGCCCCGATCATTTCACCGGACGCCATCTTGGGAAGCCACTGCGCGCGCAGCTCTTCAGTCGCGTACTGCAGGATGTAGTGGGCGACGATTCCGCTGTGCAGTCCCGCGCCCCATGAGCTGTCACCTATGCGGGCCTGCTCTTCAAGCACGACCGCTTCGTGCGCGAAAGTGCCACCGCCTCCGCCGTATTCCTCAGGTATAGACATGCAGAGCAGGCCCAGCTCGCCTGCTCGGTTCCACAGTTCTCGGTCGACGTGGTGCTGGTCTGCAAAGCGGTTCGCATGCGGCGCCAATTCGGCCGAGAAGAACTTCGCAGCGAGGTCACGAAGCTCGAGTAATTCGGCATTCATCCAGGGAGAGATTGGTGAGGACATGATTACCTTCCGACTGTTGGAATTCCAGGGATTTGACGTTATGACGTTTCGATTTCGATGAGGTATTCGCCGGCAGAGTGGCGCGCACGGATGACCTTTTTGTCGTACTTTCCGACGCTCGTCCTCGGAATATCGGACACGAAGCTCCATCGCTCGGGAATCCACCATTTGGCGACTTTGTCCGCAAGGAACGATCGGAGTTGGTCAATGTCAACGTCGGTTCCGGGGTGGACGACGACAAGCGCCAACGGCCTTTCCTGCCATTTATCGTCCGCGACGCCGACTACCGCCGCTTCGTACACGGCAGGGTGGCCGATCAGCGTGTTTTCCAGCTCCACCGAGGAGATCCATTCGCCACCTGACTTGATGACGTCTTTCGAGCGGTCGGTCAGTGTCAGATAGCCCTCGGCGTCGATCTTGCCCACATCACCGGTACGCAGCCATCCTTCGTCGAACTTCTCCGTATCGTTGTTTCCGAAATAGGACCCGGTGATCCAGGGACCGCGCGCCTGGATCTCCCCAACTGATTGCCCGTCCCACGGCACGTCTTTCCCGTCGTCGTCCCGCAACCGGATTTCGACACCGCAGATCGGTCGGCCCTGGGATGCGCGCAGCTCCCAGCGCCGCGTCGCGTCGGCTCTGTGAGCCGGACGTGCAACGGTCGCCAACGGAGAGGTTTCGGTCATACCCCAGGCCTGCACAATGGGCACGTCGTACTTCTCTTCGAATGCCCGCATCAACGAAAGCGGAACAGCAGACCCCCCGCACGCGACCAGCCGTAACGAAGAAATGTCCCGCTCAGGGTGCGAATCCAGATATCGGTCGACATCGTTCCAGATCGTCGGCACTGCACCGGCCAAGGTCGGTCTGGTGTCTTCGATGATCGACACCAACGGTTCGGCTTGGAGATACCGGTCAGGCAGTACCAGATCCGCACCGGACATCAACGCTGCGTAAATAAGCCCCCACGCATTGGCGTGAAACATTGGGACGATGGCCAGCACACGGTCGGCCTCGCTGACTGACAAAGCGTTAGCTGTGCAGGCGGTCAGGGAGTGAAGGTACGTCGAACGGTGGCTGTAGACGACGCCTTTGGGATCTCCGGTGGTACCGCTCGTATAACACATGGCCGCGGCGGACAGCTCGTCGAGCTCAGGCCAGTCAAATGATTCTTCTTGGCCGGCAAGCACTTCCTCGTAACGCAGAACGGTCTTCCCGCATCCCTGGAGCGGGGCAAGGTCGCCCTCTCCGGTGACGATGACGGTGTGCACCGACGCCATCGCTGGGAGCGCGCGCGCCAACAACGGGGCAACCGAAGCGTCGACTAGGACGATCTGATCGCTCGCGTGATTGGCGATGTACGCCAGTTGCTCTGGGGCCAAACGAATGTTGAGCGTGTGCAGGACCGCGCCCATGGAGGGAATCGCACAGTAGGCCTCCAGATGTTCCTGGTTGCTCCACTGGAAGGTGGCCACGCGTTGGTCTGCCGTGACGCCAAGACTGCGCAGCGCATTGGCAAGGCGAGCCACTCGCGCCAGCACAATGCGGTAAGGCGTTCTCCGATATCCATTTCCGGTCGGAGTGACGACCTCGCTGTCACCGTGTATGGCTGCCGCATGCTGGACGATCGCCGACACCGTGAGCGGAACATTTTGCATTGTGCTTTGCATCGTGTAGTGCCCTTTCAGGCGAAGAGGTCGGGACGGCTGTTCGGCTGATCGATGAATGTGCCGTAATGCGTTCTCAGTGCTTGCAGGATGTCTGCTAGGGGTAGATCGTCGTAGGCTCCCCGGTCGCGCAGATACTCCATGTGCTGGGTGCCGTCAGCGGTGAAACCATGGAGTAGCGCGTCGCTACGGCCGTCGAATTCGATCGGCGAGACACCGAAGCGTGCGCACAGCTCGCGATTGAACGCCGGGGTGGCCTTTACCCACGCACCGTTGAGGAACATGAGACTGTAGCCGTGGTAGACGAAAACGTCGCTACCACCCATCCGCTCGCGCAATGCCTTGGTCTGGAGGTGGTTTCGGACGTCGGCGAACCCCAGCCGCGCCGGGATTCCCGCCGCTCGGCACGCTGCAGTCAAGAGCACGGCCTTCGGGACGCAGTAGGCCCGTTCTGCGGTCGCGACGGTGCTGGCGCGATACGCGTGCGGGTTGTCGGTCACCGTGTAGGGGTCGTACCAAATGGAGTCACGGACCGCGGTGAAGATGGCGATGGCCTTCTCGGTGTCGCCGCAGGCACCACGGATCGCCGATGACACGAAGTCACGTACCGAATCTTGTTGCCAGTCAAGAAACTCCGTGGGTTCGAGGTAGGGGCTGTGGTCGACGGTCATCGGCGCTTCATCTCCAACGGAAGTCCGTCCACCGGAATGGGCAGCGAGGTGTTGTCCCATCGGACGTGATAGTTCTCCGGAACCTTCCAAGTGAACGAACGCAGCATCCTGTGCAGGATTGCTTTGACTTCGAGCGTCCCGAATTGCATGCCGATGCACTTGTGCGCTCCACCTCCGAACGGAACCCAGGCGAATCGGTGGTGTTGGTCTTCGCGCCGAGGCTCGTCGAAACGTGAGGGATCGAACCGCTCCGGATCACTCCAGATCGTTCGATCGAAGTGATTCACGGCAGGCGTTATAGCGCATAACGTGTTCGAGGGGATGTGATATCCATCGATGGCGACATCTCGAACCGTCTTGCGCATCACCAGCGGAACAGGTGCAAGCAGTCTGAGCGCTTCCTTGATCACGAGGTCGATGACCGTCATCTTCTCCAGGGCCTCGATGTCCGGCAACCCGTCACCGATGGCCGCGGCTTCCGCAGCCGCAGCCTCCTGCCACTGCGGATACTTGGCAAGGAAATAGGTGACCGCTGTGGTGGTGATCGTCGAGGTGTCGTGGGCCGCCATCATCAAGAAGATCATGTGATTCACCACATCCTCGTCGGAAAACCGCTCCCCGTCTTCGGTCGTGGCTTGACAGAGAGCAGCGAACAGATCCTCCGTTTCACCGGCTCGCGCGGCCGGCAGATGCCGGAAGAAGTAGTCCTCCAAAACGCGCCGCCCTTGCACACCAGCGCGGAATCTGGTTCCCGGAAGCGGAGCACGCACAAGGGAACTCGCCGCCCGGACCGTAGCGACGAACGCCTTGTTGACAGCATCGCTCTCGTCCTTGCCGCGGCCGCCCATGAAGACGTCGGTAGCGATGTCGAGGGTGAGTTCCTTCAACAGTGGGTAGATTCGAACCGACGGGCCCACCGGCCACGCAGGCACTGCCGAGCGAACGCATGGCGTTACCTGTTCGACGTATCCGGTCAGGCGCGGACGCGTAAACGCCTCCTGCATGATGCGCCGGTGCATCAAGTGCTCGTCGAAGCTCATGAGCATCAAACCGCGATGGAAGAAGGCGTCGATCAGGAAGGACCAGCCATCCTGAGAGAATGCTTTCGCTTCGCTCGTGAACGCCTCTCGAGTGGCGTCAGGGCCGGCGATGACCACCATCTTGGTGCCGAACGCGCCCATCCACGACACCGAACCCAGACGGTCGTAGCGCTCTCGACTGAAATCCGAGCCGAATCGGATGTAGTCGAGCGTGTGACCTACGAAGGGCAGTCCGGCATCCCCCCGGACGGCTTTCAATCCACTGCCCGCGGGTGCCGGTGCCAGTTCACGAACCGGCCAGTCCCGGCTCCATCGACGCCATCTGTCGTCGACGGCGTGAGGCGCGGGGACCATGATCACAGAGGACAACCGCTCCTTCACGTGGTGCGCAGGTGCGAGAAGGTGATTCGTCATGGTTCCTCCTGGACGCTGGGCCGCTTTGACGGCGTCCACCAGTCTTTACAAAGATGCCATTGATGTCAATATCTAGACATTATTGGCCTAGCGGTTAAGTGCGCGTCTCGTGCCCTTAGTCGGCCAGGCTCGGTTCTGCAGGGTCTCCGACCTTTAGACGCCCGACGTTTCTCAAGACGTAATCGCCGCTGTGCGGCTTCCGGGTAAGGAGTCGATAAACCAAGGTAGGCCCCGGCCAGTTCGTCGGGATTTCCCCGCTCGAGGTTCGATACCAGCTCGCACACAGCGCCCACACCGACCTCCGTAGTCGCCTTCTCAAGCGCGTGTTGTAGCGTTGCGCGCTCTCCGTCCTGACATCGATCGCATGACCCGGATGAGCAGCCACGGCTTTGATGAGCGTTGCGATGTGACGGACTTGTGACTCGATCATGTAGAGGATCGACCCCGAGCCCACATTCGTGTTGGGACCATAAAGCAGGAACAGGTTCGGGAACATGGGGACAGTGATGCCCAGATATGCGTACGCCTGGGTCTTCCACACCTCGGCCAAGGAGACTCCGCGAGAGCCGCGCACGGACATCGGGGCGAGAAAATCGGTGGCGCGAAACCCGGTTCCGTAGATCACGACATCTGCAGGACGAAACTCTCCATCCACGGTCTTGACACCGTTGTCGCAGAGCTCTGCGATAGCCTTCGGCACCAACGACACGCGATCACTCGCGATTGCTGGATAGTAATCATTCGAGAACAGCACTCGCTTGCACCCTGGCGCGTCCGAAGGCATCAATTGCTCGCGCAAAGATGGGCTAGCAACCTGCCGATGTAGGTGGCGGCGCGCGATCGCACCGAGGACGCGTGAGAGGGGCTTCGCGTCGACTAGCGTCACAGCGAGCAACTCGAAAATTAGCCATACCGCGAAACGCTCGAGGCGCAGCGCCATCGGCAATAACTCGCTCACCCTGTCGTGAAGGACTCCATACCTGCTGTCCCACTTCGGCAAGATCCACGGAGCCGTGCGCTGATATAGCGTGACATGCTCCGCCTCCTGGGCGATGTGTGGCACGAATTGGATGGCACTAGCTCCTGTGCCGATGACGGCTACTTGCTTGCCGCGAAGCGAAACCGATCGGTCCCAACGCGCCGAATGAAAGCGCGGCCCCTGGAAGGTGTCTGCGTCGGCAATAACGGGTACGTGGGGCAAGGAGAGCTGACCCACGGCCGAGACGACGACATCGCAGGTTATTGTCTCGTTCGAGTTCGTAACCAGGGTCCAACGCCCTAGCTGGTCATCGAAGGTCATTGCGACAACTTCGGTCTGGGTACGCAGATGCGCGGCCAGTCCGCCACTCTCCACGAGTTGTTGGAGGTACTTGAGTATCTCGGGTTGCTCGGCATATCGCCGTGACCAACGAGGATTGGGCTTGTACGAGAGTGAGTACAACGCTGACGGCACGTCGCAGGCCGCTCCCGGATAGGTGTTGTCACGCCAAACACCCCCGATGTCTGCAGCCTTTTCCAGGATCGTGAAGTTCGTGAACCCGTCCTTCTTCAGCCGGTGGGCCATCGCAACCCCGGCGAAGCCGGCCCCGATGATCACGATCGACGGATCGTATGCGCGACAGGCCGTCGCGAAGTTGCTGCTCATGAGGCAGAGACGACTGACTTCACGCTGCGGCGGTCGAGGTGGTGTAGGTGTAGGAGCATTGCCTGTTCGGACACTTTCACCTGACTTCCGAGGCTTCAAGGAAGCGTCCCGCTCGATGAATCGCGTCTCGGGCTTCGGGAAGAATCCGGAACATAGCCTGGAATACATGGATCTGTCCCCGGTATACCTGGATCTCGACGTGGGATCCAGCTGATTGAAGTCGCTCGGCGAGACGGCGCGAGTCATCGATCAACATTTCTCTCCCGCCCACCTGAATGAGGATCGGCGGCATCGAGGTGAGGTCCGCGTCAAGCACGCTGAGGCGCGGATCTCCGCGATCTGCGCCACCTACGTAGAGGTCAAGAGCGCGCGCCGCTGATTGAGCGGAGGCAAAAGGATCCCGGCGGCGAATTTCACGCGCTCTGGCAAGTTCGCACCTGAGATCCAGGACGGGAGACATCAGCAGCATCGCATCAGGGAGCGGCAATCCAACTGCACGTGCGCCCAAGGCCGTGGCCATCGTGAGCTGACCGCCCGCTGAATCGCCGGCAACCGCGACGGTGCGCTGACAAGAACCCGGGGACCCTCCGCTGGTAAGCCAGCGATACGCATTCAGCGCATCGTCCGCGGCTGCGGGATAGGGATACCGCGGGGCAAGACGATACTTCACTGCGAAGATGGGGCGCCCGCTCGCCGAGGCGAGTTCACCAAGAAGACCGCGGTGCGTCTCCGGCGAGCACATAGAATAGGCGCCGCCGTGGATGTACAGCAAAGGGTTGGCATGCGGATTAATGGCAGGCGTGGTGATCCAGTCCCCACGAACCGGGCCTCCGGCGAATACAGTGTCAACCTTGCGCACTGTGACGCCGCGCCGAGGCCGTGAGGCTACGAGCGCTGTTCGAAGCACGCGATCCATCACCGCAAGTCCGTAGGCGTTTGATGGCATCAGCTGCGCCAGTGGCCGCAGCGTGGTTCGCGAGGACATCGCGACGAGATGACTGGCAAGACTGGGCTGCCAGTCAGGGGCATCCATTCTGGTCACCGGGGACACACCTCTTCGGGCCGATTCTCGAATCGGTAGTCCGAGAGGCGAAAGGTGCGGCTCCGCCAATAGGTCTCCAGAGTCGTTGATGGACGGAGTGGAACGTCACCGTGCCTGTCGAAGTAGTAGCTGTTGGCATTGGAACAGCTCGGCTGCCAGAAAACCTGTCTGTGACGCCGCCTTAGCACTTCGGCGAAATAACGGTCGTTCGCCTCCTTCTTGACCTCCACGCAGTTAGCACCCAGCGCCCGCGCGCGACGAAGACACCGGACGATGTGCCGACTCTGCGCCTCGATGAGCGTGAAGTACGAGGAACCGTTGTAGCCGTACGGGCCGAAGATGTTGAAATGATTCGGAAATCCCGGGACGCTCACCCCTTCGAAGGCCTGCAGTCGATGCTCGTCCCACCATGTAGCCTGCTCCAGCCCGCCGCGTCCCTTCAATACGTAAGTTGGCATGTTGCCCGACTCCATCACTTTGAAGCCGGTGGCCAGGATCAAGACGTCAATGGGATGAGCTTTGCCGTCTCGAGTATGGACGGATGCATGGTCGATATGGGTTATGCCGCTCGTCTCGAGCGAAACGTTGGACCGGTTGTACGTTGCGAGATAGGAATTGTGGAAGCTGGGTCGTTTACAGCCCAACGAGTAGCGCGGAATGAGTTGTTCTCTCGTCGTCGGGTCATGGACCTCACGCCGCATGTACCGCTTTGCGGCGCTCTCCATGACATCGGCGAACGGTATCACCGTATGAAAGTGAGCGGCGATTGGGAAAGTGATTTCCACGAACGCCTGGCTGGCGGTCCGGGTCGCCAATTGTGCCCCCGGCAGGAAATGTAGAAGCCTTCCACCCCACGTCGGTATGGGGAAGTCTGGCTTCGGCAGACAATAAATTGGAGTTCGCTGAAATACCGTCAGACTCTCTGCTTTCTTTGCGACTTCGGGTATCAGTTGCACCGCCGATGCACCGGTACCGATTACTGCAACCCTCTTCCCGCTGAGATCTTTGGCATTGTCCCATCTAGCCGTGTGGAGCGTAACGCCGGCGAAATCTCGCACCCCCTTGATTTCAGGCCACTTTGGCCGACTGAGAACGCCGGAGCAATTTATCACGAAGCGTGCCGTGAACTCCTCACCATTGGCACTGGTCAAATGCCACCGTGTTGCGTTCTCGTCGAAACAAGCCTCGGTAATGGTTGTGTTGAAACGAATATGGTCCCAGAGCCGATACTTTTCAACACATCGCTCGGCATAGGCTTTGAGCTCATTGCCGTGGGCGTACGTGCGCGACCAAGAGGGCCGCATTTCGTATGAGAATTGATAACTGAACGACGGTATATCGACAGCGATACCCGGGTAGGTGTTCCAGTGCCACGTACCACCTACGCCATCGGCGTCATCAACCATCAAGAAGTCGGTAAATCCCGCCTTCATCAAGCTAATGCCAGACCCGATGCCGGAAAATCCAGCTCCTATGATAATTATCTCGTAATTACGGTCGGACTTGCGATCCATTCCTGTATTTCACCGTTCTGACGGTCAGCCTTGCAAACTTGTATTCAGAGTGATTGCGTCAGCTCGATATCGTCGCGCCGGGTTATCACGTAATCATGAGGATCCAAGCGGGATAGTTCTCTCATAAACTGGGTCGCGAAACCTGGGTACATCGTGCCGTTGTAGCCGTCCTCGGTCAAATACCAACTGCTGCACCCCGAATTCCAAGTCGTTCGTCGAAGGCGGCGCTGAATTTCGGAGTGATAGCGGTCCTGACGATCCTCCCTCACATCCAAAGTGCCGATGTCATTTTGCTGAAGGAGCTTGATCGCCTTGACTATATAGTCAATTGCAGCCTCCATATATACGAGCGCCGAGTTGTGGCCTGGCCCGGAATTCGGTCCGAAAGTGAAGAATAAGTTCGGATACCCGGCCACGCTCACGCTCTTGAAGGCAAATGTCCCCTGAGACCATTCATCGCCGAGCTTCCGACCGCCGAGGCCGCTAATCGGGAACGGGGTGCCACGTTTGGCCACATCGAAGCCAGTGGCAAATACGATACAGTCCACTTCGTGCTCGACACCGTCGGCGGTCCGAACACCGTTGGGTGACAATGTGGCGATCGGCCAGCTGATCAGCTTGCAGTTATCCGCCTGTAGCGCAGGGTAATAATCACTGGTCATGAGCATGCGCTTGCATCCAGGCCTGAAATGGGGCGTCAACTGACGTCTCAACCAGGAGTCTTTCACCTGCCGACGGAGATGAGCCTTGGCCGCCAGCTGTATCGCGGACGTCGCGGCGGTGTTCCAGACCATACCCACTGCCATCACTTCGTGGGCCCAAAACCACGCGTCGCGGAGCGCTTGTTCGCTCACCGGCAGGTGTGTGAAGGTCGAACGCGCCCAGGCCGGATGCCTGAAGTTCACCCTGGGCAACACCCAGCCGGGCGTTCTCTGGAAGACTTTGACCGAGGCAGCCGACTTTACGAGCTCGGGAATGATCTGAACCGCGCTCGCGCCTGTCCCGATGACTGCAACCCTCTTACCGCCGAGATCGTAGCCATGGTCCCATCGAGCGCTGTGGATCTTTTTTCCACCGTACGAGTCAATACCCCGAATATCGGGAAAGCTGGCGTTGGCAAGTGGTCCACTGGCCATCACAACTGACCGGGTGTGATACCGCTTTCCATCTGCCGTGTCGGCCATCCAGATGCCGGCACTCTCATCGAATTCCAAGGCAGTCACGTCGGTATCAAACTGGATGAACCGGGCAAGATCGTACTTGTCGACCATATCGTCGATATATTCGAGGATCTCAGCGCTCCCCGAGTAGGTACGAGTCCAGCCCGGATTCGGCTCGAACGAGTAGGAGTAGAGAAGCGAGGGAATATCGCAGGCCGCACCGGGATAAGTATTGTCTCGCCAGGTGCCTCCGACGCGATCTGACCGTTCCAGGATGACGAAGTCATCCGTGCCCTCTTGAAGCAGTCTGATCGCCGCACCGATACCTGCGAACCCGGCGCCGACGATCAACGTCGTCGTGGTGCCTGTCATTTGGCAACCGGTTCGTAGGTCAGTTCGTCCGTCCAGGATGGCGGCCGACCGAAAATCTGAACAGGGAAAACATCGATCGCATTGCCAAGGCGCTGAGACACGAAGTGCAGAGGCTGGGACCGCTTGATGGACGACGACATGTGCGCCTTCAAGATGTGATAGCCGGGCACCCTCCGCGTATGCTCACTGCGATCGCCGACATTGGCATACCGCGTCACTGCGTTGTATAACTTCTCCTCGGACAGACCCATAGCGTTGAGATTCATCAACATGCGCGTCAGGAGCGGGATATACAGCAACGCGCCGGTGAGAATGCGCGGGTCGACAAGAGCACCCGCAGTTTGAATGGCGTGGATTCGCATCGGGCTGGCGCCCAGGTCATTCAAGACCTGGAAGCCAACCGCGAGATGCCTTGATTCGTCGCTGTTGACCTTGTTGAACACCTCCCCGCACACAGGGTCGTCAACCTCATCGAGGAGAAACTTCAGCAGCGCTCCATCGAGCGCAGTCTCCAGTGCCGGAATCGCGGCCCCGATGACGGTCAGGGGCAGGGCTTCCGCATAACGGTCCAGCCATTCGATGACCAGCCGAATATTCTTGTTCGGGACCGGTTTCTCGCCTTCCTCGAGCATGCCCCAGCGACGCATCAAGGCAAGTTCGGCATTGGCGTGACGCTGCTCCTCGGCGTGAAAGTAACGGTAAATGTCTCCGAGCGCTTCGAATGGCGCCTTTGGAGCCATCGCGGCGAAGGCACGTGCTCCAACATGCTCAATCCACACCACGTCGGACATGAATTGCTTGAGTTTGGGACGCTGTTCATCGGTGATCAGTTCCGCGCCAGGGGCGTTCCAATCGATATCGGCAAGAGCCCATTGCTTGTTTTTGATTGTCTCGAGCATGTCACTGTATGCGAAAGCCATTTTCCCTGCTCCTCTACTCGGCTGAATCGTTCCATGAGGCCATGCGCTCCACGAGGCCCAGCGTGCGAGTAAAGGGGCCGGGTAGGGCTCTCTTGAGTTGCCACAAGACTTTGGCATCGAGTTGGGGTACTACATAAATTTGTCCGCGATCGTGCGCGTTCAACGTCGTTCGAGCAACGTGCTGTGGCGAAATGCCGGTCCATTTCATCAGGTTGGCCGCGAGTCTTGCAGCCGCCTCGTCGATTTGAGGATTGTTGACGATGTTCGTCTTCACGAAGGTGGGGCAAAGCACTGTGACGTTGATGTCAGTACCGCTCAGTTCGGCCGCCAATGTCTCCGACAGAGCGAGCACCCCGGCCTTGCTCACGTTGTAAGCCGCCATCCGAGGGGCCGAGCCAAAGCTCGCTGCCGACGCCACATTGATGACTCCGCCATGCCCATTGCTGCGGAGCCGAGGCACAAAAGTCTCGCAGCCGTAGATAACGCCCCAGAGGTTGACAGAAATCGCCGCGTTCCAGTCCTCGATCGACGTCGCGCCGATGCGGTTGCCGCCCGCACCGATTCCGGCGTTGTTGATGACGAGGCTCGCAGCCTTCTCGAACCAGTCTTCGCTCACATCAGCGAGGTTGCGGACCTGCTCAAGATCGGTGACATCGCATTCGATGTCGAAGCCCTCGCCGCCAGCCTGCCTCACCAACTCTGCCGACTCTTTTGCAGTGACGGGATCTTTGTCGGCGCACACCACGCGTCCACCTCGGCGCGCAAGCTCCACGGCGAATGCGCGGCCGATACCGCTTCCTGCGCCCGTGACGACTGCATCGGCGCGGTGCGTTCTGCCTGGTGCGCCGCCGAAGGGCAGCAATCTCATCCGTCTGCCTTTCGGGTCGCGACATGGACGTCTGCTGTGGGGAAACTCTCATCTGGGGGCACCAGCCACCATTGGTGTCGCATGCCACCAGTTTGGTGGTGGAACGAGCACCTTGTCAAGATGGAGAGGTGCGGTCGAGAAACAAGCGCTGGGGTGGTCGGACCGGGGCCGAGCGTCGTGCCGAGCGACGGCAGCAATTGATCGAGGCCGCAACCGAGATTTGGAGTGAGAGCGGTTGGGCCGCGGTCACTATGCGCGGCGTATGCGCCCGCACAGGGCTGAACGATCGATACTTCTACGAGGGCTTCAAGACGCGCGATGAGCTGCTCGTTGCTGCGTGGGATGGCGTCCGCAATGACATGCTCGGCGAGGTCGCCGCGCTCTTCAACGAGCGTGCGAATCGGCCGCCGATCGAAACCATCACCGCGGCGATCACCATCGTGGTCGACCGGATCGCACGCGATCCCGGCCGGGCACGCATCCTCCTCGCTCAGCATGTCGGTAGCTCACCGCTACAAGACCGCCGCGCCGTGGCGCTACAGGAAGCAACGCAGTTGGTCGTTGAGGCAAGCCGGCCACACCTCCGACAAGATGCCGACGAGATAGCCCTTCGCATGGACACCCTGATCGCTGTCGGGGGATTCGTCGAAGTCATCACCGCCTGGCACTCCGGTTTGCTTGCGGTGACCGAGAAAGAAGTGGTCGCGCACACCAGCAGACTTGCTGAAACCCTGGCTCAACGCTATGTCATCAGCGACTGATCGAGGCTCACAACAGGCCAGCCAGCCCCGTGGCGATCGCTGCGAACCGCATTTGCGGGTCCGACCGCCACCTTCACCGGCCACCGAGCACCGAATCCGTGAGTCACCGACGCGTCGCACCCTGTTCGGAAGGAGCGACGCAGGAACGGTGCTCCTGCGTCGCCGCACTTCCGCATCTTTGCTATCCCGACGAAGCGATAACTCGCTGTGAACCGTCTTGGTCGAACAGTTCTTTGCTCCAATGCTCCAGGACCGCGGCGCTGTCCCAATCATCAGGATGGAAACCCGGGCGATTGTAGGAACGGAAACGCCGCAGCGCATCGGCGGTGAACATCGGGGTGCGACTAAAGCGGTACAGACTGCGCACCAGGGTGACCGGGTTATATGAGGCTCTATCAGCGGCCATAGACAAGGCAGTCTGCAGAATGAGCTCGCCGAACAGAATTACTGAAGCGATCCGCATGCCCCGTACACGGGTGCGCTCGGTTGCTCCCACCAGCCGATAGACATCAAAGGCAACCGCTTTGTGCTCCGACTCCTCGAAGGCATGCCACAGCAGAATCGGTCGAACCTCTGTCTGGCCGATGAGCTTCTGGGCGTCTTCGCTGGTAAGAATGATTTCTGCCAGCGTAGCGGTGTAGTGCTCCAACGCGGAGGTCATGGACAGCCGCATTTCCGGCGAAAAGCGCCGTTCCAATCGCTTGATCAAGCGTCCGACATGACGGTCGATTCGCGCGGTCGGATAACCCATGACCTGGAGTCGCTCGTTTAGGAGACGATGCTGGTGTCGATGTGTGGCCTCTTGTCCGATGAAACCCTTGACCGCTGTCTCTAGTTGGGGATCGTCGATGGAACTCTGGAAGTTCCTGACCGAGCGGATGAAGAAATCCTCGCCTTCCGGGAACGTCGCAGAAAGCACCGAGATGAAATGGCTCATCACCAGGTCGCCATCGACAAAATGTTGCCGCTTCGTGGAGGTCGGCATCGGAAACCGAACGCGCCTGGGTTTTGGCAGCACCCGGGTCGGGGTCGGGGCTTGATCGTCCGACATTTGAGGTCCTTCCTCGAAGTTTGGATCTGACTTTATGCCTTGTCAGATAAGACTGCCAGACTGTAGGACATGAGTCCAGCACGTGTCTATGGCGGGCTGTCCGCAACTCAACGCGATGCACAGCGTCGCGTGATGTTGATTGATGCCGCGGTCTCAATCATGGGCACCCACGGAGCTACCGCGTGCACCGTGACCGCCGTGTGTGCGAAATCAGGAGTGACGAGCCGGTACTTCTACCAACAGTTTCGCGATCGAGACGCGCTCTTGCGTGCGGTATTTGCCAAGATCTCCACTACCTTCCAAGCGGTGATAACCAGCGCCATTCCGGACGACACGGTTGCTCCTCAAGAACTGGCTTACGCTCCGATCAAGGCCCTGGTTCAGGTGATCGAGAACGATCCCCGCATGGCCCGCATACTGTTTGTCGAGTCGGGCGCAGAACCCCTCCTTCGGCAGCTGCGAAGCGATCTGATGACCGATTTTGCGGAGCTGGTGCTCAGAGAGGCCCGCTTGCACCTCGATATACCCAGCGATGTGCTCCAAGTCGCAGATCTCGCCGCTACCTACGGTGTCGGGGGCCTGTTCGAGATACTCCGTCGCTGGATAGATGGACAACTGAACCTCTCGACTGAAATGCTCATCGAGCACTGTGCGGGTTTTCTCGGCATTCTCGGCCTGTATACCCTCGGACAGGCGCCTGATCAGGCCGCTCCGCCGCTGGCCAAAGCCGAGGAGACCCGATAGATTCTGGCCGACCGGCGTTATGCACTACTCGGTTGGCTGAAGGGCATGGCGCGACACTGACAATCGCTGCGGGTGTTCACCCGAGATCGCGAACCGTAGACTCCACGCGCGCCGGACGAGGAACTCGATACGACCTCGCACGGGCCCTGTGTGCCGTCCCTCCCCAGTCAATTCCTTCGATCGCTCGATCTGCAGCGAACGCACCGCTTCGATCCTCGCCATTCGACGGAACCACGGCGCGGAACAAATCCGACGCCCGCCTGCGCCGTTGTCACCTGATGTTAATTGCGGCTAACATCAGCGCCTAGTAGATCGACGTCGATGCTCGCCCGGAAGGAAAACTTTGGTACAGGTCCTGCCCGATCGGGTCGACGACACCGCGCCCGGCTATCTCAAGAACCGCGAAGGACTGAGCGCGCAACTCGACACCATCGCGGAGCAACTGGCGCTGGTCAACGGCGGCGGCGGCGCGAAATACGTTGCGCGCCACCGTAAGCGGGGCAAGCTGCTTGTCCGCGAGCGCATCGAGCTGATGCTCGACCCCGACACGGCGTTCCTCGAACTATGCCCCTTCGCCGCCTGGGGCAGTAAGTTCCCCGTCGGCGGTAGCGTGGTGGTAGGCATCGGCGTGGTCGAGGGCATCGAGTCGATGATCATCGCCCACGACCCCACCGTCCGCGGCGGCGCATCGAACCCTTATACCTTCCGCAAGGTGTTCCGCGGCATGGCCATCGCGCGGGAGAACCGACTGCCCATCATCAACATCGTCGAATCTGGCGGCGCCGACCTGCCCACACAGGCAGAGATCTTCGTGCCCGGCGGACAGCTGTTCCACGACTTGACCCAGCACAGCGCAGCGGGGCTGCCGACACTGGCCCTGGTCTTCGGCAACTCGACCGCGGGAGGTGCGTACGTCCCGGGCATGTGCGACTACGTCGTGATGGTGCGCAACCGTTCCAAGGTGTTCCTCGGCGGTCCGCCGCTGGTCAAGATGGCCACGGGCGAGGTCTCCGATGACGAGTCGCTCGGCGGCGCCGACATGCACGCCCGCACCTCGGGGCTGGCCGATTACATGGCCGAGGACGAGCAGGATGCGATCCGCATCGGCCGTCGCATCATGGCGCGGCTCAACTGGCGGAAGAACGGCCCCGGACCCACCACGCCGCCGCACCCACCGGTGCACGACCCCGATCAGCTGCTCGGCATCGCGTCGGTCGATCCGAAGGTGCCCTTCGACCCCCGCGACGTCATCGCCCGAGTGGTCGACGGCTCGGCCTTCGACGAGTTCAAACCTCTCTACGGCACGTCACTCGTCACCGGCTGGGCCTCGATCCACGGCTTCCCGGTCGGCATCCTCGCAAACGCACGGGGCATCCTGTTCAGTGAGGAGGCCGAGAAAGGTTCGCAGTTCATCCAACTGGCAAATCAGATCGACACCCCCCTCATCTTCCTGCAGAACACCACCGGTTTCATGGTCGGTGCCGAGTACGAACAGGGCGGCATCATCAAGGACGGCGCCAAGATGATCAACGCCGTATCAAACAGCACGGTCCCCCACGTGACCATCACCATGGGTGCGTCCTACGGTGCCGGGAACTACGGCATGTGCGGGCGATCGTACTCACCGCGTTTCCTATTCGCTTGGCCTAACTCGAAGTCGGCCGTGATGGGTCCGGCGCAACTGGCCGGAGTGCTGTCCATCGTGGCGCGCGAGTCCGCCGCCGACCGCGGGCTGCCCTTCGACGAGCAGGCCGACGCCCAGATGCGCGCCGCCGTCGAGGAACAGATCGAGCGCGAATCCGTCGCACTGGCCAACAGCGGCCGACTTTACGACGACGGGATCATCGATCCCCGCGATACGCGGACCGTTCTCGGGTTCTGCCTGTCGGTGATCCACAACGGCGAGGTCCGTGGCCAGCGTGGCTACGGCGTGTTCCGGATGTGATGGCGATGCCCAAGATCCGCAAGGTCCTGGTCGCCAACCGTGGCGAGATCGCGCGGCGGGTGTTCCGCACTTGCCGCGATCTCGGGATCGCCACCGTCGCGGTCTATTCCGACGCCGACGCCGACGCGTGGCACGTCGCCGACGCCGACGAGGCCGTGCACCTTCCCGGCTCGTCTGCCGCCGAGACCTACCTCGACATCCACCGGATCATCGCCGCTGCCTCGCTCACCGGCGCGGACGCAGTACACCCCGGCTACGGCTTCCTTTCGGAAAACGCCGGGTTCGCGCGCGCCTGTGCCGCCGCCGACCTCGTCTTCATCGGTCCGCCGCCCGGGGCGATCGACGCGATGGGCTCGAAGCTGCAGGCCAAGAAGACGATGTCCGACGCGGGGGTGCCTGTGCTGCCCGGTGGCGACACGACGGGGCTATCGGCCGAGCAGCTGGCGAAGCTGGCCGCCGACGTCGGCTACCCCGTGCTGGTCAAGGCCAGCGCCGGCGGCGGTGGCCGAGGCATGCGCATTGTCGCGTCGCCGGACGAGCTCGACGAAGCGGTCACCTCCGCTTCGCGTGAGGCCGCCGCCGCGTTCGCCGACGGCACCGTCTTCCTCGAGCGTTACGTCCAGCGCCCACGCCACGTCGAGATCCAGATCATGGCCGACACGCACGGAAACGTCGTCTCTCTGTTCGAGCGCGAGTGCTCCGTGCAGCGTCGACACCAGAAGGTGATCGAGGAGGCGCCGTCACCGGTCGTCGACGACGCGTTGCGCGCTCGGATGAGCGAGGCCGCCATCGCCGCCGCGCGCGCCGTCGGCTACGTAGGCGCCGGGACGGTCGAGTTCGTCTACGACGCCGCTCAGGATGGCAAAGCCGACTCCTTCGCCTTCCTAGAGATGAACACCCGGCTGCAGGTCGAGCACCCGGTTACCGAGCTGATCACCGGCCTCGACCTGGTGCGTGCCCAGCTGCTCGTAGCCATGGGCCGCCCGCTGCCTGAGGAGATGCACAACCCGCGAATTCGCGGTCACGCGGTCGAGGCCCGGCTGTGCGCCGAGGATCCGGCCGATGACTACCGGCCCTGTACCGGCACCCTGCGCACCTTGGATGTCCCGGCGCTTGCCGGCGTGCGGGTTGACTCGGGTTTTCGTGCCGGTTCGGTCATCAGTCATTACTACGATTCGCTGCTGGCCAAGGTCATCGCGTGGGCACCAACGCGCGACGAGGCACTTGCCAGCCTCTCGGCGGCGCTGGCCGGCGCCCGTATTCACGGCGTGACCACCAATCGCAACCTGCTTGTTCGCGTCCTGCGCCATGACGAGTTCGCCGGGCGGGGCACCGACACTGGGTTCCTTGACCGACACGACGTCGCCCAACTCGGCGCTGCCCTCCCAGACACGCAGTCCGAGCGCCTGCACGCCGTCGCGGCGACCGTGGCCGGGGTGGCCGCGCGGCGTGCCGTCGCAACTCTGCAGGCCACGTTGCCCGCCGGCTGGCGCAACAACCCTTCGCAGCCGCAGACCACAACCTGGCAGACCCAGGGCGGGCGCGAAGTGCGCGTCGGGTACACGTTAGGTTCGACAGGGACCTGCCTGCAGGTCGACGACGAGCCGTTGGCCGACGTCGAGGTTGTCGAGGGCAGTAGCGAGCGGGTGGTGCTGCGCGTCGACGGGGTGCGCCGCACTTATGATGTCGTCCTCGACGGCGATGTTGCCCACCTCGACTCGGTCGCCGGCTACTCCGCCCTGCGGCTGGCGCCACGCTTCGTCGACCCGAGCACTCTGAACCCGCCCGGGTCGCTCACCGCGCCGATGCCGGGCTCGGTGATCCGACTACCGGTCGCCGAGGGCGAGACGGTGTCAGCCGGTCAAACGCTCGTCGTCCTGGAGGCGATGAAGATGGAGCACACCGTCGCGAGCCCGATCGACGGGGTGCTGAGCGCCCTGCCGGTCCAGGTCGGCCATCAGGTCTCGAGCGGTGACGTCCTCGCCGTGGTCGAGGCGGTGGACGGCGGTGAAGTGGCGTCGGACGCCACGGAGCTCTAATGAAGCCGGCGCGCTCCCGATCGGTGGCGCGTCGATACCGATGTGAGGAGTGTCATGGAATTGCACGAGACAGAGGAACGTCAGGACCTGCGCAAGGCGGTCGCCGAGATCGCCAAGGACTTCGGACACGAGTACTACCTGGAAAAGTCGCTGGCCGGCGGGAAGAGCACCGAGCTGTGGCAGGCCGTGGGCAAACAGGGCTTCCTCGGGGTGAACCTTTCCGAGCAGTACGGCGGCGGCGGCGGCGGCATCTACGACATGCAGATCGTCGGTGAGGAGCTCGCCGCGGCGGGCTGCCCGCTGCTGATGACCGTCGTCTCGCCGACCATCTGCGGCACGATCATCCAGGCATTCGGCAGTGAGGAACTCAAGCAGCAGTGGCTGCCGGGCAT
Source organism: Mycobacterium sp. G7A2 (assembly GCF_041902445.1). Lineage (NCBI taxonomy): Bacteria > Bacillati > Actinomycetota > Actinomycetes > Mycobacteriales > Mycobacteriaceae > Mycobacterium > Mycobacterium sp. G7A2. The sequence goes on along the minus strand of NZ_CP169251.1, from coordinate 2,587,705 downwards.
CGCCAGCGGCGAGACGATCATGGCATTCGCGATCACCGAGCCGGACGCGGGCTCGAACTCGCACAACATCTCCACGACCGCGAAACGCGACGGCGACGACTGGGTCATCAACGGCACCAAGTACTACATTTCTGGTGTCGACGAAGCCGAAGCGATCCTGGTCGTCACCCGAACGTCTACCAACGACAGTGGTCGCGGACTACTCAGCTTGCTCGTCGTGCCCACCGATGTCCCCGGGCTCACCAAGTCACTCATCCCGGTGCAGGCGGTCACTCCAGAGAAGCAGTTCACTCTATTCTTCGATGACGTCCGCGTGCCGGCCGCCAACCTTATCGGCGCGGAGAACGAGGGCCTGCGCCAGGTCTTCATGGGCCTGAACCCGGAGCGAATCATGGGGGCGGCGCTCGGCAACGGCATCGGTCGCTACGCGCTGGATAAAGCCGCCGATTACGCCCGCAACCGCCACGTGTGGGGAACGCCGATCGGCTCGCACCAAGGCGTATCGCACCCGCTCGCCCACGCCAAGATCCAGGTTGAGCTGGCCCGGTTGATGACTCAGCGTGCCGCCTCCCTGCACGACGCCGGCGATCCGGGGTCGGGTGAGGCGTCGAACATGGCGAAATATGCCGCAGCCGAGGCGGGCATCCTGGCGCTCGACCAGGCGATTCAAACCCACGGCGGCAACGGCATGGCCACCGAGTACGGCCTCGCCACGTTGTGGGGTCCGGCCCGGCTCATGCGCACCGCGCCGATCAGCCGCGAAATGATCCTCAACTTCGTGGCGCAGCACAGCCTGAAACTGCCCGCGTCCTACTGAGTCGCCGCGGAATGAAAGGGAATCGAATGCAACTCGGCATCGGTCAGTGGGTGAGCCGGCGCGCCTTCCTCAACGGCGGGCGCACCGCGTTGATCAGCAACGGCGCGCACATCACCTACGCCGACCTCGATCGGCGCACCAACCAGGTCGCCGCCGCACTCATCGCCCTCGGCGTGCGCAAGGGCGATCGGGTCGCGATGCTGCTGGTCAATTCGACCGAGTTCATCGAGGTGCTGCTGGGCTGCGCCAAAATCGGCGCACTTGCAGTTCCGCTCAACGTGCGCCTTGCCGGACCCGAGATCGGCTACATCCTGGCCGACTCAGGCGCCGATGTTCTGGTCTTCCACGAGCCGTTCGCCGCGCAGGCCAGGAGCGCCGTCACCGAGTCCGGAGTCCGCGTGCGCCATGTCGTGCGCGCCGGTGGGGTGCCGGCGCCGGGCGAGCTCGGCTACGAAGACGTCGTCTCGGGCGCCGCGCCCGAACCGCTCAACGGTGACGTCGACGGCCGCGACCCCGCGTTCATCATGTACACGTCGGGGACGACGGGCCGACCCAAGGGCGCGATCCTCACCCACGACAACCTGCTATGGAACGCGATCAACGTCCTCGGCACCGACATCGGCCTGCGGGGCGAGGACGTCACCGTCGCGGTGGCGCCGATGTTCCACATCGGCGGGCTGGGAGTACACACCCTGCCGCTGTTGTACGTCGGCGGCACCAGCGTGATCATGCCGTCCTTCGAGCCGCGAGCGACGTTACAGGCGATGGCCGACCACCACGTCACGGTCCAGTTCATGGTGCCGGCCATGTGGACCGCACTCACACAGGTGCCCGACTTCGACTCCTTCAACCTGTCTGCGCTGCGTTTCGCCATGGGCGGCGGGTCGCCCGTCCCCCTCACGGTCATCGACTTCATGCGCGAGCGAGGCGTGCCCTTCACCGAGGGCTTCGGCATGACCGAGACCGCTCCCTTGGTGACCGTCCTCGACGCCGAGAACGTCAGCACGCGGGCCGGGTCGATCGGCCGCGTCGCAATGCATGTCGACGCCCGCATCGTCGACGACGACGACCGCGACGTCGCGACCGACACCGTGGGCGAACTGATCGTGCGCGGCCCGAATGTGTTCACCGGCTACTGGATGAAGGCCGAGGCGAGCGCCGAGGCGTTACGCGGGGGCTGGTTCCACACGGGCGACCTCGGGCGCATGGACGCCGAGGGCTTCATCACCCTCGTCGACCGCAAGAAGGACATGATCATCTCCGGCGGCGAGAACGTCTACCCGATCGAGGTCGAGCAGGTTCTCTTCCGCCACCCGGCGGTGTTCGACGCCGCCGTGATCGGCGGTAAGGACGCGAAGTGGGGCGAACGCGTCGTCGCGGTCGTGGTCGCCGACCCGGCGACACAGGCGCCGAGCGCCGAGGAGATCGTAGCGTGGTGCCGGGAGCGGCTGGCACACTTCAAGTGTCCGCGTGACGTGCACTTCGTCGCCGAACTGCCGCGCAATGCCACCGGCAAGCTGCTCAAGACCGAGCTGCGCGCGCAGTTCACGGGCATCGAGGGCGGAGTCGTTTTGCGCTGAGTCGTGCCGCTGCACATCGCGGGTTCGAAGCAGGGCCCCTAAATCATGAACTGAGAAGAGGATGCGACAGCATCGGCGGGGGCTAGCGGTTTCGTTCACCTCCCTTGATTTGGTGCGGCGGGTGCCGACGCAGGCAACCCCAGCGCCGGTAGGATCCCAGCCCGGCCCAGCGGATCGGACGGCGAACAACGTAACCACAAATCGACAGGAGGCCTGAAAGTGGCCGGTTTGCGCCGCAAACTGCTCCTCGAGGCCGCCGCCGACCTGTTCGCGCGGCAAGGCTTTCACGCCGTGGGCATCGACGACATCGGTGCCGCAGCAGGGGTGAGCGGGCCGGCCGTCTACCGGCACTTTCAGAACAAGGACGCGATCCTGCGCGAGTTATGCGACGCCGCCATGACTGAGCTGCTGGCCGGCGCCCGGCGCGCCACCAACGCCGGCACACCGACGGAGGTCCTGCACGCCCTTGTCGACCTACACGCGGCCTTCGGCGCGCGACGACGCGGCCTGTTGGCCGTCTACGCCCGCGAGCACCGCTCGCTGTCGCCGCTGGCGACCCGTGCCCTGCGACGCCGACAGCACAGGTACGAGTCCTTCTGGGTCGACGCGCTCGTACGAGCACGGGGCGATCTGGACCGTGAGCGCGCACAGGGCCTGGTCGCCGCCGTGCTGTCATTGCTCAACGCGTCCGCGTACATGCCGGCGTCGCTGGACGACGCGACGATTGAGGCGATGCTGGCCGCCGCGGCCGTTGCGGCGCTGTTCAGCCGCGCGGTTACACAGCAGGTAGACGGCGCCCCGCACCGGATTTAGTGTGTGTCGAGCAGCGATTCGGGAACGTCCACCACTCGGGATCGCACGTACTCCCCGAGCCCCTTGGCCTGCGCGTCCGGCCGGGTCGAGGAGGCCACCCCGTCACCGAGCAAGCCGTGCACCACCACGTTGAGCGCGCGCAGGTTCGGCAGTTCGAAGCGCTCGATGCGCAGGTGCGCCGTCTCCGGCCCGAGCAGTGTGCGCAGCCGCTCGACGCTCAGGTACTCGCGCGCCCACGCGTAACCGGGGTCGTCGCGTGCCCACAGTCCGAGGTTGGCGTTGCCGCCCTTATCTCCGGACCGCGCACCGAGTACCGACCCGAGCGGCGCGAGCCGCGTCGGCCCGGATGGCGCCGGCAGCTTCGCGGGCGGGGCGATCCCAGCCGGCGGGACCGCACCGGTCGGCGGGTCAGGGATCACGTGCCGATTGCCGTCGGCGTCGACGAGCACGTGCGTGAGGGCCGAGCGCGGAACGTAGGCCGGCCGGTAGACGCCGAACGCGGTCTCCGAGGACGGTGGCGTGGTGGTGTGGAAGCCGGCGAAACCAGCCAGGGCGATCTCCATGACCCCGCCGGAGAAGGCTCGGCCCACCTTTCGCGGGTCGGCGTCCTTCACCGTCACACGCAGGTGCGCGCAGGCTTGCTCGTTCGTCGGCGCATCGGAGACGTCGAAACGCAACAGTCGCACGTCGACTTCGTCGAAGGCGTCGCGTCCGCCGAGAACGTCGAAGAGCTGCTGTTCGGCGAAGGCCGCCTTGGCCTCGATGTCGAGGCCGGTGAGCACCATGGTCATCGTGTTGCGGAAGCCGCCCACCTCGTTCAGCGCCACCTTCAACGTGTCCGGCGGCGGACTGCCTTTCGTACCGCTGATCGCGACACGGTGCTCACCCTGTTGAGCCAGGCGAATGGTGTCGAAGTGGGCGACGACGTCGGGGCCGAGGTAGGCAGGTTCAGCGATCTCGTAGAGCAGCTGGGCGGTGACCGTGCCGACTGAGACCAGTCCCCCGGTGCCGGGATGCTTCGTGATCACCGAAGAGCCGTCCTCGGCGACCTCGGCGATCGGAAACCCCGGGTAGCGGCGGTCGGTGATCTCGTCGAGGAACGCGTAGTTGCCGCCCGTCGCCTGAGGGCCGCACTCGATCACGTGCCCGGCGACGACCGCACCCGCGAGCCGATCCCAGTCGGCGCGTGCCCAGGCGTGCCACCAGGCCGCGGGACCGACCACGAGGGATGCGTCGGTGACCCGGCCGGTCACGACGACGTCGGCGCCCGAATGCAGCGCCTCGGTGATGCCCCAGGCGCCGAGGTAGGCGTTGGCCGACACCGGTTTGATGTCGCCGACGGGCGGCGTGATTGCGTGGAGGTCGCCACGTAGGTCGTCGCCCTCGACGTGCGCGACGCGCGCGGTGAGGCCGAGACGTGCGGACAGCTCGCGCAACGCGGCGGCCAAGCCGGCGGGATTCAGCCCGCCCGCGTTCGCGACGACCTTGATGCCACGATCGAGACAGGTGCCCAGCACCTGTTCCATTTGGGTGAGGAAAGTCCGCGCGTACCCGCCGGACGGGTCTTTGGCCTGGGCCTTGGCCAGGATGAGCATGGTCAGCTCGGCCAGATAGTCACCGCACAGGACGTCGATCGGTCCGCCCTCGACCATCTCGCGGGCTGCGGCGATGCGGTCGCCGTAAAAGCCGGAGCAGTTGCCGATGCGGACCGGGACGCTCACCGCTGACCCCCTGCGAACTGGCCCGCCACGCGCCCGCCGCCAGGGGGCCCCGCGAAGGCCTGGGCGATCGCGAGCCACTGGTCGGCCAGCGGTCCGTCGGCGACCAAAGCGGTGTCGTCGCGGTGGCGGCGTTGGGTCACCAACAGGCAAAAGTCCAGCGCCGGCCCGCTCACGCGGTTGGCGGCGTCGGCTGGCCCCCACGTCCAGACGCTGCCGTCCGGAGCGGTCAGCTCGACGCGTACCGGGTCCGCGGGGAGGTCCAGACCGTTGGCCAGGTAGCTGAAAGCGCGCGCACCCACCCCGATGTGGGCCACGTGCCGCAGCCGTGCCGTGGCCTCGCGGGTCGCGCCGAGCGCGTCGACGATGTCCTGGCCGTGCGCCCAGGTCTCCATGAGTCGCGCTGTCAGCGACGAGACCGCGCTCATCGTCGGCCCGAACCACGGCAGGCGGGTCGCCGGGGCAATGTCCGCGAACGCCGCAACGAGGGCTGCACGCGACGTGTCGAACCACGCGAGCAGGTCGGCAGCCGGCATTTGACGGTAGCGCTCAGCGATGACGTCGGGTGAGATGCTTCCGTCGGCCATCATCGGCAGGTAGTCGCTGCTGAAACCGTCGGGGTCGGTGGCCGAGCGCACCGCCACGTCGTCGAAGAACGCCAGATGGCTGATCTGGTCGCGGATCGCCCAGCCCACGGCCGGAGTCGGCGCGTCCCAGCCGCGCGGACCTTCGGGCAGCGGTGCGATGAGTTCGCGCAACGCGGCCGTTTCGGCTTCGATGTCGGCGATTACCGACTGCATGGTCACCGCCATGTCAGCGTCCCTTCCACTGTGGTGCGCGCTTCTCGCGGAACGCCGTCGGGCCTTCCTGCGCGTCGTCGCTCAGATAGACCGGCTCCCATATCTCGTCGGCCAGGTCGTAGGCGGCGGCGAGGTGGTGCTGTGCCGAGAGGTACACGGTGCGCTTGGACGCAAGCACCGATAGCGGTGCGTTCGCGGCGATGCTGAGCGCCAACTGCCGGGTACGCTCGCGCAACTGATCGGCCGGCACCACCTCATTGACTAAGCCGACCTGGTGGGCGCGCTCGGCGGTGATCGGGTCGCCGGTCAGCAGGATCTGCATGGCAACGCGTGGGGGCACCAGCCACGATAGCGGTGCCGCCCACGGCGACCCGCGGCCGACTTTGACCTCGCTGACGGCGAAGGTCGCGTGTTCGGCAGCCACGACCAGGTCGCACTGCTGCGCGAGCAGGAAGCCCCCGGCGAACGCGACACCGTTGACGGCCGCGATCGTCGGCTTCGCGACATCGATGTTGCGGCCGAACTGCGGAGCGAAGTCCTTCGGGGGCACCTTGAGCGCGTTCTGCGCCATCTCCTTCAAGTCCCCGCCGGCGCAGAACGCCTTATCGCCCACGCCGGTGAGGACGAGCACCTTCGCCGCGTCGTCGTCATTGAAGCGGCGTACCGCGTCGAAAAGCCCCGTGCGCACAGCGTTGTTCAGCGCGTTGCGCGCCTCGGGCCGGTTGATCGTCAGCCAGGCCACGCTGTCGACGACCTCGTAGCGAACCGGTTGCTCGGCCACCGAGCCTCCGTCCCTCACCGTCGCCTCGCATGTGAGTGGCAGCTCACCCCGGCACCTCGACAAACGGGTCGGCCAGCTCAACGGTGGCTTCACTCGGCACGCACGGACCATCTTCGCTCGAGACGAGCAACTCGAGGTCGACGAGGCGCCGTCCGCCATCGTCGCGTTTGGCCACGACCTTGCCGCTCAGGGTTGCGGTCTGGCCCGGATAGATCGACCGGATCATTGAGATTCTGCGGCGCCGGATGAGCGCGTCGGGTCCGGCCCATTCGTTGAGGCCGCGGTCGATGAAGCCATGGAAGAAGAGGGTTGACAGGTAGATCGTGCGCTGGCCCTGGCTGCGCGCGTAGTCGGGGTCGTGGTGACCGGGGAACCAGTCCCATGTCGAAGCCGCGTTCATGCAGATGCGCTTGTAGCTGATCTCGATCGAGACGGGCGTCAGGGTGTCGCCGACGGCGATGTCCTCGAACCGCACGGGGACGCGGACCATGCTGCGCTCGGTGGAGTCGTTCATGATGCGCCTTCACTATCGGCGGTGTCGTATCGGAAGAGCACGTTGGTGTTGCGGCCGATGACCTCACCGTGCTGGTCGGAGAAGGTGCTCACCGTGGTGATGAACACACCGGTGCCCACCCGCGTCGTCTTGGGCTCGGAGATCGAGGCGATCTCCTCCACGATCGACACGTGATCGCCTACCCGGGGCCGGCGTTCGAACTCCGTCGTCGTCGAGGCGTTGATGATGTGGTGGCCCGGCAACGGGACGCTGAGCGCGAACATCATGTCGGCACGCGCTAGGTACCCGGGCACCCACTGCGGCGCGAAGCCGAGGCTCATCAGCAGCCCGGGCGGGCAGTCCTCACCCTCCCAGTAACGGGGGTTCGCGTCCTCGACGAGCGAGCAGTAGTACAACACCATCGAGCGGTCGATCGGGAACCACGCATGCCGCGGTTCGGAGCGATGACCGACCCACGCCCGGCCTTCGTCGAAGGTCCCGAACGTCATCCCGAGGCCGGTGACGTCGCTCGTTGGCGCGCTCACCGGGTCACCTGCACGACGGCGCTCCCCTTTATCGCGGGTTCGCCGGTCTGGCGCGTGACCACGAGTTCGAGGTCTGCCACCTGCTGCCCTCCGGCCTCGCGCACGCCGGTGACCCTGCCGCCGAAGCTGAGCAGGTCACCGGGCCATACCTGACCGGTGAACCGGATGCGGAACGAGCGGATGTTGGCCAGCCCCACCCAGGCGGTCAGCCGCTGCGCGAGCACACCGCCGTGCAGCAGTCCCATGCCGAACACACCGGGCATGCCGGCCGCGCGGGCGAACTCTTCGTCGTGGTGGATCGGGTTGAAGTCGCCGCCGGAGCCGGCGTAGCGAACGATGTGCGAGCGCGTCAGCGGGCCGAACTGTGAGGTCGGCATCTCGTCGCCGATGGCCAACGCCACCGGCGCGGGGGATGTCGTCATTGGGTGGAGCCTCCGGTTTCGATCAAGACGTCGGTCTGGCGCACGACGAGTTCGTCGCGCTGGTTGGTGAAGTCGGTCTCGATCGTCACGATTGTCATGATGCCGCCGCGCTTCCCCTCGCGGCTGGTCACGTTCGACACCCGACGAGTCTCGGTGAGCTCGTCGCCGACGAACACCGGCGCGAAATACTCCCAGCCGCACTCACCGTGCAGTACGCGTCGCAGGTCGAGCCCGAGGGCGCCGAACATGTCGTCGTCGGCGCGCCAGTGAGCCGAGGAGACGACGAAGGTCGGAGGAGCGGGGATCGCGCCGAAGCCGGCGGCGCGGGCGGCCGCGACGTCCTGGTAGATCGGGTCGCGGTCGCCGAGCGAAAGTGCGAACTCGCGCACTTTGGACCGGTCGACGGGAAACGTGGTCCTCCCGAGTTGCGTCCCGATGAGCGATGCGTCAGCCACTCTGGTCACCTTTCCCGCCGGCGAAGGCCGGCGCACAATCGCGAATGAGGCTGCCGAGGTTCTCGGCGATGCGCTCGGGCGCGAGACCAATCGAGGGTGAGTAGAGAACGATGTGGTCCAGCACGCCCTCGTAGCGGCGCAGCCCTTCTCGGACCTCGGCGGCGGTGCCGGCCACCGCCATCGCGTCGATCATGTCGTCGGTGACCGCGGCGAACATGGCCGGCAGGTCACGCCGTGCGAACGCGTCGCGGATGGCCGCTGCCTGCCTGGCGAAACCGCTGACGTCGAGCACGTGCTCGTAGGTCTTCACCGAGGAGTAGAACGCGATCTGCTGCGCGGCCTCACGACGTGCGATCTGTGGGTCGTCGTGCACCGCGCAGATGACCATCGAGACGATCTCAATGTCGGCGGGATCGCGTCCGGCCCGCTCCGCACCGCGCACGACGGCTGGGCGGGCGACCTCCTCGACGTAAGTCGTGGTGAACAGCGGATGACCAGCCAACCCGTCGGCTACGCGCCCTGCCACCTCGCACATCCGCGGACGCACGCCCGCGGTGATGATCGGGATCGCTCGCTTCGGCGGCGCGACGTCGCCGGTTGGGACGAGATTCATCCGGTAGAAGCGCCCCTCATGGCGCACGGGGCCCTCGTGCAGGTTCCAGATCCGACGCACGAGCGGGACCAGCTCCTCCATGCGCAGAGCGGGAGCGGAGGTGTCCTCCACGCCGTGCCAGTCGCTCATCATGCGGCGTGTACCGTTGCCGAGCCCGAGTACGACGCGCCCGCCTGAAAGCTCGTCGAGGTCACGCGCCTCGGTGGCGAGCACGAGCGGGCTGCGCCCGACGCCATACAGGATCGACGACCCGATGCGGCAGCGCTTTGTGCGCGCGGCCATCGCGGCCATCGAGATCGAGCCGGAGCGCGAGTAGAACTCCGAGGCCCAGGCGGCGTCGAAGCCGGCGAGGTCGGTAGCCTCGGCGGTCTCGACAAGGGTGGCCAAGTCCGCGCCGAGCACCGAGACCCCGTACGTGGTCACGACGCCGCCAGCCTGAATCGGACCAGCCCAAGGTCCTCGTTCACCCGCTCGAACACTGCGCGCACTCTCGCCCCGATCGCAACTTCATCTGGGGCCACGCCCTCGAGACTGGCCAACAACTGCGGCCCCTCGTCCAGACGAACGAGCACGACGACGTACGGCTCGCTGCGCGGGAACGAGTCCCACGGGGGGCGGTACACCGGCGCGAAACTGACGATCTCACCAGTACCCGCCGCGGTCTCCCAGGCCAACTCACCGTCATGGCAGACGGGACACACCAGCCGCGGGTAGAGGAAAGGGTGGTCGTTCGCGCACCGCTGGAAGACGAGTACACCGCGGGCCGCTGCTGCGAAGTAGGGACGGTTGACATCGGTCAGCGGCGGCAGCGCCTCAGGATCGTGCAGACCGTCGAGAGAACTCGAAGCTGCGGTCATGACGCTCCCTCCATCACCATGCTGACGTGACTGCACAGCATCGAGCCGTAGCTGTGCACGAACGCGGTATCCGCCCCGGGCACCTGACGGCCCTCGGCGCGACCGGACAACTGCCAGTAACCCTCAAGGATCTGCGAAATGCCAGAGGAGGTCCCGGTGTGCCCGAACCGGATTAGGCCGCCGTCGGTGTTCACCGGAAGGTCGCCCCCCGGATCGGCGCAGCCGTCACGGTAGAAATCGCCTGCCCCACCGGGCTTCACGAAACCCGCCTCCTCAAGGATCATCGCCGGGTTGGAGGCGAAGGCGTCGTAGAGCAAAGCGATGTCGACGTCGGCCGGCGCCCGTCCGGAGCGCTCAAAGGCCATCGGACCCGAACGGGCGGCCCCGGTACGACCCGGCCGGGCCAGCGAGGTCAGAAAACCGTGGGTGTGACCCTCTCCAAAGCCCAGCAAATGCACCGGCCGGTGCTTGCCCGCGCGAGCCCGGCGGGCCGAGCCCAGCACCAGCGCGCCACCGCCCTCGCAGGGAATCGAGCAGTGGTAGAAGTGGAACGGCCCGGCGATCGGCCGGGACGCCAGCACGTCCTCCACAGTCAGGCGTTGAGCGCCGTGCGCGATAGCCGCGGGGTTCAGTGCGGCCCAACGGTCCTGCGACACGGTGACCTCGGCGATGTCCGCCTTGCCCTGTCCCGTCTCGTGCATCCAGGCCTGCGCGATCAAACCGTAGAGCGCCGGCACGGACGGTCCATAGGGCATCTCGAACGCGTGGTCACACACCAGCGCCATCAGTTCGCGCCCGCCATCGCGGATCGGTGGAAACTTGCCCGCCGACACGACCAGCACCGTCTCGGCCTCGCCCCGGGCGATGACGTTACTCGCCATGCGCGTCATGGCGAGATGGGTCCCGCCGCCAAGCTGACAGGTCATCTGAAGTTTCAGATTGTGCAGCCCGAGATAGTCCATGAGGTCCTCGGACAGGAAGATCGAACCCTCGTTCGTCATCGGCCCGGCGCACACCAGACCGTCGACCTCGTCTGGGACCACCCCTGCGTCGGCGAGAGCCGCGACCGCGGCGCGCACATGCAATTCAGTGGAGGTGTACGGAACGTTTCTCCCTGGAGCGAGTTCGGCGGCACCGATGATGGCCGGCTGGTCGTGTGGCATCCGGACTCCTCTCGACCACGCGTCCAACGCCGGTCCCGACGTGAACGACGGTTAGCATAGCGTGCCTAGAGGTCCGCGTCACCCCCGCCCGCACCCGCCGCTAGCGCGGTATGGATTCTCTGGAATGTCCTTGCGCCTCTTCCCAAGAGGGTGCTGCGATGACCGAAACCCGCGCCGATCGTGTCGTTTCTCGACGATGTCCAGGTGACAGATGAGGCCGATCGTGAAGCCCGCTGGTTCCGATGGTCGCCCGGCACACGCCGGGGCGGATCTATAGCCCTCAGTCGCGCGTTTTTCTGAAGTGGCGCGGTGAACGACCGGTCCACCGTTTGAAGGCATGTGTGAAGTTCGTGAGCTCCGCGTACCCGAGTTCTGCCGCGATCTCGCTTACAGACAACGATCTGTCGAGAAGTCGCAGAATTGCTCGCTCCCGCAAGAACGACTGACGCAATTCGCGAAAGGTGGTCCCCTCTTCGCGGAGGCGCCGCTTCAACGTGCTCGGGGATATCGAAAGCTCGCCCGCCGTCCGGCTGATGTTCGTTTTTCCGGGATCTTTTTCGAGCAGGTCCCTTACTTTTTCGGAGACCGACGTGTCACGTCGTTGATCGAGAGTTCGCTGCAAATCGGTGACGGCAATCCGGTACGCCACAGGATCGGAGAATCGACAGACCTCCTCGAGCGAAGCCGCGGGAACGTGGACGAACGAGCTGGGGGCGTCGAAGAAGATCCGACCCGCCAACACTTCGTCATGAAGAACCCACGACTCCGGCGCTGAATGACTTAAATGCAGTTCAATATTCGGTACGGCACCCGCGAGCATGTCGAGCAGACGCAACAGCGCCAGCCCACCGTAGGTGACGGCCAGGCAGTTCAGGCCCGCGTCACCGGTGCGACCGGTGAGCCCGATCGTGAGGCCGCGTTCCGTCGAATGGAACGTCGGGCTGAGGGCTGTGGTGATCACCGGCAGATAAGCAAGCAACTCGACAACCTCGGCTACCGAGCCCGCGCTGACCAAGGGAACACTGAGTGCCCCAAAGGACGTCAGTTTGGCGTGTTCAGCGAACGCGAAACCCAGACGGGTTCCCTGATCACAATCGAAATCGGAATATATCTCCCTGAACCACCGTAAGGGGACCTGCGCGTCGCGACCCACCAACATCGACTCGGTAACGTGCTCGCGAACCATGATGCTGCGGAGCGCAATGCTGGCGTCATGCCCCAGCGCCTCACTGTCCAGCATCTGCAGGAAAGCCAGCGCTGGCATACCCGAGTCGTCGAGTTTCACGTGCCTCCCTGCGCGTGAGCTAAAAACACAACTTTTTGACTCCTGCGAGCCTAGCGACGCTGGTCACGCGCGACAACGCTAAATAGAGGAGTTCCAAATTGAGGAGAGTTAATCATGGCAGTCGTCACCTTCGTCTCTCACGACGGCGAGAAGTACGAAGCCCCCTTGGCCGAAGGGCAGTCCTTGATGCAGGTTGCGGTCAACAACGCGGTGCCCGGCATCGACGGCGATTGTGGAGGGGAAGCCGCATGCGGAACGTGCCACGTGATCGTCGCTCCCGAGTGGTCGGACACGGTGGGACTCTGCGGCGCCAACGAAGAGGAGATGCTCGCGATGAACCCCGAGCGTCAGCGGACGTCGAGGCTGTCTTGCCAGATGTCCGCCTCCGAGGCATGGGATGGCTTGACGGTCGAGCTACCTGAGTTCCAGCTCTGAAACAACGTCATGGATTTGGAGGAAACAATAATGAGTATTCCCGCGGCAGTGGCCGCCAAAGCCCAGTCTGCCGTGCCTCTGGAGCTGCAAATCCGCGGCGCACACCTCTACGACAAGACACGCCGGTGGGTAACCGGAACCAATGGTAAGAAGATCTTCACCGAGACGCCCATTCCTCCGGTCGAGGACGTTGATATCGCCGACATCGATCTCAGCAACCCGTTCCTCTACCGCCAAGGCCGCTGGAAGTCCTACTTCGAACGCGTGCGCAACGAGGCGCCGGTGCACTACCAGGCTCACAGTGCGTTCGGCCCGTTCTGGTCGGTGACCCGCCACGCGGACATCATCGCCGTCGACAAGAACCACGAGGCTTTCTCCGCAGAGCCGTTCATCATCATCGGGAGACCGCCCCGCTTCATGGACATCGCCATGTTCATCGCGATGGATCCGCCACAACACGACTTGCAGCGCGCTTCCGTCCAAGGGGTTGTCGCGCCGAAGAACCTGCGCGAGATGGAGGGGCTGATCCGCTCGCGTGTCCAGGAAGTGCTGGACGATCTACCGGTGGATCAGCCGTTCAATTGGGTGCACCACGTCTCCATCGAACTGACAGCGCGCATGCTCGCGACCCTGCTGGACTTCCCGTACGAGCAGCGGCACAAGCTCGTGGAATGGTCGGACCTCGCCACCTCCATGGAGCAAGCCAATGGTGGTCCTTCCGACAACGACAGAGTGTTTCGTGGCATGGTCGACATGGCGAAGGGTCTCAGCGCTCTCTGGCATGACAAGGCGGCCCGTACCGCCAACGGGGAGCGACCGGGCTTCGATCTGATCACGATGCTGCAGGCCAACGAGGACACTAAGGATCTCATCGACCGCCCGATGGAATTCCTCGGCAATTTGGTACTGCTGATCGTCGGGGGAAACGACACGACTCGCAACTCGATGAGCGGAGGGGTTCTCGCCTTGAACCAGTTCCCCGATCAGTTCGAGAAGTTGAAGGCGAACCCTGACCTGATTCCCAACATGGTATCCGAGATCATTCGCTGGCAGACCCCGTTGGCGTACATGCGCCGAGTCGCGAAAAAAGACATCATGTTGAACGGGCAATTCATCCGCAAGGGCGACAAGGTCGTGATGTGGTACGCCTCTGGTAACCGCGATGAGCGTGTCTTCGAGCGGGCCGATGAGTTGATCATCGATAGGAGCAACGCCCGCAATCACATCTCGTTCGGGTTCGGCGTGCACAGGTGCATGGGAAACCGACTTGCTGAGTTGCAGCTTCGAATCCTGTGGGAGGAATTGCTCCCTCGCTTTGAGAACATCGAGGTGGTCGGCGAACCCGAGTATGTGCAATCGAATTTCGTCAGGGGTATCAGCAAGCTGATGGTTCGCCTCACTCCCAGGCCAAGTGCGTGACTCCCGAACGAGCGGTGATCGTCGGCGCGAGCCACGCCGGCGCGCAGTTGGCAGCTAATCTTCGAAGGGAGGGGTGGTCTGGGGAGGTCGTGCTCATCGGCGACGAGGGGGGACTGCCCTACCACCGGCCTCCGTTGTCGAAGGGATACCTGGCCGGCAAGAACGGCCTCGACGACCTCCTGATTCGCGGCGCTGATTTCTACGAAAAGCAGCACATTCGACTCTTGAATGCGACCGTGGAGGCGATCCACCGGAGTGCCAAGCGTGTGTCTCTGAGCACCGGCGACACGCTGACGTACACCAAGCTCGCGTTGTGCACCGGCGCAAGGGCCAGACGACTCCCCACACCAGGGGTGGATCTTCCCGGAATTCACTACCTGCGTACCGCTGCAGACGTCGAGTTGATCCGTGCCGCCGCTACACCGGGTCGGAGGGTTGTGATCGTGGGCGGCGGTTACATCGGGTTGGAAACGGCGGCCTCGCTGTGTTCGCTCGGCATGAACGTCACCGTCCTCGAGGCAACCGAGCGTGTACTCGAACGGGTCACCGCGCCGGAGGTTTCCGCGTTTTACACCCGAATCCACAACGGCGAGGGAGTGGAGATCCGAACACACGCTCTCGTCGAAGCCTTCTCCGGCAACGGCAGAGTGCAGGAGGTCGTGCTGGCAGGCGGCGAACCGATCCCCGCCGACTTGGTCATCGTCGGCGTCGGTGTGGTGCCGAACACCGAGCTCGCCTCGGCCGCAGGATTATCCGTCGACAACGGCATCGTGATCGACGACCAGGCCCGCACCAGCGACCCCGACATCGTGGCCGCCGGCGACTGCACCAGCCACACCATGGCTCGATACGGCTCGCGTATTCGTTTGGAATCCGTATCGAGCGCCGGCGAGCAGGCCAAGATCGCTGCGGCGACAATCTGCGGAAAACACAGCGCAATCGCTGCGCTTCCGTGGTTCTGGTCCGACCAGTACGATCTCAAACTCCAGATCGCCGGTCTCAACACCGGATACGACGAAGTGGTCTTCAGCGGCGACCCGTCGCGTGACCGTGACTTCAGCTGCTTCTACTTCCGCGATCGTGAACTCATCGCCGCCGACTGCGTCAACCGTCCTCGCGATTTCATGTTCAGTAAGCGGGCCATCAGCCAGCAGCTCCGAGTTGACCGCTCAGAGCTCCTCGCCGGCTCGATCTGACACGAGAGCTTGCTAGTTACAAACTGTGGACAACTCCCAGGTACCTGAGTGCTACGCGGGAGATCCGCTCACCGGTGGTGGCGATGTCCGCGGCTGGGAGTACAACATGACTCACTGTCAGTCGCACCAGAACATCTGCGACCTCCTCAACGTCTTCGGGATCGAGATCGTCGAAGTGGTCGTTAAACCACGTGATCAGAGCCGCGGAGCAGAGCTGAAGCAGGGAAGCCGACGTCGGCAGAAGAGGTAGGACTCCAGTAGACGACGAGCCACCGCGATCATTCCCCGAAGGGTTGGACGTCAGAACTGCCTTGAGGAGCGGGCTGTCTTCTGCTTCACAGAGGGTGAATTGCACCGCTGCGGTGATGCCGCCCCGCACGTCGCCCACGTGTTCGGCAAGGACGGCAAGAATGCCTTCCATAAAGCGCTGGCCCTCCGACACCACAAGCGCGTCGCCGAGCCCCTGTTTGTCGCCGAACTCTTTGTACAACGTCGGGCGGGAGACGCCGACCGATTCGGCAACCTCGCTCATCCGGACCTGATCCCAGCCCTTCTCGATGGCGAGTTCTCGTGTCGCCCTCAAAACCTTTTCGCGCACATGCCGGCGGAAAGACACCCGCGCTGGTTCAGTTGGCATAGGAGCAGGATAGGCGCCAGCCCTACATGGGCAGTCAACCGACAGCAGGGTTCATGTGGTCCTGTCGAGGAATTCGACGACCGCCGTCGAGAATGCGTCGTTGTTGTCGCCGGCAATCATGTGTCCCGCGCCCGATACGTCAACGGTTTGCGCGTGCGGAACGACGGTCAGGAAATGCTTTACTGTCTCTTCGGAGACCATGTCAGATAGTAGGCCCCGGACCAGCAGCGTTGGCGCGGACACCTGCCTCGCACCATCAAGAAGGAACGCGCTCATCATGTCGAAGTCTTTAGCGCCTTCGTCTGGATCACCCTGCAGGAACTGGAAATTCGACGTCACGAAAGCTGGATCCCATCGCCAGGCCCAGCGACCGTCTTCGCGACGGGCGAGGACTTTTCGGAGGCCGTCGAGGTTTTCGGGGCGAGGGCGGTGCGGGTTGTAGGCGGCGATCACGTCAGCGGCCGACTCTAGGCTGTCGAAACCTTCGGGGTGTGCCGACATGAACGCTACGACTCGTCGGGCGCCTTCCATCTCCATTCGCGGAGTGACGTCAACCAGGACGACGGCCTGCCATAGGTCCGGCGGGGCGAGCAAGTGTGTTCCGAGAATGGTCAAGCCGCCCAGAGAGGCGCCGATCGCGGCGACGGGGCGGCCGGAATCGGCGTATGAGCGCACGGCCAATAGGTCGGATCCAAGCCGGTCCCCGTCGTAGCGTCCGTCGGGGTCCCAGTCGCTGTCCCCGTGTCCCCTGGTGTCGTACGCGGCCACCGTGTAGCCCCGCTGGTGCAGGCGTTGGGCGGTGACGTCCCAGGCGTGTCGGCTTTGACCTCCGCCGTGAAGGAGCAACACGACCGCCCGCGGCGCATCACAGCGGTAGAGGTCGACCGCCAGCGTCAGCCCGTCCGCCGTGGGCACGCGCTCGACCACAGGAGCCGACGAATCGCCTGTTCTCTTTGCCGACATCAGGAGCTCGTCTTCGGTGCGACGACGGTGACGGTTCCCTGGGCCGCACACACCGCTCTGCCGTCGTTGCAGATGTCGATACGCGCCACACCGCTGGTTCTGCCCAGCGAGATGATCTCGGCTGTGGCTACACAGGTGCCGCTAGAGACCGGACGAAGCAGATTCAGTTTGAACTCCGTTGTCGCGACCCAAGATCCCAGTGGAATCACGGGATAAAACACCACTCCGAGGCAGTGGTCGACCATGGCCGATAAGCAGCCCCCATGCAGGTTCCCGAAAGGCGTCTTCAGGTCGTCGCGTGCGTCCATCTCCGCGACGAGCCGTCCCGCAGTGAATTCGGTGTGACGGAAGCCGAGGTAACCGGCCAACCCGCCCGTGGTTTCTGCTGCGCTCTTTAGTTGCTCAGCGACCTGTTCGTTGAACGTGGTGAATTGCACAG
This sequence comes from Mycobacterium sp. G7A2, assembly GCF_041902445.1. Classification (NCBI taxonomy): domain Bacteria; kingdom Bacillati; phylum Actinomycetota; class Actinomycetes; order Mycobacteriales; family Mycobacteriaceae; genus Mycobacterium; species Mycobacterium sp. G7A2. The sequence continues at coordinate 2,570,274 of NZ_CP169251.1, read as the reverse complement.
GCCCTCCTACCTCATCTGCCGTCGAGACATTACGCCATAGATGTCACATCGGTCGAGCGTGGTCACCCGCCAGGATCGCCGGAAGGAGAAACCTCGACAGAAACGCCCGGAGTCCGTCACGACTGCGCTCCCGCGGCCCTCGAACAGTCAGCAGGCTCAATATCGTGCGGACAACCCACTCGGCGGCGTCGTCGACGGAGACGCCCGGTTCCACGCAACTCCAGTGTCTCGTGAAGATGGGACGCAGAAATTCGGTGACGATTTCGAAGAGGGACGTCGAGGTCCCCGCCGCGAGACCCACGCCGGCGAGTTCCTCGTCGCTGCCGAACAACAATCCGATGATCTCTTCGCGGCGCGCGGCCTCAACCGTGTATTCCACGAAATCGACGAGCGCGGAGCCCAGGTCGGCGTGCGCCGCGATCCGCGGGCTGATGCGGTCGAGATAGCGCTCGGCGGCGCGAATGATGACACCCGACATCACCGCCTCCCGACTGGGGAAGTAGCGATACACCGTTGCCCTGGACACACCCGCTGTTCTGCCGATGTCCTCCATGGTCGTGCCCACCACACCGCAACTCTCGAGGCACCGCTCGGCAGCATCGAGCAACCGGTCGCGAGCGGACCCACGATCTGTCGGCGCGGCGGCGCCCCATCTCAACAACCTCGTCGACACACAGCCAGTATGCCGCGAGCGCACACCATTGTGACTTGCCCACGCACATGACACCATCGCAGTTATGTCTCAAGTCAGCCCCGTGGCCCTGAGCGGATGCCGATGCCGATGTTGGTAGAAGCGCGTACCCCGGTTGTCGTCGGCGTGGGCGAAGTTACCCATCGCGGGAACGACTTCGTGGACCCGATCGACTTGGCGGTAGAAGCCGCACGCCGCGCGGTCAAAGACGCAAGTCGCCCGGTCGAGCGGCGCATCGACACCGTCGCGACTCCGGGCATCCTGGTCATACCGCGCGACAATCCCGCCAGCAGGATCGCCGAAGCGATGCACATCAGTCCCGCCCGCCGCATCAGCTGTCCCGTCGGCGGAAACACCCCGCAGTATCTCGTCGAAGTGTTGGGTGGCGAAATAGGCGAAGGCCGTGCAGATGTCGTCCTGGTCGTCGGGGCGGAGAGCGGGCATTCCGCACGCAAGCTTCAGGGCGGGGCACTTCTCGACTCGCCGCCCCCACCCCGCTCCGACGACGAATCCCTGGGCGACGCCCGCCCCGGGCTGAGTCAAGCCGAATTGTCGGTGGGTCTGAGTTGGCCGCACGAGGTGTATCCCATCTTCGAGTCCGCGATCGCCGCGCGCCACGGCCGCGACTTCGATGCTCAACGGGAGTGGCTGGGCACGCTGATGGCCCCGTTCACAGCCGAGGCGGCACGCCATCCGGAACAGGCCTGGTTCCCACGCGCACGAAGTGCCACCGAACTCAGCGAAGTCACCGCGGAAAACCGCATGGTCTGCTTGCCCTATCCCAAGCTGCTCAACAGCATCATGTCCGTCGACATGGCTGCCGCCTTCATTCTCATGGCGGCCGAGGTGGCGGACGAATTAGGCGTCGCGCGCGATCGTTGGGTCTTTCCCTGGTCAGCAGCGACTTGCAACGACGTGTACTTCCCCGTGGAACGGCCGGACCTCAGCCGCTCATCGGGTATCGAGGTAGCGGCACGGAAGGCTCTCGATGCGGGCCGGTTGACCACCGACGACATCCGGTGGTTCGACCTCTACTCCTGCTTCCCGTCGGCAATTGAGATGGCTGCCGAGGCTCTCGACTTGGACCCCCTCGACGACAGAGGCCTCACAGTAACCGGAGGCCTGCCTTATCACGGCGGTCCCGGAAACAATTACGTCAGCCACTCGATCGTGGAGATGGTCCGACGGTGCCGACGCGACCCAACCGATGCCGGACTCGTCACCGGCCTCGGGTGGTATTCGACGAAGCATTCGGTCGGTGTGTGGTCGGCCACCCCGCCACCAGCCGGGTGGCGACTGCTCGACACGGCGGTCGAACAAGCTCAAATCGATTCATCGCGGCTGGCCGTCGCAGGCGCCGACGAGGCGACCGGTTGCGCGACAGTCGACGGATACACCGTCGTCTACGACCGAGACGGCCAACCTCGATGGACTCCGATCATCGCGCACCTGTCCGACGGGCAAAGAGTCGTCGCACGCAGCGACGATCCGCAGATCGCCGAGGCGATGGGCGCGGAAATGTACGTAGGTAAAACGGTGTGCCTCCGAAACACAGGGTCGTTCACCGGGTTCGAGCTTCCATGATCGCCGAGGCGATGGTGCTGACCGGACCGCGGAGTCTGCAGCGGCGCCAGATGACCATCCCCGACGTCGGCGACCGGGGTGCGATCCTGCGAGTTGAAGCATGCGGTCTGTGCGGAACAGATCACGAACAATTCACCGGACACCTGCCTGCCGGCTTCTCATTCGTTCCAGGGCACGAAATCGTCGGCATCGTCGAACATGTTGGCGCTGCGGCTGGCCAACGCTGGGGTGTACAAGCCGGCCAGCGCGTGGCCGTTGAGGTGTTCCGGTCCTGCCGAGACTGCCCCGAGTGCCGCCGCGGCGAATACCGGCGGTGCGCGGTGAACGGCATCGCCACCATGTTCGGGTTTGTCGACGTGGAGGTCGGCGCGGGCTTATGGGGCGGATACGCCACCCATGTGGAGCTTCCGTGGGACGCGATGCTGCTCCCGATTGCCGAAGACATGGACCCCGTTCTCGCCACGTTGTTCAACCCTCTCGGGGCCGGTATCCAGTGGGGGGCGACTCTTCCCGACACCAAGGCCGGGGACGTCGTAGCGATCCTGGGGCCCGGCATCCGCGGAATCTGTGCGGCGGTGGCGGCCAAAGAGGCGGGAGCCGCGTTCGTCGCGATGACCGGCGTAGGCCCACGCGACGAACAACGACTGGCCATAGCCAGATCATTCGGTGTCGACCTGCCCATCGATGTATCGCAGGACGATGCAGTGACCGCGCTCCAGCGTGAGACAGGCGGACGGCTTGCCGACGTGGTCGTCGACGTCACCGCTAAAGCACCCTCCGCGTTCGCCGATGCCGTCGGCCTTGCCAGGCCCGGCGGCACAATTGTGGTGGCCGGCACCCGTGGAGGAGGCGGCGCGCCCCGGTTTGAACCAGACTTGTTGGTCTATAAAGAATTACACGTCGTAGGCGCACTCGGCGTGGAGTATCCCGCCCACCGGGCAGCCCTCGAGATTCTCGCCCTGGGCCGCTGGCCGTTCGACCGGATCACCAGAGAATCAACCGGATTCGCTGGGCTCGCGCAGCTGCTCACTTCGCTTGCAGATGAAAGTGCCCGATCAAGTGGGGCGCTGCACAACGTCTTTTTGCCCACGCCCTAACGGCGTGGGCAGAGGTTCAACAGAGAGGGCCACCCGTGACCATGGCGGAACGCGTACCGATGCTCGACCGTGAGCAGGCCCAGCTGCGAGCTGCCGAATGTGGGTTGCCCGAAGAGTTGGCAGACCTGTCGGTATTCCGCGTGGCACTTCATCAGCCGCGTGTGGCGGTTGCGCTGTATGGGCTGCTAGACGCGTTACTCTTCCGCGGTTCCCTTGACGCGCGGCTACGCGAGCTGGTCATCATGCGCATCGGCTGGATTACTGGCTCCGAATACGAATGGACTCAACATTGGCGAATCGCCACACTGCTCGGCGTGCCTGAGCATGATCTCCTGGCGGTGCGCGACTGGCAGAATTCCGAAAGCCTCGGGCCAGTCGAGCGTGCGGTCCTCGCAGCGACCGATGATGTGGTACGCGACGGGGTCATCTCCGAGGAAAACTGGGCTGGGTGCCAGAAGGCATTCAATAGCGATCACGCCGTTTTGGTCGAACTTGTCGGAGCAATCGCCAATTGGCGGCTCTTTTCGATCCTGCTTCGATCTCTGAATATTCCGCTTGAGTCCGGTACCGACGGCTGGCCGCCCGATGGGCGAGCTCCTCAGGGTTGCGATTGAGCGAAAAACGTGGACCGGTGCTTGACCGAAGCGGTCAGCGCCCCAATCGCCAGACCACGACCCGTGTCGTAGACGGACAAGTCCCCCCTCGGACACCGCATCACCACAGCGCATCGGCGCAGCTGGACGGCAGAGGTCGGGTCATTGCGACGCCGGTCGACGCACAGCTCGAACGCTGGGGCTGATCATCGCTTCCAGACCCACGGCTACGGGCTCGAGTCCGTTACCGACCGCCGCGGAGTCAGTACACGTCGCGCACGTAGCGCTTGTCCGCAACCAGCTGGCGCTTGTAGTCCCGGGCCGCATCGTCGCTCATGCCGCCATGGTCCCGGATGATCGCTGTCAGGGCGCGGTCGACGTCCTTGGCCATTCGGGTGGCGTCGCCGCAGACGTAGAAATGTGCGCCGTCCTGCAGCCAGTCCCACACATCGGCGCCGTAGTCGAGCATCTTGTGCTGCACGTACACCCGCTCGGCCTGATCACGCGAGAACGCGAGATCCAGCCGGTTCAGGTGCCCGTCGTCGACCATGTCGGTCAGATCGTCGCGGTAGTAGTAGTTCTGGGCGCGGTGCTGGTCGCCGAAGAACAGCCAGTTGCGTCCGGAGTGGCCCAGCGCGCGCCGTTCCTGCAGGAACGCACGGAACGGGGCGATGCCGGTGCCCGGCCCGACCATGATCATCGGGGTCTGCGGGTCCTGCGGGGGACGGAAGTGCGGGGACCGCTGCAGGAACACGGGCACCGGGGCGCAGTCGGGCAGCTCGGCCAGATGACTCGACGCCACCCCGGCGCGCGGCCCGCCGTCGGCGCCGACGTAACGCACCACCGACACCGTCAGCTGCACCTCGTGAGGACTGACCAGCGGGCTCGACGAGATCGAATACTGCCGCGGGGTCAGCCGGACCAGCACATGGGCCCACTCCTGCGGGTCCGCACGCACCGCGAACTCGCCCACCAGGTCAAGTCCGTTGCGCCTGCCCAGCCACGCCTGCAACTCGTCACGGTCACTGTGCAGCCTCTTCAGTGTCGCGTTGCGGGGAGCGTGCTCGGCGACGAACCCGACGAGGCCGGTGGTGACCTTGCACACGTCGAAGTGGCGGCGGATCGCCTCGCGCATCGGCATCTCGGCGCCGTCGACGACGACCGCCTCGTCACCGTGCAACCCGGTTGCGGTGAGCCAGCTTTCGATGACGAAGTCCGAGTTGGTCGCGTAGACGCCCAGTGAGTCCCCGGCCGCGTAGCTGACGTCGTGGGCGCTGATGTCGAAGCCGAACTGCCGCACGTCCTTGGCGGCTCCGGTCGGCGTGAGCCGGGTGTTACGGCACAGCGGCGCGTCGATCGGGTTCGCCCGGGTGAACAGCGTCGACTCGGGATCTGCGGCCGGCGCGGCCGTCTCGGAAGCTCCCTCGGTTCCGACGCGCGGCGGCGCATCGTTCGAGGGGGTCACGAGATCGACGACCGAGTCCGCCCATTGCGTCATCTGCTGTTGGTCGTAGGCCTCACAGTCGGTGCGGTCGAGCATCCTGGTGGCGCCCAGGTCCGCCAGGCGCGTGTCCAGTGACTTGGCGTGGCCGCAGAAGTTGTCGTAGGACCGGTCGCCGATGCCGAGCACCGTGTACTGCACTCCGGCCAGCGACGGCGCCTCCGGCGCCGTGAGCCGCTCCCAGAAGTCGGCGCCGTTGTCCGGGGGGCCGCCGTCGCCGAACGTACTGGTGACCAGGATGATCCGGTTCGCAGCTGCGAGCTCGGACAGCGGCGTGTCGTCCATGGCCTGCAACCGGGCGCCCGGTAGCCGCCCACCCAGTGTGCCGGCGAACTCCTCGGCGTTACCGGTCTGCGACGCCCACAGCACCAGCGGAGCATCTGTCGGCGCAAGCCCCGCCGCACTGTCGTCAGCGGTCCGCGGCAGCCGGGAGAACCGGCCGGCCAGCAGGCCGTCGGCCCACAGCCGGACCCGGGCGCTGACCGGGGCGGCGCCGGGCAGCACGGGAACCCCGGGCAGGCCACCGTCCAGCCCGGTCAGAAAGCCTGACAGGTAGAGCTTCTCGTCCTCGGTCAACTCGGGAGCGTCCGCGGTGACTGGCAGGGCCGACTCGACGGGTACGGGGGTCAGCCGCACCGCGCACACCTTGAACTCGGGCTGCAGCGACACCGGGTCGACGGCGTCGTTGGTGACGGCGTTGACCGCCAGCGCGTCGCCCTGCTCGTCGTTCCAGTGGAACGGCACCCACGTGTTGCCGGGGCGCACCCTGTCGGTGACGACGGCCGGCAGCACTGCCCGACCGCGGCGGGAGGACACCTCGACCTGACGTCCGTCCCAGATGCCCAGCGCCGCGGCGTCATCGGGATGGATCTCGATCGACGGAGCACTGTTGAGCTTGTTCAGCTTGGCGACTTTGCCGGTCTTGGTCATGGTGTGCCACTGGTGCTGCAGTCGGCCGGTGTTGAGGACCATCGGGAACTCGTCGTCAGGTAGCTCGGCGGCGTCCATGTGCGGACGGGCGTGGAACACGGCCCGACGCGACGGCGTTGCGAAGGCGAGCCGCGGACTCCGTCCGTCGGCGTCTGTGTGCAGGGTCTGGGAAACCCCGTCGTTGAGGTAGCGCAGTGGATTGCGGTCGGCGCACCCCGGCGGGGCAGGCCACTGCACCGGGGTTTCCCGCAGTCGCTGGTAGCTGACCCCGCGCAGGTCGTAGCCGGTGGCCGGATTGTGGAACCGGCGGATCTCGTCGAAGACATCTTCGCTGGTCTTGTAGCTGAACGCGTCGCCGAACCCGAGCTGGTGGGCGACCCCGCAGATCAACTCCCAGTCCGGGCGGGCATCCCCCGGCGGCGGGATCGATTGCGACAGCAGGGTCAGATTGCGGTCGGAATTGACCATCACTGCATCGGATTCGGCCCACAGCGTCGCCGGCAGCGCGATGTCGGCGTACCGGTTGGTCGCCGTGTCGGCGTACGCGTCCTGGGTGATCACCAACTCTGCGGCGCGCAGACCCTCGATCACCGACGCCCGGTTGGCGACGCTGGCCACGGGGTTGGTGCAGATGATCCACACCGCCTTGATCTCGCCGGTACCGAGCCGGCGGAACAGTTCCACGGTTCCCGGCCCGACGTCGGTGCGGATCGTGCCGGGCTCGAGGTCCCACTGCTGCTCGACGAAGACGCGGTCGTCGGCCGACAGCACCGTCCGCTGCCCCGGCAGACCCGGCCCCATGTAACCCATCTCCCGGCCACCCATGGCGTTGGGTTGCCCGGTCAACGACATGGGGCCGCTGCCGGGACGGCAGATCGCTCCGGTGGCCAGGTGCAGGTTGCAGATCGCGTTGGTGTTCCAGGTGCCGTGGGTGCTCTGGTTCAGCCCCATCGTCCAGCAGCTCATCCACTCCCCCGCCTCGGCGATCATCCTTGCGGCAGTGCGGATGTCGTCCTCGGCCAGGCCGGTGATCTCGGCGACCCGATGCGGCGGATAGTCGGCGAGAAACGCCGGCATGGCCTCCCAGCCTTCGGTGTGCTCGGCGATGAACTCGGTGTCGATGTCACCGCTCTGCACGAGCAGATGCAGCAGGCCGTTGAGCAGCGCCAGGTCCGTGCCGGGCCGGATCTGCAGGAACAGGTCGGCCTTGTCGGCCGTGGTGGTGCGGCGCGGATCGACGACGATGAGCTGCGCGCCGGCCTTGAGCCGGTCGACCATGCGCAGGTACAGGATCGGATGACAGTCGGCCATGTTCGACCCGGTCACGAAGAACAGGTCCGTGGAGTCGAAGTCGGTGTAGGAGCCGGGTGGGCCGTCGGAGCCCAGCGACTGCTTGAACCCGGTGCCCGCGCTGGCCATGCACAGCCGCGAGTTGGATTCGATGTGCATGGTGCGCAGGTAGCCCTTGGCCAGCTTGGTCGCCAGATACTGTGCCTCGATGGACATCTGGCCCGACACGTAGAGGGCCACCGCATCCGGGCCGTGCTCGTCGACGATGGCGCGCAGCCGCGCGCCGGCCTGCGCGAGCGCGTCGTCGACGGGCGTGCTCACCACATCATCGTCGCGGCCCGACCGTACCAGCGCGGTGGTCAGCCTGCCCTCGGTGGCGGCCATCAACTCGGCATGGGTGGCGCCTTTGGTACACAGCCGCCCGAAATTCGTGGGATGCAGGCGATCTCCGCTCACCCGGGCGATCACCGGAGCACCCGAAGCGGGGTCGGCGCGGGTCTCGACCGAGATACCGCACCCGACCCCGCAGTACGAGCACGCGGTGCGGGTCAGTGTCGATGAGTCGACTTGGTCTGCCATGGTCTCCTAGCACGTGTCGATTCGGCTGGGCTCACACCCCGACCTGACCCATGCGGGTGCTCTTGCGGATGTAGAAGAACCAGGTCACCGCCAGCAGCAGGATGAAGAACACCACGTAGAACTGCAACGCCGGCTGGATGTTGCCGAACTGGGCCTTCGACCAGGCGTAGGCCAGCGGCACCACGAACCCGCCGAACGCGCCGACCGACGAGATGATGCCGAGCGCGCCCGCCGCCTGGCGGCGCATGAGCACCATCGTCTCCGGGGCGCCGCCGGCGTCTTCACCCTTGACACGGAAGATCTTCGAGATCATCCGGTAGGTCGAGCCGTTGCCGATGCCCGTGGCGACGAAAAGGAACATGAAGGCGACAAAGAACATCGGCAGGTTCACCGCGTTCACCGACCACAGCGCCGCGGCGGCTCCGACCGCGAGCATCACGAAGCTCAGTGCCGTGATCCGTGCTCCGCCGTAGTGGTCGGAGAGCTTACCTCCCAGCGGACGGGCCACCGAGCCGATGCCGGCGCCGAGGAACGCCCATGCCAGCGCGATGTCACCCCGGTCGAAGACCGCTTTGAGCAGGGTGGGGAACGCCGCCGAATAGCCGATGAACGAGCCGAAGGTGCCGATGTAGAGCAGCGACATGATCCAGGTGTCACGGTGGCGCAACGACTGGAAGACCGGCTTCACATCAGCTTTGGCCTCGGTGAGGTTGTTCATGAACAGGAACGCGCACACCGCGGCGGCGATCGCCAGCGGAACGTAGAACAATCCCGCGCGCGACAGCGCCACGCCACCGCCGGCCACCACGACCAGCGGGATGATCTTCTGGGCCACCGCAACCCCGATGTTGCCGCCGGCGGCATTGAGTCCCAGCGCCCAGCCTTTCTCCCGTTCCGGGTAGAAGAACGAGATGTTGGCCATCGACGAGGCGAAGTTGCCACCGCCGAAACCCGCGGTGGCCGCGATCAGGCACAGTCCGACGAACGAGAAGCCGGGGTCGCTGACCGCCCACGACATCAACAGACACGGGATCAACAGCAGCAGAGCCGAAACCACCGTCCAGTTGCGGCCACCGAAAACCGGCACCGCGAACGTGTACGGGATGCGCAGGAACGCCCCCACACCGCTGGGTACGGCCACCAGCCAGAGCGCCTGGGTGGTGGTCAACGCCCACCCTGAGGCCGCCGCGCTGCCGTCGGCCGCGGCGGTCATCTGGACCACGACGATGCTCCACAGCAACCACACCGAGAAGCCGATGTGCTCGGCGAAGATCGAGAAGATCAGGTTGCGCCGAGCGATCGGGCGGCCGGTGCCGTTCCAGAACTCCGGGTCCTCGGGCCGCCAGTCGTCGATCCAGTGCTTGCCCTTGTGGTGGGTCTGCGGGGGTGCCGCGATGTCGGGCGCCGGGTTACTCGTGACCGTCACGGGGTCTCTCCTCGGGAATGGTGGCTGGGGCCGAACTGTCCAGGCGCCGTCTCGGAGCCATGGCTGTGCAGTCGACGCTAGGAATCCCGTGTTACGGACCCTGACGACAGCCGTTAAACGGCCGCAACAAAGATCTCAACGCCGCCGAATCGGCGATGTCAGCGACGGTATTCATCGCTGAATCATCAACGAAACAATGCCGTAACACCTGCGTCCTAGCTTCGGGCTGAGGCCGCAATTCCACCCGCTGTCGGCTTTTCCACGCTAGCGCTGAATCTGTTGTCGCACAACGTTTAGCGTCTCGACCGGACAATGCACCGGCTGAGAGCAGCCCGGCCGACGACCGCGACTCCACGAGAAGGTGAGACCAGCGCATGACCGACGGCAGCACGCCCCGATTTCTGCAAGGCACGTTCGACTTCGACGGCAGCGGCTACGACAAGCCGGCTCCACTCGATGATTCACTGCGTTACACCGTGCCCGCCGGGGCCACGACGCAACCGGTGTATTTCCGCGGCGGGAACTCCAGCGATCAGATGATCACCGTCGTGCTCTGCCGCGACGGCGCACCGATGCGCTACTTCCCGATCGCCGCCCGAGGCGCCACCCATGTGGCGCTGCGGGTGGTCGAGGATCTTCTCGCCGACACCGTGCTCGAACTGCAGGTGGCCGCGCCCGGAGGCGCGTCCGGCACCGTCATCGTCGACCTCGGGTTGGTGGAGGTCTAGATGACCGTCGTCGAGACCGCTTCCGCCAACGGACAGGCACACCCGACCGCCAAGGCCAATCTCGTCGTCGTCGGCAATGGCATGGCGGGCATCAGGGCCATCGAGGAGGTTCTGGCCCGCGATGGTGCCGAGAGGTTCACCGTCACGGTGTTCGGTGACGAGCCGTACGGCAACTACAACCGGATCCTGCTGTCGAACGTGCTGGCCGGCGTCGACGATCCGGGCGAGATCTACCTCAACGCGATGGACTGGTACACCGACAACGGCATCGACCTGCGGGCCGGAGTCCGTGTCGTTCGCGTCGACACCTTCGCCCACCTCGTGTACGCCGACGATGGCACCGCGATGCGGTACGACAAGTTGATCCTGGCCACCGGCAGCCGCTCGTTCTTTCCGCCGATGGCCGGGCTGTGGGCCGACAACAAGACGCTGGCTGACGGCGTGTTCGGGTTCCGCACCCTCGACGACACCGCGGCCATGATCGGTGAGGCGGCTACCCGCACGAAGGCCGTCGTCATCGGCGGCGGACTGCTGGGCCTGGAAGCCGCGCGCGGGCTGCAGAACCGGGGGTTGACTGTGGACGTCGTGCACGCCGGGCCGACGTTGATGAACGCCCAACTCGACGAACTCGGCGGCGACATCCTGCGCAAGTCGGTCGAGGGCCTCGGCATCGGCGTGCACACCGAGAAGCGGACCACCGAGGTCGTCGTCGAGAACGGCAGACTGTCGCGGGTCCTGTTCGCCGACGGATCCGGCCTGGACTGCGACATGTTGGTCATCGCCGCCGGCATCCGGCCCAATGTCGGGCTGGCGCAACGGGCAGGGCTGACCGTCGAACGCGCCATCGTCACCGACGACCACATGCGCTCGGTGGACGACGACGACGTCTACGTCGTCGGTGAGTGCGCCCAGCACCGCGGCCAGGTCTACGGCCTGGTGGCCCCGCTGTGGGAGCAGGCCAAGGTACTCGCCGACCACCTGACCGGAAGGGATGCGTCGTCGGCGTATCACGGGTCGCGGGTGGCGACCAAGCTCAAGGTCGCCGGGGTCGACGTCGCCTCGATGGGCATCAAGGCACCCGAGCATCCCGACGATGAATTCGTGCAGTACTCCGAACCCAAGCACGGTGTCTACAAGACGATCGTGATCCGCGACGGCAAGCTGGTGGGTGCCACGCTGGTCGGCGACGTCTCCAAGGTGTCGTTCCTCACCCAGGCTTTCGACAGTCAACTGCCGCTGCCCGACGAGCGCGTGGAGCTGATGTTCGACATCGGCACCCCCGACGTCGAATTGGGGGTCGCCGAACTGGCCGACGACGCGCAGGTGTGCAACTGCAACGGGGTGTCCAAGGGCGCGTTGGTGTCCTGCGTGCAGGACGGCGAGAAGTCGGTCAGCGGCGTGATGGCCAAGACCAAGGCCGGCAAGGGTTGCGGCTCCTGTAAGGAGCTGGTCTGCCAGGTCGTCGAGTGGGCGGCCGGCGGAGCGGTGACCGAAGACCCGTCGGCGTCGTGGTACGTCCCTGGGATTCCCTACGACAAACCGACGCTGATGCACCACATCCGCGAGCTCAAGCTGCATTCGGTGTCGTCGGTGTTCGCCGCGTTGGCGCCCGACGGCAAGGAGGACGCCGGATCGAAGATGGCGCTGGCGTCGCTACTGGACATGATGTGGGCCGACGAGTACGTCGACGAGCGGGACGCCCGCTTCATCAACGACCGGGTGCACGCCAACATCCAACGCGACGGCACCTTCTCGGTGGTGCCGCAGATGAAGGGCGGTGTCACCAGCGTCGCGCAACTCCGCAAGATCGCCGATGTCGCCGAGAAGTACGAGATCCCGATGATCAAGCTGACCGGCGGACAGCGCATCGACCTGCTCGGAGTCCGCAAAGAGGATCTGCCCGCGGTGTGGGCGGACCTGGACATGCCGTCGGGGTATGCCTACGGCAAGAGCTTCCGGACCGTGAAAACGTGTGTGGGCAGCGACTTCTGCCGCTATGGCGTGGGTGATTCCACCGCACTGGGCATCGCGATCGAAGAGCGCTACCAGGGGCTGGCCAGCCCGGCGAAGATGAAGCTGGCCGTCACCGGCTGTCCCCGCAACTGCGCCGAGGCACTGTGCAAGGACCTCGGCGTCGTCGCCGTCGACGGCGGCCGGTGGGAGATCTATGTCGGCGGCGCGGCGGGCGCGCACATTCGCAAGGGCGACCTGTTGGCCACCGTCGATTCACCCGAGGAGGTGATGACGCTGACCGGACGCTTCCTGCAGTACTACCGTGAGGGCGCCAATTGGCTTGAGCGAACGTACAAGTGGGTGCCTCGGGTCGGCATCGAGCACCTGCAGGAGGTGCTCGTGGAGGATCCCGACGACGACTTCGTCGCCGGTCTCGACGAGCGCATGCAGAAGTCGATCGACGCCTACCGCGACCCGTGGCGAGACGGGCAGGAACCGCGTTCGGAGGGCCAGTTCCGGTCGTCGCTGCCGTTGCTGCCGTTGCCGAAGGTGCCGGTCCGATGAGGGCGACGACCGCGTTGAGACTGCGTCCAGCGTCGTGTTTTCGGTGAAAATCCCGCTGCTGGCGCAGTCTCAACGGAAGGTGTGGCGATGACCGAGGTGGGCCGCCTGGACGAGGTGCCTGTCGGCGAGGGGCGCACGTTCGCCGTCGACGGCGAGCAGATCGCCGTCTTCCGGCTCCGCGACGGGTCGCTGCGGGCCGTCGGTGCGGTCTGCCCGCACAAGGGTGGACCGTTGGCCGACGGCCTGGCCGACGACCGGGTCATCGTGTGCCCGCTGCACAATCACACGTTCGACCTGTGCACGGGCCGTGAGGTGTCCGGGGCGGACATGTCGGTGCCCTGCTACGCGGTCACCGAGGTCGACGGCACGATCCGGGTCACGCTGACCTGAACGGGGTCAGAGACGCGGCGAGTGTGGGTGCAACTCGTCACCGCCGCGCCGTGGCCAGTCCGTCACCGCGTGAATGTGGATGCCCAGTCGACGAAGATCTCGACGAACATTGCCGGGTCCTGGCCGTGCATGGAGTGACCCATCATCGGAAACGACCGGTAGGTGAGCGGCGCGCCGCCACCTTTGACCAACTGGGTCACCCGCCCGGCCTGCACGTCCGAGCACGCGCCGATCAGCCCCCCGGAGCTCTCGTCGATCATCCGGAAGTGATGGGTGAACAGCACCGGAACCTTCACCTGGCTCAGCATCACGTGATGGGGGCAGCTGGCGGCGAACGCTCCGGTGATGAAAGCCTTGCCCCACTCGGGGTCGTACTCGCGCAGGTTCTGGGCCGGCTCCTCGGTACCGACGACCAGCGCGACGTGGGCCTGCCAGTCGGCCAGTTCCTCCGGCACCGCGGCGACGAACCCGTCCCAGTCGCCGACGCTCCACTGGTCTCCGAGATATTTCGCCCACATCCCGAACAGCGGACCGATGCTGTCGGTGATCGGCGGCCCCACGACGGGCGCGGTCTCCGAACTGAAGAACGGCGGATCTTCCCAACATGCCGCGATCACCTGGCCGGGCTTGGCGTAGGCGGAGAGCCAGGCGCTGGCCAGGCCCCCTGAGGACAGACCGCTGATGAAGGCCGGACGACCGATGACCCCGTCGAGAAAACGAACGAGGTCGTTTCCGATGTTGTCGAGGGTGTACCGATGCGGGGTCCTGGTGGAACGGCCCTGCCCGCGAAGGTCCACGGCGTGCACCTGGAAGTGCTCCGCCAGGAGCGGCATCACCGCCTCATAGCCCCACCAGGATTCCGACTGGCCTGGGATCAGCAGCAGCGCCGGCTTGTCGGACCGGCCGGTGACTGCGTAGTTGAGCTCGACCTCGCCGGTGTCGAAGAGTTGTTCGGCGTAGTCGTGCGCGACATAGGTGGCTTCCGGAGCGTGCGGGCCGAAAACACCTGCGTACCTTCCCATGCCTTCAGGTTGTCACACCGTCCACGAGCTCGGACGCGTCGGCTACACGACGGTGTCGTCGGTGATCGTGCCGGTGCCGGTGCCGTCACCGACGGTGGCACCGGTCGGGCTGGACAGCGTGACCAGGAAGCTCTCGGTGCCCTCGGCGACGGTGTCGCCGAGCACCACCACGCTGATGGTCTTGCTGGTCTCCCCCGGTGCGAACGTCAGCGTGCCGGTGGCCGCGACGTAATCGTCGCCGCCGGTGGCGGTGCCGTTGGACGTCGCGTACTGCACCGTCACCGTCTGGTTCGACGGCTGGGCCAGGGTCACCACGAAGTTCGCCAGCACACCTGAGGTGCCCTCGTCGAAGTCGAACTGCAACGCCTCGAGATAGACCAGCTTGTTCGCGTTGACCGTGTTCCAGTCGTCGGCCAGGATGCCGCCGGTGTCGGTCGAATTGGGGTTCCACGACCAGAACGTCCACGACATGTCCTCGGTGCCCGCGGCGATGTCGATGGTGCCGTCGTTGTCGAAGTCACCCGACAGGTACGACGTGATCGCCTCGTACCAGACGACGTCCTTGGGATCGCTGAGCCTGGTACCGAACTCGCCGAGATAGATCGGGGCGATGTTCTGCTCGTAGATGTAACCCCACATCTGCTCGAACTTGTCGGGCAACGCGTCCCCGAAATCGGCGCCCTGGAACCACGGTTGGGCGTAGACCGAGTTCGGATAGTCGTGCGGCGAATACACCACCCGGTCGGCCACGTCGAGCACGATGGGCCGGTCGGCCACCCCCATCAGGTTGCCGCCCCACCAATAGTGCTGTCCCTCATAGCTGGCCACGCCCTCGACGAAGATCAACCAGTTGTCGTTGACCGCCAGAATCGCATTGCCGGCACGCTCGGCGGCCGCCGCCCAGTCGGTCGCGCCCCCACCGCCCCACGTCCCGTTGTGCGGTTCGTTGTGCAGGTCGGCCCCGATCACGGTGGGGTCGTCAGCGTAGCGCGCGGCCAGCATCTGCCAATCCGCGATCCACTGCGCCTCCGTGTACTGGCCCTCGTACCACAGCCCGTTGGCGGTGGCGCCGGCCCCGGCGCTGCTGCGGTGGTGGTCGAGGATCACCCGAAGCCCGACCTCGCCGGCATAACGGATGACCTCGTCCATGATCTCGATCGGGGTCAACCCGGCCAGTTCGGGGTTGCGGTAGAAGTCGATGCCGGACGGCATCTTGGTGGTGTGCAACATCTCACTGGAGTAGGGCAGCCGGATGGTGTTGAACTCCAGGGCCACCATCTGATCCATCATGTCCTGATAGTTGCGGGTCCACAGCCCGTGCGGCGTGAAGATGTCGCTCTCCATGCCGAACCAGTTGATACCGGCGATCTGCACGGGATTGCCTGCCGAGTCGACGATCTGGTTACCCGATGTGCTGAACCAGCCGGGGGCGACGCCGCTGCCGGGCGCGCCTTCGACCACCGACGCGTCGGAGATGCTCAGCATCAGGTTCGCCGGGTTGATCACGTCGTCGTTGACGATGGTGCCGGTCGCGGAGCCGTCGGCGACCGTCACCCCGGACGGGCTGGACAGGGTCAGCGTGAACGTCTCGTCGGTTTCGGCAGTTCCGTCCCCGGTGACGGTGACGCTGATCTGCTGGGACAACACCCCGGGCGCGAAGGTGATGGTGCCGTCTGCGGCGGTGTAGTCCACCCCGGCCGTCGCGGTCCCGTTCGAGGTCACATACCCCACCGACACCGCCTCATCCGAGGCCGCATCCAACGTCACCGTGAACGTCAACTGCGTGGTGCCACTGTTGCCTTCGACGACCGACGCATCAGCCACCGACACCTTCGGCACCACCGGCGCGGGCCCACCGGTCGACGACCCGTTGACCTTGAACCCCGTCACCGCCGACGACCCACCACCGGGCGCCGCCTGGAAACCGAACTCCACACTCTGCCCCGCGGCCACCTTGGCGTTCCACGACGCATTACGCACCACATAGTGCTGACCGACATGACTGACGATCTCGGCGTTCCAGATATTGCTGATCTGAGCCGGCGTATCGAACTCCACCGTCCAGCCGTCAAAGGCCGAACCCGCAGTCACCTTCACCCCGGCCACGAAACCTGAACCCCAGTCATCGGAGACCACATAGGTCACCGACGACGCACCCGGCGTCGGAGTCGGCGCCACATCATCATTGGTGATCGTGCCCACCGCCGAACCATCAGCGATCGTCGCCCCCGACGGATTCGACAAACTCACCGTGAACGTCTCGTTCCCCTCCACCGCGGTATCCCCGGTGACCGTCACATGCACCATCTGCGAGGTCACCCCGGGCGCGAACGTCACCACCCCGGATCCCGCCGTGTAGTCCACGCCCGCCGTGGCGGTCCCGTTCGACGTCACATACCCCACCGACACCGCCTCATCCGAGGCCGCATCCAACGTCACCGTGAACGTCAACTGCGTGGTGCCACTGTTGCCTTCGACGACCGACGCATCAGCCACCGACACCTTCGGCACCACCGGCGCGGGCCCACCGGTCGACGACCCGTTGACCTTGAACCCCGTCACCGCCGACGACCCACCACCGGGCGCCGCCTGGAAACCGAACTCCACACTCTGCCCCGCGGCCACCTTGGCGTTCCACGACGCATTACGCACCACATAGTGCTGACCGACATGACTGACGATCTCGGCGTTCCAGATATTGCTGATCTGAGCCGGCGTATCGAACTCCACCGTCCAGCCGTCAAAGGCCGAACCCGCAGTCACCTTCACCCCGGCCACGAAACCTGAACCCCAGTCATCGGAGACCACATAGGTCACCGACGACGCACCCGGCGTCGGAGTCGGCGCCACATCATCATTGGTGATCGTGCCCACCGCCGAACCATCAGCGATCGTCGCCCCCGACGGATTCGACAAACTCACCGTGAACGTCTCGTTCCCCTCCACCGCAGTATCCCCGGTGACCGTCACATGCACCATCTGCGAGGTCACCCCGGGCGCGAACGTCACCACCCCGGATCCCGCCGTGTAGTCCACGCCCGCCGTGGCGGTCCCGTTCGACGTCACATACCCCACCGACACCGCCTCATCCGAGGCCGCGCTCAACGTCACCGTGAACATCACGTGGGTCTGCCCGCCGTCGCCCTCGACGACGGAGGCATCGGAGATCGACAGCGTGGGTAGCGCGTCGCCGACGTCGTTGGCGGTGCCGTAGTCGTTGAAGACGGCACTGAAGCTGCCGGCGGGCAGGTCGAGGCCCGATGCGGTGGGTGAGGCCTGCCCGAGGCTGCCCGGGGTGTCGCGGGCCACCGACCACATCGACAGCATCCCGAGACCCTTGGCGCGGGCGAACTGTTCGAGCGCCTGGGCGTCGGCGACCGTGAACACCTCGGTGGTGACGTCGTTGACCCCGATCATCGGCGTCACCCCGACCTGGTTCCAGCCGAAGGACTGACCGAACTCGCCGTAGAGCGCGGACAATTGGGCATAGGTGGACTCGGCGGCCTGGATCGCGTAGGCGCCCATGGTCTTGGCGTTCGGGCCGCTGGTCGGCGCGGCGGACTCGCCGTAGTCCATCGCCATCACGTTGACCCCGTCGAGTGTGACGCCCGCGTCGATCGCCGAACGGACCACGTTCAGGCCGTCGGCGGTCAGGCCCGTGGGCAACACCGGCAGCGTGTACCACACCTCAAGATCGGGCAGATCCTGCTGCAGCAATGCCAACGCCTGGCTGCGCAACGCGATCGAGGCAGCGTCGGCTACCGCGGCCCCCTCGATGTCGAAGTCGATTCGATGCAGTGAATACGTCTGTGCGACAGCGACGTAGGCGTCGGCCAGGGAACGGGCACTGAGTCCGCGGGTGGCGTACCACTGGGCCAGGCTGGTGCCGGAGGCTCCACCGAGTGAGATCATCACGTCACCGCCGGCCGCCTGTAGCGCCGCGATGGAACTGTTGATGGCCTGAGCCTGTTCGAAGTCCGAATCGGGCGCCAACGCAGACAGACCGG
This sequence comes from Mycobacterium sp. G7A2, assembly GCF_041902445.1. Lineage (NCBI taxonomy): Bacteria > Bacillati > Actinomycetota > Actinomycetes > Mycobacteriales > Mycobacteriaceae > Mycobacterium > Mycobacterium sp. G7A2. The sequence goes on along the minus strand of NZ_CP169251.1, from coordinate 2,551,919 downwards.
CCCATGCCAGCTTGCCGTCGGGGGTGGCCTGCAGGAAGCCGAGCGTCACCAACGAGGCACCGCGACTCTGCGCGATAGCAACGAGGTCGGGGACGGGCCACAGACCCATGTCGACGTAGGGAGCGTAGAACGCCTCTCCCCACAGTTCGTCGCCCGGGTTGCCTGAGTTGAGGCCGGGCATGGTGGTGACGGTGTCGTCGTCGGTGATGGTGCCGATCGCGCTGCCGTCGGCCAGCGTCGCGCCGACCGGGCTCGACAGTGTGACTGTGAACGTTTCGTTCGGCTCTGCGGCGGCATCACCGATGACGTCGACATGAACGAGTTGTGTCGTGACGCCCGGCGCGAACGTGACGGTGCCCGTGGTGGCGGTGTAGTCCACACCGGCAATGGCCGTGCCGTCAGACGTCGAGTACTGCACGGTCACGGTCTCGTCGGACGCCTTGTCCAAGGTCACCGTGAACATGAAGTGGCTGTGCTCGCCATCGCCCTCGGCGACGGTGAGGTCGGCGATGGACACCGCCGGCGGAGTCGACGGGGCGGTGTCGACGTCGTCGTTGACGATGGTCGCGACGCCCACGCCGTCACCGATGACAGCGTTGACCGGCGCCGACAGGTTCAAAGTGAACTGCTCGTCGAGCTCGATCATGGTGTCACCGGTGACCGCGACATTCACCGTCTTGACGGTCTCACCGGCGGCGAAGGTCAGCGTGCCGACCGTGGGCGTGTAGTCGGCGCCCGCCGCGGTGGCGGTGCCGTTGGCTGTGGAGTAGCTGACTGTGACCGGCTGACCGGCCGGCTCGGACAGGGTCACTGTGAAGGTCAGCGTCGTGGAATCCGAGTCACCTTCGGAGGCGCTGGCGTCACCGACGGAGACGGTCGGACTCGAAACCGGCGGCGCCGCGTTGGAGATCAGCGTCTGCCACTTGGCGCGGGCAGTGTCGTCGAGGGCGACGATGTTGCTCATCTGGAGCTCACCGAGGCCGACACCGGTCAACGTGTAGGACTGGTTGTTGTTGACAATGGCGATGCGGGTCGAGCCACTGACTTCGTCAACGGCGAATTCGTGGGCTTTGAACCAGCCGAAGTCCAGGGTGTCGGCGGCAGGGTCGAAGTCGAGCGTGGTGTGGGTGCCGTACTGCCACGCGATCGTCGTGGTGGTGCCGGCCTGCCCGCTCGGGGGCGCACCGTTTCCGGCGGCCGTCGGCCAGTTGTCGGTGCCGGCGATCGGCACTCCCTGGGGAAGCACTTGCGAGTTGGGCACGGTGCCGATGCCGAGCTGCAGGTGCAACCGGTCCTCGCGGACCTGGGCGCTGTGGAAGACGAAGTTCGTGGCGGTGAGCTGGGAGGTGGTGACGCCCTGCAGGATCAGGGCCTGACCGGTCCCCGCGTTCGAGATGACGACGCCTTCGGGGGTGTCTGTCATGTAGAGCTGTTCGCGGGTGCCGTAGTAGCGGAAGTCGACGACGTCGGTGGCGGCGTCGAATGCGACGCGGTCGATCTGGCCCACTTCGTGGGACCGCGCATACACCGTGGCGGGCGCCGCGGCGACGCCGTGTTCCCACGCCAGTGCGCCCGAAAGATCCTGGCGCAGGTGATCGTTGATGATCGGGGTGAAGCTGTCGACGGTGAGCTGACCCAGCGACACACCCTGGACGATCGCCGTCTCACCTGACCACGGGTTGCGGAACCCGACGCCTTCGGCGGTGTCGACGACGATGAAGTTGTGCACTGACACGTCACCGAGGTCGAGTTTGTCCTTGGCCGGGTCGAAGCCGACGATGTCCGGCCCTGACGCGCTGACCTGATACACCGATCCGCTGCCGGTGGAGGTGGCCTGCGCCGCGGCCAGCAGCATGGCGGTCGGCGCGGCGGCTGCAGACGTCTCACCGCCACCGGCCTCGGCGGCGGAGACGGTTACGGTCACCGGGACCTCGGTGGTGCGCGGGCCGGCGGACAGCAGCCGGAACCCGGTGTCGCGGACCCGGATGACGAAGGTGTCGGTGCCACCAGCGGCGGCGAGATCCGGGCCGGCGGTGTAGACGAAGTCGCCGTCCGCGTCGACGGTCACCGCACCCTGGCCGGGCGCCTGAACCACGCTGTAGCGCAACGGGTCGCCCTCGGGATCCGTGGCGCCCAGCGACCCGGTGAGGACTCCCGGCCCCGCCTGCCCGGTCAACACCGGCGCGGCGGTGGGCCCGTCGTTGGAGAACAACCGGTCCATCTCGCGCCGGATCGCCCCGAACACCGCGGTGACGAATTCGAAGGTCGGCAGCGGGACGCCGGTGTCGCCGGCCGACGGCCCGATTCCGAGGAGCCCCAGGAACTTCGACACCAACCCGGCCAGACCCGTGGTCGCGGACTGCGGTGCCGGGTCGACCGACGCGTCGTCCGTGTCGACGACAGTGGTGGCGTCGGGCGCCGACTGCTGCCGCAGCGCCGTGGCGGCGGACCGGGCGGTTGTCGCCGGCTGACCGCCGTCACTGCCGACCGCGGCGTCGGTCGGAGCAGGCTCGGACTGCGGCTCGGACTGCGGCTCAGACGCGGTCTGCGCATCCGGCTCGGACTCGGCCGGCGCCTCCTCTGCCGGTGGCGATCCGTACGCAGACCCAGCAGAGCCGTCGGCCGGATCGGCTGCGACGGCGCCGTTCGACTCGACATCACCGACAGGGGAATCCAGGTCGACACCGGGGCTCACCTGGCCTTCGGCACCGACATCGGAGGTGTCGTCCGGGTCGGCGGCGTCGTCATCGGAGCCGGCCGGGTCGGCAGCCCCGTCGGCAACGACGACCCCGTCTTCCTCCGCAGCGACGGCCTCGGGCTCGTCGTTCTGTTCGTCGTCGACCATCTCGTCCAGTTCGTCGGCGACGGCGTCCGCGGCATCGACGTCGTCCTGTTCGGCGTCATCGAGGGCGGTGTCACCCGCACCTGCCGGGTCGGCGTCCGAGTTCGAGTCGTCGGGATCTGTCGAGGCCTCCGCGGCCGCCCCGGTCCTCGCCGCCTCGGTGCTGGCGTTGTCGGGACCGGCTCCACTGGTGCTGCTCTCGTCGGAGGGGTCCGCAGTAGCCACCGCTGGACCGGCCAACCCGATCCCCAACGCCACAGCTAACACACCAACACGTCCGACAAATCGTCCGTAACCCATCAGCAACGCACTCCCGTCTCACCTCAGCGCCCGCATCTCGGTGGCCGGCCCCGGCCTGGATTCCGATCACGAAACGATATTAACGACTGTGAAAAGCATTCAACCCGACTTCCGACGGCAGCGTCAAGGATGAAGGTTTCTTGACCCAGATGCGCCGTCACAGACACATAGTTGACCTATCTAAGCTAACTCGAAGGACAACGTCTTGTAGCATCATCTAGCAGCTCAGATCGGCTGATCGTACAAGTGCAAGCCACTTTCGGCAAATATCATTATCGGCCTTGAAGAGATCCCGTCAGCCAGCCGACAGGTAGTCCGGCGACTAACTTCTTTGCGATTGTCGAATACGCGAACAATGAGCGCGGCAGTGTCCAAATGAATGACAACATCGGTGACCACGGGACTACATCGCCTCGGCCGAGTATACGGATCAGTGCCACTGAGCAAAGTACTGTTCTCACGGATCGGTAGTCATGACCAGTGTTCAGCAACATCGAATACCAGATCTCGGCGCAGGGTCCGAGATCCCCAGAAGAAGGGACGGAGGTCACTAGGCGCAGGCGAGCGCACCGAGCAGCATGAAGGGATGACACGTATACCGCTGGTTGGCTCCACCCCGGTCTCGACTCTCACCGGCGATTCGGTGGCACGGGTGTCTGCCGACGCCTCCATCGCCGACGTAGCCCGTGCGCTGGTCTCCCGTGACGTCGGCATGGTCGTGGTCGGAGACGAGCAACGCCCCGCGGCGGTCCTCAGCGAGCGTGATGTCGTGCGCGTGGTGGCCGCCGGCAGTGATCCGACCACCGTGCGGGCCGGCGATGTCGCCAGTACCAAACTGGTCTGGGCAGGCGCCGAGGACACCGTCGACGAGGTGGCGAACCGGATGATGGAGCACTACATCCGCCATATCCTGGTCGAACAGGACGGGTCGCTGGTCGGGGTCGTCTCGGCCCGGGATCTGCTGGGCGCCTACAGTTCCGAGGCTGCCGACGGCTGAGCGGGCGGCACCCGGCAGGATCGGCTGACGTTCACCAGGCACCGGGCAGTGGCGGCCGGTCCGACGAGCGCACCCCCTCGAACGCGATAATGGGCCGGTGACACGCACGGTTCTGTTTCTGCGCAACGACCCCTTGGCGACCGAGGCGTTGCTCGCCGACGCATTCGGCGAGTTCGGCTACGACGTCGACACCTTCGACGTGGTCCCCGCCGACCGCGCCCACGACCCTGCCGCCGACGTGGTCTTTCCCGACCCGCACGGCTACGACGTCATCGTCCCGCTGGGCGCCCGCTGGCCGGTGTACGACCCGGCGTTGCGGGCGAGCTGGGTGGGCACCGAAATGCAGCTGGTGCGTGACGCCGCGGCGGCCGGGATCGCGCTGTTGGGTGTGTGTTTCGGTGGTCAGCTGCTGGCCCAGGCCTTCGGCGGCAGCGTCGGGCGCTCGACGCGCCCGGAGATCGGCTGGTTCGACACCGCCAGCGCCCGGCCGGACATCGTCCCGGGTGGCGCGTGGTTCCAATGGCATTTCGATCGATGGACCCTTCCACCCGGGGCCGTCGAGCTGGCCAGAACCCCGGATGCATCGCAGGCCTTCACCCTGGGCCGAGCTCTGGCGTTGCAGTTCCATCCGGAGGTCGATGTCAGGTTGCTGGAGAACTGGATCACCGGCGACGACGTCGGTGAGCTCGCCGCGCTGGGTCTGAACGCCGACGACTTACTCACCCGGACAACAGAGTTGGCCGATGATGTCGCTCCCCGGATCAGGGCGCTGGTAGCCGGCTTCCTGACCCACGTCGCCGGTCAGTCCCGGCCGAGCTGATGGGCCAGCGCGTCACCGACGTCCGGGTGGCGGAAGCGGTGTCCGAGCGCGGTGAGCTTCGCCGGCAGCACGCGCTGGCTGGCCTCGGCCAGCTCGCGGGCGCCCTGCTCGCCCAGCAGCACACGGGGGCCCAGCGCGGGAACCGGTAACACCGCGGGCCGGTGCAGCACCGAGGCCAGGGCGGCGGTGTACTCGGAGTTGCGCACCGGTTCGGGTCCCACCGCGTTGACCGGCCCGGTCAGCCGCTCGTCGTAGAGGGCGCGGTGATAGACGTCGAGCAGGTCGTCCAGTCCGACCCAGGCCAGCCACTGCCGCCCCGACGCCAGCCGACCGCCGAGGCCCGCGGCGAACAACGGCCGCAGCAACCGCAGCGTTCCGCCCGCGGCGGCTTGCACGATGCCGGTGCGCACCGTCACCACCCGCAGCCCGGCGTCGACCGCAGGCGCCGTCGCAGCCTCCCAGTCGGTGACGACGTCGGCAAGGAACCCGCTGCCGTGTGAGCTGTCCTCGGTCAGCGGGGTGTCCCCGCGGTCGTAGCCGTACACGCCGACCGCCGAGGCACTGATGAACACCCGGGGCCCGTCCGGCGCGGCCGTCGCCGCGACCGCCAGCTTGCGGGTCGGCTCGATGCGGCTGTCCCGGATGGCGGCGCGGTGGGCTTCGGTGAAGCGCCCGGCGATCGAGGCGCCGGCCAGGTGGATGACGGCATCGACGCCGCTGAGTAGAGCGGGGTCCGGATTCTGCGGATCCCAGGTGCGCTCGTCGTCACCGCGCGCCGGACGGCGCACCAACCTGATGACACGGTGCCCGCCGGTGGTGAGGAACGCCGAGAGAGCGCTGCCGACCAGACCCGACGAGCCGGTGATCGCGATGACAGAGGGTGCCAGACCTGCGTCGGCGGCGTCGCGGTGCGCGGCCAGGTCGTCGGCGAGCTGACGGTGGCGGTAGACGAACGTCGAGCGCAGCGCCGCTTCGGGCACGATGGTCTCGACCCGGTCGTGCATTCGGGTCCGTCCGCCCACATCGGCGAACGTATGGGTGTGCCGCCAGCTTCCGACCAGCCGAGCCGGCCAGGACGCCGGCCCCTGCGCGGACAGCTCGTCGACGAAACGACTGCGGGACACGTAAGCCGACGGATCATGGCGCGCCACCCAGCGCAGCCCACCGGGCAGCCCCAGCACCGCGACGCCGTCGGCGAGCGACTCGGCCTCCCGCACCACGGTCATGGGCTGCCACGGCGGAACCAGCCGGGGCATCGCGCCGGGCCGGGTATGCCAATCCCACACGGTGTCGACGGGATGATCGAGGTGGCTCTCGTGTTCGATGCCCATGATCCTCCGAACCTGTCGTGTCGTCTGCGCAGTATTCGTCACCGTTGCCGCACCGGATTGCCCGGAAAGCGCGCGGGTACCCGTGCAGAGGCGAACACTGTGAACCATCCGGCGATGAGCGTGCCATGACTGAGACCCCGCGAACATTTCGAGACCGCCACGAGGCAGGTCAGGTTCTCGCGCGGGATCTGGAGCGCTACCGGGGCCGGCGGGACCTGCAGGTACTGGGTCTGGCGCGCGGCGGGGTTCCCATCGGTTGGGAGGTGGCGGCTCACCTGCACGCGCCGCTGGACGTCTGCCTGGTGCGCAAGCTGGGCGTCCCGCAGCACCCCGAACTGGCCATGGGCGCGGTCGCCACGGGCGGCGGGGTGGTGCTCAACGAGGGCCTGGTGCGCAGCCTGGGCATCGGGCCGGACCAGGTCCGGGACGCCATCGAGCGGGAGACCGCCGAACTGCACCGGCGCGAGCAGGTCTACCGGGGCGGCCGCCCTCCACTGGACCTGACGGGCCGCACGGTGATTCTCGTCGACGACGGCATCGCGACGGGAGCCAGCATGGTCGCCGCCGCGCGCTCGGTGCGGCAGGCCGGTGCGGCACAGGTCGTGGTCGCGGCACCGGTGGGCCCGGCCTCGGTGTGGCGGGAGTTTCGCGACGAGGCCGACGACGTGGTCTGCTCGACGACACCCGCCGACTTCCACGCGGTGGGTCAGGTGTTTGCCGACTTCCACCAGGTCGGCGACGACGAAGTCCGGGCTGCGCTGGCCAGCCCGACGGTCTCGGCGCCGCAGTGAGCCGACGGGCACCGCGTCAGTTCCTGGCGGTGTCCTCGTTGTCGCCCTCGGTCGAGCTGGGCTCGGCCGACACGGTGTCGGACTCGTTCTCCGTCGGTACGGCGTCGTCCTGATAGTCGGCGATCGGCGGTTCGTCGGGATAGTCCTCGACGTCAGACGTGGTCTCGACCATGTCGGTGTCGTCGGTCGACTCGGCGTCGGATTCCTCGTCGGCGCCGGCCCGGGAGCGGTCACGCAGCGCGTCGACGATGAGCAGCACCACGCCGATGACACTGGCGGCGATGCACACCCAGGCGATCAACTCGTTGCTGGTCACCACAGCGGTGACCAGCGCCGCGAGACCGATCACGGCGAGTACCAGCGCGACGATCAGCACGGAACGGTCCGGGAGGACAAGACGGGACGGTGGCGCACGTGACTAGTTGTTGCCCCGGTTGAACTGGTTGAAGCCGCCGTCGCTGTTGGCTCCGGAGTCCACCGGTGCTGCCGAGCCACGCTGGCCCAGCTCCTCGAGCTGAGACTCCAGGTACGTCTTCAACCGCGTCCGGTACTCCCGCTCGAAGGTGCGCAGCTGTTCGAGTCGGCCTTCCAGCACCGTGCGCTGCTGGTTGATCGTCCCCATGATCTCGGAGTGCTTGCGCTCGGCATCGGCCTGCAGCGCATCGGCCTTCTCCTGGGCCTGACGCAGCTGGGTCTCCGACCGGGTCTGCGCGTCGGCGAGCATCGCGTCGGCGCGCTGCCGCGCTTCGGCGACCGTGGTCTCGGCGGTCTGTCGCGCCTCGGTGACCATCTGGTCGGCCTGCGCACGGGCATCGGCGAGCATCTTCTCGGACTCTGCCTTGGCGCTGTTGGTCAGCCGGTCGGCGGTGTCCTGGGCCAGGCTGAGCACCTTGGCGGCACGCAGGTGCTGGTCCTCGGTGGCCGCGGCCGGCTGCTGCTGTTGCGGCGGGGCCTCGTAGGCGGGCTCCGGAGCCGGTGCGGGTTCGGGCTCTGGCTCGTAGACTGGCAGGGTCTGCGTGGGCTGGGCGCCACCGCCAGAGCGGGCCGAGGCGAGTTCCTGATCCAGCTCGCTGACCCGCTGCCGCAGGTCGCTGTTCTCCTCGATGAGACGGGCCAGCTCGTTCTCGACGAGATCGAGGAAGGCATCGACCTCGTCTTCGTTGTAGCCGCGCTTGCCGATCGGTGGCTTACTGAAAGCGACGTTGTGCACGTCGGCAGGAGTGAGCGGCATTGTCTGCCCCCTTGAAGTCTGGACCGTCAATCGATCTCAAAGTGTAAAGCAGTGCTGGATGGTAACTGGCGTCCATCCTGTCACACCAGACCCGGCGGTTGCAGAAGAGGCCGATAATTAAGACCGAATTTCAACTTTGCCCGCTTGCGCGGGCCACCGGGGCGGAAGACGAGCGACCCTCGGACCCAGCCCCGGTCGACACACAAAGCCGCTGTTCAGAGGGCTGCGCTCAGGCCGCGGCGCCGAACGCCAATTGCATGCCAATGAAGGCCAGCAGCAGCAGGACCATGATCGAGAGGTCGAAGCGCACCGCGCCGATGGTCAGCTGCGGAATGATCCGGCGAAGCAACCGCACCGGCGGATCGGTCAAGGTCATGATGACCTCCAGGACCACCACGGTCGCACCCCTGGGCTGCCAGTCGCGGCTGAACGAGCGGATGAACTCGACGACGACCCGAGCGATCAACAGCAGCCAGAAGAGGAACAGCGCGAAACCCAGGATCGAGAAGAAGAGCCCCAACTGAGCGACCTCACTCCAGGACGATTGTCTGACGGTGGAAAGCACTGCCGGGCCCGTGGGGTCCCAGCCGCCGTCAGCCTACCCGCGGCGCCGCGCAGGCATCCGGTCGCCGCGGGGCGGCGGACTCACTGATAGGCGTAGAAGCCGGCCTCGGCGATGCGGCGGCGCTGCTCAGCGGTCACATCGACGTCGGCGGGCGACAGCAGGAACACCTTGGTCGCGACCTTGTCGAACGATCCGCGCAACGCGAACGCCAAGCCGGCGGCGAAGTCGACAAGCCGTTTGGCATCGGCGTTGTCCATCGACACCAGGTCCATGATGACCGGCGTGCCGTCACGGAAGCGCTCACCGATGGTGCGCGCCTCGCTGTAGTCCTTCGGCCGCAGCGTGGTGATCTTGGCCAGCGGGCTGCCCGCTTCGAACAGTTCGGCCATGCCGCGCGGGTCCATCGCCAACGCACCCCGCGTCGAGCCCCGCATCCCACCGAATCGTGGTGGGGTGCGGTCGAATTCGCGAGGAGTACGCAGCCTGGGCTCGAACCGGGCATCGTCGAAACCGCCGCGGTAGGCGGGGGGCTCGTCGTATTCGCGGCGGCGGTCATCGCCCATGGCGCCCATGGCACCCATGCCCTCGAACCCGCGCGCATAGCCCTCGTCTTCGAACCGGTCCTCGCGCGGACGGCGGTATCCGCGCACCGGCGCACGGTCGTCGTCGTCGTAGTAGTCGTCCTCGTAGTCATCCATCGGTGCCATACCGAAGTAGGCCTTGACCTTGTGCAGTGTGCTCATTGTGAGGACCCTTCGTGCGGTGAAGCTGGTGTGGTGCGGGGTGACTGTGAGGTCTCGGCGGCCTCAGCCTGTTCCGTGGAATCTGGTGTCTGTGATGAAGGTGTGACTCGTGTGACTACTGCGGGTGACGTTAGCGGTCGCGATCCCAATAGCGCGGTACCGACACGCACACATGTCGAACCATGTTCGACCGCCGCCTCGAGGTCACCGGACATACCGGCCGACAGCTCGAGCCGCTGCGAGTAGCCCTGTTGTACCCGCCGCCGCTCGGCGTCCAAACGGGCGAAGGCCCGGTAGGGGTCGGCGTCCACCGGCGGAATCGCCATCAGGCCGACGAACTGCAGACCCGCCGCCGCGTCGACGGCGGCACACACGGTGTCGATCCGTTCGGACGCGGCCACGTCGATCCCGCCGCGGGACTCGTCCCCGTCGAGGCTGACCTGCACGTACACCCGCAGCGGCGCGTCGCGGCGATCGTGCTCCAACGCGTCGGACGCCGCGCGGTCCAGCGCGTTGACCAGTTTGACCGTGTCCACGGAGTGCGCGGCGTAGGCCCACTCCGCGATCGACCGGGCCTTATTGCGCTGGATGCGCCCGATCATGTGCCAGCGCACCTCGCCGACCGCTCCACTGCTCGCCACGTCGGCGATCTTCTGCGTGGCTTCCTGGTCACGGGACTCCCCGAATGCGGTGCAGCCCAGGCGGTACAGCGCAACCACATCGCTTGCCGGGAAGAACTTGGTGACCGGCAGCAACTCGATGTCGGCGGGGTCGCGGCCGGCGGCCCGCGCTGCGCGGTCCAGGCGTGCGCGCAGGTCGGCCAGCGCCTCCCCCAGATCCCGTTCCCGTTGCTCGGTCGCGTTCACCGCTGCGGCTCCAGCCACACCAGAGAAGCCAGCCGGCCCGTCGGCGCATCCCTGCGGTGGCTGAACAGCGTGGGATCCTCGACGGTGCAACGGGGATCGATGTCGATGGCGGTGACGCCCAGCGAGCGCAACTGGGCAGCGATGCCTGCCCGCAGGTCCAGCCCCGCGGTGCCGCGCCGGGTGGTGGTACGGCTGCCCGGCAGCGACCGCTCGACGTCGGCAGCCATCTCGTCGGGAACCTCGTAGTTGGGGCCGCTGACCGCCGGGCCGAGCAGGACCGACACGTCTTCGGCGCGCGCCCCGGCATCGACCATGACACGCAGCGCCTCGGCCACGACCCCCTGCGCCGCGCCGACTCGACCCGCGTGCACCGCGCCGACCACGCCGGCGCGGGCGTCGGCCAGCAGCACCGGCACGCAGTCGGCAGTGACCACCGCGAGCGCCAATCCTGGTGTGGCGGTGACCAACCCGTCCGTGGCGTCGCAGGTGCGACCGGCGTCGGCCACGACCTCGACATGGGTGCCGTGGACCTGGTTCATCCAGACGATCCCGTCGTCACCCAACCCGGTCGCCGCGGAGAGTCGGCGTCGGTTCGCCGCGACGGCGGCCGGATCGTCGCCGACGTGGTCGCCGAGGTTGAAGCTGTCGAACGGTGGCCTGGACACTCCGCCGGCGCGGGTGGTGGTGACGCGCCTGACCCGCAGGCCGGACTCGCGGGCAGGCCCGCGGCCGGAGGACCCACGATCAAGCCCGCGGCCGGAGGATGCACGATCAACCATGCCGTGACCGTAGGACGCGATCAGTGGCGCATGAACGGCGGCACGTCGACGTCGTCGTCGGAGATGCCCCCATCGTCGCCGCCGATCCGCACCGTGGCGCCGTTGGTGTGCACCGGCACGCTGGCCGGATCCGAGGGCTCGAACAGCGACGAGCTGACCCGGCCGGCCTTGCCCGGTGTGATCGGGGTGCTCCCCGTGCCTCCTGGAGCCTGCGCCTCACCGGTCACCGGTTTGCGTCCGGGGCCGGCTGCATCGAACCCGGCGGCGATGACGGTGACCCGCACTTCGTCGCCCAGCGAGTCGTCGATGACGGTGCCGAAGATGATGTTGGCTTCCTGGTGGGCGGCGTCCTGCACCAGCGAGGCCGCTTCGTTGATTTCGAACAGGCCCAGGTCACTGCCGCCGGCCACCGACAGCAGCACACCCTGGGCGCCCTCCATCGAGGCTTCCAGCAGCGGCGAGTTGATCGCGATCTCGGCCGCTTTGAGCGCGCGCCCGTCCCCGCGTGCCGAGCCGATGCCCATCAGCGCGGTGCCCGCACCACTCATCACACCCTTGACGTCGGCGAAGTCGACGTTGATCAGGCCGGGAGTCGTGATCAGGTCGGTGATGCCCTGCACACCGTTGAGCAGCACCTCGTCGGCGCTGCGGAAGGCGTCCATCAACGACACCGCGGCGTCACCCATCTGCAGCAACCGGTCGTTGGGGATGACGATGAGCGTGTCGCAGCTCTCGCGCAGCGAGGTGATGCCGGCCTCGGCCTGGTTGCTGCGCCGCTTGCCCTCGAACGAGAACGGGCGCGTCACCACTCCGACGGTCAATGCGCCCAGCTTGCGGGCGATGGTCGCCACCACCGGTGCGCCACCGGTGCCCGTGCCGCCGCCTTCGCCGGCGGTGACGAACACCATGTCGGCGCCGCGCAGCAGCTCCTCGATGTCGTCCTTGGCGTCTTCGGCGGCCTTGCGGCCGACCTCGGGGTCGGCGCCGGCACCGAGACCGCGGGTCGAGTCCCGTCCGACGTCGAGTTTGACGTCGGCGTCGCTCATCAACAACGCCTGTGCGTCGGTGTTGATCGCGATGAACTCAACGCCTTTGAGGCCCTGCTCGATCATCCGGTTGACGGCGTTGACGCCGCCGCCGCCGATACCGACCACCTTGATCACAGCGAGGTAGTTATGCGGGGGGGTCATGTGCGCCCTTCCTGCCTGATGTTCCCGGTCCATTTCCGCACCTCTTGAGCGTGCCCCTAAACCCTCAACCTCAACCATAGGCTTAGAGTTATGTCAAGTAGTGCGGTGCAAACAGAACGGTAGGGCCGGTGCGCACGGGCGCCGAGCAGGCGCGCCGACACGACACGAGAAAATTCGCGGTGATGTGCGTCAGGTGCGCGCCGTCGAGGCCCGCCGACGGGCCCAGCCGGCTATTTGACCGTCGGTAGGTCCGGACTCGACACGTCGTAGGTCTGCCCCGGCTGCGTCAGCAGCGCAGCCAGCTTGAGTGCCTTCTCCTCGGTCCGATCGGTGGTCCCCCACACCACGGTTCGACCGTCCACCAGCGTCAACGTGATCGACGCGACCGACGGGGCCGAGATCCTCCCCACCTGACCGGCCACCTCCGGGCGCAGCGAGGTCATCACTTTCAGCGCGGCTTTGGTCGCTGGATCGTTCGGCCCGGGATTCTCGGTGTCGAGGTAGGGCACCCCGGGCGGCGGGGGTCCGGTCGCGAAATCCACCCCGTCCTCGTCGAACAGGTGCACCCCGTCGGGATAGTCCTTGACCACCACCGGGACCCTCTCGACGACGGTGATCCGCAGCGTCGACGGGTATTGCCGTTGCACTCGGGCCGAGGCGACCCGCCGAATCGACGCCACCCGTCCCGCCACGGCGTCGGTGTCGACCTGCAACAGCGGTGTCCCCGGCGCCACGGCCGCGGCCGCGACAACGTCCTCCTGCGGCAGCACCCCGAGACCGGTGACCTCGATGCTGCGGGCCGACATGATCGGGGTGAAGTACAAGACCAGACCCAGTCCGACCACCAGCACTGCGATCGCCACCGACCATGCCACGACCTTCAGGCCGCGGACCGCACCGCGACCCGGCGCGCCGGACTGCTGCGTCGAGAGCCCCAGCGCCCGACGCTTGGCCTCGCGGCGGGCCTCCTCGATGGCGGTGGCCCGCGCCTGGGCCTCCCGGCGGGCCTCACGCTCCCGCCGAGCCCTCCGACGGGGCCCCTCCACGTCCTCGGCTGCCTGTTGCGACGCCTCCGGCTCTGCCGGCTCTCCCGCCGGTGCCGTGGGCTCGGGCGCCTCGGGCGGCTCGGTCCCGTCGGTGGCCTGCTCGTCGCCGCGCGATTCGCTCATCGTGCCCCCGACCCGGGCGCGCGGCGGTTGGCCTTGACCGTCAGCTCGGCGAGAATCTCCTTGCCCAGCAATGTCACATCCCCGGCGCCCATCGTGACGATCACATCGCCCGCCTCCGCCGCGGCCGCGACCCGGGCCGGTACCGCCGAGAAATCCGGAACGTAGGTCACCGGGACGGTGACCTGCTCGGCGATCTTCGCACCGCTGATGCCCGCCAACGGCTGCTCGCGCGCGGCGTAGACATCGAGCACGAAGACCTCGTCGGCCAGGTCCAGCGCCGTGGCGAACTCGGCGGCGAAAGCCTGGGTCCGCGAATACAGGTGGGGCTGAAACACCACGATCGAGCGACCGCCGGTTTCCGACGCCAGCCCACGCATCGCGGTGAGGGCGGCGGTGACCTTGGTCGGGTGGTGGGCGTAGTCGTCGAAGACCTGGATACCGGCGACGACACCCACCAACTCGAACCGGCGACGCACGCCCTCGAACCCGGCCAACGCCCCGAGCACGTCATCGGGTTCGGCGCCCGCGTGGATCGCGGCCAGCAGCGCTCCCAGCGCGTTGAGCGCCATGTGTCGACCGGGCACCGACAGCCGCATGGTGCGCGGACGGTCCTCCCCCGCCAACTGCACGGTGGCCACTGCACTGGTGCCCTGCTGCCGCCAATCCAGCAGTTCACCAGCCAGACCGGCGGCGTCAGCAACCCGACCGGCGGCCGCGTTGCTGCCGTAGCGCAGCACCTGGATGCCCAGCGCGGCGGTGCGCTCGGCGAACGCGGCGGCGCCCGGGTCGTCGACGCAGACCACCACGACGCCGCCGGGCTTGAGCCGCTCCATGAAGGCATCGAACACCGCCACATAGGCCTGTTCGGTGCCGAAGAAGTCCAGATGGTCGGCTTCGATGTTGGTGACAACCACGATGTCGGGGCTGTACTGGACCAGCGATCCGTCGCTCTCGTCCGCCTCGGCCACGAAAAACGCGCCGCTGCCGTGGTGGGCGTTGGTGCCCGCCTCGCCCAGGTCGCCGCCCACGGCGAAGGACGGATCGAACCCGGCGTGCTGCAGCGCCACGATGAGCATGGACGTGGTGGTCGTCTTACCCGCGGTGCCGGTCACCATCAGCGTCGTCTGGCCGGCCATCAGCTTGGCCAGCACCTCGGGACGCAGGATCACCGGGATCCCGCGCTTGCGTGCCTCGACCAGTTCGGGATTGGTCTTGGGAATGGCCGCGTGGGTGGTCACCACCGCGGTCGGACCGCCCGGCAGCAGGTCCAACGAGGACGGGTCGTGCCCGATCCGGATCGTCGCACCACGGGCCCGCAATGCGATGACGCCGCGGGACTCCTTGGCGTCGGAGCCCGACACCAACCCACCGCGATCGATCAGGATGCGGGCGATGCCGCTCATGCCCGCGCCGCCTATGCCCACCATGTGCACCCGCCGCAGTTCGGGCGGCAGATCCGGGGCTCGGCCCAGCGAGCTCACCGTCGGATCCGCTCTTCGCGCGCGGCCCGCGCGACCTCGAGCGCCACGTGCGCGACCCGCTCGGCGGCATCGCGATGCCCGGCCAGTACCGCGCCGGTCGTCATCGCCGCGAGCCGTGCGGAATCGGTCAGCAGCCCCGCCACGGTGTCGGCGACGAACTCCGGAGTCAGCGAACGGTCTTCGACGAGCAGCCCACCCCCGGCTTCGACCACGGGCAGTGCATTGAGCCGCTGCTCTCCGTTGCCGATCGGCAGCGGTACATACACCGCCGGCAATCCGACGGCGGCGACCTCGGCCACCGTCATCGCACCCGAGCGGCAGATCGCCAGGTCGGCCGCTGCGTAGGCCAGGTCCATCCGGTCCAGGTACGGCACGGCGACGTAGGGCGGATCGTGCGGGGCCGGCTCACGCAACTGCAGGGTGTTCTTCGCGCCGTATGCGTGGATCACCGAAATGCCCTGTTCTGCAAGATCTTTGGCAGCTGCAGACACTGCCGTGTTGAGCGAGCGGGCGCCCTGCGAACCGCCGAAGACCAGCAGCACCTTCGCGTCTTCGGCCAGGCCGAAGTGCTCACGCGCCTCGGCCCGCAACGCCGCGCGGTCCAGCGACGTGATCGTCGCACGCACCGGCATACCGACGACCTCGGCATGACGCAGACCC
The DNA here is from genome assembly GCF_041902445.1 of Mycobacterium sp. G7A2. Lineage (NCBI taxonomy): Bacteria > Bacillati > Actinomycetota > Actinomycetes > Mycobacteriales > Mycobacteriaceae > Mycobacterium > Mycobacterium sp. G7A2. The sequence goes on along the minus strand of NZ_CP169251.1, from coordinate 2,536,154 downwards.
GGATCGGGCACCGCGGAGAGCACCCGGCGCGCCGACATCGCGCCCACCCGGTTGGCCAGCCCCGCGCTGGCGTTGGCCTCGTGGACGACGACAGGTACGCGGCGGCGCGCCCGGACACTGCGCGCGGCCAGATAGGCCGGCAGCGCGACGTAGCCGCCGAATCCGACGACGATGTCGGCGTCGACCCTGTCGAGCACGTCTCTGACCTCGCGCACCGCCAGCCGAACCCGGCCCGGCAGGCGCAGCAGGTCGGCCGTCGGCTTACGCGGCAGCGGCACCGGCGTGATGAGCTGCAGGTCGTAGCCGCGGGCCGGGACCAGCCGGGTCTCCAGACCCCGCTCGGTGCCCAGCGCGGTGATCCGCACATCCGGTGCCAGCATGGTCAACGCGTCGGCCACCGCCATCGCGGGCTCGACGTGGCCCGCCGTGCCGCCACCGGCAAGGACGACTGATATCCCCCGGTCGCTCCGCTCCTGCCCCGCCGGACCAGATATCCCCCGGTCGCTTCGCTCCTGCCCCGCCGGACCAGATATCCCCCGGTCGCTTCGCTCCTGCCCCGCCGGACCAGATATCCCCCGGTCGTCCCCGTCGCTTCGCACGTGGGCCCAGCCCTTCTGCCCGTCCGGGACCGACTTGCCCGTCACCCGTAACGCTGACCTTCCAGTGTGCGGGCTCGCCGGCCCTGCTTCCGCTGGCCAGAACCATATCCGACCGGGGTCTTGGCGGCGGGTACCGGCCGCTTCTGGCGGGTGCGGGTGTTCTTCGGCGGGGTGGCCTGGCGGCGGGGACGAGACCGCAATCTGTCCTTGACGGCTTCGGCCCGGGTCGGGGCGTACGGCGCGGGCAGGGGCAATCGGAGGAGCCGGTTGACGCGGTCGTCGCGGCCGGCGCGCAGCGCAGCGACCGCTTCCGGTTCGTGGCGCGCGGCATTGGCCATGATGCCGATCATCAACAACGTGGTGGACGTCGACGTGCCGCCGGCGGAGATCAGGGGCAGCTGCAGGCCGGTGACCGGCAGCAGGCCGACCACGTAGCCGACGTTGATGAACACCTGGGACAGAATCCACAGCGTGGCGGTGGCGGTGAGCAGCCGCAGGAACGGGTCGGCGGAGCGGCGGGCGATCCGCATGCCGGTGTAGGCGAACAGGCCGAACAGACACAGCAGACCGACGGCGCCGACGAATCCCAGTTCCTCGCCGACGATGGCGAAGATGAAGTCGTTGTGGGCGTTGGGCAGATAGTTCCACTTCGCGGTGCCCTGGCCCAGGCCGTCGCCGAAGACCCCGCCGTTGGCCAACGCGAATCGAGCCTGGCGGGCTTGATAGCCCGAGCCCTGGGCGTCGGCTGCGGGGTTCAGCCAGGACTGCACCCGCGCCGAGCGGTACCCCTCGGCGAGGGCGAGGATCAGACCGGAGACCAACACGGCGCCCAGCGACGTCAGGAAGACTCGCAGCGGCAGACCCGCGTACCACAGCAGCGCCAACAGGATGACGCCCATCGACAGCGTCTGCCCCAGGTCGGGCTGGGCCACGATGAGCGCCAGCGCGATCACCGCGGCCGGCACCAGCGGCACCAGCATCTCCCGCAGCGACGCCCGCTCCATGCGGCGGGCGGCGAGCAGGTGCGCACCCCAGATCGCCAGCGCGATCTTGGCCAGCTCCGAGGGCTGCATGGAAAATCCGGCGAAGACAAACCAGCCACGAGAACCGTTGGCCACCTTGCCGATTCCCGGTATCAGCACCAGGATCAACAGCACGATGGTGATGGCGAATCCGGTGAAGGCGAACCGGCGCATCACCGACACGGGGGTACGCAGCGCCGCATAGAAGGCCGCCAGCCCGATCAAGGTCCACAGCAGCTGCTTGCCGAACACCACCCAGGGCGAGCCGTCGGTGTCATAGGAGTACACGCCCGAGGCCGACAGCACCATCGTCAACCCCATGGTGGTCAGCAGCGCGGTCACGGCGATGATCAGGTGAAACGACGTCATCGGCCGTCCCAGCCACGCGCCGAAGCGGTTGCGCGAACCGTGGTTCCGGACGTCGCTCGCGCCGCCGGATGCGGCCGCGGGCCGCGCCGCGTCGGCAGGCGTCGCCTCGGAGCGCCGGGTACGCAGCCGGGCCAGTACGCTGCTGCTCACGACGGTTACCTGGTCGCTGCGCGCACGGCAGCGGCGAACGCGTCACCGCGATGCCCGTAGCCCGTGAACTGGTCGAACGAGGCTCCGGCGGGGGCCAGCAACACCGTGTCTCCGGGTGCGGCCAAGCCGCGAGCCGCGTCGACGGCCGCCGCCATGACGGCGTCGGACACGGGTTTCGAGCCCACCTCGATCACTCGAGTCACAGGAGTATCACCAGACTCAGGTTTCTCAAGCACCCCAGAATCCTCCCCTGTCACCAGCTCTACGACGGGGACATCCGGTGCGTGTCGCGATAACGCCTCGCCCACGATGGCCCTGTCCCGGCCGATCAATACCGCGCCCGCCAGCCGGCTGCGCACGGCGGCGACCATCTCGTCGACCGAGGCGCCCTTGAGCATGCCGCCGGCGATCCAGACCACCCGCGGGTAGGCGCTGATCGAAGCCTGCGCCGCGTGGGGGTTGGTGGCCTTCGAGTCGTCGACATAGGTGACGCCGTCGGCGACGGCCACCACTTCGGCCCGATGGCGGCCCACCTGGAAGCCGGCCAGCGCGTCGGCAATCGCAGCGGCGGGCACGTCGACGGCCCGCGCCAGGCACGCCGCGCCGAGCGCGTCGAGCACCCCGACCGGACCCGCCACGGGGATGGTGGAGGTGGGCGCGAGCACCAGCTCGTCGGCGAAAGCGTTGTCCACCAGCGCGCCCTCACGCACGCCGACCTCCCCCACGGCGGGAGAGGTGAGCCGGAAACCGACCCGCACCGGCGCCGGCGCGGCAGCCAGCAACCGCGCCGCCACCGCGTCCTCGAGCCCGCCCACGGCCACCCGCCCCGTCAGTGCGCGCGCCTTGGCCTGCGCGTAGGCGTCCATCGACCCGTGCCAGTCCAGATGATCCTCGGCGACGTTGAGCACCACGCCGGCGTCCGGGCGTAACGACGGCGCCCAGTACAGCTGGAAGCTGGACAGCTCGACCGCCAGCACGTCGACCGGGCGGTCGAGCACGTCGAGCACCGGTTCGCCGATGTTGCCGCACAGCGCGGCGCGCCGGCCACCTGCCTGCAACATCGCGTGCAGCATCGACGTCGTCGTCGTCTTACCGTTGGTGCCGGTCACCACCAGCCACTGCCGCGCCGCCCCGTAACGCCCCGACCGGTCCAGCCGCCACGCCAGCTCGATGTCACCCCACACCGGCACGCCCGCCGTCCGGGCGGCGGCCAGCATCGGCGCCGTGGGCGGGAACCCGGGGCTGGTGATCACCAGCGCGAAGTCGGCGATCGCGGCGGTCGCCTCGGCGGGGTCGACCACCGCTACGCCCTGCCGTGCGTATTCGGCCAGCGCCGCGGGCCGATCGTCGGTCAACGTGGCGCGTACCCCGAGCGGAGCCAGGGCGGTCAGGATGGCGCGGCCGGTGACGCCGGCCCCGGTGACCAGGACCGCACTACCGGGTTCGGGGAGTTCGGGCACCTCAGGCACCGACGGTGGTCAGCCACTCGCTGTAGAACAGAGCCACACCCAGACCACAGGCGATGGCGGTGAGCAGCCAGAACCTGATGATGACCGTCGTCTCGGCCCAGCCCACCAGCTCGAAATGGTGGTGAAAAGGCGCCATCCGGAACACCCGCCGGCCGGTGGTGCGAAACGCCAGGATCTGCACGACCACCGAGGTCACCTCGGCGACGAACAACGCACCGAGCACCACCGCCAGCATCTCGGTGCGGCTCGTCACCGACAGCCCGGCGATGATGCCGCCCAGCGCCAGCGACCCGGTATCGCCCATGAAGATCTTGGCCGGCGCGGCGTTCCACCACAGGAACCCGATGCACGCCCCGGCAGTGGCGGCCGCGATGATCGCCAGGTCGAGCGGGTCCCGCACGTTGTAGCAGCCGACGCCGGGGCTGGTCGCACAGGCGTTGCGGAACTGCCAGAACGTGATCAGCACGTACGCCGCACACACCATCGCCATCGCGCCCGCGGCCAGGCCGTCCAAGCCGTCGGTGAAGTTCACCGCGTTCGACCATGCCGACACGATGACCACGCAGAACAACACGAACACCGCCGGCGCCAACGTCACCGTGGCGATCTCGCGGACGTAGGACAACTCCGCACTGCCCGGGGTCAGCCCGTCACCGTTGCGGAACTGCAGCGCCAGCAGGCCGAACAACACGGCGGCCACGAGGATGCCGATGGTCTTGGCCGTCTTGTTCAGCCCCAGGTTGCGGGATCGGCGGATCTTGATCAGGTCGTCGAGGAATCCGACGGCACCGAGCGCGGTGGCCAGGCCCAGCACGAGCAGACCCGATGCGGACGGGCCCTTGCCGTCGATCAGCACGCCCACCAGATGCGTTCCGAAGTAGCTGGCCCAGATACCGGCCACGATCGCGACCCCGCCCATCGACGGGGTGCCGCGCTTCTTGTGGTGGCTGGGCGGGCCGTCCTCGCGGATCTCGTGGCCGAACCCCTGCCGGGTGAACAGCCGGATCAGCACCGGGGTCAGCAGGATCGAGACCGCCAGGGCGATCCCGACGGCGATGAGGATCTGTCTCATCCGGCATCCCCTGCACCCTCGGCGGCCAACGTGTCGGCCAGCGTCCCCAGCCCGGCCGAGTTGGAGGCCTTGACCAGCACGACGTCACCCGGGCGCAGTTCGGCGCGCAACAGATCCAGCGCGGCTTCGGCGTCGGCGACCGCAGTGGCCTCGGATCCCCACGAGCCCTCCATGACCGCTCCATGGAGCATCGCGCTCATAGGCCTCCCGGTTCCGACGACGATGAGTCGACTGACATCTAAGCGCACCGCCAGCCGGCCGATGCGGTCGTGCTCGGATATCGCCTCCTCCCCCAACTCGGCCATCTCTCCCAGCACCGCCCAACTGCGTCGTGGGGACGCACCGTCCCGACTCATCCACGCCAGCGCCTTGAGGCCGGCGCTCATCGAGTCGGGATTGGCGTTGTAGGCGTCGTTGATGATCGTCACGCCGTCGGGGCGGGTGCTCACCTGCATCCGGTTCGCCGAGGCGGGGCCTGCGGAGGCCAGCGCGGTCGCCACCTGCTCGAGGGTGGCGCCGCATTCGAGCGCGACGGCGGCCGCGCACAGCGCGTTGGACACCTGGTGGTCGCCGTGCACAGCCAGCGAGACCGGCACCGTTGAACCGGCGTGGTGAAGCGTGAACTGCGCGCGGGCGAGCGGATCGAGGGTGACCCCGTCGGCCCACAGGTCGATCCCGTCGCCACCGGCTCTGCCCACCCTCACGATCCGGGCCGCCGTCTTGGCTGCCATGGCGGCCACGATGGCGTCGTCCGCGTTGAGAATGACCACCCCGGACGACGGAACAGACTGTGGTAGTTCGGATTTCGTCGCAGCAATGGCTTCGCGCGAACCGAACTCGCCGAGGTGAGCGGTGCCGACGTTGAGCACGGCCGCGATCGACGGCGTCGCGATGTCGGCCAACGCCGCGATGTTGCCCGGGTGCCGAGCCGACATCTCCAGCACCAGGAAATCGGTGGATTCGGTCGCGCGCAGCACCGTCCACGGGTGGCCCAGTTCGTTGTTGAACGATCCCGGAGGTGCGATCACCTCGCCCAGCGGGGCGAGTACTGCGGCGATGAGATCTTTCGTCGAGGTCTTGCCCGACGACCCGGTGAGCCCGATGATGGTCAGCCCCCCGGCCGCCAGCCGGGCCGCCACGGCTTTGGCCAACCGCGCCAGCGCCGCGAGCACCGCGGCGCCGGAGCCGTCGGCGTCGTGTTCCAGCACACCGGCCCCCGCATCGGCAGCGCCGGGGTGCGCGCCCGGATCGACCACGATGGCCGGCACCCCGACGGGCCGGGCCGCCAAGACCGCGACCGCCCCGGCGTGCACCGCAGCCGCCGCGAAATCGTGTCCGTCGCTGCGGGCACCGGGCAGCGCCAGGAACAGCCCGCCGGGCGTCACCGCCCGGGAGTCGAACTCCACGGTGCCGGTGACACGGGTGCGCGCCGCGGCCTCCGGGGTGATGTCGGCCAGGCGGCCGCCGACGATGTCGGCGACCTCGGTCAACGTCAACGCGATCATGGGCGTGCTCCCCACGTCATCTGAGCCTCCAGCGCACGGGTGAGCTCGTCACGGTCGTCGAACGGACGGGTCTGACCACCGCTGGTCTGCCCCGACTCGTGGCCCTTGCCGGCGATCAGCACCACGTCGTCGGGCTCGGCCCACGCCACCGCGTAGGCGATCGCCGCGCGGCGGTCACCGATCTCGACGAGCTCCGGCGCGGCCGAGGCACCCGCCAGCACGGCGGCTCGGATCGCGGCGGGGTCTTCGTTGCGCGGGTTGTCGTCGGTGACGACGACCAGGTCGGCCAGCTCGGCGGCGACCTCGCCCATCGGTGTCCGCTTACCCGGGTCGCGATCTCCGCCCGCACCCACCACGACGGCCAGGCGGCCACGGCACTGGTCACGCAGCGTCTGCAGGACCGCGCGCAGGGCGCCGGGCTTGTGCGCGTAGTCGACCACGGCCAAGAACTGCTGGCCGCGGTCCACCGGCTCCAACCGGCCCGGCACCGTCGCATTCTTGAGCCCCGGAGCGGCCTGCTCCGGGGAGACGCCGACGGCATCGAGCAGCGCGATTGCCAGCGCGCAGTTGGCCACGTTGAACGCCCCGGGCAGGCCGATCTGCAGGGTGTGGTGCACTCCGGCGGGATCCACGACCACGAAATCCTGTCGGCCCTGCCCGTCGGTGGCGACCGATTCCACCCGCCAGTCGGCGGGTCCGGTCGTGCTGACGGTGACAGCGCGGTGCGCGCGTTTCGCCATCGTCCGGCCCCAGTCGTCGTCGATGCACACGATCGATTCCGCCGCGTGTGTGCTCGACGCGGGGTCGAACAGCCGGGCCTTGGCCTCGAAGTAGTCCTCCATGGTGGGGTGAAAGTCCAGGTGGTCCCTGGACAGGTTGGTGAATCCGCCGACTGCGAAGGACACCGCGTCGACCCGACCCAGTGTGAGCGCGTGGCTGGACACCTCCATCACCACGGTGTCCACGCCACGCTCCACCATCACCGCGAGCAGTGCCTGCAGATCGGGGGCCTCGGGGGTGGTCAGCGTGGCGGGCTCGTCGCGTCCGTCGATGCGGATGCCGACGGTGCCGATGAGTCCGGCCACCCGGTCGGCCGCCCGCAACCCGGCTTCGACGAGGTAACTGGTGGTGGTCTTGCCCGATGTGCCGGTGACGCCGATGACGCGCAGTTTCGTCGACGGCTCGCCGTACACCGCGGCGGCGACGCTGCCGAGCACCGAGCGCGGCGACGGGTGAACCAGCACCGGGGTGCCCAGGTCGCCGAGTTCGGCGGCCCCGGCCTCGTCGGTCAGCACGGCGACGGCCCCGGCGGCCACCGCATCGGCGGCGAAAATTGCCCCGTGAGAGCGAGCCCCGGGCAGCGCCGCGAAGAGGTCACCCGGGCGGGCATCCTGACCGCGCAACGTCACCCCGGTGACGGTGACGTCCCGGCGGGCTGCAGCGGCCGCGCCCGGAGACACCAACTCGGCGACCGCGTCGAGGGGCAGACCGACGGGGTGAGTAGGGCGCAGATTCATGGCGTTGACACAGTACCGGGCGGGGTTGCGCGACCCCGTTATTCCGGGCGCGAATCCAGGGTCATCGCACCCGCACTCAGTCGGCCTGCAGAATCAACGGGGCGCCCGGATCGGCCGACAGCGGCACGTTCTCGCGCTGCAGCAACCAGGAGGCGATGCTGTGGAACAGCGGCGCCGCCGATGTGCCCGGGCTGCCGTCGGCGGCCCGATGCGGCGCGTCGAGCATCACGCCGATGACATAGCGGGGCTCGTCGGCCGGGGCCATGCCCGCGAACGTGATCCAGTAGACGTCGTCGTAGTAGCACCCGCAGCCCGGGTTGATCTGCTGGGCAGTGCCGGTCTTGCCCGCGATCTGGTAGCCCTCGACGGCAGCCTGGGGGCCGGTGCCCTGCTGGATGCCGCGCGGGTCTCGTTGCACCACCGATCGGAACATGTCGCGCACCGTCCGCGCCGTCTGCGCCGACACCACCTGAACACCTTCCGGGCGCGGCTCCTCGCTGCGGGTGCCGTCCGGCTCGATGGTGGCCTTGACGATGCGCGGCGGGATGCGCACCCCGTCGTTGGCGATGGCCTGGTACATGCCGGTCATCTGCAGCAGTGTCATCGACAGGCCCTGACCGATCGGCAGGTTGGAGAATGTGCTGCCCGACCACTGATCGATCGGCGGGACCAGGCCGGCGCTCTCGCCGGGTAACCCGACATCGGTGCGCTGCCCGAGCCCGAACTTGCGCAGCATCTCGGCGTAGCGTTCCGGGCCGATCCGCTGAGCCAGCATCAGCGTGCCGACGTTGGAGGACTTCCCGAACACCCCCGTGGTGGTGTAGGGCATCACCCCGTGACTCCAGGCGTCCTTGACGTTGACGCCGCCCATGTTGATCGAGCCCGGCACCTGCAGCACCTCGTCGGGTGTGGTCAGCCCCATGTCGATGGCCGTGGCGGCGGTAACGATCTTGTTCACCGACCCCGGTTCGAACGGCGAGGTGACCGGGAGATTGCCGAGCTGACGATTCTCCTGGCGGCTGATGTCCTGGGCGGGGTTGAAGGTGTTGTCGTTACTCATCGCCAGCACTTCGCCGGTCTTGGCGTCGAGGACCACTGCCGAGGCGTTCTTGGCGCCGGAAGCGTCCTTGGCGAGCTGGACCTGCTGCTGGACGTAGAACTGGATGTCGTCATCGAGGGTGAGCTGCAGGGTGGAACCGTTCACGGCGTCATGCCGGTTGCGGTAGCTACCCGGGATCACCACGCCGTCTGATCCGCGGTCGTAGGTGACCGAGCCGTCGGTGCCGGCCAGTACCGCGTCCATCGAGTCCTCGAGGCCGAGCAGACCGTGCCCGTCCCAGTCGATGCCGCCCACGACGTTGGCCGCCAGCACGCCACCGGGGTACTGCCGCAGATCCTGGCGTTCAGCGCCGACCTCCGGGTAGTCGGAGGTGATCGCGTCGGCGATCGCCGGGTCGACCGCACGAGCCAGGTACACGAACGTCTCGTCACTGCGCAGCTTCTTGAGCACGGTGGCGCTGTCGGGTTTGTTGTTCAGCTTCGATGCGACCTCGGCGGCGATGTCGCGCAGACGCTGTTGCGGGTCCACCGCATCGGCACCGTCGGCCTGAGCCTCGTCGAAGGCCTCCTGCAACTGTTTGCGCACCCGGACGGGCTGGAATGTCAGGGCCCGGGCCTCGATGGTGAAGGCCAGTTTGTCGTTGTCGCGGTCGACGATCGATCCGCGCAGCGCGGGATCGATGTCGGTGACCTTCAGCTGTCCGGCGGCTTCGGCGCGCAGTCCGTCGGCACGCGGAACCTGCAGGGTGAAGAGTTGGGCAGCCGCGATCACCAGGAGCAGGAAGATGACGGCGTTGCCCGTCCGGTGCCGGAACACGAACGAGGCGCTACGCAGACCGTTTTGCGGCGGCGTGGCCTGCCGGGTCCGTCGCGACCGCGCCGAGCGCTCCTGGTTGGGCGACGAGTTGGGCTTCCTGGCGGATCTGGCGCGCGGTGCGCTGCGCTCGCCGCGATTGGAGTCGCGACTCATGCGGGTGCGTCCGGCACAGCCGGAAGGGGGGCCGGGGTAACCGGCTCGAGTACAGGGGGTGCTGCAGCCGGGGCGGGGGGCACCGCCCCAGGCGCGGGGACCTCGGGTGCGGGGGCCGAGGGGGCGGGGGCCACGGCCGCGGGCGCGGGTGCGGGTGCGGGGGGCACCGCCGCGGGTGCGGGCAGCAGGTGCGGTGCGCCGGCGCCGGGCGCAGGGAGTGCGGCAGGCGGAGCACCGACCACCGGCGCCTGGGGAGGCGAGCTCACGTTCGGGCCTGGGGTCGGCAGCTGTCCGGTCACCGCGTGCGGCACCTCGCTTCCCGGCACTCCGGCCGGCGGCAACGTGGCCGGCGACCCCGGCACCGGCAGGTTCAACGCGCCGGTCGGCGCCGGAATCCGGACGGGTACCTCGAGCGGTTGTACCACGCGGGGTGCGGCCGGCGCGGGAGGTGCAGGCTCAGGCAACGGCGTGTTCAGAGGGGGCGGAGGCACGCCTTCGGCCGGCTTGGGTGTGCCGACGACGACCCAGTTGCCGGCCGGATCCTGAACCAGGCGCGCGGTGTCGCGGGACGGGATCATGCCCAGGTTGCGCGCAGCCTCGGCCAGCGCCGGAGCGGCCTGGGCTTCGAGGACGTCGCGTTCCAACGCTTCCTTCTGCTGTTGCAGAGCCTGATTCAGCTCGCGGGCGTTGCCCAGGCGGTAGGACCGTTCAGCGGCGTCGGTGGACAGCCACAGGGTGACCCCGAGTCCGAGTCCCAACGCACCGATCACCAGCACCACGAAGGGCACCCGGGCGACGAGCCGACGGGGGTCGAGTTCGACGGAGGAGAGTCGGACGAGTATCCGCTGCCGCAACGGAGGGCGCACGACCTTGGGTGCTTTGGCTTTGCGGGCCTTGGCGCGCGCCTTGGCCTGACTGGCGCTCTTGGGCCGCGCCGGATGGTCAGCCGGACGCTGAATCGGCGTGGTGCGAGGAGCCGACCGGTTGGGGCGGCTCTCGCGGGTCTGCTTTCGACCCCGCGGCTGGGGGTCGGCCCCCGACCGGGAACTCTCGCGGACCGATTTGCCCCGCCGCGGAGTCTGCTTCTTCCTGGTCTCGGCCCGCGAGCGGGCGACCTCCTCGCGGCTGCGCGCGGATCGTGCTGTCGTGGCGCGGGCCGGCTTCTTCGCCTTCATCGCTTCTGTCCCCCAACTTTTTCCAGTGCACGCAGCCGAACCGGAGCGCTTCTCGGATTGCGTTCGATCTCGTCGGCCGAGGCCCGTTCCGCACCCCGGGTGAGGGAGACGAATTCCGGCCCGTGGCCGGGCAACTCGACCGGCAACCCGGGCGGTGTGCGGGACGCGGTGGCGGTGGCGAACTCCGCCTTGACAATCCGGTCCTCCAGCGACTGGTACGCCATCACCGCGATGCGGCCGCCGGGACGCAGAGCCGTCAGCGCCGCCGGTATCGCGCGCCGCAGCGACTCCAGCTCAGCGTTGACGGCGATGCGCAACGCCTGGAACGTGCGCTTGGCTGGGTGGCCCCCGGTGCGCCGGGCCGGCGCGGGAATGGCCTGGTAGAGAAGTTCGACCAGTTCGCCGGTACGGGTGAACGGGGTGTCGGCACGCCGTCGGACGATGTGGGCGGCGATGCGACCGGCGAAGCGCTCCTCACCGTACTCGCGAAGCAGCCGGCTCAACTCTTTCTCCCCGTAGGTGTTGAGAACGACCGCAGCGGTCAGTTCCGAATCGGGGTCCATCCGCATGTCGAGCGGCGCGTCGGCCGAGTAGGAGAAGCCCCGCTCGCGCCGGTCCAGCTGCATGGAGGAGACGCCGAGATCGAACAGAATCGCGTCGACGTCGCGGCCGAGATGAGTGAGGCGGGTGGCCAGGTCATCGTAGCGGGTGCGCACCAATGTGACCCGGTCACCGAACGGGGCCAGCCGACCTCCTGCGATGCGTAACGCATCGGGATCGCGGTCGAGTCCGACCAGGTGCAGCCCGGGAAACTGGTTCAGGAAGCGTTCGGCGTGCCCGCCGGCACCGAGGGTCGCGTCGACGAGGGTGGCATCGTGGCCGGCGCGGGTCAGGGCGGGGCCGAGCAGCTCGACGCACCGGTCGAGCAGCACCGGGATGTGGGGCTCGTCATCCAGCATGGCAGCAGCCTGAGGGGTTGGGGCGGCCCCTGCAGAGTGGTCCCTGTCCGAGTTCGCGGACCTGACGTCGGGGAAGTACGTCAGGGCCGGTTCGGGCAGAGGCCACCCTGCACGGGCCTGTGGGCCTGTGGCCGGGTCACAGAATGTCGCCGAGTGCTTCATCGCTGGCCGCGGAGAAGTTCTCTTCGTGAAGCTCCTGGTACTCGTGCCAGGCCTGGGCGTCCCAGATCTCGAGGAACTCGATCGAACCCGTCACCACGCACTCCTTGGTGAGGTTCGCGTAGCGCCGGTGCTCGCCCGACAGGGTGATCCGGCCCTGGCTGTCGGGGTACTGCTCGTCCGTGCTGGCGGCCAGGTTGCGCAGATAGGCGCGAGCCTGGGGATTACCACGCTTCGCCTTGCCGGAGATCTCGGCGATCATCGCCTCGAACTCGGCACGGGGATAGACAGCCAGGCTGTGATCTTGGCTCTTGGTGACCATCAACCCTCCTGCCAGCGCGTCGCGGAACTTGGCGGGCAACGTCAGTCGCCCCTTGTCGTCGAGCTTTGGCGTGTAGGTGCCGAAGAACATCTCGCCACCTCGCAGACCTGCTGAAGCCTCGCTCTGTACGGAACCCCGGTTGCTCCGTTGTCCGCCACTTTACCCCACAATCCCCCACTCTGCGCCAAATACTTCTGCGAGTTTCGCAGATCCCCCCACCGAGCGGCAATGACCAGGGGGATCGTTGCGTCGCGCAGCCGCAACGCGGGAACGGCACGGCACCGGAACCGACCGTGTCCGCAGCTCAACAGGCCACTGCATCGCTGGTGGGGCGCCGGTGGGGGGATGTGGGGGGCGAAACAACGAAAAAGGGGCAGTCCTGGCGGACTGCCCCTGTCGTGGTGGACGACTATTCGTCGAAGCGCTTGCGGAAGCGGTCTTCCATCCGGCTGGTGAAGGAGCCACCGCCACCCTTGGCGCGCTTCTGCCGTGGCGCACCGGGTGCGCTGGCCGACCGCTCGCCCTTGCCGCCTCCCCGCGGACCGGTGATGGCGAACACGACACCGCCGAACATCACGATGAAGCCCAGCACCGACAGAATCGGGAAGCTTCCGATCATGGTGGCCTTCACTGCGACACCGCAGACCAGCATGGCGAGCCCGACGACGAACAGGGCGCCACCCTGCAGGCGACGCTTGGTCGACGGAGCGCGGAACGCACCGCCCCGGACGCTGGACGCGAATTTCGGGTCCTCGGCATAGAGCGCGCTCTCGATCTGATCGAGCATGCGCTGCTCATGATCGGAGAGTGGCATTCGTCCCTCCCTTTGCCGTGGGGGCGTCGCAGTCGTGTCCAAAAAATTCGGAGGTGCCCGCAAGTGCGGACACTTAACAATAATGATACGAGGTCGATCTGACCCGTACCACCTACTTCGTACCCCAGATTCTATGACGTACACCGCCGCTGAGAGCCAGCGCCTTCTCTCGGGATAATGGTGTCGTCATACATTTCACCGCCGGGAAGGGCTACCACGTTGGCGACGCATCTCATTGATCTGTCGCCCGGCGATATGCAGCGCCGCCTCGGCGACGCGCTGGGTGTGTACGTCGACGCCATGCGCTACCCCCGCGGCACCAAAGACCAGCGAGCCTCGATGTGGCTCGAGCACACCCGCAGGCCGGGCTGGAAGGCCGTCGCTTGTGTGGAAACCCCAGCTTGTGTGGAAACCCCAGCTTGTGTGGAAACCCCAGCGGGGGTTGAAGGCCCAGCAGGGGTGGAAGCCCCGGCTCGCGGACAAACCTCAGCTCCCCCGGAGGCCTCTCGCGCAGGAGGAGGGGCTCGTCCCGAGGGCAGTGCCGCGAGCGCGCCGGAGCTGAGCAGCGCGCCGATGCTCGGTGTCGCCTACGGCTACTGCGGCGCCCCCGACCAGTGGTGGCAGCAGCAGGTCGTCGCGGGTCTGCGCCGCACAGGGACCGACAACGACCGCATCTCCGAACTTCTGACCAGCTATTTCGAGTTGACCGAGCTGCACATCCACCCCCGAGCTCAGGGCCGCGGCCTCGGCGAGGCCCTCATCCGCCGACTCCTCGAAGACCGCACTGAGCAGCACGTGTTGTTGTCCACCCCCGAGATCAACGGTGAGGCCAACCGGGCCTGGCGGCTCTACCGCCGTCTCGGGTTCACCGATGTCATCCGCGGCTACCACTTCTCCGGTGACCCGCGCGCATTCGCCATCCTCGGTCGCGCGCTCCCGCTCTAGAGCGATGCGCGATCTGGCACGATGACCGGGTGTTCACCGGTCGCCGCGCCCGCAAGCGGCTGCTCGCCCTGGTTCTGCTGTTCGTCGTGCTCGCCCCGTCGCTGATCGGTTGCGTGCGCATCCGCACCTCGATCACGGTCTCGCCCGACGACCGGGTCTCGGGTCAGATCATCGCCGCCGCCAAGGCGCAGGACGACGACGACAAGGGTCCGCAACTGCTCAACAACCTTCCGTTCGCCCAGAAGGTCGCCGTCTCGGAATACAGCCGCGACGACTACGTCGGTTCTCAGGCGGTCTTCTCCGATCTGACGTTCGCCGAGTTGCCTCAGCTCGCCGGCATGAACCAGGACGCGTCCGGCGTCGACATCTCCCTGCGTCGCGCCGGGGATCAGGTCATCCTGGAAGGCCGGGCAGATCTGACCTCACTCAGCGACCCCGAGGCCGACGTGTCGCTCAGTGTGTCGTTTCCCGGCGAGGTGACGTCGACGAACGGCGATCAGATCTCCCCCGAGGTGGTGGAGTGGAAGTTGCGCCCGGGCGTGGTCAGCACGATGAATGCCCAGGCCCGCTACACCGACCCCAGCGCCCGGTCGTTCACCGGGGCCGCCATCTGGCTCGGTGTGGCCTCGTTCGTGGTGGCCGGCATCATCGGGGCGCTGGCCTACGCGAACCGGGACCGCTCCCCCCGCCCCGGCGACCTCGAGGAGCAGACGCAGTAATGCGCGACACGACACCCGCATCCGCACGCGCCCTGACTTGCTCGATCGCGCGTCGCAGGTTCTACTCTGAAAGCACTCGGGGGCCATTCGACAGAGAAAGGGGCGCCGGCTGAGCGTGGATGCATCGGCACCGTCAGCCGTCGAGCTGGCCGCAGCCGTCAACGAACAGCTGCGGGACTACCTGAGTGAGCGCCGCCGCGACGCGGCGTACATCGGCGCGGACTACGCGGTCCTCACCGAAGCGGTCGAAGAGTTCGTGCTGCGCGGCGGCAAACGGCTGCGGCCCGCGTTCGCCTACTGGGGTTGGCGGGCCGTCGCCGGCTCGGAGCCCGGGCCCGACGTGCTCAGGCTGTTCTCGGCCCTGGAGTTGCTGCACGCGTGCGCGCTGGTGCACGACGACGTGATCGACGCCTCGGCCACCCGGCGTGGACTGCCCACAGTGCACCGGATCTTCGCCGAACGGCACCGCGGCCACGCCTGGCACGGATCGCCCGAGCAGTTCGGGCTCTCCGCCGCGATCCTGCTCGGCGACCTCGCGTTGGTGTGGGCCGACGACATCATCACCAGCGCCGACATCGGCACCGAGGCGCGCTCACGGGTCCAGCGGGTGTGGAGCGCAATCCGCACCGAGGTGCTCGGCGGTCAGTACCTCGACATCGTCGCCGAGGCCAGCGGCGCCGAATCCGTGCAGTCGGCGTTGACGGTCAACATCTACAAGACGGCCTCCTACACCATTTCGCGCCCACTGCAGCTGGGCGCGGCGGCCGCCGCCGACCGCCCAGATGTGCTCGCCGCGTTCCATGAAGTCGGTACCGGTCTGGGCGTGGCGTTCCAGCTGCGCGACGACGTGCTCGGTGTGTTCGGCGATCCCGCCGTCACCGGTAAACCCTCCGGTGACGATCTGCGTTCGGGCAAACGCACCGTGCTGCTGGCCGAAGCCGTCGAACTCGCCGAACAGCACGACCCCGTGGCGGCCAAGACGCTGCGTACGTCCATCGGCACCGACCTCACCGACGCCCAGGTCAAGGACATCTGCCAGCTGATCGAATCGGTCGGTGCGCTGTCGGCCGTCGAGACCCGCATCGACAACCTGATGCGCCGCGCGCTCGACATCCTCGACACCGCCGCGATCGACGCCCAGGCCAAGGCGGGCCTCACTGAACTCGCCAGATTGGCCGCGAACCGGTCCGCCTAGGCGCATGACCACACCCGTCGCACCTGCCCGCCTGAGGCCTCATCTGCGCGACCTGAAATTGTTCGCGCTGTCGGCCGAGGGGCGCCCCGCCCTGCTCGGCGCGCTGGGCGCCGCCATGATCGCCGCCGGCGGGCTCGGCGCCGGCAGCACCCGGGTCAACGACCCGGTCCTGGAGTCGATGCAACTGTCGTGGTTGCGGTTCGGGCACGGGCTGGTGCTGTCCTCGATCCTGCTGTGGGCCGGGGTGGCGCTGATGCTGCTGGCGTGGCTGTGGTTGGGCCGGCGCGTCGTCGACCGCTCGGCGACCGAGTACACGATGGTCGTCACCACCGGATTCTGGCTGCTCCCCCTGCTGCTCAGCGCGCCGGTGTTCAGCCGCGACACCTACTCCTACCTGGCGCAGGGCGCCCTGTTGCGGGACGGCTTCGACCCGTACGCCGTCGGGCCGATCGCGAACGTGAACTCGCTGCTGGACAACGTCAGCCCGATCTGGACGACCACCACGGCCCCGTACGGCCCGGCCTTCATCCTGGTCGCGAAATTCGTCACGATGCTCGTCGGAAACGACGTGGTGGCGGGCACCATGCTGTTGCGGCTGTGCATGCTGCCGGGCCTGGTCCTGTTGATCTGGGCGGCTCCCCGGGTGGCCCGCCACGTCGGCGCCAACGGCGCGGCGGCGCTGTGGATCTGCGCGCTGAACCCCTTGGTGATCATCCATCTGATGGGCGGCGTGCACAACGAGATGCTCATGGTCGGCCTGATGATGGCCGGCATCGCCCTCTCCTTTCGCGGTCGGCACGCCTGGGGCGTCACCCTGATCGCGGTGGCGGTGGCTGTCAAAGCCACCGCCGGGCTGGCTCTTCCGTTCATGGTGTGGGTGTGGATGCGCGGCCTGCGGCAACGCCGGGGCTTCGCGCCGGTCAAGGCCTTCGCTGCGGCCACGGCGGCGTCCCTGGTGATCTTCGGTGCCGTGTTCGCCGTCATGTCACTGCTGGCCGGCGTCGGACTGGGCTGGCTGACGGCGCTCGCGGGATCGGTCAAGATCATCAACTGGCTGACCGTCCCGACCGCCACCGCGAACGTGATCAACTCGGTGGGCGGGTTGTTCGTCCCGGTCAACTTCTACGCCGTGCTGGAAACTACCCGCATCATCGGCATCCTCGTCATCGCGGTGTCGGCGCCGCTGTTGTGGTGGCGGTTCCGCCACACCGACCGAGAAGCGCTGATGGGCATCGCGCTGCTGATGGGGGTGGTGGTGCTGTTCGTGCCCGCCGCCCTGCCGTGGTACTACACCTGGCCGCTGGCTGTGGTCGCCGCGCTGGCACAGTCCCGCCCGGCGGTCGCGTTGATCGCCGGACTGTCGACATGGATCACCGTGATCTGGAAACCGGACGGCGCGCACGGCATGTACTCATTGCCCCACGTCCTTCTGGCCACCGCCTGCGCAGTAGGAGCGTGGTACTGGTTGCACCGCGCCCCCGAGTTCGCCGCCGGAAGCGGAAAATCAGACGTCAGTACGCCATCGCCTGGGCGCGACGAACCACCTCACGGGCCTGATGCGAGTGCAGCGCATCGACCGGGCGGGCATTAGCCTGGCGTTCGGTCGAGCCGTCCCGGCTGATGGTCAGCGACGGATCCGGGGTGAACAGCCACCGCACGATCTCGGTCTGCTCGTATCCGCCGTCGTGCAACACCATCAGCAGCCCGGGCAGGCTCTTGACGACGTGTCCGTCGTCGTCGAAGAACACCTTGGGCACGACGATCGCCCCGTCCCGGCGCACCGCGACCAGGTGCCCGTCTCGAAGTTGCTGGGCGACCTTGCTGACCGGGATTCCCAACAGCCGCGCCACCGCGGGGAGCTCGTAGACATCCTCGTCGGGCCCCAGCACGTCTTGGGCGGTCGGAATGCTGCTCACCGCACCGAGTCTAAGGGCATCGACCCGGCGCGGGCGGCTGCTTGGACCGGCGCGGTGAGCTCGGCTCGTAACATGTGTGCGGTGACGACCGACCAGCAGGCGGGCCCGCTGACCGGGACCGTTCTCGACCACCGCTACCGGGTGGACGCGTTGATCGCCACCGGCGGCATGTCCGGGGTGTACCGCGGACTGGACCTACGCCTGGATCGTCCTGTGGCGCTGAAGATCATGGACTCCCGGTATTCGGGCGACGAGCATTTCCTGACCCGCTTCCAACGTGAGGCGCGAGCGGTCGCGCGCCTCAAGCATCCCGGGCTGGTGGCGGTCCACGACCAGGGCCTCGACGGCCAACACCCGTTTCTGGTGATGGAACTCGTCGAAGGCGGCACGCTGCGAGAGCTGCTCAGGGAACGCGGGCCGATGCCACCGCACGCCGTGGTGGCCGTGCTGCGTCCGTTACTCGGCGGGCTGGCGGTGGCCCACCGGGCCGGTCTGGTGCACCGCGACATCAAGCCGGAGAACGTGTTGATCAGCGACGACGGCGAGGTCAAGCTTGCCGATTTCGGGTTGGTACGTGCGATGGCCGAAGCCAAGATCACCTCGACCAGTGTGATTCTGGGGACCGCGGCATATCTGGCTCCGGAGCAGGTGGCCACCGGCGAGACCGACTCCCGCGGGGACGTCTACGCCGTCGGCGTGCTGGTCTACGAGCTGCTGACCGGGGTGACACCGTTCACCGGGGACACCCCGTTGGCGGTCGCCTATCAGCGGATGGACCGGGACGTGCCCGCCCCGAGCTCCGTCATCACCGGTGTGCCAAGCCAATTCGACGACTTCGTGGCATGCGCCACCGCGCGCGACCCCGCGCACCGGTTCGCCGACGCCGCCGAGATGGGCGAGGAGCTCGACGCCATCGCCACCGAACTGTTCCTCCCCCCGTTTCGGGTGCCGGCCCCGCGCCACTCGGCGGCACACCAGTCAGCGCTGCACCAGTCGGCGCCGACCCATCACCTCGGCGCGGGCACCGGGACTCCCGGGGGCCACACCAAGGCTTACGAGCGCGACGAACTCCCCCCGCCGGAACCGGCCACCGATGAGGAGGCCCCTGAGCCCACGGGCCGATTCGCCGGCATCGAGCTGTCCGAATTCCATTGGGAACGGCAGCGCGCCCGGCGCGCATTGTTGTTCTGGGTCGTCGCGGTGCTGACGCTGGCCGGCCTCTGCGCAGCCGGGGCGTGGACGTTGGGCAGCAACCTGCAGAACCTGCTGTAGCCCGGGAAATGGGATTTCGTCAGTCGCGCAACATCTCGGCGACCAGGAACGCCAGCTCCAGCGACTGCTGGGTGTTCAGCCGAGGATCGCAGGCCGTCTCGTAGCGCCCGGCCAGGTCGGTGTCGGAGATGTCCTGAGCACCGCCCAGGCATTCGGTGACGTTCTCGCCGGTGATCTCGACATGGATGCCCCCCGGGTGGGTTCCCAGCGAATGGTGCACCTCGAAGAAGCCCTGCACCTCGTCGACGATGCGGTCGAAGTGGCGGGTCTTGTACCCCGTCGACGACTCGTGGGTGTTGCCGTGCATCGGGTCGCACTGCCAGATGACCTGATGCCCGGACGCCTGCACCTTCTCGATGATCGGCGGCAGCACATCGCGCACCTTCTGGTTACCCATGCGGCTGACCAGTGTGAGGCGGCCGGGCTCATTGTTCGGATCCAGCCGCTCGACATACTCGACCGCCAACTCCGGCGACGTCGACGGGCCGATCTTGATACCGATCGGATTGGCGATGACCTCGGCGAACGCGACGTGCGCGCCGTCGAGTTGACGGGTCCGCTCGCCGATCCACACGTAATGCGCCGACAGGTCGTACAGCTTGGGGCTGTGGTCCTCGGCTTCCGGATCACCGGTGTCCAGGCGCAGCATCGCGCGCTCGTAGTCCAGGACCAGCGCTTCGTGGCTGGCGTAGATCTCGGCGGTCTGCAGGTTGCGGTCATCGACCCCGCATGCGGTCATGAACGTCAGCGCGCGGTCGATCTCCCCCGCCAGTGCCTCGTAGCGGGCCCCGGCGGGCGACGTCCGCACGAATTCGCGGTTCCAGTCGTGCACGGCGTGCAGCGATGCCAGCCCCGACGACGTGAGCGCGCGGACGAGGTTCATCGCCGCGCTGGCGTTGGCGTAGGCGCGCACCAACCGCGACGGATCGTGCTGGCGCACCGCGGCGTCGGGGGCGAAGCCGTTGACCATGTCGCCGCGGTAGGACTTGAGCCCGAGGGCATCGATGTCGGCCGAGCGCGGCTTCGCGTACTGGCCCGCGATCCGCGCCACCTTGACCACCGGCATGCTCGCGCCGTAGGTCAGCACCACCGCCATCTGCAGCAACGTCCGGATGTTGGCCCGGATGTGCGGTTCGGTGTTGTCGACGAACGTCTCGGCGCAGTCGCCGCCCTGCAGCAGGAACGCCTTGCCGCGCGCGACATCGGCCAGATGCGACTTGAGCCGCTCGATCTCAGCCGGGACGGTGACCGGAGGCACGCTTTCGAGCACCGTGCGCATCGCCGAGGCCTGGTCGAGGTCCCAGGACGGCTGCTGCAGCGCCGGCTTGGCCAGCGCGGCGTCGAGGCGGTGCCGCAGCTCTTCGGGCAGCGGCGGAAGCGCAGGCAGCTGATCGATGGGTACGTCGACGGTCCAGTTCACCCGTCAATGGTAACCGCGGGTCAAAACCGCATTTCCCGCCCGGTGATGAGCTGGTAGCGCACCAGGTTGTGCTTGGCGTCGACGAGCGCGTCGTGGGCGTCGCGGGGACGGGGCGGCATCCGCGGGCAGCCGTGGTCTTCCCAGAACTGCCGCAGTTCGCGGGTGAAGCGGGGAATGGCCGGCGGCAGATCGGTCATCGGTCCCCACAATTGGCACAGCACCACGTGGTCATAGGCACCGACCCACGCCCACAGCTCGATCGGATCGTCACCGTCGATGCCGAAGAAGTCCTCCAGCTCGGAGCGGATCTGGCGCCGGGACCGCCACAGCGGCGAAGCCGGCGACGGCAGCTTGGGCAGCACGTGCTTGCGTACCCATCGTCCGGCCCGTTCGGGGTCAAATTCGGTGGAGATCGCGTAGTACTCGCGGCCGTCCTCGGCGGCGACACCGATCGAGATGAGTTCGATCGTGCGGCCGTTGTCGATGAACTCCGTGTCATAGAAGTACCGCACGCTCAGGCGACCTTCCGGTTGTCGGGCTCGCGGTCCGGCGGCGCGGGCGCCGCGTGGATCTCCCGGTCGAGCTGCTCGTTGACCTTGGCGTCATCGGGGAACTTCGGCATCCCCGAGATGGCGTCCTGCAGCCACAGCTTGGCCTGCACCACCGGGCGGCGCAACCAGCGCTCCCGCTCGAGGGCCCGGTGCATCTTGCGGGGCCGTGTCGTGTAGCGCCAGCGCGCCCACGGGGCGTGGGGGCGCGACAGCCGGATCGCACCGACGAACAGCAGCGGGGTGATGAACATGCCCACCAGCCCGGTCCAGACCTTTCCCTTGAGCAGCACCACCACTGCGAGCAGCAGCGTGAGCACCGCCGAGACGACCACCGCGACGCGCGCCCCGACGGAATGGTCGTTCTGCCAGATGCCGATGTCGAAGAAGGACAGCGGGTTGAAGCCCATGATCAACAGCCCCGCCACCGCGACCGCGACGAACACCGCGTCGACCGAGGCTCGGCCGTCCTCGGACCAGTACACGTCAGAAAGGTGCAGGATCAGCGCGAACTCGTCCAGGACCAGCGCCGCGCCGATTCCGAAAAGAATTGATGCCGCGGTGAACTCGGGCACTCCCCCGTCGACCGCCAACGTGACCATCGCCACGCCGGAGACCATGACCAGGATCACCCCGATCACGACGTGGTGGATGTGCAGGCCGCCGCCGGCAGAGATGTTGCGCGGCTGCCACCATTTGCGGGGCTTGTCGCTGCCCGCGTGGCGCCGGATGTATCTCACGATCGTGCGGGTGACGAAGAACGTCAGGATGAACGCCACCAGGCAACAGACCAGCGGCAACCGCGAGTACGGGATCCCCGTGGGCAGGCCGAAGTCGAGGTCCAGGGTGGGGCGCACGCAGAAAACTTACGCCGACCTGCACGTGACATGCCCGGGATACCCGCCGACTCGCCGGATGTCCCCGATAGGCTGGTGGGCGAGATGAGTACTCTGCGGTCGCCCGGCGGGGCTGGTTGGGCGCCCGTGCTGGCGTGGCGGCTCTTTCAGGTGCTGACTCTGGTGGCGCTGGCCTGGGCGGGGTGGCGGCTGTTGGGCCGCATCCCGTACCGCATCGACGTCGACGTCTACCGGATGGGCGGACAAGCCTGGCTCGACGGCCGCCCGCTGTACGGCGACGGGGTGTTCTTCGCGACGCAGGGCGGAATCGACCTGCCCTTCACGTATCCGCCTCTGGCCGCGGTGATGTTCGCGCCGTTCGCGCTGCTGCCGCTGGAAGGCGCCAGCGTGGCCATCACGGTGACGACCCTGGTCCTGCTGTTGGTGTCGCTGGTGATCGTCCTGACCAGGCTGGACGTCTGGCCGTCCACCCGGGTGACCGGTGAGCCGGCCTGGGCCAGACGGTGGTGGCTCGCCGCGGCGATCGTCGCCCCCGCGGTGATCTACCTCGAGCCGATCGACTCGAACTTCGATTTCGGCCAGATCAACGTCGTGTTGATGACCCTGGTCATCGCCGACTGTGTGCCGCGCCGAACACCGTGGCCACGGGGCATGCTGCTCGGTCTGGCGATCGCGTTGAAGCTCACCCCGGCCGTGTTCCTGCTCTATTTCCTGCTGCGTCGCGATCTCCGGGCGCTCGCCGTCAGCGCGGTGACGGTCATCGCGGCGACCCTGGTGGGCTTCGCTCTGGCGTGGCGGGATTCCTGGGACTACTGGACGCACACCGTCACCAACACCGACCGCATCGGCGCCGCGACGCTGAACACCAACCAGAACATCGCCGGGGCACTGGCCCGGCTGGGTCTGGACTCGGGCCTGCGCTTCGCGCTCTGGGTCGCGCTCAGCTTCGCGGTGCTGGGTGTGACGGTGTGGGCCGCGCGCCGCGCGCTCAAGGCCGGTCAGCCGGTGCTGGCGCTGATCTGCGTGGCGATGTTCGGCCTGGCGGTCTCGCCGGTCTCATGGTCACACCACTGGGTGTGGGCACTGCCCGCGGTCCTGGTGGCCGCGGTGCTGGCCGTGCGTCTGCGCAATCCGGCGCTGGGCGCCGTGTCGGCGGCGGGGCTGGCGCTGATGATCTGGTCGCCGATCTCGCTGCTACCCGAGCATCAGGAGACGGCCGCCTCGTTGTGGCGACAACTGGCCGGCAGCTCGTACCTGTGGTGGGCCTTGGCCGTGATCGTCGTGGCCGGAACGGTCCGCGGACGTTCCGGCGGCGAGACTGGGCCGGGCAGCCACGTCACCGATGCCCAGCCGGCGTCCGCGGTGCAGGCCTGATCACGAACCACTTCTGGACTTGCCGCCCCAGCCGACCGGCCTGAATTCGCCGGCTCGGCCGACCTGCCTGGATTCGCCG
This sequence comes from Mycobacterium sp. G7A2, assembly GCF_041902445.1. NCBI lineage: Bacteria > Bacillati > Actinomycetota > Actinomycetes > Mycobacteriales > Mycobacteriaceae > Mycobacterium > Mycobacterium sp. G7A2. The sequence goes on along the minus strand of NZ_CP169251.1, from coordinate 2,512,668 downwards.
GCTCAGCCTGCGGCTGCCTCAGGGAGCCGTGTCGGCGGGGTCACCGCTCCCGGTTCTTTTCCCTCTTTGACGTCAGCAGCGTAGAGATCCACGTACTCCTGCCCGGACAGGCGCATCAACTCGTACATCACCTCGTCGATGACGGCGCGCTCGATGAAGCGGTTTCCGGCCAGTCCGTCGAAGCGGGTGAAGTCCATCGGCTTGCCGAACTTGACCTGCACCCGGCCGAACCGCCACATCTTGCTTCCCGGCGGGTTGACGACGTCGGTGCCGATCATCGCCACGGGGATCACCGGCACCCCGCTGGTCAGCGCCACCCGGGCCAGCCCCGTCTTGCCCTTGAAGAGGCGGCCGTCGGGCGACCGGGTGCCTTCGGGATACATGCCGAGGAGCTTGCCCTCACCGAGGATGCGCTCGGCGGTTGTCAGCGCGCTCTGCGCGCTGTCAGCATCGGTCCGGTCGATCGGGACCTGACCGGCCACGGTGTAGAACCACCGGGTGAACCAGCCTTTGAGCCCGGTACCGGTGAAGTACTCGGCTTTGGCCAGAAAGGTGATGCGCCGGCTGACCACCAGCGGCAGATAGAAGCTGTCGGCGACCGCCAGGTGGTTACTGGCCAGGATCACCGGCCCGGACTGCGGGACGTGTTCGAGGCCCTCCACTTTGGGGCGGCCGAGCAGGCTCAACAACGGCCCCATGAAGATGTACTTGAACAGCCAATACCACATGGACCCTCCGCGTCAGCCGTGCTCTGCGACAACTGTACCCACGCCGTGTGCGTGCGACCACACGGTGCAGCTCACTCCTCCACGGTCACCGGGATGTGCTGATAGCGCCCGGGGCCCGGGGTGTGCGAAGACGGGCCGGCGGGCCCGACGGGACCACCGGGATCGGGCGGCGTCGGACCCTCGGGGGGACCGTCGGGCTCCGGTGGCGGCGTCGGCCCGGTGTTGCCGGTGTCGATGCCGTCGACCAATGCCTTGACGACGCTCAACAACGCCACCGAGTGCTCGGAGACGACGTCGAGCAGCGGGTGTTGTTCACCCGAGATCAGCGCGGCGAGCGCACAGACCGGACACCACACCTGCTGGCACGGGCCGGCGGTCCCGGCGCTCTGCGCACGGGCGGCCGCCATCCGCACCGCCGGTTCGAGCCGATCCAGAATGGATTGGGCCAGCGCGCGCAGTTCCGCGTGGGAATCACTGCCGCTCACGCCGGCCACACCTCCGGATTCGGTCGGAACCGCACGGTCAACTCGCTGCCGCGCAATTGGGCGTCGGTCACGGTGCACCGTCGCAGCACCGATGCCAGTCGGACCCGACGCCGCAATCCACCGACGCCGATGATCAGGTCATCGTCGACCCTACCCAACGTCAGCGCCGACGACTCGACCTGTGGCAGCTGCACACGCAGTCGGTAGACCGCGTCCACGCCGCTGCCGCTTTCCCTGTCCACGACCGGGCGTAGCGGGCCGGGCGGCGGCGCACCATCACGGGAGCGGGCGCTGTCGAGCAACTCGCCCAGTGCCTTGGGGCCGATCGGCTCGCCGGCCAGGTGCGGCACCATGACCAGTGCGACGTCACCGATCGCGCGGTCGAGATCGTCGAGAACCGCGCGCTGCTCGGAGATCCGCTCGGCGTACCAGTCGAACGCGGGATGCTCCGGGAGGTTGCGGTATTCGAACGAATCATCTTGCACCAGTATTTGATTGACGATCAGCTCGGCTACCTGTACACCCATCAACGCCAGCGAACCCAGCGTCCGCACCGCCTCGGCGGCCACTACCCGCTCCGCGGTCAGTACCAGGTGGGCGCTGACCCTCGACCCGTCGGACAGCAGGGTGCCCAGCCGATCGGTGCCGGCCGCGATGCGTTCCAGCAGTTCCACCAGCGCGGCCGAACGAGCATCGTCGATGCCGGCCAGCCGGCGGTGCCGCGGCCAGGCCCGCTCGAGATAGAGGCCGAAGGTGGCCGGCAGGGTCAGCATCCGCATCGCATCGGCTGTCGATGCGCAGTCGACGACGATCAGCTCCCAGCGGCCCGAGTCGGCGAGCTCGCCGACCTCATGCAACCCGAGAACCTCCTGCACCCCGGGGAGAGCCGAAAGCTCTTCGGGGGCAATGTCTCCCACCTCGGAATCGGGGAATCTGTGCGAAAGCAGCACGGCGACGTCGCGCCAACGGTCGCCCAGCAGAGCCAGGGTGTCCAGCGCCAAGGCGTCGAGCAGGCCACCGCCGGAGTCGGCGGTGTCGAGATCGGCCAGCACTCGGGTGGGCGCACCGCGACCGGTCGGCACGACCGCGGTCCCCAGGACGTCACCGATGGAGTGCGCCTGGTCGGTGGAGACCAGCAGCACCCGCATGCCGGCCCGCGCCGCCCGCACTGCCGTGGCGGTGGCCAGCGTCGACTTGCCTACACCGCCCTTGCCGACGAACAGGCTGACCCGGCACTCCCCGGCCAGCCGCGCGGCGTCGGCGGCGCTCCCGCGCTCAGTCAGCCTCGGCTCGTTTCTTCAGGTCCTTCAACGCGGTGTCGGTCAGACGTCGTTCGGCCTTGCGTTTGAGCAACCCGATCATCGGGATGATCAGATCCACCGAGAGCTCATAGGTGACCTCGGTGCCGGTTCCCTTCGCCACCAACCGATATGCGCCGTCGAGCGACTTGAGCAACGTACTCGACACCAGCGACCAGGTCACCGAGCTGCGGTCGGCCGGCCACTCGTAGGCCAGCACCATGCTGTCCTTGAGCACCGACGCGTCCAACACCAGCCGGGCCACTTTCGGATACCCGGCGTCGTCGGACTCCAGTACCTCGGTCTCCTTGTATTCGGCCACCCAGTCGGGATAGGACCCGATATCCGCGATGACGTCCATCACCGTCGCGGGGTCCGCATCGATGTAGATGGTCTGCGCCGTCTTGTCCGCCACTGAAACTCTTCCCCAGTTGTTGAAGCGAGGTCTGGTCGCTGCCAGGAAATCTACTCTGTCGAGGATGTCCGGCCGTCGCACTTCACGCCAGTCGGGACACCCCCACCGGCCGGCTGGCCTCCAGTCTGCGCTTGATCTCGAACGCCATGTCTTTTCCGGCGACCCGGCGCCGGTGGTTCATCGCCGGCAGGTTCATCTTGGCCAACTCCCAAGCTGCGGCGCCGGCCGGCTCGGCATGCAGGAAGTAGTGAAGCACGACGCCGTCCATCATGCGTTCCAGCCACACTTCCATCGTGCCCGTCAACGCGCCGGTGACGGTCCAGCGCTGGCCGACTTCGCCGCGGTCCTCGACGACGGTCAGCCGCAGATCGGGCCACCACCGCAACCAGCTGGCCTGATCAGCGACAGCGGCACCGACGTCGGTGGGATCGGCCGCGATGAACGTCTCGTCGGCGATCTGGATGCTGTTCATGACAGACAAGCTTCACATACGGCGATCCAATGCCTACCCGAGCGCCCTGGCGGGCCGACTATTCTGGACACGGCAGCGCAGTTTGTCGAGCCGCCTGAGAATCACGAGAGGGTGTCCACCGTGCGCGAGTACAGCGTCCCTGCATCATTCACCGTCGGCGAGAACGACAACATCGTCAGCGCCGTCTACGCTCACGAGCGCGACGATCCCGACCACGTGATCTTCCAGCGACTGGTCGACGGCAGCTGGGTCGACGTGACCTGCGCCCAGGCCGCCCAACAGATCCGTTCGGCGGCAAAAGGTCTCATCGCCGCCGGAGTCGCGCCCGGCGACCGGGTGGCGATCCTGTCGGCGACGCGCTACGAGTGGCCGATCCTCGACTTCGCCATCCTCTCGGTGGGCGCGGTGACGGTGCCGATCTATGAGACCAGTTCTGCCGAACAGGTGCAGTTCGTGCTCTCCGACTCCGGCGCGGTCGCCGCGTTCGCCGAGACCGACGAGCACGCCGAACGGATCGAACAGCAGCGTGCGACGCTACCGGCGTTGCAGTCGGTGTACTGCATCGACGGCAGCGGCACCGCAGCTCTGGAGGAGCTGGCGGAGGCCGGCCGCGGGGTGGACGATGCCGCGGTCGAGGAGCGCCTGGCCGGCATCAGGTCGGCCGCCCCGGCCACGCTGATCTACACCTCGGGCACCACGGGCCGGCCCAAGGGCTGCCAGCTGACCCACTCCAACCTGCTCTACGAGATCCGTGGCGCCAAGGCCTGCTTCCCCGATCACCTGGCCAAAGGTGAAAAGCTGCTGATTTTCCTGCCGCTGGCCCATGTGCTGGCGCGGGCGCTGACGATCGGCGCCTTCACCAACGGGGTGACCCTCGGATTCACCAGCGACATCAAGAACCTGGTGCCGATGTTCTCGGTGTTCCAGCCCACCCTGGTGGTCTCGGTGCCGCGGGTGTTCGAGAAGGTCTACAACACCGCCGAGCAGAACGCGGAGAACGACGGCAAGGGCAAGATCTTCACGATCGCCGCCGAAACCGCGATCGCCTGGAGCGAAGCCCAGGACACCGGCGGCCCCGGCCTGGTGCTGCGGCTCAAGCACGCGCTGTTCGACAAGCTCGTCTACGGGAAGCTGCGCGCCGCGCTCGGAGGACACTGCCATGCCGCCATCTCCGGCGGGGCCCCGCTCGGCGCCCGCCTCGGCCACTTCTACCGTGGCGTGGGGCTGTCCATCTACGAGGGCTACGGCCTGACCGAAACCAGCGCCGCGATCACCGTCAACCGGGTGGGCGAGCTTCGGGTCGGCTCGGTGGGCAAACTGTTGCCCGGCAACAGCATGTACCTCGGCGAGGACGGCGAGTTGATGGTCAAGGGTGGCGTCGTGTTCGGCGGCTACTGGGGTAACGAGGAGGAGACCAACAAGGTCTTCACCGACGGCTGGTTCCACACCGGCGACCTCGGCTCGGTCGACGAGGACGGATTCCTGACCATCGTCGGGCGCAAGAAGGAGATCATCGTGACCGCGGGGGGCAAGAACGTCGCCCCGGCACTGCTCGAGGACCGGTTGCGGGCGCACCCCCTGATCAGCCAGGCCATGTGCGTCGGCGACGCTCAGCCCTACATCGCTTCGTTGATCACGATCGACACGGAGGCTTTCCCCGGTTGGAAGGAACGCCACCACAAGGATTCGGATGCGTCGGTGGCGGATCTGGTCGACGATCCGGACCTGCGCTCGGAAATCGAGCTGGCGGTCAAGGAGGCGAACCAGGCGGTGTCCAAGGCCGAACAGATCCGCAAGTTCCGGGTTCTTCCCGTGGACTTCACTGAGGACACCGGGGAACTGACCCCGACGTTGAAGGTCAAGCGCAAGGTCGTCGCCGAGAAATTCGCCGCCGACATCGACGCGTTGTACGCCAAAGGCTAGAGCAGCCGGGCCAGCCGGTCGGCCTGGCGGCGCCACTGCCAGTGCTCCACGGCCCACCGGCGTCCGGCTGCACCCATCGCCACGGCACGGTCCGGGTCGGCCAGCAGGTCACCGCAAGCGGCGGCGACGGCGCCGACATCCCAGCCGTCGACGACCAGTCCCGTCTCGCCGTCCACGACGGTCTCCGGAGCGCCGCCCGAGCGGCCGGCCACCACCGGCACCCCGGACGACGACGCCTCGAGATACACGATGCCCAAACCCTCCACGTCCAGCCCGGCGCCCCGCGTCCGGCACGGCATCGCGAACACGTCGGCCATGGCGTGGTGGGCGGGTAACTCCTCGGCCGGCACGCCGCCGGTGAACACGACGTCGTCGGACACCCCGAAGGACTCCGCCAGCCGGGTCAGGGTGCTGCGGTAGGGACCGTTGCCGACGATCACCAACGCGGCACCGGGGACCCGCTCCCGGATCGTCGGTAACGCACGGATCAGCATGTCCTGGCCCTTGCGCGGCACGAGCCGGGACAGACACAGCACCACGGGCCGGTCACCGAGCCGGTAGCGCGCCCGCATCTCGGCGCGCGCCACCTCGTCGGGGACGAAGCGCTCGGTGTCCACGCCGGGCGGAACGTGCTCGAGCGCTGCGTCCGGACCGAACGCCGAGGCGAATCGGCGCCGGGTGTAGGCGCTGATGTAGGTCACCACGTCCGTGTCGTGCCCGATGCGGCGCAGCGCGGTACGTGCCAGTGGGAGCATCGACCAGCCCACTTCGTGACCGTGCGTGCTCGCGATCACCCGCTCGGCTCCGGCGGAACGGGCCAGCGGTGCCAGCAATGCCAGCGGAGCGGCGGCGCCGAACCACACCGTGTCCACGTCGCGCTCGGTGATCAGCCGACGCATCCGCGTCGCCACGGTCGGCTCCGGCAGCATCAGGGTGCCGGGATGGCGGACCACCTCGTACCCGTCGGCGGCGGCGCTCTCGTCGTACGCCTCGGCGCCCTTCCACTTCGGCGCGTAGACGGTCAGCGAGCCGCCGCCCGGCCGATCCACCAGATGGCCGACCAGCGCTTCCAAGTAGGACTGGATACCACCGGGGCGGGGCGGATAGTCGTTGGTGACGAGCAGGACTCGGCTCATCGCGCGCCGTCCGGGCGCCACTGCCGCCACCCAGTCAGAACGTCGGGCCATTCGACACCCAGCGAATCCCGCACGGCCGCGGCAGCGCCGCGGTGACCGTGGCCCCCGGCCGCCAGGTACAGCTCACGCAGTGCGGGCTCGCCGTAGGTGTCGGCGATGTAGGTGGCGAACGACCAGGCCCGGTCGTAGGCCGCGGTGCGCTGCGGCCCCGCGGTGTTCAGCTCGGCATCGGTCGGCACCGACCCCTCGGCGGGCACCGGCGGGGAAGGCGTGGCCGGACGACCCACATAGTCAGCGACCCCTTCGGTGAGCCACACCGGGGCATCGGCCGCCGTCTGCGCCCGCGCCGCGTAGTGGAACAGCTCGTGGCGCAGCACAATTCGCAGATCGTGGTCGGTCATTGCGGCGGCCGCCGGCGAGAACGTGATGCGCTGCGCCGTGGTCGTGGCCGCCTCGTCGGCCCCGCCGCCGGCGAGGATGGCGAACTGCTCGCCGGATCCGGCGACGACGACGGTGACGCTGCGTGGCCACTGCGGACCCCAGAAGCCGGTGACGGCGGCCGACGCTGCGGGGAGTTCGGCGGCGATGCGATCGAGCAGCGCACCTCCGTCTGCGGCGCCCAGATCGATGAGGTGAGCCGTACGGCCGTCGGAGAGGTCGACGGTGCGAGGAGACAGCGCGGGCGCCACACGTGCCACCGGGCCGGCTGTGGGGGCGGCCAGCGCTGGGCCCGCCGGCACGGCCTGCGGCCCGCCCAGCACGAGCACCGCAGAGAGCAGTTCGGCCCCCAGCAGCGCCCCCAGGCGACGGCGAGCGCGGGACCCGCGCCGTCCGGAGACGGCGGGCGACTCAGTAACGACGGACGTTGTAGATCGGCGCATTGCTGACCGGCGCGACGCGCACCGGGGTGCCGTACGTCGATGCGTGCACCATCATTCCGTCACCGATGTAGATCCCCACGTGCGAGGCATCGGAGTACTGGATGACCAGGTCGCCGGGCTGCATCTGGTCCGTCGACACCGGTTGGCCACCGCGTGCCAGGGCCTGGCTGGAGTGCGGCAGAGAGATGCCGGCCTGCTGGAAGGACCACATCACCAGTCCGGAGCAGTCGAAGGCGTTCGGGCCGGAGCCACCCCACGAGTACGGCGAACCGATCCGGCTCAGCGCGGCCTGGATGACGGTCGTCGCCGCGGGCGAGCCGGGCGCCGCGACGTCACCCGGCGGGATCGCTCCGGGTGGGGCGGGCAGCGGCGGCGGTGCGTCCGGCAGGCCGGGCAGCAGCGGCGGCGCGGGCGGAGCCGCGATGATCGCCGGGTCCTGGCCGGGCGGAACCGGTGCCGCAGCGGGTGGAACCGGGGGCGGTGGCGGCATGGCGGCCAGCGCTTCACGTTGATTCGGCGTGAGCGCTTCGTACTGGGCTTTGACGATGGCGATCTGCACCTGCAACTGGCTCTGCTTGGACTGCAGGTCGGCGCGCACTGCAGCGGCCTGCTCGGCGGCGGTCTTCGCTTCCGTCGCCGACGCGGCCGACGCCTTCTCGGCGAGCTCGGCCCGGTGCCCGGTGTCGCGGAACGCCGTCATCTGGGCCTGCATCTCCGAGGCCATCACCCGCTGCACCGCGAGCTGATCGATCAAGCCCTGCGGGGACGACGCCGTCAACATCGCGTTGAAGCCCGACGTGCGCCCTCCCATGTATTCGGCGGCGGCGAGCGTGTCGACGGAACGCTGGAAGTGCGCGAGTTCGGATCTCGCGGCGTCGAGCGCGGCGAGGTCACTGGCGTGCTTGGCCTCGGCCTCCTGCTGGATGGCGAGCTTGTTGTCCAGATCCAGCTGGGCGGAATGCATCAGCTCGGTGGTCTGCTCGGCCTGCCGAGACAGATCATTCAGCTTTGCCAGCGCGTCATCGGCGGGATCCGCGCCGACCTGTCCGGCCAGCGCGGCGCCAGCCATGGCCACGCCGACGATCACACTGATGAAGGGTCGCCGAAAACGATTGATGGTCCGGTGCGCGCGGTCGAGCCTCAAGATTTGTGTGTCCTTCAACTGCCGTAACGAGCCGCCTCGAACTGCTCTAAGGTCTCAGACAGGTTACGAAACGGCATCGGCCTTGTCCAACAGGAGACGCAAATTTAACAGCCACCCCGAAGGTCTGGACAGTGTCGAAGCTGGGGCGTGTCGTCAGGCAACTCCGGCGCTTCCGTGCCGATGGATCGGGACCAACCTCAACCTCGGTGCCAGACCCACTTCGGCGAGCACCTCGAGCGCCCGCTGCTCGTCGACGAGCAAATTGTCCGGCACGCCGAGAAGCACGCTGACGACGCAGTCCTGACAGCCCGGACCGCGGACCGCGCAGTCGTCACAGTCGATGGTCACCGTGCCCGTATCCGGCTCTTCGCCCGGCGGCAGCTGTTCCTGGGCCATGGCGGCCTCCTTTCGATGGCAGACGACCGGACGGTATCCGCGGGGTCTGACAGTTCCCGTCCCATCCGGCCCGCCTCCCCGGACTTGTCACCGGCGCCGCCTACGTTCACCCCATGGGTCAGCTCAGCTTCACCGACGTCGACCCGTCCTCCGACCCGTTTGCCGGCCCGGCCCTGCGCGAGACCACCTTCGTCGTGGTCGATCTCGAGACCACGGGAGGTCGGGCGAGCGGTGACCGGCATGACGAGATCACCGAGATCGGCGCGGTGAAGGTGCGCGGCGGCGAGGTCCTGGGTGAGTTCGCGACCCTCGTCGACCCGGGTCGCCACATCCCGCCTCAGATCGTCGCGCTCACCGGCATCACCACGGCGATGGTGTACGACGCCCCGCGGATCGACGCCGTGCTGCCGGCCTTCCTCGAATTCTGCCGCGGGGCGGTGCTGGTGGCTCACAACGCGGGCTTCGACGTCGGGTTCCTGCGCGCCGCGGCCCAGCGCCACCACCTGCCCTGGCCCAAACCACCGGTGCTGTGCACCGTCAAGCTGGCCCGCCGGGTGCTCACCCGCGACGAGGCACCCAGCGTCAAGCTCTCCGCGTTGGCCACGTTGTTCGGCGCCACGACCACACCCACGCACCGCGCCCTCGACGACGCCCGTGCGACCGTCGACGTGTTGCACGCGCTGATCGCCCGGGTGGGCAACCAGGGTGTGCACACCTACACCGATCTTCGCGCCTACCTGCCCGACGTGACACCGGCCCAGCGGGCCAAGCGCCATCTGGCTCGCGGGCTACCGGCCGCCCCCGGCGTCTACCTGTTCCGTGGTCCGTCGGCGGAGGTGCTCTACGTCGGCACCGCGGTCGACCTGCGGCGCCGAGTGGCGCAATACTTCACCGGCGCCGATCCGCGCACGCGGATGAAGGAGATGGCGTCGCTGGCCGTCGGGGTCGATCACGTCGAGTGCGCCCACGACCTGGAAGCAGGGGTCCGGGAACTGCGGCTGCTGGCCGCGCATGCCCCGCCGTACAACCGGCGCTCGAAGTTCCCGCACCGCTGGTGGTGGGTGGCGCTGACCGACGAGGCGTTCCCGCGATTCTCGGTGGTGCGCACGCCCGGTGCACGCAGCGCGGTCGGACCGTTCCGCGCCCGGGCCGATGCCCAGGACGCCGCGGCCCTGTTGGCCCGCTACACCGGGGTGCGGACGTGCACCTCCCGGCTGGGCCGCTCGGCCGTGCATGGACCGGCCTGCCCGGACCATGAGGTCTCGCCGTGCCCGGCGGTACGCGGCTCCCGCTCCGACGAGTACGCCGCCGCCATCGCCGAGGCGCGAGCGGTCATCGACGGCCGCAACGACCGCCCCCTCACGGCGATGCTGGCCCACATCGCCGAGCTCGCCGAGCGCAACCGCTACGAGACGGCCGCGCGTCTGCGCGACCGCACCGCCGCCGCGATCGACGTGCTGTGGCGTGGTCAGCGGCTACGCGCCCTGGCCGACGTCACCGAGCTCGTCGCCGCCAAGCCCGACGGCGACCACGGCTGGCAGTTCGCCATGGTTCGGCACGGTCAGCTCGCCGCGGCAGGATGCGCGCGGCGCGGTGTCCCGCCGATGCCGGTTGTGGAGGCACTGTGTGCCGGCGCGCAGACCGTGTTGCCCGCCGACGCGCCGTTGGGTGGTGCGTTGATCGAGGAAACGGCGCTGATCGCACGCTGGCTGACCGCGCCCGGAGTGCGCATCGTGCGGGCCGATCCCGGCTACTGCTCACCCCTGGGGGCCGCCGGCCGGCATGCGACATGGTCGGCGTCGGCACGTTCGGCGCGACTTGCCTCGGAGCAGGTGATGGCGCAGTGGAGCGCCTCGTCAGAACTGCTGAGTGAACCGCACCCAACGCGCGAGCAACTGCTCGGCCGCCCCGGAGTCGATCGCCTCGGCAGCGCGGGCCAGGCCCGACTGCCAGGCAGGCACCCACTGGGCGTCGCTGGATAGCCCCGCGTGGGCGACCAACGCGCCCGCCGCGTTGAGCACCACCGCATCGCGCACCGGGCCCGTGGCGCCCCCCAGCACTGCCCGGGCCTCCGCGGCATTGGCTTCGGCGTCACCGCCGATCAGCGCCGAGATGTCCGCCCGGGCGAATCCGAACGCAGCCGGATCGAGGGTCAACCGCTCCACGGTGCCGGCCTGCACCCGCCAGATGGTGCTGGTCGTGGTCGTCGTCAATTCGTCGAGTCCGTCGTCGCCGTGCACGACCAGCGCGCTGGACCCTCGGGTGGCGAACACGCCGGCCATCACCTCGGCGAGGTCCGCCCACGCGCAGCCGATCAGTCCCGCCCGCGGGGACGCGGGGTTGGTCAGCGGGCCCAACAGGTTGAACACGGTCGGCACGCCGATCTCGCGACGCACCACCCCCGCGTGCTTGTAGGAGGGATGGAACTGGGGGGCGAACGCAAATCCGATGCCGACCTCGGCCACGCAGCGCGCCACCTCATCAGGCCCCAGGTCGATGCGTACGCCGAGCGCCTCGAGGGTGTCGGCGCCGCCGGACAGCGACGAGGCGGCGCGGTTCCCGTGCTTGACGACGGGCACGCCGGCCGCGGCGGTCACGATCGACGCCATCGTGGACAGATTGACGGTGTTGGCCCCGTCGCCGCCGGTACCCACGACATCGACGGTGTCGGTGCCGATCTTGTCCGTGGGGACGCGCCGGGCGTGCTTGAGCATGATGTCGGCGAGTTCGGTGACCTCGGCCGAGGTCGGCCGCTTCATCTTCATCGCCACGCCGAACGCCGCGATCTGAGCCGGTGTCGCGGTACCCGTCATGATCTGGTCCATCGCCCACGCGGCCTGACCGGGCGCCAGCGCCTCGTTGGTGGTCAGTTTTCCGAGGATCTGAGGCCATGTCGGGGCAGTCACGACGGCGATGTTCCCACGTCGGCGCGGAACTTCCCAACGCGCGTACCCGACTATTTATGACCAAAACCATCCCCGGGTGGAGTTCGCCAACTACAAAGCGTCATACTTGCTTCTGTGACGAGCGCTGTAGGGACCTCGGGAACCGCCATCACGTCGCGCGTACATTCGCTGAACCGGCCGAACATGGTCAGTGTGGGCACCATCGTCTGGCTGTCCAGTGAATTGATGTTCTTTGCTGGGCTCTTTGCGATGTATTTCACCGCGCGCGCGCAAGCCGATGGCGTCTGGCCGCCCCCACCCACTGAGTTGAACCTTGCCCTGGCGGTACCGGTGACGTTGGTGCTCATCGCATCGTCGTTCACCTGCCAGATGGGCGTGTTCGCCGCCGAGCGTGGCGACGTGTTCGGGCTGCGCCGCTGGTACACGCTGACGTTCGCGATGGGCCTGTTCTTCGTGCTGGGTCAGGGCTATGAATACCTGCACCTGGTCGAGCACGGCACGACCATCCCGGGCAGCGCCTACGGCACCGTGTTCTACCTGGCGACCGGCTTCCATGGCCTGCACGTCATCGGCGGCCTGATCGCCTTCGTGCTGCTGCTGGCCCGCACGAAGATGAGCAAGTTCACGCCCGCTCAGGCCACCGCGGCGATCGTGGTGTCGTACTACTGGCACTTCGTCGACATCGTCTGGATCGCACTGTTCGCCGTCATCTACTTCGTCCGATGATCGGCTCGCCGATGTGTCCGAAGACCGGCTCGCCGATGTGTCCGATGACCGGCTCGCCGATGTGTCCGATGACCGGCTCGCCGATGTGTCCGATGACGAGATCTCTCCGATGAGTCCGATGAGTCCGAAGAGAAGGGGTTCCATGCCGAAGAAGGCACCCTCCGCCGACCAGCCGGTGTCGGTCAGGCGGCGTCGTCTGCGCCGGCGCCTGTCGGGCGCGCTGCTGCTGGCGATCGGTCTGGGCGTCGCCGGCGGTCTGGCCGCCACGCTCACGCCCGCGCCACAGGTAGCTGTTGCCGACGAGTCGGCCTCGGCGATGCTGCGCACCGGCCAGCAGCTCTACGAGACCTCCTGCGTGACCTGCCACGGCATCAACCTGCAAGGTGTCGCCGACCGCGGGCCGAGCCTCATCGGGGTCGGCGAGGCGGCGGTGTACTTCCAGGTCTCCACCGGTCGTATGCCCGCCATGCGCGGCGAGGCTCAGGCCCCGCAGAAGCCGGCGCAATTCGACGCGGAGCAGACCGACGCACTGGGCGCCTACATCCAGGCCAACGGCGGCGGCCCGGTGGTCCCGCGCGACGAGAACGGCCAGATCGCCCAGGAATCGCTGCTGGGCAACGACATCGCCCGTGGTGGTGACCTGTTCCGGCTGAACTGCGCCTCGTGCCACAACTTCACCGGCAAGGGCGGCGCGCTGTCCTCCGGTAAGTACGCACCGGATCTGGGCGGCGCGAATCCCGCACAGATCTACACCGCGATGCTGACCGGTCCGCAGAACATGCCGAAGTTCTCCGACCGCCAGCTCACACCCGAAGAAAAGCGTGACATCGTGCGCTACGTCCGCGAGTCGGCCCAGACGCCGACTCCCGGCGGCCTCGGCCTGGGTGGCTTCGGCCCGACCTCCGAGGGCATGGTCGCGTGGATCGTTGGAATGGTGGCCGTCATCGCCGCCGCTCTCTGGATCGGAGCCCGCGCATGAGCGACAACAGCGACGACGATCTCAAAGGCTCCGACACCCCGGGCCAGAAAGGCGCTCCCGGTCAACCGACCGATGCCGAATTGGCCGAGATGACCCAGGAGCAGCTCGTCGAGTTGGGTGGCCGACTCGACGGGGTCGAGACCGTCTACAAAGAGCCGCGCTGGCCGGTTCCCGGCACGAAGGCCGAGAAGCGCGCCGAACGCGGCGTGGCGGCCTGGCTGATGCTGGGCGGCGTCGCCGGGTTGGCGCTGCTGCTGGTCTTCTTGTTCTGGCCGTGGGAGTACAAGGCCTTCGGTGAGCCGGGCGAGTTCCTCTACACGCTCGCGACCCCGCTCTACGGTCTGACGTTCGGCCTGTCGATCCTGGCGATCGGCATCGGCGCGGTGATGTACCAGAAGAAGTTCATCCCCGAGGAGATCTCCATTCAGGAGCGCCACGACGGCCGCTCCCCCGAGCTGCACCGCAAGACCGTCGCGGCCAACCTCGGCAACGCCCTGGACGGGTCGACGATCAAGCGGCGCAAGGTCATCGGCTTGTCGCTGGGCATCGGCCTGGGCGCGTTCGGGGTGGGCACGCTGGTCGCCTTCATCGGCGGGCTGATCAAGAATCCGTGGAAGCCGGTGGTCCCGACCGCCGAGGGAATGAAGGCGGTGCTCTGGACTTCGGGCTGGACTCCCCGCTTCGAGGGCGAAACGATCTATCTGGCGCGCGCCACCGGGCGCCCGGGCGACTCCCCCTACGTCAAGATGCGACCCGAGGACATCGACGCCGGCGGCATGGAGACGGTGTTTCCGTGGCGCGAATCCGACGGTGACGGCACCACGGTGGAGTCCGAGCACCATCTGTTCGATATCGCGATGGGCGTGCGCAACCCGGTCATGCTGATCCGCATCCGGGCGGCCGACATGAAGCGCGTCATCAAGCGCAAGGGCCAGGAGAGCTTCAACTTCGGCGAGCTGTTCGCGTACACGAAGGTGTGCTCGCATCTGGGCTGCCCGTCCTCGCTGTACGAACAGCAGACCTACCGCATCCTCTGCCCCTGCCATCAGTCGCAGTTCGACGCACTGGAGTTCGCGAAGCCGATCTTCGGGCCGGCGGCGCGTGCCCTGGCCCAGCTGCCGATCACGATTGACCAGGACGGATACTTGGTCGCCAACGGCGACTTCATCGAACCCGTCGGACCGGCATTCTGGGAGCGCACATCATGAGCCCACGTCCAAGCCCTGCAGAGATCGCCGCCAAGCAGGGTGACGCGATCGACTCGCGCTACCACCCGTCCGCCGCGGTCCGCCGTCAGCTGAACAAGGTCTTCCCGACGCACTGGTCGTTCCTGCTCGGTGAGATCGCGCTGTACAGCTTTCTCGTGCTGCTGCTCACCGGCGTGTGGTTGACGCTGTTCTTCGACCCGTCGATGGCACACGTCACCTATGACGGCGTCTATCAGCCATTGCGCGGTGTCGGTATGTCCCGGGCGTACGAAACCGCGCTGGACATCAGCTTCGAGATTCGCGGCGGCCTGTTCGTCCGACAGGTCCACCACTGGGCGGCACTGCTGTTCGCCGCCTCGATCATGGTGCACCTGGCCCGCATCTTCTTCACCGGAGCCTTCCGGCGCCCCCGCGAAGCCAACTGGGTGATCGGATCGTTGCTGCTGATCCTGGCGATGTTCGAGGGTTTCTTCGGCTACTCGCTGCCCGACGACCTGCTGTCGGGCACCGGTCTCCGCGCCGCACTGTCGGGCATCACGATGGGAATCCCGCTGGTCGGCACCTGGATGCACTGGGCGCTGTTCGGCGGCGACTTCCCCGGCGACATCATCATTCCGCGCCTGTACGCGCTGCACATCCTGTTGATCCCGGGCATCATCCTGGCGCTCATCGGTGTGCACCTGGCCCTGGTCTGGTTCCAGAAGCACACCCAGTTCCCCGGCCCCGGCCGCACCGAGACCAACGTGGTCGGCGTGCGGGTCATGCCGGTGTTCGCAGTCAAGTCCGGCGCGTTCTTCGCCGTCACGGTGGGCATCCTGGGCCTGATGGGTGGCCTGCTGCAGATCAACCCGATCTGGAACCTGGGACCCTACAACCCTTCCCAGGTGTCGGCGGGCAGCCAGCCCGACTTCTACATGATGTGGACCGATGGTCTGATCCGGCTGTGGCCGGCGTGGGAGTTCTACTTCTTCGGACACACCATCCCGCAGGGTGTCTGGGTGGCTGTCGGTATGGGCCTGATCTTCGCCCTGCTGATCGCCTACCCGTTCCTGGAGAAGAAGTTCTCCGGTGACGACGCCCACCACAACCTGTTGCAGCGTCCGCGTGACGCTCCGACCCGCACCGCGGTCGGCGCGGCGGCGATCTCGTTCTACATTCTGCTGACGTTCGCCTGCATGAACGACATCATCGCGCTGAAGTTCCACATCTCGTTGAACGCGACGACGTGGATCGGCCGAATCGGCATGGTGCTGCTGCCCGCGATCGTGTACCTGGTGACCTATCGCTGGGCGGTGGGGCTGCAGCGCAGCGACCGCGAGGTGCTCGAGCACGGTATCGAGACGGGCATCATCAAGCGGCTGCCGCACGGCGCCTATGTCGAGTTGCATCAGCCGCTCGGCCCGGTCGACGAGCACGGGCACGCGATTCCGCTGGAGTACCAGGGCGCGGCTCTGCCCAAGCGGATGAACAAGCTGGGATCCAGTGGGGCCCCGGGGACGGGAAGCTTCTTGCGCGGCGACCCGCTCTCCGAGCACGAGGCGCTCACCGAGGCGGCTCACGCCGCCGAGCGTCGGGCCATCACCGCGCTGCGCGAACATCAGGAGCGCACCAGCGTGGGCAACGGCTCGTCGAACGGCCACTCCAACGGGTCGTCCAACGGGCACTCCAATGGCTCGTCGAACGGCCACCACGAGTAGTTTCCGCACGAACGCACTGGGCCGTCCCTGCCGCCAGGCTGGGACGGCCCAGTCATGTGAAGGGCCCAGTCATAGAAGGGCCCCAGTCATGTGAAGGGCTCAGCCGTTCGTCGTGCCCGGTGTTTCGTGGCGCCCTGTTGTTCGCGGAAAAATCCGTCGCAGTTGTGCCCCGGCGGTCCAGGTGTGCGCCGGCGGGTCAGGTGTGCCCCGGCGGTCCAGGTGTGCGGCGGCCCAGGTGTGCGCTGGGCGGGTCCAGTAGGTCCTGGGGCCCAGTGTTCACAGGACGCCGTCGGCCCAGTTGCTGGAGAGCCGACAGCGGCCTGCAGACCTCTCCGTTGCGATGGCCCGCAGCGGCGAAGGCCGGGATCGTCGACAACGATGTGGGGCCGCGCTGCGGCAGCGGGCGGCCGACGCCGTTCGTGTAACGAGCCGGCGCTGTTCGTGTACGCAGCCGGCGCTGCGGCGAACGCCGAAACAGCTCAGTCGTCGGCGGTCAGTCGGTGGCGCTGGGGGTGTGGGTGGCGAGCTCGCGCAGGAAATACCACATGACCGCACCCATCCCCACGGTGACGACTCCGGCCAGACCGTAGAGCACCCACGCGATCGTCTCGGTCTCGACGGCCATCAGGTAGGTCGCGATGCCGGTCAGCAATGTGGCCACACCCATCGCGGTCAGCATGGCCACCCCGAACCGCAGGAACACCTGGTCGACGGCCGGAGACACCGAACTCGGCTCTGCGGTCCGCTGCAGCCGCGGCGGGGGGCCGCTGGCCTCCGCGGTCGGCGTCGCGGCCCTGAGCTTCTCTGTCGGCGCGTCCGCGCCCCCGACGGGTCGCTGACTCGCTGGCCGCTCGTCGGTGGCCTCGGGCGGCTCCGGTGGCGTCTCCTCGCTGCTCTCCCCCGAGCTGCGCCGCGCGCGCAGCAGCAACGGCACCGCGGCGATGATCACCGCCGCGGACACTCCGATCACCGTGTAGAGGAACCACGGGGTGCCCGAA
The DNA here is from genome assembly GCF_041902445.1 of Mycobacterium sp. G7A2. Classification (NCBI taxonomy): domain Bacteria; kingdom Bacillati; phylum Actinomycetota; class Actinomycetes; order Mycobacteriales; family Mycobacteriaceae; genus Mycobacterium; species Mycobacterium sp. G7A2. Next base: position 2,495,276 of record NZ_CP169251.1, on the reverse strand, counting down.
TCGCCGGTGTCGGCCTGGCCGTGCGTCAGATCGACGAGGGCCACCGTCGCGGCCACCCCGGCACCGAGCGCCGCCAGCCAGACCACCGCACAGCTGCCGAGCAGGATGCGGTCGGTCCGGTCGAGTGTGGCGAAGTCGAGACCCGAGCGGGATTGGTCGGCGCTGTCAGGAAGATATGTCATGGGCTGTGTGGTCACCTAGCAACTGGTCTGGGCGGCGTTGTTCGTATTCGAGGACAGCACTGTTCCGTCGCTGGTCGTGATCGAGCAATTCAGCTTGCTGACCAGGAAAAGACTCGAGGCCTGGACGGAGCCGACCTCGGACTGCGAGATCGGGGTGACCGTCAGAGACCACGGGATGTAGACGTTGCGTTGGGTGCGGCTACGCCCCGACGCGTCGATGTAGGTCACGGTGATGATGTCGCCGGGAGCCTTGGTGCCGGTCACCGAGTAGGTCACCTGGCGCGGTGCGGCCGGTGTCGGCGGTGGCGGCGGAGGGGGTGCCTCCGACGTTTCCGGCGGCGGCGGGGGCGCCTCGGTGGCCGGCGGAGGTGGCGGAGGCGGGGGCGGCTCGGTCACCGTCACCGTCTCCGGCGGTGGAGGCGGTGGCGGCTCTTCGGTCGTCGGGGGCGGCGGGGGCGGAGGCGGAGGTGTCGTGGTGGTGATCTCGTCCTGCACGGGCGGGGGCGCGCTGGTGGTGGTCTCGGGGGTGGCCAGAGTGTCGGTGTCGGTGCGGGTCACCAGCACCGACACGGACACCACGAGCGCCACCGCCGCGACGATCGCCACCACACCGACCACCCAGGGCCACCGCGGCGGTGGTGGCGGCTCCCCCAGGTCGGAACCGGCTTCGTAGGCGTCGTAGTCGTAGAGCGAGGCGTCGGCGGGAACATACGGAGCGCTGACGAACTGCTCGGATTCCGGAGCCGAGTAGGCCCGTGAGTAGATGTCAGTCTGGCCGGTGTCGGGGTTGTCGGTACCGGCGCCGTCTCGAGTTGGTTCGTCCCCGGAGGGCTGGCCACCCGGCTCCTCACCTGGGAGATCCGAGCTGCCAGAGTCCCGCCCGGGAGGATTCGGCCCGCTCATCTTCGCTTTTCCTTCTCGCCTGTTCTCCGGCGCCGGTGGTGGCCGTCCACGGCTCACGGCGCCCCGGCAACACTACCGAACGGCGGCACGGCGACGAGCGACTCGGGGCGGTCGGCCGACGAAGTCATGCCCGGATTGTGACCTTGTCTTCCGACGCATGGCGCAACGCCCGAGCGGGTCAGTGCTTTTCGGGTCCCATGTGGTACTCGAACACCAAGCCGCTGACCGTGGCCAGGACGAAGCACACGCCCGCGACGATCAGCCACGGCAACCACATCGCCATCCCGACCGCGGTGATCGACGCTGACAGCGCGATCATCAACGGCCACCAGCTGTGCGGCGGGTAGAAGCCGAGCTCACCGGCACCGTCGGCGATCTCGGCGTCCTCGTAGTCCTCGGGCCGGGTGTCCAACCGGCGGGCGACGAACCGGAAGAACGTGCCGACGATGAGGCTCAGGCCCGTGGTGAGCACCAGGGCGGTCGTACCCGCCCATTCGATGCCACCCTGGGCGTACATCGCGGTCAGCACCCCGTACACCACGGAGGCCAACGCGAAGAACGCGGTGAGGAATTCGAACAACCTGGCTTCGATGTGCATGCGGTGCCCCTACCTGCCTGTCGCCTGCGGTGCCCCCGGCGCGAGCTCACCGCGCCGGGTGTCGAACGGTTCGGTGGTGGTGGCCAGCGGAGGCTGGTTGATGGCCTGCAGCGCTTCGGCATTGGTGGCGCCGGCCCTGCGCTGATCGAGGTAGGCCTTGAAGTCGTTGGGTTCGACCACCCGGACCTCGAAGTTCATCATCGAGTGATAGGTGCCGCACATCTCCGTGCAGCGGCCCACGAATGCGCCCGTGTCGTAGATCTCGCTGATCTGGAAGATGTTGTCGGAGTTGTTCTCCGCCGGGTTGGGCAGTACGTCGCGCTTGAACAGGAACTCCGGCACCCAGAAGCCGTGGATCACATCGGCCGAGGCCAGCTGGAACTCGATGCGCTTGCCGACCGGAAGAACCAGGATCGGAACCTCGTTGGACGTACCGATGGTTTCGACCTCGTCGAAGTTCAGGTAGGTCCGGTCTTCGGGGTTCTTGCCCGCGATGGTGCCGTACTCCTCGCCGCCGTGGCCGCCTTCGCCCTCGGGCTCGGCGTTGACGCCTTCGGGTCCGGACGCCATCAGCGTGCGGCGGTCGGGCTCGGCACCGTCGTAGGTGAGCGTCCCGTCGGCGAAGTTCACGCTCTGATAGCCGAATTTCCAGTTCCACTGGAACGCGGTGACATCGATGACGACCTCGGGGTCGGGCTGCTTGTCGAGCATCCGTTCCTGCACGACCACCGTGAAGTAGAAGAGCACGGAGATGATCAGGAACGGAATGACGGTCAGCGTCAGCTCCAGCGGCATGTTGTAGCCGAACTGGCGGGGCAGCTCCGTGTCGTCCTTTTTCTTGCGGTGGAACGCCGTCGTCCAGAACAACAGGATGTAGACGATGACACCGACCACCAGAGCCGCGATCAGCGAGCCGATCCACAGCTCCCGGTTCAGGTGCGCCTCGGGGGTGATGCCGTTGGGCCAGCCCATGCCGAGCACCTCGGACCAGCTGCATCCGCTGACGACGACCGCTGTCCCCCCCAGGAGCAGGGACAATGCCACCAACTTAAGGCCGCGAGCGGACACGTTGGCGCCTCCTAGAAGTCGGTGGACCGTCGGGCGGTCCCACGGCTGCACTTGAATACTACGCAGCGTAGACCACCGCGCCGCAGGACACCGAAGCGACCGGGGATTGACGTGGTGTGGGCGCTGCGGCGAGTGCCGATACCAGGCGGATCGACGGGGTTAGGCATACTGGCGCGGTGTGCGGTCTGCTGGCTTTGGTGACAGATCCCGGCGCTGACTCTCTCCCGTCCCCCTCGACTGTCGACGCGGTTTCCGGCGCCACCGCCTTGATGCGCCACCGCGGTCCTGACGAGCCGGGCACCTGGAGTGACGACGCGCGGGTTGTTTTGGGCTTCAACAGGCTCTCGATCATCGACATCGCCCATTCCCACCAGCCGCTGCGCTGGGGCCCCCCTGAGGCGCCCGACCGCTACGTGCTGGTGTTCAACGGCGAGATCTACAACTACCTCGAGCTGCGTCAAGCGCTGCGCGACGAGTACGGCGCGGAGTTCGCCACCGACGGTGACGGCGAGGCGATCGTGGCGGCCTACCACCACTGGGGCGCTGACGCGCTGGGCAAGCTGCGCGGCATGTTCGCGTTCGCGCTGTGGGACAGCGTCGAGCAGGAGTTGTTCTGCGCGCGGGACCCGTTCGGGATCAAACCGATGTTCATGGCCAGCGGCCCCGGCGGCACCGTGGTGGGCAGCGAGAAGAAGTGTCTGGTCGAGGTCTGCGAGAAGATCGGGCGACTCGGCGTCGACCTGGGCATCGACGAGCGCGCCGTGCAGCACTACACCGTGTTGCAGTACGTACCCGAGCCCGAGACGCTGCATCGCGGCATCCGGCGGCTCGAATCGGGCAGCTGTGCGCGGATCCGCGCCGGCGGCGAACCCGAGGTGACGCGGTACTTCACCCCGCGCTTCTCGGCCGTGCCGGTTGCGTCGGGCTCCCGCGACGACGCACAGCACCGGTACGACGAGATCACCGCCGTGTTGGAAGACTCGGTGGCCAAGCACATGCGCGCGGACGTGACCGTGGGGGCGTTCCTGTCCGGTGGCATCGATTCCACGGCGATCGCCGCGCTTGCCATGCGACACAACCCACGGCTGATCACGTTCACCACGGGCTTCGAACGGGAGGGGTTCTCGGAGGTCGACGTGGCGGTGGCCTCGGCCGAGGCCATCGGCGCCCGGCACGTGACCAAAGTGGTCAGCCAGGCCGAGTTCGTCGCCGCGCTGCCCGAGATCGTCTGGTATCTGGACGAGCCCGTTGCCGACCCCGCGTTGGTACCGCTGTACTTCATCGCCCGCGAGGCCCGTAAACACGTCAAAGTGGTGCTGTCCGGCGAGGGCGCCGACGAACTGTTCGGCGGCTACACGATCTACCGCGAGCCGTTATCGCTGAAACCGTTCGATTTCCTGCCCAAGGGCGTGCGCAGATCGGTCGGCAAGATGGCCACTCCCCTGCCCGACGGGATGCGCGGCAAGAGCCTTCTGCATCGCGGCTCGCTGACACTGGAGGAGCGCTATTACGGCAACGCGCGCAGCTTCTCCGACGCCCAGCTGCGTGCGGTGTTGCCGCGGTTCCGCGAAGACTGGGTGCACACCGACGTCACGGCACCGCTGTACGCGCAGTCGCAGGGCTGGGACCCGGTGGCGCGGATGCAGCACATCGACCTGTTCACCTGGTTGCGCGGCGACATCCTGGTCAAGGCCGACAAGATGACGATGGCCAACTCGCTGGAACTGCGGGTGCCGTTCCTCGACCCCGAGGTGTTCGCGGTGGCTTCCCGATTGCCCTACGACCAGAAGATCACCCGCGCCACGACGAAGTACGCGCTGCGCCGGGCGCTGGAGCCGATCGTGCCCGCCCACGTCCTCAATCGCCCCAAGCTCGGCTTCCCGGTACCGATCCGGCACTGGCTGCGCTCGGGTGAGCTGCTGGACTGGGCGCAGGCGATGGTCACCTCGTCAGGGGCGGGAGACCTGATCAGCCTGTCCGCGGTGCGCACATTGCTCGACGAACACCGAACCGGCGTCAGCGATCACAGCCGACGGCTGTGGACGGTGCTGATCTTCATGCTGTGGCACGCGATCTTCGTCGAGGGCAGCGTCACCCCGCAGATCAGCCGGCCGGATTACCCGGTGCAGCTCTAAGCGAGCGCCTGGGCTATCTCCTGGCCGGCCTCTGCGCCGTAGGCGTCGGTGAGGCGGCGCACGGCTGCCTCGCTGTCCCACGTCCATTCCTGCGGTCCGGGGGCCTCGAGCACCAACGTGGCCACCATCGAGGCGAGCTGTGCCGACCTCTCCAGGCTCAGGCCCGCGCTGCGCCCGGTCAGGAAGCCGGCCCGGAAGGCGTCCCCGATTCCGGTGGGATCCTCCTTGTGGGTTTCGGGCACCACGTCGACGTGCACGAAGGTGCCGTCGCCGACGATGTCGACGCCCTTCTCCCCCAGGGTGGTGATGCGCATCTCGATCTGGCTCATCACCTCGGCCTCGGACCACTCGGACTTCTGCAGCAGCAGATCCCACTCGTAGTCGTTGGTGAACAGGTAGGTCGCGCCGTCGATGAGCCGGCGGATCTCGTCCTTGGACAGCCGGGCAAGCTGCTGCGACGGGTCCGCGGCGAAGGCCAGACCCAGCTTGCGGCACTCCTCGGTGTGCAGGAACATCGCTTCCGGATCGTTGGCGCCGACGATCACCAGATCCGGGGCGCCCGAGCCGTTGACCATGTCGCCCAGCTTGATGTTGCGGGCCTCGGACATCGCCCCCGGGTAGAACGACGCGATCTGGGCCATGGCTTCGTCGGTGGTGCAGACGAACCGCGCGGTGTAGGCGGACTCGGAGATCAGGACGTGGTCGCAGTTCACCCCGTGCGCGGTGAGCCACTGCCGGTAGTCGTCGAAGTCGGTGCCCGCCGCGCCGACCAGAGCCACGTCCCCACCCAGGACGCCGATGGCGAATGCCATGTTGCCGGCCACGCCGCCACGGTGCATGACCAGGTCGTCGACCAGAAAGCTCAGTGACACCTTCTGCAGGTGGTCAGCCAGAAGCTGTTCCGAGAACCGACCCGGGAATCGCATCAGATGGTCGGTCGCAATTGATCCGGTCACCGCAATGGTCACGCAGTTCACCCTTCTCCGAGAATCGTGTTTCACCCTACTGTCGGCCCCGCCGTGGGCGGCGGGCCGCACCGCCAGGTGCGCTAACCTGCATGTAGCTGCCTGCCTGGCCACTGTAGATGCCGCAGGGTTCCGCCGATCCCCCCGGGAGTGCCTCTATGACTGGTCCGTACCCGCCCCCTTACGGCACCGGACCGGTCGGCCCACCGCTCAATCAGCCGAATCAGCCGTACGGACCTCCACCGTATCCGCCGGTTACACAGCCCTACCCGGACGCCGGCATCGGCGCGACGTATCCGGGGACGCTGCCGCCGCCCGTGAACTACCCGCGGCGCGGCCGTCGGTGGCTCATCGGCGGCCTGGTGACTCTGGCAGTGCTTCTGGTGGGGGGGTTGATCGTCGGGGTGGCTCTGTCCGGCGGCGGTGACGAGCGGACGGCGACCGGAGCATTGACCGACGCGTCGGCACGAGCCGCCATCCAGGACTATCTCGACGCACTGTCGAACGGCGACGAGCAAACCGTCGCCCGGCACACGCTGTGCGGCTTGTACGACGCGGTGAAGGAGCGCCGTTCCGACCTCGCGCTGGCCGGTTTGACCAGCGACGCCTTCCGCAAGCAGTACAGCAGTGCCGAGGTGGTCTCGATCGACCAGATGGTGCAGTCTTCACCGACCCAGGCGCAGGTGCTGTTCACGATGCGGGTGTCCCCCGCCAGCGGATCAGCGCGCAACCCCGCACGGGACGGCGAGGAACAGGCCGTGGCCCAGCTGCTGTCCGTGGACGGCGAGGTTCTGGTGTGTTCCTACCTGCCGCGCACCGCGGGGCAGTACTGAGCCCGGAGCGACAGACCGCTCAGTTGAACGAATCGCCGCAGGCGCACGACCCGGTGGCGTTCGGATTGTCGATCGTGAAGCCCTGCTTCTCGATGGTGTCGACGAAGTCGATGGAGGCGCCCGATACGTACGGGGCGCTCATCCGGTCGACGGTCAGCGCGACGCCGCCGAATTCGACGGTCAGGTCGCCGTCGAGGGTGCGGTCGTCGAAGAACAGGTTGTAGCGCAGGCCGGCGCACCCACCCGGCTGCACGGCGATGCGCAGCGCGAGGTCGTCGCGGCCCTCCTGGTCCAGCAGCGCCTTGGCCTTGGCCGCTGCGGCATCCGTCAGGATCACGCCGTGCTGGGCGTCGGTGGCTGTGCCCTCTTGGCTACCTGTCTGAACAGCCGAATCGTTCTGGACAGTCATGAAAACTCCTGTGTGGATGTACGTGGGTGGACCCCGTCACGCCTCGAGTGGGGCCACTCCGTCAACGGTACCTTGTCCGCCCGGTATTCCCCATCGATGGCGGTGGGTGGGTCAGTGATGCCGATCGGCGACGGCGGCGGCCAGGCTGGTCAGCTGGTTGGCCGCATCGTCGATTGCGCGCTGCACCGAGCCGGCGTGGTCGGTGAGCGAGAATGCCGCCGAGATCCCCGCCTTCCGCAGCGCGGCCTCGTCGAGCGTGACCTGGCCGGCCAGCACCAGCACCGGGATGTCACGGGCGGCGGCGCCGGCGGCCAGCGCGCTGACGACCTTTCCGTGCAGCGACTGGTCGTCGAAGCGACCTTCCCCGGTGATGACCACGCTCGCCTCCGCGATGTCGGCGGCCAGGCCGGTGTGCTCGGCGATGATCGCCGCGCCGGATTCGCGACGGCCGCCCAGCGCGATGAGCGCCGCGCCGAGCCCACCTGCGGCGCCCGCGCCCGGGTCATCGCTGACGGTGCGCCCGGCCAGCGCATTCAACTCGTCGGACCAGCTCGTCAGCCGCTCCTCCAGGGCCGCGACGGTGTCGGGGTCGGCGCCCTTCTGCGGACCGAAGACCGCCGCCGCACCCATCGGTCCCAGCAGGGGGTGCTCGACGTCGCTGGCGACGATCAGTTCGACACCGTCGAGCAGGTCCCGGGCGGCGGTGAGGCCGCCGAGCGCATCGATCGTTCCGCGTCCGCCGTCGGTGCTGCCGCTGCCGCCCAGGCCGACGACGATGCGACCGGCGCCCGCGTCACGGGCGGCGGCGATCAGCTGCCCCACCCCACGGGTGTGGGCGGCCACCGCGGTGTCCGGCGTCGGGGGTCCGCCGAGCAGCGCGAGTCCGCAGGCCTGAGCGCACTCGATGTAAGCGGTCACCGGACCGGACTCGTCGAGCACCCACTGCGCCTCGACGTCGCCGGTCAGCGGACCGCTCACGGTGTCGGTGCGAACCCCGCCGAGGCGGCTGGCCAGGACTTCGACGAAGCCGGGTCCGCCGTCGGACTGCGGCGCCAGGATCAGACGGTCATCCGGGCGGCAGCGGCGCCACCCCGCGGCGATGGACTGCGCCGCCTGCACCGCGGTCAGGCTGTCGCCGAAACAGTCCGGGGCGATGAGCACGGTCAGCGGTTCGGTGTCAGGCGCGCGGGCGGTCACCCAGGGCAGACTATGGCGTCCCCGCGGCCGCCGCACTGCCGGGACGGGGATGCTGAGGCGGTGGTGCGAGAAGTAACCTGGGACCTGTGAAGCTGCTGGGCCGAAACAAGGATGACTCCGAGGGCGCGGGAGGCGCGGACGACTCGCGCAAGCAGGGGTCCTCGCTCGACGTCGACGCGACGTCCGCCGCCCGCGACACGCGGCCGGGCACCGCGCCGAAAGGCCGCCCGACGCCCAAACGCAACGAGGCGTCCCGCAGACGCGGTCCCGTGGCCCCGGCGCCCATGACGTCGGCCGAAGCGCGTCGGCGCCGCAAGGAACTGCGGGGCCCGAAGCTCTCCCGCGAGGAGCGCAAGGTCGAGAAGGCCGCCCGCCGCTCCGAGATGTCCGAGCGCCGCGAGCGCATGATGGCCGGTGAGGACGCGTATCTGCTGCCCCGTGACAAAGGCCCGGTGCGGCGCTACGTGCGCGATGTGGTCGACGCGCGGCGCAATCTGCTGGGGCTGTTCATGCCCTCGGCGCTCGGGCTGATCTTCGTCATGTTGGCGGTGCCGTCGGTACAGGTCCAGCAGCTGCTCTCGCCGGCGATGCTGGTGTTGGTGTTCGTCATGGTGATCGACGGTTTCGTGCTGGGCCGCAAGGTCAACCGGATGGTGGACGAGAAGTTCCCGGACAACACCGAGACCGGGTGGAAGCTCGGGTTCTACGCCGCCAGCCGTGCGTCGCAGTTGCGCCGCATGCGCGCCCCCCGCCCGCAGGTCGAGCGCGGCGCCAGCGTCGGCTGACCTGTCGGTGGGCTACTTTCCGGCTGTTCCGGACCCCGATCCGGACGCCGCCTCTGCCGCGTCCGCGCGCCAGGCGACCCTGACCAAACCGACAGGTTCGTTGGGGCGTCTCGAAGAGTTGTCGATATGGGTGTCGGCATGCCAGTCGCAGTGTCCACCGCAGCAGTTCCAGCGGGCCCGGGTGGTGGTCTTCGCCGGTGACCATGGCGTGACCGCGGCCGGGGTGTCGGCCTATCCTCCCGAGGTCACGGCGGCGATGATGGCGAACTTCGTCGCCGGCGGCGCCGCGGTGAACGCGCTCGCCGAGGTGGCAGGCGCCGGCGTGCGCGTCGTCGACATCGCCGTCGACACTCCGGAGCCGCTGTCCGAGGAGATCGGCAGACACAAGATCCGGCGGTCGAGCGGCAACATCGCCGTCGAGGACGCCCTGACCCCTGATGAGGTGGTCGGCGCGATCGAGGCGGGACGCCGGATCGCCGACGAGGAAGTCGACGCCGGTGCCGATCTGCTGATCGCCGGGGACATGGGTATCGGCAACACCACCGCGGCGACCACGCTGGTGGCCGCACTGACCGACACCGAACCCGTGGAAGTGGTCGGCCGCGGTACCGGCATCGACGACGCGGGCTGGGCCCGCAAGACCGCGGCGATTCGTGACGGGCTGTACAGGACCCGGCGCCTCTCGGCCGATCCCATTGCGCTGCTGCGTATCTGCGGTGGCGCCGATCTGGCGGCGATGACCGGTTTCTGCGCGCAGGCCGCGGTGCGGCGCACCCCGGTGCTGCTCGACGGCGCGGTGGTCACCGCGGCGGCACTGGCCGCCGAGCGGCTGGCCCCGGGTGCGCGGCAGTGGTGGCAGGCCGGGCATCGCTCCACCGAACCGGTCCATTCGCTAGCGCTTCGGAATCTCGAGCTCGACCCGATCGTCGACCTCGGTATGCGCCTCGGTGAGGGCTCCGGCGCGTTGGTGGCGCTGCCGGTGCTGCGCGCGGCGGTCGCGACCCTCGCCTCGATGGCCACCTTCAGCGAAGCCGGGGTCGCCGGGCGAAGCTCTGAGGACTAGTTGGTGATCCGTTCGCTGGCAGGGGCTTTCGCGTTCGCGACGGTGCTGCCGACACCGGCATCGCGCACCGCGCACGCCGGCCGCGGGGTGATGACCGCGCTGCCGGTGACCGGACTGGTCGTGGGTGGTGCCGCCGCGGGCGTGCTGTGGGCCGGTGAGTGGGCGTTCGGCGCCGGCAGCGCACTGGCCGGCGCGTTGACGGTGGTGACGCTGCTGTTGGTCACTCGTGGTCTGCACATCGACGGGCTGTCCGACACTGTGGACGCGTTGGGCTGCTACGGACCCGCCGAACGCGCGCTGGCGGTGATGCGCGACGGCTCGGCAGGGCCGTTCGGCGCCGCCGCGGTGACTGCGACGCTGCTGGTGCAGGCACTGGCGTTCGCGCAGGCCGGCCCGCTTGCGGTCCTCGTGGCCGTGACCGCCGGCCGGGTGGCCGCCGTCGCCGCGTGCCGCCGCTCGGTGCCCGCGGCGGCCGGCAGCACCTTGGGCGCGTTGGTGGCCGGTTCGCAGCCGGGGTGGGTGGCGGGAGGATGGACCGCCGCGATCATCGCCGTGGCGGTGATCGCCGCCGACCGGCCGTGGCAGGGTCCGGCCGCCGTGGTCGTGGCACTGGCGTGCAGTGTCGCGCTGGTGGCGCACTGCGTGCGGCGCTTCGGCGGCATCACCGGCGACGTGCTGGGCGCCGCGACGGAGCTGACCACCACCGTGGCAGCGGTGGGGATGGCGATCTGCGTCAACTGAGCTGTCGGCTCAGTTGAGCCGCGCCATCCAGCCATGGGTGTCGGCGAAGGTGCCGCGCTGGATTCCGGTCAGCGTGTCACGCAGCGCCATCGTGATCTCGCCTGGTTCGCCGTCGGCGATGGTGAATTCACCCTCGGTGTGCTTGACGTGCGAGACCGGCGTGATGACGGCCGCGGTGCCGCACGCGAACACCTCGGTGATCTCGCCCGCCGCGGCCTTCTTCTGCCATTCGTCGACGTCGATCTTGCGTTCCTCGACGGTGAAGCCGGCGTCGGTCGCCAACTGCAGCAACGAATCCCGCGTGATACCGGGCAACAGCGAGCCGGACAGCTCCGGGGTCACCAGGCGAGCCGTACCGCCGCTGCCGAACACGAAGAACAGGTTCATCCCGCCCATCTCCTCGACGTAGCGGCGTTCGATGGCATCCAGCCACACGACCTGGTCGCATCCGTGCGCGGCGGCCTCGGCCTGCGCCAGCAGCGATGCGGCGTAGTTACCGCCGAACTTGGCCGCGCCGGTGCCACCCGGGGATGCCCGCACGTACTCGTGGGACAGCCACACGCTGACCGGCTTGATACCGCGGGGGAAGTAGGCACCGGCCGGGGAGCCGATCACCAGGTAGCGGTATTCGTTGGCGGGGCGCACGCCGAGTCCGGGCTCGGTGGCGAAGATGAACGGCCGCAGATACAGCGATTCCTCACCACCGGCGGGCGGCACCCAGCTGTCGTCGACGGCGATCAGTTGCCGCAGCGACTCGATGAACAACTCCTCCGGCAGCTCGGGGATGGCCAGCCGCCGTGACGAGGTGCGCAGCCGGGCGGCGTTGGCCTCCGGCCGGAACGAGACGATCGATCCGTCGGCCCAGCGGTAGGCCTTCAATCCCTCGAAGACCTCCTGCGCGTAGTGCAGGACGATCGCCGACGGGTCCAGCTCGATGGGCCCGTAGGGAAGCACGCGCGCGTCGTGCCAGCCGCGGCCGTCGGTGTAGTCGATCGAGACCATGTGGTCGGTGTGGAACCTGCCGAACCCCGGGTTCGCCAGAATCTCACCGCGTACCCCGTCGGTCGCCGGAGTCGCGTTGCGATCGACGGTGAACCCGAGGCCTTCAGTCATGAAAGCGATTGTATAACCGGCTGGCTAGCGGTTTTCAGGCTCCGTTCGCCCCGCCCGGCTACCGGGTGCGGGTGTCCACGAACGGCGGTTTGACCACTTCGCATTCGATGAGGCGGCCACGCACGTCGACCGCGACGTGGGCGCCGTCCTCGATGCCGGCGCCGGTGTCGATCAGCGCGAGCGCGATGCCGACCTTCAGTGACGGCGAGAAGGTTCCCGACGTGGTGGTCCCGATCCGGGCGGCGCCGTCCTGCGCCGACGCGAGCACCGCGAGGTCTCCCCGCAGCACGCCGCGGCCCACCGCCTTGAGTCCCCGCAGCGTGCGCCGTGGGCCGGCCTCTTTCTCGGCCAGCAGCGCGTCGCGTCCCCAGAAGCGGTCCTTCTTCCAGCCGACCGCCCAGCCGCAGCGGGCCTGCACCGGGGTGATGTCCAACGACAGCTCGTGGCCGTGCAACGGATAGCCCATCTCGGTGCGCAACGTGTCGCGGGCGCCCAGCCCGGCGAGCTGACCGCCGGCCGCACCGACGGCGTCGACGAGCGCATCGAACACCACCGCGGCCTGGTCCCAGGTCGGCAGCAACTCATAGCCGTGCTCCCCGGTGTATCCGGTGCGGCACACCCGCACGTCGACGCCGTGAAATGTCGCGTCCGCATACCCCATGTAGTCCATGTCGGTGGGCAGCCCGAGCCCGCCGACGACGTCACCGGACTTCGGGCCCTGGACGGCCAGCACGGCACGGGAGCGGTGCTCGTCGGTGACCGTCACCCCGTCGGGGGCGTGGTCCTGCAGTGCGGCGACGACGCTGGCCGTGTTGGCCGCGTTGGGCACCAGGAAGATCTCGTCGTCGGAGACGTAGTAGGCGATCAGGTCGTCGATGACGCCGCCGGACTCGGTGCAACACAACGTGTACTGAGCCTTTCCCGGCCCGATCCGGCGGAGGTCGTTGGTAAGCGCGGAGTTGACGTATTCGGCCGCGCCGGGACCCTTGACCAGCGCCTTGCCGAGGTGGCTGACGTCGAATAGGCCCACCGCGGTGCGGGTGGCGGTGTGCTCGGCGACGGTGCCGGCGTAGGACACCGGCATCAGCCAGCCGCCGAATTCGGCGAAGCTCGCGCCGAGCTCGCGGTGTCGGTTCTCCAGGGGTCCGGCCAACAGGTTGTCGCTCACGCCGAACCAGACTAGTAGCCAGTGGCTAGGGTGAGTTCCCGTGAGCCCCGTCAGCGCGTCATCCGGTTACCCGTCCCCCACCGTCGCCGTCGCTAGCACGCTGCCCAAGCGCAAGGTCGCCTCGTCGGTTCTGATCGTTCCGATCCTCAGCGGTGACGACGACGGACCGGCCACCGTGGTGGCGAATCCGTACCTGGACGCCGAGGCGGTCGGTGAGATCGAGGTGGCCCTCAAGGCGCTGGGAGCCAAGGGTGGGGCCGAGCAGTTGACCCGGATCGTGGTGCCGTCCCTGCCCGTGGACAGTGTGCTCGCGGTCGGGTTGGGCCGCGGGCGCGACCAGTGGCCCGCCGAGACGATCCGGCGGGCCGCCGGCGCGGCCGCGCGCTCGCTCTCCGGGGTGGAGACGGTCATCACCACGCTGTCGGACATCGAGCTGGAGGCGTCGATCGAGGGGTTGATCCTGGGCGCCTACCGGTTCACCGCCTTCCGCAGCGACAAGACCGCGCCCCGCGACGCCGGGGTGCGCAAGATCAGCGTGCTGACCCCCGACACCCGGGCCGCGACCAAGGACATCGCCGCCCGGGCGGCCGCGATCGCCACCGCGGTCGCCACTGCCCGCGATTTCGTCAACACCCCGCCCAGCCATCTCTTCCCGGCCGAATTCGCCAAGCGCGCAAAGGCATTGGGTGACGCAGCGGGTCTCGACGTCGAGGTGCTCGATGACAAGACGCTGGCCAAGGAGGGGTACGGCGGAATCATCGGGGTCGGCAAAGGATCGTCCCGTCCGCCCCGCCTGGTCCGGTTGAGCCATCGCGGCGCCAAGACCAAGAACAGCAAGTCGGTGGCTCTGGTGGGCAAGGGTGTCACGTTCGACACCGGAGGCATCTCGATCAAGCCGGCGGCCAACATGCACCACATGACCTCCGACATGGGCGGGGCGGCCGCGGTGATCGCGACCGTGGTGCTGGCCGCCCAGCAGAAGCTGCCGATCGACGTCGTCGCGACGGTGCCGATGGCCGAGAACATGCCGTCGTCGACCGCGCAGCGACCCGGTGACGTGCTGACCCAGTACGGCGGTATCACGGTGGAGGTGCTCAACACCGACGCCGAGGGCCGGTTGATCCTGGCCGACGCGATCGTGCGCGCATGCGAGGACGAGCCGGACTACCTCATCGAGACGTCGACGTTGACCGGTGCGCAGACCGTGGCGCTGGGCGCTCGGACGCCGGGGGTGATGGGCAGCGACGAGTTCCGCGACCGGGTGGCCGAGATCTCGCAGTCCGTCGGCGAGAACGGCTGGGCGATGCCGCTTCCCGAGGAGTTGAAGGACGACCTGAAATCGACGGTGGCCGACCTGGCCAACGTCAGCGGGTCCCGCTTCGCCGGCATGCTGGTGGCGGGAACCTACCTGCGCGAGTTCGTCAGCGACGGTGTCCAGTGGGCGCACATCGACATCGCCGCGCCGGCCTACAACTCCGGGGGCCCGTGGGGCTACACGCCGAAGGGCGGCACCGGGGTGCCGACCCGGACGATGTTCGCGGTGCTCGAGGACATCGCCCGTAACGGCTGACTACAGGATGTTTCCGCCCCGCGCCGTGCTGCGCATGACCTGCGGCAGTGCGTGGGAGACGCCGTAGACGGCGTACGCCTCGAACGTCACCGGGCGCACCGCCTGCTTCCGCACCACCGCATCGACGATCGCGGCGGCCACTTTCTCCGGACCGTACCGGCGCACCGAGAACCCGCGCCGTGCGCGGCCGCGCACCGTGTCCACCTCGCCGAGGCGGGCCTGCGGCAGCGAGAATCGCGTGGTCTCGACGATGTTGGTGCCGATGACGCCCGGGCAGATCGTGGTCAGCCCCACCCCGGCGGCGTCGAGTTCGGCGCGTAGGCAGTCCGAGAACATGAACACCGCGGCCTTGGAGGTGCAGTAGGCGTTCATGACGTTGACCGGCGTGTAGGAGGCCATCGAGGCGACGTTGACGATGTGCCCGCCAATCCCCCGCTCCACCAGCCGGGGGGCGAACGCGCGACAACCGTTGACGACGCCACCGAAGTTGATGTCCATGACCCGGTCGAACTCCTCGGCGGGCGTGTCGAGGAAGAAGCCGGCGTGGCCCACCCCGGCGTTGTTGACCACCACGTCGGGCACGCCGTGTGTGGCGCACACCTGCGCCGCGAACGCCTCCACCGCCGCCGCATCGGCCACGTCGAGGCGGTAGCTGTGGGCCTCGGCGCCCTCGGCGGCCACTCGCCGCGCGGTTTCGGCCAGACCTTGCTGGTCGATGTCGCTGATCACGACGTCGGCGCCGGCACGCGCGAACGCCAGCGCGGTTTCGCGGCCGATTCCGCTGCCGGCGCCGGTCACCGCCACCAAGTTGTCGGTGAAGGCGTTTCGAGCTCGACCGACCTGGGCGCGACGCAGCTCCCGCGCGGCGGGGGCGCCCCGGAGATGTTCGACGAACTGGGCGACCGCACGGGCCAGCACCTGTGGGTGCGACGACACGATGTCACGGCCGGCCTTGACGTCGCGCCGCCACAGCTGCGTCACTCGGGCCGCCATGTCGTCGTAGACGTGCGGACCGAGGTACTCGTCGGCGGTGGCGACGATGAGCTGGACCGGGACGTCGACGTCGAGGTCACCGCCGGCGCCGTCGCCGCGGACGTTGGCCCGGTACTGCTTGTCCGACAGCAGCCGGGGCGCCGCCGCTGCCAGTCGGCCGAGCTGGGCAGCACCGCGCAGGAATCGTCTCGGCCGGTGCGGGTGGCGCAGCGAGTCCACCAGGTACCGGCGCAGATGCGTCAGGTCGGTGCCGGCCACCGAGGTGAACGATGCCACCGACGTCCCGCCGCGAGGTCCGGTCAGGTGCTCCCACACCGCGCTCGAGCCCCAGCCGTGGGCGACGACGTGAACGTCGGAGTCGACCGAGATCGCGGCGAGCACCGCGGCGAAGTCGTCGGCGAGCCGAGCGAGCCGGTAGGCGGCGGTGCCCGACGGCACCGACGAGTCACCGGCACCGCGTGGGTCGTAGCGGACGATGCGGAACCGGTCCTGCAGATGCGCGACCACCGGATCCCAGACCGTGTGGGTGTCGGGGTGACCGCTGACCAGCAGGACCGTGGGTCCGTCGATGCGGCCTTCCTCGAACACGGCGATGTGCAGTCCCTCGCTGTTGACGACCACGAGCGGACCCTACCGGTCGCCGAGCTCCTCCCGGGCGGCGCGCTTGCGCAGGATCCGCTGCCGCGCGTCGTAGTCACGCATGCGCTGCGGGTAGCCGACCTTCTGCACGTCGTAGACCGGAATCTTGAGCCGGTCCGACAGCTTGCGCGCGCCCGATTGGCCGCCGGCGCGGCGCCGCGTCCATTCACCGTCGGCAGCCACGAGCACCACGGTCACCTCGGTGACCGTGGTCTTGGGCTCCACGAATGCCTCCACGCCCTTGTGCTCGGCCACCCACTGCTGCAGGTAACGCAGATCAGCGGCCCGATCGCTGGTGGCCGTGCGTCCCCCGCGCCCACGGCGAAACCTGTCGAACAGTCCCACCTTGCGCGTGCTCCTCTCCGGCTCGAGCTGGACGACTCCTCTTTCGATAGTGCCAGAGCGGCCAGTAAGCCGGTCCACGGCGAAACGTTGCGGCAGACGTGACAGGATGGGAAGCGCAGTGCAGTTACCCGCGTCCGACCGTGCAAGGGAGCCACGACAATATGGCCATCTCCGTTCAGATGCCCGCACTCGGTGAGAGCGTCACCGAGGGGACAGTCACCCGCTGGCTGAAGCAGGAGGGAGACACGGTCGAGGAGGATGAGCCACTGCTGGAGGTGTCGACCGACAAGGTCGACACCGAAATCCCTTCGCCGGCGGGCGGTGTGCTGAAGAAGATCATCGCCCAGGAGGACGACACCGTCGAGGTCGGTGGCGAGCTGGCGGTGATCGGCGACGCCGATGACAGCGATGACTCCGATGACTCAGCCGACTCGGATGACTCAGCAGACTCGGACGACTCGGACGACAGCGCCGATGCTGCCGAGTCCGAGGACAACGGGGACGAGGACAGCGGGGACGAGGACAGCGAGCCCGAACCCGAGGCTGCGGCCAAGTCGTCGGGCGGATCGTCGGGCTCCGGGGGTTCGTCGACGCCGGTGCTGATGCCCGAGTTGGGTGAGTCCGTCACCGAGGGCACTGTGACGCGGTGGCTGAAGAAGGTCGGCGACAGCGTCGAGGTGGACGAGCCGCTGGTCGAGGTGTCCACCGACAAGGTCGACACCGAGATCCCCTCGCCTGTCGGGGGCACGCTGCTGTCCATCACGGCCGAGGAAGACGACACCGTGGAGGTGGGCGGCGAGCTGGCCAAGATCGGCGAGCAAGGCGCGGACACCGGCGACAGCGAACCGGAGCCCGAACCCGAACCAGAACCGGAGCCCGAGCCCGAACCAGAACCGGAGCCCGAGCCCGAGCCGGCCAAGGAGAAGGCACCCGAACCGAAATCCGAGCCCAAGCCGGAATCGAAACCCGAGCCCAAGCCCGAGCCGAAGCCCGAATCGAAGCCGGCTGCAGCGAAGGAGTCGTCGGGTGACTCGTCGCCGTACGTGACACCGCTGGTGCGCAAGCTCGCCAGCGAGAACGGCGTCGACCTGTCGACGGTCAAGGGCACCGGTGTGGGCGGCCGGATCCGCAAACAGGACGTCCTGGCCGCCGCCGACGAGAAGAAGTCGGCGGCACCGGAATCCGAGCCCGCCGCGGCAGCACCAGCGAAGGCCGCGCCGGCCCCCGCGGAGCCCTCGCCGGCGTTGGCGCATCTGCGGGGAACCACGCAGAAGGCCAACCGGATCCGTCAGATCACGGCCAAGAAGACCCGCGAGTCGCTGCAGGCCACCGCACAGCTGACGCAGACCCACGAGGTCGACATGACCAAGATCGTGGCGCTGCGGGCCAAGGCGAAGGCCAAGTTCGCCGAGCGCGAAGGCGTGAACCTGACCTACCTGCCGTTCATCGCCCGGGCGGTGATCGACGCGTTGAAGATCCACCCGAACGTCAACGCCAGCTACAACGAAGAGGCCAAGGAGATCACCTACTACGACGCCGAGCACCTGGGCTTCGCCGTCGACACCGAGCAGGGTCTGCTCTCCCCGGTCATCAAGAACGCCGGCGACCTGTCGCTCGGTGGGCTGGCCCGGGCGATCTCCGACATCGCCGGACGCGCGCGGTCCGGTGACCTCAAGCCCGACGAGTTGTCGGGCGGCACGTTCACGATCACCAACATCGGCAGCCAGGGCGCGCTGTTCGACACTCCGATCCTGGTTCCGCCGCAGGCGGCCATGCTGGGCACGGGGGCCATCGTCAAGCGGCCGCGGGTGATCGTCGACGACTTCGGCAACGAGTCGATCGGCGTGCGTTCGGTGTGCTATCTGCCGCTGACCTACGACCACCGTCTGATCGACGGCGCCGACGCCGGCCGCTTCGTGACCACGATCAAGCGCCGGCTGGAAGAGGGTGCCTTCGAGGCCGATCTCGGGTTGTAGACGACGGTGTCGATGCCCCCTGACTCGGTCATCGCGGTCGCCGGCTCTTCAGGTCTGATCGGCACGGCGCTGGTCTACGCGTTGCGCGCCACCGACCACCGGGTGCTGCGCATCGTGCGGCGGGCGCCGGCCAACGGCGACGAGGTGTCGTGGAATCCCGACACCGGTGAGTTCGACGCCGGCGCGCTGCGCGGTGTGGACGCGGTGGTGAACCTGTGCGGCGTGAACGTCGCCCAGAAACGCTGGTCGGGCGCGTTCAAGCAGAGCCTGCGGGACAGCCGCATCGGACCCACCGAGGTGCTCGCGCGCGCTGTCGCCGACGCCGGCGTCCCGGTGCTCGTCAACGCCAGCGCCGTCGGCTACTACGGGGACACGGGGGCGACACCGGTCGACGAGTCCGCACCGCCGGGCAGCAACTTTCTGGCCCGGCTCACGGTGGACTGGGAGGACGCCACCGCGCCGGCCGCACAGCACGGAGCGCGGGTGGTGCAAACCCGCACCGGGCTGGTGATGGCGCCGTCGGGCGGGATGCTGGGACGGCTCAAACCGCTGTTCTCGCTGGGCCTGGGGGCGCGTCTGGGCAACGGTCGGCAATATCTGTCCTGGATCAGTCTCGAAGACCAGATCCGGGCTCTGCTGTTCGCGATCGGGCACGACGAGCTGGCTGGTCCGGTGAACTTCACCGGCCCAGCTCCGGTCACCAACGCGGAGTTCACCACCGCCCTCGGACGCACCGTCAACCGTCCCACCGCCCTGATGGTGCCCGGCTTCGCGTTGCGCACGGTGCTCGGCGAGTTCGCCGACGAAGGGTTGCTCGGCGGGCAGCGCGCCATCCCGACCGCTCTCGAGCGGGCCGGTTTCCGCTTCCACCACAACACGATCGGTGAGGCGCTGGCATTCGCGACGGCACCCACCCGCACGTGAGCGGGAGTACCGTCGGCTCCATGCAGACCTCGATCCGTTCAGACCGTGCGCCGGTGCGCGTGCGTCGGCTCGGATCGATCGACTACCGGGCCGCGTGGGAGCTGCAACGCGAACTCGCCGGCGCCCGGGCGGCCGGCGGTCCCGATTCGCTGCTGCTGCTCGAGCATCCCCCGACCTACACCGCGGGGCGGCGCACGCTGCCCGAGGAGCGCCCCCAGGACGGCACCCCGGTCATCGACACCGACCGCGGCGGCAAGATCACCTGGCACGGCCCCGGTCAGCTGGTCGGCTATCCGATCATCGGGCTGGCCGAACCGCTGGACGTGGTCAATTTCGTGCGGCGACTCGAAGAGGCGTTGATCACGGTGTGTGCCGACCTGGGCCTGCCGACCGGCCGGGTCGAGGGGCGGTCCGGCGTATGGGTCCCGCCCGACGAGCGTGGCCCGGCCCGAAAGATCGCCGCCATCGGGATCCGGGTGGCGCGCGCCACCACCCTGCACGGCTTCGCGCTGAACTGCGACTGCGACCTCGGCGCGTACGGCTCCATCGTGCCGTGCGGCATCGCCGACGCCGGGGTCACGTCCCTGTCCGCCGAGCTCGGCCGCCGGATCGGCGTCGACGACGTCGCCGACCAGGTCGCCGACGCAGTGTGCGCGGCGCTCGACGGCAGCCTCACCGGCACCGACACCGCGCCCGCCGACGCAGTACCATCGACGCAGTGAGTGTCGATCCCGGTAACCGCAAACTGCTCCGGCTCGAGGTGCGCAACGCGCAGACGCCGATCGAGCGCAAGCCGTCGTGGATCAAGACCAGAGCCAAGATGGGTCCGGAATACAAGGAACTCAAGAGCCTGGTGCGGCGCGAGGGCCTGCACACGGTGTGCGAAGAGGCGGGTTGCCCCAACATCTACGAATGCTGGGAAGACCGCGAAGCCACGTTCCTGATCGGTGGCGAGCAGTGCACCCGGCGTTGCGACTTCTGCCAGATCGACACCGGCAAGCCCGCCGAGTTGGACCGTGACGAGCCGCGCCGGGTGGCCGAGAGCGTCGCGGCGATGGGGTTGCGCTACTCCACGGTGACCGGCGTGGCCCGCGACGACCTGCCCGACGGCGGGGCCTGGCTGTACGCCGAGACGGTGCGCGCGATCAAGGCGCTCAACCCGAACACCGGGGTGGAGCTGCTGATCCCCGACTTCAATGCAGAGCCCGCGCTGCTCGACGAGGTGTTCGCTGCGCGCCCCGAGGTGTTGGCTCACAACGTCGAGACGGTGCCGCGCATCTTCAAGCGGATCCGTCCCGGTTTCCGCTACGAGCGCAGCCTGTCGGTGCTCACCATGGCGCGTGCGGCCGGCCTGGTCACCAAGAGCAACCTGATCCTGGGGATGGGTGAGACGCCCGAGGAGGTGCGCGACGCGCTGGCCGACCTGCATGGGGCGGGCTGCGACATCGTCACCATCACCCAGTATCTGCGACCGTCGGCGCGGCACCACCCGGTCGAGCGGTGGGTGCATCCCGAGGAGTTCGTCGAGCACGAGAAGTATGCCGCCGGCCTCGGTTTCGCCGGGGTGCTGGCCGGGCCGCTGGTGCGCTCCTCCTATCGCGCCGGGCGGCTCTACGAGCAGGCCAGCAAGCGCACGCTGACCAGCTGAACGCCGCTACTCGATCACGCCGCCACGCCGGCCCGGTGGGATTTGTATGCTGGACACGTTATGGCGAAATCGCGCAATCCCGCTGAGGTCAAGGCCGCCAAGGCCGAGGCGAAGGCCGCCCGCAAGGCGGCGTCCAAGCAGCGCCGCAGTCAGCTGTGGCAGGCCTTCCAGATCCAACGCAAAGAGGACAAACGCCTCATCCCCTACATGGCGGGGGCGTTCGTCCTGATCGCGGGGGCATCGGTGGCCGCGGGCATCTACGCCGGCGGCTTCACGATGTTCATGCTGATCCCGCTCGGCATCGTGCTGGGTGCGCTGGTCGCGTTCATCATCTTCGGCCGCCGAGCCCAGAAGTCGGTCTACCGGAAAGCCGAGGGTCAGACCGGCGCCGCGGCCTGGGCGCTGGAGAATCTGCGCGGCAAGTGGCGGGTGACGCCCGGAGTGGCGGCCACCGGCCACTTCGACGCCGTGCACCGGGTGATCGGCAGGCCCGGGGTGATCTTCGTGGGCGAGGGTTCGGCGGCTCGGGTCAAACCGCTGCTGGCGCAGGAGAAGAAGCGCACCGCCCGGCTCGTCGGCGACGTCCCGATCTATGACGTGATCGTCGGAAACGGTGAGGGTGAGGTGCCGCTGTCCAAGTTGGAGCGTCACCTGACCAAGCTTCCGGCCAACATCACGGTCAAGCAGCTGGATGCGCTGGAATCACGGCTGGCCGCTCTCGGCAGCAAGGTGGGTCCCGCCGCGATGCCGAAGGGGCCACTTCCCACGGCCGCCAAGATGAAGGGCGTTCAACGCACGGTGCGCAGGCGCTGACCCCACAATCAGTCCATGTGCACCGCATGTGACTGGTCGTCGCGCTTCGCCGCGTTCGGCACTCCCCGACCGTTGTCGACCAGCCGCCGTGCGGCGCTGCGCGCCGGAGCACTGCTGGTCGTCGCAACGAGTCTGGCCGCGTGCGCAACACCGCGTGAGAGCCCCACGCCCGCACCCACCGAGAACGCCGACGCGGATGTGGTGTTCCACCGCGGCCGGGTTTATACGCTGAACGAGACGGCGCCCTGGGCGCAGGCGGTCGCCGTCACCGGGAACACGATCACCTACGTCGGCGACGACGACGGCGCCATGGCGTTGGCGGGTCCGGACACCCGCGTCGTCGACCTGGCCGGGCGTCTGCTGATGCCCGGCTTCGTCGAGGCCCACATCCATCCGTTCCTCGGGGCGTTCCTCACCTCCGGTGTCGACCTGCAGGTCCCGACCGGGGACGACGCGCTGGCCGCGATCGCCGACTACGCCCAGCAGCACCCCACCGGCCCGGTGCGGGGGTTCGGGTGGCGGGTGGACATGTTCGGTCCGCAGGGCCCCACCCGTGCCGACCTGGACCGGGTGTTGCCCGACCGGCCAGGTTTCTTCTTCGCCATCGACGGACACAGCCTGTGGGCCAACAGCACGGCGCTCGAGATGGCCGGTGTCAGCCGCGACACCGCTGACCCGATTCCGGGATTCAGTTACTACGTCCGCGACGGCAACGGCGACCCGACGGGCTACATCCTGGAAGTGGACGCGGTCCTGGGCCTCGTCAACGCGATCGAGCCGATCTCGCCCGAGAACATGCAGACGCTGCTCGAGTCGTGGCTGCCGAAGGCCTCCGAAGCGGGCATCACCGCGCTGTTCGACGCCGGGGTACCGCCCATCGGTGACGACCAGGGCGCGCTGATCAGCCTGTACACCGACGTCGAGCAGCGCGGAGCGCTGCCGTTCCGCGTGGTGGCGTCCTACAGCGTGAAGTCACCGCCGGTCGACGGGGCGGTCGCCGCGTTCACCGACATCCGTGACCGGATCTCCAGTGAGCTGGTCACCGTCGGCGTGGTCAAGGTCATCGGTGACGGCACCCAGGAGGGCTACACCGCCTGGCTGATCGAGCCCTACGCCGACAAGCCCGACTCGACCGGAGGCTCACCCTTCACCGAGCAGCAATGGCGCCAACTCATCTCCGAGGTCGACGCCGCCGGGTTCGACGTGCACGTGCACGCCTGCGGTGAGCGCACCGCACGCACCGCGCTCGATGCCATCGAGGCCGCCGTCGCCACCAATCCGCCCCGCGACCGTCGACACACCATTGCTCACCTGGTGTACGTGGCCGAACCGGACAGCGGTCGGTTCGCCGACCTCGGCGTCGTCGCACAGGTCTCGGCCACTGGATGTCGGCTGACCCCGACACGGTGGAGAACCTGGCGGCCCGCTACGGGCGCCCCCGCCAGGACCTGCTCTACCGCATCCAGGACGTCGCCCGAGCCGGCGGCCGCATCTCGCTGGGGACCGATTGGCCTGCGGCCGGGTATTTCTCGACCTACAAGCCGCTCGACTCGATCCAGATCGGCGTCACCCGGCAACTCATCGGCGAGCCCGACGCCCCGGTTCTCGAACCCGCCGATCAGCGCCTGACCGTCGAGCAGGCCGTGCACGCCAACACGCTCGGGGCGGCCTATCAGATCCGGCTGGACGACCGGGTGGGTTCGCTACAGGCCGGAAAGCTTGCCGACCTGATCGTGCTGGACCGCAACATCTTCGACATCGACCCGCACGACATCCACCGCGCCGAGGTGCAGCTGACGATGATGAACGGGCGGGTCGTGCACGAGGTGTGAGACGTCCTAGCGCTTCACCACCGCGGTCTTGGTGGCCAGATCGTGCAGCCCCCGCAGATCGGAGTCGGTGAACAGAGCGGGGATCACCAGCGCGATCAACAGTCCGCGGCCCAGCGCCCGGCCGACACCTGCCGGGCGGCCGTCGACGCCGACCACTCTGAGCCCCAGCGCCAGCTGGCCCGGGGAGAAGCCGAACAGCCGCACCGACACCACGCCGAGCACCAGCCAGATCCCCAGTACTGCCGTCGACAGCATCGACATGCTGATCAACCCGACCGTCATCGCGAGGGCGGCCAGGCCGTAGGAGACCAGCCAATCGAGGCTCAACGCGGCCACCCGGCGCCCGAACCGGGCGATCGAACCCGGACCGCTCTGCGGCATGCCGAGCCGCTCGCCCGGATACTTGCCGGGGTCGGAGGCGTCCGGGCCGGACAGCCAGGACCCCAGACCGGAGCCAGTGGAAGGGGCCATGATGCCAGGATATGTGTGCACCACGACCGTGCTGGATCCGCCACCGGAAGGCTCATGCGTAACGTCGGCGCAACATATGGTTGACGACGGTGCAACATCGGGTCCATAGCGTCAACGCGCGGGCTTACCAAATAAAGGAGAGCAATCAGTGGCAGAAAAGACCGCCGACGACATCATGAAGATGATCAAGGACCAGAATGTCGAGTACGTCGACATCCGGTTCTGCGATCTGCCCGGTGTGGTCCAGCACTTCTCGATCCCGGCTGCGGCCTTCGATGAGAGCGTGTTCGAGGACGGCCTGGCCTTCGACGGTTCGTCGGTTCGCGGCTTCCAGTCCATCCACGAGTCCGACATGATGCTGCTGCCGGACCCGGCAACCGCGCAGATCGACCCGTTCCGGCACGCCAAGACACTGAACCTGAACTTCTTCGTCCACGATCCGTTCACCCGGGAGGCGTACTCCCGCGACCCGCGCAACGTGGCCCGCAAGGCGGAGAACTACCTGGCCAGCACCGGCATCGCCGACACCTGCTTCTTCGGCGCGGAGGCGGAGTTCTACATCTTCGACTCGGTCAGCTTCGACTCGCGGATGAACGGCACCTTCTACGAGGTGGATTCGGAGTCCGGCTGGTGGAACAGCGGCGAACCGCTCGAGGCCGACGGCTCCCCCAACCGTGGCTACAAGGTCCGCCCCAAGGGCGGCTACTTCCCGGTGGCGCCCTACGACCACTACGTCGACCTGCGCGACCAGATGGCCACCAACCTGCAGAACGCGGGCTTCGTGCTCGAGCGCGGTCACCACGAGGTGGGCACCGCCGGTCAGGCCGAGATCAACTACAAGTTCAACACCCTGTTGCACGCGGCCGACGACGTGCTGCTGTTCAAATACATCATCAAGAACACCGCCTGGGCCAACGGCAAGACCGTCACCTTCATGCCCAAGCCGCTGTTCGGCGACAACGGCTCCGGCATGCACGCCCACCAGTCGCTCTGGAAGGACGGCAAGCCGCTGTTCCACGACGAGTCGGGTTACGCCGGTCTGTCGGACATGGCCCGCCACTACATCGGCGGCATCCTGCACCACGCCCCGTCTCTGCTGGCGTTCACCAACCCGACGGTGAACTCCTACAAGCGTCTGGTGCCGGGCTACGAGGCCCCGATCAACCTGGTCTACAGCCAGCGCAACCGGTCGGCGTGCGTCCGTATCCCGATCACCGGCAACAACCCGAAGGCCAAGCGCCTCGAGTTCCGCTGCCCGGACAGCTCCGGCAACCCGTACCTGGCGTTCGCGGCCATGCTGATGGCCGGCATCGACGGCATCAAGAAGAAGATGGAGCCGCTGGCGCCGGTCGACAAGGACCTCTACGAGTTGCCGCCGGAGGAGGCCGCCAACATCCCGCAGGCGCCCACCTCGCTGGCCGCCGTGATCGACAAGCTCGAGGAGGATCACGAGTACCTCACCGAGGGCGGCGTGTTCACCCCCGACCTGATCGAAACGTGGATCACCTACAAGCGCGAGAACGAGATCATGCCGGTGCAGATTCGTCCGCACCCGTACGAGTTCTCGCTCTACTACGACGTCTGAGTCGGCCCCGCCGACGCGACGTCTAAGTCACCCGGAGAGCCGGATGGCCGCCCCGTACGGGGTGCCATCCGGCTCTTCGTCTTCCCGCAACTCCTTCGAAACCGAAACGCTATGCGGACTGCAGTCCGCTCCGGTACCCTCACAGCCATGTCACAGAAAGTGGATGCGCGCCTGGCGAGCCTGTCCTCCCCCGCGCTGAGCATCTTCCGCATCATCTTCGGCCTGCTGTTCACGCTGCACGGCACGATGAAGCTCTTCGGCTGGCCCGTCGGCGAAGCCGTGCCGGTGGGCACCTGGCCCTTCTGGTGGGCGGGCCTGATCGAACTCATCACCGGCCTGCTGATCACCGTCGGCTTCTTCACCCGCATCGCGGCGCTGATCGCCGCGGGCCAGATGGCGGTGGCCTATTTCTGGCAGCACTGGGGCATCCTCGGCGGCGAACTCGGAAGCTTCTGGCCCACCGAGAACGGCGGGGAAACCGCGCTGCTGTTCTGCTTCGGGTTTCTCGTGCTGGCGGCGACCGGCGCTGGAGCATGGTCTGTCGACGGCCAACGGGGCGGGTCGACGCTGGCCCGCACCTGAGCTGCTCTCAGTCGCCCAAACCCATGTCGGTGCGGAAACGGCGCATCCCGTCGATCTTGTCGGCAGTACTCGAGTTCGGACCGCTGTAGAACATCCACGGCATCGTGATGATCCCGGTGATACCGCCGGCCTCGGCTCGCGCGTAGTGCTCCGGGGTGAACGCGTCGGTCAGCGGCGTGATCACCTCGAACCCGTCCATGCTCAGATCCTTCTCGGCACGTAGCCGCCGGACGGCGTCGACTCGTTCCAGCGCCTTGTCGGTGGTGATGAGATCACCGATCCAGCCGTCGTGCCGGGCGGCCCGGCGCAGCGCGATGTCCGACAGTCCACCCACGTACACGGGGATCGGCGGCGGAGTGGGCTCCATCTCCAGCCGCGGAGCGGTGTAGAACTCGCCGGAGAACGCGGTCCAACCCGGCGACCACAACGCCTTCATCAGCTCGAGCATCTCGTCGGTGCGCCGGCCGCGTTTCTCGAACTGCTGACCGAGCAACTCGAACTCCTCACGGCACCAGCCCACGCCGATACCGAGCTCCAGGCGGCCGTCCGCCAGCACCGCGGCGGTTCCGATCGACTTGGCCGCCGAGTACGGATCGCGCATCGCGGGCAGGTACACCGTGGTGACGAACCGTAGTCGGGTGGTCACCAACGCGACCGCACCGATCATCACCCAGGGGTCGGGCCAGTCGGTGAACGCCTCCCAGCGCCGGGCCCCGTCCTTGGTGTAGGGATAGGGCGTCTGCAGGGTTTCGAGGTTGATGACGTGGTCCGGGATCGCCATTCCGTGATATCCGAGATCATCGGCGGCCCTGGCGATCTCGACAGCCTCCCGGGTGTCGAGGAAGGCCGTGCTGACGTAGAACTTCATCCGGCGTCGCGCGCCCACGCCGGCATGATGAACACGCCCTCGGCTTCCACGGTTACGCCCTCGGCGTCCTTGAGGTATCCCCGTGCGTAGGTCTTGAAGCCCTCCGACCGTTCGACGAACGCCTCCGCCCGCACCGGCCCAAGGTGCGTGCCGCGCAGGTACTTCACGCTGATCGTGCCGGTGAACTTCGGCAGGCTCAGCCCTTCGCTGGCGACCTCTCCGAGGATGTGGTCGAGCAGCAGTGCGCAGATGCCACCGTGCACCCAGCCGGGCGGCCCCTCGTAGGCTCGACCCAACGTGAACTCACTCCAGCAGCTGCCGTCGGGCTCGTGCTGGATGACCATCGGCGGGGCGATGGCATTGCGAAGCCCGACAGCGGGATTGGCCCATGCGACCGGCTTGCCGGTGTCGGCGTGCCGCAGAGTAGAGGTCACGGTTCGCTGTTGGCGTTCGAGCAACTCGGTCGCGGCGTCGAGGTGTCGCAGCGCCTCCTGCACGGTGTCGTCGTCGACGGCGGTGTGGATCCCGACATCGATGAGCCTGCGCAACGCGTCGGTGAGCGGGTCATAGCTTGCCCGCTGGCGGTCGTACTCCTCGCCGCTGATCACATCGAACGGAAAACTCACACCAATCCTCCACATCCACCAGTCGGCTCAGCCTCTGTGTCCCACAAGTCGGCTCAGCCTCCACATCCATGAGTCGGCTCAGCCTCCGTGTCCATGAGTCGGCTCAGCCTCCGCATCCATGAGTCGGCTCAGCCTCCACATCCATGAGTCGGCTCAGCCTCCACATCCATGAGTCGGCTCAGCCTCCGAAAACCTTGCGGACCACGGCCTTCGCCCGCCGTGTCACCCGCAGATAGTTGTCCAGGAACTCGCCGCCGTCCCCGTCGGGCCAGCCGGCCGCAGTCGCCACGGCGTTGAGCAGACGTCCCGGCCCCGGCAGCTGGTCGGTCGGCTTGCCACGCACCAGCACCAGCGCATTGCGCGCCTTGGTCGCGGTCAGCCACGCGTCACGCAGCAGTTCGATGTCGCCCTCGGCGATCAATTCGGCTGCGCCGATCGCGGCCAGGCTGTCCAGCGTCGAGGTGTTGTGCAGCGCAGGGATCTTGTGCGCATACCGCAACTGCAGCAACTGAACCGTCCACTCGATGTCGGCCAACCCGCCGCGGCCGAGCTTGGTGTGGGTGTTCGGATCGGCGCCGCGGGGCAGCCGCTCGGCGTCCACCCGCGCCTTGATCCGCCGGATCTCCTGCACGGTCTCGGCCGACACACCGCCGGGCGGATAGCGGGTCTTGTCGATCATCAGCAGGAACTTCTCACCCAGTTCGAGGTCCCCGGCCACGCGGTGCGCGCGCAGCAACGCCTGCACCTCCCACGGCTGCGCCCACTGCGCGTAATAGGTCTGATAGGACGACAGCGTGCGGACCAGAGACCCGCTGCGCCCCTCGGGGCGCAGGTTCGTGTCCACCTCCAGAGGCGGGTCGGCACCCGGGGTCCCCAGTCGTGAGCGCACCTGCTCGGCCACCGTCACCGACCAGCGCACCGCCGCCGATTCCTCGACCCCCTCGTTGGGTTCGCACACGAACATGACGTCGGCGTCCGACCCGTAACCCAGTTCTCCGCCACCGAGGCGGCCCATGCCGATGACCGCGATGCGGGCCGGTGGACCGGACTCCGGGGAATTCGCCCGGATCACCGCGTCCAGGGCGGCCTGCAGCACCGCCACCCACACCGCGGTGAGCTGCTTGCAGACCGCGGTGACGCTCATCATGCCGAGCAGATCAGCCGAGGCGATGCGGGCCAGTTCCCGGCGGCGCAGCGATCGTGCCGCCGCGATCGCCCGCGCCGGGTCGCTGTGCCGGGCCGCCGAAGCAACCAACGAACGGGCCACCCCCTCGGGGTCCGCCTCGCACAGCTTGGGCCCGTTCGGACCGTCGGCGTAGAGCTGGATGACTTCCGGATCGTGCATCAGCAGCTCCGGCACGTAGGCCGAGGTGCCCAGCACGTGCATCAACCGTTTGGCGACCGCTCCCTCGTCGCGCAGCGTCGCCAGATACCACCGGTGGTCGGCCATCGCGTCGCTGAGACGTCGGTAGTTCAGCAGCCCCGCGTCCGGGTCGGGGGTGTCGGACAGCCAGTCCAGCAGTGTCGGCAACAGCACCCGCTGCACCCGGCCACGTCGCCCGCTACTGCCGGTCAGCGCGGCCAGATGGGTCAGCGCGCTCTCCGGCCCTTCGTAACCCAGGGCGGCGAGCTGGCGCTCGGCGGCTTTGGCGCTCATCCCGACCGGCAGGCCCATCGTGGCCTCGGCGACCGATTCCAGCAGCGGCTGATAGAACAGCTTGGCGTGCAGCCGCGACACCCGGTGGCTCTGGCGCCGCAGCTCCTCACGCAGCACGCCCAGCGAGTCGTGGCGGCCGTCGGGACGCATGTGCGCCGCACGCGCCAGCCAGCGCAGCGCCTCGTCGTCGTCGAATTCGGGCAGCATGTGGGTGCGCTTGAGGCGCTGGAGCTGCAACCGGTGCTCGAGCAGGCGCAAGAACTCGTACGACGCCGTCATGTTGGCCGCGTCGTCCCTGCCGACGTACCCGCCGTCGGCGAGCGCGGTCAGCGCTTCGACGGTCGAGGCCACGTGCAACGACTCGTCGTTGCGTCCGTGCACCAGCTGCAGCAGCTGCACGGCGAACTCGACGTCACGCAGGCCGCCGGTGCCCAACTTGAGTTCGCGCGAGCGCACCGCGGCCGGCACGAGCTCCTCGACCCGGCGGCGCATCGCCTGCACCTCGGGCACGAAATCCTCACGCTCGCAGGCGGTCCACACCATGGGCTCGAGAGCCTCGATGTAGCGCCTGCCCAGATCCATGTCGCCGACGGCGGGCCGCGCCTTCATCAACGCCTGGAACTCCCACGTCTTGGCCCACCGCTGGTAGTAGGCGACGTGGGAGTCCAATGAGCGCACCAGCTGGCCCTGCTTGCCCTCCGGCCGCAACGCCGCGTCGACCTCGAAGAACGCGTCGGAGGCCAGCCGCATCATCTCGCCGGCGATGCGGGTCGCCAGCGCGAGGCTGCGCTGCGAGCCGTCGTCGGCGACGAAGATGACGTCGACGTCGCTGACATAGTTCAGCTCGCGGGCGCCGCATTTGCCCATCGCGACGACGGCCAGCGCCGGCGGGGTGTCCGCGCCGCACACCGAGCGGTTCACGACGCTCAATGCCGCACCCAGCGCGGCGTCGGCGAGGTCGGCCAAGTGGCGACCTACCTCGGTGAACGGCAGCACCGGCTCGTTCTCCACGGTCGGAGCCAGATCCAGTGCGGCGAGCACCATCACCCGGCTGCGGTAGAGCACCCGAAGCGGTGACACCGCCGCGATCGCGTCGTCGTGCTGGTCGGCCTCGGCGGCGAAGATCTCGTGCAGCTGTGCCGGCGTCGGCAGCGTCACGGTGCCGGCCAGCAGATGCCAGGCCTCCGGGTTGGCGATCAGGTGATCACCGAGCGCCAGTGAGGAGCCGAGCACCGCGAACAGTCGTCCGCGCAGCCCGCGGTCCTTCAGCAGTGCGCTGTCGAGTTCGTCCCAGCCCGAGTCGAGCGCCTCGGCCAGGCGGGTGATCGCGCGCAGCGCGGTGTCGGCGTCGGGGGCCCGGGACAGCGACCACAACAGTTCCACGTGGGCGTCGGTGTTCCAGCCGAGCCGGTCCAGGTCGGCCTGCGCGGTCGACTCCACCAGTCCGAGCCGACCGACGCCGGGCAGCTTGGGTCGCTGCGTCGCGGGTTTGGCCACCCTTGAGAATCTAGTGCAGGCCGAAATCCCTACAGCGACAGATACGTCTTCAGCTCGAACGGGGTGACGTGACTGCGGTAGTTCTCCCACTCGGTGCGCTTGTTGCGCAGGAAGAAGTCGAAGACGTGCTCACCGAGCGCCTCGGCGACCAGTTCGGAGTTCTCCATCTCGGTCAGCGCGACACCCAGGCTGCCGGGCAGCTCCTTGTAGCCCAGCGCGCGGCGCTCCTCCGAGGTCAGGCTCCACAGGTTGTCCTCGGCCTGCGGTCCCAGCGTGTAGCCCTTCTCGACGCCGCGAAGCCCGGCGGCCAGCAACACCGCGAAGGTCAGGTAGGGGTTGCACGCCGAGTCGGGGCTGCGCACCTCGATGCGCCGCGACGACGCCTTGTGTGGGGTGTACATCGGCACCCGCACGAGGGCCGAGCGGTTGGCCGCACCCCAGGACGCCGCGGTGGGGGCCTCACCGCCGTGCACCAGCCGCTTGTAGGAGTTCACCCACTGGTTGGTGACCGCGCTGATCTCGGTGGCATGCTCGAGAATGCCTGCGATGAACGACTTTCCGACCTCGGAGAGCTGCAGGGGGTCTTCCGGGCTGTGGAAGGCGTTGTTCTCGCCTTCGAACAGGCTCATGTGGGTGTGCATTGCCGACCCCGGGTGCTCGGCGAACGGCTTCGGCATGAACGAGGCCCGCACCCCGTCCCCGAGGGCGACCTCCTTGACGACGTAGCGGAACGTCATCACGTTGTCGGCCATCGACAGGGCGTCGGCGTAGCGCAGGTCGATCTCCTGCTGCCCGGGCGCGCCCTCGTGATGACTGAACTCGACCGAGATGCCCATCTGCTCGAGCGCGTCGATCGCGTGGCGGCGGAAGTTCGGCGCGGTGGCGTGCACAGCCTGGTCGAAGTAGCCGCCGTTGTCCGCGGGCTCGGGCTCGCTGCCGTCGTCGGGACCGGGCTTGAGGAGGAAGAACTCGATCTCGGGATGGACGTAGCAGGTGAAACCGAGGTCGCTGGCTTTCGAGAGCTGACGACGCAGCACGTGCCGCGAGTCCGCCCACGAAGGCGAACCGTCGGGCATCGTGATGTCGCAGAACATCCGCGCCGAGTGATGCTCGCCGGCGCTGGAGGTCCACGGCAGCACCTGGAACGTCGACGGATCGGGTCGGGCCACCATGTCGGCCTCGGACACCCGGGCAAACCCTTCGATGGCCGAGCCGTCGAAGCCGATGCCCTCCTCGAAGGCACCCTCGAGTTCGGCGGGTGCGATCGCCACGGACTTGAGGAATCCGAGCACGTCGGTGAACCACAACCGGACGAAGCGGATGTCGCGCTCCTCCAGAGTGCGCAGCACGAATTCCTTCTGCCGATCCATGCCCGCGAGCGTAGGTTCCGCCTGTTAAATCCGTGTTACGTCCGGACGCTCCGCTTCGGGTATCCGGTTACGTCTGAACTGGCGAAAGACCCGCCGGAGACCGAGGCATCGAGAGACCCCGATGAGCGACCACCCCCACCCGCTGACTCCCGACGAGTTCCGCGACATCTACAGCAAAGTCCCGCGACTGACTGTCGAAGTCGTGCTCCGGTCACCGGCGGGGGTGCTGCTCACGCTGCGAGACATCGAGCCGTGCCGCGGACTGTGGCATCTACCAGGCGGAACGGTTCGGTACGGAGAAAAGTTGCTCGACGCCGTGCGTCGCGTGGCGGCCAGGGAGCTGGGCATCGAGGTGGTCGCCGCCCGCCCGTTGGGCTACATCGAGTACCCGAGCCATCACGAGAACGGCCTCGACTCGCCGGTGGGCATCGCGTTCGAGGTCGTCGACTACACCGGGGTCATTCACCCCAACGCCGAAGCCGCCGACACGCGATGGTTCGCCGGGATGCCGGCGGCCATGCATCGCGAGCAGGCCGACTTCCTGCGCTCGCACTCCGATGGCGCGTCCCACCGCCCCATCGCCTCTCAGCCGCGCCCGTGAGCTAACACTGCAGATTGGGCGGGGGCAGCACCGAATCGACGAGGAAGTCGACGATCGCGGTGTCCACGCACGCGTCCCCGTTGAACACCACGGTGTGCTGGGCGCCGTCGAAACTGATCAGCGACGCCCCCATCTGGCGAGCCAGCGCGACACCGGATTCGTACGGTGTCGCCGGGTCCCCGGTGGTGGAGACCACGACCACCTTGCCCGGCCCCGGGGAGGTCGCCGGGTGGGCCGCCGTCGTGGCGGGCACCGGCCACAACGCGCATTCGTCGCGCGGGGCGAAGCCGGTGAACGACCCGTAGGCGCTGAACGGGGCGACCTGCCGGATGCGGCGGTCCGCCTCGGCCCACACCGCGGGGTCGGTCGGGTACACGGCGTCGACGCAGCGGATGGCGGTGAAGGCGTCCTGGCGGTTCTGATAGTGCCCGGACTTGTCACGGCGCTGGTAGTCATCGGCGAGCAACAGCAGGTCGACGGGATCGGTGCCGCGCTGCAGGCCCAGCAATCCGCTGGTCAGGTATGTCCAATACCGGGGCGAGTACAGCGCGCTCGCGGTGCCGGTGATGGCGTCCTGGTAACCCAGCGGTCTCGGGTCCGACGTCGCGGCGGGATTCGCCACCAGCGGGTCCACCAATTGCCGGAAGCGGGTGACGAACTGGGCGGGGTCGCTGCCCAGCGGGCAGCCCTCGGACAGGGCGCAGTCCGCGGCGTACTTGTCGAAGGCGCGCTGGAAACCGGCCATCTGGTTGATGCTCTTGGTGATCGGATCCAGGCTGGGATCGATGGCGCCGTCGAGCACCATGGCTCGCACCCGGTCGGGGTACTGCTCGGCGTACGCGGCGCCGAGCTGGGTGCCGTAGGAGAAGCCGAGATAGTTGATCTGCTCCTCGCCCAGCGCGGCGCGCACCACGTCCATGTCCCGGACGCCGGCCGCAGTGCCGATGTTGGCCAGGAAATTCGCCCCCATCCGGTTGAGGCACTGCGAGGCGAACTCCCGGTTGAGTTCTTCGATGTGCGCCACCCCGGCCGGGCTGTAGTCGACCATCGGTTCGGCGCGATCGGCGTCGAACTCGGCGTCGGTGCGGCACCGCAGTTCAGGGGTCGAGTGTCCGACTCCGCGCGGGTCGATGCCGACGAGATCGAAACCGGTGGTGATCGGGCTCCCGGCCAACGCCGCCGCCATTCCGGCCACCGTGTCGACGGCCGAGGCTCCCGGGCCGCCGGGGTTGACGATCAGCATGCCGATCTTGGGGCCGCTGGCCGGCACCCTGATCACCGCCAACTGGACTTGCGGCCCTTCAGGATTCGCGTAATCGACCGGGACGGCGACAGTGCCGCACTCGGCGGTGGGCACCGGGGTGGCGTCGCCGATCCACGGTGAACATGACGTCCAGACGGGCTGCGGCGCCGCCAGCGCCTGGGGGCTCAGCGCCGCCGACACCAGCACGCACGCCATCAACAGCCAACCCACCCGCCACATGGCAGCCATCGTGTCACGCGACCCGGACCCGGGTCTTCCCCTGGGCCCCAACAGAGACCGGGCCGTTATCCGGCGTCGAGCTCGTAGGTCAGCCACGTCGA
The DNA here is from genome assembly GCF_041902445.1 of Mycobacterium sp. G7A2. Lineage (NCBI taxonomy): Bacteria > Bacillati > Actinomycetota > Actinomycetes > Mycobacteriales > Mycobacteriaceae > Mycobacterium > Mycobacterium sp. G7A2. The sequence continues at coordinate 2,460,535 of NZ_CP169251.1, read as the reverse complement.
CTTCTCGGCGCCCAGCGCGTCGTAAAGCCGTTGTGCGACCACGTTGTCCGGCGCGGTCTCCCACACCAGCTTCGCCGTGCCGCGCTCGCGGCACCGCTGCAGGCAGGCAGTGATGAGCTCGCGGCCCGCGCCGCCACCGCGGAACCCGGGAGCGACGTAGAGATCGTTGAGCACGCCGACACGAGCGGCGTACAGCGTCTGCCATGTCCAGAAGATCGTCGCGAAGCCCACCGCCGTTGCATCCGCGTCGCGGGCGATCAGCTGGAGCCCTTCCTGTGGCTGAGCGATCAGCGACCGCGACATCGCCGCGAGCTGCTCATCGGCCGGGTCCACCCGATAGAAGTCGCAGTAGCCGCGCATCAGCGGCATCAGTTCGGGCAGATCGGCTTCGGTGACGACGCGCAGGGTCAGCATCGGGTGCCCGGCGGCGGCACCGTCAGGTCGATGAGGTACTCCGCGGAGATCTCGTCGACGCAGGAGTCGCCCTGCAGCACGACGGTGTGCTGGGTCCCCTCGTAGGTCAACAGCGTGCCGCCCAGCTGCTTGGCCAGGTCGACACCGGCCTGGTACGGAGTGGCCGGGTCGTTGGTGGTGGACACCACCAGGATCGGCGGCAGCCCGTTGACCTTGATCTCGTGCGGGGTGCTGGTCGGCGGGACCGGCCAGAAGCCGCATGTCGACATGGGCGCATAGCCGGTGAATTCGCCGTAGCTCATGAACGGCGCGGCTTCTCTGATCCGGCGATCCTGCTCGACGATGGTCTCGCGGTCGGTGATGGCCGGCTTGTCGACACAGTTGACCGCCACCCGCGCGTCGGTCGAATTGTTGTAGCGCCCCTGCGCGTCGCGACCCATGTAGAGATCGGCCAGCGTGAGCATGGTGTCGCCGCGGCCCTCCTGCAGTTCGGTCAGGCCCTGGGTCAGGTGCCGCCACAGGCTCGGCGAGTACAGCGGAAGGATCGTCCCGACGATGGCGTCGTTGTAGCTCAACCCACGTGGGTCGTCGGTCTCGGCCGGATCGTCGACCAACGGCTCCACCAGGTCCTGATAGACCTCGACGGCCTTGTCCGGGTCGGTGCCCAACGGACAGTCCGGGCTCTGTGCACAGTCGGCGGCGTAGTCGTCGAACGCCTGCTGGAACGCCGCGGCCTGGCGCACATCGGCTTCCACCGGGTCGGCGTTCGGGTCGACGGCGCCGTCGAGGATCATCGCGCGCACCCGCTCGGGGTACGCCTCGGCGTAGCCGGCCCCGATCCGGGTGCCGTAGGAGTAGCCCAGGTAGGTCAGCTTCTCGTCCCCCAGCGCCGCCCGGATCGCGTCGAGATCCTTGATCACGCTGGCGGTACCGACGTTGGCCAGGAAGTTCTTGCCCATCTTCTCGACGCAGCGGTCGACGAACTCCTTGGTCAACTTTTCGATGTGCGCCACCCCCTCCGGGGTGTACTCCACGACGTTGTCGGCGCGCAGCCGGTCGTTGTCGGCGTCGCTGTTGCACCACAGTGCCGGCGCCGAGTTCGCGACGCCGCGGGGATCGAATCCGACGAGGTCGAACCTCTCGCGCACCGACTCGGGCAGCGTCGTGACCATCGATACGGCGGCCTTGACCCCGGACTCCCCCGGCCCGCCCGGATTGATGACCAGCGAGCCGATCTTGTCCCCGGTGGCCGGGAAACGCATCATCGCCAGCTGGATGACCTCACCGTTGGGGTCCTCGGCGTTGTCCCAGTTGACCGGCACCGACAGCAGCCCGCACTCGGCGCCGGGCGGGATTCGGGATTGGTCAGAAGGACCGACCTCGCACGGCGCCCACTCGATGGGCGAGCCCGGCCGGGGGACGGCGATACGCGCGCGGCCCTCGACCACCGTGCTGCATCCGGCAACCACAATCGCCGCGGTGGTCAGTGTCAGACCGGATCGAAGGACCCGGGTGAAGAGCCTCATGGCACCACATGCTGCCATGACCGGGCATCTGCCCTGGCGAAGCCGGTTAGCGGGTCGCGTCGAGCAACTCCTTGAGCGCGACTTCGAAGTCGTCGGCCATGTCCCACAGGTCCGGCAGCAACTCCGGGCACGACACGATCCCGACGTCGAGATTGCCCGACAGCGACATCACGGTCATGTTCAGTCCGGAGCCGTGGAAGATCGGGCCCAGCGGATACATCGCCTTGACCTCGCAGCCCAGCAGGAACAGCGGTACCTGCGGGCCCGGAACGTTGGAGACCACCAGGTTGTGCACCGGCCGAGCTCCGGAGAGGCGGCTGCTGGCATACACCCGCATCGCCGTGCCGAACACCGCCGGGGCGGCGAACTGGGTCCAATCCTGCAGCAACGTCGCGGCGATCGCGGAACTGTGTTGCTTGGCAACCGAATTGGCTTCGGCGATGGCCATGAGCCGCTCGGCGGGATCCTCGATGCTGGTCTCCAACCGGGAGAACATCCCGGAGACCTGGTTGCGCCCGGGCCGGTCCGACTTGTCATGCACCGACACCGGCACCATGGCGACCAGGGAATTTTCCGGCAGCTCGCCACGGTCGAGCAGGAACTTGCGCAGCACCCCCGAGACCAGCGCCATCACCACGTCGTTGACCTTGACCCCGAAGTGATTCTTGACGGTCTTGATGTCCTCGAGGTCGAGTTGCGCGAAAGCGACGTTGCGGTGTGCGGTGACGTTGGCGTTGAACGCCGACCTCGGGGCGGCGAACGGCGGCGCCATCGCCGAACCGTTGCGCGCACGCCGCACCGTGTCGATCACCGAGGACACCGTGGTCGGTACGACGTTGGCCAACTTCAACGGACGGGTGGCGAAGCGCACCGCGCCGCTGACCGCGATCTCCAGGTCGCTGCCCTGCCCACTCGCCTCGACCGGATCGGGCGGCGGGGCGTCCGGTTCGGTGGTGCACAGCTTCGACATCAGGTTGGCGCCGGTCACGCCGTCGACCGCGGCGTGGTGCACCTTCGTCATCACCGCGATGCGTCCACCGTTCTGGGCGTCGGTCCCGGCGATGTTCTCGATCACCCACATCTCCCACAGCGGACGGGTGCGGTCCAGCGGCAGCGACGCGATGTGTCCAGCGATCTCCGACAGCTCGGTGCGTCCCCCCGGAGACGGCAGCCCGATGCGGTGCAGGTGGCGGTCGACGTCGAAGTCCTTGTCCTCCACCCACACCGGGTGATCGAGGTTGAACCGGTTGTCGGCGACCTTTTCCCGGAACTCGGGCATCGCCTTGATCCGCAGCGCCAGCCCGTCGCGCAACCGGTCGAAGGTGTAGCCGCCCGGCATCGTCGAGGTGTCCAGTTCCAGGATCGAACACACATGCAGCGGCTGCACGGCGGTTTCGAGATACAGGAAGCTGGCGTCGAGTCCGCTCAGCCGCTGGAGTCCAGGCATGTCGCCGATCGTAGGCGCGTGAACAGCGGGTGTGAGGAAATCCACTTAACGTCCCGTTCAACTTCTGGTGATGCGGTGGCAGACTGAGACAGTCAGCGAAACCCGGGGACCCCGTCTGGTGGCCTCGAGGATTCGAAACGACCCACCCGATGAGGGGACAATGATGTCTGAACAGGCCGTTTACGGTGCTGTCGCCGATTCGACGAAACCGCGCGTGAAAGTCCGCACCCACCACCTGCACAAGTGGAAGGCGGAGGGTCACAAGTGGGCCATGCTCACCGCGTACGACTATTCCACCGCCGCCGCGTTCGACGAGGCCGAGATTCCGGTGCTGCTGGTCGGCGATTCAGCCGCCAACGTGGTCTACGGCTACGACACCACGGTTCCGATCTCCATCGATGAGTTGATCCCCCTGGTTCGCGGCGTCGTGCGGGGTGCGCCGCACGCGCTGGTGATCGCCGACCTGCCCTTCGGCAGCTACGAAGCCGGCGCCGCGCAGGCGCTCGCGACGGCGACCCGGTTCCTCAAGGAGACCGGTGCCCACGCCGTGAAGCTCGAAGGCGGCGAGCGGGTGGCCGACCAGATCGCTGCGCTCACCGCCGCCGGCATCCCGGTCATGGCCCACATCGGATTCACCCCGCAGAGCGTCAACGGCCTGGGCGGGTTCCGGGTGCAGGGACGCGGCGACGCCGCCGAGCAGACCATCCACGACGCGATCGCGGTTCAGGAGGCCGGCGCCTTCGCCGTGGTGATGGAGATGGTTCCCGCCGAGTTGGCCACGCAGATCACCGGCAAGTTGACGATCCCGACCGTCGGCATCGGCGCAGGCCCCAACTGTGACGCCCAGGTGCTGGTGTGGCAGGACATGGCCGGCCTGACCACCGGTCGGACCGCCAAGTTCGTCAAGCGTTTCGGCGCCGTCGGCGAGGAGCTGCGCCGCGCGGCCACCCAGTACGCCGACGAGGTCGCCAGCGGGGCCTTTCCCGCCGAAGAGCACTCCTTCTGAGAATGCTCACTCGCGCAGCCTGAACAGATAGGCGAACGCCGACCGCGTGTAGGCGATGCCGCGTCCACTGTTGCGAATGAGGTCCGGATCGGCGGTTTCGGGCTTTTTCGGTTGCAGGTAACTGTCGAGATCGTCGCTGTCGAGGCGGTAGGTGTCGTTGCGGTGGTGCACCGCAGCTACCAACTCGAGCGCCGGGTCCAGCGCCGCCAGGCTGGCGTCGCCGTGACTGGTGTTGGCCAGGAACAGGCCCCGTGATCTGAGGTATCGGCGGCTGTGGTTCCACACCGGACCGGCGGAGAGGGAGATGAGCAGGTCGAACTCGCCGTCGGCCAGCCCGAGGTCACCGTCGTAGTCCGCGTGCAGGAACTCGATCGTGCGCTCGCCCACGCCGCGGCTGCGCAATTCGGCGGCCGCGGTGGTGTTGTCGGCGAAGTAGCGGGCAGCCCGTCGATCGACGTCGACGTAGGTGACCGACGGGATAGCGACGGACGGCGACAGATCGAGGTAGCAGCCGAGGTAGAGGGCTCGTTCGACGGCCCAGGTTGCCGTCACGGTTTCGAACAACCCGGATCTGTCTCCGATGGATTCCTGGTAGGTCTGCCACGTGGGTCCGACGGGCGGGCGTTGGCCAGGCAAGGCGGTCAGCGCGTGAAGTCGGGCTTGCGCTTGGCCAGACGCGTCGACGCCCTCGCGGCCCTCGGTGGTTTCGGCGCGTGCCGCGATCAGCCGGCCCTCGAGTTCCATCTGCTCTTCGAGGCCGTTGGCGAAGCTGCCCAGCAACAGCGCCTTCACTCCACCGTTGGAGCCGGCAGCGGTGGCGGCCATCTGATCGGCCAGGTCGTCGGCGCGTGCGGCCAGACCGTCGTCAGCCACGACCTCGGTGAGCAGCCCCCAGGACAGCGCCTCCTGCGCCGAGAGCGTGCGGTTGGTCAACATCAGCTGTTTGGTCCGGGCGATGCCGATGAGCCGGGGCAGGTAGTACGACGAGCTGCCGTCGGGGCTGAGCCCGACGCGGGTGTAGGCCATCGTGAACGACGCCGATTCGGCGGCGAGGACCAGGTCGCCGGTGACCGCCAGCGAGAAGCCCGCCCCCGCCGCCGTCCCGTTGACCGCGGTGATGACCACGGCGTCCATTCGGGCGAACGTCGAGATGGCCCGGTGCAGGTTGTCGGCGACGCCTTTGAGGTGGCGCCCGCGGTGTTCCGCCGACGCGAACTCCTTGAGATCACCGCCGGCGCAGAAGAAGCGGCCCGCCCCGGTGACGACGACGACCTTGACGTCCGGCCGGTCCAGGGCCGCTGCGGCGTCGGCGAGCTCAGCGGTCAGCGCAGCGTTCATGCCGTTGGCCGCGTCCGGGCGGTTCAGCGTGATCCGGGCGACGGGACCGGACTGCTCGACGGCGATGGTCTGGTATGCACTCACGGCCAGAACTGTAACGGCGCGCCGCCGGATGGTGGCGGCCGCCATGGCGCAGAGCGGTTTACAGCGCGCCCTCCAGGTAGCGCGCCCGGCATGCGCGGCGCGCCAGCTTCCCACTGGTGGTTCGCGGGATCGCCCCCGCGGCAACAAGTTTCACGTCGGCGATGGGCACCGCGTGGCGTCGCGACACCGCGGCACGGATCGCCTCGACGATCGGCGCGGCCTCGGCACGTCCCGCTCCGGCGGCGCGCTCGGCGACGATGACCACCTCTTCGCGGCCGTCTTCCGCCGGCACCGGGAACGCCGCCACGTATCCCGCACGCACCGCCGTGGCGGCTGCGGCCACGGTGGCCTCGATGTCCTGCGGGTAGTGGTTACGACCGTCGACGATGATCAGGTCCTTGACCCGCCCGGTGATGTAGAGCTGACCGTCGTGATAGACGCCGAGATCTCCGGTGCGCAACCACAACCCGCTCTCGGCGCTGCCCTCGGCGTGACTGTGGTACTGCAGGCGCGACTGCAGCTTGTTCTGGAATGTCAGCTCGGTTTCCTCGGTCCGGCGCCAGTATCCGTGGCCGATGTTGTCGCCGTGCAACCAGATCTCGCCGACATGGCCGTCGGGCAACTCGCTGTCGGTCTGGGCGTCGACGATGACGGCCCACTGGCTGCGGGCGACGGTGCCGCAGGACACCTGCGCGACTGCGCCTGGTTGGTCTGCTGGGACCTCGACGGCGCGGCCGGCGCCGAGTTCGGCGCGATCGAGGTACACCGCCGCCGGCTGGGCGTCGGCATCGGTGGTGGACACGAACAGGGTGGCCTCGGCCATGCCGTAGGACGGCTTGATGGCGGTCGCCTTCAGCCCGTAGGGCGCGAACGCAGCGGTGAACTGGTCGACGGCGGCGATGCTCACCGGCTCGGAACCGTTGATCAGCCCGGCGACGTTGCTGAGGTCCAGGGTCTCCCCAGCCGGCGGTAGACCCCGCTGGGCGGCGAGCTGGAAGGCGAAGTTCGGCGCGGCTGCGAAGGTCGGGGCGTCGGAGGCGCCCAGCTCTCGGATCCAGCGATATGGCCGCCGCACGAACGCCACCGGCGACATCAACGTGATGTGACCGCCGCACAGGGCGGGGAACATGATCATCAGCAGCCCCATGTCGTGGAACAGCGGCAGCCAGCTCACGCTGCGGATGTTCCAGTCCAGGCCGACCGACAGAATCATCTGCACGACGTTGGTGCACGCCGCGCGATGGGTGATCTCCACACCGGCAGGGGTGCGGGTGGACCCCGAGGTGTACTGCAGGTACGCGATCGCATCGGTGTCCAGCGGCGTGGGAGTGAACGCGGCGCCGACGGAGTCCGGCAGGGCGTCGATCGCGATCATCCGGGGCCGGCGGTGGCGGGGCAGCGTGCGCAGGAAATCCCCGACTGACCCGGCGGCCGAGGTGGTGGTGAGCACGACGGTCGGTTCCGCATCACCCAGCACCGCGTCGAGACGCTCGGTGTGGCCGGGTAGTTCGGGAGCGAACAGCGGGACGGCGATGGCGCCGGCCTGGATGGCGGCGAAGAATCCGATGACGTAGTCGACGCCCTGCGGGGCGAGGATCGCGACGCGGTCGCCGGGCCGGGTGATCTGTTGCAGACGTGCGCCGACTGCGCGCAGTCGGGGGCCCATCTGCGACCAGGTCAGCTCTACGGTGCGGTCGTGGTCGAAGTCGAGGTACCGGTAGGCAGGGGTGTCACCGAAGTTGGCGACATTGCGTTCCAGGAACGACGTCAGCGTCACTCCCGCGGGGATCGCGATGTTGCCCTCGGGGTCCAGGTAATCCTCGAGTCTCATCTCCCGGTTCATAAGACAATATTAAGAGACATCCAATTGATCTTGTGGCAAGAACGCTCGGTGTGGCGGACAAGATCACATCACGCTCATGCCGCCGGTTCACCCGGATATGGCACGCTGTTGGTCCCCGACACGCCCCCGGACAAAGGTGACCATGGCCGCCACATCGCCCGAAACCTCCAGGTACACGGAGACGGAGCGCAAATTCGAGGTGGTCGAGACCACCGTGTCCCCCTCGTTCGACGGGCTGTCGCTGGTATCGCGCGTCGAGCGGTCGCCGTCACAGTCGCTCGATGCTGTCTACTTCGACACACCGGGCCGTGACCTGGCCCGACACAAGATCACATTGCGCCGGCGGACCGGCGGATCGGACGCCGGGTGGCACCTCAAACTGCCGGCGGGCGCCGACACCCGCACCGAAGTCCGGATGCCCTTGGAGGGCGAGGCGGTTCCGGACGCGTTGCGCGACGTGGTGCTCGCTGTCGTGCGCGACCGTCCGCTGGCCCCGGTGGCTCGCATCAGCACAGCCAGGACCATCGAGTTTCTCTACGGCCACGACGGTTCGGTGGTCGCCGAGTTCTGCGACGACCGCGTCACGGCCAGCGCCGAAGGCGGTGACGAGGTGCAGTGGCGCGAGTGGGAGCTCGAGCTGGCCGACGGCGCGGATCCCGCACTGCTCGACCGGCTGGCCAACCGGCTGTTCGATGCCGGTGCGCTGCCGGCCGGGCACGGTTCCAAGCTGGCCCGGGTGTTGGCCTCGAGCGGCTCCGCCGACGAGCAGCAGCGGCCGGTGTCCTCGGATCCTCTGCACCGCGCGGTGGCCGGTCATGTCGAGGAGCTGCTGGAGTGGGACCGGGCTGTGCGCTCCGATGTCTTCGACTCGGTGCATCAGATGCGGGTGACCACCCGCAAGATCCGTAGCTTGCTGCAGTCCTCGGAGGGGTCGTTCGGCATCTCCGACGACGACTGGATCCTCGGCGAACTCCGCGAACTCGCCGCCGTGCTGGGCGTGGCCCGCGACGCCGAAGTCCTCGCCGAACGCTACGAACGCGCCCTGGACGCGCTGCCGGAGGCGAACGTGCGTGGCCCGGTGCGGGAACGCCTGGTGGAGGGCGCCAAGAAGCGCTACCAGACGGGTTGGCGGCGGTCGTTGACCGCGATGCGCTCGCCGCGGTACTTCCGGCTGCTGGACGCGCTGGAGGCCCTCACCGCCGCCGAACCTCCCGCCCCGGCGGCGCCCGGTGAGCTGCCGGCCGACACCACGATCGATTCGGCGTACCGCCGGGTCCGCAAGGCGGCCAAGACCGCCCGCGCGGCCGCGCAGGACCCCGGCGTCAACAGTGACGAGGCCCTGCACCGGATCCGCAAGCGAGCCAAGCAGCTTCGCTACACGGCCGCCGCGACCGGCGCGAGCCGGGTCGCCGACCGGGCCAAGGTCATCCAGACGCTGCTGGGCGATCATCAGGACAGCGTGGTGAGCCGATCCCATCTGAGCCGCCAGGCCGCGGTGGCCCATGCCGCCGGCGAGGACACCTTCACCTATGGGCTGCTCTACCAGCAGGAGGACGACCTGGCCCGGCGCTGTGAGGCCCAAATCGAGGATGCGCTGCGGCAGCTGGACAAGTCGATGCGGAGCGCCGCGAAGGGCGGATGAGCCGCCGGCTCGATCGAACCGGGATCAGCCGCGTCGTCCAGCGCGCTCGGCGAATGCATCGAGCGCGGCGAGTACCTCAGCAGAACGCCACACTCGATTGCGAGGTCCACTGCTCGTCTCGACGAGGATTCCCGCCTCGGCTAGAGGGTTGAGGTAGCGATGAGCGTTGGTGGACTCGATACCCAGTTCCTGCGCCAGCAGCGCGGCGTTCACGACCGGACGGCGGGTCAGTAGATCGGCGACTTTCCACACCGCGGAGTCGGAACGCGCTCTGATCACGGCGTTCCAGCTTTCGCGGATGTCACGAATATCAGCGACCAGTTGACGCCCATTTGCGATGGCCAGGACGGTGGCTTGCGAGAAGCGGTCGACAATCGGGGCGGCGGCACCGGCGCGATAGCTCGTCAATGCTGCGAAGTATGCATCCGTGTCGGCCAGCAGCCCAGCGGAGACCGGGACCGTCACCTTTCGCGTCAGGCCCTTGTTGCACAGCATGGCTTGTACCAGTGCGCGGCCAGTGCGCCCGTTCCCGTCTGTGAAGGGGTGGATGGTTTCGAACTGGGCATGTGCCACCGCGATCTGCGGCAGTGCGGGCACGTCATTGCGCTGCGCGAATGCGATCAGGTCATCGATTGCTCCGGGAATCAACGCGTGACGCGGACCGACAAATGTTGCGCCGACCGGGGTCGAGCCGCCTCCGATCCACACTGGCTCGGTACGGAACGCACCCGGCGTGTGGCGGGGCTCGTTGACCATCAAGGTTCGGTGCATCGCCAGGATGGCGTTGGCGTCAACCTTGTCGGAGAGGGCGACCGCTGCCTGCATCGCAGCGGTGTTTGCGACGACCATCTCGGCGTTGCGTTTGCCCCCGCCACCAGGCAGCTCAGCCTCAGCGATCGCGCGTGCTGAGGCCGTCAAGTTCTCGATCTGCGAGCTTGCCGCCGACTCCGACCGCAGCAAGACGGCGGCGAACGGCGCGATTTCGCCTCCGAGTTCGGCGTCAAAACGTGCAATCTCGTTGCTGGCGTGCTCGGCATCCGCGATGACAGACGGTGACAGGTCCAAGACGAGATCTGCGATATCGGCCGGCACAGCCGGGTGGTATGTGCCGAATCTAGGCAGCCTTGCACTCGCGTGCCGCATGCCCTGCGGTTCCCACTGAACCGAGTCGTAGGTGATGGCGCCAAGTGAGGTCACAGGTTCAGATTAACTTCACTTATGCTGCTAAGTGAAGTCAAAACCGTATACAGACTTCACTTATCGCAGGGTTCAGGGCATGACGCAGCGTTGCAATGACTCACTTGCAACCAACCGACAACCGACGCGGCAGCACTGCCGGCGCCGTCCGAGCGCACGAACACAGCCGGGTGCGTGGGGGCCATCCGCAACCATGACGACTGCCCGCTCAGGAACGCAGGGCGGATGAGCTGGCCTGTAAGCCGGATTCTGTTCCGCACCGCCGCGGAGAACCACGGCGGCGAGGCGGCGACCATCCATCTGGACACACCGTCACCGGGTGCCTCGAGCGGCCTACCCGCAGGCTCGGGCGAGCAACCCTCGAGCACCTGCGCGACCGCAACCAGGTTGCGGCCTTCTTGGCCTTGCTTCGGGTGGGGTTTGCCTAGCCACCCCGGTCACCCGGGGTGCTGGTGCGCTCTTACCGCACCGTTTCACCCTTACCACCGCGTTGCCCGAAGGCTCCGTGGTGGCGGTCTGTTCTCTGTGGCACTTTCCCGCGAGTCGCCTCGGATTGCCGTTAGCAATCACCCTGCTCTGTGAAGTCCGGACTTTCCTCGACACCGAGGTGCCGCGGCCGCCCAGCCAGCTCATCCGCCTGATCAACGTACTGGTTCCGGGCCCGATTCCGGTAATGCTCTCGATCTCCATATTGCGGTCAGGGTCGCGCACGGCCGCTGTCCACAGCCCGGGACGCAATCTGGGCGCGGAGCTCCCGACCGCGGCGCCTACCGAGACCCTCGCAGGTGGAATCTCCCGCCGCGAGCTCCTACCGCACGCGCCGCAGCACGATCACGTTGTCGGTGAGCACCGCCGGCTGCCCATCCGGGCCGACCGCGTCGCGGTCCACCGCTTCGACGCGAACCCGCTCCCACGGGCCGTCACCGAGGTCGATCGCGTCCAGGACCTCCTCGACGCCGGGGAAAACGTGGTCGTGTGCGGCGGGGTCCGCCCACGGCGGCGGAGCGCCGTGATCGACGATGAGCAGTGTTCCGCCGGGCACCACGGCTCGCGCGGCCGCGGCGAAGATCGGGTCGCGGTCCAGGTGCACCATCGAGTGCAGGAACTGCGCCGACACCAGATCGAACCGACCCTGCGGGAAGGTCTCCGACAGATTCGCCTGCACGAAGTCCACCCGGTCGGACAACCCCCGCGCATCCGCGTCGGCGGCGGCACGGCTCAGCGCAGTCTCCGAGATGTCCACCCCGACGACGTGCCAGCCGCGTTCGGCCAGCCACATCGTGTCGGCGCCCTCCCCGCAACCAAGATCGAGGGCACGCCCCGGCGACGTATCGGCGACGACCTCGGCAAGGCGGGCATTGACCCGCCCGCTCCAGATCCGCTCGCGCTGACCGTATCGCTGCTCCCAGTGATCTTTGTCGGACTTGCCCGACGACTCGGCGCCTGACGTGCCTGCCGACCCGGTGCCCGCATTACCCTTCGGCTCGGTGCCCGAATTGCCCTTCGGCTCCGTGCCTTGGTCCGCTGTTGTCATCGTTCCTCCGTGATACTTGCCATGACCGACACCGCCGCTGCCGAACCGGCCGCGACGGCAGCCGCGATCTGCGGCATCTGCGCACACAGGTCCCCGGCGGCGAACACCCCCGGCACCGAGGTGCGGTACAGCGAGTCGACATCGACCGCTTCCGGCGATACCGGTCCCGTCGCACCGAGTTTCACCCCGAGTTGCGCGGCGAGGCCGCTGCGCTGGCGCAGCTCGGCGGCGACCAGCAGGGCGCCGCGGGGCAAGCGCGCTCCGTCGTCGAAGACCACCGCGTGCAACTCCCCTGCCGCAGAGTCGAGTTCTCGAACCGTGCGCTCGTCGACGGGTATTCCCGCAACGTCGAGTCGAGCATGGTCGTCGTCGCTCAGGTCGGCCGGGCCGCCGGTCAGCAACACCACGTCGTCGCTCCATCCGCGCAGCAGGGTCGCCATGTGCACTCCGCGCTCCCCCGGCGCGAGTACGGCCAGCGGCCGGTCGCGAACCTCCCAGCCGTGACAGAACGGGCAGTGGAACACCGAACGGCCCCACAGTGGCGCCAGCCCGGGTATGTCGGGATAGTCGTAGCGCATTCCGGTGGCCAGCAGCAGACGGCGGGTGTGCTCACCGGCTCCATCGGCAAGGTCGAGGGTGATGCCGTCGCCGCCGGCCACGCCGGCGACGACCTCGCCGTCGCGCACCTCGACCGACGGATATCGCTCGAGCTCGCGACGCCCGTGCGCGTACAGGTCTGCCGGTGGCACCCCGTCGAAACCCAGCAGCCCGCCGATACCGTGCGCCGCACGGTTACTCTGCCCGCCGGCGTCGATCAGCAAGGTGCGTCGCCGGGCACGCCCGAGCACCAGGGCGGCGCTCAACCCGGCGGCACCGCCGCCGACGATCACACACTCCCATTCGTTGTCCATGCCCCGAGCTTGCCCGGCACGGAACATCCTGCCAACATCTTTTGCCATGCAGGCAAACGATGACGATGTCGACGCCCGGGTCCGGCAGCGGCTGCGGCAGTTGCGGTTGCAGCGGGGGATGACGCTGGACGACGTCGCGACCCGGTCGGCGATCGACGTCTCCACGTTGAGCCGGCTGGAGTCCGGGAAGCGCAGGCTGGCGCTGGATCACCTGCCACGCCTGGCATCCGCGCTGTCGGTCAGCGCCGACGAACTGCTGCGGGCACCCGAGGTCGACGATCCCCGCGTGCGCGGCGGTGCGCACACTCGAAATCAGATCACGTTCTGGCCGTTGACCGGCGACGGTCCGGCCGGCGGTCTGCACGCCTACAAGATTCGCATCAGTGCGCGCCGGCGCACGCCTCCGGCGGAACTACCGGTGCACGAAGGTCACGACTGGATGTACGTGTTGTCCGGTCGGCTGAGACTTCTGCTGGGCGAGCGCGACTTCACCATCGAACCCGGTGAGGCGGTGGAGTTCTCGACGTGGACCCCGCACTGGTTCGGCGCTGTCGACGGTGCGGTGGAGGCGATCGCCCTGTTCGGCCTGCACGGCGAACGCGTGCATCTGCACACCGATCACAAGTAGGAGGTCTGGTTCACCAGCCGCACCGACGCCGCGCCGTCGGGGTAGAACTCCGCGATCGACAGGCTCGCCAGATCCAGATGCAGCCGGTACAGCATCGCCGGTCCGGCATCGAGGGCCAGGCGCAGCAGCGTCTTGATCGGCGTGACATGCGAAACCACCAGCACCGTCCGGCCCGCGTACTGCTCGACGAGGCGCCGCTGGGCGGCGCGCACCCGAGTGGCGACGGCATCGAAGCTCTCCCCCTGCGGGGGCGGCACCGCGGTGTCGCGCAGCCATTTCCCGTGCAGTTGCGGATCCCGCTCGGAGGCCTCCCGGAAGGTCAGACCTTCCCAGTCTCCGAAGTCGGTCTCGATCAGGTCGTCGTCGACGGTGACGTCGAGCCCGAGCGCCTTGGCCGACGCCTCAGCTGTGTCGTAGGCGCGCTGCAACGGGGAGGACACCACTGCGTCGATCCCACCCTGCTGGCCGAGGTAGCGCGCCGCCGCATCGGCCTGGCGGTTGCCCAGTTCGGTCAGGGCCGGGTTGCCCCGCCCGGAGTAGCGGCGCTGCACCGACAGGTCGGTCTGCCCGTGACGCAGCAGCAGCAACCGAGTCGGGGCGCCCTGGGCGCCGGTCCATCCGGCCGGGTTGGTGACCACCTCGGTGGTGGCGGGTGGACCATCCTCGGCGTCGGCGTTGGCGGGTGGATCGCCGGCCACGGTGTCGGCGGGCGGATCGTCGTCGGCCTCGGTGCCGGCCGCGGCGTCCATCGCCTGGTTGGCCAGGCGGTCGGCGTCGCTGTTGCGCTCACGCGGGATCCAGGAGTACCCGACGCGGGCGAAACCGCGCGCGAGCTGTGCGGCTTGCCGGTGCAGCGGGGCCAGGTCGGGATGCTTGACGCGCCACCGGCCGGCCATCTGCTCGACGATCAACTTGGAGTCCATGAACACGTCGACCTCGTCGGCTCCCAGCCCCGCCGCTGCCTCCAGCCCGGCGATCAGTCCCCGGTATTCGGCAACGTTGTTGGTGGCCGTCCCGATCGCTGATTTCGCCTCGGCCAGCACCGCGGATCGGTCGGCGTCCCACACGACCGCGCCGTAACCGGCCGGACCCGGGTTGCCCCGCGAGCCGCCGTCGGCCTCCACACGGACCCTCACGAGCCGGACCCCTTGACCCGCAACAGAATCGCCGAGCACTCCGGGCAGCGCAGCACCTCGTCGTCGGCGGCGGCCGCGATACGCGCCAGTTCACCCTTGTCGATCTCCAGGCGACACGCCCCGCACCGGCGGCCTTGCAGGGCCCCGGCACCGACTCCGGTGCGGGCCCGCTGGCGTTCGTAGAGCGACAGCAGCGCCTCGTCGATCCCGGCGCTGAGCTCGTCGCGCCGGGACACCAGCTGATGCCGACGCTGGTCCACCTCGGCGCGCGCGGTGTCGCAGGCACGTTGCGCGTCGGTCAGCGACGTCTGCAGGTCATCGATGGCGGCCAGCTCACGCTCCTGGTCGGCGGCGAGCTCCTCGCGCCGTTCCATCACCTCCAGCAGCGTGTCCTCCAGGCTGGACTGTCGGCGTTGCAACGTGTCGAGCTCGTGCTGCAGGTCGGTCAACTGCTTGGCATCCAACGTGCCGCCGCTGAGCAGTGCCCGGTCGCGGTCCTCACGTTGGCGCACACCGTCGATCTCGGTCTCGGACTTTCCCACCTGGGCGTCGATGTCGGCCAGGGCGAGTTGCACCGCGCCCAGCCGATCGGTGGCCTCACGCAGGACAGCCTGCGCGTTGTCCAGGGCCGTCTGCTCGGGCAGATTCTTGGCGCGGTGCTCGACCCGGCTGATCTCCGCGTCGCACTCGGCCAACTCCAACAGCGACCGCTGTTGTGACACTTCCGCTTTCATGTACCGCTTTCCTCGACATTCCATGGGTCGGTGCGCACGTCGCACACCGTCACCGGTAGCGACGCGCCGAAGTGGCTGCGCAGCAGGTCGGCCGCCTGCGCGCACCAGGGGAACTCGCTGGCCCAGTGCGCGACGTCGACCAGGGCGACATCGGACACCCGCCGGTGCTCGTCGGCCGGATGGTGGCGCAGGTCGGCGGTGACGTAGGCCTGCACCCCCGCGGAGGCGACGGCCGACAGCAGCGAGTCTCCGGCTCCGCCGCACACCGCCACCCGCGACACCTCCGCCGCCGGATCTCCGCTGGCCCGCACGCCCCACGAGGTCGACGGCAAGGCCTTGCGCACCCGAGCGACGAACGCCGACAGCGGTTCCGGCTCAGGCAGTTCGGCGATGCGCCCCAGACCGACCTCGCCCGAGGGGTTCTGCAGCGCCAGGATGTCGAACGCCGGTTCCTCGTACGGGTGACCGGCGCGCAGCCCGGCCAGCACCGCCGATCGTCGCGACGCCGGGGCCACCATCTCGACCCGCTGCTCCTCGACGTACTCGACGGTGCCCACCGTCCCGATGGCCGGGGAGGCGCCGTCGTGCGGCAGGAACTGTCCGGTGCCCACCGCACTCCAGCTGCAGTGCGAATAGTCACCGAGGTGTCCGGCTCCGGCGGCGAACATCGCCGAGCGCACCGCCTCGGCGTCGGCGGCGGGCACGAACACCACCCACTTGTCCAGCACCGGGCTCGACGGCGCCGGGTCCAGCACGTCGCACACCCGCAGCCCGAGCGCCGACGCCAGCGCGTCCGACACCCCCGGCGCGGCGCTGTCGGCGTTGGTGTGGGCGGTGAACAACGCCCGCCCGGTGCGGATCATCGAGTGGATCAGCGCACCCTTGGCCGAGTCGGCCGACACGGAGTCCACACCGCGGAGCAGCAGCGGGTGGTGCGCGAGCAGCAGCCCGCCGTCGGGCACCCGGGCCACCGTCTCGGCGGTCGCGTCGACGGCGACGGTCACCGATGTGACGCTCTCCGACGGATCCCCGCACACCAGGCCGACCGAGTCCCAGCTCTGGGCCAGCTGCGGTGGATAGGCCGCGTCGAGCACGTCGATGATGTCGCCGAGTCGAGTTGCCACATCACGACACTAATGTGCGGGTCCAGCCGCTCCGGGCACCCACCGCTGACCGATTGGGGACCAGACCGCCGGTTCAGGGACAATGGAGCCGTGACGGACACGCTGGGCAGCATTGGCGCAGGCACCCGGGTCGGACCGGGCGACCTGGTGATCTTCGACCTCGACGGGACACTGACCGATTCGGCCGACGGTATCGTCGCCAGCTTCCGGCACGCGCTGCACACCGTCGGCGCGGCCGTTCCCGACGGTGACCTCGCCGCGCGGATCGTCGGGCCCCCGATGCACGTCACGCTGGGCGAGATGGGGCTCGGCGAGCACGTCGACGCCGCGATCACGGCCTATCGCGCGGACTACACCGCCCGCGGCTGGGCGATGAACAAGCCGTTTCCCGGGATCGCCGACCTGCTCGCCGATCTGCGGGCCGCCGGCGCGCGGTTGGCGGTCGCGACGTCGAAGGCCGAGCCGACTGCGCAGCGCATCCTCGCGCATTTCGACCTGGACGGCTGGTTCGAGGTGATCGCCGGGGCCAGCACCGACGGTGTGCGCTCGGCCAAGGCGGACGTGCTCGCCCACGCGCTGGCCCAGTTGGCGCCGCTGCCGCAGCGGGTTCTGATGATCGGCGACCGCAGCCACGACGTCGAGGGGGCGGCCGCGCACGGCATCAGTGCCATCGTCGTCGAGTGGGGGTACGGCGCCGAGGACTTCCGGGGCGCCGACAGCGGCGCGGTCGCCCACGTCGCCACGGTCGACGAACTGCGTGGGGTACTCGGTGTCTGAGGTGCTGCACGTCACGTTCATCTGTTCGGGCAACATCTGCCGCAGCCCGATGGCCGAGAAGATGTTCGCCCACCAGCTCTCCGAACGCGGCCTGGACGGGACCGTGCGGGTCAGCAGCGCGGGCACCGGGCACTGGCACGAGGGTGAACCGGCCGACCGCCGGGCGGGGCACGTGCTGCGCGAGCACGGCTATCCGAGCGCGCACCGCGCCGCGCAGATCGACGACGGACACCTGGCCGCCGATCTGATCGTGGCGCTGGGCCGCAACCACTTCCGGATGTTGCAGCAGATGGGGGTGCCCGCCGAGCGGCTGCGCATGTTGCGCTCGTTCGATCCCCGCTCGGGTGCGCACGTCCCCGACGTCGAGGACCCGTACTACGGCACCCAGGACGACTTCGAGGAGGTCTTCGCGGTCATCGAGGCGGCGTTGCCGGGGTTGCACAGCTGGGTCGACGAGCACCTGTCCGAAGCCGAGCAGGTGGGCTGATGCGCCGGTGGGCCTTCTTGCTGCGGCCACAGTGGCTGGCGCTCTACGTCGTGGTGCTGGCCTTCGCCTATCTGTGTTTCACCGTGCTGGCGCCATGGCAGCTGGGCAAGAACACCCAGACCTCGCGCGAGAACGCTCAGATCTCGCGGTCCCTGGACGCCGAGCCGGTGTCGCTGACCTCGGTCCTCCCCGATCAGGATTCCGCCGCCCCCGACGAGCAGTGGCAGCAGGTCACCGCCACCGGCCGCTATCTGCCGGAGAGCCAGGTCCTGGCCCGGCTGCGGCAGGTCGAAGGGGATCCGGCGTTCGAGGTGCTGGTTCCGTTCGCGGTCGACGGCGGCCCTACGGTGCTGGTCGACCGCGGCTACGTCGAACCGGTCAACGGGAATCAGGTGCCCACCATCGAGGCGCCGCCCACCGGGACCGTGACGATCACCGCCCGGCTGCGCGACCCGGAGGGGGTCGCGCCGGGCAAGGACCCGTTCACCTCGGATGGCATCCAGCAGGTGTATTCGATCAACACCGAGCAGATCTCGACGCTGACCGGCGTGCCGCTGGCCGGCTCCTACCTGCAGCTGGTGGCCGATCAGCCGGGCGGGC
Source organism: Mycobacterium sp. G7A2 (assembly GCF_041902445.1). Taxonomy (NCBI): domain Bacteria; kingdom Bacillati; phylum Actinomycetota; class Actinomycetes; order Mycobacteriales; family Mycobacteriaceae; genus Mycobacterium; species Mycobacterium sp. G7A2. The sequence continues at coordinate 2,442,107 of NZ_CP169251.1, read as the reverse complement.
TGGGCGTCATCCCGCTGCCGCACCTCGATGCGGGCCCGTTCCTGTCCTACGGCATCCAATGGATCGCGTTCGGCATCATCGCCCCGATCGGCGTCGGCTACTTCGTGTATTCGGAGATGAAGGCGCGCCGCGCCGAACGAGAGGCCGCGACCGCAGCGCAGGCTCGCGCGCAGGACGCCTCAACGGAGCAGAACGCTGCCCCACTCACCGCCGAGCAGAAACTCGCCGACCGCTACGGCCGGCGACGCTGACCGACAGGACGGCCACGGCCGCCGCCAGCAGCTGCACCGCCCGCGACAGCCGCACCGCACGGTCCAGGTCGGCCACCTCGGGGACGCGGCCGTCGCCCAGGGTGGGGCGGATCTCCAGCTCGTGGGCGTACTGGGTGGGCCCACCGAGGCGCACCCCGAGTGCACCCGCGAACGAGGCCTCGGCGACGCCGGCATTGGGGCTGGGATGTCGGCGCGCGTCCCGGCGCCACGCCCGCAGCGCCGCCGCGGGCGACCCGCCGACCACCGGTGCGCAGGCCACCACGCACAACCCGGTGAACCGCGCCGCGAGCAGATTGGCCAGGTCGTCGGCCCGGGCCGCCGCCCAGCCGAATCGGGCGTAGCGCGGCGAACGGTTGCCGATCATCGCGTCGAGCGTGTTGACCGCCCGGTACATCAGCACCGCCGGCGCACCACCCAGCGCGGCCCACACCAGGGGTCCGACCTGAGCATCGGAGGTGTTCTCGGCGATCGACTCCAGCGCCGCCCGGGTCAACCCGGCGGCGTCGAGCACCGCGGGGTCGCGCCCGCACAGCGACGGCAGCAGCGCCCGGGCGCCGTCGACGTCACCGGCGGACAGCAGACCCACCATTTGTTCTCCGGTGCGGCACAACGACGTTCCCCCGGCGGCGACGTAGGTCGCCGCGGCGATGGCCGCCGACTCACGAAACCCGTGTCGAGAGCCCTGCGCGACGAACCCGATCGCGCCCGTCGCGGCGAGCAGCCCGACCGTGTGTACCACCCCGGCTCCGCGCGCGTCACGGTAGCTGTGCCGCTCCAGGGCCGCCGCCACCGATCCGAACAGCGCCACCGGATGCCCTCGCCGCGGATCGCCGAACACGACGTCCGCCAGGACACCGGCGGCGATCCCCGCCGCGCGGGTCCGCCCGCCTGCTGCACGCACCCCGGCAGCGTCTCACAAGCCCGGACCCGTCCATCTGGGCAGCCGGTGCCGGCCGGTGCGGCAGTTTCCGCCTGAACGAACCTTGCGTCGGCTCCTCGTCGGGCAGAGTGGTGCGATGAGCTTCCCCGCACTGGCACACGTCGCGGTCACCGTGCGCGACCTGACCGTCAGCACCCCCTGGTACCGGGCGCTGTTCGACAGCGACCCGGTGCTCGACGAGGACACCGACGCCGGCTTCCACCACGTGGTGTGGCAGCTCGGCGACGGCACCCTGTTCGGCATCCACCAACACGCCACGGCCGCCCCGGACGAGACGTTCTCCGAATTCCGGGCCGGGCTCGACCATGTCGCCTTCGGCTGCGCCTCACGCGCGGAACTGCAGACCTGGGCCGGACGACTCGATGCGCTCGGGGTATCCCACGGCGGGATCGTCGACGCGCACTATGGCTCCGGGGTCAGTTTTCGTGACCCCGATGGCATCGCTTTGGAGTTCTTCGCGCCCCCCGGGTGACAGACTGACCACATGGCTGATCTTGTCCTGCTCGCCGGCACCGTCATCACGATGGAGGAGGACGCGCCGCGGGCCCAGGCCGTCGCCGTCTCCGGTGACCGCATCGTCGCCGTCGGCAGCCTCGACGACTGCCGCGCCGCACTGCCCGAGGCCGACGTCGTCGACACCGGCGCTGCGGCACTGGCCCCGGGATTCGTGGAGCCGCACGGCCATCCGCTGATCAGTGGCGTCGCCACCCAGGCTCCCGCCCGGTCGATCGCACCGTGGGATGCGCCCAGGTGGGCGGATGTGCAGAAGGTGTTCAGCGAGGCGCTGGCCGACACCGACCCCGACACCCCGTTGTGGTTCACCGGTTACGACGCGCTGTTGCACGGCCACCCGTCGCCGAAAGCCGACGAGCTGGACGCGATCTTCGGAGACCGGGTCACGGTGGTGACCGACAACTCCGGGCACGGGGTGTACTTCAACTCGGCGATGATCAGGCTGCACGGCTGGGACACCGACCCGCCTGCCGACCCGGTCGCTGCGCACTACGGACGCAACGCCGACGGCTCGCTCAACGGCCAGGGTTTCGAACTGCCGGTCGTCACCGCGGTGGTGGGGCCGCTGATGGCGCAGCTCGGTGACCCGTTGGTGTCCGCGGCGCACTACTACGCGCTGATGTCTCGCGGTGGCTACACCTCCGCCTCGGACATGACCTACGACCCCAAGTTCGCCGCCGGCTACGAGGCGCTGGCCGCGGCGCCGTCCTGCCCGCTGCGGGTCAGCATGTGGGAGATGTCGATCACCGACACCTACACCGAGCCCGCCACATTCACCGCCGGCGAACCGTGGCTCACCAAGGCCGGGGTGAAGCTGTGGACCGACGGCTCACCGTGGGTCGGCAACATCGCGATCTCGTTTCCCTACCTGGACACCGAGACGACCCGCACCGCCGGCATCGATCCCGCCACCGCGGGCGGAGCGCACTCGATGAACTACTCCCGCGCCCAACTCGACGAGATCCTCGACCACGCCGCCCCGAAAGGCTGGCAGATGGCGTTCCACGCCAACGGTGACCTGGCGCTGGATCTCGCGCTGGACGCCTACGAGGACGCCCTGAACCGCCACGGCCTGCTCGGCAGCGATCACCGCTGGCGCCTCGAGCACTGCGGGGCGGGTACCCGGGCGCATTTCGACCGGGCCGCGCGGCTAGGCGTGCACGTCTCGCTGGCGCCGTTTCAGTACTACTACTGGGGTGATCTGCTCGACGGCGCCATGTTCGACCCGTCGCACGGCGCCCGCTGGCAGGCGTTCGCCGACGCGGTCGACTCGGGGGCGTGCGTGTCGCTGCACAACGACGGGTCGGTGTCCCCGCCCACCCCGGTGACCAACATCGCCACCACCGTGACCCGGCGGACCCGCAACGGTGGGATGCACTGTGCAGAGCAGGCGATCTCGTTGGAGGCGGCCTGGCGGGCCCAGACCATCGACGCCGCGCGCACACTGCGCCGGGATCATCTGGTCGGGTCGATCGCGCCGGGCAAGCTCGCCGACTTCGTGGAGCTCAGCGCCGACCCGTGGGCGGTGCAGCCCGACGAACTCATCGACTCCGTGCAGGTGTCGGGCACGTGGGTCGGTGGGCGGCGAATCGACCTCGACGAGTTCCTCGGCGCCGTGGCGGCGGGCGACAACTCGGCCCACGCGCATCTGGCTGAGCGCAAGGCCACCGGCTGCTGCTAGCCGGGTCCCCTCCCGCCGGCACCGGACTCTTTTCGGCCACCGCGACCGCCTCGTGGAGGTATCGTCGCGTAGCCACCAGCTGGTCGTGCCCTCATCGGCCGGAGTGGAGTTGGCACCTCTGAGAGGACGGTCGGCCCATGGCGTCTCACCCTTTGGAACCTCTGAGTGCGGACGAGTTCAGCCGCACCGCGGAGATACTCCGCCGGGACGGGCATGTCAGCGACACCTTCCGGTTCGCGTCGATCGAGCTGGTGGAACCACCGAAGAACGACGTGCTGGCGTGGCGAACCGGAGACCCGGTTCCACGGCATGCGCTGGCAGTGGTGTGGAACCGCTCGGACAACAAGACCTACGAAGCCACCGTCGATCTCACCGGCGGCACCGTCCTTTCGGTCCAGCACATTCCCGACGTCACCCCGAACTTCACCGTCGACGAGTTCCACGAGGTCGACGAAGCCATGCGCACTCACCCGGACGTGGTGGCGAAGCTCGGTGAACGCGGTATCACCGACATGAGCCGGGTCGTCGTCGACGTCTGGACCTACGGCAGAGCGCTGATGCCCGAGAGGTACCGCGACCGCCGACTGGGCTGGTGCGACCTCTGGGTCCGTGAGTCGCCCGACGGGAACCCCTACGCCCACCCTGTTTCCGGCTTGAAGCTCGTCGTCGACATGAACACCCTCGAACTCCTCGAGATCGAGGATGAGTTCGACGTCGGAATGCCGGCGGTGAACGGCGAATACGTGCCGGGACCGTGGACGGGTCAACAACGCACCGATCTCAAGCCGCTGCACATCACCCAGCCCGAAGGCACGTCGTTCACCGTCGACGGCACCGAATTGCGTTGGCAGAACTGGTCTATGCGTCTGGGTTTCAACTATCGCGAGGGTCCGGTGATCTATCAGGTCGCCTATGACGATCACGGGGTGCGGCGTGACATCGCCTACCGGATGTCGCTGGCCGAGATGGTGGTCCCCTACCGCGACCCCACGTTCGATCATTACCGCCGAACCGCTTTCGACATCGGCGAGTGGGGGCTCGGTTTCATGACCACCTCGCTGGAACTGGGCTGCGACTGCCTCGGTGAGATCCGCTACGTCGACGCGGTGCTGCACGACACCGCCGGTGCACCGTACGAGATCAAGAACGCCATCTGTCTGCACGAAGAAGACAACGCGGTGCTCTGGAAGCATGTCGATCTGGTGACCGGTGCCGAGGTGCGCCGTCAGCGACGGATGGTGGTCTCCTGCCACGTGACCGTGGCGAACTACGAGTACCTCGTCTACTGGCGGTTCTACCAGGACGGCAACATCGAGTGCGAGGTGCGTGCGACCGGGATCATGGTCACGACCCCGTACGCGGAGGGCGAGCCGGCGCCACCGTATGGCACCGTCGTCGACAACCGCACCTACGCGCCGTTCCACCAGCACTTCCTGGTGGCGCGACTGGATCTCGACGTCGACGGGTCGGCGAACACGGTCGTCGAGGTCGACTCGGTCGCACCGCCCGTGTCGGAGGACAACCCCCACGGCCTGGCTCTGGTCACCAGGTCCACCCCGATCACGTCAGAGGCCAGCGGTGCCCGCGATTTCGACTGGAACACCCAGCGCGGTTGGAAGGTGGTCAACCCGGACAAGGTGAACCGGCACGGCACCCAGGTGGGTTACAAGCTGATTCCGGGTGCGGCGTTCCCGGCGTTGATGGATCCCACCACGCCGCAGTATCTTCGGGCGCCGGTGATCGGCCACACGCTGTGGGTCACGCGACACGACGACGACGAGCGCTGGCCGTGCGGTAGGTATCCGACCCAGTCCACCGTCGACACCGGCATGACGGAGTGGGTCAAGGACGACGCACCGCTCGAGAACGCCGACGTCGTCCTCTGGTACGTCTTCGGCATCCACCACATCACCAGGGTCGAGGAATGGCCGATCATGCCCGTCGACACGGTGTCGTTCTGGCTCAAGCCTTCCGGGTTCTTCGACCAGAACCCGTCGATCGATGTGGCGCCCACGCCGAAGGCCGAGGGCGCGACCTGCCACACCGGCACAGCCGAGCACCTCGGCCCCGATCGGGCGGCCCACATGCACTGACGGGACGCCGTGGAGATCTCTCGGCCGAGCAGGCGACGCGCATGCGCCGACAGAGATGCCGTCGAGAACTCGCCACCGACGACGCGGCGCATGGGTACCGGCAGGCAGATGGGGAAACTAGTGGGTGTCCTTGACGCGAACTGGTGTGTCCACGCGTAGCGTTTCACCGCGGAAGAACGCCGGTTGGCGTGCACGCAGGACCAGCATGAACACGACGCCGGACAGGATCAGCCCGAGCCCCAATATCAACACCAGGCCGACGCCGCCGATGCTGGCGCCGCTGCCGTAATCGGGAGAAGCGCTGTCGCGCAACGTGACGAGGAAAACGCCGAGCAGACCGAGCCCGCCGAGCAGCGGGAAGAGCAGCTTGAACACGAAACTGCCCACGTCGGCGAACAGTTCGTGCCGGAAGTACCAGATGCAGGCGAACGCGGTCAGCCCGTAGTAGAAGCAGATCATGATGCCGAGCGAGTAGATGGTGTCGGTGAGCACGCTCTCGGACAGGAACGTCAGGGTCGAATAGAACACCGCTGCACCGACGCCCGCTGCGATCGTCGCGAAGGACGGCGTCAGGAACCGGGGGTGGATGGTGGCGAACCGGGACGGGAACGCCTTGTAGGTCCCCATCGCCAGCATGGTCCGAGATGTCGGCAGGAACGTCGTGATCAGGCTGGCCGCGCTGGACGCGACCACGGCCAGGAACAGGAACAGGTGCAGCGGCCCACCGAGCACGGGCTCGGCGAGCGCGCCGAAGACGTTGTCGGCGATCTCCTGGTTGCCCAGACCCACGCCGTCGGTGCCGACGCCGGCGTACATCTGTGTCGCCACCGCGACCAGCAGGTACGTCAACAGAATCGACACCACGCAGAGCAGCGCGGCGCGACCCGGGGTCTTGTCGGAATCCTTGGACTCCTCGTTGACGGTGAGTGCGGTGTCCCAGCCCCAGAACGCGAAGATCGACCCGGACAGACCCGCGATGAACGCCGACATCGTCAGGCCCGCGGGACTGAACCAGTCGAAGCTGAACGACATCCCGGTGTCCGAGGATCCGGATTTCGCCAGCGCGGCGATGCCGAATGCCAGCAGCACCACCATCTGGAATCCGACGAGGATGAACTGGACCCGCTCAGTGGTGGTGATGCCGCGGTAGGCCACCGTGGTGGCGATGGCCAGGAACACCAGGCACGTGAGCACGTTGATCGGCTTGTTCTCCCACAGCGCGGCGATGGTCTCGCTGCCTGCCAGGTCGCCGATGAACTGATAGAAGAACTGGACCGCTACCCCGGCCAGGTTGGACAACACGATGACGGTGGCCAGCACGGCCGCCCAGCCGCCGAGCCAGCCGATGTAGGGGCCGAAGGCCTTGGTGGTCCAGGTGAACGATGTCCCGCAGTCGGGCGCCACCTTGTTGAGTTCGCGGTAGGCGTACGCGGCGAAGAACATCGGCAGGAAGCCGGCGATGATCACCACCGGCATCTTCGTGCCTGCCTCGGCGACCAGGATGCCGATCGTGGCGGTCAGGGCATAGGCCGGAGCGACCGAGGAGATGCCCAGGACAGTACCGCCGAACAGTCCGACCGCGTTGTGAGAGAGCCCTTTGTCCTGGAGGTCTGCTTCAGGACGGTGATGAGGGTCGTGAGCCTCGATCTGCATGAGGACCTCGCCTGTTCAGGAGGTGATGTGCCCGCTGATCGTAACGGCGGTGCGACCGCGAGGGCATCGACTTTCACCGACTCGACTTGCCCAACCTGTGCGGTCGCAGGCGGACCTGGGAGGCAGGCCGAGACGAAACGTCGTGCGGACCGGATGCGCCTGCCGGAAACGCCGGTGCGCCGCGCCCGGCTCGGACACAATCAGGTATCGATCATGACGACAGGATCGGGTCCTGATGAAGCTGTTAGTGGGTTATCTCGCCACCTCCGGGGGCGCCGACGCCGTCGCGCTGGCAGTCCGGCTGGCCCGCACCCTGGGCGCCGAGGTGGACATCTGCATGGTGCTGCCACCCACCAGAGCGCAACCCGACCTCGCGTTCAGCGCGGGCTACCAGGATGTGCTCGCCGAGCAGGCGAAACAGTGGTTGGCCGAGGCGCTGGCCCTGGTACCGGATGGTGTTCGCACCACCACGCACCTCATGTTCGATGACGCCGTCGCCGAGCGGTTGGCCGCCGAGGCGGTGCGGCTGGAGGCCGACGCCATTGTGGTGGGCGGAGCCGGCGGAGGGTTGGCCGGCGGTTATTCCCTGGGGTCGGTGGTCAACGACCTCCTGCACTCGTCGCCGGTGCCGGTGGCCGTCGCGCCCCGGGGCACCCGCCATTCCGACGTCGAGCGAGTCCGGTCGGTGACGTGCGCGATCGGTACCCGGGCAGGTGCCCGGCTCCTGCTCGACACCGCCGTGCGGATCAGCCAGGCCGCGGGAACCCCACTGCGACTGGTGTCGCTCGTCGCGCTGGATCAGCACGCGATCCGTCGCACCGACGACACTGCCGAGTCGATTCGTGCGGAGGCGCTGGACCATGCCACCGCGACCTTGGAGGCCGCGAAATCGGTACTTCCGGCGTCGTTTCCGGTGACATCGACTGTCGTCGACGGACCGACGGTGGAGGCAGCCGTCGACAAGCTCGAATGGCATGACGGTGACCTGATCATGGTCGGGTCCAGTCGGCTGGCCCAACGCCGGCGGATCTTCCTCGGCTCGACCGCGGCGAAGATGCTGCGCGTGCTCCAGATTCCGATCGTGGTGGTTCCCCGCGACGACGCGAGCATCGACGGCGACTGAGGCGGCCTGGTGGGCGCGGACGGTATCGAACCGCCGACCGCTGGTGTGTAAAACCAGAGCTCTACCACTGAGCTACGCGCCCGATCGCAGGGCAGGTTACAACGCGCAGGTGCCCGACGGGAAATCCCGACCCGTCCCTGATCGGGCGTCGAGCGTGAACTGAGTGCGAAAAGTCGGCGGTTCTTTCGCAAGGAGTTCACGCTCGTCGGGTCGAGCACGGCGGCGCGGTACGCCCCGCCAGGGCCGAGCAGCGCAGCGCGGTACCCCCCAGGGTCAAGCACCGCCGATCGTTACTCCCGGCGAGCGAGCGGCCCGCCACGCCCGGCGCCGGATCAGGCCTGAAGCGCACCCAACGCAGCCGCCCACACCGCCGCGTCCCGGCCCTCGCCGGGCTGTCTGCAGTCGGCGAAGCGCACGATCCCCGACCGGTCGACGGCGATGGTGCCGCGGTTGGGATAACCGGCATCGGCGTTGAACACCCCGTAGGCCTGGCTGACCGCGCCATGGGGCCAGAAGTCGGCGAGCACGGGAAAGGTGAAACCGCGCTGAGTGGCCCACACCTTGTGGGTGGGCGGCGGCCCGACGGACACGGCCAGTGTGGCCAGGTCGTCGTTGACGAACTCGCCGATCCGGTCCTGGATGTCGTCGAGTTCGCGCTGGCAGATGCCGGTGAACGCGAGCGGAAAGAACACCAGCAGCACCGCGCGCTCGCCGCGGAACCCCGACAGCGTCACCGGCTGGTTGTTCTGGTCCTTGAGCGTGAAGTCCGGGGCCTGCTCACCGACGGCGAGCACTAGTGCCGGCCGGCGGCCTTGGACTTCGGCTGGACCAGACGGGTCGCGATCCAGTCCCCCAGGTTTGCCGACGACGTCTGCATCAGGCCCGCGGTCGGAGCCGACTCGGCGATCTCGGCGGGCAGCACATGACCGGGCTTGCCGGTCTTGGGGGTGGCCACCCAGATGACGCCGTCGTCGGCAAGCGGGGTGATGGCGTCCATCAGCGCGTCGACGAGGTCGCCGTCACCGTCGCGCCACCACAGCAGCACCACGTCGATGACTTCGTCGGCGTCCTCATCCAGCAGTTCGCTGCCGGACGCCTCCTCGATGTCGGCTCGGATGTCGTCGTCGGTGTCTTCGTCCCACCCCAACTCCTGCACAACCTGATCTTTTTGGATGCCCAGACTGCGGGCGTAGTTCGGGGGGTCACCCGCCGACACCACGGTCAATCCTCCTTCAGCCGACTCGACACGGTGTGTTGTTCGCCATGTTCTCTACTTATCGTCGCACGCCGTGCTCTCACAGCAAGCCGCTGGCCGAACACTTCATCGATATGCGGCGTCACAAAGGTCCAACGCGCTGGTCTTGGAAGCGTTCAATTCGGCGATCGCGGCGTTGAACTCTTCCGCGCCGTAATTGCCCGCGATCGCCGTCGCCACGGCCCGGGCGGCATCGACCCACCTGGTCAGCGCGTCGCGCAGCTCAGGGGTCAACGGTCCGGAGATGCTGCTGACCACCAGGTCGGCGCTGGCGTTGAGCGCGTCGATCGCCGAAGCGGCGGTCGGGCCGACGTCACCGGCATTGGTGTTGAACGCGTCGACGTAGACGTTGACGGCGCCGATCGCCTCGGCGCTGCTGGAGCTCATCGACTCGCAGACCGACTTGACCGCCTCGGCGGTCACCGACGACTGGCGTTCGGACTCGCGGGCGCTGGAGCTGGCGGCGGACTCCTCCAGGGATGCCGACACCGACGCCCGGTACGCGGGCGCATCGCCGGCAGAGACGCCCGCTTCGCCATCGGTGACGCTGGTGCACCCCACGATGATCATCGCCAGCGCCGCGAGCGCGCCGGTCACCTGCGCGGCGAGCCGTGCACGAGGGGTGCGCAGCCAACCGATCAGCACAGTCTGCAGACGTTACCGTCTCGCCTGCGGGTTGACCCGGCGATCCCGGCCGATATGTCTGTTCGCCGCACTGGCCACACCCGGCGGTGCGGATGGGGCAGGATTGGAGAAGGATAGAGTCCGCGCGCACCGCAGAGGCGAGGAAACCCCGTCGCCGATCGATGCGTAAGTACCCCGCCTAACAAGGAGCGGAAGTTGACCACCGAGTTCGTGCGCCAGGACCTGGCTCAAAACTCCAGTAGCACAGCAGAACCCGACCGCGTTCGGGTCATTCGCGAAGGTGTTGCGTCGTATCTGCCCGACATCGACCCCGAGGAGACCGGCGAATGGCTGGAATCCTTCGACGGCCTGCTCGAACGGTCCGGTCCGGCCCGCGCGCGCTATCTGATGTTGCGACTGCTGGAACGCGCGGGTGAACAGCGCGTCGCCATTCCGGCGTTGACGTCCACCGACTACGTCAACACCATCCCCACCGAGCTGGAGCCCTGGTTCCCCGGCGACGAGGACGTGGAGCGTCGCTACCGCGCGTGGATCCGGTGGAACGCCGCGATCATGGTGCACCGCGCGCAGCGCCCCGGAGTGGGTGTCGGCGGCCATATTTCGACCTACGCGTCCTCGGCGGCCCTCTACGAGGTGGGCTTCAACCACTTCTTCCGCGGCAAGGCCCATCAGGGTGGCGGCGACCAGGTGTTCATCCAGGGCCACGCGTCGCCGGGCATCTACGCCCGCGCATTCCTGGAAGGGCGCCTGACCGAAGACCAACTCGACGGGTTCCGCCAGGAGCACAGCCACGCCGGCGGCGGGCTGCCGTCCTACCCGCATCCGCGTTTGATGCCGGACTTCTGGGAGTTCCCGACGGTGTCGATGGGGCTGGGCCCCATGAACGCGATCTACCAGGCACGGTTCAACCACTACCTGCATGATCGCGGCATCAAGGACACCACCGACCAGCATGTGTGGGCCTTCCTCGGTGACGGCGAGATGGACGAGCCGGAGAGCCGCGGGCTGATCCAGGTGGCGGCCAACGAGGGTCTGGACAACCTGACGTTCGTGATCAACTGCAACCTGCAGCGCCTGGACGGGCCGGTGCGCGGCAACGGCAAGATCATCCAGGAGCTGGAGTCGTTCTTCCGGGGCGCGGGCTGGAACGTCATCAAGGTGGTGTGGGGCCGCGAGTGGGACGCGTTGCTGCACGCCGACAAGGACGGCGCGCTGGTCAACCTGATGAACACCACCCCCGACGGCGACTACCAGACCTACAAGGCCAACGACGGCGCGTACGTGCGCGACCACTTCTTCGGCCGTGACCCGCGCACCAAGGCGCTGGTCCAGGACATGAGCGACCAGGACATCTGGAATCTCAAACGGGGCGGGCACGACTACCGCAAGGTCTATGCGGCCTACCACGCGGCGATGGAACACAAGGGGCAGCCCACCGTCATCCTGGCCAAGACGATCAAGGGCTACCAGCTGGGCTCGCACTTCGAGGGCCGCAACGCCACCCACCAGATGAAGAAGCTGGCTTTGGAGGATCTCAAGCAGTTCCGCGACAGCCAGCGCATCCCGGTCAGCGACGAGCAACTCGAGGACAACCCGTATCTGCCGCCGTACTACCACCCCGGGCCGGAAGCGCCGGAGATCCGTTATCTGCTCGACCGGCGCCGCGCGCTCGGCGGTTTCGTGCCCGAGCGCCGCACCAAGACCAAGTCGCTGACGCTGCCGGGCCCCGACACCTACAAGGCCCTGAAGAAGGGGTCGGGCAAGCAGGAGGTGGCCACCACGATGGCCACGGTCCGCACCTTCAAAGAGTTGTTGCGCGACAAGGAGATCGGCAAGCGAATCGTGCCGATCATCCCGGACGAGGCGCGCACCTTCGGCATGGACTCGTGGTTCCCGAGCCTCAAGATCTACAACCGCAACGGTCAGCTGTACACGGCCGTCGATGCGGAGCTCATGCTCGCCTACAAGGAGAGCGAAGTGGGCCAGATCCTGCACGAGGGCATCAACGAGGCCGGTTCGACGGCGTCGTTCACCGCGGTGGGCACCTCGTATGCCACCCAGAACGAGCCGATGATCCCGATCTACATCTTCTATTCGATGTTCGGGTTCCAGCGCACCGGCGACGGACTGTGGGCGGCGGCGGACCAGATGGCGCGCGGCTTCGTTCTCGGCGCGACGGCCGGTCGCACCACGCTGGTCGGTGAGGGCCTGCAGCACGCCGACGGGCATTCGCTGCTGCTGGCGTCGACCAACCCGGCGGTGGTCGCCTACGACCCGGCGTTCGCCTACGAGATCGCGCACATCATCGAGAGCGGCCTGCACCGGATGTACGGGGAGAACCCCGAGAACGTCTACTTCTACATGACGATCTACAACGAGCCCTACGCCCAGCCGGCCGAGCCGGAGGGGCTCGACGTCGAGGGGCTGTTGCGCGGCATCTACCTGTACCGGCCGGCGCCGGAGAAGAAGAGCCACACCGCCCAGATCCTGGTCTCGGGGGTGTCGATGCCCGACGCGCTGCGGGCCGCCGAGCTGCTGGCCGAGGACTGGGACGTCGCCGCGAACGTGTGGTCGGTGACCAGCTGGGGCGAGCTCAACCGCGACGGCGTGGCGATCGAGAAGGAACGGCTGCGACACCCCGAGCGTCCCGCGGGCACCCCCTACGTGACCAAGGCCCTCGCCGATGCCACCGGTCCGGTGGTTGCGGTGTCGGACTGGATGCGCGCGGTGCCGGAGCAGATCCGGCCGTGGGTACCGGGGACCTACGTGACGCTGGGCACCGACGGGTTCGGTTTCTCCGACACCCGCCCGGCAGCGCGACGGGTCTTCAACACCGACGCGGAGTCGATCGCGGTGGCCGTGCTGGAGGGGCTGGCCCGGGACGGGAACCTCGACATCGACGTGGCAGTCAAGGCTGCCGAGCGGTACGAGATCGATGATGTGATGGCGGCGCCGGAACAGACGTCGGACCCCGGAGTCGCGTAGCGACGACATCCGGCCGCGGGTCGCGTAGCGACGACATCCGGCCGCGGGTCGCGTAGCGACGACATCCGGCCGCGAGTCGCGTAGCGACGACATCCGGCCGCGGGTCGCATAGCGACGACATCCGGCCGCGGGTCGCGTAGCGACGACATCCGGTCGCGAGTCGCGTAGCCACAACCTCCGGCCGCGACTTGGAGGTTACCGCCAGAACAGGGGCGTAGCTTTTAGGAATGACCGACAACCATCGGTACGTTCCGCCGAAATCCACGCTCGAGGTGCTCGAGACGGTGCCCGACTCCGCGCTGCGTCGCCTCAAGCAGTACTCCGGCCGGCTGGCCACCGAGGCCGTCCACGCCCTCGAGGAGCGATTGCCGTTCTTCGCCGAGCTGGAGGCCTCGCAGCGCGCGAGCGTGCAGTTGGTGGTGCAGACCGCGGTGATGAACTTCGTGGAGTGGATGCGCGACCCACAGAGCGACGTCAGCTACACCGCCCAGGCGTTCGAAGTGGTTCCGCAGGATCTGCGCCGACGGATCGCGCTGCGCCAGTCGGTGGAGATGGTGCGCACCACCATGGAGTTCTTCGAGGAGGTGGTGCCGCTGCTGGCCCGCTCCGAGGAGCAGCTCACGGCACTGACGGCGGGCATCCTGCGCTACAGCCGCGACTTGGCATTCGCGGCCGCCACTGCCTATGCCGATCAGGCTGAGGCGCGTGGCGCTTGGGACAGCCGGATGGAGGCCAACCTGGTCGACGCCGTGGTGCGCGGAGATGTGGGGCCGGAGCTGCAGTCCCAGGCTGCGGCGCTGAACTGGGACGCGACCGCGCCGGCGACGGTGATCGTGGGGCTGCCCCGGCCAGGCCGCGCCGACGTGGCCGGCGAGGACGTCCACGCCGTTGCGAACCGCAATGGCCGGGCGGCGCTGTCCGATGTGCACGGCACGTGGCTGGTCGCCATCGTCTCGGGCGGGTTGTCGCCGACCGACCGGTTCCTCGCCGACCTGATGACGGTGTTCGCCGACGAGCCGGTGGTGATCGGCCCGACCGCACCGACGCTGGGCGCCGCGCACCGCAGCGCCACCGAGGCGATCGCGGGGATGAACGCGGTAGCGGGCTGGACGGGGGCGCCGCGACCGGTCGCCGCGCGTGAGCTGCTGCCCGAGCGGGCGCTGCTCGGCGATGTCACCGCGGCCGCGGCGCTGGAGGCCGAGGTGATGCGTCCGCTCTCCGATGCCGGACCCGCGCTGACGGACACCCTGGACGCCTATCTGGACTCCGGCGGCGCCATCGAGGCCTGCGCGCGCCGGTTGGTGGTTCATCCCAACACGGTGCGGTACCGCCTCAAGCGGATCGCCGATTTCACCGGGCGTGATCCGACGGTGCCGCGTGACGCCTATGTGTTGCGGGTGGCCTCCACGGTGGCCCGGTTGGCTCGCCAGGCCCACCCCGCCGGCTCCCCTGCCACCGGATCCGGGCTCACCGGCAGTGTTGCCTCGGTCACAATTGAGGGCCGCACGCAGCTTTAGCAGATTGCGGCCGAGTGTCGATGGCGTCGCATCACATGCGCTTTTGTACAAGATCTACAAAAACCTAAGACAAGGTTCATAATCTCTTACACGGCGCAAAACCGTCTTCACAATGTTCTCTTAAAGACGTGCCCCAGACAGTGCTTGCTCTCCTCGCGCCCGGACAGGGTTCGCAGACCCCCGGCATGCTCGCCGAGTGGCTCGAACTGCCCGGCGCCGCGTCGCGTGTGGCCGCCTGGTCGGAGATCAGCGGTCTGGACCTCGCTCGCCTCGGCACCACTGCCACCGCCGAGGAGATCACCGACACCGCGGTGACCCAGCCGCTCGTCGTGGCCGCCACCCTGCTGGCCCACGAAGAGATGACGCGGCGCGACGTGCTGACCGGTGACGAGGACATCATCGCCGCCGGACATTCGGTCGGTGAGATCGCCGCCTACGCCATTGCCGGAGTCATCTCCGCCGATGAAGCCGTCTCGCTGGCCGCCACCCGCGGCGCCGAGATGGCCAAGGCCTGCGCGCTGGAGCCCACCGGAATGTCGGCGCTGCTCGGCGGCGACGAAGCCGAGGTGCTCGCCCGGCTCGAGGCCCTGGACCTGGTGCCGGCCAACCGCAACGCCGCCGGACAGATCGTGGCGGCGGGCGCACTGGCAGCACTGGAGAAGCTGGCCGAGGATCCCCCGGCACGCGCCCGCGTGCGCAAGCTGGCCACCGCCGGCGCGTTCCACACCCAGTACATGGCGTCGGCGCTGCCCGGGTACACAACGGTGGCCGACCGGATCAACCCGGTCGAACCCGGCGTTACGCTGCTGTCCAACGCCGACGGACGGCCGGTGTCGTCGGCCGCGGACGCGATGGCGAAGCTGGTCGCCCAGCTGACCCGCCCGGTGCGCTGGGACCTGTGCACCGAGACGCTGCGTGAGCGCGGCGTGTCTGCCGTCGTGGAGTTCCCGCCGGCCGGCGCCCTGTCCGGGATCGCCAAACGTGAACTTCGGGGGGTGGCGAACCACGCCATCAAATCCCCCGCTGACCTGGACGGACTCGCGGAAGCCCTCCGCAATCCGGCCAGCTGACAAGTACATAGCTGCACGTCAGAAATTCTGCAACAACACAGGTATCAACACCCAACAAGAAGGAGCCACTGTGGCCGCCAGCCAGGACGAAATCATCTCCGGTCTCGCCGAGATCATCGAAGAGGTCACCGGTATCGAGCCTTCCGAGGTGACCCCGGAGAAGTCGTTCGTCGACGATCTGGACATCGACTCGCTGTCGATGGTGGAGATCGCGGTGCAGACCGAGGACAAGTACGGCGTGAAGATCCCCGACGAGGACCTGGCCGGTCTGCGCACCGTCGGTGACGTGGTCGCCTACATCCAGAAGCTCGAGGAAGAGAACCCCGAAGCCGCCGCGGCCATCCGGGCGCAGATCGAATCGGATCGCGCGTGACCAGACCTTCCACTGCTAACGGCGGTTTCCCGAGCGTCGTGGTGACCGCTGTCGAGGCCACCACCGCCCTAGCCGCAGACATCGAGAGCACGTGGAAGGGTCTGCTGGCCGGCGAGAGCGGCATCCGCATTCTCACCGACGACTTCGTCGAGAAGTGGGACCTGCCGGTGCGAATCGGCGGCCACCTGGTCGACAACGTCGATGACCACATGACCCGGCTGGACATGCGTCGCATGTCCTACGTGCAGCGGATGTCGAAGCTGCTGGCCGGCCGGCTGTGGGAGTCCGCGGGCAAGCCCGAGGTCGACCCCGACCGGTTCTCGGTGGTCATCGGCACGGGTCTGGGTGGCGGCGAGAAGATCGTCGAAACCTATGACGCGATGAACGAGGGCGGTCCCCGCAAGGTGTCGCCCCTGGCCGTGCAGATGATCATGCCGAACGGTGCCGCGGCCGTCGCCGGCCTGGAGTTGGGCGCCCGCGCCGGGGTCATCACCCCGGTGTCGGCGTGCTCGTCCGGGTCGGAGGCGATCGCCCACGCGTGGCGTCAGATCGTCATGGGCGACGCCGACTTCGCGGTCTGCGGCGGTGTCGAAGGCGGCATCGAGGCGCTGCCCATCGCGGCGTTCTCGATGATGCGCGCGATGTCGACCAACAACGAGGACCCGGCGGGTGCGTCGCGGCCGTTCGACAAGAACCGGGACGGGTTCGTCTTCGGTGAGGCCGGCGCACTGATGATCATCGAGACCGAGGAGCACGCCAAGGCCCGCGGCGCCAAGCCGCTGGCCCGGTTGATGGGTGCGGGCATCACCTCCGATGCCTTCCACATGGTGGCGCCTGCCAGCGACGGCATGCGGGCCGGTCAGGCGATGAAGCGGGCGATGGAGACGGCGGGCTTGTCCGCCAAGGACATCGACCACGTCAACGCCCACGCCACGGCCACCTCGATCGGCGACGTTGCCGAGGCCAACGCGATTCGGGTCGCCGGCGTCGAGCACGCCGCGGTCTATGCGCCGAAGTCGGCGCTGGGCCACTCCATCGGCGCGGTGGGTGCGCTGGAGTCGACGTTGACCATTCTGGCGCTGCGTGACGGGGTCATCCCGCCGACGCTGAACTACGAGACGCCCGACCCCGACATCGATCTCGATGTCGTCGCGGGTGAGCCTCGATACGGCGACTTCTCGTATGCCATCAACAACTCGTTCGGGTTCGGTGGACACAATGTCGCTCTGGCGTTCGGTCGCTACTAAGACGGGACTCGCCTGGGACTAGGCAAGAAAGGACGCGCGGCTCAGTATGGCTTCGCCGACAACAGGCAACGGTTTGCCGGATGTCGTCGTCACCGGCATCGCAATGACCACCAGTGTGGCCACCTCCGCCGAGGAGACGTGGAGCGCACTGTTGGAAGGCAAGAGCGGGATCCGACGTCTGGAGGATCCGTTCGTCGAGCAGTTCGAGCTGCCGGTCAAGATCGGCGGGCATCTGCTCGAGGACTTCGACTCCGAGCTGACCAAGGTCGAGAACCGGCGGATGTCCTACCCGCAGAAGATGTCGACCATACTGGGCCGACGGGTCTGGGAGAACGCCGGCAACCCCGAGGTCGACACCGAGCGGTTGCTGGTGTCGATCGGGACGGGCCTCGGCGGCGCCGAGGCGCTGGTGTTCGCCTATGACGGCATGCGTGAGCGCGGCATGAAGGCCGTGTCTCCGCTGGCCGTGCAGATGTACATGCCCAACGGCCCCTCAGCGGTCGTGGGACTGGAGCGTGGGGCCAAAGCCGGTGTCGTGACACCGGTTTCGGCCTGCGCGTCCGGCGCCGAAGGTATCGCGCAGGCCTGGCGCAACATCGTGCTCGGCGAGGCAGACATCGCGATCTGCGGTGGCGTCGAGCAGCGCATCGAGGCGGTGCCGATCGCCGGCTTCGCCCAGATGCGCATCGTGATGTCGACCAACAACGACGACCCCGCCGGGGCCTGCCGGCCGTTCGACCGGGATCGCGACGGGTTCGTCTTCGGTGAGGCCGGCGCGCTGATGGTCATCGAGACCGAAGAGCACGCCAAGGCCCGTGGCGCCCGGATCATCGCCCGGCTGATGGGTGCCAGCGTCACCTCCGACGGTTTCCACATGGTCGCCCCCGACCCCAACGGTGAACGGGCCGGCTACGCGATGAGCCGCGCGGTGCAGTTGGCGGGGTTGCAGCCCACCGACATCGGCCACATCAATGCCCACGCCACCGGCACCAGCGTCGGTGACGTCGCGGAAGGACACGCGATCAACAACGCCATGAAGGGCCACCGCCCGGCGGTGTACGCCCCCAAGTCCGCGTTGGGTCACTCGGTCGGCGCGGTGGGTGCGGTCGAGTCCATCCTGACCGTGCAGGCCCTGCGCGACGGGGTCGTGCCTCCCACTTTGAACCTGAAGAACCTCGACCCGGAGATCGATCTGGACGTGGTGGCAGGCGGGCCGCGGCCGGGCAACTACGAATACGCGGTCAACAACTCATTCGGATTCGGCGGGCACAACGTCGCACTCGCCTTCGGTAAGTACTGATACGGCAGGAGATTTCATGACGACGATGAGCCCCGAGGCAGTGAACGAATCGCTGGATCCCCGCGATCCGCTGCTGCGCCTGTCCACGTTCTTCGACGACGGTTCCGTCGAGCTGCTGCACGAGCGCGACCGCTCGGGCGTGCTGGCCGCCGCGGGCACGGTCAACGGGGTGCGCACCATCGCGTTCTGCACCGACGGCACGGTGATGGGCGGCGCCATGGGCGTCGAGGGCTGCAAGCACATCGTCGACGCCTACGACGTGGCGATCGAGGAGCAGAGCCCGATCGTCGGCATCTGGCATTCCGGCGGAGCGCGGCTCGCCGAGGGCGTCAAGGCACTGCACGCCGTGGGACTGGTCTTCGAGGCCATGATCCGCGCCTCGGGCTACGTCCCCCAGATCTCGGTGGTGGTCGGCTTCGCGGCCGGCGGTGCCGCCTACGGCCCCGCCCTCACCGACGTCATCGTCATGGCGCCCGACAGCAAGGTGTTCGTCACCGGCCCCGACGTGGTGCGCAGCGTGACCGGTGAGGACGTCGACATGGTCTCCCTCGGTGGGCCCGATGCCCACCACAAGAAATCCGGTGTGTGCCACATCGTCGCCGATGACGAGCTCGACGCCTACGAGCGGGGCCGTCGTCTGGTCGGATTGTTCTGCCAGCAGGGTATTTTCGACCGCAGCAAGGCCGAGGCCGAGGACACCGACCTCAAGGCGTTGCTGCCCGAGTCGTCGCGTCGCGCCTACGATGTGCACCCGCTGATCGAGGCGCTGCTCGACGACGGTGTCCCGTTCGACGAATTCCAGGGCAAGTGGGCGCCGTCGATCGTGGTGGGCCTGGGTCGGCTGTCCGGCCGCACCGTCGGGGTGATCGCCAACAATCCGCTGCGTCTGGGCGGCTGTCTGAACTCCGAGAGCGCCGAGAAGTCCGCCCGCTTCGTGCGGCTGTGTGACGCGTTCGGCATCCCGCTGGTCGTGATCGTCGACGTGCCGGGATACCTGCCCGGGGTTGATCAGGAGTGGGGCGGCGTGGTGCGGCGCGGCGCAAAACTGCTGCACGCCTTCGGCGAATCGTCGGTGCCGCGCGTCACGCTGGTCACCCGCAAGATCTACGGCGGCGCCTACATCGCGATGAACTCCCGCTCGCTGAACGCCACCAAGGTGTTCGCCTGGCCCGAGGCCGAGGTCGCCGTCATGGGCGCCAAGGCAGCCGTCGGCATCCTGCACAAGAAGAAGCTGGCCGCCGCCGACCCCGCCGAGCGCGAGTCGCTGCACGAGGCGTTGGCGGTCGAGCACGAGAAGATCGCCGGCGGCGTGGATTCGGCCATCGAGATCGGCGTGGTGGACGAGAAGATCGATCCGTCGCACACCCGG
Organism: Mycobacterium sp. G7A2; assembly: GCF_041902445.1. NCBI lineage: Bacteria > Bacillati > Actinomycetota > Actinomycetes > Mycobacteriales > Mycobacteriaceae > Mycobacterium > Mycobacterium sp. G7A2. The sequence continues at coordinate 2,422,071 of NZ_CP169251.1, read as the reverse complement.
TCGAAGCTGACTCAGGCGCTTGCCGAGGCCCCCGCCCGGCGCGGCCGCCACAAGAACATCCCGCTGTAAGTCACTGCTCTTTCGCCGAACCGAGGTTCCCGGTTGTGCATCCAGCACGGATCACAACCGGGAACCTCGGTTCGTTGCGTCAGAGTCTCGTCTAACGCGTGGTGTAGCCGCCGTTGGCCAGGATGGTCTGCCCGTTGATCCAGTGCCCCTCACCGGCCAGGAACACCACGAGGGGCGCGATGTCCTCGATCGTGGTCAGCCGATTGTCCATCGCCTGGGACTTGTGGAACTCGACGCGTTCGGGCGTCTCCTGCGGGTAGAAGAAGGGCGTGTCCATCGGTCCGGGCGCGACGTTGTTGACGTTGATTCCCCGAGCTCCGAACTCCTTCGAGGCCGCCCGGGTGTAGTGCTCGACCGGCGACTTGGCGCCGGCGTAGGTCGAGTACCCGTCGGTGTAGGCGGCCAGCAGTGAGGTGACCACGGTGATCACCGAACCGTTGTCGTTGAGCCGCTTGCCGGCCTCCTGCAGGAAGAAGTACGCGGCCTTCGAGTTGATCGCGAACATCGAATCATATTCCGCTTCGGTGGTTTCCACGATCGGCTTGCGCAGCACCTTACCGGCGGCGTTGACCGCGATGTCCACACCGCCGAACGCATCCGCTGCGGCCTCGAACAGTCTCGCAACATTACCTGGAACGGTGAGGTCGCCTTGCACCTTGATGGCCCGGGCGCCGGCCTCTTCGACGGCCCGCACCGTCCGGTCTGCGTCAGCCTCGGTGCCGGCGCTGTTGTAGTGCACCGCCACGTTGACGCCGCGGCGCGCGAGCTGGGTGCTGACGAGACCGCCGAGGTTCTTCGCTCCGGCCGCGACGACCGCTGATTTTCCGTTGAGTGTTGTCATGGCGTCCACGCTAGAGAGCGTTTCCACAAACCAAAAACAGTACTTTCCGAGCTATCGACAGTTTTTGGTTGTGGATAGACTGCGGGCATGACGGCTCCCGAACCTGACCTGCGTCGGCTGCGCCACTTCATCGCCGTCGCCGAATCCGGCGGGTTCACCCGGGCGGCCGCGGCACTGCACCTGAGTCAGCAGGCTTTGAGCAGCTCGATCCGACAACTCGAAAAAGACCTCAACGCAGAACTTTTCACGCGGGTGGGTCGCCAGGTGACGTTGACCCGAGCGGGTCAGACGCTGTTGAGCGAGGGCCGGGTGCTGCTGGCTGCGGCACGCACCGTCGCCGAACACGTCGAGAAGATCGGAGCGAGCACCGCTGAGACGTTCGTCGTCGGCCACACTCCGGCTCTCAGCGGCATCGAGGCGTACACCATCCTGGAACCCGCCATCGATGCCTTTCCCGATAGTTCTTTCACCCTCAGGCAGCTCTACCCCGCGGACCTGACCTCAGCGGTGCTCGACGGCTCGGTGCAGTTGGGGCTCAGACGCGGCGTCGTACCCCCCGATGACCTGGCTGGGGCGGTGGTCGGCTATCACCGCGTCCGCCTTGCCGTTCCGTGGGACCATCGACTTGCGCACCGCCGGCGAGTTGAGATCGACGAACTTGCCGACGAGCAGATCGTTCTGTGGGCGCCGCCCGGCGCGTCCTACTACAGTGACCTCCTGGTCGGCGCGTGCCGACGGGCGGGGTTCGAACCCAACTGCGTCATCAGCCGCGTCCAGGGAGCCGCGACCGTGGCCGCTCCCCTGACCACCGACGCCATCGCATTCGTCACGTCGGCAGCCGGCCCAGCGATGGACGGACGGGTTCGGGTGATCGATCTACACCCCGCGATCCAGGTTCCCGTTCAGGCCCTCTGGCAACGGCACACCGTCTCGGCGGTACGCGAGATGATCGTCACCAGTTAGATCCCGACGACCGGATTCGTGAGGCTGCGACGAGGAACCGCGCTCGCTGGGACGTCGGTTGGCCCCTACGCCGTCTCGACCAGCATCTCGGCCGCGGCGGTTTCGGCGCGGGCACGGTCCTCGGACACCAGCCCGATCCGCGTCCGCCGGTCCAGGATGTCCTCGACCTTCAGGGCTCCCTCATGAGTCACCGCATACTCGAATTCGGCACGGATGACGTCGATTCCGTCGGCCACCGGGTCGGTGGGCCGCGGACAGGTCGCCCGGGCGATGACATTGGGCGCCTCGGCGCCGTAGCGCGCCACCAGCGAACCGGGTAGTCCGACCGGCGTCCGCAAGGTCGCCACCGGGTTGGCCGGCGCCCCCACCAATGGGAGGTTGCGGGTCCGGCACGGTCCCGCTGTCAGCGACCGCAGTCGCACTGCTCGGTCGATGACATCCTCGGCCATGTAGCGGTATCCGGTGAGCTTGCCGCCGATGACACTGAGCACCCCGGATTCGGACTCTGTCACGGCGTGGTCGCGCGACACGTCCGCGGTGTTGCCCGCACCGGTGTCGATGAGTGGCCGAAGCCCGGCGTAGGTGCCGAGTACATCCGCGGGCGTCAACCTCAGCGCCAGCGCCGTGTTGACGGTGTCGAGAAGGAACGAGATTTCGTCCGGGGTCGCCTCCGGCACATCGGGAATCGGGCCGGGGGCGTCCTCGTCGGTCAGCCCGAGATACACCCTGTCCAGCTGCTCGGGCATCGCGAACACGAACCGGTTGAGCTCACCGGGAATCGGTACCGTCAGCGCAGCAACAGGATTGCCGAACGCGGCGGCGTCGAACACCAGGTGGGTCCCACGACTGGGACGCAGCCGCAGCGCAGGGTCCAACTCCCCCGCCCACACCCCGGTCGCATTGACCACCGCTCGGGCGGCGACGGTCATCGATTCCCCGGTCTCGGTGTCGGTCAGCGTGACGGAGGTGCCGGAGGCGTCTGAGGCCGCCACCCGGGTGAGGATCTTGGCGTTGTTCTGGGCGGCGGTGCGGGCCACCGCGGTGACGAGGCGAGCGTCGTCGATGAGCTGTCCGTCGTAGGCCAGCAGCGCACCGTCGAGTCCGTCGGTGCGCACCGTCGGCGCGAGTTCGACGGCCCGCCGCGCGTCGACCCTTCGTGAGCGGGGCAGCGTCGCCGCCGGCGTTCCCGCCAGCCTGCGCAGCCCGTCCCCGGCGGCGAATCCGACCCGCACCAATGCGCGCGAGGCCCGACTCATCTCGGGGAGCAGCGGAACGAGCTGCGGCATCGCGTGCACCAGATGCGGCGCGTTGCGGGTCATCAGGATGTGTCGTTCGACCGCGCTACGACGTGCGATTCCGACGTTGCCGGTGGCCAGGTAGCGCAAGCCGCCGTGGACCAACTTGGAGCTCCACCGGCTGGTTCCGAAGGCCAGATCGTGCTTCTCGACCAGCACGACAGACAGGCCGCGGGTCGCCGCGTCCAGCGCGATGCCGACCCCGGTGATGCCTCCGCCGATGACCAGGATGTCGACGCTGTTGCCGTCACCGAGCTCGGCGAGCTCGGCGGAGCGTCGGGACTTGTTCAATGCTGTTGCATCGCTCACGGTTTGAGGTATCCGTTCAGTGAGTGGGCCAGCTCGGTGTCGAGCGAGTCCGCGTCGAGCAGGTCGGCGACCATCTGCGCGGACTGGATGGTCGACTGGGTGATGAGCAGACACATGGCCGCCATCTGGTGGGCGTCGCCGGCGCGGATGCTGCCTTCGCTCTGGCCGGACTTGATGGCCTCGGCCAGCGCGTCGACCAGGATCTGCTGGCTGGTGCCCAGCCGGCTCGTGATGTAGGTGATGGCGATGTTGGGGGCGTTGTGGATGACCGACATGACCACGTCGTCGCCGCGGAGATGCTGAGCCACCGCGACCACTCGCGCGACCATCGCCTCCCGGCCGGCACCGGCGTCGGGCACGGCGTCGAGCACCCCGGCAATCCGCAGGGTCAGCAACTCGGCGATGACCCACCGGATGTCGGGCCAGCGACGGTAGATGGTCGGCCGGCTGACTCGGGCGCGCCGGGCGATCTCGGTCAAGGTGGTCCGCTCCACGCCGTAGGCGAGAATGCACGCCGCGGCGGCATCGAGGATCCGCGCCTCGACACTCTGCGGAGATTTACGGATTGACACCATCTGTAATACTGTAACTCATGACCGACGCGAGCGCCCAACCGAACGATCCGCCCATGCTGTGGAACGGCTGGGGTGACCCCGCCGCCGCCAAGCCGCTGTCCCCGGGAATCCGGTCGCTGCTCGAGCAGGCGCTCGGTATCCAACCCACTGACATGGCCACGCCGAGCCTCGACCAGGTGCGGCTGAGGCCGTCGGCGCTGTCACCCTCCGACCGGGAGAGTTTCGCCGCGATCCTCGGAGCCGAGCATGTCGCCGTCGCCGATCACGATCGGCTGCTGCGCGCAGGCGGCAAGTCGACGCTGGACCTGCTGCGACGTCGCGACTTCGGCGTCCAGGACGCCCCGGACGCGGTGCTGCTGCCCGGCAGCGACGACGAGGTGGCCGCGGTGTTGCGGTTGTGCGCCGACCGCAGCATCGGCGTGGTCCCCTTCGGTGGCGGCACCTCCGTGGTCGGCGGTCTCGACCCGACGCGCGGGCGGTTCAAGGCAGTGGTGTCGCTGGACCTGCGCCGGCTGGACCGACTGTGGTGGCTCGACGAGGTGTCCTGGGAGGCCGAGCTGGGCGCCGGCGTGACCGGACCGGACGCCGAGCGACTGCTGGGCGAGCGCGGATTCTCGCTCGGGCATTTCCCGCAGAGCTTCTGCTTCGCCACCATCGGTGGCTTCGCCGCCACCCGCTCGTCCGGGCAGGATTCCGCGGGCTACGGGCGCTTCGACGACATGGTCCGCGGGCTGCGCGCCATCACCCCGGCGGGCACCCTGGACCTCGGTCGCGCTCCCGCGTCGGCTGCGGGCCCCGATCTGCGTCAGCTGCTGCTCGGCTCCGAGGGCGCCTTCGGCGTGATCACCCGGGTGCGGGTGCGCGTGCACCCGGTGCCGCAGACAACACGTCACGAGGCCTGGTCGTTCCCGGATTTCGCCACCGGCGCCGACGCACTGCGAGCGGTCGTGCAGACCGGCGCCGGTCCGACGGTGCTGCGGCTGTCCGACGAAGCCGAGACGGGGGTCAACCTCGCCACGACCGAGAGCATCGGTGAACAGCAGACGATCACCGGTGGGTGCCTGGCCATCACGGTGTTCGAGGGCACCGAGGCCCATGTCGCGAGCCGCCACCAGGAGACCCGGGATCTGCTCACCGCGATGGGCGGGACGTCGCTCGGTGACGCCGCCGCGCGGGCCTGGGAGCACGGCCGATTCAACGCCCCCTACCTGCGCGACTCGCTGCTGGCTGCCGGGGCGCTGTGCGAGACCCTCGAGACCGCAACCACCTGGTCCAACGTGCCGCTGCTCAAGGCGGCGGTCACCGAGGCGTTGACCACGGCCCTGGCCGATTCGGGCACCCCGGCCCTGGTGATGTGCCACATTTCGCATGTGTATCCGACCGGCGCCTCGCTCTACTTCACCGTCGTGGCAGCGCAGCGCGGCAACCCGATCGAGCAGTGGCGCACCGCCAAGGCCGCGGCCTCGGAGGCGATGGTGCGCAACGGCGGCACGATCACCCATCACCACGCGGTGGGCGCCGATCACCGCCCGTGGATGCGCGACGAGGTCGGCGACCTCGGAGTCGAGTTGCTCAGGTCCGTCAAGGCCACCCTGGATCCGGCCGGAATCCTCAACCCGGGCAAGTTGATTCCGTGACCGGCACCGGGCGCGTCACCGTACTGACGAACCCGGCGTCGGGGCACGGCAACGCCCGGCACGCCGCCGAGCGTGCCATCACCCAGCTGCACCGCCGTGGACTCGACGTCGTCGCCATCGCCGGCACCGACGCCACCCATGCCCAGCGCCTCGTGGAGGGCGCGCTCGAGCGCGACATGGACGCGCTGGTGGTCGTCGGCGGCGACGGCATCGTGTCGGTCGCGTTGCAGGTGCTCGCGGAAAGCGAGGTTCCGCTGGCGATCGTGCCGGCCGGCACCGGCAACGACCACGCCCGCGCGTTCGGTCTGCCGGTCAACGACCCAGAGGCGGCCGCCGACGTGGTGGTCGACGGCTGGGTCGACACCGTCGACCTCGGGCGCATCGCCGGCAGCGACGGCACGGTTCGCTGGTTCGGCACCGTGATGGCCGCGGGATTCGACTCGCTGGTCACCGACCGGACCAACCGGATGACCTGGCCGCACGGGCGGATGCGCTACAACCTGGCGATGCTGGCCGAACTGTCCCAGCTTCGGCTGCTGCCGTTCCGGCTGACCTTCGACGGCGACACTTACGTCACCGAGTTGACGCTCGCCGCGTTCGGTAACACCCGCAGCTACGGCGGGGGCATGTTGATCTGCCCCGACGCCGACCCGCGCGACGGGTTGCTCGACGCGACGATGGTGGCCTCGGCGTCACGGACGCGGCTGATCCGGCTGTTTCCCACGGTGTTCAAGGGCACCCATGTCGACCTCGACGAGGTGCACACCCGGCGGGCGGGGACCATCACCGTCGACAGCCCCGGGATCAATGCATACGCCGACGGCGAGTATGTCTGCCCGCTGCCTGTCGAGGTGTCCGCGGTGCCCGCCGCGCTGAAGATCCTGCGACCGCGGGCCGGTTAGCCGACACCCCTGCTCAGCCAGCTGACCTCGGCGCCCTCGCCGCCGTCGCGGTAGGCCTCCAGTGCGTCGTCCCACGCGGTGCCGAGCACCGAGTCGAGCTCGGCGGCCAACGTGTCGGCCCCGGCGGCCATCAGGGAACGCAGGCGCATCTCGCCGACCATGACGTCGCCGTTGGCGCTCATCGCGCCGCTCCACAGCCCCAGTTGCGGGGTGTGGCACCAGCGGTGCCCGTCGACACCCTGGCTGGGATCCTCGGTGACCTCGAAACGCAGCACCGACCAGGAGCGCAGCGCATTCGCCAGCTGGGCACCGGTGCCGACCGGCCCGACCCAGTTGGTGACGGCGCGCAGCTGTCTCGGCATGGCCGGCTGCGGGGTCCACTTCAGGTTCGCCCTCGAATTGAGGGTCGACGACAACGCCCACTCGACATGCGGGCACACCGCCGCGGGCGACGCGTGGATGTAGACCACGCCCGTCGTCACGTCGGCGAACTGATTCGCTGCACGCATCTACTTGCTCCTTCGGCTCCACGAGGGACGTCTTCCCCAACGACCTGGTGGTTTCCGAACGGCAATGGATCGCTCAGCGAGATGAAATTGTTGGTGTTGCTTGCGAGACCATTGTGCCTCGTGATACGGGTGTTGCGCTAGTCGCGCCTGAATTCTCTCAGAACTTCATCAGACAGCGCGGGCATCACCGACTGGGCCCACTCCCCGAAGCGTCGGTCGGTGAGCACGACCAGGGCCACCCCGGCGTCCGGATCGACCCACAAGAACGTCCCCGACTGACCGAAGTGACCGAAGGTGCGCGCCGAGTTGGCCGACCCGGTCCAGTGCGGAGATTTGCCGTCGCGGATCTCGAAGCCCAGCCCCCAGTCGTTGGGGCGCTGCACGCCGAATCCGGGCAATACCCCGTTCAGCCCGGGAAACTGAACGCTGATCGCGTCGCTGTGCATCGGCTCCGACACCGTCACCGGCTCCAGCAGATCCCCGGCGAAAGCCGCCAGGTCGGCGACGGTCGAGGACGCCCCGTAGCCGGCAGCCTCGGCCCCGCCCTCGAACTCGGTGTCGGCCATCGCCAGCGGATCGAGCACGGCCTCCCGCAGGTACGACTCGAACGGGATGGTCGACTCTCGTTCCATCACCTCGGCGAGCACCGTGAAGCCGTGATTGGAGTAGATGCGGCGGGTGCCGGGTTCGGCGAGCACCTTGCCCGAGGTCATCTCGTAGCCGGCTGCATGTGCCAGCAGGTGGCGCACCGTCGAGCCGGGTGGGCCCGCGGGGGTGTCGAGGCTGACGGCCCCCTCCTCGACGGCGACCTGCGCCGCTCGCGCGACCAGCGGCTTGGTCACCGAGGCCAGCGCGAACCGGCGCCGGGTGTCGCCCCAGTCGGCCAGCACACCCTCGGTCGACACGACAGCCGCGGCTGCGGTCGGTACCGGCCAGTCGGCCAGGACGTCGAGGGCTCCCATCGATCCAGGAGCTTAGTTCGCGTCCCCGTTCGTCTTCCCGCCGACCAGCGCATGGATGCGTCCGTGCGGGTAGGGCAGATCGATGCCGTTCTCGTCGTAGGCGCGCAGGATCTCGCGCCGCAGCCGGCGCTGCACCGACCACTGCGCACCGGGGCGGGTCTTCAGCGTCATGCGCAGCGTCAGCAGGTCCGGCGACAGCTCCTGCACGCCGAGCATCTCGGGCTCGCCCAGCACCTTCTCCGCCAGCGGCGCCTCCGCGATGGCGGCCGTGGCCGCGTCGACGGCGACCTGCTCGGCGCGCTCGACATCGGCACTCAGCGACACCGGCACCTCGATGCGGGCCACGGCGTATTCCTGGCTCATGTTGCCGACGCGGGCGATCTCACCGTTGCGGACGTACCAGAGGGTGCCGTCGATGTCGCGCAACGTCGTCACCCGCAGGCCGACCGTCTGCACCTCGCCGATGGCCTCGCCGAGATCGACGATGTCTCCGACGCCGTACTGGTCCTCCAGCAGCATGAACACCCCGGTGACGAAATCGCGCACGAGGTTCTGGGCGCCGAAGCCGATGGCCAGGCCGACCACCCCGGCCGAGGCGATGAACGGCGCGATGTTGACGCCGAGGACGTTGAGGATCGCCAGGATGCCCCACACCAGCAGCACGATCGACACCGTCGACTTGAGCACCGACCCGATGGTCTGGGCGCGCTGCTGACGGCGCTCGATGGCCTGCTGGCCGGTCGCGCCCGACGGCACGCGGTCGCGCAGGCCGCGCAGCAGCGCCGGCTTGGCGGGGGCGTTCTCGTCACCGCTGACCTTCTTGGCCTTGCCGCCGCGGCCGGTGGCCCGGTCGATCATCCGGTGCAGGATGAAGCGGGCGATCAAGATGGCGATCAGGTATGCCCCGATCCGGATCGGCACCTCGACAAGCCAGTGCTGGTTGGTCTCCGTCCATTCCATAGCAAGCGTCTGCAGATCCATACCTTCGACCGTACGGGCCGGACAACCGTGATCGAAAGCCGCCGAGGTCAGCAATTCCGATTGACCCGATGCTGGTGCGGCTGCGTCACTTTCTGGCGACGTAGTAGAAGTTGATCGGGTCGGACTCGATCTCGCGCACCTGCACGTCGGTGAAGCCGGCGTCACTCAGCATGGTGGTGGCCAGCTCCCGGCCCCAGCACGTGCCCAGGCCGTCGCCGTCCAGGCCGAGCGACACGCTCATGCAGTGCATCGTCGAGACGGTGTAGAGGTAGGACGCGAACGGCACCCCGACGTTGTCCTCCAGATGGCTGGAGGCCTTGATGTCGACCATCAGGAACACCCCACCCGGGCGCAGCGCGCGGTGGATGTTGGCCAGCACGGTGGCAGGGTGCGCCTGATCGTGGATGGAGTCGAACGCGGTGATGACGTCGAACGCGTCGGTGTCCTCGAGGCGCGCGACGTCGGCGGCGCGGAACGTCGCGTTGGTCAACCCGAGGCGGCCGGCTTCGGCGACGCCGGCAGCCAGCCCCTCCTCCGAGAAGTCGATCCCGACGAACCGGCTGTCCGGGAAGGCCTGCGCCATCACGTTGACGGCGTGGCCGCTGCCGCACCCGACGTCGGCGACGTCCACACCCGCGCGCAACCGGTCGGGCAGCCCGTCGGCCATCGGCAGGATCCCGTCGACCAGCGCGGCGTCGAAGACCTCGCCACTCTCTTCGGCCATCAGCGAATGAAAGCGCGGGTACTCGTGGTAGGACAGACCACCGCCGTGCCGGAAGCAGCCGATGATCTTCTGCTCGACCTCGCCGAGCAGCGGGATGAACTGGGCCACCCGAGCCAGGTTGTCCGGCCCGGCCGAGCGGGTCAGCACCGCGGCGCGCTGCCGGGGCAGCGAGTAGGTCTGCGATGCCGGGTCGTAGTCGACGATCTGCGCCGCCACCACGCCACCCAACCATTCCCGCACGTAGCGCTCGTCGAGCCCGGCGGCGTCGGCGATCTGGATGCTGCTGGCCGGCGGCAGCCCGGCGAGCGTGTCGAACAAGTGGGTCTGGTGTCCGATCGACAGCAGGATCGCCACGCTCGCGGCGTCGATCGCGCCGACGACGCGCTCGGCGAACTCCTCGGTCGTATCGGTCATCGGTGTTTCCTGAACTGTGGTCATGGCGTTGACGCTAAGACGCCGATGCGTGCCCCGGCATCGAGTACACGATGCAGATCGTGTGCGCGCCCGTGGTGCAAACCATGCAGGCCGGCCCCTTGCTACAGCACGTCGTTGGCATGCGCCCAGGCCGCCGCGGCAGTCCGCGACGAGACCCCGATCTTGGCGTAGATGTTGGCCAGATGGCGGCCGACGGTCTTCTCCGACAGGTAGAGCTGCTGGGCGGCCTGCCGGTTGGTCGCGCCCTGCGCAACGCAGGCCAGGACCTCGAGCTCACGGCGGGTGAGCCCGCCGGGTGTGGGGATGCCGCAGATACCGGCGGGTTCGACCCCCAGTTCGGCGTAGATCGCGTCGGCGGTGGCGGCGTCGGCGGCGGAGGCGCGCGTGTCTCCGAGGCCGCGCCGCGCCAGCGCCATCCACTCATAGACTTCGGCGGTCTCGTAGCGGGACTGCTGCACCCGGTATTCGCGCAGCGCCTCCTGGAGCGAGGCGAGCGCGTCGTCGAAACGACCCCGCCGCACCGCCACGGCGCCGCGGGCGTGCGCCGCCCAGGCCAAAAAACCCGGGGTCTTGAATGCCGCAGCGTCGGTTTCGAGTTCACGGCAGTAGGTTTCGGCTTCGTCGACGGCGTCGCGCCCGAGCGCGATCTCCACCGCGGCACGCAACAAACGCATCCGGTCCAGCCGGTCTGCACCGGCCAACGCCAGTCGGACCGCCGTCCACGCCGCCGCGGAGTCCCCGCGCCGGCAGGCCAGCAGGGCTTCGCCGGGCTGCGGGTCCTTGCCCAACGTTCTGGCCTGCTCGAAGGCCCGAGCCGCACCGTCCAGATCGCCCATCAGCCGGCGCACCTCGCCCAGCTGGTAGTACCCCTCTGCCGCGGCCCAGGAGTTGACCTCGGCGAGGGTGCGGCTGGAAGTGCCGAGCCGGTGCTCGAGGAGGCGGTAGTCGTCGGTGTGGACCTGCACCTGCAAACGGTGCACATCACACACCCCGCCGTAGGGCAGCGAACCCGACAACCCGCACCACTGCTCCATCGACTGGGTCCACGACCGCATCCGCGGCAGGTCGGCCAGCTTGTGGCAGTGGTGCAGCACGATGCAGTAGATGTCGCCGGCCCACTCGATCGGCACTTCATCGGCCACCAGCGGCAGAATCGCCTCGTCGATCAGCGCGTAGCCGTCGGCGGTGCGGGCGTGGAGGATCGCCTCGATGCCGCCGATGATCAGACCCAGCGCGGTGACGGCGGGCGTGTTCAACCGCTCAGCGAGGTCGCGCAGCGCGCGCACATGCGTGTCGAGCGTGTCGAGATCCAATGTCATCGCCGCGATGTTGGCATCGAGGTAGGCCAGGTAACCGTGTGCGGGCCCCTCCTCGGCGCCCGCGAGCAGCCGGCGGGCCCGGTTCATCCAGCCCTGCCCGATGTTGAGGTCACCGCGCACCAGCCAGGCCAGCCCGAGCTCGGTGGCCTTCATCGCCGCAGCGGTGGGGTCGGTCCTGGTGAGCTCGGCGAACACCCGCTCGGCGGCTCGGCTGGCCTCCTTCACGTGACCGAGACGCCACGCGGCGAACGAGAAGGCGTCGAGGTCGTCGATGCGCAGGGGCGCGTACACGCTGGCGCGGTCGAACGCCTCGTAGCTGGCACGCCAGTCCCGTCGTTCGTGCGCGGCGCGCGCGACCGTCAGCAGATCAATCTGCGGTTCGACCAGCATCGATGTTCAGGTTATCCCCATCTGCCCGGTTCAGGACAGGCCCGGGACACACGCTCTGTCGCCCCCGAGGCGAACCATTAGGTTGTAGGCATGACTCAGACGGTGCGCGGTGTGATCTCACGGAAGAAGTCAGAACCGGTCGAGGTGGTGGACATCGTCATCCCCGATCCGGGACCCGGTGAGGTGGTTGTCGACATCGCTGCGTGCGGGGTGTGCCACACCGATCTGACCTACCGCGACGGCGGAATCAACGATGAGTTCCCGTTCCTGCTGGGCCATGAGGCTGCCGGCACCGTCGAGTCGGTCGGCGTCGGCGTGACGAACGTCGAGCCGGGTGATTTCGTGGTGCTGAACTGGCGCGCGGTGTGCGGGCAGTGCCGGGCGTGCAAGCGGGGCCGCCCGCACCTGTGTTTCGACACGTTCAACGCCGAGCAGCCGATGACGCTGACCGACGGCACCGCGCTGACCCCCGCGCTGGGCATCGGCGCGTTCGCCGACAAGACCCTCGTGCACGAGGGTCAGTGCACGAAGGTCGACCCCGCCGCTGATCCGGCCGCGGCCGGTCTGCTGGGTTGCGGTGTGATGGCCGGCGTCGGGGCGGCGATCAACACCGGCGCCGTCAACCGCGACGACACCGTGGCGGTCATCGGTTGCGGCGGCGTGGGAGATGCGGCGATCGCCGGGGCACGCCTGGTCGGGGCGAAGAAGATCATCGCCGTCGACATGGACAACCGAAAGCTGGACTGGGCCCGCCAGTTCGGTGCGACCCACACGATCAACGCCCGTGAACTCGATCCGGTGGCCACGATCCAGGATCTGACCGACGGTTTCGGCGCCGACGTCGTCATCGACGCGGTCGGGCGGCCCGAAACCTGGAAGCAGGCGTTCTACGCCCGCGACCTGGCCGGCACCGTGGTGCTGGTCGGGGTGCCGACGCCGGACATGACGCTGGAGATGCCGCTGGTCGACTTCTTCAGCCGCGGCGGATCGCTGAAGTCGTCCTGGTACGGCGACTGCCTGCCCGAGCGGGACTTCCCGACGCTGATCACCCTGTTCCTCGAGGGCCGCTTCCCGCTGGACAAGTTCGTCTCCGAGCGCATCGGTCTCGACCAGATCGAAGACGCGTTCCACAAGATGCACTCCGGTGAAGTGCTGCGCTCCGTGGTAGTGCTGTAGGCATGGGCAACATCGCGCGGCTGGTGACCAGCGGAACGTTCGAACTCGACGGCGGCAGCTGGGAGGTCGACAACAACATCTGGCTCGTCGGCGACGACAACGAGGTGGTGGTGTTCGACGCCGCGCACACCGCCGAACCGATCATCGAAGCGGTCGGCGGGCGCCACGTCGTCGCCGTCGTGTGCACGCACGGGCACAACGATCACGTGACCGTCGCCCCCCAGCTCGGGCAAGCCCTGGATGCGCCGGTGTTCCTGCACCCGGCCGACGACGTGCTGTGGCGGATGACCCATCCCGACAGCGACTTTCGCGCCGTGGCCGACGGTGACACGCTGCGCGTGGCGGGTACCGAGCTGCGTGCTCTGCACACGCCCGGGCACTCCCCCGGATCGGTCTGCTGGCACGCGCCGGAGTTGGGCGCGGTGTTCAGCGGTGACACGCTGTTCCAGGGTGGGCCGGGCGCGACCGGCCGGTCCTATTCGGATTTCCCGACCATCCTCGAGTCCATCTCGGGTCGGCTGGGCAAGCTTCCCGGCGAGACGGTCGTCTACACGGGCCACGGCGACACCACGACCGTCGGCGACGAGATCGTGCACTACGACGAGTGGGTGGCCCGCGGCAGCTGAGCTGCCTATCGCGCCTGAGCAGCTGAGCTGCCTATCGCGCCTGAACAGCTGAGCTGCCTATCGCGCCTGAGCAGCTGAGCTGCCTATTGGGCCTGAGCAGCTGAGCTGCGGGATTGGCCAAGCAGCTCTGAGCCCTCTGCACCGCGAGCGCGCGCTCACGGTCCGTCAGCTCCGGAGGATCCGACGCTTCTCGGCCTCGAACTCGGCATCGGTGAGGGCACCTGACTCGCGCAGCGCGGCCAGCGTCTTGAGTTGTTCGAGCCGCACGTCGGTGTCGGTGGGTTCGTAGCTGTGCACCGGCGGCGGAACCGGTCCGGGCCAGGTGGGCTCGTCGAGACTCACCGGCGCCGCCACGTTCTGCACTGCGCGCGGCGACCGGAGCCGCCACAGGATCGCCAGGACCAACGACACGACACCGGCGGCGATGAGCCCGCCGAACGCCCACACCAGCCACCACGGCGAGTCGTCGCGGCCGAAGGCCAGCTGCGGGTTGATGTAGCCGGCGACCTCGCCGCGCACCGCGACGTCATACACGCCGTCCTCGGCAATCTGCACCGTCCACAGGCGGATGCGGACGTCGCTGTTGACCGAGGTGGTGGTGCCCACGCTCTCGGTCACGACGGGATCGGGCGCGCCGTCCGGCGGGGTGATGCCCAGTTGCAGCGCGGGCACCGGAAATCCGCCGCTGACACCACCGGGGACCGCGGTGTGGAAGCTGATGGTGGCCTCCCCGGCGGGCAAGTGCAGCCGCGCGGATCCGGGGATGGGCACCTCACCGTAGGCGTCGAACTCGTCGAAGACGAACACGTTCAGAAGCACTGACACGACGAGACCGACAACCCCGGTGACCAGCGCGAGAATTGCACCGGCCAGCGCGACGCGTGGACCGACCCGTCCCGTCATGAGCGAAGTCTGTCACGACCGCGCTTCTGCGGCGCGGTCGCGACGTGAGGACTACCGTGCGAAAGAGAGGGATACCACGCAGAGCTGTTCGGAGGTCGCGATGCCTGAATCCAGCATCGTCGTGCGGCCTCAACCCATGGACAGCGAGACCTACACCGCGTCCTCGCGATTGCAGGCCGCCGGTCTTGCCCCCGCGATCGCCGTGTTCGAACGGGCCGCCGCGCAGGTTCCGCTGCCGACTGCCCCGCAACCGATCGTGCTCGCCGACTACGGCGCCGGCACCGGCCACAATTCGCTGCTGCCGCTCGGCGCCGCAATCAAGGTGCTGCGCAGCCGCACCAGCGCCGAACACTCGGTGCTGGTGGCGCACACCGACATTCCGGACAACGATTTCACCGCGATGTTCCGCACCATCGAGGAGGACCCGGACACCTACCTGCGCAAGGACCCGGCGACGTTCGCGTCAGCGGTGGGGCGGTCGTTCTACGGCCAGATCATGCCTTCCAACAGCGTGCATCTGGGTTGGAGTGCGTGGGCGATCCAGTGGTTGAGCCGGACACCGGCCGAGATCGACGGCCACGTGCACATCTCCGACTGCACCGACTCACAGGTGCAGGCCGCGTTCGCGCGGCAGGCCGCCCACGACTGGCATGAGTTCATCGCGTTCCGCGGGCGCGAGTTGGGGCCGGGGGGACGCCTGGTGGTGATGACCATGGCCGTCGGCGACGACGACGAGGTCGGGTTTCGGCCCCTGTTGCGCGCGATCGACGACGCGCTCGAGGAGTTGGCCGGCGACGACGTCATCACCGCCGACGAGCTGGCCGGCATGTGCATCCCGACGGTGTCGCGCCGGGAGGTCGACTTCACGGCCCCGTTCGCACCGTCGGGCCGGTTCGAGCGGCTGGAGATCGAGCATCTGGAGGTGTTCGACGCCGAGGACCGGTTCTGGGAGCGCTATCGGGCCGACGGCAACGCCGCCGCGTTCGGCACGCGGTGGGCGGCGTTCGCCCGTGCGGCGGTGTTCCCGGCACTGCTGACGGCTCTGCCGGAGGACACGGACGAACGGCGGGTCGGCGCGTTGTTCGACCGGCTCGAGTCCGGCATCAGCGAGCGGATGGGCGCGGCACCCGAACAGGTCCGCATCCCGCTGGCGCACGTGGTGCTGGTCAAGCGGCCACGCACCTAGCGGATCGCACCTAGCGAATCGTGCCTAGCGAATCGTGCCTTTGCCCGGGATCAGCGGCAGATCGAGCGCGGTGACCCACCCGGGTGACAGATCGTTGACGGCCGGCACCGCATTGAGGGCGCGCAGCCCGGTCGCCAGGCAGCCCGCTGCCGCGGCGTCACGTCCGGAACCATCGGTGAACCGGAACGCGGTCTCCTGGGAGATGCTCGGCGTCCCTTCGATGTCGACACGGTAGACGTCGTTCTGGTTGCCCGACGGCCAATCCGGGGCGGCGTCGTTGCCGATGCGGTTGACGTGCTCGAGTTGGATGCGGGTCTCGCCGCGGTAGACACCGTTGACGGTGAAGCGGACAGCGGCGACGTTGCCGGCCGCGATGACGCCTTTCGCGGTCTTGCGCTCTGTGGGGGTGACCCACTTCTCCCAGGTGGTGGTGATGTCGTCGAGCATGATCCCGGCGGCGTGGGCGATCATGGGAACTGTTGCACCCCAGGCGAACACGAGGATATCGGGGTTCTCGAGCATCGCCCGGTACTCCGGCGGTCGCCCGATGCCCATCTCCCGGTCGTAGTCTCCGGTGTAGTGGGTGTAGTCCAGTAGCTCGGAGGCGCGCACGGTGCGGACCTCGGAGCACAATCCCATCAGAGTCATCGGGAACAGGTCGTTGGCGAAACCTGGGTCGATGCCGGTGGTGAAACACGACGCCTCGCCGAGTTCGCAGGCCACCGTGATCGGTTCGATCCAATTGGGCGGATTCAGGTGCATGGTCGGCCAGATCCACGGGGTCATCGCGGTGGAGCACACGTCGATGCCGGCCCGCAGGAACCGGGTGATCAGATCGATGTTGGCGTCGGCGTGCGCGGCGGTTGGACCGTAGTGCACCAGCGCGTCGGGTTTCAGGTCGATCAGCGCGTCGACGTCGTCGGTGGCAGCGATCCCGACGTCGGAGGACAGTCCACAGATGTCGCCGATGTCGCGTCCCACTTTGGCGGGGTCGCTGACGCCGACGCCGACCAGTTCGAACCCGGGGTGCTCGAGCACCTCGGCGATCACCATCTTGCCGACGAACCCGGTTCCCCAGATGACCACGCGTTTGGCGTCAGAATCGGTGCGCACAGCCAATACCCTAGGCCCGGCCCGCGCGGCGGGAACGATTCCGGCCCAAGTCGACGGTTCTCACGGTGCGGCCGCGGCCGGCGTGTCGTCCAACGTCACCCTGAATTGCATTGTCCGATAGGGCCATCCGTTGGCGGTGTGCCACTGCGACACCATCAGACCGACGCCGGCTTCGACGCCCACCCTCGAGCCGGGCAACACGTAGCCGCCGTAGAGCTGGGCCACCCGGCCGCCGGCGTGGTCCTCGTCCTGCCATCCGCAGCCGATCACCGGCTTCTGGATAGCGGTGCTGTGCATGTTCGCCAGCGGGGAGTCGATGACGCGGTAGCCCAGTGCGTACTCCGAGGCCAGGAATCCACCCAGGATCCAGTGGCCCGAGGCCAGCCGACGCAGCGTCAGCTCACCCCACTTCTCACCTGGCGGCGTGATCGGGGTGGCCCGGCTCCCCCACCCCCACCGCCCGTCGGTGAACCCCCAACTTCGATAGTGCCGCCGCGATCCGACGTGTCGGGGCCGCACCCGCATCAGGATGATGCCCTTGTCGCGCTGAAAACCGGTGGCGGCCACATATACCCAGCCGCCGTCCGGTCCCGGTTGGTGGTCCCAGCTCCAGCACTGGGCGTGACCGTGATGCAGGTCGGCCGCGAAGCGGGCCTCGCTGCCGAGGTCTCGCCACGTCGCGCCGTCGTCGTCGGAGCGCCAGATCTCCGTCCACGCGACGTTGCCCAGCCCGCGGTTGACGATGGCGTGCAGATACATCGAGTCCCCGACGGTCAGCAGGTCCGACGGGATGACGGTGCTGATACCGCGTCGCCGGCGGGCGGCGGTGTGGTCGTGACGGTAGTGCCACAGCTGACGCGCATAGTCGGGGTCGGGTCCCCCCGCACGGTGGTAGACGATCTGGTGGTCGGCGTCACCGCGACCGATCAGCACGACCGGTGAGCGCCAGTCCCCCCGACCGACGGTGTCGCCGGAGAACGTGTCGCCGAACACCGACACCAGCGATCCGTCCGGGGCCAGGACCGAGGCACCCAGGTCGGCACAGGTCACTCCCCACCGGTCGGTGATCCCCGGTCCGGTGACGTCGACGGCCTTGCCGCATCTGCGCGGCAGCGGCCGCTTTCCTAGAAGCAGCGGCGCAGCCCGCCGGGCTCGCAGTACAGCGGGTACCGGTCGACCGGGATCGGCAGCGGTTCCTTGAACGACAGCGTGAAGTTCGTATTGATGATGCCGGGCTGCAGCCCGCACACCGCGTTGTGGGTGACGCTGCGGGTACCCGACATGGTGACGTCGTCGAACTTGAAGGTCTCGATGGTGGGCGCCCAGGTGCCGTCCGGGCATTTCATGCCCTTGGCCACCGGTGTCGTGAAGCTCCACACTCCCCCGGTCAGCCGGGCGTCACCGCCGACCAAACCGTTGGACGGCCCGACGTGCAGCCGGCAGCCGACCGGCAGATACAGCGGTTCACGCAGGTCGCCGACCACCGGCACGCAGGACGGATAGATCGTCCACGTCCCGGGCTGCCCGTCGGACGGCATGTAGTTGTAGACGCCTTCCATGACGTTGGCGGCCTGGGCGGACGGCGGAGCCCCCACCGCGACACCCATCGCGACACCGACACCCATGGCGGCGGCGGCCGCCGCGCGCAGGAACCTCACGTTGTCTCCCTTCGCCCCGCCGCATGGTAAGACAGGTTGACCGAAGTATTTCAGTCGCGGGTAGACAAAGTCACGGCTTTGTCGCTTGTGGCAGCTCGTGGGTTGGGCCCAGGCGAGTTTGGGTAGAGGCCCCCCAGCGGCTCGAGTCCCGGGGTGATGCACATGACGAGAACGGCGGCGTCGACCGCGCTCGTCGTGCTCGCCTTGGTGGTGGCGCTGACCGGCTGTTCGACCGGCCAGCGGGTGGATCTCGGTGACGGCGCCGAGGGCGGGGTGATCGCGGCCATCGCCGGTGAACCCGATCAGCTCGATCCGCACAAGACATCGGCCTACTTCTCGTTCGAAGTGCTCGAGAACGTCTTCGACACCCTGGTCGAACCCGACGAGAACCTGCAGATGCGCCCGGCGCTGGCCGAGTCGTGGGAGGTCAGCGACGACGAGCTGACGTGGACGTTCCGCCTGCGTCCCGGGGTGACGTTTCACGACGGCAGCCCGCTCACATCCGAGGACGTCGCGTTCTCCTACAACCGGATCATCGACGAAGAGCTCACCAACGTCGACAAGTTCAGTGCGGTCACCGCAGTGGAGGCACCCGACCCCGCCACGGTGGTGATCCGCGTCGACCGCCCGGTGCCCAACATGCTCACCAATCTCGGCGGCTTCAAGGGCATGGCCATCGTGTCCCGCCGCAACGTCGAAAGCGGCGAGATCGCCACCCATCCCGTCGGTACCGGGCCGTTCGCGTTCGCCAACCAGCGCAGCGGGGACTCGATCACGTTGGTGGCCAATCCGGACTACTGGGACGGCGCGCCGGACATCTCGGGGGTGCGGTTCCGCTTCATCTCCGAGCCCTCGACCGCGCTGTCGGCGTTGCAGGCCGGCGAGATCGACTGGACGGACTCGGTGCCCCCGCAACGCGTGCAGCAGCTGCGCAACGACGAGTCGCTCACGCTGGCCGTGGAGCCGAGCAACGACTACTGGTATCTGGCCCTCAACGAGGCGCGCGAACCCTGGAACGACGTGCGGGTGCGCCAGGCGATCGCCTACGCGATCGACCGCGACGCCATCGTGCAGGCCACCAGCTACGGCACCGCCGCGAAGAACCAGCTCGCGATCCCGGAGGGCAACCCGTGGTACGTGCCGTACGACCGCTACGGCGAGGGCGGTCTGGACAAGGCGCGTGAACTGCTCGACGAGGCCGGCGTGAGCCCGGGCAACCTCGACATGCTGGTCACCACCGATTATCCGGAGACGGTGACGGCCGCGCAGATCGTCGCCGACAACCTCGCGCCGCTGGGCATCACGGTGAACATCCGCACCGTCGACTTCGCGACCTGGCTCGACGAGCAGAACAAAGGCAACTTCGACATGTTGATGATGGGCTGGCTGGGCAACATCGACCCGGATGACTTCTACTACGCCCAGCACCACACCGACGGCACCAGCAACGCGCAGAAGTTCTCCGATCCCGAGGTCGACCGGCTGCTGGACGCGGGCCGGGTGGAGACCGACCGACAGGCCCGCTTCGACGACTACCGCCGTGCGGCGACGATGATCGCCGACCAGGTCAGTTACATCTTCCTCTACAACCCGTCGGTGATTCAGGCGTGGAATCCTGCGCTGGAGGGCTATCAGGCGCGCCGGGATGGCGCGGTGCGGTTCCGTGACGCGCACTGGGCCCAGGACGGTGACGCCTGACATGGCCGCTCCCACGGTGCTGACTCACCCCATCGCGCGGTTCGTCGTGCGCCGGCTGGCGTATTCGGCGGTGGTGCTGCTCGGGGTCGCGGTGGTGGTGTTCGCGCTGGTTCATCTGGTCCCCGGTGACCCGGTCCGCATCGCGCTGGGCACCCGCTACACCCCGGAGGCCTATGAGGCGTTGCGGTCGGCCAGCGGTCTGGACCGGCCGATCGTCTCGCAGTTCTTCGGGTTCGTCGGCTCGGCGGCCACCGGTGATCTCGGGGTCAGCTTCCGCAACGGCGATCCGGTGACCGTGACGTTGATGGAGCGTCTGCCCGCCACGTTGTCGCTCGGGCTGGCCGGCATGGTGATCGCGCTGCTGATCGCGTTGCCGGCCGGCATCTACTCGGCACTGCGCGAGGGGCGGGCCAGCGACGCGGTGATCCGGATCAGCAGCCAGTTCGGGGTGTCGGTGCCGGACTTCTGGATGGCCATCCTGCTGGTCGCGCTGTTCTCGACGACGCTGGGCTGGCTGCCCACCTCCGGGTATCGGTCCCTCTTCGACGACCCGGTGGGCTGGCTGCGCCACATCGTGCTGCCCGCTCTGACGGTCGGTCTGGTGGCCGGGGCGATCATGACGCGCTACGTGCGTTCGGCGGTGCTGGAGGTCGCATCGATGGGCTATGTGCGCACCGCCCGGTCGAAGGGTCTGTCTCCGCGGGTGGTGACGTTCCGCCACACCGTCCGCAACGCGCTGGTGCCGATTCTGACGATCACCGGCATCCAGCTCGCCACGATCCTGAGCGGGGTGATCGTCGTGGAGGTGGTGTTCGCCTGGCCGGGGCTGGGCCGGTTGGTGTTCAACGCCGTCGCCGCCCGTGACTACCCGCTGATCCAGGGCGCGGTGCTGCTCATCGCGGCCCTGTTCCTGTTGATCAACCTGGTCGTCGACGTGCTCTATGCGGTCGTGGACCCGAGGATCCGGCTGGCATGACGACTCGAGACGATACCCGCATCTCGTCGTGGAAACTGTTGGCGCGCAACCCCGTCACGTTGGTCAGCGCGCTCGTGCTGGCCGCCGTCGCGGTGGTCGCCGTGTTCGCGCAGGCTCTCGCGCCGTACGGCATCAACGACGTCGACGTGCCCAACGCGCTGCAGGCGCCCAGCCTCACCCATTGGCTGGGCACCGACGAACTGGGCCGCGACGTGTTGTCCCGGGTGCTGGTCGCGGTGCAGGCCTCGATGCGGATCGCGGTGACGAGTGTCGCGCTGGCGTTGGTGGTCGGGGTCGCGATCGGGGTGCTGGCCGGCTACCGCGGCGGCTGGCTGGACACGGTGCTGATGCGCGTGGTCGACGTGATGTTCGCGTTCCCGGTGCTGCTGCTGGCGCTGGCTGTGGTGGCGATCCTGGGCCCGGGGGTGACGACGACGATCCTGGCCATCGGCATCGTCTACACCCCGATCTTCGCCCGCGTCGCCCGGGCCAGCACGCTGGGGGTGCGCACCGAACCCTATGTGCGGATGTCGCAGGCGATGGGCACCGGTGACAGCTACATCCTGCGGCGCCACATCCTGCCGAACATCTCCGGGCCGCTGATCGTGCAGACCTCGCTGTCGCTGGCGTTCGCGATCCTGTCCGAAGCGGCGCTGTCCTTTCTCGGCCTAGGTATCCAGCCGCCGCAGCCGTCGCTGGGCCGGATGATCTTCGACTCCCAGGGATTCGTGACGATGGCGTGGTGGATGGCGGTGTTCCCCGGCGCCGCGATCTTCGTGATCGTGTTGGCGTTCAACCTGTTCGGTGACGGATTGCGGGACGTCCTCGACCCCAAGCAACGCACCACCGTCGAGGCGCGCAGGAGGGAGCGATGAGCGAAGCCGCGGTGCTCGAGGTGGCCGACCTCGGGGTGCGCATCGGCGGTCGCACGATCGTCGAGCAGGTGTCCTTCGCGGTGCAGCGTGAGCACACCGTCGGCATCGTCGGCGAATCCGGATCCGGCAAGTCGATGACGGTGCTGGCCGCCACCGGGCTGCTCGACGCACCCGGCGCCCGCGTGTCGGGGTCGTCGACGGTGACCGGTGGTTCCTCTCCCGTACAGCTCGTCGGCGCGCCACCGAAGGTGCTGCGCCGGGTGCACGGCGCCCGAATCGGATTCGTGTTCCAGGACCCCGGCACGTCGCTGAACCCGCTGCTCACGCTGGAGCGTCAGATCACCGAATCGCTGCAGACGCACCGCGACATGACCCGGCGTGAGGCGACCCAGCGGGCGACCGAACTGCTGGAGGCGGTCGGGTTGCCCGATCCGGCGACCCGCCTGCACGCCTATCCGCATCAACTGTCCGGCGGGCAGAAACAACGCGCGATGATCGCGATCGCGCTGGCGTGTGATCCGGAGCTGTTGATCGCCGACGAACCCACCACCGCGCTGGATGTCACCACCCAGGCCCAGATCATCGAGCTGGTGCGCGATCTGCAACGCGACTTCGGCACCGCGGTGGTGTGGATCAGCCACGACCTGGGTGTGATCGGACAGGTCGCCGATGACGTGACGGTGCTGCGGGCCGGCCGGACGGTCGAGCAGGCGCCGATCCTGACGGTGTTCGACTCCCCGCGTGACGACTACACCCGTGATCTGCTGGCCGCCAGGCCGGTGCTGGATGCGCAGGGTCCGCCGGAGGTGACGGGCACCGACGAGCTGTTGACCGTCGAGGGCCTGGATGTGCGGTTCACGGTGTCCACTCCGGTGGGCCGGTCGACGGTGCACGCGGTGCGCGACGTGTCGTTCACCGTGCGCCGGGGGGCCACGCTGGGGCTGGTCGGGGAATCCGGTTCGGGCAAGTCGACGGTCGCGGCGGCGTTGACCGGGTTGGCCCGAACCGACGGCGGGACCGCCACACTCGACGGCACGGACGTGTTCGGCGCCAAGGGATCTGCGGCCCGGGCGTTGCGCCGCCGGATCGGGCTGGTGTTCCAGGATCCGTTCTCGTCGCTGAATCCGCGTGCGCGGGTGGCCACGTCGATCGCCGAACCGCTGTCGGTACACGATCTGGTGGACGGCAAGGCAGCCCGGACGGAACGAGTCGCCGAGCTGCTGGAGCTGGTGGGGTTGCCCACGGAGTTCGCGCAGCGCTATCCGCACGAGCTGTCGGGCGGTCAGCGCCAGCGGGTCAGCATCGCCCGGGCGCTGGCCGCCGAACCCGAATTGCTGATCCTCGACGAGGCCACCGCATCGCTCGACGTGTCGGTGCAGGCCCGGGTGCTGGAGCTGCTGGCGCGTCTGCAGCGCGAGCTGGGTCTGAGCTACCTGTTCATCGGTCACGATCTGGCGGTGATCCGCCAGGTGAGCCACGACGTGCTGGTGATGCGTGACGGCGCGGCCGTCGAATACCGGCCTGCGGCCGAGTTGTTCGCCTCACCCGAGGAGCAGTACACCCGCGAGCTGTTGGCGGCGGTGCCGCCGGTGACCCCGCGCGCCGCCGTCTGAAAGCCGCACGCTCGGTGAGGGCGCGTGCCGCCGTCTGATCACCCACCGCCTCGTGAGAAGGTCGTGGGCATGGGTCAATTGAGCGGGAAGGTCGCGCTGGTCACCGGCGCGTCAGCGGGACTGGGTGCAGCGACAGCGCGGTTGTTCGCCGAGCGGGGCGCCCAGGTGTTCGGGATCGCCCGGGATGCCGAGCGGATGGCCGAGGTGTTCGCCGACGTCCCGGGTGGCAGGTTCGCCTCGGTGGACATCACCTCTCCGCAGGCATGTGCCGACGCCGTCGCCGACTGCGTTGCGCACTTCGGGCGTCTCGACGTGCTGGCCAACGTGGCCGGATTCCACCAGATGCGGCATTCGGCCACGATGACCGACGACGACTGGGAACGTGATCTGGCGGTCAATCTCACCGGGCCGTTCTACCTGTGCCGCGCCGCGCTGCCGCATCTGCTGGACAGCGGCGGCAACATCGTCAATGTCTCGTCGATCGCCGGGGTCGAAGGCGAGGTGTATTCGGCGGGCTACTGCGCGGCCAAACACGGGCTGGTCGGGTTGACCCGCGCACTGGCCATCGAGTTCACCAAGGACCGGCTGCGCGTCAACGCCATCTGCCCCGGCGGGATGCCGACCGCGCAGACCACGGAGTTCCAGGCGCCGGAGAACGCGGACTGGGACCTGATCATGCGCATCGCCTCGCCGCGCGGCTTCATGGACACCACCGATGTGGCCAAGACCATCGCGTTCCTGGCCAGTGACGACGCCGCGGCGATCCACGGGGCGGTCTACCGCGTCGACAACGGCAAGGGCGCCGGCTGACTCAGCCCGCAGTTCGCACGCAAGTCCCATGCGTTCAGACTGCAGCCAGCGCGGCAAAGTGCGAGTGGGGCCCGCGCTGGATGCAGTCTCAACGCTCGGGGACGGTGCCGAGGAAGCGTTCGATCATCGCGCGTTCGGCACCTGGATCGTCGACGGGCCAGAACAGCAATGCCAGCACGATCCGCACGATCCACTGGGCCGCTTCGTCGTCGCGGTCGGTGATACCGGTGAGCTCGGCGGCCAGCGTCGGCGGGATCGGCGAACGGCTCACCCACTGCAGCTCCGAGGCGCCGCGCATCGAGTGCAGCAGGGCCCGTCCGAGCGGATCGGCCCGGATGTGTCCGAGCGCGGTGACGACGGCGGTGACGGTGCGCTCGCTGCCCTCGAGCCCCCGCACCGCGGCGCGCACCGCGTCGACGATGCGTTCGGCCTCGCGGGTCAGCACCGCGTCGCGGATCTGCGCCTTGCCGCCGACATGGCGGTAGAGCGTGGCGCGCGAACAGTGCACCCTCGCCTGCAACTCGGCCATGTCGAAGCCCTCGAGGCCGTCGCGGGCGATGAGCGCGGTGGCCGCGGCATAGATCCGCTCCGCGGCCGCACCGTGGCGGTCCCCCACCAGCCAATCGTTCGCCATCGGTCACCTCGTCGAGAATGGTCCGGTCATGGATCTCAATATGAGACACAACATACAATCAGTCTTACCCTCGGGCCTGCTCCGGAGGCTGAGCTGAGACGGCACTCCGTCGCCACAGGTGCAAGCGGTTGTCGACTTCGTCCGGGCCGTTGACGCGTGGCGCCGCGACGCCGGAGCCTGGACTCGTGACCGTGCACGAGACCGACCTCGGCCTGGCGTTGTTCGCCGATGAGTTCCTCCAGGACCCGTATCCGCTCTATGCCCGGATGCTGGCCACCGCGCCGGTGCACCAGATCGGCGATTCCGGCTTCTACGCGGTCTGTGGTTGGGATGCGGTCACCGACGCGGTGGCACGCCCGCAGGACTTCTCGTCCAACCTGACCGGCACCATGGTGTATCAATCGGACGGCACCGTCGGCACGTTCCCGATGGACGACCTCGGCGGCCCGTCCCAGGTTCTGGCCATCGCCGACGACCCCGCCCATGCGCTGCATCGCAGGAAGCTGGTTCCGCAGCTGGCGGCCAAGCGGATCCGCACCCTCGAGTCGTTCGTCGCCGCCGCCACCGAGCGGCTGTGGGCTGAGCAGGTGAGCGACGGTCACGTCGAATGGATGTCGGCGATCGCCAACCGGCTGCCCATGCTGGTGGTGTGCCGCCTGCTCGGGGTGCCCGACGAGGACGCCGAGCAGTTGGCCGAATGGGGTTACGCCAGTACCCAACTTCTCGAGGGCCTGGTCAGCCAGGAGCAGCTCGCCGGCGCGGGCGCGGCGGCGATGCAGTTGGCGCAGTACGTAGCAGAGAAGTTCGACGCGCAGGCGGCACACCCGCAGGACACCCTGATGGGCGCGCTGGCGCGCGACTGCGCCGAAGGCGAATTGGACGTGATGACAGCGCAGATGATGATGATCACGCTGTTCGGCGCGGGCGGGGAATCGACTGCATCGCTGATCGGCTCGGCAACGGCGCTCCTCGCCACCCGACCCGAGCTGCAGCATCGACTTCGGGACGACTACAGCCTCATACCGGTGTTCCTCGAGGAGACACTGCGATTCGAGCCGCCGTTTCGGGGTCATTACCGCCATGTGCTGCGCGACTGCGTGCTGGCCGGGCACGAGCTGGCCGAAGGGTCACGGTTGATCCTGTTGTGGGGCGCGGCCAACCGGGATCCGGCGCACTTCGCGTCGCCGGACGAGTTCCGCCTGGACCGACCGAACAGCAAGGGCCACATCGTGTTCGGCAAGGGCGTCCACTTCTGCGTCGGCGCGGCACTGGCCCGCATGGAGGCCAGAATCGTGCTCGAGCACCTGCTGGCGAACACGCGCCGGCTCGAGGCCGATGGACCCAGCCGCTGGCTACCCAGCCTGCTGGTGCGACGGTTGGAGAGACTCACTCTTCGCGTCGACTGACCCGCTGCATCCACGTTCTCCCGCGCCCTCGAAGCGAGATCGACATGGTGGCTGCGAAAGTCAGCTGATGCCGACGTGATCACCGCCCTGGTGTCGATTTCGGCTCGAGCACCGTGGGGACAGAAAATCCACCGGACCCGTCAGAGCTTGAAGCGGCCCGCGAATCCCCGCAGTGGCAGGTCCGCGCTGGTGATGATGCCGGGCGGAGCGGCCACCACCGACTTGATCGCGTTCAGCGCGGGCATGCCGGTCACCGTCATGCCGATCGACGCGAAGCTCGCCGGATCGGACAGGTCGACGCCGGGCTTGGGGAAGATCATGTGCTTGTTGTAGATGTTCGGATCACCCTTGATCTGAGTGATGTAGCAGCCCTTGATGTCCCAGCTCGGGTCGGTGTGCGGCGTCATCTGCCACTCCAGGTGGGTCTCCACCCGCGGAACCCCGTCGACCATGCCCTGGTAGCGAATGTAGTTGCCGCCCAGCGACCCCTTCGGCAGCTGGTACCAGCCCAGGTCGACGTCCTTGGTGCAGGCGCCCAGTTCGTAGCTGAACTTCACCTCGTCGAGCGTGAGGCCGAAGCAGTCGGCCATCATCAGCACACTGTCGGCGAACACGCGGGTGTACTTCTCGAGCTTGCCCGGGATCTCCGGATCATCCACGGGCTGCCCGTAGCCGACCTCGATCCAGGTGTCCTTGGAGTGATGGCACGACACGTCGACCGATTCGATGGTCGTGACGTTCTCGATGTCGGCGACGTCCGCCGAGCACACCACACCGAGGATCTGGTTCACCCCCGGGTTCATCCCGGTCCCGTAGAAGGTGGCGCCACCCTTCTCGCAGGCCTCCTGCAGCAGTTGGGTGACGGGCTTGCCCGACGGGTGCGGATGATTGGTGTCGCGGTGCCATCCGGTGATCCAGTCGGCGGTGGTGACGATGTCGATGCCGGCTTCGAGGATCCGCACGTACAGATCCTCGTCGGGGAACACTCCGTGAAAGGTCAGCACGTCGGGTTTGGCGGCGATGATCTCGTCGATCGTGCCGGTGGCGGTGACGCCGTTGGGCGCGATGCCGGCGAGTTCGCCCGCATCCCGGCCGACCTTCTCCGGCGAATAGCAGTGCACCCCGACGAGTTCGAGGTCGGGCTGGGTGGCGATGCGCTTGATCATCTCGGAGCCGACGTTGCCCGTGGCCACCTGGAACACTCTGATCGTGCCGGTCTTTGTGGTGGTGTCTGTCGTCTCGGTCATGAGCGCCCTTCCTGTGCGGTCATTGCGATCTGGCGGCCAACTCGGCGGCGCTTCCGCCCTTGCCGTCGGGGTAGAACTTCATCGCCCACTGCCGAATGGCGGTGAAACCCTTTTGTTCTGAGCTCGCCAGGGCGGGCGGGTCGGAATAGCGCTGGTGCGCCCAGATGTGGATGTCCTGCGCGAACTGGCGGATCACCTCGTCACCGAATTCCCGGGCCTTGGCCTCGGCCCGCACCGGGTCGCGGCCCGACTGCTCGGCGGGCCGGCCGATGTAGACCATGAAGCGCACGTCGGAGGTCGACTCGTCGACCGGGGTGATCGCCGAGATGGTGCGGTTGTCCACCATCCCCCAACTCTTGGTCACCGCGATGCCCAGACCGCCGTTGATCGCTTCGACCCCGCTGTTGACATCTTCGATCTTCTGGCCGTCGTCGCCTTCGAAGGTGATGGTGAAGTCGACATAGGACACCGGTTCGTCGAAGTCGTGGCGGGTGAACACCGGCACGATCGGGGTGTTGTGCACGTACTTGAAGTGCGCGAAGTCGACCCCGTTCTCCAGCACGTACTGCGGATGCATCTCCAGGCCCTGCCGGAACAGCCGCTGCTGCGGGTAATAGTCCGCCGCGGAGGTCCCGTCACCGAAGCTGGCGAACACGTCGGGCGCATCGAAGAACGGTGCGCGGTTCTCGATGTCGTGCCAGAGGTAGACCGATTCGTTGCGCTCGACCACCGGGTAGGTGGTGATGCGCCGGCCCCGGTTGGGGCGGTCTTCGTAGGGAATGCACACGTTGCGGCCCTGTTGGTTCCACTGCCAGCCGTGGAACGGGCATTGCAGCACTTCACCTTTGACGGTTCCGCCGTAGCCGAGGTGGGCGCCCAGATGCTCGCAGTAGGCGTTCATCACCGTCAGCTGCCCGGATTCGGCACGCCAGGCGACCATCTCCTGGTCGAAGTACTTCATCGTGTGGACGTCACCGACGTTGATCTCGTCCGACCAGGCGACCTGAAACCATCCGGTCGGCTTCATCGACAGGGGCGGTCTCGCCATCAACTATCCCTTCGGATCGACGTCGGGAGAATGATAGAGCAGTCAATGAAAAAACCATAGTGGGTTCTACGAAACGACGATCGACCGGCTATCCTGCCAGCATGAGCCAGGTGGCGGCGTCGGTGCGGCGACCCAATCGTCGAGGGCTGGCGACCCGCGAGAACATGCTCGAGGCGGCGCTGCGAGCGCTGGCATCCGGCGACCCCGCCTCGGTGTCGGCCAACCGCATCGCCAAGGACATCGGCGCCACCTGGGGCGCGGTGCAGTACCAGTTCGGCGACGCCGACGGGTTCTGGGCCGCGGTGCTGCACCGCACGGCCGAACGCCGCGCCGACGTGTTCACCACGATCGACCAGGCTGCGCCGTTGCGCGACCGGGTCGCCGGCATCATCGACACGTTGTACGACGGCCTGGCCGAACCGGATTCGCGTGCGATCGAAAATCTGCGCGCTGCGCTGCCCCGTGATCACGCCGAGTTGGAGCGGCTGTACCCGCGCACCGCGGCCGAACTGTTCTCGTGGGGCCAGTCCTGGTTGCAGATCTGCGCCGACGCGTTCGCGGATCTGGACGTCGACCCGGACCGGGTGCGTGAGGTCGCGGCGCTCATCCCGGGCGCGATGCGCGGCCTGGTGTCCGAGCGTCAGCTCGGTTCCTACGCCGACCTCGACGTGGCCCGGCGCGGCCTCACCAACGCGCTGGTGGCCTACCTTCAGCCCACGCCATAGCTCTCACGCCCACAGCGACATCAACGTGACATAGCAACAGGTGCCGATGAGGATGCTGAGCAGGGCCCGGCCGCGCCACAGGTGCAGCCCGGCGGTGACCGCGACCGCGACGGACAGCCAGATCAGCTGGCGCACCGTGTCGCCCGCCACGGTGCGTAGCGTGTAGATCGCCAGCATGACCATGACGCCGACGGGCATGTGGACGCTCAGGTAGCGAACCACCCGGCTGTTGCGCAGCGGCGCCAACGCGGCGAAGGGCAGCGCCCGAAGTGCCCAGGTGACCGCGGCACTGACCAGCACCAGTACCGCGATGTATCGGTTGTCAGGCACGTCGGCCACCCCGGGTGAACCGCATCCGCACCAGCGAGGCCGCCGTGAACGCCGCAAACGCGCACACCAGCAGCTGACCGGGCACCAGCAGCCACGCCACAACCGCCGACAGTGCCGCGACCATCGCAGTGACCGGGTCCGGGCGCTGACGGTAGGCGTCGATGCCGAGCACGATGAACAGTGCGGTCAGCGCGAACTCCAACCCCACCAGCCGTTCGATCGGGACCGCTTCGCCGACCAGACCACCCAGCGCGGCGCCGGTCACCCACAGCAGGTGCAGGCTCACCTGCATCACCAGCAGCGGCCGCGTCGTCCACGTGCGGGCTTCCGGGCTGACCGCCACGGCGAACGCCTCGTCGGACAGGGTGTAGGTGCTGTAGGCCTTGGCCGCCCGGCCGCGGACACGGTGCAGCGGGAACGACAACGCGTAGAACACGTGGCGGGAGTTGACGATCAGCGTCGTGAGCGCGACCGTGGCCAGGGGCGCCGCGGTGGCTGCGAGATGCACCATGAGGAACTCCAGGGACCCCGCGTAGACGACTGCGGCGAACACCGGCGCCCACCACCACGCCAGCCCCGCATGGACCACCAGGAAGCCCAGCGCCATCCCGAGGGGGATGAATGCCAACCCGACAGGCGCGGTGAGGGCGAGCACCTCCCGGGTCGAATGCCGTCGCGCAGGGTCGGTCGGCACGGGCTCCACCTCCTCGGGATCAATGGGCGAGATCGCCGGTGCGGCGACATCGAAGACGCTAGCTTGACCGCAACGCAACGATTGAGGTGAGTGGTGGGCATCTTCGAGGAATGGGTCAGCGGGGCAACCTCGTTCACGTGGCGGTCGACGACGCCGGCCAACGACGGTGCCGAGGTGGAGGTGTTCACCCGGCGCTGCGGCGCCCCGGGCGCACCGGCACTGGTCTGCGTGCACGGGTTCCCGACGTCGAGCATCGACTACCACGCGCTGACGCGTGAACTCGGCGGCGAGTTCGAGTTCTTCATGGTGGACTTCCCCGGGTACGGCCTGTCGGCGAAGCCGCGGGCGCCGTATGCGTACTCGCTCTATGACGACGCGCGGCTGCTGGTACACACCATCACCGAGCGCTGGGAACTCACCGACTACCGGATGATCACCCACGACCGGGGCAGCAGCGTCGGGATGATCACGCTGGGCATGCTGGCCGACCGGCCCGACGGACCGCTGCCCGCCGACGTGTTCATGACCAACGCGAACATCTACCTGCCGCTGGCCAACCTGACGGCCTTCCAGGTCGCCCTGCTCGACGACGAGACCGGCCGCGCCACCGCCGCGGCCACCACCCCGGAATTGCTGGCCGCGGGGCTCGGAGCCACCACCTTCATGCCCCGCCGCGACCTCGACGACCCCGAGATCGCGGCACTGGCATTGTGTTTCGCCCATGATGACGGAACCGCGGTGCTGCCCGACACCATCCGCTACCTGCACGAGCGCGCCGCCGACGAGACCAGGTGGCTGGAGCGCCTGTCAGACATCGACGTCGACCTCACCTTGATCTGGGGGTTGCACGACGGTGTCGCGCCGCTGCGGGTGGCCAACCACGTCTGGCAGGAGTACCTGAAGCCCAAGCCGGGGCGCAACCGCTACTGGGTGGTGCCCGGTGCCGACCACTATGTGCAGTGCGACGCACCCGGCGAGGTGGCCGAGATCATCCGGCTCACCGCCGCGGGAACGGAGCTCGATCTGCAGACCCTCGGTGCGCGACCCGACGGCGCGGTGCTGGTGGACCGCTCAGGCGACGAGCAGCGCTGATTCGGCCGGCCCGGCGATCCCGACATCGTCGAACGCCGACCGGATCGCATCGAGTTGATCCACGGAGAAGCCTTGTGCCGCCGCGGCGCTGAGCACCGCGGCGCGGCCGTCAGCGAAGACCGCGGACCTGCCGAGCCGGAACAGCGAGTGGTAGAACACCCGCGCCCACGCCTCGTCGGAGACACCCGCGGTCGCGGCGTCGGTCATCATCAGGTAGGCGGCGTGGCCGAAAATCGTGCTGTTGACATGCTCTCCGCCGTCGTCGCCGGTGCCGGTGTAGCGGGTGTCGTAGTGGTCGCGGTAGGGCCCCAGTCCGCTGCTCACCGACGTCGGGTCGGCAAGGTTGCGGATGATCCCGTAGTCGGAATCCTCGGCGATCAGCCAGCGGTCGGCCCCGCTCTTGCCTTCGACGAGCAGCCCGAGGATGTCGGCGTAAGCCTCGTTGAGCGCACCGGACTCGCCGTAATCCAGGACCGAGCCACCCGTTCCGACCACGTAACTGACGACCGCGTGGGTGAATTCGTGGGCGACCACATCCAGAGACGCCTGTAGGTATCCGGCGTCACCGAAAGCGAACTGCTGGCGGGTGGGGTCCCAGAACGCGTTGGCGTAGCCGAACGCGCGGTAGGTGTTGATCGGGTTGTAACGGATGCTGACTTCGACGAGAGCTCCGTCCCCGTCGAAGGACGTGCGCCCCAACACGTTCTCGTAGTAGTCGTACACCGCTGCGGCGTTCGCATGTGCCGATACCGCACCACGATTCCAGCCGAGCCAACCGCGCTTGACCACCCGCCCGGGCAGCACGGGGCCGCCGACGAAGAATAGGTACGAGGTGGTGTAGGTGGTGATGTTGCGCGTGTCGTCCACCATGGTGTAGCTGGGAAACAGCCAGCCGCCGCGGTCGACGGTGATGCTGCGGGACTCACCGAGCCAGTCGGTGGCGACGCTGTCGACGCTGGCGCCCTGCCCGGACGTGACGGTGACGATGATGCTGCCCGCATCACCTCCGTCGGCGTCGACCACGTAGGTCACGGCCGACGGCGAAAGATCCCCGGTGTCGGGGAACCGCACGACCACCTGCCAGGCCAGCTCCGGATCGGCCTGCTGATCGAGTGCGTAGACGACCAGCGCGGTGGTCACGTCGGTCTGGGCCAGGAAGGTCTGCAGGGCTTCGCCGTCGGCGTCGGCGCCGAGGTACGCGGCGCCGGCCAGCAGCGACACCTCGTCGTGTTCGTCGACACCTTCGTCCGGGGTGACGTCGAACGCGGCGCCGACGCCGACGTAGTTGTTGAACAGGCTCGTGACCAGCCCGTCGGCGTCGGTGACGAGGATGATGTCGCT
The DNA here is from genome assembly GCF_041902445.1 of Mycobacterium sp. G7A2. Lineage (NCBI taxonomy): Bacteria > Bacillati > Actinomycetota > Actinomycetes > Mycobacteriales > Mycobacteriaceae > Mycobacterium > Mycobacterium sp. G7A2. The sequence continues at coordinate 2,389,009 of NZ_CP169251.1, read as the reverse complement.
GCCGAGAACCGTGACGTCGCCGAGGGTTTCGGTGTAGTGGTAGAAATTCTCGACGCCTGGGCCCACGCCGGCCCGGTCGGTGTCGATGTCGGCCGCGTCGGCGAACCCGGGGGCTGCGCCCAGCAGTGGGGCCAGCCCGTTGAGCACCGCGGCGGCGTCGGCGGCGCCGCTGACGACCTGATCGGTGAACCGCCCCTCGATGACGCGGACCGCGCCGCCGTCGGTGACGCCGACAGTGACACCGTCGCGGGTGCGCAACTCGGCGAGCTGGACGGGGTTCGCAGTCGGTGCTCCGGCGATTCGAACGACGACCTCGGTGGGACCGGTGATACCGAGCAGACCGAGCAATCCATGGACGTGCACGGGGTTGCCCACCGTGTCGTCGACGGTGACGGTGAACTGGTCAGCGCGACCGGGAAGCGATGGTGTGTAGGTGAAGCCGCCGGACGCGTCGAGCACGACGCGCCCGTTCGTCGGTGCGGCGGTGACCGTGTAGGTCAAGGAGAGGTCGTCGTAGTCGACGGCGTTGAGGGCTCCGGTGACCACTCCGTCGGGTCCGGGACCGGAGACCGTGACGTCGGCGGCGGGCCGTTGGTTGTTGAGCACGTATTGCGCCTGGCGGACCGCCAGCCACAGCGATTCCACCAGCGCCGAGACCGGGGTCGCCGGAAGCGGCAGACCGTGAGCCGCCGGACCGAGACCGACCCACGTGAGCAGGTCGGTGACGATGCTGTCGACGGTGACCGGTCGGGCGGCCACGATGCTGCGCACGCTGCGGGCCGGCGCCACCGCGGCGGTCTCGACGGCAACCGAGGGCTTGTCGGCCGGCTGCTCGGTCGCGTCCGGCAGGCTGAGGTGCTCGGCGATCGCCGTCAGTTCAGCGCTGCGCTTCGGCTCTGCCGGGGCGCCGTCGACGGTGCGCGGTTCAGGTCCGGAGTCACTCCCGGGGCTGTCCGCGGCCACGTCCGCGGCGACGGGCGCGGCGATCGCACGGCCGGCGGCGCGCTCGGTGGTGGTGTCCTCGGCGACGCCGTTGGTGGTGGTGTCGTCGGCGTGCTGGCTGAGCTCGTCGGAGGTCTCGGCAGCGGCGTCACCGACTCCGGCGGCACCGTCGACGTCGCCGGTGTCACTGGCTTCCGGCGTGTCGTCCAGTCGGCCGGATTCCTCGCCGGAGCCGTCGCCACCAGGGGCGCCGTCGGCATCGTCGTCGCCCGCAGCATCGTCCTCGCCAACGAATCCCTCGGCAGCGTCATAGTCCACGGCGTCATCCGCAGCATCGTCCTCAGGAGCAGCGCCCTCGGCGGCGTGGTCCGCAGGATCGTCCTCAGCAGCATCGTCTTCGGCAGCTGCGTCGTCCGAAGCGCTGTCGGCGTCGCTCGACTGTGCTGACGGGTTGTCCCCGGACTGCGCCGCGGTGTCGGATGGAGCGGCTGCCGCAACCCCCTCGCCGACGACCGGACCCACACCCAGAAAGGTCAGCAGAACCGCCGCCGACACCCACCGCGCCGTGCCGCCCGATGCGCGTCGGTGAACGCAGTTGACCACGTCGAACCCCCCGTGTCATGCAATCCGAGCCGATGCGCGCGGTCGAAATGCCTGGTAGGGAAATTACCACCGCGAAACTGGCCCGCGAAGGCTCTCCGGCCGATTACTCGGCGTCGCGTCGCCGCCCGCGGCCGGTATGCGATCACTCGACGTCCCGTTACCGGCCCGTGTCAGCCGCCGTCACACCATGCGCAGAACGCAATGTCAGGCTGACAGCTCCGCTGAGGACATATCTCCGTAGCGACGCTCTCAGGCTGACATTGCGTTCGGCTCGACTCGGCTCGGCGTGGACGGAGCTGGGAAAGCCGGACGGTTTGCACTCAACAGAGGCAGCTCGCTTGAGGATGGGCTGATTCGTCCACCACGAATAGGGGGCCGCGGGTAGACGGGCTGTTGCGCCCAAGAAGAGTCGGGGCCGGTCACGACCGCGGAGTACAGGCCGGCGGTGAGCCCGCCGCATACGCGTTAAGGTGGGCCGGGTGCCACTGATTCTGGGCCCGGTCCTGCGCCACGTCTCCGAGACGACGGCTGTCGTCTGGGTGCAGACCGAGGAAGCCGCCGATGTCGAGGTGCTCGGATGTTCTGCCCGCACCTTCGAGGTCTCGGGTTTCCACTACGCCTTGGTCGTGGTGCGAGGCCTGACCCCGGATACGGTCACCGAGTACCAGGTGCTGGTGGACGGCGAACAAGTCTGGCCCGAAGCGGAGTCGAAGTTCCCGCCCAGCGTGATCCGGACCCGCGGCCCGGAGACCACCGACCGACTGCGGGTGGTGTTCGGGTCGTGCCGCTACCCCAAGACCGGTGACGACAAGCTCGACGCCAAGCTGGGCGCCGACGCCCTGGACTGCTACGCCACCCGCTTGACCGGGCTGCCGGTCGACGAGTGGCCGGATGCGTTGCTGCTGCTCGGCGATCAGGTCTACGCCGACGAGCTGACCCCCGACGCCCGCCGCAACCTGGCCGGGCACCGTCGGCGGATGCACGGGCGACCAGCCGACGAGGTCGTCACCTTCACCGAGTACGAGCGTCTTTATCAGCACACCTGGGGCGACCCGGAAATTCGGTGGGTGCTGTCCACGGTGCCGACTGCGATGATCTTCGACGATCACGACATCCGCGACGACTGGAACACCTCGGCCACATGGCGCGCCGAGGTGAACGCCAAACCCTGGTGGCGTGACCGCATCCGGGCTGGGCTCGCCACGTACTGGGTGTATCAGCACCTCGGGAATCTGAGCCCTGAGGAACTGGCCATCGACGAGGACTTCCGCAAGGTCCTCGCCATCGACGGGGACTGCTGGGGATATCTCGAGCAGCTCGCCGATCGCGCAGACACCGAGGTCGGGGGTGAGAAGGCCATTCGGTTCAGCTTTCGCTGGGACCTGGGCCGCAATCGCCTGGTCATGGTGGACTCGCGCAACTCGCGAGTGCTGGACAGCGGTGACCGAAAGATGCTCGACGACACCGAGTTCGCCTGGGTGCAGGACCAGATGAACGATGGGCGGGAGTCGCTGGACCACCTGCTGATCGGGACGTCGCTGCCCTGGCTGATGCCGCCGGTCATCGCCGACCTGCAGTCGGTCAACGAGCGCACCGCCAGCCGCGGCGGTCTCCGTGGCCGACTGGGCGAGAAGCTGCGCCAAGGCGCCGATTTGGAGCACTGGCCGGCGTTCACCGATTCCTTCCTGCGGCTCAGCGCCGCCCTCGCCGAGTCGGCAGGCGCCGAGCCGGCCCCGGCGACCGTGTCGGTGCTCTCCGGCGACGTCCACCACAGCTACGCCGCGCGCGCCGACTTCACCGATACCGGCGGCGCCCCGGTGCATCAGCTGGTCTGCTCGCCGGTGCACAACTATGTGCCCGGCTTTCTCAAGCCCGTGTTCAAGACCGGATGGTCGCCGAAGGTGTCTCGCGTGACGCGGCGCTGGGCCCGCCGGCACGGCTCCCCCGAGCTGCCGATGTCGTGGCAGAACCTCAGCGGGCCGTTGTTCGGCAACACCATCGCCACGCTGCGTGCGGCGGGACGGCGCGCGGAGGTGATCTTCGAGCAGCCCGACGACAACTGCCAGCTCGATGTCGTCGCCGAGGTCGCCCTCACCGCTGAACGGCCGCCACCTCGACCGGTTCGATCGTGACCGCGATCCCGTCGGGCATCGGCATGTCCGCCAGCGGTTCGAGATCGTCGAGGGCCGGCGATGGGCCACACTGGTGGCCATGACCGAACCCGGTTCGCCCCGCGTCGCGGTGTATCTCGACTTCGACAACATCGTCATCTCGCGCTACGACCAGGTCAACGGCCGCAACTCGTTCCAGAAGGACAAAGCCAAGGAGCCCGCCGACCACGCCGAGCGGCTCAAGCGCGCCACCGTCGATGTCGGTGCGGTCATCGACTTCGCCTCGTCCTTCGGCACGCTGGTGCTGACCCGCGCCTACGCCGACTGGTCGGCCGACGTCAATGCCGGTTACCGCGACCAACTGGTGGGCCGCGCGGTTGATCTGGTGCAGCTGTTCCCCGCCGCGGCGTACGGCAAGAACGGCGCCGACATCCGGCTGGCGGTCGACGCGGTCGAGGACATGTTCCGCCTGCCCGATCTCACCCACGTGGTGATCGTGGCCGGTGACTCCGACTACATCGCGCTGGCTCAGCGCTGCAAGAGGCTCGGCCGTTACGTGGTGGGTATCGGGGTGGCCGGGGCGTCGAGCCGCGCCTTGGCCTCGGCGTGCGACGAGTTCGTCACCTACGACGCGTTGCCCGGCATCCCGGTGTTCGAGCCGGCGCCGTCCACCGACGGCACGTCCGCACCCAAGAAGCGGACGCGCCGGACCAAGACGTCCGGCGCCAACACCGAGCCGCCGGACCCGCAGACGGCGGCGACCGGTCTGTTGACCCGCGCGCTGCGAATCGGGATGGAAAAGGACGACGCCGACTGGCTGCACAATTCGGCGGTCAAGGCGCAGATGAAGCGGATGGATCCGTCGTTCAGCGAGAAGTCGCTGGGCTGCAAGTCCTTCAGCGATTTCCTGCGGTCCCGGTCCGACGTGGTCGAGCTCGACGAGAGCTCGACCACGCACATGGTGAGGCTGCGGGAGGACAGCTGAGCGCCGCGCTCAGTGCACCCCTTCCATCTGCCGGCTGATCCACGGGGCGATGGCGAACACCACGGCCCCGACCACGACAGCGATCAGGCCCAGGATGCCGAAGTAGGCGACTTCCCGGTCGGCGTCGTAGTAGCCGGCCAACAGACCGGACATAGCCGTGCCGAGGCCGACCGAGAAGAAGTAGAGCGCCATCATCTGCGCACGGAACGCCTCGGGCGCCAGCTTGGTGGTGACCGACAACCCGATCGGCGAGAGCAACAGCTCTGACACCGCGAAGACCGCCATGATCGCCATCACCAGCAGCGCGGGCACGGTGGCGCCGGACATGCCGGCCAACGGCACGAAGCACAGGAACGCCAGGCCCATGCCGATGACGCCGTAGGCGAACTTGCGCGGCGTGGTGGGCGCCCGGTTCCCCAGCTTGGTCCACATGATCGCGAACAGCGGTGACAGCGCGATGATCCACACCGGTTCGATGGAGCCGATCCAGCTCGACGGCGCGGTCCAGCCGAAGATCGACCAGTTCATCCGTTCGTCGGAGTAGACGGCCAACACGGTGAAGATCTGCTGGAACAGCGACCAGAACACCGCGTTGGCGATGAACAGCGGGATGAACGCGCGCACCCTGATCCGTTCCCCGCTGCTGACCTGATCGCTGGTCAGCATGATCGCGAAGTAGCCGATCGAGGCGACGATGATGACGCCCGTGGTGATCTGCGACAGGTTGGCCAGCGTGATGAGGCCGAGCGCGATAGCGACGCCGATCACCACCAGCCCGGCCACGACGACGGCGACCGTTCGGGTGACGGCGCTGCGCGGCAACGGGTTCGGCACATGCCGGCCGTGCTCGCCGAGGTTGCGTCGGAAGAACACGTACTGGGCCAACCCGAGCGCCATCCCGACCGCCGCGGCACCGAAGCCCCAGTGGAACCCGATGCGGGTCTGCAGCAGGCCGGTGATCAGCGGGCCGGTGAAGGCGCCCAGGTTGATGCCGAGGTAGAACAGCGTGAAGCCGCCGTCGGCGCGCGGATCGCCCTTCTCGTAGAGCGTGCCCAGCAGCGACGAGGCGTTGGCCTTGAGCGCCCCCGACCCCAGTGCGACACACACCAGGCCCACCCCGACGCCGGTCAGCCCGGGCAGGACGGCCAGCGCGATGTGGCCGATCATCACGACCACGCCGCCGTAGAAGACGGTGCGTTCCATGCCCAGCAGCCGGTCGGCGATCCAGCCGCCGAGCACGGTGGACAGATACACCAGCCCGCCGTAGGCCCCGACGATGCCGGTGGCGGTGCTCTGCGGCAGGCCCAGTCCGCCGTCGGTGACGGAGTAGTAGAGGTAGTAGCCGAGGATGGTGAGCATCCCGTAGAACGAGAACCGCTCCCACAGCTCGACGCCGAAGAGGTTGGTCAACCCGATCGGGTGACCGAAAACGGTGCGCGTCTCGCCGCGCTCGCGGGTCGTCATCCCCTTACCTTGCCCCGTTTGGGCGGCGAATATGCGGACTCGGCGTTCAGCCGGTGTTCTCCAGGTCGTTCCGCGCCAGGCAGGTCTCGGCGAGCTGGTCGAGCGACAGCGGCAGCACGCGGGCCAGCGCGGCGATGGTGCTGAATGCCGGGGTGGCCAGCCGACCGGTTTCGATCTTGCGCAGGGTTTCCGGCGAGATCCCCGCGGCCTGCGCGACGTCCCCGAGAGTGAGATCCCCTCGCGCCTGCCGGATCTGCGCGCCGAGGCGTTTCCCCGCGGCGAGCTGCTCTGCGGTCAGCGGAAGTCGAACCATGGCGATCAGCCTACCTGCGCCGGTATGAAAATACCGACACCTCCGACTAGGCTGGTATTTTCATACCGGTTCTCGACGAAAGGACCCCGGTGCTGGAACTCAAAACCCCGTCGGAGATCGCTGCGATGCGGGTGACCGGCGCGTTCATCGCCGACCTGCTCGACGACCTTGCCAGGCGCGCCCAACCGGGAGTGAACCTGCTCGAGCTCGAACAGCGCGCTCGCACGCTCATCTCCGACCGCGGCGCGCAGTCCTGCTATTGGGACTACGCCCCCTCCTTCGGGCGCGGACCCTTCCGCAACGTCATCTGCCTGTCGGTGAACGACGCGGTCCTGCACGGCCTGCCCCACGACTACATCCTGCGCGACGCCGACGTGCTCAAGATGGACATTGCGGTGTCCATCGACGGCTGGGTGGCCGACTCCGCGCGCAGCGTCATCGTGGGCACCGCCCGACCGCAGGACCGGCGCCTGGTCGCCGCGACCGAAGCCGCGCTCGCGGCAGGCATCGCCGCCGCCCGGCCCGGCAACCGACTCGGCGACATCTCGGCCGCGATCGGCGCGGTCGCCGCCGAGTACGGCTACCCCGTCAACACCGAGTTCGGCGGTCACGGCATCGGACGGACCATGCACGAGGACCCCCACGTCTGCAACACCGGCCGCGCCGGCCGTGGCCTGAAATTGCTCCCCGGCCTGACCCTGGCGCTGGAACCCTGGTTCGCGGCGGGCACCGACAGAATCGTCTACGACCCCGACGGATGGACGATCCGCTCGGCCGACGGTTCTCGCACCGCCCACAGCGAGCACACCGTCGCGATCACCGACGGACCAGCCCAGGTGCTCACCGAGAGCCGGGGCGACCGAGGATGAGTTCGACGAATCTGACGGCGCGTGTCGCGGATCGGTCCGCGACACGCCGCCCCGTCACCGGCGAAATCCTGAGAATCGACTGGTAGGCGGGTAAGTTCATCGTGGGCGGGTTTATCGATCGGTAGGTGGGGATCGCCATGAAGGTTTCCGGACGTGCGGTTTTGGCCGCCGGCGTCGCGGCGCTGACCGGCGGCGCGCTGGCTTTCACGCCCTCGGTACTCCCCTCGTCGATGCGGACCATCGAGGTGCTCCCGCCGGTGGCGTTCACCGCCGACAGCACGGCGCTTCCGGTCTCCGACGAAGAAGTGCGCGCCGCTCTGGAACTGATCGGCGACGTTTCGACCGCTCCCGGCCACGGCAAGATCACGATCCGCCTCGGCACCGACGAGGGATCCCACGCCCTGGCGGCCGCACTGCCGGCGGCCAACGTCGCCGACGAGGTCCATCGCGCCCCCGCCGTCGCGCGCAGCACCGCCGATCCCGATGATCCCGGCGATCCCGCGTCGGATGTAGCGGCGCTGGAAGAACCGGGCGAAGACCCGGTGGTGCTCAACGCGGCGTCCGACATCATCAACGACGTCTACGCCGTCACCCGGTACTGGGCCAACTACGTATCCCTGGAACTCGGCCCCTGGCTGATCAACTGGGTGCCGTTCGGCTACCTGATCTCCGACCAGATCTACATCTGGTACCCGGATTTCGTGCTCCCCGTCGTGGACAGCTTCGTCTACGACTTCCTCGACCCGGTAGTCAACAACCCGCTCGATCTGGGGGTCTGGGTCACCGGCATCGGCGACATCATCAACACCGCCGTCACCGGCGTCTACAACGGCATTGTCAGCGAGATCCAGTACGTGCTGGACTTCGGCTGGTTCCCGATTCCGCTGCCGCCGCTGCCCGACTTCCCGCTTCCGTTCGCCGCGGACTCGACAGAGGTCGCCGTCACGCTGGCGGCCAGCGAGGCCGACCCCACCACCGAAGCTGCGGAAGACACCCAGGCGACCGAGCAGACAGAGGCGACCGAGACCGCCGACACTACTGAGGCCACCGAGGGCGCCGGCGCAGTCGCCGGTGAGGTCGCCGACCCGGAGACGCCCACCGAGGGCGACGCCGAGCAGACCGGCGAGGAGACCGGCGAGGTGACCGAGGAAGTCGTCGACGACGCCGGAGAGGTCGCCGAGGACACGGGAAAGGTTGCCGAGGACACGGAGGCTCCCGTCGAGGAACCGGCCGCCGACGAATCCGGCGAGACCGTCCCCGATGTCGACGAGTCGACCGGTGAGGCTACCGACGAGACGTTGGACGAGATCGTCGACGAGGCCCTCGAGGACGGCGACGCGCCGGCCGACGGCGAGACCGAGCACGCCGAGACCGGTGACACCGGCACCGGCAGCGAGGTGGCGAACGACGTTGACGACGACGCTGACGCGACTGGCGCAGACACCGAAGCCGGCGACACCGCTTCCGGCGAGTGAGTTCGCCCGCACACCAAGTCATTACCAAAGTCGAACGACGACGCTGACGCTGCTGCTCACACCGCTACGAGTCCCTACTATCGGGACATGCCGGTACCCGACAAGCCGCTTCAGCACCAGGAGTCGGTGTGGGATTACCCTCGCCCGCCACGGCTGGAGAAGTTCGCCGGATCGATCACTGTCGAGTTGGGCGGGCAGGTCATCGCCAGCACGGATCGGGCCTGGCGAGTGCTCGAGACCAGCCACCCGCCAACGTATTACCTGCCGGGCGACTGTTTCGCGGACGGAGTCCTGCGACCGGCGAGCGGCTCGTCGTGGTGTGAGTGGAAAGGCCAGGCCAGCTACTTCGACCTGGTGACGCCTGCCGCCGAGGCGTCGCGCGCGGGGTGGACCTATCTGAACCCGACGCCCGGATTCGCCGACATCGCCGGGGCCGTCGCCGTGATGGCCTCACTGGTGGATCGGTGCACCGTCAACGGTGAGACCGTGATCCCGCAGCCCGGCGGCTTCTACGGCGGATGGATCACGAGCTGGATCGCCGGTCCGTTCAAAGGCGGCCCGGGATCGATGGGGTGGTGAACCCGGCAGACGGGTGGCCCGCGACCTTCCGGCCAGCAAATGGCGCAGGCGGGCGTCAACGCCAACCGGCGCAACCTCGTCTGCCATCAGAGTCAGGCGATGCGAGGGCTCCGTGGCGCTGTGCCCGCACAGTGGCGCAGCGGCGTTTCGCAGTGATCGAAGGTTTGCCAGCCCAGCATCAACGATGACAGCGACCGCCCCCGAGTTCCGGGTTCCGAACGCGGGAAACTGTCGGGGAACGGTTCGATCGCGGGCACCATTCTCGGCAATCGTGCGTGCAAACAGAGCCGACGGCTTCTAATGAATCGGTGAGCAAATGTCAGGGGGGCGGCTCGCCGCGTATCGCGCAGACTCCATGCCGGGGGTGAGCAGAGCGACTCAACGCTGGTGGTCGTGGTGGCGGCAGCCCGATCAGTTCGTCCGGATGACGTGGTTCCTGCGCGACCACGGCATGGTCCGATCCACCCAGAACATCATGGCGTTCGTCGCGTTCTCCTCCGCGCTGGTCCCCTCGAGCATTTTCTTGTCGTTCGGTGCGCCGGCGCTGGCCACCGTGTTGGTGTGCGCCGCGTCGGCGTCGGTCGGTCTGGGAATGACATTCTTCTGGCTGACCCGCTGGCCGACCCGGCGCCAGTCCATCGTCGCGGTGTCCGCGGGTGTTCTCTGTGTCGCCGGATGGTCCGTGGCCGGCCCGGGAACCGTCGTACCGGCGTTGTCGTGCACCGCTTTCGCGATAACCGGGGCCTATCTCGCGTTCTTCCACAGCGTCAAGCTGATGACCGCCAATGTCGTGTTGGCAGTCGCCACCGGGGCGGTGCTGACGGTGCGCATCGCCGACGACGTCGGCTGGCCGGTGGCGCTCTCGGCGTTCTGGACTCTCTGGCTGCTCAACACCGCGGTGCCCATCGCGGTCCGCAGCATGGCGTGGGCGTTGACCCACTACGTCGAGCGGGCGAACACCGATCCGCTGACCGGGCTGCTGAACCGGCGCGGATTCCTCGACGAGGTGTGCCGGCTGCTCGACGACAACGCCGGCTGCGCCGTTCTGATCACCGCCATGGTGGATCTCGACGACTTCAAGCGCGTCAACGACGTCAGCGGCCACGCCGCCGGCGACCACATCCTGGGCGTGGTGAGCGCGGTGCTGCACACCCTGTTCCCGCGGCGATCAGCGATCTGCCGTTCCGGCGGGGAAGAATTCCTGATCGCGCTGTGCGCCGAGGAGGGTGAATCCATCGCCGACGTCGGCGACGAGATCTGCGCGGCGATCAAGCGCAGGGCTCTGGGAGTCACCGCGAGCGTCGGGGTGGCCACGGCACGGCCCGGACGGTTGTCGAAGCCCGACATCGAACGACTCCTCGCGGGCCAGATCGCCGCAGCCGATGCGGCGATGTACGCGGCCAAGAGGCTCGGCGGCGACCGGGCCAGCGTCGCGTCGTGAGCTCTGCCGCCTGCCGAGGCGCTGTGGCACACTGAGCCCATGGCCGAGCGACTCAGTCGGGTGGAGATTTTCAAGGACGCCGCCCAGGACATCGTCGAGTCCGGGGCGTCGACCGTGGGCGAGGTGGCGTCGATCATCACCGGCGCGGTCAGAGATGTCGCGACCGCCGTCGGCGGGTTCGCAACCGATGCATTCGAGATCCGCGACGGCATGCGCACCGCGGCGCGCGACAACGAACCCGAGCTGTCAGACGACTGAGCGGGCCCGCAGGATCGTCACGCCGGCGAGCAGCTCCCACGCGATGATCGGGTAGACCGCTCCTCGCTCGACCAGCCCCACCGGCAGCGAGGCGCCGTTGACGCCGTCGATGACCAGCACAGCGAGGCACAGCAGCCCGACAGCGCCGAGGGCCACCCCGGCCCGCCGGAACCACTGCCCCGCCCCGAGCGAGCGGCTGCCGAGGGCGCCCAGGATCACCGCGACGTTGCCGCCGATGATGGCCATGCCCGCACCGATCACGTGTGCTGCGGTACCACTGGGAAAGCCGCCGACGCCGACGTTGCCGAGGGCGTTCACCGCGGCGGCGACGACGAAGGCCCGCCCCATCCAGCCGAGCCCCACGCTGCGGACCACCAGCACGGCGCCGATCAAGAACAGCACGCCGTGCAGCATGAACGCCCGGTTCATCAGTCCGGACACGCCGAGCTCACTGATGTAGTCGTCGAGGTAGCTGTAACTCTCCATACCGGTTGCCGTCACCGCTTCGGCGGTCAGGTAGACCGCCGCACCGACCAGCCACGTTCCTGCGGCGGCACGTATCGAAGCCATTGACAAACCAGGTCCTTTCACCGGCCGAGTGGCAGGCGAGTCGCCGGATTCCGCAACCTCGCCCGCTGATCTTGATAGTTGAACTAAGCTTTGCCACCGTGGCTAGATTCACTGTGCTGACCTGTGCCGTTGCGGTCACTTTCGCCGTCGCACCGGCAGCGTACGCCGCCCCGAGCCCCGTTCCGCTGCAGCCTGGATCATCGTGCGACCCGAACTACTCGGGGGCGTGCGTCCCCATCGACAGTGACGTCGACTGCGCCGGCGGCAGCGGCAACGGCCCGTCGTATGTCTCCGGTCCGGTCACCGTGGTCGGCACCGACATCTACGGCCTGGACCGCGACGGCAACGGCACCGGTTGCGAGTAAGCGGCGGTCACTTGATCAGGGCACGAACCGCACACTGATCGGGGCATCGGTGGGGATCACCTCCCCCGGCGACGGCTCTTGCCAGCCAATCTGTTTCGGCAGACAGGCGGAGTTGGTGACATCCTCGCCTCTCTGCAACGCGCCATGCCACCCTGCGTCGCGCAACAGTGGTTCCGCCTCGGTCCAGTCCATGCACTGCAGTGCGGGCATGACGAGAGTCGCCGGCCCAGACTTCGGTGAGTTCGTCTGCTCAGTCGCCGCTGACGGCGGCTGACCGCCGGAACAACCCGACACGGCGCCGACGACGCACGCAGCCGCCGCGATTCCTGCCCGCGCCCGCCGCCGGGCATTCGTCTCTGTCATCTGGCCTCCGCCAACCATTCGACCGTGATCCATGTCTATCGCGGCGGCCTGCGAGATCGACAAGCCATCGCTGATCACCGCCAACACAGCCTGATACCGCTGCTCAGCCACGCTCAACTCCCTCATTTAGGGAGTGTCAAGGATCAGCCGAAACAACTGTCACGCATCAGCCGAAACACTGTCATTCATCAACCGAAGGCGAAAAGTCACACTTCACCCGACGTAATACAGGTTTCGAGTGGGGCGGGCGGGGCTCGAACCCGCGACCAATGGATTATGAGTCCACGGCTCTAACCGACTGAGCTACCGCCCCCGGCACGTCGTGCGCGGCCATCATGGTCGCACATGCCCGCTCAGGCGAAGACCGTCTGGCCCGCCTCGTCGATCTCGTAGAGCTCGGTGCCCTCGGTCACCCGCGCGGCGTCGGAGCCCAGCGACACCAGGATCTTGTTGGCGCCGTTGCGCATCACGTCGAGGGTCAGCTCCAGCGCCTGCTTGGTCGAGAAATGCTTGCGCACCCCGCCCGCGACGTCCTCGCCGATGTTCGACGGCGTCCAGATCAGCGCATCGACGAAGCGCAGCGCGGCCTTGTGCGCGTCGGACAGCCCGTCGGCGCGTTCGAAGTCGGTGATCTGGCTGTAGACATCTTCGGATCCGCCGGCGTCCAACGCGTGGCGTTCGCGCAGCGACTGGCACAACCGGCAGTTGTGGGCGGCCGCCCCGCGCAGCCGCACCACCTCGGTGGTCACCGGATCCAGTGCGCGCATCCGCGCCACCTCGGGCACGAACCCGTTCAACACGAAGTCGATCGGGTCGGTCTGGCCGTCGAAGTCCACCTCGGCGGTGCGCCCCGGCATGCCGAGCCCGAGCGCCTCGCACCCGGCCCAGATGCGCGGCACGAAATCGGCGATGTACATCGTCACCACCGTCCTGAAGGCGTTGGCGCCCCACGCCTCGAGGAATCGGTTGCGCTGGTTGTCGCCGATGCCGGTGACGTCGGTGGAGAACTGTTCGGCGAACGCGACGAGCACCGACTCGGCGTCGGTGTTCTCCGTCGGCACCTCGACCGGCAGCGGCAGCGGCGGCAACGCCAATGTCCGCGCGCAGATCAACCGCATCAGCGTGTCGGCCCGGTCGTCGCCCGAGGACAACGCCACCATCCCGGTCAGTCGGTCAGCCACAGCGGTACGACCCATTCTTGGGATTATTGCGCTTGACTGACCGAGGACATGTGGAAGTCGGGAATCCGCAGCGACGGCATCTGCGCGCGGGGTGCGCTCGGGCCCGGTCGGCGCCCGGGGAACGCCAGGCTGTCGGGCGCGCCGGCCGTCAGCGATACCGCCCCCACAGAGCGGCCGATTCCGAGGCGATGCCCGGATCAGGAGACGAAATCCGCGCTAGACATGCGGCATCGCAACGGAATTCTTAGGATGCCTGCATGTCATCGGCAACGGCGGTCTCCGAACACGGACCCGAGCCCGCCGGCACGGCCGCCGCGCCGCAGATCGAACTGATCGGAGTTCGGAAGGAGTTCGGTGACAGCCGCGCCCCGGTGGTGGCGGTCGAAGGCGCCGACCTGCGCGTCGGCGATGGCGAACTGTTCGCGATCCTCGGCCCGTCGGGTTCGGGTAAGACCACGTTGTTGCGGCTCATCGCAGGGTTCGAGCAACCCACCGCCGGCACCGTCAAACTGGGTGGCGTCGACGTCACCGCGCTGCCACCTGCCCGACGTGACACCAACACCGTCTTCCAGCACTACGCGCTGTTCCCGCACATGACCGTCGCGCAGAACGTGGAGTACGGCTTGCGGGTCCGCGGGGTCGGCAAGGCCGAGCGCAGGCGGCGGGCCGCCGATGCACTGGACCTGGTGCGGCTGGGCGGCCACGCCGCCCGCAAGCCCGCCGAGCTCTCCGGCGGCCAGCAGCAGCGTGTCGCACTGGCCCGTGCTCTGGTCGGCCATCCGCGGGTGCTGCTGCTCGACGAACCTCTGGGCGCCCTCGACCTCAAGCTGCGTGAACAGATGCAGCTCGAACTCAAGGCCATTCAGCGCGAAGTCGGGATCACCTTCGTCATCGTCACCCACGATCAGGACGAGGCGCTGACCCTGTGCGATCGGCTGGTGGTCCTCAACGACGGCCGAATCGAGCAGATCGGCGCGGCCCGCGACGTCTACGAGAATCCGGTCAACCGGTTCGTCGCGGACTTCGTGGGCAGCTCGAACGTGCTCGACGGCGACGTCGCCGCGGCGGTCCTGGGCCGCCGCGGCACCTTCGCGATCCGCCCGGAGCGCATCGAGGTCCTCACCGAGGGCACCGCACCGCCCGCGGGACATCACAGCATCGGCGCGACGGTCGCCGAGATCGTCTACTCGGGTCCCACCACCCGGGTCGCGGCAACGATCGCCGGCCTCGACGACCTCCCGGAACCGGTGACGCTCACCGCGACCCTGCTCTCCGCCGAGGCGTCCACCGGTCTCGCACACGCCGCCCCCATCGTCCTGACGTGGCCCGATACCGCGGTCCGCGACCTGACCAGCTGACACCGCACCTGCTAACCCGAGGAGTCCTCATGACACATCCCTATCGTCGCCTGGGCGTCGCGCTCGCCGCCGGCGCGCTGCTGCTCGCCGGGTGTTCCGGCTCCGGTGACTCCGGTGGCGCCGAGAAGCCGCCCACGATGGACGCGGCCACCTCGGTGGGCGACGGTGAAGGTGAGCTGAACCTGATCGCCTGGCCCGGCTACGCGGAGAACGGCTCCAACGACCCGGAAGTGGACTGGGTGACGCCGTTCGAGAACGACACGGGGTGCAAGGTCAACGTCAAGATCGGCAACACCTCCGACGAGATGGTGCAGCTCATGCGCACCGGCCAGTACGACGGGGTGTCGGCCTCGGGCGACGCGACTCTGCGGCTGATCTACGCCGGAGACGTGGCACCGGTGAACACCGACCTGGTGCCCAACTACGCCACGGTCGTGCCGTTCCTGAAGGACAAGCCGTGGAACTCGGTCGACGGGCAGATGTATGGCGTGCCGCACGGCTGGGGCGCCAATCTGCTGATGTACAACGCCGACGTCGTCTCCCCCGCGCCGGACTCGTGGGGCGCGGTGTTTCCCGGCTCGCCCGAGCTGAAGGGCAAGGTCACCGCCTACGACTCACCGATCTACATCGCCGACGCCGCGCTGTACCTGTCGAAGACCAAGCCCGAACTGGGAATCGAGGACCCGTACTCGCTGACGCCCGAACAGCTCGACGCCGCGGCCGACCTGCTCAAGGAGCAGAAGGAGAACATCGGCGAGTACTGGTCGGACTACACCAAGGAGGTGCAGGCGTTCGAGTCCGGCACCACGGTCATCGGCACGAGCTGGCAGGTGATCGCGAACACCATCGAGGCCGACAACAAGGTGAAGATCGGCACCGTGCTGCCCACGGAGGGCTCGACGGGCTGGTCGGACACCTGGATGCTGTCGTCGAAGGCCGCACACCCCAACTGCATGTACAAGTGGATGGACTACATCATCTCGCCGGAGGCCAACGCGCAGGTCGCCGAATACTTCGGTGAGGCTCCCGCGCAGACGAAGTCGTGCGACCTGACGGCCGACAAGGCGCACTGCGCCACCTATCACGCCACCGACGAGGACTACGCCGCGCAGATCCACTACTGGACCACCCCGCAGACCCAGTGCGTCGACGGCAGCGGCGACGGCTGCACCAGTTACGACCAGTGGGTCGACAAGTGGCAGGAGATCAAGGGCTGATGCCGGCTGCCCCGCGGCTGCGGGACAAGGCCGCACTGGCGTTCCTGCTGGTCCCGCCGCTGGCGTGGTTGGTCATCGCCTACCTCGGATCGCTTGCGGTGCTGCTGGTTTCGGCGTTCTGGCGAACCAACAGCTTCACCGGCGCGGTGGTGCGCACCGTCACGCTGGACAACTTCGCTCGAGTGCTGACCGAGGAAGTGTTCCGCGTGACGACGGTGCGCACCGTCGGGGTGGCGATCACCGTCACCGTGGTATGCGCGGTGCTGGCGGTTCCCCTTGCGCTGTACATGGCCAAGTTCGCCTCGCCGACCATGCAGATCGTGCTGGTCGTCGCCGTCACCACCCCGCTGTGGGCCAGCTATCTCGTCAAGGCCTACGCGTGGCGGATGCTGCTCTCACCGGAGGGGCCGTTGTCGTGGGCCACCGGATATTCGCCGGGCTACGGCCTGGTGGCGACGGTGGTGACACTGACCTATCTGTGGTTGCCCTACATGGTGATACCGGTGTTCGCGGCGTTTCAGCGGGTGCCCGACGCTCTGGTGGACGCGAGTTCGGATCTCGGCGCGTCGGACCTGACGACGATGCGGCTGATCGTGGCACCGATGGTGTTTCCCGGTATCGCGGCGGGGTCGATCTTCACGTTCTCCCTGTCCCTGGGTGACTACATCGCCGTGACGATCGTGGGCGGCAAGACCCAGCTTCTGGGCAACGTCATCTACGGCCAGCTGGTCACGGCGAACAACCAGCCCATGGCCGCGGCGTTGTCGGTGATCCCGCTGGTCGCCATCGTCGGTTATCTGGTGGCGATGCGCCGCACCGGCGCGCTGGAGAACGTCTGATGCGCTCGTCGGGATTGCGCGCTGGAACCCGCGCGTTCACCGTGCTGGTCTTGGTGTTCATCTATGCGCCGCTGGCGCTGGTGGTGGTCAACGCCTTCAATACCTCGAAGACATTCGCTTTTCCCCCCACGGGTTTCACGCTGCAGTGGTGGCGCACCGCGCTGCACAGCGAGGGCATGTGGACGGCTCTGGGCAACTCGGTGGTGGTCGGGCTCGGCGCCACGGCGATCGCGCTGGTTCTCGGCACGATGGTCGCGTTCGCAGTGCAGCGCCACGACTTCTTCGGGCGGCAGACGGTCAATCTGCTCGTCATCCTGCCGATCACCCTGCCCGGCATCGTCACCGGTATCGCCCTCAACGCGACATTTACCTCGGCGCTGGGCATCACACTGGGCATGGCGACGGTGATCATCGGCCACGCCACGTTCTGCATCGTGATCGTGTTCAACAACACCCAGGCCCGGTTGCGCCGACTCGGAACGAGCTTGGAAGACGCCTCGGCCGACCTGGGGGCCTCGCCCTGGCAGACGTTTCGTTTCGTGACGCTGCCGATGATGCGGGGCGCGATGGTCGCCGGGGCGATCCTGGCATTCGCGCTGAGTTTCGACGAGATCGTCGTCACGACCTTCACGGCCGGCCCGGCAGTGCAGACACTGCCGATCTGGATCTTCGGGAACCTGTTCCGGCCCAACCAAGCTCCGGTGATCAACGTCGTCGCTGCGGCACTGACCATCGTGGCGATCATCCCGGTGTGGTTGACGCAGCGCATCGGTGGTGATCCGACCGCCCGGGTCTGAGCGCGCGAGTGGTCACGTGTGCTGCCGTCATGTTCTTCGCGAAGGGCTACCCCACCGGTCACACCGCAGGGTCCTCGACAACTGACACCTCGGTCGGCCAGCCACAGCCAGACACCCAGTCCTGGAACTAGTGCGCTTGACTGACCGAGGACATGTGGAAGTCGGGAATCCGCAGCGACGGCATCTGCGCGCGGGTGGCCCAGTCGCCCCATTCGCGGGGCAGCGTGACCTCGCTGACGCCGGCTTCGCCGGCGCGGCGCAGCAGGTCCAGCGGGCTTTCGTTGAACCGGAAGTTGTTGACCGCCGCGGTGACCTGTCCGTCCTCGACGAGATACACCCCGTCGCGGGTCAGCCCGGTCAACAGCAGCACCGACGGATCGACGGTGCGGATGTACCACAGGGTCGTCAGCAACAGACCGCGTTCGGTGCGGGCCACCATATCGGCGAGCGACGCCGACCCACCCGTCATGAGCAGGTTGTCGGCGCCGACGGCCACCGGTGCGTCGAACTCGGCGGCCGCCGCGCGCGGATAGGCCAGCGCGTTGATCGCGCCGTCGCGGATCCAGTCCACCCGCTCGATGGGCATGCCGTTGTCGAACACCGACGCGCGTTCCGACGAACCCGACACCGCCACGAACGGGGTGCACTGCAGCCCGGGGGCATGCGGGTCGGAGTACAGCGTCAGCGGCAGCGACGTGAGCTTCTCCCCCACCCGGGTGCCGCCGCCCGGCGCGGACAGTGCGGTGCGTCCCTCCTGTGCGCCGCGCCCGCCCATCGTCCACGACAGGTAGATCATCATGTCGGCCACCGCCGAGGGCGGCATGATCGTCTCGTAGCGGCCGGCGGGCAACTCCACGCTGCGCTGCGCCCACGACAACCGGGTCGCGAGGTCCTCGAGCATGGCATCGGTGGGCACGTCGACGAAGTCGGGTGTGCTGACCCCGGCCCACGCGCTGGCGCCGTCGCGCTTGGCGTTGATCTCCACCGATCCGGTGGGCTGGGTGAACCGGCGCCGCAGCCCGGTCGAGGTGGCCACGAAGGTGGTCTCCACCACGTGGCGGGCGTAGCCGAAAAGTGTTTCCCGGCCGGCGAATCCACGCGTCAGCGCGTCGGCGACCCTGCCGAAGGCGTCGACGCCGGTGCGCGGGCTCGGTGCGTCCCAGTCGGTGGGTGCGGCGTCGGGGGGCAGCGCCGGAGCGCTGTCACGCGCGGGCGAAGCCGCCGCCGCGGCCGCCTGCGAGGCGACGACCAGGTCCATCAGGACCGAGGGGGCGACCGCACTGGAGCGCACCGAACCGACGTAGGCCTGGCCGTCGCGCCGCACGATCGAGATGACGGTGGTGGTACGGCTGGTCGACTCCCCGTTGGTGGTCATGGTGTTGTTGGCCCACCGCAGCGCCGCATCGACGCGGTCGGTCACCAGCACGATGGTCTCGTCGGCCCTGCCACGCCGGCGCGCCTCGGCCAGCACGATGTCGACGACTTGTTGTGCACCGATCACCGGTCACCGCCCGCTTTCTTCGCGCGTGTTGAGCACGTTGATGCCCCGGAACAACGCCGACGGGCAACCGTGGCTGACCGCAGCCACCTGGCCGGGTTGGGCCTTGCCGCAGTTGAACGCGCCTCCCAGTCGCCACGTCGATGGTCCGCCGACGGCTTCCAGTGCGCCCCAGAAATCGGTGGTGGTCGCCTGATAGGCGACGTCGCGCAGTTGCCCGTCGAGGCGGCCGTCGCGGATGCGGAAGAACCGTTGCCCGGTGAATTGGAAGTTGTAGCGCTGCATGTCGATCGACCAGCTCTTGTCGCCGACGATGTAGACACCGTCGGACACCCGGGCGATCAGATCGTCGGTGCTCACCTCGTCGGGGCTGGGCTGCAGCGACACATTGGCCATCCGCTGGATCGGGACATGGTGTGCCGAGTCGGCGTAGGAGCATCCGTTGGAGCGGGGCTCACCGAGCCGCGGCGCGAAGACCCGGTCGAGTTGATACCCGGCGAACATCCCGTCGCGGACCAGATCCCAGCTCTGCGCGGCGACGCCCTCGTCGTCGAAACCGATTGTCGCCAGCCCGTGCTCGACGGTCCGGTCGGCAGTGACGTTCATGACCGGAGACCCATAGCGCATGGTGCCCAGCTTGTCCGGGGTGGCGAACGACGTTCCGGCGTAGGCGGCTTCATAGCCGATGGCGCGGTCGTACTCGGTGGCGTGCCCGATGGACTCGTGGATGGTCAACCACAGATTCGTCGGGTCGATGACCAGGTCGGTGGGCCCGGCCACCACGCTGGGCGCCTTGACTTTCTCCGCCAGCAGCGACGGCAATTCGGCCAGCTCGGCCGTCCAGTCCCAGACCTCGTCGCCCGACACGGCCTCCCATCCGCGGGCCGTCGGCGGCGCCAGGGTGCGCATGGTCTCGAAGTTTCCCGCCGACGCGTCGACCGCGACGGCCTCCAGGCTCGGCAGCACCCGTACCCGCTGCTGGGTGATCGTCGACCCGAACGTGTCGGCGTAGAACGTCTGCTCCTTGGCCGCGTGCACAGCAGCCGACACGTGATCGACCCCGTCGGAAGCCAGCAGCCGCTCGGAGTAGTCCTCGAGCACGCCGACCTTGTCCGCAGCGGGCACCGTGAACGGGTCGACCCGAAATGGCGAGGCCCAGAACACGTCACGGTACACCGGCTCGGGCGCCAGCTCGATGTGTTCGGCGTTCAATCTCCCGAGCGTGCGGGCCACCCGTACCGCGCGGCGCGCGGTGTCGGCGGCCGCCCCGGTGTCCAGCTGCGCGTGTGACGCGAAACCCCAGGTGCCGTCGACGATGACGCGCACCGACAGACCGATCTCGTAGTCGGTGACCGCGGTTTCCAGCGCGCCGTCGCGCAGCGCCACCGTCTCGGTGGTGATGGCATGGATGCGCAGATCGGCATAGCTCGCGCCGGCCTGCGTCGCGGCGGTGAGCGCGGCGTCGGCCAGCGCGTGGCGCGGAAGCGCGAGGAAGTCGGTGTCGATTCGTCGGGGCCCCGTCACACCTTCACCGTAACGGCTGCCGGTGCGGTCAGCGGCGGGTGCCGCTGGTGCCGAGAATGGTGAGCTCGAGCGCCAGGGCGGTCCCGCACACCGCGACGACCACCGCGAAGGCCACCCAGTCGCGGGTCTTCGGTCGCGACGGCGCCGCCGAGAACTGGCCGGCGCCACCGCGGGCGGTGATGGCGTCACCCATCTCGTCGGCGCGGCGCAGCGCGACGGTGATGGCGGCGGCCAGCAGATCGATCAGTTCGGTCGCCCATCGGCGCAGCCGGTTTCGCCTGTCACCGTCGACGTCGCGGGGCCGCAGCCGCCGCGCGGCGTAGAGCACCCGGAACTCGTCGAGCAGCATCGGAAACGCCCTCAGCGCCAACGCCAGTGCGACTGCCCAGTCGGCAACGGGGATGCGCAGTGCCCGCAGCGGCCGGCCCAGGGTGGCCACCGCGGGCGCCACCTCGGCGACGTTGGTGGTCCACGACACCATCGCGCCCAGGCCCAGCAGCACGATGGACAGCGCGGTCACGCGCAGGAAGTACAGCAACCCGCCCAGCCCGACGTCGACCGAGCCGAGCGAGAGCACCGGGCTGCCGCCACCCAGCGCCGCGGTCAGCGCACCCAGCGCCAGCAGCACCCACAGCACGCGCGGGATCGTGGGCAGTACCCCGCGCGGGATCCGGGCCAGCATCGCGGCGACGGCGATCAGCAGCGCCACCGCACCGATCGGCACCCAGCCGGGGTAGAACGTCAGCAGCACCCCGATCAACGCGACGACGAGCAGCTTCGTGCCGGCCCACAGCTCGTGGATGACGCTGGTGCCGGGCACCGGCCGCAGCAGCACCACCTGCTTGCGGGGTTTGCGTTCGCTCACGACATGCCTCCGGCGGCGGTCGGTGTCGCGGCGAGCACGCCGTTCTCCAGATGCAGGATGCGCGGGCAGAGTTCCTCCAGGCCGGCGAAGTCGTGGGAGATGACCACGACGGTCAACCGCTCGCGTCGGCGCAGGTCCACCAGCAGCTGCAACAGGCCCTGTTGGGAGGCGCCGTCGAGGCCGGCCAGGGGTTCGTCGAGGATGAGCGCGCGGGGCTTTCGGGCCAGCAGGCCGGCCAGCACCACGCGCCGCATCTGGCCGCCGCTGAGCTGCTCGATGCGGCGGCTGGCCAGCGTCGGTTCCAGACCGACGGTCCGCAGCGCCTCGGTGACCTTCGCCTGGTCGTACATCGAGAATCCGGCCGTCGACGCGATCTCCAACGCCACGTGGCTGCGCATGAGTTGCAGGCGGGCGGCCTGGAACGAAATCGCCACCGCCCCAACCTGGTCGGACACGGGTCGACCGTCGAGCAGACAGCTGCCCGACGCCGGTTCGAGCAGGCCGGCCATGATCCAGGCCAGAGTGGACTTGCCCGACCCGTTGAGCCCGTGGATCAGCACGCCGTCACCTTCGTGTACGGCGAAGTCGATGTCCCGCAACGCCGTCTGCGCCCACGGGGTGCCCAGGCCGTATTCGTGGCTGACGCCGTTGAGTTCCAGCACGGGGGCGCCGCGGGGTGCGTCGTCGCCGGCCGTGGCGGGGTGCACGTCGGCCTTCTCCACCATCGGCACGTCAGCGGTGTTGTCGGCGATCCCCCTGCCGGAGAGGTTGACGGTGCGGTCGGCGGCCTCGGCCTCGTTGTTGTAGTGCGTGATGTGCACCAGCGAGGTGCGGTGGTTGCGGGTGAGCCCGGACAGCACCGACATCACCGCGTCGCGGCCGTCCTGGTCGACCATGCTGGTCACCTCGTCGGCGATCAACAGCGACGGTTCACGCGCCAGCGCCCCGGCCACCGCGAGGCGTTGCAGCTCTCCCCCGGACAGCCCGCCGGTGTCCCGTTCGCTGAACCCGTCGAGTCCGACCTCGGCCAGTAACCGGTCCACCTCGATGGTGACCCCGGGGGGCAGGCCCCACACCACGTCGTCGGCGACACGGGTGCCCAGCACCTGGCTCTCCGGGTGCTGCAGGACGACCGCCGTGCCGCCCAGCTTGCCCAGCCCGACCGCGCCCGGGCGCTGCACGGTGCCCGACGTCGGTTCGCGGCCCGACAGCACCAGCATCAGCGTGGTCTTGCCCGATCCGTTGGGACCCGTCACCGCCACGTGCTCGCCGGGCTGCACGTCCAGCGACAGCGGGCCCAGCGCGTCACGGTCCGTGCCCGGATAGCGAAACACGACGTCGCGCAGCTGCAGCGGCACCGGGACCACCGGGCCGGTGTCGGCGGACGGCTCGAGCTTGTGCACGTCGGGCACGCCGAGCAGCCGGGCCAGCACCTTGGACAGCGCCCACCAGCCGACCAGGCTGACCCAGGTGATCGAGAAGACTCCCGCGAGGAAGAACAGCACAGGCCAGTAGTCGAGCACGGTGCCGAAGTCCCGGGTCAGTCGCTCGGCGGCGCCCTGCATGTTCGGGATGCGCTCGAGGATCGCGGCCACCCCGGCGACGTTGGCGGTGACCGACTCGAAGATCAGATGCCGCAGCCGGGCCAGCACGGCCAGGGCCGCCACGATGGCCAGCCCGAACAGTGCGCCGGCGACCAGGGCCGCCGCCACCACCGTCGTGGTGCCGCGCCCGCGACGCTTGACGATTCCGGTGAGTCCGCCGATGTAGGCGCAGTTGACCACCGTCATCAACCCGCCCATGCCGGCGATCAGGAACGCGATGATCCCGCCGGCCACCGTCGCGGTGATCAGCACCCGCAGCCGGTAGCGGTAGGCCAGCAGACCCATCGGGACCGTGCCCAGCAGCGACAGGCCTGCGGCGAACGGCACGACGACGGCGATGATGGCGATCGCGGCGCACAGCGCTGCCATCACCGCGGCGTGGGCGAGTTCCACCGGTCGGAGCGAACCGGTCCGTCGAGGCTCGCTCTTCGGGCCGGGTGACGTCATTTCACGATTCTGCCAGTTGACAGGTGTAGGGCCCGCGGGCCGGTCGGTGCACGCTGTTCCGACCTGGGCGGTTCGACATGCATAGCAATTCTATGTAATCATGGTCGCCATGTCCTCGACTCTCGGCGCCGACCTGTTGGCGGTGGTGGCCCGGATCAACCGGCTGGCCAACCAGCGGGTCCGCATGCCCGTGCCGTTCGCGCAGGCGCGGCTGCTGTCCACCATCGAAGACCAGGGCGAAGCCCGCATCTCGGACCTGGCGGCGCTGGACAACTGTTCCCAGCCCACCATGACCACCCAGGTGCGCCGTCTCGAGGACGCCGGACTGGTCACCCGCACCGCCGACCCCGGCGATGCGCGCGCGGTGCTGATCCGGATCACCCCCGCGGGCGTCGATGCGCTTCGCCAGGCCCGCCTGGACCGTGGCGCGGCCATCGACCCGTACCTGGAGCAGCTCAGCGACACCGACCGCGAATGCCTGGCCGAAGCCGTCACCGTGATGCGCCGCCTGCTGCAGGATGCCGGCGCCCCGGTGCCGTCCCGCCGCTGAGGACCTCCCCGCACTGTCGATTTTTTAGGAGAACTTGCTGCCATGTGGCGCCAACCCAAAGCCGTGTGGGCCGTCGCCTTCGCCTCCGTCGTCGCGTTCATGGGCATCGGGCTCGTCGACCCGATCCTCAAACCGATCGCCGACAACCTCAACGCCTCCCCGTCCCAGGTGTCGCTGCTGTTCACCAGCTACATGGCGGTGATGGGGGTGGCGATGCTGATCACCGGTGTGGTCTCCAGCCGCATCGGGCCCAAACGCACGTTGCTGCTCGGCCTGGTGATCATCATCGCCGGCGCCGGGCTGGCCGGCATGAGCGAGACGGTCGGCGAGATCGTCGGTTGGCGCGCCCTGTGGGGGCTGGGCAACGCGCTGTTCATCGCGACCGCGCTGGCCACCATCGTCAGCTCGGCGCGCGGTTCGGTGGCCCAGGCGATCATCCTCTACGAAGCCGCTCTGGGCCTGGGCATCGCCGTCGGGCCGCTCGTGGGCGGCGTGCTCGGCTCGATCTCGTGGCGCGGCCCGTTCTTCGGGGTTTCGGCGCTGATGACCGTCGCCGTCATCGTCACCGCCCTGCTGCTGCCGGCCACCCCGCGAGCCGAACGGGCCACCACGCTGGCCGACCCGTTCCGCGCGCTGCGCCACCGCGGCCTGCTCGGGGTGGCCGTCACCGCCCTGCTCTACAACTTCGGCTTCTTCACGCTGCTGGCGTTCACCCCATTCCCGCTCGACATGAGCGCCCAGGGCATCGGGCTGATCTTCTTCGGCTGGGGCATCGCGCTGGCCTTCACCTCGGTGGTGGTCGCGCCGCGGCTGCAGCACCGCTTCGGCACCCTGCGCACGCTGGTGATCAACCTGCTGCTGATGACCGCGACGCTGGCCGCGATGGCGGTGTGGACCGACTCCAAGGCGGTGCTGGCCGGCTGTGTAGTGGTCGCCGGGCTGTTCATCGGCGTGAACAACACGCTGATCACCGAGACCGTGATGAAGGCGGCGCCGGTCGAGCGCGGCGTCGCGTCGGCGGCCTACAGCTTCGTGCGGTTCGGCGGCGCGGCGCTGGCCCCGTGGCTGGCCGGGTTGCTCGGCGAACACATCAACGCCCACGTTCCGTTCTGGGTCGGCGCCGCCGCGGTGCTCGCATCGGCCGGCGTGCTGTTTGCCACCCGACCGCACCTGGCCCACATCGACGACGACGAGCCCGCGCTCGACGAACTCACCGATCAGGCCCGCGCGGTCACCGTCGGCAGCGACAGCTGAGCTCCACCGCGAATCCGGCGCGCTGGAGCACCCCACCGGTGCTTGCGCGCGCCGAATCCGCCCGTCAGGTGACGACGCCGCCGACGAGCAACCCGACCAGATAGGTGGCGGCGATCGCGACCGCGCCGAAGGCCAACTGCCGCAACGATGCCCACACCGGATGGCGGCGGGTGAACCGTGCCGCCGACGCTCCGGCGAGCAGCAACCCCACTCCGCCGAACGCCAGCCCGAGCCACAGCGACTCGTAGCCCAGCAGATAGGGAATCAGCGGGATCACCGCACCGATCGCGAAGAGCACGAACGACGACCCGGCCGCCACCCACGGTGAGGGCTTCTCCCGGGGGTCCACGCCGAGCTCCTGCACCAGGTGGAAATTCAGCGCCTTGGCCTCGTCCCGGTGGATCTCCTCGGTGGCCTTGGCCGCGGTGTCCGGCGCCAGGCCCATGTCGGTGAGCATCGCCTGCAACTCCGCCCGTTCGGCTTGCGGGTTCAGCTTGAACGACTTGCGCTCCACGCGGACCTCGGAGTCGATCTGCTCATTGGCGGTCATCACCGAGGCGTACTCGCCCATCGCCATCGAAAAGGCGCCGGCAAGCAGTCCCGCGACACCGCTGATCACCACGGTGTGCGCGCTGGCCGCGGCGGCCACGCCGGCGATCAGCGCGGTGTTGCTCACCAACCCGTCCATCGCCCCGAACGTCGCCGCGCGCAGCCAGCCGCCGGTGACGTCGGCGTGGTTGTGATCGGCCACATGAGGCCGGCCCGTCGGCGAGACGGGTTCGCTCCCCTCAGTGCTCATTGCACGATTGAACGCCACCGCGGTGACCTCGTTGAATTAAGGTTCGCCTTCGGTTCTGCACATCACAGTTTGCGAGCCGGTTCGGCGGGCTACCGTCGAGATATGACCACCACGGCGGAACATCTTCGCAACACGTTGGACGGACGCTTCCGGGATGTGAAGAACCGGATGCGCCACGAACTCTCCGATCAGGTGTTCCGGCCGCACTACACGCCGAACACGGTGATCGCCCGCACCAAGGTCGACGAGCAGATGCGGATCATGGCCTCCCGCGGTGCCGCCGAGGACGGCTTCAAGAAAGAGCACGGCGGCAACGGCGACGTCGGCGCCGCGGTCACCCAGATCGAGATGCTGGCGATGAGTGACCTGTCGCTGATGGTCAAGGCCGGGGTGCAATGGGGCCTGTTCGGCGGCGCCATCGAGAACCTCGGCACCGAACGCCACCATCAGGCCTACGTTCAGAAGCTCATCGACCTGGACCTGCTCGGCTGCTTCGCGATGACCGAGACCGGCCATGGCAGCGACGTGCAGGCGCTGGAGACGACGGCGACCTACGATCCGGACAGCCAGGAGTTCGTGATCGACTCGCCCACGCCGACCGCGCGCAAGGACTACATCGGCGGCGCAGCGCAAACCGCCCGTGTGGCGGCTGTTTTCGCTCAGCTGATCACCGCCGACGGCACCGGCCACGGCGTGCACTGCTTCGTCGTGCCCATCCGCGACGACGCCGGCAACGACCTGCCCGGCGTGACGACCTCGGACTGCGACTACAAGGGCGGGCTGCCCGGCGTGGACAACGGCCGCATCCAGTTCGACCACGTGCGTGTCCCGCGGGAGAACCTGCTGAACAAATACGCCGACGTCGCACCCGACGGCACCTACACCTCACCGATCGAAAACCCCAACCGGCGGTTCTTCACCATGCTGGGCACCCTGATCCGCGGCCGGGTCACCGTGGGCGGCAGCGCCGGCGCCGCAGCCCGGGTCGGCCTCGACATCGCCACGCGCTATGCACTGCAACGCCGCCAGTTCGCCGCACCGGACGACGACACCGAAGTGCTGCTGATGGACTACCTCGTTCACCAACGGCGGCTGTTCCCGCTGATCGCCAAGTCCTACGCGCTGCAGTTCGCCCAGAACGAGCTGGTCAGCAAGACCCACGAGCTGCAGACCGCCGACGACCCCGACCCGGAGGAACAGCGGGAGCTGGAATCGCGCGCCGCGGGGTTGAAGGCGGCCAACACCTGGCACGCCACCACCGCCATCCAGGAGGCACGCGAGGCGTGCGGCGGCGCCGGCTATCTCGCCGAGAACCGGCTGATCGCGCTGAAGGCGGACACCGACGTGTTCACCACGTTCGAGGGCGACAACCATGTCCTCACCCAGCTGGTCGCCAAGGAGCTGCTGACCGCCTACGCCGATGACATCAAGGGGATGAGCCCCGTCGAGTGGGTGCGCTTCGCGGCCAACTTCGCGAGCGAGCGGGTGATGAAACGCACAGCGGCGCAGACGATCATGCAGACAATCCTGGACAGCCGGCAGGACAACGAAGAAGAGGGCAGCCTCTTCAACCGCGGCACCCAGGTGCAGATGTTCGAGGACCGCGAGGAGTACATGCTGGCCTCCGTCGCGCGGCGACTGCAGGCCAAGTCCAAGGAGATGAGCGCCTTCGACGCGTTCAACTCGGTACAGGACCACGTGCTGCACGCCGCCACGGCACACATCGACCGGATCATCCTGGAGGCGTTCGTCGCCGGCATCGACGCCTGCGAGGACGACGAGGCCCGCGAGATCCTGGGCATGGTGTGCGACCTGTATGCGCTGTCGGTGATCGAGGGCGACAAGGCGTGGTTCGTCGAACACCGATTCCTGTCCACCGAGCGCGCCAAGGCGGTCACGCGGGGCATCAACGACCGGTGCCGGCGGCTACGCCCCTACGCCGAGGTGCTCGTCGACGGGTTCGGGATTCCCGAACAGCTGCGCTACGCCGAAATGATGCATCCGGAGAACATCGCAGAGTGAGGGTCCTCACGGACCCGGGATCGGGTCCAGGATCGTCAGCCTGCCGTCCTCGAGGGTGACCCGCGCGGTGCCGATCCCGGTCGGGCAGCACGGCTCGTCGCCACCCTGACGCCACTGGTACTGCACCACGGCGTTGTGCTCGCCCTGCGGGCTGACCGACACATACGGCCGCGGCTCGGGGGTGGGTGAGCCCACCGGTTCACCCTCGGCAAAGAACAGCACCTGCTGTGGGCTGTCGGCGTCGTCACCCGAGTCGACCACCACCCAGAACATTCGGCAGTCGGCGGTGTGCCCGCGCGAACTCTCCTGCCACGCCGCCGGCGGCAGCAGCGCGAATTCGGAAGTCACCGCATCGGCCGTCGGGCCGGGGCCGCAGTCGGCGGTGCTGGTGGGTGGTGCTGCGGGTGGGCTCCACCCGCAGCCGGCGGCCAGCAGACCCGTCGCCAGCAGCACCGCGAAACGTCGCATGGCGGCCAGCTTACGGTCGGAGCCGTCAGCCGCAGCCGCCGCTCCAGGGTTCGGCGCCGCACGGCGGGATCGCGATGACCTCCGGAGAGAACGACGACTTGTCCAGGTGCAATTCCGAACCGCCGGGCTTGAGGGTCTCCCCCGCCCCACCGATCTCATACGTGCTGTCCCTCGGGTAGGTGCCGGCCTGAGCGATGCTCGCCCCGAGCGCGCAGGCGACCGCCAAACCTCCGATCAATGCAGCACTTCTCTTGAACCGCATCGTCCTCGCGTCCCCTTCGATTCCGCGTCACCGTGCGGGCTCAGCGTAACGTCGGCGTGGGCAGACTTCGCGGCGAGACCCGGAGACGGACGGGGTGCACCTCAGCCGCAGCCGCCACCCCAAATCACTGCGCCACAAGGGGCTTCGGCGGTGATCGCCGGAGCGAACGACGCGGTGGCCAGCGTCGTCGGATCCGGTTGCGGCTCGACGGTGCTCCCCACCCCGCCGTCGTGATAGGTACCTCCGGCGGGATAGGTGCCGGCATGCGCGACGTCGACACCCACGCCGATGAGCAGCGCGACCGACCCCACCGCGGCGCCAATGAGCTTGATTTTCATGGAGAGTTCACATTCCGTTCGTCGCGCGGGCGCGAAAGGGGTTGTAGGTCTGGACTATCCACATCGGCGTGGCCACTTCGAGCCTACGTCCGCACCGCCGCCGGCCGGTCGCCTCGACAGCGCATTGTCAACGACACCACAGCGCACTTCGAGGGGAACCGGATCTGCGGCGGACCGTCCGGCAGATGGGCGGGATAAAGGTGGCTCCCCCGGCTGGACTCGAACCAGCAACCCTTCGGTTAACAGCCGAATGCTCTGCCAATTGAGCTACAGGGGATTGCCCTGCCCGCACTGCTGCGGGCCAGAGAGCACTCTAGCGCACGCCCGCGGCGCATCGCCAATACGCTCCCGGACGGGCGGGCAGCCCCCACGGTGAGGCAGGATGGACAGCGACGCACCGTGCCGCGAGAGACCTCTGGAGGAGCCCTGTGATCGGGTATGTCGCCGTTCTGGCTGTCGGCTATGTGCTGGGCACCAAGGCCGGCAGACAGCGCTACGAGCAGCTCGCAGGCACGTATCGCGCAGTCACCGGCAGCCCGGCCGCCAAATCCGTGATCGAAGCGGGGCGACGCAAGATCGCCGAGCGGGTGTCACCCGACCCGGCGTTGGTGGAGCTCACACCGATCGACCCCGGCACCGAGGTGATCGGGCCGGAGTCGACGAAAAGAAGCGGGGAGCGCTAGCCGATGGGCTGGCTGATGGTGGTGCCCGGCAGCAGCGGACCGACGGAGAAACCGAAGCCGTCCTCGCCGAACCCGATCGCCGGGCTGCCGATGCTGACGCCGCTGCCGTTGGAGTAGGACAGGCAGTTGCCGTCCTCCTTGTTGCCGAACCAGGCCAGGCAGGCGGGGCCGGCGGTCACGTCGGTGGCGGCTTCGGGGCTGGTCAGGGCGGAATAGAGCGGCACAGCGACCGCTGCAGCCGCGCAGGCGCCCGCGATCAACCGCATCTTGTTGGTCCGAATGGTGTCCACCAGCATCACGAGCTCGCCTTCTCCCCGACGGATTGCAGCCACAACCATAACCCGGGTATCGCTGTCATGCAGTCAGGTCGTTACCGCTGGCCTGTTCGAGCAGGCTGCGGCGGTAGGCCTCCATCGCCACCAGGTCGCCGAACAGGGCGTGATACTCATCGCCCTGCTCCACCGGCGACATCCGCTGCAACTTGGACTTCACCTCGGCGATCTGACGGCCGATCCACACCTCCTGCAGCCGGGCCAGCACCCCGCCGATGTAGCGCGGCAGCTGCTCGTCATCGGCGTTGATGGCCTCGACGCTGAGCTCGCTGACCAGGTTCACCGCCATCGGCGTGGACACCTGCTGGCCCACCACCTCGATCCAGTGGGCGCCGGTCATCCCCGACGACGTGCCGCCGGCGGACTCGATCGCCGCCCGCACCGTCGCGTAACCCGGGTGGGTGAAGCTCTCGGCGGCCAGCGAGTCGAACACCGGCCCGGCCAGCGCCGGATACTGCAGCGCCGACTTCAACGCCTCCCGCTGCGGCCACAGCGTCGGGTCAGCGGGGTCCGGGCGCGCCGCCGCCGGGTCGACCGGTGCGCGCTGCTCCGCCGGCTGGCGACGGTCCTCGGCAGGGGCACCGCGGCGGCGCGCCCGGTCGGGCATACCGCGCTTTCCGGCCTCCTCGCGCACCCGAGCCAGCACCTGTCCCTCGTCACGCCATCCCGTCCAGCCCGCCAGCCGCCGGGCGTACTCGTCGCGCAGCGCGTAGTCCCTGATCCGAGCGACCAGCGGCACGCTGCGTCGCAGTGCGTCGACCTGCGCCTGCGGGTCGTCGTCCAGGACGTCGTCGGACGGGATCAGACTGCGGATGGCGAACTCGAACATCGGGATGCGGCGCGCCACCAGATCGCGCAACGCGTGGTCGCCGGTCTTCAGACGCAGGTCACAGGGGTCCATACCGTCGGCGGCGATCGCGACGAACGACTTGCCCGCCACCTGCTGGTCGCCGTCGAACGCCTTGAGCGCGGCGGCCTGTCCGGCCGAGTCGCCGTCGAAGACGAAGATCAGCTCGCCGCGGTACCAGTTGTCGTCCATCATCAACCGCCGCAGCAGCGCCAGGTGCCCGTCGCCGAACGCCGTGCCGCAGGAGGCGACGGCCGTCGTCTCACCGGACAGGTGCATCGCCATGACGTCGGTGTAGCCCTCGACGACCACCGCACGGTGGGACTTGGCGATGTCGCGTTTGGCCAGATCGAGGCCGAACAGCACCGCGGACTTCTTGTACAGGACGGTCTCGGGGGTGTTGACGTACTTGGCTTCCATCGGGTCGTCGTCGAAGATCCGCCGGGCCCCGAAGCCGATGACCTCGCCGCCGCCCGCCCGGATCGGCCACAACAGCCGGCGATGAAAGCGATCCATCGGGCCGCGCCGCCCCTCCCGGGACAATCCGGCCGCTTCGAGCTCCTTGAACTCGAAACCCTTGCGCAGCAGGTGCTTGGTCAGCGAGTCCCACCCCGACGGGGCGAAGCCGCAGCCGAACCGCGCCGCCGCCTCGGCGTCGAAGTTGCGGTCGATCAGGTACTGCCGGGCCGGGGCGGCCTCCTCGGAGGCCAAGGCCTGGGCGTAGAACTCCTGCGCCGCCGCGTTGGCGGCCAGCAACCGGCTGCGGCTGCCCCGGTCGCGCTGGACGTTGGTGGTCGAGCCGCCCGAGTAGGTGACGGTGTAGCCGACGCGGTCGGCGAGCAGCTCGACGGCCTCGACGAACGTGACGTGTTCGATCTTCTGGAGGAACGCGTACACGTCGCCGCCCTCACCGCACCCGAAGCAGTGGAAGTGCCCGTGGTTGGGCCGGACGTGGAACGACGGCGACTTCTCGTCGTGGAAGGGGCACAACCCCTTGAGTGAATCGGCGCCGGCCCGGCGCAACTGCACGTAGTCGCCGACCACGTCCTCGATGTTGACCCGCTCACGGATGGCGGCGATGTCGCGGTCGGGGATCCTGCCCCGATTCCGAGTCACGTCGCCCGCCACCCGGCCAGTCTAGAGGTCCGCGCGGGTGTGACTACGCGGGTTCCAGCCGTTCCAGGCGCCCTTCGGTGAACGACGCGACCTGGTCGATCACCACCCGCAACCGGCCGGCGTCGTCGGCGGCGGCGTGGTAGTCGGGGGCGAACAACGGATCCAGGGTTGCCGGCGCCCCGGACAGCACGAACTGCACCGCCGCGGCGATCCGATCCCGCTGACGGGCCTGCAGATCGAGATGCCGGGGATCGGACATGATGAACTGCAGCGCCAGGATCTTCAGCACCGCCACCTCGGCGCGCACCACGGTCGGTACCTCCAGGTCGGCGTGGTAGCGCACCAGCCGACCCGCGCCGGCGACGTTGCGGGTCGCCGCGATGGCCGAGGACGCGAATCTGCCGACCAGCTCGCTGGTCAGCGTCTTCAACGCAACCGAGGCCGCCAGCGTGCCGTCGTACTTGCCGACCGCGGCCACCGCCGGCAGTCGCGACAGGCGCTCGGCGGCCTCCACGAGGTCGGCGGCGGCCAGACCGCCGCCCATGCCGTGGGACTGCCCGAGCCGGCCCAGCGCGCCGACCGCGTCGTCGTCGGCCAGCACCCGGAGATCGATACGCCCGGAGATCACCCCGTCCTCGACGTCGTGCACCGAGTAGGCCACGTCGTCGGCCCAGTCCATGATCTGGGCCTCCAGGCACGGCCTGCGATCCGGCGCGTCGCCGCGCACCCAGGCCGCGACCTCGGCGTCGTCGGCGTAGAACCCGAACTTCCCACCCTCGACAGGCCGGTACCAGGGGTACTTCGTCACCGCGTCCAGCGCGGCCCTGGTCAGGTTCAGCCCCGCGCTGCGTTCTTCGCTGTCAAGGACTTTCGGCTCCAGCCGGGTCAGGATGCGAAAGTTCTGCGCATTGCCCTCGAAACCGCCGCAGATCTCGGCGATCTCGTTGAGCGCCCGCTCACCGTTGTGCCCGTAGGGCGGGTGACCGATGTCGTGTGCCAGCCCGGCCAGGTCGACCAGGTCGGGGTCGGCACCCAACCCGACCGCCATACCCCGGCCGATCTGCGCGACCTCCAATGAGTGGGTGAGCCGGGTGCGCGGCGTCTCACTCTGCCGGGGGCCGACCACCTGGGTCTTGTCCGCCAGGCGCCGAAACGCGGCCGAGTGCAGCACCCGGGCCCGGTCCCGGGCGAAATCGGTGCGGTGCTCGGTGTCGGTACCCGGCAGCGCGGCACCCTTGGGCCGCTCGACCACCAGCCGCTGATGGTCGAACTCGACGTAAGGGTCCCGGGCGTCCCGGCGAGACAGATCTGTAGCCACCGCCGGACAGTCTGCCAGGCCATTGACCTTGTCATCGCTGCTGAGGTGTCGGCGGCACTAGATTGGCCCCATGCGTCTCGCCCGCCTGCTGACCGTGCTGCTCGTCGGTCTGCTCACCGCTCTGCTCACCTCCCCGGCCGCCGTGGCCGAACCGCCGTTCCGGCTGCCGACGTATCTGACCGACAACGCCGGAGTGCTGGACGCCGCAGGACAGAGCGAGGTGCAGCAGGCGATCGACCGGCTCTACAACGACAAGCGCATCCGGCTGTGGGTGGTGTTCGTCGAGGACTTCTCCGGCCAGGACGCCCAGTCGTGGGCGCAAACCACGTACCGCCGCAGCGATCTGGGCAGCCAGGACGCGATTCTGGCGGTGGCGACGGTCGACCGCGCCTACGCCTTGCTCGCGCCCACCGACGCGGTGCGCGGTGTCGACGTCGACCAGATCCGCCGCGACGACGTCGAGCCGCTGCTGCGCACCGGGGACTGGGCCGGCGCCGCGGTCGCCGCAGCCGAGGGCCTGGCCGGTGGTGGTTCCGGCGGTGGGGGCTCGGTCAGCTGGGTCGGGGTACTCGTCGCTCTGGCGGTGATCGGGCTGGCACTGGCGATCCTCGTGCTGTGGCAGCGTCGCCGGCGGCGCCAACGGCGGGAGGCCGAATTCGCCGCGGCGCAGCGGGTCGACCCGGCGGATCCCGCCGCGCTGGCCGCGGTGCCCCTCGACGCGCTCGACGATCTGTCCCGCAAGATCGTCGTCGACGTCGACAACGAGGTGCGTACCAGCGAAGGCGAGTTGACCCTGGCCGTCGAGGAATTCGGCGAGCGGGACACCGAGCCGTTCACCCGCGCGGTGACCAACGCGCGCACCACGCTGGCCCAGGCGCTCAACGTCCGGCACATCCTCGACGACGCGGTACCCGAGACCCCGGCGCAGCGTCGTGATCTGCTCACCCGCGTCATCGTCGCCGCCGCCAAGGCCGACCGGGAGCTCGAAGCCCAGCGTGAGGCGTTCGCCCAGATGCGTGACCTGGTGATCAACGCACCGACTCGGCTGGACATCATGACCCGGCAGATGGTCGACCTTACGGCGCGGACCGCCCCAGCGGAACAGACGCTGGGTCAGCTCAGCACGCAGTTCGCCGAGTCCGCGCTGGTCTCGGTGGCCGACAACGTCGACGAGGCCAGGGAGCGCCTGGCGTTCGCCGACCAGAACATCACCACCGCGCGCGAGCTGGTGGCGCGACCCGCCGACCGGCAGGGCGGGCTGGTCGACGCCATCCACGCCGCCGAAGCCGCGCTCGGCCAGGCTCGTATGCTCCTGGACGCGGTGGACAGCGCGTCGACGGACATCAATCGCGCCGTGACCGGCCTGCCGGCCCTCATCGCCGACGTGCAGAGTGGGATCAACCAGGCCGGCGCCCAGCTGGCACAGGGCAACGTCGCGGTCGCCACCGAACTGAGCGATGCCAGAGACGCTGCGGTACAGGCGGTCTCGCACGCCCAGAGTGACGGCAACGCCGACCCGCTGGGTGCCTTCACCCGGCTGACCCAGGCCGACGCCGAGCTGGACCGCCTGCTCGAGGAGGTCGCGGAGCAACGTGAGACGACCGAGCGTCTCAGCCGCACCTTCGACCAGGCGCTGTTCAACGCCCAGTCGCGGGTCCGCGGGGTGTCGGACTACATCGACACCCGCCGCGGTGCCATCGGCCCCGAGGCCCGGACCCGGTTGGCCGAGGCGGTGCGTCTGCTGCAGGCGGCGCAGGACAAGCGCGACACCAACCTGAGCGAGGCCATTGCGCACGCCAACGGCGCGGCCAGGTTGGCGGCGCAGGCGCAGTCGCTGGCCAACGCCGACGTCACTGCGGCGCAGCAACACTTCGGCGGTCCGTACGGACGCGGCGGTGGAGGCGGCCAGACCGGCGCGGTGATCGGCGGCATCCTCATCGGCAACCTGCTCTCCGGCGCGCTGCGCGGCGGCTTCGGCGGCGGCGGCTTCGGCGGAGGCTTCGGCGGCGGCGGTTTCGGTGGCGGGGGCGGCGGCGGGGGCTTCAGCGGCGGCGGTGGCCGCTTCTGACCCCTGGGCGTTCCGTCGCGAGAAATGCCGGGTTGCGCCGCTCGCCCACCCACCGACATTGCACCCAGGGCTGTCGCCGCGGCGGATCGGCGACCCTGGCAGCAATCTCGCGGTCTCAGCAGCCTTTGAGGCGGACGGCCAGGTAGTCGGAGACCTCGCTGATCGCCACCCGCTCCTGGGTCATCGCGTCCCGCTCGCGGATGGTCACGGCGTGGTCCTCGAGGGAGTCGAAGTCCAGCGTGACGCAGTACGGCGTGCCGATCTCGTCCTGGCGGCGGTAGCGGCGCCCGATCGCCCCCGCGTCGTCGAACTCCACATTCCACGACGTGCGCAGCTCGGCGGCCAGGTCGCGAGCCTTGGGCGACAGGTCGGCGTTGCGTGACAGCGGCAGCACCGCAGCCTTGACCGGCGCCAACCGCGGATCCAGGCGCAGCACGGTGCGCTTGTCGACACCGCCTTTGGCGTTGGGAGCCTCGTCCTCGGTGTAGGCGTCGATCAGGAACGCCATCAGCGAGCGGGTCAACCCGGCTGCGGGTTCGATGACGTACGGCACGAACCTCGTCTCGGTGGCTTGATCGTAGAACGACAGGTCCGCACCGGAATGCTTGGCGTGCGTGGACAAGTCGAAGTCGGTGCGGTTGGCCACCCCCTCCAGCTCACCCCAGGGGCTGCCCGCGAAGCCGAACTTGTACTCGATGTCGACGGTGCGATCGGAGTAGTGCGACAGCTTCTCCTTCGGGTGCTCGTAGAGGCGCAGGTTGTCGCGGTTGATGCCGAGGTCGACGTACCACTGCAGCCGGGTGTCGATCCAGTACTGATGCCACTCGGGCGCGGTCGCGGGTTCGACGAAGAACTCCATCTCCATCTGCTCGAACTCGCGGGTGCGGAAGATGAAGTTGCCCGGGGTGATCTCGTTGCGGAAGCTCTTGCCGATCTGGCCGATGCCGAACGGCGGCTTCTTGCGCGCGGTCGTCACGACGTTGGCGAAGTTGACGAAGATGCCCTGCGCGGTCTCGGGACGCAGATAGTGCAGCCCCTCCTCGGTCTCGATCGGGCCCAGGTAGGTCTTCAGCATCATGTTGAAGTCGCGTGGCTCGGTCCACTGGCCTTTGGTGCCACAGTCCGGACACACGATGTCGGTCATCGCCACCGAGTCCGGGTCCGACAAGCCCTTCTTCTCGGCGTACGCCTCCTGCATGTGATCCTGCCGGTGGCGCTTGTGGCAGTTCAGGCATTCCACCAGCGGATCGTTGAACACCTCGACGTGGCCCGAGGCCACCCAGACCTCGCGGGGCAGGATGATCGCGCTGTCCAGGCCGACGACGTCGTCACGGCCGGTGACGACCGCGCGCCACCACTGCCGCTTGATGTTCTCCTTGAGCTCCACACCCAACGGGCCGTAGTCCCAGGCGGATTTGGTGCCGCCATAGATCTCGCCGGACTGGAAGACGAGTCCACGGCGCTTGGCCAGATTCGCAACGGTGTCGATGATCGAAGACGGAGCCACGGGTTGACAGCGTAGCGACGCCGACGGCCGACGCTCATCCGAGATCGATTGACATGCGCTCCCACGCATGTATCGTGGTCATTAATGGAAATCATTGCCACTAAGGCTGACCCGCCCGCCGGACACGACCACGGAGGTGCGCCGCCGCCCGAGCTGCCGCCCCGCGCCGTCCTCGACACCGCCGGCGAGCTGTTGCGAGCCCTGGCCGCGCCGGTGCGCATCGCCATCGTGCTGCAGCTGCGCGAAGCCGCCCGATGCGTACACGAACTGGTCGACGCGCTGGGCCTGCCTCAGCCCCTGGTCAGCCAGCATCTGCGGATCCTCAAGGCGGCCGGGGTCGTCGACGGCGAGCGATCCGGCCGGGAAGTCTTCTACCGCTTGGTGGACCATCATCTGGCCGATATCGTCGTGGCTGCCGTGACCCACAGTGCCGAGGAGGTCGAACAGTGACTGGCGCCGTACGTGCGACCCGCCAACGTGCCGCCATCTCGGCGCTGCTGGAAAATCTGGACGATTTCCGCTCGGCGCAGGAACTGCACGACGAACTCCGCAAGCGGGGCGAAGGCATCGGCCTGACCACCGTCTACCGGACGCTGCAGCAGATGGCAGCCACCGGCACGGTCGACACGCTGCGCACCGACACCGGCGAATCGGTCTACCGGCTCTGCTCGGATCATCATCACCACCACCTGGTCTGCCGGGCCTGCGGCAGCACAGTCGAGATTCAGGGCAGCCAGGTGGAGAAGTGGGCCGCCGAGGTCGCCCGTAAGCACGGGTTCACCGAGGTCACCCACACCGTGGAGATCTTCGGGCTGTGCAGCCGCTGCGGCGCCCTGCCGTCAGACAACTAGGACCGGTCGTCAGACAACTAGGGCCGGTCGTCGGACAACCGAGGCCCCGTCGGCAGACACGGCCCGGTCATCAGATGACCAGCGCACGACGCACGTCCGCGCCGGTGGCGAGCACCATCATCACCAGGGTGCGCAGCGCGTCGTCGCTCAACCCGCCGGCCGGGAAGTTGTACCGCAGCAGCACGTCACCGGTTTTCTTGGCCGAACCGGACCCGGTCTTCGCGGCGCCGATCTTCTCGACCAGCGAAACCGTGCCCAGCAGCGTGTCGTGGGCATGCTTGGCGACCGCGGCACGGATCTTCGCATTGAGCGGCAGATCCCACGCCAGCACCTGGGTCAGCGACACCATCTCGAGTCCCTCGGCGATGGTGACCACCCGCAACGAGGCGAACGTCTCGTCGTGACGCACCGTCAGCGCGCCGTCGTCCTCGCGCTGCACCGGCAGGATCTCGGTGAGCGCGACCTCCAGCCGCTCCGACAGCTCCATGCGCTCCATTCAGGCCCGCCCGCTCAGGCACATCATTCGGCCCTGCCGCTCAGGCACATCATTCGGCCCTGCCGCTCAGGCACATCATTCGGCTCTGCCGCTCAGGCACATCATTCGGCCCTGCCGAAGCGGCGGTTGCGGTTGACGTATTCCTCGCAGGCCGCCCACAGGTCGCGGCGGTCGTAGTCGGGCCACAGCTTGTCCTGGAAGACGTACTCGGCGTAGGCGGCCTGCCACAACAGGAAGTTGCTGGCCCGCTGCTCCCCCGAGGTCCGGATGAACAGATCCACGTCGGGAATGTCGGACCGGTGCAGATGCTTGGCGAACATGGCTTCGCTGATCCGGCTCGGCTTGACTTTGCCGTCGACCGCCTCCTGCGCCAGCGCACGGGTCGCCTCGACGATCTCGGTGCGCCCGCCATAGTTGACGCAGTAGTTGATCGTGATGACGTCGTTGCCGATGGTCATCTCCTCGGCGATGTCGAACTCCTTGATGACGCTGCGCCACATCCGAGGGCGCGAACCCACCCAGCGCATGTTGACGCCCATCGCGTTCAGGTTCTCCCGACGCCGACGCACCACCTCCCGGTTGAAGCCCATCAGGAAGCGCACCTCCTCGGTGCTGCGCTTCCAGTTCTCGGTGGAGAACGCGTACACCGTCAGGTGTTTGATACCGATCTCGATGGCCCCGCAGGTGATGTCGATGAGCACCGCCTCACCCATCTTGTGGCCTTCGGTGCGGTGCAGGCCGCGCTGGGTGGCCCACCGCCCGTTGCCGTCCATCACCACCGCGACGTGGTTGGGCACCTGGCCGGCCGGGATCTGCGGCGCGGCGGCCTTGGACGTGTGCTGGGGCGGACGCGAGAATCTGCCGTTGGTGTGGGGTGGCAGATCCGGAAACACCACCGGCCACGTCGAGGTGTCCGGGAACATCGGATAATCGTCAGGCGCCGGGGGCAGCTGAGGGTAGCTGGTCTGACCCTTCCGCCGCCCGGCGCGTTCCGTTGCCATGCGCCACATCCTGCCTGATGCCCGCCACGGCGCTCCGATCCACCCGCTCGACGAGGGGTAGCGTCCGCAGTTGCCGTTCCAGGTGCCACTGCAGGTGCGCCGCCACCAGACCGCTGGCCTGGCTGCGATGCGACCCCGACGACGTCTGCGCGTGCTCCCAGTCACCCTCGTAGAGCGCGGCCATCAGGTCCAGCACCGCCTGGGGTGGGGTGGCGGATCCGGAGGGCCGGCAGTGCACGCACACACTGCCGCCGGCCGCCACGTGGAAGGCGCGGTGCGGCCCCGGTGCGGCACAGCGGGCGCAGTCGGTCAATGCCGGCGCCCATCCGGCGATTCCCATCGCCCGCAGCAGGTAGGCGTCGAGCAGCAGCTCGCGCGGGCGGCTGCCGTCGGCCACCGCCCGCAACGCGGCGACGGTGAGTCTGTGCAACGCCGGCGCCGGGGCCCGCTCCTCACCGGCGAGCCGCTCGGCGGTCTCCAGCATCGCGCACGCACAGGTGTAGCGGCCGTAATCGCTGACGATGTCGGAGGCGAACGCGTCGATGGCGGCCACCTGGGTGACGATGTCCAGGTTGCGCCCCGGATGCAGCTGAACGTCGATGTGCGCGAAAGGTTCCAGCCGCGCGCCGAACTTGCTGCGGGTACGCCGCACCCCCTTGGCGACGGCCCGCACCAGCCCGTGGTCACGCGTGAGCAGGGTCACGATGCGGTCGGCTTCGCCGAGCTTGTGCTGGCGTAACACCACCGCCCGGTCCCGGTACAGACGCATCGGCCCAGTCTCCCACTGCCGGGGGACGAAATGTGCTTCGCAGCGCCGATACCCTCGTAGGTGATGCCTGACGTTCCTCCCCCTCGAGACCGGCCCGGGGACCGCTTTCCCACCCTCGGCGAGCAGCTCTACCAGCTCGCCAACGGCACCGTGACGTCCGTCGACCTGGTCCGCAGGTCGCTGGAGGCAATCCAGGCCAGCCAGTCCACCCTCAACGCGTTCCGGGTGGTGCTCACCGACCAGGCACTCGCCGACGCCGCGGCTGCCGACCGGCTGCGCGCCTCGGGCCGTGACACCGCTGATCGTCCCCTGCTGGGCGTCCCGATCGCGGTCAAGGACGACGTCGACGTCGCGGGCGTGCCCACCCGCTTCGGGGCGCAGGGCACCGTCCACCCCGCCGACACCGACGCCGAGATGGTGCGTCGGCTGCGCGCCGCGGGAGCGGTGATCGTCGGCAAGACCAACACCTGTGAGCTCGGCCAGTGGCCGTTCACCAGCGGGCCGGCGTTCGGGCACACCCGTAACCCGTGGTCGCGCGAGCACACCCCGGGCGGCTCGTCGGGCGGTAGCGCCGCCGCGGTGGCCGCGGGCCTGGTCGCCGCGGCGATCGGCTCCGACGGCGCCGGCAGCGTGCGCATTCCGGCCGCCTGGACGCATCTGGTCGGCATCAAGCCGCAGCGCGGGCGCATCTCGACCTGGCCGCTGCCCGAGGCGTTCAACGGCATCACCGTCAACGGAGTGCTGGCTCGCACGGTGGCCGACGCCGCCCTGGTGCTCGACGCTGTCGCCGGCAACGCCCCCGGCGATCTGCACACCCCGCCGCCGGTGACCGTGTCGGATTTCGTGTCCCAGGCGC
Source organism: Mycobacterium sp. G7A2 (assembly GCF_041902445.1). Lineage (NCBI taxonomy): Bacteria > Bacillati > Actinomycetota > Actinomycetes > Mycobacteriales > Mycobacteriaceae > Mycobacterium > Mycobacterium sp. G7A2. Next base: position 2,347,804 of record NZ_CP169251.1, on the reverse strand, counting down.
CCGGACCGTTGCGGGTGGCCATCTCGACCAAGTTCGCCTACGCGGTGTTCCGTCCCCGCCTGCACCCCGAGATCCGTGAAGCCCTCGACAACGTCGCCGGCCAGCTCGAACAGCTCGGGCACACCGTGACCTCCGCCGACCCCGACTACGACCTGCGCATGTCATGGAATTTCCTGGCCCGGTCGACGTCCGGCATCCCCCAGTGGATCGATCGGCTGGGACACCGCGTCGAACTGGATGAACGCACCCGCGCCAACGCCAGGGTCGGCCGGTTGCTCTCCGAGCACATCCTGCGCAAGGCGCGCGCCAACGAGACGGCCACGCAGCGTCGGGTCGGCTGGATCTTCAACCTGGCCGACGTCGTGATCGCGCCGACGACCGCGCTGCCGCCCCCGCAGGTGCACAGCTTCGACGGGCTCTCCGGCCTGGCCACCGACCGCGCGATGATCCGGGCCTGCCCGGCGACGTGGCCGTGGAACCTGCTGGGTTGGCCGTCGATCAGCGTGCCCGCCGGGTTCACCTCCGACGGTCTGCCCATCGGTGTGCAGCTGATGGGGCCGGCCAACAGCGAGCCGCTGCTGGTATCGCTGGCCGCGGCGCTGGAAGCGCTCAACGGCTGGGCGACCCACCAGCCGCGGAACTGGTGGGACACCCGGATCGCCCCGCCGGAGCCGGCCCCGGACACCACGAATCTTGCCGCTCCCGACTCGGTGGCGGGCGTCGTCGCGTAATGTCCCGACCGTGACCGGTCGCGTGGTACTGCCTGCCGCGGCGGCGTTCGCGTGCGCCGTCGCCGTTCCCACCGTCGTGGCGCCCGCCGCCCAGGCCGACAACCGGCGCCTCAACGAGAGCGTCGTGGTCAACGTCTACACGATCCAGCAGCACAACGACTGCGAGACCGACATCCAGATCAATCCGCAGCTGCAGCTGGCCGCGGAGTGGCACACCAGGGATGTCCTCAACAACCGGGCCCTCAACGGCGACATCGGTTCCGACGGCTCCACGCCGCAGGACCGCGCCAACAACGCGGGCTTCGTCGGCACGGTCGCCGAGACGGTGGCGATCAACCCGGCGCTGGCGATCAGTGGGATCGAGATCCTCAACCAGTGGTACTACCGGCCCGACTACATGGCGATCATGTCGAACTGCGCCAACACCCAGATCGGGGTGTGGTCGGAGAACAGCCTGGACCGCACCGTCGTCGTCGCGGTCTACGGCCAGCCCGGCTAGAACCCGAGGCGGCCCAACTGTTTCGGGTCGCGCTGCCAGTTCTTGGCGATCTTGACCCGCAGGTCGAGGAACACCTTGGTGCCCAACAGTTTCTCGATCTGGGTGCGCGCGGCGGTGCCGACCTCGCGTAACCTCGCCCCGCCTTTGCCGATCACGATGCCCTTCTGCGACTCCCGCTCGACGTAGAGGATGGCGTACACGTCGATCAACGGGTCGTCCTCGGGGCGGCCGGGCCGCTGCTCGACCTCGTCGATGACCACGGCCAGCGAATGTGGTAGCTCGTCGCGCACACCCTCGAGTGCGGCCTCGCGGATCAGCTCGGCCATCAGTACTTCTTCGGGCTCGTCGGTCAGCTCACCGTCGGGGTAGAACGCCGGGCCGGGCGGAAGCTGCGCCACCAGGACGTCGACGAGCACGTCGAGCTGAGCACCCGAGGTCGCCGACACCGGCACGATCTCGCTGTCGGGCCCGACCAGGTCGGCCACAGCCATCAACTGTTCGGCGACCCTGTCCTTGGACACCTTGTCGATCTTGGTGACGATCGCGATCACCGTCGTTCTCGGCGCCACCGCCCGGATCTGTTCGTAGATCCATCGGTCTCCGGGGCCGATCTTCTCGTCGGCGGGGATGCACAGTCCGATCACGTCCACCTCGGAATAGGTGTCCTTGACCAGGTCGTTGAGCCGCTGACCGAGCAGTGTCCGGGGCCGGTGCAGACCCGGTGTGTCGACCAGCACGATCTGGAAATCGTCGCGGTGCACGATGCCGCGGATGGTGTGGCGGGTGGTCTGCGGGCGGTTGGAGGTGATCGCGACCTTGCTGCCGACCAGGGCATTGGTCAGGGTGGACTTGCCGGTGTTCGGCCTGCCGACGAAACAGACGAAGCCGGAACGGAATTCGCTCATCGCCGGCCCGCCGAGTGTGAAACGTCGATGCTGCCGGCGCCGATTTCTCGCACCGGATGCACACTCGTGATCGTCACAGCGGCTGGCCCGCCCGGTCGGTGACGATCACCGCAGCCGCAGGGGCCATCTCCCGCACCGCGGCCACACCGGGATCGTCGGCCCCACCTCCGACGAGCACGGCGGCCTCCAGGCCGGTCGCGCCGCTGGACACCGCCGCGGCGAGCGCGGCCTGCAGTGCGGTCAGCGGCAGCGCCGCCAGCCCGACAGGCGCTCCCGCATACGTGCGGCCGTCGAGGTCGCGCACCGCGGCCCCGCTGGTCGCCTCCGCCCGGGCCATCGCGCCACGGGCGAGCACCACCAACTTGGCGTCCTCGGCGTCGAGCTCACTCATTCGCTGTCCTGTTCGTCGTCCTCGGGTTCGGGCTCGACCCTGCTGACCAGCACCGTGCCGATGCGGACCCGGCCGCGCGGGTCCGGGCCGCCTTCGGCGCGCAGGAGCAACCCGTCCCAGTTCACCTCCGCACCGGGCAGGGGCACCCGGCCCAGCTCGAGCGCCAGCAGGCCGCCGACGGTGTCGACGTCGAGGTCGTCGTCGAAGTCGACGTCGTAGAGCTCACCGAGGTCCTCGATGGACAGCCGCGACGACACCCGGTACTGGTTGTCGCCGAGCTCCTCGATGGGAGCGACCTCGTCGGTGTCGTACTCGTCGGCGATCTCCCCGACGATCTCCTCGAGCACGTCTTCGATGGTCACGAGCCCGGCGATCGCGCCGTATTCGTCGACCAGCAGCGCCATGTGGTTTCGGTCGCGCTGCATCTCGCGCAGCAGTTCGTCGAGTGGCTTGGAGTCGGGCACGAAGACCGGTGCGCGCATGACCTCGGCCACCGAGGTGTCGCGGCCACCGCGGGTCGAGTAGTACGTCCGCTGCACAAGGTCCTTGAGATAGACGACGCCGACGATGTCGTCGACGTTCTCCCCGATCACCGGGATGCGGGAGTGCCCGCTGCGGACCGCCAGGGAGGTGGCTTGACCGGCGGTCTTGTCACTTTCGATCCACACCATCTCGGTGCGGGGCACCATGACCTCACGCGCCGGGGTGTCGCCGAGTTCGAAGACCGACTGGATCATCCGGCGTTCGTCGTCGGCGACCACGCCGCGCTGCTGGGCCAGGTCGACGACCTCACGCAGTTCGATCTCCGAGGCGAACGGGCCGTTGCGGAAACCGCGTCCGGGAGTGACGGCGTTGCCGATCAACACCAGCAGGCGACTCAGCGGCAGCAGCAGCACCGAGAAAGCCTGCAGGGGAAGCGCCGTCACCAACGCGATGGTGTAGGCGTTCTGCCTGCCGACGGTGCGGGGGCCGACGCCGATGACGACGAAGCTGACCACCACCATGATCGCCGCGGCGGCGACCAGGCCCCAGGTCACCCCGAGGTGGCCGTCGAGGTAGGCGGCGAGCAGCACCGTGGCACTGACTTCGCAGGCGATGCGCAACAGCACGATGAGGTTGATGAACCGGGGTCGTTCGCCCATCACCCGCATCAGCCGCACCGCGCCCGGTCGCTCGTCGCGCACCAGCTCTTCGACGCGCGCCATCGACACCGTGCTCAGCGCCGCGTCGGTGGCGGCGAACAGTCCGCCGAAGGCGACCAGCACGATGGCGCCGATGAGTTGTCCCAGGCCGCTCACAGCTGGTCGCGTTCGACGATGTCATCGAAATAGCGGGACTTGTCGAGCAGCCTGCGGTCCTTCTCGGTCTGGCGGTCCAGGTGATAGGCCTGCACCTGTTCGGCCACCCATTCCTCGAGCAGCTCACGCTGCAGCGCGAACATCTCTTTTTCCTCGTCCGGTTCGGCGTGGTCGTACCCGAGCAGATGCAGCACTCCGTGCACGGTGAGCAGGGCCAGTTCCTGGCCCAGCGAATGTCCCTGGTCGGCGGCCTGCTTGCCGGCGAACTCCGGGCAAAGCACGATGTCGCCGAGCATGGCCGGCCCGGGTTCCGGCGCGTCGGGACGTCCACCGGGCTCGAGTTCGTCCATCGGAAAGCTCATCACGTCGGTCGGGCCGGGCAGGTCCATCCAGCGCATGTGCAGGTCGGCCATCGCCGCGCTGTCGAGCAGCACCATCGACAGCTCCGCGGCAGGGTTGACGTCCATCTTGCGGATCACGAATCGGGCGACGCTGATCAGTTCCTCTTCGGAAACGTCGATGCCCGATTCGTTGGACACCTCAATGCTCATCGTGCGCGCTACCGCCTCGGCCGACCGGTCGGGCCCGACGCCCGGCGTTGGGCCCGGTTCATCAGGGTCGGTTCCTCGGAGCGCGCGTAGGCGTCGACGATCTCCGAGACCAGTCGGTGCCGGACCACGTCGGCGCTGGTGAGCTCGGCGAAGTGGATATCGTCGATGCCGTCGAGGATGCGCATCGCCGCACGCAATCCCGACGCTGCCCCACCGGGCAGGTCGACCTGCGTGATATCGCCTGTCACAACGATTTTCGAGCCGAAACCGAGCCGGGTCAGGAACATCTTCATCTGCTCGGCGGTGGTGTTCTGCGCTTCGTCGAGGATGATGAACGCATCGTTCAGGGTGTTGTGGGTCAGCAAGAAATCTTCGGTGACATACAGCGAATCTGCTGCCGCGACGCGGATGCAGACGGCTTCCTCTGTGCCAACCGGCTCGATCCGATCGATGAAGCGCATCGGTCTGCCACCACCGGTGGCATCGTACTTGGCAAGCTTGCGCGGCAGGCGGAACGGAACAACGCCTTCGGGGAGGCGAATGTCGAGCATGTGTGCATCCGCGATGTGGTGCACCTCGCGCCCGCGGGCCAGCCCGGGCTTACGTCCCAGTGCCTTTCGCGTGCGGCGGTAGACCACGCCCCCCAGCGAGCGAACCAGGAATGTCACATCCTCGGCAAGCTGGAGGGACGCCGTTCCGAACTGGATGCGGCAGGTGCGGTTTTCCTGCGTCACCGGCCCGCCGTCGCTGTCCAACAGCCCTTGCAGAACGGCAAGCCGCACCTCTGGCGCATTGGCGAGATACTCGAACGGCACGAACTTGTCATCCGACTTCGTCCCTGCCAACGACAGCCGACGTAGACCTTCCGTCAGCGGATTCTTGGATCGCCCGCCTCGTCCACCGCGACCGACCAGAACGTAGTCGATTTCTGACTTCCGCCGCACGATGATGCCGGGTACGAGCCGCTGCAGCGCCTCCGCGAGTTCAGGATCGGTAGTCGCAAAGCTGGGCGAGGTGCTCAGCGATAGGCACCCGTCGCCCAACAACAACCCCAATGCGTAGGGATCGATCGGCACTGGTTCGGGCTCGAAAGCGACTGGAGCACTCAACAGCGGCAGCTCGTAGCGGTGATAATGCGCCGCCCTGAGGTTGCCGATCATCTCCTTCGTCTCCAGCACTCGCATCGGCTTACCGCGACGCTTTCCGTCCCTGGTCTGCACTGCCCAAAGGTGGTCGCCCGAAGCAAGTGTCGAGGCACCGTCCTGGGTATGCACCCGATAAATTTCTTTGAATCCTTGCAGGTAGATGCCCAAAACCTCGGTTGGTCGGCCGTCGGAGCCGATGACTGCATCCCCTACCTTCAGGTCCCCGATCGCCCTGAAGCCCCTGGGTGTCAACACGCGAGTGGACAATGGCTGCGCTCGGCCACGCATGTACGCCAGCGGCGCCACCTCGATCACCCCGGCACCCATCAGCTTCGGGATCAGCTCGGGATCCATCATGTCGTGCAGGGCGTCGTAGAGCGGCCGCAGGTACGGGTCGATCTTCTCGCTCAGTGTGCCGGGCAGAAAGCCCAGACGTTCACCGGCTTCGACCGCGGGCCGGGTCAGGATGATCCGGCTGACCTGTTTGGTCTGCAACGCGCTGACAGCCTTGGCCATCGCGAGATACGTCTTGCCGGTGCCGGCCGGGCCGATGCCGAACACGATGGTGTGGGCGTCGATCGCATCGACGTAGTGCTTCTGGTTCAGCGTCTTGGGCCGGATGGTCTTGCCGCGGCGCGACAAGATGTCCAGGGTCAGCACTTCGGCCGGGGAGGCTTCGGCGGCGCCGGTCAGCATCGCGACGCTGTGCGCGACGGCGTCGGGCGTCAGCCGCTGCCCGCTGCCGACGACCTCGACGAGTTCGGAGATCACCCGCTCGGCCAGCGCGACGTCGGCGGGCTCACCGGCCAGCGAGACGGCGTTGCCGCGGACATGGATGTCGGCGGCCAGCAGCCGCTCGAGAGCACGCAGGTTTTCGTCGGAGGACCCCAGCAGGCCCATGACCAGATCGGGCGGAACTGTCATGCTGCTCCGGACTGACTCCGAGGCGGCGTTCGTCTCGCGGGGCGTCACGTGGAGTTTTCTGCCTGCTTCCTGGGTTCTGGGTCGGGTCAGCCCAGTTTAGCGCCGTGCCCCGTCACCACCCAATGCGTATTACCGGCGCCCTGCCGTCGAGCCCGCGGGCGTGCGAAGCGGCCGGTTGCGCACCACCTGTGGCCACCAGAACCAGCGGCCCAGCAGCGTCGCGATCGCCGGCATCATGAACGCCCGCACCACGAAGGTGTCGAACAGCAATCCGAGCCCGATCGTGGTGCCGACCTGCGCGATCACCCGCAGGTCGCTGACGACCATGGAGGCCATCGTGAGGGCGAACACCACGCCCGCCAGCGTGACCACGCTGCCGGTGCCCCCGATCGAGCGGATGATGCCGGTCTTGATCCCGGCGCCGATCTCCTCCTTGAACCGCGACACCAGCAGCAGGTTGTAGTCGGATCCGACGGCGATGAGCGCGATGATGGACATCACCAGCACCATCCAGTGCAGTTCGATGCCGATGATGTGCTGCCAGATCAACACCGAGACGCCGAACGACGCCCCCAGCGACAGGATCACGGTGCCGACGATGACCAGCGAGGCGACCAGGCTGCGGGTCAGCAGCAGCATGACCATGAGGACCAGGGTCAGCGCGGCGAGGATCGCGATCATCATGTCGTAGCGGGACCCGTCGGACATGTCCTTGAACGTCGCCGCGGTGCCGCCGAGCTGGATCTTCGCGTCCTCCAGCGGCGTGCCCTTGAGCGCCTCGATCGCGGCGATCTTGATCGGTTCGACCCGCGCGAGCGCCTCGGGTGAGGTCGGGTCGCCGCGGTGGGAGACCAACAGCCGCACGGTTTTGCCGTCGGGTGAGAAGAAGCTCTCCATCGCCTGCTGGAAGTCCTTGTTCTCGAACACCTCCGGTGGCAGATAGAACGAGTCGTCGTTGTTGGCCGCGTCGAACGACTTCCCCATCGCCGTGGAGTTCTGGCTCATCTCGTCCATCTGGTCGTAGAACCCGCCCATGGTGGCGTAGGTGGTGAGCATCATGTGCCGCATGCTCTCCATGGTTTCGATCATCGGCGGGAACGTGGCCAGCATCTGCGGCAGCAGTGACCGCATGGTCTCCATGTTCACCAGCGCCTTGTCGAACGAGTCGGTCATGGTGCTGATGCCGTCCATCGAGTCGAACAGCGACCGGAAAGTCCAGCACATCGGGATGTTGTAGCAGTGCGGTTCCCAGTAGAAGTAATTCCGGATGGGGCGGAACTGGTCGTCGAAGTTGGCGATCATGTCGCGGATCTGATGCACCGTCTGCTGCATGTCGTTGAAGTCGTCGATCATCACCGTGGTGACGTTCGACAACTGCGTCATCAGGCCGTACATGGTGCGCATCGTCCCGATCGTGCGGGCCAGCTCGTCGGCCTGGCTGCGCATGTCCTCCATGCGGTCCTGCATCAGCTTCATGTTCTGCTGCTGGCCGACGCCCTGCATGCTGATCAGGAACGGGATCGAGGTGTTCTCGATCGGGGCGCCGTCCGGGCGGGTCGGCGCCTGAACCCGCGCGACCCCCTCGACACCGAACACGCGTTTCGCGAGACGGTCCAACACCAGGAAATCTGTGGGGTTACGCAGGTCGTGGTCCGCCTCGACGAGCAGGACCTCCGGGCTCATCCGGGACAGCGAGAAGTGCTCGGTGGCGGCCTGCAGTCCGGCGTTCGCCGGAATCGAGTCCGGGACGTAGCGGGTGTCGTCGTAGCTGGTCTGATAGCCGGGCAGCGCAGCCAGCCCGATGAACGACAGCGCCAGCGACGCGACGAGGATGGGTCCGGGCCAGCGGACCACCATGGTGCCGACGCGACGCCAGGCGCGGATCCGCATGGCGCGCTTGGGTTCGAGCAGATTGAACCGGCTGCCCACGGTCACGATCGCCGGGCCGAGGGTGAGCGCGACGGCCATACCGGCCAGCGTGCCCACCCCGCACGGCACACCCATGCTCTGGAAGTAGGGCATGCGCGTGAACGACAGGCAGAACATCGCGCCGGCGATGGTCAGACCCGAACCCAGCACGACGGGTGCCGTGCCGTGGAACATCTCGTAGTACGCCTCTTCGTGGGTGGCGCCGGCGGTTCGGGCTTCCTGGTAGCGCCCGACCAGGAAGATCGCGTAGTCGGTGCCCGCTGCCACGGCCAGCGAGATCAGCAGATTCGTCGCGTACGTCGACAGCCCGATGAGCTCGTAGTGCGCCATTGCCGCGACGACGCTTCGTGCCAGACCGAGCTGGACGAGGACCACCACGAGCAGGAGCAGGACGGTGGCGATGGAGCGGTAGAAGAACAGCAGCAGCACGATGATCACGCAGAAGGTGACCAGCAGCACCAGCGCCATGCTGCTCTCGCCGGCGATGTTGACGTCGGCGGTCATCGGCGCGGGCCCGGTGACGTGCACCCGCACGCCGGGCGGGGGCGGTGAATTGGCGACGATGTCCCGCACGGCCGCAACGGCCTCGTTGGACTCGGCCTCGCCCATGTTGCCGGCGAGGTTCAGCGTCGCGTACGCCGCGCGGCCGTCGGAGCTCTGCGCCGCGGCCTCGGTCAGCGGGTCACCCCAGGTGTCCTGAATGTTGCGGACATGCTCGGGTGCCGCCTCCAGCTTGTCGATCAGCTGGTCGTAGTAGCCGTGGGCGTCGTCACCGAGGGGCTGCTCGTTCTCGCTCTCCAGCACGATCAACGCGACCGAATCCGACTCGGACTCCTCGAACAGCCGGCCCATGTCGGACATGGCCTGCATCGACGGCGCATTGCTCGGGCTCATCGAGACCGAGTTCTTCGCGGCGACGACCTCCAGCTGGGGCACCAGCACGTTCAGCGCCACGAGCAGCAGCGTCCAACCGAGGATGATGGGCACGGCCAGCCGCCGGATCCACCGCGCGAGGAACCTCGGCCGGCGCAGCTCTTCGCTGCGGTTGCCTGCAGCGTTCATCACGCCGCCTTCGTGAAGCAGTAGATGTAGGCGCTGACGTTGGTGATGGTGCGTTCGTCCTTGACCTCTCCGTCGGCGGTGATCCGGCATCCGATGAAGTCACCGTCGCCCTGCGCCACGACGTTTCCCGACATCGCCGGCGAGTCGGTCTCGACGTCGATCGACCACGGCAGAGCGGCACCGACGATCTGGTTGGGATCGCCTTCGGCGTCGACGTAGTTGATGTCGGCGACCGCGCCCGGCTCTCCCCAGACCTCGTAGCGCACGATCTTCGGATCGGAGGAGTTGCCGTCCTCGGTCATGCTTCCGCTGTAGGTCGGCAGCGGGTTGGCCGCGAACATGTTCCGTAGCCGCCAGACGGCGAAGCCGCTGACGACGAGCACGATCACCAGGACGAGCGGCAGCCACGCTCGGGTCAAACGGGTGAGAATCGGGGGTCCCTTCTCTGCTGGCCCACGGCCCTCGAGATACAGATCAGCTCAGAAGGGAAGGCTAACCTATCTAGCCGGAGGGCGGTGAGCTACCCCCGTCCCACCGCGAGGTCAGCACCCCCAGCGCGCCCAGCGCCACCGCCGCCGCCGTCGACGTCCGCAACACGGTCGGCCCCAACCGCACGGCGAGGGCACCCGCCTCGGTCAGCGCGGCGAGTTCCTCCTCGGCGACGCCGCCCTCCGGACCGACCACCAGGGTCAGCGACGCCGCTTCGGCCAGCGGCAGATCGGTCAGCGAGGTGGTGGCCGACTCGTGCAGCACCAGCGTGGTGGGGCCGGCCCCGGCGGCCAGCTCGGCCGTCGTGACGACGCCGTCGACGGTCGGGATGTGCGGGCGGCGGGACTGCCGCGATGCGGCCCGCGCCACCGCCTGCCACCTGCGCAGGCCTTTGTCGACGCGGGCGGCCCCGTCCCAGCGCGCGACGCAGCGCGCGGCCTGCCAGGCCACGAACGCGTCGGCACCGGCTTCGGTGGCCAGCTCGATCGCGAGTTCGGAACGGTCCGATTTGGGCAGCGCCTGCGCGACGGTGACGGTCGGTGACGGCGGCGCCACGACGCGGCGGTCCAACACCTGCGCGCTCAGCCGACCCTTGGCGACCTCGGTGACCTCGCAGTGCGCCACGGTGCCCGCGCCGTCGCTGAGGTCGAGTTGCTCCCCCCGGCGGGTGCGGCGCACGTTGGCGGCGTGGAAGCCCTCGTCGCCGTCGACGACGACAACGTCACCGACGCCGGGTACGGCGTCGACGTAGAACAGACTGCGCACTGCCGCTAGCGGCCGGTGAACGTCTCACGCAGCCGCGAGAACAGACCGCCGGCGCCGTGCGACGAGTTGTTCGCCTTGGCCGAGCGCACCTCGGCGGTGTCGCGGCTGCGTTCCTGCAGGGCGCGCAGCAGTTCGACGTCCTCATGGTCGAGACGCGAGGGCACCACGACGTCGATGTGCGCATGCAGGTCGCCGCGCACCCCGGAACGCAGGTGCGGCATGCCGTGGCCGCGCAGCGTGGTGACCGCGCCGGGCTGCGTACCCGCGGCGACGGCGATCTCCACCGGACCGTCCAGGATGGCGTCGACGGTCACACTGGTGCCCAGCGCGGCGTCGACCATCGGCACCGAGATGGTGCAGTGCAGGTCGTCGCCGTCGCGCACGAACACGTCATGCGGGCTCTCGTGGACCTCGACGTACAGATCGCCGGCAGGTCCGCCGCCCGGACCGACCTCGCCCTGCGAGGCCAACCGCACCCGCATGCCGTCGCCGACTCCGGCGGGGATCTTGACGGTGATCTCGCGGCGGGCACGCACGCGACCGTCGCCGGCGCACCGGTTGCACGGATCGGGGATGACCTCGCCGACGCCGCCGCACACCGGGCACGGCCGGGACGTCATGACCTGCCCGAGCAGCGAGCGCTGCACGGTCTGGATCTCCCCGCGTCCACCGCAGGTATCGCAGGTGACCGGGGTCGAGTTGCCGTGGGTGCCCTTGCCGTGACACAGGTCGCACAGCACCGCGGTGTCGACCGTCACCTGCTTGGAGATCCCGGTCGCGCACTCGTCGAGGGTCAGCCGCATCCGCAGCAGCGAATCCGAGCCCGGCCGGACGCGGCCCACCGGACCACGCCCGGCGGTGCCGCCGCCGAAGAACGCCTCGAACACATCGCCCAGGCCGCCGAAGCCGGAGAAACCACCGGCGCCGCCACCCGCGGCCGAGGCCAGTGGATCACCGCCCATGTCGACGATGCGCCGCTTCTCGGGATCGCTGAGCACCTCGTAGGCGGCGCTGATCTCCTGGAAGCGGGCCTGGGCACCCTCGTCGGGGTTGACGTCGGGGTGCAGTTCACGCGCCAGCTTGCGGTAGGCGCGCTTGATCTCGGAGTCGCTCGCACCCTGGCTCACTCCGAGCAGCCCGTAATAGTCGCGTGCCACGCTTGTACCTTCCCACCCGTTGACTCGACGCTACGCCGGTCAGCGGTTACCTAAGACTTCGCCAATATAGAGAGCAACAGCGGCGACGTTGGCGATGGTTCCCGGATAGTCCATCCGTGTGGGACCCAACACACCCATACCGCCGAACACCTTGCCCGAACTACCGTAGGCCGTGCTGATCACCGAGGTGCCGGCCATCTGCTCGGCCTCGGTTTCGTGCCCGATGCGGACGGTGACCTTCCCGGCCTCCTGCTGCTTGGCCAGTAGCCGCAGCACCACCACCTGTTCCTCGAGCGCTTCGAGCACCGAGCGTAACGAGCCGCCGAAGTCGGCCGTGTTGCGCGTCAGGTTGGCGGTGCCGCCGAGCATCAGACGTTCCTCGCTGTGCTCGACGAGGGTCTCGACCAGTACCGTCGCCGACCTGCCCACCGCGTCGGCCAGACCACCGCTGCCGTTGAGGTGAGACGCCAGGTCGGACACGGCGATCGACGCAGCGGCCAGCGGCTTGCCCTCCAACGCCTGGCCGAGCAGATCACGCAGCTGGGTCATCTGCGTGTCATCGATCGTGTCGCCGAGTTCGACGATGCGCTGATCGACCCGGCCCGAGTCGGTGATCACCACGAGCAGCAGCCGAGCCGGGCTGAGCTGCACCACCTCGAGCCGCCGCACCGACGACGTGGACAGCGTCGGGTACTGCACGATGGCCACCTGGCGGGTCAGCTGCGCGAGCAGCCGCACCGCGCGGCGCAGGACGTCGTCGAGGTCGACACCCGATTCGAGGAAGTTCAGGATCGCGCGACGCTCGGCGCCGGACATGGGCTTGACGTCATCGAGGCGGTCGACGAACTCCCGATACCCCTTCTCGGTGGGGACCCGGCCCGAACTGGTATGTGGCTGGGCGATGTACCCCTCGGCCTCCAGGACGGCCATGTCGTTGCGGACCGTCGCGCTGGACACCCCGAGGTTGTGTCGCTCCACGAGCGACTTGGAACCGATGGGCTCCTTCGTGGCGACGAAGTCGGCGACGATCGCACGGAGCACTTCGAAACGACGGTCATCGGCGCTGCCCACTGTTCACCCACCTCTCGGAATGTGTCCTGGTCGCGTTCATTTTACGGTGACGGTGGGCCTGGGCACCGACCGAGCGGCCCGCGTCGCCGCCGCGGCCGGGTTACTGTGCAGGCCGGGGTTGACCACGCAGGGGCACGGGGCGAGCGAAGGCACGGCGATGATCTTCAAGGGAGTCCGCGACGGCCGACCCTACCCCGACCACGGTCTCACGCATCGGCAGTGGGCGCAGATCCCGCCCCGTCAGATCCGCCTCGACGAGTTGGTGATGACGACCACGGTGCTGGCCCTGGACCGGTTGTTGTCGGAGGATTCCACGTTCTACGGCGACCTGTTTCCCCACGCCGTGCGCTGGCGCGGGGACATCTACCTCGAGGACGGCCTGCATCGCGCCGTGCGCGCCGCGCTGCGGAACCGCACCGTGCTGCACGCCCGGGTGTTCGACATGGACCCCCGCTGACATCGTGGGGCGTACCCCGCACCCGGACAATGGTCGTCGTGACGGGACGGTCTTGTGAGCGGGCGATCTGAGTGACCGGACGCGACGTCGTTGCCACCGCAGAAGCCGTGCTGGCGTTGATGGAAGCCGACGAATTCGGTGATGTCGTCGACATGGTGGCGCCCTCGCTGCGCGAGTTGGTGTCGGCTGAATCGCTGCGTGACTCGTGGCGAGAGCTGAGCGCGACGCACGGATCGGCCGTCCAGATCGGTACACCGTCAATCGAACCGGCGGGCGCGGACCACACGCTCGTGAAGATCGGGGTGACGTGTGAGCGCGGCGCCTATGCCGTGCTCATGGTCATCGACGGATCCGGGCGACTGCACGGCCTGCAGTTCGCCCCGCCGGGGGCGGCCGAGCCGATGCAGCCGTGGGAGGCGCCGCCGTACGTGGACCCGGCCGCTTTCACCGAGCACGAGGTCACTGTCGGCGAACCGCCATGGGCGACGCCGGGAACGCTCAGCCTGCCGCAGCCGCCGCGACCAGGGCCGGCCATCGTCCTGATCGCCGGCTCCGGGCCGTCCGACCGGGACGTCACGATGGGCCGCAACAAGATCTTCCGGGACCTCGCGTGGGGCCTGGCGAGTCGCGGAATCGCGGTGCTGCGCTTCGACAAAGTGACCTACGTCCACCGCGACACCATCGACGTCCGAGCATTCACCGCCTTCGACGAATTCGTGCGGCCCGGGGTCGCGGCGGTGCGCCTGCTGCGCGAACACCCGATGGTGGACGGCGACCGGATCTTCGTCCTCGGGCACAGCCAGGGCGGCACGATGGCCCCGCGCATCGCGGCTGCCGAACCGTCGGTGGCGGGGTTGGTGTTGCTCGCGGGCGCCACCGAGCCGATGCACCGTTCCGTGCTTCGCCAGGTTCGCTACCTCGCCACCGTGCACACGCCGTCAGCCGACCCCGAGGCCGATCCGAGCGTTCAGACCATCACCCGACAGGTGGCGCTGATCGACGACCCCGACCTCTCGCCGTCCACTCCGGATCACCTTCTGCCGCTGGGTGTTCCAGCGCCGTACTGGCTCGACCTCCGCGGTTACGACCCGGTGGCGGTAGCCGCGCAGCTCGACTTGCCCATGCTCATCATGCAGGGCGGTCGTGACTACCAGGTCACCGTCACCGACGATCTGGCCGGCTGGCAGAACGGCTTGGCTGACCCTGACAACGTCACGATCCGGGTCTACCCCGCAGACGACCATCTGTTCTTCCCCGGATCCGGCCCCTCGACCCCCGCAAGCTACGAACCGGCACAGCACGTCGACGAAGCCGTGGTCACCGACATCGTGCGATGGGTCGACGGCACGACGCGCTAACCCGCAGCTGTCCCGGCGTTGTTTGCATTCGTGCGGTATGCGACGTGGTGAGCTCGCAAAGACCGCGTTGACAAACGGAGGTTATCCACCGGCAAACGGGAGGTTATCCCCCGCGACACTGCCGTTTTCGATGAGCATGCTTTCCTCATGAACCTCGCACTGTCGATGAGCGAAAACCACTCGGGGACAACTGCGATGAGACGCCGAAACTTTCTGGGCGCTGCTGCCGCACTTGGTGTCGGCGCCGGGCTGTCCGCGTGCACCCCCAGATCCGGTGAACCCGCGACAGACATGCCGGACATCTCGCTGCGAGACCGGGATCTGCCGTTCATCGCCACGGAAGAGACCTACACCACCCGCGAGCTGATTGCCTTGAACGCGATCAACGCTGATCACGCGGAGTACCTCGAGGACACCGGCCTTGCCGACCTCGGAGCCGGCCGCATCGGCGCGATGGATGAGGCGGGTGTCGATGTCCAGATTCTCTCCGCGCACACCCCGGGCGTGCAGGATCTCGCCGGACAGCAGGGCAACGACTTCGCGTATCGCCTCAACAAGATGATCGCCGATGGCCCGATGACCGCCTATCCGGGGCGCTATGCGGCCTACGCCACGCTACCCCTGCAGGACCCCGAGGCATCTGCGGACGAATTGGAACGCGCTGTCCGCGAAGACGGCTTCGTCGGCGCCATGACCAATGGCTTCGTGGGCAGGAAGTTCCTCGACCACCAGGACTTCGAGCCCGTTCTGGCGCGTGCCGAGGCGCTTGATGTTCCGATATATCTGCACCCGGGTTACCCACCCACCGAAGTCTTCGATATCTACTATCGAATTGAGCGCGCAGGTTATAACGATGAGTACCAGGACTACATTTTCAGTGGTTCAGGGTATGGCTGGCACCAAGAAGTGCTCACTCAATGCCTTCGATTGATCATGACCGGGGTGTTCGACCGATTCCCCAGACTCCAGATGATCATCGGCCACATGGGAGAGGGACTCCCGTTTTATTACGAGCGAATCGTGGAAGATCTCGGCGAATCGACCGCGGGTTCGTTGAATAGGCCTGTCGGGCAATACTTCAGTGACAATTTCTGGTACACGACCAGCGCATTCTTCCAAGACGAACTGCTGCAGCTATTGCTGAAATACATCAGCGCGGATCGAGTGATGTTTGCCACCGATTACCCATTTGCCAACATGAAGGAAGGAACCGACTGGTTCAGGGCGGTGGATCTGCCACGCGAGACGAAAGAGAAAATCGCGTTTCGCAATGCCGAGAAATTGTTGGGGATAACGGTATAGCGCGTCTGCCCACAGGTCCGCTGCTAGCTCGACATCGACTCCCGCAGGCTGCGCGGGCGCATGTCGGTCCAGTTTTCCTCCACCCAGGCCAGGCAGTCTGCGCGATTGCTCTCGCCGTAGACGACCCGCCAGCCCGCGGGGACGTCGACGAACGTCGGCCACAGGCTGTGCTGCTCCTCGTCGTTGACCAGCACGTAGAACGTGGCGTTGTCGTCATCGAACGGGTTGGTGCTCATCGGTTCTCCTGGTGATCTCGTCGGCGTCGGCCCGTCGGGGGTAGCGGGCGCCCAGCACTCGGTCGGACAACAGGCCCAGGCAGCTGAGATTGGGAAAGCCTGGGCCCTGCATGAGCCCGGCCAGGCCGGGCAGGAACAGTTTTGGGGTCACGCCGGAGACCGCCAGGTCGACACCGATGGACTCCTCGAGCACATCCCCGGCCAGCGGCGCACCCAACCCGAGTTCGAGCAGATCGCGCGCCTGCTGGCGCAACAGCGGCGTGAACCACATCGCGTCGGCTCCAGATCCGTCGATGACCAGGTCGAAACCGTGTACGGTCTCTAGCGCCTCACCGCTGCGATTGCTGCTCAGCGTCAACCGGATTCGTTCGTCGCGCGCGACGGCGTGCGCGACGCGGCCGCGGAGATGACGGATCCGGTCGTCGGCCAGCAGCGCGTCCTGCACGCGCGCGGAGAACACCCCGCGGTCGGTGCGCGCGAACGCGTCCCGGCGCTCGGCGAGCGTCAGACTGGTCCAGTCTGTGGGGTCGGAGAACAACGTGTTCTCGAAGAATCCCTCGCCGCGGGTGAACAGCGTGACCTGTGGTGAGATGACCGTGATGGTCGAAACGCGATGGCGAAACAGCTCGTTGAGCATCGACGCCGCCGTCTCACCACCGCCGATCACCGCCACCCGGTCGGCGGCGATCAACTCACGACCGGCCGCACGGGACCAGAACTGGGCGATCGAGAGCACCCGCGGGTCGTGGGGCAGGATGCAGCGGTGCGCCTGGCCCGGGCCCGTGATCATCAGACCGTCGGCCTGCACTGTCTGCCGCGTCGTAGACAGTGCCCACCGGTCGTCGCGCACATCGACGCCGACGACCTCGTCGGCCAGCACCGTCATGCCGACGTTGTCGGCGACCCAACGCAGATAGCGACTCCATCCGGAGTGGGTCGGCGCCGGCCGGCCGCGATCCACCCACTCGGCGAACTGCGCGCTGGCGATCAGGTAGGCCTGCCAGCTGTGCCGGGTCATGCGCTCGTCGAGTTCGGCATTGCGACGCGGGACCAGCGTCGAGCGGTACGGAAACCCGACGTCCTTTTCCGGGCTGGTGCCCAGGCGGTGCTGGCCGTCGGTCCATCCGCCGACCGCCTGCCAGTTCGCGCCGACCCCGCTGCGCTCGATGACGACCACATCGGGGACGTCGACACCCATGGCGCGCAGCTCGGCGGCCTTGGCGGCCACCGCGATCGCCTTGGGACCGGCGCCGATCACCGCCAGGGTGGCGGTACCCGCGCCGCTCACAGCGCATCACCCAGCACCGTGACGGCCTGGCTCCACAGCTCACCGAGCCGATCGACCTCGGCCTCGCTGGTGAGCTGGTCACTCCAGCGCCAACTGGTCCGCAACTGTGGTCCGTCGGGGCCGGCGGCGACGACGCAGATGACGTCGAACGTGTAGCGCAGCGGGAGGTCCGGTTCCGCGGAGACGGGCAACTGGGCGTTGAGCGCGGCGTCGGTGAGCAGCGACCAATCAGCCCCGGACTTCTCGCCGCTGAGGTCGTGTCGTCCGATGTAGTTGAACTCCACCTGCGGTTCGGGCTGACCCGTGAAATCCCCGCGCAGATAACGCAACACTCCGTAGTCCAGCCCCCGGTTCGGTACCAGCGCGAGCTGGTCGGTGATCGAGCGCACGAGCGCGCGGGCGACCGCAGCATCCTCCGCCGAGCCGATGTCCACTGGCGCCTCCCCGGCGCCCAGCCGCACCGGATACACCGAGGTGAACCATCCGACGGTGGCCGAGGTGTCACAGGACTGACTGACCACGGCGTCCTCTCGGCCGTGGCCCTCCAGCGCGATCAGCGCCCCGTGGTGCGCGGGCTGGCCGCACTCGACCCGCCATGAGGTGAGGGTCAACGTCAGCGCCGCCAGCAGGAAATCGCGCACTTCGACACCTGCCCGATCGAGACGGTGCAGGATGGCCGCGGTGGCGCCGGCGTCGGTGACCACGTCGGTGAGACGGTGCGACGCCCAGGTGTCTCGGCTCGGATCGGGCCGTCGCGCCCCCAGCGGCGGGTCCGGCGCTTCAAGCTGACGGGCCCAGTACCCGAGCTGCTCGTCGAGTTCACCAGAACGGCTGCGCTCGGCGAGCATTCGTGTCCACTGGCGGTAGGTGGTGAACTCGGCGGCGAGCGCGGGTGTCCTGCCCGCTGTGACGTCGGCGGCGATTTCGGCGAGCGCACCGAGGATGACGTACCAGGACACCACGTCGGTGGCCAGGTGATGCACACACAGCAGCAACACCGACGGCTTCCCGCGGAACCACACCGCCTGCAGCATCGACCCGGCAGTCGGGTCGATGCGCTCCAGCGCCGCGACGGCCTCTGCGCCGGCGTGGTCGTGCGCTGAGCCGCCGACGACCGTGAGCACCTGGGCGGCCGGAACCGCTCCCGGGGCGCGGGTGACCAGCCGTTGTCCGTCCTGCAGCGTCGAGCGCAGCATGTCGTGGCGGTCCAGCAGGGCTTGCAGGATTTTCAGCATCTGCTCTTCGGTGAGTTCGTCGGGCACGCTGACGAGCACGTTCTGGGTGAACCGACGAAAGCTGCCGCACTCGAACATCCACCGCATGATCGGGGCGGGGTCGACCTCGCCGTAGCGGTCGTCGTCCAGCGGTGCCGGTGCCGACTCACCGCCAACACTGTCGGAGTTGTCGGAGTTGTTGATGGCGGCCGCCAGTTCCCGAATGGTGCTGCACTCCAGCATGAGTCGAGCGCGCATCTCGATCCCGCGGCGGCGGGCCTCCTGCACCAGGGTCAACGCGACGATGCTGTCCAACCCCATCTCCAGGAAGTCGTCGGTGACTCCCACCTCGTCGGCGCCGAGAACGGCGGCCAGCACGTCGGCGAGTGCCGATTCCGTCGCGGTGGCCGGCGACACCCCCGCCACCTCGGCACCCCCACCGGCACCGGCGATCTCGACCAGAGCGGCGTCGTCGATCTTGCCGTGCGAGGTCAGCGGCAGTGCGTCGACGACGACGAGCTGCTGGGGCACCATGTACCGGGGCAGCCGCGCCGACACCAACGCCCGCAACTCGTCGAGCGGCACGTCCTGCCCACCGCAGACGACGTAGCCGATCAGTCGCGCCTGCGCACCCCGGCGCGTCGCTGTCACGTATGCGTCGCGGACACCCGGATGGGTGCCCAGTACGGCGGCGATCTCGTCGGGCTCCACCCGGAAGCCGCGGATCTTGACCTGACTGTCGGCGCGGCCGAGGAACTGCAACCCGCCGTCGGGGCCACGCCGCACGATGTCGCCGGTGCGGTACATCCGCCGGCCCGCCCCGAAGGGGTCGGCGACGAACCGGGCCGAGGTCTCGGCGCCGCGCCCGAGGTAGCCGCGGGTCACCTGGTCGCCGGTCAGGTACAGCTCGCCGGCCACCCCGGCCGGGACCGGCCGCAGCCAGGCGTCCAGAACCCGCGCACCGACGGTCGCGGTGGGGAAGCCGATCGACGGCTCGGCGTGCGCATCGATGGCGGCGACCACCGACTCCACGGTCGTCTCGGTAGGCCCGTAACAGTTGAACGCCACCATGCCGGTGCGGGCGCACTCCTCCCCGATCAACCGCCACGTCGTCGCGCCGACGGCCTCCCCGCCGAGGGCGAGCACGGCCAGCGGCACGGTGCTGAGCAGACCGACGTCGCGCAACTGGGCGAACATCGACGGTGTGGTGTCGAGCATGTCGATGCCGAACCGACCGATCGTGAAGACCAACGCCTCTGCGTCGCGCTGACATTCGTCGCCGACGATGTGCACCGTGTGGCCGTCGAGCAGTGCGGCCAACGGTTGCCAGGCGGCGTCGAAGGTGAACGACCACGCGTGAGCCACCCGCAGCGGCCGTCCGAGCCGTGCCCGCGCCGGACGCAGGACGTGCTCGGCGTGATCGCCGGCGTAGGCGAGCAGAGCGCCGTGCGTCCCGATGACCCCTTTGGGCCTGCCGGTGGTCCCCGAGGTGAACACCACGTAGGCGGCCTGCGCCCCCGTCACCTCGGCGGGCCGGTAGTCCGCCGCCGGTTCGGCGGGCAGCGCGGCGATGAACGCGTCGTCGACGACGACGCGCGCCGCGGCCTGATCCAGGATGTCGGCGACCCGATCGGCGGGCATCGCGGGATCCAGCGGCACGATGACCGCACCCGCCTTCAACACGCCCAACATCGCCACGACGTAGTCGGGGCCGCGGGGCAGTGTGATCGCCACGGCGTCTTCGTCACCGACCCCGTGGGCGAGCAACGCCGAGGCCACCCGGTCAGCGGCCTCGTCGAGCTGGCGATATGTCATCCGTCCGGCGTCCCAGGTCAGCGCCACCGACCCGAGGCGCGCGGCGGCGACCTGGGTGAACCGCGTGTGCACCCCACCTCCGCCGACTGCCTCACCGGCGGCTGACGGCACCGGATCCTCGCCGGGGAGCAGGATGCCGACGTCGCGCAACGGCCGGTCCCAACAGCTGATCAGGCGCTGCGCGATGTGCAGCACCCGCCTGCCCGTCGTTTCGGGCTGCAGCTGACCCAGCGCCCCGTCGAGCACCTCGACGAACACGGTGAGCTGCTCGCCGGCCAGATGTGCGGCGAGCGTGACCGGAAAATGCGACAGACTCTCCAGCGCCGACGGCACGAATGTGGCGCCGTTGGCCGCGAATTCGCTGGCGCCGACCAGGCCTCCGGGCGGGAAGTTCTCGTAGACGAGCAGCGTGTCGAACAGCTCTCCGATACCGGCCATCGCCCGCAGGTCGGCGTGGCTGAGGTAGCTGTGGTCGCGCAGCCCGGCGGCTTCGCGCTGCAGCGCCAGACATTGGGTGCCCGTGCGGCCGGCGGGATCCAGGCGTACCCGCAGCGGAACGGTGTTGACGAACAATCCGACCATCCGCTCGACGCCGGCCAGCTCGCCCGGCCGCCCCGATACCGTCACCCCGAAGGTGACGTCGGTGCGGTCGGTGAGCACGGAAAGCACGCTGGCCCAGGCGAGCTGGATCAGGGTGTTGACGGTGACACCGCGGCTGCGCGCGCCTTCGGTCAGCTGGCGGGTGGACTCGGCGTCGAGTTTCACCTCGGTGAGCCGGGGCCGCCCGGGCGCCGGGGCGGACGACGTCAGCGCCGGGGTGAGCAGGGTCGGAGCGTCGATCCTGTCGAGGTGGCGGCGCCACAGTCGCCGGCCGGCCTCCTGGTCGCGGGCGGCCAGCCAGCCGATGTAGTCGCGGTAGGGCCGGGGCGGGTCGGGCAGCGCGGCGGGGTCACCACCGGCCCGGTACAGCGTCAGCAGCTCCCCCATGAACAGCGGCAGCGACCAGCCGTCGATGAGGATGTGGTGTGCGGTGACGACCAGCCGCCACCGCTGAGGTGTCTCGATCAGCAGGAACCGGATCACCGGTCCGCGGGTCAGATCGAACGGCGCACTGCGCTCAGCGGTTTCGACGGCCACCGCCTCGTCGTCGGAGTCGACGCGGACCTGCCGCCACGGCAGCTCGGCACGGCTCGGGATGATCTGCACGGCTCGGCTGAGGTCCCCCTGGACGAAGCTGGCGCGCAGGTTCGCATGCCGCGTCAACAGCTGTTCAGCGCAGCGGCGCAGCAGGTCCACCTGCAGGTCGCCGGTCGCGTCGACGGCCATCGCGATGACGTAGGGATCGGTGCGCGCCACCCCGCCCTCGGTGAGCGTGGCCATCGAGAACAGCCCCTGCTGCAGCGGGCTCAGGGCCAGCACATCTTCGATGGCCGGTGCGCTGGGGCGTGCGTCGGTCTGGGTCATCGCGGCGCCTCCGGTCCCCCACCGCTCCACGACGCCGTCAGCGCGGCCAGTTCCCGCTCCGACAGGCCCGAGGCCGACATCGGTTCGTGGTGTACGTCGTCGGGTTGGGGGTCGGCGACCGGGCCCGAGTCCAGCGCGGCGGCCAGCTCGGCCAGCGCGGGATGCTCGAAGACCATGCGGGCGGTCAGGTCCAGACCCGCGTCGCGGGCTCGGGCGGCCAGCTGCACGGCCAGCACACTGTCTCCGCCGAGACCGAAGAAGTCGTCGTGACGGCCGACGTCCTCGGCGCCGAGCAGTTCGGTCAGCAACGCGGCCAGGGCGTGCTCGGTCGCGGTGCGGGGCTCCTCCCATTCGGTCGCCGGCGCGCTCGTCACCACGTCGGCGTCGCCGGGCACGGTCGCCGCGACGAGGTGAAGACGGCCGTCGTCGTCCCACCGGCCCCGGTCCCCGGTGCGGTACAACCGCGCTCCGTCGCGCGAGCTGAGCGGGTCGGCGACCAGCTTGTCGCCCGTGAACACGGTGCCGCCGAGATAGACGTCACCGAGTACGCCGACCGGGACGGGTGCCAGTGCGTCATCGAGCACGTACACCCGGTTCGCGCCGGCGGCCCAGTCGGTCACGATCCGCTGCTTCTCTTCGGCGGTGATGATCTCGACGTCGCCGAGCCGGCGGTCAGGATGCTCGGCGAACGCGGTGACGATGCGGTCCAGCCAGCCGGCGAGGCGTTCGATGGTGGCGCGGTCGTACAGTTCGGGCCGGTAGATGACGTGGCCGCGGTACCCGGCCCCTGTGTCGGCGTGTGCGTCGGCGGCGAAGAAGTTCAGCGACAGGTCGGCCTGGGCCATGTCGAAGCTGGGTTCCAGCGCCGTGAACGACGTCCGGTCGTCGATCATCTGCTGCTGGGGAAGTTGTTCGCGCACATGCACGACCACCTGGAACAGCGGGTTGCGTGCCAGCGAGCGCGGCGGATTGACGACCTCGACCACCTGCTCGAACGGCACGTCGGCGTTCGAGTATGCCGACAGGGCCATCTCGCGGGCCCGCACCAGGATCTCGCGCAACGTGGGGTTGCCGCGCAGATCGTTACGCAGCACGACGAAGTTGACGAAGAAGCCGACCAGTTCTGCCAGCTCGGCCTCCGACCGTCCCGCCACCGGTGTTCCCATCGGGATGTCCGAACCGCCACCGGCTTTGGCCAGCACCACGGCGACCGCCGCCTGCAGCGCCATGAACTCGGTGATGCCGAGGTCGCGGCACAGCTGCGCCAGCGCGGCCCTGGTCGATGCCGTGATGGTGAACTCGACCGCGTCACCGGTGCCGCTGGGCAACCGGGGCCGTGGATGGTCCAGCGGCAGGCCGGATTCGATGGGGGCGTCGGCCAACTGGCCGGCCCAGTATTCGCGTTGCGGGGCGACGATACCTGCCTGGTCGCTGAGCAGCTGCGCCTGCCAGGCACCGTAGTCGATGTACTGGACCGGCAGCGGCGCCCAATCCGGCTGGTGTCCAGCGCTTCTGCCACGGTAGGCGGTCACCAGGTCGGTGAACAGCACGCCGCCGGACCAGTGGTCACCGGCGATGTGGTGGATCACCAGTGACACCACCAGTTCCGGGCCGCGCTCACCCTCGACGCCGAGCACCGCAGCGCGGATAGGCCAGTCCTGTTCCAGGTCGAAGGCGTAGCGCTGTTCGCGGGCCAACTCGCCACGCAGCCAGTCCTCACCGTCACCGCGGGCCCGCCGCACCACGAAGTGCGGTGTCATGTCGTTGACGACTTGATAAGGCGTGCCGTCGATCTCCCGGTAGGTCGTGCGTAGGATCGCGTGCCGCTCGACGACATCGTGAAGAGCCGCCACCAGTGCGTCGACGTCGCACGGGCCCGACAGCCTTGCGGCGAACGGGATGTTGTTGACGGGGTTGGCGCCTTCGATGCGGTAGCCGAACCACGACCGCAACTGCGACGACGACAGCGGCGCCGGACCGTCCTGAGGCTGCGCCACCAGCCGTGGTCGGGCGTCGCGATCGTCCGCGGCGAGAGAGTCGATGTGTTCGGCGAGCTGTGCCACGGTGTCGAGCTCGAAGATGTCACGCACACCGACGTCGGCCCCGCACCGGGCGCGGACCTCGGCGACCAGCTTGGTGGCCAGCAGTGAGTGCCCACCCAGGTCGAAGAACGAGTCGTCGGCGCCCACCTGGTCGTGGCCGAGCAGTTCGGCGAACAGCTGCGCGACCTGCGTCTCGGTGCCGTCGGCGGGCTCGCGGAACTCGCTGGCGGCCAGGATCTCCGGTTCCGGCAGCCCGGCGCGGTCGATCTTGCCGTGCGCGGTGATCGGGATCTCGTCGACCACCACGTAGGCGGCGGGAGTCATGTACTCCGGCAGCGCTGCGGCCACCCGGGCTCGGATCCGGTCGACGTCGACAGCTGAGCCGTCGGCCGGGGTCAGGTAGCCGACCAGGCTCTTGCCCAGGCCGGGCAGGTCACTGACCACGACGACGGCCTGGCCGACGCTGGGGTCCACGGTGATCGCCGCCGCGACATCGCCCAACTCGATCCGGAAACCTCGGATCTTGACCTGTTCGTCGGCACGGCCGACGAACTCCACGTCACCGTCGGCGTTGCGCCGCGCGAGGTCGCCGGTCCGGTACAGCCTGGCCCCGGGGGTGAACGGGTCGGCGACGAAGCGTTCGGCGGTCAGCCCCGGGCGACGGTGGTAACCGTGGGCGAGATGGGTTCCGCCGATGTAGATTTCGCCGATCGATCCGGGCGGAACCGGGCGCAGCGCATCGTCGAGAAGGTGGATGGCCGTGTTGATCTTGGGCTTGCCGATCGGCACGATCCGGGTGCCCTGACGGCCCTCGACCTTGTACCGGGTGGCGTTGATGACGGTTTCGGTGGGGCCGTAGAAGTTGTGCAACAGTGCGTCGAACGTGGCGTGGAATTTGTCGGCGACCTCCCCGGGCAGGGCCTCACCGCCGATCGGCACCCGTTGCAGCGTGCGCCACTGGTTCACGCCGGGCAGCGACAGGAAAAGCCCGAGCAGCGACGGCACGAAATGCATGGCGGTGATGCCCTCGTCGCGCAACAGGTCGGTCAGGTAGCCGATGTCGCGCAACCCGTCGGGGCGGTGGATCACCAGCCGGGCGCCGCACGCCAAGGTGCCGAACACCTCGGCGATCGACACGTCGAAGCTCGGTGAGGCCACCTGCAGCAACCGGTCTGCGGCGTCGACCTGGTAGTCGTGTTTGAACCAGACGAAGTACTCCGCGACGGGCCGGTGCGGGACCGGCACCCCCTTGGGCAGTCCGGTGGAGCCGGAGGTGTAGATCAGGTAGGCGGTGTTGGCCGGGCACAGCGGGCGCACCCGGTCGGCGTCGGTCGGGTTGTGGGTGGGCAGATCCTCGATCCCTGTGACCGGCTCGCGCACCGCCAGCTTCGCGTCGCAGTCACCCAGGATGAAGTCCAGCCGATCCTGGGGGTAGGTCGGGTCGATCGGCAGGTACACCGCGCCGGCCTTGAGCACACCCAGTGCGGTGACGACCAGCTCCGGCGACTTGTCCAGCAGGACCGCGACGCGGTCTTCGGTACCGATCTCGTGCGAGATGAGCCAGTGCGCGACCTGATTGGCTTGCTCGTTGAGCTCACGATAGCTGTAATGGCGGCCCTCGTAGACGACGGCGGTGGCCTCCGGGGTGCGCGCCGCCTGGGCTTCGACGAGGTCGACGATCGTGGCGGGCGCGGTGTCGAAGGCCGGACCATGGGTCATCTCGCGCAACCATTCCCGGTCCGCGTCACTCATCAGATCCAGCTCGCGCAGCGAGCTGTCCGGTCGCGCGAGCGCGCTGTCGAGCAGCACCAGATAGTGGTCGATGAGCTGCTCGGCGAGCTGCGGCTCGATGATCTCGACAAGGTACTCGAGTTCGACCACGATCTCGTCGGCGCTGAACTCGACCATGATGCCCAGTGGCAGGTGGGTCAGATGGGCCCGCAGGTCGGCGCGTTCGCAACTCACCCCGGGTGGGGTGAAACCGTACCGGTCGGTGCCGCGGAATCCGAAGCTGACCCGCGTCATCCGCTCGGCGCCGTGCCGCCGGTCGGGGTTGAGCTCGCGAACCATGCGATCCAGCCCGACCCGCTGGTGGGCGAACGCCCCGATGGCGGTGTCCCTGCTCTGATCCAGCAGTTCGGTGAAGGTCATCGCCGCCTGTGGTCGCAGGCGCAGAGCCACGGTGTTGCCGAAATATCCGATGACGTCCTCGGTGTCGGCGGTCCGGTTGAGCACCGGGGTCGCGACCAGGAAGTCGTCGACGTGGCTGTAGCGGTGCACCAGGGTGCCGAACACGGCGAGCAGCACCGTGTAGGGCGTGGCGCCGGCATCGGCGGCCATCGCGCTCACCCGCGCCGCGACGTCGGCACCGAGGTGCCGCGTGGCGCGTCGGGAGCGCCAACTGGTGGGCACCGCCGAACCTGTCGGCCCCGGCAGCTCGAGGGGCTCGGGCGGGTCGGCCATCACCGCGCGCCAGTACGCCACGTCGGCGTCGTCGTTCACCGGGGGCGGCGCCCAGGCCCGGCCCGGTGCGAGCGGGTCGCCCTGATAGGCGCGCGTGAGGTCGGCGAAGAACACCTCCCAGGAACCGTCGTCCCAGGCGATGTGGTGGGCGACCAGCAGCAGGACGAGTTCCGTGGCGCTGATGCGAATCACGCTGATCCGAAGCGGTGATTCCGCGTTCAGGTCGAACGGTGCGCTGAATTCCCGCTGGGCCAGCACTTCGAGACGTAGCCGGCGGGCCCGCTCGGACAGTTCGGACAGGTCGTGTTCCGCCCAGCCGGGCCGCAGATCCGGTTGCACGGTCGGCACCGGCAGGCCGGTCGAACCGTCGTCGGCGCTCGCGGTGCGGTACGTGGTGCGCAACACCGGGTGCCGGACCGCGACCGCGTCGACGGCCTCGTGCAGCCGATCGGTGTCGACCGCACCGGTGATGCGATAGGACAGGCACACATTCAGCAGGGCACGGCTGGGATCGGCGGCGTGCACGAACCACATCCGCAGCTGGCCTTCGGACATGGCCGGCGCGTCGTCGACGGGCGCCGGTGTGGCGGTGAGGCCGCGCTCGTCGAGCCTGCGGCGCAGCAGCTCCAACCGCCGCTCGGTGAGCTGGGCTCGGGTGTCGATGTCAGTCACGCGAGGGGTTCACTTTCTTCGATCGCAGCGATCAGGTCGGTGCCGGTGATGCCACCGAGCAGGGTGGCCAACGGAACGGTGTGTCCGGTCAGCTTTTTCAGGCGCTTGCGCAAGTCCAGCGCCAGCAGTGAGTCCACGCCCAGGTCGAACAGCGTGGCGTCGAGGTCCAGCGATGTCGCGTCGACGTCGAGGACGAGGGCCAGTTGGCTGCGCACCGCCGCCGGGGCGGCCATCACCGAGTCGTCGGCGGTCGACGGCGCGGCGAGCTCGCCTCGGGTCTCGGTGTCGGCGCCGAACAGGATTCGGAGCCGCTCGCGGTCGGCCCGCAGGATCAGCGGATCACGCGGATACTCCGCGAGGCTGGCCTCGACCGCCCGCTCGGGGTCCATCGGCTTCAACCCGGCGCGTTCGACTCGGGCGGTTTCGGCGGCGTCGATGACGCCGGCACCCTCCCACAGTCCCCACCGCACCGAGACACAGTGGTGTCCGTCGGCTCTCAGCCGCGACGCCATCGCGTCCAGCAGGCGGTTGGCCGCCGCGTAACCGGCGGTTCCTTGACCGCCCCAGACGCCGATTACCGAGGAACACAACAGCATCGGTGCACCGCGACGTATCGGCCAGGTGCGGACGAATCGCTCCAGACCGGTGACCTTCGCCGCGGTCATGTCGGCCAGCGCGGCGCCGGTGACCCGGGCCCGCGGCGCGAAGGATGCGCTGCCCGCGGCGTGGATCACCAGCGTCGCCCCGGTGCCGGCGCACGCGTCGGCCGCGGCAGCGAGTTGCGCCGTGTCGGTGATGTCGCACGGTGGTGCGTCGATGTGGGATCCGTGTGCGGACAGTTCCGCGACGGCGGCCGCCTCGAGACCGTGGCGGCTCAGCAACGTGATGCGAGCGGCGCCGTGCGCGGCCAGGTACCTGGCGTAACTCAACCCGATCGCGCCGGAACCGCCGGTGATGACCACATGATCGAGCAGGGCGTCGGTCAGCTCCCATGATCGGGCAGCCGAGATGTCCTCGCCCAGGGCCCGTCGATACCACCGCGCCGGTTCGCCGCGCAGCGCGATCTCCCCGGACCCGGTCAGGATCGCCTCGGCCACAGCCGGATCGGCGGCCGAAGCGGCATCGGGGAGGTCGAGATGATGGAAGGCCTGATCGGGATGCTCGAACCCGATGCTGCGATGCATCGCGGCCAGCGCCGCCTGGGCAGGTTCGGCCGGCAGGTCGGCCGCCGTCACCGTCTCCGCCGCTGTCGTGACCAGCCACACGGCCCGGCACCGGGGTCCGATCTGGTCGGCGTAGTTGAGCAGCCCGGAGTCGATGCGGTCGGCAAGCGCCGCAATCGGGTCGTGACCCGCCCAGGTGGGCGCCACCACGACCAGGATGTCGGCCTCCGACGGGCCGGTGAGACCCGCGCCCGGGTGCTCGGTGAGGGTCGCCCGCAGGATCCGCGCCTGCAGGGACGACACGTCGAGGTCCAGGACGGCCACCGACGCGGTGGCCTCACCCGGGCGGGTGTCCGGCCGGGGCTGCCATGTCTCGCTGGTGACGGTGAGCTGCGCGACAGGTTCGAGCGGGGCGGCCGTGGCCCAGAGATGGTCGGCGCGCATGGGCGCCCCAGGAAAGCCCCGCAACGATTCCGGCGCCGCGGCGAGCAGGTCGGCCCACCGGTAGGCGGGGTCGGCGACGGCAGCCGCGACGATGCCGGCGGACAGCTGCTCGGCGACCGGCTCGTCGCGGCGGCCCGAGCCCACCAGCACCGAGTCGGAACTCCGGGCCTGATCGAATGCGTCCTCGATCGCGAACAACAGCGCCGGGTGCGCGGACATCTCCACAAACGACCCTGCGCCGTGCGCGATGACTGCCTGAGCTGCGCGATCGAAGCGAATGGTGTTGCGCAGGTTGGCATACCAGTAGTCCGCGAAGTCGGTGCCGGTGGTGACGACGGTTCCGGTGGCCGATCCGACGAACTGCACCGGCGACTCGGTGAACGCCGAGCCGGCCAGCGCGCGCATCAGTGCGTCGCGTTGACCGTCCATCGCGCTGGTGTGGGCCGGGAAGCTCATCGCCAGCTCGCGGGCGAACAGCCCGCGACCCGCGACAGCGGCGGCGATGGCCGCGATCGCGCTGCTCTCCCCCGCCACCGCGACCGAACGGGACGCGTTGACGGCCGAAAGTTCCAGCCAGCCAGGGGTGGCCGCGATCAATCCGTCGACGTCGGCGGGGTCGACACCCAGCACCGCGACGCCGTGTCGCCCGGGTATGGCGGCGATCGCGCGGGCCCGCGCGGCCAGCACTGCCACCGCGTCGCCTAGGGTGATCGCGCCCGCAACGTAGGCAGCGGCGACCTCGCCGAGGCTGTGCCCGACCGTGAGGTCGGGCACGAGACCGACGGAGCGCCACACCGCGGCCAGCGCGACGGCGTGAACGAACTGGGCGCTGTGCAGTTCCTGCTGCGACACCGTCGCGGTCTCGGCCGGTGTGGTCAGAAACGGCAGGGCCGAAGGCATTCCACCCCGCTGCAGGACGACGTCGAGCCGATCGGCTTCGGCGCGGTAGGCCGGCAGGTGGTCGTAGGCGTCAGCGCCCATGGACGGCCATTGGCCACCCTGCCCGGGGAACACGAACGCCGCCCGGGCGCGTTCCCGCCGGGACGACCGCGCGATCAACGGGTGCTCGTATCCGTCGGCCAGCGCGCGCAGTCCGTCGGTCAGCTCGGCTCGGTCGGCAGCACGCAGTACCGCGCGATACCGCCGGACTCGGCGGGTGGCGGTCAGCTGCGCGGCGACCTGGGCGACCTCGCACGGTGTCCGGTCGAGGTAGTCGAGAGCGGCGCGCGCGTCGGTGGCGATCAGGTTCTCGTCGTGGGCGCTGAGGACGACGGGCACCCGGCCGTCGGGCAGCCGGCTGACTCCCATCAAGCCGCCCTGCCTTGCCCCGGGGCGCCCTCTCCCCCGGTGTCGGGCACCTCGACGACGACGTGGGTGTTGGTGCCGCTCATCCCGAATGCCGATACGGCGCCGATACGAGTTCCGTCTCGCGCCGGCCACGTAGTGGACTTCGCGGCCAGTCGCAGAGCGGTGTTCTCCCAGTCGATTTCACTGCTGCGGTCGTCGACGTGCAGGGTGGCCGGCACGGTACCATGCCGGGCGGCCAGCAGCACCTTGGCCAGGCCGAGCGCGCCCGCCGCAGCCTGGGTGTGTCCGACGTTGGACTTGACCGAACCCAGCAGCGGTCCACGGCCCGGGGCGCCCGCGCCGTAGGTGGCCGCCAGCGAGGTCAACTCGGTGCGATCACCGAGTCGGGTGCCGGTGCCGTGGCCTTCGACCATGCCGATGTCTTCGGGACCGGTACCGGCGGTGTGCAGGGCGCGCCGGAACAGCCGGATCTGCGCCTCGCGGCTCGGTGCGGTCAGACCCACCGACCGTCCGTCGGAATTCGCGACGCTCGCCCGCACCTCGGCCAGGACCGGGCGGCGGTCCCGCAGTGCGGCCGACTTGCGTTGCAGCACGAATATCCCGGCGCCCTCGGCCCACACGGTGCCGCTGGCGTGCGCGCTGTACGGGCGGCAATGGCCGTCGTCGGACAACGCGTGCTGCTTGGAGAACTCGACGAAGTATCCGGGTGCACCCATCACGCACACCCCACCGGCCAGTGCGACGTCACAGTCGCCGGCACGCAGTCCCTGCACCGCCAGGTGTACCGCCGACAGCGCCGACGAGCAGGACGTGTCGACGGTCATCGCGGGACCGGCGAGTGCCAGCGTGTAGGCGATCCGACCGGAGATGACAGCCAGCGAGGTGCCGGTGATCAGATGCCCACTGTGCTCGGAGAACTCGGCCATGTCCGGCCCGTAGCGCATGTCCGACGCTCCGATGTAACAGCCGACCTCATGTCCGGCGATGTCGTCGGGGTTGATGCCGGCGTCCTCGAGCGCACGCCAGGTCACCCGCAACGCGACCCGCTGCTGGGGATCCATGGCGACCGCCTCGCGCCGCGAGATGCCGAAGAACTCGGGATCGAAGGTGGCGGCGCCGCTGAGGAATCCGCCGAGGTTGTGGATGGGCTTGAATCCGTCTCGGCGTGATCCGTCCAGCAGAGCCCGGATCGACCAGCCGCGATCGTCGGGGAACGGGCCCAGCGCTTCCCGCTCGTCGCACAGCAGCCGCCAGTAGTCGTGGGTGCTGTCCACTCCGCCCGGGGCCTCGACCGCCATCCCGACGATCACCACCGGATCATCGGTCATGTGCAACTCACCAGTTCGGCGACCTCCTCGAGGTGGCCGTCGACATAGAAGTGGCCACCGTCGAACATGGTCAGCGTGAAGACACCGTCGGTGTGGCATTCCCACGCGCGCAACAGATCCGGCTCGACACGATGGTCGCTGAGACCGCCGACGGCGTGGATGTCGGCGGCGACCCGCACCTCGCGGCCGCACGTGTAGCGGTTGAATGCCTGGTAGTCGGACCGCACCGCGGGCAACAGCAGCTCCAGGAAGTCCTCGTCGTCGAGGAGGCTGGCGTCGGTGCCGCCGAGGTCGACGATATCGGCGAGCAGTCCGCTGTCGGTGGTGGGCACCGGACGAGACCCTGCGACCGTGGCGGGCGCCTGACTGGCCGAGGCCCACAGCTCACGGACAGCGACGCCGCGCTGTTCGGCAAGCCGGGCGAACTCGAACCCGACCAGAGCGCCCATGCAATGGCCGAACAGCCGTAGCGGACCCAGGCCTGCCCAGTCCGCCGCGTCGAGCATGTCACGAGCCAGGTCGGTCACCGACTCGGCGGGCGGGTCGGTGAGTCGTTCACCGCGCTGCGGGTACTGCATGATGAAGGTGTCGACGCCGTGGGCCGCCAACGCGCGCGCGAAGTTGCGGTATGCGGCGGCGGCTCCGCCGGCGTGCGGGAACACGATGGTCGCCGTACCGGGTTCTCCCGGGAACCGCTTGATCCACGGCGCGAGATCCAGTTGCTGCGGCTCGCCGATCATCGCGCGGATTCCAGCGCCGCGATCACGTCGGCGTTCTCCATCTCCGCCACCTCCAGATACAGCGCGGCGACCTCGCTCAACCTGCTGTTGTTCGGCTCGTTGGCGCTCATCCGCGCGGCCAGCGCGGACACGGTGCGAGTCGCGAAGATGTCGGCGACCATCACCGACGGGGTGTCCAGCCAGGTGCGAATCCGCGCCACCACCTGGGTGGCCAGGACGGAATCGCCTCCCACCGAGAAGAAGTCGTCGTCGGCGCCGATGCTGTCGCGGCCGAGGACCTCGCCGACGATGCTGCTCAGCGCAGACTCCAGCGGGGTGGCCGGGGCACGGTAGCCGGCCACGGTGGCGAGGACATCGGCGTTTCTCAGCTCGCGGGCGACCGCGGCCCGGTCGATCTTGCCTCCGACGGTGAAGGGGATGCGTGGCGCGCACACGATGATCTGGGGCACCATGTGCGGTGGCACCAGATCGGCGAGTTCGTCGGCGATGTGGCGCGGCTCGGCAGCGGCGCACACCAGAGCGGCCAGCACGTCGCGCCCGTCGGTGGGCACCACCGCGGCGACCGCGGCGTCCACCCCGTCGATGCGGCGCAGCGCGGATTCCACATCCCCGAGTTCGACGCGGTAGCCGCTGATCTTGATCCGGTGGTCGGCACGTCCGACGAATTCGATGACGCCGCCGGGCCGGTAGCGCACCAGGTCGCCGGTGCGGTACCACCGGCGGCCGGCATGCTCGACGAATCGTTGGGCCGTGAGGTCGGGGCGGGCGCAGTAGCCGCGAGCGATGCCGCGACCACCCACCCACAATTCGCCGGGAACCCAGTCGGGGCAGTCCTGACCGTCGGGACCCACCACGCGGCACTCGTTGTTGGGCAACGGCACGCCCAGAGGAACGGAGGACCAGTCGGCGGGGATCTCTCGGACGTCGCAGACGGTGTTGTGGGTGGCCGTTTCGGTGGCCCCGCCCAGACCCGCGAAAAGCATGTGCGGGGCGCGTTCTCGCAACGCGCGCACCATCTGTGGGCGCACCCAGTCACCCCCGGTCGGCACCACCCGCACCGACGAGAGGTCGCCGGGGACCTCGATCAGCATCTCCAGCCAGCCGGGCATGAAGTGCAGCACGGTCACCCGGTTGGCCTCGATGAGTCGAGCCCAGGTGTCCGGGTCGCGTCGGTGCGCCTCGTCGACCACGACGAGAGATCCGCCGGCGCGCAGCATCGCGAACACGTCGAGCACCGACAGGTCGCATTCCAGCGTCGACAGTGCCAGGCACCGGTCCTGCGGTCCGATCTCGAAGTGGGCGTTGATGAACTCGACGGTGTTCATCGCCGCCGAGTGCGTCATCTCCACACCTTTGGGCTCACCGGTGGAACCCGAGGTGAACAAGATGTAGGCCAGGCCGTCGGGCTCGGCTGCCGCGGGTTCGAAACCGGCTTCGTGGCGGCCGACGCGCCGCGCTTCAGTCACGGTCAGCGCCGGTAAGCCGGTTGGGGGCTGGTCGCCGCACACGAGAGCCATCCGGACCCCGGCGCCGGTCAGCATCCGTGCGGCACGCTCGTCCGGATGATCGATGCCGACCGGCACGTACAAGGCGCCGGCAGCCAGGATGGCGAGCAGCGCTGTCACCTGTTCGGCACCCTTGGGCCCCATGACCGCGACGGCGTCGCCGGGCCGCACACCGGCCACGGTCAAGCCGGCGGCGACCTCGAGCACCTGCTCACGAAGCTGGCCGTAGGTGAGGTCACCGGCACTGCTGTACACGGCCGGCGAGTCGGGCTGCAGCTGTGCCCGGCGGAAGAACCCGTCGTGCAGCGCTTCGCCGCTGCGAGGCGCCTGCACCGCGTTCACCGCGTCGCGGGCAGTCTGTTGTTCCCGCGTGACGGCGGGCTGGTCCGCCGTCTCCCAGGCGGTGTCGTCGTCGGCCAGCCGCTTCAGTTCAGCAAGGTGGTGGGCGAACATGGCGTCGGCGACGCCGGGCCGGAAGGCATCCTCGCGCACATCCCAGTTGATCATCAAGCCCTCGGCCACCGGCGTGGCCTGAGCGTCGATCAGCACCTGGGGGCCTTGAGAAATCGTCCACACCGGCCTGCCGAACTGCTCGGTCACCTCGCCGGCGAACAGATCACCGAGACCGAGGGCGCTGGTGTAGACGATCGGCGCCAGAACCGGGGTGCCGTGGTGGCGAGTCAGGTCACGCAGCACCGACAGACCCGAGTAGTGCGAGTGTGCCGCCGAAACATGCAGTGCCCGCTGCAGAACCCGGCCGCGGGCCGCGGGAGTGGTGGCATCGGTGAGGTCGACGTCGAGCATCAGCGATGACGTGAAGTCCCCCACCAGCTTGTCGACGTCGGCGTGGAACTGCTCACGGCCGAACATCGGCAGGTTCAGCAGGAACCGCCGGTTCGTCGACCAGCGCGCCAGTGTGCCGGCATAGGACGCGGCCACGGCCATCGCCGGGGTGATCCCCCGCCGGTGCGCCGCGGCGAACAACGCGTCGCGGGTCTCGACATCGAAGATGTGCCAGCGCCGAGTGCCGCGACGTGGGTCGGCCTGTTCGTCACGCGGAACCAGCGGCAGCGCGGGGCCTTCCGGCAGATCCGGGATTCGTTCGGCCCACCACCGGCGGTCAGCGTCTGACTGGGAGTTGTCGGCCGTGACCTCTGCTCGGTACTGGCGGTAGGTGTAGCCGAGCTCTGGCAGCGTTCCGCCGTCGTAGAACACCGCGAGATCTGACATGAAGTTGCGGTAGCTGACCGCGTCGGCGGCCTGCATGTCCAGGTCGACGTGCAGCCTGGTGCTGCCGTCGGGAAGCAGCGACAGCGACAGTTCGAGGACCTCGTCCACCAACATCTGATGCGATTTGGCGTCGCGGATCTCGTCGAGGCGTCGCTGAGCCGCCGCGAGGTCGAGGTCGCGCAGGTCGAAGACGGTGACCGGCAGGCTGCGATCGCCGACGCGCTGCGTCCCGTCGGGCAGGATCTCCACCCTCAGCATGGGGTGGCGCCGGGCCAGCCGCGCCGCGGCATCCCGCAGCCGCTCGGGATCGACTCCTACACCGTCGAATTCGACATAGAGGTGGGCAGCCACGCCCCCCAGCTGCTGATCGTCGTTGCGGCCCACCCACAGAGCGTGCTGGATCGGCGCCAGCGGGAAGGGTTCGTTGTCCTCGGCCTGATCGTTGCAGGAACTCGAGCCGTCAGCGCCCGGGTTCCCGGTGGTACCGGTCGGCGCCGTGCCGGTCGGTGCGGTGGCGTCGTGAGCGGCGACGAGGTCCGCCCACGCAGCTACGGTCGGGTTGGCGGCCAGATCGGCGAACCCGACGGAGATGCCCTGCCGGCGCCAACGCCCCGACAGCGACATCATCCGGATGGAGTCCAGGCCGGACGCGATCAGATCGGCATGCGGATCCAGCTCGTCCGCACTCATGCCGAGCAGTTCGGCGACTTCGTCTCGAACCGTCTGCGCTCTCGTCACCGCCACACCCACAAAGCCTCCAGCGTTAAGTCAGGCTGCCCTAACTTTGTGGAGGCTACCCTATATTCGGTTCACCGAACACTTCTACCCCGAGCGGACGATTTCACCAGATGAGCACCGGATTCCTGGCTGACCAGGGCAAACCACATGGACACGCGTCCGCTGACCTGCTGACGGGTTTCGTGCCCTTCCCGGAGGACCGCGCCCAGGCTTACCGGGAGGCCGGCTGCTGGACGGGCCGGCCACTGGATTCGATTCTGACCGACGCCTCCGCGCAGTGGCCGGACCGCACCGCCATCGTCGACTCCGCGACCTCGTACTCCTTCGCGGAGTTGGCGGCCGTGGCGGATCGGGTCGCCGCGGGGCTGGCGGAGCTCGGCATCGCCGAAGGCGACCGGGTGATGGTGCAGCTGCCCAACTCCTGCCAGTTCGCGGTGGCGCTGTTCGGGCTGCTGCGCGCCGGGGCGGTGCCGGTGATGTGCCTGCCGGGGCATCGCACGGCCGAACTCGGACATTTCGCCGAGGTCAGCGGCGCGGTCGCGCTGATCGTCGCCGACAAGGTGGGCGGTTTCGACTACCGCGACATGGCCGCCACGCTCGTCGCCGGGCATCCTGCCCTGCGCCACGTCATCGTCGACGGCGACTCCGCGGACTTCGTGCCGTGGTCCTCACTCGTCGAGCATCCGGGTGAGCCCGCCGACCGTCAGCCCGTCGACCCGAACAGCCCTGCGCTGCTACTCGTTTCCGGCGGCACCACCGGCTTACCGAAGCTGATCGCCCGCACCCACGACGACTACCTCTACAACGCCCGCACGTGCGCGCAGACCTGCGAGATGACCGCTCAGGACGTCTATCTCGTCGCACTGCCGGCCGGTCACAACTTCCCCCTGGCGTGCCCGGGCCTGCTGGGCTCGATGACGGTGGGTGCGACGACGGTGTTCACCGCCGACCCCAGCCCCGAATCCGCCTTCGCGCTGATCGACAAGCACTCGGTCACCGTCACCGGCCTGGTGAACGCGTTGGCCAAATTGTGGGCTCAGGCCTGCGACTGGGAACCGGTGCTGCCGACGTCGCTGCGCTACGTCCAGGTCGGCGGCTCCCGCATGAGCCCCGAGGACGCGCGCTTCATTCTCGACAGGCTCACGCCCGGCATGGCCCAGATCTTCGGCATGGCCGAAGGAATGCTCAACTTCACCCGACCCGGCGATCCGCTCGACGTCGTCGTCCACACCCAGGGGCGACCGATGTCGCCGGCCGACGAGATGCGCGTCGTCGACGACAACGGCGACGAGGTGGCGCCCGGTGAAGAAGGCGAACTGCTGGTGCGGGGGCCCTACACACTCAATGGGTACTACCGCGCCGACGATGCCAACGCGCGGTCCTTCTCGCCGGACGGCTTCTACCGCACCGGCGACCGGGTGCGGATCTTCGACCGCGGACCGAGAGCCGGGTATGTCGAAGTCACCGGACGGATCAAGGACGTCATCCACCGCGGCGGCGAGACGGTGTCGGCGACCGACCTGGAGGACCATCTGCACACCCATCCGCAGATCTACAGCGCGGCTGCGGTGGCACTGCCCGACGAGTACCTCGGTGAGAAGATCTGCGCGGCGGTCGTTTTCCGCGGACGCCCGATCACGCTGACCGAACTGAACGCCTTCCTCGACGAGCGGGGCGTGTCGGCGCACACGCGCCCCGACGCCCTCGTCGCGATGCCCGCATTGCCGACCACCGCGGTCGGGAAGGTGGACAAGAAGCAGGTCGTCGCCCGGTTGATGGCGGGCAAAAACGGCTAGTTGTAAGGCATGGCGGACACACTCGACCAGAGAGACCACTGGGAAGTCGACCGCGAGTTCACCCTCCCGCATTTCGGAGACCTGGTCACAGACGGCCGGGTCGAGCACGCCACCGACGACGTCGAGACGGCCTACTTCGACACTGCCGAGCGCGACCTGCACGCCTTCGGCATGACTGTGACCCGGCGGGTGGCCGACGATGCCGAATGGGTGTTGACCATGCCCGGTAGCAGCGCGACGTTGCGCTTCGCGGATTCGACGTCGGTACCCGAGGAACTGGCGACGATCACCCATGGAGTCAACGCAGGACGGGACCTGGCGCACATCGCCACGATCCGCACGCTCCGCGACCGCTACCTGGTCAGCGACGCCGAGGGCGGGTCGCGATTCGAGATCGACGACGACGAACTGCGCGCTTCGCTCGGGGACCGGCTGCTGGCTTGGCGGGAGGTGCACGCCGCCCCTGCGCCGGCGCGGTTGCGGGAGCGGCTGTCGGAAGCGGGAGCGCGCCGGTCGACCGAGCCGCCGCGGGTGGACCGCTTGCTGGCCGGTGACGCCGAGCGCGACGCGGTGGCTGTGGCAGCCGGTGCGCAGGCGCTCGACCGCTATGTGGCAGCGCAGGTCGACGAGATCGTGCGCGGCGACATCGAGTTGCGGCGCGGGCATGATCCGATCCACGACACCCGCGTGGCGATTCGTCGGCTGCGCAGCACGATCCGAGTCTTCGACGAACTCGTCGACGTCTTCGCCGAGGACGATGTCGCCGACGTCGAAGCCGACCTCAAATGGTTCGCCGGGGTGCTCGGCGACGTCCGTGACTGCCAGGTCCAGCAGGAGCGGCTCGGTGCCGCACTCGACGAGCTGCCCGAGGAGCTGATCCTCGGCCCGGTCCGCGCGCGACTCCGCAACGACCTCATGGCCGTGGAACTGCCCGCCCGCGAGGCGGTCGACGAGGCCATGAGGTCACCGCGGTACGCAAAGATGATGTCGCACCTCCAGGTCTGGCGTCGCCGGGCGCCGTTTCACCACTGGATCGAGGCGGCGGCGGTGCGCAGGCTCGCGAACAAGGCGCAGCGCAAGGCACGGCGTCGTCTCACCACCGCGCTGGAGGCCGACGACGCGGAGCTGCTGCACCGGGCGCGTAAGGCAGCCAAGCGGGCCCGTTACGCCGCCGAGCTCATGGAGCCGATCGATGCCAAGGCGGCCAAACGAGAGCGCAAGCACTTCAAGCACATTCAGAGTGTGCTCGGCGACCACCAGGACACTGTGGTGGCGATGGCGTGGCTGCGGCGAATCGGTGTCGCCGCCGGGACCACAGACGGTGAGAACGGCTTCACATTCGGTCTGCTGTACGGCCGCGAGCAGGCGTTGGGCGCTGAATGCCGACGCGCGGTTCAGAAACTCGAGTAGTTCGCTCCTCAGAAATCTCTTTTGTCACTGTGGTTTCTGTGGTCACATCCGCGGGCGGACCTGTCGGGGTGTCGAACTAGTGTTCGATGCATGAGTGAAGTAGGCAGCGCAGTCGCCGCGATCCGCGACGGCATCGCCGAGCTGGCCGCCGCACCCATCGACACTCTCACTCACCCCGAACTGATCGCCCTGCTCAACGACATCAAAACCCTGAGCTGGTCCCTACCCGCGGTCCAACACCCCATCCTGGCCCGGCTGATGACCGAAACCGAACCCCAAACCCTGGGCGCCAAATCCTGGGAGGAAATCCTCACCATCGCCCTGCGCCTGTCCAAAACCGAAGCCACCCGCACCATCCGCGACACCCACATGCTCGGCCCCCGCCGCTCCCTCGACGGCCAACCCCTCCCCCCCACACTGGAATCACGTCGCCGCCGCCCAAGCCCAGGGCCGCATCGGACCCGCCCACCTGGACACCATCGCCGAGTTCTTCCGCACCCTGCCCCACTGGATCGACGTCGGCACCCGCGCCGACGCCGAAACCCAACTCGCCCGCTCGGCCTGCGGGCTCGACCCCGACCAACTCCGCCAAGCCGCCCAACGACTCGCCCTGACCCTCGACCCCGACGGCCCCGTGCCCGACGAGAAAGAACAACACCGCAAACGCGGCCTGACCATCGGACGCCAACAACCCGACGGGATGAGCAGAATCTCGGGCTACCTCACCCCCGAAGCCCGCGCCTGCTGGGACGCCCTCGCCGCCAAACTCGCCGCCCCCGGCACCCCCCACCCCGACCACAACCCCAGCAACAGCCACCCCGCCGACACCGACACCGAGACCAGCACCACCGGCAGCACCGGCAGCAGCGGCAGCAGCGGCAGCAGCGGCAGCAGCAGCAGCGGCAGCAGCGGCAGCAGCCCGCAGGAACCGACAAATGGACAGGCCGGCGCCAACACCCATCCCGGCGAGGCCCCTGCCGGCGCCAGCGACCACGCCGCCGAGACACCGACGGGCCCTCAGACCCGCAACGACACCCGCAGCACCGCCCAACGCAACCACGACGCCTTCCTGGCCATGACCCGCATGCTGTTGTCCTCCAACCAACTCGGCACCCACAACGGGCTGCCCGTCACCGTCATCGTCTCCACCACCCTGCAAGAACTCAGCCGTGCCGCCGGCGTCGACATCACCGGCACCGGACCACGCCTGGGAGGCCGCACCACCCACGCCGTCACCGCCGGCGGCACCCTGCTACCCATGGCCGACCTCATCAGGATGGCCACCCCCGCCCACCACTACCTGGCCATCTACGACCAACACACCAACGAAGCGCTCTACCTCGGCCGCACCAAACGCCTCGCCACCCCCGCCCAACGCATCGTGCTGCTCAACCGCGACCGCGGCTGCACCCGCCCCGGCTGCACCACCCCCGGCTACCACACCCAAGCCCACCACGCCGTCGCCGACTGGAACAACAACGGCCACACCAACATCAACGACCTCACCCTCGCCTGCGGCCCCGACAACCGCGCCGCCACCCACGGCGGCTGGACCACCCGCAAACGCCCCGACGGCCGCACCGAATGGCACCCACCCCCAGCCCTCGACACCGGCCAAACCCGCATCAACAACTACCACCACCCCGAGCGCTACCTCATCCCCGACGAAGGCGCGGGAAACGACGACGGGCGAGCAGACAGCGAAGACGAGGACGTTCCCTAGCTCAGGAGACCTCTACCTCTCGCCGATCGGCCGGCGAGTCATCCTGCGGCGCAAGCAGCTCGACGATGCGAGCCGTCACCGCCGCAGCGGTCGGGTGCTCCCACAGCAGGGTCGGTGGAAGCGCGAGCCCGGTGCGCTTTTCCAGCGCACGGCGCAGCGAGACGGTCATGATCGAGTCGACGCCGGTCTCGACCAGAGGAACGCGGGGGTCGACGTCATCCTCGGGCAGACCCAGCTCGGTGGCGACCGCCTCGACAACCTGCTGAGCCACCCACTCATCCACGTCCGTGTCGCCGCGATCGATCGGGCCTGCCGGCGTGTCGTCACGCCGCCCAACCGGTGCGACGTCGGCCAATATCGGCACCGAGGCCGCCCCCGGGAGTACCGGCAGGACAACGACGTTGGGTTCGTCGCCGCGCATCGCCGTGTCGAGCGCCCGGAACGCGTCGTCGGATCCGATCGTGCCCATGCCCAGACCTTCGAGCTGCGCGGCGACATACTCCGAGGTCGACCCCATCCCCCGACCACGCCACGCGGTCCACGCGACGCTGACGGTGCGATCACCGAGGCCGTGCCGGTGGCGCGCCAGCGCATCGAGAAACGCGTTGGCGCACGCGTACGCACCCTGACCCGGAAAGCCCGCCAAATAGCCGCACGACGAATACAGCACCATCCAGTCCAGCTGCCCCGGTGGGAACAACTCGTGCAGCACCAGTGACCCGTCCACCTTGGGGCGCATCGTGGTCCGGAGCTGCTGGTCAGTGGTATCGGCCAGCAGGACGCCGGCTTCCACGCCGGCCGCATGGACCACGCCGCGCACTGCCGGCAACCCCGCGAGCATCTCCCGTAATTCGCCGGCCGCATCGGCGTCCCCGATGTCGATCGCGGCGACGTGCACCGACACTCCCCGCTCTTCGAGTGCCGTCACCGTGTCGACCACGTCCGAGCCTGCCTGCGCAGCCCATGAATCCCGTGGCGGCATGCCCGAGCGGGACAGCAACACCAGCCGGCGGGCACCGAGGTCGGCCAGTCGCTGGGCCATCAACAGGCCGAGCGCACCGGTACCTCCGGTGATCAGGTAGGTGCCGCCTGCGGTGCACGTCATGGGAGCGCGTGACCCAGTGCGGGCATGGCGCAGTCGAGCGATCGACGCTAAGCCGTCCCGCACGGCGACCACGCCGTGCCCGGGCAGCGCTGCCATCACACTCAGCGGTAGCGGGTCGCGCCCGCAGTCAGCCGCGACGTCGAGCACCCCACCCCACAGCTGTGGATGTTCGGCCGCGGCCACCCGGGCCAGCCCCCACAGTGACGCGTGCGCCAGGGAGCGTCCCTCCAGCACGCCCTTGGTCAGCACCCACAGTCGAGCCGCAGAGCCGTTGGCGTGCAGACCCTTCAGTGTCGCGAGCACCAACTCGGCGGCGGCTTGCGCGGTGCCCTCGGCATCGGGCACCACCAGCACCGCCGACCCCTCGGTGAGCTCGCAATCGATCTCCCCAGGCTCGGCGCAGACGCGGTGCCGGACGCCGGCCGCGGCGAGATCGCTCCGTATCGCGGCGACGTCGTCCGCCCGACCGCCGACCAGGACCACCTCAGCAGGCCGGTCCTCTCCGCTGAGTTCAACTGTCTCCCAGGTTATTTCATGCAGCATCGGACCCAGGCTGCCGCTGGCGGAGTTCTCGAGTTCCTCGAACGTCATCCCGGTGAGGACGGCATGTACAACCCCCGCCTCGTCGGCGATCGCGACATCGACCGTCGTGCCGCCGAGGTGCTGCACATGCAGCAGCGCCACTGCGGGCGGAGTGCCCGCGACATGGACCCGCTCGATTCGCGCCGGCATCCGCAAGCGCGCCGGACCGTCGAACACGGTGCACGCCGTCGAGGTGGCCGCATCCACCAGCCCGGCCCAGGTGGCCGGTGCAGAGCCGTCGGGCTCGGCGGTCACTCGTGCCAAGAGCTGCCCGCCACGGCGGTACAGCTCGAGGATCTCCCAGCCGAACCCCATCGCCGCGACACCGACTGAGGCCAGCGTCTCGACCACATGGGCACTCGGAAGTCGTTCTGCATCAACAACAAACGTCTCGATATCGACCACGCTTACCGGCATCCAGGCTGATTCTGCGTCGGCGGGGGCGACGACGGCGCTGCTGTGGGTCAGCCATCCGTCGGCTGAGTCCTCCACCGACTCCCCGACGAGTCGCGAGGACAGACGCAGCGTGCCGTCCTGCAGAACCACCTGGACGTCGCGCGTACGTCCGGGAGGAACGGGTGTACGCAGCTGCACGTCGGTCAGCCCGCAACCTTCACCGGCGCCGCCTCCGGCAGCGGTGCCAGTCTCGCCGCCTCCGGCAGCGGTGCCCATCTCGCCGCCTCCGGCGGCGGTACCAGTCTCGCCGCCTCCGGCAGCGGTGCCCATCTCGCCGCCTCCGGCAGCGGTGCCCATCTCGCCGCCTCCGGCGGCGGTGCCCATCTCGCCGCCTCCGGCGGCGGTGAGAAACGTGTTGAGCAGCACCGCAGCAGGCACGATCTCGGTGCCCTGCACAGGGTGATCACCGGGGTAGGGCCGGTTCCCCATGTCCAGCCGCGTCTGCCATACCCGGGTCGGGACCACGCCCGACACCTCGATGCATCCCCCGAGCAGCGTGTGGGCGGCGACATCGTGCAGTGCGGTGGTGCCCGGCGGCGCCGTCGGGGTACGCCAGTAACGGCGGTGCTGCCACTGCGTCACAGGTAGATCGGCAGCCCACGCCGCCGTCTTGGTGAAGCCGTGCTCGACCGGTGCGCCGTGACAGTACAGCGCGGCGACGGCGGCACCGATCGCTCGACGCTCGGGCTGATCCCGGCGCAGCACCGGTACCACCGCGTGCTCCTGGTAGCCGTGGTGCACCAGCGTCTCGGCGATCGAATGCGACACCACCGGATGCGCGGACACCTCCAGAAACAGCCGGTGGCCGTCCTCTGCCGCGGCCTGTACCGCCTCGGCGAACCGAACCCGGCCCCGCAGATTG
The DNA here is from genome assembly GCF_041902445.1 of Mycobacterium sp. G7A2. Classification (NCBI taxonomy): domain Bacteria; kingdom Bacillati; phylum Actinomycetota; class Actinomycetes; order Mycobacteriales; family Mycobacteriaceae; genus Mycobacterium; species Mycobacterium sp. G7A2. The sequence continues at coordinate 2,304,186 of NZ_CP169251.1, read as the reverse complement.
GTCGCCCAGTAGTCGGCGCCGCGCGGTGCACTCGACCGGCTATCGGCCAGGGCTGTCGTGTACAGCGGAACCTTCGCGGGACCAGGCGCCGGCAGGTGACCGACCCGCCGCGCCAGCTCGCCGGTCAACGCGTCCATCGCCGGGCTGTGGAAGGCCACGTCGGTGTTGACCCGGCGCACCATGACGCCAGCGGCCGACCACGCTGCCACCACCTCGTCGACAGCGTCGACGGCGCCCGACACAACCGTGGACTCCGGAGACGCGCTGATGGCCGCAACCACGTCCGACCGTCCTGCCAGCCGGCGCTGAACCTCGTCGAACGACAGCCGCACCAGCGCCATCGCGCCGTTGCCTGCCACCGACCGAAACCCGCGCGCACGGAAGCACGCGACCGCGGCGCCGTGGGACAGATCGAACACGCCCGCCTCCACGCAAGCGGCTACCTCGCCGACCGAGTGCCCGATGACCGCCGCCGGTGTCACGCCTCGCTCCCGCAGCACGGCGGCAAGACCCACCTGGACGGCGAAGGTCAGGGCCTGGACCTGGTCGGTGCCACCAAGCCGCTCTCCGGTCAGCTCCTCACGGGCAGAGAAGCCGAGCTCGGCGCGGAAGACGACGTCGACCTCGTCGATCACAGCGGCGAAAGCCGGCTCGGTGGCGAGTAGTTCACGGCCCATGCCGGCCCAGTGCGAACCGTGACCGCTGAACACCCACACCGCACCGTCCTGCGCGCCCTCGACCACCGAGCCGGTCACCACGCGCGGATCCCGCACCTGAGCGGCCAGCGCGTTCAATGCGGCCACGACGGCGCCTTCCCGTCGGGTTGCGGGAAGCCCGTCGGTGACCACCGCGCCGCGCACTGGCTCGGGTGAACGACGGGTCCACATCGTGGCCGCCACCCGGTCCACGGAGAACGGCGCGGCGCGCAGATGCTCGCCCAACCGAGCTGCCTGGACGGTGAGCCGCGACTCCGAACGCGCCGACAGCGGGATGAATGCCGCTGCGGGGGAAGCTTTCTCGCCGGCGGATGCGGTATCGAACCCGGGCGCCTCCTCGAGCAGAACGTGTGCGATCGTGCCGCCGTAGCCGTAGCTGCACACCGCCGCACGCCGCGGCCCGTCCCCCGGCAGCCACCCTTCGGTCTCGGTGGGCACCCGCAGACCACTGGCTTCCCAATCGACTTTCGGGGTCAGCGTGCGTACCCCGGCGGTGGGCGGGAGCACCCGGTGGTGCAACGCGAGGGCGGCCTTGATCAGCCCCACGACTCCCGCGCCGCCCTCGAGGTGCCCGGTGTTGGGTTTCACCGATCCGACGGGGCAGCGCTCGCCGCCACGGCCGGCGCCGTACACGGAGGCCAGCGCCGCGACCTCGACCGGATCGCCGGTCGGAGTTCCGGTGCCGTGGGCTTCGACGTAGCCGACGCTGTGCGGGGCCACCCCCGAAACCCGGCAGGCCAGCCGGAACAGGTCCGCCTGCGCCTCTCCGTTGGGCGACATGATGCCGACGGTGCGGCCGTCCTGCGCGACTGCGCCGCCGCGAATCACCGCCAGCACGCGGTCACCGTCTCGCCGCGCCTCGGCGAGACGCTTGAGCACCACCACGCCCGCACCCTCGCCGCGCCCGTATCCGTCGGCGGAAGCGTCGAAGGTCTTGCAGCGCCCGTCCGGCGCAGTCGCTCCCGCGACATCGAGGACGCGGGTCAACCCCGGTCCGATCAACGCGCTGACGCCACCGGCCAGCGCGAGCGACGTCTCTCCGTCGCGCAGCAGTTGACACCCCTGGTGCACGGCGACCAGGGACGCTGCACACGCGGCGTCCAGGGCCACACTCGGCCCGCGGAGGTCGAGCAGGTGGGAGACCCGATTGGCCACCCCGCACAGTGATGTGCCGATACCCGTCCACGCCTCGATCCCGGCGAGATCCTCCATCAGCAACTTGCCGTAGTCGTCGGAGTTCACGCCCATCAGCACCGCGGTGTCGCTTCCGGCCAGCGACCGCGGGCCGATGCCGGCGTGCTCCAGCGCCTCCCACGAGACTTCCAGCGCAAGGCGCTGCTGCGGGTCCATCAGCTCCGCTTCGCGGGGGGACACCCCGAAGAACTCGGCGTCGAAGCAGTCGAGGTCCTCGAGGAAGGTGCCCCAGCGGGTGGTCTCGGCCAGCACCGCGGCGTTGCGCGGATCGCGCTCCACGTAGGGCGCCCACCGCTGCGCCGGGACCTGCCGGACCGCACTGCCACCGGCCAACAGGAACGACCAGAACTCCGCCGGGGTGCGGACCTCGCCGCCCAGGCGGCATCCGATACCGATGATCGCGATGGGCTCGGGCGTCGGTTCCGTGGCGCCGGTCAGCTCCACGATGCCCCAGTTATATGGCTAGCCTTCCCTAACTCACGCATCGACATGCCGGACATCCTGGCACAACCACGGGCGACATGGCGCGCTACCTGCGCGGCCGCGCCCCGGCGCCACCCGGGCCGCGCCCCGGCGCTACCCGGGCTGCGCCCGGCCCTATCCGGAGGGCTGCGCCCGGCCCTATCTGGGGGGCTGCGCCCGGCCCTATCTGGGGGGGCTGCGCCCCCGCGTCCTCGGGGTCGATCTCCACGGCGTACGACGTGATCGCCGTGATCTGCTCGCCCGTGAACTCGTAGATGGCGCAGCTCGCCACCGCGGTCATCCCGTCCGGGCGCACATACCGCACCACGGTGTCGACGGCCACCGCGTCGGATCCGACGGCGGTCACGCACCGATCGAACTCACGGCGGATGCCGTCGAGCCCTTCGGCCGTGTCCCGACACGTGCGCGCCACCGCGTCAGCGCCCTCGAGCACCATGTAGCCGACGATCGTCCACTTCACGTCCTTGGCGAGATGCGGCAGCGCCTCGTCGAAGCGGTGCTCCGAGAACGCGCGGGCGACAGTGCCGCGATCGAAACCCATGACCACGACCGTAGCGCCCCAGGGTGCCCGCACGGTATGAGTGGACACATGGAATTGACGGGTGTGGGTGTGTGGAGTTCGCAGTTGCGGTACGGCAATTCGAGCGAGGCGGCCGAAGCGGCAGCCGAACTCGACGAACTGGGCTACGCGGCGCTGTGGATTCCCGACGTGGGCGGGCCGGTGCTCGACTCGGTGGACAACCTGCTGTCGGCAACGCGCAACACGGTGATCGCGACCGGCATCCTCAACCTCTGGATGCATGAGCCCGCCGACGTCGCGGCACGCTACGCGACCCTGACCGACACGCATGGCGAACGCTTCCTGCTCGGCATCGGCGTCAGCCACGCACCGCTGATCGACTCGAAGGAGCCCGGCCGTTACCGCAAGCCGCTGGCCGCCACCGAAGCGTTCCTCGACGGCATCGACGCCTCCGCGCAGCCGGTCCCGGTCGCCAATCGCGTGCTGGCCGCACTCGGCCCCAAGATGCTCGAACTGTCCAAGACGAAGGCGCGCGGCGCGCACCCGTACCTGACCACCCCGGAGCACACCCGCATCGCCCGCGAGGTCCTCGGCAGCGGACCGCTGTTGCTGCCCGAGCAGACGGTGCTGCTCACCGACGATCGCGACCATGCGCGCGAGGTCGGCGGGCAGTGGGTGCGCTCGTACCTGAAGATGCCCAACTACGCCAACAACCTGCGCCGGCTGGGGTTCAGCGACGAGGAGATCGACACGGTCAGCGACCGACTCCTCGACGCGGTCATCGCGTGGGGCGACGAGGACGCCGTCAAGCGGCGCGTCACCGAGCACCTCGATGCCGGTGCCGACCACGTCTGCGTGCAGGTGCTGACCGCCGACCCCACCGAATTCCCCCGCGAACAGTGGCGCCGGCTGGCTGCGGCACTGCTGTAGCGCAACCCGTGCGACAGCGAAGCCGTACGGGCCTCAGCCCAGTAGGTCGCGCACCACGGCATCGGCGAGCAGCCTGCCGCGGTCGGTGAGCACCAGCCGCTCACCGTCTCGGCGCAGCAGACCGTCGGAGATCGCGATCTCGGCGCGCGTCTGCTCGTCGGCCGATAGGGCTGCGGTCGGCAGACCCGAGCGCAGGCGGATCCGCAGCAGCACCTCCTCGACATGCGCGGTCGCGTCATCCAGCGTCTCGAAATCGGCGACCGGAAGTGCTCCGGCGGCCAATTGGGTGGCATAAGCGTTGGGGTGCTTGACATTCCACCAGCGCGTCGCATCGGCGTAACTGTGCGCGCCCGGCCCGGCGCCCCACCATTCCCCGCCGTCCCAGTAGCCGATGTTGTGGCGGCACTCGCCGCCCGGGCGGGCCCAGTTGGACACCTCGTACCAGTGGAAGCCCGCTTCGCGCAGCCGGTCGTCGAGCAGTTCGTAACGACGCGCGAGCACGTCGTCGTCCGGCGCAGGGATCTCACCGCGCCGGACCCGGCGGGCCAGCGCGGTGCCGTCCTCGACCACCAGCGCGTACGCCGACAGATGGTCGATTCCGGCCCCGATCGCGGCCTCCACGGAGCGCGCCAGGTCGTCGTCGCTCTCCCCCGGTGTGCCGTAGATGAGATCGAGGCTGACGTGATCGAACCCTGCCGCCGCGGCTTCGCGGGCCGCATCGAGCGCGCGCCCCGGCGAATGCACACGATCCAGTGCCGCCAGCACGTGCACGGCAGTGGACTGCATCCCCAGCGACACCCGGGTGTAGCCGGCCGCGCGCAACCCGGCGAAGAACTCCGGCGACGTCGACTCGGGGTTGGCTTCGGTGGTGACCTCCGCATCCGGGGCGAGCCCGAAACTCTCCCGCACCGCGTCGAGGACGGCACCCAGCCCGGCAGCCCCGAGCAGCGACGGCGTGCCGCCCCCCACGAAAACGGTGTCGGCCGCCGGGGCGGTGCGCAGACAGGCAGCACCGAGCCGCAGTTCTGTACGCAGGGCGGCCAGCCAACCGTCCGGGTTCGCGCCGCCCAGTTCGCCGGGGGTGTAGGTGTTGAAGTCGCAGTAACCGCACCGGGTCGCGCAGAACGGCACGTGGATGTACACGCCGAAGGGCCGGCCCGCCCGCGCCGACAGCTCCGGCAGCACACCGTCTGGCACCTGCGACTGCACACTCACGTGTCCAGTCTGGCAGCCGCCCCATTAGGGCAGGTGGCGCATTCGTGGCACAATCGGGTACGTGACTGCAAACCACAGCTTCGCCCGCAGGGTCGCGCTCGTGGCACGCCGCCATGTCGACTTCAAGCGCGTTTGCAGCTGTAGCTGTCTGTCTTGATCGCCGGATCACGGACCAACCAGCCACTTTTCTGACCTTTCAGCTGGCCGCCGGATCTGCGCCGCCGGACAGCCCCCGGTGACCACGCGCGATCTGAACGCCGGCTCCGACCAGGAGCCCACCGATGACGACAACCAATCCGGCCGGCTCGCCGGCCACCACCGATTCGGCCGGCTCGCCGGCCAAGAAGCCCGCCAAGCGTCCCCGCGGTGAGGGTCAGTGGGCGCTCGGCTACCGCGAGCCGCTCAATGCCAACGAGCAGTCCAAGAAGGACGACAATCCGCTCAACGTGCGCGACCGCATCGAGAACATCTACGCCAAGAACGGCTTCGAGTCCATCGACAAAGGCGACCTGCGAGGGCGTTTTCGCTGGTGGGGGCTCTACACCCAACGCAAGCAGGGCTACGACGGCACCTGGACCGGCGACGAGAACACCGACATGCTCGAGGACTCGTACTTCATGCTGCGGGTTCGCAGTGACGGCGGTGCGCTGACCGCCGCCTCGCTGCGCACGCTGGGTGAGATCTCGACCGAGTTCGCCCGCGACACCGCCGACATCTCCGACCGCCAGAACATCCAGTACCACTGGATCCGCGTCGAGGACATGCCCGAGATCTGGCGGCGTCTGGACGCGGTAGGCCTGCAGACCACCGAGGCGTGCGGCGACTGCCCCCGTGTCGTGCTGGGCTCGCCGCTGGCCGGTGAGTCGCTCGACGAGGTCATCGACGGCACCCCCGCGGTCGACGAGATCGTCCGGCGCTATATCGGCAAGAAGGAGCTGTCCAACCTCCCGCGCAAGTTCAAGACCGCGATCTCCGGTCTGCAGGACGTCGTGCACGAGGTCAACGACGTGGCGTTCATCGGCGTCAACCACCCCGAGCACGGTCCCGGGTTCGACCTCTGGGTCGGCGGCGGGCTGTCGACGAACCCGATGCTCGGCCAGCGGGTCGGGGCGTGGGTGCCACTCGACGAGGTGCCGGACGTGTGGGAAGCCGTGGTCAGCGCGTTCCGCGACTACGGGTACCGCCGGTTGCGCTCCAAGGCGCGGTTGAAGTTCCTGATCAAGGACTGGGGCGTCGAAAAGTTCCGGAAAGTGCTCGAAGAGGAGTACCTGAAGCGCCCGCTGATCGACGGCCCCGCTCCCGACCCGGTGGCCCGCCCCATCGACCACGTCGGTGTGCAGAAGCTGCGTAACGGCCTCAACGCCGTCGGGGTCGCGCCCATCGCCGGACGCGTCTCGGGCACCATCCTGAGCAAGGTCGCCGACCTGGCCGAGGCGGCGGGGTCCGACCGCATCCGCTTCACCCCCTACCAGAAGTTGATCGTCCTCGACGTGCCCGACGACAAGCTCGACGAGTTGCGCGCCGGGCTGGACGCGTTGGGTCTTCCGTCGACGCCGTCGCACTGGCGGCGCAACCTGATGGCCTGCACCGGCATCGAGTTCTGCAAGTTGTCGTTCGCCGAGACCCGCAAGCGGGCACAGACGCTGGTGCCAGAACTCGAGCAGCGGCTCGAGGACATCAACGCTGAACTCGACGTGCCGGTCACCGTCAACATCAACGGCTGCCCGAACTCGTGCGCCCGCATTCAGGTCGCCGACATCGGGTTCAAGGGCCAGATGGTCGACGACGGCGACGGCCCGATCGAGGGTTTCCAGGTCCATCTGGGCGGCAGCCTGGGCCTGGACAGCGGTTTCGGTCGCAAGCTGCGCCAGCACAAGGTGCTCTCCAGCGAACTCGGTGACTACGTCGAGCGTGTCGTGCGCAACTTCGTGAAACAAAGGGAGCAGGGCGAGCGTTTTGCCACCTGGGCCCTGAGGGCCGACGACGCGGACCTTCGATGAGCGCTTGCGCGAAGAGCAGAGAACCTTCGATGAGCGCTTGCGCGAAGAGCAGACGATGAGGTGACGGTGACATGACTGTGGTGACACGAGACGACGCAGACCTGCAGGAGCTGGCCGAGCGCGGGGCTGCCGAACTCGGCCCCGACGCGACCGCTGAGGAACTGCTGCGCTGGACCGACGAGAACTTCGGCGGACTCGGCCAGGGATCCGGGTACATCGTCGCGTCGAACATGCAGGACGCGGTGCTGGTCGACCTCGCCGCCAAGGTGCGCCCGGGCGTCGACATCCTGTTCCTCGACACCGGCTATCACTTCGTCGAGACGATCGGCACCCGCGACGCCGTGGAGGCCGTCTACGACGTCAACGTGGTCAACGTCCGCCCCGAGCGGACGGTCGCCGAGCAGGACGCCGAGTTCGGCAAGAACCTGTTCGAGCGCGACGCCAACGCCTGCTGCGGTATGCGCAAGGTGGAGCCGCTGTCCAAGGCGTTGAGCGGCTACTCCGCGTGGGTCACCGGCATCCGCCGGGTGGAGTCCCCGACGCGGGCAAACGCCCCGCTGATCAGCTGGGACAAGGCTTTCGGTTTGGTGAAGATCAACCCGCTGGCGGCGTGGACGGACGAGCAGATGCAGGATTACATCGACGCCCACGGCATTCTGGTGAATCCCCTCGTCGACGAGGGCTACCCCTCCATCGGGTGCGCACCGTGCACGAACAAGCCGGCGCTGGGCGCCGATCCGCGCAGCGGTCGCTGGGCGGGCCAGACCAAGACCGAATGCGGACTGCACGCCTCTTGAGTTCACCGACGCTGATCCTCACCGCGCACGGCAGTGCCGACCCCCGGTCGGCGGCCAACGCGCGGGAAGTCGCCGCGACGATCCGTCGATTGCGCCCAGGCTTGGACGCGCGGGTGGCGTTCTGCGAACAGAACGCGCCGAACCTGCGCGACGTGCTGGCCACGGTCGTCCCCGGTGCGGCGGTGGTGGTGCCGTTGCTGCTCGCCGACGCTTACCACGCCCGGGTCGACATTCCCGAGATGATCGCGGAGTCGGGCACCGACGCCCGCCAGGCCGAGGTTCTCGGTGAGGACGAGCGGTTGATCCACGTGCTGCGGCAGCGCCTGGAGCACGCGGGCGTGTCCCGGTTGGATCCGCGGGTCGGGGTGCTGGTGACCGCGGTGGGCTCCTCGCACGCGCAGGCGAACGCGCGCACTGCCGGCGTGGCCCGCGAACTGACGATGACTACCCGGTGGACGGCGACGACGGCGTTCGCCACAGGTCCACATCCCACGCCCGCCGAGGCCGCCGAGGTCCTGCGTTCCCGCGGGGCGTCGCGGCTCGTGATCGCGCCGTGGTTCCTCGCGCACGGCCGGATCACCGACCGGGTGGCGGAGTTCGCGCGGTCGGAGCGGATTCCGATGTCGTCGCCGCTGGGTGCGCATCGGCAGGTGGCCGAGACGGTGCTCGACCGTTTCGACAGCGTGGCGCCCGCCCGCGCCGCCGCCTGACGAGAACAGGGGCACTCGCAGGGCCCGGTACAGTTGAGGCACAACGTCCCTCGGCGAGCTAGGACTCGATGCCCCCACACTTACCGTCGGCGGTCAGATGCTGACCGCCGTGTTGTCGATTCTGTTGGGACTGTTGGTGGTGTCCGCCATCACCGCGTTGACGGGGTATTTCGTCGCGCAGGAGTTCGCCTACATGGCGGTCGACCGGTCGCGGCTGAAGGCGCGCGCCGAGTCCGGTGATGCCGCGGCCGAGCGGGCGCTCGGCGTCACCCGGCGTACCTCGTTCATGCTGTCCGGCGCACAGCTGGGCATCACCGTCACCGGTCTGCTGGTCGGCTACGCCGCCGAGCCGCTGATCGGGCGCGGCGCCGAGACGTTGATGAGCGGCGCGAGTATTCCGACCGCACTCGCGGTCGCGATCGGCGGTGTCGTCGCCATCGCGGTCTCGACCGTGATCCAGATGCTGTTCGGTGAACTGTTTCCCAAGAATCTCGCCATCGCCCGCCCCGAGCCGCTGGCCCGCTGGCTGGCGTGGTCGACCACGCTGTACCTGAAGCTGTTCGGCTGGTTGATCTGGTTGTTCGACCAGTCCTCGAATGTGCTGCTGCGGCTGCTGCGCATCGAGCCGGTGCACGATGTGGAACATTCGGCGACTCCGCGCGATCTCGAACACATCGTGGCGGTGTCGCGGGACGCTGGGGAGATCCCGCCGGATCTGTCGGCGCTGCTGGACCGGATCCTCGACTTCCCCACCAGCACCGCCGAGCACGCGATGATCCCGCGCTCGCGCGTCGACGCCATCGCCGGGGACACACCGGCCGCGGTGGTCCTCAGCCGCATGGCGACCGGGCACACGCGCTACCCGGTGTCGGGCGCGGACGCCGACGACATCGTGGGCGTCATCCATCTGTACGACCTGCTCGGCACGAGTCTCGGCGCCGACACCGCCGCGCAGCGTTGCCGGCCGGCCGTGGTGGTGCCGGAGACCATGCCGCTGCCGAGCGTGGTGCAGGCGCTGACCGGTGCGGGTGACGAGATGGCTGTCGTCATCGACGAGTACGGCGGGTTCGCCGGCGTCCTGACGATCGAGGATCTGGCCGAGGAACTGGTGGGCGAGATCGACGACGAACACGATTCGCCGATGCAGGTGCAGGTCACCGCCGCCGGGGACGGTTGGCTGGTCCCCGGCGACCTTCCGCTCGACGAGGCCGAACGCGCCCTCGGTCTGGCTCTGCCGCCAGGTGACTACGAAACCATGGCCGGCATGGTGATCGCCCACGCGGCCGCGCTGCCCGAGGTCGGAGACACCGTCGAGATCGAGTTGCCGAGCGACCCAGCGGATCTGGTGATCGATGACGCACCCGCGCACCGGATGCTGATCACACAGATCCGCTGGCTCGAGCGTCGTGTGCCGGCGTCGATGTTCGTCACCGTCGAGGAGCAGAGTGGCGATGAGTAACGGTCCGTGGCTGACGGTTGCGGTCACCGCCCTCCTGATCACCCTCAGCGCGTTCTTCGTCGCCGTCGAGTTCGCGCTCATCGCCGCACGGCGCAGTCGTCTGGAGGACGCGGCGGCGACCAAGGCGTCCGCGCGGGCGGCACTGCGCAGTGCCAGTGAGCTGTCACTGCTGCTGGCCGGTGCGCAGCTGGGCATCACCGTATGCACCCTGCTGCTGGGCGCGATCACCAAACCGGCCGTGCACTACGCGATCACGCCCTGGCTCGGAGGATTCGGCGCACCGTCGTGGTTGGCCGACGTGGGTGGTTTCGTGCTGGCGTTGCTCATCGTCACGTTCCTGCACCTCGTGGTCGGCGAGATGGCGCCCAAGTCCTGGGCGATCGCGCATCCGGAGCGCTCGGCCATGCTGCTGGCGATTCCGATGCGCGCCTTCATGTTCCTGACCCGCCCGCTGTTGAAGGCCCTCAACCATGCCGCCAACTGGTGCCTGCGCAGGGTCGGGGTCGATCCGGTCGACGAGTTGGCCGACACCCAGGATCCCGACACGTTGCGGCAGCTCGTCGAACATTCGGCGACCGTCGGCACGCTCGACGAGCGCTACCACGCCAACCTGACCAGCGCGTTGCAGTTGCAGGCGCTGACCATCGGCGAGCTGGCACCGGAACACCCGGGTTACAGCGCCGTCGACGTCACGGCGAGTCCGGCACAGATCCAGGAGGCCTCGAAATCGACGGGCCACCGAAGGCTGGTCGTGCACGAGGGTGACGAGCCCGTCGGGGTCGTCCACGTCCGGGACAGCCTGACCGGTCGGGGCGCCGCGGGCGAGCTGATGCGCCCGGTGCTGACCGTCGCCGCCACCGCGCCGGTCTACGAGGTTCTGCAGGTGATGCGCGAATCCCGCAATCATCTGGTCGTGGTCGATACGGCAGCGGGTCGCACGGTGGTCACCCTGACCGACGTGCTGCACCGCCTGCTGCCGGCCCAACCGGTGTGACGCTGAACCCAGCCCCTTGACCGTATACCTCTAGGGGTATATCTTCATCCGTATCGGTTTGATACCCCCCTGGGTATATCGGTCACATTGGAAAGGGCTCGGATCATGAAGTTCATCCAGTACTACCTGGACTGCCTGTCGCACGCGTCGTACCTGATCGCCGACGAGGACTCCAAGCGCGCGGTCGTCGTCGACCCGCAGCGCGACGTCGCCGAATACGTGGCCGACGCCGAGAAGTTCGGCCTGACGATCGAGCTCGTCATCGAGACCCACTTCCACGCCGACTTCCTCTCCGGCCACCTGGAGCTCGCCGACGCCACCGGCGCCACGATCGTCTACTCCTCCGTGGCCAAGCCCGAGTTCGACTTCATGGCTGTCGAAGACGGGCAGCGCTACGCACTGGGCGAACCCGACGGCGTGACCCTGGAGTTCCGCCACACCCCCGGCCACACGCCCGAGTCGATGAGCATCGTCGTGTACGAACACGGCGGCGACCCCGTGCCCTACGGCGTGCTGACCGGCGACACGCTGTTCATCGGTGACGTCGGCCGTCCCGATCTGCTGGCCTCCATCGGCTTCAGCCGCGACGAGCTGGCCGACATGCTCTACGACTCGCTGCACGACAAGCTGATGCCGCTGCCCGACGCCACGCGCGTCTACCCCGCCCACGGCGCGGGCTCGGCCTGCGGGAAGAACCTGTCCACCGAACTGTGGTCCACCATGGGCGATCAGAAGCAGTGGAACTACGCGCTGCGCGCCGCCGACAAGGCCTCGTTCATGGCGATGGTCACCGAGGGCCAGCCGCCGGCGCCGAGCTACTTCGTCTACGACGCGATCCTCAACCGCAAGGACCGTGCCCTGCTCGACGAGACCGCGATGCCGCCCGCGATGACCTACCAGCAGGCGCTCGACGCCGTGGCCGGCGGTGCGATCCTCGTCGACGGGCGCACGCCCGAGGAGTTCGCCCAGGGCCACCTGCGCGGCGCGGTCAACATCGGGCTGGAAGGCCGCTATGCCGAATTCGCCGGCTCCGTGGTCAAACCCGACGTCGACATCGTGTTGATGACCGACGCCGGCCAGGAACTCGAAGGCAAGAACCGGTTGGCGCGGATCGGATTCGACCGCGTGGTCGGATATCTGGCCGAGCCGGAGAAGGTGATGCTGACCCATCCCGATCAGGTGCAGGCCGCCTCCCGGTTGACCGCCAAGGCATTCGGTGAGCGGGCGCAGCAGGTCAACGGACTGCAGATCGTCGACGTCCGCAACCCGGGCGAGGCCGCAGCGGGCATGATCCCGGGCGCGGTCAACATCCCGGTCGGCCAACTCCCCGACCGGGTGGACGAACTCGACGCCGACGCACCGACGGTCGTCTACTGCGCGGGCGGATACCGCTCCTCGGTCGCGGCCAGCGTGCTGCGGCAGCGCGGCTTCGCCGACGTCAGCGACATCCTGGGCGGCTACAACGCCTGGGAAGAAGTCACCCAGAGCGCCTGAGCGACAACGAAACAGGGAGAGAAGACAATGAAGTCCCATCACCACCGCGTCCTCGTCATCGGTGGGGGCACCGCGGGCATCACCGTCGCGGCGCGCCTGCTGCGCAAGGGCCACGCCGACGTCGCCGTCATCGAGCCGTCCAGCGTGCACTACTACCAACCGCTGTGGACGCTCGTCGGGGCCGGGCAGGCAGAGGCCGCCGACACCGAACGCGCGGAGGCCAGCGTGATGCCCCACGACGCCACGTGGATCCGCAACGCCGCGGCGGCCGTCGACCCGGACACCAACACCGTGACATGTGAGGACGGCGCGACCTACACCTACGACGCGCTCGTGGTGTGTCCGGGCATCCAGCTCGACTGGGACCGCATCGACGGGGCGGCCGATGCGCTGGGCCGAGACGGGGTGTCGTCGAACTACCAGTTCGATCTGGCGCCGCGCACCTGGGAGTTCATCAAGAACCTCCGATCGGGCACCGCGGTCTTCACGATGCCCTCCGGCCCCATCAAATGCGCAGGGGCCCCGCAGAAGATCGCCTACCTGGCGTGTGACCACTGGCGGCGCGCGGGTGTGCTCGACGACATCGACGTGCACCTGGTGGTACCCACACCGAGGATCTTCGGCATCCCCGCCATCGCCGACAACCTCGACAAGGTCATCGCCGATTACGGCATCACGTTGCACACCCTCACCGAGGTGACGTCGGTGGACGCAGCCAGCCGCAAGGTGACCCTGCAGGCGGTCGCCGAGGGCGGCGAGGACGGCACCCTGGGTTACGACATGCTCCACGTCGTGCCGCACCAGTCGGCGCCCGACTGGATCAAGAACAGCCCGCTGTCCACCGGACAGGCCGGCGGCTACGTCGACATCGACAAGCACACGATGCAGCACGTGCGCTACCCCAACGTGTTCGCACTCGGTGACGCCGGGTCGTCGCCGAACTCCAAGACCGGCGCCGCGATCCGCAAACAGGCGCCGGTGGTGGTCGACAATGTCGATGCCTATCTGGCCGGACGAACCCTGTGCGCGCGTTACGACGGGTATGCATCGTGCCCGATCGTCACGTCCTCGCACGAGATGTTGCTGGCCGAGTTCGACTACGAGTTCAACCTGAAACCCTCGGTGCCCCTGCTGGACCCGACCAAGCCGCACCGGGCCTTCTGGTACCTCAAGAAGTACGGCCTGCCGGCGATGTACTGGAACCTGATGCTCAAAGGTCTGGCCTGACGTGGCGCACGCCCACCGGCCATACCCCGGTGGGTAGCGTAAACTCCTAGCTGTTCAAAGTTCTTGAACACCGGATCGAAGGAGCCCATCATGGTCGGTGACCAGGAGGCCATCAACGCCGTGCTCAACCGCCTGCGTCGGGCCCAGGGCCAGCTCGCAGGCGTCATCTCGATGATCGAGCAGGGCCGTGACTGCAAAGACGTCGTCACGCAGCTGGCGGCGGTGTCGCGGGCGCTGGACCGGGCCGGTTTCAAGATCGTCGCAACCGGGCTGCGGGAGTGCATCGTCACCGACGAGAACGACGGGCGCCAGCGCGAGATGAGCGTCGACGAACTCGAGAAACTCTTCCTCGCCCTGGCCTGACCGGCGTAACGGTCGACGTCACCGCGACGTCGTGGACGTCGGCGCGGGAGTTCTCACCGAGTGGCCTGGCGGTAGATCTTGGTGATCGCGCCGGTGTCCTCGTCGAACAGCTGCGGCTCGACCACCTCCCAGCCGCCGAGCTCGTCGACCGTCCACAGCGTCTGCGGCGCAGGGAACTCGTCGGTGTAGTCGGCAAGGACACCAGGATCGACAGGTCGGAAACCGGCCTCGGCCCACAGCTTCTGCGCCTCGGCAGTGAACAGGAAGTTGACGAGGTCGACCGCCTGCTCGAGGTGCCGGCCGGTACCGACCACCGCCACCGGACTCTCGATCTTCATCGTCTGCGGTGGATGAATCTGCTCGAAGCCCACGCTCAGCGCCTCGACCTCCGAGGTCAGCAGCACATCGCCGTTGCCCTGTCGAAACGCGTCACTCGCCTCACGGTCCGAGGCGGGATGCAGCCGCACATGGTCGGTGACCAATTCACGGACGTAATCGAGCCCCGCCTGCGGGTCCTGGCCGCCGCCACTCGCCCACGCATACGGCGCCAACAGGTTCCACCAGGCCGAGCCGGAACTCAGCGGGCTCGCCGTGATCACCTCGACATCCGGACGCAGCAGATCGCCCCAGTCATCAATGTTCTCGGGGTTACCCGGACGCACCACCAGGCTCACCACCGACCCGAACGGAATGCCCTCGGTGACGCCCGCGTCCCAGTTCTCGTCCACCTTGCCCGTCTCCACCAGGCGGGCGATGTCCGGTTCGACGGAGACGTTCACCACATCGGCGGTCGTGCCCGACTCCACCGCGCGGGACTGCTCGGCCGAGGAACCGTACGAGGCATCGACCGCGACCTCTGCACCTTCCGGCGTCGCGGCGAACGCCGACGCCATCATCGTCCACGCGGGTTCTGTCGCGGGAAAGGCGAGCACCTTCAGGGTGACCTCGGCGTCGGCGCCGTCGGCCTGGCTGGACCCGTCGCTGCAGGACATCACCACCATCGCCGAAAGCAGAAGTACCGCGGGGGTGTTCCACGTCGCCGAGAACCGCATCCTCAGCGGGTGACCAGCCACATGACGATCACCAGAACGATCAAGGCGACCAGCGCCAGTGTCACCCGCGAGCGCGGCATGCCCCTCATCTGTCTCCTCCGTCGTCGGCTCCTGCGTCACCACCCGGGCGTCGCAACCGGTCCCTCAGCCGTATCCCGTTACCGAGCGCGCCGTCGAGCAACACCGCGATGCCGTAGGCCAAGGCGAGCACCACAGGCATCACCACAGCCGTCTGCGCCACGAACGGCAGCCCGGACAGCCACAGCTCCACTCCGTCCCACCAGCTGAGGAACCCGTCCATCCAGCCAGACTATGCCCAGTGCCGGCACCGGCGAACAGCGCACAACACACCGTGGCCCCGAGTAGACGCAAGGGTGCCCGGCAGTCGATGATGGCCAGATGGTCGTGCACCAGAGCGAGGCGTCCGGCGAAGTAGTGTCCAGCGGCGAGGGCACGTTCGCCCTTCCCTCACCGGAGCCCTACTACGCCGGCACGACGCTGCGTAACCCGTTTCCCCCGATCGCGGACTACGCATTCTTGTCCGACTGCGAGACCACGTGCCTGATCTCGTCGGCGGGCTCGGTGGAGTGGCTGTGTGTGCCCAGGCCGGACTCACCGAGCGTGTTCGGCGCGATCCTGGACCGGGGCGCCGGGCATTTCCGACTGGGCCCCTACGGGGTGTCGGTTCCCGCCGCACGGCGCTACCTTCCGGGCAGCCTGATCCTGGAAACCACGTGGCAGACCCACACCGGCTGGTTGATCGTGCGTGACGCGCTGGTCATGGGTCCATGGCACGACCTGGAGACGCGCTCGCGGACCCACCGGCGCACCCCGATGGACTGGGACGCCGAGCACATCCTGCTGCGCACGGTTCGCTGCGTGAGCGGCACGGTCGAGCTGGTGATGAACTGCGAGCCGTCGTTCGACTACCACCGCACCAGCGCGACGTGGGAGTACTCGGCACAGGCCTACGGCGAAGCCATCGCGCGGGCGACGAAGAACCCCGACTCCCACCCCACCCTGCGGCTGACCACCAACCTGCGGATCGGCCTCGAGGGTCGCGAAGCCCGGGCCCGCACCCGCCTGACCGAGGGCGACAACGTGTTCGTGGCGCTGAGCTGGTCCAAGCATCCCGCGCCGCAGACCTACGACGAAGCCGCCGACAAGATGTGGAAGACCAGCGAATGCTGGCGCCAGTGGATCAACGTCGGCGACTTCCCCGACCATCCGTGGCGCTCGTACCTGCAGCGCAGCGCGTTGACCCTGAAGGGGTTGACCTACTCCCCGACCGGCGCTCTGCTGGCGGCCCCGACGACGTCGCTGCCCGAAACGCCGCGCGGCGAACGCAACTGGGATTACCGCTATGCCTGGGTCCGCGACTCCACCTTCGCGTTGTGGGGGCTCTACACCCTGGGCCTGGACCGCGAAGCCGACGACTTCTTCGCGTTCATCGCCGACGTGTCCGGCGCCAACAACGGTGAACGGCATCCACTGCAGGTGATGTACGGGGTGGGCGGCGAACGCAGCCTGGTCGAAGAAGAGCTCAACCACCTGTCCGGCTACGACTACGCCCGGCCGGTGCGGATCGGAAACGGCGCCTACAACCAGATGCAGCACGACATCTGGGGCACCATGCTCGACTCGGTCTACCTGCACACCAAGTCGCGTGAGCAGATCCCCGAGACGTTGTGGCCGGTACTCAAGGAGCAGGTCGAGGAAGCGATCAAGCACTGGCGCGAGCCCGACCGCGGTATCTGGGAGGTGCGCGGCGAGCCGCAGCACTTCACCTCCAGCAAGATCATGTGCTGGGTGGCGCTCGACCGCGGCGCCAAGCTCGCCGAGTTGGAGGGCGAGAAGTCCTACGCCCAGCAGTGGCGGGCGATCGCCGAGGAGATCAAAGCCGACATCCTCGAGCGCGGCGTGGATGCCCGCGGCGTGCTCACCCAGCGCTACGGCAGCGACGCGCTCGACGCCTCGCTGCTGTTGGCGGTGTTGACCCGGTTCCTGCCGCCCGACGACCCGCGCATCCGTGCGACGGTGATGGCCATCGCCGAGGAGCTCACCGAGGACGGCCTGGTGCTGCGCTACCGCGTGGAGGAGACCGACGACGGCCTCGCGGGCGAAGAGGGCACCTTCACGATCTGCTCGTTCTGGCTGGTGTCGGCGCTGGTCGAGATCGGTGAGATCAGTCGGGCCCGGCACCTGTGCGAGAGGTTGCTGTCCTTCGCCAGCCCGCTGCACCTCTACGCCGAGGAGATCGAGCCGCGCACCGGCCGACACCTGGGCAACTTCCCGCAGGCGTTCACCCACCTGGCACTGATCAACGCCGTGGTGCACGTGATCCGCGCCGAGGAGGAAGCCGACAGCTCCGGCATCTTCCAGCCCGCCAACGCCCCGATGTGAGCGGGCCGGGCTGGCGCCGCCTCAGAAAATCCCGCGCAACGCCACCACGGCGACGGCGCCGAGTGCGGCCGCCGCGGGCAGCGTGATCACCCAGGCCAGCGCGATCGGCTTCATCAGGTTCCAGTTCGTGGCCCGGTTGACCATGCCCACGCCGAGCACCGCGCCGATCAGGATGTGCGTGCTCGACACCGGCAGACCCATGACGCTGGCACCCATCACCACGGCGGCTGCCGACAGCTCGGCGGAGAAACCGGACGCCGGATGCATCTTCGTCAGGTTGGTCCCGACGGTGGCGATGACCTTGCGCCCGATGAACCACAGCCCGGCGACCAGCGCGACGCCGAAGGCCAGCATCGCCGCCGGCGGAACGGCAGCCTCGCTTTCGATGTCGCCATTTCGGAACACGTCGAGGATCGCGGCGAACGGCCCGATGGCGTTGGCGATGTCGTTGCTGCCGTGGCTGAACGCGAAGCCCGACGCGGTGAACACCTGCATCCAGCTGAACATCAGGAACGTCGAGCGCGGCAGTGATTCACCCTTGAGCGTCTTGGCGAAGATGAAGGTCGCCATCCACACCGCGGCACCGACCATGCCCATGATGAAGTAGTTGTTCATCGTGGTCAGGCCCAGATGCATGTTCTTGAGACCCTTGAACAGCAGCATCGCGGCGATGATCATCGCGCCGAACGCCGCCAGCAACGGCACCCAGGTCTGCAGCGCCTTGTAGGCGTCGATCGAGCGGGCCTTGGAGTCGATGTCGTGCAGTTCCTTGTAGTAGTCGCTCTCCAGCTCGTCGGGGTCGTAGTCGCCGCGGTTGGCCGCGACCGCGTCGCGGGCCATCGCACCGGTGTAGGCGATCTGCTGGATCTCCGAGAGCCGCTCGAACGCCTGCTTGTGCCGGGTGCGGAGTTCGATGCGCTCTTTGCGGATCTCCACCAGCTTGGCGTCGGCCTCTTCGTTGTAGGTCAGGATGCGCCGCTTGATCGTGCCGTAGAGCAGGTAGGCCACCACCCCGCCCAGCACCGGCGAGAGCACCCACGAGATCGCGATCTGGCCGATCTGGTCCCACTGCACCATGTCCAACGCGGAGTTGCCCTGACCGGTGACGAACCCGAGCATCAGAGCGGCACCGACGATGCCGCCGATGATCGAGTGAGTGGTGGACACCGGATAGCCCATCCGGGTGGCGAACAGCAGCCAGAAGGCCGCGGCGAACAGCGCGGCCATCATGATGAACACGAAATCCATCGGGGAGATCTGCACGATCGACAGGTCGACGATCCCGCTGCGGATCGTGTCGGTGACCTCACCACCGGCGATGACAGCACCGCTGACCTCGAAGATCGCCGCGACCAGCAGCGCCTGCTTCATCGTCAGGGTGCCGGCGCCCACGCTGGTGCCGAACGAGTTGGCCACGTCGTTGCCGCCGATGTTGAAGGCCATGAACATGCCCAGCACGGTGGCGGTGATCAGGATGACCTTGCTGGCGGAGCTGTCCACGTAGCCGAAGGACCACCACGTGAACGCGCCGAACGCGACGGCGAGCATCAGCCCGAACGTCAGATGCCAGTTGCGGTCGTCGCCCAGGAACACGGCTTCTGCTGGGGTCGGGGGTGAAGAGGTCGTCTGTGCAGCCACGCGGGAAAGTTATGCCCGCTAACTGAGCAAACAGAACCCGGACAGTGAACGATCACTGAACGAGTCGTTACTTCGCCGCGTTGTCCACCATGGCCGTGACGATCTCGGCGGCCTCGTCGCTGACCGCGTAGCCGCACGCCCACGCTTCCACCGTCACGTTGGACACCAGCGACAGCGCGTGTTGGCAAGCCCAGCCGTCGGCGCCCTCCTGCGTGGTCAGCTGGGTGATCAGATTGTCGTCGTTCTCGACCTCACCGAGCTGCCACATGTATTCGCCGTCCCCGACGCCGATCGCGGAGTTCGCGCAGTCCCGCCAGGTGGCGGTGGCATCGTCGAAGAACCCTTGCGCGTTCTCCGCAGCCGGGTAGAGCACCGCGGTCTGCTCGACCCAATGCTCGTTGTCGTCGTTCGGTTCGCGTGCCACCTGATCACGCACGGCGGTCCAGCCGCTGCCGGCGTAGACGGGCTCCTCGGCCCCGTACACCGCACCCAGGCAGTCCGGATCCGACACCTCGTCCGCGTGGTCGGTCATCTCGTCGAGCTCGCTGGTCACCTTCATCTGGGTGGAACCCATGATGCCGTTGAGCTCACCGATGCTCAGCAGCAAACCGTCCAGCTCGGACTCCGTCAACAACGGGACGTCGAGCGGACCGGCGGGGCGGCCGCGGACCGCGGTGCCGTCCACCGTGGACACACATCCTGCGAGCAGGGCTGACGTCGTCAGGACCGCACAGATTCGACCGAGTCCGATGCTGTGAGCCACCTTGTGATTGTCCCGTACGACGCTGGCAACGTCACCGCTGTGCCGCGATGCGGTCCAACACCAACTCCGTCACCGTGGCGGCCGCGTCTGCGCGCGCCGGTGCGCGCGGATCGACGACCTCCACGTCGACGACGCAGTCGCCGGTGACACCGACGGCTCGCAACCCGGTGGGCGCTTGGGCACCGGCCGAGACATGCAGCACCGACGCCGCCACCACGCTGTCGTCGAACACGACATCGGTGACGCGGCTCAACTCGCCGCTACCCGCCCCCGGCTGCTGGAACGCCACCGTCTGACCGGCGCAGCGCCGCCACCGCTCGGTGGTGGTGGCGAAGAAGTCCTGGGCCGCGGCCGCGCTGCCCATCTGCACGACACCGACATAGGCCGAGACCGGGGCGGCGTCGAACCCGCCGCCTGCCCAGGAGGCGCTGGCCACCGACAGCACCGGGCTGTCCCGATAGACAACCTGCTGAAGCCGGTACGGGGCGCCGGCGCAGTCCGCGGGCGTCACCTGCGCCTCGCCGACGCTGCGCAGCAGCGTGTCCTCACCACCTTCGACGGTCGGACCCATGAAGCCGTTCGGGCCGGTGCCCAGTGCGGCCGAGAGGTCGTCGG
This sequence comes from Mycobacterium sp. G7A2, assembly GCF_041902445.1. NCBI lineage: Bacteria > Bacillati > Actinomycetota > Actinomycetes > Mycobacteriales > Mycobacteriaceae > Mycobacterium > Mycobacterium sp. G7A2. The sequence goes on along the minus strand of NZ_CP169251.1, from coordinate 2,283,613 downwards.
TGGTGGGAAGGAAACCGCCGAGCGGAATCGCCTGCGCCGGTTGCACGGCCGGCGCGATACGCACGGTCGGACGGTCGTCGACCGGCTGGCCCCCGCACCCCGCCAGCGCGAGACAGGCCGCAACGGCCACCGCCACCCGACGTATCGGCATCCGGTCCTCCTGCCCGCTACCGCTGGCCGGCGTTGGCGACCATCGTGGGGATCATCCTGGCGGCATCGCCGCGGGCCCGCACGCCAGTTTCGAAAACTCTTACGACGGGCTCACCACGGGGACCCGCTACTTCTTCGGCTTGTCGGCCGTCGAATCCGTCGACAGCGCCGCGACGAAGGCCTCCTGCGGAACCTCCACCCGGCCGATGGTCTTCATCCGCTTCTTGCCTTCCTTCTGCTTCTCGAGCAGCTTGCGCTTGCGCGTGATGTCACCGCCGTAACACTTGGACAGCACGTCCTTGCGGATGGCGCGGATGTTCTCGCGGGCGATGATCTTCGAGCCGATCGCAGCCTGCACCGGCACCTCGTACTGCTGGCGCGGGATGAGCTCCTTGAGCTTGGTGGTCATCTTGTTTCCGTACGCGAACGCCCCGTCCTTGTGGACGATCGCGCTGAACGCGTCCACCGGCTCGCCCTGCAACAGGATGTCGACCTTGACCAGCTGCGATTCCTGCTCACCGGCCTCCTCGTAGTCCAGGCTGGCGTAGCCGCGGGTGCGCGACTTCAACGAGTCGAAGAAGTCGAAGATGATCTCACCGAGCGGCAGCGTGTAGCGCAGTTCGACACGCTCCGTCGACAGGTAGTCCATGCCGCCCAACTCGCCGCGGCGCGACTGGCACAGCTCCATGATGGTGCCGATGAACTCGCTGGGCGCAATGATCGTGGTCTTGACCACGGGTTCGAACACGGTGCGGACCTTGCCCTCGGGCCAGTCCGACGGGTTGGTCACCGTCAGCTCGGTCTCGTCGTCCTTGATGACCCGATACACGACGTTGGGCGACGTCGAGATCAGGTCCAGGTCGAACTCGCGTTCCAGGCGCTCACGGGTGATCTCCATGTGCAGCAGGCCCAGGAATCCGCAGCGGAATCCGAACCCCAACGCCACCGACGTCTCCGGCTCGTAGGTCAGCGCGGCATCGTTGAGCTGCAGCTTGTCCAGCGCCTCCCGCAGGTCGGGATAGTCCGAGCCGTCCACCGGATACAGACCCGAATACACCATCGGTTTGGGCTCGCGGTAGCCGGTCAGCGGCTGGGTGGCACCACCGCGGGCGGTGGTGACCGTGTCGCCGACCTTCGACTGCCGCACGTCTTTGACGCCGGTGATCAGATAGCCGACCTCGCCGACGCCGAGACCGTCGGACGCCTTGGGCTCCGGCGAGACGATTCCGACCTCGAGCAGTTCGTGGGTGGCGCCGGTGGACATCATCTTGATCCGCTCGCGCGGCACGATCTTGCCGTCGACGACGCGGATGTAGGTCACCACGCCGCGGTAGGTGTCGTAGACCGAATCGAAGATCATCGCCCGCGCCGGGGCGTCGGCGTCGCCGGTGGGTGCCGGAACCTGACGCACCACCTCGTCGAGCAACTCGGCGACCCCTTCGCCGGTCTTGCCGGACACCCGCAGCACATCCGTGGGCTCGCAGCCGATGATGTGGGCCAACTCGGCGGCGTACCGGTCCGGGTCGGCGGCGGGCAGGTCGATCTTGTTGAGCACCGGGATGATGGCCAGATCGCGATCCAGAGCGAGGTACAGGTTGGCCAGCGTCTGAGCCTCGATGCCCTGGGCTGCGTCGACCAGCAGCACCGCTCCTTCGCAGGCCTCCAGGGCGCGCGAGACCTCGTAGGTGAAGTCGACGTGTCCAGGCGTGTCGATGAGGTGCAGCACGTGCTGCTGCCCGTTGGCCTCCCACGGCAGGCGCACGTTCTGCGCCTTGATCGTGATGCCGCGCTCGCGTTCGATGTCCATGCGGTCGAGGTACTGCGCGCGCATCGACCGTTCGTCGACGACCCCGGTGAGCTGCAGCATCCGGTCGGCAAGTGTGGACTTGCCGTGGTCGATGTGAGCGATGATGCAGAAGTTCCGAATCTGCGCCGGCGCGGTGAAGGTCTTGTCGGCGAAACTGCTGATGGGAATCTCCTGGTGAGCGGGCGTCGGGACAGCCTGGGACGGCTCTACCAGAGTATCGAGCGCAGGCCCCGGCGACACAATCGAGCGTCCGCCGGGCGGCGGGGGAACCGCCCGGCGGCGGCCGCCGTCGCCGTCGTGTCACAGCGGCGCCCCTTATGCTTGGCCGGTATGGCGTCCTCGTCGTCGTATTTGAAGACGTTCCAGCGGTTCTTGATCAAGAGCACCGAGAACCTCGTGTTCAACGAAGCCCCGAAGCTCCTCCAGCAGGGACTGCGGATCGGCCTGGATGCCCTGGCCAACCAGCAGCCCGGGCCGGCCGCCGCCCTACCTGCCGGCCGGCCGGTGTCGAGCAACTTCGTTCCGACCGCGCACCGGGCCCGCCGCGTCGCCTACTCCCCCGACCTGGACGGCCGCGCCGATCCGGGCGAGATCGTGTGGACCTGGGTGGTCTACGAAGACGATCCCAGCCGCGGCAAGGACCGTCCGGTGCTGGTGGTGGGCCGCGACCGCAGCGTGTTGCTCGGGTTGATGCTGTCGAGCCAGGACCATCACCGCAACGACCCGAACTGGATCAGCATCGGCAGCGGAACCTGGGACTACGACGGCCGAGTCAGTTGGGTGCGGCTGGACCGGGTCCTCGACGTTCCCGAGGAAGGAATCCGGCGGGAGGGCGCCATTCTGGAGCGTGAGATCTTCGATCTGGTCGCAGCGCGGTTACGCGCCGACTACTCGTGGAGCTGACCCGACCGTTCATCCGGCCGGCGGACGCCACATCTGCCACATGGTCGGGCCGCCGCCCGGAATCGTCAGCTCCCCGGTGACGTCGAAACCGAAGCGCATGTAATACGGCACGTTGGACTCCTTGGTGGACTCCAGGTAGCAGGGCGCGCTATCGGCGTCACAGCGTCTCAACCGCGACTCCATCAATGCCTTTCCGAACCCCGCGCCGCGCACGAACGGGTCACTGCCGAGCACGGCCAGGTACCAGTGTGGCTCCTCCGGGTGATGCCGCTTCATCAGCTCGGAGATCGCCATCCCCCGCCCGGACCGGCGGCCCAGCGCCACCAACAGCCGCGGCATCATGCGCAATTCTTCGGCCTGGGTCTGCTTCCAGCGCCCGGGCGGATCCCACAGCGCCGCCCCGCCCATCTCGCCGACGCGCCGCGCCACCTGCACACCCCCGCCGGCCAGGAAATGATGCCGCGCCATGGCGGAGAACATCCGCGGCAATGCCCGAGCGCGGCGCTTGTCGTGAGGCTGCATCCACTCCATCACCGGATCGTCGAAGAACGCCCGGCCGAGTACCCGGGCCAGCGCCGGCACGTCCTGTTTACGCGCGAAGTGGACATCGATGCCGGCCGTCACCTCGTCAGCCCTGGGTGATGTAGGCCTGGAGTTGCTGCTGCTCGCGCTCCAGCTCCTCCATGCGGGTCTTCACCACGTCGCCGATGCTCACGATGCCGGTCAACCGGCCGTCCACGACGACCGGGACGTGGCGCACCCGATTGCGGGTCATCAGCGCGCTGAGACTGTCCACCGTGTCGTCCGGGCCGCACGTGGCCACCAGCGTGGTCATGATCTCCGAAACGGGACAGCGCAGCAGATCACCACCCACCTCATGGAGCTTGCGAACGATGTCGCGTTCGGAGACGATGCCGAGCACGCCGTCCGGCGACACCACCACCATCGCACCGATGTTGTGCACCGAAAGCTCGGTCAGCAGCCCCGCCACCGACGTCTCCGGGGTGATCGTGGCCACCGTCGCACCCTTGTTGCGCAACACGTCGGATATCCGCATGGCTCTCTCCGCCCGTCAGACTTCGCACCGTCAACTGTAGGCAATTCGCGCCCGCGAGATCGGCGTTTCCGGCACCCACACCGCGCGGAAACAGGGTTAGGTGAAAGCCATGATCGAAGTGACCCTGCTCGGCACCGGCAGCCCGATCCCCGACGCTCGGCGCGCGGGCCCGTCGACGCTCGTGCGCGCCGGCGACCAGACCTTCCTGGTGGACTGCGGGCGTGGAGTGTTGATGCGCACCGCGGCGTTGGGCATCGGCGCCAACGCCATCAGCGCGCTGCTGCTGACCCATCTGCACAGTGACCACATCGCCGACCTCGGTGACGTGCTGATCAGCCGATGGGTGTCCAACTTCGCCCCCAACCAGCCGCCGCTGCCGATCATCGGCCCGCCGGGCACCGCCGAGGTCGTCGAGAACACGCTCAAGGCGTTCGGCCCCGACATCGGGTACCGCATCGCCCACCACGCTGATCTGACGGCGCCTCCGCCTGTCGAAGTCGAGGAGGTCACCGACGGTGTGGTGTGGGGACGCGACGGCGTCGCGATCACTGTCGCTCCCACCGACCACCGGCCGGTCGCCCCCACCATCGGCTTCCGTGTCGAGCACAACGGCGCATCGGTGGTCCTCGCCGGTGACACGGTGCCATGCCCCACCCTCGACGCGCTGGCCGCCGGCGCGGGCGCTCTGGTTCACACCGTGATTCGCAAAGATCTCGTCGAAGCGATGCCGATGCAGCGCATCCGCGACATCTGCGACTACCACTCCACCGTCGAGCAGGCTGCCGACACCGCAGCCCGCGCCGGGGTGGGCATCCTGATCCTGACCCACTACGTCCCGCCGATCGCGCCGGGACAGGAAGACCAGTGGCGGGCGTTGGCGGCCACCGTGTTCGACCGCCAGATCGAGATCGGCGAGGACCTGCACCGGGTGGAGGTCCACCCCGGCGTGTGCGCCCGCCAGGGCTGACCCCCGGGTCCCACACCCGGGGTTCCCCGACGATCAGGCCAGCCTGGTGATCTCCACGACGACGTCCAGATCGGTGGACCCCTCACCGGAGTAGATACCTTTCAGCGGGGTCACGTCGGCGTAGTCGCGGCCGACCCCGACGCTGATGTACTGCTCGTTGATGTCGGTGTTGTTGGTCGGGTCGTAATGCCACCACTCGCCCGTCCAGGCCTGGATCCAGGCGTGGCTCTGCCCGTCGACGGTGTCGCCGACCTTGGCGTTGCGCTTGGGGTGCAGATACCCCGAGACGTACCTCGAGGGGATTCCCATGCCGCGCAACAGCATCAACGTCAAATGGGCGAAGTCCTGGCAGACTCCCTTGCCTTCACGCAGCGCGTCCACACCCGAGGTGTGCACGCCGGTGGTGCCCGGCACGTACTTGAGTTCGTCGCGCACCCAGCTCACCGCCTCGATGACGGCCTGCGCCGGTTCGTGATACTTCGCGATCCGGCGACCCACCCGCTCGATTCGCTTGCTCGCCGGCACGTAGTGGGTGGGAGCGAGCACCTCGTCGTACTTGTCGACGACCGCTTCGGTGTCGAGATCCTCCCAGCTGATGTCGATCTCGGAGTATTCCGGCTTCTCGGTTTCCACCACCGACGACGCGATGACCTCGAGTTCGGTGTGCGGGGCGTGCAGATCGAACGACGTCACCGCCGTGCCCCAGTAGTCCACGTACCGGTACGACCTCGTTGCCGGCGCGGTTTCGACTCGGTTGAGGATGACGTTCTGGCGGTTGTCCGACCGCGGCGTCAGCCGCGCCTCGTTGAACGAGGCGGTGACCGGCGACTTGTAGGCATAGCCCGTCGCGTGCACCACACGCATCCGCCACATCTCTAGATCTCCCCTTCTTCGATCACCAACGCGTTGCGACCGGCGTCGGTCCACGCCACCCACGGCGCGGAATGGAAGTACTGCAGCGCCAACGCCTCTCCGACGTCGAAACAGGTCTGCTGCAACCCGGCCAGGCGGGTCTCCAGCGAATCGAGGATCACGCCCGGCTGCAGGAACTCCAGCTCGCTGCGCGCGCGGCCGAGGAGTCGCTGGGCCTCGTCGGTCGCCCCCAGTCGACCGTGCGGACGGTTGAGCAGTTCGTCGAGGCTGTGCTCGGCCAACTTCAGGGAGTGGAAGATCGAGCGCGGGAAGAGCCGGTCGAGCAGCATGAATTCGACCACCCTGGCGGCATCCAACGCTCCCCGGTAGGTCCGCAGATACGTGTCGTGCGCACCGGCACAACGCAGTAGCGTCACCCACGCCGGGGACGACGCCGTGTCACCGACCCGCGACAACAGCAGACGCACCGTCATGTCCACCCGCTCGATGGCTCGACCCAGGACCATGAAGCGGTAGCCGTCGTCACGGCTGAGCGTCGAGTCCGCCAGCCCGGCGAACATCGCCGCGCGTCCTTCCACGAAGGACAAGAACTCGTGCGGGCCCAGCCGCTTGGCGGCGCGTTCGCGTTCAGCCAGCGCGTTGTACGTGGTGTTCAGGCACTCCCAGATCTCACCGGACGTGACTTCCCTTGCCCCCCGGGCGTTCTCACGAGCAGCGGAGATTGCCTCGACGATCGAGCAGCCACCGTAGGTGTCCCGGCTGAACGCCACGATGTCGGTCAGTGACCACACGTCGAGGTCGTCGTCGGGTGGTTCGATGCCCAGTACCCGCAACAGCGTGCGGGAGGCCTGATCGGGATCGACGCTGGAATCCTCGAGCAGCTGATGCACCGTCACATCCAGAATGCGGGCGGTGTCATCGGCGCGTTCGACATAGCGCCCGATCCAGTAGAGCGACTCTGCGTTGCGTGCCAACATGGTCATCCACCCCCTCTACTGCTGTTGCTGCTGCCGCAGCTGGTTCTGCTGCTGCTGCTGTTGCTGATTCGAGTTGTCCGAGCTCTCCGCCTTGCCGTTCTTGTTCGCCGCCTTCGGCGCCGTCTTGGCGGCTTTCGCACTGCCGGACTTACCCGACGTCGGCAGCGCACGCACCACCTCATCACCGGCCAGTTCCCGATCGGCGCCCGACGTGCGCGAGGCCAGCACCCAGGTGTCCTTCGATCCGCCGCCCTGGCTGGAGTTCACGACCAGCGAGCCCTCGGGCAACGCGACACGCGTCAGCCCGCCCGGCAGCACCCACACGTCGTCGCCATCATTGACGGCGAACGGGCGCAGGTCGACATGGCGGGGCGCCAGGTGGTTGTCGACCTGGGTGGGGACCGTGGACAGCTGCATCACAGGCTGGGCGATCCAGCCGCGCGGATCGTTGATGATCTTCTTGGTGATCGTGGCCAGTTCCTTCTCCGACGCGTCGGGACCGAACACGATGCCGTATCCGCCGGAACCCTCCACCGGCTTGATCACCAGTTCGTCGATGCGGTCGAGCACTTCCTCGCGCTCCTCGTCGAGCCAGCACCGGAACGTGTCGACGTTGGCCAGCAGCGGCTTCTCGCCCAGGTAGTACTCGATGATCGTCGGGACATAGGTGTAGACCAGCTTGTCGTCACCGACGCCGTTGCCGACCGCGCTGGAGATCACCACATTGCCCGCGCGCGCGGCGTTGAGGATGCCGGCCACCCCGAGCACCGAATCGGGCTTGAACTGCATCGGATCGAGGAAGTCGTCGTCGATGCGGCGATAGATCACGTCGACCTGACGCTCACCCTCGGTGGTGCGCATGTACACCGTGTTGTCACGGCAGAACAGGTCGCGGCCCTCGACCAGTTCGACGCCCATCTGGCGCGCCAGCAGCGAATGCTCGAAGTACGCCGAGTTGTACACGCCCGGGGTCAGCACGACGACCGTGGGATCGGCGACATTGCTGGCCGCGGCATTGCGCAGCGCGCGCAGCAGGTGCGACGAGTAGTCCCCGACCGCGCGCACCCGATGGGTGGCGAACAGGTTGGGGAACACCCGCGCCATCGTGCGGCGGTTCTCCATGACGTAGGAGACCCCCGACGGGGAGCGCAGGTTGTCCTCGAGCACCCGGAAATTGCCCTGGTCGTCGCGGATCAGGTCGATGCCCGCCACGTGGATGCGCACCCCGTTGGGCGGGGCGATTCCGACTGCTTCGCGATGGAAATGCTCACAGGAGGTGATCAGCCGACGCGGGATGACACCGTCACGCAGGATTTCCTGCTCGCCGTAGATGTCGTCGAGGTACATCTCCAGCGCTTGCACCCGCTGGCGGATCCCGCGCTCCAACCGGGTCCACTCCGCGGCCGAGATCACCCGCGGCACGAGGTCCAGCGGGAACGGGCGTTCCTGGCCGGACAGCGAGAACGTGATGCCCTGGTCGATGAAGGCGCGCCCCAGCGCCTCGGCCCGAGCCTCGAGTTCGGAGGCGTCCGACGGCGCCAGTTCGGAGTGAATGCCCTTGTAGGGGGCGCGGACGCTGCCCTGACCGTCGAACATCTCGTCGAAGGCCTGGTCGTACGAGCCGAGTTTGTTGTATCCACCGAAGACGCCATCGTGCCGCTTCACCGGTTTGGAGTTACTGCGTGCGATTCGTGCCGTCTCCGTCGCCAAGTGTCCTCTGCTCCTCCCTCGCGCTGCCCTGAACGCACAGACTGCCATGCTGCAACATTTCCGCCGTTTCGGCAGGCCACTAGGTCTCGCTTTGGGAGATTTCTGGCTCGCTGGTAACCTGAACAGTCGCTGCCCGCACCGGGCGCCCCCTGACTCAAGCAAACCCAGTCGAGATTTATGTAAGGAATACACGCGTGGCCAACATCAAGTCGCAGGAGAAGCGGATCCGCACCAACGAGCGCCGCCGTCTGCGCAACAAGTCGGTGAAGTCCTCACTTCACACGGCCGTGCGTGGGTTCCGTCAGGCCGTCGAGTCCGGTGACAAGGACAAGGCCGGCGAGCTGCTGGCCTCGACCAACCGCAAGCTCGACAAGGCCGCCAGCAAGGGTGTCATCCACCGCAACCAGGCGGCCAACCGCAAGTCGGCGCTGGCCCAGGCCTACAACAAGATCTAGGTCGTCGAGATCGTCGTCGAGATCTAGGTCGTTTCGTCGGTCTCGACGAGCTTGCGGAGTCTGTCGATTCTGCGGTCCCACTGCCGCGACAGCTGGTCCAGATAGTCCACCACGTCGGAGAGCGTCGTGGTACGCACATTCCAGATCCGTTCCCGTCCGCGCTTGGAGCTGTCGACCACCCCTGTCGACTCGAGAAGTCGCAGATGTTTGGCGGCGGCCTGCCGAGTGGCTGGAATCGCCGCGGCGAGTGTCGACGTCGAGGACGGTCCGCCGGCACAGAGCCGGGCGACGATCCGTAGCCGGTTGGGATCTCCGAGCGCGTCGAAGATCCTGGCCGCGAGTGCCGGATCCGATTGGATGGTCACGCCCACCGGGCCTCCGTGACGTAGCGGGCCACCATCGTCAATTGCGCCGACCAGCCTTCGCTGTTGTCGTCGAACGCCGAGCTGCGTCTGTCGGGCGGCAGAGCGTCGAAACCCGACTCGACGATCCGTAGCAGAACACCGTCGTCGGTGTCGTCGAGCGTGAACTCGACCAGTGTGGTCAGGTCAGCGAACTCCGGGTCGGGTATCGGGTTCCACCGGAACGCGAACCGGCGAGGCGGTTCCATCGCGACGATGTGCAAGACACAGGGCACTCCCGCATACGGACGCTGTTGCTCCGCGATCTCGGGGTCGACCTCGGTAGGCGCCATCACGGCGTGCACCGTCTGACCGGCGACGAACGGGCCGTCCACCGACATTCCGAACCACCTGCCGAACTCGGCGGAATCGCTGATCGCCCGCCATACCCTCGGTAATGCGGCCCTCAGTGTGGCGCTCTTCTCGATGCGATCCGACGACATACGCAACCTCCTGGTTGCCAATCACGCTAAGGTCATGCGGAGCTAAATGCAACCATTCGGTTGCACGTTTAGTTGCGGACGGAGAGGCTCGACAGCCAACGAGCCGGGGCCGATCAGTCGCTCACAAGCTCGGTGCCGATCAGTCGCTCACAAGCTCCGTGCCGATCAGTCGCTCACAAGCTCCGTGCCGATCAGTCGCTCACGAGCTCGGTGCCGATCAGTCGCTCACGAGCTCCGCGACCCTCCGGACCGCGTTCTCCAGCGCATAGTCGGCATCAGCGGCCGCACCCTTGACGTCAGCGTTCAGCTGCGCCACCAGGCGGACCGCCTCGGCGACCGAATCCCGCGACCATCGGCGCGCCTGCTTCTGCGCTTTCTGCACCCGCCACGGTGGCATACCCAGTTCACCGGCCAACCGGTAGGCGTCACCGGACAGCGGGCCCACCCGGGCAATGGTGTGCACGGCCTCGGCGAGTGCGTCGGCGAGCACCACGTGCGGTTCGCCGCCGATCATCGCCCAGCGCAGCGCCTCGGCCGCTCCCGCCACGTCGCCGACCACCGCACGGTCAGCGATCTCGAAACCTTTCACCTCGGCGCGGCCCGAGTGATACCGGCGTACGGCTGCAGCGTCGACCTGGCCATCGGTGTCGGCGACCAGCTGCGAGCAGGCCGATGCCAACTCGCGGATGTCGGAGCCGATCGCTTCGATCACGGCGGCGACGGTGTCATCGCCGACCTTGACGCGCAGCGCACGAAACTCGTTGCGCACGAAGTCAGCTCGTTCTGTCGCCTTGGTGAGCCGAGCGCACGGGTGCACCTCGGCCCCCAGCTTCGTGAGCTTGTCGGCCAGCGCCTTGGCCCGCCCGCCCCCGGAGTGGACCACGACCAGCAGCGTGCCCGGCGGCAGATCCGCGGCGGCGGATTCGATGACCCCGACCGCCTCCTTACCGGCTTCGGCGGCTGATTCCAGCACGACCACGCGCTCATCGGCGAACAACGACGGGCTCAACAGCTCGGCGAGCTCACTGACGCTCACCTCCCCGGCCCGCAGGCGATCGACGGGGACGTCGGCCGTGCCCGCAGCTGCGCGCGCCTGCCGCAACACCGCACCGACAGCACGCTCCACCAGCAGTTCCTCGTCGCCGAGGATCAGGTGCAGTCCGGTTACAGTGTCCGTCGCTGGGCTCACCGCACGATGGTGTCACGCCGCGGTGACACCGCCCAATGCCACGTCGCGGCAACCGCGGCTACCGCGATCGCAACGGTCACCACCCCGGGCACGCCCGACAGAACCGGCACCGCTGCAGCGGGCATCTCGGCGGCGTAGCGCGCCACGGTGAGCAGCCACCACACCGGCGGCTCGGTGCACCGGATCAGTAGCTGCGCCCCCGCCGGCCACAGCGGACACAAGGCCGCCGCCGCGGTACCGAGCACAGTGATGGGCGGTATGACCGGTGCCACGAGCAAGTTCGCCGCCACCCCCACCAGGCTCACCGATCCGGACAATCCCGCCACCAGCGGCGCGGTGACCAGCTGCGCCGACAGCGCCACACTGACCGCGTCGGCCAGTGGTCGTGGCCAGCCCCGCCCGCTCAACCGGCGCGACCACACCGGCGCCAACACCACCAGCGCGGCGGTCGCCGACACCGACAGCGCAAAACCGGCGTCGACGGCCAGTTCCGGCGCGGCGACCATGAGCCCCACGACGGTGGCCGCCAACGCGGGCAACACCTGACGCCGGCGCCGCGTCACGACCGCCAGCAGGGTGATTGCCGCCATCACCGCCGCCCGCAGCACGCTGGCCGACGGCTGGACCACGATCACGAAACCCAGCAGCGCCACGGCGGCCAGCAGCACCGCGATCCGCGGACCCACCAGCGCCGCCGACAACAGCACCGCGCCGCACACGATCGTGACGTTGGCGCCCGACACGGCGGTCAGATGTGTCAGACCCGCGACCCGGAACTGGGCCGTGACCGAGGCGGGCACGGCCGACGTGTCTCCGAGCACCAACGCCGGCAGCACCGCGGCCTGGTCGGTGTCCAGCACCAGCCGCGCCGCCTGCGCGAACACGGCACGGATCCGGTGTGCGACCTGGTGCACCGGCGCCGGTTGGCCCCGCGTCGGGGGGCCTCGGGCGGCCAGCACCGCGACCGTCAGGTCACGTCTCGTCGGGGGACTGACACCGGTGCGGAACGCAGCGGGTTGACCGACCACCAGGTCCGCGTACCCCGATCCCGACGCGAACACCACGACCCGGCCACCAGATCGAGCGCCGTCCAGCTGCAGCAGCGTCGCGCGGAACATCGTCCGGCCACCGGTGAGGATTCGCGGGGTCTCCGTCGGGGCGACGATGACAGTGGTGGATCTGCCGAAGTACTGGGTCACCGGATGGGCTCGTACATGATCGGCCCGCAGACCCACTGCGACGGCGAAACCGAACCCCACCATCGTCACGGCTGCAGCGCCGGCGGCGACTGAGCGCAGGTCCGGATTCCTGCGGCGGTCCCGGCGCGCCGCCCACCACCCTGTTGTGGCGGTGATTCCCACCGCGGCAGCGGCCGCGAGAAGCGCACCGCGCCAGGACCAGCAGATACCCGAAGCAGTCACCGCCCAGCTCGTCAGCGCCGCCGGGACCAGCCGCAGATCGACGAGAGTCATCCCACGAGCACGAGGTCGCGCAGTTTGGCCAACCGGACCGGGCCGATGCCGTCGACCTCGCCGAGTTGATCGACGCTGGTGAAGCGGCCGTTGCTGTCGCGCCATGACACGATGGCCGCCGCGGTGACCGGACCGATGCCCGGCAGCGTGTCGAGCTGCTCCACCGTGGCCGTGTTCAGATCGACCGGCGCCGTCGGACCACCCGGCGCTGCCGATGCCGGCGGGCCCGCGGCGGCGGCGCCGGCAGCGCTGTCTGCGCCGGCGACGACCGAGCTGCCCATCTCGGTCGGCTGGCCCGGGAGCGCACCGATTCCGACCACGATCTGTTCACCGTCGGCGACCCTCCTGGCCATGTTCAGGCCGAGCATGTCGGCGCCGTCGAGAGCGCCGCCGGCTGCATCGAGCGCATCAGCGATGCGTGCGCCCGGCTCGAGGGTGACCAGACCCGGGGTGTGCACCAACCCGACGACACTGACCACGACGGGCTCGGCGGCTTCGGGCGCCGGCATCGCGGCCGCCGACGACGCCGGCTCCACGGGCGGCAGCTTGGCCGACACGACCGCCGGCGAACGGTCCCCCACCAGCGTCAGCACCGTCACCAGGACGGCGACCGCGCCGACCGCGCCGAGCGCCACGATGCCGGCGCGGCCCGGATCCGCCCGGATACGGGCCAGCCATGCCGCGGGACCCGCGGCGGGCGGCGAGTCCGGCAGCCACCGCGTCAGGGACGCATCGGGGTCGTCCTCGCCGTCGTCACCCACGGTGGCGTCGGAATCGTCGGCGCCCAAGCGCCGGCGCAAGCGATCGGCGGGCAGTTCGGTCGGCATGCCGCTGACGCTAGGTCCGGCGTGCGACCCCTACGCCGCGATACCTCGTCGCACTGCTCAACCTGGGGATGAACTCGGCTTTGGGGACGGCGGTGGCTAGCATTGCCGCATATGAACCGTCGAGCCCCGATGATCGCCGGTATCGCGTTCGCGGTGCTCTACGCGGCGGCGGTGGTGGTGCTGCATGCGCTGCCCGGATCCGACCCCGGTGTGCTGCGCGTGCAGGCGCTGCTGCTGATCTTCGCCGCCCTGGCGCTGGCAGTTCTGCTCGCCTTCGCCCGCGACCAGCTCGGTGGCCCACCCGCGCACCTGTTCACGATCGGGTCGACGCTGCTGGTGGCACAGATGTGCGTGGCGATCTGGTTCACCGGCGGGGCGTCGCTCCGCCCGAACCAGGTGCCCGCCGAGACCGCCCTGGCCATCGAGGACGTCAGGTTCTTCTGGCTCCCGACCGCCACCATCGCCGCCATCTGCGTCGCGGTCCCGATCCTGTTGTGGGCCAACGAAGACCGCCTCCCGCGCTGGCTCGGCACCGGCGCCGCGATCTTCACGGTCGAGCAGCTCATCGAAACCATCACGATCATCGGACCGCCCGGCAGCTTCATCTCCCCCGGCGGCCCGATGAACCACTATCTGGGCGGCACATTGACGGCCGCGTTCTTCCTGGGGCTCGGGATCGCCTTGTCCCAGCAGGGCGACCGGTCCATCGAGCCCGCCACGTCGGCAGAACCCGGCACCGCCGACGAAGGTCCCGAACCCGAACCCGCCGACGCCGCCGAACCGGAAGCCGCCACCGAACCCGTAGGAGAGCGATGACCCTGCCTCGATTGGTACCCCGCTCGACAACCGACCCGACAGCCGGGACCGACCTGCGGCACGAGGTACGTCGGTTCGTCGCCGACCAGCTGGCCGCCGGCGCGTTCACCCCGTCGATCGACGGATGGTTGTGCGGATGGGACGAGAAGTTCACCGCGGCGCTGGCCGCACAGGGCTGGCTCGGCATGACGGTGCCGGTCGAATACGGCGGGCACGGCCGGTCGTTTCTGGACCGATTCGTCGTCACCGAGGAGCTGCTGGCCGCCGGCGCCCCGATGGCCGCGCACTGGTTCGCCGACCGCCAGGTGGTCCCGTCACTGCTGAAGTACGGCACCGAGAACCAGCGCAGGGAGTTCCTGCCCAAGATCGTCGCCGGCGAGTGTTTCTTCGCGATCGGGATGAGCGAACCCGATTCGGGCTCGGACCTGGCCAGCGTGCGCACCCGCGCCGAGCGTGTCGACGGTGGCTGGTCGCTGACCGGGACCAAGGTGTGGACCTCAGGGGCCCATCATGCGCACGCGTTCATCGCGCTGGCCCGCACCGCCGCGGTCGACCCGGCACACCGTCACGCCGGGCTGAGCCAGTTCATCGTCGATCTGCGCGGAGCGGGCGTCGAGATCCGGCCGATCATCTCGATGACCGGTGCCCACCACTTCAACGAGGTGATCCTCGACGGTGCGTTCGTCCCCGACGAGATGGTGTTCGGGGAGATCGGCGCCGGCTGGCAGCAGGTCACGTCGGAGCTGGCCTACGAACGCAGCGGCCCCGAGCGGGTGCTGTCGACGTTCGCCGTGCTCGACGCCTGCGCCGCACACGTAGCGGCTGGGCAGATTCCGCGCGATCCCGACCTCGGCCGGTTGGTGGCCCGGGTCGCGGGCCTGCACCAGATGTCTTCCGCGGTCGCCGGCGCCCTCGAACGACACGAACCCGCCGATGTCCCCGCCGCGGTCGTCAAGGTGCTCGGCACCACCACCGAAGGCGACATCGCCGAGTTCGCCCACCTCAACGACGACGGCACCGCCGGCGCGTCATTCTCCGAGCTCGCCGCCGCGGCGGTCGATCAACGCCCCGGCTTCACGTTGCGCGGGGGCACGAACGAAGTGCTGCACGGTGTGATCGCACGGGGATTGGGACTGCGATGACGATGACTGACGTCGATCCGGCCCTGACGGACATGATGGATGCGGTGTTCGCCGAGTACGCCGCGCCGGAACGGCCGGCCGAGGTGGCGCTCGACGCCGACCTGTGGCGCCGGCTCGACGACCTCGGCCTGGTCCGGCTCACCGGTTCCGAGGAGTCCGGTGGGAGCGGGGCCGGTTGGCACGAGGCCGCCGAGCTGCTGTCCGCCGCCGTACGCCACGGGGTCCGAATCCCGTTGGCAGAGCATGACCTTCTGGCCTGTTGGCTGTTGCAGGCGGCGGGGTTGCCCACCGACGCCGCAGTGCGCACCGTGGCGGTGGTCGACGAGCGGGGCACGGCGACGGGTGTGCCGTGGGCGTCGCAGGCCCAGCGGATGGTCGTGGTGCACCCCACCGGCGACGGGCACGCTGTCTGCGATGTCAGTGCCGACCAGATGACGCTCACCGCCGGCGCCAACATGATCGGCGAACCGCGCGACACCGTCGCCGTCGACGTCGCCGCACTCGAGGGTGCGCCGATCTCCGAGGATCTGGTGTCGCAGCTGCGACTGAAGTCCGCGATGGTCCGCTCCATCCAGGTCTGCGCGGCCCTGGACCAGGCGTTGGCCTTGTGCATCGAGCATGCGACATCCCGCGAGCAGTTCGGCCGCCCGCTGGCGAAATTCCAAGCGGTGCAACACCTCATCTCCGACGTCGCCGGGGAGGCGGCACTGGCGCGTTCGGCGACCGAGGCGGCGCTGGCGGCCGCTGTCGGTGCGGACTGGGCCGGCGGGCACGTCGAATTCCTGGTGGCGTCCGCGCGCTCGTGCACCGGCCATGCCGCGTCGGTGGTGGTGCGCAACGCCCATCAGGTCCTCGGCGCGATCGGCACCACCCGCGAGCATCGGCTGCACGAGTACACCCGCGCCGCGCTGTCCTGGCGCGCAGAGTTCGGATCGGTGCGGTACTGGGACGACCAGGTCACCGACATGGCGGTACGCGCCGGCGCCGGCGGACTCTGGAGCCTGATCTGCCCCTGAGCTCGGCGCGCCACCACCTCAACGCACGACCACGTCAACGCGGGACCCCCTCAACGCAGGGCTGCCTCAACGCAGGGCTGCCTCAGCGCAGGACTGCCTCAGCGCACGACTGCCTCAACGCACGACGACGGTGCTCGGCACCCGTGGCGCGCCGAGCATCTGCCGGTGCGACGGCGGCGTGCGTCCACCGCTGTCGGTGATTCCGTAGCGGTCGGCGAGTTCGGCGCCGATCAGCGTCTGCCCGCTCAGCTCGACCAATGCCGGATCGCTGAACAGCGCGTCGATGACCCGGCCGGTGAACTCCGGCGTCTCGGCCTGCTCGGCGAAGCGTTCGAGCGCGTCGGGGTTGCCGTCGAACGCCGACCGGAGCTTGTCGGTCAACAGGATGCCCATCCAGATCGACACCGTCGCCACCGTGGTGTCACGGAAGTCCACTGCCATGTCGGCAGCCATCTTGTCGGCGCCTGCTTTCTGCGCGCCGTAGGCGGGGCCGTGCATGTAGCACACCGAGCCCGGCGACGAGGTGAACACGATCAGGCCGCGGGGCCGCTCGAGCAGCAGCGGTGCGGCGTGCCAGGCCGCGACGTACGACGACCGCAGACCCACATCGAGAACGTCGGCCAGCTCGCGCGGTTTCTGCCAGAACGGCTTGGCCGACACCAGGTCGTCAGAGATGGCGGCGGCGTTGTTCACCAGTAGATCCAGCCGTCCGCGCTCGGCGGCGACGCGGTCGAACAGCCTGCCGACGGCGTCGTCGTCCCGGTGGTCGAGCTGAACTCCGGTCCCCCAGCCCTGGTCGTCGACGACGGTTCGGCCCGTGCCGTACACCTGCCACCCGCGGTCGGCGAGTGCGGTCGCGATGCCGCGTCCGGCCCCGCGGCTGGCTCCGGTCACGACGGCAACCGGTGCGGTGTCACCCATCAGGCCACCATAGAGGCGGTAGCTTGATTCCATGCCGACAGACCGACAGTTACGCGTGATCCAGTGGACGACAGGCAACATCGGGCGACGCTCGCTGCACGCGATCATCGGACGCGACGACATGGAGCTCGTCGGCGTCTATGCCCACGGCGCGGACAAGGTGGGCGTGGACGCCGCCGAGCTGGCGGGGTGGCCGGAGCCGACCGGGATCACGGCGACCGACGACATCGACGCACTGATCTCGTTGCGTCCCGACGCGTGCTGTTACAACCCGTTGTGGCCCAGCATCGACGAACTGGTCGCGCTGCTGGAGTCCGGTGTCAACGTGTGTTCCTCGGCGGCCTGGATCACCGGCGGCAAGCAGTCACCCGAAGACCTCGAGCGGATCCGGAAAGCGTGCGAGAAGGGTGGTTCGACGATCTTCGGCAGCGGCGCGCACCCCGGCATGAGCAACCTGGTCGGCATGGTGGTCTCCGGTGCGTGCGAGCGGGTCGACGAGATCCGGATCACCGAATCGGTGGACTGCTCCACCTACGAGTCGGCGGGAACCCAGACCGCGATGGGGTTCTCCCAGGACCCCGACACCCCCGGGCTGGCCGAGAGCGTGCGCCGCGAAAGCGAGGTGTTCGCCGAGTCGGCGGCGATGATGGCCGATGCCATCGGCGCAACCCTGGACCGGATCACCTTCGACGTCACCTTCACCGAGGCCACCGACGACAGCGATCTGGGGTTCATGCAGATCCCGAAGGGCACGGTCGCCGGAGTGCACGGCTACCACCGCGGCTGGGTGGGCGACCACAACATCGTCAGTGTCGGGTTCAACTGGATCATGGGCTACCACGTGACCCCGCCCAAGCCGCTCGAGCACGGACACGTCATCCAGGTGTTCGGGCTGCCCAACATGCGCACGGTGCTGCACTGCCTACCACCCAAGGACTGGACCGAGCCCGGCTTCATGGGGTTGGGCATGATCTACACGGCCATGCCGGTGACCAATGCGGTGCCCGCTGTGGTCGCCGCCCCGCCGGGGATCGTCACGCTGGCCGACCTGCCGCCCATCACCGGACGCTCGGCGGTGTGACCGGCCCGCTCAGCCCGGGATGTGCGTGGGCGGGTTGGCGAATTCTGGGTTGGGGTGGGGGCGCCCGGCGCTCATCACATCGCAGTGCCGTTCCGGCACCAGGTAGGAGCTGAACCCCCGCGGCACGTATTTGGCCACTGCGACGCAGCGCTGCCACGTCCCGTCCGCCTGCACCGGCCCGTCGCACTTGTTGATGACCCCGGGTGCGCCTCCGGGGAAGCAGCCCGCCCGAGCGGGTGGTGCTGCGGTGAACAGACCTGCGACGGCCATCAGCATCACGCTCAGTGCTGCGACGATGCAGTGCCTCATGGTCGTCTCCTGTCACCCGGGGTGGCGCTGACGCTACCGCCCGGATAACCGGAATTCCGGCGTCTTGAACGTTCGACACCGTGACAATCGCGGCGAGTGCTCAGTGCTGGGCCGCGACGTGCACCGCGACGCCCACCGCCCCGGCTCCCACATGCACCGACAGCAGCGGACCCATGTCGGCGACCGTGAGCGAGGACAGCTGCGGCAGTCGGCGGGTCAGCGCCGCACCGAGTTCGTCGGCGGCGTCGTGGTTGTCGACGTGGTGGACGACGACGTCGGCGCCGTGGTCCCCCACCACCTCGGCGACCCGCTCGACCATCGCGGCATGGGCCTTGGTGACGGTACGGATGCGCTGGTCCAGCACCAGCCGTCCGTCGACGTCCAGACGCAACAGCGGTTTGAGCGACAATGCGGTGCCGAGCCAGGAGGCCGCGGTCTTGATCCGCCCGCTGCGGCGCAGGTTGTCCAGCCGGTGCACGACCAGGAAGACATGGGTGCGGGTCAACGCCGCCCGCGCGGCATCCTCGACGGTATCCAGGTCCGCACCGGCGGCAGCGCTGCGGGCGGCCGCCTTCGCGACGAACCCCACTCCCATCGCCGCCGACCGGGAGTTGACGACCCGCACCGCGGCACCGAATTCCCGCGACGCGCTGACCGCGGCGCTGTAGGTGCTCGACAGTGCCGACGACAGATGCACGGCGACCACCCCGTCGCCGCCGCTGTCGGCCAGCGCCTGACGGTAGGTCTCGGTCAGCTCGGCCGGAGTCGCCCCCGCGGTGGTGACCTTGGCCCGGTCGTGGATGTCGTAGGGAATCTCGTCGACACCGTCGCGCAGGTCCTGGTCCTCGACCAGCACGTGCAATGGGACTTCGCGGATGTTCCACTGTTTGCGTTCGTCGGCCCCCAACCGCGAGGACGAGTCGCTGACCACCACCACCGACATGGTCAGCCGCGCGAATCCGCCACGTGGACACCAGCTTCGGCGAGTCCTTTGACCATCAGCTCGGCCACTGCCTGGTGCGCTTCGAAGTTCCAGTGGATGCCGTCGGGGTTGCCGCGGCCGCCGAGCACGTGCTCGGCAACGGCGGCCTTGAGATCGACCAGCGGCACTCGGC
This sequence comes from Mycobacterium sp. G7A2, assembly GCF_041902445.1. Taxonomy (NCBI): domain Bacteria; kingdom Bacillati; phylum Actinomycetota; class Actinomycetes; order Mycobacteriales; family Mycobacteriaceae; genus Mycobacterium; species Mycobacterium sp. G7A2. The sequence continues at coordinate 2,263,982 of NZ_CP169251.1, read as the reverse complement.
GCTCGGCGGCCCACCGGGTGAGGGCCGCGACGGTGCCGGGGCGGCCGTGGTGGGCCCGGCCGTAGGTGTCGGCGATGTGCACCGACGGCAACGAGGCGACCATCGGCATTCCGGGTCGGTTGAAGTCGATTGCCGCCCTGGTCATTTCGAGGTACTCGACGGTCAGGTGCGGCGGCAGGGCGGCCCGGGCGACCGGGGACAGCCGGGGCTGTGCCCAGCCGTAGCCGTCGCGCACCCAGCGGCGCAGCCACGGCGGCCGTACATAGCGGATCATCTCACGCAGTGCGGTCGGCAGGGGCGACGGCAGCGAATCCATTCCCGAGGTCGCGAAGATCACCGCGCCGGCGCTGGGCAGCGCCGCCCACGAGCGCGGGTCCTGGGTGGCGGCCCACCAGACGTCACGGCTGGTCCAGCCGATCCGGCCGATGAGCTCCAGCCGCCAACCCAGCTGGTCGGCCACGATGTTGGGCCAGATGCGCGGGTCGTCGGAGGGCAGCCCGCCGGTGGGACCGTAGTACGACAGCGAGTCACAGAAGACCAGCAGCGTCCTGGCGCGCTCAGAGCACATCGCTGGCGACCTGCGCCGAGGCGTTCCACACGTCCAGACGCCATCGGATGTCGTCGTAGGACGCCGGGTCCCCGTCGGCGCGGGTGTGCCCGGCCAGCTGTACCCAGCTCGCATTCCCCATGCCGCCGAGCACCGGCCAGTTGTCCACCGGCAGGCCCAGCAGCGCACCGGTCAGCGCGGCGATCAGCCCGCCGTGCGCCACCAGTACCACCGGCCGGTCGGGGTCCTCGACCCCCCAGGCCACTTGCTGCGCGACCAGCTCACGCACCAGCGGCACGCTGCGGTCGGCCACGTCGACGCGGCTCTCGCCGCCGTGCGGGGCCCATCGCGCATCGTCACGCCAGGCCAGCCTCGCCCCGGGCGAGACGTCGTCGACCTCCACGTGGGTCATGCCCTGCCAGTCGCCCAGATGGGTTTCCCGCAGCCGGGTGTCGATGCTGACGGGCTGGCCGCTGCGGTCGCCGAGGGCGACGGCGGTGTCGAGTGCGCGGCGCAGATCCGAGGAGACGATCAGCAACGGTTGTCGCTTGGCGAGCAGTTCGGCGGCCGCGTCGGCCTGCTGGCGACCGAGGTCGGTCAGGTCGGTGTCGATCTGGCCCTGCATGCGGCTGCCGGCGTTCCACTCGGTCTGCCCGTGGCGGAGCATGACGAGTCGACGGACCCTCATCCCCGGTCCTCCGTGGTGTCGGCAGCGCCGGCGGCCTCGTCGAGGTCCACCGGCACCGTCGGGCAGTCCCGCCACAGCCGGTCGAGCGCATAGAAGTTGCGCTCGTCCTGGTGCTGGATGTGGACGACGATGTCGACGTAGTCGAGCAGGGTCCAGCGTCCTTCCCGGGTGCCTTCGCGGCGCGCGGGTTTGTGCCCGGCCAGGCGCATCTTCTCTTCGACCTCGTCGACGATGGCGTTGACCTGGCGTTCGTTGGACGCCGAGGCGATGACGAAACAGTCGGTGATGACGAGCTCGTCGGAGACGTCGATGACGACGACGTCGTCGGCGAGCTTGGCGGCGGCCGCGCGGGCGGCGACGGTGGCCATGTCGAGGGCTTCAGCTGAGGCGGTCAGGGGCGATCTCCTTCGGTTTTGACGTAGAGGTTGCGTTTGGCGACGTACTGCACCACCCCGTCGGGGACGAGATACCAGATGGGCCTGGCCCGCTCGGCGCGGACCCGGCAGTCCGTCGACGAGATGGCCAGCGCGGGGACCTCGACGAGGTGCAGGGCGTCGTCCGGCAGTTCGGCCATCGCGGCCGAGATGTGCTTGCCGTCCAGTTCATAGCCGGGCCGGCTGACACCGATGAAACTGGCCAGGGCGAACAGCTCCTCCCAGTTCTGCCAGGACAGGATCGAGGCGAGCGCGTCGGCGCCGGTGATGAAGTACAGGTCGGCGTCGGGGTTGGCCCGGCGCAGGTCACGCAGCGTGTCCTTGGTGTAGGTCGGTCCGCCGCGGTCGATGTCGACCCGGCTGACGGAGAACCGGGGGTTGGACGCGGTGGCGATGACGGTCATCAGATAGCGGTCCTCGGCGGCGGTGACCGGTCGGCTGCGCTTCTGCCACGGTTGCCCGGTCGGCACGAACAGCACCTCGTCGAGGTCGAACAGGTCAGCGACCTCACTGGCCGCGACGAGGTGGCCGTTGTGGATGGGATCGAACGTCCCACCCATCACGCCCAGCCTTCTCTGCCGTCGGCCGCCTGCCTGCACGACTAGCGAGCTTACGGGACCGAAAAGGGCGGAGCCGGACAGCTCAGACCGAGAACAGCGAGCCGATCGACTCGCAGACCTCGAATGCGACCCGGTCGGCGCGGTAGATGTCGCGGCCGTACTCCACGCACCGGCCGGTGACGTCCTCGGTGCGCCGGATCAGCAGAGTCCCGGCCGCGCCGGCGCGCACACCGAGCCGCATGCTGGTGGCGTCGTCCAGCACGATGGACTCCAGCACCGCTGTCGAGCGGGCCAGCTGCACGCCGTACCGCGACCGCAGCGCCTCCCACAGCGATCCCTGTTCGGACTCATCGAGGATGCCCGGAGTCAGCTCGGCGGGCAGATAGGTGGTCTCCAGCGCGAACGGGACGTCGTCGACGGTTCTCAGCCGGTGGAACACGTGCACCCACGCGTCGTCGGTCAGTCCCATTGCGTGCCCGACCGCGGGAGTGACCTGTTGAAGGTCGGCACCCAGCTGTTGGGCGGCAGGTCGCCGCCCCATCCGGGCGACCTCTTCGGAGAAGCTGCCGATGTGGAACCGGACGCGGGGTTCGGCGACGAACGTGCCGCGCGGCGGATTGCGGTACACCAGCCCTTCGCTCTCCAGCAGGGCGAGGGCTTGTCGTGCGGTCATCCGGCTGACGCCGTGCAGTTCGGCGAGTTCACGTTCGGACGGCACCGCGGTGTGCGGAGCGAGCTGCTCGGTCGCGATCCGGTCCCGCACCTCGGCTGCGAGCAGCAGATACAGCGGTGTGCCTGCGGGCATCTCTGCAGCGTAGCCGCGTGACCGACGAATAAACGGCAGCGTCAGCTGAAAAACAGCTGTGGGTTCAGACGGGCAGTAGAGCGTCGATGACCGATGCCAGCTGTTTGGCCGACCGGCATTCGTGCATCGTGATGACGTCTTCGTAGCGCGGGACCGCCGAGTCGCCGCTGCCCCACAGGTGGCGCGGTTCGGGATTGAGCCAGTGCGCATGCCTGCTGGCGTTGACCATGTGTGAAAGCAACTCCGTTTCGGGGTTGCGGTAGTTGTTGCGGCCGTCCCCGAGCACCAGCAGCGAGCTGCGCGGCGAGAGCACGTTCGGGAAGTCGTTGAGAAACGACACGAACGCGTGCCCGTAGTCGGAGTGGCCGTCGCGGGTGTAGACCCCTGCCTCCCGGGTGATGCGCTGCACCGCGACCGCGAGGTCGGCGTCGGGGCCGAACAGCTCGGTCACCTCGTCGGTGGTGTCGATGAAGGCGAAGATCCGCACCCGGGAGAACTGCTGGCGCAGCGCGTGCACCAGCAACAGGGTGAAATGGCTGAACCCGGCGACCGAGCCGGACACGTCGCACAGCACGACCAGTTCCGGGCGGGCCGGGTGGGGTTTCTTCAGCACGACGTCGATCGGCACCCCGCCGGTGGACATCGACTTGCGCAGCGTCTTGCGCAGATCGATCTCCCCGGCCCGGGAGCGGCGCCGCCGGGCGGCCAGCCGGGTGGCCAAGGTGCGGGCCAGCGGTGCCACCACGCGGCGCATCTGGCGGAGTTGTTCGCCGGAGGCACGCAGGAACTCGACGTTTTCGGCCAGTTGCGGGACACCGTAGGTCTGGACGTGTTCGCGGCCCAGCTGCTCGGCGGTGCGTCGCTTGGTCTCGGCCTCGACCATTCTGCGCAGCTGCGCGATGCGCTGCGCGGCCAGCGCCTTGGCGATCTGTTCCTGGGTCGGGGTGGGTTCCTCGCCGTAGGGGGCGAGCAGACCGGCCAGCAGCCGGCCCTCCAGGTCGTCGAGGCTCATCGACTTGAGGGCCTGATAGGACGAGTACGACGGGCCGCGGCTGGAGTTGTACCGGCCGTAGGCCTCGACGATCTGCGCGATCATCGCGGCCAGTCGTTCGTCGAGGTCGGCCACGTCGTCGTTGTCGGCCAGCATGTCGACCAGCGCGCTGCGCAGCGCCTCGATGTCCTCGGGCGGCAGGCCCTCCTCGGTGTCCTCGTCGGAGAGCACGGTCTTGGCGCCCAACGCGGCCGGGAAGTACAGGTCGAACAGCACGTCGTAGGTGTCGCGGTGATCGGGTCGGCGCAGCACCGCGCACGCCAGACCTTCGCGCAGCACCTCCCGATTCCCCAGCCCGAGGGTGGCCATCACCTGCCCGGCGTCGACCGTCTCGGACGGGCCCACCGAGATCCCCTGCCTGCGCAACGCCTCGACGAACTCGACCAGATGCCCCGGGATGCCGTGCGGCGCCAGGGGTTGCGGGGGTCGGGTGCGTCGGGGTGCCATCAGTTGAGCCTCAGCTCCCCGGCAGCCTTGACCTGATCGGACTGGTGCTTGAGCACGACACCGAGCGTGGCGGCGATCATCTCGTCGTCGATGGTGTCCAGACCCAGCGCCAGCACGGTGCGGCCCCAGTCGATGGTCTCGGCCACCGAGGGCACCTTCTTGAGCGCCATGCCGCGCAGCACCCCGATGATCCGGACCAACTCGTCGGCGATGCGCTCGGGCAGCTCGGGCACCCGCGACAGCAGGATGCGCCGCTCGAGGTCGGCGTCGGGAAAGTCGATGTGCAGGAACAGGCACCGCCGCTTGAGCGCCTCGGACAGCTCCCGGGTCGCGTTGGAGGTCAGCACCACCAGCGGCTTGCGTTCGGCGACGATGGTGCCGAGCTCGGGCACCGTGACCGCGAAATCGGACAGTACCTCCAGCAGCAGGCCTTCGATCTCGATGTCGGCCTTGTCGGTTTCGTCGATCAGCAGCACAGTGGGGTCGGTGCGCCGGATCGCGGTCAGCAGAGGACGGCTGAGCAGGAACTCCTCGGAGAACACGTCCATCTTGGTCTGGTCCCAGTCGCCCTGACCGCCCTGGTTGCCGGTCTGGATGCGCAGGATCTGCTTGGCGTGGTTCCACTCGTAGAGCGCGCGCGCCTCGTCGACACCCTCGTAGCACTGCAGCCGCACCAGTCCCGAACCCGTCGCCTGGGCCACGGCGCGGGCCAACTCGGTCTTGCCGACACCGGCCGGACCTTCGACCAGAAGCGGCTTGCCCAGGCGGTCGGCCAGGAACACCGCGGTGGCGGTCGCGGTGTCGGGCAGGTACCCGGTTTCGGCCAGCCGCCGGGCGACATCGTCGATGTCGGCGAACAGCGGTGCGGGGCGTGCGGGGACGCTCACTGGATGATCTCTCCTGACTCAGGCCGGACGCGTGTGGCCGTCTCCCCACACGATCCACTTGGTCGACGTCAATTCGGGCAGACCCATGGGTCCTCGGGCGTGCAACTTCTGGGTGGAGATGCCGATCTCGGCGCCGAAACCGAACTGTTCCCCGTCGGTGAACGCGGTCGACGCGTTCACCATGACCGCCGCGGCGTCCACCCGTTCGGTGAACCGCTGCGCAGCGGCCAGGTCTGTGGTGACGATGGCCTCGGTGTGACCGGTGCCGTATTCGTTGATGTGCTCGACGGCACCGTCGACACCGTCGACGACGGCCAGCGCGATGTCCATCGACAGGAACTCGGCGCGCAGTTCGGCGTCGGAGGGGTCGGTGTGCACCGTGACCCCTGCCGCCTGCAGCGCACCGGTCAGGCGGGGCACCGCGACGTCGGCGATCGCGGCGTCGACCAGCAGCGACTCGGCGGCATTGCACACGCTGGGCCGCCGCGTCTTGGCGTTGAGCAGGATGGCCTCGGCCATGTCGAGGTCGGCGGAGGCGTGCACGTAGACGTGACAGTTGCCGACACCGGTCTCGATGGTGGGGACCTGGGCATCGCGCACGACGGCGTCGATCAGTCCGGCGCCGCCGCGCGGGATCACCACGTCAACGAGGCCGCGCGCCTGGATCAGGTGGGTGACGCTGGCGCGGTCTGAGCTGGGCAGCAGCTGGACACTCTCGCAGTCCAGGCCGTCGGTCACCAGCGCCGCGCGCAACGCATCGACCAACGCGCTGTTGGATTGGGCCGCCGAGGAGCTTCCGCGCAGCAGCACGGCATTGCCGCTCTTGAGCGTCAGCCCGAACGCGTCGACGGTGACGTTGGGCCGGCCTTCGTAGACGATGCCGACGACCCCGAGCGGCACCCGCTGTTGGCGCAGCTGCAGCCCGTTGGGCAGGGTGCGGCCCCGCAGCACCTCCCCGACCGGATCCGGAAGGCCGGCGACCTGACGCAGCCCGTCGGCGATGCCTTCGATACGGGCCGGGTCGAGGGCCAGTCGGTCCAGCATCGCCGCCGGCGTGCCGGCGTTGCGCGCGGCCTCCAGGTCGCGTTCGTTCGCCTCGATGATCGTGCGCGTGTTCATCAGCACGTAGTCGGCGGCGGTGCGCAGCGCGTGGTTCTTGGTGTCCGTGCTCAGGGTCGCCAAGGCCCGGGCGGCGCTACGCGCCCGGCGGGCGGCGTCGTGCACCTGCGCACGCAGGTCGTCGGCGACGTCGCCGCGTGAAGGAGCGGGCAGAACCATTAGCCCAGCTTATCGGACCTGCCCGCGCCGTCTCGCCCGAGGAGCTAGCGTGAGCGCCATGCCTGCGCGGGTGTGTGTGGTCGGCAGTGTCAACGTCGATCACACCTTCGCCGTCGACGCGTTGCCGCAACCGGGCCAGACGGTGTTGGCCGCGACAACGTCGTGGGCACCGGGCGGCAAGGGCGGCAACCAGGCGGTCGCCGCCGCGCGCGCAGGCGCCTCGGTGCAGCTGGTCGCGGCGGTGGGCACCGACGCCGCCGCCGATCAGCTGCGCGCCCACCTCAGCGCCAACGACGTGGGATTGGCCGGTCTGGTCACGGTTCCCGGACCCAGCGGCTCGGCCGTGATCCTCGTCGACGCCCACGCAGAGAACTGCATCGTCGTCGCCCCCGGCGCCAATGCTCATCTGACGCTGGCCTCAGGGGCACTTCGCGCGGTGATCGCCGACGCCGACGTGGTGCTGCTGTCCCTGGAGATCCCGATCGACACGGCCCGGGCGGCCGCGCGCACCGCGCGTGATGCGGGCGCGACCGTCATCGTCAACGCCTCCCCCGCCGGACCAGAGGTTCGCCGGCTGGCCGGGCTCGCCGATGTCGTGGTGGTCAACGAGACCGAGGCTCGAGCATGGGATGACGGCGCAGTCGCGCATCTGATCGTCACCCGCGGTGCCCGCGGAGCGGCGCATCACGGTGAGGGCGGGCGGTTCGATGTGCCCGCCCCCGCGGTGGAGGCGGTCGACACGACCGGTGCCGGTGACGTGTTCGCCGGGGCGCTCGCCGCGGCGTGGTCCGACGGTCTGCACACCGCGTTGCGACGTGCGTGTGCGGCCGGGGCGCTGGCGACGCTGGTGCCGGGTGCGGGCGACTGCGCGCCCTACGCTGAGGCCATCGACGACGCCGTCGAGCAATGACCGAAGGAGCCTGCCGATGACGACCACACCGCGGCCACCCGACGGCGACTGGCTCGGCACTCCGTATCTGAGGTTCACCCGGGAGGGACCCTTCGCGGTGTGCACGCTCGACCGGCCTCAGGCCCGCAACGCCATGACGCCGGCGATGTACTTCGGCATCCGCTACGCCGTGCGCCACGTCGACGCCGACCCGGAGCTGGCCGGCCTACTGATCACCGGAGCCGGCGACGTGTTCGCTCCCGGCGGTGACATGGGCGGTGGCGACGGCTCGGACAACTGGCTGACGTTCGGCTCGGCGCTGGGGATGGACGTGACGCCGTTCGAAACGCTGCGGCAGTCCGTGAAGCCGGTGGTGTCGGCGGTCAACGGGCTGTGCCAGGGCGGCGGCATGCAGATCGCGTTGTGCAGCGATATGGCCGTGGTCAGCGACCGCGCTACGTTCCGGGTTCCCGAGCTGCTGCGTGGCATCGCCGACACGTACTACAGCCAGATGCTGGCCCGGCTGATCGGCCCGGTCCGGACCCGGGATCTGATGTTCACCGGCCGCACGTTGACCGCGGCCGAGGCGCACGAGTGGGGCCTGGTCGCCCGTGTCGTTGCGCACGACGATCTGCTCGACGCGGCGCGTGAGGTGCTGGGTCAGTGCGCGCGGACCGCGCCCGGAGCCCGCAGCGTGGTGAAGTCCAGCCTGGACAACTACCTCGGACTGTTCGATCGCATCGGCATGCAGGCCAGCTTCTCGTCCTCGGAGGCGGCCGAAGGGTTCCGGTCGTTCAAGGAGCGCCGGTCACCGAACTGGGTACATCCTGATCTGCGAGTCGACGACCGCCTCTGACCCCGATAGTTCAGATTGCGCTGAATTCATATCAGCCTGTACAGTCGGTCCCCATGCAGACCGCATTGGGTATCGGCGCTCTTTCGCGGTTCGGATCTGCCCTGTCAGACCCCACCCGGACCGAGATCCTGCTCCTGTTGCGCGAGGGGCCGGGCTACCCGTCCGAACTTGCCGAACGCATCGGAGTCTCTCGCCAGATCCTGTCGAATCACCTGGCCTGCCTGCGCGGCTGCGGGCTCGTCAGCGCCTGCCCGGAGGGCCGGCGCACCCGCTACGAGCTCTCCGACCCGCGAATCGCCCACGCCCTCGACGAACTACTCGGAATCGTGCTGGTCGTCGATCCCGCCTGCTGCCCCGCCGCCGAGGACCAGGACTGTTGCTGATGACGGGACCCACCCCCACCCGGCGGGCGGTGCTGACCCGCCGGGTCCGTCTGCTCGTCGCCGCCACGATCAGCTACAACGTCGTCGAGGCCGTCATCGCGCTGGCCGAGGGCGCCCGGGTGTCCTCGTCGGCTCTGGTCGGGTTCGGACTCGACTCGACCGTCGAGGTGGCCTCGGCCGCCGCCGTGGCGTGGCAGTTCTCCGCGCGCGACCCCGAGACCCGCGAGAAAGCCGCGCTGCGTTTCATCGCGTTCTCGTTCTTCGCGCTGGCGGCCTACGTCAGTGTCGATGCGGCTCTGTCTCTGGCCGGCATCGGTGAACCCCAGCCGACGAAGATCGGGATCGCGCTGGCCGCGGCGAGCCTGGTCATCATGCCGGCGCTGTCGTTGACCCAGCGTCGCGCCGGACGCGAACTCAATTCGCGCTCGGCGGTCGCCGACTCCAAACAGACGCTGCTGTGCGCCTACCTGTCGGCGGTGCTGCTGGCCGGCTTGGTCCTGCACAGTGTGCTGGGCTGGACGTGGGCCGATCCGGTGGCCGCGCTCGGCATCGCTGCGCTGGCGGTGCGGGAGGGCATTGAGGCCTGGCGCGGCGACCCGTGCTGCGCCAACTGAGGACTTCCGGCCCTGCCCCAAGAACGCGTCAGCGCGCAGTGTGGCGGCATGGAACACCTCAGCGCGCTCGACGCGGGCTTCCTCGAAGTCGAGGACGCCGACCCCCACATCAGCATGGCCATCGGCGGCATCGCGGTGTTGACGGGTCCGGCTCCGGACTTCGACGCGCTGATCGGGCTCATCGCCGACCGCATCACTGCCGAGCCGCGCCTACGGCAGGTGCTCCGCACCCGGCCCTGGGACCTCAGCGCCCCCGAATGGGTCGACGACCCCGCGTTCGACATCACCCATCACGTGCACCGGGTAGCCGTCCCGCGCCCCGGCGACGACGCTGCGCTGCACCGCCTGACCGCCGACATCATGGGTCACCGACTGGACCGCAACCGCCCGCTGTGGGAGTCCTGGGTCATCGAGGGCCTGGCACAGAATCGATGGGCGGTCCTGACAAAGATCCACCACTGCATGGCCGACGGGGTGTCCGCCGCCCGGATGCTGGGCCGCCTCTTCGACGAGGCGGCCGGCCTGCAGGTGGTCAGCGCTACCACTGCGACACCGGCCGGCCCCCCGTCGTTGTCACTGAACCCCCTGCGATGGATGAGCTCCGCGTGGCGCACCTCGACCGAAGTGGCCAACGTTGCCGTGCAGGCGGTGCACGGCGCCGCCGAGATCGCCGGCGGGCTCATCCGGCCTGCGGCATCGACCCTCAACGGCCCCGTCAGCGACATGCGACGGTTCGCGCTGGCCGAGGTGTCGATGGCCGACGTCGACAAGGTGTGCGAAAGGTTCGGTGTCACCGTCAACGACGTTGCGCTGGCCGCGATCACCGACAGCTTCCGGTCGATGCTGATCAACCGTGGCGAGACACCCAGGCGCACCTCGCTGCGCACGCTGGTGCCGGTGTCGCTGCGCGGGTCGGCGGCAGACCCGCGCGCCGGGGATCCCGACAACCGGGTCGCGGCGATGCTGCCCTACCTTCCGGTGGACCTGCCCGATCCGCTGCAGCAACTCCAGACCGTGCACCGCCGGCTGACCACCGCCAAGAAGAGCGGTCAACGCGAGGCGTCGAGCATCTTCGTCTCGGCGGCCAACCTGATCCCGTTCGCGATGAGCGCCTGGACGGTACGCGCGTTCAGCCGGCTGCCGCAGCGCGGGGTCGTGACCCTGGCCACCAACGTGCCCGGGCCACGGCACCGGCTGCAGATCATGGGCCGCGAAGTCGTGCGGCTGGCACCGATCCCGCCGCTGGGCGCCCAGCTGCGCACCGCCGTGGCCATCCTGAGCTACGCCGATCACCTGGCATTCGGCATCCTGGCCGACTACGACCACGCTCCGGACGTCGACGACCTCGCCGCCGGGATCGCTCGCGCGGTCACCCGTCTCGCCGAACTCAGTGCGGTGCCACACCGCTCCACCGCGCTGGGAACGCTGGCGCTGGTGGTCGGCTGACGTCAGTCCGCCGGGATCGACCGTTCGATCTCGTCGAGCCAGGTCCGCGCCGACATGTCCGACGGCGCCCGCCAGTCCCCGCGCGGAGACAACGACCCCCCCGCCGACACCTTGGGGCCGTTGGGAATCGCCGAGCGCTTGAACTGTGAGAACGAATAGAACCGCTGCGCGAACACGGTCAGCCAGCGACGGATCTCGGCGAGGCTGTACTCCGGCCGGTCGTCCTCGGGGAAGCCGGGCGGCCACGAACCGGCCGCCGCGTCGTGCCACGCGTGCCACGCCAGGAACGCCACCTTGGACGGACGGAAGCCGTAGCGCAACACCTGGAACAGCGAAAAGTCCTGCAACGCATAGGGGCCGATCTTGGCCTCGGTGCTCTGGACCTCCTCGTCCTCGCCGGCCGGAACGAGCTCGGGGGTGATCTCGGTGTCCAGCACCGATTGCAGGGCCACATTGATCGGATCGTCGGTCGGCCCGAACTGCTGGGCCGAGATCACCCACCGGATCAGATGCTGGATCAGTGTCTTCGGCACACCCGAGTTGACGTTGTAGTGCGACATCTGGTCGCCCACACCGTAGGTGGACCAGCCCAGCGCGATCTCCGAGAGATCACCGGTGCCCAGCACGATGCCGCCGCGTTGGTTGGCCAGCCGGAACAGGTAGTCGGTGCGCAGACCGGCCTGCACGTTCTCGAACGTGACGTCGTAGATCTTGGCCGGGTCCTTCTCCCCCAGCGCGAACGGATGACCCATCTCGCTGAGCATCAGCTCGGCGCTCGGTCGGATGTCGATCTCGCTGAAGGTCACCCCGAGCGCGTCGCACAACGCGACGGCATTGCTTTTCGTGCGGTCGCCGGTCGCAAAACCGGGCAGCGTGAACGCCAGAATGTCGCTGCGCGGGCGCTGCAACCGGTCCATCGCGCGCGCCGCGACGATCAGGGCGTGCGTCGAGTCCAGCCCGCCCGAGACCCCGATGACGATCTTGGGCGCACCCAGCGCACGCAGCCGCTGCTCCAGCCCGGACACCTGAATGTTGTAGCCCTCGTAGCAATCCTGTTCCAGCCGTGCGGGATCGGACGGTACGAACGGGAAACGTTCGACGCTGCGGCGCAATCCGATGTCGCCGGGCGGCGGGTCGAGCAGGAACTCCACCCGCCGGTAGTCGTCGTCGGAGATCTCGTGGTGCACCCGATTGTCGTCGAAGGTGCCCATCCGCAGCCGTTCGTTGCGCAGCAGTTCCAGGTCGACGTCGGCCACCGAACGGCGGGGCCCGTCGGGAAACCGTTCCGAGGAGGCCAGACAGCGACCGTTCTCCCAGATCATCGTCTGGCCGTCCCAGGCGAGGTCGGTGCTGGACTCACCCTCGCCGGCGGCGGCGTACACGTAGGCCGCCAGGCACCGGCCCGACGCCGACCGCGCCAGCAGTGAGCGGTCCTCGGCCCGCCCGATCGTGATCGGGCTGCCCGACAGGTTGGCCAGCACGGTCGCCCCGGCCAACGCGGCCAGCGCGCTCGGCGGAACCGGGACGAACATGTCCTCACAGATCTCGACATGCAGCACGAAGCCGGGAACGTCGGTGGCGGCGAACAACAGGTCGGCGCCGAACGGAGCGTCGACGTCGCCGATGCGGATGACGCCCTGAACGTCGTCGCCGGCAGCCATCTGACGTTTCTCGTAGAACTCCCGGTAGGTGGGCAGGTAGGACTTGGGCACCACGCCGAGGACCCGGCCCCGATGGATGACGACCGCCGTGTTGTAGATGCGGTGCCCGAACCGCAGCGGTGCACCGACCACCAGCACCGGCATCAGGGTTGCCGAACCGGCGACGACCTCGAGCAGCGCCTCGTGCACGGCCTCCAACAGGGCGTCCTGCATGAGGATGTCGTCGATCGAGTAGCCCGACAGCGTCAGCTCGGGAAAGACCGCCACCGCGACGCTGTCGGCGTCGCAGTCGCGGGCGGTGGCCAGCACCGATTCCGCGTTGGCGGCGGGGTCAGCCAGCGCGGTGTGCTGGGTGCAGGCCGCGACCCGGACGAAGCCGTGCTGGTAGGCCGAGTAGAAGTCCATGCCTCATTGTGTCCCGTCGCGTACCGCACGTTGACCGGAGGCACCCGAGGTCTCGGTGTGCGTGCCCGAGAGCTCCCTGGCGGTGTTGATCAGGCCCACCAGGCTGAAGGCCTGCGGGGTGTTCCCCACGTGCCGCGCCGTGACCGGGTCGTACTCCTCGCTGAGCATGCCCACATCGTTGCGCAGGGCCAGCAAACGCTCGAAGAGATCCCGCGCCTCCGCGACGCGGCCGATGCCGAACAGCGCATCGGCCAGCCAGAAGGTGCAGGCCAGGAATGCGCCTTCACCGCCGGGTAGACCGTCGACGCCGTGCTCGGTTCGGTAACGCAGCAGAAAACCGCCGTCGACGGTGAGGTCCCGCTGCACCGCATCGACGGTGCCGACCACCCGGGGGTCGTCCCAGGGCAGAAAGCCGGTCCGCGGAATCAGCAACAGCGACGCGTCCAGGCTCGTCGAACCGTAGTACTGCGTGAACGTATTGCGTTGCGCGTCAAAACCATGCGTACACACATCGGCGTGGATGCGGTCGCGCAGCGCCCGCCACCGCTCGACGGGTCCGGGGAGCCCGTGATTCTCCACCGAGCGCACCGCACGGTCCACCCCGGCCCAGGCCATGACCTTGGAATGTACGAATTGCCGTCGAGGACCGCGGACCTCCCAGAGACTGTTGTCGGGCTGCTGCCAGTTGCCCTCCAGAAAGTCCAGCAGGGCCAGTTGCACATCCCAGGCCGTGTCGTCGGTCGGGATGCCGGCGTCACGGGCAAGGTGCAGGCCGTCGAGCACCTCGCCCCACACGTCGAGCTGGAACTGGCCCGCCGCGGCGTTGCCGATTCTGACCGGTCGCGAATTCTCGTAGCCCCGCAGCCAGGTCAGGTCTTGCTCGGGTAGCCGGCGACTGCCGTCGAGGCCGTACATGATCTGCAATGTCGCGGGATCACCGGCGACGGCCCGCACGAGCCACTCGCGCCACTGGCGGGCTTCGGCGACGTACCCGGTGCCCAGCAGCGCCTGCAGGGTGAACGTCGCATCACGCAGCCAGCAGTAACGGTAGTCCCAGTTGCGCGACCCGCCGAGGTCTTCCGGAAGTGACGTCGTCGCGGCTGCGACGATCCCGCCGGTGGGCGCGTAGGTCAGTGCTTTGAGCAGCAGCAGCGACCGGCGGACTTCGGCCTCCCACGGCCCGGTGTAGTCGCAGTGCGCCATCCACCTCGTCCAGAAATTCTCCGTCGCGGCCAGGGACTGCTCGGCATCGACGAGGCGGGGCTTGGGGTGATGGGATTCGGCATAGGCCAGGACGAAGGGGATTCGTTGTCCTGCTTCGACGTCGAAATCGGCGACGGTGGCGAGATCCTCACCGCGCAGCGGTACCGGCGTGCGCAACCAGGTCGAGTCAGGGCCGGCGACCGCGACCAGATCGTCGTCGTGACGGCGGACCCACGGCACGACATGGCCGTAGTCGAAGCGCAGTCGCAGGTCCATGTGCATCGGCACCCTCCCGGCGACACCTTCGACGATGCGCACGATGTCGGGCTCGGTACCACGAGGTGGCATGAAGTCGATGAGGCGCACCGTGCCTTCCCCGGTGTCCCACTCGGTTTCGAGGATCAACGTGTCACCCCGGTAGCCGCGGCGCGTCGCGCGCCCGCCGCCGGCGGGTGCGATCTGCCAGCGTCCTGCTTCGCGGTCGTCGAGCAGCGCGGCGAAACAGGCCGGGGAGTCGAATCGCGGCAGCGACAGCCAGTCGATGGCGCCGTCACAGCCCACCAGCGCGGCGGTCTGCAGATCACCCAGCAGCGCGTAGTCCTCGATGCGGCTCACGCGGCCGCCTGCAGGTCGATGACGACCTTGATGTCGTCGTGGCCCTCGGACGGCCGGAAGGCCTCGGCGGCGCGCGCCAGCGGAACCCGGCGGGTGATCAGACCGGCCAGCCAGTCCCGGTCGGCCTTGCCCAGGGCGTCGGCGGCGGCGCGGTAGTGGCGCAGGTTCGCGTTCACCGAACCCACCACGGCGTCGTTCTCCAAGACGATCTCGCGGTTGAGCCCGCCGGCGTCGATCTGCACCGTGCGGCCTCGGGGCGACACCCCGGTCAGACAGACGATGCCGTACTCGGCGGTGTTCGTCATCGCGTCGATGACGACGCTGCTGGCGCCGGCCGCCTCGATGACCACGTCGGGTGCCAGGCGCTTGGTGACGGCATCGACGGAGTCGGTGTGGTAGGTCGCGCCCAGGGACCGCGCCAGTGCGGGTTTGGCGCCGTCGGTGACCCGGTCGAGCACATGGACATCGAGTCCGCGTTGGGCGCCCAGCATCGCGGCCAGCAGACCGATCGGCCCGGCACCGGTGACCAGGACCCGTTTCGGATCGAACCAGCTGCGCTCGCCGATGCGGACTATCTGTTCCCAGGCTTTCGCGACCACCGTGGTGGGCTCCATCAGCACGCCCAGGTCGGCGAGGCCGGGATCGAGTTTCACCGCGTAGTCGACGGACACCGTCCAGCGCTGACTGCCGTAGCCGTCGATCTCCTTGATGCCGCGCTCGGTGTAGCGACCGTTGCGGCACATGTCGAACTCTCCGATCGCGCAGGCGCCGCACGGGACGGGGTCGGGGCGGCGCACCACGCCGACGACGATGTCGCCGCGGCTGAAGTCGCCGGCTTGCGGGCTTTCCAGGACGCGGCCCAGTGATTCATGCCCGATCACCAACCGGTCCCGGTTCGGCGGCGCCCATCCGTAGGACCCGTGGGCGATCTCCCGGTCGGTTCCGCACACCCCCAGTGCGAGCCCGTCGACGAGCAACTCGCCGGTGCCGCGCGAGGGTTCGTCCACCTCGGTCACCGCCAGGGAGTCCGCGTCGCCGGGCCGCACCGTCAACGCCCGCATCACCGCTGAAGTCACGCGCACACGGCTACCCGGAGCACCCGATCCGAAACGGCACACGTTTGACCAGGCCTAAAGCGGGTAGGACCACGACAATGGCTACTGCACCCCGACGGAGAAGAGTCCTCGCCACCTGCGCGGCCGCAACGCTGGCGCTGCCGCTCAGCGGATGCCTCGATGCCGTGATGGGGTCCTCCGACCGCGGCGCAGACGCGCCCTCGGAGCTGGAGACCTCGGTCGACAGCGCCTATCTCGTCCCCACTTACGTGGAGTCGTGCGAAATCCAGGCCGGTGACAGCGGGGTACTGCGGTTCACCGCGACCAATACCCGCATCACCGAGACCGAGCGGCTGCTGTCGGTGACCGCTCCCGCGGCCGCGGACATCCGGTTCGAACCCCCGCTTCCCGTCGACATCCCGCCCGAGGAGACCGTCGCGGTCAGCAGAGACGTCCAGGGCGCACCCCGGCTGGAGGCGGTGGTGCAGGACCTCGACGAATCCACGCGGACCGGTGAGGGCGTCGAGGTGTTCTTCGAGTTCGAGAAATCCGGGGTCATCAACATCCTCGTGCCCGTCGAGGCCTGCCCCACCCAGGTGGAATAGCACCCGAGTTGGCTTGGCGTTCGCCTCTACGCACCGAAGTCGACCCGCGGATTTCTCCTGGCGCGCGCATTCTGGACGCCGTGAACAAGGTTGCCACCCAACGTCCTTCGCGCCCTCTGCTGTCCGACTTGGCCGAGCTGATCGAGACAGTGCCGGCATTGGCGGCGCTGCGCCCGCTCTTCGAGAACCGCACGATGCGCATCGAAGACGAACTCTACGACGACGTCTACGAGGTCCGCGCCGAGCTGCCCGGAGTGGACCCCGACGACGACATCGACGTCACCGTGCGTGACGGCAAGCTGACGATCAGCGCCCAGCGATCGGGACCGGACGAGAACTGCGGGCGCTCGGAATTCGCCTACGGAACGTTCACTCGGACGGTGACGCTGCCCGACGGCGCCGACGCCGACGAGATCAATGCCACCTACGACCGCGGAATCCTCACCGTGTCGGTGCCGCTGTCCGACGAACACCGCATCGAACGTCACATCGAGGTCGTCGAGATCATCGCGATCGACGACGACGATGATGACGACGATGACGTTCTGGACGACACGGGCGACGGTCGGGACGAGGCGGATCTGAGCGACCATCGTGATGACCAACTCGCCGCCAACGGCGCTGACCAGCACGAACACGCCTGAACTGACTGATCGCCTACATTTGACGGGGTGGAAGCACCCGAACTGGTCGCCCTGCTGCAGGACAGGCGCACCGCCGTGCTCACCGGGGCGGGCATGTCCACCGATTCGGGCATTCCGGACTACCGGGGACCCGACTCGCCGCCCAGCAACCCGATGACCATCCGCCAGTTCACCTCTGATGCAGCGTTCCGGCAGCGGTACTGGGCGCGGAACCACCTCGGCTGGCGACACATGGATCAGACGATGCCCAACGCCGGGCACCGCGCGCTGGCTGCGCTGCAACGGGCCGGAATCGTCAACGGGGTGATCACCCAGAACGTCGACCTGCTCCACACCAAAGCGGGCAGTCCGGGCGTGATCGACCTGCACGGTAGCTATGCCCGGGTGGTGTGCCTGGACTGCGGGCACACGATGACTCGCGCCGCGCTGGCCGACCTGCTCGAGCAGGCCAACCCCGGATTCGCCGCCCGGGCCGCCACGCTCGGCGGCATCGCGGTGGCCCCCGATGCGGACGCGATGGTCAGCGACACCGCGTCATTCCGGATCGTCGACTGCCCCCGGTGTGGCGGCATGCTCAAGCCCGACATCGTCTACTTCGGTGAGAGCGTGCCCAAAGCCCGCGTGGATCAGGCGTACTCACTCGTCGATTCCGCTGACGCACTGTTGGTGGCGGGGTCGTCGCTCACCGTGTACTCGGGTTTCCGCTTCGTCCGCCATGCGGCGGCCAAGGGAATGCCGGTCGCGATCATCAACCGCGGACCCACCCGTGGTGACGACCTGGCCGACGTCAAGATCGACACCGGATGCTCGCCGATGCTCGCATTGCTTGCCGACGAGTTGCCGGCGCTGGCGAGTTCGGCCTGACCTACACCGCGACCAGGTCGTCGGCGTGCACGGCCGGTCTGCGCATTTCAGCCGGCAGATCCGAGGTGGACCGGCCCAGCATGGTCGCCAGTTCGCCGGCGTCGTAGGCGACCACACCGCGGGCCACCATGGTCGAATCGTGGGACCGCAATTCGACGACGTCGCCACCGAAGAACCGGCCGGACACCGCCGTGATTCCGGCTGGCAGCAGCGAGCGCCGTTGTCGCACAACGGCATTGACCGCACCGTCGTCGAGGGTCAAGGAGCCGGCCGCTTCGGCCGCGTAGCGGACCCAGAACCGCCGTGCCGACATGCGTTGCGGACGGGGTGCGAATACCGTGCCCACTGAGGCGTCGGACAGCGCCGCGGCGGCGTCGGAGGCGGCGGCCAGCAGTACAGGTACTCCGGCGTCGGCGGCCAGCAGTGCCGAGGACAGCTTCGAGACCATCCCGCCGGTGCCCAGGTGGCTGCCCTGACTCGCGGTGACCCCGGCCAGATCGTCGGGGCCGGTGACCTCGGGCACGAAGCGCGCATTCCCCTTGCGGGGATCGCTGTCGTAGAGGCCGTCGATGTCGGACAGCAGCACCAGCGCGTCGGCGCCGACCAGGTGGGCCACCAGCGCCGAGAGCCGGTCGTTGTCGCCGAACCTAATCTCGTTGGTCGCCACGGTGTCGTTCTCGTTGACGATGGCCACGGCGTGCAGCGCCCGCAGCCGGTCCAGGGTGCGCTGTGCGTTGGTGTGCTGGACCCGCATCGAGATGTCGTGGGCCGTCAGCAGGACCTGACCGACCGTGCGCTGGTAGCGGCCGAACGCGGCGCTCCACGAGTTGACCAGCGCGACCTGACCGACGCTGGCGGCGGCCTGCTTGGTGGCCAGATCGGTGGGCCGACGGGTCAACCCGAGCGGTTCGATGCCGGCCGCGATGGCGCCGGAGGACACGATCACGACATCGGAGCCGGACTTCATCCGAGCTTCGATCGCATCGGCGAGGCCTTCGAGTCGGCTGGCGTCGAACATCCCCGTCGGCGTCGTCAGCGCCGTGGTGCCGATCTTGACGACGACCGAGCGCGCGGTCCGGATGGAGTCGCGATGCAGGCTCACTGCCGATCCTCGTCGGGGGTCTCCCGCCGTGCCTTGCGGGCCGCCTTGCGTTCGTCGGCGGAGACCCGCTCCGTCTGTTCGAGCCGGACGTCGGTACCACGCCCCGACATCGGTGTGTCCACGCCGGCCGGAGTCTGCGGCTCCCAGTCGAAGGTCATCTCGCCGATCGTCACGGCGCAGCCCGGTTTGGCGCCCAACTTGAGCAACTCGTCCTCGACGCCGAGCCGGGCCAGCCGGTCACCCAGGTAGCCGACGGCCTCGTCGTTGTCGAAGTTGGTCTGCGCGACCCACCGCTGCGGCCGGACACCGCGCACGACGAACCCACCGGAACCGTCCGATTCCACCGTGAACCCGCTCTCGTCGACGGCGACGGGTCGGATCACCGGCCGGCGCGGAGCCACCTCCGGCTGGGCGGCCCGGTACGCGGCGACCATGTCCCACAATGCGAAGATCAACGGCCGCAGACCTTCTCGGGTGACCGTCGACACTTCGTAGATGGGCCTGCCGAACTTCTCGGCGATGTCGTCGCGGACGAATTCGGCGAGCTCACGGGCCTCGGGGACGTCGATCTTGTTCAGCACCACCGCGCGTGGACGCTCGGCGAGATCGCCGAGCATCGAATCACCCTGCAGCGTGGGCGTATAGGCGGCGATCTCGGCTTCCAGCGCCTCGATGTCGGAGACCGGATCGCGTCCCGGCTCCAGCGTGGCGCAGTCCACGACGTGCACCAGCACCGCGCAGCGCTCGATGTGCCGCAGGAACTCCAGGCCCAGCCCGCGCCCCTCGGAGGCACCGGGAATCAAACCGGGCACGTCGGCGACGGTGAACGTCTGCTCGCCCGCCGAGACCACACCCAGGTTGGGCGCCAACGTGGTGAAGGGGTAGTCGGCGACCTTGGGCTTGGCCGCTGAGATCGTCGACACCAGCGAGGACTTACCGGCCGACGGGAAACCCACCAGACCGACGTCGGCGACCGTCTTGAGCTCCAGCGTGAGGTCGCGGATCTCACCCTTCTCGCCGAGGAGAGCGAAACCGGGTGCCTTGCGGGCACGCGAGGCCAGCGCGGCATTGCCGAGGCCGCCGCGACCGCCGCTGGCGGCTTCGAACCGGGTCCCGGCACCCACCATGTCGGCGAGGACGCGGCCGTCCTCGTCGAGGACCACGGTGCCGTCGGGGACCTTCACCTCCAGGTCCGCACCAGCGGCGCCGTCCCGGTTGCTGCCCGCGCCCTGCTTGCCCGAGGGCGCGACGACGTGTGGATGAAAATGGAAATCCAGCAGCGTGTGAACCTGCGGATCGACGACGAACACCACGCTTCCGCCGCGCCCGCCGTTACCGCCGTCAGGACCGCCGAGGGGCTTGAACTTCTCGCGGTGCACCGAGGCGCAGCCGTTGCCGCCGTTACCCGCCCGCGCGTGAATGACGACGCGGTCGACGAAGCGGGGCATGGTCGTTCCTTTCCGACGAACGTGACGGTATGGCGAGTATCAGGTCAACCCTCGCGGCAACGTCACGTTCGCGGCGAGGAACCTCTAGGCGTCGGTACGCGCGGGGCGGACGACGTTGACGAACTTGCGGCCCCGCTTCATGCCGAACTCGACGGCGCCGGGCGCGGTGGCGAACAGCGTGTCGTCGCCGCCCCGGCCCACATTGACGCCGGGATGGAAGTGAGTGCCGCGCTGGCGGACGATGATCTCGCCGGCCTTGACGACCTGCCCGCCGAACCGCTTGACGCCGAGCCGCTGGGCGGCTGAATCGCGACCGTTGCGCGAGCTGGAAGCGCCCTTCTTGTGTGCCATTTCTGTCGCTCCCGTCGTTACTTGATGCCGGTGACCTTGAGCACCGTCAGCTGCTGACGGTGGCCCTGGCGCTTGTGATAGCCGGTCTTGTTCTTGAACTTGTGAATGCGGATCTTGGGGCCCTTGGTGTGCTCGAGCACCTCACCGGTGACCGCGACCTTCTCCAGCGACTTCGCATCGGTGGTGACGTTCGCGCCGTCCACGACCAGGGCGACCGGCAGCGACACGGTTCCGCCCGGCTCGACGTCGAGCTTCTCCACCTTGACGATGTCGCCGGCCGCGACCTTGTACTGCTTGCCACCGGTCTTGACGATCGCGTACGTGGCTTTATCGGCTGCCATCGGTAGGTCTTCCTCTGTCTCGCGTGCGGGCACGCATCACCGGGTGGGGTGCGCGCGGGTTCGGGTGGGATCTCGTCCCTGTCTTCGGCCCGCCGTCGGCTCGGCCTGCAGACAACTGGTCAAGGGTACGTGACCAGCGGGGAGAGGGTCAAACCGCTCAGTCGGTCGAGGGCGGTCCGGCGGGTCGTGCCGCGGCGCGCCTGCGTGGTCGCCTCCCCGGCGCGGTCGCCGTGACCGGCTCGTCGTCGCTCCGGTCCTCGGCGGATCCGTTGATCACGTCGAGGTCGTCTTCCAGGTCGTCCTCGTCCTCGTCGTCGTCGGAATCGAGATCGAGCTCGTCGGTCTCGTCGTCCTCGCTGTCGTCATCCGAGTCGTCCGTGTCGTCATCCGAGTCGTCCGTGTCGTCCGTGTCGTCATCGCTGTCGTCATAGTCGTCGTCGAGATCCTCCTCCGAGATGCCCGAAACGGCCCGCCGGATGGTGTCGGGCTCGAGTTCGGCGACTTCTTCGGCGTCACCGGTGTCGATGGACGTGCCGCTCTCGTCGTCCTCGTCGTCGTGCTTGCCGTTGGCCGCAGCCATCGCCTTGAACATCGGGTGTTCGCCCGGGCTGTGCGCCGGCACCTTGGCAACCTGCACCTCCTGCTCGCGGGCGCCACGCTTGCCGCGCTTGCTGCGGCGACCGCCGCCCGACTCGGACTTACGTCCCGAGCCCGACGAGGCGGAGTCGACCGGATCGCCGTGCAGGACGATCCCCCGACCTCCGCAGTGTGTGCACGTCGAGGAGAAGGCCTCGATGAGGCCGGTGCCGAGCTTCTTGCGCGTCAGCTGAACCAGGCCCAGCGACGTCACTTCCGACACCTGGTGGCGGGTGCGGTCGCGAGCCAGCGCCTCGGTCAGCCGCCGCAGCACCAGGTCGCGGTTGGACTCCAGAACCATGTCGATGAAGTCGATCACCACGATTCCGCCGATGTCGCGCAGCCGGAGCTGACGCACGATCTCCTCGGCGGCCTCGAGGTTGTTGCGGGTGACGGTCTGCTCGAGGTTGCCGCCGGAGCCGGTGAACTTGCCGGTGTTGACGTCGACCACCGTCATGGCCTCGGTGCGGTCGATCACCAGCGAGCCGCCGGAGGGCAGCCACACCTTGCGGTCCATCGCCTTGGTGAGTTGCTCGTCGATGCGGTGCACCGCGAACACGTCGGGCGCGTTGTTCGCATCGGAGGGCGGCTCGTACTTCGACATCCGCGGCAACAATTCGGGCGCGACGGACGTCACGTAGTCGTTGATGGTCTTCCACGCGTCCTCACCGGAGACCACCAAGCCGGTGAAGTCCTCGTTGAACAGGTCGCGGATCACCTTGACCAGGACGTCGGGCTCCTCGTAGAGGGCCACCGCGGCGCCGGCCTTCTTCTTGGTGATCTCGGCAGCCTTGGACTCGATCTCGGTCCAGCGCTTCTGCAACCGCTCCACGTCGGAGCGGATGTCTTCTTCCTTGACGCCCTCGGAGGCGGTGCGGATGATCACCCCGGCCTCGGCGGGGACGACCTCACGCAGGATCTCCTTGAGGCGCTGACGCTCGGTGTCGGGCAGCTTGCGGCTGATGCCGGTCGACGACGCGCCGGGCACGTAGACCAGGTAGCGGCCGGCCAGCGACACCTGGGTCGTCAGCCGTGCGCCCTTGTGGCCGACGGGGTCCTTGCTCACCTGTACGACCACGTAGTCGCCCGGCTTGAGGGCCTGCTCGATCTTGCGGTTGGCACCGCCCAGACCGGCGGCCTCCCAGTTGACCTCGCCGGCGTAGAGCACACCGTTGCGACCGCGGCCGATGTCGACGAAGGCCGCCTCCATCGACGGCAGCACGTTCTGCACGATGCCGAGGTAGATGTTGCCCACCAGCGACGCCGACGCCGCCGAGGTGACGAAGTGCTCGACCACCACGCCGTCCTCGAGCACGGCGATCTGGGTGTAGCGAGCGCCCTCGTGCGGCGGCTCGGTCCGTACCTTGTCGCGGATCACCATCCTGCGTTCGACGGCTTCGCGCCGAGCCAGGAATTCGGCCTCACTCAGGATGGGCGGACGCCGACGGCCGGCATCCCTTCCGTCGCGGCGGCGCTGCCGTTTGGCTTCCAGCCGGGTGGAGCCGCTGATGCCCTGGATTTCCGAGTCGCCGCCGGAAGACTTGCCGCCGTCGCCCTTGCCCGACTGACGCGGCTCACGCTCATGGACGACCGTGTTGGGCGGGTCGTCGGGAGAGGTGCCGCTGTCGTCGTCGTTGCTGGAGCCGGACTTGCGTCGCCTGCGGCGCCGGCGGCGGCGGTTGCCGCCCTCGCTCGACGACGAGTCGTCGTCATCGGAGTCGTCGTCGGAGTCTCCGGAGTCGTCCGAGTCGCGGTCCGACTCCGCTGAGTCGTCGGCGCTGTCGGCCTCGCCGTCGGGCGTGTCGTCGCCGTTCTGCTCACCCCGGCCCCGGCCCCGGCCCCGGCGGCCCCGCCGTCGCCGTTTACCCGAGGGGCGTTCGGACTGTCCGTCGTCGGAGTCGGAGTCGGTGTCGGTGTCGTCGGCGTCGGAGTCCTCGCCGGTGTCGGCGACGTCGTCCTCGTCGTCGGTGTTGGCGCGGCGCTCCTGGTAGCGGACCGGCTGAGGCGCGACGAACAGCGGCAGATAGTCGGCGGCCGCCGTGGTCTGCGGCGCGGGCGTCTCCAGGATCAGCCGCGACTCGGGTTCCTCCTCGGCAGCCTCCGCCGCGGGGTTCTGTGCGGTAGCGGGTTCGACGAGATCCGCCGGCGGCTCGGCCGCGCTGTCCACGAGCGGCTCGGCCGCCATATCCACAGGCGGCTCGGCCGCCGCGTCACCGGTGACTGCTTCGCTCGACTCCGCCTCGGCCAGCGCCTGGCGGACCCGGTCGGCTTCCTCGCGGCCCACGGTGGAATGCGCGCTGCGGGCGCGGCCGTCGAGCTCCACCAACGCGTCGATGATCTTTCGGCTGGTGGTCCCGAGGACTCTGGCCAGCGAATGCACCCTCAGGCGTTCGGGAGGGGGCGCCTCGGTCGCGTTCCCGGCGGAGTCAGCAGCGGGCTGCGTCTCTTCCGGGAGGTCGTGGGCTGAAGCGTGAAAATTGTCATTGTCGGCCACGTATTCTCCTCAAGCCCCCGGGCGCGTCGTTTGCTGACGCGGCCACGCGAGGGCTTCCGATTTGTGTCCGGGGCCCTGCTTGCTCGGTACTCCCGCACTTGTACTGGTCTTGCTCCGGGCGCTCCCGAAAGAGTCATCCCGGTGCCGGTCTGAATGATGGCTGGACGGTCTGCGCCACACCGCGGTAGCGGTGGTCGCGCGCGTCTAAGTCTTCATTCGGATGATCGACCCGGGGTTGTCAGGTCGGTCACCCGTCGCCAGTATCCCACATCGAACGGAGCGAACCGACAAGGCGGCCGAAGCCGGTGCGGCGCGGAGCTACCGCCCGGGGAACCAGAGCTCGATTTCACGGACCGCCGAGTCCGGCGAATCGGAGCCGTGCACCAGGTTGAACTGGGTTTCCAGTCCCAGGTCGCCGCGGATCGTGCCGGGCGTCGCCTTCTCCACCGGATCGGTGCCCCCGGCGAGCTGACGGAACGCCGCCACGGCGCGCGGGCCCTCCAGGATCGCGGCGACCACGGGTCCCGAGGTGATGAACTCCAGCAGCGACGGGAAGAACGGCTTGCCCTCGTGTTCGGCGTAGTGCGCACGTGCCAGCTCGTCGCTGACATCCTTGAGTTCCAAGGCCGCGATGGTGAGGCCCTTGCCTTCGATGCGGCGAAGGATCTCGCCGATGAGGTGGCGCTGGACGCCGTCGGGCTTGATCAGAACAAGGGTGCGCTCGGTCACGGCCGACAGCCTAATCGGTCGGGGGCTGCTGGCCGGGCAGCAGGCCGCGCTTCTGCCGGCGCAGCACCTCGGCCCGCAGGTAGGCGATGAGCAGCCACACCACGGTGAACAGCAGCCCCATGAAACCCACGCCGGGATAGATCACCCAGCCCGCGATCAGCAACACCTGTACCGCGAGATTGGCCCAGATCGCCCAAGGACGCTTCTGCACGCCGGCCATGAGCACCAGCAGCACAGCGACCCCGACGAGGTAACCGGTCGAGAGTGCGGTGAGCCCCCCGCCGACCGCGCCGACGACCGGGAGGGCGAGCAGCACGACGATGGATTCCAGAATCAGCGTGCCGGCCATCACGCCGCGAAAGCTCTTCCAGGGGTCGGGCCCCTGCGTCGGCTCGGTCATGCCGGGTCCTTCCCGAACAGCGAGCGCGCGGCCCCCGCGGTGACCACCGATCCGGTGATGACGATGCCCGCCCCGCTCATACCGCCGGCACCCTCGGCGTCGGTGGCGGACTCCTCGACCAGGGCGGTGGCGGTCTCGATCGCATCCGCCAAGGTCGCGGCCGCAACCACCCGCTCCGGCCCGAAGCGTTCCTCGGCCTTGACCATCAGCCCCTCCACGTCGAGGGCACGCGGCGAACCGTTGTGCGTGACCACGATGCGGTCGAGGACCGGTTCGAGCGCGGCCAGGATGCCGTCGACGTCTTTGTCGGCCATCACCGAGACCACGCCGACCAGGAATCGGAAGTCGAACTCCTCACCGAGCGCGGCCGCCAGCGCGGTGGCGCCCGGGGGATTGTGTGCAGCGTCCAGGAACACCGTCGGCGCACTGCGCATCCGCTCGAGTCGACCGGGTGCGGTGACCGAGGCGAATCCGGCCCGTACCGCGTCGACGTCGAGTTGGCGCTGCGCGCCCGCGCCGAAGAACGCCTCCACGGCGGCCAGCGCGACCGCGGCGTTGTGGGCTTGGTGTTCGCCGTGCAACGGCAGGAACACCTCCGAGTACACCCCGCCGAGCCCCTGCAGTTCGAGCAGCTGGCCGCCGATGGCGGTCTGTCGACTCAGCACCGCGAACTCCGAGTCCTCGCGGGCCACCGCCGCGTCGGCACGCACCGTCTGCGCCAGCAGGGCCTCCATCGCCTCGGGCGTCTGCCTGGCCAGAACCGCGACCGTGTCGGTCGGGACGAGGTCTTCGGGCTGTTTGGTGATGATGCCGGCCTTCTCGGCCGCGATCTCGCCGATGGTGTCACCGAGGTAGTCGGCATGGTCCATGCCGATCGGCGTGATGACCGCGACCGGGGCGTTGACGACGTTGGTCGCATCCCAGCGCCCACCGAGGCCCACCTCGACGACCGCGACGTCGACCGGGGCGTCGGCGAAGGCGGCGAACGCCATCGCGGTGACGACCTCGAACTTGCTCATCGGCGGCCCACCGGCCTGCTCGGACTGCTGGTCCACGAGCTGGACGAACGGCTCGATCTCGCGGTAGGTGTCGACGTAGGTCGCCGGGCTGACCGGCTTGCCGTCGATGGCGATGCGTTCCACCGCGGACTGCAGGTGCGGGCTGGTGGTGCGGCCGGTGCGCCGGTGCAGCGCGGTGAGCAGAGCGTCGATCATCCGGGCCACCGACGTCTTGCCGTTCGTTCCGCCGACGTGGATGCACGGGTAACCACGCTGCGGGGACCCCAGGATCTCCATCAGCGCCGAGATGCGCGCGGTGCTGGGCTCGATCTTGGTCTCCGGCCAGCGCTGATCGAGCAGGTGCTCGACCTGCAGCAGTGCGGCGATCTCGTCCGGCGTCGGCTCGGGTGCGCTCATGGGGTGGGCAGCGCGTCCAGTCGGGCCGTGATGCGCTCGACCTCTTCCTCGGCCAGCTGTTGGCGGGCCCGGATCTTGTCGACGACCTCGGCCGGCGCCTTGGCCAGGAAGCCTTCGTTGGACAACTTGCCGGTGGTGCCTGCCAACTCCTTGCGGGCCGCGGCGAGGTCCTTCTCGAGGCGGCGCCGTTCGGCCGCGACGTCCACGGTGCCCGACGTGTCGACCTCGACGACGACCGTGGCCCCGGACAACCGGACCTCGACCGAGGCCGACGGCGCGAAGTCGTCCCCGGGCGGGGTCAGCCACGCCAGCGCGGTGACCGCCGGCACGTGGGAGTCCAAGCCCGCCGCGGAGACGTCCGACAACCGGGCGGGCACTTTCTGCCGGTCGCCCAGCCCCTGATCGCTGCGGAATCGGCGGACCTCGGTGATCAGCTTCTGCATGTCGGCGACGCGTCGGGCAGAGCCCTGGTCGACAGCGAAGCCGCTGGGGGCCGGCCAGTCGGCGACCACCAGTGATTCCGCCGCGCCCGTGGCCTCACCCCCTTGTGCGGTCAGTGTCGTCCACAAGACCTCGGTCACGAAGGGCATGACCGGGTGCAGCAGTTTCAGCAGCGTGTCCAGCACGCTGGCCAGTACCGCCGTGGTATGTGAAATACCCTCCCCGAGTTGCACTTTGGACAGCTCGACGTACCAGTCGCAGAACTCGTCCCAGGCAAAGTGATACAACGCCTCGCAGGCCCGGCTGAACTCGTACGCGTCGAACGCCGAATCGACTTCGGCGCGAACTTCTTCCATCCGGCCCAGGATCCAGCGGTCGGCGTCGGTGAGTTCTTCGGCCGGCGGCAGGGACGCCGGGGCGGCGCCGTTCATCAGGGCGAACCTGGTGGCGTTGAACAGTTTCGTGGCGAAGTTGCGGGACGCGCGGGCGTGGTCTTCGCCGATGGCCAGGTCGCCGCCGGGGCTGGCGCCGCGAGCCAGCGTGAAGCGCAGCGCGTCGGCACCGAACATCTCCACCCAGTCGAGTGGGTCGATGCCGTTGCCCCGCGACTTGCTCATCTTGCGGCCGTGCTCGTCGCGAATCAGCCCGTGCAGGAACACGTTCTCGAACGGCACCTGCGGTGCTCTGCTGCCGTCGGCGGTGATGGCCGGGTCGTCGGCGACGAACGTGCCGAACATCATCATCCGCGCCACCCAGAAGAACAGGATGTCGTAACCGGTGACCAGAACGGTCGTCGGATAGAACTTGGCGAGCTCAGGGGTCCGGTCCGGCCAGCCCATCGTGGAGAACGGCCACAGCGCCGAGCTGAACCAGGTGTCGAGGACGTCGGGATCCTGTTCCCAGCCTTCCGGCGGCGTCTCGTCCGGTCCGACACAGACGGTCTGCCCGTCCGGACCGTGCCAGATGGGAATTCTGTGACCCCACCACAACTGACGGGAGATGCACCAGTCGTGCATGTTGTCCACCCAGGCGAACCAGCGCGGTTCCAGGCTGGGCGGATGGATCACGGTGTCACCGTTGCGGACCGCGTCACCCGCGGCCTTGGCCAGCGACTCGACCCGGACCCACCACTGCAGGCTCAACCGCGGCTCGATCGGCTCGCCGCTGCGCTCGGAGTGGCCGACGCTGTGCAGGTAGGGGCGCTTCTCGTCGACGATGCGACCCTGCTCGGCCAGCGCTTCGCGGACCGCGACCCGGGCCTCGAAGCGGTCCATGCCGTCGAACCGCGTTCCGGTGTCGGCGATCCGTCCCCTGGTGTCAAGCATCGACGGCATCGGCAGCCGGTGCCGCAGCCCGATCTCGAAGTCATTGGGGTCGTGGGCCGGGGTGACTTTGACTGCACCGGTGCCGAATTCGGGGTCGACGTGCCCGTCGGCGACAACGATGATCCGACGATCCAGGAACGGGTGCGGCAGAGTCTGCCCGACCAGGTGGCGGTAGCGATCGTCGTCGGGGTGCACCGCGATCGCGGTGTCACCGAGCATCGTCTCGAGCCGCGTGGTGGCCACCACCAGGTGTGGTTCGTCGTCGCTCATCGAGCCGTAGCGGAACGACACCAGCTCGCCTTCGACGTCCTCGTACTTGACCTCGAGGTCGGAGATGGCGGTCTGCAGCACGGGCGACCAGTTCACCAGCCGCTCGGCCTGATAGATCAGCCCCGCGTCGTAGAGCCGCTTGAAGATGGTGCGCACAGCTCGCGACAACCCGTCGTCCATCGTGAAGCGGTCGCGGCTCCAGTCCACACCGTCGCCGAGGCGGCGCATCTGCCCGCCGATCGTGCCGCCGGATTCGCGCTTCCAGTCCCAGACCTTCTCCACGAACAGCTCGCGGCCGAAGTCCTCTTTGCTCTTCCCGTCCGCGGCGAGCTGTTTTTCCACGACGCTCTGGGTGGCGATGCCGGCGTGATCCATGCCGGGCAGCCACAGCACCTCGTAGCCCTGCATGCGTTTACGCCGGGTCAGAGCGTCCATCAGGGTGTGGTCCAGCGCGTGGCCCATGTGCAGGCTGCCGGTGACGTTGGGCGGCGGCAGCACGATCGAGTAGGCCGGCTTGGCACTGGAGCAATCAGCAGTGAAGTAACCGGCTCGGACCCAGCCCTCGTACAGGTCGCTCTCCACCGCCCCGGGGTCCCACGATTTGGGCAGGGCATCGAGGCCGGCGCTGTGGGCGTCTCGGTGGGCGATCGGCTGGGAGGTCACCGAGCCATTCTAGGAAGCGGCTGGGAGGTGGTTCCTCCCCCGCCCGAAACCCGCCCTATTTCCTTTCGCCGAACAACCCGCCCTACTTCTTCCCGCCCAATAACCCGCCCTACTTCTTCCCGCCCAACAACCCGCCCAGGACGTCGGCGAGGCCGCCACCCTTCTCACCGCCGAGAACCGACCCGAGGATGCTGCCCAGCGGATTGTCGCCGCCCCCTCTGGAACCCCCGCCGAGGATGCTGCCGAGCAGGTCACCGAGACCGCCCCCGCCCTGGCCCCCCTGCGGTGGCGCCGCCGATCCGCCGGAGAGCTTCTTGCCGATGTAGGCCAGCACGATCGGAGCCAGAATCGGCAACAGCTTGTCGATCAGCTCGCTGTTGCCCGCACCACCGCCGCCCAACGCGGACGCGACCTGCGAGGTGTCGTTGCCGCCGAAGATCTTGGCGACCACCTTCGAGCCGTCGCTCTGGTCGACCTGGTCGACGCTGACACCGCCGTCGAGCAGCCCGCTGTCGGCGTGGCTGTGGGCGGCGGACGCGATGCGATCGGCGGTGTCGGGGTCACCGGCGTTGTGCTGCAGGCCGCCGACGAGAACCGGCAGCAGTGTCTTGACGGCACTGCGGACCTCGTTCTCGTCGGCGCCCAACCGTTGCGCGATCTGCTGGGTGGGGATCTCGCTGTAGAGATCGTCGAGGCTGGTCATGGGGGTGAATGTAGCCCCGGTCGACCGTTCCCGGAGCGGTTCGGCTCAACCGAGCCGAGACACCTCGAGCGACACCCCGGCAGCGGGAAAACGTGCCATCA
The DNA here is from genome assembly GCF_041902445.1 of Mycobacterium sp. G7A2. Classification (NCBI taxonomy): domain Bacteria; kingdom Bacillati; phylum Actinomycetota; class Actinomycetes; order Mycobacteriales; family Mycobacteriaceae; genus Mycobacterium; species Mycobacterium sp. G7A2. The sequence goes on along the minus strand of NZ_CP169251.1, from coordinate 2,233,626 downwards.
ATGCGTCGCCCATCGCGGCCGCGGGAGTCAACACGCCCCGCAGGTCCGAGAGCTTGTCGCGGTCCAGCGCCAAGGCCAGCCCGCTCTCGCCGAGCAACACCGAGGTGGCCTTGTAGCCCGGGTCGCCCTGCTGGGACATGCGGGCCAGGTAACGGGCGTTGGTCGTCGTCGTGGTGTAGGTCTCGACGGTGTAGTGGCCCTTCTCCCGGGTCTGCTCGCTGGGTCCCGAACCGACCTTGGGCAGGATCCGCTCCAGGAACCCGCGTGGCACGCGGTTGAGGAAGCGTGAGCCGAGTCCCATGGTGGCCATGTTGCCGCCGGTGGCCATCGCCGCGGCCACCGGTGCCACCGGAGAACGCCCCACACTCATGTGCTCGGCGTAGGTGAATCGGCGACCGTACGGGTAGCCCAGCAGTGCGTTGCTGCGCCGGACGACACGGGTGTTCGGGATCGCCATCGCGAACGCGCCAACCCAGTAGCCGTCGAGTTCGGGGGCGATGTCGCGGCCACGCCGCCACCGCGCATCGGGCTGCGGGCCGAGCTGCGGTTCGGCGGCAGGATCGGGGCTCAGCGTGTAGGGGTCGTTGAGCAGGCGCCGGGCTTCGGGGTCCGCGGAGGCCTCGCGGGCCAACTCGACCATCGACGCCACGGTGCCACCGGACACGCCGCCGGCGAAGCTGCGAGCCACGTAGTTGGTGTCGACGAGTTCGCCGGCGCCGTCCCGCTCGGCCTGCCGGTACAGCGCGAACACGGTCAGATCCGAGGGAATGGAATCGAACCCGCACGCATGCACAATCCGTGCGCCGGTGTCGACGGCCTGCTTGTGGTAGAGGTCGATGGCCTGGCGCACGAACAACGTCTCACCGGTCAGGTCGGCGTAGTCGGTGCCGGCGGCCGCGCACGCGGCCACCAACGGCATCCCGTAGCGCAGATAGGGCCCCACAGTGGTGATGACCACGCGGGTGCTCGCCGCCATCGCCGCCAGCGTGGACGGTTGTTCGGCATCGGCGGAGATCAGCTCCCAGGACTGCGCCTTCTCCCCGAGCGACTCCCGAACCGCCAGCAGCTTGTCGTGGGATCTGCCGGCGAGCGCGATGCGGGCGTTGCCGCCGGCTGCGGCCAGGTATTGCGCGGTGAGCCTGCCTACGAATCCGGTGGCGCCGTAGATGACGATGTCGTGGTCGCGGGTGTTGTCCGACTCGGGTGCGCTCATGATTGCCGACGCTACCCGAGCGTGTCGGGCGGTTCGACGTCCTGGCCGAGCAGGTGACGGTCCAGGAATCCGCGCACCACCTGGTACCAGATCTTGGCGTGCTGCGGGTTGAGGACCCAGTGGTTCTCCGACGGGAAGTAGAGGAAGCGGTGGGCGGTGGAGCCCGCTTCGGGTCCGGAGTCGGCGGCCGGCAACGCCGAATTGCTCAACAGCTCGTACCAGAGCCGCAGCGCTTCACCGATGGGCACGCGGTAGTCCTTGTCGCCGTGGATGACGAGCATCGGTGTGCGGATCTCGGTGACGAACCTGTGCGGGGAATTCGCCGCGGCCATCTCCGGTGTCATCTCGCGGGCCCACCAGTACGCGCCGTCGGTGGTCCCGCCGAACTGGTCGAGTGCCCACAGGCTGGCGTGGGTGACGATCGCGGCGAACCGGTCGGTGTGGCCGGCGATCCAGTTGACCATGTACCCACCGAACGATCCCCCCATCGCCGCGGTGCGGCTGCCGTCGACGCCCGGATGGTCGGCGGCAGCGTCGGTGGCGGCCATGAGGTCGGTGTAAGGGGCGAATCCCCATGCTCCCCAGCCTCGTTGGATGAAGTCCTGCCCGTAGCCGGTGGACAGGGCCGGATCGGGCAGCAGCACCGCGTACCCGGCGGAGACCAGCAACCATGGATTCCATCGCCAGTGCCAGGCGTTCCAACTGGCCAACGGACCACCGTGGACCCACAGCAACAGCGGCGCCGGCTCGGCGGCGTCGGGCTGGGCGGACCGGGGCTGCGCGGAGTGGGGCAGGGCCAGCCAGGACCGCACCGGCTGACCGTCCTCGGCGGTGGCGACGACTTCGGTCAGCGTCCCAGGCAGCTCGGGTAGGTCCACCAACGGCACCACCGTCACCGCCCCGTCGGCGTCGATGCGGACCGGGTGCGGTGGTGCCGCATAGGAACTGCGCAACGCGAACAGCTCCCCGCCGGGAGTGGCTTGCACATCGGTGTAGGTGAAGTCGTCGGCCACGACCGGGCGGACCGTGCCCGACACCGGGTCCACGGCGAAGATCGGACCGCGTCCGTTGTCATCGGCGGTGACGATCAGCGACGTCGCGTCGGTCGTCCAGGTCACCGAGGTGGGCCAGCGGTCCCACGAACTGGTCAGCTCAGCGGGCCGTTCGCCGAATGTCAACACGCACAGTGTGGTCCGGGGTGCGCGGTGCGGGGTGGACAGCGTCTCGCGGGTGAAGGCGACCGACCGGCCGTCGGGCGCGATCGCGGGCAGCCCGAGGTCGGCGTCGGGGTCGTCGACCAGCACGGTGCGTTCACCGGTGGCGACGTCGATGCGCACCAGAACGCTGCGGGTGGCCGCTGCGGGCGCAGGCTGCTGCCAGGTCGTGACGATGAAGCTGCCGTCGGGGCTCAGGTCGGCGTGGGCGTCGCGGAGTCCCGTTGCGGGCTGCGGCGTGAGGTCGCGGCGCGTTCCTGCAGTGGACACATCGAAGAGGTGCGGCAGTTCGGGGCCGAGGTCGTGGTCCCAGTGCCGGACGGGGTAGCCGGTGTGCAACACCGCGGAGATGGCGTTGTCCGTACGGGCCGCGCGCAGCCGGCGATCGTCGTCGACGTCGTTCGCCGACGGCATCATCGACGACGACACCACCGTGACGGCCGCGTCGGCGGCGGTGAACACCGCGTCCACTCCCCCGGGCATGGTGACGACCTCGACCGCCTCGCCGCCGGCTGCGGGCAGCCGCCACAGGGCCTTGACGGCCGGCTTGGCATCGTCGCCGCCGGGGCGGGCGGCCACGAACAGCAGGTCTCCGTCGGCGGCGAATTCGGGTGCGGACTCCCCTTTGGCGCCGTGGGTGATTCGACGGGCCGGACGACGGGCCGCGGGGTCGAGCTCGTAGAGCGCGCTGACGAATTCGGTGCGTTTGTCGTTGAGACGGGCGACCGTCGCGACGATGCGCGATCCGTCGGGTGACACGGCAAGGCCGGAAACCCTGGGTAGGGACAGAAAGTCGTCCAGGTCGTCGAACGATGTGCGGCGTTGAGCCTCCGATGTCATGCGGATTTCGTAACACACTGCCCAACACGACTTCACGCGGAATTAACGCGCCTTGACAGGTGGGACACATTCGCACGGTTAGCGTCAAGGCTCGTACACCGTCAGTACCTCGGGGACACTGCGAATAAACGCAGTGTCGTCCTTTCCCATCCCGCTCGAACCATGCAACCCGACCGGTCGGAGGTCCCCCTTGACACCCGAAGTCGAGGACGCCCTGGCGTCCATGACCGCTGTGAACAACGAGTTCTTCTACTGGATGTCCATCGCACTGATGATGCTCATCCACGCAGGCTTCCTGGCCTATGAGATCGGCGCGTCGCGGTCGAAGAACGTGCTCGCCACCGCGATGAAGAACCTGCTGGCCTTCGCCACGATCGTGGCGTCGTTCTTCTTCGTCGGCTGGTTCCTCTACAACGCGATGCCGTCCGGCTTCCTGGAGTTCAGCGACGCCGCCAAGGCCGCGCTGCCGTGGAGCGAGAACATGGGCCCGAACACCGCCGACCCGGCCAGCGGCATCTTCTGGGGTGCGTTCGCGCTGTTCGCGGCCACCACCGGCTCCATCATGTCCGGCGCTGTCCTGGAACGGATCCGCACCAGCGGCTTCCTGATCCTCACCGTGTTCGTGGGTTCGGTGGTGTGGATCATCGGCGCGGCATGGGGTTGGCACGGCGCCGGCTGGATGCTGACCAAACTCGGGTTCCACGATGTGGGCGCCGCCGGATGCGTGCACATGATCGCCGGCTTCGCAGCCCTGGGCATCCTGATCAACCTCGGGCCGCGCATCGGCCGGTTCCTGCCGGACGGCACGCCCGTGACGATCCGGCCGCACAACCTGCCGCTGACGCTGCTCGGCCTGTTCCTGATCTTCACCGGCTTCTTCGGCTTCCTGATGGGCTGTGTGATCTACGGCCCCACCGGCTACGCGACCATCTACGGCAGCCCGACGACCCTGTCGGCGTTCGCATTCAACACCCTGATGGGCCTGGTCGGCGGCATCATCGGCGCCTACGTGATGTCGCGCGGCGAGCCGTTCTGGACGATCTCCGGCGGTCTGGCCGGCGTCATCGCCGTGGCGGCCGGGCTGGACCTGTACCACCCGGCGCTGACGTTCGTCATCGCGCTGGTCGGCGGCGGACTGGTCCCCTACATCGGCAAGCTGCTGGACAAGATGAGGATCGACGACGTCGTGGGCGCGGTCGCCGTACACGGCGGGATGGGCCTCTACTCACTGATCGCGGCGGGCATCTTCCTGGCCGGTTACCCGAACACCGACGGCAATCCGTCGATCTCGTTCTGGGGCCAACTGGTCGGCGCGCTGGTGTTCGCGGCGCTGGGCTTCATTCCCACCTATCTGCTGTCGCTGCTGCTGAAATCCGCCGGGCTGCTGCGGATCCCCCCGGAGGTCGAAGAGCAGGGCCTGGATCTGACCGAGATCCCGGCGACCCCTTATCCCGAGGGAATCCCGGTGACCGCGATGCGGTCCACCAGCGGCACCGCGGTGCTGTCCGTGGGTGAGGAGGTGAAATAAATGTTCAGCCCGATCACCAGTTACGACGAGCCGGGTGTGGTCTTCACGTTCGGCGCCAACAGCATCGGCACCTGGTTCGTCTTCATCCTCGCGATGGCGTTGTTCGTGGCGTTCTTCGTGCGGATGATCCAGCACGAGAACCACGCTTACAAGGCCATCATCGACCACACCCCGGTCGAGAAGGGTCCCGCGGCCGAGGGTGAGCCACCGGTTTACTGAGACTCGGCGACAGACATGAGATCGCCCGGATCCGAAAGGATCCGGGCGATTTCGTCGTCGCAGGCCGGCTGCGTCAGAGCATCAGCCTGCCTGACGAAGCCACTCCACCGCTCGGTCGCGGTAGCCGATGATGCCCTTGTAGTCGGCCATGTCGTCGGGGAGTTCGGCGAGCACGGCGGCGGCGCGCGTGCGCCACGCATCGACCGTGGCCAGATCGGCCAGGGGCAGCATGTAAGTGCGGATCAGAAAGCAGATCGCGCCCGACTCGGCCAGCCTGATGAGGTGCTGGACCTCGACGCGCAGATGCACCAACCGACCGAACTCCGCGTCGTCGACGGTCAGGATCATCGGCCGGTCGGGCCCCCACTGGTGGTAGATGTCGGTCGAGACGTCGAGGCGGCGGCCGATGGTCAGCGTCCAGTTGGTCCGCCGATAGGTTTCGCCGGGCTGCAACCGCATCAGGAATTCGCGGGCCCGGGTGATGACACCGGTCTCCCGCAGCCGCGGCACCGGGCCGTGGATCTCCAGAAAGGTCATCCCCACGTCGAATCCGAACGACCAGTCTGCGGCAAAGGTGACCACCCCGGCATCGCCGAACAGATCGCCGTCGCGCTGATCGAGCAGCACGATGTCGTCCTGCACCTGGCCCGCGATGTAGGCCAGCGGTTCGGCGGGCAGCGTCGTCTCGTCACCGAGCACGAAATCCTGGGCGATGCCCAGCCGCTCGTTGCGCCATCGCCAGCCGGCACCGTGGCGCTGCAGCGACATCGTCTGCGGGTAGGCCGAGGCGAGCTCGCGCATCAGCGTCAACATGGTGTCCCAGCACGCCGGCCGCATGTGTGGCAGCACGGCGTACCGGGTGGGGTCGGCGGCGAGGATCGTGGCCCGCTCGGCCAGCTCACGCTCGTATTCGGTGTCGATGTCGACCACCCGCTCCCCCCACCGCCCGACCGGGGTGTGCACCGTGGAGCCGGCCGGCTCCACGTTGGTGCTGTATCGGTAGCTGTCGAGCGCGAACGGGAACGGGAACGTCTCGATCAGATCGGGGGCCGAGATCACAGGTTCAACTCCAATGTGTCGGTGCCGGCGCGTGATACGCAGGCCATCAATGAGTCACCGGTCTGTTTGTCGCTGTCACTGAGGAACAGGTCGCGGTGGGTCGGCGTGCCGCTTGTCACCGGCAGCCGGCACTCACCGCACACGCCGCGCCGGCACAGATTCGGGACGGTGTAGCCGCGGCTCTCGAGTGCCTCCAGCAGCGAAACCCCGGACTCGACGGTGAACTCGTCGCCGGTGGAACCGATGCGCACGTCGAACGGCTCGCCGGGATCGAGCGCCGCACCGAAGTGCTCCACGTGGATCCGGCTCGGCGGCCAGCCGAATTCGGCGGCCAGCCGGCTGACCGAATCGATGAAGGACGTCGGCCCGCACACGTAGAGGTGCGTGCCGAAAGGCTGATCGGCCAGCGCCATCGTCAGCTCGGCACTGAACTCGCCGCGGCGGGTGTGGACCGAGGCGGACGGGGTCAGCTCGCGGATCTCGTCGACGTAGACGTCGCGGCCCGGGCGGTGGATGTAGAGCAGCGCCGCGTCACGGCCCCACAGCCGGGCACTGCGCAGGTGCGACACCATCGGCGTGATGCCGATTCCCGCGGCGACGAGCAGATGTCGGCGGGCGCGCAGAACCGGGGCGAACGCGCTGCGCGGCGGCCGGGTGACCACGGTGTCGCCGAGCGACAGTTCGTCGTGGATCCAGCGCGACCCGCCGGATCCGTCCGGGCACCGGAGCACCGAGATCGTGTAGGCGGGCGGCGCGACGCCGTCACCGGTCAGCGAGTAGGCGTTCGCGGTGCGGCCGCCGTTGCCACACTCCACGACGATGTGGCTGCCAGGGGTGAACGAGGGAAGCGGCGCCCCGTCCGGATCGGTGAGCGTCAGGGTGCGCACATCGGCGACGGAGTCGTCGATGTCGGTGACGACCAGTTTGAGGGTGCTCGTGTCGGCGGTCATGACGCGCTCTGCTCTTCGGCGTCGACCATGTAGCCCAGATGTGCACCCTGCCTGCGGGACACGTGGTAGTACACCAGCAGGTTGCGGCCGCAGCCGCTGCACGGCAGCACCTCGGACAGTTCGACGGCCGCGGTGGTGACGGTGCGGCAGTGCACGCAGTGCACGGCGCGCTTCCGCACGTCGGTGGAGGCGACGGTGATCTCGTCGTCGGCGACGCCGAGGGCGACGGCCGCGGCGCGCAACCGCAGGCAGGCGTCTGCGGGTCCGGCCATCATCAACCGCCAGCCGACCCGGGCGTCGGCGAGCGCACCCACCAGCGCCGCCCGGGCGCGCTCATGGTCACCGACGGCGACCTCGTAGCTGCGCACCGCCGACTCGCGACCGATCTGCGCGGCCCACCGGCGTGCCACCTCGCCCCCGGCGGGGCCGAACGCGATGATCGTCCACCACCGTCCGGTGGTGTCGGCGGCCGGTTCCGTGGGCGTGATCGCCCAGGCGGGGACGCTCGTCAGCTCGAGGGCAGGGCTCATCGGCCACCTCTCGGGTATATCAGTGGTTGACAGAGTTGCCCTTCAGGAAACCAGTGTTGCGTTTCGTGGAGGTGACTTGCCCGTCTCGTCCGTTTGACATGTCACCGCCGTGCCGGCTCACATGTCACCGCCGTGCCGGCTCACATGTCACCGCCGTGCCGGCTCACATGTCACCGCCGTGCCGGCTCACATGTCACCGCCGTGCCGGCTCACATGTCACCGCCGTGCCGGCGGGGCGGCGGCCGCTACTGTCGCCTCATGCCCGTGCAGATCATCGTCATCGGGGCCGGCGTCGCGGGTTTGGCCGCGGCGATCGCGTTGCACCGGTCGGGCCACGAGGTCACGGTCCTCGAGCAGCGCACCGACATCTCCTCCGGTGCCGGGATCTCGATCTGGCCGAACGCGTTGGCCGCGCTCGACGAACTCGGGCTCGGCGAGGCGGTGCGCGCGTCGGGCGGCCGGGTCACCGGCGGTGCGATCCGCTGGCGCGACGGCACGTGGCTGCGCCGGCCGGAACCGCACCGCATCGTGAAGGCTCTCGGTGAGCCCTTGGTGGTGATCCGCAGGTCGGTATTGACAGAGCTGCTCACCGCGGCGCTGCCCAGCGGCGTCGTCCAGACCGGCGCGCGCGTCGCCGGGATCCACCCGTCCGGCGGCTCGGTCCGTGTTCACCTGGCCGACGGCGACATTCGCGACACCGCAGCGGTGGTCGGCGCGGACGGCGTGCACTCGGTCGTGGCGCGCACGCTCAACGGTGCGCTGACCAATCGGTATGTGGGCTACACGGCGTGGCGCGGGATCGCGGCCGTACCGCTGGATCCAGCGCTGGCCGGGGAGACCATGGGGTCCGGAACCGAAGTCGGCCACGTGCCGCTCGGTCCCGACCACACCTACTGGTTCGCCACTGAACGCACGCCCGAGGGGAGTCAGGCGCCGGGCGGTGATCGTGCCTACCTGACCGCCAAGTTGGCGTCATGGGCGCAGCCAATCCCGGAGTTGGTCGCCGCGACAGATCCAGCCGATCTCCTGCGCAACGATCTCTACGACCACACCCAACCCCGTCGATGGGCACGCGGACCGGTGGTGATCATCGGCGATGCCGCCCACCCGATGCGACCGCACCTGGGTCAGGGCGGCTGCCAGGGGCTGGAGGACGCGGCAATCCTGGCGCGTTTCCTGCAGCTGCGCCCGGATCCGGCGGACGCGTTCGCGAGGTTCGCCGCGTTCCGGCGGCGTCGGGTCCGGCCGCTGGTCCGTGAATCCGCGATGATCGGGCGGATCGTCAACCTTCGCCCGGCCGTACTGTCCGGGGCGGCCAGTCGCGCCACCGGACTGATCCCCGAGGCGGTGGTGACCCGGCATCTGGCGTCGATCGCCGGGCGGTCGGCCTTCCGGCTACCCACCGCAGGCGACGCCGGGGCGTTGCCCGCAGGGTGAGTCGCGAGCTCGTCAGCGAGCGGAGCGCGGCGTGAACAGCGCGGTGCACATCTGACGCAGGTCGAGGATGCCGCCGAACACCGAGGTCGGCATGTTCTGGCAGCCGTTGGCCCGGGTGGGGGCGGTGGCCGGCATCTGCACCGGAGTGCTGGTGCCGGGGTTGCCCCACACCTGAGCGGCCATGCCCTTGGCTCCGCACTTCGGCCAGGCTTTCAGCCCCTGGGTGCGCAGCACGTTCTCGGCTACGCGGATCTGCTCGGAGCGCGGAGCGGCCGCCGGGTTGCCGAGGCCGCCGTTGGCCGACCAGGTGGCCTGCTTGAACTGCAGGCCCCCGTAATGCCCGTTGCCGGTGTTGATCGCCCAGTTGCCCCCCGACTCGCACTGCGCGATGGCGTCCCAGTTCACCGAATCGGCGCGCGCGGTCGCCAGGCCGTCCTCGGCGAGCGCCATCGGCACCACGGCCAGGGCACCGGTGAAGGCGGTGGCGACGAGGCCCTTGCTGATCAACTTGCAAACGTTCATCTCTGCGGTCCTTCCCCGACCGTTAATGACCCAAGGCCCGCGAGCGAAGCGATGCTGCGTTCCACGCTGCGGTTATCCAGTTCTTCGGGTGACCAACATCACCTGTTACGCGAGAGTCAAAAGTTTTAATCGTTACTTAATTGGCGTAAGAGGCCTCTGAGAAGGAAGCGGTCGAGCAAGCGGCCCGAAACTGCGAAAAGCGGCGCCGACCGAAGTCGGCACCGCTTTTCCGCGCGCTGAGTGGGGTCAGCCGCGCCCACCGCAGGTCGGCCACGCGCCGATGCCCTGCGACTGCAGCACGTTCTCGGCCACGCGGATCTGCTCTGCGCGGCTGGCGTTGTGAGGCATTCCCGAGCCGCCGTTGCCCCGCCAGGTGCCCAGCGTGAACTGCAGGCCACCGTAGTAACCGTTGCCGGTGTTGATCGCCCAGTTGCCGCCCGACTCGCACGCCGCGACGGCATCCCAGTTCACACCACTGTCCGCATTCGCGGTTGCAGCCATCCCGGTGGCGACAGCCATGGGCGCCACTGCGAGCGCCCCGGCGAAGGTGGCCAGGCCAAGCGTCTTGCGGATGTTCTTCAACTTCGATCCTTTCGCCGAGCGCGCGCCAACACCACCCGCGCGGACACGCGGGATGGCCACCTGCAGCACAGGTTGTTGTTTCGGGCCGCACCGTCTCGGTCTGGTGCGGCAGTGGGGAGGCCGTCATCCGCCTCACCGGGACGAGTCCCGGCCGCCGCCGCGGGCCGATCGGCTCACGGCAGTCCCACACACACGCTGGTTCGTGGTTTTGGGTTATTTGCTCCGTGCGAAGCTCTTAGGGACCGTACAAACCGACCAGGACAAAGTCATATCGGTCGAGAAGATGTCGCGAGCAGATCACGGAATGATCACGACTGCACCGAATTCGCGTCACCGCAGGTCAGGCTGCACTTTCACAGAGAAGTCGACCGCGGACGCCCCATATCGGCAGGTGAGCCAAATCACCGGTGTTTTGTGACCTGAACCACCACATCGAGAGATGAAAACGGGTTTAGACGCACGAAAAAGACCACAGGACAGCACAACCGGGGCGACAATACACAGACCTGCTTACTTTACTTCGCTGGCCGCACCGCTCGGGTCCACCACCTGCCATGCGCAGAATGTGGCGCAGCACAGAATGTTTCGGCGCGGCGACGCCCTAAGGGTGCGATGGATACGTCTCCCGCTCGCGCCCACACTGCGAACTTCCGCCTCGACTGGCGGAACGTAATTCATTGAACGGCAATACTATTGACGATGACCAATGGCCACGCAGTCGAACGGAGACGCCGCCCGTTCCCGTACCGCCGATCCGGCCCCCGCGGGCCCTTGATCGCTCGGGAAGCCTTCGAGCTGAGGCCATCGACCCGGGACCCGTTCAGCACCGCAACGATCGGTGGTTGTCTGGCCGCCGTACTCCCTGAATAACCTCTCCAGCAATATGATTCACACCGCACAAGGCCTGCGCCGGGCGCCGCGGCACGTCACGCTCCGATTTGAGCCCGCGCCTATCACAGTCACACGCGAATCAATGACCACACGATTGATATCGAACAATCACGAAAAGATAAATACAAAGACGTCGACGACTTTGCTGGACCAGCTGAGGCCTAGACCAGGCGTGGCGGTGCCACCGCGTCGAGATCATCCGAGGTGTTGACGTTCGCCAGCGCGGGCTGTTGATCCGGCAGCACGATCCGCTGGGTGTCCACGCCTCCCACCAGCGCGCGCATGCTGCGCTCGCCGGCGTCGGTCAAGCCGGCGATCTGGCCGAACAACGCCGTCCGGTATATCCCGGCCAGGTAGTGGTCGCGGCCGTCCCACGGCAGAACGACATCGACACCCAACCGCTGCGCGGGTCCGGCCAGTGTGTCGATCAGCGCTGTCGTCATCGCCGGCATGTCCACCGCACACACGAACGCGTAGTCGAACCCCGCTTCGGCGGCCGCCGCCAGTCCGCGGCCGGTGGCCAGCAGCGGCCCCTTCCCCCACACTTCGTCCCGCAGGATCACCGCGGGCAGCTCCGGAAGCTGCTGGCCGGCTGCGGCCACGACGAACACCGGCGCACAGCGCTGGCCCACCACCGATACCGCGCGCTCCACGAGTGTCGTGGGCCCCGACGGGCCGTCAATGGTCACGGTGGCCTTGTCCCGGCCCATCCGCCGGGACTCCCCTCCGGCCAGCACGACCGCGGCCAAGGGCAACGAGTTCGTCACAGCAGCTGACGTTAGCGCACCCGAGTACGCCGGCCGGGTCAGTCGACGGTCCAGGTGTCCTTGCCGCGCAACAGCGTCTGCAGTGCTTCCATGTCGTGGGCTCGCGACTCCCGCGCGGTGACGAGCTGCTGGCGTGCGGCGTCGTCATAGGTCGGCATGCTGACCTGGCGGAAGATGCCCATGACCATGTGGTCGAGGTTCTGCTCCGAGAGCCGGGACAGCGCGAACGCGTAGGCCGGGTCCTGCAGGTGCGCATCGTGGGTGACGATGTCGCCGGCGGACACGTCGGCGGTCTTGGCGACCTCGAGCCCGTAACCCGACTTGACGACGCAGTACTCGCCGTCGGCGCCGAACGTGATCGGTTCGCCGTGGCTGAGGTTGATCAACCGCTCCTCGGCGCCCTCCTTGCGCAGGGCGTCGAACGAGCCGTCGTTGAAGATCGGGCAGTCCTGCATGATCTCGACCAGGGCAGCCCCGCGGTGGGCGGCCGCGGCACGCAGCACCTCGGACAACCCTTTGCGGTCGGAGTCCAGCGCACGGCCGACGAAGGTGGCCTCCGCGCCCAACGCCAGCGACACCGGGTTGAAGGGGTAGTCGAGCGACCCCATCGGGGTGGACTTGGTGATCTTGCCGACCTCGGACGTCGGCGAGTACTGGCCCTTGGTCAGCCCGTAGATCCGGTTGTTGAACAGCAGGATCGTGATGTTGATGTTGCGCCGCAGGGCGTGGATGAGGTGATTGCCACCGATCGACAGCGCATCGCCGTCACCGGTGACCACCCACACCGACAGGTCCTCGCGGGCCAGCGCCAGACCGGTGGCGATGGTCGGGGCGCGGCCGTGGATCGAGTGGAATCCGTAGGTCTCCAGGTAGTACGGGAACCGGCTCGAGCAGCCGATGCCGCTGACGAACGCGATGTTCTCGCGACGCAAGCCCAGCTCGGGCAGGAAGTTACGGATGGTGTTGAGGATGACGTAGTCACCGCAACCCGGGCACCAGCGGACCTCCTGGTCGCTGGTGAAGTCCTTGGCCTTCTGCGGCTGGTCGGTCGTCGGGACCAGCCCGGTCTTGGTCAGCCCACCGGGGGTCAACCCCAGATCGCTCCCTACGAGCTGTGCCGATCCGCGATCCGCTTCGCTTCTCGCTGTCGTCATGAGTTCGCTCCCACTGCGCCGTCAACGGTAGCCGCCGCCAACCGCGCGAACTTGGTCTTCTCGAGTTCCTTGTCGCCCAGCGTGCCATCCAGAGCCGAGTCGATGATGCCTTCGACCTCGTCGGCCAGGAACGCCATGCCCTCCACCTTGGTCACCGACTGGATGTCGATCAGGTACTTGCCGCGCAGCAACAGCGCCAGCTGGCCGAGGTTCATCTCGGGAACCACCACATGCGAGTAGCGTCCGAGCACCTCTCCGAGGTTCGCCGGGAACGGGTTCAGGTTGCGCAGCTGGGCGTGCGCCACCTTGATGCCCTTGCGCCGGGCGCGGCGACACGCCTCGCCGATGGGGCCGTAGCTGCTCCCCCAGCCGAGCAAGAGCAACTCGGCGTCGCCGCTGGGGTCGTCGACCTCGAGGTCGGGGACCTCGATACCGGCGACCTTGGCGTGCCGCAGGCGCACCATCAGGTCGTGGTTCTTCGGCTCGTACGAGATGTTGCCCGAGCCGTTGGCCGATTCGAGCCCGCCGATGCGGTGCTCCAGACCGGGAGTGCCGGGGATGGCGAACTGCCGGGCCAGCGTCTCCGGATCACGGGCGTACGGCTGGAACGGCTCGCCTTCCTTGGCGAAGGTGTGTTCGATCGGCGCGTACGTGCCGACGTCGGGGATGCGCCACGGCTCCGAACCGTTGGCGATCGCTCCGTCGGACAGGATCATCACCGGCGTGTGATAGGTGATCGCGATGCGGGCAGCCTCGATGGCGGTCTCGAAGCAGTCCGACGGCGATTTCGGGGCCAGCACCGCGACCGGGGATTCGCCGTTACGGCCGAACATGGCCTGCAACAGATCGGCCTGCTCGGTCTTGGTCGGCAGACCCGTGGACGGGCCGCCGCGCTGCACGTCGATGACGATCAGCGGAAGTTCGGTCATCACGGCCAGCCCGATCGCCTCCGACTTCAGCGAGACGCCCGGACCCGAGGTGCTGGTGATGCCGAGCGCGCCGCCGTAGGACGCGCCGATCGCCGCACCGATACCGGCGATCTCGTCCTCGGCCTGGAACGTCATCACGTTGAAGTTCTTGTGCTTGGACAGCTCGTGCAGGATGTCCGAGGCCGGGGTGATCGGATAGGTGCCCAGGATCACCTGCACGTCGCCCAACAGCCCCGCCGTGACCAGCCCGTAGGCCAGCGCGGTGTTGCCGGAGATCTGGCGATACTCGCCGGTCTGCAGCTTGGCCGGGGCCACCTCGTAGGTGGTGCCGAAGGCCTCGGTCGTCTCGCCGTAGTTCCAGCCCGCCTTCAGCGCCAGCACGTTGGCCTCGGCGATCTCGGGCTTGCGGGAGAACTTCTCCCGGATGAACGACTCGCTGTGTTCGAGTTCGCGGCCGTACATCCACGACAACAGACCGAGGGCGAACATGTTCTTGGCGCGCTGGCCGTCTTTCTTCGTCGCCCCGATCGATTCGACCGCACCGAGGGTCAGCGTCGTCATGGCGACCGCCTGCACGACGTAGTCGGACAGTTCGTCGGTCTCGAGGGGGTTGGCCTCATAGCCGACCTTGGCGAGGTTGCGCTTGGTGAACTCGTCGGAGTTGGCGATGATCAGACCGCCGCGGGGTAGATCCGAGACGTTGGCCTTGAGCGCGGCGGGGTTCATCGCGACCAGGACGTCGGGCCGGTCACCGGCGGTGAGGATGTCGTAGTCGGCGATCTGGATCTGGAACGAGGAGACACCGGGCAACGTGCCCTGAGGGGCGCGGATCTCGGCGGGATAGTTGGGCTGGGTGGCAAGGTCGTTGCCGAACAGCGCGGCCTCGGAGGTGAACCGGTCACCGGTGAGCTGCATGCCGTCGCCGGAGTCGCCCGCGAAGCGGATGACGACCTTCTCGAGCTTCTGCCGAGGCGCCCGAGCGGGACCGCCGCCGCCGTTGCCGGTCGAGTTCTCAGCCGTGTTGTGGTTGTCTGCCACTCGCCTACCTTCCGTGCTCTCCCGGCCCTCGAGCCTGGACTGTCGGCCAAGACACACCGAGTCGCAGTCGATGCGACGCGCCGTCAGCGGTCTTTGCGCAAAGATTTGGTGTCACTGCCAGTACCGATTATTGCATCTTTCTTAGGCAGCCCTATAGCAGGCGCGGGGGTGACGCGCAGGTGTCTGCCGACCGAACGCACTGTTCAACGCGCCGAAGCGCGGCACAATGAGACAGAAGTGTGGTTTTCGTCACGTTTCCAGTCGGCGCTCGGCAGCCTCCGATTCTTATTTTTGGTTACCGATCAGTAGCGGCCCGACGAGCAGCGGCTCAGCCCTGCGTGGGGATGTTGTAAGGGGTGATGACCTGGATCGGCACCGGACGCACCGGCTCGACCGGCAGGGCGCCGCGCTCCTGCAGGATCAGCCGCAGTGCCAGGCGTGCGTCGGCCCGCAGATCGTTGTGCAACACCGCCGAGATGCGGCCTTCCCGCAGCAGCCGCCGGTTGTCGGCGTCGAGGTCGTGAGCCACGAACACCCGGCAGTCGCGGCCGAGCTTGTCGAAGGCGGCGACAGTCGCGGTGTTGCCGCCGCCGACCGAGTAGACGGCCCGCACTTCGGGGTGAGCTTCGAGTGCTTCGAGCACGAGCCGCTCGTTGGTCGCATCGATGCCGTCGCTCTCGCTGACTTCGACGATGGTGCGGCCCGAGTGGCGCAGCCCGCTCCGGAACCCGACCTCCCGCTCGCCCTCGCCGCGGAACACGGTCCGACTCACAGTGATCAGCACGTCCGACGGATTGTCGGCGAGCCACTGCTGCACGAGGTAGGCGGCGGTGACTCCGGCGCCGTGGTTGTCGATGCCGACATAGGCGCAGCGGGCGCTGGCAGGCACGTCGGTGGCATACGTGACCACCGGAACGCCCGAGCGCACCAGCCGGTCGACGACCTCGGCCACCTCGGGTTCGTCCTGAGCTTTGAGCACGACGCCGTGGCTGCCGCGGATCCGGTCCAGCGTGTCCACCATCTGATCGGTGGACCCGGACTCCCACAGATGGAACCGGGCCCGCAGCATGGCCGGCGCGAAAGCCGGCAGTTCGGCCTCGACCGCGGCGCGGAAGGCGTCGGAGAACCGCCGCGGGGTCTGCATCACGACGTCCACCAGGTAGCGCCGACCGTTGAGTCGCAGTTGAGCTCGTTGCTTGTCCAGATCGGCGATGGCCTGGTTGACCTCGGCGACGGTGTTCTCGCGCACGCCGGGCCGCTGGTGCAGCACGCGGTCCACGGTGGCCTCACTGAGCCCTGCCTGCTGGGCGATTTCACGGACCTTGTACCGATGCGCCACCGGCGCTCGCCTCCCGCGTCCTGAGGTATTTTTGATGGTTTTCTGCCGTTGATTGGGGCAGGGATCACAGCAAGACTATCCGGCATGGCAACACCGCTGCACCCCGACGTCGCACGGCGCGACGGACCCTGGATCGGCGAGCCCGACCTGCGTCTGGAGAGCTTCCGCGCCGACGTCGAACGCGACACCGACCTCGCGGACTATCCGCGCGCGTCGTCCGTTCGCGCCAACGTCCTCGTGTACCGCGCAGCGACGATCGCGGCGATCGAGGGCGGCGAGCGTCGCGCCGTGCAGGCCGAACTGATCCACGCGCTCGCCGACGGACCCGGCGTCGTCGTCATCACCGGCGCCTTCGACGCCGAGGTGATCGACCGGACCAGCGCGGCGTTCTTCGCGATCATCGAGGATCAGCGCTCCGGCGGACTGGCGGCCGGCGACCACTTCGGGGCACCCGGGGCCAACGACCGCATCTGGAACGCCGCCCAGAAATTGGCGTTGCAAGACCCGGCGGCGTTCGCCGAGTACTACACCAACGACGCGCTCGCGGTGGTGTGCCAGGCGTGGCTGGGGCCGCGGTATCAGGTCACCTCACAAGTCAACGTCGTCAATCCCGGTGGGCAGGCCCAGGTCCCCCACCGCGACTATCACCTCGGCTTCGTGCCCCCAGAGCATCTCGGCGCCTACCCCGCGCACATGCACCGCGCGTCGCCGGCGCTCACGCTGCAGGGCGCGGTCGCGCACTGCGACATGCCCGTCGAGAGTGGCCCGACCATGCTGCTGCCCCATTCGCAGCGCTTCACCGGCGGTTACCTCGCATTCAACCGGCCGGAGTTCGTCGACTACTTCGCCGCCCGCCACGTGCAACTGCCGTTGCGCAAAGGCGATGCTGTGTTCTTCAACCCGGCGCTGTATCACGGTGCGGGATCGAACGTCTCGGACGGCATCAAGCGCATCGCGAATCTGATGCAGATCAGTTCGCCGTTCGGTCGGGCGATGGAGTCGTTGGACCGCACCGCGATGGTGCTGGCGGTGTACCCGGCGCTGCGCGCCATGCGGGACGCGGGGAGACCTCAGCGCGAACTGGAGAACGCCGTCGTCGCCACCGCAGAGGGTTACGCGTTTCCGACCAATCTCGACCGGGATCAGCCCATCGGCAGCCTCGCACCGCCCAGCCAGGTGGACATCGTGCTGGATGCGCTCGCCCGCGATCTCACCGACGAAGACCTTCATGTCGCGCTATGCGACCAGAACGAACGGAGAATGCCATGACCACCCTCGGCCTGATCGGCCTCGGCCGGATCGGCGCGTTCCACGCCGAGACGTTGAGCAACCTCCCGGAGGTCTCCGGGTTGGTGATCACCGACGAGCGGCCCGACGTCGTCGCCGAGATCGCGGCCAAATATGGTGCCACTCCGGCGGATTCAGTCGAGGCGCTGCTGACGTCGGGTGTCGACGGTGTCGTCGTCGCGGCCGCCACACCGGCGCACGCCGAGCTGACCCTGGCCGCCGTCGGTAAGGGTCTGCCCACGTTCTGCGAGAAGCCCATCGCCTCGACCGCCGCCGACAGCATCCGGGTCGCCGAGGCGATCACCCGCTCCGGGGTGCCGGTACAGGTGGGCTATCAGCGCCGCTTCGACGCCGCGTTCGCCG
This sequence comes from Mycobacterium sp. G7A2, assembly GCF_041902445.1. Taxonomy (NCBI): domain Bacteria; kingdom Bacillati; phylum Actinomycetota; class Actinomycetes; order Mycobacteriales; family Mycobacteriaceae; genus Mycobacterium; species Mycobacterium sp. G7A2. Next base: position 2,215,764 of record NZ_CP169251.1, on the reverse strand, counting down.
CGGTCAAGCAGGCGGTCGACGCGGGCTCCGTGGGAGCGTTACACACGGTGCGCAGCACCACGATGGACCCGGCTCCCCCGCCGATGAGCTACATCGAGGGTTCCGGCGGCATCTTCCGCGACTGCGCCGTGCACGACTTCGACGTGCTCCGGTGGATCACCGGCCAAGAGGTGGTCGAGGTGTATGCCACCGGAAGCGTGCAGGGCGACCCGTTGTTCGCTGACTACGGTGACGTCGACACCGCCGCGATCGTCGTACGCTTCGACGGTGGTGCGCTGGGCGTGGTCTCGGCCGCACGCTACAACGCCCGCGGCTACGACTGCCGGCTCGAGGTGCACGGTTTCGACGACACCGTCGTCGCCGGCTGGGACCAAGGCGTGCCGGTACGCAACGCCGATTCCGCGGTCGAGTTCCCGACTGGCCAGCCACACCACTTCTTCATGGACCGCTTCACCGAAGCGTTCCGCACGGAACTGAGCGAGTTCGTCAGAGTCGTGCAGGGCGGGCCCATCCTGGGCGCGACAGTGTCCGACGCGGTCGCCGTCGCGTGGATCGCCGAAGCCGCCACTGAGTCTCTACGCCGGGGAACACCGGTCCGCATCGAGGAGGTCGTGAAGTGAAAATTGCCGGTGCACCGATCAATTGGGGTGTCTGCGAGGTTCCCGGCTGGGGTCATCAGCTGACGGCCGAGCGGGTGCTCACCGAGATGCGCGATGTCGGCCTGGCCGCCACCGAGACCGGGCCGCAAGGTTTTCTGCCCGGTGATCCCGCGGCGCTCACCGCGTTGCTGCAGTCCTACGACCTGCGTTGCGTCGGGTCCTTTCTGCCCGTGCTGTTGCACGACCCCGCACACGATCCGGTCCCCGAGACCACCGCCCCGCTGGATGCGCTGACCGCCACAGGGGCCGAGGTGCTGGTGCTGGCGGCAGCCACCGGAGCCGACGGATACGACTCGCGCCCGACCCTCGACGAGCAGCAGTGGGCCACCCTGTTGGCCAACCTCGACCGCATCGCTTCGGTGGCCGCCGAGCGGGGCATCCTGGCTGTACTGCATCCCCACGTCGGCACGATGGTGGAGAACCGTGCCGACGTCCAGCGGGTGCTCGACGGCTCGACGGTGCAACTCTGCCTGGACACCGGACATCTGCTGATCGGCGGGACCGACCCGTTGCAGTTGGCACGCGAGGTGCCCGGCCGCATCGCCCACACCCACCTCAAGGACGTCGACGCCGGGCTCGCCGCCCGGGTGCAGGCCGGCGACATCTCCTACACCGAGGCGGTGCGTGCGGGCATCTACACACCGTTGGGGACCGGCGACGTGGACATCGCGGGCATCGTGAAGGCACTGCTCGACGATGGCTTCGACGGATGGTTCGTCATGGAGCAGGACACCATTCTCGATGACGAACCCACCGGCGAAGGACCGGTGCACGACGTGCGGGCCAGTGTGGCCTACCTCCACGACGTCTTCCGCTCGGTGTCGGTGTGAGGATCGGAATCCTGGGCGCCTCCCGCATCGCCGAATCGGCGATCGTCGGGCCTGCCCGGGAGCTGGGCTACCGCTTGGTTGCGGTTGCCGCACGGGATCCGCTGCGCGCCAGCGCCTTCGCCGACAAGTACGGCGTGGAGCGGGCACTCGGCTCGTATCAGGAGGTGGTGAGCGACCCCGAGGTCGACATGATCTACAACCCGCTGGCCAATTCGCTGCACGCGCCGTGGAACCTGGCCGCGATTGCGGCCGGAAAGCCCGTGCTCACCGAGAAGCCGTTCGCGCGCGACCAGGCTGAGGCGCAGCGCGTCGCCGATGCTGCGGCCGCGGCCGGGGTCACGGTGATGGAGGGGTTTCACTACCTGTTCCATCCGGCCACCCAACGACTGCTGAGCCTCGTCGAGGAGGGCACGCTCGGGGAACTGCAGCGGGTGGAGGTCCGCATGGGGATGCCCGAGCCGGCACCCGAGGACCCGCGGTGGTCGCTGGAGATGGCCGGCGGGGCGTTGATGGATCTGGGGTGCTACGGCATGCACCTGATGCGACGGTTCGGTGCCCCGTCGGTGACCAGAGCCACTGCGGTGCAGCGCAGTCCCGGCATCGACGAGCGGTTCGACGTCGAGTTGGCGTTCCCGTCCGGAGCCACCGGGCTGTCGACGAACTCGATGGTCGACGATCGGTACTCGTTCACGCTGCGGGTGATCGGCAGCCAGGGCGACGCGCTGGTGCACAACTTCATCAACCCCCGCGATGACGACCGTGTCACCGTCCGGACCTCGGAGGGCAGCACGGTCGAGCATTGCGGAACCCGCGCCTCCTACACCTATCAACTGGAGGCCTTCGCCGCTCACGTGCGACACGGGGCGCCGCTGCCGTTGAGCCTGTCCGATGCGGTGGCCAACATGGCCCTGGTGGACGAGGCGTATCGGGCGGCGGGGATGAGCCCGCGCTAACCCTGCTGGCCGATCGCCAGCCGGACATAGGCCGACGCGGCCTCGGCGCGGTTGGTGGCGCGCAGCTTTCGCAGCACCCGCTTGACGTGTGACTTCACGGTGCCGGCGGAGATGACCAGCTCGTCGGCGATCTGCTGGTTGGTGCGCCCCGCGGCCATCAACCGCAGCACCTCCACCTCGCGGCGCGTCAGCATCGACAACACCCGGGTTTGGATGTCGGCCAGTGACTGGGCCGCCGGACTGCGCTCGACCGGTTCGATCTTGCGCAGATCGAGGTCGGCGTCCTGCAGGGCGCGGACCGCCTCGTCGGCCGACGCCAGGGCCCTGCGCACTTCGGCGTGCTGGCGACGCATCCGTTCCAGCAGGACCGTCCGCTCGTAGGCGTATCCGAACCCTTCGGCGAACGCCCACACGGTGTCCCGGTCGATTTCGTCGACCGTGCGCCCGGAGTAGAGGCGATCGGCGTGCAGGAACCCGATCACCTTGCCGGTCGGCATGATCGGCGCCGCGACATAGGAGTGGGTCAGCGAGAAGTCGATGATGGGCCGGTTCACTCGGGGATCATTGCGGGCGTCGGTCACCAAGGCCGGCGCGTGCCGCCGGATCATCTGGGTTTCGAGCAGCATGTGATCCAGCGGCGGGGCCACCGCCTGAGCGAAAGCCACCATCTTCTCAGCGCCTTCACTGTCGTCGCCGAAGTAGGCCGACTCCATCACCATGGTGCCGTCGTGCACGCGGAACAGCACGGCCCGGTCGAACCCGCAGGATTCGACCATCTCCCGCGGCGCCCGGTCGACGATGGTCGCCACGTCGTCGACGTAGCGCAGCTTGCTGAGCCCCTCCTGCACCTGCAGCAGCGCGAACGTGCGGCGCCGCGCGCCGTCCTCGATCAGCTCCCGCTCCAGGGCAGTGAGATCCAGCACCGCGTCCAGCGCGGCCAGCGCCTCGACATCCCCGGCCCTTTCCAACGCGGCGCGAAGCACCGCCGCCTGCGCCTCGACCGCCTCGGTGACGACCGCGACGGGATCGTCGGTCGGGTCGATGTCGCAACCGTCGAAGGCCTCCCGGTAGCGGCGCTCGGCGGCGGACTCCCGGGCCGGGCGGGACGCCCACCCGGGATGGTCGCCATCGCGAAGCGCGGTGACCGGGGGCGTCTCGGATACGTCACGCGCAACTGTCACGACCTCGACTGTCCTCCCGTCACCGGCGATTCGCGGGCGGATTGTCGGATCTGACCGCAATTCACCTCATCCGGGAGTACGACTGCTCCCCTACGGGGGATCGATTTGCCGGACCCGCTGCTCGACGCTGGAGACATGACATCCACCGCTGTTCCGGCCCTCGGCTTGCTCACCACACCCGACGGAGTGTCCAACCCGTATCCGCTCTACGACCAACTCCGCGAAGTGTCTCCGGTGCCGGGCTATCGCGACTGGCCGCCGGGAACCGTTCCGGGCGCCGACGAGCCCGTCACCGCGTGGGCCCTGTTCTCCTATGACCAGGTGTTCGCAGCCACCCGCGACACCGCCACATTCTCGTCGCGCGACCCGCTGCAGGAGGCGTCGTCCGCGCCGAGCCTGATGCTGGTCAACACCGACCCGCCCAAGCACGACGTCGAACGCAAGCTGGTCAGCCAGGCGTTCTCGCCACGGCGGGTCAAGACGCTCGAGGGCTGGCTGGAAGGTCAGCTGGCGATGCTGCTCGACAACCTGGGCACGGGCGAGGTCGACGTGATGGACTTCGCCGCGGAGATCCCGACGCGGGCGATGGTGCGGCTGCTCGGACTGCCCGACGGCGACCACGTCCGCTTCCGCAAGTGGGCCAACGCCTTCATGCTCTCCTCGTCGCTGACCCCCGAGGAGCGGATGGCCAGCAACATCGAGATGGTGGAGGCGTTCACCTCGCGGCTGGCCGAGCACACCGCCCGACTGGCCGAAGAGCCGCCCTCCGACGACGTCGAGGACGCCAAGGATCTCATCTCGGCGCTGCTGCGCGCCGAGGTCGACGGTCAGCGGCTGTCCCCCGAGGAGATCGTCCGTTTCTGCATGACGCTCGTCGTCGCCGGCAGCGAGACCACGACGTTCCTGATCGGCAACCTGCTGCACGCGCTGGCACGCGAGCCGGAGGTCACCGCCCGGCTGCGGGCCGACCGCTCACTGGTGAACATCTTCGTCGAGGAATGCATGCGCGTCGACGGTCCGCCGCAGCGGCTGTTCCGCACCGCTACCCGCGACGTCGAGATCGGCGGCAAGCTGATTCGCAAGGGCGAATGGGTCGCGCTGTTCTTCGGCGCGGCCAACCGCGACCCCGCGGTGTTCCCCAACCCGGAGGTGCTCGACATCGACCGCCCCAACATCCGCCAGCAGCTTTCGATGGGCCACGGCCTGCACTTCTGTCTGGGCGCGTCGCTGGCCCGGCTCGAGGTGGTCACGATGATCAACGCGGTGCTCGACCGCTATTCCACGATCGAGCTGACCGACGATCCGGGCACCAAGCAGACCGCGAGCCTGCTGACCCACGCCTTCGTCCGTCTGCCGCTGCGGCTGTCATGACCACCGCCACGCGCGAGGCGCGCAACATCGAGGCCACCAAGGCCATCTACGCCGCAGTGCCGGCCGGTGATCTGCAGACCGCGCTGGACCTGATGGACCCCGACGTCCGCATCACCTACTACGGCGTTCCGGCGATCCCGTACGCAGGCGACTACCGAGGCATCGACGAAGCGGTGACGTTCTTCACCCGGGTCGGCGAGAACATCGCCATCACCGAGATGGAGGCCTGGACGTTCATCGCCGAAGGCGACGAACTGGCCACCTGGGGGCATCAGAAGTTCCGCCACCTGGCAAGCGGTTATGAGTGGGAGTCGGAGTTCGCCCACATCATCACCCTGCGCGAGGGCCGGTGGCTGTACTTCCGGGACTTCATGAATTCAGCGCTGACCATGGAAGCGTTCACCCGGTGAGGGTCATCGCAGACCGCGAGATCTGCATGGCCGCCGGGGTGTGCGTGATGACGGCCGATGCCGTGTTCGACCAGGACCCGGACGGTCTCGTGGTGCTGGCCACCGAGAACGTCGACGCCGCCCAGGAGAAGCTGGCGCGCAATGCGGTACGGATGTGCCCCTCGGGCGCCCTGCGCGTCGTCGCCGATTGACCTCGCGCCCAACGATTTCCCCCAGGATCCCCCCTCGGATCCTGGGGGATCTTCTCTTTCGGACCAACCGGCGGGCGACGGGCCTACTCGACGCACCGTGACCATGGCAGATCACCTGCCCGGCAGGAGAAGGCAGATCACCTGCCCGGCAGGAGACGACAGCTCAGATTCCCGGCGGGACGAGCATCGATTGCCAGGTCTGCACGGGCGCCGTTGCGGCCAGGTCGGATTGGGCGTAGGTCTTTCCGTCCGGCGCGACGTATGTGCCGGTGGCGGGGTCATAGGGCACCCCGACAACCGGTGGCGGCGCTGACGAGGGTGGCGTGCCCTCCGGTGGTGACCCCGGTGGCAACTGCGGGATGTCCAGCCCGGAAAGGGTGGCGTTCGGGTCACCTTTCCAGTTGTTGCCGTCGTTCAGCGGCACGTACTGTTCGTCGCTCTCGCACATCTTCACCGTGGGTGCGCGCTTGCCCGGCACGGTGATACAGGGCAGGTTCTTGGCGCCACGGACGTTGAATTCCGAATCCTGCGGCGTCCGGCAGTAGAGGTCACCCGGCGCACGTGCCGGATGGTCTTCCAAACTCGGCGGCCGCCGCTGTTGCGCCGGAAGGAACCCGGTGGTGCACGGCGGTGGCAGGTTGAGGTTGAGGTTGAAGCTGAGGTACTCGCCTCGGTAGTCCTGTTCGGTGTCACGGTTGGCCAGGAAGGTCGCTCCAGCCTCGGCGATCACCTGCGGGAACAGCACAAGGACCTGCTCGAGGCCGGCGTGGTAGGTGAGAGCGACCTCACCGACACTCACCAGGTTGGCGAGCACGATGGGAAGGGTGGGTCGCAGCCTGTCGAGCAGTTCCCGCGCGTCCGCGAACGCCGCCCCGCCGTTGTCGAGAAGACCTGCGACATCGTGGTCTCCGGCCGCCAACTCCCGGGTGACCGCCGCAAGATTCGACGCCCACGCTGTGATCTCGGCGGCCGAGTTCGTCTGAGAGTCCAGTACCGGCTTCGACTGCTCGATCAAGGCGATGAGGGGATCGAGGTTCTCCCGCGCTTCGATCGACAGATCGATCGAACCGTGCACCAGCCGTGTCAGCTCTGGGCCCAGTCCGCCGACAGCCGTGTACGACTCGTCGATCACGGTCCTGAGGTTGTCTTTCGGCACCGCATTGAGACCGGTGACCACACCGGACAGGATGTCGTTGATATCGGGCGGAACGGTGGTGTCCGCCTCGGCGATGATGTCCCCGTCCCGCAGCGGAGGCGAATCGCCGCTTCTGGGCAGAAGGAGCACATACTGCTCTCCGATCGCTGACTGGCTGTGCACCTGCGCTTCCAGATCCGACGGAATCTGCACGTCGGACCGAAGCGAAAGCACTGCATCGACGCCGCTGTCGGTCAGGTTGACCGACTCGACCCGGCCGACCTCGACCCCGCGGTAGGTGACGTTACCGCTGGCGTACAGCCCTGCGGCCTCCGGCAATTGGATGGTCACCGTGTACCGGCCCACGCCGAACAGTTTGGCGGGCAACCGCATGAAGTGCAGTGACATCAGCGAAACGGCAACGAGGGCGATCACCGTGAAGATCACCAGCTGGATCTTGGCGCGCTTGTGCAGGTGCATCAGGGACCCTGGTTCCAGCGATACGGCGCCACAAGCGGATTCGCGTGGGTGTACGGGCTGGGAAATTGGCCGATGGTGCGGCCCCACTGCAGTTCCAGCTCGGTGAGGTCACCTTCCCACCTGGTGCCGGTGAAGATGCTGGCGTCGATACGACTCAGCGTCAGGTCGATGATGGCGGTGAGGTTGGCATAGTCGCCACGTTGCCACTTCTCGATGGTCTCGTTGGGGAACGGGAAGGTGAGGATTGCGCTCAACGCACGGGTCATGCTCGGTCCGGCGTCGGCCAGTGACGCGAGAACTGGCCCCGTGTCCTCCAGGATCCGCACCAGATCCTCTTTCGAGTGGTTGACGGTGTCGGTGATCAATGCGCCGAACTTGCCGAGCTTGTCGGCAGCATCGACGAGCTGATCACGCTGTTCGTTCAGTACCGCGAGCGCATCAGGGATGTTCCTCAGGGCGCGATCGAGGACGGGTTGCTGCTCGGCGATCTGGCCGGTCAGGCTGTTCAGGCTTTCGGTGGCGGCGATGATGTCGCCTGTCTGGTCGTTGAGGTAGGCCGCGAACCGGTCCAGTTGGTGTATCAAGCTGCGCAGGTCGTTCTCGCGACCCCGCAGTGCGGTACCGAATGCCTCGGTGATGTCGCCGACCTTGCCGATACCGCCGCCGTTGAGCACCATCGACAGGGCGGCCAGTGTCTGCTCGGTCGTGGGATAACTTCCACTGTGCGCCAGAGGTATCAGCGATCCCTGATGCAGCCGGCCCTCCGGTCGTGCATCGGTCGGTGGTATCAGCTCGATGTGCTGGGATCCCAGCAGGCTCGTCTGTCCGAGCTTGACGAGGGTGTTGGCAGGCAGAACGACGCCGTTGTCCAGACGCATCGTGACCAAGGCATGCCAGCCTTGCCGCTCGATGCGCGTGACGTTGCCGACCGTGACGTCACCGACGCGCACCCGCGAGTTCTGTTGAAGGTTGTTCACGTCGGGCATCTGCGCCTGCACGGCAAACGAGGCAGGTCCGTCACCCTGGGTGCCCGGCAACGACAGAGAGTTCAGCCCACGCCAGTCAGCGCAGCCCGCTGCCGCTGACAGGACAATCGTCGCCGCGACGATCGCGGGCGCAGCGCGCAGCGGTGCCCGCACTCTGTCGCCCCACTCTGTCGTCGTCGTGTGCGGACTCATCTGCCCCCTCCGTCGGGAACCATCACGCCGTAGAGCCCGGCGGTGGGATCGGTCGAGACAGTGACCGGTTGTTCAGGTGCTTCGGCAGCGCGCGGCGGGGGCGGTTCGGACGGATCGGGTGGCGGCACGTAATCCGGCCGCATCCACTCCTCGCTGTAGGTGACCTCGTTGGGGCGCGCTTGCGCACCGACGAAGAGGTCGAAACCCAATGGCGGCCAATTGTATTGGCGGTTCTTCACAATGGGAGCCAGGTACTGCACGCACAGCTTGGACGACTGCTCGGCGTTCATGCGGGACGCCGCTTGGATGGCGCCGCACAGAAAAGCAATGGGATTGGCGAAGTTGTTGACTGCCAACGCACCGGTGAAGGATCCGTTCGCGGGCTCGTAGATGTTGCTGAAGTTCTGCAGCGTGGTCGGCGCGACGTGCAGCGCCTGCTCGATGTCGTCGATGCTGCCGACCAAGGTGGTCGTGATCGACTCCAGCTTGTCTGCCGTCGTTCCCAGGGCCGCGGTGTTCTCGGACGCGAATGTCTGCAGGTCGCCGGTGACAGCGTTGAGGCTGGTGAGCATTCGGCTCACCTTGCTCGGGTCATCGGCCAGCAGCGAGGTCACCGCCGCGAGGTTCTCGTTGAGTCGCTCGAGGAGGTCAGCGCTGTCGCGCAACGCCGAGACCAGCACTGACAAATTCTTGAACGTGGCGAAGATGTCATCGCTGTGGTCACTGAGCACCGAGACGGTCTGAGACAGTTTGACGATGGTGTCGCGGATATTCGATCCCTGACCGCGCAGGTTGGCTGCGGCGGTGTTGATGAATTCGCCCAACTCACTCACACCGCCGGCCTGGGTGGGTGCGAGTAGCGCGTTGATCCTCTCCAGTTGGTCCCGGATGTCGTCCCACTCGACGGGCACGGCAGTCCGGGACTCCGGGATTTCGGCACCGGTGGACAGGGTCGGACCGCCGGTATAGGCCGGCGTCAGTTGGATGGCGCGGCCGGTGACGAGTTGTGGCGACAGGATGACGGCTTTGACATCTGCTGGCACAGGGTATTTTTCGTCCACCCAGAACCAGATCTTGACGTGGTCCGGCATCGGCTCGATCCGGTCCACCTTGCCGACGGGGACGCCGAGAATTCGGACGTCATCACCGGGGAACAGCCCAGTGCTGGTGGGAAAATACCCCGCCACCACCGTCCGCGAATGCTGACGCGACAACTGCCCGCCGACGACCGCTCCGGCGATGCTCAGAACAACCAGGATCGCCGCCACAACAGCTCGGGCTGCCGACTTCGCCGTCATCCTCGATCGCCTGTCGCAATGGGTGCCGACTCGCCAGGTGCCGGGACGAACACCGGTGACGGAGTCGGTTCGGGCGAGTATGTCAGCTCCGGCGGTGGGGGCGCCGGGGGTCCTGGTGGCGGGCCACCCGGGGGCGGTGCCGGGAGCGGTTCCCGGTACGGGTAGCGGCCGGGAGATTGCGCGGGGACGCTCGGGTCCTGGTTACCGGTGATGGCCTCGGGCAACGTCAGGTGTGGCTCACCGCCCTGCCCCGTCCGGGGATACGGGATCGGCAGCGCCGGGGTCGCCGGCTGACCCGTTTGGGGATCGGTGAGCTGCGAGGGCAGCAACACCGACGGGTCGAGTCCCAGATCGGAGAATGCCGCATCGATGAACGGCTGAACAAACTGGCCCGGAAGCAGGTTCACGACGTAAGCCTTGAAGAACGGACCGGACGAGATGGACTCGCCGAGCGACATCGCGTAGGTGTTCAGACCTTTGATGGCCAGTTGTACCCGCTCCTTGCGGTCGTCGAGGATCGTCAAGGCACCGTTGAGTTTGTCCAGGGCCGGCCGTAGTTCCTCCCTGTTGTCCTCGATGAAGCCCTTCAGCTCGCGCGCCGCAGCCGAGACGCTGTTCCAGATCTGATCCAACGCTGCGCTCTGCGTGCGCAATTCGGCGAGCAGCGCATTCGAGTCCTTGATCAGGCTCACCACCTGGTCGGTGCGCTTCGCCAACACGCCAGTCGCCTTCGCCGCGTTCTCGAGCAGCTCACGGAGACCGGCGTCTCGTTCATTGAGCGTCTGCGCGATCCGCGCCACCCCCTGCACCGCGCCACGCAACTCCTCTGGTGTGTCGGCGAACGTGGTGGCCAACGTGGACAGTGACTCGGACAGCTGTGCGGTGTCGAGCCCTCCGATCGTGGTGGCCAGATCCCCGAGCGCATCGGGCAACTGGTACGGCGAGGTGGTCCGGTCGAGTGGAATGGCTGCCTCGAGAGGGTCGTCGCCGCGCGGGAATACTTCGAGCACCTTTGTCCCCAGGAGACTCTTCGCTCGTATCCGGGCTTCGGATCGGTTCCCGACGTGGATGTCCCGGTCGACCCAGAACTCGACCAACACCCGGTTGCCGTCGAGATCGATGCTGGAGACCTTCCCGGCGGGATATCCGGAGACCTCCACCGCAGCACCGGTGAACAGCCCACCGGAATCACCGAACTCAGCGGAGTAGTAGGTGCCTTGGTTGAAGCCGGGTAGCTTCTGGTAGTTCAACGCGGCAAGCGTGATCGCCGCCACCGCCGTGACACCGACGATGCCGATCACCACCGGATTGCGTTCGGCAAATGACTTCATTTGGGAGCGCACCGCCCCGTGGCCTGCCCCGCCACCTTGATGTACACCGGTTGCCCGCCTTTTCCGTTGAGTTTGAGCACCGCATCACAGAGGTAGAAGCTGAAGAAGTCGCCGTACATCGCCTGGCGGTTCAACGCCCGGTACTTGTCCGGTAGCTCGTCGAGGAACCTTTCGAGGTATTCGTGGTCGGCGACGGCGATGCCCGCGGTGCGGTCCAGTTCTCGCACCACTTTCTGGAATGGGGCGCGAGCCTGCGACAGGAGATCGGCGAATGAGCCGGCGCCGGCATCGATGTGGGCGACCGCGGTGGACAGGTCGGACCTGCGTGCAGCCAACCCTCCCACCAACTCCGACAGTGAGGTCACCGCCTTGTCGAATCTCTCGTTCTGACCCCCGAGTGATCGGAGAACCACGTTGAGGTTGTCGATCGTCTCGCCGATCAGCACGTCACGATCAGCCAAGGTGTTGGTCACCGCGGCCGCCTGGGTCAGAAACGAGCCGATGGTGGGTCCCTGCCCCTGGAATGCGTCGATCAGTTGCGCGGTCAGCTCGTTGACCTGATCGGGGTCGAGCGCCCGGAACAGCGGTTGGAAGCCGCCGATGACAGCGTCCAAGTCGAGTGCCGGCCGCGTTCGATCGCTCGGAATGGTGTCACCCGGATCGAGTCTCTGGGTACTCCCGGCGCCTTCCAGCAAGGCCAGAAACCGGTTGCCGATCAGGTCGTCGTACCGGATCTCGGCACGTGAGCCCTCGGTGAGAACCACTGTGTCATCGGCAGAGAATTCCACGCGCACCGTCGAGTCACGGTTGACGGTGATGCTCTGAACCTTGCCGACTTCAACCCCGGCGATCCGAACAATGTCACCGTCACGCAGTCCAGAGACGTTCAGGAACTCGGCGCCATAGGTCTTGCTCGGCCCGAACCGCAGCTGCGCGAACACCGACAGAAGCACGAACGCCCCGATCGCGCAGACCGTCAGGAACACCCCCAACCGCCATGCGGCGCTTCTCAAAGCGGCCACCAGTGCACCTCCTGATTCGTGGCTCCGCCGAGCCTCATGGCGGCGTCTGCCCGTTCAAGTGAGGTTGCGCGGGGCCCGGTTCCGGCGGACCCGGAGGAAGGCCCGGCCACAGCGGAATTCCGCCGGGGCCGTACATCGCCGCACCGTAGGGCGGTGCGCCGGGGTACGGTACCGGCCCGATCGCCGGACCGGGCAGGCAATTCCGGACGCTCGGCCGCTCAGGCACCGCTCGCGTCGCGGGCAGCCAGTTCGCGTAACAGGGGAAACCGATGCCGGGATTGGGACGCACATCCAGCCCTCTGCCCCATCCGGTGTTGGTGATCAGTTGGCGCACTGGAAAGTTCTTCGCCACGTCGGGCAGGGATCCGCAACCCGGAGCCCCGCCGGGGCCGCCCTGCGCTGCGACCACAGGCAGGTGATCCGGGTAGCGGTAGGGGTCGTTGCCGAGCAGCAGCGCGACATCGAAATGCAGCGTGCGGCCGTCGGTGCCCCCGAACACGTCGTATCCCCCGTTCTCGAGATTGAAATGCGCGCCCTGCAGGAAGCAGGTGTAGGTGGGGCTGTACTCGAGCAGCAGATTCGTGGTGGGTTCGAGCACGTCAGCAGAAGCGACAAGGTCGTCCTTGCTTGCGACGAGCACGTCGATACCGGCATCACCGAAACCGACGATGTTGAGCAGCAGGCTGTCGAGCGAACTGGACTTATCCGCGATGGTGCGGCTGGTGGTACCGGCGGCATCGAGGACAACCAGAATATCCTGCGCGGCAGCGGCATAGGTGTCGTTGAAGTCCTTGAACGAACGCCAGTCTTCGCGGATGAGGTCACTGCGGTCGTTGAGTGCGGTCAGCACCTGGTTGAGATCGGTGGTGGCCTGGCCCATCCGCTCGCCCTGTCCGCGCACTGCGTCGGCGACCGCGCTCAGCACAGCGTTCAATTTCGCCGGGTCGATCATGTCGACCAGATCGACGACATTCTCGAACACGGTGTTGACCTCGGTGCTGACATTGCTCGAGCGCACCACTGCGCCTGCGGTGAGGTGTTCGGGGCTGGGGTTCTCCGGATAGACCAAGTCGACGAACTTTGCGCCGAAGGCTGTCGTGGCCTTGATCTGCGCCTCGACATTGGCCGGAATGTGGTGGATCTGGGCGGGATCGAGCTCGAGCTGAAGCTCGGCACTGCCATCGGAAGCGCCGACGTGGCCGACCCGGCCGACCTCGACGCCGCGCATCTTCACCTTGGCGTTGGTCTCCATGATGAGACCTGAGCGCTCAGACTTGAGGGTCACCGGCACCGACGAGTCGAATGATCCCGCGAAGATGGCCGACGTGACGACGACGAAGACGACTGTCAGCACGACCAGTATCACGGCCCACCACTCCGGGCGGATGCGGCGGTCGCCTGGCCTCGTTTCCATCGCTCAGCCCGCCAGATCGAAGTTTCCGGACTGCCCGTACACGGCCAGTGAGATGAACACGATCTCGACGGCGGCGATGACCATGGAGGTGCGGACAGCGCGTCCGACGGCCTCACCCACCCCGGCCGGCCCCCCGCTGGCGGTGAATCCGTAGTAGGTGTGCACGAGCATGATGACAACCGTGATCGCGACCACCTGGAAGAACGACCAGATCAGGTCGGTGGGGTTGAGGAAGGTGTTGAAGTAGTGGTCGTAGACGCCCGAGCCCTGTCCGTAGATCACGGTCGTGCCCAGGCGTGCCGCCAGGAACGCCATCATCACAGCCACGCAGTAGAGCGGAATCACGACGATCGTCCCGGCAATGACCCTGGTCGACGTGAGGTAGGTGATGCTTCGGATGCCGATCACCTCGAGGGCGTCGATCTCCTCGTTGATCCGCATGGCTCCGATCTGGGCGGTGGCCCCGGCCCCGACCGTCGCCGACAGCGCCACGGATGTGGTGCCCGGCACGATCAGCCGCACGTTGAAGAACGCGGAGGCGAAGCCGGTCAGAGCTTCGAAACCGACTGAGGCCAGCTGGTTGTAGCCCTGCACTGCCACCAGCGCTCCCGTGGTGACCGTGAGAAACCCGACGATCGCGACGGTCCCACCCACTACCGCGAGCGCACCGGCGCCCAGGCCCATTTGAGCGATCAGCCGCCACACTTCGGTCCGGTAGTTGACCAATGCATCCGGAATCGACATCAGCGTCTTGCCGTAGAACTCCGCCTGGGTACCGACGCGTCGCCATCCGCTCAGCGCCGCGCCCGTCACGCGGCGCAACCGCTGAAATCGCTTACTGGGGACGGCGAGAGTCATCGGTTGCGCCTCACTGCACCGTGAACTGGATACCGACGGCGGTCACGATCACGTTGATCGCGAACAACACCATGAAGGTGAACACCACGGTCTCGTTGACGGCGTTGCCGACACCGGCCGGGCCACCGCCTACCGATATTCCCTTGTAGCAGGCGATCAAGCCGGCCGCCATCCCGAAAAGCGTTGCCTTGACCAGGGAAACGATGACATCCCCGGGGCCGGTGAGTAACGTGAGGCCGGCCACGAAGGCACCGGGTGAGACGTGCTGGACATAGACCGTGAAGAAGAAGGCCCCGGTGAGGCCGACCAAGATGACCGTGGCCGACAACGCGAGCGCCACCGTGGTCGCCGCCAGCACCCGAGGAACTACCAGAGCCTGGATGGGGTTGATTCCCATCACGCGAAGCGCGTCGATTTCGTCCCGGATGGTGCGGGCGCCCAGGTCGGCACACATCGCGGTGGCGCCCGCCCCGGACACCACCAGAACCGTCACGATGGGCCCGATCTGATTGACCGTGCCCACCGCGGCGCCCGTACCCGAGAAGTCGGCTGCGCCGAACTCGGTGAGCAGAATGTTGAAGGTGAAGACGAGCAGCACCGAGTACGGCATCGTCAACATCAGAGCGGGCACCAACGACACCCGTGCGACGAACCACGACTGCAGCACGTATTCGCGCCACGCGAAGGGTGGTTTGACCATCGCGACGAAGGTGTCCAGCGACATCGCGAAGAAGCCCCCGAGTGCAGACCACGGCTTGGCTGCCACACGCGCCAGCGTCACCTCTCACGCTCCGATCTCAGTGATCCGCTGCGCATCGAGTGACAGCGTTCAGGTGTCGCCATGTCCCGATGCGCCGTGCTCCTTCGAGTTTCGGCACATGGCATGGGCGAACGCTATCCGCGACTGAATGGCTGTCGCTGCTCCATGAAGGGGTATATATGTCACCCTTGCGGGTCACTTGGCTTTCAGCCGCCGCCACGGAGGGACGGCACGCCTGGCAAAGCCGGGTACTCACTCACCTCCGCCACCGGCGCAGCGCGAGGCCGGGCCACTCCGGCGCCGGCCCTGTCCGCCGCCGCGACAATGGCGAGCACGACGACACCCGCCGTCTGGGACAGATCTGGTTGTGAGCGCCGCAGCTAGTTCTGAACGACCACGAACGTCGTCAGTCGCGCCGACCCGTCAACTCCAGATCAACAGGCTCGGCGACCCCCGCCAGCTCAGTGTGGATCGGCCTGGTCGACTGCCGAGGCCCGGCGCTCGTGCCAACGCAGCCGCAGCAGCAACAGACCACGGTGCGCGCGCCATCCCGCCGACAGCGGGTCACGCCAGGCCGGGAGGTAGGCCCGTGCTTCGAGATCCCTGTCCATGCCCTCCATTGTGCCGAGGTATCGGCCCGAGGGCTCTCCGACGCGACAAGCGTCACCATGTCGAGACCGTGAACGTCTCGTAGCGACGGACACACATCGGCGTGACCTGTGCTCCGCATTCGCTCGTGTGCCGTTACCGACAACCCCGAAATGCTCGCCTGACCTGCGGCACCGGCTGACTCTAGTCGTCCCGGTCAGTCCTTGCCGCTGCGCAACTCGTGCGACAGCGCTTCGAGTTCGTCCCCGCCGGCCATCTCCTGGGTGAGATGCTCGAGGGTGATGTCGTCGTAGGTGCAGTCCAGCTTCTGGCGGCCCCGGTTGAGCAGCACGAAGTGATCGCCGACCAGGTGTGCGTGATGCGGGTTGTGGGTGATGAACACCACGCCGAAGCCCGCTTCTTTGGCCGCGGTGATGTATTTGAGCACCACCCCGGACTGTTTGACGCCCAGCGCCGCGGTCGGCTCGTCGAGGATCAGCACCCGCGCGCCGAAGAAGACGGCCCGGGCGATGGCGACGCATTGTTTCTGACCGCCCGACAGCGAGCCGATCGGGACGTCGACGTCGGGGAGGTCGATGCCCATCTTGGACAGCTCCGAGAGCGTCGTGGCACGCATCGCGTTGGCGTCCAGCGAGAACGGAAACGTCTTCTTGCGCAGCTCCTGGCCGAGGAAGAAGTTGCGCCACACCGGCATCAGCGGCACGACGGCGAGGTTCTGGTAGACCGTCGCGATGCCTTTGCCGAGAGCTTCTGCCGGCGAGCTGAACGTGGTGGGCTTGCCGTCGACGAGCAACTGCCCCTCGCTCTGCTGGTGCAGGCCGGCGATGATCTTGATCAGCGTGGATTTCCCGGCGCCGTTGTCGCCGAGGATGCCCGTCACCTCGCCGGCGTGCACCCGCAGGCAGATGTCTTTCAGTGCGGTGATGTTGCCGTAGGACTTGCCGATGTTCTTGAGCTCGACGAGCGGGACCTTGCCACCGGATTGCGCGTCACTGCTGGGCTTTTCGACTGAGATGGTCATCGGATCACTTCTTTGCGGCGTAGTTGCGGAAGGCGTTGTTGGCGATCACCGCGAACAGCAGCATCGCTCCGAGGAAGAACTTGAACCAGTCCGGATCCCACCCGGCGTAGACGATGCCCTGGTTGGTCATGCCGAAGATGAACGCGCCGATGGCCGCACCGATGGCGGTGCCGTAACCACCGGTCAGCAGGCAGCCGCCGATGACAGCGGCGATGATGTAGAAGAACTCGTTGCCCACGCCCTGACCGGACTGCACGGTGTTGAACGCGAACAGCAGGTGCATGCCGACGAACCAGGCACAGAACCCGACGAACATGAACAACCCGATCTTGACCTTGGTGACGGGCACCCCGACCGCGCGGGCTGCTTCGGCGTCACCGCCGACGGCGAAGATCCAGTTGCCGATCTTGGTCTTGAACAGCACGTAGGTCGCGATCGCGGTGAACACCAGCCACCACACCACGGTGATGCGGATGCTGACGTTGCCGATGGTGAACGAGGACGCGAACACCTTCTGCGCCGAATCCCAGCCCTGCATGTCGCTGACGCTCTGGGTGGCGACCTGCCCGGCGACCAACTTGGTGACCGCGAGGTTGATGCCGGCGAGCATGAAGAAGGTGCTCAACGTGATCAGGAAGCTGGGGATTCTGGTCTTCATCACCAGGAACCCGTTGAAGAATCCCACCCCGAGGGCGAGCACGAGTGCCAGCGCCGCACCGGCCCACAGGTTCAGGTGCAGGTTGTAGGCGAGCATCGAGGCGGCCAGCGAACTGAAGGTCACCGCGACACCGGTGGACAGGTCGAACTCACCGCCGATCATCAGCATCGCCACGCCGCAGGCCATGATGCCGATGGTGGAACTCGCGTAGAGCACGGTGGCCAGCGAGGAGGCCTCGCGGAACGGCTCGGCGACGACGAGAAACAGGACGAAGATCAGGATGGCGCCGATCGCGGCACCCACCTCGGGACGAATCATCAACCGCTGCAGGCGGTTGCGTTCCTTGACCCGTTCGTCCCGGACGACCTTGTGGGTCGACGCGTCGGGGTTGGCTTGCGTAGTCATGTCAGTCTTTCCTTACCGGCGGGCCGTCTCAGCGGGTGCCGCCGCGGGCGTACTCGGCGACCGCGTCGATGTTGGAGGCGTCGATGAAGGCCGGCCCCGTCAACACCGGCGCACCTCCGCCCATGACGTTCCCGTTCGTCAGGTACAGCCACAGGCTGTCCACCGCCAGATAGCCCTGCAGGTAGGGCTGCTGGTCGACCGCCCATTGCACATCGCCGCCTTCGATCGCGTCGACGAGCGCGGCGTTGGTGTCGAAGGTGCCGATCTTGGCGGTGCTGCCGGCGTTCTGCGCCGACTGCACCGCGGTCAGCGCGAACGGGGCGCCGAGCGCGACGATGTAGTCGATGCTGGGATCCTGCTGCAGCTTGGCGGTGATCGTCGCTTCCACCGACGGCATGTCCTTGCCGTTGACGTTGAGGATCTCGGCGGCTGGGAAGGTGTCGCGTACACCGGCGCAGCGCGCCTCGAGATCGACGTGGCCCTGCTCGTGGATGACACACAGCGCCTTGGCCGACCCCTCGGACTGCAACCGCTCACCGACGCCCTGCCCGGCGATGAAACCGTCCTGCCCGAAGTACTCCTTGACCCCCATGGCCTCCCAGGAGTCCATGCCGGCGTTGAACGCGACCACCGGGATGCCCGCCGCGTTGGCCCGCTCCACCGCCGCGCGCATGGCGTCGGGCTTGGCCAGGGTGACGGCGATGCCGTCGACCCCGCTGTCGATCGCGGACTGCACCAGGTTGGCCTGGTTGGGCGCCTCGGGGTCGTTCGAGTATCGCAACTCGATGTTGTCTTTCTGAGCGGCCGCCTCGGCGCCTTTGCGGACCAGGTCCCAGAACGAGTCGCCGGGAACCTCGTGGGTGATCATCGCGACCGTCTTGCGCGGAGTGTCGACGGTGCCGCCGCCCGACCCGCCCTCGGAACCCTCAGGTGCGCCGCCGGTGCTCGAGCATGCCGCCATCCCCAGTGCCAGCACGCCCGCTCCCGCCAGCGCCGCAAGCCGCTTGAACGTCATCGCTTCTCCTTGTCCTCGAATCTCCGCGGTGCCCCGGTAGAACCCCAGGGGGTCGGTGTCGGGCGGCACGCCTCGGGATTGATGTAATACGGCTCACACCGGAAAGTCAAGACTTTGTCCTGACATTAGGACCGCAAGTCATATGTCGTGCTGCATCGCTGCCGTACGCCCACCAACCGAAACAACTGTGACACTGCGTGAAGGTCGGACCGACGCTCTAGATTCTCTGAGATCGTTCTCGTCGGATCGGAGTTCAGCATGACCGCACCGTTGCCCGTCGGGCTCATCGGCGCAGGCTGGATCGGCAACTTCCACGCCGAGACCCTGGCACGCCGCCTGCCCGATACCCGGCTGGTGGCCGTCGCCGACCCGGTCGTCGAGGCCACCGAAAGAGTTTGCGCTGCTCTAACTCTCAGCGCAACAGCGAGTTACCGCGATCCGTTCGAGCTGATCGCCGATCCGTCGGTCGAGGCCGTCGCGATCTGCTCGCCGGCGGCCACCCATGCCGATCTCGTCGTCGCCGCCGCCGGGGCGGGCAAGCACGTGTTCTGCGAGAAGCCGATGGCCTCATCGCTGGCCGATGCCGATCGCGCCGTGGAAGCCGCCCGAGCCGCGGGGGTCGCACTACAGGTGGGGTTCAACCGCCGCTTCGCAGCCGACTTCGCCGATATGCAGGCGCGGATCACGGCCGCAGAGATCGGCACGCCACAGGTGCTGCGGTCACTGACCCGCGACCCTGGCATCTCGGCCGCCGACGCCGCAGGCGTCACACCGTGGGCGGTGTTCACCGAAACCCTGATCCACGATTTCGACACGGTGCGCTTTCTGAACCCAGGCGCTCGGGTGACCGAGGTCTACGCGCAGGCCGATGCGTTGGTCCATCCCCAGCTGGCCGGGCAGGGCTTCCTGGACACCGCGGTCGTGCAGATCCGGTTCGACAACGGGGCGTTCGCCGTGGCCGAGGCGAGTTTCCAGGCGGTGTATGGCTACGACGTACGCGCTGAGGTCTTCGGCTCCCGCGGAGTCCTGCTGGCCGGACGCGAACCGGACCACGCGGCTGGGGCCAACATCGAACTGTTCCACGACGCTTATATCGCGCAGTTCGCTCACTTCGCCGAGTGCGTGCGATCAGGTGTCACGCCGTCGGTGACCGGCACCGATGCGCGCGCCGCCCTCGAGATCGCCCTCGCCGCACGCAAATCGGTGGAGACCAGCGCGCCTGTCACGCTCCAGGGAGCACCGCGGCGGTGAATGACTTCCTGGCGGTGTTCACCTGACCGACCTAGCGGTCGACCACCGTGGTGTCGAAGTAGTACCGCGACGCCCGATAACCGTGATCACCGAACTCCACCGCCGCACCCGAGTCGTCGAACGCGGTGCGCGCCATCGTCAGCAGCGGCGCGTTGGGCTTTTCGTCGAGCAGCGCCGCCTCCTGCCGGGTCGCGCTGCGCGCCCCGATGCGTTGGCGGGCCAGCCGGATGTGCACGCCGCGCGCACGCAGCGACTGGTAGAGCCCGTTTCTCTCCAATTCCTCAGGAGCCGGCGCGATATCGGCGGGCAGGTAGTTGGTCATCAGGGCCAGCGGTTCGCCGTTGGCGCAGCGCAGCCGCTTGATGACGGCCACCTCCCGGTCTGCGGCGAGGTTCAGCTCACGGGCCACCTCGTCGTCGGGCGGACCGACGTGGTACTCCAGCAGTCGCGTCGACGGCTCCTGCCCCGCTCGGACGAGGTCGTCGAACAAGCTGGTCAGCTCGACGCGGCGGTGCACCGGGTTCTGCACGACCTGGGTGCCGACACCGCGCTTTCGAACCAGCAGCCCCTTGTCCACGAGTTCCTGGATCGCCCGCCGCGTGGTCGGCCGCGACAACGTCAGCCGCTTCGCCAGAGCCAGCTCGTTCTCGAATCGGTCGCCAGGGGCGAGTTCGCCATCTCTGATGGCCGCCTCGATCGCCTGAGCGAGCTGATAGTAGAGGGGGACAGGGCTTGACCTGTCGAGCTCCACTGTCAGGGGCACGTCGGCTCCGATCTCGCGTAGGACCAGTCGAACAGTAGCTGCATCCTAACATCGGACGTGCAAAAGATAGAATGTCAGGACAAAGTCTTGACATGCGAGCGTGACCGAGGGCACAGTCTTACCAAGCCACCCACACCTATCCGTCGGAGTGACTCTTGATGACCCATCAGCCATACGACATCCTTGCCATCGGGCGGTGCGGCGTCGACGTGTATCCGTTACAGGTCGGCGTCGGACTCGAGCATGTGGAGACGTTCGGAAAGTTCCTCGGCGGCAGTGCCGCCAACGTCTCCGTCGCCGCTTCCCGACTCGGGCAGCACTCGGGGTTGATCTCCGGCGTGGGCGACGACCCGTTCGGCCGCTACGTGCGCGCTGAACTGGCGCGCCTGGGCGTGGACAACCGTTACGTGGCCACCCACGACCAGTTCCCCACCCCGGTGACGTTCTGCGAGATCTTTCCTCCCGACGACTTCCCGCTCTACTTCTACCGCAAGCCGAGCGCACCGGACCTGCAGATCACCGTCGATGACATCGACACCGAGGCGGTCCGCACCGCCCGGCTGTTCTGGGCTACGGTCACCGGACTGTCCGAAGAGCCCAGCCGCAGCGCACATTTCGCGGCCTGGGCGGCTCGCGATGAGCGCTTGCGCGAAGAGCATCAGCCGAGTGAGCGCTTGCGCGAAGAGTATCGGCACAGTCAGCGAGAACCGCTGACGGTCCTCGACCTCGACTACCGGCCGATGTTCTGGGCGTCGCCGGCGGAAGCGACCGAGCAGGTGCAACGCGCGCTGGCCCACGTCACGGTGGCCGTCGGCAACCGCGAGGAGTGCGAGATCGCCGTCGGCGAGACCAACCCGCACAAGGCGGCCGACGCGCTGCTGGATCTCGGTGTCGAACTCGCCATCGTCAAGCAGGGTCCGCGCGGAGTGCTAGGCAAGAGCCGACGATCGTCGGTCACTGTGCCGCCCAACGAGGTTGACGTGGTCAACGGCCTCGGCGCCGGCGATGCCTTCGGCGGCAGCCTGTGCCACGGCCTGCTCAACGGCTGGCCGCTGGAGAAGACCCTGCGCTACGCCAACGCCGCCGGCGCCATCGTCGCGAGCCGGCTCGAATGCTCGACCGCCATGCCGACCGCAGCCGAGATCGCCGCCCTCGCCGAACAGACCGCCGTGGAGGCCGTGAATGTCTGACACCCCCCAGTGCCCGGACTACGCGGCAGTCAGCGAAGTCCGGGCCACCGATCCCGCCGCGGTAGCCCGGGCCTGGGCGCATCGCACCACCCGGCCGACACTGCGCGGCAACGGGAGACTGATGATCGTCGCCGCCGATCACCCCGCCCGCGGCGCCCTGGCGGTCGGCTCCCGGCCTACCGCCATGAACAGCCGTACCGACCTTCTCGATCGGCTGCGCGCCGCGCTTGCCGACCCTGGGGTGGACGGTGTGTTGGCCACCGCCGACATCCTCGACGACCTGGTGCTCCTCGGCGCTCTGGAGGACAAGGTGGTGTTCTCGTCGTTCAACCGGGGCGGCCTGGCCGGCGCGTCGTTCGAGCTCGACGACCGGATGACCGGCGCGACCGCCGCGTCGACCGGCGCAGCGAAGATGAACGGCGGGAAGATGTTGTGCCGGATCGACCTCGACGATCCGGCTACCGTGTCCACGCTGGCGGCCTGCGCCACGGCCGTCGACGAACTGGCCGAACTCGGTCTGATCGCCATGCTGGAGCCGTTCATGTCGACCCGGGTCAACGGCAAGGTGCGCAACGACCTGTCCCCCGATGCCGTCATCAAGTCGGTGCACATCGCTCAGGGCCTGGGATCGACCTCGGCATACACCTGGATGAAGCTGCCGGTGGTGCCGGAGATGGACAGAGTGATGGAATCGACGACCATGCCGACGCTGTTGCTCGGCGGCGACCCCACCGACCCCGACGAGGCGTTCGCCAGCTGGGAGAAAGCACTCGGCCTCCCGGCTGTGCGCGGTCTGATCGTCGGGCGCACCTTGTTGTACCCTCCGGACGACGACGTGAGCTCGGCGGTCGCCACCGCTGTGGCGATGGTGAGGTGAGCTGTGCATTCCAAGCTCTACATTCCCGCGAACAGCGCACCCGCCCCGTACACCGTGGCGATCACCCCCGAGGACGCCGGATGGGCTGAATCCTCGCTGCATGTCGTCGATCTGGACGAGCACGGTGAGTTGGCTCTGCACACCGGCGACACCGAGGTGATGATCCTGCCGCTGGCCGGTGCGGGCAACGTCACCTGTGGTGACGACACCTTCGCACTGTCGCCGCGTGAGTCGGTGTTCGACGGTCCCGCCGACATGGTCTACGTGGGTCTCGACCAGACCTACACCCTGGCGGGCCGCGGCCGCATCGCGATCTGCGGTGCACGCGCCGAGACCTCGTTCCCGAACCGCCGGGTGGCGGCCGCCGACGTCGCCGTCGAGTTGCGCGGAGCGGGCAACTGCAGCCGCCAGGTCCACAACTTCGGCACCGCCACCGCGTTCGAGGCCGATTCGCTGATCGCGTGCGAGGTCCTCACCCCCGGCGGCAACTGGTCGAGCTACCCCGCGCACAAACATGACGAGAACACCGACGTCGAGACCCAGCTCGAGGAGATCTACTACTTCGAGATCGACGACAGCCCGGCGGGCACACCAGGTTTCGGCTACCACCGGGTCTACGGCACTCCCGAACGGCCGATCGAGGTCCTCGAGGAGGTGCGCTCCGGTGATGCGGTGCTGGTGCCGCACGGCTACCACGGGCCCTCGATCGCGGCACCGGGCCACCACATGTACTACCTCAACGTGATGGCGGGTTCGGGGCCCACGCGGGCCTGGCTGATCTGCGACGATCCCGCCCACACCTGGCTGCGCGCCAGCTGGGAGCACCAGCAGATCGATCCACGGCTGCCGTTCCCGCAGCCCCGCTCCGACACTCGATCGCCGGCCCCGCCGGCTGGATAGGAGACTGACCAGTGGTTTCCACCGCACCGAAGTCGACCGAGAAACTCGCCGACACCGAACCGACCGTGCGGCTCACCGTGGCGCAGGCGACCGTCCGCTTCCTGGGCAACCAGTACGTCGAGCGGGACGGTCAGCGGCACAAGTTCTTCGCCGGATGCCTCGGCATCTTCGGCCACGGCAATGTCGCCGGAATCGGGCAGGCCCTGCTGCAGGACGAGGTCGAGGCGGCCGAGGCGGGCGTCGAGCCGGCACTGAAGTATGTGTTGGGTCGCAACGAGCAGGCCATGGTGCACACCGCGGTCGGTTACGCGCGCCAGCGCGACCGCCTGCAGACTTGGGCGGTCACCGCCAGTGTGGGGCCTGGTGCGACCAACATGCTCACCGGCGCCGCGTTGGCCACCATCAACCGGTTGCCGGTGCTGCTGCTGCCCTCGGACACCTTCGCGACCCGGGTCAGCGCCCCGGTGCTGCAGGAATTGGAGCTGCCCTCCAGCGGAGACGTGACAGTCAACGATGCGTTCAAGCCGCTGTCGCGCTACTTCGACCGGGTGTGGCGTCCCGAGCAGCTGCCCGCCGCCCTGCTGGGAGCCATGCGCGTGCTCACCGACCCGGTGGAGACTGGAACGGCGACCGTCGCCCTCCCCCAGGACGTCCAGGCCGAGGCGTTCGACTGGCCGGTGTCGCTGTTCGCCGAGCGCACCTGGCACATCGGCAGGCCGCTACCCGAGCGTGCCGCACTCGCCCGCGCCGCCGAGGTGATCCGCTCGGCGGCCAAGCCGCTGATCGTGGCCGGCGGTGGGGTCATCTACTCCGGCGCCAACGATGCCCTCGCACGGTTCGTCGCGCAGACCGGGATCCCGGTCGGTGAAAGCCAGGCCGGCAAAGGCGCAGTGCTGCACGATGATCCGCGCTCGGTGGGGGCGATCGGCTCGACGGGGACCACGGCGGCCAACGCCCTGGCCGCCGACGCCGACGTGGTCATCGGAATCGGCACTAGATACAGCGACTTCACGTCGGCATCGCGCACCGCGTTCAACAACCCGGAGGTGCGGTTCGTCAACATCAACGTGGCGTCGCTGGACTCGGTGAAGCACGGCGGCATCAGCGTCGTCGCCGACGCACGGGAGGCCCTGGATGCGCTGAGCGAGCTGTTGGCCGACTACACGGTCAGCGAGCATTACCGAGACAGGACAGCCGAGCTGATGGCGGAATGGAACGACACCGTCTCGTCGGTCTACCGCACCGAGGACGGCGTGCCGCTGAACCAGAACCAGGTGATCGGACTGGTCAACACGCTCTCGGACGCCCGCGACGTCGTCGTGTGCGCCGCCGGTTCCATGCCCGGTGACCTGCACAAGCTGTGGCGGACGCGCGACCGCAAGGGGTATCACGTCGAGTACGGCTATTCGTGCATGGGGTACGAGATCGCCGGGGGAATCGGGGTGCGGATGGCCGCCCCTGACCGCGACGTGTTCGTCATGGTCGGTGACGGCTCGTACCTGATGATGGCCACCGAGCTGGTGACGGCCGTGCAGGAAGGCGTCAAGGTCATCCCCGTGCTGGTGCAGAACCACGGCTTCGCCTCGATCGGTGGCCTGTCCGAATCGCTGGGCTCGCAACGGTTCGGCACCGCGTACCGGTACCGCGGTGCGGACGGCCGCCTGGACGGCGACACGCTGCCGGTCGATCTCGCCGCCAACGCCGCGAGCCTCGGCGCCGACGTCATCAAGGCCGGCACCGCCGCCGAGTTCGCCGACGCGGTCAAGACCGCGAAAGCCGCGGAAACCACCACCGTCATCTACGTCGAAACCGATCCGCTGGTCTACGCGCCCGACAGCCACTCCTGGTGGGACGTGCCCGTTTCCGAGACGTCGACGCTGGACTCGACGGAACAGGCCTATCAGCGGTACGCGGACTGGAAGAAGGTCCAGCGCCCGCTGATCAACCCGTCGGATCGCTGATGGCTGACCTGCGTATCGCGGTGCTCGGTGTCGGCGTGATGGGCGCCGACCACGTCGCCCGCATCACCTCGACGATCTCCGGGGCCCGGGTGGCGGTGGTCAACGACTTCATCACCGAAAAGGCCGAGCAGATCGCCGCCGCCATCCCGGGCTGCCGGGCAGCCGCGGATCCGATCGACGCCATCGCCGCCGACGATGTCGACGCCGTGGTGCTGGCCACCCCCGGCACCACCCACGAGGCACAGCTGCTGGCCTGCCTCGAGCATCGCAAACCCGTCCTGTGCGAAAAGCCCCTGACCACAGATGTTTCCACGTCGCTCGACATTGTCCGACGGGAAGCCGATTCGGGTGTCTCACTGATCCAGGTCGGTTTCATGCGCCGCTTCGACGAGGAGTACATGCGGCTCAAGACGCTGCTCGACGGTGGCGAGCTCGGCCGCCCGCTGCTGATGCACTGCGTGCACCGCAACGCCGGCGTGCCGTCGTACTTCGACAGCACGCTGATCGTCAAGGACTCTTTCGTCCACGAGGTCGACGTGACGCGGTTCCTGTTCGACGAGGAGATCGCCAGCGTCCAGATCATCACGCCGGTGTCGAATCCCGGTGCGCCGCAGGGTGTCATCGATCCGCAGATCGCGATCATGCGGACGGCGTCGGGCAAGCATGTCGATGTCGAGTTGTTCGTCACCACCGGCGTCGGCTATGAGGTGCGCACCGAAGTGGTCGGTGAACGCGGCAGCGCCATCATCGGACTCGACGTCGGAATGATCCGAAAGTCGGCGGCGGGCACCTGGGGCGGTCACCTCACGCCGGGGTTCCGCGAACGTTTCGGCCGCGCCTACGACATCGAGATCCAACGCTGGGTCGACGCGGTCCACCAAGGCCGAACCAGCGGCAACTTCGTCGACGGACCCACTGCCTGGGACGGTTATGCCGCAGCCGCGGTGTGCGCGGCCGGGGTCCGATCCCTGGCAACCGGCCAACCCGTCGACGTGCAGCTCGCCGAGCATCCCTGATCCCACTTCGGGTTCGGGTGACCGTCGCGTGTCGAGATCGTGGCGCCGGCGTGGCGACCGGCGCCGGCAGGCTTGCGCCGGGCGGCGGTGAAAGTCCGTAATGTTCTGTAAGGACTGCCTCGACAGCCGCCCGGGTATGCGTCCCGGCATGAAGAGACTGGGCGGAGCCGTCGCGATCGCAGTGCTGCTAGCCGGATGCGGTGGCGAGCCCGCCTCGTCACCCGATGCCGGCCCCAGCAGTACGCCCACCACCACCGGACTCGTACCCACCGGCGTGCCCACCGAAGGCACCCGCCCGCCCACCGAGACGCTGCCCCCGCCCGCCGAACCCCGGTCGGCGCCCGCGCCGGCGCAGCCGCCGCCCGGTCGGCAGGTCGCCGTCGGCGCGGCACCGGAAGGCATCGTCGTCGACGCTGTCACGCGGACTGTCGCCGTCGCCAAACGTGACCCCAACGAGCTCGTGCTGATCAACGCCGACACCGGCGAGATCACCGCACGTACGCCGCTGCCCGGGCATGCGCGTCACCTGCAGCTGGCGCGGCCGGGCGGGCCGGTGCTGGTGCCGGTCGAAAGCGCCGACGCCCTGGTCCGGGTCTCGCTTCCCGGCGGGGAGGCCCGGCAGGAGATCATCACCGGCACCTTCCCCCACGACGCGTCGCAGGCACCGAACGGCACGGTGTTCGTGGCCAACGAACTCGGCGGCACCGTCACCGCGCTCAGGGGCACCGACGAGCTCGAGGTCGTCAAGGTGTTCACCGACAGCGTGCAGCCGGCCGGCCTCGCGCCGGTCGGCGACCGGATGGGTCTGCTGGACGTCCGCAAGAACGACCTGACCATCTACGACGCCGCCGACCTGACGATCGTCGGATCCACCCCGGCCGGCGCCGGGCCGACACACCTCGTCGCTGACAGGCACGGGCGGATGATCGCCGCCGACACCCGCGGGGACGCGGTGCGCGTGTTCAGCACCGAACCCCGCCAGCTTGCCGAGGTCGCCCAGCCCGGCGGCCCATACGGCATCACCTACGACCCGACCCGCGACCGGCTCTGGGTGTCGTCTTCGGGCACCAACGAGGTGATCGGATACGACATGGCTGAGCCGACGCCGCGGGAGGTGTCCCGGGTGCCCACGGTGCAGAACCCCTACACCGTCGGCGTCGACGCACAGACCGGACGGTTGTTCATCGCCGGCGTCACCGACGGCGTGGTCCAGATCGTGGACCCGGACGTACCCTGACAAGCCCGCGAGCGCGCGTCGCACACCAGATGCGGCGTTTCGGCGTACCGACGCGCGCGCTCGCGGAACAGGCCGGCGTCAGAGGATGTAGAGCATCTCCTGATAGGTGGGCAGCGGCCAGAGGTCGTCGGCCACCACGGTTTCCAGCGTGTCGGCCGCGGCGCGGACCGCGTCCATCGCCGGCAGCAGGGCGTTCTGGGCGTGGGTCGCCTCGTCGAGCGCCGACTCGCCCGCGTGCTCGGCCAGCGCGGATCTGAGCGCGCCCACCGCCGCGGTCAGCTCGGCGATCGGCGCGGACACGGCCTCCAGCATCGTGGTGTCGGCGTCCACCCCGGCCGCCTTCAGCGTGGCGACGTTCTGCGCCAGCTCGGTCTGGTAGCGCACGGCCGCCGGCAGGATCACCGTGGTTCCCAGCTCGAGGGCCAGCTTGGCCTCCACACCGATGGTCAGCGCGTACTGCTCGAGGCGGACCTCGTAGCGGCTGTGCAGCTCACGCTCGCTGAACACGCCGTACTTCTCGAAGATCTCGATCGCGTCGGGCTTGATCAGCTCCGGGATCGCATCCAGCGTCGTCTTCAAGTTCGGCAGGCCCCGCTCGGCGGCCTCGATCTGCCAGTTGTCCGAGTAGCCGTCGCCGTTGAACACCACCGCACCGTGCTCGGTGATGATCTCGGTGAGCAGCTTCTGCACCGCGACGTCGAACTCCTCACCCTCGCCGACGGCCTTCTCCAGCGCCGTGGCCATGTAGTCGAACGAGTCGGCCATGATCGTGTTGAGGATGATCATCGGCACCGCGACGGTCTGCCCGGAGCCCGGGGCACGGAACTCGAACCGGTTACCGGTGAACGCGAACGGGCTGGTGCGGTTGCGGTCACCGGGATCGGTGGGCAGCGTCGGCAGCGTGTCCACGCCGATGTGCATGACGCCCTTGCCCTTCGACGACGTGGCCGCACCCTTGGCGATCTGCTCGAACACGTCGGCCAGCTGCGCGCCCAGGAAGATCGAGATGATCGCCGGCGGGGCCTCGTTGGCACCCAGGCGATGGTCGTTGGTCGCCGAGGCAACCGAGACCCGCAGCAGACCCCCGAACTTGTGCACGGCGCGGATGATGGCCGCACAGAACACCAGGAACTGGGCGTTCTCGTGCGGGGTGTCGCCGGGTACCAGCAGTGAGCCGAATTCGGCATTGCCCATCGAGAAGTTGACGTGCTTGCCGGAGCCGTTGACGCCGGCGAACGGCTTCTCGTGGAAAAGGCATTCCATGCCGTGCTTCTTGGCGATGTTCTTGAACACCGTCATCAGCAGCTGCTGGTGGTCGGAGGCGATGTTGGCCTTCTCGAACATCGGGGCGACCTCGAACTGCGCCGGGGCGACCTCGTTGTGCCGGGTCTTGGCCGGGATGCCGAGCTTGAACAGCTCCCGTTCGGTGTCCATCATGAACGCCAGGACGCGGTCGGGCACCGCACCGAAGTAGTGGTCGTCGAACTCCTGGCCCTTGGGCGGCTTGGCGCCGAACAGCGTGCGACCGGCGTTGATCAGGTCCGGGCGCAGCAGGAAGAAGTGCCGGTCGACCAGGAAGTACTCCTGCTCGGGCCCGCAGAACGACACGACCTTCTCGAAGTTCTTGTGACCGAACAGCTTCAGGATGCGCTCGGCGTGCGCGCCCATGGCCTGTTGGCTGCGCAGCAGCGGAGTCTTGTAGTCCAGCGCCTCACCGGTCATCGAGACGAACACCGTCGGGATGCACAGCGTGTTGCCGTTCGGGTTCTCCAGGATGTAGGCCGGGCTGGTGACGTCCCATCCGGTGTAGCCGCGCGCTTCGAACGTGCTGCGCAGGCCACCCGACGGGAAGCTCGACGCATCCGGCTCGCCCTGGATCAGAGTCT
This sequence comes from Mycobacterium sp. G7A2, assembly GCF_041902445.1. NCBI lineage: Bacteria > Bacillati > Actinomycetota > Actinomycetes > Mycobacteriales > Mycobacteriaceae > Mycobacterium > Mycobacterium sp. G7A2. Next base: position 2,185,904 of record NZ_CP169251.1, on the reverse strand, counting down.
TTCCGGCGAATTCGGCCAGCGTCTCACCGTCGGAGACGGGCTCCAGGAAGCTGTCGTGCTTCTCGGCGGTGAAGCCGGTCATCGGGTAGAAGACGTGGGCGTAGTGGGTGGCACCCCTCGACAACGCCCAGTCCTTCATCGCCGCGGCGACGGCGTCGGCCACGGCCGGGTCCAGTTTCGCGCCCTTCTCGATGGTCGCGACGACGGACTTGTACACCGACTTGGGCAGCCGCAGCTGCATCTCGGCCTTGGTGAACACGTTGGAGCCGAAGACCTCGCCGGGTGCTTCGTTCGGGTCGAAGCTGAAGGCCGGGGGTTCATACGCCTCGACGTTGTAGATGGCCTGAAGGCGCACCGCATTTCCGCTCACTGGACTTCCTTATCGCTGGCTCGGTCTGGGGCCGCCCCGACCCCTTCTCATGGACGGTTGACCGGCCCACCTTAGGAACGATGCGTGCCGATCTTGTTACGCCGGCGTCAACGCCAGAAGGCGCTGGTTACCAATGCCGCGCGCTCAGTGGCCAGCGCGCGCCGCGGTGCGGCTGCGGTGGCGTGTCGCCATGCAGACGCGCGCACTCGCGGAATGACGGGCGGGGCGCGCTCCCCGGACGGAGGGGCGGCCGGAACGGAGGGCAGCCGGGGCGGAGGGGCGGCAGGGGCAGAATGGGGAGTATGCCGACTCGCCGCCACCCCGACCACGACATCGACGCCGACATCGACGAAGGGGCGCTGACGGTCACCGACCGCGAGCACGAGGCGGCCGGCGTGCCGGCGGTGATGGTGTCGCTGCGGCGCGGGCTGGAGTCGATGGGCCCGCTGCGCACCGCAGCGACGCTGGCCAAACTCAACCAGCGGCACGGCTTCGACTGCCCTGGCTGCGCGTGGCCCGAAGAGCACGGGGGCCGAAAGCTGGCCGAGTTCTGCGAGAACGGCGCCAAGGCCGTCGCCGAGGAAGCCACCACCCGCGTGGTCACGCCGGAGTTCTTCGCGCGGCACTCCGTTGCCGAACTCGCCGACAAACCCGAATACTGGCTGTCCCAGCAGGGCCGCCTCACGCATCCGGTGGTGTTGCGCCCCGGTGATGCCCACTACCGACCGATCGGCTGGGACGAGGCGTACCGGTTGATCGCCGACGAACTGCGCGCGCTCGACGATCCGAACGAGGCGGTGTTCTACACCTCGGGCCGCACCAGCAACGAAGCCGCCTTCCTCTATCAGCTGCTGGTGCGCAGTTTCGGCACCAACAACCTGCCCGACTGCTCGAACATGTGCCACGAATCCTCGGGCACCGCGCTGACCGAGTCCATCGGCATCGGCAAGGGTTCGGTCACCGTCGAGGATCTGGTGCTCGCCGATCTGATCGTGATTGCCGGGCAGAATCCGGGCACCAACCATCCGCGGATGCTGTCGATCCTGGAGAAGGCCAAGGGCAACGGCGCGCAGATCATCGCCGTCAACCCGCTGCCCGAAGCCGGGCTGATGCGCTTCAAGGATCCGCAGAAAGTGCACGGCGTCATCGGTGACGGCGTCCCGATCGCCGACGAGTTCGTCCAGATCCGCCTCGGTGGGGACATGGCGCTGTTCGCCGGTCTGGGCCGGCTGCTGCTCGAAGCCGACGATCGCGCCCCCGGCACGGTGGTCGACCGCGATTTCGTCGCCGCGCACTCGGCGGGCTTCACCGACTACGAGCGCCGCACCCGGGCGGTGGACCTGACCGAGGTGGCGGAGGCAACCGGCATCGACCGGGTGCAGCTGGACCGTTTCGCGGCCATGATGGCCGGCGCCCAACGCATCGTGGTGTGCTGGGCGATGGGGCTGACCCAACACAAGCACGCGGTGCCCACCATCTCCGAGATCTCCAACGTGCTGTTGATGCGCGGCATGATCGGCAAACCGGGCGCGGGCCTGTGCCCGGTACGCGGGCACTCCAACGTTCAGGGTGACCGCACCATGGGTATCTGGGAGAAGATGCCCGAGACCTTTCTCACCGCGCTGGACGACCGGTTCGGCATCAGCAGTCCGCGCGACCACGGGCTCGACACCGTGGACGCCATCCGGGCCATGCGCGACGGCAAGGCCAAGGTCTTCATGGCGATGGGCGGCAACTTCGCCTCGGCGACCCCGGACACCGCGGTGACCGAAGCCGCCTTACGCAAGTGCGCGCTGACGGTGCAGGTGTCTACCAAGCTGAACCGTAGCCATCTGGTGCACGGCCGCACCGCCGTGATCCTGCCGTCCCTGGGCCGCACCGACCGCGACGTCCAGGCGGGCGGCAAACAGCAGGTGTCGGTCGAGGACTCGATGTCGATGGTGCATCTGTCCCGCGGCAGCCTGCAGCCGCCGAGCGATCAGGTCCGCAGCGAGGTGTCCATCGTCTGCCAGCTCGCCCGGACCCTGCTCGGGCCCGGACACCCGGTGCCGTGGGAGCGGTTCAACGCCGACTACGACACCATCCGCGACGCCATCGCCGCGGTGGTCCCCGGCTGCGCGGACTACAACCGCAAAGTGCGCGAGCCCGACGGATTTCAGCTTCCTCACCCGCCGCGCGACTCGCGCGACTTCCCCACCACCACGGGCAAGGCGAACTTCAGCACCTATCCGATCGAATGGGTTCCGGTGCCACCCGGGCGGCTGGTACTTCAGACGCTGCGCAGCCACGATCAGTACAACACCACCATCTACGGGCTCGACGACCGCTACCGCGGCGTCAAGGGCGGTCGACGGGTGGTGTTCGTCAACCCCGCCGACCTCGAGGCGTCGGGCCTGGCCGACGGTGACCGCGTCGACCTGATCTCCGAGTTCACCGACGCCGACGGACGCACCCAGGAGCGCCGCGCCGACGACTTCGCCGTGGTGTCCTACTCGACGCCGGTCGGCAACGCAGCGGCCTACTACCCCGAAACCAATCCCCTGGTGCCCCTTGATCACACGGCGGCCAAGTCGAACACCCCGGTGTCCAAGGCGGTCGTCATCCGACTGGAGCGTCGACCATGGGCAGGGTGACCGCGCGGCGTCGCGTTCAGCACGTGACGGCCGGCGACGCGGTCGCACGGCCGGAGACGCTGGTGGTCGAGGAGCCCCTCGAGATCCGGGTCAACGGTGCGCCGGTGACCGTCACGATGCGCACCCCGGGCGCCGACATCGAACTGGCGCAAGGCTTTCTGCTCACCGAGGGCATCGTGGCCGAGCGCGACGACATCGTCGCCGTGCGCTACTGCCGCGGTGCCGATGTGGACGGGGTCAACAGCTACAACGTCCTCGACGTCACCTTGGCGCCGGAGGTTCCCGCCCCGGATGTGGACCCCACCCGCAACTTCTACACGACATCATCGTGCGGCGTGTGCGGCAAGGCGTCCCTGGAGGCGGTGCGGTTGGTCAGCAAGCACGGCCCCGGCGACGACCCGAGCACCGTCAGCGCCGAGACCTTGTCGCGGCTACCGGGCAAACTGCGCGAACAGCAGAAGGTGTTCGCCGCCACCGGCGGGCTGCACGGCGCCGCACTGTTCGCCGCCGACGGTGCGCTGCTGGTGGTGCGTGAGGACATCGGCAGACACAACGCAGTGGACAAAGTCATCGGGTGGGCCCTCGAGCAGCGTCGCATCCCGCTGGGCGGCACGGTGCTGCTGGTCAGTGGTCGAGCGTCGTTCGAGCTGACACAGAAGGCGGTGATGGCCGGTATCGCGATCCTGGCGGCGGTGTCGGCGCCGTCGTCGCTGGCGGTGGATCTGGCCAGCCAGTCCGGCATCACGCTGGTGGCGTTCCTGCGCGGAACATCGATGAACATCTACACGCGGCCCGACCGGGTGACCGGCTGACGTAGTTGCTTACCGCGAAAATGCGCTGACGGTCGTCAGTCGGCGCACTGCACGACCCTCAGCGCATTTTCGTGTGTGACAGGACTGGGCGCGCTTTCGCGCGGCAGGACTAGGCGCTCTTGTCGCGGCGCTCGTTGCGCGACGGCTTGCGCGGCACGATCGTCGGCAGGACGTTGTCCTCGACGGTCTCTTTGGTGACGACGACCTTGGCCACGTCGTCACGGCTGGGGATGTCATACATCACCGGCAGCAGCACTTCTTCCATGATGGCGCGCAGACCACGCGCCCCGGTGCCGCGGTGGATGGCCTGATCGGCGATGGCCTCCAGGGCGTCGGCGGTGAACTCGAGCTCCACGCCATCCATGTCGAAGAGCCTGGTGTACTGCTTCACCAGTGCGTTCTTCGGCTGGGACAGGATCTGCACGAGCGAGTCCTTGTCCAGGTTGGTGACCGACGCGACGACGGGCAGGCGGCCGATGAACTCGGGGATCAGACCGAACTTGATCAGGTCTTCCGGCATGACCTCGGCGAAGTGGTCCTGGGTGTCGATCTCGGCCTTGGAGTGCACCTCGGCGCCGAAACCCAGTCCGCGTTTGCCGACGCGGTCGGAGACGATCTTCTCCAGGCCTGCGAACGCACCGGCCACGATGAACAGCACGTTGGTGGTGTCGATCTGGATGAACTCCTGGTGGGGGTGCTTGCGGCCGCCCTGCGGGGGCACCGAGGCCTGGGTGCCTTCCAGGATCTTCAGCAGCGCCTGCTGCACGCCTTCGCCGGAGACGTCGCGGGTGATCGACGGGTTCTCGCTCTTGCGGGCGATCTTGTCGACCTCGTCGATGTAGATGATGCCCGTCTCGGCGCGCTTGACGTCGTAGTCGGCTGCCTGGATGAGCTTGAGCAGGATGTTCTCGACGTCCTCGCCGACATAGCCGGCTTCGGTCAGCGCGGTGGCGTCGGCGATGGCGAACGGGACGTTGAGCATCTTGGCCAGCGTCTGGGCCAGGTAGGTCTTGCCACATCCAGTCGGACCGAGCATGAGGATGTTGGACTTGGCCAACTCGACGGTCTCGGCGCGCGAGTCGCGGGTCTTCTCCCCGGCCTGGATGCGCTTGTAGTGGTTGTAGACCGCGACGGCGAGGGTGCGCTTGGCGGTGTCCTGACCGATGACGTAGCCCTCGAGGAACTCGCGGATCTCCGCGGGCTTGGGCAGCTCGTCGAGCTTGACGTCGTCGGCGTCGGCGAGCTCCTCTTCGATGATCTCGTTGCACAGATCGATGCACTCGTCACAGATGTACACGCCTGGTCCGGCGATGAGTTTCTTCACCTGCTTCTGGCTCTTGCCACAGAACGAGCACTTCAGCAGGTCACCGCCGTCTCCAATGCGTGCCATGGTGTTGGGGTCCCACTTCCTACTATTCGGCAGTCGTGATCAGTTGCTTCGGTGGTCACACCGGGAATGAACCCGACGCTACCCGCTTGTTCACCGGCTGTGCGACCGATAAAGCCGAATCGCGCCGGTGGTATTCGTACGTGGTTGCGCCAACATATCCCCTGATGCGCTCCGGATGGCTACGGAACACACCACCGTGTCTCTGGCGTGTCGCTGCTGTAACCCGCCGTAGTCACCGATTCCAACGTACCTGCCGTGCACGGCGGGGTGTTCTACCGCCGGCCCGGGCCGACCGGACCTGGGCCCACCGGGCCGGGACCGACGGGGCCGGGACCGACCGGACCCACGACTCCCCCAACCCCGACCGGGCCCAACGGCCCCACCACGGGGTTGGGATCGAGGTAGACGTTGACGTCGTAGTACAGGCACTGGTTGGTGATCACGTCCCAGTACATCCCCGCCGGGCAGACCGGCTCCTGCGCATACCCCGGCGCCGGTGCACCCAGCTGCAGCAACGAACCTGCGACCGCCGCCGCGGCGACTCCGATCGCCCTCCGCCGAATCCCCACCGCATCCACCCTTCGCCGCCGTCAATATCAGCGGTTGACAGCCTGCCACGCGCGGACCGTGCCGACCCGTTTTCGGCGGCATTGGGCTGACGTAGCCTGCGACCATGACCACCCTCGACGACGCATTTGCCTTGGCGCGCGACGACAACGGGCTGGCCGTGGTGTCGACTCTGCGGGCCGACCACACGATCCAGTCGACGCTCGTCAACGCCGGTCCCCTGCTTCACCCCGGCACCGGCGCCCAGGTGCTCGGCTTCGTCACCTACGGGCGGGTCAAACTGGCCAATCTGCGGGCTCGTCCCCAGATCACCGTGACGTTCCGGCGGGGCTGGCAGTGGGCCACCGTGGAGGGCCGGGCCGACGTGGCCGGACCGGACGACGAGCAGCCCTGGGTGGACCGGCCCGACGCGCTGGCCCAGTTGCTGCGCGATGTGTTCACCGCCGCGGGCGGCACCCACGACGACTGGGACGCCTACGACCGCACGATGCGCGAGCAGCGGCGCGCGGCCGTGCTGATCACACCGGCCCGGATCTACAGCAACGGCTGAGGCGGTCAGGCGGTCTGCGCCGACAGCTTCCGGTACTCCAGCACCGTGTCGATGATGCCGTACTCCTTGGCCGCCTCAGCGGTCAGGATCTTGTCGCGGTCGGTGTCCTTGCGGATCGTCTCCGGATCCTTACCGGTGTGCCGCGCGAGCGTGGTCTCCATCAGGGTGCGCATCCGCTCGATCTCGGCGGCCTGGATCTCCAGGTCCGAGAATTGCCCCTGGATGACGCCGCCGAGCGCGGGCTGGTGGATCAGCACGCGGGCGTTGGGCAGCGCCAGGCGCTTGCCCGGTGTTCCGGCGGCCAGCAGCACCGCCGCGGCCGAGGCGGCCTGGCCCAGGCACACCGTCTGGATGTCGGCGCGCACGTACTGCATGGTGTCGTAGATCGCCATCAGGCTGGTGAACGACCCGCCCGGGGAGTTGATGTACATCGTGATGTCGCGGTCGGGATCCAGCGACTCGAGCACCAGCAACTGGGCCATGATGTCGTTGGCCGAGGCGTCGTCCACCTGCACACCGAGGAAGATGATGCGTTCCTCGAACAGCTTGTTGTACGGGTTGGACTCCTTGACGCCGAAGCTCGAGTGCTCGATGAACGACGGCAGGATGTAGCGGGCCTGCGGCTGCTGGCCTGCGGTGCCGTGAGGAGTGCTCAGTCGAGGATCGGTCATGAGTTCGCTCCGTTGAAGTTGACGCTGGTGATGATGTGGTCGACGAAGCCGTATTCGAGGGCTTCCTGCGCGGTGAACCAGCGGTCGCGGTCGGAGTCTGCCTCGATGCGCTCGATGGTCTGCCCGGTGAACTCCGCGTTCAGCCGGAACATCTCCTTCTTGATCGAGGCGAACTGCTCGGCCTGGATCGCGATGTCCGCCGCGCCACCGGTGATGCCGCCCAGGGGCTGGTGCATCAGGATCCGCGCGTGCGGCAGCGCATAGCGCTTGCCCTTGGTGCCCGCCGCCAACAGGAACTCACCCATCGAGGCGGCCATTCCCATCGCGTACGTCGCAACGTCGCACGGCGCCAGCACCATGGTGTCGTAGATCGCCATGCCGGCGCTGATCGAGCCGCCCGGCGAGTTGATGTAGAGGTGGATGTCCTTGGTGGGGTCTTCGGCGGCCAACAAGAGGATCTGTGCGCACAGCCGGTTGGCGATGTCGTCGTCCACCTGCGAGCCCAGGAAAATGATGCGCTCGGCGAGCAACCGCTCGTAGACCGAGTCCTGGAGCGTGAGTCCCTGCGGCGCGCCACGCATATCAGTCACGACTGGATACCTGCTTTCTATATGTACTTCCGACGCGGTGACCGGTCTTACGGACGACACTAACCAACGCGCGCCGCCGGGGAGTCCCCAGACCGCGCGCGTTCGCTCAGAGCATCACTTGCTGTCGTCGTCCTCCGCAGCAGCCTCGGCTGATTCCTGCGGGGTCTCCGCTGCTTGCTCGACTGCCTCCTCGGCGTCGTCACCAGAGGCCTCGTCCTCGCCACCGGCGGCCGCGGCCTGCTCATCGGACGGGCCGAAGAACTCGGTGGTGTCGATCGTGTTGCCCTCGGTGTCGGTGACGGTCGCGCCGTGCACCACCGCGGCCACAGTCAGTCCGCGACGCACATCGGCGAACATCGCGGGCAGCTGATTGTTCTGCTGCAACATCTGCAACAGCTGCTGGGGCTCGATGCCGTACTGACGCGACATCAGCACCAGCCGCTCGGTCAGATCGTTCTGTCCGACCTGGATCTCCAGCTTGTCGGCGATGGCATCCATCAACAGCTGGGTCTTGATCGCCTTCTCGGCATTGCTGCGGTTGTCGGCGTCGAATTCCTCGCGGCTGCTGCCCTGCTCGGCGAGCTGCTCGGCGAACTTCTCCTCGTCGTGGTCCACGCCGTGGATGGCGTTGTGCAGCGTGTCGTCGACCTGGGCCTGCACCACTTTCTCCGGCAGCGGCACCTCGACCTGTTCGAGCAGCTGCTCGATGGCCTTGTCCCGGATCTGCTCGGCCTGCTGCACCCGCTTGACCTGGGCGACCTTCTCGCGCAGGTCCTCGCGCAGCTCGTCGATGGTGTCGAACTCGCTGGCCAGCTGGGCGAAGTCGTCGTCGAGTTCGGGCAGCTCGCGGGTCTTGACCGACTTCACGGTGACGGTCACCTGCGCCTCCTGGCCGGCATGCGCGCCCGCGACCAGCGTGGTGGTGAAGACTCGGCTCTCGCCCTCCTTGAGTCCGACGATCGCCTCGTCCAGACCGTCGATCAGCTGACCCGAACCGACCTCGTGGGACAACCCCTCGGTGTTGGCCTCGGGGACGTCCTCGCCGTTGACGGTGGCCGACAGGTCGATCGAGACGAAGTCGCCGGTCTCGGCGGCCCGCTCGACGCCGGTCAGGGTGCCGAAACGCTTCTGCAGCGACTCCAGCTCGGCGTTGACGTCCTCGTCGTTGATCTCGATGGCGTCGACGGTCAGCGTCAGCGCGGAGAAGTCCGGCAGGTCGATCTCGGGGCGGATGTCGACCTCGGCGGTGAACACCAGCTCCTCGTTGTCCTCGAGCTTGGTGATCTCGATCTCAGGCTGGCCCAGGGGCTGCAGCGACTCGGCGGTGATGGCCTCGCTGTAGCGGCCGGGTAGCGCATCGTTGACGACCTGCTCGAGCACCGCGCCGCGCCCGACGCGGGCTTCCAGCAGCTTGCGGGGGGCCTTGCCGGGACGGAAGCCGGGCAGCCGGATCTGCTTGGCAAGCTGCTTGAAGGCCTTGTCGATCTCGGGCTCGAGCTCTGTGAAGGGCACCTCCACGTTGATGCGAACCCGGGTCGGGCTCAACTTCTCGACGGTGCTCTTCACGTTCGTACTCCTCTATTGATGTTCGTGATCGTTCGTTCGCGGGGGTGACGTGCTGGTCGGGGTGACAGGATTTGAACCTGCGGCCTTCCGCTCCCAAAGCGGATGCGCTACCAAGCTGCGCTACACCCCGGTCGTCGCGGCATCGCGCATGCGCGCAGCGTCAGACCACCGGCGATACTACGTGGTCACCGCTGCTCGACGACAACGGACCGACCACCGGCCGAGCCGATTGGATTTGCGCCGGGCCGGACCGGTACATTTGGCCGGTACTGCCTGCACAGGCAGCACATGCGGGCGTAGCTCAATGGTAGAGCCCTAGTCTTCCAAACTAGCTACGCGGGTTCGATTCCCGTCGCCCGCTCCATACCGACCAGCGGTTTCGTCGGCGAACAGGCGTTAGACAGGTCTCGCGGTCCCGTATCGGTCCCGTATAGGTCCTCGGGACTACTGCCGTTGCCAGCGGATTTGCGAAAACCACGTTCGTTATCCGCTGCGCGTGAAGCACGGCACACACAGGGCACGCTGCTATCATGGGAGCGCGATCGTTTTCGGCCACGTCTTCTGATGGGGAGGCCGTACGTGAGCACCATCGGGTAAGCCCGCCAGGGGCGAACCCATTGCCGACATGGCACTTAAGAGCACAGGCTCGGCAAGTGCTTGAGCGCGGAGTATGCACCCCCGAAGCGCGGACCAACCTCAGCCCATCTTGGTTCCGGAGCAACCAGGAAACGGCGCCTGGAGGCTGCAGTGCTACTCGTGCCCGCCAACGACACCGTACTCGGCACCAATAGCGTGCTCGTAACACTCGCGATAATCAGCTGCATATGCAGTGTTGTCGCGCTTGCGCGCTTCGTGCTTCGGCTTCTGTACGGCATATGGGTTACCACTCGCCTTCAACAGCACCCGGAACATGCCGCCGACATCATTGAAGCGACACTCCGGCCGACGCTGCGACGACGACCACCAGCAAAGGGCGGCTAGCCTAGCTGCTCACGAATAAGCGTGGCCGACGACTGATCCCGCCACGATGCCATGCACAGTTAGCTCGCCACCTAGGTTCGTCGCGTTGTCGATACACATGCCGAAAAGCTGTGCGCCGCCAGCATCGCGAACAACGAGCGCGCCGACTGTGCCGAAGACGTCTGCATAACCGCCTAAGCCGACCGTCAACGTTCCAGTAATAAGTCCGTACAGTGTCAGATTGCCGCCATCGACCACCAACACGTCCCCGTCAAGGGTGCCGTGCTCGGTCCTTGATCCAGAAATAACCATTGTCATGCGCTTACGGTATGCAGATAGTTTGACATCTTGTGACAAGCGCGCCGTCTCAGGCGCGAGGATGTGCGACCGTCGGTCTCACCGCTTCTGCACTACCCATCCTTCGCGGTGCCATTGCACGATCGTGGCCGCGAGCGTCACCACGGCGCGAGCTTCCTGCTCTGAAGCAGTCCTCTTCGGTGTCGACCCGCCGTGTCGGTCGTGGTTGGGCCACATCAGTCGGAGCATCGCGACGAGCGCCCCGACATCGTGAGTCTGGTCGTTCCCCGGGAGTACTAGCCGCCACTGCGCACCATTCTGACCCGCGAGTTCACCGACGACGTTGCTAAGAGTCGCGTTGCCGTTGTTCGGCATCATCTCGGGGATAAGAACATCCTCGACGGCCTTGATCGCATGGTCCCAAGCGTCGGATGGGTCGCCACTGCGCCCGAAGGCGTTCGCCCATGCTTCCTTCAGCTCACCTGTGGCGGCGTCTGCAACGGATGTCGCTTCTTCATAGGTGGCCTGCGCCTGGTCATTCACGACGCGTGTCAGAGCTCGCCTGTCCGGGGCAACAGTCCACACCGATCCAGCAAGGTCGAGGAGGCGGGCCAATTCGTCGGCCAAGCTGCCAGGGCTGAAAATCTCCAAAGATCCATCTACGAGGTCGAGGAAAAGTTCGTCATCCCGTATGGCGAGGCGTTTTAGGCCATTGGCAACGTCGGTCGCACCCCACGTTGGGTTTATATTGGCCCGAATCATCACGGCCAACTCTCGGATTTTCCGCTCGTTTCCGAAATAGCCGGTTCGATCGGATTTCACCAGACGGTCCCACCAATGCACTAGGCCTTGCGAGAGATGCTCAGGAACCCCCTCGAAGGGTCCGTCAGGCGCAGTCCCCTTAGTGCGTTCTGATAGCCGCTGTCTTGCCACTACTTCAGGCTATGGGCATCTTCCGACACCTCCTGCTATTTGGAGCGGAGCGGCACCACATTCGGGCCGTAACTCGGCTCCGTCGCCATTGCTCCGAGCGCCGCCATCGCGTCGGAGTGGTCGTCGGCGTACAGGTGGGCGTACACCCCAAGCGTCGTGGTGACCTTCGCGTGGCCCATAAACCGCGCGACCTCCAGCGGGGGCCGTCCCGCCGCGATGCAGAGGCTTGCGTAGGTGTGGCGGAGAGCGTGGAACTTCAGCTGCGCTGGTAGCGCGGAGGCCGGGTCAAGCCGTCGCGCCCGCAACACCGCTGGGCGGAACACGGCCTTATAGAAGGTGGCGTGACGTAGCGGCGCATCCCAGTCGAGCACCAGCCGCTCGCCCGCCTCGGCAGTCGACACGTCGGCCAAGGCGGAGGCTTAACGGTTGGCCTTCTCGCGGCTGCGGGGTTCAGTTCCCGGAGCCTCGTCACTCGACGGCACGCCGGTCGGGCTTGGCGGGCGCAGCCGCGTATTCGGGAACAGCGGCGCGGTCGGGTCTTCGCGGCGCGCGTGGACCGCGAGGTAGTCCCGCAAGATCGCCGTCGTTGCGGCGGTCAGCGGCACAGTGCGTCGGCTGCCCTTCGTTTTAGGCGGTACGGTCATCGGCGTCGCCCCGGTCCACGCGATCGTCCGCTCGACACGCACGGTTCCCGGCTTGGCGGGCGCGTTCGGATTGATACTCGGCGGGGGCAAGGCGACGTCCACGACCTGTAGACCGGCCAACTCGGCGGCGCGTAGGCCCGACCACGCGGCGAGATGAACGAGCACGTTGTACGGCCAGGGTGTTGCCGCGACGAGCGCGGCCACTTGCGCCGCCGACAGAAACATCGCCGGATCATCGACCGCCCGAACGTGGCCGCTGTTGTGGTCGGTCGGCAGCTTCACGTAGTCGGCGGGGTTGGCATCCAGCCGGCCATGGCTGCCCGTGACCGCTACGAAAGGAACCGGCGCGATGCCAACCAAGAAACGATCCACCTACGTAACCTCAGCCAAGGCCAAGGCGGGTGCCCTCGCCCAGACTCGGGCAAAGCCGACGAAGAGGCGCGGGAAGTGGCTGGCCTACTCGACATTTGCGCCCCATACGCCGCCGGGATCTCGGGCTACCTCTGCGTCGTCAAGACGGCCCCCAGGTATTCTGAGGAGATTATCGTCGCTGGTGCTATCGACAGCACTCGCCCCCTGCGGGCGCCCGCCTAGGCCTCTCCGACAGCTACCAACCGTGTCCCAGTCGCCGGGCCTAGGCGGGAGTCGTGCGAATCTCGGCGACGATGACACCGCTGTTGACATAGTCGCCCCTGAACAGCCCACTGTCCAGATCTGGACTCCCTATTCTCATGCCGCTTGGCATGAAAATACGGTCAGGGATATCAGTCCCGTCAGTGAAATTGTTCGAGTAGAACTTTGCGCTTCCAGGCACAAACTCGACCCTAAAGTCTCGGTCGCTATTGAGCACAATGCCGTCATAGATCGTCCCGGGGAATGCGTTAGTTGCAGTAATGAATCCAAATATTGCGATGCTGCTGCCGGCGCATGCGGGAATAGAGATATGAATGGTAGTGTTCTCTGCGACGTTTTCATCCTGGTCACGCGCCCCGTTGTGGACGAGTAACCTCAACCTATAGGTCTGGTTCGGAAGGACTTCCAATCGGTCGGCCCAGCCACCGGCGATTGTGTGTGATAGTTCTTTAACGACCAGAAAATTCCGTTCGTCGCCATAGACGCTGTTATAGCGATCGACATTAAAGCTGGGTTGAGGAGCGTAATCAACTGTACCCACAGTCGGGCGATCCGGCCCCCATCCGCCCGTCAATTCCTGGCTGTTGTTAGCGCAATTGGACGACTCCGCCGACGTAATAGCCGAATTACCCTCACTGTCACCAGTGTTCGAATTTCGAAAGACGCCAATGTAAAGACCCACTGCGGCCGCGATAAGGGCCACCAAAAACGGAACTGCAACCCTACTGAGCCACCAATGCCAGCCTCGCTCAACGAACCCGGGTGACGCCGCCACCGCGTCATTATTCCACGCGGGCTCCAAGCGCGAGGATGCCAACACCGAGCGTTCGGCGGGCTAGCTTAGCCAGCGCGCCGACCTCTGCGCCGAAAGTGCGCCGCCCGCCGGGGTGAGAGCGGTTTTTTCGCCACCCAAACCACCCGAAAACGCTTCTACCAGCGCTTTCATGGTGCCCCCACTGGGATTCGAACCCAGAATTTCCGGATTTTAAGAACGTGGCGTTCGCCCGTTCGGCACGCCCTGCGCCTTGGGTTCTAGGGACGCAAAGTATTCGATCTCAACTTTCACGTCCTCGACGACCCTCTCGGTTGTGGAGACGCCGATGCCATTGGCCTTCAGCAGGTCGCAAAGTCTGTCGCCGTCGATCAGATCAATCGGTGGCGCTCCATCCCGCTTCGATTCCGTTCGGGCGTCGCTCGTGAAGGTGCCGGTCGTGATCAGCAGTCCTTTCTCCCCCCGGCCGGCCATTGCTCCACGAAAGTCGCGGACGGCCGAACTGCCGACGCTTCCCTTGTACCGCTTGCATTGGAAGAACACCGGAAAGCTCAGTAGCGATATCTCATAGACGCCGAGCCCGTCGATGCCACCGTCGCCCGTTCGGCCGGTCACTGCGACGCTGGAGAAACCGGCCTCGCGGAGCAATCTCTGAGCTAGACGTTCAAAGGCGCCAGGCGACATCCTGTTTATCGTGTCCAGCAGTTCGTCTTTCCAATCAGCCTCGGCCTCAGCCTCCACGTGTTCTAGCTCGTCAGCCACATCCGATGAGCCACGGCGGCCGTTCTTCTTGTTGGCCTTCGTCGCCTTCTTGCGGCTGGCTGCGAACTCCGACCGCAACGGCTCGATGATGTCGGGTGTCGCGTCCTGCCCCGCCTGGGTCACAGACCAGACGCCTCGTGTGCTGTTGTCGAGGAGACCCATACCCTTCAAGTAGGTCCGCGCCCAGGCGAGCCGATTTTGGACGACCGTTTGCGGACCGCCACTGAGCAGCGCGCTCTGCTGCTCGGGCGACAGCTGCTCGCGCTCTATAACTGCCCCATCCAACTCCGTGATGGACGCGGAGCCGCCGAGCGATATCACGGCTTGAAGCGTTGGCCAGAGAAAGTCCGAGTAGGACGGCACCGTCACAGTCACGTGTTCGAGTTTCGCAGAACAATTACACGCCCCGACCGGTATGACGCGGTCCCGTGTTGGTCCCGTAGACGGAGCCGAACCGGGGGCGTACTCGGACGGTACCGAGGGCGACTGCCAGCCGCGCCGAAAGTGCGTTTGAACAGTGCAAACACTGGGCCCGCTAAGCCGTCTACCAGCGCGCTTCCGAACAGCCATTCGGGCGCGTATAAAACTCCCAAACTAGCTACGCGGGTTCGATTCCCGTCGCCCGCTCCACCAGGACCAGCGTGTCGGCCTTCAGGTCGACGCTGAGCCCCCAGCGTGAAACGTGCCCGGCGCAGCGACCGCAGCGCGACGGTCGACGGCGATCAGCGTCGGTGATGCGGTCTCATCGGTGCCACCGCAGGTCCGAATCACACGCAAGAACGACGCTGCCGCCCCCGGGGAAAGCAGGGGCGGCAGCGAAAGCCTCGGGTCAGATCACCAATCGCCGATGGGCGGGCCGACCGGATACTCGCCCTCGTAGGCGGATGCGGTGCTGCCGACCACGGCGCGGACGGTGTCGCGAACCTCGCCCTGCGCGTTGACGACGCCGGCGTCGGCAAGACGCGTCTCGGAGATGCCGCGCGCCACACCGAAGTCATTGATGCGGATGACGGAGTTCTGCGTCTGCGACGCCGTGATGTTCGGGCTGGGGCCGACCTCGTCGACGTCGGCGTTGGCGGTGCCGCTGCCGAATCCGATGGCCGCCGCCACGGCGGCGAATGAGCCCACGGCGAGCAGACCCAGTTTGGTGCAACTGCGAGTGGTAGCTCTGGCGTGACCAGCCATCAGCATTCCCCTTTTGTAGGGAGGACGTCGATCCTCATGAAGTTGTGCAGGGAACTAAATGCTAGCGCCGGGCCTCAGATTCTGCACACTGAACCAGCGAGGGTCACATCATCAAAAGCCCTGCTCAAGCCGGGTTTCAGCAACGCTGAAGGTGACTCCCAGCAAATTGACAGCAATAGTCGGCTGCGCAGACGCGGGACCAGTTGCGGACTTCACCAGCCCCCGCGAACCCAGACGTGCCAGCCCCACCAGAACCACCCGGCCAGCAGCAGCCAGCGCAGGATCCGCCATTGGAACAGCACGTCGACGACCACGGTCAACGACGGCAGCCGCGGATGCAGCAGACAAATCAGCTGCCACAACGCCAGCACGACGAAGGCCACCGCCCAGATCGCCAGGATCAGGGTGGGCGAATCCGGAGCCAGGTTCATCGCCGCACCAGCCACCAGCCGAGCCCGAGCCAGGCCGTGAACCCGCCCACACGCACGGCGTAGTTCTCGAACCACCCGTTCATCAGGTAGCTCAACGTGGGATAGGACGGCCGAGGCGAACTGAAATGGACGGACAAGATCCACACCGCCAGCGCGGCGAACAACACCGCCCACACCGCCAGGCCGCGTCTGCCGATCCGGCCAAGCCGCACGGGTGTCCGGTCGGCGCGGCGTCGGTGCCATCCTCGGCGCAGCGCGTACCCAAGCAATGCGATCCCGGGGATCGCGGTGAACACGGCACTGTAGAGCGTCCAGGGCGAGCCGGCCACGGCGACTGCGGAATATCCGAGCGCCACGGCAAGCAGAGTCCACGCGCGTCCCGCACACATTCGGGGCTTCCCCGGCGCCATGCCTCTACGCTATCGACCACGCGTCGATGGGCGAGGTGGCCGACTGACCTCTCCGGTATCGGCAGCCGAAGGTCAGTGAATCGACATCGAGCAGGCCATAGGCGTGTGATCCACGACATGGACGAGTCGTTCGGTGTGATGCACGACAGATCGTGGACTGCACCGACTGCTCGACATACCTTTGACCCACTTCGCCGACATACGAGTTGCGACTCCGACAGTGCAACTCACGCCTCGACGAGGTTCCCCGCGCAACGGTGCCGATCCGGATTGCCGCACCATCACGGACACGTACAAGCGCGCGTCGCACTGGCCCCGCCTGGCCGCGCTGACCCGATATTTCAATTTGCTATCAATGCGCTACAGCCACTGTTGGGCATGGTCGAGCAGATGTTCGTTCCGACGCGAAGGCGCCATAAGGCGAATCGATTCGCACGAATCATGCTGTGAAAAAGCAGTTTTCGTGAACTCGCGATGAACCTTTCGTCGCAGTTTGCCGCCAGCAGACTTGTCCAGCGATCTCGTCGCGCACCAAGATCATATTTGCTATACGCTGCCCGCATCGAACCGGAACACTCTGAGGAGTACAAACCGATGGGCATTCGTCAATCGCTGTGGGCAGGCATTGCCGCCGCAACAACCACCACCCTGCTGGCGACGACCGTGACACCGCCGCCCCTCTCCGAACGCGACAAGGGTGTCGTATCCGAAACCGCGGTACAGCTGTCCGCCGCATATACCCAGTTCCCCTCGGCCGCAACGCCGCCGGCCGACCCTGCGCAACTCAGCGAGGGCCTGCACCTCATCGCTGCGGTATCCGCATCCACAGTCGACCAACGGGCCGCTGCCATGTCGGCTGTCGACGCGCCGGATGGGTTCGCGGCCGCTGACGACCTCCTCGGCGACGGATCGCTGCCGCGGGAACTGCTCGAGCTCTATGTCACGGGTGGGCCGAGCGCCGTCGTGGCCTACGTGTCACTTGCCCTCAGCGACGCCATCTTCGGTGAAAACTCGATTCCCTCCCAGATCCTGGGCGAATACTTCGACGGCGGCCCGCAGGCCGTCGTCGCCTACACGACGCTGGCGCTCAGTGACGCCGTCTTCGGAGAGGACTCGTTCGCCTCCGGTCTGGTGACGGCCTGGTTCTACGGCTATCCGTTCGACGACGATGACGCCCAAGGCGCTTATGCGGGGGTCGTGCACTACGTCATCGACACAATCGTGGCGCTCCAGGAAAACAGCGAGAGCCCCGCCGACGCCGAGCCCGATGACCAGAGCGACACCACGGCAGGCGAGGAAATGGGCGACGAGGAGACGCCTGTCGCTGATGCAGCCGACACGCCTGCTCTGGAGGGCCCGAATCCCGATCGCTTGACCTTCGAGCAGGCGAGTCCCGGCGAGGCCACCGTCGACGATGAATCGTCCGACGCCCAAGCTCCAGAGGTACACATCGCGGACATCGACGCGATCAGCGACGACGGCTCGAGCCACAGCACTGACGACGCGACTTCGGACGAGGCAGAGGCGCCCGACTCCGTCGAAGGTGTCGGAGGTGTCGGAGGTGTCGGAGAAGGCGCACAGCCGGACGGCGAAGAGGCCGATCCTGACAGTTCGGACGCAGAGTCGGTGGACGACGAGGCGGCAGACGACGAGGCTTCGGACGACGAGGCTTCGGACGACGAGGCGGAAGCGTCACCCGACCACGATTCGGACGACAACGACGACCGTGAACGGCCACGCGAATCCGAGAAGAGCGACAAAGCCTCCCGCGATACGGGTTCCGATACGTCGGACAGCGGTGACAGCGAGTAGCTGCTGATCCGTCAATCGTGTCCGCCGGCGGCGGCTCTCCGTCGGGAGGGCCGCCGCCTTTTCGCGATGGCACAGGCGTGGCATCGCGGACGGACGCGAGCGGCACGATCTAGGGACTTTCGCCCCTAGCCTTGCCGACCGGCTGCGCCGTGAACTGAACCATCGCACCGATCTCGATTTCGATTGCTGGGGGATGTCGATGACCGCCGAGGCGCCCGCGCTACTGGAGCTGAAAGCCCGCCGCCCCTTTCCACCCCGTCTCGGCCCCAAGGGCAATCTGATCTACAAGCTGATCACCACGACCGATCACAAGCTGATCGGCATCATGTACGTGGTCGCGTGCTTCGCGTTCTTTCTCATCGGCGGATTGATGGCGCTGTTCATCCGCACCGAGTTGGTCTCCCCTGGTCTGCAGTTCCTGTCCAACGAGCAGTACAACCAGCTGTTCACCATGCACGGCACCGCGATGCTGCTGTTCTACGCCACCCCGATCGTGTTCGGCTTCGCGAATCTGGTGCTGCCGCTGCAGATCGGCGCGCCGGACGTGGCGTTCCCGCGGCTCAACGCGTTCTCGTTCTGGCTGTTCCTGTTCGGTGCGTTGATCGCGCTGAGCGGGTTCATCACCCCCGGCGGGGCAGCGGACTTCGGCTGGACGGCGTACTCGCCGCTGACGGACTCGATCCATTCCCCCGGCGCGGGGGCGAACCTGTGGATTCTGGGCCTCGGCGTGGGCGGGTTGGGAACGATCCTGGGTGCGGTCAACATGATCACCACGGTGGTGTGCATGCGCGCGCCGGGTATGACGATGTTCCGGATGCCGATCTTCACCTGGAACATCCTGGTGACCTCGATCCTGGTGCTGCTGATCTTTCCGCTGCTGACTGCGGCGTTGTTCGGGTTGGCCGCCGACCGGGTGCTGGGCGCCCACGTCTACGACCCGGCCAACGGCGGAGTGTTGTTGTGGCAGCACCTGTTCTGGATCTTCGGCCACCCCGAGGTGTACGTCATCGCGTTGCCCTTCTTCGGTATCGTCAGCGAGATCTTCCCGGTGTTCAGCCGTAAGCCGATCTTCGGCTACACCACACTGGTGTATGCCACGGTCAGCATCGCTGCGTTGTCCATGGCGGTGTGGGCGCATCACATGTTCGCGACCGGGGCGGTGCTGCTGCCGTTCTTCTCGTTCATGACGTTCCTGATCGCGGTGCCGACGGGCATCAAGTTCTTCAACTGGATCGGCACGATGTGGAAGGGCCAGTTGACGTTCGAGACCCCGATGTTGTTCGCGATCGGCTTCATCGCCACGTTCCTGCTCGGTGGCCTGTCGGGTGTGCTGCTGGCCAGCCCGCCGCTGGACTTCCACGTCCATGACACCTATTTCGTGGTGGCCCATTTCCACTACGTGTTGTTCGGCACGATCGTGTTCGCCACCTACGCGGGCATCTACTTCTGGTTCCCGAAGATGACCGGCCGGCTGCTCGACGAACGGCTGGGCAAGCTGCACTTCTGGCTGACCTTCATCGGCTTCCACACCACGTTCCTGGTGCAACACTGGTTGGGTAATGAGGGCATGCCGCGCCGCTACGCCGACTACCTGCCCAGCGACGGGTTCACCGCGCTGAACATCGTGTCGACCATCGGCGCGTTCATCCTGGGCGCCTCGATGCTGCCGTTCATCTGGAACGTCTTCAAGAGCTGGCGCTACGGCGAGCCGGTGACCGTCGACGACCCGTGGGGCTACGGCAACTCGCTGGAGTGGGCCACCAGCTGCCCACCACCGCGGCACAACTTCACCGAGCTCCCGCGCATCCGTTCGGAGCGTCCCGCGTTCGAGTTGCACTATCCGCACATGGTCGAGCGCATGCGCCGCGAGGCCTACATCGGCCGCTCCCACGGCCCCGGCGGGGGCGACGTCACCCGGGTCGAGAGCGAGAACGTCCGCAGCTGAGGCTCAGTCAGGGGCGCCGCTGAGGTCCCGGGTCGCCGGGCCTTCGAGCAACGTTCCGTCTGGCGCGAACCGGGATCCGTGCAGCGGGCACTCCCAGGCCTGGTCGGCGTCGTTCCAGTTGACGATGCCGCCGAGGTGTGGGCACACCGGTGATACCCGGTGCTCGACGCCGTCGACGACGCTGCGCGCCTCCATGTTCCACGGCGGCCCACTGACCACGCCCCCATTGTCGGGGGTTCGGTTGCCGATTCTGGTCACCGGCGTGACCCATCCTCGAGCCATGTACAGCCCGACCTCGGCGTTGATCTGCATGGCCTTGGGGATGCCGGACAGTTCGTGCGGGCTCCAGCTCGCAAACGCCTGCGCCCAGTCCATCCGCCCGCCGAGGATACGGCTGGTCAACGCCAAGGCGGCGGCGGTGCCGTTCGTCATGCCCCACTTGTCGAATCCCGTTGCCACGAAGATCTCGTCGTTACCGGGCAGGATGGGGCCGACGTAGGGCAATTCGTCGATCGGGCTGTAGTCCTGCGCCGACCAGAAGTGCGTCTGAACCGCCCCCGGAAAGTGCAGCTTGGCCCACGAGTCGAGTTCCTGCACCGACGACGCCGGGCCCTTCTGCTGTCCCACCGGATGACCCGCGCCGCCGACGATCAACCGGTCACCGGCGGCGGTGGGTGCGTATCGCAGCGAGCGGGTCGGCGAGTCGGCGGAGATGTACATGCCTCGGGTGATGTCCCCGGGCACCTGGTAGGCCAGACAGTACGAGCGCTGCGGTTTGAGCCGGGCGAAGAAGCCGCCTCGGTCGAGGATCGGGATGCCGGTGGCCAGCACGCACTGATCGGCGGAGACCTCGAACTCGTCTGCGGCGGCGGTGCGCACGTGCATCGCCAGTCCCTGTCCGCGACCGGTCACCTTCTGCACCCGCACACCCTGCGCCAGCCGACCGCCGTGTTCCTCGAGCTCGACGATCAGGCTGTCCAGCAACGGCATCGGATCGAATTGCGCCTGGTCGCGCAACCGGACGCCGCCATGAAAGGGGAACGGCACGTCGGCGTCGTCGACCCAGTCCACGTCGAGTCCGGCCGCCCGGCACGCCTCGAGTTCCTCGCGCGCCGACGAAACACCCTGCGCGGACTGCGCGTAGGTGAGCGCGTCTTCGCGCTGCACGGACAATCCGTGCTCGGCGCAGCGCTGCACCAGCCATTCCATGCCCTCGCGGTTGCCTTCGACGTACTGGCGCCCGACCTTCGGGCCGTGCTTGCCGACGATCTTGGACAGCTTGGTGTGCTGCAGCAGACTGATCTTCGCGGTGGTGTTGCCGGTGGCGCCCGCACCGACCGTCAGCGCCTCGAGCACCAGGACATCCTTGCCTGCGCGGGCCAACAGCACTGCCGTGATCAGACCGGTCAATCCGGCGCCGACCACGACGACGTCCGCCGAGCGCTGGTCTTCGGCCAATCGTGTCGGCGACGACTCGTCAACACGATCGGCCAACCACAAAGAAGTCATGGCCTCGCAGTACCCCCGGGTACAAACACCAAACGAGCCGGGCTTTCACAGCGGGTGGGCCGATACACGAACGTCCGGCTGCGTCCCGGGAGTAACGACGCGTCGACGGGTGACTCGAGCGCGACCGAACACCGTCTCGCCCTGACCCGCGCACGAAAGCTGCCGGCCGGCCGAGGAACCGTGTTCCGCGGCCGGCCGGCGCCGGAATCATGTGAACGTCACGCGCTCGGCGGCGTCCCGGTCTCAGTGGTCGTCGCAGCCTTTCGGCCGAAGACGACACCGAGACCGATCATCAGAACCGCCAGGACCAGGTGCAGCCAGTTGTCGGCGGTGTTCAGCGGCACGAAGTTCGCGTCGCTGTTCAAGTTGATGATGAGCCCGTACAGCCACAGCACGGCGTACACCACACCGCCGCCCACCAGGTATATCCGGGCGGTGTTGAAGCTGCGCGCCAGCGCGAGTCCGGCGATGCCGAACAGCAGATGCACGATGTTGTGCAGTACCGAGACGGCGAAAATTCCGAGCAGCAGCGCGCTGGGCGGGTGGTGCCCGGCGAAGGACATGTCGCCGTAGTTGGTGGTGATACCGGGAATGAAGCCGGCGATTCCGACGAGCAGGAAAACCACGCCGAAAATGAATGCGGTCATCTGCACAGGCGTGTTGATCGCCAGACCGCGACGCCCGGTGGTCGAAGAATTGACCATGATCAGGTACCTCCTCAAGGTGGGCCAATGTCTGTGGGCCGGTCGTATCCGGCCCGCACAGTGCTACCCGGGCTGAGTCCACGAAAACGCCTCCTGCACAGGTTTTCGCAGCATGGATATGTTGTGGCAATCGCGTCCGGACCTCAGAGCGGCGCTGGACGCGCCAGACCGTAGGCTTTCGCCTCATGCCCATGAACGACGTCGACCATCGGCTGAGCCCGCCGCCCACGGACGGCTACGTCTACCGGACGGCGTGGCGGGTGGCCACCGGTGACATCGGCGCCGATCTCGAGCTCAGGCTCGATTCGGTGGCCAGATACCTGCAAGAAGTGGGTGCGGAGAACCTGGTGGACGCCGGCGAGGCCGAGCAGCATCCCCACTGGCTTGTGCAGCGCACGGTGATCGACGTGATCGAACCGGTGAAGTTCCCCAACGAGGTGTCGTTCAGCCGGTGGTGTTCGGCGTTGTCGACACGGTGGTGCACGATGCGCGTCGACCTGGACGGCAGCGACGGCGGTCACATCGAGACCGAGGGTTTCTGGATAGCGATGAACGCGAAGACCCTGACCCCGCAGCGGGCTACCGACACTCTGTTGGAACGGTTCGGATCCACCACCGACGAGCACCGGCTCAAGTGGCGACCGTGGCTGCAGAACCCGGCCCAGACCGACGACACGATGCCGTTTCCTCTGCGGCGCACCGATATCGACCTGTTCGAACACGTCACCAATACCGCGTACTGGCACGCAATTCACGAGTTGGCGCCGCTGGCGCCTGATGTCGTCGATCCCCCATACCGGGCAGTGATCGAGTACCGCCGTCCGATCAAGTACGGCGAGGATGTGACCCTCCGCTGGACCCGGCGGGGCTCCGCGGCCACGGCCGACATGGAGATCGCATTGACTGTCGAGGACGAGGTCCGAGCGGCGGCGCTGCTCCGAAAGTTGTGACTACCCGATTCGCGTAGCGCCGACCGCGCTCGACCGGCATGCCGACCTGGGCGGGTCAGTCACGCACGTCAACATCGAGCAAATCACAGATACGTAACTGAAACTGCTTCGTAGCGCTCAGTACGACTTCTCATCCATGGCCATGAACAGCACTGCCACGGCCAACAGCGCGCCAATCAGAATGATGTAAGTCATGAACGTCTCCGGCTTCATTGTGCTCTAGGCGTGAACAGCGAACTCCACCATAACGACGGTTGACGCCGATGGCAATAACCGCAGCCGCGAAATGTGTGACTTCTTACAGATTTGGCAAAGTACCATCAGCTGGTGGCAAACTCTCCCTGATACACATGCGCCCCGAAGCTGCAGTTCAGAGCATTGGAAAGTCGATGACTCGGTTGTGTCGCAACCCAAAATGCACCGAAAAGTGTGAATACAGTTATCTTGTGCACTATTAAACTGTGCGCTACCGCCGTGGCGTCGGTTCAGCTCTGCGCGCACATCACTGAAATCGCAGCTCACGCACCAGAGCGGACCGGTTTCTGTCGGTACGCTGAGTGCCATGGAAGGCGCCCTGCTCATCTTGATCTTGTTGGTCGTGGCTGCGATCGGTGTTGCGGTCTATGCGTCGTCGAAGGCGTCGAGCCGGCGCACCGCCACCTCGCTGGCTGACGCCCAGGCCGACGCCCGCCGCGTCATCGAACGGCTCGGCGGTCAGGTGTTCGCCCTCTCCGCCACCGATGGTGCCGCCAAGCAGGCACTTGCCGACGCATCCGAGCGGTACACCGCAGCGTCGTCACAGATGGAGCAGGCCACCACGCCCCGCCAGGCCCAACTGGCGAAAGAAAGCGCGATGGAGGGCCTCTACTACGTGCGGGCCGCGCGAACTGCGATGGGGATGGATCCCGGACCGGAGCTCGAGTCGCTGTCGGGCCAGCGCACGGCCGGCACCGTCACCGAGGATCGCCGCATCGCCTTCGAGGGCCGTGAGATCGAGGCCTCACCCGCACCCTCGGAGCGCACACCGAACTACTACCCCGGCGGTCGGGTGGCCGGACGTCCCGTGCCCGCGGGTTGGTATTCGGAGCCGTGGTGGAAGCCGGCGCTGGTCGCCGGAGCCTGGGGCGTGGGATCTGCACTTCTGTTCAGCAGCTTGTTCTCCGGCATGGCCGGCGTGGGCTACGGCGCGCAGGGGTTCGAGAACGGCTACGGCGAAGGCTTCCAGGACGGCATGGCGGCCGGTCAGGACGGCGGTTTCGACGGTGGCGACGGCGGGGACTTCGGCGGCGGCGACTGGGGCGGCGGCGGAGACTTCGGCGGTGGCGATTTCGGCGGGTTCGAGTTCTGAGCGAGCTCGCTCATCCAGTGCCCTGGCAGGTGGGACACCAGAACAGGTTTCGGCCCTCGAGCTCGGTGGTCCGAATGGCATCACCGCACACCCGACACGGATCACCGGCCCGCCGGTAGACGTAGGTCCGTGGGCGTCCCTTGCGGTAGGACGGTGCACCGAGGTCGTGCTCGGCGCGCACGACGACGATCTTCCCGCGGCGCACGCCGATCTTCATCAGAGCGACCAGATCGGTCCACATGGCGTCGTATTCGGTCGCGCTGATGGTGGTGCCGGGCCTCATCGGGTCTATGCGATGGCGAAACAGCAGCTCGCTGCGATACACATTGCCGACGCCCGCGATGACCGTCTGGTCCATCAGCAGAGCACCGATGCTCCTGCGGGACTTGACGATCCGTCGCCACGCCAATTCCGGGTCGGCATCACTGCGCAATGGATCGGGGCCCAACTTGGCGACCACGTCAGCGATATCCGGCTCCTCGATCACCTCGCAGACCGTCGGTCCGCGCAGATCGGTGCCGTAGTCGGCGCCGATGATCCGCATCCGCACCTGCCCGACCGCCTCGGGCTCGATCCCGTTGGCGGGCACCGGCCATTCGGTGAACGCGCCGTAGAGACCGAGGTGCACATGCACGATGCGGCCGCCGTCGTAATGATGGAACAGGTGCTTACCCCAGGCGCTGGCCTTGGCGAACGAGCGGCCGCTGACCGCCGCTGCGCCCTCGACGAAGCGGCCCTGCGGGCTCGTCACCGTGACCGGCTTGCGCCCATACCGGCGTTGGTGCTGGCGAGCCAGCCGATGCAGCGTATGACCCTCGGGCATGAAGCCGAAACAGTGTTAGGAAATCACGCGCCGGGGACCGGCGGCGCGAGGTGTGTCTTCTCATAGTCGGCGAGAATGTCGATGCGGCGCTGATGGCGGGGCGCCTCCGACCACTCGGCGCCCAGAAACGCGTCGACGATCGCGAGCGCTTCCTCGGTGGTGTGCATACGCCCGCCGATGCCGATGAGTTGGGCGTTGTTGTGCTCCCGCGCCAGCGACGCGGTCTCGGTGCTCCACGCCAGTGCGCAGCGGGCGCCCGGCACCTTGTTCGCGGCGATCTGCTCACCATTGCCCGAACCGCCGAGCACGATGCCCAGACTGCCTGGATCGGCGACGGTCTTCTCCGCGGCCGCGATGCAGAAGGCCGGGTAGTCGTCGTCGGCGTCGTAGCTGAACGCTCCGCAGTCGACGGGCTCGTGACCCGTCGCCCTCAAGTGCTCGATGATGGCCTGCTTGAGCTCGTATCCGGCGTGGTCCGCCCCGAGGTAGACGCGCATGGCGCTTACCCTACTGCCCCACCCTGCTCCGCAACCGCGCGTACCGGCACAGCGACCTTTCTCCGCGAGCACGTTCGGCACGGCGGCGCGCCGCCCAGCCGGCGGTCGCGGAGCTAGGCGACCGTGATGGCGTCGAGACGCTCTTTGATGAAGTCGGCCGACGTGACCGGCGGCAGGCCTGCGATGCGACCGATCGGCGGCTCCAACGGAGTGATCAGCGCATCGTGGTTGGCCTCGTAGAAGTAGATCAACGAGACCAGATCCTCCTCGGGGGCATCCGGTTGCGGCGGCAACACCCGATGCCGGCCTGACGGCCAGCGCCGCCCACTCCAGTACTCCAACAGGTCACCGATGTTGACGGTCAACGCAGCCGGGTCGTAGGGCGCGTCCTGCCAGCCACCGGTGTCGGAATACACCTGGAGCCCGCCCGCGCCGGGTTCACGGTCGAGGATCGTCACCGTGCCGAAGTCGGTGTGCGGACCGATTCGGAACTGTCCCGGTTGCGGCTCCCCCACCACACTCACCGGCGGGTAGTGATTGATGTTCATCGTCCACGTCGGCATGCTCGCCAGGTCGCGGAACACGTTGCCCGGAAGCTGCAGCGCGTGGCAGAACAGCGCCAGCAGGTCGTCGGACACCGCGCGCATCGCCGCGGTGTACCTCGTCACCAGGGACTGCAGGCGCGGCACCTCGGCCGGCCACACGTTCGGCGCGAACCAGACCCGGTCGACGTCCACGTCGCCGGTCGCGGTTTCGGCGCCCAGACTGAAACTCTCCTTCAAATCCGGAGGTGTCTCGGTCCCCTCCGAGTAGGCGTTGGCCTCGGCGCCGGGCGCCAGCCAGCCGTGCCCGCCGACGCGCACCGCATACGCCGCCTTGACCTCCTCGGCGAGAGCGAAGAACTCCCGCGCGGCCTCTCGGACCCCGGAGGTCAGCGACGGGTCCACGCCGTGCCCGGTGACGAGGATGAAGCCCGCACGCTGCAGGCCGGCGTCGACGTCGGCGGCCACCGCGTCGGCACTGCTCCCGCCGCTACGCCAGCGGGAAAGGTCCACCGTGGCAATATCACTCACCGATATCCTCCGCCCACAGGTCCGGGTTTGCAGCGATGAACTCCCGCATCATGGTCGCGCAGCGCTCATCGTCGAGCACGGTCACCGCCACGCCGTGCTCGGCCAACCAGTCGTGGCCACCGGTGAATGTGCGGCTCTCACCGATGACCACCGCCCCGATGTTGAACTGGCGCACCAGCCCGCTGCAATACCAGCAGGGCGACAAGGTGGTCACCATGATGGTGGAGCGGTAGCCGCGCTGGCGACCCGCATTGCGGAAAGCGTCGGTCTCGGCGTGCAGCGACGGGTCATCGAGCTGCACCCGCCGGTTGTGGCCGCTGCCCAGCAGCGTCCCGTCGACTGCGAACAGCGCGGCACCGATCGGGATGCCGCCCTCCGACAACCCTTTCCGGGCCTCCTCGACCGCGACGTCGAGCATCTGGGTGTGCGAGGTCATTCCGTCTGCACTGCCAGCTTTTTGCGACACAGCACAATGTAGCCCGCCGCAGCCAAGAAGAAGCCGACGAAGAACGTGATGTCACCGAGTTGGGGCACCGCGGCCGCGATCACTCCGACGAGCTTCTCCTGATTGGCGAACAACGCGACGGAAGCCACCAACCCGAAGGCGAACGCGGCCAGGCCTCCCCAGTTGGTGTAGGACCGGTCATAGAGCAGGTGAGCGACCGGCTGGCCCCGTCGCAGGTACTGGTCGGCGAACACCACCCCGAGCCACGGTCCGACCCAGTACGCGATGATCAGCAGAAACGCCTCATAGCTGTGCGCGGCGTCGGGTAGCGCCCACCACGCCACCAGGAACCCCGCCACCCCGAAGAACACGGTCACCAGCGCGCGGGCCACATGCGCGGGCAGCCGGATGCCGATGGTCACGAACGCCATGGCCCCGGAGTACACGTTGATCGCGTTGGCCGCGATCGCGCCGACGGCGATCGCCAACAGCGTCGCCTTGGCCAACGGCGAGGCCAGCTCGGCGGTGAACGACCCGGTGGGGTCTGCCAGCGATGCCGCACCGGTGGTCACCGAGGCCGCGCCGACCACCTCCAGCACGACACACGCCGTGAACAGCCCTGCCGCGGCGAAGAACCCGGTGCGGCGCGGTGACACCGACGCCGGTAGGTAACGCGTGAAATCAGCGGCGTACGGCGTCCACCCCGCCGCATAGCCGAAGGAGGTGCCGACGGTGAGCAGGAAGCCGCCCAGCCCGCCCACTCCGTCGGCGGCGGGCGCAGCGTTGCCGAGGTCGGCATGCGCGAAGATGGCGACCGACGCTGCGAGGAAGATCACCGCCAGCACCGGGAACGAGAACCGCTCGAACGCCTGAACCAGGTTGTGCCCGAAGAACGCCAACACCGTCTGCGCAGCCACGATGATGACCAGTCCGACCAGCGGAGCGAAACCGAACAGCGTCGACAAAGCGAAAGCGCCGCTGACGCTGTTGGTGGCGAACCACCCGACCCCGGCGGTGATCGACATCAACACCGCAGGCACCGCGTTGCCTCTGAACCCAAAAGCCAAACGCGCCATGACCATCTGGGGCACCCCGTGCAGCGGCCCGCGGGCGGAGAGCAGGAAATGCGCGACGGCGCCCAGGCCGGTCCCGACCACGATGCCGGCGACCGCCTGCCAGAACGTCATACCGAAGGCCAGCACCGCCAGCATGCCGACGAAGATGGTCGCGAACTCCAGGTTCGGCGACGTCCACGTCCAGAACAACTGGCTCGGCCGGCCGTGCCGGTCCGCCTCGGCGATGTGTTCGTTGCCGCCTGGCTCCACCGCGACGACGCGGTCGCCGTAGGTACCTTCTGTCGTCGGCTCAGCCAGGCTCACCGGACAACGGTCAGTCCGAAACCGCCACCGCGCAAGTCGAGTCAATCTGTCGGAAACAATCGGGCAGCGGCCGCGCCCGACGGCCGGCCCTCAGTCGAAGGTGGGGGGTTCGGTGCGGGTGCGCTTGAGCTCCCAGAAGTGGGGGTAGGCGGCGAACGTGACCGACGCGTCCCACAGCTTGCCTGCCTCTTCGCCGCGCGGGATGCGCGAGAGGACAGGACCGAAGAACGCCACCCCGTTGACGTGGATCGTCGGGGTGCCCACGTCCTCCCCGACGGCATCCATGCCGGCGTGGTGGCTGTCGCGGAGGTCCTTGTCGTAGAACTCCGAGGTCGCCGCCTCAGCGAGCTCGGCGGGCAGGCCGACCTCGTCCAGCGACTCCTTGATGACCTGCTCGAAGTCCTTGTTGTCCTGATTGTGGATGCGGGTGCCCATGGCGGTGTACAGCGGTCCGAGCACGTCGGCCCCTTTGGCCTGCTCCGCGGCGATCGCGACACGAACCGGGCCCCAGGCCTTCTTCATCATCTCCTGGTATTCCTCGGGCAGGTCGCGGCCTTCGTTGAGCACCGCCAGGCTCATGACGTGGAAGTTCACGTCGATGTCGCGAACCTTCTCCACCTCGAGGATCCACCGTGAGGTGATCCAGCACCAGGGGCACAGCGGGTCGAACCAGAAATCGGCGCGGGACTTGCCGGACGTCCCGGACATATCGGTCATTGCGGTCCTCTCGTCGGTGGTGACGCTTCAGAACAGACTTCCGTACGGCATAACCGAGGAGGGCCGTCCGCTCTTCCCGGGTTGAGGCTAGTGTTGACGGGCGTGGCCCTTCCCAATCTGACCCGCGACCAGGCAGCCGAGCGCGCCGCTCTCATCACCGTGGACAGCTACCGCATCTCCCTGGACCTGACCGACGGTGCCGGAAAGCCGGGCGAGAAGACCTTCCGCTCGACAACCACCGTGGAGTTCGAGGCGCTCGCCGGCGCCGACACCTACATCGACCTCGCCGCCGAGACCATCCACAGCGCGACGCTCAACGGCGCAGACATCGACGTCTCGGGTTATGACGAATCCACCGGCATCCCGCTGAACGGGCTGGCCGCCCACAACGTCCTGGTCGTCGACGCGGACTGCCGCTACTCGAACACCGGCGAAGGTCTGCACCGTTTCGTCGACCCGGTCGACGACGAGGTGTACCTCTACTCACAGTTCGAAACCGCAGACGCGAAGCGGATGTTCGCGTGCTTCGACCAGCCCGACCTCAAAGCGGCATTCGATGTCACGGTCACCGCGCCGGCGCACTGGGAGGTGATCTCCAATGGCGCGACATTCGAGGTCGCCGACGACGGGGCGGCCAAGAAGCACACCTTCAAGGCCACTCCCCGCATGAGCACCTACCTGGTGGCGCTGATCGCCGGGCCCTACGCTCGCTGGGACGACGTGTACTCCGATGACCACAGCGACATCCCGCTGGGGCTCTTCTGCCGCAAGTCGTTGGCCGGCTACATGGATTCCGAGCGGCTCTTCACCGAGACCAAGCAGGGCTTCGGCTTCTACCACGCCAACTTCGGCACGCCCTATGCGTTCGGCAAGTACGACCAGCTGTTCGTGCCCGAGTTCAATGCCGGCGCGATGGAGAATGCCGGCGCCGTGACGTTCCTGGAGGATTACGTCTTCCGCTCGAAGGTGACCCGCGCGTCCTATGAGCGGCGCGCCGAGACCGTGCTGCACGAGATGGCGCACATGTGGTTCGGCGACCTGGTCACGATGGCGTGGTGGGACGATCTGTGGCTCAACGAGTCTTTCGCGACTTTCGCCTCGGTGCTGTGCCAGGCCGAGGCCACCGAATACACCCAGGCGTGGACGACGTTCGCCAACGTCGAGAAGTCGTGGGCGTACCGCCAGGACCAGCTGCCCTCGACGCACCCCGTGGCGGCGGACATCCCCGACCTGCACGCCGTCGAGGTCAACTTCGACGGCATCACCTACGCCAAGGGCGCCAGCGTGCTCAAACAGCTGGTGGCCTACGTCGGCCTGGAGGCGTTCCTGGCCGGATTGCGCGACTACTTCCGCGACCACGCGTTCGGCAACGCCACCTTCGGTGATCTGTTGGGGGCGTTGGAGAAGTCGTCGGGGCGCGACCTGTCGGGGTGGGGCCGACAGTGGCTCAAGACCACCGGATTGAACACCATCCGACCGGATTTCGACGTCGACGGCGACGGCAACTTCACCCGCTTCACGGTTGCTCAGGGCGGCGCCAAGCCGGGCGCCGGGGAGACCCGGGTGCACCGGCTGGCCGTCGGCATCTACGACGAGGACGCGTCGGGCAAGTTGGTCCGGGTGCATCGCGAGGAGCTCGACGTCGACGGACCGTCCACCGATGTCCCTGCCCTCCAGGGTGTTTCGCGCGGCAGGATGATCCTGGTCAACGACGACGACCTGACGTACTGCTCGCTGCGCCTGGACCCGGACTCGATGCAGACGGTGCTGACGCGCATCGCCGACATCGCCGAGCCGCTGCCGCGCACACTGGCGTGGTCGGCCGCCTGGGAAATGACGCGCGACGCCGAGCTGCGCGCCCGTGATTTCGTCACGCTGGTCATGAGCGGGCTGCACGCCGAGTCCGAAGTCGGTGTCGCGCAACGACTCATTCTGCAGGCGCAGACGGCGCTGGGATCCTACGCCGACCCCGGCTGGGCGGCAGAGAACGGCTGGCCGGCCTTCGGTGACGCGCTGCTGGATCTGGCGCGCGAGTCGGCGCCGGGTTCAGACCATCAGCTGGCTTTCGTCAATGCGCTGTGCACCTCGGTGCTCTCACCGAACCACGTGGCGGTGCTGGCGACGCTGCTGGACAACGAGCCCGCCGCGGTGAACCTCGCCGGCTTGGTCATCGACACCGACCTGCGCTGGCGCATCGTGACCGCGCTGGCCCGCGCCGGGGAGATCGACGCCGACGGCAGCGAGACCCCGATGATCGACGCCGAGGCCGAGACCGACCGCACCGCTGCGGGCCGCCGGCATGCGGCGGCGGCATCGGCGGCGCGGCCGCAGGAAGCGGTCAAACAGGCCGCGTGGGAGCAGGTGGTCGAGGACGACACGCTGGCCAACATCACCGCCCGCGCGATCATCGGCGGACTCGTGCAGCCCGGCCAGGCCGACCTGCTCGCTCCGTTCCGGGACCGGTATTTCGGCACGATCTCCAGCGTGTGGGAACGACGCTCCAGCGAGGTCGCCCAGACCGTGGTGGTCGGGCTCTACCCGTCGTGGGACATCAGCCAGGAGGCGTTGGACGCCGCCGATGCGTTCCTCTCCGATCCCGAGGTGCCGCCGGCCCTGCGCCGGCTGGTCCTGGAAGGCCGGGCCGGCGTCGAGCGCTCCCTGCGGGCCCGCGAATTCGACGTCACCTAGGCACCGCGAGGAAGGCACCGCGAGCGCCCGCGTCTGCCCGGCGACACGCCGGGCGCGGCGGTGCGTCAACGCGCGCTCGGCAGTGACGACTGCGCTTATGCTCCCGCCATGCCGGCCAACAACACCCGCCGGGCGCGAGCCGCACGACGGCGCAAGCGCCGGGTGGCCGCCGTCGTCAACGACCTCACCGACGACCAGTGGGCCGCCATCAAGGCCGCCTGGAACGGCTGCGCGTACTGCGGCAAGGCCGGCTCAGCCCTGCAGCGCGACTGCGTGATGGCGATTTCGCGCGGCGGGCGCTACACCGTCGACAACGTCGTCCCCGCCTGCGCGGCCTGCAACGCCAGCAAGTGCAACGACGAGGTGACCGGCTGGCTACGCCGCAAGCGCCTCGACGAGCGGCTGTTCCTGGAGCGCTACGTGCGAATCAGGGCGGAACTGGTGGCCCGGGCGTCTGGGGAGTAGCGGACCGGGGTCGTGTGCGGGACGACTTGCCGACAGTCCGTGCCGCGCACAGGTCGTGAGGCGCCTTTACGCCGGCCGCCGAACGCACGTACACCCGTGAGAGGTCCTCAACGTTGGGCCGAGGGCATGTTCGGACAGAGCTCACCCAGGGCGCCGGCGGCGTCGTTGATGTGCGTCAACACCTCGAGCATCTCGTCCGGCATTCCCGAAGACTCGCCCGCCGCGTTTTGTTGAGTAATCGCGAGCCGATCCGCCGCGGCGGCCCACTCGCTCAGATGCTGCTTGATTTCGGGTGTCTTCACAGAGTCGGCCGCGGCCTGCATCATCGCGGACATCTGCAGGTTCTGCTGGTCGACGAACTAGTCAGTCGGCCCGATAGCCCCTTGCGCCGGAGTCAAGCTTGCTACTGTCGCCTGCCACTGACGGGTTGTCTCCGCGACGACCACGCAGTCTGGCGTTCTGTCAGGCGAGGCCGGTTCGGCGATCAACCACACCGCCGCCACCACGACCGGCACGATGGCGGCGGCCGCAATCACAAACCATTTCCAGCGGCTGCGTGTGCGCCCCTGCGGATCAACCGGATTCATCGCGAACCGAGGTACGACGGGCGGGCCGAGTTCGAAGAAGCTGCCCGACGGGTCCTGGCTGGAGAGGGTGATGCGTGGTGGCACGCGCGCGGAGAGGTCATCCGGACGCACTCGGCCATGCATTGGGGCAGGTGCTGCGGAGCTGATCGGCAGTGCCATAGATGGCCTCGCCCGCCTCCATCAGCTGGGCCCGCTCGTCGGCGACCGGCGACGAAGAGTGGGTGCGCTGGATCTGAGAAAGTGCGCTGAATCCTTCTGCCCACGTGGTCAACTCGTCTCGAACCTGCGCTCCGGACACGTTGTGGGCGGCCGCCCGAACCTTCTCCGCAAACTGTGCGTTGATGTCACCGCCGGTCTGATCACGTCCGTCCATGGCGCGGAACTCTTCGCTGAGTTCTGCAACGATCTCGCAGTCCGTGGCGGTCGCAGATCCCGGTTCGCCACCGCATGAACTGATGATCATCGCGGCAACACCGCATCCTGCGCCCAATCGCAGAAGGCGGATCAAAGTCCAGCCACTCGGCACGCCTCAACCTCGCGTGTTCGTGGGCTTGTCGGCGGATGACGACGGGATCCGGGGCTGCCCCACGCCGTCACCGGTTCCGAGTTTCACGTCGCCGCCCAGGGCTTGGTACTCCGCACCGATCCCACCGATCCGGGTGGAGATCGAGCGCATGTCGGCGGCAGATCGCTCGAGAATCTCCACGATCTCTCCGGAGCCTCGGCTCACCACCGGATAGAGCATCCGCTCACCCTCGGCTGTCTGCGGGACCTCGGACGCCGCGTCGAGCACCCACTGCCGCACGCCGTCCAACTCACGCCGGCCGGCGGCCACGACCTCGGCGGACTTGTCGACCTCGGCGCGCAACTGCCGGTCCAGCCGGGCCGCTTCGCCCAACACCCCAGCCTGCTTGTCGTTGGCGTGCCCGTAGGCATCCGAACCGGGGCCGCGCCAGTGCTGACCCGGCCCGGCCCCCGCAACCTCGTCCCGCAGCTCGAGCAGCGCCGGGCTCTGGTCGTAGGCAGATCCGTCCTGTGGGGCGCCGTCGCCGAAGGCGGCCCGGGCCCTGGACCACGTCGCCAAGAAAGCGTCCAGCACCCCCACCGTCACGCTCCCTCCCCTCGACAAACGAGTCTAGGGCCGCCGAGAGGAGGGGTGAGGCGCCACTTCGCGCAGCGAGGTGAGATGCCCGGCAGTTCAGCGCGGCGAGACGCCCGCCGACAGCACCCGGAT
This sequence comes from Mycobacterium sp. G7A2, assembly GCF_041902445.1. NCBI lineage: Bacteria > Bacillati > Actinomycetota > Actinomycetes > Mycobacteriales > Mycobacteriaceae > Mycobacterium > Mycobacterium sp. G7A2. The sequence goes on along the minus strand of NZ_CP169251.1, from coordinate 2,151,552 downwards.
ACCGCTGATCAACCCGTCGATCAGGTTGCCTTCCTGGAACGACGCTGCGGCCGCCGACACTCCCAGCGGTGCGGACTCCTCGATGCCGCGACCTTTGACCTCCGCGCCGTAGACCACCTCGATGGCCTTCTGGTTCGGCGAGACGGCCAACAACACCGCGTTGTCGGGGGTGGGCACCCGGGCCAGCAGCTCTCGCGCGGTCGCGGCGGTGTCCTCGCCCAAGTCACCGATGTAGACGGCGAAACGGGCCTTGGCGTTGCGCGACCCGAACTTCAGCGCGTTGTCCAGGATCACCAGGTCCTTGGTCGGGAACGGGTAATGGACGGACAGCTCACCGGGCTCGGTGACCCCGGAGATCCGGCCGCTGGACGTGATCGCCGAGCCGTAGGGCAGCTCCGCGAGCTCCGTGGACGTCACCCGAGAAACCTCACCACTTGCCACTTGCGCCACCTCCCACCGTCAGATGCGAACCGTGGCCGCCGTGTCCGTGGTCGGCCGGCTCGTCGGCCGCCCACAGGATCGGATCGTGCGTCCACTGTTCGGACATGTCGTACGTCGCGGGGTGCGGCCCTTTTTTGGTGAAGATGAACAGGGACAACACCGCCGCGAGCGCCAACGGAATCAGCACGAAGCTCGCGTGCAACATCGCAGTAGTGCTCACGCGGAAACGTTAACCCACCGGCCGGTCAGGCCGCGCCCTCACCCAGGTATCTCACCCAGGCCGGGTCGAGTTCCTTGATGCTCGACAGCAGCCGCCAGTGCTGCCCCTTGGGCGGCAACGGGGTGACGTGCAGCGTCCAGCCCAGTTCGGTCAACAGCTTGTCGGCCTTGCGGTGGTTGCACCCCGAACAGGCGGCCACGCAGTTCTCCCAGGAATGTGCGCCACCGCGGCTGCGCGGGATGACGTGGTCGACGGTGTCGGCCTTGCCTCCGCAGTAGGCACACCGGAACCGGTCGCGGTGCATCAGCGCGGCCCGGGTCATCGGGATGCGGGCACGGTAAGGCACCCGCACGAAGGTCCGCAGGCGGATCACCGAGGGCACCACGATGGTGCGTGTCGCCGAGTGGATCACCGGGCCGAGGGGGTCGTCGTGCACCACGTCGGCCTTGCCGCACATCACCATGATGATCGCGCGGCGCATCGGCAGCGCCGTCAGCGGTTCGTAGGTCGAGTTGAGCAACAGGACCCGTCGGCGGCCCCAGATCGAGGGCTCCGGGCTGGCGCTGACAGTGACCTCGACGCTGTGCAGCGCGCGCGGAGCGGTACCGGTTGTCGGCCCTGGAGAGCCCGTCGCGGCCCGGTGGTGCCGGTGGCCGCGACCGTTCTTGCGCTGCGCCATACGTCCTCCGACCGACAGTCCACCACGATTCCCCCCTCAGCGCACGGCAATTCCGCCTGTGTTCGCTGGTCAGTCGAATGAACATCTCGTGACCGGACGCGCTGGAGAGGGCTGAGGCGGCGATGGCCCACAATGGAGGGGATGAGTGCGCAGACACCTCCCGCCGGGCAGCAGCAGTCGTTCTACGAAGCGGTCGGCGGGCACGAGACGTTCCGCACGATCGTGAGGCGGTTCTACGAGCAGGTGCGCGAGGACGAAATCCTGCGCCCGCTCTACCCCGAGGACGACCTGGACGGCGCGGAGGAACGGCTGCGGATGTTCCTCGAGCAGTACTGGGGCGGTCCCCGTACCTATTCCGACCAGCGCGGCCACCCACGGCTGCGGATGCGCCACGCACCCTTTCGGATCGGCTTCCTGGAGCGCGACGCCTGGCTGCGATGCATGCACACCGCGGTCGCCGAGATCGACGCGCAGACCCTCGATGAGGAGCACCGACGGGAGCTGATCGCCTACCTGGAGATGGCGGCGCAGTCCATGGTGAACTCGCCGTTCTGAGAAGCGCCGGTCATCTCAGCACCACCGCCGGATCCCCGCGCCGGCGGTAGATGGTGCCGAACCGCGCGTCGACCCGCAGCCAGGCCGGAGTGGCCCGCACCCGGACCACCTCATCGGCGGCGACGGATTCGGGCGCGAACTCCGGCCCTCCGCCGGTCTGGGGCAGGAACCCCATCGACGTCAGCGCGAAGACACACCGCATCGGGATCCCGACGCTGTCCTCCCCCGCCGACACGCCGACGACTTCCTGATCGAGCAACGATGCCGGCGGGCCGTGTGCGCTCGAGTGCTCTTTGACCAGCTCGGAGCCGCGGTGGGCGAGGTCCAGCACCGCTCGGGCGGGCACGTCGTCGAGGTGGACGAACCCGGAGTCGGGCGGCAGCGCACCGCGCCACGCCGAATCCATCGGGAAGCCGGGGTCGACGTAGCCGTCACTCCCGACGGCGCCGAGCCCGCTCTGGAGCTGGTCGGCGCCGGCGCACAGGTCGGCGGGCCGGATCCGGCCGTCGACCACCCGGCTGGCCAGGACATCGAAACCGGTGGCGAACCACGCGACCACCCCGCCGGCGGGACGCGCGCGCAGCCTCACCACCGCGGCGTCGTCGAGCCGCTGCGCGCGGTCGGCGAACGTCGACAGATCTTCGCGGTCGGCGGGGTCGTCGAGCCAGATACCCCGCTCGGCCCCGGTCACCGCATCCACTGCTGCAGGTACTCCCGCTGGGTGTCCGACAACCGTTGCAGCCGCTGCTCCTGAATGTGCACCGCCGCCAGTTGCGTCGCGGCGATCACCGCGGGCCGGGAGTCCGGCGCCGCACCGACCGAGCGGACCTCGTAGCCGACGGTGAAGTCGACGGCCCGCACCCGCTTCGACCACATCGTGACCTGCAGCGGCGAATCCATCAGGCGAAGCTGGCCCTTGTAGACGATGTTCACCTCGGCGATCAGCAACCCGATCGTGGTGATCTGCTCGCCGAACGGTTCCCGCAGGAACGGGATCCGGGCCTCCTCGAGGATGGTCACCATCGTCGCGTGATTGATGTGCTGGTACATGTCGATGTCCGACCACCGCACATGCACCGGTGCGACGAAGCCGACGGGCGCCGTCACGCGGTCGACCCCGCTCCGCTGGTGCGGGTCATGCTGCGGATCTGCCGCGCCGCCACCGACAGCGTGGCCAGGTCGTGCTCACCGCTGTCGTAGAGCTCCGACAGCGTGCGGGTGGCGCGGCTGATGCGCGAGCTGTTGCTCATCTCCCATTCGGCGATCTTCTCCTCGCCGGTCTCGTCGGGCTCACCGACGGCCAGCACGTCGAAGCACAGGGCGCGCAACGAGCCGTAGATGTCGTCGCGGATCGCCAGCCGCGCCAGGGAATGCCAGCGGTCCTCACGGGACAGCCGTGACACCGCGGTGAGCAGGCTGTCGGTGTTGAGATGGTCCATCAGCGCGAAGTACGTGTCGGCGACCTCGGCAGGGTCGCGGTCGACGATGTCGGCGATGTCGATGACGTCGAGCAGGCTGAACTGGTACAGCGCCGTGGCGACGGTATAGGCCAGCTCCTGCGGTGCGCCGTCAGCGGCGAACTCGCCCGATTCCCGCTCGACGATCGCCTTGTCGTCGCCGCGCAACCATTCCGGCATCCTCGGGGTCAGCGCGGCGACCTTGTCGGCGAACCGGTTGATCTCCGCGCCCACGGCCAACGGCTGGGGGCGGTAGTTCAGCAGCCAGCGGGCCGACCGGTCGATGAGCCGGCGCAGATCCAGCGTCATCCGGTCGGTCACCGCCACTGACGCCCCCGCGGTCCCGGCGGCCATGATCTGCCGCCACACCCGGTTCAGGCCGAAGATCGCGTCGGCGGCCGCGAAGCTGCGGACGGCGTCGACCGGGGCCACCCCGACATCCTCGGAGACCCGGTAGGCGAACGAGATGCCCGACGTGTCGACCACGTCGTTGACGAGCATGGTGGCGACGATCTCGCGCCGCAGCTGATGGGAGCGGATGTCCGAGGCGAACCGGTCGCGCAGTGTCGTCGGGAAGTAGGACGGCAGCCGCGCGGCGAAGACCTCCTGGTCAGGCAGGTCGCCGGCGAGCAGGTCGTCTTTGAGGGCGAGCTTCACGTGCGCCATCAGCGTGGACAGCTCGGGAGAGGTGAGCCCGATGCCGGCCTCGGCGCGGCGGGTGATCTCCTTGTCCGACGGCAGGGCCTCGAGCTCGCGGTTGAGACCGCGCTCGGCCACCAGCTGGCGGATCATCCGAGCGTGCACCGACAGCAGGCTGGCGGCGTTGGCGCGGCTGGTGCCCATCAGGTCGTTCTGGTCCTCGTTGTCCAGCAGCACCAGGCGACCGACCTCGTCGGTCATCGACAACAGCAGCTCGGTGCGGTCCTCGGGGGCGACCTTGCCCGCGGTGACCAGCGAATCGATCAGGATCTTGATGTTGACCTCGTGGTCGGAGCAGTCCACTCCCGCGGAGTTGTCCAGGGCATCGGTGTTGATCCGGCCGCCGATCAGGTCGAACTCGACCCGGCCCAGCGACGTGACCCCGAGGTTGCCGCCCTCGCCGATCACCTTCGCCCGCACCTGGTTGGCATTGACCCGGACCGCGTCGTTGGCGCGGTCGCCGACGTCGGAGTCGGCCTCGGATTCGGCCTTGATGTAGGTGCCGATGCCGCCGTTGAACAACAGGTCGGCGGGGGCCTTGAGGATGGCTTTGATCAGTGCGGGCGGCGTCAGCTCCGAGACGCTGTCGTCGATGCCCAGCGCGGCGCGCGCTTCGGCGCTGACGGTGATGGACTTCTGCTGGCGGGTGTAGACCCCGCCGCCTTCGCTGATCAGCGACGTGTCGTAGTCCTCCCAGCTGGAGCGGGGCAGGTCGAAGAGACGCTTGCGTTCCCGCCAGGACGAGGCCGCGTCGGGGTTCGGGTCGATGAAAATGTGGCGGTGGTCGAAGGCGGCCAGCAGCCTGATGTGCTCGGAGAGCAGCATGCCGTTGCCGAACACGTCACCGCTCATGTCACCGATGCCGACCACGGTGAAGTCCTCGGACTGGGTGTCGATGCCCATCTCGCGGAAGTGCCGTTTGACCGACTCCCAGGCGCCCTTGGCGGTGATGCCCATGGCCTTGTGGTCGTAGCCCACCGAACCACCGGAGGCGAATGCGTCACCCAGCCAGAAGCCGTAGGAGATCGCGACCTCGTTGGCGATGTCGGAGAACGTCGCGGTGCCCTTGTCCGCGGCGACCACCAGATAGGCGTCGTCGCCGTCGCGACGCACCACGTCCGGGGGCGTGATGATCGCGCCGGTGGCTTTGTCGACGTTGTCGGTCACGTCGAGCAGCCCGGCGATGAACAGCCGGTAGCAGGCCACGCCCTCGTCCCGGGTCGCCTCGCGGTCGACGGCGGGGTCGCCGGTGCGCACCGGCGGCCGCTTGACGACGAACCCGCCCTTGGCGCCGACGGGGACGATGACGGCGTTCTTGACGGCCTGGGCCTTGACCAGGCCCAGGATCTCGGTCCGGAAGTCCTCCCGGCGGTCCGACCACCGCAGGCCGCCGCGGGCGACGTAGCCGAACCGCAGATGCACACCTTCCACCCGCGGCGAGTAGACGAAGATCTCGAACTTCGGCCGCGGGAGCGGTAGTTCGTCGATGACCTCCGGACTGAGCTTGAACGACAGGACGTTGCTCCCGCGCGCGGAGTCTGCGCGCTCGACGAAGTAGTTGGTGCGCAACGTGGCCTGGATCATCGACGCGAAGGCGCGCAGCACCCGGTCGGTGTCGAGGCTGACCAGCGCGTCGATGTCGGCCGACACCGCGGCCACGGCGGCCTGCGCGTCGCGCCGGTGACCGCCGTCCTCGGCGTGCTCGGTCGGGCAGAACAGCGCTTCGAACAACACCATCAGGGACCGCGCGGTGGCGGCGTTGTCGTTGAGCACCTCGGCGATACGCGTCTGGCTGTACGGGAAGCCGGCCTGCTTGAGGTACTTGGCGTAGGCCCGCAACACGGCCACCTGCTGCCAGTTCAGTTCGGCGCGCAACACCAACTCGTTGAAGCGGTCGATCTCGGCGTTGCCGTGCCAGATCGCGGTGACCGCGTCGGCGAAGCGCTCGGCGGTTGCCTCCCGCTCGGGGCCGGGCGGGGCCTGCGGGATGTCGGGGTGCGGCGAGACCTTGAACTGGTAGATCCACACCTGCATGCCGTCGGGCCGGGTCACGGTGAAGGGGCGCTCCTCGAGCACCACGACCCCCATGGACTGCAGCATGGGCAGCAGCTGGCTCAGTGAGGCCGACTGCCCGGCCAGGTACCACATCAGGTGCGAGACGCCGCTCTCGTCGCTGTCGGAGAGCACCAGCTTGACCGCGTCGTCCTCGAGTTCCTCGATGATCGCGATGTCCGACAGTGCGCTCAGCGGGGAGATGGCCTGCTTGTACACCTCGGAGAACGCACCGGCGTAGTGCTCGGCGGTGACCTGGTCGATCGAGCCGGCTTTGACCGCACCCAGCAACCGGTCTCCCCAGGTGCGCGCGGCCTCGGTCAGCAGGTCCTGGATGCGGTTCTGCGCGGTCTCGGACACGTCGATGTCCTGCAGCCGCGAACCTTCGGGCAGGCGGACGGTGAAATGCACCACCGCCCAAGGCGATTCGCTGACCCGCGCGGCGTAGTCGATGCTGACGCCGCCGAGCTCGCGGACCAGGATGTCCTGCATCTCCAGTCGCACCACGGTGGTGTAACGGTCACGCGGCAGATACACCAGGCAGGACACAAAGTGCGCGAGCGGGTCGGCCCGCATGAACAGCAGGGTGCGGCGGCGCGAGCCGAGGTCGACCACCGCCATGGCCATGTCGAGCAGACCGCGGGCGTCGAGCGCGAACAGCTCGGCGCGCGGAATCGTCTGGATGATGTCGAGCAGCAGCTGGCCGGGGTGGCTCGGGTCGCGGTGCGCCAGCGCCAACGCGTCGTTCACCCGGCGCGACACCAGCGGGATGTCGAGCACGTTGGCGTTCATCGCCGCGACGGTGAACAGTCCGACGAACCGGTGCTCGACGGCTTCGGCGCCGTCCTCGCCGGCCGGCCAGGGCTGTTCCCGGACGACGACGATCTGCGGATAGGCGCCGTAGCGCAGGAAGCTGGGGATGGTGGCCTGCGCCAACGCCAGGATCTCCCCGCCTGCGGTCAGCTGCGGCAGCACATCGTCGCGCAGCCGCAGCACGCCCAGGCGGCTTCCCGCGTCGATCGTCGCCTCGCCGCCGCGCACGGTGCAGCGCTGATAGCCGAGAAGCACGAAGTGCCCGTCGGCCAGCCACCGCAGCAGTGCGGCGACGTCCTTGCGGTCCGCGCTCGGGAACCGTCGCCCGGTGTCGCTGTCGAGTTCGGCGGCCAGGCCACGCAGTGTCGCGGCCATGTCCGCGGAGTCGACGGCGATCTGGCGCGCGTCGGCGAGCGCGCCCGGCAGCAGCCGCTCGGCCTCCTCGATGGCGCGCCGGTCGGCCGACGCGGACAGCTCGACGTGCACCCAGGTCTCGTCGATGCCGTCGCTGAACTCGGCCTTGGACGCGGGGGCGATGTCGAGCAGTTCACCGTCCGACCCGCGACGTACGCGGAACAGCGGATTCATGATCGCGCTGTAGGCCACGCCGAGGCGGTGCAGCAGCACCGTCACCGAATCCATCAGCAGCGTGGCGTTGTCGGTGACGATCTGCAGCGCCGGACCGAAACCGCCGGGGTCGTCGGGCCCGTATACCGCGACCCGGGTGGTGCCGGCCGGCCTTTGCCGACCGAGCCGGTACTGGGCTTCGACCAAGGCCGGGTCGGGCACCGCCCCGGCCGCCGGCCGACTCATCGGGCCGGTGACCGCGGCCTCGGACCCCGGTGCGCCGCCATGCGGCCCCCGGTAGGTCTCGAGGTACGCGGGCGCCAGCCGTTCGACGACCTGTGAGGTCGCGTCGTCATCAACCTGGCCGCCGATCGCGCCTGGATTCAACGACATTCGCCGCTCCTGACTCGCACGTGCGCACCGGCCCCCGTTGGCTGTAACCGGCCGTCGCCGAGGATGGCGGTTACGTGGTGCGCTCCGACGAGACTAGTCCCGTGTGAGCTTGCGGTGGGTCACCCGGTGCGGACGAGCCGCGTCAGCGCCGAGCCGTTCGATCTTGTTCTCCTCGTATCCACCGAAGTTGCCCTCGAACCAGAACCACTTCGCCTCGTTGTCGGCGTCACCCTCCCACGCCAGAATGTGGGTGCAGGTGCGGTCCAGGAACCACCGGTCGTGGCTGATCACCACCGCGCACCCGGGAAAGTTCGTCAGCGCGTTCTCCAGCGAGCTCAGGGTTTCGACGTCGAGGTCGTTGGTCGGCTCGTCGAGCAGGATCAGGTTGCCGCCCTCCTTGAGGGTCAGCGCGAGATTGAGCCGGTTGCGCTCACCACCGGAGAGCACACCGGCAGGCTTCTGCTGGTCGGGGCCTTTGAACCCGAACGCCGACACGTAGGCCCGCGAGGGGACCTCGTTCTGACCGACCTCGATGTAGTCCAGCCCGTCGGAGACCACTTCCCACACGGTCTTGTTCGGGTCGATTCCGCCGCGGGTCTGGTCGACGTAGCTCAGTTTGACGGTTTCGCCGACTTTGACCGTGCCGCTGTCGGGCTGTTCGAGACCGACGATCGTCTTGAACAGCGTGGTCTTGCCGACGCCGTTGGGCCCGATGACGCCGACGATGCCGTTGCGCGGCAGCGTGAAGGACAGGTCCTTGATGAGCTGTCGACCCTCGAAGCCCTTGTCGAGGTGTTCGACCTCGACCACGACGTTGCCCAGCCGCGGGCCGGTCGGGATCTGGATCTCCTCGAAGTCGAGCTTGCGGGTCTTCTCCGCCTCGGCTGCCATCTCCTCGTAGCGCTGCAGGCGGGCTTTGTTCTTGGCCTGACGCGCTTTGGCGCCGGACCGGACCCATTCCAGCTCGTCTTTGAGCCGCTTCTGCAGCTTGGCGTCCTTGCGCCCCGCCACGGCGATGCGCTCGGCCTTCTTCTCCAGGTAGGTGGAGTAGTTGCCCTCGTAGGGGTAGGCCCGGCCACGGTCCAGCTCGAGGATCCATTCGGCCACGTTGTCCAGGAAGTAGCGGTCGTGGGTGACGGCCAGGATCGCACCCTTGTAGTCGGCCAGGTGCTGTTCGAGCCAGAGCACGCTCTCGGCGTCGAGGTGGTTGGTCGGCTCGTCGAGCAGCAACAGATCCGGTTTGGACAGCAACAGCTTGCACAGCGCCACGCGGCGCTTCTCGCCGCCGGACAGGTGGGTCACCGGCTCGTCGGGCGGCGGGCAGCGCAACGCGTCCATCGCCTGTTCGAGCTGGGAGTCGATGTCCCACGCGTCGGCGGCGTCGAGCTCCTCCTGAAGCTTGCCCATTTCTTCCATGAGCTCGTCGGAGTAGTCGGTAGCCATCAGTTCGGCGACCTCGTTGTACCGGTTGAGCTTGCCTTTGATGGCTACGCCGTCCTCGACGTTCTCGCGCACCGTCTTGGTCTCGTCGAGCTGGGGCTCCTGCTGCAGGATGCCGACACTCGCGCCGGGCTGCAGGAACGCGTCGCCGTTGTTGGGCTGATCGAGTCCGGCCATGATCCGCAAGACGCTCGACTTACCGGCCCCGTTGGGACCGACGACGCCGATCTTCGCGCCCGGAAGGAAGTTCAGCGTGACGTCGTCAAGGATGACCTTGTCGCCGTGCGCCTTGCGGACCTTCCGCATCGTGTAGATGAATTCGGCCATATGCCTGTGATGTCGCCTTTCTCGATCCCGCGGTCGTGCTGCGGGATCATCTTGGACCTCCGCGGTAGTCGGGCCCCATCCTAGGCGTGACCGTCGGCGCCGTTACCGGCGCTACGCGGTCAGCAGCGACTCGTCGTCGTCGGTGCCGTCCGCAGCCACGGCGTCGACCTCATCAGGGTCGACGCCATCGGTCACGGCCGCAGCGGTGAGCTGCGACGCGGTGTCCGACGGCACCGCCTGCTCGCCCGACTCGGCGGAGGATTCGGGATGGCGGCGCTTGTCGATTCGCACGATGCAGCGCGCCACGTCCGGCCCCACCGAGGTGGCCCGTATCTCCAGCGAGGACCGCCGGTTGCCGTCGCGGTCCTCGTACTCGCTGGTGTAGACGTGTCCAACAACGATGACCGCGTCTCCCTTCCCGAGCGCGGCCCCGACGCCGGTCACCAGTCGGCCCCAGCAGTTCACGGTCGCATACAGCGAGTTGCCCGCTTCCCAGGCGCCGTCGGCGGTGCGCCGGCGCGAGTTGCTGGCCACCCGGAACTTGATGAGTTCCTGGTCACCCACCCAGCGGCGGTCCGGCCTGGTGACGATGGTGCCCACGACGGTGATCGGTGTCTCGAACATGGCGGTCCCTCTTTCATTTCTCTGGCATCGGGTCGGGCACGGCGCCCGGCCCGTCGGTCACACCGCCATTGACCTCCCGACCTCCGACACCGCGCACCGCGGCAACCCGCTCAGCAGCGTGTCGTGTGGATCAATCGGGCATTGGGGACAACCGCCGAATAGGTTGAGCCGATGACATCGGCTTCGGGCCATGAGCGGCCGGTCCTGCGCGTGTCGGTGGCGGGCCGGGTCAGCGCAGAAACACTTCGCGCGCTACGCAACGACCAGGATCTCCATCTCGTCGGCGCAACCCCGCCCGCCGATGTGGTGGTGGCACCGGCGGCCGAAAGTGACCTCTCGCGGCTCGCCACGATCGTGCCGACACCCGCAGCACTGGGCGAAGCGCTGGCGGTCGGCGCCGACACCCTCGGCCTGGCCAACCGGGTGCTGACGACGCTGGCCCGCGCGGCCGGCGGTGCGTCGTGGCCGGCTGACGTGCGGTTGGCCGCTCCCCCGGTTCCGCGGCTCGGGACCGCTCCGACAGTGACCCAGGCGGTCGTCGCGGCGCTGGGCCCGCCGGGAGCGCGGTGGGCGGCCGTCGACGCCGGAGCCGAGGCGGTCCTGGAAGATCACCCAGGCGGGGTGGACGCGACGGTGGCGGCCTTCACGACGCCGGTGTCAGGAGGATGCGCGGTGTCGCTCGCGGCCGCCGCCGGCAGACCCGCGCTGACCGTGGCGGCTCGCGCGTTCGAGGACGCCATCGCCTGCGACATCGCCGCTGCGCTCACGTCACAGCCGGCGATCGAGGCGGTATGGCCGCTGGCCGGCGCCGGCGTGGTGGAGCTGGTGGTGTTCGGCGCGCATCTGCGCGGCGGGGCGCTGAGTCACCAGCTGACCGATCTCGGCGCCCGGTGGGCCGGCGACCTGACCACCTCGCCGCGCTACCGCATGACGGTGTTGCCGACCGTTCCGGCGAAGCCGGCCGTGGTCCGCGTCGCCGAGGGCGAGTCGGGGGCGGCGTTGCACGGCCAGCGCTGGCTGATGTCGGCAGCCGCACTGGGACGGTTCCTCGCGGCGCTGCCACCGCCCATGCAGTTGGGCAAGGTGGAGTTCGACGACGGCAGCTGGCGCACCGCGTTCGGATGTGACGGCGCTGCCGCCACCGGCCGCGACATCAGTGCGCACGGGAGTTGGCCGGCCGCGGTGGCGGCGGGTGCGGTGTCGGAAAACGGGTCGGCCGTGGCGTCAACTACCACCCCGCGGTCGGGACGATAAACGATCTGCTGCATCGGCGCCGCCAGGCCGACCCGTGCCCTCAACGCTATCACCACAAATGAATATCTGAACAGTCAGACAGATAATATCTTCAGTTTCCGGCCCGGTCGCGCCGGGCCATCTCCGCCAGCATCGCGTTGTACGCCGCCAGATCCGCGTCGTCGTCGCGTTCGGCCGCCCGGTCGAGACGCGTGGCCGTGCGCTGATCGCTGCGACGCCACTGCACGAACAGGGCGATCAGGACGATGACCAACGGCACCTCGCCCGCCGCCCACGCGATGCCACCGCCCAGCTTCTGGTCGCCGAGCAGGTCCGTGTGCCAGTCCAGCTTCAACGATCGGTAGAAATCGGCGCCCAGCACCGTCGACATGCCCATCAGCACCACGCCGAAGAAGGCGTGCAACGGCAGTGAGGCGAACACCACGCCGAGCTTGGCCAGCGGCGGGATCGGGCGCGGCGTCGGATCGACCCCGATCACCACCCAGTAGAAGAGATAACCGCTGAGCAGGAAGTGCAGGTTCATCGCCAGGTGTGCGCCGTGGCTGTCGACGACGGAGTCGAACAGGCCGCTGAAATACAGGCCGTAGAAGCCCACGACGAACAGTGCCGTCGCCACGAACGGGTTGGTCAGCACCCGCGAGACCCGCGAGTGCAGCGCAGCCAGCAGCCACTCGCGCGGGCCGGGGGGCTCGTCGCGTCCAGCCGCGGGCAGCGCGCGCAGCGCCAGCGTCACCGGCGCGCCGAGCACCAGCAGGATCGGCGCCAACATGGACAGCAGCATGTGCCCGACCATGTGCATGCTGAACATCGCGGGCATGTAGCGGCCGATGCCGGACGACGTCGCCAGCAGCAGGACCAGGCAACCGAGCAGCCAGGACACCAGCCGGCCGGTAGGCCAGGCATCGCCGCGGCCGCGCAGGCGACGCACACCGAGCAGGTACCCGACGGCCAGCACGAGAGCCGCGGTGCCGAACATCAGATCGAACCGCCAGTCGAACAGCACCCGGCCCAGCGAGGGCGGACCGGCCAGGTCGTAGCCGATCTCCACCGCGGGGACGGACAGGTCGAGGTCGCGGGGCGGGGGCGGAGGCGTGCGACCCAACGCGACGGCGACACCGAACGTGAGACCGAAGACGACGGCCTCGACGAGCGCCAATCGCACCAGTGCGGCCCGGTTGCCGGCGTCCGTGCGCAACGCCGTCACCCCGCGTCGGCGCTGCGCCCAACCCAGAAATCCCAGCGCCACCAGCGCTGTCACCTTGGCCAGCACCAGCCAGCCGTACCGGCTGGTGACCAGATCCGCCAGGGCGATCCGGGTCAGAGCATTGACCACCCCGCTGAGCGCCATCGCGACGAAGCACCACAATGCCACCGCGGAGAACCGCCGTGCGGCGACGTCGGCGTGCCCACCGCCGCGCAGCGCGTGGACCAGCAGCGCGAACAGACCGCCCGCCCACAGTGCCCCGGCGACCAGGTGGATGACCAGACTGTTGGTCGCGAGATCATGGGCGCCCCCGGAGGACGAGTGCCCGGTCAGCGCCAAGGGCAGCAGCGTCGCGAGCGACCCCGCACACAGCACCGGCGTCCACGACCACCGCAGCACCGGGATGCTGGCCAGCGTCACGACGACGGCGAAGACCGCCGTCCACCGCCACGCACCAGCCACATCGACGAGTCCGGCGACCGACCAGATCTCCATCGGGTTGAGATGCGCGGCCACCGGCTGGCCGCTGACGTCGGAGACGGTGAGCGCGACCATCATCGTCGCGCACACCGCCCAGATGCCCGAGGCCACCGTCCCCACCCGCAGCGCCCGGTAGCCGTCGGCGTCGAGCACCTGGTTCTTCTGCGGCGGCACCAGGAAGGCAGCGAACAGGAACGAGCCCACCGCGGTGACGGCGGCGATCTCCCCCGCCGCGCGCACAGCCGGCAGACCGTAGTTGGTCACCGGGCCGGGGTCGGGCAGCCCCGTCGCGGTCAGCGACTCGGCGACCGACAGCGCCGACAGGGCCGCCGCGGTCACCGCGGCCAGCACGCCGACCCCATAGAGCACCGGCCAGCCCGCGTACCGGCGCACCCGGTCAGGGGCCACGCGACTCGCGGAGGTCATTCGCTCAGCGTATGACCTCGCCGGGTCGGCTCACACCGCGCCGGCCCGCAGTTCGCGCCGGCTGCGCTCCCGGGCGAAGAACTGCGCCCGCGCCGATGCGTCCACCCGGTCCATGTCACTGAGGATCGCCCGCAACTCGTCGCGGAAGGCTTTGCGCCGGTCCACCAGGTCGGCGGCCGGCACCAGCAGATTCTGGTCGCCGGCGACCTGCCAGGCCGTGGTGAACAGCAGTGCCGACGCCGACTCTGCCGAGCGCACGACGTTCTGCGCGACGTACTGCTGCCCCACCGCGAGCGCCTGGGCGGTCAGCTCCTTCTCCGAGATGTCGGCCGGGGCGTCCACCAGGACGTCGGCCACGATCCAGTACGCCTCGAAGAACGGTCGCAGCAGCGGGCCTGCGATGGCCGGCCGCTTGGCGCGCAGGACCGCGTCGATGCGGTCTCCACCGGCGGTCACGTCCTCTTCCCAGTTGGGCTGCCAGGACATCTCTTCGGCCACATGTTCGCGGAATCCCGCGGAGTCGGCGAAGTAGAAGTCGAACTTCAGCAGAGTGCGCAGCCGCATCACCTGGTCCCAGAATGCTTCCAGGCCATGGCTTTCCGCGCGGGCCGCGTGCGCCAGCGCCAGCTCGACCAGTGAGGTCTCCAGGAAGGCGTCGATCAACGAGTTGCGGTAGAACGCCGCCTCGAGTTCGTTCTGCGGCGCGATGAACCACACCGGCTCGCGACCACCGTCGATACGGGTGACCGGGTGTCCGTTCGACAACGCGTCGACCGCCGTCCGCACCCCCTCCTGGGTCCGCAGCCGCAGCGCACTGTTGGTCATCGGCGCCTGTTTGCGTTCCAGGTAATCGAGGGAGTCCTGCAGCGTGTGGTGCAACTGATCGAGGGTCAGCGCGACCCCCCGGGTCGACAGCAGCAGTGCTGAGACCAACGCGGTCGCGTTGATCGGGGTGACCTGCAGGATGCGCCATGCCACCTCGAACGCCATCTTCTGCATCGCCAGACGTTTGGCCGCGTCGTCCTGCGTCATCGGGCCGTGCGGTTCCCCCAGGTACTCCCGCATGGAGACCGCTTCGGGGAAACGGACGTAGATCTTGCCGTAGTTGCGCTCCCCCTGCGCCTTGATGTAGTTGACCAACCAGGACAACCCTTCCGGGGTCTTCTCGCCGCCGCGCGCATACGAGGCGTATTCGGCGGTCTCGTGCAGCTGGTCGAAGCTGATCGACACCGGCTGCAGCAGGATGTCGTCGCTTCGGCCGTCCAGGTAGGCGTCGGCGACGTAGGCGAGCAGACCGAGCTTGGGCGGCAACATCTTTCCGGTGCGCGACCGGGTGCCCTCGATCGCCCAGGACAGGTTGAACCGCTTCTCGACGATGTAGCCGACGAATTGGCGCAGCACGTACTTGTAGAGCGGGTCGTCGAGTTTGCGGCGCAGGAAGATCACGCCGGAGCGCCGCATCAGCGGGCCCATGAAACCGAACGACAGGTTGATGCCCGCAAAGGTGTGCACCGGTGGTAACCGGTTCTCCTGCATGGCCACCGGGACGATGGCGCCGTCGAGATAGGAGCGGTGAGAGAACAGCAGTACCGCCGGATGGGACTCCAGGGCGTCGCGCATCGACTCGACCTCGGAGCGGTCGTAGTCGATGTTGGGGTCGAACCCGCGGCTGAAGATGGCCCGGCCCAGCGCAGGGATGAGGTCGACGGAGAACCTGCTCCATCCGGTGCCCAGCTCGTCGAGCATCTCGCCGGCCTTCTCGACGGTGGCGTCGGGAATCTTGTCGAGCCCTTCGCGGAACCGCGTGGACGCGAGCACCTCGGGCTTGATCAGCCGCGGCGACTTGTACTCCGGGCCCAGCAGTCGCAGCTCCACCCGTTCGATCGCCAGGATGGCGCGCCGGATCACGAACCGGGCGAACTCGCGCTCGTTCTCGGCGACGGTCGTGTCGCTCCACTGCTGGCGCAGTTCGGAGACTTTGGCGGGCTCACCTGCCACCACCCGCGCGCGGGACGGGTCACGCTTGAGAATGCTGTGCTGCAGCAGTTTCGGTGGGCAGTAGGTGTCACGGCCCGACAGCACTGCCACCACTTTCGAACGGGTGGGCAGACCGCCGGGCACCCAGAAGACCCGCACCGGCACGACCGAACGGTCGTCGTCGGCCTCGAGCAGTTGCACGAGCTGAGCCAGCACCGCGGGGGGCGGGTCGTCGTCGGCGGGCAGTTTCAGCACCTCGATCTTCGAGTCGGGATGCTGCTGGCGTTGGTGACGTAGCCAGTCGGCGAGCAGCCCCTCCTCGGCCGGTGACGACACCGATGCCAACACCAGGGTGTCGTCGACTGCGGAGAAAGCGGTGATGTCGTCGGCACGGATCTTCATGGCCGTCCCCTGGTCCCGGTCCGCTTGGCGGGTGCCTTCTTGGCGGGCACCTTGCTGGCGCTCGCGTTGTCAGCCGTCTTCTTCGCCGCCGTCTTCTTCGCCGCCGTCTTCTTGGCCGGCGTTTTCTTCGCAGCCTTCCCGGCGGGTTTCTTCTCAGCGGAGCGCCGGTACACCTCCGGCACCGGCAACTCCTCGTGCGGCCAGTCCTTGAGCGTGTCGAGGTAGAGCTGACGCACCTCGGCGATGCGCTCGTTGAGGTTGTCGTGGGTCCAGTCATCCACCGGAATGGGCGGGTAGACAATCACATCGACGGTGCCAGGGTTGAATGTGCTGGAGTCGCGCGCGGCGATCACTTCGGCGTTGCGGATCACGATCGGCACGATCGGGATTCCCGCCGACATCGCGATGCGGAAGGGCCCCTTCTTGAACGGACCGACCTCGGTCGTGTCGAGACGGGTCCCCTCCGGCGCGATGAGGATGGACAACCCCTTGCGGGCGAGATCTTCGACTTTCCTGAGCCCCTCGACCGCCTTCTGGGGATCGTCGCGGTCGATGAAGGCCGCGTCGAGGATCTTGCCGATGGTGCCGACGATCGGATCACCTTCAAGTTCTTTCTTGCCCACCGAGGTGAAGTTGTCGTTGACCAGGCTGCCTGCTATGAGCGGGTCGGCCTGATTGCGGTGGTTGAAGATGAACACCGCAGGGCGTTTCGCCGTGAGGTTCTCCTTGCCCAGCACGTTCAGGTTGATCCCGATGGTGGTGAGCAGGGTGCGGCCGAAGACGGACGTGAAGAAGTTCACCCCGGTGCGCTTGTTGCGGGTCAGCAGGCCCACGCCCAGTGCCCCCGCAGCGACGGGCACCATGCTCGCGATGCCGGCGACGGTGCGCACCTGGGAAACCGGGCTGGCGCCGCTGCGGCTGCTGAACCGCAGCACCGGCCATCCCCGCTTCTCGGCGACCGCGGCCATCTTGCCGGCCGGGTTGGTGGGGCGCGGATTGCCGACCAGATACATCAGGGCCACGTCTTCGTCGCCGTCGGCGTAGAAGTAGCTCTTGGACAGGTCGATTCCGTTGTCCTTGGCGAATCGCTGTACCGCCCTGGCCTTTCCAGGCCCCCAGATGATGGGCTCGGCGACCTCGCCGGTGATCAGGCCGTTCTCGTCGGTCTCGAATTTGTTGCTGAGCACGTTGTTGATGCCCAGGAACCGCGCGACGGGCTCGACCTGCACGGTCAGCGCCGAGGAACTGAGGACGACGGTGTGCCCGCGGGCCATGTGGGCCCGCACGATCTCGCGCATCTCCGGATAGATCCGGCTGACGATCTTCTGCACGAACAGGCGTTCGGCGAGCTCGTCGACGTCGGCGACGGAGTTGCCGCGCAACATCCGCGCACCCTTGCCGATGAGATCCTCGAACTCCGACCGGCCCAGTTGGTGATTGAGCCCCGCCTGCACCATGCCGATGAACTCGCCGACCGACATCTGCCGACGCCGGAAGCGATCCTGGGTCATCACCACACCGGTGAACCCGGCCACGAGAGTGCCGTCGAGGTCGAAGAAGGCACCCACCTGCGGGCCTTGTGGAGATGCCTGGACCTCGGCGACGGATCCGGGCAGACGCATCTGCCGGTTGCCGGGTGTCAGCTCAGATGTCACTGCTGGCCACTTCCGTTGTAGGAGAACACCTGCGTGTTCTCGGTGAAGGTCGCCGGCACCGCCTGGCCGGCGCCGCCGAGTGAAAGTACTTCGTCGAAACCGCCGAGCAGACACTGCGCGAACAGGTCCGGGTCGGCGATCGAGGCCCGGTCGTAGCGGGCGGTGATCGTGCAGTACCCCGACCGCGACACCAGCACCACCATCATCGCCACCCCGGGCAGCGGCCCCAGACCGTACTGGCGCAGCACCTGCGCCCCGGCGATGAACGTGTCGCCGGCGTAGACCGGCACATTGCTGGCCTGGACGTCGGAGTTGACGATGGACCCGGCCATCGATTCCAGGACGGTGTCGGGCAGCAGACTGATCAGCGGCGCGACGGCACCCACCATGTCGAGCGCCCGCTCGTCGCGCTTGCGCGTCATCTGCATCCGAATGTTCTTGATACGGGCCTCGGGGTCGGTCAGACCGATCGGGGCGGCGAGGTTGACACCGACGAAGCGGTTACCGCCGGCGGGGTCGGCTTCGGAGCGCAGGTTGACCGGTACCGCCATCGGCAGCGTGTCGATCGGCACTCCTTTGGCCAGGTGGTAGAGCCGCAGAGCGCCGCAGACACCGGCGAGGTAGGCGTCGTTGATGGAGCCGCCCGCCGCCTTGGCGGCGCGGTGCAGGTCCCCGAACTCGATGTCGATGGCGTCGCTGCGCGAGGACAGGCTGCGGCGTCGCAGCAGCGGTGACGGGTCGGCCACCGGGCCGATCACCCGCGCCCCGGACATGGCGTAGTCGATGACGCTGCCCAGTCGGCTGACCGGGTCGCGCACCACGTGACCGACGGCCTGCGCAGCGCCGAACACCGCGTCGCGCATCCCGCCGACGACGGTGCCGGGCAGACGGTTGAGGCCGCGACGCATCAGTTCGTTGGGCGACAGGTCGGTCGGGATGGGCAGCGGCGGGGTGTCCTGCGGCGGCGGATCGCGCTCGAGGTCGTAGAGGTGGGCGAACATCTCGACGCCCCCGACGCCGTCGGTGACTGCGTGGCTGAGGTGGACCATCAGCGCGGCCTGACCGTTCTGCACACCCTCGATCAGGGTGGCCGTCCACAGTGGTCGGGAGATGTCCAGCGGCGACTGAGCGGCGACCTCGGCGAGGTCCATCACCTGGCGGAACGTGCCCGGCTCGGGCACCCGCACCCGGCGCAGGTGGAAATCCAGGTTGAAGTCCGGGTCGACGACCCAGCGCGGCGCCGCGGTCGGGAGCGTCGGCGTCACCACCTTCTGGCGCAGCCGCAACACCTTGCGGGAGGCGTTCTCGAACCGGGTGCGGAACAGCTCCCAGTCCGGGGTGGTGTCGAGCAGTTCCACGGTCAGGATGCCCGAGCGGGTGCGCGGGTTGGCTTCGCCGCGGTGCAGGATCTGGTCGAGCGGGCTGAGTTCCTCCGGCAGTCCGGCCGCATCCAGTTCCGGCGCGTTGCTCATGGCGACCACGCTAGTCGGCCGGTTCGGACCGCGAGGCGCGTTTTGTCCGCGTCAGCGTGGCGGCGCCGGCGGAACGACGGGATAGACTCTTCCGCGCTGCCCCCGTAGCTCAGCGGACAGAGCAACCGCCTTCTAAGCGGTCGGTCGCAGGTTCGATCCCTGCCGGGGGCGCCGCCGGCGGTTCGGCATCGGTCGATGCCGTTGCCGCGCTTGGCTACCGGGCCGCCGGGGCGACGTGCAGCTCGTCGAGCAGACGCCGGACGCGCTCTTCGATGTCGTCGCGGATGGGCCGGACCGCGTCGACGGCTTGGCCGGCCGGGTCAGGCAGCTCCCAGTTGACGTAGCGCTTGCCGGGGAAGATCGGGCAGGCGTCGCCGCAGCCCATCGTGATGACGACGTCGGCGGCTTGGACGATCTCGTCGGTCCACGGCTTGGGGAACTCGCCGGTGATGTCGATGCCCACCTCGGCCATCGCGGCGATCGCGGCGGGATTGATCTCGTGGCCCGGCTCCGAGCCGCCCGACCACGCCACCGCGCGGTCGCCGGCGAGGTGGGTGAAAAAGCCCATCGCCATCTGCGAGCGGCCGGCGTTGTGCGTGCACAGGAACAGCACGGTGGGCTTGCCGTCGCTGATCTTCCCTTCGACGCGCCCCAGCGCGTGCAGGCGCTGGCGGGCGAACCGTTCGGCCAGCAACGGCAGGAAGTTCGGAACCGTCGCTCGTCCGGCGAACTGGTCGTAGGACGAATGCAGGAACCGTTCGATGGTCTCGGTGCCGAACGTGCCGTCGAACTCTGCCTGGAGTCGGGTGGCCGCTGTCTTCAGCGCCAACTTCTGGTCGATCGACAGGTCATGACGGGGTCGGGCGGTGACGGGACTATCGGTCATTTCGGATTCCTTCGGTAGGCGGAGAGGACTGCACAGGACCGGGGGCAGGAAAGAAGCGCCGCAGCGCGAGGGAGACATACACCAGTGCCACCAGAACCGGCACCTCGATCAGCGGGCCGACGACACCGGCCAGTGCCTGACCCGACGTGGCGCCGTAGGTGGCGATCGCCACGGCAATGGCCAGCTCGAAGTTGTTGCCTGCCGCGGTGAACGCCAGCGTGGTGGTGCGCTGATAACCCAGCCGAAGCACCGCACCCGTCAGATAGCCGCCACCCCACATGATGGCGAAGTAGGCCAGCAGGGGCAGCGCGATGCGGGCGACATCCCACGGGCGGCTGGTGATCTGTTCGCCCTGCAGCGCAAAGAGAATGACGATGGTGAACAGCAGCCCGTAGAGCGCCCACGGCCCCACCTTGGGCAGGAAACTCTGCTCGTACCATTGCCGCCCCTTGGCCTTTTCGCCGAGGCGGCGCGACAGGTACCCGGCCAACAGCGGGATACCGAGGAAGATCAGCACCGACTTGGCGATCTGCCAGGGCGAGGTGTCGATGGTGGCCTGTTCCCAGCCCAGCCATCCCGGCAGCACCGACAGGTAGAACCACCCCAGCACCGCAAACATGAAGACCTGGAAGACCGAGTTCAGCGCGACCAGCACCGCCGCGGCTTCCCGGTCGCCGCAGGCGAGGTCGTTCCAGATGATGACCATCGCGATGCAACGGGCCAGCCCGACGATGATCAGACCGGTGCGGTACTCGGGCAGGTCGGGCAGCATCAGCCAGGCCAGCGCGAACATCAGTGCCGGACCCAGCAGCCAGTTCAACACCAGCGAGCTGACGAGCAGTTTGCGGTCGCCGGTGACGGTGTCGAGGCGGTCGTAACGCACCTTGGCCAGCACCGGATACATCATGATCAACAGTCCGAGGGCGATCGGCAGCGAGATCCCATCGACCGCAACGGATTCCAGCGCTTCGTTCAGCCCGGGTATCCACCGGCCCAGCAGCAGGCCGGCGACCATCGCGATGCCGATCCACACCGGCAGGAACCGGTCGAGCGACGAAAGTCTGCCGACCACCGGCGGCTCATCCACGCTTGGCTTTCGAACCTCGCTCATGCGTCTGCCGCCACGAACGCCTCGGCGCCGTGAGGCGCACCGAGTAGCGAGGACAACGCGTGCAGTACCGCGGGAACAACCGCGTAGTACACCCACGTGCCGCGGCGCTCGGAAGTGAGCAGACCGGCTTCGCGCAACACCTTCAGGTGGTGTGACACCGTCGGTTGCCCGACATCGACGCCCGCCGAGATGTCACAGACACAGGCTTCGCCGCCTGCATGGCTGGCCACCGCGCTGAACAGCTGCAGCCGTACCGGGTCGGCCAAGGCCTTGAACTTCGTCGCCATGTCCGCTGCGGCGGGCGCCGACAACGGCTCGCGCAGCAGGGGTGGGGTAGGACAACAGACGGCATCGGCCCGCTGATTCGACATGCATCAATATTGACAGATATCGAATCAGCGGACAAATGAACATTGCGTGACCCGGCCGCCAACGCTCAGTGACCGTCAGCAGCAGGACGGCTGTTCCGACGCGCCCTGTGGGCTGGAACCGAAGGTCTCCGCATCCTCCAACACGGTGTAGACCTCCCACCGCTCCCCCGCCGGCCCGGTCACCCAGACCTTGTCCTGCGTGGCGAAGCAGCAGGTCGTTCCGATCTCCTCGTCGGTGAACAGGCCCTCACCACTCAGCCTGGCGATCTCGGAGTGCACCTGCTCACTCGACTCCACCTCGATACCGAGGTGGTTGAGGGTGCCCCCCTGGCCCGGGGTCTCCAGAAGGACCAGCTTCAGCGGCGGCTGCGCGATCGCGAAGTTCGCGTAACCCGGCTTCACCTTGGCAGGCCCGGTGTTGAACAGCTTGGCGTAGAACGCGATCGCCTCGTCGAGATCGTCGACATTGAGCGCGAGTTGAACACGGGACATGGGTGAACCTCCATCTGTTTCGACATATATCGAACTATTGACGCGCCCCACTTTGCCACCTTTTTGATATATGTCAATATCGGTGGCATGCTGGCTTGGTGCCCAAAGCGCTGCCGACGATCGACATCTCCGCGCCGGTGTGTTGCGCCCCGGTGGCGGCGGGCCCGATGAGCGACGACGACGCCCTCGAGGTGGCGCTGCGGCTGAAAGCCCTGGCCGATCCCGTTCGCGTCAAGCTCATGTCGCTGCTGTTCAGCTCGTCGGCCGGGGAACAGACCAGCAGCGATCTGGCGGCCGCGGTCGGTCTCAGCGATGCCACTGTCAGCCACCACCTGACCCAGTTGCGCAAGGCCGGGCTGGTGATCTCCGAGCGGCGCGGCATGCACGTCCATCACCGGGCCCACCCGCACGCTCTGCAGGCTCTGTGCGCCGTCCTCGATCCCGAGTGCTGCACCTGAGCCCTCCACATCAGTTGCTCGAAATCCGTTGTTTCGCGGCCAATCCGTCGGGAACCCACCCGACACCGCCCCGCCGAACACGCACGGCGCCGGCGGATGACCGACCAGCCCGATCCAGGAGGACACATGGCTGACCAGAACAGCGGAGCCGAAGAAGGCATCAAAGGGACCGTCGAAGAGGTCAAAGGCAAGGCCAAGGAAGCGGCAGGTTCAGTGACCGGCCGCGACGACCTCACCGAAGAGGGCAAGGCCCAACAGGACAAGGCGGACGCCCAGCGCGACGCCGCGCAGAAAGAAGCCGAAGCCGAATCCGCCCGCGGTGGCGCCAAAGCCGCCGAGAAGCGTCAGGAGTCCAACCAATAGCCCAGGGGCCCGGCCCAAGCGGCCGGGCCTCGTTTGGCGTCGGTCAGGCCGGTTTGACCCAGCGCCACTGGCTGGTGCACCACGGCATCGCCCCCGTGAGGCGGTCGCCGACCGCCCGAACCACGCCGGGCCACTGCCACTGGTCGTAGTCGTCGCCGGTCAGCCATCCCCCGCGCCGCACCTTCGGCCGCCAGGCGTCGATGTCCTCGCAGACGCTCACATAGTCGTGGCGCGCGTCCAGATGGACCCACGCCACCGATTCGTCGGTGAACAAGCGTGACGCGCGCACCGAATCGCTGATGATCAACTGCACCTGGTCGGCGAACCCGCACGCGAGCACGTTGCGGTGCAGCAGGCCGGCCATCGTCCCGCCGCCGTGCTGCACGGCGTGGCCGTGCGCATTCGTGCTGCGCCTCCCCTCCGGTCCACTGCCCAGCGCGGTGTCCACCCCGACGATGTCGACCTTCAGACCGCAGCCGGCGACCACATCGGCCAACGAGCAAATACTGCGCCCGAGGTAACAGCCCACCTCGACGAAGCGGTCGCCGTCGCCGAAGTGCGCAGCCGCCTCCTCCTGTCCGTCGCGCCAGTTGAACCAGCCGGGAATGTCCTGCCAGGACTGCACGAGCCGGTCGAAATCTGCCATCGGATTCGTCATCGGCTCCCATCATCTCTCGCCCCCCTCGCGGCCGCTCGCACGCATGCCCGAGCACTCCGCGGCCCGGACCAGCGTCGCTACCAGCAAGCAAAGCGAGTAGGGTCACCCTCTGACGACCCTCCAGGGGATGAACCAGTGATGACTGGCGCGCGTAACGAGATGACGATGGCAAGAGGAGGCAATCGTGGCGACGACGAGCCCACCCGGCGACACCACTGACAGTCCCGGGGCGCTGAAGGCGGCCTGGCGAGCGATGAAGCCCCCGGTCTTCATCCCGGCGTCGATCGTGATCTTCGCCCTCATCATCTTCTCGGTCATCTTCTCGTCGACCGCGGAGAACGCCTTCACCAATCTGAACTCCGCGATCAGCAGCGGAATTGGTTGGTGGTACATCCTGGCCGTCACCGGATTCGTCATTTTCGCGCTGTACTGCGGGTTCTCCCGGATCGGCACGATCAGGCTGGGCCGCGACGTCGAGAAGCCCGAATTCCCGTTCTGGGCGTGGCTGGCGATGCTGTTCAGCGCCGGCATGGGCATCGGCCTGGTGTTCTACGGCGTGGCCGAGCCGCTGACCCACTACATCAACCCCCCGCCGGGGCTGGGTGTCGAAGGGTCCACGCCCGACGCCGCCAACCAGGCGCTGTCGTTGACGCTGTTCCACTGGGGGCTGCACGCCTGGGGCATCTACGTCGTGGTGGGCCTGGGCATGGCCTACATGACCTACCGTCGCGGCCGCCCGCTGTCGGTGCGGTGGCTGCTCGAGCCGTTGATCGGCCGCGACCGGGTCGAGGGGTGGATCGGCAACACCGTCGACGTCGTCGCGATCGTCGGCACCCTGTTCGGCGTGGCCACCTCGCTGGGCTTCGGCATCACCCAGATCTCCGCGGGGCTGGAGTACCTGGGCTGGATCGAATCGAACAACTGGTGGACCGTCGGCATGATCGCCGCGATCACGCTCGTCGCGACCGCGTCGGTCGTGCTCGGTGTCAGCCGCGGCATCAAATGGTTGTCGAACATCAACATGGGCATGGCCGCGGGGCTGACGCTGTTCGTCCTGCTGCTGGGACCGACCCTGTTCCTGTTACAGGCCTGGGTGCAGAACATGGGCAACTACGTGATGTCGTTGCCACAGCTGATGTTGCGCACCGGGCCGTTCACCGACGGTGAATGGCTGGGCAGCTGGACCATCTTCTACTGGGGCTGGTGGATCAGCTGGGCGCCCTTCGTCGGGATGTTCATCGCCCGTATCTCCCGAGGCCGCACGATCCGCCAGTTCGTCGGCGGCGTGCTGGTGGTCCCGACCATCATCGGGTCGCTGTGGTTCACGATCTTCGGTGACGCCGCGATCTTCCGCCAGCAGAACGAGGGCAACATGCTCGTCGACGGCGCGGTGGACACGAACACCTCGCTGTTCCGGCTGCTCGACGGTCTACCGCTGGGCATCATCACCAGTGTGATCGCGATCTTCGTGATCGTGTTCTTCTTCGTCACGTCCTCGGACTCGGGGTCGCTGGTCGTCGACATCCTCTCGGCGGGTGGCGAATTGGATCCGCCGAAGGCCAGCCGCGTGTACTGGTGCCTGCTCGAGGGCCTGGCCGCGGCGGTCCTGCTCGTCATCGGCGGGGCGGGCTCGCTGACCGCGCTGCAGACCGCCTCGATAGCGACGGCCGCACCGTTCTCGTTGGTGATGGTCGCCGCATGCGCGGCGATGCTGCGCGCGTTCCGCTACGACCTGGCCACCACACCGCAGTTCCTCAAGGTGTCCGCACCCGGCGAACTGTCCACGGTCAGCGGTGGCAACGGGACCAACGGTGGCCACGGGGCCAACGGCGAACACGGGCGCCACGACGTGTCCGCCACGCTGGCGGGTCTGGTGGCGGTGCACCGCATCGACGTCGACACCGTCACGGTCCACGAGAAGACGGGCGAGGTCACCGTCGAGGAACCGGTCGACCCGCTGGCCGACAGCGAAGGCGACTTCGAGGACGACAGCGTCGAGCAACGCTCGCAGAGCTGAACAACACCGGCGGCACCTCGCGAGGTGGCCGAGACGGTGGTCCGTAGGCTGAGCGGATGACCGATCCGGTACTGGTCCACGTCGAGGACCGCGTCGCCACGCTGACCGTCAACGACCCGGAGCGACGCAACGCGGTCACCGCGGAGATCTCCGCGGCGCTGCGCGCGGCGGTCGACGCGGCCGAGGCCGACCCCGGCGTGCACGCACTGATCGTCACCGGCGCCGGTAAGGCGTTCTGTGCCGGTGCCGACCTCAGCGCGCTGGGCGAGGCCACCGAGGACGGTCTGATGGCGATCTACGACGGGTTCCTCGCGGTGGCGAACTGCGCACTGCCGACGATCGCCGCCGTCAACGGCGCCGCGGTCGGTGCGGGCCTGAACCTGGCGTTGGCCGCCGATGTCCGCATCGCCGGTCCTGCGGCCCTGTTCGACCCGCGGTTCCAGAAGCTCGGCATCCATCCCGGCGGCGGGGCGACGTGGATGCTGCACCGGGCGGTGGGGCCCCAGGTGGCGCGAGCCTCGCTGCTGTTCGGGATGCGCTTCGACGCCGACGCTGCGGTGCGGCACGGCCTGGCGCTCGAGATGGCCGACGACCCGGTCGCCGCGGCGCGTGAGCTCGCGGCCGGCCCGGCCGGTGCACCCCGCGAGGTGGTCCTTGCGACCAAGGCGTCGATGCGTGCGACCGCCAACCCCGGCGTGGTCGACAGCGATCAACACCGCATCGCGGTGGATACCGAACTCGGGCCGCAGGCGACGTCGATCCTGTCCCCCGCCTTCGCCGACCGTCTGGCGGCCGCCAAACGGCGCTGATTCAGTCGAGCAACGGCGCCAGCTGCACGATGCGCTCCGCTCGCCTGAGCACCGGGGCGTCCACCATCGTGCCTTCGAAAGCGAACACGCCTCGTTCCCGGTGCGCCGTGTCCAGGACGCGGCGCGCCCAGTCGACCTGTTCCGCGGTCGGGGTGTAGGCGGTGCGGACGACCTCCACCTGGCTGGGATGGATGGCCACCTTCGCGTCGAACCCGACCGCCACCGCGTCGTCGGCCTCGGCGCGCAGACCGTCGAGGTTCTTGATGTCGAGGAACACCGAGTCCAGGGCCAGCCGTCCATAGGCCTTGGCGGCCAGCAACGTCTGCGACCGTACGTGCCGCGCGACCTCGCGGTAGGAGCCGTCCGGGTAGCGGTTGGCGGTGCCGCCGAGTACCGCGAAGAGGTCCTCGGCGCCCCACATCAGCGCGTAGGCGTTGTCGACGCGGGCCAGCTCGACGATGCGCAGCGCCGCCATGGGCGTCTCGATGAGGACCACGACGTCGCGGGGGGACAGCGCGCTGATCTGTTCGGGCGTCTCGGTCTTGGCGAGCATCACGGTGGTGTACGCGGTGCTCGCCAGCGCCTCCAGATCGCGCTGATGATCCGCAGTGTCGCTCGGGTTGACCCGCACGACGGTGCGGGCCGGGTCCAGCGCGCTGTCCACCAGGGCCTGACGGGCGGCGGGGCGGTCCTTGGCGGCCACCCCGTCCTCCAGGTCGAGGATCACGACATCGGCTGCGGCAGCAGCCTTCTCGAAGCGCTCCGGCCGATCCGCCGGGCAGAACAACCACCCCGGCCCGGCTACCACGGTCATCGGTTGTCCTCCTGCGGGCGTTTGCGCACCATGGTCTTGCGCGACGCCGTGGCCACGATGTCACCGTGCTGGTTGCGGCCGGTGTGTGCGAACGTCACGATCCCCTCGCCGGGGCGGCTCTTGGATTCGCGTTTGTCGGTGACCTCGGTTTCGGCGTACAGCGTGTCCCCGTGAAAGAGCGGCTTGGGGAAGGCCACCTCGCCGAAGCCCAGATTGCCGACGATGGTGCCCTGGGTGAGCTGCGCCACCGACAGACCCACCAACGTCGACAGCGTGAACATCGAATTGACCAGCCGCTGGTGAAACGGTGGCAGCGCATCGGCGAATGCGGCGTCGAGGTGCAGCGCCTGGGTGTTCATCGTCAGCGTGGTGAACAGGACGTTGTCGGCCTCGGTGATCGTGCGGCCGGGTCGATGTTGGTACAGCACACCGGTTTCGAACTCCTCGAACCACAGCCCGCGCTGGGTGACGACCCTCTTTCCGGATCCGTCGGTCACAGTCCGAGCTCCCGGCCGATCAGCATCAGCTGCACCTCGGTGGTGCCCTCGCCGATCTCGAGGATCTTGCTGTCGCGGTAGTGGCGCGCGACGGCGTACTCGTTCATGAAGCCGTAGCCGCCGAAGATCTGGGTGGCGTCGCGCGCGTTGTCCATGGCGGCCTCGCTGGCCACCAGCTTCGCGATCGCGGCCTGCTTCTTGAACGGCTTGCCCGACAACATCAACGCGGCTGCGTCGTAGTACGCGGCCCGCGCGACATGCGCCCGGGTCTCCATCCGCGCGATCTTGAAGGCGATGGCCTGGTTGGCCCCGATCGGCCGGCCGAACGCCTCGCGTTCTTTGGCGTACCTGACGCTCTCGTCGACACAACCCTGGGCGGCGCCCACCGACAGTGCGGCGATCGCGATGCGGCCTTCGTCGAGGATCCGCAGGAAGTTGGCGTAGCCGCGACCACGCTCACCGAGCAGGTTCTCCTCCGGCACGCGGACGTCGTCGAAGCTGAGCGGGTGGGTGTCCGAGGCGTTCCAGCCGACCTTGTTGTAGGCCGGTTCGGCGGTGAAGCCCGGTGTGGGCACCGGCACCAGGATCGAGGAGATCTCCTTCTTGCCGTCCCGCTCGCCGGTGACCGCGGTGACGGTGACGAGCTTGGTGATGTCGGTGCCGGAGTTGGTGATGAACTGCTTGGAGCCATTAATCACCCAAGTTGACCCATCCATCTTCGCGGTGGTCTTCGTCGCACCGGCATCGCTGCCTCCGCCGGCCTCGGTCAACCCGAACGCACCCAGCGCCTTGCCCGAGGCCAGCAGCGGCAGCCACTGCTGCTTCTGCTCGTCGGTGCCGAAGCGGTACACCGGCATCGCGCCGAGCGAGACGCCGGCTTCCAGGGTGATCGCGACGCTCTGGTCCACTTTGCCGAGCTCTTCCAAGGCCAGGCACAGCGCGAAGTAGTCACCCCCCATGCCGCCGTACTCCTCGGGGAACGGGAGCCCGAACAACCCCATGTCGGCCATCCCGTCGACCACCTCGTAGGGGAACGAGTGCTCTTCGTCGTGCTTGGCCGCCACCGGCGCCACGACGGTCTGCGCGAAGTCACGCACGGTCTTGGCCAGCTGCTGATAGTGATCGGGAAGCGTTCCGGTCGCCAGGAATTCAGTCATGATCTAGGGCTCCTCGGTTGCTGTTATCCGGGCCAGGACCTGGCCCACCTTCACCTGCTCGCCCGCGGCGACGAGCAGCTCCACCGCGCCGTCGACCGGGGCGGTCAGTGTGTGTTCCATCTTCATCGCTTCCACGGTGACCACCACCGTGCCCGCGGTGACCGCGGCGCCGTCGGTCACGGCGACGGCGACGACCGACCCGGGCATGGGGCTGGTCAGTTCGGCGTCACCGCTGTGGGCGTCGTCGGGACGCACCGGTGCCTCACGCACCTCCTCGACCATCGTCGTGCGCCCGCCACCGGCCAGCCACACCTGGCTGCCCTCGACCGCCACCAGATACTCGGTGCGCAGGCCGTCGAGGGTGACGGCGAGCCGGTCACCGTCCGACGACACCGTCAGTGACCGCGGCCGACCGCCCTCGACCGTCGCGGTCGCGTCCTGCGGGCTGCCGGTCAGCCCGACATGATCGGTGCGCTCCCCGGCCCGCAGCCGGAACGGCGTCGACACCGGTCCGCCGATGCGCCAGCCCGACGGGATCTCCCACGCGCTGGTCGGGCGGGCCGGCCAGGACCGCAGCCACCGGCAGGCCGCAGCCGCGATCATCTCGTCGTCGCGGGCCGGCATGGCCACGAAATCCGGGGACCGACGGTCCAGCAACCCGGTGTCGAGGTGGCCCGCGACGACGTCGGGGTCGGCGAGCAGGAACCGCAGGAACTCGATGTTGGTGGTCAGTCCGAGGACCGCGGTGTCGGCCAGCGCGGTGTCCAGCGCTCGCAACGCCTGCGGCCGGTCGCCGGCGTGCGCGATCACCTTGGCCAGCATCGGGTCGTAGTCGCTGCCGATCACCGCGCCGGCGGCCAGGCCCGAGTCGACCCGGACACCAGGCCCGCGGGCGTCGCACACGGCCAGCACCGTTCCCCCGGTGGGCAGGAATCCCTGCGCCGGGTCCTCGGCGTACACCCGGGCCTCGATCGCGTGCCCGGTCAACGCGATGTCATCCTGCGCAAAGGGCAGCGTCTCCCCCGCTGCCACGCGCACCTGCATCTCGACCAGGTCCAGCCCGGTGACCAGCTCGGTCACCGGGTGCTCGACCTGCAGGCGGGTGTTCATCTCCATGAAGAAGAACTCGTCGGGCCGGTCGGCGGAGACGATGAACTCGACGGTGCCCGCCCCGGCGTAGTCGACGCTGCGCGCGGTGTCGCAGGCGGCCGCGCCGATACGTGCCCGGGTCGCCGCGTCCAGCAGCGGTGAGGGCGCCTCCTCGATCACCTTCTGATGGCGACGTTGCAGACTGCATTCCCGTTCGCCGAGATGCACCACGTTGCCGTGGCCATCGGCGAGTACCTGCACCTCGATGTGTCGCGGGTTCAGCACGAACCGCTCGATGAACAACGTCTCGTCACCGAACGCCGACGCGGCCTCGCGACGGGCCGACGCGAGAGCGGCGGGCAGCTCCGCGGCGTCGTGCACGACGCGCATTCCCTTTCCGCCGCCGCCCGCCGACGGTTTGACCAGCACCGGGTAACCGACCTCAGCGGCACCGGTGATCAGATCCTCGTCGGTCAGGCCGGGGCGGGACACCCCGGGGACGACGGGCACCCCGAACGCCGAGACCGCTGCCTTCGCGGCGATTTTGTCACCCATCGTTTCGATCGCCCGCACCGGCGGACCGATGAAGACCACCCCCCGATCGCGCAGCGCGGCGGCGAACGACGCATTCTCCGAGAGGAAGCCGTAGCCGGGATGCACGGCCTGAGCACCGGTGCGCTCCACCGCATCCAGGAGTGCATCGATATTCAGGTAACTCTGCCGGGCGGGGGCGGGGCCGAGCCGGACGGCCACGTCGGCCTCGCGAACATGACGTGCGTCGGCGTCGGCGTCGCTGAACACCGCGACCGAACGAATTCCCATGGCCTGCAACGTGCGGATGACGCGCACCGCGATCTCGCCGCGGTTGGCGACCAGGACCGTGTCGAAGGTCGGCGAAGAATTCATGGCCTGTTTCATCTGCGCGTCACATCCTGAACACGCCGTAGGACACCGGCTCCACGGGAGCCTGGCCGACGACTGAAAGTGCTAGTCCGACAACCATTCTGGTGTCGGCCGGGTCGATCACGCCGTCGTCCCACAACCGGGCTGTCGAATAGTAGGGGTTGCCCTGGTGTTCGTACTGGGCGCGGATGGGCGCCTTGAAGGCCTCTTCTTCTTCCGCGGTCATGTCACCGCGCACGGTGGCCAGTACCGATGCGGCCTGCTCCCCACCCATCACCGAGATCCGCGCGTTCGGCCACATCCACAGGAACCGTGGGGAGTACGCCCGCCCGCACATCGAGTAGTTTCCGGCGCCGTAGGAGCCGCCGATCACGACGGTCAGCTTGGGCACCCGGGCGCACGCAACCGCGGTGACCATCTTGGCGCCGTGCTTGGCGATGCCCCCTGCCTCGTAGTCACGGCCCACCATGAACCCGGAGATGTTCTGCAGGAACAGCAGCGGCACCAGACGCTTGTCACACAGCTCGATGAAATGTGCACCCTTGACCGCGGACTCGCCGAACAACACGCCGTTGTTGGCGACGATGCCGACCGGGTGCCCGTGGATGCGGGCGAAGCCGGTGACCAGCGTGGTCCCGTAATCGGCCTTGAACTCGTCGAACTCGCCGCCGTCGACGATGCGGGTGATCACCTCGTGCACGTCGTAGGGCACGCGCGAGTCGACCGGAACCACGTCGTACAGTTCGCGCTGGTCGGCCACCGGCTCACCCATCGGCAGCACCTCCCAGGGCGGGGCGGCCGGCGGCGCCAGCGTGCCGACGATGCGGCGCACGATGCGCAGCGCATCACGATCGTCGTGGGCGAGGTGGTCGGTGACGCCGGAGACCTTCGAATGCAGGTCACCACCCCCGAGTTCCTCGGCGGTGACGACCTCACCGGTGGCCGCTTTCACCAGCGGCGGCCCGCCCAGGAAGATGGTGCCCTGGTCGCGAACGATGACGGCTTCGTCGCTCATGGCCGGCACATAGGCGCCGCCCGCGGTGCACGAGCCCAACACCGCAGCGATCTGCGCGATCCCCTGCGCACTCATCGTGGCCTGGTTGTAGAAGATCCGCCCGAAGTGCTCGCGGTCCGGGAACACCTCGTCCTGGCGGGGCAGGAACGCTCCCCCGGAGTCGACGAGATACACGCAGGGCAACCGGTTCTGCAGCGCGATCTCCTGTGCGCGCAGGTGTTTCTTGACCGTGACGGGATAGTAGGTGCCACCCTTGACCGTCGCATCGTTGGCCACGATCATGCATTCCCGGCCCGCCACCCGGCCGATGCCGGCGATCATGCCCGCGCCAGGGCATTCGTCGTCGTACATCCCGTCGGCGGCCAGGGCAGCGAGTTCGAGGAACGGGCTGCCCGAATCGAGCAGACCGTCGACCCGGTCTCGTGGTAGCAGCTTGCCCCTGCCGACGTGGCGGTCGCGAGCCCGCTGCGGCCCGCCCAGAGCAGCGGTGGTCAGTTTGGTGCGCAACTGCTCGACCAGCGCGAGATGGTCCTCACGGTGGGATGTCCGCGCCGCCATCGATGCCCGCCTCAACTCGAGTTAATGACCACTAACCGGTGGTATGTTAATCATGATTAACTCGCTTTGTCCACCATCGTCGCGCCGGAGGTTCGCGTCATGACCGCTACCGACGCCGCCTCGCGGCGCAGCCGCGCGAAATCCGATCGCCGCAGCCAGTTGATCGCCGCGGCCGAGAGGCTGATCGCCGAGAACGGCTATCTGGCCGTGCGCCTGGAGGACATCGGCGCGGCAGCCGGGGTGAGCGGACCGGCGATCTACCGGCACTTCCCGAACAAAGAAGCACTGCTGACCGAGCTGCTGGTCGGGATCAGCACCCGGCTGCTGGCCGGCGCCTCGGCTGTTGCCGGGGCCGCGACCGACGCCGAGTCCGCGCTGGCCGCACTGATCGATTTTCACCTCGACTTCGCGCTCGGCGAGTCAGATCTGATCCGGATCCAGGACCGCGACCTGGGAAACCTCCCGAACCCAGCCAAACGTCAGGTGCGCCGCGCGCAGCGTCAGTACGTCGAGATCTGGGTGGCGATACTGCGCCGCCGCAACCCGACGGTGACGGAGGCGCAAGCCCGGGTGATGGCGCACGCGACGTTCGGGCTGTTGAACTCGACGGCACACAGCATGAAGCCCGGACTCACCAAAGCGGCCGAGGCCAGCTCGCGAACCGTCTTGAGAGCGATGACGGTCGCCGCGCTGACCCCGGCCGAATGACTGTGTGGTGTGCGCTAATACCACGCCTTGCGGCCGCCCACCGGGCGTCCGATGGATCCGAGGATCCAGAACACGGCGCCGATGACCAGCAACACCACACCGATGTAGGTCAGGATCGAAATTCCGAAAACCAGACCCAGGATAAGCAGGATCGCACCGAGCACGATCATGTCCGCTGCCTTTCTTCCAGTGTCCAGTCAGCGTCTCACTGACTGGGTTCCGGGATGTTGCATTCCGTGACTTCGGGGTTGACTCCCGCGTAGTTCAGCGGACCGGCGACCACGGTCAAGGCGATACTGCCCGCGGTGGCGCAATTGGCTTCGCCCCCACTGAAGTAGTCACGCTGATACGCCGCGAACACGCCGATCAGTAACCAGACGAGCACAATGACCCCGAGAGCTCCTCGCATGCCCTGTCTCCTCCGTCCACGCGCCACCGTGACGCGCAGCAAAGCTTTACCCGCCTGACAATTCCGGTAAACCTATCGACGGTCAGTGGCCGAAAGCCTCGGTGAGCCAGGCGGTCATCGCCTTGAGCAGTACGGCACGGTTCTCACGTTTGTCGATCTCGTGGCCGTCGTCGTCGAACAGCAACAGGTCGGTCTTGCGGCCCAGCGCGGTCAGGGCGTCGTGCATCTGAAACGACTCCGATGGCGGCACATTGGTGTCGTTGAGCCCGTGCACCAACAACAGCGGAGCCGTCAGCGCCTGCGCCCGCGGCAGCGGTGACAACCGTTCCAGAAGATCCTGGTCGCTGACGGGGTGGCCGTACTTCGGGTAGGCCGCCGCGGCGATCCACGGCTCGGTGGTGCGGTACCAGCTGTTCAGATCGCTCATCCCGCAGATGCTGATGCCCGCCGCGAACGTGTCCGGGTGAAACGCCAACGCCGCCTGCGTCAGGTAACCGCCGTAGGACCACCCGCAGCACGCCACGCAGCCCTGCGGCGCGAATCCGTTGCCCACCAGATAATGCACCGCGTCGGCGACATCGTCGATTGCGGCGAAGCGTCGCTCGCGGTCGTCGGCGTGCATGAACGCCCGTCCGAATCCGCCCGAGCCACGGACGTTGGGCAGGAACACACAGATGCCTGCGTCGACGAGGCCGGGGAAGAATTCGTTGTAGCCGGGCCTGCCCTGCCCCTCGGGACCCCCGTGCAGGAACAGCATCGCTCCGATCGTCGGCGTCCCCTCCGGCGGCCGGAACAACCATCCGGTGAAACGCATTCCGTCGCGGGCGGTGACGGTTTCCAGCGTGGGCTCCGCCGAGAGCGGACCGGTGCTGGGCACCCGGTCCACCATCTCCCATTCGCCGGTACGCGGATCGACCAGTTCGACGGTCGGAGGTTTGCCCGGACCCTCGACCGTGAGCGCCAGCATCGAGCCACCCGCACTGATGCTCAGTTCGCTGGCGACCATACCGGGCAGCGGGATCGGGTCGTAGAGCGTGTTGTCGCCGAACTCGAGAACTTGTAACTCGCTGGCGCCGTGAATGTTCCACAACATCGCCACCGTCGACAGATCGTCGCTGACGGTGAATTCGTCGAGTTCGTATCCCGGCCGCTCGGCCAACACCTGATAGGCCACCCCGTCGGCGGTCACCGTCACCTCGAGCAGCCGGGCGTGCTGGGCGCCGTTCTCGCTGCGGATGATCGCACGCACGTAGCCCTCGGTGCTGTTGAGCCCGTAGTCCTTGGCCGGGTGGTAGAGCTCGAGAACCTCACCCTCCACGCCCGAGCGCAGCCGCCGCGGGCTGTGGTCGTCGAGGATGATCCCGGTGTCGGTGGTCGACCCCGGGTCGTACGGAAGCAGAGCCGTCTCGGTGAGTCCGCGCAGCATGATCAGATCCCGATAGCCACGCGGACCCACCCGCACCAACGCCGCACCCGCCCACGCATCCACCAGCCGACCGCCGGTGCGGCGGTCCAGCACGATCGACGACTGGCCGGACGGATCGATCAGACACGAGCTGCCGACCCCGTCCTCGCCGGTGAGAATCGCCGCCACCTGGGTGCCGTCCCAGCCGATCAGTTCGGCGGTGCCCTCCACCCCGGACGGCCAGAAGTCGATCCGGCGCGCGTCGCGGTCGTCGGGATCGGTTGTCACCACCCAGATCTGGCTACGGGTTCCGCCCTCGGGCGCCACCTGGCACGCCAGCCAGTGGCCGTCGGCCGAGTGCATCACCCGGGTGACGGGCCCTTCGACGGGCAACTCCACGTCACGCGACGAGCTGGCCCGCCAGCCCCGCAGGAACCGCTGCACCGCGCGCGGGTATCCGCCGTCGTCGACCAGATGGGCGAATGCGGTCGCATCCGGCGACATCGACGCGCCATATATCCGACGAACCTGTTCACCCACGATGGTTGATTGTGCACTCTCGTCCCGCCCGGCGCGGTACGAGCCCGCGACGAAGCAGACTGTGCAGCTGCACAGGTACCCTGCAGCCATGAGGTGGGCATGACGGATTCACCGAACCGCGGGCAATGGGGCAACCGGGACGAGCCGACACAGGCGTTCGGCAACGGCTACCCCGGCCAGGCCGACCCGGCGTATGCCAGCCAGATGCCCTACGGGCCGCCCTATCAACCACCCGCCCCGACCCGGCCGCTGCCCGGATATCCGCCCTACGGGTACGACCCGTACGCCGGCGGCGGCCAGTACCCACCCTCCTACCCTCCCGGCCAGGGCGGCGAGCCCCCCGAACCCGACGGTCCCAAGTCACCGCGGTGGCTCTGGGTTGTCGCCGGTGTCGCGGTGGTGACGGTGATCGGCCTGGTCATCGCATTGGTGATCGTCAACAGCTCCCAGCAGGAGACAATGGTGGCGCCGCTGCCCTCGCAGCCCGAGCCGAGCTTCGCGCCCCCCACCGAGCGCACCCCGACCACGACGTCGCGCACCCCGCCACGTCCGGTCCTGCCGCTGCCCACGCCGTCGACGAGGCCGTCGCCGACACCGCCCACCACGACCACGCCGGGCGCGACCGACACCGTCGTCTACAACGTCTCGGGTAGCGGCCGCGCGATCAACATCACCTACGTCGACACCGGCGGCCTGCTGCAGACCGAGTTCAACGTGATGCTGCCCTGGAGCCGGGAGGTGACGCTGCCGCAGCCCGGGGAAGATTCGGCCAGCATCAGCATCATCAACGTCGGCCGCGAGGTGAACTGCTCGATCACCGTGAACGGCACCCAGGTCGAACAGCGCACCGGAGCCGGGCTGACGATCTGCGCGGCGACGCGTTAACCGATGGACCGGCCGGTCGCCCGGCGATGGGGTGCGCGCACGCCGAGCATGGCCAGCAAGCCCAGCGCCAACACCACGATCAGCCCGCCCATACCGGCGCGGTCGGCGTCGAAGATGTCGATGAACAGCGAGAACAACCACGGAGCGAGGAACGTCGCGGCCCGCCCGGCGGTGGTGTAGAGCCCGAACGCGACGCCCTCGTTGCCGGGCTCCGTCAGGCGCAGCATCAGGGTGCGTGCCGAGGACAGAACCGGGCCGATGAACAGGCACAGCATCAACCCGCAGGCCCAGAAAGCGGCGGGCCCCGAGAGCACCAGCAGCGCCGTTCCCACCGCGATCATCGCGCTCAGCGACGTCACGATGACCCGCTTCGAGCCGAACCAATCGTCGGCGCGCCCGCCCAGCACCGCCCCGACGGCAGCGACCACCGAGGCCGCCACCCCGAACAGCAGCACGTCAGCCTGCGAGACGCCGTACACGGTGACACCGAGCACCGCGCCGAAGGTGAACACCCCGGCCAGGCCGTCACGGAACACCGCGCTGGCCCCCAGGTAGTAGACGACGTTGCGGTCGCGGCGCCATTCGTCCCGCAGCGCACGACCGAGTCGGCGGTAGGCGGCCAGCAGCCCGATCCGTTCTGCCGGTTCGCGCGTCACCGGCGCGGGAACCGAGACCAGCA
Source organism: Mycobacterium sp. G7A2 (assembly GCF_041902445.1). Classification (NCBI taxonomy): domain Bacteria; kingdom Bacillati; phylum Actinomycetota; class Actinomycetes; order Mycobacteriales; family Mycobacteriaceae; genus Mycobacterium; species Mycobacterium sp. G7A2. Next base: position 2,114,591 of record NZ_CP169251.1, on the reverse strand, counting down.
GAGGCAGCGCGAACAACCCGAACCACGCGGCGACCAGCAGCATCGCGGCGCGTATGTTCTGTCCGTCGGCGGCGGGCAGGTCGAGCAGACCGCGCGTTTCCCCGCTGCCGTAGATGAACCCGACATAGACCACCAGCAGCGCCAGCACGCTGCCGAAATACCCTAGCGCCAAACCGAATCCGGAAACCGCGCCGGCGTTGCGCGGGGTCGAGAGCTGACGCAGCATCGCGTTGTAGGGCACCGTGGCGAGTTCGCTGCAGGCGGCGGTGCAGGCGAGCAGGATCAGGCCGGGCCACAGGAACCGCACGTCGTCTCGGATCAGCGCCATCGACGCCGTCAGCAGGACCACCAGACCCGTGAGCGCGGCCAGCGCCCGACGGCGTCGCGCGGGTGCGTCGACCCACACCCCGGTCAGGGGCGCCAGCACGGCGACCAGAAGTCCCGCCGCCGCCAGAGCGCGGCCGAGCCAGCTGGCCGGACTGGTCGGTCCGGGCAGGCCTTCGCCGACGGTGCTCGTCAGATACACCGAGAACACGAACGTGATGACGATCGCGTTGACCGCGGTGGCACCGAAGTCCCACAACGCCCAGGCCAGGACGCGCGATCGAGGTGCTGCGGCGGCTGACGCCTCGGTCGGAGGCGACGGCTGGCTCATGGGTGCCCACGATATAGTCCGGCCCATGCCAGTACCTGCCCCCAGCGCCAATGCCCGCGCGGTCGTCACCGGAGCGTCGCAGAACATCGGTGAGGCGCTGGCCGTCGAACTCGCCGCGCGCGGTCACCACCTGATCATCACCGCCCGCCGCGGCGAGGTCCTGGAGGCGTTGGCCGAGCGGTTACGCGAGCAGTACGGCGTGACCGTCGAGGTGCGCGCGGTCGATCTGGCCGACCCGACCGCCCGGGGCGAACTGTGCGACGAGCTGGCCGCCCGCGAGATCTCCATCCTGTGCGCGAACGCGGGCACGGCGACCTTCGGCCCTGTCGCCACGCTGGATCCGGCCGAGGAGCGGAAGCAGGTGCAGCTCAACGTGCTCGGCGTGCACGACCTCGTGCTGGCGGTGCTGCCCGGCATGGTGGAGCGGCGTGCCGGCGGAATCCTCATCAGCGGCTCGGCGGCCGGTAACTCGCCCATCCCGAACAACGCGACCTACGCCGCGACCAAGGCTTTCGCCAACACCTTCAGTGAATCGCTGCGGGGCGAATTGAAACCCGTCGGCGTCCACGTCACCGTGCTGGCACCGGGTCCCGTCCGCACCGAGCTGCCCGACCCCGGCGAACAGTCGCTCGTGGAACGGTTGATCCCCGACTTCCTGTGGATCGACACCGTGTACACCGCCAAGGTGTCGCTGGATGGGTTGGAGCGCAACAAGATGCGCGTCGTACCCGGCCTGACGTCCAAGGCGATGTCGGCGGCCAGCGGGTACGCGCCCCGGTCGGTTGTCGCGCCCATCGTCGGTGCCGTCTACAAGAAACTCGGCGGGAGCTGAGCCTCAACGGCGGCGCGGATTCAACGGCGGGTCGCGCTCGGCGGGGTTGGATTTCCGCGGCGGGGAACCTTCAGCGGCGGCGCCGGCGCCCGGTGCCGAGGATGCTGCGAGTGATCTCTCGCCCGATGACCGTCCCCGCCGAACGCATCGCGCTTTTGAACGCCGGGCTGTCCATGACCTTGTCCAGCAACCCAGGCTCGGCCGGCTGAACGGGGTCGGGCATCGGCGGGATGCCGGGCAGCTCCCACATCGGTGGTAGCTCGGTGACCGGCGGTACCGGTGGTAGCTCGGCGGCCGGTGGCTCCGCTTCGGGCGGTGCCAGCCGGGCAGCGAGCTGTTCGTACGCCGACTCCCGGTCGACCGTCACGCCGTACCGCGCCTGCAGGGCGCTGACCGCGGCGGCGCTGCCGATGGCGTCGGGCCCGATCGCGTCCATCGACGAACGCGGCGCGCGCATCCGGGTCCACGCCACCGGCGTGGGCACCCCCGTCTCGGAGAGCACCGTCACCACCGCCTCACCGATGCCCAGCGAGGTCAACACCGACTCCAGGTCGTAGACGTCGGTCTTCGGATACGTACGGACCGTTCTGGTCAGCGACTTCTGGTCGTCGGGGGTGAACGCGCGCAGCGCATGCTGGATGCGGGCACCGAGCTGACTCAACACGTCTTTGGGGACGTCGGTGGGCAGCTGGGTGCAGAAGAACACCCCCACACCTTTGGACCGGATCAGCTTGACGGTCTGCTCGACCTGCGCCAGGAAGGCTTTGGAGGCGTCGGAGAAGAGAAGGTGCGCCTCGTCGAAGACGAACACCAGCTTGGGTTTGTCGAGGTCACCCACCTCGGGCAGCGTGGTGAACAGATCGGCGAGCACCCACATCAGGAACGTGGAGAACAGCACCGGACGGGCGGCCTGGGCACCGAGTTCGAGCAGCGTGATCACGCCCTGCCCGGACGGGTCGACGCGCATCAGATCACCCGGTTCGAGCTCCGGTTCGCCGAAGAACGTGTCGGCTCCCTCGGCTTCCAGGTTCACCAAGGCGCGAAGGATCACCCCGGCGGTCGTCGTGGACACCGCGCCCAGCGCCTTGAGCTGCGGCTTGCCGTCCTCACTGATCAGGTACCCGATCACCGAGCGCAGATCCTTGAGGTCCAGCAGCGGCAGGCCCTGTTTGTCGGCCCAGTGGAAGATCAGCCCGAGCGTCGATTCCTGAGTCTGGTTCAGTCCCAGCACCTTCGACAACAGGATCGGACCGAAACTGGTGATCGTGGCGCGCACCGGCACCCCGACCCCCGCTGTCCCCAATGACAGGAACTCCACGGGAAACGCTTGCGGCATCCAGCTGTCGCCGGTGTCGGCGGCCCGCGCAGAGATCTTGTCACCGGGCGCACCGGGGCGCGACAGGCCGGACAGGTCACCCTTCACGTCGGCCATCACCACCGGCACACCGGCCGCCGACAACTGCTCGGCGATGACCTGCAGCGACTTCGTCTTGCCGGTACCCGTGGCCCCGGCAACGAGACCGTGGCGGTTCAGCGTGGCCAAGGGGATGCGCACCCGGGCGGTGGGATCACACACGCCGTCGACGACCACCGTGCCCAGTTCCAGCGCCGCCCCGTCGGCGGCATAACCTGCGGCGATCTGCTGAGCAGCCGTCGCCGTCGACTCCGTGCTCATGCTGGAACACTACTGGGCGGGGCACGCACTTCGGAGGGTGAAGTCAGCCCGGCCAGACCGTGGGGCTTACTGTGAAACGCTGTGCGCGACGAATTGGTGTGGATCGACTGCGAGATGACCGGGCTGGACCTCAAGTCCGACCTGTTGATCGAAATCGCGGTCCTGGTGACCGACTCCGAACTCAACGTCCTCGGCGATGGCGTCGACGTCGTCATCCATGCCGGTGACGACGCGCTGTCGTCGATGATCGACGTGGTGGCCCAGATGCACAACAAGTCGGGTCTCACCGAGGAAGTGCGGGCGTCGACCATCGACGTCGCCACCGCCGAGGAGATGGTGCTCGACTACATCCGCACCCACGTCAAACAGGCGAAGACAGCCCCGCTGGCGGGCAACTCGATCGCCACCGACCGCGGCTTCCTCGCCCGGGACATGCCCAAACTCGACGACTACCTGCACTACCGCATGATCGACGTCAGCTCGATCAAGGAGCTGTGCCGGCGCTGGTATCCGCGGATCTACTTCGGCCAGCCCGAGAAGGGTCTGGCCCACCGCGCGCTGGCCGACATCCACGAGTCGATCCGCGAGCTGAAGTACTACCGGCAGACGGCGTTCGTGGCCCCGCCGGGCCCGTCGACCGGCGAGATCGCCGACGTCGCGGCGGCGCTGGGTCCGGCTTCACCTGCGGATTCGGGTACTGATTCGATCGATGAGGGTTCCAGCAGCTAGTATCTAGCACGCCGCACACGCGGCAATGGTGGCTGTAGTTCAGTTGGTAGAGCACCAGGTTGTGATCCTGGCTGTCGCGGGTTCGAGTCCCGTCAGCCACCCGTTACCGGGAACGCCGTCTACGCAAGTAGGCGGCGTTTCTGCGTTTTGACCATCATCCGGATCCCGCAACGACGAAGCCCACCACAGCGGCTGTGGTGGGCTTCGTCGGGAGCGATCCGGGAGCGTCAGACGTTGGCGTTGCCTTCCTTCCACTGCTCCCAGGGGATGTTCCAGTCGCCAAGGCCGTCGGTGCCCGGCAACGTCGAACCGACCGTGTTGACGATCTCCACGATGTCGCCGCGCTTGGAGTTGTCGTAGAACCACTGGCCGTTGCTGGTGCTGACGTTGATGCAGCCGTGGCTGACGTTGCTGTAGCCCTGGCTGCCCACCGACCACGGGGCGGCGTGGACGTAGATGCCGCTGTAGGAGATCTGGGTGGCCCAGTCGACCTCGGTGCGGTAGCCGTTGGGTGAGTTGACCGCCACGCCGTAGGTGGACGAGTCCATCACCATGTGCGAGCGCCGGTCACCGACGATGTAGACACCGTTGTTGGTCGGTGTGCTGTTCTTGCCCATCGACACCGGCATCGTCTTGACGACCTCACCGTTGCGGGTCACCGTCAGCGTCTTGGTGCTGTCGTCGACGGTGGTGATCACCTCGTCGCCGATGGTGAAGTTCGTCGACACGTTGTCCTGCCCGTACAGGCCGTCGCCCAGGTCGACCCCGTAGGTGTTGACCGACACCTCCACCGCGGTGCCCGGCTCCCAGTAGTCGGCGGGACGCCACCGGACCTCGCGGTTGCTCAGCCAGTAGAAGGCACCCTCGACCGGCGGGTTGGTCTTGACGGTGATCGCGCGCTGGGCGGCCAACCGGTTCGGGATGTTCTCGTCGAAGCGGATCGCGACGGGTTGACCGATGCCGACGACCTCACCCTCGTTGGGCAGGACGTAGGGCATCGTCAGGTTCTCCGGCGAATGCGTCTCGAACGTCATCTGCCGACTGGTGGCGCCGCCGAGGCCCAGCGATTGCGCGTTGAGCGTGTAGCTCTTGTTGTAGCCGAGCGGCTCGGTGGTCTGCCACGTCAGACCGTCCTCGGACAGCTTGCCTTCGACCTGCTCGCCGCTCGCGTTGACCATGGTCACCGCGCCCAGCACGCCGAACTCGGCACTGACCGTCACCGGGGAGTCGACACTGACGCCGACCGCCCCGTCCTGCACCGAGGAGGTGAGCTTCGGCACCAGCAGGTCGCCGTAGGGGGTCCCCTTGTCACTGATCACCTGCGGCGCAGGCGCCTCCGCCGGCCCGCCGCACGCGGTGAGCAGGAGCGCGATCGCAGGAACCAGGGCGGCGACGGTCAACCAGACTCGGTTGCGTCGCACACGGTTCGCCGTGCTGACCTGCCACATACTGCGCTCCACCTCACATACAGATTGATACGTCGAAAACACTCGGATCGATTCTACGGCTCGATTGTGACGGGTAGGCGACGCCGACGTCGCTTCCCGGTACCGCGCGGACATCGTGATTTCTCCCTGTGCCGCGGGCCTGTTATTGTCGCACACGCGCGCCGTTAGCTCAGTTGGTAGAGCAGCTGACTCTTAATCAGCGGGTCCGGGGTTCGAAACCCTGACGGCGCACCACACAGAAACCCTGCTTCGGCGGGGTTTTTGTGGTTTCCGGGCCCATCCGGGCGGACAACTGTCCGGCACCTGTGGCGCCCAGCCGGGCAGAGTCGACCCGGGCAGGGTTGACCTCGTCCCCCCGTCGCGTTCGCCCGATCGGACCAGCGTGGACCGGAATTCTCCTACGATCAGCCGAAGCCGTCTCACGCCTAGCACCGAGGACACCGACATGACGGACTCGACGTTCCAGATGCTGGCCATCGGGCTGTATTTCGCAGCGATGATCGCCATCGGCGTCTACGCCTACCGCCAGACCAGCGATCTGGACGACTACATGCTCGCCGGGCGCAAACTCAGCCCCGGCGTGGCGGCGCTGTCCGCCGGAGCGTCCGACATGTCCGGCTGGTTGCTGCTCGGGGTGCCCGGCGCCATCTATGCCACCGGACTCGGGGAGTCGTGGATCGTGATCGGCCTGGTCATCGGGGCGTATCTGAACTGGCGCTTCGTCGCCCCCCGCTTGCGCGCCTACACCGAGATCGCGAACAACTCGATCACCGTACCGAGCTTCTTCGAGAACCGGCTGCGAGACCATTCGCACGTCCTGCGCATCGCAGCGGGCGCGATCATCCTGGTGTTCTTCACCTTCTACGTGTCGTCCGGCATGGTCGCGGGCGGAGTGTTCTTCGAGGCCACCTTCGGCTCGTCCTACCTGGTGGGCATGCTGCTGGTCGCCGGAATCACGTTGAGCTACACGCTGTTCGGTGGGTTCCTGGGAGCGACCCTCACCGACGTCGCACAAGGCCTGCTGATGCTCGCCACTCTCATCGCGGTTCCCGTCGTCACCATCATCGCTGCGGGCGGGCCCGGCGAGGTGATCGACGCGATCAACGCCGCCGACGCTGCGCACAACCTCGCAGACCCCGCTGACGAAATGCACCGCACCTCGCTGTTCTTCGGCGGCAGCGTGATGGCGATCCTGTCCGCTGCGGCCTGGGGGCTCGGCTACTTCGGTCAGCCCCACATCATCGTCCGGTTCATGGCGCTGCGCTCCCCCGCCGACGCGAAGGCCGGCCGCCGCATCGGCATCAGCTGGATGGTGCTCAGCTCGGTCGGCGCCATTGCCACCGGATTCGCCGGCCTGGCGTACTTCTACAGTCGCGGCGAAACACTCGACAACGCCGAGACGGTGTTTCTGCAACTGGCACAGGTGATGTTCCACCCGTTCGTGGCCGGAATCGTGCTCGCGGCGGTACTCGCGGCGATCATGTCGACGATCTCCTCGCAGCTCATCGTCTGCTCCTCCGCACTGGTCGAAGACATCTACCGCGCGTTCGGCAAGGAAACCAGCCCGACCCGGCTGGTCAACTACGGCCGGTTGGGGGTGCTGACCGTCGCGGTGGTGGCGATGCTGCTCGCGTTGAACCCCGACGGGACGATTCTCGATCTGGTGGGATTCGCCTGGGCCGGCTTCGGCGCGGCGTTCGGCCCGCTGATCATCTTGTCGCTGTTCTGGCGCCGACTCACCTCGGCCGGCGCGATTGCCGGGATGCTCAGCGGCGCGGTGGTCGTCGGAGTCTGGGGCCAGACAGACGCGCTGGCCAGCGTGATGTACGAGATCGTTCCCGGCTTCATCGCCTGCGGTGTGGTGGCTGTGGCGGTGTCGCTGCTCACCAGACGCCAGAACGACGACATCGAACGCGAGTTCTCCGAGATGAACGCGGCGGTTCAGGAACCGGCTCCGGCCGCCTGAGCGGCCCGCCCCCTCCAAGGCTTTCCCCGCAGACGCTTCCCCGGAGACCAGCGCGGCGGGTCAGGCGACCGCCATGCCCACCGTCAGCCCTGCCACACCGCCCACCTCGGCTGCGACGGTCGGCAGCGCCAGCTCGACGGCCTCGACGTTGATGAAGCCAAGTTGGAGCAGGTTCTCGTACGGCGTGGCCGAACCCACCAACTGCAGCTTGAGCTGCGAGTCCGGCGCCATCGTGTAGGCGATCTGCTCCAGGTCGATGGAGACGGTGTGCGTGCGGCCGTCGAGCGTCACCGGGATGGGTGTCACCAGGTTGCCCAACACCAAGCCGGTGGTTTCGTCGACCAACTGCCCGTAGATGTGTCGACTCGTCCCCAGGCCCGAATACGTGATGGTCAGCTCGGGCGCGCCCACGATCTGCACGGTGGCCTCCGGGGACGGCACCTCGACGTCGATGGCCAGCGCGGCTTCCGAGGCCAGGGCCGGAGACACCAGAAGCGGTGTGGGCGACTGCGTCTGCGGCCCCGAACCGCCCAGCAGCGGCAGGATCGGCAGGAACCCGCCGGCCCCGGCGACGACGAGGGACTCTCCGTAGAACGCCGGATCCGACGGCAGCAGATCCGAGAAGAAATAGTCACCGTTCTGGTCGAACCACTCGAACCGTGGTCCGGTGGGCACCAATTCGTTTCCGTTGACGTACTTGTCGAGCCAATCCAGCGTCGAGTCGATCAGCAGGGGGGTCTGCAACGGGCTGATCGGGTCCAGGCAGACGCCGTGACCACCGCACGCCCAGATCATGTCGACCGGGGTGCCGGCGGCCTCCAGCAACATCGCGTTGGTGACGGCCTGCGCCAGGGTGAACAGACCGTCGGCGGTGCCCTGGATCAGCAGCGTGGGCGCGGTGATACCGCTCACCAGCACGGTGGGACCGCTGCTGGCCAGGATGGCCTGCTGGGTCTCGGTGATGAATCCCAGCAGATCGCCGAGGATGATGGCCGGGTAGATCTGCGAGTTGATCCGGGCGCCGCCCTCCAGCAGATCCAGTCCCAGCAGGGTCGCCCAGGCGGTCTTGAACGCCTCGGTGGGATACAGCGCCTCGTTCAGCGAGTTCCACGCGATCACCGGGACGATGGCCTCGATCCGGTCGTCGATGCCCGCGGACACCAACTGGATTCCACCACCGTAGGAACCGCCCACCATGCCGACCACGGGGTCGCCGGGACCGTCGAGCAGTGTCTCCGGGCGGGTCGCCACCCAGTCCAGGATGGCCTGCACGTCGCGGCCCTCGAAGAACGGGTTGTCCAGCTGCAGCACGCCGCCGGACGCGAACTCGCCACGCGGATCCCAGGTCACCACGTTGTACCCGGCGTCCCGCAGCGGCACCAGTCCCGGCACCAGGTTGAACACCGTCGTCACGGAGGTGGGGTCGATGTTGCCCGGGTCGCCCAGACCCGGCCCGTTCAGCACGGTCGACGCGGTTTCGCCGGCCAGCAGACCCGAGGCCGGGAAGAAGTTCGTGCTGATCTGTACCCCGTCGAACGACGTCACCATCGTGGTGAAGGCGACCGGCGCACCGGCCGGCACCAGTTCGCCGACATTGACGTCGATCGGTGCGATCACCCGGTATCCGATGAACGGTTGCAGGATGGTGCCCAGGATCGGAATCTGCTGCAGACCGAGGACGATCGGCTGGACGAAGTCACCCAGCAGTGGAATCTGCTCCAGGAAGCGCACCAGCCCGGTCTGCTCGCTGACCATCACCGTGAACTGCTCGGTGCCACCGGACTCGACGACCGACAGGTCGGGCAGGAACGAGAAGCTGCCGTCTTCGGCGAGGGTGATCTTGCCGCCCTGGCTCGGCTCGTCGATGATGGTGTAGATCAACGGGTTTCCCCGCGAATCGGTGGCGCCGACGTTGCCGTAGATGACCCCGTCGAGGAACTCGAGTACGGGGTTCACCGAGACCGGACCGCTCTCGAGTTCGCGACGGGCGGCCGCTGCCATCGCCCACTCCATGGGCGAGTTCATCGGCGGAGCCGCCGGCCCCCCACCGGCGAACGGGCTGAGCAGCCCGACCATCTCGGTGAGGGCGACGTCTGGCACGGCCGCCGTGGCGTCGACGGACTCTTCGGCGGCAGCCGTCTGCTCGGCCGGCGCTGTCTGTTCGGTGCCCGCACGGCCGGCGACGGCCTCGGGGGTGGCCAGCCATTCGACGGCTTGGTCCTGCCGCTCGGCCGCGAGTTCGGCATCGACCTCGTCGCTCACTACTGTCGAGTCGACCCCGTCGCTGGGAGCCGCCGAGTCGACGTCGTCGACCACCTCCGCGGGGGCTTCCGACTCCGCGGACGCATAGCCGCCGCTGCCTGCCGGATCGTCCCCGTCCACGTCTCCGTCAGCTTCGAGACCCTCGTCGACGCCGAGATCGGCGTCGAGGTCTTCGCTGTCCCCAGCCGTGTCGTCGCCGTCGTCGCTCTCCGAAGCGTCGTCGCCCTCGGACGCGTCAGCGGCCTCGTCACTGTCCGAGGCATCGTCACTGTCCGAGGCATCGTCGCCGTCGCCGGCATTCGCCGAGGGGCTCGAAGCGCCGGCGGTCGAACTGTCGGTACCGCCTGTGGAGGAGCCTGCCGAACTACCCGACGACGCACTCGAACCCGACTCTCCGGAGCCGGTGTCCGCAGCCGCGACACCGTAGCCCGTCAGGACCGCAGCCCCGACGCCCAGGGCGACCGCGAGGCCACCGATCCGACCGACATGTGCCGCTGCGCTCATAACGTCCTCCCACCGACCCGCGAATGCCGGGCAAATATATGCCGCGTCAATAGTCGGGCACCGGGGATTGCCGAAAAGTGTCACAAGCAAATGGCAATTGGTACGCGCGTGCAGTATTCGGGGAGTCGCTCAGAACACGCTGTCGTCAGCGAAATCGCCGTGACGAGGGCTGGCAAAGTCGTCTGATGTCACCAGATGGCCATGAGACGAAGCGGCCGCACAGCCTCAGCCCTCGTCGCCGGGCACGTTCGGCCGACCGTGATCAACGACGCGGAGCGAACCCGCCCGGACCGGGCTGACCGAGCAGCGGGTTGCCCTGGCCCGCGCCAGGCTGCCCGGCATGCTCGCGTTGATGCTGCTGAATCGCCTGAACCAGCGGGTTGTCCTTCATCAACTGGCGCCGGTCTTCTTCGGAGAGCTCGTAGAAGGTCCACATCCCCCATGCGGCCGGCCGGATGTAGAGCGTCACCTTCTGCCGCTTGCGGGTGTTCTGCGGAAGCATCGCCGGAACGGGCACGACCCGATCGAGCGTGACGGCGCCCACCAACTCCTGGGCGAGCTTGTCGATGTCAGCCGAGTCCTGGAGTTCGTACACCGAGGACTGGTGACTCGGCTGCGTCGCGCCCTGGAGGGCCAGGAACCAGGCCATGCCGGCCTCCTTTGCTGTCGTGGACAGCGCCAGCGTAGAGGACGCGCCGGCCGCGGCGCTTGCCAGCACCTCCCGACTTCCCGACACACGGCGCACGGCGGATGTGCGACACGAGGTATCCAGCGATCGGTTTACGTTCACGAAAATTCTGGGGATTTCTCGCCCGAGCGCCCCGACACTGTGCTAGAGCTCACTGCCCGCGTGGCGATCGCAAGCTGGTCACGATTGCCCCGATGGTAACCATAGAGATGGCTGCGCGAATATTAACGGCACGTGCGCTGGGAAAAGAGCCACCACAGTGCTATGGTTGCCGTTAGCTGTTGAACATGGTCCCTACATCGGGCAAACCATGGACGGGTGAATCGAGGAATTAGCTGATGGCAGGCCTGGCCGATCCGGCGCCGATGGGGACCGGTGGTGAGAACTCAGCTGATCACGTGACTGGCCAACACCCGGTCGCGATCCGTACCTGCTCCCGGCTGGGCCGGGTGGCCAACCCGCCCGGCTTCACGTTCCCGACGTGGCTGCGAGGTGGCCGGCGGCGCTGAATCGTCCGCTCAGGGCTGGCGGAGGCGGCGCACGGTCACGACGATGACCACCAGTCCGACACCGGCCAGCGACGCCGCCACGGCCGGTTGGCGAACGAACCGCACCACCCCCGCCTTCAGATCGTCGGCGAGCCGGCGCGGGTTGGCGCGGGCAGCGAGAGAATCCACGGTCAGGGCCAACTGCTCCCGGGCCTCGTCGATCTCAGCCTTGATGCTGTCGGGATCGCGGTCCGCCACATCTGCCTCCGTGCCTCATCGCCTACTGTGCTCATCCACCGACGGCGCGCCTGTTCACCGACGGTGCGCCCATCGACCAACGGTGTCGTCCTGCCGCACTACCCTAGATCAGCCGGGGCGAGACCGAGCGCGCCGGTCGCTTCAGATCGCACCGGACCCCGCGACACCGGAGGACAGCTACCCATGCCGCAGACCCCTCGCCTCGAAGTGGGCGACACCGCTCCCGCTTTCAGCCTGCCCGACGCCGACGGCAACACCGTCGAACTCTCGGACTACAAGGGCCGCAAAGTCATCGTGTACTTCTACCCGGCCGCGTCCACCCCCGGCTGCACCAAGGAGGCCTGTGACTTCCGGGACAACCTCGCCGAGCTCAACGACGCCGGTCTGGACGTCGTCGGCATCTCACCGGACAAACCCGAGAAACTGGCGAAGTTCCGCGACAAGGAGGGCCTGACGTTCCCGTTGCTGGCCGACCCCGACCGCACAGTGCTCGAGGCCTGGGGCGCCTACGGCGAGAAGACCATGTACGGCAAAACCGTGCAGGGCGTCATCCGGTCGACCTTCGTCGTCGACGAGAAAGGCAAGATCGCGTTGGCGCAGTACAACATCCGCGCGACGGGCCATGTCGCCAAGTTACGTCGCGATTTGTCGGTCTGATCCAGCCAGCCGGTCCAGTAGCAGCGCTTCGGCGGTCGCCGCCCGCTCCAGCACGCCGAGGTGCAGGCTCTCGTTGATGCTGTGCGCCTGGGTGTCGGGGTCCTCGACCCCCGTCACCAGAATCTTGGCGTCCGGAAACGCCGAAGCGAACGCGGCGATGAATGGAATCGAGCCGCCCACTCCGGCGTCGATTGCGTCGTTCCCCCAGGCTTGGCGAAAGGCCGCACGCGCCGCGTCATAGACGGGCCCGCTCGGGTCGATCGCATACGGCTCGCCGACGTCGCCGGGCGTCACGGTGACCTGCGCACCCCAGGGTGTGTGCTGCTCGAGGTGGCGGGTGAGCGCAGCCAGGTGTTCGGCGGCGTCACCGCCCGGCGCCACCCGCATGCTCACCTTGGCGCGGGCGCGTGGTGTCAAGGTGTTGGACGCCTTGGCGATCGGCGTGGTGTCGATGCCGACGACGGTGATCGCCGGTTTCGCCCACAGGCGCTGCGCCACCGAGCCCGAACCGATCTCCTGCACACCGTCGAGCAGACCGGTGTCGGCCCGCACCCGTTCCGGGGTGTACTCGACGGGCGCGGCAGTCGATTCGTGCAACCCGTCGACCACGACGTTGCCCTCGTCGTCGTGCAGGCTGGCCAGCAGCCGCACCAGCACGCTCAACGCGTCGGGCACGACACCACCCCACATGCCCGAGTGCAGCCCGTGGTCGAGCGTGGCGACCTCCACGATGCAATCGGCCAGCCCGCGCAGCGACACCGTCAGCGACGGAACCTCGGTGCTCCAGTTGTCGGAGTCGGCGATCACGATGACATCGGCGGCCAGGGCGTCGCGGTGCGCGGCCAGTAGCCGCGACAGCGACGGGGAGCCTGACTCCTCTTCGCCCTCGACGAAGACCGTCACCCCGACCGGCGGGTTCCCACCGTGCGCACGGAAAGCAGCCAGATGTGTGGCGATGCCCGCCTTGTCGTCGGCGGTCCCGCGGCCGTAGAGCCGTCCGTCGCGTTCAGTCGGCTCGAACGGCTCCGAATGCCACTGAGACCGATCACCTTCCGGCTGCACGTCGTGGTGGGCGTACAGCAGAACCGTCGGGGCGCCGGGCGGCGGGGGGTGGTGCGCGATGACAGCGGGGGCTCCACCTTCGGCCACGATGCGTACGTCACCGAATCCGGCCTCCGACAACAACTTCGCCACCTCTTCGGCGCTGCGCTGCACCTCGCCGCGGCGGTCGGGGTCGGCCCACACCGACTCGATGCGTACCAGGTTCTCGAGATCGGCGCGCACCGCTGGGAGCACGTCGCGCACCCGCGCCGGGATGTCAGTCATGCGTCGAGGTTAGCGGCTCCTCGTCGCCGGGCGACTCGGCTCGACGGCGCTCCTCGGCGACGCGATCCTTGCTGCGCAACAGGCGTAGGAGTGTCACGAGGCCCAGTCCGCCGACGAGGTTGCCGGCCGCGGTGTAACCGAACCATCCGAGCCAGTCCAGGTAGCCGAACGGTGCCTCACCGGTGATGAGCGCCCCGAAGATCAGCAGCGAGTCGAGGATGGAGTGGAACAGCTGCAGACCCGCGAGCAGGAACGCGCCCGCGATCGCTGCCGCGATCTTGGCCGGCACCGAGTCGGTGCCGTGCTGCATGCGGGTCATCAGCGTGATCACCATGCCGCCCAACAGCGACAGCGCGATCGTCTCGGCCGACAGGGGTGCCGTCGCATAGTGCGATGCGGATTCGATGGTCTGCGCGTGCAGCTGCGGCAGCGCTGTCATCATCACCAGCATCAGTAACCAACCACCGGCCAGGTTGGCGACCAGCGTGCCGCTCCACAGCTTCATCAGCTGCCTGAAACTGGCCCGTTTGGCCGCGACCGTAGTGACCGGAACCAGGAAGCCCTCGGTGAACAATTCGCTGCGACCGAGCAGCAGCGCCAAGAAGCCGATGGAGAATGCCAGTCCGGCCAGCAGCGGCTGGTGGGTGACGTTCAACACCGCCAGATAGGCCAACACCCCCACCGCGATGTCGGTGCCGCCGAAGAAGCCGGTCACCAGAACTTCGCGCCAGCTGCGGTGCAGGCGCTGAGTGCCCTCGTCGACCATGCGCCGGAAGGCGTACTCGAGCGCGTCTTCGATGGGGCTGTCGGATTCCCCCAGCTTTCGGCGCTGGTCTGTCTCGGTCACAGTTTCGTCCTCCGATGCGGCCACAGTGATCCGCCGGGATACCCGAAACGCCGGGCCGCCAACCGGCGGTGCGGGCCGATCAGCGCGCTCGGCCGCCCCCGGTCTGCGGCCAGTGTCCTAGATCGGCGCGACCCGCCCCGCCCAGGGCATCGCCTGTTCCAGTTGAGCGGCCAACTTGACCAGCAGTGACTCACCGGCCAGCGGTGCGACGAACTGGACCCCCATCGGCAAGCCCTCCGGCGTCCAATGCAGCGGAAGCGAGATTGCCGGGCGCCCAGTCAGATTCGCCAACTGGGTGTAGGGCACCCAGTTGAGGTTCTTGTCGACCATGTCGTCGACGATCTTGGTGTACTTCAGGAACCGCGCTGTCCGGGTCTTGAGCAGAGCATCGGCCGCCCGGGCCAGTGCCACAGGAAGTTCGAACTCGCCGATGGTCGGCGGCGGGGTGGCCAATGTGGGGGTCAGCAACAGATCGTAGGACTCGAAGAACGTACTCAGCCGGCGGGTGTGCGCATGCCGGCGTTCCACGGCATCCACATAGTCGACGCTGCTCGTGGCGCGACCGAGCGCCGCCATGATCAACGTGTCCCGTTCGAACGACTCGTCCCCCGCACCGCTGAGCCGCTTGGCCTCGGCCACCTCCCACGCCGCGACCACGAACCAGGTCAGCAGGAAGTCACGCGCCAGCTCGGCATCGTCGTAGGGCGCCTCAGGCAGTTCGTCGACCTGGTGACCCAGCTCGGTCAACGCGCGCACGGTCGTCGCCACCGCAGCGTAGGCCTCGCGGTGCGGCGTCGGCGTGATCGCCGAGGGCACCCGCACCCCGATCCGCAGCGCACCGGGATCCTGGCCCACGCACGATGTCAGGGACGACGGCGGCATGGCCGGGACGTAGGGCCCGAACGGTTCGCCGCCGCTGATCACATCGAGCATTCCCGCGGTGTCGCGCACCGTGCGCGACACCACACCCTGCACAGCGGAGCCGTGCATGGCCTCACCGGCCAGCGGGCCTGACGGCGTCAGACCGCGACCGGGTTTCAGACCCACCAGCCCGCAGCAGGCCGCGGGGATCCGGATGGATCCGCCTCCGTCGTTGGCGCCCGCGCAGGGCACGATCCCGGCCGCGACCGCCGCAGCCGACCCGCCCGAGGAGCCGCCCGGGGTCCGGTCGGTGTCCCACGGATTACGTGCCGATCCCCACGCGAGCGGTTCGGTGACCCCTTTCGCGCCGAACTCGGGGGTGTTGGTCTTCCCGAAGATGACCAGGCCCGCGTCGATCCATCGCTGCACCACCGTGGCGTGCTCGGCGGCCGGGGTCGACATCAACGCCCGCGAGCCGGCGGACGTCGGCAGTCCCGCGTAGTCCTGGGCGAGGTCCTTGATCAGGAACGGCACCCCGGAAAACGGTCCCTGCGGCCGGTCCGGCGGGACTGCGGGGACGTCACGCACGACGGCGTTGATCCGCGGATTGACCGCGGCCGCACGCTCGCGGGCCAGCGTCAGCAACTCCGCCGCGGACACCTGTCGGTCGGCTACCAGCTTCGCCAGCGATGTGGCGTCATGGGCGCGGTACTCCTCGAAGTCCATGGCCTGACCGTACGGCCTCCCCGTTTACCGGGTCACGAAAGCAGCAGGGTCTGCAGCAACGCGGGGACGAATGTTAGCGCTCCTCGAGGACGGCCACCGCGGCGGCGGTGTCGGCCTCATGGGTCAGCGACAGATGAATGGTCACCTCTTTGAGGTGCTCGGCCACCGCCCCCGACAGCCGCACCCGCGGCCGCCCCCACATGTCGGTGATCACCTCGATGTCGCGGTGGATGCCCTCGGGCAGCACCGGCCGTTTCGAGAACCGCGACACCGACCACGCCTTGATGACGGCTTCCTTGGCCGCCCACCGCGCCGCGAGGTGGCGCGCCGCCGACGAACTCTTGTCGGCGGCGTCGCGCCGCTCACCCGGGGTGAACGTCTCGGCGAACACCGTGCCCGGCCGGTCCACCTGCTCGGCGAACTCCGGAATGGAGACGAGGTCGATGCCTATCCCGACGATGGCCACGCGCAGCACGCTATCGCACGGTTCACCGCAGATACACGCCGTTCTCGCCGAGCCGGGACGCCGTGTCGAGCAGCATCGCGGCTTCCTGCGCCTTCTCGGAATGCTCGCTGTCGAAGCGACGGTCGGCGGGCCGCTCGTACATCGGTCGTCCACCGGCGATCGCCGAGGCCAGCCGGTGTTGTCCGGCCAGCGAGCGCTCCTGCGCCCGTGCGGCGTAGGTCTCCCGCTGCTCGGGGCTGAGCGTGGCCAGGAAGGCCTGCGGATGCACCAGCGCGATCAGACCCGACACGTGGCCGAAGCCGAGGCTGGTGACCAGACCGGCCTTGAGCGGGTACTTCTCGCCCATCCGCAGCGTCTCGCGCGGCCACACGAAGTGCGCCGAGGTGGCCAGCTCGTCGTCGACACAGTCCAAGCTGCGGTTGGGCGGGATGACACCGTCGCGCAGAACCTGGCACAGACCCATCATCTGGAACACCGCCGCGCCGCCCTTGGCGTGCCCGGTCAGGCTCTTCTGGCTGATGACGAACAGCGGGGCGCCGTCCGAACGTCCCAGCGAGTCGGCCAGCCGCTCGTGCAGCTCGGTCTCGTTGGGATCGTTGGCCAGTGTGGAGGTGTCGTGCTTGGAGATCACCGCGATGTCGTCGGCGCCCACCCCCAGCTTGGCCAGGGACCGCGCGAGCATCGAGTCGCGGCCGCCGCGGCCTGCACCCAGCGCGCCCAGCCCGGGGGCCGGGATCGAGGTGTGCACGCCGTCGGCGAACGACTGCGCGTAGCCGACAACCGCCAGTACCGGCAGACCCATCTTCACCGCCAGGTCTCCGCGGGCCAGCAACACCGTGCCCCCGCCCTCGGCCTCCAGGAAGCCGAGACGGCGACGGTCGTTGGCGCGGGAGAACTTCGAGTCACTGATGCCCTTACCGCGCATGACCTCGGTGTCGGCGGTGGCCGCCATGTCTCCGAAGCCGATGATCGCTTCCAGCGTCAGGTCGTCGAAACCGCCGGCGACCACCAATTCGGCCTTGCCGAGCTTGATCTTGTCGACGCCCTCCTCGACCGACACCGCCGCGGTGGCGCACGCGCCCACCGGATGCACCATCGCGCCGTAACCGCCGACGTAGGACTGCATCACGTGGGCGGCAACAACGTTGGGCAGCACCTCCTGCAGGATGTCGTTCGGCTTGGACCTGCCCAGCAGGTTGCCGTGGTACATGGTCTGCATCGACGTCATGCCACCCATGCCGGTCCCCTGCGTCGAGGCCACCAGACTGGGATGCACGTAGCGCATCAGCTCGGCCGGGGTGAAGCCCGAGGACAGGAACGCATCGACGGTGGCGACGATGTTCCACAGCGCCACCCGGTCGATGGAGGTCGCCATGTCCTGGCTGATGCCCCACACCGTCGGGTCGAATCCGGTCGGGATCTGGGCACCGACGGTCCGCGACAACTTGGTCTTGCGCGGCACCCGAATCTCGGTGCCCGCCTTGCGGATCACCTCCCAGTCCCCGGAGTCGGGGATCGGCCGCGCCGCGGTGTGCTCGGGATCGAACTCGACGAACGCCCGCGCGTCGGCCTCGCTGGAGACCACGAAGCGGAAGTCCTTGTCCAGGAACACACTGACCAGCAACGGCGAGGCGTGATCGGGATCGATGGCCCCGTCGTCGACGAACTCCCGGATGCCGCACCGTTGCACGACCTCGTCGTGGTACCGCTCGACCAGCTCGGACTCGTCCACCAGGTCACCGGATTCGGTGTCGTACCAACCGGGTTGGGGATCGTCCTCCCACTTGATCAACCCGGTCGTCCACGCCAGCTCGAGCACACCGGCCGCGGAGAGCTCGTTGTCCACCTCCATCTCGAAGCGGGTACGTGACGAGCCGTACGGGCCGAGTTCGGCGCCACCGACGATGACGACCAGGTCGGCGGGATCGACGTCGAGATCCGCCCACTCCGGCGCCGGGGCACCGGCGTGCGGACGCGGCGGCGACGGCAGCGCGGCGATCAGATGATCGGCGGCAACGTCCTCGTCGTCCTCGTCCACCGAACCGGTCGCCTCTTCGCGCGCCTTGGTGGCCAGCTCCGACAGATCCAGCTCGGCCTCGGCCAGGCCGCCGGTGAGATCGGCCTGCACGGGCTCGCGGGCCGCCGCGACCTTGGTCTCGACGTCACACAGATCCAGCAGCATGGCGGCCATCTGCTCGGTGGAGTACGTGGTCACCCCCGCTTCCTCGACCGCGTCGACGATCACGTCGTTGTGACCCATCAGGCCGGTGCCTCGGGTCCACCCGATCAGAGCGTGCGCCAGGCTGACCCGCTGTGCCCAGGACGTCTCGGCCTTCCACCGGGACACCACCGCGTCCAGGGCCGACTTCGACTCGCCGTAGGCGCCGTCGCCCCCGAACATGCCGCGGTTCGGAGAACCCGGCAGCACGACGTGCAACCGGGCCGCGATGTCGCGGTCGGCGCTGATGTGCGACAGGCCCGCGATGAGCCGCTGCACGGCCCACAACAGAACCTTCATCTCCATCTCCGAGCGCGATCCGGCCTCCGACAGGTCGCCGCCGACACGCGGCGCGGCGAACGGGAACAGCAGCGTCGGGGTCAGGGCGTCCTTGATGTGGATGGACTTGGGCCCGAGGCTCTCGGTCTGCTCGGTGCCGACCCATTCGACCAGCGCGTCGATGTCGTTGTAGGACGCCATGTTCGCCGGCAACACCCACAGCTTGGCGCCGAACCGGGCGTGGTCGCGATAGAGCGTGCGGTAGAACGCGAGCCGGCTGTCGTCCAGGCGGGAGGTGGTCGCGATGACGGTGGCGCCGCCGTCGAGCAGCTGAGCCGCCACCGAGGCCGCGATCGACCCCTTCGATGCGCCGGTCACCACAGCCACCTCGTCGCTGTAGCGGCCCCTGCCCGGATTCTCCGCACCCGCGGCAGCGCGCGCGTAGAGCGAGGCGTGGACGTTGCGGCCGGCGGCGAGCGCCTTGCCCTGCCAGTAGGTGGCCTGGGTGCCGACCACGTGGCCGGCGCCCTCGAAGCGCTCCGACAGGTGCGCCCACTGTGCGTCGACGTCGTCCTCGTCCATCAGCCAGATCCGGACCAGATCCTCACGGGCACTGGCCCATCGATCGTCGAGCAGCACGGCCTTGCGCCCGTCGAACGACGGCGCCACCAGGCGCGGCCAGTCCGATCCGAGCTCGGCGGTCACCAGGTCGATGAGTTCCGCATCGGCGGAGGCGTCCGGTGTGGCGAACGGTGCGCCCAGGCCGAGCTCGTCGAGGATGGTGCGGGCCGTCGCGGCCAACACACCGTCGGGCCCGGTGACCTTCTCCGCGAACTCGCCGAGAGCGGCCGAATCGACCACCCCGCCGCCGGCGCCACCGGCGGACGGCAACGACACCGGCACACCCTGGCGGGCGCCGATCGCGGCGACAGCGGCGTCGATGACCTTGTCGACCGACGCGGCGTCGGCCAGCGCGCCGTCGTGCAACCCGCCGAGCGCCCCGCCGCGCACGCTGAACCCCTCTCGGGTGCCCAGCGCGACCTCGACGGTGGCGTGCCTGGCCCAACCGTCGCCGAGTTCCCAGGTCTTCTTGACCCGCTCGGTGATGTAGGCCGGCCGCTTGCCGGACGGGCCGAGGACCGTGCGCAGCTGATCATTGATCGCATCGGAGAGCACCGGGCCGAATGGCTTGTACGTGCGGGCCAGCTTGGTCACCTGCCCCTTGAGGCCGGCCAGGTCGGCCTCGGCGGCGCCGTCGATGGCGCCGAGGTTCAGCTCTGAGCCGAGGTCGACGAGCATCTGGTTGCGCCGCGAGGACGCACCGTCGGTGATGGACTCGATGGAGTCCAGCGCCTCGATCTGGTCGATCCGGATCTTGGCCGACAGCGCGATCAGCGCCATGGTGGCGTCGGCGGCGTCGAAGGTCAGGTCATCCGGCCGGGGCCCGCCGCTCGGGGCGGCAGGCGCCGGGGCGGCCGGGGCCGCCTCGACCGGTGCCGCCTCGGCCATCGCGGGTGCGGCGTCCGACGGGGGCGCGGCCTCCTCGAAGTCCGGTTCGGGGTCGGTGTCGGTCGCGAACAGCACCGCCGCGTCACGCTCGGCGTTGAGCACCTCGGTGGTGTTGTGCGAGTACTCCGGCAACTTCAGCGTGTTGGTCGCCAGACCCGCGACAGTCGGCGCGCTCTTGACGCCGATCTCGACGAAGCGCTCGACGCCGAGACCGCCCGCCGCCTCTTCGATGAACAGCAGGTCCTGCGTTTCGATCCAGCGCACCGGGCTGGCGAACTGCCAGGCCAGCAGCTCGATGACGAGCTTGCGGCACAGATCCGCGGGCCGCTCGTTGCGCCAGGTGTCGTAGTCGGCCAGGATCTCGTCGAGCGGCTCGGCCGGCACCAGGTCCCGGACCTCCTGGATGAAGTCGCGGTCCAGGGTGAACGGCCGCGGCACCAGGTTGGGGATGTAGCGCCCGATCAGCAGTTCGGGGTCGGCGCCGCGCGGCATGACCCGCTCGAGGGCGCGGCGGAAATCGGCCACGCCGACCCGCAGCACAGACGAGTGGAACGGCACATCGATGCCGGGCACCAGGATGAACGACCGCTTGCCGCCGCTGATCTCGCGACGCCGCTCGACCTCCTCCTCCAGTGCCTCCAACCCGGCGACGGTGCCCGCGATCGCGTACTGGGCGCCGCGCAGGTTGAAGTTGACGATCTCGAGAAACTCCCCGGTGCGCTCGGAGATCTCGGCGACGAACGCCGTCACGTCGGCGTCGTCGAGGTCGATCTGCGAGGGGCGGATGGCTGCCAGCCGGTAGTTCGACCGTCCGGCCGCGTCGCGCGGCACGATGTCGTGCATCTTGGAGCCGCGGTGGAACACCACCTCGAGCAGCGCCTCGAGCTCGTACACGCCCGACACACAGGCCAGCGCGGTGTACTCGCCGACGGAGTGACCGCACGCGATCGCTCCCTCCACGAAGGCGCCCTGCTCACGCATCTCGGCGACCTGAGCCGCCGCGACCGTGGCCATCGCGACCTGGGTGAACTGCGTCAGGTACAGCACGCCTTCGGGGTGGTGGTAATGCACGCCGGAGGCGATCAGGCTGGTCGGGTTGTCACGCACCACGTGCAGCACCGAGAAGCCCAGCGTCTCGCGGGTGAACTTGTCCGCCGAGTCCCAGACCTTGCGGGCGGCCTTCGACCGCGCCCGCACGTCCATGCCCATGCCCTTGGACTGGATGCCCTGACCGGGGAACGCGTAGACGGTCTTCGGCGCGGCCAGCTGCGCCGTCGCCGACATCACCAGCTCGGAGCCGACGCGGGCCGCGACCTCGATGATCTCGGCACCGCGGTCGATGCCGACCCGGTCGACGCGGAACTCGATCTCGTCACCGGGAAGCACCATGCCCAAAAAGCGGGACGTCCAGCCCACCAGCCGGGCGGGCGGGGTGGCTCGGCCGTCGGTGGCGGTGACCGCGTGCTGGGCGGCCGCGGACAGCCACATGCCGTGCACGATGGGCTGCTTCAGCCCGGCCAGCAACGCGGCGGCGCGGTCGGTGTGAATGGGGTTGTGATCACCGGAGACCACGGCGAACGCGCTCATGTCGACCGGTGCGTTGACCACGACGTCACGCCGACGCCGACGCGGGGTGTCAGTGGCGTTGTCGGTGATGGCGCCGCCCGCCCGAGGCGGGTCGGTGAGCTCGGCGGCCCCGGTGCGGCCGCGGATCGCGAACCGCTCCTCGAGAGTGGCCAGCGCCTTGACGGGTTCGGCGGCCTCGGCGATGGTGACGCTGACCGGGACGACGCGACCCACCTCGGTGTCGGTAGCCGACTGGGCGGTCGCGGTGACGACCAGGTCCGTCTTCGTCGCCGGCATGGCGGCCAGCAGGTGCGCCGCGTGGTCGAGGTGCACCAGGCTCAGCAGGCCCTCGACGACCGGGAAACCGTCGTCGGTCAGCGCCGAACCGATCGCGGAGAACACTGCCGGCCAGCACAGGCCCACCAGGGCGTCGGGCACCAGCGTCAGGCCGGGGGCCAGCGGCGCACCGAACGTGGCGGTGACGCCGGTGTGGTCGGCGACCTTCTCCGGATCCCACGACACCGTCACCCGGGAGGTGTTGTCCGCCACCGGCGGCAGAGCGTCCGGTCCGTCGACGCCGGCCGCGATGGCCAGCACCGCGCGCATCGCCGTCGACGCGTCTTCGACCGTGACGATCGGCATGCCGCCGTCGACGGTGGCCGACGGCAGCGTGAACCGGATGTCGATCCAGATGTCGGACAGCGGCACGCTCAGCGTGACGGTGACCTTGCCGGCGTCGTCGGTCGCCTGCTCCAGGCGCGCACCGGTGTTCGGGTGGGTGGCGCTGGGCTTGCCCGGTACATCGTTGACCTGCCACTCGCGTGGCGCACCGATGCGGTGCACCGGGTTGATGGCGGTGCGCCCGGCCCACAACACATCGGGCGAGTCGAGCACGACGGCCAGCGGGCCGGTCACATCGGCGCGCGCCTGGCGACGCGAGACCATCGGAACCGGCGCGGCGCCGTCGGCCAGCACGCGGTCGACGATCTGCTGTTCGAAGCGGTCCAGCAGCTCGCCGACGGGCTCGTCGACGCGGGTGATGCCGGCCACGGCCTGGGTGCCGGGGATGATGCACACCTGGTCAGCGGTGTAGCGCGCGTCGTGGGCCTGCCACAGCGAGTCGCTGCGCCACCAGCGGCGCACGTCCTTGTCGATGACCGGCACGAAGTTGACCGGCTTGCCGGGCTTCTTGCACAGCGTCACGAAGAACGGCACGTCGGCCGGGTGCAACCGCACCGTCTCGGCGTCCGGATAGCGGGCCAGCAACGCCGCGATCGCGGTGTCGGGATTGTCCAGCAGCGCCTGGCCGTCGGAGCTCTCGTCGAACAGCGACTCGATGGAGCCGGAGTCCTTCTCGTTCAAACGCGCCTCGGCCCGCTTGAGCATGGCCTCGAAGCGCTCCCGCCAGGTGTCGGCCAGCCAGGGGCTGCCGGGTTGCACCGTGTCGGCGGTGCTGTTGCCGTCGCCGATGGCCAGCTCGATGTAGCGCTGCAGCCACTGCAGGTAGGTCATCTGCCCGACGTCGCCGAAGTACGGCTTGGCGGTGTCGGCCATCGCGGCGATGATCTCGTCGCGGCGCTCGGCGACCGCGTCGGCGTCGCCGGCGACCTCGTCGAGCAGCCGCCCGCAACGCGACGCGGTGTTGTCGATCTCGTGGATGTCGGCGCCGAGCTGGCTGCGACCGCTGGCCATGCCGTTGATGGCCTTGCCCGCGCCCACCCAGGTGTCGGTGCCGTTGGTCTGCACGAGCATCTGCTTGACCGCCGGGGAGGTGGTGGCCTCCTTGGTGGCCATTGCCGCGGTGCCGACGAGGATGCCGTCGACCGGCATGGAGGGGAAGCCGTAAGGCTTGGCCCAGTCACCGGAGAGGTAGTCCGCCGCCCGCTCGGGGGTACCGATGCCGCCGCCGACGCAGATGGTGATGTTGCGATGCTTGCGAAGATCGCCGTAGGTGGCCAGCAGCAGATCGTCGAGGTCCTCCCAGGAGTGGTGGCCACCGGCCCGGCCACCCTCGACATGGACGATGACGTCCCTGTCCCCGACTTCGGTGGCGATCTTGATCACGGACTTGATCTGGTCGACCGTGCCCGGTTTGAACACCACGTGGCTGATGCCGACGCTGTTGAGCTCTTCGATCAGCTCGACGGCCTCGTCGAGCTCGGGGATGCCCGCGGTGACGACCACGCCGTCGATGGGCGCACCGGACTGGCGCGCCTTCTGCACCAGCCGCTTGCCACCGACCTGCAGCTTCCACAGGTACGGGTCGAGGAACAACGAGTTGAACTGGATCGCGCGACCGGGTTCCAGGAGCTCGCCCAGCTCCTGGATACGCGCATCGAAGATCTCCTCGGTGACCTGTCCCCCGCCGGCGAGCTCGGCCCAGTGGCCGGCGTTGGCCGCGGCGGCGACGATCTTGGCGTCCACGGTGGTCGGCGTCATACCGGCCAGCAGGATCGGGGAACGGCCGGTGAGCCGGGTGAACTTGGTCGACACCTTGACCGAGCCATCGGGCAGGGTGATGGGCGCCGGGGCGTAGCTGGACCAGGCCGGCGCGATGTCGGGGGCGGCACCGACGGTGAACAGGCTGCGCTGACCGGCGCGGGTCGCGGCGGCCACGATGCCGATGCCCAGGCCGCGGATCACCGGTGCGGTCAGGCGGGTGACGGTGTCGCTGGGACCCAGGTCGACGATCCACTTGGCGCCGGCGGCGGCCAGACCCTCGACCTCGGCGACCCAGTCGACCGGGCGCACGAAGATGGTTTCGGTCAGTTCCCGGGTCAGCTCGGCGTCCAGGCCGGTGCGGGCGGCCCACTCGTCGACGAGGTCGACGCCGCTGGCCAGACGCGGGGTGTGGAAGCCGACCTCGACATTGAGCTGGTTGAACACGGGCCGGAACACCGCGCCGCCGCGGGTCTTGTTCTTGCGCTCGGCCTCTTCTTTCTCGGTGATCTTCTCGCAGTACAGCTCGAAGCGGGCCAGCTGCTCCGGGGTTCCGGTGATCACGACCGAACGCCTGCCGTTGCGGATGGACAACGCGGGCGGCAGCACCGTGCGGACGTCCTGGGCGAACTCGTCGAGGAGTTCGGCCATCCGCGCCGGGTCGACATTGGTGACCGAGACCATGGGCGACTTGTCCCCGCGCCCGACCATGCCGCAACGCCGCGACACCAGGGATCCGGCGGCGCCGATGAGCTGGCCGATGGCGAGCAACTCGACGTCACGGTTCCCGCCGGCCTTGAGTGCCTCCACGGCGGTGACACCCTGTGAGTGCCCGGCGATGGCGACGGGAGGATGCCCTGTCAGATCGAGGCCTTGACGCTTGAGGGCGCGCATCGCGGCCATCTGGGTGAGCAGGATGCCCGGCCCGGAGATCGCCGCAGTGGTGAGGTCCTTGGCGGCAGGCAGCGGCTCCTCGGCGGCCAGCGCGCGGATCCACTTCAGCGGCTCGAAGCCGATGGGGCGAACCACGACCAGCTCGCGGGCCAGCGGCTCGAGCAGCAGTTCGGCCTCGCCGACCAGCGCGCTGATCTCCGACTCGATCCCGGCCGAGTTGACCAGCTCCTCCAGGTTCTCCAGCCAGGGGCCGCCCTGCCCGCCGAATGCCACGGCATAGGGCTCGCCGGAATGCAACCGATCGACGAGGGCGTGCGTGCCTGACAGGGGTTCGTGGTCCGGTCCCGATCCGTTCGGAGTGCCGGTGGCCGCACGGTGCTGGTCGTTGATCGTCACGTCTGGTGTTCTCCTCGGTACTGCAATCGGGCTGCGATCGCGCTGGCCCGCGTTTCCTCGGGCAGTGGGCTCGTGGGTGCTGGCCTGCACTCCGTTGCGGGGCCATCGGCGATTCGGCGTCGAATCCGGCTGGTTCGACCGCGGCCGTGAAGTCGTGAGGACGGGGTCCGGCACAGTGCGTCGAACACTGCGGTCAGGGCTCGCCCTCGTGGCGCGGTGGTCTCTCCAACCGTTGTAAGAGTGTCATAAGAGACTGAGTAAGTTTCGCGCCCAAAATGGTTACTGGCGAGTTCTACGCGTGGGTAACAGAACGATGCGTAACGCGCGCCGCCGGGTGGCCCGAACCGTTGCGGTACAAACGTCCTGCATGCGGGTGGTTACGCTTGAGTAAGAACGAAGTAGCAGATCAAGGCAGTTTTGTTATCAAATCGTTATCTGAAATTTCGCGTTCTCACGGCGTCGGAGTTCGTTGTCGACAAGCATGACACTCTGGCTCGAAGTGTCGTGCGGCGCCGTTTCGCCTGCCGTCCGAGTTTGCTGCGAAAACTTACCGGTCAGTAAGTCCGCGACACGTGCCCACGATCATGCGCATTCGGCGCCCGACAACCGTGCTCCTGCAATCACATTGGCCCGCGCGCAGGCGACGATCAGGCTCCGCGGCCCGGCTCCCACGCGCCGGTCAGCAGGATCCCCGCGGTGTAGTCCGATGCCGACGCCACCATGTGGCGGCGGGTGGCCTGGTCGAACTTGGTGGCCACGACCTCCTGGCCGAGCTCGCGATAGTCGTCCACCATCCGCCGGATCTCGGCCATCTCGTCGGGCTCGGGAAGATAGCCAGGGCCGACCCGGGCCTGGAACAACTCGACGAGACTGGCGACGAACGCTTCGGCCAGATCATCGACCGAGTCGTCGGACGCCTCGAGGAAGCGCACCAGGGCCCGCACGTAGAGGCGATGATCGGGCGCCCGAGACAGGATGTCGGCGGCGGGACCGTCGATCAACCGGACCTTGCCGGCCACGATCTCGGCCATGCCGTATGCCACCAGCTTGCGGGCCTCGACGCTGTCGGGCCCGAGACCGAACCCGTCGTCGTCGACCTCGGGCTCTTCCTCCGGAGCTTCACCGTCCCGGGGCCCCAGCACAGCCCGCTGCAGACCGAGGATGTCGGCCAGGTCGGTTCCCTGGCGCATGCTGGCGAAGAACTCGGCGATGTGGGCCGAGTTGTAACCCTTGCTCAGCAGCTGGCTGATGGTGTTGAGCTGGGACAGGTGGTAGTCGTCGTAGAGGGCGGCCCGGCCGTCCCTGCGCGGCGGGTCCAGGAGGCCACGCTCGCGATAGGCGCGGATGTTGCGCACGCTGACCCCCGAGACCCTCGCCAGCTCCTCCAGCCGGTATTCAGCCAAGACCCAACCCCCCCTGGTGTGGCCGGCCTCGGTCGAACGCGTTCATGCGACCACTGTAGTCCCGAGGACAACCTTTTGAGCGAAGTTACCAAGCGACAGAAACGAATGTTTACTGAACCGCAAAAAGCTGCTTGGAACTGAGTTGATCTGGCTCTTCCCAAGCGCTTGCTGGCAATTGTCTGCGAATCTAGCGAACTTTGCTCCGCACGCCCCCGCAGACGGGTTGGCACGGACGCACCGTGGTGGGCGAAGATGGTGAAGCGTCCTTCACCGAATGCAGGACATCAGGACAAAGTTGGTCGAACTCCGTCCGCCGTCATCACTGTCACTTCCCGTCGAGAGGTTCGCCGTGCGTCCCTGGATTGTCTGGACGACCGGGCTTCTCGCCTACATCGTGGCTGTGCTGGACCGCACCACGCTCGGTGTCTCCGGACTCGCCGCCGCCGACCGGTTCAGCACCGGCCCCGGCTTGCTGTCGACCTTCGTGGTGCTCCAGGTGGTGGTCTACGCGGGTGCGCAGATCCCCGCCGGTGTGTTGCTCGACCGCTTCGGGTCCAAGGCGTTGATCGCCGCCGGCGGCGTGTTGATGGCCTCCGGACAGTTGGTGCTGGCCTTCACCGAGTCCCTGCCGATGGCCATCGCTGCGCGCGCAGTCGTCGGACTCGGGGACGCCGTCACCTTCATCTCGGTGCTGCGCCTGGTTCCGCACTGGTTCACGATGCGTCAGGTACCGCTGGTGACCCAGCTGACCGGCATCTGCGGCCAACTCGGCCAGGTGCTGTCGGCAGTGCCGTTCCTGGCGGTGCTGACGGCGATGGGCTGGACGGTCGCCTATGTGTCCGTGGCAGCGCTGGGTGTGCTGTCCATCGTGCTCACACTCGCCATCGTCAAGAACACCCCCGACGGCACCACCACGATGCGCGAACCCACCTCAGCGCGCGACACCCTGTCCAGCGTGAAGACCGTCTGGCTTCGTCCAGGCACCCGGCTGGGCTTCTTCACCCACATGGGCACCCAGTTCTCGGTCACCGTGTTCGCCCTGATGTGGGGGGTGCCGTATCTGACCGTGGCGCAGGGCCTGTCCGCAGGGGTGGCCGGCGCCCTGCTCACCGTGTCGGTCGCCGCCGCGATCTCCTCGGGCGTGTTGGTCGGGGTGTTCACCGGACGCCATCCGCACCGACGCTCACGCCTGGTCCTCGCGATCATCGCCAGCAACGCCCTGGCGTGGTCGGTGGTCCTGGCACTGCCCGGCCCGGCCCCGCTGTGGTTGCTGGTCGTGCTGGTCGTGGTCATCTCGGTGGGCGGCCCGGGTTCGATGGTGGGTTTCGACTTCGCCCGGACCTTCAACCCGAGCACCACATTGGGGACCGCGCAGGGCATGGTCAACATGGGCGGCTTCCTGGCCTCGCTACTGCTGATGCAGGCGATGGGCGTGATTCTGGAGGCCACCGGCGGCCTGTCGTTCGAGTCGTTCCGGATCGCCTGGACCCTGCAGTACGTGGTCTGGACCGTCGCGGTCGTCGGAATCCTCATCACGCGGCGCAAAGCGCGCCGGCTGCTGCGCCTTCAGGACGATCGCAGCCTGCTCGAAGGCATCGAGAAGTAGTCGGCCGCTAACCGGTGCGCAGCGTTTCGGCCACGGCGTCAGCAGTGTGGCGGTGTCCGCGGACTTCGTAGCCGACCACCCACACGACCGGCGCGATCGTCACGACGAGCAGGCAGTTGGCCATGGAGATCCCGCCGACGGCGAGCACCACGGCAAGTCCCAGAACCGACAGCGTGACGGCCAGCAACGCCATGTGGAAGACCGCAGCCGCCCGCAGCATCGCGGCGTACAGCACGAACATCATGACAATGAACACCGCGACCGGGATCACGACGGACAGCACGGTCGCCGTCGAACTCAGCTCGGAGTGATCCTCGATGTAGTACGCCGCGGCGTGCAGTCCGGCGCCCGTCGCCACGATCGCGGCGAACACGAGGATGTGCAGGTAGCCGAACTGGAAGGAGCGCTCGCGGCGCACGTGCAGGACGTCGGCGTGCGGCAGCACGAAATACGCCCACCACATGCCGAACGTGAGACCGATGCCGGCGACGCCGACGAAGACCGCCTCCACCGACCAGCCCTGCTCACCGACGACGGCGGACAGGGATGCCACGGTGCCGACCACGCCCTCACCCAACGTGATGATGGTGAACAGGCCGTACCGCTCGGCGATGTGATGGGCATGCCAGGGTGTTCCGCCGGCTCGGGACTCGGCGAGAACCGGGCCCATCAACTCCACGCCGATCAGCGCCAGCACCATCAATGCGGTCACCGGCAGCGAGGCGTGAACGAAAATGGAGGCGATCCATCCGACCTGGGCCACCGTGATCCACCAGGCGTAGGTCAGACAGGCCCGCCGCCTCGGACGGTCCTGCACCGCGGCGCGCACCCATTGGCCGACCATCGCCACCCGCATCACCACGTAGCCGGCCACCACGACGGTGGTGTCGACGTGGCCGCCGTGCTCGATGGACGTGTACAGCTGGGGCAGGCCCAGCGCCAGCACGACCACACCGACCATCTGGACCATCGTCATCAGCCGATAGACCCAGTCGTCGGTGTCATAGGCCGAGGCGAACCAGCTGAAATTGATCCACGCCCAGCTGACCGCGAAGGTGGCCAACGCGAAACCGGCCAGTCCGGCGGCGATGTGATCGGCCGCCAGCAGATGTGCGAACTCCGAGGCCGCAATGCCGAACGCCACCACGAACGTCAGATCGAACAGCAACTCCAGCGGAGTGGCCGCCCGGTGCGCCTCGTGGGGGTCGCGACCCACCATGGGCAGGAACCGGTGCGCCCGGTTGGTGGATGTCTGCCCGTCGTCGCTCACCGCGCCCCCTTCGAAATCGGCGTCAAAGCTACCGGAGATACGCTTCGCGGTATGGGCATGGCGGTCGCTGTGGTGTTGGCTGCGGGCCTGGGCACCCGCGTGGGCGCCGACGGCAACAAGGCATACCTGCCGCTGGCCGGCCGAAGCATGCTCGCCTGGTCGCTGCTGACCCCTGCCGAGCATCCCGACATCGACCGTACGATCCTGGTCTTCCGGCGCGGCGAACGCGACCTGGCTGCGGCCACCCTGCACCGTGAGCTCCCGAACGCCGCGGTCGAACTGGTCGAAGGGGGCGACACCCGACACGCATCGGAGTACAACGTGCTTGGTCATCTGGCCCCCGACATCGAGGCCGGCACCGTCGACGTCATCGCCATCCACGACGCCGCCCGCCCCCTCGCCGAGCCAGAGATGTACCGCAACGCGGTCGCACTGGCCCGCGCGCACGGCGGCGCAATGCCGGCCCTCCCCCTGCGCCACGTGGCCGGCGTCGCCGAAGCGGCGCTACGACCCACAGTCGGCGGGCTGGTGCGGGTGCAGACTCCGCAGGCCTTCCGGGCGCCGGACTTGTGGCGGGCCTACCGCAGTGCCGAACGCGACGGGTTCACCGGGACCGACACCTCCTCGTGCGTCGAGCACTACACCGATCTCGAGGTGCGGACCTTTCCCGGAAGTGCGACGAACTTGAAGGTCACCTATCTGCGGGACGTGGCGGTGGCCGATCTTCTTCTCAACGCCCGGGTGGGTTCTGGACCGACTGCAGCACCGCGCTGAGATAGTCCGAGTCGCGGGGCAGCTCGACTGTCACCGCGTCGGCATCGCCCTCGACGAGGGTGGGCCGCAGCCCCGCCGACAACGCCAGCGCGAGGTCGTCGAACTTTCCGTCGGAGTCCTCGGCCAGCAGCGTCTTCAGCGTGCGGGCAGCGTATCCGCGCGGGTACTGCACGCTGCGCAGCAATGCGCGGTCGACGGTCGCGGTCACCGTTCCCGCGGCGTCCACCGCCTTGACACTGTCGGTGACCGGCAGCGTCGGCCAGGCCGCGGCCGCGCCGCCTGCCAGCGCTGCGCTGATGCGATCGACCAGTGTCGGCGGCACCACCGGCCATTCGACGTCGTGCAGCAGCACCGGCGCATCGCCGTCGATCTCGGCCAGCGCGGCCGCGACGCACTGCGCCCGCCCCGCGGCCGGTTCGGCGGCCACCAATTTCGGCGAGAAACCCTGCGCGGCAACTGCTTTCCCCGCACGGTCCTGAAGGGCAGAGCGCACCGACGGCATCAGCTCCCAGGCCGTGGCGACCACGACCTCGGCGCGCGGACACAGTCCCTCGATGATGCGCGACAACGGTGAGACGCCCACGACGGGCGTGAACATCGCCTCCGGACGCTGGTCGAGGTCCGCGGGCAGGGGCAGGATCGCCGTCACGGTCACGACGCCGAGGGTAGCGCTGCCCGGGTTTACACCGGATCGAAGGAGTCGATCAACCAGGTGCCGTCGATCTTCGTCAGCCCCACCTTCACACTGCTGGCGGCGAACGCCCCGTCGGGATTCTCCTGGCTCGTGGTGGTCTGGTTGATGAACACGAGCACTTCGGCGGAGTCCGGCTGCATGTCGGAGACCGCCGCCCGCACCACCGATGCGGCGGTCTTGACCGATTTTTCCCGCGCTGCTGGCGTGACGATCTGTTCGGTGAACTGCGTGTAATACGACAGGAAGTCGCCGGTGAGCCTGGCTTTGGCGGCAGCGAAATCCTTGTCGAGCGACTCTGGTGAATACGACAGCAGTGCGACGGTTCCGCTGGTCGCCGCATCCAGCGCGGTCTGCTGCGCGGCAGCGTCGGTCTGCTGATCGGGCCGGTACCGCTCGAGGTACAGCCAGGCGGTCAAACCTGCCGTGGCGACCAAGGCGGCCGCGAGCAAGATCGCGGCCGCCTGCGCGCGCAGCGTCGTCCCCACACCCCGCCGTCGTGGCACACCGGCCGTCTCGTCGACCGTTGTGTCGGCGTCGCCGTCGGCCGACGTCGTTTCGACCTCTGCCGGCTCGGCTTCACCGGCATCGACGTTCTCCGCAGAATCGGACGGGTCGGCCGTCGCGTCCTGGTCAGCCGTCGCGTCCTGGTCGGCCGTCGCGTCCTGGTCAACGGTCGCGTCTTGCCCGGCCGTCACGTCTTTCTTGGCCGTCACGTCTTTCTCGGCCGTAGCGTCCTGGTCGACTTTGCGATCCTCGCTCACGGCACGAACTCCACTTTCGACATCTTGAGTTGCTCGCCCTCACGCTGCAGATGCACGCTGAGCCGCCACGTCCGGGGTTCCTGATTGGCACCGCCGGAGTTGGTGACCCGAGACGACGCTGCGACCAGGACGACCGCGGTGTCCTCGGTCATCGATTCCACGCCGGTCGCGTTGACGGAGACCTCGGTGACGACCTTGGAGTCCTGGGCAACCTGAACGAAGTCCTGGGCCTGCGATTCGAAGTCGTCCTTGAACTGGCCGGTCGAGTTGTCGATGATGCGCTGCACATCCTCTTCGGCGTTGTTGAAGTTCAGCGACATCAGCGTCACCACGCTCTGGCGCGCCGCGGCACTGTATTCGGCGTCGAGCTGGCGCAGCCGCTCGGCTTCGCGGTGCTCCCAGATCATGTATCCGCTCAGGGCCAGCAGTGCGGCGGTCACCAGGATCACCAACGCGGCGACGATGCCCCGCCAGGTCGGTCGCGGAAGCCGCAGGCGTCGTCGACGTCGCGCAGGCGTGGCCTCATCCTCGACATCAACACCGCCGTCGCGGGCAGCATCGAGATCGCCACCAACGGCCTCGACGGTATCGCCGGAGTCAGCGACCTCGGTTGCGCCGTCGGCGTCAGCGACCTCGGTTGCGCCTTTGGAGGGCGCAGCCTCTGTGGCGCCGTCGGCGTCAGCCACCTCTGTGGCGCCGTTGATGGTCGCCCCCTGCGTGGCGCCCTCGGAGAGCCCATTCGCCGGCGAAGCCTGGACCGTTTCCTCGGCCTCTCGGCGCAGACGAAGTGCACGCGCCCGAGCGCGCGCGGCTGCTGCAATCGCTTCCGCTTCGGCGGCCTCGGCCTCGGCCTCCTCGGCGAGCGCGCGAGCGCGGTCGGCATCCCCACCACTGCCGGGGGCCGGTGCTGTCTCGTCGATCCGCTCGGTCTCGATCACCGACGCACGTCGCCTGAAAGGCGCCACGGTCGACCTCCTTCTCTACCCGTCCCCCTGTTTGCGCAAATTCAGAGAACGCCATTCTTCGAAACTGCGCATCGAGGCGAGACTACCCGTGTCGCTGACCGACCGGCAAAGACCGCTGGCTGCGGAAATGACGGTTACCGCGTGGGCGCCCGCTCAGCGCTGAAGACCCTTGAGTGTGTCCTTCATGACCTTGCCGGTGGCGTTCAATGGCAACTCGTCGAGGAACTCTACATATCGCGGCACCTTGAAACCGGCCATTCGGGAGCGACTCCACGCGATCATCTCCTCTGCACTTGGGGGCGGGCTGTCGTCGGCGGTCTTGGTGACCAGAAACGCCTTGCCCACCTGGCCCAGCCGGTCGTCGGGAACTCCGATGACCGCGGCCTGCGAGATCGCCGGGTGCTCCAGCAGAAAACCCTCGATCTCGGCCGGGTAGGCATTGAAACCGCCGACGATGAACATGTCCTTCTTGCGACCGACGATGCGCAGCCTGCCCGC
Source organism: Mycobacterium sp. G7A2 (assembly GCF_041902445.1). NCBI lineage: Bacteria > Bacillati > Actinomycetota > Actinomycetes > Mycobacteriales > Mycobacteriaceae > Mycobacterium > Mycobacterium sp. G7A2. The sequence goes on along the minus strand of NZ_CP169251.1, from coordinate 2,080,931 downwards.
CTCGTCGAGCGTCCCGAGGTCACCGGTGTGCAACCACCCGTCCGAATCGATGGTTTGCGCGGTGGCTTCCGGGTCGTCGAGGTAACCCTGCATGACGGTGTAGCCGCGTACCAGCACTTCACCGTCGTCGGCGATGCACACCTCGACGCCGTCACACGCCACGCCGGCGGTCGTGGCGATGTCCTCGAAGGAATCCCCCGGCCGCGACAACGTCACGGTTCCGGCCTCGGTCAATCCGTAGCCGGTCGCCAACGTCTGGAAGGGCAGCTCCTCGTGCACCCGGCGCACCAGCTCGACCGGTATGTCGGCGGCGCCGGTGACGCCGGCACGAAGACTGGCCAGTTTCGACTTGTCCGCGACCGCGAGCAGTGAGTGGTAGAGCGTCGGGGGGCCTGGGAGCATGGTGATCTTTTCGGTGGCGATGAGGTCGACGACCCTGCCGACGTCGAACACCGGCACGGGAAGCATCGTGGCACCGCGGATGAACGACGCGATCAGACCCGCCTTGTAACCGAAGGTGTGGAAGTAGGGGTTCACCATCAGGTAGCGATCTCCCTCGCGCAGGTCGGCGAGTTCGCACCACTCCTCGTACAGCCTCAGGTTCTGGCTGTGGTTCATCATCACGCCCTTGGGCCTTCCGGTCGTCCCGGAAGTGAAGATGATGTCGGAGATGTCGGTGGACTCCACGGGCCGGCTGAACGACTTCCCGCTGCCGAGGAAATCGGATTTCAGATCGATGACGGGGACACCGCTCGGGGCGACGTATTCGGCGCCCAAGAATCCCTGCTGGACCAACACGGCCTTGGCGCCGCTGCGGGTGATGATGTCTGCGGCTTCCTCGGTCTTGAAGCGGGTGTTGACCGGTACCAGCACTCCGCCTGCGGTGAGCAGTCCGAACGACGCGATGATCCACTCGACGGAGTTGGGCGCCCACACCGCCGCCCGATCCCCTTTGGCGATGCCGAAATCGGCGAAAGCTCCTGCAGCGAAACAGATCTGCTCGAACAGCTCCGCGAAGGACAGGCGCAGCGGACCGTCGACGACCGCTTCCGCGTCGCCGAATCGGTCCGCCGCGCCGGCGACCAACTCAGGGAGGGTCTGGTACCTCACACCGTGACGAGGCGACCCAGGTTGCCGCCCATGATCTTGGCCTGATCGTCGACCGACAGGTGCTCGAGAGCCGTGACGTAGTGCGTCGGTTCGGCCAGGCCCTCCGGGTGCGGCCAGTCCGACCCGTAGAGCACCTGATCCACGCCGACCAGGTTGATCAGGTCGTCGATTCCCTCCTCGTAGAACGGGCTGATGTAGATGCGGTTCTTGATCTCTTCCATCGGATTTCCCGGGAAGGCTTCCGGCGCTTTCTTGTAGACCTCGGCCATCGAATCCAGCAGCGGGAACATCCATTTCGACCCCGCCTCGACGATGCCCACCTTGAGCTTGGGATGCCGGAACAGTGCGCCGTGGATCACCCAGGACGCCACTGCGTCCTGGATCGGGCGCCACTCGTTGAGGATGTTCATCGCATTGGTCTGGAACGGCAGCATCTCCTGCGCGACGCCGTCCCACTCGGAGGTGTAGCGCGCATAGCCGCTGTCGGAGGAGTGCATGCCGATAAAGACGTCGTACTCGACGCACTTCTCCCAGAACGGATCGAATTCCGGCAGCGCGAACGACCGCGGCCCACGGAACCCGGGAACCGGCGCGGGACGGATCAGGATCGCGCGGGCACCGCGCTTGACCGCCCAGTCCAGCTCCTCGATGGCCTTCTCGACGATGGGCAGCGTGATGACCGGCGTGGTGAAGATGCGGTTCTGGTAGTTGAACCCCCACACCTCGTCGAGCCACTGGTTCAGCGAGTGGATGATGACGTGGATGGCGACCGGGTCGTCGCGCAGCCGCTCCTCGATGAGGCTGGCCAGCGTCGGGAACATCAGCGAGCGGTCGACACCGAGCTCGTCCATCAGCTTCAGCCGCGGTTCGGGCTCGAAGAAGGCGGGGATGGACCGCATCGGCTCGCCGAACAGTTCGCGCTTGCTCTTGCCGTCAGGGTTGCCGAACTTGAAGTATTCCTCCCATGCGCCGGGCTTGGCGACGTGAGAGAACGTCGGGTTCGGGATGTAGTTGCTGATCTGGCCCTTGATCGCGATCTTGGTGCGGCCGTTGACCTCGACGTACTGGACGACGTCCTTGTACTCCTTGGGCAGGTACTTGGTCATCGCCTCGGGTGGCTCGTACAGGTGGTTGTCCGCGTCGAACAGCGGGAACGGGATGTCGACCCGATGTGACAGTTGCCCCATGAAAAACTCCTTTTCCTCTTTGGAGAATCATATTCTCACGTTGGGTGTGGTGGCAATATCGCCCCGCTGTCGACAAGTGCCTCGCGCACGAGTTGACGAACGCGGAACTTCTGCACCTTGCCGCTGGCGGTGCGGGGGAAGTCGTCGGCTTCGAGCAACTGCTCCGGCCAGGCCTGCCGGGCCACACCCTCGGCGTCGAAGTGCGCACGAACCTGCTCGAGGGTCGGCATGACCGCGCCGTCCCGGATGCGCAGAACCGCGGCGGCATGCTCGCCCAGGCGCGCGTCGGGGGCGGCGACGACAACCGCCTCGGCCACCGCAGGCATCGACAGCAGCACTTCCTCGACTTCCAGGGCACTGATGTTCTCGCCGCCGCGGATGATGACGTCGGCCTTGCGGTCGGTGATCGTCAGGTATCCGTCTTCGTCGAGCGCCCCGATGTCGCCCGTGCGGTACCAGCCGTCCTCGTCGAACGACTTCGCGGTCAGTTCGTCGTCGGTGTATCCCAGGCACAGATCCGGACCGCGGCTGAAGATCTCGCCGTCGGGCCCGAGCCTGATCTCCACCCCCGGCCGTGCGTCACCATCGGTGAACAGGCGTTTGTGCTCGGGCGCCGTCGGCCCCGAACCGGTGATCGACGGGTGCTCGGTGCTGCCGTAGGCGCGGAACACGAACATCCCCAGGTCGTTGAGGCGCTGCGTCACCGCCGCGGGAACCGACGAGCCGCCGAGCCCCACAGTGGTGAAGTGCTTCAAATGCTCGGGGCGGCAATCGGGATGGTCGAGCAGGCTGGTGACGAAGAAGGGTGGGCCGCCACCGATGGACAGACCGTCCCGCTCGATGAGCTCGAGAACCCTGCCCGGATCCCAGACGTCGCACAGGTCGACGGGCGCGCCCTCCAGGACCGGGATCAGCAGCGCACCGATCATGCCGATGAAGTGCCCGACCGGCGTGGCGGTCAGCTGCCGGCCCCGGCCGGGGGGATAGTTCGCCAGCAGCTGTCGCGTTTCGCAGCTCAACGTCTGGTGACTGTGGATCACGCCCTTGGGATCGCGCGTGGTGCCGGACGTGAAGGCGATGAGCGCCGGCGCCGCGGGGTCCGTCGCCATCGTGCCGCCCATCGGTTCGTCGGCGAGCAGGTCGTCGAAGGGGTGCTCGTGGCGGCCGAATTCGCCAGCGGCCCCGACCAGGCCGACGAGGGGCACGTCGGCGCACAGGTCCGGCTGATAGCGCATGCGCCCGAACTCCGCGGTGGTGATGAATACGCGCGGTGCGGCGGTAGCGAGGATGTGGCTCAGTTCCTTGCGCCCGTAGAAGTGCACGATCGGCACGATCACGGCGCCGAGCAGGGCTGAGGCCCAGAAGGTGAGCGCGGCCTCGCGCCAGTTGGGCAGCTGCAGTGCGACGACGTCACCGGGGCCGATCCCGCGAGCCCGCAACCCGGCGGCCAGCCGCCGGGCGTCGCGCTCCATGTCGGCGAACGTCCCGGAATACGGCCGGACCGCCGAATGCACGCAGAAGCTGGTCTGCGGGTTCTCGCGCAACCCGTCGGCCACGAGATCACCGAGGGTCTCCCGCGTCCACCAGCCCTCGCGCTCGTACCGCTCGACCAACTCGGGAGGGATAATCCGCATGCTGGGGTGGGCCGCCTTCCGTCCGGAGGAGATGCCACCGCGATGCTATTCTCCGCCAGCGAGAATGCCAATACCGAAGAGGGAGAATGAGTGATGGTCGACCTGGAATACGACGAGGGTTTGGCCATCATCACCATCGACCGGCCGCACGCCCGCAACGCGATCTCACTGGAGACGATGGGCCAACTCGAGAAGGCCCTCGACGGTGCCGAGGGAGCGGCGGGGCTGGTGCTCACCGGTGCCGGCGACCGTGCCTTCGTCTCGGGCGGGGACCTCAAGGAACTCAGCGCGCTGCGCACCGTCGAGCAGGCCTCGGCGATGTCGTTTCGCATGCGAGCGATCTGCGATCGCATCGCCGGTTTCCCGGCGCCCGTGATCGCCGCGCTGAACGGCCATGCCCTGGGCGGGGGCGCCGAATTCGCGGTGGCCGCCGACATCCGCCTGGCCGCCGACGACATCAAGATCGGCTTCAATCAGGTCGCGCTGGCGATCATGCCGGCGTGGGGCGGTGCCGAACGACTGGTCGAACTGGTGGGCTACAGCAAGGCGCTGCTGCTTGCCGGCACCGGACGGATCCTGGCCGCGACCGAGGCCGAACGCATCGGGCTGGTCGACCAGGTCATCCCCCGCGCGTCCTTCGACCAGCAGTGGCGGCTCATCGCCCGAACCCTCGCGAGCCCGCAGGCCGGACAGGTCAAGCGCGTGATGCGTGGGGTACCCACCACCGAGGCGGTCACGGCATTCGCGGAGCTCTGGGTTTCCGACGAGCACTGGGCCGCAGCGGAGAAGGTGATGAACAAGGGCAAGTAGCCCGCGACCGCTGCGAGGCGGCGAGGCACCGCAAGGTGCGACGCGGCCTGCGACGCTGAGACGGCGAGGCGGCGACACCGCGGGCGTACGGTTTCTGACGAAAATCCGGTCGTACGCGTCAGAAACCGTACGCTCGGCGCGATCTCCGGGCATTCCGCTACCGCGTCACCCAGGCCCCCTCCGACGACTTCCCAAGGGTCGCCGCGAAACCGCGGGCGTACGGTTTCTGACGAAAATCCGGCCATACGCCTCAGAAACCGTACGCTCGGCGCGATCTCTGGGCATTTCGCTACCGCGTCATCCAGGTCCCCTCCGACGTCTTCCCTGACGTCGCCGCGGCGCTGCGAGGTGCGACGCGGCGAGCGTACGGTTTCTGACGAAAATCCGGCCATACGCCTCAGAAACCGTACGCTCGGCGCGATCTCTGGGCATTCGGCCGAGCCCATATCGCCCTTGTTCTCTCTAGACGAGAACGTCATTTCCGATTATCGTCAACCGCGTGTCGACATCGCAGCGGGCCCTCGCGCCCGAGATCTCCACCTGGCCGGATGACGAACCACAGCTCCTCGGCAGCCGCTGTGGCACCTGCGGCGCCACCACCTTCCCGGTTCAGCGGCACTGCCCCAAGTGCAGCGGCGCCGACATGTCGGAGGTGCGGTTGCCGCGGCGCGGCACCCTGGTTGCCTGGACCACGCAGGGATTTCCACCCGGGCCTCCCTACAAAGGCCCGACCGGCAAGGACTTCGTGCCGTTCGGAGTGGGCCTGGTCCAACTCGACGACGTCATCCGTGTCGAGGGCCGACTCACCGAAAGCGACCCCGCCAAGCTGGAATTCGGCCAGGAGGTGGAGCTGACGATGGTGCCGTTCGCGACCGACGAGGACGGCACCGAGGTCATGACGTTCGCCTTCCAGCCCGCCTAGAGAGGACAACCTCATGACCAACGATGTCGCCATCATCGGTGTAGGTCTGCACCCCTTCGGCCGCTTCGACAAGACCGCGATGGAGATGGGCGCCGAAGCCATCCATGCGGCCCTCGCCGACGCCGGCGTCGAATGGAAGGACATCCAGTTCGGTTTCGGCGGCAGCTACGAGGTGTCCAATCCCGACGCGGTGACCCGACTGGTGGGCCTCACCGGCATCACGTTCACCAACGTGTTCAACGCGTGTGCCACCGCGGCCTCGGCAATCCAGCAGACCGCTGACACCATCCGCCTGGGCAAGTACGACGTCGGCATCGCCATCGGCCTGGACAAGCACCCGCGCGGCGCGTTCACCGACGATCCCGCCAAGCTCGCCCTGCCACAGTGGTACGCCGAGAACGGCCAGTTCGTGACCACGAAGTTCTTCGGCATGAAGGCCAACCACTACCTGCACAAGCACGGCATCTCGGAAGAGACACTGGCGCGGGTGGCCAACAAGAACTTCCGCAACGGAGCGTTGAACCCGAACGCGTTCCGCCGCAAGGAGATCTCGATCGACGAGATCATGGCGTCGCCGGTGTTGAACTACCCGCTGCGCCAATACATGTTCTGCGCACCCGATGAGGGCGCCGCTGCGGTGATCATGTGCCGCGGCGACATTGCCCACAAGTTCACCGACAAACCGATCTTCGTGCGGGCCAGCGAAATTCGTACGCGAACCCACGGCGCCTACGAGGTCCATGCCACGTCGGCCCCGTTGGACGAGGACGCCTCGCCGACGGTGTATGCAGCCCGGGCCGCCTACGAGTCCGCCGGAATCGGCCCCGAGGACGTCGACGTCGCCCAGCTCCAGGACACCGACGCGGGCGCCGAGGTGATCCACATGGCCGAGACAGGCCTGTGCGCCGACGGTGAACAGGAAAAACTGCTGGCCGATGGTGCGACCGAGATTCACGGCACCATCCCGGTCAACACGGACGGCGGTCTGATCGCCAACGGTGAGCCGATCGGCGCCTCGGGGCTACGGCAGGTGCACGAACTGGTCCGCCAGCTGCGCGGCGAGGCGGGTGACCGTCAGGTTCCGGGCTCGCCGCGGGTGGGGCTGGCCCAGGTGTACGGCGCGCCGGGCACCGCTTCGGCGACGATCCTGTCGCTGTAGCGGGAGTCAGCGATGCTCGGCGGTGGCGCTCACCTGTCCGGCCACCGCGGGCATCGGCTCGCCCTCGAGTCGCCGTATCCAACGCTCGCAGAACGCAAAGGTCTCCGCGTGCCCGGTGTCGATGCCAAGGGCTCGTTCCATCACCAGCGCCTGCGACACGCTCGTGGCGAACACCGTCCACACCACCGGCGGCACGTCGGCGGTGCTGTGGCCGTAGCGCTGCAACGCCTCGGTGATCGCGCGGTTCTGCTCCTGCCGGAACCGTTCGGCGTAGTAGACGATCTCGGCCCGAAGTGCTTTGCGGTGGTTCGCCAGCCCCATGAACTCCATCGTCAGCCGGGTGGCCTCCGGCGCGGTGCTGAATCGCCACAGCGCCCACAGCGGCTGCGGCGACTGCAGAGCAGTCGTCAACACCGCCAGACCCTCCTCGGCGCGGCGATGGAAGACCGCCAGGAAAAGATCCTCCATGGTGCGAAAGTAGTAATGCACCAACTGCGGTTTCAGGCCCGCACGGTCGGCGACGCGGCGCGACGTCACCGCCGCGTAGCCCTCTTCGAGCAGCAGCTGCTCGGCGGCATCGAGGAGCACGACGCGGTTCTTCGCGTCCGGGGCTCCGATTCGCCTCGGCGATGCCATCCGTCCCCCCGTTCGTGTGCAGCGATCTTCGTCGCGTCGTCCTTGACCCTAACTCTTACCCCATGCTAAGCAGGTGCTCAGCATTTTGAACGTGCTCGTCTCGAGCAGACGAGCCGCCGGCCCCGGGAGGCACAGCACATGACCGACTTCGACACGATCGACTACTTCACCGATCCGTCTCTCGTGCCCGACCCTCACCCGTACTTCGATCATCTGCGCAGCAAGTGTCCAGTGGTCCAGGAACCGCATTACGGCGTCCTCGCGGTGACCGGTTACGAGGAAGCCGCGACGGTCCTGAAGGACAGCGACACGTTCTCGTCGTGCATCGCCGTGGCCGGCCCGTTCCCCCCACTGCCGTTCACCCCCGAGGGTGACGACATCACCGACCAGATCACCGCCCACCGGCCGCAGATGCCGATGTTCGAGCACATGGTGACCATGGATCCCCCTGACCACACCAACGCGCGTTCGTTGCTGAACCGACTGCTGACGCCCAGCCGGCTCAAGGAGAACGAGGACTTCATGTGGCGCCTGGCCGACGAGGTCCTCGATGACTTCATCGAGGCCGGACGCTGCGAGTTCCTCACCGCGTACGCAAAACCGTTCTCCCTCCTGGTGATTGCCGACCTGCTGGGTGTGCCCGAATCGGACCATGACGAGTTCCGCACCGTGCTGGGCGCACCCCGGCCCGGCGCCAACGTCGGCTCGCTCGACCACAGCGACCTGGTGGGCGCGAACCCGCTGGAGTGGTTGGACGAGAAGTTCATCGGTTACCTGGAAGAGCGTCGCGAGGAGCCGCGCGACGATGTGCTCACCGCGCTGGCGACTGCGAAGTACCCGGACGGTTCGACGCCGCCGGTGATCGAGGTGGTCCGTTCGGCGACGTTCCTGTTCGCCGCGGGCCAGGAGACCACCACCAAGCTGCTGTCCGCATCGCTGCGCGTCCTCGGCGATCACCCGGACATCCAGCAGAGGCTGCGCGCCGATCGCAGCCGGATCCCGATCTTCGTCGAGGAGGCGCTGCGGATGGACGCCCCGGTGAAAAGCCAGTTCCGGCTTGCCAAGAAGCCGACCAGGGTCGGTGACATCGACGTGCCCGCGGGCACGACGATGATGGTGTGTCCGGGTGCGGTCAATCGCGATCCGCACCGCTTCGAGCACCCGCACGAGTTCGACTTGGACCGCAAGAATGTCCGCGAGCACATCGCTTTCGGCCGCGGCGTGCACTCATGCCCGGGCGGGCCACTGGCGCGCGTGGAGGGACGAGTGTCCATCGAGCGGATCCTGGACCGGATGGGCAACATCGAGATCGACGCCGACAAGCACGGGGCCCCGGGGCAGCGCAGTTACACCTACGAGCCGACGTTCATCCTGCGCGGCCTGACCGAGCTCAACATCACCTTCGACCCCGTGCGGTGACGGTGCGAGCGAAACGGTGACAGGCTCAAGAGCGACGTTCTAATATTCGACAATGCTCCTCTGCAGGTGGATTCCGCGTGTCTGCGTGGCGGGACTGTTCACAGCGACCGCGGTACTCGCCGTCGCGCCGGCGCAGGCCCAACCGGTCATGCACCAAATCCGCTACACCGTCGGAGCGAGCCAGGACATCGCCAACGCCGAGATCTACTATCGCGATGTCGATCCGCCCAACTGGGCGGACTACAGCCACAATCCGTACCTCTACACCCCCAACGCGGAAGCCAATCTCGGGCCCGGCCAGCCATGGGTGCTGGAAGCGACCCTGGCCAACCCCGACGACTGGGCGATGGTGGTGGTCGGTCTCCCCGGTCCCACCACAGCTCCGTTACAGGAGCCGGGTTTCGTGTGTGAACTGCGCGTCGACGACGTCGTGGTCGCGACGGACTCCGGCACCAAGGGCGCGCTCTGCTCCATCCGGCCCTGGTGACCCGGGGCTGAGTACTGCAGCGGCATCACCACCGCGGCCGCATCCGTACCGCGGCCGCATCCGTACCGCGGCCGCATCTTCACTGCGGCGGGGGGTTCCCGCCGCCGGCCGACTGGTCGCCGCGCGCCCAGAAGGACCGGCCGTCCTTGGCGATGCATGTCAGGAACAGTCCGTCGGGCGCCTGGGCTACCTCACCTTCCAGCGCAGGGCACAGATCGCCCTCGTTCTTGACGCCGTGCATCTCCGGTGAGCGGAACCAGCGCGGCTCATACCGTCGGGGCGAGCCGCAGAACACCAACCGGCCCCAATCGGTCACCCCGAACACGTAGTAGGTGGTGTTGCTGCAGTACGACCCCAGAACCACATTGGGCTGGATGCCCGGCACGCAGTTCGGATAGTTGCATTCCGCCCCCGGCGGCGAAGGTGGCGGCTGCGCGGCAGCGGGCGGCCCGCCAATCAGCCAGCTGAATGCCGACAAAGCAGCCGTCACTGCGACGAGAAAGCGCACCCGGTCATTTTTCCATGTGCGGGAACGAAATTCTCCCTTTTGGAGAGGGCAGGTCTGACCACGATTAGGCTGAAAGAATGCGTGCATCAGGTGTACTCGCTGGCATCGCGGCGACAGCGACGATGGTAGTGGCCAGTGTGAATCTGGGCCCCTCGGCCTACGCCGACGATTTCGGCACCGACATCAGCGGAACATGGCGGGTGTTCTCCGATGGCGAGTGGGCCCGGACCAATGACGTCCTCATCGACCAGCAGTCCGTCCATGAGACGTGGACCGTGAACACCACCTGCGTGAGCCCGATCGAGTGCTACGGCGAAGTCACGAGCAGCCTCGGTTGGACCGGCTCGGCGTACCTCAGGGACACCTGGATCATCGAGCATGAGGTGCCCAACTGGATGCCCTGTCCCGACGGTACGTTCGCCACCGGCCACCAGAAGTTCTGGGTGTGGGGCGTCGACCCGTCTACCGAGGAACGCGTCAGCAAGAACATCACGACGCTCGTGGGCCGTAACGTGACCAGGAGCAACAGCGGCGCGTGCGGCGTCAACCTGCCCAAGATCATCGAAATGCCGGTTCGGATCGAGAAGAACAGCTGACACACAACAGATCTGCCGCTCAGCGTCAGGTCGGCATCAGGTCAGTCCAGGATTTCGGCCCATCCCCACCCACACTGGTCAACTGCTGCAGCTGACCGTCCGGGCTCAGGAATCGACCTGTCTGTGGATCGTACGGTGCAGAGGCCACTGACGGACCAGCCTCCGCGCCACCGCCGAAGGCACTGGGTGCGGCGGGAACAGCTTGATCCGGATTGAGCGGCCCCTGCCCCGGCGGAAGGGGTGCCGGCGGCGGTGGCGGTCCGACCGGCGCCGGCGCCGGTGGCGCGCCCTCGGTGACGAGTTCTGGCGCCAGCGGCGTCGGGGCGAGTTCCGGCGACAGCGGTGGCGTGCCGGCAGGCACTGCCCCCGGCGGCAGTGGGGTGCCTTCCACCGGTGCGTAGATCCGTTCCTCGAAGTCGACACGATCATCGAGTGGGACACCCTGCGCAACGAGATTGGGGTCGAACGGATATGCGCCGAGAATGTGCTGTCGCATCGCGAGTGGCACGAATCCCCTCGGGTCGTTGCACAGTTCCACCGTCGGTGCCCGCTTACCGGGGTGACCCATGCAGGGGTAGTTGCGCGCACCGCGGACGTTCATCGGCGAATCCTGGGGAAGCTTGCAGTACAAGCCGTCTGGAGTATCGAGTGTGGTGGTGTCTTCGGGCGAGCGCCACTGCGACGGCGGCAGGAACCCGACCGTACAGGGATTGGGGTCGCTGATGGTGAGCGCGAAGTCGCCCGACGGCAGGCCGGTGGGGTTGTTCCTGGGCAGGCCGAATGACTGCTGGGCGGCGATGATGCTCGGGAACAGCACGAGCAACTGTTCTATCGAGGGGTTGTACGTCACGAGGATCTGGCCGACGGTGGTGAGGTTGGCCAACAGGACGGGCAACGTCGGCTTCACACCGTCCAGAAGCCCGCTGACCTCCTGCGCGAAACCCGGACCCTGCTGCAGAATCGCGCGCACCTCGGGGTCGTTCTGGACGACCTGCGCCGAGATGCCGTTGAGGCTGCGCGCCCACGTCCGGATAGCGTCAGCTGTCTCGGCTTGAGACTCCAGCAACGGACTGCTGTCATCGACCAGCGCGCGCGTCTCTCCCGATACTCCGCTCAAGTCCTCAGTCACCGTCGACGCCGAGTCGAGCAACGAAGCGAAGTCAGGTCCGGCTCCGTTGAACGCGAGAAACGTCTCATCGAGCAGATCCGGGATCCGGTCCTTGGGCAGACTATCCACCAACGCGCTCAGCTGGTCCAGCATCGGACCAACCTGCTGGGGAATCGCCGTGTCAGAACGGGCAATTCGTGCACCGTTCTCCAGATAGGGACCTGAATCGGTGCGCGGCCGCAGGTCGACGTACTGCTCACCGACGGCAGACACACTGCGCACCTCGGCAACGAGATCCGCCGGCACCTTCGGTGAGGTGTCCAACGACAGCGTCGCCTCCGCGCCGTCCTCGGTCAGGCGCACCTCCCGCACCTTGCCGATCTGCACCCCGCGGTAGGTGACATTCGCGAATTGGTAGAGCCCACCGGTTGCGGGGAGCTCCATCGTGACGGTCAAGCGGCCGATACCGAGCAGTGTGGGCAGCTGGAAGTAGGCGAACACCATGACAGCGACCCCGACGATCGAGGCGATGGTGAACAGCACCAGCTGCGTTCGAACAAAGCGGGTGAGCATCAGCCACCACCTCCCGGGACCGGCGGCATCTCCCCGGGCGGCGAGGCCGCTGCCGGTTCGGCTACTTGCTCGCCGTACGGGCCGGCGAATATCTGCGACGACGTGATCGGCTCCGACTGAGGCAGCCACGGCGCCGTCGGGGGTGGAGGCAGTACTGGCAGGACAGGGCCGGCCGCCGGTGGCATCCCGCTCGAGCCGGTCGCCAGGTCCGCAGGCGGCACCGCGTCCGGCGGTGGCGGTGCGACACCGAGACCCATCGGGTTGTAGGTGTAGTTGAGATAGTACGGATCGCCGGGTGCGGGAATGAGTTTGGCGTTCTCATCACCCCACCGGGTACCCAGTAGCAGCGTCTTCTTCAAGCGCGGATAGGTCAGATCGAACGTGGCGAACAGGTTGATGTAGTCACCCCGGGTGATGATGTCGGCGAAGGTGGGTCCGTACGGGAATGCGGAGGCCCACAACACCGCGAGATTCAGATCGGGACCGACGTCGGCCAGTGCGCCCAGGATCGGCCCCAGGTTCTCCAGATTCTGAACCAAATCGTCACCCGCGTCATTGACCAGTCCGCTGGCGGTGTCACTGAACTGGCCCAGCTTCTCCAATGCCGTGGTGAAGCGGGGACGCTCGGCGATCAGGACATCGATGGCGGGTGGAATGTCGCGGAGCGCTTCATCGATGGTCTGTTGCTGGCCGGCGAACTCGCCGGCGACACGTCGCAACTGCTTAATCGAGTCGACGATGTTGTCGCGTTGCTGGTCCAGCACACCCACGAAATCGTCGAGACGAGTCAGCAACTCGCGTATCTCATCCTCACGGCCCGACAAGCCGGTGTTCATGTTGTGGATGATGTCGCCGAGCTGGCCGAGTCCACCCCCGTTGACCACGGCCGAAAGCGACGACAGCGTCTGTTCGGTGGTGGGATAGGTCGACGACGCATTGAGCGGCAAGGTAGCTCCTGGTGTCAGCCGGCCGGCCGGCTCTTCACCGAGCGGAGGGTCGAGAGCCAGGTGCATCGAACCCAGCAGACTGGTCTGTCCCACGGTGGCTACCGCGTTGGCCGGAACCACAACATCGGGTTGGACCGAGATCTCGACATCGGCGTGCCAGTCTTGCACCCTCATCTCTCCGACACTGCCGACGATGACATCGTCGATCATCACCGGCGAGTTCGATTCCAATGTGGCCACATTGGGGATCTCGACACGATAAGTCACCGCCTCCGGCCCACGACCCACCGCACCCGGCAGCGGCAACGAGTTGACCCCTTGGAAGGAGCAACCCGTCAGTGATACCGCCGCACCGAACACGAGAACGGCCATTCGCTTCGTTGCACAAGTCATGACGGCGGCATCCCTTCTGCCGGCAGCAGCGGGCCGGGCGCCGGAGCCTGCGGTGCCGGCGTGGGCGGCAACAGCAGGCCGTCAACAGTCTGCGGCTGAGCCGGGATGTTGGAGATGATATTGGGCGGCGCCGGTATCGGCGCTCCCGGGAACAGCGCCGGTGAAGGAATCGCAGGAGCATCGTCATCCGGCGCGTACAGACCCCGTGGACCTGGCGGCGCGTTCCACCCTGGCGGTGGCGGCACATCGCCCGCGCCGAGATACGCCGAGACATCCGGAAGCGGCTCGGGCGGATCGCCCGGACCAGCACCGCCGGGCGCCAACTTCGGATCGGTGTAGATGAGCCGCTCCGGGCTGACCGCCGGCCGCAGGTAGGCGTTGATCGGGAAGGGCAGGTTGCCGAAGTTCAACAGACGCAGCGCAGGGCCGAGATAGTTGGCGCACAGTTTCGCGGTCTCCGGCGCCGTCGTGTTCGCAACCCCGCCGATCAGTCCGCAGAAGAACCACACCGGGTTCGAGAAGTTGCTCAGCGAGAACGCGCCCGTGACGGCGCCACCATTCGGGTACCAGATGTTGTTGAAGTTGCCGATGGCGTTGGGAACGATGTGTAGGACGTTTTCGAAATCCAGCCTCTGGTCGACCAGGATCTGGGTGACCTCCTTGAGGCTGCGAACCTGCTCGGTGGTCTGTTCCGTGCTCCCGGCGACGAAACGCTGGACCTCACCGATCGCGACCGACAGGTCCGACAGCGCCGCGTCCAAATCGGACCTGCTGTCGTTGACCACGCTGGTCAAGCTGGCCAGGCGATTCTGGAATTGGACGATCTGCAGTTTGCTGTCCCGCAGCGCCCCGACGAAGACCTGCAGATTCTTGATGATGTCGACGATGTTTCCGCTACCCTCAGCGAATATCCTTGCGGCTCCGGATAACTGGGCCAGCGTCTCACGCAGCTTCACGCCGTTGTCGTCCATGGCGTTGGCGGCGCTGTCGACGAACCGGGAGATCGAGGTGCCCGATCCTGCGGTCTGCGGGCCGAGGTCGGTGGCCAGGCGCATGAGCTGCGTCTTGACCTCGTCCCACTCGACTGGAACAGCGGTGCGGTCACTGGGGATCACCGCGCCGTCGGCCATCGTCGGGCCGCCGCCGGCCCGATAGGCCGGGGTCAGCTGCACGTAACGGGCAGCGACCAGGTTCTGGGCGACGATCACCGCTTTTGCGTCCGCCGGAACCGGGACATCGCTGTCGATCTCCAACGTCATCTTCGTTTCGGTACCCGCGGGTTCGATGTCGCTGATCGTGCCGACCTTGACCCCTGACACCCGAACCTCGTCGCCGGGGTAGATCGCGGTCGCAGTCGGGAAGTAAGCGACGATCGTCTTCGGGCCGAAGAGCACCTGCCGGACGAGAAAAGCCGCGCCGGCCACGAGGAGCACGGCCAGCACGATCGCCGTGCCGGCCACCAGCCGCTTACGGGTTGCCGTCATTGGGCAGGTCTCCTGGCTGAGGAATACTGTTGACGGGGAAGGGAAGTTCCGCACGCGGCCCCGCGTTGTCCGGCGGCTGACCGTTCTCGACGCCCCGCCGGAAACCGAACGCATAGTCGAGGAACGGTTGCAGCAGCTGGGCGGGCTGAATATTGGGGACCAGCGCGTTGTAATAGGCACCGTTGGAGACGATCTCGCCCTGTGTCAGGTAATACTTCGCCGCACCTGGCAACATCTTCGCCAGGTTGTCACGGTTCTTCTCGAGCATTCGCGTGACGTTGTTGAGCCGTTCCAACGCCGGCGCCAGTTCCTGTTCGTTGTCGGCCACCAGCCCGGTCAACTGTTGAGACACCGCTGAAATGCTCGACAGCAGACTGGTGATCGCGTACCGGCGGTCGTTGAGGACTGCGACGAGGTCGTTGGCGTTGAGAATCAACGTGTTGACCTGGCGGCTGCGTTCGGAGAAGACGCCGGTGACCTCACCGGCTGCCTTCAACAGTTCGGCGAGGCTCTCGTTGCGGTTGTTCAGTGCCGTGGACACCCGGGAAAGCCCGTCGAAGGTGGGTCCGAGCTGTGGCGCTACCTGGTCGAGTGTCTGCGCGAGCGTGTCCAATGACTGGTTGAGAGATTCGGTGTCGGTGGCCGCGGTGTTGGCTGTGAGGTCTCCAACCGCGTCGGTCAGAGAGTACGGGGAGGTCGTCCGCGTCGTCGGAATCGCCGTTTGCGGATCGAGGACACCGCTTCCCTCCGACTCGAGCGCCAGAACCCGTTCGCCCAGCAACGTTCCGGTCTTGATGTGCGCGGTGGTGTCCGAGCCCAAGGCATATTGGCCGGCAACGGTGAACCCGACCAGGGCGTCGCCGTTGTCGAGACCGATCGAGGACACCGACCCGACCTTGATCCCGGATACGGTCACATCATTGCCGACCGCCAGCCCCCCGGCCTCGGTGAACAGTGCTTGGTACCGAATGGAGGAAGCCCACTGCAGCAGTCGCTCGGGCTGCAGCCCGACGGCGATCACCAGAACGATGGTGACCACGCCGATGAAGCCGGCTCTGGCGAGTTGGGCGCCGCGATACTTCAACATCTAGTTGTCAGCGCACCTTCCGGTTTCTTGCTTGATCCAGGGGAACACCACCGTGCGGCCCTCCAGGTCACTAGCGCGGAAGGTGATGCCGCAGATGTAATAGGGGAACCACGCGCCGTACGAGCCGACCCGCGCGAGCTTGCGGTAGGTCTCGGGCAGCCGCTGGAGGGTGGCATCGAGCCGTGCGAGGTCGTTGTCCACCAGCGGGGCCAACCTGTTCAATTCGTCGACGGTGTTGGCCAGCGGCGCTCGGCCGCGCGCCAGCAGGTCGGCCAATGACGTGGTGCCGTTGTCGAGGGCCTCGATTGCGGTGCCGATGGGATCGCGGTCGGCTGACAACCCGGAGACCAGCTGTTCGAGCTTGTCGATGGCGCCGGAGAACTGCTCGCCGTCGTCGGCGAGGGTGTCCAGCACCGTACGAAGGTCGTCGATCAGTTGCTCGATGACCTGGTTGTTGTCGGCCAGAGAGTTCGTGAACGACGAGGTCTTGGAGAACAGCGACTCCAGTGTGCCGCCCTGGCCCTGCAGGATCTGGACCAGCGACGAGGTCAGGGCATTCACGTCCTCGGGATTGAGGCCCTGGATGACCGGTTTGAGGCCGCCGAGAAGCAGGTCCAGATCGAGAGCCGGCGCCGTGCGATCGTCCGGGATGCGGCCGCCGGCCGGCAGGATCTTCGTCGACTCGGGGGTGTCGATCAGCTCCAGGTAGCGGTCACCGACCAAGTTCAGGTACCGGATCGCCGCGTTGGTGCCCTGCGTCAGCGCAACGTCACGGTCGGCGTCGAAGGTGACCAGTACATCGCGGTCCGGGAGCAACTCGACGCCGGTGACGGTGCCGACCCGGATACCGGCGATCCGCACGGTGTCGCCGGTCGTCAATCGCGAGGCGTCGGTGAAGACGGCCGAATACTCGTTGGTCGAGCCGGTTCGGGCGTCGCTGAACACCAGGAACAAAAAGGCAGTCAATACCGTCATCACGACGCCGAAAGCGCCGAACTTGATGAGGGTTCCGGTCGATCGCGTCATCCGGGCATGCCGATCTGTGCGGTGTTACGCGGCGGGCCGTCCAGCGGACCGAACAACCAGTTCTTGAGGCCCTCGGAATTCAGCAGGATCCCGGCATTGCCGTACTGCGCCGGGTTGGAGCCGATGTCGCCGACGACCATGGGCGGCACGAATTCCGGCGGCAGTTCCGGCAGCCCCAGTTCCTCGCAATAGTCGGCGCCTCCGCTGGAGGCCGCCACCTTGGGCAGGTCGCCCGGGTAGCGGTAACGCTCGACTCCGAGCGTCAGGCCAGCCGACACCGAGATTCCCGGGTACTGCGGTTGCGCCTTGGCGAAAGGCACCAGGCCCCCGATTCCGCACCACAGCGACTTCCGGTACTTGTAGAGCAGATCGGTGGTCGGTATCAGGACGTCCAGCACGTCGGTCAAGGCTTGCCGGTTGCCGCCGACCACTTCGTTGCCCAGGTCGGCCAGTCCGATTGCGCTGACCAAAAACTCGTCCAGGTTCTGCTGCTCGTCGACGATCGAATTGCTCAGCGTGGTGGTGTTCTCGATGGTCGAGACGAGGTCAGGGCCGGCGTCGGCGTAGGCGGTCAGCGCGGGCACCGCCAGCTCGATGTCGCGGGCGAGGTTGGGCAGGCTCGGTTCCAGTTCGGCCAGCACGGCGTTGAAGTCGGTCAGAGTCTGGCCGAATTGCTCCCCACGCCCGTTGAAGGCTTGGGCGATGGCGCCGAGGGTCTCGTTGAGTTTGGCGGGATCGATCGAGTCGAGAACGTTGACCAATTGCTGGAAGACGGTGTTGATCTCGACAGTGACGTGGTCGCCCTGCAGTACCTGGCCGGCCGAGAGGGTTCCCGACGGATCCGCCGGCGCTGCGAGCTGAACGAACTTGGCGCCGAAGACCGTCGACGAGGCGATGTCGACGTTGACGTTGGACGGAATGAGACGCATCTGCGACGGGTCCATGGCCAGCTTGAGCTCGGCCATGCCGTCGGGTCGGTAGGAGATCGATTCGACGCTGCCCACCTGCACGCCGCGCATCTTGACCTTGGCGTCGGGGTTCATCACCAGCCCGGCCCGCGGGGACAGCACCGTGACGGTGTCGGTCTTGGTGAAACTGCCGTTGAACAACCCGATCGCCACTGCGATGATCGCCACCACCGCCACCACCAGCCCGAGACCGGCCA
Organism: Mycobacterium sp. G7A2; assembly: GCF_041902445.1. Taxonomy (NCBI): domain Bacteria; kingdom Bacillati; phylum Actinomycetota; class Actinomycetes; order Mycobacteriales; family Mycobacteriaceae; genus Mycobacterium; species Mycobacterium sp. G7A2. Next base: position 2,062,680 of record NZ_CP169251.1, on the reverse strand, counting down.
GGGGCCGCGCGTAATGCGACACCCCGAAATGCCGCCCCGACGACGCCGCCAACGGCGATGCGCTGCTGGTGGTCTCCGACCGATGGGCCGGGCCCGGCCCGACGCTTCTGCTCATCTCGCCTCCCCTAGCCCGACAGGTTGAAGTTGCCGTTGGAGCCGTAGATGGACAGGGAGACCAGCAGGGTGACCGAGACGACGACGACCAGGGAGGTGCGTACGGCGTTGCCGACCGCGGCGCCGACGCCGGAGGGTCCGCCGGAGGCGAAGTAGCCGAAGTAGGTGTGCACCAGCAGGATCGCGATCGCCATCAGCACGGCTTGCAGGAACGACCACAGCAGGTCGATCGGGTTCAAAAACGTGTCGAAGTAGTGGTCATACAGTCCGCCGGACTGGCCGAAGAGCACCACGGTGGTGAACTGCGAGGCCAGAAACGACAGGATCACCGCGATGGAGTAGAGCGGGGTGATGGCGATCATGCCGGCCACGATGCGGGTGGAGACCAGGTATTCCACCGGGCGGATACCCATCGATTCCAGGGCGTCGATCTCCTCGTTGATGCGCATCGCGCCCAGCTGGGCGGTCACCCCGGCCCCGAACGTGGCCGCCAGCCCGATCCCGGCCACCACCGGCGCGGCGATGCGCACGTTGATGAACGCCGCCAAAAACCCGGTCAGCGCCTCGATCCCGATGTTGCCCAACGAGGAATACCCCTGAATCGCCAGGGTGCCGCCGGCGGCCAGGGTCAAAAACCCCACGATCACCACCGTGCCGCCGATCATCGCCAACGTGCCCGCCCCCATCGAGATCTCGGCGATCAACCGCACGATCTCTTTGCGGAAATGCACCGCCGCGTGCGGCACCCCACCCAGCGCACGCCCGTAGAACAGCGTGTGATCACCGATGCGCGACAACAACGCCACCGGCCGACCGGCATAGCCGACCAGCCGCGGGAACCGCGACCGCAACACCGCTGAGGTACCCATGCGCCTCGCCTAGCCTGTCGTCATCCGGATACCGATGGCGGTGACCACCACATTGATCACGAACAACGCCATGAACGCATACACCACCGTCTCGTTGACCGCGTTACCGACCGCCTTGGCCCCACCCCCGGTGATCGTCAACCCCCGATAACAGGCCACCAGCCCGGCGATCAACCCGAACAGGGCGGCCTTGACACAGGAGATGATCACCTCGGGCACCCCGGTCAACAACGTGATCCCCGCCGCGAACGCCCCCGGATTGACGTCCTGGACGAAAATCGAGAAGAAGTACCCGCCCAGGATGCCGATGATCACCACCAAACTGTTCAACAGCAACGCCACCAACCCCGCCGCCAGCATCCGCGGCGTCACCAGGCGCTGCACCGGGTTGATGCCCAGCACCTCCATCGCGTCGATCTCCTCACGAATGGTGCGCGACCCCAGATCGGCACACATCGCCGTCGCCCCCGCTCCGGCCACGATCAACACCGTCACCAACGGACCCACCTGGGTCACCGCCCCGAACGCCGCGCCCGCCCCCGACAGATCCGCCGCCCCCAACTCCCGCAACAAAATGTTCAACGTGAACGACACCAACACCGTGAACGGAATCGCCACCAACAACGTCGGCGCCATCGACACCCGCGCCACAAACCAACACTGCTCCAAAAACTCCCGCCACTGAAACGGCCGCACAAACACAAACCGCACCGCATCCAGAGCCATCGCAAAAAACCCACCAACAGCCTGCATCGCCCCCGACAACCCATTGGGCAGACTGATCCCGGTCGACCACCGCTCCGGACCTTTGACCGCCATCAGGGAGCTCCTCCAGGTTCCTCGTGGGCCGTGAACCCGCCGCTGAAGTTGACCGGTTGCGCCGCTCCGAGGCTGGTCACCTCGGCCTCGAGCGGTGGGTAGCCACCCGGCCGTTCGGCGAAGCCGAGATCCTCATGTCTCGTGGGCTCGAAGTCGTGCACCCCGGCGACATCGACGCCACCAGGCGACGTACCGGCCGGCGAAAAGCCCTGCTCGGCCGCTGTTGTGCTGGCGCACAGCAACGTCATGTCTGGCTTGTGCTGGTGCATCACCGAATCCAGCCCGAGTCCGACCCCACGAATCCACCCCGGCCGATCGGTCGAACGGTCGAGCGCGTCCTCTGCAGCGATGACGCGCGCTGCGGCGCCGTCCATCTGAGGCGCGCAGTCGTGCTGCCGAAATGTCGTCACCGCCGTCGGTGCGTTCAGGGCGTGCTCCATTGTGATCTCGAAGCGCAGCCGCGCTTCGGGGCCGATCATTGCGTGACGGTGGATCTTGACCGCCGCCATGGCTAAGTGTTCTTCAGTTGCCGGAGATTCGTGGAGATATGGGCGAACGTGTGACTCCGAACCTCTCGGGCAGCCGGGCACCCGCTGGGACGGTCCCCCGCAACGACGGCGGGTCCCGACGGGCGCGACGAATGGCATGCGATCTCTCCAGTGGTGCAGAACAGGAATCAGGTGACGGCGCCGGCCGTCTTGAGCTCGATGATGCGGTCCCAGTCCAGCCCCATCTCCAGCAGGATCTCGTCGGTCTGTTCGGCGAATCCAGGCGCCGGCCCCGACGTCGGTGCGGCGACGTCGAACTGCACCGGATTGGCCACCAACTCGAGTTCGCCCGCCTGCACCAGGTATTCGTTGGCGCGGACCTGTGCGTCCTCGGCGGCCTGAAGTGTGTCTTGAACCGGGGCCCACGGGCCTGCCAGAGTTGCGAATCGTTCGCTCCACTCCACGAGCGGGCGCTTCTTCATGGCTTCGGTGAGAATCTCGGTGGCCGCCTCGGTGTTCTCGGCGATCGACTCACCTGTGGCGAACCTCGGGTCGTCGATCAACTCCTCCAGGTCCATGTGCCGGCACACGTCGGCCCAGAACTTGGTCGGCTGCATCATCACAAAGGAGATGTAGCGGTCGTCGGCCGTCGGATAGAGGCCGACCAGCGGATTGATCGGCGAGCCGTGCACACCCGGTGGGAACGCCTCCATGCGTTGGTCGAGGTGTTTCGTCAGCGCCACCGTGTGTCCCATCGACCAGAGACCGCTGCCCAGCAGCGACACGTCGACGACCGAAGTCTCTCCGGTGCGTTCGCGTTTGAGCAGCGCCGCGGCAATGCCGCCGGCCAGGTTCGTGCCCGAGATGGTGTCCCCGTACGCCGGACCGGGCGGGCCGATCATGCCGGGCATGTCCGGCGGGGTGATGGTGCGCGCCGTGCCGGCCCGGCACCAAAACGCGGTCATGTCGTAGCCGCCCTTGACCGATTCTTCGCCGCGCGGTCCCAGAGCGCTGCCACGGGCGTAGATGATGTCCGGGTTGACCGCACGGATGTCGTCGACGTCGATGCCGAACTTCTGGCGATGACCGGGAAGGAAACTGGTGAGGAAAACGTCGGAGCGCCGGGCCAGCTCCAGCAGCATTTCCCTGCCCTCTGGCACCGACATGTCCAGACCGATGCTGCGCTTGAGCCGGTTGGCATGCTCGATGTTCGGGTTGGGGTCGCCCTCGACGCGCAGCAGACCGGTCTGACGCAGTCCGCGCTGCGGATCCCCGGTGACGGCGTGCTCGACCTTCACCACGTCGGCGCCCCATTCGGCGAGCACGGCGCCTGCCGACGGCACGAAGCCGTACATGGCGACTTCGAGAACGCGAATTCCGTCCAGCGGCTTGCTGCTCATACGATTTCCTTCTTCGCGCAAGCGCTCATCAGCGTGCTCTCTTCTTCGCGCAAGCGCTCATCAGCCCACCACCTCTGCGAGCGTCTTGGACTCCAGGAACTCTTCGAGTCCGGCCCGGCCCATCTCGCGGCCGATGCCGGACTGCTTGTAGCCGCCGAACGGGCTGTCCGGGCTGAAGTAGTTGCCGCCGTTGATCGAGAAGGTGCCGGTGCGGATGCGGCGAGCGAGCGCCTTGGCGCGTTCGGCGCTACCGAACACCGCGCCCGACAGCCCGTAGATCGAATTGTTCGCGATGCGCACCGCGTCGTCGTCATCGGTATAGGAGATGACGACCAGCACGGGTCCGAAGACCTCCTCCTGGGCGATCTCGCTGTCCGGTTCGACATCGGCGAGCAGAGTGGGCGTGTAGAAGAAGCCGGGGTCGACTTTCTCGCCGCCGGTGACCAGTGTCGCGCCGGCCGCGACGGCGCGACGCACCATCGCGTCGACCTTGTCGCGCTGCTTCTCACTGATGAGCGGGCCCATGTAGGTCTTCGGGTCGGCGGGGTCGCCGTAGCGGACCAGCCCGAAGTTGTTCTTGATCAACTCGACGATCTGGTCCTTGTGCTTCTCCGGCACCAACAGTCGCGATGTCAGCGCGCACCCCTGACCGGCATGGGTGACCATGCTGAACGCCGAGAACAGCGCTGCGGTGTTGAAATCGGCGTCGTCGAGGACGATGGCGGCGGACTTGCCGCCCAGTTCGAGGAACACCTTCTTCAGGGTGTCGCTCGCCGCGGCCATGATCGCCCGGCCGGTCGGTGTCGACCCGGTGAAGGTGACCATGTCGACGTCCGGGCTCGTGGTCAACGCGACGCCGACGGCTGGGTCCGCGCCGGAGAGCACGTTGACGACGCCGGCCGGGATGTCGGTGTGGTTGGCGATCAACTCGCCCAGCGCGAGGGTCACCAGCGGGGTGTCGGGGGCGGACTTGAGGACGACGGTGCAACCGGCCGCCAACGCCGGCGCCAACTTGGCCAGCGCGAGCTGGTTGGGATAGTTGTACGCGATGATCGCTGCGACGACTCCGGCCGCTTCCTTCTCCACCCAGCGGTGGTGCTGCATGCCGCGGCTCTCGATGTTTCCGAGGTCTTCGGTCATCGGGTAGGTCTTCACCAGCTCGGCGTAGTACCGCACGATCTCGATCGGCCCGTCCAGCTGGGCGCCTTGGCACAGCGACTCGGTGGCGCCGACCTCGGCGACGGTCAGTGCCGCGAACTCATCCCGGTGGTCGACCAGCGCCTGATGCAGCTGCTCGAGACAGCGGATCCGCAACGCGGTGTCGGTCGCCCACGTTCCCTCGTCGAAGGCATGCCGGGCCGCCGTGATGGCCGCCTCGGCGTCAGCGACGGACGCGTCGGGCGCGTAACCGAGAACGTCGCCGGTGGCAGGGTTCAGCGACGCGAACGTGTGCTCGGCCTCGAGCAGCTGCCCGCCGATCAGCAGACGCCGAGCCACCTCGCGGCGGTCACCGTTCGCCTTGTGACGATCATTCGAGATCGCGGCTGTGTCCTGCATCGTCCTCCTCCGGAATGACCCGGGATGTGTGATTGAAGTCGTCGTGCAGCCTCACTGTGATGGAAACTGCATTCTCATCTTCGGCGAATCATACATTCGCGAGGGGAGAACTCAAGGAAATGAACCATACGGCGGCTGCCTGCACGAAACCGTGCGACAGTTGAGCAGTAAACGTCTCACCAGTGCGAACATCCAACCCGCGTTGTCTTGCGATACCGCGTCATGCGAGAGTACGGTTCTCATATTCGGAAGGACGATTCTTGATGGGTGAGGGCTGCTTGTGAAGAACGCTGTGGTGACCGGGGGCGCTTCGGGCATCGGCGCGGCGATCGCCGATCGTCTCCGAAACGACGGTCTGCAGGTGGCGACCCTCGACCTGAACCCCGGCGAGGCGAAGTTCTCCTACGCCGCCGACGTCACCGATCGCGCCGCCGTCGACGCTGCTCTCGAAGACATCCGCGCCGAGCTGGGCCCCGTGACGGTCCTCGTCAACGCCGCCGGTCTCGATCGTTTCAAACGGTTCAGCGACCTCACTTTCGACGAGTGGCAGAAAGTCATCGACGTCAATCTGAACGGCACGTTCCACTGCATCCAGGCCGTGCTGCCCGACATGGTCGAGGCCGGGTGGGGACGTATCGTCAACATCTCCTCGTCGAGCACGCATTCGGGCCAGCCCTTCATGGCCCCTTACGTCGCGGCCAAGTCGGCGGTCAACGGATTGACCAAGTCGCTGGCCCTCGAGTACGGCCCGCAGGGCATCACGGTCAACGCGGTTCCACCGGGTTTCATCGACACCCCCATGCTGCGCAAGGCTGAGCAGCGCGGCTTCCTGGGCGACACCGACAAGCAGATCGAGGCCACGCCGGTCCGCCGGATGGGCCGACCCGAGGACATCGCGGCCGCCTGCTCGTTCTTCATCTCCGATGACGCCAGCTACATCACCGGTCAGATTCTGGGCGTCAACGGCGGCCGGAACACCTGAGAGACATCGAAAGGGAGCGGGAGGAACATGGGACGCGTTCAAGGCAAGGTCGCCTTCATCACCGGCGCGGCGCGCGGCCAGGGTCGCAGTCATGCTGTCCGGCTCGCCGAGGAAGGCGCGGACATCATCGCGGTCGACCTGTGCGAGAACATCGACACCATCGGCTATCCGATGGCCACCGCCGACGATCTCGACGAGACCGCCGCCTTCGTCGAGAAGACCGGCCAGCGCATCGTCACCGCCAAGGCCGACGTCCGAGACGCGGCGCAGCTGAAGAAGGCTCTCGAGGAGGGCATTGCGCAGCTGGGCGGGTTGGACATCGTTGTCGCCCAGGCCGGTATAGCCGGCATGAAAGGCGATCCGCCGATGCAAGCATGGACCGATGTGATCAACACGAATCTGGTCGGCACCATCAACGCCATCCAGGTGGCGTTACCCCATCTCAAGGAGGGCGCGTCGATCGTCGCCACCGGTTCCACCGCTGCGCTCATGGACGCCCACAACAAGCCGAATCCGGGCAATGACCCCGGTGGGATGGCTTACATGACGTCCAAACGTCTGCTCTCCCAGTACGTGCACGATCTGTCGACGAACCTGGCTGTCCGCGGTATCCGCGCCAACGTCGTGCACCCGACCAACTGCAACACCGACATGCTGCAGAGCCCGCCGATGTACAAGTCGTTCAGACCCGATCTCGACAACCCGACCCGCGCCGATGCCGAACCGGTGTTCGGTGTGCAGCAGGCGATGAAGGTCAACTTCATCGAACCCGAGGACATCAGTAATGCCATCCTGTGGCTGGTGTCCGACGAGGCCCGCTATGTCACCGGCATGCAGCTGCGCGTGGACGCCGGCGGCTACCTCAAGTGGTACGACTGGCACGTCTAGGAGGACGGCGCGTGAAGGTTTTCGTGGATTCGGGACGGTGCCAGGGACATACCTTGTGCTCGATGATCGCGCCGGAGTCGTTCGAGCTGAGCGACATCGACGGCACCGCCTCGCCGGTCAACGAGGTCGTGCCGGCCGACCAGGAGGACGCAGTGCGCGAGGCTGCACACTCCTGCCCCGAACAAGCCATCTCGATCGAGGAATGACAAGGGAGACAGAACTCTTGAGTGTCGACGACGTCGTAGACGGCACCGCCGACGACAGCCGTAAGCAGCCGAAGTATCACTTCGACCGGCATACGCCTGAGTATCGGCTGCAGTTCGAGAAGATCACCGAAGAGATGCACAGCAAGTGCCCGATGGCATGGACAGACGTCTACGACGGGCACTGGGTGGCCGCGGGCAGCAAAGAGGTGTTCGAGTTGGCGCGCTGCCCGGCGGTGTCCAACCATCACGACATCTCCGGGGAGACGCCCTACCAGGGCATCACGATCCCGAAGGCCAGCCGCGCCACGGTCGTTCGCGGCGGCATTCTGGAGATGGACGAACCCGAGCACAGCACCTACCGTGGCGCCTTGAACCCCTACCTGTCCCCCGCAGCGATCAAGCGGTGGGAGCCTTTCATCGACGAGATCACCCGTGCCGCACTAGACGAACACATCGAGTCCGGGCGGATCGATTTCGTCGATCACCTGGCCAACGTGGTGCCCGCGGTGTTCACGCTGGCGATGATGGGTATCGAGCTCAAGAAGTGGAACGTCTACAGCGAACCCACCCATGCGTCGGTATACACCCCGGAGCACTCACCGGACCGCGAGAAGATCAACGAGCAGCACCGCGAGATGGGCATCGACATCATCAACAACATGATGGCGATCCGGGAGTGTCCTCGGCCCGGTCTGGTGAACGCCCTGCTCCAGTTGCGCATCGACGGTGAACCCGCGCCGGACATGGAGATCCTGGGCAACCTGGGTCTGATCATCGGCGGTGGGTTCGACACCACGACGGCGCTCACCGCGCACGCCCTGGAATGGCTCGGTGAACATCCCGACGATCGAGAGCGGCTGAGTCGAGAGCGCGACACGCTGCTGCACCAAGCCACCGAGGAGTTCCTGCGGTTCTTCACTCCGGCCCCCGGCGACGGCCGGACCTTTGCCGAGGACGTCGAGGTCGACGGGCACCGGTTCAAGCAATACGAGCGGCTGTGGCTGTCGTGGGCGATGGCCAACCGCGACCCTGCGGTGTTCGAAAAGCCCAACGAAATCATTCTTGACCGGAAAGGCAACCGGCACTTCAGCTTCGGTATCGGTGTGCACCGGTGTGTGGGCTCTAACGTAGCCCGCACGGTCTTCAAGTCGATGCTCACCGCGGTGCTCGACCGGATGCCCGACTACGTGTGCGATCCCGAAGGGACCGTGCACTACGACACCATCGGGGTCATCCAGGGCATGCGCCACCTACCCGCCACGTTCACCCCGGGCAAGCCGCTGGGACCGGGGCTCGACGAGACGATCGAGAAGCTGCAGCGCATCTGCACCGAGCAGGAGCTTGCCCGGCCGATCACAGAACGTAAGGAACGTGCCGTCATCGAGTGAGCGATGACGCATTCCGGCCCGTGGCTGGGCGCGAGATGGTTCGATGACAGGCGGTGTATCAGTGGGAGGTGGGCGATGATGCGCAGCAAGCTGGCGGCCGCGTTGTCGGCACTTGTCGCGACAGCGACGTTTGTCGCGCCGCCCTCGTCCGCGGCGGGCATGCAGCTGGGCAACTACGACCTGTGGACCAACAGGTACGACCGCGCCTCCTGGTTCTGGTTCATCTCGACCTGCATCCCTGAGAAGTCTCCGGACTGTATCAATGTCGCCGCGCGGCCGCGCCTGAAGTTCTACGCCTACTACGAGAGCAAGGCGTGGTTGGTCGACGGCCGCTACACCTTCACCTTCGACGTGCCCGACGGCCTGCGGTGCCCCGGGTACAACCTGCCGACCCGCGAAACGTACTCCTGGGATGCGGTCACCTTGGTCGGCACGATCGACTCGAAGTATGACGTCGGCTGCTTCAACGGCCCGCCCGGCACCCAGTTCTGGACCTTCAAACTCGTCCGACTCTGAACCTCTTTGCTCCGCGAGAGTGCGCGGCTGCGCGCGACACGGCGCGCAGTGAAGACATTTCACGCACACTCGTCGCCACTCAGAGCGACGCATACCTCCGGCGGATCCCGTCGAATCGCGACCACATCTGTGTGATCCGCTGCTGCGGAGTGACTGTCGCGGTGTCTCCCGGCAGCTCGGCCGCCAGGTCCGCGCGCTTCACCACGCGCGTGGCCAACGTCGCCGGACGCCCGTCGAGCATGTGCCGGTAGGTGAGGTTGCCCCGCTCGAAACCCTGCGTGTCGATCCAGTTGTGGCAACCCGGATCGTCGTGCGCCAGAACGAGCCGCACCTTGCCGTCGCTGTCGACGGCGGTGCGGCTGGGGGTATAGCTGACCGGTCGATACAGATAATCCATGCTGTTGAAGAACACGCCCATGTTGGTCAGCATCCACAGCCCGTCGTGCATATCGAACTCGACGATCAGCGCCTCGTCGCCGGCCAGCTGCCAGTGCATGTTCGTCGCGGCGCGGCCGCGCTTGACATCGGCGTCGGTGGTATCCATCACCGGGAACCGATTCGGATGCTCGGCGTCGACACCGCCGTAGGTGAACGGGAAGTCCGGCCAGTCCTGCAGCAACCCCATGACGAAATCTCCTGCCCAGCTGATCGATTCGAGCATCTGCGCGGTCGACGGCAATGGCCGCGGCGACTCCATGTCGACTCGCTCGATGCGCAGCCGGGCCGGCTGCTCGTCCCAGGAGTCGAAACCCTGGCGGATGAACACCTTGCGGGACCCCGAGGTGGTGGGCAGCCAGTTCCCGTGCCGCTCGGGACCACCCAGGAACACCTCGAGCGTACCCTCGTCGGTGACCTGGAGCCGGTCCGCGGACAGGTTCGCTTCCGGCACGTCGCCGAAGGGTTCGTGCAGCACCCCCGGACCGTCCGGACGTGCCCCCTGCACGGTGATGTTGACGAATCGGGCGCCACCTCGCTCACCCACGATCCGGTAGGTCGAGCTGCCGTCGATCCACGCTTGCTGATAGGTGAAATCGGCGCAGTCCCCGCCGAGTTTGCGGTTGGGCCCGCAGAACGTGTGCAGGGCGGGATACCGGGTATCGCGCGTCTCGAGGGCCAGGTCGAACGCCTGCCCGAGGTTCTGGGTGAGGAATCGCAGCGCATCGACCCGGTGTACACCCGAAGCCGGATTGTGGTCTTTGAAGATCAGCTCCCCGGCCGCGTCGAGGCGGGCGCAGAAGCCGGTCCACGCATGCCGGAGCGCCGCATCGTCGGGACCTTCACCGAACCCCACGATCACTGCCCCAGCTCGATGCGGGACAGCATCTCCGACACCACCTCGCAACCCCGGCGGGCGGCGGCGAGACCACCCTCCTGATCGATGCGTGGCCCGATCAGCTCGAGGTCGACGCCGTGGCGGTAGCCTGCCGCGATCGCGTGCGCCAGGAATGCCTCGACTGGCACGGCGCCGTCCCCGGGTACCGCCCGGGCCGGCAACGCGCGGTCACCGAGGACGTAGTCACTCAGCTGAACCATTTCCAGCCGCGGCATCGCTCGTTCGACCAGCTGGTCCAGATGGGCTTCTGCCCAGCAGTGGAACAAGTCCACGCAGATGCCGAGACCCGCCATCTCGGCCAGCTCGACGGTGTCGGCGAGCGTGTGGGCGATGTGCAGGTCGGCGTACAACCCGGACGCGTTCTCGATGGCGAGTGCAACGCCTGCTCGGTCGGCGTGTTCGCGACACGGCGCCACGGCGGAGCAGAACCGCTCGGCCGCCTCGGCCCACGACGCCTCCCCGCGGCCGCCGGTGAGCATGTAAACCGCACGTGCTCCGACCCGGGCCGCGTCGTCGATGCGCCGGTGCAATTCGTCGGTGGTCGTGAACAGGTGAAACACCGTCTCGACCGAGTAGCCTTCTGCGGTGATCATGTCCGTCAACTCCGGATCGTCGAGCTGCGCGGCGATCAGGCTGAGCCGGCTGACACCGAGATCGCGCCAGTGGCCATGTATTTCGTCTATCGACGCGCCCAGGAACGTGACGCTGTGCACCGAGAGACGCGGGTCAGTCACGCGTCTCGACTTCTACGCCGAACCGCTCGCGGAACGGGCGGAATTCCTCGTGCAGCGCTCCGAGGTCTTCGCCGATGTCGGTGAGCAGCGTGGTTGAATAGCGGAACTTTCCGTGCCGGTCGCCCTTGTTGTGGACCAGATAGTCACGCATCGCCGCCTCGGCGGGGCCGGTGAGATCGCGACCGCAGAACCGGTAGTAGCGGCGGACGGTGCCGACCGGGTCGGCGATGAAGTCGGTGTAGCGCACGTGCAGGATGCGCGGATCGTCGACCAGCGGGTCGGCCATCGTGTTGGCGATACTGGTCCGGGTCAGCTCGAGATGCGTCTTCGCTGCGGTCTTCAGGTCGACCGGCCCGACGATGCCTTCGAGGATGTCGGCCATCATCATCGTGCGCGACGCGGCAACCTGAACGGGATCCCGGTGTAGCCAGAGCAGCCTGGCGTCGGGATAGGCGGCGAACATCTCGGCCAGCCTGAAACCGTGGAAACCCTTGAGCACCCAGTACTTCGGCGGTCTTCGGTACTGGGACTGCTGCAACATTGCCTTGTGGATGCGGTATTGCGCGGCCGCGTCGGTGGGCAGCCCGCCGACAACTGTCTGCATCGGTACCCGCCACCACGCGGTCGGGGTCAGCACCCGGAAGTCGAACGCCCACGTGCGTTCGTCCTCCGGCAGCCCGTCGCCGAGCATGTCGTTGTAAGGGTGGCTGTGCAGCCACTTGGGCATCTGCGCGTTGATCTCGCGCCAGTCCGCATCGGCCCGCGCGCGACGTGGGTCGTCCGGGTCCGCGATGCCGGGTGGGGGCGAGGGATACATCACCTCCCAGAATCGCAGGGCGCGCGCGTCCCGGTCGGCGGACATCAGCGCGTGCATCAACGTGGTTCCTGAGCGAGGCTCTCCGGTGACGAACATCGGCGCTTGGATCACCTCGCGGGCAACGGGGTAGCGATTGCGGTCCTCGAAGAACTGCAGGCGGCTGGTGAGCAGACCGTGGCAGACATCCTCGGCCCGACGGCGCCCGTCCTCGTCCAAGCCGAGGCTGTTGAGGTGGTCGACGACGAGGCCGAAACGCTGCGGCAGCGTCGGATCCCCGAAGTCGGACAATCCGGTCTCGGTTTCTGCGCGCACGAGCATCTGGTCGGCACGCAAGCCGCCACTCACGTGACTCCCCCGCACAGCGCGATCAGTTCGTCCTCGGCGGCTCGGACGTTCTCGGCCGAGGCAGCGGCGTAGTCCAGGCCGGCCATGGCCCCGTAGTCAAGGATCTTGGGGACCCGAAGGCCGGCCTCGACATATTCCTTGACCATGCGCGCCACCTGTTTCGGCGTTCCGTGCGGCACGACGGCCAGAATCATCTCGGGCTCGACCCGGTCCAGGAAGTCGACGATCCGTTCCCGGGTCAGCGCCGAAGGGTCGATGTCGTGGAAGCCGCGCCAGTCGTGACCCATCGGATGATCGAACCCGTAGGAGCCCAACAGTTCCGCGGAGACCTGCAGCAGGAACGACTTCACCAGCGGCGCATTCATAATCTCGGCGAGCGCGGTGTCGTCGCGGCCCATCACACAGACCTGGATGAAGCAGGGCGTGATGGCCATCGGGTCGCGGCCGGCGCGCTCGGCGGATTCGCGCACCCGCGCCAGCTTCTGGGCGTAATCCTGGGGTGTCCAGGCCCCGGCCGGCCACCACCCGTCGGCGTATCGGCCGGTGATGTCCAGGGAACGGGGTCCGCTGGCGCCGATCCAGATCGGCGGGAACCGGCCGTCGTACGGCTCGGTGTCCAGGCGCGCATGCCGAAGTCGGTGGAAGCGTCCGTCGAAATCGACGGGCCCGTCGCTCTCCCAGAGCAGCCGGATCACCTGCAACGCCTCTTCGAACCGGCTCACCGGTCGGTCGAAATCGAAACCATAGGGCTCGATGTTCTCGCTCTCACCGCTGCCCACGCCGAGGATGAAGCGCCCCTTGGCCAGGTGGTCGATCGTCAACGCGCTCTGCGCCAGCGATGCGGGGTGACGCCGCACGGTGTCGACGACGCTGGTGGCGATCGGCACGTTCTCGGTCAGGACCGCGGCCGCCGCTGCGACGGCCATGCCGTCGAGGTGGCGGTGCGGTGACGGCGACGCTGTCGCGAGGTCGGTGAATTCCGGTGTCCAGATCGAATCCGGCCAGAAGCTCACCATGTGGTCGGGCAGCCAGATGGAGTGATAGCGGCCCGCGTCGAGCCGCTCCAACGCGGCGAGGTCCAGCGGCAGCGTGGTTCGCAGGAATGCCGCCGGCTGCACCTTCACCCGATCTCCCTTCGTGGCTTGCCTATCGACGCGGCAGGCCCAGAACCTGCTGGGCGATGATGTTGCGCTGGATCTCCGAGGTGCCGCCGGCGATGGTGCCGCCGAAGCTGCGTGCGTACCGCTCGAACCAGCTCGCGAAGTAGTGATCGAGGTTCATGTGGGCATAAGGGCCCGACGTCGTGGGGTGAATCAACCCGTCGGGACCACTGGCCTCCAGCGCGAGCCCCTCGATACGCTGCTCAGCCTCGGCGCCGAGCAGCTTGGGGATGGACACCGACGCGACGTCGACCTCGCCGCGCGCCGCCTTGGCGATACCGACCGATCCGAGCAGGCGCAGCGCCTCGTAGTCCATGATGCTGGTGGCCAGGGCATCGCGCTCCAGGGGACCGGTCGCCTCGAAGTCGGCGATGGCGTTGGCGATTCGGTCGGCGAAACCGAGCCACATCATCGTGCGTTCGTGCCCGAGGGAGCCGTTGGCGACGCTCCATCCGGCGTTCAGGGGGCCGACGAGATTCTCGACTGGCACGCGCACGTCGGTGAAGAACACCTCGTTGAAGTCGAGATTGTCGATGCCGCACATGTCGGCGAACGGGCGGCACACCACTCCGTCGAGGTCGGTCGGGATCAACAACACGCTGATGCCTTTGTGCTTGGGCGCATCGGGATCGGTCCGCACGAACGTCAGCAGGAAGTCGGCGTCGTGGGCGCCCGAGGTCCACACCTTCTGGCCGTTGACGACGAAGTGATCGCCGTCCAGGACGGCTTTGGTGCGCAGTGACGCCAGGTCGGACCCGGCGCTCGGCTCACTCATGCCCAGCGACGCGGTGCGTTCCCCGCGCAGGACCGGTACCGCCCACTGGTGCTTCTGCTCGTCGGTGCCGAACGTCAGCAGCGACGCCGCGACGATGTTGACGCCCTGCGGATTGAAGCTGTGATAGATGCGGCGCCGGCACAGTTCCTCAGCGTGGACGAAGGTCTGCAACACCGTCGCGTTGCGGCCACCGAACTCGGGCGGCTGCGCCGGCAACAACCAGCCGTTCTCGAACAACAGGCGTTGGAAGTCACGTGCCCACTGAGGCATGTGCGAGACAGATCGGGGCCGCTCGAGTGTGTCCGCAGCGCTCGGGGTGTGCTCGTCGAGGAACGCCGAGAACTCCGCGCGGAACTCCTCGACGTCGGAGTCGAATGCCAGTTGCACTACAGGTCCTTCCCGTATTCCTCGGCGATCATCGCCCGGTGCTCGGCTGCGCCGCCCAGCAGCAACTCCCCCGCCTTCGCCCGTTTCAGCGCGAACTGCACGTCGTTCTCCCAGGTGAAACCCATGGCTCCGAACAACTGGATGCCGTGTTTGAAGACCAGGGACTGGCACTCTCCCGCCGACGCTTTCGCCATCGCGGCGGCCAGGCGCCGGCGCGGATCGTCGGCGGCGATGGTCAGGGCAGCGAAGTAGGCCAGCGCGCGGGCGCGCTCGATGGCGACGTACATGTCGGTCGCCTTGTGCTGGACGGCCTGGAACGTGCCGATCAGCACGCCGAACTGCTGGCGGCTCTTGGCATGCTCGATAACCAGATCGAGGATGCGCTGACACGCGCCGACCATCGTGATCGCCATCCCCATCAGCGCGACGTGCCGCGCCCGTTCGGTGTCGGCGCTCAGACGCTCGCTGTCAGCGACCTTGACCCCGGCGAAGGACACCTCGGCGACGTGCAGGATCGGGTCGAACACCTCGACCCGGCGCGACGTGACGGTAGCGCCGTCGGTCTGCGGGTCGACACAGAACACCCCCGCGGGCGTCACGACGGCCAGTCGCTCGGCACGGTCGCCGTCGAGCACGAACCGGCCGGTTCCGGAGAGCACCCATCCCTGCGCGTCGCGCACGGCCGTCACACCCGAGAGCACCGCGGCACCGGCGACCTGCGGGTCGAACCGATCACCCGCCAGGGGCGCGTACTGCGTCAGCGTCGCGAGGAACGGAGTCGGATCGGTGGCGCGCCCCAGTTCCTCGAGCACGATCGCGAGCTCGACGGCGTTTTCCGGATCAGCCAGTTCGGTCCATCCCGCCTCGAGGTAGCTGGTCCACAGCGGCGCCGGGTCGACACCGTTCTCCGCGATGTCGCGGATCAGCGAAGCCGGGCATTGCTTGGACACCGCGTCACGCACGGTCTCCTGCCACAGCCGCTGATCAGCATCGAATTCCAACAGCATCCAGCGCCTCCGGGATCGTCACGTTCTGGCGAGAATATCATTCTCGTCAATGGTGTCTTCATTCTCCTGAAGGGCATACCGGTTTCCGTGGCGGAATCGCTGAGCGACCGACCAGCAGCCAGCTCCACCAGCGCAGACGCTAAGCAGTCTGCTGGAGAACAGAATTCTTGATATCGAAGAACAACGATCTACACTGGGGGATACCCGCGGTCGCGCCCTCGGCCGCGCGAGAGTGAAGGACTGCATCTGTTGAAAGAGTTCAGTGACGGGACCAGCAGCGGGGACGACGCTGCCGTCCGGGTCCCCGTCATCGACGCCAGCGTGCACATCTTCTGCCAGTCCAACAAGGACCTGAGGACGAACTTCCTGCGTGAGCCCTTTCGCAGCCGCGGGTTCCCGGACTACGAGATGGACTGGTACGGAGCCCCCGGCGGTGAGTACGCCGACCGGACGACGGGACCCGACGATCAGTACCCGGGTTCGGACCCCGATGTGGTCGCCAAGCACCTGTTCACCGATCGTGGCGTCGACGTCGCGATCCTGCATCCGATGACCCGCGGCATCATGCCCGACCGTCACCTCGGCACCGCGCTGGCCGCGGCCCACAACGAGATGATGGTGACCCGCTGGCTCGAGCATCCTGAACTCGGGCAGAAGTTTCGAGGCACGTTGCGGGTCAATCCCGACGACATCGCCGGCGCGCTTCGAGAGATCGACAAATACAAGGATCACCCGCGGGTCGTGCAGCTGGGCATCCCCTTGCAGTCCCGCGAGCTTTACGGCAAGCCGCAGTACTGGGCGCTGTGGGAGGCGGCCGTCGACGCCGGCTGGCCGGTGGCCGTGCACTTCGAGGTCGGCTCGGGCATCCAGATGCCGCCGACACCCTCCGGCCTCACCCGCACCTATGAACAGTTCGTAGGCTTCACGGCGCTGAATTACCTCTACCACCTGATGAACATGATCGCCGAGGGCGTCTTCGAGCGGATGCCCGACTTGAAGTTCGTCTGGGCCGACGGCGCGGCCGACCTGCTCACGCCGTTCATCTGGCGCATGGACTGTTTCGGGCGCCCACACCTGGAGCAGACACCGTGGGCACCGAGGATGCCCAGCGATTATCTGCCCGGGCACGTCTACTTCGTTCAAGGAAGTCTGGACGGCCCCGGTGACGTCGACTTCGCAGGCGAATGGGCCGGGTTCACCAACAAAGACGACATGGTGATGTACGGCTCGAGCTATCCACACTGGCAGCTCAACGAACTGTCGGTGCCGAGCTCCTACACCGCCGAGCAACGCGACAAGCTGTGTTGGCGCAACGCCGCGCAGTTGTACGGGATCCAAAGTCCGGCGATTTCCGCCTCGGCTGCGGCACAGTAGAGGGACGAGGAGGCATCACCATGACCGTCACCGCCAACCCACGAGTACCTGCCACCGAACGAATCGCGGTCCGGTGCGTCGACTCCGACGTCCACCCGACGCCCCGGCGCGGCGAGCTGACGCAATACATCCCCGAACCGTGGCGCAGCAAGTACTTCCTGACCCGCAAGGTCGGCGACCAGATCTACTACGACGCACCGGATTATGCGCACTCCTACGCAATGCGGGTCGACACGTTCCCGCCCGATGGGGAATTCGCCTGCAGCGACCCCGAACTCGCTTTCAAACAGCTGATCATGGAGGCCGGCGCCGACATCGCGATTCTCGAGCCGGCCGCCTATCCGGCCCGCATCCCGGAAGCCGAGCACGCGATGGCGGTCGCGCTGAACGCCTGGCAGGCCAACCATTGGCTGGACAGCCACAACAACTGGCACGAACGTTGGCGCGGCTCGATCTGTGTGGCCATCCAGCAGCCCGAGGAGGGTGTCGCCGAGATCGAGCGGTGGGCCGGCCATCCCTACATGAGCCAGATCTTGATCAAGGCCGAGCCGAGGCCGTCATGGGGCAATCCGAAGTACGACCCGATCTGGGCCGCAGCGACCAAGCACGACATCCCCGTGAGCTGTCACCTGTCGCGTAGCCATTACGACGAACTGCCCATGCCACCGGTCGGCATGCCCAGCTACAACCACGACTTCATGGTCACCTATTCGTTGTTGGCGGCGAATCAGGTGATGAGCCTGATCTTCGACGGCACCTTCGACCGGCACCCGAATCTGCGGATCGTCTTCGTCGAGCACGCCTTCACCTGGATCCTGCCGTTGATGTGGCGGATGGACAAACTCTACGAAGCGCGCAAGTCGTGGCTCGACATCAAGCGCAAGCCCAGCGAGTACGTCAAGGACCACATCAAATTCACCACACAGCCGCTGGACTATCCCGAGGACAAGACGGAATTGTCCAGGGCGTTCGAATTGATGGAGTGCGAGAAGATCCTGCTGTTCTCCAGCGATTACCCGCACTGGACCTTCGACGACCCGCGCTGGCTGGTCAAGCACCTACCCGAGCACGCCCGCGAAGCGGTGATGTTCCGCAACGGCATCCAGACCTACAAGCTGCCGGACACCGTGCCGGCGCTCGAGGGCCAGGTCCGGGTCTTCTGACACATGGAAGACGACAACGCGCCCGCGGTGGCAGCTGGGCGGGAGCCCCGATTGGCAGCTGGGCGTGAGCCCCGGTTGGCACAGGGACGTGAACACGTCGTCGCCACCGTCGACGAGATCCCTCCAGGCACACACAAACTCGTGCCCATCGGCCGGCACGGGGTGGGCGTGTACAACGTCAACGGCACGTTCTATGCGATAGCGAACTACTGTCCGCACGAGGGAGGACCGCTGTGCTCGGGGCGAGCCAGGGGCCGCAACATCGTCGACGAAAGCGTCCCCGGGGATGCGGTGATGGTCCGCGACCTGGAGTACATCTTCTGCCCATGGCACCAGTGGGGTTTCGAGCTCGCCACCGGCACAACCGCGGTCAAGCCCGAGTGGAGCATCCGCACCTATCCCGTGCGAATCGTCGGCAACGACGTTGTCGTACAGGCCTGACCGCTTCCACCCCGGACAATCGGAGAGAAGTTGCCCAACAAGAAGATCGAGATCAACGGCGGTGACGTCGTCTACGAGATCCTCGGCAAAGAGGGCGAGTTCATCGTCCTGACGCCGGGCGGACGGTTCAGCAAGGACATTCCGGGGCTGAAGCCGCTGGCCAAGAAGCTGGTCGAAGGCGGCTACCGGGTGCTGCTGTGGGACCGGCCGAACTGCGGCAGGTCCGACGTGCAGTTCTACGGCCAGAGTGAATCGCACATGCGGGCGCAGACCCTGCAACAGTTGATCACCAAGCTCGAGATCGGCCCGTGCATCATCGCAGGCGGCTCGGGAGGAGCCCGCGACTCGATGCTGACGACGATGCTCTACCCCGAGCTCGTCCGAAAGCTGGTGGTGTGGAATATCGTCGGCGGGGTCTACGGCTCGTTCGTCCTCGGCTCGTACTACATCGTGCCCAGTATCCTGGCCGTACGCGGGGCGGGCATGAAGGCAGTCGCGCAGATCGCCGAGTGGCAGGAGCGCATTGCCGAAAACCCCGACAACGAGACCCGCATCCTGTCTCAGGACCCGGACGAATTCCTCAAGCTCATGCTGCGCTGGCTCAACGCGTTCGTACCCAAGCCTGGGCAGACCATCCCGGGCGTCGAGGATGAGTTGTTCGACAACATCACCGTTCCCACTCTGATCATCCGCGGCGGCGAGAACGACCTGGATCACCCCAAGCGAACCTCGCTGGAAGTCAGCTGCCTGATCAGGGGCTCCACCGTGATCGACCCGCCTTGGCCGGAGGACGCGTGGGAACGCGCCGGTGAAGCCCGGGCTTCGGGGAAAGTCAAACGGTTCAACATGTTCGACACCTGGGTGCAGGCAGCGCCGGCCATCCTCGATTTTCTGGGGCGATGACGTGCTAACGATCCACCGTGACGATGCGCACCTCGCAGTTCGTCGAGGCTTCCAGCGCGGTGTGGATGCGGCTCTCGGGGATGCGGGCGAGGTCGGCCTTCTGCAGGGTGACCGTCAGGATGTCCCAGCCGTCGTCGCCCGGGGTGCGCTCGATGATGCCGGGCACTCCGAACCCGGCAAGCACGCCGCGGGCGTCGTCATCGGTGCCGTGACTGACGAACGTCAGCACGCCCAGCACCGGCTGGGCGGGAAAGGCCCTGCTGCACAGTCGTATCGCGACATCCTGCAAAGCTTCCGAATCGTTGCCGTCCATGAGGATCTCGACCTCGCGACGGCTGGGCGGCAAGCCGGCCAGGTCGTTGTCGATGACCCTCGCTCCTCTCTCGGCGGCCAGCGCGGTCAACTCGGCCATCCCGGCCCGCAACTGGTCGGCCGTCAGCTCACCCGCGGGATCGACGCCGATCCGCACCACCGCTGTTCGCATGCTGGGAAGGGTAGTCGGAGATGAGTACGGCGATGAACACCGAATTGACCGTCGCCGCATGGCCGGGGTTGACACCCCGGTTGCTACGGGTCGAGCAGGCCGTGGAATCACTGGACGAGTATCGACGCACTGGTGGTTATGCCCCGCTGGCCGACGATGCGGCACTGCTGGACGACATCGCCCGGGCGGGGGTGCTCGGCCGCGGAGGCGCTGCATTCCCCATGGCGACCAAGCTGTCTACGGTGCGGACCGCGTCTCTGCGCGGCGTGGACACGGTGCTCGTCGCAAACGGCGAGGAAGGTGAGCCGGCTTCGGTGAAGGACCGCTGGCTGCTTCGCCACCGCCCGCATCTCGTGCTCGACGGGTTGCGCCTGGCGGCGCACATCATCCGGGCACGTCACGCCCATGTCTACGTTTCCGACGAGCGAGCCGCCGCGGCGGTACGGTCTGCGCTCGACGAAGTGACGATCGAAGCGCTCGGTGGTGTCACGGTCAGCGTCTTCACCGTCGCTCCCGGTTACGTCGCGGGTGAGGAGACCGCCGCTGTGCGGGCGATCAACGGTGGCCCAGCCAAGCCGACCGACAAACCACCTCGGCCCTTCGAAGAGGGCGTCGGCGGGCTGCCCACCGTGGTCAGCAACGTCGAGACGCTGGCCAACCTTCCTTTCGTTCATCAACACGGCGCCGACACCTATCGGAGCGAAGGCACCTCGAGCTCGCCCGGCACCTTTCTCGCCACGCTCACCGGTGGCACCCGGCAACCTGGCCTCTACGAGATACCGTTCGGCATCTCGGCGGCAGAATTGGTTGCGCTGCACGGCATCTCCGTCGACCAGGTTCGGGGTGCGTTGATGGGCGGTTACTTCGCCGGGCTGCTCGACCAACGCATCCTGCAGGTGACGATGGACCACGCGTCGTTGCATGCAGTGGGCAGTGGACTCGGCTGTGGCGCGGTGTCGGTCATCACCGACGAGTGCCCGGTGGCCGTCGGCGCGTCGGTCCTTGCCTACTACGACCGAGAGAACGCCGATCAGTGCGGATCCTGTTTCAACGGCACCGCAGCCATGGCAGCCGCCGCCTGTGCGCTGCGGGACGGGGTGGCCACCGCCGACGACGTCGCTCGCCTGCGGCGCTGGTCAGTCGTCTTGCGGGGCCGCGGCGCGTGCGCAACGCTCGACGCCGCCTGCAACATCGCCGCCAGCATGCTCGCGATGTTTCCTGACGACGTCGCCCGCCTCCTCGAGAATCGGGTCGGAGTCCAGCCCCGCGTGCCGTACACCGCGCTGCGCCCCTTCGAGGTGGAGGCACTGTGAGCAACCCACTGCGGATCAAGCTCGACCGGACACTGTGCGACGGCTTCGGCATCTGCGCGAAGCACGCCCCGGAGTACTTTTCGCTCGACGACTGGGGATACGCCGTCCTGGTCGGTGACGGCACCATCCCCGAACAGGATCGCGACGCGGTCCGTCGCGCTCTGCTGGACTGCCCGGTGCACGCCATCCTCGAGATCGGCGAACGTCGGCCGGACGAAACCCCGATCCAGCCCCTGCGAGAGCCTGATCTCGACCAGCTGAAGACGGAGGACAACGAAGCAGAATGGGGTTTCACCCGATGAGCGCTTGCGCAGCGACGAGCCCTCGGGCGAGGAGCCAACGATGAAGAGCAGAGGCCCCCGATGAGCCGGCTTCCCCTGCCCCAGTTGACCTTCGACAACGAGTTCTTCTGGACCTCAGGAGCTGACGGGGCGCTCCGGATCCAGGGATGCGGTGACTGCAAGGCACTCATCCATCCGCCACAGCCGATCTGCCGGTACTGCTACAGCCACAACGTCGCACCTCGCGAGGTGTCCGGTCGCGCGGTGCTCTCGGCCTTCACGGTCAACCACCGATTCTCGATTCCCGGTCTTTCCGCGCCGTACGTCGTCGCACAGGTGGCAATAGAAGAAGATCCGCGGGTCCGGTTGACGACCAACATCATCGACTGTGATCCCGAGGAGCTCGAACTCGGCCGGGTTGTCGAGGTCGTGTTCGAACAGAACGACGACGTGTGGCTGCCGCTGTTCAGACCGACGTCAAAATCCGAGACCGCTCCCCTGCCGGACGACGAGATCGCGCCGACGGACTTTCCCAAGTTCGTACGGCCGATGCTGACCACCGAGAAATTCGAGGACACCGCAGCCATCACGGGTATCGGCGCGTCGAAACTCGGCCGGCGGCTGATGGTGTCGCCCCTGTCGCTGACTATCGAAGCCAGTGAGGCGGCGATCGCCGACGCCGGGTTGACCCTGGCCGACATCGACGGGCTGTCGACGTATCCGGCCATCGACGCGATGGGTATGGGTGAGGGCGGGATCACTGCGCTGGAGGGCGCTTTGGGCATCCGACCGACGTGGATAAACGGCGGTATGGACACGTTTGGTCCCGGTGGATCCGTCATCGCCGCGGTGATGGCTGTCGCGACCGGTATGGCGCGTCATGTGCTGTGCTTCCGCACCTTGTGGG
Organism: Mycobacterium sp. G7A2; assembly: GCF_041902445.1. NCBI lineage: Bacteria > Bacillati > Actinomycetota > Actinomycetes > Mycobacteriales > Mycobacteriaceae > Mycobacterium > Mycobacterium sp. G7A2. The sequence goes on along the minus strand of NZ_CP169251.1, from coordinate 2,040,029 downwards.
AGGCCACCTTCAACCAGCTGATGAAGGAAGGCAAACTCTCCCCGCCGGGAGGTGCCAGGGTCAACAGCTGGCAGGCGCCGTTCGGCGCCACGTCAGCGGCCCACACCCTGGCGCTCAACGCGCAGCGCCATTTCCATCGCTACGGCACCACGAAGGAAACGCTGGGCTGGATCGCGCTCAACCAGCGCGCCAACGCGGCCCTCAACCCCACAGCCATCTATCGCGATCCGATGTCCATGGACGACTATCTCAACGCGAGGCCGATCACCACCCCGTTCGGCCTCTACGACTGCGACGTCCCCTGCGACGGCGCGGTTGCGGTGGTCGTCTCGGCTGTCGATGCCGCTGCCGACGCCCCGAGGGCTCCGGTCTACTTCGAGGCGATCGGCACGCAGATCATCGAACGCACCGACTGGGATCAGACCACGCTGACCCATGAGCCGCAGGTGCTGGGCCAGGCGGCTCATCTGTGGACGCGGACGTCGTTGCGGCCGAATGATGTCGACGTGGCCGAGCTCTATGACGGCTTCACGTTCAATTGCCTGTCCTGGCTGGAAGCCCTCGGGTTCTGCGGGATCGGTGAGGCCAAGGATTTCCTCGACGGCGGTGCCGCAATCGCGCGCGACGGCGTCATTCCGCTGAACACCCACGGCGGCCAGCTATCTCACGGACGAACCCACGGCATGGGGCTGATCCACGAGGCCGTCAGCCAGTTGCGCGGCGAGGCCGGTGAGCGCCAGGTGGACAACGCCCGCGTGGCCGTGGTCAGCAGCGGCGGCCTGACTCCCAGCGGTGTGATGCTGCTACGGACAGAGGCCTGAGCCCACGTGACTGGACCTGCTCCGCGCCGCCGCGTCGTCGTGGTCGACGGCATTCCGATGTCGGGGCTCGTCGCGGCCGCGCCGGACCCGCGGGCGGTCATCGTCGCGGTGCACGGCGGCGCGACGTCCTCGGCGTACTTCGACTGCCCAGGCAACCCGAATCTGTCACTGCTGCGCGCGGCGGCGCCAGCGGGTTTCACGGCTATCGCACTGGACCGGCCGGGCTACGGATCTTCCGCGGTCTACGCGGACGAGTTCGCCGACCCGGACCGCCGGGTGGGTGCCGCGCTGGGCGCGTTGGTGAAGATGCTCGGTACGGGAAGCCGCGGTGCGGGGTACTTCCTGTTCGGCCACTCGGCCGGTTGCGAGTTGGCGCTGCGGATGGCGATTGCCGCGGACGACGTGGTCGGCGTGGAGTTGTCCGGGACCGGTCTGCGTTATACCGACGAGGCCAAAGCGATCATCAGTGACGCCACGGTCACCTCCCGACCGGCGGGGTTACGCGATCTGCTCTGGCAGCCGACCGATCTGTACCCCGCCGAAGTCCTCACCGGTGCACTCTCGGCACCCGGGGTGGCCTACGAATCCGAGGCGACCGCTCACTGGGCGCGTCGGGACTTTCCGGCGATCGCCGCGACAGTGACCGTCCCGGTGCAGTTCAGCGTCGCCGACCACGAAAGAGTATGGGAAACGACGCCGCAAGCGCTGAGTGCGATCACGGGTCTGTTCGCGGGCGCTGTGCGGCTCAATCACATGGCCGACAGCGGACACAACCTGAGTGTCGGCAGAACCGCTGACACATATCACCGGAACGTGCTGTCGTTCCTCGAGGAATGCATCGCGGGCAGCGGCCGCGACCGAGAGCAAGTGGAGGCGAGTTGATACGAGTCGGTTTCATCGGACTGGGCAGCCAAGGCGGGCCCATGGCGCGGCGGATTGCCGAGGGTGGCTTCGAGACGACGCTGTGGGCTCGCCGGGCAGCGAGTTTGGAACCGTATTCGGACACGTCTGCCAAGTCAGCCGCCACGCCCGCCGAGATGGCGGCTGCCAGCGACCTCGTCTGCCTGTGTGTGGTCGGTGACGACGATGTCCGCGAGGTGTTGTACGGCGACACCGGTGTGCTCGCCGGCATGAACGAGGGCGGTGTCATCGCAATCCACAGCACCATTCACCCCGAAACCTGCCGCGAGATCGCCGAAAGAGCTGACGCTCAGGGTGTCTCGGTCATCGATGCACCGGTCAGCGGCGGTGGCCCGGCCGTCGAGGAGGGCACTCTCCTGGTCATGGTCGGTGGTGACGAGGAGGTGGTCGAACGCTGCAGGCCGGTGTTCGCCACCTATGCCGATCCGATTGTGCATCTCGGACCGCTCGGCGCTGGGCAGAGCACCAAGATCTTGAACAATCTGCTGTTCAGCGCGAATCTGGGCAGTGCGGTGAGCACGCTGGAGCTGGGCGAATCGCTCGGCATCGCGCGGGACAAGCTCGTCGAGGTGCTCAACCGCGGGTCGGCGACGAGCAAGGCCGTGGGCAGCATCTCCATGTTCGGTGGCACGTTGGAAGGGCTGGCACCGATCGCGGGGGCGTTGTTGCAGAAGGACGTCCGGCACGCAGCCAGCCTCGCCGCCGCTGCGTCAGCCGCCGAAGGTGCGGTATTCACGGCGGCGGACGCGGCACTGGTGGCCATGGAGTACGGCCGATGAGCGCTTGCGCGAAGAGCAGAGCAGCACGATGAGCGCTTGCGCGAAGAGCAGAGCAACACGATGAGCGCTTGCGCGAAGAGCAGAGCAACACGATGAGCGCTTGCGCGAAGAGCAGGGCAACACGATGACCCGTGTCGGATTCGTCGGCGCGGGCCGCATGGGCACCCCGATGGTGACCCGCCTGGTCGGCGCCGGCCACGAGGTCCGGGTGCTGGCGCGCACCGGCGAGAAGGCAGCTGCGCTGGCTGAACAGGGGGCCGAGCCGGTCACCGACCTGACTGCGGTGGCCACCGGCGCCGACGTCGTCGTGGTGTGTGTGTTCAGCGACGACCAGGTCAGGGAGCTGTGCCTGGACGGTGAGCTGGTGGCACGCATGGCTCCAGACTCTGTCCTGATCCTGCACACCACGGGCAGCCCGAAGACCGCGCAGTCGATCGCGACGAGGCATCACCACGTGGCGGTCATCGACGCGCCGGTCAGCGGCGGGCCGCACGACATCGCCGCGGGGGCGGTGACGTTGTTCGTCGGCGGTGACGAGGAGGCGCTGGACCGGGCTCGCCCGGTACTGAGCAGCTACGGCCATCCCATCCTGCACACCGGTTCCACCGGGACAGGCCAGGCCGTCAAGCTCGTCAACAACACGCTGTTCGCGGCGCAGATCGGACTGGTCACCGAAGCAGTCCGGCTCGCCTCCCGGCTCGGCGTCGGCGAGACGTCGCTGCTCAACGCGCTGACGCACGGCAGCGCCGAGAGCCGGGTGCTCTCGATGATCGCCAGGACAGGCTCGGCCGAGGCGTTCCTCGCCGCGGTCGGCGAGTTCATCGGCAAAGACATCGCGGTGGTGCGGGACACGGTGGGCGACCTCAACGATGACCTGGGCGAATTCGACAGAATCCTGAAGACGGTGACGCCATGATCGCGCGCCGCGCCGTTGCCCAATCAGCTGACTTTCGAGACCAAGTGTCACATACTGGAGCCATTACAGTGAAACAGCCTTCCGTAACGTTTCCGTCTCCGCATACCGCGCCGAGGAGGACCTGATGACAAAGCCCACATTGGTGTTCAACCCGGTCGCCCAGGAGTACTTCGACAATCCCTACGAGATTTATCGCAGAATGCGCGACGAGGCGCCGATCTACTACGACGAAGAGCAGGACTTCTACGCGCTGACCCGACATGCCGACGTCGCCGCGGCGTTCAAGGATCATGACGGGTTCTCGTCGGCGCGCGGCTGCGATCTCGGGATGGTCCGCTCAGGCGAGGTTCCGCAGAAGTCCATCATCTTCATGGATCCTCCCGATCACCGTCACATGCGCAGCCTGCTGAACAAGGCGTTCACCCCTCGGGCGATCCAGTCGCAGCGGGACACCGTCGTCGAGCTCGTCGAGCACTATTTGAGTGAGGCCGACCCGGACAATTTCGACGTCGTTCAGGATTTCTCCGGACCGTTCCCGGTTGAGGTCATCACCCGGATGGCCGGGGTCCCCGAAGAGTTTCGCCAGCAGGTCCGGCACTGGATCGACACCAGCTTGCATCGCAAGCCTGGCCAGATCGAGATGGACGACGAGAACATGCAGGCCAACATCGATTCTGGGATGTACTACTACGGCCTGGTCCAGGAGCGTCGCAAGAACCCCCAGGACGACATGATCAGCAGGCTGATCGCCGCGCAGATTCCCGACGAGAACGGGGAGATGCGCCGGCTCGACGACATCGAGATCACCGGCTTCACCACGCTGCTCGGCGGCGCCGGCGCCGAGACGGTCACGAAGCTGGTCGGCAGCGCGGTGGTCGAGTTCGCCCGTCACCCCGAGCAGTGGCAGAAGCTGCTCGACGATCGCAGCAAGATCCCCGCGGCCGTCGAAGAATTGCTGCGCTACGTGGGGCCGGTGCAGTACAACGTCCGTTACAGCCTCAAGGACGTGGAATTGCCCAGCGGCCGGATTCCGGCGAACAAGCCGGTGTTCCTTATGGGCGCCGCCGCCAATCGCGATCCTCGTGCTTTCGACGACGGCGAGACATTCGACATCGACCGGGACCGCACCCAGGCGCAGAATCTCGGACTGGGTTATGGCATCCACAGTTGTCTGGGCGCGGCACTGGCCCGCATGGAGACGGCCATCGCCCTGGATCATCTGCTCGACTTCATGCCCCGGTTCGACGTCGCATTCGACCGTCTCGAGCGGGTCAACATGCAGAATGTCGCCGGCTACCACCATGTTCCGGTGAAGGTGGTGAAGTGATGGCACAGAAGATCGACGTCGATTTCGGACTCTGTGAAAGCAATGGCGTGTGCATGGGTATCATCCCGGAGGTGTTCGACCTCGACGATGAGGACTATCTGCACGTCTTGCAGGACGAGGTGACGCCGGAGAACGAGCAGCAGGTCAAAGAAGCGGTGCGGCAGTGCCCGCGGCAGGCCATCTCTATCCGTGACGAATGACGGCGACCGACGACGCCATCAGAAGCCGGAGACAATCACCCCGTTGCAGTCCGCCGCGGCCTGACGTAGCTTCACCGCTTCCTGGTAGGCGTCCGAGTAATACCACTCCATGGCCGCATCAACGGATTCGAACTCCAGCAGCACGGTCTGTGTTGCCGGCCAGTCACCCTCGATGACCGTGGGGTTGTGTCCGATCGACAGAACCGTCGCGCCGGCCATGGTTTTCGACGCCAGCTTGCCGTACTCGGCCATCCCCTCTGGATCCTTGATTTCCTCGGTGATGATCACATAGCCCTTGGCCACGTTGATTCCCCTTCCAATCAGTCGATTTCACGGATCGCCCGCTCCGGGCAGTTCTGGACGGCTTCGTGCGCGGCGTCCTGCAGCGCGGGCGGGACGTCACCGGGATCCGCCACGGCCCAGCCGTCCTCGGTCATCGTGAACACCTCTGGACACAGCGTCAGACACATGCCGTGTCCGGCGCAGCGGTCCTCGTCGACAGTGACTCTCACACTCACACTTTCACTCGCGCCGTCTCACGCAAGGTCGAACTCGAGGTGCAGCTCGGTGAGCCCGCGCAGAATGTAGGTCGGGATGTACTGGTAGTTCCGTTTTTCGGCGGGGCCGTGATGAGTCTCCGAGATCCGAATGTCGGCGGTGCGGTCCAGCAGTCGCTCCAACCCGACGCGCGTTTCGGCCCGAGCCAGCGGAGCCCCCGGGCAGCTGTGGATGCCCCGGCCGAAAGCCAGGTGCTGGCGGGCGTTTTTGCGCTCCGGATCGAAGTCGTCGGGGTCCTCGAAACGGCGCGGATCCCGGTTGGCCGCACCGTTGATGACCATCAGGGTGCAGCCCGCGCCCAGAGGTTGATCACCGACGGTGGTGGGCACGCGAGACAACCGGAAGTCTCCTTTGACCGGGCTCTCGATGCGCAGACATTCTTCGATGAAGTTCGGCAACAGGCTGCGGTCAGCGCGCAACTTCTGCTGGATGTCGCGCCGGTCGCCGAGGACCTTGAGCGCGGTGGACAGCAGCCGCACCGTGGTCTCCTGACCGGCGGAGAAGACGTTGGTGGCGACCCGCACGACGTCGCCGACCTCAGGCATCGAGCCGTCGGGGAAGCTGGCCGTGGCCAGTCCGGTGAGCACGTCGTCACGGGGCTCGGCGCGCCGGTCCTCGACGTAGGTGGCGAACACGTCGTAGAGGTACTCCAGCGGCGTCTTGGTCAGTGTTTTGTCCGCATTACCCAGCCCACTTCCGTGGGTGCCACGTGCCAGCCGCTCGAGGAGTTCCGGACGGTCCTCCTCGGGTACCCCGAGCAGGTCGGCGATGACCCGCAATGTGAACGGTCCGGCGAAACCCTTGATGAACTCGCCTTCCCCCGGAGCGAGGAAGTCGTCGAGGATGTCGTCGGCGAGCTGCCACATCGCGTCCTCGTTTTCCTTCAGACGCTTGGGCGTGATCAACCGCATGAGCAGCGCGCGATGATTGGTGTGGGTCGGCGGGTCGAGCGTCGGCAACTGGTCGCTGAACGGGATCTCGTCACGGTGCTGCTCGATCAGTGCGGTGACGTCTCCGTCCTCCATGCCCTCCAGGGACACCGGAAAACCGGGGAACGGCCCGGTCACCGAGATGCACGAGGAGAACGTCTCGGCGTCGTTGTAGACATCCACCGCCTCCTGCCAGCCGGTCACCATCGTGACGCCGTAGTGCTCCTCTTTGGTGACAGGACACTTCTCGCGCAAGGCCTCGTAGAACGTGTAGGGGTCATCGGTCAACCGGCTGTCCCGAAAGAAGTCGACCTTCGTGAGGTCCTCCGCCATGTCACTCCATCCGACGATCTCTTCGAGCGAGAATGCTATTCTCATCTTTGCGTATCAGGTTTCCATACCGGTCGGCCGACGTCAACGACGGCACTACTCAGGCCCCCTGGTGGTGCACACACGGGGCCCGCCGCAACTCCGGAAACCCGATAGCACCGCTGAGTGACAAGCAGTTGGTAACTGGCAGCGACGGAGGTTGCAGGGATGCCCGATCACAGGACGGCGCTCGACAACGAGCCAGAGTTCGCGCAGCCGTGGGCACCCCACCGACTACGGATCTACACCGGCGTTGCGCTCTTCACCGTCGCCGTGTTCGTCCTTATGACCATCGCCGTGAGCGTCGGAGTCCTCCCACCGAGCTTCACAGTGGATGTCGTCGCGAACCTCATGTTCGGAATCCCGGTGATACTTCTTCCTTTCGTGCTGTTGTGGGATGCGCCCGGGGAGAATCGAACCCGAATCGACAAGGCTGCCGAGCTGACATTGTTCTATCTGCCGTACACCGCGTGCAGCCAGATCGGCTACGAACTCGTATTTCTGATCGGTCACCCGCTTGGCTTATGGACCCCGACCGACGATCCCGGCTGGAAATGGCTGTGGTGGCAGTACGCACTGGCTGACACCCGTTACGTCAGCGGAAACCCCTGGATCTTCGCCTTGGAGATCGTCGGCGTCTGCACCGGCGCGACCGTGTTCGCCATGTGGACCCGGCTCATCCGGCCGACGCTGCCTACCGAATCGCGCATTCGTTGCCTCTGGGTGGCATTCGCAGGCTGCGCGGTGCTGATGAGCAGCACTGCCGTGTACTTTCTCGCGGAGGTCGGCGCAGGGTTCGCGAACATCGGGCAGGGCGCCTACGGATTGGGGTTCAAGTTCATCGCGGAGAACATCCCCTTCATCGTGCTGCCTCCGTTGGTGTTGTACGCCATTCACCTTCAGATCGACTACCTGACCCGGCGAGCCGGGGTCGACCAGGCTCACGTCGTGGAGAAGGCAGACCCGGATGAGCAACGACTCCCTACAGCGCGGAATTAGTTGGACTCAGGTCAACTATTGTTCGCCCCTGTTCGGTGCGGTAATTTCCGGAACGTGGCTGCAGCCCGAACGAACCCCGATGCTGACCGTGGTCAGCGTCGCGCGTCTTTTCAGCGGGCGAAGTCGCGCGAGACCAAGCGCGCGCTGGTGCAGGCCGCGATGGCGCTGTGGCGCACCCAGGGGTATGCGCTGACCACCATCGCCGACATCTGCACCGCCGCGGGGGTCTCCAAAGCGCTGTTCTACTTCTATTTCCCCCGCAAGGAGGATGTGCTCTTCGAAGTGGGCGTGCTGTCCACCCGATCGGCCCATCGCACGATCCACGACCTGCTCGACAAGCCCTACGAGGTCGAACCGGTGCTCCACGCAGCCCTCACCGCCTTCGAGCGGTCCATGGCGCGCAATCCCCGCGATCTGATCATCGAGACCATCCTCGAGGGCTACCGCCACGAGCACCGCATCCTCGCCGAGGGAAGGGCCTCGGACGCCGAGACCGACATGTTCACCGAACTCTTCACCCGCGCGCACGCCGACGGGAAGCTCGCCGGCACGGCGTCCGGGGACGACATCGCCCACCTGGCCTATCTGTCTCAGACGCTGGTGAGCGAAGGCGCCCGGCACTGGGCCGCAGGCGCTTTCGGCGACCGGTCGTTCGCCGCGGTCGTCACCGGCGACATCATGGCCGTGATCAACGGCTTCGCGCACCGAACCATCCATTGACGGCAAGGAGGCCGCATGTGGGATTTCGAGACCGACCCCGAGTACCAGAAGGTGCTCGACTGGGCCGACGAGTTCGTGCGGGACGAGATCGAACCGCTTGACCTGGCTTTCCCTCACCAGCAGTTCATGCCGCTGGAGGGCAAGCGGCGCGAGGTGATCGACCCGTTGAAGCAGGAGGTGCGCCGACGCGGGCTGTGGGCCACCCACCTGGGCGCGGAGCTGGGCGGCCAGGGCTACGGACAGCTCAAACTCGCTCTGCTCAACGAGATCCTGGGCCGGTCCCAGTGGGCGCCGATCATCTTCGGCTGTCAGGCGCCCGACACCGGCAACGCGGAGATCATCGCCCATTACGGCACCGCCGAACAGAAGCAGCGCTACCTGGAGCCCCTGCTGAACGGTGAACTCTTCTCCTGCTATTCGATGACCGAACCGCACGCCGGCGCCGACCCCACGATGTTCACCACGTCGGCGGTCCGCGACGGCGACGACTGGGTCATCAACGGCTGGAAGTTCTTCTCCTCCAACGCCGCGACGTCGTCCTTCCTGATCGTGATGGTGGTGACGAACCCGAACGTCAGTGCCTATCAGGGGATGTCGATGTTCCTGGTGCCCACCGACACTCCCGGGGTGAAGATCGAACGCAACATCGGTCTCTACGGGGAACAGGCCGGGCAGGGCAGCCACGCGCTGATCCACTACGACAACGTCCGGGTTCCCGGCGAGGCCCTGCTCGGCGGTGAAGGGCAGGCGTTCGTCATCGCCCAGACCCGGCTGGGCGGTGGCCGGATACACCACGCGATGCGCACCATCGGACTTTCCCGCAAGGCTCTGGACATGATGTGCGAGCGCGCACTGAGCCGCCAGACACAAGGCAGTCGCCTGTCGGACAAGCAGTTCGTCCAGGGTTACATCGCCGACTCCTACGCCCAGTTGGTGCAATTCCGGCTCATGGTGCTCTACACGGCCTGGGAGATCGACAAATACAACGACTACAAGAAGGTCCGCAAAGACATCGCCGCGGTGAAGGTCGTCATGCCCACCGTGCTGCACGACATCGCCTGGCGCGCCATGCAGGTCCATGGCGCGCTCGGCGTGACCAACGAGGTTCCGTTCCTCGGAATGGTCACCGGCGCCGCGGTGATGGGATTGGCCGACGGCCCGACCGAGGTTCACAAGGCCACGGTGGCCAAACAGGTGCTGCGCGATTACACCCCCGCCGACGGCACCTGGCCGAGCGAATGGATTCCGGCCAAACGGGAAGCAGCCCACGCCAAATTCGCCGACTACCTCGAACACGAGGTGGGCAATCTGTGACCGAGCCGCTCGACACCCACCGGCTGGCGGCATGGATGGACGGCGCGGGCCTGCCGGGCAAGGGCGAGCCGCTGAACACCCGATTTCTGTCCGGCGGTACCCAGAACGTCATCCACGAGATCATCCGCGGCGACGCCCGCTGTGTGCTGCGGATGCCTCCACCCGGCGCGCCCCCGGACCGTGACAAAGGTATCCTGCGGGAGTGGCGCATCATCGAGGCGCTCGACGGCACCGATGTCCCGCACACCGAGGCGGTCGCGGTCTGCGCCGACGCCGAGATCCTCGGGCGCCCCTTCTACCTGATGGGCTTCATCGACGGCTGGTCGCCGATGGACACCCACGGCCGTTGGCCCGAACCGTTCGACAGCGACCTCACCGCTCGGCAGGGACTGAGTTACCAACTGGCCGAAGGTATTGCGCTGCTGTCCAACGTGGACTGGCAGGCCCGGGGGTTGACTGATCTGGGCCGGCCCGACGGGTTTCACGAGCGTCAGGTGGATCGGTGGATCGGCTTCCTGGACCGAATCAAGCGCCGGGAACTGCCGGGACTCGAGACCGCGACGGCGTGGCTGCGCGCCCACAAACCCCTCGACTTCGTCCCGGGCCTGATGCACGGCGACTACCAGTTCGCCAATGTCATGTACCGCCACGGTGCGCCGGCCCGGCTGGCCGCGGTCGTCGACTGGGAGATGGGCACGGTGGGTGACCCGAAGCTCGATCTGGCGTGGATGGTGCAGTCCTGGCCGGCGGATACGGCGCATCCAGGATCTTCCGAGATGGGCTATGTCGACATGCGCGGCATGCCCTCGCGCGACGACGTGGTCGCGCACTATGCCGACGTGTCGGGACGTCAGGTCGACGACCTGGACTACTACCTGGTGCTTGCCAAGTGGAAGTTGGCCATCGTCCTCGAGCAGGGTTTCCAGCGTGCCGGGAACGACGAGAAACTGCTGGCATTCGGGCCGGTCGTCACCGAACTGATGGCCTCGGCCGCCGACCTCGCCGAGTCCACGGACTACCGGGGATAGCACGGCAATGCGTGCCGCCATCTGCCGGGAACACGGACCGCCGGAGGTGGTCCGTGTGGAGAACCACATTGTGCCGCCGGCGGGACCGGGGCAGATTGGCGTGCGCGTGTCGACCGCTGCGGTCAACCATCCCGATGTCCTGCTGGTAGCCGACCGCTACCAGGTCAGCGTGGACACACCGTTCGTGCCGGGCAGTGAGTTCGCCGGCGTCGTGGACGAGGTCAGTTCCTCCGGCACCGGGTTCGCTGTCGGGGACCGCGTGACGGGAACCGCGATGCATGGCGCGTTCGCGCAACGCCTCGTCGTGGATGCCTCGAGCTTGTCCCCCATCCCCGAAGGCGTCGACGACGTCACCGCGGCGGCGGCGGGCGTCGCACACCGCACCGCCTATCACAGCCTGCGCTCGGTGGGACGGGTGAAGTCCGGAGACGAACTCGTCGTACTCGGAGCGGGCGGGGGTGTGGGGCTGGCCGCGGTGCAACTCGGGGTCGCCCTCGGGGCGAGGGTGACGGCGGTGGCGTCCTCGGCGGAGAAACTCGATGCCGCAGCCTGTTACGGCGCCACGCGGCTGCTCGATCACACGGCAGTCGACCTGCGCGCCGCCCTCCGCGAAAACGTGCCGGAGGGAGCCGATGTGGTCCTCGACCCGGTCGGCGGCGCCCTCAGCGAGCCGGCTCTTCGGTCGCTGCGCCGCCGTGGCCGGTTCGTCACCGTCGGTTTCGCGTCGGGCGCGATCCCCCGTATCCCGTTGAACCTGATTCTGCTCAAAGGTGTTCAGCTGGTGGGGTTCCAGTTCCAGGATGTGCCCGCCGACGAATTCGACCGCAACGAGGGCGAGTTGCGGGAGCTCCTCACCTCAGAACGGGTGAAACCTCATGTCGGGGCGGTATTTGCGCTGGACGACATTGCCGCGGCGCTGCGGCACGTGCGCGATGGCCGCGCGATCGGCAAGGTTCTGATCGATCTGCGGTGATCAGCTTGCCGGAACGAGATCCGCGGCGACCGAGGCCATCATGCCGCAGCAGAACGTCTCTACCGGCGCGACACCCTGCTCGGCGACCCCGCACGCACCCAGCGCCTGCGCCTTGAAGGCACGGGCAGCGGCGCTGAGCCGATGCACCACCGAGTCGACGCTGCTGTCCAACTCCGCCGGCAGCGCCTGCCCCCAGAGCGTGACCTCCGTGGCACCTTGATCCAACGCCCCGACCACGCCGCGGCGCACCCTTTCGTCGCGGCTGAACAGATCCGCGGACACGGCAACGGTCTGCGGGTGCGGGCGATCAGCCCACTCCTCCAGGACAGATTCGAGATCTGCCGTCGCGGCCCCCAGGATCTCCAGCGGACGGACGTTGTCACCGCTGCCCACCAGAACCGTCACGTCCCAGCCGGCCATGACCCGGTCGTAGATCCACCCTCCGGCGGAGTAAACCGCATCGAGCACCGTCGGCGCGACGACGTCGAGCCGGTATCTCATGTCGGCATGGGCTGCGGCCTTGTCGGGGCCAGGTCCCGACGCAGCGAGTCCGCGTACCCCTCGAATACCTCGGTCAGCGGGATTGAAGGATCGAGCAGCCATAGGGTCTCCATTCCGTTGATGAAGGCGAGAATCTCCACAGCCTTGGTGGCCGCGTCGAAGTCGTTGCGATAGTCACCGTTGCGCTGACCGCGTTCGATGATCGCCGTGATGATGTCGGCGGCGTCGCGGTAGCGCTTGTGCAGACGGTCGTGCAGAGGAGCGTCAGGAGCGATGTTCTCCGCCAGGAGAACCATGAAGGTGCCGACCAGTTCGGGTGCGCGCTGGAACCGTTCCGGCACCCGGCTCAGCTCGATGATCAGGTCGCCGCTGCGGTAATCAGCGTGCGCGTCGTCATCGGCGTCGCGCGCGTCGAGCACCGCGTTGAGCAACTGCTCCTTCGACTCGAAATGGTGCAGCAGTCCGGCCGGGGTGACGCCGGCCTCCTTGGCGATCTGCGCGAGCGAGGTGTTCCGCCATCCATTGCGGGCCAGGAGCCGCTCGGCCACGCCGAGGATGCGCTGCCGACGATCCTCACCTTTGGCGAGAAGGGCCGCATAAGGCCGCCTCGGCGTCTCCAGGGCGGTGGCGGGCTCGGGGGCTGACACATGACTCCTTCGGCACAATCCAACCTAGTGAACACACAGTAGGTAGGTTCGAGCGTTGTGACAAGGGTCTCAGTTAACAAATTTATTGACACGTGTAATGCTGCAGGTCAGCGCTGTCAAACCGGTCGGGAGTCGAGCCCGCGGCGACGTATTCGGCTGGCGTGGTGCGCCATTCGCATTACATCCTCAGCCGACGTCACAGACCCAGAGACTTGGCGATGATCACCTTCATCACCTCGCTGGTGCCTGCATAGATCCGGGCGACGCGCGCGTCGGTGTACAGCCTGGCGATCGGATACTCCATCATGTAGCCGTAGCCGCCGAACAGCTGCAGGCACCGATCGACGACCCGCTGTTGCATCTCGGTGCAGAACAGCTTCACCCGGGCGGCGTCCGCCCCGGAGAGCTCCCCCTCCACGTGCAGCGCCACCGCACGGTCGAGCATCGCCTGGGCGGCCTCCACCTCCGTCGAGCAGGCCGCCAGCTCGAACTTGGTGTTCTGGAACGATGCCACCGGCGTGCCGAACGCCGTGCGGTTGCGGGTGTAGTCGATGGCCGCGGTGATCGCCGAGCGCGCCTGGGCCACGGATCCGACGGCCACCGTCAACCGCTCCTGGGCGAGGTTGTGCCCCAGGTAGCCGAACGCCTCGTCGACCTCACCCAGGACGTTGGCCGCCGGCACCCGGACATCGACGAACGACAGTTCGGCGGTGTCCTGCACCTTGCAGCCCATCTTCTCCAGTTCGCGTCCTCGGGTGAAGCCCGCCATATCGTCCTCGACGACCAGCAACGTCAGCCCCTTGCGACGGTTGTCCGGATCGGTCGACGTACGGGCCACGACCACCACCAGGTCGGCCTGCATACCGCCGGTGATGAACGTCTTGGCGCCGTTGACGACGAAGCCGTCTCCGTCGCGCACGGCGGTGGTGCGCATGCCCGCCAGATCGGAGCCGGTACCGGGCTCGGTCATCGCGATCGCGGTGAGCAATGTGCCCGCCGCCAATCCCGGGAACCATCGTTCGCGCTGTTCGGCGTTGGCGTAGTGCAGGAAGTACGGCAGGATCACCTCCAGCTGGGTGCGCACGGTCGACAACGTCACCAGCGCCCGGGCGGCTTCCTCCTGCAGCACCACGTTGTAGCGGTAGTCGGGTTCGCCACCGCCGCCGTACTGCTCGGGGATCGCCATGCCGAGCATGCCGAGCGAACCCATGTGCTCGAACACCTCGCGCGGCATCCGGCCGCCCTTCTCCCACAGCGGGTAGTCGGGCACGACCTCCTTCTCGACGAAGTCGCGCGCCAACTCACGGAACGCCTCGTGGTCCTCGGTGAACAGGTCTCTACGCACGTGCTTCTCCCGGTCAGGCGATCAGCTCGACCAGCGTGGCGTTCGCGGTGCCGCCGCCCTCACACATGGTCTGCAGCCCGTAACGAATGTCGTTGTCCCGCATGTGGTTGATCATGCGCGTCATCAGCACGGCACCGGATGCACCGAGCGGGTGGCCCAGCGCGATCGCCCCACCGAGCGGGTTGAGCCGCGCTTCGTCGGCGCCGGTCTCGGCCAGCCACGCCAGCGGCACCGGGGCGAAGGCTTCGTTGACCTCGTACACCCCGACCTCGTCCAGGCTCACACCCGACTTGTGCAGAATTTTCTCGGTGGCCGGGATCGGACCGGTCAGCATCAGCACGGGATCCGCACCGGTGACCGCCCCGGCACGGTAGCGTGCGATCGGAGTCAACCCCAGCGACAGCGCGTTGTCTTCGGCCATGATCAGCAGCGCAGCCGCACCGTCGGAGATCTGCGACGAGTTGCCGGCGTGGATCACACCGTCGTCCTTGAACGCCGGTTTGAGACCGGCCAGCTTGTCGGCGGTCGTGCCGCGACGGATGCCTTCGTCAGCGGACATTGGGCCGGCGTCGGTCAACACGGGGTGGATCTGGGCGTCGAACGCGCCGGCGTCCTGGGCGGCGGCGGCGAGTTCGTGCGAGCGGGCCGAAAAGTCGTCGAGCCGGGTGCGAGACAACCCCCACTTCTGCGCGATCAGTTCGGCCGAGATGCCCTGGTTGAACGAGAAATCTCCGTAACGGGCAAGCACTCTCGGTCCGTACGGCATACCGGTGGCACGCGCCGCGCCGAGCGGCACCCGGCTCATCACCTCGACTCCCCCGGCAACCACCACATCCTGTTGTCCCGACATCACCGAAGTCACCGCGAAATCCAGCGCCTGCTGACTGGACCCGCATGCGCGGTTGACGGTGGTACCCGGAACGCTCTCGGGCCATCCCGCTGCCAGCACCGAGAAACGACCGATGTTGCTGGACTGGTCGCCGACCTGAGACACACAGCCCCAGACCACATCGTCGATGATGCTCGGGTCGACGCCCGCCCGCTCCACCAACGCGTTGAGCACCACCGCCGACAGGTCGGCGGCGTGCATGTCCGCCAGGCCGCCGTTGCGCTTGCCGATGGGGGTGCGGACCGCCTCGACGATCACCGTGTCACGCATGTCTACTCCTTCGTGTTCAGGTGTGGCGACCACTGTCCGGTGAACACCGGGTCGCGCTTGTCGGCGAACGCGGCGTACGCCTCCGTCGAGTCCTCGGTCGCGAAATTACCGGGTTGCGCGCGTGCCTCGTTGGCCAGCGCCTGCGGCAGCGTCGTACACGCACCGTCGTTGAGCAGAGCCTTGCTCTGCGCCAGCGCGAAAGACGGTCCCTGCGCCAGCCGCCGCGCCAGGTCGGCGACGAAGGCGTCGATCTCCTCGGCGTACTTGACCCAGGTGACCAGCCCCATCGAATGCGCCTCTGCGGCGTCGATCATGTCCGCCAGCAGCACCAGCCGCTTGGCCTGTTGCAGACCGACCAACTTGGGTAGCAGCCACGACCCACCGAGGTCCATCGACAGCCCGCGTCTGGCGAAAATCTGACAAAAGCGCGACTCGGGGGTGGCCACCACCAGGTCGCAGCCCAATGCCAGGTTCCAGCCCGCGCCGACGGCCACACCGGTGACCTTTGCGATGGTGGGGACCGCAAGTTCGTGCAGCGCCAGAGCGACCTCGCTGAGCCGGCGCATCTTGTGCCGCGGATGGATGGTCTCGCCCGTTCCGACGTCGGCGCCCGAGCAGAATGCGCCTCCGGCACCGGTGATCACCAGGGCCCCGAGATCGTCACGCGCCGCGGCGCGCAGTGCATCGGCGAGTTCCTCCCACAGTCGGGCGTCGATCGCGTTTCGACGGTGCGGTCGGTTGAGCGTGAGGGTTCGCACCCTGTCGTCGTCGCGGCACAGCAGCGCGGGCTCCGACGCGGTCATCGGGGCGTCCCGATCACACCGCGTTCCCGCAGCGAATCGAGCTCGGCGGGCGCGACTCCGAATTCGGTGAGCACGGCGTCGGTGTGCTGCCCGAGCGCCGGAACCGGACCCATCGGAGGTTCGAAGCCGTCGATCACGGGAGGCGGCAGCAGCGCCTGGATCGGGCCGCGGGAAGTCTGGACCTCGCGCCACCGGTCGCGGGCGGTGAGCTGGGGATGAGCCACCACCTCACTGGGCACGTTGTATCGCGAGTTGCCGATCCCCGCGGCATCAGCGGTGCGCTGGATCTCGGCGAGGTCGTGCCGGCCGCACCAGGCGCCGATGGCTTCGTCGAGTTCGGCTCGGTGGGCGACCCGCCCGGAGTTGGCGCCAAAGCGCGGATCGTCGGCCAAATCGTTGCGCTGCAATATTTCTCGGGCCAGCCGCTGCCACTCGTTGTCGTTGGTGGTGCCGAGAACCACGATCTGGTCATCTGCGGTGGCATACGAGCCGTACGGGGCGACCGCGGGAGAACTCATTCCCAGAGGTTGCTGGTCGACGCCGGAGTGTTGGGTGTAGGTCAGCTGATAGCCCATCACGTCCATCATCGTGTCGAACAGGCTGACCGCGACGCCGCCGCCACCGGGGCGGCGGCCGGTATCCCGGGCATACAGCAGCGCCAGGATGGACAGGGCGGAGTACAAACCGGAGGACACATCGGCCACCGGCGGGCCGGGTTTGGCGGGCGCGCCGGCCTGCCCGGTCACCGCGCAGGTGCCCGACTCGGCCTGGATCAGCAGGTCATACGCACGTTTGTGCGACAGTGGCCCGCCCGGCCCGTAGCCGTCGATCTCGACGGCGATCACCCCGGGATGCCGTTCGGCCAAGTCGGCCGCGGTGATGCCCAGGCGTCCGGTCGATCCCGGCGCGAGGTTGGACACCAGCACGTCCGCACCATCGAGCAGCCGGTGCAACAACTCAAGACCCTCGGCGGACTTCAGGTCGATCGCGACCGACTCCTTGTTGCGGTTGCACCACACGAAGTGCGCGGCGAGCCCGCCGGGGCCCAGCACGACGTCGTCGTAGTGGCGGGCGAAGTCACCGCCCTTGGGGTTCTCGACCTTGATCACCCGTGCCCCGAAATCCGACAGCACGCGAGTGCACATCGGAGCCGACACGGCTTGTTCCAGCGTCACCACGGTGATTCCGGACAACGGTCCGGTAGGCCGCTCATCTCTTTCCGAGACTGTCATGAATGACTACATAACCATTCCGCCGTCGACCGGCCGCATTTGCCCGGTGGGGTAGCACGCCGCGGCGGACGCCACGTCACCCACTTCAGTAGCTCCGGGGCAGGCCGAGCACGTGCTCGCCCAGGAAATTCAGCACCATCTCCTGACTCACCGGCGCGATCTTCATCAACCGTGATTCCCGGAAGTAGCGCGACACGTGGTACTCCTCGGAGTAGCCCATGCCGCCGTGCAACTGCAACGCACGGTCGGCCGCCCCGAAACCTGCTTCGGCGCACAGATACTTGGCGGTGTTGGCCTCGCGTCCGCACGGTTTTCCGTTGTCGTAGAGCCAGGTCGCCTTGCGCAGCACGAGTTCGGCGGCATCCAGGCGGGCCAGCGAGTCGGCCAGGGGGAACTGCAATCCCTGGTTCATCCCGATGGGGCGGTTGAACACGTGCCGCTCGTTGCCGTACTTGACGGCCTTCTCCAGCGCCACCCGGCCGATGCCCAGCGCCTCGGCGGCGATGAGCATGCGTTCCGGGTTCAGCCCGTCCAGGATGTACTTGAACCCCTGGCCTTCCTCGCCGACCCGGTCCTCGACGGGCACCATCAGGTCGTCGATGAAGACCTCGTTGGAGCTCACCGCGTTGCGGCCCATCTTGTTGATCGGGCGGACGTCGACGTGATCGCGGTCGATGTCGGTCAGGAACAGCGTCATGCCGTCGGTCTTCTTGGTGACCTGGTCATACGGTGTGGTCCGGGTGAGCAGCAGGATCTTCTCGGATTCGACCGCTTTGGAGATCCAGACCTTGCGGCCGTTGACCCGGTAGTGATCCCCTTCCCGCTTGGCCGAGGTGGTGATGCGGCTGGTGTCCAGCCCGGCGCCGGGTTCGGTGACGCCGAAGCACACGTGCAGGTCGCCGTCGACGATGCGGGGCAGCGTGCGGGCCTTGAGTTCGTCGGATCCGTGCTTGACGACGGGCTGCATGCCGAAGATCGAGAGGTGGATCGCGCTCGCGGCGTTCATCGCCCCACCTGAACGGGCGACCTCCTCGAGCAGCAGGGTGGCCTCGGTGATGCCCAGCCCATGGCCACCGTACTGCTCGGGGATGGTCATGCCGAGCCACCCGCCGCCGGCGATGGCGTCGTAGAACTCCTGCGGGAACTCGTGGTCCTGATCCTTCTGCATCCAGTAGTGGTCGTCGAACTTGCCCGCCAACTCGGCCACGGATTTGCGGATCAACTGCTGATCCTCGGTCAACTCGAAACTCATGCCTTCCGGCATCGTCGTCTCCCCTTTTCGCTCTGCGCTCAGCGCGTCAATCCTTGTTGCCGGTCAGTTCTTTGGCGCTGGCCGCGAAGTCGGCGAAAGAGGCGCCGGTCTTCTCCCGATGAGACAACGCCTGGATCGACACGTCGTGCCCTTCGGCCGCTTTGCGCAGCGCGCCCACGGTGGCTTGCTCGCGGGCGATGTGGCTGAACGGGTCCCAGTGATACCAGCGCATGGCGTTCTCGAAGGTCATCCTGTTGATCTCGTCGTCAGGCACGTTGTTGGTGGTGAACACCTCGTCGAGTTGCTCGGGCGCGCCCGGCCACATCGAGTCGCTGTGCGGGTAGTCGGCTTCCCAGCAGATGTTGTCGATGCCGATGGAATGGCGGGTGGACACGCCAACCGGATCGGCGATGAAACAGGTCAGGAAGTGATCCCGGAACACCTCGCTGGGCAGCTTGCCCCCGAAGTCCTGCCCGGTCCAGGTCGAGTGCATCTCATACGTGCGGTCCACACGCTCAAGGAAGTACGGGATCCACCCGGTGCCGCCTTCGGACAATGCGATCTTCAGGTCGGGATAGGCCTTGATGGGCTTGGACCACAACAGGTCGGCGGCAGCCTGGACGATGTTCATCGGCTGCAGCGTGATCATCACGTCCATCGGCGCGTCCGGAGCGGTGATCGCCAACCGGCCCGAGGACCCGATGTGCACGTTGAGCACGGTGTCGGTGTCGACCAGCGCGTCCCACATCGGCTTCCAGTAGTCGAAGTCGTGGAAGCTGGGATAGCCCATGGCCGAGGGATTCTCCGAGAAGGTCAGCGAGTGCACACCCCGTTCGGCGTTGCGCCGGATCTCGGCGGCACACGCGACCGGGTCCCAGATCACCGGCAACGTCATCGGGATGAACCGCGCCGGATACGCCCCGCACCACTCCTCGACGTGCCAGTCGTTGTAGGCCTGCACCAGCGCCAGGCTGAACTCCGGATCCTCGGTGGCGAACAGCCGACCGGCGAAACCCGGGAACGACGGAAAGCACATCGAGCCGAGGATGCCGCCAGCATTCATGTCCTTGACCCGCTCGTCGACCTGCCAACAGCCGGGGCGGATCTCGTCGAGCCCCTGCGGCTCCAGGCCGTACTCCTCCTTGGGCCGGCCCGCGACGGCGTTGAGCGCCACGTTGGGGATCACCACGTCGCGGAACTGCCACGTGTCGGAACCGTCCTCGTTGTGCACCAACCGCGGCGCCTCATCCAGGTACTTCTTCGGCAGGTGGTTCTTGAACATGTCCGGCGGTTCGACGATGTGATCGTCGACGCTGATCAGAATCATGTCGTCCCTGTGCATGGCGAAGCTCCTCCCGTCTGCGCGACCCGGGCGCAGACTAACGACCGCGCTGTTCTCCTACTGAGGAAACTATCTTCTCCACAGGCGAGAATCAACGTCCGAAGACGGTTCTGGAGCTATCTGGCTGGCACGTCCCGCCTCCGACGGAGACGTCGCCGGCGCCGTTCCCACCCGGCACCGTTGACGTTCCGACCGAAAAATGAAAACCTGTTGGTCGAATATGAGAATCTGATTCTCGTGAGCGAGAGGAGTACGGCGGTGCGAGTGGCTCCATTGCCTGCGGATCAGTGGGACGACACCGTTGACCAGGCACTGTCCGGCCTGATGCCCGCTGATCGCCGCAACCCCGAGTCGACCGGGAATCTGGTCGCGACGCTGATGCGTCACCCGAAGCTGGCGCGCGGCTTCCTGCGGTTCAACTTCCACCTGCTTTACGGCTCGACGCTGCCCGAGCGGCTGCGCGAGCTGGCCGTCCTGCGCGTCGCGCACGTGACGAAGTGCGAGTACGAGTGGCGCCACCATGTCGCCATGGCCCGCGACGCCGGACTCACCGACGAGGTGATCGCCGGAATCGAGCGCGGTGAGGCACCGAACGAGCTCGACGCCGCGATCATCGCGGCCGTCGACGAACTGCAGCGAGACACCAACGTCTCCGACACGACCTGGACGACGCTGTCCGCCCATCTCGACGAACGCCAGCTGATGGATCTGGTCTTCACAATCGGCTGCTATGGCTCGCTGGCCATGGCGATCAACACCTTCGGCGTAGAGCCCGATCAGGAGAGGTAGACACCCGTGGCATTTTTCAAGAAGCCGGATGTCGGCAGCTGGACCGAGAATTGGCCCGAGCTCGGCACGGGCCCGGTCAACTACGAGGACTCCATCGACCCGGAACAGTGGAAGCTGGAGCAGCAGGCCATTTTCCGCAAGACCTGGCTTCAGATGGGCCGGGTCGAGCTGATCCCCAAGAAGGGCCGCTACATCACCCGCGAGCTGCCCTCGGTCGGCCCGGGCACGTCGATCATCATCGTCAACGACGGTGAGCAGATCCGCGCGTTCTACAACCTGTGCCGCCACCGTGGCAACAAGCTGGTCTGGAACGACTACCCCGGCGAAGAGGTGTCCGGGAGCTGCCGCCAGTTCGTGTGCAAGTACCACGCCTGGCGCTACGACCTGCAGGGCAACCTGACGTTCATCCAGCAGGAGCAGGAGTTCTTCGACGTCGACAAGGCCGACTACCCGCTCAAGCCGGTGCGGTGCGAGGTGTGGGAGGGGTTCATCTTCGTCAACTTCGATGACGACGCGGTCTCGCTGGAGGAGTATCTGGGCGAGTTCGGCCAGGGCCTGAAAGGCTATCCCTTCCACGAGATGACCGAGCACTACAGCTATCGCGCCGAGGTCAAATCGAACTGGAAACTGTTCATCGACGCGTTCGTCGAGTTCTACCACGCGCCGATCCTGCACATGAAGCAGGCCGAGAAGGCGGAAGCCGAGAAGCTGGCCAAATTCGGCTTCGAGGCACTGCATTACGACATCAAGGGTGACCACTCGATGATCTCGTCGTGGGGCGGGATGAGCCCGCCGAAGGATCTGAACATGGTCAAGCCCATCGAGCGGATCCTGCACAGCGGCCTGTTCGGGCCGTGGGACCGGCCCGCGATCAAGGGAATCCTGCCCGACGAGCTGCCGCCGGCGATCAACCCGGGCCGCCACAAGACCTGGGGCCAGGACTCGTTCGAGTTCTTCCCGAACTTCACGCTGCTGTTCTGGGTGCCGGGCTGGTATCTGACCTACAACTACTGGCCCACCGGGGTGGACACCCACATCTTCGAGGCCAACCTGTATTTCGTGCCGCCGAAGAATCTGCGTGAACGCCTCTCCCAGGAACTCGCCGCGGTGACATTCAAGGAGTACGCGTTCCAGGACGCCAATACGTTGGAGGCCACCCAGACCCAGATCGGCACGCGCGCCGTTCTCGACTTCCCACTGTGCGACCAGGAGGTCCTGCTCCGCCACCTGCACCACACCGCCCACAAGTACGTGGACGCGTACAAGGCGGGCCTCAACGGTAACGGTTCGTCGGCCGACCACGCCGCTGCCGGCCACAAAGCCACGACGAAGGACGAAGTAAATGCCTAAGTTGCCAGAGGAATTCGCCGATCTCGAGCGGTTCAGCGACTGGTGCCTGCCCACCGAGGAAGAGCGCTATCAGAAGCGGCTCAATTCGTCGATGGACGAGATGCAGGAGCTTTACGATGCCGGCATGGCCCGCCTCGAGGACATCATGGTCTACGTCGACGCGCGCTTTCCCCTCAAGGGCATGCCCGACGATGCCAAGGCGCTCGTCCATCTGGGACAGTCGATCGTGATGGTGAGCTTTCCGGTGGAGGTGTGGAAGCAGCCGCGGGTGCTCGACAGCGGCGCGGCCTACATCCAGCTCGTCAAGGAGCCGGTGGTCTAGTGCGCTTGACCCTCAAGGCCGCGGGTCTGCTCGACGTCGACGCCGGCGAGATCATCCGGCCCGGTGTCATCACCGTCGACGACGGCCGCATCGTGGGTATCGGCGGCACGGCTCAGGCTGGTCCTGTCGGCTCCGCCGACGAAGGGGATGTTCTCGATCTGGGTGACGCGATTCTGCTGCCCGGGCTGATGGACATGGAGGTCAACCTGCTGATGGGCGGCCGGGGAGAGAACCCCGGCCTGTCCCAGGTCCAGGACGATCCGGCCACCAGGGTGCTGCGAGCGGTCGGCAACGCACGACGCACCCTACGTGCGGGTTTCACCACGGTGCGAAATCTCGGCTTGTTCGTCAAGACCGGTGGCTACCTGCTCGACGTCGCGCTGAGCAGGGCGATCGACGCGGGCTGGATCGACGGACCGCGGGTGATTCCGGCCGGGCATGCGATCACGCCGACAGGCGGGCATCTCGACCCGACGATGTTCGCGGCGTTCATGCCCGGAGTGCTCGAGTTGACCGTCGAAGAGGGCATCGCCAACGGCGTCGACGAGATCCGCAAAGCGGTGCGTTACCAGATCAAGCATGGCGCGCAGCTGATCAAGGTGTGTTGCTCGGGCGGGGTGATGTCGCTGACCGGTGAGGCGGGCGCCCAGCACTATTCGGACGAAGAGCTGCGGGTGATCGTCGACGAGGCGCACCGCCGCGGACTCAAGGTGGCGGCGCACACCCACGGCGCCGAAGCGGTCAAACATGCGGTGGCCTGCGGCATCGACTGCATCGAACACGGATTCCTGATGGACGACGAAGCGATCCAGATGCTGGTCGACCACGACCGCTTCCTGGTGACGACCAGGCGCCTGGCGCAGGCGATGGATGTCTCCAAGGCGCCGAAAGTACTGCAGGACAAGGCCGCCGAGATGTTTCCGAAAGCCGAGACGTCGATCAAAGCCGCGTATGAAGCCGGGGTCAAGATCGCTGTCGGCACCGACGCGCCGGCCATCCCGCACGGCAGGAATGCCGACGAACTCGTCACCCTCGTCGAGTGGGGCATGCCGCCCGCGGCGGTGTTGCGCGCAGCGACAATCGTGGCCGCCGACCTGATCGACAAGCCCGAGCTCGGCCGCCTCGCCGAAGGATGCCTGGCCGACATCATCGCGGTTCCCGGTGACCCGCTGTCGGACATTACCGTTACACAGAATGTCATTTTTGTAATGAAGGGCGGTAAGGTCTTCAAGAATGACTGTGCCAACTGACCCCTCACGCACCGCGGACCTGGTCGAGATCCAACAGCTCCTCGCCAAATACGCGGTCACGATCACCCAGGGTGACACCGATGGGCTGATGTCGGTGTTCACACCGGACGGGACCTACAGCGCCTTCGGCTCGACCTACACGCTCGCACGCTTCCCGGAACTGGTCGAGGCCGCGCCCAAAGGGTTGTTCATGACCGGCACGTCACTGGTCGAACTCGACCCCGCGGACCCGGACAGCGCGACCGGCACCCAGCCGCTGTGTTTCATCGAGCACTCCCAACATGACATGCGCATCGGCTATTACAACGACACCTACGTCCGCACCGATGCCGGCTGGCGGTTGAAGACCCGCGCGATGACGTTCATCCGCCGCAGCGGCGATCACGACTCGGGTCGTCCGCACGCCATCGGAAGGCCCGAAGCAGGATGACGGACCTGTTCGAGCCCGCCGCATTCCGGGCCGCACTGCAGGCCTGGCTCGGTGACAATGACCTCACTCCCCCCGACGACCACAGCCTCGAGGGCCACCTCCGGCAGTTCGCCCGGGTGCAACGCGCGCTCTACGACGGCGGATGGAGCCGCTACGGCTGGCCCGAGCATGCGGGAGGGCTCGGCGGGCCTGCGGTGTTGCGCGCCATCGTGGGCGAGGAGGTCGTCGGCTGCCGACTGGCCGAGCCGGGACCGTATTCGATGCTCGAGGTGTTGGCACCGACGATGATCGACTACGCCTCACCGGAGCTGGCCGCCGAGATGGTGCCGCGCCTGCTGAGCGGCGACGAACAGTGGTGCCAGGGCTTTTCCGAGCCGGGTTCGGGTAGCGACCTGGCCTCGTTGACCACCCGAGCCGTCGAGAAGGACGGCAGGTGGGTCATCAACGGGCAGAAGGTCTGGACGAGCTTCGCCCAGTACTCGCACCGGTGCGTCCTGCTCACCCGCACCGGCGACGCGGGCACACCCGATCACCAGGCGATCACGGCGTTCTTCGTCGACCTCGACACCCCGGGCATCACGGTGCGCCCGTTACGCACCATGCACGGCGTCGACGAATTCTGCGAGGTCTACTTCGACGACGTCGTCGTCGACGCGAACAGGATGCTGGGCAATCCGGGAGACGGCTGGCAGCTCGCCATGGATCTGCTGCCCTACGAACGCTCGACATGCTTCTGGCAGCGCATCGCCTACCTGTACTCGCGATTCGACGAGCTGATCGAGGATGTCAAGGGTCAGGGTCAGAGTGTGGACTCCGAGCTCGGCGAGGTCTACCTGGCGCTGCACACCCTGCGGTGCCGCTCACTGGTCACCCAGCAGCGACTGGCCGACGGCATGAAGCTGGGGCCCGACACCTCGGTCGACAAGGTCTTGCTGGCCGGTGCCGAGCAACTGCTCTACGACACTGTGCGCGACCTACGACCGGGCACGATCGAGCTCGACGACGACGAATGGCGCACCGAGTTCCTGTATTCGCGCGCCGCCACCATCTACGGCGGTACCGCCGAAGTGCAGCGCAACATCATCGCGCGCCGGTTGCTCGACCTCGGGAAGGAATGACGATGACCGACCGCGACGCCGAGACTCTCGAACTCGACCTGCTCGAAGACGCGTTGCGCAAGACGATGCTGAGCCATTCGGGCGCCGAACTGGATGCCGCACTGGCCGAGCTGGGCTGGGCCGAGATGCTGGCCGACGTACCCGACCAGGCGATACCGCTGGTTTTCCGACTCCTCGGCGAAACAGGTTCGCACGCATCGATTCTCAATGATGTCATCCTGGAGACCATCGGCGGTGTACCCGGCGGTACTCCGCCGATGCCTTATGCCGGCGGGGACTGGGTGGTGTGGAGCCGTTCACCGGTCGAGGACCCGACCCTGGGTGGGCTGCCGATCCATCGTGTGCCCGACGGGCAGACGATGCGGTTGGGCGAAGCGCGCCGGGCGGCCGGTTGGTGGCTGGTCGGGTCCGCACGGGCCATGCTCACCCTGGCGCGTCAGCACGCGCTGGACCGGACGCAGTTCGGCAAACCGATCGCCGGCTTCCAGGCCGTCCGCCACCGGCTGGCCGAGACATTGGTCGCCGTCGAAGGCGCCGAGGCGACACTGCGTCTACCCGGGATCGAGAGCCCCGACCTCACCGCGATGCTGGCCAAGGCCGCCGCCGGCAAGGCGGCGCTGACGGCCGCCAAACACTGCCAGCAGGTGCTCGGCGGTACCGGCTTCACCGAAGAACACGCGCTGCAGCATCATGTCAAACGCGCGCTGGTCCTCGACGGGTTGCTGGGCAGCTCAAGGGAATTGGCTCGCAGAGCCGGTGCCGGCCTGCGGGCGCGCGGTTCGGCGCCCCGCCTGGCCGTCCTCTGACGCCTTCCGTGAGCATCTAGCTGCTGTTGGCGGCCTTCATCTGCGCCAGGTCCACCAGGACCGGCCAGCCACCGACTGACAGCGCGTTGCCGTGCCCTGTCTGGTGCACGTCGAAGACCGACTGGATGGCGGCGTAGAAGCCTTGCACGTCCAGGGTCTGGTTGACCGCCCGTTTGGCCTGTCGCAGGGCGAAGGGGGGCATCTTGGCGATCTGTTCGGCCAACGCCCGGGTCTCGGTGTGGAGTTCGTCTCGCGGCACCACCCGGTTGACCATGCCGGTGCTCAGCACCTCCTCGGCAGTCATCGCCCGCCCGGTGAACAGGATCTCCTTGGCCTTTCGGGGGCCCAGTTCCCAGGTGTGCCCGTGGTATTCGACGCCGCCGATGCCCATCAACACCACCGGGTCGGAGAACTGCGCATCATCAGCAGCGATGATCAGGTCGCACGGCCAGCACAGCAGCAGTCCGCCCGAGATGCACCGGCCCTGCACGGCGGCAATCGACGGCTTGGGGACGTTGCGCCATCTCAGGGTGTACTCGAGATAGCGTTTGGCCTCGTGCTCGATGATGAACTCGAGCGTGATCTTGTCCGGCACC
Organism: Mycobacterium sp. G7A2; assembly: GCF_041902445.1. NCBI lineage: Bacteria > Bacillati > Actinomycetota > Actinomycetes > Mycobacteriales > Mycobacteriaceae > Mycobacterium > Mycobacterium sp. G7A2. The sequence continues at coordinate 2,013,233 of NZ_CP169251.1, read as the reverse complement.
GGCCCGCCGCCTTTGAGGTCGTGTCCGGCGGAGAAGTGTTTGCCGTTGGCCCGCAGGACGATCACCGACACCTCGCTGTCCGCGGCCGCGCGGGTCCACGCCGCATCGAGTTCGTCGAGCAACTCGGGGTTCTGGGCGTTGGCCGCCTCGGGACGATTGAGCGTGATGGTCGCGATCCTGTCGGCGACGTCGTATTCGATGTACACGGGGGCGTTCTCCAGACGGGGTTACGGACGGCATGGGCGGGTACCACGGATGGCGCAGCGGGCCGCACGGGAATGCCGGTGCGAGCACAACGGTTGAGTTGAACCGTGTCACGTCCGACTATCCACGAGGCCCTTCTGTTATCTCGAAAATGAGAATACTATTCTCAAGATGAGGAAGTTACAATCTCTGACACGTGGGCCGAGAGGGGGTCGAGGACCGCTATGGCAAGGCGTTCTCCGGTACAGTCAGTTCATGTTCTCCCCAGTCGGCCTACAGTCGAGTCGCCGGTGACAAGTCCCAGCGAAGAGCCCGCCTGGAAGCAGAGGGCGGTCGAGCGTTCCATCAAAACCGCCAAACTGCGGGCAGCTCAGCGTGTGCAGCGCTTCCTCGACGCTGCGCAGGCAATCATCATCGAGAAGGGCAGCACCGACTTCACCGTCCAGGAAGTCGTCGACCGGTCCCGACAGTCGTTGCGCAGCTTCTACCTGCAGTTCGACGGCAAGCACGAGCTCCTGCTCGCCCTGTTCGAGGATGCCCTGAGTCGGTCCGCGGACCAGATTCGGGCCGCGACGGCGAGCCAGGCCGACCCGCTGGAACGCCTCGAAGTGGCCGTCAAGCTGCTGTTCGAGTCGTCTCGCCCGGACCCATCGGCCAAGCGTCCGCTGTTCACCGATTTCGCCCCACGACTGCTGGTGTCTCACCCGTCCGAGGTCAAGGTGGCCCACGCCCCGCTGCTCGCGCTGCTCACCGAGCTGATGGAAGAGGCCAGCGCCGCGGGCCAGCTGCGCGACAGCATCAATCCCAAGCGGATGGCAGCCATGACCATGCAGACGGTGATGTTCGTCGCGCAGTCGAGCAGCGACGGCGAAGACGGAGCTGCCCATCCGATCACAGCCGACGAGGTGTGGGACTTCTGCTCCCACGGTTTCGCCGCCGAATAGGCAAGAATCTCGCTCTCCGCTCGCTAGAATCCTGTTAACGCTTGCGCGCCCCATGGGGCGTCGCGTACCACGCCGTTGACACGACTTCCGCATTCGAGAAGACCATTCTTCTTTTCCAAGAGTTGCACTCGCCTCAGAAGAGTCGGGCATTGACACGCACATGGCCACGGTGCCAGAGTTGTGAGACAAATCGTAGGCTGATGTCTTACGCCAAGACCGGTCCAGCGAGAGGACACCTGTGACGATCAGCGCCGAGAACTCCGACCTACCGGGCGCCTCGACGGTCGACGACCTGTATTACGACCCGTACAGCGTCGAACTGAACATGAACCCCTATCCGGTGTTCGCCCGGATACGCGAAGAAGCGCCGTTGTACTACAACGACAAGCACGACTTCTATGCCTTGAGCCGTTTCGACGATGTCAACAAGGCCGTCATCGATCACGACACCTTCATCTCGGGGCGCGGGGCGCTTCTCGAGATCATCAAGTCCGGCATGGAGATCCCGCCCGGCACCTTGATCTTCGAGGATCCGCCGATCCACAACATCCACCGTAATCTGCTGTCGCGCATGTTCACCCCGCGCAAGGTGCTGGCACTGGAACCGCAGATCCGCGAGTTCACCGCACGCTGCCTGGATCCGCTCGTGGGGTCCGGGCGCTTCGACTTCGTCAACGACCTCGGTGAACAGATGCCCATGCGCGTGATCGGCATGCTGCTCGGCATTCCCGAAGAGCATCAGCGCCGCGTCGCCGACCACGGCGAGGCGACGTTGATGAACGAGCAGGTCGACCTGCTGGCGACCGGTGAGGTGTTCGCCGAGTTCATCGACTACCGCGCCGAGCATCCCTCCGACGACATCATGACCGACCTGCTGACCGCCGAGTTCACCGACGAGACGGGGACGGTGCGGCGGCTGCGCCGTGATGAACTGCTGATGTATCTGACGGTGGTCGCCACCGCGGGGGCCGAGACCACCACCCGCCTGATCGGGTGGGCCGGCAAGACGTTGGCCGACTTCCCCGACCAGCGACGCGAGCTCGCCGAGAACCCCGACCTCATTCCGCAGGCGATCGAAGAGATCCTGCGCTGGGAGCCTCCGGCGCTGCAGATCGCGCGCTATGTCAGTCGAGACGTCTCCTACTACGGACAGACGGTGCCCGAGGGCTCGGCAATGTTGATGCTCGTGGGCGCCGCCAACCGGGACCACCGCCGTTTCGCGCCCGATGGCGACGTCTTCGACATCCACCGGGAACAGCGCTCGCACATGACATTCGGTGCTGGAACCCACTTCTGCATGGGCAATGCGCTGGCCCGACTCGAAGGCCGCATCGCGCTCGAGGAGATCCTCAAGCGGTTCCCGGAGTGGGATGTCGACTGGGCGAACGCCGCGCCGTCGCAGACCACCGCCGTGCGGGGCTGGGAAGCCATGCCCACCTTCATTTCCTGACGTTCAACCATCACATCGATCAGAAGGACCACACATCATGGCAGGACGGGTAGAAGGCAAGGTCGCGTTCATCACCGGCGCGGCGCGCGGTCAGGGACGGGCGCACGCTGTGCGCATGGCCCAGGAGGGCGCCGACATCATCGCCGTCGACATCTGCAGGCAGATCGACAGTGTGCTGATCCCCTTGTCCTCACCGGAGGACCTGGCCGAGACCGCGGATATGGTCAAGAACGCCGGTGGCCGCATCCACACCGCAGAGGTCGACGTTCGTGACTACGACGCGCTCAAGGCTGCCGTCGACGCCGGTGTCGAGGAGTTCGGCAAGCTCGACATCATCGTCGCCAACGCCGGTATCGGCAACGGCGGTCAGACGCTCGACAAGACCGGTGAACCCGACTGGGACGACATGATCGGGGTGAACCTGTCCGGGGTGTGGAAAACGGTGAAAGCCGGTGTGCCGCACATCCTTGCCGGAGGCAACGGCGGTTCCATCATCCTGACCAGCTCGGTCGGCGGCCTGAAGGCGTACCCGCACACCGGGCACTACGTTGCCGCCAAGCACGGTGTGGTCGGCTTGATGCGCACCTTCGCCGTCGAGCTCGGGGCGCAGAACATCCGGGTGAACTCGGTGCACCCGACCAACGTGAACACCCCGCTGTTCATGAACGAACCGACGATGAAGCTGTTCCGTCCCGATCTGGAGAACCCGGGTCCGGACGACATGAAGGTGGTCGGCCAGCTCATGCACACCCTGCCGATCGGCTGGGTGGAGCCGGAGGACATCGCCAACGCGGTGTTGTTCCTCGCCTCCGACGAGGCGCGCTTCATCACCGGTGTGACATTGCCGGTGGACGGCGGCAGCTGCCTGAAGTGACGACGTCGGCGTAGCCCTCCCCGCAGCACTGGGCACAGCGCTACGCGGCGGCGTCCGTCGACGTGAAGACCCCCGATGCGTTGAACATCCTCGGCGGCTGAGGCATTCCGCCGAATCCGCAGTGATCATGGCGTTCGGGTGGTTGCATGTCTGTCCATGAAGCGGCTCAACGGCATGGACGCCATGCTGTTGTACAGCGAGACCCCGAACCTGCACACCCATACGCTGAAAGTCGCGATACTCGATGCGTCGGGTTACGCCGACGAGGACAGAGCCCCGTACGGATTCGACGCGTTCCACCGCACGGTCGCGCGCCGGCTGCATCTGCTGGACCCGTTGCGCTACCGGCTGGTCGACATACCATGGCACCTGCATCACCCGATGTGGTTGCAGGACTGTCCGGTGGACCTGGACTATCACCTGCGTCGGGTCCGGGTGCCCGCCCCAGGCGGTCGCCGTGAACTCGACCGGCTGATCGGCGAGATCGCCAGCACGCCGCTGGACCGCACCAAGCCGTTGTGGGAATTCCACTTCGCCGAGGGAATGGCCGACCAGCGGTTCGCCCTGATCGGGAAGGTGCACCACACCCTCGCCGACGGGGTGGCGTCGGCCAATCTGCTTGCCCGGCTGATGGATCTGTCCGGCGACGAGCAGGACGAACGCGATGATCCTCCGGCCGGCTGTGAGGCACCGTCCGACGGGGAACTACTCAAAGAAGCTCAGCTGGACCACTTTCGGAACATCGCCGGGTTACCCGGACTCGTGGCCGACGCGGCGCGGGGCTTCACTCGGTTACGACGGCGGTCCCGCCAACGCCGCGCTCATCCGGATCTGGCCAGACCCTTCAATGCCCCGCCCACGTTTCTCAACCACGTCGTGTCGCCGGTCCGCACGTTCGCGACGGCGTCGCTGTCGCTGGCCGAGGTCAAGGAGACCGCCAAGCACCTGGGCGTGACATTCAACGACGTCGTGCTGGCCGTGGCCGCCGGTGGACTGCGCGAGTTGTTGTTGCGTCACGACGGGCGGGCCGACCGCCCCATCCTGGCGACGGTCCCGGTCGCGATCGACAAATCCGCGGAGCGGGTCACGGGCAACGAAATCGGCGGGATGATGGTCTCGCTGCCGGTGCACGTCGACGACGCCATGCAACGGGTGAGGCTGACGTCGCTGGCGACCGCCAGGGCCAAGGAGGACAACGACCTGCTCGGGCCGGCCCTGCAGGGCCGCATGCTCGAGTACCTGCCCCCGCCGCTCGCGCCGACGCTGTTCCGCCTGCAGGCCAAGCGCGCCGATCACAACCGGTTGATGAACGTCGCGGTGTCCAACGTGCCCGGCCCCCGACGGCGGGGACACATCGGCGGGGCACCGGTCACCGAGATCTACTCGGTGGGTGTGCTTTCGGCGGGCAGTGCGTTCAACATGACAGTGTGGAGCTATGTCGATCAGGTCGACATCGCGGTGTTGTCCGACGATGCCACCTTCGACGATCCGCACGAGGCCACCGACGCAATGGTCCACGCGTTCGCAGAATTACGTCGCGTCTGCGGACTACCGATCCCCGGCGTCGTGGATTCGGCGATGGCTCCGGCGCCGGCCGAGAGCTAACCTGGCCGGCTTCGCAACTCTTTGCGGAGGATCTTGCCGGTGCTGCCGCGCGGCAACGCGGGCAGCAGTGTGATGTCGCGTGGCACCTTGTAATTGGCGAGGTTGTCACGGACGTGCTGCTTGAGGTCGTCCACCTCGACGGACGCCCCCTTGTCGAGTACCACGAACGCGGCGAGCCGCTGGCCGTACTGCTCGTCGTCCACACCGAGCACCGCCGCTTCGGCCACGCCCGGATGGGCGGTGAGGATCTTCTCCACCTCGATGGGATAGACGTTCTCCCCGCCGGAGACGATCATCTCGTCGTCGCGACCGACCACGAACAGCCTGCCGGCCGCGTCGAGGTATCCCATGTCCCCCGAGGCCATGAAACCGTCGTGGAAGTCCTTGGTGGCACCCGAGGTGTATCCGTCGAACAGCGTCGAGCTGCGCACGAAGATCTGGCCGACCTCTCCGTCGGCCACCTCCCGGTGGTCGGCGGAGAGGATGCGCAGCTCGGTACCGTCGGCGGGTCGGCCCGCGGTGTCCGGCGCCGCGCGCAGGTCTGCGGGGGTGGCGGTGGCGATCATGCCCGCTTCGGTGGCGTTGTAGTTGTTGTAGATCACGTCGCCGAACTGGTCCATGAACGCGGTGACCACATCGGGGCGCATCCGGGAGCCCGACGCGGTGGCGAATCGAAGCGACTTGGCGCTGTATCGGTTTCGTACGTCGTCGGGTAGGTCCATGATGCGGTCGAACATGACCGGCACCACGGCCAGACCGGTGGCCCGGTGCCGGTCGATCAGCGCCAGCGTGGCCTCCGGATCGAACCTGCGGCGGGTGACGATCGGGCAGGCCAGCAGCGCGGCGAACAGCAGCTGCGAGAAGCCCCAGGCGTGAAACATCGGCGCGGCGATGACGATCGGCTCCTCGGCGCGCCACGGGGTGCGGTCCAGGACTGCCTTGAGGTCGCCGGCGCCGCCGCTGCCGGCAGATCGTTTGGCGCCTTTCGGCGCTCCGGTGGTGCCGGAGGTCAGCAGGATCACGTCGCTACGGCGGCCGGCGGACTCCGGACGCCTGCCGAGGTGAGCCTCGATGAGCGAGTCGACTGTGGCGGTGGCGCTGCCGGTTACGTCGGTTCCGTCGGCCCAGGCCAGTATCCGCGTGGCGTTCGGAATGTCGCGCAGCGCCCGCTCGACGGTGTCGGTGAACTCCTCGTCATAGATCACGGTGATCGGCCTGCCGGCGCTCTCCCGCTCGATCACCTCTGCCATGGCGGGCCCGGCGAACGACGTGTTCAACAACACGACATCGGCACCGATGCGGTTGGCGCCGACCAGCGCCTCGATGAAACAGCGATGGTTTCGGCACATCACCGCCACCGTCGCCGGTAGGCCGGAGTGCGAATTCTTCTGCTGCAGTGCGACACCGAGTGCGTCACAACGGTCGTCGAGCTGCCTCCAGGTCAATGTGCCGCGTTCGTCGATCAGGCCCGCGCGGTCGGGGCAGCGCTGGGCCGCGGCGGCGAAGCCCACTGTGGCGGTCAGGCCGGCACGACGCATCGCCATCCCCATGCGCAGGTATCGGTCCGGGCGCATCGGCGCGATGAGCCGGGCACGCCACAGCGTGCGGAACAACGCCCGGGCATCCGCCATGCTCAGCCCAGAATCGGAAAACGGCGGTTGCGAGCCAGATCGTCGAGCGCCGCCTGCATGACCGCGCGCACGTGCCCGTCGACCTCGTCGACGTCGGGGTTCTCGCCGAACTCGGCGACCACGTCGATCGGCTCCAGGACGCGGGTCACGATCTTGGCCGGCAGCGGGAGGTTGGGTGGGACGATCAGCGAGAGCCCAAACGGAAAGCCGACACTGACGGGCAGAATCTCCATTCGCGCGCGGGTCAGGCCGAGGCGGCGTGCGAGCGAGGCGCCGCGGGCCAGGAAGAGCTGGGTTTCCTGCGCACCGATGGACACCATCGGCACGATGGGCACACCGGATTCGACGGCGGTACGCACATATCCGGTGCGGCCGTTGAAATCCACGACGTTCGCCGTCATCGTCGGACGGTAGGAGTCGTAGTCACCACCCGGAAACACCAGCACCACCGCACCCGATCGCAATGCCGCTGCCGCGTTCTCCCGGCTGGCCTCGATCACGCCCGCCTTCCGCAGGTAGTCGCCGAGCGGACCCACGAACACGCCGTAGTGCGCCAGGGTGTAGAGCGGCCGGTCGAAGCCGAAGTGTCCGTAGAACTGCGGCGCGAAAACCAGCACGTCAGGGGTGAGCATGCCGCCCGAGTGGTTCGACACGACGAGCGCACCGCCGGCGGCGGGCAGGGCGTCCATGCCACGGACTTCCGCACGGAAGTATCGTTTGATGACCGGCCCCACCCAGCTGGTGATCTGACGGGTGAAACCGGGATCCCATTTGGCCGTCTCGGCCGGCTCGTCGGACATGGTAGATGGATATGCTACTCTCAGATTTGGAGAATGTCATATCCGCAGCTAGGGGGCGTTGATGCCGGGTACGGTGCTTGTCACCGGGGGGTTCGGGCTGGTCGGATCGGCCACGGTGCGACGACTGGCCGAGCTCGGGCGCACCGTCGTCGTCGCCGACTTGGGCAGCCCCGCCAACCGCGAGGCGCAGGCGGCACTACCCTCCGGAGTCACGGCACGGTGGGTCGACCTCACCGACGCCGAGCAGACCGCGGAGTTGGTCGCCGACGTGGCCCCCGAGGTCATCATCCACCTGGCCGCGATCATTCCTCCGGGGATCTACAAGAACCGGTCGCTGGCCCGGAAAGTCAATGTCGACGCCACCGCGACCCTGGTGAAGATCGCCGAGGGACAGCCCGAACCCCCGCGGTTCGTGCAGGCGTCCAGCAATGCTGTCTTCGGTTCACGGAATCCGCACCGCGCAACCGGACCGGTGACAGCGGACATGCCGTTGAAGCACTCCGACCTCTACAGCGCCCACAAGGCGCAGGCCGAGGAGATTGTGCGGGCGTCGTCGCTCCCGTGGGTGGTGCTGCGACTCGGCGGGGTCCTCAGCACCGATCCCAAGGCGATCCCGTTCTCCTCCGACGCGCTGTACTTCGAGAGCCTGCTGCCCACCGACGGCAGATTGCACAGCGTCGACGTTCGCGACGTCGCATGGGCGTTCGCCGCCGCTACGACCGCAGACGTGGTGGGTGAGATCCTGCTGATCGCCGGAGACGACTCCCACCGACGGGTCCAGGGTGAGGTCGGCAAGGCGCTGGCCGAGTCCCGCGGCCTCAAGGGCGGCTTGGTGCCCGGCCGCAAGGGCGACCCCAACAGCGACGACGACTGGTTCGTCACCGACTGGATGGACACCGCCCGAGCTCAGGAAGCGCTGCAGTTCCAGCACTATTCGTGGCAGGACATGCTCGACGAGTCACGCGCGCAGGCCGGGCCGTCCAGGTATGTGCTCACTGCGCTGGCACCGCTGGTGCGGGCGCTGCTGAAGCGCCGCGGGGCCTACTGGAAGCAGCCGGGGCAGTACGCCGATCCCTGGGGTGCCGTCCGCCGCAAGCTGGGAGACCCGACCCCGGACGTGTGACCCTCACCCCGGGCCGAGGGCGGCTTCGCCCGTCTGCGGATGGAAGTACCAACCACCGGCGGCCTCGGTGCCACCGTCGACGCGATCGTCATGGATTCTGAGGCTAGCGGGCCGGCGAGCTTCCGATGACGCCTTCGGCTTCGAGCCGATCGACGTCGGCGTCGTTGAGCCCGATCTCCCGGAGCAGTTCGCGGTTGTGCTGGCCCAGAAGTGGGGCAGGCGTGGTGTGCACCCGGTCCGGGCCTCCGGAGAAGCGAAACGGCAACGTACTGTGGAGCGAGGTCGGATTGACCGGGTGCCCGACCGGCTCGAAGAAATTCCGCGACCGCAGCTGCGCGAGTTCGGTCTGGCGGTGCGGCTGGAGCACCTTGGCCACCGGCACGTCGTGTGCCCAGAGGGCAGATACGATCTCGTCGCCGGTGCGATCGGCGCACCAGCTGGACAGATGCCGGTCGATCAGGTCGTGGTGCGCGTGCCGCTCGACCGCTGTGGCCAGCTCGCCGGTCACCATCCACTCGGGTCGGCCCAGCGCATCGCACAGACCACACCATTGCGCGTCGGTGGCCACCGCAATCGCCGCCCAGCTGTCAGCGCGGCCGAACTCATCGATCTCGTTGGTGCGGTAGAGGTTCTGCGGCGCGGCGGCGGGACCGCGATTGCCGGCACGTTCCAGCACCGCGCCGTATGCCGAGTATTCGATGACCTGTTCGGCCGCCACGTTCAGCGCTGCGTCGACCATGGCGGCCTCCACCATCGAGCCCTCGCCGGTACGCTGCCGGTGCGCCAGCGCGAGCAGCAGAGCGTTGAGGGCGTGAATGCCGGCGTTGGGGTCGCCGACCGAGTAGGGCTCGTACGGATTGCGGTCGGGATAACCTGTCAGCCAGCTGATTCCGGCGGCAGCTTCGATGACGTAGGCGAACGCCGGGTTGTCGCGCCACGGACCGTCGAGGCCGAAACCCGGCATCCGCACCATGATCACGTCGGGGCGGACGGCCTTGACCTCGTCGTAGGTCAGTCCCATGCTTTCCAGCACCCGGGGGGTGAAGTTCTCCACCACGACGTCGGCGGTGGCGATCAGTCGTTTGAGCAGGTCGCGGCCCTCCGCGCTCTGCAGGTTCAGCGTCACCCCCCGCTTGTTGGTGTTCAGGCCCGAGAAGATCGGTGAGCGTTCCCACCAGAGTTCCTCGGTGACCGGGATGCCGGCGATCAGCCTGGTGCCGTCGGGATGGCGGGTCGATTCCACATGGATCACGTCGGCGCCGAGCATGGCCACCAGGTGGGTGCAACTCGGGCCGGCCCAGAAGGTGGTCATGTCGATCACCCGCAGACCGGCGAACGGCAACCCCGTCCGCGGGCCGCTCCGCCGCGAAATAGGATTCCGGGCTGTGGTTTCGCCAGATTCACGACCCGGAATCCTATTTCGCGGCAGCGAACGGTGGTGCTCGGTGTGCTCGCCGAGGCGCGGCGCGGGCTCGGGAGGGCGTAGCGCCGCGGGCGTCATGCGGTAGGGGTGGGTGGGTTGAGTGAACCCGTCGCGTGGATTGACCACGAACGATCGGCGGGCGACAAAGTGATCCAGCCCTTCGACGTTGGCACCGTTGGCCACCGGGGCATTGGGGATGCGGAAAGCGGTGGCCAGGTCCCGGATCTCGTCGACGGTCTGCTCGCTCACCCACGCATAGAGCTCGTCGGCTTTCTCATTGGCCTGTTGGGTGATCGACAGCGGCGAGTCCTCGTCGATCCAGTCGTCGTGGCCGGTCATCGCACACAGGTCGAACCACTGCTGAGCCGTGCCGCAACCGATGTCGATCAGACCGTCTTTGGCACGGGCGATGCCCGGCACCGTCGGGCGACGCGCGTCGCGCCAGGGCCGGCCCAGCATCTCGTAGTAGCTGACCGGATAGTAGGTCAGCCCGAGGACGGAAGTCTCGAGCCGCGACACATCGACGAGCTCGGCGCCGCCACGCATCCAGGAGGCCATCGTCGCCGCGCTGGCGTAGGCACCGGCGAGGTAGTCGCCGACCTGACCGCCGACGAAGACCGGCGCCCGGTCCGGAGTCCCGCGGCCCAGACCGACGATCCCGCCCGACCAGGCCTGCAGCGTGAATTCGGTCGCGGCCTTGTCTTTCCAGGGACCCTCGAGCCCGAACGAGGTGATCGCGGTGACCGTCAGGTGCGGGTGACGCCGCCGCATCGCCTCAGGCGCGAACCGCCCGTCGCCGGCCACGCCCGGCCCCGGGGACCAGACGACGGCATCCGCTCCCGCCAGCAGGGCGTCGACAAACGCACCGTCGGTGTCCGGCTCGGCGATCACGGAGCGCTTCGAGCAGGCCAAGAACGAGAACAGCGCACCATCGGTGCCGTCGAGGATCTCGGCTCTCGATGCCGACCAGCCGCGCAGTTGGTCACCTTCGGGTGGCTCGACCTTGATCACCTCGGCGCCACCGTCGGCGAGCAGTTTCGTGCAGTACGCGCCCGCAATCCCGCTGGACAGGTCGACGACGACGTGGCCGGCAAGAGGCGGGTCAGGCTCTGGGCGCACCGAAGGTCTAGTCCTCCTTGGCCCGGTTGCGCTTGCTCAACCGGAATTCGGGCGGGAACTTGCTGTCGTTGTCGTTGACTGCCGCAGAGAGGCCGGAGTCGATCGACTCGAACATGTCCAGGTCGTCGTCGCTGTCGTTGGCCACCCTGTTACCCATCGACTCGAAGAACGCGCTGAGCAGGCTACCCAGGTACTCGCCCTGCTGTTGCTTGAAGATCTCGAAGAACATCTTCTGCTGGAACACCGTGTCCACGGGGCGGTTCCGCGCGCAGGCGAGCGCGTACTTCTGCGTCTCTGCCTCCAACTGGTCGCGCGCGACCACCTTGTTGAGGAAGTTGCAGTCGTACATCTCGGCGGCGGTGAACGGCCGACCGGTGAAGACCATCTCCTGGAACTTGCGCAGGCCCATCATCTGCACCCAGGTCCACATCCGGGGACCCCACCCGTGGTAGCGAAACGACGGGTGACCGAACAGAGCGTCGTCGGAGGAGATCACCAGGTCGGCATCGGCACACTGGTAGAAATGCCAGCCGTAGCAGTAGCCCTTCGCCTCGACGATGCTGATCTTCTTGAAGTCCTGCAATGCACGGTTGCCGGCCTGCGAGTTGGCGTACCAGGCGCTGATGGTGGCACCGTTGCGGAAGGTGCCTTTCGGAGGATAGGTGACCTCACCGACCCCGTCGTCCTCCAGCCGCAGTTCGGCCAGCCGCACGGCGGGATCGTCGTTGCCCTCCATGAACTCCGGTAGGTCCGCGCCGCTGCCCAGGTTGTCGCCGACGCCGCGGATGATGACCACCTTGACGTCGTTGTCGGCGTTGGCTGCGCGCAGCACGTCGGCGTAGCGCAGCCGGGCCATCGAGGTCGGCGCGTTGAGGAACTCCGGACGGTTGAACGTGATCGTCGCGATCTTGGTCTTCGGGTCTTTGTCGTAGAGGATGATCTCCTCGGGCGACGGACGCTCAGCCATGAACGGCCTCGCCGTAGGCCGGCAACGTCGACAGTATCTCGGCGCCGTCGTCGGTGATCAGCACCGCATCGCGGGTGAGCACCGCGCCGACGCCCTGCTCCCAGACATAGGCGGTCAGCGCCAGCACCATCCCCGCCTCGAGGACGTCGGTCTCGGCGGTCGCCCGTAACCCCGGCGATACCACCGGCGGGTCGAATCCCAGACCCAGGCCGTGGGCGACCGGCATCGCCGGCAGCTGCTCCCCTGCCTGTTGATAGGCGTCCAGCAAGGTGCTCGTGGTCGCACCGGGCCGACAGGACGCGACCAGCCTGTCCCACAACTCGTCCCTGCGGCGGTAGAGCGCTGTGCTCGCCTCGGTGGGTTCGCCGACCACGAGCGTGCGCGCCACTTCGGCGACATAACCGTCGGCCAGCACTCCGGCCGACAACACGACCAGATCACCGTCGCGTACCCGGCCGTCCCCCTCGGCGCGACGCCACGGATGCTGCTTCGACGTCACCCACGCGGCGTCCTGCGTTGCCGGGGTACTGACCCCTCCGGCGGCCTCGGCCTCCAGTATCGTTCCCGCCAAGGCCTTTTCGCTGACACCGGCGCTCAGCGCGGCGACACCGGCGGCGACGCCCTTCTCGGCGATCACGAGAGCGTTGCGCAGGGCCGCCACTTCCTCGGGTGTCTTGATGCGACGAGCTGCTTGCAAGGCCTGCTCGGCATCGACCAGCTCCGCGTTCGGGAACGCCATCGGTAGCAGCTGGGCGAACATCGGGGTCAGAGCGTCGGTGCCGACGCGCCGGAACGTCTCGGCGCCCTTGATGTTCTGCAGGATCCCGACCAGCGTCATCGGATTCCACGCGAAGCCGTAGAGGTTCTCGTGCGGGATCTCCGCAGGTATGCCCTCGTCCCAGGTGCTGTTGAGATGGATCTCTCCGGTCTCCCGGACGAACTCGCAGACCGGACCGAACGGGCGGGTGCCCACCACCCACAGTTGTGGGGCCCCGGAGATGTAGCGGACGTTGGCCTGGCGTCCGAGCACCAGGGCGTCGAGGTCGTGCGCCTCCATCTGGGCCAGCGCTCGTTCGCGCCGGCTCAAGCGCAACGCTCGGCCGTCGGCCTCGATCTCAGTTCCCATCGGTCACCTCATACGGCTCGTACGGATACGCGGTCAGCGGCATCCAGCCGCCTTCGGTGACCACCACGATCTCCTCACCGCGATAGCCCCCGGTGCCGTCCTCCCACACCAGCGGTTCCAGCACCAACAACATGCCGGCCGGGAAAGCGAACTCGTCGTCCCATTTCTGACCGAGGTCCGTGCCGATCATCGGCATTTCGGCAGCACTGGTCCCGATACCGTGACCCAGATAGAAGTGCGGCAGCCACGGCTTCTCACCGCCCGCCGCCGCGGTCGCGGCTCGGCCCAGGTCACCGCAGGTGGCACCGGCCTTGGTCACCGCGAGCACCTCGTCGACGATGTGTCCCCACCTGTCGAACTGCCTCTGCTGGGCAGGAGTCGGATCCTGGCCGACGATCCAGGTGCGCCCGTGGTCCGAGCAGTAGCCGTGGTAGGCGATGGACACGTCAGTCCACAGCACGTCGCCCTGCGCCAGTTCCCGCTCGGTGGTCAGCAGCGGGAGGGCGAGATCACCGGTGGTGGTCCAGGTTCCCTCGGCTTTCGAGGCGGGCATGACCTGCCATATCGAATCGAACATGTTCGTGGTCGCGCCGAGTTCGAAGGTGCGCCGGACGAATTCGGCGGACAGGTCGATCTGACGGGCGCCGGGCGCCAGGGACCTCTGGATCTCCCCGACCGCCACTTCGGTGATCTGGCAGGCGCGCCGGATACAGGCGATCTGGTCGATGGTCTTGACCAGTTTCGCCGCGCCGATCACCGGGCCTGCGTCCACCGGAGCGCTGGGAAACAGCGCACTGCGGGCGCGCCGCATCGCCCCGGTCAGCTCGTCCGTCGCGACGGTGGCACCGACCGGGATGAGGCCGGCCAGAATGGTGGCGAACTGTGCGACGCCTTCGTCGAATTCGAGGTAGACCGGCCCGTGCATGTGGTCGTCGGGCAGGCCGGACTCCATGGCCGCACCTTCTCGAAAGGGCAGGAACAGGTGCGGATGCTCGTCGCCGGCGAGAACCACGGCGACCGGCCGCTCGACATGCGACAGCCCGGCGTCTGCCAGCGGCCAGCTGATCCCGGTGGCGTACGTGACGTTGCCGTTGCCGAGCAGGACCACAGCGTCGATGCGCTGCTCGGCCATCGCCGCGTGCAGTCGTGCACCGACTTCTCTGCGCATCCGGGCGAAATCGGGCTCGGGCGGGATGTCCAGCCAGGTGTACCCGGTCTTGGCGATCTGGGTGACGCCAGGTTCAGTGGACGCGGTTCTGGACGCAGTCCCGGACATTGTCACAGCCCCAGGAACTTCTGCACGTTGGTGCTGACGATCTTCACCGCCGCCTCAGGGCCGACCGTCTCGACGACGGAAGCCAGCGACCTCTCGGAATAGCCGAACGTGCTTTCGTTGTGCGGGTAGTCCGACGACCACATGACGTTGTCCACGCCGATGTGGTCGATCAACTGCAACCCGAGCGGGTCCACCATGAACGACGCGCTCATGTGGTGATCCCAATAGTGGCGCACGTCGTGCTCGAGCTGGTGATTGAACATGTGCCGGTAGGACGCCAGCATGTGCTCGGCGTCCTGCAGCGCGGTGGGCACCCACGCGATTCCGCCCTCGAACCACCCGATCCTGAGCGAGGGATGGCGATCGAGGATGCCGGAGAACACGTACTTGGCGAACTGCTCGCGGAACGAGTCGACGTTGACCATCATGCCGACGACGACGCTGTTGTGCTGGCACGGCGTCTTGGGCGGGGTCTCGCCGATGTGGTGGCTCACCGGGACACCGGATGCTTCGATCTCGTCCCACACCGCGTCCATGGCGGTGCTGCCGTAGTCGTAGATGTTGCCGTCGTCGTCCTTACCCGGATTCAGCGGTAGCAGGAACGTCTTGAGCCCCAACGCCTTCAGTTCCTCGAGCGTGCTGCGGGCGCCCTTGGGGTCCCACCAGTTGATCAGCCCGACCCCGTAGAAGTGCCCGCTGGACCGCTCCTGCAGGTCGGCGATGTGTTCGTTGTAGATGCGGAAGACGCGTTCGCGCAGAGACTTGTCCGGGTAGTGGAACAACGCGAGCACGGCGTTGGGAAACGCCAGCTCCTTGTCGATGCCGTCCTCTTTGAGTTCGCGGATGCGTGCCTCGATGTTGTTGGACGCCGCACCGGCGAGGTCGTCGTACTGCATGAGGACGCGACCGAAGTCACCACCGGTCCACGCCTTGCCCTTCATGCCGACCATGTAGGCGCCGTCCTCGTACCAGATGCGCGGCGCTGCGCCCTTGAGCTCCTCGGGAAAGCGTTCGTAGAAGATGTCTTCGGCGACCGAGATGTGGTTGTCCGCGGAGAAGATCGTCGTGTCGGCGGGCAGCCCGGGGATTCCGCCGCCGGAGTGGCCGTGGCGGTTCTTGGGTGCGCCGAACCCCTCCGGCGGATACCAGGCCGGGGGTTGAGCGGGTGAAGGTGTCGCGGCGGGTGACGGTGTGGCTGTAGGGGTGGACATCGTTGGTACTCCAATCGGGCTGTAGGGCTGGTCTTGCGGTGGTTACCAGGCCACCGGGAGCTCGTAGACGCCGTAGGCGAGCCGGTCGTGCTTGAACGGCACCTCGTCGAACGGGATCGCCAGCTTCATCGTCGGCATACGGCGGAGCAGGGTGTGGAATACGATCTGCAGCTCGGCACGCGCCAGCTGCTGGCCCACGCACTGGTGCCTGCCGTAGCCGAACCCGAGCTGCTGGCCCGCATCGCGCGTGAGGTCCAGCTTCTCGGGGTGCGGGAAGGCGTGCGCGTCCCAATTGGCCGGCGCCAGGTCGAGGATGATGCCCTCACCTGCCCGAATGGTCTCGCCGCCGATCTCGATGTCCTCGATCGCCACTCGGCGCTGACCGTTCTGGATGATGGACAGGTAACGCATCAGCTCTTCGACGGCGTTGGCGATGAACTTGGGGTCATTCGAATCCCGCAGTAGTGCAGTCTGTTCAGGGTTCTCCAGCAGCGCGAGGATACCGATACCGATCATGTTGGCGGTGGTCTCGTGCCCGGCGATCAACAATCCGGTGCCGAGCTGTGCAGCCTCCTTGACGCTGATCTCGCCGGCGGTGACCCGCTCAGCCAGATCCGATACGGCGTCCTCGGCAGGGTTGGCCTGCTTCTCCTCGACCAAATTGATCAGATACTGATGAAGACTCATCGCGCCTTTTTGCATCGCATCGGCCGCCGCATAGCGAGCCAGACCGGCGTTGGCGTGTTCCTGGAAGAACTCATGGTCCTCGTAGGGCACCCCGAGCATGTCGCTGATCACGCGGGTGGGTACCGGAAGGGCGAGTTCGGCGACCATGTCGGCGGGCTGAGGACCGGCGAGGATCTGGTCGATGCACTCGTCGGTGACCTCCTGGATCACCGACCTCAGGCCCTCGACGCGCCGGAAGGTGAACGGCTTGGACAGCATCCGGCGGAAACGGGTGTGCTCCTCGGCATCGGAGGTGAACACCGACCTGGGCCGCTTGTCGACGGTCGCCAACATGTGCTCGTTCCAGTGCGGGAAGCCCTCGCGGCGGTCGTCGACGCTGACTCGGGAATCTGCGAACAACGCCCGGGCCACCTCGTGTCCGGTCACCAGCCACGGAGTCGTTCCGTTCCAGATCCGCACCCGCGACAGCGGCTTGCGGTCGTTCATGTCGAGCATCTGTTGCGGCGGCGCGAACGGACACTGCGCATCCCGCTCCATCGGATACTCCGGGACGTCAGCGGAAACCTTGCCTTCGGCAAGCGTGTCGGTCATTTCGCCTCTCCCCCTGGCCTTCGGCGGGGCGGTACCCCCACGCGCAAGCGCTCGTCAGTCATTTCGCCTCTCCCCCTGGCCTTCGGCGGGGCGGTACCCCCACGCGCAAGCGCTCGTCGGTCATGCATCACTCCTCGATGTGGATGGCCAGGGCCGGACAGGCGGCCGCGGCCTTTCGGGTCTCCTCGGCGTGTTCGGGGCCGGGCTCGGCGATCAGGAGTTCGACGACACCATCGTCGTCACGTTGGTCGAAGACCTCGCCGGCGTTCAGAACGCACTGCCCCGAGGAGACGCACTTGTCCTGGTCGACGGTGACCCGCACGTCAGGGCACCTCCGTCACCGGCGCATGCC
The DNA here is from genome assembly GCF_041902445.1 of Mycobacterium sp. G7A2. Taxonomy (NCBI): domain Bacteria; kingdom Bacillati; phylum Actinomycetota; class Actinomycetes; order Mycobacteriales; family Mycobacteriaceae; genus Mycobacterium; species Mycobacterium sp. G7A2. Next base: position 1,995,850 of record NZ_CP169251.1, on the reverse strand, counting down.
ACAGACCGATGATGGCGTCGATCAGGCCGGTGGCGGCGGCCTGCCAGGACGGCCGGGCCACCGCCGCACCTTGCGCCAACAGGCGTTCGCGTTCAGCACAGCTGTGCATCAACAGGTTCCGGCCCATGATGTTGCGTTCGATGCGCACGTCGGCGGGCAGTTCCGGCAGGCATCCGTTGATGCCGTCGAGCACCCGCACCAGCGACTCGGACGACAGGGCGTCCTTGACGATGATGTTGTGATAGGCCGGATCGGTCATCACCTGCGCAGCGAACCGCGCATACCACGTCGGGTTCCCCAGCGCGGCAAGGTGATCGGTGAGCGGGCAGACCAATGCGGCGACCCAGTCGCGCATGTCGGTCGAGCCGCCGATGTCCGCGATGCGCCGCTGACGCAGCTCCTCGATCGGACCGCGATGCTTGTGCTCGATGGCGCGCACCAGATCCGCCTTGGTGCCGAAGTGATAGCCGACCGCAGCGTTGTTGCCTTGCCCGGCGGCCTCGCTGACCTGCCGGTTGGACACGGCGAAAACCCCGTGCTCGGCGTACAGCCGTTCGGCCGCCTTCAAGATCGCTTCCTGGGTGGTGCTCGCCCGGTCTGCCCGCACGCTTCTCGCCGTCGTCACCCCTTCAGTGAACCGGGTCACAACAGCTAAGTCAATCGACTGCTTTAAAAAGTTCATCGCTCAGCCGCTCGCCCGGTCGGACTTCCGGACGATGACCTTGCCCGCGACGGTTCCGCCGTCCACGGGCAGCACGGTGCCCGTGACGTACCGTGACCGGGCCGTCGCCAGGTACAGCGCCGCTTCGGCCACGTCCTCGGCGGTCCCCTCCCTTTTCAGCGGCCGATCATCACGCATCTGCTGACGAATGCGAGCTTCGAACCGCTCGAGGCGTTCACGGTCCTCGTCGGTGGCCGACGTGGCCAGAATCGGGGTGGGGATGTTTCCCGGGGCCAGGCAGTTCACCCGCACTTCGTAGTGCGCCAATTCGATGGCCGCGCACTTGCTGAAGTGGATGATGGCCGCCTTGGACGCCCGATAGGTCGACACACCGCCGCCTGCCTGGATGCCGCCGATCGAGCCGAGATTGATGATCGACCCCCCGCCGTTGTCGGCCATGTGCCGGGCGGCCTCGCGGGTGCCGGCCATCACGCCGAGCAGATTGACCCGCATGACACGGTCGAACTCCTCGAAGTCCTCGGCGAACAGCCCTTTGCGCAGCGGGCTGGAGATGCCGGCGTTGTTGACCATCACATGCAGCCCGCCGAATGCGGAGACCGCCGACGCCACCAGCTCGCCGACCTGCGTCTGATCACCGACATCGGTGTGGCGGTACGTCGTCCGATGCCCGGCTGAGTTCAGCTTGTCCACCAGTTCGGCGCCCAGGTCGTCACGGACGTCGGCGATGACCACGCTGGCACCCTCCGCGGCGAACCGCTCGGCGATACCGCGGCCGATGCCGGACGCGCCGCCGGTGACGATCGCGACCTTGCCCGCCAGTTCGTCCGTCATTCGTTCCCGATCCCTTCGAAGAAATCCAACAGCAGCGCGTTGACCACGTCGGGCTGCTCGATCTGCGGACAGTGCCCGGCACGGTCGATCACCACGCTGCACCCGTGTTCGATCTGACCGGCGATCTCGGCAGCCCACCCTTTGGGGAGCAGCTTGTCGGCGCCGCCCTCCACTACGAGGGCCGGCACGGTGATGCGCTCGTAGGCGCGCGCACTGCTCGGAGTGTTCGGCGGCTCCAGGCCGGGACGGCGAAACCGTGCTGCTGCCAGCGATTCCCATGCTCCCGGCGCGATGCTCGAGTCGTAACGCCGTCGCACATAGCTCTCGTCGGCCGGGTAGGAGGCGTCGTGGAACAAGGCCGTGACGATCTTGCGCATCCCCCCGAGGGTGGCGTCGTAGTCGTAGAGCGCGCTGACATGCTCGTTTCGCTGGATCTCACCGCCGCCACAGATGGCCACGATGCTGCGCACCGGCAGGACAGGCGCTTCCGAGGTGGCGTCGACGAGGATGTTGATGGCGCCCATCGAGTTGCCGACGAAGTGCGCCGAGTCGACCCCCACCACCTCGCAGAAGCGGGCGAGGTGTCTGATCCGCATGCCGCGCCCGTCGGTGAAGTCGACGACCTTGGCCGACTCGCCGAACCCGAGCATGTCCGGCGCGAGCACCCGGTACCGCGCGGCCAGTGCCTCGATGGTGCGCTCCCACCCGATGCGCGCGTTGGCTCCGAACTCCCCACCGTGCAGCAGCACCACGGAGTCGCCCTGTCCGGCTTCCAGGTAGCCGGTGACCAGGCCGTCAACCAGCACGCGGTGCTGGTCGATCACGCCGACACCTGTGTGGTCTGGGCGAACGCCAGCAACTGAGTGGCCAGCAACTCCAGCTGATTGGCGACCACCTTGCCCTGATCGGTGTCGGCAAGCTCACCCGAGGGTGCCCAGACCGGGTCGGCGGAGTTGATGGCCACGCCCAGCGGGGTCGGCCAGGCCCGCAGCGCATGCCCGATGCTGCGCAGCTGGGTCAACGTGCCGACCGCGGCCTGCCAGCCGTACGCGCAGCTGATACAGCCCCATGGGGTGTTGTCGAGATAGACCCGTGGATCCTCACGCAGATCCTCGATGTAGTCGAGGGCGTTCTTGACCAGACCCGACACCGCCCCGTGGTAGCCCGGCGAACCCACCACCACCGCGTCGGCGTCCCGCAAGGCCTTGACCAATTCCAGTGCCCGCGGGGTTCGCTCGAGTTCGTGCGGCGCGTACATCGGCAGGTCGATCTCCTCGGCGGCGAACAATCTGGTCCGCCCGCCCTGTCGCTCCACCGCGGCCAGGCAGCGGCGCAGCGCGCGCTCGGTCGACGAGTTGGCGCGCAGTGTTCCGCCGAGGCCGACGATGAACGGTTGAGATGTGGTTGTCACGTGCTCACTCACTTGATCGCAATCGGGCTGACAGGTGCTCCGACCGCACCGACCACTTTCAGCGGCGCTGCGACGAGCTGGAATTCGTACACGCCGTCGGCGGCACAGTCGGCCGCCAGCGGCCCCAGGTCCCAGTACTCGCCGAGCATCAGGCCCATGTCCCGCAGGCACAGCATGTGCATCGGCAGGAAGGTTCCGTCGACGCCGTTGCCCGGGTCAGGGTCTTCGACCATCAGGTTGTCCGCGGCGACCGCTGCCACCTCGTGCCCGTGCAGCCAGGCCGCACACGTCCAGTGCAGCCCGGAGCCGGCCTCGGCGCCGTCGCCGGTCTGCAGGAACCGGGTCCACCAACCGGTGTGCACGATCACGACGTCACCGGAACGGATCTCGATGTTCTGTGCGGCGACCACATCGTCGAGTTCGGCCGGGGTGATGGGCGCCCCTGGTTCGCAGAACACCTCGGCGCCACGATGCGCCACCACATCCAGCAGCACCCCCCGCGAGGTGATGCCCTTGGTGTCCACCTTCTCGATGCCGCAGTGAAAGGCACCGAAGCTGGTCACCGAATCGGCCGGGAATCCGTTGTAGAGCTTGTCCTCGTAGTACACGTGTGACAGCGCGTCCCACTGGGTTGCCGCCTGCAACGGCATCACGATGAGGTCGTCGTTGAAGCGGAACGGGTTGTCGGCGAAGAAGGCGCTGACGTCCGAGGCCACGGCGTTGCGCAACCATTGCGGCCCGTACTCGACCAACGTCGAGGCGTCTCCGCCGTCGACGGTCATGACGTGCTGCGGGTTCTGCCGGAACTTGAATGCGCCCTGCGGTCCCCCGGCGCTGAAGTCACCCCCGAGCGAGATCACCTTGCCCTGTTTGACCGTCGCGGCCGCCTCGGCCACCTTGTCGGCGGTGATGAAGTTCAGCGTGCCGATCTCGTCGGCGTCACCCCAGCGACCCCAGTTGCGTACGTCGTCGGCCATCCGGCGGAATTCGCTCATGCTGTCGGCCATAGTCGGATCCCGTCAGTTCCCTTGCGCCGCTTGCGCGGTCTCCGTGGCGTCGCGTAGCGCTTCGGCGAACCGCTGGGCGAGGATTCCGCCGTCGGTCCACAGCACCTGACCGGTTATGTAGCCCGCGGCCCCGCTGCCGAGAAACACCAGAGCGGCGGCCTGCTCGCCGGCATCCGAGACGCGGCCGAGTGGGGCCGTGAACGAGTCGAGGAACTGCTGCCCGTAGGCCGATCGCAGTTGGTCGAGGATCGGGGTCTCGGTGACCCCGGGTGCCGTGCAGTTGATCCTGATGCCCCGGGCGCCGAAGTGGGCCACCCGGCTCATGCCGTAGAGGATGACCGCCTCCTTGGACAGCCGGTACCCGCCGTCGGCGAGGGCCCCGGGATTATCGGCGCACCAACGCAACCCCTCGTCGACCGATCGGGTCCGCAGCAGTCCTGCGGTGACGTCAGCGTTCTCGCGGTAACCCGAGGCCGCCAAAGAGGACACGTTCGTGATCGCTGCGCCGACCGGCATCCGGTCGATCAGCGCCTCGGTGAACTGCCGCATACCCAGGAAGTTGATCCGGACCACCAGCAGCGGATCCCCGATGCCCGAGGACACGCCGGCGACGTTGAACAGCGCATCGACGTCGCCCTCGATCGCGGCAACGGCGGCGGCGACCGACCCGGGATCGGCCAGATCCATCGGAATGTACCGGCCGCCGGACGTCTCGGTCGGTGCCCGCAGGTCCAACTGCGTGACACGGGCACCGAGCCGGCCGAGCTGGTGCGCGACCTGCGCTCCGATCCCGGATGCACACCCGGTGACGACGACATGCTTGCCGTCGTAGCGCACCAGCTCGTCGAACGCGCTCACCGTCAGCCCGCGGCTTCCCGCGCTGCCTTCTCCTGCTGCGCGGCCTTGACGCGGCCCTCGTTGATCTCGGCCATCGCCTCGGGGATCTCACCGGCGGTGAACTTGTTGCGTCCGGTCGGCAGTCCGCCGAATGCGTAGGTCTCGTCGAACAACGGCGCCTCCGAGGGCTGCCGGCGCGCCTCGACCTTCTCGATCACCGGTTCCAGCCGTTTCGCCTTCTCGGCTACCGCCTTCTCGTCGCGCTCGATGAACTCGGGCAGGATCTGGTTGCCCATGATCTCGATGGATTCCATGGTGCCCTCATGGCTGCGGGGGTTGAGCAGCAGGATGATCTCGTCCACGCCGCTGGCCTCGTAACCTCGCAGGAACTCCCGCACGGTGTCCGGTGAGCCAATCGCGCCGCGGCCCGGGCCGTAGGCCAGCGTCGGATCCTCTTTGACCGCTTCCTGATAGCGCTCCCACACCTTGGTCCGGCCGGGGGTGTGCATGCCGGTGAGGTAGTAGTGCATGATGCCGAACGAGAAGAAGCCGCCGCCGGTACCGAGCCGCTCGAGCGCCTCCTCGTCCGATTTTGCGACCATCATCGACAGATCGCCACCGATGGCCAGGATGTTCGGGTTGATCGCCGGGGTGATCGGTGTGCCCTGCTCCTCGAAATCTCGGTAGTACCCGTCGACGCGCTCCTTGAGTGCCTCCGGTCCGGTGTAGGCGAAGCTCAATGCGCCGATGGCCTTCTGGGCGGCCATCTCGACCGACGACGGGCGGGTACAGGCCACCCACACCGGCGGATGCGGCTTCTGCAGCGGCTTGGGAACCACGTTGCGGGCCGGCATCTCGACGTGCTCACCCTTGAACCCACTGAACGGTTCCTCGGTCATGCACCGGATCGAGACCTCGAGCGCCTCCTCCCACTGGGCCCGCTTGTCGGCCGGGTCGACGTTGAAGCCGCCGAGCTCGGCCACCGAGGAACCCTCACCCGTGCCGTATTCCACCCGGCCGTTGGACAGGTGGTCGAGGGTGGCGACACGCTCGGCGATGCGCGCCGGCGGGTTGATGTTCGGCAGCAGATGCATGACCCCGAAACCCAGCCGGATGTTGTCGGTGCGCTGGCTCGCCGCGGCCAGGAACATCTCCGGCGCCGTCGAATGGCAGTACTCCTCGAGGAAGTGGTGCTCGGTGAGCCACACCGTGGAGAAACCCGCCTTGTCGGCCGCCTCGACCTCGGTGAGGCCGTGCTGGAACAGCTGGTGTTCGTCGTCCTCCGACCACGGTCGGGGCAACGGGAATTCGTAGAACAGGGAAATCTTCATTGTCGGTTACCTCCTTGAAGTTCCGGGTGAATCGATGGCTGAGCCGGGTTCGGCAGAGGTCGACCGGCCGGCCGCCTCCGGGGTCGTGTCGGCCATGTGCCGGGCGGCGACATAACCGAACGTCATGGCCGGGCCGATGGTCGCCCCCGCGCCCGCATAGCTGCGGCCCATCACCGCCGCGGATGCGTTACCGACGGCGTACAAGCCGGCGACCACACTGTCATCGGCGCGGAGCACCCGCGCGTGCTCGTCGGTGCGCAGACCGCCCGACGTTCCGAGATCACCGAGGATGATCTGGAAGGCGTAGTAGGGCGGATCCCCCAGCGGGTGCAGATTCGGGTTCGGCAGGGTCGGGTCGCCGTAATAGTTGTCGTAGGCGCTGTCCCCGCGGTTGAAGTCGTCGTCGTGGCCCCGGCAGGCAAGATCGTTGAATCGCTCGGCGGTCGCGCGCAACCGGTCGCCGGGCACCCCGATCGCGGCCGCGAGTTCCTCCCAGCTGCAACCCTGCTTGACCACACCGGAATCGAGCCATGCCTGAGGCACTGTGCGTCCCGTCGGCACGGGCGCGAACGGCACCTTGGGGATGGGGAGGTGTCCGCCCACCACATACCGGTGAAATGACCGGATGTCGGTGATCAGCCAGCACGGGATGTGGGTCACCCCCGAACGCTGACCTTCGATCATGGCGTGGGCGAAATCCATGTAGGGCGCCGCCTCGTTGATGAAGCGCACACCGTCACCGTTGACCACGAACTGTGCCGGCATCATCCGTTCGTTGAGCATGAACTGCAGACGTCCGTCCGGCCAGCAGATGGCCGGGAACCACCACGCCTCGTCGAGCAGCGCGGTGGCGCCGCCGGCCTTCTCGCCGGCCCGGATCCCGTCCCCCATGGCAGCCGGATTGCCGAAGCTCCAGTCCTTTGCGTCGCCGGGCATCTCCTCGATCCTCTTGAGTTCGGGAAGGTGCTGCAGCCGCCACTCCATATCGTGATCGAAGCCACCGCTGGCCAACACCACGCCACGCCTGGCCCGCAGGCGGATCTGCCGGCCACCCTTCTCGACGACAGCGCCGACCACGGCACCATCGGCATCGGTGATCAGCTCGGTCATCGGCGCGTCCAGCCACAGCGGCACGTTCTCCTGCTTCATCGCCAGGCGCAGCCGGGCAGCCAGCGACTGGCCGATCGCCGCCATCCGCTCACCGAAAAACCGCGCCCGAAACATCCGCCAGATCAATTTCAGCAGAACGACTTTGCCCCGCCAGGATTGCCGAACCTGGTAGAACAACCGCAGATCCTTGGGCGCGAACCAGATACCCCTCGGCGCCAACGCCAGCGGCGCAAGCAGGCGCTCCTCCTCGTCACCGAGTGCGCGCAGATCGATTTCCGGCACATTGATCGTGCTGCCCAGGGCGGAACCGCCGGGCAGTTCGGGATAATAGTCGGCGTATCCGGGCTTCCAGACGAATTCCAGCCACGGGCTGAGCTTTTCGAGGAACTCCATCATCTTCGGAGCAGCCTCGACATACATGCGTAGCCGCGCGTCGCTGACGGTGCCCTCGGTGATGGTCTTGAGGTAGGTGAACACCTGTTCCGGATCGGACACGTGACCCTCCCGGCGTTGCGACGGCGCGCCGGGTACCCAGATCCCGCCGCCGGACAACGCCGTGGAGCCACCGAATCGGGATGCCTTCTCCACGACGAGCGTGTCGAGCCCCGCCGCGTGGGCGGCGAGCGCTGCCGTCATTCCGCCGCCTCCCGAACCGACCACCAGCACATCGGTGACGCGGTCGAAGGGCCGATCCGTGTCCGGGGTCATGGTGTCGTCACCGCCGTTCTGATCGCGAAGCCGGCGATCAGCTCCGGCGCCGCTCGGTAGAAGTGGTCAGCCGTCCGGTAGCTGCCCTGGGCCGCCAACGCCGCGAACGCGGCCACCCAAGTCCGCACCTCGTGCGCGGAATTTCCTGCCTGCTCAGCGATCCAGGCGTTGTCCCAGCCGTCGATCTCGGCGAGACGCTCGGTGTCGAGGAGGTCGAGAAAGGCGTGGTCCCAGGACGGATTGAGGGGCGCCAGTGCTCCTGCTCCGGCAGCGAACTCCCGAGCCGCCTCGACGACGGCGGTCTGGCGGGCCTGACGCTGTTCGTCGGTCATCGGCACGCCGTGCACGATGCGCTGCAGCGCCGCCGGCGGGGCGGTAGCCAGGGTCGGCACCGGCGGATCGTGCGAAAGCCCGCCCGAACCGATGACGAGCACACGTCGGCCGAGGGTGGCCAGGTGCCGGCCGACAGCGGCGCCGAGGGCCCGCACCCGCCGCAGCGGTCCGAGCGGCGTGGCGACCGAGTTGATGAATATGGGGATCACCGGCTTGGCCGTCGCGTCGCCGAACAGCTTCTGCAGGGGCTGGACGGTGCCGTGGTCGACATCCATCGCCGCGGAGATCGCGACATCGACGTCGGCATCGAGAACAGCTCGCGCACAGTCGGTGGCGAGATCGGCGGGAACATCGAGGGGACCCTTGTGGGTGCCGTAGTCGCCGACCCCTTCGGCGGAGGTGCCGATGCAGAACGGCGGCATCGCCCGGTAGAAGAATCCGTTGTAGTGGTCCGGGGAGAAGGTGACCACGAGGTCGGGGTCGAACTCGGCGACGAACGCGCGAGCGCCGTCGATGGCCTCCTCGATGTCATCGAGGAGTTCGCGTGACGGTCCCGGAAGATTCAGAAGCGGACTGTGCGACATGCAGCACAGCGCGATGTGACTTTCCGTCTGTGGTTGCGCCATCGGTACCGGAGCCTCCTCCCTGGGTCAGATGCAGCACACGAGTCAAGGCTTCGGACATCTCAGGAGCACGTTGTGCGATGCAGGCGCCGGCGATGCAGCGGTCCGGCCGCAGGAACAGCACCGAATCGGGGTGGACGTCGAACCAGGACTTCAGCGCACCGGTGCGGTCACCGACGATGACCACCTCGGGGTCGTCATGGCCCGTCCACGGCAGCTGCGTCATCGGTCTCGCCTCGACGAATTTGGCGCCCAACGCCTTCCAGTGCCGAAATGCCGCTTCGCCGAGCACGGCGCGCAGGTTGTTGCTCCAGCACAGCACGGCGAAGCCGGTTCCCAGGACGTCGTCGAGCATCGCGTTCTGGGTGTCGCGGGTGTCGACGCGGGGCTGGATGAACAGCGTGCCCGTGGGCGAGTCGGGTGACCCGCCCTCGGGGTGGCAGACGGCGCCCTGCTGGTAGCGCGGCATCGGTTTGAACCGCATCTCCAGGACGTAGCGCTTCAGGGTCGGGACGACGGACGCGGCGTGGATGACCCGGTCGCGCAGTGCCGCCACCCGCCGGTTCGTCGGGGAGATGACCCGCCCCACCATCGTCGACAGATCGATCATCGCCCGGGCATGCTTGCGGCGCTCGACGTCGTAGGTGTCGAGGAGCTCGTCACCGGCCTTGCCGGTCACCACCGCGGCGAGCTTCCAGCCGAGGTTTGCGGCATCGCGGATGCCGCTGTTGTAGCCCTGGCCCTGCCACACCGGCATCAGGTGCGCCGCGTCGCCGGCCAGCAACAACCGACCCTTGCGGAACGACGAGGCGATGCGGGAGTGATGGGTGTAGACCCGGTGCCGAATCATCTCGACGCGCTCCGGATGGGGCACCAGCTGCCCGAGCATCCGCCGCACGAAAGCCGGGTCGTCGGCCTCCTGGTCGGTCTCGTCGGGATGGATCATGAATTCGAACCGGCGGATGCCATGGGCGATCGCGATCGACACGTAAGGGCGCCGCGGATCGGCCCCGACCTCGCTGTTGGGATGTCCGAGTGGATCGTTGGCGCAGTCGACCACCAGCCATCGGGTTGACGAGGTGGTGCCGTCGAACGACACGCCCATCAGCCGCCGGGTGGCACTTCGCCCGCCGTCGCAGCCCACGACGTAACGCGCGCGCACGGCCCGCTCTCCGTCGGCGAACTCGACGGTGACATCGTCGGTCGTCTCGACGCAGGTGTGCATGCGGTGTCCGAATCGAACCTCGACGCAGTCGAACCGGTCGAGACCGGCGTACAACTCGGCATCGACCATCGGCTGGACGAAACCGTTGCGCTTGGGCCAGCCGAAGCGGGCGTCAGGCGGCGCCATCTCGGCGAGCAGTCGGCGATTGCCGTCGAAGAATCGCAGGATCTGGTTGGGCACGGTGTGGGGCAACACACGGTCGACCAGTCCGATCGACTGGAAGGTGCGCAACGATTCGTCGTCGAGCCCGACTCCACGCGGATAGTCGATCAGCGTTTCGCGCTCGTCGACGACGAGGGTGTGGACCCCTTGCAGGCCGAGGATGTTGGCCAGCGTGAGGCCCGCGGGACCGGCGCCGACGATGACGACATCGACAGCGGCATCGACATCGGCGTCGGCGTCCCGAGTCCGCTGCTCCGCGGGCACAGTCATCCGCGCCCCAGCAGGAAGTCCAGGTGCAGCCGGTCGAAGGTCTTGGGGTCTTCGTACTGGGGCCAGTGCCCGCACCCGGCCATCACCTCGAACCGCGCACCCGGGATCATCGAGGCGATCCGGCGCCCCTCCGCGACGTCGGCGGTCGGATCGTCACTGGTCCACACCACCAGGGTCGGGGCGGCGATCGAACCGTAATCCCGCGCCCCGAGCAGATTTCGGGCTCTGACCTCGGGATCCTGCAGCGCCATGATGTCACGCATCGCCGAGGCGAACCCGGGCTGACGATAGACGCGCTGCCGACTGGCAACGATGTCGTCGTAGTCCTTGGTCTTGTCGGCCATCAGCCATTTGATGCGCGCCTGCACGGTCTCCCAGGTGGGGTTCTCCGCTGCGGCCATCGACAGGGTGATGATGCGCCTCATCACCTCCGGGTCGGCCTGCGAACCGCCGGCAGTGTTGAGCACCAGTCGGTCGACCCGTTCGGCGTGGTCGACCGCGAACCGCGACGCCACCCAGCCCCCGAGAGATTCGCCGCTGATGTGGGCCTTGTCGGCACCGAGGGTATCCAGCACCGCCGCAAGATGATTCATGTAGTGGGCGATCTCGAGCGGATGCCCAGGTTTGTCGGTGTAACCGTGGCCGAGCATGTCGACCGAGTAGGTCGAGAAGTGTTCGGCGTGCGCCTCCAGGTTGCGGATATAGGCCTCCGCATGGCCACCGGAACCGTGCAGGAACACCAGCACCGGTGCCGCAGGATCCCCGGCGTGCAGATAACGGGTTCGCACTCCCCCGGCGTCGAGGTAGCCCTGTGAGAACGCGACACCTTGCAGGTCGCTCCACACGCTCTCGAATTCCGTCACCGAATCCTCTCCCGAGACCTTGACTGCGAGAATCGTATTCTCATATTTTGTAAGCGTTCTGCTCATTTATCGCACAACCATGTGCACTATAGTCAGAGCATCACTCTCGCAAGAGTGATCTGTCAAGGAAGGCCCGCATGAATCGACCGTCCACCGAAACCCGGGCGACCGCCGCGGGCCTCGGCGCGCCCGGCTCGCAGACTCTGGCCCGCGGCCTCAACGCACTGCAGCTGGTCGCCGGCTCCCCGAACGGCATGAGCGTCGCCCAGGTCGCCGACGACATCGGGGTGCACCGAACCATCGCCTACCGCCTGCTCAGCACGCTGGCCCAGTTCCGGTTCGTGACCAAAGGCGAAGACGGTCGCTACCGTCCGGCGGCAGCACTGGCGGTTCTCGGCGCGTCGTTCGACAACAACGTCCGGCAGCTGTGCGTGCCCACCCTGCGCAACCTGGCCGACGAACTCGGCAGCACCGTGTCACTGCTGGTGGCCGAGGGTGATCAGCAGGTCGCGGTCGCAGTGATCGCACCGACGAACGTCAACTACCAGATGGCATTTCACGAGGGCAGCCGTTATCCCCTCGAGCGCGGCGCCGCCGGCATCGCCTTGCTGGCCAGCATGCCGCCGCGACCGAACGAACGCGAGCTGGTGCCTCAGACCCGGCTGCGCGGCTGGGTCATCACCCACGGCGAGATCGAGCCCAACACCTACGGCCTCGCGGTTCCGGTGCATCGTCGACTTCCCGCCCCGCCCACGTGCATCAACCTGATCTCACACCGCGAAGACGTCGTGTTGAGCGGACGGCCCGCCGTCATGGCGGCGGCACACGAACTGTCGGCGGCCCTGTCCTGAGGACGCCGACCGAGAGCACAGAAGGGAGATGGAGGTGACCGACTGGGACCACGACGTCGACGTCGTCGTACTGGGTAGCGGGGGCGCCGGGCTGACCGCAGCGCTGACCGCGGCCGTTCACGGTGCTTCGGTTCAGGTGTACGAGAAATCCGCCACGGTCGGCGGCACCACCGCCGTATCCGGCGGGATCATGTGGATTCCGGCCCACAAGCGTTCGAGCGCAGGTGAATTGACCCCCGAGGATGCGATGGCGTATCTGCGGGCGCAGTCGCTGGGGTACATGGACGACGAGCTGGTCGAGACGTTCGTGCACACCGGCGCGGACATGCTCGACTTCGTCGAGGCGCACAGCGATCTGCGATTCGAGGTCGCTCAGGGCTTTCCCGACTACAAACCCGAGCTGCCCGGCGGTCAGCCCGGCGGCGGGCGGTCGCTGAACACCAAGCCGTTCGATCTGGCCGAACTCGGTGAGTGGCGGGACCGGATCACCACGTTTCCCGCCGACTTCAGCAACGTCGGAATCGACGCCGAGACCCGGGCACGCATCCACGCCGCCGTCGACGACGAATCCGGTGATTACTGCGTCGCGGGTACCTCGCTGATCGCGGGCCTCCTCAAGGCGCTGCTCGACGCCGGGGTGATGCCGCGGACCGGGGCGCGAGCGGTCGAGCTCGTCGCCGATCCGCTCGGCATCATCGGCGTCCGTATCGAGCAGGGCGACAGAGATTTCCGGGTTCGGGCGCGCCGCGGCGTGGTGCTCGGCACCGGCGGTTTCGAGTGGGACGAGCGGCTGGTCGAGGCCTACCTGCGCGGCCCGATGCGCGGCGCGGTCTCGCCGCCCAACAACACCGGCGACGGACTGCGGATGGCGATGGCGCACGGCGCGGACCTGGCCAACATGGGTGAGGCCTGGTGGGTGCCGGTCATCCAGATTCCCGGAGACACCTATGCCGGGCACCCCCGCAGCCGCAGCGTCCGGCTGGAACGAACCCGCCCCCGCAGCATCATCGTCAACCGGGCCGGCAAGCGCTTTCTCAACGAGGCCGGTGAGTACAACTCGATGGCGGGACCGTTCCACTTCCTGGACCCCAAGCTCGGCTATGCCAACGACCCCGCGTGGATAGTGTTCGACTCACTGCACCTCAAGCACTATGGATTCCTCGGCGTCGATCCGGACGGGCCTGTGCCCGAGTGGTTCTGCCAGTCCGCGGACCTGGACGAGCTCGGCGAGAAGACCGGGATCGACCCCACCGGGCTCGCCGAGACACTGGCGGCGTGGAACACCAACGTGTCCCAGGACCAGGATCCCGAATTCGGTCGCGGTGCCAGCGCTTACGACGGTTACTGGGGCGACGACAAGGCGTCCACCCCGGCCGGCAAGACGCTCGGCCCGATCGACACGGCACCGTATTACGCCGTACCGGTGCACATCGGCGCGATGGGCACCAAGGGCGGCCCCCGCACCGACCGTGACGGCCGGGTATTGCACGTCAACGGAACCGCCATCACCGGTCTCTTCGCCGCGGGCAACGCGATGGCCGGGCCGACCGGCAAGGCCTATGGCGGGGCGGGCGGAACCCTCGGTCCGGCCATGGTCTTCGGCTACCGCGCGGGTTACGCCGCAGCCACCGGGAGGTCCGCGCCCTGAGCGGCTCTTCGTTCAGTGGGGGCCGCCGGCGACCAGTTGGGCCGCAGCGCTGTAGGGGTCGAGGGAGCCGCTGGCGACTGACTCGGCGAGCCGATCGAGGTCGGGGTGCTGGCGCAGCATGGTGTGGGCCAGGGACAGGATCTGTGAACGGGCGCGCGCATTCCTGCGTTCGGAGCTGTCTGTCCGGTGATGCGCGTCGATGGCCTCGACGAGTTCGGTGATTCCGTCGCCCTGCGCAGCGATCAGCTTGAGGATCGGGACCCCGGTCTCGGCACGCAGGTCACGGACGGTCTGGTCGGCGCCTTCGCGGTCGGCCTTGTTCACCACCACGATGTCGGCGACCTCGAGCAGACCGGCCTTCGCCGCCTGGATGGCGTCGCCGGCACCGGGATTGAGGACCACCACGGTCGGGTCGGCAACCGCGGCGATCTCGATCTCGGACTGACCGACGCCCACGGTTTCGACGACGACCAGGTCGTAGTTCAGAGCGGACAGCAACGTGACCGCGGCGGGGACGGCTGCCGCCAGGCCACCGAGATGCCCGCGCGTCGCGACCGAGCGGATCAGCACGTCGGGATCGTTGATGTGAGCGGCCATCCGGATGCGGTCGCCCAGCAGGGCGCCGCCGCTGTAGGGCGACGACGGGTCCACGGCGAGCACGGCCACCCGCTGGCCGTGTGCACGGTAGGCGCCGACGAGCGCGCCGACCGTGGTCGACTTGCCCGCGCCGGGTGGCCCGGTGATGCCGACCACGCGGGCGGCGGTCACGTCACCGAGCGCTCCGAGCACCTCGTCGCGGCGCGGGCTCTCGACGAGGCTGAGCAGACGCCCGGTCGCGCGCGCCGAGCCACCCGCGGCGGCGGCGATGAGCTCGTCGATGATCACGTCACCGAGAGTACGCAGAGGCGTTCCCCCTTCCGCAGCATCCCTCCCATTTGCGAGAATGCTATTCTCTACTGAGGAGAGTATCCGTTTCAGGAGGGCGAATGCAGATCAACGGGTGTTCGGCCCTCGTCGTCGGCGGCGCGGGCGGCTTGGGTGAAGCCACGGTACGGCGTCTGCACGGAGCCGGCGCCAAGGTCGTCGTCGCCGACATGGCCGACGACAAGGGCAAGGCGCTCGAATCCGAACTCGGCGTGCGCTACGTGCGGACCGACGCCACCTCCGAGGAGTCGGTGAACGTCGCCGTCGCCGAAGCGCAAGCCCTTGCACCGCTGCGTATCTCGGTGGACACCCACGGCGGCCCGGCCACCGGCGGGCGGCTGGTCGGCAAGGACGGCACCCCACTGGATCTCGACGGCTTCAAGACCACCATCGAGTTCTACCTGACAGCGGTGTTCAACGTGATGCGGCTGTCGGCGGCGGCCATCGCCACCACCGAACCGCTCGGTGAAGGCGGCCGCGGCGTGATCGTCAACACCGCCTCGATCGCCGGATACGAGGGACAGATCGGTCAGCTGCCCTATGCGGCGGCCAAGGGCGGCGTCCTCGGAATGACGCTGGTGGCCGCGCGCGACCTGTCCCCGCTGGGCATCCGCGTGGTGACGATCGCGCCGGGCACCATCAACACGCCGGCCTACGGCAAGGCCACCGACCAGCTCGAGCAGTACTGGGCCGCTCAGGTGCCCTTCCCCAAGCGGATGGGTCGGTCGTCGGAGTACGCGCAGCTGGCGCAGAGCATCATCGAAAACGACTACCTCAACGGCGAAATCATCCGCCTGGACGGTGCATTGCGGTTCCCTCCAAAATGACCGGAACGCGTCGACCGCTGATCGGCAAGGTGGCGTTCGTGGCCGGCGCCAGCCGCGGCATCGGCGCGACCATCGCGGGCGCCCTGGCCCGAGCAGGCGCCGCCGTCGCCGTCGCGGCCCGCTCCGAGCAGGAAGGAAAGCTGCCCGGCACCATCGGCTCGGTCGCGGCCCGCATCGTCGAGCAGGGCGGCCGTGCGATCCCGGTGCCGTGTGATGTCACCAGCGAGCAATCGGTCGATGACGCGGTCACCGCAACCGTTGCCGAATTCGGCGGCATCGACATTCTGGTCGCCAACGCCGGAGTGTTGTGGCTGGGCCCCCTCGAGTCGACCCCGCTCAAGCGCTGGCAGCTGTGTCTCGACGTCAACACCACCGGCGTTTTCCTGGTCACCAAGGTGGTGATCCCGCATGTCCGTGCCCGCGGTGGAGGCTCGCTGATCGCCGTCACCACCACCGGTGTCACGACGACCGAGCTCGGCGCCAACGCGTACTGGGTGTCCAAGGCCGCCGTCGAGCGGCTCTATCTGGGATTGGCGGCCGACCTGCGGCCCGACAACATCGCAGTGAATTGCCTGAGCCCGTCTCGGGTCGTGATGACGGAGGGATGGCAGGCCAGTGGCGCCGGGATGCGGGTGCCACCGGAGACGATCGAACCGCCCGAGGCGATGGCCGATGCGGCGGTGCGGCTCGCACAGCAGGATGCCGCCGGCGTCACCGGCACCATCCAACGCTCCGAAGCCCTCACCTTCTGACCGGCAAGCACCCTTTGGACCGAGAGCACCTTCTGACCGCGAGTGCGGTCAGTTCTTGGCGATCAGGCCGTCGACGATCCTGTTGAAGTCGGCGGTGCCGAACGACACGTACTCGGCGAGGTTGGCGTAGTCCAGCGAGGCCATCACCGACTTCTCCAATTGAATGTTCATCAGCCGCTTGGTGGCCTCGACGGCCTGCTGCGGTAGCTCGAGCAACTTATTGGCACACGTCACCGCCTCGGCCAACGGGTCGGCCACCACGTGGTTCGCCAGGCCGAGTTCCACCGCGCGCTGCGCCTTGATGCGCACTCCGGTGAGCGCGAACTCTTTGGCCTGGAGCAGACTGATCTGGCTTCCCCACACCAGAGGCCCGCCGTCGGCGGCCACCAGGCCGATGGACACGTGCGGATCGGCGAAAAACGCATTCTCGGCGATGTAGACCACGTCGGACAGCGCGGCCAGGCTGCAGCCCAGACCGACAGCCGGTCCGTTGACCGCGGCGACGACCGGAATCCGGCAGCGCACCATACCGATCACGATGTCGCGGCCGTGTTTGATCGTCTTCTGCCGCAGGGCTTCGTCTTTGCGCAACTCGTCGAGATAGTGGAAATCGCCGCCGGCGGAAAACGCCCGTCCCGCACCGGTGATCACCGCTGCGCGGGCGCCCGCGTCCTCGTTGAGAGCGTCCCATAGTCGTGCCAGCCCCACGTGCAGGTTGTCGTTGACCGCGTTGAGGTCATCGGGCCGGTTCAGCGTGATGATGCGCAGTGCTCCGTCGGCCTGGACGTCGATCTCTTCCGGCATGTCGTACATGGCTTAGCCTCCCAGGCCGAGGATGCGTTGGGCGATGATGTTCTTCTGGATTTGCGAGGTGCCGCCCATGACGCTCTGCGCGCGGCTGTACATGTAGGCGCCGAACAACTCCTCGTCGGCGGTGCCGACGGTCTTGAGCGCGGCGTGTCCGACCGACTGCTCGACCCACGTCATGAGCAGTTTGTCCAGCGATCCCTGGGGGCCGTGGGTGAGCCCGTCGAGCTGCTCGGACAACCGCCGCCGAACGTGCAGCCGCAGCATCTCGGTCTGCACCCACGCCCAAGACAGCTCCTCCGGCGGCGCCCCCTGTAACCGAGATGCCATCTGACGCACGGTCTTTCCATAGCGCGCCGAGAATCCCAGGGTGGAGGGCTCCCGCTCATGACTGACGATCGTCATCGCCAGCTTCCAGCCCTCGCCCGGTGCGCCGACCATGTTCTCGGCGGGGACCCGCGCGCCGTCGAACGCGACCTGACCGAATTCCTTGGTCACCCCGCTCATCATCTTCAACGGCCGCTGCTCGATGCCGGGTTGGTGCATCGAGACGATGAACGCCGAGATGCCTCGATGCCTGGGCACGTCCCTGTCGGTGCGGGCCAGCACCAGACACCAGTCGGCGACGTCGGAATAGCTGGTCCAGATCTTGTGCCCGGTGATGAGGTAGTCGTCCCCGTCGCGGACCGCTGTCGTCGCCAGCGACGCCAGGTCCGAACCCGCCCCGGGTTCCGAGAAGCCCTGACACCAGCGTTCGGTCCCGTCGATCATGCCGGGCAGAAAGCGTTGCCGCAGTTCCTCGTTGCCGTGATGGGAGAGCCCTACGACCAGGTAGCCCAGGCTGGGCCGAGCCGGTGCGCCGGCTTTGGCGATCTCCTCGTCGACGATGACGTCGTACACCGGCGGTAGGTCCTGGCCGCCGTACTTCTCCGGCCACGATGTCCCGAAGAAGCCGGCGGCGTAGAGCGCCTGATGCCACTCCCCGGCCTTGGCCCAGTAGGCGTCGCCGGAGGTCGGGAATCTGCCCTTCTGCTCGGCCAGCCAGCCGCGCAGCCGTTCGCGGAATGCGGCCTCGTCCGGTGAATCACGAAAGTCCAATGGTCAGCTCCTCCAGGTTGACGGGCCAGCATTCGGTCGCGGCCAGGACCCGGCGTAGATACACGTGCGCCAGGCACTCCCAGGTGTTGCCGATGCCGCCGTGTACCTGGATCGACGTCTCACAGACCGTCAATCCCGCTTTGGCACAGTAGAGCTTCGCGACGCGGGCGGCCTCGACGGCTTCACGCACCGGCAGCGCGTCGACCGCCCACGCGGCATGCCGCACGACACTGACCGACCCCTCGATCAACGCCAGCGCCTCGGCCAGCAGGTGTCCGACAGCCTGATACGAGCCGATGGGCGCGCCGTACTGTTCACGCACCTTGGCGTATTCGGTCGCCAGTGCGTGCGTTCCCCGGGCGGCCCCGAGGATGTCTGCCGCGGTCACCGACAGCGCCAACGCATACCACCGGCCGGAGTCCTCGTCGGACAGCTCTGTCAGCTCGACGGGCGATTCGACCACCCCGGCGAGGCTGCCGGTGAGGTCCACCGACGCCGGCCCGGAGCCGGCCCCATGCGGCACCTCGCGTCCGAGCCTGCCACGCAGGTCGTCGGCGAGAACGGGGCCGAGGTAGGGGACGTCGACGAGGCCGCGCGCGAGTTCTTCGGCCACGATGGCGATCTCGACACCAGACGCTCCGTCGGCACGCAGCGAACGAAAACCTGTGGCATCCAACGCTTTTTCCAGTCTTGCGCGGCGAGCTTCGTCCTCGAGGTCGGCCACCGAGTCGGGTCCGAGGTCGTCGGCCAGATCCGCTGCCGCGGCGCGCAACTGCCGTTGCTCTTCGTTCAGACGGACGTCCACAGACGCTCCTTCAATATTCGGCGTAGCACTTTGCCCGAAGGCAGACGGGGTATCTCGTCGACGACGACGACGCGGCCGGGCCGCTTGTAGGACGCCAACTGATCAGAGACCAGTTCGGCGAGTTCGTCGGGCGGTACTGCGGCCGAGAGCTTGACGGCGGCCACGATGGCCTCCCCGTCGGCGGCGGGCACACCGAACACCGCACAGTCCTCGACCGCGCGGTGACCGTGCAGCACCGCCTCGATCTCGGCGGGCGCGACCTGGAAGCCGCGCACCTTGATCATCTCCTTGGCGCGATCGGTGATCCGCAACCAACCGTCACCGTCGACGGAGCCGACGTCACCGGTGCGGTACCACCCGTCGGCGAATGCCGCTGCGGTGGAATCCGCAGGCAGGTACCCGGCCATCGCCGACTCGGAGCGCACCTGGATCTCGCCTTCGGTACCGGGTCCGACGAGCTCACCGGTGTCCAGCGCGACGATGCGCAGCACGACACCGGGAACCGCCCTACCCACGGTGTCCAACTTCGCGTCGTACAGGTCGTTGCACGAGATCACCGGCAACTCGCTGGCGCCGTACGCAGTCACCCAGCGCACACCCGTCCGCGCAGCGACCGCCGCGGCGACGCTTTCGGTGACCGGGGTGGCGCACCACATGATGTAGCGCAGCGAGGACAGATCGAACGACTCCAGGCGCGGATGCGCCGACAGGGCCAGCGCAATGGGGGCGACCGCCATCTCGATGGTGATCCGGTCGGATTCGATGTGGGCGAGCATGGTGTCGATGTCGAAGCGAGGATGCAGGCGTATCCATGCCCCGGCATCGAGCGCCATCACGATGTTCAGCAGGCCGAGAATGTGCGACGGCGGCGTCATCACCTGCAGGCGGTCCGACGGTGACACCTGCAGAGCCTCGCGCCAGTGCCGCACCGCCGCGGCCAGCGAGGCGTGGGTGTGCCGCACCGCCTTGGGCATGCCCGTCGTGCCGGAACTGAACACCAACACCGCATCTGACGACGGATCGTTCGCTTGGGCCGGGCCGGGGTCCGCGGCGTCGAGCGGCTCATCGAGGTGCCGCATCGGCATCACCTCGGCCAGCACCGGGTGGTCGCCGACAGCGAATACCGGACTGGTCAACGTCAGCGCATGTCGCACCTCGCGCTGCTTCCAGGCGGGACTGAGCAGCACCGCGGCCGCGCCGAGACGCCAGAGGGCGCGCAACGCGACGACGAACTCCGGCCGGTTCGACGACATCACCGCCACCCGGTGACCGGCCCGCACCCCGCGCTCGTGCAATTCTGCGGCCAGGCCGACAGCGAGTGCGTCGAGGTCGGCGAGCGTGTAGTGCCGCTCCTGGAAGGCGAGCACCGATCGCCCTGTCACGTTGCTCGCGCCCCTTCCCGGTAGCACAGAACAGGAATGGAGAGAGCGCTACCGCTTGTTCAGGAGAATACTATTCTCCTATTATCAGAATGACAATGTCGAGACGGTCGGTTGGCCGCGGAACAGGGGCCCGCAGTGACGGAGTTGGACGCAAGGGTGGACGCAGAGTTGGAGACACAGTCGCAGGCAGCGGAGGACCAGAGCCCGGGCACAATCACGATCCACCTGGACGGCAGCACCGCATCGGTGCCGCCGAAGCCCGGCGAGACGCTGCTCGACAGCGCCCGGCGCGCCGGGCTGGGGCCACCGTTCTCCTGCGAGGCCGGAAACTGCGGCACCTGCATGGCGCTGCTCAAGGAAGGCCGCGCCACGATGCGTACCAACGATGCACTGACCGAAGACGAGGTCGACGAGGGGTACGTGCTGACATGCCAGGCGGTCCCGGACACACCCACGGTGACGGTCACCTATGACGAGTGAGCCGAATGAGCCGAGTGAGACGGCCGGGCGGGATTGTCGATCACGTCGGCGTGCTCGTCGAGCTGAGGCGCCGCCCGGTAGTGCGGTTCGTAGCCGACGATGCGGATCGGGCTGCGCACCAACTGGAACCGACCCGCTGACACGACGACCTCGGGGGTGGCCGCCAGCGCCTCGGGCAGTGTGCGCACCGCCGACACCGGGATCCCCAGCGGCTTGAGCCGCGCCTCCCAGTTGGCAGCCGAATCGCGGGCCAACGCGGCGGTGACGACCGCAAGAACCTCGTCCCGCCGGGCTGCCCGTTCTGCCATGGTCGGGAAGCCCTCGATGCCGGCCTCGCCGGCGAACGCGGCCCAGAACGCGTCATGGGTGATGAACAGCGCCAGATAACCCTCGGCGGTGGTGAACAACTGCGCCGGAACGTAATACGAGTGCGCGCCCATCGGGTACCGGCGGGGCGCCGCGCCGTCGTTGAGGAATGCCGACGCCCGGTAGTTCAGCTGCGAGAGCATGACGTCACGCAGCGACACATCCACCTGCCCGCCCCGGCCCGAGAGGATCTGGGCCAGCAGCCCCAGCGCCGCGGTGAGACCGGTGGAATTGTCCACCGACGAGTACCCGGGCAGGGTCGGCGGGCCGTCGGGATCGCCGGTCATGGCCGCGACCCCGGTAGCGGCCTGGATGACGTAGTCGAATGCCGGGTCGTCGCCGCCGTCGAGACCGAAGCCGGTCAGTGCGACGCATACGATCGCCTCGTTGAACTTCCGCAACGCGTCATAGGTCAGGCCGAGACGTCGGATCGCAGAGGGCTTCATGTTGACCAGCAGCGCATGGGATTCGGCGACCAGCTCTCCGAGTTCCTGCCGCCCCTGCGCCGAGCGCAGGTCCAGGCACACGCTCTGCTTGTTGCGGTTCAGGCTGGCGAAGTAACTGTCGGACACCTGCCGGGAGATCTCGCCGCCGGGCGGCTCTATCTTGATGACCTCGGCGCCGAGATCGGCGAGCATCATCGTGGCATAGGGACCGGCCAGCATGACGCCGACCTCGAGGATCCGGATTCCGGCCAACGGGCCCGGGCTGTTCACTGCGGTTCCCTTCGGCGTCTCATCCACGGCAGACGGTGATCATACGGCCTTGGCCAGTTCGGCGATCACCTCGCGGGTGCGGTACTTCGACGCGATCAACTCGTCGCGGGTGTCTCCGATCGGCAGCAGTCGCACCGACAGGTCGGTGACACCGGCATCGGCGAACTGCTTGAAGCGCGCCAGGATGGCCTCTTCGTCGCCGGCCGCACAGAGGTCACCGACGTCACGCGCGTCACCGCGGTCGAGCAGGCGCTGGTAGTTCGGCGACGTCTCGGCCTCCGCGAGAATCCGGTTGGCGCGTTCCTTGGCAGCGTCGATTTCCGAGTTCGCGCACAGGCACACCGGGATGCCGGCGACGATGCGCGGGGCCGGCCGACCGGCCTCGGCTGCAGACTTGGTGATCTTGGGTGCGATGTGCTCGCCGATGGCCTTCTCGTCGGCCATCCACAGAACGGTGCCGTCGGCATGCGCTCCGGCGATCTGGAGCATCACCGGGCCCAGCGCGGCGACCAGAACAGGCATCGGCGTTTCGGCGCCCAATGCGGTGGGATTGTGCACGGTGAACGTGTCGTTCTGGACGTCGACGGACCCCGGGCCGGTCAGTGCGGCGTCGAGCACCTCGAGGTAGTCCCGCGTATAGGCCGCCGGCTTCTCGTAGGGCAGCCCCAGCATGTCCCGGACGATCCAGTGGTGTGACGGACCGACCCCGAGCGCCAGCCGGCCCTGCGCCATGGCGTGCACCGAAAGGGCCTGGCGGGCCAGTGCTATCGGATGCTGGGCCTGCAGCGGCACCACCGCGGTACCCAGCTCGATGCGCGAGGTGTGCGCGGCCATCAGCGCCACCATCGTCAGGCAGTCGAAGTCGTCGGGCACCTGCGGCATCCACGCCGTGGCCAGACCGGCCTGCTCGGCCCACTCGATGTCGGCGACCAGTTTGGTCACCTTGCGCGCCATGTCGCCTCGTTCGGCACCGATCATCACGCCGAGTCTCATACACCCTCCCTCGATGTCACCGAATATGCGGCCGCTGCGACCACGAGCGGCCGGAGTCGCAACCCGCACACCGTCGGCGCGCTCATCCCTGCTCCACCTTGGCGGTCAGAGCCCGCACGTCGCGCACCAGATCCTCCAGCGACGTACCGGTCGGGAACACCGCCGCCGCACCGGCGTCCAGGAGCTTCTGGACATCGGATTGCGGGATGGTCCCGCCGACGACCACGGCGATGTCGCCGGCGTCGGCAGCCCGCAATGCGTCGACGGTGCGGGTGGTCAGTGCCACGTGCGCGCCCGAGAGGATCGAAAGACCCACCAGTGCAACGTCTTCCTGCAGCGCGATCGAGACGATGTCCTCGATGCGCTGCCGGATGCCGGTGTAGATGACCTCGAATCCGGCGTCGCGCAGTGTCCTGGCCACGATCTTGGCGCCCCGGTCGTGACCGTCCAGTCCGGGTTTGGCCACGAGTACCCGCACACTCATGTGCCCGCTCCTCCACTCCGACTCGGCGCGGCATCCCGCGGCATCACCGGTGGTGCTCCTCGCGTGCGCACTAGAACAGCTCCTCCTCTAGAAGACGACAGGCTGCTGGAACTCGCCCCACACCGATTTCAGTGTGGTGACCATCTCCCCCACCGTGCAGTAGGCGTTGGCACAGTCGATGAGCTTGTGCATCAGGTTGTCGTCACCGTCGGCGGATCTGGCCAGCGCCGCCAGCGCCGCCTCGACCGCCGCGCCGTCACGTTCGGCCTTCACCGCTTTCAGCCGCTTGAGCTGCATGTCACGGCCTTCGGCGTCGAGTTCGTACGTCGCGATCTCGGGCGGGTCCTCTTCGGTGACGAACTTGTTGACGCCGACCACGGGCCGCGCACCCGATTCCACTTCCTGGTGGATCTTGTAGGCCTCGTCGGCAATCAGGCCTTGCAGGTAACCGTCTTCGATGCAGCGCACCATGCCCCCGTGCAGCTCGAGGTCATGCATGATCTCGAGGATCTTCTCCTCGGTGGCATCGGTGAGCGCCTCGACGAAATAGGACCCGCCGAGCGGGTCGGCGACCTTCGTCACTCCCGTTTCGTAAGCCAGGATCTGCTGCGTGCGCAGCGCCAGGGTCGCCGATTCCTCGCTGGGAAGGGCGAAAGGCTCGTCCCAGGCGGCGGTGAACATGGACTGCACGCCGCCGAGGACCGCCGCCATCGCCTCGTAGGCCACCCGCACCAGATTGTTCTGGGCTTGCGGCGCGTACAGCGATGCCCCACCGGCCACGCACCCGAACCGGAACATCGAGGCCTTGTCGGTGCTCGCCCCGTAACGCTCGCGCACGATCGTGGCCCACCGGCGCCGACCGGCCCGGTACTTCGCGATCTCTTCGAAGAAGTCCCCGTGGGTGTAGAAGAAGAACGAGATCTGCGGAGCGAACTTGTCGATGGTCATCCGTCCGCGTTCGACCACGGTGTCGCAGTAGGTGACTCCGTCGGCCAGTGTGAAAGCCATCTCCTGCACCGCGTTGGCGCCCGCATCCCGAAAATGGGCGCCGGCGACCGAGATCGCATTGAACCGCGGCACTTCAGCCGCGCAGAACTCGATGGTGTCGGCGATCAGTCGCAGCGACGGCTCGGGCGGCCAGATCCAGGTTCCTCGGGACGCGTATTCCTTCAGGATGTCGTTCTGGATCGTGCCGGTGAGCTTCTCCCGTGGCACGCCTTTCTTCTCGGCCGCTGCGACGTAGAACGCCAGCAGGATGGCCGCCGTGCCGTTGATGGTGAAGCTGGTGCTGATCTTGTCCAGCGGAATGCCGTCGAAGAGGATCTCGGCGTCGGCCAGCGTGTCCACCGCGACGCCGACCCGTCCGACCTCCTCGCCGTATTCGGGATCGTCGGAGTCATAGCCGCACTGGGTGGGCAAGTCCAGCGCCACCGACAGCCCCGTGCCGCCCTGGTCGAGCAGGTAGCGGTACCGACGGTTGGACTCCTCGGCGGTGCCGAAACCGGAGTACTGCCGAAACGTCCAGGTCTTGCCCCGGTAGCCCGAGGCGAAGTTCCCGCGCGTGAATGGATACGTCCCCGGTGGTGGGGGGTCCGCGGCCCGCTGCGCCGGACCGTACACCGGTTCCAGCGGAATCCCGGAGGGAGTCTGCACGGTGGGATCGACTGGCTGAGACATCGAGGATAACGTACTTGCAAAAAATGAGAATGCCAATACCGCTTGTGGGAAAGCCGCACGCCAAGCTGGGTCCACACAACCCTAGCCAGTGACCGAAACCCCGGTACACGGCGATTATCTGGTTCCCGTAAAATGAGAACGACACTATCTGTTCCTGCATCGAGGAGAGCCGAGTTGGCCCGATCGCCATCGTCGAACACAGCGCTCACCGACCGCACCGTGGTGGTCTCGGGAGGCAGCCGGGGTATCGGGCTCGCCATCGCGCTGGGGGCGGCCCGACGGGGCGCCAACGTCGTCCTGCTGGCCAAGACCGCCGAACCACATCCGAAGTTGCCCGGCACGGTGCACACCGCTGTCGCCGAGGTCGACGCGGCCGGAGGTAAGGGGGTTGCCGTCGTCGGGGACGTGCGCAACGAAGACGACGTCGTTCGTGCCGTCGACACCGCCATCGAGCGCTTCGGCGGCATCGACATCGTGGTGAACAACGCCAGCGCGATCGCCACTGAACCGACCGAGACCCTCCCCACCAAGAAGTTCGACCTGATGATGGACATCAACGTCCGCGGCACGTTCCTGCTCACCAAGGCGGCGCTGCCGCACCTGCGGAAGTCGGCACTGCGCACGCAAGGAGCGAATGAGGCCCTGCGCACGCAAGGAGCGAATGAGGCCCCGCGCACGCAAGGAGCAGATCAAACCCTGCGCACGCAAGGAGCAAATCAAACCCTGCGCACGCAAGGAGCAAATCAAACCCTGCGCACGCAAGGAGCAAACGAGCTCTCAGCCCATGTCATGACGCTCTCGCCGCCGCTGAACATGAACCCGCACTGGCTGGGTGCGCATCCCTCCTACACGCTGTCCAAGTACGGGATGACGCTGCTCTCGCTGGGCTGGGCGGCCGAATACCGCGACGCCGGAATCGCATTCAGCTGCCTGTGGCCGCAGACGTACATCGCGACCTCGGCCGTGTCCAACCTCGCCGCCGGCGACGACCTGGTGAAGGCGTCGCGGCACCCCGACATCATGGCTGACGCCGCCGTCGAGATCTTCGACAAGCCCGCGGCCGAGGCGAACGGGCAGTGTTACATCGACGCCGACGTGCTCACCGCCGCGGGCATGACCGATCTGTCGCGTTACGGCGGTGGCGAGGACCCGATGTGGGATATCTTCGTGGACAAATCATGAGCATTTCGTTGCTGCTGGAGATGGCCCAGGAGGCCGCGTCGGCCGACGCTGAGCAGACGGCGGTGGTCGACGACGACATCCGGCTCACCACCGAGGAACTGGGCAAGCTGGCCGACGGCGGGGCCGGCGTCATCGCGGCGTCGGGTGCTCGCCATGTCGCCTATGTCGGCACCGGCGGCGCGATGCTGCCGCTGCTGTTGTTCGCCTCGGCCCGCGCCGCAGTTCCGCTCACCCCGCTGAACTACCGGTTGTCGGCCGACGGCCTGCGCGCACTGCTGGATCGCCTGCCCGACCCCCTGGTGGTCGTCGACGACGAGTATCGCGACGCCGTGGGAGAGGGCTACCGGACCATCGGCTCCGCCGAGTTCCTCGAGTCGGCACGGACCGCCGAACCGGCCGCGGAGTTCGCCGACCCTGACGCAGTGGGCGTGGTGCTGTTCACCTCGGGAACCACGTCGAAGCCGAAGGCGGTCGAGCTCACCCACACGAATCTGACCAGTTACATCACCGGCACCGTCGAGTTCGCCTCCGCCGAACCCGGTGATGCTGCGTTGATCTGCGTGCCGCCGTATCACATCGCCGGCGTCAGCGCGGCGCTGTCCAACCTGTACGCAGGTCGGAAGATGGTGTACCTGCGACACTTCGACGCCGACAAGTGGGTACAGCTGGTGCTCGACGAGGGTGTCACGTCGGCGACCGTGGTGCCCACGATGTTGGACCGCATCGTCACCGTGCTCGACTCGCGGGGCGTCACGCTGCCCCACCTGCGCACACTGGCCTACGGCGGATCGAAGGTCGCGCTGCCGCTGGTCCGTAGGGCGCTGGAGCTGCTGCCCGACGTGGGCTTCGTCAACGCCTACGGACTCACCGAGACCAGTTCCACCATCGCAGTGCTCACCCCCGACGACCACCGCGACGCGCTGGCCGCCGACGACCCGGCCGTCGTCCGCCGGCTCGGGTCGGTGGGCCGGCCGGTGCCGGGAATCGAGGTCGAGATCCGCCGCGAGGACGGCACCGTGTGTGGTGCAGGCGAACCCGGCGAACTGTTCGTCCGCGGTGAACAGGTATCCGGCAAGTACACCGACATCGGCTCGGTGCTCGACGAGCAGGGCTGGTTCCCGACCCGAGACGTCGCGTTCCTCGACGAGCAGGGTTATCTGTTCATCGGGGGACGCTCCGACGACACGATCATCCGGGGTGGCGAGAACATCGCGCCCGCCGAGATCGAGGACGTCCTGGTCGAGCATCCCCACGTCCGTGAGTGCGCCGTCGTCGGTGCCGACGACCCCGGATGGGGCCAGATCATCGTCGCGGTCGTGGTACCCCGCCCTGGCACCGAACCCGATATCGAAGACCTCCGCAGCTACGTTCGCTCACAGCTGCGCGGATCGCGTACCCCCGACCGGGTCGTGTTCCGGAACGAACTGCCGACCAACGCGACCGGCAAGGTGCTACGCCGCGACCTCGTCGACGAACTCAACGCCCAGTCGAAGGAGCCCGCATGATCAAGAACGGCACACGGCTGCAAAGCCAAGTCTGTGACACGCAGGTGATCGTTGTGCGCAGCGCCGACAGCCTCGATGACCTGCGCGCAGGCGGCGCACCGATGGTCCCGATCGGTGGCGAGGCCGACACCTCACTCACGATCGACGACTCGATGTCCGACGGCACGCTGATGGGTAAGCGCTACGTCGACGACACCGGCGCCGAGGTACTGGTGACCAAGGCCGGCAAGGGCACACTGAGCATCGGGTCGACTCCCCTGTCACTCAAGGAGGCAAAGCCGCTGCCCGCCAGCGACTGACACCGCAAGCCGGGCCCCCGCTGGGTCTCGGCGCGCCGCAATGAAGGCGAACCCTCGTGGCCGCCGGCTGATACCTTCGGCCGTGTGAGGCCTCGTCGGCTGCTGACGCGCTACGTCGCGGGCCTGTCGTGGGCCTACCTTCTGACGCTGGCCGAGGTCGTGGCGATCGTCATGTCGCTGGGTGGGCGGAGCACGTGGAATGCGCAGGGCCTGGTCATCCTGGCCGTCCAGGTCGTCGCGGGCACCACCCTGGTGGCCGTCGGCGCCACGCTGACGGTGCGGCCCACCCTGCGCTGGCTCGGCAGCGAGTCACCTCCGACGGACAAACAGGTTCGTAGCGCCTCGAGGATCACCCGACGGCAAGCAGCGATCACCTTGGCACCGTGGCTGTTGGCGACCGCGATCCTGATACCGCTCAACCACACCGCGGGGCCGGCCGCCCTCATGGTGATCGCGTCGACCATGCTGTTCGGCGCGGTGGCCACCGTCAGCACCGGCTTCCTGTTCACCCTGCGCACCCTTCGCCCCATCCTGGCCGGTGTCTCGCCAGGCCGGTATCGGCGTTCGGTGCCGGGGGTTCGATCGCGGTTGTTGATCATGTGGCTCGTGTGCACGGCGCTGCCCGGATCGGCGATCGCGCTGCTGCTGGTCATGCGGTCCAACAGTTGGCTCATCGACGAGTCGACGTCGATCGACCTGGCTCTGTTGGTGTTGGCGCTGGTGGCCGTACTGCTCGGCCTGCGGGCCATGATCCTGGTGTCGATGTCGATCTCCGATCCGGTCAACCAGGTGATCGAGGCGATGGCCGACGTCGAGCGCGGCCACATCGACCGTTCCGTCGACGTCTACGAATGGTCCGAGATCGGCCGGTTGCAGAGCGGCTTCAACAGCATGGTCGCCGGGCTGCGGGAACGCGATCGACTCCGAGACCTGTTCGGCCGGCACGTCGGTGAGGAAGTCGCCCGCCACGCCGTCGCCGCCGAGGAGACATCGACCGGAGACGAACGCGACGTCGCGGTCTTGTTCATCGATCTCGTCGACTCCACCCAACTCGCCGTCGACCGCGAGCCCCATGAGGTCGCCGAGGTGCTGAACGACTTCTTCCGCATCGTCGTGGCACAGGTCGACGCGCACCACGGACTCATCAACAAGTTCCAGGGCGACGCCGCGCTGGCGGTGTTCGGCGCGCCGCTGCGCGTCGACGAACCCGCGACCGCGGCGTTGTCCACAGCCCGCGCACTGGCCGACGAACTGCGCAGCTTGCCGCTCGATTTCGGCATCGGGGTATCGGCCGGTCCGGTGTTCGCCGGCAACATCGGAGCCGAGAACCGCTACGAGTACACCGTCGTCGGCGACGCGGTGAACGAGGCGGCGCGGCTGGCTGATCACGCCAAGCAATTCGCTACCCGCACATTGTGTTCCGGCGCCGCGAGGTCCGTCGCCGCGACCGCCGAGCGAGTGCGCTGGACTGCCGCCGGACAGACCACGCTGCGCGGACGGAGCACCGCCACAGATCTGTTCGCCCCGCGGCCGTCGAAATCGCCGCAACCGTCTCCCGTTGCGGCGTCGACGGCCTGAGCGATCATCCGGACGGCGTCGGCGCGTGCGAAGATCTGCGCGAGGTCATCCGGGGGTCACGGTCCTGACCAGAACGGTGGTGAACCGTCGCCGCGCGATGCGCCAGCCGGCCGGGGTACGCGCGAGTTCGTCGTCGTAGAAGCCCGCGGCATTGACGCCGGAACTGTTGTCCTGAGACATGATCAGAGCGTCGACGTAGGCGCGCGCGGTGGCGGTGTCCCTGTCGACCGAAATCGTCGTGTTCGTGATCCGGTGCAGGGTGTGTCCGGCCATGTCGTGGGCGGTGACCATGAAGTCGACCACGGCGTCGAGACCGCGCCACACTCCGATGTCGCCGTAGTCGAGCTCGCAGTCCTCGGTGAACACCGTCCGGAACAGGTCCCAGTCACGTCGATCGATCCCGGTCGCATACCGCACCAGCACGTCGCCGATCTGCTCTTCGTCGGTGCGGTCGGTCATCGTGGATCCGCAGGCTCGTAGCGCAGCATCGTCACATCGTGGTCGGGGTAGTCGCAGAAGACCGGCCGCACCCGCATGCCCACGGTGATGTCGCCGGGTTCGACGTTGACCAATTCCGTGGTCACCCTGGGCCCTTCGTCCCATTCCACGATGGCCAGCAACTGGGGCACCGCATCCGCGAAATGCGGCCCGACGGGCCGGCGGGCCACCGTGAACGAATACACCGTGCCCATCCCGGAGATCTCCCGCCACTCCAGGTCGTCGGCCAGTGTGCGCGGTGCCCGCACCCGGGGGTAGAACACATACGAGCCCGACGACGGTGAATACTGGATCACGACCCGATGTTGGGCCAGGGCATCCCAGAACGGCGCGGTGGTCGGCGTCTTGACCGGCATCGGGCGCTGCAACATCGACAGGTCCACGTTCAGTCCCCTTCCAGCACGAGGGTGGTCTGCTCGGAAAGTATGCCGCCGTTGCCCGACACGAAGGCCCGATCACAGCCGGCGACCTGAGCAGGCCCCGCACGCCCCATGATCTGACGGGTGGCGTCACAGACGTGGTGCATGCCGCCCGCGTTGCCAGCCTGACCGAAACCGAGCTGGCCGCCCGCGGTGTTGAGCGGGAAGTCACCGCGGAAGGTCAGGTCGCGGGTGGCGACGAACTCCATGCCCGTGCCCTTGGCGCAGAAGCCCGCGTCCTCGAGACTGAGCAGAACGGTGATGGTGTAGCAGTCGTAGATCGAGACCATGTCCATCTGCTCCCGCGTCAAACCCGACATCGCGAACGCCGTGTCAGCCGCGCGGGTGATGGGAGTGTGCAGCAGATCGGCGGCGTAGGTCGGCGTCTTGAACGGCACATGCTCCCCGAAACCCTTGATCCACACCGGACGGTTCTTGGCTCGCCCCGCCACCTCGGCGCTGGCGACCACCACGGCCGCGCCGCCCACGCACGGCATGACGATCTCGAGCATGTGCAGCGGGTCGGCGATGACCGGGCTCGCCAGCACGTCCTCGACGGTCAGCGGCGTGTGCTGCCAGATCGCTCCCTCCGTGTGATTGGCGTTGACCCGCTGGTCGACGACGATCTTGGCCATTGCACGCTCGTCGTAGCCGTAGACGGCGGCATACCGCTGGGCCACCTGTCCGTACGGCCCGTTCTGACCGAGGTTGCCGTAAGGGATCTCGAATTCGGCTTGTGGGGAGCCGAATTGGTTGCTGGACGCGCCGAAGAAGACCGCATCCGAGAGCGGCTTGGGTTTCTTCTCCGACGTGTGGGTGATGTACCGGGCGGGGATCGCGCACAGCACCACGTCGCAGATACCCAACTCGATCGCCGCGGCCGCCCGCCACACCATGGCCGCCGCCGTCGCACCCCCCAGGTCGACATGCTCGGCGAAGTTGGCGTCCACGCCGAGGTATTCGGCCACGGTCGAGGGAACGAAGATCTCCGATTCGGCGAGCGGGGACGTGGTGATGCCGTTGACGAGCTCCGCGGAGAGCCCCGCGTCGGCCAGCGCCGCGGCCGACAGCTCGGCCCACTGTTCGAGTGTGAACGGCGCGACCGTCGCCTTGTTCATCCGCTCAGGCGGCAACTCCACGTAGCCGACGATCGCGGCGTCGCCGCGTAATCCCATGTGTCACTCCCTTGGTCGGTGGCCGCCATCACCGGCGGGGCAGCCCGAGAATCATCTGCGCGATGATGTTGAGCTGAATCTCCTTCGTCCCGCCACCGATGAGTTCGGCGGGCAGATGGAAGTACGGTTCGACCACCGACGGCGGGTCAGCCGCTGATGCCTTCTCCGTCAACGCCGCTGGAGCGGTGAGCTCCAGAGTGGCCTTGAACGTGCGTCGCAGCATGACGTTCATCGCCACCTTGGCGACGCTGGAGGCCGGGCCGGCCGGCTGTCCGTCGAGCAACCGGATCACCTCACGTACCGCCAGCACCTTGATCGCGTTGGCGTACGCATCGGCTTCGCCTAGAGCCGACAGCACCCGGTCGTGGTCCGGTCCCCCGTCGTTGGCCAGCCTCCGCAGGATCTCTGCCCGGTCGGTGTTGACGTAGCCGCTGATCGCCACCCGCTCCTGGGCCATGGTGGCAATGGCCAGGCCCCAGCCGTCGGTCGGCCGGCCCAGCAGCATCTCGTCGGGCACGAACACGTCGTCGAGGAAGACCTCGTTGAAGTGGGCCTCGCCGTTGGCCTGCCGGATGGGCTGCAGTTCGATGCCGTCGGCGCGCATGTCGACGATGAAATAACCCAGACCGCGGTGCTTTGCGGCGTCGGGATCCGTGCGGGCCAGCAGCGCACCATAGTCCGCGGTGTGCGCCGACGAGGTCCAGATCTTGTGTCCGTTGATGCGCCAGCCGCCGTCGACCTTGGTCGCCCGGGTGCTCAGCGACGCCAGATCCGACCCGGCGCCGGGCTCGCTGAACAACTGACACCAGCCCAGCTCGCCTCGCTGGGTGGCGGGAATGAACCGCTGCTGCAGATGTTCCGGCGCGGCGCTGATCACGCTGGGCAGAATCCATTCGGCGATGTTCAGCGACGGCCGGACGAGGTCCGGCCGCTTGGCGAACTCCTCGTCGAGGATCAGTTGTTGGCGCGGCGTGGCGTTCACGCCCCACGGACGGGGCCAGTGCGGGGCGATCAGCCCGGCCTCGGCGAGCAACGTGCGCTGCGGGCCGGTGGCCAGGTTCGGGTAGTCGCCCTGGCGGCCCGGCTTGTCGTTGCGCAGCGTGGCCGCCTCGTCGAGGACGGCCGCTACGTGCGTGCGGAACTCGCGGTCCAGATCACCCAACTTCACCGACACGTCGCGGTCGTGGGTACGGCTCAGTTCACCGAGAGCGTGCGCGTAACGTCCCGCCGGTCCGATCGACGCAGCCAGACTGGTAGCTTTTCGCCAGTAGAGGTGGAGATCGTGCTCCCAGGTGAAGCCGATGGCGCCGAACATCGTCAGGGTGTCGAGGACCAGCTCCGGCGCCGGACTGACGGCCATCAGCGCCGCCCCCGCCGCCGCGATCTCGTGCTGCACCCGGTCTTCGTCGGCCGCGCGCACGGCGTCCCACGCCGCCGACGTGGCCAGTTCACAGTTCACCAGCAGCATGGCGGCCTGATGCTGTAACGCCTGGAAGGTCCCGATGGGCTTGCCGAACTGCTCGCGGGTACGCAGATGGTCGGTCACGGCGTCCACGCACCAGCGGATGGCGCCCACCGCCGCGCAGGCCGTCAGCGCCACGGAAAGGCACCGGGCCCGCACCGCGTCGATCCCGGCGAGCAGTGAATCGGATTCGGCGACATACCCATCGAAATGCACGACGCCGACATCGACGGTCTTGTCCGTGCTCTCGAGCGCGTCGATCCGCACTCCGGGGCCGGTGGGATCGACCACCAACCAGAGGACCTCGTCCTCGGTGTCGGTGGCCGTTTCGCGGGCGGCAGCGACCAGAAGCATGTCGGCCGCGCACACCCCCGGTGCCGGCGTCGCGGTTCCGGTGATCATCCAGCCTGTCTCCGCCGGCCGGACCGTGACGCGACGAGAATCCGGCAGCAGTACCGATGACGGCTCACCGTGGGCCAGCCGCGTCAACACCGCGCTCTTCGCCTCGGTCTCGTCGGCGAGTTGGGCGAGCGCGCCGGCGAGGACCGTCGACACCAGCGGCCCCGGCAGCATCGCGGTGGCGGCGGCCTCCAGCACGCAGGCGCAGTCCAGCAGCGAACCGCCTTGCCCGCCGACCTCATCGGGCAGGTGAACCGCGTGAAACCCGTTGACGACGAACTCATCCCACCACTGCGGTAGTTCGCCGCGGGCCACCGCCTCGAATGTCTCGCGGGTCTTGTCGATCGGCGCGTGACGCTGCGCGAACTGCGCCACGGCTTCGGCCAGCTGCTGCTGTTCGGGAGTCAGCGCGATCGTCACCGAGGACCCCCGACCGGCGCTGCGGGCCGGCGGGTGTCGTGGAAGAACTCCGCGGCCTCCTCGATGGCGTTCGGGGTCGGGCGTGGGTTCCAGCCGAGCTCGGTGACGGCCTTGGAGTGATCGAGAGGGGTCATGATGTGCATGAGACGAACGTTCAGCGGGGTGAGCATGGTGTCCTTTCGACGGACGTGCGCCAGCGCGCTACCGAGGTAACTCGCCGCGGACAGCACCCCGATCGGAACACTGAACCGCGGCGGTTTCACACCTACTGCAGCACAACCGATCTCGTGAATCTCACGGGTGGCCATGTACCGCTCGGAGACGATGTAGCGTTCACCCACGCGGCCGCGTTCACCGGCCAGTAGCAGCGCCGTCGCCGCATCCTCGATGCCCACGACCTCGCTCTCGTAGCCGTCGATGGCGAAGGGCAGTGCGCCCCGGACGGCGGCGGCGAGCATGCCGCCGTGCGGGGTGGGCAGCCAGTCACCGGGTCCGTACGTGTTGGCCACGCACATGGCCACACCGGGCAGCCCGGCGTCGGAGCAATAACGCATCAGCAGATCCTCGGCGGCCACCCGCGAGCGGATGTAGTCACCGCCGACATCGAGCCAGTCGTGCGGGGTGTCCTCATCGGCCAGTCCGTGAGGGTTCCTGCCGATGGTGCCGATCGAACTGGTGAACACAAAGCGGTCCAGGTCGGCTTGTGCGGCGACGTCGAGGACGTGCCGGAGGCCGTCGACGTTGGTGCGCCACAGCGGGCGGGGATCACGCAGCCACGGCCGGGCGTCGACCACGCAGTAGTAGACGACGTCGCATCCGCTCATCGCGGTACGTAAGGCATCCGTGTCGAAGATGTCACCGTGGTGGATGTCCACGGGCAGGTCAGCGATACCCCGCGTCGAACTGGTGGTGCGGATCATCACGCGAACATCGCTGTCTCCGCCTGCGACGAGCTGCCGTGTGACGTGCGACCCCAGGAACCCACTGGCGCCGATCACCAGCTTAGTTGCCGCCATCGCCGTCAGACCTCCACACCGATTCACGAGACGCAACGTCTCGTCTTGTGGCACACTACGGGCGATGGTCCAGCGTGTAAAGCCGCGCCCGGCACGGGTCGGCTGATGACCACCGAGGTCACCACCCCGAGACGGCGCAGCGAGAAGTCCCGCGTCGCGATCGTCGGCGCCACCAGGGACCTGCTGCTGGAACGCGGCTTCGACAAACTCAGCATCGAGGCCGTGGCCGCCCGCGCGGGTGTCGGCAAGCAGACCATCTACCGTTGGTGGCCGAGCAGGCACGCGCTGGTCGCCGACGTCATCCTCGAAGACGCCGACCGGATCCTGCGACCGATCGTCACGACCGACGACGTCACCGCTGACGTGTGCCGGTGGACAGTGACACTGGCCACGGCACTGACCACCTCACGCGGACACGCCATGCTGCGCATCCTGACCATCGCCGGAGTCGAGCATCCCGACACCCAGGCTCGCCTGCAGGCGGGCTTCAACACACCGTTGCGCGACACCGTCACCGCCCGGCTGATCGCCGCCGGATGGACCGGCGAGGCGGCCCGCGACGCATCCGACGCCATCGTCGGTGGCGTCGTCTACGCCATCCTCAGCGAGGGACGATCGTTTCAGACCGGAAGGGCCGAGTCGATCGCCCGCACCGTCCTGAGCGGTGTTTCTGAGCGTTGACCTGCGGTCGTGGTGCAGGTCGAGTTTGATGAGGGGATGGCCGAGGTCAGCTGCTCACGCGTGATCCGGGCACGCCCAGAGGACGTCTGGGCGGTATTGGCCGACTTCGGCGCCGCGGCCGGCTGGGCCGACGGCGTGGATCACTGCAGCCTGCTCCGTCACACCGCCGATTCCCCCGGGGTGGGGACCGCACGCCGCGTCCAGGTCGGTCGCGACACCTTCGTCGAGACGATCACCGACTTCCAGGCGAACCGTGTTCTCGCCTATGACATCGCCGGTCTGCCGCCGCCGGTGTCGGCGAACAACCGATGGACTCTGCGCCCTGATTCCACGACCACCACCGCCGTCACCTTGACGAGTTCAGTGCATGCCTCGCGCGGACCGTTGCGCCGGCTCGGTGAGGGCGTGCTGGCCCGGATCATGGCCCGCCGATCACGGGCACTGCTGGCCTCGCTGGCGAGCGCATCAGAAGGAGTGAGCGTATGACCGACACCCGACCGGACATCGTCATCGTGATGACCGACGAGGAACGCGCGACCCCGCCCTACGAAGGTCACGCGGTCACCGAATGGCGGACCCGAACTCTGCGCGGCGCAGCGTGGTTCGAGGCGAATGGGGTCAGCTTCACCCGGCACTACACCGGTTCGCTGGCCTGTGTGCCCAGCAGGCCCACCATCTTCACCGGGCACTACCCGGACCTGCACGGTGTCACGCAGACCGACGGCATCGGCAAGGCATACGACGACTCCCGGCTGCGCTGGTTGCGTCCCGGCGAGGTTCCCACCCTCGGCAACTGGTTCCGCGCGGCCGGCTACGACACCCACTACGACGGCAAGTGGCACATCTCGCACGCCGACCTGACCGACCCCCGAACCGGCAAGTCCCTGGCCACCAACGACGACGACGGCGTCATCGACCACCGTGCGGTGCGTCGCTACCTGGACGCCGATCCCCTTGCCCCGTACGGTTTCTCGGGCTGGGTCGGCCCCGAACCCCACGGTGCTGCGCTCTCCAATGCCGGAATCCGGCGCGACCCGCTGATCGCCGACCGCGTGGTGGCCTGGCTCGAGGACCGCTACGCGCGCCGCCGCGCCGGCGACCCCGCGGCGCTGCGCCCGTTCCTGTTGGTGGCCAGCTTTGTCAACCCACACGACATCGTGCTGTTCCCCGCGTGGTCACGCCGCAACCCGCTGACGCCGTCACCGCTGGACCCGCCGAACGTGCCGGCCGCACCGACCGCAGACGAGGACCTGGCCGCCAAACCCGCTGCGCAGATTGCGTTCCGGGAGGCCTACTACTCCGGATACGGCCCGGCGCGGGTGATCGAGCGCACCTATCGTCACAACGCGCAGTCCTACCGCGACCTGTACTACCGGCTGCACGCCGAGGTGGACGCCCCGATCGACCGGGTGCGCCGCGCGGTCACCGAGGGGGGCTGCGCCGAGGGCCCCGACGACACGGTGCTGGTGCGCACCGCCGATCACGGCGACCTCCTCGGCGCGCACGGCGGCCTGCATCAGAAATGGTTCAACCTGTACGACGAGGCCACCCGGGTGCCGTTCGTCATCGCGCGGGTGGGGTCTCGGGCGACCGCGGCGCGCACCGTGACGGCCCCGACGTCCCATGTGGATCTGGTCCCCACCCTGTTGTCGGCCGCCGGGATCGACGTGGCCGCCACGGCGTCGGCGCTCGCCGACTCCTTCTCCGAGGTTCATCCGCTCCCGGGACGGGACCTGATGCCGGTGGTCGACGGCGCTGCGGCCGACGAGGACCGGGCCGTGTATCTGATGACCCGCGACAACATGCTCGAAGGCGACACCGGAGCCTCGGGTATCGCCCGGATGCTGAAGCTGACATCGAAGGTTCCTGCGCCGCTGCGCATCCGGGTACCCGCACACACCGCGGCCAACTTCGAAGGCCTCGTGGTCCGCGTCGGGGAGAGCACCGCCGCGGGCGGCGCGGACCATCTGTGGAAACTGGTCCGCTCGTTCGACGACCCTGCCACGTGGACCGAGCCCGGAGTCCGGCATCTGGCCGCCGACGGTATGGGCGGACCCGTGTACCGCAGCGATCCCCTCGACGATCAGTGGGAACTCTACGATCTCGGCGACGATCCGGTCGAAGCCCGTAACCGGTGGGACGATCCGACGCTGCACCACGTGCGCGCACATCTGCGAACAGCCCTGAAGCAGGCGCGCGCCGAGTCGGTTCCCGAACGCCATCAGCCGTGGCCGTATGCCTCCCGCCGACCTCCGAAGCCCACCGGGTGGACCACGATGCTGCGGGGACTGCTGACCCGGTGAATCAGGTTCGCGCGAACTGCTTCTCGTCGTAGAGCCGCGCCCACTCGGCCCTGGGCCGGATCGACACGTCGACGTCGGCTCCCTTGACGCGCAGGGCGCCGACGGTCGCCTGCTCCTTCGGGGTGAGCTCGAACGGATCCCAGCCGAAGAACCGGCAGGAGTTCTCCCAGGTGATCTTGTTGATGTCGGAGTCCGACGCGCCCGCGGCATTCAGCTCGGCCAGCACCTGCTCCGGGGCATCGGGCCAGAAGCAGTCCGAATGCGGGTAGTCGCACTCCCAGGCGATGATGTCGATACCGATCTCGTGACGCAGCTTCAGCGACGTCTTGTCGGTGACGTAGCAGGCCAGCGAGTGCTCGCGGAACACCTCGCTGGGCAGTTGAGAGCCGAAGTCGCGGCGCAGCCATTTCTGGTTGGTGTAGTGCCGGTCGCTGCGGTCGAGGTAGAACGGGATCCAGCCGATGCCGCCCTCGGAGAACGCGAACTTCAGATCCGGGTAGTTGCGCATCGCCGGTCCCCACAACAGATCCTGGGCGCACATCGCCGACACCTGGGTGGCCAGGATGATCATGTTGTCGATCGGAGCGTTGGGCGCCATGCTGATCGCGCCGAAGCCGGTGCCGATGTGCAGGCACATCACCACGTTCTCCTCCGACAGCGTGCGGAACACCGGGCCCCAGTACTCGTCGTCGTGGTAGCTCGGCAGGCCCTCGAGGTGCGGCAGCTCGGGCATCGTGACCGCCCGGCAGCCTTTGGTCGCCACCCTACGAATCTCGCGGCACATCGCCTCGGGGTTCCAGGTCGGCAGAATCGCGATGGGGATGAACCGGTCCGGGTACGTGCCGGCCCACTCGTCGATGTGCCAGTCGTTGTAGGCCGACACCATGACCAGCGTGGTCTCTTCCCGGTGCATGTTCAGGTGGCGCGCCGAGAACCCGGTGAACGTCGGGAAGCACATCGAGGCCAGGATGCCGTTGCGGTTCATGTCGCGGACCCGCTCGTGGACGTCGTAGACGCCGGGACGCATTTCGGCGAACCCCGCCGGGTCACGGCCCCACTCCTCCGCCGGCCACGACACCACCGCGTTGAGCCCGCTGACACCCTGCGGCCTGCCTTGATACATCCACTGGTCGACGCCTTTGTCGTCGGTCACGACGATCGGCGCCTCGGCCTTGTACTTCTCCGGGACGTGGCGCAGGAACATGTCCGGCGGCTCCACCACGTGGTCGTCGATGCTCACCAGGATCAGGTCGTCAGTCTGCATGTTTCCAGTAGTACCGTCGACAACCGTGACCGACTCCGCGTCGTCGGACAAGCTCTTGTCCAAATCGGCCAACCTCGTCCCGCACGGTCCTCGCCGGGTCATCGAACTGCGTCGCGGCGGCCGGGCGCTCGGCGGCAGCTACTTGTACGAGGGGGATGCGTTGATCACCGGGTGGCACTCGCACGAAGTGCACCAGATCGAGTACGCGCTGCACGGGGTCGTCGAGGTGGAGACCGATTGCGCGCACTATCTGCTGCCGCCGCAGCAGGCTGCCTGGATTCCCGCTGGGCTGGAGCACCAGGCCGTGATGAACCCCGACGTCAAGACCGTCGCGGTGATGTTCGACCGCTCTCTGATCGGCGACGGCGGTGACCGGGCGCGCATCCTGGCGGTGTCGCCGCTGATCCGCGAGATGATGATCTACGCGTTGCGCTGGCCGATCGACCGGGCGCAGGGCGACGAGACATCCGACGGGTTCTTCCGCACGCTGGCGGCGCTGGTCTGCGAGGCCCTCGATCACGAAGCCCCGCTGAGCCTGCCGACATCCGAGCACCCGATCGTGGCCGCGGCGATGGCCTACACCAAACAGCATCTCGACACCGTCACCTGCGACCAGGTCAGCCGCGCGGTGTCGGTGTCGGAACGCACACTGCGCCGGCTGTTCGCCGACACGCTCGGGCTGCCGTGGCGCACCTATCTGCTGCACGCGCGAATGCTGCGCGCGATGGCGCTGCTGGCCGCGCCGCGACAGACCGTGCAGGAAACGGCCGGCGCTGTCGGGTTCGACAGCGTCAGCTCGTTCACCCGCGCCTTCTCGCAGTTCTGCGGCGAGACGCCGTCGGCGTACCGGCGCCGGGTCGGCGGATCCGACCTTTGAACGGCCGGCTTGGTGAAGCGGCCGGGCCGGTCGGCCGGGCCGGGTCGCGGCCAGCCGGCTCAGTCGGGCCGGTCAGCGGGGCCGGGTCGCGGCCGTGGTCTTCCCTGGGCTGGTCGCGGCGGGCCTGGTCGTCGCAATGAAGTCGTCGAGCAGGTCGACCACCTCGGCGGGTTTCTCGACGTGCGGGAAGTGGCCGACGCCGGGCAGCACCTCGAGGCGGCAACCTGCGCGCAGCTGGCAGAGCGCGTAGCCGTGGTCGACGGGGATGATGTGGTCCTGGTCGCCCCAGATCACCATCAACGGCGTCTCGGCGGTCAGATGCAACCGGTTCAACGCGCTGACCGCCTGCCCGCGATAGTCGACGACCGAGCGCAGCGTGCGCAGGAAGGCCTGCCGAGTTTGGGCATCGGACAGCGACGAGTACGCGCTCCACATCTCCGCACCGCGCGGCGACTGGATGTTGGCCGCGGAGAACCAGCTCCGCAGTTTCTCGCCCGCCCGCACCACCGGTGGCGGCGCGATCAGCGGCATGATCAGTTCGGCCCCCGGCGCGGACAACAGTCGCAGCGTCCACCCGACGTCCTGACCGAGCCCGCCGCTGCTGATCAACACCAGACGCTGGCAGTAGTCCGGATGCTGGTACACGAACTGCATCGCCACGCCGCCGCCGAGGGACTGCCCCACCACCGTCACGCGGTCGACACCGAGTTCGTCGAGCAGGTCGCGCAACGACACCGCGAATGCGCCCAGCGAGTAGTCGCTGCGGGGCTTGGCGGACTGGCCGTGACCGAGCAGATCCGGCGCGATGACCCGGTAGCGCTTGGCCAGCTGTGGCAACACCGCACGCCAGGTGTCGGAGCTTCCGGCCATGCCGTGCAGAAGCAGCAGGGTCTCCGGGCCGCTGCCGACGTCGCGGTAGGCCACCTGGTCGCCGTGCAGATCCAGATACTTGAGCTCACTCATGGGCATGGAGTCCCCCGTAGATTGCGGATCACTCGCCATGGTGGCAGATGAGGTGCCCGCCACGCGGACCAGGTGGGCCTCGAGACAAATAGCCGTCAGTGGTGAGCCGGGTCACCGGCAGCGCACCGTGGTGGTTCGAACACGAGGTTTCGCTGATCGCGGGTGGGGTATTTACGGTCCAGTCAAGCACCGCGCGAGAAGGAGTGACCATGGCTGAGCGGGCCGCAGGATCGGATGATCCGTTCAACGAGACCGTCGCCACCACGGGACTCTTCTTGCTGATCACGGCGATCATCGCGCTTGCGTTCGCGCTCGCGAGCTGGACCATGGCCGAGACCGTCATCGGCGCCTTCGCCGGAGCGGTCGCGCTGCTGAGCTTCGTGTCGAGCATCCTGTGCTTCAAGGCGCAAGCGACTGAGCCGACCCCGGCTCCAGCCGAGGTGGCGGCCTGATTCGCCGAGCGTGATCCGTCCCCGAGCGTGAGCTCAGTGCGAAAAATCAGCCGACTTTCGCAATGGCTTCACACTCGGCGGAAGTGCGCTGGGGGACCTGAACCCGATGTCTTGCCCACCGACGTGTAGGGATGACCTAGGCAACGGTCGAACACCCTCAAAACCTGGCGCATCTTCCGGATTGTGCGGGCGGTGGGACTCGAACCCACATGTTCTTTCGAACACGGGCACCTAAAGCCCGCGCGTAAACCAATTTCGCCACGCCCGCGACGGTCGAATCGTATCAACTCCTCGTGTGTCGGACCCCGCCCGTAGCTTCAGCGACAGGTTGAAGGAGACGCGCGGTGACGAGATCTCGTGAAGAGTTCGAGTATGTGCAGAGGTTGATTGCCATGGACATGAACGACTGCGCGATCGCGAGGGCCACGGGCATTCCGCGGAAGACGGTCTGGCAGTGGCGGCATCAACCACCGACGACGCGCCGGAGGTCCGTCACTTCGAAGTCGTGCACGGTCGACCACCTCGACGCCGGGCTGCCGGCGGCTCCCTACGCCTATCTGCTCGGGCTCTATCTGGGCGATGGCTGTATATCGCTTGCCGGCCGCAGCTACCGAATCCGGATCACCTGCGACAAGCGCTATCCAGCGATCATCGCGCGTTGCCGCGTAGCGATCAATGCCCTATTCCCCCACCAAAATGCCGGGGTTTACTGGCGCCGAACCCGATGCGCCGACGTGTATCACTACTCACGACATTGGCCATGCCTACTGCCACAGCATGGGCCCGGCCGCAAGCATCACCGCGAGATCGCGCTGTTGCAGTGGCAGCAGAGAATTGTCGATCAGGAGACCGAGGAGTTCGTCCTCGGACTCATCCACAGCGACGGCTGCCGTGTCGTCGCCAACGATCGCGGAGTCCAGAGCGTGCGGTACCACTTCAGTAATCGGTCCGAGGACATCCTCGGCCTTTTCACCGATGCCCTCGACGCGTTGGGTATCCCATGGCGACGTTCCAACAAGCACACGATTTCGATATATCGCAAGGCTGCTACGGCACGATTGGACGAGTTCATCGGACCCAAGGACCGCGCGGTACCGTTGAACGGTGTCCACTACGCGGCGTAGGAGGCCGGCGCTCATCCTGTTGGTGATCGCCGCGGCCGGTGGCTGCCTGGGCCTGGCCTGGTGGCAGTGGACC
This sequence comes from Mycobacterium sp. G7A2, assembly GCF_041902445.1. NCBI lineage: Bacteria > Bacillati > Actinomycetota > Actinomycetes > Mycobacteriales > Mycobacteriaceae > Mycobacterium > Mycobacterium sp. G7A2. The sequence continues at coordinate 1,952,957 of NZ_CP169251.1, read as the reverse complement.
CGCTTCGAATCGACCGCAGGCGATTTCCAGAACCTGGGCTACGCGTTGCAGTGGCCGCTGTTCGCCGGCTTCTGCGTGTACGCGTACTTCAAGTTCGTCCGCTACGAAGAAGCACCGCCCCCGAGCCCCTCCCAGGACGGGGTCACCGAACTTCCCGCCGGGCTGCTTCCGGAGCGGCCCACCGCTGCGCCGCAGGACGACGCCGATCCCGCGCTGCAGGAGTACAACGCCTACCTGGCCGAACTCGCCAGGAACGACAGCGACGCCACCCCGACCCGAGAATGACAGGACGCCGCCCGTGACCGCACCCGACTCCCCCGCCCCCACCACACCCGTCGACCAGATCCGCAAGGCTCTGCTCGGTTACCGGGTGTTGGCGTGGGCGACCGGCCTGTGGCTGATCGCGCTCTGCTACGAGATGGTGATGAAGTACGGCTTCAACGACGACTCGCTGGGCTGGATCGCGGTCGTGCACGGCTGGGTGTACTTCGTGTATCTGCTGTTCACCGCCAACCTCGCGGTCAAGGTGCGCTGGCCGATCGCCAAGACCGTCGGGGTGCTGCTGGCCGGCACGATCCCGCTGGTCGGCATCATCGTCGAGCACTTCCAGACCCGGGCCATCAAGGAACAGTTCGGGGTCTGACCCCGCGCGACCTGGCTACACTCGACGAGGTGTCAGCCAGCCCCGGGGCGCGCACTGGCGCCGCACCTGAGGTGGCCGGACACCACGACCCCGCCCTCACCGGAATCCGCGCCGTTGCCGCGCTTCTCGTCGTCGCCACGCACGCCGCGTTCGCCACCGGCTACCTGAACCACGGCTACCTCGGGAACGTCTACGCCCGCCTGGAGATCGGGGTCGCGCTGTTCTTCGTGCTCTCGGGGTTCCTGCTGTTCAGCCCGTGGGCGCAGGCCGCCGCCGACACCACCCGGCGCCCGTCGACGCAGCGCTACCTGCGCCACCGGGTCCGACGGATCGTGCCGGCCTACGCGGTGGCTGTCGTCGTGACGTTCGCGGTGTACACCGTGTTCACCCCCGGGCCCAATCCGGGCCAGTCCTGGTACGGGTTGCTGCGCTATCTGACTTTCACCCAGATCTACACCGACAGTTACCTGACCACGCTGCTGCATCCGGGGCTTTCACAGATGTGGAGCATGGCGGTGGAGGTGGCGTTCTACGCGGTGCTGCCCCTGCTGGCCTACCTGCTGCTGCGCCGCGGCTGGCGGCCCCGGCGCGTGCTGGTCGGGCTGGCGCTGCTGGCCGCGGTGACACCGGTGTGGGTGCTGCTGGTCACCACCACCGACCTCCTACCCCATTCGGCGGGCATGTGGCTGCCGGCCCACCTGGCTTGGTTCGCCGGCGGCATGGTGCTCGCGGTGTTGCGCTGCCTCGGGGTTCGATGCCGCGCAGCGGTGGCGATCCCACTCGCGCTCGCACTCTTCCTGCTGGTGTCGACGTCGCTCGGCGGCACCCTGCACGGCCCCGATCCCGCCTCCGCACCGGTCGTGAAGGCCGTCGGGTACGCAGTCATCGCGACGCTGGTAGTGGCGCCGCTGGCGCTGAGTAACCACGCGCCGCTGGCGCCCGGAAGCCACGCGCCGACGGTGCTCGCCGATCGCGGCGGGTACGCACGGGTGCTGGCCAGCAGACCGATGGTGTGGCTGGGCGAGATCTCCTACGAGATCTTCCTGCTGCACTCGATGCTCATGGCGGTGGCACTGCACCTGGTGCTGGACTGGCCGTTGTTCACCGGCTCGATGCCGGGTCTGATTGCCACGACGCTGGCGCTGACGGTGCCGGCCGCCTGGCTGCTGCACCGGGTCACCGCGCCTCAGCGAACCAGGGCCCGCAACGCGGGGACGAGCGCCGCCAGCGCCAGCCCGCGATGGGAGACGGCGTCCTTATCTGCAGGGCTGAGTTCGGCGGCTGTGACCGCCGAACCGGCGGGCAGGAAAACCGGGTCGTAGCCGAATCCGCCCTCGCCGCGCGGCGCACGCACGATGCTTCCGGCCCATTCGCCGCGCACCACGAGGCTGTCGCTCTCGGCCGGCCCGGTCACTAGAGCGCACGCCGAAACGAAGGCCGCGCCGCGGCGCTCGTCGGGGACGTCAGCAAGTTGGCCCAGCAGCAGTGCCGTGTTCGCGGCGTCGTCACCGTGACGGCCCGACCAGCGCGCGCTGAGCACTCCGGGCATCCCGTTGAGTGCGTCGACGGTCAGGCCGGAGTCGTCGGCGACGGCGGGTATACCCGTGGCGGCAAACGCATCACGGGCCTTGGCCAGCGCGTTCTCCTCGAATGTGGCGCCGGTTTCGGGAGCCTCGTCGAACGCCGGGACGTCGTCGAGGGACAGCAGCGTCAACCCTGACACCCCGGCCGCCTCGAGCACCCGGTTCAACTCCGCCAATTTCTTGCGGTTGCGTGAGGCCACCAGGACCCGGGTCATTCCGGTCAGCTTCCGAACGCCTTCTTCGGCGGTTCACCGGACACCGGCAGCTCGCCGGGATAGGGCAGCTCCAGCGCCGCTTTCTGGATCTCGAACAGCTCGTCGCACGCGGCCATCGCGGCGTCGAGCATCTTGTCCAGTGTCGACCGCGGGAACGTCGCACCCTCACCGGTGCCCTGGATCTCGACCAGCGTGCCGGTGTCGGTCGCGACCACGTTCATGTCGACCTCGGCGCGGGAGTCCTCGGTATAGGGCAGGTCGACGCGGATCCGACCGTCCACGACTCCGACGCTCACCGCGGCGATCGCACACGACAGCGGCCGCGGATCGGTGAGCCGGCCCGCCGCCGACAGGTAGGTGACCGCGTCGGCCAACGCGACGTAGGCGCCGGTGATGGCCGCCGTCCGGGTGCCACCGTCGGCCTGCAGGACGTCGCAGTCGATCGCGATCGTGTTCTCCCCCAGAGCGCCCAGGTCGATGCAGGCGCGCAACGATCTGCCCACCAACCGGCTGATCTCCTGGGTGCGTCCGCCGACCCGGCCCTTGACCGACTCGCGGTCGGAGCGGTCGTGGGTGGCGGCGGGCAGCATCGCGTACTCGGCAGTCAACCAGCCCTGCCCGGAGCCCTTGCGCCAGCGCGGCACGCCTTCGGTGACGCTGGCGGTGCACATCACCCGGGTCTGACCGAATTCGACCAGCACCGATCCCGCCGGATGCGTGGTGAACCCACGGGTGAGGGTGACAGGGCGCAGTTCGTCGTCGAGTCGGCCGTCTTCTCGTCTGGACACGGGGCCAACCCTATCGGCTCGCCACGACGCCACTCAGGAGCGGGTGACGGCGAAAGTCTCGTTGCACACCACGGCGTGCACCGGACCGTCGAACTCGGCTTTCGCCTCGCTGATGATGTCCTCCCGCGACGTCCAGGGCGGGATGTGGGTCAGCAGCAGTTCCGACACGCCGGCGCGCGCGGCCGCCCGACCCGCCTCGGTACCGGACAGATGCAGCCGGGGCGGCCGCGACGGCGAATGCGTCCACGACGCCTCGCACAGAAAAACGTCGGCGTCGCGGGCCAGATCGATCAGCGCATCGCAGTAGCCGGTGTCTCCGCTGTAGACCAGCGTGGCGCCGGACGGGTCGGTGATCCGCATGCCGTAGGACTCGGTGGGATGGCACACCAGCCGCGGCAGCACGGTCAACGCCCCGATCTCGACCGGCTGGTTGTCCACCCAGTGCCGCACGTCGAAGATGTCGGTGAAGTCGTCGATCTCGCCGCCCTCCGGCGAGGACGCAGCCCCGAGCCGCGCCCAGGTGTTGGCCGGTCCGTAGACCAGTCCTCGCTCCGGCGCCGGGCTGGGATGGTAGCGGCGCCAGACGAACAAGCCGGGCAGGTCGAGGCAGTGATCGGCGTGCAGATGAGACAGCAGCACGTGCACGGAGTTGGGGTCGGCGTGCCGTTGCAGTGCGCCCAACACCCCGCCGCCGAAATCGAGAACCAAGGGTGGCGTATCGGGTGCGGTCACCAGATATCCCGACGCCGGCGAATCAGGGCCGACCACACTGCCGGAGCAACCCAGGACGGTGATTCGCACGTTCACTAGCTTGCCATGCCCGCCATGGACGTGACGAAAACATCGCCGCTTTCGGCGACGAACGTCATGATCGGCTGTCGGCGTGACGTCGTACCGGCCGGACCCCGTCGAGTGTCGGCCCGAGGAACCGCGCAGCCAGGTCGGTGAAGGCCTCGGGATCGCCGGTGGCCTCGAACAGCCGGGTCGGCCGGGCGGGTCCGGGCAGGCCGTTGCCGGCCTGCGGACGCAGCAAATCCCTCTCGGTGAGGACCCGCAGCAGGTCCTTGGCGGTTTCCTCGGCACTGGACACCAACGTCACGTCCTCGCCCATGGCGAGCTGGATCAGCCCGGACATCATCGGGTAGTGGGTGCACCCCAGCACCAGCGTGTCCACCTCAGCGCGTTGCAGCGGCTCCAGATAACCCTCGGCCAGACCGAGGACCTGCCGGCCGCTGGTCACGCCGCGCTCGACGAAGTCGACGAACCGCGGACACGCCACCGCGAACACCTCGGTGTCGCGCGCCGCGGCGAAGGCGTCCTGGTAGGCGCCGGACGCGATCGTCGCCGCGGTGCCGATGACGCCGATGCGACCGTTGCGGGTGGTCGCCACGGCGCGGCGGACGGCCGGCAGGATGACCTCGACCACCGGTACCGGCGCATAGCGCTCGCGCGCGTCCCGCAGACAGGCCGACGACGCGCTGTTGCACGCGATGACCAGAGCCTTCACCCCACGCGCGGCGAGGTCGTCGCCGATCGCCAACGCGTGGCCACGGATCTCGGGCACGGTGAGCGGACCGTACGGACCGTTGCCGGTGTCGCCCACGTAGATGATGTCCTCGTCGGGCAGCTGGTCGATCACCGCCCGCGCCACCGTCAGCCCGCCGACCCCGGAGTCGAAGATGCCGACCGGGCGCAGCGCGTCGGCGCTCACCGGCCCAGCGACGGCGGCTGCACCGGTCGACGCAACGCCCTCGCCTTCCGTTCGGGACCCGAGAGCAGATAGGCGGCCAGCACGCCGGCCAGGGCTCCGCTGAGGTGACCCTGCCATGACACCCCGAAGGTGCCCGGCAGCACGCCCAGCAGGATGCTGCCGTAGACGAACAGCACCACGACGCCGATGACGATCTCCCAGATCGTGCGGGTGAAGAAGCCGAACAGGATCAGGAATGTCAGCCAACCGAAGATCAGGCCCGACGCGCCGATGTGGTTGGTCTCCACCACGACACCCCGGTAGGAGGGGGCACCGACGTTGCCGATCAACCAGGTACCGAACCCACCGACGATCCAGATGATGGCGGTGGCGAACAGGAAGCGGGACAACCCCGCAAGCGTCATCAGGAAGCCGAGCACCAGCGCCGGGCCGGTGTTGGCCATCAGGTGCTCCCAGTTGGAATGCAACAGCGGCGCGAACAGGATCCCGGTCAGGCCGTCGGTCTCCAGGGGGCGGATCCCGTTGCGGTCGAGCTGGTGTCCGGTCAACGAGTCGAACAGTTCGACCAGCCAGAGCAGGACGACGAACGACACAATGGTCAGTCCGCCGACCAGCCACACCGGGCGCTTCGTGGGCTGCGAGGGTGGCCCCGCATAGCCGCCGGCGCCCGTCATGCCCATAGTTGCCCTTCCAACGCGTCCTCCGCGTCATCCAGGCTACCGGCGTACGCGCCGGTCGACAGATACTTCCAGCCGGCATCGCAGACGGTGAACGCGATGTCGGCACGCTCACCGGCCTTGACCGCCTTGGCCGCCATGCCCAGCGCGGCGTGCAGGATGGCCCCGGTGGAAATGCCGGCGAAGATGCCCTCGACCTGGATCAACTCCCGGGTGCGCCGCACGGCGTCGAAGGCGCCGACGGCGAACCGGGTGGTCAGCACTCGCGGGTCGTAGAGCTCGGGGATGAAGCCCTCGTCGATGTTGCGCAACGCGTACACACCTTCGCCGTAGCGCGGCTCGGCGGCGACGATCTGCACGTCGGGCACGTGTTCGCGCAGGTAGCGTCCGGTGCCCATCAGGGTGCCGGTGGTGCCCAGCCCGGCCACGAAATGCGTGATCTCGGGCAGGTCGGCCAGCAGCTCGGGCCCGGTGCCGTCGTAGTGCGCAGCGGTGTTGGACGGGTTGCCGTACTGATAGAGCATCACCCAGGACGGATGCTCGGCGGCCAGCTCCTTGGCGTGTGCCACCGCGGTGTTGGAGCCGCCCTCGGCGGGCGAGAAGATGATCCGGGCGCCGTAGAGCTCCAGGATCTGGCGGCGCTCGATCGAGGTGTTCTCGGGCATCACACAGACCATCTGGTAGCCCTTGAGCATCGCGGCCATGGCCAACGAGATGCCGGTGTTGCCACTGGTCGGTTCCAGGATGGTCGCGCCGGGCCGGAGGCGGCCCTCGCGTTCGGCGTCCTCGATCATCCGCAGCGCGGGCCGGTCCTTGATCGAGCCGGTGGGGTTGCGGTCCTCCAACTTGGCCCACAGCCGCACGTGCGGGGCGGCCCCAGAGTCAGGGGACCCGCCGTCCCACAACGGCGAGAGCCGTTGCAGGCCGACGAGCGGGGTGTTGCCCAGCGCCTGGAGCAGCGAGTCGTACCGGGTCATCGCGGCGGGTCTCAGCCTCCTGCCACGGCGGGCAGGATGGTCACCGAGTCTCCGTCGGAGATGGTGGTCCCCAACCCGCCGGAGAAGCGGACGTCCTCGTCGTTGACGTAGATGTTGACGAAGCGTTGCAGCTTGCCCGGATCGGCCGGGTCGACGAGACGCTCGGAGATACCGGAGTAGTTGGCCTCGAGGTCGGCGATGACCGCGCTGAGCGTGTCACCGGAGGCGCTGACACGCTTCTCCCCACCGGTGTGGGTGCGCAGGATGGTTGGGATCGACACGGTGACAGACATGGATCGGGTGGTTCCTTTCACGCGTTCAGTACTGCTCGACGATCTGGACGGGCTCTTCGGTCACGACGCCGTCGACGATGCGGTAGCTGCGGAGTTCGTGAGCGTCGGGGTCGCGGGTGGACACCAGGACGTAGTGGGCTTCGGGTTCGGAGGCATACGAGATGTCGGTGCGGCTGGGATAGGCCTCGGTCGCGGTGTGCGAGTGATAGATCACGACCGGGGCTTCGTCGGCGTTGTCCATCTCACGCCACACCTTGAGCTGTTCCCCGGAATCGAACCGGTAGAACGTCGGCGAGCGCTCGGCGTTGACCATGGCGATGAAGCGCTCCGGCCGATCGGAGCCCTCCGGGCCGGCGATCACCCCGCAGGCTTCGTCGGGATGATCGGCCCGCGCGTGCGCGACCATCGCGTCGACGAGGTCGGCACGGATCGTCAGCACCGGACCCCCTTCGTTGCGCCGCCCTGTTTCACACTTCCTCTTTCATTCGAACGCTCCCGGCAACAGACCACGGTAGGTCGGTATTCCAGCGAGCTCTTCAGCAGCCAGAACACCGACCAGCACGGCGCGGGCCAGGCAGTCCGCCGCCGCTGCGCCGACGGCGGTGATCAGCGGCACCTCCGGCGACATCGACGCCGGGGTCGTCGGATCGGGCACGACCTCGACGGCACCGGTGGCCAGTGCGAACACCGTATCGCCGTCCATCGGGGTGTGGCACGGGCGGATGGTGCGCGCCAGCCCGTCCTGCGCCGCGACCGCCACCCGGCGGCAGCCCGCCGGGCTGAGCGCCGCGTCGGTGGCCACCACCGCGATCGTGGTGTTCAGGGGACTGAGCTCGCCGTGACGATCGGCATAGGCCCGACGCTCATCGGCCGGCGGCGGCACCAGCGAGAACTCCTCGATCTGATAGGCCAGCCACGGCAGCCCGGTGTCGGGGTCGACGACGTCGCCGGCAGAGTTGACCACCACCAGAGCGCCGACCGTGACGCCGGACGCCAGGGTCACCGACGCCGTGCCGACACCGCCCTTGAGGACCCCGGCGCGGGCACCGACACCGGCGCCCACCGTGCCGATGCCGACCTCGACGCCGGCCGCCTCGGCGGCGCGGTAGCCGAACTGGGCGTCCGGGCGGCACTGCCAGCCCCCCACCGGCAGGTCGAAGATGACGGCGGCGGGCACGATGGGCACCACACCACCGTCGAGTGCCACGCCTCGCCCGTGAGGTTCGAGCCAGCTCATCACGCCGTCGGCGGCGGCCAGCCCGTAGGCACTGCCTCCGGTGAGCACCACCGCGTCGACGTGCCGCACCGAGTTACTCGGATCCAGCAGGTCGGTCTCGCGGGTGCCCGGGGCGCCCCCGCGCCCGTCCACCGCGCCGACGGTGCCGGGCGGGGTCAGCACGACCGTCGTGCCGGTGGCCCAGCCCGACCCGAGCTGGGCGTCGGGGTCGATGCGGTGATGGTGACCGACGAGGATGCCGCCGACGTCGGTGATGCTTCCGCTCACGACCTGTGATTTCCCATCAGACTCAACACCAGGTACTCCTGCAGCACCGTCAACCACTGGTACACGTCGAGGTGGCCGGCCATCGGGTGGTCACCGGGCAGCCGGTCCGGACCGTCGGGGCCGATGTCGAGCATCGTGCCCAGCGCCAGCCGGACGTCGTTGACCGCCGAGGCCCACGCCTGCGCATCGTCGTCGCTGAGCTCGAACTTGCCGCCGCCGGCCGGGACGGTGTCGAGCAGCCGTTGCGCCGCTTCACGTTTGGCGTCGATGATCTCGGGCTCGTGCAGGCTGCGCAAAGCGCTGTTGAGGCTCTCCGCGGTACCCGAACCCGCCGGATGCTCGGTGGCTTGGCGGTAGAAGTCGGGCAGCAGCCGCTTCATCGTGTCGTCTTGCGGGGGAACGGAATTGCCCGTGCGCATGCCGGTGATCTCGGTGAGTTCGTCGGCCGGCGCCGACGACTCACGGTCATCGAGCATCCCGACCATCGACGAGACCAGGCTGCTCAGCAGGTCAGCCTCGTGGGCGGCCAATGCTGAGCGGTAACGCGGCCCCTCGGGGCCCTCGACCCGTTTCCATTTACGCACCGGCCGGTCAGCGATCCTGCTGCAAGGTTGCCCACAGCCCCGCGGCGTGCAGTTTGGACACGTCGGCCTCCATCGACTCCCTGGTACCCGCCGACACGACCGCCCTGCCCTCCTGGTGCACCTGCATCATCAGTTTCGTCGCGTGCGGTTCGCTGTAGCCGAAGAGCTTCTGGAACACATAGGTCACGTACGTCATCAGGTTCACCGGATCGTCCCAGACGATGGTCACCCAGGGGACGTCTGCCGCGGCGTCCTCGACGACGTCCTCGTCCTCGCGCGTTCCCGGTCGTGCCTCCGCCGGCGTCACCATGCCGTCGAGAATACCGGGGACGCGGTGCTGGTTCGAAGTCACGCCGACCCGATACGGTTGGCCGGTGACTTCGTCGACGAGCGGGCCTGCCGGTTCAATCCCCGGCCTGCCGGTCGCGCTGCTGACCGACAAGTACGAACTGACGATGCTGGCAGCGGCGCTGCGCGACGGCACCGCCCACCGCCGCGCGACCTTCGAGGTGTTCGCCCGTCGCCTGCCCGCGGGCCGGCGTTACGGCGTGACCGCGGGTACCGCCCGCCTCCTGGAAGCGTTGCCGCAGTTCAGGTTCGACGATGCTGCTCTGGAGTTGGTGTCCGGCTTCTGCGACGACGAGACGATGCGGTACCTGGCCGACTACCGGTTCACCGGCGACGTGGACGGTTACCCGGAGGGCGAGTTGTACTTCCCGGGCTCGCCGGTGTTGTCGGTGCACGGCAGCTTCGCCGAGTGCGTGGTCCTCGAGACGCTGGCACTGTCGATCTTCAACTTCGACTCCGCGGTGGCCTCTGCCGCCGCGCGGATGGTCGGCGCGGCCGGTGGTCGCCCGCTGATCGAGATGGGTTCCCGGCGCGCCCACGAGCAGGCCGCGGTCGCCGCCGCGCGCGCGGCCTACCTCGCCGGTTTCACCGGGTCGTCGAACCTGGAGGCGCAGCGCCGCCACGGGGTGCCGACGTTGGGCACCAGTGCGCACGCGTTCACCCTGCTGCACACCGTGGCGGGCCAACAGCAGTCCGACTGGGAGCGCGCCGCGTTCCGCGCCCAGGTCGACGCGCTGGGGGTGGAGACCACGCTGCTGGTCGACACCTACGACATCACCGCCGGGGTCGCCAACGCCGTCGCGGTCGCGGGCCCGCAGCTGGGCGCGGTCCGGATCGATTCCGGCGACCTGGGCATCCTCGCCGGTCAGGTGCGCAAACAGCTCGACGGCCTGGGTGCCACCTCGACTCGCATCGTGGTCTCCGGCGACCTCGACGAGTTCGCCATCGCCGCGCTGCGCGCCGAACCCGTCGACATGTACGGCGTGGGCACCTCGGTGGTCACCGGGTCGGGTGCACCGACAGCCGGAATGGTCTACAAGCTCGTCGAGGTCGACGGCATCCCCGTCGAGAAGCGCAGCAGCCACAAGGAATCCCACGGCGGACGCAAACACGCGACGCGGGTGGCCAAGGCGTCGGGCACGATCGTCGAAGAGGTGGTGCACCCCGTCGGGGCTTCGCCGCAGACACCGGACGGGCTCGCGGCCCGCGCGTTGACGGTGCCGCTGGTGCGCGACGGCGAACCGGTGGCGGATCTGAGCCTGGAGGCTGCCCGCCGCCGCGTCGCGCAGGGGCTGCGGAGCCTGCCCTGGGACGGGTTGAAACTGTCCAAGGGCGACCCTGCCGTCCCCACCCGGATGATCGCCCCCGCCGCGCACCGCGGCTGACGCGATGTCCGAGATCTCCGGGGTGTCCGAGTCGTCGCAGGTGTCCGAGTCGTCGCAGGTGTCTGAGTCGTCGCAGGTGTCTGAATTGGCCGAGGAGTCGGCGGTGTCGGCCGCCTCCGAGCCGGCTGAGACCGAGACCAGTGAGATCCGCCGCTTGCTGGCCGCGGCCGTCGAGGGACTGGGGGGCGCACGCCGCGACGGTCAGATCGCGATGGCCGAGGCGGTCGCGCGCGCGTTCGCCGACGGTGAGCATCTGGCCGTGCAGGCGGGCACCGGCACCGGTAAGTCCCTGGCCTACCTGGTGCCCGCGATCGCGCAGGCCCTGACCGACAACCGGCCGGTGGTGGTGTCGACGGCGACGATCGCCCTGCAGCGACAGCTGGTCGACCGCGACCTGCCCCGCCTGGCGGACTCGCTGACCGCTGCCCTGCCCCGCCGACCCGACTTCGCACTGTTGAAGGGACGAGGGAACTACCTGTGTCTCAACAAGATTCACAACGGCAGCAGCGGCGAGCCGGAAGACCGGCCGCAGGAGGAGCTGTTCTCCCCAACCGCGGTCAGCGCGCTGGGTCGCGATGTGGCCCGACTGACCGAGTGGTCGTCGTCGACGTCGACCGGTGACCGCGACGAGTTGAGCCCCGGCGTCCCCGACCGGTCGTGGGCGCAGGTCAGCGTGTCGGCGCGGGAATGCATCGGGGTGTCCCGGTGCCCGTTCGGCACCGACTGTTTCGCCGAGCGGGCCCGTGAGCGCGCCGGCCGCGCCGACGTCGTCGTCACCAACCACGCGCTGCTGGCCATCGACGCCATGGGCGACGCCAACGTGCTGCCCGAGCACGACCTGCTGATCGTCGACGAGGCGCACGAGCTGACCGATCGGGTGACCAGCGTCGCGACCGCCGAGTTGTCCGCCACGTCGCTGGGTGTCGCACAGCGGCGCGCCGCGCGAGTGGTGCCCGCCGAACTGGCGCAACGGCTCGACGCCGCTGCGGCGACACTCACCTCGGCGATCTTCGAGGCTCAGCCCGGACGGATCGACGTCCTCGACGACGAGCTCGCCACCCATGTGACCGCGGTGCGGGACGCGGCGAGCGCGGCGCGCACCGCCATCGACACCTCGCCGTCGGATCCGAAGTCGGCGTCCGCCCGCGCCGAAGCGGTCACAGCGCTGCTCGACGTCAGCGATACCGCCGCGCGGATCCTGGATTCGTTCGTGCCCGCGATCCCCGACCGCACCGACGTGGTGTGGCTCGAACGCATCGAGGACACCCGCACGGGGACCCGGGTGTTGCTGCGAGTCGCGCCGCTGTCGGTGGCGGGGTTGCTGCGGCACCGGCTGTTCGACCACACCACCACAGTGTTGACGTCGGCGACCCTGACCATCGGCGGCAGTTTCGACGCGATGGCCCGCGACTGGGGTCTGGCGAGCGCCACCGACGACAAGGCAGCGGCATGGCGTGGCCTGGATGTCGGATCGCCCTTCGACCACGCCCGCTCCGGCATCCTCTACGTGGCCGCGCACCTGCCGCCCCCCGGCCGGGACAGCACCGGCACCGCAGAGCAGCTCGACGAGATCGCCGCACTGATCGCGGCCGCCGGCGGAAGGACCCTGGGACTGTTCTCCTCCATGCGCGCGGCCAAGGCCACCGCCGAGGTCATGCGGGAACGGCTCGACACCCCGGTGCTGTGCCAAGGCGACGACAGCACCTCGGCACTGGTAGCCCGCTTCGCCGCCGACGAGCCGACCTCGCTGTTCGGCACGCTGTCACTGTGGCAGGGCGTGGATGTGCCCGGGCCGTCGCTGTCGTTGGTGCTCATCGACCGGATCCCGTTCCCGCGCCCCGACGACCCGTTGCTGACCGCCCGCCAGCGCGCCGTGGCGGCCCGCGGCGGCAACGGATTCATGGCCGTCGCTGCCACCCACGCCGCACTGCTGCTGGCCCAGGGCGCCGGCCGCCTGCTGCGCCGGGTCGACGATCGCGGCGTGGTGGCCGTACTGGACTCCCGGATGGCCACCGCACGCTACGCCGGATTCCTGCGCGCGTCGCTGCCGCCGTACTGGGCGACCACCGACGGCGCAGCCGTGCGGGCGGCGTTGCAGCGCCTGCGGGCGGGCTGAACCGGATCGTCTCGACCGCGCCGGTGAGCCGTGCGTCGAACTATTCTGGCATCGGGTCCGTTGCGGGCGGTCAGCTCCCGCGCCGCCGCCGAAGGGAGTGCCATGGGTCGACGACGGCTGGTGGGCGCGACGGTCGCCGTCTGCTCAGTACTGCTGGGCACCGCCTGCTCGACGGCGGTGCAGGGTGAGGCGGTGTCGGTGTTCCACGATCCGTTCAACGTGGCCGGGATGCCGGCCACCGACGGTCCCAGCGGCCTTCGGCCGGGCGCGTCGGGCCCCGACCGCGACATCGAGGGTTCCGACGGCGGCAGGATCGACGAGTTGGCCGGCGGCGCGATCAGTGACATCGAAGAGTACTGGCAGACCGCCTATCCGGCGACCTTCGACGACGAGTTCAGTCCCGCCAGCGCCCTGATCTCCTGGGACGCCAACGGTTTCGACGGAGTGTTCTGCGAAGAGGACACCTACGGACTGGTCAACGCCGGCTTCTGCTATCTGGACCGGTCCATCGGATGGGACCGCGGTGAGCTGTTGCCGTCGCTGAAGCGTGCGCACGGAGACATGGGTGTGGTCATGGTGCTGGCCCACGAATACGGCCACGCGGTGGCCCGGCAGTCCGGCATGGCCGACGAGGACACCCCCACACTGTTGTCCGAGCAGCAGGCGGACTGCCTGTCCGGGGCGTACATGCGCTGGGTCGCCGAGGACAGCTCGCCGCGCTTCACCCTCAACACCGGCGAGGGCCTGAACAACGTGCTGGCCGGCGTCATCTCGTTCCGCGACCCCGTGCTGACCGAAGGCGATCCCGATGTCGGTTACGACGAGCACGGCTCGGCGTTCGAGCGCGTGTCGGCGTTCCAATTCGGCTTCACCGACGGCCCGAACGCGTGCGCCGCGATCGACATGCGAGAAATCGGCCAGCGCAGGGGGGATCTGCCCGTGCTGCTGCCCGAGGACCAGACGGGGGAACTACCGGTCACCGAGGACTCGGTGTTCTCCATCGTCGAGGCGATGGACATCCTGTTCGCGCCCGCCGATCCCCCGGCGCTCAGTTTCGATGCGGCCGAGGCCGACTCCTGCGCCGATGCCCGGCCCAGCCCGCCGGCGTCCTACTGTCCGGCGACCAACACCCTCGTCGTCGACCTGCCCGCCCTGCAAGACCTCGGCGCTCAAGCTGATCCGACGGACGCCGCGACGCTGGCCATCGGCGACAACACCGCCTATTCGGTGCTGATGTCGCGCTACATGATGGCCCTGCAGCATCAACGTGGCGGTGTCGCGCTCGACGACGCCAGCGCCGCGCTGCGCACGGCCTGCCTGACCGGGGTGGCGACGGTGAAGATGTCGAAGGAGGTCACGACCCCGGATGGCAACACGGTGGCGCTGACCGCGGGCGATATCGACGAGGCGGTGTCGGGCATTCTGACCAACGGCCTGGCGGCGGGCGACGTCAACGGCGAAACCGTGCCGTCCGGCTTCTCCCGGATCGACGCGTTCCGGCTCGGTGTGCTCAGCGACACCGAGAGGTGCTTCCAGCGGTTCCCCTAAACCGGCAGCCGCAGAACATAACCCGCCTCCAGTGCCACCCACAGTGCGCCGTCGGCGGCGACGGCCATGCCGTGCGGTTCGCTGCCTGCCGGCAGGTCGATGGTCACGACGTCGCCGTCGGCGCTGACTCGTGCGATCTGGTCGGCGCCCCACAGGCTCACCCACACACCGCCGACCGGGTCGGGCACCAAGGCGTGGGGCTTTCCCGGCAGGTCGAGTTCCTGGATCGCATCGTCGACCGGGATGCGGCCGATGCGCTCGGCCGCGATCGCGGTGAACCACACGCAGTCGTCGTGGGTGGCGCAGATGCCCACCGGCCCGGATCTCGGCGTCGGCACCTCGCGCGTCGTCAACCGCCCGGTGAGGTCGAGCCTGCCGATCGCGCCGGCCTGGTTCATGGTGAACCACAGCGCTCCGTCCGGGCCCGCGGTGATCATCGACGGCATACCGCCGACGGGCCACTCCTGCACTGTGCCGTCGTCGTCGAGCCGGCCCACCACACCGCTGCCCGTCGCGGTGTACCAGAGTGCGCCGTCCGGCCCGACGGCGAGACCGAATGGCGCACTGCCGGTGCTCAATTCGACTGCGGACTGGTCACCGTCGATCGTGATGCGGCCGATTCGGTCGTCACCGGCGCGGGTGAACCACAGCGCTCCGTCGCGCGCGGCGGTGATCAGTGACGGCCGGCTGTCCGGGGCCACCGCGAATGTGGTCAGCGCACCGCTGTTCGTCACCCGCGCCACGGCTCCGCCGTGGACGAGCGTCACCCACATCGCTCCGTCGGGACCGGCCGCCACCGCATACGGCCCCCCGTCGACGGGAACCTCGAGCAGCGCCGTCACGCCAGCGTGACCAGGCCCAGCTCCGCCTCGCCCGAAAGCAGACGATGATGGGGCAGCACGCGCACGGTGTAGCCCACCGGCCCGGTGATCGGTAGCGACATCGTCGCGGTGAACACGTCGGCGCCGTGATCGGTTCGCCCGGTGTGCGTCATCGGCACAGTGACGGGGTCCAGCAGCGTCGCGCCGGCATCCACCCGGCCGATCAGCGCCTGCACCGCGACATCGGTGGCCCGCAGTCCGTCGAGTCGCACGAGCGCGGTCAGCGTCAGCTCCGAGCCCAGCAGCGGCGTGTCCGGCAACCCGGAGCTGTCCACATCCTCGATCGAGATCCGCGGCCATGACCGCTCCACGCGGTGCCGGTAGGCGGCGAGTTCCCGTGCGGCACCGAACGGCTCGGCGAAGTCACCGGCCCCCGCCGACACCGGCTCGATGGTCTGGCGCAGCGAACGCGCCGCCGGGAAGTAGTACTTCTCGGCGTACTCCTCGACCATGCGTGAGGCCAGCACCTTGGGCCCCAGGTCCTGGAGGGTGTGGCGGACCATCTCGACCCACCGCCTCGGTACCCCGTGTCCGTCCCGGTCGTAGAACTTCGGCACCACCGCCTGCTCCAGCAGGTCGTAGAGCGCCGCCGCCTCCAGGTCGTCGCGACGGCCGTCATCGGCCAGACCTGCGGCGGTGGGGATCTCCCAGCCGTTCTCCCCGTCGAACCACTCGTCCCACCAGCCGTCGCGGATCGACAGATTGAGCCCGCCGTTGAGGGCGCTTTTCATCCCCGACGTGCCGCAGGCCTCCAACGGCCGCAGCGGGTTGTTCAACCACACGTCGCAGCCGTGGTAGAGCGTGCGCGCCATCGACATGTCGTAATCGGGCAGGAATGCGAAACGGTGCCGCACGTCGTGGCGGTCGGCGAAGCGCACGATCTGCTGGATCAACGCCTTGCCGCCGTCGTCGGCCGGGTGGGCCTTGCCGGCGACGATCAACTGCAGGGGTCGCTCGTCGTCGAGGAGCAGCCGGGCCAACCGGTCGGGGTCACGCAGCATCAGTGTCAGCCGCTTGTAGGTGGGCACCCGCCGCGCGAACCCGATCGTCAGTGCGTTGGGGTCGAACGCGGTGGCGATCCACCCGAGCTCTGCCTCGGCCGCGCCGCGCTCCAACCACGACCGGCGCAGCCGCCGCCGGACGTCGTCGATCAGCGCCTCCCGCAACTGGCCGCGGATCCACCACAGATGGCCGGGGTCGACCTTCTGCAGACGCTCCCAGACGTGCGGTTCCCGCAACTGGGCCAGGTCGTCGGCGCCGAGCAACTCCCTGCCGAGCTCCAGCCACTGCGGCGCGGCCCACGTCGGTCCGTGCACGCCGTTGGTGATCGACCCGATCGGGACCTCGGCCGCGTCGAAACCCGGCCAGAGCTCGCTGAACATCTCCCGGCTGACCCGTCCGTGCAGCAGCGAGACGCCGTTGGCGCGCTGAGCCAGCCGCAGCCCCATGTGGGCCATGTTGAATTTCGCCGGGTCGTCTTCGGCGCCGAACGACAGCACCCGGTCCACCGGGACGCCGGGCAGCAACCGCGAGCCATGGCCGTCCGGCCCCGCGCCGAAATAGCGCTCCACCAGATCCAGCGGGAACCGGTCGATACCGGCCGGAACCGGGGTGTGGGTGGTGAACACGGTCGACGAGCGGACGACGGCCAGCGCCGTGTCGAAGTCGAGCCCGGCCTCGATCAGTTCGCGGATCCGCTCGACACCGAGGAAGCCGGCATGGCCTTCGTTCATGTGGAAGACCTCGGGACCGGGCAGGCCCCGAAGTTCGGTGAACGCACGGATCGCGCGGACGCCGCCGATGCCGGCCAGGATCTCCTGCCGGATGCGGTGCTCCTGGTCGCCGCCGTACAGCCGGTCGGTGACGGTGCGCACGTCGTGGTCGTTCTCCGGGATGTCGGAGTCGAGCAGCAGCAACGGGATCCGACCCACCTGGGCGATCCAGATCCGCGCCGAGAGCGTCACGTCGTCGGGCAACGTGAGCTCGATCAGGACCGCTTCGCCGTCGGCACCGGTGAGCAGACGCAGCGGCAACCCCTGCGGATCCAGCGAGGGGTAGTTCTCGTGCTGCCATCCGTCGGCGGTCAGCGATTGCCGAAAGTATCCGGAGCGGTAGTGCAGGCCGACCGCGATCAGCGGCAGTCCCAGATCGGAAGCCGACTTCAGATGGTCGCCGGCGAGGATGCCGAGCCCGCCGGAATAGTTGGGCAGCACCTCGGCGACGCCGAACTCCATCGAGAAATACGCGATGCCGTGCGGCAACGCCACCGCGGGGGCGTTGCCGTCGCTGACCTCGGCGGCGCGCTGCTGGTACCACAGCGGACGGGTGAGATAGTCCTCCAGCTCAGCGTCCAGCGTCTCGACCCGCTGGACGAACGACGGGTCGGCGGCCAGCTGCTCGAGTCGCTCGGGACCGACGTGGCCGAGCATCGCCACCGGGTCGCCTCCGGTGTCCTGCCACAGCGCGTCGTCGATGGACTGGAACAGGTCCTGCGTCGGCTTGTCCCAGGACCAGCGCAGATTCGTCGACAACCGCTCGAGCGGGGCCAGCCGGTCGGGCAGATGAGCGCGGACGGTGAACCGGCGAAGGGCTTTCACCCGTGTCACCTTACTGGCGACCGGCAAACACGCCATGCGTCCCGCGGCCGTCGCCGATCGGGCGATCGGTCGCTCCCGCTTCGCCCTCCGCGTGATTGAGCTGCGCACTACGGTGGGTATAGGCGCGAGAGGGCTGTTGAGGGATCTGTGAACGAACCGGTCGACGAAGAACCGGACGACGACGACACTCCGCGCAGGGTTGCGCCGGTTGTGCGCCACGGCAGGAAGTGGGAGGAAACGGATCAGTGACCGCGGGCCGTATCGAGATCGATGACGTTGCACCTGTGGTGTCCGGTGGGCGTTTCCCCGCCAAAGCGGTGGTGGGCGAGGTGGTGCCGGTGACCGCGACCGTGTGGCGGGAAGGACACGATGCGGTCGCCGCGACGCTGGTGGTCCGTTATCACGGACCCGGCTATCCCCCGCTCGCCGAGGAACCCACGGGGTTGGCCCGGCCGCAGGCGGTGCCGATCGACGAGGTGGTGACGCCCGCGTCCCGGATACGTCCCACCACGTACCCGATGGCGACGGGGCGCACTCCGGACGTGTTCCACGGCCAGTTCACCCCCGATGCCGTCGGTCTGTGGACCTACCGGGTGGACGGCTGGGGCGATCCCATCGCGACATGGCGGAGCCACGTCATCGCCAAGCTCGACGCCGGCCAGAGTGAGGGCGAGCTGGACAACGACCTGATGGTGGGCGCCCGGCTGCTGGAGCGGGCCGCGACCGGGGTGCCCCGGCAGGACCGCTATCCCCTGATCCTGGCGGCCGAGCGGCTGCGCGAGCCCGGCGACCCGTTCTGGCGGGCGGGTCCGGCGCTCGCGCCGGAGGTGACCGAACTCGTCGACCAGTACCCGCTGCGCGAGCTGGTCACCCGCGGCGAGCAACACGGCGTGTGGGTGGATCGGCCTCTGGCCCGGTTCAGTTCGTGGTACGAGCTGTTCCCCCGCTCGACCGGCGGCTGGGACAGTTCCGGGCACCCCGTGCACGGCACGTTCGCGACTGCCGCCAAGGCGCTGCCGCGTGTCTCGCGGATGGGCTTCGACATCGTCTATCTGCCCCCCATCCACCCGATCGGCAAGGTGCACCGCAAGGGCCGCAACAACAGCGTCACCGCCGGTCCCTCCGACGTGGGATCGCCGTGGGCGATCGGCAGCGACGAGGGCGGCCATGACGCCGTGCACCCCGACCTCGGCACGATCGACGATTTCGACGAATTCGTCGCCGCCGCCCGCGGCGAGGGGCTGGAAGTGGCGCTGGACCTGGCACTGCAGTGCGCGCCCGACCACCCGTGGGCGCGTGAGCACCCCGAGTGGTTCACGGTCCTTCCCGACGGCACCATCGCCTACGCGGAGAACCCGCCCAAGAAGTATCAGGACATCTACCCACTGAATTTCGACAACGACCCGGCCGGCCTCTACGAGGAGGTGCTGCGGGTCGTCCGGTACTGGGTTTCCCACGGGGTCAAGGTGTTCCGTGTCGACAACCCGCACACCAAACCGCCGAACTTCTGGGCCTGGCTGATCGGGGAGGTCAAGAACACCGACCCCGATGTGCTGTTCCTGGCCGAGGCGTTCACCCGCCCGGCGCGCCTGTTCGGGTTGGCCAAGCTGGGCTTCACCCAGTCCTACACGTATTTCACCTGGCGCACCGCCAAATGGGAGCTCACCGAGTTCGCCGAGTCGATCGCCGAGCACGCCGACTACAGCAGGCAGAGTCTGTGGACGAACACGCCCGACATCCTGCACGAGAGCCTGCAGCACGGCGGCCCCGGAATGTTCGCCATTCGCGCCGTCATGGCCGCGACGATGAGCCCGACCTGGGGCATGTACTCGGGCTACGAGCTGTTCGAGCACCGTGCGGTGCGTGAGGGCAGCGAGGAGTACCTGAACTCCGAGAAATACGAGCTGCGGCCGCGCGATTTCGACGCTGCGCTGGCTGACGGCGAGTCACTGGAGCCGTTCATCACCCGGCTCAACGAGATCCGCCGGGTGCATCCGGCTCTGCACCAGTTGCGCACCATCACGTTCCACCACATCGACAACGACGCGTTGCTGGCCTACAGCAAGTTCGACCCGGTCACCGGTGACCAGGTGCTCGTCGTGGTGACGCTGAACCCGTTCGGCCCCGAAGAAGGCACTTTGTGGTTGGACATGGCCGCGCTGGGAATGGAACAGCAGGACCGGTTCTGGGTGCGGGACGAGATCACCGGAGAGGAATACCAGTGGGGTCAGAGCAACTACGTGCGACTCGAGCCGGCCCGTGCCGTCGCGCACGTGCTCAACATGCCCCAGATTCCAGCCGACCAACGAATGACCCTTCTGCGTAGGGAGTGACCACATGACCAACGCGTCCAACCTGACCGACCAGATCGAGAGCCCGCATCTGCGGCCGCACACCGCCGACCTGAACCGGTTGCTGGCCGGTGAGCACCACGACCCGCACTCGGTGCTCGGCGCCCACGAATACGACGACCACACGGTGATCCGGGTGTACCGCCCGCACGCGGCGAAGGTGAACGCTCTGATCGGCGGTGCCCGTCATCCGCTGACCCACATCGAGGCCGGGCTGTTCGCCGTCGCGGTGCCGTTCACCGACCTCGTCGACTACCGCCTCGAGATCAGCTACTCCGAGGACGAGTCGGGGTTCGTCCACACAGTGGCCGACGCCTACCGGTTCCTGCCGACCCTGGGCGAAATCGACCTGCACCTGTTCGCCGAGGGTCGCCACGAGCGTCTCTGGGAGGCGCTGGGTGCACACCCCCGGAGCTTCACCACCCCCGACGGTGAGGTCACCGGTGTGTCGTTCGCCGTGTGGGCACCCAATGCCAAGGGCGTCAGCGTGATCGGCGACTTCAATCACTGGGGCAACGAGGCCCAGATGCGCGTGTTGGGCTCCACCGGCGTCTGGGAGCTGTTCTGGCCCGGCTTCCCCGAAGACGGGCTCTACAAGCTGCGTATCCACGGCGCCGACGGCGCGGTCACCGAGCGGGCCGACCCGATGGCCTTCGCCACCGAGGTGCCCCCGCAGACCGCGTCGCGGGTGTTCCAGAGCGACTACACCTGGGCCGACGAGGACTGGATGGCCCAGCGTGCCCTGCGCAATCCGGTGTTCGAGCCGATGAGCACCTATGAGGTGCACCTGGGTTCGTGGCGTCCGGGCCTGAGCTACACCGAGCTGGCCGAACAGCTGACGAAGTACGTCGTCGACCACGGGTTCACCCATGTCGAGATGCTGCCGGTGGCCGAGCACCCGTTCGGCGGTTCCTGGGGTTACCAGGTCACGTCCTACTATGCACCGTCGTCCCGCTTCGGTTCGCCGGACGAGTTCCGCCACCTCGTCGACACATTGCACCAGGCCGGGATCGGCGTGCTCGTCGACTGGGTGCCGGCGCACTTCCCCAAGGACGCGTGGGCGCTGGGCCGCTTCGACGGCACGCCGCTCTACGAGCACGCCGACCCGCGCCGCGGCGAGCAACTCGACTGGGGTACCTATGTGTTCGACTTCGGCCGCACCGAGGTCCGCAACTTCCTGGTCGCCAACGCGCTGTACTGGCTACAGGAGTTCCACGTCGACGGCCTGCGTGTGGACGCGGTGGCGTCGATGCTCTACCTGGACTACTCGCGTCCGGAAGGCGGCTGGACACCGAACCAGTACGGGGGGCGGGAGAACCTCGAGGCGGTCCAGTTCCTGCAGGAGATGAATGCGACCGTGCACAAGGTCAGCCCCGGCATCGTCACGATCGCCGAGGAGTCCACGTCCTGGCCGGGCGTGACCCGCCCGACGAACCTCGGCGGGCTGGGCTTCTCGATGAAGTGGAACATGGGCTGGATGAACGACACGCTGGAGTTCATCAAGCGTGACCCGATCTACCGGACCTACCACCATCACGAGATGACGTTCTCGATGCTCTATGCGTTCAGCGAGAACTATGTCCTGCCGATCAGCCACGACGAGGTGGTGCACGGAAAGGGCACGTTGTGGGGCCGCATGCCCGGCAACGACCACATGAAGGCGGCCGGGATCCGTGGTTTCCTGGCCTACCAGTGGGCGCATCCGGGCAAGCAGCTGCTGTTCATGGGGCAGGAATTCGGACAGCGCGCCGAATGGTCCGAGGAGCGTGGCGTGGACTGGTTCCAGCTCGACGAGCACGGGTTCTCCGACGGCATCCTGCGGCTGCTGACCGACGCCAACGAGATCTACCGCACCCGCCGGGCGCTGTGGTCCCGGGACACGCAGCCCGAGGGCTACTCCTGGATCGACGCGAACGACTCGGCCAACAACGTGCTGAGCTTCCTGCGCTTCGGCGACGACGGTTCGTCGATGGCGTGCGTGTTCAACTTCTCCGGCTCTGAGCACGCCCGCTACCGGCTGGGGCTGCCGCACGCCGGGAGGTGGCGCGAGGTGCTCAACACCGACTCGGACACCTATCACGGCTCCGGAATCGGGAACTACGGTGCCGTCGAGGCCAGCGACGAACCGTGGCACGGCCGGCCGGCTTCGGCGGTGATGACGCTGCCGCCGCTGTCGGCGTTGTGGTTCGAACCCGAGTCAGCCCCGTAGGAGACGCGCAGACTGGTCCGGCAGGTCGCGCTTTCTGCAGTTCAGTACAGCGCGCTGGCCAGGTTGCGCCTCCCGGCGATCACCGCGGGGTCCGCGGGATCGAACAGATCGAACAGTTCGATCAGCCGGGTGCGCACCGCGGTTCGGTCGTCTCCCGTCGTGCGCTTGACCAGACCGGTCAGCCGGGCGAACGCTGCCTCGACGTGCTGTTCGAGGATCTCGACGTCGGCGGCGGCGAACGCCGCGTCGATGTCCTCGGGGGCCGCGTCGGCCACGGCGACGGCGTCGCGCCGATGGGCGGTGGCGCGCTGCAGGAAGGCGATCTGGCGGACCGCGCCCTTGGCTTCGGCATGGTTCGGGTTGACGTCCAGGATCTGCTGATACGCGCTTCGGGCGGCATCGAAGTCACCGCTGTCGAGGAACGTCCGCGCCTGTTCGACCTCGGGGTCGACCTGTTCGGGGGCCTCGGCGTCACCGGTGCCGCTGAGCTTGCCCGCGGTGGCCTCGAGCAGTGAATCGACCCAGCGGCGCAGCTGCTCGGGCGGTTGCATCCCCTGGAAGCTGGACAGCGGCTGTCCGGCGGCCAGCGCCACGACGGTCGGGATCGCCTGCACGCCGAACATCTGGGCGACCCGGGGCACCGTGTCGACATTGACGGTCGTCAACGCCCACTTCGGCCCGTCCTGAGCGGACAGGCCGGCCAGCACGTCGCCGAGCTGGACACTGGCGTCGCTGCGCGGGGACCACAGCACCACGACGACCGGGACCTCGTTGGAGCGGACCAGCACCTCGGCTTCCAGGTTGGCCTCGGTGATCTCCACTCCGCCGGGGCCCGCGGGCGGACCGGATGAGGCGCCCTCGGTCGTCGCCGCCCGCTGTTTGAGTGCCGACAGATCCACTGCGCCCGCCATGGCAGGCGAGATTCGGGGTCCAGGACGAGTCACGGGTTCAAGTGTGTCACGTCGTTTCGGGGACCGTCCGACCCGGCTGCGCGACACCCGCCGCCGCCGTCGGAGCTCCGATCCGACCGGTCCGATCAGCCCATATGAGGAAGATCACACTGCCCAATGGCACGATGCTGCCCAGCAACGCCAGCAACCATGTCACCGCGGTCCAGCGGTGCGAGATCCCGACGACCGCGGCGGCCACCAGGAACGCCACGAAGACACCCCCGTGGACGGGCCCGAACACCTTCACCCCGATCTCCGTCTGCGGTGAGCCGAGGTATTTGAAGTACATCCCGATCAGCAGGCCGATCCAGCTGGCCGCCTCCGCCAACGCGATCAACCGGAACCACCCCGCCGCACTGCGGATGTCGTAAGCGCTTGATTGGTTCGCCATGGCCGCCATTGTGCCCGACGCCGCCGCCAGCTACTACATTGCGTCGTTGGCCATGCGCCCTGTTCAGGGCCTGCGGAGCACCAGCGCGTCGCCCTGGCCGCCGGCGCCGCACAGCGCGGCGACGGCATAGCCGGAGCCCTTCCGCGCCAGCTCCAGCGCGGCGTGCAGCGTGATCCGTGCTCCCGACATCCCGATCGGATGCCCGATCGCGATGGCTCCACCGTCGGTGTTGACCTTCGCCTCGACCGTGGCCTCGTCGAGGCCCAATTCCTTGGTCGAGGCCAGCGCGACCGCGGCGAACGCCTCGTTGATCTCGATGACGTCGAGATCGTCGACCGAGATGCCTTCCTTGGCGATCGCCTTCTTGATCGCGTTGGCGGGCTGGCTCTGCAGCGTGGAATCCGGACCAGCGACGACCCCGTGGGCGCCGATCTCGCACAGCCACTGCAGGCCCATCTCCTCGGCCTTGGCCTTGTTCATCACCACGACCGCACAGGCGCCGTCGGAGATCTGGGATGCCGAGCCCGCGGTGATGGTGCCGTCCTTGCGGAACGCCGGGCGCAGGCCGGACAGCGATTCCGCGGTGGTGTCGGCGCGAACCCCCTCGTCCTCGGTGAACTCCACCGGGTCGCCCTTGCGCTGCGGGATCTTCACCGGCACCACCTCATCGGCGAACACCCCGTCCTTCCGCGCGCGGGCGGCCTTCTGGTGCGACGAGGCGGCGAACTCGTCCTGCTGGGCACGGGTGAACCGGTCGGTGTCGTTGCGTTGTTCGGTCAGCGCGCCCATCGGCTGATCGGTGAAGACGTCGTGCAGACCGTCGTAGGCCATGTGGTCCAGCGCGGTCACATCGCCGTACTTGTAGCCGGAGCGGCTGTTCATCAACAGGTGTGGGGCCTGGGTCATGGACTCCTGACCGCCGGCGACCACGACGTCGAACTCACCCGCGCGGATCAGCTGATCGGCCAGTGCGATCGCGTCGATGCCCGACAGACACATCTTGTTGATCGTCAGCGAGGCCACATCCCAGCCGATGCCGGCGGCCACCGCGGCCTGGCGCGCGGGCATCTGCCCGGCACCGGCGGTCAACACCTGGCCCATGATCACGTACTCCACCGCCGAGGCGGGAACCTGCGCCTTGTCCAACGCCCCGGCGATGGCCACCGCACCCAGGTCGCTGCCGGAGAAGTCCTTCAGTGACCCCATCAGCTTGCCTACCGGCGTCCGGGCTCCAGCAACGATCACCGACGTCGTCATGACTACCTCCAACTGCGTTTCACGGACCGCCTGACAGGCTATCCACTGCACCCGAGCTATTCGAAACCGATCTGATTAGGTTACCTTTGCGTTATGACCGCCGAGCAGACTGACGCCCGTCCTGTGCTGGCCACCGCGCTGGTCACCGCCATCGATCACGTCGGCATCGCCGTGCCTGACCTGGACGTGGCCATCAAGTGGTATCACGATCATCTGGGCATGATCGTGCTGCACGAAGAGATCAACGAGGAGCAGGGCGTCCGCGAGGCGATGCTGTCCGTACGCGGCGCTCCGATGGGCAGCGCGCAGGTGCAGCTGATGTCGCCGATCGACGAGTCCTCGACGATCGCGAAGTTCATCGACAAGCGCGGGCCGGGTCTGCAGCAGCTGGCTTACCGGGTCAGCGACATCGATGCGCTCACCGAGAGATTGCGCGAGCAGGGTGTGCGGCTGCTGTACGACGCACCGCGTCGCGGCACCGCGAATTCCCGCATCAACTTCGTCCATCCCAAGGATGCCGGCGGGGTGCTGATCGAACTGGTCGAACCCGCCGCCGACGATCACTGAGTCCACCGAGGACTCGCGCCCCGACCTGTCAACACCGAGGTCTCACGACCACTTCCTGGTCGGACCGCGGGTGGCGCGGTTGGCCCAACACGACGTGTGCCAGTGCCGACGGTCCTCGACGCCGGCCGCGTCCGTCGCCGGCCACACCACGACGTGCGCGGTGGCCGGCCTGATCTCGTGGTCACAGCCCGGACACCGGTAGACCTTCGCCGCACGCGCCGCAGCGACCGAGCGCACCTCGTAGTCGTGGCCGTCGGCGCCCTGTTCGACACGACGCGACGACGGGAACCGAACCTGCCCGGGTGTTGGCTGTCCGCCACCGCGCCTCGTACCGCCCGCCCGCCGTCGCCGGGCCATCAGAACAACCGGTACTCGTCGCTGTCCATGCCGCGCATCTGGTCGTAGTCCAGCGTCAGGCAACGAATTCCGCGGTCCGTGGCCAGCGTGCGTGCCTGCGGCTTGATCTGCTGGGCCGCGAACACCCCGGCCACCGGCGCCAACACGGTGTCGCGGTTGAGCAGCTCGAGATAGCGGGTCAGTTGTTCGACGCCGTCGATCTCACCGCGGCGCTTGATCTCCACCGCCACCGACCGGCCCTGCTCGTCGCGGCACAGCAGGTCCACCGGTCCGATCGGGGTCATGTACTCGCGGCGCACCAGCGTGTACCCGGCGCCGAGAAGTTCGACGTGTTCGGCCAGCAGCGCCTGCAGATGCGCCTCCACCCCGTCCTTGACCAGCCCCGGATCGACCCCGAGCTCGTGGCTGGAATCGTGCTCGATCTCCTCGACGGTGATGCGCAACTGTTCGCCGGCCTTGTTCTCCACGACCCAGACCGGCGATTCACCGTCAGGATCCTCGACCACCCAGCAGGGTGGGCTCATCCAGTTCAAGGGCTTGTAGGCGCGGTCGTCGGCATGCACGCTCACCGACCCGTCGGCTTTGAACAGCAGCAGGCGCCGCGCCGAGGGCAGGTGCGCGGTGAGCCGGCCGACGTAGTCCACGGTGCACTGGGCGATCACGAGACGCACCGATCCACCTTAAACGCCACGGGTGGTGGTTAGGCTGACGCCACCATGACGGGCAACAAGACAGCGGCGCAGCGTCTCGGCCGCGTGTTGGAACGTGTGACCAACCAGAGCCCGCGAGTGGGGTCGACCCCCGAGTACGGGTCGTGGATTCTGGGCCGGGTCTCGGAGAGCCAGCGCCGGCGACGGGTGCGGATCCAGATCATCCTGACCACCTTCGTGGTCGTGGCGAATCTGATCGGGATGGGTGTCGCCACGCTGGTGATCACCGTGGCGTTCCCGATCCCCAACGTGTTCGCCCCTGATGTCGCCTGGATCTCGTTCATCGTCGTGCCGGTGTACCTGGCGACCGCGTTGGTGGTCGGGGTGTTCTGGGCCACCCGCCGGGTGATGAACAACGTGCGCTGGGCGGTCGAGGAACGCACCCCCACCGCCGAGGACCAGTACAACACCTTCCTGGCCCCGTGGCGGCTGACCCGTGTGCTGCTGGTCCTGTGGGGCCTCGGCACCGTGGTGCTCACCGCGCTGTACGGCTGGCACGACACCGACTACATCCCCAAATGGCTTCTGGGAGTCAGCTTTCCGGGCATCGTCGTCTCGGCCAGCTGTTACCTTTTCACCGAGTTCGCGTTGCGTCCCGTGGCCGCCCAGGCGCTCGAGGCGGGCCGCCCTCCCCGGCGGTTCGCCGAAGGGCTGATGGGCCGCACGATGCTGGTCTGGGCGCTGGGCTCCGGCGTGCCGGTGCTCGGCATCTTCCTGGCAGCGCTGATCACGCTCATCCAACGCAATCTGACGCCGACGCAGTTCACCGTCGCGGTGATGATCCTCGCCGCGTTCGCGCTCGTGTTCGGCGCGATCCTGATGTGGATCCTGGCCTGGTTGACGGTCACACCCGTCCGAGTGGTCCGATCGGGGATGAACCAGGTCGAGCGTGGTGATCTGGAGACCAACGTCGTCGTCTTCGACGGCACCGAACTCGGCCAGCTGCAGCGGGGTTTCAACTCGATGGCGGCCGGCCTACGAGAGCGCGAACGGGTTCGCGACCTGTTCGGTCGACACGTCGGCCGCGAGGTCGCCGCACTGGCGGAGAAGGAGCGACCCGAACTGGGCGGTGAGGACCGCTACGCGGCAGTCGTTTTCGTCGACATCATCGGCTCGACGAAGCTGGTGACCAGTCGGCCCGCCGGCGAGGTCGTCGAATTGCTGAACAGGTTCTTCGCCGTGATCGTCGAGGAAGTGGATCGCCACCACGGGCTGGTCAACAAGTTCGAGGGCGACGCGGTGCTCGCCGTGTTCGGCGCTCCGGTGTCGCTGGAGCACCCCGAGGACGAATCACTGGCCGCGGCCAGACAGATCAGCCGCAGATTGCGTGAGGAAGTCCCGGAATGCGAGGCCGGGATCGGCGTCGCGGCCGGCACGGTGCTGGCCGGCAACGTCGGCGCCCAGGAACGTTTCGAGTACACCGTGATCGGCGAGCCGGTCAACGAAGCGGCCCGGCTGTGCGAACTGGCCAAGGACTACCCGCAGCGGCTGGTCGCCTCCGCCGAGACAGTCGCCAACGCGACCGAAGCAGAACGCTCGCGCTGGTGTGAGGGCGAGACGGTGACGCTGCGTGGCTACCGCGAGCCGACCGAGCTGGCCGTCCCGGCCGAACCGTGACAGGCGCGCCGGCCCGACACTTCTCATGTCGCAGCGGGAAACCCGCCGATGTCGGGATCGGTGATGGACACCTGCAGCGCGACCACCGAGCATAGGAGGCCGGGCCAGAGAGGCGGTTTGACACATGACGATCACTGCGGCCGAGCGGGCGGACCTGCGTGCGGCGGTCAATGAGCTGCTGGCCCAACGGTGCACCGAAGACGACGTGCGGCGGGTCATCGCCACCGGCGACGGATTCGACCGCGACCTCTGGGCCCAGTTGGCGGACCAGGGCGTGCCGGGCATGCTCGTGGCCGATCGGTACGGGGGAATGGGGTTCGGCGCGCTCGAACTGGAGGCGGTCGCCGAGGAAACCGGGAAGGCGCTACTGCCTGCCCCGTTCATCTCCAGCGCCGTGCTCACCGTGACGCTGCTCGCCGCGGCCGGCTCCGAGGACGACCGTCAGCGGCTGCTGCCCGCGCTCGCCGACGGCACCGCCATCGGGACGGTCGCCGTGACCGGAGAATCCGGTTCCTGGGTCCCCGCCGGAATCGGGGTGCGTGCCGACGCCGACGGCACGCTCACCGGCAGCGCGCACTACGTGACCTGGGGGCAGATCGCCGACGTGATACTCGTCGTCGCGCGCACCGCCGAGGGCATCGGGGTGTTCGAGGTGGCCCCGGAGGCCGCTGGGTTCCACCGCACCGCGGCAACAGTTTTCGACCCCACCACACCTGTGTCGACCTTCACGTTCTCCGCGACACCTGCGCGCCGGATCGGCACCGCCGGATGGGAGGCCGTGCAGACAGCGCTGGACCACGCCGTCCTCGCCGCCGCTGCCGAGCAGGTCGGCGGTGCTCGGCGGATCTTCGACATGACCGTCGAGTACCTGAAGACCCGAATCCAGTTCGGCCGCCCGATCGGCAGTTTCCAGGCGCTCAAACACATGGCCGCCGATCTGCTCCTGGAGGTCGAGTCGGCGACCTCGGCCGCACAGCATGCGGCCCGCGCCGTGTCCACGGACATCCGGACAGCCGAGGGCCCCATAGCGCTGGCCGGGTTCGTCTGCGCGGAGGCGTACGACAACGTCGCGATGCAGGCCATCCAGATGCACGGCGGGATCGGCTTCACCTGGGAGCACCCCGCCCATCTGTTCCTGCGCCGGGCGAGGACCGGACTGCAGCTGTTCGGCGGTCCCCGCCTGCACCGCGAGCGCTACCTCATCTCGAAAGGTGCCTGACGTGTCCGACGCTTCCCTGCCCGCGTTACCCACCGCCGACCAGTTGCGCTCTGAAGTCCGGAACTGGTTACGCGACAACTGGACTTCGCTGCCCCGCAGCGTCGACCCGTGGACGTCCTCCCCCGAACGGATCGCCTGGCTGGAAAAGGTGCTCGACGCCGGATTCGCCGTACCGACCTACCCTTCCGACTGGTTCGGCCGCGGCTACCCCGCCGACCTGGCCAACGTCATCGCGCAGGAGTTCGCCGCCGCCAAGGCGCCGGGTTCGCGCCAGGACAAGTACAACATCGCCGCCAACACGACGTTCGCTCTCGGCACCGCCGCGCTCAAGGACGACCTGCTGCGCGACTTCCTCGTCGAGCGGTCGCGCACCTGTCTGCTCTACTCCGAGCCCGGCGCGGGTTCGGACCTGGCCGCTGTGCGAACAACCGCGGTGCGGCACGCCGACCACTGGGTCGTCAACGGCCAGAAGGTGTGGACATCGGGCGCGCAGACCGCCGACTACGCGCTGCTGCTGGCCCGCACCGACTGGGATGTGCCCAAACACAAGGGCTTGAGCCTGTTCATCCTGCCGATGAAACAGGCCGGCATCGAGGTGCGGCCGCTGGTGCAGATCACCGGTGAAGCACATTTCAACGAAGTGTTCCTCAGCGACGCCATCGTGCCCGACGCCTATCTGCTCGGCGGGGAGGGCAACGGCTGGCGTGCGCTGCAGACCGCGCTGGCATACGAGCGCTCCATCATGGGCGACACCGGGCGGGGATCCCGAAACAGCCAGGCCGACAGTCTGCTCGAACTCGCCCGCGAACAGGGCAAGCTCGACGACCCGGTGATGCGCCATCAGCTCGCCTCGGTCCTGGCCATGCGCGAACTGAACAAGCTCACCAACGCCCGCGCCAAAGCCGCTGCCACCCAGGGCACGTCGAGTTCGCTGATGTCACTGGGCAAGCTCGCCATGTCGAAGATCCTGCACACCGAAGCCGCGGTGAAGACTCAGCTGATCGGCGCCCGGGCACTGCTGGCCGGTCCGGAGAACCCGGTGGCCGACGACGTCAACTTCCTGACCCTCAACGCGTTCTTCACCTCCATCGGCGGGGGTACCGACCAGATCCAGCGAAACATCATCGGTGAGCGTGTGCTCGGGCTGCCCAGGGAACCGGAGGTCGACCGCGACATCCCGTTCCGTCAGGCACGCCGGAGTTGAGTGTGATGCAAGCGGCCGCCGCACGCGGCGCCTACGACCCGCCCCTGGCGGGTGTCCGGATCCTCGATGCCTGTTCGGGTCCGATGACGGCCGTCGGTCGTCTGCTCGCCGATCTGGGCGCCGAGGTCACTGTCGTGCGGTTGCGCGGTGTCACCGCCGACGAACCGGTCGGGCCGCACGTCGATTCGGTGCCCGTGGCCACGGCGATCAACCGGCACGGCATGGCCGGCGTCGAGATCGACCCCTCGACCTCGACCGGCGCGGTGCAGTTCACCGATCTGCTGGCCGGCGCCGACATCTTCATCGAGAACACCCGGCCCGGGTCCCCGGCCGAGGCGATGCTGTCGGTTCGCGACATCCGGTCCCGGTATCCCGGTCTGGTGATCCTGTCGATCAGCGATTTCGGCCGGGACACCGACCAGCGAGCCTGGCAGGCCACCGGACCCGTGCTGCACGCCCTGACCAGCGAGCTGTCCCGCTCGGGCATCCCCGGCCGAGAGCCCTTGATTCCGCCCGCCGACCTGCCCTACCAGGTGGCCGCCGCGCAAGCCGCGGTCACGACGCTCAGCGTGTTCGCAGACCGGCTGCGCAGCGGGGAGGGGGATCTCATCGACTTCTCGGTGCTCGACGGCGCGATGCAGGCCCTCGACCCGCCGTTCGGCACCGCGGGAAGTGCGTCGGCGGGCGTGGCGATCACCAGCCAGCTCCGTGACTGGAACGCCGAACGACAGCGCTACCCCATCGTCGCCTGCCAGGACGGCCACGTCCGCATCTGCATCCTGTCGAAACGGCAGTGGCGCGGCATGTTCTCGCTGATGGGCAGCCCCGAGGAGTTCGCCGATCCCTCGTTCGACAAGTTGGGCAAGCGATTCCACTCGCCGCAGCTGCTCGAGGCCATCGAGCGGTTCTGCGCCGACAAGACCCGCGCCGAGCTGGAAGCGCGCGGGCAGGCCCACGGCGTCCCCACCGCCGCGGTGCTGACGCTGTCCGAAGCGCTCAACGCCGAGCATTTCCGCGCCCGCGGCTTCTTCGTCCACGCCGAGCTCGCGCCCGGTGTGAGGGCACCCGTTCCGGCGGGGGTCGGCGAGATCGACGGGCACCGCGCGAGTGCCGTGAACGTCGGGCCGTCGCGCCACGGTGTGACTGAACGCCTCACCGCAGCGCCGATACTGGCGGGTCGGCCACGGCGCGGCGAGGGACGCCCGCTGGAGGGGGTCCGCGTCCTCGACCTGGGGGTCATCGTGGTCGGCGCCGACACCGGCCGGTTGTTCGGGGACCTGGGTGCCGACGTGGTCAAGATCGAGCACTCCTCGCACCCCGACGGTCTGCGCGTCGGCCGGCTGAACTCGATGACCCAGCCGTACGCCGCAGGCCACCGCAACAAACGGTCGATCGGCATCGACCTGTCCGATCCCGAGGGCCGGGAGCTGGCCCACCGGCTCGCACGCACCTGCGACGTGGTCCTGACCAACTTCAAGCCCGGGGTTGCCGAAGCGCTCGGCATGGACCACGCGACACTGCACGCGATCAACCCGGGGCTGGTGGTGGTCGACAGCTCGGCGTTCGGCCCCACAGGTCCGTGGGCCAAGCGCCTGGGCTACGGACCGTTGGTGCGTGCCGCGGCGGGATTCACCAACCTCTGGGTGTATCCCGGTGAGCCGGAGACGTTCTGTGACACCGTGACGGTCTACCCCGACCACGTCTCGGCGCGCATCGGGGCACTGTCCGCAATCGCGCTGCTGCTGCGTCGGGAACGCACCTGCACCGGTGGCGCCGCGAGCATCTCGCAGGCCGAGGTCATGCTCAGCCATCTGGCTGCCGACATCGCCGCCGACGCGTTGCACCGTGCCGGCCACACCCGCACCGAGCCGGGCCGCCGTGGCCCGTGGGGTCTGTTTCCCGCGCAGGGCGACGACCAGTGGATCGCCGTCACCGTGCGCGACGACTCGGATCTGTGCGCGCTGCGCGAGGTGATCGGGTTCACCGGGGACGACGACTCGATCGAGGAGGCGCTGCGCGCCTGGACCGCGCAGCGCTGCCGGATGGCGGCCATGGACCGGCTGCAGGCCGCCGGCGTGCCGGCAGGGGCCGTTCTGCGCCCACCGGAAGTGCCCGAGTGGGATCACTACGTCCAGCGACGCGCGTTCCGCGAGGAACTGCACCCGCACGCCGAAGCACCGTTCACGCTGGAGAACGTGCAGATCCACTCCGACCACGTGGCCGATCCGCCGCTGGGACAGGCCCCGCTGCTCGGTGAGCACACCGCCGAGATCGCCGCCGAGCTCCTCGGTCTCGACGACAGGCGCATCGCCGAGCTGCACGCCCGGGGCGTGCTGGAGACGGCGCAACCGCCCGCCCCGACGTGACGCCGGCCGCTGGGCAGCGGTGATCTCGTAGCATTTCCGTACAGGCGCCGGTGGCCCCGGCCACCGGCGTTCGAGATGCGGCAGGAATGGACATCGACTTCACCAGGCTCAGATATTTCGTCGCTGTCGCCGAGGAACTCCACTTCAAGCGGGCTGCCGAGAAGTTGATGATCACGCCGCCCCCGCTGAGCAAGCAGATCAAACTCCTCGAAAAGGAGCTCGGCGGCCCGCTGTTCGAACGCGGCTACCACGAGGTCCGTCTCACCCCGCTGGGCCAACGACTGCTGGGACCGGCGCGCGACGTGCTGGCGCAGGTCGAGGAGTTCAAGGCGGTCGCGGCGCAGGGCCGCCGGGGGCCGGCGCCGGTCCGGGTCAGCGCCACTGCCTACGCACCGTCGGATCTGCTCGCCGAGCTCGAGGCGGCCGTCACCGACTTGGCGCCGGTGGAGTTCACGGTGCCCGGATCGGCGGCCGAGGTCACCGCGAAGCTCATCGCCGGGCACGCCGAGTTGGGTCTGATCCATCTCCCCGCCCCCGACCCGCGGCTGCGCCACCGGGTGGTCGCCCGGTACCAGGGCGCGATCGCGGTGCGCTTCGACGACCCGCTGGCGCAACGAGAGGCGGTCTCGATCGAGGAGCTGCGCGAACGTGAGGTGGCGATCGACTTCGCCCGGCCCAACCCGGTGGTGCTGGCGGGGTTGACCCGCGGGCTCAACCGCAGGGGGGTGCACCGCATCGTGCGCACCACCAACCAGCGTGGCGGCGAGGTCGAGATGGCGAGCCAGGTGTTCAACCGGCATCTGGTGGCGGTGGTCAGCTACGCGCCGGATTCGTTCATCGGCAAGATCTTCTCTCCGCCGGAGTTCAGACTGATCCCGGTGGATGAAAGCACCTGGGCGCCTGCCGAAATCGCGCTGGCGTGGGCGCCGGAACGGGTAGCGGCACGGCTGGCCGAACTCGAATCGATGGTCGATCAGATCGCCCGCCGGTTGCAACCGGTGCGTCGAGGAACCTGAATTCATCAGCCGCGTCGTGCAGTGTCCAACCACAGACGCGCGGCGTCGACAGCGTCGGCCACGGACGCGAAGCGACTGGCGTCGAGTTCGGAGTCGGCGCGGATCACCGATCGGTCGGGGTCGACGACGAACCCGGCCTTGCCGTCTGAGCGCAGCTCTTCGGCCATCCCGGAGAGCAGCGCGCGGGCGGCGTCGTCGATGTCGTCGATCCGGGTGACGTCGAGGATGACGACCTCAAACGCGTCGCGTTCGCGGTCGGCGACTCGTATGACCTGTTCTGCGCCGCTGAACAGCAGATCGCCGTGTGCCTCGTAGACCCGGATACCGGGCTCTGGGTCGTACACCGCGCGCAGCGTGGCCCGCGAATCCCTCGCCACCGTCAGGAAATGCAGCCCGAGCTGTTCGGACAGGCTGCGACACACCCGCACGCCGCGCACGCTGTTGCCTTTGGCGTCCAGGCGCGGCGAGTACACGCCGATACCGAGTTGTCCGGGCAATACTGCGACGATTCCCCCGCCGACGCCGCTCTTGGCCGGCATACCGACGGCACTGACCCAGTCACCGGCCCCGTCATACATCCCGCAGGTGACCATGACGGCCAGGGTGCGTTTGACCACCGCCGCATCGCTGACCCGGCGGCCGGTCTGCGGATTGACCCCGCCGCGCGCCAGGGTGGCGCCCATCTTGGCCAGATCGGTGGCGGTGACGCGCAGCGAGCACTGGCGGTAGTACACGTCGAGCACCGCGTCGGGGTCGTCGTCGAGCACTCCGAAGCTCTGCAGCATGTAGCCGATGGCCCGGTTGCGGCTGCCGGTGGCCTTTTCCGAGGCGTAGACCTGCTCGTCCAGCTCGAGCTGCCGGCCGGCGAATGCCGAATACCAGTCGCGCAGCAGCGCGAAGCGCTCTTCGGGTGAGGATGCCGGGATCAGCGAGACGGCGGCGATCGCGCCGGCGTTGATCATCGGGTTCTTCGGCGTCTTGGACTCAGGGTCGACGCTGATCTCGTTGAATGGCTCCCCGGACGGCTCGACGCCGATCGAGGCGTCGACGACCTCGGGGCCGACCATCTCGAGCGCGAGTGCATAGGTGAACGGCTTGGAGATCGACTGGATGGTGAACTGCACCGCTGCATCGCCGGTTTCGTAGATGAACCCGTCCGACGACGACAGCGCCAGGCCGAATCCGTCCGGATCGACATCGGCCAGTTCGGGGATGTAGTCGGCCAGCTGTCCGTCGTCACAGCCCGCGTGCTCGCGCCAGATGCGGTCGAGGTAGCGCTGCACCAGTCCCGCCACAGCTTGCAGTGTAGGTCGCCGCGTTGGACACCCGAGGCGGAGCCGAGCAGACATCACCCAGGCGGAGCCGAGCAGACATCACCCAGGCGGAGCCGAGCAGACAGCACCCGAGGCGGAGCCGAGCAGTCCTGTCCAGGGCTTTCGACACAGAAAATTGAGGAACTCTTGACTCGTCCGTACCGGAAATCATGCCCCCGGGCGTATTAGACTCGGCGTCGTTCCAGGGAGTTTCAGACCAGGAGGTTCCCCATGCGCGTTGCCGCTCGCTGGTGGGCTCGCCTCGCCGCGATTGCCGCCATCGCCGCGCTGACCGGCGGTTGCGCTCAAGACGTCGCCTCTCCGTCCGAGGATGCCCTGGGTCCGGATGCGGTGCGGATCGGCGCGTTCCGGACGACCATGCCGGCCTGGAACACCACGTTGGACGACTTCGCCGGCCAGCCAGGCTGGCCCGGAGCGCAGGGTGTCTACGGCGCCTTCGGCACCATCGAGGACGTCCTGCAGCATGGCGAAGACGTCGACGTCCTCCATATCTCCGACGCCTGGAACATGACGGATCTCGTCCGGGACGAGTTCGTGCCCGCCGATTGGAACAACGGCCGAACCGGAGGCGTACCGGTCGTGTCGATCGTGACGATGGTGGTGCGCGCCGGCAACCCCCGCAACATCCACGACTGGGCGGACCTGATGCAGCCCGGATTGGAGGTCGTGACGCCCAACCCGGCCACCGAGGGGTCCGGACGGCTGGCTCTGCTGGCAGCGTATGCAGCCGGGAGCAACGGTGGCGCCGACCCCGAAGCGGGGCGAAACTACGTGCGGCGGCTGATCCTGGAGCACATCGCCCTGGGACCGACCTCGGTGTGGGAGGCCCGCGAGAACTTCCTCGAAGGGCGCGGCGATGTCCTGCTCCTGTCCGAAGCCGCCGCGAGGACACTCCAGCGGGACGGATACCCCGTGCAGACCGTGGTGCCTCGTCAGACATTGCGCATGGACTTCCCGGTCGCGCTGACCTACGCCGGACTCGAGAAGCCGACCGCACGAGCACTCGTGGCGTACATGTATTCGGCTCGCGGACAGCAGGTCTGGGCCGACAACGGCTTCCGCCCCACCACCAAGGTCGCCGGTGTGGCCGACCCGCGCTTTCCCGAACCGGACCGGGTGTGGACCGTCGAGGATCTGGGCGGATGGGATGTTGTGGGTCCGAGATTCTTCCACCCGGAGAACGGCGTCTACTCCAAATTGTTTCGCACCGCCACCGGCACCTGACGCCGCTGCCCCGCCACGGTGGGCCAACCGACACGGTTTCGCCGGCGGTGTCGCGGGTAGCCGCCCGGAATGGCTGAAACCAAGAAACTCGCGCTTGTGACCGGCGCGTCCAGCGGCATCGGATTCGAGCTGGCCAAGCGCTTCGCCGACGACGGCTACGACCTGGTCATCGCCGCCGAGGACGACGGGATCACCACGGCGGCGGGCAAGCTTTCGCACAACGGTGCCCACGTGCGGCCGGTGAAGGTCGATCTGCGCAGCCCCGAGGGCGTCACGGAACTCTATGAGCGGGCGACCGAGGGGCGCCACGCCCTCGATGCGGCGGCGATCAACGCCGGCGTCGGCACCAGCGGAAAGTTTGTCGACAGCGATCTCGAGCACGATCTGTCGGTGATCGACCTGAATGTGCGTTCGACCACCCACCTGACCAAACTGGTGCTTCGCGACATGGTCGAGCGGGGCAGCGGAAAGGTCCTGCTCACGTCGTCGGTCGCGTCGATGATGCCGGGCTCCTATCAGAACGTGTACAACGCCACGAAGTCCTACGTGCAGTCCCTGGCCGAGGCGATCCACGACGAACTGCACGGCAGCGATGTCACGGTGACCGCGCTGATGCCCGGTCCCACCGGGACGAACTTCTTCCACCGCGCCGGCCTGGACAACACCCCGGTGGGGAAAGCACCCAAGGACGACCCGGCGCGGGTCGCCGACGAGGGTTATCGGGCGATGCGGCGCGGCGATCAGAAGGTGATGGCCGGCTCGCTGGTGAGTAAGGCGATGGGTACGCTGAACCGGGTCCTACCCGACCGCGTGAAGGCGCTCGGAAGCCGGGTGATCTCGGTGCCGCTGAACCGGTCCTGACGCCGGGCCGAGGCTACCCAGAGCCCTGACATCGCAGGACAGCTCCATGTCGTTTTTCCGCTAGTGCTTGCGGCGCCGTCGTGCCATTGTCGGTGACATGCACACCGACTTCGACCGCTGCTACCGGGCCGTGCAGGCCAAGGACGCGCGGTTCGACGGGTGGTTCGTCATCGCGGTGCTCTCTACCGGTATCTACTGCCGCCCCAGCTGTCCGGTGCGGCCGCCGCTGGCCCGCAACATGCGCTTCTACCCCACGGCGGCGGCTGCGCAGCGGGGCGGCTTCCGCGCGTGCAAGAGGTGCCGACCCGACGCCTCGCCCGGATCTCCGGAGTGGAATGTGCGTGGCGATGTCGTCGCGCGGACCATGCGGTTGATCGCCGACGGCGTCGTCGACCGCGAAGGTGTCGCCGGACTGGCCGCCCGGCTCGGATACACCGCACGCCAGCTCGAGCGCCTCACGCAGGCCGAGCTGGGAGCCACTCCGCTCGCGCTGGCCCGAGCGCAACGCACGCAGATCGCACGGGTTCTCATCGAGACGACCGAGATGCCCATCAGCGATGTGGCATTCGCGGCCGGCTTCTCCAGCATCCGCCAATTCAATGACACGGTGCGCACGGTGTGCGACATGTCCCCGACCATGCTGCGTCGGCGCGCCCGCGCCCGCGACGGTGGCGACGCCCTCGCAGGCGCCGGAGCAATGTCGCTGCGGCTGCCGGTGCGGACACCGTTCGCCTACGAAGGGTTGTTCGGGCATCTGGCCGCCACCGCGGTGCCCGGGGTCGAAGAGGTCCGGGACGGCACCTATCGCCGGACGATGCGGCTTCCGCACGGAAGCGCTGTCGTTGGCTTCACCCCTCACCTGGATCACGTGCGGTGCCGGCTGGTCGTCGACGAGTTTCGCGACGTGTCGGCCGCCATCGCCCGCTGCCGGCGGCTGCTCGACCTCGACGCCGATCCGGAGGCGGTCGTCGAAGCCCTCGGCGCCGACGATCACCTGGCGCCTCTTGTGACCAAGGCACCCGGGCAGCGCATCCCGCGCACTGTCGACGAGCACGAACTCGCCGTGCGGGTGGTGCTCGGCCAGCAAGTGTCCACCGCCGCCGCACGCACCCACGCCGCGAGACTCGTCACCGCGTATGGCGACTCGATCAGCGACCCGGGCGGCGGACTGACGCACCTGTTCCCCTCAGTGGCCCAGCTTTCCGACATCGACACTCGCCACCTGGCGTTCCCGGCCTCGCGGCAGCGCACTCTGACAGGGTTGATCGCCGCGTTGAGCACCGCAGAGGTGGTGCTCGACTCGGGATGCGACTGGCAGGCCGCGCGGCAGCAGCTGTTGGCCCTGCCCGGCGTCGGCCCGTGGACCTCAGAGATGATCGCCATGCGGGGACTGGGCGACCCGGACGCTTTCCCGGCCACCGATCTGGGCGTGGCCGCCGCCGCTGGGCACATTGGCCTACCGTCGGCGCCCAAACCGCTGAGCGAACACGCCAGGGCCTGGCGCCCCTGGCGATCCTATGCGACACAACATCTTTGGACAGCCCTCGATCATTCGGTCAATCAGTGGCCGCCGAAGGAGAAACGATGAGCGACGACGTGCGGTATCGGACCATGGACAGCCCGGTCGGGACGCTGACGCTGGCAGGACGCGACGGCCGTCTGCGTCACTTGCGGATGACCGATCAGACCTACGAACCGGACCGGTCGAACTGGCTGCGCGACGACGAGGCCTTCGGCGACGCGGTGGCACAACTCGAGGAGTACTTCCGCGGCGAACGACAGGACTTCGACCTCGGCCTGGACCTGGTCGGTACGGCATTTCAACGCCGGGTCTGGGAGGCGCTGTTGACCATTCCCTACGGTGAAACCCGTTCCTACGGAGAGATCGCCCGGCAGATCGAGGCGCCCGGGGCGTTCCGTGCGGTCGGCTTGGCCAACGGGCACAACCCGATCGGCATCATCGTGCCCTGCCACCGGGTCATCGGGGCCAACGGCAGCCTCACCGGGTACGGCGGGGGCATGGAGCGGAAGAAGACGTTGCTCGGCCTGGAGCGCAGTCACGCCTCGGCGCTGCCTACGTTGTTCGACTGAACACCGGCCCGTACCGCGTCGTTCGACCAACGCCGGCTCTCAGGTTCGGTACTCGGACTGGGCGACCACAAGCCCCATCATCCGTTCACATGAGCGATGCAAACGACGGGTCACTCGGCAACGGGAACGGCTGTGGCGGTGGCGCTTTGGCCCGTGGGCGTCGGCGTGTGGGGATGCAGAAATGCCGGTGCCCCCCAACTGTGTTGGGGGGCACCGGTTTTAAGGTGTGTTCGGCGGTGTCCTACTTTTCCACCCGGGTGGGTAGTATCATCGGCGCTGGCAGGCTTAGCTTCCGGGTTCGGGATGGGTCCGGGCGTTTCCCTGCCGCTATGGACCGCCGTAACTGTATTCACTCGTTTTTGAGTGCCCCCCTTTTTTTGGTGGGGGGAGGTGTGTGGGCCCCGTGTTTTGGTGGTGGGGTGTGGTCGTTGTTGTTTGACCGTGTGGTGTGGTTGCGAGGTTTTGTTGTTGTTGTAAGTTTTCGGCCGGTTAGTGCCAGTTCCCTGCGCCTATTGCTAGGTGTGTAGGTCTGGTCTATCGATCCCGTGGTCTGCGGGGGGCCTTATCCCTCTAAAAGGGTGAGAAGCCTGGTCTTGGAGGGGGTTTCCCGCTTAGATGCTTTCAGCGGTTATCCTGTCCGAACGTGGCTATCCAGCGGTGCCCCTGGTGGGACAACTGGTGTACCAGAGGTTCGTCCGTCCCGGTCCTCTCGTACTAGGGACAGGTTTCCTCAAGCTTCTGACGCGCGCGGCGGATAGAGACCGAACTGTCTCACGACGTTCTAAACCCAGCTCGCGTGCCGCTTTAATGGGCGAACAGCCCAACCCTTGGGACCTGCTCCAGCCCCAGGATGCGACGAGCCGACATCGAGGTGCCAAACCATCCCGTCGATATGGACTCTTGGGGAAGATCAGCCTGTTATCCCCGGGGTACCTTTTATCCGTTGAGCGACACCCCTTCCACTCGGGGGTGCCGGATCACTAGTCCCGACTTTCGTCCCTGCTTGACATGTCCGTCTCGCAGTCAAGCTCCCTTGTGCACTTACACTCAACACCTGATTGCCGTCCAGGTTGAGGGAACCTTTGGGCGCCTCCGTTACATTTTAGGAGGCAACCGCCCCAGTTAAACTACCCACCAGGCACTGTCCCTGAACCGGTTTCACGGTCCGAGGTTAGAGGCCCAATACGACCAGAGTGGTATTTCAACAACGACTCCACAACCACTGGCGTGGCTGCTTCACAGTCTCCCACCTATCCTACACAAACCGTATCGAGCACCAATACCAAGTTGTAGTGAAGGTCCCGGGGTCTTTTCGTCCTGCCGCGCGTAACGAGCATCTTTACTCGTAATGCAATTTCGCCGAGTCTATGGTTGAGACAGCTGAGAAGTCGTTACGCCATTCGTGCAGGTCGGAACTTACCCGACAAGGAATTTCGCTACCTTAGGATGGTTATAGTTACCACCGCCGTTTACTGGGGCTTAAATTCTCCGCTTCACCCCGAAGGGTTAACGGGTCCTCTTAACCTTCCAGCACCGGGCAGGCGTCAGTCCGTATACCTCGTCTTGCGACTTCGCACGGACCTGTGTTTTTAGTAAACAGTCGCTTCTCACTGGTTTGTGCCACCCACTTGTGCTTGGGCCGCAAGGGCTTACACACCATGTGGGTCCCCCTTCTCCCGAAGTTACGGGGGCATTTTGCCGAGTTCCTTAACCATAGTTCACTCGTACGCCTTGGTATTCTCTACCTGACCACCTGTGTTGGTTTGGGGTACGGGCCGTGTGTGCGCTCGCTAGAGGCTTTTCTCGACAGCATAGGATCACCGAATTCGCCTCACTCGGCTATGCATCACCTCTCAGGATATATGAGACACGGATTTGCCTATGTCTCTCCCTACCGGCTTGCCCCAGTATTACCACTGACTGGTACGGCTACCTTCCTGCGTCACCCCATCGCTTGACTACTACCCGTCCGGGTCCCGCGCAGCCGGCACATCCCATTGACCCGAAGGTGGTGACATGCCATTTGGGCGGTTAGCAGAACGGATTCATCAGGGACGCTCACACACGGGTACGGGAATATCAACCCGTTGTCCATCGACTACGCCTGTCGGCCTCGCCTTAGGTCCCGACTCACCCTGGGCGGACTGGCCTGGCCCAGGAACCCTTGGTCTTTCGGCGGGCAAGGTTCTCACTTGCCTCATCGCTACTCATGCCTGCATTCTCACTCCCACACCCTCCACAACTAGCTCACGCTGCTGCTTCACCGGATGCAGGACGCTCCCCTACCCAGCGTATGAATACGCTGCCGCGGCTTCGGCGGTGTGCTTGAGCCCCGCTACATTATCGGCGCACAATCACTTGACCAGTGAGCTATTACGCACTCTTTCAAGGGTGGCTGCTTCTAAGCCAACCTCCTGGTTGTCTTCGCGACTGCACATCCTTTTCCACTTAGCACACGCTTAGGGGCCTTAGCCGGCGATCTGGGCTGTTTCCCTCTCGACGCACGGAGCTTATCCCCCGCCGTCTCACTGCCGCATTACACCGTGTCGGCATTCGGAGTTTGGCTGACGTCAGTAACCTTGTGAGGCCCATCGGCCATCCAGTAGCTCTACCTCCAACACGAACACTGCGACGCTGCACCTAAATGCATTTCGGGGAGAACCAGCTATCACGGAGTTTGATTGGCCTTTCACCCCTACCCACAGCTCATCCCCTCAGTCTTCAACCTAAGTGGGTTCGGGCCTCCACGCGGTCTTACCCGCGCTTCACCCTGGCCATGGGTAGATCACTCCGCTTCGGGTCCAGAACACACCACTACACCACACACTGTTGTGTGGATACGCCCTATTCAGACTCGCTTTCGCTACGGCTACCCCACCCGGGTTAACCTCGCGACATGTCCCTGACTCGCAGGCTCATTCTTCAAAAGGCACGCCATCACCCCACGCAAAGCGAGGGCTCTGACGGATTGTAAGCGCACGGTTTCAGGTACTCTTTCACTCCCCTCCCGGGGTACTTTTCACCATTCCCTCACGGTACTAATCCGCTATCGGTCACTGAGAAGTATTCAGGCTTACCGGGTGGTCCCGGCAGATTCACAGCAGATTCCACGGGCCCGCTGCTACTCGGGGAACATTCCACAGGAGCTGACAGATTTTCGCTTACGGGGCTCTCACCCACTACGGCAGACCATCCCAGGCCACTTCAACTAACCCATCAGTTTCTGACTCCTGCCCTCATCGGCGGATGAGAGAAGAAACGCCCCACAACACCGCACACACAACCCCCGCCGGGTATCACATGCACACGGTTTAGCCATCCTCCGCGTTCGCTCGCCACTACTAACGGAATCACTATTTGTTTTCTCTTCCTACGGGTACTGAGATGTTTCACTTCCCCGCGTTCCCCCCCGACACCTATGTATTCAGTGCCGGGTGACACGACATCACTCGTGCCGGGTTTCCCCATTCGGACATCCTCGGATCCACGCTCGGTTGACAGCTCCCCGAGGCATAACGCAGCCTCCCACGTCCTTCATCGGCTCCCAGTGCCAAGGCATCCACCATGCGCCCTTAAACACTTACAACACAAAACCAAAAAATGAGTCACCCACACACACCCCCACCAAAAGCAGGACTGCATGCGGATATCAGAAAAATTTGCATTACATGAGACGACAACCCACACAAAGACACCCACCCCCACAAAAGAAGGCAGGCCCTTCACACAAGCCATCATCTCGATGCTCGCAACCACTATCCACAAATCAAACACCACACCCCACCACCAAAGCGGGGCAACAACAAGAACCCCCAACCCCCACAAACTCGAGGAGGCCAAGAGCCGGCATCTGCCACCAACGCAGCAGACCCGCGGGCTTGTTGTCTCAAAGCCCAATAGTGTGTCTGGCAAGTCTTTTCGCGCGCCGGCTTTCCCCACCGACACGACATGTTCGTTGTGCACCAAACCCCGCCCACTACAGGCAAAGGGTTCCTCACGGCATCAGGTATGGCCCACTGCCACACCTATTCTCGTGGTGCTCCTTAGAAAGGAGGTGATCCAGCCGCACCTTCCGGTACGGCTACCTTGTTACGACTTCGTCCCAATCGCCGATCCCACCTTCGACGGCTCCCTCCACAAGGGTTAGGCCACCGGCTTCGGGTGTTACCGACTTTCATGACGTGACGGGCGGTGTGTACAAGGCCCGGGAACGTATTCACCGCAGCGTTGCTGATCTGCGATTACTAGCGACTCCGACTTCACGGGGTCGAGTTGCAGAC
Organism: Mycobacterium sp. G7A2; assembly: GCF_041902445.1. Classification (NCBI taxonomy): domain Bacteria; kingdom Bacillati; phylum Actinomycetota; class Actinomycetes; order Mycobacteriales; family Mycobacteriaceae; genus Mycobacterium; species Mycobacterium sp. G7A2. Next base: position 1,909,103 of record NZ_CP169251.1, on the reverse strand, counting down.
CCCGATCCGAACTGAGACCGGCTTTGAAAGGATTCGCTCCACCTCACGGCATCGCAGCCCTTTGTACCGGCCATTGTAGCATGTGTGAAGCCCTGGACATAAGGGGCATGATGACTTGACGTCATCCCCACCTTCCTCCGAGTTGACCCCGGCAGTCTCTCACGAGTCCCCACCATAACGTGCTGGCAACATGAGACAAGGGTTGCGCTCGTTGCGGGACTTAACCCAACATCTCACGACACGAGCTGACGACAGCCATGCACCACCTGCACACAGGCCACAAGGGAACCGACATCTCTGCCGGCGTCCTGTGCATGTCAAACCCAGGTAAGGTTCTTCGCGTTGCATCGAATTAATCCACATGCTCCGCCGCTTGTGCGGGCCCCCGTCAATTCCTTTGAGTTTTAGCCTTGCGGCCGTACTCCCCAGGCGGGGTACTTAATGCGTTAGCTACGGCACGGATCCCAAGGAAGGAAACCCACACCTAGTACCCACCGTTTACGGCGTGGACTACCAGGGTATCTAATCCTGTTCGCTCCCCACGCTTTCGCTCCTCAGCGTCAGTTACTGCCCAGAGACCCGCCTTCGCCACCGGTGTTCCTCCTGATATCTGCGCATTCCACCGCTACACCAGGAATTCCAGTCTCCCCTGCAGTACTCCAGTCTGCCCGTATCGCCCGCACGCCCACAGTTAAGCTGTGAGTTTTCACGAACAACGCGACAAACCACCTACGAGCTCTTTACGCCCAGTAATTCCGGACAACGCTCGCACCCTACGTATTACCGCGGCTGCTGGCACGTAGTTGGCCGGTGCTTCTTCTCCAGGTACCGTCACTTGCGCTTCGTCCCTGGCGAAAGAGGTTTACAACCCGAAGGCCGTCATCCCTCACGCGGCGTCGCTGCATCAGGCTTGCGCCCATTGTGCAATATTCCCCACTGCTGCCTCCCGTAGGAGTCTGGGCCGTATCTCAGTCCCAGTGTGGCCGGACACCCTCTCAGGCCGGCTACCCGTCGTCGCCTTGGTAGGCCATTACCCCACCAACAAGCTGATAGGCCGCGGGCCCATCCCACACCGCAAAAGCTTTCCACCACCGACCATGAAGCCGATGATCATATTCGGTATTAGACCCAGTTTCCCAGGCTTATCCCAAAGTGCAGGGCAGATCACCCACGTGTTACTCACCCGTTCGCCACTCGAGTACCCCCGAAAGGGCCTTTCCGTTCGACTTGCATGTGTTAAGCACGCCGCCAGCGTTCGTCCTGAGCCAGGATCAAACTCTCCAAACAAAAACCCCCGGACAAACCGGGCAGAATCCGAATCAGAAAAATCTGACCAAGCAACCAGAAAAATCTGGCATCAAAAAAACATCCACCCCTAAACGGGAAAAAGAGGTGAACAAAAACAACAAACAAAAACCACCAAACACACTATTGAGTTCTCAAACAACATGTCCCTGTTTCGGGCAACCCTGCCAGCTTAGATCACTCTGGCTAGGAAGGTCAAGCCCCGTCCTGTTTGTCCGCTCGTTTCCGTTCGGACCCGGCCGGTTGGCTTCTGGCGGAAATACTACGCGCTGTCGCGCAAACGCCCAAATGGCCAGCGTACAGACTGTTTCGGTGCCGCGCAGCGTTATACGACGCGTTCGATCTCGGCACCGAGACTCACCAGGTTCTCGACGAACCGGGGGTAACCGCGATCGATGTGGAAGACGTCGTGAACCTCCGTGTCGCCGTCGGCGACCAACCCCGCCAGCACCAGCCCGGCGCCGGCCCGGATGTCCGACGACCACACCGGAGCACTCGACAGCTGCGGAATCCCCCGCACCACCGCGTGATGACCGTCGGTGCGCGCATCGGCGCCGAGTCGGATCATCTCCTCGACGAACCGGAACCGGGCCTCGAACACGTTCTCCGTGATCATCGACGTCCCGTCGGCGATCGCGGCCAGGCCGATCGCCATCGGTTGCAGGTCGGTCGGGAAGCCGGGGAACGGGAGCGTCGCGACGTTGACCGCTTTCGGGCGGTCGTACTGAACCACCCGGAATCCGTTGTCGTTCTGGGTGACGGTGGCACCGGCGTCGTGCAGTTTGTGCAGAACCAGCTGAAGGTGAGCCGGGTCGACGCCGGTGACAGAGATGTCGCCCCGGGTCATCGCGGCCGCGATACCCCACGTCGCCGCCACGATGCGGTCACCGATGACCCGGTGTTCGGTTGGATAGAGCCGGTCGACGCCGGTGATCGTCAACGTCGACGAACCAGCGCCCGCGATCTGCGCCCCCATCTGATTGAGCATCGTGCACAGATCGACCACGTCCGGTTCTCGTGCCGCGTTGTGAATCGTCGTCACCCCGTCGGCCAGCACCGCGGCCATCAGGATGTTCTCGGTCGCACCCACCGACGGGAACTCCAACTGGATCTCCGCGCCATGCAGGTGGTCGGCCTCGGCGACGACGCAGCCGTGTTCGATGTTGCACCGCGCCCCGAGCTGCCGCAGACCCGACTGGTGCATGTCCAACGGTCGGGAGCCGATCGCGTCGCCGCCGGGCAAGGCGACCTTGGCCCGCTTACACCGGCCCACCAGTGGTCCGAGCACACACACCGACGCCCGGAACTGACGCACCGCGGCGAAGTCCGCGTCGTATTTGGGCTCGTCGGGCGAGGTGATGCGCACGACGTCGCCGTCGAGTTCGACGTTGGCGCCCAACCCCCGCAGGACCTCGGCCATCAGAGGAACGTCGAGAATGTCGGGGCAATTAGTGATCGTGCTGGTGCCGTCGGCGAGCAGCGCAGCCGCCATCAGCTTCAGGACGCTGTTCTTGGCGCCCCCGACGGCGACTTCGCCCGATAACCGGCTGCCACCGGTCACCACGAAATGCTCGCTCACGCCGGTTAGTGTAAACAGCCCGCCGGGCCATGTCAGGCAGCCGAGCCGCAGGCCGTCACGCCGGTCGGCAGGGCGTGCCGTAGCGTTTCAGTATGGCTGTGCACCTCACCCGGATCTACACCCGTACCGGCGACGATGGGACCACCGGCCTCAGCGATTTCAGCCGGGTGTCGAAAAGCGATCTGCGCCTCTCGGCGTACGCGGACTGTGACGAGGTCAACGCGGCAATCGGGGTCGCGATCGCGCTCGGCTCTCCTGACGGGCGCGTGCGCGAGGTGCTTCTGCAGATCCAGAACGACCTGTTCGACGCCGGCGCGGATCTGTCGACACCCGTCGTGGCGGAACCCGAATATCCGCCGCTGCGCATCGAACAGCGCTACATCGACCGCTTGGAGTCGTGGTGCGACGAGTTCAACGAGGATCTGCCCGCGCTGAACTCGTTCATCCTGCCCGGCGGCACACCGTTGTCCGCGCTGCTGCAGGTCGCGCGCACCGTGGCGCGTCGTGCCGAGCGGTCGGCGTGGCAGGCGGTCGACGCCCACGGCGAATCGGTCAGCGTGTTGCCCGCGAAGTACCTGAACAGGCTCTCGGACCTGCTGTTCATCTTGTCCCGCGCGGCCAACCCGGACGGAGATGTGCTCTGGCAGCCAGGCGGACAGCGCGACGTCGACGACGCCGAGGGCTGACCGGCAGGGTCAGAAGCTCCGCCGCCGGGTCCGCGGCGACGGTCGGGACTCCAACCACGACGTGAACGCGGTCAATGCCCCGCGATCGAGTGCGATCTCATAACACCGCCCGCGTTCGGGCCCGGTGTCGCACAACTCCAGGATGATGATCTCGTTGGTCATGATGTCGAATTCGTCCCCGCGCGGCGAGCGGCGGGAGACGACTTCCAGCCCTCGCCGGGTCAATGTCCGATCCGGCCACCAACGGATGCTGGACAATCGGTAGAAACCGGCCTCGCCTCCCCGGTAGCGCATGACGCCGTGCCGCCAACCGTGTCCACCGATGGCCGGAACGTCCCGAAGGATCGCCGCCGTTCCTCCGACCTGCCTCAACTTCCAGAGGCGGTAGAACAACGCCGCGACGAGCAGCGCGAGCACACACACCAGCGCGACCATGAACAGCATGGACGCGCTCACCGGGCCGCTTCCTAGTCGATCTGCCCCAGGGCGCGCAGACGTGCGCGCCCCCAGGCGGCCGTCCTGGGATCGTCGGACTCCGAATCCTGTTTGGCCTCGTCGGCGTTGATCTCGGATTCGAACTGCGCGTTCTCGACCAGGATCCGGACCGCCTCTTCGGTGACGGACAGGAATCCGCCATCGACGGCGATCCTCAGGTCGTCCTCGCCCTCCCGCTCGACCCGGACCATCGCGTCGTCGACGAGCTGCGCGACGAGCGGGATGTGGTTGGGCAGGATGCCGATCTCACCGGCGGTGGTGCGGGTGAACAGGAACGTCGCCTCCCCGGCCCACAACTCGCGTTCCACGGCAACGATCTCGAGATTGAGAACCGCCACGTCACACCACCTTTCGGAGCTCGATGCTCGCCGAGCTCATCACACTCGTCCGTTCTTCGCGCGAGCGCTCATCACAACTTGGCGCCGAGGCTCTCGGCCTTCTTGGCCAGGTCGTCGAGGCCGCCGATGAGGAAGAACGCCTGCTCGGGCAGGTGGTCGAAGTCGCCCTTGGCCAGCTTGTCGAACGCCTCGATGGTCTCCTTCAGAGGCACCGTCGAGCCCGGCTGGCCGGTGAACTGCTCGGCCGCCATCATGTTCTGGCTCAGGAAGCGCTCGATGCGGCGCGCACGCTGGACCAGCTGCTTGTCCTCCTCGGCCAGCTCGTCGATACCGAGGATCGCGATGATGTCCTGCAAATCCTTGTAGCGCTGCAGGATTCGGATGACTTCCTGGGCGACGCGATAGTGCTCGTCGCCGACCACCGCCGGGTCCAGGATTGTCGAGGACGACGCCAGCGGGTCCACCGCCGGGAAGATGCCCTTCGAGAACACTGTGCGGGAGAGCTCGGTGGTGGCGTCGAGGTGCGCGAACGTGGTCGCCGGCGCCGGGTCGGTGTAGTCGTCGGCGGGCACGTACACGGCCTGCATCGAGGTGATCGACTTTCCACGGGTCGAGGTGATGCGCTCCTGGAGCTCGCCCATCTCGTCGGCCAGCGTGGGCTGGTAACCCACCGCGGACGGCATACGGCCGAGCAGCGTCGACACCTCGGATCCGGCCTGGGTGAACCGGAAGATGTTGTCGATGAACAGCAGCACGTCCTGGCCCTGCTCGTCACGGAAGAACTCGGCCATCGTCAGCGCCGACAGCGCCACGCGCATACGCGTGCCCGGCGGCTCGTCCATCTGACCGAACACCAGCGCGGTGTCCTTGAGCACGTTCGCGTCTTCGAGCTCGACCCAGAGGTCGTTGCCCTCGCGGGTGCGCTCACCCACGCCGGCGAACACCGAAGTACCACCGAAGTTGCGGGCGATGCGGTTGATCATCTCCTGGATGAGCACCGTCTTGCCCACGCCGGCACCGCCGAACAGCGCGATCTTGCCACCGCGCACGTACGGGGTCAGCAGGTCGACGACCTTCAGACCGGTCTCCAGCATCTCGGTGCGGGGTTCCAGCTCGGAGAAGGCGGGCGGCTTGCGGTGGATCGACCAGTGATCGAAGTCCTTGCCGTAGCCCGGCTCGTCGAGGCAGTCGCCGAGAGCGTTGAACACGTGGCCCTTGACGCCGTCACCGACGGGCACCGAGATGGAGGCCCCCGTGTCGGTCACCTCGACCCCACGGACCAGTCCGTCGGTCGGCTGCATCGAGATGGTGCGCACCAGGTTGTCGCCCAGGTGCTGGGCGACCTCCAGGGTCAGCGTCTTGGACAGCTCCTTGTAGGAGATGTCGGCGTGCAGCGCGTTGAACAGCTCGGGTACGGCGCCGCGCGGGAACTCGACGTCGACGACCGGGCCGGTGATGCGAACCACGCGACCCGTGGTCTCTTTGGCTTCTGCGGTTGCAGTCATTTTCTCTTCGCTTCCTTACGGGCCGTACTACTGAAGGTCATTTGGCGTCGGCCAGCGCGTTGGCGCCGCCGACGATCTCGCTGATTTCCTGGGTGATCTGAGCCTGACGTTCGCGGTTGGCGGCCAGCGTCAGGGCCTTGATCAGATCGTCGGCGTTGTCGGTCGCCGACTTCATCGCGCGGCGTCGCGACGCCGACTCCGAGGCCGCCGCCTCCAGCAGGGCCGCATAGACCCGGGTGGCCACGTATCGCGGCAGCAGCGCGTCGAACAGCGTCTCCGGATCGGGCTCGAACGAGAACAGCGTGCGGGGCCCTTCTTCGGGCTGCTCGTCCTCGATGTACTCGACCACCATCGGCGCGATCCGCCGGGCCACCGCGCTCTGCGACAACATCGACTTGAACTCGGTGAACACGATGTGCAGCTCGTCCACGCCGAGGATGCCGTCGTCGCCCGGCTCGTCACCGTCGTCGTCGGCCCCGGACATGAACGCGGTCACGAGCGTGTCGGCGATGTCGCGGGCGTGCTCGTAGTCGGGCCGCTCGGAAAACCCGGTCCAGGAATCGGTCACGGTGCGCTGACGGAAATTGAAGTATCCCAACGCTTTGCGACCCACGACGTACAGCACCGGGTTCTTGCCCTCTTCCCGCAGCAGCGAGAAGAGCTCTTCGGCCTGGCGCAGCACGTTGGCGTTGTAGGCACCGCAGAGCCCGCGGTCCGAGGACACCACCAGCACACCGGCCCGCTTGGCCTCTTCACGAGGAACCAGCAGCGGATGATCCAGCGCGCTCGCGCTGGCCAGCTCGGTGAGCATGTTGGTGATCTCGGTGCTGTACGGCCGAGCCGCCTCGACTCGGGCTTGCGCCTTGCCGATCCGCGAGGTGGCGATCAGTTCCTGTGCCTTGGTGATCTTCTTGATCGACCCGGCGGAACGGATACGCCCGCGGAGCTCACGCAGTGTTGCAGCCATCTAGCTCTCCAGACCCTTCAGCGCTCGGTCCTACTTCCCGGCCTGCTTACGGACCTTGACCGACTCCTTCTGGACATCTTCTTCGTCCATGGCCTCGGTCTCGGCCTCGTTGACCACCGAGCTTCCGTCCGAGGCGGAGAAGCCCTTCTTGAACTCGTTGATCACGTCGGACAGCTTCTCCTGAGCTTCCTCGGAGAGCTTCTTGGTCTCCCGGATCTCGTCGATGATGCCTTCGTGGGAGGCCTTGACGTGCTCGAGCAGCTCGGTTTCGAAGCGCGCGACGTCTTCCACCGGAACGGAGTCGAGGTGCCCACCGGTACCCAGGAAGATCGACACGACCTGATCCTCGACGGCGTACGGCGTGTACTGGGGCTGCTTGAGCAGCTCCACCAGCCGCGCACCGCGGTCCAGCTGGGCCTTTGACGCGGCGTCCAGGTCGGAGGCGAAGGCGGCGAACGACTCCAGCTCACGGAACTGTGACAGCTCCAGACGCAGCGACCCGGCCACCTCCTTCATCGCCTTGATCTGCGCGGCGCCGCCGACGCGCGACACCGACACACCGACGTTGATGGCCGGTCGCACGCCCTGGTTGAACAGGTCGCTCTCCAGGAAGCACTGGCCGTCGGTGATCGAGATGACGTTGGTCGGGATGAAGGCCGAGATGTCGTTGGCCTTGGTCTCGATGATCGGCAGGCCGGTCAGCGAGCCACCGCCCAGCTCGTCGGACAGCTTGGCGCAGCGCTCGAGCAGCCGGGAGTGGAGGTAGAACACGTCGCCGGGGAACGCCTCGCGGCCCGGCGGGCGGCGCAGCAGCAGCGAGATCGCGCGGTAGGCGTCGGCCTGCTTGGTCAGGTCGTCGAACACGATCAGCACGTGCTTGCCGTCGTACATCCAGTGCTGACCGATGGTCGAGCCGGTGTAGGGGGCAAGCCATTTGAAGCCGGCGGAGTCCGACGCGGGTGCGGCGACGATGGTCGTGTACTCCATCGCGCCACCCTCTTCGAGGGCCCGCTTCACCGAGGCGATCGTGGTGCCCTTCTGGCCGATCGCGACGTAGACGCAGCGCACCTGCTGCTTGGGATCGCCGGTCTCCCAGTTCTTGCGCTGGTTGAGGATGGTGTCGACGCAGACGGCAGTCTTGCCGGTCTTGCGGTCACCGATGATCAGCTGGCGCTGACCGCGGCCGATCGGGGTCATCGAGTCGATGGCCTTGATACCGGTCTGCAGCGGCTCGCTGACGCTCTGTCGCTGCACCACGGAGGGGGCCTGCAGCTCCAGCGCGCGGCGCTCGCTGGACTCGATGTCACCCTGCCCGTCGATCGGCTCACCGAGGGGGTTGATGACGCGGCCGAGGAATGCGTCGCCGACAGGCACCGACAGCACCTCCCCGGTGCGCTTGACCTGCTGGCCCTCCTCGATCTTGCCGAACTCACCGAGGATCACGGCGCCGACGCTGTGCTCGTCGAGGTTCAACGCGACGCCGAGGACGCCGCCGGGGAACTCGAGCAGCTCCTGGGTCATCACCGAGGGCAGACCCTCGACGTGGGCGATGCCGTCACCGGCGTCGATGACGGTGCCGACCTCTTCGCGATCGGAATCCGCGGAGAAGGAGGAGACGTAGTCCTCGATCGCTCCTTGGATGTCAGCAGCCGAGATAGTCAACTCTGCCATGGCTTTTCGCTTCCTGCCTTTTGGTGTTCTAGAGGGTCTGTGAGTTCGGGTCAGTCGGGCAGCCGGGTCTCGGCCGACGCCAGCCGCGAGGACAGCGAGCCGTCGATGACCTCGTCGCCGACGGTCACGGTGAGACCGCCGAGCAGGGAGGGGTCGACGTGCAGCTGCACCGACACCGGATGGCTGTAGATGCGGGTGAGCACCTCGGTGAGGCGGGTGCGCTGGGCGTCGCTGAGCTCGGCGGCGGCGGTGATGTGTGCGACCACCTCGCCGCGGCGTGAGACCGCCAGCTCGGCAAGGTCTCGCACCGCCTCGTCGGCCCGCTCGCCGTGCAGCAGCTCGACGGTCTGGGCCAGCAATGCCTTCGTGGTGCCGTTGGCCTTGTTCCCGAGAAGCTTGTCCAGCAACCCGATTCGGCCTTCGGCGGGCGTGGTGTAGTCGCTCAACAGGGCGCTCAGCTGGGACTCACCGTCGAGAATCCGGCTGAATCGGAAGAGCTGCTCTTCGACCTCACCGGCCTCGTCGTTGCGCTCGGCGCGCACCAGCAGTGCCAGGCGGGCGAGGTAGCGGATCGAGTAGGCCAGGTCATCCTCGGTGGACCAGCGCTGTGCCACCGCGGTTTTGACTAACTCGAGCGCGGTGTCGGACACCTTGCCCGACAACAGTGCCTCAGCCAGTCCGCTCTTGGCTTCGCCGCTGTCCGTGGGCTCGGCCAGATGCTTGCCGAGCACCGGCTGGGACCGCAGCAGCTCGGCCACCGAAACCAGATCGTCGGCCAGCGACGTGAGGCCGTCGGCGGGCACGTCGGTGGTCTGCTCATCGAACCGCGAGACCACGACCTCCATCGCCTCGCGGCTGGTGGCCCGCATCTTGGCTCCGGCACTGTCTGCGACGTTGGCCTCCGAGGGGGCCATCGCGTCGAGTTCGTCGAGGAACCGGTCCACCGTCGCAGCACGATTCGAGTCGTCGGAGACGTGCTGCTGCACGAGATCCCGCGCCCGGTTCACCGATTCGGTGCCCAGTTCCTGGCGGAGCTCGCGGATCAGCTGCTGACGCAACAGTTCCATCTGCGCGGCACCCTGGACCTTGATGCGCTCGACGTCGGCGTCGGCCTGCTCCCGAAGCTGAGCGGAGATCTTCTCGGCGTCTGCGCGAGCCTCCTCGACCACCCGCTTCGCCTCGGCCTCAGCTTCGGCGACCGCTTCGGCGTGCTTCTCGTCGGCGCGTGCCACCTTCTCCGCCGCAGCGGAACTGTCCTCCAGCTGCTGGCGGACGTTGTCCTGCTGCGTGCGCATCATGTTCCGCACCGGTGGCACCACATAGCGCACCACCAGGAACACGATGACCACGAACCCGATGAACTGACCGATGAATGTCGACATGCCTACCGTCCCTGGCTCGTCGTCTCGGCAGGGCCGGAGCGTGTGACGTCGACCCCGAGCACCCGGCTGGCCAACGTCTCGGACAGCGTCTCGATCGACGACCGCAGCTCGTCGGCGGTCTGCCGACCCTGCCGGGACAGTTCCTCGTTGGTTTTCTGCACCGCGGCGGTGGCCTCCTCGTTGGCACGCGCTCGCATGTCTTCGAGGATCTGCCGGCCTTCACCGCGCGCCTCGTCGCGGATGGACGAGGCTTCTCGACGCGCCTCGCCCATCACCTTCGCCGAGTCGCCGTGCGCGGCGGCGAGCAGTTCGGCCGACTTGCGGTTGTCCTGCTCCGTCTTGGCGACCATCGCTTCACGCTCGTGCAACACCGCGCTGATCGGAGGCACCACGAACTTGGCGATGACACCCAGCACGATCAGGAAGATCAGCAGCACGAAGATGAATGTGCCGTTGGGCAGCAGGAAGTTGTTCTGCCCGCCTTCCTCCGCGGCGAGGACAGTGATGCTCAGGTCACCCATGACTCTCCAGTCCGACTACGCGACCGGGGTGGCGAAGACGAACAGCGCCATGAACGCCAGGTTGATGAAGTACATGGCCTCCACCAGACCGACGGTGATGAAGAACGGCACGAACAGCCGGCCCTGGGCCTCAGGCTGGCGGGCCACGCCTTCGACCAGCGCGCTACCGACGACACCGTCGCCGATGGCTGCGCCGATGGCGCCGCCGCCCAGCAGAAGTCCACCGCCGATGAGTGCGCCGGCAGCGATCGTGGGATCCATTTCTTTCCTCCTTGCTAACTGGCAGGGCGTCCCTACCAGGTCTGGGTTGAGTCGATCAGGTTGGTTGGAGCTGGTTGGTCACAATGTCTGGTGAAGCTGTCTCGTGAAACCTCAGTGATGTTCGTCTTCGAGCTCCATCGACTGCCCGAAGTACAGGATCGTCAGCAGCGCGAAGATGAAGGCCTGGATGGCGCCGATGAACAGCTCGAACGACTTCCACAGCGCGTTGGGTGCCCACATGATGTAGGCCGGGAACAGCGCGATGATCGTCACCATGATGCCGCCGGCGAAGACGTTGCCGAAAAGTCGGAGGGACAACGAGATCGGCTTGGCGAGCTCCTCGACGATGTTGATCGGCGCGAGGAAAGCGACGTGTCCCTTGACGAGCTTAATCGGGTGGCCGACCGCGCCGCGGCGCCAGAAGCCCGCAGCGTGGTAGCAGATGAACACGAACAGGCCCAGCGCCAGCACGAAGTTGATGTCGGCGGCTGCCGGTTTGAGGAACTCGTGGATTCCGGTCTCGTCGCGGTACTGCCACGGGAACACCGACAGCCAGTTCGCCACCAGGATGAACACGAACAGCGTGACCGCCAGCGGCAGGACGAACGGCGCGATCTTCATCCCGATCGCGCTCTCGATCTGGTTGCGGGTCTGCACGGTGATGGCTTCCCAGAACAACTGCACACCGCTGGGCACGCCGGAGGCGGTCACCTTGGAGCGGAGGTAGAAGGCCAGAGCCAGGACGATGACCGCGGCGATCGACGTCGACAACAGCGTGTCGGTGTTGACGGTCAGACCGAACCAGTTGGCCTCGGTGTGCACGCCGACGTGGATCCCGGACTCGGCGGCCAGGATCGTCACCGGCTGTGCCGGGTCAACGACATTGATGTCCGTCATTGCTAGCTCGCATCTCCTTCAGCACCGTCACGGCCTTGGGTTGCTGCCCCGGACCGCAGTTTGCGGGCGACGGGCAGGGTGGTGGAGAACACCAAAAGCATCTGGAACAGCGCCATCCCGAACACCACCCCGAGCCCCTGCGGCCGGAAGACGAACGCGATGGCCAGGCCGATCACCGACAGCACCATGAGTCGGGCGGCCGAGTTCAGCGCCATGGCGCTCTTGAGTGGATGTTCCTTGGCGGTGATCTTGGTGACCGAGCGGCGCACCAGCACCGCGTTGATCAGGCCGAGCCCCAGGCCGATGCCGAAGAAGACCCCCACCATGACGTGACCGAGAAGAGCCGCGCCCAGGGTGCCCAGTCCGGCCAACACCACGCAGATCACGAAGAGTCGCAACGGCCTGAAAGCTATGGATGGCAACACCAACGGCGCGTCCTGCGCTGGCGTCGTCACTGACTCACCTCAATCCCGCGGTCAAGCATCATTCACCGAAGCCGTCCTGGATGGTTCCTGTGCGTGGCGCCCGTAGCGTATCGGAGGGCGGCAGACGCGCCGGAATCACCCAAGGGGTAGCTCCTGTGATCGGTCAAACTGTCGGTCGTTGGTCCATTCCGTCCGCCGCTGAAACGGTGGCGCCGAACGGGCCGGAGGGCCGGCAACCCGCGAGGTTCTTCGGGTTCTGAGAGCACCCTAACATATGGTCGAGGCCACAAAAGAGGGCCTACTACTACCTGTCGTATACGCTTTGCGAAGTGGCCTCGCCGGCAGCATTCCTGCGCCGCAGGAGCGGGATCAGCGTCACCACGACGGCGACCAGGATGGCGGCACCCATCACCGCGGCGGTGTCCCGCGGATCGAAGAAAATGGTGCTGGCGGCCCCCAGCGCAACGATGCCCACCCACAGGTAGATCAGTAGCACCACGCGGCGGTGGGAGTGCCCGATCTCGAGCAATCGGTGGTGCAGATGCATCTTGTCCGGGCTGAACGGGCTCAGGCCGGCGCGGGTGCGGCGGATGATGGCCAGCAGCATGTCCAGCGCCGGGACGAACATCACGGCCACGACGAGCAGGAACGGCGACAACAGTGCGAAGACGTCGCGCACCCCGTACGCGGTCTGCGAGATGGGCCCCGCGGCGGTGGTGGACGCGGCGGCCAGCATCAGCCCGATCAGCATCGAGCCCGAGTCCCCCATGAAGATCCGGGCTTTGTGGAAGTTGTGGGGCAGGAAGCCGAGGCAGGCGCCGGCCAGCACCACCGAGATCACCGCGGGCGGGTAGAACAGCACGTCTCCGCCGTGGTCGCGCAGCAGACCGACCGAGAACAGGCAGATCGCCGATGCGGTGATCAGCCCCAGCCCCGCGGCCAGGCCGTCGAGCCCGTCGACGAAGTTCATCGCGTTGACGATGGCCACGGTCAGCGCGAGGGTGAGCAGGATCGACGCGACCTGGTCGAGCACGATGGTGCCCACCCCGCCGATCGGGATGTAGAGCACACTCCAGGCCACACCCATGGTGACCAGCACACTGGCGGCGGTGATCTGGCCCGCGAATTTCGTCAGTGCGTCCAGCCCCCACCGGTCGTCGATCAGGCCGACGAGCATGATCAGCCCTCCGGCGACCACGACCGCGGGCATGCCCGAGGAGTAGACGAACCCGCGAGTGAGCGCGGGCAGTTGCGAGGCCAGCAGTACCGCGGCCACCACGCCGAGGTACATCGCCAGCCCGCCCATCCGCGGGGTCGGCTGCAGGTGCACGTCGCGTTCCCGCGGGTAGGCCACCGCGCCCCACTTCGTCGCCAGCACGCGCACGAAGCCGGTGGCCAGATAGGTGATGACGGCCGCGGTGAGGCCGACCAGCGCCAACTCGCGCAGTGGGACACCGGCGCCGCGATCGGACAGTGCCAGCAGGGTTTCGTGCCCAGAGAAGGCGAGCGGGCTGGGGCGCTCGGCCAGCACGAGAAGGTTCTCGGCCTGCTGGGCCGCCGCGATCACCGCTGCACCGTGTGCCACCAGAGTCAGGCCTGGTCTGCCGGCTGCTCGGGGTCGTCTGTCAGGCTCTCGGCGTCGACGCCCAGCACCGACGCGATCGCCTCGACTGTCACCGGGCCCTGTCGCAGCACCCGCGGGTGCGCGCCGGTGAGGTCGACGATCGTGGAGGCGGACTGCTGCTCGGCGGGTCCGCCGTCGAGGTAGACGTCGACCAGGTCGCCGAGTTGGTCGCGGGCCTGGTCGGCGGTGACCGCCGCCGGCCGCCCGGAGATGTTGGCGCTCGAGACCGCCATCGGGCCGACCGCGCGCAGCAGTTCGATGGCCACCGGGTGCAGTGGCATCCGCAGCATCACCGTGCCATTGGCGTCGCCGAGGTCCCACGCCAGGGACGGGGCCTGCCGGACAACCAGGCTCAGTGCCCCCGGCCAGAACGCGCGGATGAGTTCTTTGGCGCTGTTGGGCACGGTGTAGACCAGGCCTTGGATCGTGTGCCACGACCCGACCAGGACCGGCACCGGCATGTCCCGGCCCCTGCCCTTGGCCGCCAGTAGCGCGGCCACGGCGCTGCCGTCGAACGCGTCGGCGCCGATGCCGTAGACGGTGTCGGTGGGCATCACCACCAACCGGCCACCCTTCAGGGCGCTGATCGCTGCGGCGATACCGGTTTCGCGCTCCCCCGGGTCGGTGCAGTCGAACAAATCGGTCACGAAAGCCAGCCTCTCACCCGCCGCGTACCGCGGTCACGAATCGGGGTCGTCCGGACAGGTCGTGTCGGGCGTTGACCTCGACGAACCGCCGGGTGGACAGCAACGCGTCGGCGGTGCGTGCCGACGTGGTGTCGTCGTGTTCGATGGCGCACCGGCCGCCCGGACGCACCAGCCGGGCCGCCAGACCGGCCAGCGGATCGATCACGGCCATGCCGTCGCGGCCGCCGTACAGGGCGTGGGCCGGATCGTGTTCGGCCACCTCGGGAGACAGCTCTGCACCGAGCGGAATGTAGGGCGGGTTGGCGACCAGCAGGTCGACGGTGCCGTCGAGGTCGCTCAGCACACCCGGGCGGGTGACATCGGCGCACCGCAGCTGCACCGACGTCCCGGCCGCGTTGCGCCGGGCGTACGTCAGCGCCTCCTCGTCATCGTCGACCGCGATGACCTGCGCTGACGGCCGCTCGCTCGCCAAGGCGATGGCCAGCGCCCCCGACCCCGTGCACAGGTCGACGATCACCGGCCGGTCGGGCAAGGGCTGGGCCAGCGCCCATTCCAGCATCGACTCGGTTTCCGGCCGCGGGATGAACACGCCCGGGCCGACCGAGACGGTGACGGGGCCGAACGGAGCGTTTCCGGTCAGGTGTTGCAGCGGTCTCCGCGCGGCGCGGGAAGCGATCAGCTCGTGATAGCGATCGGCGAACCCCGGCCAGGGGTCGGTGAACGCCAACCGACTGCGGTCGGTGCCGGCGACGTGGGCGGCCAGCAGTTCGGCGTCGACCCGTGGCGAGGCGACGCCGGCGGCGGCCAAGGTCTCCGTCGCGGCGTCGATCAGCCGGCGCATCGTCACCGGCCGCTCGGCCACGCTCACGTGCTCTGCAACCGAGCCTGTTTGTCGGCGGCGGCCAACGCGTCGAACAGCGGGTCCAGGTCACCGTCGAGCACCTGGTCGAGGTTGTGCGACTTGTAGTTGATGCGGTGATCGGCGATCCGGTTCTCCGGGAAGTTGTAGGTCCGGATGCGCTCGCTGCGGTCCACGGTGCGAATCTGGCTGGCCCGGTCGGCCGACGCGTCGGCCTGCGCCTGCTCCTCGGCCATCGCCTGGAGCCGCGCGGCGAGCACCTGCAGGGCGCGGGCCTTGTTCTGCAGCTGCGAGCGTTCGTTCTGGCAGGTGACGACGATCCCGGTGGGCAGATGCGTGATCCGGACCGCGGAGTCGGTGGTGTTCACGCCCTGGCCGCCCTTACCCGAGCTGCGATAGACGTCGATGCGCAGGTCGGATTCGTCGATCTGGACCTGCTCGACCTCCTCGGGCTCCGGATAGACCAGCACGCCGGCCGCCGACGTGTGCACGCGGCCCTGAGATTCGGTGACCGGTACGCGTTGCACCCGGTGCACGCCGCCCTCGAACTTGAGCCGCGACCACACCCCGTCGGCGGAGTCGCCCTTGCTGGTGATCGACAGCGTGGCGTCCTTGTAGCCGCCCAGGTCCGAGGTCGTCTCGTCGAGAACCGTCACGGTCCAGCCGTGCCGTTCGGCGTAGCGGATGTACATCCGGGCCAGGTCCGCGGCGAACAGCGCCGATTCCTCGCCGCCCTCGCCGGACTTGACCTCGAGCACGATGTCGTCGGCGTCGTGCGGATCGCGCGGTGCCAGCAGATCGGTCAGGCGCGCGTCGAGCGCTGCGACGGTCTCGGACAACTCGTCGACCTCGGCGGCGAAGGAGTCGTCGTCGGCGGCGAGTTCGCGGGCCGCGTCGAGATCGCCGCGGGCGGTCTCGAGCTTGCGGTAGGTGGTGACGATGGGGGTCAGCTGCGAAAACCGGCGGCCGGCCTTGCGAGCGGCGACCGGATCGGCGTGTAGCTCGGGATCGGACAGTTGGCGCTCGAGATCAGCGTGCTCGGCGAGGATGGCCTCGATCGCGGGTGCGATATCGGTCATCTCGCCTCCTTCGGCCGTTCTCGGGTTCTGCGATCAGCTCCGATCCACGAAACGGCGCCCGCCTGCGCAGTGCAGCAGACGGGCGCCGATCGGAGGGCTACTTGTCGGCAGCCTTGGCGCGCTTGCCGTAGCGCTTCTCGAAGCGGGCCACGCGGCCGCCGCTGTCGAGGATCTTCTGCTTGCCGGTGTAGAACGGGTGGCACTGCGAGCACACCTCAACGGTGATCTGCCCGCTCTTCTTGGTGCTGCGGGTGGTGAAGCTGGCACCACAGCCGCACAGCACGGTCGTGTCTACGTAGTCAGGGTGGATACCCGATTGCATGGCTTCCTCTTCCATCGGGGGCCCCGGGTCGCCCTCCCCCGGCCGAATGGACCGGAAAGGAGTGTGCGGCGTGAACCGGGACCGAGGTCGTGACGTTCCGGCCCTGGGGCCGGATGCCTGGTGCGATTATGCCAGGTCAGCCGCCAGTAGCCTAAACGCGCACGCGGCGGAGGCTATTCCTGGCGATCGGACTGGACGTAGGCCTGCCCTCCGCGCCGCCACAGCAGCCGACCGGCGGGGTCGGTGCCCATCGACACGAGTTCTCGTTTGAGCACCTTGTTCGTCGCGGTACTGGGTAGCTGTTCGGCGATCCAGACGTATCGCGGCCACGCCTTCGGGGACAGGTCCGGTTGCGCGGCGAGGAAGTCCGTGAACTGTTCGGGACTCAACGTGGCGTCGTCCTGCAGGACGATCGCCGCCATCACCTGATCGCCGACGAGCTCATCGGGAACGGGATAGACGGCGACCTGGCTGATGGCGGGTAGCCGGATCAGGATGCGCTCGATGGGCGCCGCAGTCATGTTCTCGCCGTCCACCCGCATCCAGTCCGCCGTGCGGCCGGCCAGGTAGATCCAGCCGGCGGCGTCGCGGTAGGCGAGATCGCCGGACCAGAACATGCCGTTGCGCATCCGCTCGCCGGTGGCACCGGGATCGTTGTAGTACCCGGCGAACATGCCGGACCCCTCGGTGTTGACCAGTTCTCCGATGGCCTCGTCGGGGTTGATCAGTTGGCCGTGCGCATCGAACCGGGCGACTGCACATTCGGACACGGTGTCGGGGTCGTAGATCGCCACCCCGGGGAAGCCCTTGCCGATGGAACCGGGCGGGCACCCCTCCTCGCGCGTGACGGTGACCGCGTTCTCGGTCGAGCCGAAGCCGTCCCAGACCGTGCAGCCGAAGCGTCTGCCGAATTCGGCGATGTCACGGTCGCTGGCCTCGTTGCCGAACGCGACGCGAAGCGGGTTGTCGTGGTCGTCGGGCCGCTCGGGGCTGGCGAGGATGTAGGCCAGCGGCTTGCCCACGTAGTTCATGTATGTGACGCCGTAGGCGCGCACGTCGTCGATGAACCGCGACGCGGTGAACTGGGCGGGAGCCATCGACGCGGCGGCGTTCAAGGCCACCGACCAGCCGGCCAGCACTCCGTTGGAATGGAACAGCGGCATCGACAGGTAGCAGACGTCCTCGCCGGACAGTTCGAAGCGGGCAACCAGCGCCGCGCCGGCGAGCAGCACCATCGCATGCATGACCTTGACGGCTTTCGGGTCGCCGCTGGTCCCGGAGGTGAAGATCAGCATGAACGTGTCGGTGGCCGCGACCTCGCGATGCGGTCTCAATTCGCCCTTCGCGGGAGCGGTCAGGTCCTCCCAGTCGGGGCCGCCCACGAGCAGCACCCGCACCCCGGGCAACTCCAGCCCGTCGAGCAGGCCGACGTGCTCAGGGTCGGTGAGCAGAATCTGGCAGTCGGCGCGCACGATGTCGCGGGCCAGCGCGGCGCCGCGGCGGGTGTTGTTGATGCCGCAGACGACGTACCCGCCGAGCCCGGCCGCGGCCATCGCGGTGAGCATGTCCGGGGTGTTGCCGAGGAGAACGCCGACGTGCAACGGGCGGTCGGGATCGGCGATGCCGATCAGGGCGGCTGCCTGACGGGCGGCCTCGTCGAGGTGCTCGCGCCACGTCCAGGTCTGTGCGCCGCACTTCACCGCGACCCTGTCGGCGATCTCGTCGTTGTCGCGCAGTTCTCGCAGCAGCTGTTGAACGGTTTCCGCCACTTCATCACCCTTCCCGCAGGTGAACAAATTCTTGCATGTGTCAACTGTCGACCCGCCCGCACCCGGCATCGCCCCACCGAACCCCGGCCGTCTGCGAAGATAAATCGGTGAGCGTCGACACCGTGGCCACATCGGAGGCGAAGCCCGAGACGAGATCCGTCCGCGACCGGCTGATCGATGCGGCCGAACAATGCCTGACCGCCAAGGGCATCCGCGCCACGACGGTCTCCGAGGTCGCCGAGGTCGCCGGCGTCAGCCGCGGCTGGCTGTACCGCCACTTTCCCGACAAATCCGAACTGCTCGGTGCCGCGATCGTCCGGCTCAACGACGCGTTCTGGACCGAATCCCGGACCAGGCTCGACGCGGTGAGCAGTCTCGATCAGCAGATCGCCGTCGGGGTGGTGCTCGCCCGCCAGGAGTCGGAGACGCCCGGCGCCCTGGTGCTCAAGCTGCGCCAGGAGGAGCCCGAGGCGTTCGCGGCCTGCGTGGGACTCGGCATGCGCGGGCTGATCCCCGAGATCGCGGCGTTCTGGACGCCCTACCTGCAGGCCGCCGTGGACCGCGGCGAGATCCATCCTGACACCGACTGCGCCGAAGCCGCCGAATGGATCGCTCGCATCACGATGAGCCTGGCCACCGTGCCGGGCGAGCGCTGTGACATCGACGATCACGAATCGCTGTTGCGCCATGCCCGGCGCTACATCGTCGCGGGGCTTCGCTGCGACCCCGGGGTCAGCTGAGCCGTTCGGCCGCCTCGACCGGGCGACCGGTGAGCAGCAGGAGCAGCTCGCGGATCGGCATCTCGAGCACACGCCCCTGCCCGACGGCGAAGTCGGCATCGGAAGCGACCAGCCGCACTCCGGCGAACCGGCGTCGCGCGTGGAACGGAAAGCCGCGCTGCCACACCCGGTGCGCGGCGACGACAGCCGCCGCGGTCGGCATCGGCCGGTCGATGCCCAGCGGAATGCAGATGTCCTGGGTATGCACCAGCACATCGGTCAACGGGTCCTGCGCGGTGGTGCCCGGTGGATGACGGCGCGAGCCGACGACACCGCGCAGGTTGGCGGCGATCTCGGACGCCGGCCGGCGGTCCGCGACGGCCATCCGGTTGACCAGGGCGTCGAACCGGAAGCCGCTGCGCGCGGCTTCAACGAGCATGCGCGGCATCGGCAGCGCGGCATGGGTCAGATGGGCCGCGACGTGACGCACCGTCCATCCGGTGCACAGCGACGGGGTCTGCCAGCAGTCGGGGTCGGCGGCGTCGAGGTCCTCGAGGAGATCGGCGAGTTCCCCGCGCTGGATGTCGATGTGCCGCCACACGGTGCCGGTGTCCATAGCGCCTCCACTGGTACGAAGAACTGACTAAATATAGTCAGGTATTCGTACTACATTCAAGGGATGGAGGACCAACCGAGCACACCGGTGCTGATGTTCGTCGCCCATCGCGATGTGGAGAGCCGGGTGATGGCGGCGCTGGCCGAGGCGGGCCTCGACGACATCACCAGCGCCCAGTCGCGCCTGATGCAGCGCCTCGATCCCGCCGGCATGCGGCTGACCGACCTGGCCGAGCAGGCGAGGGTGACGAAACAGACCGCGGGCGCGCTGGTCGACCAACTGGAACGCGCGGGCTACGTCATGCGCCGGCCGGACCCGTCTGACGCCCGCGCCCGACTGGTGACACTGAGCGAGCGGGGCCTCACCGCGTGCTCGGCCGCAGCGGCAGAGGTCGCCGAAGTCGAACAGGAATGGCGGCGCCACCTCGGTGACACCGCGTACCGCGGCCTGCGGGACGCGCTGATCGCGCTGCGCACGGTCACCGACCCCTACCGGTGATGTCGATCCCGGCGACTGCACGCAGCGCCGACAACGACCCCGGGATCGCTCAGTCGGTGTCGCCGCCGGGGGTGTTCTTGGACACCTGGACCAGGAACTCATAGTTGTTCTTGGTCTTGCGCAGCTGGCTCATCAGCAGGTCGATGGCCTGGTGCGGGTCCAGACCCGACATCACCCGGCGCAGCTTGTGCACGATGGCGAACTCGTCGGGCGAGAGCAGCAGCTCGTCCTTGCGGGTGCCCGACGGGTTGACGTCGACGGCCGGGAACACCCGGCGCTCGGCGATCTTGCGGTCGAGCTTGAGCTCGGCGTTGCCGGTGCCCTTGAACTCCTCGAAGATGACCGTGTCACCGGTGGAGCCGGTCTCGACCATCGCGGTCGCGATGATCGTCAGCGAACCGCCCTCTTCGATGTTGCGTGCCGCGCCCAGGAACCGCTTGGGCGGGTAGAGCGCGGTGGAATCGACACCACCGGACAGGATGCGGCCCGACGCCGGGGAGGCGTTGTTGTAGGCGCGGCCCAGCCGGGTGATCGAGTCCAGCAGCACCACGACGTCCTTGCCCTGCTCGACCAGGCGCTTGGCGCGCTCGATCGCCAGCTCGGCGGCCTGGGTGTGGTCGGACGGCGGCCGGTCGAAGGTGGAGGCGATGACCTCACCCTTGACCGAACGCTGCATGTCGGTGACCTCTTCGGGTCGTTCGTCGACCAGCACCACCATCAGGTGGCATTCCGGGTTGTTGCGGGTGATCGCGTTGGCGATGTCCTGCATGATCGTCGTCTTACCGGCCTTCGGCGGCGACACGATCAGGGCGCGCTGACCCTTGCCGATCGGCATGATCAGGTCGATGACACGGGTGGTCAGCCGGTCGGAGCTGGTCTCCAGCCGCAGCCGCTGATTCGGGTACAGCGGGGTGAGCTTGCTGAACTCGGGACGCTGCTTGGCGTCCTCGACCGACCCGCCGTTGACGCTGTCGATGCGCACCAGCGGGTTGAACTTCTGCCGCTGGTTGTTCTGCTCACCCTCTTTGGGAACCCGGACCGCGCCGGTGATGGCGTCGCCGCGGCGCAAGCCGTTCTTGCGCACCATGTTCATCGACACGTAGACGTCGTTCGGGCCGGCGAGGTAGCCGGACGTACGCACGAACGCGTAGTTGTCCAGCACGTCGAGGATCCCGGCGACGGGCTGCACGACGTCGTCGTCGCGCAACTCGGTGTCGCGTTCACCGCCGCCGCCCCCGTCGCCGCCGCGCTCGCGGCGTCGACGGTCACGGAACCGACGCCCACGCCGGCCGCCGCGGCCGTCGCCGTCGTCGTCATTGTTGTTGTTGCTGTTGTTGTTATTGCTGTTGTTGCCGCGGTTCTGGCCGCCGCCCTGCTGGTCGTTGCCCTGCTGGTCGTTGCCGCCGCCGCCCTTGTCGGACCGGTCGGACCGGTCGGGCTTAGCGCCCTGGTTGTCGCGCCTGTTTCGGTCCCGGTCGGGCGCGTCGGACTTGTCCGACGGCTCGGACTTCTCGGTGCGAGCCGGCTTGTCGCCACCCTTGGCCTGCTGCCCGTTGTCCTGCTGCTTGTCGCCGCGCTGGTTGTCGTCCTCGGAGCGGTCGGCAGGCTTGTCACCGGTCGGCTGGGCCTGGCCCTGCTCGCGGGAGGCCGAGCGACGCTCACGCCGCTGCGGCGCGCGCTGCGTCTCTGTGCTCTGCTCCGGCGTCTCACCGCCCGCTTCCGGGGCGGGAGCGCTCTGCTCGGCGCTGGGCGCCTTCTTGCTCTGGGCGGTCCCGTTGGCGTCACCGCGGCGCTCGCGGATGGCGGCGACGAGTTCGCTCTTGCGCATCCCGGACGCGCCCTCGACGCCGATCTCCTTGGCCAGGGCGCGCAGTTCCGGCAACACCATGCCGGACAGCGAGCCGCGGCGGGCAGGCGCAGCGGCTTCCGCGCTCGACGCCGAGGATTGCGACGACGGGGCCGCATCGGCGGGGGCGGAGACGTCTGCGGTCACGGGGTTCGACAGCTCGCCGCTCTGGGTGCTGCCACCAGCCGTGAAGAGGTCCGTATCAGTCACGGATTTCCTTTCTTCCCTCGCTGACCTGGTCACGCGGGGGTTCGGTGCGTTCAGCCGAGGGGCTCAACGCCACGGTCACACCATTGCCAGCGCAACGGTGATGTCCGGGATTCGCCGAATACGGCGAACCGTCTGTCCACAAATTGAAGACCTGGAAGAAGAGTGGTCGTCCTAATGTCGGCGCAGGTAATACACGCTGCGATGGCTGGACGAGAGCGAGAATAACCCGCATCGAGGCCGGAAGCAAGAAACTGCGTGCTTCGCATGTTGCGTGTGTTACTCCCCGCCGTGGTGGGTGGGTTACCGGTGAACCGTCACGCCGGTGGTCCACCTGACGCCGTCACCGACCGACATCCGGTCGACCGCGAAGCCGTTGATCCGGCCGAACTCGAGAGCTTCGGCCGGCAACTCGGCGTCCGTACTCATCGCCAGAACCGCAGGTCCAGCACCTGACAGCACTGCTGCCACGCCACAACGCCGCAACACCGTCAGGTATTCCGCGGAGGCGGGCATCGCCGAGGCGCGCTGCGGTTGATGCAGCACATCCTCGGTGGCGGCCATCAACAGGTCGGGGCGTTGGGTCAGCGCGACCACCAGCAGCGCCGAGCGGCTCAGGTTGAACCGCGCATCGGTGTGGCTGACCTGGTCGGGCAGCACCGCCCGGGTCTCGGCGGTCGAGGAACGCACCTGAGGAACGGCGGCGAACAGGTTGATGTCCGGGTGCAGACGGATGGGCGCTGCCGCGTAGCGCCGGGACGACCCGCACACCTCGGTCCAGGACACCACCGCACCGCCGAGCACCGCGGCCGCCGCGTTGTCGGGATGCCCCTCGAACTCCGAGGAGATCTGCACCATCTCGTCTTCGGTCATCATCGGGCAATCAGCTTGCGCGGCAAGCCCGTTGGCCGCAGCAAGTCCGCCGACGACGGCCGCGGCCGACGATCCCAACCCGCGGGAGTGCGGGATGTCGTTGCGGCACCGCACCCGTAGCCCGCCGGCGACGGTTCCCGTCGCGACCAGGCCGCGTTCGATGGCGCGGACCACCAGATGTGAACCGTCCAGCGGCACCTGGCCGGCGCCCTGCCCCTCGACCTCGACGACGAGCCCGGATTCGGTTGTCTCGACGATGATCTCGTCGTACAGGCTCAACGCGACGCCCATGCTGTCGAAACCGGGCCCGAGGTTGGCGCTCGACGCCGCCACCACGGCGGTGGCGGTCAACCCGGGGGGCAGTTTGTGGTTCACAGGGCTTCCAACCGCCTCAGACCAGACCCAGTTTGGCGACCACGGCCACCGGGTCGACGGGGACGGGGATGACCGCCGGCATGCCCTTGAGCGCGGTGTCGGGATCCTTGAGGCCGTTGCCGGTCACCGTGCACACCACGGTCGACCCGCGGGACACCAGGCCGTCCTCGATCGCCTTGAGCAGCCCGGCGATGCTGGCCGCCGACGCGGGTTCGACGAACACGCCTTCGGCGCGCGCGACCAGGTGGTAGGCGGCCAGGATCTCCTCGTCGGTGGCGGCCAGGAAGCGCCCATCGGACTGCTGCTGGGCCTCGACCGCAGAACTCCAGGACGCCGGTGAGCCGATGCGGATCGCGGTGGCGATGGTCTCGGGATCGCTGACCGGTTCACCGAGCACCAGCGGCGCCGCGCCGGCGGCCTGAGTGCCGATCATGCGCGGCAGTCGGGTGGCCAGACCGTCGCGGTGGTATTCGGTGTAGCCCTTCCAGTAGGCGGTGATGTTGCCGGCGTTGCCCACGGGAAGTGCGTGCACGTCCGGGGCGTCACCGAGCGCGTCGACGATCTCGAACGCCGCGGTCTTCTGACCTTCGATGCGGAACGGGTTGACCGAGTTGACAAGTGACACCGTCGGGAAGTCCGAGGTCAGCTTGCGGGCCAGTTCCAGGCAGTCGTCGAAGTTGCCGTCGATCTGGATGATCTTCGCGCCGTGCATGACGGCCTGGGCGAGCTTGCCCATCGCGATCTTGCCCTGGGGCACCAGCACCGCGCACGTGATGCCGGCGCGCGCGGCATAGGCGGCCGCCGAGGCCGAGGTGTTGCCCGTCGAGGCGCACAGCACGGCTTGCTGACCGCGGGCGACCGCCTCGGTCACCGCCATGGTCATGCCGCGGTCTTTGAACGAGCCGGTCGGGTTGAGTCCCTCGACCTTGAGGTGCACGGTGCAGCCGGTGTAGTCCGACAGCCGCGGCGCGGGCAGCAGCGGGGTGCCGCCCTCGCGCAGCGTGATCGCCGTCCAGTCGTCCTCGACGGGTAACCGGTCCCGGTAGGCGGCGATCAGGCCGGGCCAGGGCTGGTGCACAGCCTGTGGCGCAGTGGTGCTCACTCGGTGGTCCCTTCCATCCGCAGCACGCTGTTGATGCTCTGCACGACCTCCAGATCGGACAGTGCGGCAACGGTTTCCGACAGCGCGGCGTCCGTCGCCTGGTGGGTGACGACGACGATGCGCGCTCCGCAGCGCTGTCCGCCTTCGTCGACCATGCCCTCCTGGCGCACCTCGGCGATGCTGACCTCGTGCTGGCTGAACTCGGCGGCGACCGCCGCGAGCACACCCGGACGGTCGGCGACGTTCATGTTCACGTAGTAGCGCGTGGGTATCACGCCGATGGGCGCGATCGGCAGCTTAGCGTAGTTGGAGTCCCGCGGTCCGCGCCCGCCGGAGACCCGGTTGCGGGCCGCCATGACCAGATCGCCCAACACCGCCGAGGCGGTCGGCGATCCCCCGGCGCCCTGGCCGTAGAACATCAGCCGCCCGGCCGCCTCGGCTTCGACGACGACGGCGTTGAACGCGCCGTTGACCGAGGCCAGCGGATGATCCAGCGGAACCAGCGCGGGATACACGCGCGCCGAGACGCTCTGCTGGCCGGCCTTGTCGGTGAGCCGCTCACAGATGGCCAGCAGCTTGATCGTGCATCCCAGCGCCCGCGCGGAGGCGAAGTCGGCCGCGGAGACCTTCGTCATGCCCTCGCGGTAGACGTCGTCGGCGGTGACGCGGGTGTGGAACGCGATCGAGGCCAGGATCGCGGCCTTGGCGGCGGCGTCATAACCCTCGACATCGGCCGTGGGGTCGGCCTCGGCATAGCCCAGAGCGCTGGCGTCGGCCAGCGCGCCGGCGTAGTCGGCGCCCGTGCTGCCCATCTCGGAGAGGATGTAGTTGGTCGTGCCGTTGACGATGCCCGCCACCCGCAGCACGGAGTCGCCGGCCAGCGACTGGGTCAGCGGCCTGATGACCGGGATTGCCCCGGCTACGGCGGCCTCGAAGTACAGGTCGACGTTGGCGCTCTCGGCGGCCGAGGCGATCTCCCCCGCCGCCACCGCCATCAGCGCCTTGTTGGCCGTGACCACCGACTTGCCCTGTTCGAGCGCGGACAGGATGGCCTTGCGGGCCGGCTCGACCGGGCCCATCACCTCGACGACGATGTCGACGTCCTCGCGGGAGACCAGACCTTCGATGTTGTCGGTCAGCAGCTCGGTGGGAACTCCGCGGTCGTCGGCGATGCGGCGCACGCCGATGCCGCGCACCACCAGGGGCGCCCCGACCCGCGCGCACAGATCGGCGGCGCTGTCGTCGATGATGCGTACGACCTCGCTGCCGACGTTCCCCAGACCGAGGACGGCCACGCCAATTTCTTTGTCGGTCTTCGTGCCGACGGGTGCGCTCACGGTGTCACCTCACTTCCAAACTCAACAGATCGTCGACCGTCTCCCGGCGCAGCACCAGGCGGGCCTGCCCGTCGCGCACGGCCACCACGGCCGGCCGGCCGATCAGGTTGTATCGGCTCGACATCGAGTAGCAGTATGCGCCCGTGGCGGCGACGCCGAGCAGGTCACCCGGCGCGACGTCGTCGGGCAGCCACGCGTCACGCACCACGATGTCACCGCTTTCGCAGTGCTTGCCCACCACCCGCGACAGCGTCGGGGCGGCCTCGGTGGTCCGTGACAACAGCCGCACATCGTATTCCGCGCCGTACAGGGAGGTGCGGATGTTGTCGCTCATCCCGCCGTCGACGCTGACGTAGCGGCGGTGCGCGCTGGAGCTGACCGCGACGTCCTTGGTGGTGCCGACCTCGTAGAGCGTGATGGTGCCCGGCCCGGCGATGGCGCGGCCCGGCTCGACGACCAGGTTCGGGGCCGGCAGGCCGACGGCGGCCGACTCGTCGCGAACGATGGCCAGCAGCTTGTCCGCCAGTTCGCCCATCGGCGGCGGATTGTCCTGCGGCAGATAGGAGATGCCCAGGCCACCGCCCAGGTCGACGATGGACATCTGCGAGGTCTTGTCGATCCCGAATTCAGCGACCACGTCGCGCAGCAGACCGATGACCCGGTGGGCGGCGAGTTCGAACCCGGCCACGTCGAAGATCTGCGAGCCGATGTGGCTGTGCAGGCCGACCAGGCGCAGGTGATCGGTCGCGAACACCCGGCGCACGGCATCCATGGCCGCGCCGGTGGCCAGGGACAGCCCGAACTTCTGGTCCTCGTGGGCGGTGGAGATGAATTCGTGGGTGTGGGCTTCCACACCGACGGTCACCCGCACCAACACGTCCTGCACGACGCCCGCCTCACCGGCGATCTGGTCGAGGCGCTCGATCTCGATCATGGAGTCCGCGACGACGTGACCGACGCCGTTCTTGACGGCCGCCGTCAGTTCGGCGACGGATTTGTTGTTGCCGTGCAGGGCGATTCGCTCCGGCGGAAAGCCGGCGTGCAGCGCCACGGCCAATTCGCCGCCGCTGGCGACGTCGAGGGACAGGCCCTCCTCGGCGACCCAGCGGGCGATCTCGGTGCACAGGAACGACTTCGCGGCGTAGTGCACGTGCTCCCCGCCGCCGAACGCCCGGGCGATCTCCCGGCAGCGGCTGCGGAAGTCGTCCTCGTCGATGACGAACACCGGGGTGCCGAACTCGGCGGCGATGTCGGTGACCGGCACCCCGGCGATCGAGACGACACCGTCGTCGCCGCGAACGGTGTTGTGCGGCCACACGTTCGGGGCCAGCGTCAGCACCTCGGCCGCGGTGCGCGGGCGGTCGGGGGCGCCGCCGTGGTGAACCTCCTCGGCGTGGCGGGGGCCTGCGGGGTGGGCGATCACATCCGCTCCGGAGCGCTGACGCCGAGGATGGCCAGGCCGTTGGCGATGACCTGGCGGGTGGCCCGGCACAGCGCCAGCCGGGCGGAGTGCAGCTCACCGGGCTCTTCGTCGCCCTGGGGCAGCACCCGGCAGGAGTCGTAGAACCGGTGGTAGTCCCCGGCCAGATCCTCGAGGTAGCGCGAAACCCGGTGCGGCTCGCGAAGTCCCGCCGCGGTTTCGAGCACTCTCGGGAATTCCCCGAGGTTGCGGATCAGCGTGCCTTCCTTGTCGTGGGTCAGCAGATCCAGATGCGCGGTGTCCGGCGCGACACCCAGGTCGGCGGCGTTGCGCGCCAGCGCCGAGAGGCGAGCATGCGCGTACTGCACGTAATAGACCGGGTTCTCGTTGCTCGCCGAGGACCACAACTCCAGGTCGATGTCGATCGGGGTGTCCACCGAGCTGCGGATCAGCGCGTACCGGGCGGCGTCGACTCCGATGGCCTCGACCAGATCGTCGAGGGTGATGACGGTGCCGGCCCGCTTGCTCATCCGCACCGGCTGGCCGTCACGCACCAGGTTGACCATCTGCCCGATCAGCACCTCGACGGTGTCGGGATCGTCACCGAGCGCTGCGGCGGCGGCCTTGAGCCGGGCGATGTAGCCGTGGTGGTCGGCGCCGAGCATGTAGATGCACAGGTCGAAGCCGCGCTGACGCTTGTCCAGGAAGTAGGCGAGGTCACCGGCGATGTAGGCGGGCTGGCCGTCGCTCTTGATGACGACGCGGTCCTTGTCGTCGCCGAAGTCGGTGGTGCGCAGCCACACCGCCCCGTCTTTTTCGTAGATGCTGCCGGTGTCGCGCAGCTTCGCGATCGCCTGATCCACCCGACCGGAGGTGTGCATCGAGTCTTCGTGGGTGTAGACGTCGAAGTCGGTGCCGAACTCGTGCAGCGATTCCTTGATGTGGTCGAACATGAGGTTGACCCCGATGGCGCGGAACGTCTCGCGCATCTCGGCGTCGGGCAGGCTCAGCGCGTCCGGGTCCTTGGCCAGCACCTGGGCGGCGATGTCACCGATGTAGGTGCCGGCGTAGCCGTCCTCGGGGGTGGGCTCGCCCTTGGCGGCGGCGATCAGCGAGTTGGTGAACCGGTCGATCTGCGCGCCGTGATCGTTGAAGTAGTACTCGCGTACCACCTCGGCGCCCTGGGTGCTCAGCAGCCGGCCCAGCGCGTCGCCGACGGCGGCCCAGCGCGTACCGCCGATGTGGATGGGGCCGGTGGGGTTGGCGGAGACGAACTCGAGGTTGACCTTGCGCCCGTCCAGCGCCTGTGACGTGCCGTACCGCCCGGCGGCGGCGATGACGTCGCCGACCAAAACGTTCTGCGCCGACGCCTCGATCCGCAGGTTCACGAACCCCGGGCCGGCGACCTCGGCGGCGGCGATGCCGTCCTGGTCGGCCAGCGCGGCGGCCAGCCAGCCGGCCAACTCCCGCGGGTTCGCGCCGGCCTTCTTGCCGAGCTGAAGCGCCAGGTTGGTGGCGTAATCCCCGTGTTCGGGGTTGCGCGGACGCTCGACGGTCACGGTCGCGGGCAGCACAGCGGTGTCGAGGCCGTGCTCGGTCAGCACCGCGGCAGCGGTCGACTTGAGCAGCTCGGCCAGATCGGCGGGGGTCACGGGGGTCCATCCTATGGTCTGGGCCCTTCTGGCCCCGAATCCGTTTCCCGTTGTGCGGATGCGCTACGCTAGGCCACGCCCAACGGCGCAATCAGTACCGCGTGCGCCCCCGTAGCTCAGGGGATAGAGCGTCTGCCTCCGGAGCAGAAGGCCGCAGGTTCGAATCCTGCCGGGGGCACTTTCCCACACTGCAGTTCAGCGCAGTTCAGTGCGCCTCATCTCGCTCCCGCCGCCGTCGTCTCTGTGGACTTGTCGGACCCCTGGTTCATGCTTCTGGTCATGGCAGATCGCGCCGAACCCTTCGGGCAGCCGGTGACTACCTCGACCCACCTTCTCCTCGGTGCCATGCGGGGCGGCTGGCGTGCGCTGGCCGACCGATTCACCGACGAGCAGGTGGAGCGGCTCACCACGATGGAGCGGCACCCGGCCTATTTGGGTCGGCCGGAGTTCCTGCTCCTCGAGGCGCTCGAGTATGTCCAGCCCGGCTTCCTCGGCGAGTACCTGGCCGAGATCGCCGCTCAACCGGAACCGTGACCGCGTCAGCCCCGGGCTGCGTCGTGCACTGACGGCAGCATCAACACCACCCCACTGCCCAGCGACACCGCGGCGGTGATCACCAGCACCGTCCCCAGCCCCAGCCCGGGGATCACCGCGCCGGCCACGGCCGGCGCAGCCACCGAGCTGACGGCCCCGACGACCAGACAGGCGGTGAACGCCGCGCCGGCGCGCTCGGGCACCAGCTCGGCCGTCCACACCGCCAGCACCGCCGAACCGGTCATGTACCCGACGCCGAAGATGCACGCCGAGATCGCCACCGCGGCCAGCGACTCGCTGGCCAGCCCGAGCAGTACCAACGCGCCAGCCACTATCACCAGGCACAACGCCGCAACCCTGGCGCTGCCCAACCGCTGGGCGGCGGTTCCGGTCGCCACGCCCACCACCCCGGTGAGACCGATCGCGATGTACAACGCCGGGACGGCCCACTCCGGCAACGAGCCGCGATCCAGCACGTCGGCGGCGTAGGTGAAATAGATGACGACCGCGGCGAAGTAGACCACCGAATACGCGGCCGGTACCCGCAACGCCACGGCCAGCGAGGGTCCGTCGGCCGACCGTTTCGCGGCGGGGACCGGCGCTGTGCGCGGCACCAGCCGCAGATTCACCAGCGCAGCCAGCACCGCAGCGACGGCGATCGCGACCCAGACCAGCCGCCACGAACCCACGATGGCCAGGATCGCCAGACCACCCAAGACGACGAGCCCGCCGCTGGTGCCGGTGGTGATGATGGCCAGCGCCCGGGGCTGCTGCCGCAGCGCCACGGTGCGCGTCACGATGTCGGAGTACGGAGCCCACACCCAGCCGCCGGCGCCGCCGGCGAGCACCGCGCCGAGCGCCAGCAGCCACGGTGACGGGGCGAGCGCCACGATCACCGCACCCACCGCCCCGCAGACACCGCCCACGGTCGTCGACGCGCGGGACCCGCGGCGGGCGGCCAAAGGGCCGGCGAGCAGCAGGCCGGCCAGATATCCGACGAAGGTGGCGCCGGCGATGAGGCCGAGCACCAGCTCCGACAGGCCGAGGTCGGCGCGGATGTCGGGCAGGGTCACGCCATAGGCGTACCGGGCCATGCCGAACGCGACGCCGACCACCGCTGCTCCGGCCAGGCCGATCCGCCCACCCGCGGACAGCGTCATGGCTGGGTCCTCACCGTCTGGGGTTCATCGGTCCCCCGAGAAACTACGGGACCGCCCCGCCCTGCGCCGGAGGGGTTTCTCGGGAGTCCAGCAGCGAGCGCACCGCATGGTCGAGGAACGCCAGGAGCGGCACCGCCAGCAGCACCCCGATGATGCCGGCGACGACACCGCCGGCGGTCAGCGCGACCAGCACCGCCAGCGGATGCAACCGCACCGCCCGACCCATGATCAACGGCTGCAGCACGTTGCCCTCGAGCTGCTGCACCGCCAGCACCAAGCCCAGCGTGAACAGGCCGTAGAGCCAGCCCTTGGCCAGAATCGCGATCACGACGGCCAGGAACCCGGTGACCATCGCGCCGACGAACGGCACGAAGGCACCCAGAAACACCAGCGACGCCAACGGCAGCGCCAACGGGATGCCCAGGACGAGCAACCCGATCCCGATGCCGATGCCGTCGACCAACGCCACGACGAACGTCCCCTGCACGTAACCGGTGAGTGTGGTGAAACCGGACCGGCCGGCGTCGCGGACCCGTTCCCGAACCTGTACGGGGACGATCCGGGTCACGAATTCGTAGATGGAACGTCCCCCGTGCAGGAACACGATGAGCGTGAAGACGGTGATGAAGAAGCCGGTGAGGAACTTCGCGAGGGCCGACGCCGTCGACACGACACCGCTGGTGATCTCGGCCTGACGTTGCTGCAGCGTGCCGATCGCGGAGTCGACGGCGTTGTTGATCTGCTGCTGGCCCAGCTCCAGCGGACCGTTGGCGGCCCAGTCGCGCAGCGCGTCGATGCTGACCGTGATCTGGTCGATCAGGTGCGGCAGACCCTCGATGAAGCGGGTGACTACGAAGGTGAGCAATCCGCCGAGCGCGCCGAGGCCGAGCAGGAACACCAGGATCACCGCCAGCCAGCGCGGCACCCGATGACGGTGCAGCCAGTCGACCGCGGGCAGGAACAGCGCGGTCAGGATCAGCGCCAGCGCCAGCGGCACCACGATGACCACGAAGCGCTGGATCAACCAGAACAGCACCGCTGCCGCCCCGGCCAGCACCAGCAGCCGCCACGCCCACGCGGCGGCTTTGCGGACCTGCGGTGTGACCGCCTCGTCGGCGAAGTCAGGCATCAGCGTCAACCTCCTGCGCGGCTCATACCCACACCCGCGGAGCTGACACAGCCCGCCTGCTGGGTCACCCGGGCAGCGAGGTCCCGGTCTCCTTCTCGGCGAACTCCCACAGCCGGCGCGCGTCGTCGTAGTCACACGCGTTCGGCGTGCGGCCACTCAGTGTCGGGCCTCCCTTGAAACCGAAGCGGCCGTTGATACCCACGTAGCTGCCCGGCGGGATCGGTTCGGTCAAGCAGTACAGCGTCGGCGCCGCGCCGGCCTCGATGTCGTTGCCGATGCGGTTGGCCGCCGCGGTGGCCACTTTGTTCACCACGGCCATCAGCGGAGCCTCGGAGATGTTCGTCAGGTTCGACGACACCCAGCCGGGGTGGGTCAGATAGCTGCTCACCGGCGAGCTGGCTTCGCGCAACCGCCGGTCGAGCTCCAGGCCCCACAACATCACCGCCAGCTTCGAGCGCGCGTACGCCGGGAACGACGACCATTTGTGCACCCGCAGATGGGGATCGTCGAACGCGATGGACGCCTGCTTGTGGGCGTCGGAGCCGACGTTGACGATTTTCGAGCGCACCCGCTCGAACAGCAGGTTGGTCAGCGCGAACGGACCCAGGAAGTTCGTCCCCAGCGTCATCTCGAAACCGTCGACGGTGTCGCTGCGATGTTGGGCGACCAGGCCGGCGTTGTTGATGAGGATGTCGACGTCGCCGTCGAACAGACCGGGGAACGCGCGCACCGAGGCCTGGTCGGCGAGGTCGAGTTTGACCACCTCCGTGTCACCGCCCATCTCGGCGGCGCGCTGCGCCCCCAGCTCCAGGTTGCGCACCGCCAGAATCACCTGGGCGCCGGCGCGCGCAAGCGCGGTCGCCGTCGCCAGGCCGACGCCGTTGGTGGCGCCGGTGACGATGATGCGGGTGCCGGTCATGTCGCCGAGTCGGTTCACCGACCAAGAGGTAGTCACGCTGGGAGATTAACCGCGCCGGTTGTCCGGCAAAACGTTGACATGACAGATTCCGGCTGGTTGTCTACCGCTCGTGAGCGACGCCGCCCGCGACATCGAGAATCTCGTGTACACCTACGCCGAGCGGATCGACGCGGGTGACCTGGACGGGGTAGCCGCCTTGTTCGCCCACGGACGCATCTGCGGTGTCGAGGACGGGCCGCCGGAGACCGTGTTCGAAGGCACCGCCCGGGTGCGGCAGATGTATGAGATGGCCACCCGCCTCTACGACGACGGGACCCCCAAGACCAAGCACTTCACCACCAACGTGCGTATCGACGTCGACGAGGAGGCCGGCACGGCGCGGGCCAGTGCGTACTACTGCGTCACCCAGGCCACGCCGGAGTTGCCGCTGCAGGTGATCGTGACCGGCCACTACCGTGACACCTTCCACCGCGTGGACGGCGCGTGGTGGTTCAACAGCCGGACGATGTACGTCGACCAGATCGGCGACACCAGCCGGCACCTGAAGTTCTGACGCGGTGGGGCACCCCTTCGACGCTGCGAAGCTGATGACCGCTGCGCAGCAGAAGGAGGACCTCGACGCCTGGGGGCCGCTGCCGTTCGCCGAGCCGCTGCAGGTGTTGACCGACAGTTACGCGAGCGCGCCGCTCAACGACATCGGCGTGCACATCCTGCGATCGGGTCTGATCCACAGCCTGCGGATGAGGCTGCGCGCGCAGGAGTGGATCCGCAGACACCCCGAGATCACCGAGGAGGTCATCGCCGCGCCCGTGGTCGTCACCGGGATGATGCGCAGCGGAACGACCCTGCTGCAGCGACTTCTGGCCGCGGACAGACGGTTTCACTGCGCCTACGGCTGGGAGGTCGTCGAGGTCGCGCCCCGACTCGACTACCCGTGGGCGGGCGGTCCGGATCCGCGCATCGCGATCAGCGAGAAGCGCGAAGCGGTCTCCCGCGAGCTGGCGCCGGAGCTGTTTGCCATCCACCCGATGTACGCCCGCGAGGCCGAGGAAGAGATCTTGTTCCTGTCCGACGCGTTCCTGTCGCACGTCCCGGAATCCGGCGCCGATGTGCCCGGCTACCGGTCCTGGCTCGACGGCCAGGATTTCGCGCCCGCGTATGCCTATCTGCACCGGATGTTGCAGTTCCTGCAGTGGCAGAAACGCCGAGCCGGCGGCGCTGCTGCCCAGCGTTGGGTGCTGAAATCCCCAGCGCACCTCGGCTATCTGGACGCCTTGCGCACCCAGTTCCCCGATCTGCATCTGGTGCACATGCACCGCGACCCGCGGCAGACCATCCCGTCCGGGGCCGGCCTGAACGCCACGCTGCACGCCATGCACAGCGATCAGGTGGACACGACCCGCGTCGGGGAGCAGTGGCTGCAGCGCATGGGCTGGACCAACGACCGGGCGATGACGGTCCGGCAGAGCTGGCCCGATGAGGCCGCCCGCTGCACCGACATCGAATTCGCCGACGCGGTCGCCGACCCCATTGATCACGTGGCCCGGGTATACGAGGCGATCGGCATGCCGCTGACGGCGACGGCGGAGTCGGCGATGCGACGCTGGCTGGCCGAGCGGCCGCGCGAGCCGGCACGCGCACCCTACCGGGCCGCCGACTTCGGCCTGTCCGACGAGCAGATCACCGAGCGGTTCACGGCCTACCAGAAGCGGTTTCGCGCGGCGGCCCCACCACCAGGAGGACATGAATGACCGAATTCACCGGCGATCCCGTCGCGACCGCGTCGCAGCACGACCAGGAGATCGCCGCACTGGATCTGACCCGCCACCCCACCGTGCGAGCCGCATACCGCGACGTGGCCGAGAAGTGGCTGAGCCGGGCCCGCGCCTCACAGGCCATGCGGGAACGCTTCGACGACGCCTTCACCGAGGTGATGTTCTCCGCAGCCATCTGGTCGTCCAACCAGGACAAGCTCCGACCCAAGGTCAGCTGCATCACCCGGCTGAGCCATCCGGTCGCCGGCCATCAGATACCCGGGTCTCGTTGGGGCATCGACAATCCCGACAGCGTCTACCGGGTGATCCCGATCTCCGGCGACGAGCGCTACGAGATCCACGGCCGCGTCGGGACCCACCGGATGACCGAGAACTACTTCACACTCTGGAACGCCGACATGGGCACCGTCGCCGTGCTCAACGGCCGCACCATGAACGTCGACGCCGACGGCTCCTTCACCATCACCGTCGACTCCGACCCTGCCAACGGGCGGCCCAACCACGTGCAGAGCACCCCGGAGGCCCACGAGTTCTACATCCGCGACGTGCTGCTGCACTGGGATCGCGACGACCCCAATCACCTTGCGGTGCAGCGGCTCGGCGACAAGCCGACCGTCGCGGCGCGCACGCTCGACGAGCAGGCCGACGCGACGGCGGCCATGATGGCGCACTTTGCCGACTTCACCGGCAAGCTCAGCCACGGCATCTACAAGATGCCGGCCAACCACTTCGACCTGGCCTGGTCGGCCGACAAGGTCGGCGCGATGCGCAACCAGGTGTATGTGATGGGGCGCTTCGACCTGAACCCCGGGGAGGCGTTCGTCGTCGACGTCAGCGACGGCGGCGCCGAGTACTTCACGGTGCCGTTGAGCAACATCTGGGGCACCACGTTGGACATCTGTGACCGCACCGGCAGCCTGAACAAGGCGCAGTCGGTGCCCAACGAGGACGGCACCTACACCTACGTCATCTCCCCCACCGACCCCGGAGTCGCGAACTGGATCGACTCCGACGGGTTGCGCGAAGGCATCCTGACCCTGCGGATGGCCGAGTTCGCCGGGCACGGCCCCCGCGAGGACCTCGGCGCGCACGGTCGCGTGGTGCCGCTCGACGAGCTGGAGAAGGCGGTGCCGACCCTGCGCCGGGTGTCGGCGCAGCAGCGGGCCACCGAGCTGGCCGAGCGCCGAGCGGCCTACCTTCGCCGTCTACCGGAGAGGATCTGACATGGCACGCTGGTTGATCACCGGATGCTCGACCGGCATCGGCCGCGAGATCGCCCGCGCAGCACTGGAAGCCGGGCATTCGGTGGTGGTGACAGCGCGCCGCGTCGAGTCGATCACCGACGTGGCCGACGAATACGGCGACCGCGCGGTCACCGTCGCGCTCGACGTCACCGACAAGGAGCAGATCGCCGCCGCGGTACGCACGGCGACCGACGCATTCGGCGGCATCGACGTGCTGGTCAACAACGCCGGCAACGGCTACCTCGCGGCGATCGAGGAAGGCGAGGACGACCAGGTCCGCAAACTGTTCGACGTCAACTACTTCGGCGTCGTGGACATGATCAAGGCGGTGCTGCCCGGCATGCGGGCCCGCGGTGCCGGGCACATCGTCAACATCTCGTCGATGACCGGCCTGGTGGCCAACCCGCCCAACGGGTACTACTCGTCGACCAAGTTCGCGCTCGAGGCACTCACCGAGGCGCTCGCGCAAGAGGTCAAGCCATTCGGGATCAAGGTCACCGCCATCGAACCGGGCGCGTTCCGCACCGACTGGGCCGCGAGGTCGATGTGGGAATCCGCCACACCGATCAGCGAGTACGACGACACCGTCGGCTCCCGCAAAACCATGATCAAGGAATTCGCCAACCACCTGCCGGGCGACCCGCGCAAGGCGGCCGACGCGGTGCTGATGGTGACCGGCCTCGACGATCCGCCGTTGCGGCTGCTGCTGGGCCGTGATGTGTTGAAAGCGGTGCGTGACAAGCTCGCCGCGTTCTCGGCGTCGATCGACGAGTGGGCATCGGTCACCAAAGACGTCGAGTTCCCGCGGGGCTGAGGATGGGTTCGCTCGACGGTCAGGTGGCCTTCATCACCGGCGCGGCCCGCGGCATGGGCCGTGCGCACGCCGTGAAACTGGCAGGCGAGGGCGCCGACATCGTCGCCCTGGACATCTGCACGGGCTTCGAGTTCACCGACTACCCGGGAGCCACGGTCGACGACCTCGAGGAGACCGCCCGGCTCGTGCGTAGCGAGGGACGCCGCATCCTGGCCCGGCAGGCCGACGTGCGCGATGCCGATGCGGTGGACGCCGTGCTCGCCGATGCGCGGCGCGAGTTCGGCCGCCTCGACATCGTCATCGCCAACGCCGGGGTCATCCGGGTGACCGACAGTGACCAGCGTCGTCGCGATTTCCGCGCGATCATCGACGTCAACCTGGTCGGCGCGTGGAACACCGTCGACGCGGCGATCCCGGACCTGGTCGCCGGCGGCCGCGGCGGGTCCATCGTGTTGACGAGCTCCACCCAGGGGTTGCGGGCCTCCGACACCGACCGGGCCGGTCTGCAGGCCTACGCCGCCTCCAAACGCGCCCTGGTGGCGCTGATGCAGGGCTGGGCACGTCAGCTGGCTCCGCATTCGATCCGGGTGAACACCATCCACCCCAGCGGCGTCGCCACCGACATGATCATGAACGAGTCGACGATGGCGCTGGCCACCGCCGGCGATCCGTGGCTGCTGGCTCAGCAGAACGCGTTGCCGATCGCGCTGGTCGATCCCGCTGACATCGCCGGCGCGGTGGCGTGGCTGGTCTCCGACGCGGCCCGGTTCGTCACCGGCACCTCGTGGCCGCTCGACGCCGGGTTCACGCTGCGCAGCTGAGCACCACGCGCCGGGAAGCACTGGTCAGCGATCTGTCACACCGGTCCGGTCACGGGCCGACCAACCGGGTGGTTAGGCTGGGTGGCAGATCCATCGACGGACCAGGAGGCCGCCATGCAACTGGCGCTGACACCCGAGGAAGCCGCCTTCCGCGACGAGCTTCGGACGTTCTACCGCACCAAGATCCCCGAAGAGATCCGCGAGCGGACTCGGCTGGGCGCCGAGGTCAGCCGCGAGGACATCGTCACCAGCCACAAGATCCTCAACGACAACGGCCTGGCGGTGCCGAACTGGCCGGTCGAATGGGGCGGCAAGGACTGGACCCCCACCCAGCAGCAGATCTGGCTGGACGAGATGCAGCTGGCCAGCGTGCCCGAACCGCTGACGTTCAACGCCAACATGGTCGGACCGGTGATCGCCGAGTTCGGTTCGCAGGAGATCAAGGAGCGCTTCCTGCCACCCACCGCCGCGCTGGACATCTGGTGGTGCCAGGGCTTCTCCGAGCCCGAGGCGGGCTCGGATCTGGCGTCCCTGCGGACCACGGCGCTGCGCGACGGCGACAGCTACGTCGTCAACGGACAGAAGACGTGGACCACGCTGGGTCAGTACGCCGACTGGATCTTCTGCCTGGTGCGCACCGACCCGAATGCGCCCAAGAAGCAAGCCGGTATCTCCTTCTTGCTCATCGACATGAACACCCCCGGCATCACGCTGCGGCCGATCAAACTCGTCGACGGCAGCTTCGAGGTCAACGAGGTGTTCTTCGAGGACGTCCGGGTGCCGGCTGACCAACTCGTCGGCGAGGAGAACCAGGGTTGGACGTACGCCAAGTTCCTGCTGGGCAACGAACGCAACGGCATCGCGCAGGTCGGCCGCACCAAGCTGCGCCTCTCCGAGGTCAAGGAACGGGCCAAGGCCAGCGGCCTGCTCGACGACGCGCTGTTCGCCGCGCGCCTGGCCGAGGCCGAGAACGACATCCTGGCCCTGGAACTGACCCAGATGCGCGTCGCCTCCAGTTCCCAAGGCGGCAAGCCCAACCCCGCCTCGTCGGTGCTGAAGCTGCGCGGCAGCCAGCTGCAGCAGCTCGCCACCGAGCTGATGCTGGAGGTCGCCGGCCCCGACGCGCTGCCGTTCGAGGCGGGCGAGGCGATCACGTCTCCCGAATGGGCCCAGCACAGCGCCCCGCGTTACCTCAACTACCGCAAGACCTCGATCTACGGCGGCAGCAACGAGGTGCAGCGCACCATCATCGCGTCGACCATCCTCGGATTGTGAGCTGAACCATGGACTTTCAACTCAGCGAAGAGCAGGTTCTGCTCCGCGACACCACCCGCGACCTGCTCGCCCGCGCCTACGACACCGAGCGTCGGCTCGAGATCATCGACAGCGACCCCGGCTTCAGCCGCGACGTGTGGAAGCAGTTGGCAGAGATCGGCATCCTGGGGCTGGGCTTCGAGGAGGAAGCCGGCGGGCAGAACGAGATCCAGGTGGTGCTCACCGAGGTCGGCCGGCGACTGGCCCCCGAGCCCGTGCTGCACGGGGCACTCGGGCCGGGAGCGTTGATCGCCGAGCTCGGCTCGGCAGAGCAGCGCGCGCTGCTCGACGAGGTCGCCGCCGGCGAGCGGCTGCTGGCCTTCGCCCACCAGGAGCCGGGGATGCGCGGAGCGCACGCGCCGGTGACGACCAAGGCTGCCCGCGACGGTGATTCGTGGACGGTGACCGGCTGTAAGAACCCGGTCCTGGCCGGCGACAGTGCCGACACCCTGGTGGTGACCGCGGCTCTTCCCGACGGCGGTACCGGCGCATTTCTCGTCGACGCCGGCGCGGTGAACCGGCAGTCGTTCCGCACCTTCGACGGCCAACGCGCCGCCCAGATAGATCTGGATGCGGTGGCATGCGAACCGCTGGGCGAGGCGACCGATGCGTCGGCAGCCGTCAGCCACACCCTGGTACGCATCTCGTCGGGGCTGTGCGCCGAAGCGCTCGGCGCGATGGAGGAAGCACTGCGACTGACCACCGAATACCTCACCCAGCGGAAGCAGTTCGGTGTCACGCTGAACACGTTCCAGACGTTGACCCAGCGCGCCGCCGACATGTATGTGTCCCTCGAGCTGGCTCGCAGCATGACACTGTATGCGGCCATGTCGATCGCCGACGGTGATCTGGATCCGACCATCGCGGCGCGGGCCAAACTGCAGATCGGTCGCTCCGGACGCCACATCAGCCAAGAGGCGATCCAGCTGCACGGCGGCATCGGCGTGACGGCCGAGTACCCGGTCGGTCACTACGCGGCCAAGCTGACGGCGATCGAACACACCCTCGGTTCCTCGCAGGATCAGCTCCACGTACTGATGGGTCAGCTCGGCGACTACGAGATCGCCACGGTGCGCGATAGCTAAAAGCTCTGGGCGGCAAGCCATTCCGCTATGCGTTGGGCAACCTTCGGCCACTGTGGTTCAAGCATCAGGTCATGACCCGTGTCCGCGAAGAACTCGGGTTTCACCCCGTACGTGGCGGCGGTCTGCCGGACGTCGCGTCGAGAGATGATGGTGTCCGCGTCGGCGCCCAGCACCAGCATCGGGATCGCGGCAACCCGCGAGGATCTGACGCGATCGAGCACGAGCATGTCGAGGAACGCCCGGTAGGACTCGTCCTGCATGCGACGCTG
The DNA here is from genome assembly GCF_041902445.1 of Mycobacterium sp. G7A2. Taxonomy (NCBI): domain Bacteria; kingdom Bacillati; phylum Actinomycetota; class Actinomycetes; order Mycobacteriales; family Mycobacteriaceae; genus Mycobacterium; species Mycobacterium sp. G7A2. Next base: position 1,869,062 of record NZ_CP169251.1, on the reverse strand, counting down.
ATATCGATCGACATCGCTGTGCGCGGTGGCCGCCGAGAAGAACAACTGGTGAGCGAGTTCGGGAGTGGCGACCAACGGAGCGAGGCGCAGCATCGCGTTGGCCCTGAGGAATTGCACCGGATGGTGTCGGGCGATGCGCATGGTGGCTCCCACCGCCCCGGTCGGCGGTACGGACGCGAGCAACACAGCGCCTTCGGCACGGTGGCGCTCGAGGTACTTCTGCACGACGAAGCCACCCATCGAATGGCCGATCAAGACCGGCGACGCCGGCAACTGGTCGACGAGGTCAGCCAGATCCCGCACGTAGTCGGCCACCCGGTGCCAGCGCAGCCGCCCGCCTCCCGAACTCGCTCCGTGGCCGCGCAGACTCGGGGCGTGGCACGCGTAGCCCAGCTCGGCGAAGTAGTCCAAGAAGTGTTCGTCCCAGCACCACGCTCCGTGCCACGCGCCGTGCACGAACACCAGCGGCGCCGGGTGGGCTTCGGTGGCAGCTCCTTTGACGATCACCTCGAGCATGCGCAACTCCTCCGCGGCGACGACGACGTCAGAAGCCGATGTGTCCCGGCGTCATTCGGGCCGTCACGTTCCCGACCATCGTCTCGTCATACGGATCGAGGATCAACGGGTCGCCGCCGTCAGGCAGCGTCAGGTCGTCGAAACGCACCCAGATGGTGTTGGGGCTGGTCGTCAACTCGAAAAAGTAGACCCGGTTGGTCAGGTCGCACACTGTGCGGTACTCGGTGTTGTAGACACCGAACTCGCCATAGGGGGCGCCGAACGGCACCGACACGTTGCGCATGATGGCCAGCACCCCGGCGACTGCCTGACGTTCGTCGCGCGGTGAGGGCAGCAGCGCCGAATAGTAGGCCGCACGCTGAAAACGGTCGACGGCGTTGACGTTTCCGGGCAGTGGCATGTCCCGCGACGGCTGGGAGAAGTCCCGCTCGGCCAGCAGGGCGAGCTGCTCGTCGTAGGTGGGGTCGTTGGTCATCAGCGTGTACTGACGGCCGTGGTGCACGATCGGGGTGCCGTGGTCGAATTCGATGATGGCCGAGTCACCGGAGGCGTCTTCCAGAGCCAGATGGATGGTCGCGTCGTGGCCGTGGGCGCCGACCATCACCACGTCCAGGCCGTCCATCAATGCCAGCGCTTCGGGCACGGTCGCCGCCTGGTCCAGTAGGTACTGCAACCACATGCCCGCGTGCACGCCTGGTTCAGCGGGGTTGCGCACCCCGAAGTCGGTGCTCTGCAGATACAATCCGTGCCCGGCGAGGCCCTTCTCGTTGAAGCCGTCGATACCGCCGAGGCCGTACACCGAGGTGACCAACGTCGCGTAGCGACTGGTCCAGCGCAGCGGATTACGGGGTACCACGTCGATGCCGGCCAGCGCTCCCCCGTCGCGCCGGCGGCCGGCCGGAAACGCGACGATCAACGGTTCGGTGGACTCCGGCCAGTCCATGCTGCGTCCCGTCAGGACGGCCAGTTCATTCGAGTTCCACAGCACACGGGTGCACACGGCCACCAACCTAGGCCAGACCACCGGGTCGCCGGACGATTTCAGAAACCGTTGCGACGGCGAGACGCGCCAAGCCACGCAGGGCGCCCGGGCACGTCACGCACGTCGCCGGACCGAGTCGTGCACGTCGCCGGACCCAAGTCGTGCAGGGCGCCCAGGCACGTCACGCACGTCGCCGGACCGAGTCTTGCACGTCACCCAAGCCCGTCACGCACGTCGCCGAGCCCAGTCGTGCAGGGGAAAAAGCCGTGAGCGCCGCGAAAGTACGGTTTCTGACGAGAATCGGGTGATTTCCGTCAGAAACCGTACGCTCGCGGGCTGTCTGGCCGCGGGCTCCGGGCCGCGGGGTCCGGGCCGCGGGTTCCGGGCCGCGGGCTGCGAAGTGCGGGCTGCGAGCTGCGAAGTGCGAGCTGCGAAGTGCGGGACGCGGGTTCCGGGCTGCGGGACGCGGCATGTCTGGGCCACAGACGGCTCCATGCCGTGAGCGCCGCGAAAGTACGGTTTCTGACGAGATTCGGGTGATTTCCGTCAGAAACCGTACGCTCGCGGGCTGTCTGGACGCGGGCTCCGGGCTCCGGGCCGCGGGCTCCGGGCTGCGGGCTGCGAAGTGCGGGCTCCGGGCTCGCGGGAAGCGGGCTGCGAAGTGCGGGCTGCGGGACGCGGGCTGCGGAACGCGGGATGTCTGGGCCACAGACGGAGCGGAGGTGCTGCGCTGCGCCGATGCAGCCCTGGCGCCCAACCCCGTAAGAGCCGCGTGAACTGTGAGGAATCATTCGTCGCCCGGCCGCGCTTAACGCTGGAGTGCCCGAGCGCGATAGAAATGGGTACAAACCTGAAACGAGCATCCGCCGAGAGGAGCGCACGATGCAGGTGAAGAGGATCGTCATCGCGGCAGCCATTGCCGGCGGCATGGGTGCGGCATCGATGGGCCTGGGTGCAGGTCTGGCCAACGCCGACCACGACTGGTGGCTGCCCCAGCCGCCCCCGCCCGGCCACGTCGGACAGATCGTCAACGTTCCGCCCGGACACATCGGGCAGGTCACCGGTGTGCCACCCGGCCATTGGGACAAGCCGTGGAAGTGGGGCCGATAGTCAAGGCGTCGCTGGGCGGGAGTGAAAGTGGGCCGCCATCCGCCCCGGCTCGGCGCCGCCAGCCGCCCCGGCTCAGGAGGCGAAGCGTGCCAGCCATGGTGCGTCAGTACGCGTCGTGCAACCGGATCCACTCGTAGGCCGGTTGCTGCGGCCAGCCCGGCGGTGACTTCTCCCAGGTCTCCTGACGGCCGTACGGGGTCAGGTCGAGCAGGTCGAACACCACCATGAAGGGCTCCTCACCGCGGTCGAACGTCTGCCAGGTGTGGAAGACCCGCTCACCGTCACGCAGAAACACACTGATGGAGTGCCGTTCCTGACCGTCGATGGTGGTGCGGAAATCCTCGTTGAAGGTCGACCGGCCCGACGACACCCAGGGCAGGTCCCAGCCCATGCGGTCCTTGAAGGCCACCAGTTTGCCCACCGGCGCGCGAGCCACCAGCACGAACGCGGTGTCCTTGGCATACAGGTGCGACAGCGGCCCGACGTGATCGGCCATCATCGAGCACCCGGCGCAGCCCTCGTCCCACTCCGGCGCGAACATGAAGTGCTGGACGATCAGCTGCTTGCGCCCCTCGAACAGGTCGAGCAGGGTCAGCGGGCCCGTCTCGGTGTCGAACACGTACGGGGTGTCGATCTCGACCATGGGCAGCCGGCGACGGGCGGCGCTGACTGCGTCCTTGGCGCGGATGAGGTCCTTCTCCAGCACCAGCAGTTCGGCGCGCGCCGTCTCCCACTCGGCCCGCGACACGATGGGCGGCAACGCGTCGGTGTCGGTCATGCTTCGAGCTTGCCACTGTTGAGGCCGTCATCTCGGCGCGCGAACACCGTGTCGTAGATGCTCCAGGCCACCAATGTGCCCAGCGCGATGGAGAACACCGCGGAGAAGGTGTTGCCCAACGTGGCGGCGTCCAGCGACCGCTGCACCGCGGCCGCGGTGATCGACTCGAAACCCAACGCGCCGGGCACCAGCGACCAGAAGGCCGCCAGCAACATGACGAACACCGGCGGGGCGGTCTTCAACTTCGCCGCGGCCACGGCGAACGGAAACACCAGCAGCGCACCGAGGGCCCCGGAGTGCGCCGACGACAGGAACAGACCGCCGATCTTCTGACCGATGAGTGCCACGGCCACGGCGGCGGTCACCCACAGCAGCGACCCGCGCGGTGCGGACAGGTAGATGTAGAGCCCTATCCCGATGACGATGATCGCGACATAGAACGACAGCGGCCCCATCCGGTCGGCCACGGCAGGCGACCCCGGCCTGCCCGCGATGGCCACCCCGATCGCCACCCCGAACGCCAGCAGCATGAGCTGGACCACTCCGTACACCAGCCGGCTCGAGCCCGCCATGATGGCGCCGCCGGCCAGCTCCATGGCTCCGATGGTCAGCGACAGGCCGGGCAAGGTGGCGACCAGTGCGGGAGCGATGATGCGCAGCAATTCGTCGTTCGCGGCGTCGGCGACGAACCAGATCGCCAACGTCGTCACCAATGCCGCCGACAGCGACGGGATGATGACGGCCAGCGTCGGGATGCGTCCGGCGACGACGACCACAGCACCGACCACGGCGCCGAGAAACACATACGCCCACAACGCCGTCCACGCCGGGTTGATGACGATGCCGAAGCCCAGCGTAGTGATGACGTAGCCGACCAGGATCATGACCGGACCGAAGCGTGGCGTCGCAGTGCGCGCCTCGGTGATGTCACGGACCGCATCGCGAGGGGCGACCGCGCCCGCTGTCGCGAGACGTGCCACCGCGTCGACCTTGCCCGCGCGGTCGAGCTGAGTGGTGCCTCCGGTGGAGGCCGCCACCTCGTGGCCGACCTTTCCCACCTGCACGATCAGCACCGTCGGCAACGCGACGACGCGCACCGGCTCGCTGGTGTAGCGCGCGGCGATGCGCTCCAACCGCGACTCCACGACGCCGCTGGGCACCTGCACTTCGATGAGGGCGATGCCGATGTCGCGCAACATCTCGGCGACCTCGTCGACGGGGAAGGTGTCGGGTGGGGCCAACGGAGCCGGCACCTGCTTGCTCACCGCCTGCCACATCTGCTTGGCGCGACCGCCCCAGCTGATCGTCATGTCAGCAGCGTGTCATCCCACCATCAGGTCCGGAACCGAACCGCGCGCGTCGGGCGTCAGAACTCTTCGGCGATCGCGGCGACCCGGCGCACCTGGTCGATGTCGGAGCTGGTGGGGATCAGATGAACCTCGTCGGCGCCGATCTCGGCGAAGCGGCCCAGCACCGTTCGCAGCTCGTCGTCGGTACCGGCCCACCCGGTCGTCGGCGCCATCGCGTCGACCACCTCGGCGGGAATCCAGTTCATGTAGCGACGCAGATGCCGGTGCACCTGCGCACGCGGCTCGTCTCCGTCACCGAGGGCGAACCAGAACGAGGTCGCCAGGTGCGGGGCCGGCTTGTCCGCCTCCTGCCAGGCCTGCCGAGCCACGTCGAAGAGCGCGGACTCCTTGTCGAGATCGAGGTCCAGCGTGATCCCGGCCAGACCCTCGGCCCAGGCGGCGGCGCTGCGCACGGTTTTGGGCCCGATCGTGCCCACCACCAGCTGCGGGCCCCCGGCCTGCACCGGCGGAGGCCCGACGGGCAGCGTCGAGTCGGTGATCTTCTCCCCCGCCCACACGCGCTTCATCACCGCCACCCGCTCGGCCATCTGGCGCATCGTCTGCGTTGCCGGGTCCGCCCCGACCGCGTGGTAGTCCTCGTGGCGCCCGCCCACCCCGATACCGACGGTGAGCCGTCCGCCGCAGAGCAGGTCACCGGTGGCCAGCTGCTTGGCGAGCATGACGGGGTCGTGCAACTGCGGAACCACCACGGTGGTCACCAGCCGCACGCGGTCGGTCCAGGCCGCCAGCGCCCCGAGCAGGGTCAGGCTCTCGGGGTTGTCGAACGCGATGCGTTCCCCCCAGCACAGCGACGAGAACGCGCCGCCGTCGATCAGCTGAGCCCAGGCCTTGAGCGTCCCCCGGTCCAGATCGGGTTCCATCACCGGCATCGTCATCCCGATTCGCACGTCGGCGATTCTGGCACGCCGGGTGAATCGGGCGCGCAAGGCGTCACGGTGGGTGCGTCAGCGCGCCGGATCCTTGCGGGCACGAATGGGGTCGGCTGCCGGTGGGGTGAACAACGAGCCGCGCCAGCCGAGGCGCAGCGTGCGCACCGCCACCAGCAGCCAGGTGAACAACAACCCCACGTAGGCGACGGCGGCCGCGTATCGGAACGCCGGCAGGTCGGTGTGCACCGCCAGCTGGGTGGTTCCGGTGACGAACGTGCCGACCGGGAACGTCAGGCTCCACCATGTCAGCGCGAACGGCATGCCCCGGCGCAGGGTACGCACGGTCAGCGCGGTGGCCAGCGCAATCCACAGCACCGCGAAACCCCACACCGGAACGCCGTAGAGCACCGCGAACACACTCATACCGTCGGCGAGCTTCTCGTCGACCGCCAGCGCGGCATCGGCGCCGAGCAACCCGGCCACCGTGATGGACTGGCCCAGCGGCCCCAGCACGATCCACAGCGTGGGGACCCGGGCGGTGCCCGACGTACCGAAGTGGGCGAGCCGGCTCCACACCATGGTGATGATGATCAGCGACGCGATCAGCGACAGGCCGAACATCGCGTAGCAGCCGTAGAGCATGGTGGCCCGGCCTGGCCCCTCGGCCATGTGCGGGATCAGCAACCCGCCCGTGGCAGCGGCCACCATCGGCGGCACGACCGGCATCAGCCAGCCACCGAACGCGGCGTCGGGCTCCACCCGGTGCCGGGTGAACATCAGATACGGGATGCTCAGCGCCGTGACCAGCCCGCCGATCGTCCCGGCGATCCACAGAATCCAGGCCAGGCTCACCGCGGTGCGCATGCCGATCAGATCCACCCCGACCAGCAGCGCGCCGGATCCGACGGTCAGCAGCGCCATCGGAGCCGCGCCGTAGAAGTGCGCCATCTGCGGGTTGCGCGCGTGGCTGCGGGCCATCTCGGAGTTACGCACCCAGTGCGCGACCGTCGCCACGATCAGAACCACCAGCCACGTCGCCGCGATCACCCACACCACCTGCGCGAACGCCCGCAAACCCGGCAGGGGTACCGGCAACGACGCGCCCGCGGTGGCGACGATCCCGGTTCCCATCACCGAGGCGAACCAGTTGGGGCCGAGATAGTCGAGGATCGCGGGGCGACGGCCAGCTGGACCGGCGGGGCCGGCGGGCCCGGCTGGACCTGCGGGATCGGCGGGGCCGGCGGTGTCGGCGGTCATTCCGTCAGTATGGCCAGCGGCGAGCGCGCGCGAAATGCCGGTTGGGTGCGGCGTGTCGGGCGGTGACACGCGCGCTCGCGCTGCAGAGCTCTGTGGAGGAAAACCCCCGCCGGACTCGCGGGAAAACGCCGTGTCCTCGGCGCGCGCCGGTCCATAGGTTGGTGGGCATGGTCGTAACGAATGACGCCGCCGCGCCCGAAGCCCCGGCGGCGGACACCGACACCACCGGCATCCCGGCCGGCGAGCCCCACCGCGGGCCCCGCCCGATCGGCGTGGTGCCCACCGCCTCGCTGATCGCCGGCGGCGCGCTGGCGGTGGTGTGGTTTTGGATCCCCCTCGGCATCGTCGTCCTCGGCATCTCCTCGATCCCGAGCATCATCGGGTTCGTCGTCGCCGCGGTGGTGTTCATCTACCTGATGCGAGGCATCGACCGGGTCGAACGCATCCGCAGCGAGGCGGTGTTCGGGATGGGCATCGGCGTGCCTGCACGCCGGCTGTCGTCCTACACCGGCTTCCAGCGTTGGGCACACCAGCTGTGGCTGGACGTGAGCAGCGGACGATTCTGGAAGTCGGTCGCCCACCACTATCTGCGGATGATCTACGACGCGCTGGTCACCGGCTTGGCCGTGGCGCTGCTCGCCTTCGCGTTCCTGGCGCCGGCGGCCGCGGTGGTGATCGGCAACAGCGACGCGCAGGCCGGCTTGTCGTTCCTGCCCACGCCGGTCGCGCTGCTGCTGGCCGCGGTGGCGGTCGCCGCGGCGGTGACGCTGCTCGTGTTCGCCCCGACACTGGATGCGTCCATCGACCGGTGGCTGCTCAGCCCGTCGCCGACCGCAGCACTGCAGAACCAGGTCAGCGCACTGGCCGATGCCCGCGAGGGTGCGGTGACCTCGGCGCAGACCGAACGCCACCGCATCGAACGCGACCTGCACGACAGCGTGCAGCCGCGGTTGGTGTCGCTGGCGATGACGATCGGGCTGGCCCAGACCAAACTCGACACCGACCTGCCCGCGGCCAAAGCCCTCATCGGCGAAGCGCACGCCGACGCCAAAAGCGCGTTGGTGGAGTTACGCAACGTCGTGCGCGGCATCGCCCCCACCATCCTGTCCGACCGCGGACTCGACGCCGCGCTGTCGGCGGTGGTGCAGCGGACAGTGAACGCGGGGATCCCGACCACGCTCAGCCTGCACCTGCCGCGGCGGCTTCCCGACGAGGTGGAGGCATGTGCGTACTTCGTGGTGGCCGAGGCATTGACCAATGTGACCCGGCACGCCGGCGCCTCGAACGCCGCGGTCACCGTCCGGCTCGACGAATCAACCCAGCAGTTGCACGTCAGCGTTTTCGACGACGGGCACGGCGGGGCGCGCATCGTGGCCGACGACGGAAGCGGTGAAGCCACCGGGCTGCGTGGCCTCGACGAGCGGGTGCGGGCAGCGCGCGGCACGTTCACGGTGTCCAGCCCGGCCACCGGACCCACGATCATCACCGCGGTGCTGCCATGCGCATCGTGATCGCCGAAGACTCGGCGCTGCTGCGGGCCGGCATCGAGCGGATCCTGACCGACGCCGGCCACGACGTCGTCGCCGGTGTGCCCGACGCCACCAACCTGCTGCGGCTGGTCAACGACGAGCGCCCCGACCTGGCGATCGTCGACGTGCGGATGCCGCCGACGTTCACCGACGAAGGGATCCGGGCAGCCGCGCTGCTGCGCAGCCAGAACCCGGATTCAGCGGTGCTGGTGCTGTCGCACTACGTCGAGGAACGCTACGCCGCCGAGCTGATCGCCTCGGACACCCGGGGATTCGGATACCTGCTCAAGGACCGGGTGGCCGACGTACCGGCCTTCCTCGACGCCGTGCAGGTCGTGGGCAACGGCGGCACGGTGCTCGACCCGGAGGTGGTGTCCCAGATCCTGGTGCGCTCGCACCGCCGAAACACCCTCGACGCGCTGACGCCACGGGAACACGACGTGTTGCAGCTGATGGCCGAGGGCAGAACCAATTCGGCGATCGCTGCCGCGCTGCACATATCGGTCGGCTCGGCCGAGAAGCACATCGCCTCGATCTTCACCAAGTTGGACCTGGCCCAGGACGAGAGCGAGAACCGCCGGGTGCTCGCCGTGCTGCGGTTCCTCGAATCGTGAACGTGCCCACGCGCACCGGAAGGAATGATCTCTGATGACCACCCCACTGCTCCTGCCCCCTGGACATCCTGCCGGGCAACCCACGGCGCCGCCTCCGCTGTCCCCCGGCGGACGTACCGCGGTGCGGGTCGGGCTGGTTGTGCTCGCCGGCGTCCTGATCACCGCGGTCATCGTGTCGTTGGCGGGGTTCGCTTGGGGCGCAAGCCGATTCCGGGTGGTCGCGGACACGATCACGCTGCCGGCGACACTGCGCGCGTTGACCGTCGACACCGGGCCGGTGCCGGCGGTCATCCGGATCACCACCGATCGCGACGTCTCCGAGCCCCGCGTGGATCTGCGGTTGATCAGCCCGGCGCGCACGGACGTAGAGCCGTTGACGCTGGGCGCCGACGGCCGCAGCGCGCGGGTCAGCGTCAGCGCCGAGCCGGCACCGATGCTGCGCTGGGCCCGGGGCGGTGAGATCACAGTGGTGCTGCCGCCGCAGCTGGCCCGGGGGCTGGCGGTCACGACCGAGCAGGACATGGGGGTGGTGATGGCCGACGCGGATGTCGACCAGCTCACCGCCCGCACCACCGACGGGGCGGTCGTGCTCAACGGGTCGGCACGCCGCATCGACATCGCCAACGATCACGGTGACGTCGCCAGCCGGAACGCGATTTCGGTGGCCGAGTCATTCCGGGCCGTCACCGAGACCGGAGACGTCAGCGTCGACTTCGCCGCCGCTCCTGCCGTCGTCGACGTCGAGACCGGCGACGGGGATGTGGTCCTCGCGGTGCCCGATCCCGGCCCGTACGCCGTCAACGCCAGCACCGGCGAAGGGCGGGGCTCCACGGTGGTCTCCGTGCCGCAGACCCGCAACCGCGACGACGCTGCGTCGGTGGTCACCGCCCGCTCGGAGACCGGGGACGTCGTCATCGAGGCATTGCGCTGAATCCGATGGCTCAGTCGAGAATTCGCTCGGCTTCGCGCAACCCACTGAGGTAGGCGCCGTGCACTGTGGCGAAGAACTCCTCCTGGGTGGCCTCACCGGCGAAGTGCAACCGATCCCCCACCGACTCGGCGAGGGCACGCTGATCGTCTGGGCTCGATCCCACTGCGAGAAAGCTGTAGGAGCCACGCGCGAACGGGTCGGCCGCCCAGCGGGTGACGAGCGCGCCGGTGGGCTCGGGCAGGCCCAGCACCGCACGCACCTGGTCGACCGCTGCACCGTCGGACAGGCCTTCGCGGTCACGGGCATTGCTCGCGGCGCGTAGACCGACCAGCAGCGGCGTGTCGGAGAACCGCAGCCCGTTGACCACATCGCTCACCGGCGCGTCAGCGCCCACAACGCCGAACACATCAGGGTCCGCGGGCCAGTGCGGCTCGTCGAACCTCAGCACGACCTTGTCGAGTAGACCGAAGCCCAGACGCCGGATCGCCTGCGACTTCGACTCGGGTAGCGGCGGATCGAACGTGATGGCACCGGCTTTGAGCACACCGAGGGGCACCGTGACGATCACCCGGTCGGCGGTGACCATGCCCCGTGTCGTGGTGAGCGTGACGGCGGCGCCGCGGTGGTCTATGCGGGTGACTGCCGTGTCCGGCCGGATCTGCAGGCCCCGGGACAGATGCGCCACCAGCTGGCCGTAGCCGTTGGGCAGCAGCACATCCGGACCGTCGAATTCCCCCTCCTGGCCGAACCACCGCAGCGACAGACCGGCGGGATCGGCTCCGTATTCGGCGGTGACCGTCGAGGTGATCAACCACTGGATCAACGGATCGTCGACATCCACGTAGTCCGCCACCACGTCGGCCAGCGACGTCTGCGGTCCGGCATCGGCGCCGGCGCGGTAGATCTCCTCCACCGCGTCCGTCCAGGCGGATCCCGCCGCTTCCACGTCGGCGTCCGGGACCGGCTGGGCACGGTCGAACACCATGACGTTCTCGAAGTCGGTCTCGACCGTCTCGGCGCCGACCTCGGCAGCCAGTTTCATCAGGGGGTTGTCCTGCGTCCCGTGGATCCACGCCGCGCCGAGATCGACGGGCACGCCCAGCGAGGTGTCCGTCCACGTTCGCCCGCCGATGCGGCGACGCGCCTCGAGTACGGTCACCCTGACCCCGGCGTCGGCCAGGCGCCGCGCCGCGGCCAGTCCAGCCATCCCGGCGCCGACGACCACGACGTGCTCGCCGGATCCGCCCGAGGTCTGGTTCACGCACGCACCCACCCACGGCGCTGCCGCCAGCACGCCCAGACCCATCGTGAATGCACGGCGGGTGAGCGGCGGCATCAGTGCACTCGAAGCAGCTCGATGATCTGGGCCGCCGGCCCGGGCACCGCCTTGTCGAAGCCGGTGCCCGCCCAGACGCTGGTTCCGTTCGGGTCACCGGCGCGCACCGATGCCGCGCGCACCGGGCCGGTCAGGTAGTGCACCTCGGGATATCCGAACGGCGCCTCGGCCTCGTGCTCGTCGATGAACCGGTTCCGCAGACCCCGCGCGAACCGGCCGGAAAACGCTTTGGTGACAGTGGTTTCGGTGAAAGCCGGATCGGTCAACGCCGCGCGGTGCACAGCACTGCTGCCGGCCTCGTCGGCCAACAGGAATGCGGTACCCAGTTGCGCGGCGACAGCACCGGCGCGTCGCACCCGGTCCACGTCCGCCGCGGTCATCAACCCGCCGGCCGCCACCACCGGCAGGTCGAGTTCGGCGACCAGGGTGGCGACGAGATCGTCGAGTACAACATCGGACGGCGTCGCGGTCGGGTCGAAGGTGCCGCGGTGCCCGCCCGCCGACGGTCCCTGCGCGACCACGCAATCCACGCCCACCTCGGCGGCCTGACGGGCCTCGGCCAGCGTGGTGACCGTGGCCGCGGTGGCAATGTCTGCCGCGGACAGGCGGCGGCGCTCCTCGGCGCTGGGCAACCCGAAGGTGAACGACACCAACGCCGGCCGGATGTCGAGCAGCACCTCGAGCTTGGCGGTCCAGTCGTCGTCGCTGAACCGGGGCGTCCCGAGCTCGGCGCCGTAACGGCGGGCGTCCGGCGACAGCGCCGCGGCGTAGCGATCGATCGACTCCGGTGTCGCGGCGCTGGGGTGCGGCACGAACAGGTTGGCGCCGAGCGGACCGGACGTCAGCTCCGCCGCCGCGCGGAGCCGATCGGCGAACACGTCGGCGCTGAGATAACCGGCGGCGATGAAGCCGAGTGCGCCGGCGTTGCTGCCGGCGGCGGCCAGTTCGGGCGTCGACGGTCCGCCCGCCATCGGGGCGATGACGATGGGGGCAGCGAGGTCGCGCACGTCGAACACCACACCGTGTTCCTACCACGGACGCCCTGTCTGCTTCCGCGATCCTGGTCGACCCAGGCGGGGATCCGCGCCCGGGACAATAAGCCCAGCGCCCTAGTTGTCCTGATGCCCGCGCGCCTCTTCCTGGCGGCGGTAGTCATCGGCGAAAGCGCGGACATGGGCGGGCAGTACCCCGGCGGCGACGTCGGCGAGGCTGGTCTGCTCGAGCACCGAGCGCATGCTGGCCCGAAGGGCGCGCCAGACGTCGGTCAACGCGGCCGTGGGGCCGGAGTACGGCAGGTCGCCGAGGCCGATGTCGCGCACGCTGGCCAGCGGTCCGTCGATGCAGCGCAGCACGTCGGCGATGCTGATGTCGGCCGCCGGTCTACTGAGTTCGTAGCCGCCGTCGCGGCCCCGGTGGCTGCGGACCAGCCGGTCGGTGCGCAGGTCGGACAGGATGTCGACGAGGAACTGGGCGGGGATCTGTTGCGCCTTGGCCAGATCGTCGGTTTTGACGAGAGCGCCGGCCTCGGCGGTCGCCAGTTGGATCATGGCGCGGACGGCGTACTCCGCCTTCGCCGACATCCGCATGGCGTCAGATTAGTCGGGCAGGTCGGCGGATCCGGGGACCACCACGGCGAACAGGTCGGCCATCGCGGCCAGGCTGGCGCTCTGCATCGCCGCGGCGGGCACGGGTTGTCCGTCCGTCCCGGGCAGGGCGCGGGTCGCGGTCGCACCGGCCACCACGGTCGGCGCGTAGCCGAGGTTGAACCCGCCGCGGGCAGTGGAGTTGACACACATGTGCGTCATGAAACCGGCCAACACGAGGTTCGAGGCGCCGACCGCCTTGAGCCGGTCGTCGAGGTCGGTCTGGACGAACGAGTTCGGGTAGCTCTTGACGACCACGGGCTCGCCCTCGCGCGGAGCGACCCGATCGACGATGGCGCCGATCTCGGCATCGATGTCGTAGGGCGAGCCGGCCCCGCCGTTGTGCTGGATGTGGATGACCGGAACACCTGCGGAGCGGGCCCGGTCCAGCAGGGCCGCCACCTCGTCCAGAGCGGCATCCACCCCCTCGAGTTCCATCACCCCGCGGGTGTAGGTGTTCTGGCAGTCGATGAGGACCAACGTCGAGTCGCCCAGCGGGGCAGGCGCCGCGGGCATCCCCTCCAGCGCGCGAAGGGTGTTCAATTCAGACACGGTCTCAGCGTAGTGCGCCCTCGCGCGCTGCGGTGCCGATCAATCGCCGAGGTCTCGGGCAGTCGGGTCCCCGCGCGGCACGCGAGGCGGGCGTGCCGCGGCACCGTCCATCCCGGAGTCGACGGCCTGACGATCCACGGCGGAGGTAGCGGCCACGACCCGCCTCGAGAGCCAAACTCACTGTGTTGCAGCCTATTCGACATGCATGAGAACGGCGATGAACGTGGTGGGTGCACAACCGACGACGCCGTCCGCTGTTGAACGGCGGCACTCGGCCCCGGGAGCATTAGAGTCTCGGCCATGGACGCTCAGTCGCCTGAGGGCCGACTCGACGGGCGAACGGTTGCGGTGGCACTGCTCTCCGATGTCTCGAAGCTGGCCGACGACATGCTGCAGTTTCTGGTGGAACGTATTCCCGAGACCGTCGAGGACTCCGAACTGCGCGGACTGACGCTGGGGTCGTGTTCGTCGAATCTGGAAGCGGCATTGTCCATGGTTCGCCACGGCATCGACGCCGCCGCGGCCGAGGCGCCGGTCACCGCGCTCGAGCACGCCCGGGCGATGGCCTCGCGCGGACACAGCGTCGATGTCATGTTGCGCTTCTACCGGCTCGGACACGAGTACTTCACGGTGCGGCTCGCAGACGTGATGAAGGGGTGGACGGGTGACTCTGCAACCGCCCTGACCGTCTACGCGGAACTGGAACGCTTCGCGTTCCGCTATATCGACCGGATCTCCAGCCTGGTCGCCGAAGAGTACGTCGCCGAACTCGACCGTCGCCAGAACCAGGCCCGCGCCGAGCGCGCCGAGATGGTGCAGGATCTGCTCGCCGGCAAGCACATCACGGTCAGCCGCGCAGAGCGAGTTCTCCGACACCGACTCACCGGCACCCAGATCGGATTCGTCTGTTGGGCGCACGACCGTGCAGTCAATCTGGAACGTCACGCCAACCTGTTGGCCAGGGCGTTGGGTTCACCGCACCCGCTCCTCATGGCCGACGGCCCTCTTGCGCTCTGGGGGTGGGTCGCGGTGACCGGCGACCAGGCCCGACTGGCCCGTGACACGTTGGCCACGTGGCACAGCTCCGGCGAGGCCGTCCACATCGCTGTGGGCTCACCTCACGAGGCTGTGCCGGGCTTTCGCCTGTCCCACCGTGAAGCGGTGGGCACGCGCCGCATCGTCGAACTCTCCGTGTTGTCGGCTCCGTCGCTGACGGTTTTCAGCGATGTCGCGCTCGTCGACGCGTTGTCACAGGACATCGAGGTGGCCCGCAACTTCGTGCAGTCCCAACTGGGCGACCTCGGCCGCGACGGGCCGCAGGAAAGGGAGGAACGCGCGGCCCTGCTCGCCGTCCTCGACGCGCAGGGCAGTCTGGTGTCGGCAGCGCACACGTTGAACGTTCACCGCAATACTGTGCTCAAGCGAATCCGGCGCGCCGAGGAGCGTCGCGGGGCTCCCGCCACTGCCGGCCTGGCGGGGCTTCACGCTGCGCTTCGCGCCGCAGACGTCCTCGGCGCCGCGGTGCTCAAGACCGGCTGAATTCGACCCCGACCGGTTTCCCCTCCCGGGTGTGTGCGCAGCGCACACGGAGATGGGCCGGGAGTGCCTTGTCGGCCGTTGTCGCGATTCGTAGCGTGACCCCGACCGATGAGCATGGAAGAAGGAGTCCTGATGGCGACAACCGCAGAGGAATCTCCGTCCGCGCCGACCCTGTCACGGCAGGCCCTGCCCGACCCCGGCGAACGGGTTCCCGCTCTCTCCTGGCCCATCGTCGCAATCTTCGTCGCCGCACTGGCGGTGTTCGGCGCGTCCACGGCCGCCGCGATCACCCGCAGTGTGCCGGCGGCGGCGACGATAGCCGCCAGCGCGGCAGCGATCTTCGTGATGTTCACCGTGCTTCACGATGCGTCGCACAGCGCGATCAGTTCCCACCGATGGGTCAACCGGCTCTTCGGGCGCGTCGCGATGTTCTTCGTTTCCCCACTGATCTCGTTCTCATCGTTCGCCTTCATCCACATCGAGCATCACCGCAACACCAATGACGGCGATTCCGATCCCGACCACTTCGTCAGCGCCGCACCGTGGTGGCAACTGCCTTTCCGATTTCCCGCCATGGATCTGCCCTACCTGCGGTTCCTGTGGCGCCACCGGAAAAAGCGTCCACGTGCCGAGATCATCGAAACCGCCGGCTTGATGACGCTGTCCGCGGCGGTCCTCCTGGGGGCCGCGCTCACCGGGCACCTGTGGATGGTGGCCGTAATCTACCTGATTCCCGAGCGCGTCGCCATCTTCGTTCTCGCGTGGTGGTTCGACTGGCTTCCACACCACGGGTTGGAACAGACCCAGCGCGAGAACCGTTATCGCGCAACCCGAAACCGGGTGGGGGCCGAGTGGATCATGACTCCGCTGCTGCTGTCACAGAATTACCATCTGGTGCATCATCTGCATCCGTCGATTCCGTTCTACCGATACGTCGCCGCCTGGCGGCGCAACGAGGCCGCTTACCTGGAGCGCGATGCCGCGATCGGCACTGTCTTCGGTCAGCAACTGGACCCGAACGAGTACCGCGAGTGGAAGAAGCTCAACGGCAAGCTCGCGCCCATCTTGCCTGTCAGGATGCCGCGGTCATCGAGTGCGCGGCACGCCAGCACCTACCCGGTTCCGGTCAAGAGCGTGGACCGATTGACCGCCGACAGCGTGAAGATCACGTTCGAGGTGCCCGAGGAGTTCCGCGAACAGTTCCAATTCCAGGCTGGTCAACACCTGACCGTCCAGCACCGCGCGGACAACGGCACGAAGATCCGGCGCAACTACTCGATCTGCACGTCAGCCACCTCCGGCGAATTGGCGATCGGGGTCCGCCGCATCGACAACGGCGCCTTCTCCCCGTACGCATGCGACATGCTGCGGGCAGGCGACGTGGTGGATCTCATGACACCCACCGGCAGTTTCGGTGCGCCCCTGCAGCCTGGGGCCGAGTGCGAGCATGTCGCGGTCGCCGCCGGCAGCGGCATCACCCCGATCCTGTCGATCATCAGGACCACCATGGAGATCGAAACCGACAGCCGGTTCACCCTCATCTACGGCAATCGCACCGCCGAAACCACCATGTTCGCCGACGAACTCGACCAGCTGGAATCCCGGTACGCGGACCGCTTGCGCATCATCCACGTCCGCTCCGGAGAAACCCACCACCCCGCCGACTTTCGGGGCCGTATCGACTACCCGCTGCTCAGAAGAATTCTCAGGGAATCGATCACCTCGGTTGACCGGTGGTACCTGTGTGGGCCCCTCCCGCTTGTCACCGAGTTACGCAGCAGCCTCGTCTCGGACGGAGTCGACGATGACAGCATTCGCCTCGAGCTTTTCCGCGGGGCGAAGCGCAGCGCACCCCATGCCGATTTCTCCGGAGCCCAGCTCACCGTCACCTTGTCCGGAACGAGCCACGCCGTCGACCTGACTCCAGGCGAGACCGTGTTGGAGGCCGCACTCAACAATGAGATCGACGCGCCGTATTCCTGTCTCGGTGGCGCCTGTGGGACCTGCAAAGCCAAGGTCGTCGAGGGCAGCGTGACGATGGAGCAGAACTTTGCGCTGACGTCCGCAGAAGTCGACGCGGGCTTCGTGCTGACCTGCCAGGCCCACCCGACCGCGGACACCGTCGTCGTGGACTACGACGGCTGACCCGCTTCGGATTCGGCTCGGCGGACGTTCAGCCCGCCGTGACGGCCAGCACGGCCTCGGCGAGCTCGGGGCGACACACGATCAGGTCGGGCAGCTTGGAGTCGCGCTGGTTGTAGATCAGCGGTGAGCCGTCGATGCGGGAGGTGTGCAGACCCGCGGCGCGGGCCACCGCGACCGGCGCGGCCGAGTCCCATTCGTACTGGCCGCCGGCGTGCACGTACACGTCGGACAGTCCCTGCACCACCGAGGCGACCTTCGCTCCCGCCGAGCCCATCTCGACGAGTTCACCGCCCAACGCCTCCTTGACCGCCAGCGCGACGGCCGGGGGTCGGGTCCGCGAGACCACGATGCGTGGCACTGCGGGCGCGGGCGGTGGTGCGGCCACCGACGGGGTCGCCAGCGTGATGTCTTGGGCGGGAAGTGCCACCGCCCCCGCGACGAGCTCGCCGGCTTCCCACAGCGCGACGTGCACCGCCCAGTCGGTGCGGTCGAGTTCGGAGAACTCCCGGGTGCCGTCGAGCGGGTCGACGATCCACACCCGCTGCGCCGACAGGCGTACCGGGTCGTCGACGCCTTCCTCGGAGAGCACGGCGTCGTCGGGACGCTCGGCGGCCAGCGCCGCCATCAGGAAGTCGTGGGAGCGCTTGTCCCCCGCGTCTTTCCGGTCCTGCGCGGCAGCGTCGGCGAACTCTGCGCGGACGTCGAGCAGCAACCGGCCGGCCTCGGCGGCCAGCAACGCCGCCAGTTCATGGTCGGTCACTGGCCGCGACTCTCGAGCAGCTCGATGACCGCGGCGGCCAGTTCGTCGGGGCTGCGCTCCGGGGTCAGTCGCAGGTCGGGGTTCTTCGGCCGCTGGTAGGGACTGTCGATGCCGGTGAAGTGGGTGATCTCACCGGATCGGGCCTTGGCGTAGAGACCCTTGGGATCACGCCTCTCGCAGTCGTCGAGCGGGGTGTCGCAGAACACCTCGAAGAACTCGACACCGGCCTCGTCGGCCACGGTGCGTGCCAGCTCCCGGTGCTCGGCCAGCGGACTGATGGCCGGCACCAGCACCACCTGGCCGGAATCGGCGAGGATGGCCGCCACATGAGCCAGGCGTCGCAGGTTCTCCGACCGGTCGGCCATCGAGAAGCCGAGGTCGGCGTTGAGTCCGTGGCGCAGATTGTCGCCGTCGAGAACGTAAGCGGGAACTCCCTTTTCGAGCAACTTCTGCTCGACCAGCATGGCCACCGACGATTTGCCGGATCCGGACAGGCCGGTGAACCACACCATCCGGCCGGTGCTCAGCCGGTCCTCGGAGGTGCACAGCGAATCGTGGCGCACCGTGTTGGGGCTGGAGGTCCGCGCGCTGACGTTGGGCAGGATCATGCCGGCGGCGACGGTGACGTTGGTGTTCGGGTCGATCAGGATGAACGAACCGGTCGCGGCAATGCGGCTGTATTCGTCGATCAGCAGCGGAACCTGGGAGCGCAACGAAATCCGCCCCAGCTCATTGAGTTTCAATGCGGTCGCGGACTTGTCCCGGTGCAGTGTGTTGACATCCAGCCGGTAGTCCAGCCCGGACACTTTGACCCGGGTGGTGCGGGTGGTGTGTTTGATGACGTAGTCGCGTCCGGGCTCCAGCGACGTGTCGTCGGCCATCCAGCAGACGGTCGCATCGAAGTCCTGCGCGATGCGCGGCTGGTTGTTGGGCCGCGCGATCATGTCGCCGCGCGAGATGTCGATGTCGTCGGTCAGGCTGACCGACACCGCCATCGGCGGGAACGCCTCGTCGACCGGGCCGCTGGGACTTTCGATCGCGGCGATCTGCGAGGTCTTGCCCGCAGGCAGCACCACGACCTCGTCGCCGACGCGCATGACGCCGCTGGCCACGCTGCCGGCGTAGCTGCGGTGGTCGTGGTGGTCACGGGTCTGCGGACGGATCACGTACTGCACCGGGAATCGGACGTCGACCAGGTTGCGGTCGCCGGCGACGTAAACCTCCTCGAGGTGGCTCAGCAGGCACGGACCGTCGTACCACGGGGCCGCGTCGGACTTGCTGACGACGTTGTCGCCGTTGAGCGCCGACAGCGGGATGGTCGTCACGTCGTGGACGTCCAGCCGTGCGGCGAAGTCGTGGAAGTCGTCGCGGATCTTCTCGAACTTCTCGCGGTCCCAGTCGATCAGGTCCATCTTGTTGACCGCCAGCACGATGTGCTGGATGCCCAGCAGCGAGGCCAGGAACGCGTGCCTGCGCGACTGTTCGAGCAGTCCGTGGCGGGCGTCGACCAGCACGATCGCCAGCTGTGCGGTCGAGGTGCCGGTGACCATGTTGCGGGTGTACTGGATGTGCCCGGGGGTGTCGGCGATGATGAATTTGCGCTTGGCGGTGGCGAAGTAGCGGTAGGCGACGTCGATCGTGATGCCCTGTTCGCGCTCCGCGCGCAGCCCGTCGGTGACCAGCGCCAGATCGGTGAAGTCGTGGCCGCGCTCGCGCGAGGTCCGCTCGACCGACGCCAGCTGGTCCTCCATGACCGCCTTGGAGTCGAACAGCAGCCGCCCGATCAGCGTGGACTTGCCGTCGTCGACCGATCCTGCCGTCGCGATGCGCAGCAGGGTGGCGGCGGGCTTGGTCAGCGTCGCTTCCGCGGCCGCCCTGGTGTCCGTCGTGCTCATCAGAAATACCCTTCGCGCTTGCGGTCTTCCATCCCCGCCTCGGAGATGCGGTCGTCGGCCCGGGTGGCGCCGCGTTCGGTCAGACGCGACACCGCGGTCTCGGCGATCACCTCCGACACGGTGGCCGCCTCAGATTCCACACAACCGGTGCAGGTGACGTCGCCGACGGTGCGGAACCGCACCGACTTCTCGATGATCGGCTCGTCCGCGCGGGGCTGCAGATACTCGTGTACCGCCAGCAGCATGCCGTCGCGCTCGAAGACCTGACGTTTGTGCGCGTAGTAGATCGAGGGCAGCGTGATCTTCTCGGCACCGATGTAGGACCAGATGTCGAACTCGGTCCAGTTCGACAACGGGAAGGCCCGGATGTGCTCACCCTTGCGGTGCCGGCCGTTGTACAGGTGCCACACCTCGGGGCGTTGGTTCTTCGGGTCCCACTGGCCGAACTCGTCGCGGAAGCTGAAGACCCGCTCCTTGGCGCGGGCCTTCTCCTCGTCGCGGCGGGCACCGCCGAACGCGGCGTCGAACTTGTTCTCCCGGATGCCGCGCAACAATGTCACGGTCTGCAGCGGGTTGCGGGACGGTCCGTTGTCGACGACCCTCCCGGCGGCGATGTCATCTTCGACGCTGGCGACGACCAGGCGCACGCCGTGTTCGGCCACCAGCGCGTCGCGGGTGGCGATCACTTCTTCGAAGTTGTGCCCGGTGTCGACGTGCATGACCGGGAACGGCAGCCGGCCGGGCTTGAACGCCTTGATGGCCAGGTGGAGCATCACGATCGAGTCCTTGCCGCCGGAGAACAGCAGCACGGGCCGCTCGAACTCGGCGGCGACCTCACGGATGATGTGGATCGCTTCGGCCTCCAGCGCGCGCAGGTGGCTCAACTCGTAACGTCCGGCGTTCTGGACGATCTCTTCGGTGGCTGTCATATTTCCCCGTAAAGTTGGTACAACTGACCAGATTTATGGTGTTAGTCGGAATTATGGCCGCGACCGGAGCTCGTGTCAACGCGGGTGCCTGAGCCCGGGGTGCGCGGTGGTGAGTCGCGCACCCCGGGCGGCGAACGTCAGGACTGCAGGTCGTACACGGTGGTGCCGCCGACGTCGAGCGGGGTGAACGTCTGCTCCACCCAGGCGGTGATCTCAGCCGACGCGCCGCTCCCCCCACCCGGACCGCCGGGTCCGCCCGGGCCGCGGTCCGCGGCGATGAAGTACCGCACCTGTCCGTCGGCGACGTAAGCCTGGAACTGCTCCAGGGTGGGTGAGTCGTCGCCGCCGGTGAATCCGCCGATCGCCATCACCGACGCGCCGGTCTGCAGCGCGAGGTCGGCCGTGCTCATCGACCCGATGCCGGCGGCGGCCCAGCGGGCATCGGTGCCGGCGAGCATCGCCTGCAATTCGGCGTTGTCGGCGATCGACCGCCCGGGTCCGCCCGGTCCACCGGGACCGCCTGGCCCGTCGTGTCCGCCGGGCGCTCCCGGCCCGTTATTTTGGGCCAGCACCGGTCCGGACATGATGCCCGGGCCGGTGCCGACCTGCGAGGCGGTCTGGACGGTGTACGCCGCGGGTGCGGCTGCCCCGGCCACCAGCGCCGCAGCGGCGACCCCGACAGCCCACCGGCCCACCCGGTGCACCCCGGCCGCGATCACGGCGGCCGTGACGACCGAGACCACCAGCACCACCCAGCGCAGCCACGGGAACCAGTCCGGTGTGCGGTCGAGCAGGATGAACGCCCAGACCCCGGTCGCGGCAGACATCGCGGCCAGCGTCATCCGCGGTCCCCGGAAGCGTCTCCCGCGCCACAGTTCGGCGGTGCAGATGCCCACCAGCGCCGCGACCGCCGGCGCCAGGGCCACGGTGTAGTAGGGGTGGATGATGCCGCCCATGAAGCTGAAGACGGCGCCGGTGACCAGCAGCCAGCCACCCCACAGCAGCAGCCCGGCGCGCACCGATGCCGTCCGCGCGGTGCGGCGGGTGAACCACAGCCCGGCCACCAGGCCGATGAGGGCGGCGGGCAGCAGCCACGACGCCTCGGCCCCCATCGACGCGCCGAACAACCGGGTCACCCCGGGGTCGCCGCCGAAGAACAGGTTCGCGCCACCGCCCGGTCCGCCCCCGGGGCCGCCACCACCTGGACCGCCACCAGGGCCCTGTCCGCCCGTGACACGGTCAATGCCGTTGTATCCCAGCGCAAGCTGCACCAAGCTGTTGTCAGTGGAGCCGCCGATGTAGGGCCTGGAGTCGGCCGGCCAGAGACTGACGAGCGCCAGAAAGGAGCCCGCGGTCACGACCATTGCGGCGGCGCCGGCGGCGAGTTTGCCGACGCGGTGCCACAGGCCGACAGGCGCGGCGACCAGAAATGCCAGCGCGAAGCCGGGAACGACGAGGAACGCCTGCAACATCTTGGTCAGGAACGCCAGCCCCAACACCACCCCGGCCAGCACCATCCACCGGGAGCGGGCCGACTCGATGGCGCGGACCATCAGATATGCCGCGATCACCAGCAGCAACACCAGCAGCGCATCCGGGTTGTTGTACCGGAACATCGACGCCGCCACCGGCGTCACCGCCAGGGCCGCGCCGGCGATCAACCCCGCACCGGGGCCGCTGACCCGTCGCACCGCGGCGTACAGCACCCCCACCGACGCAACACCCATCAACGCCTGCGGCAGCAGCATGGTGAACGGCGTGAAACCGAACAGCCGCCCCGACAGCGCCATGACCCACAGTGCGGCTGGTGGTTTGTCGACCGTGATCGCGTTGCCGGGATCCAGCGACCCGAACAGCCACGCCGTCAGGTTCTGCGTCCCGGCCTGCGCCGCCGCTGCGTAGTACTGGTTGGCCCAACCAGCCGACCCCAGCCCCCACAGGTAGAGCACCGCGGTGGCGGCCAGCAGTGCGGCTACTGCGGGGCTGACCCAGCGCGGCCGCACCGGGTCGCCGAGGCCGGGGTCAGCCGGCACGTCGCGTCCGTCGAGCGTGAGCGTCATCGTGAGGTTCCTTCTTCTCGGTTGCGGCCGGGATGGAAGACCCAGCCGCGCAGCAGCACGAACCGGACGGCGGTGGCCACCAGATTGGCCCCCACCAGCACGGCGAGCTCGGTCACGTGGTGGGCGTCGGGCGCCAGCGCGTGCAGCAGGCCGAGCGCACCGCTGGTGATGGCCAGCGCGATGCCGAAGACGATCAGCCCCTCGGCGTGATGTCGGGCCACCCGGGGACGGCCCGAGACGCCGAAGGTGAACCGCCGGTTCGCGGCGGTGTTACCGATCGCGGTGAGCGCCAACGCGATGCCGTTGGCCAGCGCCGCGCCGGCCCATCCCTGCATCGCCAGGAACAACAGCACATAGACAGCGGTGGAGGCGGCGCCGACCGCGCCGAATCTCACCCCGTGCCGCAGCAACGAACCGGGTGCGGCCGGCCTCGTCGAACCTAGCTGAGCCGCGATCACGTGCACCGGAATCGTTCCGGTGGCCAGGCCGCGCACCAGCCGCCCTACCCCCTTGAGGTCGGCCGCGGCGGTGGCGACGATGTCGACGCGACTGTCGGGGTCGTCGACCCAGTCGACAGGAACCTCGTGAATGCGCAATCCGCAGCGCTGGGCGAGCACCAGCAACTCGGTGTCGAAGAACCAGCCGGTGTCCTCGACGTGGGGCAGCAGCAGCGCCGCGACGTCGGCACGGATGGCTTTGAAGCCGCACTGGGCGTCCGAGAAGCCGGCCGCCAGAGTCGATTTGAGAATCAGGTTGTAACACCGCGAGATGAACTCCCGTTTCGGGCCGCGATGCACCCGGGCGCCGCGACCCAGGCGGGTGCCGATCGCCAGGTCGGAATGGCCCGAGATCAACGGTGCCACCAACGGAGCCAGCGCGGCCAGGTCGGTGGACAGGTCGACGTCCATGTACACCAGCACGGCGGCGTCGGACCGCGACCAGACCCACCGCAGAGCGCGGCCGCGCCCCTTCTCCTCCAACCGCACCACCCGCACGTCGGGCAGCTCCGCGGCCAGGCGCGCGGCGATCTGGGGGGTGTCGTCGATGCTGGCGTTGTCGGCGATCGTGATCCGGAACGGGAACGGCATCGCGTCGCCGAGGTAGGTGTGCAGCCGGCGCACCGAGTCGGCCAGCGCGGTCTGCTCGTTGTACACCGGCACGACGATGTCGAGCACCGGGACTCCGGTGCTGCGGGCGGCCCGCGCCACATCATGGCGCGGCCTGAACGATGGCCGTTCACAACGGGACTCGAGATCTGTTGCTGTCATGACATCCATGCTGGATGGACCGGGTGTGCTCACCGTTGGCTCGGGCTATGCGCCGGCTGTGAGATCTGCGGCATGGTCAGGTCGTAGAGAACGGTCCCGTCGACCGCAATGGCCGGGAAGCGCTCAGCGACCCATTCGGTGATGTCAGCAGACACTGATGAGGGGTCGGCGCGGCCCATGAGCGGCCGCCCTTCGATGAAGTAATGAATCCGTCCGTCTTCGACGTCGCGGACGAACTGCGCCGTCGTCGGCGACGGATCGGTGCCGTTGAATCCGCCCACCGCCAGCACCGGCGCTCCGGCCGCCAACTGATAGCCGGCTGCGTTGTTCGACCCGACAACCGCTGCGGTCCAGGTGAATCGACCCTCGTCGTCGGTCAGCATGCGCGTCACCTCAGCACTCGGCGTCGGCGCGTCGAGCAGCCCGCCGCCGAACCCGCCACCTCCGGCGGGCCCGGCCGACGGTATTGCCCCGGAGTGCGGCGTCAGTGCCGTGGCGACCGAGAAGGCTGCCGGCGCGGCAACACAGGACACCACGGCCAGACCTGCGACGGACCGGGCCACAGACTGCGGGAGCCGGCCCACGACCAGCAGCAGCGCGGCGCTGCCGGCTCCCCCAGCCGCGACGGCCGCCCGCAACCAAGGTTGCCACTCCGCGTGCCGCGCCAGCAGCACCGCCGCCAGTGCGGTGGTCACGAGCACGGTGCCGGCCAAGGCGATCGCGGCCCGGGTGTCGAAGCGGTTGCGCCACAGCAGTGTGGCGCCGATGCCGACGCAGGCGGCGAGGGCCGGCGCCAGCGCGACGGTGTAGTACGAATGCACGATGCCGTTCATCGCGCTGAACACGACGGCGGTGACGGCCAACCAGCCTGTCCAGATGATCAGTGCGGCACGCGTGGCGTCGGTTCTGGGAGCGCGGCGGGTGAGGATGAATCCGGCGGTGGAGCAGATCACCGCAGCGGGCAGCAGCCATGCAATCTCGGTGCCCATTCCCGCGCCGAACAACCGGCCCCAGCCGACGTCGTGGTCGAGGTTGCCCAACCCGCCCGGCTCATCCCCGGTCAGCCTGCCGAAACCGTTGTAGCCCAGCGCCAGTTCGAGAAGACTGTTGTGCTGCGAACCACCGATGTAGGGACGCGCCGACGCCGGCCAGAGCTCCACCAGCACCACGTACCAGCCGGCAGAGACCACCACCGCCGCGCCGGCGGCCAGCGTGTTCGTGAGCCGGTGGCGCATCGGTGCCCGCCCCACGACGAGATACGCCGCCGCCAGCGCCGGCACGATGAGCAGCGCCTGCAGCATCTTCGCCAGAAACCCCGCACCGACCGCGACCCCGGCGGCGATCAGCCACCACCGGCCGGTACGGCCTTCGCACGCCCGCTGCGTGCAGTACGCGGCGATGACGAGCAGCAGCACCAGCATCGCGTCGGGATTGTTGAACCGGAACATCAACGCCGCGACCGGTGTCAGGGCGAGCACCGATCCGGCGAGCAGGCCCGCACCGGCGCCTGCCACCCGGCGCACCGCCGCGTACAGCACCGCGACGGCGCCGACTCCCATCAGCGCCTGCGGTACCAGCACACTCCACGGGTTCAGCCCGAACATCCGCACCGAGATGTCCATCACCCAGAGCGCAGCGGGTGTCTTGTCGACGGTGATGGCATTGGCCGGGTCGCTGGACCCGAACAGCATCGCTGTCAGGTCGCGCGCACCGGCCTGCGCCGCCGCCGAGTAGAACGCGTTGGCCCAACCGCTGGCGGCCAGATCGTAGAGATAGAGCACCGCCGTGCCGAGCAGTAGCAGCACCAGACCCGCCCGGCCCTCGCCGGCCCGACGAGGTCGGGGACGGACGGAGGCACGGCGCATCGGCTCGGCGGTGGTCGCAGGGGTCACCGCTCGATCGTCTGGGACGTCGCTAGGCCCCGGGTGAGGCGGAGCTGTGCGCCGACTGTGAGTGCCGCGGCAACGTGACCGCGAATTCGGTTCTGCCCGCGACACTGTCGACGACGATCGCGCCTCCGTGAGCACGTACCACGGCATCCGCGATCGCCAGGCCCAGTCCGGTGCTGCCTCCGCCGCGCGACCGCGAGGTGTCCCCACGCGCGAATCGTTCGAAGACCTCGGGCAGCAGCTTCTCGTCGATGCCGGGGCCGTCGTCGGTGACCGTCAGCACCACCGCGCCGTCGTCGGACACCCGCAGGGCAGCGGTCACCGAAGTGCCGGGCGGGGTGTGGGTGCGGGCGTTGGCGAGCAGATTGGCCACCACCTGGTGCAGGCGTGTCTCGTCGCCGTCGACCAGGACCGATTCGTCGGGCACATCGAGTTCCCAGGTGTGTTCGGGGCCGGCGACGTGGGCGTCGCTGACCGCGTCGACGACGAGTCGGGTCAGGTCGACCGGATCGCGGTCCAGCGGCCTGCCGGCATCGAGGCGGGCCAACAGCAGGAGGTCTTCGACCAGCCTCGTCATGCGGGCGGTTTCGGATTCGACGCGGTCCATCGCGTGGGCGACCTCGGCGGGCAGATCGCCGTGGCGGCGTTGCGCCAACTCGGTGTACCCACGGATGGCAGCCAGCGGGGTGCGCAGCTCGTGGCTGGCGTCGGCGACGAACTGACGTACCCGCGTCTCACTGGCATGGCGCGCCGACAAAGCGCTCGCGATCCGGTCGAGCATCCGGTTCAGCGCCGCACCGAGTTGCCCGACTTCGGTGTGGGCTGCCGCGGGGTCGACCGCGACTATCGGCGTCGGCAGGGAGACCTCGCCGCGGTCCAGTTCCAGGTCGGCCACCTGTTGCGCAGCCGCGGAAACGCGTGCCAACGGGGCGAGTTGGCGACGCACGATCACGACTCCGGCCGCTGCGGCTGCCAGCAGGGCCACCGCGGCGACGACAGCGAAGATCAGCGTCACCCACCACATCGTCTCGTCGACGTCGGTGGTGGGTATGCCGGTGACCACGGTTTGCCCGAGTCGGTCCGGCTGTAGAGCGATGACCCGGTAGCGGCCCAGCCCGTCGAGTTCCACCGTGGCGGGCCGGCCGTCGTCGTGCACCGCGGCGAGTTGTCGTGCTGCGGCAGCGGAGATTTCGGCGCGGGCTCCGTCGGCCGTGATGACGGCCGCCGTGAGTGGTCGGCCATCCGCGATCACCGCTCCGACGGTGCCGGCGGCCTGGCCCGGCGCGTTGAGGAACTCCGGACCGGGCCCGGCCCCGGGGGAACGCGGGCCGGGCGAGGGCCCGCCGGGGTACAGCAGGACGGGCTCGGGCGGGCCGGACGAGGGCGACCCCCGCTCGGGGCGGTCGGGCGGGGGCGGGCCGAGCGGCGGAAATCCCGGCGGCGGGCTCGGCATCGATCCCAGCGCACGCCGTTCGGGCGGCCCCGAACCGGGGGGCGGGGGCGGCCCGAACTTGAAGATGACCGCCGACCGGTAACCCGCCTCGACGACCTGCTCGTCGAGCTGGTTAATCAGAAAGCGTTGCAGCGCGAACTCCGTCGCGAGGCCGATGGCCGCGCACACCACGGCC
Source organism: Mycobacterium sp. G7A2 (assembly GCF_041902445.1). Lineage (NCBI taxonomy): Bacteria > Bacillati > Actinomycetota > Actinomycetes > Mycobacteriales > Mycobacteriaceae > Mycobacterium > Mycobacterium sp. G7A2. The sequence continues at coordinate 1,841,462 of NZ_CP169251.1, read as the reverse complement.
AGCAGCGCGATGAGGGTGACCAACAGCCGGGTGCGCAGCGACCAGCTTCGCGGTGACCGCAGGATCGCGCGCCGGGGTTCAGCGCGCGGGTTTGAGGACATACCCCGCACCGCGCAGCGTGTGGATCATCGGCTCGCGCCCGCTGTCGATCTTCTTGCGCAGATATGACACGTACAGCTCGACGATGTTGGACCTGCCACCGAAGTCGTAGCTCCACACCCGGTCGAGGATCTGGGCCTTGCTCAGCACCCGTTTGGCGTTGCGCATCATGAAGCGCAGCAGCTCGAACTCGGTGGCGGTCAGGGTGATCGGCTCACCGGCGCGCGTCACCTCATGGCTGTCCTCGTCCAGCACGAGGTCGCCGACGACCAACTTGGCACCGTCCGACTCGGCGGTCGCCACGCCGGTGCGGCGCAGCAGCGCGCGCAACCTCAGCACCACTTCCTCGATGCTGAACGGTTTGGTCACATAGTCGTCGCCTCCGGCGGTCAGCCCCGCGATACGGTCCTCGACCGAGTCCTTGGCAGTCAACAGCAGCAGCGGCAGGCCGGGGATCTGCTCGCGTAGTTTGCCCAGCACCTCCAGCCCACTCATGTCGGGCAGCATCACGTCGAGCACGACCACGTCCGGCGGGGTCTGCTTGGCCGCGGCGATCGCGCCGGCGCCGTCGCCGGCCGTCGAGATCTCCCAGCCCTCGTACCTCAGCGCCATCGAGACCAGTTCGGCCAGGACCGGCTCGTCGTCGACCACGAGGACGTGGACGGGACTGCCGTCGGCGCGCCGCATCGTGACGCGCGCGTTGTCGGTCGCGGCGACGTGGGAGAACTCGGACACGACCCCATTATGTGTCCGGGCCGTAGGCGGGTCCTGTGCCGTTGCTATGCGCACGCTGTGAAACGGTGCCCGTCGGCCGCCTGACGAGCACGCCTACCCGACGCTGAGCCCACGCACAGCGGGCACCAATCGGCCGGCATCAGGCTGGGCGCCATGGATACCGATCACACCAGGCCGGCCGCTCCGACATGGGGCAGCCCGCAACCACACCAGAGGTGGGGCACCCGCCAGACCACGGCGGCCGTCGCGGTGGCCGCGGCCATCGCGGCCGTGGGCGGCGCGGCGATCTTCGCCGCGAGCGGAGGGTCATCACCGGTCGCCGGCCCACCCGGAGCTCCGGGATTCGGCCCGCCTGGTGGGCCGACCGGAATGGGTGCACCGGGAATGGCCGCGCCGGGCGCTCCCGCATGCGCGGCCGAGGTCGTGGACGCACCCACCCGCTGACGGACCGGCGCGCCGGAGTGGGCATCGGTGGGCCGGGCCGCGGCATTTCTCCTACCCTGTCGGGATGCAGCCCAGCGGTGGAACCACCGGATGACCCGTTTCCTGACGCGTCGGCTGCTCAACTACGTGGTGCTGCTGGGCGTGGTGTCGTTCCTGACGTTCGCGCTGACGTCGCTGACGTTCAATCCGCTCGACAGCCTGCTGGAGCGCAACCCGCGTCCGCCGCAGTCGGTGATCGACGCCAAGGCCGCCGAGCTGGACCTCGACAAGCCGATTCCGGTGCGCTACGCGAACTGGGTGTCCGGAGCGGTGCGAGGCGACTTCGGCACGACTGTCGGTGGCCAGCCGGTCAGCGATGAACTGTGGCGCCGTATCGGGGTGAGCCTGAGGCTGGTGCTCATCGGCTCGGTCCTCGGCACCGTCGTCGGCGTCGTGGTGGGCGCGTGGGGCGCGATCCGTCAGTACCGGCTGTCCGACCGGGTCATCACGGTGCTGTCGCTGCTGGTCCTGTCCGCCCCCACCTTCGTGATCGCCAACCTGTTGATCCTGGGGGCGCTGAAGGTCAACACCATCCTCGGGGTGCAGGTGTTCGAGTACACCGGGGAAACCTCACCCGACGCGACCGGGGGCACGTGGAACCGGCTCGTCGACCGCCTGCAGCACCTGATTCTGCCCACCTTCACCCTGGCGCTGGCCTCGATCGCCGGCTTCAGCCGCTACCAGCGCAACGCCATGCTCGACGTGCTCGGCCAGGACTTCATCCGCACCGCACGCGCCAAGGGCCTGACCCGTCGCCGAGCGCTGTTCAAGCACGGCCTGCGCACCGCGCTGATCCCGATGGCCACCTTGTTCGCCTACAGCGTCGGCGGCCTGTTCACCGGCGCCGTGTTCGTCGAGCAGATCTTCGGTTGGCACGGTGTCGGTGAATGGGTGATCCAGGGCGTCGCCAGCCAGGACACCAACATCGTGGTCGCGATCGTGATGTTCTTCGGCGTCGTCATCCTGCTGGCGGGGCTGCTCTCCGACGTCATCTACGCGGTGCTCGATCCGAGGGTGCGGGTGTCATGACCGAGACCACGTTCACCTCCCGGCGCCGCCTCGTGTGGCGCCGCTTCCTGCGTAACCGGCCTGCGGTGGTGTCGCTGGTCGTGCTGGTCACCATGTTCATCGCGGCCTACGCCTTGCCGGCGCTGCTGCCCTACTCGCACACCGACCTCGACTACTACGCACTGCAGCAACCCCCGAGCCCGACCCACTGGCTGGGCACCAACGCGCTGGGCCAGGACCTGCTGGCGCTGACGTTGCGCGGCATGCAGAAGTCGATGCTGATCGGGGTGTGCGTGGCGTTCATCTCGACGTTGATCGCCGCGACGGTCGGGGCCATCGCCGGCTACTTCGGCGGCTGGCGCGACCGGGCCTTGATGTGGCTCGTGGACCTGCTGCTCGTGGTGCCGAGCTTCATCCTGATCGCGATCGTCACCCCGCGCACCCGCGAGTCGGGCACCATCCTGTGGCTGATCCTGCTGCTGGCGGGATTCAGCTGGATGATCAGCTCCCGCATGGTGCGCGGACTCACCATGAGCCTGCGCGAGCGCGAGTTCGTCGTCGCCGCCCGCTACATGGGCGTCAGCAACTGGCGCATCATCGCGCGCCACATCGTCCCCAATGTGGCCTCGATCCTGATCATCGACACCGCGCTGAACGTCGGTCTGGCCGTGCTGGCCGAGACCGGGCTCAGCTTTCTCGGCTTCGGGGTGCAGCCCCCGGATGTGTCGCTGGGCACCCTGATCGCCGACGGCACCAACTCGGTGACGACGTTTCCGTGGGTGTTCCTCGTCCCGGCGGGCGCGCTGGTGCTGATCGTCATGTGCGCCAACCTGGTCGGTGACGGGCTGCGCGACGCGCTCGACCCGGGGATCCGGCCGGCCCGTCGGCGGCGCTGGCGAGAGCGTCGGGAGGCAGCACGATGAGCCTGCTCGAGGTCCGCGGCCTGACCGTGACGTTCCCCACCGACGAGGAACGCGTCGCCGCGGTACGCGGTCTGGACTACCACGTCGACGCGGGCGAGGTGGTGGCGCTGGTCGGCGAGTCCGGGGCGGGCAAGTCCGCCGGGGCGATGGCCGTCATCGGGTTGCTGCCCGAATATGCGGAGGTGTCGGGCTCGGTGCGCCTGCACGGCGACGAACTGCTCGGATTGCCCGACAAGCAGATGTCGCGCATCAGAGGCAACCGGATCGGCACCGTGTTCCAGGATCCGATGTCGGCGCTCACGCCCGTCTACCCGGTCGGAGACCAGATCGCCGAAGCGATCTCCATCCACCAGCGCGAGCTCGGCGACCGCGCGGCCCGCGCCCGCGCGGTCGAGCTGCTGGAACTGGTCGGCATCGCCCAGCCCGAACAGCGCGCCCGCGCGTTCCCCCACGAGCTGTCCGGCGGTGAGCGGCAGCGCGTCGTGATCGCCATCGCCATCGCCAACGACCCGGACCTGCTGATCTGCGACGAGCCGACCACCGCGCTCGACGTCACCGTGCAGGCGCAGATCCTCGACGTGCTGCGCACCGCGCGCGATGTCACCGGTGCGGGGGTGCTGATCATCACCCACGACCTCGGGGTGGTCGCCCAGTTCGCCGACCGCGCCCTGGTGATGTACGCCGGCCGGGCGGTCGAAACCGCGCCCGTCGACGAGCTCTACCGCGACCGCCGGATGCCCTACACCGCGGGCCTGCTCGGGTCGGCGCCCAGCCTCGACGCGGCACAGGGGACCCGTCTGGTGCCGATCCCCGGCGCCCCGCCGTCGATGGTGTCATTGCCGCCCGGCTGCCCCTTCGCGCCGCGGTGTCCGCTGGCTGTCGACGACTGCCGCGCCGAGGAACCCGCGCTGGACGAGGTGGGGCCGGATCACCGGGTGGCCTGCATCCGCAGCGACGAGGTCACCGGCCGCAGCGCCGCCGACATCTACGGCGTGCCGAGCGCACCGGCGCAGACCGCCCCGGCGCCGGGCTCCGAGGTCGTGGTGCGGGTCGACAACCTGGTCAAGACCTACACCCTGACCAAGGGTGCGGTGCTGCGGCGCCGCATCGGTGAGGTGCGCGCCGTCGACGGCGTCAGCTTCGAGCTGCGCCAGGGCCGCACCCTGGGCATCGTCGGCGAGTCCGGGAGCGGCAAGTCGACCACACTGCATCAGATCCTGGAGCTGACCGCTCCGCAAGACGGGACCATCGAAGTGCTCGGTGCCGACGTCGCCGACCTGGACCGGCGATCCCGGCGTGCGCTGCGCGGTGATCTGCAGGTGGTGTTCCAGGACCCCGTCGCATCGCTGGACCCGCGGCTGCCGGTGTTCGACGTGCTGGCCGAACCGTTGCGGGCCAACGGATTCGACAAGGCCGCGACCAACGACAGGGTCGCCGAACTGCTCACCACGGTGGGGCTGCGCCACCAGGACGCCAGCCGGTACCCCGCCGAGTTCTCCGGCGGCCAGAAGCAACGCATCGGCATCGCCCGCGCGCTGGCGCTGCAGCCGAAGATCCTGGCTCTCGACGAGCCGGTCTCCGCGCTGGACGTCTCCATCCAGGCCGGCATCATCAACCTGCTCCTCGACCTGCAGGACCGATTCGGGCTGGCCTACCTGTTCGTGTCCCACGACCTGTCGGTGGTGCGGCACCTGGCCCACGACGTCGCCGTGATGAACCGCGGGGTGATCGTCGAACAGGGTGAGGCGGCGCAGGTGTTCGAGCATCCGCGCGACGACTACACACGCCGGTTGCTGGCCGCGGTACCGCGGGCCCTGCCCGATCACCATTAGAGTCGGAGCGCATGGGTGATCTGAGACCAGGTGCGCACCGTCCTTCGGCGATGACGGCGTGGGTGCGGTTTCTCGCGGTGGTGGCCACGCTCGGGCTGGTGGTGACCGGCTGCTCCAGCCCCGACGAGGCCCCCTCCGCCGGCGGCGACGCCGAACTGGGCGCCAGCGCCGACATCAATCCGCAGGACCCCGCCACGCTGCAGCAGGGCGGCAACCTGCGGTTGGCGCTGTCGGGCTTCCCGCCGAACTTCAACTACCTGCACATCGACGGCAACGTCGCCGACTTCGGCGGGTTGCTGCGCTGGACGCTGCCGCGCGCGTTCTTCATCAAGCCCGACGGCGAGATGACGGTCAACAGCGACTACTTCACCAGCGTCGAGCTGACCAGTACCGACCCCCAGGTCGTCACCTACACCATCAACCCGAAGGCGGTGTGGACCGACGGCACGCCGATCACCTGGGAGGACTTCGCGGCGCAGATCAACGCCACCAGCGGCAAGGACGACCGGTTCCTGTTCGCCGCGCCGAACGGCAGCGAGCGAGTCGAATCGGTGACCAAGGGCGTCGACGACCGGCAGGCCGTCATCACATTCGCTCAGCATTACGCCGACTGGCGGGGCATGTTCGCCGGCAACAGCATGCTGGCGCCGAAGTCGATGACCCAGGACCCGGAAGCGTTCAACCGCGGCTTCCTGAACGGACCGGCTCCGTCCGCCGGCCCGTTCATGATCACGTCGGTCGACCGCGCCGCCCAACGCATCACGCTGACCCGTAATCCGGACTGGTGGGGTGAGACGCCGGTGCTGGACGCGGTGACCTACACCGTGCTCGACGACGCCGCGAAGATGCCTGCGCTGCAGAACAACGCGCTCGATGCCGTGGGTGTGGCCAACCTCGACGACTTGACGATCGCCCGGCGCACCCAGGGCGTGTCGATCCGGCGGGCCCCCGCTCCGAGCTGGTATCACATGACGTTCAACGGGGCCGAAGGCTCGATCCTGGCAGATCCGGCGCTGCGCACCGCGATCTCCAAGGGCATCGACCGCCAGGCCATCGCCTCGGTGACCCAACGGGGTCTGGTCGACAACCCGGTTCCGCTCAACAACCACATCTATCTGGCCGGCCAGGAGGGCTACCAGGACAACAGCATCGGCTTCGACCCGGAAGCCGCCAAGCGTGATCTGGACGCGCTGGGTTGGCAGGTGAACGGTCAGTTCCGGGAGAAGGACGGTCGCCGCCTGACGATCCGCGACGTGTTCTACGACGCGCAGAGCACTCGGCAGATCGCCCAGATCGCGCAGAACAACCTGGCCCAGATCGGGGTGGAGTTGCAGCTCAACGCGGTGGGCGGCGGCCAGCTGTTCACCGACTTCGTGACGCCGGGCAACTTCGACATCGCCCAGTTCTCGTGGGTGGGTGACGCCTTCGCTCTGGCGGGTCTCACCCAGATCTATGCGTCGGGCGGCGAGAGCAACTTCGGCAAGATCGGCAGCCCGGAGATCGACGCGCAGATCGAGGAGACCCTCTCCGAGTTGGATCCGGCGAAGGCGCGCGAGCTGGCCAACGAACTGGACAAGATGATCTGGTCGGAGGGCTTCAGCCTGCCGCTGTTCCAGTCGCCGGGCAATGTCGCGGTCCGCAGCACGCTGGCGAACTTCGGCCCGACCGGCATCGGCGACCTGAACTACACCGCCGTCGGGTTCATGAAGCCGTGAGCTGACGCATCGCGCGGGGTAGCACGTCGGGCACCACCGCCTCGGCCCTGGCCGCCAGCGCGACCGCCCGCACCATGAGCCGCACCGTGAGGTTCGCCGGCAGCGCATCGAGTTCGGCGGCGCGGCCAGGCAGTTCGTGCGCCGCACCCGAACAGACGGCCAGGCTGATCTGCAACGCGGCACGCTCTCGGATGTCGAGGATGCTGTGGCCCGCGGTGGGCAGTTCGACCAGGGCAGGATCAGGCAGCAGCTGGGCCACTCGCCGCGCGATCGCCGGCGGCGTGGTCAGGTCACGCCCACCGGAGACCACCACGGTCGGCCAGCCGAAACCCGGCAGTGCCGCCGGCAGATCATATGGTTCGGCGACGAATCCGGCGTCCCCCGTGGCCATTTCCCGGAATGCCACCGCGGGATCGAGCGGCCCGCCGTCGGGCACCGCGCCGTAGTTCAACTCGCGGTAGGCGATCCGCTCGACCAGGTCGGGCTCCTGGTGATACGGCGTCTTGCGCTCCAGCAGCAGCCGGGTACCCACGCCGACGGCAGTCCAGAGCCAATCATGTCCGGCCAGCAGCAGATCCAGTTGGCGACGCAACACGTCGGGTCCGGCGAGTTCGAAGATGCCCACGGCCTGCAGGACCGCCTGCGGCGTGAACACCCCCGCGTCGACCAGAGTGCGTACCTTGACAGCAAGCTCGGCGGTGTCGGGCGTCGCACCGTCCCACAGCACGTGCCGAATCTGTGCGCGGGCCTCGACGATGTCGTGCGCCGACAGCAGCGGCGAGTCCAGCACCATGGCGTGTACGCGCCCCGGGTGCCGCACCCCGAACCCGGCCGCCACATAGCTGCCGTAGGAGGCGCCGTAGACGACGGCCTGCTCGACTGTTGCGTCGTCGAGCACCGCGGCGACGTCGTCCACCGCAGCGTCGATACAGATGGCTTCCGGCGGCAGGTCCCGACCGGCATCGTCGTGGCGCGACAGACCCACGCCGCGGTGCTCCACCATGATCACGTCGAGGCCGTCGACCGCAGCATGACGGCGAAACGCCCGGTACAGCGCCACCGACGCCGCTCCGGGCCCGCCGGGGATGACCAGAAGTGGATGCCGAGACTTGCGGCCGATGCGCACGTAGTAGAGGTCGAAATGCGGACCGTCGGCCCCGCCACTCGGATGCACCGGCCGGCGCACGGCACGCACACCCGGCAGCCCAGCCAGCCGGTCGTGCGCCCGCCGACGCCGGGAGCTCATCGTCATCGGACTCATTTTGCCCCGCCGGGATGCCCGCCAAACCGGCAGCGACGGGTTACGCGGTCAACTCGATGTGCTCGGCGCTCTCGATGACCCCGGCGTAGCGCTGCGGACTGCACGTCAAGATGATGACCTGCCCGTCGCCGGCCACCGCGTCGAAGACATCGGTCATCTTGGCCAACCGGTCGGCGTCGGTGAAGCCCAGCGCGTCGTCGATGATGACGGGCACCCCATCCTCCTTGGCCACCAGCGCAGCACTGGCCAGCCTGGCCACGATGCCCAGCTGTTCCTTGGCCCCACCGGACAGTGATTCATAGGGCACGGTCCGGCCGGAGAGGGTGCGTTGCTCGATGCGCAGATCGGCGTCGACGTCGATCTCGAAGCTGTCGCCGAACACGACGCGGCCCAACCGCTCCACCTCGCCGCGGTAGGGGTCGACGTAACGCTGCCGCGTGGCGTCGCGGTGTCGCACCATGACCGACCTGAGAAGCTGTGCGGCCTGCGCCCGGCGCTGCATACGCAGATGCTCGGCCTCGGCATGCTGGCGCTCGGTCTCGGCTTCGTCGAACCTGCCTTGGCGGCCCTGGGTGCCGTACACCTTGAGCTGAGTGGCGACCTCGCGCAGCGACTCAGCGGCGCGCTGGCGCTCGCTGTCGAGGCGGTCATGCTGCCGTTGCGCCTGCTCGAGGGCGGCGGCCACGGCGTCGGGTTGGTGCCGCTCGAGGTCGTCGTTGAGGCGGGCGACCAGCGAATCCGCTGCCCGGACCGCTTCGGCGTCCGCCTCGGCCGCGACGGCGAGGTCGTCGTCTGGAGTGAGGGCCCGCTGCGCGGACAGTCGCTGCGTGGCCAGCGTCAGCTCGGCCTGGGCGGCATCGAGTTTCTCTTTGGCGCGCGCCGCGCGCAGCTCGCGGTCGGACAGCAGCTTGGCTGTCTCTTCGGCGACCTTGCGGTGGGTTTCGCAGTCACGAACGAGCTGTTGGTGTTCGGCAGAGGCGGCGTCCAGTTCGGCACGCAGGGCAGCGACGTCGCGCGGCCCACCCGCATCGGCGTCCCACAATCCGTCATCGGCGGGCAGCGCCGCCCGCAGGGCGTCGACGCGCGCAGCCAAAGCGTCAACGGTGTGCTCGGCGGTGAGCACATCGAGGATGCCGCGCAGCCGCTCCGCGGCGCCGGCCAATTCGCGGCGCCGCTGATCCGTGTGCCGCGCCGTCGCAAGATCGGTGACGCCGGCCTGCCCGAGAACATCGGCCAGTCTCGCGCACGCAGCGTCCAGTGTGGCCTGCGTGGCCGCCGCCGGTGCGCCAGGCACCACGCGTAGCGACAACACGCCGGCGATGTCGACCCCGGTGGGGCCGCTGACGGCCGCCGACCAGTCCTGCCCCGCCGACAATCTGATCCGGTCCTCACCGATCGTCACCTCGAGGTCGGTGGCGGCGACCAGATCCAGATGCGCCGACGCCTGGTCGGCGGCCGCGCGGGCCCGGTCGACGGCGGCGGCCGCATCCTCGACGGCCGCCATCAGGGAGGCGGTGAGCGTGATCGCGCCGAGGTCACGCTGCACCTCGTCCAATTCACGCTGATGGCGTTGCAGGGTCGTCAGCTGACCGGCGAGCCGATCGAGTTCTTCGCGGTCGCACAGGCGCTGGACCGTGGCACGCACCGCCTCGACCCGGCGGTGGCCGGCCTCGACCGCCGTGCGTGCCGCGGCCGCGACCTGTTCGGCCTCCTTCTGCATCGTCGACGCGGTATCCAGATCATCGGCGGCAGAGTCTGATTCGGCCTGCAGCCGGGTCACGGCCGCAGCGCGCTCATCGATGTCCGCGCGGGCACGCCGGCGCTCAGCGAGGGCCGACACCGACATACGATGCTTCTCGGTCGCTGCACCGGCCACCACGGTGGCCTGCGCGATCTCGGTACGCAACCTCTCGACCGCACGAGCAGCCTCCTGCGCCTCGGCGAGAATGGTTGCCGCAGCAGTGCTTTGCGCCGTCAATGTGACCGAATCCGTGGTCAGCGCGGCATGCCGGCGGACGGCTTCGTCGACTTCGGCGACCGCGGCGGCGCACCGGGCAACCTCCTCGTCGGCGGTGCGCAGGCGAGCGATGGCTGCTGCCCACTCCCCCGTGGGCCGCCCCGTGGCCGTGAAATAGCGCCGGTATTCGGCGTCGACACGGTCGATCAACAGCGAGTCCACCGCACCGCCGGCGGCCGGCTGGTCGTCGACCTCACCGGCAGCGACGTCGAGCGCACGTGACAGCGCGTCACACCCGGACAGATCCACCGCCGAGGTGGACGCCGACTGCAGGACACGCTGGGCCTGCCAGAGATCCATGTCCACGGTCTCGGCGAGCATGGCGCGCACCCGATCGTGGGCTTCGTCACCGGTGAGCTGCTCGCGCCGCGGGGCCAGCAGCGTGAGCTCTGTCTCCGGGCGCTTGTGGAACCGCTTCCGGTATACGAACCGGTATGGGCCCGTCGAGATTTCCGCGGTGACCTCGGCGCCGACGTCGGCGTGGGTCGGCTTGACCTGCTTGACCTCTTTCTTGGTCGAGCGGTCCTTGGCCTCCAGCAGCAGGTCCAGCGCCTCCAGCATGGAGGACTTGCCGATCTCGTTGGCACCGCTGATGACAACGACGCCGTGGTCGGGGAATTCGAGGTCGCGGTGGGTGATGCCGCGGTAGTTGGTCAGAGTCAGCCGGTGCAGTTTCACGCCGCGCTCCCGTCGGCCAGACGCAGCAGCAGCCCCAGGGCGGCCCGCGCGTCGTCGGCCTCGGCGGTGTCGGAGCGTGCGGTGGCCACGAGTTCGTCGACCGCGGCGGCCGCGAAACCACCGATGCCCAGATCGTCGAACTCCCCGTCCGCCGGCATCACGGCGAGGTCGGTCTGCTTGTCCCACGGCACGAGGGCGGCGAACAACCGCGCGTACCGGTCCAGGCAGACGTCGAGCGCGGCGCGGTCGGTGACCGTCAGAGAACCGGTGAGCCCGTGCCGGACCACGGTGCGCTCCTTGTTCGGGATCAGGTCCAGGTTGAGGTCCAGGTCGGCAACATCGCGCCCGTCATCGACCGAACGGCACAGGGAGACGAAACGCCACTGTCCGATGCGCGCCGAGTCGACCCGCGCGGGCCGGCTGGGGTCGTCCTCGTCGAGCTCGACGACCAGCACATGCCCCGGGTCGGGCTCGATGTCGTCGTAGTTGGTCACCTCCGGGGAGCCGGAGTACCAGACCCGGCCGGTCGCGCCCACGCTCATCCGGGAGTGCTTGTCGCCCAGCGCGACATAGTGCACGGCTCCACGCTGCAGGGCCGACTCGACGGCGTCGAGCCGGATCAGCGAGGCCCGGTCCTTGTCCGGGACCAGGATGTCGACGGCGCCGTGGCCGACGACGATGCGGGTCACCCCGTCGGCCGGCAGGTCGTCGATCACGTCGGCGACGAGGTCGGTGGTCGGGGCCTTCGAGTACCAGGGGGCCGCTACCAGCTCCAGACCTGGACGCACCTCGTGGACGCCGGGGCGGTCCAGGACGATGACGTTGTCGGGGCGCTCGGCGGTGAAGAGCGCGCTGGTGTACACCGACGAGGCGTCGAGCGGGTCGTGGTTGCCGGGGAGCAGGTAGACCGGCACCCCGATGCCCCGCATCACCTCCAGCGATCGCCCGACTTCGTCGGGGGCGAGTTGGTTGTGTTCGAACACGTCGCCGGCGACGACGACGAACTCGGCGTCACGGTCCTCGGCCACCGAACCCAGCGCAGAGATCGCAGCGCGCCGCGCGGCGGAGTAGCGGGGCTGGGCATCGGGGCTCAGGAAGTGTCGGGTCATGCCGAGTTGCCAGTCAGCGGTGTGCAGAAAGCGCATGTCAAGCTGTCCTTCCCCCGGTCGTCCGTGAACCCGTTGGTCCGGGCACAGCGAGTCTAGGGCGGCGCTCCGACAACTCCTGGGACGCCGACCGGCATGCCCTACCGTTATCCAGATGAGCGACCGGTACCGCACACTTCTGCTGCTTCGACACGCCAAGTCGGACTACCCCTCCGGAGTCGCCGACCACGATCGCCCGCTGGCGGACCGCGGGATCCGCGAGGCCGCGCTGGTCGGAGACTGGATCAGGACCAGCGTCAGCCCGGTCGACGCCGTGCTGTGTTCGACGGCGACGCGAACCCGCCAGACCTTGGAACGCACCGGTATCGACGCGCCGGTGCACTACGTCGACCGCATCTACGATTCGTCTCCCGGCATCGTCATCGACGAGATCAACGGCGTCGCTGCACGCTTCGGCGACGCGGCGAGCGATCCGTCGACCCTGCTGGTGGTGGGACACGAACCGGTGATGTCCGGGCTCGCGCTCGGACTCGCCGACGAGGAGTCGAGCAGGAGCGCCACCGCGGAGGCGATCCTGGAGAAGTTCCCGACCTCGGCGATCGCGGTGTTGCGGACGAACCGTCCCTGGGCCGAGCTGGAGCTGAGGAGCGCGGAACTCGTCGACTTTCACATCGCACGCTGAGCGCGCAGTCAGACCGGGGCGCGCTGAGCGCGCAGTCAGACCGGGCGCGTCGAGCGCGCAATCAGACCGGGCTCCAGTCAGGCGCGGGTGGCCAGCGTCAACTCCATCAGCTTGATCGCCATGCCGCAGGCGTCGATGCCGGGCGCTTGCGGGTTGACCCACCAGCCCACCACGCCGGCTGCGTCACTGGCCACGCCGCACGCGCCGTTCGGATCGTTGGGGCGCATCACGAACGACTGGATACCGGCGATCGACCGGTCTTCGATGTCGTAGCCGAGTTCCTGGGACACCTGGCGTTCATGGTCGAGGCTGCCGAGCTCGAACCAGAACCGGGTGATGTCCACCAGGCCGGCCGGATTGGCGGCCTGCCACCGGCACACCGCGCCGACGAACGTGCTCTGGATGTCCAGCGGGTCCGCGCCGACAGTCTCGGCGAGGATGTCCTCGGTGAGGACGTCGCACTCCTTGAGCAGGTTGGGGTACTGGCGCTGCGAGTCGTTGTTGCGCGGCACGTCCCCCGCACCCGCCCGGGCAGCGGAGCCCTCGACGGTCTGGGTGCAACCGGTCAGCACAACCAGGCCGGCCAGCGCGGCGACGAAACCTGCGACAGCTCTGCGCGCCCTCATTTGGAATTCACAATCGACTGGCGGGTGAGTTCGGTGGCCACGTCGCACGCGTCCGGGAACGGCTCCTGGGCGTAGCTGATCGACCATTCGATGAAGTCGTCGCCGAACTGGATACCGATCTCGCACAGGTTGACACCCATGGTCGGGTCCTCGTTGATGCCCATGAAGCCTTCGTGACCTTCGATGGTGATGTCTTCGACGCTGGTGCGCGACAACTCCATCGTCTTGCGCTCGCGGCCGATCGGGCTGCCCCGGAACCAGGTGAACGAGAAGTGCGGGCCCAGAATGCTGCCTCCGGCCAACCACTGACAACCCACCGACGTCTTGGCCGTGTTCACCAGGCCGGCCACCTGCGTCAGCTCGGTCATCTGTTCGTCACTGATGCCGCCGCACTCGGGAAAGAACGGACCGTGGGACACGTCCTGCTGCGGCGCATCCGTGGTCGGCACCTCCGGGGAGGGCGACTCCGAATCCGAACACGCGGCCAGCACCGGGACGACGGCAACCGCAACGACGGCGAGACGCTGCGCCGAGCGGCGGAATCTGCGGTCGCGGTGAGTCACGCCATGCACTGTAGCTGCAGCCCCATGCCCCGACCACCGACATGCCGACTGACCTGCCGATTTATGCGATTCTCAGGTGCGGCAGCCGAACAGGTTCGCGGCGGTGACCGTGTGCGACAGTAGCGGGATGCTCTGGGCCCTGCTGCGACGACACGTCCAGCCCTACCGCGGGCTGCTCGCCACGGTGGCGACGCTGCAGGTCATCAGCACGCTGGCGACGCTGTATCTGCCGACGATCAACGCCGCGATCATCGACGACGGAGTGGCTCAAGGCGATCTGCGCCGCATCGTGGAGCTCGGCGCGCTGATGCTCGGGGTGACCGCGTTGCAGGTGGTGTGCGCCGTCGGCGCGGTGTACTTCGGCTCCCGCGCGGCCATGGGGGTGGGCCGGGATCTGCGCTCCGCGGTTTTTCGGCATGTCACCGGCTTCTCAGCGGAGGAGACGGCGCGATTCGGTGCCCCGTCACTGTTGACCAGGACCACCAACGACGCGCAGCAGATTCAACTGCTCGTGCAGTTGACCTGCACCATGCTCATCACGGCGCCGATCATGGGTATCGGCGGCATTGCGATGGCCGTGCACCAGAATGCCGGGCTGTCCTGGCTGCTGGTGGTGAGCGTGCCCGTGCTGGCGCTGACGAACTACTGGATCGTGTCGCACCTGCTGCCGATCTTCCGTCGCCTGCAACGCCAGATCGACGGCATCAACCGGGTGATGCGCGAACAACTCACCGGTCTGCGGGTGGTGCGGGCGTTCGCACGAGAACCGTTCGAGCGCAACCGCTTCGCCGAGGCCAACCAGGACCTTGCCGGCACAGCGCTGGAAGCGGGACGCTGGCAGGCATTGATGTTGCCGGTCACGACGCTGGTGATCAACGTCTCCAGCGTGGCGCTGATCTGGTTCGGCGGGTTGCGCATCGATGCCGGCGAGATGCAGGTCGGTTCACTGATCGCGTTCCTGGCCTACTTCATGCAGATCCTGATGGCGGTGCTGATGGCCACGTTCATCCTGGTGATCATTCCGCGCGCGTCGGTGTGCGCCGAACGCATCACCGAGGTGCTCGACACCCACCCCGCGGTGGCCAGCCCGGCCGAGCCGGTCACGCTGTCGCACATCGCCGGGGAGGTCGTGTTCGACGACGCCACCTTCCGTTACGAGGGCGCCGACCGGCCGGTGCTGCAGCGGGTTTCGCTGACAGCGCGGCCCGGTGAGACCACCGCCGTCGTCGGCTCCACGGGGTCGGGGAAGTCGACGCTGATCGCGATGATCTGCCGGCTCTACGACGTCACCTCGGGCTCGGTCCGCGTCGACGGAGTCGACGTCCGCGAGATCGACCTGGACCAGTTGTGGCATTCGGTCGGCCTGGTGCCGCAGCGCGGGTATCTGTTCGCCGGGACGGTCGCCGACAATCTGCTGTTCGGCAAGGCCGATGCGACCGAGGACGAGATGTGGGCGGCGTTGCGGGTCGCCGCCGCTGAGGAGTTCGTCGCCGCCCACCCGGACGGGCTGCACATGCGGATCGCGCAGGGCGGGATGAGTCTGTCCGGCGGGCAGCGTCAGCGCCTGGCGATCGCGCGGGCGGTGATCCGACGTCCGGCGATCTACCTGTTCGACGACGCGTTCTCCGCCCTGGACGTCCACACCGACGCGCGGGTGCGCGCCGCGCTGGCCGACGCGGCCGCCGGTGCCACCGTCATCATTGTGTCGCAGCGCATCTCGACGGTCTCCTCGGCGGATCAAATCGTCGTCGTCGACAATGGATCGGTGGTGGGCTCCGGTACCCACGATGAGCTGTTGGCCGGTTGCGCGGCCTACCGCGAGCTGGCCGACTCGCAGTCGGTGTCGGCGGGCGAACGATGAGCGGTCCGATGGCTCGTCCGATGCGGATGAACGAACCGCCGCAGGTCCGCTCCCGCGACTTCAAGGGTTCGGCGTTGCGACTGCTCAGACGCCTGACCCCGCAACGCGGTCTGACCGTCGCGGTGATCCTGCTCGGCGTCGGCGGTATCGCGGTGAGCGTGATCGGTCCTCGTATCCTCGGGCATGCCACCGACCTGCTGTTCAACGGGGTGATCGGCCGCCAGCTGCCCTCGGGTCTGACGAAGGAGCAGGCGATCGAGGCGGCGCGGGCACGCGGCGATTCGACGTTCGCCGACCTGCTCTCCGGCATGAACGTGGTGCCCGGCCAGGGGGTGGACTTCGGTGCCGTCGCCCGGACGTTGGCGTTGGCGTTGGCGTTGTATGTGGTTGCCGCTCTGATGGTCTGGCTGCAGGCGCGGCTGTTGAACGTGGTCGTGCAGCGCACCATCGCCCGGTTGCGCGCCGACGTCGAGGACAAGGTGCACCGCCTGCCGCTGCGCTATTTCGACACCCGCCAGCGCGGGGAGGTGCTCAGCCGGGTCACCAACGACGTGGACAACATGCAGCAGTCCCTGTCGATGTCGATCACCCAACTGCTGACCTCGGTGCTGACGGTGTTCGGGGTGCTGGTGATGATGCTGACCATCTCGCCGTTGTTGACGCTGCTGACGGTGGTCACCGTGCCGCTGTCGCTGTGGGTGACCCGCTCGATCGCGCGACGGTCGCGCACGCTGTTCGTCGACCAGTGGACCAACACCGGCAGGCTCAACGCCCACATCGAGGAGACCTACAGCGGTTTCACCGTGGTGAAGACCTACGGGCACCGCGCGGGCGCGATCGAGCAGTTCGACGAACTCAACGACGACGTCTACCGGGCCAGCTTCGGGGCGCAGTTCCTCTCGGGTCTGGTGTCCCCGGCGACAGTGTTCGTCGGCAACATCAGCTACGTGGCGGTCGCCGTCGTCGGCGGTGTGCAGGTGGCCACCGGCCAGATCACGCTGGGCGGCATCCAGGCGTTCATCCAGTATGTGCGGCAGTTCAATCAGCCGCTGACCCAGATCGCGGGCATGTACAACACGTTGCAGTCGGGCATCGCCAGCGCCGAGCGGGTCTTCGATCTGCTCGACGCCGAGGAGGAGCCGGCCGATCCCCCCGCGACGCTGCCGGCGGTGGGTGCGTCACGGCGCGGTCGCGTCGAGTTCGACGAGGTGTCCTTCGGCTACCTGCCCGGCGCCCCGGTCCTCGAGCACCTGTCACTGGTGGCCGAGCCGGGCTCCACCGTCGCGATCGTCGGCCCCACCGGGGCGGGCAAGACCACGCTGGTGAACCTGCTCATGCGGTTCTACGACGTCGACGCCGGCCGCATCCTGATCGACAACGTGGACATCACCTCGGTCAGCCGCAGCTCCCTGCGCTCACAGATCGGCATGGTGCTGCAGGACGCCTGGCTGTTCGCCGGCTCGGTGTACGACAACATCGCCTACGGCCGCCCCGACGCCCGATACGACGAAGTCGTGGACGCAGCGAAGGCGGCGTATGTGGACCGGTTCGTGCACACGCTGCCCGACGGTTACGACACCCAGGTCAGCGATGGTGGGGCGAACATCAGTGTCGGCGAACGTCAGCTCATCACCATCGCCCGCGCGGTGCTGGCCCAGCCGCAGCTGCTGATCCTCGACGAGGCGACCAGCTCGGTGGACACCCGCACCGAGGTGCTCATCCAGCACGCGATGGCGCAGTTGCGGCGGGACCGGACCAGTTTCATCATCGCCCATCGGCTCTCGACCATCCGCGACGCCGACCTGATTCTGGTGATGGAGTCGGGGCGGATCGTCGAACGCGGCACCCATGCCGAGTTGCTGGCGCAGCGGGGAGAGTATTGGAGGATGACACAGCGGTGAACCGCTAATTCGGGCCCAGCGGTGAACCGCTGATCAGGCCCAGCGGTGAACCGCCGGCCGTATGGCCGATCAAGCAGTCTGCTCAATTCCATTCCGCGCCATGGGACTGGCGCGGAACGGGCAGTGTCGTGGAGTCCTGACAGCTCCGCCGACAGGCCCTGAGCCACGACGTTGGCCCGCTTCTGGCTTCGACGAGCGAAGCCATGGACCGTCCGGAACACGAATTACATTGCGCTCAGGAGTTATCGCATGTCGCGGTAACGGGCTGCGTTTCGGTGAACACGACGGCATCGTCGATGACGGTGTGAACGAAGCGCATCTTTTCCAGGACCGGCGGTGGCAGCACGAAAGGGTACAGGTCCGCGCGCCCCATGGAACGATTGATCATGTTCAGCGACCACGCCAGGGGCAGCCACATCCCGATGAGCGTATCGAAACGGTTGGGGCCCAGGTGAAGCAGATCGAATGCCGCGGCGGCCGGGGCCAGGCCGAATGACGCCGCGGTATCCAACGTATCCCGGATGTGCAGGTAGTGCGCGAACGTCTCTGCCCAGTCTTCGGCGGGATGCATCGACGCATAGGAGGACACGTGATGTGTCGACCAGTCAGGCGACGGGCCGGTTCCATAGTGGCGGTCGAGCGCCTCCTGGTAGTCGTCAGCAGGGTCACCGAAGAGGGCGACGAATTCGGAACGGCGTGCGACCCAGCCGCCGACCAGGCGGTGAAAGTACGCGTGCCCAGTCTCATGTCGAAAGTGGCCGAGCAGCGTCCGGTACGGCTCGTCCAGGGCGACACGCAACTCCTCGCGGCGCACGTCGTCGCTTTCGGCCAGGTCCAGGGTGACGACCCCGTCCTCGTGACCGGTGACGACCTTTTCTCCGGTGCTCGACAAGAGGTCGAACGCCAACCCGAACCGCGGGTCCTGCGTGCGGTCAACGATAGGCAGCCTGAGCTCGATCAGCTCCGCGACCAGCCGGCGTTTGGCGGTCTCGGCCACGGCGAATCTGGCCATCCCAGCGACGTCGGAATCGTGGGGCCGGGTCCGTGTCAGCCGGCATGACGCGCACAGTCCGCCGCCGTCGGCGGCCCCCCGAGAGTCGAGCAACCAGTTGCATTGCGCAATCGCCGAATTCGCACACAAGGAAGAACCTTGCTCATCGACCAGGACCATCGTCGCCTTCTCGGAGGAATATCCGAGCCTGCTTCCGCACGAGAGGCACAGAGAATTCTCGAAGGTGAGGTGTTGGCCGCATTTTGGGCAGGTGAAGTCGCGCATGCGCAGAGTCCATTCGGTTTCGAAGCTGACGCAGGAGAGCAGGCATCGACGCCAACTGCTAACGACGTATCAGAACGTCGACAAACGAGAAGTGGGAGACATCGCGGGCACGCCGGGTAGAAGTGCTGCCTCGCGGCGAATCATGTCGAGAACGATGACGGTTCTGGATCGGCTTACCAGAAACCCTTCCTGGTCATCGTATCAGGTCGGCAGGCCGCCACGGCCATTTGCCCGACTGCTCCCCCGTGGCGATCGCGACGAGCCTGTGCGGTTTCGTCGCGTCTCAGTCCGACAGATGCGCGCGACTCAGACCGAGGGCCCCTGGGCGCGCAGGTCGTCCACCTCACGCATCGCGGCGCGCAGCTTGCCCAGCCATTCGTCGGCGTGCTCGCCGACCAGGCGCACCGACCATGCCAATGCGTCCGATCGTGAGCGCGCCACGCCGGCGTCGACGAGGGTGTCGAGCACTTGGCGTTCGGGCTGGCGTAACCGGGTCATCACCGGCACGGCCATGTGGGTGAACAGGATTCGTTCGGGCTCTCCGCTACCCACATCGACGCCCCAGGCGACCTTGCGCCGGTATCGGGCCTCAGCCTCATCGGCGATCTGCATGCGCTCGGCGCGGGTCTGCTCCCGGAACCGGGCGGCCCGCCCGGAGGCGTGGGCTTCCGTCTCGCCGGCGTCGCCGTCGACCTCGGGAAGGCGCCCGATGACGGTGATCTCCTCCCGGTCGACGGTCACCTCCGGGTCGCCGGTGAACCAGTGTTCGGGCATACGACCGGCGAACCAGTCAGCGGCGTCGCTTGCGTCCGGCTGGTCGGCCTGCTGCCAGCCGCCGGCGCGGCCTGCTCTGCGGTGGGGGGAATGATGTTTCATGATTACATACTTACATCGTTGCAGCGCAGGTGCGGAGCGGTTCGCCACCAGCGAAACAGCGGTCAGCGCCGCCCTCAAGGGGTGCCTGCAGCCGTCCCCCACCGCATAGGGTGGCAATCGGCCAGACACGTCAAGGAGGCGGCGGTGACAGGACCCGGACAAGGCAGTTGGCAGCCCGACCCGGAGGGTCGATTCGATTACCGGTGGTTCGACGGTCAGCGGTGGACCGACCAGGTCTCCCACCAGGGTCAGGTGCACCAGGCTCCGCTCGGCCCGCCGCCGGCCCAGCAACAGGGGTCTGCGCGCCACGCCCAGCCGGAGCACGGCCAGCAGCCCAGCGACCAGGCTCAGGCCGTGCCCGGCGGCGACGGCTTCGCCGGTATCTCCGGCGACCTCGTCGACGGGCGGTTCAGCGAGAAAGAGGCCAAGCCGATCGCGAACCAGAACGCCAAGCTGCTGCGCGTTCGCCTCGGTGAGCCGTTCATGGCCAGGCAGGGCTCGATGGTGGCCTACCAGGGCAACGTCGACTTCGCCTTCGAGGGCGGAGGGGCCTCGAAGTTCCTGAAGAAGGCACTGACCGGCGAGGGTCTACCCCTGATGCGGTGCTCGGGGCAGGGCGATGTGTTCTTGGCCGAGTTCGGCTACGACGTGCACATGCTGAACCTGACCAACTCCGGCCTGTCGATCAGCGGCAAGAACGTGCTGGCCTTCTCGGCCAACCTGGACTGGAACATCGAGCGGGTCAAAGGTGGCAGCATCGCCACCGGCGGATTGTTCAACACCACGTTGCGCGGCACCGGGTGGGTGGCCATCACCACCGACGGCCCGCCAGTGGTGCTCAACACCGCCGAGGCGCCCACCTACGCCGACACCAACGCGGTGGTCGCGTGGTCGGCGAACCTGCAGACGCAACTGAAGACCAGCTTCAAAGCGGGTGCGCTCATCGGCCGCGGCTCCGGAGAGGCGCTGCAGGTCGCCTTCCACGGCAACGGGTTCGTCATCGTGCAGCCCTCCGAAGGCTTCCCGGTCACCGCGGCCCAGTAGTCACAGTTCCAGCAGGACGGTCACGGGGCCGTCATTGACGAGCTCGACCTGCATGTCCGCGCCGAACACGCCCGTCTGCACCTGTGCGCCCAGCGCGCTCAGCGCGTCGGCGAAGGTCTGCACCAACGGCTCGGCGACCGCGCCCGGCGCGGCCGCGTTCCACGTGGGCCGGCGCCCCTTGGCGGTGTTGGCGTAGAGCGTGAACTGGCTGACCACCAGGATCGGCGCCGCGGTGTCACTCGCCGACTTCTCGTCGGCGAGAATCCTGAGTTGCCAGAGCTTTTCCGCGAGTCGGCGGGCCTTGTCGGCGTCGTCGGTATGGGTCACGCCTACCAGCGCCAGCAGACCCTGCCCGTCGGGGTGGATCTCCCCGACCACGTCACCGGAGACGGAAACACGCGCCGACGTGACGCGCTGTACGAGGATCCGCATGCCGTGATGCTGTCACGCCCGGAGCGGGGCGCCGACGGGGACGTTTCCTAAGTACCCTAGGGGGGTATGGTACACAGGACGTCAGCGACGCTGCAGTCTACGACCGAGAGGACCGCCATGAGCACCACGACCATCACCGTGACCGGCATGAGCTGCGATGCCTGCGCATCGGCCGTGCGGGCCGAACTCACCAGCATCCCCGGCGTCGTCGACGTCGACATCGACCTGTCCGACGGGAAGGTCACCATCGGCAGTGACTCCCCCGTCGACGACGCCACCCTCCGCGACGCCGTCGAAGAAGCCGGCTACGAGCTGGCGAACTGAGCGACGCCATGAGCACCGTTGAACTGTCGATCGGCGGCATGACCTGTGCGTCGTGCGCTTCCCGCATCGAGAAGAAGCTCAACAGGCTCGACGGTGTCAGCGCCTCGGTCAACTTCGCCACCGAGAAGGCCCGGGTCGAACTCGGCGACCACGTCACCGCGCGGGACCTCGTCGCCACCGTCGAGGCCGCCGGCTACCGGGCCACCCTCCCCGAGGCCGAGGCCGACGACCAGCCGCAGGCCGAGGATGCGTCGGCGGCGCTGCGCCGGCGCCTGTTGATCTGCCTTGCGCTGTCGGTACCCGTGATCGCCATGGCGATGGTGCCGGCGCTGCAGTTCCCGAACTGGCAATGGTTGTCGCTGACGCTGGCCGCCCCGGTGGTCGTGTGGGGTGCCTGGCCGTTCCACGTCGCGGCGTGGACGAATCTGAGGCACCGGGCAGCGACGATGGACACGCTGATCTCCCTAGGCACCCTGGCCGCCTTCGGGTGGTCGCTCTACGCACTGTTCTGGGGCACGGCGGGGCACACCGGGATGACCCATGCCTTCGAGTTCACCGTCGAACACACCGACGGCAGCGCCAACATCTACCTGGAGGTCGCCGCCGGGGTGACGACGTTCATCCTCGCGGGCCGCTACTTCGAGGCACGGGCCAAACGCCGCGCCGGGGACGCGTTACGCGCCCTGCTGCAGATGGGCGCCAAAACCGTCTCGGTGCGCAGGCCCGACGGCGAACAGCGCATACCCATCGAATTGCTCAGCACCGGTGACGAATTCGTGGTCCGGCCCGGCGAGAAGGTGGCCGCCGACGGCGTCGTCGTCGAAGGCTCTTCGACGGTGGACACGTCGATGCTGACCGGGGAATCGGTCCCGGTGGAGGTGTCGGTCGGCGACCAGGTGGTGGGCGCGACAGTCAACGTGGACGGCGTCCTGGTGGTCCGAGCCGAGCGGGTGGGCTCCGAAACGCAACTGGCGCAGATGGCCCGGCTGGTCGAGCAGGCGCAGAACGGCAAGGCCCCGGCCCAACGGCTCGCCGACCGGATCTCGGGTGTCTTCGTGCCGGTCGTCATCGCTCTCGCGGTGGCCACTCTGGGGTTCTGGATCGTCTCGGGCGCCGCCGTGTCGACGGCGTTCACCGCGGCCGTCGCGGTGCTGATCATCGCGTGCCCCTGCGCGCTCGGGCTCGCCACCCCGACCGCGTTGATGGTCGGAACCGGGCGCGGCGCGCAGTTGGGCATCGTCATCAAGGGGCCCGAGATCCTGGAGTCGACGCGGCGGGTGGACACCGTGGTCGTCGACAAGACCGGGACCGTCACCACCGGCACCATGACGCTGGCCGGCGTCACCGCCGCCGACGGCGAAAGCCGCGACGAGGTGCTGCGGGTCGCCGGGGCGCTGGAGAGTTCGTCGGAACATCCCATCGCCCGGGCCATCACCGCCGGCGCCCGCACCGAGCTCGGAGAACTGCCCACAGCACAAGGCTTTTCGAACCTGCGCGGAATGGGTGTCGAAGGCGTCCTCGACGGCCGCGCCGTCCTGGTGGGTCGTCTACGACTACTCACCGAGCGCGCCTACGACATCCCCGAACAGCTGGCCGACGCGGCGCAGCGCGCCGAGCGGGACGGGCGAACAGTCGTCGCCGTCGGCTGGGACGGCCAGGCTCGCGGTCTTGTGATGGTGGCCGATGCCGTCAAAGAGACCTCTGCGGAGGCGGTGTCGCTGCTGAAAAGACTTGGCCTGACACCGATCATGGTGACCGGTGACAACGAGGCGGTCGCGCGGAGGGTGGCCCGACAGGTCGGCATCGATGAGGTGGTGGCCGGCGTGCTGCCGCAGGACAAGGTCGACACGGTCGTCCGGCTGCAGCACGAGGGCAGGGTGGTCGCCATGGTCGGAGACGGGGTCAACGACGCGGCGGCGCTGGCGCAGGCCGACCTCGGCCTGGCGATGGGCGGCGGGACCGACGTCGCCATCGAGGCCAGCGACCTGACGTTGGTCAGCGACGACCTGCGCGCGGTGCCCGACGCCATCCGGCTGTCCCGAAGGACGTTGAGCACCATCAAGGGCAACCTGTTCTGGGCGTTCGCCTACAACGTCGCCGCGCTGCCGTTGGCGGCGGCGGGACTGCTGAATCCGATGATCGCCGGCGCGGCCATGGCGTTCAGCTCGGTGTTCGTGGTCAGCAACAGCCTGCGCCTGCGGACGTTCAGCCCGTCACGCTGAGCCGGCCCGGCGCGCCCGGAACAGCTTCACATCCGACTTGATGCCCTTGAGATGCCTGGCCCCGGCGAACGACCAGGTGAAGCGGTCGTCGTCGCCGATCGCCTCGCGGGCCGGTTCGGCCACCAGCACCGAGCCCGGTCGGGCGGCACCGGTCACCCGGGCCGCGAGGTTGACGGGGCTGCCGAACCAGTCCCCTTCCCGGCTCACCGCCATGCCGCTGGCCACCCCGGCCCGCAGGCTGGGAAAGTCGTCGTCGCCGTTGGTCACCTCGACCAGCTGCAGCACGGCGTCGAGCAGCGCAGCGGGCTCCGGGCTGACCATCATCACCTCATCGCCGATGGTCTTGACGAATCGGACCGGCGCGGTCGCCACCTCCCGCGTCAGGTCGGCCAGGCGTTGCGCAAGGCGCTCCAGATCCTCCGGCGGCACCTTCTCGCCCAGCCGGGTGAACCCGACCAGATCCGCGAACCCGATCGTCACCTGCCGGGCACCTGGCAGGTGCTGACCCTCGGCGCGTTCGACGGCGTTGACGGCCTCCGTCTCGATGGCATGCCGCAGCTGCAGCTGCAGCATGTCCTGGATCATCGGTCCGAGCAGCGGCGCCAGGTTGGTCACCAAAGCCGCCGACGCCTGGGCGATCTCCAATTCCGTGGCCCCGGGCCGGATCACCGCGGCCAGCGTGGCGTACCGCATCGCCTCGGCCGCCCTGGCCAGACCGTCACCGAGCAGCCGGGTGATCTGGACCAGTTCGTCGGGGTCGATCCCGGCGTCGAGGAAGTCGCGGGTGAACTTCGCCGCCTCCGCGTCGGCGCGCAGGAACACCGCGGCATCGGGGTCGTCGACCCGCGGCAGACCCATGGCGCGCTGGATCCGGACGAACAACTCGACGTCCACGTTAAATTTCTCGGCGGCCTGGCGGGCCGAGACGTATTCGCCGTCGTCACCGATGATCCGCCGGGAAGCGAGCAGCATCGGCGCCGAATTGCCGCGGATCTGGTCGAGGGCCACCCCCTGGTCGAGGAGCCAGCTGATCAGCTCGGCGCGCTCGACGCGCGCCTGCCCGTCCAGCCCGTCGAGCAGCCCGGACGCCTCGAGATCCCCATGGTCGGTCACGTGCCCAACCTACGTGGGTGCGCTACACAGGAGCGATGGCCTCACCGATCCTGAACAGCTTCGCCCCGCTGGTCGCCACCGGGGCGCGGGACCTGATCCTGGGCAACATGCCCGGTGTGCGGTCGCTGCAGGACCAGCAGTACTACGCGCACCCCCGCAACGCGTTCTGGGCGATCACCGCCGAGCTGTACGGCTTCGACGCGGCCGCACCGTATCCCGAGCGGGTCGACGCACTCACCGGCGCCGGGGTCGCGGTGTGGGACGTGCTGCGATCCTGCCGCCGGGTCGGCAGCCTGGACACCTCCGTGGAACCGGACAGCATGACGGCCAACGACTTCGGCCGGTTCTTCGCCGGCCACCCCACCATCACCCGGATCTGCTTCAACGGCGCTGCCGCGGAGAAGAACTACCGGCGCCTCGTCGCACTCCCCCACCCACCCGGCCAGCGACTCCCGTCGACCAGCCCGGCGCACACCGCGGCGTTTTCGGCCAAGCTCGCCGCCTGGCGAGCGGCGCTCACCGGATGACCGGCTACGGTGGCGGAATGTCCTGCGTGTTCTGCGCCATCGTCGCCGGCGACGCCCCAGCCGTCCGGATCTGGGAGGACGACGAGCACCTCGCCATCCTCGACATCAGGCCGTTCACGCAGGGACACACGCTGGTGATCCCCAAGCGCCACACCGTCGACCTGACCGACACCCCGCCGCACACCGTGGCGACCATGACCACCATCGGGCAACGCATCGCCAAGGCCGCGCGCGCATCCGGGCTGCACGCCGACGGCAACAACATCGCCATCAACGATGGTAAAGCCGCTTTTCAGAGTGTGTTCCACATTCATCTGCACGTGGTTCCGCGCCGCGACGGTGACAAACTGAAGTTCGCCAAAGGCATGCTGGTGCGCCGTGACCCCGACCGGGAACAGACCGGCCGACTGCTGCGCGAGGCCCTGGCGCGGATCGACGCCGACGAGAAGGAGTGACCCTTGAACATCACGCGCTGGCTCGAACAGAACATCGGCGTCCGGATGCTGATGCTGCATGACACGCTCTACAAGAAGAGCAACGGCCGCATCGGGCACCGCATCCCGCTGCCCGGCGTGCCGCCCAGCCTGCTGCTGCACACCGTCGGCGCCAAGACCGGCAAGCAGCGCACCAACACGCTGTCGTACTTCCCCGATCGAGGCGACTACCTCGTCGTCGCCTCCAAGGGCGGCGACCCCAAGGCCCCGGGCTGGTATCACAACCTCAAGGCCCACCCGGACATCGAGGTCAACATCGGTCCGCAGCGGGTCCCCGTCACCGCCAAGCCGGTACTGCCCGACGATCCCGACTACGCGCGCATGTGGGACAAGGTCAACGAACAGAACTCCAACCGCTACAACGGTTATCAGAAGCGCACGACGCGGCCGATCCCCATTGTGCGGTTGACACCCCGATCGAGCGGGTCTTAGAAGAGCTCCTTGGCCAGCAGCTCCAGCGTCGTCTCCCGCGCCGGGGCGGTGTCCGGGTCGGTGCCACGGAACGCGGCCGCCACCGGGTTGACCATCACCTCGTCCACCCCGAACCGCTCGGCCAGCGCCCGCAGTTGATCGGCGGCCTCGGCCGGCGCGCCGACGACGGCCTGGCGCCGACCCGCGTCGACCACCGCCAATTCGCGCGGACTGAGCTGCCGGGCCTCGGCGTCCTCGACCAGGTTCAGCGGGCCCAGCGGCTGCCCGGTGCGCAGCCGCGCCATCATCTGCAGGTTCGGCAGCAGCAACCGCTCCGCCTCCGCGGCGGTGTCGGCGACGGCGGCATTGACCGTCAGGAACGTCAGCGGTTCGGCCGCCAGGTCACTGGGGCGGAATTCGTCTCGGTAGGTCTGCAAGGCCTCCTCGGTGCCCTGGCCGGAGAAGTGGTGGGCGAACACGTAGGGCAGGCCCTTGGCCGCGGCGAGATGCGCCGAGTACATGGACGAGCCGAGCAGCCACAGCTTGGGTTCGGTGACCGCCGCGGGGGTGGCCTTGAGGATGTAGTTCTCCCGCATCAGGTCCCGGGGCAGAGGCACCCGCACCCCGGCGCTGCTCATCAGCGCCACCACGTCGTCGAGGTAGGACGGGAACGCCTCGATGTCACGGTCGTCACGGCCCGCAGCACCGCGCAGCGCCATCGACGTCACCGGATCTGAGCCCGGTGCGCGCCCGATGCCCAGATCGATGCGCCCGGGATGGGCGGCTTCGAGCAGCGCGAACTGTTCCGCCACCGCCAGCGGCGCGTGATTGGGCAGCATCACCCCGCCCGAACCGAGCCGCATCGTCGAGGTGTGGGCGGCCAGGTGGGCGATCAGCACCGGCGGGCTCGTCGCGGCCACCGCGGGCATGTTGTGGTGTTCGGCCAGCCAGTACCGCGTGTAACCGAGCTGGTCGGCGGTCTGGGCCAGCAGCGTCGTCGCAGCCACCGCATCCGAGGTGCTCTGGTCGGTGCGGACGGGGACGAGATCGAGAACGGAGAGACGCATTACTCGGTCAACGCCACGCGGCCGCACCCGTGTTCCCGGTGAATCGGGCGCGCAATGCGACACTGAGCGTCACTGTGCGCGCCCGATCCGCAGAGCAGTGGCGAAGATGTCGTCCATCATCGCCGGAGTCAACCGCCCGGTGAAGGTGTTCTGCTGGCTGGGATGGAAACAACCCAGCAAGGACAGCTCGCGCACCTCGCGACCGGAGCGTCCGGGCACCGTCACCGTCGTCAGTGCGCCGTGCCCGAACCGCGGCACGGGTGTGGGCACCACACCGCCGGCCCGACGGATCAGCGCCAGCGCCGACTGCCAGGCGAAGCCGCCGAGCGCGACGATCACCTGCGCCGACGCGCCGGTCAGCCGCCACTCGGCATCCAGCCAGGGCGCACACGTCGCCCGCTCGGCGGGCTCGGGCGCGTTGGCCGGAGGGGCGCATCGCACCGCAGCCACCACCCGAACGTCATTGAGTGTCAAGCCATCTGCGCTGTCGGCAGCGGTCGGCTGATTGGCCAGACCACTGCGATACAGCGAAGCGAACAGGAAGTCACCGGAGCGGTCCCCGGTGAAGACCCGGCCGGTGCGGTTGGCGCCGTGTGCCGCGGGCGCCAGGCCGAGCACCCACACCGACGGACGCACCGAACCGAGTCCGGTCGCCGGACGGCCCCAGTACGGTTCGTCGGCGTAGGCCTTGCGCTTACCGACCGCGACGTCCTCACGCCAGGTCACCAGCCGTGGGCACGCCCGACAGACCGATACCCGCGCATCGAGCTGGGCGACGGTTCTGGTGGATGCGGCCAGCTCAGCCACCTCGGCGGGCTCGGCAGCGACGGCCGTACGCGCGGTCGCCGGGTCCCCCGGCCAGCCCGAGCCGGGCCGTACCGGGGAGGTGAACAGCCGGCCGGTGCGGGGATGGGGCAACGCGGCTCCGGCGGTATCCGAGGAGCGACCCATCATTTGTTACCAAGAAGCACCGTTCATCGTTACCACGAAACGCCGTGGTCCTCGGCGTCGGGGCGAGACCGTTGGCGCACCATTGATCTCCAGGCTTTTCGTTGTTCCGGCGGGGGCGCCGGGCGATCAGGCTGATTGGGGAACACACATGCGACTGTCGACCGCCGCGATCGCGGGCCTCTGCCTTCTCGTCGCCGGCTGTGGCAACACGATCAGTAGCGCCGACACGGTGACACCGACGCGAACGACGATCCCACGTCCCCTCGTCGAGCGGGAGCTGGGCGGACTGCTGCTGCCACCGGAGCAGGTAGCCGCCGTGATGGGTACACCTGCGATGACAGTGACCGAGTCGAATGACGCGATGACCGACCACAGCGCGATCATGTCGCCGCCGGAATGTCTGGCGATCGACGGCGCCGCCGAAGCGCAGGTTTACGCAGACAGCGGATTTCGCGCCGAACGAGACGAGAGCCTCAACGACGGAGACGACTTCGCCCACTACGCGAAGCAGGCAGTCGTGCTGTTCCCGTATCTGGAGAAGGCCGCCGAGTTCTTCGACGTCTCCGCCGAGCGGTGGCCCGCCTGCCAGAACTACACCCACACCCAGAGTGGATCGCAGTGGACCGTCACCCACATGGCCAACGCCGACGGCGCGCTGACAGCGAACGCCGTCTACACCGAGGCCGCGGCTCCGGGATGGGCCTGCGGGCGGGCGTTGATGCAGCGCAACAACATCATCATCGACGTCAACACCTGCAGCGCCAATCCCGGTGATACGGCCCGCAGACTGGCCGATCAGATCGCCGCCAACGTCGACGCGGCCTGGTAGCGCTCTCGGCGGCGGTCGCGGCGGGCCATGGCGGTCACCGCGCTGGCCGTCGCGGTCACCGCGGCTGCCGGCCGAGGCGGCCGCGGCCAGCCGCGCCGCGCCGAGCGTGAATCCTCTGCGAAATCCAGGCCGCTTTTTCGCACGGAGCTCACACTCGGCGAGCCCCCGGGTACTGGCGAGCCCTCGCAGCTGGCGGCCGGCCGGAGGTTCAAGCTGGCGGCCGTAGGTCCGGGCCGCCGGCCGGAGGTTCAAGCTGGCGGCCGTAGGTCCGGGCCGCCGGCCGGAGGTTCAAGCTGGCGGCCGTAGGTAAAAGCCGCCGGCCGTAGGTAAAAGCTGGCAGCCCCAAGCCGGCAGCCGTAGGCCGGGCTGGCGGCGCCACCGGAAAGCAGGCGGCGGCGGGGCGCGACCCCGACGACGCCGCCAAGCACCGGCGGAGCCGCATGAAAACCGGTGGTGGCGGCGCCCGCTGCGCTGCTAGATTCCCGTCGATACGCCATGACCCCACGCGATGCGCCGTTGAGCAGGCGCGGTCCTCTGCTGCTGATCCTGTTCGCCGCGCTGATGGCGGGCACGGGCAACGGCATCTCGATCGTGGTGTTCCCGTGGTTGGTGCTGCAGCGCACCGGCTCGGCCCTGGACGCGTCGATCGTGGCGATGGCCGGGACGTTGCCGCTGCTGGCCGCGACGCTGATCGCCGGCGCGGCGGTCGACTATCTGGGCCGGCGGCGGGTGTCGATGATCTCGGACGCGCTGTCGGCGCTGTCGGTGGTCGCCGTGCCGGTGCTCGCGTTGCTGTTCGGCGCCGACGTCGTCAACGTGGCGGTGCTGGCCGTGCTGGCCGCCCTGGGCGCGTTGTTCGATCCGGCGGGCATGACCGCGCGCGAAACGATGCTGCCCGAAGCCGCCGCGCGGGCCGGCTGGTCCCTGGACCGGGCCAACAGCTACTTCGAGGCGGTGTTCAACCTGGCCTACATCGTCGGGCCGGGGATCGGCGGCCTGCTGATCGCGACGCTGGGCGGCATCAACACGATGTGGGTGACGGCGGGCACGTTCGTGCTGTCCATCGCGGCGATCTCGGTGCTGCGCTTGGAGGGTGCGGGCATTCCGGATCGCTCGGCGCTGACGGGCAGTGTGTGGGCCGGCATCCTCGAAGGGTTGCGCTTCGTGTGGCACAACCGGGTGCTGCGCACGCTGGCGGTCGTGGATCTGGTGGCCACCGGGCTCTACATGCCGATGGAAAGCGTGCTGTTCCCCAAGTACTTCACCGACCGTGACGAGCCCGCCCAGCTCGGCTGGGTGTTGATGGCGCTGAGCATCGGCGGTCTGGTGGGCGCGCTCGGGTACGCGGTGATGGCGAAGCTCATGAAGCGCCGCACCGTCATGTTGATCGCGGTGATCACCCTGGGCGCGGCGATGACGGTCATCGCGTTCCTGCCGCCGCTGCCGGTGATCCTGGTGCTGTGTGCGCTGGTCGGATTCGTCTACGGTCCGATCGCGCCGATCTACAACTACGTAATGCAAACTCGTGCACCCGCGCACCTGCGGGGACGCGTTGTCGGCGTGATGGGGTCACTGGCCTACGCCGCGGGCCCGCTGGGACTGATCCTGGCCGGGCCATTGGCCGATGGGGCCGGGCTGCACGTGACGTTTCTGGCGCTGTCGCTGCCGATGCTGGCGTTGGGGGTGGTCGCGGTGTTCCTGCCTGCGCTGCGCGACCTCGACACCCAACCGGCCGCGCCGGACGCTACAGCGGGCTCAGGTATTCCCTGAGGAATCCGCCGACCGCCCGCAGCCAGCGCCGGCCGGTCGGCTCGCCGAACCGCTCGACCAGATCGAGGTCGGCGATCACGTAACCGTCGGTCGCGCGGTACCACAGACCGACCAGGCACAGCTCGAGGGCGGCCATGGTGGTGACGGGCCCGGGCGCGATCGCATCCAGGCGCTCGTCGGCGACGAACGCCGGATACGCCGTGCCGGCGCTGTCGGCCGCGGCCCGCACATGGATCTCGAGCGCGGTGCCCGACAGATGCGCTGCGTGGCGCTTCCGTTTCAATGACTTCACCTGGGCGAAGACGACGCTGTCCCGCATGCGCCAAACCCTAGCCGTAACACCCCTGTAACACCGAATCGTCGCGCTCGGCTCTCTAGACTGGCGGCTGTGTCCGTGTTGCAGGAATTGATCGCCGCGCTACCCGACGGCACGGTCGTCACCGATCCGGACATTCTCGAGTCCTACCGGCACGACCGCGCCGCTGATCCGTCGGCGGGAACACCGATGGCGGTGGTCCGTCCGCGGCGGACCGACGAGGTGCAGGCCGTGCTGCGCTGGGCCAGCGCCCATCGCGTCGCGGTGGTCCCCCGCGGCATGGGCACCGGCCTGTCCGGCGGTGCGACCGCGCTCGACGGCGGCATCGTGCTGTCCACCGAGAAGATGCGGGACATCTCCGTCGACCCGGTCACGCGCACCGCGGTGGTGCAACCCGGCTTGCTCAATGCCGAGGTGAAGAAGACGGTGGCCGAGTACGGCCTGTGGTACCCGCCGGACCCGTCGTCGTTCGAAATCTGCAGCATCGGCGGCAACATCGCCACCAACGCCGGCGGGCTGTGCTGCGTCAAGTACGGGGTCACCACCGATTACGTGCTCGGGCTTCAGGTGGTGCTGGCCGACGGCACCGCGGTGCGTCTGGGCGGGCCACGGTTGAAGGACGTGGCCGGGCTGTCGCTGACCAAGCTGTTCGTCGGCAGCGAAGGCACTCTGGGGGTGGTCACCGAGGTCACGCTCAAACTGCTGCCCGCCCAACAGTCGGCCTGCACGGTGGTGGCCACGTTCGACTCGGTGGAGGCTGCGGCCAACGCGGTCGTCGCGATCACCGGCCGGATCCGGCCCTCGATGCTGGAGTTCATGGATTCGGTCGCGATCAACGCAGTCGAGGACAAGCTCCGCATGGGGCTGGATCGCCACGCGGCCGCGATGATGGTCGCCGCGAGCGACGATCGCGGGCCCGCCGGCGCCGAGGACGCCGCGTTCATGGCCGCGACGTTCACCGAACACGGTGCGACCGAGACGTTTTCGACCTCTGATCCGGATGAGGGCGAGGCCTTCGTGGCCGCGCGCCGGTTCGCGATCCCCGCTGTGGAGGCCAAGGGGTCGTTGCTGCTCGAAGATGTCGGGGTGCCGCTTCCGGCGCTGGCTGAACTGGTCAGCGGGGTGGCCAAGATCGCCGCCAACCACGACCTGGTGATCTCGGTGATCGCGCACGCCGGGGACGGCAACACGCACCCGCTGATCGTCTACGACCCCGCCGACGCCGCCATGGAGCAGCGCGCGCAGCTCGCATTCGGCGAGATCATGGATGTCGCGGTCGGACTGGGCGGCACCATCACCGGCGAACACGGGGTCGGGCGGCTCAAGCGCCCCTGGCTGGCGGGTCAGCTGGGCCCGGAGGCGATGGAGCTGAATCGGCGGATCAAGCAGGCACTCGACCCGGAGGGCATCCTGAACCCGGGCGCCGCAATCTGAGTCCCCCGCCCGGTTGGCGGCGATCTGGTCACCGCTATTGACACACATGCGCTACATGTCGTACCCATAAGACATGACAGCGATGTTGTCTCAAGACTCCCCGGCGCGGTTCCAGCTCGCCGATGCCAGCACCTGGCCGAACCCGTGGCCGATGTACCGCGCGCTGCGCGACCATGACCCCGTCCATCACGTGGTCCCCGATACCCACCCCGAAAACGACTACTACGTGCTGTCCCGGCACGCCGACATCTGGGCCGCCGCTCGTGACCACGAAACGTTCTCGTCGGCGAAAGGCCTGACGGTCAACTACGGCGAGCTGGACCTGATCGGGTTGGCGGACAACCCGCCGATGGTCATGCAGGATCCTCCGGTACACACCGAGTTCCGCAAGCTGGTCTCCCGCGGCTTCACCCCGCGCCAGGTGGAAGCCGTCGAACCGAAGGTCCGCGAGTTCGTCGTCGAGCGCATCGAGCGCATGCGCGCCCACGGCGGCGGGGACATCGTCGCGGAACTGTTCAAGCCGCTGCCGTCGATGGTGGTGGCGCACTACCTGGGCGTGCCGGAGGCGGACCGCGGAAAGTTCGACGGCTGGACCGACGCGATCGTGGCGGCCAGCACCGCCGAGGGCGGCGTCGGCGGCGCGCTCGGCACAGTCGGCGATGCACTCGGCGAGATGATGGGCTATTTCACCGCGCTGATCGAGCGTCGGCGCACCGAGCCCGAGGACGACACGGTCTCACATCTGGTTGCCGCCGGCGTCGGCGCCGACGGCGACATCTCCGGGGTGCTGTCGATCCTGGCGTTCACGTTCACGATGGTGACCGGCGGCAACGACACGACGACCGGCATGCTCGGTGGGTCGGTCCAGCTGCTGCACCAGCGCCCCGACCAGCGACGCCTGCTGGTCGAGGACCCCGGCCTGATCACCGACGCGGTCGACGAGTTCCTGCGGCTGACCTCGCCGGTACAGATGCTGGGCCGCACCGTCACCCGCGACGTCACCATCGGTGACGTCACCATCCCCGAGGGCCGTCGAGCGATGTTCCTCTACGGTTCGGCCAACCGCGACGAACGCCAATACGGCTCGGATGCCGGCGAACTCGATGTCACCCGGCGGCCGCGCAACATCCTGACATTCAGCCACGGCGCGCACCACTGCCTCGGCGCCGCGGCCGCCCGGATGCAGTCCCGCGTCGCGTTGACCGAACTGCTGGCGCGGATTCCCGAATTCACCGTCGACGAGGACGAGATCGTCTGGTCCGACGGCAGTTACGTGCGTCGCCCGCTGTCGGTCCCGTTCACGGTGACCGGCTGATGGCCGGCGACTGGCTCGCGGCGCGCCGCACCGAGGTGGCCGCCGACCGCATCCTGGACGCCGCGGGTGAACTGTTCGCCGAGAAGGAGGCGGCGTCGGTCGGCATGCACGAGATCGCCTCAGCGGCAGGGTGTTCGCGGGCGACGCTGTATCGCTATTTCGAGAACCGCGAGGCGCTCTACACCGCCTATGTGCACCGGGAGAGCTACCGCCTGTACCAGGAGATGACCGAGCAGATCACCGCGCTCACCGATCCGCGGGAGCGCCTCATCGAGGGCATCCTGGCGTCGTTGCGAAACGTGCGCGAAAGCCCGGCGCTGACGTCGTGGTTCGCCACCACCCAACGCCCGATCGGCGCGGAGATGGCCGAGAACTCCGAAGTGATCAAAGCGCTGACCGAGGCGTTCGTGATCTCACTGGGTTCCGACGGGGACAATCCGGCCGCGGTCGGCCACCGCGCCCGCTGGCTGGTGCGGGTGATGACGTCGTTGATGCTGTTTCCCGGACACGACGACGCCGACGAGCGGGCCATGCTCGAGGAGTTCGTCGTGCCGATCATGTTGCCGAGCCGACAGGCGCTTCCGTGAGCCCGGCAGCCCCGGCGCCCTCGTGCAGCCGGTCTGTCAGGCGACCCAGTAGGCCTGCGCCTTGATCGACTTGCGGGGGATCTTGTAGGTCTCGCGCAGCACCTTGGCGACCGCGCGGGTGGTGCGGTTGTCACAGGCGACCCACCCGAAGTGGTCGGCGGCGTCGAACGCGGCCGCTTCGACGGTCTGCACCAGCGCCGCCCCGGCGTCGCGCCGATCCACCCACGTCACCTCGGCGTTGCGGGCCACCGGAAGTTGTTTGTCGTCGTCGTGGGCGGCTTCGAGGAAGACCCGCGCGGGCGCGTCGCCGATCGCCGCGAGCAGCGAGTTGATCGCCGGAAGCGAGGCGGTGTCACCGATGATGACGTATCCGGCGGGACGTGGTTCGGGCAGCGCGAAGTGGCTGCCCAGCACGGTGACCTCGATCGTGTCACCCGGCTGCGCCTGTTCGGCCCAGCGCGAGGCCACCCCGTCGTGCAGCGCGAACTCGATCTCGACGGTGTCGGCGACCGGGTCGGGGTTGACCAGCGTGTAGCCGCGCTGGTGCAGCTTGTCGCCATCGGGGAACCACATCCTGATCCACTGGGTCGGATGTGGCGACCGGTCTTCCAGCAAGCCGCCGGCGGCGAAGCTCAGCCGTACATAGTGCGGGCTGACCTGGGTGCGTCCGGTGACGGTCAGCTCGTAGTCGCCCGCGCGGAGCAGCTTGAGCACGGCGCCCGCGAACCCGCGCGATTGCTTCGTATCCGTCATGGCACCTCGATTCTCACAGCATTTGTTAGGCGAGCTTAACCTAACTCAACGAGAGAGCGGGCGGTGCCGTCAGGCCCGGACGCGGGTGAACCGGTGCAGCAGCCACGCCAGTGGGATCGTCACCACCATCGTGCCCACGAACAGCCACCACACCGATCCGGTGTAGATCGGGTAGCGCACGATCTCCACCATCACCAGCTCCATCGTGATGAGGTGAATGAGGAAGATCTCGTAGGAGATCTCACCGAGGAAGACCATCGGGCGGCTGGCCAGCAGCCGGGCATACCAGCCGCGCGCGGTCCCCCCGTCCCGGCGCGGCCCCAGCGCGAGCGGCGCCACCACCAACGTGGCGATCACGGCATAGAACGCGGTCTTGGCCAGCGCCTCACGCAACTCGGCCGGCGAGGTCGTCGGCTCCCCCGCGATCGGTGTCGACGCGATGAAGTAGCACGCCACCGCCAGCGGCACGCACACCCACGCGTAGGCGCGCACCCCCATCGGCTGCAGCGCCGCGAGCGCCATCCCGCCGACGAACCAGGCCAGATAGCCGGGCAGCCACAGCCGCGCCCCGTCGGGCAGCCAGTCCACGCTGTGCACCAACATCAGCCAGGCCGGAGACACCAGGGCCAGCACCACCAACCCCGACAACAGCAGCCTTGGACGCCAGCGCCGCCGGCACAGCACCACGAGCAGCAGGTAGGCCAGCAGCGGGAGCACCACATAGAACGCGACTTCGACAGCCAGACTCCACATCTGCGTCAGCCCTTGGTGCAGAAAGGAATACAGGTAGTCGTCGGTGTAGATCTGGGTGAGCGTCAGGTTGCGGAACAGGCCCTCCCAGGTGTGGCCGGGGTTGGGTCCGGCCGTCCGGAAGTGGTAGACGAGGTAGGCCGCGACCACGGTGACGACATAGGCGGGCATGATGCGTCGGACCCGGTGCCAGGCATAGCGGCGCACCGACGGCGCCGGGCTTCCGGCGAAAGCGGCGTTCACCCACGGCGAGAACAACAGGAAGCCCGACAGCACGAAGAAGATCGGCACTCCGATCTCCATGCGCGAGTACACCAGACCGACGTAGCCCTGCGGGTACTTCCCGGTGGTGTACGCGGCATGGGTGAGCACCACCAGAAGTGCTGCCACCGCGCGGATTCCGGTCAGCGACGCGACCCGCCGCGAAGTGGTCACCGATTCCAGACCGCCGACATCGTCGACACCGGCAGGCCTGGACGGCACCGTCACTTCGACTTGGGCTTCCCCCGATGCGGTTTGGGGCCGCGGTCGGCTTGCAGGTTGATGAACTGGCCCTGGATCTTGGTGTGCTCGAGCGCCTTCAGCGTCTTCCTGGACAGTTCGGCCGGTAACTCGACCAGCGAGTAATCCTGCCTGATCGAGATGTGGCCGAAGTCGCTGCGGTGCAGCCCACCCTCGTTGGCGATCGCGCCGACGATGGCGCCGGGAGCGACCTTGTGGCGCTTGCCGACCGCGATCCGGTAGGTCGCCAGGTCGCTGCGCCTCTCCCGCGGACCGCGTTGCTCGCCGGAGCGGGCCGGCCGATCAGCGCGCTCACGCCTCTTCTCCGGCGGCGGTTCGGTCATCAGGAACTCTTCGCCGTCGCGGCTCTGCAGCGCCAGCGCGGCGGCAATGTCGGCCATCGGCACGTCGTGGTCACGTTCGTAGGTCTCGATGAGCTTGCGGAACAACTCGATACCCGGCGACGACAACGCCGCGGTGATCGAGTCGCTGAACTTGGCCACCCGTTTCTCGTTGACGTCGTCGACCGACGGCAGCTGCGATTCGACCAGCTTCTGCCGGGTCACCCGCTCGATGGCGTTGAGCAGGTGACGCTCGCGCGGCGTGACGAACAGCAACGCGGTACCCGACCGCCCGGCGCGCCCGGTCCGCCCGATGCGGTGCACATAGGACTCGGGATCGTGCGGGATGTCGTAGTTCAGAACATGAGAGATGCGTTCGACGTCCAACCCGCGCGCTGCGACGTCGGTGGCGATCAGGATGTCGATCGATCCGTCCTTGAGCGAGTTGATCGTGCGCTCGCGCACCGCCTGCGGGATGTCGCCGTTGATGGCGGCCGCCGAGAACCCGCGGGCACGCAGCTTCTCGGCCACCTCTTCGGTGGCCTGCTTGGTGCGCACGAAGACGATCATCGCCTCGAAGGGCTCGACCTCGAGCAGCCGCGTCAGCGCATCCATCTTGCGCGGCCCGGCCACCTGCACGTAGCGCTGGGTGATGTTCTCGGCGGTCTGGGTCTTCGACTTGACCGTCACCTCCACCGGGTCGTGCAGATACTTGGCGGTGATCTTGCGGATGCCCGGCGGCATCGTGGCCGAGAACAGCGCGACCTGCTTGTACTCCGGGGTGTCCGAGAGGATGCGTTCCACGTCCTCGGCGAAACCCATCTGCAGCATCTCGTCGGCCTCGTCGAGCACCAGGTAGTCCAGGTGCGAGAGGTCCAGGCTGCCCTTCTCCAGATGGTCGATGACCCGCCCGGGGGTGCCGACCACGATCTGCGCGCCGCGCTTGAGTCCGGCCAACTGGGGTCCGTAGGAGCTGCCGCCGTAGACGGGCAGCACGTTGACCCGCAGATGCGCGCCGTAGCGGCTGAACGCCTCGGCGACCTGCAGTGCCAGTTCCCGCGTCGGGGCCAGCACCAACGCCTGGGTGGCGCGGCTGTCGGTGTCGATCTTCGACAGGATCGGGATCGCGAACGCGGCCGTCTTCCCCGTTCCGGTCTGGGCGAGACCCACCACATCAGAGCCCTCGAGCATCGCGGGGATGGTGGCGGATTGGATCGGTGAGGGCGACTCGTAGCCGACGTCACCGACGGCCTGCAGCACCGCGGGGTGAATCTGCAGGTCAGCAAAGGTCAGGTCGCCGGCCAGATCGTCACTGTCGGGCGCCTCGTCAGAGGGCGTCATCGTGGGTGAAGTCTAGTGCCAATCGGCCGGCTCTCCCGCCGCGCGCCTTCTTCGGCGCCGTCGGGCGTCGGGTACGGTGCGCTGTTGTGCGGAGGACGGCGGTGATTGTGGCGGCGTCGGGCGCCCTGCTGCTGGCCCTCACCGGCTGCGGATCGGGAGATTCGACGGTGTCCAAGACGCCGGGACCAACGGCGCCGTCCCCGACGCAGGCCGACGCCCCTGCGCCGCCCCCGACGATCGACACCGCCGTCCCGGGCACCGCGCCCGCCGACGACCCGTGTGCGGTGAACCTGGCCGCCCCCGAGGTGGCCCGGGCCGTCTCCGAGCTTCCCCCCGACCCACGCAGCGGCCAGGGGTGGCGGGCCGAGCCGATGGCCGGCAACTACAACGAGTGCGCCCAGTTGTCGGCCGTCATCGTCAAGGCCAACACCAACTCCGAGAACCCGAACACCCGGGCGGTGATGTTCCATCTCGGCAAGTTCATCCCGACCGGCGTACCCGACACCTACGGCTTCAACGGCCTGGACAGCTCGCAGACCACCGGCGACACGGTCGCGCTGCAGTACTCCAGCGGCATGCCCGGCCTCGACAGCGTCGTCAAGTTCCGGTGGAACGGCAGCGGCGTGGAGCTGATCGGCAACACCGGCTGACTTTCTCGCCGCGCTGAAGTTCGCGAAAGAGGATTCCCGGCTGCAGATCAGGCCCAGATCACGACCAGGAATGCTGATCCGCGGGGGTGTCGGCGCGCTCCCCTACAGTGGCTCCCGTGTTCGTCGCCGGCGACAGCGGTCCTGTCATCTACAGCGCCTCCGACCTCGCCGCCGCGGCACGCTGCGAGTACGCGCTGCTGCGGTCGTTCGACGGGCGGCTCGGCCGCGGGCCCGCGGTGGTCGGCGATGACGAACTGCTCATCCGCACCGCCGAGCTCGGCGACGATCACGAGCAGCGCCACCTCGCCGGGCTGCGCCGCGACCACGAGGTGGTCGTCATCGGTCGTCCCGACTACACCGTCGCGGGCCTGATTGCCGCGGCCGAGCAGACGCTGCGCGCCATCGAGCGCCGCGCCCCGGTGATCTTCCAGGCCGCGATGTTCGACGGCCGCTTCGCCGGTTTCGCCGACTTCCTCGTTCTGGAAGACGGACCCGACGGCACACCCCGCTACCGGCTGCGCGACACCAAGCTGGCGAGGTCGGTCAAGGTGGAGGCGCTGCTGCAGATGGCGGCCTATGCCGAGACCCTGGCCGGAGCCGGAGTTGCGGTGGCCCCCGAGGTCGACCTCGTCCTCGGGGACGGCACCGCGGTCAGCTATCCCCTCGATGAGATCACGCCGGTGTACCGCCCGCGCCGCGACGCGCTGCAACGCCTGCTCGATACCCACCACGCCGGCGGCAGGCCGGTGGCCTGGGAGGACGACACCGTGCGGGCGTGTTTCCGGTGCGCCGAATGCGAGGCTCAGGTCCGGGCCACCGACGATCTGCTGCTGGTCGCCGGCATGCGGGTCAGCCAGCGCGCGCGGCTGATCGATGCCGGGATCACGACCGTGCACGACCTGGCGGCGCACAGCGGGCCGGTGCCGGAACTGGCGACCCGCACCGTGGCGGCGCTGACCGAGCAGGCCCGGCTGCAGGTGACCGACCGGC
Organism: Mycobacterium sp. G7A2; assembly: GCF_041902445.1. Classification (NCBI taxonomy): domain Bacteria; kingdom Bacillati; phylum Actinomycetota; class Actinomycetes; order Mycobacteriales; family Mycobacteriaceae; genus Mycobacterium; species Mycobacterium sp. G7A2. The sequence goes on along the minus strand of NZ_CP169251.1, from coordinate 1,801,658 downwards.
CCGACGGACTGCCGCCGTACCGCGTGGTCGACGCCCAGCCCTTGATGGTGCTGCCCGACGCGGACAAGGGCGACCTCTTCTTCGACTTCGAGGGTGACCCGCTGTGGACGGCCGACGGGCACGAATGGGGATTGGAGTACCTGTGGGGCGTGCTCAGCATCACCGATGAGTTCCATCCCTTCTGGGCCCACGACCGCGCCGAGGAACGTCAGGCGTTGTGCGACTTCCTGACCCTGGTGCGCAAGCGGCGCAAGCGTCATCCGGGCATGCACATCTACCACTACGCGGCCTACGAGAAGAGCACGCTGCTGCGGCTGGCCGGCCGCTACGGGGTCGGCGAGCAGGAGGTCGACGAACTGCTGCGCGACGGCGTGCTCGTCGATCTGTATCCCTTGGTGCGCAAGAGCATCCGGGTGGGTACCGAGAACTACAGCATCAAGAGTCTCGAGCCGCTCTACATGGGCAACGAGCTGCGCGACGGCGAGGTCACCACCGCGACGGCGTCGATCACCGAGTACGCCCGGTTCTGCGAGCTGCGCGACGCCGCAGACGCCGACGGCGCCGCGACGGTCCTGAAAGCCATCGAGGACTACAACCGCTACGACTGCCGCTCCACCCGTCGGCTGCGGGACTGGCTGATGGCGCGCGCCATCGAATCCGGGGTGCCTCCCCGCGGCCCGCAGACGATCGCGCGCGGCGCCGACACCGCCGACCCCGCCCCCGTCGACGACGTCGAGCGGACACTGCTCAAATTCGCCGGGGACGGCGTCGAGGCCCGTAATCCTGAACAGATCGCCGTCGCGATGTACGCCGCGGCCAAGGGCTTCCACAAGCGCGAGGACAAGCCGTTCTGGTGGTCACACTTCGACCGGGTCAACAATCCGGTGGAGGAATGGGCCGACAGCAGTGGCGTGTTCATCGCCGAGCGGCACGAGGTCGTCGCCGACTGGCACACCCCGCCGAGGGCGCGCCGTCCGCAGCGGCACCTGAAGCTGTTCGGCGGTATCGCCTCCGGTGAGCTGTCCCGCGAGATGTATGCGCTCTACGACCCGCCCGCACCGCCGGGGCTGGCCGACGATCCGGACCGCCGCGGCTTCGCCTCGGTGGCGGTTCTCGAGTCCGACGACCCCGACGTCCCCAGCGAGGTGGTGATCGTCGAACGCCAACCCAAGGACGGCGAGCCGTTCACCGCCGCGCCGTTCGCGTTGACGCCGGGACCGCCGATCAACACCGCGCCGCTGCAGGAGTCGATCGCGGTGGCCGCGGCGGCGGTGGCCGAGCGTCTGCCCACACTGGCCCCGTGCGCGGTGACCGACGTGCTGCTGCGGATCGATCCGCGGACCCGTAGCGGACACCCGTTGCCCCGCACCGGCGACATCGTCGCCGACATCACCGGTGCGCTGCTCGACCTCGACGACTCGTATCTGGCCGTGCACGGGCCGCCGGGCACCGGCAAGACGTACACCTCCGCCCAGGTGCTGGCGACGCTGGTCAACCGCCACCACTGGCGCATCGGGGTGGTCGCCCAGTCGCACGCCGTGGTGGAGAACCTGTTCGGCGACCTGCTGGCCGCCGGGGTCGCCGGGGACCGGGTCGGCAAGAAGCAGGCGGCCGGCGCGGCGTGGACCGAGCTGGGCCGAGACCAGTACGCGGAGTTCATCACCGGGCGCGACGGATGCGTCGTCGGCGGGACGGCGTGGGACTTCGCCAACGCCAACAGGATCGCACCGCAGAGCCTGGATCTGCTGGTCATCGAGGAGGCCGGGCAGTTCAGCCTCGCCAACACCATCGCGGTGTCCCGAGCGGCCCGCAACCTGTTGCTGCTCGGGGATCCGCAACAGCTGCCGCAGGTCAGCCAGGGCACCCACCCCGAACCGGTGGACGGCTCGGCTCTGGGCTGGCTGATCGACGGGCACCACACCCTGCCGCTGCGACGCGGCTACTTCCTGGACCGCTCCTACCGCATGCATCCCGACGTGTGCCGGGCCGTGTCACGTCTGTCCTACGACGGACGGTTGCGCTCGCACGACCAGGTCACTGCCGCCCGCCGGCTCGACGGGGTGCCGCCGGGGGTACAGGTGCTGACCGTCGAGCACACCGGCAACGCCACCGAGAGCCCCGAGGAAGCCGCGGCGATCGTCGCGGGGATCCGCGGACTACTCGGCGTGCCGTGGACCGACGAGAAGGGCACCCGGCCGCTGGGGCCGTCCGACTTCCTCGTCGTCACCCCCTACAACGCGCAGGTCGTCACCGTGCGTCGCCGGCTCGACGACGCCGGGCTCGGCGAGGTGCGGGCCGGCACGGTCGACAAGTTCCAGGGTCAGCAGGCCCCGGTGGTGTTCGTCTCGATGACCGCATCCTCGATCGACGACGTCCCCCGCGGGATCGCGTTCCTGCTCAACCGCAACCGCCTCAACGTCGCCGTCAGCCGGGCCAAGTACGTCGCGGTCATCGTCCGGTCAGCGCAGTTGACCGACTATCTTCCCGGCACCCCCGACCGGCTGGTCGAACTGGGCGCCTTCCTCGCGCTGGGAACCGCCGGCGCCGACACCACCGCTCTGCCCGACGTCACGCACGATCTCGCCGGGCGCCCGAATCCCGCCACCGCGTTCGGTTAGCGTGATGGCCCATGCCCGGCATCGAAGCTGACTACCTGGTCATCGGGGCGGGCGCCATGGGGATGGCGTTCGTCGACACACTGCTGACCGAAACGGACGCCACCGTCGTGCTCGTCGACGGCAATCTGCAGCCCGGCGGGCACTGGAACTGGGTCTATCCGTTTGTGCGGCTGCACCAGCCATCGGCTTACTACGGCGTGAACTCCGAGGCGTTCGACAACGAGGACGCCATCGACCGGGCGGGCCCCAACGAGGGCTTCTTCGAGCTGGCCACGGGTAACGAGGTGTGCGCCTACTACGACCGGGTGATGCGCCACCGGCTGCTGCCGACCGGGCGGCTGTCGTACTTCCCGATGGCCCGCTACCTGGGTGACAACACGTTCCGCACCCTCGGCGGACAGACCCACACGGTGACGGTGCGCCGTCGGGTGGTCGATGCGACCTATCTGCTCACCGAGGTGCAGTCGATGCGCTCGGCCCCGTTCGAGGTCGGTGACGGCGTCGACGTGGTCACCCCCAACGAACTGCCGAAACACGCCCGCGACCACGAGCACTTCACGATCGTCGGCGGCGGCAAAACCGGGATGGACTGCTGCCTGTGGCTGATGCGCAACGGCGTCGCTCCTGCGCAGCTGCGCTGGGTGAGGCCGCGCGAGGCGTGGCTGATGAACCGGGCCTACATCCAGCCGGGTCAGCAGTTCGCCAAGCAGATCCGGGGAACCATCAACACCCGGCTGGCCGCGATCACCGAGGCCGCCGACCTCGACGACCTGTTCGCCCGGCTGGAAGCCGACCAGAACCTGCTGCGCCTCGACCCCACGGTGCGGCCCACCATGTACCACTGCGCGATCGTGTCCCTCGGAGAGCTCGCCGAACTGCGGCGCATCGACGACGTCGTGCGACTGGGGCACATCGACCGGGTCGATGAGGGTCGGGTGGTGCTGCGCGGCGGCGAGATCGACGCACCGCCGCGGTCGCTGTACGTCGACTGCACCACTCCGGGCCTGCCCCGCCCTCCCTCGGTGCCCGTGTTCGCCGATCGGCACCTGACGCTGCAGAGCGTGCGGGGATGTCAGCAAGTGTTCAGTGCGGCGTTCATCGCCCATGTCGAGACCGCCTACGGCGACGACGCCGTCCGCAACGAGTTGTGCGAACCCATTCCGCATCCGGACACGCCGGTCGATTGGTTGCGGATTCTGGCCGCCGACAACCGCGCGCAGCTGCGGTGGCTGCAGGACCCCGAGCTGATGGATTGGCTGCAGTCGGCGCGACTCAACGTGCTACGCGACGTCATTCCCCCCATCCCGGACAAGCCGAGGATTCGCGAGAAGGCCATCGGCGCGCTGACGGCAGTGCTGGCCAAGACCAACGAACGACTCGACTCGCTGATGGACGCGGCTCGCTGACTCAGTCCGCTGCCCGCGAGTGCCTGCCGTAGCCGGTGGGTCCGTCACCGAGATCCTCCCGCTCGGCGGCGGCCAGCAGCTGCTCGGCGATGCTGCGCCATTCCGGCTGGTCCGCCGCCGTCGACCGAGCCGCGGGCGGCGCGCCGACCAGCGGTTCGGTGACCGCCTCGGTGACCGTTTCGTCGTCGCCGCCTCGGCCGTTGCCGCTGTGCCCGTCCCAGTGGACGAGGTACTCGACATAGTCGTCGTCATCGTCGGCGAACTCGCCATCGTCGGCATGGTCGACATGGTGGGCAGGGCCGGCAGGAGCGGCCAGGCCGGCAGGGTTTGCGAGGCTGGCAGGGTCGGCATCGCCGGAGTGGTCGGACCCGGGAACCGGTGTCGGTGTGGCGCGCGTGCGGACGAATCCCAGCAGGAACAGAGCCGCCACCACCCCGAACAACGCGACGAACGCCGGCAGCAGCATGGCCTGCGACATCGCCGCAGCGAACGGCGCGTGCAAGAACTCCGGCAGCTGGGCCGCCGCACCTTCCCCACGTGGCGCCGCATCGGCTCCACCCGGGATCTCGGCCGACAGTCGGGACGCCAGGAACGCCGCCATGCCGGCGCTGCCGAGCACCGACCCCACCTGCCGAGTGGTGTTGTAGACCCCCGAGCCGGCACCCGCCAGCTGCGGCGGCAGGTTGCGCGTGGCGGTGGCGGCCAGCGGTGACCAGATGAACGCCATCCCGATGCCCAGCGCGGTCAGCGGCAACACGAGTCGCCAGATGGGCGTCGTCGGGGTCATCTCGATGGACAGCCACGTCAACCCGATCGCGATCACGGAGAAACCGAATCCGACAACCGGGCGCGGATGGGAGCGATCGACGATGCGACCGACGAGCGGCGCCAGCACACCGGTCGCGACCGCCATGGGGGCGGTGAGCAGCGCAGCGCGGGTGGGCGTCAGACCACACACCGACTGGGCGTAGAACATCAGCGGCAGCAGCATCGACGTGGCGACGAAGCCGATGGTCGCGACACCCACATTGGACATCGAGAAGTCGCGGTCTCCGAAGATGACCAGCGGGATGAGCGGCTCACCGGTGTTGATCGACTGCCAGTACACGAACACCGCCATGGTCACCACGCCGACGGCGATGGTCCCCCAGATCCACAGCGGCCAGTCGAACGCCTGCCCTTCCTGCAGCGCGAAAACGATCAGGAACATGCCGACACCGGACAACACCACGCCGGGCATGTCGAAGCGGTGCGACACCGTGGGCAGGGTCGGGACCAGCCACACGGCCAGCACCAGGCCGACGATCCCGACCGGGACGTTGACGATGAAGATCCACTGCCAGCCCAGGTGATCGACCAGAACGCCGCCGGCCAGCGGACCGACCAGCGTCGCGACGCCTGCGGTGGCGCCCCACACGCTCATGGCCACCCCGCGGCGGTGCGGCGGGAAGATGCGGGTGATCACCGACAGCGTCTGCGGCGTCAGCAGCGCCGCGCCCACCCCCTGAACCACGCGCGCGGCGACCAGCATCCCGATGCTGCCGGACAAGCCACACCACAACGAGGCAGCGGTGAACACCACCAACCCCAGCAGGTAGACGTTCTTGGGTCCGTACCGGTCCCCGAGGCGGCCGGCCACCAGCAGCGGCACGGCGTAGGCCAGCAGATAGGCGCTGGTCACCCAGATCACTGCGTCGTAGTCGACGTTCAGGTGGGCCATGATCGACGGGTTGGCGACGGCGACGATGGTCGCGTCGACCAGGATCATGAAGAACCCGATCAGCAGCGCCCACAATGCGTGCCACGGGTCGGCGTCCCGGGCACGGGTGGCGGTGGTGTCGAGCAGCGGCAAGGTCGGCACGGAAGTCGGCGAAATCTCCAGCTAGAGGTCGAAGTACGCAGCGCAGGCCGCGAAATGGTCCGGCCCGACGCTACGGATCGGCGCGGGGCCCGACAAGTCGGTGAGCGTGGCGGCGGCGGGTCAGACGCGTTCAGTGTGGACGTCGGCAGCGCCGGCGGGGCGGACGCCCTTGTGCGCTCCGGTCAGCACCAGTGCCATCAGCGCGACGACGACGCCGGTGGCCATCACCGTCGCCATCGCGAACTCGTCATTGCCGAGCACACCGACGACGGGTGCGACGGCAGCGCCGAGACCGAACTGGGCCGCCCCGAGCAGCGCCGCGGCGGTCCCCGCCGCGTCGGGGTGGCGGGTGAGCGCGACCGCCGGTGCGTTGGGGATCACCAGTCCCATCGCGCCCAGGATCGCCCACACCGGCACGACGAATCCCGGCAGCCCACCGATCCCCGCGGTCGCCAGGCCCACGAACACCAGTCCCGACACCGACGCGGCGAACAACGCCCACACCATGATCTGCTGCGGGGGGAACCGGCGCAGGAGCACGACGTTGAACTGGGTCGAGCCGATCAACGCGATGGCCCCGGCGCCGAAGACGAGTGCGAACGTGCCCTGGCTCAAGCCGTAGCGACCCTGCAGCACGAACGAGGCGCCGGAGATGTAGGCGAACAGCCCGGACATGCCCAGCGCGGCCACGAGAACCAGGATCACGAACCGGACGTCGCGCACCAGCTCCAGGTAGGTGGCCAGGATGCCACGCACCTTCAGTGGTCGCCGGTGGCCGACGGCCAGCGTCTCCGGCAGCGCCAGCACGGCCATCACCAGCAGCGCACCGGCGAGCACGACCAGCGCGGCGAACACCCAGTGCCAGGAGGCGTGCAGCAACACCGCGGCGCCCAACGAGGGCGCGACCACGGGCGCCACTCCGAGCACCAGCATCAACCGCGACATCACGGTGGCCGCCACGGAGTCGGCGAACAGGTCACCGACGACCGCGATGGCGACCACCATGGCTGCGGCGGCCCCGACACCCTGCAACCCGCGGGCGATGCCGAGGACCGCGATGTTCGAGGCGAACAGGCACAGCAGCGAGGCCGCCATGTGCAGCAGGATTCCGGCGATCAGCGGTTTCTTCCGCCCCAGGGAGTCCGACAGCGGACCGACGATCAGCTGCCCCAGCGCAAGGCCGGCCAGCGTGCCCGTCAGCGTCAGCTGAGCCACCGAGGAGGACAACGACAGTTCGTCGGCGATCTTCGGCAGCGCCGGCAGGTACATGTCGATGGTCAGCGGGCCCAATGCGACGAGCAGGCCGAGGACGATGATCATCCGCGTCCGGCTCGGCTGGGCCGTCTGAGAGCGTTCGGGCTGCCTTTCGTCCACGTCCCGGAATGGTGCCATGAATATCGTTAGCGTCGCTTCCCAATATTTTCTTCCCGGTATCCCAGACAGTGACCGCGGTCACGTTCGGGCACCGGCTTTGCTGTGCCGATCGTTTCACCTGTAGCGGTTCAGGTGACAGGGACCAACCCGAGTGCCGTTAACCTGGTGATATCGCGCCGAAGGGAAGGGGCCTGCCGATGAGCGCCCGGTCACGCGCCAAGAGTCAGTCACCCGCGATCGATCAGGACGACCCCGGCGCGGCGGCCAAGGTCCTCTCGCAGATCCTGGAGCGCGGCGCGCGAGTGCAGGCGCCGGCCGTCAAGGCGTATGTGGCCAGGCTGCGCGCCGCCGATCCGAGTGCCACTCCCGCGGACATCGTCACCAGACTCGACAAGCACTACCGCGCAGCGGTCATGGCCAGCGGGGCCGCGGTCGGTTCTGCTGCCGCGTTCCCCGGCATCGGCACCTTGGTGGCGATGTCAGCGGTCGCCGGCGAAACCGTCGTCTTCCTGGAGGCGACTGCGGTGTACGTGCTCGCCGTCGCTGAAGTCCACGGCATCCCGGTCGACCACCGGGAGCGGCGACGTGCGCTGGTGCTGGCTGTCCTGGTGGGCGAAGACAGCAAGCGCGCCGTTGCCGACCTGATCGGCTCCGGCCGCACCAGCGGTGCATGGGTGTCCGACGGCGCGGCCACCTTGCCGCTGCCCGCGCTGTCGCAGTTGAACTCGCGGCTGCTGCGCTACTTCGTCAAGCGCTACACGCTCAAACGCGGGGCCATGGCATTCGGGAAGCTGCTGCCCGTCGGGGTGGGCGCCGTGGTCGGCGGCGTGGGCAACCGGCTGATGGCCAAGAAGATCATCGCCAACGCCCACTCGGCGTTCGGCACCCCGCCGGCACGCTGGCCGTCGACGCTGCATCTGCTGCCCGCACCGCGCCCCTGAGCGACCGCCTGCAGCGCTCGTTCACCCGCTCGACGGCATCAGTTCAGCCGCTCGGCGCCGACCCAGCGCCGACCACAATGACCATAAGGACGTTGCGTGGTCCGGCCGGAGGCAGAAGCGCTAGCCTTGTTACGGCGGAGACGCGGGACAACCGCACACCGGGTTGACAAGGGGTGGCCGGCCGCTGCGGGGCGCTGGCCAGAAGCGAAGAATTGAGGCGAATAGCAGCCGTGAGTTCACCTTCACCATTCGGTCAGAACGAGTGGTTGGTCGAAGAGATGTACCGCAAGTTCCGTGAGGATCCCTCATCGGTCGATGCCAGCTGGCACGAGTTTCTCGTCGACTACTCCCCCGAACCCACCGATGCCGCCCCCGGCAACGGCAAGCCCGCGACACAAGGGAACTCGGCGCCGACCGCTCCTCCCGAACCCGCGCCGGCGCCGGCCCCCAAGTCCGCAGGAAGCAACGGCACGTCGTCGTCTGCGTCGAAGCCCGCAGCGAAGCCGGACAGCAGGAAGGACGAGTCGAAGTCCACCTCCACAGCCGAGACGAAGTCCAAGTCCGAGGCCAAGCCGAAGAGCGAGAGCAAGTCCGAGAGCAAGTCCGACGCCAAGACCAAGCCCGCGGCCAAGCAGGACAACGCAGCGTCTGCCAAGGCTGAGCCGGCGAAGAGCCGGCCCGCAGCCGACGAGGACGAGAACCAGGTGCTGCGGGGCGCGGCCGCGGCGGTCGCCAAGAACATGTCCGCCTCGCTGGAGGTGCCGACCGCGACGAGCGTGCGCGCCATCCCGGCCAAGGCGATGATCGACAACCGCATCGTCATCAACAACCACCTCAAGCGGACCCGCGGCGGCAAGATCTCGTTCACCCACCTGCTGGGGTACGCGATCGTGCAGGCCGTCAAGCAGTTCCCGAACATGAACCGGCACTTCGCCGAGGTCGACGGCAAGCCCAACGCCGTCACACCGGCACACACCAATCTCGGGCTGGCCATCGACCTGCCGGGCAAGGGCGGTCAGCGGGCCCTGGTCGTGGCCGCGATCAAGAACTGCGAGACGATGACGTTCGGCCAGTTCATCGCGGCTTACGAGGACATCGTGCGCCGGGCCCGCGACGGCAAGCTCACCGCTGAGGACTTCTCCGGGGTGACGATCTCGCTGACCAACCCGGGCACCATCGGCACCGTCCACTCGGTGCCACGGCTGATGCAGGGCCAGGGCGCGATCATCGGCGCCGGCGCGATGGAGTACCCGGCCGAGTTCCAGGGCGCCAGCGAGCACCGGATCAATGAGGTCGGCGTCGGCAAATTGATGACGCTGACCTCGACCTACGACCACCGCATCATCCAGGGCGCGGAATCGGGTGACTTCCTGCGCACGATCCACAAGCTGCTGCTCGACGACGACTTCTACGACGAGATCTTCCGCGAGCTGGGCATCCCCTACGAGCCGGTGCGTTGGCGCATCGACAACCCGGATCCCATCGAGGACAAGAGCGCCCGCGTCATCGAGTTGATCGCGGCCTACCGCAACCGCGGTCATCTCATGGCCGACATCGACCCGTTGCGACTGGACAACACCCGCTTCCGCAGCCACCCCGACCTCGACGTCAACACCCACGGCCTGACGCTGTGGGACCTGGACCGGGAGTTCAAGGTCAACGGCTTCGCCGGGCAACAGCAGAAGAAGCTGCGCGACGTCCTGGGCCTGCTGCGCGACGCGTACTGCCGCCACGTCGGGGTGGAGTACACCCACATCCTCGAGCCCGAACAGCAGAAGTGGCTCGAGGAGCGCATCGAGGTCAAGCACGAGAAACCGACGGTCGCCGAGCAGAAGTACATCCTGAGCAAGCTCAACGCCGCCGAGGCGTTCGAGACGTTCCTGCAGACCAAGTACGTCGGTCAGAAGCGGTTCTCCCTGGAGGGCGCCGAGACCGTCATCCCGATGATGGACGCGGCGATCGACCAGTGCGCCGAGCACGGCCTCGACGAGGTCGTCATCGGCATGCCGCACCGCGGCCGGCTCAACGTGCTCGCCAACATCGTCGGCAAACCGTACAGCCAGATCTTCACCGAGTTCGAGGGCAACTTGAACCCGTCGCAGGCCCACGGCTCCGGCGACGTCAAGTACCACCTCGGTGCCACCGGAACCTACATCCAGATGTTCGGTGACAACGACATCGCGGTGTCGCTGGTGGCCAACCCCAGCCACCTCGAGGCGGTCGACCCCGTGCTCGAAGGCATCGTGCGCGCCAAGCAGGACATGATGGACGTCGGGGAAGAGCCCAACGGCTCGAACCAGTTCACCGTCGTGCCGATGATGCTGCACGGCGACGCGGCGTTCGCCGGACAGGGCGTGGTCGCCGAGACGCTGAACCTGGCGCTGCTGCGCGGCTACCGCACCGGCGGGACGATCCACATCATCGTCAACAACCAGATCGGCTTCACCACCTCGCCGTACGACTCACGGTCCTCGGAGTACTGCACCGACGTGGCGAAGATGATCGGCGCACCGATCTTCCACGTCAACGGCGACGACCCCGAAGCGTGCGTGTGGGTGGCCAAGCTGGCGGTGGACTTCCGGCAGAAGTTCAAGAAGGACGTCGTCATCGACATGCTGTGCTACCGCCGCCGCGGTCACAACGAGGGCGACGACCCGTCGATGACCCAGCCCAACATGTACGACGTCATCGACACCAAGCGCGGTGTCCGCAAGACCTACACCGAAGCCCTGATCGGCCGCGGCGACATCTCGATGAAAGAGGCCGAGGACGCGCTGCGCGACTACCAGGGCCAGCTCGAACGCGTCTTCAACGAAGTCCGCGAGCTCGAGAAGCACGAGATCGAGCCGAGCTCGTCGGTGGAGTCCGACCAGATGGTGCCCGCCGGAATGACCACCGCGGTGGAGAAGGCGCTGCTGCAACGCATCGGTGACGCGCACCTGGCCGCCGGCGAGGAGTTCAGCATCCATCCCCGCGTCAAGCCGGTGCTCGAGAAGCGCCGCGAGATGGCCTACGAAGGCAAGGTCGACTGGGCCTTCGCCGAGCTGCTGGCCCTGGGCTCCTTCCTCGCCGAGGGCCGGACCATCCGGCTGACCGGTCAGGACACCCGGCGCGGCACCTTCACCCAGCGCCACTCGGTGATCATCGATCGCAAGACGGGCAAGGAGTTCACGCCGCTGGATCTGCTGACTGTCGACTCCGACGGCAACCCGACCGGCGGCAAGTTCATGGTCTACGACTCGGCGCTCTCGGAGTTCGCCGCGGTGGGCTTCGAATACGGCTACTCGGTCGGCAATCCCGACGCGATGGTGCTGTGGGAAGCCCAGTTCGGCGACTTCGTCAACGGCGCGCAGTCGATCATCGACGAGTTCATCAGCTCCGGTGAAGCCAAGTGGGGGCAGCTCTCCGACGTGGTGCTGCTGCTGCCGCACGGCCACGAGGGCCAGGGCCCCGACCACACCTCGGGTCGCATCGAGCGGTTCCTGCTGCTGTGGGCCGAGGGATCGATGACAATCGCGATGCCCTCCACGCCGGCGAACTACTTCCACCTGCTGCGCCGCCACGGTCTCGACGGCATCCACCGCCCGCTGATCGTGTTCACCCCGAAGTCGATGCTGCGCAACAAGGCCGCGGTTTCCGACCTGAAGGAGTTCACCGAGGCCAAGTTCCGCTCGGTGATGGAGGAACCCACCTACGAGGAGGGTGACGGCGACCGCTCGAAGGTCACGCGCATCCTGCTGACCAGCGGCAAGTTGTACTACGAGCTGGCCAACCGGAAGAACAAGGACAAGCGCGACGACGTGGCGATCGTGCGGCTCGAGCAGCTGGCGCCGCTGCCCAAGCGGCGACTGGCCGAGACACTGGACCACTACCCCAACGCGAAGCAGTTCTTCTGGGTGCAGGAAGAGCCGGCCAACCAGGGTGCGTGGCCGACGATGGGGCTCACGCTCCCCGAGGTGCTGCCGGACAAGCTGACCGGCATCACGCGCATCTCTCGGCGCGCGATGTCGGCGCCGTCGTCAGGTTCGTCGAAGGTGCACGCCGTCGAGCAGCAGGAGCTGATCGACGAAGCGTTCGGCTGACCCGAGGCCTTTCCCTGCGAAGGCCGTTCCTGGCGAGGGCCTTTCCCCGGAAGGGCGCGCGTCTGCACGCCGACGCGCCGCGACCGCGCGGTCGCGGCCGGGGTGGCCAGCCGCGACCCATCCGCATGGTGACTTTCTGGTCAGGGCGCGGCTCGGCTAGGGCCTCGCTCCGAGGATCGCGGTGACCCGGATCTCCACGCGCATGCCCGGCGCGGCGAGCGCGGCGACACCGGTCTCGGTCCATATCGGTGCGTGGTCAGGCATCCACTTGCGCATCTGGGCGATCATGGCGTCGTTGTGCGCGTCGAAGATCGGGTCCGACCCGCTGGCCAGGTGATACGAATTCAGGTGGATCACGTCGCGCCAGGAGGCACCGGCGGTGGCCAGCGTCCGCTCGACGTTCTCGAAGGCCCGCGCGATCTCGTCTTCCAGCGAATCCGGAAAATTCAACTCGTCGTCCCAACCGCCCTGTCCGGAGATCTCGACCCGGTCCCCCACTCGCACCGCCTGGCTGTAATGCCGCTCCCTGCGCAACATCTCGCCGTACCCCGGCGTCACGAAGAACTCGACATCGTCAACTGACTTCACTTCATCCATGAAGTGAAAATACCCCGTATGACTTCACGTGTAAACTCATCTCCCGGCGACGGACAGGAGGCGCAATGCCAGGCACCGACGAACCGCGATGGCTCAGCCCCCAGGAGAAGGACGCTTGGACCAGCCTGATCTCGATGATCCTGCTTCTGCCCGGAAAGCTCGAAGCGCCGCTGCGGGAGGTCGACCTCACGCTGTTCGAGTACCTGACGTTGAGCCACCTCTCGGAAGCCCCCGACCGTCGTATCCGCATGAGCGAGTTGGCGTTCCTGGCCAACGGCTCGTTATCGCGGCTGTCGAATGTGGTCAAGCGTTTCGAGCAACGCGGGTGGGTCGTCCGCTCGCCGGACCCCGCCGACGGCCGCTACACGATCGCCGAACTCACCGGCGCCGGCCACCGCATCGTGGTCGATGCCGCACCGATCCATGTGAACTCTGTTCGCGAACTGGTGCTCGACCGACTCACCACGTCCGACAAGCAGGCCTTGACCCGGATCGCCGCCAAACTGCACGTGGTCAAGCGCAACACGGCCACCGGTAGCAGCTTGGAACCAGAAGCCTGACCCGATCGCTCAGCCCAGGAACGAGAACGGGCGCCCGTCGGTCAGCGCGGTCACGGCGCGGGGGCAGAAGATCTGGATCGCCAGACCGGTGAACATCGTCGCCGGCCCCAGCGGTCGGCCCAGCGCATCGGCAACGTCGGAGGCCACGTTGGCCATGTTCTGCCCCGGCTCGACCAGCATCGGGCACACCGCCTCCCCGACCCGCACCGCGGTGGCCGGGTCGATGCCACCCAGCCCGTAGTCGCCCAGCATCGCCAGGAACACGTCCGCACCGGTGTCGGCCTGCGCGGCAGGCGCCGAGACCGTCGCCGTGAGGGCGGTCGCCGCCAGCACGGAGGCGGCGACCGCGAGCTTGAAGCACGTCATACCGTTGATGTCGCCGGCACGGCCCACGGCATTACGCCGCGACCCACCCGGGCTTCGCCGGTACCCGCGGTACCGGCTAAACTGGGCGGCACTCAACACGCGTACAACAACGAGCAGCACGAGGGAGTGTCCATGGAAGGCTTCGCGGGAAAGGTCGCTGTCGTCACCGGTGCCGGGTCGGGTATCGGCCAGGCCCTGGCCATCGAACTGGGGCGCTCCGGCGCCCACGTCGCCATCAGCGACGTCGACACCGAGGGCCTGGCCGTCACCGAGAAGCGCCTCAATGACATCGGCGTACACGTCAAGTGCGACCGGCTCGACGTCACCGAACGCGAAGCGTTCCTGCTCTACGCCGACGCCGTCGCCGAGCACTTCGGCAAGGTCAACCAGATCTACAACAACGCCGGCATCGCCTTCACCGGTGACATCGAGGTCAGCCAGTTCAAGGACATCGAGCGGGTCATGGACGTCGACTACTGGGGCGTGGTCAACGGCACCAAGGCGTTCCTGCCGCACCTGATCTCCTCCGGCGACGGCCACGTGGTCAACGTCTCCAGCGTGTTCGGCCTGTTCGCCGTCCCGGGCCAGGCCGCCTACAACTCCGCGAAGTTCGCGGTGCGTGGCTTCACCGAGGCGCTGCGCCAAGAGATGGCGCTGGCCGGGCATCCGGTCAAGGTCAGCTGCGTCCATCCGGGCGGCATCAAGACCGCGATCGCCCGCAACGCCACCGCGGCCGAAGGCCTCGACCCCGGCGAACTCGCGAAGGCCTTCGACGCCAAGCTGGCCAGCACCACCCCGGAGAAGGCTGCCGAGGTGATCCTCGACGGCGTCCGCAAGAACAAGGCCCGAATCCTGATCGGCCGAGACGCCAAGATGTTCGAGATCGTCATCCGCGCTTTCGGACCGCACTACCAGTCGCTGTTCCCCAAGGTGGTTTCGCGGCTGGTCGGCCCGTCGCGCTGACGTCAGTTGCCGACGCCCAACGGATGCTCGTCGAGCCACCGGCCCGCGACCAGCCCCGGGTCGGCGCCCTCGGCCACTTGACGGCGCATGTCGGCCAGTGAGCCGGTGTCCAGCACACCCGCGATTTCGTTGAGCGCCAGCACCTGGGATTCGGTCAGCTCGTTGCGCCGGTACAGCGGGACGACGTTCTCGGCCCGCACCAGCGACGTGGTGTCGGCGAGCACCGCGACGTCCTCGGGGACATCCGGCGCGGCAGTGGTCGTCCACGCCGCGTCGACGTCGCCGGCCTGCAGCGCAGCGAACATCGCTGCATCGTCGGGGAATTCGCGCGGGTCGGACAGTCGACACGTGCCCAGCATCTGCGGAACCGACTGGCCGTCCACCGCGCCGACAGTGAGATCCGGGCAACGCGGCAGCACGTCGGACACGTCGTCGCCGGCCCACGTCTCGGCCGCCTGCTCGGTGACCGCCAGCGCGGGCTCGTCCTGCGCCGAGATCGTGTAGTCGCCGGCGGCGATCCCCTCGGGAAGTGACGACAGCAGGGTCCGGTAGACCTGCACCTCTGAGCGCGCCGGCGACTGGGGGTCGAGCCGGTGCAGCAGTCTGCCGGTGAAGACCGGCGCCACCGTGATGTCCCCCGAATCCAGCCCGCGCAACGGATCCTGCGCTTCCTGCACGTGGGCCGGGTTGCCGTAGAAGCGCAGCGCGGCGACGTACAGATGGGCCAGCACCTGCGACTCCGGATCCGACGACGCCCCCACGGGGATCGAGGGAGGCGGCGCCTGCCCTGCGCATCCCACCGCCAGCATCGCGACGAGCAATGCCAGGACCAGCCTCAGCCGGGCACTCCGGGTGCGGATCAGCCCGCCGACTCCTCGGACGCAGCGGCGACCGCAGCCGCCACCGCCGGACCCACCCGGGGATCCAGCGCGCTGGGCACGATGTGGTCGACAGCGAGCTCGTCACCGACCACCGAGAAGATCGCATCCGCGGCGGCGACCTTCATCCGTTCGGTGATGCGGCGGGCTCCGGCGTCCAGCGCCCCGCGGAACACGCCGGGGAAGGCCAGCACGTTGTTGATCTGGTTCGGGAAGTCGCTGCGACCGGTCGCGACCACCGCGGCATGCTTGCGCGCCGCATCCGGGTGGATCTCCGGATCAGGATTGGACAGCGCGAACACGATGCCGCCGGGCGCCATCGTCGCGATGATCTCCTCGGGGACGACGCCCGCCGACAGCCCCAGGAACATGTCGGCACCGTCGACGGCTTCGGCGATCCCACCCGTGCGACCACCGGGGTTCGTGCGCTCGGCGAGCTCGGCCTTGAACGTGTTCAGATCCGAGCGACCGGTGTGGACGATTCCCTTGGAATCCAACACCGTGACATCGGTGATGCCCTTGGCCAGCAGAATGTTCGCGCAGGCCACACCTGCCGCGCCGGCGCCGGAGATCACCACCCTCAGCTCGTGCATGTCGCGGTCGAGCACCTTGCACGCGCCCTGCAACGCACCGAGCACCACAATCGCCGTGCCGTGCTGATCGTCGTGCATCACCGGGCAGTCCAGCGCCTCGATCACCCGCCGCTCGATCTCGAAGCAGCGTGGCGCCGAGATGTCTTCGAGGTTGACCGCGCCGAACGTGGGACGCAGCCGGATCAGCGTTTCGACGATCTCGTCGGGATCCTTGGTGTCCAGCACGATCGGAATGGAGTCCAAGCCACCGAACTCCTTGAACAGCGCGCTCTTGCCCTCCATGACCGGCAGTGAGGCGGCCGCGCCGATGTCGCCGAGACCCAGCACCGCGCTTCCGTCGCTGACCACCGCGACCAGGCGATTGGCCCAGGTGTACTTGGCGGCCAGTGTCTTGTCGGCCGCGATCGCGCGACTGACCTGGGCCACACCCGGCGTGTACGCGATCGACAGCGCGCGCTGGGTGTCCAGAGGAGACTTCAGAGCCACCGAGAGCTTGCCACCCTCGTGCGCTGCAAAGATCTCGCTGTCCTCGATGACAACCTGGGGTGTGCGCACCTGCGGCGAGCCTTCGCGCGCGGTGACGACGTTATCAGCCACGGCCGTCAGGGTAACCGACCTCGGAATCTCACATCGATAGGTTCCCCCTCGGTGATCACGCCACGGCCACCGAGGTCCGCGCTATCAGCGCCGTCCCACCAGGGTGGACGGCATCGAATGGAGACACCACGTGCCGTCATTCCGTCCGCACACACCGTCCCTCGTCCGTCCAGGCGGCCGGGCACGCAGCGCCGGCCAGGACGAATCCGCCCCGGTGTCGGCGGCCATCAGCGACTGCGCCGTCTACGAGGACGGCTCCCGGTTGTCCGGTGAATTCGCCCCCGCCGCCGCACTGCAGCAGGTGCGCGAGGTCGAGACCGGCAGCGGAAAAGCGTTCGTCTGGGTCGCACTGCACGAACCCGACGAGGGTCAGATGCAGTCGATCGCGGACGTGTTCGGTCTGCACCACCTGGCTGTCGAGGACGCGGTCCACGCACACCAGCGGCCCAAGCTGGAGCGGTACGACACCATGCTGTTCCTGGTCCTCAAGACCATGAAATATGTGAAAGACGATCCGGCGGGCGGCTCGCGCGAGATCGTCGAAACCGGCGAGATCATGATCTTCGTCGGAGCGGACTTCGTCGTCACGGTCGGTCACGGCGAGCATTCCGACCTGGCCGCAGTGCGCAGGCGCCTGGAGGCAGCTCCCGCGTCCCTCGAGCTCGGGCCGTATGCGGTGATGCACACCATTGCCGACCACATCGTCGACTCCTACCTCGACGTCACCGACCTGATCGAGACCGACATCGACGCGATGGAAGAGGAGATCTTCTCCACCCAGGCGAAGACCGACATCGAGAGCATCTATCAGCTCAAGCGTGAAGTGGTGGAGTTACGTCGCGCAGTCGCTCCGCTGGCCACCGAACTGCAGCGCATCAGCGGCGAGCATGACGATCTGGTCGACGTCGAGATCCGCCGCTACATGCGCGACGTACTCGACCACACCATCAAGGCGTCCGAACGCATCGCCAGCTACGACGAACTGCTCAGTTCACTGGTGGAAGCCGCGACAGGCAAGGTCGCAATGCAACAGAACGTGGACATGCGAAAGATCTCGGCGTGGGTCGCCATCGCTGCCGCGCCGACGGCCCTTGCGGGGATCTACGGGATGAACTTCGAGAACATGCCCGGGCTCGACTGGGCCTATGCCTACCCGACGGTGCTGGTGGTGATGGCGGTGACATGCCTGCTGCTGTACCGGACCTTCCGGCACAACGACTGGCTGTAGCCGCTCACGCCGGACTGGCGGCCCGCCGCTCACGCCGGACTGGCGGCCCGCCGCTCACGCCGGACTGGCGGCCCGCCGCTCACGCCGGACTGGCGGCCCGCCGCTCACGCCGGACTGGCGGCCCGCCGCCGCGGGTCCGCCGTATCGACCCCGTCCTGCACCCACGCCTCCCGCATCGCGTCCGCACCTTTGAGCCGCACCCACGCCGCCTCTGTCTGAGTGATCGGAATCGCCGACAGGATCACCACCGGCGAAAGAGGTTCCGGCAGCACGACGTCGTCGATCGTGCTGCGCCCCAGAAGAAATGCCGTGAACGGGGCGCCCTGCCACAACGGCGTCTCGAGATCGATCAGCGAATCGGGTTCCAAGATGAGCCCCTCGACCGCGGGAGCGGCTGCCAGCACCGCGATGGAACGCGCCAACCCGACCGGCACCGGCCCCCGCAGCGCGACGACCACCTCGGCGCGCGGGCCGCGCACCGGATCGGTGATCAACTCGGCGGGATCCACCATCGGCTGCCTGGCGCAACCCAGCGAAACATACTGTGCCGCGCCGTCATCGGGGAGCGCGAACCGGAGGATGCCGAAACGTTCGGTGCCGAGGAACGTGACACTGGCCTCGTCGGGTTCGGCGAGCGCCCCGACGCGAGCGAAATGCTCGGTCAGGTGGGTGCGGACCTCGCCGAGGACGTCCGTCATCGCGGACCCGCCGCCCGGGTGAGGTTCGCCCCGGTCCGGGGATCGAAAACCATGACCGCAGCGGGGTCCAGCGCCAGTCGCATCGTGTCGCCGGCCCGAGCGGCGGACTGCGCCGGAACCCGGGCGACGAACTCGTTGCCGGCGGAGCCAGAGGCCAAAGACGCGAGCGCGGAATCGGCCGCCTCGGTCAGCTGGGCCGCCTGCACGGCAGGCCCGTCGGTGGTGAAGTACGCGTACTTGTCGGCGCCGAGTGACTCGACCATCTCGACCGTCACGTCGAAGCACAGCGCGTTGATCCTGGCGTAGGCGTCGATGACGTCGGCATCCTGCAGATGCTCGGGGCGCACCCCGGCGACGAGATCGTTGGCCGACCGGTGATCGCGGATCCGCTCGTAGGATTCGCCCGTGAGCGGAACCTCACCGAAGGGCAACCGCACCCCGAGGCCGGTCGCCGCGGCGGGGAAGAAGTTCATCGGGGGCGAGCCGATGAAACCCGCGACGAACAGATTGAGCGGATCCCGATACAGCTCATCGGGCGTACCGATCTGCTGCACCGCACCGGCTGACATCACCACGAGCCGGTCACCCAACATCATGGCCTCGGTCTGGTCGTGGGTGACGAAGACCGTGGTCGTGCCGAGCCGCTTCTGGAGGCGGGCGATCTCCGAACGCATCTGCACCCGCAATTTGGCATCCAGATTCGACAGCGGCTCGTCCATCAGAAACGCCTTGGGGCTGCGCACGATCGCGCGCCCCATCGCCACCCGTTGCCGCTGCCCACCCGACAACTGGTCGGGCTTGCGGTCCAGAAGATCAACCAGATCAAGGGTTTTCGCGGTCTGCTCAACCTTCTCGCTGATCTGCTCGCGCGCGAGTTTCGTCAACGTCAGCGGGAAGGCGATGTTCTGGCGCACCGTCAGATGCGGGTACAGCGCGTACGACTGGAACACCATCGCGATGTCGCGGTCCTTCGGCGCAAGGTCGTTGACCCGGCGGCCGTCGATCAGCAGGTCTCCGGAGGTGATCTCGTCCAGGCCGGCGATCATGTTCAGCGTCGTCGACTTCCCGCACCCCGACGGTCCCACCAGGACGACGAACTCGCCGTCGGCAATGGTGATCGACAGGTCTCTGACCGCCGCCACGCCGTCGGGATGAGTCTTGGTCACCCGATCGAGAACGATCTCAGCCATCGAGGGCACACCGTAGAGCGCGCGCCGCTGATTGCGCAACATCTTCGCAGCGCAACGCCCGTTCGGCGAACGAACAAGGGTGCGGAACCTGCCGAGGATCAGCGGCGCGCCGTGCGCAGACACGCACTGTCGCGGATGATTCAGAGAGTCAAGCGCGCCAGCAGATCACGTCCGCGCTCGGCGCTCTGCGGGTCGCAGAGCACGTCGTAGCGTCCGGCGACCAGCTGCATCGTCGAGCTGAAATCTCTTGTGCCCCGTGCCATCGCATACGGGATCGCGGAGGTGATGAGGCCGAAGAACACACCGGCGATCAAGCCGGTGATCAGCGCGCTCCACGGGTTGGGGCTGAAAAAGCCGAGAATCAGGCCGATGAACAGGCCCAGCCAGGCTCCGGTGAGCACACCGCCCCCGAGCACCTTGGGCCAGGACAACCTGCCGGTCACTCGTTCGACCTGCATCAGGTCGACGCCGACGATCGTCACCTGCTGCACCGGGAACTGCTGGTCGGACAGGTAATCGACGGCGCGTTGCGCCTCGGCGTAGGTCGGGTACGAGCCGATCGGCCACCCCTTGGGAGGAGTCGGCAGACCGACCGGGCGGCCCCGTCCGGCAGCGGGGACGCCCGAGGCCACACCGGGATTCTGTCCGGGTTGGAACGGGCTGGTCATCTCCTGCAACTCCTTCGCGTCAGCGGCGTCACCACAGTCTCTTCGACGGTCGCTGGGACCGTCCGCATTGTCAACGCCTGACGCGCCGCAAAGGTGCCCGAACCGACGAGCACCGCGCCCCGCAACTCTTAGGCTAGGTTGATCAGCATGACCAATCCGGACGACGACGCAGGCCGAAACGAGCGTTCCGAGCCCCCCGCCGGTGGATCTGAACCGCAGTTCAGTGGGCATGAAGCGGCCTCTGGCGAGGAGTCTCCCGCCCCCCGGGCCGATGACGACACACCGCCGGCATACAGCCCGCCGCCTTCGGGCTATTCGCAGTCGCCGGGCTATTCGCAGCCACCGGGCTATTCCGAGCCCTCCGGCTACTCGCAACCGCCGGGCTATTCACCATCCGGCTATCCGCCGCCCTCCGGCTACACCCCACCGCAGTCGTCCGGATATCCCCCGCCGTACGGCGACGCCGGCTCGCCGCCCTATCAGGGTTACGGTCAGCCGTCCTACCCGCCCCCGCCCCCCTACGGTCCGGGTGGTTACCCGTCGGCCGACCTGGGCTACGGCGCTCCGGTGTCCCGGGGAACCAATCAGCTCGCGATCGCGTCCCTGGTCGCGTCGATCCTCGGCGTGTGCTGCGGTATCGGCTCGATCGTGGGCATCGTGCTCGGCATCGTCGCGATCAACCAGATCAAGCAACGCGGCCAGGACGGGCAAGGTCTGGCCGTCGCGGGCATCGCGGTCGGCGCGGTGACTCTGCTGATCAGCCTGGTGTGGACGCTTTCGGTTCTCGCGAGCTGACGCAGCGGTGACGGGCGATGAGCGACCAGCGACCGCCTGACGGCTTCGACCGGCCGCTGGACTACCCGGAGGACGCCGGGTTACCGCCGCCGGTCTACCCGACACCCCACCCCGGGTTGCCCGGATCCGGTTACTACACGTCCTACCCCAGCTTCGGCGGGTATCCGCCGCAGCCACCTCCGGGCACCAACGGCAAGGCGATCGCCGCGTTGGTGTGCGCGGTGGCCGGGCTGGCGTGCTGCCTACCCGCGCTGGCCGGCCTGGTGCTGGGATTGATTGCGATGAACGACACCAGACGCAGCGGCCAGAGCGGACACTCGCTGGCCGTGGCCGCGGTCATCATCAGCTCACTCGCGATCGTGGGTTATTTCGTCTACGTGCTGGTGTTCGCCATGGTGTCGGGCCCGTCGACCGGTTAGGCGGGCGGGCTGAACCGCTCGCCGGAGCGCTGCATCCCCGCGGCGCGTCCCTGACCGGCGATGACGAGCGCCATCTTGCGGCTGGCTTCGTCGATCATCTCGTCGCCCAGCATCACCGCTCCCCTTGCGCCACCGGCGCGCGACGTGTGCCACGCGTAGGCCTCGAGGATCAGCTCGGCGTGGTCGTAGGCCTCCTGGCGGGGACTGAAGATCTCGTTGCCGGCCTCGATCTGGTCGGGATGCAGAACCCATTTGCCGTCGTAGCCCAACGCCGCCGACCGCCCGGCCACCCGGCGGAACGCAGCGACGTCGCGCACCTTGAGGTAGGGCCCGTCGATCGCGGCGACACCATGGGCGCGGGCGGACACCAGGATGCGCATCAGCACGTGATGGTAGGCGTCGCCGACGTCGTAGCCCGCGGGCTGCTCCCCGACCTCGAGGGTGCGCATGTTCAGGCTGGCCATCAGATCCGCGGGGCCGAGCACCAGCGCCTGCACGCGCGGCGCGGACGCGATCGCGTCGATGTTGGTCAATCCCCTGGCGTCTTCGATCTGCGCCTCGATTCCGATGCGCCCCACCGGCAATCCGTGGGTGGCCTCGAGTTGGCTGAGGAGCAGGTCGAGCGCGTGGACGTGGGCGGCTTCGGTCACCTTCGGCAGTACGACGACGTCCACCGAGGCACCGGCGCGCGCAACCACCTCGATGACGTCGGCGTGGGTCCAGGGCGTGGTCCAGTCGTTGACGCGCACGCCGCGCAGCTGGCCCGCCCATCCGTCCTCGGCCAGCGCTGCCGCCACCTGAGCGCGGGCTTGGCCTTTCGCATCCGGTGCGACCGCATCCTCGAGATCGAGAAAAACCTGATCGGCAGGCAGCGTTTTGGCTTTCTGGATCATCTTGGGGCTGCTGCCCGGCACGGACAGACAGGTGCGGCGGGGGCGATACCGGTTTTCCACACCAACACTCTCTACTCTTGACAACCATGGCATCGGTCAACCGGGTCTATGCGGCCCGACTCGCGGGGATGGTGGTGCTGGGCCCCGACGGCGAGTCGATCGGCCGCGTGCGCGATGTGGTGATCGGCATCAGCATCGTGCGCCAGCAGCCCCGCGTGCTCGGCTTGGTGATCGAGTTGCTCAGCCGCAGAAGAATTTTCATGCCCATTCTCAGGGTCACCGCGATCGAACCCGGAGCGGTGACCCTCTCCACGGGCAATGTCTCACTGCGCCGCTTCGCTCAGCGGCCCGGCGAGGTCCTCGTCCTGGGCCAGGTGCTCGAAACGCGGGTCCGCGTCGACGACCCGGACCTGACCCAGCTGGCCGGCATCGACGTCATCGTCGTCGACCTCGGCATCGAACAGACGCGCAAGCGCGACTGGATGGTCACGAAGGTGGCGGTACGCCCCCAGCGTCGCCTGGGCCGGCGCAGCAACGTCTACACCGTCGACTGGCAACACGTCCACGGACTGACCCCGTCCGGGCTCGCAATGCCCGACCAGGGCGTCGCCCAACTGCTGGAACAGTTCCAGGGGCAGCGTCCCATCGAGGTCGCCGACGCGGTGCGGGAGCTGCCGGCAAAGCGGCGTTACGAGGTGGTCAACGCCCTCGACGACGAGCGTCTGGCCGACGTGTTGCAGGAGCTACCCGAGGACGAACAGCTGGCGGTGCTCAAGCAGCTGCAGACCGACCGCGCAGCCGACGTGCTGGAAGCGATGGACCCCGACGACGCCGCCGACCTACTCGGGACCATGACTCCGGCCGACGCCGAGCAGTTCCTGCGCCGCATGGATCCCGAGGACTCCGAGGACGTCCGTCGTCTGCTCAGCCATTCGCCGAACACGGCGGGCGGCTTGATGACCTCCGAGCCGGTGGTGCTCGCCCCCGACACCACCGTCGCCGAAGCCCTTGCCCGCGTGCGTGATCCGGATCTCACCCCGGCGCTCGCGTCGCTGGTGTTCGTCGCGCGACCACCCACGGCGACCCCCACCGGACGGTATCTGGGCTGTGTGCATCTGCAGCGTCTGTTGCGCGAGCCCCCCGCGGCGCTGGTCAGCGGGATTCTCGACACCGATCTGCCCAGCCTGCGCCCGGAGGACTCGCTCGGAGCGCTGACGCGCTACTTCGCCGCCTACAACCTGGTGTGCGGTCCTGTCGTCGACGAGGAGAGCCATCTGGTCGGCGCCGTGTCGGTCGACGACGTCCTCGACCACCTGCTGCCTGACGACTGGCGCGAACGGGAAGCCGAACCCGTCATCGTGACTGCCGAGACGCCGACATGAGCGACTCGTCGGCCCGCCAGCGCCTGGACACTCCGCGAGTCTCTCGGTCCTTCGGTCCGCGCCTGGACGTCGAGGCCGTCGGCGCATTCAGCGAGAGCATCGCGCGGTTCCTCGGCACCGGGCGCTATCTGGCGATCCAGACGATGGTCGTCATCGCCTGGATCCTGCTGAACATCGGCGCCTTCGCCTGGCAGTGGGACCCCTACCCGTTCATCCTGCTCAACCTGGCGTTCTCCACCCAGGCCGCATACGCGGCGCCGTTGATCCTGCTGGCTCAGAACCGCCAGGAGAACCGTGACCGGGTCTCCCTCGAGGAAGACCGCCGGCGCGCCGAGCAGACCAAGGCAGACACCGAATACCTGGCACGGGAATTGGCCGCGCTGCGTCTGGCGGTCGGTGAAGTGGCCACTCGCGATTACCTCCGCCGCGAGCTGGAGGAGATCCGCGAGCTGATCGCCGACCTTCAGCCCGCCGCCGGCGCAGAACGGCCGAGCAAACAGCAGTCGGAGAAGCGGCCCAAGAAATCAGGGTGACGGCTGTGGCGATAGTTGTTACACAGCCGTGGCCCAATAGGTATGGTGGCGAAGTTCACAGGCGATCACACAGCTAGGACGGTTGAGTGCATATAGGGGGAGTCTCGGCCCTCCGAGCAGCGCGGCGCCGAGCAACCGACGTTGTCCGTATGCCGGTGTTCGGCGTCGCAGCGGTGATCACCCCCCTTGTGCTGGCCGGCGCGGTCGGCGGATCTCCGCCGTCGGCGCACGGCGGGGCAGCACGCGATTCGGCGGTCGTCCCCATGGCCGCGGTGGTGGCCGCCCCCGCCGACGACTCCGGCGCCTCGGTCGTCGCGGTGATGAAGACGCCGACCCCGCTGCGGGTCGCCGGTGTCACCGCATCCGCCCCGCCACCGTCGGCGGTCGTCAACGCCCCGGGCACCCTGCGCATCCCGTCGATGGCGCTGGCCGCCTACCGCAACGCCGAATCGATGATGGCCACCGCCTACCCGGGCTGCGGGGTCAGCTGGAATCTGTTGGCCGGTATCGGCCGAATCGAGTCGATGCACGCCAACGGCGGGGCCACCGACGCGCGCGGCACCGCCGTGCGACCGATCTACGGCCCGGCGTTGGACGGCACACTGCCGGGTAACGAAGTCATCGTGCAGAGCCGCTCGGCCGACCGGGTGGTGTACGCCAGGGCCATGGGGCCCATGCAGTTCCTGCCCGGCACCTGGTCGCGCTACGCCTCCGACGGTGACGGCGACGGCAAGGCCGACGTGCAGAACCTGTTCGATTCGTCCCTGGCCGCGGCCCGCTACCTGTGCAGCGGTGGCCTGAACCTGCGCAACCAGGGCGATGTGGTGGCCTCGATCCTGCGCTACAACAACTCGATGGCCTATGCGCGAAACGTACTCAGCTGGGCGGCCTCCTACGCGACCGGCGTCGTGCCCGTCGACCTGCCGCCGATCACCGGGCCGGTTCCGGAGCTGAGTCCGGCGGCCACCGCGGTCAACATGCACCTGCTCGAGGGCTCCCAGGGACTCGGTCCGGGGATGCCGCTCAATGCCACCGGGTTGCCCGCCGACGATCCGATGTCGCTGCTGCCGATGATGGGCCGCACCGACGCCGCCGGCCTGCTCAACACCAACGTCCCCGGTTTCGCACCAGGCCAGTCGCTGGGTCCGCTGCCCGGCCCCGCGCCCGAGGCGCCGCCCGAACCCGCACCGGCGCCCCAGCTGAGCTGGCTGCCGCCGTGGATGCAGCCCCAGCAGAAACAACCGGACTGCGCGGTGTTCTGCATCAAGGATTCCGTCCCGCCCGCGCCTGCGGCGGCGCCCGGCCCGGTGCCGCCGGGGCCGGCGGCCCAGCCGCTGCTGCCCCCGGGACCGGCCGCGCCACCACCGGCTCCGGGACCGGCCGCGCCGCCGCCGCCCGCTCCGGGCCCGATGCAGCTCGCCCCGCCCCCGGCACCGGCAGCGGGATTGCCGCCTGGTCTGGGGCCCGCCCCCGGCCCGGCCGGCTGAACCCGGCCCCCGGCCGAATTCGGGTCCGCACGGGTCGGCGGCCTAGACTCGACGGCGATGTCATCGAAGTCCTCAGTTCCCCATGACCTGGAATCGGCGGTCCGCGCCGCCCTGTCCAAGGTGGTCGACCCCGAGCTGCGCCGTCCGATCACCGAAGTCGGCATGGTCAAGAACGTCACCGTCGACAGCGACGACTCGGTGCATGTCGAGATCTATCTCACCACCTCTGCCTGTCCGAAGAAGACCGAGATCTCCGAGCAGGTGACCCGGGCGGTCAGCGACGTGCCCGGCACCGGTGCGGTGCGGGTGAGCCTGGACGTCATGAACGACGAGCAGCGTGCCGAGCTGCGCAAGCTGTTGCGCGGCGATTCGCGGGAACCGGTGATCCCGTTCGCCCAGCCCGGCTCGTTGACCAAGGTCTACGCCGTCGCGTCCGGCAAGGGCGGGGTCGGCAAATCCAGCGTCACGGTCAACCTGGCGGCGGCGCTGGCCGCACGGGGCCTCTCGGTGGGCGTGCTGGACGCCGACATCTACGGGCATTCGGTGCCCCGGATGATGGGGACGACCGACCGACCTACCCAGGTCGACTCGATGATCCTGCCCCCGATCGCCCACAACGTGCGGGTGATCTCGATCGCGATGTTCACCCAGGGCAACACACCGGTGGTGTGGCGCGGTCCGATGTTGCACCGCGCGCTGCAGCAGTTCCTCGCCGATGTGTACTGGGGTGACCTGGACGTGCTGCTGCTGGACCTGCCGCCCGGCACCGGTGACATCGCGATCTCGGTCGCTCAGTTGATCCCGGGTGCTGAGATCCTGGTGGTGACCACGCCGCAGATGGCGGCGGCCGAGGTGGCCGAACGGGCCGGCGCGATCGCGCTTCAGACCCGGCAGCGCATCGCCGGTGTCGTCGAGAACATGGTCGACGGTCCAGTCGTGAAGATGTTCGGCGAGGGCGGCGGCCGGCATGTGGCCGACAGCCTGTCGCGCTCGACGGGCACCGATGTGCCGCTGTTGGGCCAGGTGCCGCTGGATCCCGAGCTGGTGGGCGCCGGCGACACCGGTATCCCGCTGGTGCTCAGCGCCCCGAACTCCGCGGCCGGCCAGGAGTTGCACAAGATCGCCGACGCCCTCTCGAACCGCAAGCGCGGCCTGGCCGGCATGTCACTGGGACTCGATCCCGCCGGCCGCTGAGCCGCGCCGCAATCAAGCCGCGAGCCGCCGGCCGGTGAGGCACGCGGCAACCGAGCCGCGAGCCGCTGAGCCACGCACAACCGAGCCGCCGGCCGCGAACTTCTAGGTGGCGTCGGTGTCGAACTTCGTCGCCGCGGACGTGTCCGCCGGCGGCGTGACCGCGGCCGGGCCGGGGCCGGACTGAGGCTTTTCGGGCTTGTCGGGCCTCCCCGGCGCCTGGGCCTTCGGGTCGCCGTCGAACTTGCCGGTGAAGATCGAGTCGTCGCCGTCGAGCAGATGCTTGGTCAGCGCCGCGCGCGGCGTCATCCCCCGGAGCTTCTGCAACTCCGACAGCGGCTCGCGCAGGTCGTCGAACTCCGGGCCGAAATCCTGGCGCAGCTGGCTGGTGGCACCGGTGAGGTAGTCCCGTGCCTGCTTCACCGCGCCCGCCGTCCACCGGATGGCACCGGGTAACCGCTCCGGCCCGAGGATCACCAATCCGGCGATCACCAGGACCAACATCTCGCCCCAGCCGACGTTGGCGAACATGGGCTAGGTGCTGGTATCCGCGCCGGGCGTCACCGTCAGCGTCACGGTGCGGCCTTCCCGGACCACCTCGATGGGTGCCGGTTCGCCGATCTTGAGCTGACGGACGGCCACGACGAACTCGTCGGCGTCGGCGACCGTGCGGTCGCCGACCTTGACCACCACGTCGTTCTCCAGGATCCCCGCCTGCTCGGCGGGACCGCCGGCGGCGACGTTGGCGATCTGGGCCCCCTTGGCGAGGTCGTTGCTCACCGAACGGGCGGTGAGACCCAGCGTCGGATGCGAGATCTTGCCGTTCTCGATCAACGTCTCGACGACCTGCTTGACCTCGTTGACCGGGATCGCGAACCCGAGACCGCTGGCGCTGTCGGACAGCGACTTGCCGGCGGTGTTGATGCCGATGA
The DNA here is from genome assembly GCF_041902445.1 of Mycobacterium sp. G7A2. Taxonomy (NCBI): domain Bacteria; kingdom Bacillati; phylum Actinomycetota; class Actinomycetes; order Mycobacteriales; family Mycobacteriaceae; genus Mycobacterium; species Mycobacterium sp. G7A2. Next base: position 1,773,406 of record NZ_CP169251.1, on the reverse strand, counting down.
CCTCGGAGCTCATGTTGATCAGCGGCCCGCCGGAGTTGCCGTGGTTGATCGAGGCGTCGGTCTGCACGCCGTCGATGACGGTGTCGGTGTCCGAGCCGTCGCCCGACAGCGGCACGGGCCGGTTCAGCGCGCTGATGATGCCGTGGGTCACGGTGCTCCGCAGCCCGAGTGGGGCACCCGCGGCGATCACTTCCTCACCGACGGTGAGCTTGTCCGAGTCACCCATCCGGGCCACCACCAGGTTGTCGACGTTGTCGACCTTGAGCACCGCGAGATCGGTCTTGGGGTCGCGGCCCACCAAGTTGGCGGGGACCTCAGTGCCGTCGTTGAACACCACCGACATCTGGAACTTGCTGGGGTTGGTGGCGGCCTCGGAGATCACGTGGTTGTTGGTGACGACGTAGCCCCGTTCGTCGACCACGACGCCTGAACCCTGGGATCCCTCGGTGTCACTGGTCGCCTCGATCGTCACCACCGAATCGGCCACCGCGGCAGCGACCTCCGCGAACTCGCCACCGTGCACGGCGGGATCGTCGGTGGTCTCCAGGGTCACCTTCGACGTGGTGAACGCCTCGACGACCTCGGCAGTCTTGCGACCGACCCAACCGCCTGCGACACCGATGACCAGCGCCACGATCGCCAGCAACGCCAGCGCGGCGAAGGACACCCTGCCACCGAAGAGCACATCGCGGACGCCGAGCTTGCCGGCCGGTGCGCTCTGGACCTGCGGGCCGCTCGGGGCCAGCGCCGGGGTGCCCAGCCCGACGGGTGCGCCCGGGTTGCGCCACGGATCGTCGACGTCGTCGACCCCGCCCTCACGTTCGGCATCCAGCGCGCCGGCATCGGTGGGATGGCGCTGCAGCGAATCACCGCCCGCGTCCGGGCGTCCGAAGGCCTCGGCGAGCACCGGGTCGGGCGCCTGGTCCTTCGGGGTGTACTCACCCTGGTCGCGGTGTTGCTCGGCGTTCAGGAACGAGCCCTCGACGCCGGACGGCCGGCCGAACGCGCGCTGGGCCGCCGGATCGACCGGCGGACGCGACACCGGGCGCGGCTCGAGACGCTCCCGGCCGGTCTGGTCCAGATTGCTCACGGGTACATGATCCTTCTTTTGTCGCGGCACCTGCTCGCTCATGTTCACTCGGCGTCAGCAACCGTCGACGCAGGCCGCCGGCCGAAATATGTCTCTACCCTACCGGCGTCTGCGGCGAGCGCGCCGCGCGTCCTCAGCTAACGGCGACCCATCGTCAGCCTCAGGAGGCTCTACCGGTGAGTGGTTCGGGATCTGCGACAACAGTCCCAGCAACGAACTGGGCATGTCCACAGGAAGGGAGTCCCGCAACGCCGCGCGGGCCTGCCGCTGGGCATCGACCTCCATCGCGCAGTCCGGACACAACGACAGATGGTGCGCGGCGCGCAGGTGCGCACTCATGCGTAGCTCGCCGTCGACGAACGCGGCAATCGCCTCGATCGACAGATGCTCGGTGGATCCGAACTGGCGCGGACCGACGGGTGCGTCGCTCTGCGAGGCGAAATGCGACGGAAGCCAGGAGAAGGCGCGCCGGAAAGCGTGTCCGGGATCGAACATCGCCCAACTCCTCTCGGCTCGACAGGACTGCTTCGAATGTAGCGCGCCAAGCTGTGGGTCAGCGCATGCCACTCAGGCCGGGCGTGCCTCGTCGAACATCTGGCCGCTGGCGTTCGCCTGATGCGCCAGGTAGTCGCGCAACGCCTGGCGGCCGCGGTGGATGCGGCTGCGCACGGTGCCGAGCTTGACGCCCAGTGTCGCACCGATCTCTTCGTAGGACAGCCCTTCGATGTCGCACAGGACCACAGCGGCACGGAACTCGGGCGGCAGCGAATCCAGCGCCGCCTGCAGGTCCGGACCGAGGCGGGAGTCGTGGTAGATCTGCTCGGGATTCGGCTCGTCGGCGGGCACCCGGTCGTAATCCTCGGGCAGGGCTTCCATCCGGATTCGGCCGCGGCGGCGCACCATGTCGAGGAACAGGTTGGTGGTGATGCGGTGCAGCCAGCCTTCGAACGTTCCGGGCTGGTAGTTCTGCACCGACCGGAAGACGCGGATGAACGTCTCCTGGGTCAGGTCCTCGGCGTCATGCTGATTGCCCGAGAGGCGATAAGCCAGCCGGTAGACCCGGTCGGCGTGCTGGCGGACCAGCTCGTCCCAACTCGGCATCGCGGCGTGGTCGCCGGTGGCGTCGAACACCGCTGTTCCGGTCAGTTCGTCGGACGGCTCGACCCACTCGGCATCGGTGTACTGCTCCAGGTGCGCCATCGACACCGGGGCGGCAACGGATGAAGTCGCGGGGGCGGAGTTGGTGGTCGTCGGATCCTCCAGGTCGTGACGGTCGCGATCGTCCTCGGACGGCCGCTCGGTTCGCACAACACGGTGCAGCAGGGGGTTGTTCCCGAAGCGCCGGTGGTCACCGCGTGCGCTGGGTGCGCCGTCTGTCATGCGCTTACCGTCTCCCGTGCTGGTGTGCCAGGCATATGAGATAACTGAACATTTCCTGAGAACATTCGCTACCCCTTTTTTCACCTGCACAAACGGGTCACCGGAACCGGATATTTATCGCCGCCGGGGCCGGGCGTGTCGGGGTGTCGGCCGCCGCTCGCGCGCTCTACGCTGCGGGCATGTCCAGCACCGACGAGCCCGCCGCCGGCCCCCAGGAGTCTCAGGGGTCCCGAGAGGCCCGGGAGTCCCGGGAGTCCTCGGCCCCGGCGAGCCAGGCCGAGGCGATCGTCAACCACGCCGAGCACTCGATCTCCGAGGACGCCATCGTCGCTGCCGCCCGCGAGCGCGCAGTGGACATCGGCGCCGGGGCGGTCACTCCTGCGGTGGGCGCGCTGCTGTGCGTGCTGGCCAAGCTCACCGATGCGCGCGCCGTGGTCGAGGTCGGCACCGGCGCCGGCGTCAGCGGGCTGTGGCTGCTGTCGGGGATGCGCGAGGACGGGGTCCTGACCACCATCGACGTCGAGCCCGAGCACCAGCGCATTGCCAAGCAGGCGTTCACCGAGGCCGGGGTGGGGCCGGGCCGGACCCGGCTGATCAGCGGCCGCGCCCAGGAGGTGCTGACACGGTTGGCCGATGAAACCTACGATCTGGTGTTCATCGACGCCGATCCCGCGGATCAGCCGCAGTTCGTGGTCGAGGGCATTCGCCTGCTCCGTGAGGGGGGCGCGGTCATCGTGCACCGTGCCGCACTGGGCGGCCGGGCCGGGGACGCGTCGGCCAACGACGCCGAGGTCAGCGCGGTGCGCGAGGCCGCCCGGCTTATTGCCGAGGACGAACGGCTCACCCCGGTCCTGATTCCGCTGGGCGACGGCCTGCTCGCCGCGGTGCGCGGCTGAGCGACCGGCGCGGCTGAGCCCCGCTTGCCTGGTGCGCGGCTGGCGCTGTTGCGCCGCCCCTTGCGCCGAGCGTGAAGCTACTGCGCAGGATCCGCGGGCAGATTCATACGGTCATCGCAACATCCGTTGATCTGGAGGTTGTCATGCCCAGTGGTTATCCGCATCCGCGATCGACACGGCGGGAGTTGTTCGACCGCGTATGTCAGGGGGATCCCTTGATCCGGACGGCGCGAGAGATGGGCGTGTCGACGACCGCGGCGTGGCTGTGGTGGCGTGACGCTGGAGCGATGGAGCTTATTGCAGGCGGTAGCGGCGTGTGTGGGGTGGTCTATCCCGGGGATCCTCAGAGCCCCGGTGGGCGGGGGCATCGGCTCAGTTTGGATGAGCGCATCGCGATCATGCGTGGACTCGACCAGGGGCGGAACTGCGCCGAGATCGGCCGTCAGATCGGCCGCGATCGCACTGTGGTGTGGCGCGAGGTACAGCGGAACCGCAACACCGACGGCGATTACCACGCCCGCATGGCCCATGCCCGTGCCGCCGACAAAGCCCGGCGGCCTAAGGCGTTCAAGCTTGACGACCCCGCCTTGTGTGCAGCCATCGCGACGTGGATGGACGATGGTTGGAGCCCGAGGCTGATCGCCGCGATGTTGGCCCGCGAACACCCCGATGACAGGCTGGCACGGGTGAGCCACGAGACGATCTACCAGTGTCTCTATGTCCAGGGCCGCGGCCAGCTGCGCGCGGATCTCAACAAGTGCTTGTCGACCAAACGCGCCGCTCGCAAACCCCGAGGTCACACCGAGCGCCGCGGAAAGTTCAGTGACGTGATCACGATCAGCCAGCGCCCCGCCGCAATCGCCGACCGCGCCGTACCCGGGCACTGGGAAGGCGACCTGATCCTGGGTACCGGCTGTCGCAGCGCGATCGGCACCCTGGTCGAGCGCAGCACCCGTTTCACCATTTTGCTGCACCTGCCCAACGACCACACCGCTGACTCGGTGGCCACCGCGATGATCGCGGCCATGAACGAACTGCCCGCTCATCTGCGCCGCACCATCACCTGGGACCGCGGTGCGGAGATGGCCGGCTGGCAGAACATCAGCCTGCAACTGCAGGCCCCGGTGTATTTCTGCGATCCGCATTCGCCCTGGCAGCGCGGCAGCAACGAGAACACCAACCGACTGCTGCGGTTCTGGTTTGAGAAGGGCACCGACCTCAGCGGCTACACCAAAGCCGACCTCAAACAGATCCAAGACAAACTCAACACCCGCCCCCGACCCACCCTGGACCTCGACACCCCAGCCCAACGCCTGGCCGCCCTCCTTCACCAAGCCGCCTAAGCCGTGTTGCATCAACCACTTGACTTTGGGGCGGAATTTTCGCAGAGACTTCACGCTCGGCGAGCTCGCCGGCACCCGTGGCTGCCTGGCCGATCGGCGAGCCCGTCGGCGCCCGTGGCCGCCTGACCGATCAGCTGGCCCCCGTAGCCGGCTGACCGATCGATGGCCCCCGCGGTCGCCTCACCGATCGATTGGCCCCCGACCAGCTCGCCCGCGATCAGGTGGCCACCGACACCCGCGGAAGACCCTTGACCGCACGCTGAACGAGCGTTTAGTGTACTGAACATGCGTTCAGGCGACGATCTGACCGCGGTGGCGCGGATCCGGGACGCGGCCATCGAGACTTTCGGCCGCGAGGGCTTCGCGGTCGGGATCCGGTCGATCGCGGCGGCAGCCGGGGTGAGCCCCGCGCTGGTGATGCATCACTTCGGATCGAAAGACGGGCTGCGAAAGGCCTGTGACGAGCACATCGCCCGGACCGTCCTCGAATCCAAGACCGAGTCGATCCAGACCACCGACGCCGCGACATGGTTCGCGCAGCTGGCCGAAATCGAGGACTACGCCCCGATGATGGGCTATCTGGTTCGCAGTCTGCAGACTGGTGGCGAGCTGGCGAAAACGTTGTGGCGCACCATGATCGACAACACGGAACAGTACATCGAAGCCGGCGTGCGCGCCGGCACCGTCAAGCCGAGCGCCGATCCGCGGGCCAGGGCCCGCTTCCTGGCCATGACGGGCGGCGGGGCCTTCCTGCTGTACCTGCAGCTGCACGACGACCCGTCGGATCTGCGCGCCGTGCTCCGCGACTACAGCGAGGACATGGTGCTCCCCGCGCTCGAGCTGTACACCAACGGCTTGATGACGAGCTCGACGATGTACGAGGCGTTTCTGGCCAGACGCGAGCAGGGCCTTGCCTTCACACCGACAGAAAGGGATGACGATGGCCGACACCCACGGCGGTGAACTCGCCGTCGACATCCGGGGGCTGACCAAGTCCTTCGGACACACCAAGGCGCTCGACGGTCTCGACCTCAGCGTCGCCGCCGGCAGCGTGACCGGCTTCCTGGGCCCCAACGGGGCCGGCAAATCCACCGCGATCCGGGTGCTGCTGGGCCTGCTTCGCGCCGACCGGGGCACAGTGCGGCTGCTGGGCGGCGACCCGTGGCGCGACGCGGTGAACCTGCACCGCCGAATCGCCTACGTCCCGGGCGACGTGACGATCTGGCCCAACCTGACGGGCATGCAGGCCATCGACTTCCTGGCCCGGCTGCGTGGCACCGAGAACGTCGACACGAAGCGGCGTGACGACCTGATCGAGCGCTTCGAACTCGACCCGAGCAAGAAAGCCCGCACCTATTCGACGGGCAACCGGCAGAAGGTTGCGATCGTGGCCGCGTTCAGCACCGACAGTGAACTGCTCATCCTCGACGAGCCCACCGCCGGCCTGGATCCGTTGATGGAACAGCGGTTTCAGGAGTGTGTCCGTGAGGTGGCCGAGCGCGGTGCCGCCGTGTTGCTGTCCAGCCACATCCTCGGCGAGGTCGAAAAGCTCTGCGACACGGTGACGATCATCCGTGCGGGACGCACCGTGAAATCGGGGACCCTGCAGCAGATGCGTCATTTGATGGCGACCACTGTCTCCGCGCGCACCCGCGGCGATGCGCAACGGCTCCGAGACGCGGACTACGTCAGAGAACTCGAGGTCGACGACGGCCGGGTGCGGTTCGCGGTGGACCGTGGCGATCTGGACCGGGCGATGGCCGACCTCAGCGGACTCGGTATCGAGGACCTGACCGTGGCACCGGCCTCGCTGGAAGACATGTTCCTGCGGGAGTATCAGCGGGCGGGGTCATGAGCGCCACCGCCACCGCACCTACCCGGCCCCGACATCACGCCGCCCCGTCCGCGTCGCGCTGGACCGGCACAGCCCACCTGGTCAGGCTGGCGCTGCGCCGCGACCGCGTCCGACTGACGGTGTGGATCTCGGTGCTGACCGCGATGATGCTGTACACCCCGAACGCCCTGGAGCTCGCCTATCCCGACGAGGCGCAGCGGCGCACCCGCGTGCAACTTCTCCAGACGCCGGCCGGAATCATGATGGGCGGGCCGATGTTCGGCCGCAACGACACCGATCTCGGGGCGATGATGGCCAACGAGTTGATGCTGACGTTGATCGTTGCCACGTCGATCCTTGCCATCCTCACCGTGATTCGACACACTCGAGCCGAAGAAGAAAGTGGGACAGCCGAATTGGTGCTGGCGTCCCCGGTCGGCCGGTATGCCCGCACCACGGCCGCCCTGCTCGTCGTCGGCGCCGTGAATGCCGTGATCGCCGTGACGATGACCGCGGCGATGGCGGCCAGTGGCTTCGCCGTCGCGGACACCGCGGCGATGTGTATCGGCGTCACGGCCGTGGCCACCGTGTTCGGTGCAGTCGCCGCGGTGACCGCCCAGCTGTGGCGGGTCGCTCGGACCGCCAGCGGCGCGGCGATGGCGCTGCTTGCGCTGGCCGCGCTGATCCGAGGTGTCGGGGACGTCATCGACCATTCGGGAAGCGCGCTGAGCTGGTTCTCCCCCATCGCCTGGGCCCAGCAGATGCGCGCGTTCGTCGATCTGCGCTGGTGGCCGCTCGCTCTTCTGCTGGTGGTGACGGTTCTGCTGATCGCGCTCGCGGCCGTGCTCGAAGCGCGCAGGCAGTACGACGACGGCATCCTGGCCACCGGCGGGGAACGACCCGACGCGAAGCCGATCCGCGGCGTGACCGGTCTACATCTGGCGCTGCAGAGGGGCGCGCTGATCGGCTGGACGGTGGGCCTGTTCCTGGCGGGGTTGGCGTTCGGCTCGATGACCAAGTCGCTGCGCGACGCCGCGCAGACCAACGAGCTCATCGCGCGAATGCTGGCCGCGCAGGGCAACGACGGCATCTACACGACGATGTCGCAGTTCCTCGCCGCCGTCGCGGCGGCCTATGTGACCACCGCGGTGCTTCGGGTGTACTCCGACGAGCAGGCCGGGCTCGGCGAGTCGGTCCTGGCGGGCGCGGTGTCCCGTTGGTCCTGGCTGGTGGGTGCGGTCATGACCGCCGTCCTCGGCGGGACGGTGCTGATGTTCTTCGCGGGCCTGGGCAACGGCCTCGGCGCGGGCCTGACGATCGGCGAACCCCAGACGGTGGTGAAGCTGACGCTGGCCGGGCTGGCCTATGTGCCTGCCCTGGCGGTGATGGCCGCCGTCGCCGCGCTGGCGGTTGCCTTGCGCCGGACGTGGATCGGCTGGCTGGCCGTGACATTCGTGATCACGGCGCTCTACCTGGGTGCACTGCTGCGGCTGCCGCAGTGGCTGATCGACCTGTCCCCGGTCGGGCAGACCACCGTGCCCACCGACGTCCCCGTCGGCGCCATGGTCGTGATGGTGGCGGTGGCGGCACTGATCACGCTGCTGGCCGGCTCGACGTACCGACGCCGTGATGCCGCATGACGGCGCTGCGCGTCGCGACGTCGGCGATTCTCGGCCTGATGCTGTTCGCTGCCCTGGTTTTCGTGCCTGCCGGCACGCTCAGGTACTGGCAGGCCTGGGTTTTTCTCGCGGTCTTCGCAGTGTGCACGCTCGGGCCGAGTATCCATCTGGCCGTGCACTACCCCGCAGCGCTGGACCGCCGGATGAAGGTCGGCCCGACAGCCGAAACCCGGCCCGCGCAACGCCTCATCATCGTCGGAGCGTGGCTGATGTTCGTCCTGATCGTCGTGGTCAGTGTGCTCGACTGGCGGATGGGCTGGTCGAGCGTGCCGGTCTGGGCGGTGATCGTGGGCGACGTTCTGGTGGCCGCCGGCCTGCTGAGCACGCAGCTGGTGGTGGTCCAGAACAACTACGCCGGGGCCAGTATCCGGATCGAGGAGGGCCAGCCGCTGGTCTCGACCGGTCTCTACAGCGTCGTCCGACACCCCATGTACAGCGCAGCGCTGGTGATGACCGTCGGCATCCCGCCTGCGCTCGGATCGTGGTGGGGGCTGCTTGTGGTCGCCGCGACGTTCCCGCCGGTCTTCGTCGCCCGCATCCTCGATGAGGAGCGGGCACTGACCGCCGAACTTGCCGGATATCCGCAGTATCAGGCCCGGGTTCGCTACCGACTCGTGCCCGGGGTGTGGTGACGCGCCGCATACTGGTGTGATGGAACTGCTGACCGGCTTCGGGCTGGCGGCCGCGGGGTTGAACGCCTACATTCCGCTGCTCGCGCTCGGGCTGCTGGCCCGCTTCACCGACCTGGTGACGCTGCCGGCAGCGTGGGCCTGGCTGGAGAACGGCTGGGTCATGACGATCGTCGCGGTGCTGTTGTGCGTCGAGGTCGTCGCCGACAAGGTGCCCGCGCTGGATTCCGTCAACGACACCGTCCAGACGCTGGTGCGCCCCACCGCCGGCGGGATCGTGTTCGGCTCGGGAACGGCCGCGCAGACGTCGGCGGTCGCCGATCCGGGGGCCTTCGCGCAGTCGGGGCAGTGGGTTCCGGTGGCGGTGGGCGTGGCCGTCGCGCTGATGGTGTCGCTGACGAAGTCGACGGTGCGTCCGGCGGCCAATGTGGCGACGGCGGGCACCGCGGCGCCGGTGCTGAGCACGCTGGAGGACGTGGCCAGCGTGGCGCTGGTGTTCCTGGCGATTCTGGTGCCGGTGCTGGTCCTGGTGGCCGTCGTCGTGATGATGTGGGCGGCGGTGCGGGTGATCCGCAGGCGCCGAGGCCGCTCCCGCAGTGCGTCCGCCGCCGAGGCTCCTGGCTGAGCACCGGGCCTCCCGGCGTCATGCCCTGACTCGGCACACCACCTGCCGTACGTGCGGTCGGGGCGACCGCGCCCGGTTCCGGTGGGTCAGACCCAGACGCCTTTACCGACGGCCACGACGCCACCGGAGCTGACGGAGAAACGCTCCCGGTCCTTCTCGACGTCGACACCGACCATCTCGCCGGGGCCGACCACGACGTTCTTGTCCAGGATGGCGTGGCGCACCACCGCGCCGCGTCCGATGCGGGCGCCGGGCATGACCACGCTGCCCTCCACGATCGCCCCGTCTTCGACCACGACGTTGCTGGACAGCACCGAATTGCGTACCGACGCAGCAGAAATGATGCTGCCCGCACCGACGACGGACTCCTGCGCGGACCCGCCGTTGACGAACTTGGCCGGCGCCAGGTTCTCCGAGCTGCCCCGGATCGGCCAGCGCTTGTTGTAGAGGTTGAACACCGGGTGCACCGACACCAGGTCCATGTGGGCGTCGTAGAACGCGTCGAGCGTGCCGACGTCACGCCAGTAGGCGTGGTCGCGTTCCGTCGCGCCGGGGACCTCGTTGTCGTTGAAGTCGTAGACCGCGGCCATGCCGTCGGCGACCAGTCGCGGGATGATGTCGCCGCCCATGTCGTGGTCGGAATCGTCGTCCTCGGCGTCGGCGCGGATCGCGTCGATGAGCACCTTGGTGGTGAAGATGTAGTTCCCCATCGACACGAAGGTCTGGTCGGGGTCGTCCGGCGTCCCCGGCGGGTCGGCGGGCTTCTCGATCCAGCCGCGGATGCGGCCCGATTCGTCGGCGTCGATGCACCCGAACGCGCTGGCCTCCGAGCGCGGCGCCCGGATACCGGCGACCGTCGCACCGGCTCCGCTCTCGATGTGTGCCTGGACCATCTGCTCGGGATCCATCCGGTACACGTGGTCGGCGCCGAAGATCACGATGTAGTCGGGGTCCTCGTCGTAGATCAGGTTCATCGACTGATAGATCGCGTCGGCCGACCCGGTGTACCAGCGCGGCCCCAGCCGCTGCTGCGCCGGCACCGGGGTGATGTACTCCCCGGCAAGCCCCGATAACCGCCAGTTCTGCGAGATGTGGCGATCCAGCGAATGAGACTTGTATTGGGTGAGTACACAGATTCGCAGGTATCGGGCGTTGACGAGATTCGACAGCACGAAATCGATCAACCGATAGGCACCCCCGAAGGGCACGGCGGGCTTGGCTCGGTCGGCCGTGAGCGGGTACAGCCGCTTGCCCTCTCCGCCTGCGAGGACGATGCCAAGCACATGTGGCGCTTCCCTCATGCTGCCAACCTATCCGCACGTGGGGACAGGGGCCAGCCATTCGCTCTATTGGGCGGGGTGTCGGACTGTCCATCAAGACAATTGGGGATGCGGCGCGGCGCTCTTCGATACCGGCTACCGTCGACAGCATGCGGGTGGCGATGATGACTCGGGAATATCCACCCGAGGTCTACGGCGGAGCAGGAGTGCACGTCACAGAGCTCGTCGCTCAACTGCGGCATCTGTGCGAGGTGGACGTGCACTGCATGGGCGCTCCGCGGCCCGAGGCGACCGTCGCGCAGCCGGACCCTGCCCTGCAGGGCGCGAACTTCGCCCTCACCACGCTGTCGGCCGACCTGAACATGGTCAACGCCGCCTCGTCGGCGGCCGTCGTGCATTCCCACACCTGGTACACCGGCATGGCCGGGCACCTGGCGGCCCTGCTCTACGGCGTCCCGCACGTGTTGACCGCGCATTCGCTGGAACCGATGCGTCCGTGGAAGGCCGAGCAGCTCGGTGGCGGCTACCGGATCTCGTCCTGGGTGGAGAAGACGGCGGTCGAAGCGGCCGCCGCGGTTATCGCTGTCAGCTCCGGGATGCGCGCCGATGTGCTGCGTACCTACCCGGCGCTGGACCCGAACCGGGTGCACGTGGTCCGCAACGGCATCGACACCGACGTCTGGTACCCCGCATCCCCGCCCGACGACGGCTCGGTGCTGGCGGAACTCGGCGTCGACCCGTCCCGACCCATCGTCGCGTTCGTCGGCAGGATCACCCGACAGAAGGGGGTCGCGCACCTGGTCGCCGCCGCGCACCACTTCTCCCCCGACGTCCAACTGGTGCTCTGCGCCGGTGCGCCGGACACCCCGGAGATCGCCGAGGAGGTGTCCGCCGCGGTCCAGCAGCTCGCGGCCGCGCGCACCGGGGTGTTCTGGGTACAGGAGATGCTGCCGACCCACAAGATCAGGGAGATACTGTCGGCGGCAACCACATTCGTGTGCCCCTCGGTCTACGAGCCGTTGGGCATCGTGAACCTCGAGGCGATGGCCTGCGGCAGCGCGGTCGTGGCCTCGGATGTGGGTGGCATCCCCGAGGTGGTCGACGATCAGCGCACCGGAGTGCTGGTCCACTACGATCCCGACGACACCGAGAGCTTCGAACGCGGTCTCGCGGCCGCGGTCAACGCGCTGGTCGCGGAACCGCAGCGGGCCCGCGATTTCGGGGCCGCGGGCCGCCAGCGCTGCATCGACGAGTTCTCCTGGGCGCAGATCGCCGAGCAGACGCTACGGATCTACCAGCACGTTCTGACCTAGCTCTACTGACCCAGCCCGCCGGCAAGGCCCCACAGCAAAGAACCGGCCGCGCGCTACGCGACCGGTTCCTGCTTCGGGCTAGCTCGTGACGCCCCTCAGTTCCTCTCCGAGAGCGGCTGCCTCGTCCGGGGTGAGTTCGACCACCAGTCGGCCACCGCCTTCCAGTGGTACCCGCATCACGATGCCGCGCCCCTCCTTGGTTGCTTCCAGTGGACCGTCTCCGGTCCGGGGCTTCATCGCCGCCATCGAGTGCTCCCTCCACAAAGGCGTGCCCGTCTGGGCCCGGTCTGTTCCCGGAGCCGGCACTGCCCGCTCATCTGCCGCGGACAGCAACCGGCCTTGAACTGCTACAGAGTCTTATTGTTCCCTATCCTGGCCTGCTCGTGTGCAAAGACCCGCCTATAGCTGCTCCGATGGTGTTTCACCGAGGCGCGGAACCCAGCAGTCGGCGACATGATCGTCGACCATTCCGGTGGCCTGCATCAGGGCGTAGGCCGTCGTGGGCCCGACGAAGCGGAAGCCGCGCCGCTTGAGGTCCTTGGCCATCGCGGTCGACTCCGGCGACACTGCGGCGACACCGGCCAGATCGGCAGGCCGGTCGCGGGTGAGCCGGTCGGGTGGCGCGAACGACCAGAGCAGCTCGCTGAGGTCGACACCGGCGTCGGCGAGGTCGGCCACCACCCGGGCATTGGACACCGTGGCTTCGATCTTGGCCCGGTTGCGCACGATGCCGGTGTCGGTGAGCAGTCGCTCGATGTCACCGTCGGTGTACCGGGCCACCCGTTCGACGTCGAACCCGTCGAACGCGGCGCGGAAGTTGTCGCGCTTGCGCAGGATGATCAGCCAGGACAACCCGCTCTGGAACGCTTCCAGGCTCACCCGCTCGAACAGCGCCGCCGAGCCGTACAGCGGTCGGCCCCACTCGGTGTCGTGGTAGTCCCGGTAGAGCACGAAATCCTCTGCGGAAAGCCGGGATTGGTCGATCCAGCCGCATCGGACCCGGCGATCGTCAGTGACCGACGTCACCGGCCCTCCCACTCGGCGTCGGGCACCTGCACGTCCTCGACGTGGGAGGCGTCGTCGGCGTGCGAGACGCGGGACACGTGGGAGCCGTCGTCCACGTGGGAGAAGTCGTCGACGTGGGAGCCGTCGTCGACATGGGAGACGTCGTCACCGCCGAAGGTGGTGCCCGTCTCCGCGCCGAGGCCCTGCCGGGCGCGCACCGCGGCCAGCTCGCCTCTGAGCTGGTCGAGTTCGCGACCCAAGCGGTCGAGCACCCAGTCCACTTCACCGGCCTTGTAACCGCGCAGCGTCTGGGTGAACTTGAGCGCCTCGACGTCGGCGCCGGTCACTCCGGAGGCGGGCAGCACGGTCGCGGTGGTGGACTGCGGAAGCGGTGGTAACACTTCACCGCGGCCGAACAAGACGCTGCCGATGGCGAACAGCACGATGCCCACCAACACGAACACCACGAGGTAGAGCAGGACGAGGGTCACACGTCGATAGTGCCCGACGCCGCCGACACGGGGTCAGCGCGGGCGCAGCGTGTTCATCGGCGGGCGGTCTTCCAGGCAGACCTCCGAAGTGCGTGCGCTGTAGTTGTTGCCGTCGGCGAAGAACTGCGTGAGCCCCACGCCAGAGTCCTCGATGCCGCACCGCGACAGCAGGGTGGCGATGACCTGGCGGCTCATCGACGCCAGCTCGGTCAGCGGCCGGTTGCGGTGGGTCCGCACACCCAGATTCACCTGGGCCAGCGCGTCGAGGCCCAACCGGTCGTAGGCGTCGATCAGCAGGCCGATCTCCACCCCGTAGCCGGGCGCGAACGGTACCGCGGTCAACAGCTCGCGGGTGCCGGCGTACTCGCCGCCCAGCGGCTGGTAGAGGCAGGTCAGCTCGGGTCGCAGCGCCGCGAGCAGCGGGCGGGCCACCAGTTCGGTGACGCGGCCACCACCGTTGGCGTCCTCTTTGCCGCTGACCCGCAGCGGCCGCCGGTAGAAGCCCTTGACCAGGTGCACACCCTCGGTCGTCAGCAGCGGCCCCAGCAGCTTGGGCACGAACATCGGATCGGGATCGAGCAGATCGGAATCGACGAATGCGACGATGTCGCCGGTCGTGGCGGCCAGCGACCGCCACAGCACCTCACCCTTGCCGGGCTGCGTCTCGACCTCGGGTAGCGCGACCTCCCGGCTGACCACCCGCGCTCCGGCGGCGACCGCCCGGATCTCGGTGTCGTCGGTGGAGCCGGAGTCCAGCACGATCAATTCGTCGACGAGTCCGCCCAGCAGCGGGGTGATGGTCTCGACCACCCCGGCGACGGTTTCCTCCTCGTTGAGCGCAGGAAGCACGACGGAAACCGTGCGGCCCCGCTTGGCGGCCTCGAGCTCGGCGACCGTCCACGACGGGCGGCTCCAGCTGTGATCGGTCAGCCACCGGTGGTCGGCCACATCGTCGATGGCCAGTCCCGTGATTCGATCAGACAAGACAGTCATGCCAGTCCCCTCACCGTTCGTTTCGGCTGACGGGCGCCCTTGATTGACGCAACCATCTCCAGTACTCGACGCGTGGGTCCCACCTCGTGCACCCGGAACATCGCCGCGCCCTCGGCGGCGGCCATCGCCGTCGCTGCCAGGGTGCCTTCGAGGCGTTCGGTGAGGCCCACACCCAGAGTCTCCCCGACAAAATCTTTGTTGCTCAGCGCCATCAGGACGGGCCATCCAGTATTTACAAGCTCTTTTACGTGGCGCAACAAACTAAGACCGTGGTAAGTGTTCTTGCCGAAATCGTGGGTCGGGTCGATCAGGATGCCGTCGCGGCGGACCCCGAGTGCGGCCGCGCGCTCGGCGGCGGCGGTCACCTCGGCGATGACGTCGTCGACCACCCCTCGCTCGGAGATCCCGTAGTTGACGCGGAACGGCCGGGTGCGCGGCACCGCGCCCCCGGTGTGGGAGCAGACCAGGCCCGCCCCGAACTCCGCCGCGACGCCCGCCAGCTCGGGATCGACCCCACCCCAGGTGTCGTTGATCAGATCCGCACCCGCCGCGCAGGCCTGCTTGGCCACCTCGGCACGCCAGGTGTCGACGCTGATGAGCTGCTCGGGAAAGGTGCTGCGCAGCCACTCGATGAAGGGCACCACCCTTGCGATCTCTTCTGCGGTGTCGACGACCTCGCCGGGGCCCGCCTTGACCCCGCCGATGTCCACGACGTCGGCGCCGTCGGCGATGACCCGGTGGGCGGCCTCTTTGGCCGCCTCGTCGGTGAAGGTGGCGCCGCGGTCGTAGAACGAGTCCGGCGTCCGGTTCACGATCGCCATGATCAGCGCACGGTCACCGGCCACCGGCCGGCCCAGAAACGTCGACTCCACGCCATTCAGGCTACGTTCCGGCCGGACCCGTGGTTCCGGCCGGAATGCGCAGATCGCAGCGCTGGCGGGCGCTACTTGGGTTTCTTGCCCGAAGCGACCTCGTCGGGGTACTCGTCGTAGAACGGGACGTAGCCCTCGTCCTTGCCGGAGAGCACGTACAGCGGGTCGTCGATCGTGACGTCCTCGCTGTCGTCGTCATCGCCGCTGGCCTTGCCGTAACCTTCTTTACGCAGGTCGACCTTCTGGCTCTTGAACGTCGACGTGTGCGCCAACTCCGTCACCACCCGCACGAACAGCGGCACCGCGTAGCCGGGCAGCTTGTCGTAGGCGGCCTCGGCCAGCGCCTTGCCGTCGAGCTCGTCACCGTTCTTCAGCTGGATCGCGGCCATGCCGGCCCGACCACCCGCACCCGGCACCTCGACGCCGAAGACCGTCGCCTCCTCGATCTGCGGATGCGTGGAGATCGCCGCCTCGACCTCCGTGGTTGCGACGTTCTCGCCCTTCCAGCGGAACGTGTCGCCGAGCCGGTCGGTGAACGCGGCGTGCCCGAAGCCCTGCGCCCGCATCAGGTCCCCCGTGTTGAACCACACGTCGCCCTCCTTGAAGGCATCGCGGACCAGCTTCTTCTCGGTGGCTTCCTTGTCGGTGTAGCCGTCGAACGGCTGGAAGTTGCTGACCTTGGACAGCAGCAGACCCGGCTCGCCGTTCTCGACCTTGTGCACACGGCCGTCGGGACCGCGTTTCGGTTCGCCGGTGTCGTGGTCGTACTCGACGAATGCGATCGGGCTGGGACAGATGCCGGTCGTCTTGTCGATGTTGAAGACGTTGACGAACGCGGTGTTGCCTTCACTGGCCGCGTAGAACTCGCAGACCCGCTTGATGCCGAACCGCTCGGTGAACTCGTCCCAGATCGCAGGCCGCAACCCGTTACCGCAGATGACCCGCACCTTGTGCTGGCGATCCGTCGGCTTCTCCGGCTGGTTGAGCAGATAGCCGCAGATCTCGCCGATGTAGACGAACGCGGTGGCGTCGTAGCGGATGATGTCGTCCCAGAACTTCGACGCCGAGAACGACTTGCCCAGCGCCAGGGCCGCACCGGAGTTCAGCACGGACGACAGCGCGACCGTCAGCGCGTTGTTGTGGTACAGCGGCAGGCAGCAGTACAGCGTGTCGCTGCTGTTGAGCCGCAGTCCCAGACCACCGAACCCGGCCAGCGCGCGCAGCCAGCGGTAGTGGGTCATGACGCTGGCCTTCGGCATACCGGTCGTGCCCGAGGTGAAGATGTAGAAGGCCTTGTCCTTGGCCAGCACGGCATCGGTGGTGGCGGGATTCGTGGTGGGCGCCGTCGCCGACATCGTGATGACCTCGTCGACGGTCAGCAGGCCGCTGGTGTCCGCGCCGCTCTCGTTGATCTCGTCGATCAGGTCGACCTCGGCGACGACGACCTTGGCCTCCAACAAGCCGAAACTGTGCTTGAGCACCTCGCCGCGCTGGTGGAAGTTGATCATCCCCGCGACGGCGCCACACTTGACAGCGGCGAGCATCAGCAACACCGACTGGGGCGAGTTACGCAGCATGATGCCGACCACGTCGCCGTGCCCGACCCCCTTGGCCGCCAACACCGCGGCGTAGCGGTTGACGGTCTCGTTGGCCTCGCGGTACGTCAGCCGCTCATCGCCGAACTTGATGAACACGTGGTCGCCGTAGCTGGCCGCCCGGTCCTGGAAGATCTTGCCGATCGAGGTCTTGGCGGACGGCCGGGCACCGAACCCGGTGATCACTCCGCGCAGAATCGTCGGGGTGTCTTTGAGGAAGCCGGGAAGCTGTTTGGCGACGTCGAGGACTCCGACGCTGCGGCGCGCCCCACTCATTTCATCTGCCCATCGATACACGTCGTCATGTCGGTGCTTTCTTCCTCCGGTCGTTTGTCGGACACCTTAGTTGCGGCCGATGCGGGTCAGCGGGTCGGTGCGCACGCGGCCAGTGCGGCGTCCACGTCCTCGACGACGATGAGGCGCCGCAGCGCCTCGTCGGCGACGTAGCCGGTGTCCGCCAGCTGGCGCAGCCAAACCAGCAAACCCTCGTAATGCCCGAACGGGTCGAGCATCACGATCGGTTTCGAGTGCATACCCAAATACGCCGCTGTCCAGGCTTCGAAGAATTCCTCCAGCGTGCCGATGCCGCCGGGCAGCGAGATGAACGCGTCGGCGCGGTCCTCCATGACCTGCTTGCGTTCCCGCATCGTGTCGGTGACGACGAGTTCGTCGGCCTCGGTGTCGGCCACCTCGCGATGGACCAGCGCCTTGGGGATCACGCCGACGGTGTAGCCGCCGTGCGAGCGCGCGGCCGAGGCGACCGCGCCCATCGCCGAGACGTTGCCGCCTCCGGAGACCAGCGTCCAGCCTTGATCGGCGATGGCTTTGCCGAGCTGGTGGGCCAGGTCGAGCAACTCGGGATGCGTCGGGCTCGACGCGCAGTACACGCAGATCGCCCATTCGCGGTCGGGTTCTGGGGACGCTTCTCGGGACACACGGACAAACCTAGCCATACACTCCGGCGATGCCCGTGCGCGCACCGATCGGATGGGTGACCGGACGGTCGGATCCGGCACTCGAGTTCGTCGAACGCGGCGTGCATGCGCAGGCCGGGGCCGTGTTGGTCGGCCCGGCCGGCGTCGGCAAGTCGACGCTGGCCCGCCGCGCGGCCGAACATCTGTCGGCCGAATTCGACCGGGTGGACTGGGTGCTCGCGACGGCGTCGCCCCCGGACGTGCCGTTCGGGGCCTTCGAGCATCTGCTGGATGTGCCGGAATCCGGCAAAACCGCCTCGGTGTTGGCGACCGCTCGGCAGATCGTGGGCGACGGCAGGTTGTTGGTGATCGACGATGCGCATCATCTGGACGCGCTGTCGGCGGCTCTGGTCTACCAACTGGCGGTGAGCCGGGCGGTCCGCGTGGTGCTCACCGCCACTGTCGGACAGTGGCCGGTGCCGGCGGAGGTCGCCGCTCTGTGGCACGACGACGTCGTGGCGCGGGTGGACGTGACGCCGCCGGGCCATGAGGACAGCCGGCTGCGGGCGCAGGTCGATACGTTCGTCACCGGGCTGTCGAGCACGACCCGCCGCGTGCTGGAGTTCCTGGCGGTCGCGGATCCGCTGAGCCTCGAGGACGCCGCCGCGCTGACCAGTGCCCACGCTGTCGACGACGGCATTCAGGCGGGCGCCGTGATCATCAGCCAGGACGGGGTGCGCCCCGCGCATCCGCTGTTCGTCGACTCGGTGCGCGACCGGCTCGGCGGCCCGGACCTGCGACGCCTGCGGTCGGCGGTGGTGGGCCGCTTGTCGTCGGCACACCCGCGCGGGGTGGTGGGCCGGCTGCGGGTGGCCGCCCTGTCGATCGGCAGCGACAGCCCGCTCCCGGCGCCCGACCTGTGCGCGGCCGCCCGCGAGGCACTGCGGCTCGGCGACCTGGAACTCAGCGAGCGGCTCGCGCGGGCGGGGCTGGGCGGCGGGCACGACCTCGACGCCCGATTGACCGCCGGCTACGCGCTGGCGTGGCAGGGCCGCGGACGGGAGGCCGACGCGGTGCTCGCCGGTCTGGACCCCGCATCGCTGAGCGACGACGAACTGATCGCGTGGGCGCTGCCCACCGCGGCCAACCAGTTCTGGATGCTGTCAGAACCCGCGCGGGCGACCGCGTTCCTGCAGTCCATCCGCGCGAAGGTGGACGATCCGGCGGCACGCACCGCGGTGGACGCGCTGTCGGCCACGTTCGCGATGAATGCGGGCAACCTCGAGCTGGCCCGTGAGGTGGCCGAGCAGGTACTGGAATCCACTGACCCCGACGAGACCGCGGTCGGCTGGGCGGCGTCGGCGGCGGCGCTGTGCGCGGCGCGCACGGGCCGGTTCGACGACGTGGACGCCCTCGCCGAGCGCGCCGTCTCGGCGGGCCAACCGGGCCTGCTGCGCTTCACCAGCGGGTTCGGACAGACGACCGCGCTGCTGATGACCGGCGAGTCGGATCGCGCGCTGACGCTGGCGCAGCGGCTCACCGAGTTCGCCCAGCGCAGACAGCCCGGCCGCGCAATCGGCGAGGTCCTCACCGCTGACGTGCTGCTCGCCAGAGGTGAACTCACTCAAGCGGTCTCGCTGTTGCGGGACGCTGCAACCACGCTCGCGCCGACCGGATACTCGTGGGGGCCGCTGGCCTGGATGCTGCTTGCGCAGGCGTTGGGCCGGCTCGGCAGGCCGGCTGATGCGGGTAAGGCGCTGGCACGCGCCGAGGCACGACATGGCCTCAAGTCGATGCTCTTCGCCCCGGAACTGAGCCTGGCTCGCGCCGCGACACTGGCCGCCCAGCACGACACGCACGGCGCCGTCGAAGCGGCCCGAGCCGCGGTCAAGGCCGCGGAGCGGGGCGGGCAGACCGCGGTGGCGTTGCGGGCCGCCCATGTCGGTGCGCGACTCGGGGATGCGCGGGCCGGTGAGACGCTGGCCCGGCTGACCGGTGAGCTGGACTGTGCGTTCGGCCGCGATGCGCTTGCGGAGATCAACGGGTCGTGACGACGATTTGGTGATCGGGCGCCACGCCCGGCGGCCCTAGACTCGGTGCGGAGCAGGCATTGGGAGGCAAGTGATGGTCGAGCCGTTGTCGGTGGACACCGACGGTGTGCGTTCCCTCTCGGAAATCCACACCGGCGTGGCGACCGGGTTGGGGTCGCTGAATGCGGCGGCCCCGGGGTCCGCCGCCGTCGCGACCTCACACGGCACCATCGCCCATGCGGTGCAGACGGCACTGCAAGCCGCACTCGGTAGCCGCTCGGGCACCATGACGGCCACCCAGGACAGCGGCGCCCGGATCTCGGAACTCCTGCAGCAGGCGGCCGTGGCGTACGAACACGGTGACCAGCGCGGCGCCGCCGCCATCAAGGCCGCCGCCGAAGCGCTCGCCGACGGAGGACCGGCCGGGGCCGGCGCGGCCGGTAACGCCGGCGGCGCGCCCGGAGCCGGTGGGGCATCCGGAGCTGCCGTGTCGGGCTCCGACGCGGTCGGCCAGGTGGTCGGTCAACTCGGACAGCTCGGGCAGATGGGGCAGCAGCTCGGCGCGCCGTTGGCGGCGCTCGGACAGCCGTTGCAGCAACTCCCCCAGCAGGTCATGCAGGGTGTTCAGCAGGTCTCCCAGAGCACCGCGGCAGACACGTCGGAGGACAGCGGACCACCTGGAGCCGGCGACGCCGAACCTGCCGACGGCGCAGCGCCGGGGACGGAGCCGGGCACCGGTACCGCACCCGTCGAGTCCCCGGGTTCCGGCGCCGGTGAGGCCCGGCCCTCGACCTAGGTCGTCCCGGCGTCCCTGCGCCCCGGGCGTCCTCGTCGGCCCGGGTGTCCTGGCCGTCCCAGCCGTCCCAGTCGTCCCTACTCGTCCTGGCCGTCCTGGTCGCCGCCGGTTTCGCTGACCCGACCTCCGGTGAGCCGCACCCGCCGCTGCACCCCGATCCGGTCGAGGAACACCTCGTCGTGACTGACGACGATGAACGCTCCCCGGTAGGCGGCCAGCGCCGACTCGAGCTGCGCCACGCCGGCCAGGTCGAGGTTGTTGGTCGGCTCGTCGAGCATCAGCAGCTGTGGGGCCGGCTCGGCGAACAGCACGCAAGCCAGCGTGGCACGAAGTCGCTCCCCGCCGGACAGTGACCCGGCGGCGGTGTCGACGCTGTCGCCGCGAAACAGAAACTGCGCCAGCAGATGCCGCTGCCGGGTCAAAGACAGGCTCGGCGCCGCCGCGGCCAGGTTCTCCGCGACCGAGCGGCCGTCGTCGAGTAGGTCCAGCCGCTGCGACAGGTACGCGACCCGTCCGGCGGCGACGTGGACCTCGCCGCCCTCCGGCTCGATCTCCCCCATCAGCACGCGCAACAACGTGGTCTTGCCGGCCCCGTTCGGACCGGTCAGCGCGATCCGCTCCGGCCCCCGCACCGCGAATTCCACCTCGTCGAGCACCGCGCGACCGCCACGCGACACGCGTACACCACTGGCGTGCAACAGTGTTCGACCGGCGGGCACGGCGGTGTCCGGCAGGTCCAGCACCAGAGTGTCCTCCTCGCGTAACGCCCGCTCGGCATCGTCGAGTCGGTTCCGAGCGTCGTCGACACGCCGGGCGTGCACGCCGTCGCCCCGGCCTGCGGTCTCCTGGGCGCGACGTTTCATCGCCCCGGCCACGATCTTCGGCAGGCCGGCGTCGGAGAGTGTGCGCTTGGCGTTGCCGGCCTTGCGGTCGGCCCGCTCACGGGCCTGCTGACGCTGCCGCTTCTCTCGTTTCAGGTGCTGCTCGGCGCCGCGCACCGCCTCCGCGGCGGCGCGCTGAGCCTCGTCGACGGCGGCCAGATAGCCACTGAAATTCCCGCCGTAGGTGGAGATCCGGCCGTCGCGCAGCTCGGCGATACGATCCATGCGATCGAGCAGGGCGCGGTCGTGGCTGACAACCACCAACAACCCGGTGTAGTCGTCCAGCGCCGCGTCCAGTCGCTGGCGGGCAGCGGTGTCGAGGTTGTTGGTGGGTTCGTCGAGCAGCAGGATGTCGGGGCTTCGCAACAACTCTCGCGCCAGCCCGAGGCTGACCACCTCACCGCCGGACAGTGAGCGCAGCGATCGGTCCAGGCTCACGTCAGCCAGGCCGAGGCGGTCGAGTTGGGCGCGCACCCGCGTCTCGACATCCCAGTCGTCGCCGATCGCGGTGAACACCCGCTCGCTGGAATCACCGCCCGCCAGCGCCTCGAGTGCCTCGATCACCGCTGCCACGCCGAGCAACTCGGCCACACTGCGGTCATCGAGCAACGGAAGTGTCTGGGGCAGATAGCCGACGGTGCCGTCCACGACGATCGAACCGCTCGACGGCGCCAGTTCACCGGCGATGAGCCGCAGCAGCGCGCTCTTGCCGGTGCCGTTGCGGGCGACCAGGCCGGTACGTCCCGGGCCGGGCGCGAACGACAACTCGGTGAACAACGCGGTGCCGTCGTCCCAGCGCAGCGAGACGTCGGACAGGGTGAGAGAAGACATGCGGGAAGGCTCCGAGACAAGGGCGCGAGATGGCCCGGACGGGCGATTGGATGCGAGCTCCGGGGAACTATCCGGAGATGTCTTCTGCTCCCAGCATGGTTGTCACGTTATCGGCTTCGTCAACCGGTTAAATAGCGGCGCAGGGTCTCGGTGACGGCGCCGATCTGGGCGGCATCGACCCGTTCGTCGGCCCGATGGGCCAGGTTGGGGTCCCCGGGGCCGTAGTTCACCGCGGGCACGCCCAGCGCCGCGAACCGGGACACATCGGTCCAGCCGTACTTGGCTCGCACCGCCCCGCCTGCGGCATTGACGAGTGCCGCCGCTGCCGGTTTCGTCAGCCCGGGT
Organism: Mycobacterium sp. G7A2; assembly: GCF_041902445.1. NCBI lineage: Bacteria > Bacillati > Actinomycetota > Actinomycetes > Mycobacteriales > Mycobacteriaceae > Mycobacterium > Mycobacterium sp. G7A2. Next base: position 1,750,584 of record NZ_CP169251.1, on the reverse strand, counting down.
AGGGCACCGGCAGCTGAGTCGGTGAGTTCGATGCCGACGTCGAGTCCGTCGAGGACGTCGCGGACGTGGTCGTAGGCCGCCTCGACGGTGCGATCGGGGGCGAAGCGGAAATTCACCGTCACCGACGCCGCGTCGGGCACCACGTTACCCGCGACACCGCCGTCCACGCGGACCGCCGACAACCCCTCGCGGTAGACGCAGCCGTCGATGTCGACCTCGCGGGCCTGATAGGTGTTGAGCCGGGCGAGCACGGGCGCGAGTTTGTGAATCGCGTTGTCGCCCAGCCAGGATCGGGCGGAGTGCGCCCGGGTCCCGGTCGCGGACACGATCACGCGCAGCGTGCCCTGACAACCGGCCTCGATGAAGCCACCCGAGGGCTCGCCGAGGATCGCGACGTCGGCCGCCAGCCACTGCGGCAGCTCGCGTTCGATGCGACCCAGCCCGTTGGCCGAGGCCTCGATCTCCTCGCAGTCGTACATCACCAGCGTGATGTCGTGGGCGGCATCGGCGACGGTGGCGGCCAGGTGCAGGAAGACGGCGTCGCCGGATTTCATGTCGGAGGTGCCGCAGCCGTGCAGCACCCCGTCCTCCAGCCGGCTGGGCAGGTTGTCGGCGGCGGGCACGGTGTCGACGTGGCCGGCCAGCAGGACCCGCGACGGCTTGCCGAAGTCGGTGCGGGCGAGCACCGCGTCGCCGTTGCGGACGACTTCGAAGCCGGTGGTCTGGGCGCGCAGCGCGGCCTCGATCTCGTCGGCGATGCGCTTCTCGTGCCGGGATTCGCTGGGGATGTCCACCAACGCCGCCGTCAGCGCGACCGGGTCACCGTGTAAGTCGAGCACAACAGACCACGGTAGCGGGTCGGCGCGCCACTTCCCCGGAGCCATCGACGGGGCCGGGAACGCCCGGCCCCGTCGGTGGCCTCGTCAGCCCTCGTAATCGATGGCCTCGATGAGCGGGGACGGCTCGTCCATCAGCGCCCAGAACCGGTCCCGGATCGCCACCGTCAGCGGCCCGGGCTGACCGGCACCGATCGCCTCACCGTCGAGGGTGTTGATGGGGGTGACCCCGCCTGCGGTGGTGACCGCCATGATCTCGTCGGCCTCGTAGAGTTCGTGGCTGGTGACGTCCCGCAGGGTCGCCTCGACACCCATCGAGTCGGCGATCTCGAACACCGTCTTGCGGGTGATGCCGGGCAGCGCGTTGCGCGACGGTGAGGCCAGCTTGCCGTCCTTGACGATGACGACGTTGAAGCCGGGGCCTTCAGCGACGCAGCTGTCGGAGTCCAGCAGGATCGCGGTGCGCGCGCCCCGATCCTTGGCTTCGAAGCTGGCCGCGGTCAGGTCGCCCCACTGGTAGTTCTTGATCGTCGGGTCGACGGTGTTGCGACCGGCCCGCCGCACGTGCCGGGGCACCACAGCGCTGGTGCCGAAGATCTGTTCGTGGGGCGGAAACGCCCACAGGTAGGGAATCGCGTAGATGTAGACCTGGTGGGTCAGCTTGGAAAGGTCTTTCTCACCCCGGCGGTTGCCGTATCCGCGGGTGACGGTCAGGTTGACGAACGACTCCCGCAGCTGTGACAGCGCCACACAGCGTTTGGTGATGTCCGCCAGTTCGGCCTTGGAGAGGCCGGCGTCCAAGCGCAGCTTGGAGGCGCCGTCGAGCAGCCGGTCGAGGTGGTCGTCGAGCCGGAAGATGTTGCCGTGCCACACATGGGCGACGGTGTAGGTGAGATCCGAATGACCGAAGCCGGTGTCGAAGATCGAGATCTTCGCCTCGGAGGCGGGCAGGTACTCCCCTTCGATCCACGCGACCCCGCCGGCGAACGGGCTCGAGCTGTCGAGTTCGTAGTCGCTGTACTGGATCACCGAACCGGGCGGGGTGTCTTCCCGGATGGCGCCGGGCTCCACGGCGACGAGGTTGGAGGAGCCGGCGTGCGAGGTGGTGAGGTCGGAAACAGAAGTCATGACAGGGTTGTCCTTTTCGTCGATCAGATGCCGTGGGTCTTGGCGAAGTGGGCGCCGGCCTCGCCCTGGCGGAGCCGGGACCGTAGCCCGGTCATCCACCAGATGGCCGCGACCACGACGATGCCGAGGAAGACCCACTTGTTGGAGGTGAACTGCGGGAGGAACAGCAGCGCGATCGCGACACCGATGAAGACCACCAGCGCCGTCACGTACAGCGGCAGCCGGAACCGGCCGAGGTCGAAGGTGCCTGGTTCGCCCTGCGGGATGGTGCCTCTGCGGTAGCCCACCAGCAGGCCGATGGTCTGCAGGATGTACACGGAGAAGAACAGCAGCGAGGCGATCCCGATGATGTAGTTGAACGCCTTCTCGTTGACCAGGGCCGACAGCAGCAGCACCGTGGACAGGCAGCCGAGTCCCAGGACGGCATAGGTGGGCGCCTTGCTCTTCGCCGAGACATGGCGCCAGACATGCGAGAACGGCAGCATGTTGTCGCGCGCCATCGAGTAGGTCAACCGGGTGGCCACCAGGATGTTGGCCAGCAGGCACGCCAGGATGTTCGTCAGGGCCACCGCGACAATGACTTTGGTGACCACCGGGCCGGCCTGTTGGGTGATGATCTCCTCGATCGGAGCCGCGGCGTTCGCCTCGACGGCGTCGACGTCGCGGATCGCGAGCACGAAGACCATGTACATCAGCAGTTCGATGACGATCGAGGCGACCAGCGCGCAGAACATCGTCTTCGGGACGACGAAGCGGGCGTTCTTGGTCTCCTCGGCCACGTCGGCGCCGGACTCCACCCCGATCAGGCCGAAGAACGGTCCGAGTGCGGCCGCCAGCCAGGCCAGCACGTAGGCGTCCTTGTCGCCGGCCTCGCCACCGGTGAACAACACCGACAGCGGCTGGTGGTTCTCCGGCGCCGAGAACGCGATGATCGCGACCAGCGCGGTGGCTCCGACGGTGATCACCAACTCCAGGCTGACGCCGATGTTGTTGACCATCGTGGCGAACCGCACACCGTAGATGTTGATGAGCACGCACACGAACACCACGGCGATCGCGACCAGGATCTGCGCGCTCTGGCTCATGCTCCAGCCGAACAGGCCACCGAGGTAGCCGGAGAGGATGAACCCGACACCGGTCATGCCGCACACCCAGCCCATCAGCGCGATCACGCCGGTGAACCAGGCCAGATTGGGGCCGTTGATCCGGCTGACCCACTGGTAGGAGTAGCCGGCCAGCGGGAGCTTGGCGGTCAGGTCGGCGGCGATGAACGCCCACAGCGCGAACACCGCACCGGCCAGCAGCAGCGTCCAGACGAACGGGCCGCCGGCGGTGAAGTAGCCGGCGCCGAAACCGGTGAACACCGCGGTGGTGGCGCTGATGGTGGCGAAGCCGATGGCGAACGAGGCCAGCGTGCCGACCGAGCGGTCCAGCTTCTGGGTGTAGCCCAGCTCGGCGAGCTTGGCGTCTTCGGCGTTCTTCCCGTCCTTCGGCGGTTGTGAATGAGTGGTTGCTGCCACTGCGTCAGTCATGGGCACTCCAGGTCAATGCGTGGGATCGGATACCTGAAGACAGAGAACAGTCATCCGTACGACAGCGGAAGTTCGATCATTTGATGTGGTGATAAACGCAGGTTATAAGTCCGCGTCCGGTGGCTCCCGATCACCGGTCTCCCCGAAATTCCACTGTGTTTGGACATGGCGGACCAGGGCCTCGGCCTGCGGACTGAGTACGGCCGGATGCCAGGCGAGCGCGGTGTGGCTCGGGGGACGGTCGGCGATCGGCACGTAGACGATCCCGGGCCGGTCGTAGAACCGGGCCACCGAGGACGTGGTGAAGCTGATCCCCAGACCGCGTGCGATGGCCGTCGTCTCTGCCTCGTATGTCGCCGCGACCGCCGCGATGTTCGGCGGCCGGTTACCGCGCACGTCCATGGCCAGCCAGTAGTCCCGCCAGCTACCCGCGGTCAGGGGCGCGCACACGATCGGGTCGTCGAGCAGTTCGGTGATGGCGACCTCGGATCGCTGCGCCAGTCGGTGATCGCGCGGCAGGCACGCCACCCACGACTCGGAATCCAGGATGAGCATGCGGTGCTCGGGCAGGTCCACGGGCGGGCGGATGATGGCGACCTCGGTGGTGCCGTCGGCGAGACCCGCGGTCGGATCGGCGAAGTCGAACTCGATGGGCTCCACCCTGACGAACGGATAGGCGGCCTCGAAGTGGCGGACCAGCCGGAACAACAGGTCGGCGCCCGTACCGATGAGGTAGCCGACCCGCAGCACACCCCGGCGGGTGCCCGACAGCATGACCAGGTTGTCCACCACCGCGTCGACACCGGACAGGGCCTGCCGCACCTGGGGCAGCCACGCCGCGCCGAGGTCGCTCAACGCGACCTCGCGGGTGTTGCGCCGGAACAGCACGACGCCGAACTGCTGCTCGAGTTGTTTGATCGCTGTCGACAGCGCGGGTTGGGTGATGAACAGTTTCTCCGCCGCCCGCCGATAGTTCAGCTCCTCGCCGAGGACGGCGAAATACCGCAGCTGGCGCAGCGTCACGTCGACGGTCGTGATGGGCCTCCTACCTGCTCGCGGACGGTGTGAAGCGATGCTAGGCGCACCGGTAACCTGAAGCACCGTGACTTCTGCATCTGGTGCATCTGGGATTGGGCTGGCGACGGTCGCGGCGGACGGATCGGTCCTGGACACCTGGTTCCCGGCTCCCGAACTCAGCGCCGACGGCCCGTCGGCCACGGTGCGGCTGTCGGTGGCCGAAGTACCCGACGACCTCGCCGAACTGGTCGGCACCGACGACGACCGCGGCGTCGAGGTCATCGCGGTGCGCACCGTGATCGAGTCGCTCGACGACAAGGCCGTCGACGCCTACGACGCCTACCTTCGCCTGCACCTGCTGTCGCATCGGCTGGTGCCTCCGCACGGGCTGAACGCCGACGGATTCTTCGGCGTGCTGACCAACGTGGTGTGGACCAACCACGGCCCCTGCGCCGTCGACGGCTTCGAGATCGTGCGCGCGCGGTTGCGCCGCCGTGGCCCGGTCACGGTCTACGGCGTGGACAAGTTCCCCCGCATGGTCGACTACGTGCTGCCGTCCGGGGTGCGCATCGCCGACGCCGACCGGGTGCGCCTGGGCGCGCACCTGGCGTCGGGCACGACCGTGATGCACGAGGGCTTCGTCAACTACAACGCCGGCACGCTGGGCAACTCGATGGTCGAGGGCCGTATCTCGGCGGGCGTCGTCGTCGGCGACGGATCCGACGTCGGCGGCGGCGCGTCGATCATGGGCACCCTGTCCGGCGGTGGCACCGAGGTGATCTCGGTGGGCCAACGCTGCCTGTTGGGTGCCAACGCCGGGTTGGGCATCTCGCTCGGGGACGACTGCGTGATCGAGGCCGGCCTGTACGTGACCGCCGGAACCAAGGTGCAGACCGGCGACGGTCAGACCGTCAAGGCCCGCGAGCTGTCGGGAGCGAACAACCTGTTGTTCCGCCGCAACTCGGTGACCGGGGCCGTCGAGGTCGTCAAGCGCGACGGCACCGGCATCACGCTCAACGAGGCCCTGCACGCCAACTGATCTCCCGCGGGCGCGGGAGATCACCCGCGAGCAGGCGTGGCGACGGCACGCTGTTGACGGTTCGCGCCGGCGCAGGCAGATTGAGCAACGTGTATCGCCCCACCTCCCTCGCCGGCGCAGACAGCGGCGGTCTGGGTGAGCAACGCACGCGATTGCTGCGAATCTATCTGGGCGCTACCACATTCCTGTATCTCTACGGTGTGGTGTTCACGTTGTTCCCGGTGCGCACCGATCTACGTTTCGCAAACCCGGCCGGCGGCATCGTCGCCATCGCACTCGGTCTGGCGGCGCTCGGGTGGCTCGCGTTCCGGCCAGATCGGGTGGCCCCGGCCATCGTCTGCGCTGTCGCCGCCACACCCCTGGTGATGGCGTTTCACGTCACCCTCACCGCCGAATACATGTGCCTGATCGCGCCGATGTTTCTGGCGATGTACCTGCGGGCCTTCTATCCACCCGGGCAGGCGTGGGCCATGATTGCTGCCCTCACGCTGGCCTGTCTGGTCGCCGTGGCTGTCGCGCCGGCCCCGCACGTCGGCGTGATCACCTTCCTCATCATCGCGGTGGCGATCGTCGGCGCTGCCGAGTCGTTCGGCGTGCTGATCCGGGCGATGTTCGCCGCCGCCTGCACCGATCCGCTCACCGGGCTGCTCAACCGGGCAGGCTGGGAGGTCGGAACGACGTCGCTGCTGAAGCGATTTCAGTCAGATCCGGTGACGGTCACCGTCGTCGCCCTCGACATCGACGGGCTCAAGACCCTCAACGACACCTACGGACATCTGGCCGGGGACCGTCGCATCACCGACTACGCCGACCACTGGAAGCACGCCCTGCCCCGGGACGGGGTACTGGCCCGTCTCGGAGGAGACGAGTTCGCCGCCTGCATCACCGGGGATCGCATCCAAGGATTCTTGGACGCGATCGAACGGCATACCCCTGAGGTCAGCGTCGGGGTCGCGACGCGGAGCTCTGTGGATGCCCGCGTCGCCGAGATGTATGCCGAGGCCGATGCCGCGCTCTACCGGAGCCGAGGCCGGCCGCTGCGCGACGAGCGCCGCTAGCCCGCGGCGTTGGGGAGCAGCGGGGGGCAGTTGCCGTACTGGTCGGTGGCGAGCTCGAAATGCCAGATCTCGTTGGCATAGATCTGGCACAGGCCGAACTGTCTGCCGTTGGCGATCAACCACATGTCGGCTTCGACCGGCGCGATGTCCACCGCCTGGCCGGTGACGTGCTTGGACACGTCGGGGCCGGCGACCAGCTCGGCCGCCGCGGCCACACTGCCGTAATTGCGCACGGCGTTGTCGAACAGCCTCTGCTGGAAACCTTTCGAGCGCCAGCCGGAGTTGACCCTGATGTCCACGCCCTGACTCTGGGCCGCACGGGCGGCATCCTGGACCGCCCGCAGCAGCGCCGGATCCAGTTGCGAAAGAATCGGATTGGAAACATCAAACGGCGAGAGCGTGGCGCCGTCGGGCAGCCAGCCGCCGGTGGTGTCGACAGCGGCGTCGCCGATGCGCAACGGATCTGACGGCACCGGGCCCCCGGGCGGTGGGGCCAGCGGTGCGAGTGGAGGCGTCAACGCCAGCGGCTCAGACGGCGACGGGGGCACCGGCGTCGGTGGTGGTGGCGTCACCGGAGGCTGTGGTGTCGCCGGCGGAGGTTGCTGCGGCGACTCCGGAGTGGCGTGGGACGGCGCGGCTCCGGTGGCGCCGACCGTCAACGCGACGCACAGCGCGCCGCCGACGGCAGCGAGCGCGCGCAGAATGCCGGACATGCGGGGCGCGTCGCGTGCAGACGCGCGCGGTCGCGGAGTCGTCAGAGCCATTGGGTGAGTTCCTTTTTCAGGACCTTGCCCATCGCGTTCCGGGGCAGGCTGTCGACGATGCGGACCACCCGGGGCCGCTTGTGCACCGACAGCTCGCGGGCGACGAACTCGATCAGTTCCTCGGGTTCGGCGTCACCGACGACGAACGCCACGATGCGCTGACCGAGATCCTCGTCGGGCGCGCCGATCACCGCGGCCTCGCGCACCCCGTCGTGACCGAGCAGCACGGTCTCGATCTCGCCGGCCCCGATCCGGAAACCGCCGCTCTTGATCAGGTCCACCGACTCGCGCCCGACGATGCGGTGCATCCCGTCACCGTCGATCGTCGCGACGTCACCGGTGTGATACCACCCGTCGTCTGACAGCACCTCGGCCGTGGCGTCGGGACGGTTGAGGTAACCGTCGAACAGCGTCGGGCTCGACACGTACAGCCGCCCGATCGACTCGCCGTCGTGTGCCACCTCACCGCCGTTCTCCGAGCGCAGCCGGGTCCGAACGCCGTTGAGCGGCAGCCCCACCGAGCCGGGTCGACGCTCCCCGTCCACCCGGGTGCTCAGTGTGATCAACGATTCCGTGCTGCCGTAGCGCTCCACCGGCTGGTGCCCGCTGAGTGCCGCCAGCCCGTCGAAGACCGGCACCGGCAACGCCGCGCTGCCGGAGACCAGCAGGCGCGCAGGAGCCAGCGCCCGCGCAGCGGCGCCGTCGTCGACGATGCGCGACCACACCGTCGGCACCCCGAACAGCAACGACCCGCCGTACTCCGCGACGGCGTGCGCGTAGGCCTCCGGCGCGGGTTTGCCGGTGTGCACGAAGCGGTTGCCGATACGCAGCGAGCCGAGCAGTCCGAGGACCAGACCGTGCACGTGGTACAGCGGCAAGCCGTGCACCAGGGTGTCCGCCGGCGTCCACTGCCAGGCCTCGGCCAGCATGTCGATGTCGGCGGCGATCGCGCGCCGACTCACCAGCACGCCCTTCGGCAACCCGGTGGTCCCCGAGGTGTAGATGATCAGCGCCGTCGCATCCAGCGACGGTTCGGCGTAGCGATGCCACGACCGGGCGTGCAGCCGCACCGGGATGTGACCGATACCGCCCAGGTCGTCGGGCTTGTCCCCCAGCCACGCCTGCGCGCCCGAATCGGTGAGGATGTGGCGGCGTTCGGCGGCCCCGACGTCGGCAGGCACGGGCACGACCGGCACCCCGGCGATCAGGCAGCCCGTGATCGCCAACACGGTGGCCGCGGTGGGCCGGGCCAGCACGGCGACCTGACGCGCGCCGGCCACCCGCTCGGCCACCGACGTCGCCGCCCCGACCAGATCGCTGCGGCTCAGGGTCACGCCGTCGATGCGCACGGCGTCGCCGATGTCGGCGCCGGCGGCGACGGCCGCGGGGTTCAGGGAGTCCAGCAGCACGGCAACTGAGGCTACTCCCCGCATACTGGGGCGGTGGATTCCATCCGAGCCGTCGGGTCACGTGAGGTGTATCGGAACAGCTGGTTGACGATCCGCGAAGACGACATCCGCAGACCGGACGGCAGCCCCGGCGTCTACGCGGTGGTCGACAAGCCGACGTACGCGCTGGTCATCCCCCGCGTGTCTGACTCCGACGGGGAACGCTTCCATCTGGTCGAGCAGTTCCGCTATCCGCTGGGCCTGCGGCGCTGGGAGTTCCCGCAGGGCACGGCGCCGGACCGCGCGGACCTCGACGGCACCGAGCTCGCGGCCCGGGAACTGCGTGAGGAAACGGGACTGCGGGCCGATTCGCTGACCGAGCTCGGGCTGCTCGACGTGGCCCCGGGCATGAGCAGCCAGCGCGGCCGTGTCTTCCTGGCCACCGGCATCACCGAGGGCCCGCACGATCGCGAGCACGAGGAGCAGGACATGCGCAGCGCATGGTTCGCCCGCAGTGAGGTGGAGCAGATGATGCGCGACGGTGTGATCACCGACGCGCAGTCGATCGCCGCGTGGACGCTGCTGCTGTTGGCCGGCGCCTGACGGCTGACACCGAAGCCCGTTCCCGGGGAACGTCATTGGCCCACCCGGGACCGAGACCAACCCGTGACGCAACCGTGGCCCAACCGGTCGTGTCGGGTGACGGTCCCGATGATCGGGGCAATTAGGTTGGGGTGGACATCTCTTGACTCGACGTGAGGTAACCATGCCCGCCCTCCGGACCGCTGTTGTCTGCGCGGCGCTCGTCGCCGCGGCCGGTGGGGTCACCGCAGGCCCGGCCCAGGCGGCACCGCTGTGGAGCGGTCGCTACACCGTGGTCACCTACGCCTCGGAGAAGATCGGCACCAGCGTCGCCGCCCGCCAACCCGAGCCCGACTTCAGCGCGCAGTACACGTTCAGCACCAGTTGCACCAGCACGTGTGTGGCGGTGGCCGGCGACGGCCCCGCGCCGACCAACCCCACCATCCCGCAGCCCAGCCGCTACACCTGGGACGGTAAGCAGTGGGTGTTCAACTACACCTGGCAGTGGGAGTGTTTCCGCGGGTCCGACGTCCCCTCCGAGTACGCCGCCGCGCGCTCGCTGGTGTTCTATGCGCCGGCTCCCGACGGCACCATGTACGGCACCTGGCGCACCGAGATCCTCGAAGGACTCTGCCGCGGCACCGTGATCATGCCGGTGGCGGCCTACCCCGCGTAATTCAACGGTCACACCGTCACAAAGCGGCAGAAACGCCCTTCTTCCAGGATGGGTCCACCGGTCGCGCTGCCGCGCGGCGTCTGACAGGTGGGGAGACATGGCGACGTTCACCAAGATCTTCAGTGAGGGCAGCCCCCGACCGCGCCCGGTCGACGAGATCCCCCCGCTGAGACGACTGCTGCCGCTCGGTGTCCAACACGTCCTCGCCATGTACGCCGGGGCGGTGGCGGTCCCCCTGATCGTCGGCGGCGCCATGGTCGGCGCCGGCCAGCTGCAGCAGTCCGACATCGTGCACCTGATCATGGCCGACCTGTTCGTCGCCGGGATCGCGACCATCATCCAGGCCGTCGGGTTCTGGCGGTTCGGGGTGCGCCTTCCGCTGATGCAGGGCGTGACGTTCGCCGCCGTCGGCCCGATGATCACCATCGGCCTCAACCACGGCGTCACCGCGATCTACGGCTCGGTGATCGCCTGCGGACTGTTCATGATGCTGATGGCGCCGGTGTTCGGCAAGCTCATCAGGTTCTTCCCGCCGCTGGTGACCGGCACCATCATCCTGATCATCGGGGTGTCGCTGATGCGGGTGGCGGCCGGCTGGTTCGGCGGCGGCACCGGCAACGGGGCCGATTTCGGCTCGCCCGCGTCGATCGGGATGGGGTTCTTCACGCTGGTGGTGATCATCGCGATCGAACGGTTCGCGCCGGAGAGCGTGCGGCGGGTGTCGATTCTGCTCGGCCTTCTTGTCGGCACCGTCGTCGCAGTGCCGTTCGGGATGACCGACTGGAGCCACATGGCCGATTACGGCTGGGTCGGCATCGTCACGCCGTTCCAGTTCGGCGTGCCGACGTTCGAGATCAGCTCCGTCATCGCGCTGCTCATCGTCGCGATCGTGATCATGACGGAGACGACCGGCGACATCGTCGCCGTCGGCGAGATCGTCGAGGAGAAGATCACGCCCCGCCGGCTGGCCGACGGACTGCGCGCCGACGGCCTGGGCACTGTCATCGGCGGGGTGTTCAACACCTTCCCCTACACCGCGTTCGCGCAGAACGTCGGGTTGGTCGCGATCACCGGGGTCAAGACGCGCCACGTCGCGACCGTCGCCGGCATCATCCTGGTTCTGCTGGGACTGCTGCCGAAGATGGCCGCGGTGGTGGAGGGAATCCCGCTGCCGGTGCTGGGCGGCGCCGGGGTGGCGTTGTTCGGGATGGTGGCCGCCAGCGGTGTGCGCACGTTGACGAAGGTGGCGTTCAACAACACCAACATCCTGGTGGTGGCGATCTCGGTGGGCGTCGCGATGCTCACCGAGGCCAAGCTGTACTACACCGACCGGGCGCTGGCCGAGGCACCTGTCAACGTGGCGCTGGACCTCTATCACCAGTTCCCCGACTGGTTCCAGACCATCTTCCACTCGGGGATCTCGGCGGGCGCGATCACCGCGATTCTGTTGAACCTGCTGTTGAACACCCGCCGCACCGAGGACGACGACGGCGACCTGGCCGCCTTCGACGCGCCCCGCGGCGCGCTGCCCGACCCCCGCGACGCGCTGCGCGCCGCGGACCCGTCCACCCCACCCGAGGAGCTGGAGGCGCTGGCGCACAAGGACTCCGGCCTGCACACGATCATCGTGACCAATCCGTCGACGTATGTGACGACGTGCGAGTGGATCCGGGCGCAGGGCAGTCCGCAGGTCGATCAGGTGTATCTGAAGTGGGACGCGGTGACCGAGGGCAGGTTCTCCCGGCGTAGCCGCGAGTAACCACAAGCCTCGTTCAGACTGCATCCAGCGCGGACTTGTGCGAGTGGACGCCGCGCTGAGCGCAGTCTCAACGCTTAAATGGGCTAGGGGAACAAGCCTTCGGTGAGGGCGGTCGGCGAGCCGAACCGGTGGGCGGTGATCGCCACCGCCTGCTCGCGCAGGAACGTCAGCAACTCGACACGGCCCGCCTCGACCACCGGGTGGGCGTAGAGCGCGACGTCGGGCCTGCCGTCGCTGGCCTCGGCGAAATCCGCTCTGCTGCCGCCGAGCAGACGCACCCGGGCCGGCGGATCGGTGCGCAGCACCGCACGCCACGCGTCGGCGTCGTCGACGCGATAGGTGACCCCGCACGACCGGAGCCGTTCGGCGACAGCGCCGTCGAGCGGCGCCGGCGTCGACACGGTCACGTCGGAGCCGGCGAGAAGACCCGCGCCGACGACCCGCAGCAGAGCCGCGAGATGGCCGTCCTCGGCGCGGACCGTCACCGGCACCGGCCGGTACCTGAAGACGTTGCGCTCGGCGGTCAGGCCCGAGACGTCACGGGCCACCCCGAACTCCTCCGACCAGGCCAGCGCGTCGGAGTGCAGCGACCTCGCCAGGAAATCACGATCGGCGTCGTCGAGAACGAAGTGCTCTGCGTGGTCGAGGAATTGGCGAAGTTCGCGACGGAGCTGCCCGCGCCTGGTCGCGGCCGCGCTGCGCCAATCACCGAGCCCGATCAGATAATTCGGGCCGCCCGCCTTCGCGCCGGGCCCCACCGAGGACTTCTTCCAGCCGCCGAACGGCTGCCGCCGCACGATGGCACCGACGATCGACCGGTTCACGTAGGCATTTCCCGCTTCGACGCGCTCGAGCCAGCGTTCGATCTCACCGCGATCGAGCGTGTGCAGACCCGCCGTCAGGCCGTAGTCGACCTGGTTCTGGATGGCGATCGCGTCGTCGAGGTCCGCGGCGTCGATCAGACCGAGTACCGGACCGAAGTACTCGGTGAGGTGGTATTCCGAGCCGCGACGGACACCGGTTTTCACGCCGGGCGACCAGAGCCGGCCGGTGTCGTCGAGGCTGCGCGGCTCGACCAGCCACTGCTCCCCCGGCGCCAGTTCGGTGAGCGCGCGCAGCAGCTTGCCGTCGGCCCGTTCGATGATCGGCCCCATCTGCACGGTCGGGTCGGCCGGATACCCGACCTTCAGGGACGTCACGGCGTCCACGAGCTGGTCGCGGAACCGCGCCGACCGCGCGACGGATCCCACGAGGATGCCCAGCGATGCCGCCGAGCACTTCTGACCGGCATGCCCGAACGCCGAGTACACCAGGTCTTTGACCGCCAGGTCGATGTCGGCGTGCGGGGTGATCACGATGGCGTTCTTGCCGCTGGTCTCGGCGAGCAGGCACAGCTCGGGCCGGAAGCTGCGGAACAGCGCGGCGGTGTCGAACGCGCCGGTGAGGATCAGCCGGGCGACGCGCGGGTCGGACACCAGCTGGGTGCCGAGGTCGCTCTCGTCGACGTGCACCAGTTGCAGCACGTCGCGCGGCACTCCGGCGTCCCACAGTGCCTGCACCATCACCGAGCCGCACCGGCGAGCCTGGGTGGCGGGTTTGATGATGACCGGGCTGCCCGCCGCGAGCGCGGCCAGTGTGCCGCCTGCGGGGATGGCGACCGGGAAGTTCCACGGTGGTGTCACGACGGTCAGGCCCACCGGCACCGCTGTCGCCCCGTCGACGTGATCGAGCTTCTCGGCGAGGCTGGCATAGTAATTGGCGAAGTCGACGGCCTCGGAAACCTCGGGATCGCCCTGGTCGAGGGTCTTGCCGGTCTCGGCGGCCATCACCTCGAGCAGTGCCGGTCGGCTGGCCTCGAGGCTCGCGGCCGCGCGGCGGAGGACGACGGCGCGCTGGGCGCCGGTGAGCGCCGACCAGTTCGCCCCCGCACGGACGCCGTCGGCGATGACCGAGTCGAGTGCGTCCGCGCCGGTGATGGTGTGCTCGTCCACCAGAGCCACCCCGGCGCTCGAGTCCGCAATGTGCCCGGTGATCGTCCGCCCCCACTCCCGGTTTCCGGGCAGCGCGGGATCGGTGTCGGCAACGTTGGAGAACGGCTCGCGCACCGCGGCCGACGGGTCGTCGCTGCGCCGGTCCTGGCGGCGCTTCGGCGACGGTACGTCGGTCATCGCAGCGTGGTCGTCGAGAGCGGCCAGCGACGCCACGAACCTGTCCTTCTCACGCTGGAAAAGTGCGTCGTCGCTGTGCAATTCGAACACCGCGGACATGAAGTTGTCCTGGCTGGCGCCCTCCTCGAGCCTTCGTACCAGGTAGGAGATCGCGACGTCGAAGTCCTGCGGATGCACCACGGGCACGTAGAGCAGCAGACCGCCGACCGTCCCGCGCACCGCCTCGGCCTGCGCCTCGGCCATGCCCAGCAGCATCTCGAACTCGACGCCGTCGCGGACCCCGCGGCGCCCGGCCAGCGTCCACGCGTAGGCGATGTCGAACAGGTTGTGACCGGCGACGCCGATCCGCACGTTCTCGGTGCGGTCAGCGTGCAGCGCGTAGTCCAGGACTCGCTTGTAGTGGGTGTCGGTGTCCTGCTTGGTGTCCCAGGTGGCCAGAGGCCAGCCGTGCAGTGACGCCTCGACGTGCTCCATCGGCAGGTTGGCCCCCTTGACCAGACGGACCTTGATGGCGGCGCCGCCCCGAGCCCGGCGGGCCCGGGCCCAGTCCTGCAGCCGGATCATCGCCGCCAACGCATCGGGCAGGTAGGCCTGGAGCACGATGCCGGCTTCCAGCCTCAGCAGCTCGGGGCGGTCCAGTAGTCGGGTGAACACAGCGAGCGTGAGCTCGAGATCGCGGTACTCCTCCATGTCCAGGTTGATGAACTTGCGCGTCGATGACGTGGCCGCCTGCGTGAACAGCGGCAGCAGGCTGGCTTCGATGTGGTCCACCGCTTCGTCGAACGCCCACGCTGAATGCGGCGGGACCGTCGCCGAGACCTTGATCGACACGTAGTCGACGTCGGGTCGCGCGAGGAGCTTCTCGGTGCCGCTGAGCCGGCGCTCGGCTTCGCGGCGGCCGAGCACCGCCTCGCCCAGCAGGTTGATGTTGAGTCGGACGCCGCGTTCGCGGATCCGGGCGATCGATCGGCCCAGCCGAGCGTCGGTGGCATCGACCAGCAGATGGCCCACCATCTCGCGAAGCGCCCGCTGCGCGATCGGGATGACGACACCGGGCGCGACGAGCGACGCCACCGCGCCGAGTCTGATCAGCAGGCGCAGATGCCAGGGCAGGAAGCGCGGCGAATGCCGGGCCAGTTCACGCAGGTTGGCCGCCGCGACGCGATGGTCGTCCGGGCGGATCACCCGGTCGACGAACCCGACGGTGAAGTCGAGTCCGGAGGGGTCGCGCAGCACGTCGGCCAGGCGACGCGCGGCAGGGGCCACCGGCCGGCCCGCGGCGTCGTCGAGCCAGTGCCGGACGAGATGTTCGACCTCCGCCACAAGCTGATCGTCCATCCACCCATGATGGTGCGAATCGGGCGCGTTGTGCGACGCTCCGGGTGTTTCAGCGCGCCGGATCTGCCAGTCGCTGCGCCGCCGCAGCGATCCGTTCATCGGTGGCGGTCAGCGCCACCCGCACGTGCCGGGCGCCCTGCGGTCCGTAGAACTCGCCGGGCGCCACCAGAATGCCCCGGTCGGCGAGCCAGGCCAGCGTCTCGCGGCACGGCTCGCCGCGGGTGGCCCACAGATACAGCCCGGCCTCGGAGTGGTCGACGGTGAATCCGGCCGAACGCAACGCCGGGAGCAGCATGTCCCGGCGGCGGGCGTAGCGACGGCGCTGCTGGTGTTCGTGCTCGTCGTCGTCGAGGGCAGCCACCATCGCGGCCTGGATCGGGGTGGGCACCATCATCCCGGCGTGCTTGCGCACGGCCAGCAACTCGGCCACCACGTCAGGGTCGCCGGCGACGAAGCCGGCACGGTACCCCGCCAGCGACGACGTCTTGGACAGCGAATGGATAGCGAGCAGCCCGGTGTGGTCACCACCGCAGACCTCGGGGTGCAGGATCGACACGGGCCGCGAGTCGTCCCACCCGAGCCCCAGGTAGCACTCGTCGGACGCGACGAGCACGCCCCGCTCCCGGGCCCAGCCGACCACTTTGCGCAGATGGTCGACGCCGAGCACCCGGCCGGTGGGGTTGCTGGGCGAATTGAGGAACACCAGCGCCGGAACGCTGGGGCCGAGCTGGGTCAACGAATCGGCCCGGACCGCACGGGCGTGGGCCAGCAGGGCCCCCACCTCGTAGGTCGGGTAGGCCAGCTCAGGCACCACGACGGTGTCGGCGGGCCCGAGGTCCATCAGGGTGGGCAGCCACGCGATCAGCTCTTTGGTGCCGATGACCGGGAGCACGGCGGCCGGGGTCAACCCGGTGATGCCGTAGCGGCGGTGCAGCGAGGCGACCATGGCCTGGCGCAGGGCCTGCGTGCCTGCGGTGGTGGGGTAACCGGGCGCCGAACTGGCCGCGGCCAGCGCCTCCCGGATGACCGGGGCCACCTCGTCGACAGGGGTGCCCACCGACAGGTCGACGATGCCGTCGGGATGCGCGCGGGCGGCCGCGGTCACGTCGGCCAGGGTGTCCCACGGGAAGACCGGCAGCGACGCCGACCTCAGTGAACGCCGGGTGACCTCGGACAACGGGGCGGGGCGCTCAGTCCTCACCCTGCGGAGGCATGTCCTTGACCACCTGCGGGTCGTTGTCGGTCTGGCCGACCTTGGACGCGCCCCCGGGTGAACCGAGCTCGGCGAAGAAGTCCGCGTTGATCTGCGTGTAGCCGCTCCACTGGTCCGGCACATCGTCCTCGTAGTAGATGGCCTCCACCGGGCACACCGGCTCGCAGGCGCCGCAGTCCACGCACTCATCCGGGTGGATGTACAGCATCCGAGCACCCTCGTAGATGCAGTCGACGGGGCATTCCTCGATGCACGCCTTGTCTTTGACGTCGACGCAGGGCTCGGCAATCGTGTACGTCACGGAACGTCTCCTCAAGTCCTCTCGAAATACCTGTCCAGTGGGCTGCTGTCCGGGCAGGGGCTTCGCTGGTCTCCCCAACAGTCTGGAGCAAGTATCCATGTCGGTTGTCGGACGGCTGTCTCAGTGTGCCCTAACTGCACGCGCAACCCTCAGTAAGGGTTGCGCGTGGTTACAGATACTAGACGTCGCACATACCCCGCGCCTAGTACCCACGCCGCTATGCATTCGGGTGCAGTGCAACTAGTTGCATAGGGATTCCGTCGACGCCTACGCTGCGCGGGTGGCGTTACCGCACGCGATCCTGGTGTCGCTGAGCGAGCAGTCCGGATCGGGGTACGAGCTGGCGCGGCGCTTCGACCGATCGATCGGGTTCTTCTGGGCGGCCACCCATCAGCAGATCTATCGGACGCTGCGAACGATGGAGAACGACGGCTGGGTGCACGCCACCGCCGTGACTCAACACGGCCGCCCGGACAAGAAGGTCTACACCGTGGCCGACGCCGGCCGCGCCGAGCTCGCGCGGTGGATCGGGGCTGCGCTGGTGGGCCGAGGCGGCTCGGTGGGCGATCACCGCATCCGCGATCTGGCCGTCAAGGTCCGCGGCGCGGCCTACGGCGACATCGCCGAACTGCGCGCACAGGTGAGCGCACTGCGCCGCGAACGCGCCGAGCTGTTGGACACCTACCGGGGTTTCCAGCAGCAGCAGTTCCCCGAGCCGGAAGCGCTGACCGGCGCCGAGCTGCACCAGTACCTCGTGCTCCGTGGCGGCATCCGGGCCGAGGAGAGCGCCGTGGGGTGGCTCGACGAGGTGACGACCGCACTGGAGGACAACAGAGCATGACCCAGCCCTATCCGCGTCTGCTCTCCCCGCTGGATCTCGGCTTCACCACGCTGCGCAACCGCGTGGTGATGGGATCCATGCACACCGGGTTGGAAGACCGCTCCCGTGACATCGGCCGGCTGGCCGAGTATTTCGCCGAGCGGGCGCGTGGCGGTGTCGGACTGATCATCACCGGCGGCTATGCCCCCAACCGGACGGGCTGGCTGCTGCCGTTCGCCGCCCAGATGACCTCGAGCGCCGATGCGCGCCGGCACCGGCGCGTCACCGCGGCCGTGCATGCGGCCGGGCCGGGGACCAAGATCCTGTTGCAGGTCCTGCACGCGGGACGCTATGCGTTCCATCCCTTTTCGGCGAGCGCCTCGTCGATCAAGGCGCCCACCACACCGTTTCGGCCGCGGCGGTTGTCCAGGCGCGGGATCGAGGCCACGATCGACGACTTCGCTCGCGCGGCGACGCTGGCCCGCGAGGCCGGTTACGACGGCGTCGAGATCATGGGTAGCGAAGGTTACCTGCTCAACCAGTTCCTGGCGCCACGGACGAACAGGCGCACCGACGCGTGGGGTGGCAGCGCCGAGAAACGCCGCCGACTTCCGGTCGAGATCGTGCGCCGCACCCGCGAGGCCGTCGGAGCGGACTTCATCATCTGCTACCGGTTGTCGATGGCCGACTTCGTCTCCGACGGCCAGAGCTGGGACGAGATCGTCACGCTGGCACAGGAAGTCGAGGAAGCCGGGGCGACGCTGATCAACACCGGGATCGGCTGGCACGAAGCGCGGGTCCCGACCATCGTGACGTCGGTACCCAACAGCGCGTTCGTGGGCATCACGCACGCCCTGGCCCAGCATGTCGCAGTCCCGGTCATCGCCTCCAATCGCATCAACATGCCCGAGGCGGCCGAGCAGATCCTCACCGACACCGACATCAGCCTGATCTCGATGGCCCGGCCGCTGTTGGCCGACCCCGACTGGGTGCGCAAGGCCGGCGCCGACGCTGCCGACGAGATCAACACCTGCATCGCCTGCAACCAGGCCTGCCTGGACCATGTGTTCGTCCACAAGACGGTGTCGTGCCTGCTCAACCCACGGGCCGGGCACGAGACCACGCTGACGCTGCAACCCACCCGCAGCGCCCGACGCGTCGCCGTGGTCGGGGCGGGTCCCGCGGGCCTGGCCGCCTCGGTGACCGCCGCGCAGCGCGGCCACCTGGTGACGCTGTTCGAGGCCAGTCCCCACATCGGCGGCCAGTTCGACCTCGCCCGAAGGATTCCCGGCAAGGAGGAGTTCGCCGAGACCATCCGCTACTTCACCCGCATGCTCGACAAGCACGGTGTCGATGTCCGGCTGGGCGTCCGCGCCACCGAAAGGGACCTGGCGGGATACGACGACGTCGTGCTCGCCACCGGGGTGACGCCGCGCATCCCCGCCATCGCGGGCATCGATCATCCGATGGTGGTGTCCTACGCCGAGGCGCTCACCGGCGCACCCGTCGGCCGGACCGTGGCCGTGATCGGCGCGGGCGGAATCGGATTCGACGTCAGCGAATTCCTCACCACGGCACACTCGCCCACGCTGAATCGCCGGGAGTGGCTGGCCGAATGGGGTGCGGTCGACCCCTGGGAGGCCCGCGGCGCGGTGACGACTCCGCTGCCCACCGCCGCGGACCGCGAGGTGTACCTGTTGCAGCGCAGCCCCGGCCCGCAGGGCCGCCGCCTGGGCAAGACCACCGGTTGGGTACATCGGGCGTCGTTGCGCGCCAAGGGCGTCCATCAGCTGTGCGGCGTCAACTACGAGCGTATCGACGACTCCGGGTTGCACATCAGCTTCGGCTCCGACCACCGCGACCCACGCCTGCTCGAGGTCGACA
Source organism: Mycobacterium sp. G7A2 (assembly GCF_041902445.1). Taxonomy (NCBI): domain Bacteria; kingdom Bacillati; phylum Actinomycetota; class Actinomycetes; order Mycobacteriales; family Mycobacteriaceae; genus Mycobacterium; species Mycobacterium sp. G7A2. Next base: position 1,731,081 of record NZ_CP169251.1, on the reverse strand, counting down.
ATGTGGTGATCTGCGCGGGGCAGGACCCGGTGCGCGATCTCGACGCGGCCTTGCGCCGAACCGGTTTGTGCGCCCACATCATCGGCGGCGCCGCCGAAGCGGTGGAGCTCGATGCGAAGCGGGCGATCGAGCAGGGCACCGTGCTGGCGGCGCGCCTGTAGATTCGGCGGCGGCCACGACAGGCACGGTCAGGTAGCGCAGGAAGAACTGGGTCAGCGGGCCGACGGCGAAGGCGAACACGACGGTGCCGAGTCCGACGGTGCCGCCCAGGACGAAGCCCGTCCCCAGCACCGAGACCTCGATGCCGGTGCGCACCCGGCGAAGTGGCCACCCGGTGCGCCGTGCGAGTCCGGTCATCAGGCCGTCGCGGGGGCCGGGTCCGAGTTGTGCGCCGACGTAGAGTGCGGTGGCCAGCGCGCACACCACCACGCCGGCGATGGCGTAGCCGCAGCGGGCGACCAGCGCGTCCGGCGTCGGAAGCAGCATCAGGTTGAGGTCGGCGAACGGCCCCAGCAGCACGGTGTTGAGGACGGTGCCCAGGCCGGGTTTCTGGCGCAGCGGTATCCACGCCGCCAGCACCGCGCCGGCGGTCAGGATGATGATCACGCCCAGTGTCAGCGGCAGGTGTCGCGCCACGCCCACGTGGAAGACGTCCCAGGGCGCCGCCCCGACCGCCCCCTCGATCATCAATGCGATCGACAGACCGTACAGCCAGAGGCCGATGACGAGCCGACTGACGCGTTCGGGCAGACGTCCGGCGGTGAGCTGTGCCAGCGGACCGAGATTGGCCAGCTGTGACTCGCTATTGGTTATTGCCATGCGGTCAGATTGCTCAGTATTGGCCTTTTGGTATATAGCCAATTGGGTAATACTGGCTTCGTGTCCACCACGATCAGCCCTGACCGTCTCGCCCGATTGGTGGGTGACTTCGACCGGGCCCCGGCCTACCGCGGCCTCTGCGAGGCACTTCAGGAACTGATCGGCGACGGGCGGATCCCGATCGGCACGCGGTTGCCCAGTGAACGCACCGTCACCGCCGCACTCGCGGTGTCACGGTCGACCGTCACCCGGGCCTACGCCGAGCTCGCGGCGGCCGGCTTCGCGGTGGCGCGGCAGGGGTCGGGTACTTTCGCCGCCGTTCCCGTGGACCGCCGCAAGGTCCACGACCGTGTCCGCCACCCGCTCGGCATGCCGTCGAGCGGCGACTCGGTGGATCTGAGTATCGCCGCGGGCGCCGCCACCCCCGGGACGATGACCGGCGTCGAGCGGGCGCTGGCCGCGCTTCCGTCGTATCTGGCCGAGGACGGCTATCTGCCGTCGGGACTGCCCGACCTGCAGTCGCGGGTGGCCGAGTCGTTCGCTGCCCGCGGGCTGCCGACCGAGCCCGAGCAGATCGTCATCACGACCGGCGCCCTGGCCGCCGTCGCCACCGTCGCCCGGGCGCTGACCCGGCCCGGCGACCGGGTGATGGTCGAGTCTCCGGTCTATGCCAATGCGATCGACGCTCTCCGCCTGGGCGGCGCCCGGCTGGTGAGCTCGCCACTGGCCGACCCGCTGGGCGATGCGGGGTGGGATCTCGACGGCGTCGATGCCACGCTGCGGCAGTCCTCACCGAAGCTCGCGTACCTGATCCCGGACTTCCAGAACCCGACCGGGTTCCTCATGAGTGAGGCCGACCGCGACCGCTACGGCGCCGCGCTGCGTCACACGCGCACCACGGCGATCGTCGACGAAACACTGCAGCCACTGTCGTTCACCGACGAGCCCATGCCCGCACCCTTCGCGTCGTTCGAGCCGTCGGCGGTCACGATCGGCAGCGCGTCCAAGGTCTACTGGGGCGGACTGCGGGTGGGGTGGATCAGAGCGCCGCGAGCTCTGGTCGATCGGTTGATTGCCGCCCGGGTGCGCGCCGACCTGGGCACGTCGCTGCTCGATCAGCTCGTCGTTGCCGAGCTCCTCGGCGCCGACGGCATCGTCGCGCAGCGTCGCGCCGAGTTGCGCAGCCGGCGCGACGTCCTGGCGGCCGCGCTGCACCGGGACCTGCCCGACTGGCGGTTCCGGGTCCCGCAGGGCGGATTGAGCATGTGGGTCCGGCTGCCGCACGGCAGCGCGACACGGCTGGCCGTCGAGCTGGAGCGGCACGGCCTCAAAGTGGCGCCGGGGCCGGTGTTCACCGTCGAAGGTGGCGCCGACGGGTGGCTGCGCATCCCGTTCGCGAAGCCGGAGGACGAGCTCGCCGGGGCGGTGCGGCTGATGGCCGAGGTGTGGCCGACCGTCTCCGGTGTGGCTGGCCGCACCCAGACCACCCGCACCCTGATCGCCTGACCACGTTTGTTCCGCCTGCGCGCGGGTCTGCACAGGACACGCCGGACCGACGTGGCTTTCACCGCGCTGTCGCGACCTCCGGCGGTGCAGTGTGCGCCACTCGGGAATGTAATCGGACCATGGTCCGTTTGATTGGGATGTACCCCGCCGGCCCATCCGGCTCCACCCCGAGAAAGAGACACCCATGACCACCGCCACCGCAGCACTGTCCACCGGCACCTGGACCATCGACCCGGTGCATTCCGCCGTCGGCTTCTCCGTACGCCACCTCATGGTGAGCAAAGTCCGCGGCGAGTTCGAAACGTTCAGCGGCACCATCACGGTCGGCGCCGACGGTGTGGCCTCCGTGCGCGCCGAGGTCGCCGTCGACTCCGTGAACACGCGTAACGACCAGCGCGACGCGCACATCAAGTCCGCGGACTTCTTCGACGTCGAGAACCACCCGGTGGCGTCGTTCACCTCCACCGGGGTACGGCAGAGCGGCGACCACTACGTCCTCGACGGCGACTTCACCCTCAAGGGAGTGACCAAGCCGATCTCCCTGGAGCTCGACTTCAACGGCGTCAACCCCGGCATGGGCCACGGCGAGGTCGCCGGCTTCGAAGCGTCAGTGGTCTTGAACCGCAAGGATTTCGGCATCGACATCGACATGCCGCTCGAGACGGGCGGCGCCGTCGTCGGCGACAAGGTCACGATCACCCTCGAAATCGAGGCCGTCAAGCAGGCCTGAGGCACGCAGCGTGACGCCACCGCGACGGTACCCGTCGTCGCGGTGGCGTCACGCCATCACTCCGAGATCACGCCCCACTTCGCCTCGGTGCCCGTATGACCGATCCGCACCACCTGCACCGTCGTCGCAACCCCGATCACGAGAGCGACAACCGTGACCACGACGGCGGTCAGCTTGGGGGTGGCGTCGGACCTGACGGTGCGCACATGCAGGAACGCGACCGCCAGCGCCATGACGAGCAGCGCGATCGAGAAGTAGATCATGGTTTCGCCACGTTCCTCGTGCGTCTCCAGAATCGCGCTGTGGGTGGGAAAGCTGTCGTACAACCACTCGCCGGCCGACGTGGTCAACGGCGTGAGCGCAAGGTTGACGGCCGCGAACGCGACGACGAGCCAGACGAATCGGCGGCGGGCGGCGGGCCACACGGCACACAGAATGCCGAGCAACGCAGTCAGCGGCGCCAGAACCACGATGGCGTGTACCAGCAGCGCGTGCGCGGGTAGGCCGGCGACAGTCGTCATGGTGTCTCCTCAACTACTCGAGATCGGGTGGCTGATTTCCCCGATCTGGTCGATGGCCAGCGTCAGCTGATCCCCGGGCCGCAACCAGTGCCCGGTCTCCATTCCGCTGCCGCCCGGCAGGGTGCCGGTGGCGAACAGCTCACCGGCGTAGAGGTGTTCGTCGCGGGAGGCGTGTGCGAGCAGCTCGCCGAGGGTCCACCTCATCCCGTGGCTGGACACGGCGCTGACGGCGTCGCCGTTGATCGCGACGAATCCGGTCAGGTCGTCGATGCGCGGCAGGATCTCGTCTGCGCTGACGGCGTGCACCGACATCGACGACGTGAAGTGCTTGGCTTTCTGCGGCCCCAACCCGGTCGCCATCTCCGCACGTTGCACGTCGCGGGCGCTGAAATCGTTGACGACGACGAATGCGCCGATGGCATCCAGCGCCTCGGCCGGCGCGGCATTGAAAAGCGGTGCGCGCAGGACGAATCCGATCTCCAACTCGTAATCCAGAGCGGTCGAGTACGAGGGGACGGCGACCGTGGTGCCGCTGGGGACGAAACTCAGATGGTTGGACATGTAATAGATCGGTTGCCGGTAGAACAGCGCCTTGGGCTTGAACAACGGAAACGGCTTCCTGGTCAACCGCTCGACGCCTTCGGCGGCCCTGGACTGGCCGGGATGGAAACGGCGCACCAATCCGCGCGCGGCGTCGACCGCGTGCTGTTCGTAGAGCATGAAATCGCGAAAGGACACCGGCTGGAACGGCAGCACATGGCCGGCCGCGTCGTGGTGTCGACGGGCCCTGTCCAACTCCCAGGCGGGGTCGAACACCGCGCCACCGAACACACCGGCATCAGCGCCCGAGGCCCACGACCCGTCGGATTGCAGTGACTGCAGCTCCAGCCGGTCGCCGGAGTACACCCGTCGCAGCTTCACCCTCAAAGTCATACCACCACGGGCATGCTTCCTGCGCGCAGTCGGCAGCTGCGACGGCGCGCAGAATGCCATGATTCGCGGCGCGCAGCGTTGCGCAAACTCGCGCCCTCGCGAAGACAGGCACGTGCTCGCGGAGAAGGCTCAGGCGGCCAGGGGTGCGTAGGTCGTGGTGCGCTGACGGGCCGGGCGGCCGATGCCCTCCGCGATCGCCGACAGTTCCTCGATGCTCTTGTAGGAGCCGAATTCCGAGCCGGCCATCCGCGAGATCGTCTCCTCCATCAAGGTTCCACCCAGATCGTTGGCACCGCCGCGCAGCATGACCTGCGTGCGCTCCACGCCGAGCTTCACCCAGCTGGTCTGGATGTTGGAGATCCTGCCGTGCAACATGATCCGCGCCAACGCGTGCACCGCCCGATTGTCGCGGTGCGTGGGGCCCGGCCGCGCACCGCCGGCCAGGTACAGCGGCGAGGACTGGTGCACGAACGGCAGCGGCACGAACTCGGTGAAGCCGCCGGTGCGGTCCTGGATGCCGGTCAGCACCCGCAGGTGCCCCACCCAGTGCCGGGGCGTGTCGACGTGTCCGTACATCATCGTCGAACTGGAGCGCAGTCCCACCTCGTGCGCGGTGGTGATCACCTCGATCCACTCCGAGGTGGGCAGCTTGCCTTTGGTGAGCACCCAGCGCACCTCGTCGTCGAGGATCTCGGCGGCGGTGCCCGGAATGGTGTCCAGCCCGGCCTCCCGCAACGCGGTCAACCACTCCCGAATGCTCGAGCCGCTCTTGGTCACCCCGTTGACGATCTCCATCGGCGAGAACGCGTGCACGTGCATCGAGGGCACCCTGGCCTTGACCGCACGCACCAGATCGGCATAGCCCGTCACCGGCAGATCGGGGTCGATCCCGCCCTGCATGCACACCTCGGTCGCGCCGGCGACGTGCGCCTGCCAGGCCCGGTCGGCCACCTCCTGGGTGGACAGCGAGAAGGCGTCCGCATCCCCTTTGCGCTGGGCGAACGCGCAGAACCGGCAGCCGGTGTAGCAGATGTTGGTGAAGTTGATGTTGCGGTTGACGACGTAGGTTACATCGTCGCCGACAGTGTCGCGGCGCAACGAATCAGCCAGCGCTGCAACAGCGTCGAGCGCCGGGCCGTCGGCGGTGGCCAACGCCAGGTACTCGTCGTCGGTGCAACCGGCGGGGTCACGTTCGGCGGAGCGCAGGGCGGCCAGCACATCGGTGTCGAGGCGTTCGGGCGCCCGGGCGGCCAGCTCGCTGACCTTCTCCCGGATGGCGTCCCAGTCACCGAACGCGCTGCCCAGGTCGCTGCGGGTCTCCGTCCGGCGCCCCTGGGAGTCGATCTCTTCGTTCAGGTCGACCCGGCCCAGCGATTCGGCTGCCTCGTCGGGTTCCTGCCAAGGACGACCGGCCGGGTTGATGTCGCGCGCGAACCCGGTCTGCGGGTCGGCCAGCGCCGCGACGTGGCCGGCCACGCGCGGATCGATCCAGGCCGCACCGGCGGTGACGTAGGGCGGTTGGGCGGTCAGCCGCTGGACCAGGTCGTAGCCCGCCTCGGCGGTGACCGCGGCCAGTTCGTCCAGTGCCGGCCAGGGCCGTTCGGGGTTGACGTGGTCGGGGGTCAGCGGCGACACCCCACCCCAGTCGTCGACCCCCGCACCGATCAGTGCCAGGCACTCCGCGCGTGAGACCAGGTTGGGGGGCGCCTGGATGCGCATCTTGGGACCCATCACCAGCCGCGTCACCGCCAGAGTGGCCAGGAACTCGTCGATGTCGGCGTCCGGCGTCGACGCCATCGCGGTGTGGTCCTTGGCCCGGAAGTTCTGCACGATCACTTCCTGCACGTGCCCGAACTCGCGGTGCACCCGGCGGATCGCGTGGATGGTGTCGGCCCGCTCGGCACGCGTCTCCCCGATGCCGACCAACAGGCCGGTGGTGAACGGAATCGAGAGCCGGCCCGCGTCGGCGAGGGTGCGCAGCCGCACCTCGGGATCCTTGTCGGGGCTGCCGTAGTGCGCCTCCCCCTTGGTCTCGAACAGCCGCCGCGAGGTGGTTTCCAGCATCATGCCCATCGACGGCGCAACGGGCTTGAGACGGGAGAGCTCCGACCAGCTCATCACCCCGGGGTTCAGGTGGGGCAGCAGCCCGGTCTCCTCGAGCACCCGGATGGCCATCGCGCGGACGTAGTCCAGCGTCGAGTCGTAACCGCGTTCGTCGAGCCACTGCCGGGCCTCGTCCCACCGCGCCTCCGGCCGGTCGCCGAGAGTGAACAACGCTTCCTTGCAACCGAGTTCGGCGCCGCGGCGCGCCACCGCCAGAATTTCGTCGGGCTCCATGTACATGCCCTTGCCCGCCGCGCGCAGCCGGCCCGGAACGGTGACGAAGGTGCAGTAGTGGCAGGTGTCCCGGCACAGATGGCTGACCGGGAGGAAGACCTTGCGCGAATAGCTGACCGGCAGGCGCCCGGTGGCCCCGCGCCGGCCGGCGGCCTCCAGGCCCGCGTCGCGGACACGGGCCGCGCTGACGCACAGGTCGGCGAGGTCGGCACCGCGCGCACCCATGGCGACTGCGGCTTCGTCGATGTTGAGGGCGACGCCGTCGCGGGCACGTCGCAGGACGCGCCGCATGGCGGCCGGACTGGCCGTCTCGACCTTCGGGGGTACCACCGGAGTGGGCAGCTGCGCGCCGTGCTGGGAGTTCAGAGCCACGCCTCTGTAACCCCACGGCTGTCGCGGATCATCCGCGCGTCTCACTATTTGAAACCGGTGCGCCTGGCATAGGGGTCACAGTAGTAGGAGTCCCCCGCTTCGGTGCGAGGCCCGTCAGCGGGCAACCGGCGGGCGCCGCAGTAGCAACCACCCCGCGGGCAGTGCACCCAGAACGAGGAGCAGCAGCAGCCCGTACTCCATGACACCGGGCCCGCCGAAGACGATGTCGTCACCCGGGCCACCCAGCGTGAAGACCCCGACAGTCGCCAGCCAGGCCCACAGCGGCAGCGCCGCCCAACGCGGCGAGGCGTGCAGTTGCAGCGCCGCCCACACCAGTGCCGCGTTGAGCAGACCGCTGAGCAGGGCACTGATCGGGATCCACACCGACCCCAGATGTACGGGAAGGAAGAAGATGGCCATCAGCGCCGACAGCACACCGTCGACCGCGAGCAGACCCAGCAGGAACGGCCGACGCCGATCCGACGCCGGCGGGGCGGCGGCCGTCAGGTCGGGATGCTGTCGAGCAGCGACACCAGCGAACCGACCACCCACTGGAAGTTGTCCAGCCGGTCCTGCCAGTGCTGCAGGTTGGGATCCAGGTCCGGGTCCATGTGTTTCCCTTCCGCGCGGGTTCGGTTGCCGGCAGCTTACCCGCCTCGATGGGAAGTTACCCCAGGCTCAGCCCGGCGAGCAGATCGGTTTCCCATCCGCGTCCGTCGCGCTCCCCGGTGGACCCGGCGGCCAGCGTGTAGAACTCGGTCGCTCCGACGGGCAACGCGACGCCGTTGGACAGCGCGCACGCCCGGCCGTCCGGGGACACCTGCACCTGGGTGGCGTGGGCGCGCAGCGCGGCGACCTTGGCCGACAGGTGCTCGGTGATGTCGAGCGCGGCGTCGATCGCGTCGTCGGGAACCCCGAACCAGATGTCGTCACCGCTGACCCGGGTCCATCCGGCGGGCACGTCGGCCAGCGCCGCCAACTCGGCGGCGATCGCCGTGGCCGACGTGACGGTCCAGTAGAACTTCGGCACCTCCCACTGCGCGGCGTCGACCGCCGCTGTCGTCACCCGGTGGGTGTGGATGTGGTCGGGGTGCCCGTAGCCCCCTTGCGGGTCGTAGGTGACGACGACATGGGGGCGCAGGTCGTCGATGGCCGCGGCCAGTGCGGCGGTCTGCTCGGCGACGTCGCCGTCGACGAAGCGCCGCCCGCGGCGCGGCGGCGTGTCGGCCATTCCGGAGTCGCGCCACCGGCCGGCACCGCCGAGGAAGCGGGGCTGATCCACACCGAGTTCGCGCAGCGCCGCGGTCAGCTCGGCGATGCGGTAGCCGCCGAGCTGGTCGGCGTGGTCGACGGCGAGCTGCGCCCACTGCTCCCCGATCACCTCGCCCTCTTCGCCCAGGGTGCACGTGATCACCTGCACCTGCGCACCCAGGGCGACGTAGCGGGCGATCGTCGCCCCGGTGGTCAGGGTCTCGTCGTCGGGGTGGGCATGGACGAACAGCAGCCGCGGGGTCTCCATGTCACCAGCTTGCCCTCACGCGGCGACCCTTGTGAGCCCCAGGGCGCCGCGCCGTCGACGAGCGATCGGACGCCGACCGGGTCAGCCGATCCGCGCGCCCGGCAACCGCGTCGGGTCGTCCTCCAGCGTTGCGCGGTCCCAGCCACCCAGCTCGGCGGCGGCCGCGTAGGTGCTGTGCAGGAATTCGGCGACCGCCCGGTCCGGGTCAGGGGCCGCCCGGGCGACCTCGTAGGGCAACAGGAACTGCTGGAAATCATTGCTGTAGAACGCGCCATCGGGGCCGACGGGCTGGTCGGCGAATCCCTCGGGGGCCGGGTAGGCGTAGGAGTAGAAGGCGCCTTCATCCCCGCCGCCGGGCCAGAAGCCGCAGCTGGACAGCTCATGCGAGTAGCCCTCGACCATGACCCAGTCCGCACAGTTGGGCGCTCCCCCGGGGTGCGGCGGCGCCGAGTTACCAGAGAAGCGGGTGCACGCCAGATCCATCGCACCCCAGAAGAAGTGCACCGGGCTGACCTTGCCGACGAAGTGCGACCGGAACTCGCCGATCGTGCGGTTGGCCTGGAGCAGCTGACGCCAGAACAGCGTGACTGCCTCGGCGTCGTAGGAGGCGTGCTCATGATCCTCGGCGAACGGGATCGCCGGGTCGACCTCGTTGGGCACCGCCCGGATCTGCGCCTCGATACCGAGTGCATCGAGGCGCTCCATCAGCCGGGTGTAGAACTCTGCCACCGACATGGGCTGCAACGGCAGACTCTCGACGCCCCCGTCGCTGCTTCGGATATCGAGTCGGTGGCTGATGAAGTCGAACTCGATCTCGAAGGCCCCACCGCGGTACGGGATCGTCGATGTCGTCAACCCGCGCGGGCTGACGTAGAGCGTTGTCTGCCACCAGTGGTTGAGCAACGGGGCGTGTCTCATCCGGATCTTGCCGACGATCTGCGTCCACATGTGCAGGGTGTCGCGGGTGGGGGTCCAGTCCGACACCCGCAGTGTCGGCCAGCTCGTGTTCGTGGTCATCGATACTCCGGATTCGCGTGGTCGGGGTGCGTACCAGCATCCCAGGCGGTGCGCTGATTGCCGTAGGCCGGAATCCCGCCGGCGGCGCGGAGCATGGACGCGAGGTGCATCAGGTTGTAGGTCATGGCCGCGATGTTGCGGTTGGTGAAGTCGTTCTCCGGGCCGCCGGACCCCTCGTCGAGGTAGGACGGACCGGGGCCGACCTCGCCCAGCCAGCCCGCGTCGGCCTGGGGCGGGACGGTGTACCCGATGTGCTGCAAGCTGAACAGGATGCTCATCGCACAGTGTTTGAGCCCGTCCTCGTTTCCGGTGAGCAGGCATCCACCGACCCGCCCGTAGTAGGAATACTGCCCCTGTTCGTTGAGGACGCCGGAGTAGCCGTAGAGCCGCTCGATGACCCGCCGTGTCACAGAACTGTTGTCGCCCAGCCAGATCGGTCCGCCGATGACGAGGATGTCGGCGGCCAGTACCCGCGGCAGCAGGTCAGGCCAATCGTCGCGCTCCCACCCGTGCTCGGTCATGTCAGGACGGACACCGGTGGCGATGTCGTAGTCCACGGCGCGCAACTGGTCCACCGCCACCCCGTTCGCCGCCATGATCGCCGCGCTGCGGTCGATCACGCCCTGGGTGTGGCTGAGGGTGGGTGAGCGGTTGAGGGTGCAGTTGACGTACAACGCGCGCAGCCCGGAGAAGTCGGGTCGGTCGCTGCGGGAGTCGGGCATGAAGTCCTTCCACGGACGTACGTTGACACGCGGTGCCGAGCCGGGGCTCTGGTGGCGCCGCCGTGCCCAGTGTCGGGCAACGCCGGTGGCGGCGAATCGGTCAGTGAATCGGTCGGGGCGCCGAGCGGCTACTTTCGGAGTCATGGAGCTGTTCGGGCGGCGGACCGAGACCGCGGCCCTGGACGGGTTGCTGGCACAGGCAGCCGGCGGCGCGGGATGCGGGCTTGTCCTGTGGGGTGAGCCGGGAATCGGCAAGTCCGCGCTGCTCGATTACGCCGTCGAGACAGCTGCCGCGGCGACGGTGCTGTGTTGCCGGGGCACCCGGATGGAGGCGAGTCTCGCCTTCGCGGCGCTACACGAACTGCTGTGGCCGGTGCGCGACCGGTTGGAGACGCTTCCGGCGCCGCAGGCCGCCGCCCTGCGCTCGGCGCTGGGGATGAGCGGCGAGCCGGCCAACCGCTTCCTGATCGGCGCTGCCGTGCTGTCCCTGGTCGCGGACCTGGCCCGGGAGGGACCGGTGCTCGTCGTGGTGGACGACGCGCAGTGGGTCGACGAGGAGACCGCTCAGTGCCTGGGCTTCGTCGCCCGGCGGGTGCGAACCGATTCGGTCGCGTTGCTGGTCGCTGCACACGAGGAACCCGACGCGGGCCCGTGGGAGGGCCTGGCGTCAATGGAGATCAAGGGCCTGGCCGACGATGACGCACGGTGTCTGGTCGACGCTGTGACACCGGATGCCGACGAGAGCCTGCGCCGCCGCACGGTCGAGATCGCGACGGGCAACCCACTGGCACTGCGCGAGCTACCCACCCTGAACCGGGACGAGGTGCTGCCCGGTGCGATCCCGGTCGGCCCCCGGCTGCGGCGCGCGTTCTGCGCGCGAGCCGACACACTGAAGCCCGCCACGCGTGCGCTGTTGCTGCTGGCGGCAGCGGAGGAGCGCGGCGACCGGCACCTCGTGCAGCGAGCGGGCGCAGGGTGGGGTGTCGATGCGTCCGCCTGGGAGGAAGCGCTGCGTTCCGGTCTGCTCGAGGCGTCGGGGGCGCAGGTACATTTCCGGCATCCGCTGATCAGAGCGGCCCTCTACGACGGAGCGCTGTTCGGCGAGCGCCAGGCCGCGCACCGGGCACTCGCTGCGAGCTTGCCGAGCAATGCCGTCGGAGAACGGGCCTGGCATCTGGCCGCCGCGGCAGACACGGCGGACGAGCACGTGGCGGAGCTGCTGGAACAGACGGCACAGGCATGTCTGCAGCGTGACGCGGGACCGACGGCGGCGCGGGCGCTGCAGCGCGCCGCGGAGCTGTCACCGGAGCGGGCCGACGCTGCGCGCCGGCTCGCCATGGCTGCGCGCGCCAGCTGGGGCGCCGGGAATGCCGGGGCAGCACAGAGATTGCTCGACGACGCGGAGCGCCTGGTCGGCCAAGAAGCGGTCGTCCGTCTGAGCGCTGGGCTGCGGGGAATCCTCGAGTTCAGCCACGGCGTGGTCGATCGAGCCCACCGCTACCTCATCGGCGACATGGCGGTCGTCGGCGGTGGTCGGGCTGCGGTGGAGCTGGGCGCGGTGGCGGTGCGGGCGGCATGGTCGGCCGGTCGGACCGACCTCCAACAGGACGCGCTGAACCGGCTGCTGTCGCTGCGCGCCGACGACGACCCGGACCTGTCGCCGGTCATGCCGGCGCTGCAGTCCTGGTGGGCGTGCTACGACGAGACCGGGGAGCTGGCCGGCTCCTCCCCCGGCGGGGGCGGCGACACGGTTGATCTGCTCGGCGTCGTCCCCTGGGCGCTTCTTCCGCCGACGCTGCTGGTGTGGGCCTGGGGAGCCGAGGGCCCGCTGAGAGACGTGCTGGGCCTGCAGGTCGCCGCGCTGCGGCGGCGCCAGGAGCTTCCCGCACTCGCGATGGCGTTGTCCCAGACGACGGTCCTGGACCTTTTCTCGGGCCGCTGGGACACCGCCGCGGCGGCCGCGGACGAGGCGCTACGGCTGGCCGAGGAGGTCGGCGCCGACCACGTCGCCACCCAATGCCGGCTCTCCCTGGCCAGGCTGGCGGCGGGCCGGGGCGACCGGGCCGTCGTTCTGGAGAACACCGAACGGGCCCTGCTCGGTTCGATTCCGCGGGGGGTCCGGGCCCTGAGCGCCTCGGCGTACTGGATTCGCGGGCGCGCTGCGCTGTTCAGCGGTCAGCCGCAGGAAGCCTTGCATCATCTGACGCCGCTCCACGAACCCGGTCACGATGCCGCGCACCGAACGACGGCCTTGCTGGCCGCGGTGGACACTGCCGAGGCGGCGGCGCAACTCGATCGTCTGGATGTGGTCGGGTCCGAGCTCACAGTGATGGACGCCTGGGTCCGACGGACCGGAGCGACCTGGGCCCGCGCGGCCGCACACCGGCTCCGCGCCCTCGCCGGATCCGATGCCGAGCCCCACTTCCGGGCGGCCCTCGACGCCGGCGCGGGTGACGACCCGTTCGAGCTCGCCCGCACCCGGTTGCTGTACGGGGAGTGGCTGCGGCGAGCGCGTCGGCGCGCGGACGCCCGCGAGCACCTCGGCGCCGCCGCCGAGACTTTCGGCCGGGTCGGCGCGACGCTGCTGCGGGACCGGGCGGTGCGCGAGCTCGACCTGGCCGGCGGGGCGGGCACCCATCAAGACGCGGCGGGCCTGACCGTTCAGGAGTTCCGCGTCGCCCGGCTGGCCGCCGACGGCCTGACCAACCGCCAGATCGCTGCGCAGCTGCTGATCAGCCACCGCACCGTCGGCCACCACCTGTCCAACGTCTATCTCAAGCTCGGGGTCACCTCACGCGCCGAGCTCGCCCGGGTCGACATGTCCGGCGATTTCCACCTTCGCGGATGACGGATTGGCTGCCCGATTCGCGGGAACGCACGCGCCCATAGCGTCGACCTTCGTGACCATGACCGAGGGATTGACCGTCCGGTGCGCGTGACCGACCGGACCGGCGCCGCAGTGACGATCAGATTCGACGACACGAGCCCGATCGGCGCCTACACCATCGGATTCGACGACGGGGCGCCGGTCGGCAAGGCCGAGTTCATGGATTCGCCAGTCCAGCGGGGCGAACGGATCTTCTTTCACACCGAGGTCGACGAGGAGTTCGGCGGTCGCGGCCTGGCCGGCCTGCTGGTGCGGGAGGCGCTCGCGGACAGCATCCGCCGGAATCTCACCCTGGTGCCGGTGTGCCCGTTGTTCGCCCGCCATCTGAAGGCCCACGGCGACGAGTTCGTGGCCGCTGGTGGCGCGTTCCGCCGCGCGAACCGTGACGACGTCGCACTGGTGACGCGGGTGGCCCGGGCCCGCCGGGACGGCACGTAGTCGCCAGGATTGGCATAGATTCGGCGCGTGCGACGACGTGCCGTTCAGTTCTGGTGCGCCATCGTCATCGTCGGGCTGCTCGCCGGGGTGGCTGGTGCGGCGACGACGCTGCTGCTGCACGCGATCGAACACGCCACCTATCACTACAGCCTGGGAACCCTGCTGTCCGGCGTGGAAGGCAGCGGCCACCTGCGCCGCGCGCTGGGCCCGATGCTCGGTGGCGCGCTGGCCGGGCTGGGTTGGTGGTGGCTGCGTCGGCAGCGCGAAGTTCCGACGTTGGGGGCGGCGATCCCCGAAGCGGTCGGCACCGGTGGGCCGCTGCCGCGGCGCGCATTGTCGATCGACGCCGCGTTGCAGGTACTGCTGGTCGGGTCCGGGGCGTCGCTGGGCCGGGAGGGCGCGCCCCGTCAGCTGGCGGCGTCGTGGGGGGATCTGGGTACGTCGAAGTTGGCGTTGACGGCCCGCGACCGCGACATCCTGCTCGCGTGTGCGGCCGGCGCCGGCCTGGGCGCCGTGTACGCCGTGCCATTGGGCGGGGCGTTGTTCGCCGCGCGGATCCTGATGGGCACGTGGCATCCCCGGGTGTTGGGCGTCGCACTGATCACCTCCAGCCTGGCGGTCGCGGTGGCGGCGCCGGTCACCCATTTCGAGCACGCAGTGCAGTGGCCTCAGGCCGACGTGTCGTATCTGTTCGTGTTCCTGGCTTTGGCCCTCGCGCCGCTGGCGGCGGCGGTCGGTTTGACGTTCGACGCGGTGATGGCCAACGCCCGTCCGACAGTGCAGCCGCGGTCCTGGCGGTTGATCCCGGCGATCGCGGCGGCCGGCTTGCTGACCGGTGTCTGCTCGCTGTGGCTGCCCGAGCTTCCCGGCAACGGCCGCAGCATCCTTCAGGTGAGCGTCAACAGCGGGCTCACCCTGGTCGCCGCGGTGGCGATCCTGGTGCTCAAGCCGCTGCTGACGGCGCTGTTCCTGCGGGCCGGCGCCGTCGGCGGGCTGATCACCCCGGCGTTGGCGACCGGAGCGGCGGCGGGGTCGATCGTCGCGCTGGCGCTCAACCAGTGGGCCGGGGCCGGGCTGAACGTCGCGGCGGTGTCGTTGACGTGCGCGGCCGGGGTGCTGGCGATCACGCAGCGATCACCGCTGTTCGCGGCGTTGTTCGTGTGGGAACTCGCCCGCCCGCCGCTGTGGCTGCTGGCGGTGTTCGGGCTGAGCGCGTGGGGCGCGCACGTGATCGCACAGCGGCGAGCCGCTAAAACAAACCCAGCGGCGAGCCGCTAAAACCGGCACAGCGGCGAGCCGCTAAAACAGACCCAGCGGCGAGCCGCTAAAACAAACCGAGCCGCGAGCCGCTGAAACAGACCCAGCGGGGAGCGGCTACTGACGGAGCTTGACCCACTCGCCGGCGTCGCCGACGATGCCGACGGGCACCGCCCCGCTCAGGCTGACGTTCCGCACGCTGGGCCCCGCGGCGACGATCGTGGTGTCCTGCAGGATCGGCAGTACCGCCGCCATGTCCCACAGCACCGGCTCGACGTCGTCGATCACCTCGCCGACGGGCCGGGCGCCACGCAGCGCCGCATCGATCAGCGGCTGGATGCTCGGATCACAGATCCCGGTGATGTTGCTCGGCGCCTGGATGAGTTCGTCGGATTCCGGGGCCGGCGCGGGCGTCACCGCGGTGGTGGTGCCCGGCGGCTCCGGAGGAGGCGCCGGCCTTGCCGGGGTGGTCGTCGAGGAGGCCGGTGTCCCCGAGGGCAGCGCCGTGGTGGTCGGCACGGGGGTGGCCTGCAGCGCCGGGCAGCCGTACCGCGAAGCCAGTGCGGTCGCCAGATCGCCGCCCGCCTGCCGCCACCCGACGACGGCGTCGACGGTGTTGTTGGTCAGCGCGTCACCGTAGAGAACGACAGGATCCAGCGCCGACACCGATGCGTCGATGCCCACCGAACGCAACTGGTCGGCGGCGGTGTTGGCAACGGCCGCCGACGTCGGATCGTCGTCGGCGACCCCGATCACCATCGTCAACGGCTCGCCGTCGCGGGTGAGCCTGCCGCGGTGGTTCTCCGGCGGGCCGGGGACAGGCGAGGGCGGGGCGGAGGTCTCGACCGAGTCGATCTGGTAGCCCTCCTCGACCAGCATCGACAGCGCTTCCTCCTGCGACATCGCCGGTGGGGCCGTGGGCACGTAGCCGGGATCGGACGGGGAGCGCACCTGGGCCTGCGCCAGCGTGACCGTGTTGTCGTCGCCGGCACCGACCGCGGCCAGCAGGTCCACGTCGAGCAGGCCGAGAATCGCTTCACGCACCCGGGTTTCGCCCAGCGCGGGCTGCCGGGCGCGCAGCGTCAGCTGCATGACGCGGGGGGTGACGATCCGCGCAGTGCGCACATCGGGGATCGCCGAGAGCTGCGCGAACGCCGCGGCGCCGCCGTGCACCTGCGCGACCTGGGTGTCGCCGTTGCGGATCGAGTCGGCCAGCGCGGCGGAGGCACCGGCACGGCGGAACAGGATCAGATCGGGTGTGGCGGGCTCACCCCAGTACCGGTCGTTGCGGGCCAGCAGGATCTCGTCGCGCTGCGGGTCGATCGTCTCGACGCGGAACTGCCCACCGGTGACGGGCATCGCGCGGGACAGCCCGGCGGCGAACCCGCCCGGGATGTCCTTGACGATGTGCGCCGGCAGGATGTCGTTGAACAGCTCCCGCCACGCCGGATAGGGCTGCGAGAACGTCACCACCGCGGTCTTGCCGCCTTCGACGGACTGCACCCCGGTGATCAGGTCGTAGCCTGCGGGATCCACGGTGCCGGGCTGGCTGACCATCTGGCGCCAGAGGTACCAGAAGTCGTCGGCGGCGATCGGCGCGTTGTCGGTCCACTGGGCTTCCGGCCGGATCTTGTAGGTGACGGTGAACGGGTCCTGGCTGGTGACCTCCGCGGATTCCAGCAGCGAGCTGTCCATCTCCCAGCGCGACCCCGTCGGCGTCCGGGGATCCGGGACGGGGCGGAAGGTGCTCGGCAGCACCAGCGAGCTGATCGCGGCGTTAACCGGCGACTGGTCAGAGAGCAGATGGGCGTTGAAGCCGGGGCCGATCGAGTCGATGCCCATGATGATCTGGGTGACCTTGACCGGCGGCGGTGGCGTCGACTCGGTGGTGTCGGTGCTCTGCGGGGCGGGCGGCGGGCTGACGGTGCAGCCGGACACCACGGCCAGCACCATCGGGATCACCACCAGCGCCGACCACCGGACGGCGCTGACGCGTCGCGGAGTCGTCGGCACGCTGTACAGGGTAGCTATCGACTATCCCCGCGCCTTGGCCCGAGCTTTGGCCCTGGCGCGCAGCGACGCGGTCAGCTCGACCTTGCGAACCCGCACGATCTCGGGAGTGACCTCGACGCATTCGTCGGAGGCGCAGAACTCCATCGCCTTCTCGAGGTCCAGCTCCAGCGGGCGGGCCAGGGTCTCGATGACGTCGGCGGTGGAGCTGCGCATGTTCGTCAGCTTCTTTTCGCGGGTGATGTTGATGTCGAGGTCCTCGGCGCGGGGATTGATTCCCACCACCTGGCCTTCGTAGGTGTCCTGACCGGGTTCGACGAAGAACTGCCCGCGGTCGGCGAGCTGGATCATCGCGAACGGCGTGATGGTGCCCGAGCGGTCGGAGACCAGCGACCCGGTGTGGCGGGCCCGGATCTCCCCGGCCCAGGGCCGGTACCCGTCGAACACGGCGTTGGCGATGCCGGTGCCGCGGGTTTCGGTCAGGAAGTCGGTACGGAACCCGATCAGGCCGCGGCTGGGGACGATGAAGTCCATGCGCACCCATCCGGCGGCGTGGTTGGCCATCTCCTCCATGCGGCCCTTGCGGGCGGCCATCAACTGGGTGATGGCGCCGACGTACTCCTCCGGGCAGTCGATGGTCAGTGCCTCGAACGGCTCATGCAGCTTGCCGTCGATGGTGCGGGTGACGACCTGCGGCTTTCCGACGGTCAACTCGAAGCCCTCGCGGCGCATCTGCTCGACGAGAACCGCCAACGCCAACTCACCACGGCCCTGGACCTCCCAGGCGTCGGGGCGGCCGATGTCGACGACCTTGATGGACACGTTGCCGATGAGCTCGGTGTCCAGACGGTTCTTCACCATGCGCGCGGTGAGTTTGTGCCCGGACACGCGCCCGGCCAGCGGGGAGGTGTTGGTGCCGATGGTCACCGAGATCGCGGGTTCGTCGACGGTGATGCGCGGTAGCGCGTGCGCATGTTCGGGGTCGGCGAGCGTGTCGCCGATCATGATCTCGGGGATGCCCGCGATCGCGACGATGTCGCCGGCTTCGGCGGTGTCGGTCGGGGTGCGCTCGACGCCGACCGTGCGGAGCAGCTCGGTGATCTTGGCGCTGGTGATGACCGGATGACCGTCGACGTCGCGCATCCATGCGACCTGCTGCCCCTTCTTGATCCGTCCCTTGTAGATCCGGATGAGGGCCAGACGGCCGAGGAACGCCGACGCGTCGAGGTTGGTGACGAGCGCCTGCAACGGCGCCTCGGGATCGCCCTGGGGGGCCGGGATGTGCTCGAGCAGCACGTCGAACAGCGGGTCGAGGTTCTCGCCGTCGGGATTCTCGCCGTTGGCGGGCTGGGTGGTGCTGGCGATACCGGCCCGCCCGGAGGCGTACAGCGTCGGCAGGTCCAGCGCCTTCTCGGCGGCCGCCTGCGCCTCGTCGTCGAGGTCGGAGGCGACGTCGAGCAGCAGGTCGTGGCTCTCCTCGACGACCTCGGCGATACGCGCGTCGGGCCGGTCGGTCTTGTTGACCACCAGGATCACCGGCAGGTGGGCGGCCAGCGCCTTGCGCAGCACGAACCGGGTCTGGGGCAGCGGGCCCTCGGATGCGTCGACCAGCAGCACGACACCGTCGACCATCGACAGCCCGCGCTCGACCTCGCCGCCGAAGTCGGCGTGGCCGGGGGTGTCGATGACGTTGATCACGGTGACACTGCCGTCGGCGTGCGCCCGGTGCACGGCGGTGTTCTTCGCCAGGATGGTGATGCCCTTTTCTTTTTCCAGGTCACCGGAGTCCATCAGGCGTTCGATCGCGTCGTCGCCGCGGTGGGTCAGCGCCCCCGACTGGCGCAGCATCGCATCGACCAGGGTGGTCTTGCCGTGGTCGACGTGGGCCACAATGGCGACGTTGCGAAAAGCGGGGCGTGAATTCACGCCGGTGATTGTCGCAGTGCACAGCGCCGATCGCGAAAACGAGAGAGACAGCTCACGTGAAGCCGAGCAAGCTCGCCGCCCAGAAACCGAAGAAGAAATGCTGCCGCAGCAAGCCCCGCTGCAAACGCTGCCCGGTGGTGATCAACAAGGTCCACAAAGCCGAGTTGAGCGGATTGCGCGGAAAGGAGCTCGAGAAGGTGTACAAGCGCGCACGGAAGTCCTGATCGCGAACTGTTTCCGGAGTACCGTCGAGGTATCCGTCAGGCGTGTTCTGGAGGTGCCGATCATGACGGTTTATCTGATCCCTACAGCGGTTCTCGTCGCGTTGCTGGCCGTGACGACGACGGTGGCCTTCTACCTCGGTCTGGCCAATTGGATCGGGGCGTTCTACGTGGTGCGCTGCGCGGCGTGCCATCACCTGACGTTCAACTCCCGCAACGCCCCACAGGCCTCGTGCCCGCAGTGTCGCCATCCGGTGCTCACACACCCGCTGCACGCGTTGACGCACCCGGCCGACCGGTCGAACGTGCGGGTCGTCGGCGACCGCCTGCACTACTGAGTCGACGTCTCGGCCTGGCCGGCGCTCTGCGCGGCGCACAGTGCCCGCGCCAGGTCGGGCAGCCACGCCCGGTCGGCCGGCACCCACGCCAGCGCGTCGAGTTCATCGGCGCGGATCCAGCGCAGCGCCCGGTGGTCGTGGGGTCGAAGCTCGCCGGCCTGGTGGGTGACGACGTAGGCGCGCATCGTCAGTGTCTCGCTGAGCGCCACGTCAGCACCCAGGCGCGCCCCGACCGTCACCTCGATGCCGAGTTCCTCCCGGAGTTCGCGGGCCAGGGCGGCGGCGTCGCTCTCCCCCGGATCCGCCTTCCCGCCGGGCAGCTCCCACAAGCCGGCCAGCTGCGGTGGTCGCGCACGCTGGGCCACCAGAAGACGGGCGGCCGAGATCAGCGCTCCGGCGACGACGATCTGTTGGGCCATCGACGCTGACGGTACCGTCGAGGACATGGCTGTGTTAACGGACGACCAGGTAGACGCCGCACTGCCCGACCTCGCCGGCTGGGAACGCGCTGACGGTGCGCTGCGACGTTCCATCAAGTTCCCCGCCTTCCTCGACGGCATCGACGCCGTGCGCCGGGTGGCCGAGCACGCGGAGGCCCAGGATCATCATCCCGACATCGACATCCGATGGCGGACAGTGACATTCGCACTTGTCACGCATTCTGAAGGTGGCATCACCGACAAGGACGTGCAGATGGCTCGCGAGATCGACGGGATCGTGGGCTGAGTTCTTAGCGTTGCCCCTGCCCGTGGGGGCATTGGGGCCGGGCCCATGGCAGAGCGCGCGCCCCCCCTGCGCGCGCCGGTCGGCATGCGCCCCGGAAGTGGATACCCCCGGGCGATTTGCCGAGTCTGCGAATAACCCCCCGAAAGCTTGATCTTGACCGCATCCTGGTGAGGGGCACCCGGGACCGAAGGGGGTGCGGTGGATCGACGTAGGAGCGCGCTCGCTCTGATCGCGTTTCCGCTGGCGTATGCATTTGCCGTATTCGCAGGTCGGGCCACCCGGCTCGGTGGTGGCGAGGTGGCCCTGGTGTGGCCGGCCGCGGCGGTGGCGGTCATCTGGCTGCTCGCGACGCGTCGTTGTGGGCAGTCACAACGACTCGTGCACGTGCTGCTGTTGGGTGCCACAACCTTCGTCGTGAACCTCGCGACGGGTGCTGCGCTGGCACTCAGCGCCTGGTTCGTCCTCGTCAACGTCGTTCTGGCCGTGGTGACGGTCTCGCTTCTCACCTCGCGGCGCGTCGATGTCGCGTTGCGCGATCCCGCGGATCTCGCGCAGTTGATCGGCGCCGTCGCAGGGGGGAGCTGCGCCGCGGCCGCCGTGGCGACGGTTTACCTGGGACCGCTCACTCAGGCGGCCCTCGGTGAGACGTTCGCGCTGTTCGCCGTGCGAAACGGCACCTCGGCGCTGCTGGGTGTCGCCCTCTATCTCCGCGTGCAGGACCTCACCTGGGCACGACCGAAGCTCAAGCCGAGACCCCGGGCGATCGCCGAGGCCCTGTTGACCGGCGCGGGCGTCGTGGCGGTGTTCCTCTGGAACTTCTGGCTGAACACCGGCATCCCGTTGGCCTTCCTGGCTTTGGTGCCCGCGACCTGGGTGGCGCTGCGCTACAGCACCACGGTCAGCACGGTGTTTCTCGTCTTCGCCGGTGTCTGGATCACCTTGGCCACCCTGTCGGACCGGGGTTCTCTGATCGTCGCGGACGTCCAGACACGTGCCCTGCTCTCGCAGGCCATGGTGTGCAGTCTGACGATCGTCGTGCTGGCGTTGGCGTTGTTCCGCGATTCGCGCGCACGACTGATCTCCGAACTCCGGATCGCCCGTGACCTGTTCGCCGGTGTGCTGAACGCCGCGTCCGAGCAGGCGATCGTCGGCACCGACCCGACGGGGCGCATCACCGTGTTCAACCACGGGGCGGAGCGACTACTCGGCTGGACCGAGGACGAGATGCTCGGACGACAACTGACAACTCTTCACCTCGCCTCCGAGATCCGCTCCCGGGCAGAAGAACTCGGCATCCCCGACGGCTTCGAGGTGCTGGTGCACAAGGTGGCGCCGGGCAGAGCCGAGGTGCGCGAATGGACGTTCGTACGCCGCGACGGGACCCATGCCGCCGTCAGTCTCGCCGTCTCTCAGATGACCGGCGAGGACGGCCGCTGCACGGGCTACATCGGCGTCGCCACAGACATCACCGAGCAGAAGGCCGCCGAGGTCGCACTGATGGAAAGCGAAGAGCGGTTTCGTCTCGCGTTCGACACCGCTCCGATGGGCATGTTCATGTTCGAGGTCGGCCCAGGTGGTTCGGGACGCATCACACGCTGCAATCAAGCCATGGCGAACATTCTGGGCCGCTCGACCGTCGACGTGCTGCGGTTGACGGTCCACGACCTCGACGGCAGCGAAAACCACAGAGAAGCAATCGGTTTGGGCGAACTCGCCGACCTCGAGGCCGGCGACACCTTCGACGAGGAGGCAGCGTTCCGGCGCGCTGACGGCTCGCTGCTGTGGGGTGCGGTGTCCGCCTCGGTCGTCGCTCCGCAGGACTCCCAGCCGTACGGCATCTGTCTGGTGGAGGACATCACCATCCGCAAGAGTGCCGAAGCTGAACTGCAGCGGCTGGCGTTGCATGACGGATTGACCGGCCTGGCCAACCGGCTGCTGTTCATGGACCGCATCGAGCGGGCCATGGTCGGTGCCGACCGCGACGACACCCGACGCGTCGGGCTGATCTTCCTCGACCTCGACGGGTTCAAGACCGTCAACGACACCTGGGGCCACGCCCAGGGTGACGAGGTGCTCAAAGTGGTGGCCAAGCGCATCGAAGCATCGATCAGAGCAGCCGACACCGCCGCCCGCCTGGGTGGGGACGAGTTCGTGGTGTTGTGTCCTGATGTCTCGAGCCTCGGCCAGCTGCAGCGGGTGGCCGACCGAATCCGGGAAGCGATCGGCCGACCTGTCGAGCTTGCCGACGGAGTGAGCTACAACCAATTGTCGGCAAGCGCGGGCGTGGTGATCTCGGAGCGGGAGAACAACGCCGAAGAGCTCGTCCAACGAGCCGACAGGTTGATGTACCACGCCAAGCAACTCGGCAAGGACCGCGTGACCATCGAGGATCCATCGCAGGATCTCGTTGCCCTGCGCGCGGCGGCACTGGTGCCCGAGTTGGGCAGAGCCGTGCAGCGTGACGAGTTCGTCGTGCATTTCCAGCCGATCGTCGACCTTCGCACGGGTGTCCCGGTGGCGGCCGAAGCCCTTCTGCGTTGGCAACACCCCCGGTGGGGGCTGCTCGCGCCGGACGAGTTCCTGTGCGCCGCCGAGACTTCGTCGCACATGCCCGCCATCGGACGACGCGCACTTCTGCTGGCATGCCGCCACGCCCAGCAGTGGACCGGCGCAATGGCTGATTCGGCGATGCACGTGAACATCTCGGGCAGACAGTTGGAAGTGGGCGACCTGCACGCCGACGTGCTCGACGCGCTCGAGAAGACCGGTCTCAGCCCGGACCGGCTCGTTCTGGAGCTGACCGAAACCCACGCCGGCCGGGCCGAGGATTCGGCCAAGGCCGACCTGGAGCGCCTGCGCCGAATGGGCGTGCTCATCGCGATCGACGACGTCGGCACCGGTTTCAGCAGCCTGGTCAGAATCCTCGATCTGCCGATCGACATCCTCAAGATCGACAAGCAATTCGTTCGTGGCCTGCCCGACGACGCTCGGTGCGAGGCGATCGTCAAGGCGATTCTGAGTATGGCGGCCAGTCTGCGCCTGACGGTCATCGCCGAGGGAATCGAGAAACAGGATCAGTGTGGCGAGCTCGTCGAGTGGGGTTGTGAACTCGGCCAGGGCTTCCTGTTCGGACGCGCGCAGGCTTCGGTGGAACCGCCCCCGTCACCGGCGACGTCGGTCTCCTGACATCAACCGCGACGTTGGGAAGAACGCCCATCTACCGCGACCCACGCCAGCGTCACCAGCGAGGCGACGGGGTAGATCAGCCCGGCCCAGGCCAGATACCAGGGGCGCGAGATCTCCCAGATCGTCGGCTGGGCAAAGCTCAGCAGCCAGGGCAGCCCGACCAGGGTGAGCGCCAGCCAGCCCCACCCGAGCACCCGGGCGCCGGGTCGACGGGCCAGTGGACCGTGCAGCAGCCAGATCATCAGCGGAATCACCCACACCCAGTGATGCGTCCACGAGATCGGCGACAAGAGCAGGCCGAACAACTGCACGATCACGATGGCGGCCAACCGATCCCGTGCACCACCGACCGCTCGCCACGCCAGCAGCGCCAGCGCCGCGGTCACCACGATCCCCGCCAGCACCCACGGCCCGTATCCGGCGTCATAACCGAGGATCCGCGAAATGGCACCCCGCCAGGACTGGTTGAACGACGTGCCGACCGGTCCGACCCGGTCCGCGTCACCGAGCAGGTCGGTGAAGTAATAACGGGCCTGGTCACCGACGACGAGCAGCGAGAGGCCGACCGTGGCGACGAACACGACGCCCGAGAACACCGCCGCGCCCCAACGCCGGGCGCCGAGGAAGTACAGACCCGACACCGCCGGCGTCAGCTTCACGCCCGCGGCCAGGCCCACCAGCAGGCCGGAGAGCCACCACCGGCTGCTGTACACCGCACCGAGCACGGCCAGCACCAGGACGACGTTGATCTGGCCGTAGTCGAACGTACTGCGAAGGGGCTCGGTCCAGATACCGACCGCCGTCCACAGCATTGCGACACGCCGGGCGTCGTGACAAGGCGCGACGGTCAGCAGGCGCTGGCTGGTCCGCACCACCCCGTAAAGCGCAGCGACGATGCCGAGTTGCCAGGCCAGCGCCAACAGCCCGAACGGCACCAGCGTCAACGGATAGAACACCACGGCGGCGAACGGCGGATAGGTGAACGGCAGCGGAAAGTCCGGGGTCTGGTCGGCGTAGACAAAGTCGTAGAGCTCGCCGGGCCGGCCCAGGGTGGCGGCGCCACCGACATAGACGTGCAGGTCAACGAAATTCGCGCCGGTGGGCACCAGATACGTCCACGCCAGTCGCGCGGCGATGCTCGCGATCAGCAGCAGCGGCGCTACGGCTGACAGCCGGGCCGCCAGAAGGGAGCCTGACGTTGCTGGGGCGGGTGCGGGGTCGTTGATGCGCACGACTCTAGCGACCGGTCACCATCCGCCTTCACCTCAGTAACGGTTCCATAAATGCCACACATGTCACTTGAGTAACTCCAGTAACAAGCTAGCTTCGGTTCAGGCGACCCAACCGTGCCACAACGAACTGGAGACTTTCATGCACCGCACCCGAAAACTGTTTGCAACAACGATGATCGCGGCGGCAGGAGCGGTGTCGGCCGCCGTGGCGCTCAGTGCTTCCGCTGCTGCTCAGCCGGCCCCGGCACCCGCGCCCGCGCCCGCACCGGCGGTTCCGGGCATGGACATGCTGCAGCAGCTGGTGAATCCGGCGGCGGCGTCCAGCCTGATCCAGACCTTCGCCAACGCCATCAGCCCCGCGTCCGCCGCGACGCCCGCGACCGCCCCGGCCACCGCACCCGGAGCAACCGCCTCGGTCACGCTGCCCCAGCCGGTCAACACACTGCCGGCCGTCGCCACCCCGGCCGCCGTCGCCACCCCGGCGACCGCGCCCGCATCGCCGCTGGCCGGCATCACCGACTCACTGGGTGTCCCCGGCAGCCTCGCCTCGCTGCTGCCCGCCGACAACCCGCTGGGCGGACTGCTGCCGACCGGCAACGCACCGGCAGCCGTGACACCGGCGGCCGTCGCGCCCGCGGCAACCGCGCCGGCACCCACCGGGCCCGTCGGCACGACCGATCCGCTGGGGCCGATGTCCCCGCTGTCGGCGCTGCCCTGATCGAGCCCCACACCAACCAGGCACATCAACGACAGCCACATCAAAGAAAGCAATGGGGGATCATGTCAACGATCAGGACGATGCTCACCACCGTCGTCGCCGTGGGCTCGTCAGCCGCGTTGCTCGGCGTGACCGGTGTCGCGCACGCCGACCCCGCGGCGGCGCCCCTGCCGATCGACGGCCTGCAGGCGCCCGGCCTGCCCGCGGTGCAGAGCCTCGGGCCGGTCATCCAGCAGGCGGCCGCTGATCCCACCAATGCTGCTTCGATGCTGATGGCCGCCGCCGCGGTGTTCGCCGGAGACTCGGCGGCTCCGCCGCCGTCCCGCGATGTCGCGTCGGCGGTCAACCAGTTCGTGCAGCCGGTGGCGCACGTGCCGGCCACCGGCGCGATTCCCGGCACGCAGGCGCACCTGCCCGCCGGTGTCGACCCGGCACACGCCGTCGGACCCGCACCGGAGGCGCTACCCGCGGCCGCGCCCGAGGTGGCCCACGCGCCTCAGCCCGAGGTGTCACCCCCAGGGCCGGCGCCGGAAGCGGCGGCGCCTGCCCCCGAAGCAGTCGCCCCGGCTCCGGCGGCCCCTGCCCCGGCTCCTGAGGCCCCGGCGCCGGCTCCTGAGGCGGTGGCCCCGGCTCCCGCTCCCGCGCCGGACGCCATCGCGCCGCCGCCGGCACCGGACGTCGCTGCAGCCCCGGTCGCGGCACCCGCACCCGCTCCCGGCTTCGGCCCGGACGCCCCCGTCAAGCAGGACTTCCTGTACCCGTCGATCAGCAACGGCTGCCTGGCCGACGGCGGCAACGTGCTGGCCACCGCGATCTCGGTGGCAGGACCGGCGAAGATCCCGGCTCCGGGACCCGGACCGGGCCAGACCGCCTACGTGTTCACCGCGGTCGGCACGCCCGGCCCGGCCGCCGAGCAGAAGCTGCCGCTGAACGTCACATGGGTGAACCTGAGCACCGGCAAGTCGGGCAGCGCGACGCTGAAGCCGCGGCCCGACATCAACCCCGAAGGTCCGACGACGCTGACCGCGATCGTCGACACCGGTTCGGGCAGCATCATGTCGACCATCTTCGGTCAGGTGACCACGACCGAGAAGCAGTGCCAGTTCATGCCGACCATCGGTTCGACGGTCGTCCCGGATGCCCTCGCCAACACGCCGGCGGTCGCGCCGCCGAACTGAAACAGGGTCAGTAGGCCATGAAGAGGATGGCGTCCCGGTCGTAGTCGCGGCCGGGATGCACCTGCGACAGGTGCTCTTGGGCCTTCTCCACGAGGTCGTCTTCATCCTTACCGGTGATCGCTTCGCCACAGGGGCAGTTCAGGTGAGTCTTCATGTGTTCACAATGGCACAGCCGTGGCCCGACCTTAAGCCAAGATTTCGGTATGGACCTCTACGACGTGATGCGTACGACGGGCGCCGTCCGACGATTCACCGATGATCCCTTGCCCGACGACGTGCTGGTCCGGATTCTCGACCACGCCCGCTTCGCGCCCAGCGGAGGAAACCGGCAAGGAGTGCATGTCATCGCGATCCGCGACACCGGCACGCGCGCGTCGCTCGGTGAGCTGAGCATGCCGGCCGCGCGTCGTTACCTCGCCCAGAAGCGCAACGATGAGGGCCCGTGGAACCCGCTGCGGCCCATGGGTATTTCAGCCGAGCAAGTCGCTGCCACGGAGGTGCCCGCGGACTTCACGGCCCCGCTGCTGACGTCGTCGGTGGTGTTGGTGATCTGTGTCGATCTCGCGGTGGTGGCTGCCGTCGACCAGGATCTCGACCGTGTCGGGGTCGTCGCGGGTGCGTCGGTGTACCCGTTCGTGTGGAACGTCCTGCTGGCTGCCCGCAACGAGGGATTCGGCGGGGTGTTGACAACGATGGCGGTAGCCGAGGAACCGCGGGTCAAGGCGCTGCTGGGGATCCCGGAAGGGCATGCGGTCGCCGCGGTGTTGCCGCTGGGCAGACCCCAGCGGCAGCCCACCCGGCTGACCCGTAAAACCGTCGCCCAGTTCGCCACCTGGGAGAGATTCGACGGCGCGGCACTGTGACGACGGCACCGTGTCGTGAGACCTTGGACAGGTGGCGATCACGCTGGGTTACGCGTTGAGTCATGCCAGCGCCTGCGCCGACCTCGACGAACAACTCGCCGAGCTCACCGCGGTGGGCGTCGACCCGCGACGGATCTTCACCGACAAGGCCGGCGGATCGAGCGACAAGATCCGCGCCGGACTGCTCGCCCTGCTCAGTTACGCCCGCGCCGGCGACGTCGTCATCGTGGTGGCCCTGGAGAGGCTGGGGCGCACGGCCGCCGAAGTTGCCCGGACCGTCAGCGATCTGAGCGCCCGGGGGATCACGCTGCGCTGCCTGCGCAACGGACTGGACACCGCCTCTGCGTCGGGGCGCATGGTCGCCGCCGTCCTCGGCGAACTGGCCATGCTGGACGCCGACGATTCCACCGAGTCTGCACAGAGATCGTGACGCGGCCCGTCTTGGCGATCTGGCCGCAGGCTCGGTGCCGAGGTTGTCTCTAGGCCTTCGCGGCGGTTGTCTCTAGGCCTTGGCGGCCTTGGCCTGCTTGGCGGCCGCTTTGGCTTCCTTCTTGTACGTGCGCACCTTCTGCAGTGAACCCGGTCCGGTCACGTCGGCCACCGACATGTTCGTCCCGGCCTTGCCGTAGTCCCCCGCCGCGGTCCGCCAGCCCTTCGGGGTGACGCCGTACTGCTTGCCGAGCAGAGCCAGGAAGATCTTCGCCTTCTGATCTCCGAAACCGGGTAGCGCCTTGAGCCGGCGCAGCACGTCCTTGCCGTCGGCGCCGTCGGACCACAGCGCCGCGGCGTTCCCGTCGTACTCGTCGACGATCACCTTGGCCAGCGCCTGGACGCGCGTGGCCATCGACCCTGGAAACCGGTGTATCGCAGGGGTTTGCGCACACAGTGCGGCGAACTTCTCCGGGTCGTAGTCGGCGATCGTCGCCGCATCGAAACCACCGATCCGGTCGGCGATCTTCTTGGGCCCGCCGAATGCGACCTCCATGGCGATCTGCTGGTCGAGCAGCATCCCGACGAGCAGTGCGAACGGATTCTCCTCCAGCAGCGCATCGGCGCTGGGTTCTTGCGTCAGACACAGCTTCCCAGTCATGGGTCAACCCTATCCGGCGCGAGCTGCACCCCTGCGGTTCCCAGCATGGGATCCGTAGATATTCGAAGCGGCGGGTTGCGAACGCTGTCACGATGACCTCATGGGTGGCCCAATCGTGGTCTCTCCGCCAGCCGCCGCGGATGACCTCACCGCGCGCGACCGTCGATGAGCGGCGCGGGGATCTACCTGATCTATCTTCTGGCCGGCACTGTGGCCGGACTGGTCTCCGGGTTGTTCGGGCTCGGCGGCGGTCTGACCATAGTGCCGGCCCTAGCGGTGGCTCTGCCCCTGCAGGGTGTGGTACCCGGGCATGTCATGCACCTCGCGATAGGGACGTCGCTCGCGGTCATGTTCTGCACTGCGCTCTACACGACCTTCTTGCGCAGTCGGTGCGGGGATCTGGACTGGGCGCTGCTCAGGCGACTGATCCTGCCGGTGATGCTCGGTACGGTCCTCGGCGCATTCGGCGGCGGGATGCTGCCTGGGACCGCCCTCCGCATCTTCTTCCTCTGTTTCGTCGGATACATGATCATTCGGGCACTCCGTCGTCGCCTCGTGGAATCGCGCACAGCACGCACCGGCGGCGCAATCGGCGAGGCGTCTCCTGTCGTGCCGTCCCGCGTGAGTCGGCTGGCTGCCGGAGTCACCACGGGCTTGACCGGTGCGCTGCTGGGTGCCGGCGCAGCCATCGTCACCGTGCCTTATCTGCAGAGTGCCGGATACCGGATACAACAGGCTTCCGCCATCGCTGCGGCGTTGTCTGCGGTGATCGGGATCGGTGCAGGAACTGGATATCTACTCGGCGGACTCGGGGCCGGCGAATTACCCGCGGGCTCCATCGGGTTCCTCTATCTCCCCGCGTTCGCGGGAATGGCGGTGGGCGCGCTTCTGGGTTCACCCCTCGGTGTGCGAATCTCGCACCGATTGTCCGAGTCCATCCAGTTCTGGCTGTTTCTCGCCTATCTTGTCATCGTTCTCGTCTCGATGTCGCTATCCGGATGAGCTGGCATTCAGGGCCGCCTTCAGCCATAGCGGGCCACCCGGGCAACATGTCGGCAGCTGTTGTCGAACAACCCGGGGCCATGCCACATCGCCGGATTAAGGTGACCAAAACCCGCAGGCGAGGAGCAAAGACATGTCCGGCGAGCTCGCGATCGCGCTGACGGCCGCGCTGATCCTGCTCGCGGTCGCCGCGGTGGTGCTCGCGGTGCGCACCCGCCGGGTGGTGGCCACCCCCACCGAGCGGGCCGTGCACGCGGCGCTGCACACGGCGTCTCTGGCGGCGCGGGCGCTGCGCCGCGGCCTGGACGCCGATTCGGCCGAGACCGCCGCACCGTTCCTGCGTGGGTTGACCGGAACCGATGGGCTCGCACTGTACGGCGGTGACGGCCAGCAACTCGCCCGAGATCCCGACGAGCATCCGATCTGGGACGCCGAGGTACTCGAGGCGTGTGACGGAGCAGCCCGGGAGGCGATCTCGGGTCAGCGCCGCGTGATGCTGCCGGCCCGGGTGTCTGCGGTGATCGCGCAACCGCTGCTCGACGAGGCGGGCGACCCGTTGGGGGTGCTCGTGGTGGTGACGACCCGCTCCCCCGCCCCCGGAATGCTCGGCGCGGTCGGGGAAGTCGCGCGTTACGCGGCCAGCCAGGTGGAACTGGCCGAACTCGATGCCTCCCGCGCCCGGCTCGACCGCGCCGAGGTGCTGGCACTGCGCGCCCAGATCAGTCCGCACTTCATCTACAACGCGCTCAACACGATCGCGTCGTTCGTGCGCACCGACCCCGACCGCGCCCGCGAGCTGATCCTGGAGTTCGCCGACTTCACCCGCTACTCGTTCCGCGCCGCCGGCCAGTACACGACGCTGGCCGACGAACTGCGCAACATCGACCGCTACCTGACTCTGGAACGAGCCCGATTCGGCAACTCGCTGAAGGTGACCGTGCAGGTGGCGCCGGAGGTGCTCAACGTCGTCGTCCCGTTCCTGGCGCTGCAGCCCTTGGTGGAGAACGCGGTCCGGCACGGCTTCTCGGGTCGCGGGGGCGGTTCGATCGAGCTGATCGCCCGCGACGAGGGCTCCGACTGCGTGATCACCGTCGAAGACGACGGGGTGGGGATGGATCCCGACGCGCTGCGGGCGGGGCCGAGTGATGCGCTGTCCGCAGGCATGTCGCCGCAGGAGGGAAACTCCGCCCACGTCGGCCTGACGAATGTCGACCATCGGCTGCGGGCAGCGTTCGGAAACGATTACGGTCTTGTCGTCGAGACGGCGATCGGTGCGGGCACGAAGGTCGTGATGCGGGTGCCGAAGTTCCGGTCCGGGGTGTGGGCCAGCGGAGGTGCGTTCGGGGTGGGCAGCCAATGACCAAGCCAGTGGGCAGGTCGGGAAGCAGGCTGCTGACCGTTCTCGCCGTCGACGACGAAGCGCCCGCACTCGACGAACTCGCCTACCTGCTGGACCGACACCCCGACATCGCCGAAGTCATCCGCGCCGGCGACGCCACCTCGGCCCTGCGCGAGCTCAACGCCCGCCGCATCGATGCCGTCTTTCTCGACATCAACATGCCCGGGTTGTCCGGGATCGAACTGGCCGGGGTGCTCGCCAACTTCTCCGAGCGGCCCGCCATCGTCTTCGTCACCGCGCACGACGACAAGGCCGTCGCGGCGTTCGACGTCGGCGCCATCGACTACCTCCTCAAACCGATTCGCGACGACCGACTCGACGAGGCGGTACGCCGCGCCGCCGGCGCGCAGACGGGCGAGGCGGGACCCGTCGAACCCGTCGGGGAGCCGGCCAAGGAACCCGAATCCGATGTGGTGCCCGCCGAAGTCGGCGGCGTCACGCATCTGGTGCCGCGCGACAGCATCGGCTGGGTGGAGGCCGAGGGCGACTACGCGCGCCTGCACTCGGCGTCGGGTTCGCACCTGGTGCGCATCCCGCTGTCCACCCTCGAAACACGCTGGCGCGACCACGGTTTCCAACGGGTACACCGCTCGTATCTGGTCGCGCTGCGCCTGGTCACCGGTCTGCGCTCGACCGACGGCGCGATGCTGGTCCGGCTGCGCGCCAACGGCGCCTCCCCCGCGGTCGAGCTTCCGGTCAGCCGACGCCAGGCCCGCGAGCTGCGGGACCGGGTGGTGCGCAACCCGATGCGCAACCTACGACCGGCGGGCGGCGCCGATGACTAGCGGCGAACGGCCACAGCGACAACGCGTGGTCCTGGCGCATCGCCGTGGCGCCCGCATGGTGCGCACTCGTGTCGAGGTGCACGAGCAGACCCAGGTCGGCGATGCTCTGGTGCGCGGCCTGATGCGGGCCCAGCTGGGTCTGGCGCTGCGGTTGGCGGCCGTGGTGGTGGTCCTGACCGGAGCCATCCCGTTGCTCAACGCGCTGTTCCCCGGCCTCGGCGCGATCACCGTGTTCGGCATCCGGTTGAACTGGCTGGTGCTGACCGTGCTGGTGTATCCGCTGCTCTACGGCATCGGCTGGTTCTACGTACGCCTGTCCGAACAGGCCGAGCGCGATTTCGTCGGCGTCGTCGACGCCGAGCTGTGACCGGCTCCCCGCTGACCGCGGCCGCGCTGCTCGTCGCAGCCGTGGCCACCGTCGCCATCGGCGCCTACGGTGTGCGTTTCTCCCGCACGACGTCGGACTTCCTCGTCGCGTCCCGCACCGTCGGATCGCAGTGGAACGCCGCCGCGATCTCGGGTGAGTACCTTTCAGCCGCTTCGTTTCTCGGCGTAGCCGGACTCATCGCCAAATACGGCGCCGACGCGCTGTGGTACCCCGTGGGATTCACCGCAGGGTATCTGGGTCTGCTGTTGTTCGTGGCGGCGCCACTGCGTCGCTCCGGCGCCTACACCGTGCCCGACTTCGCCGAATTCCGGCTCGGCTCGGCGCGGCTGCGCAAGGTCGCGATGCTCGTCGTCGTCGTGGTCTGCATCTTCTATCTGGTACCGCAGTACCAGGGCGCCGGGCTGGCGCTCAAGACGCTGCTGGGCACACCGGTGTGGCTGGGTCCGGTCGCGGTCGGGGCCATCGTCATCACCAATGTGGTCGCCGGGGGCATGCGGTCGATCACGTTCGTCCAGGCATTCCAGTACTGGCTCAAGCTCACCGCGATCGCGATCCCCGCGCTGGCGTTGACCGCGCTGTTCTTCAGCGACAACGGCGGCGCGGAGGGCTGGAAGCTGGGCGGCGCGCTGCCGCCGACGGTGCAGCAGGACACCACTGTCAGCATCGACACCGATGTCGTCGTCAGCGTCACCGAACCCGAGGGGGTCGCGGTGTCGGGCACGCTGGACGGCCGCGCGGTCGACGCGTCCGCCATCGGCGGCGCGGGTGATCACACGCTCGGGGCGGGCAGCACCCTGACGTTGGCGGCCGGCGCGGCGACGCCCGTGGTGGCAGGCGCGCCGAGCACCGGCGCCGACTGGATCGCCTCGGGTCGCGGCTTCGGTGGCCATCACCCGCTGTACCAGGTCATCTCGATCATGGTGGCCACGTTCCTGGGCACGATGGGACTGCCGCACGTGCTGGTGCGCTTCTACACCAACCCCGACGGGCGCGCGGCACGGCGCACCGCGCTGGCCGTGATCGCACTGCTGTCGCTGTTCTATCTGTTCCCGACGCTGATCGGAGTGTTCTCGAGGCTCTACGTCCCGCAACTGCTGATCACCGGCAACTCCGACGCCGCGGTGCTGCTGGCGCCCGCCGCGGCCATCGGCGGTCCGGTCGGGCAGGTGGTGGCCGCTCTGGTGGCGGCCGGGGCGATCGCCGCGTTCCTGGCCACGTCGTCGGGTCTGCTCGTCAGCTTCGCCGGGGCGCTGGCCACCGATGTGCTGCCCGGCCGCGTGCGCGACTTCCGACTGGCCGCCGTGGTGGGCGGGCTGATCCCGATTCCGTTGGCGCTGACCACCGCCGGCGGGCTGGAGTTGTCCCGCAGCGTCGGGCTGGCGTTCGCGGTGGCGGCCTCGACGTTGTGTCCCCTGCTGGTGCTCGGTATCTGGTGGCGCGGGCTGACAGCGCTGGGGGCCGCCAGCGGGTTGGCCGTCGGCGGGCTGCTCTCGGGGGTCACCGTCAGCGTCGCCGTGGCCGGAGGCGTGGACGAGGACATGTTCGGCGGGTGGCCGGCCGTGCTGATCGGCTACCCGGCCGCGGTCAGCGTGCCGTTGGCATTCGCGACGATGATCGTCGTCAGCTGGGCCACCAGAGCGAAGATCCCCGCCGACGTCGCGCAGATCTTCGCCCGGATGCACGTGCCGGAGCATCTGGGGATGGGGATCGAGCGGATGCCGCGGGGCTGAGCCGGCCGATTCCAGGCGGCGCCGTTCGTCGCCGGCGATCGACCGTTCACCGCACGGGCTCCCGACCTCACCGTGCAGGCACCGTCAGCCATAGATATGTGACTCACGTCTCAACTAGCTTCCTGACCAGAGCCTGTTCACACACAGCCAGGAAGTGAGACCACGGTGTCCGAAACCGACCTACCCATTCGCCCGGAGGCCATCAGCGGCGAGCGATACCTGCAGGTGCAGGCCAGCCCCGAGTTCCAGGAGCTGCGAAGCCGCCTGCGCCGCTTCGTCTTCCCGATGACGGCCTTCTTCCTCATCTGGTACGCCACCTACGTCCTGCTCGGGGCGTTCGCCCACGACTTCATGGCAATCGAGGTGTGGGGCAACATCAACGTCGGCCTGATCATCGGCCTGGGCCAGTTCGTCACGACGTTCCTGATCACCGGCCTGTACGTGCGATTCGCCAACCGTGAGCTCGATCCCCGCGCCGAAGCCATTCGCACCGAGTTGGAAAGCGAAGTCAAATGACCACTCTGCTCGCCCAGACCGAGACGGTCGGCAACACCGCCGCCAACATCGGCATCTTCAGCCTGTTCGTCGTCGTGACCATGGTGGTCGTCATCCGCGCCAGCAAGCGCAACGCGACGGCCGCCGAGTTCTTCACCGGTGGTCGCGGCTTCACCGGGCCGCAGAACGGCATCGCCATCGCCGGTGACTATCTGTCGGCGGCCAGCTTCCTCGGGATCGCCGGCGCGATCGCCGTGTACGGCTACGACGGCTTCCTGTACTCGATCGGCTTCCTGGTCGCCTGGCTGGTGGCGCTGCTTCTGGTGGCCGAGTTGTTGCGCAACACCGGCAAATTCACGATGGCCGACGTGTTGAGCTTCCGGCTCAAGCAGCGGCCGGTCCGGCTGGCTGCGGCCACCAACACGCTGACCGTGTCGCTGTTCTACCTGCTGGCCCAGATGGCCGGCGCCGGCGGTCTGGTCGCCCTGCTGCTCAACGTCAACTCCAGCGGCGGACAGGCCATCGTCATCGCCGTGGTCGGCGTGCTGATGATCCTCTACGTCCTGGTCGGCGGCATGAAGGGCACCACCTGGGTGCAGATCATCAAAGCCGTGTTGCTGATCGCCGGTGCGGGAGCGATGACGCTGATGGTGCTCGGCAAGTTCGGGCTGAACTTCTCCGAAATCCTCGGCGCCGCACAGTCGGCGATCAGTGGAAGCACCACCGAGGCCGTCGCCAACCGCGACGTGCTGGCCCCCGGCGCACAGTACGGCGGGTCGCTGACCTCGCAGATCAACTTCATCTCGCTGGCGATCGCGCTGGTGCTGGGCACCGCGGGTCTGCCGCACGTGCTGATGCGGTTCTACACCGTGCCCACCGCCAAGGAGGCCCGCCGCTCGGTGGTCTGGGCGATCGCGCTGATCGGCGCCTTCTACCTGTTCACCCTGGTGCTGGGCTACGGCGCCGCCGCGCTGGTCGGCCCGGACACGATCCTCGGCGCCGCGGGCGGAGTGAACTCCGCGGCACCGCTGCTGGCCTTCCAGTTGGGTGGGGTGGTGTTGCTCGGCATCATCTCGGCGGTGGCGTTCGCGACCATCCTGGCCGTGGTCGCCGGGTTGACCATCACCGCGTCGGCATCGTTCGCCCACGACATCTACGCCACGATCCGCAAGGGGCACACGGTGACCGAGGCCGAACAGGTCCGGGTGTCGCGTATCACCGCGGTGGTGCTGGGCGCGCTGTCCATCGGGCTGGGCATCCTGGCCAACGGCCAGAACGTCGCATTCCTGGTCGCCCTGGCCTTCGCGGTCGCGGCGGCGGCGAACCTGCCCACCATCGTCTACTCGCTGTACTGGAAGCGGTTCAACACCCGCGGCGCCCTGTGGAGCATGTACGGCGGTCTGATCTCGACCATCGTGCTGATCGTGTTCTCCCCCGCGGTGTCGGGTGGGCCGACGTCGATGTTCCCCAGCGTCGACTTCTCGTACTTCCCGCTGGCCAATCCGGGCATCGTCTCGATCCCGCTGGCATTCATCCTCGGCATCGTCGGGACCCTGACCTCGCCCGACGACGAGGATCCGAAGATCGCCGCCGAGATGGAGGTGCGTTCACTGACCGGCATCGGAGCCGAAAAGGCGGTCGCCCACTAGTCCCCTTCTGGGCGCCAGGCCAGGCTCGTCCCGCCGCCGCGGGGCGAGCCCGGTCTGTGTCCGGGAAAGTTCTGGGTACCCCTGCGCGTTGTGAGTCCCGTGCGCACGTATCCGATGGCCCTGCTCGCCTACGCGTTCACCGCGATCATGGCCGGCACCACGCTGCCGACGCCGATGTACGCGCTCTATGCCGAGCACCTGGACTTCTCGGTGCTGACGACGACGGTCGTCTACGCCACCTACGCCGGTGGGGTGCTGGTCGGGTTGCTGGCGTTCGGCCGGTGGTCGGACACCGTGGGCCGGCGTCCGGTGCTGCTGGCCGGGGTGGGGTTCGCGATGGCCAGCGCGGTGGTGTTCCTGTTCGCCGACTCGGTGCCGGTGCTGCTGGCGGGTCGGGTGCTGTCGGGCCTGTCCGCCGGGCTGTTCACCGGGACCGCCACCGCGGCGGTGGTGGAGGCGGCACCGCCGGTCTGGCGGGGACGGGCGCCGGCGGTCGCCACCGTGGCCAACATCGGCGGGCTCGGAGCGGGCCCGCTGCTGGCCGGCCTGCTGGTGCAGTACGCCCCGCATCCGTTGCAACTCAGCTTCGTCGTCCACCTCGTGCTCGCCGGGTTGGCCGCGGTAGCCGTGCTGATGGTGCCCGAGACCTCGCCACGCACCGGGCGACTCGGCGTCCAGCGGCTCGCGGTGCCGCCGCAGGCACGCGCGGTGTTCGTCGTCGCCGCGTTGGCCGGGTTCGCCGGCTTCGCCACCACCGGGCTGTTCACCGCGGTGGCGCCGTCGTTCCTGTCCGACGTCGTGGGCATCGACAACCACGCCACCGCGGGTGCGATCGTCTGCTCGATCTTCGCGTCGTCCGCGCTGGCGCAACTGGCCTCGCTGCGCGCCGACCCGCAACGGGCCGTGGCGTTCGGGTGCGCGGTCCTCATCGCGGGGATGGCGATCCTGGCGCTCGCGGTGCACGTCGCCTCGCTGACGTTGATGATCGCCGCGGCCGTCGTGTGCGGCATCGGTCAGGGAGTCAGCTTCGGCCGGGGGCTCGCCGCGGTCTCCGACTGCACCCCGGCCGACCGCCGCGCCGAGGTGACGTCGACGTACTTCGTGGTCGCCTACGTCGCTCTGTCGCTGCCGGTGATGGGCGAGGGTCTCGCCGCGCAGGCCTGGGGTCTGGACACCGCCGGGTTGACGTTCGCGGTGGCGGTGGCGGCGCTGGCCACCGGCTGCCTGGCCGCCATCCTCGCCCGCGAGACCCGGCGTGTCCGCGTGTGAGCCGCCGTTATCCGCTCTTGCGGCGGAATTCGCGGCGGTTCTCCACCGGGCCGTGTGAGCGGGGCTGTTTGGCGCCGCCGTCGCGGTGGGCGGTTCCGGTGGCGGACTTGGCGTTCTTGCGTTCCAGCGCCTCGCGGAACTTGCGCTTGGTGTCGTCGTCGCCGGTCTGTTCCTGACCTGTGGCTGTCATGATCGGATCCTAGTCGCTCAGCGCTTGCCCGGCGGCATGCCGTAGACATGTGAAATGGGCAGTGTCATCAGCACTCTGCGGTCGTCGACCATCGCTCGGCGGTAGTCGTCCCAGTCGGGGTGCTCGCCGGCCAGCTCGCGGTAGAGCTGCACCAAGCCGGCCACGGTGTCGTCCCCGGGCTCGGCCGCCGGTGGACTGAGCTGGGCGTCTCCCTCGGCGACCGCATAGGACCAGCCGTCGTCGGAGCTGACGTGCAGCGAGGCCCGCGCGTCGCGCCGCAGATTGCGAGTCTTGGCCCGCGGCTCGGTGATCGACACCGAGATCGTCAACGCACGCGGATCGAAATGGTAGGAGACGTTGGACAGCTGTGGTCGTCCGTCTCGTTTGATCGTGGCCAGCACGCCCAGGGAGTTCCCGGCGATCACGGCCAACAGCTTGTCGTCGAAGACATCGCGCGTCATGACACGAGACTAGAACGATCGCGGGTCTGGGATCATCGAACAGATGGAGCGGAGACGATGACGCGCTACGCCGCGTTCCTGCGTGGGGTCAACGTCGGCGGGGTCACCCTGAAGATGGCCGCCCTCACCGGGGCGCTCGAAGCGGCCGGGTTCACCGGGGTCAGGACGATCCTGGCCAGCGGCAACGTGCTGCTCGACAGCGAGGCGGACGCCGCCGCGGTCAGAGACCGGGCCGAGCGGGCGCTGCGGGACGAATTCGATTACGAGGCATGGGTTCTGGTCTACGGGCTGGACACCCTGGCGCAGATCTCGTCGGCGTACCCGTTCCCGCGGGAGGTCGACGGCCACCACTCCTACGTCACGTTCGTCAGCGATGACGACGTGCTGCGCGAGCTGGCCGAGCTGGCCCGCCGGCCCGGTCCGGGTGAGCGCATCGCCCCCGGCGACGGCGTCGTGTACTGGCAGGTGCCGCGCTCGGCGACCCTGCAGAGCGTCATGGGCAGGACAATGGGACGCAAGCGCTACAAATCCTCGACCACCACGCGCAACCTGCGCACGATCGACAAGGTCCTGCGGGGTTAGCCGCACCGACCGGCCGGGAGGGCCAATGACCGCCAAGCATTCCGCAGACCTGACCGGGGTCTCCGAGACCGCACTGATGACGCTGCAGGTACGGGCCTCGGAGGCGCGTCGGCCCGACGGGATCATCGACGACCCGATGGCCGTGCACCTCGTCGATTCGATCGACGTCGACTTCGGCAAGTTCGGCTACACCAAACGCCAGGACATGGCGCTGCGCGCGAAGGTGTTCGACAAGTACACCCGGCGCTACCTCGTCGACCATCCGCGTGCGACGGTGGTGGCGCTGGCCGAGGGATTGCAGACCAGTTTCTACCGGCTCGACGCCGCGGGTGTGGGCGACCAGTTCCGGTGGTTGACCGTCGACCTGCCGCCGATGGTGGAGCTGCGCCGCAAGCTGCTGCCGGCCTCGGACCGGATACAGATGTGTGCCCAGTCAGCCCTGGACTTCAGCTGGATGGACCGGGTGAACCCCGACGACGGGGTGTTCATCACCGCCGAGGGTCTGCTGATGTACCTGCCGCCGGAGGACGCGATGGCGCTGATCACCGCCTGCGCGGCACGGTTCCCGGGCGGGCAGATGATGTTCGATCTGCCACCGTCGGCGTTCCATGCGCTCGCGCGCCGGGGCATGCGGACGTCGCTGCGTTACCGGGTGCCGCCGATGCCGTTCACGCTGTCGGTCGCCGAGGCTGCCGAACTGGTCGACACCGTTCCGGGGGTACGCGCCGTGCACGATCTGCCCAGCGAAGCGCCGCGCGGGCGATTGCTCAGCGCGCTCGTCTGGGCGGTGCAGCGCACGCCGCTGCTGGACCCGGTGCGACCGACGGTGACGCTGCTGGAATTCGGCTGACGGCACGTCGTCCGTCGCAGCCTCAGCCCAACATTGCTCAGCCGAACGCGGCCTCCACGTAGCGCAACGCCTCACCCTTGTCCACGCCGAGGGCCCGCGCCGCGGACACGAACGTGTTCGCCGCGGTGGCCATCGCCACGTCCGCCGGATCCGACCGCGCCACGAAGGTGCCGAACCGGCCCCTGGTCTCCAACACCCCCGCTGCCTCGAGCTCCCGGTACGCGCGGGCGACGGTATTCACTGCCAGGTTGATCTGACCGGCCAACTCGCGCACCGTCGGCAGCCTGGTGCCCGGTTCGAGTTGACCGTCCCGGATCCCGCCGACGATCTGCGTTCTCAGCTGATCGAACAGCGGCCTGGCGGCGTTCGGATCCACGCGCACCCATTCCCCCAAATCGGCCACGTGCCCAGTATCACCCACAGCCGCTACTTTGGTGGGGTGCAGGTGACGGTATTCAGCGGTGCGGGCATCTCCGCCGAGAGCGGCGTGCCGACCTTCCGTGACGCCGAAACCGGGTTGTGGGCCGAGGTCGACCCCTACGAGATCTCCAGTTCGCACGGTTGGCGCGCTCACCCCGAGCGGGTGTGGGCGTGGTACCTGTGGCGCCACCACATGATGAGCGCGGTGGCACCCAACGACGCCCACCGCGCGGTCGCCGCCTGGGAGGACTACGCCGACGTCCACGTCGTGACCCAGAACGTCGACAACCTGCACGAGCGAGCGGGCAGCAACCGGGTGCACCACGTGCACGGCAGCCTGTTCGAATTCCACTGCGACCGGTGCCGTGCCGGCTATCTCGACGAGGTGCCCGACATGCCCGAGCCCGTGGCGACGGTCGAACCACCTCGGTGCGGCTGCGGTGGGCTCATCCGCCCGAACGTGGTGTGGTTCGGCGAGCCACTGCCCGACGACGCGTGGCAGCGGTCGGTCGATGCGGTGGTCAACGCCGACCTGGTGGTGGTGGTCGGCACCTCGTCGGTGGTCTACCCCGCGGCCGGGCTGCCCGAGTTGGCCGTCGCCAACGGCACGCCCGTCATCGAGGTCAACCCGGAACCCACGCCGCTGTCCGACAGCGCGACGGTGACACTGCGCGAGAAGGCGGCCAGCGCACTGCCCGGGCTGCTGCAGCGCCTTCCGGTGCTGTTGGGCTGACCTGCCCCTCGCCGGTTGCTGCAACGCGGCGACGCCGAGCGGGTCAGTCCGGCCGTACGGCGACGCCCATCGCGAACTCGGCGGCCGGCATCGGCACCCACGCGGGCATCACGCGCTCGCGGTGGGCGCCGGTGACCTGCAATCCCGCCGCGGCGATCGTCGACTCGGTGTCGCGGTGAGTGTGGCAGTTGCCCAGCAGCCGGGGCCAGAAGGTCGCGTCGACGAACTTCTGCAGCCTGCCCCGTCCCCCGCCTTCGGCGACATGTTCCAGGTAGCGCAATTCCCCACCCGGACTCAGCAGCGAATACAGTTGTCGGACAACCTGTTCGGGGTCATGCACCGAACACAGAACCAGCGAGCACACCACGGCGTCGAACGTCTGACCGTCGGTGAACTCCTCGACGGTCTGGCCGGTGACGGTGACGGGGACCGGCGCGGCGGCAGCGGCGCGCTCGGCCACGACGGCGAGCCTGCGCTCCGGTTCGACGGCCACCACCTCGGTGACCGTGGCGGGGTAGAACTCGAAGTTCGTGCCCGTTCCGGCGCCCACCTCCAGCACCCTCCCCGACAGACCTGCCAGGTTCTGCCGGCGTAGTCGCCGCAACGACTCGGGCTCCCGGCTCGACATCGTCTTCCACAACCGGGCGAAGAACGGATTATCGACTGCGTCGCTCATCGGCGGCCTCCTTCAACCAGTTCACCATGTCGGCCGCCGAGTCGGTGGCTGTGGTCCCGGTGGTGGCGACCAGGCCCAGACACAGGGACCGCAGCACACGGTCGGCGAACTCCTCGACGTCTCCCCATGGTAGGTAGGGCCGCGAGATCACCAGCGCGGCGACGCCGTGCACCGCCGCCCACATCTCGAGGGCCAGCGCGGTCGGGTCTGCGGGCGGATACAGACCGTCGGCGATCATCGCCTCCATCGACCCGCGGATGTGCAGGAACGCCGAACTGGTCAGTGCCACATCGACCTCGCCCCCGGGGTGACCGTGGCCCATGGTGGCGATCCGGTAGAGCTCCGGGTTGGCCAACGCGAACCGCACATAGGCCATGCCCTGGGCGCGCAGCACCTCGACCATCGGCACGTCCGGCCGACCCGCACCGTCCACCGCCTGCATCTGTTCGTCGAGCTTCTCGAAGTAGCGGCTGCACACCGCGTCCAGCAGCGCCTGCTTGTCGGCGAAATGCAGATAGATCGACGGCGGGGTCACCCCCACCCGCTGCGCCACGGAGCGGATCGAGACCGCTTTGGCGTCACCGGTTTCCAGCAGAAGACCGGTTGCGGCGTCGAGAATCTCCTCGCGCAGGTGCTCGCCGGCACCGCGGGCGGCGCGCCGACGCCGCAGTGGTGGCACACTCATCTCAGCCGACCCCCTTACCCGTGGGCATGCGGTGCCGCCCGGCCGATGCCGGTTCACCCGGCCGGTCGTCCTCGCCGCCCTCGCTCAGACCCACGCGGTTGTGCAGGGCCACCAGCGGCGCGGGCGCCCACCAGTTCCATCGGCCCAGCACATGCATGAACGCCGGCACCAGCAACATCCGCACCAGCGTCGCGTCGGCCAGGATCGCCAGGGTCAGCCCGAGCCCGAACATGCGCATGAACGCCACCTCGGCGGCGATCAGCGCCGCGAACGAAATCGACATCACCAACGCCGCGGCGGTCACCACCCGCCCGGTCCGGGCCAAGCCGAGGGCCACGCTCTCGTCGCTGCGGGCGTGGGCGTCGAGGTGGGCGGTGTCCGGTCGGTGGCCGGAGGCCAGCCA
The DNA here is from genome assembly GCF_041902445.1 of Mycobacterium sp. G7A2. Lineage (NCBI taxonomy): Bacteria > Bacillati > Actinomycetota > Actinomycetes > Mycobacteriales > Mycobacteriaceae > Mycobacterium > Mycobacterium sp. G7A2. The sequence goes on along the minus strand of NZ_CP169251.1, from coordinate 1,688,818 downwards.
GTACTCCCGGATACGCGAGACCAGGAACACCTCGTAATCCATCGACAGCCCGAACGCGATGCAGAACAGCAGCACCGGCATGGTGGCCACCAACGTGCCGGTGGGGGTGGTGCCCAGCGCGCCGAGGTGGCCGTCCTGGAAGATCCACACCAGCGCGCCGAACGCTGCGGTCAGCGACAGCACGTTGAGCACCAACGCTTTCAACGGCAGCACGACGCTTCCGGTCAGCAGGAACAGCAGCACATAGGTGATGAGGGCGATGACGGTGAGCACCAGGGGCAGTCGTGACGTGATCGCCTCGGAGCTGTCCCGGTTTATCTGGGCCAGCCCGGTCACCAGCACCGGCACATCTCGGGGCGGTGCGACCGCGTGCAGGCGGTCGAGTTGGGTCTCCGAGGCGTCGGTGAACAGTGGCGCGGTGCTGCCGACGGTCAGGAACGCGCTGCCGTCGGCGAAGCCGGTCGCCGCGGCCGGTGGCGCGGTTCGGGACCCGTCGACGAAGGTGCCGCCGGGAGCGGACACCGACGAGACGTCGGGCACCCGGGACAGCTCGGCGGCATAGCCGTCCAGGTCGGCGGCGGTAAGCCCCTGGGTGTCGGGCAACACGATGGTCGCGTTCGTCGACGAATCCACCGCGAAGTCCTCACGCAGCTGATCACCGAGCTGGCGGGCCGACGCGGACTCCGGGAGCACGCGGTCGTCCGGGAACCCCCAGTTGGCGCCGAGGAACGGCGCGCCGAGCACCAGCAGCAACGCCACCACGGCGACCCCGATCGGGATCGACCGGCGCATCACGAACTTCGTCGACCGGTACCAGAACATCCGCTCGACCGGTTTGGGCGCCGGTTCGGGCCGGCCCAGCGCGCGCCGGAGGAGCCGGCGCACGTCCAGGGAATCCAACCGGTCGCCCAACAGCACAATGGCGGCCGGCGCGACCACGATCGCGGCGAACGCCGCGAACCCGACCACACCGATTCCGGCGTAGGCGAACGACTTCAGGAAGTACATCGGGAACAGCACCATCGCGATCAGCGACAACGCCACCGTCAGCGCCGAGAACAACACCGTGCGCCCGGCGGTCGCCATGGTGCGCACCAGCGCGGTGTCGGTGTCTTCGCCCGCGGCCAACTCGTCGCGGTAGCGGCTGATGATGAGCAGCGTGTAGTCGATGGCGAGCGCCAGCCCCATCGCGATCGACAGGTTCAGCGCGAAGATCGACACGTCGGTCACCATCGTGAACGCCCGCAGCACCGCCATCGAGCCCAGGATCGCGAACGCGCCGACGGCCAGCGGCAGCGCCGCGGCCAGCAGCCCGCCGAACACCCAGACCAGCACCACGAAGCTCAGCGGGATCGCGATCGCTTCCATGCGCAACAGGTCGCGCTCGGTCTGGGCGTTGATCTGGACGTAGGTCATGGCGACGCCGCCGGCCTGCACTGTCACCCCGTCGCGGTCGTGGACCAATTCGTCGGTGAGGGCTTTGGCGTGCTTCTGCGCTTCGCTTTCCCCGCCGGTGATTCCGGCGACGATCAGTCCGGTCTTGCCGTCCTCGCTGACCAAAGCCGGGGCGGCGGCCGGTGGCGCACTCCACGCCGAGGTGACGGCACCGACGTGCGGCGACTGCGCGAGCCGGTCGGCGATGTCGGTGCCGACCGCGCGCGCCGCCGGGGCCCGCACCCCGTCTTCGTCGGTGACGCTGATGATCAGCTCCATGTCGCCCTGATCGAATTCGTCGACCAACAGCCGGGTGGCCTTCGCCGATTCAGAGGTCGGGTCCTGAAATCCACCGGCGGACAGCGTGCCGGCAACCGGCACTCCGAAGATCCCGCAGGCCACCATCACCAGCAGGGCGACGACGAGGATGCGGCGCGGCGCCGCGATGGCCAACAGTGCGATGCGCTGCAACATCGGGGTCCCCCTTTGGTTACCGACGCAGGTTACCGGCGCTAAGTTATCAACGTTAAGTTGGTCGGTCAACGGGAGGGTTCACCGCCGCGCGATGACTTTCCGCACTCCGCGAAGTCGAGTCCTGCATGAACCTCGACTCCACGCGACGCGGTCCCACCGCCCTAAGCTCGTCGGTCATGGCGACAGACCTCACCGCACCCGCGCCCAACGCGGGCGTCGGCGGCTCCGTGGGATTGGCCATCCTTCGACTGGGCATCGGGGCGGCGGCGTTGCAGGCCGGACTGATCAAGGCCCTCGACTTCTCCACCACCGTGGGCTTCATGGCCGACGCGGGCTGGCGCCTTCCGGGGCTGGCCGCGTTCATGGTCACCGCCGCCGAGACGCTGGGCGGCATCGGTCTGCTGCTGGGGGCTCTGACCCCACTGGCAGCGTGCGCGGTGCTCAGCGCGATGTTGTGCGCGTGGGCCGTCAACGTCTCGGCCGGGGCCTTCTGGTCCGAGCCGTTCAACCTGCCGTTCCTGATCGGCGTCGGCGCGGCGGCGCTGTTGTTCGCCGGTGCCGGCCAGTTCTCGGTCGACGCTGGACCGCTGGCCCGCATCACCTGGTCGATGCCGGTACGCCTGGGGCTGGTGGGGCTTGCGGTGATCGCCGCGGTGGTGACGTGGGTCGCGCTCTACGGGGTGAACCCGATCCACCTCACGACGCCGTCGTCCTGATTGCTACCGGCCGGTAGACCGCGGACCCTACCCAGCGGTAAGGATTGCCACCAAACTCCGAATCGTGACTCAAAGAATCCTTAATCGCGCTGGTTACTGTTCAGTACATGTGGATCGACGACACCAACGCTGATGTCATCAAGGTTGACTTCGACGCGCTCTACCACGGAGATGTCCTGGTCGAGGGCGAGACCTCGGAGCAGCTCGACGACGAGATCACCCTCCCTACCGCAGTATGAGAAAACGCGCGCCCCGCGGGGCGCGCGTTCCTCGTTGATGCGGTTTGCCGCTGAGGTGAGCTCAGACCGTCGCCGACTGCGCTGAGGTGGCCACCATGCCGGCGAGCCGGCCGGTGATCAGGCCCTCGGCCTCGGTGACCATCCGGGACACCAGCTCGTGCACCGTCGGGATGTCGTTGATCAGACCCATCGCCGTACCGACCGTCCAGATGCCCGCGTCGGTGTCGCCCTCGTCGAACACCCTCCGGCCGCGCACGCCGGCCACCAGATCCTTGACGTCCTCGAACTGGCCGCCGTTTTTGAGGATGTCGACCACTTCCCGCGACACCACGTTCGACGCCACCCGCGCCGTGTTGTGCAGGCTGCGGAAGATCAGCTCCGTACCCCGCTCGTCACCCGCGACGATCGCCTCTTTGACGTTCTGGTGAATGCACGACTCGACGGTGCACATGAACCGCGACCCCATGTTGATGCCGTCGGCACCCAGGGCCAGCGCCGCGACCAGACCGCGAGCGTCGGCGAACCCACCGGAGGCGATCATCGGGATCTCGATCTTGTCGGCCGCGGCGGGGATCAGGACGAGGCCGGGGATGTCGTCCTCGCCGGGATGCCCGGCGCATTCGAACCCGTCGATGCTGATGCCGTCCACCCCGAGTGACTGCGCCTTGACCGCGTGCCGCACCGACGTGCACTTGTGCAGCACCTTGATGCCGTTGTCGTGGAACATCGGCAGGTGCGGCGCGGGGTTCGAGCCGGCGGTCTCGACGATCTTGATACCGGCGTCGACGATCACCTGCCGGTATTCGTCGTAGGGCGGGGGGTTGATCGCCGGCAGGATGGTCAGGTTGACCCCGAACGGCTTGTCGGTGAGGTCACGCGTCCTGGCGATCTCGTTGGCGAGGTCCGCCGGTGTGGGCTGGGTCAGCGCCGTGATGAAGCCGAGCGCACCCGCGTTGGCCACCGCGGCGACGAGCTCGGCACGGCCCACCCACTGCATGCCGCCCTGGGCGATGGGGTGCTCGACGCCGAACGTCTCGGTGAACTTCGTCCTGATGCTCATCGCGGCGCCATCCGGATCGCGCCGTCGAGGCGGATCGTCTCACCGTTGAGCATCGGGTTCTCCACGATGTGCGTGGCCAGCGCGCCGTACTCGTCGGGATCGCCGAGGCGGGCCGGGTGCGGAACCTGCTTGCCCAGCGAGGCCTGCGCCTCCTCGGGCAGCGAACCCAGCAGCGGGGTCTTGAACAGACCGGGGGCGATGGTGCACACCCGGATCAGCTCGCGGGACAGATCGCGCGCGATCGGCAGCGTCATGCCGACGACGCCGCCCTTGGACGCGGAGTAGGCGGCCTGACCGATCTGACCCTCGAACGCGGCCACCGAGGCGGTGTTGATGATGACCCCGCGCTCGCCGTTGATCGGCTCGGTCTTGGCCATGCGTTCGGCGGCCAGCCGGATCACGTTGAACGTGCCGATCAGGTTGACCTGGATGACCTTGGTGAAACCGTCCAGCGGGAACGGGCCGTCCTTGCTCAGCGTCTTGATGGCGTTGCCGATGCCGGCGCAGTTGACGTCGATGCGCAGCGGGCCCATCTCCTCGGCGGCGTCGAGCGCTGCGCTGACCTGCTCGGGGTCGGTGACGTTGGCTTCGACGAACTTGGCGCGCGCACCCAGCTCCTTGACCGCGTCCTCACCTTTGAGGTCGATCACGACGACGGATGCGCCGCGATCCAGCAGGCGTTTGGTGGTCGCCAGACCGAGCCCGGAGGCACCTCCGGTGACGACTGCTACGGCGTCCTTGATCTCCACAGATCGGTTCCTTTCTGTTACTTGACCGGTCCTATGCGGACGTCAAACCCATTCCCGCAGAACAGCTTCGGTGTCAGCGCCGGGAACCCCCGGGGGCTTGGGCGCCGACGGGACGGAGCGCGAGAACCGCGGAGCGGGCGCCGGATAGAGATAGCCGTTCTCGCGGTAGAACGTGTCGCGTTCGGTGTTGTGCGGCTCGGACTCCACCTCGGCGAACGACAGCACCGGCGTCACGCACGCATCGGTGCCGGCGAACACCTCGGCCCAGTGATCACGATCGTGGGCGGCGAACGCCTCGGTGAGACGGGCCCGCAGCTCCGGCCAGCGACCCATGTCGTTCTGCTCGGGCAGCTCCGCGCCGTCCAGGCCCAGCCCCTGCAGCAGCTGGGCGTAGAACTGCGGTTCGATCGCACCCACCGCGACATGCCGCCCGTCGGCACAGGTGTAGGTGTCGTAGTACGGGGCGCCGGTGTCGAGCATGTTCACGCCCCGCTCGTCGCTCCACATCCCCATTCCGCGGAACGCCCACATCATCATCGACAACACACTCGAGCCGTCGACCATCGCGGCGTCGACCACCTGGCCCTTGCCCGAGCGTTCCCGTTCCCACAGCGCCGAGAGAACCCCGACGATCAGGAACATCGACCCACCGCCGAAGTCCCCCACCAGGTTCAGCGGCGGGACGGGTCGCTCACCGGCCCGGCCGATCGCGTGCAGCGTGCCGTTGAGCGAGATGTAGTTGATGTCGTGACCGGCCTGCTGGGCACGGGGCCCGTCCTGACCCCAGCCGGTCATCCGGGCATAGATCAGCCGTTCGTTGACCCGGGCACAGTCCTCGGGGCCCAGCCCGAGCCGTTCGGTGACGCCGGGCCGGAAGCCTTCGATCAGCACGTCGGCCTTGGCGATCAGACCGAGCACCATGTCGCGGTCCTGCTCATCCTTCAGGTTGGCCGCCACCGAACGCCGGTTGCGCAACAGATAGTCGCCGCCGGGTTTGGTGGCCGGGCCGGCGCCCTTGCCGGGACGCTCGACGCGCACCACGTCGGCGCCCAGGTCGCCGAGGATCATGGCCGCATGCGGGCCCGGGCCGATGCCGGCCAGCTCTACGACACGTAGTCCGTCCAGAGGTCCTGTCGGAGCTCCCTGCTGGGGTCCAGTCATGCCTAACCGCCCTTCGTTGCGCCTGCTCGGTTGACCGCCGACATAGCTTACTTGTATAACCAAGTCGGACTGGCCGCGGGGCATCAGCTCGAGACGGCCCCCACGACAGCAGGGATGCCGCATGACCTCCACCGACGCATTCACCGGTACCTACGCCGGCATCGACGACCTCACCGTGACGCTGGACGGTGGCGTGCTGGTCGTGACGCTCAACCGGCCCGGCAGCCTGAACTCCCTGACCGCCCCGATGCTCGCCACGTTCGCCGACGCCCTGGAGAAGGCCGCCACCGACCCGCGGGTAAGGGTCGTGCGCATCGGCGGCGCCGGCCGCGGCTTCTCCTCCGGGGCGGGCATCAGCGAAGAGGACCATGCCAATCCCGGCGCGGCGGGGACACCCGCCGACGTACTCGACGCGGCCAACCGCTGCATCCGCGCGATCGTCAACCTGCCTCAGCCGGCCGTCTCGGTGGTGCAGGGCCCCGCCGCCGGGGTGGGCGTCTCGCTGGCACTGGCCTGTGACGTGGTACTGGCCTCGGACAACGCGTTCTTCATGCTCGCGTTCACCAAGATCGGGTTGATGCCCGACGGCGGCGCGTCGGCGCTGATCGCCGCCGCGGTCGGCCGCACCCGGGCGATGCGGATGGCCCTGCTCGCCGAACGCATTCCGGCGCCGGAAGCCTTCGAGTGGGGTCTGGTCAGCGCGGTGCATCCGGCTGCGGACCTCGACGCGGAGGTCGACAAGGTGATCGACACGCTGGTCGGCGGGCCCGCGGCGGCGCTGCGCAAGACCAAGGACGCGATCAATGCCGCGACGCTGACCGAACTGGAGAACGCGCTCGAGCGGGAGAAGAAGGGACAGCTGACGCTGCTGGAATCCGACGATTTCCGCGAGGGCACCCGGGCGTTCCAGCAGCGCCGGGCGGCGAAGTTCACCGACCGCTGACCCACCCTCGTTGAGGCTGCGCTGGCGGCGGATGTTCCCCGAGTAGGGCCCGCCGCCAGCGCAGTCTCAACGATTACGAGCGCGCCCACCGGTTCCGAGCACACCGAAAATCGCTCGACGGCAACACCGCTCGTCGGTCACCATCGAGGGCGTGAACACACCCGAGACGGTTCAACAGCCGGCGCACGCCGCCGGCTGGCGGGTGGTCGCACCCTTCAGGTTCCGCGAGTACCGGCTGCTGATGGCCGCGGTGACGCTGTCGATCTTCGCCGAGGGCATGTGGGCGGTGGTGATGGCCTTTCAGGTGATCGCGCTGGACGACGATCCGAGGTCGCTGTCGCTGGTCGCCACGTGCCTGGGCACCGGGCTGGTCGCCTTCGTGCTGGTGGGCGGACTGGCCGCCGACCGGTTCAACCAACGCACGATCATCATCGTGGTCGAAGCGGTCAACACCGTGATCGCCACCGCCGTTGCTGTGCTGGGAAGTACTGGCACACTGCAGATCTGGCACATGGCGGTGGCCGCCGGCGCTCTCGGCGTGGCCGCGGCGTTCTTCTTCCCCGCCTACAGCGCACTGCTGCCCCGGATCCTGCCGGCCGATCACCTGCTGGCCGCCAACGGTGTCGAAGGGGTGGTGCGGCCGGTGTTCCAGCGCGCTGTCGGGCCGGCCGTCGCCGGCCTGCTGGTGGGTGCGACGTTCCCGGCGCTGGGCGCGGTGGCTGTGGCGGTTCTGTTCGGTGCGGGTCTGGCACTGTTGGTGGCGACCCGACCGAGCTTGCGAGCCGTTGTCGCAGAACAGGATCGACCGCATCTGCTGCGCGATCTGCGGGACGGGTTCAGCTTCGTGGCGGGCACCCCGTGGCTGTTGTGGACGCTGCTGTTCGCCAGCGTGTTCGTGCTCGTCGTCCTCGGCCCGATCGAGGTGCTGCTGCCGTTCGTCGTGTCCGAGCGATTCGTGCACGGCGAGCGCGCCTTCGGATTGATCCTGGCCTGCTTCGGGATGGGCAGCGCGCTCGGCGCGGTCGCGGTGTCGTCACGACCGCTGCCCCGCCGCTACCTGACGGTGATGATGGCGGCGTGGGGCCTCGGTTCGGCGCCGCTGGCGATCATCGGTGTCACATCGTCGTTTCCGGCGATGGCTGCGGCCACGTTCGTCGTCGGGCTCACCGACGGCGCCGGCATGGTGATCTGGGGGACGCTGCTCATGCGCCGGGTACCCGCGGCGATGCTGGGCCGGGTGTCGAGCCTGGACTTCTTCGTGTCGCTGGCGTTCCTGCCTGTGTCGTTCGCGATCGCCGGCCCGCTGTCGACCGTCGTCTCGATGCAGACCATCTTCCTGGCGGCGGGGCTGGCGCCGATGGTGTTGGCGGCGGTGGCGGTCTGGGCGGCGAAGATGCGGCGCGACGAGCTCGCCCATCCGCTGACGTAGACGCCGAACATGACCGCAGCGCAGTGACATCGACGTCGCCCCCTCGATCGCCGGCGATACCATGCCCGAGCCATGAAACCCGTTGATCACCTCGTGTCCGTGCGACGCGACAGCTACCGCATCGCCCTTGCGGCTCAGGGGCGGCTCACCGAGACGGTGCCCAGCTGCCCCGGTTGGCACGTTGCCGATCTGGTCTGGCATGTGGGCGTCGTCCAGCTGTTCTGGCAGCTGGTCGCCCGTGGCGAACTGTCCGGGCCGCAGGAGTGGACCGAACCTGGCCGTCCCACCGACGACCAACTGCTGGCGTGGTTTCGCACGGGCGCGGAGACCGCGGTCGACGCCTTGGCCGGTCTGGATCCAGAACGGCCCGCCTGGACGTGGGGGCGTCGGCACGACGTGGGATTCATCTGTCGCAGAGTGGCTCAGGAGACCGCGGTGCATGGTTGGGACGCCCTGTCCGCCGTCGCGGCCGACGAGCCGATCGAACAGTGCATCGCCGCCGACGGGGTCGACGAGTTCCTCGACGAGGTTCTGCCCGGCCTCTCACCCGACCTGGCCGGTCCGGCGCAGACCGTCGGGTTGTGTGCCTCCGATGTCGGCACCGACTGGACCATCCGCGTCGGGGACGGCGCGGCCGAGCTGACACGTGGGAGCCTGGGCGCCGACGTCACCGTGACCGCCACCGCGTCGGATCTGTTGTTGCTGCTGTGGGGTCGCCGCCCGGCCGACGGCCTTCAGGTCGACGGCGAACCAGCTGCCCTGCAGCGTTTCCTGGCCCGGGCGCGGTTCTAGCCGTGGGATCGCGGTTCACACCCCGAACATCGGGGGCAGGGCGAGCACCATGATCAGGCCCCAGAAGAAGTGGGTCAGCATCGGTGCGAGCACGCCGCCGGTCGCACGGCGCTCGAGCGCGCACACCGTGCCCAGGATGATCGCCGCAAAGCCGAGCATCGGGTTGCCGGTCGCGGCGCCCGTGGCGATCACGTAGAGCACGGTGGAGACCAGCACGGGCCGGTACTTGGCCAACGCGGTGAACAGTGACCCGCGGAAGAACAGCTCTTCGGCCATTCCGTTGACGACCGTGATGAAGACGACCAGCCACAGCGGGCCGACGTTGGAGTACTCCAGCACCCGGGTGATGTAGTCGGCCACCGGAGGAATCTGCCGGCACACCAGCCCGCCGACGACGAACACCGCCCCCAGCGCCAGCCCGACCCCGGTACCGGTGATCAGGGGACGCTGGTTGCGGCCGCGGAAGTTGACGTGCCCGAGGTGCAGCGGACCCGAGACGAACGCGCCGAGGGCCCACACGGCGGCCAGGGCCAGCGTGAGCCAGATGAATGTCGCGTCCTCGGGTGGACGGCTCAGCGAATACCCCAGCAGCGATCCGCCGACCAGCAGGACGACTCCGACCATGATCTTGCGGCGCCTGATCACCGCCGGAGGCTCGTTGTACTGGGGCGCCTTCGTGCGGGCGATGTCGTACAGCTCGCCGGGCAGTCCGGAGCGGTCGTCCTGGGTCACGCCGGCCCGACCTTCGGTACCAGCCCGAGCATCGTGTCCACGCCGGTGCGCACGGCCGCGGCGACGGGGCCGGGGATCTCGTCGATCAACCCGAGGACCGGGTGCACCAGCGACGGCGTCACCGCACAGGCCAGGCGCCGCAGCCGCAACGCGTCGCCGCCGGCCCAGTCGGGATCGGTGTCGGCGAGGTGGTGCGGGTCGGCCAGCTCGTCGACGGGACGCCGGCGCGGGCTCGTCACCGACCGCCGGATGGCGTCCTCGACGCCGATCCGCCCGCCGGGCGGCTCGGGCACCCGTTCGAGCAGACCGTCCTCGGAGGCCATCATCGGGTAGTCGAGGGACTCCACGAGGTCACCGGCCAGGCCGCCGGGCACGGGCAGGATGATGCCGGTCACCTTCGAGACCAGCCCGGTGTCGATGCCGTGCACCGCCACCGGGGTGCGCCAGATGCCGGCAGCCTTCGCGTAGGTCCGCAGCAGGTCCCCGTAGGTCGTGGTCTCGGGCCCGCAGATGTCGTAGTTCCCGGCCGGCACGGTGTCGGCGTCGGCCGCGGCGACCAGGTAGTAGAGCGCGTCGCGCACCGAGATCGGGTCGATGGGGTTGGCCGACCAGTCGGGCATGGGCAGCAGCAGGAACCGGTCGGCGACGTAGCGCAGCATCTCGAACGACGTCGAACCTGCGCCGATGACGATCGCGGCGCCGAGCCACACCACGTCGGGTCCGCCGTCGACGTGCAGCGCGGCCGCCACCTCGGCGCGGCTGGTGAGATGCTCGGACAGCGAGTCGTCGTCGGGCACGAACCCGCCGAGATAGACGATGCGACGGACTCCGGCGGCCTTGGCCGCGGTGGCGACGTTCGCGGCGGCCCGGTTGTCGGCCTCCCGGAAACCGGGCTGCCCGATGCCGTGCACCAGGTAGTAGACGACGTCGATCGGCCCGGCCTGATCGAACGCGGCCCGGGCGGAGTCCTCGTCGTGGGCGTCCAGCGCGACCGTCGAGACGCGGTCGGACCAACCGAAGTCGGCGAGCCGGTCGGGGTTGCGGCTGGCGGCGACCACGTCATGGCCGTCGCTGAGCAACGCCGTGACGAGACGGGAGCCGATGTACCCGGTGGCGCCGGTGACCAAGGTGCGCACAGCTTTCACGGTACGGCTGTACCCGAACCCCTCAGAACAGAACCCGGGTGTGACCTACGTCGGATCAGGTGTCATCCGCGTCACGGTGGAGCTCGACCAGCTTCTGGTAGAGCTCCGCATTGGTCCGGATTCCGGCGATCTCGTCGTCGCTGAGTTCGCGCCGGACCTTGCCGGGCACCCCGGCGACCATCGAACCGGGCGGCACCACCGCGCCCTGGGGCACGACGGCTCCCGCCGCCACCAGCGATCCGGCGCCGATCGTCGCACCGTTGAGGACGACGGCGCCCATCCCGATCAGGCAGTCGTCCTCGACGGTGCAGCCGTGCAGCACCGCGTTGTGTCCGACGCTGACTCCGGACCCGACGCGGGCCGGGAATCCGGGGTCGACGTGAATGGTGACCCCGTCCTGGATGTTGCTGCCGGCGCCGATCTCGATGGGTTCGGCCTCGGCCCGCAGGATCGCGCCGTACCAGGCGCTGGCACGGGCCCCGAGGATCACGTGGCCCACGAGGGTGGCGTTGGGGGCCGCCCAGCTCTCGGGGTCCAGCTGGGGGCGGCGTCCGGCGACGGACAGGATGAGCGGCTGCGGCATGGCCGCCATCGTATGGGCGGCGATCGGACGGCCCCGCCGGGGGGAACCGCCGACGGTCCGTGCGATCCTCGCCTGATGACTTCAACAGCGACCGCTCTTGAGGTGGTCGACGGTGTCGACCTCACCGGCAAGACCTGTGTGGTGACCGGGGCGTCGTCCGGTCTCGGACGCGAGTCGACACGGGCGCTGGCCGCCGCCGGGGCGCACGTGATCCTGGCTGCGCGCAACGCCGACGACGTCGCCGACACCCTGACCTGGGTGCGCACGTCGGTTCCTGCCGCCGAGCTGTCCAGCGTGCACCTCGATCTGACCTCGTTGGCGTCGGTGACCGCGGCAGCCGCGGCGATCCAGGACCTCACCCCCGCGGTGCACGTCCTGATGAACAACGCCGGGGTGATGTTCACCCCGTTCGGGCGCACCGTCGACGGCTTCGAAACCCAGTTCGGCACCAACCACCTGGGTCACTTCGAGCTGACCCGCGCGCTGTTGCCGGTGCTGCTGGCCGCCGACGGCGCCCGAGTGGTCGTGCTGTCCTCGGAGGGACACCGCATGGGTGACGTCGACGTCACCGACCTGCACTGGGAACACCGTCCGTACGACAAGTTCGCCGCCTACGGCGCCTCCAAGACCGCCAACGTGCTGCACGCGGTCGAGCTGGACCGCCGGTTGCGCGACAGCGGGGTGCGGGCCTTCGCGGTGCATCCGGGCATCGTCGCGACGTCGCTGGCCCGGCACATGACCGCCGAGGATTTCGAGAGCCTCAACCGGGTGCCCCGAACCGGCCGGGACAAGCCGGCGCGGCGCCTGGATGTGACGAAGGACTTCACCACCCCCGACCGCGGGGCCGCGACCCAGGTGTGGGCCGCCGTCAGCAGCGACCTCGACGACGTCGGCGGGGTGTACCTGTCGGACTGCCAGATCGCCGCGGCCGCCCCGTACGCGGTGGACGAAGCCCGCGCGTTGGAACTGTGGGAGCTCTCGGAACAGATCTGCATCTCGGGTCGCCCGAGTCTGGGCTCGACGGTCTGAGTTTCGCGTGGACGGCTGAGAACAGCCGTCGGTAACGCCGCCGTGTCCGCGGCGCGATGAACAAGGAGGTGCGACGGAGCTGTCGCACCCTCGACCGGTGGAACACGCAGGTCAACGTGCTGAACACGGACCGCTACCGCGTTCTGCGGCGCTGCCTCGACTTGGCCGTGATCATTTCGTGCCCTTACCATGCCAGGCGACCTGACAAGCAGGAGGAACAGAATCGTGAAGTCCCGCACCAGCAAGACCATCGGTGTCGTAGCGAGCGCCGCCGCGATCGCGCTGTCGGTTCCGCTGGCTGTCACCGCCTACGCTGAGCCGACCACCCCGGTCGCGGAGATCCCCGATCCTCAGGGCCCCGAGTGCGGTGCCTTCAAGGAAGCGCTGCCCAACTGGAAGAGCCTGGCGAACCTGCCGGTCAGCAGCGCGCTGGCCAGCATCCCGCAGATCAGCACCTTCAACTCCGCCATCTCCGGCGGGCTGAACCCGGCGGTCGACATCACCGGCGTGCTCGACAACGGCCCGTACGTGGTGTTCGCCCCCACCAACGAGGCGTTCGCGGCGCTGCCTCCCGAGCAGCTCGAGGTGCTGCGCACCGATCCGGCCGTGTTGACCAGCCTGGTGTACTACCACGCGTTCCTGGGCCTGCTGGGCCCCGACGACGTCAAGGGTCAGCGCCCCACCCAGGAGGGCACCGAGGTCGAGGTGACCGGCTCCGGCGGCGACATCGCGGTCAACGAGACGACCAAGGTGGAGTGCGGCGGCATCACCGCGCAGAACGCCCGCATCTACATCATCGACCAGGTGCTGAACCCGGCCGACGCTCCGGCGCCGATCACCCCGGAGCCGACCACGTCGAGCGAGACCACCTCGACCGAGACGACCTCGACCGAGACGACGGAGACGACGGCTCCGTCGACCCCGCTGCCGGCGGAGAGCGCTCCGACGCCGACCCCGGCCGCCGAGGCGCCGTAGTAACTCAGCGGGCCGGCAGAACCCAGCAAGGACGGGGCGCGCACAGCAGTGCTGTGCGCGCCCCGTTCGCTGTGGAATCGTCCGGCTACAGGCCCAGGTCCCGGCCGATGATCTCCTTCATGATCTCGGTGGTGCCGCCGAAGATGGTCTGGATGCGTCCGTCGACGTAGTCGCGGGCGACCCGGTACTCCATCATGTAGCCGTAGCCGCCGTGCAACTGCACGCACTGGTCGACGACCTTCTTGGCGACCTCGGTGCCCCACCACTTGGCCTTGGCCGCCTCCACGGCGGTGAGTTCACCGTCGACGACGCCCTGCAGGCAGCGGTCGAGGTAGGTCTCGGTGACCTCGAGCTCGGTGTCCATCTCGGCCAGCAGGAACCGGTTGTGCTGGAAGCTGCCGATCGGTTGGCCGAATGCCTTGCGGTCCTTGGCGTATTGCACTGTCTGACGCCAGGTTTCGCGAGCCCCGGCGATCGCGGAGATCGCGATCGACAACCGCTCCGACGGCAGGTTCTGCATCAGGTGGTAGAAGCCGCGGCCCTCCTTGCCCAGCACGTTGGCGCCCGGCACCCGCACGTTCTCGAAATGCAGCTCGGAGGTGTCCTGGGCGTGCAGGCCCATCTTCTCGAGCTTGCGCCCCCTGGTGAAGCCCGGCATGTCCCGCTCGACCACCAGCAGTGTGAAGCCCTTGTGCCCGGCCTCGGGGTCGGTGCGGGCCACCACGACGACGAGGTCGCTGTTGATGCCCGACGAGATGAACGTCTTGGAGCCGTTGACAATCCAGTCGTCTCCGTCGCGCACGGCCGAGGTGCGGATACCGGCCAGATCGCTGCCCGCCCCGGGCTCGGTCATCGCGATGGCGATGATGGTCTCGCCGCTGGCGATACCGGGCAGCCAGCGCTGCTTCTGCTCGTCGTTGGACAGGTCCTTGAAGTACGGGCCGACGACGTCGTTGTGCAGGCTCAGCGCCGGCGCCGGAACGCCGGACTTGGCGATCTCCTCGTCGATGATCGCGTTGAACCGGAAGTCGTCGGTGCCTCCGCCGCCGTACTCCTCGGGCATGTTGAATCCGATGAGCCCGTGCTTGCCTGCGGCCACGTAGGCTGACCGGTCGACGATGCGGTCGGCCTCCCACTTCTCGGCGTTGGGCACCAGCTCGCTGTCGATGTAGCCCCGGACGGTGTCGCGGAACGCCTCGTGCTCGGCCTCGTAGATCGTTCGCTTCATGAGTTTCCTTCGCTTGTAAGGCTTACTGCGCCTACTTGGCTTTCCAGACCGGCTCGCGCTTCTGCGCGAATGCCAACGGCCCTTCTTTGGCGTCCTCGGAGTTGAAGACCACCGCCACCTCGCGCATCGTGCGTTTCCACCCGGGTTCGTCGGCAGCGACGACGGCGTCGTCGGCACCCACCGCGACGCGCTTGCTGGCCTGAACGGCCAGCGGGGCGTTGACGGTGATGCGCTGCGCCAGCGCCAGCGCGGCCTCCAACTCCGTTCCGTCAGGGACGACCTCGTTGATCAGGCCCCACTTCAGCGCGTCGCCGGCAGTGATGGGTTCACCGGTGAACATCATCTGCAGTGCCACCTTGCGCGGCACCTGGTCGACCAGGCGGAAAACCCCGCCGGCGGCAGCGATCAGACCCCGCTTCACCTCGGGCAGGCCGAATTTCGCGCTCTCGCCGGCGACGACCAGGTCACTGGCGAGCGCCAGTTCGGTGCCGCCGCCGAGTGCGGTGCCGTTGACCGCGGCGATGGTCGGCTTGTCGATGAAATGCCGGACGTAGCCGGCGAAGCCCCACTTGGGCTGGTCGGGGTGCCCGATGTTCTCGCCCCGGGACAGCGCCTTGAGATCGGCTCCCGCACAGAAGGACTTGTCACCGGAGCCGGTGACCACCACCACCCACACCTCAGGATCCTGCTGCGCTTCCTCGAGCGCGCCCCCGAGCGCGATACTGACCGCCGAGTTGATCGCGTTGCGCGCCTCGGGCCGGTTGATCGTGATGACCATGACGTTGCCCCGGCGCTCGACCAGAGCGCCGGGACTGTCCTGCGTCACAGCAGTTCCAGGATGGTGGCGTTGGCCTGGCCGCCGCCTTCGCACATGGTCTGCAGACCGTACTGGATTCCGTTGTCGCGCATGTGATACAGCAGCGTGGTCATGATGCGGGCGCCGGACCCACCCAGCGGGTGACCCAACGCGATGGCGCCGCCGTTGGGGTTGAGCTTCTTCTCGTCGGCACCGATGTCCTTCAGCCAGGCCATCGGCACCGGCGCGAACGCCTCGTTGACCTCGAAGGCGCCGATCTGGTCGAGCGACAGGCCCGACCGCTTGAGCGCCTTCTGCGTCGCCGGGATCGGCGCGGTCAGCATGATCACCGGGTCGGCACCGGCCAGGACCGCGGTGTGCACCTTGGCCAGCGGCTTGAGGCCGAGTTCCTTGGCCTTCTCGGCCGACATGAACAGCAGCGCGGCCGAACCGTCGGAGATCTGCGACGAGTTGCCGGCGTGGATCACGCCGTCCTCCTTGAACGCCGGCTTGAGCTGGCCCATCTTCTCCAGCGTGGTGCCGCGACGGATGCCCTCGTCCTTCAGGACGGTGTTGCCCTCGGCATCCTTGATGGCGACGATCTGGTCGTCGAAGGCGCCGGCATCCTGTGCGGCCCCGGCCTTTTCATGCGAGTCGAGGGAGAATTGGTCGAGTTGGGTGCGCGACAGGCCCCACTGCTCGGCGATCATCTCGGCGCCGAGGCCCTGGTTGGGGGTCTGGCTGTAGCGGTCCTTGAAGGCACCCGGGTACGGATTTCCGCCGTTGGCGAGCGACGAACCCATCGGCGTGCGCGACATCGACTCGACGCCACCGGCGACGACGACGTCGTAGTGCCCGGCCACCACCCCGGCGGCGGCGAAGTGCACCGACTGCTGGCTGGACCCGCACTGACGGTCGACGGTCACGCCCGGCACGGTCTCGGGCCAGCCTGCCGTCAGCAGCGCGGTGCGCCCGATGTCGAGCGCCTGCTCACCGGCCTGCATGACGCAGCCCCAGATGACGTCGTCGACCAGCGCAGGGTCGACGCCGGCCCGCTGGACGAGGCCGTTGAGCACCTGCGCGGACAGATCGGCAGGATGCACGCCCGACAGGCCACCGTTGCGCTTGCCGACGGGTGAGCGGACAGCCTCGACGATGACGGCTTCAGCCATGGAAGATCTCCTTCGAAAAATGTGGTACCCCGAACGTAAACGAACAAGGTTTACTAGGTCAACCTACTGGTTGGTAGGCGGATTCGGTAACTCAGCGCACCGGCGAGCGGCCGGCGGCGGCGCGGTCGGCCGCCTCGGCCAGTTCGTCGCGGAACCTCGGGTGGGCGATCTCGGCCAGCGCGTGACCGCGTTGCCGCACCGTCTTGCCTTCCAGCTCGGCGACCCCGTACTCGGTGACGATGACGTCGACGTGGTGGCGGGGCGTCGTGACGACGGCGCCGGGACCGAACCACGGCATGATCCGCGACACGAGCTCGCCGTCCTTGTCGTACGTGGACGGCAGGCAGATCAGCGAGCGGTCGGTCAGCTCGAGCCCGACCCCGGCCACGAAGTCCTCGGCGCCCCCGATCCCGCTGAATTGGTTCCCGGCGACGGTGTCGGCGACGACCTGGCCGTGGAGGTCGATCGCGAGCGCGCCGTTGATGGACACCATGGTGTGGTTGGCCGCGATGATCTCGGGCGCGTTGACGATCTCGACCGGCAGGAACGCCACATCGGCGTTGCCGTCCAGCCACGTGTAGAGCTCCGCCGATCCGAACGCGAACGTCGTGACGCTGACCCCGTCGAAGATCCCCTTCTCGTCGTTGGTGACCTTGCCCGCCCGGTGCAGCCGCATGCAGCCGTCGGTGAACATCTCACTGTGCAGGCCGTAGCCGCCGCCGTCCCCGTCTGCCAGCAGGGTCGCGATCTGACTGGGAATCGAGCCGATGCCGGTCTGCAGCGTGGAGCCGGGCCGGATGAACGCGACGGCGTGCTCGGCGATCGCCCGGTCGGCATCCGACGGCTCCGGTTCGGGGAGTTCGAGCGGGCTCTCCGAGGAGCGGATCAGGATGTCGATCTCGTCGACGTGCAGCGCATGCCGATGGTCGCCGTGCCCGAACGTGCGCGGATAGCCGTCGGACGCCTCGACGATCAGCAACCGGTCCGGGTCGGCTCCGGCGCGCCGTAGCTCGCCGGTCGTGCCGCCGGCGTGCAGCGCCAGCGAGCACCATCCGTCGGCGTCGGGGGCGGCGGCGACCGTCGTCATCACGCGGGGGCACTGGCGTTGCAGCAGCGGCCCGAAGCGGCGGAAGTCCGCCGGGGTGAACTCGATGTCGGCGCCCGAGTCGCGCAGCGCCCGCTCCAGCGGGCCGTAGAACCCCGACTGGTAGTGCACGCCGGAGCGGCCGAAGAGTTCGGTGCTCACCGCCAGCAGCGCCCCGTAGACGCGCAGATCGGCCCAGTCGGTCCGCTCGCCCAGCGCGCGCAGGAATCCGGGCGGTTGGCCGGGTCCGAGCGGAATGCCCAGCGTGTCGCGGCGATCGATGCGGGCGGCGGCGTCCTCGGCGGTGAGCTCCTGCGGCATGCAGCCAGCCTTCCACGCGGCGCAGCCGTCTCGTCCCCGATCCCGACCAACCCCGTGAGCGCCTGCCCGCTCCGCCGGGAATTCACCGGCCGGACAGCGGACGCTCACCGACGGTCCGCCGGCGCGCACCCGCAGCTGGGACACGATGAGCCGATGGCGTTCCCAGCCGCACGTCACGACCCGGTGCTCGACGTCCCGACAGCGACCGCACCCGAGCCGGGGGCGTACCTGCGCGCGGCGCTGGACTGGCATTTCAGCGCGGACACCGGGTCACCGTTCTGGCTGCGCATCGCCGAGACCCTGGATTTCGATCCGCGTGTCGAGGTGCGCGGCTACGACGACCTCGCCCGGTTCCCCGCCCTCGTCGACCGGTTGCGCGACGCCGCCGTCGAGGAACTCATCCCCCGCGGCTACGGGTGCCCCGCCCCGGTGCCGAAGGTGTTCGAGTCCGGCGGCACCACCGGTGCGCCGAAGCGCACCGCACAGCTGCCGGACTGGGTGGAGCAGGTCACCCGCTGGCAGGTCGAGGATTTCAGCGCCGGCGGCTTCGTCGCCGACGCCGGATTGCTGGCACTGGTGCCGGGCGGACCGCACGGCGTCGGCTATTTCGACCGCGCCGTGGCCGAGCGGCTCGGGGCGCCGTGCCACACCGTCGACCTCGATCCGCGCTGGGTGAAACGCCTGGCGGCGCGCCCCGACCGACGCTCGGCCGCCGTGGTCGGCGACTACGTGTCACACGTGCTCGACCAGGCTCGCCACATCCTGCGCTCGCAACGGGTGACGAACCTGCACGCCACCCCGCCGCTGCTGGAGGCCCTCGCCACCGACGCGGAACTGACCGATCTGGTGCGCCGGCGCATCCGCTTCATCCTGCTCAGCGGCGCGCACGTGGATGCCGACACCATGGACCTGTTCCGCGCAGTCTTCCCCGCCGCGGCCATCTCCATCGCCTTCGGCAGCACCATGATCCTGTCTCAGGCCGCCACCCGTATTGACGGCGACACAGCGATCTTCGATCCCCGCTCGCCCTACGTGGTGTTCTGGGTCGTCGACCCCGCCTCCGGTGAGCGGGTCGGCTACGGCGAGCGCGGGCAGGTGGTGATGCACCACATCAGCAAGGGCATGTTCATCCCCAACAACCTCGAACGCGACACCGCACTGCGGATGCCCGGCCCGGACGGCCAGATCGGTGACTCGCTGGCCGAGGTCGCGCCGGTGGCGGTGTTCGACGGCGAGCCGGTGATCGAGGGCGTGTACTGACCATGGCTGCAGCCCCTGCCGCACTCAATCTGGATGCGCTCGGGCCGGAGGGCGTCTACCGCACCCGGGCGCGCGAGGTCGTCACCGACACCGGCGGAGCTCCGGTGCTCGAGACGTCGGTGGCGCCGCGGCTGTACGTCACCCGAACGGTCGCCGCGCAGCGACGAGCCGCGCCGTTGCCCGTCAGCGAACGCGCCGCAGCGTTGGACCGCGCGGCCGAGCTGTTCACCTCGGCCACGCTCGCCGGGCTGGACTTCACCGACTACGTCGAGCTCACCTGCCGCATCACCGGATTGCCGATCGCCGTGGTCGAGACCGGTGCCCGCGCCGTCGCGTCGGCGGTGGCGACGACCTTCGACGCGGTGCGCGCGGCGCGGCCCGCCCGAACCGAACTGGACTGGCGCCACCAGAGCGAGGGCGCGATCTGGGCGCGGCGCGGCGAGGTGCTCGGTGTGCACGCCCCGGGCAACGCTCCCGGTGTGCACGGACTGTGGCCGCAGGCCCTGGCGCTGGGCTACCGCGTGGCGGTGCGGCCCTCGCGGCGCGAACCCCTGACCGCCCACCGGCTCGTGAGCGCGCTGCGGGCGGCCGGATTCCGGGACGTCGACGCCGGCTGTCTGCCGACCGGACACACCGGTGCCGACGACCTCGTGCGTGCGGTCGACCTCGCGCTGGTCTACGGCGGGCAGGATGTCGCCGACCGGTACGCCGACGACCCGACGGTGTTCGTCAACGGTCCCGGCCGCGCCAAGATCCTCGTCACCGCCGAGCAGGACTGGCGTGCCCACCTCGACGTCATCGTCGACTCGGTCGCGGCGCTGGCGGGCACGGCGTGTGTCAACGCCACCGCCGTGCTGTACGAGGGCGACGCCGGGCCGCTGGCGCGGGCGGTCGCCGAACGGCTCAGCGCGATGCCCGTGCTCCCTGCCGCCGACCCCCGTGCGGCGCTTCCCACGTCGGCGATCGGCAACGCCCGGGCAGTCGCCGACCGGCTGGCGCGCTGCGCGGTCGCGGCAGAGCCCATCCTGGGCGCCGAGCAGGTGGTCGCCGACCTGGGCGGTGGCGTCGCGGCGTTGCGGCCCGCGGTGCATCTGCTCGACTCACCGGACCCGGTGACACTCGGGACGGAGCTGCCGTTCCCCTGCGTGTGGGTGGCGGGGTGGTCGCGCGACAACGGACTGGCACCGCTGCGCGACAGCCTCGTCGTCACCGCGATCACCGCCGACCAGACGCTGCTCGACAGCCTGGCCCGGGAGCCGTCGGTGACCAATCTCTACTGCGGCGCCGTCGCGACCCACCACGGGGCCCCGCACATCCCGCACGACGGATACCTGGCCGACTTCCTGATGCGCAACAAGGGGTTCGCCCGCCGCTGAGCCTTCCCGCGCTCGCGCTGGCAGTATCTGGGGCTGACCGCCGGTTCCGTCCGATGCCGCCCGGTAACAGCCCCACATGGTTTACTGAGTTGCACAGCTTTGTGGCAGCGGAGTCGACCGGGAGGAGGGTGCCGTGGCACGCAGCACTCCCCTGGCCCCGATGATCGGCGCCGACGCCGTGGCGTCCCGCACCGCGGTCCGGTCCCCCAAGACGGCCGAGCTGGTCGCCGGGACCCTGCGCCGCATGGTCGTGGAAGGCCAGCTCAAAGACGGTGACTTCCTGCCCAACGAAGCCGAGTTGATGGCCCACTTCGGCGTCAGCAGACCCACGTTGCGCGAAGCGGTCCGGGTCCTGGAGTCCGAGCGTCTGGTCGAGGTGCGGCGTGGCTCGCGGACCGGGGCGCGGGTGCGGGTGCCCGGTCCCGAGGTGGTGGCCCGCCCGGCCGGCCTGCTGCTGGAACTGTCCGGCGCGACGATCGCCGATCTGCTCACCGCCAAGTCGGCGATCGAGCCGATGGCGGCCCGGCTGCTCGCCGAGACCGGCACGTCCGAGGCATTCGACGAACTCGAACAGATGCTGGCCGGCCTGGTGGCCGAGGACCACCAGTCCGACCGTCTCGCCGAATCGACCGGCGCGTTCCACCTGCGGGTCGTGCAGCTGTCGGGCAACGCGACGCTGGGCATCGTCGCCGGCATGCTCCACGAGATCACCGTGCGGCACACCGCGTTCGTATTCAACGAGCGCCGGCCGGTGTCGCGGGACGACTACGAGAAACTGATGCGGTCCTACCGCAAGCTGCTGCAGTTCCTGCGCGCCGGCGACGCCGACCGCGCCGAGGCGCACTGGCGCAAACACCTCGACACCTCACGCGAGTTGCTGCTCACCGGGCTGGAAAGCGTTCCGGTGCGCGACGTCATGGGCTGACCGACGACGACCACGTCACGTGCACCGGCACCGTGTCGTCCCACGGCTGACGCGTGACCATGTCGGCGACCATCACATAGCCACGCTCGAACTCGCCGGTCGCGGCGTCGACCAACCGGTACTCCTGACGCTGTTTGTGGATGGGCTGGGCGTCGAGCACCAGCACCCGCACCTCCCCGGGCTCGAATCGGCAACGCTTCTGCAGCGCGGCGATCAGCTGCTCGTTGTGCATGTGCCCGTCGCCGAAGTTCCATCCGATCGCGGTGCTGCAGATCCGTTCACCGTCGGTGAGCACGTAGTCGGCTTCGTCGTGACCGGCCATCAGGCGGTGCGCCAGCGTGAACATCGCGCGGCCGTGGGTGTTGAACGACCGGAAGGCGTACCCCATGTACTGGTACATCTCGGCGGTTTCCTTGCTGCCGTAGAACTTCTCCATCTGCGCGGCCGGCATGCTGGCAATGGCGACGAGACCGTTGTCGATCTTGACCGCGGCCGAGGGTTTGATGCACCACAGCGAGGTGTCCCAGTTGCCGGCGTAATAGCGCATACCCGGCAGGAAGGACACCTTGCGCGGGAACAGGTTTCCGATCACCACCGTGCCCGCCGACACCGCGAACAGCACCAGCGGCCAGGGGCTGTTGAGGTCACCGAGACCGATGCCGGCGTTGCCGACGAACAACGCCAGCACACTGAACATCATGAACACGTTCCACTCCAGCGGCACCCCCATCGGGATGGCCGACAGGATGCCGAAGTGGAAGCACAGCATCACGACCGCGGCGATCGCGGTGACCCAGCCTCCGTGGGAGAAGAACAGCACCAGCGGCACCAACATCTCGATGGCGGTCGAGAAGTGGGCCAGCCAGCGCGAGGCCCGGCCCGGACGCAGGTCGTCGGGGAAATGCTCGAAGAATCTGCGCTTGATCGAGCGGGGCCGGATCACCGGGTTGTTGCTCATCATCGTGGAGATGACGAACGGGAAGTGCTTGTTGAGTTTCGACGTCGCCGCACCCATCCAGATCACCAGGCACACGAGCTTGGCGGCCAGGACGATGTCGGCTCCACTGAACAGGAAGCACACCGCCAGCGCGCCGTAGACCTCGCCGCGGGCAGCGAGGAAGATCACCTTGTCGCGCAGGCCGGCGAGCGCCAGCAGCGACAGGATCGCCACCGTCTGCCAGACAGGCAGCACCCCGATGTCGGATCCGAGCTCGGGGATGGGTCCGGAGCCGTCGGAGAACAGGGCGACCACGAGCATCACCAGCAGCCCAGCGTAGAGCGCCACGTCGACCGGACCGCGGGTGTCACCGGAGGTCAGCGGCACCCGGGAGGGCCAGGGTGGCAACCGGATCGTGTTCGGCCGCAGCCAGTAGAGGATGGACCCCATCGGCGGGAAGAAGCGGTTGTTCAGCGGCCCGAATCCGCAGCCGAGACCAACGACCTCGAACAGCATCGTGTAGAGCACGACTTTCTGGTAGACGATCGGCTCGGCGTACCAACTACTGACGTTCGTGAATCCGTCTATCCCGGCGGTCGTGAGCACGATCAGCCACGCGCCCAGCACGTACAACAGAATCTTCAGCACGTAGAAGAGGTGCATGACGACCGGGGTGCCGAAGCCGACCTCGGCCCAGTGCCGGGCCATCGGCACGATCCTCTCGGCGCGCGTGCCCTTACTCCATTCGGCGTAGTCGACGACGGGCGCGTCCTGCTTGAGAAAACCCATGCAGGTCAGATTAGAACGTGTTCCAGTTCGACTGGGGGGAACCGCGCCAAAACGGCGTGAACCCGACCGCGGCGGGTCCGCGACGGGGTCTGTGACAATGGTCCGATGCCTGCTCCGCACGGGGGTCCGATGCCTGCTCCGCACGGGGGTCCGATGCCTGCTCCGCACGAGAGCCCGACGGCCGCTGCGCACGAAAGCCCGACGGCCGCTGCGCACGAAAGCCCGACGGCGCCCGCTGCGCACCAGACGTCAGGCTCCTCCGACGGCGCAGGGCCCGCCGATCCGCCGCACGCGTTCGCCGACGTGGCGGCACTGCTGGACCTCGACGACGCCCAGTTCGACACGCTCAAGGTGCTGGGCCGGGCGCTGCACGTCAACGAGGCCGACCTCACCCAGACGTTGGAGGCGATCCTGCGCTCGGTGACCTCGGTGATCCGGTGCGCCGATCACGCCGGGGTGAACCTGCTGGTGCGCGACCGCCTCGAACCGCAGGCCACCCTCGGGTCCGCACCACCGCGGTTGGACGCCCTGCAGCAACGCAGCGGTGTGGGGCCGTGCTTCGACGCCTCGCGCGAGCAGTGCGTGATCACCGTGGCCGACATGACCTGCGAATCCCGCTGGCCCGAGTTCGCGTCGACAGCACTCGAGTTGGAGGTGCATTCGATGCTGTGCGTGCCGCTGTGGGTCGACGACCGGCGGCTGGGCTCGGTGAGCCTGTACAGCGCGACGACGCAGGCCTTCGACGCCGCGGCGGCGCAACTGGCCGATCTGTACGCCACGCACGCTGCGGTGGCCCTCGCCGACGCGCAACGCACCGATCAGCTCAGACGCGCGATGGCCAGCCGCGACGTGATCGGGCAGGCCAAGGGCGTGCTGATGGAACGGCACCGCATCACCGGCGACGAGGCGTTCGAGATGTTGAAGCAGGCGTCGCGCCGAGCGAACCGCAAGCTCGTCGACATCGCCGAGAGCCTGGCGGTCACCGGCGAGCTACCGCAACCGTCTGATTGAACCGCGGACTTTCGGGTACAGGCCGGGGGCCGGATCTCCGCCACGCCAGACCCGCGGGCGGCCGGCACACGACGCAGGAAGTTCTTCCATGCCCCCTTCACGTAAACCATCGCAAGCTGCTCCCCGTCCGACCAGCGCGACCGGCGCCCGACTCGACGAAGTCGTCGACGGCCAGGATCCCCGCGCTCAGCAGGGCGAGTACCTCACCACCGCACAGGGTGTCCGGATCCCCGACACCGACCACTCGCTGAAGGCCGGATCACGCGGCCCGACCCTGCTCGAGGACTTCCACCTCCGGGAGAAGATCACCCACTTCGACCACGAGCGAATTCCCGAGCGCGTCGTGCACGCCCGCGGCGCCGCCGCGCACGGCGTGTTCGAGTCCTACGGCACCGCGGCATCGGTGTGCAAGGCCGGGTTCCTCGGCAAGAAGGGCACGAAAACCGATGTGTTCTGCCGCTTCTCAACGGTGTTGGGCTCGCGCGGCTCCGCCGACACCGTGCGCGACACCCGCGGCTTCGCCGTCAAGTTCTACACCGAGGAGGGCAACTTCGACCTCGTCGGCAACAACATGCCGGTGTTCTTCATCCAGGACGGCATCAAGTTCCCCGACGTGATCCATGCGGGCAAGCCGCACCCCGATCGGGAGATCCCCCAGGCGCAGTCGGCGCACGACACCTTCTGGGATTTCGTGTCGCTGCACACCGAAGCCACCCACCACGTCATGTGGAACATGAGCGACCGCGGCATACCGCGCTCGTACCGCACGATGGAAGGGTTCGGCGTGCACACCTTCCGGCTGGTCAACGCCGAGGGCGAGACCAGTCTGGCGAAGTTCCACTGGAAGCCGGTGGCCGGGGTGCACTCGCTGGTGTGGGAGGAGGCGCAGATCGCGGCCGGCTGCGATCCCGACTTCCACCGCCGCGACATGGCCGACGGCATCGACGAGGGGGCGTTCCTCGAGTACGAACTGGGCGTGCAGGTGATGCCCGACGACGGCTCGGAGACCCACTCCGGCATCGACCTGCTCGACCCGACGAAGATCGTCCCGGAGGAACTGGTGCCGGTGCAGCCGATCGGCAAGCTGACCCTCAACCGCAACCCCACCAACTACTTCGCCGAAACCGAGCAGGTCGCGTTCCACACCGGCCACTTCGTACCCGGCATCGAACCGACCAACGACCCGCTGATGCAGGCCCGCCTGTTCTCCTACCTGG
Organism: Mycobacterium sp. G7A2; assembly: GCF_041902445.1. Classification (NCBI taxonomy): domain Bacteria; kingdom Bacillati; phylum Actinomycetota; class Actinomycetes; order Mycobacteriales; family Mycobacteriaceae; genus Mycobacterium; species Mycobacterium sp. G7A2. Next base: position 1,663,241 of record NZ_CP169251.1, on the reverse strand, counting down.
ACACGCAGCTGACCCGGCTGGGCGGTCCCAACTTCTCGCAGCTGCCCATCAACCGGCCGCGCTGCCCGGTCAACGACATGCTGCGCGACGGTATGCACCAGACGGCGATCCACACCGGCCAGGCGCCCTACCGGCCCAACAGCATCGACGACGGCGAGCCCGTCGTCGCCGGAGCCGACGAGGGCGGCTATGTGCAGACCCCGAGACAGGTGGACGGACCGGCGGAGCGGGCCCAGCCCGCGTCTTTCGACGACCATTTCACCCAGCCGGCGATGTTCTACCGCAGCCTCACCGAGGTGGAGAAGGTCCATCTCGTCGAGGCCTTCACCTTCGAGCTCGGCAAGTGCTACGAGCAGGGCATCAAGGAACGCCAACTGCAGGTCCTCGCCAACGTCGACACCCAGTTGTGCGAACAGGTGGCGGCCGGGCTGGGGCTGCCGGCACCGACCGGCAATCCGCCGGCCGACGTCGGCGTGTCGCCCGCGCTGTCGCAGATCGTGGACAGCCCTGGTCCGATCGACGGCCGCAAGATCGGCATCATCGCCGCGGCGGACTCCGATCTGGCGGGCGTCGGCGCGCTCACCGAGGCGATCGAGGACCGCAAGGCCAGCGTGCTGGTGACCGCCCCGTTCGGCGGTGTGCTGGAGTCCGGGCGGCACCAAGCGGTCATCGAGCGCACGCTGTTGACGGCGCGCTCCATCGAGTACGACGCGCTCGTCGTCGCCGACGGCACCCGGCCGACCGGCGACATCAAGTTGGTGTTGCTGCTGCAGGAGGCCTACCGGCACTGCAAGCCGGTCGCGGCGTGGGGTGACGGCGTCGAGGCACTCACCGCAGCCGGTATCGACCCCGACGCACCGGGTGTCCTGGTGGCGAAGAAGGTCGATAAGGACTTCGGCGAGGCACTGGCGAACATGGTCGGCCTGCACCGGGTGTGGGACCGGGCACCTGCCGTGATGGCCTCGAAGGTGGCGCCGGCGGACTGACGGCTGGCCGGGACCGGCCGCCGTCCCTGGCGGCCGGTCTCAGGCCCGGATCTGCGCAGGGGCCAGGCCCGGTCTGCGCAGACGGGCGGTCTCAGGCTCCGGTCTTGGCCGGCGGCCGGTAGAAGATCACCAGCTGACCGATGCCGCCGGCCAGGCCCAGGACCGCGGCGATCACCAGACCCCACCAGCCGTGCAGCAGGTCGTAGAAGCCGGTGCCGCTGAACAGCAGGTAGTCGAGGCTGAGCTTGCCGGCCCCGATCGTGGCCACCGCGACCGCGGACACCGCCAACACCAGGTTGTACTCCCAGCCCTCCTTGACGATGAAGAAGCCGTTGTCCTTGTGCACCGTCCATGCGGCCACCAGCATCAGCGCGACGAAGCCGGCCGCCGGCACCGGGGTGAGCAGGCCGACCGCCAGACCGAGGCCCGCGGCCATCTCGGTGGTGGCGGCGACACGGGCGTGGAACATGCCCGGCTTCATGCCCATGCTGTCGAACCAGCCGGCAGTGCCGCTCAGTCCGCCCTTTCCGAAGAACTTGTTGTAGCCGTGCGCGGCCATGGTCAGACCCAGCACGACCCGCAGGATGAGCACGCCGACATCGAGAGCAGTGTCATACATGCAACAGAATGTAGGCCATCTGTCACGTCGGCACCGACCTACCCCGGCTCTGGGCCCGTCAGTCGGCAGGCACCCAGTTGCCGTGGAAACCGGAGGGGACGCGGTGCGGCAGCGCGATGCTGGCGACCTCGTCGAGGGTCTGGGCGTCCAGGAACGCCAACTCGCTGCGGTCGGTGCGGCGATCGTAGACGAAGCCCATCAGCACACCGTCGTCCTCGGCGGCCTCCGGTGACGACGGCTGGAACACGAACTCACCCACCACCTTGTCGGCGCCGAAGGAGTGGGCCGTAGTGGAGCTGCCGACGAAATCGTGTTTGAGCAGGGTGTCACCGCCATCGCTGTCGCCGACGTAGGGCGCGTACCCGTAACGATGGCGCTTGCCGACGCGCCGCTCGTCGACGCGCGGGAACTCCTGGGGCCGGTCGTCGATCCGCGACTCCCGCACCTTGCCGTCGGCGAGGTCGACGGTCCACCGCTCCAGCGTGGGCGGACCCTCGTCGGGCCCGGAACGGTTGGTGTCGAACATCTTCGGATGACGGATGACGTCGAGGACGATGGTGGTGTCGTCCGCCTCGTAGGCGTTCATCGGGTGGAAGACGTAGCACGGCTCCACGTCGAACCAGCGCACATCACGGTTGCCGCCCTCGCGCGGCATCACCCCGATCCGGGCCGGATAGTTGGGGTCCCACGAGTAGGGGAAGCGGCGGTCCGACGAGGGGCCTTTCGGTCTGCGCGCGGCGAGCGGGTCCGGGATGCGGATCCGTCCGATCACCGCGGAGAGCATCAGCCGCGCCGGAAGCCGCAGGGCGCGAGGCACTCCCATGGTGGCCGCGGTCCGCACGTCGAAGGTGACCGGAAGATCGTAGAACACGACGTAGCGCTCGGTCAGGGAGAAGTCGTGCATCATCGGGCTGCCGCCGACGTCGATGTCCACGGTGCGCCGGGCACGGCCGTCGGCGCCGATCACGGAGTACTGCACGGTGTTTCCCCGCAGCATGCTGTAGGACACCGCGTGCAGTTCGCCGGTGTCGGGATCACGTTTGGGGTGCGCGGTGTAGCCGCCGGTCAGCGTGCCGTCGAAGTCGCACGGGCCGACGGTGTCCAGCTCCTCGGTCAGTTCGTAGTTCGCCACGCCGGCCTCGATCAGTGCGAGCGTCTTGCCCGCGTGTCCGATGACGTTGGTGTTGGCGCCGATTCCCGAGATCGCGACGTCTCCGGCCGGAACCGGCTCCCCCAGCGCGCGCGCCGCCTGCGGCCCCCGCACCCACCGGTTGCGATACCACTCGGCGCGCCCGTCGCGGATGCGGATTCCGTGCACCATGCCGTCGCCGATGAACCAGTGGTACAACGCGGGGTCGATCTCGCCGATCGGGTTCGGCCCGTTGCGCAGATAGCGGCCGTCGAGATAGCCGGGAAGGTGGCCGGTCACCTCGAGGTCGGTCAGCGTGTGCTCTTCGGCGATCGGAGCGAACACTCCGCTCAGATAGCGGTTCGTCATGCCCGCCTCCCTATAACAGCGTTATATACCGCCTCTGTATAACACCGTTATGGCACGATGACAACCATGAATGCGAAGGAGTCGTTGGTTGTGGCCGGCGTGCGGCTCCTGGAACGCGACGGCCTGGACGCGCTGAGCGCGCGCAACGTCGCCGCCGAAGCGGGCACCTCGACAATGGCCGTCTACACCCACTTCGGCGGCATGACCAACCTGGTCGACGCCATCGCCGTCGACGTCTTCGTGCGCTTCACCGCGGCACTGACCGAGGTCCCCCACACCGACGACCCGGTGGCCGATTTTCTCGCGATGGGGCTCGCGTACCACCGCTTCGCCCTGGCCAATCCGCAGCGCTACCAGCTGATGTTCGGCACCGCCGCACCGGCGTCGCTCACCCGGTTCCGGGCCGACCTGACCGTGACCGGCAGCGCGACCAACCGCAGCGAGCTCGCCGAATCGTTCGGGGCGCTGCGCGACGGCGTGCGCCGGATGATCGCCGCGGGCCGCATCCGGCCCGACGACGAGTTGGCCGTCGCGGGCCGGCTGTGGAGCGTCAACCACGGCGCGGTGCTGCTGGAGATGGCGGGCTTCTTCGGGCACGAAGGGCACGGGCTGACCCAGATCCTGGGCCCGCTGATCATCGACACGCTGGTCGGGATGGGTGACGAGAGAGCCGCCGCCACACAGTCGTTGGCGAGCGTGGTGGCCGCGCAACCCGCGGATGCCCAGCCCCTCAGCTAGCGGGTCCTCTCAGCTCGCGGGGCCCTCAGCTCGCGGGCCATTCAGCTCGCGGGCGAGGCGTTCGACGTAGGCGTCGACGTCGTCGACGGCGGATTCGGCGGCGTGGACGCTGACGGCCACGGTGTCGCCCAGCCCGTGCACGCCGTGTGTCAGGCCCATCATCGGTGACAGACCGGGGAACCCGGTGGTGAACAGCACCGGCGAGGTGCCGAGAACAAGGTCCTTCGCGCCCCGGTTGACGCTCGACACGACCGTGTTCCCGTTAGCCGTGTCGGACCGCACCGTCGGATCGAATTGCCTGACACCCCAGCGCAACAGCGGTGCCGGCACAGCCGCAAAGGCCGCGCTCGCGGTCACCATCGCCGGATGGTTGGCCCGCCTTCGGCGCTGGTGCAACTCGGCACTGATCGCCCGGCACCGGACGGCGAACGGCAGCTGCGGGTGCAGCCCGACGCCGACGTTGCCGAAGTGGTTGTGGGCCCGGCGTGGGCCCGCCTTGGCCATCGGCACCTCGGCGCCGAGTTGCGTGGTGTCCTCACCCAACTCCTCGAGATGCCCGGACAGCGCGCCCGCCACTGCGGCCAGCACGCTCACGGTCACGGTCGGGCCCGGCAGACGACGTCGGTCGCACAGCACCGTGCGGAGGTACCGCCGGCCCTCGGGCCGTGCGTTGCTGGGCAACACCGGCCGTGACTTCGCCTGCGGCGGAACGAGTCCGGCAGCGGTGTCGCCGACCAGCCTGCGGTGCGCCCGCGCCGCCGCAGCGGCCCGCCGCACCCAGGACCATTCCGGATGTCCGGCGACGTCGCAGGACGGGACCGGCGCGTCCCGGCCGAACAGCCAGGCCGCCAACGCCGCGGAGCGCTGTCCGTCGCCCAATGCGTGCGACATCTGCAGCACCGCCACCGCCCCGGTCGCGGTGCCCGGGCCGCGGAGTTCGGTGACCGTGGGAAAGACATGCAGACGCCATGGCGCCACCCGCGCGTCGAGCTGGTCGTCGCCGAGGTCGGCGATGGCGGCCAGACACGCCGACCACGACGCGTCGGCAGGCCGGTGCACCGTGAAGCGGTCGGCCTCTACTGCACACGGCTGCCACTGCGGGTACGTCCAGAACCCCGCCTCGGCGACCCGTACTGTCAGCGCGGCACATCCTCCGGCGCGGTTGCGGATCTCCTGTAGCGCCGACCCAGGATCGGCCAGTTCGCCGTCGAACGCGTAGACCAGGAACTGATCGTTCGGGATCGCCGATGCCATCCAGTACATCTGCGCGTCGACCGCTGCCAGCCGACGCGATGTCATGACAGCAGGATCCGGCCTACACCGGGTCGAACGCCGAGATCAGCCAGCGGCCGTCGACCTTGTCCAGGGTCACCCGCACGCTGGACGCCGTGTCGGTCGGCGGCTGCTGACCCACGGTGACGGTCTGGTTGACGAACAGCAGCACCACAGCGTGATCGGGGTCCGCCGACACCGGCGCCGCGGCCGGAACCGATGCCAGGGCGGCGATCTGCTGCTCCTTGGCGCCGGGGATGACCACATCGGTCGTCAGATCCGTGTAGGACTGCTGGAACTCGCCGGTCAGCAGATTGCGCGCCGCGCCGAGCTGCTGTTCGACGGTGTCCGGTGAGTACGACAGCAGCGCTATGGTGCTCTCGGTTGCGGCCTGCGTGGCGGCATCGGCGGCGTCTTCGGCGATGCGCGCGGAGTTGGCCTGCCACTTCAGGAAACCGGCGGTCAGCGCCAGCAGCAGGGCCAGCGCAGGCAACAGTCCGAACGCGACGACCTTCGACCAGGGCACCGCACGCTTCGGCGCAGGGGTCGCGACCGGCTCGGCGGGCGTGGCATCGCCGCCCTTCTCGTCACCGGACTCCCCGGGAGCATCCGTGGCATCGGCCTGCTCGGTGGCATCGGCATCTTCGGTGACGGCCTCTTCGGTGGCGTCAACCTGATCCGCGGCGTCGGCCTCTTCGGTGGATGCGGCCCGCTCGGTGGCGTCGGCCTGTCCGGCGTCAGTCGCAGCTGTCTGCTCGGCGCCGGTCGCGGTGCCGCCGCCGTCCTCGGTCGTGTCGTCCTTCTTGTCCTTGCTGTCCCCGCTCACGGCACAAACTCCACGTTCGACACCTTGGCCTCGTCACCGACCTTCTCCACTGAAATCCGCATCCGCCAGGCCCGCGGCGCCTGGTCGGGCGCGCCAGCGTTCGATGTGCGCACCGTGACCGCCACGAGCACCTGGGCCTCGTTGTCGGAGAACGACTCCAGGCCGGCCTCGGCGATGGTGCCCTCCGAGGTGGACTGGGCCTGCTTGACGACCTCCACGAACGGCTCGGCACGCCGCTGGAAGTCGTCGTAGAACGTGCCGGTCGCCGAATCGAGGATGCGCTGGACGTCGGCCTCGGCGTTCTCGTAGCCGATGGTCGTGAGGTTGAGGGCACCCTGACGCCCTACCTGCAGGTACAGGCTGCGCAGATCCTGCGTCTGCTGGGCCTGGTAGGCCTGGAAGCCGAGCCAGCCGGTCAGCCCCGCCAGCGCCACCACCGCGACGAGACCCGCGATGAGCGCGATCTTGACGTGCGACATCGGCGCGCGGGCCGGTGCGGCCTCGTCGGCGACAACGCCCTCGGCGTCGTCGGCCTCCTCGGTGCCCTCAGCCTCAGTGTCCTCAGCTTCGGTGTCCTCAGCTTCGGCGTCCTCGTCAGCATTGGTCGCAGTGGCGGCCTCGGCGGTGGCTGCTGACTCCGGCTTCCCCGTCTCGGGCACGTCGGAAGCGGTCGAATCGGGCTCGACCGCGCCGGATGCCTCCTTGTCGGTGGTCCCTGCCGAATCCGCCCTCGACGTCGTCAATTCCCCGTCGGGGGCAGCAGCATCGTCTGCCATGTTCGCTCCTCTGCGGCACTGTCGGCCAGATTGGACTGTGTGTACACCCGTCCGTCCGGTCCAACGTACGTGCCGCTCGCCGGGTCGTACTCCGCGGCCGCTATGGGTGGCGGCGCCGGAGCCGGTGGCGGAGCTGCGTCTGCAGGTGGCGAACCCGGCGGCAACTGGGGGACGTCCTGACCGGACAGTGTCGCGTTCGGGTCGCCCTTCCAGTTCCAGCCGTCGTTGAGCGGCACGTAGTTCTCGTCGCTTTCACACATCTTGACAGTCGGGGCCCGCTTGCCGGGCACCGTCTGGCACGGCAGGTTACGCGCGCCGCGGACGTTGAAGGGGCCGTCCTGTGGCACCCGGCAGTACACGTCGCCGGCGGGACGGTCCGGGTAGTCCTCGAATGTCGGCGCCCGCTGCTGCTGGGCCGGCAGGAACCCGGTGGTGCACGGCGGGGGAACGTTGAGGTTCAAGTTGAACACCAGCGAATCGCCCATGTAGTCCTGCTTGGTGCCGTTCTTGGGCACGCCGATCGCCTGGGTCACCGCGGTGCCCTGCGGCAGCAGCACCAGCAACTGCTCGAGGCCCGCCTGGTAGGCGACCGCGACCTCACCGGTGCTGACCAGGTTCGCCAACACGATCGGCAGCGTGGGCTGCAGTTCGTCGAACAGCGCCCGCACCTCTTCGGCCGCGCCCGGGCCCCGGTCGAGGATGCCCGCCACCGAGGCGTCCTCCTGCTGCAGCTGGCCGGTGATACCGGCCAGATTCCGGGCCCAGGCCTGGATCGAGTCGGAGGTGTCGGTCTGGGAGTTCAGCACGGGCTGAACGTCATCGACCAACGTCGTCAACGAGTCCAGGTTGTCCCGGGCGTCGATGGCCAGCGTCGTCGATCCGTTGACCAGCCGGCGCAACTCGGGCCCCAGCCCACCGACCGCGATGTACGCCTCGTCGATGACCGTGCGCAGGTTGTCCTTCGGGATCGCGGCGAGACCTTCGTTGGTGAGGTCGAGCACCGTGTTGACGTCGGGCGGCATCCGGACCCGGTCGACCGGGATCTCGTCGCCGTTGCGCAGTTCCGGTCCGTCTCCACTCTGTGGCAGCAGCTGGACGAACTGCTCGCCCACCGCCGACTGACTGCGTACCTCGGCGATCAGATCCGCCGGAATCGACACGCCCGAATCGAGCGACAACACCGCCGCCACACCGGTATCGGTCAGCGCCACGCTGTCGACGATGCCGACCTGCGAACCGCGGTAGGTGACGTTGGCCCGGTCGTAGAGGCCGCCGGTCTCGGGCAACTCCAGGGTGACGCGGTACTGGCCGACACCGAGCAACTGGGGCAACCGCATGTAACCGAACACCATGATCGCCACCGCCGTGAAGGCCACCACGGAGAAGATCGCCAGCTGGATCATCATCTGTCTGGTCACTCGCATGTCAACGCCCCTGGTCGAAACGGTACGGCGCGACCAGCGGGTTGCCCCCCGGCGGCGGAACGTTCTGGTTGCACGGGCTGGGCATCTGCCCGATCGTGCGGCCCCACTGCAACTCCAGCCAGGTCAGGTTGCACTCGAAGCGGGTGCCGGTGAAGAACCCCTGATCGATGCGCGACAGGGTCAGATCCACCACCAGTGTCAGGTTGGCGTAGTCGCCGCGCATCCAGTTGGTCAACGTCTCCTTCGGGAACGGGAACGTCGGCAGAAAGCTCAGGGCCCGCGTCAGGGCGGGTCCGGCATCGGCGAGCGACTGCAGCACCGGGCCGATGTCCTTCAGCTCGGCGACCAGGGATTCCCTGGTCTGGTTCACCGAGTCGGCGGCCAGCGCACTGAACCGTCCCAGCTGCACCAACGCCTCGGCGAGCGTCTCGCGCTGATCGCGCAGGACCGCCAACGCGTCCGGGATGGTCTGTAATGCCCTGTCCACCACGGGTTTCTGCTCGGCGATCTGCCCGACCAGATCGTTGAGGCTCTCCGCGGTGGCGATGATGTCGTCGGTCTGGTCGTCGAGGTGCCCGATCGCGATGTCGAGCTGTTCGATCAGGCTGCGCAGATCGTTCTCCCGCCCGGTGAACGCGGTCGACAACGCCTCGGTGATGTCCTGGATGTCGCCCAGCCCGCCGCCGTTGAGCAGCAGCGCGACGGCAGCCAGCGCCTGTTCGGTGGTCGGGTACGCCCCCGAGGACGCCAGCGGGATCAACGCGCCCTCGGTCAGGCGGCCCTGCGGCGCTTCGTCGGTGGGCGCGGACAACTCGATGTGCTGAGAACCCAGCAGGCTGGTCTGGCCGACCCGGGCGGTCGCGTTGGCAGGCAATACGACGTTGCCGTTCAGCGTCATGGTGACCAGCGCGTGCCAGCCCTGCCGTTCGATCTCCGAGACCGTGCCGACGTTGACGTCGCCGACGCGGACCCGCGAGTTGCGTTCGACGTTGTCGACGTCCGGCATCTGGGCCTGCACGGTGAACGATCCCGGCCCGCCACCCTGGGTGCCGGGCAGTGGGATCGAATTCAGCCCCTGCCAGCCGCATCCCGACAGCGTCAGCGCCATGGCCAGCGCGGCGACGCCACCCGCGCGCCGTGTCCTCGCCGCGGTCATGAGCCACCTCCCGGCGGAACCATCATGCCCATCAATCCGTCTGTCGGGTTGGTCGGCACCGCCTCGGCCGGCAGGAGGGGTCCGCTCACGGTGTCCGGAGTCGGTCCGCTCGGCGGGGGTACCGGAGCCGGCCCCGCCTCCGCAACATTGGTCGGCCCCGCCTCCGCTGGCAGCGGGGCGCTCCCCATCGGCGCCGGCTGACCGGCCGGTGCCGGACCGGCCGGCTGCGCCCCGCCAGGCGGGATGTAGTCCGGCCGCAGCCAGTCTTCGCTGTAGGTCAGCTCATTGGGCCGCGTCGAGGCGCCGACGAGCTGATTGATGCCCAACGGCAGGAAGTTGTACTGCCGGTTCTTGATGATCGGCGCCAGGTACTGCACACAGAGCTTGGCCGACTGTTCGGCACCCAGCCGGGACGCGGCCTGCACTGCGCCGCACAGGAACTGGATGGGGTTGGCGAAGTTGTTGATCTGGGGCACGCTGCTGACCGAGCCCTGGGCGGGCTGCCAGATGTTGACGTAGTTCTGGAACGTGTTGGGCGCCAGATGCAGGAACTGCTTGACGTCGTCGAGGCTGTCGTTGAGCGCCTGGGTGACCCCGGCCAGTTTCTCCGACGTGGTGCCCAGCGCGTCGCGATTGTCGGCGACGAAACTCTGCACCTCACCCACGGCGACGTTGAGGTCACGCACCGCGGTCGCGACCTCGTCGGGATCGTCGGCGAGCAGCCCGGTCACCGACGCCAGGTTCTGGTTGAGCTGACGCATCAGGTCGGTGCTGTCCTGCAGCGCCGACACCAGGGTCGCGAGGTTCTTGATCGTCGAGAAGATGTCAGTGCTCTTGTCACCCAGCGCCGAGAACGCCTGCGACAGTTTGACGACCGTGTCGCGGATGTTGGCGCCCTGTCCGCGCAGGTTGTCGGCGGTGGTGTTGATCACCGATCCCAGCGGGCTGACCCCGCCCGGCTCGGTCGGCTGCAGCGTCTCGCTGAGCACCTGCAACTGCCGGCGCACCTGGTCCCACTCGACCGGCACGGCAGTGCGCTCGATCGGGATCACGGTGTCGTCTTCCATCACCGGCCCGCCCGTGTAGGCGGGCGTCAGCTGGATCGCGCGCGAGGTCACCAGCGCCGGCGACAGGATCGCGGCGTTGGCATCCGCGGGGACGTCGTAGCGGTCGTCGTACCAGAACGAGATCTTCACCCGCTCGGGCTGAGGCTCGATCGAGACGATGCTGCCGACCGGCACCCCCAGGATGCGCACGTCGTCACCCTCGTAGATGCCGTTGCTGTTCTCGAAGTAGGCCACCACGTTCACGCGGTTGACCTTGTCGGTGGTGCGCACCAGCACCGCGACACCGGCGACCAGCAACGCGGCGAGCACGACGGCCACCCAGGTTCTGGGGTTTCTCATGGCGTGTCCTCCACCGGAACGAGCGGCGGTGCCTCACCCGGGGCCGGAACATAGATCGGGTTCGGTGTCGGTGACGGCGTGGACGCCAGGCCCGGCGGCGCCTCGGCCGGCGGGCCGGGCGGGGGTCCGCCCGGCGGGGGTGCCGGCTCGGGCTCACGGTAGGGGTAGCAGCCCGTCGGGCCGGGCAGCGGCAGACCGGGCGGGCCGCAACCCTGATCGCCCGGATTGCCGGTGATGGCGTCCGGCAACGTCAGATGCGGGTCGCCGCCCTGGCCGGTGCGCGGGTACGGCAACGGCATCGCCGGTGTGCCCGGCTGGCCCACCTGTGGGTCGCTGCGTTCCGAGGGCAACAGCACGTTGGGGTCCAGCCCCAGATCCGAGAACGCCACGTCGATGAACGGCTGCAGGAACTGCCCCGGCAGCAGGTTGGCGACGTAGGTCTTGAAGAACGGTCCCGCCGACACCGACTCGCCCAGTGACATCGAGTACGAGTTCAGCAGGCTCAGCGACTTCTGCAGCCGCTCTTTACGGTTGTCCAGAATCGTCAGCACGCCGTTGAGCTTGTCCAGCGCGGGCCGCAGGGTCGCGCGGTTCTCGCCGATGAAGCCTTGCAGTTGGGCGCTCAGCGCCGAGATGTTCGCCGAGATCTCATCGACGGCCGCACTCTGGGTCTGCAGCTCGGCCAGCAAGGCGTTGGTGTTGGCGACCAGGCTGACCACCTGATCGCTGCGTTCGGCCAGCACCGTGGTGGCCTCGTCGGCGTTGTCCAGCAGGCTGCGCAACTGCTCGTCGCGCTTGTTGAGGGTGTCGGAGAACCGCGCTACACCTTCCACCGCGATCCGCAGCTGGGGAGGAGTGTCGGCAAACGTCGCCGACAGCACCCGCAGCGACTCGGAGAGCTGGTCGGTGTTCAAACCGCTGATCGTGGTGGCCAATTCGCCCAGCGCGTCGGGCAGCTGGTACGGCGACCGCGTGCGGTCCAGTGGGATCGTCCCATCCTGTTGCCCGTCCCCGCGTGCGACCACCTCGAGGATCTTGGTGCCCAGCAGGCCTTTGGTCTTGATCGCGGCCTCGGTGCGTTCACCGAGGCGGATGTCGCTGTCGACGGTGAAGGTGACCAGCACGCGCGGGCCGTCGAGTTCGATGGATCTGACCTGGCCCACCCGGAAGCCCGAGACCTGAACCGCTGCATCGGTGTTCAGTCCGCCGGCTTCGGCGAAGTACGCGGTGTACTCCCGGCCGGTGTCGACGAAGGGCAACCGCTCGTAGTTCAGGGAGCCCAGCACGATCGCGGCGGTGAGGCCGAGGCCGATGCCGCCGATGAGCAGCTGGTTGCGTTCAGCGAAGGGCTTCATCGTGGCGCGCACCTCCCCGAGGACTGCCCGGCGACCTTCACGTACACCGGCTGGCCGCCCTTGCCGTTGAGCTTGAGCACGAGATCGCAGAGGTAGAAGCTGAAGAAGTCACCGTAGATGCCTTGGCGCGCCAGCACCTGGTAGGCATCGGGCAGCGTGTTGAGCAGATTGTCGAAGTACTCGTTGTCGGCGACCACGATCCCGGCGGTCCGGTCGGTCTCGTCGATCGTCTTCTTCAGCGGCGGGCGGGCTTCGGCGAGCAGGTCGGCAATGGTGCTGGCAGCCGCGTTGGTGTAGGCCAGACCGTTGGCGATCTCCGTCCCGCGGGCCTCGAGGCCTTCGACCAACTCCGACAGGGCCGTCACCGCCTTGCCGAACTGCTCGCTCTGGTCGCCGAGCGAACCGAGCACCGTGTTCAGGTTGACGATGACGTCGCCGATCAGCTGGTCGCGGTCGGCCAGCGTGCTGGTCAACGCCGCGGTCTGGGCCAGGAACGAGTTGATCGTGCCGCCCTGCCCCTGCAGCGCCGAGATCAACTGCCCGGACAGCGCATTGACCTGGTCGGGGTCCAGCGCCTGGAACAGCGGCCGGAACCCGCCGATCAGCGCGTCGAGGTCCAGCGCCGGCGAGGTGCGGGCCAGCGGGATCGTCTCGCCCCCGGCCAACCGCTCGGTGCCGCCCACGCCCTCTTCCAGCGCCAGGTAGCGACCACCGATCAGATCGTCGTAGCGGATGACCGCCCGGCTGCCCTCGGTGAGCACCACGGAGCGGTCGGCGTCGAACTCGACCAGCGCCGTCGTGTCGGGCTGGATTTCGACGTTCTTGATCTTGCCCACCTCGACGCCGGCGATACGCACGAAATCGTTTGTCTCCAAACCGGTCACGTTGACGAACTCGGCGCGATAGCTCGTGCGCTCCTCACCGAAACGTAGCTGGCCGAACACCGCGTAGAGCCCGAACACACCGAGCAGGCAGACAGCCAGGAACACACCGAGACGCACTGCGTCGCGTCGGATGTTGGCTGTCATCGGTTACCTCTCTCGGTCGGCGGGACGGTTCAGGGCGGGCCGGGTGCCGCCGGCACCGGCGGCGGCACATACGGATACGGCACCGCGGTGGGCTGCAACTGCATCGGATGTTCGACGATGAACGGCTCCGTGCCGGGTCGCGGTCCCGGGTCGCGCGGCGCGCCCGGCGGCGGCGCCGGCGGCAGCCCGGGCCACAGCGGGGTGCCGTCGGGCGCGTACAACTGCGCACCGTACGCGGGGGCGCCCGGATACGGGACCGGCCCGATCGCCGGACCGCCGAACAGATTCCGGATGCTCGGCGGCTCCGGCACCGCGCGGGTCACCGGCAGGTAGTTGGCGTAGGTCGGGAACGCGATGCCCGGGTTGGGGCGCCAGTCCAGACCACTGCCGAACCCGGTGTGGGTCACCAGCTGGCGGACCGGCCAGTTGTCGGCCACCACGGGCAGTGAGCCGCAGCCCGGCTTGCCGCCGGGACCACCCTTGGCGCCGATGATCGGCAGGTGGTTGGGGTAGCGGTACGGGTCGTCGCCGAACGACAGGCCGGTGTCGAACACGATGCTGCGGCCGTTTCCGCCGGGCGATTCGTAACCGCCGTTGTCGAGCAGGTGCTTGGCGCCGACCAGCAGGCAGGTGTATTCGGGGTTGTACTTGTAGAGCAGCTCGGTCGTGGGCTCCAGCACGTTGATCGCCTTGACCAGGTTGGCCTGGTTGGGCGCCAACAGGTTGATACCGCTGTTGGACAGTCCGAGCGTCGAGAGCAGCAGCGCATCGAGCTGGTCGGACTTGCTGACCACCGTGGCGCTGGTCGTACTCGCCGCATCCAAGGTGGACAGGATGTTCTGCGCCGCAGCACTGAACGTCCGGTTGAACGAGGTGAGCGCCTGCAGGTCGGCCCGGATGGTCTCGTTACGCGGATTGAGCTCCAGCAGAACCTGGTTGGCCGCTGTGGTGGCCTCGCCGATCCGTTCACCCTGGCCGCGAACGCCGTCGGACAGCGCCGACAGAGTGCTGTTGAGCTTGGCCACGTCGACCTGGTCGAGCACCTCGACGAGGTTCTCGAAGACGGTGTTGACCTCGGTGGTCACGTTGCGTGACTGCAGCACCTGTCCGGCTTCGAGGCGTTGGCTGCTCGGATCGCCGGGCATCACCAGGTCGACGAACTTGGCCCCGAACACCGTGGTGGCGCGGATCTGCGCCTCGACATTGGCGGGGATGTACTGCAATTGATCGTCGTCGATCTCCAGGCGCAGCGCCACCGGCGAACTCGATTCACCGGTGACCCCGATGTCGGCGACCCGCCCGACCGGCACGCCACGCAGCTTGACATCGGCGTTCTTCTCCATCACCAGACCTGCCCGGTCGGAGGTCAGGGTGACCGGAGTTGTGGACCGCAGCGACCCGGTGAACAGCGCATATGTCAACCAGATGGCGCCGGCGAGCACCGCAACCAAGATCAGTGTCCACCACCCGGGAGCCAGACCGTCGTCGTCCATCCCTCAGCCCGCCAGGTTGAAGTTGCCGGATTGTCCGTACACCGCAAGCGAAATCATCACCAGGACGAACGCAGACACGATCAGAGACGTACGCACCGCGCGGCCGACGGCCTCGCCGACACCCGCCGGGCCGCCGCGCGCACTGAAACCGTAATAGGTGTGCACCAGCATGATCACCACCGCGAGCGCCACACACTGGATGAACGACCAGAACAGGTCGATCGGGTTCAGGAACGTCCGGAAATAATGGTCGTAGACGCCGGTCGACTGACCGTAGAGCACGGTGGTGCCGAACCGCGCCGCCCAGAACGACGCCAGCACACCCACGCAGTAGAGCGGGATGACCACGAGCAGGCCGGCCAACACCCTCGTGGATGCCAGGTAGGCGATGCTGCGGATGCCCATCACCTCGAGCGCGTCGATCTCCTCGTTGATCCGCATCGCGCCCAGCTGCGCGGTGGCGCCGGCGCCGATGGTGGCCGACAACGCCACCGCCGTGGTCGCCGGCGCGATCAGCCGTACGTTGAAGAACGCCGAGGCGAAACCGGTGAGCGCTTCGACACCGATTTCGGCGAAGTCGGTGTAGCCCTGCACCGCCACCAACGCACCGGTCGTCACGGTCAGGAAGCCGACGATGGCGACGGTGCCGCCGATGACGATCAACGCCCCGGCGCCCAGGCCCATCTGGGCGATCAGCCGGATCAGCTCGATCCGGTAGTCCTTGAGAACCAGGCCGATCGAGCGCAGCGTGCGGCCGTAGAACTTCGCCTGCACACCGACGCTGTTCCAGGGGTCGGCCACACTGCGGAACCGGGCCTTGAGCCAGGGGAATTGGGAATGGGGCCGCGAAACCGTCACATCGTCACCTTGACCGCGACGGCGGTGGCCACGATGTTGATCGCGAACAGCGCCATGAAGGTGAACACCACCGTCTCGTTGACGGCGTTGCCGACGCCCGCCGGGCCGCCACCGACCGAAATGCCCTTGTAGCAGGCGATCAGGCCCGCAGAAAGCCCGAACAGTGCGGCCTTGATCAGCGCGATCGTGACGTCGAGCGCTCCGATGATCAGCGTCAGCCCAGCCGCGAAGGCGCCCGGGGAGACGTTCTGGATGTACACGGTGAAGAAGTACGCGCCCGCCAGGCCGACCAGGATAACCGTCGCCGACAACGCCAGCGACACCAACATCGCGGCCAGAACCCGTGGAACGACAAGAGCCTGAATGGGATTGACCCCCATCACGCGCAGTGCGTCGAGTTCCTCGCGGATGGTCCTGGCGCCGAGGTCGGCACACATGGCTGTCGCGCCCGCGCCGGCGACCACCAGAACCGTGACGATCGGCCCGATCTGGCGGACGGTGCCCAGCGCAGCGCCGGTACCGGAGAAGTCCGCGGCACCGAATTCGCGCAGCAGGATGTTGAACGTGAAGGTCAGCAAGACCGTGTACGGGATCGTGAGCATCAGCGTCGGCAGGATCGACACGCGCGCGACGAACCAGGACTGGCTGATGAACTCGCGCCACGCGAACGGTGGCCTGAACATCGCCACGAACGTGTCCAGCGCCATCGAGTAGAACCCGCCGACTGCGCGCACGGGTTTGGCAATAGCGTCGGAAGCGACCATCTAGCAGGTCCTCCCTCGTCTACACCACAACGCCATTGGCCCTCCGACCGACCGCCGTGCCTGGCTGTGGCTGAGGCTACATCTGCGGAGACGCCGGGAAACCGTATATCAACAAATTCTGACCGAGCAACACGAGACCGGTTGCGTGCGCTGACCAGCACCGGCCCCAGCATCTCCCCGTGTTCTGGGTGGAGCCGGCAAAGTCGGCGACGTCGTGGATCGGCGGCCCGGGGCGGCCGCTGCGCGCGCCGACTCGGCCTACCAGTCGCCGCCTCGGCCCAGCAGGACTAGCGTGGACGGCGATGTCGATCCCGATCCGACGCTTGACCACCACCGAGGCAATGCCGCAGCGCATCCTGGATGCAGCAACGGCGGCCTTCGCCGCACGCGGGTTCACCGGGGCCACGATGGCCGACGTCGTCGACGGGTGTGGGGCCGGCATCGGCAGCATCCACCGTCAGTTCGGCGGCATGCGCGATCTCTTCGTGGCGGCCTTCGACCGGCTGGTCGCCGACATCGACCGGGACGTCGCGGCCGCCACCGACACGAGCCGCGGCGACGACCCGGCGAGGTTCGCGGCCGCGACCCGCGCCTACCTGGGAGCGCTGTGGCTACACCGCGGCGTGGCGGTCGTGTTCAGTTCCGACGACGGTCCTGCCGGGTTCGCCCGCCTGCGCGAACGCCGCTTGTGCGACGCCCTGCGGCGCTGGACTCCCGAGGTGGCGGCGGATCCGTCACCGCAGGGTCAGCTGCTGCTACGGATGCTGGGCGCCATTCTGGCCGAGGCGTCGTCGTTGGTGATCCTCTGCGACAACGAGGCCGACGTCGCGCTGATCGGCGACGCGACGATCGAGGCGATCGACCGCCTCGTTCGGTGAGGGACCGCACCGTCATACAAGGGCGACCGCGGTCTCGAGGTCGGCGACGACGATCCTGCTCATCCCCAGCATCGCCCGCGCCGCCGCTTCGGCACGAAGCGGGTCGGGGTCACGCAGCAGTTCGTCGAGCCGCTCGGGCACGATCTGCCAGCTCAGCCCGAAGCGGTCCTTGAGCCAGCCGCACTGCGACTCCTGGCCGCCGCCGGCGAGCAGTCGCTGCCAGTAATGGTCGACCTCTGCCTGATCGCGGCAGTGCACCGTGAACGACACCGCCTCGGTGAAGGGAAACTGAGGTCCGCCGTTGATGGCGATGAACTGCTGCCCGTCCAAGGTGAACGTCGCGGACACCACCTCGCCGGGAGCCCCCGGCCCGGCGTCGGTGAACCGGTCGACTCGGTCGACCGACGAGTTCGGGAAGATCGCCGTATAGAACGCGATGGCGTCCTCGAGGTCGTTGTCGAACCAGAGCGAGGGGGTGATGGCGGGCATGGGGCCTCCTTGTCGCGGCGTCACGGGCTGTCCCCGTTGAGACCCCAACCGGCCTCGGTTCTCATCGCCGCGTGGCTCAGCCCGCGGTGACGGCACCTACTGCGCGCAGCGCGAAGTCCAGGACGCGGGCTTGAGCCTGCTTGAGCGCGTGCGCATCGTCGGGGTCCTGACCGGCCAGCACCCGCGAGGCCAGCGAACTGACCGCGACCGCGTCGATGTCGGGCTCGGTCAGCGGGAAGGAGCCGTCGGCACGGCCCCGGCACAGGATCGTGGTCAACGAGCGTTCCCGGTCGGCCTGGGCCCGCGCCCGGGTTTCCCGGTAGCCCTTGGCCGCTCGCACCTCGTCGGAGTCGATCACCGTCAGCTGCAGGCGGCGCTGCGAATCGGCGCACATGTCGAACATCTCCCCGATCCAGGCGGCCAACTGCTCGGCAGGAGTACCGAGAGCCGCCGCGGCGACGCGGTCCACGTCGGCGACCAACGCGTCGCATTCCTGGCGCAACAGGGCCAGGAACAGGTCGTCCTTGGATTCGAAGTGGCGGTAGAACGCCCGGGTCGAGACCTGCGCCCGACGCAGGATCTCCGACATCAGGATGGGCCCGGGATGCGGATCGGACAGACACCGATACGCCGCCTCGATGATGCGGCGGCGGTCGTCGCTGTGGTCTGCAGCGGGCTGCACGGAGCAGAATTCTAGGGAACCGGTGCCGTGTGGGACCCCGGATGGCGGCAAATACCCCGCTCGGTAACCTGACCGTCGGGGCAGGCCGAGAGGAACGTCGATGAACACAGGTCAGCTTGAGCCGACGACCAGGCGGTTTCACGGCTCCGACGGGCTCACCCTGGTCGCCGACGAGTGGAACGGCGCCGGGTCGGCGGCGCAGCGCTTTGGACCATCGGTGCTGATGCTGCACGGCGGCGGCCAGAACCGGTTCTCCTGGAAGAAGACCGGCCAGATTCTGGCGTCGCGGGGACTGCATGTGGTCGCGCTGGACAGCCGTGGGCACGGCGACAGCGACCGCTCCCCCGACGCGAAGTACACCATCGAGGCGCTGTGCGCAGACACGCTGCGGGTGATCGAGCAGATCGGCCGGCCGGTCGTGCTGATCGGAGCCAGCATGGGCGGGCTCACCGGCATCCTGGCTGCGCGTCAGGCCGGATCGCAGCTGGTCACCAAACTCGTGCTCGTCGACGTGGTGCCGCGCTACGAGAAGGACGGCAGCGCCCGCATCCGCGAGTTCATGTTCAGCCACGTCCACGGCTTCGACTCGCTGGAGCAGGCCGCCGATGCCGTCGCCGCCTACCTGCCGCACCGCGCCCGGCCCAGAAGCCCGGAGGGGCTGAAGAAGAACCTGCGACACCGCAACGGACGCTGGTACTGGCACTGGGATCCCGCGTTTCTGACCAAGCCGAACGAAGACCCGTTCGTGCGCGTCGAACTTCTCGAGCAGGCCGCCGTCGAGTTGGGCATCCCGATCCTGCTGATCCGCGGCAAGCTCTCCGACGTGGTCAGCGAGGAGGCGGTGGCCGACTTCCTCGACAAGGTGCCCACCGCGGAATTCGTCGAGTTGTCCGGTGCCGGCCACACCGCCGCCGGCGACGACAACGACGCATTCTCCGACGCCGTCGTCGAATTCGTGCTGCGGTGAGCACATCCGGGCCCGGGGGCTTCAACTTCCTCGAACATCCCGAGCTACCCGCTCCCGCGGTCAGCGACGCTCAAGCGAGCACGATCCTCGCCGAGCACTACGGCCTGCAGGCCGCCGTCCAATCGCTGGGCAGCCAGCAGGACAAGAACTTCCTGGCCCGCGGCGCCGACGGCAGCGTTCTGGGGGTGCTGAAGATCGCCAACCCGGTGTTCGGCGCCGTCGAGATCGAAGCCCAGGACCGCGCCGCCCGCCACATCGCCGAAGCCGAGCCGCAGTTGCGGATCGCGGTGCCGCTGCCCAACACGGCCGGCGCGGCGTGCACCGCGGTCGACGGCATGCTGGCCGGCACGGCCTACGTGCGTCTGTTGCGCCACCTCGACGGCGGAACGCTGGACACCGCCGGATACCTGGCACCCGAGCTCGTCGCCGGGCTCGGCGACGTTGCAGGCCGGGTGAGCCGGGCTCTTCGCGACTTCGACCATCCCGGTCTGGACCGGGTCCTGCAGTGGGACCTGCGCTTCGGCATGCATGTCGTCGACGCGCTGATCGAACACGTCGGCGACACCGGACTGCGGCAGCGGCTGCAGACCGCTGCCCGAGAGGCGTGGGACCACCTGGCTCCGCTGGATGACGCGCTCCCCCGCCAGGCCGCGCACATCGACTTGACCGACGCCAACGTCGTGCTCGGCGCCGCCCCGGGCACGGCCGACGACCCGCGGCCGGACGGGATCATCGACTTCGGCGACCTGTGCCGCACCTGGGCCGTCTCGGAGCTGGCGATCACGGCGTCCTCGGTGCTGGGACACCCCGGCGCGACCGTCACGTCGATCCTGCCGGCGGTCCGCGCCTTCCACGCTGTGCGCCCGCTCTCGCCCGTCGAGGCGGCAGCGTTGTGGCCGATGCTGGTGCTGCGCACCGTCGTCCTGATCGTCAGCGGCGCCCAACAGGCGGTCCTCGATCCGGACAACGACTACCTCACCGAGCAGGCTGACGCCGAGCGGCAGATGTTCGAGCTCGCCACCTCGGTTGCGCCACAAGTGATGAGCGCACTCATCGCCGCCGATCTCGGGCTGGCGTCAGCGCCGGCACCGCTACCCCCGGCGGCGCCGCTCATTTCCGAGGACCCAGCGCGGGTGCACACGCTGGACCTGTCCACCACGTCGGATCTCTACGACGACGCCTTCGACGACACCGGGGCACTGCGAGCCGGCGCCGAGGACGACTTCGCCGCGGCCGCACTGCACGACGGTGCGCGCGTCGTCGTCAGCCGGTACGGCGAGGCCCGCCTGAGCAGGGCACCCCGGCTGAGCCAGGACGCTCCAGCGGTGGTGGCCACCGGGGTCAGCCTCTGGACGACCCCCGGCACGGTGTTGAACGCTCCGTGGGACGGGGAGGCCCGCGAAGCCGGGCCGGGCGCGGTCACACTGCACACCGACCGCGTGGAGCTGACGCTGGCCGGGGTCACCGACGTCACGCTCGGCGCGGTCGGCCGCGGCCGGCAGCTCGCGCGGGTGGGCGGCCGGGTGGAGATCACCGCGCGCCCCGTCGGCGCGCCTTCGTCTCCCGCGTTCACCTCCGCCGAGTTGTGGCCCGGATGGTCGGCACTGACCCGTGATCCGCGGCCGCTGCTCGGGCTGCCCCCCGTCGACGGGGCTGACGGCGGCGACCTGCTGGCCCGTCGCGACGCGAGTTTCGCTCCCGTGCAGGAGTTCTACTACCGCACACCGCCGCAGATCGAACGTGGCCGGCGGCATTTCCTGATGTCGACGGCGGCCCGCAGCTATCTGGACATGGTCAACAACGTCACCGTGCTGGGACATGCCCATCCACGGATCGCCGACACCGCGGCGCGCCAGCTGCGCAAACTCAACACCAATTCGCGGTTCAACTATTCGGCTGTCGTGGAATTCAGCGAGCGCCTGGCCGCGCTGCTGCCCGACCCGTTGGACACCGTGTTCCTGGTCAATTCCGGTTCCGAGGCAAGCGATCTGGCGATCCGGCTGGCGACGGCCGCGACCGGACGGCGCGACGTCGTCGCGGTCCGGGAGGCCTACCACGGGTGGACCTACGGTACCGACGCGGTGTCCACCTCGACCGCGGACAACCCGAACGCGCTGGCCACCCGACCCGACTGGGTGCACACCGTGGAATCGCCGAACAGCTTCCGTGGCACGTATCGCGGGGCCGAGGCCAACCGCTACGCCACCGACGCGGTGGCACAGATCCAGGCGTTGGCCGCCGAGGGCCGGGCACCGGCGGCGTTCATCTGCGAGAGCGTCTACGGCAACGCCGGCGGCATGGCGCTACCAGACGGGTATCTGCAGCAGGTCTACGCCGCGGTCCGCGCGAGCGGCGGGCTGGCGATCTCCGACGAGGTCCAGGTCGGTTACGGCCGGCTGGGCGAATGGTTCTGGGGATTCCAGCAGCAGGACACGGTGCCCGACATCGTGTCGGTGGCCAAGTCGGTCGGCAACGGTTATCCGTTGGGGGCGGTGATCACCAGCCGCGCCGTCGCCGAGGCGTTCGCCGGGCAGGGGTACTTCTTCTCCTCCACCGGAGGCAGTCCGCTGTCGTGCGCGCTCGGGATGACGGTGCTCGACGTACTCGGTGACGAAGCGCTACAGGACAACGCCCGTCATGTCGGGGGGCACCTGAAGACCAGGCTCGAGGCGCTGGGCGACCGGCACCCGATCATCGGCACCGTGCACGGCTTCGGGCTGTACCTCGGTGTCGAGATGATCCGCGATACGGCGACATTGGAGCCGGCCACGCGGGAAACCCGGGCGGTCTGCGATCGCATGCTCGAACTCGGGGTCATCATCCAACCGACGGGCGACCATTCGAACATCCTGAAGACCAAGCCGCCGCTGTGCATCGACGTCGAGGCCGCCGACTTCTACGTCGACACCCTCGACCGGGCGTTGTCCGAGCTGCAGTTCGGCGTGTCGGGTTAACCGAGCAGCGGCACCCCTGCGACGGTGTCGTCGGTGAGGATCTCGAACATCGCCCGGTCACTGCTCAGTTCGGCTCGCTGGAAAGCTTTGCCCGCCAACTGGACTCGGCAGCTCGCGAGCGCCGAGTTGTAGCAGTACTTCACCCCGCCGTGGGTGTCGGGGTAGGTCAGACCGATCACGTCGCCTGCGACGGTGCTGATCTCACCTTCGATCATCTGCTCCCCCACCCGCGCACCGAACGTCCAGCTGAACGGGCGGTACCGGCCGTGGGTCTGCATGCTGCCCACGACCGAGCGGACGGCGAACTCGAGGCCGGCGTGGCGGAAGACGAACAGTGTCACGCCGGGCAACAGGACCGGCCCCACCCCGGCTCGCGCCGTGACGATCTCGAGTGTGGATTCCGGCGCTTCGTCGAATCCGCATACCTGCCCGTAGGCGTAGGCGGGAGTGTGCCTGCTGCCCCAGTTGTGGTTGACACTGCCGATCCAACCGTCCAGGTCGATGTCGAGATCCGGTGACTGCAGCCGACCGTCGAAGCGGGCCAGCGGATGTCGTACCTGAGTCTTGGCGGTCGGGAACCGGGCCCGGTAGGACCGCTCCGGCAGGACCCGCACCCCGGGCTGCCCGCCGGGCGTGATCGACAGATCCCAGCGGGTGCCGTCGGGCAGCACCCCGTGGGCGTGGGAGTCGTCGAGTTCCGTTCCGGCCAGTTGCGCGGTCCAGGGCTCGTCGGCGAAGTCCGCCGCCTCGATCGGATACGACTGCCTGATCGCTCGGTGACCCGACGGATCGAACACCATCACCCAGACGTCGGCGCAGGACTCACCGACCGTCGGCATCAACAACGTCTCGCGCAGCCACAGTGCTCGCCGGCCACCGGCTGCGTCGGCGCGAAGGAAGCGACTCTCGTAGAAGGGGGCCTTGCGGACGATCACGGGTCCAGCATCCAATACTGGGGCCATGACCGTTGCGCAGATCGCAGCATGGGTGCTGGCGGTGCTCGTCGTCGGTGAGGCCATCGCGCTGGCCGTCGTGGTGCGACAGTGGAGGGCCGCCGAACACGAGGCCGACGAGCTACGCCGCCGCCTCGACACCCGCAACATGCTGCTCACCGGGGGAAGCAAGGCCGTCAAGACGGTGTGGCAGACGGCCAACATCCTGCGCCGCGACGGACTCGGCGCGGCGGTGCGGTCCTCGATCGAGGAACTGGCCGACTGGGCCGAGGTGGAGCGCCCGGACCTGGCCCGGCTGGCGCCGGGCGGCCGGGTCGCGATCATGTTCTCCGACATCGAGGACTCCACCGCGCTCAACGAGCGGATCGGTGACCGGGCCTGGGTGCGGTTGATCGGCAAGCACGACAAGGCCGTGCGACGCCTCGTCGAGCGTCATGACGGATATGTGGTCAAGAGCCAGGGCGACGGCTTCATGATGGCCTTCGCCCACCCCGGTCAGGCGGTCCGCTGCGCCTGCGACATCCAGCGGTCACTGAGCAAGCGGCCCAATGACATTCGGGTGCGAATCGGGGTCCACAGCGGAAAGTCGGTGCTGCGCGGCGACGACCTGTTCGGCCGCAACGTGGCGATGGCCGCCCGCGTCGCCGGGCAGGCCGGGGGCGGCGAGATCCTGGTGAGCCAGGCGGTGCACGACGCACTCGATGACGGGGACACCGCCTTCGGCGCCGGCCGGGACGTGGAGCTCAAAGGGTTCTCCGGCACGCACCGGCTCTTTCCGGTCGAGGTCTAATCGCGCTTGTGCCCGGCCGCCTCGGCCTCGGTCAAGCGCTGGTGCAGACGCGCCCTGATGTCGTCGGGGGTGTAGGAGTTCCGTCGGCGCTGGTCGCGTGCCACCAGCGCCCCACCGGCCACGACACCCGCGACACCTGCCAGCCCGACCCACTTCCAGATCCCACGCATGCCGCCAGTCTGCATAAGCTGCGGGGGTGAAGCCAAGCACGGTGTCGCTGCAGCGCGCGCTGGAGGAAACCCGCACCGGTGACATCTGGCTGTTCCGCGGACGCTCCGGACCCGACCGGGCAATTCAGTCGATGACGAACAGCCCGGTCAACCACGTGGGGATGACCGTTGCGCTCGACGACCTGCCGCCGCTGATCTGGCATGCCGAACTCGGCGACAAGCTGGTGGACATGTGGACGGGCACCCATCACCGCGGTGTCCAGCTCAACGATCTGCGCGAAGCGGTCGAGCGTTGGGTGCACAGCTACGGGCAGCGTTGCTGGCTGCGCCAGCTCTCGCCCTACGCCAGCACAGAGCAGGAGGACCGGATGCTGCGGGTGATCGCCCGCATGGACGGCACCCCGTTCCCGTCCACCGCACGGCTGACCGGCCGCTGGATGCGGGGCAGGCTACCCACCGTCAGCGACTTCACTCGCGGAATCCCGTTCGTGCACAGAAAAGTTCGTGAGTCGGCGGATCGGCGCAAGCAACAGCAGTCCAAGACCGGGCTGGAGACCGCTTACTGTGCAGAGACCGTCGCCATCACCTATGAGGAGATGGGCCTCCTGCAGACCGAGAAGCACTACAACTGGTTCGACCCGGGGTCGTTTTGGAGCGGTGACACGTTGCCGCTTCGAGAGGGTTACCGGCTGGGCGCCGAAATCGCGGTGCTGACATGAGGCAGCCCGCGCCGGCCGCCTCGCGAAACGCCGCGCGAGATCACCCGATCGTGCAGGTCGTAGTGGTTTGCTGAGACGGCGCCCGCATTCGGCAGCGCAACGAGGGAGTGCAGGCATGCCGACGACCACCGATCAACCACCCGGCCAGGACACGTCCGGGGATCTCGCGGAGCCGAAGATGCGTAGTACCAGATGGTCGGCGATCGCCATCGTCTTGGCGTCGATCGCGACGCTGGTGATCCTGTTCGTGATGCTGAACTCGTCGAACGAACAGTCCGGCGAGGTGCGTTCCGTTCCTGCACAGCCGCAGACGTTCTCCCCCCAGTCGCAGCCGCCGGTGCCGCAGACGCGCCTCGACATCCCTCCCCCGCAAGCGGCGCCGCCGCCGGCGGCGGCGGCACCCAGTTCGGTGCCCACTGCGGCGCCCAGCGCGGCGCCGGTCATCGACGAGCTCGGTTTCGTCGATTCCGAGGCGCGCTGCACTGACGACGAGCAGGCGGTGGCGATCGCCCGCACCGAGACGGCGGCGGTGGTGATCTGCCGCGACGAGCAGGGCGACTACGTCTATCAGGGCGTGCGCCTCAGCGACGGCGCATCTCTGCGCCTGGACGACGTACGCACGATCCCGGCCGGGTTCGAAGCGCGCAACGGGGCGACCACCTACCGGCTGTCGGCCACGGAGCTGGTCGTCATCGACGGTGAGACGCTGTTCAGCCGCGACCCGGTCGTGGAGTACCGGGAGGCCAGACCGTAGGGTCACCGACGCTGGTTCGTGATCTCACCGCGACCAGCACCGGGAAGGCTCGACGTCATGTCTGCGGTGGGGATCGTCGTGCTGCTGGTGGCGGCCCTCGGGGTCGGCTATCTGGCCGGGCGCCGCTCCAATCCGCGCGTCCCGACGTGGCAGCAGCGAACCAGCCGGACGGTGCTGGGGCGTCAGGCGCTGATGCTGGCGCTGTTGATGGCCGTCAGCCAGGTCGAGCGATCGACGCAGCGGCGGCTGCGGCCCGCGATGCGCCGCGAGCCGGCGAGCTCCGTCAACCGGCTGCGCCGGTTGGCCCGTCGCTGAGCGGCGGCCCCGAACGCTACGCAATGTCAGCCTGGCAGCCCCATGATGGATATATATCCATGATGGCGCTCTCAGACCGACATTACGGTCGAGCAGCCGGTGAACCGAATCACCTCGCCGGTCAAAGTCATATACCGAACTTGGCGCGCGCCGCGTCAGTCACCGGGGTGAACAGGTTGACGAGGTTTCCATCGGGATCCCTGAACAACAACGCACGGTTTCCCCACGGCATCGTCGTTGGCTCGGTGACCACATCAGAGATCTGTTCGCGAAGGCGTTCGTACTCTTCATCGACGTCGTCGACGATGAACTCGACAATTGCGGTCCGGTTGGCAGCCGGCTCAGCAGATCCTTGCCCAAACAAGGCGACGGTCTTGTCGCTCCCGATGGCCAGCGCTCCGACGGCTGTCGGAATCTCGGCGAAGAGTTCGTTACCCCAGATGGCGGTGACGCCGGTGACCATCTCGTAGAAGGCGACCAATCGCTTCACATCGGCAGTGATGATGCGGATCGAAACCAATCTCATCGGGACTCTCCTCGGGGTGACACCGGATAATCGGCGGCTGGCCTCAGCGAGCCGAATGGTAGGTGCGCACCCCGACAAGTCGTCCCCGTGGATTCCTTCATTCGCTACACGTTGAACCGGAACTCGACGACGTCGCCGTCCCCATCTAGCGACACCTTGCTGGCCCTGTGCCATCGTCCGATGTAGGCACGGTGGGGCTCAGCTGCCTTCTGCTCCAACACGGTCGGGTTCGTCTCGAGATATTCGACCAGCCACCGCGACAACCCGTCCCACTCCGTGACGGCGCCAGGCCGATGCAGCTTCCAGCCGAGTTCTTCCAACGTCCATTGGGCCTTGGCCTGATTGCTCAGCATCGACGCTGTGACCCAGTTCGACTCGTCGTCAGGCCCGCCTCGACTGACGGGCACGCGATGATCGACCGTCGGGAACAACTCCCAGAAAGCGATGTGCGTCTCTGAGAGCTTTCCGTTCGGGTGTGTCGGGAAGTCGTCCCCGAGGACAACATGGAGGAGGCGGAGAACGCCGGGGTTAACGAGTCGGTTGCCCGTGTAGCGGTCGACGAAGCCGTCACGCATGAACAGCTTCATCTGCTGACCTATCGAGTACCGGCGGACGATCTTCTCTATTGGCTCGAACGGATAGCGCGACCTAAGGGTCTCTCTAGCAGAACCGGATTCCCCGTCCCTAAGAGCAGCGCATACCTCGGCCAGCACGCCAGCCTTTGATTCCATCCGCGCATCCCCTTGAAACTTGGCTGTAGCCTTGCCTCTACACGTTGAACCGGAACTCCACCACGTCCCCGTCGGCCATCACGTAGTCCTTGCCTTCCATGCGCACCTTGCCCGCGGCCTTGGCGGCGGCCATCGACCCGGCGGCCACCAGGTCGTCGAAGGACACGATCTCGGCCTTGATGAAGCCCTTCTCGAAGTCGGAATGAATGACCCCGGCGGCTTTGGGCGCGGTGTCGCCCTGGTGAATCGTCCACGCGCGCGCCTCTTTCGGGCCGGCGGTCAGATAGGTCTGCAGCTTCAAGGTGTGAAAACCGGCGCGCGCCAACGCATCCAGCCCGCGCTCGGTCTGACCGATCGACTCCAGCAGTTCGGCGGCGGACTCGTCGTCGAGCTCCTGCAACTCCGCTTCGATCTTGGCGTCGAGGAACACCGCATCCGCCGGCGCGACCAGCTCGCGCAGCTCGGCGACCTTGGCCTCGTCGGTGAGCACCGACTCGTCGGCGTTGAACACATACAGGAACGGCTTGGAGGTCAACAGATTCAGTTCCCGCAGCAGCGAGACGTCCGCGCCGGCGGAGAACAACGTCTTGCCGCTGTTGAGGACCTCTTGGGCGGCGACCGCCGCGTCGTGGACGGGCCTGCGGTCCTTGTGGGTGCGGGCCTCCTTCTCCAACCGCGGCACCGCCCGCTCCAGGGTCTGCATGTCCGCCAGGATCAGTTCGGTCTCGATGATCTCGATGTCGGACTTGGGATCGACCTTGCCGTCGACGTGCACCACATCGTCGTCGGCGAACACCCGCACCACCTGGCAGATGGCGTCGCTCTCGCGGATGTTGGCCAGGAACTTGTTGCCCAGGCCCGCACCCTCGGAGGCGCCCTTGACGATCCCGGCGATGTCGACGAACGTCACCGGCGCGGGCACGATCTTTTCCGAGCCGAAGATCTTGGCCAGCTCGTCCAGGCGGGGATCGGGCAGCGCGACCACCCCCTCGTTGGGTTCGATGGTCGCGAACGGGTAGTTCGCCGCCAGCACCTCGTTACGGGTCAGCGCATTGAACAACGTCGATTTTCCGACGTTGGGTAGTCCGACGATTCCCAGATTCAAGCCCACGGAGTCCACAGTCTGCCAGATGTGATCGCCACGCCCCCGTGCGCTGGCAGCGTCTGATTGCCCGAGCCGGTACGGTCGACGTGTGTCAGGACAGCGCGCGCGGCCGTCGGCGGCGGCCGACAACCGGTCTGCGCACCCCAACATCCCCGGTGTTCCGTGGTGGGGTGCCGTCCTGATCGCTGTCGTCGCGTCCGCCGCCGGATTCGCCGTCGACGCCGGTTCAGGCAATGGGGAACTGACGGCGGTGTTCGCCACGCTGTTCGTGCTCGGCTGCCTGGCCGCGGTGCTCGCGGTGCGGCGCAACGGGCTGTTCACCGCCGTCATCCAGCCGCCGCTGATCTTGTTCGTGATGGTGCCCGGCGCCTACTTCCTGATGCACCACGACTCGATCGAAGGTCTCAAGGACATCCTGATCAACTGTGGTTACCCGCTGATCGAGCGGTTCCCGCTGATGTTCTTCACCTCCGCCGCGGTGCTGCTGATCGGCCTCGCCCGCTGGTACCTCGGCCAGGCGTCTGGCCAGTCGACCGGCCGCGACGACACCGCCACCGCCGGCCGGTCCGAGCGTGGCGCGACGGCCAAGGCGGGGCGCCTGCCGGCGATGGTCGCCGCATTGTTCGCCGGCCGGTCCGCCAAGACCGCCGCGACAACGACGGCCGCCACAGCCGAGAACGCCGGAGGCGGGGCACCGCCGCGCCGCCGCCAGCAGGACCGTCGCTCCGCCTCAGCGCAACGCTCCGCATCCCGGTCGGCGCGCGGCGATCGCCAGCGCTCCAAGCCCGCCGCCCGCCGGCCCCGGCCCGACGAGACCGACATCATCGATCAGGTGGCCACCGACCGTCCGCGCCGACGCCGGCCACGTCCCGAGGACGCGCCGCCGCGCGATCAGCGGCGCCGGGCCAGGAGCGACTCGGCCCGCGAGCCCCGCCGGGCCGCGCCGAACAGCGACCGTCGGGTGCCGTACGACCGCGGCGAGCGAGGCGACCGTGAGCGTCCGCCGCAGCGGCGCAGCCGCTACAACGGCTACGAGGGGTACGAGACGTTCGGCGGTTATGACCGCTATGACCGCCCCGACCTCGGCTACGAACCTCGCCGTGAACCTCCCCAGCAGCGGGGCAACGGCACCCACCACCCGGTGTCGCGGGTGCGCTACCGGGGCTCGGACGACGCCGACGAACGCGTCGAACACCGTCGCCGTGCCCGCGAGAACGACGCCGACCGCTGGGAGTACGACATCTAGGCGACGGTCCGCAGGAACCGTCCCGCGGCGTCGACCGCCGGCGCCGAGCTGCCGGCGTCGCTGACGAACACCGCGAGCGCGAGGTCGCCGGCGATGCCGACGAACCAGCCATGCGCGTGCTGATCGTCGATGTATTCCGCGGTTCCGGTCTTGCCGAGCAGCCCGGGGATGTCCTGGAGCTGACTGGCGGTGCCGTCGGTGATCGTCTCGCGCATCATCGCCTGCACCTGGTCGTCGATCGTCGCGGGCAGCGGTTGCGGGGTGCGGTCGGCGACCCCGGGTTGTCCCTCGACGATGGCCGGTGCCGGTACCGAGCCGTGCGCCAGGGTCGCGGCCACCAGCGCCATGCCGAACGGCGACGCCGTGACCTGCCCCTGGCCGATGCCCTCCTCGACGCGCAGCGCCGACGAGTCCGCGACGGGCACCGAACCGGTGACGGTGGTCATTCCCGGTGCCACATAGTCGATGCCCAGGCCGAGCTGCGCTGCGGCATCGGTGAGCGCGTCCGGCGGGAGGTTCACCGCGAGCCGGCCCATCGTGGTGTTGCAGGACCGGGCGAACGCGGTGTGCAGCGGCACCTCGCCGAGGTCGAACTCGTTGTCGTTGGGAATCTGCCTGCCCTCGATGTTCTCGGTGCCGGGACAGTTGACGATCGTGTCCGGCGTGACCTGCCCGGCCTGCAGCGCCGCCGAGACGGTCACCGTCTTGAACGTCGACCCGGGCGGGTAGAGCCCGGTCAGGGCGATCGGCCCCTGCGCATCGGCCGGCGCGTTCTGCCCGACGGCCAGCAGGTTCCCGGTTGACGGCTGGATGGCCACGATGGCAGCCGGGGTGCCCAGCGGCGCCAGCGCGTCCTCGGCGGCCCGCTGCATGCCGATGTCGAGGGTGCTGGCGATGTCGCCGACGGGTTTGGCGTCCTGCCCGCCCACTCTCTGCGGACCGGCGGAGGTCTGGGCGGTGACGGCCCACCCGGCCGCGGCGTCGGTGCGTTGCTGCCACAGGTCGGCCAGCCCCGTCAGCGTGGGTGAGGTCAGCGCGCGGTCGGTGGCCAGCAGCCGCAGCTGGGGCCGCAACGTCACGCCGGGCAGTGCCGTCAGTGCGGCCTCGATCGGGGTGAGGTCCTCCTCACGCAACGTGACGGCCGTGACGGGTGCACCCGCGGCGGCCCCCACATCGGCAGCCAGGGACTCGGCGGTGATGGTCGGGGCGATCGGGTTCAGCAACGCGGCAACCGCGGCGACGTCGGCATCGGGTGCCAGGTCGACCAGCGTGACGACATGCTGGGTCAGCAGCTCGGCACCGGTACGGTCCAGCACGCGGGCAGCCGGTTGCGGCACCAGCGTCGAGTAAGCCAGCGGCCCGGCGTCCAACCCGGGCGCGACGACCGCCGGATCCCACCGGATCTTCCACTCCTGACCGTCGGCGGTTGCCTCGCCATCGGTGGTGTAGGTCCACTCGTGGGCGTCGTCGGGCCCGAACGTCCACGTCGCGCCGAGCGCGAACCCGCCTTCGGAGTCCACCGCACGCACCCGATCGGGCCGGAACGAGACGTCGCTGCCGAGACTGGCGAACAACTCGCCCAGCGTGGCCGACGCGGCTGCCGGGTCGGACGTCAGGTCGGCGGCGGCGTCGGCGTCACCGCGGCTCAGCGCCTCGGCGAAGGAGCGCACCGTCGCGTCGAGGCGGTCCTCGGCGTCGCTGCAGCCCGCGAGCACCATGGTGACCGCGAGGAGCAACGACATCGGCCAACGCGCGGCCGCCCCGACGTGTCGCAGACGCGCTCTTCTCGGATGTGTTCGGTGGGCGGATCTCACGTTCGACGAACGTACCCGCGCTCACTGACTAGTTACTGCGCGCCGGCCGGATCTCACGGGGCAGAGCGAACACCAGCGTCTCGTTGGCGGTGGTCACCGGCTGCACGACGTCGTAGCCGTGTTCGGCGAGGCGCTCGAGAACACCGCGAACCAGGATCTCGGGCACCGAGGCACCCGAGGTGACGCCGACGGTGGTCACGCCGTCGAACCAGGCCGGATCGACGTCGTCGGCGTAATCCACCAGGTACGAGGCGTCCGCGCCGGCACCGAGGGCCACCTCGACCAGCCGCACCGAGTTCGAGGAATTGCGCGAGCCGACGACGATGACCAGCTCGCATTCCGGGGCCATCGCCTTGACCGCCACCTGACGGTTCTGGGTCGCGTAGCAGATGTCGTCGCTGGGCGGATCCTGCAGCGTCGGGAACTTCTCCCGCAGCCGGCGCACCGTCTCCATCGTCTCGTCGACCGACAGGGTGGTCTGCGAGAGCCAGATCACCTTGTCCGGGTCACGCACGGTGACGCCGTCGACGGCGTCGGGATTGTCGACCACCTGCACATGGTCAGGCGCTTCACCGGCGGTGCCGACCACTTCCTCGTGGCCTTCGTGGCCGATCAGCAGGATGTCGTAGTCGTCGCGGGCGAATCGCTTGGCCTCGTTGTGGACCTTGGTGACCAGCGGGCAGGTGGCGTCGATGACCTGCAGGTCGCGCTCCTTGGCGTTGACGTGCACCGTCGGCGCGACGCCGTGCGCCGAGAACACCACGATCGCGCCCTCGGGCACCTCGTCGGTCTCGTCGACGAACACCGCACCGGCCGCGGCGAGGGTCTCGACGACGTGGCGGTTGTGCACGATCTCGTGGCGGACGTACACCGGCGCGCCATGCTTCTCCAGCGCCCGCTCGACGGTTTCCACGGCCCGGTCGACACCGGCGCAGTATCCGCGAGGTTCGGCCAGCAGCACCCGCTTGCCCGTGACGCCACCGGCGACCGAGCCCAGCGCACTCTGGCTGGATCCGGGGATCCCCATGTTGACAGTCGGTGGCATGGGTTCCAGGGTACTGACCGCCCCCGGTCGCCGCCCAGCCGTAGGCTGTGGCCATGGCAACTGCACCGTATGGGGTCCGGCTGCTCGTCGGGGCGGCGGCGACCGCCATCGAGGAAACCCGCAAGCTCCCCCAGACCATCTTGATGTATCCGATGACTCTGGCCAGCCAGGTGGCGTCGCTGGTGATGAAGGTGCAGCAGGATGTCGCCGTCCTGGTGATCAAGGGTGACGAGACGCTGGAGACGTTCTTCCCGCCCAAGGACGAGCAACCGGAATGGGCCACGTTCGACGACGATCTGCCCGGCGGTTCCGCCGAGGGGGGCGACGTGGTGGATCTGCCGGTGCGCGAGGGCGCCCGCATGACCGAGGGCCGGTATGCGCTGTTCAGCAGCGAGCCCGAGGCCCCCAGCGAGGCCGCGCCCGAACAGCCCACCCCTGCGGACGTGCCCGAGATCGTCACCGAGCTCGAGTACGAATCGCTGACCCTGGCGCAGTTGCGGGCCCGGTTGACGTCGCTGCGCATCGGCGATCTGGAGGCACTGCTGTCCTACGAGGAAGCGACCAAGGCTCGCGCGCCGTTCCAGACGCTGCTGGCCAACAGGATCACCCGCGCCTCCGCGAAGTGAGCGCCCCGGCGGGCTCGGCCCGATGACGGAGCCGCCGCAGGGGCAGTCGGCAGACAACCCCTTTCCGGTCCGCGGCGTCGCCATCCGTGTCGCGGGGTGGATCGACAAGCTCGGCGCGGTGTGGGTCGAGGGCCAGATCGCCCAGCTGACGCTGCGGCCGAACTCCAACACGGCGTTCATCACGTTGCGTGACCCGGCCGCAGACATGTCGCTGTCGCTGACCTGCCCACGGGACCTGGTGGTCAATGCCCCGGTGCGGATGACCGACGGCACCCAGGTGATCGTGTTCGGCAAGCCGAATTTCTACACCGGACGCGGCACGTTCTCCCTGCGCGTCAGCGAGATCCGGGCCGTCGGGATCGGTGAACTGCTCGCGCGCATCGAGCGGCTGCGCCGGCTGCTCGACGCCGAGGGCCTGTTCGATCCGCGGCTCAAGCGCCCGTTGCCGTTCCTGCCCGACACCATCGGGCTGATCACCGGCCGCGCGTCGGCCGCCGAGCACGACATCATGGCGGTCACCACCGGCCGCTGGCCGGCGGTGCGGTTTTCGGTGCGCCACACGGTGGTGCAGGGGCCCAATGCGGTGCCGCAGATCGTCGAGGCCCTCCGGGGCCTCGACGCCGACCCAGCCGTCGACGTCATCGTCCTCGCCCGTGGCGGCGGCAGCGTCGAGGATCTGCTGCCGTTCTCCGACGAGACGTTGTGCCGCGAGATCGCGCGCTGCAGGACGCCGGTGGTCAGCGCGATCGGCCACGAACCGGACAACCCGCTGTGCGATCTGGTCGCCGATGTCCGGGCAGCGACGCCGACCGACGCTGCCAAGCGGATCGTCCCGGACACCGGCGCCGAGCAGGCACTGGTCAAGGATCTGCGCTCACGCAGCGCACGGGCGCTGCGCAACTGGGTCAACCGGGAACAGCACGTCGTGACGCAGCTGCGCAGCAGACCCGTGCTGGCCCGTCCGCTCGAGGCGATCGACGCCCGCGGCGAGGAGATCCACCGCGCGCGGCGCACCGCCCGGCGCGACATCACCCGGCTGGTGGCAGCCGAGTCGGATCGGGTCGGGCACCTGGCCGCACGGCTGGCCACCCTCGGCCCGGCGGCCACGCTGGCCCGCGGCTATGCCGTGGTGCAGGGACTGCCCACCGACGGGCCGCCACATGTGCTGCATTCGGTGAACGACGCCCCCGCGGGCGCCCGGCTGCGTATCCGGGTGGCCGACGGGGCGCTCACAGCGCTCAGTGAAGGCGCAATCGACGACGAGCAGAGAGGCGCCGATGAAGCCTATTAGTGAACTCGGATACGAAGAGGCCCGCGACGAACTGATCGATGTCGTACAGCGCCTCGAGCATGGCGGCCTCGACCTGGACGCTTCTCTGGCGCTCTGGGAAAGAGGCGAAGAACTGGCCAAATGCTGTGAAGAGCACCTGGCTGGTGCGCGTAAGCGGGTGGAGCAGGCGCTGGCCGCCAAAGACGACGACGAAGGTTGACAGCGGAAGCATCCAGCTGCCTCGGTCTGGCAAATTGGAACACGTTTCAGTTAGGCTGCCCGGCATGGCTGATGCGACGCTGCAGACTGATCTGGGCCGGGTTCTGGTCACCGGGGGTTCGGGCTTCGTCGGCG
Organism: Mycobacterium sp. G7A2; assembly: GCF_041902445.1. Classification (NCBI taxonomy): domain Bacteria; kingdom Bacillati; phylum Actinomycetota; class Actinomycetes; order Mycobacteriales; family Mycobacteriaceae; genus Mycobacterium; species Mycobacterium sp. G7A2. The sequence continues at coordinate 1,628,654 of NZ_CP169251.1, read as the reverse complement.
CCAACCTGGTGACCGAGCTGCTGGAGCGGGGCCTGGAGGTCCGCGCCTTCGACCGGGTCGCGTCCCGGTTGCCCGAGCATCCCCGCCTTGAGGTGCTCGAGGGCGACATCACCGACACCGACGACGTCGCCGCCGCGGTCGACGGGATCGACACCGTGTTCCACACCGCCGCGATCATCGACCTGATGGGCGGCGGCTCCCCCTCCGGAGAGGCACGCCAGCGCAGCTTCGCGGTCAACGTCACCGGCACCGAGAACCTGGTGCACGCCGCCCAGAAGGCCGGTGTGCAGCGTTTCGTCTACACCGCCTCCAACAGCGTGGTCATGGGTGGCCAGGAGATCTCCGGCGGCGACGAAACCCTGCCCTACACCGACCGGTTCGCCGACCTGTACACCGAGACCAAGGTGGTGGCCGAGAAGTTCGTGCTGGGCCAGAACGGGGAGCAGGGGATGCTGACCTGCTCGATCCGGCCCAGCGGCATCTGGGGCCGCGGCGATCAGACCATGTTCCGCAAGGTGTTCGAAAGCGTCCTCGCCGGCCACGTCAAGGTCCTGGTCGGCAGCAAGGAGGTCAAGCTCGACAACTCCTACGTGCACAACCTGGTTCACGGATTCATCCTCGCCGCGCAGCATCTCGTGCCCGGCGGCACCGCGCCCGGCCAGGCGTACTTCATCAACGACGGCGAGCCGATCAACATGTTCGAGTTCTCCCGGCCGGTCGTCGAGGCGTGCGGCGAGCGGCTACCCACATTCCGGGTTCCGGGCCGACTGGTTTGGCTGGCCATGCGGGTATGGCAGTTCCTGCACTTCAAGCTCGGACTTCCCAAACCACTGCTGGAACCGCTTGCGGTGGAGCGGATCTACCTGGACAACTACTTCTCGATCGCGAAGGCGCAGCGTGACCTGGGTTACCAACCGCTGTACACCACCGAGCAGGCGCTCGAGCACTGCCTTCCGTATTACGTCGAGCTGTTCGAGCAGATGAAGGCCGCGGCCGGCGAACCCGTCGTGCACGCCGCCGCACCGACATCGCCGAAGGGCTGATCTACTGCTTGGCCATCGCGATGTTGAAACGGTCTTCCGGCTTGATGAGATGGTTCTGGCCGTCGCCGCCGAGGTCGATCTGCACCCATTCGATGGTGCCGGTGAACCGGTTGCCGGTGGGTCCGTAGTCCGGAGAGGCCGGTGAACCGGTGTCGCACCCGACGTCGCAGGCCTCGTCGGCGGAGAACGCCATCGGCTGGGTCCGCTCCACCCGCCCCCGGCCCACCTCGCGGCCGTCGTAATACAGGGTCACGTCACCACCCTTGCCCAAGCCGTCACCGTCGTAGCCGAACTCCATGCGCACCTGGTGTTTTCCCGCCGGAATCTCTTCGATTGCCGCAGTGACGAAGTAGTCGATCCCGAAGTAGTTGTAGCAGTACTTCAGTGTGTTCTCGTGCGCATACAGCGTCCACCCGCCGACGCTGCCGCCTTGGGTGACGATGACCCCGGCGGCGCCGGCCTCGGGTACGTCGAGGTTCGCGGTCACCGAGTGTGACTGGTTCTTCAGGTTCAGCACGCACCACTCGCTGACCCGCATGCCGTCGAACAGCAGCTGACTTTTTCCGCGGATGAGCTGGGGGCGTCCGGCGATATCCGGGTTGATGCGTTCGAAGCCGCGGTCGTCGAGCGGGACGACGTTGTACTTGGTCGCTTCGATCAGCCAGAGCCGCTGCAGTTCCGCGAGTTTCGCCGGGTTCTCGGAGGCCACATCGTGGGCCTGGGTCCAGTCCCCGGGCTCGTAGAGCTCCCAGACGTCATCGTCGAACGGGGGTGGGACATCGGCCTTCCACGGGGTGCGATGCTTGGTGACGGCCGTCCAGCCCTGGAAGTAGATGCCCCGGTTGCCCATCATCTCGAAGTACTGCACCTGGTGGGTTTCGGGGGCTGCGGCATCGTGCAGGGTCGCCATCATGCTGACACCTTCCAAGGGCGCCTGCGTGGTGCCGTTGACCGAGTGGGGCGCGGGCAGGCCGGCGGCCTCCAGGATCGTGGGCACGACGTCGATGACGTGGTGGAACTGGTCGCGCGTGGCGCCCTTGTCGGGCAACCCGTTCGGCCATGACACGATCGTGCCGTTGCGGGTGCCGCCCCAGTGCGAAGCGACCTGCTTGGTCCACTGATAGGGCGCGCACAGCGCGTGCGCCCACCCGACCGCGTAGTGGTTGTACGCCTCCGGAGTGCCGAATGCGTCGATCTTGGACAACAGGAACTCGGTGGTCTCGATGCCGGGAAGGCCGTTGAGCGTGGTCATCTCGTTGTAGCAACCGTTGACGGTGCCCTCTGCGGAGGCACCGTTGTCGCCGATGATGTAGTAGATCAACGTGTCGTCGAGCACGCCGAGATCGGAGATGGCGTCGACGACCCGTCCCACCGCGTGGTCGGTCTGCTCCAGGAATCCGGCGTAGATCTCCATCTGCTTGGCCAGCACCGGTTTGAGATCGTCGGGCATGTCGTCCCACGCCGGGATCTCGTCGTGCCGGGCGGTCAGCTCCGCATCCGGCGGCACCACGCCGAGTTCTTTCTGCCGAGCGAGAATTCGCTCGCGAAGCGCATCCCACCCGTCGTCGAACCTGCCGCGGTACTTGTCCGACCACTGCTTGGGCACGTGGTGCGGGGCGTGCGTGGCGCCCGGTGCGAAGTACATGAAGAACGGCTTGTCCGGCATCAGCGCCTTCTGCTGGCGCACCCAGGTGATCGCGTGGTCGGCAAGGTCATCGGTGAGTGTGTAACCCTGCTCCGGTGTTCGCGGCGGTTCGACAGCGGTGGTGCCTTCGTAGAGACCCGGGTAGTACTGGTTGGCCTCGCCGCCGACGAAGCCGTAGAAGTACTCGAAGCCAGAGCCGGTCGGCCACTGGTGGAAGGGGCCGACGGGAGTGACCTCCCAGCCGGGCACTTCGTGACACTTGCCGAACTGGGCGGTGGAGTAGCCGTTGAGCTTCAGCGTCTCGGCCACCGGTGCCTTGTCCTTGGGTCGGATGCTGTTGTTGCCCGGCGCCGAGGTGGCCATCTCGGTGATCGCGCCCATGCCCACCGAGTGGTGGTTGCGGCCGGTCAGCATCGCCTGTCGGGTCGGCGAGCACAGGGCGGTGGTGTGGAACCGGTTCAGCTTCACACCGTTGGCGGCCAGCCTCTCGGCCACCGGGGTGTCGCAGGGTCCGCCGAACGCCGACGACGCACCGAATCCGACGTCGTCGATCAGCACGATCAACACGTTGGGCGCACCCTTCGGCGGGCGAAGCTCGGTGATCGGGGGGTACGTGGTGTTGGGGTCCTTGGCGTCATAGGTGGTCAGCCCCACATGCCGAGGGTCGGGTATCGGCAGGTGCTCTCGGGCCAGATGCGGCTGCGCCTTGGCTGAGTCGGACATCTTGCGCTCCCTTCGGCTCCGCAGGTCGGTGACGTGCCCGCTGGGGGCACCATCAGTCCCGGGCGAACGCTGCGGCTGCTTCCTTTTCGAGGTCGAGGTACGCCTCATCGCTGACGTCGATCCCCACTCCCAGAATCGTTCCCCCGGTGAAGGTTCCGGGTGATCGGTACAGGCTGGAGACGTTGTCGCCGCTGTCGTAACCGACGCACAGCCCGTCACCGGACAGGGTGAACTTTCCGACCTGCGCGCGCATCGGCCCCTTGGCCGCGACCTTGTCGTCGACGTACAGCGTTGCGGTGCCGTGCGATTCGCCGTACTCACCCGCACTTTCCCGAATGAACTCCATTCCGAGGGCGTGCTTGCCGGCAGTGAGCTCCTCGGAGACGAACTCCTGCTCGGGCTTGATGCCCAGGAAGTTGTACACATAATGCAGTTTGCGATCTTTGATGAACAACGCGTGGCCGCCGAAACGTGAACCGTGCGCGAAGATCACGCCTTCCGCACCGTCGGTGATGTCAGTGATGTCAATGTCGGCGACGATCTTGTACGACCGGCCGCGGATGTTGACCGCGACGCCCTCGGGCACCGGCGCAGTGCCCGGGTAGTAGACGTAGCGGTTGCGGGTCGGCTCGGACTGGGGCCGTTCGGTGGTGAGCAGCTCGGTGGCCGAGCGGTCGTCGAGGGGCAGCACAAAGTTGGCGTCGGCTTCGGCGAACCAGGTCTTGATCAGCTCCTGCAGCTTGTCGGGGTGTTCGTCGGCGAGGTTCTTCGATTCCGAACGGTCTTCGTCGACGTGGTAGAGCTCCCAACGGTCCTCGTCGAAGTGGCCCGCCCCGCTCAGCGGGGCGTGGATCGCCGAGGCCTTCCAGCCGTTCTCCCAGATCCCCCGGGTCCCCAGCATCGTGTAGTACTGGCGCTTCTTGGTGGTCGGTGCGTCGGCGTCGTCGAAGCTGTACCGCATCGACACCCCGTTCAGCGGGTACTGGTCGACCCCACGGTAGGTGGTCGGCATCTCCAGGCCGACGGCGTCGAGGATGGTGGCGACCACGTCGGTGGCGTGGTGGTACTGGTGCCGCACCTCGCCCTTGGCCTTGATGCCGGCCGGCCAGTGGATCACCATCGGGTCGCAGGTGCCCCCGGAGAACTGCGAGTAGCGCTTGAACATCTGGAACGGCGTCGAGAAGGCGACGGCCCACCCGGTCGGATAGTGATTGTAGGTGTCCGGGCCGCCGAGGGTTTCCAGATACTTCATGTTCTCGGCCAGCTCGTCGGGGTAGCCGTTGAAGAACTTGTTCTCGTTGACCGACCCGTTCGGTGAGCCCTCGCCCGAGGCCCCGTTGTCGGCGCAGTAGAAGATCAGCGTGTCGTCCAGTTGGCCGGTCTGCTCGAGGTAGTCGACGACCCGCCCCACCTGCGCGTCGGTGTATTCCGAGAAGCCCGCGAACACCTCTGCCATCCGCGCGAAGAGCCTTTTCTCGTCGTCGTTGAGCGAATCCCACGGCCGGACCTGGTCGGCATCCACGGCAATGTCGTCGGGCATCGGGTTGAGCGGGGTCAGCTGCGTGCCCTCGGGCAGAATGCCCTTGTCCACCATGCGGGCCAGCACCCATTCGCGGTAGGCCTCGTAACCGTCGTCGAACATGCCTTTGTATTTGTCGGCGTACTCGGCCGGGGAATGGTGGGGCGCGTGGTTGGCTCCCGGGCAGAACCACATGTACCAGGGTTTGGACGGGTTGGTGGCCTGCTGGTCACGCAGCATCCTCAGCGCCTGATCGGCCATGTCCTTCGACAGGTGGTAGCCATCCTCGGGGCCGTAGGGCTGCTCGATGAACCGGTTGTCCTCCACCAGGTCCGGATACCATTGGTTCGTCTCGCCGCCCAGAAAACCGTAGAACCGGTCGAAGCCCTTCTGCAGCGGCCACTCCGAGCGGCTGCCGCCGCTGGCGACATCCTCTTCGGGCACGTTGTGGTTCTTGCCGACCCAGAAGGTGCTGTAGCCGTTGTCCTGCAGCACCTGCGCGACGGTCGCACATTCCACCGGAAGCCGGGCGGCCGAACCGGGAAAGCCGTTCGACGCTTCGGTGATCGCCGAGGAGCGGTTGACGTGGTGGTTGCGTCCGGTGAGGAAGCACGACCTCGTCGGCGAGCACAGTGCGGTCGTGTGCCACTGCGAATACGTCAGACCGTTGTCTGCCAGCCGTTGCATCACCGGCATCTCGATGCGACCGCCGTAGGGCGACCACGCCGCCAGCCCGGTGTCGTCATACAGCACCACGAGAATGTTGGGCGAACCTTCCGGCGCGCGCTTCAGCACATAGGGGGACCAATCGGCCACCGAGTCACGGACGTCCAGTTCGATCTTTCCGGCAAAGTCCTCGTTCACGTCGACACCCCGTCCCGCGCTCCGGTAGCACCCGTGTGCGCAAGCTTTACACAGCATCTGCGCTCGTGGTGGAACTCGCATGAACAATTGGTGACGTCCGACGGGGACTGGTCAAAAACCATACGGTTGAACAGCTCCCGGGGCAGGCAGCCCGGCTCACGTCAGCGATGCGAAGCGTAATAGCTGCTTCTCTACCGAAGTTGCAGGCACGAACAGCGCAGAAAATCGCCGACGACTCTGCGCGCCGATCCGCTGCCGCACCGAGCCCCGATGGCTAGGCTTCCAGGCGATCACGACTTCAGACACCGAGGCCGGAAGCGAGGCACACTCATGCCGAACGGGAAACCCAACATCCTGGTGATCTGGGGCGACGACATCGGGATCACCAACCTCAGCTGCTACAGCGACGGGCTGATGGGCTATCGCACCCCCAACATCGACCGCATCGCCGCCGAGGGCATGCGGTTCACCGACTCGTACGGCGAACAGAGCTGCACCGCCGGCCGCTCGTCGTTCATCACCGGCCAGAGCGTGTACCGCACCGGTCTGTCCAAGGTCGGGATGCCGGGCGTCGACATGGGCCTGTCCCCGGAGGACCCCACCATCGCCACGCTGCTCAAGCCGCTGGGCTATGCCACCGGTCAATTCGGCAAGAACCACCTGGGGGATCTGAACAAGTATCTGCCCACCGCGCACGGTTTCGACGAGTTCTTCGGCAACCTGTATCACCTCAACGCCGAGGAGGAACCGGAGCACCCGGACTACCCCACCGAAGAGGAGGCGCCGCGTCTGCGTAAAGCCCTCCTCCCCCGTGGCGTCATCAAGTCGTGGGCAACCGACGAGGCGTCCGACGAGGTCGACGAGCGCTTCGGCCCGCTGGGCAAACAGCGCGTCGAGGACACCGGACCGCTGACCAAGAAGCGGATGGAGACCGTCGACGACGAGACCACCTCCGCGGCCATCGACTTCATGAAGCGCCAGCACGAGGCCGACACCCCGTTCTTCGTCTGGATGAACACCACCCATATGCATTTCCGGACGCACACCAAACCGGAGAGCCTGGGTCAGGCGGGCCGCTGGCAGTCGCCCTACCACGACACGATGGTCGACCACGACAAGCACGTCGGCCTGCTGCTGGACTGCCTCGACGAACTCGGCATCGCCGAGGACACCATCGTCGTGTACTCCACCGACAACGGCCCGCACGCCAACACCTGGCCCGACGGGGCGACCACGCCCTTCCGCAGCGAGAAGAACACCGGATGGGAGGGCGCGTTCCGGGTGCCGGAGATGATCCGCTGGCCCGGCAAGATCCCGGCCGGAGTGGTGTCCAACGAGATCGTCCAGCACCATGACTGGCTGCCGACCTTCCTGGCCGCCGCCGGCGAATCCTCGATCGTGGAGAAACTCAAGCAGGGGCACACGATCGACGACAAGACCTACCACGTGCACATCGACGGGTACGACCTGTTGCCGTACCTGACCGGCGAGGTGGACAAGAGCCCGCGCCGCGGCCTGATCTACTTCTCCGACGACTGCGACGTGCTCGGTATCCGGCTGGACAACTGGAAGGTCGTGTTCATGGAGCAGCGTTGCCAGGGCACGCTGCAGATCTGGTTCGAGCCGTTCACCGAGCTGCGGGCGCCCAAGATCTTCAACCTGCGCACCGACCCGTTCGAGCACGCCGATGTCACGTCGAACACGTACTGGGACTGGTTCCTCGACCACGACTACATCGCGTTCATGGCCAATGCCCTGGTGCTGGAATTCCTGGAAACCTTCAAGGAGTTCCCGCCGCGCAAGGAACCGGCGTCGTTCACGATCACCAACGCCGTCGAGAAGCTCAACAACTACCTCGAGACCATCGGCGGCTGACAACTCGGCGAGCGAAGCGACGGGAGGTAGCGTGGCGGGGCTCGAGTCCTGGCACGACGGTGCGGCGAAGGCGGCGATCGTCGACTTCGTCGGTCGTGCCGTGCGCGACGTCGCACCGCAGGAGCGCGTCGCGGTGTTCGACAACGACGGAACGCTGTGGTGTGAGAAGCCGGCCTACATCCAGCTGGACTTCCTGGTCCGCCGGCTGGCCGAACAGGTCGCGGCGGACCCGTCACTGACCGACAACCCGGCCTACCGCGCGGCCGCCTCGGGCGATCTCGCGTGGTTCGGCGATGCGGTCACCCAGCACTACAATGGTGACGACTCGGCGTTGAAAGTGCTTGCCGGCGCGGTGTTGTCGGCCTATGCCGGTCTCACCGTCGAAGAGCACGCCGAGCGGGTCACTGCGTTCTTCGCCGACGCGACACACCCGACGCTCGGGGTTCCCTACACCGCATGCGGTTACCGTCCGATGGTGGAGTTGCTGCGGTATCTCGAGGACCACGGGTTCACCAATTACATCGCCTCCGGCGGCGGCCGCGACTTCATGCGCCCGATCACCACGCAGATGTACGGTGTTCCGCCCGAGCGGGTGATCGGAAGTTCGGTCGGGCTCGACTTCGTCGACGGCCACCTGAAAACCACCTCGACCCCGGAGTTCCTCAACGACGGACCGGTCAAGGCGGTGCGCATCTGGGGCCGGGTGGGACGGCGGCCGATCTTCGCGGCCGGCAACTCCAACGGTGACATCGCGATGATGGAATACGCGACCGCCGCGCCGCACCCCTCGCTGGCGCTGCTGGTGCGTCACGACGACGGCGAGCGCGAGTTCGATTATGTTGCCGGGGCGGAGAAGTCGCTGCAGCTCGCCGAAGCGAACGGCTGGACCGTCGCGAGCATGCGCAACGACTGGATAACCGTGTTCGATGGGGCGTGAGCATGTGACGTCGATGCCAAACCTCGTCGAGACTGCGTCAGCGGTGGCCGCTACTCGCACTTTCCCGCCGCCAGCGCGGTCTCGACGTGTCTGACGAGTTGCTGTGGGTGCCGACGCAGACCGCGATGCTGGGATCCGACCACCACTACCCGGAGGAGGCGCCGGCGCGCGAGGTCACCGTCGACGGCTTCGCGATCATGGCACACCAGGTGACCAACGCCGAGTTCGCCGAATTCGTCACGGCCACCGGCTATCTCACCGTGGCCGAGCGGCCGCTCGACCCTGCCGACTATCCGGGCGCGCCGCCGGAGAACCTGTACCCGGGCTCGATGGTGTTCCGTCGCACGACGGGACCGGTCGACCTGAGGCATCTCAGCCAGTGGTGGACCTGGACGCCCGGCGCGTGCTGGAACCACCCCCGGGGCCCGCGGTCCGGGCTGCGTAACCGCGACGACCATCCCGTCGTGCACGTCGCGTTCGAGGATGCGCAGGCGTATGCAGACTGGGCCGGGCTGGCGTTGCCCACCGAGGCCGAATGGGAGGTCGCGGCCCGGGGCGGTCTGCCGCATGCGACCTACACGTGGGGCGATGAGCCGGAGAAGCCCGGGCAGCGACTGGCCAACTACTGGCACGGCGAGTTCCCCTACCTGCCCGACACCGGGTACGGCCAGACGGCGCCCGTGGGCAGCTTCCCGCCCAACGGGTACGGCCTGTTCGACATGGCCGGCAACGTGTGGGAGTGGACCACCGACTGGTACGGACCGGCCCGCGACGACCAGCCCTGCTGCGCCGAAGACACCTACGACCCCGACCAGCCGGTCCAGGTCGCCCGCCGCGTCATCAAAGGCGGCTCGTTCCTCTGCGCGGACAGCTACTGCATGCGGTACCGGCCGGCCGCCCGCCGCCCGCAGCAGGTCGACACCGGGATGAGCCACCTCGGCTTTCGGTGTGTCAAACGCAGCGCGACCAGCTGAGCGCCGCGATTGTGTCGCCTCAAGCGGTTTCGGCGGTCTTCTTGATCGCGGCGAGCGTGACCGGCATCCCTTCGCGCGCGGCGTCGCTGCGCTTGGCGATCTCGGCCTCGGCTGTGTCGCCGAAAGCTTGGCGGAACCCGTCGACGCCCTTGGGCAGAAACTCCCACCACTGGGTCAGCTCGGTGCCCTCGCCTGCCGGTTCCAGGGTGAAGCCCCAATACACCCAGCCGTCGTTGACCTCCCAGGCGAACTTGCGGCCGGGCTCGGCGGCGACCACCTGGCTGCGCGTCTCCCAGGTGCGACCTGCGTCCTCGTTACGGCCGGTGAACCAGGCACCCACCTGAGGGCCGGCGCCCTCGTCCCACCAGCAGGCGCGACAGACGGGACTGAACTCACCCATCCTCGTCACGTCGGACACCAGTGCGTAGAGCTCGTCAGGCGGCACGGCCACCGTGATCGACTCCGATCTGTTCAGTTCGGTCACGCCCCCGAGTGTGCCAGTGCCGGTCTGCCGGCGCCGGAATCGGTCCCCCCTCTTGCGCATTGCCCGCCCGGATGTGAAGTTGGAACACGTTCTACTTCACTGTCGAAAGGCCGACCGGATGAGCAACAGTGGCGAGCGTCTGGCGGTGGTCGTCGGCGGGGCCTCCGGCATCGGATGGGCGAGCGCCCGTGCGCTGGCAGCGCACGGGTGCCGGGTGGTGATCGCCGACGTGAACGGCGATGCCGCGCGTGAGCGTGCCGCCGAGCTCGGCGCCCCTCACTCCGCCGCAGCCGTCGACGTCACCGACGAGACCTCGGTGCAGAGCCTGTTCGACGGCCTGTCCGATGGTCAAGGCACCCTCGACATCGCCGTCAACTGCGCGGGTTTCAGCAACGTCGGTCTCATCACCGACATGCCCGCCGAGGAGTTCCGCGCCGTCATCGACGTCTGTCTCAACGGCGCGTTCATCGTGTCCAAGCACGCCGGCCGGCACCTGCGCGAAGGTGGCTCGCTGATCCACATTAGCTCGCTCAACGGCAGGCAGCCGGCCGCCGGGATGAGCGCCTACTGCGCCGCGAAGGCCGGTCTGTCGATGCTGACGCAGGTGGCCGCGCTCGAGATGGGACCGCGCGGCATCCGGGTCAACGCCGTGGCGCCGGGCTTCGTGCACACCCCGCTCACCGCGGCTGCCGCAGCGGTCCCGGGCGTCGTCGAGGACTACGTCGGCAACACCGCGCTCGGACGGGCGGGCACACCCGAGGACATCGCCGAGGCGGTGCTCTACCTGTGCGCACCTGGATCGTCGTGGCTGACCGGCGAGGTACTCGACATCAACGGCGGCGCCCACCTCAAGCGCTACCCCGACGTGATGGGCCACGTCATGAAGCTGATGGAGCAGGCGTGAGCGTCGTCGGCAAGCAGGCCTTGGTGACCGGCGCCGGATCCGGCATCGGCGCCGCGCTGTGCCGCGCACTCGACGGCGCCGGCGCGCACGTGGTGTGCACCGACATCGACGAACCCGCCGCCGCGGCCACCGCGGCCGAGTTGAGTGCGCGCGCCCGGGCGGCGCGGCTGGACGTCACCGACGCCACCGCGGTGCAAGCTGCCGTCGACGACGTGGTGGCCCGCGCGGGTCGGTTGGACCTGATGTTCAACAACGCCGGGATCGTCTGGGGCGGCGACACCGAACAGCTCACCCTCGACCAGTGGAACGCCATCATCGATGTCAATCTGCGTGGTGTCGTCCACGGCGTCGCGGCGGCCTACCCGCAGATGCTGCGCCAGGGCCACGGCCACATCGTGAACACCGCCTCGATGGCCGGTCTGAGCGCCGCCGGCCAGATCACCAGTTATGTGGCGACCAAACACGCGGTCGTCGGGTTGTCGCTGGCGCTGCGATCGGAAGCGGTTCCCCGCGGGGTCGGCGTCACGGTCGTCTGTCCCGCCGCCGTCGAGACGCCGATCCTCGACAAAGGCGCCGTCGGCGGTTTCGTCGGTCGCGACTACTTCCTGCAGAACCAGGGCGGCAGGGCCTACGACGCCGACCGCCTGGCCCGCGACACCTTGCGCGCGATCGAGCGCAACAAGGCGATCCTCGTCAAACCGGCTGTCGCACACGCGCAATGGCTGTTCGCGCGGCTGACGCCGACGCTGATGAACCGTTTGGCCATGCGGTTTGTCACCGGGCAGCGGTCCCGCCAGACGCTCGGAGAGGCGTCCGGGCGCCCCGGCTCGGGTTAAGGTTGCGCTCGGCGGCCGACGGGAGGGCGCATGCGCGACGAATTGACGCTTACCCAGAAGCGTGCGCTGGTGGTGATGACGGTCATCGCGCTCGGCTTCGGGGCCTACTTCCTGCGGTCCTACGTCCTGCTGATCGCCATCGCGGCCGTGCTGGCCTATCTGTTCAACCCGCTGTACAGCCGGCTGCGGTCGAGGATGAACGTCGGTCTCTCCGCGACGGTGACGCTGCTGACGGCGATCCTGATCGTCGCGATACCGCTGACCGGTGTCGGCATCCTCGCCTTCATGCAGATCAGTCAGATGGTCGACTCGATCAGCCGGTGGGTTTCGGAAACGGATTTCACCGCACTGGCTCAGCGGCTGCTCGACTCGGCCAACGAGGTGCTGGCCCGCATCCCGTTCCTGGACGTCACGCTGACCCAGGACTCGGTGCGCGACGCGATGGCGACGCTGGGGCAGAACGGCGGCGAGTACGCGCTGAGTTTCCTGCAGGAGTCCGTCGGCAGCATCGCGTCGCTGGTGACCTCGGCGGTCATCTTCCTGTACGTGTTCGTGGCCCTGCTGACCAAGGGTGACCGCGTCCTCGATCTGTTCCGCGACCTCAACCCGTTGGGTGACAACATCTCCGACATCTATCTCGCCAAGATCGGCGCGATGGTCTCGGCGTCGGTCAAGGGGCAGTTCATCATCGCGGTCTGCCAGGGTGTGGCCGGCGCAGTGTCGATCTACCTCGGCGGCATCCACGACGCGTTCTTCATGTTCGTCATCTTCTTGACCGCACTGGCATTCATCCCGCTCGGAAGCGGAATCCTCGCCATCCCGCTGGGCATCGGAATGGCCTTGTTCGGCAACGTTTTCGGTGGCGTCTTCGTGGTGGTGTTCCATCTCGTCGTCACCACCAACATCGACAACGTGCTGCGCCCGCTGCTGGTGCCCAAGAGCGCCCACCTGCATCCGGCGCTGATGCTGCTCGCGGTGTTCGCCGGGCTGTCCATGTTCGGGTTCTGGGGCATCGTGCTGGGCCCGGTGCTGATGATCGTCATCGTCACGACGGTCAGCGTGTACCTGGTGGTCTACCGCGGCGCACCGGCCGAGTCGATCACCGGCACCCAGGCCGACGCCGGCGACGACGACGAGGCCCGCTCGGTGCCGTGGTGGCGCCGGATGCTGCCCGGAAAGCCGCGCACCCCGGCCGAACCCCAGCTCGAACACCAGTCCGAGTCCGCGTCCGAACCCACTGCCGAGCCCGGTCCCCAGGCCGCTACGTCAACCGAGAAGTGAGGAACTCCACGACGCGTTTGCGCGCCTCATAGGCCGGGTGGCCGTCGACCTCACGGACCTGGTCGGTCAGCACGGAGTGGGCCATGCGCCCGATACCGTCCGGGTTGCCTTTTCCGGAATCGATCTCGATGACCTCGAACGCGTCACCGAGCCGGCTCTTCAGCGTGGTGAACCGGTCACGCGGGGACATCGCGTCTTCGCTGAACCGCAGACCCATCACACACAGCCCCTCGGACGCGGCGCGCTGCTCGACGACCTTCAGTTCGGCGTCGGACACACCCGCGTCACGTCGCTGTTTCGGGGTCAGCGGCAACGGCAAGGACGGCTGGCTCATCACCGGGGCGAGCACGCTGTCGTCGACGGCGGCGGCCAACGCGAAACCCCCGGTGAAACACTGCCCGATCACGCCGACGCCCTTGCCGGGGGTCCGGTCGTTCAGGTCGCGGGCCAGCGCGCGCAGGTAGTGCGCGATCGGCCGGTCGGCGTTGGTGGCGAAAGCGGCGAACTCCTTGGCGACGCACCCCTTCAGCAGCGTGGGCACCGCCTTCGGCGACAGCGCCGGCGCTCCGGGGGTGCCGAACAGCGACGGCGCCGCGACGGTGAACCCGTTGTCCACCAGATGATTCCCGAGCGCCAGCACCCCGGGATGCAGGCCCGGCATCTCCGGGATCAACACCACACCGGGTCCCTCGCCCTTGCGGTACACGTCGTAGGTCAGCCCGTTGGCGGTGAACGGGGCCGCCGTCCAGCCGCTCAGATCCGATTCAGGGGCCGTCATGGCATCTCCGTTCGCCGGCTGGTCACTACGTCGCGGTCAATGGTGGCTGGGATTGCGTCGCCGCGGCAAGGGTCCGGAATTCCTCGGCGCTGCCGGCGCCGGTTATCGCAAGCTGCGCCGGCCCGGTCGGCCCGGGCACCCGCGCGGTCCACACCGGCTCGGCCGGTCGGCCACCGTCGCGCTCCCCACCCTGGTAGACCACCCAGGTGACGCCGTCGACGTCCTGCACCCCGGTGGGCACCAGCTCGGAACCGAACGTGGCCACCAGGGCGTCCTCGTCGGCGTTGCTCTGGGTCAGGCTGAGGTACATGCCGCTGGGCGCCAGGTAACCCACCCTGGAGGCGACCGCGCGAACCTGCTGGCCGGTCGCCGGGTCGGTGCGGCCGGCCTCGATGCCCTCGCGACTGCCCGAGTTGGCCTGCCAGCCCTCGGGCAGCTGGGGCAGGCGGATGGGGACGTCGAGCGCACCGGCGTCGGCCTGCAGTGCCGCACGGGCGTCATAGTCGGGGGCGGGGCCCGCGCCGGGGCCGGACGGGGCGAACGAGCACATGCCGAGCAGGCCGGCGAGCACCACGCACGCCAGCACCAGCGGCGCCATCGACCAGAACATGTCCCGGCCGTCCTGCAGCAATCGGGGCTTCTGCGGGCGCGGGCCCGGAAGGGCATATCCGGCTTCGGCACCGGCGGAACCTGCGGGTTCGGTCTGTCCGCCGGGCTCCCCGCCGACCTGCGGTCCCGGCTCGGGCGGCGTCGTCATGTCCCCCAGTATCCCAGCTCCCTGACCCGAACCCACTAATGGGACAATCTGGCCATGACAACGCCCTCGCGCCGGGAGGCCCCGGACCGCAACCTCGCTCTCGAACTCGTGCGGGTCACCGAGGCCGGAGCCATGGCCGCCGGCCGATGGGTCGGCCGCGGCGACAAGGAAGGCGGCGACGGGGCCGCCGTCGATGCCATGCGCGAACTGGTCAACTCGGTGTCGATGCGCGGCGTCGTGGTGATCGGCGAGGGCGAGAAGGACAACGCGCCGATGCTCTACAACGGCGAGGAGGTCGGCAACGGGGACGGCCCGGAGTGCGACTTCGCCGTCGACCCGATCGACGGCACCACGCTGATGAGCAAGGGCATGCCCAACGCGATCTCGGTGCTCGCCGTGGCCGAGCGCGGCGCGATGTTCGACCCGTCGGCGGTGTTCTACATGAACAAGATCGCCGCCGGACCCGACGTCGCCGACTTCATCGACATCACCTCGCCGATCGCGGCCAACATCCAGCGCATCGCCAAGGTGCGCAAGGCCTCGGTCTCCGACATCACCGTGTGCATCCTGGATCGCCCGCGTCACGAGCAACTCATCGCCGACGTGCGTGCGGCCGGCGCCCGCATCCGGCTGATCTCCGACGGCGACGTCGCCGGGGCGATCGCGGCGTGCCGGCCGGATTCGGGAACCGACATGCTCGCCGGCGTCGGCGGCACCCCCGAGGGCATCATCACCGCCGCGGCGATCCGCTGCATGGGCGGGGAGATCCAGGCGACCCTGGCGCCCAAGGACGACGAGGAGCGCCAGCAGGCGATCGATCGCGGCCACGATCTGAGCCGGGTACTGACCACGACGGACCTGGTGGCCGGCGAGAACGTGTTCTTCTGCGCCACCGGCGTCACCGACGGCGACCTGCTCAAGGGGGTGCGATTCTTCGGCGGCGGTTGTACGACGCAGTCGATCGTGATGCGATCGAAGTCGGGCACGGTCCGGATGATCGAGGCCTACCACCGCCTCTCGAAGCTCAACGAATATTCTGCAGTCAACTTCACCGGCGACATCTCCGCCGCCTACCCCCTGCCCTAGACCCCTCAGCTCTGGACCCTTCAGCTCTGGACCCCTGAGACCGACCCAGTCCCCGACCCCCACCGAGACGAACAGGGAGCACATGACCGACAAGGACGTCGAGTACCGGATCGAGCACGACACGATGGGCGAGGTGCGGGTGCCCAAGAACGCGTTGTGGCGCGCGCAGACCCAGCGGGCGGTGGAGAACTTCCCGATCTCGTTCCGGCCCTTGGAGCGCACGCAGATCCGCGCCCTGGGGCTGCTCAAAGGGGCATGCGCGCAGGTGAACAAGGACCTCGGCCTGCTCGACGCGGAGAAGGCCGACGCCATCATCGCCGCCGCCGCCGAGATCGCCGACGGCCAGCATGACGACCAGTTCCCGATCGATGTGTTCCAGACCGGCTCGGGCACCAGTTCGAACATGAACACCAACGAGGTCATCGCCTCGATCTGCGCGGCGAACGGGGTCACCGTGCACCCCAACGACCACGTGAACATGTCGCAGAGCTCCAACGACACCTTCCCGACGGCGACGCACATCGCAGCCACCGAAGCCGCTGTGCGTCACCTGATTCCGGCGCTGGAGACGCTGCACGAGTCGCTGACCTCCAAGGCCGGGCAGTGGCACACCGCGGTGAAGTCCGGGCGCACCCACCTGATGGACGCGGTGCCGGTGACGCTGGGCCAGGAGTTCGGCGGGTACGCCCGCCAGATCCAGGCCGGCATCGAGCGAGTCAAGGCCACCCTGCCCCGGCTCGGCGAGCTGGCCATCGGCGGCACGGCGGTGGGTACCGGTCTCAACGCGCCCGACGGCTTCGGCGAGAAGGTCGTGGAGGTGCTCAAAGACCAGACCGGCATCGCCGAACTACGCACCGCGGTGGACTCTTTCGAGGCCCAGGCGGCGCGGGACGGCTTGGTGGAGGCGTCCGGCGCGCTGAAGACGATCGCGGTGTCGCTGACCAAGATCGCCAACGACATCCGCTGGATGGGCTCGGGTCCGCTGACCGGCCTGGGCGAACTGCAGCTGCCCGACCTGCAGCCCGGCAGCTCGATCATGCCCGGGAAGGTCAACCCCGTCATCCCCGAGGCCGTCACGCAGGTCGCCGCCCAGGTGATCGGCAACGACGCCGCGGTGACCGTGGGTGGCTTGTCAGGCGCTTTCGAGCTCAACGTCTACATCCCGATGATGGCGCGCAACGTGCTCGAGTCGTTCACCCTGCTGTCCAACGTCTCGAAGCTGTTCGCCGCCAAGTGCATCGACGGGCTGGTGGCCAATGACCAGCGGCTGCGCGAACTGGCCGAGTCCTCCCCCTCGATCGTCACGCCGCTGAACTCGGCGATCGGCTACGAGGAGGCCGCCAAGGTCGCCAAGGAGGCGCTGAAGGACCGCAAGACGATCCGTCAGGCGGTCATCGACCGGGGCCTGATCGGCGACAAGCTCTCCGAGGAGGAGCTCGACAAACGTCTCGACGTGCTGGCGATGGCGAAGGTGAAAGACGACCACCGCTGACGCGGATCGCCCTCGCCAAATCGCGCAAAACGGCTGACGGATCGCCGGGACCGCAACAGAATTAGGGAAACACCCGATTCGACGTGGGGTCCTTGCGGCCTAGCGTCGAGTGGTCCCGATTCGCTCGAGGAGGCTCGGTGCCCGCTCCGCACGACATTGCTGCCACAACATCCACATCCGCCGCAACAGCCGCTTCTGGCACAGCAGCGACTTCTGGCGCATTGGTCACCACTGCGACCAGCCAGCCCGCGCTGCGCACGGGGTTCGTGATGCTGGGGCTGGCTTCGCTGCTCGACCTGTCCAAGGGCAGACACGGAGCAGGCGCCGACCGGGTGCTGGCGATGTCAGGCGCCGCGGCGGCGGGCTGGTACCTGGTCGAGTCTCGCCGGCGCCACTGACCGTTGCGCGCCATTGACCGTTCCGCGCCACTGACGGTTCGGTGTCACTGACCGTTCGGCGCTATCGACCGTTCGGTGTCACTGACCGTTCGGCGCTATCGACCGTCGGTGCCACTGACCGTTCGGTGTCGCGGTCGGGGTCCGGTCTGAGCGTCCTGACCCGGACGACTGGCCCCAGCCGCTACTTTGGTGCGATACCAGAGGGCGGGGGGCAGATCCATGGGTGGTGACCAACCGGTGCACGTCGCTACCGACGACGCACAGGTGCGACCGAGGTGGCGGTTCGTCGGCCCTGGGCTGGTGGTCGCCGCCACCGGTGTGGGGGCCGCCGACCTGGTGGCGACGTTGGTCGCCGGCGCCCGCTACGGCTACGCGCTGCTGTGGGTCGCGGTCCTGGGGGCGATCCTCAAGGTGATCCTCGTCGAGGCGGCCGGCCGCTACTCGCTGGCGACCGAGCGCAGCATCTTCGAGGGCTGGCGCAGCCTGGGCCGCTGGACCACCTGGTATTTCGCGCCGTACATCGTCATCTGGGGGTTCGTCTACGGCGCCACCGCGATGTCGTCGTCGGCGCTGCCGATCATCACGCTGTTCCCCGGCCTGGAGTTGCGTTGGGTCGCGATGATCTCGGGCCTCATCGGTCTGGCGATGGTGTGGTTCGGCAGCTACCTGGCCTTCGAGAAGGTCATCGCGGTGCTGGTCGGCGTCATGTTCGTCACCGTCGTCGGCGCGGCGATCGTCGCGGTGCCCAACGTCGGTCAGATCCTGCTGGGGCTGCGCCCGATCCTTCCGGAGGGTTCGGTGCTCTACGCGCTGGCGCTCGCCGGCGGCGTGGGCGGCACGATCACGCTCGCCGCCTACGGCTACTGGCTGCGGGAAAAAGGCTGGTATGCACCACGATTCATGAAGGTGATGCGCATCGACAACGGCGTGGCCTACCTGGTCACCGGCATCTTCGTGGTCGCGATGCTCATCGTGGGGGCCGAGTTGTTGTACTCGGCCAACGTCGCGGTCGCCACCGGCGACCGCGGCCTGCTGGACCTGGCCAACGTCCTCGACGACCGCTACGGCGACTGGTTCGGCAAGGTGTTCCTGCTGGGTTTCTGGTCGGCGTCGTTCTCGTCGCTCATCGGCGTCTGGAGCGGGGTGAGCCTGCTGTTCGCCGACTTCGTCGGTAATTTGCGGGGACTGCCGTCGGGCCACCCCGACACCCGCACGGGCGGAAAGCTGTTCAAGTCCTACCTGCTGTGGCTCACGTTCCCGCCGATGGTGCTGCTGTTCCTCGACGAGCCGCAGGCGCTGGTGATCACCTACGGCGTTCTCGGCGCGCTGTTCATGCCGTTTCTCGCCATCACCTTGCTGGTGCTGTTGAACAAGCGCCGCGACGGTGCGCTGCCGCACACCGAGGTGCCGGCCCGCTGGCGCAACGGCTGGCTGTCGAACTCGCTGCTGGCCTTGTGCGCGCTGCTGTTCGTGGCGCTGTCGATCAACGAGCTCGTCAACCGGGTGAAACCGTTGCTTCCCGGCGCAGGCTGACTGCGCTAGCCCGCGGCGTCGACGAGTTCGTCTGCCGGCGGGCCGTTGTCCCGACCCCCGTAGAGGCTGCCCGGTGGGCGCGGACCGAGCATCTCGGTGACCGTCACCAGGTGGTAGCCGTTCGCCTCGAGAACCGGGAGGAATTCGGCTACCACGTCGACCGTGGTGGCGAACGTGTCGTGAAGAAGAACCACCGAGTTGGGCCTGATCTGACGCAGCAGGACTTCGCGGGTGGCTGAGACATCGGCGTCGTTGATCCAGTCGAACGGCACGACGTCCCAATTGATCACCGCCAGCCCCTGCCGTTTCGCCTCGGCCAGCACCGCGTCGTCGATGGTGCCGCCGCCGGTGCGGGCCAGCGTGGGCCGCTGCCCCGTGGTCGCCTCGATGGCGTCGCTGGTGCCCGCGAATTGCGCGGCGATCTCCTGCGGCGACAACGTCGTCATGTCGGGGTGCGACCAGGTGTGGTTGCCGATCTCCATCCCCGCCCCGGCGATCCGCGCCGCCGCGGCCGGATCGGCGGCCACCTTGTCCCCGATCAGGAAGAACGTCGCCCGAGCGTGGTGCTCACCGAGGATCTGCAGCAACCGGTCGGTGTAGGGGCCCGGCCCGTCGTCGAACGTCAGCGCCACACACTTGACCGCCGCACAGTCGACGGGCTGGGCCGCCGCCATCGGGGCCGGCGCGACCGCCGCCGCGAGCGCCACGGCGAGCAACCCTCTGCGAATCCGGCGCGCCCAGGCACCCACGGTGTCGCGTTTCGCGCCGGATTCGCCGCTCAGGGCAGCCCGATCTCCTCGAGCATCTCCGTCACCAGCGCCGCGATCGGCGAACGCTCGCTGCGCAGCAGCGTGATGTGCGCGAACAGTGGGTGCCCCTTGAGCTTCTCGATCACCGCGGCCACCCCGTCGTGCCGGCCCACGCGCAGGTTGTCGCGCTGCGCCACGTCGTGGGTCAGCACCACGCGCGAACCGGTCCCCAGCCGCGACAACACCGTCAACAGCACGTTGCGCTCCAGCGACTGCGCTTCGTCGACGATGACGAACGAGTCGTGCAGCGAACGACCGCGGATGTGGGTCAGCGGCAATACCTCGAGCATCCCGCGGGACAGGACCTCCTCCAGCACCGCCGGGCTGGCCAGACCTTCCAGGGTGTCGAACACGGCTTGGGCCCATGGCCCCATCTTGTCGCTCTCACTGCCGGGCAGGTAGCCCAGGTCCTGCCCGCCGACGGCGTACAGCGGGCGGAAGACGACGACCTTGCGTTGAGTGCGCCGTTCCAGCACCGCCTCGAGACCGGCGCACAAGGCCAGCGCCGACTTGCCGGTGCCGGCCTTGCCGCCCAGCGACACGATGCCCACGGATTCGTCCAGCAGCAGATCGAGCGCGACCCGCTGCTCGGCGGAACGCCCGCGCAGGCCGAAGGCTTCGCGGTCACCGCGGACCACCTGCACGCGCTTGTCGGCGTTGACACGCCCCAGAGCGTGAGAGTTGGTGCCCAACAACCGGACTCCGGTGTGGCAAGGCAGATCGCGGGCGGCTTCGAGGTCGACGTCGCCGTCGGCGAACAACCCGTCGATGTCCTCGCTGGCGACGTCCAGTTCGGCCATACCGGTCCACCCGGAGGTGACGACGTCCTGAGCGTGGTACTCGTCAGCCGCCAGACCCACCGCGCCGGCCTTGACGCGCAGCGGAATGTCCTTGCTCACCAACGTGACCCGCTTACCCTCGGCCGCCAGGTTGGCCGCACAGGTCAGGATGCGCGAGTCATTGGTCTCGTTGCGGAAGCCGGCAGGCAACACCGAGGGGTCACTGTGGTTGAGCTCGACGTGCAGGGTGCCGCCGTCGTCCCCCACCGGGATCGGCTGGTCGAGACGGCCGTGCTCGAGGCGCAGGTCGTCGAACAGCCGCAGCGCCTGCCGGGCGAACCAGCCCAGTTCGTGATGGTGCCGCTTGGCCTCGAGCTCGCTGATCACGACGAGCGGAACCACCACCTCGTGTTCGGCGAACCGCATGATTGCCCAGGGATCGGACAGCAGCACAGAGGTATCGAGCACATAGGTCCGGCGATCAGTCACGGAACGCTCCTGGGGCATCCATGTTCATGTGACCCCACACGAACTCATCCGGTGGACACACAGCGGCCTCAGGACCGGGGCCGGTCCCTTGTCGTGTCGAAGTCGTGTCGAAACGATGTGGACCGCCCGGACAGCAGAGCATTTCGCTAGCCATCGGAACCGACGCTACTCCCGGTGCGTCACCCGCGCCCGACAGGCGCGCCGAGACGAAACGGCGTGCGCGTTACGAGCTGATGAACTGTGCCAGACGCGGTTCGTCGGCCAGTCCCCACGCAGCGATCCGGTCGGCGATGACGCGGGCCAGCGCCGCCTTGTCGAAGATGCCGGCCTCGGCGACGACCTCGATCTTGTCGCGGTAGGCATCGATGTCTCCGCCCACGACGTCCAACGCCGCGGCGCGCGCCGCGATGGCATCGATCGTCTCGTCCCGGCTGTAGGTCAGGCAGTGTGCGACCAGGTTGGCGAAGAACTCCTCGTGACGTTCCTCGTCCTTGGCGATCCGCCCGACCAGCCCCGCCAGCACCGGTTCGGAGAGCTGCGCCTGCAGGTTGCGGCAGAACACCGCGTGGGCGCGCTCGTAGTAGGCCATGAAGACCAGAGTCTCGATCTGGCTGTAGGAGTCCGCGCGGTAGCCCTTCATCACGTGCTCCACGCGCACGTCCTCGTTGGCGGCCGGATCGACCTCGCGGGTCACCACCAGGTAGTTGCGCAACGCGATGGCGTGCAGGTGCTCCTCGGCGGTCCAGCGCCCCAGCCAGCGGCCCCACTTGTCCTCGAGGATGAAGTGCTCGACGAGTTCGCGGTGGTAGCCGGCGAGGTTGTCCTTGGTGATGAGCAGGATCTCGAGGGCGTCGGTGACGTGCTTGGGCAGCGTGACCTGGGACGGGTCCCAGTCCTTGCCGTCGAGGAACGCGAAGTTCTCGCCCTTGTCGAAGGGCACGTAGTCATGGGCGTACCAGATGTCCTCGGTGTCGAGGTGCCGCCGCAACTCCTGCAGAACGACGGGCTCGAGTTCCAGGGTCAACGCGTTAGCGACAGGTTTCTGTGCCATGCAGTTACAGTAACCCAATTCTGTGGGAATCGTAAAATTCCCGCACTCGTGTCGCGGCGCGCCTCAGAGGGTCAGGCCGGGGTACAGCGGGTTGGCGTCGAGAAGCTCGGCCGCCGCGGCGCGCACCCGATCGGCGGTGCCCTCGCCCAGGATGTACTTCGCCTTGGACGGGCCGTTGGGCCCCGCCGCCGGCTGGGTGTTGCTCAGCACCTCGACGACGAGCTCGGCGACCCGATCGAACTCGTCAGCGCCGAACCCGCGGGTGGTCAGCGCGGGCGAGCCGAACCGGATGCCGCTGGTGTACCAGGCGCCGTTGGGATCGGCGGGGATGGCGTTGCGGTTGGTGACGATGCCCGAATCCAGCAGCGCCGACTCGGCCTGCCTGCCGGTGAGACCGAACGACGTGACGTCCAGCAGCACGATGTGGTTGTCGGTGCCGCCGGTGACCAGGCCGGCGTCCCGCTTGACGAACCCGTCGGCGAGAGCCTGCGCGTTGTCGGCGACGGCTTGGGCGTACTGCCGGAAGGCCGGTTGGCGGGCTTCGGCCAGCGCGACGGCCTTGGCGGCCATCACGTGCGACAGCGGGCCGCCGAGCACCATCGGGCAGCCCTTGTCGACCGCCGGGGCGTACTCCTCGGTGGCCAGCACCAGACCGCCCCGCGGGCCGCGCAGCGACTTGTGGGTCGTCGTCGTCACGACGTGGGCGTGCGGCACCGGATCCTCGTCGCCGGTGAACACCTTGCCCGCGACCAGACCGGCGAAATGCGCCATGTCGACCATGAAGGTGGCGCCCACCTCGTCGGCGATCTCACGCATCTTGGCGAAGTTGACCCGTCGGGGGTAGGCCGAGTAACCCGCGACCAGCACCAGCGGCTTGAATTCGCGCACTGCCGCGGCGACCGCGTCGTAGTCGATGAACCCCGTGGTGGGGTCCGTTCCGTACTGGCGCTGATGGAACATCTTGCCCGAGATGTTCGGCCGGAATCCGTGGGTCAGATGTCCGCCGGTGTCCAGCGACATCCCCATCAGCCGCTGGTTGCCCATCGAGTTGCGCAGCGTCTCCCAGTCCGCTTCGGACAGATCGTTGACGTGCTTGGCGCCCATCTCGGCCAGGCCCGGAGCCTCGATCCGGGTCGCCAGGATCGCCCAGTAGGCGACCAGGTTGGCGTCGATGCCCGAGTGTGGCTGCACGTAGGCGTACGGGGCGCCGAACAGCTCGCGGGCATGCTCGGCGGCCAGCGCTTCGACGGTGTCGACGTTCTGGCAGGCCGCATAGAAGCGATGCCCGATGGTGCCCTCGGCGTACTTGTCCGAGAACCAGGTCCCCATCGTCAGCAGCACGGCCGGTGAGGCGTAGTTCTCGCTGGCGATCAGCTTCAGTGAGTCGCGTTGATCGGCAAGCTCTTTGCGGGTCGCGTCGGCGATACGCGGTTCCACGCTCTCGATGACCTGCAGCGCAGCCCGGTAGGCCTCGCTCGCGGTGGCGGCGTACTCGGCACCCAGACCGGCGGTGATGGACTCAGCACTCATGCCCTCGAGCCTAGTCGGGGCGACGATCAAGCGGCGACGGAGGAGCCGCGTTGAGAAGTCCCGACCATCGGACCTAGTCGGGGCGACGATCAAGCGGCGACGGAGGAGCCGCGTTGAGGAGTCCCGACCATCGGACCTAGTCGGGGCGACGATCAAGCGGCGACGGAGGAGCCGCGTTGAGAAGTCCCGTGCCGCGAGAGTGCACACACGGTAGCGACGCTGGCCTCATCACGACAGGGAATGCACGTTCGCGGTCGTCTCGGCGCGGAAAAGCTCAGGCGGCCCGCAGCGACGACGGGATCAGCGGCTCGTCGAGCAGCCTGGTGAACCGTTCGGTCAGGTCGACCCCGGCCGGCCTGTCATCCAGCCAGCCCCGCAGCAGGCGGTAACCCTCGACGTAGGTGCTGGTGTAGGCGCGCCACAGCGGCGAGGACAGGAAACGCAGCATCTGACGTGCGCGTTCGTCGTTGACCAGCAGCCACTTCTTGAGGAACGCGACCACCTCGTCGACGTCGCGGTGCTCGTCGTGCAGCATCAGCGCGGCGTCCTGGCGCACATCGGCCAGTGCGGCTGTGGCCTCCGAGATCGCTTCGGCACGCTGGCCGTCGAAACGCAGGCCCAGATCGGCGTAGATGTCGCTCGCCCACGCGCCCCAGCCCGACCCCACGGCGGCATACAACGCGAGGTCGGCCAGCCCCTCGGCCATCAGGCACTGCGGGGTGTTGACCAGGAAGATCGTCTGCTCGGCCTGCCCTCTGCCCTCGACCAGCCCGGCTTCCTTGCGGCAGTGCTCGGTGTGGTGGCCGGGGTAGGACTCGTGGGCCACCAACCTCGGCAGGTTCGACATCTGCTGTTTGAGGTCGGCGTTGACGGCGACGGTGGATCGGTAGTCGCCGAGGTAGTAGTTGAATCCCGACCACGGCTTGTCGGTGACCACCTCGTAGGTGATGGTCTCGCGGGCCGGCAGCGGGAACGTCGCCCGGACCCGGTCGCGCAGCGCGCTGGAGAACGCGTGGATGCACTCTTCGAGCCGTGCCGGCGGGATCTCCTCGGCAGACCGGTGGGCCGCGATCCGCTCGGCGAGCGGTCCTCTGCCGCCGAGCGCCTCGTCGAGCCGGGCGTGGGCGTGGGCGTAGCGATCCGGGTCGCCCTTGCCGATCCGCACGTCGAAATACGCCTCGACCTCGTCGACGAACCCGACCTGCTCACCGGCGAACTTGCGCGCGGCGCAGGCCAGCGCCCGCAGGTGCGCACCGACGAACGCTGCCCGCGGCTCGTCGAGCCCGGCGGGCAGCTCAGCCTGCAGACGTTCGGCTTGGCGAACCAGCTCGGCGGGCTCGGGTCGCGCTTCGGCAGCCACACCGCGCCGCAGGGCGGGGTCACCGGTGAACGCGTCGACGTAGCCTTCCTCGATCCGGTCGAAGCGCAATCCGAGTTTCAGGTACTCCTCGATCAGGCCGGTCGGAGCTGGCGAAGGGATACCAGGGTCCATGCCGCCCCACGGTAGCTGCAAGACTGTGCGCATGGCGCGGCTGAGCGAACCCAGCCCCTACGTGGAATTCGACCGAACGCAATGGCGTGCACTCCGAATGTCCACTCCGCTGAAACTGACCGAGGACGAACTGGTCAAGCTGCGGGGCCTCGGCGAGAAGATCGACCTGCTCGAGGTCGAAGAGGTCTACCTGCCGCTCGCGCGTCTGATCCACCTGCAGGTCGCGGCCCGCCAGGCGCTGTTCGCCGCGACCGCCGAGTTCCTCGGCGAGCCGGTGCAGAACCCGGACCGGCCGGTGCCGTTCGTCATCGGTGTCGCCGGCAGCGTCGCAGTCGGCAAGTCCACCACCGCGCGTGTGCTGCAGGCGCTGCTGGCCCGCTGGGAGCATCACCCGCGCGTCGACCTGGTGACCACCGACGGTTTCCTCTACTCGAACGCCGAGCTGCAACGCCGCAACCTCATGCATCGCAAGGGTTTTCCGGAAAGCTACGACCGGCGGGCGCTGATGCGCTTCGTCACCGCCGTCAAGTCCGGCGCCGACGCGGTGTGCGCACCCGTCTACTCCCACCTGCTGTACGACATCGTCCCCGGCGAGAAGCAGATCATCGAGCGCTCCGACATCGTGATCCTCGAGGGGCTCAACGTGCTGCAGACCGGACCCGCGCTGATGGTCTCGGACCTGTTCGACTTCTCGGTCTACGTCGACGCGCGCATCGAGGACATCGAGGAGTGGTACATCTCCCGGTTCCTGTCGATGCGCGCCGGCGCGTTCGCCGACCCGGCCTCGCACTTCCACCACTACTCGACGCTGTCGGATGAGCAGGCGATGTTCGCCGCACGCGACATCTGGCACTCGATCAACCGGCCCAATCTGATCGAGAACATCCTGCCGACGCGGCCCCGCGCCACGCTGGTGCTGCGCAAGGACGCCGACCACTCGATCAACCGGCTACGCCTGCGCAAGCTGTAGTCCGGCCCCGCCGGCCTGTGGTCAGGCGCCGGCCATCGACGGTCAGGTCGTGGCGGTCTGAAGTCAGGCCTTGGCGATCCGCCGCACGCCCTGGTACTGCAATTCGGCCATGACCAGCGTGTAGACACCGGTGCCCAGGACCAGCACCACACCGGTCGTGGTCAGCGGCCACACATCGGCGAGCACCACCACCACGGTGAGCACGCTGAACAGTGCGTTTCCGACGGCCAGGACCACACCGGACGTCCGAACGGCCGGGCGCGCAGCCAGAGCCAGCACCGCGATGCCGAAGACCACGAAGAAGGCGCCCGTCGCGTATTCGACGGTCGGCGTGGTGCCCGACCACTCGGCGACCCGCGGAGCCAGGAGCAGCAGCGCAACGCCGGTCAGGCCGCTGATCACAGCGTCGGCGCGCATGGCGAAGCGCAGCAGCGAGTCGGTGGAGTGCGAGGTGTGGGTGGTGGCGGTCATGCGGATTGTTCCTTTCGGAGTGTGAGTTGCGGGGTCTGATCGCGGGGTGCGATCTGCTGGTGGACCGGTACCGGGGCCGACGCCGTAACCTCTTGCGGGCCGGCCCCGGACCAGTCATGAGGGGGTCACGCCAGACGGCGCACCCCGAGGTACTGCAACCCGGCGAAGCCGAGCGTGAGCACGACGAACACCGCTGCGGCGGCCACGCCGAATCCGGTCAGCGGCAACCAGCCGGCGCCGAGCACGAGTGCGGCCCCACCGGCGAACGCGACGTTGCCGGCGAGCACGGCCTGCCCGACGCGGCGCACGGCGCGCACCCGGGTAACGGTGTAGAGCAGTGCACCGTAGCCGACCAGGGCGGCGCCGAAGAGCCACCCGGTGGTCGCGGTCAGCCCCGTCAGCGGGGCCAGCGCGTCCGCGGCCATCGCGACGAACAGGCCCAGCCCGGCGCACAGTGTCGCGTCGGCGCGCAGCGCGAATCGCAGGAGTTGGTCATCGGCGCCCGAGGAGACCGGGACGGTACCGGTGGTGAAGGCGGTCATGTCTGCGATGGTTCGCCGAGACCGCTGCCAGATCGACACCGTCTGCTGCCAGTTGCTGCCAACCGCAGGTCAGCGGCACCTCGGCCGCACTCAGCGGGTGGAGACGAGGTTGCTGCGCAGGTCCGTGGCGATCACCCGCGCGGCCGCGTTCTGCCAGTTGTGCAGCGACCGCTGCGGCACGTCGGTGACCAACCACTGCCACGCCTGGCGGGCCACCGGGTCAAGTCCGGCCGCTGTCGCGTTCTGTGCGTAGGCCCGCACCCCGACGACGTACGGGAAGTACAGCGAGTTGTAGTGCCGCCACTGTTCGGTGGTGCCGAACTCACCGCCGTCGCGCGGCTTGAGGCCGGCGATCCGCTCGGCCAGCAGAGCCCTGAGCTCGTTGGCCCGCTCCAGCGGCTGATCGGGCGCGCCGCGACGGGCCAACCGCTCGTCGATCACCGGCAGTGCGGTCAACGGGCTGGCGACCAGCTTGGACAGATCGCCGTAGTGCCCGAGAGCGCGCCGGGTGACCCGGACGAAGGTCTCGGAGTCCATGTTGTCCAGCGGGCTGGCTGAGCGCCGCGGCAACGCCGCCTCGGTGCCACGCAACGCCGCCCGGTCGGCACGCAGTTCCGGTGAGCGGGAGAAGGCGAGCCGGTCGAGCAGCCCGGCCAGCGGATCGGCGAGCACGTTGATCGCGATCGCCACACCGAGGCTGGTGAACAGCAGCACCGTCAGCGTGGTGCTGCTCCCGGCCACCGCGATCCCGATGAGCACCTGCCCGCCGAACAGCACCGCGGCCAGCGTCGTCCCGGCGAACGACCGCAACATGTCCTTGCGCAGCGCATGTCCCTCGTCGAAGGCGTCTCCAATGGCCACCGCCACCCCGAGCAGTGCGATGTCGACGCCGGTCGAGGCCAACGCCAGCCAACTGGGCACCAGCCCGAGCGGGATGATCAGGATCGCGTTGCCCAGCGCGAAGAACAACGTCGCGACGATGACGAAGCCCACCACCGGGCGGGGCTGCGCACGCCGGGCCACGGCGTGGATCAGCGCGGCCAGCACCGGTACCGACAGTGCGGCGAACATGACCCAGTGCCCGAGCCGCAACGGGCCGTCGACGTCGCCGGCGAGCGCGGCACCCGTCACCGCCACGGCGGCCACGGCCGCGACGAGCCCCGCGGGCCCGGCCCGGCCGCGCCAGCTGTCGCGCGGGCGCGACAGTTCGAGCAGTACCGCGAGCCACGCGAGGCCCGGCAGCGCGACCAGATAGATCTCGACACGACTCAGCAGCGCAGACTGGCTCACCAGCCGGACCGCATCCAGTGCCACCACGAGCGCGAAGCTGGTCAGTCCGACCGCGGCGAGCACCAGGACCGGCTTGCGGGGGTCGCGCGCCAGCAGATACAGCCCCAGCCACCAGCTCAGTGCGAAGACCAATCCGGAGAGCGCAACCACGACCGCCGTCCTCAGCGCCCGTAGCGTCGATGCCTGGCGCTGTAGTCGCGCAGCGCTCGCAGGAAATCCACCCGGCGGAACTCCGGCCAGTACGCCTCGGTGAACCACATCTCCGAGTAGGCGCTCTGCCACAGCAGGAAGCCGGACAGCCGCTGCTCCCCCGACGTGCGGATGACCAGGTCCGGGTCGGGCTGGCCCGAGGTGTAGAGGTTCTCCGAGATGGCCTCGGCGGTAACGGCTTCGATCAGCTTCTCCCCGGAGACGCCGTTGGCCAGCTCCTTGGCCAGCAGCCCTCGGACCGCGTCGACGATCTCCTGCCGGCCGCCGTACCCGACGGCGACGTTGACGTGAAAGGCGCCGCCGTTGCCGTCGGTGGACTGCACCGCGTCACGCAGCCGGCGGGCCGGTTCCTCTCCGAGCAGCTCGAGATCACCCATGGTTCGCACGCTCCACTGGTTCGCCGGGGCGCAGATCTCCTCGACGACCTCGGTGATGATCTCGATCAGCGATGCCAGTTCCTGCGGGTCGCGCTGCAGGTTCTCGGTGGACAACAGGTACACGGTGGCCATCTCGATGCCCGCCTCGTGACACCAGCGCAGCATCTCGGCGATCTTGTGTGCACCGGCCCGGTAGCCGTAGCTGACGTCGTTGTGGCCGAGCTCACGCGCCCAGCGCCGGTTGCCGTCACACAGCACCGCAATGTGGCGGGGCAGCTCGGATTTCGCTGGTGCCAGCCCCTGACGCAGCCGCATCTCGTAGAGCCGGTACATCGGCTCCTTGAGTCGCCGCGGAATGAGGTCCACGATGGTCCAGACTACTGTGAGGCGGGGAAACCCAATGCCAGTCAGCGGAGGTGACGTGCCGACATCTGTCGATCCACGGGGTACCGCCGATACCCCGCGAGAGCCCGAGGATCTGCCCGAGGCGGTCGTCGAAGGCGTTGCGCAATTCCTGGGCAAGCCACGGTTACGCGGCTGGATTCACGTGTACGCCGCGGTCATCTCGGTCATCTGCGGCGCCACGCTGGTCGCGGTGTCGTGGTCGCTGGAGTCTTTCCGTGCCGGGATCGCCACGCTGATCTACACGCTGACCATCGTGGCGATGTTCGCCGTCAGCGGCACCTATCACCGGGTGCATTGGACCTCGACGACGGCGCGCACCTGGATGAAGCGCGCCGACCACTCGATGATCTTCGTGTTCATCGCGGGCAGCTACACCCCGTTCGCGTTGCTGGCGCTGCCCGAGACCGACGGAATGGTGCTGTTCTGGATCGTCTGGGGCGGCGCGCTGGCCGGGGTGGCGCTCAAGATGCTGTGGCCGTCGTCGCCGCGCTGGCTGGGGGTCCCGCTGTACATCCTGCTGGGCTGGGTGGCGGTCTGGTTCATCGGCCCGATCACCCACGGCGCCGGGGTGGCCGCAGTGGTGCTGCTGATCGTCGGCGGAGCGCTGTACAGCATCGGCGGCGTGCTCTACGCCCTGAAGTGGCCCAATCCGTGGCCGACCACGTTCGGGCATCACGAGTTCTTCCACGCGTGCACCGCGGTTGCGGCGATCTGCCACTACATCGCGATGTGGTTCGCCGTCTTCTGAGCGAATCGGGCGCGCTGAAGCACCGCCGGTGGCGCCGAACGCGCCGAATTCGCTAGAGCTGGGTGACGTTCTGCGGGCCCCAGTAGGCCTTCATCGACGTGATCATGCCGTCGCCGTCGAACGTCATCACCTCGATGGGTTCGATACGCATCGCACCGCCGACGGTGATGGCGAACATGAACGCCGCCTCGTGCCCGCCGGCACGGAACGACAGCAGCTCGGTCGTGACCTCCGCGCCTTCCATCACCTTGTAGAACCCGGCGATGGCCTGACGCCCGATGTGCACTTCGCCGCCGCCGACGGGATCCTCGAGCGTGGCGTCCTCGGCGTAGAGGGCGGCCACGTCGTCGGCGTTACCACGGGCGGCGGTGTCGAGGTAGCGCTGGACGAAACCTTGCAGGACATCGGGCTCGAAGCTCATGTGCGGCCACGCTACACGGAGCCTCCGAGCGCGGCAGCCAGATCCTCGGCGGTGGTGACCGGGAGGTCACAGGTCCGTCCCCGGCAGATGTATGCCGCGTCCGCGTCGCCGACGCGGGGGCGCTCCCGCAGCAATTCGGTGGATCCCGCCGGGCCGCCGATCACCACCGCCCCACCGGGGGCAACGGCCCGGGCGACCGCCAGCAACGCCGAGTCGGCCGAGTCGCACGCGACGGCGATCTGGATCGGCCCGCGCACCGCTGCCTCGGCGACAGCCAGCCAGTGCCCGCCCGAGCGCGGGGCGCGGTCGAGCACCACCGCCGCGCCGGCCACTGTGGCCTCCGCTGCCGCGGCGTACCTTTCGGCCGGCCCGCCCGGGGCCAGGTGCGCCGCCATCTGCAGTGCCTCGGCCATCAGCGACGCGCCGGCCGGGGTGGCGCCGTCGAGCGGGTCGGCGGGCCGCGACACCAACTGCTCGGCGTCGTCGGCGACGTCGAACCAGCGACCGTCCCGGGCGGGATCGGCGAAGTGGTCGAGCGCGACGTCGAGCAGCGCCATCGCCTCGTCGAGCCAATGGGGTTCGGACTGCGCCTGATAGAGCGTCATCAGCCCGGCGGCCAGCGCGGCGTGGTCTTCGAGGATGGCCGCGCTCGCGCCCACCACGCCGCCCAGGCTGGCGCGGCGCAGCCGCCCACCGACGACATGCAGATCCAGCACCGAGCGCGCGCAGTCGGCGGCCGCTGCCAGCAGAGCGGGGCGCCGCAACGCGAACCCCGCCTCCACCAGAGCCGTGATCGCCAGACCGTTCCACGCGGTCACCACCTTGTCGTCGCGGCCGGGTTGCGGCCGCTGCGCCCGAGCCGCCAGCAGCGCCGCCCGCACCCGGTCGAATCGGACCGGATCCGCGGGGTCGCCGCGCAACTGCAGCACCGACGCGCCGCGCTCGAACGTGCCCGTGGATGTCACACCGAAAAGCGTTGCCGCCCAGTCTCCGTCGTCGACGCCCAGAATCTCGTGGAGCTGATCGACGGTCCAGCTGTACGTCAGGCCTTCGACCCCTGCGGCGTCGGCGTCCAGCGACGACACGAACATGCCGTCGGCACGCAGCTCGTCGAGCATGAAACATGCTGTCTCGCTGGCGATCCGATGCGCAAACGGGTCACCGCTGCGACGCGCCCAGTGCGCGTAGACCCGCAACAGCTGGGCGTTGTCGTAGAGCATCTTCTCGAAGTGCGGCACCACCCAGGCGGCGTCGACGCTGTAGCGGGCGAAACCGCCGGCCAACTGGTCGTAGAGACCACCGCGGGCCATCGCCGAACAGGTGCGCTGCACCGCGGCCAGCGGAGCGGGGTCTGCAGTGCGTTCGTGGTTGCGCAGCAACGCTTCCAGCAGGGCCGAGGGTGGGAACTTGGGGGCCGCGCCGAAACCACCATGGACGGTGTCCTCGTCGGCGAGCACCGCCGCGACGGCCCGGTCACACAGCTGCGGCTCGACCGGCGGGCCCCCACCCGGAAGTCCGGAAGCCATGGCTCGCAGTTCGGCACTGATGTGGTCGCCGGCCTGTTCGACCTCGGACCGGCGGGTGCGCCACGTCTGCGCCACCGCGGCCAGCAGCTCCAGGAAGGCCGGCTTCGGGTAATAGGTGCCGCAGAAGAAGGGCCGACCATCCGGGGTGAGGAAACAGGTCATCGGCCAGCCGCCCTGACCGGTCAACGCCACCGTGGCGTTCATGTACACCGCGTCGAGATCGGGGCGTTCCTCGCGATCGACCTTGATGCAGACGAACTGCGCATTCATCGCTTCGGCCACCTCGGTGTCCTCGAAGGACTCGTGCGCCATCACATGACACCAGTGACACGCCGCGTAACCGACGGACAGCAGGATCGGCACGTCGCGCCGGGCTGCCTCGGCCAGCGCCGCACCGGACCACTCCTGCCAGTGCACCGGGTTCTCGGCGTGTTGGCGCAGGTAGGGACTGGTCGCCGAAGCCAGGGCGTTGGACATCGGCCTCAGTGCGGGTCGCGGTTGGAGTCCTCAGCCGACCCGGTGTTCTGCGGATCATCGTCACCGAAGGACTTCGGCAGCCGGCGCAGGTGCTTGTTCATCGACCACACCAACAGGAAGACGCTGATCAGCAGCAGGATCACCACGATGAGGCCGACCGGGCTGGCCTTGCCGAAATCCGGCCCGGTCTGGCGCGGTCCGTCCTGGGCCAACAGACCGGTCGTCAGCTCGACGCCCAGCGTCAACAGATCACTCACAGCTCTTCGTCACCGTCCCTCGATTCCGGCGAACAGATCGGTCTCGGGCAGCCGTACCGGCACCCGCGACCGCGCCAACTCGAACTCCTCGGTCGGCCACAGTCGATGCTGCCATTCCAGCGGGGTGGTGAAGAAGAAGCTGTTCGGGTCGATCTGGGTGGCATGAGCCAGCAGCGCTTCATCACGCTGGGCGAAGTACTTGGCACATTCGATGCGCGTGGTCACCCGCTTGCCGAGCAGATCGTCATCCGGATCCCACTTCTCCAGCCACTTGGCGAACGGTCCCTCCTGCCCGTGTCGGACGAACTCGTCCTGCAGCACCTGCATGCGCTGACGCAGGAAGCCGTGGTTGTAGTACAGCTTCTGCACGTTCCACGGCTCCCCGGCAGTGGGATACAGCCGGTGGTCGGCGGCCGCCTCGTAGGCGGCGACCGACACCTGGTGGCACCGGATGTGGTCGGGGTGCGGATAGCCGCCGTTCTCGTCGTAGGTCGTCATCACGTGCGGCTTGAAATCCCGGATCACCTGCACGAGCGCCTCGGTCGGCACCTCCAGCGGCTCGAGGGCGAAACAGCCCTCCGGCAGCGGCGGCAGCGGGTCACCCTCGGGCAACCCCGAGTCGACGAAACCGAGCCAGTGGTGCTCCACCCCCAGGATGGAGGCGGCCTTGGCCATCTCGTCCCGACGGATCTGCGGCATCCGGCCATGAACCTCGGGGATGTCCATCGCCTTGTTGAGGATGTCGCCACGCTCGCCGCCGGTCAGTGTGACGACCATGACGCGCACGCCCTCGTCGACGTAGCGCGCCATCGTCGCCGCGCCCTTGCTGGACTCGTCGTCCGGGTGCGCGTGTACGGCCATCAACCGCAGTTCGGTCAACCTGTTCCCTCTTAGCTGTTCACTTGGCAGGACAGTCGCGCTGGAAATCACGCTACGGTGCAACCGCGCCAACTGGATTTATAGTTCCAGTCCTAGTACACCCATCCGACCGACGGGCATGC
This sequence comes from Mycobacterium sp. G7A2, assembly GCF_041902445.1. NCBI lineage: Bacteria > Bacillati > Actinomycetota > Actinomycetes > Mycobacteriales > Mycobacteriaceae > Mycobacterium > Mycobacterium sp. G7A2. The sequence goes on along the minus strand of NZ_CP169251.1, from coordinate 1,594,680 downwards.
AAAACGAGATGATCGAACGTCCCGAAGCCCGCTACGGGCGTCAGCGCCTCGACCGGCGCACCCGGCGCTGGATCGCCATCGGGCTGACCGTGCTCGTCGTGGTGCTCGGGGTGGCGATCGCGGCGGTGGCGTTCAGCCGGTTGGGGTCCGCCGAGGTGGAGGGCGAACTCGGCGGTTACCGAGTTCTCGACGATCAGACCATCGAGGTGACGATGAGCGTCACGCGCGAGGACCCGTCGCGGCCGGTGGTGTGCATCGTGCGGGCCCGCTCCTACGACGGCACCGAGACCGGACGACGCGAACTGCTCGTCCCTCCAGCCGAGGAGTCGACGGTGCAGGTGACGACCCTGGTCAAAACCAGCGCTCCGGCCGTCGTCGGGGACGTCTACGGGTGCGGCACCGAGGTGCCGTCCTACCTGGTCGGCGGCTGACGCAGCAGATACCCGGCCAACTGCCGACAGCGAAATCGTGACGTCCGGGTATCCCCCCGGTGCTATCATCGATCGATACACGGTTCCTGCTGGAGCCGTGTATTGCTGCATATTGGGTCCTCAGCCGGAGCCTGAGCTCTGGTTGAACGCGACTGTGGCGGCAATACACGTACGACAGCTCCCGGTGCCGTGTCACGACCTTCTTACGCGACAGGCGCGGAAGCAACAACGACAGGAGCGCGACGACATGACCGACACCCAGGTGACCTGGCTGACCGAAGAGTCCTACGACCGCCTCAAGGCCGAGCTGGACCAGCTGATCGCCAACCGCCCGGTCATCGCCGCCGAGATCAACGACCGGCGCGAGGAGGGTGACCTGCGCGAGAACGGCGGTTACCATGCCGCCCGCGAAGAGCAGGGCCAGCAGGAGGCCCGCATCCGCCAGCTGCAGGAGTTGCTCAACAACGCCAAGGTCGGCGAGGCGCCGAGCCAGTCCGGCGTCGCGCTGCCCGGTTCGGTGGTCAAGGTCTACTACGACGACGACGAGTCCGACTCCGAGACGTTCCTGATCGCCACCCGCCAGGAAGGTGTCAGCGACGGCAAGCTGGAGGTCTACTCCCCCAACTCGCCGCTCGGTGGAGCCCTGATCGACGCGAAGGTCGGCGAATCGCGGTCCTACACCGTCCCCAACGGCAACACCGTCAAGGTGACGCTGGTCAGCGCCGAGCCCTACCACGGCTGATCGGGCCGGCTGATCGGGCCGGCTGATCGGGCCGGCTGATCGGGCCGGCTCCCCCGGGCCGCCGGGGCCCGGCCTGCTCAGCGACTGACCTACACGTCATGGGGCACATCGCCGAAGATCTCTTCCTTCTGCTGCTGGACAACGCGTCGGCGCAGCCGAGCCTGGACCGGCCGCGCCGTGACCACGTCCTCGGCGCGGCCGTTCTGCTCGATCTCGCGCATGCCGGACATGTCCGCCCAGCGGTCCCCGGTGACCCGGTTCCGGACGGCCGGCTGGTCGCGCTGGCCTCGGCGACGCCGCTCGACCCGGTGACCCGGCCGGGACGCGAGCTGCTGGCCGCCCGGGCGCTGCGGCCCGACACCGCGATCAAGAAGCTGGGCCGACACAGCGAGGACCGGCTGGTAACCCACCTCGAGCAGCTGGGCCAGATCCGCCGCGTCGACACCGGAAGCGCGCTCCGCCGCGGTCACATGCTGCCGTTGACCACCCGCGACCGGGTGGGCCCGGCGCGTACGGCGGTACTGAGCGCGCTGTTCGACCGCACCCCGCCGGCCCCGGTGACCGCGGCGGTCATCACGCTGTTGCACGCCGTGGACGGGCTGGGCACGCTGCTCAGTCTCAACGACCGCGGCTGGCGGTGGGTGCACGCCCGCGCCGGGGAGATCGCCGGCGGCAGCTGGGTCGACGAATCCCCGACGACGGTGGCGGAGGTCAACCTGGCGGTGACCGCGGCGGCCGTCCGCCAGGCGCTGGCCCGGCTGACCTGACGGACCCCTGGCTGCCGACAGCCCGCTTGGGTGCCGACAGCCCTCGGGCTGGACCGCCGGGACCCCTAGGCCAGCGCGGCCAGCGCCTGCTCGATGTCGCCGAGCAGGTCGGCGACGTCCTCGATGCCGACCGAGAGCCGCACCAAATCGTCGGGCACCTCGAGTTGCGAGCCCGCCGTCGAGGCGTGTGTCATGGCGCCGGGGTACTCGATGAGCGATTCGATGCCGCCGAGCGACTCGGCGAGGATGAAGATCTCGGTGTGGGCACAGAAGTCGCGCGCTGCCTGGGGACCCCCGCGCAGCCGGACCGACACCATGCCGCCGAACCCGCTCATCTGCCGCGCGGCCACCTCATGGTTCGGGTGCGACGCCAGCCCCGGGTAGAGCACGGTGTCGATGGCGGCGTGGCCCTGCAGGAATTCGACGATGGCCGCGGCGTTGTCGCTGTGCCGCTGCATCCGCAGCGGCAGTGTCTTGAGTCCACGCATCGTCAGATAGGCGTCGAAGGGACCGGGCACCGCGCCCGCGCCGTTCTGCAGGAACGCGAACGCGTCGTCGAGCGCTTCATCGTTGGTCAGCAGGGCTCCGCCGACCACATCGGAATGCCCGCCGATGTACTTGGTGGTCGAGTGCAACACGATGTCGGCACCCAGGGGCAACGGCTGCTGCAGCGCAGGTGAGGCGAAGGTGTTGTCCACCAACACTTTCACCTCGCCCTTGCCGGCCTCCGATGCCACCGCGCAGATGCCCGCGATGTCGGCGATCGTCAGCAGCGGGTTGGTCGGGGTCTCCACCCAGATCAGCTTCGTGCTGGGGGTGACGGCCTGACGCACCGCGTCCAGGTCCGACAGCGCCACCGCGGTGTAGCTGATCCCCCACTGGGTGAACACCTTGTCGATCAGCCGGAACGTGCCGCCGTACGCGTCGTCGGGAATGACGACGTGGTCTCCCGGCCGCAGCACCGCTCGCAGTGCGCAGTCGGTGGCCGCCATCCCGGAACTGAACGCCCGGGCGTAGTCGGCGAGTTCGACCGCGGCCAGCGACGTCTCCAGCGCGGCGCGGGTGGGGTTGCCGGTGCGCGCATACTCGAAGCCGCCGCGCAGCCCGCCCACGCCGTCCTGGGCGAACGTCGAACTCGCGTAGATCGGGGCGTTGACCACACCGGTGGCGGGATCCGGCCGATACCCGGCGTGGATGGCCTTGGTGGCCGGACCGTAGGCGCGGTAGTGGTCGGCTGCACTGCGCTTCTCACTCATGGTCGATCAGGGTAGCCGGGACGGCCCGGCGCGGAACCGGGCGGCGGTGGGCAACCGCGGCACCCGGCATGGCCGGATCACCGGCGATCCGCTGCCTGCGGTGCGACCGGCACACACACCGTGGACATCACCTTGTCCGCCAGCGTCTGGCGCCTGGTGTCGACCAGCGGCAGGGCGTACCCCGCAAAGCAGGGGACGGCGTCGACCACGTGGAGCAGCTGGCGGAGCACCGATCGTCCGACCCCGATGGGCTGCGACGTCCGTTCACCTACCACCGTGAACTTCATCAGCGACTTGCCGATGCTCGACCCGCGCGTGCCCTGACGGACACCGAAGTTCCACACCAGATAGCCCACGGTGAGCACCGCGACCGCCCCGAGGAGCATGTCGGCCGCGCGGGAACTGGTCGCCGAACAACTCAGGCCGCCACCGTCGAAGGACACGCAGTCCCGGCCGGCGGTGCCCAGCGCCACGACCTCCCACAGCGTCCAGGCGATCACCACCGGGACCACGTCGATGACCCAGGCGACCGCGCGCACCGTCCAGGACGAGTAGGCGTTTCTCGACGAACTCCTCACGTGGCCTCCTGCGGACGACGACGGCACCGTACCGATGCGTGACGCCCGGTCGACCCGACCCGGGTCAGGTGCCCCGTGCAGAAGACCGCCCGCCCGCTGCTACGGCGTGGCCGGCGCGACGAGGCCGCCGTTCATCACCCGGTACGCGTACACCAGCAGCAGCGCCGTCACCGGCACGGTCACCAGGAGGCCGACACCGCACAGCACCGCGCCGACGAGCACCAGGACGACGGCCGCCAACCAGGTGAGCAGCACACCTCCGAAGTTCGCTTTGCCGGTCTGGAAACTGGACTTCAGCCCGTCCACCGGCGACATGTTGCGATCGAGCACGGCGATGATGGTGAACATCAGGAAGATGCTCGCAGCGAGCCCGGGCAGAATGCACAGCACGAAGCCGATCGTGGTGATGATGCCGACGAGCAGACCCGCGATGATGACGTTGCCGATGTTGCGGGGGCGGAAGAACGACCCGATGGACACCTCTTGCCCGTTGGCGATGTCGAGGACGCCGCCCAGGAACGCCGATTGAATCGCCGCCGTCACGATCAACGACAGGAACCATCCGATGATCGCGACCAGAACCCCGGCCGGGCCCGTCGCGGTGTAGGAGAACGAGAAGCCGTTGCTGTCGGACACATAGCTCGTGTCACCGGGTGAGACCAACGCCTGAACGACGTTGATCAGTGCCTGCAGGCCGATCACGATGAGCCCGAGCACCAGCGCGGCGACAATCAGCGGCACGGCGTTCTTGGTGAACTTGTTCCACGCCCAGCTGAGGCCGTCGCCCACGTTGTAGGACGGCGACTGGGGCGGGTAGCCCTGCGGTGAGGTCCCGAAGGCGCCCGGTTGCTGAGGCGCAAAACCGCCCGATTGCGGAGGCGCGTAACCACTCCCGGGCGGAGGGGGCGGCGGGTAGCCGCCCGGCGGAGGCGGTGGGTAACCCCCCGGAGGGGGCGGCGGGTATCCGCCCTGGGTGGGCTGCGATCCCGGCGGCGGAGGCGGGTAACCGCCCTGCGGTGGCTGGGAACCCGAAGGTGGAGGCGGGTAACCGCCCGGAGGGGGCGGCGGATAGCCGCCCTGCGGCGGCTGAGAACCCGACGGCGGCGGGGGGTAACCGCCCTGCGGCGGCTGCGACGCCCCTTCGGGCGGGTATCCGCCGGGCTGTGATGGGTTGTCCGACATCGGATCTCCTTCGCTCAGTGGGCGGTGGGAAGCGGTACACACACAGTTGACATGATCTTGTCCGCCACGGTCTGGCGCTTAGCATCCCACAGGGGATACAGCACTGCGACGAACCAGAGCAGTCCGCATGCCGCAAGCAGGAGCAGGTGACCGAACTCCCGGAGCAGCGACATGGCGAAACCAATTGGCCGGCCGTCCTTCTCGCCGATCAGCTGGAAACCCATGATCGACTTGCCGATGCTGCAACCGGTGACACCCTGCCGGTAGCCGAGGTTCCAGATCAGATAGGCCAGCGCCAGCACGGGAAACACCGCAAGCGCCGAAACTCTGCCGACGGTCGACGCATCGGCCCTGCAGAACTCGCCGAGATCGTATTCGTAGATGTCGGCGACGCACGTCGTCTCGCGGGTGGCCGTCAGCACCCCCCAGCCGATACCGATCAGCAGAGAGACGGGCAGGTAGTCGAGCAGCCAGGCGCACACGCGGGTCCGCCAGGGGATGAACGAGTCGGCAGAGGAACCCGCCGGCATGCCGGGCGTGGTCACGAAGCCAACCGACGCCGGCACGGGCCGGAGACCGCCGGGTGGCGGCGGCGGAGCGGTCATCGACGCCTTCCGTACGGGAACGAGCCTGCTCACACTACCTGAGAAAAACCTTAGAACCGGCGTTTCACGGCCGCGAGCCGATCAGGAGAACGCACGGGCCAGCGCGGCTATTGCCATCCGGCGCCGGTTGTCATATCGGGTCAACGGCGCACGTTGCCGTCGGACAGGAATCCCAGCAGGTCGTGCCGGGTCAGGACGCCCACCGGCTTTCCGTCCTCGACCACCATCACCGCATCGCAGTCCCGCAGCGTCTTGGCGGCGTTACTGACCAGTTCACCTGCGCCGACCAACGGCAGCGGTGGGCTCATGTGCTCGGCCACGGCGTCGGCGAGCTTGGCGCGGCCTTCGAACACGGCCGAGAGCAGCTCCCGCTCGGAGACGCTGCCGGCGACCTCCCCGGCCATCACCGGCGGCTCGGCGCCGACGACAGGCATCTGCGACACGCCGTACTCGCGCAGGATTCCGATCGCGTCACGCACCGTCTCAGACGGATGGGTGTGCACCAGATCGGGCAGCGCGCCGGACTTGCGCCGCAGCACGTCCCCGACGGTGGACTCTTCGACGGTGCCGTCCAGGCGGCTGCGCAGGAAGCCGTACGACGACATCCACTCGTCGCTGAAGATCTTCGACATGTAGCCCCGCCCGCCGTCGGGCAGCAGCACCACCACCAGCGAGTCCGGCCCGGCCCGCTCGGCGACCTGGACGGCGGCCACCACGGCCATCCCGCACGAGCCGCCGACCAGCAGCGCTTCTTCCCGGGCCAGGCGCCGTGTCATGTCGAACGAGTCCGCGTCGGACACCGCGATGATCTCGTCAGGGACCGACGGGTCGTAGGCCGAGGGCCAGAAATCCTCGCCGACACCTTCGACCAGGTAGGGCCGCCCGGTGCCGCCGGAGTACACCGAACCCTCCGGATCCACGCCGATGACCTTCACCCGACCGCCGGACACCTCCTTGAGATAGCGCCCGGCACCGGTGATCGTCCCTCCCGTGCCCACGCCGGCGACGAAGTGGGTGACCTTCCCGTCGGTGTCCTCCCAGATCTCGGGGCCGGTGGTCTCGTAGTGGCTGGCCGGGCCCATCGGGTTGGAGTACTGGTCGGGCTTCCAGGCCCCCTCGATCTCCTCCACCAGCCGGTTGGACACGCTGTAGTAGCTGTCGGGGTGGTCCGGCGGTACCGCGGTGGGGCACACCACGACGTCGGCCCCGTAGGCGCGCAGCACGTTCTGCTTGTCACCGCTGACCTTGTCCGGGCACACGAAGATGCACTTGTAGCCGCGCTGTTGGGCGACCAGCGCCAGACCGACTCCGGTGTTGCCCGAGGTGGGCTCGACGATGGTGCCACCCGGCCGCAACTCCCCGCTGGCCTCGGCGGCGTCGATCATCTTGATCGCGATGCGGTCCTTGGAACTGCCGCCCGGGTTGAGGTACTCGATCTTGGCCGCCACGGTGCCCGCCCCCGGTGTGACGACCGAGTTCAACTGCACGAGCGGGGTGTGGCCGATGAGCTCACTGATGTGCCGGGCGATGCGCATGGCTCTATCGTCCCAGGCCGGCTCCGCAGCTACCAGGTGGCCTCACGGATGTACTCGCCGATCTGCCGGATCGAGCGGGTCGCTTCCGACACCGCCGGCGCGCCCAACTGGAACACATGCATCTGACCTGGCCAGATCCGGATCTCGACCGGGACACCGGCCGCGGCGAGCAGACGCGCCGCTTTGCGCGCGTCACTGAGCAACACCTCCGATCCCGACACGTGGATCAGAGTGCGCGGTAAGCCGGGTTCGATGTGGTCGAGAGGCTCGTAGATCTGCTCGGGCGCGCCGTCGACGATGCGCTTGGCGGCCGCCTCTTCGATCAGCTCGACCAGCGCATGGAACGCCTTGTGCGGGAACATGGCGTCGCTGCGGACGTTGGGGTGATCCGCCCGGCCCTCGTTGTCGATCTCGAACAAGGGCGACATCGTGACCACGGCCGCCGGCGTCTCGCCTTCGTAGCCGTCGAGACCCTCGACGAGCAGGCGTTCCGCCAGCGCCAGCGACAGGTACCCGCCCGCGGAATCACCGGCCAGCACGATCTGATCAGGCTCGTAGCCCGTTTCGCGCAACCACCGGTAGGCATCGAAGCAGTCGTCGAGCGCCGTCCCCACCGAATGGTTCGGGATCATCCGGTAATTGACCACCAGGACCGGGCTGTCGGCGAACTTCGACAACGCCGCCACCAGCCGGCCGTGCGTGTTCACCCCGCAGGTCAGGAACGCCCCACCGTGCATGTACAAGATGACGCTGCGCTTGCCGTCGGCGGGCAGCACCCCGGACGCGCGGACCAGCTGCGCCGTGCAGTGCGGCAGGCCGATGGTCGCGCGCACCGTGCCGGCCGGCGGGCGCATGATGCGGGCGGCGAAATCAACCAGACCCCACGGCCAGGGCAGCCGGGGAGCGTAGCTGCCGACCATCAAGGTGGGCTTGATGGTCATCATCGCCGCCAGACTCATCAATCGACCGGCGAGACTGGGTCCGTCCTCGACCACTTCGACGGGAGCGCCGTCACTGACCGGAAACCGACGCGGTTTACGCGTCCTAGCTGGCCCAATGCCAACCCGGGCAGAGCCGGGAACCTTACTCGGTGCCGTCATCGCGACCACTTCCTACAGCGTCGTAGTGCCGGGATAAGCCGGGTTACTCAGACTAGCTCGTTACTTAGCTTGCCATTTGTAACCAGTATCACAATCGGTTAAACACTTTTGTTGCCGGACTCGATACCGCACTGTGATCGGCCACCCGCGGTGCATGGCGCTTTTCCGTCGCGTCGGGCCCTAAACTTGCGGTGTGGGCAGCACAGGCAATGCTTCTCGCTCCGGTCCTCGCAGGCCGCGCCGCTCCGCCATCGCGCTGGCAGCCGCGGCGACCCTGGCTTCGACGGGTTCGGCGTATCTCGGGGCCCGCAATCTGCTCAGCGGGCAGGCCGACCAGGCCCGACAGGTCATCCCGAAATCGTGGGACATCCCGCCGCGGGCGGACGGCGTCTACCGCCCCGGCGGCGGCCCGGTCGAGCGCTGGCATCGCGGCGTGCCCTTCGACCTGCATCTGATGATCTTCGGCGACTCCACCGCCACCGGCTACGGGTGCACCACCGCAGATGAGGTGCCCGGTGTGCTGCTGGCGCGGGGCCTGGCCGAGGAATCGGGCCGGCGCATCCGATTGAGCACCAAGGCGATCGTCGGCGCCACGTCGAAGGGACTGTCCGGACAGATCGACGCGATGTTCGTCGCCGGCCCGCCGCCCGATGCGGCGGTGATCATGATCGGCGCCAACGACATCACCAAGCCCAACGGCATCAGCCCGTCGGCGCGCCGCGTGGGCCGTGCGGTGCGCCGGTTGCGTGACAGCGGGGCGGTCGTCGTGGTCGGAACGTGCCCCGACTTCGGCGTCATCAAGGCCATCCCGCAGCCGCTGCGCTGGGTGGCGCGCAGCCGCGGCCTGCGGTTGGCCCGCGCCCAGGCCGGCGCGGTGCGGGCCGCAGGCGGGGTGGCGGTGCCGTTCTCCGATCTGCTCGCCCCGCACTTCTATCAGGCGCCCGAGGTGTTGTTCTCGTCGGACATGTTCCATCCCTCGGCGGCGGGCTACGCCCTGGCGGCCAAGCAGCTGCTGCCGGCCCTGTGCCATCAGCTGGGTGAGTTCGTGTGCGGTGAGCCGCCCGAGGAAGCCCTGGAATCCCGCACCGCCGACTCCGGTTCGCTGCTGTCACGGGTCACGGCGCTGAGCCGGTTGTGGCGGCGTTCCACCGGGGTGCCCGCTCCGATCGTGGTGAGCGCGGGCTAGGTTCGGTCACACGTTGTGAATCCGTTCCCGATCCCAGTCCCCGAGTTCTAGGAGCCCTCATGCCCGAAGCCGTCATCGTCGCCGCCACCCGATCCCCGATCGGTCGGGCCAACAAGGGCTCGCTCGTCTCGATGCGCCCCGACGACCTCGCCGCGCAGATGGTCCGCGCGGCCCTGGACAAGGTGCCCGCGCTGGATCCGCGCGACATCGACGACCTGATGATGGGCTGCGGCCAGCCCGCCGGGGAGTCCGGGTACAACATCGCCCGCGCCGTCGCTGTCGAACTCGGCTACGACTTCCTGCCGGGCACGACGGTCAACCGGTACTGCTCGTCGTCGCTGCAGACCACCCGGATGGCCTTCCACGCCATCAAGGCCGGCGAGGGCGACGCCTTCATCTCCGCCGGCGTGGAGACGGTGTCACGGTTCGCCAAGGGCATGGCCGACGGGGCGCCGGACACCAGGAACCCGATGTTCGACGACGCGGTCGCCCGCACCGAGCAGGCCGCCGCCGGCGCCACCGAGTGGCACGACCCCCGCGAGGACGGTGCGCTGCCCGACGTGTACATCGCGATGGGACAGACGGCTGAGAACGTCGCCGCATTCACCGGCATCAGCCGCGAGGACCAGGACCACTGGGGTGTGCGGTCGCAGAACCGCGCCGAGGAAGCGATCAACAGCGGCTTCTTCGCCCGCGAGATCGCCCCGGTGACGCTGCCCGACGGCACCGTCGTCAGCACCGACGACGGGCCCCGCGCCGGAACCACCTACGAGAAGATCAGCCAGCTCAAGCCGGTGTTCCGGCCCAACGGCACGATCACCGCCGGCAATGCCTGCCCGCTGAACGACGGCGCGGCCGCGGTGATCATCATGAGCGACACCAAGGCCAAGGAGCTCGGCCTGACGCCGCTGGCGCGCATCGTCTCCACGGGTGTCACCGGCCTGTCGCCGGAGATCATGGGGCTCGGCCCCATCGAGGCCGTCAAGAAGGCGCTGGCCAACGCGAAGATGTCGATCAGCGACATCGACCTGTACGAGATCAACGAGGCGTTCGCAGTCCAGGTGCTCGGCTCGGCCCGCGAACTCGGCATGGACGAGGACAAGCTCAACGTCTCCGGTGGTGCGATCGCGCTGGGACACCCGTTCGGCATGACCGGGGCACGCATCACCGCGACGCTGCTGAACAACCTCGCCTACCACGACAAGACCTTCGGCATCGAGACGATGTGCGTCGGTGGCGGCCAGGGCATGGCCATGGTGGTCGAGCGCCTGTCCTGAGGCCCTCTGGCGTTGAGACTGCAGTGAGAGCGGGAAAGTGCGAGTGACCACCGCGCCACACGCAGACGGTATGGGGGGGCTGGGGCCTCGCTCACATGTGAACGTGGGTTACCGACAGGGTGGTCCTGGCCGGTAGAGCCACAACCATGTGGGAGGCCCCAGTGTTACGTCAGCGTACGAGTGTTGGTTTGGATGTGCACGCACGATCGGTGATCGGGTGTGGATTTGATTGTGAGACCGGTGCGGTCGTCGAGCGGCGGCTATGTCCTGATCCTGGCGAGATCGGCGCCTGGGTGGCTACCTTGGCGGCGCCGGTGAAAGTGGTCTACGAGGCTGGCCCGACGGGGTACGGGTTGGCGCGACATCTGCTTGCTACCGGGATCGACTGCGTGGTCGCCGCGCCGTCCAAGTTGATCCGCCCCCAAGGTGATCGGGTCAAGACCGATGCCCGCGACGCACGTCATTTGGCTCGTCTGCTGTATCTGGGCGAGGTAGTCGCGGTGCAGATTCCGAGCCTCGAACAAGAAGCGGCACGCGATTTGGTGCGCGCCCGCGACGACTGCCGTGAAGACCTGATGGCGGCCCGTCATCGTCTGACCCACATATTGTTGCGGCGCGGCATCGTCTACTCCGGTGGGCACCCCTGGACCGGCAATCACGATGTGTGGTTACACCAACAGCGTTTTGACCATCCCGCCCAGCAACGCACCTTTGACGAAGCCCTGGATGCGGTGCTGGCCGCCACTGCCCGCCGGGATCGACTCGATGCCGCGATCACAGCGATGGCCGCCCACAGTGAATTCAGCCCGGTGATCACCCGCCTGGGGTGTCTGCGCGGCATCTCGACGTTGACTGCATTCGGAATGGCCGTCGAGATCGGCGACTGGCACCGACTCACGGGCCGCTCCATCGGCAACTACCTCGGGTTAGTGCCCACCGAGTGCTCCAGCGGGCCCAGCCGCCACCAAGGCGGAATCACGCGTACGGGCAACAAACACGTTCGTCGATTGCTGATCGAGGCCGCTTGGCAGCATCGCAAGCCCTACCGGCCTGGGGTGGGGTTGCGTCGCCGCTGGGCTGCTGCCTGCCCGGCCGCGCGAGCTCGTGGACAGGAAGGCAACTTTCGATTGCACCAGCGGTGGATCAACTTCGATCAGCGTAAGAAACGGCCGGTCATCGCCAACGCCGCCGTCGCGCGAGAACTGGCCGGCTGGTGCTGGTCGCTGGCGGTGATCGAGGACTGAACACCACCGGATAACACGTCCAGCACGGTATGGGATGAGGTGCCGGCGCGCGACGACACAAGTGACCCGCGATGAGACTGTTGAGCCACTCATGGATTTTGAACATCCGTGTTTGACGCTCGATGCGCAGACCAGCGGTCACTCATGCCGAAAGTCCCGTCCTGCGGTAACCAACCCGCGAATTTCAGACTTGACTCATCGCGTCGATCCACACCATCGATACGCCACACCTAAAACCACCACGTGCTGGCAACAGCGAAGCGGCGGCCGCAACGACGGTTACGGCCGCCGCTTCACCCTGCCTCTTGACAAACCTGCCCCCATATCAGTCTCAACGCCATAACGCCCACAGCGCAACGAAAAGGGCCGCCCACCGTGGTGGGCGGCCCTTCGCGCACAGGCTGCTAGTCCTGGTTGAAGTAACTCAGCAGGCGCAGGATCTCGACGTAGAGCCAGACCAGGGTGACGGTCAGACCCAGCGCGATGCCCCAGGCCGCCTTCTCCGGCGCGCCGGCGCGGACCATCTGGTCGGCGGCGTCGAAGTCGATCAGGAACGAGAACGCGGCGATGCCGATGACCACCAGCGAGAAGATGATCGCCAGCGGGCCGCCGCTGCGCAGGCCGAAGCCTTCACCGCCACCGACGCCGAAGAGCGCGAGCACGAGGTTGAGCAGCATCAGGGCCAGGGCACCGAACATGGCCGCCACGATGAAGCGGGTGAACTTCGGCGTGACCCGGATGGCGCCGGTCTTGTAGACGACGAGCATGCCGAAGAACACGCCGATGGTGCCGACGATCGCCTGGGCGATCATGCCGGGTCCGCCGGTGGAGATCATGTTGGCGAACACGAACGAGATCGCGCCGACGAACAGCCCTTCGAGGGCCGCGTAGCTCAGCACGATGGCCGGGTTGTCCTGCTTGCGGCCGAAGGTGGCCACCAGCACCAGCGCAAGTCCGCCGAAGGCGCCGACCAGCGTGAACGGCATGGCCAGTCCCAGGTTCTGGGACACCAGGAAGTAGGAGACGACCGCGACGGCGCTCAGCACGGCCAGCGTCATGCCGGTCTTGGTGACGACGTCGTCGATGGTCAGCGGGCGGGAGACACCGGTCTGCCGCTGGTCGGGGTACTGCTGGGTCGTGTAGGGGTCAGCCTGTACCGCTTGGGCACCGTAGCCGGCGGCTCCGGTACCGAACTGCGCGTATCCGCCCTGCCGCCCCTGGGGCAACGAACGGAATACCGGGTTGCTGCTCTCGCGCACCGTCGGTTCCTTTCCTGTGAATCCGAGTCGTGACGAACACTCAACGATCGAGTTTCCCGGTAGGTTCCCGCCGCGACCGAAGACCGCGCGATCCCTTCCCAGGTTCTTCCCAGGAAACCTTACCCGGGCCTGACCTGAGGCGGCAGACGATCTAGATTGCAGGGCGTGGACGAAAACGAGGATGTCCTAGTAAAGGTCGACGGTTCGGTCGGGCGCATCACGCTCAACCGGCCCAAGGCGATCAACTCGCTGACCCATCCGATGGTCACCCAGATCGGGGCGGCGTTGACGGCGTGGCAGGACGACGACGACGTGGCGTGCGTGATCGTCGACGGCGCCGGCGAACGCGGTCTGTGCGCCGGCGGCGACGTGGTGGCGATCTACCACAGCGCCAGGGGCGACGGCACCGAAGCCCGCCAGTTCTGGCACGACGAATATCTGGTCAACGCCCAGATCGGGCGCTACCCGAAGCCGTATGTGGCGATCATGGACGGCATCACGATGGGCGGTGGCGTCGGCATCAGCGCCCACGGCAGCGTCCGGATCGCGACCGACACCACGAAGATGGCGATGCCCGAGGTGGGCATCGGCTTCATCCCCGACGTCGGCGGCACCTATCTGCTGGCGCGCACCCCCGGCCTGCTCGGCCTGCATGCGGCACTCAGCGGCGCCCCGTTCACCGGCGCCGACGCGATCGCCATGGGCTTCGCCGATCATTTCGTTCCCCACGACCTACTCGAGGCATTCCTCGCCACGGCCACCGCCGACGGCCCAGCGGCGGCGGTGGCCGCTCATGCACAGGAGCCGCCACCCAGCCCCCTTCTGGCCCAGCGGGACTGGATCGACGAGTGCTACGCCGCCGACACCGTCTCCGACATCCTGGCGGCATTGGGCGACCGAGGCGGAGAGCCGGCCGCCAAAGCCGCCGAGCTGATCTCGTCGCGCTCCCCCGTCGCGCTGGCCGTCACGCTGGAGGCCGTCCGCAGAGCGGGCAGGCTCACCAGTCTGGAAGACGTGCTGCGCCAGGAGTTCCGCACCTCCTGCGCATCGCTGCGATCCCACGACCTGGTCGAGGGTATCCGTGCACAGTTGATCGACAAGGATCGCAACCCGAAGTGGTCACCTCGGTCGTCCGAGGCGGTCACTACTGCCGACGTCGACGCGTACTTCGCCCCGGCAGACCCAGACCTGAGCTTCGACTGACCCCTGAAAGGACGCCATGACATCTTTCGAGACCATCCTGGTCACCCGCACCGACCGAGTCGCCACCATCACCTTGAACCGGCCCAAGGCGCTCAACGCCCTCAACACTCAGGTGATGAACGAAGTGACCGGCGCCGCAGCCGAACTCGACGCCGACCCCGGCGTCGGTGCCATCATCCTGACCGGCAACGAGAAGGCCTTCGCCGCAGGCGCCGACATCAAGGAGATGGCCGAGCTGTCGTTCGCCGACGTGTTCGCCGCGGATTTCTTCGCCGCCTGGGGCAGGTTCGCCGCCACCCGGACCCCGACGATCGCCGCGGTCGCCGGCTACGCGCTGGGCGGCGGCTGCGAGCTGGCCATGATGTGCGACATCCTGATCGCCGCGGACACCGCGAAGTTCGGGCAGCCGGAGATCAAGCTGGGAGTGCTCCCCGGCATGGGCGGCTCGCAGCGGTTGACCCGCGCGATCGGCAAGGCCAAGGCGATGGATCTGATTCTGACCGGGCGCAACATGGACGCCGAGGAAGCCGAGCGCGCCGGGCTGGTGTCTCGGGTGGTGCCCGCCGACGCCCTGCTCGACGAGGCCAACAAGGTGGCGGCCACCATCGCCGGGATGTCGCTGTCGGCGGCGCGGATGGCCAAGGAGGCGGTCGACCGCTCCTTCGAGACCACGCTGTCCGAGGGCCTGCTCTACGAACGCCGCCTGTTCCACTCGGCGTTCGCCACCGACGATCAGACCGAAGGGATGGCCGCGTTCACCGAGAAACGCGCCGCGAACTTCACACACCGTTAAAGTGCCCTCGTGAGCGAACCAGGGACGGAGCAGAGGCCGCAGCAGCAGCCCGCGACGGGGTCTGACAGCGAGCCGTCCCCGGTCGCCACAGCGACGCCGTCAGCCACGGCCGGCCATCCCGAGTCCGAGCCGTCGACCTCCGACGAGCAGCGCACGCTGCCGTGGTGGCAGCGCCACTACACGTTCACCGGCAGCGCGGTTGGCCTGGTGTTCGTCTGGTTGTCGCTGACCCCGTCCCTGCTGCCGCGCGGCCCGCTGTTCCAGGGCCTCGTCAGCGGTGGCGCCGGCGCCGCGGGCTACCTGCTCGGGGTGTTCGGCGTGTGGCTGGTCCGCTACATGCGGGGCAAGGACAGCAGCCCCCCGGCCCCGCACTGGGCCTGGCTGGCGCTGCTGGTGGCCGGCCTGGCCAGCCTGGTGGGGATGGAGTTCTTCTTCCAGGTCTGGCAGAACGACGTACGTGACCTGATGGGCGTTCCGCATCTGCGTTGGTACAACTATCCGCAGGCCGCGGTGCTGGCGCTGATCGTCATGTTCGTGCTCGTGGAGCTCGGCCAGCTGATCCGCAAGCTGGTGCTGTTTCTGGTCCGCCAGCTCGAGCGGGTGGCGCCGCGGCGGGTTTCGGGGGTGGTGGCCGTCGGCCTGGTCCTCGCCCTGACCGTGGCTCTGCTCAACGGTGTGGTCGCCCGCGTCGCGATGGACTGGCTCAACAGCACCTTCGCCGCGGTCAACGACGAGGACTCGCCCAACTCTCCGACCCCGACGACGACGTTGCGGTCCGGCGGCCCCGGGTCGCTGGTGTCGTGGGCGTCGCTGGGGCACCAGGGGCGGATCTTCGTCGCCGGCGGGCCGACGGTGGCGGAGCTGACCGAGTTCAACGGTGCGCCCGCGACCGAGCCGATCCGCGCTTACGCAGGCAAGGACGCCGGCGACGACATCCGCGAGACCGCGCAGATCGCCGCTCAGGAGTTGTTGCGCACCGGTGGGCTGGACCGCGAGGTCGTCGCCGTGGCCACCACCACCGGCACCGGCTGGATCAACGAGGCCGAGGCCTCGGCGCTGGAGTACATGTTCAACGGCGACACCGCGATCGTGTCGATGCAGTATTCGTTCCTGCCGAGCTGGATCTCGTTCCTCGTCGACAAGGAGAACGCCCGCCAGGCCGGTCAGGCCCTGTTCGAGGCGGTGGACGAACTCGTCCGTGCCAGGCCCGAGGCGGACCGGCCCAGGCTGGTGGTGTTCGGCGAGAGCCTGGGTTCCTTCGGCGGCGAAGCGCCGTTCCTGAGCCTGGACAACCTGGTCGCCCGGACCGACGGGGCGTTGTTCTCGGGGCCGACGTTCAACAACACCATCTGGACCGACCTCACCGCCAACCGCGACCCCGGCTCACCGATGTGGCTACCGATCTACGACAAGGGTTACAACGCGCGGTTCGTGGCACGTCCCGACAATCTGGGCCGGCCCGCCGACCCGTGGGGTGAACCGCGGGTGGTCTACCTGCAGCACGCCTCCGATCCCATCGCCTGGTGGACGCCGGATCTGTTGTTCCGCGAACCGGACTGGCTCAAGGAGCGGCGTGGCTACGACGTGTCGCCGCGAATGGACTGGATGCCGGTCGTCACGTTCCTGCAGGTGTCCGCCGACATGGCGGTGGCGGTCAACGTCCCCGATGGGCACGGCCACGTGTACGTCCGCGACGTGGTCAACGGCTGGGCGGCGGTGCTACAGCCGCCGGGCTGGACGCCGGAGAAGACCGAACGCCTGCGCCCGCTCATGCACAGCGGCGAGAACTCCTAGACCACAACCCTTTTGAGGGCGTGGTAGCCGCCGATCACATCGGTGGCCCGGTGCAGGCCGAGATCCTTCAACGCGGCGGCGGCCAGGCTGGAGGTGTAGCCCTCAGAACACAGCACCACCCATTCGACGTCGTCACCGACCGCCTGGGGCAGTCGCGCGTCGCTGGTCGGGTCGCAGCGCCATTCCAGGACGTTGCGTTCGACGACCAGCGCGGCAGCCACCTCGCCTTCGGCGGCACGCTGAGCGGCGGGGCGGATGTCCACCAGCACTGCACCGCGGGCCAGGGCGGCGGGCACCTCCTCGGCCGGCATCCTGGTCAATCGGGTCCGCGCGGCGTCGAGCACCGCATCGATCCGGCTGGTCATCTAGCTGTCCTCCGGCGCATCGGTCAGCGTGGTCCGGGTGCGCCGCAACGTGTCCTGATCGGTGAGGTCGTAGTAGGACATCACCGTCAACGGCGGCGAATAGGCGTGCACGCTGAGAGTCGCTCGCCCCTCCGCATCGTCTTCGACATCGTGCACCCAGCCGAGCGGAAAGCCGGCCTGATCGCCGGCGACCAACGAGCGCTCCCGCAACCCTTCTCCGTCCCAGCGGGTTTCGCGCAGCGCACCGGACAGCACGGTGAGTGCGCCCAGTGAGCCGCCGTAGTCGTGCAGCTCGGTCGAGCGCTGGGGAACCCAGCTGATCAGCCAGACATCCAGTTCGTCGTCGCCGTGCAACCGGACGAACCAGCGCTCGTCACGAGGCAGGCCGTCGGCCGGGAAGAGATGGTCGTAGCGACCGCGCAGAACCTCGTCGGCGAACCGGTCGGTGGTGTGCAGCAGATCGGCCAACCGCAGACGGGTGGGCAGAACGGAGGTGGCAGACATGGGGGAACTCCAGGAACGGGACGAGGGAAATCGGGGTCGGCATCAGAGCCGACAACACTCCATCCACCAGGCCACGTCGTTCACGCCGACCAGTGTTGCATAGATTGACGGCATGCGCAGGTACCCCCAGTTCGCCGTGGGCGCTGTCGCGGTAACCGTGATATCGGTGAGCGGCTGTTCTCCGGACAGCGGTCCGGAAACGACGTCCCCGGTGCCGGATTCCCCGACATCGTCACCGCCGGGGACGACCACCGAGCAGGCCACACCGGCCCCGCCGCCGCCTGGCGAGGTCGCGATATCCCCAGGTGGGGTGACGACGGCGGTCGGCGCACCGGCGGAATCCACCGAGGATGACTACTTCCAGGCATGTATGGCCGCACGCACCTGGATGGAGCAGCGCGGCGATGACCTGCAGGCCCAGATCGAGCCCTATCTGGCGATGGTGCAGAGCACCCAGAACGCGGGTCCGGCGACATTCGGCGCACCGTGGTCGGAATTGTCTGCCGGCCAGCAATCCGCAGTGATCGTCGCAGTCGAGGCGGCCGCCGACAGGATGTGCGGCTAGCCCGGCTGGGCCGCGCACAATGAATCCCATGCGGGTGGCATTGGCGTTGGGCTCCGGCGGTGCCCGTGGTTACGCCCACATCGGCGTGATCAACGAGCTGCACGAGCGGGGCCACGAGATCGTCGGCATCGCCGGCTCGTCGATGGGTGCACTGGTCGGCGGCTTGGAGGCGGCCGGCAAGCTCGACGAATACGCGGTGTGGGCAAGCTCGTTGACACAGCGAGCGGTGCTGCGACTGCTGGATCCGTCGATCGCGGCGGCGGGTGTGCTGCGGGCCGAGAAGATCCTCGAGGCGGTGCGGGAGATCCTCGGCGAGGTGACGATCGAAGAGCTGCCGATCCCGTTCACCTCGGTGGCCACCGACTTGATCACGGGAAAGTCGGTGTGGATGCAACGCGGACCGGTCGACGACGCGATCCGGGCATCGATCGCCATCCCCGGCGTGATCACACCACATGTCCTCGACGGCCGGCTGCTCGCCGACGGCGGGATTCTCGACCCGATCCCAATGGCGCCGATCGCCGCGGCCCCGGCCGACGCGACGATCGCGGTGAGCCTGGGCGGTGACGACCCGGAGGTCTCACGAGGCGAACGGGAGACAAGGCCTTCCACCGACTGGCTGAACCGGATGTGGCGCAGCACGTCGTCGCTGTTGGACACCAAGACCGCGCGCAGCCTGCTCGACACGACCACCGGCCGTTCGGTACTGGGCCGCTTCGTCGACGCCGACGATCCCGACGACGCCGAGACCGTGGCCGCCACGAGCCTGCCGGTGGTGCCGCGGTTGGGCGGTTTCGAGGTGATGAACCGCACCATCGACATCGCGCAGGCCGCGCTGGCCCGCCACACGCTGGCGGCCTACCCGCCCGATCTGCTGATCGAGGTGCCGCGAACCGTATGCCGCAGCTTGGATTTCCACCGCGCCGACGAGGTCATCGAGATCGGCCAGGAACTCGCCAGCGTGGCGCTGAACAGCCTCGACGCCGGTGAGCCGGCGACTTAGCCGATCTGGTTCAGCGCGAAGCCGTAAGCCTCTTCGACCACATCGGTCTCCCCGCACACCATGTCCGGGCCCTGGGCCACGGTGCCGCGCAGCGTGGCGGCGTCCAAGGTCACGTGCCGGGTCCCGGGCGCGTCGGTGCCGTCTTCGCAGTCCCAGGCAGCGGGATGGGTGTAGGTGAACCGCCACTGCCCATCCACCAACTGCGCGTCAACGTTCACATAGCCTGTGTCGCTGACGACATGCGCGCATCCCGTCCCACAGGGAGTCACCACCCAGGTGGAGGTCGAACCGCCATCGGAGACGAAACGGAAGGTGCCGTTGAATACCGGGCCATCCGACCACGCCGGAGCGGAAAGCCCGAGTGTGCACCCGAAGCAGATGGCCGATACGGCGGTGACAGTGCTGAGCTTCACGTTCCCCCAAGGTCGTGTCGGTCGATGAGCGGATCATAGAGCGCTGCTGCACAACCTGTCTCGCCTACGGTGGGTGATGACCGGCACGTCACACGCCGAGGAACTCGGCCACTCGCTCCGCCTCTCGGCGCCCCTGCTCCCGGCCGGCCCGCGCCGACGGTGCCCGGCAGGCCGGGTCGAGGGGGTTGGGGCCGAAGGCCTGCACCGAGTCGGCGTCGGCGAAGATCGCCAGTGCCGCACCGGGAAAGGCATCGATCTCGTCGACCGCACCGCCGCCCCACGGGGACGGCGAATCGATGCCCGACGGCACGAGCGCGACGGCCGCGGCGCAGTCGCGCGCGGCGACCATGTTCACGGTGCTGCCGACGCCGCCGTCCATGAACCGGCGATCACCGATCGTCACCGTCGGCCAGACGCCGGGCACCGCACAGCTCGCCGCCACGGCATCGACGAGATCCACCCCGGATCCGTTGTCGAACACCACGAGTTCGCCGGTGTCGACGTCGATTCCGGTGACCCGCAGGACGCGTGACGGCCAATGGTGCGACGGCAGCCGGTGGGCGATGACCTCGCGGCGCACCGACTCGGCCACGGTATCGGTCTGCGCGGCGATCGCGCCGATCCTCTGCAGCTTCTGTACAGCGGTGGTGTCCGGAGCCAGCATGGCGCTCATGAACAGCTCGGTGATGGACTCCACCGACACACCGGGATGGAGCTCGTGCGCACCACCGGCGTCGGAGGTCTGCCGGTCGAAGAGCTCTTCGAGGCTCAGGCCGCTGCTGAGCTGGGCGGCGACCGTCGAACCCGCCGAGGTTCCGAGCAGCACATCACTGGCAAGCAGCGCCTCTCCCGCATCGGACCGCTCGTCACAGATGCCCTGCAACACCCCTGTCTCCCAGGCGATGCCGGCCAGACCTCCGCCGGCGAGGACCAAGGCACGGTCGAAGGTGGTCAGGCTGCTCTGCGCCACGGCAATCCTCTCGTTGTGTCGACCACGGCCGAAGGTCGGACGCTTCAGCCCAGCAGTTCCTCGGAGAGCTGCTCGAGAGCCTGCCGGGCATAGCCGCGCCACAGCACGGCGAACGCCGGCATCAGGGCCGTCGCGGCGCGCGTCTTCGGGTGGACCACCCAGTGCCAGGTCACCCGGGTGCCGGTGCCGACGGGAGCGAAACGCCACTGGCCCTCGATGTGGTCGACCAGTGGTGCCAGCGGACCGGTGATCCCGGAAAGCGTGTAGCCGAACCGGTTCGGCGGATCGAGCAGCGTGAGTTCTTCGCGCATGCTGCCGCCGCCGACCTGCACGACCGTGCGGGTCTGTCCGACGCTGTCCCACTCCCCGGTCTGGTCGCGGATCGCCTTGATCGGCGCGATCGGCCCGTACCAGCGGCGGAACAGCGTCGGCAGTGCTATCGGCAAGGTGCGATCGAAGGCTGTCGCGACGTCGACGGGAATCGCGCGCGAGTGCTCCATGACCTGGGGTGCGGGCATGGCAGCGATGCTAGATCAGCCGAGCCGGGGAGCGGCTCTGCCGCCGAGCAACGGCAGGTCCAGATAGGTGGCGATGCCCGGCGCGGCGGCACACACCGCGGGCACGGAGTTCACGCAGTGCGCGGCGGTCGCCACGATTCCGGACTCCGGGCCCTCGTCACCGAACTCCGACTGGAAGCCCTTGACCGACACGGTGAAGCTCGGGTCGCCGCGGACCTCCATCTCGTAGCGCTGACCTTCCGGACCGAAGTCCCAGGCGGGGTCGAGATCCCGTTCCCCCATGAGCCAGTTGACCGTCACACGCACGACGACGTCGTCGCCGACCAGCGCCTCCCAGTGGAACTTGCGGGCCGCGACCTGACCGGGCTCGATGACGCCCATCGGAGAGTCGATCGGCGCGGTGGCCACCGCGACTTCCTGCGAGGAACGCACCACCGGGTCGGCGGCGAACCCGATCTTGTCGACGATCATGCGCACCGACTGGATGAATCCGCCGTCGAGCAGCTTCTGCATGGGGCCGGTGAGCGCCTTCTCCGGGGTGTCGCCGAAGCCCATCACGTAGCGCAGCACATCCGGCGCCTCGTACGTGCGCAGGTCGGAGAATTCCTCGGCCCGGACGAACGTCACACCGGTCGACATCGCGGACAGCATCAGCGGGAACTTCTCGCTGATTCCGCCCGGGGCGATGCCCGTGCCGTGCAGCGTCGCGTTGCCCTCCAGCGCCGCGGCGCGCAACGGCGCCGCCTCCTTGTCCGACGGATAGAACCAGCCGACAGGGCTGACCACGTTCTTGCCCGAACGCAGCAGGGCGGCCACCTCGTCGGGGTTGGGCAGCAGGGGGGTGTAGACCACGGCGTCGGCGCCGAGGGCGAGGATCTCCTCGACGCTGTCGGTGGCGGCCACCCCCACCGGGTCGACGCCGGCGATCTCCCCGACGTCGCGCCCCGCCTTGTCCGGCGAGTGCACCCAGCAGCCGACCAACTCCAGCTCGGGGTGCTCGATGACGCCTCTGATCGCGGCGACGCCGACTCCGCCGGTGGCCCACTGCACGACCCGCAACGCCATGTCATCCTCCTGGTAGCCGCAAAACTAGAACACGTTCTACTAGTGGTCTACACCGATACTCGTCCAGGAGCACGCGAAACGGGCAACTGCGCATTAAGGTGACGGGGCTGGCACCACACACCGGAGGGAACCTCGATGAGCGACCCGAACCAGGGACCCCCCGGCGGCTCAGGGAACGACCGGGGCCAACCCGAGGACCAGGGCGCCACGCCCGGGCAGGGCTGGTCGCCGCCGACCCCGCAGCCGAGCTCGGCGTACCCTCCCCCGCCGCCGGGTCCGTCGTATCCCCCGCCGGGCGCGCCGCAGTATCCCGGCCCCGCCTATCCGCCGCCGGGTGGTGCGCACTACGGCGGCAACCCGGCTTATCCGCCACCGCAGGGGCCGCCCCCGGGCTGGCCCCAGCAAGGTCCGCCGCCCGGCGGGGGGCAGAACAAGGGCCCCATCATCGCGCTGATCGCCGCCGCCGTGGTGGGCCTGCTCGTCCTGGCCGGGGTCGGAATCTGGCTGGTCACGCGTTCGGATGACTCGGGGTCGGGCACCGCGGCCACCACGTCGCCCACCGCCGCACCGACCACCTCGGCGCGCGAGCCGACCCGGCGACCGAGGACCACCACTGCCGCGCCGTCGCCCGATGAGTCGCTCAACGCGCAACTGATGGGACTGTTGTCGGCGGGGCACGACGCGTCGAACTGCGAGCCGGTGTCGCCGGCGGGCACCGCTCTCGCCACGGTCGACTGCGGGCCGTCGAACTCGCCGGGCGGGCCGGCAAGCACGCGGTATTCGCTGTTCGGAGATCGGGCGACCCTCGACGCCGGGTTCGACCAGGCGATCGGCGTCAACGAGGAACTGCTCGAATGCCCGGGTAGCGGTCTCGAATCGCCGACGACCTGGCACTACACCGACACCCCTGACGACGTGGCCGGCAAGGTCGCCTGCGGCACCTACAACGGCAACCCGGACCTGGTGTGGACCAACGACGAGGAACTGCTGCTGGTCGACGCGCAGGGGCCCGACCTCGCCGAACTGCACGAGTGGTGGATCGAATTCGGCTGAGCGCGCTAAGTTCCCTTCGAGAACGCAACGCCGCGAAGGGAGGACGCTCATGAACCGCGTGTTCGTGGTGGGTGTCGGGATGACGAAGTTCGAGAAGCCTGGGCGGAAAGAGGGGTGGGACTACCCCCAGATGGCCCACGAGTCCGGCAGCAAGGCGCTGGCCGACGCCGGCATCGACTACACCGAGGTCGAGCAGGGCTACGTCGGCTACGTCGCCGGGGATTCCACGTGCGGCCAGCGTGCGCTCTACGAACTCGGCATGACCGGCATCCCGATCGTCAACGTGAACAACAACTGCTCGACGGGGTCGACCGCGCTGTACCTGGGCGCCCAGGCGATCCGCGGCGGGCTGGCCGACTGCGTGCTGGCGCTGGGCTTCGAGAAGATGCAGCCGGGCTCGCTGGGCGGCGGGGCCGACGACCGCGAGTCACCGATGAAGCGACACATCCTGGCGCTCAATGACATCGACGACATGCAGTTTCCGGTGGCGCCGTGGATGTTCGGGGCCGCGGGCCGTGAGCACATGCGCAAGTACGGCACCACCGCCGAACATTTCGCCAAGATCGGATTCAAGAACCACAAACATTCGGTCAACAATCCGTACGCGCAATTCCAGGACGAGTACAGCCTCGACGACATCCTCGGCGCCAAGATGATCTCCGACCCGCTGACCAAGCTGCAGTGCTCGCCGACCTCCGACGGGTCGGCCGCGGTGGTGCTCGCCAGTGAGGAGTTCGTCGCGCGTCACGAGCTGTCCGGTCAGGCCGTCGAGATCGTGGGTCAGGCGATGACCACCGATTTCGCGTCCACCTTCGACGGCAGTGCGGCCAACATCATCGGCTACGACATGAACGTGCAGGCCGCGCAGAAGGTGTACCAACAGTCGGGCCTCGGCCCGGAGGACTTCCAGGTCATCGAACTGCACGACTGCTTCTCGGCCAACGAACTGCTGCTCTACGAGGCGCTCGGGCTGTGCGCGCCGGGGGAAGCGCCGAAGCTGATCGACGACGAGCAGACCACCTACGGCGGACGGTGGGTGGTCAACCCGTCAGGCGGCCTGATCTCCAAGGGACACCCGCTGGGCGCCACCGGGCTGGCGCAGTGCAGCGAACTGACCTGGCAGTTGCGCGGCACCGCGGACAAGCGCCAGGTCGACGACGTCACCGCCGCGCTGCAGCACAACATCGGGCTGGGTGGGGCCGCGGTCGTCACCGCCTACCAGCGCGCGGAGCGCTGAAACGGCGGACCCTGCGTCAGCGATGTAACCGGCAGGTCGGGATCCTTCGGAGTTCCGTGGAGGTTCGACGATGCGCACGCTGGGAATCGTCGCAGTCGCGGTGGCGACACTGGTGAGTGCTGCCGCCGGTTTGGCCGCCGCCGACCCGCGCAATCCGCTCGACGTCATCGAGCAACTCGAGTTGGCGGGTTACACGGTCACTGTCGACCGCATCGGCAACGCACCGATCCAGGACTGTGTGGTGACCGGGGTGCGCAACCCGCAGCAGATCACCGTGCCCGCAGTGGTGATCGACGGCGCCGGCGGCCATGGCGGCCATGGCGGCCATGGCGGCCGTGACGACGGTGAGGTCGTCGATGTCGTCGTGCACCAGTCCATCTCGGTTTCGCTGGACTGCGCACGCTGATGCAGGGGGTGCCGTTGCGACAGTACGCATTGTGACGGATTTCGGCCCCGTTCGATCACAATGCGTACTGTCGCGGCACCCGAAGGCCGGCGACGCGCGAACGCGCGAAAAGGCCCGGCCGTCGGGGCCGGCCGGGCCTTCCCTTCGCGCGCCCTACACCGCCGCAGGGACTTTCGCCTGCGCCGGCTCGTCGACGTGCGAGGTCTGGGTGGCGTGGGAGTCGTCGAGCATGGTGATCTCGTCGAACGGATCACGGCCCGCCAGCACGGCATCCACCTTGGCCGTGTCGACAGTCTTGGTCCAGGAACCGACCAGCAGGGTCGCCACCGCGTTGCCCGAGAAGTTGGTCAGCGCACGTGCCTCGGACATGAATCGGTCGATCCCGACGATCAGCCCGACGCCGTCGAGCAGGTCGGGTCGGTGGGCCTGCAGCCCCCCGGCCAGCGTCGCCAGGCCGGCGCCTGTCACCCCTGCCGCGCCCTTGGACGCCACGATCATGAACACCAGCAGACCGATCTGCTCACCGACGGTCAGCGGGTCGCCGAGCGCGCCGGCGATGAACAACGACGCCATGGTCAGGTAGATCGCCGTGCCGTCGAGGTTGAACGAGTAGCCGGTGGGCACCACGACGCCGACGGTGGAGCGGTTCACGCCGAGATGCTCCATCTTCGCGATGAGCCGCGGCAGCGCGGATTCCGACGACGACGTGGACACGATGAGCAGGTATTCGCGGGCCAGGTAGCGCACCAGCTTGAAGATCGACACCCCGGACACCACGCGCAGCAGCGAGCCGAGCACGCCGAACACGAAGATCACGCAGGTCAGGTAGAAGCCCAGCATCAGTGCCATCAGCTGACCGACCGCGGCCCAGCCGGTCTGCCCGACCACGTTGGCGATCGCGCCGAACGCGCCGATGGGGGCCAGCCACAGGATCATCACCAACACCTTGAACACCAACTTCTGGAGGTGTTCGATCCCGCGCAGGATCGGCTGGCCCGCGGCGCCCAGGCCTTGCAGCGCGAAGCCGACCAGCAGCGCGACGAACAACGCCTGCAACACGCTGCCTTCGGTCAGCGACGAGAACAACGACGTCGGGATGATGCCCTGGACGAACTCCATCAGCCCGCCCGCTTCGTGCGCCTTGTCGGCGAGTTCGGCTCCCTTGCCGGCGTTCTCGGTCAGGTTCATTCCCGCACCCGGGTGCAGGAGGTTGCCGACGACCAGCCCGATGCCCAGCGCGAAGGTGGACATCACCAGGAAGTAGACGAATGCCAGCCCGCCGACCTTGCCGACCGTGGCGGCCTTGCGGACCGAGCCGATGCCCAACACGATCGTGCAGAAGATCACCGGCGCGATCATCATCTTTATCAACGCGACGAACATGGTGCCGAGCACGCCGACGCTCTTGCCGACCTCGGGGGCCATGATCCCGACCCCGACCCCGGCCAGCACGGCGACGATGACGGCGATGTAGAGCCAGTGCGTCCTGTCGCGTCGTTTGGGTGGCTGCGACGGCTGCGGCACCGTCGGCCGATCTGTCGTGGTCGTCATGATGGTGTCCTCCGGGCTCGGGTCGACAATGGGGTCTGCAAGGATGGTCGGCCAGGGCGTGAGCCAGGTCACGTTTTAGTTCATTGTTTTCACGTTTGCGGCGTACTTTCCCTACGTAATCCCAGGTGACCCACCACCGTCTTGGCCGCATTACGTGTAACTGGCGGCAGGCAGGCGTTACGCGCTGAGAAGGCCACCAGCAGGGGTGTGGGCTATGTCGTCCTCCATGGCGCGCCCTAGCTGAGGACACTTCGATCTGCTCCGGCGAATCGAAGAAGGTTAGGTCTCATCTTTAGTTCGCTATTGGTCCGCAATCCATCTCGGACTGAATGCGTAGCAGGGTAGGAAAGAGCAGCTCAAGACCCTAAAGTGGCGGCAGCGAGGCACCTGCCTCGGCTACCACAAGAGTTCGCTACAAGGAGCAAGCAATGTCCGAGACCGCTACCACCAAGACCGCCGCCAAGACACCGGCGAAGAAGATGGCAGCCCCCCAGGGGGTCAAGTTCGTCTACACCGCCACCGGGCGCGATGGCCGCGAGGCGCGACGCACAAGCGACAAGGTGTTCACCCACGCGGTGGACCTGGCCGACCCGGACGCCACCAGGGAGAGTGACCGCAAGGGCAAGATCGCGCGGTTCTTCCCGAATAAGGATCGCGCCGAGGCGTGGGCCGAGACCCAGCGGGCCGATGGCTACGACGCCAAGGTTGTGACGGCGCGGCCCGCCAACTGATGGATGCCTACTGGGTCAATTACGACCGCGGCCTGAACCGAGTCGCCTCTCACGGCGACTCGGTTCAGGCCGTCATCAGCATCTTGCGCGAGCACTTCGAGCCAAGCGCCGGTGATGCCTTCTTCCCCGACGGTGCTGATCGAACCCTGCTGGGGACGCTGTGTGATTCGGGCTGGACCGGAGTGTGGGTGCGCGCGTACTACCACTACGCCATCCGCGATCCGCACGGCAGCGTGCTCACTTACGTGGAGGGTGATGTGTACGGGGGGAATCACCCGTAGGCCAGCGAATACCAACCCCCCGCCGCGACACACAGCGGTGGGGGTTGTTTGTGCCTTTGACGCCGAGTTGCGGCTCCTCGCCGCCGTTCAAGCTTCGATCCGCGAGCAGGGTGGTCATCCATCCCCCGCACAAGTAGATGAGCTGCTAGACGAAAGGTCGGCAGCTTCCCGCCGCTAGCTCTTTCCGCGCAGGTCCTTGCGGGCGAGGTCAACGATCTCCGCGCAGAGCCGGTCGACCGCTTCGACATCTATTGCTGACAGCCGTCCGATTTCTCGCGCGACGCCAACTTCCTTCTGACGCCAATCCGCCGCCACTTCGAACTGCTTCTGAGCTATCGCCGCTTCCTTCTTTTCCTGGATGTCACTAAGCCGCTCCCTCTGTATCAGCAACTCGGGCATCCTCCTGAAACCGGCGTGAATGCCTTCCAACATCTTTGCCTTGCTGGTGACGATGTCCACTGCGTAGGCCAGCAGTGAGGACATGTCGAGATTGGGCCAAACTTCAATCACAGCCTCAACGACCGTGTACTGACGTATCTCGACGTCTTGGCCCACTGTGCGGCGGCTCGCTAGCCGAATAATCTCGCACGCACCGATTAGCCGCACGAGCGCGTCACTCTTGGACTCCCAAACCCGCTTCTCGAATTCAAGCGTCGAAGCGTGTTCTCGGTCGCCGCGCTTCGTCAAGGCGTTGATGATCAAACTCGCGACCGCCACCAGGCCGGACGACAACACCGCCGCCAAAGCAATCCAGTCCACCCTGGTTACACCCCCTCCCGAGGATTCTGCCTCACTCCACCTCCTACGCTGGGCTATGCCACACAAGCCAGCGGGGTAGGAAAAGCAATGCAACCTGAGCTTCGAGAAATTTACGACAACATTCGAAACATGGAACCGCCGGAGGCCCTGGCGACAGCGCGCGAGTTCCAGACATTCCTCCGCAATGCGGGCGACATCGACGGGGATGTCAAGGACCGGTTGATTGCGCTGTTGGTAAATCAGGTCATCCTTTTGGAAATACGCGTCGCAAAGCTGGAGTCTGCAGCGGGGGGCGCTTGACGCTCTCAGCGCAGTCCGCTAGCTCTCGCCACCGTCCGAGTTTTGGTTCTTCAGCTCGGCTGTCTGCGCGATGGCGGCAGCGATGATGGCGCGCATCTGTTCGGGTCGGTCCTTTTCGTCCAGCCTGCCAACCAGCCTTTCAGCACTCAGCAGATAGCTCTGCACCAGGGGTTGCTGGAAGTAATAGCGCATCTGCTCACGTGCGCCCTCTTGGACACGGATGAAGGTCGCGGCGATATAACCACCCGTCGCGGTACCCACAGCGGACACGATGGCCGCCGCGAACTTCGACGCGGCGGCGTCGGCAGTCACCGCGACGACGATGCCAGCGCCAACGGTGATGAGACCGAATATTGCAGCTCCGAGGGTCGCGCTATGAGCTGATGAAGCCTGCTTCTTGGCCATTGAGTCGTAAGCCTCCATCTGCTTCCGATTCAAATTCATCAGCCCCATCAGGTCATCCGGGCCGGTAACGCCATGTACCGCTTGGTCGACTTCGCCGCGTAACCTCTCGTCGAGCTCCCACGAACCTCCTCCGGGGAAAAATGCGACTATCATCGATAGTCCGAGCGTGAGGAATATCGCTGTGGCTAGCGCCATGTAGGTAAAACGCGGCTCATCTGGGGGGATTTTTTTCGCGAGCAACAGATAACCACCAGCAAGTCCGGCTAGGGAAGCCATGATTCCTGCTACCACCGGCACCGGGCTGTCTTCTAGTCTTCGCCAGAAAGATTTCCTCTGGTCATTCATCAGCTCGCACCCCTCCGTGAGATTACTGAGGTTATCGCGCGACTGCTGCTACCAACCGGGGGTTGTCACCCGCCACCGTTAGCTTGCCCTCATGGGTATCGGCAACATCGAGCGCCGCCGAGGCCAGTGGATCGTCACTGCACCCGACCGCTGCCCTCGTGGCCACCCGCTCGGCCCGAACCGGGTCCTCGTCGGCCACGTCACCTGCACCGGCCACCCTGTGGCGGCCACACCATCTGGCACTGCCGAACCTGCCCCGACGACGAGCAACCCGTGTATGGGCTGCACCTCACAGATGGCTGCTCAGTCCTCAACGGACCAGCGCGGGTCCGCAACAGCAACCGGCGCGCTATCCAGCCGCATGGTGAAATCTAGACGGCTACTTACAGGAGGTGACGGCTTTGGGGTTCCGACATATCTATCGCGAAGTACGCGACGCGTTGGCCAACCCCACTGTCGCCAACTGCCTCGCAGCGGCGGCCCTGATCTACACCGCCCTAACCTCCAAGCAGACTTCGGCCACAACCCGCCAAATCGAGACAGCGAATCGGTTAGCCGAGGAAGCCAATCGACTCGCCCGCGATGCGAACGACGTGGCCCGCGAACATGTTGCGACACAAGTCCGACAGACTAGACGTTCAGCTTGGTTGAAGGTCGGCCTGTTCCTCGGACTGGGAGCGATCTTGGGCTGTGCGACGTGGGTCGTATATCCACCCTTGGATAATCCGGGGCCGCTCTTAGCTCCCATAAAGGTCTCAATCGGGAATGAAATAGACAGTGCGCCAGACCGCTATGAATTGGACACGGCCTTCTTCGAGGAACGACATCTACGTGGAGGAGTCGCACTTGAGATAACTGTGTACTTCGCTCGCTACCCCGTGTACCCCGCTCGCCACCCCGCTGGCCACCCCGTCGGAGAAGTTCCCGTGACAATAGGCTTAGATTTGCCCTTCGGCGCGGGAACGATCAGCAGCTGTCACGGTGGACCCACAGACGATATGCGCGACGAGGTTAGCTGCCGCTTCTCAGAAGGCCATCCCGAGTACAACTTAAGCCCTCACTTATGGATTGACAGCGATATGTGGCCAGTATCTGGATTGGGATCTGAATGGGTCGGGTATGTGCGGGCAGATGTGTTCCTGGAGAACACAGTCGGAGTGGGTTGGAGAGAGACACGCTCAAGGGTTTTCGTCAATCTCCCGTCCTGCGGAGTCGTTGGTCCTAGGCCGCCGCTGCCAAACGACATCACCATCCCCCCGGCCTCGATGCACGCCACCTACGTCATTCCCGGAATGGAGAATCTCGCGTGGTCCGGAGTTCAACCCAGAACGTCGGACGGGAGGGACACAAACACGTGGCGATTCGACTGCAACAATCAACCACCAGGCCCCTTGATCGCCACACGACAAGGAGTGGACCAATTCGATTCGTTCCGCACCTTCGCCGCCGGTGCTTTGGTCGCTGTCGCCGCAGCCGCCTTGCTTGAAGCACTCGGCGAGGTCGTGGCCACCGTCGGCCGTCGCCGGGCGACTCGGCTCGTAAGCCAGCCGAAGCGCCGCCCCTAACCAACCCTTCCGGAAACCCTTCGCGCAACCCTTCGTCGAACCCTTCGCGAAGGGTTCAACAACCGAAAAACCGATCACCGCGATCCCTTTTGGGAGGGCTGTGGGCAGGCTTGATACCCCCTCTCTCAAGACCACGTGAGAAGCGACCGAACAAACGTCACCCACACTTGTTGTGGCCCTGAGAGAGGGGGTTGGTTCCTTCCGGTCGGGAGACGGTGTAGGAATCAACCCGCGCTATACGTATTACTTACCGAAGCGCCGGTCGCCGGGTATGTCCCGCTAGCTTCCCGAGGAGGCCATCCCCGTTAGGGGCCAGTTTGCATTCTCGGCATCGCTCTGCGCGTCTGGGGTTGGTGGGTCCGCCCTGAGTACCAACACCGAACTAGCGAGTTCTTGGGGCCGCAGTTGTCTTCTTCCATCCGGAGCAGCTAGCCGGGAGCCGTTGTGGTGCTTGCGCGTTGGCCGGGTCGACACTCCGGCTTCCACATCCGAGCGGTTAGGTCGGATTCGTATCTTCCAGGTGCTACGATAACCCTAGTTTGTTTCTGGTTGTGAACCCCTCGCCCTCCACGGGCGGGGGGTTCACTTTTTGTTTTACCGTCTACTCGGTCAGAAGTGTGGGACATCCCGTCACTGCGTGTTGGCAAAACTCACTACCCTGCAACATCTTTCGCAGCGTGCTACGCATTAGGTGGTGAGCCGACTACGGTCCAGCGTGGCTCATGGCTTCTCCCAAACTATGCCCATACATTGCAGCTACCAGTCAAAACGATCAAGCGGGAGAACGATGAGCGGCTACTACGGCCACACGACACCGACAGACACCGAGGAGCTTTGGGACGAAGTCCGCAAGCTGCGTCGGCGTGTTGAACAACTAGAGCGCGGGACTACCGGCGCGCCGCCCATATCGGCTCCACCTAGCGACGCGCGTTCTTATGTACCAGCTCGCGAGAGGCGTTGACCGTGGCTACTGATCAAGACCTGCGCCTGTGGACAGCGGCACACCGCAAGCTGCGCCGACTGGTGGGACCGGCAAGCCAGTATTCCTGTGTGGACTGTGGTGAGCAGGCGGCGGACTGGAGTTACCGCTACCGCACTGGCCAGCGGTATGCCCACAGCGCCGACCCTGCGGACTACGAGCCACGTTGCCGTCCATGTCACGGACGCCACGACGCGAAGCCTGTAACCGTCATCGACCGCGCCGTGGGGGCCACCATCCGCCACACCCGCGAGCGCCAGGGCATCACACAGGCGGCAATGGCGCGCCATATTGGCCGGTCATCGGGCCACTTGTCATCGGTGGAGGCTGGTCGCCGCCGCTTGGAGCCTGCATCTTTGGCCAAAGTTTGCAGTGCGCTTGGGATTAGCGGACTTGGCTACAGCGAGTCCGTGTTCACCGACCCATGCGCTTAAACGCAACGTCCACGTTAAACCCGTTGCTGTACAGAGCGACACGCGAGACTGCGCCCTACTTGCACACCCGCTCTGACGTGGGCATACTTCATGGTGTCGCGCCAGGAGTGTGTCTACACCACGATCTGGTCGGCAATCTCTCCCCTTTCGCTAGTTTGCTCAGAGGGGATTCTCCGTCTCATGGCCTGCGGCAACGCAGGAAGTTACGGGAAGCGGCTCGGTGCTCATCCCCGGCATCCTTCCCCTATGTCGGGTATGGCCCAGCGGCACTGCCTTGAGACTTCTGCGCAGAAGCGCAATCTCACACACTAGGGAGGCGTGATGCCTCGCAAGAATCTCGCCGAGCGTATGCGCGCCGCGCAGCTTGGCCTGGACCTGGCGCGTCACCGGCAGGACGAGGTTCTCGTCGGCTTCTACACCCGCGAGCTAGATCGGCTGCTGGACGCCCACCTCGACGGGGTTGAGCTTGAGGACATTCCGGTTCTCCCGACACCTCCGGTCCCCAGGACGCACAGGCTGAACGATGCCTAGCGCACCTCCAAGGGTCTGTGGCCGCTGCGGCGCTACCACCCCCAAGGGTGCTCGTTGTGGCTGTATCAAGCCCTGGGAGGGTGCTACGCGCCGCTCTGGTGGCGGTAGGTGGCGCAAGCTGCGCGCCGCCAAGCTCCGCGCCAACCCGATCTGTCAGTGGCCAGGCTGCCGCCGACCCGCGACCGAAGTAGACCACATCAAGCCGTTGGCTGAAGGTGGCCGCGAGTTCGACTGGGAGAACCTGCAATCTCTCTGCCACGAACACCATCTGGCCAAGACTGCGGCGGATGCACGTCGTGGCAAGTACCGGCCTCGTTAGGAGGCAACGTGGCTGACACCATGCTGGTTGAGGCGAGCGAGACGCACAGCGACGGCTCCGTCACCCTCTACGGGACGACCACCAGCGGAGAGCCGGTGGTCATCACCCTTCCCGGTGACGCAATGGTCTCGGTGGCGTGCTGCAAAGCCTGCGGGTCTCACCTGCGTCACCGCCGTTGTCCACAGTGTCACTAAGCGCAGCGTGCTACGCAATTGCAGTGTCCCACTGCATGTTACGTCCATTCCAATGGCGTTGACGGACGCGGAATAGGCACGCAAGCTTGTACTACGAAAGACCCGGGCGACCGCGCGAACGGCCCCCGGGGTTGGCCGAACTGACGAGGAGTTCGACACCATGAATGTTACTTCCGAAACCTGGCTTCCGATCCCCGGCTATCCCAACTACGAGGCATCGGACCAAGGCCGCATCCGCAGTCTCCCCCATGAGGTCCCGTCCCGTGGCGGTACCCGGATCTCCCCCGGTCGGGTCCTCAAGGCACGCAAGCGCGCAGACGACTACTGGCAAGTCGCGTTGTACATCGCGGGTAAGACCACCGTGAAGTACTTCCTGGTCCACGGTCTTGTTGCCGCCGCTCACATCGGTCCCCGGCCTGAGGGTTTCGACGTCTGCCACAACGACGGCGACCAGGACAACAACGCCGTGACCAACCTGCGCTACGCGCCGCACGGCCAGAACATTCGTGACCAGGTACGCCACGGCACCCACGCACAGGCCAGCCGGACCAAGTGCAAGTACGGCCACGAGTGGACCGAGGACAACATCTACCGTCATCCGACCAAAGGCCACCGGCTGTGCCGCGCCTGCCGTCGAGACCGCCGCAGGCAGAAGGTGGCAGCATGAGCACCCTCCTGGAGAGCCTGGTGGCTGAGCGCCGTCGCTGTGGTGGAGACAAGTGCAACGTCCGTCGCTGCAAGCGATGCCGCCGCTACCGGGAGTGGCTGGCCAAGGGCGGGAGGGCCGAAGCGTGATGCTGGCCAACCCTCTTGAGCTGCCGCCCAACCACCGGGTCATCCCCCATCTGCGCGTGGGTGAGCGGGTGGTGGCTGAGGTGGACGGTATCGAGTGCAGCCTCCTGGTGTCCCGCATTGACTTGGACGCCACTGATCGGCAAGGCGTCCCCGTGGTCGCCGTGTCCTACATCGCCCCCGTAGACCGACAGGAGAACGGCCCTCATGCGCATCAAAATTAACCAGAGCAACGTGGCCATCTTCACTGGTCCCGCAGTCACTGCCGGTGACTGGTTCATCTTCGACATCAACAACGGCGGTTACTACGGTGACGGCGAGCGCGAGGGTGTGGACAACTGGGTGGAGTTGGACGTGCCCGAGGACACAACGCCCACACCTGAACCTGAACCCGAGCCTGAGCCGGAGGGCGAACTCTGATGGCCGACACCCCTGAGCAGACCAGCGAGAAGAAGGCCAACAACAGTGCGCTCAAGGCGCGCGTCGAGACGCTGGAAGCCACGCTGAACCAAGTGGTCTGGCTGCACGCCGAACTGGCGCAGAAGCATGGGGAGCTGCTCAAGCTCATCACGCAGGCAGCGGCGCAGCAGATGGCAGCGCAGCTCCAACCTCAGGTGAACGAAGCCATTCAGCAACGCCTCCAAGAGCAGCTCGCTGGGGCGCTGACCAACGGCAACGCCGGACTCGCCAACCTTTTGACCTAAGCCCAACAACCCCGGAAGGCAACGCCCATGCCGACCAAGACCAAACCCTCGACAGACCGGACAGTCACGCTGTGGCTGTTAGCCGTCATCACACTTGCCTTCGTGGCAGGCGGATTGGCTGGCTGGTTCGTCTACGCGGTGGCGGACAACGCCCTTACGCTTATCACCGCCAGTTAGCTCGCAACGGTCTTAACCCCGGCGCGACCTTTAATCAGGACGGCGACGGAGTTTGCCGAGACGTGCTGCCACACCCGCTCTCAGTCTACTCAGCCTCGCACGCATGGCAGCGGTCATGAGTTCACGAAGCCCTAGTGCGGCTCCTACGACCACCCCGGCGATACCGACTGTCTTACCAATGGCCCCTTTGAGCGGTCCCGGCACTTCGCCGGTCAACAGCAATACGCTAGAGGCCAGGGCGAACACGCCGCCAATCACCAAGAGAACAAAGAGGCGACTGCGCGTGACAAGCGCCGCGACCATCAAGCCGTTGGCAATACACAAGAACAGGAAAGATAGACCTCCACGTCCTGACGGCGTAGCGATGTAGCCTGCGGCGACTGCGTAAACGTAGGCCACCAGCGCCACTACCCCAGTGGACAACGCCTGCGCTACAACATCCCGCCAGAAGGTGTGATCCCGAATCCACACCACCGGAGCCTCAACGGCTGACACGTCCTCCCGAGGGCGTGGCTTTATCCGCATCCGATCCGTCGGTCTCATGGGTCTGCGACGCGGTGCTGCCACACACCGAATGCTAAGCGACAAACCACAGCCCGCTATGTAACGACAAGCCGGGCTCACTACGACGAGACGAACTGCAACACCGTCCAAGTGAGAACCACCGTGAGGACGATGGGCAGGAACACCATGACCAGAATCAGGATGGTTGCTCGCCTTACATCTCGCCTGGGAGCCATGTCCCACCACAGCGGAGAGCGTCTCATTCGTGGATCTGGTCTCCAGAACTGAGCGACGATCAGCAGTGTCACGATCAATGAGGCGACGAAAGATACGCCCACGACGATGACGTTGAACACGAAGTTGTCGTTGGACGGCGGCGGTATTGTTCCCGCCGCCACGCCATACGTGTAACCGAGTCCAACGACGATGCCACCCGCAATGGTTTGCGTGGCCACGTCCCGCCAGAACTTCTCCTGGAACACCCAGCTGATGGGCGTGAAGAACATCAACATCACCCCCGCCAGGCGTCGGCCTGGTTCGTCAATGCGGCGCGCCCGCGCGATCTGCTCAGGGGTCGGCTCACGCCAACCATCCCCGTCCCCCTGAGGCTGCCCAGGTTCATCTGAGTTCGCCATGTCGGCCATCGTGCCGCATCTCAGGGGTAAGGGGGGTTCAAATCCCCAGCATCCGGCGGCCAGACCTGCGGGGCGGTGGCGTTCTTTTCGTGTCCACAAGTTTTGACCCAAGATTCCGGCCCAGCCCAGCCGGACGGCACTTTGACGACTCTGAAGGGGGTGACCCCATGGGAAAACGAGGACCTAGCGCGGCCCCCGCCCAGCTTCGGCTGCTGAAGGGCAACGGAATCGACAAGGACATCGCCGGTCGGCCAGTGAACACCGGCCCAAAGTTCCAGCGCGGCGCACCAGAACCCCCACAGTGGTTGTCTCGGCCTGCCCAGGAGGAGTGGGACCGCGCTGTTGCGGAGCTGGAGCCACTGGACCTGCTGAAGCCCGGTGACTACGCCGCGCTCGTAGTGCATTGCGAAACGTGGGCTACCTGGCTGCACAACATGGCCAAGGTCCGCAAGGAGGGGACGACGCTCGTCCACCCGAACGGCAAGGTCTACAAGAATCCCGCGCAGACTGTGGTGGAGACCGCCGCAGCCCAGTTGCGCAACAGCTGCCGAGAGTTCGGCCTGACCCCAGCGTCGGAGCAGAACCTGGTGGCTGGCCCGCCTGAGTCGGTCGATGACCGGACCGAAGACCCGTTCAGCGGGACAGGCTAAGCGCCGGTCTACAGCATGGGTCCGGGCCGACCTGGACAAGCTGAAGATCAGCCCAGAGGTGGCGTGGTACCTCGAAACCCGAGGTTTCAAGCCACCGACGTGCGTCCCTCTCATCAAGACGCCTGAGCCGAGCGCGGTTCGCGGCGCGGTGTTCGACCCAGACCGGGTGGACCGCGTGGTGAACGCCTTCATGCAGTTGCGCCACACCAAAGGCCGCTTTGCCGGTCAGCCGTTCCGGCCAGATAGCTGGCAGGTGGCCTATGTCCTCGCTCCGGTGTTCGGGTGGGTGGCCAAAAACAAGGACACCGGCCACTACAGCCGCATCATTACGACGCTCTGGGTGGAGCTGCCGCGTAAGAACGGCAAGACCACCCTGGCCAGCGGTATCGGCCTGTACCTCACCGGAGCCGATAAAGAGGCTGGCGCGCAGGTGATCTGCGCCGCCACGTCACGAGACCAAGCGAAGTTCGCCTTCGACCCGATGAAGCAGGTGGTGAAGGGGTCCCCACCGCTGCTCAAACACTTTGGGGCCTACCAGGGCAAGATCATCCACAAGCCCTCGAACTCCGTGTTCGAGCCGGTGGCGAATGTGGGTGACGCGCAACATGGCCGCGACCTCCACGGCGCGGTGATCGACGAGGTTCACCTCCACAAGACCAACGAGCTGATCGAAGCCATTGAGACCGGTACAGGCTCGCGGACGCAACCCCTGCTCGCCTTCATCACGACGGCGGACCAGGGGCGGCGGCATACCCCGTACGACCAGAAGCGTGAGCGGATCGAGAAGCTCGCGCGGCGGACGCTGAAGGACCCCACGACTTATGGCGTGGTGTTCGCGGCGGAGGCCACGGACGACCCGTTCGCCGAGTCCACCTGGAAGAAGGCGAACCCCGGCTACGGGGTGTCCCCCACCCGGCGCGGCATGAAGGAAGCGGCGACCAAGGCCAAGGACAGCCCGGCGGAGCTGGCCAGCTTCCAGCGCCTCCACCTGGGACTGCGGACCAAGCAGGAGTTCCGGTTCCTGGACATGGATGCCTGGGATGCCAACGCCTCCATCGTGAAGGTGGACACGCTCAAGGGCCGCAAGTGCTACGGCGGGCTCGACCTCGGCTCCACCTCCGACCTCACGGCCTTGGCGTGGGTGTTCCCAGACGGGGACGCCTTCGATGTCCTGCTGCGCTGCTGGGCACCGGAGGAGAGCCTGCCGATGCTCAACGACCGGACCGCCAAGGCGGCGACAACGTGGTGGAAGCAAGGGTGGCTCACCCTCACTCCCGGCAACGTCACCGACTACGACTTTATCGAGGGCCAGATCAACCGGGACACCGACGAGTTCGATGTTCAGGAGATCGCCTACGACCGCTGGAACGCGCAACAGCTGGTCAACAACCTGCTCACGGATGGCGCGCCGATGGTCACCATGGGCCAGGGCTACGCCTCCATGAGCGCGCCGACCAAAGACCTTCAACGGCTGCTGCTTCTTGGCACGCCGCAGGTCCCGATCATCCGCCACGGCGGCAACCCACTGCTCCGGTGGACGGTGGACAACTTCGCCGTAGCGATGGACGACGCCGGAAACGTCAAGCCGAGCAAGGCCAACGCCGCCGACAAGATCGACCCGGTAGTGGCCCTCATCATGGGCCTCTCTCGGGCCTTGGCGGCGCGCGCAACTGAATTCAGGTCTGCCTATGAAGACGGCGGCGGCCTGATGACCGTCTGAGAGGTCTGAGTGTTCAAACGTCATCCGGCCATCAGCCGCAAGGTCATGGTCTCGCTCTATAGCGGTACCGGCATCAGCGGCGTTCTCGTCCAGAAAGTCGGTCAGTGCCTGGTCCTCAAGGGCGCCACCGTCCATGAGCCAGGTACCGATCCGCAACCCGCTGACGGCGAAATCGTCATCGACACAGCGAACGTCGACTACCTCCAGGCGTTCTAAGGAGGCGTGAATGGGATTCGTCGTCTCTGAGGGATCGGTCCGCCAGCTCTCCCGGCTGGACCAGCCGCTGCCACCCCGCATGGTTCTCGGTGGCTACTCGCAGGACTACTTGGGTATCTGGCGGCGGCAGTACGCCGTTCGTACCACCGTCACCTTCCTGGCGCGCAACATCGCGCAGCTTGGCCTCCCGGTCTTCCGGCGCAAGGGAGACAACGACCGTGAGCGGCTCAACGGCCACCCGTTGGCCGAGTTGATCCGCCGTCCGAATCCGTGGACCAGCCGATACCGCTTCCTGGACAGCCTGGTCCACGACCTGGCCATCTTCGACGTGAGCTACTGGGTGAAGGCCAGAACGCCAGACGGCATGTCACTGCTGCGGTTGGACCCCGCGGCCACCCTCCCCAAGGGCAACGCCGGGTTCTACCCGGAGTGGTTCGAGTTCCGTGGGGTTCGGGGGATGCAGCAGTTCCCCGCTGACCAAATCTTGTTCTTCCGTGGCTACTGCGGCGGCTTGAGTGATGTCGGCGGGGTGCCGCCCATCGAGTCACTGCGCGCCGCGCTGGAGGAGGACTACTACGCCAGCAGCTCCCGCGCGCAGGTGGTCCGCAACGGCGCTCGCATCTCGGGCTACTTGAAGCGGCCAGCGGAGGCTACGTGGAGCGTTGAGGCGCGAAACCGCTTCCGGCAGCAGTGGCAAGCGCAGTACACCGGCAACGGACCGGAGGCGGGTGGCACGCCGATCCTTGAGGACGGCATGGAGTTCGTACCTGCCGCCATGACTCCGAAAGACCTGCAATACATCGAGAGCCGCAAGCTGCTCCGTGAAGAAGTGGCTTCGGCCTACTACATTCCGCCCCCCATGCTGGGTCTGCTGGAGAACGCCACCTTCTCCAACATCGTCCAGCAACACCGGATGTTGTATCAGGACACCCTCGGTCCCTGGCTCTCGATGATCCAAGACGAGATCGCACTCCAGCTGATACCGGACATGCCGGATAACGACGACCTCTACGTCGAGTTCAACCTGGCCGAGAAGATGCGCGGCGACTTCGAGCAGCGTCAGGCCGCCATCGTCCAGTCCGTTGGCGCGCCGTATCGAACCATCAACGAGGGCCGCGCGCTGGACAACCTGCCGCCCGTTGAAGGTGGCGACGAATTGATCAGGCCGCTCAACATCACCCAGCCGGGAGACCACAACCCCATCCCCGCTGAGGACGCGCCACTGATGACGCCCACTGAGTCCGACCCCGACGAAGACGACGACGAAGACGACGGCCTCAAGCATCTGCGCCACAACGGCTCGCTCGTCTCGATTGGACACAAGGAGGGCTGATGCTCACCAAGAACGCTGACATCAAGGTGAAGGCCGGTCCCGA
This sequence comes from Mycobacterium sp. G7A2, assembly GCF_041902445.1. Taxonomy (NCBI): domain Bacteria; kingdom Bacillati; phylum Actinomycetota; class Actinomycetes; order Mycobacteriales; family Mycobacteriaceae; genus Mycobacterium; species Mycobacterium sp. G7A2. Next base: position 1,554,461 of record NZ_CP169251.1, on the reverse strand, counting down.
CGACGGTCTCGCAGAGGGCCAGTTCGTGGCCTACGCCAGCGTCTTCGGCAACCAGGACAGCTACGGCGACGTGGTGATGCCGGGGGCCTTCGCCGAGGACCTGGCGCGCTGGCAGAAGTCCGGGAATCCCATCCCGATCCTGTTCAGCCACAACATGAGCGACCCGGATTACAACCTGGGTCACGTCCTCTCCGCTGAGGAGGACGCGGTTGGCCTGAAGGTGACGGGTCAGCTGGACCTCGAAAACCCGAAGTCAGTTCAGGTGTACCGGCTGCTCAAGGGTCGGCGCATCAACCAGATGAGCTTTGCCTACGACGAGGTTGACTCCGGTCCCGCCACCCATGACGGCGCTGAGGTGTGGGAGCTGCGCAAGCTCAAGCTCTACGAGGTCTCGGTGGTCACCATCGGGGCGAACCAGGAGACCGAAATCCTGGCAGTCAAGCAGGTTCCCAACGTGGCGGAGCGCGCCATGCGGGACATCAAGGCAGGCCGCGTGCTGTCGGCCAAGAACGAGGGAGAACTCCGAGAGGCGCATGAGGCCATAGGCCGCGTCCTCTCTGCCCTCAACGGCACATCAGACGAGGAAAAGGCCAGCGGGGAAGGTCCGTCTCAGAAGGACAGCGTTGATCACGCTGCCGATGAGGCCAGCCAGAGCCCGTCCGTCGATACCTCGGCGCTGGAGTTGCTCAGCCTCGAAATCGAGCTGGGCGTCTAACCGAGAATCACAGATAGGAGCCACATCTCATGATGACGGCAACGAAGCTGGCCGACCTCCAGAAGGAAGGCCAGAAGCACATCAACGACGCTCGCGCCATCGCCGAGAAGGCAGGCGACGCGAGCAGCTGGGACGACCAGACCAAGGCGGATTACGACGCCGCCATGGCCAAGGGCCGCGAGACGCTGGAGAAGATCAAGGTCGCCAAGAGTGACCTGGCCGTGATGGGCGAGGCGAAGGCGCTGGCCGACGAGATCGGCGTACCGGACGCCAACAGCGAGAAGGACGTGCGCCAGCGCGCCAAGTCGCTGGGTCTCCAGATCGTGGAGTCACCGCAGTTCAAGAGCCTGATGGATGGGTTTGGTGGCCGCGTCCCCAGCGGCACGCGAGTCCAGTCCGCACCCATCCCGATCAAGTCGCTGATCACCGGCGCTTCATCCACCAGCGGCGGCGCATTCGTGGTCAATGAGCGCACAGACATCGTGGAGATGCTGGGGCGCAAGCAGCTCACCATCCGCGACCTGGTGTCGGTGCGCCGTACCGGCTCCGACGCTGTGGAGTACGTCCGCGAGACCAGCCACACCAACAACGCGGCAGTGGTGGCAGAGGCCACGAGTTCCGGCGCTCCGACTGCAGAGGCTGACACCGACACGGGCGCAGTCACCTTCACCAACGCCGTTGGTGGCGGCTACAAGCCGGAAGGCGCGTGGGCCTACGAGGTCGTGACGGCCAACGTCAAGACCATCGCGGAGTGGGTGCCGATCACCAAGCGGGCACTCGCGGATGTGGCGCAGCTGGAGGGTCTGATCAACGACGAGCTGGCGAAGGACGTGAAGGACGCTGAGGAGGCACAGATCCTCGTCGGTGACGGTTCCGGTGAGAACTTCACCGGCATCAACGGCACGTCGGGCGTCCAGACCCAGGCGTGGGCTACGGACTTCTTCACCACAACGCGCAAGGCGCTGACCAAGGCACGCACCGTGGGTCGCGTGAACCCGACTGCCTGGGTGCTGAACCCGGCAGACGCCGAGGCGCTGGACCTGCTGAAGGACGGCGAGAACCGCTACTACTTCGGCGGTCCCTACGGCGTTGGCCCCCGCACCCTGTGGGGTGTGCCGGTCGTGGAGTCGGAGAACCAGACCTCAGGCACGGGCCTGCTGGGCGACTTCTCCAAGGCCGTCATCTGGGACCGGGAGCAGACCTCGGTCACGATGTCGGACTCGCACGCGGACTTCTTCATCCGCAACATGATCGCGGTTCTGGCCGAGGAGCGGCTGGCGTTCGGCGTTACCCGCCCGACCGCCTTCGTCTCCGTGGACCTGACCGCGTAAGTGGCACTGATCGGAACGGGCGGGGGCTCACCATGGTCCCCGCCCGTTCCACCACAAGGAGGTCCCGTGAAGCGGTACGACGTGACGATCAACGGAGTGGAGACGACCCTCTTGCTCTCAGACGAGGACGCCAAGGCGCGCGGTCTCACTCCCACGGAGACCAAGAGCAAGGCTCCCGCCCACAAAGCCAAGGAGCCGCAGAACAAGAGCCGCACCACCGCAGACAAGCGGAAAGAAGCGGCTGACAAGTCGTTCCAGGCCAAGCGGAAAGCTGATGGCTGAACTGACCACACAGGACGTCCACGCCTATACCGGCGGACGGCTGGCCAGTAGCGCCGACGAGACGACGCGCCTACTCAACACGGCTCTAAATCTCGCTCGGCGGTACTGCGGCTGGCATGTCACCCCGGTACAGACGGAGACGGTAGTGATGGACGGACCAGGATCAACACTGCTGGTCCTCCCCACGCTGCAGCTGGAATCGCTGACCGCCATCGTTGAGGACGGCGTAACGGTGGACCTGGACTACGTGGGGCACTCCCCACGCGGCCTGCTGCTGAAGAAGCCTGGCTACGTCGGCGGCGGCAACGGCTACCGCTGGAGCAGCGCCTACAGCGGCATCTCCGTGACGATGACACACGGTTTTGAGGAAGCGCCAGAGTGGCAATCCGCCGTGCTGTCTTACGTGGACCGGACCTCGCTTGCCATCGGCAGCGTCGGCCAGCGCGAGAACGTGGGTCCATTCAGCTTCTCCGAGAAGCCAGCCGCAGCAGGCTCCGCCTTCACTGACGAAGAACGGATGCTGCTCGACCTCTACCGGCTGGAAGCGGCATGACCGAGACCGTCACCGTCACACCGAGCGGTGCCGGTCATTACGACAGTGACGGCAACCCCCTACCCACCGGGCAGCCGGTCACCCTCCCGACGCTGGGGATAGCGCCAGGCAACAGTGAACTCCGTTACGGCGTCGGCGGCGACCTGGACGACGTGCAGTTCACCGTCTACCTGGAATTGAACTCTCCCATCACCGACGACGACGAGATCACCGTGCGCGGCAAGCGTTGCCGAGCCCGCGTACAGGAGTGGCGAAGCCCCCGAACCAACCGAGGCGGTCTGGTTGTGCTCGCGCGCTCGACTACCGGAACGGAGGGCTGATGCCGAAGAAGGGTTTCACCCGAGACGCCAAGGTGATCGCCAGCATTCTCCACAACGACCCCGGTGGCCAGGCGGCGGTAGACGCGGCGGCAGAGCAGATCGCGGGCCGAATGAACGACGACGAAGCATTCGTCGACGAGCCGTACCACACCGACCGCTATGTCCGGCCAGTCCGCATTCCTGCTGACACGCAGGCCAAGTACGGAACGGGGACTCGCGCGGCCAATGGCTAGCAGCGATCCCGCCAAAATCGTCAAGGACGCGCTGGTTACGGCATGGACCGCAGCGCACCCAAGCTGGACCGCCACGCTGCGCGTGGACGACGACTACCTGCCTACTCAAGGCTCCCCCACCCTCCTGGTGGCCGATGACGGCGGTCCCGCCGTCCACAGCGGTCCCTGGATGGTGGGCAAGACACTGCGACGCATCACCATCCGCCTCACCGCCTTCGCCAAAGGCCGCGACGAGGCGCGCACGGTGGTGGACGCCGCAACCGACCACATCACCACATACCGCCCACCGGGCATTGCCCGGATAGAAGACGTCTCGGCACCTCTTGTCACGAGGGATCGAGCGACCGGCGCGTACCTCGCGTCGATCACGGTGCAGGTCATCGTGAGGCCAGTTACCGCATAGAGGATCGAAAGGACCTTTCATGCCTACTTTTGACACCACGAAGGTGCGGGTCTGGGAGACCGGTGACCTGTACATCTTCGACCCGGACGTGGACTACGTGGCAGCAACCCACGTGCCAGCGGACATCGACACCGCGCTGCACGCGGCGTGGCTGCCATGCGGCCTGATGCTGGGTGACCCCGGCGTGGAGATGCCGCGCGACATCGAGGAGTCCGACCTGAACGCTTGGCAGGCCAAGCGGTATCGGACCAAGTGGCGCAACGGCAAGATCGACGGCAACGCCACCCTCCTGGAGGACAACGATGTCGTCAACGACATCCTTGACCCGGAGAAGACGCCGCATCACGTAGCGCGCTACGTCGCCATGCTGTTCGTGGACAGCGACACCGGCTGGGTAGAACGTCGGTTCACCACCATGCGCGCCAACCTGTTCGCCGAGAACGATAACCACAACGAGGAGCCGGACGGCATTCCCATCCGCATCCGCTTCTACCCGGACAACACCAACAAGGTGTTCACCGTCCAGAAGGGGATTCCGGCGTGAGGCTCGTAGAAATCGAGTTCACCAAGGACACCTACGCGAAGGACGAGCACGGTCTCGAAGTCCCGCAGCGGCATAAGGGTCAGCGCGTTCGCGTTGACCCCATGTCCGCGAGGTCCTTTGTGGACGTCAAGAAGGTGGCCAAGCTCGTCGGCAAGCCGGAGGAGCGCAAGCAGGCCAAGGCGGCGGTGAAGGCAGTGCCGGAACCCGAGCCAGAGCCTGAGCAAGAACCGGCACCCGAGGGTGACAGCGCCTAACCCGGTAGAGGCTGAGGCCACCGGCCAGCAGTACATCACCGCTACCTATGAGGGGCGCGAGTACAAAGTGCTCCTCGACGTCGATGAGTGGCCGCTAGACCTGGTGGCCGTCAGCGTCGGCGTCACCGATGAGGGCCGACTGGTCCCCAGCTACTCGGTGCTCGCTATGGCGCTGCAACGGCTGCTGGGAGACCAGTGGCCTGACTTCATGCGGAACTTCCCCCGCCGCCGCGATCTCCTGCCTGCGTCACAGGCGTTTGCGGCGGCGGCGGGCTTCCCGTCAGAGCCGCGCGACCTTTCGTTCGGCTGCCTACCACGGCTTCTCGCTACCCTGGCCCACCGCCAAGACGCGGTGGAGGCCACGTTGGGTCAGATGGGCCTGGATTACCGAGATCGCTGGCGCTTCAACGCGGACGGCCAGCGCAAGCTCACCCTCCGCCAGATCAACGTCCGCCTCAGCTATGCCCTGCCCACCAGCCCGCTTGCCATCGCGCAAAACGACGGACGAATGCCCTTCACCAGTAGCGACCTGCTGCTGATGGACGTGTTTGAAGCACTGACGCACAGACCCCACCCCTCACGGCCCATGTCACCCGCCCAGAAGGCGGCGCGAGAAGCCGAATCGGCCAAGAAGAAGAAGGCGGTGGAGGACTACCGCCAGCGCCACCAGAACAGCCGCAAGAACACCGCTTTGGAGACCGCCAGAGCAAACGCCCAACAGTTAGGAAGGCACGCCCATGCCGACGCCCGCCAAGAAGGCCCCCGCCAAGACGGCCAAGCCCAAGGCCACGCTCCCCAACCCTGAGTTCGCCGAGATCACCTTTCGTGGCCACACCTTCGTGATCCCGCGCAATCGTGACAACTGGTCCACCGAGGGCCTGGCCTACCTGGCGGAGGAGAAGTACAACCTGTTCGTCAAGTACACGCTGGAGATCGCTAAGACTGGCCAGTGGGCCACCCTGTGCTCTCTGTGTCCGCGCCGCAAGGACTTCACCCAGTTCTTCGTCCTGTTCGGAAAGACCATCCAGGATGAGTGCGTCGGCTAACGCGCTGAACTCGGCGGTGGCTCATGCCTGACATTGGCTACTACACGCTCCCGGTAATCCTCTCCTTCGAGGGTGTCGACCGGCAGGTCAACAAGACCCTGGGCAAGTCCCTGGGTACTGCTGGGGAGCAAGGTGGCAAGGAATTCGCCGAAGGCGTCGCAGGCGGCATCAAGCGCGGCGAGCGCGATGTCGAACGCGCGCTAGGCAAGTACGAGCGGCTGTATGACAAGGTTGCCGACGCCACCGGCAGGGTTCGCACGGAGCAGGCCAAGCTCGACAGCGTAATGAACAGCGGGAACCAGGCCCGCATCATCGCCCAGACGGAGAAGCTGGAGAAGGCGCGCCGCGACGAAGCTCGCGCCATCAAGGACGCCGAGAAGGCATACAAAGGGTACGAATCCGCTGCCAAGGATGCCGCCAACGCCGGAGGCCAGGTAGAGGAAAGCACCCGTGGCATCGGCGTAGCCCTGAGTGGCAACCTGCGCAAAGCCGCATCCACGGCCAATGAGGCTGGACAGGAGGCGGGGAGTAACTTCATCGCTGGCTTCGCCCCTCCGCTTTCCAAACTCTCCGGCAAGGGCGGAATCATCGGCGCGGCAATCCTCGCCACCGTTGGTAGCTATTACGCCATCGGACGCCGCATTGCCGAGGAGACCTTCAAGGGCTTGGACGCGGAGCTGGCCCAGCGGCAGGTCCAGGCGCAGGTCGGCCTGGACGAGGACCAGATGGCCGTCGTCTCCGCAGCAGCAGGTAAGAGCTACGCCAACAACTTTGGTGAGTCGGTAGCGGACAACCTCAACCTCGGCGCGCTCGCCATCCAAGGCGGTTTGGTCAACGCAGACGCGAGCGAAGCTGAGATCAGCAGACTCATCAACCAAATCAACACCATCACCGCCCTGACGGGTGAGGACGCACAGGCCGTCGTCAGCGCCGCGTCTAAGGCGGTCAAGAACCAGCTCGTCCCTGATGTCGAGTCTGCCTTCGACCTGATCACCAAGGCGCAGCAGAACGGGCTAAACCTCGACTCTGACCTGCTCGACACCCTTACTGAATACTCCACGCAGTACGCCAAGCTGGGTATTGACGGGCCGCAGGCGCTCGGCCTCATCAACCAGCTGATGGAAGGCGGTGCCCGCAACACTGACCTCGCCGCTGACGCCATCAAAGAGTTCTCCCTGCGCGCCATCGACGGATCGGAACAGACCAAAGAGGCTTACGCAGACCTCAACCTCGACGCCGAGAAGACTGCTGCCACCATCGCCGCAGGCGGGCCAGCCGCCAACAAGATGGCAGACGAGGTTATCGACCGCCTGCTCGCCATCCAGGACCCACTGGAGCGCAACAGGATCGGCGTCGCGCTATTTGGCACGCAGTGGGAGGACCTGGGTGCATCCGTCAACAACCTGGACTTCTCCACCGCCACCCAATCCATCGGCGAGGTTACTGGGGCGACGGAGAAGGCCGCCGAGGTCATGGGTGGCGGTGCGGCCAACGCCATTGAGGGTGCGCGGCGCTCCATCGAGGTCTCAGCGCGGGGTATTCAGGCGTCCCTAGCTGAGTCGTTCGGTCCCCAGATCGAGGAGTGGGCCAACACCGTCAAGGAGCACGCGCCGGAGATCATCGGCTTCTTCGTCAAGCTAGCCGACGTTGGCCTTGCCGCGATGCAACAGATGGTCGAGGGCATCGGGCACGGCGTGGTCGCGCTGGGTGAGTTGGTCGGCGGCATCGGCAACACGCTCGGCGTACTTACGGAGGCCAACGCCCAGGTCCAAGACCTGCTCGGCCGCGATGAGATCGCCGAACAGCTCCGCAAGGACGCCCAAGAGTTCTATGGGATGGGCGAGGGCATCAAGGAAACCGGTCAGGGCATCCTGTCCTTCAGCGATGACCTCGCCGAAGGACGAGAGAACCTGCGCGAGAACGGGAAGATGGCGCAGGCCACCGCCGAGATGTACAACGCTCTCGGCGACAGCGTGAAGTGGCTGCCAGACGGCACAATCACCATTTCTGAGAACACTCCCGAGGTCAGGGAGAACCTCGCGGACCTCGGCCTGAAGGTTGAGGAACTGCCCGACGGATCGTTCAAGGTCGTCGCTGACACAGAGGAAGGCGAGCGACGCCTGAAGGAGTGGCGCGAGGCCGAGGAAGACGAAATTGTCGAGGTCAAGGTCGAACCGCAGATTGCGATGGACCCGGCCCAATTCAACGCTGAACTCCAAGAGTGGCTAGAGCGTGTACGCAGTGGCCAGGACCCCGGACCAATGCCCAACCTGCTGCCTGGCGCGGGCACTCCCTCGCCGCAGGTTGAGGACACCGGCGGCACCATCATGCCGTCCGCTGCGCGCGTGCAGGAGCAACTAAGGCAGCAGGACGCCAACTTAACCATTGGCAGCTACCGCGAGCCGGATGGGTACAACGAACACAGCTCCGGCACTGCTCTCGATGTGATGATTCCCAACTGGGATACGCCGCAAGGCAAGGCATACGGGGACAAGCTGCTTCAGCAGTACCTCCAGAACCCTGACGTCAAGTACATCATCTGGCGGCAGAAGAACTGGTATCCAGACGGCAAGACCTCTCCGAACGTGGTCGAGGGTGGCGACCCCACGCTCAACCACATGGACCACCTGCACATCAGGACGATCCAGAAGGGTGGCGGCGTCCCCGGAAGCCGCCGGGGCGATGTCATCCCCGCGCTGCTTGAAGGCGGCGAGCACGTCCTCACCCGCGACGACGTGAAGATGATGGGTGGCCAGCAAGAGGTCTACGCCTTCCGCCAGGGGTTGCGCAACGGGCTGCACTTCCAAAACGGTGGCGCGGTCCCCGATTGGGATGCCATCGCGCAGAAGGAGTCCAGCGGGAACTGGTCCATCAATACCGGCAACGGCTACTACGGCGGGCTGCAATTCGCGCAGTCCAGCTGGGAGGCGGCAGGTGGCCTTGAGTACGCGCCGCGCGCAGACCTGGCCACCCGCGAGCAGCAGATCGCCGTCGCCGAGAAGCTACTGGAGATGCAAGGCCCCGGTGCCTGGCCAAACACCTTCACCACCAAGGCAGCCACAGCCCCAGCCACCAATGGCTCCACCTACACCGGCCTACCCGGAAGCCCTAGCTTCGCAGGGACACCCGGCGTCGATCCGGAGACCGGTGAGCCCGGCTACTACGTCCCTGACCCTGACGAGATAGCCGATAAGGAGAATCAGCTCGCAGACGCGCGTGAACAGCTGCGCCGCGCTGAGTTTGCGCTCAATGAGGAGAAGCGCCAGCGCGCCGATGAAGAACTAAGCGCGACCGAGGAAGAAAAGCGCCAGCTAGACGAGCAGATACGCCAGGGCGAGTACGACCTGAACCGACAGAAGCGCGAGATCGCTGAGCTTGAAGGCGAGCTAGAGGAAACCCGGCGCGGCGAGTTCAAGACCGAGGAAGAACTAACGCCCAAGCAATACCAGAAGGACACTGCGACCGGCACGCGCGGTGGTAGTGACCCGCACTCCGAGTTCCTCGGCAACATGATCAAGACGGGCATCGGCGGCGTCCTCGAATCGTTCGGCATGGACGGAAGCTGGTTGCCAGACCTCTCCAGCCTCATGCCCGTTCAGATGGCCGGAAGTCTGCTGTCAGCTTTCGGCGGTCCCCTCCAAGGTGCCATTGATGGCCAGCTCGGCATCCAACAGCCAGGCTGGCGTCCCGGTATGCCCGTGGGGGACTTGCAGAACGACACCGGCATCGGTGACCCCCTCGTTCAGACCGGTGACTCGACCAGCATGTCGGCCTTCGGTCTGCCTAACGTGCAACTGCCACCTCAGGACGGCGCTCCCCACCTCACCGGTCCTGGCGGTGCGCCGACCGCGCCTGGTCCCACCATCAACATCGACCAGAGCCAGAACTTCAACAACAGTCCCCTCGGCTGGGACCCGAATCAGGTTGAGCGGCAGCGCCGCCGCACGCAAGAGCAGCGCGCCATCCCGCGTCTTGGGAGCTTCGGAGCGGGGGTAGGGAATTGACATATCCAGCACCAGGGACGCTGAAGTGGGGCGACCTGGACTACAACCTGCGCTGCGACCAGATCAACCTCAAGTGGATCGCCAACGACAAGCGTCCTGGCGACTGGCACATCGCCGGATTTATGGAGGGTGCGGAAGGCGCGGTGGCCACCGGTCCCATCCGGGGTCTCGTCCACGTTCCCTTCAAAGGCATCTGGCATGAACCGGCCTATGGTCCGCCGCGTTATGAGCGCAAGGTGGATGAGCGCCGCGAGGTGTCCATGCGCATCGCGCTGATGAGTGACAGCAAGTTCGGTTGGTTCGACACCGAGAGCCGTTGGTGGGACGGCATGGACGGAGAGAACCCCGGCTACCTGTCGGTCTTCACGCACCGCTACGGGGAGCTGTACATCCCCATGCAGCTCCTGGAGGCCAGCGAGACGCCGCTGGAGAACGACCCCACAGACGGTGACTACAACTGTCAAGAGTGGGACATCCTGCTAGCCGCAGACGGGGACCCGCGCTGGCGGCAGCCAGACCTGCGGCCACCGGATTGGGTTTACAAGCCTGGCACCGCTACGAGGATGATCAAGCGCGACGACGAGCTGCTCTCCCCAGAGATCGAAGTCGGGATAGGCAAGTTCAAGGTGGCCAACCGAGGCACCGAGCCGTCCTGGCCTATCTACACCGTTTCAGCGCCCGGTAGGTGCTGGCTCCCGAACGGCGACAACGCCGAGGGCGGCATGATCCGCATTCCCCGCCTTTTTCCGGGTGAGCACGTGGTCATCGACACCAACCCAGAGCACCGCATCGCCATCAGCGACAAAGACCCTAAGCCGACCTTCCTGAGCGAGACCATCGGTAACAGCGAGTTGCTGCGGCGGCTGTTCTCCGATGTAGCCGAGTCGGGCGAGACGATCCTTGAACGCTTCCACGGCCAGGGATTCAGCAGGCCGATAGCGCCGAACACGCTGGCCACCCTGCCGGTGTTCCACAGCGAACTTAACGCCCGAATCAGCGTGCGCCTGCCGCAACGGTTCGAGCGCGCCATCTCCTAACCACCTCTCCCCCTTACCGCCACTTGCCCAGCGAGTGGCGGGTACTTCGCGCTGCCTGAAGGGAGGTACGCACTGTGGCCATCCTGCAGGCTCCCGAGTTCAACACCATCGAGAGGCGACTGGCCGAGCGCCGCCACGCCTACCTCACCCAGCGGGTGAAGAAGCCGCTAATCCGACTGTGGAACAAGAACCACGACCAGATGGCGCAGATCACCATTCCCGAGACGTGGGACTGCGAGGAGATCGCGCACGACGACGGCATGGCGCGTATCGAGATCGTCGGCAAGGACAACGCCTGGATACGTGAAGCCATCTGCTTCGACACGGCAGCGGCAGAAGACCTGCACATCACCATCGACCCGGACCCGGACAAGCCCCACGACTGGAAGAACCGATGGGGCGGCAAGGTCACCACGATCAAGGACGTTGAGACCAAGGGCCAGGCCACAACGACCGAGATCACCGCCGTCTCCAACCGCCGCCACCTCTCCAAGATTCTCGTCGCTGCCACGCCACTGTTCCCCCACGCCGTTCAGCCAGTGAAGATGTTCCTGTGGGGCGGACCCTGCGTAACCACCTGCGCCACAACAGTTCTCATCAACCTATTCCGGCAGTACACCCTCAACGGCTACTGGCCCATCCCCCGCAACATCATGTCGCCCGAGACATGGCTGGAGAACCTGTCACCGCTGAACTGGCCGGTCCAGGTCATGCCGGTCAACCCCATCTTCGACCAGTCCCGCTGGGTCACCATCGGCGCGCGGTGGAAGGACGCCAAGACCGTCCTCACCCCCGTGATGAAAGACGCAGGCGTCATCTGCCACGCCTACACCTGGCTGCCCGGTGACCCGCCGCCGTACAGCCACGTCTTCGGTGAGGCGCTAGGTGAAATCCTCAAGCCCACCCGCGCCTGCGTCATCCTCAGCTTCGAGGACCAGTCGGGCGTCACCGGGCCAACCGGCACCGCAGTGGACGGCCTCGTCAACCTGTTCGCCGCCACAGCAGACGACCTGATCACCGAGCTGCTGTTCCCGGTCGACGGTGACGGCGACGGCGAGACCGACCCATTCATCCGCAAGATTCTGCAAGTCGCGCCCAAGCGACCACCATTCGTCTACCGCGACACCGGCTACGGCGGCGTGAACAGCCGAACCATGGTGATCCACAAGAGCCAGGCCACCGACATCGTGACGGGCGGCAAGAGCCCTCAGTGGGTCAACCAGGCCATCACCTTCGCCATCCGGTATGGCCTGAGCCAGTTGGCGCAGGTCATCAACTACGGCATCGGCGCATACCAGCAGTACGGCACAGAGGGTTTGGACAACCTCTACCAAGGCCAGCTTGATGACACCCTGCTCGCCTTCATCCCCTTCACCGACCCCCGGCGCTCAGCACAGGTTGGCCCCTACGCCTTCCGTGAGCACTTCGAGACGGGCAGCGGCAGCGCCTTCACCATCAACTCGACCTTCACGCTGCGCGAGGGCTGGTACAAGACACGGCCCTACACCTCGTTCAAGTTCGACGTGGGCGACGGAGCGCCCTACGTCCTGGGTGAGGACATCCGCCTCGGCTCCCGCGTGGCAGCGGAGCGCCGTGGCGTCGTCTACACGGACCAGATTCTCGCCATCCGCCGCAGCGGAGACCGCAATAGCAGCGGACGACCCGTCATCTCCTTCGGAGACGACAGCGCCGAGGAAGACCCGTTGGCGCGCGGAATCGCGACCATCGCCAACGTGGCCAACTTCGCCGCTCTACTCGCCGGTTCCGGCGACATGTTCTGAGCGCGCTACACATTGGCGCCCGTCACGCCGGGAGAACGGTCTCACAGCCGCTCTCCCGCCACCAGTAGCCGTACCCACCCCGCCACACCGGACTACCGCAGAACGCGGCGGTGTGGCGCGCCTGGACCCCTGACTTTTGCCCACCCCCCACGAAAGGCAACACGCCCATGCCTGAAGACTGCGAACACCTGAATCGGCGCATCCACTCCATCGGAGAGCCGGACTCCATCGGACGACGCACCGTAATCCTGGCCTGCAACGACTGCCACGCCGAGTTCCCGGTACTCACCACCCGTACCGACCAAGAACTGGCGGCAGAACAGTGACCGCCCCCGCGATCACGCCCGAGTCATTCCCCTACCGGCGCAAGTGGACCAAGGCGCAGATCGGCGAGATTCTCGCGCGGCATGAACGGTTGGCCGACGCCATGACAGACGCCGTGGGACCAGTGGGCCAGGCGCTGTACCTACCCCCGGACATGATCCACATTCTTGCGCTGCACCTGGCGCTGGCCGGTGGAGAGGTCCGAGACGAACTGGCCTACATCGTCAGCCGTCCCCTGCCGGTGGACCGAAACAAGCTCGCCTTCGCCGACGCCCGCGAATGGGTCCTCAAGCAGGAGTACGAGCCGGGACCCCCGGACCCCAATGAGACGGCGGCCAAAGCCAAAGCCGCAGCAGACCAGATCAAGCGGCAACTGACCCCAGAGGTCGCCCAGGCGCTCACCGCTCTCCTAGCCGAGCAGTTCAACCAGCACGCGCCGAAACCCGACACCCCGCAGGACATCGCGCAGGCACAGGCGATGGAGGCGGACATGCGTGAGGAGGAATCGTGACCATTCCTATCGAGCCGATCTACATTGGCGGCCACTCGGTTTACGTCAAGTTCTGGGCCATCGCGCGTAACCCCGGAGACCCGTCGCGCATCGAGGGCACCCTGACGCTGGTCGGCTCCGAAGGCAACCTCACACTCGATGCACTCGTGGGTCCGCAGGGTGTCCCCGGTACCCCCTCGCCGGTCATTCGACCCGAATGGGGTTCACCCGTCACCGATCCTGCCGACCTACCCCTGGTAGCCACGCTGGACGACTCAGACAACGGACGCGCCTGGTTCTTTGAGGACACCGGCAAGTGGTACGTCTACCACGAGGGCAACTACCACATTGTTGAAGGCTCGATCCCCGGCCCCAAGGGTGACACCCCCGACGTGTCGATCAGCGCCGAGGTGATCGAAGCCGAGGGTTCGGTCTACGGCGAAATCGAGGTCATCGAGTCCGGCACCACAGCTGCGCCCAACTTCCACTTCAAGATTCCCGGCGTCCCCGGCCCTGAAGGTCCGGCGTCGTCCATCGGCGAAGCGTCTGACTTCGATGACACCGACGCGCAACTGGGCAAGCTCGTCGGCGTCGTTGACAACGACCCCATCACCTACGGCCTGATCGAGCCGTCCATCCTGTACCCCAAGACCTACACCATCCCCCAGTCGTCGTTCATCGACTACAACGGCTCGGCGGGGCGGCAGCTCATCGCCTCCATCAACATTCCCGCGCAGAGCTTCGAGTGGTACCCCGACGTGGCAGGCCACGTCCGCATCCGCCGCAGCGGCCTGATCTCGACCGCTCAGCTGGAGATCGAGGTCCGCATCGGCAACACAGGCGTTGGCGCCGGAGAGTCAGAGCCACTGTGCGGCCTTGCGCCATACGACCCGACAACGCTGCTGTTCGACTCCGTCACCATCGCGCACATCCTGCCCCACTTCTCAGACGAAGGAGACCCACTGCGGTCCATCTCCCCTGATAGCTCCGTCGCCAGAGTCCCAGACGGACAGGCCAAGACGCTCTATGTATTCGTCCACAAGATCGGCGGCGTCGGCAACTACGAGTTCACCAACCCCGGCGCACAACTCCGGGTCAACCTGCTTCCGGTGGTGTAAGCGATGCCCCCACGCTTTGACAGGCGAGTGCCGGTTGACGACCACAACCCACTCGCCAACCTGCTCGACTTCAACGACATCGACAGCACCGCTGCCATCGCAGGCGACTCCATCCGCCTGTTCATCAACGGACTGCTCGACGGCGTAGTTGACTTCATCAATGACTTGACGGGTATCAACCTGGAGTCGTGGGACGCCTTTATCGCCTCGCTGTTCGACGGCAAGGGTATCGACCTAGGCTGGATCGCCACCGCGGTCAGCGATGTGGTCGACGACCTCTCCGACCTGATCTCAGATCTACTCACAAACCCTGTCGAGGTCATCGGCAACCTGGTCTCGTCCATGATTCCCGGTCTGGACGCCAGCAAGATCACTTCGGGCTCGTTCCCGCAGACCATGATCAACGGCCTTCTTGAGGCGCTGGCAAATCTGTTGCCATGGAACATCTTTCGCGGTACGCAGCGCAGCGGCGCGAGTATGCTGTTCGACCCGTCTGTCGAGGACGACTCGCTCGATGCAGAGCGTGCGCTGGGGTTCAATGGGTCAAGCGGTGTGTTCAGCCACTCGACTGAGCAGGCGCACACCGGCACGCGGTCGGTCAAGCATGTCGCGGCGGGTACGGGTTTCCCCTTTATCCGCATGACCCCAGGTCAGACCAACAAC
Source organism: Mycobacterium sp. G7A2 (assembly GCF_041902445.1). Classification (NCBI taxonomy): domain Bacteria; kingdom Bacillati; phylum Actinomycetota; class Actinomycetes; order Mycobacteriales; family Mycobacteriaceae; genus Mycobacterium; species Mycobacterium sp. G7A2. The sequence continues at coordinate 1,539,363 of NZ_CP169251.1, read as the reverse complement.
AACGACTTCGACAACTTCTTCTCGGTCCAGGCTGGGCGGCGCTACTTCATCTCGCAGTGGGTCTACTCGCCCGTCTCCAACGCGGGCACTGGCAACACCGCCCTCTATCTTGAGTTCCGGCTGTCGACCGATCCCAACAACGTCCGCACCTGGGTCGCAGCATCGTCCAGCAACCCGACTAAGGGGCAATGGGTCCAGCAGTCGGGGTACGTCACAGTCCCCGCTGGCTACGACCGGATGGGTGGTTACTTCGCCTCGGTGCGACCGGAGAACACCGCAGGCGACGTGTTCTACTTCGATGACTTTGAGATGTATGAGGTCACCGAAAGCCAGAACATCGTTCAGAGGATCTTCGGTGGTGTTGGGTCACTGGCCAGCACGATCCTCACAGCTGTCATCCCCGGCCTGGATACCTCGAAAATCACCTCGGGCACCTTCGCGCAGTCAATGATCAGCGGCCTTTCGACTGCCCTCTCGAACATCTGGGATGACATCACCGAGGGAGCCCAGAACTTCGCCCAGCTGGTTTCCGACCTGCTGAACAACCCGGTCGAGGTCATCAGCAACCTTGTCTCGTCCATGATCCCCGGCCTCGACGCGAGCAAGATCACCTCGGGCACTTTTGCTCAGACCATGATTAGTGGTCTGATCGACGCTCTGGCCAGCTTGTTGCCGTGGAACATCTTTAAGACGCGCGAGCGCGCCGGGACCAATCTTGTACCCGACCCAAGCATGGAGGACCCCGCTTTCGACGCCAACCGCACCTTCTCCAACACGAGCGGTGAAGCGGTTATGTCGACCGAGCAGGCCCACAGTGGCACACGGTCAGTCAAAATGACTTACCAGGACAGCTATCCCACCTTCTACCACACTCCATTTGAGAGTCTTGGCGGCACGATCTCGACCCACATGGCAGTGCAGCCGGGGCAGAAGTTCTACTGCTCGGCATGGGTCTACGGACATCCGGGTAACACTGGCAACAACCTTATCTACATCACGTCGGCGCGCACGTCACAGTCGGCGACTGGCAGCCATGTGGCATGGCTGAATGTGTCGGGTAACGCCATAGCTGGGCAGTGGACGAAGATCGAGGGGTACATCACGGTCCCGGCTGGAGCCGACAGGCTGCAATTGGGCACCAGTTTGCGGATCGGGATGAACCCCGGCGATGTCATCTATGTTGACGATCTAGAGGTCCGCGAGGTCACCGAGTCGCAGAACATCGTTCAGCGGATCTTTGGTGGCGTGGGCTCGACCGTCACCAGTATCCTCTCCGCCGTCATCCCTGGTCTCGACGCCAGCAAGATCACGAGCGGCGTGTTCCCGCAGGCCATGGTCAACATCACTACTATCGCGGCGAATGTGATCGAGGGTGTGCTGGACATCGCGCGCATCCCGGGACTGGCCGCATCCAAGATCATTAGCGGGCTGTTCGGCCCTGAGCGCATCGGCATCAGGGACTACGAGAATCTACTGGGGTCGGGTGGATTCGAAGATGATGCCCACGGTTGGGGTCTTACTGCGACCGAGGAGATTGCCACTGACCAAACCCACACAGGGGCGCGCTCGCTGAAGTTCTTGCCTGGGTCTGTCGGCATTTCCTGGGCCGGGGGTGCATCCGAGGCGTCTGGCACGATTGATGTACGCGAAGGCGAGCAGCTCTACTGCGAAGCCTGGGTGCGCAAGACTGCCGATTTCGCCGCCGCTGATGCCCGCCTCCGTATGGGAGCCAAGCAAAACGAGGTCGATGGCGGCATCAACATGTCCAACATGTTCTTCCGTCCAGGTGACATCCCCACGGCAGATGAGTGGCACAAGGTCACCTATACCAGCCCCGCCTACCCGGCTGGCACCATTGGCATCAACCCTCGCATCTTCATCAGCAACATGACAGCCGGTGCTCTCTGGGTCGACGACATCGTTATCCGCCGCGTCAAGAAAGAGTCCTGGATCGACAACCTGCCTGGCGGCAAGATCATCTCGACGCTGCTGTCGTCAGTCATCCCAGGTCTCGACGCCAGCAAGATTATCTCGGGTTCGTTTAGCCAGGCCATCGTCTCCGGCCTTGACGGGATCGTTAAGTGGTTGCGGGCGGGCTTCACCTCTGGACCGACGAATCTGGCTGCTGACTCCAGCTTTGAGTCAGATCTCTGGGGTGGCGTCAGGTCCAGTGAGCAGGCCCACAGCGGTATCTACTCACTCAAGCTAGTCGGTGCGGACAGCTACGTCACGGCGACCCTGACCCGCGACGAGAGCTTCGGCATCACCAATATCTCAGTCATTCCGGGCGACAAATATTACATCGAGGGCTGGATTTACCCGCATGTCGACAACGTTCAGACGACTGGCTCTGTTCAGAACACGGTGTTGCGATTCGAAGACTCTAGGGGTGTCAACTCCGTCACGTACATATCGGCTGGCGCGGGTGTCAATGGTCTGACCAAGGGTCAGTGGAACAAGGTCTCCACCTACGCCACGGTTCCCGCTGGGTATGACCTGATGCGCGCCTACGTTCAGGTGCCCAATAACATCCAGGCTGGCGAGGTCTTCTACTTCGACGATATCGTGATTCGTGAGGTCACCGAGTCGCAGAACATCGTCCAGCGCATCTTTGGGGCAATTGGCTCGACCGCCAACGCGATCCTCTCGGCGGTCATCCCCGGCCTCGACACCTCCAAGATCACCAGCGGCACATTCGCCCAGTCGATGATCTCGGGCCTGACGACGGCACTGTCAAACCTGCTGCCGTGGAACTGGTTCGTACACGACCGACGCGCTGGCACCAACCTTGTCTTCAGTCCAGACTTTGAAGACACCACCGTGGCCCGCCAGAAGTATTCGACCGGAACTGTGCTTGCGTACTCGACGGAGCAGGCGCACAGCGGGACGCGGAGCTTGAAGATTACCGCGCAGGCAAGCAACTGGGATGGCATTTCCCTGACGGCCCTTCCAGCTGACGCCCCAGGCTACTCCCGCTACTTCAAGGTGCAGGCAGGTGAAAAGTATCGCGTCAGCGCCTGGGTTCGTGCTCATGCGGGTAATAACAATTCGTCTGGCGGCAACGTCCGCCTGTTCTTGCGTTGGTCGTCCTCAAGCGGTACGCCGAGCGGGTACCTGGACTCTGGTGCGGCGGCAGGTGCCGATCACCTGGTGAACAATGACGAGCTAGCCGCTGGCGGCTGGTTCCAGATTCACAACGTGGGCACATGTCCAACAGATCGAGACCAGCTTGAGGTGATGCTCCTCAATGACACGTCGACACCCGCTGGCAACATCTACTACTTTGACGACGTTGAGGTTCGCGAGGTCACCGAGAGCCAGAACATCATCGAGAAGATCTTCGGCGGCATTGGCACCACGCTAAGCAACATCGTGGCGGCGGTAATCCCAGGTCTCGACGCCAGCAAGATCACGTCTGGCATCTTCCCGCAGTCGATGGTCAACATCACCGATGTTGCGGCTAGCGTCATCAGTGGTGTTCTCGACGTCGCCCGCATCCCCGGGCTCGCCGCATCGAAGATCGTTAGCGGCCTACTTGGCACCGCCCGCATTCCCGGCCTGGACGCCAGCAAGATCACGTCTGGCGTGTTCTCGCAGTCGATGGTGAACATCACCGACGTTGCCGCCAGCGTGATCTCGGGCGTCCTTGACGTCGCCCGCATCCCCGGTCTGGCTGCCTCCAAGATCATCAGCGGCATCTTCGGCAGCAGCCTGATTCCCGGCTTGGATGCCTCCAAGATTACTGGAGGCACCTTCAGCCAGAGCATGGTCAACGGCCTGACCACGGCCCTGTCGGATGCGGCGACAAACCTCCAGAGCTTGATCAACCAGATATGGACCGGCGTTTCTCGCCAGACGCTCGATGACGACAAGGACCTCCCAGACCTGTTCGACGTATTGGGCAACATCCCCGCCATCAGCGTCGGTGGCATCGGCGGCATGGCGAGCATCGCCGACACCATCACCGAGACGTGGACTCAGCTATGGGGTGGCCTGGCGAGGGAGATCGGTGAGGGCAAGTCCATCGCGGACGCGGCCAACGCTGCGGCAGTTGTTGCCGACAATGCTGACACCGCTGTGCAATTGGGTGAGTGGAACAACGCCATCCTTGGCATTCGCAACAACAACGGCTGGGGATCGGGCATGGACCCGACGGCGGTCGCCATGTTCCCGCTACCGGGATCAACGACTAACAACCTGAGCCAGAACCCTCAAGACTGCTACGCGAAGCCTGCCGAGGTGCCCATTGCCTTCTGGCTCGCAGAGGAAGACGCGTTGATCGGGTCGGTCTGCTGGTACGGGAAGGGAACCAGCGGGATCACCGCGTTCTACGTGGATGTCTACCGGATGAACTACGACACACAGACCATGGAGTTCCTCCACTCGTCCCACGACCTATACCCGCAGCTAACTAACGACTGGAAGTGCATCCGCTACAACATGGCCAGCGCAGACCGCGTCCAAGTCGCACACGGCGACGTTTTGGCAATTGCCTTCCGTCCGCAGGGTTCTGGTACGGCCTACCATTCAATGGCCTGCCAATGGGCAGGTTGGCTCCCTGCGGACACTAGCCAGGCCCCAGCTCGTCCATCTGCTCGGCGTACTGCAACGGTTGGTGACTTGGCGTTCAACGCCATCGACTACGCCGGGCACATCCCCTGGGCCGCGCTGGGCATCGTGGAGGGCGACGTTCCTCCGCCGTACTACGCGCCACGTACCGTAGAGATCACCTCGCAGGGCACCGGGATTGACTACGACATCCCCACGTGGGCTAACTACCTGGATGTTGTGATAATCGGCGGCGGCGGCGGCGGCAAGGGCGGCAATGGCGGTACGACGCAACCCGGCTACGGCGGCGAGGCTGGTACCTGGCAGACCGAGACCTTGGTGCGCGGCGTCGATTTCCCGGTTGGCGCGACGCAGATCATCTTCGATGTCGGGCCTGGTGGAGCGGGCGGGGCCAAGGAGCAGAACGGTTCTGCGGGAACGGCAACAGTGCGACGCGCCATCACGGGTGGCAAGGCAGCACTCTCCGCAGCCGGAGGCGCTGGCGCTACTCAGTACGGCTGGGGCAGCGACCCCATGCGGCAGGGTCGCTCCCCTGGAAATATGACCTACCAGGGCAGGAACTACGTGGGTGGCCTGGGCGGCAACGGCGGCGCGCCTGGCGAGGATGGATCGGCTCCGGGTGCCGGTGGCGGCGGCGGCAACGGCGGCATCTACACCATCGCCTATGCCGGTGGTGACGGTGCTCGTGGCCGCGCCTGGATCACGGCGAGGCAGAGCGCCTGACCGTTGTCCAGGTCGTAAGTGCTCGCCCTCCTGATGCTTGCAGTCGAGGTGCCAGCAGAGGGCGAGTCGCCAACTCACTGGGAAAACGTTGCACTCATCTGCGGCATCGTCGTGGCTCTGATGACGGCGATAGTCGCGCTGTACCGGGCTCGGCCTCAACGGGCATTAGACCAGGCGACCAAAGAGAAGATCGACGAGGAGGTCAAGCGCCTCCAATCCGCGCATGACCACCGGCGCACCATCCGCCTCCTGCGCCTTGAGCGCTATATCGACCGAGACATCCAATACCACCGCGAGATTGCCGAACTACTTGAAGTTGCCCAGGAGGAGGGGTTGCTTCCTCAGCACGTTCGGATTCCGAGCCCACCCGAACTGCCGCCATACGACGAGGACGACTAGAGACTCCCGTCCCGGTGCTGTTGAGCGACTGCCGCAATGGGCGGCGGCGGGACTCCGGCACCGGGACGGGCCACCAAAAAAGGCGTCCCCCGAGCGAATCTCGGGGGACGCCACCATGCCAGCCAAGTCCCAACCAGCCCTGCCAATCCGGACCTTAACTTGCCGCGACACGCCTGCCGCAACCTGCAATTGCTAACTTACCGCAGTTCATTACCCCATGTAGGAGAGTAATAATGCCCACCCTGACCTACTTCACAGCTAAGTTGAGGTATCAGGCCATCGTTGCTGATGAAGACTCAGACAGTGATGCCGACCCTGACACCAAAGGCTTCTTCGCGACCGTCATAGTCACCCCCTTCATCAAGGACGGTGACGGAACTGACGCTTCCGAGGTCCAGGCGGGCACGCTGAGTCCCGTCACCATGCTGGCGCTGGCACCCGTTAAGGCACGGCTAGACAACGGAATCCTCATGCTGCGAGTGGACCCGGACCGCGACGTGGACAACTACGCCAGCGCAAGCGCATTTCCCGCAACCGGCGTAGCAGACCAGCTGTACCGCGCCACGGATACCGGCCTCGTCTACGAATGGGATGGCGACTCCTACGAGCAGGTGGAGGACTACACCCCGGTGCGCCTCGTAGCGCAGACCGATGCTCTCGGCCTGCCTAATGGCGCAACGCTTAACTACCGCCTCAGCTTCGAGAACGTCGTCTACAACCAGCAGAACCAAGAGCTGGCCAGCTTCGCCTTCCAAGCACCCACTAGCGACGTGAAGCTCGACCTCGCTACGGTCCCGCGTGTCCAGGACGCGTGATGACCGCCTGACAGACGGCTAGCTGTCGACCATCCGTTTGAGGCAAGGAATCCGGCGCTCGCGGACCTTGGCATCCACACCAGGCCGCAACAGAGACACCCCGATCATGCAGCGCTCCCCCACTTGGGCACCGCAGTTGCGACACGGCTTGCCCAGTACGCGATCCCACACGCTGGCCGGAGGTGGACCCGTGACCCACTCCTCGCGGTCGCTCATGACGCTTCGGCTTCGCGGCCAAGTCGGTTCAGCAGGCGGTGGGAGGTGCCGTCACGCTCATTTATCGGCGCGCTGGTGAAATCACCAGGGACCAGCTGGCGGCCAAGTCGACCCTCTAGGCAACCAATACACAGGCAGCCGTGAGCCGGACCGTACTTGTTCCACAGGTCATCCTTGACGGAGTAGTACTCACCGATCTCCAACGTGTCGACGCCGCACCATATGCACTCGAAGCTTCCCAACCAGTCGAGCGCCTCGGCGCAGGCGTGGGACAGCTGGAGCTTGGTCACGGGGTCGTCCACCTCGGGGTCCCAACCCCAAGCGTGCTCCTCCAACGCCATCATGAGCAGCTGCAGGAACTCGTCGAGCTTGTAGCGGCGCGTGCTCATGACGCCTCCTGCGCAGCCTCGTCCTGCCACCGCAGTTGTCTGGCTTGGGACAAGCTGAACACACGCGGGTCCCTGTGCCGAATCTTGCGCTCCACAATCTGGCCTGCGTGAATCCAGCCCCGTGGTTGAAGACGGCCCTGGCGCAGCCACTTGTACAGGCGGTCGCGACTCACCGGCTCCTGCAACGTTTCCAACATCTCCAGCAGCATCCCCTCGGGCATGAGGTCGCGCGCCGTCTTAGCCGCCGCGCGGTTGCGCTCCACGTTGACGACCTGTTGGCAGCGCGGGCACTCCACCTCCTCCTGGTCGATGAGCGCGAATAGCGAAGTGGCGCACTCCACCGGAGCGCCGTGGCGGTCGTACCCCTTCACCGTGGGGCACGGCCCCGCGAAGGTCCGGTCCTTGCGGTCCAAGACCAGCGCGATGCGGCCACGGTGGGTATTGGGGCGGTCCGGGTCACCAACCCAACTCACCACCGCGTCATAGAACTGGCCAGCATCCTTGCGGACGGCCAAAGCGTTGAGGTGGTGGGTAAGCCATACGCACCGCTGAGCGGAGGAGGCGCTGTACCCCCTGGGGAGGCGTCGCCACCCGCGCAGCAGTGGCCCGATGAACCCTGTGGGTACGGACTGCGACGGCAGGAACTTAAGGCCCTGCTCTTTAGTCATCCGGTCGACCAAACTGGCCAGCTCATCGTCGATGTCACGGCGCAAGGACATCGCACCCACGTTGATCGCGTTGAGCGTCGAACCGTCCGACTTACCCACCGCGCCAACAGTCAGCCGGTCCTGACGACTGCGCGTCACATCCAACTCATTCAGCAAGTCCGGCAGCTCCTCCAGCATGTTGGCCAGCAGGCCACAGCACACTGAACACAGATACCGCTCCGACTTCGCCTTGCAATGCAGACAGCTAGCCATCACGCCTCCCCGGTCACTCGTCGCAGGAACTCTGCGTCGCGGCGCTCTTTGGCTAGTCGACGCCGCTGGCTCTGATTCATGCCGCCGAAGATTCCGTCCTTGAGGTCAGCGGCCAGCGCGTACTCCAGGCACTCGACCCGAACCTCGCAGTCCAGGCAGACCAGCAGGGCCTCAGCTGAACTCACTCGTCCCGGACCGATGTCGTCGGCGTGAAAGAAGATCGCCGGATCAACGCCGGTACCCGGACGGCAGGCGGCGCGATCCTTCCACCTCTCGTCGTGGGGTCCGTTCGCGATCCACTTCGCTATGACCTGCTCGATACGTAGACCCGCGCTCACGTTGCCTTTGGAACCCGCCACCCTCATGCCTTCTTCCGGCGGGCGGCTGCGCTCTTGTACGCCAGGCGCGCGAAGTACAGTTTGCGCGCGCTCTCGGCCTGCGCCAGTTGGTCCTTGGTCAGGTTGTCCACATCGAAGCCGAGCCGCTTGGCGTGCCACAAGACCTCGGCAGGCGATGCCTCACGAGGCGTCTGCATACGCCGCGTGCGGTCTGTCGTATTGGCCCAGCCGGTTAGGCCGCCGATGCTGGCAATGGCGCGCCGCTGTTGCGCTGAGAGGCCACGATGATCGACCTCATTGGTGGAATCCAACGTCGTTCTCCGGTGATGGTGAGAACCGCAGGAAGGCAGCAATTATCTGAATCGCTACCCGCCGTAATGCGGTCACCATCCCGGCGTAATGCCACTAGGGGGCCGGGGCGGTCTTGGCCGTGGGGGCTAGAAGCCCGAACGTGGCTAGGGTCCTCGCGCTGTACTTGCCACAGTACACCGCTCACGCCAGCGCGCTACGCGGGTTTCGTGCTGTGTCGCAACACTATTGCGTCGCGCGCTACAGATCCCCCAACCCCAAGGTGCGCGCCTCAGCTACTGCGCGCTCGCTGGCCGTCGCAGCCACATAGCGGTGCAGCATCTGTGGACTCTGCCACCCCATCACCGCCATAGCGCCGCCCTCCGAGCCGCCGCGTGACAGCCACCGCGTCGCCGCCGTGTGCCGCAGCCGGTGTAGCCGGAAGTTCTTGATCCCCGCCGCCTCAGCGCGGTCCATAATGGCGTCCCGCAGGCCGTGGTACGCGATGGTCCCCCGGTTGTTGTCCCCCAGCAGGAACGTCGGCGTGTGACCCAGCTTGTGCTTGCGCCGCATTCTCAAGTAGCGGTCGACCGCCTCACCCGTCTGCGGGCTGAACGGCGCGTACCTCCCCCGGCCAGTCTTCGTCTTGTGGATCATCACCAAGCCGCGTCCGGGGTCGAGGTCCTCCACCGTCAAACCCAGTACCTCACCAGCGCGCATCCCCGTCTCCACCAGGAGTCGCACAACCATCTCGTCCCGCCGGTCCCTGAATTCTTTACCGCTGCACGCCCTGAGCAGTAGCCGCAGCTCGTCATCGGTCAGCGCGTCGACCATCTTCACGTCTACCTTGGGTGCCTTCACCCCTAGCAGCGGGTTATCGTCCAGCTCACCCTCCTCGATCAGCCAGCGGGTGAACTGCTTGAGCGCCGAGAGGCGAAGCGTGGCGGTAGACGGAGCGACCCCACCCTCCATGATGTCCGCAACGAAACGTTGAACCAACTGTCGGTCAATCACGGGGGTGTGGCCATTGGCCTCACACCAACGGACGAACAGGCGCACGGCGATCTCGTACTGCTCAATTGTCGCCTTGCTCTTGCGCTGTGCGCGTAGCGTCAGGACCCAGCTCGGGGTCAGTTCGGCTAGGTCAGGTGTAGGAGGCGGGGATTTTGCTGACATGCCATTACGTTAGGTTGGCAGTAGCGTACTTGCCAGCTTCACGCCGAAATGCCGGTATAGTCCCAGGTGAGAGCGCAACACGACCTGATCAGCCAGGTAACTAAATAGTTCATTTCGTTCACGGTGGAAGGCGGTGCGGACGATGGCACCGACACCGCTCACCTCGGGCCGCCGCGGGTGGCCACGGTCGTTGGCGGGACAGGCGATCGCGCTGCAGGTCGTGGTGATCGCGCTGATCGTGGTGGCCGGCAGCGCGCTGGCGCTGATCGACGCCCGCGGCGACGGTGACGCCGCTGCGCGTCAGCAGGTGCTCGGCATCGCCACCGCGCTGGCCGACGCGCCGTCGACGGCCGAAGCGATCGAGTCCGGCCGCGCCACCGAGGTGCTCCAACCGGTGACCGAAGCGGTCCGCACCCACACCGACATCGCCTTCATCACGATCATGGCGCCCGACCGCACCCGTTTCACCCACACCGATCCCGACCAGATCGGTGGTGACTACATCGGGACCATCGCGCCGGCTCTGCGCGGTGAGACGTTCACCGAGGTCTACACCGGCACGTTGGGGCCGTCGATCCGCGCGGTCGCCCCGGTACGAAATGCGGCCGGCGACATCGTCGGCCTGGTCTCGGCGGGAATCCTGCAGCAGAGCCTGGCCGACCGCTGGCGGGCACAGTGGCCCGGCATCGCCGCCGTTGTCCTTGGCGCCGTTGCGGTTTCGGCCATCGGCCTGTGGGCGATCCGGCGTCGACTGCTCCGGCAGACCCACGGATTGCGTCCCGATGAGCTGCGCGTGATGTACGAACACCACGACGCGATCCTGCACTCGGTGTCCGAGGGGCTGATCGTGCTCGACGCAGACGGGGTGGCCTTGGTCAACGACGAGGCCCGGCGCCTGCTGGCGCTCCCGTCGGGAGCCGTGCGACGGGAGGACCTGCCCGAGTTCCTGCGATCGTTCAACCCGGGTGCCCGCGATGAGATCCACGTGACCGACGAGCGCGTGCTGGTGGTGAACCGGTCCCCTGTGCGGCTGCCCCGCCACCCGGAGTCGAGTCACGCCGAAGTGGTGACGATTCGCGACCGCACCGAATTGCAGGGAGCGCTGGGCGAACTCAACTCGTTGAAGGTGTTGACCGACTCGCTGCGATCGCAGGCACACGAGGCGGCCAACAAGCTGCACACCGTCGTGACGATGGTCGAGATGGGACGCCCGGATGAGGCCGTCACCTTCGCCACCGACGAGTTGGAACTGTCCCAGCGTCTCGTCGACCGACTCTCCGAGGCAGTGAGTGAGCCGGCGTTGGTTGCGTTGTTGCTCGGCAAGGCGGCTCAGGCGGATGAGCGGGGCATCGAGTTCACCGTCACCGAGGACACGCAGCTTCCGGCCGAGGCCGACGAACTGCTGCTGACGGGACAGGAGATGGTCACGGTGTTGGGCAACCTGATCGACAACGCCATGGATGCCTGCGACCGGGCCGAGCCGTGGGTGGAGGTGACCGTCCACCAGGATGCACACCGACTGCTGATCAGGGTGGCTGACAGCGGAGAAGGTATGGATGTCAACACCTTTGCCCAGGCGATGACGCGCGGCTACTCGACGAAGGTGGGTGAGGACGCTGACCGGCACGGGCTCGGTCTGGCGCTGGTGGCCCAGGTGGTCAACCGTCACGGCGGAACGCTGAGCGCCGACGTGACGTACGGCTCGGTGGTGACAGTGACGGTGCCCCGCTGATGATCTCGGTGCTGATCGTCGAGGACGAGGAGTTGATCGCGGAAGCGCACCGGTCCTACCTGGGCCGCCTGGAAGGCTTTTCGGTGCACGCGGTGGCGCACACGGCGCGTGACGCGATGCGCGCAGCCAGCGAGGCCGCCGCGGACGCGCGCGCCATCGACCTGGTGCTGCTCGACCTCGGACTTCCCGATGCAAGCGGAATCGCGCTGGCTTCAGCGTTATCCGGTCTGCGGCCGGCGCCGGACATCATCGCGATCACTTCGGAGCGCGACCTCGAGATGGTGCGAGCGGCGGTGGGGCACGGGGCGCTGGCCTACCTGCTCAAGCCGTTCACATTCGCCGCTTTCCGGGATCGCCTCGAGCGGTATCAGCGCTACCGGGAGGCGCTGCCGGCGGGCACCGACGCGGCCAGCCAGGCCGAAGTCGACCGTGCGCTGGCCGAATTACGCGTGAGCTCGGACCGGTCGACCGCGCCGAGATCGGGTGCGGCGTCGACGAACGACGACATCGCGCGCGCTGTCCGCGACAGCGGCGACGGCGGGATCACTGCCGACGAAGTGGCCAAACGTGTCGGGGTGTCGCGCGTGACGGCGTGGCGCTACCTCGAGCGCCTCGCCGACGAGGGAACGATGTCGCGCGCTACCGACTACGGGAGAGCCGGCCGTCCGAAAACCCGATACCAGTGGCGCTGACCGCACGCGAACATTGCGCGAGGTCCCAGGCGGGACGGGTCAGGCTGGGGCGGGCTGGAGTTCGCGGGCACGCGGGGCGCGCACGATGATCGGGTCGGTCGCCACGAACTGCGTGTACAGCTCCTCGATGGTCGAGGACACCGCGAAGACGCTCACCCCGCCGGCGTAATCAGCCGCATAGAGCCGAGAACCGTCGGCCGCCAACGCCACGCAGGACGGCCGCCCGGCGAGCGTCAACGACTCGACGATCTCGAGGCGCAGCGTGCACAGGACCGTCACGCGGTCGTAGTCGACGATGTAGGCGCGCGCCAGGTCGGGGCTCATGGCCAGCTGAGTGGGGGCTCCGCCCAGCGTCACCGTGTCGGTGACGGTGTAGGTGGACAGGTCGATGACCTGCACGGCACCTCCCACCGCGCGGTCAGAGGTCAACACGTAGACCGCGCTGCCGACGTGGGCGATGTCGCGGATCGGCGAACCGACCGGCACGACCCGGCGCACCCGTGCCGTCTCGGCGTCGACGATGATCAGCTGGCTGCCACGCTCGTCGGTGACGGCGGCGACCAACCGCTTGCCGGTGGGATCGACACGCAGCGCGTCGATGCCGGCGCCCGGACCGCTGCCGAGCTCGATGGTGCTGACACGCTCGGCGCCGGTGTCGATCACCGCGACCGCGACACGTCCTTCGTCGTCCTGGCCGGCGTACACACGCTGGCCGTCCGGGCCGACGGCGAGTGCGGTTGCCGGGCCGGCGAGTGGGAACGTGGCCGTGACGGTGCCGGTGGAGAGGTCGATCACCGACAACCGGTCCTCGTCCTCCGACGTCGTCGCCACGAACGCCTGGGCTTCGGATGCGACCGCGGCGACCGGTTCCCCGGCCACCAGGTGCGTGGCGAAGGACAGCGTCGCCGGATCGAGGATCGACACGGTGTCGTCACCGGGGTTGGTCACCAGAGCCCCGGCACTTCCCACGGCGAGATCGCCGATGGGGCCGCGGCCGATTGTGAGCTCACGCTCCCGAACGGCGGGATTCTGCCCAGCAGCCCCCAGCACCGCGCCAGTCACACCTGACGCAGATCTGCCATCGAGCACCATATGTCCCTTGGGCATCAAAATGTTTGCCATGTGTCGTGGTACCTCCACCGGCTGACCCAACGCCGGCCCTAGATTCCCTGTCGTTACGCCCGGATCGGGCGCGACCTGCACCGAGTGTAGCCACCGAAACCGACACTCCAATCGGGCGAATTCGCGGTCCGGCCCCGAAATCGCCACCCTTCTCAGGCCACGCTTAGAAATTTCTTCGTTATCGGCTCGTTATATTTCGCTAGCAATGGCGAAACACGACGTGAACAGCGCGGGAAGAATAGCGCGCTTCGCCTCTGATGGGCCGGTCTGTCAAACGTCGGATCACAGATTCTTAGCTTTCGCGCAAAAACTGAGCGCCAAATCACAAGGCGACATGCCGCAGTCGTCAGCGCCGGACGCTCCACCTGACGCCGACGCGTCACGGCGCCCGCCCCGGGGTACGCACGAGTTCGTCCCCCGATTAGCTGACATCCACGCGGGAGGACGGACCTAGGCGATCTCCGCCCCTCGTAGCGACGCGATGTGCGCCGAGGGAATCAGCCCCTCTGGATCACACAGCCCGAGCACGCGGGCGACCGCCGGGCTGGCCACGACGCACCATTCGACTCCGCCGCGGAGCAGATGCGCGTTGATGGCGTGCAGAGCCGACATCCCGTCGACGGCCATGAAACCCACCTCGGTGAGGTCGAGAACCAGGCCGGAGCAGCCGCAGGCGGCGCCACGAACCGTCGCGGCGAATTCTGCGGCGTTGACCGTGTCGATCTCGCCCGACACCGACACCGTGGTGTGCGAGGTGCGACCCCGCCCTCGGGTGCGGGAACCGACCTGCAGCGCCGTCGAACCGACCGAGAACTGGCGCCGGTCGGCGGTCCTGCTGCGGATGGAGGTGACTGTCATCGCCGTCCCACCACGCCTCAACCGCGCCAGGCTGTTCGGCGCTCCATGACGCGCACGCCCACTGTGTCTCGATCGAACTTCACGTTGTCCACGTCGGCGCTCCGCTCCACACCGTCAATCAGCCGAAGCGGACGTTCCCCGACGAAACGAAACTCAAACCTGCCACAGTCGGCGAATTATTCGGAGAAGCTCGTCAGGGCGACATCCAGCGACGAGAACACTTCGATGTAGTCGGCGATCCCGGTGATCTTGAGCGGTCGGCTGGTCGCCGGGCCATCGGCGACGACCGCGAATCGGGTGTTCTCGCCGAGGCGGTTGTGGGTCACCATCAGGACCTGCATCCCGGCAGAGGCGAGGAATTCGACATCGGTCATGTCGACGATCAGTCCTGCGGGCTTCCTCGCGGCGACGGTGTCGATGACGTCCTGGAGCTGCGGTGCGGTCAACATGTCCACGGCACCGGTCGCGGTGACGACGACGGTGGAGTCGGTGTCGCCGACTTGGCGTTGGCTGAATTGCTGCACGTGGCAAGCCTCATCTCTGGGTGTGCATCCGGAGGGGCAGGCTCCGGACGTGACGAGTGATCAAGACGATCTAGTGAGGCTTGACGTCTAAACCTGGCACCCAACCGCCTCCAGGTTATCGGAGACGCCGATCACGCGTGAGCGCTCGGCGGACGAAGTCGTCACCCGGCCTGAATGCCCAGAAGGCTACCGCAACAGCGTGGGCTGCCACCACCGCGTCAGGGGACGTGGGCCACCTGGGCGGCGCGCCGTTCCCGGATTCGTGGTAACGCGACGGATAGCATCCCCACAGACACTGCACAGGGAGGCCACATGCACGCCCGCTTCGCCCGTTTGTCGAGTGCGACCGCGGCGATCGCGGTGACGACCGTCGTGTTCGGTTCGCCGGTCGCGCAGGCCGCCGACGGCGACGCCGAGTTCCTGTCGACCCTGGCCGGCCTGGGCATCGAGTTCGCGACGCCCGACGAGGCCGTCGCCGCCGGCAACAACATCTGCGACATCGTCTCTGAGGGCAACGCCAACGGCATCGCACCGACCGAGATCCGTTCGGTGGTCGTCAACTCGATGGTCGGCGAGAGCCTCACCAGCGCCGAGGCCACCCAGGTGATGCTCAGCGCGGTGTCCGCCTACTGCCCCGAGTTCACCGCCGTCGTCGGCAGCTGACGGCGAGCGCCTCCGGCACTCGAGCGCATCGTCTCGCGATCTCCATCCAATCTCCAGACAACCTCCAAGCACCGGCCCGGCCCGGTCGAGACCATGGGTTCAGTCACATAACCCGTGGTCACGCCAGTGGCCCACCGATACAAGGAGTTCTGTCATGAAGAAGTTCATCGCCGCCACGATCCTGCCGGCCGGCGCCCTGCTGGCCTTGGCCACTCCGGCGACCGCTCAGCCCGGTTCGGCGGCCACCACCATCAACGGACTGGAAGCCCAGGGGTTCGACGTGCGCATCACCCGCGTGGGAAGCGCACCGCTGGACGCCTGCACAGTCACCGGTGTGCGCAATTCCGGGCGTCCGGCCCAACTCATCCCGTTCGACGACGACGACATCAACGTGTTCACCGTCCTGCCCAAACCGAAGGTCACCGTGTCGCTGAACTGCCAGGGTTGAGCGCCGCGACGTTCTTCAGGTGACGCCGACTCGACCATCGAGTTCGCCCGAGGGACGCGCTGCTGATCGCGCAGGCTTCATGAATCAGCGGCCGCTCACGCCGACGGCACGATGAGGCAGCCGTCGAACTCCTGTGCAGACCGTTGCCCGGCCGTTACCCGACTCATAGCGGGCACCCACCTTCGCCACACGCTGGGCCCATCAGGGCTTCCTACCGTCTGCAGCGCGGGAATTCGCCCGCGCACATCAACGGACAAGGAGAACACATGAACGTCACCGGCCTCGCGGCGAAAGCGTCGACCTTGGTGGGCGGTTTCGCGCTCGCCGGACTGTTGGGACTCGGACTCGGCAGCGCCGCTGCGGCCCCCGGGCAGCCGTGCGGCGCGCCGAACACACCTGCGTGCCAGGGCGCGCCTGGACCGGGTGGTTCTGGCAGCCCCGGTCAGGGTGGATGGCAGAACCGCGGCATGGACCAGGGGCGTGCGGACCACCAGCCGTTCAACTACAACGGCCAGCAGGTCCATCCGCTGCCCGCCGGGAACGGCGACGGGTGGGGGTTCTGGTTCCTGGGACGTTGGATCCGGCTGTAGCAATCGGCGCGTTTTGAGGCGTGTGGCCCGGCGCTCGACGGGCGCCGGCCCACCGCGCGCATCATCGGCGGCTCACCTCAGCCGATACGGCCGCCCACCGCGGGCGCATCGGCGGCTGACCGCGGGCGCATCGGCCGCGCGCGCCTCCCGGATGAGTCTCGACCTTCACTTTAGCCTTAGGGGCCGTGACCACTTTGCTCGAGCCTTCGCTCGCTGACCTGGACTTCGACCCGGAAATCCTGTGCAGCTGCCACAGGTTCTGCGGCCCACTCGCCCATCCGGCGACCTTCTGGGTCACTCTTTCCTGCGGATGCCCGTACCCGATGTGCCAGCGTGCGTTGCGGATGGCCAACGTGCGACTCAAGGTTCGAAGCCTGACCTGCCGGTTGTGCGAGACGGAGGAGATCGCCATCCGCTCGGTCGTCCGTATCTGACAATTACGTAAGGTTGCGCACAACCAAATCGTGGTAAACACGGGTCGTGGCCTCTCTTCGCATCGACGACCAGATGTGCTTTGCCCTGTACACCGCGTCGCGGACGATGACGGCGGCATACCGGCCTCTGCTCGCCGACCTCGGCATCACCTATCCGCAGTACCTGGTCATGCTCGCGCTGTGGGAGGACGGTCCGAGCAGCGTGGGCCAACTCTGCGAGCGCTTGAGCCTGGATTCGGGAACGCTGTCCCCGCTTCTGAAGCGTCTCGAAGCCACGGGTTACATCACCCGGCAGCGATCGATGGCCGACGAGCGACGCGTCGACATCGCGCTGACCCCTACCGGTAGCCGGCTACGCGAGCGGGCCGTCTGCATCCCCGAGCAGATGTTCGCCTCCATCGACATGTCGATGGAGGACGCGATGGGACTCAAAGACGCCCTGAAGCGGTTGACCACGGCGATTCTCGCCCATCAGAACAGCACCCCCCCGAGCGAAGGAGCGCACTGATGAAAACCCTGTACACCGCCGAGGCGCTGGCCACCGGCGAGGGACGCGACGGCCACGGGCGCACGTCGGACGGCAAAGTCGATGTGGCACTGAGCATCCCGAAGGAGATGGGCGGCGCAGGCACCGGGACGAACCCCGAGCAGTTGTTCGCCGTCGGTTACGCGGCGTGCTTCCATTCCGCGCTGCGACTGGTCGCCAGACAGGACGGCGCCGATGTCTCCGACTCCACCGTCGGCTCCCGGGTGTCGTTGGGCAGCAACGACACCGGCGGCTTCGTGCTGGCCGTCGAGCTGGAGATCACACTGCCGAACGTCGACCACGACACCGCCCAGGCGCTGGCCGAGAAAGCCCACCAGGTGTGCCCCTACTCCAACGCCACCCGGGGCAACATCGACGTCGTGCTGACCGTGACCGACGACTGAGAGTCCGGCTTCACGCGAAGTGTGACTTGTACACCTGCCCGTGGACGCCGACAGTCTTGTCGACGACCTGTGACACCGAGAAGTCTGCGGCGGCAGACAGGTACGCGTATGCGGTCGGGCGGTCCATGCCGCGATCGGTTTCCAGGAAGTCGAGGGCGTTGACGACCGCGCGCCGCATGGCCACGTCGAGATCCGTGCCGTTGCCGTTCAACGCTCCGTCAGGATCGGACAACCCGATCGGCACCCAGGCTTCCGCCGTCTCGGCGAACGGGTACCGGTAGGCCACCGACGGGGCATCACCGGAGCCCGGCTTGCAGACCGACAGACGGTAGCTGCCGCGCAACGAGCCCTCCATCGCGGTGAGGGCGACCTCGCCGTCACCCATCGCCATGTGCGGATCGCCGACATAGAACAGCGCGCCTTCGGCGAACACCGGCAGGTAGAACGTCGCACCTTCACCGAGGAGTCGGATGTCGATGTTGCCGCCACCGACAGTCGGCGGCACAGAATGCGCGGTCGCCGAAGTCGGGTCGGGATCCTGGGAGAACGCCACCCCCATCATCCCCATGAAGGGATTGAGCGGGAAGCGAACCTGCGCGTCGCCGTACTTCATGACGCCGTGGCCGTCGACGACCGTGGTGAAGGTCGAAACATTCCCGTAGAGCGCCGGATTCGAGTTGGACCGACCGTCGGTTCCGACCGGCGGCATCACCTCGCTCAGGGCTATCCCTGGCGGCGCGCCACCGTCGGACTGGCGGGCCAGCGCACCCTTGCCGTGCCGGCTCGACACGACGCCGTAGGGAACCCGCGGGGTCGCCTCCAGGATCTCGATCTTGAGCACGTCGCCGGGTTGCGCCCCCTCCACGAACACGGGTCCGGTGACCACATGAGGCCCGTCCTTGTCGAAGTTTCGCGGTGTGCGGGTGTAGTCCGCGGCGACTCCGATCGCATCATCGAGCACATCGGAGTCGGCGACGCCGTGAGCACCGAAGAACTCGACCGGGTCGCGGCCCTGGTCTTCGAGGACACCTTCGTGACTGACGGTGTCGATGGTGACCGTCTCGCCCGACGCCATCTGCATCGCCGGCGCGGTGTGCACATTCGGCACGTAGCCCCACAACACCTGATCCGGTGTGGACTGCAGGTAGTGATCACCGCTGGGCTCGCCCTGCCCGGGCTGCAGGATGGTGAAGCTGGAGGACGTGGCCGACGGTGCCGACGTCGAACCACCTGACGAGCAGGCCGACGCCACGCCGGCCACGCCGGCGCCGGCGCTGAGGGCCGCGACCGCGCGGACGAAATCGCGTCGGCCGAGCCCGGTCCACAACGATTCGGCCGCCTCGCGGGCAATCTCGCTCATCGCGGCCTCACCACCGGTAATCCAGGAACTTGCCGTCGAAGGTGACCACCACGCGGTCTCCGTCGGGATGTTCGCGACGGGCGATGTCGACCTTGAAGTTGATGGCACTCATGATGCCGTCACCGAACTCCTCGTGGATGAGCTCCTTGAGCGCCGGGCCGTAGACCGCCAGCGCCTCCTGGAAGCGGTAAATGGTCGGGTCGGCCAGCAGGGCCGGGTCGATACCGCGGGACGGCTGGCTCTGCAGGCTCTCCGCGACCGCGGAGTCGAGATCCAGCAGGGCACAGACCCGTTCGGCCTGCCCGGCCGGCATGGGGTGCTGGCCCAGCAGGGCCGCGACGCACCACACCAGCGGCGCATCGATCTCACCGGCGATGTCGGCCCAGCTCAGCTTCTTACGTATACGAGCTGCGATGATCAGTTCAGCAGCTTCCGACTTGGCCATGATCGGGGTCATGCGTTCGCTCCTTCGCGTTCCTTGGGCGTGGCGTCGAGGCCGTCGGGAACGAACAGCCGCGGCTTGCCGGTCCGGGCGTGGGTGGCGAACAGCGTCAGACCGACGAACGCCAGACCGCCCACCAGATTGCCGACCACAGTGGGGATTTCGTTCCAGATCAGGTAGTCGCCGATGGAGAAGTCACCACCGAGCATCAGACCCGACGGGAACAGGAACATGTTGACGATCGAGTGCTCGAAACCCATGTAGAAGAACAGCATGATGGGCATCCACATCGCGATCACCTTGCCCGACACACTCGTCGACATCATGGCCGCGACGACCCCGGTGGACACCATCCAGTTGCACAGAATGCCGCGGATGAAGAGGGTGAGCATGCCCGCCGCGCCGTGTTCGGCGTAGCCGACGGTTCGGCTGTGGCCGATCTCGCCGATCCGCTGGCCTACCTCGTTCGGGTCGACGCTGAACCCATAGGTGAAGACGATCGCCATCATGACGGCCACGGTGATCGCGCCGAGGAAATTGCCCACGAAAACCCAACCCCAGTTACGCAGCATCGAGCGGACCGTGACGCCGCGGCGCTTGTCCAGCAATGCCAGCGGCACCAGCGTGAAGACGCCGGTGAGCAGGTCGAAGCCGAGTAGATAGAGCAGACAGAACCCGACCGGGAACAGCACCGCACCGACCAGAGCGTTGCCGGTCTGCACCGTGATGGTCACGGCGAACGCGGCGGCCAGCGCCAGGATCGCCCCGGCCATGTACGCGCGGATCAGGGTGTCTCGGGTGGACATCGTGGCTTTGGCTGCGCCGGCATCGATCATCTTGCCGACGAAGTCCGAGGGACTCAGATAGGACATCAGGACACCTTCCGGGGAGTGGTCCCTCAGGTATTCCCTGGCCGTATTGCCGATCAGCAACGCCTCTTATACGTCCGTGTTGCCCCGTGTTGCCTGGTTATCACAGCGCGCGTTCTGCAGGTGTGAGGGTGGCACGTTTCACGTGCGCCCGATTTGACAACACTGCAGGCGTGGAGCAGATCAACGACCCGCCGGAAACGCCGAAAGACGCCACCCAGGCCACCGAGGGCCAGCGCGAGGAGCAGGACAAACTGGATCGCCAGGACGAAGACCCCGAGGGCCCCGCACGCAACCAGACCTACCGCGACATCCCCGACGAGAACTAGCGCGTCTTGTAGGCGACCGCGGCGCTCGACGGCCCATCCAGGGGGATGGTCTCAAACGACCGAAATCCTGCCGCGGTGCACCACTGCCGAAATTCAGCGGCTGTGTAATCGAACGCATCGCCGAACTCGATGAGCATGTTCAGCGACATCGTCAGGCCGAATGTGTTGGTGCGTCGCGCGTCATCGATCAGCGATTCGACGACGACGAAGGCCCCGCCGTCGGACAGCGCTGCATAGGCTTTGGCAATCAGTGCCCGCTTCTGGTCGAGGTTCCAGTCGTGCAGGATCATGCCCATCGTGATGACGTCGGCAGCAGGCACCGGGTCGGTGAGAAAGCTCCCCGCGACGGTGTCGATTCTGTCCGCCAGGCCACTGTCGGCGACTTTGCGGCGGGCGATATCGGTGACGGCAGGCAGGTCGAAGCTCACGCAGCGCAGATGCGGGTGTGCGGTGGCCACGATGCGGCTGAGCAACGCGTCCGCGCCACCGACGTCGCACAGTCGCACGTAACGATGAAACGGAAAGCGGGCAGCCAGCACCTCGAAATTGCGCCGCGAGGACGAGTCCATGGCGGCGATGAAGGTCTCGAGACGTTGCGGGTCGGCGTAGAGAGTCTCGAAGAACGGCCGACCCGAGTGCTTGACCTCGCTTTGCGCCCGGCCCGTCTTGAGAGCCTCCGTCAGGTCGGCCCAGTAGCGGTAGTTGCGCTCTTCCCAGATGTTGAGCAACCCACCCTGATACGCGGAACTGTTCTCGTCGAGGAAGTGGGCGCTCTCGGGGGTGTTCCGATACCGGGCGGCGGGGCCGTCACCGTCGCGGTCGAGTAGCTCCACCGACACCAGCGTGTCGAGGAAGTCGGTGGCGGGACGCAGCACCAGGCCGAGGCGTTCCGCGATCTCGCCTGCCGTCATCGCCTGGTCGCCGAGCACGGTGAACAGCCGCAGTCCCACGGCGGACAGCAACACCTTGGCGGTCGTGTATCCGCCACCGATGGCCATGATCCGGTCCGGCCGCAACTCGTCCATCGCCCGACCTCCGATCGGTGCTGTTCGACCCGTCAACCGTAACCGCATGCCCTCGCCGCGGGACCGGATGCGTCGAAGCCGTTGCTGCCGTGGCAATTCAGGCTTTCTCGGCGAGCGGCTCCTCCGGTGGCATCCGCTCGCGCAGGCTGTCGTAGATCGGCGGAGAACCGACCAGGTACGCGGTCAGCACCGCAGCCGCGGTGCCGGCCAGCATCGGGATCGCCGCCTCCGTCGTGGCCGTCATCTCGATGACGAGCACGATGGCGGTCACCGGGGCGCGCACTGTCGCGCCGAAGAACGCCGCCATGCCGACCAGCGCCATCGGGATCTGCAGACCGGTCAGGTCATGCGGCCACACCGCGTCGACGACGCCGACGAACAGCACCCCCCACAGCGCGCCGAGCGCCAGCAGAGGCGCGAACAGACCGCCGGGCACGGCGGCGGAGTAGGACAGCGGGCCGGCGACGAACCGCACGAGGAGATAACCGATCACCACCGGCAGCACGAAAGTCTGCCCGCCGAGGATCATCTCGGTGAGAGTGTCACCACCGCCGACGGCCAGCGGATAGACGAACATCGCCAGACCGACCAGAGCTCCGATGACGGCCGCCTTGACCGGCGCGGGCACCCGCCGGATCGCGCCGACGCGATCCAGGAACCACAGCACCAGCCGGTTGTACGCCGCTCCGAGAAGCCCGCACAGCACCCCGAACACCGCGAACAACCACAACCAGCGCAGCTGCGGGGTCGCCATCGGTTCGACCAGGAAGTCGGGCCGGTTCCCCAGCATCCAGCGCACCACGCCGACCGCGGTGGCCGCCGCGCACAACGTCGCCAGCACCGTTTTGACGCGGAACGACTTGGTGACCTCCTCGAGGGTGAACAGCGTGCCGCCGATCGGTGCGTTGAACGCGACCGCCAGCCCGGCACCGCCGAGGGCGGTCTGCATCATCCTGATCTCCGGAGCGGGCAGGCGGGCCCGCCGTGCCGCCTCGGCCCCCACCGCGGCACCCATGTGCACCGTCGGTCCCTCACGCCCCAGCACCAACCCCGAGCCGATGCCGAGCACGCCTCCGACGAACTTCGCGGGCACGAGCTTGATCAGAGGTGGGCGCGCCTCACCCCAGTAGACGGCCTCGACGTGCTGGATGCCGCTGCCGGCGGCCAGCGGCATCCACTTCACGATCAGCGAGGCGAGCGTCGCCCCGAGAGCCGCGGCGGCGATCGGGATCAACCAGTTGGGTCCGGCCAGCCCGTGTGCCCAGTCGACCATGTCGAGACGCAGCCGCTCAGCCTGGTCCAGGCACCAGCGGAACGCGCCTCCGACGACGCCGATCACGACCCCGGCCAGTACGGCGGTCAGGCAGATCAGGACCGCGCCGCGCATCGAGTCGTCGTACTCATGTGGACCGGGCCTCGACGTCGATTCGGTCATCGTGGAGTGTGAGTCCGTCCGTCGTGCTGCGGGATTCGCGGGTCGGTGCGCTGGGCCGCCTCAGTGTCGCACACCGTCGGCGTCGCGGCGATCGGCTCAGAGCACCGGCAGGAGGCGGCGCAGGATGGCGGCCGAACCCGCGGCGACCTCGTCGACGAACGCGGCGAAGTCGAAGCGGGACTCCCGACCGGCCAGGTCGGACAGGGCCCGGACGAGCAGCCAGGGGATACCGAACCCTTCGCACACCTGGGCGACCGCGGCGCCCTCCATGTCCACCGCGGAGCCGCCGAGTTCGGCGTGCAGCCGTCGACGGGCGGATTCGTCGTGCAGGAACTGGTCGCCGGTGAGCACCGTGCCGTAGGTGATGCGGGGTGGCTCGTCGCGCCCGCCTGCGCGGCGCGAGATCGCAGGAAGCGCATAACCCTCGAGGCGGTCGTGGACCCGCGCACGCAGCGCGGGGTCGAGGTCGTGGCCGAAGCAGTCGGTGGGGTTGATGAACGGCACGTGGCCGGCCTGATAGTGCGTCAGCCCGTCGGGTTCGATCACCCCGGCGTCATGCTGGACAGCCCGGTCGCCGATCACGATGTCACCGATCCCCAGCGCTGGGTCCAGCCCGCCGGCGACCCCGGAGAACGCGATTGCGCGGCAACCGAACCGGTCGGCCAGCAAGGTCGCGACGACGGCGGCGTTGACTTTGCCCATACCCGCCCCGACCAAGACCACCTCGTGGCCGTCGAGCAGACCCGCGTCGAAACGAGCGTGCGCGACCACGTCGCTTCGCGCCTGGTTCAGCTCGCGGGCCAGGTGCGCACGCTCCGGTTCGATCGCGCAGATCAATCCCACTGTCACGGAAACATCATCTCCCCCGCCAGCCCCAGCCATCCAGGTTGTGGACAGCATTTTCCCAGGATCGGTGACGGACGCCCCCGCCACGTTCGATAATCACCCGGTGACCGAACCGTCCCGCCCTCCTCGTTCACGCCGGCGCTTCCTGCGCCACCCTGCGACGATCGCCGGCCTCGTCGTGGTGGTCATCGTCGCCGGATTCGCCGCGTACTGGTTTCAGCCCTGGAAATTGTTCACCAGCACCACGGTCGACGAGGCCCCGCCCGCTGCCACCGCCGGGCAGGTTCCCGGCCCGCAGGTCACCGCCACCGGGGCCGCGGTCACCGAGGTGGTGGCCCAGGGCGATCTGGTCAGCCAGGAACACCCCACCAGCGGCACGGTGCAACTGCTGCGGTTGCCGGACGACTCACTGGTGGTGCGAATCGAGAATCTCGACACCAGCGACGGACCCGATCTGAAGGTGTGGCTGACCGACGCTGCGGTGTCGCCGGGCCTGGACGACGCGGGGGTTTTCGACGACGGTCGCTGGGTCGATCTCGGATCGCTCAAAGGCAACCGGGGCAGCGCCAACTATCCGGTGCCGTCGGACGCGGACGTCGACGGTCTGGACAGCGTCAGCATCTGGTGCGACCGATTCAACGTGTCGTTCGGCGCCGCCGAGTTGAATCCGCGCACCTGAACCGCATCCCGGTGACTTCCGGTCAGGTGGGCTGATCTCGTCGGTCAATGCTGTTGCGGTGCAGCGCTTTCCGTAGTGCGTTCGTTGCGGCTGGCCAGCCACTTGCTCAGCGGCACGGTCGACAGACCGTGCAGCACCACGGAAACCGCGATCGCAAACGAGACGTAGACGAAGACCCGCTCGTCACCCAATCGACTGGAGGCGTCCATCGCGTAGTACAACGCTGACACGCCGATAGGTCCGAACCAGCTCATGAATGCGAGCTCCTGGCGGGTGTGCAGGCTCCGGTATACGGGGCTGACCAGCCACACCGCCGCCAGGCGGCGCAGGAAGACCGCCGCCACCAGCCCAAGCAGCAGCACCGGACTCAGCGCCGCCCACTCCCCCACCGGCAGGAACACCCCCAGCAGCAGGAACAGCGGGATCATCAGCAGCCGCGTCAAGGCGTCGGCAACGGTGTCCTGCACCTCCTCGGCCGACTGCTGCACCACCTGACCGAACACCGCCGCGGTGATGAACACCCCGAGGATGCCGTCGGTTCCGATGAGTTTGAGCAGACCCAGCATGAACAGCCCGACCGGAATGGCGATGATGAGCAGGCTGCCCTGGTCGATGTAGCGGCGGTCTCGGCAGACGATGTAGGCCTTCCCGAACACCCAACCGGCCAGCGCCGCCAGCACGGCGGCGCCGAGCACCTTCCACAGCACCACCTCGAGCAGCCACTGGGTCCACGCCTGCCCCGTGGGTTGCACCGTCAACAGCAGCAGCGGCAACATCACGAACAGGAAGCCGAGGCCGTCGTTGACGCCACTCTCGCCGGAGAGGTTGAAGCGAACCCGATCCGGCACATATTTTTCGGCGTTGACGCCGGTGACGACCGGCGTGGTGGTGATCGGATCGGTCGGGGTCAACATCGCACCGACCAGCAGCGCAAGGGTCAACGGCAGTCCCACCGCGAGCAGGAGGCCGGCCGCCGTCAACCACATCACCGCCATGCCGGCGCCGATGATGCCGGCGATCCAGCGCCAGTTCTGTCTCCAATACCCGTGGGGCAGCCGTAACGCCACACCAACCAGCCCCACCCCGAGCGCGATGCGCGATCCTTCGGTCAGCAGCGGGTCGCGGTATTCGGCGAGCCGGTCGAAGGGAAGGGCGTCGAGGGCGTGTGGACCGATGGCCGCGCCGATCACGACCGCCAGCAGCGGCGCCGGCAGGCTCCAAGAGCTCAGCCGCTCCGAGAGCAGCACCAGTACCAGCACCACGCCTGCGCCCACCACGAGGGCGACATTCACCAAGTTCACGACTGCCTCAATCGTCGTTTGCTCACCAGCCCCTGCAGTCGTTTCCCGCTGTGTGACGATTAAACGCGACGGCGCTCACAGCAGCAGTCGGGACGCGACGGGCTGCTCGACGTCGACGGTGTGTGTCACGGCGGCCTCGATGGCCGCGGCGACGCCGGTGACCGCCGTGTCGACCGACATGCTGGGCATCCCGAGATTGCTTTCCAACGCTGCGACTTCGGGCAGCGCGGGCAGATGCAGCCAGGCGGCCCGGGACGGCGATCCGCTGGTCGCAAGGTGGTGCAGCATGCCGTACATGAGGTGGTTGCAGCCGAAGGTGCCGGCGGCGTCGGAGATGTCGGCGGGCACGCCGGCACGCCGCATCGCCAGCACCATCGCCTTCACCGGCGCAGTCGCGAGGTAGGCGACCGGGCCGCCGGGCACCGTCGGCGCACCGTCGAGAACACGGCCCGCATTGTCGGCCAGGCCGTAGCGGGCGCTGTCGTTGATGTTCTGCGCCACGCGTTCGACGGTGATCATCGACCGACCGCCGTATTCGCCGAGCATCACGATGAGGTCGGCGCCCACCTCATCGACAGCGGCGACCGCCGCGGTGATCGACTCCCAGAACACATTCGGCACGATCCGTCCGGTCACCGGAATACCCGCGATCACCTGACCGTCGAGGGCTTCGGTCACGAACTGGGCTGGATTGACCGGTGTGTTGCCGAACGGTCCGAAGCCGGTGACGAGCACAGCTGACATGGGTTTCGCTCCTTGGTCGGCGCTGCGTAATCCATTGTCGGCGATGTCGCGGCGTCGCGTCAGGCTTCAGTCCAGTTCGCCACCTCAGCCCACCGCCTCCAGCACATGGGGGCCCGGGCGCGACGTCGGCTTCGTCGTCGGCGCCGTCTTCTCCGACCAACCGGGCGGATTCAGCAGGTATCCCACGCGGCCGCGCCAGGTCTCGGCCCGCCACGCGTCGCCCACCATGGCGGCGAACTCGTGATAGTTCACCTTGACCGGATTGAACGTGTCGATGTTCGTGGTCAGACCGAACCGTACCGGCTCGACCTCCTCTGCGTAGCTGCCGAAGATCCGGTCCCAGACGATGAGAATGCCGCCGTAGTTCTTGTCCAGGTACGGGTTGTTGGCGCCATGGTGGACCCGGTGATGCGATGGGGTGTTGAAAACGAACTCCACGAGGCGAGGCAATCGGTCGACGCGCTCGGTGTGGATCGGGAACTGGTAGAGCAACACGATCGACTGCGCCAGAAAGATCATCCAGACCGGGATGCCGATCAGCGCCAAGGGCACATAGACGACGGACATCAGGAATGAGCCGGGGATCAGCCACGGCAGCCGAACAGCTGTCGACAAATTGAAGTACTGGCTGGAGTGATGCACGCTGTGGCCCGTCCAGAACAGTCGAACACGGTGCGACATCCGATGTTTGGCGTAGTAGGCCAGGTCGGCGAGGACCAGGGCGAGCGCCCAGACCCACCACTGCGAGGCCGACAGGGTCACCGGTGTCAGCGCCGCAGCGACGGCCACCACGGGCAGCTCGATGAATTTGTCCAGCGGCTTGACGACGCGGCCGATGCCATAGATCGACAGGCTCGTCGTGACATCACGCGCCGACACGCCGGCCTTGTTTCGGCCGCTTCTCGCCTCACCGACGGCATCGCGTCTCGGCTCACCGACGGCGTCGCGTCTCGGCTCACCGACGGCGTCGCGTCTCTCTCGGCGATAGGCGACAAACTCGACGGCCATCAGCACCAGGAAAGCCGGGATGGCGTAGACCGAAATCATCGAGATGTTCTGCAGATGATCCATCGATTCGCCTACTTCCGGCTCGCGCGGTCGGTGGCTTTGGGCATCCCGGCGATCTGCCAGGCCAGCGCCTGGCCGAACAAGTCCTCGGAGACCCTGCCGGGGTCGGTGCGTCGCTGCCGGACCAAGCCCTGGTACAGAGCGAGCACCACGACGGCGAACGATTCCGGCGTCACGCTGCGATCGACCCCGTGGTCCTCGAGCAGTTGCGCGAGGACGTCACGCAACATCGCGAGGGTCCGGTCGGTGCCGCGCGCGAGAATGTCCATGGTCTGCGGGTTGCGCACCGCGTGCAACCAGAACTCGGTCTGCAACGCGGCGGTCTCGATGTCCTTGTCCGCAGCCGCGATCAGCATCCGCCCGAGCACCGCCAGCGGGTCTTCACCCTGCTCGCGGGCATTGCCCATCGCCGCCACGATGGCCTCGACCCGCCCCGCGGCGCGCTGAGACATCAGCTCGCTGAACAGTTGCTCCTTGCCGGAGAAGTTCGAGTAGACCGCGCCGACGGAGAAGCCGGCCGACTCGGCGATCAGTTCCACCGAGGCCGCGCCGTAGCCCTTGCGCGCAAACACCTCTGCCGCGGCGTCGAGCAGGCGCTCTCTGGTCTGCGCCCTCGCCTCCGCCCGGGTCAGCCTGCGCAGTTTCCCATCAGATTCCATATCCAGATAGTAACCATTATTCGAATACGAATGGTTATGAACTGGCTGAGAGTTCGGGCCTCTGCGCTCGTGGGCCCTGTCAGCCCCCGACCACGCTGTTTGAATGCGCTGGTCAGTGGATAGACCGCTAGCAGCATGGATGAGAAAGCCGCGACTCGGGACGAGCTCCACCACGCCGCCAAGGCACTGGGGCTCGATCTGCCGGCCAAAGCCACCAAGGCTGAGGTTCTCGAGGCGCTGGCAAGCCCGGCGGCGCACAGAAACTCCGACGGTTACGAGGAAGACAGGCGTGACGGCGCCGACGACGGCGCAGAAGAGACGGACGCCGGCGGGCGGGTCTCGGCTCGCCCGGAGGATGCGTCCAGCCGCGACGGTAAGCCGCGGATCGCCTCGCAGATGGAGGCTTTTCGCGTCCTCGCCCAGGCGCGGGCCCAGGGTCAGATGGTGCCTCTGCCGCGCATGCTGACCGGAAACGACCGGCGCACCCACGTCCGCCAGACGATCCGTGAAGACCACCAGCTGCGGATCGCCCGGCACAACGAGGAAGCGTTCGGCAAGTTCGACAAGCTCGCGTCGTCGCGGTTCTCCTTTTTCCGGGGGACCGCACTGCTCTTCTACCGGGACATGGCCGGTGACGATTCGTGGATGCCGACGGTGCTGGCCGCCGGCGATGTCCATCCGGAGAACTTCGGCGTCATGCCCAACGCCGACAACGTCCCGATCTTCGGGATCAATGACTACGACGAGGTCTTCTACGCTCCCTTCACCTGGGACCTCAAACGCGGGGCGACAGGCTTCCTGATCGCGGCCGAGGAGATCGGCGACTACGGCAGCGGCAAGCGCCGCAAGATCGCACGGTCGTTCGTGCGTGGCTACGCCGACAAGGTCAACGTCTACGCCGCCGACAACACCGAGGAATCCGCCGACCTCCGCCGCGACAACGCGCCGGAGCTCATCGCCGATCTGTTCGACGACGCCACCTCCGGCGGCCGGGCCAAGTGGCTGACCAAGAAGTACTACAACGAAAACAAGACCGGCTTTCGCGCCAGCAAGAAGTTGGTGCCCATCACCAGCCGCCGCGACGAATTCCAGGAACTGATCGACCGTTACGTCGCCGAATCCGGGCTGGTGGTGCCGCCGCGCGCTGGGACGATGCGCGTCAAAGACGTCGCCGAGCGACGCGGCCAGGGCACAGCGTCGCTGGGGCTCGTGCGCTATTACGTGATGATCGAGGGGCCCCACGCCGACGCCTCCGACGATCTGCTGCTGGAGTTCAAACAGGCCCGTCGTTCTGCGCTGGACGGCCTGGTGCCGCACTCCGAGCACGTCGTCGACGGCAACGCCGACCGCGTCGTGCACGGCCAGCGCGTGCAGTTGGTCAGCGGGGACGTGTTCTACGGCAGCATCAAGCACCGCGGTATCAGCTTCCTGGTGCGGGAGCGGTCGTGGTTCCGCGACGACATCGATCTCGACGATCTGTCGTTCAAGAAGTGGTGTGAGTACGCCCGGATCTGCGGAGAGGTGCTCGCCCAGGCGCACGCGCTCTCCGACGAGGCCGGTCTGCTGGACCACGACGTCGAACCGGACATTGTCGATGCCATGGGGATCCCTGATCTTTTCGTCGACGACATCGTGCGCTACGCCGAGGAAGCCGACGAGAGATGCCGGCGCGACCACAACGGTTTCCGGGACGATCACGAGCTGGGCGCCTTCCGTCGCATCGATCTGGTCTACCGCTGAGGCTGGTGTTTGGGCCTCCGCTGCCCGAACTGGTCGTCGCCGTCACCGCTGTGCGCCGCGGGTCGCTGTCGTTGGCGGTCGGCGACATCCTCGGCGGCAACTCCTACGACCTGCTGATCTTGGTGGTGTTGGATGCCGTATACCGCGACGGCACAATCTATTCGGCGGTCGGGCCTGCGGAGATGGCCTGGGTGGTGTTGTCGATCGTGCTGGTGTCGACGCTGATTCTGGGTCTGCTCCGCCGCCAGAAGCATGGGGTGGGCAACGTCGGCTTCGAAACGGTCCTGATGCTCGCTGTGTACGCCGGCGGCGTCGGGGCCATCACGCTGTCCTGATCTCGCCGCATGCGTTGCGTGCGGTGAACGTCACTGCGAGCCGGCGGCGCACCCATCAGGCCGGCTTGCTCAAGCCGTCACGCTCACTCGATCTCGCCGCACTCCTCTTGCACCGAACTTCACCGTGAGCCGGCGGCGGCATGCCATGGTGGCACTCGTGCGCCCACCGAGTTTGCCCTCTCCTCCGTTGATGTCCCCGTTGTTCGGCGGCCTCTATGCCGCGGCGTACGGCGTCGGCGGTCAGCCGCTGGTACGCCGACTGGTGCAGAGCTACGGCCCGGTGATCGCGCTGCCGGTCCTCGGCTACGGCCGCGTCGTCGCCGTCGCAGACCCCGCCCTCGCCAAGCAGGTGTTCACCGCCAAACCCGATGTGCTGCTGGGCGGTGAAGGGGTAGGACCGGCCGCCGCGATCTACGGTCGGCGGTCGATGTTCGTGCTGGAGGAACCGGAACATCTTCGACGGCGCAAGCTGCTCACCCCACCGCTACACGGAGACATCCTGCGGAGCTACGTCCCGGCCATCAAGGCCGCTACTCACTCGGCGATGGCGTCCTGGCCGTCGGATTCACCCGTCCGGATGCTCGATGCCGGTCGCGACCTGACACTCGACGTGATCGTGCAGGTGATCTTCGGGGTGCATGCCGCCGAAGACATCGAACGGCTCGGAAAGCCGTTCGCGGACCTGCTGGACTTGGCACTGTCCACCGAGACCCCGGTTCGTTACGCGGCACGCCGGCTCGGCGCACTGCGTTCCTGGGGCACGCTGAGGGACGTCAATCGCAGGATCGACGAGATTGTGCTGCCCCTCATCGCCCGTCGGCGCGAGACCGCAGAGCGAGGTGGCGCCACCGACGTGCTGAGCATGTTGGTCGATGCACGCGGAGAAGATGGCGATCAGCTGTCGGACAACGAAATCCGCGCTGATGTCATCACGCTCATGCTCGCCGGACACGAGACGACGGCCACCACACTGGCGTGGCTGGTGGACCTGCTGGCGCATCACCCCGACGTGCAGCGGCGCGTACGCGCCGAGATCGGCACCGGACGTACCGATTACACCGAGGCGGTGATCAACGAGACCCTTCGCCTGCGGCCGCCCGCGCCGATTACCGGCAGGATGACCGCCGAGAAGTATCGATTGGGCGACTACACGCTGGCGGCCGGAACACGCATCGTCCTGCTGCTCGATGCCATCAACCGTGACCCGGAGACTTACCCCGACCCAGACACGTTCGATCCTGAGCGTTTCGTCGGGGCACGTCCGAACCCCTACGGCTGGGTGCCCTTCGGCGGAGGGATCAAGCGCTGTATCGGCGCCAGCTTCTCGATGTGTGAGCTGACCACGATCCTGCACACCATGCTCGCCCAAGCCGAACTCCGACCCGCGAACCGCCGACTGGAATCACCGGCCACACACGCCGCCCCGGTCATCGTCCCGCGCCACGGCTCCCAGGTGTACGTCAGTCCGCTGTCGCGTCCGGTCGAGGCGTCGGCCTGAGCCGTCATGCGGCGTCGCGGGTGCGAGGTTGATCGAGGTGTCGGCCGCGCCCGGTCATGCGGCGTCGCGGATGGCGAAGTCGATCAAGGCGTCGGCCGCGCTTCGCCCCGCGGCACCGGTCGACACGAGCTATGCGGCGTTGAAGGTGATGAGGTCGATGCTCAGGCCGTCTTCGATGATGCTGCGGCGGGTGACGGGGGTTCCGGGGGCGGGTGGGGCCAGGGAGTAGTAGGTCGCGCCGGTGGGGGTGGTGTAGGTGGCGCGGTGGATGCCGTTATGGTCGGTGGTGGTGACGGTCCAGCCGGGGGCGTTTTTGGCGTAGTTGCAGGTTTCACAGGTGCCCAGGCCGTTGCGCGCGCTGGTGGGCCCGCGGTCGCGGTCGGGGGTGGCAGCCTGAATGGTCCAGGTCGTGGTGGCGGATCGGGGCGTCGCAGTACGGGGTGCGGCAGGTGCGGTCGCGCAGGTCGATGAACCGGGCCAGCCCGGGTGGGAAGAACCGGGCCCGGGATTCCATCGCGACCAGTTGTCCGGAGGTGGGGTGGCGATACAGGCGGCGCAGGGTGGCTTGCGCGTTGGTTTGGGCGGCGGTCGCGGCGTCGGCGAGCAGATGACGGGCCACCGCCGCGGGTATCGGCCCGTAGCCCTGCACCCAGGCGGGGCTGGTGTCGGTACCGAACAGGGTGGTATCGGCCATGACCAGGTTCAGCGCCACCGACACCGGCGCGGTCGCGGAGTCGCCGGTGATGCGTTCGTAGAGGGTGTCGGCCATCACCTGCCCGCGCGAACGCCCATCACAGGTCACGTCGGCTTGGCGTTTGAGTGCGGCGTAGACGCCGACGCCCTGGGCCACGGGCAGCAGCGCGGTGACATAGACCATGGCATCAGGGGCCGGGCGGGTCCACACCGCCCGATCCGCCGGAGCCTTGCGGGCCCGCCCCACGACCGCGGCGGCATCCAACCGGGCGGCGATCGTCGCGGCTTCGGCGGCCACGCGCTGATTTCCCCAGCCGGTCAGCCGGGTCAGGTCGGCGCACAGCTCGGCGTCCAGTTCACGGCGGTGTTCGACACTCAGACAGGCCGACTCGCGCACGATCAGGGTGGCCCGCCGCTCCGAGAGCGCCCCGGCCTGCAGCGCGGCCAGGGTGTGGGGCATCTCGTGGGCCAGGGCCCGCGCGAACCCGAGGTGGCGGGCCCCGCATGCCGGGGCGTCGTGGCGGGCCAGGGCGACCTCGCTGGCCAGGCCCTGCCCCCGCCGCGCGGCCGGGATCCCGGCCGTCTTCTCGGCCGCCTCCCGTTTGGCCGCCCACAACGCGGTCGCGCGGGCCTGCGCGGCGGCCGCAGCCGATTTCAGGTGCTCGCAGCGCTCCACGACGGCGCGCAGCTCAGCCTCCGACGCGGCCGCATCGATATCGAACACACTTTCGAACACGAACCCGACGCTACACCCGGGCTCCGACAAGAATCGTTGAGCGGGTTCCGGGCGAGGATGGGCTCGTCCGTTCGACGCCGGTGATGACACCGCCGCCGACAAAAGCGGTGAGGCGACTCTTTCCTCCCAACCCGAAAGCGAGCATGATCGAGGGCACGACCCCCGGGAGGGCGTGATGCCAGACATCGCGTGGCCGCACAAATTCGACGCTGCGGCACTCGACGAAATCGCATGGGGTTTCCTGTGCTCCGAATATGCCGGGCATCAGGACTGGGACGCTCCCCTGGACCGCCGACTGGACACCTACCTTCGTCACCGAGGTCTCGAGCAGATTCTCAACGATGGCTCCGTGTACAACGCGGTGCTCGACCGTGTGATGGCGAACTTCCGGCGGGCCCGACGCAACGGCGTGCTCGAACCGCCCCATAGATGACCGGCGATGCCCGGGGCGGCCTGGTCTCATAGGCTCGAGGCGATGCTCTGGGAACGCGATCGGCGGCAACTGCAGGCACGGCTCACGAGACGCGCCCAAGCCGCCAAAACGAAACTCGAGCGTGAAGGCGCCGATCGCTTCGCGCAGCTGCCCCGCCCACTGCAGCAGGTCGCCAGGCTGATCTGGCATACAGGCCGCGGCGCGATCGACGACCGGGTGCCCGGCCTCGCGGCCGAGGCGGCACTGTTCACGCTGATCTCGCTTCCAGCGTTGCTGCTGGCCCTCATCGGATCACTGGGTTTCGTCGCCGCCACGCTGGGGCCTGAGGGCACGCAGGAATTCACCGAGCTGGTGCTCGGCATCCCGGAGTCTTTCCTGTCCGACCCGACCTATGCGGCGTACGAACGCGCGGTGAACACCGTGCTTGCCCAAACCCAAGGTCGGGTGGTCTCCATCAGCCTGGTGCTCAGCATCTGGACGGGGTCCCGGGCGATCAATCGCTATCTCGAGACCATCACCATCGCCTACGGTGTGCCTCCGCGCTCGGGCTGGCGGCGTCGACTGTTGGCGTTGGGCATGACCCTTGGAGCAATGGTCGGCGCGGTGGCGCTGCTGCCGCCGATGGTATTCGGACCGCGGCTTGTGGAATGGCTGGCCCCGGACGCTGTCGCGGATACCACGCTGCGTGTGCTGGATGTGATGTTCTGGCCCAGCGTCATCGTTCTTGTGCTGGCCGCTCTCGCCACGCTTTATCACGTCGGAGTCCCTTGGCAGACACCTTGGCGCCGAGACCTGCCGGGAGCCGTTCTGGCAGTTGTGCTGTGGCTGATCGCATCTGCAGGGTTGCGTGCGTACCTGACGATGAGCGCGAGCACGGACGCCGTGTTCAGTCAGCTCGCCGTACCGATCGCCGTGGTGTTATGGCTTTACCTCACTGCGTTCGCGGTGCTGCTGGGCGCCGAGTTCAACGCCGCCATCGAGCGGATGTGGCCGCACGACAGCTACCCGTGGCGGCTACGCCAGTTGCGGAGGCGGCTGATCACTCAGTCGAACGACGAGCAAGGAGAAGGACAGTGACGGACACCCCGCAGGACTACCCCCAGATGGCGGCCGCGCGGGGCCGCGTCGAGCCCTCGCCGCGGCGGGTCCGCGGATTTGTCGGCGACAAGCTGATCTTCGACACCATGTCGGCTCGTTACGTGTGGGAAGTGCCCTACTATCCGCAGTACTACATCCCGCTCGACGACGTCCAACCATCCGCTTTGCAGGACGACAACCACCCGCAGACAGTGCAGTTCGGCCCGTCGCGACTCTTCTCGGTGATCGGGCCGACGGCGACACACCAGTCGGCCGCCCGAGTGTTCGACGACGACGGCGGGCCGGTGAGCGGTCTTGTGCGCTTCGAGTGGTCAGCGCTGTCGTGGTTCGAAGAGGACGAACCGATCTACGGCCATCCACGCAATCCATACGCCCGTGTCGATGCGCTGCGCTCGCACCGGCACGTCACCGTGGCGGTCGACGGGGTTACTCTCGCAGAGACCCGCAGCCCCGTTCTGCTGTTCGAAACAGGTCTGCCGACAAGGTATTACATCGACCAGACCGACGTGACGTTCGAGCATCTGGAACCGACGAGCACCCAGACGCTGTGCCCGTACAAGGGCGTCACCTCCGCGTACTGGTCGGTGCGTGCGGGAGACGCCGTCCACACCGATCTGGCGTGGACGTACCACACGCCGTTGCCGGCGGTTGCCCCGATTGCGAACATGGTCGCGTTCTACAACGAGAAGGTCGACATCACGCTCGATGGGGTGCCGCTGCCGCGACCGCAGACACACTTCAGCTGACCGAGCGGCATAAACGCGTCGACGAGCGGGTACCCCGAGTCCATGCGAGGCGCCGCGTGGTGGGTGCCGACCACGATGGCCGTGGTCGCGGTTTCCGCATGCTCCGCGCCGCCTGCCGCTTTGGGAACTCGTACTGCTGAAGTCCGGATCGGCGACGGCTCAGCCGAGCGCTTCCCCGTCGTCTGCAATCAGTACCAGTGGCAGTGGATCATCGAGACGCCCGAGTCGGATCCAGGCTTCACCGCGATCGTGAACACCGGTGAAACCGTCACCGCCGAACTGGTGCATCTGCGCGGCGTGGACGGGTTTTCCGGCACGTTCGGCCGCGACGTCGTCGGCGAGGGCACAGCGCGCGTCGACAACGGCGTCTTCCACATCTCCGGCACCGCGTTCGGCGGGACGGAAGACGACCCGGCGGCGATGCTCGACCGAGATTTCAGCATCCGCACCGACTGCTGATCAAGCACTCAGACGCCTCCCAGCGCCAGCACCTCATCGAAACCTGCGCGCAGGCAGTCGTAGAAAAGGTCGGCGTCGGGGATCGCTCCGGTATCGACGTCGATTCCCAGCGCACAAGTATCGACGTAAGTCAGCAGGGTGACGTTGACCGCGGACCCGATCGTCGGACCGAAGGCATACTGCATCGTCACCGCAGCGCCGCCGAGAGACACCGGCACCGGAATACCCGGCACGTCACTGGCGAGAAAGTCGACGTGGCGCAGAATCGAACCGATGTACCACCGGGGCATCAGGTTCAACGCTCCGGCGATCAATTGTGTGTGCGGCAGCGACTTCTCGTGCCTCACCCGGTCGGTGCGGCCCCGGATCTCGCGGATCCGTTGGGCGGGATCGGTGATCCCGACCGGGATGTCGAAACGCATCAGCGTGATGTGGTTCCCACCCGGAGCGTCGCCGGCGACGCGCAGGCTGATCGGCATCGACAGATGCAACGCCCCGACGTTGACGTCGTGCTTCTCGTGATAGAGCCGCAAACCACCGGCCAGTCCGGCGACGAATGCGTCGTTGAGCGCGGCATCGCAGCGGTGCGCCGCGTCGCGCAGCTGCGGCATCGGCACCTCGAGCACGTCGAGACGACGGGTCAGGGTGCGGTTGGTCATCAACGGCGATCCGGTGTGATTGACCGGACGCACGGTGCGGTACACCGATGCGGCCAGTTCGGCCGCTGAACCCACGGAGCGTGCCGGGTTTCGGATCCCCTGCAAGACCAGCTTCGGAAGCGACGACAACGCGGCGGCCGTGCCGCCGAGGGCACTGACGCCGTACCGAGCAGCGTCGAGATACCCGTCCAGCGGAGACGGCGACGACGGTGCCGGCGGAGCCAGATCATCGGTGGACAGGTCGGACAGCCCGAACAGGGCCATCGCGATCTGCACTCCCCCGACACCGTCAGTGAGCGCGTGGTGGAAGGTGCACAGCACGGCCGCGCCACCGTCGGCCAACCCCTCGATCAACGTGATCTTCCACAACGGCCGCGCCCGGTCGAAGTCCTCCATCTGCGCCAGCCGGGCCATCTCGAGGACGTGGCCGAGGGAGCCCGGCGCGGGTGCGGCAATCCGGCGCATGTGGAAGTCCAGGTCGAACTCGGCGCACGGCTGCCAACGCGGCGGAGCCGACAACGGCGAGTTCACCACGCGCTGCCGCATCATCGGCAGTTCATAAGTGAGCCGCTCAACGCGGTCGCGCACCTCGGCCCAATCCGGCGATGCGTCCAGCAACAGGACCGTCACCACCGTCGACCGCAACCGCGGGTCGCTTTCCATGGACCAGGTGAATGCGTCACTGCTGCGCATGAATTCGTTCATCGTGTGCTCCTGCTCACACCTCACGGTAGGACGCGCGCCGAAGATTCGACAGGCTTTGCGCCCAGAGAGGACCTTGTGCCCTCGAGGTGACGACGCAAGTCCCGAAGAGTGCCACGGGGCAGCTTGCCAGAGCCGAAAGACCTCCAAGGCTGGGACGAAAGCCTCTTCGGCGTCGCGGGTGAGGCGGTGACAGTCAGAAAGCTGAGAGCGGCCCGGAACGAGGTGAACCGATGCGCCGATGCACCTGCTCCACCATCGCCGTCCTGACGGCGGTTGTGTCAGTGATCGGTCTGTGGACCGGCGCGATGGTCAACTCGGCGTTCGCTTGGTCGGCTACCGCGCTCATCATGGGCGGTAACTCCCACCCACTGAGTATCCCGCAGGACACGACGGAGTTCATCACTGACTACGTCGATTCAGCCGACACGTACTTCATCCGTCCGAGCGGTCTGTGTGACCGGCCGTGTGCCCTCGTGGCCGTCTACACCCCTGAAGAGTTCCGTTTCGTCACCGGCTTCTTCGACATGACCTTCGACCAATCGGTGGCCGTCGGACAAGCGAACCTCAATGAGTGCGTCAAAGGAAATCCGTGCACGGTGACGAGCGCGCCGTACGTCCACACCGACCTCCGCGCGCTGGCCGATAGCTCCTATGTGATCTACGGATACTCCGAAAGCGCCACGGTCGCGAGCAACCAGAAGCTGGACCTGATCGCGCACCCGACCTCGACTCCGGTGAGCTTTCTGCTGCTCGCGAACCCCAATCGGCCCAACGGCGGCATCCTCGAACGTTTCGTCGGGACGTACATCCCCATTCTGGGCGTGACGTTCAACGGGGCCACGCCGACGTTTTCGCCCCAGCCGGCGCCACTGACAACTGTCGACGTCGCCCGCCAGTACGACGGTTGGGCCGACTTCCCCACCAATCCGCTGAACTTGCTCGCAGACGTCAACGCCTTGCTCGGAACGGTTGTGCTGCACGGTAATTACTTCGGCACGACCGCTCCACAGTTACAGGGCCAGTATCGAGATACCACCTACTACCTGATCCCGACCGAGGTCGTCCCGTTGCTCGTACCGTTGACGTGGATCCCGTTGGTGGGCCGGCCGTTGGCGGTCGGCCTCGATCCTGCTCTGCGCGTTCTGATCGAGATGGGCTACGACCGCACCGTCAATCCGGGCGAGCCGACCCCGGCGCGATACTTGTACGTGCCGGATCTCGTGAAGGCCGTCGTCGACTTCCTCGTCGCGATTCCCACCGGCGTGGACAACGCGATCAGTGAGTTGACCGGAGATCCGAACTGCCGACCGTTGCACACCGAGATACCGAACAGCCCGTTCGGCGTGGGCGGGCCTCCGGTGTACACGGGTGCCGTCGACCCCTACGGCGAACCCGTGCCTTACGACACCATGCCGGCCGATACGGACACCGGTGGGGTCACCGCTGCCGACCATGCGCCGACCGTGCCTGGCGAAGCGCTGGAAGAGGACGCCACCGACGCATCTTTGCCTGGTGCAACCTCCAGCGGAGACTCGTTCGACCGGGGAGGAGACCAGCAGGTGCAGTCTGCTTCGGAAGTCAGCCTCACCGACACCGACACCGACACCGACACCGACACCGACACCGACACCGATGATGGGGTCGTGACGACTGAGGCGTGGACCTCCGAGATCCCCGTCTCCGAGAAACCCGCGCGTGAGGGCCCGCAGCCCGATATCTCTTCAGGCGAGGACAGCCGTGCGTCCAGCGATGATGATCAGGTCGCGGAGTCGTCGTTCGACCGCGTGTCTACCCCGCTGGATGACTCCGCCGAGGACGCCACGTCGTCGGACTCGGGCGGGGAGACCGCAGCCTGATCTTCCCCGCTTTCCTGCACGGCATCTGATAGCTGTGACTCATCCGTCTCGGTGAGCTCAGCAGCTTCTGGCTGTCCGGTGGCGAACGACGCCACAGCATCATCCGATGCGCTCTCCTCGCCGGGATCTTCCAAGTCGCGCGGCGCGGGACTCGGCCACGACCCCTCCGACTGTTCGTCGATCGCGCTTTCCACATCGCCTTCCAAGGCCGTGGGATCACTGCGATTGTCATTCGTTTCGGGCAGAGATCGGTCTGGCGCAGCGCCCGGGGCCTCTGGCTCCAGTACCGCCGACGAGTTCGGCTCGACGACTGCGACGCGCGGCTCGGCGGCAGCGGCGTTCACGGCGACCGAACTGGCGGCATAGGTGCCAATCCAGAACCGCCGGTAGGCCGAATCGATGATCGGCCTGAGCACGGCGTCGAAGAAGTCGATCAACCCTTGCGGCGCGCCCGATTCCACCAACGGCTGCAGCAGCGGCAGGACAGCAGTGGGGATGAGGACCGTAGTGGTGACGCCCCCTCGTGAGTTCGCGGTGCTGATGACATATTTCGCAGGCACTGTCTTGATGTCGTAGAAGGCGCTCGATACGTGGAGCTGCTCGGCGCCCATGACTGCATTGATCACCGCCAGCGGGTTCAGCCAGTTGTCCGGCCAGTCGGCAACCCCGTCATATTCGGCCTTGACCACGATGACGTCGTACGGAGTTTCGGGCACATCGTGGTAAGTGACGCCGGTGAGAAAGTAAAAGACAGGGCTGAGCGTTGCCAGGATGACCGCGTCCAGTTCGTCCGGTGATGGCGGATTCGGATCCTTTGCGAGTCGACGAAGAACCTCGATCACTACTGGAGCGCCCTCGGATACCCCTCCGATGGTTTTCGGGCCGGCGGTCGCATAGGTGGCAGCGTAGAGATTGTCGGTTCCTACCTCGAGGGAGTAGCTGAAGTCGTCCGGCAACCCGGGATAGGGAACGTTGACTCGCGTGTAATCAGCAAAGTGGCCGCCCATTGCCGATGCCATCTGTTCATCGGTGAGCGTGGCGTATTGCCCGGTGCCTCCGACAAGCAGCGCGGTCGCGGAGTTCGCGATAGCTGGACAGCTCGCCGCGAGGGAAAGACTGAGCAGAAGAGCCAATCGTCGCATGGTCGTTCCTTTTCGCCGCTGCGCTGGGGCGTTATACCTACCCAGGTATATTCACCCGCTTGTGACCACCGGGAAAAGGGACCTAAGTCCTCACTGATCTTGTTGCTTGAGTCGCCATCTGCGAATCACTTCGATATCGCGGCGGCAGTTACGCGAACCCCACGGGAAAGACCTTCCAGCACTAACGGCGGAGGCTGGGTCGACGTTTCCAAAGGCCTGCCGACACCACCCCGGCAGCCTTGTCGAAACCCAGCGTGCCGCAGAGCCTCCGGTCAGTTCCGCAGCACAGGATCCACTAGCAGCACCACTGCGTCGTGCGCCGGCTCGGGTGGCGCAGGTCGAGAGCGGCCGTTCGGCGCGACGGGCACGCCGTGCCGGATGGCGCTCGCGGTGTCGATTCCCCGCGCGAACTCGGCGGCAGCGTCGACGACGGACCTCATCCATGTAAGCATTTCCTCAGCCCTTTCATCTCACCGATCTGTGAAGTTCACGCCGTACGCTACTATACTGATCTGTGAAGTCAAGGGAAGGGGCCGACGGTGAAAAGCGATGAACTGCGGCTGACGCCCGGCGCGAGGCGCATCCTTGAGGTGGCGTCGCACCTGTTCTACCGCGACGGCATCCACGCGGTGGGCGTCGACACCATCGCCGCCGAATCCGGTGTCACGAAGCGAACGCTGTACGACCGGTTCGGCTCCAAGGACGCTCTGGTCGCGGCGTACCTGCGTCGGCGACACGAACTGTGGTGGCAGCAGTTCGAGCAACGTATCGCCGCAGCCGAATCACCGCGTGCGCTAGTGGTTTTCGATGCCTACCTCGACGACGCGACCATGGTCAGCCGCGGCTGCGCCTTCGTCAACGCCGCAGCTGAACTACCCCGCGATCACGCCGCCTACACCGCAATCCGCGAACACAAGCAGGCGGTGCGCGACCGGCTCGCCGAACTGGTGGCAGAGGACCGCCCTGACCCCGCCGAGGCGCGCCGGTTGGCCGAGCACGTCTTTCTCCTGGTGGAGGGTGCGATCGTGCACCGCGGGCTCGACGACAGCACCCAACCGATGGATACAGCGCGGGACATAGCCCGCGATCTGCTGAATCCGGAGCCGATAACGACCTAGTCGCTGAGTTGAAAACAACCAAGAAGACCGGACAACGTGAAAATATGGGCCTGTACCTCGACGAGGGGCGGTGCTGATGTCCGGGCACAACGAAACCAACCGCGGTCCGGTCTTCCTGCTGAGGGTGGCGGTCGCGGTCATCGGGCTGATCTTCATCCTCGGCGTGTATCCGTTGACGGTGGTGTGGCCGTCGGGCTGGGCGTGGGGACACGGATCGTCGCACTACCTGGCCATGATCATCGGCCTGTACGCCACGCTGGGCGTGTTCCTGCTGATGGCGACGCGTGATCCGCTCGCCAACCGAAGCCTGATCTGGTTCACGGCGGTATCCAGCGCGGTGCACGCCGTGATCATGGCCGTCCAAGCACTCGCGGATGCCGGCGAGCGGGGTCATCTTGTCGGTGACGTTCCCGCCTTGCTCATCGTCGCCATTGTTCTGGCGTTGTTGATGCGCCGCGCGGAAACCCCGCGCAGCATGACCAGCGCCCCGCACACACCGTGAAAGCCGCGATCGCCGCTGCGACGGCCGCGGTGCTGACGGGGTGTTCTGCACCGACCGCGGAAGCGGCCACGAGCCTCGACGGGACGACGTGGAGGCTGACTGAAATCCAATCCATGGACGACGCACAGGGCACCACCACAGTTCCGGCAGAGCAGCTGTACACCGTTGACTTCGGCGTCCGCGACGGCGAATCCGGCCGCGCCGCCTTCCAGATCGATTGCAACCGCGGCTCGTCGAGCTGGCAGGCCAGCGCCGATGACTCCGCCGACTCAGGACAGCTCGATTTCGGCCCGATCGCTGTCACCGAGATGGCCTGCCCGCCCGGATCGTTGGACCAGCGCGTGTCGCGGGCGCTGACGGCCGTGCGCAGCTACGTGCTCCAGGACGGGCGCTTGCACCTCTCCCTCTTCGCCGACTCAGGCATCCTGACCTGGGAGCCCACCGACTGAAACACGGCTCAGAAGCTGGCGTGCGGAGCGCCCATCCCAGGATCGATCTGGTGCGGACCCGACGCGGACGGGGCGATCGGGA
This sequence comes from Mycobacterium sp. G7A2, assembly GCF_041902445.1. Taxonomy (NCBI): domain Bacteria; kingdom Bacillati; phylum Actinomycetota; class Actinomycetes; order Mycobacteriales; family Mycobacteriaceae; genus Mycobacterium; species Mycobacterium sp. G7A2. The sequence goes on along the minus strand of NZ_CP169251.1, from coordinate 1,496,529 downwards.
AGTCGAAAATCGCAGTCGGAATATAGACGGTGGCACAGGAATTGGGGATGTCCACCACCCCGGACAGCCGGCCCTCGATCGGCGCCGAGCCCAGGAGCAGGTAGGCCTGCTCCGGGCTGTAGCCGAATTTCGTCAGATAGTCGATGGCGTGCAGGCACGCGCGCTGATAGGCCAGGTCGGAGTCCAGGTATTTCTGCTCGCCGTCGAGCGTCACCGACGTGCCGGAGAACGCGATCCACTCCGAGTACTGCGGATCGGTGTTGCCGGGCATGAAGATCGCATTCTCCGAAACCCCGTACGTCTGCATGCCGCCTTTGATGAGGTCGACATGCAGATCCAGGAAGCCACCCATCTCGATGGCGCCGCAGAAGGTGATCTCACCATCGCCCTGGGAGAAGTGCAGGTCGCCGAACGACAGATTCGCTCCCGGTACGAAAACCGGATAGAACACCCGCGTGCCCTTGGTGAGGTTCTTGATGTCCTGGTTGCCGCCGTTCTCCCGCGGCGGTGCGGTGCGGGCGGCTTCGGCGGCGACCCGTTCGAAGTCGTCACCGGTCAGCGAACCCAGTATGGCGTCCTGCGGTTCAGGCGGAAGAGCAAGGGGTGGAACGCGATCCGGGTCGGTCGCAATGAGGGCTCCCTCGCGGCGATTCCACTTCGCCAACAGCTCAGCCGACGGCGCGGTGCCCATCAGACCCGGGTGCACGATGCCGGTGTACTTCACCCCTGGGACGTGTCGAGACGTCGCGCTCTGCCCGGCGAAATCCCAGATCGCCTTGTATGCGTCGGGGAACTGATCGGTCAGGAATCCGCCGCCGTTCTGCTTGGCGAAGATTCCGGTGTAGCCCCAGCCCTGACCGGCCAGGGGTCCGGAATCCTCCTGAGGAATCGGGCCCACATCCAGGATGTCGACGATCAGCAGGTCTCCCGGTTCGGCTCCCTCCACCGCAAACGGCCCGGAAAGACAGTGCACACCTTTGAGTGGGGCATTGAGGATGTCGTCGGCCGAGTCGTCGTTGTGGATGGCGCCGTCGAACCACTCCCGGCAGTGCGCACGAAACGTGTCACCGGGTTTGACGGTGACCGCGGCCGGGATGTCCGGGTGCCACCGGTTGTGGCCGACGATCTGCTGATCAGTGAATTTCCTGCTGGAGTCAAGCGGATAGAGCAGTTCGGGCACGTCGTCCTCCACGGTCGGGTCTCCGAGCGGCTTACCCCTTCGAACCTAGACCTCTGTGAACGGTGTGGCCACAGCTCTCATCGTCTTATGGTGATATGTATGCCTTCGTATAGGTTTCGATGCCCGCAAGGGTGTCCCCCGTTCAGCGAACATCACCCGATCAGCGCACCACCGGAGACGGTGCCGTGCGCGGATTGCGGCCGGCCGGCGCGTCGGCTGATCGGATCACCGGCGCTGGGCGCGGGACGTAAGGCGGCCGTGCAGCTGCACGACGCCACCCGCGCGACAGCAGACATGCCGACGGTCGTCGACCGACTGCCGTCGAACACGCGGGCCACGCCCGTCAGCACCAATCCCCTCCATCGCAAATTGCCGCGGCCATGAGCGGGCCGCCAAGGCCGCACCACCCGATCTAGGGGCTGCCGAGGGCAGGACCGATGAAACGGCGGACCATCTCCACTTCGCTGTCGCGATCCCGCCCCGGCCACAACCACAGCCCCAACGTCGCCCGTATGAGCCACTGCGCGGCCGCCTCGTCAGGTCGACCGATGATCTCCTCGGCTATCGACGCGATCAGCCGCGAATCGGTGAGCCAGTCTCCTCCCAGACCGGGCACCACATTGTTCATGATCACGTGTCCCAGGGGTTGGGCACGAATGAGTTCGAGAGCGACCACAACCGCAGTCGCTACCCGTTCTGCCCCCTCGAGATCGACTATGGCCGCACGGACCGCGCCGACGACCTGCATCGAGAGCCGCAGGGTGACGGCCTCCATGATCTCGGTTTTACCTCCGACGTGCCGGTAGATCGTGGCCGGCGAGCAGTGCACCCGTTGTGCGAGCGCGCCGATGGTGAGTGCTTCGAACCCTTTCCGCAACACGATGTCTGACGCCGCTTGGTAGATCCGGTCCGCCGCGGCGGCGCTTCGGTCTCGCCCTACCAGCCAGTCGGTTCTCGCCATGCCCCATACAATCCCATGCTGCTAGCTCCGGTGGCTTTTCTTGCGGTTTGAGACAACATGACCCGCTTGTCGCAGTCGAAGGCGCTGGTGAGTGGCTTACGGTGAGACACAATCGGGTGTTGGACATGCGGTTGGCTTCGCAACATCAGCTCAGCCTATTGACCTTCGTCGCCTCGACTGGCCAGCCTGATGCCATGGACGGCAGGCGAGCACCGGCACTTCAGGCCGGGCACGAGTGCGCCCGGGCTCTGCCGAACCCTGACCGCAGGGTACGAGTTCAGACCGTCGCCCTGTTGGGGCCCTTCGGCACCAAGACGTGCAGCCGGACAAGACATGAGCGCTGAGGACTGTTCGAACGATGTCGTCGTCGCGCGGCTCTGAGCCAGCGAGCCCGGCATCCCGGCACCATGACGACGAGGTAGCGACGTCAGGGCCGCTCCTGTGAGTCGTCGTGGGGAAACGACGTCGCGGCCCCGGCGTCAGTATTCAGCGGTTCGGGTGGTTTCAGAGAGGACGTTTGCACAACGATGACGACAACTGACGACAGTGGGGGCGTTCTCACGTCCATACGCCCCTTCGGCACCGCGTTGCAGATGAATCTGGCAGCAGCACTGCGTACCAGACGGCTCGGGACCAGAGGTTGGCAAGGAGCCGTCAATACGGCGTACGACCCCCTCGACCCGGCCACGGCTGCCGACCCCTTCGCCGCCTACCGTGCCCTGCACAGCGGTGGCCGTCTCCACTACAACGCGAAGAGAGCAACCTGGGTCGTCTCCCGACTCGAAGACGTACGAGCTGCCCTGCGGGATACCGACAAGATCAACAGCAGTCAAGGTGTCACCCGCGTCCGCATGGCGGCCGACCTGGTCGTCCTCACCGACGGCCAGCAGCACAGCCGCCTGCGGAAGCAGGTGCAGCCCGCATTCACCAAGCGAGCTCTCGACAGCTGGCAAGCCATCACCGGTCGCCTCGCAACCGAACTCGTCGACAACATGCTCGCCAACCCAGGCTGCAACGTGGTCGAGGAACTCGCTATCCCCATGCCCTTGAGGGTGATTGCCGGCATCTTGGGCATTCCGGAAGCCGATATCGCTGACTTCCGCCGGTGGTCCGAGGGCGCGGTGCAGATGATCAACTTCACCCCGACGCCCAGCGGAATACTGGGTGGCGCGAGGTGCCTGGCGTCAGCTCTGGCGCTCCGCCGCTATTTCCTCAAGCAACTCGCCAGTGGCCACCTCAAGGGATCTGGCACCGTGTTGGGACGGTTGATCGAACACAGCACGGACGGCAACATGACCGATGAACAACTGTTCTTGATTTCGATCCTGCTTCTCATCGCCGGCAATGAGACCACCACAAACCTCCTCGGTGGGATGTTCGACGTCTTTGCTCGAAATCCCGAGGAATACGACAAGATCCGCGCCAATCCGGATCTCATTCCGATGGCCATCGAAGAGCTCCTGCGTTTCACCAGCCCGATCCAGAACCTGTACCGCTACACCTGCGCCGACTACGACATCGGTGATGTCACCATCCCCAATGGTTCACGGGTGCTGCTGTCCTTCGGCGCCGCCAACCGTGACCCGCTCGTCTTCGACGATCCCGACACCTTCATCGCCGACCGGAATCCGCGCATGCATGTCGCTTTCGGGTACGGCGCGCACATGTGCATCGGCGCACCGCTGGCCCGCATGGAAGCCGAAGCCGTGCTGCGCGAGCTTGTCGAGCGTGTCGAGCGGATCACGACGACGGGGCCTACCACCTGGTCGACCAACAGTTCGCTGCGGGGACCGACGGTGCTGCCGGTTCGCCTCCAGCAATGCTGACGAACACGAAGTCCCACTTGACGGGCCGCCGCGGGAAATGACGAGCCCACGACGCAGCGATCGAATTGGAGTCTTGCCGGATGGCGAAGAAGCACACGTGGGGGGAAAACGACGTTCCTGATCAATCCGGTCGGGTCGCGGTCGTAACGGGATCAAATACGGGCCTCGGGCTGGACACCGCACGGGTGCTGGCGAAGTGCGGAGCGCAGGTCGTGCTGGCCGTGCGCAATGTGGACAAGGGCACGGCGGCAGCTGACGAGATCCGCCGGTCAGTCCCGCGGGCGCAGGTCACGGTGCAGGAGCTCGACCTGGGGTCGCTCGCAGCAGTCCGCACCGCGTCGGCAGAACTGCGCGCCGCATACCCGCGGATCGACCTGCTCGTCAACAACGCCGCGGTGGCGTTCCCGCCGAAGACAACGACAGCCGACGGCTTCGAACTGCAATTCGCCACCAACCACCTCGGCCACTTCGCGCTGACGGGACTGCTGTTGGAGAACATGCTCGACATCGAGGGCGCCCGGGTGGTTGTGGTCGCAAGTTTGGACCACAAGCTCGGCGGTGCAATACATTTCGATGATCTGCAGTGGGAGCGCCGATACAGCGGCGCGCTTGCCTACGCCCAGTCCAAGCTCGCGAACTTGATGTTCTGTTACGAACTGCATCGACGATTGAGCAGAGCGGGGGCACCGCTCATCGCAGTCACCGCACACCCCGGATACACGAAATCTGATCTGTTCCGGAACATGTCGAAACCAGTCCATGCCTTGATGACGTTGTCCGGGCCGTTCCTCGGCCAGGATCCCGCGAACGGTGCATTGCCGCAGCTGTACGCCGCGACGATGCCCGACGTGCGCGGTGGTCAGTACTGGGGACCAGACGGATTTCTGGAGATGGCCGGTCGTCCCACACTGGTGCGGTCGAACAAGAAGTCCTATGACCAGCAGGCGCAAGAGCGGTTGTGGACCGTCTCCGAGGAGTTGAGTCGTGTCACGTATCCGATCTGACCACTACCACCCCGATCTGAGGGCCATCGCGCGCGTGCTCCCCCGTTCGCCGTTCAACAAGGTGACGCTGCCGGCGCTGCGGGCGTTGGCCAGACGCGCACCGTCGACCACCGAGGGCGTGGAGATCGTTGCCATCACGCGTAGTGCCAGTGTCCGGCTCTACCAACCCGAAGGCCCATGCTCGCACGGCGGCGCACTCCTGTGGATCCACGGCGGCGGATACGTTCTCGGAACGGCAGCCCAGGACCACACGCTGTGCCGACGGTTCGTCCGTCGCCTCGGCGTTCCGGTTGCGTCCGTCGACTACCGACTGGCTCCGAAAGATCCCTATCCGGCGGCCCTCGAGGATTGCTATTCGGCGCTGGCCTGGCTGGCGCGCCAACCCGGTGTGGTGCCCGGCCGGGTAGCGATCGGCGGCGCGAGCGCGGGTGGCGGTTTGGCAGCGGCGCTGGCTCTGCTGGCCCGCGATCGCGGCGACCCGACACCGTTGTTCCAGCTGCTGGTCTATCCGATGGTCGACGACCGACCGTCCAGTCGCCCCGGCCTCGCGTCTGCGCACCACCGGATGTGGAGTGAGAAGAGCGATCGGCTGGGCTGGCAGGCCTACCTCAAAGGCGCGGATCGCCGATCTGCCGTCCCGGCGCGGCACGACGACCTGTCCGGTCTTGCGCCGGCATGGATGGGCGTGGGAACGGTCGATCCGCTGTATGGCCAGGACGTGGAGTACGCACATCGGCTACGCGACGCGGGTGTGCCATGTCAGCTCGACGTGGTCGAGGGGGCATTCCACGGCTTCGACATCGTCGCCTCCAAGAAGCCAGTGGCGCAACGCTTTTTCGATCGGCAGTGCGACGCGCTGCACGCTGCGTTCGAACGCTGACTCGGGCAGGAGCCGAACCCCGACCTCAGCCGCGGACCGTCACTCGACGATGAAGACCGGAATCTGGCGGTCGGTCTTGGTCTGGTATTCGGCGTAGGGCGGATAGGCCTCCACCGCCAACTTCCACCAGTGCTCGCGCTCGTCGCCCTCGAGCTCGCGGGCCGTCATCTCCGACACCTCGGTGCCGTCTTGGACCGTCACCGCCGGGTTGGCCTTCACGTTGTGGTACCAGGCCGGGTGCTTCGGGTCGCCGCCCTTGGAGGCGACCATGGCATAGCGTCCGTTCTCCTCGACACGCATGAGGGGCACGTAGCGCTTCTGCCCGGACTTGACGCCGGTGGTGGTGAACAGGACGACGGGACGGTCGAAGACCTCGACGCCTTCGGTGGTGCCCTGTTCGAGGATGCGTTGCGTCTGCTCGCGAACCCAGTCGGTGGGGCTCAGCTCCGGTTGCTCAGTCACGCCCTGATTAAACGCGCTCGCGCGGGCCGCGTATTCCGGAACGGGTCTTTCAGTTCTTCGCCCACGCGGCGGCGGGGCCGGCGCGCAGATGCTGTGATGGAGTCATGACGACCTCGCTTCGACTGGTGGCGATGACCGTGGCCGCGCTGCTGCCCGGGGTGTGCGCGCCTCAGGCCGCTGCTCAACCCGATGCGGCCGCACCAGCGGACTTCGTCTCGCTGAGCGAGGTGGCGCCGTCCATCCTGCAGGACATTCGTTATGACACCGCGCACAACTTCACCGGTGAGCCCGTCGACGGCTACCAGGCGGCGATGTGCATCCTGACGCGCCCGGCGGCCGAGGCGCTGGCACGCGCCCAGGAGGTCTTCGTCGCGCAGGGCTATTCGCTGAAGGTCTACGACTGCTACCGCCCGCAGCAGGCCGTCGACGACTTCGTCGCCTGGGCCGCGGATCCGTCCGCACAACAGATGAAGGGCGAGTTCTACCCGTGGGTCGACAAGTCCCAGCTCTTCGCCGACGGCTACATCGCTGAACAGTCGGGGCACAGCCGCGGCAGCACTGTCGACCTCACCCTGGTCGCTCTGCCCGCGCAACCTCAACCGGCCTACGACCCCGGCGAGCCGTTGTCGGCGTGCACGGCGCCGGCACCTCGCCGGTTTCCCGACAACACCATCGACATGGGCACCGGCTACGACTGTTTCGACCCGTCGGCGCACACGTTGGCGGATGGAATCCAGGGTGAGCAGTTGACCAATCGACTACTGCTGAAGAAGGTTCTCGAGAGTCAGGGCCTCCAGAACTATCCCAACGAGTGGTGGCATTACACCTTCACACCCGAACCGTACCCGGACACCTACTTCGACTTCCCGGTCGCGCCGTCGTCCCTCGCCCGCTGAGACGCCAACGTCAAGCGGGGCGTTTAGCTGCACAGATGCCCGGGAATGCGACATGGCGAGCCCCGCCACGGGGGTTGAACAGATCTGCCCGGTGGGTGATGTCACCGGGCGGCGCCGTACGACCGATCGATACCGGAGGGCAGAAACCATGCCGATGACCAAGAAGAACGGCAAGCCGAAGAAGAGCGAATTGCCGAGCACACTGAAGAAGTCGGGCAAGAAGGCGCAGCGCACCTTCGCCAAGGCCCACGACGCAGCCGCCGAGGAGTACGGCGACGCCGAGCGCGCCCACCGCGTCGCGTACAGCACGCTGAAGCGCAAGTTCGAGAAGATCGGCGATCACTGGGAGAAGAAGGACAAGAAGGGTCCGTCGGATCAGCGTGCGCGCAGCGGCGGCCCGAACGCCAAGGGCAAGACCGCCGAGGGCGTGAACGCGAACGCGACCAAGAAGCACCTCACCGAGGTGGCCCGCCGACTCGACATCCCGGGCCGCTCCAAGATGGACAAGGGCGAGTTGGTGTCCGCGATCAAGAAGGCGAACCGGCGCCAGACCGCACAGTCTCGCTGAGGTCTGACGGCGAAATAGCCCGACCACCCGCTGACGAGTCCAGCGGCCAGAAGCCGTTGACCGGCGCGACCGCGAAATGCCGGTGAGGGCAGCGCCTGTCAGCGCAATTTGTGCTCGACAACGGTGGTGAGTCGTTGTTTGCGCACGGCCCCGGACACTTCCTCGAGCCGTACCCCGACTTCGTCGCCGGCGATCTCGAGGGTGCCGATCTGATTGCGGAAGTGCAGGCCAGTCGCCTCGCGCCACCGCAATCTCGGGGCGCTGATCCCGGCACTTCTGGCCAGTACCCGTCCCGCCGCCGCGGCAACGCGAGTGTGGCCCAGAACTTGCAGCAGCCGCTCGCCGAGCTGCAGATCTTTGCGCAGTCCCGAGCAGACCACCTGCCATACCGCTGTCGGGGACGTCGACGTGGCCTCGTCGGGTAACTGGACTTCGCTGACCCAACAGTGGTGGACGTCGCCACCGAGCAGCACGATCGATTGCGGTGGCGTGCCCCGCCGTCCGTGGGCGCTGTCGATCACCAGGGACTCCATGTCACGGAAGCTGCGCTGGAACACCGCCCAATGGTCGAGGTGGCCCTTCATGCGTGCCTGCTCGCCGAGGCCGCGCATCCGCTGCCCCCACGCTCCGTCGGCGACGGCTTCCGACCAGCCCTCGATGTCGTGGATGCCGTAGGGCATCAATACCGGCAACGACGAGGCGAGGATCAGGTGCCGGTAGTCGCCGTCGACTCGCGACGTGACCCAGTCCCACTCGTCGTCGGTGACCATCGAGCGTTGTCCTGGCTTCAGTTGCCGGCCGGTCCGTGAATCCACGACCACCAGGCGCGTGTCGCCGAAGTCGCGGCAATAGCTGAACCGGGAGCGGCCTTCGTCGCTCTCGGCGTCCTTGGCCATCTGGCGCAGCGCCGTGCTGCCATCGCGGGTGCGCCGGATCTCTTGGAAGGTTTCGTTGGCGGCGAGTTCTGCCGGCGTGAGGTTGCCCAGGTGCTGAAAGATCCAGTACGCCATCAGTCCCCCGGTGATCCGGGTCTCGTACCACGAGGTACGGCGCATCTCGGCCAACCACTGTGCCGAGATGTTCCAGCGGTCGTTGATTTCGTGGTCGTCGAAGATTGTCGAGGTCGGCAGCGTGGACAGGATCCAGCGCACCATCGGCTCGGTCCACGCGTCGCGATAGCCGATGCAGTATTCCTCGAAGTCTTCGAGGACGTCCACCGGTCCACCGGCGTGCACCTCACGATCGGCGACCTCTTCTTTGATGTCGTCGGGCACGTCGTCGGCGTAGAGCTGGTCACCCAGCATCAAGAGCGCGTCGGGCCACAGTGTGGAGGGCTGGTTGAGCATCCGGGCGCCGAACGCGCGCAGCGCATCGACTCCTTTCCCTTTGGGGTGCCAGAGGCCACGCCATGTGTAAGGCGCCCGTTGGGGCGCCGATGTCCGGCAGGACCCGAATGCCAGACGCACCGACCTGCCGGGCGGGATGAGCTTGATCTGCGGTTGAGGGAACGGGTAGTCGGGCGGTGGCCACGCCCGCTCGCCATCGAGGCGCACGTCGTACGGGTACTGCCGGTCGGGTTCGAGACCGTCGATGCGGACGATCGCGAAATGGTGGCCTTCGACCTCGAAAGTCTCGGCAGCACAACCGAGGATCTGCACCTCGCACGCCTCGTCGGTCTCCACCCAGACGGTGGCGTCGGTTTGACCGACATGACGCAGCATCGGGCCGACCCGGATTTCAGTCACGTCCCGCGGCTTCCCGGAGAACGGGATGACAAAACTCGCGGGTGGCGGGACGGCGGTGAAGGTCTTGGGCCCGCCCAGCTGAGGACTTTCCGCCCTGTCGAACCGCCGTGCATCCGAGAGACCATGACGCCCATGACCGAGCGGATGCTGATCGAATCGGTGATGCCGCGTGCCGACGCCCTCATCGCGGTGCACACCATGGTGGCCGCCGAGCCGGCCGCCACCTATCGCGCGGCGCGCGACCTCGACTTCCTCACGGTCCGCACACCGCTGCTGACGGCCGCCATGTGGTTGCGGGGCCTGCCGGGACGAGTGCGCGGCAACTCCGCTGCCCCGCCGGCGCGGCTGCAGCTGGATGACATGGCGGCCATGCCCGGCTGGCTCCTGGTCGGGGAACGACCCGGTGCCGAGATCGTGTTCGGCGCCGTCGGCCGATTCTGGCGACCGGTGATCGACTGGCTGCAGGTCGGCCCGGACGAGTTCGCGACGTTCGACGAGCCCGGGTGGGGCAAGATCGCCGCGAACTTCTCGGTGACCCCTTACGGCGAGCAGTACACGCTGCTGAGCTATCAGTGCCGCACCGTCACCACCGATCCCGACTCGCGGCGCCGGTTCCGGCGCTACTGGTGGCTGATCCGGCCGTTCGTCGGGCACATCATGCGGGCCAGCGTGGCAACCATCAAGGCCGACGCCGAGTCCGGCGGCTCGCCGGCGGCGCAAACCCCGGTCGTCGATGCCGTCACACCAGCGGGCAGGTTCGGCCCATGACCGCCGACACCGTCGCCTGCCCACACTGCGGGCAACGCAACCGGGTGCCGGCGGGCGGCCGCGGCAGGCCCCGCTGCGCGAAGTGCCGGCAGTGGTTGCCGTGGATCGTGTCGGCCGGGGACCGGGACTTCGCCGAGGCGGTCGAGAACGCGTCGGTGCCGGCGCTGGTGGACTTCTGGGCGACGTGGTGCGGCCCGTGCCGGATGGTCAGCCCGGCGCTGGAGCAGCTGGCCGGTGAGCGGGCGGGCTCGCTGAAGTTGGTCAAGGTCGACGTGGACACCGCGCCCGCGTTGTCGCAACGCTTCCAGGTGCAGGCCGTTCCGACGCTGCTGCTGATGGACGGCGGTCGTGTCCTGGCGCGCAAGTCTGGTGCGGCACCGATCGCAGCTCTGCGCAGCTGGGTCGACGAGGTCCTGTGACTCCACGGCCGGTGTCGGTACTCACAGTTGTTGCTGGCACGCAAACTGTTAGGGCACTATCAAGTCATGGCCACGACCGCGCGCGTCGACCCGCTGTCCCTGGAACAGCAGGTGTGTTTTGCATTGGCCGTCACCAACCGGGCGGTGCTTGCCGTTTACCGGCCGCTACTCGAGCCACTCGGCCTGACCCACCCGCAATACCTGGTGATGTTGGCGATGTGGGACCACCAGCGCTCCGCTGAAAGCGATACGCCGCTGTCGGTCAAGCAGATCGCCACGACGCTGCAGATCGACTCGGCCACCCTGTCGCCAATGCTCAAGCGCCTCGAGACGCTCGGGCTGATCATCCGCCGCCGCAACGCCGCCGACGAGCGCGCCACCGACGTCAGCCTCACCGACGCGGGCAGCGCGCTGCGGGCGCGCGCACTCGACATCCCGCCGGCCGTCGTCGCCCGGCTCGGCGTCGAGTTGACCGAGCTGGAGCATCTCCGCGACGCCTTGACCCGTATCAACGCCGCCGCGCTCACCGCCGGCGCATTGCAGTCCTGACCCGCCCACTGAAGGAGCCGACATGACCGCCAGCACCCCCAGCACGTGGCAGCGCCTCACCTATATCTATGGCCGGCGTCTGCCGAAGTCGATGCAACGGTGGGTCGCCGAGGACCTCGCCGGCCAGGGTGCCGTGCGCCGGCACATGATTCGCTACGCGATCCCCCCGCTGTTCGTGCTCGCGCCGTTCTGGCTGATTCCGGTCAATCTCTACATGCACCTGGAGATGACAGTGCCGATCTACGTGTGGGCGCTGTTGATGACGCTGGCGCTGAACAAGCCCTGGCGCCGGCATCGCCTCGCTGCGCACGGGCTGGATCCCAACCTGGTCGATGTGATCAAGCGCAAGCAGCAGGCCAGGATGCACGAGGACTACGAGCGCCGGTTCGGGCCACGCCCGCAAGAAGCCAAGTGGCAGTCCAACAGCAGCCCGTTCTGATGCGAGGGTGCGGCGTGGGCTCCGCCGACGCCGGTCGGCGACGCCGCGTACACATCCGCTGCTCCGAAGAAGTTGCCGACGGGGCCGCAGCGCTTCCCCGGAAACACGAGTCCCACAAGTAACAATGGCCACATGGGCGAACCCGCTGATACGCCACCAGTCGATGACGATGCGCACGCTTCAGCGGCGCCCGCGCCCGGGGTGACGCCACCATCACCGGCCCCGAAACAGACGCCGCCGCGCCCGAAGCGTCAGTGGGGCCGGACCGCCGCACGTCAGGCCGCCGCCGTCTCGTCGAAACTGGCCCCGGTCGTGCGCAGCGCAGGCGACCGGGTGGCCGCGGCGTCGGCCACCACACTCTTGCTGGGACTGCTCGGAGTGCTCCTGATCTCGAGCGTGGTCGCCGGATTGACCTCCGACGGCTCACTCGGCGTGGCCGCCACAGTCCTGTTCATCCCGATGCTGTCGGGGGTGATCGGCGCCATCGGCATGCGTTGTCTCGATGAGCGCCGCAGGACGCAGGCACAGCAGGACAACGAGCGCGAGGAGACGCGGACCCTGCAGCACATCGAGCACACCCTGGACTACGTCGATACCAAGCTCACCACCGCGTTGACCCAGTTCGGCACCGACCGCCACAACGAAGCGGTGATCGGCATGTTCCAGGCCAAGGCCGCCACCGAGCTGTATCTGGGCACCGATCGCCGGGCCGACGCCCGCTCCGCACCGGACTCCGAAGCCGAGGGCATCGACCTGGTGAGCCAGTACGGTCTCGCCGAGCTGCTGACCCCCCGCAGCGTCGGCAGCAAGTCGGACCGCACCTGCGCCTGAGGCGGTCGTTCGCCGTGGCCCCGGCTTCGTCTGTGCCGGCCGACGGGCACCACGTGGGTGTTCGCCGGTTCGGCAAACTCGGTGGCCGGCCGGTGGTCTGGTGCCACGGCGGGCTGAGCTCCGCGCTGGACGCCACGTTCTTCGATGCTGCCGGCAGGCAGCGCGGCGCCGAGGTGATCGCCATCGATCGGCCGGGCATCGGGCGCAGCGACTATCGTCACCTGTCGCACATCGGCCGATGGCCACACCTGATCGAAACGGTGGCTGACTCACTCGGCCTGGACCAATTCGCCGTCGCGGGTTGGTCCGCGGGCGGACCGTACGCCCTGGCGTGCGCCGCGATGATGCCCGAGCGTGTGCGCGCTGTCGCCACGTTGGCCGGGATGGCTCCTCTGGAGCACATCAGCCAGGCGTTCGAGTTGGGGCTGTGGGCAGACCGGGTTCTGATCCCCGCCGCACAGGTGTCGCCGGTTGTTGCCGCGACGCTGATCCGGGCGAGTCGTGCCGCGCCTGACCGCTACCTCGCCCGGGAGGTGCTTCGCACGGCGGGGCGCAGGGACGGGGCAGCGTTGAGCGGGAAGCCGCTGGGATGGGTGGTCGGCGCGGTGCGGGAAGCCACCGTCAACGGAGTGAGAGGTACCGCCGACGACTACCGCCGAATCGGCCGCGAGTGGGGATTCGAACTGGGGTCGGTCCGCCAGCACACCACGGTGTGGCAGGGCGACCAGGACGCCCTCGTTCCCGCGAAACATGCTCGCCGCCTGGCCAACTCGCTGCAAAACGGCACGTTGAGGATGGTGGAGTCCGCCGGCCACTACCTTCCCGCGCTGCTTGCCGACGCTGTCCTGCACGATCTGGCCCCGAGATAGGCGCCTGCCCTCGTCAACCGAGATCGGGCGCCCAGGCCACCCCGTTGATGTGGCTGCCGCCGTCGACGAACAGCGTGTTGCCGGTGACGTAACGGGATCCCTCGCCGGCGAGGAACACCGCGACCGGCGCGATGTCCTCGTAGGGGTCACCCATCCGGCCCATCGGGTTGGCCGCGTCGGCCAGTTCCTCCATGCCGGGATAGTCGGCCATGGCCCGCAAGAACGCCTGACTCTTGGCAGCGGGGCAGATGGCGTTGACGGTCACCCCGGTCGGCGCCCATTCGCGCGCAGCAGTTCGGGTCAGCGTGCGCAACGCCTCCTTGGCGGCGTTGTACTCCAGTGAGCCCATGTGCGCATTGACGCCGTTGAGGCTGCACATGTTGATTACTCGGCCCCAGCCGCGTCGTTTCATGGCGGGGTATGCCGCGCGCATCGCCCAGAACGGTCCGTAATAGCCGACCGCCATGCCGTGGGCCACCTGCTCGTCGGTTTTCGTCTCCACGCGGTTGAGCGCTCCCCCGCCCCACGCGTTGTTCACCAGGATGTCCAGCGCACCGTATTCGGCCAGCGCCGCGGCCACGGCGTCCTCGACCTGATCTCGTTGCGCCACATCGGTTTCGACGAACAGCCCACCGACCTCGTCGGCGACGGCGGCGCCTGCGAGGGCGTCGTATTCCGCCACCACCACCCGCGCGCCCTCGTGCGCGAAGCGCCGCGCGAGCCCGGCGCCGATACCCGCGCCGGCGCCGGTGATCAACGCGACCTTGCCGTGCAACGAGCCGGTCACCGGCCCCACCCGTTCAGCCCCACCGTAACCAGTTCGGCCGCCGCGCCGCTGCCGTCGAGTTGGCGCGCGGTGCGGTCGGTGATCTGCCAACGCTCGCCGTTCCGGCGCAGATTCACCAGATGCACCCCGGCGCGCAGGATCCGATAGCCGTGTTCGTCGCCTCGGACCACCAACACCGACTCACAGACCGCGACCGCGGTGTCACCGGTCACGGTGACCACCGGCGGCCCGAAGAAGTGGCAGCAGCCGCGGCGGATCAATCCTTGATGGGCCTCGGATTCCACCATCGCGGCGACGTCGGCGCGGCTGGACATCACCCAGTCGCCGACGTCGTAGGTGCCCTCGGGGGCCCAGAGGTCGGCCGCGGCTGCCGCGTCGCCGCTGTCGACCAGTGGTCCGTATGCGGCGATCATGCGGGTGATGGCGCGCTCGTCTTCCAGGGCCTGAAGTCGTTGTTCGAGTGCGTCGAGACGCTCTTTGCTCATATCGTCTCCTCGGTGATCTCGGCGGCCACTTCGCTGAGCGCGCCGAGTTGTTCGCAGTAGTGCTCGGCCGACTGCGCGGACACTGTGCAGGTGACGGCGGTGGCGCCGGCCGAGCGCAACGTGGTCAGTCGCTCCCGGGTGCCGGCGCGATCCCCCAGCGGGTCAACGGGCCGGCCGGTGGGCAGCACGACGTCGAAGGCTGCGGGGGCGTCCACCCGCGCGAGCATGTCGGGGATCTGCGCCGTGCGGAGTCCGAACGGCATCCAGCCGTCACCGAGCCGTACGGCGCGGCGCAGGGAGCGCAGCGTGCGTCCGCCGACCCAGATCGGCACTCGTGCCTGCTGGGCACAGGGGTGCACGGCGAAGCCGTCGAAGCGGTAGAACTCGCCGTCGAACCGGGGCCGGGTGGTCGACATCGACGCGCGCAGGGCCGCGATGGCCTCGTCGGCGCGCGCACCCCGCCGCGCGTAGTCGGCGCCGAGCAGGTCGAATTCGGCGGCCAGCGAACCCACCCCGACGCCGAGCACCAGTCGTCCGCCGCTGATGCGGTCGAGGGTCCCGTAGCGCTTCGCGATCTCCAGTGGATGGTGGTAGCCGAGCACCAGCACCGCGGTGACCAGCTTCAGCCGTCTGGTGTGCGCGGCCAGGAAACTCAACGTGGACAACGGATCCCAATACGTGACGCCGCGCCGTTCTACCTCATCCGCCGGTACGGCGACGTGTTCGGGGCAGGTCAGGTGGTCGAAGCCGTGCTCGTCGGCCGTGCGGGCGATGCGCGCGAGTTCCTCGGCGCCGGCGTGCTCCTCCCACGCGGAGGACACCCCGGGCAGCTGCATGACCACGGGCGTGGACAGTCCGATCCGCACGGTTTCGTTGTAGCCGTTCGGGTGGGCGGGTGGTGCTTGCGTCTCGGTGATCGGGACCGCTACCGTACCCGGGTAGAATCAATTCTCGTTTCTGGCGATGAGGTGGTGGATGACCGCAGCGCTGAGCGATCCCGCGCCGACCTCGATGCTGGACCGGTTCACCGTCATCATCGACTGCTTCGGCGGCGGCGCCCAGTTGTTGACACTCGACGAGATCGCCGGCCGCACAGGCCTCCCCCGATCGTCGGTGCATCGGATACTCGACCAGCTGGTGCGGCTGGGTTGGCTGACCCACTGCATTCGGGGTTACGGGTTGGGCGTGCGGGCGTCACCTTCCCCGGTCACAGCCGTCAGCGACCTGACGCTGCGCACCGCCGCCGCACCTTCACTGCACCGACTGCTGATGCGCACCGGGGCGGTGGTGCACCTCGGCGCGGTGGACCGTGGCGACATCGTCCACCTCGACAAACTCGGTGGGTCCGCGGCGGAACGGGTGCCCACCGCGGTAGGAGCACGGGCACCGGTCCACCGGGTTGCGCTCGGGATCGCCGCGCTGGCCGCAATGAGCCCGGAAGACGTCGAGACCGCACTCGAACAGGGGGGATCCGGTTTCCGGCCGGGACCGCGCTGGTGGGCTGAGTTGCACCGGGCCCGCGGCGGCGTGGTGGTCCGCGACGGCGACCACGGCGCCGGCATGGTGTCGGCCGCTGCCGGTGTCGGATTGGGCGCATCGGTCGGGATCGTCGTCGAGGCAACACGATTCACGCACCGGCACCGATCCCTCGTGGTCGAGGCCGCGGCGGGGATCAAGAAGGTTCTCGGGCGCGGTTAATCCGAGATACCGAGCAGTCGCTGCATCATCGTGTGTGTCCCCGCGACCACCCTGGCGCGGTCGGGATCGTTGCGCCGGATGACGTCCTCGGCGTTGCCGCCCGCGATGTGCACCGGCCCGTGGGGCAGCCGATCCAGTCCCTCCGCGGCGACCTCTGCCGGATCGGCGACCCGCAGGCCGGGAAGGTCGAAATTCAGACCCACCCGTTCCATGGCGGGCGTGCGGGTGACCCCGAGAACCAGTTCCAGCACGTCGACGTCGTAGTCACGCAGTTCCAGCCACAACCCCTCGGCGAAGATCCGCCCGAACGCCTTGACCCCGCCGTACACCGTGTGACGAACCGAGCCCAGATAACCGGCCATCGACCCGACCAGCAGGATGCCGCCACGGCGGCGGTCCCGCATCCCCCGGCCGTAGTGCTGCACCAACGCCATCATCGTCATGACGTTCAGGTCGACGACCCGGCCGAAGTCGGCCAGGTCCGCGTCGAGGAACTCCGCGCTGCAGGTGTTGGCTCCGGCGTTGTAGACGAGTAGACCGACCTCCAGACCGTCGGTGGCGGCCAATACCGAACCCACTGCCGCGGAGTCGGTCAGATCGACTGCCACGGTGCGTACTTCGACACCCAGCTCGCGGCAGGCCGCGGCGGTCGCCTCCAGCGGCGCGGGTTTGCGGGCGATGAGAACGAGATTCACCCGCGCCTGGGCCAGCAGCCGCGCGAATTCGGCGCCGACACCCTCCGAACCACCCGCGATCACCGCCCACGGACCGTACTTCGCATAGGACACGAGTTGATCGTGGCCGCGCGCGGCGCGTCTCGCCCGACCGGTCCCACTGATCGGTACCGCGTCGTCAGATCGCCGACCGAAATCCGATACTGGTGCGGTGGCGCGGATCGGTGACGGCCGGGCGCCCGCGCAGCCGGCCAGCGACGAGCAGCAGAGTCGGCGGGCAACCATCTTGACCGCGGCCATACGACTGGGCGCGGCAAAGCAACTCGACCGGATCCATGCACAGGAGATCGCCACCGAGGCCGGGGTTGCGTTGCGGACGCTGTACCGCTACTACCCGTCCAAGCACCATGTTTTCGCTGCAGTGCTCACCGAGAAGGTGTCTCTGTTCCGGCCGCCTGCACCGACCGGTGACACTGTCGACGACATCGCTGCGCTGATGGTCAAGGCCTGCGGCGATCTGCTGCGGCACAGACACCTTGCACACGCCATGGTCACCTCCACCCAACTCGTGCGGGCACACTCCGAGGACACGGACGACCCCACCCTGCGTGACCTCATCCTGCAGACTGCCGGCGCCGATGCTCCCACCGTCGAACAGGTACGCCGCGCACGGCTCATCCAACAGACCGCCTTCGGCATCATGACCTGGACTGTCGGTGGCGCACTGGCCGTCGAGGACGCGCTGGCCGACCTCGACACCGCCTGTCGACTACTGGCCTCCGGCGCGTTCTGAACACGTCACTTCCGACGAATCACATGAATGTTGTTTCACTGCGCACTCTGGTGGGAATCGCTGTGAGTGGAGGAACGACACATGACACTCAGCTCATCAACCACCGGTCGGCGACGTCGATATGCCGTGATCCACTCGGCGGCGATCATGGTCTCGGTTGTCTCGGGCACCTTCGCCCTGGTCGCGATGCTCGTCGGTTCACCACTCAGTTTCGGTCTCGCGTTGGCGCTGTGCGGTACAGGGTGGATCGTCACCCACTTCGTCGAGCGAATGGCCGAGCAGGACCGTCGGGCTGCACGCCGCCGGCATCGCCCGTTCGCGCATGACGGTCTCATGGAGGAAGGCTTCGTCGACGCGGACTTCGTCGACGCGGACTTCGTTGACGAGGATTTTCTCGACGAGGATGTCGTGGACGAGGACTTCCTGGACACGGACCTGGTCGACGAGGGCGTCGTGGACGACCGTTTTGCGCTCGAAGCCCGTCGCCGCACCCGATTCGCGGCGAGCCCACTAGAGGTCCGACGGTGCGAGGAGCTGCAGGACCGCCGGATTCTTCTGGTCTGACCGCCTAAACGGTTCAGCCGCCGATGAGCAGTCGGATCGCCGGTAACCGCGTGAACATCAACGAAGTCGCCGCCAGCGGTTGAAACTCAACGCTCGTAGGGGCGATCACGCTGCCGATCACCGCGCCGGTCGCCGGACCCTTGGGCGTCTCGATCGACACCGTCTGGCCGGGGGCGGCGTAGATGCCGGCGCAGTCCTCATCGTCGCAGAGGCCCGTCGTGGGATCGATTCGCCCGGCGAAGATGTCGTTGACCCACCCGGCGATGATGGTCTGCGCCGCCGCTTTGTTCTGCTCGGTCGGGAATCCCTGATACAGGTATGAGACGAGCTGGATGAGCCAGCTTCCGCCCTGCATCGAATCCAAGTGTTGGCCTTCGTCGAGGACGATCCCGTTGAAGCGTCCGGGCCGGTGGCCGTTGAGGGCCTCGTCCACTCGGCGGGAACCCTCCTCCCGAGGCGCACCGAGCTCGAGCACCGGGATGTCGACGCCCAAGCCGTCGAGTTTGTCCAGCGCCTGACCCAGCACATCTCCCGGCGGAGCCCCGTCGAGCAGGATGATGCCGGCGAGCCGGTTGGTCGCGCCGCTGGCGATCACCGCGTCGGCGTAGTACCCCGCCGCGCCCGCGGCCACTCCGGCACCCAGGGAGTGCCCGACCAAGGTGAATGTCTCCGGCAGCGCGGCGCCGGAGCCGTACTTCTTGGCGAAACCGGCGGCCACCGCACTGGCCGTCAGCGCCTCCCGGTCACCGAGAAGCAGATCGGCGGTGGCACGGTACACCTGGTCATCACCGAGCCAGAACCCATCTCGGACATACCGATTCGACGACAGTGTCGGCGCCACGACAATGCTGTTGGTGCGGTGTGCCAACCAGGACGCGGTGTAGCTGTACATCGGGCCGACACCGAGGTAGCCGTGCTGCAGGTAGATCAACCGCTGGGGCGGTTCGTCGGTGTCGGGGTAGTACCAGTCCGCGCGCACGTATCGGCCCTCGGTGATCTCCAGCCTCGAGCTGCGCACCGTCACGTCGGTGCCCGGTGCGGCGATCGGCGGTCCGGAGACGAAGCGGACGGCCACCCCGATGATGTCCATGACCAGGGACTGGATGACCTCTTGAAATGTTCGTGGCTGTGGCGCCGCCATCATCTGCGGGGCGCTCAGGGCCGACGACGTGCGTTGCGCGGCAACGGTATCGGCGGCCAACCGAGCCTCGGACGGGATCTTGGACACGGACTCCGGCTCAGCGGGTCCGGAGTCGCGGGGAGCGGCGGTGAGCGCGTCGGCCTTGCCGGGTTCGCCCTCGAGCACCTCTGGTTCGGCCTCAGGGACGACGGCGTCACCCTCGGACAGGTCGGCGGCTTGAGCCGTGTCGGTCACGTCGACAGTCGGCTGCGATGCGGAACCTGAACCGGACTCTCGGGTCTGCTCCTCGGCATCGTCGACCACATCGAGATCTTCGACGGCGTCGACGTCCTCGACTGCGCCGACCAGGTCCGACTCATCGTCCGCGTCCGAAGCATCGTCGGTGAGCTCTTCGGTGAGCTCCGTGTCGTCGGAGTCCTCGGCGTCGTCTTCGTCAGCGTCTTCCTCGCCGGCGTCAGAGGCTCCGACATCACCGGCCTGGTCGGTGTCGCTGGACTCGCCGTCCGAGTCATCGGCGGCCGCCGTGGTGGCGCTGTCGACGGAACTGGCGCTGCCGCCCGTGGTGTCGGTGTCCGCACTCGCGGTGTCAGCGCCCGCGATCAACGCCGCCGACATTCCGGCGGCCACCACGCCCGCACCCATCCAGACCGACAACTGCGCCATTGCACTCCCAATCTCGATAATTGACGGCCGAGTCAGCGGCCAGCCTCACGCTAGAACACCGCCGATCGCGAGTGAACACTTATGCCGAACATGTCATTTTTGTGCGCCGGCGCCGTGGAGTCCCGCAGCTGACCTCTGCTCGCAATGGGAGGCACGCCTCGTCGTTCTTCACGGCAACGCAGATCACGCAGTAGGCGCCCTAGCTCGTCAGCCGCAACACCGTGGCCCGACCCTCGCTCAGGAAGTCGATGACCGAGGTTGCGGCGCTTCGGGTTTGATCCTCGTCCGCGAGATCGGGGCCCAGTAGCGCGGCGACCGCCTGGCCCAGCACGCTCAACGGATCCCCGGCAGGACCCGGCCCCGGCTCGGGCCCCACCAGCGACAAGGCGGTACCGGTGATCAAGCTGTGCAGCGCGAACGCCTGATCGTCGGTGTCCCAGTCGGTCCGCGCCATCGCGTGGCGGCGCCAGACCGGGAGGACGGCGCTGATCACCGCGCCGGGGCCGAGCGTGTGATGCAGGGTGACCGAACGCGGGTGATCGGCGAGGATTCCGAGCAGGTCGTCGTCGTGGCGCTGAAGCGCAGCCAGCAGTGGTTGACTGGTCGCGGCCTCCAGCATCATCGGGCAGAACTGCGACGGCCGTGCGAGGTGGGGTTCGTCGGCGATCCGCCGAATCAGGTCGTCCAACAGCCCGAGGAAGCCGCGGCCGACGAGCCCGATGAGCAGATCTTCTTTGGTGGGCCAGTACAGGTAGACGGTGCCCTTGCCCACGTGCGCACGCTTGGCGACGTCGGCGACGGTGAAGCCGCGCGCACCACGGGACAGCAACAGTTCACTGGCCGACGCGAGCAGGCGGGCCGCCTTCGTCGACTGCTTCTCAGGCAGGTCCGCTGCCGGGGGGTTCACGGCGGTCAGTCTAGCGTCTGGAACAGGCTTTATGACTGTACTGACCAAAACGGTCGTTTGGTCAGTGGGTCAGGTATCGTGGCCTCAGCAGCCGGGGGGTGAAGGAGGAGCGATGATCGGCGAGCTTGTCGACAGACCGGCCAGGGTGCGATCCCTCGAGAAGGCGATCTTCACGTTCGCCGATGCGATAGCACCCGTCGTCGATATGTCCCGCATCTACGTCGACGGCCTCAGCGCCCTGCCACGAGACGGCCGATTCCTTCTCGTCGGCAATCACACGATGTCCGGTTGGGCCGAGGTGGTCCTGATCCCGTACTTCGTTCACCGCGAACTCGGCAGACGTGTGCGTGGACTGGCCACGCGGCAGCTGGCCGACGTGGGCGGCTTGACCCGCGACCTGCTGGAAGCGGCCGGAGCGGTGGTCGGTGACCCCGAAACCGGCGCTGAATTGATGCGCCGCGGTGAGACGGTGCTCGTCTTTCCCGGCGGCGGCCGCGACATGCTCAAGTTCAAAGGCGAGCAATACCAACTGTTGTGGCAAGGGCGAAGCGGCTTCGCCCGGCTGGCCATCGCCCACGAATACCCGATCATTCCGGTCGGGCTGATCGGCGGCGACGACGTCTACCACAGCGTCGTCGAACGCAACGGCACCTGGGAACGCGTGACCCGGAGGCTCGGCACCCGACTGCACGGGGTCAACAACGTCGGCATCCCCCTCATTCGAGGTGTGGGCCCCACACTCCTTCCCCGGCCGCAGCGAATGTACCTCCGTTTCGGATCCCCGATCGACACCACGACGCCCGCCCGGGCGAACGCCACCGAGTGGGAAGCCGCGGTCAAGCAGCGCACCCAGGCGTCCCTCGAGTCGATCCTCGGCCAGCTGCAGATCACGCGGTCGACAGATCCGTTTCGTCACCTCAACCCTTTCGCCTGGGCGCGAGCCGCGCGGGCCACGCCCTAGGGGCCGCGACCGGCAGTGGGCATCGCGCCGGTCGCCCCGTGGCAGTGCCGCCCGGCCGGGGGCCCGGTGACTAGTGCCGCACGGCCGGGAACCCGTTGACAGTGCCGCATAGCCGGGAACCCGTTGACAGTGCCGCATAGTGGGCGCCGGCCGCGGCTACCCTCGCGGGCATGGCACCAGCACGCGTCGCGGTCGTCGGAGCGGGACTGTCTGGGGCGGCGTGCGCGCAGGCCCTCAGGGAGCGCGGCATCGGCGTCGAAATCTTCGAGCGGGGCCGCGGCCCCGGCGGACGGATGGCCTCGCCGACCCTTCACGGCCGCCGGGTGGACATGGGGGCCGCGTACTTCACCGTCAACGATCCCGCGTTCGCCACCGTGGCCGAAGGGTGGGTCGGCCGCGGCATGGCCCATCGCTGGACCGACACCTTCGACGTGGTGTCCCCCGGTGGACGCGACTCCACCACAGGCCCCATGCGGTTCGCGACGTCTGACGGCTTGCGTTCGCTGGTGCGTGACCTCCTGCCTGACGACGTCCGCTTCGAACGGCCGATCGACTCTCTCGACGAGCTGTCTCACGACGCGGTGGTGTTGGCGATGCCCGACCCGCAGGCCGCCCGCCTGGCACCGGACGCCTGTGACTGGCTGGCGTTCGAGCCGGTGATCGCAGTGGCGGCCGGCTGGACCGAACGGCGTTGGGCTGTGGCCGATGCCGCGTTCGTCAACGACGACCCGGATGTGTCGTTCATCGCCGATGACGGTGCGCGTCGTGGCGACGGCGCACCAGTTCTCGTCGCACACGCCACCGCGGCACGTGCCCGCGCCCATCTCGACCGGCCTGAGGACGCGGTGGCGCCGGTGCTGGCTGCGCTGGACCGCACGCTCGGCGTCTCCGAGCAACCGGTGTGGACGCATGCGCACCGATGGACGTTCGCGAAGCCCGCGGGCACTCACGGCCAGGACGAGTTCGCGCTGATCGACGGTCCGCGGTTGGTAGGCGTCTGCGGTGATGCGTGGTGCCCGACCGGTGCCCCGCGCGTCGAATCAGCGTGGTTGTCGGGACAGCGGCTGGGGCGCGCGATTGCGGACGCGCTATCGGCGTGACGGCAACCTCCCGCGACGTCGGCATCCGGGCCGCCGCGAGTCCACGCTCCGGCTGGGCGCAGACCGTCCTTCCACGCATTTGCTGAAGAGCCCGTGCGGGCTGAGTCACCGGTGCGGTGGCGATGACCCTGCGGGCCAATCACGATGCGGTGACCGCGACGTCAACAGCCACCACGCCCGACACATGACCATGATTGGCGTGCGACTGTGCTGACTGGATTTTTTTCGAAGATGTAATATATTTTCCACAATGGCTTGTTTGCGGAAAATTACAGCAAGCAGATTCCGCGTTTACATGGTGTTATATCAACATAATGCGGGCTGAACCTCTGCAAAGTTGCGTTTGCCACACTCACGTAAATTAGAGAACTAATACTTTGCTCTATACGTGTCTGGATTACGCCCATATGCTTCCGATGCGCCGATCACGGCGAATCTCATCTTCTTCAGCAATCCAGGGGTATACATGCGTATCAACATGCGCAAAGCAGGCATCGCCTGCGGCACGGCATTTGCTTCGGTCGCGTTGGCCGTGTCCACAGCGACGGCCGGTTGGGGGGCCAGCTCAGCATTGGTGATCGGCGGGATTTCGACGCCGCAACTGTCGGACATGCTGATGTCACCGCTGCTCGGCGGCGCGCTGAAGAACCAAGAGCGTGTCAGCGTCAAGTGGCCCGCCGAGGCGGGCCCGTACACCGGACGCGGTGATCTCACGCTCGGCGCGTCGATCAACGTCGGGAAGGCGAATCTCGACGCCCAGATCGATGCGGCACTTGCTCGTCTCGCCAAGGATGCCAACGGCAATGTGCTCGGCGGTGAAAAGGTCACCGTCGTCGGCCTGTCGGCGGGGTCCCTCGTCGTCAACGAGGTGCTGCGCGAGATGGCTGCCGCTGACGACGCCCCCGACAAAGACCAGATCACGTTCATCGTGGTGGCCGATTCCAGCCGGCAGAAGCTGATCGACAAGGCGCGTTACAACAGCAAGTACGACTACACGTATCAGCCGGCTCCGGAGACCGCGTACGACATCGTCGTGGTCACCGGTGAATACGACGGGATGGCCGACTTCCCGGATCGCCCGTTCAACGTGCTGGCCATCGTCAACGCCATCGCCGGATCCATCTTCGTCCACGTCCCGGTGATGTATGCCGATCTGGCGAACGTGCCCGCCGAAAACATCACTGTGGACGTCAACGCCCAGGGCGGCACCACCACCCACTACCTGGTTCCGACCAAGAAACTTCCTCTGGTGCAACTGTTTCCGAGTCTGGCACCCCGGGAAGCGGAGCTGAAAGCCAAGATCGACAAGGCCTACAGCCGCAATGACGTGCCCGCCGTGGCGGCACGGTCGTTCGTCGCCGCTGCCCCCGTTCTGACGCAGGATGTCAACGACGTCCCCGAGGCACCGGTCGAGGGGTCCGGCGCCGACGTCACCGAGGACGAGGGCAGCGACGGCGCGACAACCGTCGACGCCACGGACGTGCAGGGGGATGACGAGGTCAGCCCCGTCATCGAGGACACCGACGAGAATGACGGTGCCGCCGATGACGAGGCCGCCACGGAGGCGACGCTGGCCGACGAGGCCGACGAGGCCGCCACGGAGGCGACGCTGGCCGACGAGGCCGACGAGGCCGACGAGGCCGACGAGGCCGACGGGAACGCTCGCGAGTCGGATTCCGAGTCGGACAACGACAGCGCCGCGGATTCATCCTCCGGTGGGGAGCAATCCTCGAGCGACGCCGGATCTGACTCGTCCGACTCCGCGGAGTAGATGCGGCGAATCCCGCAGCCCGAAGCCCCGGCATTACGCCGGGGCTTCGTGGCTTCTCGGCGACGCGATCGCCACGACGGCCGGTCGGATCTGGCCCAGCGCACGCAGGACAACCGGCGGCCGCCTGCGGCAGCGATTCGCCATTCTCGGCGAAGGGTATTTCCCCCTCATGACTGGAGCACAGGATCGCCCCGACAACGTCACCGTCGAGGTTGAGCACAATGACCGTGGGTGGATGGTCGTCCACATCGTCGATGGTGAACGCAAGCCCATCGAACCACCGCACCCCGACCGGGAATCCGCCGAGAAGGCGGCCGCCGTGCACGCCGCCAGCAGCGACCGGTGGACCGGCGCGGCGGAGGTCGTCTCGGCCGACGACCGTCCGACCGAGCTTCCCTAACCGCCACGACAACAGAGTGAGTCACCTTGAAACCCCTGTCGTCGACGCGGGGTCGCTTCACCACGGTGTGAGAACACCTCGCTGGTCCCCGCGACTTTCGATGTCGTATGTGGTTACCAACCCGGCCCTGACGTGTGTCCCCGACGCCTCCCGCGCTACCGCCGCTGCGATTGGCCGTGCTCGGCCGAGGGCCGTCCCAAGCAACCTCTCCCGCTGAAGCGGTGCGGGCCCAAACGGGAGAACCATCACAGCGCAATCCCAGTCGACCTACGGAAATCCCGAACCTGGTCGGGTGTGTTTCAGCTGGCAGATAGCTGGCGCCACGTGCGGACCAAGTGGCTGAATTCCTTCACCTGGACCAGCACGTGATCACGAGCGGCGTCCTCGGCGATCCCGGCGTCACCCCGGGAAATGGCGTCGGCGATGATTCGGTGCTCGGCCAGAGAGCGTCGCATGCGGTCGGGCACTCGGAGCTGTAAACGCCGGTACGGCTGCAGGACCCGCTTCAGCGCGTGGGCTTGCTGACGCAGGTAGTCGTTACCGCACGAGTCATAGACGACGCCGTGAAAACGGGCGTTGGCATAGTAGTAGGCGTCGGCATCGCCTTCGACCGCGTGGAGTTCACATTCCGCGAGGGCCGATTCGAGTTCCGCCAGGGCTGCCCGTTCGATACGGCCGGCGGAGAGCCTCGCCGCCATACCTTCCAGCTCGGCCATGACCTCGAAGCGTTCAGCCACTTCCGAGATGCTCAGCTCGGTGACGTACGTGCCCTGCTTGGGCCGGATCTGGACCAGCCCGGAGCGCTCCAGCGCCTGCAGCGCCTCCCGGATCGGAGTGCGTGAACAGCCGAACTCCTTCTCCAGCTGCGCCGGGTCCAGGCGTTCCCCGGGCCGATAGTGGCCGTCGAGGACGGCGTTCTCCAACGCATCCCGCACCCGCTGAGATTCCGGGATTCGAACCATTCGCCACCTCCTCGGCCCAGATTAACCAATCCCGGGGGTGGTGCAGCTCACTTTTATCCGTTATGGTCGATGTTATATATATCACGATCAAGAATGTATATGGGTTGCGTCACCTCGGCAGAGGTGCGAGCCGGACACCGGGGAAGGACCCACCATGAAATGCGTTGACAGCCGGTCACTGACCGGGCTGCTCGCGGCGTGCGAAACCCTGATGAGCGATGTCGGCGAAGCCTCCCTGCGGGCCATCGCGACAGCGGCGCTCAGCGCCTACGCCGACCTCGACGACGACGCCAAACTCCACTTCTTCAACCACATCAACACCGCCTACGACGTCGACGCCGAACGGGTTCGCACCGCGTTCCGGCAGTGGGACGATGTCCGCGAGACCGGCTCGCACGCCGGCGATGAGCTGATTGGGCTATTCAGCGCGGTCGAACCGGCCCGCCAACAGCTGCTCCGCCGGATGAACCACGCCCCGGGCGCGACACTGGCGCTGGTCGAGATGCGCTCGGACCTGCGTCGCCTGATGCACCGGCACCCCGGTCTGCGGCCCCTCGACCACGATTTCCACCATCTCCTCACATCCTGGTTCAACCGCGGATTCCTGCAGATGG
Organism: Mycobacterium sp. G7A2; assembly: GCF_041902445.1. Taxonomy (NCBI): domain Bacteria; kingdom Bacillati; phylum Actinomycetota; class Actinomycetes; order Mycobacteriales; family Mycobacteriaceae; genus Mycobacterium; species Mycobacterium sp. G7A2. Next base: position 1,469,612 of record NZ_CP169251.1, on the reverse strand, counting down.
CCGAGGTGACCTGGAACTCGCCGCCGCAGCTGCGCCAACACCTGCTGCGCTACGAAAGCGTCCACCCGATGGCCACCGACGCCGAACTTCGTCGACGCCTGCAACCCGATGATCGCCGCGTCTACGCGTTCTTTCACCCCGCGACCACAGACGTGCCACTGATCTTCGTCGAAGTCGCTCTCGTGTGCGGCATACCGGACCGAATCACTCCGCTGCTGGAACCGAATTCACCGCTCGACCCGTCGAACGCGGACACCGCAGCGCTGTACTCGATCAACAACGCGCTCGACGGGCTGGCGGGCGTGTCCTTCGGCAGCTTCCTGATCAAGCAGGTGATCGAGCAGGTCAGCGCAGAGCTCCCCCACCTTCGGCAGTTCGCCACCCTGTCACCGATCCCCGGCTTCCGGACCTGGCTCAACGCCAAGACCGAAACCAACCCCGAACTCCGGTCACTGTCCGACGAATTGGACGAGCTCCAGCCGGCCGACCTCAGCGCCGCCCGCGTCGCGAAGATCCACGACCGTCTGCTGTCCGCCCTGTACACCTACCTGGCCGTCGAGCGGCGCGAGGACGGACGCCCCGTCGACGCGGTCGCACGTTTCCACCTGGGCAACGGGGCCGCGGCGTGGCGGCTGAACTGGCCGGCAAATCCCAGTCCACGAGCTTGGCGGCAGTCCTACGGGGCGATGGTCAACTACCTCTACGAACCCGACCATCTCGAACGCCGCCATGAGGAATTCGTGCGTCGGCGCAGCGTCGCCGTCACGGGGCCTCTCCAGAGCCTCGCCGACGCACACCGCTGAACCACCACCAGAGAGGAACACCGCCGATGGCGCCCTACCCCACCATCTATCGAGCGTTCGCCGACCACGTTGCGCGCCAACCGAACAAAGCGCTCTTCGAACTACCCGACGGGCGAACCGTCAGCTACCGCGAGACCGCCGAGATCGCGCATCGCATCGCCGCCCGACTACTCGCCGACGGTGTCGCGCCGGGCGACCGCGTCGCGATGCAGGTGCCGAAATCACCCGAAGCCATCGCGCTGTATCTGGCCACCCTGCAGATCGGTGGGGTTTTCCTGCCGCTCAACACCGCCTACACCGGCGCCGAGATGCGGTATTTCCTCGGTGACGCGCAGCCCCGGGTCCTCGTCTGCGCGCCCGACCGTCATGGCGACTACGCCGATGTTCAGGAGGACCTCGTCGTCGAGACCCTCGGCGAGTCCGGCGACGGCACGCTGCTGCGCGACGAGGACCGCCACGAGGAGATCTTCGCCGCCGACGCGGCCGACCCGGCCGCCATCCTCTACACCTCCGGCACCACGGGACGGTCCAAGGGCGCGGTGCTCACTCACGGCAACCTGGCCGCCAACTGCGAAGCCCTCCTGGAGGCCTGGCAGTACACCGGCGACGACCGACTCATCCACGCCCTGCCGATCTTTCACATCCACGGCCTGTTCGTCGCGGCCAACATGACACTGGCGGCCGGCGCTTCGATGCACTACCTGCCCAAGTTCGACACCGAGGCCATCGTCGAGCTAATGCCGCACGCCACCGTGCTGATGGGCGTGCCCACCTTCTACACCCGCCTGCTGAAGAGCCCGCGGCTCACCGCCGAACACTGTGCGGCGATGCGGCTGTTCGTCTCGGGATCCGCGCCGCTGCTGGCCAGCGACCACGAGGCTTTCGCCGCCCGCACCGGCCACGCGATCCTGGAACGCTACGGAATGACCGAGACCGGTATGAACACGACCAACCCGTACGAGGGCGGTCCGCGCAAACCCGGAACCGTCGGCAAGTCCTTACCGGGCACCGAGATCCGAGTTGTCGACCGCGAGACCGGACAGTCACTACCCGACGGCGAGGTCGGCATCGTCGAGGTCCGTGGACCCAACGTGTTCTCCGGCTACTGGCAGATGCCGGAGAAGACGGCCGCCGAGTTCCGCCCGGACGGCTTCTTCATCACCGGCGACATGGGCCGCATCGACGATGACGGCTACCTCTGCATCGTCGGAAGAGACAAAGACCTGGTGATCTCGGGGGGATACAACATCTATCCCAAGGAGATCGAGGAACTGCTCGACAGCCACCCCAAGGTGCTGGAGTCCGCCGTGATCGGCGTGCCCCACCCGGAGTTCGGCGAGACCGTGGTGGCCGTTGTTGTCCCGACACCGGGCGAGCAGCCCCAGGACCGCGAGTTGCTGGACTACGTCGCCGGCGACCTCGCGCGGTTCAAACAACCCCGCGCGGTGCGCGTGGTGGATGCCCTACCCCGAAACGTCATGGGGAAGGTGCAAAAAGCCGAACTTCGCAAGCGTTACGCCAATCTGTTCGACGGCGTAGACGCCTGAAACCCTTCAACACAGGAGTACAAGATGGTTCTCTACGGAGTGGCAGCGTTGGCGCTCTGCATGCTCGCCGGCGCAGCGATCGGTGAACTGCTCGGCGTCGCGCTGGGTGTAGACGCCAATGTCGGCGGGGTCGGGTTCGCGATGATCATGCTGATCCTCGCCACCGACTGGTTGCGTCGAAAAGACAAGTTCCCCAAGGCAAGCGAACAGGGCGTGCTGTTCTGGAGCGCGATGTACATCCCGATCGTGATCGCGATGGCCTCCACGCAGAACGTCGCACAGGCAATCACCGGCGGTCCGATGGCGATCCTCGCAGGGCTCGCGGCGCTGGCCGCCGGTGCTGCGCTGGTTCCGGTGCTGGCCCGGATCGGCGAACCCGCCGAACCGCTGCCGCCACTGACCGAAGAAGAAAAGCAGGAGGCCTGAGATGGAACTTCTCAGTTCGGTATTCGAGAAAAACAACCTGCTGGTGGCCTTCGTGGTCGTCGGTGCCCTGATGCTGCTGTCGGGCTGGCTGTCGCGAACTCTGACCCGCGGCAGGCTGCACGGATCGGCCGTTGCGATCATCCTCGGACTGGCGCTGGCCTACTGGGGCGGCGTGGTGACCGGCGGTGAAGACGGGCTGGCCGACATCGCCATATTCTCCGGGCTCGGGCTCATGGGCGGAGCGATGCTGCGTGACCTCGCCATCGTGTCGACCGCCTACGGCGTCGATCTGAAAGAGATCAGGCGCTCCGGGGCAGCCGGCGCTCTGTCGATCGTGCTGGGCGTGGTGGTGTCGTTCATCGTCGGCGCTTGCGTCGCTGCGGCGTTCGGCTACCGCGACGCCGAATCGTTGGCGACCATCGGCGCCGGCGCCGCCACCTACATCGTGGGACCGGTAACCGGAACCGCGGTGGGCGCCAGCTCGGAGGTGATCGCGCTGTCGGTGGCTGCCGGGCTGGTGAAGTCCGTCGTCGTGATGGTCGGCACCCCGATGATCGCCCGGCTGATCGGACTGAACAACCCGAAGTCCGCCATGGCCTACGGCGGCTTGATGGGCACCACCTCCGGGGTGGCCGGCGGCCTCGCGGCCACCGACAAACGCCTGGTGCCCTACGGAGCGATGACCGCAACGTTCTACACCGGGATCGGCTGCCTGCTGGGTCCGTCGGTGTTCTACGTGGTGCTGAGGACCATCGTCGGCGGTTGAGACATCCAGTTCGCGGCGTCGTCGTCACCGACAGCCACCCGCACCCAGGAACGCGTCGTAGTGTCGCGCAGGGGGACGTGGTGAACCAAGCGGAAGGAGCGGCGGGTGTCTGCCCGAAACGACTACCGATACGTGGTGATCGGCGCCGGCGCGATCGGCGGCTGTGTGGGCGGGGTGCTGGCACGTGCCGGCGTACCCGTGGTAGTGGTGGCGCGGGGCCGAAACGCCGAGGTCCTGGCGACCGATGGGCTGACCCTGCGCACCCCCGACGGCGTCGTCCGCACGCCGATCGAGACGGCGTCCAGCCCTGATGGCCTGCACCTGACCGAGCGCGACGTGTTGGTGTTCGCCACCAAGACCCAACAGCTCGACGCCGCACTCGAGCAGTGGGTCGACCGTCCGGTGCACGCCTCCGATGGCACCGTGAGCACGGCGGGAGAACGCCTGCCCGTGTTGACCGCACTGAACGGAGTCGTCGCCGAAGAGAAGGCGCTGCGGTACTTCGCCCGGGTGTTCGGTGTCTGTGTCTGGTGCCCCGCGGTACATCTGGAGCCCGGCGAGGTGATCGCGCGGTCCTGGCCGGTGGTGGGCCAGTTTCACATCGCCCGCTGGCCGGCCTCGATCCGGACCTCGGCCGACGAGGAGTTTCTGGCCGACCTGGCGGCAACGTGGAGCACTGCGGGGATCGGTGTGCGCACGCCCGACGATGTTGCGCCGTGGAAGTACAACAAGCTGCTGATGAATCTCGGCAATGCCGTGGGGGCTCTCGCGCGCCAGGGCGCCGACGTGGGTGCGGTTGTCGGCGCAGCGGTTGCCGAAGGTGTGGACGTGCTGGGTCGCGCCGAGATCGACTTTGTGCCCTTCGAGACGTCGACCCTGGTCCGTTCCGAGGGGCCCACCCCCCGGCCGGTACCGGGGTTCGAGGACGCGCCGAACAACTCCACCTCCCAGTCGTTGAGCCGCCACACCGGCAACATCGAAACCGACTACCTCAACGGCGAGATCGTGCGCCTTGCGCACCGGTACGGCAGCGCGGCGCCGATCCACTCCGCGTTGACCCGCGCAGCGCGCGCAGCCTCGCGCGACGGGCACGGTCCGGGGCAGTATTCGCGAGAGCAACTCGCGGGCCTGGTGGGCCTCGATTCTCTCTCGGCGCAGCGGGGTTAGGCACCGCGCCTCGGCCTACCGCGGCAGGGAGGAGTAGTCGATCGGGTCGTCAGCGATCCCACGCTGCGTGCGGTGGGTGTCGTGACTCGCGTCGATACCGCCGGGCCCGGGCTCATGGGTGAAGCGATGCTGCGCGACCCCGCAGTCGTGGCCCGGCACGACACCGGTGCACCGGCCGTCTTCAGGGCAGTATCCCGAGAAAGGCATCGCCGACGCGAACCGAACCAAAGGACGAACGCCATGACGCCGAGTTGGGCGGTGAGGGGTGACGCGGTTCTCCTTCCGGTCGTGCGGCGGATCGTCACGAGCTTCCAGCGCGGGGACCGGGCGGTGAGCCTGCGCAGAAGACGACGTTCTGGACCGCTGCCGGAAACCGTGCGCCTCAGCTGGCGGCGCCGGGCTCGATGCTCGTCCACCGAAGGTACGTGTGGCCCACCGACCGCGCGTCGCAGCACGGGCCGTATGTTGTCGACCCGGCCGGCGGCGGCGGTGGCAGATCGTCGCCCGCATTGCACGTCAACTCTGTTGCCGTGCAATCCTATCGACGAGCATCACCGCAGAGCTATCGTGGTCACATGGCGCGCACCCGCCGGGCGGTGATCATCGCCGCGGCACTCGGACTGTCCTTCACCGCCGTGGGGGCCGGGCCGGCGTGGGCTGCGCCCGAACCGAACGATCCTGGCCCGCCGGTGATTCCGGCGCCCGTCCTACCCGAGCTGCCGTTGCCGGTGCTGCCTTTCCCGGCCGGGTTGCCGCCGTTTCCCTACCCCGCCGATGTCCCCGTCGTCGAGCTGCCTGCGGACATCCCGGCCGTCGAGTTCCCGTCCTCGGTGCCGCCGGTGCCGCTGCCCGCCCCCATTCCCGAGGTCGTCCTTCCGGCCGACATTCCCCCGATCCAGCTTCCGGCACCGATCCCGCGCGGTTTGTTGTAGTCCGGGCCGACCCTCTGAAGCAGTCTTTCTGACCACTTGCTCTCCCCGAGCGACGCGGCCCACCGCCGGCCCGGGCACCACACCACCCCACTCCCCTGACAGGCCACGTACCGTCGAGGACATGGTGCTGGCGCGGGAAGTGACGGCGATCAGGAGCGGCCTGGGCCGCGCGGTGTTCGGGATGGTCGCGGGCCCGGACGGGCCGGACAACCGGGCACGAATCCACGGCACGCCGGGTCCGCGGTGGTTCGCCGAGGACCGCCCGATCCGGCGCGTGCACGCCGACGCGTCGATGTTCGTCGGAGGATTGCGGGCGTTGCTGCTGCAGTCCCTGCACCCCTTGGCGATGGCCGGCGTCGCCGACCACTCCGACTACCGCGCCGATCCGTGGGGACGGCTGCAACGCACCAGCACGTTCCTCGCGGTCACGACCTTCGGACCCGACGCCGATGCGCAACGCGCCGTCGACAAGGTCCGCGGCATCCATCGCCGCGTCCGCGGGGTGACACCGGACGGCACTGCGTACGAAGCCGGCGATCCCCACCTTCTCGAATGGGTGCACATCGCCGAGATCGACAGTTTCCTGCTGGCCCACCAGCTCTACGGGGCCAGGCCGCTGGACCAGGCCGGCCGCGACGCCTACGTCGCCGACACCGCTCGCGTCGCAACCGCTTTGGGGGTGCTCGACCCGCCCCGGACCGAGGGCGAGTTGCGCGAACGGATCACCGCGTACCGGCCGGAGCTGCGCGGCACCCCTGCCGCCCGCGACGCCGCGCGCTTCTTGCTGCTGACGCCACCGTTGCCGCTGCCGGCACGCGCACCGTACGGGGTGCTGGCCGCCACCGCGGTGGCGATGTTGCCTGCGTGGGCGAGAAGACCGCTGTGGCTGCCGTACTTCCCGCCTCTGGAAGCAACGGCGGTGCGGGCGGCGGGTCGGGTGCTCGTCGGCGGCATCCGGTGGGTGATGACAGCCGGTCAGGACGAGCACACAGCGGGAAGTCCAGCTTCGGCAGCTCGGTGAGGTGACCCCGGTGCCCCGCTGTTGACCACGAGATCGGCACCGCTCGGAACATCCTCGGCCGCGCATCGCGTTGTCCGTCTCATGAAGGCGATCACCTACTCCGAAACCGGCGACTCCTCGGTTCTTCACCTACAGGACCGCGAGGTCCCCGAGCCGGACGCGGGGCAGGTGCGGGTCCGCATCGTGCTGTCCGGTGTCAACCCGACCGACTGGAAGCACAGGATGGGCACGAGCCCGGGCCAGCAGCTCGAGTTCCCCGAGGTGGTCCCCCACCACGACGGCGCCGGATTCGTCGACGCAGTGGGTGCCGACGTCACCGACCTCGCGGTAGGTGACCGGGTCTGGGTCTTCATGGCCCAGCATCAGCGCCCCGACGGTACAGCCCAGGAATACGTGGTGCTGCCCATCGCGTCGGTGGTTCCGCTGCCCGATGCCGTCGGTTTCGACGTGGGCGCGAGCCTCGGGGTGCCGGCGATCACCGCGCACCGGGCGCTGACGGTGGCTGAGAACTGGCCGTCGCGGCTGGCGCCCGGTGCCCTCGCGGGTGCGACGGTGCTCGTCGCGGGCGGTGCCGGGGCGGTCGGCCACGCCGCGATCCAGCTGGCCCGCTGGGCGGGCGCCCGCGTCATCACCACCGTCAGCACTCCCGAGAAGGAGGCGCTGGCGGCCTCGGCCGGGGCCCATCACGTCGTGAACTACAAAGCTGGGGACACCGCCGCGGCGATCCGCGAGATCGCGCCCGAGGGGGTCGACATCGTCGTCGAGGTCGCCCCCGGGACGAACGCGGCGCTCGACGCGGCCGTGGTGTCGAACCGGGCGACGATCTCGATCTACGCCAACGACGGCGGCGGCAGCGTGGAACTCCACATCCTGTCGAACATGTGGGTCAACGCTCGCTACCAGTTCCTGGTCCTCTACACCGTCGGTGACGACGCGCTGGCGAATGCGCGCGAGGACGTGGCCGCCGCGGTCCGCGACGGCGCCATGGGTGTCGGCGAGGCCAACGGGCTACCGGTGCATTACTTTCCGCTCGAGGACACTGCCGCTGCCCACGACGCGGTCGAGAGCGGAGTGACCGGCAAGGTCCTCATTCGGGTGAGTGAGTAACCGGTCGGGCCGTGCCGGCACGGCTGCGTATCCGCACTCGAGCGTTCCGCGCCAATAATCCATCCCGGCTGTCAGGCCGCAGCCCGTGGTCTAACGTCGGCGTCAGTGGCCGGCCGCGGTGGGGAGTGGAACTCGATGACGAAGAACCTCCGTCTGCAGGACAAGAGAATCGTCATCACCGGTGCGGCCTCCGGCATCGGGTACGCGGCAGCCGGCCTGATGGCCGCCGAAGGCGCCAGGGTGCTGATCGCCGACCTGAACGAAGACGCGGCCACCGCGGCGGCTGCCGACATCGGCAACGGTGCCGTCGGAGTGGCGGTCGACGTCCTCGACGAGGCTTCCATCCTGGCCATGATCGACCGTGCCGTTGCCGCGTTCGGCGGTATCGACGTGCTGTGCAACCACGTCGGCGGGAGCGACCCCCGTAAAGACCTCGACCTGTTGCGTCTCGATCTGGCCGAATGGGATCGCGCCATGGCACTCAACGCGCGCAGCACCGTCATCGCCTGCCGGTTGGCGATCCCGGTGATGATCGCCGAAGGGGGCGGCTCCATCGTCAACACGGTTTCGGTCGCCGGCCTGACCGGGGACACCCTGCAGTGCGCTTACGGTGCGGCCAAGGCCGCGGTCATCAGGCTCACCCAGTACATCGCGACGCAGTACGGCCCGAAAGGCGTGCGCTGCAACGCGGTCGCACCGGGCGCCGTCATGACACCGTCGCTGAGCGGCAACGTCTCCGCAGACGTGATCGACGAGATCCGCAGCCACAACGCCCTCGACATGATCGGCACACCCGAAGACATCGGCTGGGCCATGGTCTACCTGGCCTCGGACGAGTCGCGCTACATGACCGGGCAGACCCTGGTGCTCGACGGCGGTCTGACCGCTCAGAGTCCGATCGCGTCCAGTCGCCGGAAACTCCTCGATGACTGACCGCCGTCGGCGCCTCCTCGCCGGTCTCGTCGCGCTGTCACTCCCGACCGGATGCGCCGCGCAGAACACGGCACCTGAACTACGTCCGGGCCAACTCCTCACCGCACGTTCGCTGCTCACCACGGCAGCGCTGCCCAGCGGCGAGACCCAACTGATCACCTACGTCTCCGAGGACGCAGACGGTGAGCCGATCGTGGTGTCGGGCACCGTCACCCTCCCCTCGGCGCCGCCACCTGATGGCGGCTGGCCGGTGATCAGCTGGGCGCACGGCACCACGGGATACGCCGACACCTGCGCACCCTCGGCCGACACCGCTGATGGCCTGGTTCACGATTACGTCCGCGTCGTCCAGCCCATGCTGGACAGCTGGGTGAGCCGGGGTTACGCCGTCGTGCAGACGGACTACCAGGGGCTGGGCACACCCGGCGGACATCCCTACGTCGATGGCCTGAGCGAGGCTCACACCGTGATCGACATCGTGACAGCGGCGCGAGAGCTCGATTCCGATGTCGGCACAGATTGGGTGGCCGTCGGTCACAGCCAGGGAGGGCAGGCGGTGCTGTTCACCGCACAAGAAGCCGAGCAGCGCGACGGGGATCTCACCCTGAAGGGCGTGGTGTCGATTGCGCCGGGGGGCGTCGGGCTGAATCAGGCTGTCGACCTGATTCGCGAAGGAAGGCCGGAAGTGCAGTCAGCACAGAGGTTTCTTCCGCTGCTCGTGCTGGGAGGCGCGGTCATCGACCCGTCCATCGACCCCGACGAGGTGTTCTCCGATCAGGCTCGCGCCCTCCTGTCGACGGCGCGGACCGAGTGCGTCGCTCAGGTTCGCGCCCTGCCGCCCGTACCGCCGGGCCAGGTGTTCGCCCCCAGCGCTGACCTGACGCCGTTGCGGGCCTATCTCGACCAGCAGGACCCGATGCGCCTCACCCCCCGCGTCCTGGTGATGATGGTGCAGGGCACCGAGGACGCAGAAGTCGACCCGGCCGGCGTCGACGAGCTGGTGAAGACCCTGTGCAGCAGAGACGTCGCCGTCGACTACCGGGTGTACAACGGCCTCGACCACCGCGGCGTCATCGACCCAGCGGTGCCCGACATGCAGGGGTTCGTGGACGCCGTCACCAGCGGCGACCCAGTCGACACCTGCCGACGGTGAGCCGATCGACCCGTCCTCGGCCGTTCCGCGATTCCGGCGATGCGGCTCGCACGACCCGATGCCCCAGTCAGATTCGAACCGACAATGGCGGTATCGAGCCGCATCCTCGGCTGTTGAGTCCGACGCGGTACAGAGGTCAATTCACCGAGCCCGCATTCGTCATCAGCACGGCTGCCTCGTTGTAGGGAAACGCCCCGTAGAGCAGGCGAGAACGCGGTACGACGAGGTTCGCGGCTTCGGCCTTGCTCACCACCCGTGGGTTGACGAGCGCAATAGTCCGTCCACGCTTGCGCAGCACCGTCGGTCCGCCGGCCAGCACATTCTTCAACCAGTCCGTCTGCGGGCCGTAGCCGACGAGGACGGCGTAACCATCCTCGGTCTTGAATACCAGAAGGGGCGTCCGATATCGCTTACCCGACTTCCGCCCGACGTGCTCGAGAGTCCCGAGGTTGGGAAGCCAGGGTGTGATCGTGCGAGCCGCCGGATTGGTGACTCGCTTGTTGAACTCTGCGATTCGGCGAGGCACGCGCATTCTCGGAGTCTAGATATTTGTTGTGGTTCCTCGCTGCGCAGTGCTGACGCAGCAAGCGGCCACTGACAGAAATTGCTCACATGTTTGAGCCGCAGTCGCGCCTACCTGGGATTTTCCGGTGCCCCCAGTCGGACTCGAACCGACACTTGACGGATTTTAAGTCCGCTGCCTCTGCCAATTGGGCTATGGGGGCGTTGCAGTTCAGAGCCTAATTTAGGCCCTTTCCGCCTCGTCACGATGCTCTGAATACCGCAGTAATACCGCAGTGCTGTCGATAGCCTTCCCCAGGGCGTCCGCCACACCGCTCAAATCGTCATTGAGAAGATGGCCGTAGCGGTCGAGCGTCATCGCGGCGGTCGCGTGCCCAAGCAGTCTCTGCACGACCTTGACGTTAGCGCCTGCACTGATCGCCAGTGACGCCGTGGTGTGTCTCAGCCCGTGCGGTACCAGCCCGTCGATGCCGATATCAGCACACGCGTTGTCGAACGCCCAGCGGTATTCGCCAAGTGGAAGGAACCCGCCCTTTCGGCTGGGAAAGACCAGCGCGTTGGGGTCGGCGGGCAGCTCGGCCTTGAGCTTTTTCCAAACCGGTTCGGGCACAGGCACGTGACGATCCCGCTTCGTCTTAGTCGTTGACTCCACGATGCCCTTACCGGTGACGGCTGTTGCGGACGAGCGCACCGTCAGCATCCGATCCCCCACATGCCGGCGGCGCAACGCAACGGCTTCGCCGAACCTCAGTCCGCAGTACCCGAGAACGAGCGTCAGCGTCTCGAACCGATCAGCAGCCTTCGCCAGCATTAGCAGCTCGGCATGGGTCAGATAGCGCCGCTCACGCTCGCCTTGCTCGGGAAGATCTTCGTCCCGCTTGATCTCGAACGCGACGTTCTTCGCCACCTTGCCAGTCCGTTGGGCGTACTTCAGGACAGCGCCTACCAGCTGATGAGCTTGGGTGATCCGACTTGCCGACAGGCCGGTTCCGCGTTGCCCGCCGTCGACTGACAGCGCCCCTAGCCACGTTGAATATGATTCATAATTAATTCTTTTCAGCTGAACACTTTCCCACTTCGGCAGCACCACAGTGTCGAGCAACGAGCGATATCCGGCAACGGTTTTCGGCTTGCGGTGCTGTTTGGTGGCGAACCACTGCTCGGCCACCGATCCGAAAGTCTCCGCACTCTTCCGCGGATCGACATACTCGCCGCGCTGCACATCGGCGGTCAGCCCATTTAGGTAGGCCTGCGCATCCGGCTTACGCTGGAAACTCTTGGTGCGCTCGGCTCCACTGGCGTCAACCCACCTGACACGCCATCGCGACACCTTGCCATATACCGCAGACCGCTCAGTGCGCATCGCGCCGTCCGGCGCCTTGACTCGTTTGTGCCAGCGGTCGTCAATTCCCGCTCGCTCGTTTCGAGTCGTCATACGCTGAAAGTACCGCAGTACTCCGCTCCCCTCATCCGCTTCGTTGTCCGGAGGCCGGACCATGAGCCCGCCGAAGACGTCACGACCCCCGAGTCATTGAAAGGCTTTTCTTCAAGCGAATGTGGCTGTGGTCGTGGACAGACCGTCAAGTCACCAGTCACTGTTGGCTCAGGCGAACCGACCATAGCTGAGGAGTAATTTGATGGATTTGCTAGGAGCGAAGGAAGTTTCGGACATCACTGGAGTTCCGATGGGGACGCTGAGGTACTGGCGGCATTCGAATATTGGCCCGGCGAGTTTCACCTTGGGACGCCGAGTCGTTTATCGGAGGGCCGAGGTATTGCGCTGGATATCGGAGCGAGAGAGCGCAACCCGCCGCGGAGGCGGCGACGCCGCTTAGTGCCTGCGCACGAAAAAGACCTCGGGGACTAGCCGAGGCCTTCGTTCGAACCACCCGATCACGCCACACGGAAGTTCCTCATGAGAATAGCGCAGCATGCCCATAAGCGACAGCACCACGGGCAGGAAACCCTTTGAACGGCAGGGGGGAGGGGGACAAGAAGTCAGTCGCGGCACGCTTAGTCGATATGGCCCGGGAACGCTATGTTCTCGGAGTCTCAAAGGACGGCGAACCTTTTGGCGCCGAACGCAGTCGACCCCACCTCGCGATACTCCTGCGTGGTGGGAGGGCTGGCCTACGGGCAGATCTCGCCGCTCGCTACTTCACCGAGACCGGTGCGGTCGCCGGGGGCCAAGCACTTACCGACGCCACACTGATTTTGGAAGGTCTGGCGGCCACGCAGGCACCCGACAAGTTGAACCTACGCGTTGCCGACCACCACGGGACGATCTACATCGACACCGGAGATCCAAACGGTCAAGTAATCAAAGTCTGCGACGGAAGGTGGTCGATGGCTCCCACTGCGCCGGTGCGGTTCCTCCGAAATACGAAGCTGACGGGGGCGATGCCGGCACCAAGCTCCCGCGGGGATGTGACGAAGCTCTGGGAGTTCGTCAATGTCGCCGTTGAGGACCGCCCAGTTCTTCTCGCGTTCCTAGTAGCTGCTTTGGTTCAGTGCGACGTCCCGCATCCGGTACTAGCCCTGTTTGGCGAGCAAGGTAGCGCTAAAACGACATCGACACGGAGCTTGGTCGAACTCATCGATCCTTCGCCCGCCCCCTTTCGTCAGGCGCCGCGGGACGCGGACTCATGGGCGGTTGCCGCGTCTGGATCGTGGGTCGTTGCTCTGGACAACCTGTCGGCCATCCCGCCGTGGCTGTCGGACTCTTTATGCCGCGCTGCGACAGGCGACGCCATGGTGAAACGGTCTCTATATACCGATGCCGATCTGGCTGTCATCAAGTTTCGTCGATGCGTGATTATCAACGGAATCGACGTCGGCGCCATCCGACCCGATCTGGCAGAGCGGCTAGCGATCGTCGAGCTGCGACGCATCGACCCCAGAATGCGACAGTCAGAGGCCGAGATGCGACAGCGGTGGGAAACAGCTCTACCAGGTATTTTTGGCGGACTACTTGACTTGGCTGCCTCCGTTCACCATCGGTTGGATACCATCAAAGTTGAGGACTCGCCCAGGATGGCGGACTTCTGTCGCACGCTGGCGGCCGTGGACGAGATCTTGTCGACTAATGGCGTACGCCGGTACATGTCGCGCGCCAATCAGTTGTCTGAGGACAGTTTGTCCGTCGACCCGTTTATCGAACAGCTTCGCTCGCGGACATTAGAACCTGCTGTTGGTCAATCCGGCAGTGATTTGCTGATGCTGCTCACACCGGTCAACGACGACTGGCAACGACCGAGGGACTGGCCGAAGAACGGTCGCGACGTTTCTGGGCTGCTGCGTAGGCACGCACCCGCTCTACGCAACCTCGGATGGGTGATCGAAGATGATGGCGCGCGCAACCGCAGGAACGTACTGCTGTGGACAATCTATCCGCCGTACAAAGATGTTGTGGCTCAGCGAGCCTCGCAACCCTCGCGTCTCTCGCTTACGCAGATCAGCGAGAACGCGAACTTCGACCGGAGTCAGCAGAAAGTTTTGAATGCCGACGCGAAGGCTGGCGAGGGTCGCACGGCGGCAGCGTCGTGACCGTGCGCTGTGGTGCAGGGAATCAGGTGCCCAGATAGTTGATCGCATACCGTTTCGTCCGGTCTGATGATGCGTCAATACCGGCGAAGCGTCGACGTGTGGCAGCTCGCCTCGGTGGGTCGGCTTGGTCCTAGAGCTCATCCTGAATCGGCAGCAGCAGGGCGATGGCGTGACCATCCTCCGCCCGGATTTCGAATGAATCCCCTCGTTCGACGATCAAGAGCACTTCGTCGAAGTTCTCTAGGAGGTCCTGCATTGCAATGATCTTCACGATTGGTCCAAGGGTATGAGGTCACCGGTTACATGCCCGAGAGCAGTGAAGCACCGTGAGGCCAAAGACTGCCGCAGGCGCCACTCTCGCATTCGGCCTTGTATCAACTGGCGGAGCAGGTCAGGGCGTGGGAGGGCACCAAACTTCCTGGACTGCTCTGCAATCCGCGACAGCTTGCGGGTCTACGACCTCGATGTCACGAAGCACGGAATTACAATCACCCAAGGAGCACCCATGGTCGGTCAGTGCCTTCATCCAACTCACCAGCACGGTCATTGAACGAGTTCCATCCTCGGAAGATCCGGTAGCCCACGCACGACCAAACGTGGCGGCCGCACTGTCGAGAAACGCTCTGTGCACCACCCGATATGCTTTGTCGAACTCCGATCGAGCCATCCAACCGTACGCAACTAGTTGCGGCACACCGATTTCGCGTTCGATGACGCTTGGGCTCGCAAGGCGAAGGGCAGCGCTCCACTGTTCACGAGCGGTAGCCGGGTATCCGTGTGGCGAAGTGGGCTGAAGCATCAGCAGGTACCGACCGCCTTCCGAGTAATCGGCCCGTCGCCAATCTGGGTCTCGCCCGGGCACCGCTATAGCCGGGGGCGCATGCAGGGTCGTGCGGTCCCAGGTCGGCGGCGGAGGCTGTAGCGAAGCAATTGCGCACACTCTTTTTAGTGCTGAGCTGAGCTGTCTCAGCCTGTTCGCGTAGTCCAGCAGGGGATAACTCTTTAGTGAGGTGTAGTTGCAGCACAGCTCAACCTCAGTTTGAACGTGGAACTCGCGCGTCCAGGCACATGCTTGATCGACGACGTTCGCCAGATACGTATGCTGCCGCGCGAGCTCGGCGCGCCAAGCTTCACCATCTACCTCCTGAGGCAGCGAATCCATTGTCAGGATGAACCGCCTGCAGCGTCGAAAATTGCAGTGATCCAGCCGGTTTCCCGACTGTCGAGGTAGGCATGTGCTGCGGCGTAGATCATGTCTTCCAGCGGCAGGTCCGCCTGCATTGCCCCGCAGTTGTCGTCAGCTATCCACCCCAGGACCACCTCAAGCGCCCGGCAAATAAGCCATTGCCCCCTGTACTCTGCACAGACGGTGTCAGTGCGTTCATCTTCCCAACCCGGCTGCACCATTCCGATGCTGAACCATTGCTGCTGAACCGCTTCGGCGAAACGGGCGCGGTCCGAAGCGTCTACTCTGCCGTCTGCTGCAGCCGGCCATACCGAGTCGAAGTTCGGCGGAATTCGGGGGCCACCGTCGGCGACGATCGCAAGGCGCGCGTCGGAAACGATTGCTTCCGTGACCAGTTTGGCGGCTCGCTGGGTAAGCCCTCTGGCACGAAGTTGCGCTACACGCTCGAAAAGGTCGGGGTACTCCCGCTCCAATCGGTGCGGAGTATTCGCGTTGGCGATAGCGTCCCGTTTTCCGATTGAGGCGGGCATGGACATACCGGAGCAGGTGGCCCATTCAGCGCCCCAGCGTTGCGCGGCAGTCATGAGCGCTGTTACGTCAGACCAGGTGGTCGCTGCAGCGGCTAAGCGCCAGCCAGCCGGCTCCGCGGCCTTGACTTCTGCGAAGGCGATCAGTGTCGCAGCCGGATCGAGATTTCCGATCCATCGGCTACGAAAGCCCTCTCCAATAGCTTGGTCAGACCAGAGCATCCGCACGCCCTTCGGGACCACAATCCCCGCGGGGACGTAACCCGCACCGTGATGTGTCAGCGCCACAACATGCCGGTCGCCAGCCGCTGAATACATCAGGCCGACGGCCCACAGTGCGAAGGTTCGGCAGGATTCGGTGGCGTACAACAGTTCCCACGCCAACCGTTTAACCGTCTGTAGATCGCTCGACTCGTTGCGCCGCCGTTCCAAGTCCCGGGCCGCCGCGGCCGCTACCCGGGACGGCAGCGTCGCGGCGGGAGTTGTCAACGCTGCCGTCGCGACCGATGCGGCGGCAGGCGCCATTGAGGTGTGAGCGCCGCCAATCAATGGGACAGCACCGGCGGCCGGTGGAATTGCGGCCGGAACTGAAGGCGGCGGACCCAGCGGCCCCGGGGGCAGCAAGGGTGCTGAAACGGCTGGATAGGGATTAGTACTCGACACTACCTGCGGCCCGGCAATAGACGCTGGCACGGCACCCGTGGTCGCCCCTATTGACGGATGCCAGATTCCACTCGGAGATGCCGCCGGCTGCGCCGGTGTCGCAGTGGCTACGAAAGCAGGAATGCTAGTCGTCTGAGCGCCGGTGACCGATGACAGCGGCGCAGGACCACTTGCAGGCATGACCCCTTGCAGCGCGACAGCAGGAGACGGCGATGCAGATACTGCCGGTCGTACCGAACCCGACTGCGACATTCCTCCAGTGCCCGATCCCGGTAGCGGCGATGCCGAACTTCCGAACGCGGCCAACGAGCCTATGGAAGAGGAACGTCCTGGTCCGGCGAGGCCTACCCCACTGCTTCCGATGTCACCAACCGCGGCTACGGACGCAGGACTGGCGCTCTGCGCCGGGGGGTGCGGTGACAGCGATGAAGGACCAGGGGTAGGCCCGGTGCTGACTCGCGGCGCAGTGTTACCAGACCTGGATTCGGCATCAGACGGGTCTGGCACCGAAAGACGAGGCTGCGTATCACCGGTCTCCACTGCTGCCTCGGGCGGACGCTCAGGCGATTCGTCGGATCGCTTATCGGTCGACCGATCGTCATCGCCCGTACTAAACGGATCGCCATTCGGGGGTCCCTCCGGCAGAGGCGTAAATCCCTGGACGAATTGCACAGTTAAAGCGCGGATCTCATCGGCGGCCCCTACTGCGATTCCTCGCGCCCGCGCGGCAGCACTGGTAATGATGTTGATAGCCGTGGGACTTCTGCTCGGCACGTGTACCAGTTGTTGATGTGCCTCAGCATCAATCGTGTCAATCATCAGCTCAGCACTCATCTGGATCGCCGCAACACTCTGCATCAGATCAGCGGCAGCCTTATCCGCGTCAGCCTTATCGTCGGCCCGAACCTGAATACGCCTGTAGGCAGCGTGCATTGCTTCAAAACCATTTGACTGCGCCACACCGACAACCTGCAAGCCGTGCAAGGCGACCCGGTGAGCATCTACCGCAGCCGCAGTCGCCATCGCCAGACGACGTTGAGCAGCAGCCCGTCCTTCAGATTGCTCGCGGGTGACCGGCCATACATCGGGCGCCACGATGAAGCGTGAATAGCTACGAGCGGGTGGTGAAGCGGCCATTAGCCGACCCCCGTTGCTTCGCATGCACTTTCAGCGGCCCGCAGGGCACTCGAGTACTGATCAACCATGTCGTTGGAAACGGAGGCGGGTTCACGGCGCAAATCTGCGTCGACCACAGCCACGATCGAGCGCCGGACACCAGCGAGCGCATCAACAATTTCTCGTGGTACGCCTGGACCTAGCCGGGTGGCCATATAGTTCAACTCCGCACCCACCGCGCTGAAGTAGTAGCCCTGCACCCCCAGGCTTTGTGATGATTCCCAGTCATTGGCCCGGTCGACGCGATCGATGAAGGCGCCACGCGCAATCCCAACACCGCTCTTGAAGTTCCTCAGGCCAACACACGCCTCAATTGCTGCGTCGTGCTTTTCTGAGGGCTCCGCAGCAGACGTGGACGAGGTCGACGGCCTTATCGCGTGTTCAGTCTGCCCACGTGGGAAGATATTGAGACTCACAGCGAGTGACATGATGGCAACGACGGTGCTAACGACCGCGAGGTAGAACGCCAGCTTGCTCACAGTCACTCCACCACGGATTGAAGCTGTGTCGCGTTCAGTTCATCAACGACAACAAGGGAATTAACTGCTGCGGCCGCTGCAGTGCTCAACGCTTCAACACGCAGAAGAAGCCCCGCCGCGTGACCCTGCTGGGCAGCGACAGAAGTGAAGTCTGCGAGGCCGGCTGCGGCGTCGATGATGGACAGCCTGCCGCTAGCGATTGGACCGGCCGGTTCAACAGACGCGGCGTCTGAACCGGCCACGGCAGCTGCCGCAATTCCGCCCCATGCGGGCGCCGGCTGCAGATCTAGACGCTCCATGACTCATAAAGTACCGCTTCGCACAGACAGTTCACCACAGCTGAGCACACATTTGTTCAGCGGATAATCCCAGTTCAGTAGGCTGATCTGCAATTTCACGCAAACAGGGCACTGGCAGCCGCGTCATGTCCAAAACGTTTGATTCCAACCGAACTCTCATATGTCAGGATCAGTCACGCTGGGATTGACGCCGCCGCCTGTTTGCATGGCCAGCCATGCCTCATCAAGTGAAGGCGGAACACGACATGCTTCGCATCTGACGGGGTAGCGCCGAGCCAGGGTATGCGTTAACCCCTATTTGGATAGACCACTTTGGCGAGTTCTCGGGCGGCCTCAAATGTGCTGCGGTCCAACTCTTTACGCCGTGCCCGCTCAGCCACACTCGACAATAGTATCTTCATGGCATCCGCGTTTTGGAGCGCGAATTCTACCGCGTCGCATGCGGAACGAATTACCGGAGCGGTGGCGCCGTGTTGCTGTGTACTCGATGCACTTCGGACGGCAGCACGAGGAACCTCGACGATGCGAATCGGTTCTCCGTGCCGCTGTGCTGCTGTACGCGCCGCCGAGGCGTCTCTGCGGCACGTGTCAGAGCAATAGCGACGCGGACGCCCTCGCCGGGAAGTGACTTCGGGATCCAGCATGACCGCATCGCAACGGACGCACCGATTCGGATCGGATGTCGGGTAGTTGTCCGCTGCGATCGGTTGATGATGGTCAACGCCAATTGCGCTATGGCTCACCAAACTTGCGCCGTTTGCGCTTAGAGCCGCGGCGTTTCGAGACTCCGTTGCACGCTGCGCGCCGCCCTCGTCAGCACGCGCTCTGCGAAGGACATTTTGGAGGTCGCGAACCTCGACCTCCGCAAGAGTAGCGATCGACGCGATCGTCTGACCGCGGTCCCTCATCCGCCCGGTAACCGTTTGCAGGTTGACGAAGTGACTCACACGCTTGCGGGCTGCGTCCATGCGCACGTTTTCATTCACTTGATCGAGGCGCACACTCTCCCAAGCGTCAACGGCGCGCAGCCGCTGGAGCAGCACACGAACCGAGGCGGCATCGTCTACGTTGGCACGTTCAAGGTTCGCGCGTTTCTCGTTCGCCCTGCGCTGCGCTTCCACCGCACGCTTGCGCGCCCGCAACTTCTCACTTCCGCTCATAGACGCAAACGTAGGACGGGCCGCGCGCTATCGTCCACCACCACAGCCACATTCGCGAGCAACTAGGGCTGGCTGCTCGGAATCTCCGAACTGCCTACGATGCCACCGCGCCGTCTACGCAGGGAGAGTCGGTTAATACACCAGTCAGCGGCAAGCCGATTAACCGTCAGTCGTCGACGGTTGTTTCGCCCTCACGGCGGCTTATGTAGTTGCCGCGCGCCGCGCGCCTCTCTGCGTCGGCGACGTCAGCGTTGAACGTGGCGGCGAACTCTGTGTACTTGACGTCGAGCAGGCGCTCGTCAGGCGGCGCGGGTTGCACGGCGGCTGGAATTGTGAGGGCGTAGTAGGCGTAGCGGCTGTCGAGACGGTTTTCCGGCACCAAGGTGATTAGCCGTGGGGTGAGGCCGCACTCTGCCGCCAGGTTCCAAAACTCTTCGATGGTGAAGGTGGTGGTCGATGCGAGGTTTCGGTCGTAGGCTGTCCCGGCGAAGCCGCGGGTCCGACGATCGCTGGTGTGGTACTTGATTTGGACCAGCGCCGTGCCTCCGGGGGCCAACACGGTGCGGGCGATTTTAAGGATGGCCCGTACCGCGTTCGCGCCCGTCGTTAGCTCGATCACGTATAGACACAGGAAGACATCGCAGCTGCCCGCCAATCCGACGGTGGCTTGTTCGGGGCAGGCGAGGTCGATGCGCCGTGTCTCGACGGGTGTCGTGCAAGTTGCGCGGACTTGTCGGACGCATTCGTCGAGGTTTTCTTCGGAGATGTCGGCGGCGATGAAGCGCTGCGCATGGGGGGCGAAAGCCACGGCGTTGGCCCCGCCGCCGGCGCCCCACTCCATCACCGTGTTCGGGCTGGGCGAATTAAGGGCTCGGGCGAAGGTCTCATAGATCTTCCAATGGTCGTCACCAACCTCCAGCCAGGCTTGATCGCCGATTCCGTTGCGCCAGTGCGAGTTCGCTTCCCAGGCCGATCCTGTGGGCGCCGACCAGTAGCGGGCGGCTTGCCCGGCGATCCGGTTCCGGAATCGCCGACTTCCCGCTGCTGCCAGCGCTGCTGCCAGGATTCGCTCCCCTCGCACTGCCACGTCAATACCTCCGGTCAAAAACTTGTTTCCGGTTGCGCTGACAGTAACCGGCCTTACGTTGAAATGGCCGCCTTCGACGCCGGACCGACCCGGCCCGACGCGACGCCGCCCACTAACGACGCCAGTGATGAGCTGGGTGTCGGCGGCGAAGCATTTGCTGATTACAGATAGCGAAGGTGCTCCTGATTTCGGGCGCGGCGGGAAGAGTTGCAGACGGTTGACCGGCAAGTGGCGATGGTGCTTGACCGCGTGGCGACCTCTTCCGATTCAGCGGCGGGTGTCAACCGTCGCCATAGGAGCCCAGGGCAAGGCCATGTCGATCGGCTTCTGACATCATCTACTATCTCGGTACGTAGGTTGTAGACGCGAGGCGATTACTTTGCCGGGCCCCACGGTAGGGAGTAGATGTGCTCAAGTTCTGTTTGATGGCGGTATTGGCTGTGATGGCGCCGATGGCGGGACTGGGCTCGGCTGGGGCGGCGTCGGCGGCGGAGCACTGTTTGCACCGCTTTGGAGCGCATCAGCAGGTAGCGGACGGTGGTGGCATTCAGAGTTGGTCGGTCGCGGATCTGAAGAAAAGCGGTGATGTGCCTGACTTCCCGGTGGCCGGCCAGCTGTGGGAAGCGACCGCGACGGTGACGGCGATCTTGGGCACTTCGACACCGGTAATCCCCAACTTCGCCGCAACCTCTGTAGGCGCCCGCTACCCAGCGCTGTGGCAGATGGCCAGCCCGCGGGGAATTTCCCCGGCCACCTTGACTCAAGGGCAGACGGCCACCGGCAAGATCTACTTTGACGTCACCAGCGAGAACCCCATGGCGGTCACGTACACCGCCGGTGGCGCCAGGCCACTGATGTGGTGCTGCGGCGAGACGATGATGGCGATGCCGATGGACGCATGCCCTTGCTGCGCCAACATGAAGGAACCGTGCCCCTGCTGTGCGGGAAAGATGTAGGGACGAGCAGCCATTGTCTGGCGGCCGACCCGTGTGGCGGGCGGGCCAGACGGTGAAACCATGGGTCACGCGCTGCAGGTCTGCCAGGTTGCGATGAAAGCGAGCCAGGGATCTGATAAACCAGGCCGAATATTCTTAAGGGTCTTCTTTCCACGCCCTTGCCACGTGAGGCAACCGATGCCGTTCAGTAGATTCGAGACAGACGTCTATCCGCGCACCAAAGCCTGGTCAAGCGCTGTGGAGAGGTCTTCATAACTGCGCGGCTGGATGCGTTCGCCGTTGAGGAAGAAGGTCGGGGTTCCTTGCACGCCTAATGCGGTGCCGTCGGCGATGTCGAGCTGGATGCGTTCCAGGGTGGCCGGGTCGTTGTAAGTGTCGTCGAATGCGCTCATGTCCAGGCCGAGTTGCTGGGCGAAGCCGCGGAATACGTCGTCGGCGGGAGTCTGCTGCTCGCCCCATTCTGCTTGTGTCTCATACATTTTCCGGTACATGGGTTCGAGTTGGCCTTGTTGGGCGGCGGCCTCGACTGCGCGTGCGGCGCGCTCGGCGTTGAAGTGCGAGCGCAGCGGGAAGTAGCGCAGCACGAAGTTCACCCGGTCGCCGTATTCGGCGCGCAGCTGCTCAATGGCGGGATACACCGCGCGACAGCCCTCGCACTCGAAATCGAGGAATTCCACGAAGTAGACGTCGCTGTCGGGTACCGAGTTGAGCCGGTGACTGTTGTCCCGGACCGTCTGTCCGGCTGCCCCGTCGAGTTCGATCGGAGGTGCCGAGTCGGTGCCTCGGACCGAGAGGAACACCGCGGTCCCGATCGTTGCTAACGCGATAACGAAGACGGTCAGCAGAACGCGGGTGTTGGTCAGGATCGCTCCGAGACCTTTCATGTTCATATCGACGTACTTTAGTATATGGATATGAGTGAACCGGTGGATACCTGCGATCTGCTCTGCTTGGACCTGCCCCACGCGGAGTCCATTCGCGCCACGGTGCCCGATAGCGCCACCGTCCAGGCCGCCGCCGCGGCGGCGCGCGGCCTCAGCGATGCGACCCGGTTGTCCATTGCGGCCGCCCTGGCGGCCGGCGACGAATTGTGCGTGTGCGATATGGCCTGGGTGGTCGGATTGCCGCAGGGCTTGGTGTCCCACCATCTGCGCCAGCTCAAGAACGCGGCGCTGGTGTCGTCGCGCCGTCAGGGCAAGTTGGTCATGTATCAGCTGACCGAGCGCGGACGCGAGTTAACCGCAGCTGTTTTGCCGAGCGTGGCCGCAACTAGCGCTAAGGAAGCCAATCGTGTCTGATGCGTGCTGCGGGCCACGCAACGACGTCGAACCCGACGCGGGTCCCGAAAGGCTTTGGCAAATACGGGAATTGCAGTTCGCGGCGCTGGCCGCGGTGCTGCTCGCTGTGAGCTGGATTGCCGGGCGGGTCGGCTACGAGGGCATCGCACACGCCGTCGAGCTGGCTGCGGTCGCTGCCGGCGCGATCACGTTCGTGCCCGATGCGGTGCGCGGCCTGCGGCATGGCCGTATCGGGGTCGGCACGTTGATGACGATCGCCGCGATCGGCGCAGTCGCGTTGGGTCAGTTCGCCGAGGCCGCCTTGCTGGGCATCCTGTTCTCGATCGCCGAGGGCTTGGAGCACTACGCCGTCAGCCGGACCCGTCGCGGGCTGCGCTCCCTGTTGTCGCTGGTGCCGCCGAAGGCCTCGGTGCTGCGGGACGGCATCGAGACGACCGTTGCCCCCCAGGATCTCGTGATCGGTGACGTCATGGTGATCCGTCCCGGTGAACGGGCTGCCACCGATGGCACCATCCGAGCCGGTCAGACGAGCCTGGACCTGTCGGCGATCACCGGCGAATCGGTGCCCGTGGAAGCCGGGCCCGGCAGCGACGTGTTCGCCGGTGCCATCAACGGTGGCGGAGCGATCGAGGTCGAGGTCACCGCCCCGGCCGCCGACAGTTCCCTGGCGCGGATCGTGCACATCGTCGAGCAAGCCCAGGAACGCAAGGGCGCCGGGCAACGAATGGCGGATCGGATCGCCCGTCCGCTGGTGCCGGCGATCATGGCGTTGGCCGCGGTGATCGCCGCGGTGGGCGCGGTGTTGGGTGATCCGATGCTGTGGCTGGAACGGGCACTGGTGGTGCTCGTGGCCGCCTCACCGTGCGCACTGGCGATCGCGGTCCCGTTGACCGTGGTCGCGGCCATCGGGGCCGCCAGCCGCCACGGCGCCCTGATCAAGGGTGGCGCGGCGGTGGAAGAACTTGGCCGCATCACCGTCGTCGCCCTGGACAAGACCGGCACGCTCACCCGCAATCAGCCCCGCGTCGTCGAGGTGATCACCACCGATGACCTCAGCGACGCCGACGCCCTGCGGTGGGCAGCGGCCCTGGAGATGCGCAGCGAACACCCACTGGCCCAAGCGATCCTGACCGCCGCCGGCGACTCGCCGGCCGCCAGCGATGTGACCGCACTGGCTGGCCACGGTCTGCACGGTGACCTCGACGGCCACCGGTTGCGGCTGGGGAAACCCTCCTGGGTCGCCCCCGGACCACTCGCCGCTGACGTGGAGCGGTTGCAGGCCGCCGGCGCCACCGTGGTGGTGCTCGCCCGCGATGAACAGCCGGTCGCTGCCATCGCCGTGCGCGATGAACTTCGCCCCGAAGCCGCCGAAGCCGTCCGTCTGTTGAAGCGAATGGGCATCACGGTGGCCATGCTCACCGGCGACAACACCCGCACCGCGGACACGGTGGCCGCCGACGCCGGCATCACCACCGTGCACTCCGAGCTGCTACCCGAAGACAAGGCAGCCCTGCTGCCGACCCTCTCCACGGGCCGACCCATCGCCATGGTCGGCGACGGCATCAACGACGCCCCCGCGCTGGCCACCGCCGACATCGGCATCGCCATGGGCGCCATGGGCACCGACGTCGCCATCGAAACCGCCGACGTCGCCCTGATGGGCGAGGACCTTCGGCACCTACCCCAGGTGCTGGCCCACTCGCGCCACGCCCGCCGGATCATGGTGCAGAACATCGCGTTCTCGCTGGCCATCGTCGCCGTCCTGATACCGCTGGCCGCCTTCGGCGTCCTGGGCCTGGCCACCGTGGTCCTGATCCACGAAACCACCGAAATATTCGTCATCCTCAACGCCATCCGCTCCGCCCGCATCACCGCCCTTCCCGGCGTCACAGCGACAACCTTGCGAACCACAACCCACACCCTCGACATCGGCCCAGCACCCGTCCTCGACGACCCCTGCTGCAGCCCTCTACAGTCCGCGCAGACCCCCGCCACCAGCATCAGCCTTTCCCTGATCACCCCAGCCCCGGCACAGGATGAGCACGGGTGCGACTGCTGCGCCCCCACCGCATCTCCACCGGCCGTCAACGGCACGACCGCACCCACCAAGCGGACCAGCCGCCGATAGCCCCACCAAGCTCATCCCCACGACAGGAGCCAACTCAATGCCACGAATCAGTGAGCAGGCCCGCAAGGTCTACCGAGCGGAAATGACCGCCGCGAAACACGCCGCAGACCCCGCGACCCGGTGGCGACACTTAGAGCGGGCACACATCGCCTCCCAACCAAGTCCCTGGTTGCACACCTGCAACCACGCCGCCATGCTGGCGCTCGCACTTCGCCAACACGACCGCCGCGAAGCCATCGGCCAAGTCCTGCGCCTCATCGTCGCCGCCCCCGGCTCGATGACCGGCCGCTACCCGGTCGGCAACACCGGCCGCGTCAACGCGGGCCTCATGACACCCATGCCCATCCCAGACGACCTCGCCGCCGCCATCAAGCAACGGGTGAAGCCGAGACCCGTTCGAGACGACAGGGGTCTAATCTTCGTCTCGATGAATCAAGACAGGAACTGATTGGTCTCAAATTTTCAGAAACGAGACAGTCAACTAGTGACGTTCTTGCTCGGCGTCGTAGTAGTCGCGCGAAGCGGCCTCTCGATCGGAAGTGGCCGCTCTGCGATGACGTTGAGCTTTGGCCTTGTGCGCAGTGACGTCTCCGACGCCTGCTGACGGTGCTTGGTCGTGAACCTCGGCTGCCCGCTGATGTGCGTCGCCGGCGTGTTCGTGGAGATGGGCTGCGGACAGGTGGGCGTTTCGGCCCGCTGTTTCGCTTCCTCGGCGCGCTGTGTCGCGTGGTCGACGTCCTCAGAAGTGACCGAGTGTCCAGCTCCAAGATCGGCTCGCCGGTGGGCACGGCATCAACGCCAAGTGCGGCAGAAGAAACTCCATGCACTTTCGTCGATGTCGGCGGTCATCAGCGTCTTTGTCGACGTGAACCACGACGAAACCGGTGACCGGAAGGCCTGTCACGGCCGCGACCAGCTCGACACCTCAGCGCTGCTGCCGTGCCAACGCAGCTTCGCCTCACCGACACGCAGAGCGTCGCGGGGCCTGCTGTCCGGAACTAGACCAACGCCGACGAGCGTGACCGCCCGGCGCACCAATACGCCTCTGAGACACACCCGGGTAGCTGGCGACAAGCCACCCGTGCGATCAGTGGCCGCAGGGCGGTCGAAGAACACTACGGCAGAACTCGGACAACTATCTGAGCGCTGTTGGCGCTGCTAGCGGGCACGACACAGTACGGCGCCGAACCCGCGGTGGTGAACGCATCTGCAATGATCGAGCGAGCGCATTGCGCAAGGAGGGGCCACATGGCGAGGTCTGACCTAGTGATTGATCTGGTCGAGGCGCAGCTGGCGTTGGTCGTGGATGAGGGCGTCGTTTGTTCGTGAATGTTGACGTCAGGTTCGGCGGGTTCGGGTGTGGTGTGTTCGCGAATGTTGACGTCACTTGTCGGTGTTGTCGCGGCTGCGGAGTGTGTGGGCGAGGCGGTAGGAGTCGGTGCCGGTTTCGATAATGTTGCCGCCGAAGGTGAGCCTGTCGACGATGGCTGCGCAGAGTCGTGGGTCGGTGAAGGTCTTGGTCCATCCGCTGAAGGCTTCGTTGCTGGCGATGCCCACGGATGCTTTTTCTTCGCGTTCGGTGAGAACTTGGAAGAGCAGTTCGGCGCCGCGCTTGTCGAGGGCCATGTAGCCGAGTTCGTCGATGCACAGTAGGTCCACGCGGCCGTAGCGGGCGATCGTTTTGGTGAGCGTCATTTCGTCGGCGGCTTCGACGAGTTCGTTGACCAGTTTGGCGGCGAGGGTGTACTTCACCCGGAATCCTGCCATGGCCGCTTCGGTTCCTAGGGCGATGAGTAGGTGGCTCTTGCCGGTGCCGCTGTCGCCGATGAGGCAGAGGGGTTGGCCTTTGCGTACCCAGTCTGCGGTGGCCAGGGTGTTGATGACGGCGGGGTCGACGTTCGGGTTTGCGGTGTAGTCGAAAGTGCGAAGGGACTTTTCGCGTGGGAAGGCCGCGGCGCGGATGCGGCGTTCGGAGCGTCGGCGGGCACGGTCGTCACATTCGGCCAGGAGTAGTTCGGCGAGGAAGGCGCGGTAGGACTGCTGTTGGCGGGCGGCGGTGTCAGCGGTTTCGGGGAAGTGGGTTCGGATGGTGGGGAGGCGGAGCATGCGGCAGGCTTGGTCAATCGCGGCATCGGCGGCTTGTTCGGTGAGTCCGCGACGGGTGGGAGCGTTCATCGGCGGGGTCCTTTCGGTTGGCGTCTACTGTGTGCTCCGTCGGAGAAGCTGGTCATAGGCGGTGACTGAGGGCGGGGGCCGCGTGTCGATCGGCAGGTGGGTTAAGCGGCGCTGTGTCAGTGACGACACGGCTGGCATGTCGGTCGGCGGCGGGTCGGCGGTGGTGATGTCGCTGCCAGTCTCAGCGGCTTTGCGGGCTTCAAGGGCAACAGCGTCAGCGGTTAACGCTCCGGCTTGCAGGGCGGCGTTGATGCCGGCAATGACGTGGCGGTGGTCGGTATGTCGGTGCAGGAGAAGGACTTCGATGAGCGCGCGGGTGCCGGCGGTGTCGCCATGGGCTTTGCAGGCTGCAGCCCACCACGCGTCGTGGGCTGCGGTGAAGGTACCTGCTCGGCGGGCCTGCTCTAGTGCTGTCGCTCCGGGCAGGGCGCCGGGCTTGCGGACGAATGCTTCCAGGTAGTGGTCGAGGTCGAGGCGGGAGCCGCCTTTGGTGAGCAATCGCTCTGGCTGGCGACGAGTGTTCTGCCGTCGTAGACGGTGAGGTCTGATGCGTTGAGGAGTACTCGGGTTTGGCGGCCGATGAGCCGTGAGGGTACGGAGTATCGGTTGGTGCGGACGGTGATCTGGGAGTAGCGGTCCACGCGCGGTGTCACCCAGAGTCCTGTCTCGAACGTTTCTACGGGTAGCGGTTTGAGGAGTTGACGCTCGGCGTTGAAGGACTCGGCCACGGTGTGGGCGCGGTGGCCGATGCGCCGCAGATCGTCGGCCTGGTCGTAGCCGTCGATGAGTTCGTTGAGTTCGTGCAGTGACTCGACTTCCGGTACCGGCACGAGGTGATTGCGGCGGAACCGCCCGATGTCGCCTTCCACACCGCCCTTCTCGTGAGCGCCGGTGATACCTGGCTGGCAGTAGAAGGCGTCGATGTCGAAGTGCGAGCGAAACGCCACCCAGCGGTCTGTTTCGACGCGCTGGCGAGAGAAGCCGATTACCTGTGCCACAGCGGCTTTGAGATTGTCGTAGCGGATCTTACCGGCAGGCACTCCTCCGAGAACCTGGAACGCGTGCGCGTGGCCCTCGAAAAACGCCTCCTGACCTCCGGTTGCAGAGGCACGATGAACCGCTTTGCCCGAGTAGGACATCCGTAGGGAGAACAGGTGGCAGGTGGTGAGTTGACCACGTAACCGCACGCCGATCTCACCAAAGTCGACTTCGGCTTCGCGGCCGGGCAAATGGGTTTGCGGAACGAATACCCCGGGTGCGCCACGGCCGCATTCGATGCTGATCTCCGGTCGCCGTCTGGCCACGTATGCCCGCACTACGGGGTAGGACACGTCATCCATACCGAACTCAGTGCGCAGGCGGTCGACGATGCGGGTCACGGTGTGGCGTTGCTTGCGCGGCGCGTCGAGATCGGAACGCAGGATGTCGTCAATCGCAGGTTTGAACCCGTCGAGTTTGGAGGCTCTGGTGGGATAAGCAGCTCGCTGTTGGGGCCAGGCCGATGCGAGGGCGGATTGCACAGTGCGCCATCCGACGCCGTGTTTGCGTTGGATCTCTCGACCGGACAGGCCAGCGCGGGCATCGCGGCGTATCGCCGCGTGCAGCTCAACTCGTGAGTTCCGAGTCATCAGCGCCGGTGAACTCGGCCATCGCGTCGATCACTGCGGCCAGGTATGTGCTGATCTGCTGCTGACCAGCCACGTCGTGCCGGTCGCCGATCGAGTTGAGCGCCTCGACGAGTGGGCCGATGGCGGTTTGGGCACGCATGGCGGCCGTGTCGGTGACCTCAAGGATGACTCGGCGTCGATCGTGAGGGTCGCGATGACGCCGAACATAACCGGCACGTTCGAGTCGGTCAGCCAGCACCGTGGCCGAGGCCGACGACATTCCCAAACGCCGGCCCAGCTCGGCCGGTCCCGCGGGCGGTAGTCCCACGAGATGTTGCAACGCCGCCAAGTCGTTGAGGGGCAATCCGAGTTCACGGGCCATCAGTTGATTGATCGGCCCGGCGAGCCGGACGACGAGGGCAACCATGCTGGCCAGATCGATGCGGGTGGCGGTGGCGACAGGCATCGCGCGATCCTTCACTCTGTAAGGTGACTAGACATATCTAGCTAAATCTAGCGGAAACGGCGGCCATCTGATGCATATTCTCTTCACGACGCCACCGGCGCCGGGCCACGTCTATCCGACGTTGCCCCTAGTCGAGGAACTCGTCGACCGCGACCACCGTGTCACCTACATCAGCGCCGCATCGCTGGAAGCGGAGATCGTGCGAGCTGGTGCATTGTTCATCGATCTTGGATGGGAACCCGACACCACCACACTGGCCGCATCAGGATTTAGCGTTGACACTCTCAGCGCTGACCTGCGCGGGTTCCTGGCCGCCGCGCGCACGCTCACTCCCG
This sequence comes from Mycobacterium sp. G7A2, assembly GCF_041902445.1. Classification (NCBI taxonomy): domain Bacteria; kingdom Bacillati; phylum Actinomycetota; class Actinomycetes; order Mycobacteriales; family Mycobacteriaceae; genus Mycobacterium; species Mycobacterium sp. G7A2. The sequence goes on along the minus strand of NZ_CP169251.1, from coordinate 1,440,147 downwards.
GCCTGCTCAACGCGCTGGCCAACGATCCCCCCGACGTCGTATGCATCGACAATGTTCCGCTCGGCGGGTTCCTTGTCGAGCAGTTCGCGGCGTCAACGGTCTCTTTGATCGCGAACCTGGCCACCAACGAGGCGTTCCCACCCTCCGAACTGATCGACGGATTCACCCCGCATCACCCCGGTATGCAGCACTACTTCACCGAACTGGCCGACTGGTTCAGCACCCACGGTCTAGCCGTTCCCTTCGGCCCGAGCCGCGATAACGAGCCGGGACCGCCGTCGCTGGTGTTCATACCGCGGGAGTTTCAGATCGCCGGCAACAGCTTCGCCGAAAACGTCCACTTCATCGGCCCCTCGATGCCCAAGCGCGCCCGCCGCACCGCTTCCTGGGCGCCACCACACGATGACGCCCAGGTGCTGTTGGTCTCGTTGGGCACCGCCTTCAACAATCGACCCGAATTCTTCGCCTCCTGCGCAGAGGTATTCGCGGACAGCAGATTTCACGTCGTTCTCAGTCTTGGCACCCATATCGACCCCGCAGACATCGGAACGCTGCCACACAACATCGAGGCCCACCAAACGGTGCCCCAACTCGACGTGCTGCGCCACGCAACCGCATTCATCACCCACGCGGGAATGGGATCAACGATGGAAGCTCTGTACTACGAGGTGCCCACCATCGCCGTACCTCAGGTCCGCGAGCAATCAGTCAACGCCGCCCGCCTCGAATCACTCGGACTCGGAGTTCAACTCCCATCACCCACACCCGGCGACCTCCGCACCCTGACAGAAAAAGTAGCTGCAGACACGGTCATCCGGAGCGGCCTGGCGGAAATGAAAGAAGCGATCAACCGCGCCGGCGGTACAACCGCTGGAACCGGCATCATCGAAGCCGCCCGGCACCAACCGCCGTGACCCCGCGTGACGACCCAGTGACTCCAACATTCACGAACAACCAATCGGTCGCACAGAACGCGACGTCAACGTTCGCGAACAAACGACGTCGAGAAGTCCGCACAAAACCACGCAGCAGCGTGGCGACGTCGCCCGCTTTCGCATGCTGGTGGAGGCGATCATCGCCGAGGAGCGCAACAATCAGCACCATCTTGTGGCTGATCGTCTGTCCGAATTGATCACCACTGCCGGTGCTCGCAGCCTGCTCGCCCGTGATGACACCGCCCGCCAGGTCGCTGATCTGGTCACCGAAATTGTGCCTAAGCGGCGATTGTCAGAGGTGCATTTGGCGCCTGCCGTCACGGCGGCGGTGACCGAGATCATCGAGGAGCATCACCGTAGCGAGCTTCTCCGCAGCCACGGCCTGGAACCGCGTAACCGCATCCTTTTGGAAGGTCCGCCTGGTAACGGTAAAACCTCGCTTGCTGAAGCGTTGGCAGCGGAGTTGATGGTGCCGTTCTACGCCGTGCGTTACGAGGGAGTTGTATCTAGCTTTCTTGGAGAGACAACGAGTCGAATCGATCACGTTTTCGAGTTCGCAAGGACTCGGCGCTGCGTGCTCTTTTTCGACGAGTTCGACACCATCGCCAAGGAGCGCTCCGACGCGCACGAAACCGGCGAAATCAAGCGCGTCGTTTCGACGTTGCTACTACAGATCGATCGCTTGCCCTCCCATGTGGTCGCCGTCTGCGCGACCAATCATGGCGAACTGCTCGACCGCGCGGCATGGCGCCGCTTTCAGGTGCGGTTAATACTGCCTCCCCCGTCGCGCGTACAGGCCACGGCTTTTCTCGAGCAGCTGCGTATGCAGCTCGGCGGGAACCTCGGTATGGCGCCGCGCACCCTCGCCGACAAGCTCGCCGGCGCCAGCTACGCCGACATTGAGGAGTTCGCGCTGGATGTCATACGGCGCTATGTGTTGTCGCTACCCGATGGCCGTGTCGAGGATGTGGTGCGCGAACGGCTCAAGCAGCGCAACGCCATGAGGGAGATGTGACCTCTGTCCTCCGGCGCCCCGCACGGTGACGCGCGCTGTCCCGTCGACACTCTGAGCCGTTTCCGGACGCGAACAGCGACGTGCGCTACTGCCGCATCGGCGAGGTCTCAAGAGGAGCCGGTGTTGGTTATCGCCAAACGGCGGTGGTTGAGACTCGCAGACGAAGGGTCGCATCGAGCCATCTACGTAGGACGGCAGTAGTTGATGACGAATGAATCTCGGTCGTATTGAGATGTGGCCTCATGCAGCCAGTGTCGGGGGTGGCGCTGTCATCCTGGTTCGGTGGCGCCTAGGACAGCGAAGAAGACCGACAGCCGGTTAGCGGCTCGGCTTGCCGCGCTCGCCTCACTAGGTGCTTCTGTCATCCATTTCGCCGTCGTTCCCGCCCACTGGCAGGAATGGATGCCAGCGGGCCTGTTTTTCGCTGCCATCGCGCTGTTCCAACTGTTGTGGGCGCGGCTAGTACTCACCCGTACCACCACCCCGGTGCTAGCTCTTGGCATCTTGGTCAACCTTGCCGTTATTGCGCTTTGGTCCGTGTCGAGAACCGCGGGAGCGCCGCTCGGGCCCCACGCCGGTCAAGCCGAACTGATCCAAGCCGCGGACCTATGCGCGTTGCTGCTTCAGATCTATGTCGTCATGGGCGCTGGCTGGGTCTGGCACCGCGGCCTTCAAGGAGAACCGGTGCCCGCCTTCGGCAGTGCCATGGTGCTCCTGGGCGCGATTGGGATCGTCACGTTGGCGTCCACAGTGGGCGCTGCCTCTGGTCTACGGCACGGCCACCACGCCCCAGCCGGCGCTGAAGCAGGGGCTCATCACCACGGACCTGGTGCAGAGCAGACTGACGACCATCACAGCCATCCTGAACCATCCCCTGCAGCGCCCGCTGGGGAGCCCGCCTCCGATGATCACGGAACCGGTGCAGAACACGTCGACGACCATCACAATTACGATCCGGAGCCGACGTCTTCCCCGCCTGCCGTGCGCCCAGTCGAAGCTCCTGCACCAGGCGCTGGCTCTGGCGGCGCGCCTGAGCAGGCTACGCCCGTGCCCATCAGCGAGCCGCTTCCAGCGGCGACGCCGCTAGACGACCACCAAGACCACGACCATGTGCATTGACCTACGTCTGTATGGCCAATCCACGGCCTGACGGCTAGTTTCCGCCCGTCAGGTCTGCCCGCCCGATGGCGTCGCCCGGATGACGCACGATGTCGAGGGCCGACATTCCGATGCCGTAGGTGGATAACCATCGCCTCGGCCGGACTGCGATGAAGCACAGCTCAGCACTCTGAGAGACGATGCGCTCCTCGGCGGCGAGAATGCGACGGAGAAACCAGTCCGCGTGGAATGCCCCTCGCGCGTCGGCGTTTTCGTGGTTCAGTATTGTGGCCGACCCCGCAAACTGCACAGCTGCCGGCGGCATCATGGGGAGAAAGCGGTGCGGCACGGGAATGACGAAGGCTACCTGTGGGCGTCGTCGAATGTTTTTAACCTTGACGTTCGTAGTACGGGTCGTGATGTACAACGTCAGGTTTGTGCCTTCACCGGCCGCTGCGTACGTGACGGCCGTCGCGTGGGGGTTGCCGCTGCTATCGAGCGTCGACAGGGTGCCGAACGACCGTCGTCGAATCGAATTTTCGACAGTGGCGAGGTCGGTCACTGGTGCTCCTTCCTCCGCTTCCCCGGCTCCGATTGGGTGGCTTGTCGCTCAGCTACACGCCGTCTACGGCGCATCCGAAGGTACCGGCGGTCGACGGATAATTGAGAATTCGACCGGCGACTGCATTTGCTTTCTTCGTGCGAAGCTCCACATGGTTGGGAGCGGCGATTCGAACTTCACATGGTCGCCGGATGCTCCACATGGTGGGCCGTCCCCTAACGGTTGAGAACGGCGCGGGTGCTCGCCTCGGGCGTCAAATCGAGGCGGCGCAGAAGTTGCGCGTTGAGCGCGACGACGATCGTTGACAGTGACATGAGGATGGCGCCGACCGACATGGGCAGCACGATGCCGATGGGTGCCAGCACACCAGCAGCCAGGGGCACAGAGATGAGGTTGTACCCGGCGCCCCACCAGAGATTCTGTTTCATCTTGCGGTAGCTGGCGCGGGACAGCTCGATGACCGACAGCACCGAGCGGGGGTCGGAACTGGCCAGGATGACACCGGCGGAAGCGATGGCGACGTCAGTGCCGGCACCGATGGCGATGCCGACATCGGCCTGCGCCAAGGCGGGGGCATCGTTGACTCCATCGCCGACCATGGCAACCTTCTTGCCCTCGTGTTGCAGGGCAGCAACTTTCGACGCCTTGTCTTCGGGGCGCACCCCCGCGAACACCCGGTCGATGCCCAGCTGGTGGCCGACACTATTGGCGACGGCTTCGGCGTCGCCGGTGATCATGACGACTTGCACGCCAAGCTTGTGAAGCGCATCGACGGCTTCGCGGGATTCGGGGCGGATCTCGTCGGCCAAGCGCAGGCCGCCGAGCACCTCTCCGTCGCGGATGACGTGCAGAATGATGGCGCCTTCGCCGCGCCACGCGGTGGCCGCGGGGACCTCCTGGGCGCCGACTTCTTCGAGAAGTCGGGGGCCGCCCACTCGGATTTCGTGCCCGTCGACCGTCGCAGTCACACCGACGGCAGGAGAGGACGAGAAGCCGCTGGCGCGCGGCACCGTTAATCCCCTATCCTCGGCGGCTTTCACGATGGCCCGCGCCAGGGGGTGTTCACTGTCGGTCTCGGCGGCGGCGGCGAGCGCGAGCACGATGTCGCCGTCGTCGTCTCCGGTCGCCTCGACGGCGGTGACGGTGGGTTCGCCTTTCGTCAGGGTGCCGGTCTTGTCGAACAGCACGGCGTCGACAGTGCGCATACCTTCCAGGGCCAGCCGATCTTTGATCAAGACGCCGCCTCTGGCGGCGCGTTCGGTGGCGATGGACACGACCAGTGGTATCGCCAGGCCCAGCGCATGAGGGCAGGCGATGACCAGCACGGTGATCGCTCTTACCACCGAGGCATCGGGATTGCCGACGATTGTCCATGCCGCCGCGGTGATCGCGGCGGTGATCAGGGCGAACCAGAACAGCCAGCCGGCGGCCTTGTCAGCAAGGCGCTGGGCACGCGAGGACGAATTCTGCGCTTCGGTGACTAGGCGTTGGATGCCTGCTAGGGCGGTGTCGTCGCCGGTGGCGGTGATCTCGACCCGAAGCCCGGAATCGGTGGCGACGGTGCCGGCTGTGACGGGATCCCCGACGCCGCGGGTAACGGGCCGGGATTCGCCGGTCACCATGGACTCGTCCATGTCGGCGCGTCCGTCGACGATCTTGCCGTCGGCAGGGATGCTGCCGCCGGGTCGGACTACAACGACATCGCCGACGTGCAGGTCGGTCGGCGAGACGGTGACGGTGCGGTCGCCGTCGATCTTCTCGGCTTCGTCGGGAAGTAGTGCGGCCAGTGAGTCCAGCGCTGAGGTGGTCTGGGCCAGCGAGCGCATTTCTACCCAGTGGCCGAGCAGCATGATGACGATGAGAAGGGCGAGTTCCCACCAGAATTCCAGCTCGTGGTGGAGCAGGCCCAAGCTCGCGCCCCAGGACGCGAAAAAGGCGACGGTGATCGCCAGTCCGATCAGGAGCATCATTCCTGGTTTGCGGGAACGGACCTCGTTCAGCGCACCGGTGAGGAAGGGGCGGCCACCGACGACGTACATCACTGTCCCGAGCAGGGGCGCGATCCAGCGTGCGCCGGGGAAGTCGGGGACGTCGTAACCGAGCAGCATCGCGAACATGGTCGAGAACGCGACGACCGGTATGGCGATGATCAGGTTGATCCAGAAGAGCTTGCGGAATTGGGCCACGTGGTCACCGCCGTGGCCGCTATGGCCAGTGTGGCCGGTGTGATTGTCATGGCCGTGGTGTTCGCCGTGTGGGTGGGTGTCAGGGTGTGCGCTGGGGAATTGGTGGTGGGCGTGCCCGCCAGGGTGGGATGTTGCTACGCCGTGGTCATCGCGGTTTGTCATGTTCTTTCCTTAGGGGACTTCGCGTTTCAGTCGACGCGCATTGATGATGTGGGTGTTAGGAACGCACCAAGCGGGCGATGGCTTCAGAGGCTTCTGTGAGTTTGGCGTCAGCGGCCGGTCCGCCGGTGGCGGCGGCGTCACGGACGCAGTGGCGAAGATGGTCGTCAAGCAGTGCCAGCGCGACGCCTTGGAGGGCTTTGGTGAGCGCGTCTGTTTGGGTCAGGATGTCGATGCAGTACCGCTCCTCTTCGATCATTCTGCTGATGCCGCGGGCTTGGCCTTCGATGCGCTTCAACCGCTTGAGGTATTTGTCTTTATCGGTGATGTAGCCGTGGTGGGTGGTGCCTGTTGAGGGGCAGTGCCTGGTGTTGTCGGCGTGGGTCATGACGCTTTCCTTGTGCGTGGTGGTGACTAACTTCGGGTGCCCGGCGAGGAGTGCGCGACGAGGGTCGCGGTCATGCGGCGGAGGCATACTTGTCGGGGTCGCGGTCGAAACGTGGTCCGCATCCCTTGCAGCAGAACCAGTAACGCCGACCGCGATAGTCACGGAATAGTCCCGCCGCTTCGGCGACCGTCTTGTTCACCGGCGTGCCGGGCATCACGGGGCAGGTGGTCTCGTTCTGCGATCCGAGGTCAAGCAGGTTCCTCGCCGTAGGGTCGATGGGTGAGGTATCGATTTTGTCGGCTGCGCCGCTGCAGCAGCAGGCTGACGTGCGGTTCTGATTCTCGGACATTGGTTCTCCTCACAGGTGGCGGTGATTTAACTGGTGGTGTCGGCGGAAGTGGTTTTGAAGCGGCGCAGGCGCAGGCTGTTGCCCACCACGAAGACGCTGGAGAATGCCATTGCGGCTCCGGCCAGCATCGGATTGAGCATGCCCAGTGCTGCGACGGGGATCGCTGCGACGTTGTAGGCGAACGCCCAGAACAGGTTGGTTTTGATCGTCGACAGTGTTTCGCGGGACAGCCTGATCGCGTCAACGGCGCTGCGCAGATCACCGCGCACCAGGGTGATGTCGGAGGCCTCGATGGCGACGTCGGTGCCGGTGCCCATCGCCAGACCGAGGTCGGCTTGGGCGAGGGCGGGCGCGTCGTTGACTCCGTCGCCGACCATGGCGACCGTCTTGCCTTCGGCTTGGAGGCGTGCGATGACGTCAACCTTGCCTTCGGGCATGACTTCGGCGATGACGTCGTCGATGCCGACTTCGGCGGCGATCTGTCGAGCGACGGCTTGGTTGTCGCCGGTGAGCAACACGGGGGTCAGCCCAATGTCACGCATCTGCGAGATTGCCTGTGCGCTCGTCGATTTCACGGTGTCAGCGATGACGAGTACACCGCGCGCCTGCCCGTCCCACCCGACCGCTACCACGGTCTTTCCCTGGGCTTGCGCGCGGGCCTTGGCGTGGGACAGATCCGGGCTGAGGTGTTGCGCCCAGTCGGACAGCAGTGATTCGCGCCCAACGATGACGGCGTGTCCATCCACGATGCCGTGGACGCCTTTACCTTCGACATTCGCGAAGTCCTCCGGAACGGGCAGGGCCTGGAGTTCCTCGGCCGCCGCGGCGGCGACGGCTTGGGCGATGGGGTGCTCGGAGGCGTTCTCCAGGGCGCCGGCCAGTCGAAGCAGCTCCGCGCGTTCGGTTTCCGGCGCTGTGATGACATCGACCAGCGTCATTTTGCCGGTGGTGACGGTTCCGGTCTTATCCAGCACCACGGTGTCAACCTTGCGGGTGGATTCGAGCACCTCGGGACCTTTGATCAGCACGCCGATTTGTGCGCCGCGACCGGTGCCCACCAGCAGGGCGGTGGGCGTGGCCAGCCCGAGGGCGCAGGGGCAGGCGATGACGAGGACCGCGACCGCTGCGGTGAACGCGGCGGCGACTGAGAATCCCGCGCCCAGCCAGGCGCCGAGGGTGATCACGGCGATAGCGATGACGATCGGTACGAAGACGCCGGAAATGCGATCGGCCAGGCGTTGCACTTCGGCCTTGCCGGTCTGGGCGCGTTCGACCAGCTGGGCCATCTGCGCGAGCTGGGTGTCCGAGCCGACGCGAGTGGCCTGCACCACCAGCCGACCGCCGGCGTTGACGGTGGCACCGACCACGGTGTCGCCGGTAGCGACTTCCACGGGTACCGCTTCGCCGGTCAGCATCGAGGCGTCGACAGCCGAGGAACCGGACACCACCACGCCGTCGGTGGCGATCTTCTCCCCCGGGCGCACGATGAACTCGTCGCCAACCACGAGTTCTTCGATGGCGATCTTGGTTTCCGTCCCGTCGCGCAGGACGGATACGTCTTTGGCGCCTAGGTCGAGTAGGGCTCGTAGTGCCGCTCCGGCCTGCCGTTTGGACCGCTTCTCGAAGTAGCGTCCGGCCAGGATGAACGTGGTTACGCCGGCGGCGACTTCGAGGTAGATGTTGGCGGCGCCATGCGACGGCGCCAGGGTGAACGCGAAGGGATGCTTCATACCCGGCGTGCCGGCGCTGCCCAGAAACAGCGCATACAGCGACCACAGGAACGCTGACACGGTGCCCAGCGAAATGAGCGTATCCATGGTCGCGGTGCCGTGTCGCAGGTTGGCCCAGGCGGCCCGGTGGAATGGCCATGCTGCCCACACGACGACGGGGGCCGCCAGCGTGAGCGACGCCCACTGCCAGTACGTGAACTGCAGCGCCGGGATCATCGCCATCGCGACGACCGGCACCGTCAGGACGGCCGAGGCCCTCAGGCGGTGCCGCAGCGAGGCCAGTTCGGGGTCGGCGGTGTCCGCGGCGTGCGGGGTGTCACCGGATGCGTCGGAGGGCATCGGCGTGCGCGGTGTCGGGAGCGCGGCGGTGTAGCCCGTCTTCTCCACCTCGGCGATCAGCAGCGCCGGATCGTATCCGTCAGGCACCGTGACGGTGGCCTTTTCCGTCGCGTAATTGACTGTCGCGGCCACGCCGTCGAGCTTGTTGAGCTTGCGCTCGATGCGGTTGGCGCAGGAGGCGCAGGTCATTCCCCCGATGCGAAGTTCCACACTCGGGCCAGACACCGGTGTCGATGTCGTCATGAAGCCACTGCCTTTCAGTTTCTGATTCGGACGGGATAGCTCAGTGCCCGCCGGCATGGCCGGCGTCACGCGATGGCTCTGGCGCGGGCTCGTTGGTGCCACCGGGTGCGGCGTCGACGACGAAGCTGGCGGTGTGCACGGTGTCCTGGACTTTGAAGTCGAGGTAGAGCAGGTAGCGCCCCGCTGTGGGTGCGGTTGCCGCGAACGACACCGCAGGCCCACCGGTGCCGCCCGGTACCGGCTCGGCCCCCTCAGGGTGCACATGTAGATACGCCAGGTCTCCCTCACGCAAGGCGACGAGATGGCCGTAAGCCCCCAGGTAGGGCTGCAAGGTCATCACCGGCCGGCCGTCGCGCGTGACTGTCGCGGTGAGTTGGTGGGAGACGCCCGCGGTGAGTGCACCGTCCAGTTTCACGGTGTATCCGGCGATGTCATCCACGGTGCGTGTGGCACTCGCCACCGCCGGGACGAACGCGCCGGCCACCTGCACGGTTCGGGTGAGGGTGAGTTTGGCGCTGCCCGCCCCTGCGGGTTGGAAGTCGGCGAACACGCGGTAGGTGCCGGCGGCGTTCCACGTCCACGGCGTTGACCACGTGCCGGTGGCCGCGTCCAGCCTTGGGTGTACATGGGCGAAGTGCTGGCCGTCGGAACGGACCACGATGAGGTGCAGTTGCTTGTCGTGCACGGTCGCGTAGTCCAGCAGCGGCGTGCCGCCCGGGTCGACGATGGTGAAGCTCATCGTTCCCCGATCGTTGGGTGCGCTGGGGGACCGCACCGGGCTCAGGACGTATCCGTCTTCGGCCAACGACAACCCCGGCGGGTCGGCGAAGGGATCGACTGGCGACGCCTGCTCGGTCGGCGGCGCGCTGTGATCCGCTGCAGCATCGGAAGTTTGGGTCTGGGGAGATGTCGCCGCGGTATCAGGGACGACCGCTGCGGCGGTGACGTATGCAGCCGTGAACGCCACTGCCAGTCCGGCGCCAAACGCTGTCAATCGTCCCGCGGCGTTCATGCGACACGCACCGCCGAGTAGCCGGCCTCGTCGACGGCGTTGAGGATCTGCGCGTCGTCGACGGGACGGCTCGACGTCACGATCAGGGTGCCGGTTTTGGCGCTAACTTCGACGTCTTCAACTCCGGCGACCTCGCTGACCTCTTCGCGCACCGACAGCTCGCAATGTCCGCAAGTCATTCCTGTGACGGCGTACGTGCTCGTGCTCATCACCAATCTCCTATCCTCGACGGGTGTAGATACCCCTACCGGGTATACGTAAGAGAGCATATACCCCTTGGGGGTATGCTTCAAGGGTTACTTTCCGGGGTCATTGGTTTGGTGTCGACGCGCGTATCACTATCCCGGAACGACGGGAGGGATCAGTTGGTGGTGCGCGCGTTGCACGTCGGAGATGATGGCTGGCCCCTCATGGGGGAGGTCGTCGGGCGCGGCGAACTGATCATCATGCTTCATGGTGGGGGTCCGGATCACTACAGCATGCGACCGCTTGCTGACCGGCTCGCTGGCCGGTATCGCGTTGCGTTGCCTGACATTCGAGGGTACGGAGCATCGCGTTGTCCCGACCCGACGTTGCACCGATGGGATCAGTACGTCAGCGACGTCATTGCGATCGTTCACGCGCTCGATGACACCTGCGCCCACCTTGTCGGCGCCGGACTGGGCGGCACCATCGTTTTGCGGACGTGCCTCCAGCACCCCCGTATCGCCCGGTCGGCGGTGGTCATCAGTGCTGAAGCGATAGAGGACGATGCGGACAAAGCCGCAGACACCGATCTGATGGATCGTTTCGCCGAGCATGCCCGTTCCCGCGGTCTGCAGGCCGCCTGGGAATTGTTCATTCCTGATCTTCAGCCGCTGATCGCCAACCTGGTCGCTGAGGCTATTCCGCGCGCTGACGCCCACAGTGCGGCGGCCGCGGCGTCAATCGGTCATGACCGCGCCTTTGCAACGGTCGAGGACCTCCGGCGCATCGACACTGCGACGCTCGTCATCGCCGGCGACGACATCCGTCACCCCGAGTGCTTGGCCCACAGCCTCGCCGATGTCCTTCCACGAGGGGTCCTCGCCGAAGTTTCGATGTCCCGCCAATTCGTCAACGCTGAGGACATGGCACACGCTTTCGGCCCAGCGATCGAGAACTTCCTTCGCAGAACATCGGACCGGGACACTCGGGTCCATAAAGACTAGGCACTAAGGACGGCGGCAGCAGTGAGGGGCCTCACGCTCCGGCGGCAAGCCGCTCGGGGGCAGCCTGTCGCGGTGCTGTCAGCCGCAGCAGGACTTTCCCTCGCCGGCCTTGCCTGAGCGGCGCCCACTAGTGACACGACCCACCGCGCACAAAGCGATGCATTTGGCGATCGACCGTGCGGTCTGGCTTTGCACGAGCTGCCGAAATCTTTCTTGTACGCTCACCAGCGATACGCCTTCCAGTCGTCGGGCTACCCGCCCCGGGTGATACAACGAAGGTACCCCTGAGGGGTATACGGTACAAGGGCAGCCCGAGCTAGGCGCGGCGGTGGGTGACTGGCCCACGGCGCATATCCTGCATTACCCGTGGCGGCGGATGGCTCCACGCCTGATTCGATGTTCCCCGTTGCTGGCGCCGCGGTAAGTCGATTAATGGAAGGCCGTAGCATCGATTCGTGGCGATGATGCGGGATGGCGGTGGTATCACCGGTGAACCGCACTGGGGCGGGACTGCACTGCTGCGACCTGGGGTGTTGGCGTTCACCGGATCGATTGGCACCACCGACCTACACGCCCACCATGCCGTCCAGATTGTCACCGCAACAACACCTTTCACGATGCGTGACGAGCACGGCAACCAGCATCGCGGCACCAAGGTGGTCGTGCCCGCCGATGCGCCACACCGAGTCGAAGTCGGCGCGCCGGAGGGCACCGTAGTGTTCTTGGAACCGGAGTCTGCCCCAGGGCGCTCGGCGCACCTGCGCGCGCTTCGGTCCGGCTGGACTGTTGCTCCGGTGTTGACGTTCACCCGCCGACGTCCGTTGGCCGTCGTGGTCGACGAGCTGATCGATGTCCGTTCTCATTGAATCTGGGGCACATTTACTAGTCTGACCTGCATTGCCCCAGATTGGATGAGAATTTCGATCGCGACGTTTCTCATTGAATCTGGGGCTACCCTGCTTCCGCGCCCGGCTGCGAGCGCAGCAGGGTAGCCGGAATGGTCTCCTGTCGATTCCGTTGGCTCGGGTACGTCTTCGGTATAACTACTGTGATCGTGTCTCTCGTGACACACGATCATGATTCTGTGGTGCGCTCGCTCGTGTTGGTAGTTCGGGTGCCGGCTGCGGCCTTTGAGCACCTTGGCCACCGCCCGTTTTAGATTGTCATAGCGGATACGGGCCGGGACATCACCAAAGTGGTTGAACGCCAACACATGCCGATGCAGGAGCGCCTCCTGGCCCTGAGTGGTGAAGTTGCTCCGAGCTAGAGGGCGAACGCTCCGCCTTTGATGAGGATGAGGGCCCCGATTGTGATCAGTGCAACGGGCAGAACGATGTGGCCCCAGCGTGAGAGTGCTTTGGCGATGATCGGGTGGGAGGCGAAATATCGGCCGGCCGCGCACCAGATGGCCACACCGATGAGGAACACGATGATGTAAACACCGATGGTGGCGATCGTTGAGACGGCGAAGATCGGAACGTACACGCCGATGTTGTCGCCGCCGTTGGCGAAGGTGATGACTGCGACCTGCCAGGTGCCAGGCGTCAACAGTGTTGCGGGATCATCGGTCGGCGCCGGTTGGGTGCGGCGATCCCGCCAGGCCAGCCATGCCGCCCGCAGCCCCAACACGATGGGCAGCAGCCCGAAGTACGGCAGTGCGGCTGGAGGAAGCAGCGTGGCACCCAGGAGTGCGCCGCCGACCGAAACTGCCAAGATGGCGGTGAAGCCGAGGTACTGACCGGCGGTCACTCGGATGGCTGCGCCACGATGACCGGGCGCCTGGCCGAACATCACCGCGAGGACCACGATGTCGTCGATATTGGTGATGGCGAAGGTGGCGATCGCCTGAACGAGTGTGGCTGGGCTCAGCACGGCCAATGCGACCAGCTTCGAGTGAAATCCCACCGCATCGGGTGAGCCTACTGCTCAGCAGGCCCCGCGCTCCCGCGCACCAACGACCTCCAGTGGGGCGGAAATTCATGACGACTGCCGGGGTCAACGGACTTGACGAAATACATGCCTCCGGTGCCACGGAGGTGGCTCCTAGAGGTATCGACATACGTCATCGGCGCTGCATGATTCCGGGTCGACGCTTTCGGCGCCCTGCCGCAGCCGGGCGATGGTCTCGCGCAGTGCCACCAGTGCGCTGATCTGCTCGTCGAGGTCGGTCAGTCGGATGTCGAGCAGGTCGCGCACGTGCGTGCACGGCGCGTGGCCGCTGTCACGGATGTCGAGGATCTGCCGAATCTGGGCGAGGCTGAACCCGGCGGCCTGTCCCCGTCGGATGAAGCCGACCCGGGCGATCGTGTCGGCGGCATAGTCGCGATACCCCGCCGGGGAACGTTCGGCGGGCGGGAGCAGGCCTTCGTCTTCGTAGTAGCGCAGCGTCGCGGTGGTGGCCCCGGTCGCCTCGGCGAGCTTCCCGATTCTCACGATGTCTCCTCAGAACACTTGACCTTCAAGCCTACTTGAAGGTCAAGGATGGGTGCATGAGTCAGGGATTGGACCTCGCGGTCATCGGTTCCGGCGGCGCGGCGATGGCCGCGGCGATCCGCGCTACCGCGCTCGGCAAGTCCGTCGTCATGATCGAGCGCGGCATCTTCGGTGGCACGTGTGTCAACACCGGCTGCGTGCCGTCAAAGGCCCTGATCGCAGCGGCCGAGGCCCGGCATACCGCAGCCGACACTGCCCGGTTCCCGGGGATCGCCACCACGGCCGGCCCGGTGGACATGGCGGCCCTGATCGCCGGCACGCACGATCTGGTGGAGTCGCTGCGCTCAGAGAAGTACCTCAACGTGGCCGAATCGTATGGCTGGCAGCGCATTCAGGGCCAAGCGCGGTTCGCCGGAACCCCGGACGCGCCCGTCATCGAGGTCGGCGATGCCACCATCGAGGCCGAGCACTACCTGATCGCCACCGGCGCGAACCCAGTCATCCCGCCCGCATTCGAGGGCGTCGCCTACCTGACCTCGACCACCGCGATGGAAGTCACCGAGGTCCCGGAGTCGCTGCTGGTGATCGGCGGCGGCTACGTCGCGTTGGAGCAGGCGCAACTGTTCGCCCGGCTCGGGTCAACGGTGACGGTGCTGGTCCGCTCCACGCTGGCATCGAAGGAAGAGCCGGAAGTCGGCATGGCGCTGCTGGAGGTGTTCGCCGACGACGGCATCCGGGTGGTGCGCCGCGCCACGGTGAGCGAGGTCGAGCAGGCCGACGATCAGGTCACGGTCACCGCGACCATCACCGGCGGAACGCAGCAGTTCCGTGCCGCGAAAGTCCTCGTCGCCACCGGCCGCCGTCCGAACACCGACGGCCTGAATCTCGAAGCGGTGCAGGTCAAAACCGGCGAGAACAACGAGGTCGTGGTGAGCGACGGGCTGCAGTCGTCGAACCCACGGATCTGGGCGGCCGGCGACGTGACCGGGCACCGCGAGTTCGTCTACGTCGCCGCCCATCACGGCGCGATGGTCGCCGACAACATCTTCACCGACGCCGGCCGCAGGGTCGACTACCGCCATCTGCCCCGCGTGACGTTCACCAGCCCCGCGGTCGGTGCGGCCGGGACGACCGAGGCCGAGCTCCTCGCCGCCGGGACACGGTGCGACTGCCGGGTGCTGCCGCTAAAACATGTGCCGCGTGCGGTGGTCAACCGAGACACCCGCGGTTTCATCAAACTCGTCGCCGACGCCGGCACCGGCCGCATCCACGGCATCACCGCCGTCGCCAAGGATGCTGGCGAGATCGCCGCCGCCGCGGTCTACATCCTCGACGCCGCGATGACCGTCGACCAGGTCGCCGGGTCCTGGGCCCCGTATCTGACCATGGCCGAAGGCATCAAAATCGCCGCCCAGTCCTTCAGCGCCGATATGTCCCGACTGTCCTGCTGCGCATCCTGACGCATGGCTCACTCGAAAGGTTCCTGATGCCCAATTTCCTTGACCGCCTGACCATTCCGGAAGAGTCCGGGCTCGACCCGACGATGCTGGTGCCGTTGCTGCGGCTGCTCGCCGCCGGCGAGCCGGTCACCGTGGAGGCGCTCGCCGCGGCCGTCGGCCTCCCGGTTGACGAGGTGACCCGGCGTCTGGCCGCGGTACCCGACACCGAATACGACGAGCAGGGCCGCATCGTCGGCCAGGGCCTGACCCTGCGCCCGACCCGCCACCGATTCACCGTGGCCGGCCAAGAGCTCTACACCTGGTGCGCCCTGGACACCCTCATCTTTCCCACCATCCTGGACCGGCCCGCCAGCATCGAATCCGAATCACCCGTCAGCGGGCACCCGATCAGGGTCTCGGTCGGCGAAAACGGTGTCACCAGCGTGCAGCCCGAGACCGCGGTGGTCTCGCTGGTCAACCCCGACGACCTCACCTCGATCCGGTCCTCATTCTGCAACCAGGTGCACTACTTCACCTGCGCGCAGGACGCCGCGCCGTGGCTCGCCGAGCACCCCGAAGGTCAGATCGTCAGCGTCGCTGAGGCCCACCAACTCGGCGCAGCCCTGACCACACAAATCCTTACCCAGCTCCATACCCCGCCAACTGCCCACCCCGGCTGCTGCAGCTGACCAGCCGCACCCAACCTGATGAGGAGAAATCAATGAATCAACGTCCACGAAGAAATCCCGTGCTGCTGGGTGCGGCAGCGGTGCTGGTGACGGCCCTGTGTTGCGCCGCGCCAGTCCTGATCGCCGGCGGCGCGCTCGCCGCCGTGTGTGGACTGCTCGAGAATCCATGGGTCATCGGGGCAGCCGTCGCGCTGCTGCTGGCGGCTGTGGTCGCCTTCGCCCGCCGCGGTCAACGCGGCGATCACTGCTGTCCCGCCGACAGCCATTCACCCGCGACGCACACGCTCGACGACCTGACGAAAGGAAGCATCGACAATGTCTGAAACGCGTTCGTTTACACCCCACAGGTGGGCGGGCGTTACGGCTGTGATGCTGGCAGCGGGCGCGCTGACCGCGTGCGGCCAATCGGCCACAACCAGCAATCCGACCTCACCGCCACACGCCAACGCCACAACCCAGGCGACGGCGGCGACACTGACCACGGTGGACGGCAAAACCGTCGAACTGCCCGCTGCCGCCCCGACCGCGATCCTGTTCTTCTCCTACGGGTGCGGCGAATGCGTCGGCGGCGGTAAATCCCTGGCCGCTGCTCGGGCGGCCGTGGAGAAAGCCAGAGGCAGCGCCAAGTTCCTAGCCGTCGACATCGTCCCCACCGAGAAACCCGCCGATGTTCGCCACTTCCTGGACCAGATCGGCGGCACCAGCCTGCCCGCGGTCGTCGATACTAACGGGGCCCTGACCAGCCGCTACCAGGTGACCGCGCCGACCACCGCCCTCGTCATCGACCCGTCCGGGCAGATCAGCTACCGCGGCCACGCCCCGTCCCAGGATCAGATCCTGGCCGCCCTCGGCAGCAGCGCCGCACGGTGAACCTGCTCGCGCTCGCGTTTACCGCTGGCATGCTCGCCCCGGTCAACCCCTGCGGGTTCGCGCTGCTACCGGCGTGGATCACCGGCACCATCGCCACCGGCGGCACCGATGCGGTGCTCGTGCGGCTGGCCCGGGCACTGCGCACCGGGGCCGTCCTGACCATCGGGTTCACCGGCACCCTCACCCTCGCCGGTATCGCGATCAGTGCCGGTGCCCGGACCCTGGTGACGGCTGCTCCCTGGCTCGGGATCACGATCGGGCTCACCCTGGCCATCTTGGGCGGCTTCATGCTCACCGGCCGCACCATCGGTCTGCGTATGCCTGCCCGGACGCGTCATCGGCCGGACTCCCCAACAGCCGGTGGTGTGCTCGCGGCCGGAATCGGCTACGCCCTGGCGTCACTGTCCTGCACCTTCGGGGTACTGCTCGCGGTGATCGCCCAGGCCCAGGCCACCAGCGGATGGGGCGGTCTGCTGGCAGTGTTCACCGCATACACAGCCGGTGCCGCCACCATCTTGATGCTGGTCAGCGTCGGCACCGCCATCGCCGGCACGGCCCTGACCCGGCATCTGGGTATCCTCGCCCGCCACGGGACCCGCGTCACCGCCGTTGTCCTCATCGCCACCGGCGCCTACCTCGCGTGGTACTGGCTGCCCGCGGCCACCGGGCACACCGCCAGCGGCGGCAACCTGCTCACCGGCTGGTCGGCCACCGCGACCGGATGGCTGCAGGACCACGCCCTCCCGGCCAGCGTCATTGCCGCCTTCGCTGTGGTGGTCAGCGCGGTGGCCGCGTGCTGGACCACCCACCGCCGGCCAATCACCGGCAAGCAGCGCCGCCGGTGATGATTCACCGGCCGATACACCCAGCCAGATACCACTGTCCCTAACGATTAGAAAGCCGATAGATACAACCGTCGGACACAGTCAGATGCACACCACAAGTGCCTTACTGATAAGGCACATTCAAGACTGCCGACCCCTAAGCGCGACACGCCAGTTCTGCGCCGTCTGAGCGTGTCGTCAATACGGCAGTGGCGAATAGGCGTCGGTACTGCGCCCATTGCTCGACGGGGGTGGCGTCGGCATGGTGGGCGCCGGTGCGTTCGTTGATGCGGTCGAGCAGTAGCGTCGGCCAGGCGGGTTCCGTTGGCGTCCTGGGCTGTTCAACCCGAGGGCGAGCTGTGAGCAATGTTGCGGCTACGGCGATCACATCGGGGTAGGCCACCACGTGCGCTTCTAGGCCATTCTGCAGAATCCCCGCCGCCACGTGACGCTCTGCGTGAGCCCAGAAGACCAGGATGTGGCGGGCGTCGCCCAAGGCGTCATGAAGGTCGACCTCTGAATACTGACGGGCCAAGCGCCGATGCGTGCGCCCGGCACTGAGCACCGTGGGCCGGTCACGAAGATCCACCTGGTCGTCAAGAACGCGCGTTGGTGAACCGATCCAGCGTCGGTGACGGTGGCATACGGAGACATGTGCAGGCAGGTAGCAGTAGACGGGTTCGTGTATTCCCTTGCGTGCCATACATCTTTGACACAAAGGGCGGCGGAGATATTGCTTGAGCGCGGTGGGGTCGCCAGCAAGCCCGCAGAGACGGGACCGGATTACCTGCTCAGGTTGGCCGCTGACGACGGCCAACCAGTCCGGTCGCGGCCGGGCTGCGCATGATTCGGCGACATGGCCGCGCAGTGTGGAGACGCCGATATGGTTGGCGCGGGCCAGCCTGTCGATGTAGGACGATACGGCTTCCCAACGGAACGGTGCGATCGTTCGCGGGAGCCGCTGGTGTGGCACCGCTCATCCTGATCGGTCTGCCCGTCAACGTCGCCTCCCTGCTCGCAATCGCGGTGGCGATCCAGCTGCTGCTGCAGCACTCCAACGCCGACTACCGCGTGGGCCCCGCCAAGCACGTCTTGGCTCTCAACGAAGGCCACCGCTTCCATCACCTCAAGTGGGCCGGCATCGGCGACGTCAACTTCGGGCTGTTCACCCTGGTCTGGGACCACCTCATGCGCACCTACTCCTATAACCCCACCCGCCGATTCGACTCCACCCAGCTCGGCATGGCCGCACACCCCGACTACCCCACCGCGTACGGGCGGCAGCTGATACACCCCTTCACCCCCGCCGGAGGGTGCAGCCTCAAGTCCACCACCGCGACGAAGGACCCCACCGCGACGAGACCGACACCGGAGCAGGGCTGAGAGGGACCAGCGTCTAGCGCTCCCGGACCGTGATTGCCTCAAGCGTTCCCGATCAGCCCAGAACGCGTACTAGACCCATAGCCTTCTACGTGGCCTATTGCGCGCCACGGTCCGACGATCGACGAACAAAGGATCGGCAGCCCGTTCGGCGCCTGCCAGAGCTAGCCGGATGCCATGTCGGGCAGACCAGTGCGCAAGTCTGCGTCTTTACTGAATCTTCATCGAAGGACTAAGAAAGCCAAATGACGCATCAGCACACTTGAACCATATCCGTGAACGGTGCACCGCCGCCCGCGAACGGCTGTCGCGGCGCACGCAGTGCCCGCTCATCAGCGATGTCAACATTCGGATACGGAGACCACACTGATGCCGCAGGCGACTTGCCTCCCACCGTTTCGCAGGACGGCGCAGTGGCTGCGGACGGCCGTCCTGGCGATGGCGGTGCTGCTGATCGCGGCCGCGTGCAGCTCGTCGCCGGCCGCCGCGCCCCAGCCCGAGGTCATCACTGATAAAGGCACCCCGTTCGCCGACCTGCTAGTGCCCAAATTGCAGGCGTCGGTGACCGACGGAGCGATCGGTGTCGCGGTGGACTCCCCTGTTACCGTGTCCGCCGGTGACGGCGTTCTCGGCCAAGTCTCGTTGACCAACGAAGCCGGCGATCTCGTCGACGGACAGCTCAGCCCCGATGGCGTGTCCTGGTCGTCTGCCGAGCCGCTGGGCTACAACAAGCAGTACACCCTTCATGCCCAGGCCCTTGGACTGGGCGGCGCGACCACTACGACAGCGACCTTCGAAACCCACTCGCCCGACAACTTAACGATGCCCTACGTCCTGCCCAACGACGGCGAGACGGTTGGCGTGGGCCAACCCATCGCGATCCGCTTCGATGAAAACATCACCGACCGGATTGCGGCGCAGCAAGCGATCAACGTGACCACCACCCCCCCGGTCGAGGGAGCCTTCTACTGGCTCAATAATCGCGAAGTACGTTGGCGCCCAGCCGAATACTGGAAACCGGGAACAACAGTAGAGGTGGCGGTCAACGCCTACGGCGTCAACTTCGGTGACGGGCTACTCGGTCAGGATGACGTCACTACCCAGTTCACCATCGGTGACGAGGTCATCGCCACCGCCGATGACGCCACCAAAACGATGACTGTGCGGCGCAATGGTCAGACCGTCAAGACCATGCCCATCTCCATGGGCAAAGCCAAGACCCCGACCGATAACGGCGCCTACATCATCGGAGATCGTTACTCGTTTCTGGTGATGGATTCGTCCACCTACGGAGTTCCAGTCAACTCTCCCGACGGATACCGCACCGAGGTGGAGTGGGCGACCCAGATGTCCTACAGCGGGATCTACGTGCACTCTGCACCGTGGTCGGTGGGCAGCCAAGGCATCGCCAATGTCAGCCACGGATGCCTCAACGTCAATCCGGCCAACGCCCGATGGTTCTACGACAACACCCGACGCGGCGACATCGTTGAGGTCATCAACACCACCGGCCCCACGCTGTCGGGAACAGACGGTTTAGGTGACTGGAACATCCCTTGGGATCAGTGGAAAGTCGGCAACGCCAACCTCTGAAATCAGATCAGAAGCGGAGACTCACAACCGCCGCCTCCCAGTCACCTCGTGGCACCAGTTACGCGTGTCAGCAGGACGTTCGCATCCACCGAACCGGGTTTCGCATGCCGAGTGTCACCCAAGCATCGCGCGCCGTGGGGCCCACGCCGCACAGGTAGCGCAGCCCTTTCCGCTACGACACCTTTGGTTTGCCGCCCCCAGGTAACGGCGTTTTCACATGTCCGGACCACCGCTACTTCGTAGTCCCGCCATCGACGATCGACTCTTTCAGGCACCCATCGCAAAACACCATTCGCAATTTCAGCCGAAATTCCAGCATTGTAATTATGTTGCTGATGTTACTAATGAGGCATATGTGAGTTAGGCTGATCTACGTATTTGCTACGTATATCGTTGCTGCGCAGTATGGAACGCTCTGTTTCGCCTTTGTTGGCGAAACCAATCACCGGCGCTCCGACAGCCGAAAGAAAGAACGCCATATGGAACCGATGGCCCGATGCGTCCGCCCGGAGGAAGGCCGCGTATCTGCGTTCGGCTTTCGCCTGGCTGGGGTGATCGTTGCCGTCGTCGCGACGGTACTTCTGGCGTGCACGCCAGCAGCCTCCGCCGAGCCGACAGGCGGTCCGTGGGATCCACTCCTGCCCAAGATCCCGAGTGCGGGAGCGCCCGGCGATCCGGTTGCCATCGCCAACGCGTCCTTGCAGGCGACGGCCGTTGCCACCCAGACTGCGATGGATTTGGGGCGTAGCTTCCTGAGCAGTCTCGGACTCGTCAGTCCCGCGGCAAGCCCCCAAACGAGCGTCCGCGGCAACCGCCTCTACGGTGCCCAGGCGATCGAATACGTTATCCGCAGGGCAGGAACGCAGATCGGCGTTCCCTACTCCTGGGGAGGGGGCAGCCTCACCGGCCCTAGTCGCGGTGTCGACCAAGGCGCAGGCACCGTCGGTTTCGACTGCTCAGGACTGACACGATTCGCCTTCGCCGGCGTCGGAGTACTGTTGCCGCGATGGTCCGGCGACCAGTACAACGCTGGCCGCAAGGTACCTCCCGCGCAAGCTAAACGCGGTGACCTCCTGTTCTGGGGGCCCGGCGGAAGCCAACACGAAGCGATCTACCTGGGCAACGGAAAAATGATCGAAGCGCAACAAACCGGCGTTCCCATCAAGGTTTCACCGGTGCGTACCGCCGGGATGACACCCTACGTCGTACGGATTATCGAGACCTGACCGAACGCTTTCGCCACAGCTCCTCCCACCAAAAGCCTTGTCCGCACCGGGTAACGGTTCAGCCGGCCAGACAGTAGCCGATGCCGCGGACCGTCCGGACATAGCGCGGACAAGACGGGGCGTCACCGAGCTTGCGACGAAGATTGCCGATGTGCACACCCAGTGCCGACCGCCCGCCGGGCTGCGTTGCCCCCCAAAGGGCTTCCTGAAGTCGTCGGCACGTAACGGGCTCCCCTGGATCATCGGACAAAACCCGGAGGATCGCGAACTCCGTTCGAGTCAGCGATATGACGTTGCCGCGCTGATAGACCCGCCGGACCCCCACGTCGATCACCAGATCGTCGACGTGGCGTCGCTGCGCGCCGCCGTCCTCGCTGCGTTGGTGAGAATGCCTGAGTGTCCGCCGTATTCGCGTGCTGAGCATGTCGCGGGAGCCGATGGGAACCACTCCGACGCGCGATACCAGAGGCGCCACCTCTGTGTCGGCGAGCGCGACGACGCCGCACTGGGCAGCCTGGCGAACACGGTCAAGGACGACGGCGCCGTGCGCGGATGATCCCAGGCACACCACCACCACGTCGGGGTCATCGTCGCGCACCGCGGTGAGCGCTGCAGCGTGTGAGCGTGCGACGTCGACGGCGAACTCTTCGGCGCGCAGGGTGCGGGCCAACATGTCGGCGTAGATGCGCCGAGGTTCAACCAGCAGAACGCGAATGCGCCCAGCAGCTATCGCCGGAGAGGCAACGCTGCCCGAAGCGGGGTGCGGCTCGATGGTCGTGGCAGTCTCCTTGCCAGCGTGGGCCATTCACGGCGTGAAGGTGTTCGCGCGGATGCTGGAACCAGCATATCGCCATCTACGTAGTTATTACGTAGATGGCGATATGGGGTGTCGGGCATGTTCGCGTCTTCGGGTGTTCAGCGGGGGGTTTGCGGGCCAGAGGATGTCAGCTGTTCGGGTTGAAGTCGGCCGCGTCGGTCCAGCCGGAACAAGGCCGCTGCGGAGGCCAGCCCGATTGCCGACAGCAGAACCCACAGCAGCCAGGGTTGCCCGAGATCTCGGGCGGCCTGCATCAGCGAGCCGGTGGCCAGATTGCCGACAAGAATGCCGACTCCGACGATAGTGTTGTAGAAGCCATAGTGCGTTCCGATGAGACGGTTGTTGGCCAATGAGACGACGGTGTCCATCTCGAACGGGAAGACGGCCGCCGACCCGACCGCCAGCACCGCCGTGGCGACGAGTAGCGCGGTCGCGGCGGCGACTCTGCCTGCCCTGGTGTCATCGGGCAGCACGATCAGCGGCAAAAACGACGCCGCGAGGATCAGCATGCCGATCACCAGGGAGCGGCCGGCGCCCCAGCGGTGGGCGAACCATCGGGTGATCCGCATCTGGCCGAGGACGGCAACCAGACCCGAGACCACGAAGATCATGGCGGTGACAACGGAATCGTTGCGCGGAAACAGGTCTCGCGCCTGAAGCGGCAATGCCAGATAGACCTGGAATGACAAAACATACGACCCGATCATGGCCGCGGCGAAGAGCAGAAAGGAGCGGTTGGCCGCTACTGTTCGCCAGTCCTGCAGCACCGATGTCTTCTCATCAGGCGTCCCCGCGGCGCGGTGGGGCAATGCTAAGAGTTGGGCCACGGTCAGCGCTGCGAACACGACCGCTGCGGCGGCTGCTGTCATTCGGAAATCGACGAACATCAAGGCCAGCCCGACAAGGGGTCCGGCCAGGATGCCCGCCTGATAGAACACGTTGAACACCGCGAAGGCTTCCACGCGCCGTGGGCCCGCGTCGGCCGCCAGATAGGCGCGCACCGCAGGATTGAACAGGGCGCCGGCGAAGCCGGTTGCTGCCGAGGCGATCAGGACCGCCGGCAGCGATTCGGCGAAGACGAGCAGGCCGAATCCTGCTGTCCGTAGGACACATCCGCAAACGATGAGCGGTTTGTAGCCCAGCCGGTCTGCCAGAGTGCCGCCGATGAGAAACATGCCTTGCTGGGAGAAGTTACGTACACCCAGCACCAGGCCGATGGCCCACGCGGCCAGCCCCAACGGGCCGGCGAGGTAGCCGGCCAGGTAAGGCATGAGCATGTAGAAGCCCAGGTTGATGCCGAATTGGTTGATCATCAGCATCCGGCTGGGCCAACCAAAACTGCGGAAGGCTGACAGCAGGGTCATCGTGGCTGCACCTCGGTGGGGTCGACAACGGTGGTGCATCGCGTCCACGCCGTGACTGTCTGGGTCATCGGGTCCTCAATGGTGGCGGGATGCCGTGGGGGCGCTGCGTCGAGCAGGCCGTGGGCGCGGCAGTAGTCGTCGTTGTAGATGGTGTCGAAGTAGCGTTGCGGACCGTCCGGGAAGATCGCTGCGACAGTGGCTCCGGCAGGGCTATTGCGTGCGACCCAGCCTGCAACCAGGGCGACCGCACCGACGCTCCAGCCGCCACTGGCGTAGTGGGTGGCCGCCAGGGTGCGGCATGCCCACACCGACTCCGCGGGGGCAACCCAATGCACTTCGTTGAACGCTTGGTAGTCGACGTTGCCGGGATAGATGCTCGATCCCAGGCCGCGCATGAGCCGAGAAGCCGCGGGCTGGCCGAAGATCGTCGAGCCCACCGTGTCGACGCCGATCAGCCGCAGCTGCGGGTTGAATTCACGAAGGACGCGTGCGACGCCGGCCGAGTGGCCTCCGGTGCCCACCGAGCACACCAGGACATCAACGGCGCCGAGTTGTTCGTTCAGTTCCACTGCCAGGCCGCGGTAGGCCTCGACGTTATCGGGGTTGCTGTATTGATCGGGATGCCAGGCGCGTGGGTCGGTGGCCAAGATCTTCTGCACGCGGTCACGGCGGGCCTGCTGCCAGCCTCCCTGTGGGTGCGGTTCAGTGACCAATTCGATGTCGGCGCCGAACGCGGCGAGCATATTCTGGATGATCGGCTCCATCCCGGGGTCGGTGACCAACGTGACGGGGTGCCCGTAGACCGTTCCGGCTAGTGCGAGACCCAATCCCAGTGTGCCGCTCGTGGATTCGACGATGCGGGCGCCGGGGGCAAGTGCCCCGCGGGAGCGGGCGCGTTCGACCATGTGTAGCGCGGGTCGGTCTTTCATTCCTCCCGGGTTGAAGCCTTCGAGTTTGGCCCAAAAGCCCCGCTCTTCTGACGTGAACGGTGCGCTGATTCTCAAGACAGGGGTCTGGCCGACCATGGTGGCCGGCCGCTCGTTGCGGCCGCGTTGTGGCTGTGCCGATCGGGTGTGGGAAGTGCGTGCATGGCGGATTGGCAGGGCAGGATTCATCGATGAATGTCGCTTCTGTGAGGCCGCGACGATGCGCGGCGACTGACGGCAGGTAGCGGTCACCGGCCACCGTCGAAGACGACGGGGCCTGACGCTAGCCGATCAGCGGCGCGCGATACACAGGTGGGCGAGCACGTCGCGGCCGGTGCGCAGGGCGCGGGCGTTCCGTGGTGGACCGCGGATAGGCGCCTTCGCCGCCTGGCACCACAGCAGCGGAAGCACAGCCACGACGAGGCCCAACGCGAGCGCGATCAGGGAGACCGTTCCCCGCGGCAGGATCGCTTCGGCCAGGGTGTCGGGCGTGCACTCGGCGTCGGGTTGGGAGACGTGGGGGTGGTCGAGCTCGACAGACATCGGCGCGCCGACCGCACTGGCGGCCAGTGTGTGCGGTCCGTGCGCAGGTGCCGCATTCACGCCGGGCAGTGCCCACTCGGCTCCGACGATGACGGTCCAGAACGCGATCAACGCCGCGACGATGGCGCGGCGGCGTTGCTCAGAGTTCGCGTCGAAGTACTTCACGATGTTGCCGACTGTAGCAGCGGATCGGCGAATTCAGGCTCGGCCCCTGAGCCGATGCCGGGTTGTGATCAGACAGCGACCGCCGTTGCGCCGAGCCAACCGGCCGTTCCGTCGCATGATCGACTTCGCCCGATGCCCCTGCGAATACGCCCTTTTGAGGTTCCGCGAAGGAGATGCAATAGACCAGTGCGCTGCCTGTACCGCAGATCATCTACGGTTTTACTACGTAGATAATCTGCTCTCTATCGGCCCGCGCGCCAAGCGGTGTTTCCTTTGCTGACGGCCTACGCGCATTGGCTTCACCTGCGGAACGTGCGGCGGGCGTTGAGGCGCTAGTGGTGGCAGAGCACCTGAATGAGAGCGGGTGTGGCGAGCATGGCGGTGATCGCGGCTGTCAGGCAGATGCGGTGGCGCCATCGCACGTGCCGACGTGTCGGGGTGAGCAGGCGCTGCGCTCGCGCGATGACCGCTGTTCCCGCCGCGGCGAGGCCTTCCCGTGCAGGCGGGTGTTCTCCGGCCAGAGCAGATAATCCAGCCAACAGCGGATGCGTGCCGACGCGGCGCACGGCGGTGTCGTCAGCGCACATCTCCAGCAGTTCACCCACACGATGAGGGGCCGTCGCGAAAAGCGGAAGCCACGGCAGTGTGCCCCCCAAAGCGCGGAGCGCCATGAGGATGTGGTGGTGGCGCCCCGAGATGTGCGCGTTTTCATGCGCCAGAACCGCTTTGAGCTGTGATCGGTTCAACGACTTCATCGCCGCGGAGGTAACGATGATGGCGTTCGGGCGTCCGACCACGCAGTAGGCAGCAGGCCGGTCGGCCTCCACGACCACCACATTGGGATGGTCGGTGGGTCGGCCGACGATCCGCGCGGCATGCGCGTGCTCGTGACTTCGCGCCCGCAGCCGCGACAAGCAGCGACCGATCCGCATGACGACGAACCCTGATGTCAGGGTTCCTACCGCGATGAGAACAACAGAACCGATTCGTCCGGCCATGGGTGTGTGCTCGGAGAAGCCAAACAGCTCCAGGCACAGCGTCACGACCGCGCCCGTACGAATACTATCCGTCGTTGCGCCGATGACCAAGATCAGCGCGACGAGCCACGCCGCCAACGTCGCGGCGACGGTGGCCAGCCAGGCGGCCACTCCCATATGGGGGCTGATGCCGTGACTGGTCATCCGCCTCAGAACCGGTGGCGCCCACCAGGCCAGCGCGCTGCCATAGACGAGCAGCCACAGCGCGGCGGTCATCACCGACGCCCCTTGCGCAGAGCCGCCTTCAATTGAGCGGACTGCTCGGCGTTCATCTGCTCAACAAAGAAGGCCAGCACCGCATCGGTATCCCCGCCGGCGTCGAACGCGGCCTTCATCAAACGCGCGGAACGCTCCTCGCGGCTCATGGACGCCTGATACACGTACGCTTTCCCATCGCGCTGACGTTGCAACCAGCGCTTGCGGTACAGGTTGTCCATCGTCGACATCACGGTGGTGTACGCGATCTGGCGCCGTTGAGAGATCTCGTCGAAAACCTCACGCACCGTGACAGGCTCGGCGTAATCCCACACGCAATCCATGACCACCGCTTCGAGGTCGCCGAATCCTCGCTGTTCCATTTGCGCCTCTCCCGCTCTCCGCGACGAGCTGGCCTCCTCGCGCCCCGAGCCCCTTCAGCCCCCAATGTAGCCGCCGAGCTGGCAAAAGCCGCGATACGCCTCACCTCGACCGCATAGGCCAGCATCTCTGCACTACCGGCCGCGGCGCGTGAAACTAGCGCCCGTGGCGCACAGTCGTAACCGATCTGAGACTGTGACAGACGTTCCTCCTGATACCAAAGTGATGTACGTTCCGACTGAGTACTATCGTGCTACGTACTCAGCTCGATAGTAGAAGTGCCGCGGGCGCCGTTCGGCTTAGGTGCGCGGCTCGACAACGCTCACCCCAGCTGAGGAGATTCGATGCTGCGCCTCACTTCTTTTCTGAGTCTCTGCGCACTGACGCCGGCACTGGTAATCAGCGCCCCGGGTACCGCTGTTGCCGGTCACGACGGCACCCCCGACCGCGACGACGTTCCCTCATTGGTTGCAGCGGTCGCCGACGCGAACCAGCGGATGGCCGACGTCGGTAGCGACATTCAGATCAAGCAGGAGGGCGTCAACCGTGCCCTGGTCGAGGTCGCGGCCGCCCGCGACACCCTCGCGCAGGCCCGGCGCGACGTTGTTGCCAGCGACCAAGCCCTGACCGACAGCCAACACGCAATCGAGGCCGCGCAAGAGCGCTTCGACCGCTTCGCCGCGTCGACCTATATGAACGGGCCGTCGGGTGCGTTGCCGCTGGCGCAAAGTCCCGAGGAGATCCTGGCCGGGGCATCGACCCAGCAGACCCTCACTATCAGCTTTCAGCGGGTCCGCAACAACCTCCTGCGCCGGCAGACCGATCAGGCCAACAAGCTTTCTGCTGCGACGGCAGCGCGGGCGCGCGCCGAGAGCGCCGCCGCGGACGCCCAACGCCGCCAAGACGACGCGGTAGCCGCACTCCGGGACGCCCAACAGACGTTTACCGCACAGCAACGCGAGGTCGAACGGCTCGCTACCGAACGCGACTCCGCTCAAGCTCGACTGGAAGCCGCCCGACCGGTGGCGGCGACAGCCGCCGCGCCCAGTGCCGCGCAACCCGGCACTGTGCCGGCATCCGGTGCTCCGTGGGACCGCGGCACCACGTCGCCGGGGGGCGCCACCAAGGGGGGCCTGTGGGACACCACGTTGCCGATGGTGCCCAGCGCTAACGTGGCCGGCGACCCGGTGGCCATCATCAATGCCGTCCTCAAGATCATGGCGACCTCGGCGCAGCTGACGGCCGACATGGGCCGCAAGTTCCTCACCAAACTCGGCATTCTGTCTCCTGTCACCGCCGCCGCAGATCCCGGCATCACCAACGGACGCATCCCCCGCCTCTACGGCCGCCAGGCCTCAGAGTTCGTGATTCGCCGCGCCATGTCACAACTGGGGGTGCCTTACTCCTGGGGCGGCGGCAACGCCAACGGCCCGTCACGAGGCATCGACCAGGGCGCCAACACCGTGGGTTTCGACTGTTCGGGCCTGATGCTGTATGCCTTCGCCGGCGTCGGCATCAAACTCGACCACTACTCCGGGTCGCAATACAACGCAGGCCGCAAAATTCCCTCGTCACAGATGCAGCGCGGTGACCTTATCTTTTATGGCCCCAACGCCAGCCAGCACGAAGCGATGTATCTGGGCGACGGCATGATGATCGAAGCCCCCTACACCGGGTCGGTCGTCAAGATCTCGCCCGTGCGCACCTCCGGCATGACGCCCTACGTCACCCGCTTGATCGAATATTGACATCGCCGCGATGTCGAGCCGGTGGACCGGTCAGTGCGCCGCGGTGCGGCCGCTGCGGATCGGCCTCCTCGGGCACGTCAGGCCGCCCCGAACGACGCGGCCAGCGAGACGCATTGAATAGCGCCGTCGCGCCGGCGATCGCAGCCGCCCACAGCACCACGACCACGGCACACAGGATCAGCCACGCTTGCCACCCGAGACCGTTCGGGCACACGTCCATCAGCCAACGCATGTCAGGCCCTCCTCCACAGTGAGCCTCACCCCACCGCAGGAGGAAAACGGTATGAGTCCTGTGAAGATCTGCTGAAGATCGAGCCGCTCGGGCAGCCACGCCTCGTTACGGGCGCACCAGCAGGCACCATATGGGACATGCAGCACCACCACCTGGGCGCGCCTGAGAGCGCGAAGGGATACCGCGCGCTGGTCGTCGACGACGAACTCCCCCTAGCCGAAGTGGTAGCCAGCTACCTCGAACGCGAGCAGTTCGAAGCCGTCGTCGCCGGCAACGGTGTCGACGCAATCGCCGTCGCACGCGACCTGGATCCCGATGTCGTCATCCTCGACCTCGGCCTACCCGGCATCGACGGACTCGAGGTCTGCCGGCAATTGCGGACCTTCTCCGACGCCTACGTCGTCATGCTCACCGCCCGTGACACCGAACTCGATACCGTGCTCGGCCTCACCATCGGCGCCGACGACTACATCACCAAACCCTTCAGTCCCCGCGAGCTGGTAGCGCGCATCCGCGCCATGCTGCGGCGACCCCGCATCCTGCAAACAGCCGCCGCACCCGCCGAACGAGAGACAGCCCCGCCGCGCCGCTTCGGCGCACTGAGCATCGACGTCGCCGCCCGTGAGGTACATATCGACGACGAACTAATCCTGTTGACCCGCACCGAATTCGACATTCTCGAAGCCCTGTCCGCGCGGCCAGGAATCGTGCTGAGCCGCCGACAACTTCTCGAAATAATCCGCGACGAACCCTGGGTCGGCAACGAACACCTCGTCGACGTCCACATCGGACACTTACGACGCAAACTCGGCGACGACGCCGCACGCCCCCGCTACATCGCCACGGTTCGAGGTGTCGGATACCGGATGGGAACCGGACAGTGACTCCCCCACCTACGTCGACCCCTCGCCGGCGTCGACGGCCGGGCCGTCCCGGTATCGGCCTGCGACTCCTGGCGGCCCAAGCCATCGTGCTGGCGGCCGGAACGGCGACGACCGCGGTGGTCGCTGCCGTGGTCGGCCCACCGCTGTTCCGCGAACACCTCCACCGCGCCGGTGTCCCGATGGACTCCCTGGAAGAAGTCCACGCCGAAGAGGCCTACGGCTACGCAACGGTCATCTCCATCGGAGGCGCCCTAGCGGTGTCAGCACTGGCCGCCCTCGCGGTCAGCTTCTACGTCAGTCGACGCCTCCAACGCTCCGTCACCGAAGTCGCCGCCGCGGCCACCGATGTCGCTGAAGGGAACTACGACATCCGCGTGTCACCGCCGCGCCTCGGCGATGACTTCGACGCCCTCGCAACCGCATTCAACCAAATGGCCTCCCGGCTTCAAGCCGTCGATTCGACACGGCAGCAACTGTTCGGAGACCTCGCGCACGAGATCCGCACACCCGTGGCAGTACTCGAGGCCTACATCGAGGCACTCGAAGACGGTGTGCGCTCCTTGACACCCCAGACAGCAGCCATGCTGCGCGACCAAACCCGTCGGCTGGTGCGATTCTCCGATGACGTCGCCGCGCTGGCGAAGGCGGAGGAAAGTGCGGTGTCTATGTCCTACGCCTCCCTCGACGTGGACCGCCTAACCCGCCAGTGCGTCGCAGCAGCACAAGAACGCTATGACACCAAGGGGGTCAGACTGCACGTACACCTCCAGCAACCGCTGCCGCCGCTGTGGGCCGA
This sequence comes from Mycobacterium sp. G7A2, assembly GCF_041902445.1. Lineage (NCBI taxonomy): Bacteria > Bacillati > Actinomycetota > Actinomycetes > Mycobacteriales > Mycobacteriaceae > Mycobacterium > Mycobacterium sp. G7A2. The sequence continues at coordinate 1,409,399 of NZ_CP169251.1, read as the reverse complement.
CGAACAACGACTGTCTCAAGTGTTGGGGAACCTGTTGGAGAACGCGCTACGGCACACACCGCCCGGCGGGTCGGTACACCTTCATTGTCTTCGTGACGGCGACCGAGTAAAAATCGCTGTCGCTGACACCGGAGAAGGGATCCCCGCCAAGCACGTCACCCGAGTGTTCGAACGGTTCTACCGGGCAGACACCGCCCGCGACCGCGAGCACGGCGGCGCCGGATTAGGTCTCGCCATCGCCAAAGCGCTCATCGAAGCCCACGGCGGATCCATCTCGGTAGCCAGCGCTGGACCCGGCGCCGGCGCAACATTCACCATCGCCCTGCCCATCACCCCGATACGCAGCGAGCACCACCCTGCGACGGCTGACTCAACGCGTCCCTGACGAGTGCCCCCTCCGCGCTACTTGTCCAACATTCCCTGCATCGTGTCGATCTCCGCTTGCTGAGAAGACACGATGTTGCGCGCCATCTCGACCGCCGCCGGGAACTTGCCGTTGTCAACTTCCTGCTGCGCCATCATGATCGCGCCCTTGTGATGCTCGATCATCTGCGTCAAAAAGAGTCGGCTTGCCTCAGCGCCTTGCGCGTTCTGAAGTGCAGCCATATCGGCCTCCGACATCATGCCCATACCCCCGCCGCTCATGCCCGGCATGTCACCCGCGTCTCCGCTGGGCATTTGATGGCCGGGCATGTCATGGCCGGGCATTGCGGCGGTGGTGGAAGCAGTTGTCGACGAGGAGGCTCCCCAGTCCTGCAGCCAGCCCTGCATCTGTTCGATCTCAGGACCCTGAGCGTTCTTAATCTCGTTGGCGAGTGACACTACGGCAGGATCAACTCCCTGCTTGCCGAGCAGCATGTCGCTCATCTCGATCGCCTGCTGATGGTGCGGGATCATGCCCTGAGCGAACGTCACGTCAGCATCGTTATGGGCAGCGTCGCGGCTAGCAGTACTGGGCGAAGCCGACGCCGACGCTGCTGCCGAGGTGCTGCTCATCGATGACGGAGACTCGTTTCCCGCATTCGAACAGCCGCTGATAAACAGGGCCGACACCGCAAGCGCCGCAACCCCGAATCCAAAACGCTTGTGCTGCATCGCACATCCTTCCTCGAACATCGTCGTGACACCGTGCCTCAACGGCACGCCCTCGCGCCGCCGCACTCAAGCGTCGGCAAGCCGGGTATGGGTCGGCTCGTGATCCGATGAAGATTTGATGAAGACGTTTCCAGCTGCGAAGAAGTGTTCGAGCTACCCACTGCCGCGTCACGCGGTAGCCGAAAACCGCCCCTCTATTATTGACTTACGTAGCCTGAACCTCGGGTTGTTACTGGAATGGTGCACATCCACGGCCTTGACATCAACCCGTCGAACGGCAGCTTTACGTGGCAACTCAATACTGCCCCTACACCCCTGAGCAAAATAAGGCGCCGCAGCTACTGCACCAGGCGGATCTTCCTCAATTACCGACAGACGGACGTCAGCGGGTCGACGGTCGTCATCCCTAGGAGGCTGCGCAGCGCCGGGCATGCTAGCTCTCTAAGCGTCGCGGCATCAGAAAGGTGTTCCACGGCATTCCCACGGTGGCGCGGACCAGCTGATCACGCGTGAACTGCATCCCGAGCTGGTTCTATTTAGAGAGTGCCTCCTTGATCGCGGTGCCGAGGTCTGCATAAGTTTGGATCTGCAGTTGCTCGCCGTTGAGGAAGAAGGTGGGTGTGCCCTGGACGCCGAGTGCCGTGCCGTCTGCGACATCCTCTTGGATCCGATCGAGCGTGGCCTGCGCGTTGTAGGCTTCGTCCCACGCGGCCATGTCGAGGCCGAGTTCCGTTGCGAATCCGCGAAATACGTCGTCAGCCGGTACCTGCTTCTCGCCCCACTGGTCTTGCGTCTCGAACATCTTCTTGTACATAGCCTCAAACTGGCCCTGCTGGGCGGCCGCCTCGACTGCGCGGGCTGCTCGCTCTCCGTTGAAATGGCCGGGCATCGGGAAGTAGCGCGCAACGAAGTTGACTTGCTGGCCATATTGGGTGCGCAGTTGTTCAACGGCAGGGAAGGCTGCGCGGCAGCCTTCACACTCGAAGTCGAGGAACTCGACAAACGTCACATCGCTGTCCGGAGCCGAGCTCAGGCGATGGCTATTCTCGCGGACCACCTGCGGCCCGCCTTCTGCCTGCGACGTCGGTGCAGATCCCCCGTCCCGGGTCGAGAAGTACACACCCGCGCCAATGGCGACCGTTATGGCGAGGAAGGCGGTCAGCAAAATTCGCGTCATTGGGTTCATGGTGCGTTTCCTTTCGCTCCGTAGCACTTCGCACGCGGAGCGATCTACGGTGTATCTACGTAGATAGTTCTACCATGGTGACGATCATCGGCGTCCGAGCGCCAGTCGCTTCATGCCCCACCAAGCGACCGGAGCAAGCACGATTACCGTCCACATGCCAGGAACATAGGCGAACACGCGATCGTTCAACCACGGAAAGACGAGGTAATGGGCCAACTCGGTGATGCCCATGGAAGTGAAGAACGTCCACGCGAGATAAGTTCCGAATGGGCTCTCGCGCTTCATCAACGGCGGGATCAATGACCACGCGCCGACCGAAACGATCACCAACGCAAGGACCGTCGGCGACAGTGTCGAAGGTTTGCTGGCCCCAGTGACATTCGATAGGAAGTCGAAGAAGCCGAACTGTTTCTCCTCGACGCGGTGGAGGACAAACAAGAACAACGCGATCCAGTATGGCGCCTTCACATCGGCCCAGTTTCCGTTGGATGGTGTCACCAGCCATAACACCAACCCGCCGGCGAATCCCACAGTGAAGATCAGCATGGTCAATGGTCCGAATGCCACCAAACCCAGCACCAGCGTTCCGGCACTGAGGCAGACCGCGAATAGAACCGAACTCAAAGACGCCTTACCTAACGGTTGCTTGGCGGCTCCAACGCCGTTGCCGGATGGCGGTTCGTCGCTCGTCCCGATAGTTCCGCCATCAGGTCGGGCGGAATCGCCATGGGAGTCATCAGGCCGACGGTGGCCCGGCCGGTGTTTCCCGGAGGATAGCGCCCGCTCAGCGAGCCTGGCGCCGCCACGGTCACCCGGAGCAGTTGTCCGAGTGCTTCGCGCCTATCCCGCTGGCACACCGCGAGATACAGCATCGCAGCGTGGTTGCGCGTGTGAAGCCAGGGGTAGGGCTGCGACACGATGTGAGCACGTTCTAGGTGCAGCCAGCGGTCATCGGTTGAAGCCGCTGCTCTGGCCGAGCCCATCTCTCGGTCATACAGTTCACGAACGTGAGCTGAGGGTCGAATCATGGTGTCTGCCGCCTTTCGGTGAAAGTCGCTTGCTTGCCATTCCTCTGTACGACTCAATTCATTCGCGGGTCGCGAAGTTCGGCGCGGACGATCTGAAACGGCACGGACCAGCTGCTGGCAGGGTGATGGTTAGTGACGACGAGGCGATGGTCGACGAACAGATCCGCAAGGCCGCTCCCCAGAACCTCTCGCGCATGCGCGCGCTCAATCAGTCCGATGTACGCCCGATAAGCCCGGCCAAGTTTGGGCGGCGCGTCGTGATCGATCGCGATAATGGCGCCACCGGGTCGAAGCACCCGAACGGACTCCTTGACTGCCTCGCGGCGGGTATCCGTGGGTAATTCATGCCAGCCGAAGACACTCATCACCACGTCGAAGGTGTTGTCGGGGAATGGGAGTATCGCAGCATCTCCTCGGTGAAGTGTGACGTTGCCAACTCCGCTGCGCCGCAGTTGAGAGCGGCCGACGGCGAGCATTTCCGGCGAGATGTCAATCGAATCAATTCTTGTATTGGGCCTGAGCTCGGCGACCAACCGTGACGCGTAGCCGGTACCGCCACAAAGCTCGAGCACTCTGCGCGGCCGCTCGGCCGCGACCTCCTGGGCGAGGCGCTGGTGCGGGCGACCGAGCATGAACCGATTGCCGGCCTCCAGCAATGGCCCGGCGAGGAGAAACTTCAGTCTGTTCCGCGTCCACCGTGACGACGTGCTCATGCTGTTTTGCCCTTCCGTGTTCACCACACCATACATAGTGACATTCGCATATGTCTATATGTTTCTACGTCAGCGAGCGTCGCTCAGCGACTGCAGGAGTGCGGGTATCCGCCGGCATGGCCGTCACCCGTTCCACGAGTCGATCGAATTCCTCGCCCCAGCCCGCGTTGTCGGTGCGCGCCAATCCCCCCATCTCGACCTCGGCGTGCTCCGAATCCAGTCCCTGCCGGATCTTGATCCACAATCGTCGGCGTCTGACGACCAGCGACACCAGAAGTCCCCCCATCATCGTGATGGCGAAGACCAGCACCCAAACCTGCGCCGGGTCGTAGGAGACCTGGAGGCTCACGAAATCTGTGACGGCGTCGAATCTGATGATGGTGCCATCGTCGAGTCGCGTTTGCTCTCCGAGACTCAGATTGACGCGCGCCATCCGGACGAGGCGGCCCTGGTCGATCATGCGTCTGTCGAGCGCGAAGATTGATTGCGGCCTACCGGTGTCGAGCCCCGTGTCACCTTTGTAAATGTCGATAGCCACTGCGGGGTCATTCGCGGCCGGGAATGCTGACGACAAGAGCGTGCCGTCGCGCTGCTGCGTAGGCGCGAGAAGCCCTTCAATCGCGATCTGGTTCTTGCGTCGCTCGCCAGGATCAGGGAACGTACCGGCCGGAGGATCGAATCTCAGTGCGCCCGCGGACAACAGCGTCTGCAGCTCTTCGGGCTGCCATTGCAATGTCTGGGTTCGTTCTTGCCCGTCGGGGAAGACGACCGTGAAGGTTGGCGCGTAGCCATGCCCCAGGAGGTAGACACGAACGTCGCCGACCCGAAGGGGGTAGTTGACCCGTAGCGGGTAGGACCGCCAGGTGCCGTTGATAAGGTCTTCGTCCGCCTGATACTCGACGTCCGCGGAAAATGAGGTCGCCTGACCGCTGGGTTGAAACTCGGCGTCGAAGTTGTTGACTCTCAGACAGATCGGATAGAGCGATGTGCCGTCAACGGTAGTTCCTGGCCGGAACGCGTCGAACGCGGCGGGCGACGCTGAGCACAACCCGGGCCGTCCGTCAGCGATCACGATGGCGTTTCCCTCGTAGGCAAAGAGTTTGCCCGCTGCCATCGCGACCAGGAGGCCGATCAGCGAGAAATGAAAGACGAGGTTCCCCGCTTCGCGCAGATAGCCGCGTTCCGCGGATAGCTCTAGAACATCGCCGTCTCTGCGTAAGACGGTGCGCCACCCGCGGAGTCGGCGCGACATCTCGTCGGCGACCGTCTGCGGATCCCCTATAACAGCGGGGTTCTGATGTTTGGGGAGTCGGCTGAGGTTGCGCGGAGCGCGCACGGGCGTGGCGCGAAGACTGCGCGCGTGATCGATTAACCGCGGCACCAGGCAGCCGATTAGCGATACGAAGAGCAGGACATAGATCGAGGTGAACCACACGCTGGAGAACACGTCGAAGATCTGCAAGCGGTCAAGCCATGGGGCGAGATTCGGATTGTCAGCGATGTAGCGGTCTACGGTCGTCGGGCTGACGGGGCGCTGCGGCCACAACGCCCCGGGAATCGCTGCAAGAGCCAACAAAAACAGCAGGGCCAGTGCGGTACCCATCGAGGTGAGTGTGCGCCACGTATTACGCACCAAGGCGCGAGCGCGTTTCATATCGGCAACGTCGTGTTCGTGACGAATGCGTCTCGGACCCACGTGACGAATTCATTCCACAGTCCGGTCACCAACGCGGCACCGACCGCGACGAGCATCACTCCCCCGACGATCTGGATGGTGCGCGTGTGGTCGCGCAGCCAACTCAGAGCGTGTATTGCACTCGCAGAACCCAAGGCGAGCAAGAGAAATGGGATGCCGAGCCCCATGCAGTAGGCGATGACGAGCACCATTCCGCGAGCAATGTTCGCGCCTTGGGTCGCCGACGCTACGGCGATGACACCGGTGAGCGTCGGCCCCAGACAGGGTGTCCACCCCAAACCGAAGACTGCTCCGAGCAGAGGGGCACCGCCGACCGTGGACAAGGATCGAGGGGTGAATCTGATGTCCCGTTGGAAAGTGGGGACGAACCCCATGAACACCAATCCCATGAGGATGGTGACGACGCCGCCGATACGTTGCAGCAGAATCTGATTGGCGATGACGGACGTCGTCAGCCCGAGAATCGCGATCGTTCCGAGCAGGAAGACGGCGGTGAATCCCGCAACGAACAGCGCGGCCGCCCCCGCCACGCGGAGTCGAGCGCTTCTGGACGCGCGGTCGGCCGACCGGTCATCGACGCCGACCACCGCGGCCAAGTACGAGAGGTAGCCCGGCACCAACGGCACGACACACGGCGATGCGAACGACACTAACCCCGCCAATACAGACACCAGGAGGGCGAGCGCCACCGGCCCAGTGGTGGCGATCTCGGTGAAATCGTTCACTGCCGCCTCCAACACGTCACGCCGTGACTGCGAACGCCCAAAGAGTGTCCTCACCAGAATGTCTACGTATCTACTACGTAGGTTAGTAACATTACGAACACTGGCAAGTTCTTGTCCAACACCGCAGTGCGACATCCCAGCGCAGACAGGTACCGTCTGTCCTACGTACTTCGTTAGTAGATTGCGATCGGGAGGCTGCAGCGTGGCCGATTCCACGTCCTCCGGCTTCGCCGCGCATGTTTGACGGCCTTGGCACGCTCCCGTTAGAGCCGCCCACACTCGGCACGTTGATCGGTTGGTACCCGACCGCCGTCCCGCTGTTCCCGGCGCTGGCCGCCCTGGCAGCCACCCTTTACCTTGTTGGTGTACTTCGCTTGCACAGGCTGGAGCGGCCGTGGCCCTGGCCGCGCACGGTGAGCTTCCTCTGCGGATGCCTCGCCCTGGCGGCGGTCACCGGGCTGGCGATCGAGGGATACGGATTTCGGCTTTTCAGCGCCTTCATGTTTCAGCACCTGACGCTGTCGATCCTGGTGCCGCCGCTGCTCGTGCTGGGCAGCCCGGGGGCCTTGCTGCTCAGGTCGACGCCCCATCACGGTGTTGGCCGGTTCGCACTCATCGTCGCCCTCGGCGCATTGCGCAGCCGAGCTGCGCGGATCCTGCTACACCCCGGCGTCACGATCCCGCTATTCCTGTTCAGCTACTACGGCCTGTACTTATCGAGCCTTTTCGACGTCGTGGCGTCGTCGTGGATCGGCCACACTGCCCTGGAAGCGTTCTTCCTCGCTTCCGGAATCTTGTTCATCGTGCCAATCCTGTCTGCGGATCCACTTCCGGTGCGGCAGTCGAACCTGGGCAGATTTTTCGACATCTTCCTGGAGATGCCGCTGCACGTGTTCATCGGCGTGATCTTGATGATGGCGCCACGGGCATTGACGACTACCTTCGCTTCGCCGCCTCCGGAATGGGGCATCGATCCCGTCGCAGACCAGGCCGTCGCCGGGGCCCTCGCCTGGTCATACGGGGAGCCCATCGCACTGTTGACGGTCCTGATCTTCGCCATTCGATGGCGGCGGGACGAGGAGAAGACGGCAGTGCGGCACGACATCGAAGGCGGAACCCATGATGAAGACCTGGCGGCGTACAACGCCTTTCTGCAACGTCTGCACAATCCTTCAGCCACTGACCCGGATTCCTCGTCGGACCGCACACCCTAGAAAGTCATTACAACGTCCGTTAGTATGTCGAGATGACCGAGTCAATGGACAGTTGCGATCTCCTCTGCCTCGATCTGCCTCACGCGGAATCAATCCGCGCATCACTCCCCAACCTGGCGGCGGTCGAGTCCGCCGCCGCGGCGTCCCGCGCCCTGGGCGATCCCACACGTCTGTCCATTGCGACCGCGTTGAGCAACGGGGACGAGCTGTGCGTCTGCGACATGGCATGGGTAGTCGGGTTGGCACAGAATCTCGTCTCCCACCATCTGAGGCAGTTGAAGATCGCCGGCCTGGTCTCCTCGCGGCGCAGCGGCAAGCTGGTGATGTACCGGCTGACCGAACGTGGCCGCCAGCTCGCCGCGGCAGTACTGGCTCCGATACGCGCCGAGGAGGTTGATCATGTCTGATGCATGCTGCGCGACCGACGTGAAGGATCCAGAGTCAGGGCCCGAACGGCTCTGGCGGGTCCGCGAACTGCAAATGTCAGCCGCCGCGGCGGCGCTGCTCGCCGTCGGCTGGCTGATCGGGCCCGCCGGCTATGAGCGCATAGCGTTGGCGACCGAGCTGATCGCCGCGGTCGTCGCGGCATCGACGTTTGTCCCCGACGCGATTCGAAACGCATGGCACCGCCGCATCGGGGTCGGGACACTGATGACCATTGCCGCGATCGGCGCCATTGCTCTCGGCCAGATTGCAGAAGCGGCCCTCTTGGGCATCTTGTTCTCGATCGCCGAGGGGCTGGAGCACTACGCCGTTACCCGTACCCGCCGGGGTCTTCGCGCGCTGTTGTCACTAGTGCCTCCGCAGGCCTCTGTCATCCGCGACGGTCACGAAGTGGTGGTGTCGCCGGAGGACCTCGTCGTTGGTGATGTCATGGTCCTGCGTCCGGGCGAACGCGCCGCCACCGACGGAACGATCACTACAGGCCGGACCAGCCTCGATCTGTCAGCCATCACCGGTGAATCCGTCCCTGTGGAGGCTGGCCCGGGCAGCGATGTCTACGCAGGTGCGATCAACGGAGGTGGAGCGATCGAGGTCAAGGTCACCGCCTTGGCCGCCGACAGTTCTCTTGCCCGCATCGTTCATATCGTCGAGGAAGCGCAGGAGCGCAAGGGCGTCGGGCAACGACTGGCGGATCGGATCGCACGCCCCCTGGTTCCGGCCATCATGGCGCTGGCCGCAGCCATCGCGGCCCTCGGGGCGCTACTGGGTGACCCGATGCTGTGGATCGAGCGGGCGCTGGTGGTTCTGGTCGCCGCCTCACCGTGTGCGCTCGCCATTGCGGTTCCTCTCACGGTGGTGGCGGCCATCGGTGCCGCCAGCCGCCAGGGGGCCCTTGTCAAGGGTGGCGCCGCGGTCGAAGAACTTGGGCGCATCAAAGTCGTCGCCCTGGACAAAACCGGGACGTTGACGCGGAACAAGCCTCAAGTGGTGGAGGTCGTCACCGTCGAAGGGACGACCGCATCGGAGGCTTTGCGGGCAGCTGCAGCCCTCGAATCACGCAGCGAACACCCTCTCGCACAAGCGATTTTGGCTGCCACAACCAACGTGCCGCCCGCTTCCGACGTCACCGCGATCGCCGGCCACGGCATCGAGGGCCGCATCGACGGAGCGCAACTGCGACTCGGTAAACCCAGCTGGGTAGCCCCGCTCTCCCTCGCCGATGACGTCGCCCGCATGCAGGGTGCCGGCGCGACCGTGGTGGTGCTCGAACGGGACGGCCGAACGCAGGCTGCGATCGCCGTACGCGACGAGCTTCGCCCCGAAGCTCCCGAGGCGGTGAGACTGCTGAGCAAGATCGGTATCGAGGTGGCGATGCTCACCGGCGACAATGCGCTGACCGCCAAGGCGCTTGCGAGGGATGCGGGGATCACGAGAGTCGAGTCTGAGCTCCTGCCGGAGGACAAGGCGCGAATGCTCGGCGAATTGTCGCGCGGTCGCCCCATCGCCATGGTCGGAGATGGCGTCAATGACGCCCCAGCTTTGGCCACTGCCGATATCGGGATCGCGATGGGGGCGATGGGCACTGACGTCGCCATCGAGACCGCTGATGTCGCGCTGATGGGTGAGGACCTGCGCCACCTCCCGCAGGTCCTGGCCCATTCCCGCCGTGCACGGCGAATCATGGTGCAGAACATCGGCTTTTCGATGGCAATCATCGGGTCTTTGATTCCGTTGGCGGCGTTCGGCGTGCTCGGACTAGCAACCGTGGTGTTCATCCATGAGGCTGCCGAAATTCTGGTGATCCTAAACGCAATTCGAGCTGCACGCACCCCATCATTGCCCGGGTTGACAGCGGCGCCCGTTAACAACTCGGCAGCGCATCACCTCAATATCGGTCAGGCGCCTACCCCCATTGACGCGTGCTGCGGTCCTGCCGTCGTCGCACCGCAACGCTCATCGCTGCCGTTGACCCTGATCGAACCTGCCCCTCAGGGCTCGCCAGATGACGGGTGTGACTGCTGCTCCGCGGTTGAATCCTCAGCGCCACAACAGCTAGAGATCAGCAACAGCGAACGGCGCGATCAGCGTTGACGAAAAAATGCCGACGTTGACGCCGTGAACGATCCCGACCCCGATCGCGCTAACCTTCCTTCCTCTGCGGCACTACCCGGCATCGGTGCGCGGACTGCGGCGGTCCTTGTATTCGCCTCGTCGGCCGCGGTGCTCGTCGTCGAGATCACCGCGCTGCGGTTGCTGGCGCCCTACCTGGGGCTGACGCTGGAGACCAGCACACTGGTTATCGGGATCGCTTTGGCAGCAATTGCTCTCGGCTCCTGGGCAGGAGGACGGCTTGCTGACCGCGGCGATCCTCGCCGCTACCTCGGGTTGTCTCTGGGAGTATCCGGCGCCGTGGTGGCGTTCACGCCGGCCGGAATTCGGATGGCGGCCGAATGGGCGCCTCCGACGCTGCTGCTCGTCGCTGCGCTGGCGATCCTGGTGCCCGGCGCTCTGCTGTCCGCGGTGACTCCGATGGTGACCAAGATGCGCCTGCTCACCCTGGCGCAGACCGGGACCGTCGTGGGACAACTCTCCGGACTAGGCACGATGGGCGCTATCGCGGGCACCGTCCTCACGGGGTTCGTGTTCATTTCGCGAGTGCCAGTCAGTGTCATTCTCATCGGGCTCGGCCTCCTGCTGGTTCTCGGTGGCATTCTCATCGAATGGCGCCTACGCCGCTGGAACACCAGGACCGCCATCGTGCTCACCATCGCTGTCTTCGGCGCCGGACTGGCCGGCTATACGGCTCCTGGCGGATGCGATGTGGAGACCAAATACCATTGCGCCCGGGTTCTTTCCGACTCCGAACGAAACACTGGCCGCACGCTCGTCCTCGACGGTGCGCGTCACTCCTACGTCGATGTACTGGACCCGACACTGTTGAAGTTCCTGTACATCCGCGCCTTCGCAGCGGTTGTCGACGGGGCCTTCCCGGCAGGCGAGCCGCTTCAGGCCCACCACCTCGGTGGGGGCGGGTTAACATTCCCGCGGTACCTCGCCGACTCACGGCCGGGAACCCAGAGCCTCGTCTCGGAAATCGACGGTGGTGTGGTGAACATCGATCGCGAACAGCTGGGATTGGTTTCCGACTCGGGTATTGAGGTCCGCGTCGAGGACGGTAGGCGCGGGCTGGCACAACTTGCCGACGACAGCCGCGATCTGATCGTCGGTGACGCCTTCGGCGGCGTCAGTGTGCCGTGGCATCTGACTACTGTGGAGGCGCTTGCCGACGTACGCCGGGTCCTCAAGCAGGATGGCATCTACGTCGCAAACCTTATCGACTACGGCAGCATGGCATTCGCCCGCGCTGAAGTTGCCACACTCACAGAGGTTTTCGACCATGTCGTCCTCAGCGGTGAACCCAACGACATCGGCATGAATTCGGCGGAACCCAACGGCGGGAATGTGGTCGTAGTGGCCTCTGATCGCCCCGTGGACCGTCGCGCGATACAGAGCATCTTGGACACCCGCCAGACGCAGTGGATCACGACAGCTGGTGCCGAACTCTCGACGTGGATCGGTAATGCCCGGGTGCTCACCGATGACTATGCGCCAGTAGACCAACTCCTTGATCCCTATCGGCGGGAACTGAGCGGGTCGTAGTCGGCGCTATGGCGGCGCCCGTCTGATCCGTTTAAAGACTCAAGAGAATTCGGCTGAGTTCGGTGGTCGTAGTGACCCCGTCCTCGTATCCGCCCTCGCCGCCGAGTGAGTTCATGATGGCCAACGTGTATCGCTGCTGTGGTCCGGCGAAGCCAACGGAGTTGACGACCCATCCACCTTCCTCCTGGGACCAGCCGTTCTTACTCCCGGGATTCATGGCCTTTCCCGCTCCCCACACTCCCCACTGCTGATCACCGACGACGCGTTGCATCTCGGCGACGACGGCGGCTGCGTTCGCCGGTGTGAGCTTGGTCAGGACGTAGTTCATCAGTCCGTCGAAATCGTCGGCAGTTGCCTTCTGATATCCCCAGTACGGATAGACATCACCAAAACCAGGCTGTGGTCGCACGTTTGGCATGCCATAGCGCGCGAAATTGGTGTTGAACACCTGTATCGAACCACCGTAGCGAGACCACAGCGCGTCAGCCGCAGCGTTATCAGAACTGCGCAGCATGTCGGCCATCTGCTGCCGGTCGGCGGCGGGCAGGCGAAGGGCACCAGCCTGTTCGCGCGAAAGAAGGTCAGCGACCATCGCAAGCTTGATCGTCGACGCGGTCCAGATCGGCGTGCCGGCCTCGGCATTGCGATATCGAGCCCCCGTCGCGCGATCCCGGAGGACAAATCCTACTGTTCCTGGCCGGGTGGCGATGTATCGCTCAGCGGCGGCGAAGCGATCACGCAACACACATTGGACATCAACGGAGGCACAGGACGAGCTCGTGTCGGGCTGAGCCTGGACACCGGCGGTCACGGTCAGGGATCCACTCACGGCGACGACGGTCGCCAACAACCTCCAGCAGAACGATTGAGCCACTACACCACTCGATTCCAGCCGCGACGCCACCGACCTGTCATCGCTTCTACTGCTTCAGTACGTAGGTAGGTGTAGCACGGACAACACCGTGAGCGGCGGCGCAACCGCGGTGTGTCGATAAGATCAGCGGTGTTTCAGCAACACGGAGATTCGGCGTTGTCACGCAGGGCCGAGACGGCAGCTCCCTCGGGCACATACGTTTGCGGCCGCCGGACAAACTGCTCAGCACAGAGCGGGGAACAGAACCAGTACAAGCGGTCCTCATGCGTCGCCGCTGAATGCCTGGCGTCAGCCGAAAGGTGTACGCGGCAGACCGGGTCGACGTGATCTTGGTGGCTGGACCCTGAGTCGATGATGACGACATCGACGGGCGCACGCACATTACGGATGGTGGTCGAGCCGATGTCCCTCACGAGGTCAGCAGGCACACAGGCACGCGAGGCGACGTCGCGTGTCGTCGCGACTTGTCCGCCGTGGGCGAGTCCAGCCAAGCGCGCTGCGGTATTCACCGTGGCACCAAAGATGTCACCGCGGCGCCAAATCACCGGGCCTTCGCTGAGGCCGGCACGTACCAACGGGAAGCCGGGAGTGCGACGGGCCGCCTCGCCGAGACGAGTGAGATAGGCAAGAGCCGCGTGGGCATCCGGCGCTGTCACCATGACGGCATCGCCGATGGTTTTGATGAGAGCATCGCCAGGGCCCAGGACTTCCGTCGCGATGGAGCCGAATTGATCTGCCAGTTCCGCAGCGCGGTGATCCCCATGGACCTCGGTTGAGTGCGGTGTAGCCTGACATGTCGGCGAAAATGACGACGGCCTTCGCGTCTGCATGCTCGAAGCCGCTCACCCGACACCTCCCGTCACGGTCACCGAACCCACAATACATGCATATATGCGCATATGTCTATGCGCTCGTTAGCGGGGCACACGCCTGTTTGTCCGACCCGGTCAGCTTCGGACTTCGACGTCGTCGATCCTCGTCACGTCGCCGTCTTCGGGTCCGTGGGCACGGCCGACGTGCGCTTCTCGACGCATCCGCTCGATCATGTGCGGGTAGTGCAGCTCAAATGCCGGACGCTCCGAACGGATCCGGGGCAGCTCGGTGAAGTTGTGCCGCGGCGGTGGGCAGCTGGTGGCCCACTCCAGCGAGTTGCCGAAGCCCCAGGGGTCGTCGACCGTGACGACCTCGCCGTAGCGCCAGCTCTTGAACACATTCCACAGGAACGGCAGCGTCGACGCACCCAGGATGAAAGCACCGATCGTCGAGATGATGTTCAGCGTGGTGAACCCATCGGTGGGCAGGTAGTCCGCATAGCGCCGGGGCATCCCCTCATTGCCGAGCCAGTGCTGCACCAGGAACGTGGTGTGGAAGCCGATGAACGTCAGCCAGAAGTGCACCTTGCCCAGGCGTTCGTCGAGCAGCCGGCCCGTCATCTTCGGGAACCAGAAGTAGATGCCCGCATAGGTGGCGAACACGATGGTGCCGAAGAGCACGTAATGAAAATGGGCCACAACGAAATACGAATCCGTCACCTGGAAATCCAACGGCGGACTCGCCAGCAGCACGCCGGACAGACCGCCCAACAAGAAGGTGATGATGAAGCCGACCGAGAACAGCATCGGTGTCTCGAACGTCAACTGCCCCTTCCACATCGTGCCTATCCAGTTAAAGAACTTGATACCCGTGGGCACGGCGATCAGGAACGTCATGAACGAAAAGAACGGCAACAGCACCGCACCGGTGGCGTACATGTGGTGCGCCCACACCGCCACCGACAGCGCCGCGATGCCCAGCGTCGCGTAGATCAGCGTCGTGTAGCCGAAGATCGGCTTGCGGCTGAACACCGGGAAGATCTCACTCACGATGCCGAAGAACGGCAACGCGATGATGTACACCTCGGGGTGCCCGAAGAACCAGAACAAGTGCTGCCACAACAGCACACCGCCATTGGCGGGGTCATAGACGTGGGCGCCGAGATGGCGGTCGGCGGCCAGGCCAAATAAGGCCGCCGTCAAGATGGGAAAGGCCAACAGCACCAGGATCGACGTCACCAGGATGTTCCAGGTGAAGATCGGCATCCGGAACATCGTCATACCGGGAGCCCGCATGCAGACCACGGTCGTGATCATGTTCACCGCCCCGAGGATGGTGCCCAGACCACCGACGGCCAGACCCATGATCCACAGGTCAGCACCCGCACCCGGCGAGTGGATCGCGTCCGTCAGCGGCGAGTAGGCGGTCCAGCCGAAGTCGGCAGCACCACCAGGGGTGACGAAGCCCGCGGTGGCGATCAACGCACCGAACAGGAACAGCCAGAACGAGAAGGCGTTCAGCCGCGGGAACGCCACGTCCGGAGCGCCGATCTGCAGCGGCAACACCAGGTTCGCGAACCCGAACACGATCGGGGTGGCATAGAACAGCAGCATCACCGTGCCGTGCATCGTGAACAACTGGTTGAACTGCTCGTTCGACAAGAACTGCAAGCCGGGAGAAGCGAGCTCCGTGCGCATGAACAGCGCCATCAACCCACCGATGAGGAAGAACGCAAAGCACGCGACGCAATACATCATGCCGATCAGCTTGTGATCGGTGGTCGTGATCAGCTTGTAGATCAAGTTGCCCTTGGGGCCGATCCGCGCCGGGAACGGACGCCGGGCCTCAAGCTCACCGATAGCGGAGACATCCAGTGCCACACCGACCTCCAGAGCTACGGGCCGGGTATTCACAGCCCGTCCATCTACTATCGAGCTTAGTAGATAAACGTCTGGGGTTGAAAGCCCCTATCGTCAGATGGATACAGGAGATGGATGCTCTCGCTTCCACGCCCATTCCGAACCCTCTTCGCCGCGGCTGTCACCACCGTGGTGCTTGCCGCGTGCACGGAGTCCGGACAGACATCGCCGGGTAGCGGAAGCTTCGACTTCGTCTCGCCCGGCGGAAAAACCGTGTTGTTCTACGACCCGCCGACGGACCGTGGATCCATTGGCGCAATGTCCGGTCCCGACTTGATGAACGACGCCACTGTCAGCGTGGCCGACTTCGCCGGCGACATCGTCGTGATCAACGTGTGGGGGTCGTGGTGCGCACCCTGCCGCACGGAGACACCGGAACTGGAGACCGTCCACGCCGAGTTCCAGAGACGTGGCGTTCAATTTCTCGGGATCAATGTTCGCGACAACCGTGAATCGGCACGCGATTTCGTCACCGATCGCAATGTGACGTACCCATCGATATTCGATCCCGAGATGCGCTCACTCATCGCGTTTGGGCGCCGCTATCCGACCAGCGTCGTGCCGACCACCGTCGTCCTCGACAGACAACATCGGGTGGCTGCGGTGTACTTGACGGCGGTACTTGCCGAGGATCTGCGGCCCTTACTCCAACGCCTCACCGCGGAGTCCTGAGTCGTCCGAAGATGGCCTGCGCCAGCCGTCGAGCAGATATCCAAATCCACTAGAAACGAGATCGGCGCGCAGTGCCGGACTTGGCCTGTGAGCACCAAGCCATTGACGTAAGACCTCTGCCTGCTTGCCGTGCGGCGCGTCCGCGGCGCCGGCGTCATCGAGGATGAAATAGCACAACGTTTCCCGCCCATAGCCCCCGAGTTCCATCGTGTAGTCGGCACAGCGCAGGTCCATTGCGGCCAGGTGGAGCTCCAACCACACGGGCATCCACGGGTCGCACGGATCCAATGGCGGCGA
The DNA here is from genome assembly GCF_041902445.1 of Mycobacterium sp. G7A2. Lineage (NCBI taxonomy): Bacteria > Bacillati > Actinomycetota > Actinomycetes > Mycobacteriales > Mycobacteriaceae > Mycobacterium > Mycobacterium sp. G7A2. The sequence goes on along the minus strand of NZ_CP169251.1, from coordinate 1,393,063 downwards.
AGTAACGAACCACTCGTGAAACTCGTCAAATAGATTCCGCGGCAGCGGTATCCGACACCGCACCAAGGCGCGCACTGACGCGAGAATGACATGGACCGACTCCGAAGCGTTGAGTGCCACACACATCGTTGAACGCTCGGTATCCGATAGACATGAGTCAGCGACCTCCCACATCAATTCGGCGAGTGCAAACTCCTCGCGCATTCAGCCTCCGGCAGACCCGCTAGCACCAATGCCTTACTATCTCAGATAGTACTGAGTTAGTACGTAGATAAGCTGATCGAGCAAGAGGCGGACGATGGCAACTGGTACTGCGATCACCTCGCGGGTGCACTCGCTCAATCGTCCCAACATGGTGAGCATCGGCACCATCGTGTGGCTTTCGAGCGAGTTGATGTTCTTTGCCGGCTTGTTCGCGATGTACTTCACCGCCAGGGCTCAGGCCGAGGAGTGGCCACCGCCTCCGACTGAGTTGAACCTCACTCTGGCAGTGCCGGTGACTCTCGTTCTGATCGCCTCGTCGTTCACCTGTCAGATGGGGGTATTCGCAGCCGAGCGAGGCGACGTCTTCGGATTACGCCGGTGGTACACGGTCACATTCTTCATGGGCCTGTTCTTCGTGCTCGGCCAAGGCTACGAGTACTTCAAGCTCGTCGAAGAGGGCACGACAATCGCGAGCAGCGCCTACGGGTCAGTCTTTTATCTGACCACCGGTTTCCACGGTCTCCACGTCATCGGCGGTCTGATCGCCTTCGTCATGCTGCTGGCGCGCACCAAGATGAGCAAATTCACGCCCGCCCAGGCGACGTCAGCGATCGTCGTGTCCTACTACTGGCATTTCGTGGACGTCGTGTGGATCGCCCTTTTCGCTGTCATCTACTTCGTGAGATGAGATTCCAGCGTTGGCTGGCGGCCGCCGCCGCAGTCGCATGCCTAGCCATCAGCGTGCCATCAATCGCAGTAGCGCAGACCTCGCAGCCCGCCGCTCCGACAACTCATTCCTACGACGACTCCCATACGTCGGAGAACCGCAGCGAATCGCTGCCGGCGTTGTGGATCTTCGTCGGCGCCGTCGGGGGGCTCGCGCTCATCGCCACACTCCTCATTCGGCATAACGCCTCTGGCGGGCGCCATTCGACCACTCAGGAATGACAGATGACGGCGATGAGCACTGGGGCGAGGACCACCGCCGCCAGGGCTGAGATCGTTGCGATTCGCTCGCGCAGGAGGGCGCCGGCTACGGCCGGCACGGCGAGACGCTCAGCCCTGGCTAGCACGGCAGTGTCGGCCGCTCCGAGCGCGCCGTCTGCAGTTCGAGGGGCTCCCGCGAGAGCAATCAAGCCATCCAGAACAGTCTCACGTCCGTGACGGCGCGCCGCCGTATCGTCGGCACACATCTCGAGCAACCGACCTACCACTGCAACGGCGTTGGGAAGCAACGGGAATCTCGGCATCGAGGTTGCCAATGCTCGTAATGCCATCATGAGCTGAGGATGACGGCCCGCCAGGTGGGCACGCTCGTGGGCCAGCACTGCCGCCAGCTCTGCCTCGTTCAGTGTCGACATCGCTGCGCTGGTCACTACGATCGCGTCCGGACGTCCCACGACGCAATATGCGGCCGCGCTTCGCTCCTGGAGCACGACAACTCCCGGATGTGTCGACGGCGACCCGAGGATGTGCGCGGCGTGCGCATGCTCCCGGCTGCGCCGCCAGAATCGACGGACCGCGACCAGCGACCGGCGCGCCACCACTGACGTCGCGATCAATGCGGCAGCGCAGGCCACGATGATGGCAACGTGGCCGGCCCACCCCAGATGGTTGAGCGCCAGCAGTGCGTCCATGCAATAGCGCAAAGGGCCGGCGGGGTGGGGGCCAAAAACTTCAGCAAGCATGCCGACCGCGCCAACGAGCCACGCGGCAATAGCGATCACAATGGTCACCAACCACAGCACGACCGACAACCGAGGCGCTCCACCACCGCGTGACAGCCAGGAAAGAAGTCGCGGCCCCATCCACACCAGTGCTGCCCCATAGACCAGCAGGCAGAGTGCCGCGCTCATGATTTACGAGAGCGACGACTGACTTTGCGCAACGCCGCACGGAGTCGCTCCGACTCGTCGTCGTTCATCTGGCGCAGAAAGTAGCTCAAGACGACGTCGACGTCTCCCCCGTGCTGAAACGCGTCACGCATGAGTTGAGCGGACCGTTCTTCGCGGGTCATTGCCGCCCAGTAGCTATAAGCTTTGCCAACCCGTCGACGCTCCAACCAGCCTTTACGGTGGAGGTTGTCCATGGTGGACATCACGGTTGTGTAAGCGATATCCCGTTCAGCAGCCATGTCATCGAAGATCTCCCGTACGGTGACCTCTTCGCCGTAGCCCCACACGTGATCCATCACCGCCGACTCCAGGTCGCCGAATCCCCGCTGCTGCACCGCCCTGGCTCCTACCCGTCGGACAATATCTGCACCTTATGTTAGCTGCCAGCCTCGTCGAAGTGCGTCAAGCGACAAGCCGCCAAAGGCGGAGTCCCCGCGCATGCCAACGACCGAGCGCCTGATCCACCTGCACAACGCGGCTGCACGAGCGATCGATCCCCGACGGGAGCACCTTGCCCCGCCCACAGCATCATCTACTATCCGCCTACGTACTATTGTACTTAGTAGCCGGTGGCCTCGGCCACGACCCATTGCGCGCGGACATCAAGAGGAGACTTGCGGAGTGTCACTTTCGCATCGAATGCTCGGCAGCCAACCCGGACATCACGCGGGGATAATCCACAACCCACGCACGTACGAGATGCTCGCCAACCTGCAATTCCTCGGCAAGCGGCGACGGATATGGAGACAGTTCGCAACAGCATCTCGCGCCACCCTCGGCGAGAAAGTCATCGACATCGGTTGCGGGACCGGCTACTTCGCCGCGACACTCGCACCCATCGTGGGTAGCGGCGGTTTCGTCGTCGGTATTGATCCGTCCGCGCAGCTCATCCAGTACGCCGACGATCACACTCCCGTGAACTGCGGCTTCACCGTGACGGGCGCTGAGAATCTACCGTTCCCGGACGCAGCTTTCGACCTGGCCGTGTCAAGCCTCGCATTCCACCACATTCCCGAAGAACTCTGGCCCCAGGCCCTCAGTGAGATATTTCGCGTTCTACGACCAAGTGGCCGACTGTTCCTGGCCGACTACCGTCCGCCCGAGCGCCGCTGGGCGCAGAAGTTATTGAAATCTGTCGGAGGCGAGCAAGCCACGCACGACCCTCGGCCAGACCTCAAATCCGCGATTTTGACAGCCGCTTTCGCCATTTCCGACGTAGGCACATATCCTCGCATGCACCACATCGTGGCCTTCAAGACACAGACGGCTGCATGAGGTAGCACTCACGCCACCTCCACCCACCCACTTTCACGTTTGGCAGAGCGCGATGACCACGGCTGGTGCCGAGATGATGAGCGCCATCAATGCCAGCAGCACAACACGGTTGAGGGTTTCGCCGACTCCTCCGCCAGAGGTGCTGAGTCGGCTGGCACGCAAGGTAAACCCCTGGTCGGCGACTCCCAGAGCGCCGCCGGGCGACAGTCGATACGGCGCGGTGAAAACCAGCAGACTGTCCAACAGAGCATCGCGACCATGGCTACGGGCGGCGCGGTCGTCGGCACACATTTCGACCAAGAACTCGACGGTAGCCGCAGCAGCCCGGAATAGCGGTACTCGCGGCACTGATGACGCCAGTGCACGCAGAGTCATCTTGATTTGAGGGTGACGGCTCGATAGATGAGCACTTTCGTGAGCCAAGACAGCGGCAAGCTCGGTCTCCTTCAAACGCGCCACCGCGCCGGTGCTGACCACCACGGCATGCGGGGGCCCTGCTACGCAATATGCCGCGGGCTGATCGGCCTGGATGAGAAAGACTCCCGGATGCTCGGTTACTGATCCGAGAATCCTTGCTTCTCTAGAGATCTCACTGCTTCGCTCCCGAAATCGCCGTAACGTCAGGAAGACACGTTTGGCGATCAAGATGGACACTCCCAGGACAAGAAGCGCGGAAGCGACAAAGACGACGTGCCCACGCCAACCGAAGTGATTGAGCGCGAGAAACATATCCACACAGAGTTGCGCGGGCAGTGCCGCGTGTTTGATCAGGAGCTCGGCCATGACATTGACGCTGGCCGCCATCCAGGCGGCGAGGGCACAACCCACGGCAGTGAGCCAGACCGCCACGGACAGGCGCGGATTGCGTCCACTACGAGTCACCTTCTCAAGGACCGGCGGCAATAGCCAGGCCAGAACGAAGCCGTAGAGCAGAATGCAGAGGGCGAAATTCATGACGCCCGGTGCCGAGGCGCCTTGCGCACCGCAACCCGAAGTCGTTCCGACTCCTCGTCATTCATCTGACGCAGAAAGAAATTCAACACCTGATCGGCGTCGCCTCCGGAATGCAGCGCATGCGCCATCAGGTGAGCCGACCTCTCCTCGCGCGTCATCGTCGGCCAATAGCTATAGGCCTTCCCGATCCGCTTCCGCGCGAGCCACCCTTTCCGATGCAGGTTGTCCATCGTCGACATCACCGTGGTATACGCGATGTCTCGGCTCGCGACCAAATCATCGAACACTGTGCGGACCAACACGGGGCCCCCCGTTGCCCAGACCCGATCCATCACCGCCGACTCCAGGTCTCCAAAGCCCCGCTCCTGCACCGTCACTCCTACCGCGAATGTCGTCACAACGATGATTCCTTCAATATGCCCGCCGCTAACAAGTTAACCGCACGGGGACCACTTACGTACAGCGTCACCGCATTCAATTGGCCACTAAACCCCCGCGTCGAGGTCCCAGGTCTGTGACAAACGTGAATTGAGAGACCAAAGTGATATACGTTGCGTCCACGTACGTAGCTGCGTAGTAGATTGGCTCACCGCGGAGGCGAAAGGTATATCCCAATGGATCCGGCGCAAAGACCGGCACGATGGGTGCTAGCGCTGTCCATGGCTTCAAAGCTGGCGTTCAATTGGGTCGGCACCGCCACTGCAGAACCCGGCTCAGCGCAGGACAATTCCATCGCGCGACTGGGCGGAGATGTTGCGCGCGCCGATCAACGCCTCGCCGATCTGCAGGCCTCTGTCCACAGCCAGTCATGAGAGCGCTCGTCCAGGTCGAAAGCGCCCGCGCCGACAAGACTTCTGTCCAGACTGCCCGCAGCCGGGCCCAAGACGCCACCACCCGGATGGAAGACGCCCAGCGTCGGTCGACGAGTTCACCGCCACGCAGTACATGAGTGGACCCGCGGAGAACACGATCTGGGCCCCAAGCCGAGAAGAGGTCGTTTCCGTCGCGCGAACACAGCAGACGCTCGCGTTGGCCTTCACTCGAAGCCCGTAACGAGCTGAAAGCAGCGAGAACCGAACACACGAATCTCGAATCCGCGGCTCGTCGAGCTCAATCCGACGCGAGATCGCAGAACGTCTGGCGCAGAGTCGCTACGACGAAGCTGTCGACGCTGTGCGCGCCTCCGAGGATGCCTTTATCGCGCCACGGAGCGAAATCGACTCTGCCACCGACGAAGCGCGGACGGCGCGGGGGCGACTCGAGAAGGCCCGCAGTACCCCACCACCGTCCGAGCCGGGTAGCTGGGATTCTGCGCCCGACACCCAGGTCACTGGCACAGAGTGGGACACCGCCGTGCCGGCGGTTCCCGCCGCGGACCTCTCGGATCCGGTGGCGATTGTCAACTCGGTGCTGCAGATCTCGGCAGCGTCCGCACAAGTCACAGCCAGCCTCGGGCGGCAGTTCCTTGTCAAGCTTGGCTTGATAGCCGAACCCTCGCCCTCTGTTGCCGCCGTTCCTGGGCAGATTCCGCGCGTATACGGCCAGCAGGCAGTGGAATTCGTCATTCGCCGAGGCATGACCCAGCTCGGTGTCCCGTATTCCTGGGGCGGCGGGAACGCCAGCGGGGCCACCCGTGGCGTCGATCGAGGTGCTGGCACAGTCGGTTTCGACTGTTCCGGGCTCATGGTCTTCGCCTTTGCCGGGGTTGGCATCAGCCTTCCGAAATACTCTGGCGCGCAGTATGAAAAGGACCGCCGGGTGCCTGTGGGAGAAATGCGTCGAGGTGATCTGATTTTCTACGGCCCCAACGGCAGTCAGCACGTTGCGATCTATCTGGGTCAGGGCCAGATGCTGGAGTCACCGTTCACAGGCTCCCAAGTGCGGATCGCTCCTGTCCGCACCAGCGGGATGACCTCGCACGTCGTGCGACTCATCGACTACTGACAGTCGGTCAGCGCAGGGCGCTTCCGCTGATCCACTTCTCCCAAGGCACGGACCAGTCTCCGTTCTGCCACTGTTCCAGCGGTGCGCCGCCGGTATTGCGAATCTCCACCACGTCACCCGGGTTGGCAAACTCGTAGTACCACTCGGCGTTCTCTGCACTGAGATTCAGGCAGCCCGCTGACACGTTTGTGTTGCCCTGCGCCCAGACTGTTGCCTCACGCTCGTGGAGGTAGATGCCGTCGGGGCTGATCCGAACCGCGTGCGGGACGCTGATCTTGTATCCGGACGCGGAATCCACCGGTAGCCCGTACGTCGACGAGTCCATCAGGACGGGATTCTGCTTCTCCATCACGGTGTACACACCGGGTTGCGTCCAGAACGCAATAGTCTTGCCGCCGACGGTTTCCGTGCCGCCCCTGCCCATCGACGTCGGCATCGTCCGTATGAGGACGCCGTCTTCGTAGACGCTCACCTGCTTGGTGGTGTCGTCGGCGATCGCGATCCGCGATTGCCCGATCCGGAAACTGACCTGCTTGTCCTCTTCACCGAAAAGGCCATCCCCCAGGGGGGTGCCGTAGAGACCGGCCTTGACCGTCACTTCGGTGCCGGAGGGGAAGTATTCGCGCGGGCGCCAGTGTGCCTTTCGGTCGTTGATCCACGTCCAGGCACCCTCGATCTTGGGCGCCGTGGTGACCTGAAGTCGACGCTCGGCGGCAGCCTTGTCCGATATTGCCCTGTCGAATGTCGCCACGATGACAGTTCCGACGCCATAGACGCCGCCCTCCGAAAGGGAAGCGCCATTGGTCATCCCGAGTGTGACGCCGACTTGCGCCTGTGGCGAGACGGTGGAGAACTCCGAGACAGTGGTCACTGTGGTGGCGCCGCTGCCCTGGCCGGTTGCGCTGAGGGTGTATGTCCGTCCATACCCAAGCGGCTCGTCGGGCTGCCAGGCGCGGCCGCCCGCCGTCAACCGACCCGTGACTACTCGACCGTGTTCGTTCTGCATGCGCACGTCGGTCAGCGTGCCTGATGTCGCGGTCACCTTTACCGCGCCGACAGGCACAACATCGCTCGCGCCAGTTCGCGGAAGAATGTCGACCGCGGGCGGTTCGGGCACGGCCTTGGGCTTCTGTTCAGCCTCCAGAGCGCTGGGAGCCACCACTGCGTCAGACAGCCGAGACTTGAGCGCGCTTGTCTGCGATGCGGTCACAAGCACGCCGACCACGGCGAATACGCTCAGCGCAACTATCTTTCGGTGTCCAGCCAACACTTTCATCACAACTATCCGTCGGGGTGGTACCTCGTCAAATTACGTATCCACATAGTAGTTGGTCGATGCGGTGAAGGTGCGACGGCGCGACGACCAGCGGAACGAGTCGCCACACAGGTTCAGTACCGACGCGCGTTGTAGATCGGCGCCATCGTGATAGGGGCGACTTTGACAGGAGTCCCGTAGGTGGATGCGTGCACCATCATGCCGTCGCCGATGTAGATGCCGGCGTGGGAGGCGTCGCTGTAGAAGGTCACGATGTCGCCTGGAAGCAGGGCTTCCAGCGCCACAGGCTGGCCGCCACTGGCCAATGCCTGGCTGGAGCGGGGTAACGATTTGCCTTGCTGCAGGAATGACCACTTGATGAGTCCCGAGCAGTCGAATGCGTTGGGCCCATTCCCGCCCCACACATACGGGGAGCCCACTCGACTCAAGGCCGTCTGCACTACTGCAGCTCCGCCGCCGGTTCCTGCCGGCGGCCCCGGGACGGCGCCGTCAGGGTTCGGCATCGCGACGATATCGGACGGCGGTGGCGGTGCGGCCCCAGAAGGCGGGGGCGGTCCGGGCGCAGCGAGAACGGCGCGCTGCTCCGTGGTCAGAGCCGCATATTGTGCTTCGACACTTGAGATCTGAGTGCGCAGATCACCCTGCCGACGTTGAATGTCGGCGCGCACTTTCGCGGTGGCATCGGTCGCTGCACGCGCCTGCGCGGCAGCGACACGAGACTCGTCTTCGGCCGCGGCAGCACGGGTGCGCGCTGCGCTGAACTGAGTCATCGCGTCTCTCATCTGCCCGGACATCACTCGCTGCACAGACAGCCGGTCGAGCAGCTCCTGGGGTGAGCCGGCACCCAGCGTCGCAGAGATATTTCCGGAAGGTCCACTGACGTACTCGGCGACAGCGACGCGGTCAACAGCAGCTTGATAACTACGCAGATCCGCCGAGGCGGCCTCCGCTCGACCAAGATCCTCCGCCAGTTTCTCCTCAGCGGCTCGCTGCGCCTCGACTTTGAGGTCGAGATCCAATTCAGCCGAATACAACTCTTCGCTGGCTTGTTCGGCTTGTCGCGAGAGCTCCGCCATTCGCGCGAGCGCGTCCGCGGCAGGGTCTGCGCTGACCACGCCCGCGACGCTGGAGGCACCCACCGTCAAGACTGCAAGGGTAAGTAGAGCGATGACGCTTCGCAAAATCTGCGGCGGGCGCCCGTGTCTCAAAGCGACTGTCCTCCGGTGACCTTGATCTACGTAGTTGGTACGTAGATAACGGATCACACTAGAGAACGCTCACACTTTTGTCCAAACAATCAGCCCGCAGAGCATAGGCAAGGCCCGACCCGGGATGACTATGGCGGAATCCCCCGACAGGATTCCGCCATAGCGCCTTCGCCGGGATCAGCCCATACGCGGCGCCGCTCCCGACGTCTGGATAATCTACTATTCAACTTAGTAGATGGTTTGACGTTCTGCTTACGGACGCGTGATCCTCAACCGCCGAAGAGCAGGTACAACCCTGCGAACGTGTAGCCGACCATTGTCAGCATCATCGCCACTTGGCCGGTGATCTGATGATCCCGCGGCAACAGTCGCAGAGCGCGATCATGTGCAGACACCACCGCAACCATGTGTCCCACGACCACGCACGAGACCTTGATCGTCCAGAGCACCGAGGGATGCTGAGACAAGATGTAGCTGACGTCGTCCTGCGTAAGCCCGAGGAGCTGCCAGCCCAGCCCGAAAGGATCTGCTAGGCGCACGATCGTCTCTTGCCCGCGTTCAACGAGGTACGACAAGTAATGGGCGAAGATGTAGCCGACGACGATCGGAATAAGTGAATGCGCCAACTGTCCCGGAAGTTGCTGTCGCTGCTGTGGATTGATGCCCCCCGTCGCCCGAGCGGCGCCACAGAACGTCAGTCCGACGACGGCGACGAACACGAACAGTATCGCCGTCCGCAACGCTGTCGCGCCGCCGGCATCCCCCACGAGTGGAACTGCCGCCGCCGCGCGATCGACGAAGTTCCGAAATGTCGGGGACTGGGAGAAGCTGTCGAACGCCGTGGAGCCCAGCAATACCGCCAGAACTGCCACCGTTCCAGGTCGGACCGGCAGCGTCGGCAGGTGGTCGAGCGGATTGACCCACTCCACGCGTCCGGTGCCTCGGGCACGTCGGAAAGGCGACATCCGCGACACGGCCATGCTGTACACCTCGAAGGGGTCAGCGCGTGCGAACCACCGAGCGCCGAAGACCCAGGCACCGATCCCCACCACCGCCGCGTAGATCAATAGCCACAGCTTGATGGCCGTCAGCGAACCGGGGTCCGGGCTTGCTAGCTGTACTGACCACGGACGTTGGTGACGGCGTGGTGAGGTGACAAGACGAAGACCTCCGAGTGAAGTGCGAACTGCCTAGGAACGCACCAACTCACTTCGGAGGTCTTCGTGTCTCACCGTAATGCCCCTTTGTCCGAAACCGGTCGCCTGCGGCTGGCTCGTTGCGTCGTCGATGATGGCTGGTCTTTGCGTCGGGCTGCCGAACGTTTCCAGGTGTCGGTGTCCACGGCCTCGCGGTGGGCGGGCCGCTATCGCGAGCAGGGTGAGTCGGGGATGGCCGACCGCAGCTCACGCCCACACCACAGCCCCAATCGCACACCTACACGCACTGAGCGGCGCATCATTGGCGTGCGCGTCACCCGGCGGTGGGGGCCAGCCCGTATCGGCTATCTGCTCGGGATTCATCCCTCAACGGTGCATCGGGTGCTGAGCCGCTACCGGATCGCCAAGCTGCGCTGGCTCGACCGCGCGACCGGACGCGTCGTTCGCCGAATGGAGTCCGCAGGCTGCGGCGACCTGGTGCACGTCGATGTCAAGAAACTCGGCAAGATCCCCGCCGGCGGCGGCTGGCGCATGGTGGGCCGTACGAAGGGCAACCGCAACGCCAGGGCCGACAAGAGCAGCGGGGTGACCAACAAGTACGGCAACCCGGTCCGCGGTTACCACTTCATCCACACCGCCATCGACGCGCATTCGCGGCTGGCCTACTCCGAATTACTCGCCGACGAGGGCAAGGACACCGCCGCCGGCTTCTGGCGGCGTGCCAACGCGTGGTTCACCGATTGCGGCATCACCGTTCGAAAGGTGTTGACCGACAACGGGAACTGTTATCGATCGCACGTCTTCCGCGATGCCCTCGGCGATATCGAGCATCGTCGCACTCGGCCCTACCGGCCGCAGACCAACGGCAAGGTGGAGCGCTTCCATCGCACTCTGGCCGACGAGTGGGCCTATGCGCGGCTCTACACCAGCGACGCGCAACGCTGCGACGAATACCCGCGCTGGTTGCACACCTATAATCACCACCGCGGCCACACAGCACTCGGCGGTCAAGCACCAGCCAGCCGCGTACCTAACCTCTCAGGTCAGTACAGCTAGCTCGAGCCACACAAAGGCGAAGAGCCCCATAGCCGCCGGCCAGTAACCCCATCGTTGCGGATACGGGCGGGGTAGCGGTCCAAGGTCCCCTTTGCGGACGACTCCGCAGAACCGATACACGGTGCGCAGGGGAGACAGCAGGCGCCAGACGGGTCCGATGCACACCGACACCGCGACCAGCCCGACCCAGAGCAGGACGTAGAACGCGCCGGCCAGCGCATTGTCGCTGCCTTGTGGACCCCATAGGGCGGCCGCCGCCACCCAGAGGGCGAAAGTCAGTGCCGCTAGCGCAGCGATCCAACGCAGCACCGCGTTATCGACGGTCCGGGTTACCCACTCTGGTAACTCGCGGCCCGGCTTCGCCGGGTCGAAGCGCGGGTTCTTCCACGCGAGCGCGACGACGGCGAACGTCGCCGTAAGCGCCCACGCCGCGCCGATCAAGGCGAAAGACAGCGGTACAGGGAGATCTGTCGACCCGCCGACGCCATGGGCAAGGATGTCGACACGTGGGGTCACGGGCGAACTTGAATGGTGACGACAGTGCGGTTGACATCGTGGAGCTCGACGTCGACCTGACCAGGCACGTCGACGGTGAATTCGAAATTCTGGTCCGGGCGCGGTTCGACATTGAACGTGTGCTCAGGCACAGAATGCACGTGCAGCTGGTCGGCAACGTCGCTGGTCACCTGGAGCACGATCGGTTTCCCGATGGTCGCCTGGGTCTGCCCGTTTGTCGGGGTAACCGTGCCGCCGCTGATGGCGATTTCGACGATCGTGGCTTCTTCGGGAAGTGGCGCCTGATGAGCCCGCGGCGATTGGGTAGCGCCGGCCGCAGAAGGCGTGGGAGCCGCTGACGGACTGGTCGATGCCGAATCGGTCGTCGTCGAGCCGCAGCCGGCCAGCAGGACGAACAGCGCCACCGGGGCGAGGGTCACGACAGATCTGGCTGTTCAGTGGTCATGGGCGTTCGTTCCTCTCAACGACGGGATTCTCGGCGGAACCCGCATCTACAGCGGGTTCGCGACGACGATTTCGGCGCGCGATATAGAACACGACGCCGACAATGATCAGCGCGGGCGCAAACGCGGGCAGGGACATCCACAGCCCTACATCGGTTGCGAGATATGTGACTACGGGAGGCTTCATGATCTTCGAGCCGATTCCCTCGTCGCCGTGATCGCATCCCGATCAACCGCGGCGAACTTCAACATCTGCGACTCCCCACGACATGCATCAGCACCTACGTACTGTCTCCGTAATTCGCGTGGACGAAACATACCGGAACCTCCGGTACCGCGTACCGCTAGGTGAGTCGAACGCCTCGTCGGGCATCGATGGGTGCGAGGCCGAACATCTCGTGAAAAGCCCGGTTTGCATGGGAGCTGTCACTAAAGCCGGCGGCGTGTGCGGCATCGGTGATGGTTCCACCATCACGGGCCACCGCCATCGCACGAATGAGTCGACTCCACCGCACGTAGGCGGGAAACGACATACCGACCTCCTGCGCCATCAGCCGTCCGAGTCGGTCGGCGGACAGGTGCACCGCCTTGGCTACGTCGGTCAGCTTGACCGGGCCGCTGAGCATGTCGGGCAGCATGCCGACCACCGCTTCGACGCTGGGGTGCAGCGCGCCACTCGCCTGCTCCTTCGGCCCGACCAGTCGCGCAATCACGTCATCCGCAGCTGAGGAAAGAGGTTGTCTCGCATCGATGTTGAGGATGCCGGCACCGAGGCGCACCCATTCGTGGACATCAGGGCGGATAGTGCTGCCGAAGAGACGCGTCACTTGCCGGCCGACGACGCTCGTAGGTTCCAGGTACACCATCACTCCAGAGCCTGTGCCGGTGTCGATAGAGTGCGCAGCGCCCGCGGCGATCACCGCCGCAGACGCGGACAGCCTTTGGCCATCGGCGTCGGACAGGGATACCGCACCATCAGTGAGAGTCACAATCTGAAGGGCTGCGTGCGCGTGCTTGTGGGCCGAGCCGATCCGTCCCCGGAAAACGAGCCGCCCCGGCTCGATCAGCGCCTCGCCAGCCCACGTCACGTCCTTGAGTATGCCGTGTGCCGCCATCGCTAGGTTCAGATGCGCAATCCCGAGCGTCTCGGTATCGCCTACCGTGCGACTTCCTCGGGTGATACGGTCGCATCGTCGTTCATGGCACCGAATTTGCATGCGCCACTTGCCCGGAACGGTTCCGCCAGCTGCGCGAGATATCCCGCCGGGTAGTTGGGTTTTGCCGCCATGCCGAGATCATCCGAGCGAAAACGGCGGTCAGGATCGAAGGAGAACGTGCGCAAAGCGTGATCCCATGTCAACGTGAATAGTCCGAAGTTGACATCACCAATACCAGCCCACTTGAGGTGGTGGAAACGGTGGCCTTCGTTGAGTGCCAGCACTTTACGTAGAGGTCCGACGCGGTAATCGGCGTTGGAGTGCTGAAGCAGAAGCTGTACCGCGATCGCCACCGTGAGTACCTCTGCAACGGGTTTCGTCAACCCAAGGATCAGCAGGGGTGTGATGCCTGCCGCCAGTTCAAGTGCTCCGTGCAGCGGGTGCTTCATGAGGCCATTGAAGCCGTAGAAACGCTTGACACTGTGGTGGACAGCATGGAAGCGCCACAGCCACCCGACTCTGTGACTTGCCAGATGTACCAAAGTGACTCCAAGGTCGGTGACAAAGATTGCGATGACAACCTGAACAACAAACGGCAACGACGAAGGCCACCATGCACTGAATGGATTAAGCATCGCCAGGACGGGAACGACGAGCACAGTCAACAGCAACGACGTTTCGTTGATCAGAGCATGTGCGACATCGCGCCGACTGTCACTGATCGGCTCGTTCCAAACATCGCTGTAGGGCAACACCCGCTCAGCCGCGAACGACAAGCCGATCGCAATCAGAATGAGCCCCGCCATGCAGACCTCTGCCCACGCGGCGTGCGCCAACGCGATGGCTGCGCCGTTGACGCCTATCAACATGATCGGCGCATAGCCGTATCGGACGATCGTTGTAACCATGATTACAGCGTCGGCGCAGAAAGATGTCCACCGCTTGAACAGATCCGTTCAATCGCGAAGAGCTGGCGTTCAATGCTAATTAGACAACGAAGTAACGACAGCCAGCTGCTATAAGCCGTGCGGCGTCCCGCCACCTACCGGGGCGTGTTGTTATGCACGATAACGTTACGGTTTGGCGCCACGCTGACGCGCCTATAACGATATGAGAGTTAGCCTGATGCCCAAGCGCAGTCACCGGGAGCACACGACAGCGGGGATCGACTGCAAGGTGTTCGATCTTGTGCAATCCCTTGCAGAAGCGTGCTTATGCGGCAATGCGAGTATTTCATTGGGGTACCTTCGACGGCGAGACGCGGACGGCGACTGTCCAATACATAGGGTTCAGTGAAGATGTCCTCTTTCACGGGCGGCTGCATCGCCGAGGGGTGAGCATCACGGGGGATCGGCAAAGCTACAAATACATGACGGGCTTGCCGGTCCAGGCCTGCTCGGACCGATGCATTCCAGAACACCACCCGGCGGTTGGCACCATAGAGAAGCGTCGTGGATAACGACTGATATCCATAGCGCGGTTGACTTGTCCCCCACGACCCGATCGAGTCGATGCGACAATATGCGGGAATCGAATATGCAGGTTTACCGGTATTAGTCTGCTCATTGCATCCGGTGAATTTGGCATCCTCGCACGGTCAGGACAACAAACATTCCCCAGCCGAGCGAGCGTCCAACAAGAACGAGCTGCAAGACGCTCCCCTGGGGCGGGGAGCAGGCCGCCGCCCCTAGTTAAGGGTGCCGCAGTTCTCCGTAGCGGATAGGTGTCAGATCCTCGCTGTGGCTGACGTGGAGCTGACCGGGGCGGGTCCGTTGTTCGTAGGCGGTGATGACCAGCCAATTCCCCCGGCGGCAGGCACCAGTACGCCTTGCACATGCAGGAACCATGCGGCATGGCCCACCGCTTGGCACGCCGGCCAGTCGTCGCCATAGATGTCGTCGTCCTCGAGCCCCACCGCTTCGCGGGCGTCAGAGGTGATGAGATCCAGGACGGCCAGGTCGGTGGCCTCGATGGTGTGCAGTCGATACGAAGCTTCGAGCATCTTCTCGCGGGTCGTCGACGCCGCCCGCGCGGCGCGTTCTACTTCGACCATGCACGCTTGCGTGGAGTCGGCCAGATAGATCGCCGAGAAGAGTCCGGCAGGGTTTCCATCTTCCGCCGAATCTGCGCGCCCCTTCCCCGACAAGGGGTCACGGTGGGCGCCCCTGTAGCGAGCGCACGTGCCCGACCACCGGCTGGTGCCGCGCGCGTCGATGCGCTGCACCAGGTCCTCGTCGAGCGCATCGCTCACACGAAGATCCCTTCGGCCATGGCGTCGATGAGGGCCAAGACGCGCTGGTACTCGCCGTCACGCACCAGGTCGGCGGGCTTGGCGTGGGCCAGTAATCGATTCGGGGAGAACATCCAGACGTTGGCCTGGTCTCGGGGAAGCACTTCGGCCAGCGCGTCGGCGACGTAGGCCAGTTCGATGAGTCGTTGTTTGTTGAGTCGTTGTGGAACGACCTGTCCCGAGGTCCAGCGCGCCACCGAGCGCGCCGACGCGTCGACGATGTCGCCGACCTCTTCGTAGGTCAATCCCAAGCGCTCGATCGCACTCGACACGGTCGAGGCGAGCGCGTTAGCTCCCACATCGTCTGCCTGTCTTGCTTTTGTCTGCGTGTGTGTCATGCATTCTGTCATGAAACAACGCCCGAGGTCGAGAGGACGTTTTCACACGATGGGCATTCAGTTTCGGCTCGGACCCAACGACCACAAGCAGGTCGAAGATTTCCTGTCGCGTGAGCACGCTGGCACCGACGCCATCACCCTGGACACCAAAGCTGCACGTCACCAGGCCGCTGCGGCGGCAGCCGCCGTGGAGGCGGGCCTGCGGGTGTACTGGGAGCCCGCCGCTGAGCGGCTTGCCGACGAGGGCTTCGGCCTCGACAAGCTGCCGTGGACCGGCCGTCCCTACGGCATCAATGCCCTTGCCGAGGATCAATCGGCACGCCGCGCTGGTAGACCTGACGGTGCAGAAGCACCCGGAGCTCGTCACCCACGTCACGGCCCCGCACTTCTACGTCACCGACGAACGCACTGCACGACTGAACGTCGATCTCGCCGAACGCACCCGCCTGGCCGTCGGCAAGGACAAGCCCACCCGGGCCGTGATCGCCGTTCACGCTCAACGTCAAGTTCACCGACCTCAATAAGGAGTACGGCCTCACCGTCGAGAACGCGGTGCTGCACTACGCTCCCGAGCCGGTACCGAACGCCAACGCCAGCCTGACACTGCTAAAGCCACGCTGGACGATATTCAGCTGGGCACCATCACCCTTGACGACGCCAAGAAGCAGAACAAACTCACCATCGATGGCCAAGAAGCGTCGTTCAACGATTTCCTTGGCCTACTCGACACCTTCCCGTTCTGGTGCAACATCGTCACCCCATAGCCCGAAGCCGGCGTGGCCGTTCACCGAAGACTGACCTGAGATAAAACCGGCCCTAGCCATCGGCACCGATGGCACCTGTCCCAGATGTCGAGTCCGACACCGTGGGCCCGCACACCACATGGCGGTGAAACGCGCGATCTCCGAGGCGTGCGCCAGCCGGTCCACGATAACCTCGCCGCGCTCCTCAAGGACCGGTGAACCTAACAGCCGGCACCGACGTTCACCGCGGCCCGCGTATTCGGCCACCGCACCACGCCGCACGCCCCATCAGACAGCGTCCGCGTCGACACGACCGCGACCCCGCAGCCGCGCTGCGGCGACGCATCGCTCAGTGCGCCCAGCAGGCCGGCGGGAGTGCGGGATCGCGGCCCCGCGGCAGCGTCCCCGCGACGGCATCAACTTGCGCGCTGCCCTGCGCCGTCGCAACGCCGCGCCGAGCGCCCTTCTGTCGTCGGGTTCAGGACGTAGCGCACCCTTGAGACTTCCGTCGCCGCGCCACCGCCGAACCGTCACGCTGGCGCCGCTCCGGCCGGCGGTTCGCCCGCGTCCGGGCCGACCTCCCCGTCCGCCGCCGCCTCCCCCGTTCCGGACACATTCCGACCTAGTGCCTGCGAACCGTTCCGCGATACCGGATTTGCCGCTTTCGGCGCATGCCGTGCCATCACGCGAACGATTGCGATCCCGAGGTCGTGTTTGGTGGCGATCGTCGTCAGCGTCTCACCCCGCTCACGCATCCGTTCGACGGCCGCGCCCGCCGCTTCGCGATCGTCGCCTACCCGTTTAGCTTCTTCGCGCGCCAACTGCGCGTCGGCCTGCGCGCGCAGCTCCGCGCGCCGCTGCTTCTTCCACTCGCCAATCGCGTCGAGTTTGTCGATCGCGTGAAGCAGGATCGTCGCGTCCTTAAGGTTCGCCTTCTCCCGCGCCGCAAGCTCCTCGTTGGCGCGCCGAGCCGCTTCCACAGCCCGGCGCCGGGCCTCCGCCTTGGATGTTCTCGCTGCCGTCATGGTTGAGGACCTTAGAAGTGTTCGGGCCGTGCAGGCCACCACCACAGCCACATTCGTCGCCCACGACTTTTTTCGTCCGCCCTCCTGACCGCTTCACCGTCGCCACCCTCAACCCACCGTCACCCACCCCACTCGCCAACCACCGCACCCACCGCCAGCCGCCCACCTCACACCCCGTTTACAGCCCGCCGACAGACCACACACCTCTTGCACTATGGGTCGGAAGGTCGCGAATCAACCTGAAGTTGACGCGTATATCTGGCGCATGGGACCAGCGCCGGATGCGCTTCATTGAACCACTTTCGTGTTCCTCCTGGTAGACGGATTTCGCTCGCAGGTGTGGTAACTTGCGGTTGTCATTGACAACTCTAAGTTGACGATAGATGGAGGTTCTCTTGTGAGCGTTCCGGGGTCGGCGCACTTGGTTCTTGCCTCGGGCGTGGTTCACCTGGACGAGGCCAGCGCAGTCTTCGAAGCGATGCTGTCTGGGTGGGGTCGTCAACAGGCGTCTCGGCTACTCGCTGCTGAGGCCACGATCGAGCCGCGGCTGGCGTTGGTGCGGCGGTTCGCAGAGTTCGCCGGGGCGCCTCCGTGGGACTGGACTGCCGGCGATGTCGAAGACTTCACGGCCGCTTTGATGTCGGGCCCGGAACGCAAAGCACCGTCGACCATTCGCGGCTATCACATGTCGTTGCGGATGTTCTGCGACTACCTACTCGATAGCCGCTACGGTTGGATCGCGCAATGCGAGAACAGGTTCGGACGGATCCCATCGCAGGTCTGTCACGACTACAACACCGCCGCGCATCTGGTCGACTACGAGGGCAAGCCCGCGCGTCGCCCGTTCACCTACGACGAACTGGAAACATTGTTCGATTTCCTCGATGATCGCGTCGATGTTCTCGCTCGGTCCAGGAACAAAGGCGCGTTCGCGGCGCTGCGCGACGCACAGATGATCAAGACGGCCTACGCCTTCGGTTTACGCCGCCGCGAGCTGTGCTATCTCGATCTCGCCGACCTGCGTCCGAACTCGCGGATGCCGGCCTGGGGCACGTTCGGCGCCGTCCACGTTCGCTACGCCAAATCACGTCGCGGCAGCTCTCCCAGGCGTCGCACCGTGCTCGCCGTTCCGGAGTTCGACTGGGTGATCGACGGACTGCGCCAATGGGTCGACCACGGCCGCCCACTCCTCAGCCCCGGGAACCGTCAAGAGCTCTGGCTGACCGAGCGTCGACGGCGCGTGGCGACCAAGACCATGGATAGGCGATTCGCCGTCGCACGGGTGCAAGCGGGACTGCCTGCCGAGCTCACCTTGCACTGCCTGCGGCACTCCTATGTCACCCATCTGATCGAGTTCGGTTATCCGGAGCGGTTCGTCACCGAACAGGTGGGGCACTCGTATGCCTCGACCACCGCGATCTATACCTCGGTGTCCGACGACTTCAAGACCAAAACACTGCAGGCGGCGCTGCGCCGCGTCTACGGATCATCCACGACGACAGGTGAAGGCGGAGATGAGCACTAGGACCGTGCTGCGGTGGAACCTGCGTCAGCTGATGGCCCAGAACGGAATGTTCGCCACCACCGACCTTGTCGCACCGCTGCACGAGCGTGGCGTGGAGATCTCCCGACAGATGGTGCACCGGATCGCGACCAAGCCCCCGCAGCGCATCAATCTCGACCTGCTCGCCGCCCTCTGCGACATCTTGTCGTGCACGCCCAACGACCTGCTCGAGCTCGTCGCCGAACAAGTCCGTGAGGCGCCCGCGGTCAACGACAGCGGACCCGGCATCGGCGACCTGCGACCCATCCGCGCCACCATCCGCCGCCCCCACGACAACCAGTGACTCAGCGGGCCTGCTGGGAGTGTGCAAGCACCATCCGGCTAACCCCACTGACGCACGGGCGTCGCATCTGTGTCGCATGCCGTCGCAGACGGCACTATCACCCCGAGAAATGCCCGCGGTGTGAGACCGTGCGGCCACTGGCGTGGCAGCTCGACGATGCCATCGTGTGCGCCTCCTGCGCCGGTGTCGCATCGATCTTCACCTGCAGCGAATGCGGCCGCGAAGAACACCCCTACGGGTTCTACCGATGCGCCCGCTGCTTCCTACGCGAGCGCCTCACCGAGCTGCTCACCGACCCGATCAGCGGCACGATTCATCACCGACTACGGCCCGTGTTCGACGAACTGATCAACGCCGACCGCCCACAGACGGTGCTCTGGTGGCTGCGAAAGAAGCCCGGTACCGGCCCGCAGCTCCTTCGCGACATGGCCTGCGGAACGCGTGAAATCAGCCACGACACCTTCAGCGATCTTCCCTCGGACCGAGCCCACGATTACTTGCGCAGCCTCCTGGTCGCGGTCGGCGTTCTGGGCCCGATCGACATCCGCGTCGAACGGATGCTGCCCTGGATCGAGGACGTTGTAGCCGAGCTTCCGGCCGAAGACGCCGCCATCGTTCGCCGATTCGCGCATTGGCATGTACTGCGCCAGATGCGCAAGGCCTCCCACGAGAACCGGCTGACGAGATCGATGACCGATGCCTGCCGTCGTCGCGTCCGCGTGGCGATTCAGTTCATGGCGTTTCTGCACACCCACGACGCCACTCCGGCGACAGCGACACAGGAGATGCTGGAGCGCTACCAGGCGCTCCACCGGAGGCCGCTCACTGCCGAGTACGCCTTCCTCGTCTGGCTACGCCAATCCCGCATCAACACCACACTGAGGGTCATCGATCCGCCACGGTCACCTCCCTCGGTAACCGTCTCGGATTCCCAGCGGTGGGCCGCCGTCGGGCGGCTGCTGCACGACGACACAATCCGCCGCAAAACCCGCATCGCGGGACTGCTCACATTGTTGTTCGCCCAACCTCTTTCGCGCATCGTCGCCCTGCGATCAAGCCAAATCTCGATCTCCGACGATCACGCCGTGCATGTCGTCTTCGCCGCCATCCCCATCCAAATGCCTCCCCTACTCGACGACCTCATCCGCGAGCATCTGGAGCAGCAATGCGAAAGCCGCTACACCCCATCCCATACGGGCTGGCTGTTCCCCGGCCGACTTCCCGGCACCCACCTGTCCACCGAGAACATCCGCACCCAGCTCGTCGCGGTCGGGGTGAAACCCTACGAACATCGCAAAGCCGCGCTCTTCCAGCTCGCCAGCGACATGCCCGCACCCGTGCTGGCCGAACTGCTCGCGATCACCACCAAGAACGCAGCCGCCTGGGCCAAACTCGCCGCCCGCGACTGGACCGATTACGTCACCGAACGCGGCAGATCAATGCCGCATCGAAGGCGGAGCTAACTCGCAACAGCGATGTCGTAACCACTCCATGCCGCCGAGGCCACGATTCGCCTGCTCTCGTCAAAGTTGTTCTTTGTCAATCCTCCTCGCCACAAGTCAAGCAATCGAGAAACGGGTTCAAGCAGTTGCGCGCCCTCAAGCGTCTGAGACGCCGAACCGCGGGTGACCTGCACTTCGGGTAGCTCACTACCCTGCTGCGAGTCTCCGCACCTCGCTGTGGAACGGAAACCAGCGTACGGCCTCGCCGATGATGGCGACGAATGGTCCTTCGATGCCATCACCGACGCGATTTGCGAGAGGCGAAAAGGGCCCGAAGACCAGCCGGCTCGACATTGTGATTTCGTTGTGCCTAGCGAGCTGAGCGCGCCGGGCGGCCCGTCTTCTTGGTGGCGATGTTCGATTTTATGGCGTCGCTGTCGGTGTTGCGGTGGGCGGCGAGAAAGTCATCGACGATGTTCGCGCAGTCATTGTGAGTGATAGTGCGAAGCCCGGTCATTCGGGCGAAGGCGAGTGGTCCGACGAGTTGGCAAAGCGCCAGTTCCTGGTCGAAGTCGTTGAGTTCGGCTTGAGCTTTTGGGCTGGTGAGTACGGCGTCAAATGGTTGACGATATTGATCGACAACTCGGGTCCGTAGCGCCCCGGATGTGTGGCGGTCTTCCGCTTGGGCATTGGAGCCGGTGGGCCCCAATGAGAGCCACGCGAGTGTCGTGACATGCAGCGGTGCGTCGTTGAAAAGGGCGGCTTGGCGGCTGAGCAATTCGATCAGCTGCTCACGGAGGGGTCCGCTGGTCGGTGCCGGAGTGGTCACTTGTGGAAGTAGGCGTTCGAACGTGGCTGCCAGTAAATGCGACGAACTGTGGAAGTGGCGGTACAGCGTGGTTCGGGCCACTTTGGATGCTTTGGTGACGGCATCGATAGTGACCGCTTCCACCCCACCGGTGCTCAGTAGCGTTGCCGCAGCATCCAGCAGCCGGGTGCGTGACCGGATGAGCCGAGGGTCCACGTCGTCGTCAGGGACGGGCACTGCCTGACTGTCGCTCACTCGTTCACCTCGGCGGTCGATCTTCACGCGATGCTGTCACGGCAGTCTAGCAGTGTGGTACTAACGGTAGCGCAGCGAAACCGATCGTATTGGAGGGTGACGGTGCCCGAAAGCCTGTTGCCGCCCGAGCGGCTGCCCTCGCACACCACGACATGCATGGGTTGCGGCCCGGACAACCCCCACGGACTGCGGTTGGTGGTGCATCGTAGCGGCGACGCGGTGTACACCGATGTGACGTTCGATGAGCGCCATATCGGGGCCCCGGGCCTGGCCCATGGCGGGGCAGTGGCCGCGGCATGTGATGACGTCCTGGGCTTCACGTTGTGGATCGCCGGAACCCCGGCGGTGACCCGCACCCTGACGGTCGAATATTTGCGGCCGGTGCCGCTGCATCAGACCCACCGGATTACTGCCCACATCGTCTCTCGTGAAGGGCGGGCGCTGCATGTCACGGCGACAGGCACGGGTGAGGGTGGGATCGCCCGCTTCACCGCCAGTGCAGTGTTCATTGTCGTCAGCCCTGAGCACTTCGCCGCACACGGCGATGTCAGCGCTTTCGGCGATCTTCTGGAGCAGTTCTCGCGCCGCGGCGGCCTCGACCCGGAGCCGTCATGACTGTCCCTCAGGCGCGCAGCCACGGGAAAACCCCGCCTTCGGAAGCGAACTCGGTCGCTGCAGAGAAGCGAGCCGCTAACGCGTCGCGTTCACGCGCGTCCGCACGGCGCCGGGAGACCATTCTTGATGCAGCTTTGGTCGTGGCCGCGGCGGGTGGTTACGAGGCGGTTCAGATGCGGACAGTTGCCGAGCGGGTCGGCATCGCCGTCGGCACGCTTTACCGCTATTTCCCGGCGAAAACCCACTTGCTGGTGGCAGCGCTGACGCGCGAGTTCCGTCGACTCGACTCGGCCGGGGACTGGGCGAGTGGTGAGGGCACACCGCTGGAACGGCTCGAACGGCTCACCGCACATCTGCATGACCGCTGGCAGCGCGACCCATGGCTGACGACGGCCATGACACGGGCCTTCGCAGTCGCAGATACCCGCGCCGCCGCGGAACTCGACCGCGCGGCCGATGAGATCCAGATCCTGCTGGCCCGCACGCTCAGGGGCGGCGAGCCCACTCCTACCGATCTGCACGTGGCTGGGATCATCTCCGACATCTGGCTGGCCAACCTCGTGGCCTTCAGCGGCCACCGCGCGACAGCCGCCGACACCCGCGACCGCATTGACCGAGCCACCAGGCGCGTCGTGACCAGCGCTGCTAGGCCAGCCGTCTACCGGTAACGATACTGCTGGTATCGCAGCGATACTTTGCGTACTCTTTGGGGATACGGCTCAACGATGCGTCGAAAAGAGACTGCCATGTACACCCAATGGATCGAAAACCCTGTCGTACAACGCCTCTCGCTGCACGGCGGCCTGGTTCTGGATTTCGATGATTACAACGAAATCGTCATCTCCTGCCCCCTACTATTGACGCTTCCTGCCGTCGGCACCTACCCCATCGAGGCGGTGCGTATTGACCCCCTCAGGATCGCGACCCACGAACGCCCGCTGCTGAACCTCGCCGGCGCACTGTGCACCCAGGCCTGGTCCAGCGACGATGGAGGGCTACACCTGAGCTTCTCGCGCGGACATCGCATCGATGTCGATCCCGACGCTGAACAGACAGCGTGGGAGCTCTATGGCATGCGCCACGGCTACATGGCCTGTCTACCTCAAGGACGGGTACGCGTGGTCCGCCATGACCTCCCCGACACCGACGACGCCAACATCGTCAACAGCGTCAGGCAATCATCGGCGGGGTCGGCGCGGCAGACCCACTAATCCGGCCGCGGACACTGCGACGGGTCGACTTGGGCGGCAATACGTGGATCAGGTTGAACGTGGACAGGACCGCCCTGGCGACATCGAGGCGGGCGAGCATTCCCGGATGATGCTGTCGAGGTTTTGTTGCACGCGTTCGGCAGTGATGCCGACCGATGGTGAATACAGCATGATGTGGTCGAGGACGCCGTTGTACCGTCTCAATTGTTCACGGACCTCGTGCGCCGTCCCGGCGACACCCATGGCGTCGATCATCTCCTCGGACACAGCGGCGAACATCGCCGGGAAATCGCGCTGGGCGAATGCTTGCCGGATGGCTCGGCCTTCGCTGGCGAAGCCGTTCACATCGAGTACCGTCTCGTAGGATTTGACCGAGGAGTAGAAC
The DNA here is from genome assembly GCF_041902445.1 of Mycobacterium sp. G7A2. NCBI lineage: Bacteria > Bacillati > Actinomycetota > Actinomycetes > Mycobacteriales > Mycobacteriaceae > Mycobacterium > Mycobacterium sp. G7A2. Next base: position 1,369,019 of record NZ_CP169251.1, on the reverse strand, counting down.
GCAATCTGCTGCGCCAGTTCGCGCCTGGCGACCTCGGCGTCGTCGTGGATGGCGCACATCACCATGGAAATGATTTCCACGTCATTGGGGTCGCGGCCGGTGTGCGCGGCGCCCCTGGCGATAGCGGGCCGGACGACCTCTTCGACGTAGGTGGTTGTGAACAGCGGATGTCCGGCTAGGCCGTCGGCCACCCGCCCGGCCGCCTCGCACATCCGGGGCCGGACACCGGCAGTGACGATCGGGATCGGCCTGCTGGAGGGTCCCACGTCGCCGGTCGGGGTGAGATTCATTCTGTAGAAACGGCCCTCGTGATGGATCGGGCCTTCATGCAGGTTCCATATCCGGCGCAGCAGCATCACGAGTTCTTCCATCCGCAGGGCGGGTGCGGAGGTGTCGGGCACGCCGTGCCAGTCGCCCATCATCCGTTTGGTGCCGTTGCCGATGCCGAGTACCAGTCGTCCGTTGGAGAGTTCGTCGAGGTCGCGCGCCTCGGTGGCCAGCACCAGGGGGCTTCGGCCGACGCCGTAGAGAATGGAGGAACCGATCCGACAGTTCTGGGTGCTGTTGGCCATCGCGGCCATGGAGATCGATCCGGACCGAGAATAGAACTCCGAGGCCCATACGGCGTCGAACCCGGCCGCATCAGCGGCCTGGGCGGTCTGGGCCAGTGACTTCAGATCCGCGCCGAGAACCGACAGGCCGTAGGTGCTCATGACTGGTCTCCTGTGCGCGGGCGCAGCCCGTCGAACATGACGGCGCTGAGGGTGCTGGCGACCACCGTCTCGTCGAGGTGGTTATCGGTGACCAGGTACATGAGTGCATTGATGGTGACCGCGCCGAACAGCGCAATCGACGTCGATCGCGCATCGGGCTGAGCGACGAGGGATCCGTCGCGGGCCCCTTCGATGAGCAGGGTTTCGACGGGTTGTTGGTAGGCGGTATTGATCATCTCGGCGATAGCCGGCATGCGGGCCGCTCGTCCCAATTCGCCGATGAGTGCACGGCATACCGCTGGCCGCTGCGCCATTGCCCGCAGTTGTGCGCGGATCACGAGTTCGAGGCGTTCGGCACCGGTGCCGCCGGTGTGCACGATCGCGGTCACAGCATCGAAGATGTCCTTGAGGAGGTCTTCGAGCAGGAAAGCAAGGATGTCCTCTTTACCGGCGAAGTAGTAGTACAGCGTCGCTTTCGGCACACCGGTCACCGCGGCGACGTCTTCGATCTTGGAGTCGTTGAGCCCCTTCTCGGCGAACAAGTCCGCCGCGGCGGGAAGCCGGTCAGAGATCTGACGTGGAATCTTGCGCATTGCCCCCCTGTCCCGTTCGGCCGGTTTAGACTGCGAGTCTAAACCGTCGTTACTTTGGTGGTCGGAGGTCTTGGTGGTCTCGGTGCAAATTCGTTACGACCCGTTCGACGCCTCGATTCTCAACGACCCCTATCCGACGTATCGGTCGTTGCGTGACACGGCTCCGGTGTACCGCGCCGAGGAATCCCATACCTGGGTGTTGAGCCGGCACGCCGACGTCCAGGCCGCAGCACTGGATCACGGCACGTACTCCTCGGTGGACGGCATCTTCCCCACCCCACCGGGATCGGACTTCATCGGCTCGTTCCTGCCGATGATGATCGTGATGGACCCTCCGCGCCACGACCAGTTGCGTGCCCTGGTGAGCCGGGCGTTCACTCCCCGGCGGGTGGCCGGGCTGCAGGGCGCCATCACACAGATGGCCGCGGAGTTGTTCGAGCGCCTCGACGAGGGCTCTGGTTCGGCGGACTTCGTGACCGACTTCGCCGCGATCCTGCCCGCCGCGGTGATCGCCGATCTACTGGGCATTCCCGCCACCGATCGTGATCAGTTCCGATTGTGGTCGAGCCAACTGGTCCAGGTCGACGTCAACCACGGACAAACCACCGACGCACTGACCGCCGCCACCTCGATCTACGCCTACTTCACCGACTTCCTCGCCGACCGCCGCCAAACCCCCCGCGAGGACATGATGTCGGCGTTGGCGAACGCCACAGTCGACGGGATCAGACTGACCGACGAGGAAGTCCTCGGCTTCTGCGCGCTGCTGCTCGTCGCGGGCTACGAGACCACCACCAATCTGCTGGGGAACTCCGCGGTCGTGCTGGCCCAGCATCGGCAGACCCGCCGACGCCTGGCCGCCGATCGAACACTATTGGGGCCGGCAGTTGAGGAGTTGCTGCGCTACGACTCACCGGCACAGGGACTTTCACGAACCCTGACCCGCGACGTCACACTGCACGACACGACCATGCGTCAAGGTGAGAAGGTGCTGCTGCTGTTCGGGTCGGCCAACCGCGACGAGCGCGCCTTCCCCGATCCTGACGTGTTCGACATCGAGCGCACCAGTGAGCACCAGGTCGCCTTCGGTCGCGGCATCCACTTCTGTCTGGGCGCGGCACTGGCGCGGATGGAGGCCCGCATCGCTCTGGATGCTCTGTTGGACAAGGTGCCCGACTGGGAGGTCGATCTTGAATCGGCGCGGCGGCTGCGGTCCGGACCGATCCGCGGCTACACATCGCTGCCCATCACTTGGACCACACCGGTCTAGCCCGTGCCCCTCCTCGACGACGCGTCGTGTGCATCACCGCGCGGCCAGGTTCTTCATCGCCGTCGATATCGAGCACTCCGCCGCGCACGGCGACCTCGGCGCATTCGGCGACATGCTCAAACGATTCGCGGGCTCGAACGGTGATCGACCCATGACCGGACAGGAGAAAGGGGCATGGTGGTGGCAGTGACATTCGCGCACTTCGATGAGCAGATCGCCGACCAGCTGCTCAGATCGCCGAACACAGCAGGTGGACTGTCGAGGTTTCTGAGCTTTCGGCACACCGAACTCGCCGCCGGTCGGCTGGTGGCAGAGATGGAAACCCGTGCCGAACTGCTCACACCCTTCGGCACCCTGCACGGCGGATGTCTATCGGCGATGGTCGACCACTGTCTCGGAGTCGTGTTCTACCCCGTCATTCCGGCCGGATCATGGGTCGCCACCACCGAATTCAAGCTAAACCTGCTGCGACCCGTGTCCACCGGTGTGTGTGTCGCCGTCACCGACATCGTGTCGCTGGGCAAGCGCAGTGGAGTGGCGCGCATCGACATTAGCAACGGCGACAAAGCCGTCTGCGTAGCCCAGGGCACGGTCACGATCGTGAACGCCGCGGGCAACGCACTATGAAGGCGCTTGCTGCCGGGCCCACGCTTCGGGCGGACGACGATCTCGCCAGGAAGGTGTCATGACCTCCGCCGTGCAGCATCGGGTCCGAACCCAGGACGGGATCGCCCTGGCTGCGGACTGCTACGGCCACGATGACGCCCGTCCCGTCGTGCTGCTCCTGCACGGCGGCGGCCAGAACCGGCACGCGTGGAGCACTTCAGCGCGTCGCCTCCACGCATGCGGATACACAGTCGTCGCCTACGACACCCGCGGTCACGGCGACAGCGACTGGGACCCAGCCGGCAGGTACGACATCGAGCGACTCGCGACCGATCTTCTCGCCGTGCGCGAGCACTTCAGCGCCTATACCGCCCCTGCGGTCGTAGGTGCATCCCTTGGGGGCATGACCGTGCTCGGCACGCATCTGTTGACATCCGGGGCGTCGTGGGCGGCGGTCGTCCTGGTCGACGTCACCCCGCGACTTGAATTCCAGGGCGCCCGTCGCGTGGTGACGTTCATGGCCGCACATCCCGATGGCTTTAGCACCCTCTCTGACGCCGCAGAGGTGATCGCCGCGTACAACCCCCATCGCTCGCGCCCGGCCAACGTCGACGGCCTGCGCAAGGTGCTACGGCAGCGTCACGACGGCCGCTGGATCTGGCGGTGGGACCCGGCATTCATTCACTCCAACTTCGACTTTCTCCGCGACGAATCGACCACGGGAACGGAGCAATTCGACGCAATCAGCCACCTGCTGATCGACGGAGCCCGACGGGTCAATGCCCCAACACTTCTCGTAAGGGGCCTCTTGTCCGACGTGGTCTCCCAAGCCACCGTCGACGAGTTCAAGCAACTGGTTCCCCACGCCGAGACCGTCGACGTATCCGGCACCGGACACATGATCGCCGGCGACGACAACGACGCCTTCGGCTGCGCCGTCACCGAGTTCCTCGGCCGGAACCTCCTGTAGGTCGCGACGTTGGTCGAGCACCATCGATCGGCCAGTAGTCAGAACCGATCTTGACTTCACAGCGCGCGAAGCGGAGCCCATGAAGTGTTCTTCGGTTAAGGCCGACTTTGAACTGTGCCGGGCTCTGGTCGAGCTAGACGCCACTACGCACTTGCTGGCCACCATCGGCGTCGAAGAGTTCCTTGGTCCAGCGTTCGAGGATTTCTGCGCTGTCCCAGTCGTCGGGATGAAATCCGGCGCGGGTGTAGGAGCGAAAGCGCGCAATTGCTGCTGGGCTGAATAGCGGGTTATGACGGAAGGCTCGAAGGCTGCGCAGCAAGCGCACCGGGTTGTAGGCGGAACGGTCACCAGCCAGAGAGCGGGTGGTCTGGATGACCAACTCGCTGAACAAGAGGAGGCTGGCGATCCGCATCCCCCAGACCCTGGTGCGTTCGCTTCCACCGACCGTCTCGTAGACATCGAAAGCAACGGCCTTATGCTCGCATTCTTCCAGTGCGTGCCAGAGCAGAATAGGCCGCACTTCGGTGTCGCCGATCAGTTCTTGAGCTTCGTCGCTGGTGAGAATGATCTCGGCGAATGTCGCCGTGTAGTGCTCGAGGGCGGCCGTCACAGCCAGGCGCATCTTGGGAGAAAAACGCTTCTCAAGTCGGCCAACCAGCTTCTTGACATGCCGATCGATCCCCTCGGTGGGATAGCCCATTGCTTGAAGCCGATCGTTGAGCAGCCGATGCTGGTGTCGGTGGGTGGCCTCTTGTGCGATAAACCCCTTGACCGCCTCCTTGAGGTCAGCGTCGCTGATGTGGTCCCGGTACTCGCGGACTGACCGGATAAAGAAGTCTTCGCCTTCGGGGAACGTGGCCGACAAGGTGGACACAAAGTGGCTCATCACCAAGTCGCCATCAACGAAGTGCTGCCGACTGGTCCCAGCAGGCATATCGAATCGAACACGGCGGGGCTTCGGGACGACCCGTGCGGTGGGCCGTGTGGACGAATCGTCGCTCATGTTGTTCTCCCATTCGCCAAGGACGCGCTGTCAATCTGACTCTAAGCCTTGTCAGAATTAGATGGCAAGCTATCCACGTGGTTTCGGCGCGGGTGTATAGCGGAATGTCCGCCGAGGAGCGTCACCGGAACCGGCGCACCCGTCTCATCGAGGCCGCAACGGAGTTGATCGGCACGCGCGGCGTTGCCGCCGCCACTGTGACTGCCGTCTGCGCTGAATCGGGTGTCACGTCACGGTACTTCTACCAGCACTTCTCCGACCGAGACGCACTCCTGCGGGCTGTCTACCAGCAGCTCTATGCCACCTTCCAGGAGGTGATAGTCGACGCGATCCCCGATGCCGGCGAGCCACCGGAGGTATTGGCGTACGCGCCAATCCGCAGGCTGGTCGGCATGATCGACAACGACCCGCGGCTGGGTCGGATCCTGTTCGTGGAATCTGCAACCGAGCCGCTGCTCCGAGAGCTACGCAGCGAACTAATGGCAGGTTTCACCGACCTTGTCTTGCGCGAAGCCAGACTTCACCTCGACATCGCCGACTCTGCCGTGGGGGTTGCCCATTTGGCTTCGACCTTGGGCGTGGGAGGGCTATTCGAAGTCTTGCGCCGCCGACTCGACGGAGAACTGGAATTCACCACAGATGAACTCGTTCAGCACTGCGCAGGTTTCCTGGGCAGCCTAGGCAATTACGTGCTGCTGCAGAACACGGGCCAGTCGGCCACAACCGAAGCGCAAACCTAGAGCTAGCGGCCCCGCTACGCGATGTGGCCGTGCGTGCGCCCGACGACCAACGTCCGAGAACAGCAACAGCAAGACCCTGAACGGCATCCAAGGCCAGTGTCGTCGACTTACAGCGTCAGCCCTGGCTTCCAGAAACCCACTGAGTGTTCGATCATTCCTCTGCCCACTGCGACCGTCGGCCCGGTCCCGACTCGATAGCGGTCGCCGGCCCCTTCGCCAGCCGCGCGCTTTGCGCGGCCTGGCGACGACGGCCCCGCCACCACTTGCACTACATGCGGTAGCGTAGCGATACCGATAGTATCGCTACGATTCGCTACTAGTGGAGGCCCAGTGACCGACGGCACTGCAGATTCCCCAGGCCAGGCCACGCGCCGTGGCCAGCGGGACAACGGATCCCCCAACCCGGCCGAAACCCGCGAGTACAGCGAACGGTTGGCAGCGCTAGCCCGATTCACCCTCCGCCACAAAGCGCTGGTCATCGGGGTATGGCTAGGCGCCGCGGTCGTCCTCGCGTTGCTGTTCCCCCAGCTAGAAACCGTGGTGCGCCAACAGTCGGTGGACCTCATCCCTCGCGATGCGCCGTCCTTGCAGACGGTTGACCGCATGAGCGCCGCTTTCGGCGAAGAAGGCTCAAAAACCATGGTGTTCGTCGCCATGGAAGACCCCAATGGCTTGACTCCGACTGCACGGCAGCGCTACGGCGAACTCGTGCGCCGGTTGCAGGGCGAAGGCAACCACGTCCTGCTGGTGCAGGACCTACTGTCCGATCCGATTACCGAAGCCCAGGCAGTCAGCGCCGACCGCAAAGCTTGGTACCTGCCCGTAGGTGTCACCGGCACCCTCGGAGACCCCACGGCCGCCGAATCGGTAAACGCGGTGCGCAACATCGCCGCCGAGGTCTTCACCGGCTCGACCACGACTGTGCAAGTGACGGGACCACCGGCAACCTTCAGCGACATGATCGCATCCGCCGAGCACGACCTGCTGCTGATCTCAATCGCTACCGCGGGCGTGATCGCCCTGATCCTGCTGATCGTCTACCGGTCGGTGTTCACCGCGCTGTTACCGCTGCTAGTAATCGGGTTGAGCCTGGCAGTCGGGCGCGGCGTGCTGTCCGCCCTCGGCGAGATGGGCATGCCCGTCTCCCAGTTCACCGTCGCCTTCATGACTGCGATCCTGCTCGGCGCGGGAACCGACTACACCGTATTTCTGATCAGCCGATACCACGAACAGCGCCGCGCCCAAGTACCCGCCGATCAGGCCGTCATCCACGCCACCGCCAGCATCGGGCGCGTCATCCTCGCCTCCGCCGCCACCGTCGCACTCGCGTTCCTGGCCATGGTCTTCGCGCGGCTCAGCGTCTTCGCCGCCCTTGGCCCCGCGTGTGCCATCGCCGTACTGTTCGGATTTCTGGCCACCGTAACCCTGCTGCCACCGGTGCTGTCGCTAGCCGCCAAACGCGGCATCGGTGAACCCAAACCCGATCGCACCCGCCGCTACTGGAACAGCGTCGCCGTCGCCGTGGTCCGCCGTCCCGTGCCACTACTCATCGTCAGCCTGGTCATCTTGCTCGCCCTGTCGGCAGCGGCAGCAACCATCAAAATCAGCTACGACGACCGCAAGGGCCAACCAGACACCACGGCCAGCAACCTGGGCTACCACCTGCTGGACCGCCACTTCCGCAAAGACGTCGTCATCAGCGAATTCCTCGTCGTGGAAAATCCGACCGACATGCGGACCGGCAAAGGACTGGCCGATCTTGACGAGATGGCCTCCCGCGTCTCCCAGATCCCCGGCGTCACCAAGGTTTCCGGAGTCACCCGCCCCACCGGAGAGCGCCTCGACCAAGCAGAACTGGCCTGGCAGAACGGCCAGATCGGCGACAAAATGGCCGGCGCCGTCGCCGAGGGCAACTCCCGCAAAGACGACCTCACCAAACTCACCGACGGCGCCGACCAGCTCGCCGACGGCCTCGCCCAACTCGACAGCACCGTGCGCACCGCCTTCACACCACTAGCCGGAATCCTCACCCAAGCCCAATCCGCAGGAACTCAGGTCAACCAATTCCGGCCGCTGCTGCAACAACTTTCCGCCACTGCCCCCGCCGTCGACCAAGCCATCCAATCCGGCCCAGGACTACGACCGCTGGCCAACCAAGCCCAAAACGCAATCACTCAACTCGACCCACTCGTCGGCGCCCTCAACACCTCACCCTGGTGCGCCACCACCCCACAATGCGCCCAAATCCGCAACCAGGTCCAGATCCTGGTCACTCTGCGCGACAACGGATTCTTCAACCAAATCGCCGACCTCGGGGACCGCTACGATCCCGCCACCAATGCCACCGTTGGTGGCACCCTCGCCAACGTCCAGAACGCAGTCGCCTCACTGGACAAGGCATTCGGAGCCCTGGGTGACCCCGCCGACCTGACCACAAATCTCCGCCGATTGCAGGACGGAATCGGACAGCTGACCTCCGGCGCCCAAGCACTCGCCACCGGCGTCCGCACCCTCGCCGACAGCAACATCGAAATGCTGTCCGGCATGAGCCAGATCGCCACCCAACTACAGAACTCCTCGCGCGCAGCGGCCGACTCCGACTCCTCGAGCGGTTTCTACCTGCCCGCCAACGCATTCGAGAACCGGCAATTCACCGACGTCGCCGAACAATTCCTCTCACCGGACGGCAAAACAGCGCGGTTCATGATCGAAAGCAGCCACGACCCATACAGCGTTGAAGCCATGGACCTCGCCAGCCGCATCACCGACACCGCCAACACCGCACGACCCAACACGTCACTCGCCGACGCCACCGTGTCCGTAGCCGGCTTCCCCGCCGTCAACTCCGATATCCAACGACTCCTCTGGGCCGACTTCGCACAACTAGCCATCGCCACCATCATCATCGTCGGCGTCATCCTGGTCCTACTACTGCGCGCACTCCTAGCACCGCTCTACCTACTAGGCACCGTCGTGCTCAACTACCTCGCATCACTCGGCATCGGCGTCGTAGTCTTCCAATGGGGACTGGGCCACGAAATCGCCTGGCCCGTACCGCTGCTGGCGTTCATCATCCTCGTCGCCGTCGGCGCCGACTACAACATGCTGCTCGTCTCACGGCTCCGCGAAGAATCCGGAACCAACATCCGCGTCGGCGTCCTGCGCACCGTGGCAAACACCGGAGCCGTCATCACCTCCGCTGGCCTCATATTCGCCGCCAGCATGTTCGGCCTCATGGTCGGCTCAGTCGCCATCATGATCCAAGCCGGCCTCATCATCGGCTTCGGGCTGCTGCTCGACACCTTCCTCGTGCGCACCCTCACCGTGCCCGCCATCGCCACACTCCTACGCGAAGCCAGCTGGTGGCCCACCAAAGCAACAAACCCGCGACCCGGTCAGACCAACCCAGGAGGCATTAAGGACGCACCTCACGTGCTGGTCCAGGAGAGGTGAAAAGCGAACAGAGCAATACCCGGCGCTACATGCCGACCAGCGTGAAGGCGTATTCACCCCGAATGAATACGACCCCTGCGCCGGTACAGCGGACCGCTTATCGACGGACGAAAACGGGTACGGCTGCCGATCGGCCCCCGGTGCTGCGAGGATGGCGAGGCTCGCTGACGTCCGACGTCTGCCGCGGCGACGCTCGTCGAAGGGCACGGATTGCATCTCGGAGGCCCCGATCATTAAGACCTGCGGAAAGCGGTTGAACGACCAGGCCAATGCAGAGAAGTCCGCGCTACCGTGCAGCAATGGCATCGACGGTCGGCGCTCTGTTCGCCGCGGCCGGTGTTCGGCGCCTCGGCGCCGTTCCGTGGCAGACAGCCGTGCCATCGGTGTGTCCGGGCGTTTACGTCGTGGCCAGAGTCTCCGACCCCGCCGGGCAGGTTTCAGGCGACGCGGACATCGACCTATCCGCGGTCAGACAGCTGTTGGAGATCCGCAAGGAGTTGACCCTAGACGGGCAGCGACCCTCGCCAGAAGCGCTGTCCGACCGGCTCATGTCAATGTGGCTACCAGACGAACCTGCGATCTACGTCGGGCTGGCTAGCTGTACTGACCTGAGAGGTTAGGTACGCGGCTGGCTGGTGCTTGACCGCCGAGTGCTGTGTGGCCGCGGTGGTGATTATAGGTGTGCAACCAGCGCGGGTATTCGTCGCAGCGTTGCGCGTCGCTGGTGTAGAGCCGCGCATAGGCCCACTCGTCGGCCAGAGTGCGATGGAAGCGCTCCACCTTGCCGTTGGTCTGCGGCCGGTAGGGCCGAGTGCGACGATGCTCGATATCGCCGAGGGCATCGCGGAAGACGTGCGATCGATAACAGTTCCCGTTGTCGGTCAACACCTTTCGAACGGTGATGCCGCAATCGGTGAACCACGCGTTGGCACGCCGCCAGAAGCCGGCGGCGGTGTCCTTGCCCTCGTCGGCGAGTAATTCGGAGTAGGCCAGCCGCGAATGCGCGTCGATGGCGGTGTGGATGAAGTGGTAACCGCGGACCGGGTTGCCGTACTTGTTGGTCACCCCGCTGCTCTTGTCGGCCCTGGCGTTGCGGTTGCCCTTCGTACGGCCCACCATGCGCCAGCCGCCGCCGGCGGGGATCTTGCCGAGTTTCTTGACATCGACGTGCACCAGGTCGCCGCAGCCTGCGGACTCCATTCGGCGAACGACGCGTCCGGTCGCGCGGTCGAGCCAGCGCAGCTTGGCGATCCGGTAGCGGCTCAGCACCCGATGCACCGTTGAGGGATGAATCCCGAGCAGATAGCCGATACGGGCTGGCCCCCACCGCCGGGTGACGCGCACGCCAATGATGCGCCGCTCAGTGCGTGTAGGTGTGCGATTGGGGCTGTGGTGTGGGCGTGAGCTGCGGTCGGCCATCCCCGACTCACCCTGCTCGCGATAGCGGCCCGCCCACCGCGAGGCCGTGGACACCGACACCTGGAAACGTTCGGCAGCCCGACGCAAAGACCAGCCATCATCGACGACGCAACGAGCCAGCCGCAGGCGACCGGTTTCGGACAAAGGGGCATTACGGTGAGACACGAAGACCTCCGAAGTGAGTTGGTGCGTTCCTAGGCAGTTCGCACTTCACTCGGAGGTCTTCGTCTTGTCACCTCACCACGCCGTCACCAACGTCCGTGGTCAGTACAGCTAGCACGTCTCTGCGGAATCGCGTGAGCCAGTTCTACCGGACACGCCTCGCCGCGAGGTCGCCGCACGCCGGAGGGTGGCCCCTCAAGTGCATCAAGGACTTGAGTACCGCCTGGGTGCACTTCGGTGAGTGCGCCAACGTGAAGGTCGCTGAGCGCAAGATGTTGGAATCTTTCATGTCAGCGTTGGGGCCTGTTGCGAGGGAACGCACGATCGATCCTGAACTTCCCTTGCCTTACGCGAATCTCGAGATCAAGGACTCCTCGAATCGCCGCCGAATCAAGCGACATGGAATCAGCGGTGCTAAAGCTACCCGCTGAAATGCAAGATACGAGACGCAAGCTGGCACCAATAGACCAGTGCCCAAACCCGTTCGGCCGGTTCAGTACGGATCCAGCGCCGATGCACATCCCGAGTCGGATCTTGGGCAGACAAAATCAGTTCGTCTCAGTCTCTTGCAGCTCACGAATGATTCTGCGACCGAATTCATTTACTCCGGTGATGCTGTAGTTCTCAGCTCGGGGGATGCTGTACAGGCCGCTGGATACAGGCTGTGAACCCACCAATACAAGTCCGGTTCTTACCAGAACCGCCTTCACCGCCGGTGGCTCGTTGCTAAGTGCGGTCTGCAGGGTTTCGTCGTTATTGCCGGGATCTTTTCGGTTCTCGTCATCGGCGGCTATGAGTCTGACAAGTGCGCGAACGTGCGGACCCTCAAGCTCGCGCAAGGCGGCCACGATGAACTGAGCGTCATCCATCTTCGTGTCGTCCGTTAGGGCATTCGCCACCACGCGCGCAAGATAGATGCGCTTACCGCTGTCTGCCGCCGACATCGCGGCTTGGATGCCATCCCAGAGCAGATTCTGGAGCCCCGGATCTGCCCGGACCTGTTCCAACAGTCGGTGTGCATCCACGAGATCGGCAACACCATCGACGAACTCTTCCGCACGACCTTGACGAGAATCGATCAGCCCCTGAACCACGGCGCCGGTTCCCGCGCCAACACCCGGCACACCAGCCTGCCAGCCGAGCACCTCCGCGCCGGAAGCAACCGCAGCTCGCACGACTATCTGTTTCCACGAAGGCACTTCTTCGTCGACCATGCGCCGATGCTATGCCGACGCTCGCGGCTGGAGCTGGCCTCGGCAGCGAATGCAGTCAGGCATGCGACCTGCAACCTCCCCGATCCAGTCGGCGCTAGCGGGTTGAATAGAGCGAGCGTAAGACGGCTCCCGACGGCGATAACGGCACGATCGGGGTTGGATCGAAGGAGTCAGCCATTGCCCGAAAGCCGGCACCGATACCTCTACGAACGCCTTGGCGATCACGATTTTCAGCAGCTCGTCAGCGCTCTGTTGGCAATACAGTTCCCCGACTACTGCCCGATGGCGCTGAGGCAGACCGACGGCGGTGTCGACGGTCTCCGCAACATCGATCCGGAGACATTACTGATCTATCAGGTCAAGTGGTCGGTCAGCGGCACGGAGAAGAACCCCGTCAGCTGGCTGGACGCGGTCGTGAAGAAGGAGCTAAACAACCTGCGCCAGCTAGCGAAGGACGGCATACGCAACTACGTCCTGGTGACCAATGTGGCAAGTACGGCCAAGCCAAAAACCGGCACGTTCTCCCAGCTAAACCGAAAGCTAAAGGAGCACGCCAAGAACGTCGGTTTTGACCAAATGACATGCATCTGGCGTGAGGCGCTTAATCCGTGGGTCGACAACGCTCCGGACTCGACAAAGTGGGCCTACGCCGACATGCTCGCAGGCTGGGATCTCATCCGATACTTGGTCGCTGAGCAGGTCGGCACCGCCAAGAACCAGGCAGACCGCAAGCTGATCCGCAAAATCGCCGCGGCGCAATGGGACGACGACCAGCGTGTCAAGTTCAGCCAGGCTGACGTCGACCGCGAAATGGTGGTGGACCTCTTCGTCGACGTCACCGCCGATCAGGTGCATTCCCCGACCGAAACCCGGATGCGATCAAGCGCGCCGACCCCACTCGGCGGAGCGGCCGCTCACCTGCTGCACTCACCAATACCGTTCACATTGGTGCGAGGCGCCCCCGGTCAAGGAAAATCCACTCTCAGCCAGTACATCTGCCAAGTGCACCGCAGCGCGTTCATCCCGGAATCGGAGCGGCCAGAATCGCTTCCAGAGCTGAAGAACCCTCGATTCCCGATCAGGCTGGACCTCAGCGACTACGCGCTCTGGCTCGCCGGCAACGACGTGTGGGACCACTCCGACGATCGCAGGCCGGCGACGAAGAAGCCACGCAAGGGTGAGCAGGCGGCCATCGAATGCTTCCTCGCCGACCTGTTGACCCATGACAGCGGCGGTATCACCACCACCGCGACAACCGTGCAGGACATATTCGAGCGAGTACCCAGCCTCGTCGTACTTGACGGTCTCGACGAAGTCGGCAGCGCCAGCATCCGGCGCAGGGTGGTCAACGAGATCGACGCGTTCGCCAGCCGGGCGAAGACTTACAGTGAGCCGCTGAAGGTAGTCGTCACCACGCGCCCCAGCGCCGGTGAGCTTGCGGAACCGTCGCCACACATGTTCGGGATCGTCACCTTAAACCAACTCACTGGTGACCAGCGGGCTGATTACCTACGCAAATGGTGCGCCGTCCGAGGGATCAAGAGCAAAGACGGTCGCGCGCTGCGCAGGAGCTTCCAAGAGAAGAGCCGCGAGCCCTACATTCATGAGCTCGCCGGTAACCCAATGCAGCTCACAATCCTGTTGGACCTTCTCCACCAGCAGGGGGCTGCCACCCCCACACAGCGGACCGACCTATACGACAAGTACGTTGACCTGCTCTTGGCCCGCGAAGCCAACAAGCACCCGAAGGCCGTCCGCGACCACAAGGAAGAGCTCCTCGAGATCATCCCGTTCCTCGGCTGGTACTTGCACGCACACACCGAAGAATCGCAGATCAACGGGCGCATGAGCATCGGCGATTTGAAAGCGGCGATGCGCCACTTCCAGCACACCTACGGCAACCGCGAGTCGATTGTCGATCAACTCTTCGAGGGCGCGAGCGACCGTTTGTGGGCTCTGACGAGCAAGGTGGATGGCACCTACGAGTTCGAGGTGTTGTCGCTGCGGGAGTACTTTGCTGCGCGGTTCCTCTACCGCACTTCAGGCGAGGACAACGCTGATTTCGACAGCACAACGGTGCTTCGGGAACTTCTGAGACGCCCGTACTGGCTCAACACCGCAAGGTTCTACGGAGGAAACGCTAAGGGCAGCGACGTTTACTCGTTGACCGCCGGGATCGAGCAGGAACTGGGGAAAACCTCAAATGCCCCGTCGTACCTCGCCGCGTGGGCGCTGCTCACCGATGGCGTCTTCCTGCGTCGTCCGCGTGAAGCTCGAAAGGTGCTGACCGCGCTTTGTTCGGACACCGGAAGCGCGATCTTGCTATCCGCGCTCGACCGCCGGGACATCGTTGCACTCCCTGAACTTCCCGACCTACCCGCCGACGACGGTGTCGACCCGACCTGGGCACGGCTGACGGCCCTAATCAGCAGGAATCCGAGCGATGTCGAGAACCCACAGCGTGTGCGAGTCCTGCGGGAACTGCTTAACCAATGCAGCGACTTTACGGCGTGGTGGTACCAGCAGCTCACTGCAGCGATTGGCACGACCCAGCAGAACGCGTGGCTCGCTGTCGGTGCCTGCTGTGAAGCTGGAGCCGGCATCACCTCGAAATTCGAGAACTTGGATCTGTCCAACGGCGCCGCCGAACTCTTCCTCAGTACCGGGCTAACCCCGGAGCGTGGAAGTTCGTTGGAGGCAGCTCTGCTCACCGCGGTGCTGGATGGGCAATGTCCCTGCGTCACGTCGACGCGCTCGATGCCTGCGCAGGTCGCGGTCGCCCTGGCGCCCGGAGAGTTCCTGACCAGCTCCACGACAGGCTTCATCTCCGGCGACGAGAGGGCGAAACGTCGCAGATCTGAGGCGATCAACCAGCTCAGAAGGGCCCGCTCACCGTGGGAGCAAGTCGGAAGGAAACGCACGTTTAGGTCCGGTTATAAGGCGAGCACATTTCCGTGGGCAGACACCGCCAAAGCGGTGTACGAGCAAGCCGGTCGTTGTTGGATCGCTACGGAGATCGCCATCATCGGCGCGGCCTCTCCGTTCGGACTCGCGTACAGGAAGTGCGCTGACGCTACGGCCTTTGGAACGATGAGCCACCCGACCGAGCTCCTTGCTCAGACCACCACGCACTCACGCAATCCCGGCTGGTGGCGGGAACAGCTGGAGGTCATCGACGACGGCGACCTAGGCCAAGCGGAATGGGCACTGGCCCTATGGTCCGTCGCATCAGGAGCCGTCGTCTCCGAACTCCTGCCGGAATTAACGCTCGTTCTCGGACAGCTCTCGGCGGGGCGACGACGTACGGTCCTCCGCGCGGCTGAACAGATCGCTCGCTTCGGCTGGCTGACAAACCGCCCCGTCACCGGCGACACGACCGACGCCGAATTGGCCGAACTCAATCGGCTCCGAGTGGCAGCACCACCGGCGGAGCGGCCAGGCAAGACCGAGGCTCTTGATCACACGACGATGCCTTCGCTCCTCAGCGTTGCCCGCGCCGAACGGTGGCTGAAGGTCGACAACGCGGCCGCCTACCGCTGAGGGTCCCCGCCCGCGCAACGACAGATACCGGCCGCGTACCGATCAGCACGCCCTTCACACTTGCGAGAGCGTTGCGATCCGCAATTGAACGTCACAGATGCTCCGTTTGATGCGAATGTTGCCCACCCCTCCTTTGGGCGTTTGCCAACACTAGCGCGTCAACCAGTACATTTCGGCCAACGGGTCACACGCTAGCCTGTTTGTGACGTAAGCAGCAGAACGCGTGCGCGCGACGAAAGGCGAGCTCCATGTCAGTCACAACGAAGATCCGCCGTCGACCTGCGCCGGCGATTGCTGTCGTTGGGTTCGGAGCCGCGGAGGCGTTCGCCATCAACAAGGTCACTTCGACGCCGGCCTGGTGGTGGTGGTTACTCCTCGTCGTCGCTCTCATTGGCGCAATCGGTTGTGCGGTGTTGGTGCAGCGCGCGCCTGAAAACGACGCTGGCCGCGATGACCCTAGCAACAAGGTGGAGGGCCCGGTGTCAGGCGGTAGCGCGATAACGCAGCAGTCAGCCGGTGACAAAGGACAGAATATTTCAGCCGACAACGGATCCTTCGCTGCAAACCGCGTGGACAAAATCGGCGACATCACGCTTGGAGGGCAGCGACCCACGGGCGACGATCCCAAGAACCGCTGACGTTTGTGACCTCCCCATCGGAAGGATCAGAAGCGCAGCAGCAAGGAGTGGCGGCCAACGACCACTCCGTCGCGATCGGCCAAGTGGGATCTCTCGGCACTCTGAATGTCGAAGCACGCACGGTGCATATGAATTTCCATGTGCCGGCCCCCAGCTCCTCCATTGCAGAGGCAGTTGGGCCGAGCCCCCTTGACACTGCAGATGCCGTATCACTCGGGCCTCTCGCCAGCACTGAAGCCCAGGGCCTGCTCGACAGAGCGAATCAGCTCGCTGCCGACGACCCACGTGCGGCGCTCGAGCTTTTCCGCGAGGTTCAAAGACGTTTAGTGGCTGCTGGTTTCCCGATTCACGCTGCAGAATTCGACCATCGGGTCGCGGCCCTGTGCGTCAGTACCGGGGAGGAAGACACCGCCGTCCGGCTGATGCTGCAATCGCTATGGGAAGCCGACATCTCTGGAAGCTCAATGCGCGCCGATCGGGTGCTCGGGGCGTTAAGGAATCTGGCGGGTTTTCCCGATTTCCCGAAAGGCTCAGAAGAACCCCTAACTGCGCGCCTGGGTGCTGCGGTCGAGATCGCCGAATTCGTCTCAGATCACCTGCAAACTCCTGTGCCGTTACCAATCGAAATCCCCTCCGAGGCAATATCACTGGTCGATGCGGAAGACCGTGCACGGACCGTCTTGTTCGCAGCAGAGAGCGCGCTAGGCGACGACAACCTGGCCTGGATCGTGAATAACCGCCAAGTGATCACGACGGCCGCGGACGAGATCGCGCATACCCTCCCGGAAATCGCGCTTCGTTTGAGACTGGCATCTGCGGATGCGACGGGAGAATGGGGCGACCTGCTCCACGCGTCAAGTTCTGGAATAGCGAGAAACCTCAAGGCATTGGTGCTCGCGCGACATGCGCGCCACAAGCTACTGCAGGCCGTGCCAATTGAAGCCGACCGGGACTGGCGCGCAGCAGTCAATGAGGCATGTCTGTCGGAGCGCTACACGGACGCTGCCGACTGGCTCTTGAGTCAGCGGTTCGTTGCGAACCGCTTCGGTGTGTTGGCCGACGACAAGTGGCACCCTCTCGCTCAGGCGCTGCTGAACATGCCATCCAAAGCCCGTATCGTGGCTGGGGCTGAGAGCGTTCGCGAACTTGGGCTAGCAGCTTTGCATTTCAATAGCCCGCGTATCGCCGCCATCAATCTAAGACGGCATCTACTTGAGGGAATACGGTCAGCGTCCTTCTTTGACGAAAGAGACGCTCGCGGGCTACTCGGAGCTCATTACCTCGCGTGCGGTGAGTTGCCCCTCGCTGCCTTCTACACCATCGGCGCCGGCAACTATAAGGAATCTCGGGACGTTGCCAAAGCTTTTGGCGACACCTACCACGATGTTACTGAGCTCATCAAGAGTCCACTATCGTGGGTGTGCGCATCCGCACTCGAATTCACAACTCAGCAAGCCGATCTCATCCCTGACAACGATCTCAATTCCGTCGTAGCGCAGGCGCTATCGACAATTGATGACGTCGCTTCGGGTGCACGGCTCGACTCTCCCGTCTTCAGTCCTCAGATGCGCCGATCTGCCTACGGCCTTCTGGCCGCCGTGTCTGAACGTCTTACCGCCTGTGACGCGGAAACCGTCCTCAAGCTGCTATCTGGGTTTGTCGAGTGCGAGAAGCACCACTACCGTCCCACTGACGAAAGCCACGTTCTCATCGCGGCCGGCATAGCTCAGACACACACCGGCGAGCTCCGTGGCGCCGCCGTTGAGCAACTAATCGGTCTCTACGGGAGGGCCTCTCACGCGTTTGGCGATTCGGCTCGCAGAGCGTTAGCGGCCAACTTCGACCAAGTCCGCGATCGACTCCATGAGATGGCGGAAGGTACCCACCTCGACGCTGCAGCTTTCCTCGCGTGGCAAGACCCCGCCGACACGACGACCGATGCTGCGCAAGCTGCTGCACAACGATTGTGTCAACCTGCGAAGAGCGGTCCAAATGGTTTTGGCGTCGGAACTGGGGCAGTCAACGACTCGCTGCTTGCCGCGTCCCTTTCTGAGCCAGAACGCATCAGCTGCATCGAGATGCTTTTTAAGAAGGCAGAGTCCTCGTGGGAACCGGCCACGAATCGCGACGATTACCTCCGCGCCGCCAGCAATCTCGTTAACGGAATTCCCGAGGATACCCGCCGCACATACTTCACGAAGGCGCTGTCGTTCGCTTCGGACATGCCTCATTCGAAGGCCGACGCTTTTCAAGCGTCCATGAGCAGTCCTTTGAGCGCAATGAGGGTCAATGACGGCAGTGACTGCAGACCGGCGGCGGTGTATCTAGCAGGCAGGCTCGCAGACACAGTCGAGGAGAAACAGCGGGTACGAGATGCAGCTCTCCGTCTCGTTGGTGTCGGAACGGACGAAGACTACAGAGTCACGAAAACCTTGCAGCTCGTCCAGTCTCAGCTTGACGGAAGTGTCGGCCTGCTTGCTCAGGGAAGTTGGACCCTGAAAAGTCTCGCGGCCATGTTGTGGGTCGAATCGACAACGTTGCCGGACGAGGTTGGTATTGCATTGAGCCGCGACCCCGATGTCCGAGTCAGAAAAGCTCTCGCCCGGGCCCTGAGTTCGTCACCGAACCGTGCCGACTCCATCGCGCGAATCACTCTTGCCCAAGACCCGCGGTGGTCAGTTCGCACACTGTCGAATAACCGCAGCACCGACAGATGAACAACGGCAGTAGCTCGCAAGGCGCTGAAATACGTGTCAATCAGCGTCATCGTATTACCCTCGGCAGCAACCGCCTACGGCGACCTCGAAGAGACACACAACAATTACCGGCGTCCACAGATACGACAGCAAGAATGCTGAAATTGAATACGCGAGGCAGACGGCACTCAGCGAAAATCCTACGGCCGGCGCAGCATTCCGATGCCGCCGAGCAGGTCGCCACCACCATCGTTGCAGCCGTTAGAACCACGCGGGGCGACCGCCGTGCTCAACGGAGCATCGCGCCGCTTGATCTCTTCACTGTTGCGTTCGCTCGCATAATCGAACGCGTCCCGCCCAACGTCCGCCGCCTGCCCGAACGCGGCGAATCTGCTCACAGGGTGTCGCACCCGACGTTCGATAACGTCAGCGCTGCAATTTTTACTCGGCTCGTTCGTAACTGCTTTTTCTCTGTGCCAGCTGACGGAGGACATGCTCAGGATCACGAACTTCTACCCCTCATACCGCAGTAGTTACCGCAGTGCTTTCGTTTAGACTCAGCTCCGGCCAACGCAGCCAACACCGTATCCGCAGCTAGAGGCATATCTCCCGACGGATTCCAGAACTGGCAAACACAACAAACGCCCAGTTCAGAGGATTTTAAGTCCGCTGCCTCTGCCAATTGGGCTATGGGGGCTGGCCGACGCTGATCCTATCGGCAACGTCAGCCGGCCCCGGAGCCCGAGTCAGCGCTTCGGGACTCCCGTCTACGACAGCGCACAGCCGACCAGCACCGGCCGGTGTCCCCTCCGAATCCATCACCCTTGTTGGCGGATCGGGCGAGGTTGCCGGGGACCACGGCGACAAGAGCGCGACGATCAACCGGACCGCCAGGACCGTGCCGCGGCGCAGCGCAAACCTGGCCGCGAGCAGGGTCTACGCCCCAGCCGGAAGCCCATCACCACCCGGTCGTCATACCGACTTGGGCACCTGCGCCCGGAACGTCTCGCGACCCCAGAACCCGTTGCTCAGCCCCGGTCCGGCGGTGTCATGGCATCAGCTCGTCGGCGGCTCGTAGGGAACTTCGGGATGTTCTCGGTGCCAATCCTTCTGACGGTCGTGGGTCTTGCGGTGATTCGTCACGACCCAGGTCATGCCGCCACCGATCAGCAGCACTGCCAGCACCACACTGATGGTGCCGAACATCGGCTCACCGGTGGCGAACGCGGCGAGACCGAAGAAGAACGCCACGACGCCGACGCCGGTTGCGATCAGACCCGGCGCGTTGACGCCGGCTTTCATGGTTTCACCCGCGTGTTGGCGGGCGGTGCGGGAATGATCGACCGGATCTAACGAATTGTCAGGCATGAGAGCTCCTTTCGCGGCCAAGCTAGTGCAGGGCGGATATTCCGTGTTCTTCAGCGTGCGGGCCCGATGCACCGCATTGCGCGCCACCGCAGCGGTGGCAACGGCCAAGGCCTCGGGCACCTCGTCGAGGTCGTCAGCGCCCTTGGAGTGCATGGGCTCACCGCTCCAATAGGTGCCGCCTCGAGCGGGGACGGTGGAACCGATGTCATTGACCGCCTGGAACACCTCGGCGGTGGTCTTGCGCGCAGTCCGCGGCATGGCCGCGCGCCGTCTCGAACAGGTGCTCGGCCATGAGTTGGCTACTCGACGGTGCCCGGCTCTTCTTCAGGCTGCATACCAGCCCCAGGGAGCGTATCGGTGTCGTCGCGGCAGTCACGCTCAGACGAGTACCCGAGCGATGCCCCGCAAAACGATCCGCGACACGGGGTCACAGGGACGCAACAATTCACCTCGCGCGGCGGGTCACCTGCTCGTCTTCCTCGAACGCCACCCGGTCATCGGGCCCGTCGCCGAAGAACCGGTAGCCGCCTGCGTGGGCATCCTCCATCAACTGGATTTCGTTGACAGTCAGCCACCGGTTGGCCGCCGGATCGGCGATGAGGTCGCCCTTGCGGATTTCGCTGGGCGCCACCGTCTCGACGTTGTCGTTGTCCACGCCGGCCTGCCTCAGTGGTCGCGCAGTTTGGAGATCAGCTTGTCCTTGGTCAGCCGCGAATAGCCATGCAGACCCAACTCTTTGGCCCGCTGCTTGAGATCACCGACGGTCCAGTAGTCGTAGGACTGTGACATGCCGCCGCGGCGTCCGACCGTGGTCGCACTCGTGCGGGCCGTGGCGTTGGCGACACGGGCCGCCTTCTGTTTGGAGTTTCCTTCGCGCCGAAGATCCTGGTAGAGCTTCTCGTTCTTGATCGATGAGTTCGGCATCGGCTCGCCCTCCTCTCGCTGTCACTGACTTCTAGGCTTCCCTCGCCAGCAGCGACCAAACACCGCCGCCTCAGGGCTGCAGGATGACCTTGACGGCGCCGTCCTGCTTCTTCTGGAAGATGTCGTAGGCGTGCGGTGCCTGCTCGAGCGGCACCGTATGCGTGGCGAAGGTGTCCACGCCCAGCGGGTCGTCGTCGGTGAGCAGCGGCATGATGTCGTCCACCCACCTCTTGACGTTCGCCTGCCCCATCCTGACCTGGATCTGCTTGTCGAACATCGTCATCAGCGGAAGCGGGTCGGCCATGCCGCCGTACACGCCGATCAGCGACACGGTGCCGCCCCGGCGGACGGTGTCGATGGCGGTGTACACGGCGTCGAGCCGGTCGATTCCTGCCGTCTTCATCATCGGCTTGGCGATCATGTCCGGCATGAACGCGGTCAGTGTCTGCGCCGCCTGGGCGACCCGTGAGCCGTGCGCCTCCATCCCGACGGCGTCGATCACCGAGTCGGTGCCACGCCCGTCGGTCATCGAGCGCACCGCATCCCCGACCGTCCCGTTGACCTGTTTGAGGTCGATGGTCTCGATGCCGCGGGTCGCGGCCCGCTGCAGCCGCTCGGGTACGCGGTCGACCGCGATCACCCGGAAACCGTGATGCTGGGCGATGCGCGCCGCCATGTCGCCGATCGGTCCGAGCCCGAGCACGGTCACCGATCCGCCCTTCGGCACGTCGGCGTACTCGACGGCCTGCCAGGCGGTGGGCAGCACGTCCGACAGGTAGACGAACCGCGAATCGGGCGGCCCGTCAGGAACTTTGATGTGGGTGAACTGGGCTTGCGGCACCCGCAGGTACTCGGCCTGCCCGCCGGGAACCGAACCGTAGAGCTCGGAATATCCGAACAGCGCGGCTCCGGTGCCCTGTTCACGCACCTGGGTGGTCTCGCACTGGGTGTAGAGCTTCTGATCGCACATGTAGCAGTGGCCGCACGAGATCTGGAACGGGATGACCACCCGGTCACCCACCGACAGCTCCGACACCTCGGAGCCAACCTCGGTCACCACACCCATCGGTTCGTGGCCGAGGATGTCGCCTTCGTTCATGAACGCGCCGAGCACCTCGTACAGATGCAGGTCGGACCCGCAGATGTTGGTGGAGGTGATCTCGATGATCGCATCGGTCGGCTGCTCGATCGTGGGATCTTTGACGGTGTCGACGCGGACGTCGCGGCGACCATGCCAGGTGACTGCCTTCATGACCTGCAGCGGTACCCGTCTCTTGGGCCGTGAAACCCCAGCCCGACAGGGCCAACGGCACGTTTCGAACGCGGCCTTAACGGCAACGCACACTGCCATGGTTGAAGCAGACGGCAGCGCCGCCTTCGACGATCTGGTCTCGCTGCTGGACTACCCGATGTTCATCGTGACCACTGCGTCCGACGGACACCCAGCCGGCTGCCTTGTCGGCTTCACATCCCAGACCAGCATCAACCCGCCGCGCTTTCTGGTGGGCTTGTCGCGCAAGAACCACACGTTCGGCGTCGCGCAGAGCGCCGACCATCTGGCCGTCCACGTCCTGCCCCGCGAGGAACTGCCGCTGGCCCGCCTGTTCGGTGGCACCACGGGCGACACCTCCGACAAGTTCGCCCAGTGTGATTGGCACACCGGTCCACAGGGCATGCCGATTCTGGACGCCGCACCGGCCTGGTTCGTCGGGCGCGTGCTGCGCCGATTCGACGTCGGTGACCACGTCGGCCACCTCGTCGAACCCGTCGCGGGCACCGCGCCTGAGACCCTCGGCGAGCTGATCTCGTTCTCCGACGTGCGTGATGTCAGCCCTGGACACAACGCATGACCAACCTGGCGACCGTGGCCCCCGGCACGGCTGTCGAGGACTACGGCTACCGTCCCGCGCCGGTGGGCGTGCGGGCGAACATGATCTTCAGCGCCGACGGGGCGGCTGGGTTCGCCGGGCGCGCCGGTCCGCTGTCCTGCCCGGCCGACCAGCAACTGCTGCTGGCGCTGCGGGCCTACGCCGACGTCGTTCTCGTCGGCGCGGGCACGGCACGCGCCGAGACGTACGGCCCGGTGAAACTCAGCGACGAACATCGCCGTCAGCGCGTGGAACTCGGCTTGGGGTCCGAGCCGCCGCCCCTGGCGGTGGTGTCACAGAGCGGGCGGCTGCCGGCGACGATGCTGAGCTCCTCACCGCAGCCGATCCTGCTCACCAGCGCCCGCGCCGCGCACACCGAACGCGTGGCCGAACTGCCCTGCGAGGTCATGGTGTGCGGTGAGGACAGTGTCAACATCACCGACGCGGTGGCCCAGCTGCGCAGCCGCGGCGACGGCCGCGTGCTGTGCGAGGGGGGTCCGACGCTGCTGGACGAGCTGGTCGCCGCCGATCTGGTGAACGAACTGTGCGTGACGATGGCGCCCGTCCTGGCCGGCTGCCAGCCCCTGGGCCAGGCCGCCGCGCCCATGGCTTCACCCACCCGGCTACAGCTCGATCAGACCTTGGTCGACGACGCGGGATACGTGTTCCTGCGGTACGGCCGCCCGTAACCCGGACTAATCAGGGCCGTGGTGCGGATATCCGGGATTCATCATGCCCGGGCCCCAACCACCGTCGTCCCAGTGCTCCGGACCCATCATGCCGGGCCCCCACGTCGGATGCGGTCCGCAGGCGACGTTCCAGCCGTCGGCGCCCCAACAGTTCGGATCGACCGGCCCCTGAACCGGCACATCGACGTGGCCGACCGGCAGCGCGTCCCCGGTGGCGACGGCAGGTGCGCCGGTGCTCAATGCGCCGATCAGTGTCGCGGCAGCGGCGACACCAACCGCAGTCCGCTTGGTGAACATGGCGTCTCACTCCCTCGCGTTTCAGCGCTGGTCCCGCAGAGCACTCATCCGGGCACGGAACTCGTCGCCGTCGATGTCGCCGCGGGCCAACCGTTCGGACAGAATGAGCTCCGGAGTCGGAGTCCGTGCCGCCTGTACTGCGCCGTCCTGCCGATCGCCGAGGTAACGCACCGCGAGCATGACCATCGTGACAACAAGCGCGACGAAGACGATCCCCACTATGGTGACGAAAAGCCATCCGGCCCAGCCGTATCCGCCGTGCCACATCCAGCTGTCGTGTTGGTGCCAGCCATCCATCGGGACGCTCCCCTCTCGCACGTGCGTTCCGGGTCAGTACAGAATGCGCCCGACGGTGGATGGCGTCACAGAGGCGAAGGTCCCTATCTGCTGACGCACCGCGGTATCGGCCGGGCAGGGTGACACCGCCGGCCAGCGCCGCAGACCCCTGACCGAGGGAAAACTACGGGGTCGGCGGCTCCGACTCCTGCGGTGCGGTCGGCTCCGTGCGCCGCATCGCCAACGGCAGCACCAACCAGAACCCGGCGAACACCACCAGCGCACTGGCACCGGCGACCATCGCGGGCAGCGTGCCCACCACGGTGTAGAAGATGATCATCGTCATCCCCGAGACCGCCAGGCCGAGCAGCAGCACACCGGCGTAGGCACTCTTGTGTGATGCCGACACCAGGCTGCGCAGCCGGTGCTGACGGAACAGCAAACGGTGCATCGCCACCGGCGCGACGAGCAGCGCGGTGGACAGCACCGCGGTGCAGACGGTCACCAGATACACCACCCGCATGGGTCCGCTGAGAATGTCGAACCGGCCCTGGAACGGCAGCGTCAGCAGAAAGCCGGTGAGCACCTGCACCCCGGTCTGCACCACGCGCAGCTCCTGCAGAAGGCTGTTCCAATTGCGGTCCAAGCGCTCCATCTCGGTTTCCCGGCGACCGCGGTAGAGCTGCTCGTCCTCGGTGCGGGGATCGCCAGCCATGGCCCGATCATGGCACGTCAACGGCCGCGCCAGCCAGGTTTGACCGGCAGGGGGCCCGGGTATGCGCCGAGTCGCCCGACGAAATCACACCTCTGTGGGAGCCGGCAATGAGCAAACTTTCCAGAAACCTCTACATCCCGTTGTCCACCGCCGCGAGCATCGGTGGTGGCTTGTTGGCCGGCAAGATCTTCAGCACCGTCTGGCAGCAGATCGACGACAACGACCCACCCGATCCGCAGGACCTCGAGCAACCCATGACCTCGGCCTTGGTGGCCGCAGCGCTGCAGGGCGTGGTGTGGGGTGTGGTTCGTGCCGTCGTGCAACGCGCCGGTGCGCACAGCTACCAGGCCATCACCGCGGAACGGCCGCCGACATAGCATCGTCACCCATCTCATAGCCGATCCACAGGTTCCGGTGAGCAGTCTCTAAGCCCCGTGTCGCACCGTGGGACCATGGCTCACACATCGCACGATCGGAATACCGCCACCCAGCGGATCTGGTGTGGCGCCCTCCTCGCACTCACCGGCAGCCTCGCGATCCTGTTGCTGGCCACGCCCGGAGCCGTGGCTCCGGCGCTCTACTGGGCGGTGTCGTCGGTCGCGTTACTGACCGCCCTGGCGGTGGTGGCCGCCGGCGAATGCGCCTGGGAGCGGATGGTCGCCAACGCCCGTGCCGCCGGCGTCGTAGCGCGCTGAGTCCCGGCGCTCGCCGCGGCGGTTCAGAAACCGAACGGTGAGCAGGATGCTGCCTGGAATCGCCAGGAGCACCAGCACTGCCAGCAGGTCGGCCATCGCGCACCTCTTCTCTCGTCGCGAATCGTCTGTCACGAACACCATCCCCATCTGTACGGGGCCCACGAACCGACCGACCGTCATCTCTGCGGATTCTTGACGCAGCACCCGCCCGTCCTGACGGCTCCTTGACGGCGCGCAAACAGACCGTCAAAACCCTCGCCGGGGCCGTCAAGAATCCGTCAAGGTCCAGCACTATCTGCAGTGACCGGGCATACGTTGGCCGCTGCCCCAGCACGGGGCGCGACAACGAACGCAGGAGTGCTGATACCCCGTGACGACCCTGATGTCGGCCGCCGGCTACCTCGCGCTGACAGTGGCGATCTTCGCCCTGTTCGGCCTGGCGCAGAAGGCGCTGGAAAAGTTGGAAAAGCTGTGAGCCAGAACATCATCGGCCTAGTGCTGGCCGCGCTGGCGACGGTGTTCCTGTTCGCGACGCTGCTGTTCCCCGAGCGCTTCTGATGAGCGCGATGTTCGTACTGTCGCTGG
The DNA here is from genome assembly GCF_041902445.1 of Mycobacterium sp. G7A2. Classification (NCBI taxonomy): domain Bacteria; kingdom Bacillati; phylum Actinomycetota; class Actinomycetes; order Mycobacteriales; family Mycobacteriaceae; genus Mycobacterium; species Mycobacterium sp. G7A2. The sequence goes on along the minus strand of NZ_CP169251.1, from coordinate 1,342,585 downwards.
TCGTCGCGCTGGCCGCAGTCCATGTCCCGCTCGGCGACTACCTGCACCGCGTGTACACCACCAGCAGCGACTGGCGCGTCGAGACGACGGTCTACCGGCTGATCGGCGCCGACCCGAAGGCCGAACAGAACTGGGGGTCCTACGCGCGTAGCGTGCTCGCCTTCTCCGCGGTCGGGGTGCTGTTGCTGTTCACACTGCAACTCGTGCAGCACCGGCTGCCCTGGGCGCTGACCGACCCCGCCACCGAGATGACCCCAGCGCTGGCCTGGAACACCGCGGTCAGCTTCGTCACCAACACCAACTGGCAGGCCTATTCCGGCGAGTCCACACAGAGCCACCTGGTCCAGATGGCCGGACTCACCGTGCAGAACTTCGTCTCGGCCGCCGTCGGCATGGCGGTCGCGGTCGCGTTCATCCGGGGTCTGGCCCGCCGCGGCACCAGCGAACTCGGCAACTTCTGGGTCGACTTGGTGCGCGGCGCCTTCCGCGTCCTGCTGCCCCTCTCGGTGATCGGAGCCGTCGTCCTGCTCGCCGGTGGCGTCATCCAGAACTTCTCCGTCCACGAGCAGGTGGTGAACACCCTTGCGGGCAGCCAACAGACCATTCCCGGCGGGACCGTCGCCAGCCAGGAGGTCATCAAGGAGCTCGGCACCAACGGCGGCGGCTTCTTCAACGCGAATTCGGCACACCCGTTCGAGAACCCGACCGCCTGGACCAACTGGGTGGAGAACTTCCTGCTTCTGGTGATCGCGTTCTCGATGCCGCGGGTGTTCGGCCGGATGGTCGGCAGCCCCAAGCAGGGCTACGCCATCGTCGCGGTGATGGGCCTGATCGCCGCGGCGAGTGTCAGCCTCACCATGCTGGTGCAACTGCAGCACCACGGCACTGTCCCCACCGCGGTCGGCGCCGCCACCGAGGGTGTCGAACAACGCTTCGGCGTGGCGACGTCGGCGGTGTGGGCGGCCAGCACGACGCTGACCTCGACCGGTGCGGTGAACTCGTTCCACGACTCCTACACCAGCCTCGGCGGCCTGATGACGCTGTTCAACATGCAGCTCGGCGAAATCGCCCCCGGCGGAGTCGGTTCGGGCCTGTACGGGATGCTGATCCTGGCGATCATCACCGTCTTCGTCGCCGGCCTGATGGTAGGCCGCACCCCCGAGTATCTCGGGAAGAAGATCAGCCCGCGCGAGATCAAGCTGGCGGCAACGTATTTCCTCCTCACCCCGCTGATCGTGCTCACCGGTACCGCGGTCGCCATGGCGTCGCCCACCGCGCGCGCCGGCATGCTCAACACCGGCCCGCACGGCCTGTCTGAGGTGCTCTACGCGTTCACCTCCGCCGCCAACAACAACGGGTCGGCGTTCGCTGGACTCGGCGTCAACACCACCTGGTACAACACCGCCCTCGGAATCGCGATGCTGTGCGGGCGCTTCCTGCCGATCATCGTCGCGCTGGCCCTCGCCGGTGCGCTCGCACGGCAGGGCAGGGCCCCGGACTCGGTCGGCACACTGCCCACCCACCGACCGCAGTTCGTCGGCATGGTCACCGGCGTGACGGTGATCCTGGTCGGCCTGACCTTCCTGCCCATGCTCGCGTTGGGCCCCCTCGCCGAAGGACTGCACTGATGACACTGGCCACAGATCAATCCCCGACCCACTCCGGCACCGAACCGCAGTCGCGCGGCGCGCACCGCAGCGCCGTGCTCGACCCCCGTCTGCTGTGGGGATCGCTCCCGGATGCGGTACGTAAGCTGGACCCCCGCACGCTGTGGCGCAACCCGGTGATGTTCATCGTCGAGATCGGCGCGCTCTGGAGCACCGTGCTGGCCGTCATCGACCCGTCGTGGTTCGCGTGGCTGATCGTCGGATGGCTCTGGGCCACCGTGGTGTTCGCCAACCTCGCCGAAGCCGTCGCCGAAGGACGCGGCAAGGCCCAGGCCGAGAGCCTGCGGAAAACCAAGACCGCCACCACCGCCCGCCGCCTCACCGGCTGGGCGCCCGGGGTCGCCGGGGACGAAGAAGAGGTCGCCGCACCCCTGCTGCGGCAGGGCGACGTGGTCGTCGTCGAGGCCGGTCAGACCATCCCCGGCGACGGCGACGTCGTCGAAGGCATCGCCTCGGTGGACGAGTCGGCCATCACCGGCGAGTCCGCACCGGTCATCCGCGAATCCGGCGGAGACCGATCGGCGGTCACCGGAGGCACGACCGTGCTGTCCGACCGCATCGTCGTCACGATCACCCAGAAACCCGGTGAGAGCTTCATCGACCGGATGATCGGGCTCGTCGAGGGCGCCAACCGGCAGAAGACCCCCAACGAGATCGCCCTGAACATCCTGCTGTCGTCGCTGACGATCATCTTCGTGTTCGCCGTGGTCACGCTGCAGCCGCTGGCGATCTACTCGAAGGCGAACAACCCGGGCGTCCCGGACAGCCTGGCGCTCAACACCGACGGCGTCACCGGCATCGTCATGGTCGCACTGCTGGTGTGCCTGATCCCCACCACGATCGGGGCGCTGCTCAGCGCCATCGGCATCGCCGGAATGGACCGGTTGGTGCAGCGCAACGTGCTCGCCGTGTCCGGGCGCGCGGTCGAAGCCGCCGGTGACGTGAACACGCTGCTGCTCGACAAGACCGGAACCATCACGCTGGGCAACCGTCAGGCCGCCGAGTTCATTGCTTTGCAGGGGGTTTCACCGGAGGAACTGGCCGACGCCGCGCAGCTGTCCAGCCTGGCCGACGAGACGCCGGAGGGCCGCTCGGTCGTCGTGTTCGCCAAACAGCGCTACGGGCTGCGGGCACGTACGCCCGGAGAGCTGACCGGCGCGTCCTGGGTCGAGTTCTCGGCGACCACCCGCATGTCCGGCGTGGATGTCGACGGCCACTCGCTGCGCAAGGGTGCGGTAGCCGCTGTCGCGCAATGGGTGACGACCCACGGCGGTGACGTCGACGCGGAGGTGTCCGCGGTGGCCGACGAGGTCGCCGCCACCGGCGGCACGCCCCTGGCAGTCGGCGAGATCAGAGACGGTGCGGCGCGGGTCCTCGGCGTCATCGCGCTCAAGGACGTCGTCAAGCACGGCATGCGGGAACGGTTCGACGAGATGCGCCGGATGGGCATCCGCACCGTGATGATTACCGGCGACAACCCGTTGACCGCCAAGGCGATCGCCGACGAGGCCGGGGTGGACGACTTCCTGGCCGAGGCGACACCGGAAGACAAGATGGCGCTGATCAAGAAGGAGCAGGCCGGTGGCCGGCTCGTCGCCATGACCGGCGACGGCACCAACGACGCGCCCGCCCTGGCGCAGGCCGACGTCGGCGTGGCGATGAACTCCGGCACCTCGGCGGCCAAAGAGGCCGGCAACATGGTCGACCTCGACTCGGACCCGACCAAACTCATCGAGATCGTCGAGATCGGCAAGCAGCTGCTGATCACGCGCGGTGCGCTGACGACATTCTCGATGGCCAACGACATCGCGAAATATTTCGCGATCATCCCGGCGCTGTTCGTCGGGTTGTTCCCCGGGCTCGACCTGCTCAACATCATGCGGTTGCACAGCCCGCAGTCGGCGATCCTGTCCGCGGTGATCTTCAACGCGCTCGTCATCGTCGCCCTGATCCCGCTGGCGCTGCGCGGAGTTCGCTACACCCCCAGCAGCGCCTCGAAGCTGCTGAGCCGCAACCTGTCTCTGTTCGGGCTCGGCGGCATCATCGCGCCGTTCATCGGCATCAAGGCGATCGACCTCGTCATCCAACTCATCCCGGGAATGTGACCATGAAGCCGTCCAGCATCGTCCGCCAGCACTGGGCCGCCCTGCGCGCGCTGCTGGTGTTCACCGTCGTCCTCGGCCTCGCCTACCCCGCCCTGGTGTGGCTCATCGCCGCGCTCCCGGGGCTCTCCGAACGCGCCGGCGGCTCCGTGATCGAGGCCGACGGGCGCGTCGTGGGCAGCAGCCTGATCGGGCAGTCGTTCACCGACGCCGACGGCAACCCGTTGCCGCAGTACTTCCAGAGCCGACCGTCGGCCGCGGACTACGACGGGCTGTCGAGCGGGGCAAGCAACCTCGGCCCGGAAAGCGTCGTCGACACCCCCGAGGCGGCCAGCCTGTTGAGCACGGTGTGCACGCGCAGCGCCGAGATCGGCGAGCTCAACGGTGTCGACGGCTCGCGACCGTTCTGCACCGGCGGCGGTGTCGGGGCTGTGCTGTCGGTGCTCGGTCCCCGCGCCGCCGACGGCACCGTCACCGAACCGACCCGGGTCGTCAGCGTCAACGAACCCTGCACGACGACCCCGGCGCCGTTCGTCGCCACCTACGAGGGCGTGCGCGTCGAATGCGCCCGCGACGGTGAGGACTACAGCGCAGGTCAGATCGTGCCGATCCGCGGGTCCGCGCCCGCCGACCCCGCGGTGCCCGCCGACGCCGTCACCGCCAGCGGTAGCGGCCTGGACCCGCACATCTCGCCGGAGTACGCCGAACTGCAGGCCGGCAGGGTCGCCGCGGCGCGCGGGCTGGACGTCGACGACGTCCGCAGGTTGGTCACCGAGCACACCGAGGGCCGCACCCTGGGCTTCCTGGGTGAGCCCCGGGTGAACGTGCTGGAGCTCAACCTGGCGCTGGACCGGTTGAGCCGATGAGCGCGGTGCCTGCGGCGCCGCTTCGCGGTCGCGGTGGGCCCCGGCGTGGATGATGAGCATGTGACCTCGTCCGAGCGCCGCGACAAGCGCGGGGAGCTGCGCATCTACCTGGGTGCGGCACCCGGCGTCGGCAAGACCTACGCGATGCTCGGCGAGGCACACCGCCGGCTCGAGCGCGGCACCGATGTCGTCGCCGCGGTGGTCGAGACACACGGCCGCAAGAAGACCGCCGAACTGTTCGACGGCATCGAGACCGTCGCCCCCAAGCTGATCACCTACCGCGGGCGCGAATTCGCCGAACTCGACGTCGAGGCGGTGCTGGCGCGCCGACCGCAGGTGGTCCTGGTCGACGAGCTCGCCCACACCAACACCCCGGGCAGCCGGAACCCGAAGCGATGGCAGGACATCCGCGAGCTACTCGACGCCGGCATCACCGTCATCACCACCGTCAACGTCCAGCACCTGGAAAGCCTCAACGACGTGGTCACCCAGATCACCGGTATCGAGCAACAGGAAAAGGTGCCCGACGACATCGTGCGCGCCGCCGACCAGGTGGAGTTGGTCGACATCACCCCGGAAGCGTTGCGGCGCAGACTGGCCCACGGCAACGTCTACTCCCCCGACCGCATCGACGCCGCGCTGTCGAACTACTTCCGGCGCGGCAACCTGACCGCGCTGCGCGAGCTGGCGCTGCTGTGGCTGGCCGACCAGGTCGACGCCGCCCTGGAGAAGTACCGGGCCGACAACAAGATCACCGAAACCTGGGAGACCCGCGAACGCGTCGTCGTCGCCGTCACCGGCGGGCCCGAATCCGAGACGCTGGTGCGCAGGGCGTCTCGGATCGCCTCCAAGTCGTCGGCCGAGCTGATGGTCGTGCACGTGGCGCGCGGTGACGGGCTCTCCGGAGTCTCCGCCCCGCAGATGGGCCGCGTGCGGGAGCTGGCGACCTCGCTCGGCGCGTCGGTGCACACCGTGGTCGGAGACGACGTGCCCGCCGCCCTGCTGGACTTCGCCCGCGAGATCAACGCCACCCAGCTGGTGCTGGGCACCTCCCGACGGTCCCGGTGGGCACGGATCTTCGACCCGGGTATCGGCACCACCGTCGTGCAGCGCTCCGGCACCATCGACGTGCACATGGTGACGCACGAGCAGGCCGGCGGGCAGTCGGTGTGGGCACGGCTCACCCCGCGCGACCGGCACGTCACGTCGTGGCTCGCCGCGCTGGCGGTGCCCGCCGTGATCAGCGCGATCACGGTGCTGCTGCTGGACCGGTTCCTGGGCATCGGCGGGGAGAGCGCATTGTTCTTCATCGGCGTGCTGGTGGTGGCGCTGCTGGGAGGCGTTGCACCTGCGGCGCTTTCGGCGGTGCTGTCGGGCATGCTGCTGAACTTCCTGCTCACCGAGCCGCGGCACACGTTCACGATCGCCGACCCGGACAGCGCCATCACGATCGTGGTGCTGCTGGTGGTCGCGGTGGCGGTGGCCGCGCTGGTCGACGGCGCGGCCAACCGGGCCCGGGAGGCGTCCCGCGCCGCCCAGGAAGCCGAGCTGCTGGCACTGTTCGCCGGGTCGGTGCTGCGCGGCGCCGACCTGGACACGCTGCTGGAGCGGGTGCGGGAGGCGTACTCCCAGCGTTCGGTGAGCCTGGTGCGCGACACGACCGTCGTCGGCTGCGCGGGCAGCGACCCGTGCGTCACGGTCGACGACGCCGACACGGTCATCGACGTCGGCGCCGAGCACGAACCGGTGGACTTCCGCATGCTCATGGCCGGCCGCAAACTCGCCGCCCGCGACCGCCGGGTGCTTCTGGCGGTGGCCAATCAGGCGGCCGGGCTGGTCCGGCAGAAGGAGCTGGGCGAAGAAGCCGGCAAGGCCGTCGCGATCGCCCAGGCCGACGAACTGCGCCGCTCGCTGCTGTCGGCCGTCAGCCACGACCTGCGCACCCCGCTGGCCGCGGTCAAGGCCGCGGTGTCCAGCCTGCGCAGCGACGACGTCGGCTTCTCCCCCGAAGACACCGCCGAACTGCTGGCCACCGTAGAAGAATCCACCGACCAGCTGACCGCGCTGGTGGGCAACCTGCTGGACTCGTCACGGCTGGCCGCAGGCGTGGTGAGCCCGCAACTTCGCCGCGTCTATCTCGAAGAAGCGGTCCCCCGAGCGTTGCTGGGCATCGGCAGGGACACCCTGGACCGGGTGAAGGTGGACGTCGGCGACACCGTCGTCTACGCCGACAGCGGACTGTTGGAGCGGGTCCTGGCCAACGTGCTGGACAACGCGCTGCGCTACGCCCCGGATGCGCCGGTGCGGGTCACCGCGGGCCGGCTCGGCGACCGGGTGCTCATCGCCGTCGCCGACGAAGGCCCCGGCGTGCCCGGCGGCGCCGACCTGTTCGCCCCGTTCCAACGGCTCGGCGACCACGACACCCGCACCGGCGTCGGCCTGGGGTTGTCGGTGGCGCGTGGCTTCGTCGAAGCGATGGGCGGCACCATCACCTCCACCGACACCCCCGGCGGCGGGTTGACCATCGAGATAGACCTGCCCGCTCCCACCCCCGGGGCGCAGCCGTGACGCCCCCCAAGACCCGGGTGCTGGTCGTCGACGACGAACCGCAGATCCTGCGCGCATTGCGGATCAACCTGTCGGTGCGCGGCTACACCGTCGACGTCGCCGCCACCGGAACCGCGGCACTGCACATCGCCGCCGAACACAAACCCGACGTGGTGGTCCTCGATCTCGGCTTGCCCGACATGTCGGGCATCGAGGTGCTCGCCGGGCTGCGCGGCTGGCTCTCCGTCCCGGTGATCGTGCTGTCGGCGCGCAGCGACTCCTCCGACAAGGTCGAGGCCCTCGACGCCGGCGCCGACGACTACGTCACGAAACCCTTCGGCATGGACGAATTCCTGGCCCGGCTGCGGGCCGCCGTGCGCCGTGGCGCCAGCGGCACCGACACCGAGCAGCCCGTCGTGGAAACCGCGTCGTTCACCGTCGACCTGGCGGCGAAGAAGGTCGTCAAGAACGGCGCCGAGGTGCACCTCACCCCGACCGAGTGGGGCATGCTCGAGATGCTGGTGCGCAACCGCGGCAAGCTCGTCGGCCGCGAGGAATTGCTGAAAGAGGTGTGGGGCCCGGCCTATGCCAAGGAAACGCATTACCTACGCGTCTATCTGGCGCAGCTGCGCCGCAAGCTCGAAGACGACCCGTCACACCCGGTGCATCTGCTCACCGAGGCCGGCATGGGCTACCGTTTCCAGCCGTGACACCCGCGGCGCGTACGCCGCGGCTGCGCTCAACTGAGTCCGACGACTCGGTCGATGTCTTCGACACGGCCGCTGATCAGGATCAGGTCGTCGTACGCCAGCTCGGTTTCGGCTGTTGCATAGGTGAATTCACCACCCTTGGCCTTCACCGCCACGACGGTGACGTGATACTTCGACCGCAGCCGGGTCTCACTCAGCGGGGTACCGACAAAGGGATGCGGCGGACGCACCTTGGCGATGGCGAAATCGTCATCGACCTGCATGTAGTCCAGCAGCTGCCCCGACACCAGATGAGCGACCCGCTGGCCGGCCTCGCGCTCCGGGTAGACGACGTGCCCGGCACCGATGCGCTCGAGGATTCTGCCGTGATGGTCGCTGACCGCCTTGGCCCAGATGTCCTCGACCTCCATCTCCACCAGCATCGAGGTGATCAGGATGCTGGCCTCGATATCGGTGCCGACGGCGACCACGGCGCGATAGAACTCGTCGACGCCCAATTCGCGCAATGTGTCCAGATCGGTGCAGTCCGCGGCGACCACCCTCGTGAGATGCCCGGCCAGGCTCTGCACCAGCTTGGTCGACTGATCGATGGCCAGCACCTCGATGCCGCGACGGGTCAACTCCAGCGCTATCGCACTTCCGAAGCGCCCCAACCCGATCACCACAACCGGTTCCTTGTCGACGTCAGCCAACATTGATCCTTTCCATCGGGAGCTCGTAACGACGGCCGCGCTGTCGCAGCGCCAAGGCCGAAGCCAATGTGATCGGGCCGATGCGGCCGACGAACATCAGAACGATCAGCAGCAGTTGACCAGGTTGGGGCAGGTCCGCGGTGATCCCCGTCGACAAGCCGACCGTGCCGAACGCCGAGACCACCTCGAACAGCACTTCTTCGAACGCCAGCGACGTCTCGGCCAACAGCACGAAGGTCGACACCGCGACCAACAACACCGACACCAGCACCACCGCCAGCGCCTGACGCTGGTTGTCCGGCGGGATCTGCCGTGGACCGACATTCACCCGATCCTCGCCGCGTAGTTCCGCCCAGACCACCACGGCCAGCAGGCCGAATGTCGTCACCTTGATCCCCCCGGCGGTCCCCGCGGTGCCGCCGCCGATGAACATCAGGAAGTCCGTGAAGAACAGGCCCTCGGGTGTCATCGCACCGATGTCGATCGCGTTGAATCCGGCCGTGCGCGGCATCACCGCGGAGAAGAAGGCGGCCAGCAGCCGGGTGTTCGGCGGCAACGCACCCAACGTATCCGGGTTGTCGTGCTCGACGTAGGCAAGCGCGACCGTGCCGGCCACGAGCAGTGCCACCGTCACCCACACGGTGACCCGCGTGGTCACCGACCACGACTTCGGCTTGCGCCACGCCCTGGCCAGCTCGAAGATCACCGGAAACCCCAGACCGCCGACGATCACCGCACCTGCGACAGTGAGCATGATCCACGCGTCCCCGACGAAGCCGGTCAAGCTGTCTGAATACAGCCCGAAACCGGCGTTGTTAAACGCCGAAATAGCATGGAAAACACCATAATAGAGCGCCTCGCCGGAGGCCATGTCGGTGGTGCGCATGAACCGGACCGTGAGGACCGCCGCCACCACGAGCTCACTCGCGACGGCGAACAGGGTGACGTTGCGGACCACCCGGCCGATGTCGCGCACCGTCAACGCGTGAGTCTGCGCGGCGGCGATCAGCCGTGCACGCAGACCGAGCCGACGGGACAGCAGGACCAGGGTCAGCGAGGCGACGGTCATGATGCCCAGCCCGCCGATCTGGATCAGCACCAGGATGACGACCTCGCCGAACCCCGACCAGTACGTGGCGGTGTCGACGACGACGAGCCCGGTGACACACACCGCCGATGTGGAGGTGAACAGCGCCTCCATCACGCTGGCCCGCTCACCGGCTTCTGTGGCGATCGGCAGCGACAACAGCACGGCGCCCAGCGCGATGGCGGCGAGGAACGAGCCCGCGATCACCAGCCCGGGATGGCGGAATCGATCGTTGGTGGCCATCAGGCGCTGCCGGTCGCCGCGCCCCTAGCTCGCCGGCACCTCCGCGGCCAGCTTGATCAGCCGGTCGCGCACCAGATCCGGGCGCTCGTCGACGATGAAGTGCCCGCCGTCGATCAACTCCAGCGTGTAGTCGTCGGCGCGGGCCGTCTCGGCCGCGGCCAGTTCGGGCGCGATCGCGGCATCATTCTTGCCGAACAGCACCCGGGTCGGGACCGTCGACCGGCGCCGTTCACCGGATCGGGTCATCCGCGGAATCTCCCGGACCAGGAACGTGCGGTACGTGTCGCGGGCGGTGCGCGCCACCACCGGGTCGCGGAACCGATCGGAATACACCCGCGCCGTCTCCGCGTCGACCTCCGACACACGCCGGTAGGCGCGGTCCAGGAACCCGGTGTAGCGCTGCACCGGCACCCCGGCGATCGCGATCAGCGGCTGATACATCAGGAACCGCCAGGCGTGCCGCGCCATCACCTTCGGCGGCACCCACGGGTGCGCAATGTTCAACGCCAGGTAACCGTCGATGCGCTCGGGCACGCGCAGCGTGAGCAGGTGCCCAAGGAAACCGCCCCAGTCGTGCCCGACCAGCAACACATGCTCCAGACCGAGGGCATCCATCAACGCCACCAGGTCACTGACCACGTCCTCCTTGGCCCACTTGTGCGGCGCCGGGCCCGACCAGCCGTATCCGGGCAGGTCGGGGGCGATGATCCGCAACCCGGGGGGCGGGTCGGCCAGCAAATCCCGGTACACCCAGTGGTGCTGCGGCCAACCGTGCAGCGCCAGCACCGGACGACCGTCTTCCGGACCGGCCTCCGACACGTGGAATCGCACCCCACGCGCCTCCACGAAGCGCCGGCGTACTGCCCGAATGGATGGGGGTTGGCTCGTCATGACCCGAAGACTATCGGCAACGCGCTACGGTGCCGATATGCCCGGGTACCGCGACCTGTTCGACGCCAGCATCACCGACCCCGCCGGCTTCTGGGCCGACGCCGCCACGGCCGTCACCTGGACCCGCGAACCGCAGCGCATCCTCGACGACAGCAACCCTCCGTTCTACCGCTGGTTCCCCGACGCCGAGCTGAACACCTGCGCCAACGCCCTGGACCGCCACGTCGAATCGGGCCGCGCCGAACAGCCGGCGCTCATCTACGACTCCGCCGTCACCGACACCAAGCGCGTCTACACCTACGCCGAGCTGCTCGACGAGACCGCCCGCTTCGCCGGTGCCCTGCGCGGCCTGGGCGTCGGCAAGGGCGACCGGGTCGTCATCTACATGCCGATGATCCCCGAGGCCGTCATCGCGATGCTTGCGTGCGCGCGGCTGGGCGCGGTGCACTCCGTGGTGTTCGGCGGCTTCGCCCCACACGAACTGGCGGTGCGCATCGACGACGTGCGCCCGACGGTGATCGTGTCCGCCTCGTGTGGCATCGAACCCACCCGCGTGGTCGAGTACAAGCCGATGCTCGACGCCGCGATCGCCGCGGTTGAGCACCCGCCCACGCATTGCGTTGTGGTGCAACGTGACCGGCACCGCTGCAACCTCATCGAGGGCCGCGACGTGGAATGGGCCGACGTGATGGCTTCGGCTCAGCCGGTGGACCCGGTGCCCGTCGCCGCGACCGACCCGCTGTATGTGCTCTACACCTCGGGCACCACCGGCAAGCCCAAGGGCATCGTCCGCGACAACGGCGGCCACGCAGTAGCGCTGCTGTGGAGCATGCGCCACATCTACGACATCGCCCCCGGCGAGGTGTTCTGGGCCGCGTCCGACGTGGGCTGGGTCGTCGGCCACTCCTACATCGTCTACGCACCGCTGCTCCTGGGCGCCACCACCGTGCTCTACGAGGGCAAACCGGTCGGAACCCCCGACCCGGGCGCGTTCTGGCGGGTCGCCTCCGAGCACGGGGTGAAGGCGTTGTTCACCGCCCCGACCGCGATCCGCGCGATCCGCAAGGAAGATCCCGAAGCCAAGTACCTGGCCGACTACGACCTGTCGGGAATGAAATATCTGTTCCTGGCCGGCGAGCGCCTGGACCCCGACACCTACCACTGGGCCACCGACAACCTCGGCGTCCCGGTGATCGACCACTGGTGGCAGACCGAGACAGGATGGGCCATCGCCGCCAATCCGATGGGCGCCGAAGCACTTCCGATCAAAGCCGGCTCGCCGACCGTACCCATGCCCGGCTACGACATCCATGTGCTGCACGACGACGGCAACCGCTGCGAGGCGGGTGAGGAAGGCGCGATCTGTATCCGGCTGCCGCTGCCGCCGGGCACCCTGCCCACGCTGTGGAACGCCGAGGCGCGCTACGAGGCGTCGTATCTGTCCGAACACCCCGGCTACTACCTGACCGGCGACGGCGGCCGCTATGACGAAGACGGCTACCTGTTCGTCATGGGGCGCATCGACGACGTCATCAACGTCGCCGGACACCGGATGTCCACCGGCGCGATCGAGGAGGTACTCGCCACCCACCCGGCGGTGGCCGAGTGCGCGGTGATCGGCGTACCCGACGAGATCAAGGGGCAGGCGCCCCGCGGGTTGGTCGTCGTCAAGTCCGGCGCCTCCACCGACGGGCTGGCTGAGGAGCTGGTGCGGCTGGTGCGTGACGAGATCGGTGCCGTCGCGGCGTTCCGGTTGGTCGATGTCGTCCCGGCGCTGCCGAAGACCCGCTCGGGCAAGATCCTGCGCAAGACACTGCGCGGGATCGCCGCCGGCCGGGACGAACCGGTGCCGTCGACCATCGAGGACCCCGGCGTCCTGGACACCCTCGCCCCCATCCTGCGCTCCTGACCGGTTGCGCCGCAGGTGTTATCCGCGGCGCGAGGGTGGGTACCTCTTCCACACGATCGTCAATTTCGTCGACGTGGGAGGGAGGGTGGCTCGTGGCGTCACAACCCAAGTACATGGCGGTGCAAGGCGCGGCCCTGATCGTCGCGGCGGCGTTGACGTTGATCGGGCTGCTCGGCTTCATCCCGGGCGCCACCGCGAATGTCGGCGAGCTCGCATGGGCCGGGCAGCATTCGGGGGCAACGCTGTTCGGCGTGTTCGTGGTGTCGGTGCTGGTGAACGCGTTTCACCTGGTGCTCGGCGGTCTCGGGTTCGCGATGGCCCGGACGTATTCCGGTGCTCGCGCGTATCTGCTCCTCGGCGGGGTGCTCTACCTGGGCCTGTGGCTCTACGGGCTGCTGGTCGAGCGGGGCAGCGACGCCCACGTCGTCCCCCTGAACAACGCCGACAACTGGCTGCACCTCGGCATCGGCGCGATGATGCTGTTGCTGGCCGTCACCCTCGGCGGGCAGCGGGACCCGACGAAGCGGCGGATCCGGCGCCGTCCGCACCTCGGCGCGGCCGCCTGACCCGCGCCGGGGCACTGGGCCGTCGGCCCACCTAGGGACTCGCCGGGGCACTGGGCCGTCGGCCCACCTAGGGACTCGCCGGGGCACTGGGCCGTCGGCCCACCTAGGGACTCGCCGGTCAGACCTCTGCAGCGGGAGTACGGTTTCTGATGCAATTCGGGCTATTTCCATCACAATGCGTACTTTCGCGAGGCTCTCGCGGGCGATCGCGCGCTTCGCGGCGCTCGGGCGCTCGGGCGCTCCCGGGCGCGCTGCCCCACGGACAGGAAGTCGGTAAGCGGCGGCGAGAGCGGCACGAGCCGCAAGAGCCGCATCTCGGTCAGGCCTCTGCAGCGGGAGTACGGTTTCTGACGGAATTCGGGCTATTTCCATCACAATGCGTACCCTCGCGAGGCAAGCCCGGGTGCGCGAGACAGCTCAGCCGCTCGAAGCGCTCCCGGGTGCGCGAGACAGCTCAGCCGCTCAAGGCGCTCCCGGGTGCGCGAGACAGCTCAGCCGCTCAAGGCGCTCACCCAAGAGACAGCTCAACCGATCGACAGGGCGATGCCGTCGAGGATGTCGTGCTCGCTGACGACCAACTCGTCGATGCCGGTCCGCTCCTGCAGCGCCGCAGCCAACTCCTGCACCACGATCGCCCCGCCGCCGATGACGTCGACGCGGCCCTCATGCATCGGCCCCAGGGCGGCGCGCTGCTGACGGGTCATCACCAGCAGTTCCTCGCACACCGGCAGCAGCTCGTCGAACCCCACCCGGGACAGGTGAATGGCGTCGGAGTCATAGGTGGTCATCTTCAGCGCCAACGCGGCCAGCGTCGTCATCGTGCCTGCCACCCCCACCCAGGTGTGGGCCTGCTGCACCGGCACAACCCGCAGCGCCTCCTCGAGTGCCTCGCGCACCACGGCCCGCGCCGACTCGACCTCGTCGGCGGTAGGCGGATCGGAATGCAGGCAGCGCTCGGTCAGCCGCACGCACCCGATGTCGGCCGAATAGCCGGCCGCCACCTCCACCGAATCCGGGGAGCCCAGCACGACTTCGGTGGAACCGCCGCCGAGGTCCACCACCACGAAAGGCCCGGCGGCACTGTCGAGTTCACCGACCGCGCCGCGGAAGGACAGCTCGGCCTCCTCGGTACCGGTGATCACCTCGGCCACCGCGCCGGGCACCACCGCTCCCAGCACCTCGGCGGTCATCGCGAAGAACGCATCCCGGTTGGCCACATCGCGGGCCGCTGAGGTCGCCACCATGCGGACCGCCTCGACGCCGTGCTCGCGCATCATCTCGGCGTAGTCGACCAGAGCGAGCTGCGTGCGCAGCAGCGCGTCGGGCGCGAATTCGCCCGTCGCGTCCACCCCCTGGCCGAGCCGCACGATGCGCATCTCGCGGTGCAGGTCCGCCAGCCCGCCGCCGGAGACGTCGGCGATCAACAGCCGGATCGAGTTGGTGCCGCAGTCCACGGCCGCCACCCGCGTCACGTCCACACCGTCGGATCCAGGATCCCGGCCATCCCCGGTTCGGCGGCCAACACCGCCAACGCCTCGTCTCCGAATGGGTTCACTCCCGGTCCTTTCGCCAATGAGTGGGCAATCACGACGTGCAGGCACTTGACGCGATCCGGCATGCCGCCGCCGGAGAACGTCGTCCCCAGGGACTCGATCGCGTCCCGCTCGGCCAGATACGACTCGTGCGCGCGTCGATAGGCGGCGGCCAACTCCGCATCCTCCTCGAGGCGCTCCGTCATCTCCCGCATCAGACCCGCCGACTCCAACCGGCTCGCCGCGGCGGTCAGCGCCGGGTGGGTCAAGTAGTACAGCGTCGGAAACGGTGTTCCGTCAGGCAGTCTCGGCGCGGTCTTCACGACGGCTGGTTCGCCGTTGGGGCATCGATAGGCGATCTCGAGGACACCGCGGGGCTCTCGACCCAGCTGCCCGGCGACGGCGTCGAGATCGGCTTGCTCAACCACCGGGGGGCGGCGCGCCGGGCGCGGGTGGTTCGGGGGCAACGGGCGGCGGCGCACCGGGCGCACCCGGCGGAGTGGGCGGCGCCGTCGGAGGCGCGCCGTGAGGCTCGTCGGCGATGGTGTGCCACAGCGCGGTGTACCACGGGGCCCCGCTCGCGGCCTGCTGTGCCTGCTCGGCCGGCGACCCGGGCAGCTCCGCCTGCGGCGGCAGCTGCACCTGGTAGGGAATCTCGCCGGGCATCACGAACCCCAGCCGCTCACGGGCCTGCGCAGCGATGAACACCGGGTCGGCGAGCTTGTCCTTCTGCTGCTCGAGTTCGGCGATCTGGGCGCGCAACTGAGCTTCAGTGGCCTGCAGCTGCTTCATCTCCGTGCGCTGACCGAAATACGTGCGCACCGGGCCGGCGATCGTCAACGTCAGCACGCACACCACCGCGGCGAGGATCGCCGCCCGCCGCGCCGCCGACCCGAAGCGCTGCTCGGCGGCCTGCTCTGCCGATGTGGCGATGACCTCGCGCACCGAACCGGTCGCCGGCGCCTGGACGTCGTCCCCGCCGTGGGGTTCGACGGGCAAGACCTCCTTGCCCGTGCGTGGCGCGGCGTCCTTCGAAACGCCCGGTGCAGCGTCTTTCGGGACGCCGGCCGCCGCATCTTTCGCAGCGCGCGGCGCGGTACGGCGTGACGTCCCCCGCGGTTTACCCGGCCGGGACGCCGCACCCCGGCGCCTCGGGTCGGGCCGTTTCGCGTCGGGCACGGGCTATGTGGTCTCCGGCGTGTAGCGCGGGAAGGCCAGGTCCCCGGCGTAGCGTGCGGCGTCGCCGAGTTCCTCCTCGATGCGCAGCAGCTGGTTGTACTTGGCGACGCGCTCGCTGCGCGCCGGCGCACCGGTCTTGATCTGGCCGCTGCCGACCGCCACCGCCAGATCGGCGATCGTGGTGTCCTCGGTCTCGCCGCTGCGGTGGCTCATCATGGTCTTGTACCCGGCGTTGTGCGCCAGAGCGACCGCATCGAGCGTCTCGGTCAGCGTGCCGATCTGGTTGACCTTCACCAGCAGCGCGTTGGCCGCGCCCTTCTCGATGCCGTCCTCGAGCCGCTCGGGGTTGGTGACGAACAGGTCGTCGCCGACCAGCTGCACCTTGTCGCCGATCGCGGTGGTCAGCGTCACCCAGCCGTCCCAGTCGTCCTCGGACAGCGGATCCTCGATCGACACCAGCGGGTAGCCGCCCAGCAGATCCTCGTAGAACGCCGCCATCTGCTCGGCGTTGCGGGTCTCCCGCTCGAACGCGTAGCCGGTGCCGTCGGTGTAGAACTCGGTGGCCGCGACGTCGAGCGCGAGCGCGACGTCGGCGCCGACCTTCAACCCGGCGGCCTCGATCGCCGAGCCGATCAGATCCAGCGCGGCCTTGGTGCCGGGCAGATCGGGAGCGAAACCGCCCTCGTCGCCGAGTCCGGTCGCCAGACCCTGCTTCTTGAGCACCGACTTCAGCGCGTGGTACACCTCGGCGCCCCACCGCAGCGCCTCCTTGAAGGAGGGCGCGCCGATCGGGGCGATCATGAACTCCTGGACGTCGACGCCGGTGTCGGCGTGGGCGCCGCCGTTGATGATGTTCATCATCGGCACCGGCAGGATGTGCGCGTTGGGTCCGCCGATGTAGCGGAACAGGGGCAGCTCCGCGGCCTGCGCGGCCGCCTTGGACACCGCCAGCGACACCCCGAGGATCGCGTTGGCGCCCAGCCGGGACTTGTCCGGGGTGCCGTCGAGGTCGACCAGGGCCTGGTCGACCAGGCGCTGCTCGTCGGCGCCGAGACCGATCACCGCCGGGGCGATCTCGTCGAGCACCGCCTCCACGGCCTTCTGCACACCCTTGCCCAGGTAGCGCGGTCCGCCGTCGCGCAGCTCGACGGCCTCGTGCTCACCGGTGGAGGCACCCGAGGGCACCGCGGCGCGGGCGACCGTGCCGTCCAGCAGGCCGACCTCGACCTCGACGGTCGGGTTCCCCCGGGAATCGAGGATTTCGCGGGCTCCGACCTGCTCGATGATGGGCACTGGTGCCTCCTAGCTCTCGGGGACGTGACGGGTTGACGATCTCGGATCGGGAACGGCCTCGGCCATGAGCCTAGAGCGTGGCCGCTGCGCCGGCGTGCTCAGAGGGCATGTCCGTTCGCATAGGCCGTGGCCCAGTCACGGACGTTGCGCGCGTACTGGTCGGACAGGTTGTAGGCGCGCAGCGCATCCATCCAGCCCCGCGGGGTGGACAGATCCTTGCCGCGCCAGCACAGATAGCCCGCCGCCGACAGCGCGGCGTCGTCGATGTTGTCGGCGCTGATGTCGCCGTCGTTGTTGGCGTCCACCCCGTAGAGCCGCCACGTCTCGGGGATGAACTGCATCGGCCCCATCGCGCGGGCGTAGGGCTCGTCGCCTTTGTCCTCGACGGCCGGGTCGTGGCTGACGGAGTCGTGGTCGAGAATCTCCAGGTTGCCGCCGGTGCCGTCGAGCAGCACGCCTCGGATGGGGGGCGAGACGTCACCGTTGGCGGCGATGTCGGCCCCCCGGTAGGTGCCGTGATGGCTCTCCACCTGGCCGATACCCGCCAGCGTCGTCCACGCCAGGTTGCAGTCCGGATTCTCGACCTGAGCGACGCGGGCGGCGTAGGCGTACGCCTCCAGCGCCGTGACCGGGATGCCCAGCGCCGGGGCGCGCTCGGCGGCCCACTGATGCAGCTGGTCGGCGGGCCTGCCCGAGGCGTAGGTGTCGATCTGCGGAACCGGATCACCCGCCGGCGGCGGCACCCCCTCAGGGATGCGGCTGCCCATCTGCCACGAACAGCTGGCAGCCATGAGCAGCGCTGTCGCGCCGATCACGGCCACCGCCTGCAGCCACCGCACCCGCGTCACCGGTCTCCTCACAACCCACTCTGGTTGTCATCCATGTTCCCATGCAGTCAAGGAATTGCGGCTGACCTGCGCATGCAGGCGTGGGACGAGAAAAATCACGATCGCTGACGCCTCGGCGGCCGCGTCAGGTCAGGCACCTTTACGCGGGGTCACACGCTGGGCGGATCCGCCTCTTCTGTCCCCGGCCAGTGGGCGCGCCAGTCGTCGGCGCCGATCCCGGTCAGCGGGGCGCCGTCGAGTTCCTCGGCGACGTCGTCGCCGCGGCGGGCGGCGGCTGCGGCGCGTTCGGCGCTGCGTACGTCGTCCATGAACTCCAGCACCGCGGTGCGCAGCGCGTTCTCGGCGTCCACCTCCGCCGACACCGTCACCGAGGTCAGCTCCTCGGGAACCACATCGGCGGGCACCCCGGCCCCCTCGGCGCGGGCAAGCACCTTCTGGGCCAGCGCCAACGCCGGCTGGGCGGTGGGGATGTCGTCCATGCAGGATTCGCGCTTGGAGGTCTCCAGCGCTTTGCGCTGCTCCCACTGCGCCAGCTGGTCCTCCAGCGAGATCGACTCCCCCGCCAGCACCGCGGGCACCCGGTTGCCCAGCTTGCGGACCAGCGCGTCGGCGACGTCGTCGATGGTGAATGAATGCTCGGGGGCCTCTTCGGCGATGCGGGCGTGGAACAGCACCTGCAGCAGCACATCACCGAGCTCGTCGCGCAGTTCGCCGAGATCGCCGCCGTGCACCGCGTCGAAAAGCTCGTAGGTCTCCTCGAGCAGGTAACGCCGCAACGAATCGTGGGTCTGCTGGCTTTCCCACGGGCCGGCGGTGCGCAACCGGTCCATCAGAGCCACCGCGTCGACCAATCGCTCCCCGGAGGCCGCGGCCGGCGCCGCGATCACCCGCTCCCCGGCCGAGATTCGCGACAGCACCGAGGGGTGCTCGGCGTCGCTGGACAACAGCACCTCGGCGGGCTCACCGTCGTAGGCCGGACGCGCCGACGGCAGCGACCACGGCACCTTGATCGGCATCTCCTCGGTGTATTGCACGTCCCCGGACAGCAGCTCGATCGCCTCGACAGGGACCAGGGAGGGCCGGCGTGGATCCACCAGGACGACCGTCACCGCCGCTCACTCACGTGGTTCATCCGCCCGAGGCACCTCCGAACTTGGTTATATCAACTTCCTCGTCCGGTTTCCCGTCGTGGCCAGCAAAAACCCGGCCACGAACGCCACCAGGTCCAGGTCCCGGATCCGGGGCGAGCCCACCCCGCTGCCCGCCCGCGGAATCGGCACCTGCACCACCGAGGTGGTGGCCCGGTAGCTGGCGCCCGAGTAGAGCCGCTTGAGCCGCAGCTGCGCCGAATCGGCCAGGGTCATCGGCGAGATGCGCACCGTGGTCGCCGACGCCGCCCCGATCTCGGTGACACCGTGCGCGCGGGCCAGCAGCCGCAGCCGAGCCACGGCCACCAGGCGCTCGGCCGGCTCGGGCAGCGGACCGTAGCGGTCGACGAGCTCATCGACCACGGAGTCGATGGTCCGGTCGTCAGTGGCCGCCGCCAGCCGGCGGTAGGCCTCCAGCCGCAGCCGGTCGCTGTTGATGTAGTCCGGCGGCAGATGCGCGTCGACGGGTAGGTCGACCCGCACGTCCTTCGACTCCTCCGGTGTGGCAACGGTTTTCCCGTCCGCGGCGGCCCGGTACGCCTCGACGGCCTCACCGACCAGCCGCACGTACAGGTCGAAGCCGACGCCGGCGACGTGCCCGGATTGCTCGGCGCCCAGCACGTTTCCGGCGCCGCGGATTTCGAGGTCCTTCATCGCCACCGCCATACCGGCGCCGAGTTCGTTGTTCTGGGCGATGGTGGCCAGCCGGTCGTAGGCCGTCTCGGTCAGCGGCACCTCGGGCGGATACAGGAAGTAGGCGTAGCCCCGCTCACGCGAGCGGCCCACCCGCCCGCGCAGCTGGTGCAGCTGCGAGAGCCCGAAGGTGTCCGCGCGTTCCACGATCAGCGTGTTGGCGTTGGAGATGTCCAGGCCGGTCTCGACGATGGTGGTGCAGACCAGGATGTCGTACTCG
Source organism: Mycobacterium sp. G7A2 (assembly GCF_041902445.1). NCBI lineage: Bacteria > Bacillati > Actinomycetota > Actinomycetes > Mycobacteriales > Mycobacteriaceae > Mycobacterium > Mycobacterium sp. G7A2. Next base: position 1,322,392 of record NZ_CP169251.1, on the reverse strand, counting down.
CGGTTCCAGAAGCCCTCGACGGTCTTCTCCAGCTGTTCCTCGGGCATCTGCCCGTGCGCCACCACCACCCGCGCCTCGGGCACCATCTGCCGCACCCGCGCGGCCGCCTGGTCGATGGAGCGGACCCGGTTGTGGATGTAGAACGCCTGCCCGTCACGCAGCATCTCGCGGCGCAGCGCGGCGGCGACCTGCTTGTCGTCGTGCGGCCCCACATACGTCAACACCGGGTAGCGCTCCTCGGGCGGGGTGAGGATCGTCGACATCTCCCGGATGCCGGCCAAGCTCATCTCCAACGTCCGCGGGATCGGGGTGGCGCTCATGGTGAGCACGTCGACGTGGGTGCGCATCGATTTGATGTGCTCCTTGTGCTCCACACCGAAGCGCTGTTCCTCGTCGACGACGATGAGCCCCAGGTCTTTCCACGTCACCCCGGTCTGCAGCAGCCGGTGGGTGCCGATCACGATGTCGACGCTGCCGTCCTTCATCCCCTCCAGCGTGGCGCGGGATTCGGCGGGGTCGGTGAACCGCGACAGGCCCTTGACCGTCACCGGGAAGCCGGCGGTCCGCGCGGTGAACGTCTGCAGGTGCTGATCGGCCAGCAGCGTCGTCGGCACCAGCACCGCGACCTGCTTACCGTCCTGCACCGCCTTGAACGCCGCGCGCACCGCGATCTCGGTCTTGCCGTAGCCGACGTCACCGCAGATCACCCGGTCCATCGGAACCGGCTTTTCCATGTCGGACTTCACCTCGGTGATCGCGGTGAGCTGGTCGACGGTCTCGGTGAAGCCGAACGCGTCCTCCATCTCGACCTGCCACGGGGTGTCCGGGGCGAACGCGTGCCCCGGCGAGGCCTGCCGTTTGGCGTACAGCGCGACCAGCTCGGCGGCGATCTCGCGCACCGCGCGGCGGGCCTTGGTCTTGGTGTTGGCCCAGTCGCTGCCGCCGAGCTTGCTCAACGTGGGCGCCTCGCCGCCCACGTAGCGCGACAGCTGATCCAGCGAATCCATCGGCACATACAGCCGGTCGGCGGTCTGGCCTCGCTTAGTGGAGGCGTACTCCAGCACCAGATATTCGCGGCGTGCCCCGCCGACCACCCGCTCGGTCATCTCGACGAAGCGACCGATGCCGTGCTGATCGTGCACGACGAGATCGCCCGCCGTCAGCGCGAGTGGGTCAACGACGTTGCGCCGCTTGGCCGCCAGCTTCTTGCCCTCGGTGGCACCGGCGCGGTTGCCGGTCAGGTCGGTCTCGGTGATCACGACCAGGTTGGCGCCGGGCAGGACGACGCCGTCGTGCAGCGGGCCCTTGAGAACTCCGACGACGCCTTCCTTCAGCGGCGCCCCTGGCTCCAACAGCGTTGCCGGCGTGTCGGATTCGCCGAGTTGCTCGACGACACGCATGCACGTGCCCGCCCCGGGGGTGACGACGGCGGCGTGACCGCCGGTCATGACGTGAGCGCGCAGCATCGCGAAGATCTCGGCCAGGTTGTGCTGCTGACCGCGTGCCGACGGGGCGGGGCGGATGTCGAGCTGCAGCGCTTCCCCGGAGCCGCTGTCGAGCTGGCTGAGCGTCCACCAGGGATGCCCGCCGGTGCGGGCGTTGTCGCGTGCGTCGTCGAAGCCGAGGAACCCGGACGCGCCGAGGGCCTCGATGTCGATGGGCACGTCGCCGCCGACGGCGGCGGTCGACCAGGACGCCTCCAGGAACTCGCGGCCGGTCTTGATCAGATCAGCGGCGCGGGTGCGCACCTTCTCCGGATCGCAGATCAGCAGCGGGGCGCCGGCCGGAAGGTGGTCGGGCAGCGTCGCCAGCTCGGTCGGCTTGAGCAGCGGCAGCAGCGCCTCCATGCCGTCGACCGGGATGCCCTCGGCGAGCTTGGCCAGCATGTCGGGCACCGACCCCGGCACGCTGTTCTCGACGACCGGGTGCTCGGCGGCCAGAGCGGCGGCGCGGTCGCGGACGTCGTCGGTGAGCAGCAGCTCGCGGCAGGGCACCGCGATGACGACGTCGATGTCGATTTCGGGGATGGAGCGCTGGTCGGCGACCGAGAACATCCGCATCTCCGACACCTCGTCACCCCAGAACTCGACGCGCACCGGATGCTCGAGGGTCGGGGGGAACAGGTCGAGAATGCCGCCGCGGACGGCGAACTCGCCGCGCTTGCCGACCATGTCGACGCGGGTGTAGGCCAGCTCGACCAGCCGGTGCACGGTCGAGTCGAACGCGTCGGCCCCCGCGGCTCCGGCCGCGGTGTCGGGTTCCTCACCCACGGTCAGCGTCACCGGCTCGGTCCGGGCCAGGTCGGGGGCCATCGGCTGCAGCAGCGAGCGCGCGGTGGTGACGACGATGCGCACGGGTGGGCCCAGCCGCGCATCGTCGGGGTAGGCGAGGCGGCGCAGCAGCAGCATCCGCGCGCCGACCGTGTCGGTGCCCGGCGAGAGCCGCTCGTGCGGCAACGTCTCCCACGACGGGAACAGCGCGACGGAGTCGCCGAACACGCCGCGCAGCTCGGCGGTCAGGTCGTCGGCTTCCCGGCCGGTCGCGGTGACGACCAGCAGCGGGCCCGTCTGGGCGATCGCGGCAGCCGCGTAGACCCGGGCACTGGCCGGGCCGATGAGATCGAGATCGGCGGGCCGCTCGGCGGCACGGCGGGTCACCTCGTGCAGAGAGGGATCCCGTAGTGCCAGCTCGATGAGGCCCGCGATCGGGGTGTGGACATCGATGGTCCCCGATGCGGTCATGATGACTCCACTGTAAGCGTCTGCGACGACAGCCGTTCCTCCGGCATCCCACGTGGTGCGGGTCACGAAAGGAGGACGCGGCCCGCTTGTTTGACCGCTACTCCTGGTGCAGCACCGGGTCGGACTCCAGATGCGTCAGCCCGTTCCAGCACAGGTTCACCAGATGGGCGGCCACCACTTCCTTCTTCGGCTCCCGCACGTCGAGCCACCACTGCGCGGTCATCGACACCGACCCGACCAGCGCCTGCGCGTACAGCGGCGCGAGGTCAGGGTCCAGGCCGCGCCGGGAGAAGTCACCGGCCAGGATCGAGGCCACCTGGCTGACGGCGTCGTTGAGCAGGGTCGAATAGGTGCCCGAGGTGATGCTGGCCGGGGAATCACGGATCAGGATGCGGAAACCGTCCGTGTGCTGTTCGACGTAGGTCAGCAAGGCCAGCGCGACCCGTTCGACGCGTACCCGCGACCGGTTGTTGGTCAACGAGGACGTGATGCCGTCGAGCAGCGCGGACATCTCCCGGTCCACGACCACGGCGTACAGGCCCTCTTTGCCGCCGAAGTGCTCGTAGACGACCGGCTTGGAGACGTTGGCCCGCAGCGCGATCTCCTCGATCGAGGTGCCGTCGTAGCCCCGCTCGGCGAACAGCGACTTGGCGATCTCGATGAGCTGCTGGCGACGTTCACTACCGGTCATCCGGGCACGTGGAGCGCGCACCTCTTTCTCGGACCCAGCCACGGGCTCCAGGTTAGTTGCTTCGACTAGAGTCTCTGGGTGATCGGTCCGTCGTGGTGTAATCGGCAGCACCTCTGATTTTGGTTCAGATAGTTCAGGTTCGAGTCCTGGCGACGGAGCAGTGACCGCGGCGACCGTGCGCGGAATGCCGGCGCTGACCGGCGCGTCGAGGGGCAAACACGCACGCTCGCCGGGCGTGGACCGCGGGAAGGACTGTGATGAGTGAGGCCGCCGTCCTGATCCTCGCTGCAGGAGCGGGCACCCGGATGAAGTCCGACACCCCCAAGGTGCTGCACACCCTGGCCGGGCGCAGCATGCTGGCCCACTCGCTGCACGCGGTGACGAAGGTGGCGCCGCGCCATCTGGTGGTCGTCGTGGGACGCGACCGGGAACGCGTGGCGCCCGCCGCCCTCGACATCGGCAGGGATGTGGGCCGCGACGTGCAGATCGCCGTGCAGGAAGAGCAGCTGGGCACAGGTCACGCCGTGGTCTGCGGGCTCAGCGCGCTGCCCGAGGAGTTCACCGGGGTCGTCGTGGTGACCGCGGGGGACGTACCGCTGCTCGACGCCGCGACCCTGGCCGAGCTGGTCTCCACCCACAGCGCCGAAGCGGCGGTGGTCACCGTCCTGACCACCACCCTGCCCGACCCGACCGGCTACGGCCGGGTGCTGCGCACCCAGGACGGCGACGTCATCGGCATCGTCGAACAGGCCGACGCCACCCCATCGCAACAGGCGATCACCGAGGTCAACGCCGGGGTATACGCCTTCGACATCGCCGCGCTGCGCTCGGCGCTGAGCCGGCTGAGCTCCGACAACGCCCAGCACGAGCTGTACCTGACCGACGTCATCGCGATCGTGCGCGCCGACGGCCACGTGGTGCGCGCCCACCACGTCGACGACGCCTCGCTGGTCGCCGGCGTCAACGACCGCGTGCAGCTGTCCGAGTTGGGCGCCGAACTGAACCGGCGCCTGGTGGCGGCCCATCAGCGCAACGGGGTGACGGTCATCGACCCGGCCTCGACGTGGATCGACGTCGACGTCACGATCGGCCGCGACACCGTCATACGGCCCGGCACCCAGCTGCTCGGCAGCACCCGCATCGGGTCGCGATGCGAGATCGGCCCGGACACGACGCTGACGAACGTGACGGTCGGCGACGCCGCCGAGGTCGTGCGCACCCACGCCACGTCAGCTCAGATCGGTGACGAGGCCACCGTCGGCCCGTTCACCTACCTGCGCCCCGGCAGCAAGCTGGGCAGCGCCGGCAAGCTCGGCGCGTTCGTCGAGACCAAGAACGCCGCGATCGGCGCCGGCAGCAAGGTGCCGCACCTGACCTACGTCGGCGACGCCGACATCGGCGAGCACAGCAACATCGGCGCCTCCAGCGTCTTCGTCAACTACGACGGGGAGACGAAGTCGCGCACCACGATCGGCTCGCATGTGCGGACCGGCTCGGACACCATGTTCGTCGCCCCGGTCACGGTCGGCGACGGTGCCTACACCGGTGCGGGCACCGTGATCCGCGACGACGTGCCGCCCGGGGCGCTGGCCGTGTCGGCCGGCCCGCAACGCAACATCGAAGGCTGGGTACAGCGCAAACGTCCGGGCAGCGCCGCGGCCGAAGCCGCTCGACTGGCCGCCGAACGGCCCGCGGACACCGCCTCGTCCGATGACACCGCCTCGTCTGACGGCGGGAGCTAGCCGACCTCCTCCGGCGGCGAGAACTGGACGAACCCGTCCGGCGGCGAAGACTGGACGAACCCGTCCGACGGCGCGAGCTAGACGACCTCGGGACGGCGCCAGCGGCCGGCCAGCGCCTCCTCGGTGGCCAGCGCCAACCCCTCGAGCATCTCCCGCTCGGCAGGGTCGAAGTCCTGGCTGGCCACAGTGCGCCGCATCCGGGTCAGCTGGTTGTCGATGGCCGAGCGGTGCCGCGAGCCCGCACACCAGGCCAGATCACGCAGCAGCCGGGTGATCGCCGCGAGCACCGCCGCGTCCTCGGCACCGTAATGGCGCGGCTGGGTGACTGCCTCGTCGAGCAGGTCGGCCAGCCGCGGACCCTCGAGCACCACCCGCACCACGTCGTCGTCGTCGCAATACACCGAGGGGCCGAGCCGACGATCCGCCAGCCGGCACAGCAGCGCCGACAGGTGCCCGATGCCGTGCACCGCCGTCGTCGGATCGTTGATACCGGGCGAGAGCGCCTTGACCACCACGTCGGTCAGCTGCCGCACCGCGTAGCCGATGTCCTGCACCGGCGTGCGCTCGTCGCCGACCCGCACCGCCTCGGTCACGCAGTCGCGCACCGCCGAGAAGTCGTCGTCCTCGAGCCGTCCACCGCCGGCCGCCCACACCAGCGCCACCGGCGTGCCCTGGACCACCCAGTCCCCGGGCTTGCGTTGCAGCGCGACGACCGCCCCGGCGTCGGCCGCGGCACCGACCACGGGCTGGGCGTCAACCCCGGTGAGGAACCCTGTCCCGCTGCCGGCGACCGGCACCGCATCCCGCGGCGGGGCAGGCACCGAGTGCCCGTCAGACGATTCGTCCATCTGCTCGAGGCTGGCCTCCGCGTTGCGCAAGGCTTCGTTGAGCACCGAGCCGAGCAGCGTCTCCACCCGGATGAGCCGCACAAGATGCCCGAGGAACAGCACCAACGTGATCACGCTGATCACCGCGAGCAGAAAGCCGACCGTCACCGAGATCTGCGGCACGAACACCGTGCCGCCGTTGTCGCTGTCGCGCACGGTCCGCAGCACCGTCAACGCGTAGGCGAACGTCGCCACGAACAGCCCGAGCGTGCGCTGCACGAACCTGTCCCGGGCGAAGGTGCGCAACAGCCGCGGTGAGAACTGGCTGCTGGCCAGCTGCAACGTCACCAGAGTCAGCGAGAACGTCAGCGATGTCACCGTCATCACCGAGCCGGCGATGGCGGCGAGCAGGTCGCGCGCCGCCGCGGGGCCCCCGCCGAAGATCCACCTCGAGACCTCCGCGGGCATCGCACCGTCGAGCATCTGATCGAGCTCGGGCAGCAGCAGACCGGCCACGATGGCCACCGCGATGGCCATCGTCGGCACCGGCCACAGCCGGGTCCGGATCGCGTCGAGCATCCACGTTCTGCGGCGGTTGACCGCCGACCAGACGCGCACCTGCATCACCTCCGCGGGACCGTCGGACGTCGTCGTTCCCGTAGTGAGGCTACCGACTGGTAGCGTGCGGTCGCCGGATGTTGGCATTCCGGTAACCCGCCAGCGTATGGGTGTACGCGCTACGTACGATGGCCCCGTACAAATCACCGAGCCGAGGGCAGCCCGTGAGCCACGACTGGACTGACAACCGCAAGAACCTGATGCTGTTCTCGGGTCGCGCGCATCCCGAACTGGCCGAGCAGGTCGCCAAGGAACTCGACGTTCCGGTGACCGCGCAAACGGCCCGGGATTTCGCCAACGGCGAGATCTTCGTCCGCTTCGACGAGTCCGTGCGCGGCTGTGACGCGTTCGTGCTGCAGAGCCATCCCTGGCCGCTGAACCAGTGGCTGATGGAACAGCTGCTGATGATCGACGCACTCAAGCGCGGCAGCGCCAAACGCATCACCGCGATCCTGCCGTTCTACCCCTACGCCCGCCAGGACAAGAAGCACCGCGGCCGCGAACCGATCTCGGCGCGGCTGGTCGCCGACCTGCTCAAGACGGCCGGCGCCGACCGCATCGTGACCGTGGACCTGCACACCGACCAGATCCAGGGTTTCTTCGACGGCCCGGTCGACCATATGCGCGCCCAGAAACTGCTGACGGGCTACATCGCCGAGAACTACGCCGACCACGACATGGTCGTCGTCTCCCCCGACTCCGGCCGGGTGCGGGTGGCCGAGAAGTGGGCCGACTCGCTGGGCGGTGTGCCGCTGGCGTTCATCCACAAGACCCGCGATCCGCTGGTGCCCAACCAGGTCAAGTCCAACCGCGTCGTCGGCGACGTAGCGGGCAAGACGTGCATCCTGACCGACGACATGATCGACACCGGCGGCACGATCGCCGGGGCGGTGCGACTGCTCAAGGCCGACGGTGCGGCCGATGTGGTCATCGCCGCCACCCACGGGGTGCTGTCCGACCCGGCCCCGCAGCGCCTCGCCGACAGCGGCGCCCGCGAGGTCATCGTCACCAACACGCTGCCGATCAGCGAAGACAAGATGTTTCCGCAGCTCACGGTCCTGTCGATCGCACCACTGCTGGCCAACACGATTCGCGCGGTGTTCGAGAACGGTTCGGTGACAGGGCTTTTCGACGGATCGGCCTGACGAACCCGACGAGCGCTCGCGCGAGGAGACATGATGACGGCGCGGATCTACCACAACCCGAAGTGCTCGACGTCGCGCAAGACCCTGGAGTTGTTGCGCGACAACGGTGTCGAGCCCGAGGTCGTGCTGTATCTGAAGAACCCGCCGTCGCGGGCCGAGCTCGAGACACTGATCGCCGACGCCGGCATCGACGTGCGCACCGCGGTGCGTAAACGCGAATCGCTCTACAGCGAGCTCGGTCTGGCCGACGCGTCCGACGACCAGCTGCTCGACGCGATGGCCGAACACCCGATTCTCATCGAGCGCCCTTTCGTGGTGACCGACAACGGCACCCGGCTCGCCCGCCCGCTCGACAACGTCCGCGAGATCCTGTGACGCTGCGGAGGGCACTGGTGGCCGCGCTGGGGGCGCTGGTGGTCTCCGGATGCGCCACCGAAGCACCCGACTACCAGTCGGTGTGGTCGTCACCCAGCGCCACACCGGCGGCCCCGGCGCCCGATCTCGTTCCGCTGTCGAAGTTCCTCGAAGACTCCGGTGTCGTCGGGCAGCCGGTGTCCCCGGAGATGCTCGAGGACCTGACGGTGTCGATGCCGACCCCCGCAGGCTGGCAGCCCTACCAGGACAGCAGCCTTTCGCCGGGCACCCGGATGATCGCCAAGGGCAACACCTACCCGACGGCGATGCTGATGGTGTTCGAACTCGACGGGGAGTTCGACGTCGCCGAGGCGCTGACCCATGCCGACGACGACGCCCAGATGTCGCAGAACTTCCGGATGCTCAATTCCTCCACCAAGGACTTCGAGGGCTTCCCGTCGACGATGATCGAGGGCAGCTACGACCTGGCCAACAACCGGATGCACACCTACAACCGGGTCGTCATCGCCACCGGAGCACCGCCGGCGCGCAAGCGCTACCTGGTCCAGTTCACCGTCACCGGCTACGCCGAACAGGCCGTCGCGGACGCCCCCGACATGGAGAAGATCATCGAGGGCTTCACGGTCTCGGTGCCCGGCGCCGCACCCGCAACCCGGTGAGCCGCGCGTCCCGGCAGTAGCGTCCGCTGGACCGACCGGGGACGACGAGGGTGGACGTCGTCACCGTCGCTCGGGACGGTTCAACCATCCGACACGCCGCCCCGTCGGCTGCCCGGCCGGACGCACGACGGCCGACTTCACCGACCGGCGTTAGGGTGATGCCCATGACCGAGTGGACCGCCGCCGATCTGCCCTCTTTCGCCGGCCGCACCGTCATCGTCACCGGCGCGAACAGCGGCCTCGGGCTGATCACCGCCCGCGAACTCGCCCGCGTCGGCGCCCGGACCATTCTCGCGGTGCGCAACGTCGACAAGGGCACCGCGGCTGCCGCGGACATGTCCGGCGACGTCGAGGTCCGCCGGCTGGACCTGCAGGACCTGTCGTCGATCCGGGATTTCGCGGAAGGCTTCACGCTCTCCGGCGACCGGGTCGACGTGCTGGTCAACAATGCCGGCATCATGGCGGTGCCCTACGCCCTGACCGCCGACGGTTTCGAGAGCCAGATCGGCACCAACCACCTCGGTCACTTCGCGCTGACCAACATGCTGTTGCCCGTCATCACCGACCGCGTGGTCACTGTGTCGTCGATGATGCATCTGTTCGGCTACATCAGCCTGACCGACCTGAACTGGAAGTCGCGGCCTTACCTCGCCTGGCCTGCCTACGGTCAGTCCAAATTGGCGAACCTGCTGTTCACCAGCGAACTGCAGCGCCGACTCTCCGCGGCGGGGTCACCGCTGCAGGCGCATGCCGCCCATCCCGGCTATTCGGCGACGAATCTGCAGGGACACACCGGCAGCCGGTGGGGCTCCCGGGTCGCCGGCATCGGCAACAAGCTGATGGCCACCGACGCCGACTTCGGCGCCCGCCAGACGCTGTACGCGGTGTCCGCCGCGCTGCCGGGCGACAGCTTCATCGGCCCGAGGTTCGCGATGCGGGGACCGACCGGCCCGTCCCGACGCAGCCCGCTGGCCCGCAAGCAGTCCACGGCGCGGGCGCTGTGGACGCTGTCCGAGCAGCTCACCGCCACCGAATTTCCACTCTGAGCTCGCCGTGCGCTACCCTGGCTGGCGCGTCACGGCGAGGGTGGCCTGCTCAGCAGGGCCGCCGTTATCGACGGGATACCGCATCTTCGGTGCGCACCCTGGCCGTGCATGACCAATCGAGCAACGGCACGCTAGGAGAACCATGGCCACCAACAATCTGACCGCATCGGTCCGCACCGAGACCGGCAAGGGCGCCTCACGCCGCGCCCGCCGCGAAGGTCGCGTCCCCGCCGTGCTGTACGGCCACGGCACCGACCCCCGCCACCTCGAGTTGGACGGCCACGACTTCGCCGCCGTGCTGCGCAACGCCGGCACCAACGCCCTGCTCACCCTCGACATCGACGGCGAAGAGCAGCTCGCGCTGCCCAAGGCGCTCGACATCCACCCGATCCGCCGCACCATCACCCACGCCGACCTGATCGTGGTCCGCCGCGGCGAGAAGGTGACCGTCGAGGTCAACGTCGTCGTCGAGGGCGAAGCCGCACCCGGCACGCTGGTCACCCAGGACGCCAACACCATCGAGATCGAGGCCGACCCGACCTCGATTCCCCAGCAGTTCACCGTGTCGGTGGAAGGCGCCGAAGAGGGCACGCAGATCACCGCCGGTGACATCGCCCTGCCCGCGGGTGTGTCGCTGGTCTCCGACGCGGAGATGCTGGTCGTCAACGTCGTCGAGGCGCCGAGCGAAGAAGAGCTCGAGGCCGAGGGCGCCGGTGAGGAAGGCGAGGCTGCGGCCGAGGCCGACACCGAGACCGAGGGTGACGAGGCAGCCGAGGAATCGGCATCCGACTCCGAATAGTCCGGCGACGACAAACGCCTGAGATGGCCGATCCGCTTCTGGTGGTCGGCCTGGGCAACCCCGGGCCGAACTACGCCAAGACCCGGCACAACGTGGGGTTCATGGTGGCCGACATCCTGGCGGGCCGCCTCGGCGATGGCTTCAAGGTGCACAAGAAGTCGGGCGCCGAGGTGGCCACCGGGCGGCTCGCCGGCCGCTCGGTGGTGCTCGCCAAACCGCGGGTGTACATGAACGAATCAGGCCGACAGGTCGGCCCGCTGGCCAAGTTCTATTCGGTGTCCCCCGCCGACATCGTCGTCATCCACGACGAACTCGACATCGACTTCGGCCGGATCCGGCTCAAGCGCGGAGGCGGCGAAGGCGGCCACAACGGTCTGCGTTCGGTGGCGTCAGCGTTGGGCACCAAGGACTTTCAGCGGGTGCGCATCGGCATCGGCAGGCCCCCCGGACGTCAGGACCCGGCCGCCTATGTTCTGCAGCCGTTCAACACCGGGGAACGCGACGAGGTACCCACGATCTGCGAACAGGCCGCCGACGCGACCGAGCTGCTGATCGCCGAAGGACTGGAACCGGCCCAGAACACCGTGCACGCCTGGGGTTAACGCAGGTTCAGGCCACTGTCCACGGTCTTGACCGGCTTGTGGGGATAGCGTCTGCGCGCATGCCGCTCGGCGTCGGAATTCGGCAGGACGTACAGCGTTTCGACCTTGTCCTGCAAGGGTTTGAGAACCAGGTCCATGAATCCCTTGCGGTCATCGAGATACGGTTCGATGACGTCCTCGCCGGCCGGGCACACCGCCAGGCAGTACGCGGCCTTGTAGTTGGCCTTGAACGACAGACTCTGCCACATCGAGGCGTTTTCCGAATCCGTCACCCGGGAGCGGAAGTCCGCGGCGTCGGCACTGTCGGCGACCGTCTGGGCCCAGTCGGTGAAGCCGCCCATGAACTCGCGATAGTTGTGCACCGAGCAGGCCATGAAGTCGAAGTCGCCGTCCTTCTTGATCGCCCCGACCGGGCAGGCCGCCACACACAGCTTGCACTCCAGGCACGGCGAATAGTCCAGTGGCCGGCTGTATTCGGTGATCGGGGCGGCGACCAGGATGGTGCCGAGCAGCACGAAGTTGCCGAACCGCGGGTGGATGACGTTGCGGTGGATGCCCATCACGCCCATGCCGGCGGCCACGGCGACGGGCTTGTGCGCGATCACCCAGATCCGGCCCGGGAAGCGGTCCATCTCCATCGGGAACGTCGCCGAGGGATTGACCACGCGGTGCCCGGCATCCTGCAACACCCGGGTGATGCGGTGCGCCGCCTCGTTCATGATCTCGCCGCTGCGATGGAACTCCTGGTTGGCGACGCTGCGCGCGGTCGAGCGCACGTTGTCGCGATTCATCTTGACCACCAGCGACAGGTAGCTGAGCGCGCCCGGTAATGCCGCGTCGGCGTGGGCCCGTTCGTCGCCGAGCGCGGGGTCGTCGACCGCGGCGAAACCGACGTCGTCGACGCCGGCATCCAGGCACACCTGCCGAAGCCACGCGGCGTCCAGGGGACCCGGACGGGTCGTCGGACGGGCGCGCACAGCGCGCACCGTGGGGTGTTCGGCCAGTCGGGGCGGCAGCTTGGCGGTCATCAGCTGAGTATATATAGCTATACCCAGAGGCGGGCAACCCCTCGCGACGTATTCCTTGACAGGAATACGTCACGGTCTTAGCGTGGGCCCATGCACGCGACGGTGTTCGGAGCACTCGCCGAGCCGAGTCGGCTGCGAATCGTCGAATTGCTGCGCACCGGGCCACGATCGGTCGGCGAGATCGCCGAGTCACTCGAGATCCGGCAGCCGCAGGTGAGCAAACACCTTCGGGTGCTTGGCGATTCGGGGATCGTCGCGGTCGAGGCCATCGCCCGGCACCGCATCTACCACCTCGAGCGCGCACCGTTCGAGGAGATCGAGCGGTGGGCCGGCTCCTTCGAGCAGCTGTGGCACGCGCGCCTCGACTCCCTCGGCGCATTCCTCGAAACCCTCGATAATGCTGAGCACCAACAGGAATGACAAATCACACCCGCGAATCTGGAGACACCGCATGATCTTGCAGCTGTTCAAGAAGACCAAGCAACTCGACTTCGAGCGCACGTACCGCGCCCCGCGGGCGGCGGTGTGGCAGGCCTGGACCGATCCCGACATGCTGCGCCAATGGTGGGGACCGGAGAAGACGTTCATCCCCGAATGCCGGGTCGACCTGCGCGTCGGCGGTGAGCTGTATCTCGTCATGGAAGCCGGCGAGGCGATGGGCAAGTACGCCGGAACGCGCTGGCCGATGGCCGCCACCTTCACCCGGATCGAACCCACCGACCGGCTGACCTACGACGCCAGGTCGTGGACCGAGGGGGACGAGGAAGGCTCGACAATCCATCACACCAACGACGTGACCTTCACCGAATCCGACGGCACCACGACCGTCAGGCTGCACATCGCGATCACCCACATCGGTGCCAAGGCCAAGATGGCGGTCTTCGGCATGAAATTCGGCTACAAGGCGCAACTCGACAAGCTGGACAAGCTGCTCACCTCACGTTGAGACTGCGCTGGCCGCGACGAAATGCGAGTGCGTACCGCGCTGGCTGCAGTCCCAACGTGAGATCGGGCTCAGTCGGAGGTGCGGCGGCGGTAGGCATACAGCGCGAACGGCGCGAACACGGCCGTCAGCGCCAATGACCACAGCACCGTCGAGAGCACCGGATGGTGCAGCGGCAGCTGTGCGCTCGCCGGCGCTGGGCCGCCGTTGCCCCAGAGTTCACGCATGGCCTGCGCCAGCGAGGACACCGGGTTCCATTCGGCGATCACCCGCAGCCAGTGCGGCATCGGCTCGGTCGGCACGAACGTGTTGGCCAGGAACGTCATCGGGAACAGCGCGGTGAACATCACCCCGTTGACCGCCTCGACGGTCCGCATCAACGAGCCGATCAGGATGCCGAACCAGATGATCGCGAAGCCGAACAGCAACAGCAGCGCGAAGGCCAGCACCGCTTCACCCACGCTGTTGCGGATACGCCACCCGATCGCCAGCCCGGTCACCGCCATCACCACCACCCCCAACGAGGAATGGATCACGCTGGCGATGCTGCGCCCGATCAGCACCGAGGACCGCGAGATGGGCAATGCGCGGAACCGGTCGATGATGCCCTTCTCGACATCGGCGGTGATACCGGCCGCCACCACGAATGCGGAGAACACGATGGTCTGCGCCTGGATGCCGGGCAGCAGGAACTCCCGGTAGGACGCCCCACCGGTGTTGGTGATCGAGGCCCCGAAGACGAAGGCGAACAGCAACACGAACATGATCGGCTGCGCGGTGACGTCGCTGAGCATCTCCGGCATCCGCTTGGTGTGGATCATGTTGCGCTTGACCATGATCCACGACTGCTGTGCCAGGTTGGTACGGTGCGTCGGTACCGGACGCGGCGTCATCGGCGTCTGCGGCGTGGTCTGCAGCGCGGTCATGCGCCGACCTCCTCGGAGTCCTCGGTGCGATGCCCGGTCAGGGTCAGGAACACATCGTCGAGGCTGGGCCGAGACAACCCGATGTCGTCGACGCCGATGCCGCTGTCGCGCAGCCGGCCCGCCACCTGGATCATGTCGTCGATACCGTCGGCGGCCGCGGTCAACTGCCGGGCGGCGTGATCGACGAACACCTCGGCCCCGGTTCGGCGCAGCAGCGTCTCAGCGGCCGCCACGTCCGCGCCGGCGGTGACCGTCACGACCAGGCTGGCCCGGCCGGCCTGCTGCTTGAGTTCTCTCGGTGAACCCTCGGCGATGATCCGGCCGCGGTCGATGACGACGATGTTGTCGGCCAGCTGATCGGCCTCTTCCAGATACTGCGTGGTCAGCAGCAAGGTGGTGCCCTGGGCGACCAATCCGCGCAGTACGTCCCACAACTCGCTGCGGCTGCGCGGGTCCAGCCCCGTGGTCGGCTCGTCGAGGAACAACACCGGCGGCGATGCCAGCAGGCTGACCGCGAGATCCAGGCGGCGGCGCATCCCGCCGGAGTAGGACCTGACCGCCCGGTCACCGGCGTCGGTCAGCGAGAACTGCTCCAGCAACTGCTCACCGAGGAGGGCCAGATCACGGCGGCGGATGCCGTAGAGACCGCCGATCATGCGGATGTTCTCCCGGCCGGTCAGCAACTCGTCGACGGTGGCGACCTGACCGGTCAGCCCCATGTTGCGGCGCACCGCGTCAGGGTCGGTGCGCACGTCGTGGCCCGCGACGCGGGCGGTGCCGGCGGTCGGCTCGGTCAGCGTCGTCATCATCCGCACGGTGGTGGTCTTGCCGGCGCCGTTGGGGCCCAGCAAGCCCAATACCGTGCCGGCCGGCACGGCGAAGCTGACGCCGTCGACGGCGGTGTGGTCCCCGAACCGCTTCACCAGATCGATGGCTTCGATGGCCCACTGCATGGCGTCGACGGTATCCGCGCCGACCGACATCTGCCCAACCGTTTTCTTCTCCATCCCGTTCGAACCCTCGCCGCCCGGGTACCCGCCCAGCGTGGACGCGCAGTGGTTCAGCGCGCCGGAGTACTGGCTGGCCCGTGAGCTCGTGCAACGCGGCGTGGCCGCGATCTATCTGATCGCGTTCGTCGCGGCGGGCCGGCAGTTCCGCGCGCTCATCGGAGAACAGGGCATGCTCCCGGTCCCCCGGTTCGTGGAGCGCGTCCCGTTCCGCGCGGCGCCGAGCGTGTTCCAGCTGCACTACTCCGACCGGTTCTTCGCCGCGGTGTGCTGGTTCGGCGCCGCAGTCTCGGCGGGCGTCGTCGCGGGACTGATCGACGTCGTGCCGCTGTGGGCCGCGCTGGTGACCTGGCTGGTGCTGTGGGTGCTCTACCAGTCGATCGTCAACGTGGGGCAGCGCTGGTACGGCTTCGGCTGGGAATCGCTGCTGCTGGAAGCCGGATTCGTGGCGGCGTTCCTTGGCAATGACGACATCGCACCGCCGCTTCCCGCGTTGTGGCTGGTGCTGTGGCTGGTGTTCCGCGTCGAGTTCGGGGCCGGGCTGATCAAACTGCGCGGCGACGAATGCTGGCGCGACCTGTCCTGCCTGGACTACCACCACGAGACTCAGCCCATGCCCGGCCCGCTGAGCTGGTTCTTCCACCACCTGCCCAGACCGCTGCACCGGGTGGAAGTCGCCGGCAACCACTTCTCGCAGCTGGTGGTGCCGTTCGCGTTGTTCGCGCCGCAGCCGGTCGGTCCCGTCGCCGGCGTCGTCGTCATCGTCACCCAGTTGTGGCTGGTGGCGTCGGGGAACTTCGCCTGGCTGAACTGGCTGACGATCATCCTGGCCTTCGCCGCGCTCGATCACACGGCCTTCGCGTCGGTGCTGCCGCTGGGCGACCCGCCGCCGCAGGCCGGATCGCCGCTGTGGTTCGCGGCGCTCGTCGTCGCCGCTGCTGCGCTGACACTGGTGCTGAGCTACTGGCCGGTGCGCAACATGATCGGACGCGGCCAACGGATGAACGCGTCGTTCAACTCACTGCACCTGGTCAACACCTACGGTGCGTTCGGCAGCATCGGCCGGGTCCGCTACGAGGTCGTCCTGGAAGGCACCTCCGACGCGCTCGGTGAGGAGCCACTCTGGCGCGAGTACGGCTTCAAGGGCAAGCCCGGCGACCCGCGCCGGATGCCCCGCCAATGGGCGCCGTACCACCTGCGCCTGGACTGGATGATGTGGTTCGCCGCACTGTCGCCGAGCTTCGCGGCGGACTGGTTCCGCCCGCTGGTCACCCGGTTGCTGCGCAACGACGCGGCGACGCTGCGGTTGCTGCGGCACAACCCGTTTCCCGACGCGCCGCCGCGTTACGTGCGGGCGCGCCTGTACGAATACCGCTTCACCACCTGGCAGGAACTGCGCCGCGACGGGGCGTGGTGGCACCGCGAGCTGGTCGGTGAATACCTCCCGCCGGTATCCCTGGACCGGCAGCGGTGAGCGTCACCTGCGCGCGAGCGCTACCTGCCGTTCGAGGCTTCCGTCACTTCGGCGGTGGCGGCGGCGCGGGCGCGCCGTGCGGAGCCGGGATCTTCGGGTAGCTGCGCGCACCATTCACCGCGGTGTCGCCGGCCGAGGCCGACTCGGCGGAGCCGGAGCCGCCGGGCGCGGGGCGCCCCGGCGACGGATCCCAGCCGGTGTCGACGAGTTTGCGTTGCACGGCGATGGCCAGCCCCAGCAGGGTCGCGCCGATCAACAGCATCACCACCACGCCCCAGACCGTCCCCAGTTTGGCGGCGTTGCCCAGCAGGATCCCGTACCAGCCGAAGTCGGCGTCACCGAAGGTGGTGTTCTCTTCACCGAACGACCCGAGCACCCGCACCAGCAGCGCCGGCAGGAAGGTGATCAGCAGTCCGTTGACGAACCCGCCGGCGATCGCGCCCCGTCGCCCTCCAGTGGCGTTGCCGTAGACGCCCGCTGCGCCACCGGTGAAGAAGTGGGGAACCAACCCGGGCAGCACCAGCACCCAACCGAATGCCGGGCCGAGCCACAACGACAGCACGGCCAACCCGGCCAACCCGGCCACGAAGCTGGAGATGAAGCCGATCAGGACGGCGTTCTGCGCGAAGGGAAAGACGATCGGGGCGTCGAGGGCGGGTACCGCGCCTGGGACCATCCGCTCGGCGATGCCCTGGAACGCCGGGACCAGTTCACCGAGGATGGTCCGGACGCCGAACAGGATCACCGCGACCGCGACACCGAAGCTCAGCCCTTGCGTCACACCCATCATCAGGTAGTTGCCGACGCCGCTGGCCGCGCCGGCACCGGTGTCGTCGGCGAACGCCTGGAACGCCGTGTCCTGCCCGGCCCGGGCCAGATAGATCAGCGAGACGATCACATACATCAGCACCATCGACAACGCCGTCGCCACCATGGAGTCCCGCAGAAAGCGCAGGGATTCCGGCAGTTTGAGGTCTTCGGTGGATCGGCTCTTCGCACCGCCGACAAACCGACCGGTGATACCCGACGCGATGTAGCCGAGCGTGCCGAAGTGCCCGATGGCGATGCTGTCGTCGCCGGTGATGCGTTTCGTCCACGGCTGTGAGATGGCCGGCAGGGCGACCATGACGACGCCCAGCAGCACACCACCGACCACGACGACGGTGACCGCGGGCAGTCCCGAGGTCGCGAGCACGATGGTCAGCAGCGTGGCCATGAACAGCGTGTGGTGTCCGGTCAGGAACACGTAGTGCAGCGGGGTGAACCGCGCCAGCAACAGGCTGATGGCGAAGCCGAGGATCATCAACCAGGCGACCTGGCCGCCGAACTGGTCCTGGGCGATCCCGACGATGGCCTCGTTGGTGGGCACGACCCCCTTGGTTCCTGCGGCCCCCTGGATCATCACGCCCAGGGGTTGCAGCGACGACACGACCAGGGTGGCGCCCGCGCTGATGAGCAGAAAGCCCAACGTGGCCTTCAGCGCTCCGCCGATCACCTGGCCGGTGGACTTACGCAGCGCGATCAACCCGACAGCTGTGATGATGCCGATGAGATAGGCTGGTACAGAAAGTATTTCGTTGACGACGAACTCGGCGATGCTTACCAGCCAATTCACGATGAACTCCTTGGTGAGGTCAGACGTCGTAGGAGTCGCGCAGCGTGGAATCGATCTCGCGCGTGGAGGTGAAGTTCTCGATCACCTTGACGGGCACTCCCACATCGCCGAGGGTTCGGGCGATCTCGCCGGACGTCAGGATCAGGTCGGCTTCTTTGGCCCTGCCCTTGGCCGAGATGGTGTCGGTGGCCTCGACTTTGATGAACGGCGCCCACCCCCACGTGGACAGCACCTGCTCGAGTGTGTTCTTCAGGAAAAGGCTGGTGCCCAAGCCGTTTCCGCAGACTGTCAGGATCAGGTTCTTGGGCTGCGACGCACCGCTGGATGCGGGTGCCGACGCCGGCGCCGTGGAACCCAGCGCCGCGAGCAACTCGTCGGGGGTCGCCGCGGACTCCAGTGCAGCACGCCGGTCGGTGTCACCGAGTAGCTTGGCCAACTCGGCCATCGCGGTGTTGTGGGCTCCGGAGTCGGTGGCGGCCAGTGCGACGACCAGGGACACCGGGTCGTTGGTCTTGTGGCCGAAGGAAACTGGCTGGGCCAGTCGCACCCAGGACATACCGGTGTGGTGGACGGCAGGAGACGGTCGGGCGTGTGCAAAGGCGAAGCCCGGGGCCACCACGATGTAGGGGCCGTTGGTTTCGACGTTGTCGATCATCGACTGCGTGTAGGGGGCGTCGGCGATGCCGGCGTGTTCCAGTAATTCACCGGCCGCGACGATCGATTCCTGCCAGGTTTCCGCGGCCACGTCCAGCGCGATGCAGTTCGCAGACAGTAGCTCGAGCAGGTCGGCCATGGCCGAACCCTACCCAAACCCGTCGGCGCGGTTACCCGGTTTGCGCGCTCACCCGGCGACGAGCGCGCACGACCTGCCGGGAACAGCGACGCGCGGCTGCACAGACTCGCGCGTTCGCCGAACCTAGGTGACCAGGGAGACCGAGGTGGAGCGGCGCAGCTTGCCCGACGACGTCTTCGGGATGCTGCCCGGCCCGAGCACCACGACGTTGCGGGGGCGCACGTCCACCTCGGCGACGACCTCGTGGGCCACCTGATGCTCGATCCGGCGGACCTCGACCGGGTCCTGCCAGGCATTGGACTCGACCGCGACGGCGAAGGTCTCGCGGGAATGGCCGGCGTCCAGACGCACCGCCACCGCACACCCCGGACGCACCCCGTCCACCCGGCCGGCGGCGCGCTCGATGTCGGTCGGATAGATGTTGCGGCCGGCCATGATGATGACGTCCTTGACGCGACCGCAGACCACCACGTTGCCCTCTTCGGTCATGTAACCGAGGTCGCCGGTGTCGTACCAGCCGTGCTCGTCCTGCGCGGGGATGAACCCGCCCATGGTCATGTAGCCGGGCGTCACGCACTCGCCGCGCAGCTCGATCACCCCGACCCCGCGGGCCGGCATGACCTCACCGTGGTCGTCGATGACGCGGGCTTCGAGGTCGGTCAACAGCGGACCGAGTTCGGCAAGGCGCTTGGTGTGCCCCTTGGTCGCCGGGACCGCGCGGCGCAGCGCGGCCAGCAGGTCGGCATCGACCTCGTCCACGGTCAGACCCTGGCCGCACGGCGAGAACGACACCGCCAGCGTGGTCTCGGCCATGCCGTAGGCGGGCAGGATCGCACCCGGGTCCAGTCCGAACGGCTTACCGGCGTCCAGCAGATCCTCGACGTCGGCGGGCTCGACCGGCTCGGCGCCCGACAGTGCGAAGCGCAACGTCGACAGGTCGAACTCGCCGGGCTTGGCCTGGCGGCGCAACCGCTTGGCGAACAGCGCGTAGGCGAAGTTCGGCGCCGCGGTCATCGTGCCCTTGTACTTGTCGATCAGCTTGGCCCACAGCAGGGTGTCCCGCATGAAGTCCATCGGCGTGACCTTGACCAACTCGGCGCCGAAGTACATCGGGATGGTCAGGAAGCCGACCATGCCCATGTCGTGGAAACAGGGCAGCCAGCTGACCATGACGTCGGTCTCGACGTCGTACTGCGCGCCGATGAACATGGCCTCGGCGTTGGAGTAGATGTTGCGGTGGGTGATCTGGACGGCCTTCGGAGACCCGGTGGAGCCCGACGTCAGCTGCATCAGCGCCAGCTCGTCCTCGCCCACCTCGAGGGGGTCGACCGGATCGGCCGCCAGCAGGTCGTCCACCTTGAGGACGGTGATGCCCTTCTCCTCGAGCACCGGCACCGCCACCAGGAACGGTTCGGAGACGATGACGGCCTTGGCCTCGATCATCCCGATGACGGTCATCGTGTCCTCGGCCCACACCGCCAGGTCGGTGCGGGGGGTCGGCTGGTGCAGCATGGTCAGGCTGGCGCCACGCATCCACAGCCCCTGCGCGGTCGGGGCGATCTCGACCGGGAAACCCGCGAGCACGCCGACCGCGTCGCCGAGTCCGACGCCGGCCGCGGCGAGACCGCCGGCGATGCGCCGCGCTCGCTCGTGCACCTCACCCCAGGTGTGCCGAACCGGTTCGTACGGCTCGCCGGTCACCATTCCGCGGTTGCTGGTGCGGGCATTGCGGTACATCTTCTCGGTGAATCTGCTCACGACGACCTCCTCGCCGACATCTGCCCCGTCGAAAACGCGCTTTGTCCATGTTCCGCCTGTTGGGAGGCGTTTTCACGGAGGCGCGCACACATTTGGGGAGCGGTTGTGTCTCGAATCGGTGATGTCCCGAAGCCGCGATCAGATTCACCCAAGCACCCACCGAGAGTTCTCCCGGTGGGCAAGCTCGTTGCGTCCACTTCTCGACCGCTAGCTCTCACCGCCGATCATCTTAAGCAACTCTTAAGTAACTGCCAAACGATCGCGGCTTTTGAGGCATGAGTCACACCCGGCTGCGCCTCAGCTCGCCGGCGACGGCGTCGGCACGACGCGGGCACCGTGCACCGGCCCGCTGGCCACCCGGACCGTGCGGCACACCCCGGCGCCGGCGAGCTCGGTGCCGACGTCGAGCGCCGCTCCGGCCGACGCGCACAGGAACGCACACGTGGGGCCCGATCCGGACACCACGCCGGCCAGCGCGCCCGCCTCGAGCCCGGCGCGCAGTGTGCGGCGCAGCGAGGCATCGAGGCTCAGCGCGGCCGGCTGCAGGTCGTTGCCCAGCAGCGGCGCGAGCTCGGCGGGGTCACCCGAGGACAGCGCGGCCAGCAGCGGCTCCGGGCTCTCCAACCGGGGCGGCAGCGTGCGGCCACCCTCGGCGCGCAGCCGGTCGATCTCGGCGAAAACGGCCGGTGTCGACAGGCCTCCCGGCGAGAACGCGAGCACCCAGTGGAACGTGTGGCGGGTCAGCACGGTGGCGAGTTCCTCGCCGCGGCCGGTGCCCAGCGCGGTTCCGCCGTGCAGCGCGAACGGGACGTCACTGCCCAGCTGGGCGGCCAGGGCGTGCAGGTCCCGGCGGGGCACGCCGAGCTCCCACAGCTCGTTCATCGCGACCAGCACGGCCGCCGCGTCGGCACTGCCGCCCGCCATCCCGCCGGCGACGGGAATGGTCTTCTCGATCGAGATCGACACGTCCGGTGCGCGGCCGACGTGCTCGGCCATCAACTCCGCCGCCCGCCACGCCAGGTTGCGCTCGTCGGTGGGCAGCGAGTCGGCGCCCTCGCCGGTCAGCTCCAGCGACAACAGGTCGGCGGTGGTCACCGTGACCTCGTCGAGCAACGACACCGCGTGGAAGACCGTCGTGAGTTCGTGATAGCCGTCCGGGCGGCAATCACCCACATCGAGATAGAGGTTGACCTTGCCGGGGACCCGGACGGTCACCGAACCGGTGGGAACCCACTCCGGTGCCGTATTGCCGTCATGCGCGGACACCGATCGACAGTAACGCGCGCACTGCTACGCGTGAACTCCGGTCCGGTTCAGTGGACTTGGGTCTCTTCGTCCTCGACGAGTTCCCGGACGGGCTCGGGCTTGGGCACGACGTGCCAGTCCGAGGAGCGCTGCAGCAGCCGCACGAAGTCGTCGATGGCGAGCGTCTCCCCACGGCGCGACGGGTCGATGCTGGCGGCGAGCAGCCGGCTGGCCGACTCGTTGCCGGAGCCCGCCCACTCGGCGAACGCGTTGCGCGATGTCTTGCGCCGCTGCGCGAACGCGATGTCGATGAGGTCGAAGACCTGCTGCCGGAACTCGGGATCGGTCGGCCACTTGGACGTCTCGTAGCGGTCGATGCGCACCAGGCCGGAGTACACCCGCGGGATCGGCCAGAAGACGGTCGGTGAGACGCTGCCGTAGCGTCGCACGTTCCCGAAGAACCGCATCTTGGCGCTCGGCACGCCGTAGTCTTTGCCGCCCGGCTCGGCAGCAAGCCGCTCGGCGACCTCGGCCTGCACCATGACCATGACGGTGCGGATGCTGGGGAACTCGGCGAGCAGATGCAGCAGCGCGGGGACGGCGACGTTGTAGGGCAAATTTGCCACAACTGCAGTCGGCGGGTCTGGCATCTCGGATTGCTCAAAGGTCAAGATGTCCTGGTTGATGACCTTGAAGCGGTTCGCCTCGCTGTGCGAATGGTCGGCGATCGTGGTGGGCAGCTGACGTGCCAGCACCGGGTCGATCTCGACTGCGGTCACCCGTGCTCCGCGGTCCAGCAGCGCCAGGGTCAGCGATCCCAGGCCGGGACCCACCTCGAGCACATGATCAGACCTGTTGACGCCGGACGCGGACACGATGCGCCGCACCGTGTTGGCGTCGTGGACGAAGTTCTGACCGAACGACTTGCGTGGCCGGAAGTCAATCGACTTAGCCAGGTGTCGAATCTCGGTTCGCCCGAGGAGCCGAATTGTCATCGCGCACCGATCCTCCCGCTACAGGTCGGCCACGCTCCCCAACCTTGGCGCGCCCGAGTTACTTCAGCTATCGCGATCTGCTCTTCTCTCGTTGCCAGATCCGCTCGCTGAGCATACCTCAGACCACCGTTGCGCTCCCAGGTGTTTTGATCAAATTGAACGCCACCGAAATATCCGTTGCCCGTGTTGATCGCCCAATTACCTCCGGCTTCGCAACGAGCAAGGGCATCCCACGTCGCTCCATTGGACACCGCCGGCACTTCGGTGCCCGGTTTCGCGCCGACGCGGAGCACACCGTCGCGCGCAGGATTCACGACGACATTGGCTACTGGCAACCTGCCGGTCTCGACGCCGTTGACCGTGGAAACCGCGAAGGTGACGTCCTGGACGCCCGGCATCCCGGGGTCTTCGACGATCTGGCGGCTCATGTTCAGCGTCACGTCCTCGATGCGCTGGTTGTTCGGCGTGAGCGGCAGACGCTCGGTGACCTTCTCGATGCGCATCCGGGTGACGGTGATCTCCATGCCGTCGACGACGCGCGCCGACGGTGCCGGCACGACGATGTCGCTTTGCTGCAGCGGGGCACCCGCCGCCTCGAGCAGAGCCGCGACGTTGGGGGCGGCCAGATGCACGGTGCGCACCGCGCCGCCGTCGTCGAGCCGCACCGTTTTGGGGCTGACCACCGGCAACGCCATCCCACCCAGCGGGACGCGGGAGCCGCGCGAGGCGGCCAGCGGCGCCTTGTCGGTCATCCTCAGCTGCGCCAGCGCCTCGTCGACGGTGGCGGCGGTGGTCCACACCTGCTCGGTGCCGCCGCCGTCGGTGGAGATCTCCAACGGCCGGCTGCGGCGCAGGACGATGGTGTCGGACTGGTGCACGGGGCTGTCTGCGGCCGGGTAGAGGTCGTCGCGCTCGCCGACGTCGAACCCGTTCTCCTTGACGACGTCGATCACCCGGGACTTCATCGTCGGCACCGTCATCGAGGCGCCGTCGACGCTCAGCGTCACGGTCTTGTGTGCGGCGACGGCGGTGCCACCGGCAAAGACCAGCGCCAACAGCGTCGCGGCGACCAGCACCCGCAGCATGGGCGAGCGCGATTGATGGAGTTTGTTCACTGCATTCACGTCGTAAGACCCCGACTTAAGCACCATGGGCCGTCGGTAATCCGGCTCATGTTCGATCACAGAACGGTAACGAAAAGGCCTACGAGCGGCAACTTTCCCAGCCGTACACCCGATTCGCCGTCGCGGAGCTCTCCTCGGCGAGTTCCTCCGCAGGCCGGCCGACGAGTTCGGCCAACGCTCGCACAGTGTAGGGCAGACAGTAGGACTCGTTCGGCGCGCCTCGATACGGGTGCGGGGTCAGAAACGGCGCATCGGTCTCCACGAGCATCTGCCCGGCCGGGATCAGCGGGGCGGCTTCGCGCAGCTCACGGGCATTTCGGAAGCTCACGGTGCCCGACAGGCTGAGGATCCAGCCGGCGTCGACGCACGTGCGCGCCATCTCGGGACCCGACGAAAAACAGTGGAAGATCACGGTCTCGGGAGCGCCCTCGGCGCGCAGCACGTCGAGCACCTCGGCGTCGGCGTCGCGGTTGTGGATCATCAACGGCTTGCCCGTCCGCTTGGCCAGGTCGATGTGCCAGGCGAACGCCTCGCGCTGCTGCGCCGGTTCGGCGCACCCCTGCAGCCGGCCCGGCCAGTACAGGTCCAGTCCCGTCTCGCCGACCGCGACCACCCTTTCCCGGCCCGCCAGCTGCTCGAGCTCGGCCTTCGCGGCGTCGGTCAGCGCGTCCGCGCGGGTCGGGTGCAGCGCCACCGCGGCGTAGACCCGGGGATCCCAGTCGGCCGCCTGCGCGGCCCACCGGGCGGCGTCCAGGTCGTCGGCGATCGTCACGACGGCCGCCACCCCGGCCTGACCGGCCCGGTCGAGGATCACCCCCACGTCGGCGGCGTCGACGGCGCCGCACGCGTCGAGGTGGGTGTGCGCGTCGATCAGCCGACCGACGGGCTCCGGGATGGGAGGCGGCTCACGCCGCTCTTTCTGGGAGCTCACATCCGCCTACTTTAGGGTTGACCCTGACATGAGCCAGCCCTACTACGTCACCACGGCGATCGACTACCCCAACGGTGCGCCGCACATCGGCCACGCCTACGAGAAGGTCGCCACCGACGCCATCGCCCGGTTCAAGCGACTCGACGGCTTCGACGTGCGGTTCCTGACCGGCACCGACGTCCACGGCCAGAAGATGTCCGAGACCGCCGCCAAGCTCGGGGTGCCGACCGCCGAGCTGGCCCGCACCAACTCCGAGATGTTCCAGCGCATGCAGGAGCGCCTCGACGTCTCCTTCGACCGGTTCATCCGCACCAGCGACGACGACCATTTCCGCGCCTCCGAGGAGATCTGGCGGCGGATGAACGACGCCGGCGACATCTACCTGGGCACCTACGCGGGCTGGTACTCGGTGCGCGACGAGCGGTTCTTCGCCGAGGACGAGATCGAGGAACGCGACGGCGTGCGCGTCGCGATCGAGACCGGCACGCCGGTGACGTGGACCGAGGAGCAGACCTACTTCTTCCGGCTGTCGGCCTACGGCGACAAGCTGCTCGAGCACTACCGCACCCACCCGGACTTCATCGCACCCGACGTGCGGCGCAACGAGGTCGTCAGCTTCGTCTCGGGTGGCCTGCGCGATCTGTCGATCTCGCGGACGACCTTCGACTGGGGAGTGCCCGTCCCCGATCACCCCGACCACGTCATGTACGTGTGGGTCGACGCGTTGACGAACTACCTGACCGGGGTGGGTTTTCCGGACACCGAATCGGCGATGTTCACCCGCTACTGGCCGGCCGACCTGCACATGATCGGCAAGGACATCATCCGGTTCCACACGGTGTACTGGCCGGCGTTCCTGATGTCGGCCGGCATCGAGCTGCCCAAGCGGGTCTTCGCCCACGGGTTCATCAACGTCAAGGGCGAGAAGATGAGCAAGTCGGTGGGCAACGTGATCGATCCGCTGGCTCTCGTCGACGAGTTCGGCGTCGACCCGGTGCGTTTCTTCCTGCTGCGTGAGATCCCGTTCGGCCAGGACGGCAGCTACAGCGCGGAAGGAATCGTCGCCCGCATCAACGCCGATCTGGCCAACGAGTTCGGCAACCTCGCGCAGCGCTCGTTGTCGATGGTCGCCAAGAACCTCGATGCGACCGTCCCGCAACCCGGGGACTTCAGCGCCGCCGACCGCGAGCTGCTGGCCCTCGCGGATGAGCTGCTGGACAAGGTGCGCGGCCACTACGACGCGACCGCGATGCACCTGGCGCTCGAGGCCATCTGGTCGGTGCTGGGCGCCGCCAACCGGTACTTCTCCGCGCAGGAACCCTGGGTGCTGCGCAAGACCGACCCCGACCGGTTCGCCACCGTGCTCTACACGACGCTGGAGGTGGTGCGCATCGCCGCGCTGCTCAGTCAGCCGGTCATGCCGGCGTCGATGGCCACGCTGCTGAGCCTGTTGGGGCAACCCGAGGACCAACGGATGTTCTCCGCGATCGCGACGCGGTTGGCGCCGGGCACCGCGCTGCCCGCGCCCACGGGGGTGTTTCCCCGCTACCAGGCGGACTGAGTTCTTTCCTCTATATATGTGCGCTGGGTCACACCCGCTACCTGTGTGTGCTGGGTCACACCGTGTCACACTTCGGTCGTCCCCGGTGTCTCAAGGTCACCCCGGCTCGACAGGGAGCCGGCCGACCCGAGGAGTAGGCATGCCCACAAACCAGATCCACGTCGTCGTGCTCGGCGGCGGATACGCCGGAGTGATGGCCGCCAACCGACTCGAAACCCGCGACGACGTGGCCGTCACGCTGGTCAACCCGCGACCACACTTCGTCGAACGCATCCGCCTGCACCAGATGGTCGTCGACGGCGACCCGGCGACCCAGACCTTCACGACCGTGCTCAACCCGGGCGTGCACGTCGTCGTCGACAGCGCCGAGCACATCGACGCGGCGGCCCGGCGGGTGCGGCTGGCCTCCGGATCGGCGCTGGACTACGACTACCTGGTCTACGCCGTCGGCAGCACCTCCGCGACTCCGGCCGGGGTGCCGGGCGCCGCCGAGTTCGCCTACCCGATCAGCGAGTGGGAGCAGGCCCAGCGGCTACGCACCCGGCTGGCCGACCTCCCCCTGCAGGCGTCGGTCGTCGTCGTCGGAGCCGGGCTGACCGGTATCGAGGCCGCCGCCGAGTTCGCCGAGGCGGGCCGTGCCGTGACGCTGGTCAGCAGCATCATCGGTCCGTCGCTGAGCAAGCCCGCCCGCCGCTCGGTGACCAAACGGCTGCGCAAGCTCGGTGTCACGCTGATCGAGCAGAGGTCCGTCGCCGCGGTCGGTCCCGGCCACGTCGTGCTCGACGACGGCCGCACCCTGGCCAGCGAGGCGACGGTGTGGACCGCCGGGTTCGCAGTTCCGGCCCTGGCCGCCGCCAGCGGACTGACCACCGACGGCATCGGCCGTCTCGTCACCGACGAAACGCTGACCAGCGTCGACGACGAGCGCATCGTCGCCGCCGGCGACGCGTCGGCGCCGTCGGGACAGCCCTACCGGATGAGCTGCCAGGCCGGCCTGCCGCTGGGAGCGCAGGCGGCCGCGACGGTGCTGGCCCGCATCGCCGGCGACGTGCCCGCTGACGCCACCGTGCCGATGACCGGACAGTGCATCAGCTTGGGCCGGCGGGCCGGCACCGTGCAGCTGCAACGCCCCGACGACACCCCCGTCAATGTCTACCTCGGCGGACGCACCGGCGCGTTCGTCAAGGAGCAGGTGTGCCGCTACACGGTGAAGTGGCTGGCCGGCGAAGCCGCGAAGCCGGGGTCGTACAAGACGCTCAAAGGGCCCGCACGCACCACCGAACCCGCTGACGTCGCGGCGGCACCGTGACCGACGAGCACGCCGAGCGGTTCACCTCTCTGCGGCCTCTGCTGTTCACGATCGCCTACGAGATCCTCGGCAGCGCCACCGAATCCGACGACGTGCTGCAGGAGAGCTACCTGCGCTGGGCCGAGGTCGACCTGACCACGGTGCGCGACAGCAGGGCCTACCTGGCCCAGCTGGTCACCCGACAGGCCCTCAATGCGCTGCGCGCCCAGTCCCGGCGCCGCGAGCAGTACATCGGCCCGTGGCTGCCCGAGCCGCTGCTGACCGAGCCGGACCCGTCGGCGGACGTGGTGCTGGCCGAGTCGGTGTCGATGGCGATGCTGGTGGTGCTCGAGACGCTCAGCCCGGACGAACGCGCGGTGTTCGTGCTGCGGGAGGTGTTCGGCTTCGGCCATGACGAGATCGCCACCGCCGTGGGGCGGTCGGTGGCCGCGGTGCGGCAGATGGCCCACCGCGCCCGCGAACACGTCCAGTCCCGGCGCAAGCGGTTCGAACCCGTCGACCCGCAGGTCTCCGCCGAGATCACGGCGCGGTTCTTCACCGCGGCGGCCACCGGCGACCTGGACGGGCTGATGGCCATGCTGGCCCCCGACGTGGCGTGGACTGCCGACAGCGACGGCAAGGTCAGCGCGGCCCGCAGGCCGGTGCTGGGCGCCGACCGGGTGGCGCGGCTGGTGATGGGCTTCGCCCGGATGGCCGGCACGGATGGACGCGTCGAGCCGGCGGTCTACAACAGTGCCCCGGCGATGGTGCTGTACCTCGGCGAGCACCTCGAAGGGGTGGTGACGTTCGACGTCGAGGACGGCCGGATCACGAACTTCTATGCGATGCGCAACCCGGAGAAGCTGGCCTCGGTGATGGTGCCCCGTCAGATCGGCCGATGACCCCCACGCCGGCGGTATCTGTCGCGCTTGACGTCTGTCAGGCTTGACCGGTGCGTATCGAGCGGCTCGGCGACCTGGGCGACGGCCCGTCGGTGCTGCGGGCGCTGGCCACCGCGACCGGCCGGCTCGGCCTGCCGCCACCGGCCGCGCTGATCGGCGAGTGGTTCGGCTCTCGCGCGGTCATCGCCCCCAGCCTGAGCGCGTCGGCGGTGACACCGGGCGACGTCTTCGCCGCACCGCCGGGCGGTCGCTGTGACGGACCGGTCGGCGGCGGCTGGTTCGGCTACCTGTCGTACCCCGACGGCGGCGCCGACGGCCGCGGCCCGCGCATCCCGGAGGCCGCCGGCGGTTGGTCGGAGACGGTGCTGCGCTGCGACGCCGACGGCGTGTGGTGGCACGAAAGCCTCACCGGGACAGGGTGTCCGGGGTGGGTGCGCGACGCGTTGCATGCGCCGGCCGCGCGCCGGGACGCCTCCATCACCTGGGCCGGCGCCGACCGCGCCGCGCACCAGCACGGGGTACGGGAGTGCCTGGAGGCCATCGCGGCCGGCGAGGTCTATCAGGCGTGCGTGTGCACCCAGTTCACCGGCACGCTGCACGGCGACGCCGCTGATTTCTTCGTCGACGCGGTGACACGCACCTCGCCCGCCCGCGCCGCCTACCTGGCCGGTGACTGGGGTGCGGTGGCGTCGTTGTCCCCGGAGCTGTTTCTCAGCCGCTGTGGCGAAACCACGCGGTCGAGTCCGATCAAGGGCACCCTGCCCGCCGACGCCGACCCGGCCCAGCTGCGGGCCTCGGTCAAGGATGTCGCCGAGAACATCATGATCGTCGACCTGGTGCGCAACGATCTGGGCCGCGTCGCGCGGACCGGCTCGGTGACCGTGCCCGAACTGCTCGCCGTACGCCCGGCGCCGGGGGTGTGGCACCTGGTGTCGACGGTCGCCGCGCAGGTGCCCGTCGACGTGTCGATGTCCGATGTGCTGGCGGCGACGTTCCCGCCGGCGTCGGTCACCGGCACGCCAAAAGACCGGGCCCGCGAGCTGCTGCGCGCCTGGGAGCCCGGCCGCCGTGGCGTGTACTGCGGCACGGTCGGCCTGGCCTCACCGGTGGCCGGCTGTGAACTCAACGTCGCCATCCGCACCGTCGAGATCACCGCCGACGGCGCCGCGGTGCTGGGCGTCGGGGGCGGGATCACCGCCGACTCGGACCCCGGTCGGGAGTGGGAGGAGTGCCTGCACAAGGCGGCCCCGATCCTCGGCGAGGGTCAGCCGCGCGAGCGCAGGACGGCGTCGTAGAGCTCGCGCTTGGACGGGGCACCCGCGGTGGCCTCGACGACCTGCGCGCAGGCGTCCTTGACGCGCATGCCGGCACCGACGAGCCGGTTGACCTCCTCGACCAACGACTCGGGGTCCGCTGACGGGACCACTCCGGCCAGCACCACGCTGATCTCCCCCAGCACCCCGTCGGCCGCCCAGTCGGCGAGTTCGGCGAGCGTGCCGCGGACCACCTCCTCGTGCGTCTTGGTCAGCTCGCGGCACACCGCGGCGCGGCGGTCCGGCCCGAGAACGTCCACGGCGTCGCGCAGGCAGTCGCCCAGCCGCCGGGGTGACTCGAAGAACACGCAGGTGCGCTGCTCGCCGGCCAGCCCGGCCAGCCAGGTCTTGCGGGCGGACCGCTTGCGCGGGGCGAACCCCTCGAAACAGAACCGGTCGGCCGGCAGTCCGGCGACCGCCAGCGCCGTCGTCACCGCCGACGGTCCCGGCAGGCACTGCACCGGCAGCTGCGCCTCGACACAGGCCGTCACCAGCCGGTATCCCGGGTCGCTGATCATCGGCATGCCGGCGTCGCTGACCAGCAGCACCGTCGACCCGGCGCGGATGTCGTCGAGCAGCGCGGGCACCCGCGACGCCTCGTTCTGATCGAAGACGCTGACCACCCGGCCGGCGAGCCGGACCTCCAGCGCCTGGGCCAGCACCCGCACACGGCGGGTGTCCTCGGCGGCGATCACGTCGGCGCTGCCCAACGCGCGGACCAGCCGCGTCGAGGCGTCCGACGGCTGTCCGAGCGGCGTGGCGCCGATGAGCAGTCGACCGGCAGTCATGTCCGACAGCCTACGATCGCTGTCGTGACCGCCGCCCCGGCCGCAGAACGCGTTGCCAGCCCGCCCGCGGCTCCGGTGATCAGCCCGGGGCCGGTGACTCCGGTGGCCGACTTCGGACCGCTGGACCGGATGCAGGGCTGGGCCATGACCGCGGTGATCACCGCGCTGGCCGCGATCACCCGATTCCTCAACCTCGGCTCGCCCACGGATGCGGGCACCCCGATCTTCGACGAGAAGCACTACGCCCCGCAGGCCTGGCAGATGCTGGGTAACCACGGCGTCGAGGACAACCCCGGCTACGGCCTGGTGGTGCACCCGCCGGTCGGCAAGCAGCTCATCGCGATCGGGGAGGCCATCTTCGGCTACAACGGGCTGGGGTGGCGGTTCTCCGGCGCGGTGTGTGGTGTCGTGCTGGTGTTGCTGGTCGTGCGCATCGCGCGGCGCATCAGCCGGTCCACGCTCATCGGGGGCGTGGCGGGGCTGCTTCTGATCGCCGACGGCGTCAGCTTCGTCACCGCCCGCACCGCGCTGCTGGACGGTTTCCTGACGGTGTTCGTGGTCGCGGCGTTCGGCTGCCTGATCGTCGACCGCGACCAGATCCGCGACCGCATGCACAAGGCGCTGCTCGACGGGCGGATCGACGAAACCGTGTGGGGGCCACGGCTGGGCGTGCGGTGGTGGCGTTTCGGCGCGGGCGTGCTGCTGGGTCTGGCGTGCGCCACCAAGTGGTCCGGCCTGTATTTCGTGATGTTCTTCGGCCTGATGACGGTGGCCTTCGACGTCGCCGCCCGCAAGCAGTACCGGGTGCCGCGGCCGTGGCTGGGGACGTTCCGCCGCGATGTCGGACCGGCGCTCTACGCCCTGGTGCTGATCCCGTTCGGGGTGTACCTGGCCTCCTACGCGCCGTGGTTC
This sequence comes from Mycobacterium sp. G7A2, assembly GCF_041902445.1. Classification (NCBI taxonomy): domain Bacteria; kingdom Bacillati; phylum Actinomycetota; class Actinomycetes; order Mycobacteriales; family Mycobacteriaceae; genus Mycobacterium; species Mycobacterium sp. G7A2. Next base: position 1,290,544 of record NZ_CP169251.1, on the reverse strand, counting down.
GCCTCCGAGACCGCGATCGACCGCTACGAGGTGGGCCGCTCGATCGGGCCGGACAGCGTGCTGCCGATCCCCGACGCGCTGCGCTCGCTGTGGCACTACACCTACGGCGCGTACCGGTTCCATTCCGGTCTGACCAACGCCGACGGCAATCACCACCCCTGGGAGTCCAAGCCGTGGACGTGGCCGATGTCGCTGCGGCCGGTGCTGTATGCGATCGACTCCGAGAACGTGTCCGGCTGTGGGGCGCAGTCCTGCGTGAAGGCCGTCATGCTGGTCGGCACCCCGGCAATGTGGTTCCTGGCGGTGCCGGTGCTGGGGTGGGCGCTGTGGCGGGCGTTCGTGAAGCGGGATTGGCGCTATGCCGTGCTGCTGGTGGGCTACAGCGCCGGCTTCCTGCCCTGGTTCGCCGACATCGACCGGCAGATGTACTTCTTCTACGCCGCGACGATGGCGCCGTTCCTGGTGATGATCATCGCGCTGATCCTCGGCGACATCCTCTACAAGCCGGGCCAGAACGCCGAGCGACGAACGCTGGGCCTGCTGGTGGCGTGTTGCTATGTGGCGCTGGTGATCACGAACTTCGCGTGGCTGTATCCGATCCTGACGGGGCTGCCGATCTCGCAGCACACGTGGAACATGCAGATCTGGCTGCCATCCTGGCGATAGGTTTTCGCCGGACGTCACCACAGTGCTCGAACGGTAGCCGCGGAGGCGCCGACGCTACCGGGAATGCACGTTCGCGCACTCCCCCATGTCTAGAGCGGGTCGCGGGCGGCCGGGCACGACATGCAGCGTGGCCCACCGCGGCCGGTGCCGAGCTCGGAGGCGGCGATCGGCAGGACCTCGATGCCCGAATCGGCCAGCCGGGCATTGGTTTCGGTGTTGCGCTCGTAGGCCACCACCACCCCGGGCGCGAGCGCCAGCGTGTTGTTGCCGTCGTCCCACTGCTCGCGCTCGGCGGTCACCGGGTCCAGGCCGGTGTCGATGACGCGCAGCTTGCCGATGCCCATCGCGTCGGCCGCGGCGTCGACGAACGGCGCCGCGTTGTCGATCTTCACCCCCGAGCCGGTGCGCCGGATGGTGAACGCGGTCAACGTGTCCACGATGTTCGGGTACATCACCACCGCGTCGGTGTCGACCATGGTGCACACCGTGTCCAGATGCATCTGCGCGCGTTCCTGCGCAATCGGCACCGCCAACACGGTGTGGGCGAGGCCGTCGTCGAACAGGCTGCGGGCCAGCGCTTCTGCCCCCGCCGGTGTCGTGCGCTCCCCCACCCCGACCGCGAGGACGCCGGGCCCGAGCAGCAGTACGTCGCCGCCCTCCACCGGGGCCGAGCGCGATTCGTAGGCCCGCCTGGTGCCCAGGAAACGCGGATGGTGGGCGTAGATCAGGTCCGTCAGCGACGTCTCCCGGGCCCGGGCGGGCAGCGCGAGCGACGTGATCGCCACCCGCGGCCCGATCCAGACCGACGAGTCCCTGGCGAACAACAGGTTCGGCAACGGGTCGACGACGAAGTCGCCGCCGTGGTGCATCCGGCGCACCAGAGACAGCTCCCCCTCCCGGAAGGGCAACTCGTCGAACGTCATCCCGCCCGTCAGCACGTGGGCCAGCGACGGAGCGTCGAGGGTCCGCAGATACGCCGACAGTTCCTGGGCCAGCGGCACGCCGAGACGCCGCGAATTCACCGCCGCGGAGATGCCGTGCATACGGGCCGCACCGCTGTGGGCCAGCGCCTCGGTCAGCAGCTCACCGAGCAGCAGCACCTCGACCCCGCGGGAACGCAGCAGCCCGGCGAACGCGTCGTGTTCCTCCTGCGCCTTGGCCACCCACGGCAGACCGTCGAACAACAGTGTGTCGTTGTTGCGGGGGGTCAGCCGCTGCAACTCCGGACCCGGCCGGTGCAGGATCACCACCCGCAGCGTGCCGACCTCCGAATCACACCCCAGCGCAGCGCCTGTCACAGCTAGCACAGTAACCCCAAACCCCCACCTCAACTATGGTTTAGGTCATGGACCGGGCCCAGGAACTCACACCGGGCGAGATGGCGCTGCGCAGCGGGGTCGCGGTGTCCGCGCTGCACTTCTACGAGCGGGAGGGCCTGATCACCAGCAGGCGCACCAGCGGCAACCAACGCCGCTACAGCCGCGACATGCTGCGCCGGGTGGCGTTCATCCGGATGTCGCAGCGCTTGGGCATCCCGCTGGCCCGCATCCGGGAAGCGATGGCCACGCTGCCCGCAGACCGGACCCCCACCAGCAAGGATTGGGCGCGGTTGTCGGCGGCGTGGCGGGCCGACCTCGACGAGCGCATCGTCCATCTCCAGCGGTTGCGCGACAACCTGGCTGGATGCATCGGATGTGGTTGCCTGAGCCTGAAGGTCTGCGCGCTGGCCAACCCGGGCGACGCACTCGCCGAGGAGGGCCCAGGCGCCGTCCGCCTCTGAGATATCGAACGCCTGTGCGATAGACTGCCGGGCATGCAGCAGGCCCTGCAAAGCTCACTGTTCGACCACTCCGAGCGTCGCGAGCTCGGCCACGGCGCCTGGTTGGAGGTCCGGTCGGGTTGGCTCGCCCAGGACGGCGCGAGCGACGCTGTCGATGGAGCCCTGTTCGACGAGCTGCGCGACACCGTGCCCTGGCGCGCCGAGCGCCGGCAGATGTACGACCGGGTGCTCGATGTGCCGCGGCTGGTCAGCTTCGTGGATTTTCGCAATGATGCGGCGGATCCGCCCCCGCATCCTCGGCTCAAGCAGCTGCGGCGCCGCCTCAACGACGCCTACGCCGGTGAGCTCGGCGAGCCGTTCGTCACTGCGGGGCTGTGCCTGTACCGCGACGGTGAGGACAGCGTGGCCTGGCACGGCGACACGATCGGACGCAGCAGTACCGAGGACACCATGGTGGCCATCGTCGGCCTCGGCGCGACACGGGTTTTCGCGTTGCGTCCGCGCGGCGGCGGGCCGGCGCTACGGTTGCGGCACGGCCACGGCGACCTGCTGGTGATGGGTGGATCCTGTCAACGCACCTGGGAGCACTGCATTCCCAAGACGGCGCGGCCCACCGGACCCCGCATCAGCATCCAGTTCCGGCCGCACAACGTGCGTTAGCCCTTGACCAGCTCCACCGCGCGCGTCACCAGGTCGCGGGCCCGCCCGGTGTCGACCCTGGCGACCGGCTGGTCCGGCACGACCAGCGGATTGGCGGTGACGATGACGATGAAGGGCCCGAAGTTCGCCACGTAGTTGTACAGCTCACCGGTGCGCGGTCCGGCTTGGGTGGTGGTCTGCAGCACGCGGTGGGTTCCGACCGTTTCGGTGTCCTCGATCTGCGGGGCCTCGATGACCTCGACCAGTCCGCGGATGCCCGGTCCGGTGAAGGTGACCTTCTGGCACTGGTCGCTCGGGCGGTTGACCGGCACCGGCTCCGAGGTCTCCACGGCCATCACGATGTAGCGGACTCCGTCCCCTTCGGCGGTGGTCGCGGCCATGTTGCCCTGGACGTCGGGCGGCAGGGTCCGCTCGTTGGCGAGCTTGCCGCAGTCGGCCGGGTCGAACGTCAGCCCCTCGGGCAGCGTCTGCGGGCCCAGCAGCCGCGGGTCGATGGCCGCCGGGCCGACGGTGCTGGCCGTGAACGGCGGACCGAACGAGTCCTCGATGCCCGCGATGTTGGCGATGTCGGCGTCAGCCAGATCGGGTTGGCTTGCCGCGCACGAGGCCAGCAGCACCGCGCACGCGCTCAGGGCCGGCACGGTCAGCTTCGGGTTCGACATCGCCGCCAAATGTACCCGCGCGGAGCTGCTCAACTGCGCAGCGCCGACACGGTTTCCACCAGCAGGTCGGCCGCGAACGCCGCATCCAGGCGCGGGTACGCCGAGCCGGGATCGGTGACCAGCGCGACGAAGCAGACGAACTGTCCGAGGTGGGCGACGAAGGTGTCGGCCTCGGCGCGGGTCTCGGTTCCGCCTTCGACCACGGTGGTCGCCGCGGTGGCCATCCCGACGGTGTGGGCCGCCTCCAGGGCCGGGGCCGGCAGCTCGCGCACCGTTGCGCTGGTGTGTCCGGCCGTCGCCGTCCAGGACCGGCAGGCCGCCGCCTCGACGGGCGGGCCGGGCGCGTCGGTCACGGGCGGGCCGGGCGCGTCGGTGACGAGCGGACCGGGCGCGGCAGCGGCGACGACCGCGTAGATGATGCCGCCGGGCCCCGAAGCCGACCAGCCCTGCGCCGAGTCGGGACGCACGGGCGGGGCAGCCAGCTCGACGCACTGCGCGGGTTGCGCCTCGACCGGGCCGGCCAACCCCCACACCGCCAGCGGTGTCGGCGCGCCGGTGTAGGAGGCGACCTCGTAGCCCGGCGGGAGCGCGTGGCGGGCGCGGTCGATACGGGCAGGTTCGACGGTGAGGTCCCGCGCCGTCGTGTCCGCCGAGGGCGTGGGCTCCGGCGTTCCGGCACACCCGGCGCACACCATCCCGAGTGCAACCAGCGCAGCCGGCGGGGGCAGCCTCACAGGCCGTTGATATCACGGCGAACTCTGTGTGGCTGGCTGCAACACCGGCGTCGGTGCTGCGGCTATGCTGCGCTGACATGAGCACCTCCATGCGCGCCGGCGTCGTCGCCGCCGCTGCCGTCGCCCTCGCGGTCGGGTTGTCCGCCTGCGCGTCGGACACCGCGACCGAGGGTTCGGCCACCACCGAGCCGAGCACCGAAACCACCAGCGCAGCGCCGACCACGTCGGCCCAGGCCGCGGGCCCCGAATCCGGCCCGACGATGACGATCGACGAGTACGTCGCCCAGAACGACATCGTCCAGACTCCCGTCCTGCCCGACGACCCGGACGCACCGGCGGTGACGCTGCCCATCGCGCAGGGCTGGGAGGACATGGGCGACCAGAGCCCACCCGGGGCCTACCGCGCCATGGTGTTCACCGCAGACCCGGCGGCTGCCGCCGACCCGCCGACCCTGATCGCGACGATGTCGAAGCTGACCGGCGAGGTCGACCAGGCCAAGATCATGGAATACGCCCCCGCCGACGTCCAGAACATGCCGGAGTTCCAGGGGATGAACACCGGGCAGCCGAGCGACCTGGCCGGCTTCGACGCGACGTTGATCGGCGGGTTCTACACCAAGGACGGCACCACCCGGATGATCGCGCAGAAGACGGTGGTGATCCCGGCCGAGGACGGCGTCTACGTGCTCAACGTCAAGGCGGACGGCCCGGAGGCGCAGCAGGGAGCGCTGATCGAGGCGACGTCGTTGATCGACGAACAGGCCACCATCGTTCCCTGATCTCTCAGGCGCGCGAGATCCGTGACGCCTCGGCGATCTGCTCGGGCGTCGGCCGGACGCCGGTGTAGCGCTCGAACTGTTCGGCCGCCTGCAGGGCGATGACCTCGGCGCCGGTGATCACCGGGACACCGGCGGCGCGCGCGGCCGCGATCAGCGGCGTCTCCGAGGGCAGCGCGACGACGTCGAACACGGTGTGCGCGCCGGCAATGACGTCGTCGGCGAACGCCGTGTCGTGTTCTTCACTGCCCCCGGCCATGCCGATCGGCGTGACGTTGATCAGGATCTCGGCGCCGTGCCGACAGGGCCCGGAACTGTCGGCGGCGAATTCGTAACCGAGCCGCTCGGCCAGCGCCGGTCCGGCATGTCGGTTGCGCGCGACGACGGTGCCGGAACCGAAACCCCTGTCGGCGAACGCCGCTCCGACCGCGCTGGCCATCCCGCCGCTACCGCGGATCACCACCGTCTGTCCGGGATCGAGTCGACGGTCATCGATGAGTTGTTGCACCGCAAGGTAATCGGTGTTCGACGCGGTGAGCCTGCCGTCGTCGTTGACGATCGTGTTGACCGACCGCAACCTGGCAGCAGACGGCTCCACGGTGTCGACGAGACCGAGAACGTCTTCCTTGAACGGCATCGACACCGAGCATCCGCGAATGCCCAGGGCGCGCACCCCGCCGATCGCGGCGGCGATGTCGGTTGTGGTGAAAGCCTTGTAGAGGAAGTCCAACCCGAGCACCTCGTAGAGATGGTTGTGGAAACGGGTACCGATGTTGCTCGGCCGCCGGGCCAGCGAAATGCACAACCGGGTGTCCTTGCTCAGCGGCGGGCGGCTCATCCGACCGCCCGGATCACCTGGCGGGCCACGCCCCTCAGCTGGCCGACCAGCTCGGGGCTGAAGTCCAGATCGGCAGTCCGCGGTACGTCGATGACGGTGGTCACCACGCCGAGGTCATCGCGGTGCCATCGGGCGCCGAACTTGTCGAGGATGGCGCGCATCGGCTGGTTGTCGGCGAGCACTCGCGCGGTGAACCGCTGCACGCCGTCGTATTCCGCGGCCACCGAGATCGCGCCCATCAGGAACGTGCCGATCCCGCGGCCCTGGTAGTCGTCACCGACGATGAACGCGATCTCCGCCTCGGTCGGGTCGTCACCGCTACGGACGAACCGGGCGTCGGCCACCACCGGACCGTCGGGGCCGTCGGTCAACACGAACACGAAGTGTTCGAGGTAGTCGACCTCGAACAGATAAGCCATCAGCCGCTTCGACGGGGTGCGCACCGACTGGAAGCGCCGGTAGAGCGTCTCGCCGGAGAATTCGATCGGTCCGTTGATGGTGCGCTCGTTGTCGCCGGGCAGGACGGGGCGCAAATACAGCACGGTGCCGTCGCCGACCTGCACGGGGATGGGAGTGACGAACGCCGCGAGGCGCTGGCGGGCCGTGCGCACCAGCCGGTCCATCAGACCGGGAATTCCGAGCATCGTCGCGAATGCCTCGCGGCCGCCGACCCACCCGTGCAGCGGTTCGGTCGCGATGACGGTGGCGGTCCGGGGCGCGTCCCGGAGCAATGCGATCTCGCCGACGATCAGGCCGGGAGCGACCTCGACGACGGTGTCGTGCCCGTCGGCGCCGGTGTGGCTCACCTCGGCCCGGCCCGATCCGATCAACAGGAAGGACACCGCCAGCTCACCCTGCTGCATCAGCACCTGTCCTGCCGAGGCGGACAGCGGGCGCAACTCGGCGGCCAGCGGTATGAGCGCCTCGACTGGCACGCCGGCGAAAACACCCAGGCCGGCCAGGTCCTCCGCTCGGACAACGGTCAGGCCGGACACGATCCGAGGCTACGGCGGGATCACTGCGTCCGGCAAGGTAATCCGCAGGTCGCCGGCGACCCAACGTGACCTGCGTCGCGGATCGGTGCTCCGCGGTGCGTTTGCCCGCCCAGGCGATCGGCTACTTTTTCCGGTATGGACGGTCGCGAGTTGCTCGCCGACCGCTACGAGCTACGAGGAGTTCTCGGCCGCGGCGGGATGGCTGAGGTCCGCGACGGTTGGGACACCCGACTCGACCGCGCAGTCGCCATCAAGCTGCTGCACCCCACGCTCACCGAGCAGCCCGATCTGCGGCGCCGCTTCGACGACGAGGCCCGCGCAGCCGCCGGGCTCACCCACCCGAACATCGTGGCGGTGCACGACCGCGGCGAGCACGGCGGGATACCGTTCATCGTGATGGAGCGGCTGCCCGGCACGACCTTGGCCGACGTCATCGCCCGCGGACCGATGCCGCCGGCGCGGGTCCATGCGCTGCTCGACGAGGTGCTCGGGGCGCTGACGGTGGCTCACCGTGCCGGCGTGTTGCACCGCGACATCAAGCCCGGCAACATCCTGCTGTCCCCCGACGGCCAGACGGTCAAGGTGGCCGACTTCGGCATCGCCAAGACGCCGGGCTCCGCGCAAACCATGAATGGCCAGATCATCGGGACGATGGCCTACATGAGCCCGGAGCGGGTGGCGGGCGCTCCGGCTTCGGTTGCCGACGACCTGTACGCCGTGGCGGTGCTGGCCTACGAGGCGGTGCTGGGGCGGCGGGCGTTCCCGCACGACAACCCGGCGGCCCTGGCCCGCGCCATCATCGACACCCCGCCACCGCCGCTGGCGCGCCTGCGGCCGCAGCTCGGCCCCGCACTGACCGGCGTCATCGACCGGGCGATGGCGCGCGATCCTCGGCAGAGGTTCGCCACTGCCGAACAGATGCGCGCCGCCGCCGCCGGGGATGCCGCGGCACTGACGGCCGGTGCCCCGCCGGCACCGCCGGGCACGCGCCCGCTGACCACAGTGCAGCCTCCTCCTGGCACCGTCGCCGCACCGTCGGCCAGCTTCTACGTACCGCCACGTCGCCGTGGGCCGGCAACGACTCGCACGGCACTGCTGGCCGCCGCGGGCGTGGCGGTGGCACTGATGGTCTCGGTTCTCGCGCTGGTGCTCAATTCGGCGTCGCCCGCCACATCTCCCGCGGAACCGGCCGGCACCAGCACCCCGGTGGCCCCACCCCCGCCACCGTCCCCACAGACGGCGCCCGTCGTCGACCAGCCCCCGGTCGTCGACCAGCCCCAGAGGCCCGCGTTCACCGGCGAGGGGCCGGGCAAGAAGAACGAAAACGGCACGGGCAACGGAAACGGCAGCGGCCGGGGACACGGCAAGGGCAAGGACGACGACTGAACTCCGCGGCGTCGCTACGATCCGCAAGGACCGACGAGAGGACGACGCATGCGCACGGTGATCACCGGAGTCGACGGGGACGGCAGATCCTGCGTCGTCAGCGACGGTGAGCTGACGCTCGACCAGCTGGCCCCCGGATTCGCGATGGGCATCCCGTTCGCCACCGCCACCTGCCCGCCGCCGGCCCGAGCCGGCGGGTCGGCGCCGCTGATCGACCAGGGCATCGCGCCGGGTCTGGCGCGGTGGATGGTGGTCGAATTGGGCGCCGGTTCGGAAACCCCGATGCACCACACCGACACCCTCGACCTGCAGACGGTCCTCTCCGGCAGCGTCGAACTGGTGCTCGATGACGGTGCCCACCCGCTCGACGCCGGTGATCTCGTGGTGCTCGCCGGTGTGGATCACGCGTGGCGGGCCGGACCCGACGGGGCGCGGCTGAGCGCGGTGCTGATCGGCACTCCCCCGCCCGGCAGCGAGCCCTAGGCCGGAGCCGAGCCTGTCCACCACCGACGGCCTACCGGAGGCAGCGAATCCGGCGAGCGGGCTCGATCACATCGCCCGCGCGCAGAAGCGCACACTCACCGTCCTGGTCATCGCCCAGGTGTGCAGCGGAGCCGGCCTGGCCGCGGGGATCACCGTCGGCGCCCTGCTCGCCCAGGACATGCTCGACTCGACAGGGTGGTCCGGCCTACCCAGCGCGCTGTTCACGTTCGGGTCCGCCGGCGCGGCGCTGGCGGTGGGCCGGCTGTCGCAGCGGTGGGGCCGGCGCCCGGGGCTGGCGGCCGGCTACGCGGCCGGCGCGATCGGCAGTCTGGGCATCGTCGCGGCAGCGGTGCTCGACAACGTGGCGCTGCTGTTCGTGGCGCTGCTGGTGTACGGATCGGGCACCGCCACCAACCTGCAGGCCCGCTATGCCGGCGCTGACCTGGCGCAGCCCGATCATCGCGCCCGGGCCATCAGCACCGTGCTGGTGGCCACCACGGTCGGCGCGGTCGCCGGCCCGAATCTCGTCGGCGTGCTCGGTGACGTCGCCGCGGCGATCGATGTGCCGCGGCTGGCCGGGCCGTTCCTGCTCGCGGCGCTGGCCTACGGGTCGGCGGCGGCCGTCATCGCGACGTGGCTTCGTCCTGACCCGCTCACGTTGGCGGCGTCGCTGCCCGGGCCGGGCGTGGCCGGCGACGCGCCCGACCGGAAGGACGACGACGGGCCGACGTCCGTCAACCGCGCCGCCGTGGTCGCCGGCGCAGTGGTCATGGTGGTCACCCAGCTGGTGATGGTCGCCATCATGACCATGACCCCGGTGCACATGCAGCACCATCACCATGCCCTGTCCGCCGCCGGGCTGGTCATCTCGATCCATGTGGCAGCGATGTACCTGCCCGCGCCGATCTCCGGTGCGCTCGTCGACCGCTTCGGGGTGACGGTCGTCGGGATCCTCGCTGCGGCGGTGTTGGCGGCGGCCGGGGTGACCGCGGCTGTCGCCCCGCCGCAGTCGGTGCCGCTGCTCGCCGTCGCGCTGGCACTGCTGGGGTTCGGGTGGAGCCTCGGGTTGGTGGCCGGGACGACGGCGATCACGAACAACACCCCGGTGGCCACCCGCGCGCGCACCCAGGGCACCGTCGACGTGTTCATCGCCGTCGCGGGCGCCGGGGGCGGGCTCGCCTCCGGATTCATCGTTGCGGCAGCCGGTTTCACCTGGCTGGCCGCGCTCGGCGCAGTGATGGCGATGGTCATCGCGCCGGCCGTGCTGCTCAGGAAGCGCTGAGCGCCAAAAGATTTTGGTGAGAGCTGTGGCAGGTGACCGGCCCGGGCCCTGCGCGGCGATGCGGATCAGCCGTATGCCGGATAGCGGTCCTCCCAGATCGCCAGCTGCGCGGCGCGGTGCCCCCTGGCGGTACCGCTCTCAGGTCCCAAAAGCATCGTCGGCCCGCCGGCACCGTCGTAACGTTCCCAGGGCTCTCCGCCGCGGATGAACTCCAGCCACCGCTGCTGAATCGCCTCCGACATGCGGCGCGCCGCGTCGTCGGCGCCGGCCAACGCCGGCGCGGCGGCCAGGTTGCCGAAGACCAACGGCAGGCATGAGTCGTGGCAGGCTCCCAGTCCGGGCCGCGGCGACGGCCACTGAAGTTCGTAGCGAAACACCGCGTTGCCGCGCTGGGCATGTGCCCGCACGAATTGCTCGGTGGGCGCGGTGAAGTGGTAGTCGGTGACGAGTGCGCTGGCGAGGTCGCGCAGCGAGTTGTGGTCGGCGCGGTAGGCCGCCAGCACGGCGTCGACATCGTGGCCCTGCCCCGCGAGTGCCTGCGCTCGCTGCCGGACGTACCGCTCGGTGACGACATCCTGGTCCAGCGTCGCGTCGAAGATGCGCCACTCGTCGCGGGTCGTCCCTGCGAGCACGGGCATCGCCGGGATGGCACGCGTGCGGGCGACCACCAACGGATGTTCGGCGATGACGTCGCCGTCGATGCAGGGATGGAACGGGCCCTGCGGCGGCACGAATCCGGGGTCGATGCCGCCTTGCGCGGCAAGGATCTGCTCGACGCTCGGTTCGCCGGCGCGGCCGACGGCGCCGATGAACTGCTCGGCGACGGCTGAGGCGGCCGCGGTGGAGCGCACGCGTTCGAGGCCGCCGCTCTGCAGAATGGCCCGGTCGAACAGGTCGCACCCGCTCGCCATCAGGGTGGCCACCGCGATCGCGCCGGAGGACTGTCCCGCGGCGGTGACGGCATCGGGGTCACCGCCGAATGCGCCGATGTTCTCGCGTACCCACGACAGCGCGCATTTCTGGTCGCGCAGTGCCAGATTGGTGGAGCCGGACCCGTGCCAGTCGGGCGCGTAGAGGCAACCCAGCGCCCCGAGGCGGAAGTTCACCGTCACCACCACGACGTCCCCGCGCCGGGCCAGGCGCGATCCGTCGAGCAGGGCCGCGGACCCGTGCCCCTGGGTCTGCCCGCCGCCGTGCAGGAAGACCAGCACGGGGCGGCGGGCGTCGTCGACTGCGGGTGTCCAGATGTTGAGCGTCAGGCAGTCCTCGCTCATCGTCAGACCACGCTTGGCCAGCCGCTCGGGTGAGATGGCCTGCGGAGGGATGGGCCCGAATACCGTGGCATCCCGTATTCCCGCCCACCTCTCCGCGAGTTGCGCTGGACGCCAACGGCGCTCACCGGTCGGCGGGGCGGCGTAGGGCACGCCGCGGAACACGACGACGTCGTCGTTGATCTCGCCGCGCAGCGTCCCCTGCGCGGCGTGGGCCAGTGCCGTCACGAACGTTCCGTCAAGGGGTGCGCCCTGGCCATCTCACCGTTGAGCACCTGGCCGAGGAAATCGCGGCCCTTGAAGCTCACCACCTCCACGCGAAGTCCGCTGCGCGGGTCACGCAGGAACGCCACACCGGCACCGACGCGCTCCAGCTCCCAGCCGTCGTCCTGCAGGCGTGCGACGTCGTCGCGCCAGCGCTGGGCGTAGTAGCCGACGTGGTGCATCCCGCCGAGCTTCGGTGTGGCGAAGATCGAGTCTGCCGCATCGACGACCTCGATCAGCTCCAGGTACGGCGGGCCGGATGCCGAGAACGCGATGCGCACGGACTGGTCGTCGGCGGAGCCGTCTGGACGGGTGAAGCCGCTGCGCATCTCGAACGGCGGCGCCCAGGTGATCTGCATGGCGCCGGTGAGCGACTTCATCGCGGGCAGCAGATCGGGGACCAGGTGGCCGACGTGATAGACGTTGTCGAAAGCCGACGCGGCCAGCGTCTCGAGTGTGGGGTCCATGTCAGATCCTGTATCTGCGGCGGATGGCATCGAAGCGGGCCCGTAATTGCGCCGCCCGTTCGTCGGGCGTGACGCGGCAGGTGCCGGGCGGCAGGGCGCTGTCCACCTGCGCGCGTGGGACTACCGCGGTCCGCACCTCGGGCAGTTGCCGGCTTCCGATGACGCGCATGGTCAGATAACCCTCGGCGAACCGTTGGGTGTCGATCCAGTTGTGCACGCCGGGATCGTCGTGGGCCAACACCAGCCGCACCCGCCCGTCGGAGTCGACGACCGATCTGCTCGGCGTGTAGCTCACCGGCCGGTACAGATAGTCCATGCTGTTCCAGAACGCACCCATGTTGGTCAGCATCCAGAACTCGCCGTGGTCGGCGAACTCGACGATCAGCGCCTCGTCCGGCTCGAGCCGCCATGGCATCGTGACGATGAGCCGGCCGCGCCGTGCATCGCGTTGTTCTGCGGTACCCGAAAACCGTGCGCTGGGAAACACGTTGGGTTCGGGTTCGCCGAACAGTGAGCCGATCTGAAGTTCGCGGTCCGGCCAGTCCGTCATCGCCCCGGTCAGGAAGTCACCGGCCCAGCGCATCGAGGCGATGACGTCCTGCGGCGTCGGCACCGGGCGTGGCGTATCCATGTCGATGCGTTCGATGCTGAACTGCGCCGAGCGTTCCGCCCAGGAGTCGAAGCCCTGGCGCAGGAACAGCTTGCGCGAACCCGGGGTGGTGGGCAGCCAATTCGGTTCTCGCCGATCGCCTCCCACGTGCAGGACGAAGCTGCCGTCGGGTTCGGTGACCAGGTCGTCGCCGGTGAGGTTCGCCTCGGGGGTGTCGCCGAACGGCTCGTGCAGGTTCGGGTGATCGGCGCCGTAGTACACGTCCTTGTCGGGACGCGGCCCCTGCACGGTGAAGTTGATGAAGCGCGCCGTGCCGCGGTCGCCGGTGATCCGGTAGGTCGACGCACCGTCGATCCAGGCCTGCAGGTAGACGAAATCGGCGTTGTCGCCGCCGAGCTTGCGGCTCGGACCGCAGAACGGGTGGATCATCGGGTAGCGGGTGTTCCGGGTCTCCAGCGCGAGATCGTAGGCCTGACCGAGGTTCTGGGTCAGGTAGCGGAACGCATCAGCGCGTTGCAGGGCGTTGGCCGGCGAGGTGTCCTTGAAGGCGAGGTCGCCCGCCGCTTTGAGGCGGTCGCAGAAGTGGTGCCACGCCGCACGCAGCGCCTCGTCGTCTGTGTTGTCCCCGAAGGCCATCAGGGCCTCGCTGCGATGTCGATGCCGAACCGATCCCGGTAGCCGGCGAACTCCTTGTGCAGGTCGTGCACCGGTACGGGCAGGACGTCGGTGGAGTAACGGAACTTCCCATACCGATCGCCGCGGTTGGCGGCGAGGTAGTCGCGCATCCCCTTCTCGGTCGCGTCCGTGAACGGCACCCCGGCGAAGTCGTAGAAACCGCCGATGGTCGCGACCGGGTCGGCGACGAAGTCGCGGTAGCGGACGTGGTGGATACGCGGGTCGTCGACCAACGGGTCGGTGAGGTAGGCATGAAAGTTCGCCCGCGAGCCCTCGATCGTGGCCTGCGCGTACCGGCGCCAATCCAGTGTCCCGGCCAGGCTTTCGTTGATCTGGCCGAACGCCACGATCTGTGAGGCGAGCACCTGCACCGGGTCGCGGTGCACCCAGACGATGCGGGCATCCGGGTAGGTGTCGAACAGGGCTCGCAGACGGCGGCCGTGAAAACCCTTGAGTACCCAGCGCTTCGGCGGACGGGTGTATTGGATGTGCTGCAGCATCATGCGGTGCAGGGTGTATTGCGCGTGATGGTCCTGGGCGAAGTTCTGGATCGTGACCGGTACGCGCCACCACGCGCTGGGATTCATCGCGCGGAAGTCGAAGGCCCAGGTGCGTTCACACTCGGGCAGGCCGTCGCCGAGCAGATCGTTGTAGGGGTGGCTGACGATCCACGGGGGGATGCGGTCGAGGATCTCACGCCAGTCCGCGTCGGCCCGGGCCCGACGCGGGTCGTCGGCGTAGGCCGGTCCGGGTGGCGGCGAGGGGTACATGACCTCCCAGAACCGCAACGCGCGGGAATCCTTGTCCTCGGCAAGCAGGGCGTGCAGCAGCGTCGTCCCCGAACGTGGTTCACCGGTGGCGAACAACGGCGCGATGATCCGTTCTGCGGCAAGGGGCAGGCGGGAATGGTCGGCGATGAAACGCAGCCGGCTGGTCAGCAGTCCCGTGATCGTTTCCGTGGCCGCCTGCACGCCGGCGTCGTCGAGGCGGGCGCCGTTGATCCGGTCGACGACCAGCGCCACGCGCGCGGGTACGGTGTCGTCACCCAAGTCGCCGAGTCCGGTCTCGCGCTGCGCTGCGGCGACGAGGACGTCCGCGTCGAGGGTTGTCATCGGGCGCTTCCTGCGAGTCGCAGCAGTGCGTCCTCGACCTCGCGCACCTTGTTCGGCGATACAGCGGCGTAGGCCTGTCCGGCCATGGCGCTGTAGTCGAGCACCGAGACGACCCGTGCGCCCGCCTGGCCGAACGCCGCGATCTGTTCGGCGATCTGCTTGGGTGTGCCGTGCGGGACGACGGACAGGATCGCGGCGGGGTCGACCTCGTCGACGAGTCGCAGCAGTCTGTCGCGGGTCAGGGCACGCGGGTCGATGTCCTGGATGCCGCGCCAGCGCTGCCCCATCGGATGGTCATACCCGGCGGCCCGCAACGCATCGGCCGTCAGCTGCAACACCAGCGACTTCACCAGTGGGCGCTGCATGATCACGTCCAGTTCGTCGGGCTCACCGATGAGGCAGACCGCCATTTTCGCCGGGGTGATCGCATCGGGGTCCCGGCCCGCCTTTTCGGCGGCGTCCCGGATGCGCGCGAGTTGGGCGGCGAAAGTCTCCGGGCCGGCGCTGCCGGTGGGCCACCAGCCGTCGCCGAGTTCCCCGACGAGTCGCAGCATGCGCGGGCCGTTGGCCCCGATCCAGATCGGTGGCGGCCCGGTGTGGTGCGGCTCGGCGTCCAGCCGGGCGTGCTCGAGTGTGAAGAACTCACCCTCGAAATCGACCGGGCCCCCGGCACTCCACAGCAGCCGGATCAGCCGCACCGCCTCGGCGAATCGGCTCACCGTTTTCCGGTCGTCGAATCCGTAGGGGGCCAGGTTCTCTCGCTCGCCGGCACCCAGTCCCAGGACGAACCGGCCGTCGGAGAGGTGGCTCAGCGTCAGGGCAGATTGGGCAAGCATCACCGGGTGCCGGCGGACCGTGTCCACGACGCTGGTGGCCAACCGGGTCCGTGCGGTGCGCGCTGCGACGGCGCCGGCGAGGGGAAGGACGTCCAGATAGCGGTGCGGCGACGGCGACACCTCGGCGAGGTCGGTGAACTCTGGCGTCCAGATCGTGTCCGGCCAGAAGCTCACCAGGTGGTCGGGCATCCAGATGGAGTGGTAGCGGCCGTCATCGAGCTCGTCCAGAGCGCGGAGATCCAGCGGCAGAGTGGTCCGGAGGAACGCGGCCAGCTCCAGGGGCATGCAGCGCAAGCTACCGCAGGATGGGGGCTACGTCTGGCGAATGCTGTGCATATGCTCAGCAGCGCCGTGCGCGGCGAACGCCCAGCAACTGAAAGGGTCGACCGCCGACAGTGCGACTCGCAGGAAAAGTGTGCCCACCTAACAACGACTGGAGTTCGCCTTGCCGTGCCGGGTCAGAATTCACGTGCCGCTGAAAGTACTTGCGACGTATCCCGACTTCGAGGTCGACAGCACCCGAAGGTGCATAATCCACCAGAGCCGAGCAGCGAGCTCAACACGGCGGCGTTACCGATGGAGGGCCCCTTGAACTATCCGATGCCACCTTCGGGACCTCCTGAACTCGACTATCCGGGTCATCGGCCTCCACGGCGACGCGGGGCGCCGTGGCTGTGGCTGTTCCTGGCGATCGCCGTGGTGATCATCGTCGTGTTGTCCGTGATCGTGATCGCGCAGTTCACCAGCGACGATCCCACTCCACCGGCGTCGGCGCCGACGCAGTCAGCTCCTCCCGTTCAGCCGGCGCCTCAACCCAGCGTTGGGGCACCCGGGCCGAGCGTCGCCGGGACATCGATGACGTGTGATGGGTACACCGCCTCCGTTGACGAGACTTCACAACCCGGCTGGCACGCAACGATCAATCGGTTCGGCTTGGCCTATGCCGCTCCGCCCGATTGGACCGTCGCGGAATGCGGTGTCCGGACAGGCTGGGCCAAGCCCTGCCCCCAGGGCCAGTGCGTCGTTCGCGAGATCGGGGCAGTGTCCACGGTCGCCAACCCGGTATGCCCGAAACAGAATCTTGCGATGGCCGGTGTCACGGGTTCGGCGAACCAGGACATCACAGCCGCACTCGACGAGGAAGCGCAGACCGTACCGCTGATCTATTCCCAAGGCGACGTGGTGCCCGATGTGGAATTCGGGCCGGTACGCGAGTTCCTCATCGGGTCGTCTCCCGCGGTGCAGAGGGTGGCGACGGTGACCGGCATCGCAGCAGACGAATGCAATGGGTCGAGAGCATTTCACAGCATGGTTGTCACAACGGTGCCCGGAGTCGAGGGGTCCGTCGTCTTCCTCATCTCTCTGCGGGAGGGCGCTACCGCCTCCCCGAAGCCCGGAGTCATCGACGAGATGGTCAGGACGCTCCGAAGCCCGGCTTGACGGGCTGTTCCAGCCTGGCTTTGACGGGCTGAAAGACACGCCGACCGCTTAGCCGATCGACCCGGCGTCATCGCGGGAAACGCGCATCGACGCGATTTTCGCAAACATTGCCGTGGCGCAGTCCCACTGTCGCCAACTCGGTGAACGGGTGCTCACTGTGTCGGCACAAACTCCTGGTCATCGGGGATTTTTGCCCTTCGCAACGACCTCAGCGCCAGTGAACACTTGTTTGGATTTGTCCACTTACTCTCCGCGCCGGGGCGCTGTATTGCGATTTCTGATTCGCGAGTCATGCGTGTCCACTACACGTTGCTGAGCGATCAGCAAGCAGAAAACAGGCATTGAACTGTTCAAAAACCTCTAGGGCTACACCGCTTGCCATGTTATTGTTTCGATCGTCAAATTTTGCTAGACGCCAGCGTGGGTGTCGAGTTCGAGTCGTCACCTCGGAAATGCGTCGCCGCGAGACCAACGCCCTTGATGGGGCCTTGAGTGGTGGGAGAGGGACATTGGCTCATGGACGGCGTCACCCGGCCGAAGTTCGGACCAAGGCCCGTCACCGCAGGCAGAAGAATCCCAGCAAAGTTGAAGCCATCTTCCCAACCTTTCGAATCGGCGTCGACAGCGGTCTCCCGTCAAACCGGACCGCACCCAACGTCGCGGCGACCTACTCGCGGCACATCGGGCGCGTGGGCGCGCTGGCCGTCGCTCTCGGCGTCGGTGCGGCGATATCGACCGGGTACGGACTCGGAGTAGCGCGCGCCGACACCGATACCGACAGCGTTTCCAAGGACTCGCCGTCTGCCGACTCGTCACCGTCTGACGCGCCATCGAAGAATTCCGACAAGACCGAAACGGCGACTGATACATCCACCGAGCGTTCGGACTCGGACGAGGATGAAGAATCCGTATCGGAGGTGACCGATCCGGCGTACGCGGTCGACGATGACGATGACGATGACGTCGATGACGATGACGTCGACCTGGAGACCGATCACACCGAGACCGATCCTCCGTCCGAGGAGGGAGGCACCCTCGACGACACGGCGCCTTCGAGCATCCCGCCGGAAACAGGTTCGCCCGACTCGGCCGAGGCCCCCGGCACCGGAGAGCCCTCCGCGGTGCCGCAGGAATCTCCCGCGACGGCGCCGGAAGCCGAGAGCGTCTCCGACGCAGCCAGTTCAGGTGGTACGAGCCGGGACGAGCCCGCGCCGGCACCCTCATCTGCTACTGACATACAGGTCGACGCGGTGACATTGTCGCTCAGCGACGAGACAGAAACAGAAACCGCCTCGCTGCGCAACGACAGCGCACCGGAGGCCGGGATCGGTGGGCAATCAACGCCTCTCGATGGCCCGGCCGCTTCAGTGGCGGCAGGCTCCGTTGCGGGAGTCAATGTCCCGAGGGCGTTCGCTGCCACATCGCTCTCGCCGCTTCTCGTGCCGGAGCCGGTCAGTCCGTCCCGGCCGCAACTGTTGTTCGCGGTGCTCGGCTGGGTAGTTCGCGAGATACAGCGCACATTCTTCAATCGGGCCCCCGTCGTGCGCCCGCAGGAAACGACCCTCGTTCTTTCTCCGAACGAGACCAGCAGCCCGACACCGTTCCAGAGCTACGACCTCGACGATGACGGTCTTACCTACTTCGTGCCGGCACGGGGCGAAGTAGGCGGTCCCCTGCACGGGTGGGTCGAGGTGGATCAAGTCACAGGCACCTTCACCTATACCCGCGACGACGATTACGTCGGTCCGGATCAGTTCACCGTGACCGTGAGCGACGCCGGAAGCGGCCGCCACTTCCATGGGCTGCTCGGGTTTCTACGACCCGATCGGGGCCATACCGACACGGCGACGATCACACTCGACATCGTCGCCGCCAACAAGACGCCCGTAGTGAACAGCGACTCCTACACGACCGCGCAAGGCAGCTACGTGTTCGGCAACGTGCTGGACAACGACAGCGATCCCAGTGGTCAGACTCTCACTGCGTCAGTAGTTTCCGGGCCTGCCCACGGTGAACTGACGATGGCGCCCAACGGCGCGTTCCACTATTCGCCGGAACCGGGCTGGACCGGCGTCGACACGTTTGTCTACAGTGCGTCCAACGCCATGGTTGATGCCCGCGCCGTCGTCGGGATCACCGTCACCCCGGTCAACAGAGCGCCGGCAACCGCGGACGACTCGTACACCACGGACGAAGACACGACAGTCACCGGCAACGTGTTGGGCAACGACACCGATCCGGACGGGGACATGATCACTGCGACGGTGGTCCTGGCAGCGAATCACGGCGAGGTGCAACTCAGTTCCGACGGGTCTTTCACCTACACGCCGGATACCGATTTCAGCGGCACCGACACCTTCTCCTACGTCGCCTCCGATGGGTCGACGTCCAGCGCGCCCACCCTCGTCACAATCACGGTGACACCGGTCAACGACGTCCCCGTCGCTGAGGATGACAGCTTCACCATCAGTGAAGACAGCCGGTTGCACGGCAATGTTCTGTCGAACGATACTGACAGCGATCGAGATCTACTGACTGCTTCGCTTGCCTCGGGACCGGCTCACGGAAGCCTCACCTTGAACGCCGATGGGACCTTCTCCTACCTTCCCACGGCCAACTACACCGGGACGGACTCGTTCACCTACACCGTCAGCGACGGCACCTCCGCGGGCAACACGGCGACCGCCACCATCACGATCAGCCCGGTCAACGATGCCCCCGTCGCTAACAACGGTTCATTCAGCGTCAGTGAGGACTCGACCTACACGGGCAACCTGGACGTCATTGACGTGGACGGGGACACCGTCAGCACCGATGTCGTGACGGGCCCGGCACACGGCGCCCTGACGTTGAACGATGACGGCAGCTTCACCTACACCCCGGATGCCGACTACACCGGCGCCGACTCGTTCACCTACACCGGCACCGACGGGGTACGAACCACTTCGCCGGCCACTGTCACGATCACCGTGACCCCCATCGACGACGCTCCCACCGCTCGGGACGACACGTACTCCATGAGCGAGGACGGCATCTTGACCGGCAGCGTGCTGTACAACGACTCTGATGTCGATGGCGGCTCCCTGACCGCTGCATTGGTTTTCGCACCAATGCACGGCGCTCTCACCTTCAACGCCGACGGCTCGTTCACCTACACACCGCATGCCGACTATGCCGGGGCAGACAGCTTCGCCTACACCGCGTCGGACGGAACACTCACGAGCAACACTGCGATCGTGAGCATCACGATAGCCCCGACCAATGATGCGCCGGTCGCCGCCGACGACTTCTACAACATCGATGAAGACACCACCTTGACCGGCAGTCTGTTGACCAACGACTCTGACGTCGAGGGCGATTCGTTGACTGTGTCGATGATCGACGCCCCGCAGAACGGTGTGCTGGATCTCAACGCCGATGGCACTTTCAGCTACACGCCTTCGGCGAACTTCAACGGCGCTGATTGGTTCACCTACTCCACATCTGACGGCATCACCCCCAGCGCACCGGCGCTCGTCCTCATCGTCATCAACCCGGTCGACGACACGGTGGTGGCTACCGACGACACCTTCTCCATGACCGAGGACAGCTCACTGTCGGGCAACATCCTCTCCAATGACGTTGATATCGATGGTGATTCGTTGAGCGCCAGCCTCGTCGACGGACCCACCCACGGCGAACTGGTCCTCAACAACGACGGCACCTTCACCTACACCCCCGACGCCGACTACCACGGCACCGACAGCTTCACCTACTCCGCCACCGACGGCGTCGAAACCAGCACCGCCGCCACCGTGGCGATCACCGTCACCGCCGTCAACGACACCCCCGTCGCCACCGACGACGCCGTCACCACCAACGAAGATGCGTCCTTCTCGGGCGACGTGCTGTCCAACGATGTTGATGTCGACGGCGATTCACTGACCGCCACTCTTATCGACGGACCCGCCCACGGCGAACTGGTCCTCAACAACGACGGTACCTTCACCTACACCCCCGACGCCGACTACTACGGCACCGACTCGTTCACCTACACCGCCACCGACGGCACCGCCACCAGCACCGCCGCCACCGTCGCGATCACCGTCACCGCCGTCAACGACACCCCCGTCGCCACCGACGACACCGTCACCACCAACGAAGACACCCCACTCGCCGGCAACGTCCTGACCAACGACACCGACATCGACGGCGATTCACTCACCGCCACCCTCGTCGACGGACCCACCCACGGCGAACTAGTCCTCAACAACGACGGCACCTTCACCTACACCCCCGATACCGACTACTACGGCACCGACAGCTTCACCTACACCGCGAACGACGGCACGGCCACCAGCGCGGTGAGCACGGTCAGCATCACTGTCAGCGCCGTCAACGACGCCCCCGTCACGGCCGACGACACCGTCACCACCAACGAAGACGCGCCCCTCTCGGGTGATGTTCTGGCTAATGATGTTGATGTCGAGGGCGATTCACTGACCGCCAGCCTCGTCGACGGACCCGCCCACGGCGAACTAGTCCTCAACAACGACGGCACCTTCACCTACACCCCCGACGCCGACTACCACGGCACCGACAGCTTCACCTACACCGCGAACGACGGCACGGCCACCAGCGCGGTGAGCACGGTCAGCATCACTGTCAGCGCCGTCAACGACACCCCCGTCACGGCCGACGACGCCGTCACCACCAACGAAGACACCCCACTCGCCGGCAACGTCTTGACCAACGATGTTGACATCGACGGCGATTCACTCACCGCGGCCCTGGTCGGCGGACCCACCCACGGCAGCCTCGTCCTCAACGACGACGGCACCTTCACCTACACCCCCGATACCGACTACTACGGCACCGACTCCTTCACCTACACCGCCACCGACGGCACCGCCACGAGTGCGGTGAGCACGGTCAGCATCACCGTCACCGCCGTAAACGACACCCCAGTGGCCACCAACGACAGCGTCAACACCGACGAAGACGCGCCCCTCTCGGGCAACGTCTTGACCAACGATGTTGACATCGACGGCGATTCACTGACCGCCAGCCTCGTCGACGGACCCACCCACGGCAGCCTCGTCCTCAACAACGACGGCACCTTCACCTACACCCCCGACGCCGACTACCACGGCACCGACAGCTTCACCTACACCGCCACCGACGGCACCGCCACCAGCACCGCCGCCACCGTCGCGATCACAATCACCGCCGTCAACGACACCCCCGTCACAGCCGGAGATTCCTTCACCACCGACGAAGACACCCAGCTGGCCGGCAACGTCCTGACCAACGACAACGACATCGACGGCGATTCACTGACCGCCACCCTCGTCGACGGACCCACCCACGGCAGCCTCGTCCTCAACAACGACGGCACCTTCACCTACACCCCCGACGCCAACTACCACGGCACCGACAGCTTCACCTACACCGCCACCGACGGCACCGCCACCAGCACCGCCGCCACCGTCGCGATCACAATCACCGCCGTCAACGACACCCCCGTCACAGCCGGAGATTCCTTCACCACCGACGAAGACACCCAGCTAGCCGGCAACGTCCTGACCAACGACAACGACATCGACGGCGATTCACTGACCGCCACCCTCGTCGACGGACCCACCCACGGCAGCCTCGTCCTCAACAACGACGGCACCTTCACCTACACCCCCGACGCCAACTACGCCGGCACCGACAGCTTCACCTACACCGCCACCGACGGCACCGCCACCAGCACCGCCGCCACCGTCGCGATCACCGTCACCGCCGTCAACGACACCCCCGTCACAGCCGACGACGCCTACACCATCGACGAAGACTACCGATTGACGGCCAGCGTCCTCACCAACGATGTTGACGTCGAGGGCGATTCGTTGACCGCGGCCCTGGTCGACGGACCCACCCATGGTGAACTGGTCCTCAACGACGACGGCACTTTCACCTACACCCCCGACGCCGACTACCACGGCACCGACTCCTTCACCTACACCGCCACCGACGGCACCGCCACCAGCTCCCCCGCCACCGTCACCATCACCGTCAACCCCGTCAACGACGCTACTGTCGCCAACAACGATTCCTATTCGACCGGCGAGGACAGCAGTCTGCTGGGCAACGTGTTGACCAACGACGTCGACGTCGACGGCGACACCTTCACTGCCGCTTTGCTCTCCGGACCGGCTCACGGCACATTGGTCCTGAATCCCGACGGCAGCTTCTCCTACACACCCACCGCCGACTACAGCGGTGTCGACAGCTTCAGCTACCAGGTTTCTGATGGAACGGCAACGAGCAATACCGCCCTGGTGACGATCGCCGTGACCGCCATCAACGATGCTCCGAACGCAGTCGACGACAGCTACACCACAGACGAAGACATCCCGCTGTCCGGCAACGTGCTCGCCAACGACACCGACGCAGAAGGCGACAGCCTCTCCGCCACACTGGTTGCCGGACCTACTCATGGCACCCTGGTTCTGAACAGCGACGGCACTTTCACCTACACCCCCGACGCTGACTACACCGGCAACGACAGCTTCACCTACGCCGCCGGTGACGCAGCGCTGACGGATACCGCTCTGGTGACCGTTTCAATTACGTCGGTCAACGACGTGCCGGTGGCAACCGGCGACAGCTTCACCACCGACGAGGACACCCCACTCTCGGGCAACGTCCTCACCAACGACACTGATGTCGACGGGGATTCACTGACCCCCACACTTGTCGACGGACCCACCCACGGTGAACTGGTCCTCAACAACGACGGCACCTTCACCTACACCCCCGACGCCGACTACACCGGCGCGGACTCGTTCACCTACACCGCCACCGACGGCACCGCCACCAGCGCGGTAAGCACGGTCAGCATCACCGTCACCGCCGTCAACGACACCCCCGTCGCAACCGACGACAGCGTCACCACCAACGAAGACACCCAGCTGACCGGCAACGTCCTGACCAACGACACCGACACCGAGGGCAACACCCTCACCGCAACACTGGTCACCGGACCCAGCCACGGCGCCCTCACGCTCAACGCCGACGGCACCTTCACCTACACCCCCACCACCAACTACCACGGCACCGACAGTTTCACCTACACCGCCACCGACGGCACCACGACCAGCACCGCCGCGACCGTCACCGTGACCGTCAACGCCGTCAACGACATTCCCGTCGCCGTGAACAACAGCTACACCACCAACGAAAACACCCAGCTGACCGGAAACGTCCTGACCAACGACACCGACGCGGACGGGAACACCCTCACCGCAACACTGGTCACCGGACCGACCCGCGGCACCCTCACCCTCAACAGCGACGGCAGCTTCACCTACACCCCCACCACCAACTATCACGGCACCGACGTCTTCACCTACAAAGCCAACGACGGTATCGCCAACAGCACCACCGCAGTTGTCACGATCACCGTCACGTCAGTCAACGACGCCCCCTCCGCCGTGAACGACGCCTACACGACGAGTGAGGAGTCGGCCGTCAACGGCAACGTCCTGGCCAATGACACCGACGCCGACGCCGACACCCTCACCGCAGTGTTGGCCAGCGGACCCAGTCATGGCGCGCTGACCCTCAACAATGACGGCACCTTCACCTACACCCCGACCGCCAACTACAACGGCACCGACAGCTTCACCTACACCGCCACCGACGGCGCCGCCACCAGCAACACAGCTACCGTCAGCATCACCGTCAACCCGGTCAACGACGCTCCCACAGCTGCCAACGACGCGTTCACCGCCAACGAAGACACCCAACTCGCCGGCAATGTGCTGACCAACGACACCGATGTCGACGGCGACACGCTCACCGCAACTCTGGTCAACGGACCCAGCCACGGCGCCCTCACGCTGAACAGCAACGGCACCTTCACCTATACCCCGACCGCGAACTACAACGGCACCGACAGCTTCACCTACACCGCCACCGACGGCACCGCCACCAGCAACACAGCCACCGTCAGCATCACCGTCAACGCCGTCAACGATGCCCCAACCGCTGTCAACGACTCGGGTTCGACCAACCAGGGAATCGCGCTGAACGGGAATGTCCTGACCAACGACACCGACATCGACGGCAACACCCTCAGTGCAACCCTGGTGGCTGGACCCGCCCACGGCACCGTGGCGCTCAACAGCAACGGCAGCTTCACCTACACCCCCACCGCCAACTACAACGGCACCGACAGCTTCACCTACAAAGCCACCGACGGCACCGCCACCAGCAACACAGCCACCGTCAGCATCACCGTCATCGACAACGTCGCACCGACCGCGGTCGACATCCAGGCCACAAACGGCGGTGGACTGAACATCTCTGGGTACCTGGAGCAGGGGGACTCGATCACCTACACCTTCAGTGAGCCGATCAATCCCAATTCGATCCTTGCCGGATGGAACGGCACCACGACCAACGTGGTCGTGCGCGGCGACAACGGCGGCAGCAGCAACGACACGCTCCGGATCTACAACTCGAACAACACTGCCTTGCTGCCCCTGGGCACGATCGACTTGGGCCGAACCGACTTCATATACCAGATCGGCGGCAACGGCCCCATCACGTTCGGAGCCACCGGGACCGCCTCGACGATGACAATGAGCGGCAACACGATCACCATCGTGCTCGGCGATTACGACTCCCCAGCTTTCGGTGACTATCGGAACATCACCTTGGTTTTGACGAGCGGGTCGCTGAGGTGGTCGCCGTCGTCGGCAATCTCCGACCTCGCAGGCAACACGCTCTCGGGCGGCACGGCCAACGAGTCGGGGTCCTCCGACCGGGACTTCTGATGTCCAGGCCGCCAGATGTTTGCGCGGAGTGAGTGATTCACGATCACGACTCCCGTCGGGCCGATTCGCGACTCCTTGTCAGTCCGTCACCGGCCCCGTGTCGCCGTGCCCCATCCACTAACACCCCACCGAAAAAGGCCAGCAGCGCGTACGTCAAGTTCGTGGTAGGCGGCATCCGGTGCTTCCGCTGATGAGGGCGGCGACCTGCGTGCCGAAGCGCAGTGTGGTGCCTGTTTCACTGGTGAATTGCAGGTCGTGGTCATTGGGGTTGTCATTTAATAAGGTGGACCTCCACGCAGATGTCGAACCTTCTCATCGGTCCGGCAGTGCGCTCATGGGCATTCTCCGGCGTGCACCATGAAGCAGTCGGGACAAACCACTTCCTGCTTTTCCAGCCTGGCCGGATCATTCGCACCTAGCTGGACTTGTCCGAGCGGCGTCAGCAGGATTGTTGGGTCCAGGTTCCGCAGCTTGGCGAGCTTGGTGTTGATGTGTTGTGTCAGCTCTGGTGAGCGCCGGTAGTTCAAGAGCTCGCGGTAGAACCCAGCTTGCGAGGCGGCATCAGATGGTGCGGGCACTAGTTCGTCATCGAGTGACAGTCGCACCAGCCTGCGGACTGCAGCAACGCTCTCAGCATTGATCGGTTCCCGGCGTTAGTAGCTTCCTCGGCCATGTCGGCGTTGGTAAGCCCGCGCTTCATGCCGCGCAGCACCTTGGCGTAACGGGTTCGCGGATGGTCGATTAGGATCTGCTCGATTTCTGCCCTGATTGGATCGGCAGGGCTCCCGGCATGGGCGACTTCGCGCGGGACGCTGTCGGCGTGTTTGACGCCGGGCGAGTTGCGCTCTGCGATGACGCCCACCATGACCTGGTTTCCGGCTGCGGGGTCAACGGTCAGATGCATGCCCAACTCGGTGATCCTGCCGTCGCGTGGATGCCAGGCGCGGTCTGGGTAGGTGCGTCCTAGGAGTGGGTCGAGTGAGTCGATTGTCTGCTTCCAGAGGTTTAGCCAATTCCTACGTGGACCGACGACGAAGGCGAGTTCGAGCTTGACGGGTCCCAGGGGAAGCTCCCCCGCATCTGCGACGGCGGAGAAGATCTGCTCCTTGAAGGCGACGGTCGACGCTGAGGCGGTCGTTGTCGCGATCAGCACGTCTGTCGACGGCGGAGGGACTTCGCGAGCGGACTCGATCCGTGCGAAAGACCGCTCACTGTGTCGTTTGGTGCACCACACCGACACCAAGCCAGAGTCCTTCAAACGGTTGGCAAGTGGGTACGCATAGTTGTCGAGATCAGCCATGCCGAGAAGATCCCGTCCACGGGGAAGTCCCACATCAAGCCGGAGCGCCCACGGGCCATCAACTCGCAAATCGGTGAGCAGCGCTTCGGTGTCATCCAGGTAAGCCCTCAATCGCACCTGATCTGGATCATGGGCCTTATTCCACGACGCCAGCCGAGGCGCAACCCTCAGCTCATGGGCGTCGCCTTCCGGGCGGGCATACCAGCGCATCGCCACAACGTAACGGTGGACACCGACAGACGGTTCTAGGAATTTGGCGTGAAGCCGGTGACCCCGAACGCGCACAAGTGTCGTTCGACGGCGGCGGCGACGATCGCCTGGGCCTGGCTCAACGCCATGACGGCATCTTAGAACCATTCTGTTGACGTGAGTGTTGACGTCACCCAGAACCGAAGCGGTTTAGACCCCTTTGAACTGAACAAACTGTGGTGGAGCTAAGGGGAATCGAACCCCTGACCTACTCGATGCGAACGAGTCGCGCTACCAACTGCGCCATAGCCCCTGATGTCGCTAAGGAGGTTACCAGTCCCCCGCGCGGCTGCCGAAATCGCGCACTACTGCCCGGCCGCGCGGGGCAGGTCGTAGTGCCGCGCGAACGCGACGTGCTCGAGATGTTCGAACTCGGGGTCCTCGTCGTCGATCTCCAGGACCGCGGCACCGGGCCGGCGTAGCCGTGCCGGGGTGACGTCGAACTCCGGATCGGCGGTGTTCTCCACCCCCAGCCGGGACCGGGCGATGCGCTGCGCGCGACGGCGTCGCAGCTGCTCCTCGATGCGGGTCTGGCGGCGCAGATAGGCCAGGTAGAGCAGCGTCACGGTGGCTACCGCACCGAAGGTCCACCACATGGTCGACGACCAGGTGAACGCCGCGACTGCGCTGGCCAGCAGCAGCACCCCCATCACCGACAGGGTCCGCGCCCGGAAACGGTACTTGCGGGCCGTCACGGCTTCGGCGGTGCTGGATTCGTGCCGGCGCCGACGGGCCGCGCTGATCGAGTCGGCGATGCGCAGATCGCCGTCCGAGGGCGCTTCCAGACCGGAGGAGTCGTCGACGTACTCGTACTCGTCGTCCTCGGCGGAATCGGCGGAATCGGCGCGCGCCGCTTGAACCCCAGCGTCGTCGGAGACGTCGGCGTCCCGGGATTCATCGGTGTCGTCGGAGTCATCGAAAGCCAACTGGTCGGACTCGGCCGCCATCACGGGCTGCTCGACGGGCCTCGCCCGACCCGCGGGCAAGGCCTCCGAGTCCTCGACGACGTCGACGTCGAGATAGTCGGGCTCGTCCTGAGCCGCTTCGGCGGCCACCTTCACCACGGAGCGCTGCGGCGCCCGGGCGCCGTCGTCAGCACGAACATCGGCGCGAGCGTCCTCGAAGTCGGCATCGACATCGGCATCGATGTCCTCGTCGAGGTCGTCCTCGGACGGCCGCCAGTCCGGATCGCTGCGGTGCCCGGCCGCCGGTCCGCGCCGACGCAGCCGGACCGCGGTGCCGCTGTTGAGCACTCGGGTCGCCAGCGCGACGTCGCTGGTGCGTCGCACCGCGTCGCGCTTGCTGATCAGCATCGGCACCAGCACGAACAGCCAGAGCACGACGAGAGAAATCCAGAGAAGAGATTGGGGGATGCTTGGCATGGCGCCTGCTCCTTTCCCCATCAGGCTAGGTCTGTGACCAGCGCATCCGTGGGCGGCGCGCCGAGACAATTACACACCTGTAATTCACCGAGTACAAGCACCAACAGTCACATGTGTCACATCAGCAACAGAATCGACGTGGATCAGGTCCATGCGGCGCGACCGGCACGCACCAGCGTCGCCGCCACCGAGCCGTTCAACTCCTCGACCGTCAGCGCCACCAGCAGATGATCGCGCCAGGCGCCGTCG
The DNA here is from genome assembly GCF_041902445.1 of Mycobacterium sp. G7A2. Lineage (NCBI taxonomy): Bacteria > Bacillati > Actinomycetota > Actinomycetes > Mycobacteriales > Mycobacteriaceae > Mycobacterium > Mycobacterium sp. G7A2. Next base: position 1,261,620 of record NZ_CP169251.1, on the reverse strand, counting down.
ACTTCGAGGTAGCGCTTGAGCAGCCCTTCCTCCCGAAACCCCGCCTTTGCCAGCACCGCGCGGCTGGCGGCGTTCTCGGGTCTCACTGTGGCCTCGACCCGATGCAACATGACCGGCCCGAAACAGTGGTCGAGGCCCAGCGCCAACGCCGCCGTCGCGACTCCCCCGCCGGTGACGCCGCTGGCCACCCAATATCCGATCCATGCCGAGCGCAGCGCGCCGTGCGTGACGTTGCCGATCGTCAGCTGCCCGGCGAACTGACCGTCCAACTCGATCGCATACGGCAACATCCGTCCCCGCCGCGCCTCACCGCGCAGTCCCGAACACACCGACGGCCACGCGGAAACCGAATGCCGCACTTCCCAATCGAGCTCGGTGACCGGTTCCCACGGCTCGAGATGGGCCCGATCGGCAAGCCGTGCGCGGCTCCACTGCGCGGCGTCCCGAAGCCGTATCGGACGCAACTTCACCACCCCGGCCGCCACCCGCAGCGGGCCGGCGGGCAACGGCCATCCCGGATGCTGCGACCGCGAACTCCACAGGCTCATCACCACGCACCCGGCCGCGCGTCAGCCGCGCTGAGCCAGGAAGGCCACGTCGACGACCTCACCGGTACGGATCTGGTCGGCGTCGCTGGGCACCACCACCAGACAGTTAGCTTCAGCCAGCGTCGCCAGCAGGTGCGACGACGCACCCGGTGCGCCACCGAGCGCCTGAACCAGATATTCGCCGGTGTCCTGATCCCGCATCAGCTGCCCGCGCAGGAAACCCTTGCGGCCGGCCACCGACGTGATCGGCGACAGCGCCCGGGCCTGCACGATGCGACGCATCGGTTGCCGCTTGCCCAGGGACAACCTGATCAACGGCCGCACCATCATCTCGAACACCACCAGCGCGCTGACCGGATTGGCGGGCAGCAAGAAGACCGGCACACCGTCGGGACCGAGTTGACCGAATCCCTGCACCGAGCCGGGGTGCATCGCGATCCGAGCTACCTCCATGTCACCGAGCTCGCCGAGCACCGCGCGCACACCCTCGGCCGCGGCACCGCCGACCGCACCGGCGATCACGATGACCTCGGCGCGGTTGAGCTGGCCCTCGACGGTTTCGCGCAGTTGCTTGGGGTCGGTCGAGACGATGCCGACCCGGTTCACGTCGGCGCCGGCATCACGACCGGCGGCGGCGAGCGCGTAGGAGTTCACGTCGTAGACCTGACCGTTGCCCGGGGTACGGCTGATGTCGACGAGCTCACCGCCGACCGACATCACCGACAGGCGCGGCCGCGGGTGCACCAGTACGCGCTCCCGGCCGACCGCGGCGAGCAACCCGACCTGGGCGGCGCCGATGATCGTGCCGGCCCGGACCGCGACGTCACCGGGTTGAACGTCGTCGCCCGTGCGCCGCACATACGCCCCCGACCGCACGCCGCGCAGCACCCGGACCCGGGAGCTACCGCCGTCGGTCCAGCGCAGCGGCAGTACCGCGTCGGCGAGCGTCGGCATCGGCGCGCCGGTCTGGATCCGCGCCGCCTGACGGGGCTGCAGCCTGCTCGGGGTCCGCTCACCCGCCTCGATCAGACCCATCACCGGCAGGCTGATCTCGCCGTCGGCAGACGCCTGTTCATCCTCGTCGCCCTCGTCCTCCGGCGACCCGCGGAAACCGAGCACATCGACGCTGCGCACCGCGTAGCCGTCGATCGCAGCCTGATCGAAACCCGGCAGCGGACGCTCGGTGACCACCTCTTCGGCGCACATCAGGCCTTGGGCTTCGGCGATCGCCACCCGAACCGGGCGCGGTGCCACCGCAGCCGCGGCCACTCGAGCCTGCTGCTCCTCAACCGAACGCACAACATGCCTTTCTCACCTGAAGAGGCCCCTGGCCGGCGACGACCGGCCAGGGGCGGATGCGCTCGGCGCAGCAGCCGCTACTGCTCAGCCGACCCGGACGCGAGCCCCAGCCGTTCGATCAACCACCGGCGCAACTCCGGCCCGTAGTCGTCTCGTTCCAACGCAAAGTCAACCGCAGCCTTCAGGTACCCACCGGGATTTCCCAAATCGTGTCGAGATCCGCGGTGCACCACCACATGCACCGGGTGGCCCTCCTCGATCAGCAGCGCGATGGCATCGGTGAGCTGCAATTCGTTCCCCGCGCCGCGCGGAATCCGCCGCAACGCGTCGAAGATCGCCCGGTCGAGCACATATCGACCGGCCGCCGCATAGGGCGACGGCGCGTCCTCGGCCTTGGGCTTTTCCACCATGCCCTTGACCTTGAGGACATTGGGGTTGACCGCGTCGGGCACCGTCTCGACATCGAAGACGCCGTAGGCGCTGATGTCCTCGGGCGGAACCTCGATCGCGCACAGCACCGAACCGCCGCGCTTGGCGCGCACCTTGGACATGGTCTCGAGCACCCCGGTGGGGAGCACGAGATCGTCGGGCAACAGCACCGCGATCGCGTCCTCGTCGGGCGCGAGGCTGGCTTCGACACAGCTGACCGCATGGCCCAGGCCCAGCGGCTCGGCCTGCACGACGGACTCGACCTTGATCAGCGCGGGCGCGCGGCGCACCTTCTCGAGCATCGAATGCTTGCCGCGTGATTCCAGCGTCCCCTCGAGCACGAGGTCTTCGACGAAGTGCGCGACCACACCGTCCTTGCCCTCGGAGGTGATGACGATCAGCCGCTCAGCGCCGGCTTCGGCGGCTTCGGCGGCCACCAATTCGATACCGGGCGTGTCCACCACCGGCAGCAACTCTTTGGGCACCGTCTTGGTGGCGGGCAGGAAACGGGTTCCCAGCCCGGCAGCGGGCACGACCGCGGTGTGCGGAATAGGAACTTCAGGCCGATTCATCGTTCACACACTAACCTCTCTGCGTCTGTTGTTCTCTCCTTACCCGACCTGTCGAGGACTACGCAGTGCAAGCGACGAAATCACAGCTACGCAGCAGAATCGTGGCTGCCAGACGGCGGCTCGGCGCCGCTGAGCGCGAGCGGGAGGCGGGTGATCTGGCCCGGCACGCCGCGGAGTTGGTGCGGCCCGGCGAGACGGTGTGTGGCTATGTTCCGGTGGGGTCCGAACCGGGATCGCTGGCGCTGATCGACGTGCTGGTCGACCGCGGCGCCGTGGTGTTGTTGCCGGTGGCCCGCCGCGACGCCGGGAAGGTGCCGCAGCCGTTGACGTGGGGCCGCTACCGACGCGGCGAGCTGGTCGAGGCGCCCTTCGGCTTGCAGGAGCCCTCCCCGCCATGGCTGGCCGGCACCGCGGTGCGGGAGGCGACTGTGATCCTGGTGCCGGCGCTGGCGGTGGACCGGCGGGGCGCGCGACTTGGGCGGGGTGCCGGCTTCTACGACCGCACACTGGGACTGGCCGACCCGGCGGCCGCGTTGGTCGCGGTGGTCCGCGACGACGAGATCCTGGAGCGGTTGCCCGCCGAACCGCACGACGTGCCGATGACCCATGCGCTGACACCACGACGGGGGCTGGTGGAACTCGGGGAATCACCCGGCCCGCCTGGCGGTTCTAGCACTTAAGCAGGTAGAGTGCTAACAAGTTTGACTGTCTCGGAGGTTTTCGTGCCTACCTATTCCTATGCATGTACCGAATGCGACAACAAGTTCGATCAGGTGCAGGCCTTCACCGATGATGCGCTGACCGAATGCCCGCAGTGCAGCGGACGGCTGCGCAAGCTGTTCGGCAAGGTCGGCGTCGTGTTCAAGGGCAGCGGCTTCTACCGCACCGACAGCCGCGAAGACTCCAAGAAGAAGAGTTCCAGCAGCTCGGGCGGCAGCTCCTCCGAGTCGTCGACCTCCTCGTCGAGTTCGTCGGACTCGTCGTCGAGCAGTTCGTCCACCACGTCGGCGGGCAGCTCGTCGTCCAGCACGTCGTCGAGCAGCTCCTCGGCTCCCGCCGCAGCCGCATCCAGCTGACCCGAGTTATCCACAGCCGCTCCGTCGGGGGCAGACGCGATGAGGTATCGCGCTCTAGCGTGATGTCGTGGGCGACTCACTGGACCCGTCGCCGCTGCACCGCCTCAGTCGAGTGCTGCGGCCCGACTGGGTGCGCACCACAGCTGCCCGGCGGATGCTCGCGGCCGGTCTCGTCGTTCTGGCAGCGGTCGCAGCATTGCGTGACGATCCGGGCGGCCGGCAGAGCGATGTCCTCGTCGCCGGCCGGGATCTGACTCCGGGCACCGAGCTGACTGCGGCCGATGTCGTGGTCGAGAAGCGCAACGCGGACGAGATTCCCGACGGATCAGTCGCCGGCCTCGACGCGACCGCCGGGGCCACACTGGCCGGGCCGGTGCGTCGCGGCGAGGTGCTCACCGATGTGCGATTGCTCGGTCCACACCTGGCCGACGCCGCAGCGGGGCCTGACGCGCGGATCGTGCCGCTGACGTTGGCCGACGCCGCGGTGCTGGATCTTCTCCGGCCGGGCGACGTCATCGACGTGGTCGCCGCCGCACCGGAGGCCGGCACCGAGCCCAGACTGATCGCCACCGGCGCGATCGTCGTGCTGGTGTCGGCCGAGACGACCGGCCTGGTCGGCGGCAGCGGCAACCGGGTCGTGCTGGTGGCGTTGCCTGCTACGGCCGCCAGGACCGTGGCCGCCGCGGCCCTGGTCGACGCCATCGGGGTCACGTTGCACTGAGCAACAACACGGCACTGGGCAACAACACGGCACTGGGCAACAACAGCGAACTGAGCAAGAAATGGCACAGGGGAACAACACCGCACTGACGAAAATGGCGCACTGACGAAACCGTCCCAGACGAGAACGTGCACCGCCGAGAAACCCTGCACCGACGAAAAACCTTGCATCGACCAAAAACACTGCCGCCCCCGGCAATCCGGGGGCGGCAGTGGAAACTTCAGATCAGATCACCAGTCACCGATGGGCGGGCCGACCGGGTACTCGCCCTCGAACGCCGAGGCGGTGCCGCCGACCACGGCCTTGACGCTGTCGCGAACCTCGCCGAACGCGTTGAGGATGCCGGCGTCAGCCAGCCGCGCCTCCGAGATGCCGCGGGCAACCCCGAAGTCGTTGATCCGGATGACCGAGTTCTCCGAGGCCTGACGGCTCGTCACGACCGGGCTGGGACCGACCTCGTCGACCTCGGCGCTGGCCGTACCGCTGCCCAGGCCGACGATCGCGGCGGCGGCGGCGAAGGAGCCCAAGCCCACCAGACCCAGCTTCTTCGAACTGCGAGTGAGGGCTCTGGCGTATCCGGCCATCAGCGTTCCCCTTTTATCAGTGAGGACGCGCGCGTCCTCGTGGCATATTCAGGCTTCAACAGACTAGCAGTGAATTCACAGCGCCGCGCGGTTAGTTTGCGTTCCTCCAGATCGTCAAGACCCCAGTTCAACCGGTGTTAAGACACTGTTAAGCGGTGACGGCGCCCGGCCGGGTCGGCAGTGGCGAAACGGACGGCTCCCGCAGCCGGTTCAGCCGTGTTCTCGCCTGTGTCACCAAGCGTCGGCGACAAGGGTCGCCCGGCTTGACCGACTTCGTCGGTAACCGGATATGCAGGCGCTAACGTTCGAGATGTCCCGGCATCCCGGCCTGGCATTCACACGGACGAGAAGTGACACGGACGAGAAAGGCTCGCGCCATGCTGAAGGGCTTCAAGGAGTTCATCTCCCGCGGAAATGTGATCGATCTGGCCGTCGCGGTGGTCATCGGCGCGGCATTCACCGGCTTGGTCACCGCCTTCACCGAGAACGTGATCCAGCCACTGGTCGACCGGATCGGCGCCGGCCCGGAAGCGGAGTACGGCATCTTGCGGATCCCGTTGGGCGGCGAACAGTTCGTCGACCTGAACGCGGTGCTGTCGGCGGCCATCAATTTCCTCATCGTGGCAGCGGTCATCTATTTCGTGATCGTGGTGCCGTTCAAGAAGCTCAGGGAGCGTGACGTGAAGGTGGAGTCGACCGAGACCGAACTGACCCTGCTGACCGAGATCCGCGACCTGTTGCGCAACGGCGCCGACGGTGACGCCGCCGCGGCACTGCGCGGCGGAGAGTCGCCAGAGGCCCGGGAGGGCCGCCACGCCACACCCGAGTGACCGACCCGCCCACCGGTCATCTCATCGTCCACGCCTTGCCGTAGGTCGTGACACTGTCGCCGGCGGAGGAGACGAGCCGCGCGAAGGGACGCAGCACCACCCCGCCGGCCGCGCCGGTGATGGCGCCGTGCGCGTTGGAGATCGCCACGATTCCGCCCGGCCCGCCGACCTCGACCGAGATCGTCGCCGCTTCGAGGATCCCGGGCCCGTTGCCCAGGTCCACCGAGATCGACACGGCAGGGAGCAGCGGGGGCGTGTAGATGCGGTCGGCGAGGTTCTCGTCGATCCCCCAGCCGCCGAACGTGATGTTGGGTGAGGAGTACGCGAAGTCGACCGCGGTCCCCAGCGCCCACGGGAAGCCGACTTGGTAACCGAGCTCGAGGGTGCCGGTGAATTCGTGGGCGCCGTCGCCGATCACCAGGTACGCGGCGCGACCGGAGTGGAACCATTCGCGTGTCAGCCGGTTGCGATCCAGCGGGGACACCCCGTCGAGGAATGTGTCCCACTGTTGCACGGTCAGAGTCCGGCCGAGACCGTCGACCAGGCTGACGGCGTCGTCGAGCTCCGCGCGCGAGATACCCGAACCGGCGAACAGCGCCGCGCAGGCGCCGGCGATCGCCGTGAGGATCCGGGTGATCGCTCTCATGGAACAAAGAGCTTCTCAGATCTTCCGCGCTCGGCAGACACTCTTGCCGATCTTGTTCATCCCGACCGGCCGGCGTGGCCCATGGCCAAGTGTCAGTTCATGTTCCACGGTTCGCCGTAGGTGGTGACGCTGTCGCCGGCCGCCGAGATGAGCCGCGCGTAGGGGCGCAGCAGCACACCGCCGGCAGCGCCGGTGACGGTGCCGTGTGCGTTGGACACCGCGACAGATCCCCCGGGGCCGGTGACGTCGACGGAGAACGTCGCGACCTCCTGGATGCCGGGGCCGTTGCCCAGGTCGGCCGCGATGGACACCCCCGGCAGCAGAGGTGGGGTCACGATGCTGTCTCCCAGGCCGAGGAACGGGTCGTCATCTTGGGGTCCGAACCCGAAACCGTCATAGGCGATGTTCGGGGTGGTGTAGCTGAAGTTGATCCCCACCCCGAGCGACCACGGGAAGCCCACCTGGTAGCCCAGCTCCAGGGTGCCCTCGAAGTCCTCGGCGCCCTCACCGCTGACGGTGTAGGTCGCTTTTCCGGAGTGGAACCACTCCCGGGTCAGCCGGTTGCGGTCGAGCGGAAAGACACCGTTGAGGAAGGTGTCCCACTGCTGGATCGTCAACGTGCGTCCCTGCCCGTCGACCAAACTCAGCTGATTGTCGAGTCCGGCGTGGGACGTGCCTGCGCTCACGAACACCGCCGAGATGGCCAGTAGCAGCGCGGTCAATGCCCTACAGAATGTCTTCATTTCTCTCCAAGTGGTCACACAGCTTGTCCGGAAAATGGGCCCAGCCCCCGGCAGATGCCGAGGGCTGGTTCGGGTCGAGCGAGTGGTGCGGGGGAATCAGGGCGGACGGGTGGCGCCACTGCCACCGGACGGGGAGATCAGCCGCATGTCGCGGCGAACGGGGAGCCGCGGCGGGCACTCCAGGATGTCCTCATCACCTTGGAAGTGACCTCACAGTTTGTCCCCGAAAAGGCGTTAGCCCCCGGCAGGTGCCGAGGGCTAACGCGAAAGTGACTACGTGATCAGTTCATGTTCCACGGTTCGCCGTAGGTGGTGACGCTGTCACCGGTCGACGAGATCAGCCGTGCGAACGGACGCAGCAGCACACCGCCGGCAGCGCCGGTGACGGTGCCATGAGCGTTGGACACGGCGACCGAGCCACCGGGGCCCTCGACGTCCACGGAGAAGGTCGCGACCTCCTGGATGCCGGGGCCGTTGCCCAGGTCAGCCGAGATCGAGACGCCCGGGAACAGCGGCGGGGTCACGATGCTGTCGCCGAAGCCCAGCAGCGGGTCCGCGAAGTCCAGGCCGTAACCGTCGAACGCGATGTTGGGGGTGGTGTAGCTGAAGTTGATGCCGACGCCCAGCGACCACGGGAAGCCGACCTGGTAGCCGAGCTCCATGGTGCCCTCGAAGTCGTCCGCACCTTCACCAGCCACGATGTAGGTCGCCTTGCCGGAGTGGAACCACTCGCGGGTCAGGCGGTTGCGGTCGAGGGGAAAGACGCCATTGAGGAACGTGTCCCACTGCTGGATCGTCAACGTCCGACCCTGGCCGTCGACCAAGCTCAGCTCATTGTCCAGCCCGGCGTGAGAGGTGCCAGTGCTCACGAACAAAGCCGCGATGGATGCGACCATCGCGATCAGCACCCGACTGATTGCCTTCATGATCTCCCTTGTTGTCTAGGTCGGAACCCCCGGGCGGGGCACCGATTGTCCGTGCCTGGCTCTACCGCTACACCACACACTTCGCAAGGCGAACATGTGAGCGGAATTAGAAGACCCACATGCCGTTCTTACGAATCACTCATCGTTGACACGAGGAACATAACGGGGAGGCTTCGGACCGGCAACGCGTAGAGGCGGTGGTGTCGGACGACTCCACGAATTGCATGTCGTTTGCTGACGTCTCCCCGACAGCTGGCCGAACCCCCTCCACGCGACGACGGGGAGTGGCCGAAGAAACCGTCGCTGATCCTGACCCCGCATCTGGCTATTCGGAAACGAAGTCTCGAGTGTTACTGGAGATACTGACGAGGTTTTTTGCGAACTCACAGGTCAGTCATGGTGCGGCGGGACGTTGTCCCGCAGCCACCGCTCGTGACCGTCCTCGCCGTCCGGCGCCGCAGGGTCACGTTCGTCGCTCGTCGTCTCCGGCAGCGAATCCCCGAAGATGTTGTTAACTGCAATTCGCGAGTGCTTCGAAGGTTGCGACACGGCTCCACATTCCTGTGACGAACATCACAACGAGATCCAGATTGGAGTTCACCTGCTCGTAACTTCGCAGGTGAGGAAGTCAGCTTCCCAGCCCCTAGACAAACGGATGGGAGGAAGCCGACGCGGCTTCCTCCCACCATACCTTCAGCGAGTGGTACTCGATTAGATCTCCAAACTGGATAGCTGCGCGATGACCTGCGCGGCCAGCGGCCCCAGGGTGGCCATCCCGTCGCGCACCGCCGCACGTGAACCCGCGAGGTTCACGACCAGGGTGCTGCCGGAGATACCGGCCAGCCCGCGGGACACACCCGCGTCGACGATGCCCGCGGACAACCCGGACGCGCGCAGCGCTTCGGAGATGCCCAGCAACTCGCGGTCGAGAAGGTCGCGAGTGGCCTCGGGAGTGACGTCACGCGGGGTCACGCCCGTCCCCCCGACCGACACCACCAGGTCGACGCCGCCGATGACCGCGGTGTTCAAGGCATTGCGGATCTCGACCTCATCCGAGGAGACCACGACGACCCCATCGACCATGAACCCGGCCTCGCCGAGCAACTCCGTGACCAACGGACCACTGTGGTCCTCTTCATCACCGTGGGCGGTGCGGTCATCGACGACGATGACCAGGGCCCGGCCGACCAACGTATGAGCCTGTTCCATGGGCACAACCGTATAACTCGGCCCGGACAGCGGCGCAGCCACACGGAGCAGGCGGTCGGCCGGATCGGCGGACAGCGTCACTGGGCTGCCCTGCCGAGGGTGACCTGCACGGTCTGGGAGCGGCCGGACGGGTCGACGTAGGTCAGCGTCACGGTGTCACCGGGGGCCTTCGACCGCACCGCCGCGACCAACGCGTCGGCGCTGCCGATGACCCGGTCGTCGAGCTTGGTGACCACGACGCCGTTGGGCAGACCGGCCGCCGAGGCAGCGCCGCCGGAGGTGACCTCGACGATCTTCGCGCCGTCGATGCCGGCGTCATTGCCCACCTGCACACCCAGCGAGGCGCGCGAAGCCGTGCCGGTCTGGATCAGTTCGTCGGCGATCCGCTTGGCTTGGTCGACCGGGATGGCGAAGCCGAGCCCGATCGAGCCGCCCTGCGCACCGCCGGCGTCCGCACCCAGCGTGGCGATCGCCGAGTTGATGCCGACCAGTTCGCCGTTCATGTTGACCAGCGCGCCGCCGGAGTTGCCCGGGTTGATCGCGGCGTCGGTCTGGATGGCGTCGAGCACGGTGTTCTGGTTCTGCGCGTCACCGCCGGCGGCCACCGGACGGTTCAGGGCGCTGATGATGCCGGTGGTCACCGTGCCCTCCAACCCGAGAGGCGAACCGATGGCCACGACGTCCTGGCCCACCTTGAGCTCGGCCGAGGAGCCCACGGTGATGGGGGTCAGGCCGGACACGTTCTCGGCACGCACCACCGCGATGTCACTGCCGGGATCCGTTCCGACGACGGTGAACGGGGCGCTGCTGCCGTCGGCGAAGGTCACCTTGGTCTCCGCGCCGGACGACGCGGCCTGCGCGGCAGCCACCACGTGGTTGTTGGTCAGGATCAGACCGTCGGTCGACAGGATCACTCCGGAGCCTTCCTCGGACGCGCGACCACGATCCACCTCGAGCTTGACCACGCTCGGCACGACCTTCAGCGCAACCTGTTCGACCGACCCGGCGGGCACGCTGGCCGCAGGCACGCTGGGCGCTGCGCCCGTGGCACTGATGCCGGTGCTGTGGTCGGGGTGCACGAGCATCGCGACACCGCCGCCGACCCCGCCGGACAGCAGCGCCAGAGCGACGGCTCCGACGGCCAGACCCGTCCCGCGGGAGCGCTTGCGCGGTGTGTGCGGTGGTGTCGACCCGTCCGGACGCGGATACTGCCCGGGGCCCTGCGGCATCGGGGCGCCCCGGTAGGGGTCATTGCGGTAGGTGTCACTGCGGTAGGCGTCACTGCGGTAGGACTCGTACTGCGAGCGGAACGCCTGGCGCTGCTGCTCGGTCGCGTAACGCCAGTCGTAGGGCTGCTGGGGCCCGACCTGTCCGGGCGGCACTGATCCGTGCATACCGGGTCGCGGTCCCTGGTTCGGGTTCTGCGGGTACCTCGGGTATTCGGTCATGTCGCTGCGATGCTCTTCCTGAAGTAGGTGTCTTCGCCTGGATCAACGAAGGGATGACGCCTACAGTGCCCACCCGGGCTGAGAATCCACTTAGAGAACACTCGGCGCACCCCTAGACTTCTGCCCCACCATCCTCGCTGGTGACACGCGTCACGGAAGGGTCAGTGGCGGCGTGTCGTCACTTCGTCAGATGACAGTTCGGTATCGGCGGCCGCCGGCCGACCGGGCAGCACCACGTGCATCGCCGTGCCCGGCGGCTGCCCGCCCGGCACGGTGTCCTCGACCCGTAGCGAGCCGCCGTGCTTGAGCACCACCTGCTGCACGATCGCCAGTCCCAGACCGGATCCCGGCATCGCGCGCGCGGAGGCCGACCGGTAGAACCGCTCGAAGATCAACCCCCGCTCCATCGGCGGAATCCCCGGCCCCTGATCGGCGACGACCAGTTCGGCGTGCTGCGAATCGATCTGCCGGAGGCTGACCGCGACCCGCCCACCCGGTGGGCTCCACTTCGCCGCGTTGTCGAGCAGGTTGAGCACCGCGCGCGCCAACCCCGCGGCGTCCCCGTAGACCCGCCACGGGCTGGTCGTCACGTCGAACTCGATGTCGTTGCGGCGCCGACGAACCCGCTCGAGCGAACGGTCGATCACCTCAGACATCTCGACGATCTCGTGGATCACGCCTCCGGCGTCCTCGCGGGTGAGGTCCACCAGATCGCCCACCAGAGTGGACAGTTCCTCGATCTGGCCGAGTACGTCGGCGCGCAGATCGGCCATCTCATCCTCGGGCAGCCGGGGCCTGCCCGGCTCCATGGACACCATGAGCAACTCGACGTTGGTGCGCAACGACGTCAACGGCGTGCGCAATTCGTGCCCGGCGTCGGTGACCAGGCGGGCCTGCCGCTCGCGTGACTCGGCGAGCGCGCGCAACATCATGTTGAAAGCCTCGGTCAGACGGGCGAGTTCGTCGCTGCCGAACACTGGGATCGGACGCAGGTCGTCGGTCCTGGCCACTCGTTCGGCCGCCTGCGTCAGCCGGGCGACGGGCCGCAGCCCGGCACTGGCGACCATGCCGCCGGCGATGGCCGCCACCGCCACCCCGATCCCGCCGACGATCAGCAGCACCGTGGTCAGCCGTCGCAGGACCTGGTTGGTCGGTTCCAGACTCTTGGAGATGACCAGTGCCCTGTCGTTACTCAACCGGATGGCCAACACGCGCTGCTGGTCCACGGTGCGCAGCGACATCCGCAGCTTGCCGTCGATGACACCTTGCTCCGGAGGGCCCACCGGCAGCGTCTGACCCGTCTGGGTCGCGGTGTATCTCATCTGGCCGGGGATCACCAGCATGGCGTTGACGTCGGAGTAGGCCGTGCCTTCGATGGCCTTGCCCGGGTCGACCTCCAACGACCCGCTCTCGATCAGCAGCTTCACCCGGCTCTGCAACTGGTTGTCGAGGTCGTCGTAGAGGGCGCGCGCCACCACCGCATACACGGCGAAGGCCATCAACACCACCGCCATGACCACCATCGACATGGCGAGCAGCATCACGCGCCAGCGCAGTGACACCGAGCGGGTGACGGGCACCGGCGCCGGGGCGCCCGGCCAGGGGGTCATCGGCTGGCCGTTCGTCACGGGGGTGTCTCCCGGAGCACGTAACCCACCCCGCGCACGGTGTGTATCAGGCGCGGCTCGCCCTCGGCTTCGGTCTTGCGCCGCAGGTAGCCGACGTACACCTCCAGGGCGTTGCCCGAGGTCGGGAAGTCGAAGCCCCACACCTCCTCGAGGATGCGGCTGCGCGTCAGCACCCGGCGCGGGTTGGCGATCAGCATCTCCAACAGCGCGAACTCGGTGCGGGTCAGACTGATCGGCCGGTCGCCGCGCGTCACCTCGCGGGTCACCGGGTCCAGCGTCAGATCGGAGAACGTCAGCGCCGCCGACTCGACACCCTCGTCCGGGCCGGTCCGGCGTAGCAGGGCGCGCATCCGCGCGAGCAGTTCCTCCAGCGCGAAGGGCTTGGGGAGGTAGTCGTCGGCGCCCGCGTCGAGGCCGGCGACCCGCTCGGACACCGAGTCACGGGCGGTCAACACGAGGATCGGCAGATCGTCGCCCGTGCTGCGGAGCTGACGGCACACCTCGAGGCCGTCCAGGCGCGGCATCATCACATCGAGCACCAGGGCGTCCGGCCGATCACTGGCGATCAGATCGAGCGCCTCACGGCCGTCCTGCGCCAACTCCACGGAGTAACCGTTGAACGACAGGGACCTTCGGAGGGACTCGCGCACCGCGCGATCGTCATCAACGACAAGAATGCGCACCGCCACAGTGTCAACCCCGCGTCTGAGAGTGACCTGAGAGGCGCGCCGAGGGACTAGCGGCGGTCGAGATCAATCAGTCCCAGGCGGGCGGCCTTGAGCAGACGGCGCGGCACCTTGTGCTGCTGACCGGCGACAGTCACCGTGACCAGTCCGGTCGGCGTGGCCTTCCACTGCGCGCGCCGGCTACGGGTGTTCGCGCGCGACATCCTGCGCTTGGGCACAGCCATGATCAAGCTCTCCTCAGATATGGGGTGGCACTGCAGGCACGCCTGGACCTACCCGGCGCCGGCAATTGGTCACCAGGATAGCCGTTGGGCTGGGCGGGCTCCAAACTGCGGCGACGCAGGGACCGGACAGGGGCCGTCACCGGCGCAGACGTCGACACGGCCCCCTCTCGATGATCGAACGGATCAGCCGTCCATGCCGAGGCCGCCCGGAGGCATGCCGCAGCGGGCCCGGAAGTCGGTCATCGGCTGGCGAATGGCCTGCAGTTCAGCCTGGACCTGCGGGTTGGCCGACATGTAGTCCTGCATGTAGGCCGAACGCTCCTCACCGGACATATCGGTCATCGTGGACAGCTCGGCGTTGACCTCCGGATGGGTGAACAGATACGCCGACATCCCGGCGGACACACCGGAGAGGACCCCGGACATGTCGGCCAGGGTGCAGTTGGGCGGCTCGGCGGCTGCGGTCGCGGTGCTGCCCAGCAGCGCGGCACCGGCGATCGCCACGACGCCGGCAGAACGGACGATGAAGGACATACCCACTCCTCTTTCAGGTGTTCGAGTCATCTGTGTGCAGAATTGCAGAAAATTCAGTTGTCGGCGAGAGCCGGGTTGGGGGTCAGGAAGCCGCCGCCGAACTCGGGATCGTCGCGCTCGCTTCGTCCCGTGACCACGAGATCGAGACCGGTGTCGCAGTACGACATGAGGTCACACATCACGTCGGATTGCGGGAACGGCATCACCGGGCTCGCGCTGAGACCGCCGGGGACATCAGCGTTGGCCGCCGTCGCGGACAACAGTGCGGCGGCACATGCCCCCGCCACCACAATCGGCACTGCGCGGTGTAGGACCTTCCGCATCGTTCTCCCTCCTGACCGGTCGACATCATCGTTGGTCCGGATGTCGATCCCCCAAGAGGCCACACGCATCTCGAGATGGCTCCCCGAAATCGCAACGATCCGGCGCCGCGCCGGCCGGTGCGCGCACAACTGCGACTCCACCACCACGGCGAAATTTCGCTGTGCACTGACCGGGCGCGCGAGCGCAAGCCTACCCGAGTCCACGCCTCGGCGGGCCGAGACGATGCAGCCTTGCCGCGCAGGTCAGAGGCCATTGTTCTTCGCTGTCCGGATAGCCGCTCGGACAGTATTTGCCAAGGGGTTGACTCGGTACCGTCGGTACGAAGTAACCTACCGGTTGGTTGGGCGAGCATCCGGCCTGTGGGTTCACAAGGGAGTGCGCGTGGCGTCAGCGGTCCGCATCGGAAACTGTTCGGGCTTCTACGGCGACCGCCTGTCGGCCATGCACGAGATGCTGACCGGCGGCGAACTCGACTACCTCACAGGTGATTACCTGGCCGAGCTGACGATGCTGATCCTGGGCCGCGACCGGATGAAGAACCCGGAACGCGGCTACGCCAAGACGTTCCTGCGCCAGCTCGAAGAATGCCTCGGACTCGCGCGAGACCGCCAGGTGCGCATCGTCGCCAACGCGGGCGGCCTCAATCCGGCCGGATTAGCTGACGCGATCCGGACGCTGGCCGACACCCTGGGCGTTCCTGCCACCGTCGCGCACGTCGAAGGTGACGATCTGCTGCCCCGCGCCGACGAACTCGGTCTGGGCGCCCCGCTCACCGCCAACGCCTACCTCGGCGCGTGGGGCATCGTGGAGTGTCTCGACAGCGGCGCCGACGTCGTCGTGACCGGTCGGGTCACCGACGCCTCGGTCATCGTCGGTCCAGCCGCCGCACACTTCGGCTGGCAACCCGCCGACCATGACCGGATCGCCGGCGCCATCGCCGCCGGCCATGTCATCGAGTGCGGCACCCAGGCCACCGGCGGCAACTACGCGTTCTTCACCGAACTCGGCGACCTCACCCATCCCGGCTTCCCGATCGCCGAGATCCACGCCGACGGCTCGTCGGTGATCACCAAGCACCCCGGCACGGGCGGCGCCGTGACCATCGGCACCGTGACCGCGCAGCTGCTCTACGAGATCGCGGGGGCCCGCTACGCCAATCCTGACGCGACGCTGCGGGTGGACAGCATCACGTTGACCGACGACGGCGAGGACCGAGTGCGGCTCAGCGGGGTGCGCGGTGAGCCGCCGCCACCGACGGTGAAAGTGTCGCTCAACAGCCTGGGCGGCTTCCGCAACGAGGTGACGTTCGTGCTCACCGGTTTGGACATCGACGCCAAAGCCGCCCTGGTGCGGCGGCAGCTCGAGGCCGGCCTGACCGCCAAGCCGGCGGAACTGGAATGGACGCTGGCGCGCACCGACCACCCCGACGCGGACACCGAACAGACCGCGAGCGCGCTGTTGCGCTGCGTGGCCAGGGATCCCGACGCCGCGACGGTCGGCCGCCGCTTCTCGTCCGCGGCTGTCGAGCTGGCCCTGGCCAGCTATCCGGGATTCACCAGCACCGCCCCGCCCGGCGACGGTCAGGTCTACGGGGTGTTCACCGCGGCCTACGTGCCGGCCGACAAGCTCACCCACGTCGCCGTGCACGCCGATGGCACCCGCGTCGACATCCCAGCTACCACCGACACCCAGGAACTGGCACCGGTGCCGGAGCCGGCCGCGCCGCCCGCCCGGCCCGAAGGGAAGACCCGGCGGATGCCGCTGGGCCTCATCGCCGGAGCGCGCAGCGGCGACAAAGGGGGCAGCGCCAACGTCGGACTGTGGGTCCGCACCGACGAGCAGTGGGAGTGGCTGGCGAACACGCTCACGGTGGATGCGCTGCGCGGGCTATTACCCGAGGCAACCGACCTGCCGATCACCCGCTACCTGCTGCCCAACCTGCGCGCGGTGAACTTCGTCATCGACGACATCCTCGGCCAGGGCGTGGCGTACCAGGCCCGTTTCGATCCCCAGGCCAAGGGCCTGGGGGAATGGCTGCGCAGCCGATATGTCGACATCCCTGTCGACCTATGTGACACACCAGAGGAGTTGCTGCCGTGAGCATCTGGACCACACCCGAGCGCGACGACCTCCGGAAGACGGTGCGCGCCTTCGCTGAACGCGAGGTCCTCCCCCACGTCACCGAGTGGGAACACACCGGCGAGCTGCCGCGCGAGTTGCACCGTAAGGCCGCGGCGGCGGGGCTGCTCGGCGCCGGGTTCCCGGAATCGGTGGGCGGCGAGGGCGGGGACGGGGCCGACGCCGTGGTGATCTGCGAGGAGATGCACCAGGCAGGCGCCCCCGGTGGAGTGTTCGCGTCGCTGTTCACCTGCGGCATCGCGGTGCCCCACATGATCGCCTCCGGCGACGAGCACCTGATCGACACCTATGTGCGACCGACCCTGCGCGGGGAGAAGATCGGCTCGCTCGCGATCACCGAACCGGGCGGCGGATCCGACGTCGGGCACCTGACCACCCGAGCCGCCAAAGAGGGTGGCGAGTACATCCTCAACGGCGCCAAGACCTACATCACCTCCGGGGTGCGCGCCGACTACGTCGTCACCGCTGCGCGCACCGGCGGGCCGGGTGCCGCCGGGGTGTCACTGATCGTCGTCGACAAGGGCACCCCCGGATTCGAGGTCAGCCGCAAGCTCGACAAGATGGGCTGGCGGTCCTCCGACACCGCCGAACTGTCCTACACCGATGTGCGCGTGCCGTCCACCAATCTCGTAGGTGCCGAGAACACCGGTTTCCTCCAGATCGCCGCCGCCTTCGTCTCCGAGCGGGTCGGCCTTGCCGCACAAGCGTATTCGAGTGCGCAACGCTGCCTCGATCTGACCGTCGACTGGTGCCGCAACCGCGAGACGTTCGGCAAGCCGCTGATCGCGCGCCAGTCGGTACAGAACACGCTGGCCGAGATGGCGAGGCGCATCGACGTGGCCCGGGTCTACACCCGCAACGTCGTCGAGCGGCAGCTCAGCGGGGACGTGGATCTGATCACCGAGGTGTGCTTCGCCAAGAACACCGCCGTCGAAGCCGGCGAGTGGGTGGCCAACCAGGCGGTCCAGCTGTTCGGCGGGATGGGGTACATGGCCGAGTCGGAGATCGAGCGGCAGTACCGCGACATGCGAATACTCGGCATCGGCGGGGGCACAACGGAAATCCTCACCGGCCTGGCCGCCAAGACGCTGGGATACCAGGCATGACCGCACCGACCGGCGCAGCGGCCCTGCGGTCGACGATCGACCCGCGCTCGACGGCGTTCACCGAGGCCGCCGCGGCGATGACGGCCAAGATCGCCGAGTTGGAGGCCGAACACGCCAAGGCGCTCGACGGCGGCGGCGAGAAGTACGTCGCCCGACACCACGCCCGCGGCAAGATGACCGCCCGTGAACGCATCGAAGCGCTGGTGGATCCGGACTCGCCGTTTCTGGAGCTGAGCCCGTTGGCGGCGTGGGGCACCGATTTCACCGTCGGCGCCAGCGTCGTGGTCGGCATCGGGGCGGTCAGCGGCGTCGAATGTCTGCTGGTCGCCAACGACCCCACCGTCAAGGGCGGCACCTCCAATCCGTGGACACTGCGCAAGATCCTGCGGGCCAACCAGATCGCATTAGAGAACCGATTGCCGGTAATCTCGCTGGTGGAGTCCGGCGGCGCCGACCTACCCACCCAGAAGGAGATCTTCATCCCGGGTGGTCGGATGTTCCGGGACCTCACCCGGCTCTCGGCGGCCGGGATCCCGACCGTCGCCATCGTCTTCGGCAACTCGACCGCCGGCGGCGCCTACATTCCCGGCATGTCGGACCACGTGGTGATGATCAAGGAACGGTCGAAGGTGTTCCTGGCCGGACCGCCGCTGGTCAAGATGGCCACGGGTGAGGAATCCGATGACGAGTCCCTCGGCGGCGCCGAGATGCATGCCAGGACCTCCGGGCTGGGCGACTACTTCGCCGTCGACGAACTCGACGCGCTGCGCATCGGCCGACGCATCGTCGCCCGGTTGAACTGGCGCAAGGCGGGCCCGGCGCCAGGCCCGTTCACCGAGCCGCTGTTCGATCCCGCAGAGCTGATCGGCATCGTGCCGCCGGACCTGCGTATCCCGTTCGACCCGCGCGATGTGATCGCACGCATCGTCGACGGCTCGGAGTTCGACGAGTTCAAGCCTCTCTACGGCGGTTCGCTGGTGACCGGCTGGGCGACGCTGCACGGCTATCCGCTGGGCATCCTGGCCAATGCGCGCGGCGTGCTGTTCAGTGAGGAGTCCCAGAAGGCCACCCAGTTCATCCAGCTGGCCAACCGTTCCGACACCCCACTGTTGTTCCTGCACAACACGACCGGCTACATGGTCGGCAAGGCGTATGAGGAGGGCGGAATGATCAAGCACGGCTCGATGATGATCAACGCCGTCTCCAACTCGACGGTGCCGCACATCTCGCTGCTGATCGGGGCCTCCTATGGAGCCGGGCACTACGGCATGTGTGGACGCGCCTACGATCCCCGGTTCTTGTTCGCCTGGCCCAGCGCGAAGTCGGCGGTGATGGGCGGCACGCAGCTGGCCGGGGTGCTGTCCATCGTCAGCCGCGCGGCAGCCGAGGCCCGCGGCCAACAGGTCGACGAGGACGCCGACGCGGCGCTGAAAGCCGCGGTGGAGGCCCAGATCGAGGCCGAGTCGTTGCCGATGTTCTTGTCGGGCCGGCTCTACGACGACGGGGTCATCGACCCACGCGACACGCGCACCGTGCTCGGCATGTGCTTGTCGGCCATCGCCAACGCGCCGATCGAGGGGACGTCGAACTTCGGCGTCTTCCGGATGTGATGACCGTGAATCGGGCGCGCAACGCGACACTGAGGGTGCAGAAACGCGCCGAATTCGCCGGAGGAGAACGATGATCACCACGGTTCTGGTCGCCAACCGCGGCGAGATCGCCCGCCGGGTGTTCGCCACCTGCCGGCGCCTCGGCCTGCGGACGGTCGCGGTGTACACCGACCCGGACGCCGACGCACCCCACGTCGCCGAGGCGGACGCCCGGGTCCGCCTGGAAGGCACCCGCGGCTATCTGGACCACGCGCAACTCATCGCGGCCGCACACGCCGCCGGAGCCGACGCGGTTCACCCCGGTTACGGATTCCTCTCCGAGAACGCCGATTTCGCGGCCTCGGTGCAGAATGCCGGACTCACCTGGATCGGCCCGCCCGTGCCCGCCGTGGCGGCGATGGGCTCGAAGATCGAGGCCAAGAAGATCATGGCCGCCGCGGGCGTTCCGGTGCTCGACGAACTCGACCCGCACGCCGTGACCGCCGACATGTTGCCGGTGCTGATCAAGGCGTCCGCGGGCGGCGGCGGTCGCGGCATGCGGGTGGTGCGCGAGATCGCCGATCTCGCCGGCCAGGTCGAGGCCGCCCGTCGCGAAGCGCAGTCCGCCTTCGGCGACCCGACGGTGTTCTGCGAGCGCTACCTGGCGTCCGGTCACCACATCGAGGTGCAGGTGATGGCGGACACCCACGGCAGCGTGTGGGCGGTCGGTGAACGTGAATGCTCGATCCAGCGACGTCACCAGAAGATCATCGAAGAGGCACCGTCTCCCCTGGTCGAGCGCACCCCGGGGATGCGCGGGAAGCTCTTCGAAGCGGCCCGCCTGGCCGCCTCGGCCATCGGTTACACCGGAGCGGGCACCGTGGAGTTCATGGCCGACGACGAGGGCTCGTTCTTCTTCCTGGAGATGAACACCCGCCTGCAGGTCGAGCACCCCGTCACCGAACTCACCACCGGACTGGACCTGGTCGAGCTGCAGATCGCCGTCGCCGACGGTGCAGCGCTGGATCCCGAGCCGCCGCCGGCGCGCGGCCATTCCATCGAGGCCCGGCTCTACGCCGAGGACCCGGCGAAGGACTGGCAACCACAGGCGGGCGCAGTGCACCGGTTCGCCGTGCCGTCCGCCACGGTCCGCTTCGGCGGGATCGACCGCAGCGGCATCAGAGTCGATTCGGGCATCGAGGACAACTCGATCATCTCGGTGTTCTACGACCCGATGATCGCCAAGATCATCTCCTACGCGCCGACCCGCCGACAGGCCACGACCCTGCTCGCCGACGCGCTGGTGCGCACCCGCATGCACGGGGTCGACACCAACCGTGACCTGCTGGTCAACGTGCTGCGCCACCCCGCCTTCGTCGACGGTGCGACCGACACCGCGTTCTTCGACACGCACGGCTTGCCCGAGCTGGCCCGACCGGTTGCCGACGACCGCGCGGTCGGGCTGTCGGCCATCGCCGCTGCACTGGCCGATGCGGCTCACAACCATGACACGGCAACGGTTTTCGCCGGGTCCCCGAGCGGGTGGCGCAACCTCGGGTCGATCCCGCAACAGAAGAGCTACGACGACGCCGGCGGTCACACCCACGAGGTGCGATACCGCTTCCACCGCGACGGGGTGCGCATCCACGGGCACGACGACGTCACCGTCGTCTCGGCGTCGCGCGCGCGCATCGTGCTTGCCGACGGCAGCGTCGAGCGACCGTTCGACGTGTGCCGCTACGGAAGCGACGTCTTCGTCGACTCGCCGGCCGGCAGTGTGCGACTGACCGCCCTGCCGCGCTACCCGGATCCGGCCGCCGCGCTCGCCCAGGGATCGCTGGTGGCGCCGATGCCGGGGTCGGTGCTGCGCGTCGCCGCGACGGTCGGCGACGCGGTGACCGCCGGACAGCCGCTGATCTGGCTCGAGGCGATGAAGATGGAGCACACCATCACCGCCCCCACCGACGGTGTGCTGGTCGAACTCAACGTCGAGCCCGGCCGCCAGGTCGAGGTCGGCTCCATACTGGCCCGGGTCGACGCCGGGGACAACGAGAAGGAGATCCCGTGAGCGGTTTCATCGAGACCGAAGAACAGCAGGCCCTGCGCAAGGCGGTGGCCGCGATGGCCGCCAACTACGGCCAGGACTACTACCTGGAGAAGGCCCGCGCCGGTGAGCACACCGAGGAACTGTGGTCCGAAGCCGGCAAGCTCGGGTTCATCGGCGTCAACCTTCCCGAGGAGTACGGCGGCGGCGGAGCCGGCATGTACGAGCTGAGCCTGGTCATGGAGGAGATGGCCGCCGCCGGGTCGGCGCTTCTGATGATGGTCGTCTCACCGGCGATCAACGGCACCATCATCTCCAAGTTCGGCACCGAGGACCAGAAGAAGCGCTGGATTCCCGGCATCGCCGACGGTTCCATCACGATGGCGTTCGCGATCACCGAACCCGACGCCGGCTCCAACTCGCACAAGATCACCACCACCGCGCGTCGCGACGGCAGCGACTGGATCCTGTCGGGGCAGAAGGTCTACATCTCCGGTGTCGACCAGGCCCAGGCCGTCCTCGTGGTCGGGCGGACTGAAGATCACAAGACCGGCAACCTCAAGCCCGCACTGTTCGTGGTCCCCACCGATACACCGGGTTTGACCTACACCAAGATCCCGATGGAGATCGTCAGCCCGGAGTTCCAGTTCCAGCTGTTCCTCGACGAGGTGCGCCTGCCGGCCGACGCTCTGGTCGGTTCCGAGGACGCGGCCATCGCGCAGCTGTTCGCCGGACTGAACCCGGAACGCATCATGGGCGCGGCCAGCGCGGTGGGCATGGGCCGCTTCGCCATCGACAAGGCGGTCGACTACGTCAAACAACGGCAGGTGTGGAAAACCCCGATCGGCGCACACCAGGGCCTGTCACATCCGCTGGCGCAGAACCACATCGAGATCGAGCTGGCCAAGCTGATGATGCAGAAGGCGGCCTCCCTCTACGACGCCGGGGACGACGTGGCGGCTGCCGAGGCCGCGAACATGGCCAAGTACGCCGCCGGTGAGGCCTCGGTGCGCGCAGTCGATCAGGCGGTGCAGTCGCTGGGCGGCAACGGGTTGACCAAGGAGTACGGCATCGCGTCGGTGCTGACCGCTTCCCGGCTGGCCCGCATCGCACCGGTCAGCCGGGAGATGATCCTGAACTTCGTGGCGCAGACCTCGCTCGGCCTGCCCCGTTCGTACTGAGGGAGGCGTCCTGATGACCCAGCTGGTCCGGTTCGAGCGGGAGGGGCCGGTCGCACGGCTCACGTTGGATTCGCCGCACAACCGCAACGCCCTGTCGTCGGCGCTCGTCGAGCAGCTGCATGACGGGCTGACCCGCGCGACCGCGGAGCAGGGCGTGCGGGTGGTCGTGCTCGGGCACACCGGAGGGACGTTCTGCGCGGGCGCCGACCTGAGCGAGGCGTCGGCGTCGAGCAGTGATCCGGCCGAGCAGGCAGCCGCGCGGGCGCAGGAGATGACGCGGCTGTTGCGCCGGATCCTCGAGTTGCCGCTGCCGGTGATCGCCGAGGTCGACGGCCACGTACGCGCCGGCGGTATGGGCCTGGTCGGCGCGTGCGACATCGCGGTGGCGGGCCGGTCGAGCACCTTCGCCCTGACCGAGGCGCGGCTCGGAGTCGCGCCGTCGATCATCTCGCTCACCTTGCTGCCGAAGATGACGGCGCGAGCTGCCGGTCGCTACTTCGTCACCGGCGAGAAGTTCGGCGCCGACGTCGCCGCGGACATCGGCCTGATCACCGTCGCCAGTGACGACGTGGGGGCGACAGTGGCCGAGCTGACGGCCGCGATCGGACAGGGTTCACCGCAGGGGCTGGCCGCCTCGAAAGCACTGACGACCGCCGCCGTGCTGGACGACTTCGATCGGCGCGCAGAGAAATTGACGCAGCAGACCGCGACGCTGTTCGTCTCGGAGCAGGCCCGCGAGGGCATGCTGGCCTTCCTGCAGAAGCGTGCACCCGACTGGAGGTGACGACTCCTTACAGTTTGGTGAAGCCGCTTGCATGTCCCGACGTTCGTCGTAGGCTCGGGGTTGATGTCGAACTGTGCCCGCGCGACCCGCAGAAGGCTGCGATGACCCGGCCCGCTTCGCGGAACGGGTCGACGCGTGCTGCCGACACCGATCGCATCGAGGTCGCTCAGCTGCTGACCGATGCCGCCGCGTCCGGTGTGCTCGGACTGACCGAGTACGAGGACCGACTCGCCAAGGCTTACGCTGCCACGACGTACGACGAGCTCGACCGGCTGTCGAACGATCTGCCCGGTGCGGTGACTCGGGGCCGCAGGGGCCCGTGCCGGCCGGCCCCGTCGACGCTGCTGCTGGCGATCCTCAGTGGGTTCGAGCGCCGGGGCCGATGGAACGTGCCCAAGCGGATGACCACCTTCGCGTTGTGGGGTGGCGGCGTCATCGACATGCGCTACGCCGACTTCACCAGTCATGACGTCGAGATCCGGTCGTATTCGATCATGGGCGGGCAGACCATCCTGGTGCCGCCCGAGGTGAACCTCGACCTGCACGGCAAGGCGGTGATGGGCAGCTTCGAGCACGACGTCATCGGCGAGGGCTCGCCGGGCGCGCCGTGCGTGAAGATACGCGGCCTCTCGCTGTGGGGCAGCGTCGGCGTCAAACGCAAGAAGCGCAAACCCGCCTAACGGCGCCGTTTCGCACTGAGGTAATCGCCCACCACCGCGGCACCCAACCCGTCCAGATCGGGCACCACGACCCGACCGCCGACCCTGCGGGCGACCTGATCGATGAAGCGCGCCAGCCCCGGGTCGCTGCCGAGCCGGAAGATCGTCACCTGCGCACCCAGCCGGGCGACCTCGTCGAAACCGCGGACGGTATGCCCGATGGTGCGCGGGTGCGGCGGGTAATCGAAGAACACCGACGAACCCTCACCGCCGAAGTCCTCGAGGTGCGCCGTCGGTTCGCCGTCGGTGACGACGAGCACCACCGGCTGCGCGTTCGGGTGGCGCCGCAGGTGCCGGGTCGCCAGCGCCAACGCATGATGCAGGTTGGTGCCCTGTTCGTAGACGCCCTCCAACCCGGTCAGCTCGGCGGCGGTGACCGTGCGGGCGTAGCGGCCGAACGCGACGATCTGCAACGCATCGGAGCGGAACCTCGTGCTGACCAGGTGGTTGAGCGCCAGTGCGGTGCGCTTCATCGGCAGCCAGCGGTTCTCCATCACCATCGAGAACGACGTGTCCACCAGCAGCGCCACCGCCGCCTGGGTGCGCGTCTCGGTCTCGGAGATCTCGACGTCGTCGACCTCGATGCGCACCGGCACCGACCGGTTGAGCCGCTCCCCGGTCCCGGCCTGCCGCAACACCGCATTGGTCACGGTGCGGGTGACGTTCCACGGCTCGGTGTCGCCGAACTGCCAAGGCCGGGTGGCCCCGGTCAGTTCTCCCGCGGCGCCCGCGCGACGGGTGTCGCGCTCACCGTGACGGCCCGAGAGTTGTTGCGCGACATCACGCAACGCAGCCTGACCGAGTTGGCGCATCGCCTTGGGCGACAGCCTCCACTGGCCATCGGAGCCGCGGTCGAGGAACCCCTGGTTCATCAGGGCCCGTTCCAGTTCGGAGAGGGTACGGGCGTCCACAGCGGCGTCCTCGCCGAGCTGGCGGGCCAGCATGTCGAGGTCGACGTCGTCCATACTGGCACCGGAGTAGCTCTGCGACAGCTGCTCTGCGAGCTGCTCGAGTTCGGCGATGTCGGCCATCGCCTGTGCGCCCTCACCCATGCCCATCGGGTTGTCGCCGGAGAACCGCTGCGAGCCTTCCCAGTCTTCGCCGGGGCGGGCGGACTGCAGGTGCGCGTCGAGCCGGTTGAGCGCGTTCATCAACGACGGTGACCCGAAGGCCTGCTGCGCCAACTGATCCAGCTCAGCACGCTGCTGTTCGGACAGACTGTTGCGGAACCGCTGGGCGGCGGCAGCGCGCTGGGCCAGCGAGTCGAGCAGCTCGTCGATGTTGCGCGGGTTCTCCGGGAAGAACTCGCCGTGCTTGGCCATGAAATCCTGAAAGTCTTCCGGCGTGTCCTGGCCCTGAGCGTGCTTGTCCAGCAGGTTGTTCAGGTCGTCGAGCATCTCGTTGACCCGCTGGCGGTCCTCGTCGGTGGCGTTCTCGAGGGCCTGCTTCATGCCGGCGAAACGCTGATCGAGCATTTCGCGGCCGAGCAGATCCTTGATCTGCTCGTACTTCTCGCGGGCCTCCGCCGAGCGCCAGTCGTATTCGGAGAGCTCCTGCACTGCCTTGGCCGGGGACGGCGACAGCGCGTCCAGTTGCAGCTCGCCGAACCGGGCGTCGTCGTCGAGCGCGCGCGCCAACTCCTTGCGCTCGGCCAGCACCGCGTCATCGAGCAGCTGCTTGATCTCGGCCAGCGTTCCGTCGAGGTTGTTGCGCTGCAACAACTCCCGTCGGCGCCGGTTCGCCTCGGCGGCCAGCCGGTCGGCGCCGGGCATGTTCTTCGAACCGCGACGAAGCAGTTCAGACAGCGCCCGACGAGGCGAGGTGCCCTCCATGACGTCCTGCCCGATCGCCTCGAGCGCTTCGCGCAGGTCGACGGGCGGGGCCAGTGGGTCGGGCCCGCCGGTGTATCGCGAGTACCGCGATGTCCTCGATTGTTTAGACCCCACTGTCGCACTCCTCAACGCAGCTCGTACCTCGCTGCTTGGTCGTCGCGCTCCTAGCCATAGACCGTTTCGCCCTCGCCTGACACCTTGTCGATTCTCTTGGCCAGGTACAACGCCTCGAGGGCCAGTTCGATGGCCGCGGCGCGCTGGCCTTCGGTCTGCGCACCGAGGCGGCGCTGGATCTCGGCGACGGCGGGGACCTCGGGCAACGCGTCGAGCACCTCACGGGCGGACACCCGCTCGCCGGTGGTGACCGGCGATCCGCCTTCGACGGCCGTCACGATCGGCGCCACATCGATCCCACCGAGCAGCCGCTGAGCGGTCTCGGCGGTCGCCCGGCGCAACAGGTGCTCGAGCACGGCCTGCTCGCGGCCCTCCTCGCCGGATTCGAACTCCAGTTTCCCGCGCAGCACGTCGATGATGGTGCCGAGGTCCACGACGCGGGCCACCGGATCGGATTCGCCGAGCACCGCGCCGCGGTGCCGGGCCGACGCGGCGACTGTCTCGGCCGCGGCGATGGCGAATCGCGCCGACACCCCGGAACGTTGGTCGATCGACGTCGACTCGCGTAGCGCGCGGGCGAACCGCGCCAGGATCTGCAGCAGGTAATCCGGGACCTCGGCCGCCAGATGGGCCTCCTGGCTGATGACCCCGACCTCGGCGTCGAGTTCCTGCGGATAGTGGGTGCGGATCTCGGCGCCGAAGCGGTCCTTGAGCGGGGTGATGATGCGCCCGCGGTTGGTGTAGTCCTCGGGGTTGGCGCTGGCGACGACGAGGACGTCCAACGGCAGCCGCAGCGTGTAGCCGCGCACCTGGATGTCGCGCTCCTCCATCACGTTGAGCATGGCGACCTGGATGCGCTCGGCGAGGTCGGGCAGCTCGTTGACGGCGACGATGCCGCGGTGCGCCCGCGGGATCAGGCCGTAGGCGATGGTCTCGGGGTCGCCCAGGCTGCGGCCCTCGGCGACCTTGATCGGGTCGATGTCGCCGACCAGGTCGGCGACGCTGGTGTCCGGGGTGGCCAGCTTCTCGGTGTAGCGCTCGCTGCGGTGTTTCCAGGCCACTGGGAGGTCGTCGCCGGAATCGGCGGCCCGCTTGATCGACTCGGGGGTGATCGGGCTGTAGGGGTGCTCGCCGAGTTCGGCGCCGGCGATGACCGGGGTCCATTCGTCGAGCAGCCCGCTCAGGGCGCGCAACAGGCGCGTCTTGCCCTGGCCGCGCTCACCGAGCAGCACGATGTCGTGTTCGGCGATCAGGGCGCGCTCGAGCTGCGGGATGACGGTGTCCTCGAAGCCCAGGATCCCTGGCCACACCTCGGCGACGTCCACGCCCGCGCTGAGCTTGGCCAGCAGATTCTCGCGGAGCTCGGCCTTCACGCTGCGTTCGCGGTGTCCCGAGGCGCGCAGCTCACCGACGGTGCGGGGGAGATCGTTAGGTGAAGTCACCACTCCACGCTACGACTACATTCCGCGAGCTCGCGTGTCTGTCCCCGACACACCGCCACGAGCTGGCATTTTGTGCGCGCTGGACGGACACCTGCCGCACGCAGTCAGTGCCCGACGCGTCCGGGGACCCACTGCACGCCGTCAGTGCGCGAAGTGCCTGAGATCCATTGGACGCCGTCAGTGCGCGAAGTGCCTGGCGCCGGTCAGGTAGAGCGTGACGCCCGCCGCTTCGGCGGCCGCGGTCACCTCGTCGTCGCGCACGGATCCGCCCGGATGGACCACAGCCTTGACACCCGCGCGGGTGAGCGTCTCCAGACCGTCAGGGAACGGGAAGAACGCATCCGAGGCTGCGACCGCACCACCGGTGCGGTCCCCTGCCCGCTCCACCGCCAGCCGGGCCGCGTCCACGCGGTTCACCTGCCCCATGCCGACGCCCACCGTCGCGCCGTCGCGCGCGATGACGATCGCGTTCGATTTGACCGCCCGGCAGGTGCGCCACGCGAACACCAGGTCGGCAAGCGTCGTCGGATCGGCCGGCGACCCGGTGGCCAGCGTCCAGTTCAACGGGTCATCGCCGGCAGCATCCACCGCGTCGCGCTGCTGCATCAGCAGCCCGCCGCTGATCTGACGGAACTCGGTCCCACCGACCTGTGGCTCGGAGGCCACCAGCACGCGGATGTTCTTCTTCTTCGTCAGCACCTCGACCGCACCCGGTTCGTAGGCCGGGGCGACGATCACCTCGGTGAAGATGCCGGCGACCGTCTCGGCCATCTCGACGGTGACTTCGGCGTTGGCCGCGATCACGCCACCGAAGGCCGACAGCGGGTCACATTCGTGAGCCTTGCGGTGGGCGTCGGCCACCGACACCGAGGAGATCGCGATGCCACACGGGTTGGCGTGCTTGATGATCGCGACACAGATGTCTTCGTGGTCGAATGCCGCCCGCCATGCTGCGTCGGCGTCGGTGTAGTTGTTGTAGGACATCTCCTTGCCGTGCAGCTGTTCGGCCTGCGCGAGGCCCGGCCAGCCACCGTCGTCGCGGTAGAGTGCTGCGCCCTGGTGCGGGTTCTCCCCGTAACGCAGCACCGCGGTGCGCCGGAACGTCGCACCGAGCCACGGCGGCAACTGACCGGCCGTATCCGCTGCATCGGCACCCTGTTCCGGCGCCAGTACCGACTCCATCCACGAGGCCACCGCGACGTCGTACTCGGCGGTGTGCCGGAATGCCAACGCGGCCAGCTTCTTTCGTTCAGCCAGGGTGAACCCACCGGCCCGCACCGCAGCCAGCACCCCGTCGTAGCCCAGCGGATCCACCACGACGGCGACACTGGGATGATTCTTGGCCGCCGCCCGAACCATCGACGGCCCGCCGATGTCGATCTGCTCGACGCACTCGTCGACGTCGGCGCCGGAGTTGACGGTCTGGGTGAACGGGTACAGATTCACCACCACGAGCTCGAACGGGGCGACGCCCAAGTCGGCGAGCGCCGAAACGTGCTCGGATTTACGCTGATCGGCGAGCAGGCCGGCGTGCACATGTGGATGCAGCGTCTTGACCCGTCCGTCGAGCACCTCCGGGAACCCGGTGACGGTCTCCACTGGCGTCACCGGAACACCCGCGCCGGCAATGGTTTTGGCGGTCGAACCGGTGGACACGATGTCGACACCGGCGGCATGCAGCCCCTGCGCCAGCGGCACCAATCCAGTCTTGTCGTACACGCTGATCAGTGCGCGGCGGATGCGCCGCCGACCGTCCTCGCTCATCCTATGGTCGCCTTTCGTCCGGTCCAGGTCACGCCGCGGGTGGCCAGCGCTTCGAGAACATCCACCAGAAGTTGTCGCTCCACCACTTTGATCCGTTCGTGCAGGGTGGCTTCGTCGTCATCGTCGAGCACGGGCACGGCCTGCTGCGCCAGGATCGGCCCGGTGTCGGTGCCGGCATCGACCAGGTGCACACTGCAGCCGGTCACCTTGACCCCGTAGGCCAAGGCATCGGGAACCGCGTGGGCGCCGGGAAAAGCCGGCAGAAGCGCCGGGTGGGTGTTGACGACCCGGGCGGGGAATCGTGAAAGAAATTGCGCGCCAAGAATCTTCATGAACCCGGCGGATACCACCAGATCTGGTTCGTGAGCCGCGGTCGCCTCGGTGAGGGCAGCATCCCAGGAAACGCGGTCCGGGTGGTCGCCGAGACGCACCGTGAACGTCGGCACCGACGCGTCCGCAGCGACATCGAGGGCGCGGCACGCCCGGTCGGTCCCGACCGCGACAACCCGGGCCGGATAGTCGCCGACGGCGGACTTCAGCAGTGTCTCGAGCAACGAACCGGTGCCCGACGCCAGCACCACCAGCCGCGCCGGTGCGCTCGGGGGCACACGGACCTCTGGCTGCACGCCAGAGAGCCTAATAGGTGATCATTCGGTGCCGCGTCTGTGGTCGCCCGGTTCGTCGACGACGCCCCGGTCATCTGCTTCGTCTACCACGAAGTGCTCCTCGGGGTCCTCCATGACATCCCGGCCATCCGCTTCGTCCACGACACCCCGGCCATCCGCTTCGTCTACGACACCCCGGCCATCCGCTTCGTCTACGACACCCCGGCCATCCGCTTCGTCTACGACACCCCGGCCATCTGCTTCGTCTACGACACCCCGGCCATCCGCTTCGTCTACGACACCCCGGTCATCTGCTTCGTCTACGACACCCCGGCCATCTGCTTCGTCTACGACGAAGTGCTCCTCGGGGTCGATGTCCTCGAGATCCATCCCCTGGAGGTCCGGGCGGTGGGGCTTGCCCGTCAACACCGGCTCCCCGGCAGCGGCAGGTGACTCCGCTGAGGTGGCGTCCGCGCGTTCAGCGGGCGGGGACTCGACCTCCCCAACCTCATCGCTCGAGGGCTCCTCGGCATCAATGACGTCGCCGTCAGTCTCGGACTCGTCCCGCGGAGCCGGCTCCGGTTCGGTCTTCACAGCCGGCCGGCGCACCCGCGGCGCCAGGCCACCCGACATCGCCACGGTCAACCCGCCGATTCCGGCGAACCACAGAAATACCGCCGGCCCGAAGGTCGCCTGATCGACTCCGACCTCACCGAAATTGCCCAACGTCCCGCCGCCGGCATACCCCAGGAGTGCCATGGTCACCGCCGCCAGTGCCGCCGCCACCGCCACCTTCGCCAGCGCGGTCAGCGGGGGAAGCGGCCGGCGGGCACACTGCTGGCCGAGAGCGACTCCGGAAACGGCGGCGACGATCATCAGCGCAACCCAAACCGGGCCCAGAGGTGGGGTCGGCGCCGCGGCAAGTATCGGAAGCGCGGGGATGTCGCCGCCGAACACCGTGAACGAGCTGAACGTCGCCAGTCCCACATGCGCGCTGGACCCCACGGCCACCGCCGCCGCGCCCACCATGACGTTCGGTACGTACAGCACCGAAAGCACGGTCAGGCTGAACTGACCGAACACCGAGTCGGTGATCGCGTACAGCTCGTGCATCGTCGACCAGTGCACGACCAGCGACCCCGCGGTGATCACTCCGGACAGCCCCATCAGCGCCAACACGCCGGCTGCGGCAGCGCGAACCGCGTCGAACAACCAGCTCGGCAGCGGTGACGACCTCAGCATCCGCCGCCCGACCCGAGAACCGACCCCCACCACGGCGCCGATCGCGTGCACGACCAGCACCCCACCGAATGCGCGCAGTGCGTCGGGCGTCTGCAGGTCGGTCAGCACCGACGCGGCGTCATGGATGACCGCCAGACAGAGCGCCGCAATCAGAATCGGGCCGCCGACCGCCGAAGCCACCACCCAGCGCGTGACGAACCAGGATGCGCTCGTGGTGGCGGCGGCGGTGGTGCGCGCGGTGCCGTAGATCATCGCCAGCACCGGCAGCAGCGGCATCACCCCGAGCGCGCTGCCGGCGATCGAGACGGGAACCTGGTGGACGGCCAGCCACATGCTGGCGATCGCGCCGAACGCGCCGGTCATGTCGCTGTTGGCGATCAGCAGCTGAAGCAGCACCACCGCGGCGATGACGACCAGCGCCACGATCGACGGCCCGAAGGCGACCCGGAGCAGATCACGCGCCTGCCGGGTTCCGCCGGCCGGGCGGGGGGCGCCGCCCGGGTGCGGTCGTCTGGTCACGGGTGAAGTCGCTCCTCGCGAAAGCTCGGGCGCACGCCTCACGCGCACGCGCGGCTCAGACTACGACGACGACTGATCCGACTGCGGCGATGACGACTGGTGTTGCGCAGGAACTTGGGTCGTCGGCGCGTTGCTCGCCGGCGGCTGGCCGTACGTCGGGTATCCGGTCGGCGGAGTCGGAGGGCCCGACTGCGAGGACGGGCCGGACTGCGGTGCCGGCGCGGACCCCGAAGACGCCGGGAAGCCGCCGGTGGACGGGCCGGTGCTGGGGTAGCCGCCGTAGGGCGTCGGATAGCCGGGACGGCCCTGCTGCTGCGGCTGACCCTGGTGCTGTCCCTGCGGCTGACCGTAGTAGTGGCCGGGGTACTGACCGAAGTGCTGCGGCTGGTCGTAGCGCGGCCGCGGTGCGGGAGCGGTGAGGATGCCGGACTGGAACAGCACCACCACGACGGCGACCGCAGCCTGCAGCAGCGTGAACGCGATCACCAGGTACAGGCCCCAGTCGACGGTCGCTCCGCTGGGCTTCTTGATCACCTCGGCGATGACCAGCAGAAAGGCCAGCACCGCCCCGACAGCCGCGATCGGCGTGTAGTTCGGCTGCTTGGGCAGCAGGCTCAAACCCGAAAGCAGTCCCGCCAGCACCGCTGCGATGACCGCGAACAGCAAGCCCAGCGAGCTTCCGCTGAGCTGGCCCAGGCCCGGGAAATCCGACGCGGTGATGGTGAACTGCGGCGCGAACCCGGCCAGGTACACCAGCAGACCCAGCGCGGCGACGGCCCCGCTGAGGTATGCCGGCAGCTTGCTGGGGCCCTCAGCGCCAGGCCCGCTGTCGGGCACCCTGCTGAACTGCTGGGTCGGCGCGGCGAACTGGTTGGTCTGCGGCTGCGTGGGCTGGTAACCGGGGCCTCCGGGCGCGCCTTGGGGGTACGACATGGACTCTCCTGTGCGATACGGGCACCGCATCGTCGGTGACGGGCGGTGCCGACACGATCCGTCGGCGGGGCGACGGACAGCGTGGGCGATTCGGTCACCCACGCTAGCGCACCCCCGGAGCACCACTTCTGCACCTGGGCCCGCGCCCGGGACTCACAGCGAACTCACAAAATCACCGCCGGTGAGCGGCATTCGTCGCACATATCCGGTCTGCGCTGCGCAGCGCCCCCCTTGCGGTCCCGTATTGGAACACGTTCTAATTCTCCGCATGGACTTTGGACTGGTGCTGTTCACCTCCGATCGCGGGATCACGCCGGCGGCTGCGGCCAAGCTGGCCGACGATCACGGCTTCACCACGTTTTATGTGCCCGAACACACCCACATCCCGATCAAGCGCCAAGCTGCGCATCCCACGACCGGTGACGACTCACTGCCCGACGACCGGTACATGCGCACGCTGGACCCCTGGGTCTCGCTGGGCGCCGCGTGTGCGGTGACCTCCCGGGTTCGGCTGTCCACGGCGGTGGCGCTGCCCGTCGAACACGACCCGATCACGCTGGCCAAGTCGATCGCCACCCTCGATCATCTCTCCGGCGGCCGGGTCTCCCTGGGCGTCGGATTCGGCTGGAACACCGACGAACTGGCCGACCACAATGTGCCGCCCGGCCGGCGGCGCACGATGCTGCGTGAGTACCTGGAGGCGATGCGTGCGCTGTGGACCCAGGAGGAGGCCGAGTATCACGGCGAGTTCGTCGACTTCGGCCCGTCGTGGGCCTGGCCGAAACCCGTGCAGTCGCATGTCCCTGTCCTCGTCGGCGCCGCGGGCACCGAGAAGAACTTCAAGTGGATCGCCCGGTCGGCCGACGGTTGGATCACCACGCCCCGCGACTTCGACATCGACGCGCCCGTGAAACTGCTGCAGGACACCTGGGCCGGCGCCGGGCGCGAGGGCGCCCCGCAGGTGGTGGCGCTGGACTTCAAACCCGACCCGGACAAGCTGGCCCGCTGGCGCGACCTCGGGGTGACCGAGGTGCTGTTCGGGCTGCCCGACCGCAGCCCCGACGACGTCGCGGCCTACGTCGAACGCCTCGCCGGAAAGCTCACCGCCCTGGTCTGAGCGACAACGCACCGGTCCAGCGGGTAACGCCAACCCTGCGACGCCGCGATAATCCAGGTGTGACGACGACGTTGATCCGGCGGGGCGCCGCGGCCGCAGGTGCGGCCTTGGTCGCGCTGACGGTGGGCTGCGCCGACGCGGCCGCCGACCCGCCGCCGCAGATGCCCGACCTGTCGGGGTACCCGGCCGTCGACCCGGCGGAGTACATGCAGAGCTACCCCCGGTTCACCGGGTTCGACTTCGTCACGCCCGACGGACAGCTGTGCAGCCACAACACCATGAACTCACTCGACGACCCGAACCGGTTGACCTTGTCGTGCGAGGGGCCGCGACCGGACCTCGGGCCCGGGACCTGGCAGGTTCTGGTGGCAACCGACGAACCGGCGACCGTCGCTCCGTCGTATCCACCGCTGGACTCGGCCACGATCGCCGCCTCGGGCGTCAAGCAGCTGCCTTCGGGCCACAAGATCGTCTATCGCGACATCGAGTGCGGCGTCGACGATTCCGGCATGACGGCCTGCCGCGTGGGTCAGCACGGCTTCGTCCTGACCCCGACTGTGACGACGTTGTTCTGACGGTCCCGACTAGCGCAGCAAAGCGCGGTTGCCGTTGTCGGTGGACGTGACCGTGACTGCGGTGCCCAGCGGGTCGGCCTCGGCCAGGACCGCGACGAGGTCGGGGTCCTCGCTGGTCGCCATGAAGCGGGAGCCGTCCGCGTCGAGCCGCCCGACGATGATGCCGGTCCGCACGGGCCAGTCGTGGCGCACCGAATAGGTCTCGATCGTGCCCGTCCCGTCGGCGCGCTTGGTCACCGGCACCGTCGGCAGCGCGGCGACCTGCGCATTGAGCTCAGCGCTGCGGGACTGCCGCCACGGAGCCGGTTCGGTTGAGTAGACACCGGCCGAGTACTTGCTGGCGATCCCGCCGTTGGCGCCGACGAAGCCGAAACGACCCGGGGTGTCGCGCATCCGGGCGACGGTTTCGGCGATTGCGTGCAACGAATAGCTGTTGCCGGGGCCACCGAAGTACGGCAGTCCACCGGTGAGGGTCAGGCCACGGGGGTCCTCGGGCGCGAGACCCAGGGCGTCGCAGATCACGAACACCGGGAACGGGAAGCAGCTGTAGAGGTCGAAGGTGGCGACCTGATCGACATCGATGCCGGCCACCCGCAGCGCCTCGTGGGCCGCCATCGCCGATGCCGGGGCGGCACCGAGGTCCGCACGGTCGAGCAGGGGCTGCTCCACCAAATCGGAGTGGCCGTGCAGATAAACCCAGTTACGTTCCGGCACACCGAGTCTGCGTGCAGCGGCAACCGAGGTCACGATGGCGGCAGCACCCTGGTTGACGGTGTCGCGGGCCACCAGAAGACGAGGATAGGGATCGCAGATCATCCGGTTCTCGTCGGTGACGGTCTCGATCTCCTCCACCGACCGCTCCACCGGCGACGACGAGAAGGGGTTCTTCGCAGCGACTTTCGACATCGGCGCAAACAGTTCGGCCATTTCCCGGCGGTACCGGGCAACGCTGTGACCGAGACGGGCCCGCCGCGCGTTGTCGAGCAGCCCGTACTGCACCGGTGCGCCGGTCAGGCCGTGCTGGACGGTGTATTCGTCGATGTAGCTGAAGATCTGGTGGCCGCGGTCCTCCAGCTGGCCGTCGATGTTCTCGGTGAAGTCGGGTTTGTCGTCGCGGTCGGCGAAGTACTTGGCGGTGGAGCCGGCCTCGGAGCCCATGATCATCACTACGTCGGCCTCGCCGGCGACGATGGTGTTGCCCGCCTCTGTGACGAGCTTCTGCGGGCTCTGCCCGCCCACCGGTTCCAGCACCACCCGGGCCGGGTCACCGCCGATGCGTCGCATGACCGAACGGGGATAGTTGTTCGACTTCCCCAGCACGGCCGGCATCGGCCCGGAGATCTCGAACTGCCGCAGCCCGAACACCGTGTCGATGGCGGCGGCCACCTGCGCAGCGTCGGCGTCGGTGTCCTGCAGCGCCGCGCGGGCGGCGGCGGTGGCCAGCTCGACTGCGGACATGCCCCGGTAGTCGGGGTCGTCGATGCGTTCGGTGAACTGCCCCACGCCGATGATGACCGGTGTGCGCTCGTCAACTGCCATGTTCAGCTCCTCTTGAGTTACTTCGAGAGGCTAATAGAACGTGTTCCTGTCGGGCGACTCGGGGCGGCGGATCACAGCGTGTGCCGGTGCCTGAGACGCGTGCCCGTGCCTGAGACGGGTGGCCGGTACCTGAGACACGTGCCGGTACCTGAGACGTGCGCCCGTGCCTGAGACGCGTGCCGGTACCTGAAACGGGTGCCGGCCCCTGAGACGCGTGCCGGCCCCTGAAACGGGTGCCGGCCCCTGAGACGCGTGCCGGTACCTGAAACGGGTGCCGGTACCTGAAACGGGTGCCGGTGCCTGAAACGCGACATCGCACACGCGCGGAGACACGTGTGCGATGTCGGATGACGAAATCAGCGTCGCGACCGTACGGTTTGTGACGGGAAATCGAGGATTTTCGTCACAATCCGTACGCTCGCCGGACGCCTACTGCGATTCGAGGATCTCGCGGGCGAGCCTGGCCGTCTCCGACGGTGTCTTGCCCACCTTCACGCCGGCGGCCTCGAGGGCCTCCTTCTTGGCGGCAGCGGTGCCCGACGACCCCGACACGATGGCCCCCGCGTGGCCCATGGTCTTGCCCTCCGGCGCGGTGAAGCCCGCGACGTAGCCGACCACCGGCTTGGAGACGTTGGCCTTGACGTAGTCGGCGGCACGCTCCTCGGCGTCACCACCGATCTCGCCGATCATGACGATGACCTTGGTCTCGGGATCCTTCTCGAACGCCTCGATGGCGTCGATGTGGGTGGTGCCGATGACCGGGTCGCCGCCGATGCCGATGGCGGTGGAGAACCCGAGATCGCGCAGCTCGTACATCATCTGGTAGGTCAGCGTGCCCGACTTCGACACCAGACCGATCGGACCCTTGCCGGTGATGTTGTTCGGCGTGATGCCGACCAGCGACTCACCAGGGGTGATGATGCCCGGGCAGTTGGGGCCGATGATGCGGGTCTTCTGCCCCTTCTCGACGTTATAGGCCCACGCGTACGCGGTGTCCTGCACCGGGATGCCCTCGGTGATGACCACCAGCAGCGGGATCTCGGCGTCGATCGCCTCGATGATGGCGTCCTTGGCGAACTTCGGCGGCACGAACGCGATCGAGGTGTCGGCGCCGGTCTCCTTCATGGCCTCGGCGACGCTGCCGAACACCGGCAGTTCGATCTCCTTGCCGTCTTTGTCTTCATGCGTGACGGTCGTGCCGGCCTTGCGCGCGTTGACGCCGCCGACGATCTGGGTGCCGGCCTTGAGCATCAGCTTGGTGTGCTTGGTGCCCTCGCCGCCGGTGATGCCCTGGACGATGACCTTGGAGTCCTTGTTGAGGAAGATTGACATTCTGTTGCGCCCCTACTTGTTCGCCAGCTCGGCGGCCTTGTCGGCGCCGGAGTCCATGGTGTCGGCCTGGATGACCAGAGGATGGTTGGCCTCGGCCAGAATCCGGCGGCCCTCGTCGACGTTGTTGCCGTCGAGGCGCACCACGAGCGGCTTGTTGGCCTCGTCACCGAGGATCTTGAGCGCGTTGACGATGCCGTTGGCGACCGCGTCGCAGGCGGTGATGCCGCCGAACACGTTGACGAAGACGCTCTTGACCTGCTCGTCGCCCAGGATCACGTCCAACCCGTTGGCCATCACCTCGGCCGACGCGCCGCCGCCGATGTCGAGGAAGTTGGCGGGCTTGACCCCGTTGTGCTTCTCACCGGCGTAGGCGACGACGTCGAGGGTGGACATCACCAGCCCCGCGCCGTTGCCGATGATGCCGACCTCACCGTCGAGCTTGACGTAGTTGAGGTCGTTCTCCTTGGCCTTGAGCTCGAGTGGATCGGTGGCGTCGCGGTCCTCGAACTCGGCGTGCTCGGGGTGGCGGAAGTCGGCGTTGGCGTCGAGGGTGACCTTGCCGTCCAGCGCCAGGATCTGGTCGTCCGGCGTCCGGACCAGGGGGTTGACCTCGACCAGGGTGGCGTCCTCGGAGACGAACACCTCCCACAGCTTGGCGATCGTCACGGCCGCGGCGTCGAGCACCTCGGCGGGCAGGTGGCCCTTCTCGGCGATCTCCCGGGCGAACGCCTCGTCGACACCCTTGGTCGCGTCGACGGGGATGCGGGCCAGGCGGTCGGGCTTGGTGGCGGCGACCTCTTCGATCTCCACGCCACCCTCGACCGAGCACATCGCCAGGTAGGTGCGGTTCGCGCGGTCCAGCAGGAAGGAGATGTAGTACTCCTCGGCGATGTCGCTGGCCTCGGCGACCAGCAACTTCTTGACCACGTGACCCTTGATGTCCAGGCCCAGAATGTTGGACGCGTGGGTGAATGCGTCATCGGGGGTGGCGGCGTACTTCACGCCACCGGCTTTGCCGCGGCCACCGGTCTTGACCTGGGCCTTGACCATGACGGGCCGGCCGATCTCGGTGGCGATCGCCTTGGCGTCGTCGGCCGAGTCGGTCACCCGGCCCGGGGTGGTGGGAACGTTGTGCTTGGCGAACAGCTCTTTCGCCTGATACTCGAAGAGATCCATGGACTCCGGAACATCCCTGTCTGCGTCGACGGTAGAAAGTTTTGTGCCCGACGGGCTCCGGAGGAACTTTATCCACACGAGCGCGGCCGGTCGCCACCGCCCACCTCTCATGTGGTCGATCTCACCGGGCCCCCTGCGGTGATTCAGGTCACATTCGGCGAGGGACTATCGTCTCGGGTTGCCACAAGTATTGGGATTTGGTTAACGTCCCTGTGGTCTAGATAACGGTCCGATCACGACGGCCCATGCGGCTCACGACGAATTAAGGACTCCTCAGGTTGCCTCAGCATCGCGCGCGCCGGACAACTGCAGCCGTTGTGGCACCTGTTCCGTCCGAAAGCCCGTCCGAGGTCACGGACATCATCCCGTTCAATGAATTCGGGGATCTGGCCGAGCTCGACATGCTCTCGCAGGCCGCGTTCGACAAGGAATCGCAGGTCATCGCCGCCCCCGAGCTCGACGACCTGCATGACACCGACGATCTCGCGCCGCTGCAGCTGGCGGTCCCCTCGGAGTTCCGGGCCGAGCCGCGCGCCGAGCGCCGCACCCACGCCTACCGGGACAGCCACACCGACCTGAGCGACGGCACCGCCACCACCGACGTCATCGACATGCGCGGGCACCGCGCCGCGCACCGCAAGCCCGAGGTGCCGATCAAGGGCCGCCTGATGGTCGCGGCCATGGCAGTGGGGGCGACCGCCGCCGGCGCCTACACGATGTCCAACAGCACCCAGCAGAGCTCTGAGAGCACCGTGCTGGCCGCCGACCAGACGTCGACCGGCGGAGCGACCATCACCGGGTCCGTCGACGGCATGCAGGTGGTCACGGTGGCTCCCGCCGTCAACTCCGCGATACACGCCGAAGAGATCACCAAAGCCGCCGCCTACGCCCAGGAACGCGCCGAACGCGAAGCCCGCCTGATCCGCCCGCAGTTCGTGATGCCGACCCGCGGGGTGTGGACCTCCGGGTTCGGCTACCGCTGGGGCGTGCTGCACGCCGGCATCGACATCGCCAACGCCATCGGTACGCCGATTCTCGCCGCCGCCGACGGCGTCGTGATCTCGGCCGGCTACCAGGGCGGCTACGGCAACATGGTCAAGCTGCGCCACGCCGACGGAACTGTCACCCTGTACGGCCACAACAGCGCCGTTCTGGTCAACGTCGGGGAACGGGTCATGGCCGGCGACCAGATCGCCAAGATGGGCAACACCGGCAACTCGACCGGACCCCACTGTCACTTCGAGGTGCACCTCAACGGCACCGACCGGGTGGACCCGGTCGGCTGGCTGGCCAAGCACGGGCTCACGCCCGGCAGCTACGTTGGCTGAGTGGCCGACGGAGACACCTCACCGGACAGCGACGACAGCACCCGCATTCTGCGCCGCGCCCCGTCGAACACCGGGGCGCAACCGGCCGTCTCGCGACCACCGACCCAGTCGGACCCACCGACGTCGGACCCACCGACCGGATGGGTCCCAGCGCCGGGGCCGCAACCACCGATCAGGCCCGCTCCGCCCGCCGGAGCGGGACCGCCTACTGGACCGGAACCGCCCACCGGTCTGATCCGCCGACACCCCACCGGTGCCCAACCCGCCGTCGACGATCCTGCTACCCAGATCGTGCCCCGGGCCAAACCGATCGCCGTCGGTCCGTCCCGCGCGGCTCGGGCGGACCCGACCTCGGCGATCGCGACCTCGGTGGCCAGCATCGTCTCGGGATGGGCAACGGCCGTCATCGCCACCGATCTGATCACCGGCTGGTGGGCGACCGATCCGTTGTTCTGCGTCGCGGTGGGCTTCCTCACCACCATTTCCGCAGCAGCCACCATCGCCGGGGTCATCGCCCTGCTGTTACGCCAGCGCAACGGACGGCTGTTGGTGGTGGTGGGTGCGGTCATCGCACTGCTCATCTTCGCGAGCCTGTTCGTGGCGGGGGCGGCGCTGCCCGCGCTCGTCTACGCCATGCCGGTGCTGCCCCTGGCGTCGATCGTGGCCGCGCTGCTGCCCGCCACCGGCACCTGGAACCGGTCCGGCTGACTCGGAGCTACAGCTTGGCCACCGGCGCGTGGTTGTGCATCAGCTTCACCCGGCCCGCGCTGCCGAAGTCGATCAGCGACATCGCGGACTCACCGACGCCCGAGACCTCCTCGACCCGGCCCAGCCCGTACTTGTCGTGGGTGACGCGGTCGCCGGGTTCGAGCACCAGCAGCGGGCGTTTGGCGGCCGCCGGGCGCATCGGCGACGGGCGCGGCGTACCGAACCGGCCCGCGCCGCTCACCGGTGCCGACAGCGACGACGCCGGCTGCTCGGTGCGGCGCCAGTCGATGAGCTCCTGGGGGATCTCGCGCAGGAACCGCGACTCGGGGTTGAGCATCGGCTGCCCCCAGGACGAGCGCACCTTCGCCCGGCTCAGATACAGCCGCTGGCGGGCCCGGGTGATGCCGACGTAGGCCAGCCGCCGCTCCTCGGACAACTCCACCGGATCACCGAGCGCGCGCATGTGCGGGAACATGCCGTCCTCCCATCCGGTGACGAACACCACCGGGAACTCCAGTCCCTTGGCCGTGTGCAACGTCATCATCGTGACCACGCCTGCACCGTGCTCGGGGATGTCGTCGGCGTCGGCGACCAGCGAGACCCGTTCGAGGAACGCGGCGAGCACGCCGGTGTCCGGGATGTCCTCGTCCACCGGCTCCGCACCGTCCTCATCGGCCAGTGCTCGCGCGTTCGCGAGGTCGATGCTGAATTCGTGGGCGACGCTGACCAATTCGTTGAGGTTGTCCAGCCGCGCGAGGTCCTGCGGGTCGTTCGACGATTCGAGTTCGGCGCGATAGCCGG
Organism: Mycobacterium sp. G7A2; assembly: GCF_041902445.1. Classification (NCBI taxonomy): domain Bacteria; kingdom Bacillati; phylum Actinomycetota; class Actinomycetes; order Mycobacteriales; family Mycobacteriaceae; genus Mycobacterium; species Mycobacterium sp. G7A2. Next base: position 1,220,604 of record NZ_CP169251.1, on the reverse strand, counting down.
TGCGATCCAGCACCGCCTCGACGAGTTCGCCCAACTCCCCGTCCAGCATGCCCCGCAGTTCGTCGAGCAGCCCGACGAACCCCGCGATCGCCTTCTCTGCCCGCGTGTTGAGCATCGGCACCCGGCCCTCGGCGGCCGCAACCAGTGCGTCGTTGAAGTTCAGACCGGTGTTCTCGGCGTGCACGGCCACACAGGCCTCGGCCCGGTCGCCGATACCACGGCGCGGGGTGTTCAGGATGCGCCGCATGCTGACCGAATCGCCGGGGTTGTCCAGTACTCGCAGGTAGGCCACGATGTCGCGAATCTCGCGGCGCTCGTAGAAGCGCACTCCCCCGACGACCTTGTAAGGGATGCCGGCGCGGATGAACACCTCCTCGATCGCCCGGGAGGAGTTGTTGGTGCGGTAGAAGACCGCGACGTCGTTGTAGGAGAAGTCGCCGACGGAATCGGACAGGGCGTCGATCTCCTGCGCGACGAACCGGGCCTCGTCGTGTTCATTGTCGGCGACGTATCCGACGATCAGCTCACCCTGACCGGAGTCGGTCCACAGCCGCTTCTCGCGCCGACCGGTGTTGCGCGCGATGACGGAGTTGGCCGCGTTGAGGATCGTCTGGGTGGACCGGTAGTTCTGCTCGAGCAGAATCGTTGTCGCGTCGGGAAAGTCGCGTTCGAAGTCTTCGATGTTGCGGATCGTCGCACCGCGGAACGCGTAGATGGACTGATCGGCGTCGCCGACCACGCACAACTCGGCCGGCGGCACCGTGTCGGTGTCGGGCGCGCCCACTCCCACCAGTTCGCGCACCAGCACGTACTGGGCATGGTTGGTGTCCTGGTATTCGTCGACCAGGACGTGCCGGAATCGGCGCCGGTAGTACTGGGCGATCTGCGGGAAGGCCTGCAGCACCGCCACCGTCTCACCGATCAGGTCGTCGAAATCCAGCGCGTTGGCCGCCCGCAGCCGGCGCTGATACTCGGCGTACACCTCGGCGATGACGCGAGCCAGATCATCGGCCGCCTCGGATGCCTCGGCGGCGGCCTGCTCGGGCCCGATCAACTCGTTCTTCAGGTTCGAGATGCCGTTGGCCAGCAACCGAGGGGAATGGCGTTTGGTGTCCAGCCCCATGTCCTTGCCGATCATCAGCAGCAGGCGGCGTGAATCGTCGGCGTCGTAGATCGAGAAGTTCGAATTCAGCCCGGCCACCAGCGAGGCCTGGTTGCGCAGGATCCGCACACACGTCGAGTGGAACGTCGACACCCACATGCTGCGCGCCCGCGGACCCACCAGACCCACCACACGCTCGCGCATCTCCGCGGCGGCCTTGTTGGTGAACGTGATGGCCAGCACCTGCCCCACCCCCACGTCGCGAGCGGCCAGCAGGTAGGCGATGCGGCGGGTGAGCACCGCCGTCTTTCCCGAACCGGCGCCGGCGACGATCAACAACGGGCTCCCCTCGTGCAACACCGCCTGGCGCTGCTGCGGGTTCAACCCGTCCAGCAGCTGATCGGTGTCGCTCGCCGGGGACGTCATCGGAAAAGGTGCAGTCATATGCGGACAAACCTACCGCTGTGAACCGACACTCTTTGCGCTGGCACGGCAGGTAGTGGCACACTCGTTGGGTGCTCAACGCGCAGCCCGGCAACTCGCTCCTCACCCGAGGGGCTCAGCGCCGATTTTTCTACGGGTACCGGCCAGCGGTGCCCGTGGTCTAGCTGCTTCCCAGAGCCCCGCGGTCCGCTTCCGGATCCGGGGCTCGTTTCTTGTGTGAGGCCCGAAACCGGATGAGACCAGACCCTTCACACAACGGAAATTCGGAGAATCACGAGATGACGACGATGGAAACCGCTGCAGCCTCCTCGGACCCCTCCCAGGAGCTCGACGCCTCGGACATCGATGCCCTGCGCCAGGAGATCGACCGGCTCGACGCCGCGATCCTCGAGGCGGTGCAACGGCGGACCCAGGTCTCACAGCTGATCGGCAAGGCACGCATGGCCTCGGGCGGCACGCGGCTGGTGCACAGCCGGGAGATGAAGGTCATCGAGCGCTACAGCGTGCTCGGCGCGGAGGGCAAGAACCTCGCGATGCTGCTGCTGCGCCTGGGCCGCGGCCGCCTCGGGCACTGATCGCACACGCCGTCGGCGTGCTGCCTACGCGTCATCGCCGGTAGACGCACCGAGGCCACTCGAGCGTCACTTCGGCTGTATCGCCTCCACCAGCCACGGGGTGAGCCACTCCACCGCCTCCGGGGTGGGGTGCACCCCGTCGCTGCGCATCCGGATGCCGTCGACCTTGGTGGTGTAGTAGCCGTTGGGGCTCAGCTTCTCGTTCAGATCGGCCACGGTCACGTTGGGCCGGTCGTCGACGACACCGCGCAGCAGCTCGTTCCAGGTGTCGACCCGCTCCGGGTGGTCTTCGGGGTAGAGGCTGCCGTCGGGCTTCTCGGCGCGCCGGTTGTACGGCTCGGTGGTGACGACGATGCGCGCCCCGGTCGAGCCGAGGATGTCGAGCGCACGCCGGAGCTCGGCCCGCAGATACGAGTCATAGGCTTCGTCTCCGATGTGCGTCCAGCGTCCCTCGTTCATGCGGTCGACGATCTCCCACCGACCGACGATCAACAGCACCACGTCCGGGCGCTCGTAGGAGATCCGCTGACTCCACCGGCTGGGCCAGGCGTCACACTCCGGCTTCTGGTCGAGCTCTTGACCGACGTATTCGTACGGGCCGCCGCGGGCGATGCCGCAACCGATGGTCGTGTAATCGGCGAAATGCACGCCGGGCGTCGCCGGCAGATACCGCATCAGCGTCCACGCGATCGAGTCCCCGAACACCGCCACCCGCATGTCGCCGGGCGCGCCGGGACGCGGTGGCGGTGCGACCTCGACAGGGACCTCGGGCGCCACCAACGCCGCCGAATCGACCAGTGGTCCCGGCTCCGGTGTCTGGCGAGTCAGCTGCACCGGCACGATCGTCATCGCCACCATCGCCGCGGTCGCCGCCGAGGCGGCAGCCAGCGGCAGCATCGGCACGGAGACCGGCCGCCACTCCCGGATCGGCTGTTCGATCAGCCACCAGGAGATCGCGGCGACGGCGAGGGTCGCCGCACAGCGCAGCGCGAACAACTGCCAGCCCGTCACCCCGGTGCGCTCGCCGTTGACCAGCAGGAAGATCGGCCAGTGCCAGAGGTAGACCCCGTAGGAGATTGCGCCGAGGCCCACCAGCGGCCCGGTCGACAACAACCGCGCGACGGGGCCCTCCTGATCGAGCGCCACCGGCGCGATGACCAGCACAGCGGCCAACGCCACCGTGATCAGCAGGCCGTGCCGGAACTCCTCGGCGCTGCCGGTGGCACCGTGAGCGGCCAGCACGAGCACCACCAACCCGAGCGCGGGCAGCAGCCGGGCCGTCCAACGGGTCCAGCGGGAGCGCAGCACTGTGGCCCCGCTGGCCAGACCGCGCCAGTCCCGCACCAGCAGAGCCGCGGCGGCGGCGCCGACGAGCAACGCCTGAACGCGGGTGTCGGTGCCGAAGTACACGCGATTCAGCGACGCGTCCGCGGCCAGCATCATGCTGGCCGTCGCCGACGCGACCACCCCGGCGCAGGCGAGGACGAACACCGCCGTGCGCAGCGCGCGCGGGGTCAGTGGCGTGCCGCGACGGTAGGCCAGCGCCGCGAGTCCCGCGACCACAGCCGTCACCATCAGCGGCCACAGCAGGTAGTACTGCTCTTCGACGGCCAGCGACCACGTGTGCTGCAACGGCGACGGTGGCGCCCCGTGGCTGAAGTAGTCGGTGTGTTGGGCGACGAAGAGCCAGTTGGACATCCAGAACAGGGCGGCCACGGCTTCGTCGCGCACGTTGGCGGTGGCCTCTGCGGCGAACAGTTCGCGCGCGGTCACCACTGCCAGCACCATGACGATCAGCGCAGGCAGCAACCGCCGCGCCCGGCGAATCCAGAAGCCTTTCAAACCGATCCGGCCGGTGCGACCGACCTCGTCGAGCAGCAGCGAGGTGATCAAGAAACCACTCAGCACGAAAAACACGTCGACGCCGAGGAATCCGCCGGACATGCCCGGGACGCCGCCGTGGTCGGCGAGCACCAGCGCGACCGCGATGGCTCGGACACCGTCGAGCGCAGCGATGCCACGACCCGGGCTGACGTAGCGGTGCGGCCCCACGCGGATCGGCGCCGCACCCAGAGCAGTGCCGGTTTTGACGGCTCGGCCGTCGATCACGTTGAAGGGCCCTCCTTGCTGCTGTCGAGCAAGGAAGTTTATGTGTTCGCAAGGACCCGACCGGGGAGGCGCGCGGCTATCCGGTCCTGCCGGTTGGCCGGCTACGTGCTCCCGCCGGCGAGCCGACTATTTGGTCCCGTCGGCGAGCCGACTATTTGGTGAGGGCGATGTACTTGGTGTCGAGGTACTCCTCGATCCCCTCACTGCCGCCTTCTCTTCCGAAGCCGGACTCCTTGATGCCGCCGAAAGGCGCGGCCGCGTCGGAGATCACACCCCGGTTGACGCCCACCATGCCGGACTGCACACCTTCGGCGACGCGCAGCGCCCGGTCCAGCGATTGGGTGTAGACGTAGGCCGCCAACCCGTATTCGGTGTCGTTGGCCGCCGCGATGCCCTCCTCCTCGGTGTCGAACCCGGCGATCGGGGCCACCGGACCGAACACCTCCTCCTTGAGGATTCGGGCGTCGGCGGGCACGTCGGTCAGCACGGTGGCCGGGTAAAAATGTCCGGGTCCCCCGGGGGCGACGCCGCCGATGGCAACCGTCGCGCCGCGCGACACGGCATCGGAGACGAGTTCCGTCACCGTGTTGACCTGCTTGGCGTTGATGAGCGGACCGAGGGTGGCCGACTCGTCGAGCCCCTTGCCGAGGGTGAACTCGCTCATCCGTTTGACGAACTTCTCGGTGAACTCCTCGCGCACCGCGTTCGCCACGTGGAACCGGTTGGCTGCGGTGCACGCCTCACCGCCGTTGCGCATCTTGGCCAGGATCGCGCCGTCCACCGCGGCGTCGACGTCGGCGTCGTCGAACACCACGAAAGGTGCGTTGCCACCGAGCTCCATCGACGTCCGCAGCAGCTTGTCCGCCGACTGCTTGACCAGCGCCTTGCCCACGCCGGTCGATCCGGTGAAGGTGAGCTTGCGCAGCCGGCCGTCGTTGATCAGCGCTTCGGTGACCGCACCGGGATTGCTGGTCGGCAACACCGACAGCACGCCCTTGGGCAACCCGGCCTCGTCCATGAGCTTGGCCAGAAGCAACATCGTCAGCGGCGTCTCCTGGGCCGGCTTGACGATCATCGTGCAGCCCGCGGCGAACGCCGGGCCCATCTTGCGGGTGCCCATGGCGAGCGGGAAGTTCCACGGTGTGATCGCGTAGCAGGGACCCACCGGCTGCTTTGTGACCATGATGCGGCCGTTACCGGCAGGGCTCGGGGTGAACCGGCCGTCGATGCGTACCGCCTCCTCGGCGAACCAGCGGAAGAACTCGGCCCCGTAGGTGACCTCACCCTTGCTCTCGGCGACGACCTTGCCCATTTCGAGTGTCATCAGGGCGGCGATGTCGTCGGCGCGCTCGGTGATGGCCTCGAACACCGAGCGCAGAATCTCGCCCCGTTTGCGCGGCGGGGTCGCGGCCCACTCCGCCTGCACCTCACAGGCGGCGTCCAGTGCGGCAGCGGCGTCCTCCGCCGTGGCGTCGGCGACGGCGGTCAGCACCTGGTCGTCGGAGGGGTCGAGCACGTTGAACGTCGACGAGGACGCGCGTTCCTGCCCACCGATCCACAGCCCGGTCGGTACCGATTCCAGCAGTGCGGAAGTATCCATACCTCCATCATTTACCCCTTCGTCGGCTTGGCCGCACTAGGGTTCTGAACATGGGTTCTGACATCACTGCCACGACCGCATGGCAGGCACTGTCCCGCCATCACGCCGACGTCGCCACCACGAGCTTGCGTGAGCTTTTCGCCGAGGATTCCGCCCGCGGTTCCGAGTTGGCGTTGACCGTCGGCGACATGTACATCGACTACAGCAAGCACCGCGTCACCCGGGAGACGCTCGATCTGCTGATCGATCTGGCACGGGCAGCCGAACTGGAATCCAAGCGCGACGCGATGTTCTCCGGCTCGCATATCAACACCTCCGAAGACCGGGCGGTGCTGCACACCGCGCTGCGACTGCCCAGGGACGCGGCGTTGACCGTCGACGGGCAGGACGTGGTGTCGGACGTGCACGAGGTGCTCGACCGGATGGGTGAGTTCACCGACCGGCTGCGCAGCGGCGAGTGGCGCGGCGCGACCGGTGAGCGCATCACCACCGTGGTGAACATCGGCATCGGCGGTTCCGACCTCGGACCGGTCATGGTCTATCAGGCATTGCGTCACTACGTCGATGCCGGCATCTCGGCCCGGTTCGTCTCCAACGTCGACCCTGCCGACCTGGTCGCCAAGCTCCACGGGCTGGACCCGGCGACAACACTTTTCGTCATCGCCTCCAAGACGTTCTCGACGCTGGAGACGTTGACCAACGCGACGGCGGCACGCCGGTGGCTGATCGACGCGCTCGGTGACGCGGCCGTGGCCAAGCACTTCGTCGCGGTGTCGACGAACGCGAAGCTGGTCGACGAGTTCGGTATCGACACCGAGAACATGTTCGGTTTCTGGGATTGGGTCGGCGGGCGGTATTCGGTGGACTCGGCCATCGGCCTGTCGGTGATGGCCGCGATCGGCAAAGAGCGGTTCGCGGAGTTCCTGGCCGGCTTTCATCTGGTCGACGAGCACTTCCGGACCGCACCGCTGGACGCCAACGCTCCGGTGCTGCTGGGCCTGATCGGGCTCTGGTACAACAACTTCTTCGGTGCGGAAACCCGTGCGGTGCTGCCGTATTCGAACGACCTGGCCCGATTCGCCGCCTATCTGCAGCAGCTGACCATGGAGTCCAACGGTAAGTCGGTCCGCGCCGACGGCACCCCGGTGACCAGCGGCACCGGTGAGATCTTCTGGGGTGAGCCGGGCACCAACGGCCAGCACGCGTTCTATCAGCTGCTCCATCAGGGCACTCGGCTGATCCCGGCCGACTTCATCGGGTTCAGTGAGCCGACCGACGACCTGGCCACCGCGGACGGCGACGGCAGCATGCACGACCTGTTGATGAGTAACTTCTTCGCCCAGACCCAGGTGTTGGCGTTCGGCAAGACTGCCGACGAGATCGCTGCCGAGGGAACAGCTTCGGAGGTGGTGCCGCACAAGGTCATGCCCGGTAACCGGCCAAGCACCTCGATTCTGGCGACGAAGCTGACTCCGTCGGTGGTCGGCCAGTTGGTGGCGCTCTACGAGCATCAGGTCTTCGTCGAGGGCGTCATCTGGGGTATCGACTCATTCGACCAGTGGGGTGTGGAGCTGGGTAAGACCCAGGCCAAGGCCCTGCTGCCGGTGCTGACCGACGACGCATCGCCTGCCGAGCAGACTGATTCGTCCACCGACACCCTGGTGCGCCGCTATCGCACCGAGCGGGGCCGAACGGCATAATCTGCGCTAGCCAGAAGGTCCGCGAGCCGGCGCTCCCGCGAGCTGCGGCCCCGTCAGCCGGAAAGCCCGCGAGCGCGCGCGTCTGCACAGCGACGCGCCGCGTCCCATGGCATTTCGCGCGCGCTCGATCGGCGCCCGCTGTCACTCGTCGTCCGGGCGGGACCAGCCGAGGATCATCGCTGGGCTGCACCCTCCGACCAGCAGCACCGTCAGCGCCATCAAACCGCCGGCGTAGGCCATGTCGGTGTCGGTGCCGCCAGTGATGACGGAGCCGAAGATCAGGTAGAAGATCGGCACCAGCATCAGGTTCTGCGTGATCGTCAGCCCGATGGACCGGGCGTTGTTTCGCTGCGCCAACTCGTATTCATCGAGGGCGGCGTCGGGGGCGTCACCCTGTCGGCCGGAGACGATTTGCAGCATCAGCCACATCGGGAAGAACAGCGCGCAGGCGGGCAACCACAACAACGGAGCCCATTCGATACCGAATGCGCACATCACACTGACCGCGAACATGAACGCGAACGTGGCCCCCAACGCCGTCACCAGCAGGCGACGGCGGCTGCGCGTGCGCCATTTCGGCAGCGAATGGGCGTATGTCCGTTCACGTTTCGCAAATTGCCGGGTCCGGTAGTCCTGGTAGCGGTCGAGCAGGTTCGCGTCAGACATCGGTTTTCCCTCCGCGAGGTCGTAGATCTTTTCGGTAGAGCTCGGCGGACAGCGGCGTGAAGGGTTCCCGAGAGAAGACCGCTTCGACGGGCAGGTCGAACACCGCGCAGATCCGGAACGCCAGATCCAGACTCGGATAATGGTCGCCCCGCTCGAGCGCCCCCACGGTCTGGGGGTTGACGTCGATCAGCTCCGCGAGCTGCGCCCGGGTCATCGCCCGTTCGGCGCGCAGCACACCGATGCGGTTGTGGATGGGGAATGTTTCCCCGCGTCGTACCGGGCTCACCTAACTCATCATTGGGAAAACCCAACACTCTGTCAAGGTGTTCAAAGTTCGACTTGGCGATGCGACTGTCTTCACTGCGGCGCGTCGCTCACGATGGCATATCCCGAGTGTTCGCCGCCGACCGCACGCTGCACACGCGACACACCACACGGCAGCGTGCGGACACGCGCGTTCGCGAAGACAACTCCAGCTGGAGAAGCCGGTCAGGCGAAGCGCTTCGTGAGGCGTGGCGGCAGCAGCTTCATCACCTCGACCAGCGGCCACCACGGCCAGGCCGGAACGACGGCACGGCCCTTCTCCTTCTCGATGGCCTCCACCATCGCCTTCACGCCGGTCTCGTTGTCCACCATGAGCATGGTGGAGTTCGACTTCGCAGTCATCTCCGACTCGATGTAGCCCGGCTCCAACACCGTGACCTTGATCGGGCCAGACGACGGATACTCCGCACGCAACGACTGACCCAGCGACGTCACGCCGGCCTTGCTGGCCGAATACGCAGCCTTGACCCCGGGGACGCCGACATTGCCCAGCACCGAGGACACCAGCACCAGATGCCCGTGGCCCGACGCCTTGAACATCTCCAGCGCCGTCTCGATCTGCACCAGCGCGGCAACCAGATTGGTCTCGATCGTGGCCTTGTTGGCCCAGAGCTTGCCGCCGCCGAGTGGGTAACCCTTGCCGATACCGGCGTTGACGATGACGCAGTCGAGGCCGCCGATCTCCTCGGACAGCTCCGCGAAGACCTTGGGAACCTGATCGTGGTCGTTGACGTCGAGCGCCGCGATGGCCACCGTGATGTCGGGGTGGCGAGCCGTCAACTCGGCCTTGAGCTCGTCGAGGTTGTCCAGGCGCCGGGCGCACAGGGCCAGGTCCCGCCCCTTGGCCGCGAACTGGCGCGCCATCCCGGCGCCGAGTCCGCTGCTGGCGCCGGTGATCAGGATCTTCTGCCGAGTCATGCCAGCAGAATAACTTGGTTGAACAAGTCGCTCGGACGCCCTCTACGCTACTTCAGCAGTTTGGACATGCGCCGATCGGCGAGGATCTTGCCACCGGTCTGACAGGTCGGGCAGTACTGGAACGACTTGTCGGCAAACGACACCTCACGCACAGTGTCGCCGCACACCGGGCATGGCAGGCCGGTTCGGGCGTGCACGCGCAGGCCCGCACGCTTCTCCCCCTTCAGCGTGGCGGCCTGCTGACCCACGGACCTGGTCACCGCGTCGGTCAGCACCGAGATCATCGCGTCGTGCAGGGCCGCCAATTGCGCGTCGGTGAGCTTGTTGGCCGTCGCGAACGGCGAGAGCCGCGCCACGTGCAGGATTTCGTCGCTGTATGCGTTGCCGATCCCGGCGATCACCTTCTGATCAGTGATGACGGTCTTGATCCGGCCGGTGTTGCCGGTGAGCGCCTCGGCCAGACCCTGCGGGTCCAGCGTCAGCGCATCCGGGCCGAGGGCCGCGATCTGGGGCACGGCCATCGGATCGGTGACCAGCCAGACCGCGAGACGCTTCTGGGTGCCGGCCTCGGTCAGGTCGAAGCCGACCCCGCCAGTCCCGGCGTCGTCCCCGCCCGGCTTGCTCAGGTGCACCCGCAACGCAATCGGCCCCTTGCCCGGCTTGAGCGGCGCCGCGCTGAGCTTGTCCGACCAGCGCAACCATCCGGCCCGCGACAGGTGCGTGATGAGATGAAGCTCGCCGGCCTGCATACCGAGGTACTTGCCCCACCGGTTCGCCGCCGTGACCGGTTGACCGGCCAGCGCCGACACCGGCGGATCGAACGTCTTGAGCACGGACAGCGCTCCCACGTCGACGCGGCCGACGGTCAACCCGACCGCGTGGCGACGCAGGTGGTCGGCGAGCGCTTCGACCTCGGGCAGTTCAGGCATGAGTTCAGTCTGCCCTGACGACCAGCGACAGCACCCACGAGACGATCGACAGCACGATCGCGGCCCAGATCGCCGTCCACCAGAACTGGTCGATGGCCAACCCCCAGTGGGTCGTGTGCTCGGTGATCCACGCGGCGATCCAGAGCATGAACGCATTGATCACGACGTGGATGAGACCCAGTGTGAGGATGTACAGCGGGATCGACACGATCTGCACCACGGGTTTGATCACCGCATTGACCAGACCGAACACCACCGCGACGACGAAGATGACCCCCACCCGGGCGATCGTGGAGTCACCACCGACGAACGCGATGCCCGGCACGATGAGCGTCACCACCCACAGCGCGACCCCGGTGAGCGCGGCGCGCAACAGAAACGGACCCATGGCGGAAATACTGCCTTCCCGCGGCCGCGAACGTGCGCTGTTGCACGCCCGCGCCCCGGAGTGTCGGGCGCCAACACGCCCCCTCACCGACCGGGACGGCGTGCGCTCACGGACGAGGGTGCGGGTGCCAACTCGCCCGCTCACGGAACGGGACGGCATGCGGTAGGGGACGAACCCTCTCACCGGGCGTGCGGGACCGTTTGATCGAATGACGGTCATGTCCGTACTCGACTCCTTCCGCCTCGATGACAAGGTCGTCATCGTCACCGGCGCCTCTTCCGGGCTCGGCGTCTCGTTCGCACAGGCCTGCGCCGAAGCGGGCGCCGACCTTGTGCTCGCCGCCCGGCGGGTGGACAAGCTGCAGGAGACCTGCGAGCTGGTGCGCGCCGCCGGCCGCCGCGCCCTGGCTGTCGCCACCGACGTCTCCGAACCCGCCGACTGCCAGGCGATGGTCGACGCCGCGATGACGGAGTTCGGCCGCGTCGACGTCCTGGTCAACAATGCGGGCGTCGGCACCGCGGTACCGGCGACTCGGGAGACGCCCGAGGAGTTCAGGGCGGTCGTCGACATCAACCTCAACGGGTCGTACTGGGCGGCGCAGGCATGCGGACGGGTCATGCAGCCCGGCAGCTCGGTGATCAACATCTCGAGCGTCCTCGGCATCACGACCGCGGGTCTGCCGCAGGCGGCCTACAGCGCCAGCAAGGCCGCGATCGCCGGCCTCACCCGCGACCTCGCACAGCAGTGGGGAACGCGAAAGGGCATCCGGGTCAACGCGATTGCACCGGGCTTCTTCCAGTCCGAGATGACCGACCAGTACAAGCCGGGCTACCTGGAAAGCGTCATCGAACGGTCCGTCCTCGGGCGCACCGGCGACCCGGCCGAGCTGGCGGCCACCCTGGTGTGGCTGGCATCGCCGGCCGGGGGGTACGTCACCGGTCAGACGATCGTCGTCGACGGTGGGGTGAGCATCACCTAGCGGCCGATGTGTCGCCCCCAGCGCCAACCTGCCGCCCGCCTGCGCGACGGTTCCGCCCCCAGCGCCAACCTCCCGCCCGCCTGCGCCGCCGGATTCGCTCTGCCCGATCCCACCCCCGGGACTAGAACACGTTCTAATATCGGCTGTCATGCGATTCACCTACGCCGAGGCGATGACCGACCCGACGTTCTACATCCCGTTGGCCAAAGCCGCCGAGGCCGCCGGCTACCACGCCATGACGATTCCCGACAGCGTCGCCTATCCGTTCGAGTCCGACTCGACATACCCCTACACCCCCGACGGCAGCCGCGAGTTCCTCGAGAACAAGGCCTTCATCGAATCGTTCGTGCTGACTGCGGCGCTGTGCGCGGTCACGACACGACTGCACTTCAACCACTTCGTGCTCAAGCTGCCGATCCGGCCGCCCGCTCTGGTGGCCAAGCAGGCGGGGTCGCTGGCCGCGCTGTTCGACAACCGGCTGGGCCTGGGCGTCGGAACCAGCCCCTGGCCCGAGGACTACGAGTTGATGAACGTCCCCTACGCCCGCCGCGGCAAGCGGATGGACGAGTGCATCGACATCATCCGGGGACTCACCTCCGGGGAGTACTTCGAGTACCACGGCGACTTCTACGACATCCCCAAGACGAAGATGACACCCGCGCCCTCCCAGCCCGTTCCGATTCTGATCGGCGGGCACGCCGACGCCGCGCTGCGCCGGGCAGCGCGCAACGACGGCTGGATGCACGGTGGTGGAGACCCCGAGGAACTCGATGCGCTGCTGAAGAAGCTCGCCGTGTTCCGCGAGGAGGAGGGACGCACCGGGCCCTATCAGATCCATGTGATCTCGATCGATGCCTACACCCCCGACGGCATCAAGCGGTTGGAGGACAAGGGCGTCACCGACGTCATCGTCGGCTTCCGGATTCCCTACATCACCGGCCAGGACACCGAACCGCTCGACGACAAGATCCGCAATCTGGAGATGTTCGCCGAGAACGTCATCGCGAAGGTGTGACCATCGCGTCGACGGCGCGCGGCCCGAGCACGTGGTCGAGCACCGTCATGGCGGTTCCCAGCACCCCGCCTCGATCGCCGAGCGCTGACGGCGCGATGTGCAGAGACCGGGTGGCGAGCGCCGTTGCGTTGCCGTACAACGTTTCCCGCAGTCCGGCGACGAAGATGTCATAGGCGCCGGCGACATCACCGGCGACGATCAGCGTCGCCGGGTTGAGCATGTTGACCGCTGCGGCAAGCACTTCCCCCACATGCCGGCCTGCGTCGCGGATGAGTCTGCGCGCCACCGCGTCTCCACCGTGAGCCAGCTCGACGACGTCACGCAGATTGTGTACCGCCTGGCCGCTCTCTGTCAGCGTGCGAACCAGCGCCCATCCGCCGGCGACCGCCTCCAGACATCCGACATCACCGCAGCGACAGGCTTTCCCGGCAGCTGCGGTGGTCTTGTTGTGGCCGAACTCGCCCGCTGCCCTCATCGCGCCGCGCTGCAATGCACCGCCGGCGATGATGCCCGCGCCCAGGCCGGTCGAGGCCTTGATGACGAGCACATCGTCGGACCCACGCCCCGCCCCGGATCGCCATTCGGCGAGCGCGATGACGTTGGCATCGTTGTCGACGACCACCGGGGCTTCGGTCAGCGCACGGAGATAGGGCACCAGCGGCACCCCGTCCCACCCGCTCAGCACCGGGGAGTCGGCACTGCAACCGCGCCGCGGGTCGACCGTCCCGGGCAGGCTCAAGCCGACACCGAAGACCCGGGCCGGCGAGTACCCCGACTTCGCGAGAAGTTGGCCGAGGCGCGCGACGACGTCGGGCATGAGATCCTCGGGCCCGAAGCCGGGTTCCCGATCGATGTCGGCCGACGCGAGCGGCTCACCAGCCAGATCGCACGCCGCCAAGCGGACCCGACTTCCGCCGAGAGCCGCGGTCAACACGACACCGGCGGAGGCATTGAACGACACCAGCCCGGCCGGTCGCCCACCGGTCGACGGGGCTTGATCACCTTCGTTGACGAGCCCCAGCGCGGTGAGTTCCCTCACCCGCGCCGACACGGCCGTGCGGGACAACCCCGTGAGCTTTCCCAGCTCCGGCCTGCTGAGGCCCGCGTTACGCCTGATCAGCGCATACAACTCACCGACCGACCACGCGGACGACGATCGGTCGAGTCCCATGGCCGCACCCTAATCCACCCGACTTAGGCATTTCAAGTACATAAGTCGCGTTGAGAAGGACATTACTGAGTACTACATTAAGACAAATGAAGGAGCCCCGTTCGCTACTGGACCTCTCCACGGTGATGCCGGTCATCTCGCTGGCCGACGCCGCTGATGCGGTACCGGTCGCCCGTGCGATAGAACGGTCAGGGGTACCGCTGATCCTGGTCTCCCTGGACAACCCTGTCGGCTATGCAGCCATCGAGCGGATCGCCGCAGAGACACCGGAGATCATCGTCGGCGCAGCTGCGGTCACCGATCTGGATCAGCCTGCCCGGGCGCGCGACGCAGGTGCCGAATTCCTGGTCGCCGGTGTCGGGCACGCGCCGATGCGCGACGCGATGCGAGCCACGGAACTGCCGCACCTGCCGGGCGTCTCCAACGCCCTGCAGGCCATGGAATTGCTCGACGACGGCTACACCGACATGGTGTTGAACTCGGCCGGCGCCGCCGGGGGAATTCGCCAGCTCAAGACATTGGCCGCCTTCGCGCCGGCCGCGCGGTTCTGTGCGGCCGACGGGATCAGCCCCGGTGATCTGCCTCGCTACCTCAGCTCACCCAACGTGGGATGCGTTGCCGCGGACTGGGTGGCCCCCGTCGACGCCGTCCGGCGGCGGGACTGGGACCGAATCCAGCGGTTGGCCGAGGTTGCCCTGAAATTGTCCACGCCGACAGTCACCACCGTCCGCGCCCTGTGACCGCGACACTCGACCGGCCTGCGGGCTCCCTGTCGGTCGTCGCCCCCGACCCGGTGGTGCGCTGGCTGGCCGTCGTCGCACTGGCTCTGGGTGGATTCGGCATCGGCACCACCGAATTCGTGTCGATGGGCCTGCTGCCGGACATCGCCACAGGGTTGGGCGTCTCCGAACCCGTAGCCGGGCATGTGATCTCGGCGTACGCGCTCGGCGTGGTCGTCGGCGCACCGCTGATTGCGGCCCTGACCGCACGGATGCCGCGCCGCACGCTCCTGCTCGCGTTGATGGCGGTGTTCACGCTGGGCAACCTCGCCAGCGTCTTCGCACCCTCCTATGGCACTCTCATCGCCGCCCGTTTCCTCGCCGGACTTCCGCACGGTGCCTATTTCGGGGTCGCCGCACTGGTGGCTGCCCACCTGATGGGCCCCCAGAACCGAGCCAAAGCAGTCGCGCATGTGATGTCGGGTTTGACCATCGCGACCGTGCTCGGCGTGCCCACCGCGTCCTGGCTCGGCCAGGCCCTGGGCTGGCGTGCCGCGTTCGGCCTCGTCGTGGCAATTGGCGTGGTCACGCTGACCGCGTTGTGGTGTTGGTTGCCGCGGCACCTGCACACGATGCGCTCGACCAGCCCGCTCACCGAACTCGGCGCACTTCGGCGCCCTCAGGTGTGGCTGGCTCTGCTGGTGGGCATGATCGGCTTCGGCGGCATGTTCGCCGTGTACACCTACATCGCCACCACCATGACCGATGTGGCGGGACTGTCCCGCACGCTGGTTCCGGTCGCGCTCATGGTGTTCGGCCTGGGCATGGTCGTCGGCAATCTCGTCGGTGGTCGGCTCGCTGACGGGTCGGTCGTCCGCGCGCTGTACCTGTCGATGAGCGCGCTCGGTACCGCACTGGCGGTGTTCGTCTTCGCCGCACACAGTCCATGGACGGCGCTGCCGGTGCTGTTCGCCGTCGGCGCCGCGGGTTCGGCCGTGGCACCGGCACTGCAGACCCGGCTCATGGATGTCGCTCACGACGCGCAGACGCTGGCCGCGGCGCTGAACCATTCGGCTCTCAACATCGGCAATGCCACGGGTGCCTGGGTGGGCGGTCTCGTGATCGCCGCCGGGCTGGGATATACCGCCCCCGCCGCGGCAGGCGCGTTGCTCGCCCTGGCCGGCCTGATGGTGCTGACGGTTTCGGTGCTGCTGCAGCGGAGGACCTCCTCGTCCTAGAGTGGTCCGCACACCATGACCCTCACTATCGACGAGATCCAGGTCGCCGACGCACCAGATGCCTGGGCGCGAGCGGGCTTCACCGTCGATTCCGCCGGTGACGCCGTACCGTGCTGCCGAGTTGGCGGCGTCCGTATCCGACTGGTCGGCCCGCACCACGGCAGCGGAATCGTCGGCTGGTCGTTGGGCGGGCTGCCTGCCGGGTTCTCCGGCGAGCTCGACGGCATCGTCACCGTGCGTTCGGACGGCTGTGCGGCGGCGGTGAGCGCGTCAACGGATGTCAGCTCAGCGGCGCTGGCGGACGTCAACCCGGCGGCGGCAAGCACGCCCACGCACGCCCCTCGGGCGGCGCCTGCCGAGCATCCCAACGGTGTCACCGCGATCGACCATGTCGTGCTCCTGTCACCGGACCCCGATCGCACCGTGGCGGCCATGGAGGCTGTCGGCGAACGCCCTCGCCGGGAGCGCCACGGAGAACTCGGAGGACAGCCGATCCGACAGATCTTCTTTCGGCTCGGCGAGGTGATCGTCGAGGTCGTCGGCGCACCAGCTGCTGCCGGCGACGGCCCATCGACACTCTGGGGCATCACCTATGTCACCGCGGACATCGACGCCACCGCTGAGTTCTTCGGCGAGCACACCGCCGCGGTGAAGCCCGCGGTGCAACCGGGGCGGCGGATCACCACGGTGCGGCACCGCGAACTCGACATCTCGGTCCGCACGGCGATGATCTCGGCGAGGCACTGACCAACTGCCTGCTTACGTGTCTCCATTGCGTTGAGAATGCGCTGACGGCGACATCTTTTCGAACTTCGGCGCTGCTACCGCAGTCCCAACGCGGGGGTCGCCTATTCTCGGCGCATGCCTGCCCCCGCCGATGACGACGTCGTGGTCATTCACACCGACGGCGGGTGCCGCCCCAATCCCGGCCCCGGCGGCTGGGGCGCGGTGCTGCGTCAACGCCACCACGTCCGCGAGCTGTACGGCGGCGAGCCGGCGTCCACGAGCAACAACCGGATGGAATTGACCGCGCCGATCATGGCGCTGGAGGCACTCACGAGACCCGTCGTCGTGCACCTCTACACCGACAGCACCTACGTCCGGAACGGCATCACCAAATGGGTGCTGGGCTGGCAGCGCAACGGATGGGTGACCGCGTCGAAGCAACCGGTGAAGAACGTCGACCTCTGGCAGCGCCTTCAGACGGCCTGCGCGCGACACCGCGTCGAGTGGTTCTGGGTCAAGGGACACTCGGGTGTCGACGACAATGAGTTGGCCGACGCGTTGGCCACCCGCGGCTTGCGGGAGGCGCTGGAAGGATCAGCTGTAGCCGGCTGACCTTCGCGAGGGCCCAAACCTGCTTGGTGGTCGTGCCTGGTGGTCTTTTATGAATCGGCTATAGCAATTCGTATCAACCTTGACTTATATAAGTTGTGGCTGTAACTTCTGGTCCGTGCACGCGTTCGACGTCCTGGGCGACCCGGTGCGGCGGCGGATTCTGGAATTACTCGTCGATGGTGAGCAGTCGGCCGGTGCCATCACCGAGACGATTCGAGGCGAGTTCGACATCAGCCAGCCGGCTGTCTCTCAGCATCTGAAGGTGCTGCGGGACAACGGTTTCACTACGGTACGGCCCGAGGGGCAGCGGCGACTGTATGCCGTCGATCCATCGGCGCTGCAGCACGTCGATGAATGGTTGAACCGCTTCCGCAGGTTCTGGGCGCCCCGGCTGGACGCCCTGGATACCGAGGTCGCCCGCGGCAAGCGGCAGCGACGCATGGGTGAGCACATCAACGATCAAGGGAGACAGGACTGATGGACGTCAACCACCACGTCAACGCGGTGCAGCGTACGGTCGGCAGCCGGACCCTCGATGCCGGCGAGGCCCACGTCGTCACGCTGAGCCGCAGCTACTCCACCGACGCGGCCGACCTCTGGGATGCGTGCACCAACGCCGAAAGACTGCCGAGATGGTTTGCGCCGGTTCACGGTGACCTGAGCCTGGGAGGGAAGTACCAAGTCGAGGGCAATGCCTCCGGCACGATCCTCACCTGCGACCCGCCGCGCACCTTCACCGCCACATGGGAGTTCGGCGGCGGCGTCAGCTGGATCGAGTTGCGGATCGTCGAGGAGGGCCCCGAGCAGTCGCGAATGCAGCTGGACCACATTTCCTTGGTCGGTGACGAGATGTGGCCCCAGTACGGGCCCGGCGCCGTCGGCCTCGGGTGGGATCTGGCGCTGCTGGGCTTGGCCATTCACCTCGAGACCGGCGATTCGGTGCCCGACGACTTCAAGGAAGAGCAGTGGGCGACAACCGGAGCCGGCAGAGAGTACATCCGCGATGCCGGCGAAGGTTGGTACGCGGCGCAGGTGGCCTCGGGCGAGGATGCCCCGGTCGCGCGCCGCGCCGCCGACAACACCATCGCGTTCTATCGCGGTGACCCACCTCCGCAGCACAAGCGCTAGTGTCACTGCACTGCACTTTCCCGCGGCTGCCCGCCGCGGCTGCGGGAGAACCCGTACACCAGACAGGCTGCTCGGCGATGATGGGCATCGTCCAAAGACGAGTCCGCTTCCGCGGTTCGGCCTTGAAGCCTTGCGGCTGTTGGGCTCTCGAGCCGCGCGGTTATTCGGCCGTGCAGCGCTGGAACTGTCGGCGGTGAGGCACTACGGCGGTCAGGCGGCTTGCCCGTCGGGGGGTGCGGGTCCGCCGGGTTGGCCGGGGTTACTGGATTCGTCGGGTTTGTCAGGTTCGCCGGGGTCGCCTGGGCTGCTGGGTTCGTCGCGTTCTTCGGGTTCGCTGGGGTTGTCGCTCGGCGATGGTTCGGTCAGCTCGTAGTCGATCGGCGCGTCGGCCATCAGCGCGTCGTCGGTCAGCGCGTCGTCCATCGGCTTGTCGTCGATCGGCTGGTCGTCGATCGGCGCGTCGTTGATCGGCTGGCCGTTGATCGGTTCGTCGTCGATCGGTTCGTCGCCGATCAGCTCATAGTCGATCGGTTCGTCGTCGACCCGCGGGGTGTCGCCGGGCTGGTCGTGGTGACAGCTCGGGGTGGTTTCGGCGGCCCCGCCGTCGCTCTGCAGGCCGGCGTCTGGGCTGCAGGCCGGCTCCTGGTCGGGGGGTCGGAGGAGGCGTTCGGGGCGGTGGTAGGTGTTGATGCGGGTTTGGCCGGTGTCCAACGCTGGTGGGGGGATCCATTCGACTTCGCCGCGTTCGTTCATCCGGGTGCTCCAGCCCTCGGGGCCGACGGCGCGGTTGTCGGGTCCACAGGCCAGGCCGAGTTCGTCGACGTTGGTGTTGCCGCCGTCGGTCCAGTCGGCGACGACGTGATGGGCTTGGCTGCCGTAGGCGCCGACGGTGCAGCCGGGTTTGGTGCAGCCCCCGTCGCGGGCGATCAGCATGATCCGCTGGGCGGGGGAGGCGACCCGGCGGGCCCGAAACAACGCCAGCGCCGACCCGGTGGCCTTGTCGAACACCGCCAGGCTGTGATGGGCGTGGGCGGCCAGGCGGATCACCTCGGCGATCGGGAGGCGGGTGCCCCCACCGGTGACTCCGATCCCGGCCCGGGATTCCAGATCTTGCAGGGTGGTGCGGATGATCACCGACACCGGCAGCCCGTTGAGCTGGCCGAGTTGACCGCTCATCAGCGCGATCCGCAACACCGCGACCAGCGCATCATGCTGGCGCTGGGCCAGGCTGCGGTGGTCGTTGTCGATCTGGGCCTGCGAGGGCGTGCCGGAGGTGCAGGGTTGCGGGTCGTCGGGGTTACACATGCCCGGGGCGGCGTACTTGGCGAAGATCGCCTCCATCAGCGCCCACGCTTCGGGGGTCAGCTCCCCACTGATCGGGGTCATCGCATCGCCACGCTGCTTACCCTTGCTCAGTCCGCGGCGGCGGGCGCGTTCGGTGTCGTCGGGTTCGGGGCCGTCCTGATCGAGCAGGAACAACGCCAACTCCGCAGCATCGCTGACATCCTTGGGTCCGGCCCCGGCCGCCAGGCGCACCAGATCGGTTTCGAACTCCTCACGGGTGCCGGCGTCGACGAAACCGGGCAGCTTGGCCACCGCCTTGGCGATCACCACCACATGCTCAGCGTTGATCACACCCCGGGCCTGCGCGGCCGCGGTCGCCGGCAACACCGGCGGCAGAGCCTCCCCGGTCAACGCGTGTCGCGGCCCCAGCAGCGCCGCCTCACCCAACCGCCGCCCCGCCTCGGCGGTGGAGATCCGCCACCGCACCGCCAGCACCTGATTCCACGACTTGGCGCCCATCTCCTTCGCGGTGGTCTCGACCTGCAGACGGGCCAACAACCGATGCCGCAGGGCCGGCAGCTGACACCACACCGTTTCCAACTCATCCAGGGCGTCGACCAGATCCGCACGACCCAGCAGATCCACCCCAGCACCGGCCGCGGCGTCGACCGCGGCGCGCACCGCTGCGACCGCCTCCGACAACGCCGACCCTGACATGATTCGAACATACATTCGACGACTGACAAAAACGGGTGCCGGAGAATCCGATGTATCAGGACAGCGGTGACAGTTCTGTATCAGGACATCGGTGACAGTTGATGTGTCAGGACTTCGGTGACGGTTTGGGGCGTGGGCCGCGTGGTCGGCCGTTGCCGACGTATCTGACCCCAGGTGCGGGACGTGTGTGCTCGATGAGGACTTCGCCGTCGAGGTCGGCCACGGTGATGTGGTCGCCGTCGGTCACGACGAGGACTTCCTGGCAGGCGAGCCCTCCGTCGACTTTGTAGCGGACTCCGGCGAGCAAGAAGGTTCCGGCAGTGTTGAGCGTCATGACGCAGGTGCCCTGTGGAAGGGTTTCCGGCGCCGGCGAAGGCCGGCGTGGCTTCGCGGTGACGGTGAATAGGGGTCGGTCAGGCCTGGGGCGAGGAGGATCGACTCGGGGGGTGGCTTCCCATGCCGCCAGTGGCGTGATCCGCCCGGGTAGACCCTGATGGGGGCGTTCGGTGTTGTAGATGTGGTCGAAAGCGTTGATCTGGGCCTGCAGCTCGGCCAGTGTGCTGGCCAGCGGCTGCTTATCGAGGTAGCGGAACAATGTCTGATGGAAGCGTTCGTTCTTGCCCTGAGTTGTCGGCTTATCGGGCTTGCCGGTGATCGCTTCCACCCCCAGCCGCGAGATGTGTTTGACGAATCGGCCGAGGTATCCACGCCTGGAAGGGTTGAGTGCAATTCCGTTGTCGGACAGAAGCCTTTGGGGTACACCACAGGCGGCCACAGCCTTGTCGAACACGGCGATGGCCGCTTCGGCAGTCTCAGACCAGGCGGCATGGGAAGCGACCGCGTAGCGGGAATGGTCGTCGATGAGCTGAAAGATCACACACGTGCGCCCTGCGCTGAGCACGTACTGCGTGGCGTCGAGCTGCCAGCACGCATTCGGGGCCGGGTAAACGAACCGTCGCCATGCCGAGCGGGGTTTCTTCTTCGGCTCAAGACGAGCCACACCGGCCTCGCGGAAGATCCGTGCCAGCGCCGCCGTCGAGGGCACCTGCGGCAGGCCCATCGCGTGCATCTTGTCGTGCACGCTGATGGGGCCGTGGTCCAGGCCGGAGGCTTCCAGAGCGGCCCGCACTGCCACCGCCTGGGCTTGAGCTCATCGCTCAGTTTCGACGGGCTTGATCGAGGACGTCGCGTCCTGGGTTCGAGTACCGCGGCCTGCCCCTCGGTCTGCACTCGCGTGCGCAACGCATAGAACGACTTTCGGGAGATGCCATGCTCAATGCAGAACGTCGAGACCGCTCCGCGTGGCGCGTTACCGGGCCACTGCGAGATCGCCAGCCGGACGCGAGGATCGATGGGTTCATTGACAGCCACCTCCGCAGCCTCGACGTAGAAGTGTCACCACCAAGACCACCCAAACTGTCACCGATGTCCTGATGCAGAACTGTCACCGATGTCCTGAGAGATAACAACGGAGCTCCGATTCTGTTATGTCTCGAGACATCGGTGACAGTTCTGGTTGAGTCCCTTGAAGGCCTGATTGGTGAGAGGAGCCGCTGGAGGCACGTTGGTACAAGCCGCCCGCGATAAAAGACGCCATTCGGCGCCAATCACGACATGGACAAGATTCGACCAGCCGACGGACGCGCGTCAGAACCGGAACTACCGTGACTTCGGTCGGGTTCGGATAAGAGCGAGGGGTTCGGGTTCGACGTGCAAGACGGTGGATTCAAGAACGCAGACGCCCGGAGCCGATTTCTTCGCCAATACGAAGAAGTACGCGCGTTGAGCCCGGCACCCGATGCCGTCCACGACGTCAGAACCCGTTACGGAACTGTCCGGGTCTATCGACACGGCCCCGATCACGGCATCCTGCTCCTGTTCATTCCCGGCTTCTTTCTGACATCGGCGATGTGGTGGGCGCAGGTAGACGGCCTTGCGGGCGATTTCACCGTCTAAGCCATGGACCCGCTGGGTCAACCCGGGGCCAGCGTTCAGTCGAAAGCAATACGCACGCCCGAGGATTCCTCGCGGTGCCTCGACGCGACCCTCGACGGATTGGGGCTGAAACATGTCCACGTAGTTGGGCATTCGTATGGCGGCTGGCTGGCCACGCACACGGCGGCCCGGATGCCCGGTCGCTTGGCGACTTTGACCTTGGTTGATCCGGCCGCCACAGTCGCGCGGCTGTCAGCGCGGTTCTGGATGAGCCTAGCCCTCCAAGGGCGACCGAACACCCCGCGAGCCCGACGTGCAGCCCACTGGATCACTGGCCATCCCGCACTTGCGGAGCTGTTCGGAGCCGGATTCGCGCATTGCGCGCCACCGATACGGACACCGACGGCGCGTCTCATCAGCGATCGTGCGTTGCGCTCGGTCCACCTACCGGTCCAGGTTCTTCTGGCCGGCAATACTGTCCACGATTCGGCCACCGGCGTTCATCGAATAGGGTCCGTGGTCCCCGGCTGGCAATATCGCCTGTGGCCGTACAACTCTCATGCCCTGCCGATCGAACGTGCCAGCGAGATCAATGATTCGATACGTTGCTTCGTGGCAGAGAATCCCGTCTAGCTCACTCACTCCCCGACGCTGACGAAGGTGCAGGGACGAAGGTGCAGCGCGGGAGTACATCGCATTCCACGAGGTTGGAATGACCGCTGCGCAGACCAGCGCCCAGGACGCGGACCTCAGCGTGACGAATCGCCCGCGGGCAGCCACTTCCCCTCGACTACGCCGGGGGGTTCAGGGACTCGGCGATCCGATCGAGCAGTCGGATCAGCTGGCTTTGTTCCTCGCTGCTGAGGCAGCCGAAGACCTCCCCCGCGACGACGACGTAGTCACGCAGCCAGCTTCGCGCTTGCTCCTCCCCCGCGGCCGTGGTCGTCAGGCGTATCGCGCGCCGGTCGTTGTCGTCGACGCCGCGGGCGACCAGCCCATCGCGCACCAGGGCCTCCACCAGCGTCGACGCAGTACCCTGGCTGATTCCGACCTCCCTGGCCAGATCCGCGAGCCGCACCGGCTGCATGCGGGCCACTTCGGCAAGCAGTTTGGATCGCGGGGTCGAGACGCCGCGCTCCCCCAGGCGGTCATCGAATGCGCGCACCACCGATTTTCCTGCGCGTCCGAACACGTCGGCCAGGCGCCCAGCGCGCTGCGTCGACTCGCCTGACGCAGCGCGTCCACCCGTCGCCTCTTTCACGTTGACGACATACTATCAGTGCCCATATAGTTTGATATCAAATGATTTGACGTAGATTGAATGGAGACGCAGATGCAGATATTCGTCACGGGCGGCAGCGGATTCGTCGGCCAGCACCTGGTCAGGCGACTTGTCCGTGAGGGCCATGAGGTGCGCGCGCTCGCCCGCACAGACAGCGCCGCCGACCTCGTCGGCCGGCTCGGCGCTGAGCCGGTCCTCGGCGACCTGGCGGATCTGGTCAATGCCACACCGCCACAGTGGACGTCGGCGCTGCGTGGAGTAGACGCCGTCGTCCATGGCGCCGCCTACATGGCGTTCTGGGGCCGCGATGACGTGTTCCGCCGGGCCAACCTCGACCCCACCGTCGCTCTTCACCAGACCGCCGCCTCGGCTGCAGTGCCGAGATTCGTGTTGATCAGCGCCGCCAGCGTGTCCAGCGGCACCCAACGCGCGACGGTCGTCGACGAGCGCACCGACGAAGGTCGGCCGAACATCGCCTACAGTCGCATCAAGCTCGAAACCGAGCGCATTCTGCTCAGCGCGCTCACTCCGACGATGACGACAGTGGCCCTTCGGCCGCCGTTCATCTGGGGTGCGGGCATGTCGACCCTCGACGACTTCGTCGCAGCGGTGGAAGCCGGCCGATTCAGCTGGATCGACAACGGCAAGCACACGGTCGACTTCGTCCACGTCGACAACCTCACCGAGGCCGTCCACCTCGCCCTCACCGCCGGGCGGGCGGGCGGGGCCTATTACGTCACCGACGGCACACCCATGCCGGCCCGGGATTTCTTCACCCCGCTGCTGGCGACCCGGGGTGTCGACGTCAGCGCGGCCCCCAGTGTGCCTTTGGCGGTGGCGGCCCCTCTGGGAGCGCTCCTCGAAGCAGGGGCACGCTTGCTGCGTCAGCCGGAACCGCCGATGCTGACGAACTGGATCACCACGTTCATGGGCCGCGACCGTAGTTACGACATCACCGCTGCAAGAACAGAACTCGGCTACGCCCCGTCTGTCAGCCTCACTGATGGACTCGCAGAGATGGCAGACTCCCTCTCACGCTGACCTACTCCCACACGACATCGCCCGGTTCCTTGTCGGTTCGCAGCCCTCGCCAGCTCGGTTGCCGCAGCCGACCATCGGAGGTGCGCTCGCTGTAGCGCACCTCCCCGACCAGCTCCGGCCGCACGAACGTCACGCCGCGCCCGTCAGCCTTGGGAAGCGTGGCACTGAAGGGTGATTCGTCGGCACGCAGCGTCGCCAGCGTCTTCTTCAGCGACGCCAGTTCTTTGTCGGTGAACCCGGTCCCGACGCGGCCGACGAACTGCAGTCCGTCAGGACCAGGAACACCGAGCATCAGCGCGCCGATGCCACTGCTGCGCCCACCGTTGCCGACCCGCCAGCCGCCGATCACGACCTCCTGAGTGTTCCACAGTTTGTCCTTGATCCAGGACGATGACCGCCGCCCAGGCTGGTACGTCGAGTCACGCTTCTTGGCGATCACGCCCTCCCACCGTTTCGAGCGCGCCACCTCGAGAGCGTCGGGTCCGTTGTCGGCCTCGATCACCGCCGGCACGATCAGTCCACCCTGCTCGGCGAGGGCCTCGAGCACCCGGCGGCGATCAGAGTACTTGGCGCGCAACAAGGATCGCCCATCGAGTGCCAGGATGTCGAATGCCCAGAACTCGAGTCGGGTCGAGCGGGCGCGGTTCTGCATCTCGCGGAAACTCGGCACGCCGGATTCATCGAGGGCTACTGCCTCACCGTCGAGAATCACGTGGTGGTCGGCGAGGTCGGCGGCCAGTGCCTGCAGTTGCGGGTACTCACCGGTCACGTCCCGACCGCGACGCGAACGTAGCGAGAGCGAGCCGTGGTCGGCCTCGACCAACAACCGGTAGCCGTCCCACTTTCCCTCGAACGCCCACTGGCTCTTGGTGAGTCGTTCCACCGACCCTTCGGTGGCCAGCATCGGTGCCAGATCGGCGAAGGTGGGCCGGTTCTGCTCCTTCATGCGGTGCGCCAGCCAGTTCTTGCCGTCGGTCTGGATCAGCGCGTAACGACCCTCGATCTTCTGCCCGTGCAGCGTGACGATGACCTCACCGCCCTTGCCGGGCCCGTCCGGCGGATTGTCGCGGAACTTCTCCGCCTCATAGGTACCGGTGTCCCAGATGTAGACCTCGCCGCCGCCGTACTCACCCTTGGGGATCTCCCCGGCGAACGTCAGGTACTCCATCGGATGATCCTCCGTGTGCACCGCAAGGTGGTTGACCGACGGCGATTCGGGCAGGTTCTTCGGAACCGCCCAGCTGACCAGCACTCCGTCGCGCTCCAGCCGGAAGTCGTAGTGCAACCGCCGGGCATGATGCTCCTGGATGACGAACTTGTCGTTGCCGCCGACCGTCGGCGCCTCGGCGGGAACAGGCTCCGGGGTCTTGCCTCTGTCACGCATGCCGCGATAGGTCGTGAGTCGGTCGGGCACGGGCAACGCCTCATCGAGATCGGCGAGTAGATCGCCGTCGCGGTCCAGCCTGTCGAGAACCTCCTCGAACGTCAGGTGCCGCAGATCGGGATCGGACATCTCCGCCCAGGTACGTGGTGCCGCTACCGTCGGATGTTCGCGTCCCCGAAGCGAATACGGTGCGATCGTGGTTTTGTTCGCATTGTTCTGACTCCAGTCCACGAAGACCTTGCCGTGACGCAGGCTCTTGGTCATCGTGGCGGTGACCTGCTTGGGCATGGTCTGCTCCAGTTGCTGAGCCACGCGTTTGGCCAGCACCGAGGCGCCCTGCGAGCTGATCGGATCGTCCAGCGGAACGTAGAGATGCAGGCCCTTGCTGCCGCTGGTCAGCGGAAAGGTCCGCAAGCCGATGTCGTCGATGAGCCCCCGCACCTCGTGGGCGACCTGACACAGCTGCTGAAACGACACGCCCTCGCCGGGGTCGAGATCGAACACGATGCGCGTCGCCGGCCCCCTCTGTCCGTCGACGAACCGCCACTGCGGCACGTGCACCTCCAAGGCCGCCTGCTGTGCGATCCAGGCCAACCCCTCGACGGTGTCGATCACGGGATAGGTCGTGCTCCCCGACTTGTGCACGATCGTGGCGCGATCCAGCCAGTCCGGCGCCGAGGACGCCAGCTGCTTTTCGAAGAACGCCGCCTCGTCGACCCCGTTGGGCCAGCGCTTGCGCGTCACGGCACGGCCGGCGATGTGCGGCAGCATCGCTGCAGCGACGTCGACGTAATACTCGAAGACTTCTCGCTTCGTCGTCCCGGTTGCCGGGTACAGCACCTTGTCCGGGTTGGTCAGCTTCACCCGGTCATAACGGTCCACCACATCACGGTATTACCCGGTGGCGACGCGGTAGCGTCGAGAATGTGAGGGCACTGGTCATCGGAGAGGCGCTCATCGACGTCGTCATGCGAGACGGGCGGGTCGCGGGCGAACACGTCGGCGGCAGTCCGCTCAACGTCGCGGTCGGTCTGGCGCGGCTGGGGCGGGAGGTCGACTTCCTCACCCACATCGGCACCGACGACTACGGACACCGCGTCCGCGAGTTCGTCGAAACCGCGGGCGTGCACGTGGTTCCGGGCAGTGACACCGCTGAGCGGACCGCCACGGCGCGAGCGGTCCTCGACGAGGACCGCTCCGCGACGTACTCCTTCGATATCGACTGGCAGCTCAGCGGGACTGCACCTGTGCCACCCCCGTTGGTCCTGCACACCGGCTCGATCGCCACCGTGCTCGAACCGGGTTGCCTGGCCACCGCCGCGCTGGTGGACACCTATCACACCTCGGCCACCGTGACATTCGACCCGAACATCCGTTCGGCGTTGATCACCGACGCTGATGCTGCGCGGGACCGCATCGACCGGCTGCTGGAGAAGGCCGACGTGATCAAGGTCAGCGACGAGGATCTGCGCTGGATCGATCCCCGCCGCTCACCGGAACAGATCGGTGAGGCGTGGCTGGCGCTCGGCGCGTCGATCGTGGTGGTGACGCTCGGCGCCGAGGGTGCGCTGGCCATGTGTGCGGCCGGGAATGTGCGGGTACCAGCACCACGTGTGGAAGTGGTGGACACCGTGGGCGCCGGGGACGCGTTCATGACGGGCCTGGTCGACGCGCTGTGGTCGCGCGATCTGCTGGGCGCGCCGCGCAGGGCCGCCCTGGCCCGCCTCGACACCGACACCCTGACCGCCACCGTGCGCGCCGCAACCCTGTGCGCCGCCGTCACCGTCACCCGGGCCGGTGCCGACCTGCCGGATCGCGCTGCACTGGATACCGCCGGTTCATCGGAGATACTGGGCTGATGCGGTCCATCTGGAAGGGTTCGATCGCCTTCGGCCTGGTCAACGTGCCGGTCAAGGTCTACAGCGCCACTGAGGATCACGACATCAAGTTCCACCAGGTGCACGCCAAGGACAACGGGCGCATCCGGTACAAGCGGGTCTGCGAGGTGTGCGGCGAGGTCGTCGAGTACCGCGACATCGCCCGCGCCTACGACTCCGACGACGGCCAGACGGTCATCATCACCGACGACGACATCGCCAGCCTGCCCGAAGAACGCAGCCGCGAGATCGACGTGCTCGAGTTCGTGCCGGCCGGCGACATCGACCCGATGATGTACGACAAGTCGTATTTCTTGGAGCCGGACGGGAAATCGTCGAAATCCTATGTGCTGCTGGCCAAGACGCTGATGGAATCCGATCGCGTCGCGATCGTGAACTTCGCGCTGCGCAACAAGACGCGGCTGGCCGCACTGCGGGTCAAGGATTTCAGCAAGCGCGACGTGATGATGGTCCACACGCTGTTGTGGCCCGACGAGATCCGCGACCCGGACTTCCCGGTGCTGGACAAAGAGGTGGAGGTCAAGCCGGCCGAGCTGAAGATGGCCAGCCAGGTCGTCGACTCCATGACCGATGACTTCAATCCCGATCGTTATCACGACGACTATCAGGAACATCTGCACGAGCTCATCCAGGCCAAGCTCGAAGGCGGCGAGGCGTTCACCACCGAGGAAGAGCCGCAGGAGCTCGACGAGACCGAAGACGTCTCGGATCTGCTCGCCAAACTCGAGGCCAGCGTCAAGGCGCGCAAGGAGCAGGGCTCGGGCAAGGGCTCCGCCAAGAGCTCTGCCAAGGACTCCGGCCAGGACGACGCCGAAGACGATTCCGAGGACGACGGCAAGCCCGCGAAGAAAGCTCCCGCCAAGAAGGCCGCCGCCAAGAAGGCCCCGGCGAAGAAGTCGGCCGCCAAGAAGGCTCCGGCGAAGAAGTCCACGGCCAAGAAGGCCGCTGCCAAGAAATAGGTCACCGGAAGGCGATCACGCCGAATTCGCGCCAAACTAGAACAGGTTCTTGTTACGGTGACGCGCGTGATTCTCGACAGGTTCCGCCTCGACGATCGAGTAGCCGTGGTCACCGGCGCCGGGCGGGGCCTCGGCGCCGCCATGGCCCTCGCCTTCGCCGAAGCCGGCGCTGACGTGCTGATTGCCGCGCGCACGCAGGCCCAGCTCGAAGAGGTTGCCGAGCAGGTGCGCGGCGCAGGTCGGCGCGCGCACATCGTGGTCGCCGACCTCGCCCGGCCGGAGGACACCTCGTCGCTGGCCGCGCAGGCCGTCGAGGCGTTCGGCAAACTAGACATCGTCGTGAACAACGTCGGCGGGACGATGCCGGGCGCGCTGTTGGACACCACTGCCAAGGACATGCGCGATGCGTTCACGTTCAACGTCGCCACCGCCCACGCGCTGACCGCGGCGGCCGCCCCGCTGATGCTCGAGCATTCCGGTGGCGGCAGCATCATCAACGTCACCTCGACGATGAGCCGGGTCGCCGGGCGCGGGTTCGCCGCTTATGGCACCGCCAAGGCTGCGCTCGCCCACTACACCCGGTTGTCGGCGCTGGACCTGGCGCCACGCATCCGGGTCAATGCCATCGCACCGGGGTCGATCCTGACCTCCGCACTCGACATCGTCGCGAGCAACGAGGAACTGCGCACGCCGATGGAGCAGGCCACCCCGCTGCGTCGGCTCGGCGATCCTCTCGACATCGCCGCGGCGGCGGTGTACCTCGCCTCCCCGGCAGGTGGCTATCTGACCGGCAAGACACTCGAAGTGGACGGTGGCATCACCTTCCCCAACCTCGAGCTCCCGATTCCCGATCTGTGAGGACACCACCGTGGCCACTTCCAGCCCCAGCCCGATCCCCGTCGCCGCCGTCGGCACCGGAAACGTCGGTAAGCACGCGCTGACCCAGCTGATCAACGACGACCGCTTCGACCTCACCGCGGTGTGGGTCTCCTCAGAGGCCAAGGCCGGCAAGGACGCCGCCGAACTCGCCGGCCTCCCTGGGTCGACAGGAATTCTGGCGACGACCGACCTGGACGCCGTGATCGCCACCAAGCCCGCCTGCGTGGTCTACACCGCGCTGGCCGACAACCGGCTGATCGAAGCGCTGGAGGACTACCGCAAAATCCTGGCCGCCGGAATCAACGTGGTCGGTAGCAGCGCGGTGTTCCTGCAGTACCCGTGGCAGGTGATCCCCTCCGAGATGGTCACCCCCATCGAGGACGCCGCGAAGGAAGGTTCGTCGACGATCTTCGTCAACGGCATCGATCCGGGCTTCGCCAACGATCTACTGCCGCTGGCGCTGGCCGGCACGTGCCAGAGCGTGCAGCAGATCCGGTGCATGGAGATCATCAACTACGACACCTATGACAGCGCGCCGGTGATGTTCGACGTGATGGGATTCGGTGGCAGCCTCGACGAGACACCGATGCTGCTCCAACCCGGCGTGCTGAGCCTGGCCTGGGGCTCGGTGGTCCGCCAGCTCGCGGCCGGCCTGGGCATCGAGCTGGACGAGGTCACCGAGACTCACGTCCGGGTGCCGGCACCCGAGGACTTCGACATCGCGGCGGGTCCCATCGGCAAGGGCACGACCGCTGCGATCCGGTTCGAGGTGCGCGGCATGAAGGACGGCAATGTGGCCGTCGTGCTCGAACACGTCACCCGGCTGCGCGACGACCTTTGCCCGGACTGGCCACAGCCCTCCCAGCCCGGCGGGTCCTACCGGATCGAGGTCACCGGTGAACCCTCCTACGCTCTCGACCTGTGCCTGAGCAGCCCGAACGGCGACCACAACCACGCCGGCCTGGTCGCCACCGCGTCCCGGGTGATCAATGCGATCCCGGCGGTGATCGACGCGGCTCCCGGCATCGCCACGACGCTGGATCTGCCGCTGGTGACGGGGCACGGGCTATACGCTGGTTGACGAACCGAGCCGGAAGGACCGAGAAGATGACTGCGCGCTTCACCGCCCTGGCAACCCTGCTCGGAGCCGGCGTCACCGCCGCTGCGATCGCCGCCGCTCCGGCAGCCCTCGCCCAGCCGGCCTGCGACCAGACGAACCCCAGCGGCGCCGGGCAGACCGGCGGCGGGGAGGTGTGCCAGTCCCCCGGCAACGCCGAGATCGACGGCAAGCTGCCCACGGTCCAACCGCCCGGCTACCGCTACGGCGGAACCGGCGGGTTCCCGTGGGACGACAACATGTTCACCCTCTGATCGGCCCTTGATCGGCTCTGCGCCGGGCAATTTCGCGGGCGCCGGAGTGGCTTCCTGAACTGTGAAAGACCTGTAGGCTTGGCCCAACTCCGCTGGAAGGAAGAAGAAGATGAAGGCCCGCCTCACTGCTCTGTCCGCCCTTCTCGCCGGCGGCGGGGCCGCACTGGCCATCGCCGCCGCCCCCGCCGCACTCGCTCAGCCGAACTGTGAGCAGACCAGCTCCGGCGGTGGCGGCATGCAGGGTGGCGCGACCACCCTGTGCGAATCACCCGGCAACGCCCAGATCAGCTCGACTCCCCCGGAATACGCCCAGCCCTGGTACGGCGGCGGCATGTTCCCGTGGGACTACGGCATGTTCGTCCTCTGAGCGACAACCGGTCATGACACGAGCCACCCGCAGCGCGCTCGTCGCGCTGGCGGGAGTCGCGGTGGCCCTGGGTACCGCGCAGACCGCATCGGCCGCCCCGGAGTGCACGGATGTCGGCGAGACCGTGACGTTCTGTGAGACCAACGGCAGCACCCAGCTCATCACCACCCCGCCGCCCTGGAACTGGGGCGGCTGGCAGGGCATCGGTTTCTGGCCGTTGGTGGGCGGTTACGGGCTGGGCTTCGAGTAGCAGACGGGAGCTCTCGGCCCCGGCTCGGGACGGCTTGGTTGCCGGGCCCGTTACTCTTTTCTTCGTGACGCCGACCGAGCTGACCGTCCAAGGCTGAATGGCGGGCAAGCACAGCTACTTCGCGTACGGGTCGAACCTGTGCGTGCGACAGATGGCGCAACGATGCCCCGACGCCAGCGATCCGCGGCGCGCGATGCTGTCCGATCACGACTGGCTGATCAACGAGCGGGGCGTGGCCACCGTCGAGCGGTTCGCCGGCGCCGAGGTGCACGGTGTCATCTGGCAGCTGTCCGATCACGATCTGGCGACCCTGGACAGCGCCGAGGGAGTTCCGGTGCGATATCGGCGCGACGAGCTCACCGTGCACACCGACACCGGCCCGGCCACGGCGTGGGTCTACATCGACCACCGCGTGGAGGCGGGCCCTCCGCGACCGGGCTACCTGGAGCGGATCCTCGACGGCGCCCGCCACCACGGCCTGCCCCACCGCTGGATCGAGTTCCTCGAGCGGTGGGATCCCACCCGCTGGCCACAGCGCATTGCTGCACCGGATGCCGCTGCACCACAGTCCCTTTCGGAACTGCTGTGTGATTCCGCGATCCTCGAGCACAGCGTGTTGCGCTCGACGTTCGGCTTCCTTGCCATCCATGGCGGCGGTCTGGAACAGATGACTGATGTGATCGCCGAACGGGCGGCCGACGCCGCCGACGCCTCGCTCTACGTCGTGCGCCACCCCGACCACTACCCGCACCATCTGCCTTCGGCGCGTTACGACCCGGCGGAATCCGAGCGGCTGGCCGAGTTCCTCGACCACGTCGACGTCGCGGTCTCGCTGCACGGTTATGGCCGCGCGGGCCGCAGCACCCAGATCCTGGCCGGCGGCCGCCATCGCACGCTCGCCGCACACCTCGATCAGCACATCACGATCCCTGGCTATGAGGTCGTCACCGACCTCGACGCCATCCCCCGCGAGCTGCGCGGGCTGCACCCGGGCAACCCCGTGAACCGGCCCCGCGACGGCGGAACGCAGCTGGAACTGTCGGCGCGGGTACGCGGGGTCAGCCCCCGCAGCGGTTTGCCCAGCGACGACGGGCTGGCACCGGCGACGTCGGCGCTGGTGCAGGGGCTGGCGGCGGCAGCACGCTCCTGGCAGAGACGCTAGCCCCCGAATCACTGCGCTCGGCCACCCATCCACGGGGCGCACCGCTCCGAATGCCGGTATGTGGAACCCATCTACGCGGGGCAGCGACCAACGTCGATGACGACGAGGTCAGCGCCCTGGAATCCGCCGGATGCCGTGGCGGTGCCGACGTGACGACGGCCCTCTACCGCACCCGGATCACCCACCTGCGCCGTGCGCCGGTGCATCACTACTTCGAGCACCGCAGCTACAGCTGGTTCGTCGACGTCGACGCGCTGCCCCGGCTCCCCCGCTGGCTGCGTCCGTTTGCGACGTTCGACCCGCGCGACCATCTGTGGGGTTCCGATCAGGACACGTTACGCACCCGCGTCGAGTCGTTCCTGACCGACAAGGGCGTGGACCTGCCCGGTGGCAGGATCACAGCGCTGTTCCAGCCGCGGGTGCTGGGCTATGTCTTCAACCCCCTGAGCCTGTACTGGTGCCACGACGTGCGCGGAGTGCTGCGCCACGTCGTCGCCGAGGTCCAGAACCTCCGCGGCGAGCGCCACGCCTACCTTCTGCCCCCGTCCGGCGACCGGCCCGCGATGGTGGCCAAGAAGTTCCACACGTCCCCGTTCAACGATGTCAGCGGCCACTACCTGGTCCATGCACCCCAACCGGAAGACACGCTCGACGTCAGGATCTCGCTGCACCGCGACGACCACCCGGCCTTCGTCGCGACCATGCGCGGCGACCGGCGACGCGCGGGTGTCGGCCAGGTTCTGGCGCTGCAACTGGTGGCGCCGTGCGCCCCGCTGATGAACTCGATCGGCATGCGGGTGCAGGCCATCACGCTGCGGTTGCGGGGGGTGCCGCTGGCCTCACGCGGCGCCGAGAAACCCGAAAAAGCCGAGTCGCTGGTGCCCGTCGGCCGAGTTTCCATGAATAATGTTTGCGCACATTCCCTTTCACCACGGCTTGGCGGAAGCGGGGATTGACGTGACGACGTTGACGCAGGTGGCTAGGCTACCGCTCGTGACCGCCGAACTCGACGCATTGCTGCGCCAGGTGGCCCGTCGGGATGTCGACGCCTTCGCGGCGTTCTACGACCAGACCCGTTCCCGGGTGTTCGGCCTGGTCACCCGCGTTTTGCGGGACCCCGGATACAGCGAGGAATGCACCCAGGACATCTATCTGCAGGTGTGGCGCACCGCCGAGAACTACGACCCCGCCGCGGGAAGCCCGCTGGCCTGGCTGATGACGCTGGCCCATCGCCGCGCCGTGGACCGGGTGCGCTCGGAGCAGGCCGCCAGCACCCGGGAGTCGCGCTACGGCGCCGCCAGCATGGAGCCGCCCTCCGACCACGTCGCCGACACGGTCATCCTCAGCGACGAACGTCGCCAGGTCACCGAATGCCTCGCGTCGCTGACCGACACCCAACGCGAATGCATTCAACTCGCGTACTACGACGGGCTGACCTACGCGCAGGTGTCCGAGCGCCTGTCGGCGAACCTTGCCACCATCAAGTCCCGGATGCGTGATGCCATCCGAGGCCTGCGTCGATGCTTGGGGGCCGCGTGACCGGACCACATGCAGCTGAGCTGTTATCGCTGGCGACGCCCTACGCGTTGCACGCGCTCAGCGATGCCGAAGCCGCCGACGTCGAGCGGCTGCTCGACGATGCGCCGCCCGACGTCGCCGACGCCTTCCACACCGAGGTGCAGGCGGTGCGCGAAACGATGGCCGCGCTGGCGTCAGCCACCGCAGTGGAACCACCGCCGGAGCTCCGCGACCAGCTGCTGAGCCGCATCGCCGAGGAACCCGTGCCGCTGCGTCGTTCGTCGCAGGAACGCCGCTGGCCCCGCATGGTGCTGGCCGCGGCCGCGGTGGCGGTGGTCGGGCTGGGTGCTCTGGGTGTCGGCATGGCGCTGCGCCCGCCCACTGTGCCGTCGACCGCCGATCAGGTGTTCGCCGCGCCGGACGTGCGCACGGTGTCCGGGGAGATTCCCGGGGGCGGTACCGCGACGGTGGTGTTCTCTCGCGAACAGGGCTCCGGGGTGCTGGTGATGAACAACGTGCCGCCTCCGCAACCGGGAACGGTCTATCAGATGTGGCTGGTCGACGGGCAAGGGCCGCACTCGGCCGGCACCATGGGCCCGGACTCGGTCGCACCGTCGACGACCGCTGTGATCCCGGACCTGGGGTCCTCGCGGGCGCTCGCGTTCACCGTCGAACCACCGGGCGGATCGACCGAACCGACCAGCCCGGTGTTCGCCGAGTTACCGCTCAGCTAGGACTCTCCAGCGTCGCGGCGGCCGCCTCCGCCAGCACGTCGGACACCTCGTGGCTCCGCCGCCATGCCGCCTGCTGACGCATCGCGCCGTTGCCCCGTTCGGCCACCCCGGCCAACCCGGACGAGACCAGCTCGTAGTCGCCGACCTGCTCGAGCGCGGGGCGGACCCGCTCGATCAGCTGTTCCAGCAGCTGCCGGGTCGCCGCAAGGGCGTGCTCCTGCAGGTCGAGGCTGTCGCCGTCGAGACCATCGCGCGCGGCCTTCCAGTAGGCGGCCTTGAGGGCGAACGACGCCAACGGTTGCACCGGCTCGCCGCGTCGGTGCTCCTCGAGTGCGGTCATCACGCAGCCTCGGACCAGTGCGGCGAACGTAACCGACTCGGCGACCGTGGCGGGCACGTCGGCGACCCTGACCTCGATGGTGGGGAAGTTGCGGGAGGGCCGAACATCCCAATAGACCATGCCGTCGTCGCGGATCACCCCGGAATGGCACAGCATCTGGACCGCGGCGTCGTACTCGTCGGCCGAGTCGAACTGCGGCGGCGGGCCGGCGCTGGGCCAGCGCGCCCACAGCACACTGCGCCAGCTGGCGTGGCCGGTGTCGGCGTTGCGGTAGATCGCCGAGTTCGCGGTCAGCGCGAGCAGCAGCGGCAGCCAGGGCCGCAGCCGGTTGCTGACACCGATGGCCGCATCCCGGTCTGGGACGGCGACGTGCACGTGGCAGCCGCAGATGCCCTGCTCGTGGGCGATCATCCCGAAGCGCTCCCCGATGTCGCGGTAACGCGGGGTGTCGGTGACCGGGAACTGCGAGGGCAGGGTGGGCGGCAGGCCTACCGCCAGCAACTGCGCACCCGCGGCCTCGGCGGCGCCAGCCGCCACCGTGCGCAACCGCAGCAGCTCGTCGCGCAGGTCGGAGGTGTTCTCCACGACCGAGCTGGTGGTTTCGACCTGGCAACTGGTCAGTTCGAGTTGGAGATCGACGCCGTCGCGCGCCGCCCGGTCGGCCACCGCGCGGTTGAGCGCGACAGGGGCGCCCGACGTCGGGTCGACGAGCAGGAACTCTTCCTCGACGCCGAGCGTGGGTGTCGACCCCGTCGAAGACGCCACCGAAACTCCCTGGAAGAAATTTGATCCGGCCCGTCGGAGTGTGCACAACGGGCCGGATCATCGTGAAAAGTCGAAACCCTTTATGCCCAGCGCCCCTCGGGCTCAAACCTCAGGTCCTACGATCAATTTCGTGGCCAAGGGTTTCCGGTTCGGGGTCGGTGTCACGCGGGTGCGCTCGCTGGGCTCGCTGAGGGAGTCGGCGCGCCGCGCCGAGGATCTCGGGTTCGACGTGATGCACGTACCCGACCACCTCGGTGGCCCGGCGCCGTTCCCGGTCATGACGGCCATCGCGCTGGCCGCTCCGGCGCTGCGGGTCGGCACATTCGTCGTCAACTCGGCGTTCTACCGGCCGGCGCTGCTGGCGCGCGATGTCGGTGCGCTGCACGAGCTGTCCGAGGGCCGCTTCGAACTGGGGCTCGGGACGGGCTACGTCAAGGAAGAATTCGACGCGGCCGGTCTGCGGTTCCCCAGCGCGGGTGAACGGGTCGACCACCTGCGCGACACCTGCGAGTACATGGCCGAACACCTGCCCGACGTGCCGATCATGATCGCCGGCAACGGTGACCGGGTGCTGCGCATCGCGGCGCGCTGGGCCGACATCATCGGCTTGACCGGGGGTGACCGGCCCGCCGAACCCGGTGACGATCCACTGGCCGAGCGCATCGGATTCGTCCGGGACGCGGCCGGGGAACGATTCGACGAGTTGGAGCTCAACGTCGCCATCACCGCGATGCCGGTGGACGACTCCGGTGCGCCCGACCTGGCCATCGCCCGGCGGTCGCTGCCCGGCCTGACCGATGAGGAGCTGCTGCGCCACCCCGGTGTCCTGTCGGGCAGCACCGACGAGATCGCCGAACGTCTGCGCGGTTACCGCGACACCTACGGCATCAGCTACGTCATCGTGCAGGCGCGCCACGTCGAGGCGTTCGGCAAGGTCATCGCGCTTCTGAAGTAGTCCGTGCTGCTGAGGTGGCCCGGGCTTGTGAGGTAGTCACAGCCACAGGTAGAGCCCCGACAGCAGCGCCCACATCCCCACGCAGTACAGCTCGAACGCGGCGCGCAGCGGGATCGGCGCATGGCGCAGTTCCATGAAGTCCAGCCCGACCAGCCGAACCTTGACCGCGGCGATGGCCAGCACCACCACCCCCACCATCGAACCGGTGCCGTGTTCGGCCCCGACAGCCCACGACACGATCGTCGCGGCGACCAGGATCAGCCAGGTGACCCCGGCGCGGTTGCTCAGCAGCTTCAGCGCAGTCATTCAGCTCACCAGGTACAGCAGCGCGAACAGGACGATCCACAACAGGTCGACCAGGTGCCAGAAGCAGGCTGCACCTTCGACCAGCGCGGTACGGGTGACGCCGAGCTCGGCCCGCCGGGTCTGGGTGGCCATGAAGGCGAGTGCGCCGAGCCCCAGGCAGACATGGAACAGGTGGAGCCCGGTGAGGATGAAGTAATAGAGATAGAAGTGGTTGGCGCCGGGGCCGTGACCGGCGCCCGCGAGCGAGACGTATTCGAACGCCTTCAGCGCAATGAAGACCAGGCCGCACCCCATGGCTGCGACGACGGCGCGGGTGGCGAGGGTCCGCGCACCGGTGCGCGTCGCTGCCAGCGCGAGCACGACGAACAGCGAACTGGTCAGCAGCACCAGCGTGTTCAGCACGCCCACACCGAGGTGCAAGGTGGTGCGCGCGGCGTCGAACACGTCGGGTTCTTTCGCCCGCTCGACCAGGAAGGTGACGAAGAACGCGCCGAAGACGAGCATGTCGCCGAACAGGAACACCCAGGTGCCGCTCTCCCCGGGGATCCGGCGGGCCTGCCCAGGCGGCGCCGCCGTGGCGGTCTTGCCGGTCACGCCGGTGCCAGCGCTGCCTGCTCGGCTTTGATCGACTTCAGCATCACCGCCGTGGTGGAGAACAGCCAGATCACCAGCACCAGGCCGGGGATGTAGAAGGCGAACACGCCGTTCCAGGCCAGCGGACCGTCATTGAACACCACGACGACGCAGCCGGGCAGCGACAGGATGGCGACCCACAGGTTGAGGTAGCCGTACCAGCGCGGGAAGGTCGGCGGGTCACCCTGGTCGACGAACGCGGCGATGGCCAGCGTGACGTTCTGGACGATGATGGTGCCGACGATGCCGATGAACCAGAGCCAGAAGACGTCGTTGAGCGCCTGGGTCAGTTCGGCCGAGCGCTGTTCGGGGCGGTAGGCGGCCACTCCCAGGAAGAACTGCGGGAAGATCAACGCCGGGACGAACACCGTCGCGGCCATCAGCTGGGTCATCGACAGCATGCCGAAGCCGCCCTCGGCGCGGCGGATGCGCAGCACGATCGTCGCCAGGAACGGCAGCGCCAGCGCAGCGGAGAGCAGCGCGCCGGACACCCCGAAGCGCACCCAGAGCTTGTGGTCGGAGAAGAACGCGGCGATCTCATCGGCCGACGACACCGGCGACAGGGGTGGGAACAGCTGCGCGATGCCGGAGAAGCTGGTGCCGTAGAGAAGGATCATGATCGTGCCGGCCCACGCGCCGATTCGCTGCAGTGTCAGCTCCACGGCTGGCAGGCTACCGCCGCCGCTCCAAGTTTTGACACTTTTGCCATAACTCGGGATCGGCCGTTGTGGGCGCAACGCGTCGGCCGGGTAAGCTCCCAGCGGTCATGCCCTCGTAGCTCAGGGGATAGAGCACGGCTCTCCTAAAGCCGGTGTCGCAGGTTCGAATCCTGCCGGGGGCACTCTGTGATTTCGCAAGACTGTGATGTCGCAAGACATCGGAATAGCCGCGGACCTACTTCAGGTCCGCGGTTTTCCCGTTTGGGGCCGTTGGGGCTGCCGGTGGGGTGGTAGGCCCTGGCGGAGTCGCGAGTGACAGTCGCACACTCGTGGCATCTGGCAGATGGCCGTATCCCGATGCTCCGCGGCGACACACCGCTACACCGGGTCGATGTCTGAGCCGAATGAGTCAGGCATATAGCTGACGTCTGCGACCGACGAGCGCTCCCGCGAACAAACAACGCGCGTCACGACCGCGTGTCATGGCCACGGCCATCACCAGAACTGGTGCGAGCCAAAGCGGTGACGATCCCCAGCACCAGAAGGGCGATCCCCGCCGGAGCCCCGAATGCGACCAACGTGAGCCGCCCTTGAGGTGCTGTTGCGGTCAACTCCACCGCGGTGGTGACGATGGCGGCGAGAGCGGCACCGAATATGCCCAGCAGCAAGGCAAACCGTCCGTTCATCGACGGCCACCCGGGATCGCCTCCGGAGCGCCGGTCCCTTGCGGGGGCATCGTCAGCCACGTCGTGTCCCGGTACACCAGCCGCCCGGTGAACACCATCGACACCACGACGGCCGCCGTGAACAACCACGCGCTCAGAGCCAGTTGCACGCCGCCGCTGAGAGTGTGCCCACTGGTACATCCACCTGCCATCCGCGCACCGAAGAGCACCAGAAAGGAACCGGTGAAGGCAGCGAGTGCACGACGACAGGGCTGGTTCCGAACCGGTTACGCCAGGAAGGCGGTATCACGGAGCGGAAGGCGGTGAACCGCCCGCTGATGAATACCGACGTGATCATCGCGCCCACCATGACTCCGACGTCGGACAGCGGCTCCCACCCAATCCCACGAATCACCACAGTGGTGTAGTCGAAGTCCGGGAGCAGCACCGTACCGATCAGCCACGAGTACGTCGTCGACTGACCGAACACTTGGCGCAGGAACATCGAACCGACGACGACGAAAGCCACGGTCGCGGCGACGCCGAGAATCGCCCGCGCGTAGTAGTTGGTAAAGGGCACGGCCTCGGCGTTCACGCGCCGTTGCCGGGGGCCGACTCTTCGCCGTGCGACGTCGACGGCGCCTTCTGTCAGGAACGCCGTCGTGTCACGAATGAAGGCGCGGTCATGGTCGTCGACGCAGCCGGCGCCGAGGTGACGAAGGCAGCTGTGTGCTCCGCCTTTGTACCGCGGCAGGAAGTACAGGAGGGCGAGCACCACGGCGGCATAGCCCACGGCCACCGCCACCATCGGCCACGGTCGTATGTCGGCCACCGGCCCGGTCACCACCATGTCGCCGAAGTTCGCCGAGCTGATCAACCATTGACCCGGGGACGTCTGATAGAGCAACGTCCACGCGGCCGCACCCAGAAGCCCACCCGGAATTGCATAAAGCGCATCGCGGCGCCCCTCGCCAAGTGCAATCCACTCCGTGCCCGGGAAGTACCCGCCGATGGCGGCGCCCACCCCGAAGATCACCCCACCGAGTGCCACGCCATACACATACAGCGGCTTGGGATCGAAGTGCAGCGACAAGCCCTGAGCGTGCAGGCCGTAGAGCAACACCGCACCGAAAGCGGTGACGCTGGCGAAGCAGCCGATGAGCAATCGGTCGATCAGCCTGGCCGTGCGGATGACGGTCTCGGGATTACCGATTCCCCACAAGGACGCGGGGATGCCGAACGCGATCCCGACCGGAAGACCGACCCACAGCGGCGCGGTCACGCCTATGCCGGACACCGCGGACCCAACCACCGGCACCGGCGCGACCGGTGAGACACCAGAGCATCATCTGACTCATTCATTGGCCTGCCCTACTGAAGCCCGAATGACCGAACTGTACGCCCGGCCCGGTCACCCCTTGTCGTGGCGATACCAGAATGCTCAGCCGTCACCTCGGACTACCGTCGAGTGATCATGGACATCCTGCGCACCCCAGAATCCCGGTTCGCGAACCTGCCCGGCTACCCGTTCGCGCCGCACTACGTCGACGTCTCGGCAGCCGACACGACGCCGGTGCGGATGCACTACGTCGACGAAGGACCGCGCGACGGTGAGCCGGTCGTGCTGCTGCACGGCGAACCGACGTGGAGTTACCTGTACCGGACGATGATCCCGCCGCTGGTCGCCGCCGGCTACCGGGTGTTGGCACCCGATCTGATCGGGTTCGGCCGCTCCGACAAACCGACCCGCTTCGAGGACTACACCTATCTGCGG
Organism: Mycobacterium sp. G7A2; assembly: GCF_041902445.1. NCBI lineage: Bacteria > Bacillati > Actinomycetota > Actinomycetes > Mycobacteriales > Mycobacteriaceae > Mycobacterium > Mycobacterium sp. G7A2. Next base: position 1,179,383 of record NZ_CP169251.1, on the reverse strand, counting down.
CACGTGCAGTGGGTGACGTCGTGGATCGAGACGCTGGATCTGACGGGAATCACCGCGTTCGTCCAGGACTGGGGCTCTCTGATCGGCCTGCGCATCGCCGGCGAGCAGGGCCAGCGGTTCTCCCGCCTCGTCGTCGGCAACGGTTTCCTGCCCATCGCCGACCGCCCCACCCCGCCGGCGTTCCAGGTCTGGCGCGCCTTCGCCAAGTACTCCCCCATTCTCCCGGCGGGGCGGTTGGTCGCGGTCGGGACCACCAGCAAGGTGCCCGCACCCGTGCGCGCCGCCTACGACGCACCGTTCCCCGACAAGCGCTACCAGGCCGGCGCGCGCGCGTTCCCGCAGCTGGTGCCGACCTCACCGGACAATCCGGCCATCCCGGCCAACCGGGCCGCGTGGGAGGCGCTCGGTCGTTGGGACAAGCCGTTCCTGGCGCTGTTCGGCAGCAAGGACCCGATCCTCGGTCGCGCCGATGCGCCGCTCATCCGGCACATTCCCGGTGCTGCCGGTCAGCCCCACGCGCGGCTGCACGGCTCCCACTTCGTGCAGGAGGACTGCGGACCCGAGCTGGCCGATCGGATGATCTCGTGGATGATGACCAAGACGTCATGATCATGTGATCCAGCTCACAGCGAGCGTACGCTGAAGGCATCTCTTCAGAAGAAAGGAGATGCCATGAAAGGCGCGCATCGCGACCCGGTGGACCACGCCCGCACCACGCAACCGCACGCCGGTGAGTCCTTCATCGACACGCTCTGGCTTCCCGGACTGATCCTCATCGGGATCGGCACCGTGCTGATCGCCGGCACCGTCGCCGCCACCGCATACGGCGAACGCGACGTGTCCATCGTGCTCGGTCTGATCGCCGGCGCACTGGTCACCGCCGGCGCCATCGCGATCACACTGGAACACCGGCGCGTCAAGCGGGTCGAGCGCCAGTGGCTGGCCGAACATCCCGAGCCTCACCGACACCTGCAGGCCAGTTAGTCAGCCGAGTTCCAGAACGCCGTCAGCGCCGCGTTGAACGCGGCGGGGTTTTCCCAGTGCGGAAAATGCGTGCCTCCGCTGAGGCCCTCGACCCGCGCGAAACGCGAGCCCGTGATCCGGTCTCGGATCCACTGTTGCGAGGCGATCGGCACGTTGACCGAGTCACCGGCGACGACCAATGTCGCCAGGTCTATCCGCGGAATGAGCGCGCGCCAGTCGTGCGTCGCGACATCGAAGATGAGGTCGGCGGCGTACCGCCGCTCGAACATCGCGACCTGATCGGACAGCCAGGCCAGCCGCTGGGCTGACACCCCGGGCGATGTCGTCTCGGCGAGGAAGCCGCTGCGCGGGTCGGGCCCCTCACCCCGAAGGAGGTCGGTGAAGGCGAACAGCGCGGCAGCGTCCATCGTGGCGCCGGCCTCGGCTGCCTGTGCATCGTTCCACGCGGGATTGCGCAGCGCGCAGGGCATCTGGTCGACGAACACCACAGAGCGCAGTCGATGGGTCCCGAACAGTTCCAGGTAGGACCAGATCACCGCGGCACCCATGGAGTGTCCCACCAGCCGAACGTCGTCGAGGTTGTGCGTGCTCAGCACCGCAGCGAGATCGGCTGCGAGGCGATGCAGGTGATAGCCGGCCGGCGGGGTGGACGATCGGCCGTGGCCGCGATGATCGATCGCCACCACCCGCCGCGACAGCGACAGCTCGGCCAGCTGAGCCGAGAACATCTGCGCGGTCAGCGACCACCCGGGCAGTAGAACCACGGCTGGGCCGGAACCGGCCTCCAGGTGGTGCAGCCGCACACCGTCACCGGTGATCGTCCACCCGGAGAGCGGACCGCTCACCGCAGAGACTCCAGAACGAACAGCGCCAGAAAACCAACGAAGAACTGCCTCGGCCGGGGTGGGCGCCACACCCCGAAGGCGCCCGCCAGCACCGGGAACACGACCAGCGAGGCCGCGGTTGTCACTGCACCGATGTCAGCCTCCTCTCAACGCCGACTCCTCATGAAGTGTGCGCTGGATCTACCGGCTTCGGCTCAGTTGTGGTGGAGGCGGTTACGTGCCCCGGGTCCGGATGACCTGCTCGGCGATCTCGGTCAGCTTGGTGTTGCCGTCCTGGGAGAGTCGGCGCAGCATGTCGAACGCTGCGACGTCGTCGATGTTGTAGCGCTCCATGATGATGCCCTTGGCCTGACCGATCCGGTCCCGCGTCGACAGCGCCGACTCCAGCTGTTCGCTCTGCCTACTGGCGATGATCGCCGCGGCGGCATGGGCGGCGAGAACCGCACCGATCGTCTCGGCCTCGGCGTCGAACGCGCCGGGCTCGAGCGCGAACAGGTTCAGGGCGCCCGCCGTCTGCGAGCTGGTGTACAGCTTGAACGACAACGCGCTGCGCACTCCCAGCGCCGCGGCCGCCGCCGAGTACATCGGCCAGCGTCGCTCGGTGCGCAGGTCGTCGCTGCGCACGATCAGCTCGTCGACCGCGGCCTCCACGCAAGGGCCTTCGCTGTATCTCATCTGCAGTTCGTCGAGCCGCTGCGGCAGCTCCGAGGTGACCCCGACCGATCGGAAACGACCGCCTTTGCCGATCAACAGGACTCCCGCGGCGTCGACCCCGGCGATCAGGTCCTTGGCCTCGGCGCTGACTTCGGTCAGCACCTCATCGACGCTGCGCGGCCCGGCGACGGTTCGGGCCAACTCGGCCATCCGCTGAGCCAGCTCGTGCTGGTTGGCATCAGTCATGAAAAACATTCCCTCCGGTGAGCAAGGTACACGGAGTCGGGTTTGCCGGAGGCCGCCGCGGGCAATGCACGGTCGAGGCAGAGGGGGCGGTCGACCGTTGCTTCTGCTCAGGTTCCGTCGGTTCAGACACGCAGCCGACGGAGCCGCCTCCTTTTAGTCACTCTGTTAGTTGTAGTACTGTTCGGCTGTGGCGTGGCCGGATGTCTGGGTGCTCGGCGGGTATCAGAGCGATTTCGCGCGCAACCTCCACCGTGAGGGGTGCGACTTCTCCGATCTGACGGACGAGATCGTGCACGGCACACTCGAGTCCGCCGCCATGGACGCGCAGGACGTCGAAACCGTGCACGTCGCCAACGCCTTCGGGGAGATGTTCGCCGGTCAGGGCCATCTCGGCGCCATGCCCGCCAGCGTCGACGACGGGCTGTGGGGCACGGCGGCGTCGCGCCACGAGGCGGCCTGCGCCTCAGGCAGCGTCGCGACCCTGGCGGCACTGAGCGAGTTGCGCTCGGGCGCCTGCCGGACCGCTCTGGTCGTCGGGATCGAACTGGAGAAGACCGTCCCCGGTGACGTGGCGACGACGATCTTGGGCGCGGCGGCATGGACCGGTCACGAAGGCGACGACGCCAAGTACATGTGGCCGCACATGTTCGATCGGGTGGCCGCCGAGTACGACCGCCGCTACGGACTCGACGAGGCGCACCTGCGGTCGATCGCGTCGCTGAACCTGGCCAACGCACGCGCCAACCCCCGCGCCCAGACCCGGGACTGGTCGGTTCCCGCCCCCCTCACCGATGACGACGTGATCAACCCCGTGGTCGAGGGGCGGCTGCGACGCTTCGACTGCAGCCAGATCACCGACGGCGGCGCCGGTGTCGTGCTGGTCACCGACGACTGGCTGCGGACCCACCCCAGCGCCCGTCCGCTGGCCAGGATCGCCGGGTGGGGCCACCGCACCGTCGGTCTCGGCCTGCAGCAGAAGCTGGACCGCTCGCGCGAGGACCCCTACGTCCTCCCCCACGTGCGGGCCACGGTGCTCGACGCGTTCGACCGTGCCCACGTCACCCTCGACGACGTCGACGGCTTCGAGGTACACGACTGCTTCACTCCCAGCGAGTACATGGCGCTCGACCACATCGGGTTGACCGGTCCCGGTGAGTCGTGGAAGGCCATCGAGAACGGCGAGATCGAGCGTGGCGGGCGGCTCCCGATCAACCCCAGTGGCGGTCTGATCGGCGGCGGGCATCCCGTCGGCGCATCGGGAATCCGGATGCTGCTCGACGCCACGCGACAGGTCAGCGGTACCGCCGGCGACTACCAGGTCGACGGTGCTGCGACGTTCGCGACCCTGAACTTCGGCGGCAGCACCTCCACCACCGTCAGCTTCGTCGTCAGGAGTGCGCCGTGACCCACGCCGAGATCGTCGGCAAGTTCCTGTCCACGCTGCCCGAGGACGACGACCATCCCTACCGGACCGGTCCGTGGCGGCCTCAGACGTGCGAGTGGGATTCCGACGACCTCACCGTGATCGCCGGACAGCTGCCGGCCGACCTCGACGGCGTGTATCTACGCAACACCGAGAACCCGCTGCACCCGGCGCTGAAGAACTACCACCCGTTCGACGGCGACGGCATGCTGCACATCGTGGGCTTTCGGGACGGGAAGGCTTTCTACCGCAACAGGTTCGTGCGCACCGACGGCTTCGACGCGGAGAACCGGGCCGGCGGGCCCCTGTGGCCGGGTATCGCCGAACCCGTCGAACTGGCCCGTGTCGACTACGGCTGGGGTGCAAGGACATTGATGAAGGATGCGTCGTCCACCGACGTGGTGGTGCACCGCGGGGTGGCGCTGACAAGCCACTATCAGTGCGGCGACCTGTACCGCACCGATCCCTGCACCGGCGCCGCGCTCGGCAAGGAGGCCTGGCAGGGTGGGTTTCCCTCGGACTGGGGGGTTTCGGCGCATCCCAAAGTCGATGAGCGCACCGGCGAGTTGCTGTACTTCAGCTACAGCAAGCAGGCGCCCTATCTGCGGTACGGGGTGGTCAGCGGTGACGGTGACGTCGTGCACCGCACCGATGTTCCGCTGCCCGGGCCGCGGTTGCCCCACGACATGGCCTTCACCGACAATTACGTGATCTTCAACGACTTCCCGCTGTTCTGGGATCCCGCGTTGCTCGAGCACAACATGCACCTCCCCCGTTTCCATCGCGACATCCCCTCCCGGTTCGCGGTGCTTCCCCGGCGCGGTGACACCTCCCAGATCCGCTGGTTCGAGGCCGACCCCACGTACGTCCTGCACTTCCCCAACGCGTTCGAAGACGGCGACGAGATCGTGCTCGACGGCTTCTACCAGGGTGATCCGGAGCCTGCCGACGACGGCGCAGGAACCAAGTGGCAGCGCGCCTTTCGTTTCCTGGCGCTCGACCGCATGCAGGCGCGGCTGCATCGCTGGCGCTTCAACCTCAGAACCGGTGCGGTACGCGAAGAACAGCTGACCGACACGATCTCCGAATTCGGGATGATCAACCCCGTCCACGCCGGCCGCCCCTACCGCTACGCCTACGCCGCCACCGCGATACCCGGGTGGTTCCTGTTCGACGGCCTGGTCCGCCACGACCTGCAGACCGGAGCGGAGGAGGCGTTCACCTTCGGTGACGGCGTCTACGGCAGTGAGACGGCGATGGCGCCCCGCCCCGGCGGCAATGCCGAGGACGACGGATACCTGGTGACCCTGACGACCGACATGACCGCGGACGCATCGTTCTGCCTGGTCTTCGACGCCGCCCGGGTGGGTGACGGGCCGGTGTGCACGATCGCGCTGCCCGAACGTATCTCGAGCGGCACCCACTCGACGTGGGTGGCCGGCGCCGAGCTGCGACGGTGGCGCGACACCGACACCGCGGCTGCCGCGATCGGACTCTGATTGCCCGACCAGCCCAATGCGGTCGCGAAGATGCTGGGCGTCCTCGGCGACGAGTGGACGCTGTTGATCATCCAACAGGCCCTGCTCGGCGGCCGCCGCTACGCCGAGTTCGCCGGGGCCTTGCCGATCTCGAGTGCGGTGCTGACCTCACGGCTGAAGTCGATGGTCGGCGACGATCTGCTGATCCGACGTGAGTATCAGACCCGCCCGTCGCGCTCGGAGTACCTGACCACGGCTCGCAGCCGCGCGCTGTGGCCGATGCTCACCTCGGTCTGGGCGTGGGAGCGTGCCTGGGTTCCCGACCACGCCCAGCCGCTACCGTCCATGCGGCACAGTCTGTGCCGGAGCAGCTTCGCACCGCGAGTGGCCTGCCGGGCCTGCGGTGAGGCCGTCGTCCACGGCGAGGTCAGCGCTCGGTGGGGGCCGACCGGATCGTGGCAGCGGTCGATCCCCGCGTCGGCCAACCGCCGCCGGTCACCACATCGGCGGTCGAGCGCGGGCGTGCTCTTCCCGCAGACCATGAGCGTGATCGGCGACCGGTGGGCCTTCGCTCTGCTGGTGGCGGCCTTCGTCGGTGTCAGCCGGTTCACCGACTTCCAGCAGCAGCTCGGCACGCCGCCGGGCACCATCGCAGCGCGGTTGTCGACGTTCACCGCAGAAGAAATTCTGGCCCGCCACGACGACGGTTACGCCCTGACAGAAAAGGGCCGAGCGTTCTTCCCGGTGTTGGTGTGCGCGCTGCACTGGGCGCAGAACGTCTTCGGCGATGCGCAGGGCCCCGCGGTCGTGCTGACCCACAACAGTTGTGGCCGGAGATTCGTTCCGGTGCTGGAATGCGACCGGTGCGGCGAACGTCTGCGCGGTCAGCACATCATCCCCGTGGCCGGGTGACAAGCATCGAAAACTACCGGCTTCAACCGCTGGCACTCTCGGGGTGCGAGTGCTAATCTCGCAGGTGCACAGTGATTTGGCTGCCCGCCGGGGTGGCGGGCTCTGACGTGACATAGGAGGTGGATTGCTGTGCTTCGCTTTGATCCGTTCAGTGACCTTGACGCTCTGACCCGGGGCTTGCTGACCAGCCAGACCGGATCGAATCGCTCCCCCCGGTTCATGCCCATGGACCTCTGCAAGATCGACGACCACTACGTCCTGACCGCCGACCTGCCCGGTGTCGACCCCGGCTCGGTGGACGTCAATGTCGACAACGGCACGTTGACGATCTCCGCGCACCGCACCGCCAGGTCTGACGAATCCGCGCAGTGGCTGGCCAACGAGAGGTTCTTCGGCACCTACCGGCGCCAACTCTCCCTGGGTGACGGCGTCGACTCCGCGGCGATATCGGCGACCTACGAGAACGGCGTGCTCACGGTGACGATTCCGGTGGCCGAGAAGGCCAAACCGCGCAAGGTCGAGGTCAGCCATTCCGGCAATCAGAAGTCCATCCAACCGACGACCGTCGAATCCGAGTAACCGGCCCGGTCAGCCGTTGCGGTCCAGCCGGAAGAGCAGGTTGGACCGCACGGCCGGCCATTCGATGTCCAGGATCGAATAGACCATCGTGTCGCGGCGCGATCCGTCGGGCAGCAGCTGGTGGCTGCGCAGCACGCCGTCCAGTTTGGCGCCCAACCGCTCGATGGCGGCACGGCTGGCCGCGTTGAAGAAATGGGTCCGGAATTCGACCGCGACACAACGCAATTCGTCGAACGCATGTCCCAGCATCAACAGCTTGGTCTCGGCGTTGACACCGGTTCGGCGCGCCGGCGAGACGTACCAGGTGTGACCGATCTCTAGGCGGCGGTTCGGCCCGTCGACATTCAGGTAACTCGACGAACCGATCAACGTGCCGCCCTTGTCGCGCACCACGAACGTCAGCCCGGTCGCCGGACTCTGCACCGTCAGCCGCGCATCGACCCAGTGCGCGGCCGAGCCGGCCTTGGGCGCGCCGGTGAACCACAGTCCGCCCAACTCGCCATCGGCAGCCACTGCGTCGATCTCCGGAAGATGCTCACGGCCAAGCGGTTCCAGACTCACCCAGCGCTGCCCGATCAGCGTCACCGGCTCGACCAGCATCGTCACGAGGCTCCGGGCACGGACGAGGGCGTCGACCGCCAGACCGCCAGCATCGTCCACACCGACAGCACCGCGGCAACCACGGCCACCGACCCGGCGACGTAGAGTCCGTAGGCGGCCGACACCGGCGGATAGACGTAGAGCCGGTAGTACCAGACGGCCAGGACCACGATCGCCACCGAAATGGTCAGCGCACCAGTGGAAGCCATTCGTGCTGAGATCCCGCGAGCCGCCATCGCCCCGGCAACGACCAGCGCCGCCGCCAGCAGGACGATCAGCTGACCGACGCCGAAGCCCGGCGGGGGCACCGGCATGACGCCGGCCACACCGCCGATGCCGTTGGCGCGTCCGCCGCCCGCGGCCGACGACCGCAGCCACGGCAACCATGCGCTGACGGCGACCACCAGCGCACACAGCGCGACCAGCCAACCCGGATACGCGCGAACCATGGGCAAAGACTACTAGGGTGAACCGATGAGCGATCTCCCCGAATGGGCGCGTCGGCTGGACCTTTCCCCGCACCCCGAGGGCGGCTGGTTCCGTGAGACCTGGCGCAGCGATCTGAGGATTCCGCAATCGGTGCTCCCGCCCGACTACACCGGTCCCCGCAACGCCGGAACCGCGATCCTGTTCCTGCTCATGCCCGGCCAACAGTCCGCCTGGCACACCGTTCGCAGCGCCGAGCTGTGGCTGTATCACTCCGGGGGTCCGCTACTGCTCGAGGTCGGCGCCGAGCAGCACGACGCGACGACGCACGTGCTGGGGGCCGACATCATGGCCGGTGAGAGCCCGCAGTACGTCGTGCCGCCCGGATATTGGCAGCGCGCCGTGCCACGCGGCGACGAGCCCTGCCTGGTCAGCTGCGTCGTCGTGCCCGGGTTCGATTTCGCCGACTTCGTCCTGGGCGCGTCTACCGACTGAGCAGCTCGACCGCGGCGGACACCAGCGCAGCGTTGTCCTCGGCGGTGGATCCGTCGGGCAGCCGCAGGGTGTCCTCCATGCCGATGCGGGTCTGCACTCCCCTCACTCCCGCGTGTTCGAGCAGTGGCCAACAACTTTCGTCGAGGCCATGCAGCAGAACCGGCGCCGGTGAGCCCGCCGCGCCCACCAGTGAGATCAGTTCGTCCGCCGTCGCCACGTCACCGTCGGGGCCCAGCTCGATCATCACCCGCATGCAGTGCGGGGCGATGTCCGACGCGGCCCACGACTCGGCGGCCTCGGCATGGAAGATGCCCACCTCGACACCCAGACCCCGGCCGAGGATGACCTCGGCGAGCTCGGGTGACCCGGGCTCGTGCCAGTTCAACGACGTGAAGTCGGGCAGCACGGTCCAGCTCTCGACGGCACGCAGCCGCTGCTGGGCATCGGGCAACGCCCAATACCCGGTCGTCACCCCCAGCGGCAGCCCCGGAGCGGCATGGCGCACCGCGGACACCGCCGCATCCACCTCAGCAGCCATCAGCGAGTCCACCCCGTCGGCGTTCTTGGGATGTATGTGCACCGCCAGCGCCCCCGCCCGGTGTGCCGCCACCGCTTCGGAGGCGAGCTGCTCGGGCGTGACGGGCAGGTGCGGATGCTGGTCCGGAGTGCGGGCACCGTTGATGCACGCCTTGACATAGATCTTGGGACTGGCCATCTCCCCATCTTCACCTCTACCCGCCGTCGCGCGCAGCGTGCCGGGCACGCTCTGGTAGCGATCGAGCGCCAAACACATGTTGTGGCCACCGAGGCCGAACGGATTGCGAGTCCGACGGCCTGGCCGTCGGGCTCGTCGTTCCAGGTGAGCGTCATGATGGGGGTGGGGACGTTCCGATACCGTGGCACGATGCCGACGACGCCTCCAGACCCGGTCCTGCAGGAGATGCGCGACGAGCACGCGCTGCGCAAATTGGTGCACGGATACTGCCGCGCCGTGGACCGTGGCGACAACGAGGCGCTGCGCGGGATGTACCACCCCGACGCGGTGGACGGGCACGGGGCTTTCTCGACGGGTTCGGTCGACGACTTCCTGGGCAGGCTCGCCGCGTCCCGTAAGCATCTGCGGTCGATGCAGCATCACATCACGACCGTGAACTTCGCGATCGACGGCGATCGCGCGGAGGGGGAGATCTACAGCATCGCCACCCACACTTTCGCCGCGAAACACGGTGAGACCGAGGTCATCGTCGGTGGGCGGTACCTCGACAAGTACCAGAAGCGCGACGGCACCTGGAGATTCCTCGAGCGGACCATCGTCACCGATTGGGCCCACGTGCACGACCCGTCGTCGGTGGACCTCGGTCACCCGATGGTCAGGGATTCTCCCAAAGGCAGTCTCGGCCCGGATGATCCGTCGTTCGCGTTGTTCTCGCTGCTGGGCGGCCGTGTGTGAGGTTCGCGTGGGCCGCCGTGACGTCGATCTCGGATCTACCCACCTTCACCTCTACCCGCCGTCGCGCAGCGTGCCAACTAGTAGCGACCGAACGCCAAACACACGTTGTGGCCACCGAAGCCGAACGAATTGCTCAGCGCATAGCGGTAGTTGCCCGGGCGCGGCGAACCGGCGACGACGTCCAGGTGCACGTCGGGGTCGAGGTTCTTCAGGTTGCGTGTCGCCGGCACCACCCCATGCCGCAGCGCCTGCAGCGTCAGCACCGCCTCCACCGCGCCCACCGCGCCTACGGAATGCCCGAGAGCGGCCTTGGGCGCGAACACTGCCGGGCGGTGCTCGCCCATCGCGTTGTTGATCGCCACCGACTCGGCCACGTCGCCGACCGTGGTGCCCGTGGCGTGGGCGTTGACGTGGTCGATGTCGCTGGGCTGCAGACCCGCCAGCTGCATCGCCCGGGTCATCGCGAACCCGGCCCGTCTGCCGTTGGGATCGGGGGCCACCATGTGGAACCCGTCGGAGGTGACACTGGCGCCCATCAGCCGCCCCAGTATCCGGGCGCCGCGAGCACGGGCGTGCTCCTCGGTTTCGATGACCAGCAGGGCGCCGCCCTCACCGAACACGAAACCGTCGCGGTCCCGGTCGAATGGCCGGCAGGCACCTGCGGGATCCTCGTTGTTGCGCGACAGCACGATCCGCATCTTGGCGAATCCGGCGATCGACACTGCTTCGATTCGCGACTCCACTCCGCCGCAGATCGCGACGTCGGCCTCACCGAGCACGATCTGGCGCCAGGCCGCCGCGATGCCCTCCGATCCCGACGCGCACGCCGACACCGGCGTGAAGACCCCGGCGCCCGCGTGCCGTTCCACCGCGACCGCGGTGGAGGCGCCGCTGGGCACATACATCGGCACCGTGTCGGGCGCCACCGCCTCGACACCGCCGGCGCGCAGGTCGTCGTAGGCGAACACGAGGCGCTCGACCCCGCCGGCACCGGTGCCGATCGACACCGCCAGCCGGCGGGTGTCGACATCGGGTTCGCCGGCGTCGCGCCACACCCTTCGCGACAGCACCATGGCCATCCGTTGCACGTAGGACAGGTGTTCGACCTCGTGCTCGGTCAACTGGTCGTCGAACGTCTCCAACAGATGTCCGCCGATCCGAACGGGCAGGTCATAGCGCGTGATGGACTCGTCCTCGAGCAGCCGGATCCCGCTTCGGCCGTCCAGCAGCGCCTGCCAGGTCGTGTCGACGTCGGTGCCCAGCGCGGTCGTCATCGCGACGCCGGTGACCACGACGTCGGGCAGCTTCCGTTGTGTCGCACTCGTCATCGCCATCTCACCCCCTGCCTATCTTGGCGCAGGGGCTACCCGCTACGTCAAGCCTTACTCATCCGTCAACGAACGACCGCAGCCGTCGAACCGGTGACCTGATCCGTCAAACGGGCAACCTCAGCAGCCTCGAGCAGCCACGAGCGACCTCAGCCGTCGACGAGCAGCCTCGGGCATGAGCAGGTCGCGTCACCGGTCGGCGAGCGATGTCAGGTTGAACCCGGCGCCGGTCGGATCGGCCACGGCCGCCAACCGCCCGTACGGGGTGTCCTCCGCGGCGCGCACAACGCTGCCACCCCGCTCGACGATCAGGTCGACGGTCTTGTCGACGTCGTCGGTGGCGAGGAACACCGACCACGTCGATGTGGTCTGCTCGGGCAGCACCGATCCATCCATCACACCCAGCAGCGCCTCACCGTCGAACAGGGCGGTGCTGTAGCGGAATTCGTCGGTGTCGGAGACGGTCTCGGTCTGCCACCCGAACACGTCGCAATAGAACTGCAGCGCCGCGCCGTAGTCACGGGTCGTGAGCTGGTGGTAGGCGGGCGCACCGGCTTCCCCGACCACCTCGAAGCCGCGGTGCCCACCGGGTTGCCACAGCCCGACCACCGCACCGGCGGGATCGACGAACACCGACATCCAGCCCTTGTCCTTGATCTCCATCGGCTCAGCGCCGCCCTCGGCGCACAGCACCGCGCCGGCCGCCGCGGCTTGCGTGAGGGTGGCCCGGATATCGGCGGTGTGCAGGTAGACGGTCCAGCCGTCCGGCATATCCCACTGCGGATCGTTGGCCATCATCCCGGCGACCGGCCGGCCATCGCACAGGGCGTTGAGGTAGCCGTGGTATCCGGGACCGTAGGACTCGAACGTCCAGCCGAAAACGGCGCCGTAGAACTCCTGCGCGGCGTCGAGGTCGGAGGTGGTGAGGTCGATCCAGATGGGTGCGCCGAGCGGGGCGGTTTCGCGGACGGGCATGACAGCTCCTCGAAAGTCAGGGATCACGACACCCGTGCTGACCGTCGCCGACCGGAAAACTCATCGACCCGTCGCGGCATCGCGGTGCCCCCGGTCGCGGATTTCCGCCCCGGGGCCGCCGCGATCGTGGGCTACGCCGGCGCGTAACCCAGCGTGGCTTTGGTCTCCAGGTACTCGTCGAACCCGAAGCTGCTCCACTCGCGGCCGTTACCGCTGCGCTTGTAGCCACCGAACGGGGCGTTCAGGTCGAAGCCGTGGTTGATCGCGACCGAACCGGCACGGATGCGCCGAGCCACCGCCCGGGCCGCGTCCAGATCAGCGCCCGAGACGTAGCCGGCCAGGCCGTACTCGGTGTCGTTGGCGATCTCGAGGGCCTGGTCGAGATCGTCGTAGCCGAGGATGCACAGCACCGGCCCGAAGATCTCCTCGCGCGCGATCGTCATGTCGTTGGTGACATCGGCGAACACCGTCGGTTTGACGTAGTAGCCCGTCTGCAGACCCTCCGGCCGGCCGGTGCCCCCGGCCACGACCGTGGCGCCGTCGTCGATGCCCTTCTGCAGCAACCCCTGGATCTTCTCGAACTGCGCCTGCGACGCCACGGGACCGATGGCCTTCTTGTCGGAGGGGTCACCGACCTTCACACCCTCGATGACGGTGCGGGCGATCTCCTTGGCCTCGTCCATCCGCGAGTTGGGCACCAGCATCCGCGAGGGCGCGTTGCAGCTCTGTCCGCTGTTGAGCATCATCGTGCTGACCCCGGCGGTCACGCTGTCGGCGAACGCGTCGTCGTCGAGCACGATGTTGGGACTCTTGCCGCCCAGCTCCTGCGTGACCCGTTTGACGGTGGGCGCCGCGTTGCGGGCGACCTCCACCCCGGCTCGAGTTGATCCGGTGAACGACACCATGTCGACGTCGGGGTGGCTGGACAGCGCCACGCCCACACCCGGCCCGTCGCCGTAGACCAGGTTGTAGACCCCGGCGGGAACGCCTGCGGCGTCGACGATCTCGGTGAAGATCTGCGCCGAGTACGGGGCGACCTCCGACGGCTTGAGCACCATCGTGCACCCGGTCGCCAACGCCGGGAACACCTTGCACGCGATCTGGTTGATCGGCCAGTTCCACGGCGTGATCAGCCCACACACGCCGATCGGCTCCTTGACCACGAGGGTGTTGCCGAGCTGCTCTTCGAACGAGAAGTTCTTCAGGACGTCGATGGCGGTCATGAGGTGACCGGCTCCCATCGCCACCTGAGGTCCGGCCGCCAGCGACGGCGGAGCGCCCATCTCCTCGCTCACCGCGTCTGCGAGGTCGCCCGACCGTTTCTGGTACTCGGCCTGGATCGCCTGCAGCACATCGAGGCGCTCCTCGCGGGTGGTCTGCGACCACGAGCCGAACGCCCTGCGGGCCGCCTGCACCGCGACGTCGACGTCGGCGGCCGATCCGATCGCGATGACGCCGGAGACCTGCTCGGTGGTGGGGTTGTCGACCTCGAGGGTGTTGGGCCGCACTGGATCGACCCAGGTGCCGTCGATGTAGAACTTCAGGTATTCGCGCATGACTCCACTCTCCCTCAGTCGGAACCGTTACTGGGTGCCTTCTGCATACCAGGTCCGGAAGCGGTCGTATTTGGGCATCTCTTCGGAGTTCGCCTTCGGGTCGATGCAGACGTGCACGACGGCCGGCTTGCCGCTGGCGTAGGCCCGCTGGATGGCGGGACCGATCTCGTCTTCTTTCTCGACGTATTCACCGTGGCAGCCGAAGCCCTCACCGATCTTGTCCATCCGGACGTCTTTGCTCCAGTGCACACCGGGCTGCGGTGAGGGTTGTTCGAAGGTGCGTTTGTACACGCCCACCTCCAGTCCCCACTGATGGTCCACCCCCACCACGCACACCAACGGAAGCTTCTCCCGCACCGCCGTTTCCAGCTCCGCGACATGGAACAGGAACGCCGAGTCGCTGGTGAGCAACATGACCGGCCTGCTGCGCCCCTCGGCCACCGAGGCGCCGACCGCGTAGGGCAGGCCGGTTCCGAGGTGACCGAAGTTCTGATTCCAGATCACGTCGCGGGGCTTGGTCTGCGAGTAGGTCCACTGGAAGATCACCGTGGCGCCGCCGTCGCGCACCATGATGCCGTCCTCGGCGAACTCGTCGAACGCCTTGGTGGCCTCCACGACGAAGCGCGCCGGGTGTACCGGCGTGCGTCCGCTCGGCGCCTCGTCGGCGACCCGCGCGAGCTCCGCGTCGTTCGCCTTGATCAACGTGTCGAGGCTGTCGGACGGAGAACGCGGGCTGTCTTTCAAGGCCTCGACGAGCTGGGGGACGACGCCGCGCAGGTCACCCACCAGCGGGACGTCGATCCGGCGGTTGACACCGATGGCCGTCGGGTCCTGCTCGACGAGCACCCATCTGCGATTCGCGTCGTTGTCTGCCCAATGCTGGGTGCGCCCGTAGTGCATGGGTTCACCGAGTTCGGTACCCAACGCGACACACAGATCGGACTCCTCCACCGCCTGGTTGGCCGCCGGCGAGAACAGATAGGGGAAGGTGCGGTCCTGCAGGCCGGGGATGAACGACGTTCCGCCCGAGGTCTGGACGACCGGGCAGGCCATCAACTCGGCCAGTTCCCTGACCTGTTGCTGGGTGCGCGAGGTGTGCACACCGTGGCCGACCAGCAGCACGGGGCTCTTGGCCGCGCGGATCAGCTCCACCGCCTCGGCCACCTCGCGGGCACCCGCGCCCTGGTTCACCAGCCGGTAGGCCGAGGGCTCGGGTGCGTCCCCGACACTGAGTTCCTCGAGGATCACGTGCGAGGGGAACTCCACATACGACGGGCCGGGGGTTCCGGACATCGACCGGCGAATCGCCTCGTGGATGATCTCATCGGTCTGGTCGGCGTACTCGATGGAGCTGCTGTACTTGACCGACGGCGCGAACAGGCCTTCCTGCTGCACGAACTGGATCCGGCCGCGGCGGACCCGGCGTTCGGTGACGCGGGCCCGCTGCCCGCCGAGGAAGATCACCGGCGAGTTCTCCACCAACGCGCACATCATGGCCCCGGCGATGTTGGCCACCCCCGGCCCCAGCGTCCCGATACACAGACCAGGCCTGCCCGTCATCCGGGAGGCCGCCTCGGCCATGAACCCGGCACTGAGCTCGTGGTGCGGCGCGACCACCGACCAGCCACGCGCGTGCGCCTCGGAGAACATGTGCACGAAGTTCGGGTCCGGAATGCCGAACAACGTGTTCACACCCTCGGCCTCGAACAGGTCGAGAATGCGTTGGTAGACAGGTACACCCATCGTCATTTCCTTTTCATCGGGTCGAGTAGCGCTGAGCGAGCTTCTTGCGTTGCGCGGCAGGGGAACCGAACAGTGAACGGTTCAGAGCGGCGCGTTTGAGGTAGGCGTGGATGCCGCTTTCCCAGGTGTAGCCGATGCCGCCGTGCAGCTGCAGCGCCTTGCCGGCGACGGCGACGGCCGTCGACGTGGCATGCGCCTTGGCCATGGCCGCCGCGATCTCGGTGTCCCCACCGGCGGCCACCAGCTCCACCGCGTCGGCGACGAGCCGGCGGGACACCTCGATGTCGACGAGCATGTCGGCACAGGCGTGTTTGACGGCCTGAAACGAGCCGATCGGGCGGCCGAACTGATGGCGCACCCGCACGTAATCGACTGTGGCGATGAGCATCTGCTCGGCGACGCCGAGGCTGTCGCAGGCGATCGCGACGGCGGCGCGGTCCAGCAGCGCGGCGACCCCCCGATCGTTGGCGAAGCCCAGCACGGTGGCCACCGGCGCGGCGTCGGCGGTGACGGTGGCCAGGTGGCGCGTCTCGTCGAGGACCGGTTGCGCCGCGACGGTCAGCTCCCCGCTGGGTACGACGGCCAGGCCGGTACCGGTGTCGGTGTCGGTGTCGGTGACGACGAGCAGGTGGTCGGCGCCGACGGCATCCGGGACGAACTCGGCGTGTCCGGACAGTCGGCTCCCGTCCAGCGCGAACTCGCCGAAGGCCAGCGCCATCCGGAGCTCGCCACGGGCCACCCGCCCGAGCAGAGCCTCGCTGTCGGGTCCTGTCGCCGCTGTCAACGCACCGACCGTCAGCACCCCGTTGCCCAGGTAGCCCGTGGCACCGGCGGCGCGACCGATCTGGTCGAGCAGTATCGCGGTTTCGGCGAAGGAGGCCCCGGCGCCGCCGAGGTCTTCGGGAACCTCGATGCCGACCCATCCGGCGTCGACCAGCTCCTGCCACCCCGGTTCGCGGTCTTTGGCCAGCAGGTCCCCGGCCACGGCGCGCAGCTCGTCATGGAATTCGGTGAAGTCGTCTGCCATCACGCCACACTCGGCTCCCGCGGCAAACCCAGACCGCGTTCGGCGATGATGCTGCGCTGGATCTCACTGGCCCCACCCGGAATCGTCCACTCCCACGATCCGACGAAATCCAGCACCCAGGAACCCGATTCCCAGCCACTGGACATCGGCTTGGTCAACGCGGTGTGCGCCTGCGGACCGCTGATCTCGGCGGCGAAATCGGTGAGGCGCTGCAGCAGCTCGCTGTAGTACAGCTTGACGATCGACGCGTCAGCCGGTCCACCGGCGACGCCTTCGACGACGCGCCGGCACATCCCGCGCAGACCCGTGATCTCGATCTCGAACTGCGCCAGCCGGTCTGCGACGACCGGGTCGTCGACGGGCGCGGTCTTCACCAGCCGACGGAACCCGGCATGGGCGAGACGCTCGGCCAGTTCCAGCATCGTCATCCCCCGCTCGGCGCCCAGTGTCGCCTGCGCGACCTGCCAGCCGGCGTTCTCGGCGCCGATCAGGTTGTCGGCGGGGATCACGACGTCGTCGAGGAAGATCTCGCAGAAGTGGGAGTCGCCGACCGCGTTGCGGATGGGCCGCACGTCGACGCCAGGCGTCGACATGTCCATCAGGAAGTACGAGATCCCCTTCCGCTTGGGGGCGTCGGGGTCGGTGCGGGCCAGCAACAGGCACCAGTCGGCGTGCCGAGCGCCGCTGGCCCAGAGCTTCTGGCCGTTGACGACGAAGCTGTCGCCGGTTCGGCGTGCGGTGGTGCGCAACGACGCGAGGTCGGAGCCGGCTTCGGGCTCGGAGAAGCCCTGGACCCAGATCTCCCCGTCGAGGATCGCCGGTAGATGCCGCCGACGCTGCTCCTCGGTGCCCGCCACCAGCAGCGTCGACGCCGCGTGGTGGATGCCGACGAACGCCAGCACCAGCCGCGGCGCGTCGTGGGCCGCCAATTCCTGGTAGAGCACCACCTGGTCCTCCACCGACATCACCGGATCGGCTCCTCGCGTGGCCGGCCCGCCGGCCCACTCCGCCGGCCAGTGCGGCACCGCGTACCCGGCACTGTGGAGTTCGGTGAACCAGGCCTTCTGAAACCGGACGAATTCTGCGTCGCCGACCCCGGATTGGGTCGAGCGCCAGTCACGCGGGATGTGGTCGCGGCACCATTGCCGGACCTCGCGCCGGAACCGGGCCTGTTGCGGTGAATCCGACGGATTGTTCGGCGTTTCTTCACCTTCGGCTGTGTTCATGCGAACAACCCCGCCAATCCTCGGCGGCCGGCGACATTCGTCAGCTCCTGACGCGTCGCCGAGAGCCCGAACGGCAGTCGCCGCAGCGGTTGGCTGTGCCGCGAAAGCCAGGACAGCGTGGTCTCGTCGCAGAAGCCGACCGCGCCGTGCAGCTGGTGGCACACCCGGAACACGACGTCGGCGGCCTCGATCGCCGCCAGCCGAAGCGCCAGCGCGTCCGCGACGGCGTCGGGACGGCCCCCGGCGGCGCTCCACAGCGTGTGCTTGGCCAGGATGTCCAGGCCGCTGCGCTCCACCTCGGCGTCGGTGAGCTGGAACTGCACCCCCTGGAACGACGCCAGCGGCTGGCCGAACTGCTTGCGCAGCGTGACGTGAGCGACGGTCAGTTCGATCGCGCGGTCGAGCATCCCGAGCAACGTCCAGCACGGCAACGTCAGCGCGAGGCCTACGTCGCCGGGGCCCGCGTCGTCGACTGACGACAGCTGCAGCTCGGTGATGAAGCCCGGCTGGATGTCACCGTGCCGGCTCACCATGGCACGATGTCCGGTCACGTCGACCGTCGCCCACCGCAGATCGAGCCCGGCCACCGCGGCGGCGGGGCGTTCACCGCCGACGACGATCAGACCGTCGGCGTCGAGGTCGGTCGGTGCGGCCAGGCGTTCGGCCAGCGGGTACGGCACGGCCCAGTATCCGGCGGCGCGGCACAGTGCCGCGGCGGCCTCGACTCCGTCGGTATCCGAACGCGGATCGAGTTCCCACGCGCCCAGGCCGGCGAGCACGGGGCCCACCAGGGATTCCCGCGCGCTGGGAGCTTTCTCGGCCTGGAGGACGAGCTCGTCACCGCCGGCGGCGTCGAAGGCATGCCGAGCCTGCCGACCGTATTCGAGCGCGTCATCGCTGAGGTCGAGGATCATGTCCGGCCCGCCAACATCGCCCGGGACAACAGGATCCGCTGCATCTCGATGCTTCCCGACGACACGGTGGACGCCTGCGAGTAGCGCCAGTGGTCCTCGACTTCGCCGAGGAACCACCCCGCCCGGGCGTCGGTGCGGCGGACCTCGGCGGCGATGTCCATCAACACCTCGGCGCTGTCCTGGTCCAGCTTCGTCACCGCGATGCGGTAGGCGGCGGCGTCACCCGGGGTGACTCGGCCGCTGTCCTGCAGCGCAACCACTCGATAGGCCAACAGCCGGGCCCGGCGGCAGTGCATGAGCATCCGTATCCACCGTCCCCGCAGCTCGTCCGACAGCTCGTCCCACCGCTCACCCAGCACCGCGGGCGCGGCGGCCAGCAGCCGTTCGCAGCGCGCGTAGCGGGCGATGCCGACCCGTTCGAACGACATCACGTCCTGCACGATCGACCAGCCCGCATCGACGGTGCCGAGTACGTCGGCCCCGGTCACCCGCAGGTCGTCGAAGAACACCTCGTTGAGGTGATGCGGCCCCAGCATGGTGCCGATCGGGCGGACCGTGATCGCGGGATCGTCCATCGGGACGAGGAAGATCGTCAGACCCTGTTGCTTCTTGGTGGTGGCGCCTTCCCCGATTCGGGAGGTGCGGGCCAGCAGGAAACACCACTGCGCCATCGTCGCGTAGGACGTCCAGATCTTCTGACCACTGACCAGCCAGCCGTCTCCGTCCGGGCGGGCGAAGGTGCGCAGCGACGCCAGATCCGAGCCGGCCTCGGGCTCGGAGAACCCCTGACACCAGATCACCTCGCCCGCGGCGATCGGCGGCAGATGCCTGCGCTGCTGCTCGGCGCTGCCGTGGCGCATGATGATCGGCCCGACCCAGTTGACGCCCATGTACTGCGCGCCTCGCGGCTCGTGGGCCGCCCACATCTCTTCGCGCACGACGGTCTGCTCCCACACCGATGCGTCCCCGCCGCCGAACTCCTGCGGCCACGCCAGACACAGCAGGTGCCGCTCGGCCAGGGTGCGGCAGAAGCGTTGCGCCGTCTCGAGATCGGCGGGGTCGTGCGTGAAGGCGCCCAAGAAGTGTTCCGGCACCTGCTCGGCCACCAGCTCGCGCAGCTCGCGGCGCAGGTCGCCGGCGCGCTTCCCCATGTCGAAATCCATCGCGTTCCCCTATCCCGAGCCGACCGTGTCGGGCGTGCCCAGACCCAGCTCGTCGAGGACGGCGGCGGTGTCGGCACCCAGTTCCGGTGCGGGTCCGCGTACCTTGCCGGGGGTGCGGGAGAACCACGTCGGCACACCTGGGAAGCGCACGGGGCCGTGCGGCGTGTCCACGGTTTCGAACAGGCCGACGGCGTTGAGGTGTTCGTCGTCGAACAAGGCGTCCGGGGTGTTCAACGGTGCCGCCGGAATCTCCAACTCCCGGAACAGCTTCAGCCATTCATCGGTGGTGCGCTCGGCCAAGGTCTGCGCGACCAAGCCGTAGACGGTGTCGATCTCGTTGGCCCGCGACTCCAGCGTGGCATACAGGTCGGTGGCCCACGGCGGCGCGACGGCGTCGATGAACGCGCTCCAGTGTTTGTCGTTGTAGATCAGCGCGGCGATGTAACCGTCCTTCGTCTGGTACGGCCGGCGGTTGGGCGCAACCGTCCGCGGGTAGACGGCCGGACCGAGCGGCGGGTCGAACATGGCGCCGTTGGCATGCTCGACCAGCATGAAAGAGGCCATGGTCTCGAACATCGCCACCTCGACCTCCTGGCCCTCGCCGGTGCGCTCGCGGTGGAAGAGCGCCATCGTCGTGGCGTACAGCGCGGTGAGCCCCGCGACCTTGTCGGCCATGATGGTGCCGACGTAGTCGGCCTCGCCGGTCAGCTGCTTCTGCACGGCGGGCAACCCGCACTCGGCCTGGATGGTGTCGTCGTAAGCCGGCCGGTCGCGATCGGGGCCGCGCCTGCCGTACCCGTAACAGTTGGTGTAGACGATCGACGGATTGATCGCCGCGACATCGTCGTAGCCGAACCCCAGCGTGGCGATCGCCTTGGACCGCATGGAGTGGATGAACACGTCGGCCCGCTCGATCAGCGCACGCATCGCGGTCTTGCCGCCCTCGGAGCGCAGATCCAGCACCACGCTGCGCTTGCCGCGGTTGACGTTGACGAACACGCCGCTCATCCCGGACACCGGGCCCACCGAGATGAATCGGGTGTTGTCCCCCTGAGGGGGTTCGACTTTGACGACCTCGGCACCCATGTCGGCCATGATCTGGGTGCAGTAGGGACCCATCACCATCGCGGTGAGGTCGACGACGCGTATTCCCGCCAGCGGTCCGGAGTCACCCATGCGTGACTCCGCGCGCAGCCATGCCGAAGCTGTACCGGATGTGTTCTGCGTGCCCGTCCGGCGCCGCCGGAAACATGACCGATCCTGCGGTGTCGCGGATCTGCGCCGCGTGGGTCTCGACGTCCTCGATGGTCCACGAAGGCCGGTAGACACCGGGGGTCTCGGCGATGTAGGCCCGAGCGATGCGCCCGGCGATGGCCACCAGCATCTCGCCGGTGATCGAACAGTGCTCGTGTGCCAGCCAGCCCACCGCGGGTGCGACGAGATCGGCCCCCATGGGCGGATAGGCGGAGGTGTCGAGCCCCTCGGCCATCCGGGTGACAGCTGCGGGAACGATGACATTGCATTTCACGTTCGACGGCGCGCCTTCGATCGCGGCGACGTTGGACAGGCCGATGATCCCCGCCTTGGCCACACCGTAGTTCGCCACGTCGTGGTTGCCGTAGAGGCCACCGATCGACGACGTCAGCACGATCCGTCCGTAATCGTTCGAGCACATCTGCGGGAACGCTTCGCGTACCACGTGGAAGGCTCCGCGAAGATGCACATCGAGAACGGCGTCGAAGTCGTGGTAGGACATCTGCGCAAGCGGGGAACGACGGACATTGCCCGCGTTGTGGATCAGGATGTCCAGGCGGCCGAAGTTGTCCAGCGCGGCACCGATGATGGCGCGTCCACCCGCCACCGTCGTCACCGAATCCGTGGAGACCACCGCGTGCCCGCCGGCAGCCCGGATCTCCCGGACGACGTCGGCCGCTGGTCGGTCATCGCGACCATCACCGCCCAGACCACCTCCGACATCGTTGACGACCACCTTCGCGCCGCGCGAGGCGAGCAGCAGGGCGTACTCGCGGCCCAGCCCGCGCCCGGCACCGGTCACGACCGCGACCCGGCCGTCGAACCGCAGGTCAGGCACGGAGTTCCAGCCCGTCCAGGTCGCCCTTGGCGCGCCACTCGGCGATCAGGTCGTCGAACGCATAGAAGCCCGGCGAGTAGAAGTCGCCGAGGAAGGATCCGTTACCCACGGCGCCGCCGCGGCCCTCGTTGTTGTAATAGCCGGGCGTGCAGGACAGTTCGAAGGCAGAGTTGTCGATCGCCAGTTCGCGCACCGTTGCCACCCACGCGTCCTGCCCCTCGCGGCTGGGTTCGACCGTGGTGGCGCCCCGGGTCTGCGCCTCGGCGATGATGTAGGCGATGTGCTGGGCCTGCTGTTCGAACATCGCCGTGGTGTTGGCCGATACACCGCCCTGGATGAAACCCATGAAGAACTGGTTCGGGAATCCGCGACTCGTCATCCCGTGCAGCGTCTGATACCTGTCTTTCCAGTACTCGAACAGCGACAACCCGTCGCGGCCGACGATGCTGTCGATCGCGTACCGGCGGCTGATCTCGGTGGAGATCTCGAAGCCACTGGCGAAGACCACGCAGTCGACGTCGTACTCGATGCCGTTGGCGACGATGCCGTTGGCAGTCAAACGCTCCACGCCTTTGGATTCCGAGACGTCGACCAGTGTCACGTTGGGTCGGTTGAACGTGGCCAGGTACTGCTCGCTCGAACACGGCCGCTTACACATGAACCGGTAGTAGGGCTTGAGCGCCTCGGCGGTGCCGGGATCGTCGACGATGGCCTCGATGCGGCGGCGCAGCCGCTCCATGATCTTGTAGTCCTCCTCTTCCCGGAAGGCCATGATCTGCTCGATGGTCACCGTGGTGGGGTCCTCACTGCCCGCGATGCGGGCGGTCAGGTTGCGGCCCAGCTCGGTCCAGAAGTCGCACACCAGGTCTGGCTCGCCGAACACCACGCCGACGAACGGTGACCAGTTGTGGAAGTTGCGCTTGCGTTCCTCCTGCCAGCCCGGCTGCAGCGTGGCCGCCCAGTCCGGGTCGGTGGCAGTGTTCGCCCGTTCGTCCACCGACGACGGCGTGCGCTGGAACACGAACAGCTCCTTGGCGTCGCGGCCCAGGTGCGGCACCAACTGGATGCCGGTCGCGCCGGTACCGACGAGTGCGACCCGCTTGTCGGCGAGCTTGTCCAGCCCGCCGTCGGCGTCACCACCGGTGTAGTCGTAATCCCAGCGTGCGGAATGGAACACGTGGCCGCCGGCGTCCCGGTACTCCTGGATGCCGGGGATACCGGGCAGCTTCGGCCGGTTGTAGGAGCCCTGCGCCATGACCACGAACCGGGCCGCGATCTCGTCGCCGCGGTCGGTGCTGATGCGCCAGCGCTTCGCCGAGTCGTCCCAGAGCAGCTCACGAACCTGGGTGGAGAACAGCGCACCGTCGTACAGGCCGAAATGCTTGCCCATGTTGCGGCAGTGCTGAAAGATCTCGGCGCCGTCGGCGAACTTCTTCGACGGCATGAAGCCGAGCTCTTCGAGCATCGGGATGTAGCAGTAGGCGTCGTTGTCGCACTGGATGCCGGGAAACCGGTTCCAGTACCAGACGCCGCCGAAGTCGCCGGCCATCTCGATGACCCGGATACCCTCGACCCCGGCCTTCTTCAGGTAGGCCCCCGCGAGCAGACCGGCGAATCCGCCGCCGAGGATGACGACCTCGGCGTTCTCGACGATCGGGTCGCGCGCGGTCACCGTGGTGTAGGGATCGGTCTCGTAGAACTCGGCGAACTCGCCCTCGAGTTCCAGATACTGGTCGGCCCCTTCCGGCCGTAGCCGCTTGGCGCGCTCCTGCGCGTACTTCTCGCGCAGCGCGTCGATGTCGATGTCGGCCGGGGTGTCGGTCGGCCCGCATGTCTCGGTCATGTGTTCTCCTCGTGCGAATTCGGCGCGCAAAGCGACGCTGAGGGTGCTTGCGCGCGCCGGATTCGCTAGATCTCGCGGGGCTCGCCGGTACCCATGTACTTGGACAGTTGGTGGTGCAGGTTCACTGTGCTGCGCTCCCGGTACGGATTGGGCAGCGTGCCCGGGAAGCCGGCCGACTTCATCCCCTGCTGCACGGCGGCCATGTTGGAGAAGTCCTGCGGCAGCACCGACAACCAGTTCGGGGAGTCCTTCGGGGTGTAGACCCACTCGGTCTGCGGCTCTCCGCCTTCGGGATACAGCTCGAACACCGCGACCTCGAAGATGCACTTGTCCGGGTTGTAACTCGGATCAGGGCGGGCGCTGTAGCACAGCGCGCTCGTCAGTCCCTGGCCCACCTGGAAGTTCGGGAAGAGCTGCCACGCGGTGCCGCTCTGCCCGAGGATGTCGGGCGGGATCGTCGGCCAGATCACCCCGCGGGCCTCGTCGTCGCGCCGCGCCGAGGCGAGCCAGTGCGCCAGGACCTGGTCGGCGGGGGTTCCTTCAGGCAATTCGTCGACCAACCGCTTGGCGGCGTTCACCAGCGTCTGCGTGGTGGTCGCGTTGGTCTCCTCCATCGTGTACACCTGCATCTCCGCAGTGGAGATACGCGGATCGCCCGTGCCGAGACGGATCTTGGACTTGGTCTCGTCCATGCCTTTCGGTGCGTCGTAGCCGATGTTGCTGTGCCGACCCTGCGCCTTGGCCCAGCCCTTGAACTCACCGAACTTGTTGAACTCCGGGTGGGTGGTGAACACGTGGTAGGTCTCGTTGAACGCCTCCATCGCGACTTTCCAGTTGCAGTCGAAATAGAGCCATTTGCGCCACTTGTAGCGCATGTTCTCCAGGCCGAACGGATCGAGGATCTTGTTGGCCGGGAACAGGTAGTCGGCCAGCGATTCACACTCGGGGTCCATGTTGACGAACAACCAGCCGCCCCAGGTGTCGACCTGCACGGGGGCGAGGTGGGTGTTCTCCCGCGTCAGCTTTCCGGCCCAGTCGTCCTGCTCACGGATGTGGGTGCAGGATCCGTCGAGACCGTAGGTCCAGCCGTGGAATCCGCAGACGAACGACTTTCGCGCCCGCCCGACGGCGTTCTTCGCACCGTCAGGGGTGTCGACCAGTTTGCGGCCGCGGTGCATGCACACGTTGTGATGTGCGGCAAACTCGTTGGGGCCCGTCCGTACCACGATGATCGAGTCGTCGAGGATGTCGTAGGTCAGGTAGCTGCCGACCTCGGGGATCTCCTCGACCCGCCCGACCTGCTGCCACACCTTGCGCCACAACTTGTCGCGCTCGGCACGCGCATAGCGCTCCGAGATGTACGCGTCGACGGAGATCGTGGTCGGCTCGGACAGGTCTTCCGCGATCTGACCCGTCGAATCATCCTCGGGCGCTTCGCTTTCGATGGCGGCGTCGAGGTCGGATTCGGTGTGCGTCACGTCATCTTCCTTTCAGAACCGGCTGATGGTGCTGCGGAACGACTCGTCCTTGAGGAACAGCGACGTGTTGTCCGCGCCGAGGTGGGTCCACTTCAGGTTCAGGCCGCCGTCGACCAGCAGGGTCTGCCCGGTGATGTAGCCCGACAGATCGGACAGCAGGAAAAGGATCGCGCCGGCCTGTTCCGCCGGGGTGCCCCGGCGGCCCATCGCGATGGCTGCGCGGTCGCGTTCGGGGTCGGCGTCGACGTAGGTCGCCGAGGCGGCGGTTGCGGTGACGCCGGGTGCGACGGCGTTGACCCTGATGCCGTCGAGGGCGAGTTCCACCGCCATGGTGCGGGTCATCGCCACCACCGCGGCCTTGGCCGTGCCGTACGCGATGTGGTACGGCGCGGTGTTCATACCGCTGATCGACGAAATCGATACGAGGGAACCGGGGTCGCCGTTGTTCCGGATCTCGGCCGCGACCGCCTGGCTCATGAAGAAGGCCGTCTCGAGGTTTGCCGCGAACAGTGCCCGCCAGTCGTCGCGGGTGACCCGGGTGGACGGCATCCAGGTGGCCGGCGCGGCGCCGCCCGCGACATTGACCAGGCCGTAGAGCCGGGCACCGGTGTTCGAGGCAGCGATGCGCACCTGATCGAGCACTGTGGCGACGCCGTCGTCGGTGGACACATCGGCGGACACGGAGACGACCGACAACCCCCGCGCGGCCAGCGGCCCGACGTGTTCGTCGAGGTTGGCCTTCGAGCGACTGACCGCGACGACGGTGGCGCCGGCCTCGGCGGCCATCCGTGTCACCGTCGTTCCGATGCCGCCGCCACCTGCGCCGGAGACCACCACGATGCGGTCGTCCAGCCTCAGCGCCGCTTCGGAGCCCACGTCACTTGTCCGGACAAAAAACGGTACTCTGCATAACGAAGAACACTATTCCGCAGCGGTTATGCAGCCGTCAAGGCTTGGCTGCTCAGCTCCCGTCCTATTGTCTGGACCAACTTCGGCTTGCTAACGTCCGGATGCATGAAGCCCCGGTACGCCGCGCCGAATCCCGTCACCGCCGAGGGTTGGCAGCTGCAGACGGTGACCGGCCCGAGCCGGCTGTTCGGCGCGAACGGGCTTCGCACCGGCCCGGACGATCGCGTCTACGTCGCCCAGGTGACCGGCAGTCAGATCAGCGCGCTCGACCTCGGGTCCGGGTCGCTGGAGGTCGTCAGCCCGAAGGGCGGCGACATCATCGCTCCCGACGACGTCGCGTTCGGCACCGACGGCACCCTCTATGCGACCGAGGTGATGGACGGGCGGGTCAGCGCCCGCGACCCCGCGGGGCACACCCGGGTACTGCGCGACGATCTGCCGTGCGCCAACGGCATCACCGTGCACGACGGGCGCCTGTTCGTCGGGGAGTGCCGCGACGGCGGACGGCTGATGGAGCTACCACTCGACGGTGGCGAGCCGCGCGTCCTGCTCGAGAACCTGCCCTCCCCGAACGCCATGGAAGTAGGCCCCGACGGGTTGCTGTACTACCCGTTGATGACCGCCAACGAGATCTGGCGCGTCGACCCGAACGGCGGCGAGCCGCAGCGCGTCGCCACCGAGCTCGGTGTGCCCGACGCGGTCAAGTTCGACTCGGCCGGATACCTGGTGTCGACTCAGGTGGCCAGCGGCCAGGTGCTGCGTATCGATCCCCGGTCGGGTGACAAAACGGTACTGGCACAGTTGAATCCGGGACTGGACAACCTCACCTTTGTCGGCGGCCGGTTGCTCACGTCGAACTTCACCGGCGAGATCACCGAGATCGGCTCCGACGGGCAGATATCGACGGTGCTGCCGGGCGGGCTGAACTGGCCCTTGGACCTCACCATCGCCGGCGGAACGCTCCACATCGCCGACGGCACGTACTTCTACCGAGTCGGCGCGAACGGCACCCTCGAGACGGTGGGCATGCTCTTCTCCCCGGGCTATCCGGGCTTCCTGCGCGGTGTCGACGCCGTCGGTACCGACGAGTTCGTCGTCACGACGTCCGGCGGCCAGGTGGCACGCTACCGGCCGGGCACCGGCGAAACCGAATTCCTCGCAACCGACTTCGATCAGCTCTACGGTGTCGCCGCCGCCCACGGCGCGATCGTGTTCGCCGAGCTCGGCACCGGAAAGGTGCACTGCCTGCAGTCGGGGCGGGCCGAGACGATCTGCTCGGGCCTGCACGAGCCGGTCGGGATCGCCTTCGACGATGACGGCGCGACGCTGGTGGCCGAATCCGGTGCCGGGCGGGTGGTTCGGCTCGGATCGGCGGGTCCGGACACCGTGGTGGACGGACTGCAGTGCCCGCAGGGCATCCATGTCCGCGACGGCCGGCTCTACATCGTCGACGCAGGCGCCAAGGAACTCGTCGAGTTCGACCTGGGCACCAAGGCGCGCACCACGATCGCCGGCGGACTGCCGGTCGGCGCTCCGCCCGGCGTCGAACCGAAACCGCTGAAAGGCATGCCGCCGTTCTCGGGTCCGCAGGGGCCCTTCGCCGGGGTGACCTGCGGGCCGGACGGCACTCTGTATGTGTCCGCCGACTCCGACGGTAGCGTCCTGGCGATCGGCCGGCGATGACGACGACCGCCGGCGATCATCGCTACCTCCAGGTCGCGCGTACCCTGCGCAAGGAGATCGTCGACGGCGTCTACCCGGTCGGCTCCCAACTGCCCACCGAACACGAGCTGTGCGAGCGGTTCGCCGTCAGCCGCTACACCGTTCGCGAGGCGCTGCGGCGGCTGCGCGACGACAACCTGGTCACCTCCAAACCGCGCGCGGGCACACTGGTGGTCCCCCGGCCGACGAACAACTCCTACGCCCAGGACGTCGTCTCGATCGAGGACCTGCTCGCCTTCGCCCAGGGTGCGAGGTTCGCCATCGACTCCAACGCCATGGTCACGGTGAATGCGGCACTGGCCGAACGCACCGGACTCGCATCTGGCACGCAATGGCTCGGAGTCGCCGGATATCGGCGCGTCGACGAGCACA
Source organism: Mycobacterium sp. G7A2 (assembly GCF_041902445.1). Taxonomy (NCBI): domain Bacteria; kingdom Bacillati; phylum Actinomycetota; class Actinomycetes; order Mycobacteriales; family Mycobacteriaceae; genus Mycobacterium; species Mycobacterium sp. G7A2. Next base: position 1,150,943 of record NZ_CP169251.1, on the reverse strand, counting down.
CCCCGCCGGCATGCCGCACCGAGTACTACATCAACCGCAACTTCGCGGCGGTCGGCCGGCTCCTGCAGCGTCACAGCGGGCCGATCTTCCCGTTGGTCGAGGACCTCTTCGGGGTCAGCATCAGCGAGGTGCACCAGGAGATCTCGGCGGTCGTGCTGGAGGCGGGTCTCGCCGAGCACCTCGAGGTCGGGCGCGGGACCGCCGCGCTGCAGATGCGGCGCACCTACATCACGTCCGACGGCGAGGTCGCCCAGGTCACCGTCAACATCCACCCGTCGTCGCGCTTCCGGCATTCGATGACCATGCGCCGAGTCCGGGACAACGGGTGAACGCCACACTAGCCGATGCGCTGCGCGCGAGCGCGCGTGACGCGCCGGGGCGGATCCTGGTGCGCGACGACGACAGTGTCGTGACGGCTGCTCAACTGCTGGACCGGGCAACCCTGCTCGCGCACGCCTTGACGCGGCGAATGCCCGTCGGCAGCATCGTCTCCTTCACGCTGCCCAACTGGCACGAGGCGGCGGTCATCTATCTGGGAACAACACTGGCCGGCATGATCGCCAACCCGATCCTGCCGTCGCTGCGCGATCACGAACTGTCGTTCATCCTCACCGATGCCAACAGTCGCGCGGTCTTCATTCCGCACGTCGTCGGTGGGCACGATTACGTCGCGATGCTCGATCGCGTCACCGCTGGGTTGCCCGACCCGCCCGAGGTGGTGGTGGTGCGCGGCGACGCCGGCGGCCACACCGCGTTCGCCGATCTGCTCGACGAACCCGCTGCCGGCACCCTGCCGGCTCTCGACCCGTCCGACATCCAGCTGGTTCTGTACACCTCGGGGACCACCGGCCGGCCCAAAGGCGTTCTTCACAGCCACGATTCACTCCACGCGCTGATCACCCAGCTCGGCCGGTCCTGGCGCATCGAGGCCGGCGACTCGTTCCTCGTGCCGTCCCCGGTCGCCCACATCGGCGGCTCGATCTACGCCTTCGAGTGCCCACTGCTGCTGGGCACGCAGGCAGTGTTGATGCAGCGCTGGGAGCCCGACCGTGCCGTCGCGCTGATGCTCGAGCACGGCTGCACGCACATGGCCGGTGCGACCCCGTTCCTGGAGGGACTCCTGGCGGCGGCCCAACGGGCCGATACCCGCCTGCCCGACCTGAAGGTGTTCATCTGCGGCGGCGCCTCGGTACCGCCGTCGCTGATCCGACGCGCCACGGAATACCTGGACAAGGCGGCCGTCAGCCGGGTGTACGGATCGACGGAGGTTCCGGTGACGACGGTGGGATCGCTCGATGACACCGAGCGGGCCGCCGACACCGACGGCCACCCCGGGATCGCCGAGGTCGCCATCGTCGACGGGGAGATCCGCTCCCGCGGACCGCAGATGTTCCGCGGGTACCTGCACTCCGAGGACAACGCCGCGGCCTTCGACGAGTTCGGCTACTTCCGAACCGGCGACCTCGGCCGGTTCACCGACGACGGGCACCTCGTGGTGACAGGCCGCGCCAAGGACATCATCATCCGCAACGGCGAGAACATCTCGCCCAAGGAAGTGGAGGACATCCTCGTCACGCATCCACAGATCGCCGAGATCGCGATCGTCGGTCTTCCCGATTCCCGCACCGGGGAGCGTGCCTGCGCGGCCATTGTCGCCTCCGGCGGCCGGGGCCCCGAGGTCGCCGACCTCCACGAGTTCCTGGTGGCGCACGGGGTGGCCAAGTTCAAGGTGCCCGAGCAGGTGCGGTTCGTCGACGCGCTGCCGAAGAACGACGCGGGCAAGGTGCTCAAGCACGTCCTCAAGGCCGAGCTGATCAAGGAGTCATGACATGCAGGTAGCGATCGTCACCGGTGCCAGCAGCGGCATCGGGTTCGGCTGCGCGACAACGCTGGCCGCGCAGGGGATGGCCGTGTTGGGCACCGGCCGGGACCCCGGCCGGTTGGCCGATCTCGAGAACGCGGACCCCGGGTCCGGCGAGATCGAGACGCTGTCGGTCGACCTGACCGCCGATGACGCACCGCAACGCATCGTGGCAGCGGCGCTGGACCGCTGGGGCCGCATCGACTTCCTGGTCAACAACGCCGGCATCGGCAGTCCCAAACCGCTGCACGAGACCGACGACGAGACGCTCGACCATTTTCTCGGCATCATGCTGCGGGCACCCTTCCGGCTGGCCCGCGACGTCATCGGGCACATGCAGCCCGGCTCGGCGATCATCAACGTCACGTCGACGTTCGCAGTCGTCGGTGGGCTGCGCGGCGGCGCCTACTCAGCGGCCAAGGGCGGGCTCACCGCGCTGACCACCCACATCGCCTGCCAGTACGGCCCGCTCGGAATCCGCTGCAACGCAGTGGCTCCCGGCGTCACCCTCACTCCGATGGTGGCCCACCGGCTGGAGGACGAACGGTTCCGCAAGATCAACACCGAGATGACCCCGCACCAGCGCCTCGGCCGAGTCGAGGACATCGCCTCGACCGTGGCGTTCCTCTGCTCCGAGGGCGGCAGCTTCATCAACGGCCAGACGATCGTCGTCGACGGTGGGTGGAGCTCGACGAAGTACCTGTCCGACTTCGCCCTCACCTCCGAATGGGTTCCCCGGGAGTCCGCCCGGTGAACCTGTTCGCGCTGCTCGACCAGGCCGCCACGCGCCACGGTGACCGGGGTGCGGTGTACCACGGTGATCAACAGGTTCACACCTGGTCTGCACTGCGGGAGCGGGCGCTGCGGCTGGCTGGATCACTGCAGGAGCTGGGACCGGGCGCCCGGGTCGCGGTGGCCGGCGAGAACAGCCCGCAGATCGTGGAGCTGATGTTCGCGATCTGGGCGGCCGAGTGTGTGTTCGTCCCGCTCAACTACAAGCTGCATCCGCGCGAGATGGACCAGATTCTCGATGATGCCGGCGCCGCAGTGGTTTTCGCTTCGGCCAAGATCGCGTCTGCGCTGTCCGACGTCACGTCGGTCCCGATCGAGACCATCGGGGCGGTCGAGTACCAAGAGCGTTGCACCTCGGACATGGCAGCCGTCCCCCGCACCACCGATCCGGCGGACCTGGCCTGGCTGTTCTACACCAGCGGGACCACGGGTCGCTCGAAGGGGGCGATGCTGTCCCATCGCAACCTGATGGCGATGACGCTGTCACACCTGGCCGACTTCGACTCCCCCGACGAGAATTCCAGCCTGATCCACGGGGCCCCGATGTCGCACGGCTCGGGCCTCTATGTGCCTCCGTACGTCCTGCGCGGCGCACGACAGGTGGTGCCGGCATCCGGCGCGTTCGACCCGGACGAGTTCCTCGACCTGTGCGACCTGCATCCCCGTTGCAGCGCATTCCTGGCGCCCACGATGGTGTCCCGGCTCGTCCAGACGGGTCGGCCCCGGCCGGCCAACCTCGAGACGATCGTCTACGGGGGCGGACCGATGTACGTCGACAGCCTCAAGAAGGCGCTGGCCGCGTTCGGCCCGATCTTCGTTCAGCTCTACGGTCAGGGCGAGGCGCCGATGACGATCACCGGCCTGCGCCGCGCCGACCACGTCACCGGCCAGGCCGACGGCGCCGGGTGGGCCCCCGACGAGGTGCTCGGCTCGGTCGGGTACGCCCGTTCCGGCGTCGACGTCGCGGTACTGGGGCCGGGCGGGACACCGGCAGGAGTCGGTGAGATCGGCGAGATCGTCTGCCGCGGAGACGTGGTGATGTCCGGCTACTGGAACAATCCGGCGGCGACGTTGGCGACGCTGCGCGACGGTTGGTTACACACCGGCGACCTGGGCTCCTTCGACGGCAACGGCGTGCTGACACTTCGGGACCGGTCCAAGGACGTGGTGATCAGCGGTGGCAGCAACATCTACCCGCGCGAGATCGAGGAGGTGCTGCTCGAACACCCCGGCGTGGTCGAAGCGGGCGTCGTCGGCGCGCCGGACGAGGAATGGGGCGAGGTCGTGGTCGCCTTCATCGTCGGCGACGCCACGCCCGAGGACCTGGACGCGCTGCTGTTGCAGCGAATCGCCCGGTTCAAGCGTCCGAAACGCTACGCGTTCGTCGACGAACTGCCCAAGAACAGCTACGGCAAAGTGCTCAAACGTCAGCTGCGGGATCAACTGAGCTGAGCGCAACTCGTCTGATCTGACCGGCGGCCGACCGAAACGCCGGTAGAGCGCATCAGGCGGCGGGTGCGCAGCTAACATGTTCGAGGTGGGGAGGGTGTCGGCCGTTCGGGCCGCGATCACACGCGCGCAGAAGTGGCCCGGTATTGCCCAGCCGGCGCTGTGGGCGCGCACCGCCGGGTCCAGTTTCGTGTTCGGCGGCGTGCTGGTGGCGCTGATCACCGCGCTGACCCCGACCTCGTTCGAGCACGCCGTCGTGCAGTACGCCAACGCCACGGCGGCCATGGCGATCGGGATCGCGGTCCTGCTCACCGGGCGGCGCGTCACGCTGGTGCAGTTTCACCTCCTGGTGGTCACCGCGATCCTGCAGATCACGCTCTCGGTCACGTTCGCAACCGGCGCGGCGGCGGTGTCCTTCGCGACGCTGTACGTGTTCGTCGGCTGCGCGGCGTTTTTCGTGGCGTGGCCCACCGCGGTGCTCTATCTGGGCCTCGCCATGCTGTGTTCGACCACTGCGCTGGCTGTGACCGGGTCCGTGCCGTGGTGGACGGGTCTCGTCACGGCCGCGACCACGGCCGCGGTCGGAGTGATCATCCTCGCCCTCGGGCAGGTGGTGGCGAAGGCAGAACTCGACGAGGTGACCGGTCTGCCCAACCGGCGCGGGTTCGATCGGATCCTCAGCGCCGAGGTCAGCAGGGCTTCATGGGAGAAGACCGGGCCGGCTGTGGTTCTGATCTGCGTGGACGCGCGCGCGGCGGTGCAGCAGGAGTTCGGCGATCGGGCCGCGGATGCGTTGATGCAGCAGTTGACGTCAGCCTGGCTCGGTGTGCTGGATCCCGGCCACGTGCTGGCACGGCGCAGTGACGGCGAACTCGCGTTGATGCTGCCGGCGACCACCGAGCACGACGCTTTCGCGCTGACCCTGCGACTCCGGCAGGAATGCACCAGAGAATTCTCTGCCGGGGTCAGCGCCTGGGCGGCCGGTGAATCCCCCACCCCGGTTCTCGAGCGCGCCGACGCGGCGCTTCGCCGCGCACGGTCCACCGGACGCAACCGCACGATGCTCGAGTCCTCCGAGCTGCCGCCGCTGGCCGTTCAGCTCAGAGAAGCGCTTGCCGCCGAAGACATCAGGGTCTGTTACCAGCCGGTGATGCGACTTGGTGACCCTGATGTCGTGATGGGTGTCGAGGCGCTGCTGCGGTGGTCGCCGGCGCTGGGGCCCGACCTGAATGCCGGTGAGGTGATCAGGGTCGCCGAGGACCACGATCTGATCGCGGCCCTCGATCAGTTCGTGCTGCGCCGGGCGTGCCTGGACGCCTGCTGGGTGCAGGGCCGATTCCCCGGCCTGCCACTGATGTTGAGCGTCAACGTGTCCGGCCTCGAACTGGTCAAGCGGGGCTATGCCGCCCGGGTCGTGGACACGCTGCGCGCCACCGGCTGGCCCGCCGACCAACTCGTGCTGGAGGTCACCGAGACGGTTCTCGACGTGGACCGGCCCTCGTCGATCAACGCCCTGCATGAGCTACGCCGCCACGGAATCCGCGTCGCCATCGACGACTTCGGCACCGGATACTCGTCGTTGAGCCGGCTGCACACGCTGCCGACCGACCTCCTCAAACTCGACGGTTCATTCGTGTCGTCGATCATCTCGCCGTCTGCTCCGCGCCTGCTGCAGGCGGTCGCGGGACTCGCCAATGCCCTTCATCTGCCCATCGTGGTCGAAGGCGTCGAGACCGCCCGCCAGGCGGCGGTGCTGCGCGACATGGGCTTCACGATGGCCCAGGGTTACCTTTTCAGTCGTCCGCAGAGCCGTGAAGACGTGGTCGAGATGATCAGACATCAAGCCACGGCCTCCGGGCCGGCGCTCGGCGGCTGAGTACACCACGCCGGACGCTCAGAATGCCCGCCAGGTCACCACGTTCAGTATCAGACCGTGACCGCTGTGGTCGTTCTTGACCCGCGCCCGGCCGGCTTCGTTGATGATCGTCCAGCCGTTGGCGGTGTACGTCTGGCCGACCCCCAGAGACATGGAGTCGGCGGCGGTGCCCGGAAGCGTTCCGGCCGCCCAGTAGGACTGTCCGGTGCCGTTCATGACCGCGAGGTTCAGCGGGGTGGAGCTACCGATCGAGTTGGGCGACGCCCCGAACGGGGCTCCGTTCGACATGCCACAGATGGCCATGGGTTGTCCCGCGGCGCCGTAGTGGGCGCTGACCAGACATCGCAGCCGCCCGTCCTGGACATCGACGAGTTGGTCGCCGTCAGCTGCGGTCGCCGACGGCGCCGGCAGACACGCACCGGCTGCGAGCATCATCAGCGCAGCCGCGGCCAGGTCACGAAGCATGCTGTCTCCAGAAAGAGCGAGATTCCGGTGTGTTCACCGATGCTGCCACGACCGTCTCGCTCGGCGCTCTCGTTTCGGGGTACTCACCCTTGCCCCAAGGGCGCGACACGCACAGCGATGTTGCCCTGCCGAGGCAGACCGGTGATCGGGTCGTAGTCGACCTCGGTGGACACCAACCGGCCGACGTTGGTTCCGCGCTCGCGGAACTCGTCGTCCTCATCCGGCAGGCCGCCGAAGGCGTGGTGCATCGCCACGACGTCGGGACGCACCGAGTCGTCGGATTCCAGCACGGCCGGCACGCTGTCGTGCCGGGAGGTGACCATGACCGAGCACCCGGATCGCAGGCCGAGCTCAGCCACTGCGTCGGGGTGCATGTACACCGGGTTGTAGGGCTTACCGCGATTCAGGGCGGCCAGCGCAGTGCCGGAGGAGTTCATGAAGTTGGGGTGCCGACGCGGGATGAGCCGAAACGGAAACGCCGAATCGGCTCTCGCGCCATCGACCTCCTCGTCGAGAACGGCGGCCAGTTCGGCCAGCATGTACGCGTTCCCGACGTCGAGCCTCGCGGTTGTGTCGGCATCACGCTCCTGCACCACCGCGTCGACGTCGAAGATCGCGCCGTGCGGGTGCCGCCGGACCTCGTCGAGCGGGATTCGCGCGGTCGCACACATCTGCTCGAAGAGCTCCTCGGTACTCAGCTCGGTCTCGCGGTTCATGGGTAGGACGATCGGCGCCGACTCCATGAACTTGCCACCGCCACCGCCGAAGAAGTTGACGAACCACAGCTCGAGATCCATCCGTTTGGTCAACCCGAGGAAGAACTTCCATTCCTCGATCAGGTCGGAGCCGGGCGGCGGGTCAACCACACGCGGGGTGTACTGCGCGTAGGCGGCAGGGATTCCGGTGCCGCTGGTGTAGTACTTGATCAGCTCGCTGCCCATCGTCATGGCGGGCGTTTCCATCTGCATCATCGGGGCGATCACGTAGTCGGCCAGCCGCGACGTCAGTGACATCTCCGTGTCGAGGGTGACCAGCAGTTCGAGGCTCTGTAGCGCCCGGTGCGTCTTGCGTTGGTCCGGCCAGGCCGCCATCGGATTGCCGCCGATGCAGATCAACGCCTTGACCTGACCGTCGCCCTCGAGCAGGATCTCGTCGGCCAGTGCGGCGGTCGGCATCCCGCACACGGCGTCGGTCAGGCCGCGTACGCGCAACTTCTCGCCGTAACCCCACCCCTCGTACGGAGGGTGCGCCTGCGCTTTGGCGGTGAACGCGGGCAACAACGCATTCGGGCGGGTCACCTTCTCACCGGCCCGTTGCCAACGTCCGCAGATGGTCGTCAGGCACAGGCACAGGTACTCGACCAGGTTTCCGTGCATCGCGAAGTTCGCCCCGGTGCCGGCGTTGACCATCCCGCGCTTCGTGCCGTAGGTCGCGAAGAGTTCTGCCGCTGCCAGAAGTTGCTCCAGCGGAATGTCCGCCCGTTCGGCCACGTAGTCCGGCGTGAAGTCGGAAACTGCGCGGGCCAGGTCTTCGAAACCTGCCACGTTCTCGTCGACGAAGGCGGCGTCGTGCCAGCCGTTGCCGATGATGATGTTGATCAGACCAGCAAGGATCGTCGCGTCTTCACCGGGTCGTGGCTGCAGATGGATCGCGGCGCGGGCGGCTGTCTGAGATCGACGCGGATCGATGACGATCAGCTTCATGCCGCGTGCGGTGGCCGCTCGCAGGTTCCGGGACGGATTCTGACCCGGGATGCCGATGGCCTTGGACACCAGCGGGTTCGTACCGATCAGCAGCCAGCTGTCGGCTTCGTGGAAGTCGACGTCGCCGCCCAGCCAGTGGCCGTGGGCGGCCAAGGCGATCTGTTTACCTGGTTGGTCGATCGTGTTGGCCGTGAAGAACATCGGCGACCCGATGCCGCGCATGAACGCGTTACCCATCAACGCCGACGCGGGATAGGGCAGGCCGTTGGTGCCCAGATACATCGCCACCGACCGCGGGCCGTGGGCAGCGAGGATTTCCCGAAGTTTCTCCGCAATCTCCTCCATGGCCTGCTCGGACCCGATCCGCGCGTAGGTGCCGTCGGTCTGGCGTTTCCGGCTGTGCAGGAGCCTTTTCGGATCGTTGTGAATTTCCGGCAGCGCCCGGCCCTTTGCGCAGGTGTAGCCCTGGAACATGGGGTTGTCCGGGTCGCCTGCGACCTTGGTCAACCGACCGTCGGTCACGGTGGCCAGGACACCGCAGTGAGCCGAACAGATGCGGCAGATACCCGGGTGGGTCGTTGTTTGTGGCATTGAGTCCGCACTTCCAGGGGCTGAGGCGTGGCTTCATCGCCATCGCCGAACCATGCTAAGCGACCGCTCAGCGCCGCGGAGGGTGTTCCGGCTGAACCGGGGCGGGCATCCACCAGATCAGGCCGCCGATCAGTGCCGGCGGCGGGATCCCCTCCAGTCCGATCGGGCCGCCGATCAGTGCCGGCGGCGGGATCCCCTCCAGTCCGATCGGGCGTCCGGGCCGCGGCACACCCAGTCGATTCCGTTCATCCGCCGCTGGACACACAGCCGGCCTCGGTGACTCAAGCGCCTCCATCCGGCGGATCTCGCCGAGGGCCGTTCAGGCGACGCAATCAGGTCTCACCGCGATGAACGCGTCGAGGTCGCCGGTCGCCGTGATGCCGGTGGAGAACTGCACTACCCTCCGCAGGAACGCCAACGCCTGGGATCCTGTTCGTCGGGTGGAATTCATCTGACGCGTAGCCCTGACTCGAGTCAACGTTGATCGGATGTCCCCGACGCCGCAAGAGGGCGGTTATTGTCTACGGATGGCCTCGTCGGACAAGCCTTCAGCTCGAGAGACCAAGCGACTCCAGACCCGCGAACGCCTGATGGGTGCCGCGGTGGCGGAATTCAAGAGATCGGGAATCGCCGCGGCCGACGTGGGTGCGATCGTGGCTGCGGCCGGTGTCGCGCACGGAACGTTCTTCTTCCACTTTCCGACCAAAGAACACGTCCTGCTGGAACTGGAACGCCGCGAAGAGGAACGCATCGCCAAACAACTCGCGCGTTTCGCCGCCGACAATCACGATCTTGCGCAGACATTCAGCGAGGCCATCCGCTTGATCGCGGGTTTGGAGCGACGACTCGGCGGGGTCCTGTTCAAAGACTTTCTCGCCCTGCACTTCTCTCAGACCCGCCCCCAGACCGATGGCGAGAACCAACATCCCGTGATCGTCGAGGTCGCCCGGGCGATCGAACGCGCCCGGAAACTGGGCGATGTCGACGGGGACGTCGATCCGTTCAACAGTGCCGTGTTCTTCCTGCTCGGGCTGTATGCGTTGCTCACCACCACGCACAACTGGCCCGAACAGAGCGCCATGATCGACGACTACCTACTCAGGAGTCTGCGCGGCATCGGCACGAAATAGTCGATTGACTACCCACTTACGCTGACTATAGTCAGCTTGCATGAACCTTCCCACGGCCCGCGAAAGTCGGCGTGGCGACAACGATGCACCGCATCGCCTCTCCACCAGCGGCCTGGACGAACACCTCGAGGCCTCACAGCGTGCGCAGCGCCAGGCGGACAAGTGGTTGATCTCCGGAAGTCTCCTCATCGGGACCGCCGCGTTGGGAATCTTCGGGCTACCGCTGTTCCTGCGCGGAGTGTGGCTTCTGCGCAAAGCCCAGCGCGACGGGCTGACGGTGCGGCCGATGCTGGTCACGCTCATCGGCTATCTCGTCATCATCGACGCAGCGATCAACACGGTCGGCTGGGCGCTCGACCTGGTCGCCAACCACACGATATTGGCCCGAGTTCTGTTGAACGGCTGGGGCAACATGTTCGATGCCGGGTACTTCTGGCACTACAACGAGTTGTGGATCGGTGGCGCCGCGGCCCCCGCAGAGAAGGCAATGGAAGTGGGGATGATCCTCACCGTCTTCACGATGCGCATCGCGGCCGCCATCGGCTTCCTGCAGATGAAGCGATGGGGACACCAGTGGATGATCATCACCTGCTGGATGGGTGTGCTGATCTGGTGCCTGTACGTGTTCAACATGACCATGTACGCCGACGTCCGCTTCGCCGGTGTCGTCCTGCCTGTGGTGGGGTGGTGGCTCTACGACATCTTCTACATCACACCTTTCCTCGCCATCCCCTATCTGCATTCGGTCAACCGCGAGGTCTTCTCCGACTGAACTCAATGACTTCACTCATTGACTTTGGTCAGCAATCAAACTACAAAAGGGAGCACGACGAGGGCTCGGGCGGGACGCGTCCACGCCAAGGAGGACTGACGATGGATTGGGTCTGGGAGATCCTGCGCTACGTGGCCGCGTGGGGCGGTACCGGCCTCATCATCTGGTTCTGGTACTGGATGTTCTCCAACCTCGGCACATTCTGAAAAGCTCTCGCCATCAACATGTCCGAGCTGACCGATGTCGCTGCCATGGCGATCGAACGGAGTTGTGCCCTGACCGCCGTGGCGCTGAGCGGCGGCCGTCGCGCCGGTGTACACCTGGTGACCGGACAGCATCGCCGCTTCGGCGTCAACGCGTCGCTCGACCTCGTCTACGTGCCCCATCCACCGACGGTCCGAGACTGGACCCGCAGAACCATGACATGTGGCGTGGCGCTGCAGTGTTCGCCGTCGAAAGAGGCTGTCGCCGGATACCGCCTCAACGAGCTGTCCGCCCGCGAATTACGGGCCCTCACGCTCGTCGAAGCCGGCGTCGCACTGGGCTGGATCACCGCGAACTGGCCGGGGCTGCTGCCTGAGATCGAGCGGATGATCCCCGGCCTACAGCCTCTACCCGCGGACATGGACGCTACCGCGATGTTCAACCGCGCGGTCGAGAGGGCACAAGCCGGACCGGTCCCCGACCCGGACCCGTTGCTCGGCAGACTTCCGCTGGCGTTGACATCGGCGCAGGGCCTCACCGACAAGATACGGCGAACGTTCGGCCGACTGCCCTGGACCACCGCACAGAAGAGGCTTCCGCGGGCACATTCCGTGCCGGCGGGTGGTGACGGCGGGGTACGTAACCCGAACCTCCCACCGCCCAGCAGACCGCACGACAACGACCTGGACATCACCCCCGACCACCGTCCCGGCATCCCCTATCCGGAGTGGAATGCGTGGACCGAGCGCTTCATGCCCGACCATGTCGCGGTCCTGGAACTGCCGCGCTCCGGCGGCACTCGTCCGCCCGGGACCGTCGCACCCGACATCAGGCGATGGTTCGAGAAGCACACCCACCGTGCCATGCACAGCCGTCTCGAGGACGGCTCGGACCTCGACGTCGACCAGTATGTCGCTCACTTCATCGACGTGACCACCGGCGAGGCGATCGAACCGCGAATATTCCGGGACCTACGACCGGCGAGCCGTGACGTCACCACCGCGCTCCTTCTCGATGGCAGCTCTTCTCTGGGCGTGCACGACGGCCGAATCTTCAAGCTGGAGCTGGCGTGCGCGGATGCTCTGTCGCGGGCGATGACCCTGGCGCGCGAACGACACGGCATCTTCACCTTCACCGGCAACACCCGCCACCGTGTCGAGATCAGCTGTCTCAAAGACTTCGCGGACCGAGGCTTCGTCCCCCCTGGTGAGCTCGGACTGTCGACTGGCGGGTATACCCGGCTCGGCGCTCCACTGCGCCACCTCACGAGCAGACTGCTCGACCAGCCGTCCGAGCGGCGGCTGATCATCGTGATCGGGGACGGCCTGATCTCCGACGAAGGCTACGAGGGCCGCTACGCCTGGGCCGACGCGGCGCACGCCGTGCAGGAGGCCCACGATGCAGGCGTCTCGATGTACTACGTCGGAGTCGGCCCCGTCACGGTAGACCCGCTTCCCGAAGTCTTCGGACCTCGTCGTTCTCAACGCATTCGGCGAATCGAGGACCTACCCCGCGTGCTCGCGCACGTTCATCGGGAGTTGGTGTCGGCATGACCACCTACGAGCAGCCACCCGAGGAGCAGATGACCGATCGATACCTGGCCAACGGTGACGAAGTCCAACTGTTCCAACGCGCATTCCAGCGCCGGCTGCCGGTGATGCTCACCGGCCCCACCGGCTGCGGCAAGACGCGATTGGTCGAGCACATGGGGGCGCAGCTGGGCCGACCTGTGGTGACGATCAGCTGCCACGACGACCTGACCAGCGCTGATCTCGTCGGGCGGTTCATGGTGACCGGCGGGGATGTGGCGTGGACCGACGGACCCCTGACCAGGGCGGTCAAAGCCGGCGCCATCTGCTACCTCGACGAAGTCGTCGAAGCCCGGCACGACTCTCTGGCTGTACTGCATTCGCTCACCGACCATCGCCGAACCCTCTATCTGGACCGGGCCGACGAGGTGGTGGCGGCACCCGAGACCTTCATGCTGGTCTGTTCCTACAACCCGGCGTACCGCAGCTCGCTCAAGGAACTCAAACCGTCGTTCCGCCAACGCTTCGTCACGCTACCGATGAGGTATCTGCCACCCGACCAGGAGTCCGCGGTCGTCGCGACCGAGACAGGTGTCGACGTGGCGACGGCCGATCGGTTGGTGCGGTGCGCCAACGCTATTCGCACCGCCGACGAAGCATTCCATTTCGAGCCCCCGTCGACCCGGGTTCTCGTCACCGCGGCGCACATGATCGCCGCGGGTGCCGCAGAGTTCGATGCCGCCGAAGCGTGCATCCTGGCGCCGTTGTCGGGCGACGGTGCCATCGCCGACGGTCTTCGCGAGATCACCGCCGCCAGCCTGGCCGACGCCACGAACACAGCCCGCTAGGGAGGGGAACGACACATGGTGGACCAGAAGGAACGCAAGCGCAAGAAGGCTTTGATCATCCTGCAGATCGTCATCTACGGCTATCTGTTCACGATGTTCTGCATCCAGCTGTACATGTCCTTCGCCAGAGGATGGTGGGACTTGTGAAACCCGTGACCGCACCGCCGGTCCCGGCGGGCGGCATCGAGCAGCATCACGAACAGTCCAGGCTGGCGCAGCGCCGGGCAGACAAGTGGATGATCACCGGCGCGGCACTCATGGGGATGTGGGCGCCGGGTCTGATCGGCTTCCTGATCTTCATGCGCGGGGTGTGGCTGCAGCGCCAGGCGCTGCAGGCGGGACTGTCCGTGCGCCCCATGATCGTCACGTTGATCGGCTACCTGGTGCTGATCGACGGCATGTTGAACAGTCTGGGCTGGGCCCTTGACCTCGTCGCCAACCACACGCTGATCAACCGCGTCCTGATGGTGGGCTGGGGCAACATGTTCGACGCCGGCTACTTCTGGCACTACAACGAACTGTGGGTCGGCGGAGCCGCGGGGCCCGGCGAGAAGTCGATGGTGTTCGGGATGATCGTCACGGTCTTCGCGATGCGCTGTGCAGCCGCGATCGGCTTCCTCCAGATGAAGCGGTGGGGACACCAGTGGATGATCATCACCTGCTGGATGGGCGTGCTGATCTGGTGCGTCTATGTGTTCAACATGACCATGTACGCCGATGTCCGGTTCGCCGGCGTCGTGTTCCCCGTCATCGGCTGGTGGCTCTACGACATCTTCTACATCACCCCCTTCCTCGCGATCCCCTATCTGCACACGGTCAACCGCGAGATCTTCTCGGACTGAGCCTCATTCAAGGAGCACGTTTGTGACCACCACTCCCGAAACCGACGCCGAGGCCAAGTCCGGGGACCTGCCTCCCGGGACCACGCCGTACTACGCGCGCATGCACCGCTACATCAAGCGCGCCGTGCTGGTCTGTCTTGTCGCGCTCGTCATCGAGGGAGCGTTCACGCTGCCGTTCATGGCCGTCTATTACGGGTACCCCACGCTGAGCCTCACCGAGATCTGCAGCGAGTTGCTCAAGGTGAGGTACTCCGACGACACCCTCGAATGCCAGGTCCCCTATCCGGCCTTCGGCCCGCCGGAAGGCGCCGAAGGCAAGGACACCGCCCGGGACGAGTGGGGGATCCAGCCTGTGCCGAAGTACCACCGCATCGGATTTCGTGAGTTGGTTCGCATTCATGAAGAGCGCGAAGCGCGACAAGCAGCCACCGAGCGCGAAGTGCGGCCAACAACACCAGACCAGCCATAGCGATGGCGCGATCAGCTGAGCACCACGCGCAGAACTGGGATCTGCGGCACGAGGACTTCAACGATCCGAATGCCCCGGACCTGCTGTACGACGTCTACGCGGTGATGCGGGAACGCTGCCCGTTCGCCCACACCGACACCCCCTTCCTCAGCGACGTCCCCGGCGGCGCCTGGGTGGCGACGCGATACGCCGACTGCCTGCGGATCGCCCAAGACTGGGAACACTTCTCCAGCAATCCGGCCGCCGGATCGGCCGACCACGTCGTCGGCGATCTGGTGGCATGGTGGACCCGCCGCGGCAGCAACAGTTGCGCAAGATCCTCAACCCGTACTTCTCCCCCGCGCGGATGAAGGCGCTGCGGTCCCAGATCGCCGCCGAAACCGACTTGCTCATCGACGGTTTCATTGCCGATGGCGCCGGCGATCTGGCTCACGTCGCCTGGCGTCAGCCGGGGATCGTGCTGTTCAAGTACCTGATCGGGATACCCACCGAGGAGATCGGAGTCTGTTTCGAGCTGACCGACACCGCGCTCAACGGTACGGCGGAACGAGAACGGATGGCGGCCTGGGCCGGCCTCTATCAACGTGTCGACGCGCTCGTCACGACGCGCTCCCGCGAGCCCGCCGGCGACGACATGATCGACGTACTGCTGCGCGGCGAGATCGACGGCGAAAGGCTCGCGCACGTCGATGTCGTCGGAAACGCGATGCTCCTCGTGCAGGCCGGACTCGAGACCACGGCCAACGCCATGTCTTTCGCCTTCCACCATCTGGCCACCCACCCCGGGGAGCGCGATCGGATGATCGCCGAACCCGACCTGGCGCCCCGCGCGGTGGAGGAGATGATCCGCTACGCCGGTTCGATCCACGGCCTGCATCGAACCGTCGTCAAGGACGTCGAGGTCAACGGCCACACCTTCCGTCGCGGCGAGACGGTGGTGGTGAACTTCGCCGCCGCCAACCGCGACGAGAGCGTTTTTCCCGGAGCCGACCGCTGCATCCTCGACCGTCGCGACAACCGACACCTCGGATTCGGCGCGGGCGTGCACCGATGTCTCGGCTCCAACCTGGCCCGCCTGGAATTCCAGGTCGGGGTGGAACGGGTCCTGCACCGGATACCGGACTTCGCCCTGCAGCCCGGCTCCGCACCCGAATTCCACGGGAACTCGATCACCCGCGGGTTCCGTTCGATTCCGGTCGTTTTCACGCCACCACGCCGTAGCGTCTGTGGCGTCGAATAGAGACGGGGAAGCAATGTCGGACAAGACCTACCGCGTGATCCAGTGGATGACCGGAGACGTCGGCCAGGCCGGCATCCGGCATTTCGCCGACTGCTCGACGTTCGAGCTCGTCGGCGTCCTGGTCCACAGCAAGGACAAGGTCGGCAAGGACGCCGGCGAGATCGCGGGGATCGAACCGATCGGCGTGATCGCCACCGATGACGTGGACGCGGTGGTCGCCACCGACGCCGACTGCGTGTTCTACACCCCGATCATCATGGACGTCGAGACGGTGTGCCGGCTACTTCGCTCCGGCAAGAACGTCGTCACCACCGCCGGGTTCTTCCATCCCACCGAGGACTTCCGCGCCGCCGGCGACCAGATCCGCGCGGCGTGTAGCGAAGGTGGCGCCTCGTTTCACGGCGGCGGGATCCATCCGGGGTACGCGGGAGACGTCCTGCCGCTCACCCTCGCCCGGGTCATGAGCAGGATCGACACCATCCACGTCTACGAGGTGGTCGAGGTGCTGAAGGACGCCCCGCTGGACCACATCGACTGGATGGGTTTCGGCAAGGACAAGGACGCCTTCCTGAGCGAACCGACGATTCTGGGGCTCGGCCTGCCGTTCTTCGCCCAGTCGATGCACATGCTGGCCGACGGGCTCGGAGTCACGATCGACGACGTCACCGCGGCCGAGGTCGACGTCGCGGTGGCGGTGGCGGACATCGCGCACGCCGAGGGAGCGATCGCCCGCGGAACGGTCGCCGCTCAGCGCCACGAGTGGACCGCGTGGGTGGACGGGCGGCCGCTGATCGTCTTCCACGCGATCTACGTCACCGGCGGTCCCGACCTGCTGGAACCGGCCTGGGATTGGGGCGACACCCGGTACCGGGTCGTCATCGACGGTGACCCGCCCACCGAGCTGACGATGCAGGGGGTGCGGCAACCCGACGGCACGATGGCCCACCCTGGTTACCCCTGGACCGCGATGGGTGCCATCAATGCGATTCCCGACGTGTGCGATGCGCCGGCAGGCTGGCTCACCCACTTCGACCTCGGACTGGTCAAGCCGCAGGGCCTGGTGCGCACGTGAGTCACCGCTTCGACCCCGATGTGCTGCAGAAGGTGGTCGAGGACGCCGCCGGCCTGCAGCTCGGCAGCCGCGAGCTGATACCCCGAACCGTGGAACTGCTCGCCGAGCAGTACCCCGACGTGATCGACCCGGCGCCGGGACGCTGGGTGGGCAGCAAAGCCGGCGGAGTCCTCGGCAAGGTGCGGTTCCTGTACTTCAGCACCCGCGAGTACTTGGTGATATTCGGCTCTCCGACTGGTACACAAGGCTTTTCCGGCCGCTACAAGCACGTGGACATCCACAAGTTCCTGCTCGCCGGCCGGATCGACTCCTACGACCTCGAGTCCGAGGACATCGAGCCCCTGCCTGCGGTGCTGCCCGGCGGACACACCTGCCTGCAGCGCGGACACGCGCGCGGTCTGACCATCCACCCCGGTTCCTGGCACCTCGAGTACGGCCGGGGCGCCGTCGTCACCACGCTGCCGTTCGCGATGGTAGACACGTTGGCGGTATCCCTGGAATTCGAATCGGTGCGTCGCTCGACGATCGAGTTCAGTCGGGTCATCGGGCGGCGCCGAAGGAGGTAGCTCATGCGGGTCGTCATCGCCGGTGGACACGGCAAGATCGCGGTGCTCACCGAGAGACTCCTGGCCGACCGCGGCGACTCGGTCGCCGGCTTCATCCGCAACCCCGACCACGCCGCCGACCTACAGCAGGCCGGCGCCGAACCGATCGTGGTGGACCTGGAGAGCAGCAGTGCCGACGAGGTCGCCGGACACCTGACCGGTGCCGATGCCGTCATCTTCGCCGCAGGCGCCGGGCCGGGGAGTGGAGCGGCGCGCAAACAGACCGTCGACCACGACGCGGCCGTGCTGCTGGCCGACGCCGCGGAAGCCGCCGGGGTGCGCCGCTACGTGATGGTCTCCGCGATGGCGGCCGACGCCGCAGCGCCCGATGACGCCGGCGACGAGGTGTTCGTCACCTACCTGCGGGCCAAGGGCGCCGCCGACGACAACATCCGGGCGCGGGCAGGGCTGCAGTCCACCATCGTGCGACCCGGCCGTCTCACCGACGACCCGGCCACGGGCAGGGTTGCCGCGGGAACGGACACCGGGTACGGCAGCATCCCGCGCGCCGACGTCGCCTCAGTGCTGGTCGCCGTGCTCGACGCCCCGCAGACGGCCGGCCTGACATTCGATGTCATCTCCGGGGACACCGGCATCACCGACGCCGTCGCCGGGCTGGGTGGCTAGGCCGCTGTCAATCGGTCAGGGCCGTCAGGCTGAGTCATCTGGCGGGGCCGTCAAGAAGCGCCGTCCGGCGGGCCTTCAGGTGGAGGGGGCGAAGACCGCCTTGAAGCGGTTCAACGACTCCTGGATGTCGCCCTTGAGCGCCCCGGCGACCACCATCCCGATCGGGCCGAACAACGCCGGGCCGCCGAGGTGCACGTCGAACGTCACCGTCGAGCCCTCCTCGCTCGGCTTGATCTTGCCCATCAGCTTGACCTTGACGCCGCCCTTACCATCGCCGTTGAGCGTCATCGACTCCGGCGGACGGTAGTGCACCACCGTCCAGCTCACCCGGTTCGGCATGCCCTTTACCTCGACGATCGAGTCGAGCTTGGTGCCCTTCTCGATCGTCTCGGGCAACGTCGACCGCCACACCCGGTGGATGGACAGCCACTCCCTGTACCGGGACAGATCCGACGCGCTCTCCCACGCCTGCTCAGGAGGCATCGGCACGTCGACGGAAACCGACAGTTTTGCCATGCGACGAATTGTGCCTAGGACGTCGGCGGGGCCGTCGGCGGGTCCTGCTTGCGGGGCGCAGCCGGTGGCGGCGAGGCAGGCGGCTCTTGACCGGAGTGCTGGTCGGGCGGCACCTGACCCTGCGCGGCGTTGTCGGCGACCGCCTTCTTGGCCGCGTCCTGCACCTTGTTCACGTGCGAGGCGTACTTGCCCTGCGTCCTTTTGTCGACAAGATCGCCCGCCTTGTCGATCGCGCTGTCCACTTTGTCGGAGTTCTTGGCGAGAAGATCCTTCGCCTTGTCCAGAAATCCCATGGTGCCAACCCTACCGCTGGCGGACCCGCCACAACCGGCGTTGTTCCCCCAGCACCGCGCCCTGGACCCACCAGATCACCTCCACGGCGATCGCGCCCAACAGACCGATGCCCAGCGCGGTCGACGTGATCGCCACATTCGACGGGTCGAGGATGAACAGCTCGCGGGCTGCCGGGATCGAGAAGATGACCACATACGCCAGGCCTGATCCCGCCACCAGCGCGATCCGCCACCATTCGTAGGGCCGCGCCACCACCGCCAGCACCCACAGCGCCGCGACCAGCAGCGTGATCAGCGCCGCCGTCGACGCCTGTGTCTGCTCGGTCTCGGTGGCCGCGCGCCCCTCGTAGGCCAGCAGGTACGACGTGAACGTCGCGGCACCGACGGCCAGCCCGGAAGGCAACGCGGCGGTCATCACCCGCCGGACGAAGCCGGGCCGGGCGCGTTCGTTGTTGGGGGCGAGGGAGAGGATGAAGGCGGGGATGCCGATGGTGAACCACGCCGCGATGGTGACGTGGATCGGCTGGAACGGGAACAGCAGCGGGTCGGAGCCGAACAGCTTGGCCGACAGGCCCGCGAGCCCGACCAGGATCGCGAGCAGCACCGAGTACACCGTCTTGGTCAGGAACAGATTCGACACGCGTTCGATGTTGCCGATCACCCGGCGCCCCTCGGCGACGACATAGGGAAGCGTGGCGAACCTGTTGTCCAGCAGGACGATCTGTGCGACCGCCCGCGACGCCGAACTTCCCGAACCCATTGCCACCCCGATGTCGGCGTCCTTGAGCGCCAGCACGTCGTTGACGCCGTCGCCGGTCATCGCCACCGTGTGGCCACGCGACTGCAGGGCGTGCACCATCGCGCGTTTCTGGTCGGGGCGTACGCGCCCGAACGTGGTGTGCGACTCCAGCTCATCGGCCAGCGCGGCCGGCTCCTCGGGCAGGTGGCGGGCGTCCATGCAGTCACCGTGCAGCCCCAGCGAGCCGGCCACCGCCCCGACCGATACCGCGTTGTCCCCGGAGATCACCTTGATCGAAACCTTCTGCGCGGCGAAGAAATCCAGTGTGTCGCGCGCGTCGGGCCGCACACGCTGCTCGAGAACCACCAGCGCCGCGGGTGTCACCGTGCCGGGGGCGCCGGGGTGGTCGACCGGCATATCCGAGGACCCGAGCAGCAGCACCCGCAGACCCTGCGCACCGATCCGCTCCGCCTCGGCGGCCGCCGCCGACCCGGGGTCGAGCAGCACGTCGGGTGCTCCGATCACCCAGTTGCCGTGCTCGCCGTAGGAGGCCCCACTCCACTTGGTCGCCGACTTGAACGGGGCGGTGGCGGTGGCCGTCCAGCCCGGCGGCATCCGGTAGGCCTCTGCGATGGCGGCGATGCTGGCGTTCGGCCGGGGATCGTCGGCGGCCAACTGCGCCAGGACGTCGGCGACGCCATCGCTGCCGATCTTCTCGACATCGCTGACCCGCATGCCGTTCTCGGTCAGCGTGCCGGTCTTGTCCGCGCACACCACGTCGACACGGGCAAGCCCTTCGATGGCCGGCAGCTCGTTGACCAGGCATTGCCGTCGGCCCAGCCGCACCACACCGACCGCGAAAGCGATCGAGGTCATCAGCACCAGCCCTTCGGGCACCATCGGCACCAGCGCCCCGACCATCCGGAGCACGGACTGCTGCCAGCCCGCATCGGTGGTGAACAACTGGGTGTAGATGGTCAGCAGCCCCGCCGGGATCAGCAGGTAGGTGATGAACTTCAGGATCTTGTTGATGCCGCTGCGCAGCTCGGAGCGCACCAGCGTGAACTTGCTGGCCTCCTCGGCGAGCTTCGCGGCGTACGCTTCCCTACCCACCTTGGTGGCGCGGTAGGCGCCGGTTCCGGCGACGACGAAACTGCCCGACATCACCGCATCGCCGGCATCCTTGGGGATCGGATCGGCTTCCCCGGTCAGCAGAGATTCGTCGACCTCGAGGTTGGCCTCCTCGAGGATCTCGCCGTCCACGACGATCTGGTCACCGGGGCCGAGCTCGATGACGTCGTCGAGCACCACCTCGCTGGGAAGTCGTGGCTGGGTTCCGGATCGCCGGCGCACCAGCGGTTTGGCCTGCCCGACGATGGCCAACCGGTCCAGGGTCTGTTTGGCGCGCAGCTCCTGGATGATGCCGATGGCGCTGTTGGCGATGATGAGCAGTCCGAACGCGCCGTTGATCACCGAGCCGGTGGACAACACGATGATCAGCAGCACACCCAGAATCGCGTTGATGCGGGTGAACACGTTGCCGCGGACGATCTCCGAGACGCTGCGCGCCGCCCGGGTCGGCACGTCGTTGGTCTTCCCCTGGGCGACCCGTGCGGCGACCTCGTCGTCGGACAGCCCGCCGGCCAGCGACAGGGTCACTTCACGAACACTCCGTTGTCGTCGTCGTCGAAATACTCCAGTGTCAGCAGGGGTCCGTCGAACGTCGCCCGCGACACCGTCCCCGGCGGCGCGTTCTCGCTGCTGATGTCGAACACGAAGACATCGCCGTCCCAGGGCTTCAACTCGTACACGCCCTTGGGGCCGAGCGTGAGCTCGAGCCTGCCGTCCCGTTGGGTGACCGTCGCCGGACCCCAGAAGTCATTTCGGTACGTGCCGGCGTAGGACGCCAGTGGCGCCGGCGGTTTCGGATCAGCGGGACGCTGCTTGCCGGCGAGCTCGCCCTCGGGTTTCTCCATCTGCTTGTAGAGCCCGGAGTACAGCGCGAACCAGTCCTGCCGCACGTCACCGAACTGCACGAGGTCGGCGAACGACGCGGTCAACGCCTCGGGCACGCCGATCGGGGTGGCGTTGGTCAGCACCACGATCCCAACGTCAGCCGAGGGCAGGATGACGAAGTTCGAGTTGGCACCGAGTTCGAAGGCACCGGAATGACTCAGCTCGGTGCGCGCACCCGACGTCGTGCCGACGTTGAAGCCGTATCCGTAGAAGCCCGACCGGGCCGCCGGCTCGTCACCCCGCGACGACACCACCTGGGGGGTGATCGCCGGCAGCAGCGCCTCGGGGTCGATCAGCTGTTTGCCGTCGTGCTGCCCGTCGGCCAGCACCATCGCCAGCCATTTGGTCAGGTCGTTGACCGATGAGCTGGCCCCACCGGCCGGGGACTGTTGCTGCGCGTCACGGACGTAGCGCGGGGTGTAGCCGCCGTCGAGGTGGATGTGGCCGACGGCCCGGTTGGGCCGGGCCACCCAGTCACTGAATTCGTAGCTGGTGGCCGTCATGCCGAGGGGACGCAGCAGCGCCTCTTCGGTGAGTTGCTCCCACGGTGTGCTCGCGCTGGCGGCGACGGCCTCCGCACCGGCTGTCAGCCCGAAGTTGGTGTAGGCGTAGGAGATGCGGAACGGGTCGAGCGGCAGCTGCCTCAGTCGCTCGAGCACATTGCGACGATCGTAACCAAGCTCCTCGAGCTGGTCGCCGGCATGGTCGGGCAGCCCCGACCGGTGGGAGAACATGTCGCCGACGGTGACCATCTGGGTGACGGAGGGATCCGAGAGCGCGAACCAGGGCAACTTCGACACCACCGGCGTATCCCAGTCGAGATCGTTCTTGCCGATCTGCTGAGCCACCACGGTGGCGCTCAGCGACTTCGACACCGACGCGATCTGGAACACCGTGTCGGCGTCGACGCGGTTGTCCTCCTCATTCGGCAACTCGTTGTTCTTGACCCCGAAACCTTTGGCGTACACCGTTTTTCCGTCATGCACCACAGCGACCGCCATCCCGGGGATGCCGGACTTCGCCATCAGGTCCTCGGCCATGCCGTCGAGGGCGCCCACCGCGTCGGCGACGGCGTTCTCCGGCAGGGGCATCGCCGGCATCAGCGGCGGCGGCACCGCGGACGTGGTCGGAGCCGCGGCCTGACCCGACGGAGCCGACTCGGGCGCCGACGCGGACGTCGTGGAATCACCGGAGTCCGTGGCGGCGCAGCCGCCCAGCAACGACACCGACACTGCGAACGCGACGAGGCGCGCCGGGGATCTCATGGTCGAAACGGTAGCGCGTCGCCGCGCCCTACATCTGCCACCACGGATCGAATTCCGACTCTGGGTCGACCCGGCCACCCGGGATGGGCACCGCGATCCGGACCTGTTCGATCTGGGAAGCGCCGAGCAGGCGATCTGCCGGTTCGCCCCACCGGTGCGGCGCCAACCGGAACGTCGCCCAGTGGATCGGCACCATCAGGCTGCGGTCGCGCTCCCCGAGGTCGAGATGGGCGCGCACCGCCTCCTCGGGATTCATGTGGATGTCGGAGAAGGCCGGGTGGTAGGCGCCGATGGGCAGCAACGTCAGGTCAAACGGCCCGAACTCTGCTCCGATCTCGGCGAAACTCTTCGTGTAGCCGGTGTCACCCCCGAAGAAGGCTTTGTTGGTCGGGCCGGTGATCACCCACGACGCCCACAGTGTGGTGTCGCGCGTGAACAGCCGTCCGGAGAAGTGGCGGGCGGGGGTGCACACCAGTGTCAGGTCGGCGATCCGGTGGGATTCGTTCCAGTCCAGTTCGACGATCCGGCTTTCCGGGATGCCCCATTTGCGCAGGTGGGCACCGATTCCGAGCGGCACGACGAACGGCGCGCGCTGCGTGCGGGCCAGCGCGATGACCGTGTCGATGTCCAGGTGGTCGTAGTGGTCGTGGCTGATCACCACCGCGTCGACCGCCGGCAGCGCCTCCAGCGGCACCGGCACCTCGTGCATCCGCTGCGGGCCCACCGCGCGTGACGGTGAGCAGCGCTCGCTCCATATCGGGTCGGCCAGCACCCGGTACCCGTCGACCTCGATCAGCACGCTGGAGTGTCCGAACCAGGTCGCGGCGGCCGCGGCGGGGACGATCTCGGCAGTCGGCGGTTCGGCCAGCGGGATCGGTTTCGGCGGTTTGCCGTGTGACCCCGCGTTGGCCAGGTCACGGATCAGTGCGCGCTGCACCTCACCGGTCGTCTCCGAGGGGGGCTCCAGGTTGACGAACTTGCCGTCGCGAAAGTTCGGCGAGTGGCGCGCCACCGGCGTGATCTCGGCCGGTCCGGCGCCCAACGAGGCGGGTGTGCCCTGCAACGCGCGCATCACCCAACCGCCGGCGAACAGCGACACGGTGCCGAAACCGAAGCGCAGCGCCGACCCCAGCACCGTCATGCTCCCCGGAAGTTCGGCGGACGCTTCTCGATGCGGGCGACCTGGGCTTCGATGATGTCCTGGCTGGCCCAGGCTCGGTCGAACAGCTCCTGGTGCGCCGGCCACGGATCCTCGTAGGCGCCGTCGTCGTTGAGGACACGTTTGGCGTGCTGCAAGGCCAGCGGCGCGTACCCGGCGATCTCCTGCGCCCACGCCTGCGCGTCGGCGAGGGTGCCGATGCGGTTGGCCAT
The DNA here is from genome assembly GCF_041902445.1 of Mycobacterium sp. G7A2. Classification (NCBI taxonomy): domain Bacteria; kingdom Bacillati; phylum Actinomycetota; class Actinomycetes; order Mycobacteriales; family Mycobacteriaceae; genus Mycobacterium; species Mycobacterium sp. G7A2. The sequence continues at coordinate 1,126,668 of NZ_CP169251.1, read as the reverse complement.
CCCGGTCTGCAACGCCGCGTCGGCGGTGAGCCGCTCAGCGGCCAGCAGCATGCCGCGGGCCCGCCCGGCGCCGACCAGCGACGTCAACCGCCGGATGCTCCAGTTGTCCAGGGCGATGCCGTACTTGGCGACGGGGAACTGGAAGTACGCCTCGGGGGCCACGACGCGGAGATCGCAGATCATCGACAGGATGACGCCGGCGCCGATCGCGGGGCCGTTGACCGCGCCGATGACCGGGATCAGCGCGGAGTCGATGGCGAGGTTCAGCGCGCGCGCCTTATCGGGCAGCTCATCGGCCACCCCCTGCCCGCCGGACAGATCCGCTCCGGAACTGAAGACGTGGCCGCCGCCGGTCAGGACGACCACCCGGACGTCCTCGGCGGCCGCCTTCTCGATCGCGTCCCGCAGGCCGTCGACCAACTCGGCGTTGAGCGCGTTGCGTCGTTCGGGACGCTGCATCTCCAGGGTCATCACGTGGCCGTCACGGGTCACTGAAATCATGTCCCCACACTATTAGCCTTTTCCTGTGAGCCGGATCGGTGCCCTGGAACTGCGCGACGCGCTGTTCGACGACGGGTCGTTCGTCAGCTGGGACGCCTCGGCCCTGGCCATCCCGATGTCGCAGTCCTATCGCGAAGAACTCGACGGCGCCGCCGCCCGCACCGGCCTCGACGAAGCCGTGGTGACCGGCGAAGGCCGGGTGTTCGGACGCCGAGTGGCGCTCGTCGCCTGCGAATTCGACTTCCTGGCCGGGTCGATCGGGGTGGCCGCGGCCGAACGCATCGTCACGGCCGTGCACCGGGCCACCGCCGAAGGACTGCCGCTGCTGGCGTCGCCGAGCTCCGGGGGCACCCGCATGCAGGAGGGCACCGTCGCCTTTCTGCAGATGGTCAAGATCGCCGCCGCCGTCGAACTGCACAAACAAGCCCACCTGCCCTACCTCGTCTACCTGCGACACCCCACCACCGGTGGGGTGTTCGCCTCCTGGGGTTCCCTGGGTCACGTCACCGCGGCCGAGCCCGGCGCCTTGATCGGCTTCCTCGGCCCCCGGGTCTACGAGCACCTCTACGGTGAACCGTTCCCGACGGGAGTGCAGACCGCGGAGAACCTGCAGCGCCACGGCGTGGTCGATGCGGTGCTGCCGCTGGCCACCCTGCGTGCCACCCTCGATCGCGCGCTCACAGTGGTGTCGGATCCTCCGGGCGAACCACCCGAGCTGCCGCACCCCGAGCCATTGCCCGACATACCGGCCTGGGAGTCGGTGGAGGCGTCGCGCCGACCCGACCGGCCCGGCATCAGCCATCTGCTGCGGCACGGGGCCACCGACCGCGTGCTGCTGTCGGGCACCGGATCGGGAGAGGCCGCGACCACGCTGTTGGCACTCGCACGCTTCGGCGGCCAGCCTGCCGTCGTCGTCGGCCAGCAACGGGTGGTCGGCGGCGTCGTCGGGCCGGCAGCACTGCGCGAGGCCCGTCGCGGCATGGCGCTGGCGGCGGGGCTGCGGCTGCCACTGGTCCTGGTCATCGACACCGCCGGGCCTGCGCTGTCCACCGAGGCCGAACAGGGCGGGCTGGCCGGTGAGATCGCGCACTGTCTCGCCGAGCTCGTCACGTTGGACACCCCTACGGTGTCGGTCCTGCTCGGGCAGGGCAGCGGCGGACCCGCACTGGCGATGGTGCCCGCCGACCGGGTGCTGGCCGCGCTGCACGGGTGGCTGGCACCACTGCCGCCCGAGGGAGCCAGCGCGATCGTCTACCGCGACCTCGAACACGCCCCGCAATTGGCCGGCGCGCAGGGCATCCGCTCGGCCGATCTGCTGCGCAACGGCATCGTGGACGCGATCGTGCCCGAGCATCCCGACGCGGCCGACGAGCCCAAGGCGTTCACTGCGCGGCTGTCGGCGACCATCGCCGTCGAGTTGCACCGGTTGCGTTCGGTGCCCGCCGAGCAGCGCCTGGCTGCCCGCCTGCAGCGCTACCGCCGCATCGGCCTGCCCTGAGTGATGTCGGTCTGGTCGCGAGGTGGCCCCACCACACCGGACGCACGAACCACGCGTGGATCCCCGCACTGGCGGGTACGGGCTGCGAAAGCCGCCTAGTCCACTGTGAGGTGACATCACATGCACGAGATGACCGATGGGCGCCCACCGACCGTCAAGTCAGCGCGAGCCGAGCAGCAGCCCACCACACGCACCGAGCGACGCGGGCTCGGCGCTGTGCTCAGTGATTTTCCCTGGGTTCATCTGGGCTTGGGGCTGTTCGGCAACACGCTGTTCGTCGTCGGCAGCGTCCTGTTCTTCTGGGAGAGTACAAAGACGCTCGGAGTCTGGCTGTTCGTGTTCGGCAGCTCCGGGATGCTGCTCGGGTCGGTCGGGGAACTGCTCGTGCGTATCGAGAAGAAGCGACGCCGTCACGAGGGCGGACAGGACAAGTGACCGGCGGTCGCAGCGCCCGGCGCCGGTATCCGGCCAGCGCTCATCCGAGCTGATCCAGGGCGAGCGCCAATACGAGGCCCATCGCGGCGGCGACGCCGGCCGACATGGACCCGTCCTTGAAGGCTTTCGGGAATACCTCAGTCGCCAGGGATGCCACCACCGCGCCGCCCGCCAGGCTCCTGATGAGCGCCAACACGACGTCCGGCACCCCGGCAAGCAGCAGGTTCCCTGCCAACGCGGCTGCTGCCAGGATGGCGGCAGTGCCAGCCCACAATGCGAGCACCTTGCCGTTGGATCGTCCACTGGCCGCCATCCCCTTCGCTCCCCCGGCAGCTTCCGGCAGATTCGACAGGAAGATGGAGCCGGACAGCGCCGCGACCTGCAGCGGACCTGCGCCGATGAGCGCCACCCCCAAGGCCAGATTCTCGGGTACACCGTCGAGCGTGATGGCCAGCAGGAGTCCGCCGCCGTTGTTGGATCCCTCCTTCTTGTCGACGAGGTGATCCAGCACGGTGAACACGGCGGCCCCCGTCAGGACCAGCAGAGCCACCGCCCACAGCGGGGCCTGTTCCGTCGCCGGCTCCACCAACTCCAAGATGACCGACACGATGAGCGCCCCGCCTGCCATCGCGACGATGAACCCTTCGAGCCCCTCAGGCAGAGACCCATAGATCCCCCACAACGCTCCGAGGATCAACGCCGCGGATACCACCACGATGACGGCGAGGGTCAGCATCAATTTTCTCCTCAGCGGCTTCGGTCAACGCCGAACGGGTCGTACGGTCTCTGCCCACCACCCGAGCGAGCCAGTGCCACACAATCATTGCCAGCCCGCGAGCGTTCAAACCTCGATGGGCGGGTGCAGCCGTTCCATCGTGTACTGCCGGTTGCGCCGGGCCGCCCAGGCGCTGGCGGCCAAAGATGCCACCATCAGCCCGGCCAGCACCGCGATCGCGACCCACAGCCGGGAATCCACCCCACCGACGGTCAACTGCCGTAACCCGTTGACCGCATAGGTCATCGGGTCGAACGGGTGCATGATCTGAAATGGTTTCGCGGTGGTCTCGACCGGATAGATGCCGCCGGCGGAAACCAGCTGCAACATCAGGAAGGCCAGTGTCACAACGCGGCCGACGGCCACGCCGAACAGGGCGTTGAACGCCTGGATGATCGCCAGGAACGTGCCGGCCACCAAAACCAGGAAAGCCACGGTCGCCAGCGGATATTCGGCGTTCAACCCGACGCCGAAGTGCACCACGACGTACATCACCGCGACCTGGCACACCGCCACCAGAAGACCGGGCCAATAGGACGCCAACACCACCCGCAGAGCGCCCAGACCGTTGACGATCGGCCGGGACTGCAACGGCGTCAACAACATCCAGATGATCAACGCCCCGATGAACAGCGCCAGTGGCATGAAGAACGGGGCGAACCCGGTGCCGAAGGTCGCCGCCGGGTTGGTGTTGACGATGTCCAGACCGACCGGTGCAGCCATCGTCTTGGCGACCTCGGTGCGTTGCTGCGGGGTCCACGACGGGATCAGCGTGGTGCCCTCTCGCAGTTTGGTCGCCAGCTCCTGCCCGCCGGCCTGCAGACGGTCGGCGCCGGCGGCGAGTCGGTTCGCCCCGGCCGCCAGTTCGTCGCCGCCGTCGGCCAACTGGACCAGCCCCGCGTTGAGCCGCTGGGCACCGGCGTTCAGCTCGTCCACCCCGTCGTGCAGTCGGGCGACGTCCGCGCGCAACCCCCCGTCGAGAGCTTTGGCGAGGAAGACCCGCAGCGAGCTGTTCGGGTCGCCGAGTTCGTGTTCGAGCTGGGCGGCGCTGTCGCGAAGCCGGGTCAGCCCCTCGTCGGTCGTGGGATCGATGCCCTGGGCGCGCAGCAGCCGCTGCGCACCGGCCAGCGCGTGGCCCGCGTCGCGGACGGCCGGATCAGGGTTGGCCTGAAGGAAACCCACGGCCTGGTCGACGATGGCGGCTGCCTGCGCACTGTTGACGTTCAGCGCGGCGACGCGCTCGGTGGTGGAACGAACCGCGCCCGAGAGGTGTTGGGCGGCGAGGGCGACGTCGGTGGGGTCCAGGTTCAGTTCGCCGACCCGATCCAGCACCTCGAGCAGCGGGCCGGTGGCGGTATCCACCGACGCGGCGAGTTGTTCGGTGCCGGCGGCCAATTGCGCCGAACCGGCACTTGCGGTGTCGAGACCGGTCGACAGCGCGTGCGCACCGTCGGCGAGACGTTGCGCTCCGTCGTTGGCGGTTCCCAGTCCGTCGGCGAGCTGCCGGGCCCCGTCGGCGGCCTGGTCGAGTCCCTCGCCGGCGTCGGTCAGGCCGGTCAGCACCGTCCCGACGGTCTGTTCACCGATTCGGGCGTTGACCTGATTGAGCACCTCGCGTGCGGCGTTCTGCCCGATCACCGAGGCGAGGTAGTTGTTCGCGTCGTTGAACGTGAACCGCAACTGGGCTTGCTGCGGCTGACCACCCGACGGCGAGGCCACGCGCTCGCTGAAGTCCGGTGGCAGCGTGATCGAGAAGTAGTAGTCGCCGTCGGCCACTCCTCGCGCCGCGTCCTGGGCGGACATTTCATGGAGGTCGAGCTGCCCGGAGTCCAGCAGCGCCCGGGCCACCTGGTCGCCGGCCCGCAGTGGCTGGCCCTGTGCCTGCGCCCCGCGATCTTCGTTGACCAACGCCACCGGCACCTTGTTCACCTCGGCGAACGGGTTCCAGAACGCCCACAGGTACATGGCCCCGTAGAGCAGCGGCATCACGATGATCGTGATCAGCGCGATGCGGGGCATCAGGCCGCGCGAGTAGCGCTTGAGATCGGTGCCCAGCGACATTCCGGCCAACATGATCACTCACCGCCGTTCTGCACGCCGGCCAGCTCGGTCCGCGATGCGTTGGGTACCTCGAGGTGGCGCACCGGACGGTCGGGGACGCCGTTGACGCTGGCGGTCACGACGGTCTGGGTGCGACCGAGTTCGACGAGACGGGTGACGAGTACGTCGCGGTGGCGGTCGCTGGTGACCTGTTCGAGGTTGCCGACGACCAGCAGGGGCGGCCGGCCGGTGTTGGCCAGCGCGATGCGCAGCAGCAGGCCGTCGAGTTCGCTGAGCTCCTCGACGTACTCGGTCAGCGGTGGCAGCGGCACGTCACCGAACACCGGTGCGCAGACTTCGGCGAGGTCGGCAGCGTCGGCCCGGCGCACGAGGCGGTACCACGGGGCATCCCAGCGCAACTGTTCGGTGATCAGGTCACGCACCGTGACCGACTCGGCGACGGTGTCGAGTTCGTCGACACCCGCGAGCGCCGCATGGGCGAAGATGTCGCGGACCCGGTTGCGGCCGAGGACGGTCAGCTCGCCGGATGCCGGGCGCATCCGGCCCGCCAGCGTCATCAACAGTGCGGTCCGCCCCGATCCGGGTGGGCACACCAAGACGGTGACCCCGCCGGACTCGACGTTCAGGTCGATCGGACCGTAGACCGGACCCCACGGTCCGCGCATCGTGATGGCCCGCGCGGTGATGGCCGGATCAGGGTGTGGCTCAGTCACCCCCTGATCCCACCACAGCCGCCTGGCGATTTCGGCGTGGTTGTCGTCGTTGATCGTCGACAACCACGCCGAAGTCACACCTCCGTCGACGGGCCGAACACGTCCAGCTCACGAATGACGGTGACGACGTCGGGAGCGTTCGTGACGTCGGTCAGCGTGAGGTAGAGCTTGCCGTCACGAATCGAGGTGCTTCCGATGCCGTCGCCGGTGAAGACCACCGCCGCCCCGCCGGCGCTGACGGCATACACGGTGGTTGTCGCAGAGTTGACTGTTCCCGTGGTGGTGTCGACCTCGTACGTCACGGCGTTCACATAGGCGCGGCCGTCGGGACCGAACACCGCGGAACTGACCTGCCCGCCGCCGAGGGGAATGTCGACCACGGAGGAGCCGATGAGCGCCACGGCCGATCCGACAGTTGCCCCGGTGTCGTAATCGGTGAGGGCAGAAGCGAAGACCGCCGAGTTGTCGGGTCCGGTCACCAATACGACGGTTCCCCCGCTGCCCACCGGAATCGGATCCGTGACCATACCAGTGGACAGGTTGACCAGCGCGGCCGTGTCGAAGTCTTCGTGCACCAGCACGCCGAACGGGGTGCCGTCCGCGCCGAACCGCAACCCACCGAGTGGGCCGTCGACCGGAATCACCCTCTCCACTCCCGCCGGACCGTAGACCCGCAGTTCGCCTTCGAACAGCACGTACGCGCGGTCATCCGGGCCGACCGCCACATAGGACTCCACGAGGGATTGCGGCTGCAGCACGTCGTAAATCCGCACCGGGTCACCCGCCAGGACGGTGCTGGACTGCGTTCCGTCAGCGGCGATCCTGATCAAAGAGGCGACGGTTCCGTCGCTGACGACCAGGTACGAGACGTGCTGACCGATGGCCGGCTTGCCGAGCGGCAGAGCATCAACGGCGAGTACCCGGCTGGTTCCATCCGACTCGACAACGAGCATCACCGCCCCCTCGGCGTAGGTGTTCACCGTCAACCGGGCGGTGCCGTCGGCGAGCGCTGCCGCAGCACCGTACGGCGAGCCCTGCACCACAGTCGACACGAACGAGTCGCCGCTCCGCGGGATCACCAGGATGCCGACCTGATCCAGACGATAGAACGCACTCGTGGGGTCGGTGGACGCCATGAACGCCTGATACGCGGTGCCGTCCGGGCCGACGACGATACTCGGCGAGGCCTGCGACGAGCCCGGCGGAATGTAGGCCGCAGCCGCGCCAAACCCCGTGTCATGGGTGGAGAATTGCCCCTCGGGGGTCACCCGGACCACGGACATTCTCGGTACCGGACCCGTCCCGTCACCCCGGTCGACGACGGTGAGCACCGTCAGGTATGCGGTGCCGTCCTGGCTGAACTGCGGTGCCGTGTAAGGGCTTCCCATGACTTGCTGGGTGGTCACCGACCCATCCGAGCGAACCAGCGAGATGTCCGTTTTCGCGGTGCCCGCCGCCAGCCCGGCGAGGTTGACGAGGAACAGATCGCCGCTGGGCCGCAGGATCGGTGCGCCGAAGGGAAGGGAGCCCGGGATGGGATCGGTCTCGAACGGCGCCCCCGCCGTCGGGATGATCACCACGGTCATGTCCAGCGACCCATCGGGGCTCTGGTTGAACAGCGTCAGGTAACCGGTGCCGTCCGCAGCGAACTGAACCGGTCCGGCTGCAGCTCCGGGGAACTGCGTCCCGTCGATCGTGAAGGCGGGGGCGACATCGACGGTCACCGACAACGCAGTGGCGCCGCCGTGGGCGTCGTCGACAGTGACGGTGAACGTGTCGACCTTGTCGGCCGCCGTGGCATCCGGTGCGGCCGCGGCGTCTCGCGCCGCCTGGGTCGGAACGTAGCTGAACTGACCCGTCGCAGTGTTCAGCGTGATGGCTCCGCCCTTGGCGGACGTGGCCGGCGCGCTGTAGGACAGCATGTCGCCGTCGGGGTCGGATCCGGAGACGATGCCGGCGACCACGCCGCTGCCCGTGTTCGGCTGCCCCGCAGTGTAGGTAGCGGCCGGCGCACTGTTGCTCGGGGCGATGGTGACGGTGACCGGGACCGCCAGCGTTCCGCCGCGGCCGTCGCTCACCGTCACATCGAAGCTGTCCTGCTTGTCCGACGGCGACGCGGCCGAGGCCGACGCCGCGTGCCGCGCCGCCTCGGTGGGTGTGTAGACGAAGCTGCCGTCGGCGGTGACCACCACCGATCCCTTCGTCGTCGTCGTGGACCCGCCGAAGGTCAAGGTGTCACCGTTGGCGTCGCTCGCCGACACCGTGCCGGTCACCACGCCTGCGTTTCCGGGTTGTCCGACGACGGCGTCCCCGTTGCTCGGAGCGCTGTTCGGTGCGGGCAGCACCGCTACCGACACCGTGACGGTGGCGGTGCCGCCGTGACCGTCGCTCGCGACGACGGCAAAGCTGTCGGTCTTGTCGGCCGCGGTCGCGCCCGCCATCGCGGCGGCATCGCGCGCCGCCGGAGTCGGGGTATAGCTGAACTGGCCCGTTGCACTGTTCAGCACGACCGTGCCCCCCTTGGCGGAGGTGACCGGTCCGGTGAAGGTCACCGTGTCGCCGTCAGGATCGGACCCGGACACCAATCCGGCGACCACGCCGTCAGCCGAATTCGGCTGTCCGGCAGCATAGGAAGCGGTCGGCGCGGCATTAGCAGGGCTCACGGCGACGGTGACAGCGACAACGAGGGTGCCACCGTTGCCGTCGACCACCGTGACATCAAAGCTGTCCTGCTTGTCGGCACTCGAGGCACCCGACGCCGCGGCATCGTGGCGGGCATCGGCGGTCGGGGTGTAGGTGAACGAACCATCGGGGTCGACGACCACCGACCCCTTGGCGGTCGACGTCGTCCCGCTGAAGGTCAGCGCGTCACCGTTGGGATCCGAGGCGGACACCACACCGGAGACGACGCCGTCGGAGTTCGGCGGGGACGCGGTGAACTCGCCATCGACCGGAGCGGCATTGCCGACCGCGGGCACGATGGTCACTGTGACACTGGCACTGTCCGTGCCGCCGTGTCCGTCGCTGACCGCGAAGGTCAACACGTCGGTCTTGGCAGCGTTCGGCGCATCCTCGGCGCCGGCGGCCATCCGCGCGGCCAGGGTGGGCGTGTAGGTGAACGTTCCGTCCCCGTGGTCGACCAGCGCGCCTTTGCCGGTCGAAGCCGGCGCACTGAAGGTCAGGGCATCACCGTCGAAGTCACGGGCAGTGAGCGTCACCGTCACTTCACCGCTGTTCTCATCCGGTGTGGTGGCGCGCACGCGGGTGATGCGTGGATCGCTGTTGCGCGGTGCGATGTTCACCGTTACGGGCACGATCAACGCGCCACCGAATCCGTCGGTGACGGTCACGTTGAAGCTGTCGGTGGTGGCCTCGGCGCCCGCGCCCTCGACCGCGGCGGCGTGGCGGGCTTCGGCAGTCGGGCGGTAGCTGAAGCGCCCCGACGAGTACACGACGACGCGGCCCTTGTCGGTCTCAGTCGACCCTGCGTAGGTGAGCCGATCGTTGTCGGCGTCGGTGGCGAGCACACGGCCGGTCACGGTCGCCGTCCAGCTGCTCGGCTCGCCCTGGACGACGTCATCGAGCTCGGGCCCCGCATTGTCGAGGGCGGCGATCTGCACCGTGAACCGCACGGTGTCGGTGCCGCCGTGCCCGTCGTCGACGGTGACGGCGAACGTGTCCCGTCGGTCCCACGACCATCCCGGCCGCTGACCCGCGTCCTCACGTGCCTGCGGAGTCGGGGTGTAGACGAAGCTGCCGTCGTCGCCGAACACCACGTCACCCTTGTCGACGCCGGTGACCCGGTAGCTGAGCACGTCCCCGTCGGCGTCGCGGGTGACGATCGTCCCCGTCACCGCGCCGGTGTCCATCGCGGGCAGCCCTACCGAGCCCGACGAGCGGGGACGGTCGTTGGCAGCACGGATCCGGACCGTGACTTCGACCCCGGTCACCCCGCCGTTGCCGTCGTCGATGGTGACCACGAACGAATCAGTCGTGTCCGCCTCGGCGGCTCCGTCCTTCGCCGCCGCGTGACGGGCGGCATCCGTCGGGGTGTAGGTGAAGCGACCGCGGGAATCGACCACCACGCTGCCTTTGGCGGTGTTCGTCGACCCTGAGTAGGTCACGCGGTCGAAGTCACGGTCGAAGCCGAGCACCTGTCCCGACACCTTGCCGGTGAACCACCCGGGGGAACCCACCCACGCCCACCCGGTGGGAGCGGTGTTGTCCTCGTCGACAGCAGTCGACGTGGCCGCGAATGTCCCTTCAGGCGCCGGCTGTTCGCGCTGTCCGAGCTGTCGACGCGCGAACGCCAACAAGCCCCACAGCAGTGGAGATTCGGACGGAACGTCCGTGTCGACCGCGTCGAACGGCGAGATCACCGGTGATGCGATTGATGCCAGCTCGGCCTGTTCGGTGCTCACCGCCGGAGACGCCGCCACGGGGCGCGGCTCTACGACAATGCCGGGATCGGTTGCTTCCGAACTGATTATCGGGTCATCCGCGTTGATCGGCTCGACGTCTCCAAGGTCGATGAGGACATCCGCGACGCCCTCACTGTCCGGTTCCGGACTTGGCGGAACTGCTTCGAAGTGCTGTACGGGCGCGCTCGAAGCACGATCGACCTCAGTGGCGTAGCGTTCGCTCTGATCCTCGACCGGTTCTGCGAGCTCCGCCTCGGGATCGTCGAAGCCGACGAGTTCCTCTGCAACGAAACCTTCTTCGCCTTCATCGGCAATGTCGATATCGGAGTCGAAGTCACCGTCACTGTCGCTGTCAACGTCGTCATCGAAGCCGGACTCGACACCGACACCAGCTGACTCGTCGCCATCAACCGACTGCGCATCGGCGGCGTCGAGGTCTGCGTCAGAATAATCCGAATCGTCCGCTCCAGCTGTCGTCCGTTCGACCGACGACGCGGCCGAGCCTGTTTCCGTTTCAGCGCAGGCGATTCCAGATGTCGACGCGACGGCCGTGCCGATTCCCAGCGCGATGGCCAAGGCACCCACCCGACCGACATAGCGTGAATAACCCATGATGTCCCCCCAAACAATCGTGGCAGTTTGCCAGGCTAGACGTATGGGGCGCGAAAACGGTAGCGAAACGACGAAACATCCGAAAATTTCCGCATATTTGAGGGCCGTCGCCCAGATGGAGTCACGTCAACGCGAGTGCGCTCAGCATTGCTGCGCAGGTCAGCACATGCAGCGGCAGCCGCAGCAAGCTCCGTCTTGTCCACCGCGTAGCTGCCGATTCGTTCACATCAGCAGGATCGGTTGTTTCGAACAGAACAGCTTTCGGGGTGAGGTCGACCGCCGAGAAGATTCGCAGCACGACCTGACCGGCCGCGGCCACCAGCAGCGCGGCGCGGACGTCGGGGGCGCCCCAGGCGGCCACCAGCGACACCGCGAGCAGCACTTCGAACGCGAGGTGCGCGGGCCGCCAGAAGCGCACCCGGGAGATCCCCCCGTTGCGGGCCTGCACGATGCCCGGCCGCTTGGGCCAGAACGGATCGACGACCAGCGCCTCGTAGACAGCTCCGCCCAGCACGATGCAGGCGGCCAGAGTCGTCATCGCGATCACCAGGACAGCAGGGGGCCACACGTCTCCCGATTATCCAAATGCCAGGATGTGGCATGGCCCACATCCAGCCCTTTCGCATCGACATCCCCGATGCCGACCTCGCCGACCTGCGACAGCGTCTCGCGCGCACCCGGTGGCCGGATCAGGAGTGCGTCGACGACTGGAGCCAGGGCATCCCGCTGGCCTACACCCGTGAGCTGGCCACGTACTGGGCCGATGAGTACGACTGGCGCTCACGCGAGGCCGCGCTGAACCGGTTCGACCAGTTCATCACGGACATCGACGGACTTCCCGTCCATTTCCTCCACCAGCGCGCGCCGCGGCATGACGCGTTCCCGTTGTTGATCACCCACGGCTGGCCCGGATCGGTCGTCGAGTTCCACAAAGTGGTCGAGCCGCTGAACGCCGCCGGGTTCCACGTGGTGTGCCCGTCGTTGCCCGGATATGGCTTCTCCGGCAAGCCGACGCACACCGGTTGGGGTGTGGAACGCATCGCGCAGGCGTGGGACGAGCTGATGGTACGGCTGGGTTATCAGCGCTACGGCGCGCAGGGCGGGGACTGGGGCGCCGCCGTGACCACCCAGATCGGTCGCAACCGTGGTCACTGTGTGGCCATCCACACCAACATGCCGCTGGGTCGGCCGCCCAAGGGTCTGCGTGACCCCAGCCCCGACGAATTGGCCGCCCTCGAGCGGCTTGACTACTACCAAAAGTGGGATTCGGGCTATTCGAAGCAGCAATCCACCCGGCCGCAGACGCTGGGCTACGGACTGGTGGACTCCCCTGTCGGGCAGATGGCGTGGATCGTGGAGAAGTTCTGGTCGTGGATGGACTGCGACGGCCACCCCGAGAACGTGCTCACCAAAGACGAGCTGCTCGACAACGTGATGCTGTACTGGCTGAACGGTTGCGGGGCGTCCTCGGCGCGGCTGTACTGGGAGAGCTTCGGCAGCTTCGGCGGCGGTGGCCCGGTGACGCTACCCACCGGGGTGGCCGCGTTCCCGAGGGAGGTGCTGCGCGCACCGCGGCACTGGTGCGAGGACAACTACACCATCACCCGGTGGACCACCATGCCGCGCGGCGGGCACTTCGCCGCGTTCGAGCAGCCCGAGCTGTTCGTCGACGACGTCGCCGCGTTCTTCAACGAACACCGCTGAGCTCACAACCCGAACAACCGGGCGCTCTCCTCGCGCATGTCCACCTTGCGGATCTTGCCGGTGACCGTCATCGGGAACTCATCGACCAGGTGTACATAGCGCGGAATCTTGTAGTGCGCCAACCGTCCCGAGGCGAAGGCACGTAGCGCTGCGGCATCCAGCGGCTCACGGTTCGCCTTCATCCGTATCCATGCGCACACCTCCTCGCCGTAGGTGTCGTCGGGCACCCCGATCACCTGGGCGTCCTCGATGTCGGGATGGGTGTAGAGGAACTCCTCGATCTCGCGGGGGTAGATGTTCTCTCCCCCGCGGATGATCATGTCTTTGATGCGCCCGACCACGTTGCAGTAGCCGTCGGGCCTCATGACCGCCAGATCCCCGGTGTGCATCCACCCGTCGGAATCGATGGCCTGGGCCGTCTTGTCGTCTTCGCGCCAGTAGCCGAGCATCACCGAGTACCCGCGGGTGCAGAACTCGCCGGGCTCACCCCGGTCGACGGTCTCGCCGGTATCCGGGTCGACGATCTTGATCTCTACGTGGGGGTGGGCCCGGCCGATGGATGCGGTCCGCCTCTCCAGGTCGTCGTCGATCAGGGTCTGGCAGGACACCGGTGACGTCTCGGTCATGCCGTACGCGATCGCCACCTCGGCCATGTGCATGTCCTCGATGCACCGCTTCATCACCTCGACCGGGCACACCGCGCCGGCCATGATGCCGGTGCGCAGTGACGACAGGTCACGGGCGGCGAAGTCGGGATGGTTCTGCATCGCGATGAACATCGTCGGGACACCGTAAACAGCTGTGCAGCTCTGCGATTCGATCGCAGCGAGCGTGTGCCCCGGATCGAACCCGGGAGCGGGGATCACGATCGTCGCGCCGTGCGTCGTGCAGCCCAGGTTGCCCATCACCATGCCGAAGCAGTGGTAGAACGGCACAGGGATGCACAGCCGGTCGCCGGGTCCGAGGCCGATCTGCCCGGTGACGAAGTAGCCGTTGTTGAGGATGTTGCGGTGCGACAGCGTCGCCCCCTTCGGGAAACCCGTTGTCCCCGAGGTGTACTGGATGTTGATCGGGTCGGTGTTGGACAGTCCCGCCTGGCGGGCCGCCAACTGCTCGACGCTGATTTGTGCCGCGGACTCTCGCAGTCGGTCCCAGTCGTCGGTACCCAGGAAGACCACCTGCTGCAGCGCCGAGGCCTCGGGCCTGATCTCCCCGACCATCGCCACGTAGTCCGAGGACTTGAACGACGTCGCCGAGACCAGCATTCGCAGACCCGACTGCTCGAGAACATAGGCCAACTCGTGGGTCCGGTATGCCGGGTTGATGTTGACCAGGATCGCCCCGATCTTCGCGGCGGCGAACTGGACGAGCACCCATTCGGCGCAATTGGGCGCCCAGATGCCGATCCGGTCCCCCACCGCCAGTCCCGCAGCCATCAAACCTCGCGCCAGCGTGTTGATTTCGTCGTCGAGTTCCGAGTACGTCCAGCAACGGCCGGTTGTGACCTCGACGAGGGCGTCGACGTGCGGATGCGCGGCGGCGGTGCGCTCGAAGTTCGCCCCGATCGTCTCCTCGAGGATCGGGATGTCGGTCGGGCCGGCATCGTAAGACTTCGTCGAGGTCATCACAGCAGCTCCTCGTAGCGGTACTCGGCAGGCAGCGGCGTGCCGGTGCGGTGCGCCTCCTCCTCGCGACGGCGCAGGTCCACACGACGGATCTTGCCCGAGATCGTCTTCGGAAGTTCGGCGAATTCGACACGCCGGACCTTCAGATACGGCGCGAGATGCTTGCGGCTGTGCAGCAGGATCTCCCGGGCCGTGTCGGCGTCGGGAGCCCAGCCCTCGGCCAGCGTCACATACGCCTTGGGTACCGACAGCCGCATGTCGTCGGGTTGGGGTACCACGGCCGCCTCCACCACCGCGGGGTGCTCGATCAACACGCTTTCCAGTTCGAACGGCGACACCTTGTAGTCCGACGATTTGAAGACGTCGTCGGTGCGGCCGATGTAGGTGATGTAGCCGTCCTCGTCCCGGCTGGCGACGTCGCCGGTGTGGTAGTAGCCGTCGCGCATGACGTGACCGTTGCGCTGCTCGTCGTCGACGTAACCGGTCATCAGGTTCAGCGGGCTGGCACACAGATCCAGGCAGATCTCGCCCTCGTCGGCCGCCCCGCCGGTCACCGGATCGATCAGCACCACCGGCACGCCGGGCATCGGTCGTCCCATGGAACCGGCCTTGACCGGCTGACCTGGCGTGTTGCCGATCTGCAGGGTGGTCTCGGTCTGGCCGAAGCCGTCGCGGATGGTCAACCCCCACGCGCGTTGTACCTGGGCGATGACATCGGGGTTCAGCGGTTCACCGGCGCCGAGGATCTCGCGCAGCTCCGGCGGCCGCTCCCCCAGCTCGGCCTGGATCAGCATCCGCCACACGGTCGGCGGGGCACAGAACGTACTGACGCCGGCGCGGCGGATCTGCTCGAGCAGGGCTGCGGCATCGAAGCGGGCGTAGTTGTACACGAAGATGGTGGCCTCGGCGATCCACGGGGCGAAGAAGCAGCTCCACGCGTGCTTGGCCCAGCCGGGCGAGCTGATGGCCAGGTGCACGTCCCCGGGGCGCACCCCGATCCACGCCATCGTCGACAGGTGCCCGACGGGATAGCTGACCTGGGAGTGCTGAACCAGCTTGGGGTGGCTGGTGGTCCCGGAGGTGAAGTAGACGAGCAGCGGGTCGTCGACCGCGGTGCCGGGTTCGAACGGGGCGGCGGACTCGACAGCCTCGGCGTCGGCGTAGGCACGCCAACCCGCGGCCGGACCCCCAACCGCGACGCCGGTGAACTCGGCGTCGAGGCCATCGAACTTGCCGATGTCCGACGCGTTGGCGATGACGAAACGGGCGCCGCCGCGGGCCAGGCGGTCGGCGATGTCGTCGGGGCCGAGCGCGGCCGTGGTCGGCAGGATCACCGCGCCCAGCTTCGACACCGCCAGCATCGACTCCCACAACTCCACCTGGTTGCCGAGCATCAAGATGACGCGGTCGCCCTTGCCGACCCCCAACCCCCGCAGCCACGTCGCGACCTGATCGGAGCGCCGCGCCATCTGCGCGAACGTCACCTTCTGCTCGGTACCGTCCTGCTCGACGATCCACAGCGCGGTGCGGTGGTTGCGGTAGCTGATGTCGCCGCCGGAGCGGTCTTGACCTGCGATCACGTCGAACCAGTCGGTCGCCCAGTTGAACTGCCCGGTGACTTCGGGCCACTGGAACGTGGCCACGGCCTTGTCGTAGTCGGTGATGAGGTCGACGAGCTGGTCGCGCGCGGTGCGATATCTGTCCGTGTTCGACATGGCTAATAGGATCTAGGTCACACCGGCCGGTCCACTACCCCCGAAAGTGGGTGAGCCCCGTGACCCCGACGCCTCGGTCCCTGCTGCGCCCCCGCGACGCCGACGCGCTGCGGGCGACGCTGCGCGCGGTGGCCACCGAGGGCGACGTTCCGGTGCTGTTCGGCGGTGAGGTCCACGGCGACACGCTGCTGCTCAGCGAGTTCGTCGGCACCCGCACCCAGAACCTGCGGGGTCTGGCGGTGCGGTCGAGTTCGGGGCTCGGTGGAGCCAGCATGGTGGCGGCCCGGCCGATGTCGGTGGCCGACTACCGACGCGCGGTCACCATCACCCACGACTACGACCGGCCGGTGCTCTCCGAAGGGATCCGCGCGGTACTCGCGGTGCCCGTGCTGGTGGACGGGCAGACCCGGGCCATGCTCTACGGCGCCTACCGCTCGTCGGCGCCGTTCAGCGGTCGTGCCGCCGACCTGATGATCACCTCGGCCCGCGCACTGGGCGACGAATTGCGCATCCGCGACGAGGTGGACCGACGACTGCGACTCGCCGACGCCCGGGCCCCGGCCGGCGCTCATCCGATCGGCGTGGAACAGATCCGTGAGGTCCATGCCGGGCTGCGCAGCCTCGCCGCCGACGCCACGCCCGCTCTGCAGCAACAGCTCCGCGACCTGGCCGGCCAACTCGCCGCTGCACTGGCCGGTGAGACCGCGCCGACCGGGGCGGTGTTGACCGTGCGCGAGCTCGACGTGCTGGCCGAGATCGCCCTCGGATGCACGAATGCCGAAGCAGCGCAGCGGCTGTCGCTGAAATCCGAGACGGTGAAGAGCTACCTGCGCAGCGCGGCGACCAAGCTCGGGGCACACACCCGCCATGAAGCGGTGTCCAAGGCGCGGCGTGCCGGGCTGCTGCCGTGAGGTAAACCGCCACTGGCCGAGATCCTTATCAGTTGTTCGCCCGGCGCCGCTGCATCAGGGCGGCACCCACCTGATAGAGCGGCACGCAGGCCCAGATGATCAGCAAAGAGATCATCAAACCCATTGGATAATCACGATCCAGGACGGTCGGGTTGTCAGGCTTGGCGCCGGGCGTGTCGAAGACCGGCACCGCAAGAAATATCAGGGTCGCCGAACACAGAGCAGCGACGGCGATGGGTGCCCACCAGCTCCCTTTGACCAGCCGGCGTCCCGTGTATCCGAGTACTGCACTGAGCGGCGCGAAGACGAAGTCGTGAACGATGACGCCGCCTCCCGCCCACACCGCGATCAACGCAATCGTTCTTCCCGGCAGATCAAGAACCAGCACGGCACCGTAGGCGGCCGCTGCGAGCCCCGCCACGACCAGCAGAATTCTGGAGGCGGTCACCGTCCCACCACCTCGATCCGAGAGAGCCACTTCGTCTGCAGAACGCCAGGGCGTGTCGGAGCGATGAGCCGGCATGGGTAGCCATGGTCGATGTCGAGGTCTTCGCCGTTGATCTGCAACGCGATCAGAGTTCTCGAGTCTCGAGCGTGCCGAGCCGGCAACACGGTCCGAGAGTAGGGCCCAGGTGGTTCCAGCGAGATCATCCGGACGTCGGCGTCCTCGGATCCGCCCACGGCAGCGACGAGATCGGCGAGAACGACGCCAGTCCATTCGGCATCGGCACTCCAACCTTCTACGCACGCAATAGGAAGTCGGTGAGTTGCCTGCGGCATGGCCTGCAGTTCGGCAAGCGTGAATTGCCGGGCTCTTTCACCGTTCACGACACTGAGCGTGTAGTCGGGGGCGCGTGCGGTCCGAAGCACCCCTGCGGCCGCAGCTGACCGATTGACCGGAACACCTTGCGGCCCTTCTCCTGACCTGGGAGCCAGGACCGCGAATCGACGCAGCCACGGGACCGTCTGACCCGCCGTGGCCAGGGTGGCGACACCGACGGCAAGACCCGCTCCCACCAGCACGGTCCTCCTTGACGGACCCACGGTCCCACCGTCGGCGACGTCTCCGATCGGTTCGCCGAGAGCACGTCTGATCACCGGGAGCTTCACGCCAATGTGGACGATCACTGCACCCGCAGCCACATAGGACATCGCGTAATGCGCCGTCGTGAAGAAGAACCCGAACACGTACCACTGCGCGATGTTGAGCAACCCGGTGACCAACTGGAAGATCAGTGCAGCGACGAGAACGAGGATCGACAACCGCTCCAACTGCCGGGCGGGGCCGCCGATCAGGGGGCGCTCGAACAGTTTCGGCCAGACCGACCAGAGTTTGACCACCAGAAGCGGTATCGCCGCGATACCGCTGATCACGTGAAGACCCTGAGTGAAGCGGTAGAGCCACACCGGCCGCGTCGGCCACCAGAACCACGGCTGCGGATGCTGGATGAAGTGACTGATCAACCCCGTCACGATGCACACCGCAACGGCGATGCCGAGCCACATGCCCACTCGGACCGTCACAGCCGTACTGCGAAGTTCAGAGAACCTGGGTTCGCGTACGGTCACCGCGGACCCGCCCCGGTGAACCGTGACGGCCGCGCGGGACGTGGATCGGTTCTCATTTCCATGTCGTTCTCCTGCAGTTCGAAAACTGCGTCAGCGGGACACCTCTCACGCAGCTGGCTTCGCACCTGATGCGAAATGTACCGATCAATACATTCTGTGTACTGTCTAGTACAGAAATGCCGCTTCGGCAAGGAATAAGGATCTACGTGAAAGTGGTCCATACAAGGGACCGCGGTCGGTCGAGGCCGTGTCGATCGAACGGACCACCGGTCCCCGCCGGCACGCACACCACCGTTCTATGGTTCTCCAGCCGAGCACGACTATGACCGCCGCCCGCGGCGTGCGATTCAAGCGTAGGCAGCCTAGTGTTCTGCTACGAGACCGGCGTCCCGATCTCAGCGCGCATTTCAGTCGGTGAACGTCGCAAGGGACTGCCGACGCCGGTCGACCACCAACCGGGTGACGTCGGGGCGCCCGTAGTGGCCGGCAGGGTCGAAATTCTGACGCTCGCGGCGCACTTCGCCGTGGTCGAGCGTCGCGACTGTCAAACCCTCCGTGGAGTCGATGGGGTCGATGACCCAGCTGCCATCCGGCGCAGCGATGCATGTTCCACCGGTACTGACCTGCTCGTCGCTGGCATCACGCATCATCTCGGCGCCTGGCATGGTGTCTGGTATGCCGTCTCGGCGCAGCACGCCCGACACCGAGATCACGTAGGAGCGCGACTCGAGCGCGATGAACCTGGTGATGTCCGCGGTGTCGTAGACGTCACCGGGCCACAACGCGATGTGGAGATTCTCGCCTTGGGCGTACAACGCTGTGCGCGACAACGGCATCCAGTTCTCCCAGCAGTTGAGAGTGCCAAAGGTGAACGGCGGCAGGTGGTGCGTCACAAGCCCGTTGCCGTCGCCGTTGGCCCAACTCAAGCGCTCTTCGTAGGTGGGGGTCAGCTTCCGGTGCACGGAGGCGATCTCACCGTTCGCGTTGACGGTCACCGCCGAGCAGTAGATGCTGTGACCTCCGCGATCCGCCGGCCGTTCAGCCACCCCGAGTACGACCGCGGTGCCGCCCCGCCGTGCTGCTTCGCGCACGCCGTCGAGATGGCCCGCTTCGATCTGAACGGCTTCCTGCAAGTAGAGCGAATGGATCTCTCGTTGCAGGTCGGAATTGAACTTGGCGCCGTCGGTGCGACCGAGCCAGAACGGATAGCCGGGTACGACAGTTTCGCCGAATACAACGAGTTTGCACCCTCGCGCGGCAGCCTCGTCTACGTACCCCTCGACCGTTGCCAGCGTCGCCGCGCGGTCCAGGAACGCAGGCGCCATCTGTACGGCACCGACGACCAGCGTCTGATCCCCATGGGCCATCGTCTTGCCTCTCGATCGATCCGTCGTTGACACGTCGCGCATCTCACTCCACATTCGCGGGCTCAGCGTAGACGGCCAGCCTGCGCGTGGCGGTGGCGCTGTGGGCGGCCATGCCCTCCGAGTCGGAGATGATCTGGACGGCTCGAGCCAGCGCGGGCGTCGCCGCGCGGGTGACCCGCTGGTAGGTGAGCGGCTTGAGATAACGCGACACCGAGAGACCGGCGCTGTGCTTTGCGCCGCCAGCCGTCGGGAGCACGTGATTGGTGCCCGCCATGCCCTTGTCGGAGTATGCGACGGTGCTCCACGGCCCCAGGAATATCGAACCGTAGTTGAGCAGCCGATTGTGGTACCAATCGTCTTCTGCGGTGATGACTTCGAGGTGTTCTGGCGCGAGGTCATCGATGAGCAACGCGGCGGTCTCTCGGTCTGCGGCAACCGTGACCATTCCGTAGTCCCGCCACGCGGGACCCGCGATCGGCGCGGTCGACAGGCCCTGCAACTGGCGTTCGACCGCTGCGACCACCGCGAGCCCATGAGCTTCGGATGTGGTGACGAGCGCAGCCGGTGAGTTCACGCCATGCTCAGCTTGACCGAGCAGGTCGGCGGCGACGAGCTCGGGGTCGGCGGTTTCGTCCGCGAGCACGGCCACCTCGGACGGCCCGGCGAGCAGGTCGATGGCGACCGTGCCGAACAGCTGACGCTTCGCCTCGGCGACATAGGCGTTGCCCGCACCGACGAGCATGTCGACGGGAAGCTCTCCGATCAGGCCAAATGCCATGGCCGCGAGGGCCTGCACGCCGCCGAGTACGAAAACCCGGTCGACGCCGGAGAGATGAGCGGCATAGACGACCGCGTTGTTGGCGCTTCCATCGCGCTGGGGCGGCGTGCAGGCGATGACTGTGGAGACATCGGCCGCCTTGGCCACCCCGACGGTCATGAAGGCTGACGCGGTCAGCGGGAAACGACCCGCGGGCAGATACGCCCCGACTCTGGCCACGGGAACGTAACGAGTCCCTGTGACCAGCCCCGGACACAGCTCGGTCTCGAAACCGACGAGATGGGAACGCTGTTCGTGAGCGAAGGCCTGGGTGCGCTCGGAACCGAGCTCGATGGCCTGCCGAAGGTCGGCAGGCAGTCGCTCGCCGCTCGCCGCAATGTCGCGGGCGGAGAGTTCGAAATCGTGTCGGTCGTCGTTGTCGAGTGCGCGACTGAAGTCGCGCACGGCATCGAGCCCCCTGCTCTCGATCTCACGGAGCATCGTGCTGACCGTATCGATCACCGCGGGGTCCCGCTGCGCGGCCGGGGCGTCTACCAGGGGCCGTTTGAGGTGGTGGAACTTGCCTTCTAAGCGCCCTAGGAGGAAAGGGGAATAACGCATGGGTTTGACAGTAGGGACCCGTCCTGTGCTGCACCAGAGAGTGATTCTCGGCGCGAAGCAGAGGTTTACGCTATGCCGAGCTCGCGACACACGGGCCCGGAAGTCCACTCGCGCGAATCCCCTGTAGGAGCGACCACTCTGGGAGGCAGCACCGCGGTGAACGTCGAGCAGCCGCGGCCACACCTCACTGATCGGCAGTGATCACGGCGCACTGTGTCACAACCCAACGGTCGGAATCCGCCCGCTACGGCACCGGTTCCAGAGTGCAACCGATCTGCCCCCAGCTGAACGACGTAGCGACCCCAGCAGCCCAATGGCTGTGTCGCCAAGGTGTGACGGGTCGCTGTGCGACCCGAATGTCGTCGGCAGCTCTCGTCTCCAGACTCGGTATGTGTCGAGCCACCGCCCCCCAGACCGGCGAAGGACGTCGACGACGACCGATTCGGGTCAGGCCTCGTGCGAAGAGCTGGTGCTCACCATCGCCCGCTGGGTGCGGCGAGAGAGTATCCCGAGGCGCCGATCTGTGAGACCCGACCGACACGGTCCGCCGACGTCAGGGGACGATGTCATCGCGGCGCTGCGCAGACACGCGCTCGCCGGTCGCAGAGTCCGCTGCGCTCCTGCGCGCGAGGGCGTATCTCGGACCCGCCTTCGATGCGGCGATACGTGTCCTCAAGATGAACACCCACCAGGCACCCGCCACCGCCATCGTCACGACAAAGACAATCGCGTTCGCCCGGAAGTCTGGGAGAAACAGCAGGGCCGACATGACGGATCCGAAGACAACCAGACCTGTCAGGTAAACCGGCACCCGGAATCGGCCGAGATCGAAGATCCCCGGCAGTCCTGCGGGAATCCGGTTGTGCGCATTCGCGAAGAGAAGTCCGCCGGTGGTGAGCAGGTAGACACAGAAGAATCCGAGAGCTGACATTCCGATGATGTACGAGAATGTCTGCTCGCTCGCGAGCGCCGACAGCAGGAGTGCAAAGGAGACCAGCCCGGTTGCCCACACCGCGTTTGTCGGCACCTTGTGCGTAGTCGACACTCGACGAAGCAGGTGCGACCCGGGCAGCATGTTGTCTCGGCCGAGGGCATACACCAGACGAGTGGCAACGAGCATGCTCGCGAGCACACACACCAGGATGTTCGTCAGCGCCAACGCGATCACGAATTTCGCGAACCAGGGCGAAACCTGTTGAGCGAACAGGTCGGTGATCGGCGATGCGCTGTCGGACAGTGTGGCGGGGTCCTTGATGACCAGGAGGAAGACGACATACATGAAGAACTCGACCGCAGACGCTGCCCCGAGGGCCAGGAACATGGTGCGCGGGATGGTGCGGCGCGCGTTCTTCGTCTCCTCTGCGACATCCGCTGCCGCCTCGACTCCGACCAATCCGAAGATGCAACCGAGGCTCGCTGTCAGCCAGACGATGACATAGGGCGATGTCGATCCAGCAGCTGCGCCGCCGGAGAAGAGGAAGTCGATGGCTTGGTGCTCGTCGGAGACGAAGAACGCGACGACTGCGATGAACGCAGTAGCACCGATCGTGACGACGAGTTCCAACGCAACACCGATGTTGTTCAGCATGGTGGCGAGTTTCACGCCGTAGACGTTGATTAGCACACACAGCAGCACCACGGCAATCGCGGTGAATATCTGCGCTTGAGTGGTCATCTCGATGCCCAAGAGGCTGCCGATGTATCCGGACATGACGAAGGCGACACCGGTGAAACCACTGATGAATCCGACGGCGCCCGCAAAACCGGTGAACCATCCGAGGCCGGGGTTGACGAGCCGGCTGGTCCATTGATACGCGTAGCCGGCCAGCGGAAGCTTGCCAACCAGATCCGCGGCGATCAGCGCCCACACGAAGAACACGGCAACTGCGAGCGGGAAAGTCCAGATGAAGGCCGGGCCGGCTGTGTTCAACCCGAACCCGAAGCCGGAGAACACCGCTGTGGTCGCGCTGATGACCGAGAAGCCCAAGAAGAACGACGAGACACCGCCCACCGACCGGCTCAATTTCTGGGTGTATCCCAACTCGCCGAGTTGGCGATCCTCCTCCGAGCTGTCCATCGCGGAATCTCCTCATCGTGCACGTCGCTGTAGTGGCTGGTCTTGGGTTTGAAGCCTAAAAAGGACATTGGGACAGGACAACCTTGTGAATTTCACCGACTGCTATCGTGTTGACCTATGGCTTTGTCGCTGATCCAGCTGCGTGTGTTCGTGACCGCCGCACGCAGCGGCTCCTTCACCGCCGCGGCCAAAGAGCTCTACATGTCCCAGCCAACCGTCTCGGAGACGATCAGAAGAGTCGAGCAGCACTACGGCACACCGCTTTTCGTACGGGGTGCGCGGCGGTTGATCCTGACTGCACCTGGCGAAGAGCTGATACCACTTGCAGAGCAGACACTGGCAGCCGCCGATGCGGCCGATCGCGCCTTGAAGGCAGTCACCGGGCTGCAGGGTGGCGTGGCATCGTTTGGGTTGCTACGCAACGCAAAACACTATGCGATGGCTGATCTGTTGACGTCATTTCACGGCCGCTACCCCAACGTCCGGCTCCGTGTCGTCGGCGTGAACTCCGCCGATGTCGCCGACATGGTTCGCGACGGCAGCCTCGAGGCCGGGCTCGTGGTACTGCCGGTGGACACTCACGAACTGCATGTGACACCGCTGTTCAAGGACGAGGTGATGTTCGCGACTTCTCAGGCCTGGCGCACTGATGCCGTCTCCATTGACGAACTCGCTGCCGCGAAGCTGATCCTGTACGACGCCCACGCGGGATGGCGCGACCCCACCCGCCGACAACTCGCCGAGCGCGCGCTGCTCCAAGGTCTCGAGCTGAATCCGACGATCGAAGTGGAGCAAGTCGACACGGCACTGGATCTCGTTGCCGCGGGAGCAGGAGAGACATTCGTCTCGAAGGCAGTGTCTGTCTCGCCGATCGCGCCGCCGGGCGTGAAGTACCTGCCGTTCTCAGAGCCGCTCTACGACACCGTCGCCCTGATCCAGAAAGAGTCGGCGATCCTGTCCCCCGCGACCAAGGAACTGGCACGGCTGGCGCGAGAAACCATCGCGAGCTTTCGTTCGGACGACATGCCGGAAGTGCGATACATCGAATCGCCGTAGGCCTGACCGCCCACCTCGGTGGGGCCGCCTGCAGCGCGTGGGCGCGTCAATCTTTCTCGCCGCTCGGGGACACAAGCGTGCGTGGCCACGCGCGGGTGCACTCCCTGGCGCTCGCAGCTCGCCGTGGCAACCCGGGTGCACTCTCGGCGTCAGGGTAGTGGGCAGCATCCGTCCCGCTCGTCATGCCAGCGCCTCCTGCCACGCCTGGTGCAGCTTCGCGTAACTGCCGTTCGCGGCGATCAACTCGGCGGGCGAGCCATCCTCGATGATGCGGCCGTGCTCGAGCACCAATACCCGGTCGGCGATCTGCACCGTCGACAACCGGTGCGCGATCACCAGCGCGGTCCGGTCGGCCAGCACCGTCTCCAGGGCCCGTTGCACCATCCGTTCGCTGGGAATGTCCAGCGACGATGTGGCCTCGTCGAGGATCAACACCGCAGGATCGGCCAGGAACGCCCGGGCGAACGCGACGAGCTGGCGCTGCCCTGCCGAGAGCCGTCCACCCCGCTTGGCGACATCGGTGGCGTAACCCTCCGGCAGGGCCTCGATGAAGGCGTCGGCGCCGACGGCCCGTGCCGCGTCGCGCACCTCGTCGTCGGTCGCGTCGGGACGGCCGAACCTGATGTTGTCGGCGATCGTCCCGCCGAACATGAAGTTCTCCTGGGTCACCATCACCACATGGTGACGCAGCTCAGCCTGTGCGACGTCGCGCAGATCCACTCCGTCGAGCGTCACCGACCCCGCCGTCGGGTCGTAAAAGCGCGTGACGAGTTTGGCGATCGTGGTCTTGCCGGCACCGGTCGTCCCCACCAGCGCCACCGTCTGCCCTGCCGGCACCGTCAGATCCAGGCCGGGCAACACCGGCCGGCCCGCGACGTACTCGAATCGCACATCCGCCAAGGCGATCTCACCGCGCACCGCGTCGAGCCGGCGGGGTTCGCGCGGGTCGTCGATGGCCGGCTGCTGCGCCAGCACACCCGCCAGTTTCTCCAGCGCGGATGCCGCCGACTGGAACGTGTTGAAAAACTGCGAGATCTCCTGCATGGGTTCGAAGAACATCCGCAGATACAGCAGGAACGCGGTCAACGTGCCGATCGTCATTTCGCCGTTCAACACCCGGTAGCCGCCGTAGAGCAGCACCACGCCGGTGGTGATGTTGCCGACCAGTTTGACGCCCGGCATGAACACCGCCAGCAGCCGGAACGTGCGCTCGTTGATCACCCGGTACCGGTCGGCGACGTCTTCGAAGATCTCCTGGTTGCGCGGTTCCCGCCGGTAGGCCTGCACAGCCTTGATGCCGGTCATCGTTTCGACGAACTGCACGATGACCAGCGCGGCGATCTCGCGCACCTCGCGGTAGGTCTTCGACGATTCGCGATGGAACCACGCCACCAGCACGACCAGCACCGGGAACGCGACCAGGCACATCAGCCCCAACTTCACGTCGAGGGTCAGCAACAGTATTGCCGTGCCGAACAGCGTCAGCACCGCGGTGATCAGACTGTCGAAGCCTGTTTCGAGCATGTCCTGGATGGCTTCGACGTCATTGGTCGAGCGGCTGACGACCCTCCCGGACGTGTAGCGATCGTGGAAGGCCACGTCGAGTCGGCCGAAATGCCGGAACAGCCGCCGGCGCAGCTCGAGCAGGACCTTCTGACCGGTTCGACCGGATCGACGCAGGAACACCATCCGGCTGGTGGCCTGCACGACGACCACGACCCCGAGTGCTGCGACGATGGTCAGCAGCGTGCGCGCCGAACCACCCTCGACCAGCGGCGGGATACCGTGATCGATGCCGCGCTGCACCAGGATCGGAACCGACAGCCGGGCAGCGTTTTCCACCACCACGATGACGGCCAGCAGCGCGACCGTCCACTTGTACGGTCGCAGCAGTGAACCCAGCAGCGCCCGCGCCTCCCGTCGACGGGGCTTCGTCTCGTCGATCGGAAGGTCGGCCTGCTCGGTGAACTTCCCGCGCCAGTCCGACACGTCGGTTCGCTCGTCGCGCGAACGTTTCTCACTGGTGGTCACGGCCGCCGCTCCAGGATCTCGTGCTCGAGCCGGTTGCCGTCGTCACCGTCGTCCGGCTCGAACATCCGCAGCCGGTCGATGCTGGTGCGGTCCTCGGGCCAGCGCTCGTCGGACCATTCGCAGTCGCGTTCGGCACCGTCGTCGAGTTCATCGTCCGCGGCCAACAGGTACCGGTATTCGGGTACCTGGGCGAGCAGTTCGGCGTGGGTGCCGACATGGGTGATGGTGCCGTGCTGCAGCAGCGCGACCCGGTCGGCGAGCAGCACCGTCGATGCGCGGTTGGCCACCACGACGCCGGTCACCGACTCCAGCACGCGCCGCAGCGCCGCCTCGACCACGGCCTCGGTGTGTACGTCCAACGCCGACAGCGTGTCGTCGAGTACGAGGATCTTGGGCGCCGCCAGAATCGCCCGCGCCAGCGAAAGGCGTTGCCGCTGACCGCCGGACAGGCTCATGCCCTGCTCCCCGATGCGGGTCTGCAGGCCGAACGGCAAGTCGTAGACGAATTGCGCCGCTGCGACCTCGATGGCTCGGCGCAGCTCGGCGTCGCCGGCATCGGGGCGGCCCAGCGCGAGGTTCTCGGCGACCGACATGGAGAACAACGTCGGGTCCTCGAAGGCGGTGGCCACCGTCTGCCGCAGCGCATCCAGCGTCAGCTCGCGGACGTCCGTGCCGTCGATGCGGATCTGGCCCTCGGAGACGTCGTAGAGGCGCGACATCAGCCCGACCAACACCGACTTCCCCGAACCGGTGGCGCCGACCAGGGCCAACGTCTCGCCCGGCTCGACGGTGAGGTTGACGTGGCGAAGGGCCCATTCCTGCGACGCGCCGCTATCACTGTCCGGCCCGCCGGACGGGGCCACACTGTCCGGCCCGCCGGACGGGGCCACACTGTCCGGCCCGCCGGACGGGGCCAACGGGGCGTCGTCAGGGAACCGGAAGCCCACGTCGACCAACTCCAGACGGCCCCCGCGCGGCGCCTGGTCACGCGGTCCGTCGGTGATGTCACGCGGCGCGTCGAAGATCTCGGCGATGCGGTTGGCCGCAGTGAACGACTCCTGGGTCATCGACAGCAGGAAACCCAGCGAGGCGATCGGCCACACCAGCGACAGCATCATCGTGATGAAGGCGACCAGCGTGCCCAGCGTGACAGAGCCGTTGCCGGCGGCGTATGCGCCGAAGCCGAGCACCACGATCAGTGTCAGGTTCGGGATGATCTCCAGCAGCGTCCAGAACTTCGCCGACACCGACACCCGGCCGAGCTGGGTTTCGTAGAGGTCGGTCAGCTGCCGGTCGAAACGGTCGTAGACGTAATCCTCGCGGCCGAACGACTTGATGACCCGCAGCCCGAGCGCAGACTCCTCGACGTGCGTGGCGACATGGCCCGCCTGGTC
Source organism: Mycobacterium sp. G7A2 (assembly GCF_041902445.1). NCBI lineage: Bacteria > Bacillati > Actinomycetota > Actinomycetes > Mycobacteriales > Mycobacteriaceae > Mycobacterium > Mycobacterium sp. G7A2. Next base: position 1,098,825 of record NZ_CP169251.1, on the reverse strand, counting down.
CTGCGCCTGCCGGGACAGGCGGGTGTACTCCTGCTGGAAGTGCAGCACCGTGAGCGTGATCGGCACGATGGACACCGCGACCACGACGCCCAGCGGCCAGTACATCACCAGCAGGATCGTGGTGATGACGGTGATCTGCAGGATGTTGAGCAACAGGAACGTCAGCCCGAAGGACATGAACCGGCGGATGGTGCCCAGGTCGTTCATGATCCGCGACAGCAGCTGCCCGGACTGCCAGCGACCGTGAAACGACATGGGCAGGATCTGCAGACGCGCGTACAGGTCTTTGCGGATGTCGGCCTCGACACCCATGGTGGCTCGCGACACCAGCCAGCGGCGGATGAACCACAACACCGCCTCGGTTATGCCCACCCCCATGGCGGCCGCGCCCAGCAACCACAGTCCCTGCTGGTCCTGATGGCGCACGGGGCCGTCGATGACGGCCTTGGTCATCAGCGGGATCGAGATCGTCGCGCCCAAGCTGGCAAGCGCGGTCAGCAACATCGCGATCCAGCGCACCCGGTAGGGCATCAGGTACGGCAGCATCCGCCACAGGTCGGAGCTGGAACGGGCTCGTCGCGGTGGCGGTGCGATCGCAGGCGCTTTGTTCAGCGCGGTCGGGCGGGCGTCAACCACTTAGAAGATCTTCCCATTGCCCGCAACTGGTTAACCCTTTCGCCGGAACGGAGTTGCGCGCGCAGTAGGCAGCGTGCGGACCGCGGGGAGCGCAGCTGCGGCGTTCGGTGCCGAACTGGGTGTGATAGAGCCCGGCGTAGCGACCGCCGCGTCCCAGCAGCTCCTGGTGGGTGCCGCGCTCGACGATGCGGCCGTCCTCGACCACCAGGATCATGTCCGCCGCGCGCACCGTGGACAGCCGGTGGGCGATGACGATCGACGTCCGGCCGCTGAGTGCCTCGGCCAACGCCTGCTGCACAGCGGCCTCAGATTCGGAGTCCAGCGACGCGGTGGCCTCGTCCAGGATCACGACCTGCGGGGACACCAGCAGCAGCCGGGCGATGGTCAGACGCTGCCGCTGCCCACCCGAGAGCCGGTAACCGCGCTCGCCGACGATCGTGTCCAACCCGTCGGGCATGTCGGCGACCACATCGGCCAACCGGGCCCGCCGCAGCGCCTCCCACAGCTGGTCGTCGGTTGCCGGCGGTCCGGACAGCTGCAGGTTGGCCCTGATCGACTCATGGAACAGGTGACCGTCCTGAGTGACCATGCCGACCGTGTCCTTCAGCGACGCGAACGTCACGTCGCGCACGTCCCGCCCGTTGAGCCGGACGGCGCCGCAGGCTCCGGTCTGATCGGACGGCCCGCCGTCCAGCGCCCGATCGGACGGCCCGCCGTCCACGTCGTACAGGCGGGCGATCAGCGCAGCGATCGTCGACTTGCCCGCTCCGGACGGACCGACCAGCGCCACCATCTGACCGGGCTCGGCGGTGAACGACACCCCGTGCAGCACCTCGTCGCCGCCCCGATCGTCGAGTTCGGCCACCTCCTCCAGCGACGCCAGAGAGACCTTGTCCGCCGACGGATACGAAAAGTGCACGTCATCGAACTGCACGGCGACCCCGCCGTCTGCCCGCCGGGGCACCTCGACCGCGTCGGGGGCCTCCCGGATCAGCGGCACCAGATCGAGCACCTCGAATACGCGCTCGAAGCTGACCAGCGCACTGGCGATCTCCACCCGCGCGTTGGCCAGCGCCGTCAACGGCGCATACAGCCGGGTCAGCAGCAACGCCAGCGCCACGATCGAGCCCGCCTGCAACTGTCCGCCCAGAGCCAGTGCGCCACCCAGGCCGTACACCAGCGCCAGCGCCAGCGCCGACATCAACGTCAGCGAGTTCATGAACGTCGACTGCAACATCGAGGTGCGGATCCCGATGTCGCGGACCCGTCCCGCACGGACCTCGAACTCGCGGGACTCCGCGCCGGGGTCACCGAACAGCTTGACCAGCGTCGCGCCGGGCGCCGAGAACCGCTCGGTCATCTGGGTGTTCATGGTCGCGTTGTGGATGGCCGCCTCCCGCGAGAGCCGCGCCATCGACGCGCCGATGCGACGGGCCGGGATCAGGAACAGCGGCATCAGGGCCAGCGACAGCAACGTGATCTCCCACGAGATGCTCAGCATCACCACCAACGTCAACGTGAGCGTGACCAGGTTGGACACCACTCCGGACAACGTGTCGGAGAACGCGCGCTGCGCCCCCAATACGTCATTGCCGAGCCGGCTGACCAGCGCACCGGTCCTGGTGCGGGTGAAGAACGCCACCGGCATGCGCTGGACGTGGTCGAACACCGCGGTGCGGAGATCAAGGATCAGGCCTTCGCCGATCGTCGCGGACAGCCAGCGGGTCACCAGTGCCACCCCCGCCTCGGCCACTGCCACGACGGCGATGACCACGGCCAGCATCACCACCACCGACGTGGTGCCCGGGCCGGTGATCTCGTCGACCACCCGCCCGGCCAGCAGCGGTGTGGCCACTGTGAGCAGGGCACTGACCACGCTGACAGCCAGGAAAACCGCCAGCTTGCCGTGATGCCGCTGGGCGAACCGCCAGATCCGGCTGAGCAGGCGTCGGTCGGCCAGCGAGCGCAACTCACCACCACCCGCCCGCGTCTGCCGGTACAGGGATTGCCGGGCAACCGTTTCCAAGCTCATGTTTTCACCGTAAAACCTGAACAAAGATTCAGGTCAAAGGCTTCCAGGCGTGCCGCGTGAGCCACAGCACGCCGCGGTCCGGAAACTGCGGGCCTTTCACACGGGCCGACGTGCCGAGGTCGGATTTCGTGCCGCACCGGCCGCCGGGCGTTGCCTCCGCCGGGCGATGGCCTTCATCGGGCAAGATGTCGGGCATGGACAGTGGTGTGAGCTCACCTCGCGTGCTCGTCGTCGACGACGATCCCGACGTCCTGGCTTCCCTGGAGCGGGGGCTGCGGCTGTCTGGGTTCGAGGTCTTCACCGCCGTCGACGGGGCAGAAGCGCTGCGCAGCGCCACCGAGACCAAACCGGACGCGATCGTGCTCGACATCAACATGCCGGTGCTCGACGGCGTGTCTGTGGTCACCGCACTGCGCGCGATGGACAACGACGTACCGGTCTGCGTGCTGTCCGCCCGGTCGTCGGTCGACGACCGGGTCTCCGGTCTGGAAGCCGGCGCCGACGACTACCTGGTCAAACCGTTCGTGCTGGCCGAGCTGGTCGCGCGGGTCAAGGCGCTGCTGCGTCGGCGCGGGTCGACCGCGACGTTCTCGTCGGAGACGATCACCGTCGGACCGCTGGAAGTCGACATCCCCGGCCGACGCGCCCGCGTCGACGGTGCCGACGTCGACCTGACCAAACGCGAGTTCGACCTGCTGGCGGTGCTCGCCGAACACAAAACGGCGGTGCTGTCCCGGGCGCAACTGCTCGAGCTGGTGTGGGGCTATGACTTCGCCGCCGACACCAACGTCGTCGACGTCTTCATCGGCTACCTGCGACGCAAATTGGAAGCCGGCGGCGCGCCCCGGCTACTGCACACCGTCCGCGGCGTGGGGTTCGTCCTCAGGCAGCAATAGGATCGGCCGCCGAACGACATGGTCGCGCTGTCCCGGATCTTTCGTCGCACACCGTCGCTGCGCACACGGGTCGCGTTTGCCACCGCTGTCGCCGCCGCGATCGTGGTCGGCATCGTCGGGACCGTCGTCTGGATCGGCATCACACAGGACCGCAAGGAGCGGCTGGACCGTCGCCTGGACGAGGCCGCCGGTTTCGCCATTCCATTTCTGCCGCTCGGCCTCGACGAAATTCCGCCGTCCCCGAACGACCAGGACGCCGTCATCACGGTGCGCCGCCCGGACGGGCAGGTCAGCTCCAATTCCAAAGTGGTCCTCCCCGAGCTGGACCCCGGCTACGCCGACACGTTCGTCGACGGGGTGCGCTACCGGGTCCGCACGGTCGAGCTGTCCGCGCCGGAGCCGATGTCGGTCGCCGTCGGCGCGACCTACGACGCGACGATCGCCGACACCAAGAACCTGCACCGTCGGGTCCTGATCATCTGCACACTCGCGGTGGCCGCCGGATCGTTCGGCGGCTGGCTGCTGGCGGCGTTCGCGGTCCGCCCGTTCAAGCGACTGGCCCAGCAGACCCGCCAGATCGACGCCGGCGACGAGCCTCCCGACATCGACATCCGTGGCGCCACCGAGGCCGTCGAGATCGCCGACGCCCTCAAAGGCACGTTGGAGCGCATCTGGGAAGAACAGGGCCGCACCAAGGCGGCATTGACCTCCGCGCGGGACTTCGCCTCGGTGTCGGCGCACGAGCTGCGCACCCCACTCACCGCGATGCGCACCAACCTCGAGGTGCTCGCAACGCTCGACCTGGGCGAAGAACAGCGCAAGGAAGTGGTCGGCGACGTGATCCGCACCCAGACCCGCATCGAGGCCACCCTCGGCGCGCTGGAGCGACTGGCGCAGGGCGAGTTGTCCACCGCCGACGACCACGTGCCGGTGGACATCACCGAGTTGCTCGACCGCGCAGCCCACGACGCGATGCGCGTCTATCCGGACCTGGACGTGTCGTTGGTTCCTGCGCCCACCGTCATCATCGTCGGGCTGCCGACCGGCCTGCGGTTGGCTGTGGACAATGCGATCGCCAACGCCGTCAAACACGGCGGCGCGACGCGGGTTCAGCTGTCGGCGGTCAGCTCCCGCGAGGGCGTCGAGATCGCCATCGACGACGACGGCGTCGGCGTGCCCGAGGAGGAACGCACCGTCGTGTTCGACCGGTTCTCCCGGGGGTCGACGGCGTCGCACTCGGGCTCGGGTCTCGGACTGGCGCTGGTGGCGCAACAAGCCGAGTTGCACGGAGGGACGGCGTCATTGGACGCCAGCCCGCTGGGCGGGGCCCGGCTGCTGCTGAAGCTGCCCCCGCCGACTTAGCGGGTGGCCAGCAGGTCGATGACGAATATGAGCGTCTTGCCCGACAACCGGTGCCCGCCACCGGCGGGGCCGTAAGCCTGCGCGGGCGGGATCGTCAGCTGGCGCCGGCCGCCGACCTTCATGCCGGGAATGCCGTCCTGCCAACCCTGGATGAGACCACGCAACGGAAATTCGATGGACTCGCCGCGATTCCAGGAGCTGTCGAACTCCTCACCGGTGTCGTACTCGACGCCCACGTAATGCACCTCGACGTTGGCGCCGGGGACAGCTTCCGCGCCGTCACCGACGATGATGTCCTCGATCACCAAGTCAGACGGTGGCGGGCCGTCGGGGAAATCGATCTCGGGTTTGGATGCCATGCCTCAGCCTAAACCGGAGCGCACCTCGTCGGGCTGCAGCCACTCGGTCGGCCTGAGCAAGACCACCTCCGGGATGATGCACGCAGCCGACAACCTGGTCGTCATCGCGACCACCTCGGCAACGTCACTCGGCGTGATCATCGTCGACGCGGCGACCTCCCCGCGGTAGCCGTCGGCCATCGGTGTGTCGACCAGGCCCGGGCAGACGGCGGTGGCCTTGATCCCCGACGGGGCCAGCTCGTCGTGCAGCGCTTCGGTGAAGCCGACGACGGCGGCCTTGGTCGCCGAATACGACGACAGGGTGGCCTCGCCGCGCTTACCGGCGTTGGATGCCGTGTTGACCACTTGCGCGCAGCCCCGTTGACGCACAGCCGCTTTGAGCAACGGCAGGGCTTTGTCGGTCAGCAGCACGACGGCGCGGATGTTGACTGCGAGCTGGTGGTCGAGGAAGTCGGCCGTGATGTCACCGACCAACCGGTGCCCGGATACCCCGGCATTGTTCACCAAGATGTCGAGTGCGCCGTGCCGGGCAGTGTGGAAGGCGACCACGTCGTCGAGGAAGGCTTCCTCGGTGACCGAGCCCGCCAGTTGCTGCACCGGTGGCCCGGACCCCTCGGCAACCTGACCCGCGGCGGCGGCGAGCTTGGCGGGGTCGCGGGCCACCATCGTGACGGCGAAGCCCTCCCGACGCAGCGCCCGGGTGACCGCCAGACCGATGCCGCTCGACGCTCCGGTGACCAGGGCGCTGCGCTCGTTCATGCGGCAATTACATCCTGTGCGGAGATCCGGCGCTCGGCGGGCCACCGACGGGGCACACTGGAGGCGTGGCCAAAGACGAAGACATCCTCAGCCAGGTCAACCAACTCGTCGCTCAGGAGCGCGAGCTCCGCGACAAGCTGCAACACCACGAGATCGACGAATCCGAGGAGCACCGCCAACTGAAGGCGATCGAGGTGCAACTCGACCAGTGCTGGGATCTGCTGCGCCAGCGCCGCGCGCTGCGGGAGACCGGTGGCGACCCGCAGTCGGCGCAGCTGCGCCCGGAAGGCGAGGTCGAAGGCTACCTCAGCTGAGGTCTCCTGCGAGCCGACATGCGTGACTTCGACGTCGTCATCGTCGGGGGCGGTCACAACGGTCTGGTGGCCGCCGCCTACCTGGCCCAGGCCGGTCGCCGCGTCCAGGTGCTCGAGAAGCTCGGCCACGTCGGAGGCGCTGCGGTGTCGGCGTACATCTTCGACGGCGTCGACGCCCGGCTGTCGCGTTACTCGTATCTGGTGAGCCTGCTGCCCCGCCGGATCATCGACGACGTCGGCGCCAGGATCCTGCTGGCCCGCCGGACGTACTCCTCGTACACGCCCAATCCCGCCGACGGAGGTCGCACCGGTCTGCTGATCGGGCCGCAGTCCACCTTCGGCGCGGTGGGCGCGGGGGCCGACGAGGCCGGCTTCACCGAGTTCTACCGTCGTTGCCGAGTCCTGACGACGCGGATGTGGCCGACGATGCTGGAACCGCTTCGCACCCGCGCGCAGATGTTCTCGATGGCGACCGACGCCGGACCCGACGCGAAGCGCACCTGGCGTTCACTCGTCGATCGTCCCATCGGCGAGGCGATCACCGAGGCAGTGGAGTCCGACCTCGTCCGCGGGGTGATGGCGACCGACGCGCTGATCGGGACGTTCGCTCACACCGGCGACGACACTCTGCTCCAGAACGTGTGTTTCCTCTACCATCTGATCGGCGGGGGCAGCGGGGACTGGGACGTCCCGGTCGGCGGGATGGGCGCGGTCACCGCGGCACTGTCAGTCGCCGCAACCCATGCAGGTGCCGAAATACTCACCGGCGCAGAGGTTCTCGACATCGATCCAGACGGACAGGTGCGCTACCGCCGCGACGACGACGAGTACTCGGTGACGTGCGAGCGGGTGTTGGCCAATGTGGGCCCAGCCGTGTTGGCCCGTCTGCTCGGCGACGACGATCCCGGCGTCACCCAGGGCGCGCAGGTCAAGCTGAACCTGATGTTGCGGCGGTTACCTCGCCTTCGTGACGACTCGGTCACCCCGGCACAGGCTTTCGGCGGCACCTTCCACATCAACGAGACCCACAGCCAACTCGACGACGCGTACCGCCGCGCCGTCGCAGGCGAAGTCCCCGACCCGCTGCCGTGTGAGATCTACTGCCATTCGTTGAGCGACCCGACGATCCTGTCGGAGCCGCTGCGTGCCTCCGGTGCGCAGACACTGACGGTTTTCGGGTTGCACACCCCGCACAGTCTCGTCTCCAGCTCGCCGCCCGACCTGCTCCGCGACACGCTGACCTCCGCGGCGCTGGCATCACTGAACTCGGTGCTGGACGAACCGATCCAGGATGTGGTGATCGAGGACCGCGCGGGGCGACCGTGTATCGAGACGAAGACAACCTGGGACTTGCAGAGCACGCTGGGAATGACGCACGGCAACATCTTTCACGGTGCGCTGCAGTGGCCGTTCGTTGACGCCGACGCACCGCTGCGGTCACCCGCGCAACGGTGGGGAGTGGCCACCGCCCACGATCGGATCCTGCTGTGCGGCTCCGGATCCCGTCGCGGAGGCGCGGTCTCGGGCATCGGCGGCCACAACGCGGCGATGGCGGTTCTCGGCCGCTGAGACGTGAGGGTCTCAGCCGGTCCAGGGCCCGGCGGCCGTATCGAGGATTCGTCGCAGCGCAACGAGATCGTCAGGGTCGAGCGACCTCAGAGACTGAGGCGCGGGGTCGTGAACCCCCTCGATGAGCCGCACCATGTCACGCCCGGCGTCGGTCAACGACACCACCTTGCATCGGCGGTTGTCCGGGTCCACCTCACGCACGACCAGACCGCGCTCCTCCAGATCGTTGACGGCGACGGTCGCCGCCGGAGCGTCGACGGTGGCCGCCGCGGCGATCTGCTTGACCGTCATCGGATGGCGATTGAGCCGCTTGAGGATTCGGATCCGGCTGAACGGCAACCCGGAGCGGTCGACGACCGCGCGGCGCCATCCGTCGCGGTTGTCGAGTACGAATGCGGACATCTCGCGCCACACCTGGTCGGCCAGGCCGTCACCGGACATCGGCGGCCTCCGTGGGTCGGTTCGTGCCCAGCACGAGTGGGGCCAGCCGATCGGCTGAGCGTTGGGCGCGTTCCGATGTCGAGTACAGGCCGGTGGCCAGGATCACCAGACCCAGGGCGATGCAGAAGAACCACAGCGGGTGGGCAGCCTTGGCGAATTCGGTGCCGCCGGTCGCCATCGCGGATCCCGCGATCGAACCGCACAGTGCCACCCCGATCGACACGCCGACCTGTCTGCTGGTGGACGTTACGGCCGAGGCCGCGCCGGCACGGTCCAGCGGCATCCCGCTGACCGCGGAATTGGTGATGGGAGCGTTGACCATCGAGAAACCGATGCCGAACACGGCGAAGACGATCAGCAACTCCCACACCGGTGTCGCCGCCGTGAGAAAGGTCAGCATCGTCGACGCCGCCGCGATCAGCGTCCCGGCCAGCACCAGCGAGGGGCGGGCCCCGTAGCGTCCGACCAACCGTCCCGACAGCGGCGAGAACATCAGCGCGCCCACCGCGATGGGCAGGTAGATCAGCCCGGTGTGCATCGCCGAGAAGCCCCGCTCGCCTTGCAGATACAGCGACATCATGAACAGGAAGGCACCCCAGGCGGCGAAGGCACAGATCGCGTTGATCACCGCGGAGGTGAACGGGATGCTGTTGAAGAATCGCAGATCGAGGAACGGGTCGGCGCGCCGCGACTCGTAGCGCAGGAACGCCACGAACGCGACCAGGGCGACCGCAGCGCTGACGACGACGCGCACGTTGCCCCATCCCAGCACGGGCCCTTCGATGAGGGCATAGACGACGCCGAACAAGAACAACACGGCCAGCAGCTGACCGATGGGGTCGACGGTGCGCATGGTGGCCGACTTGGATTCGGGCACGAACACCGCCGTCAGCACGATGGCAGCGGCACAGATGGGCAGGTTGATCCAGAACACCGACCGCCACGAGATGGTCTCGATCAGCAGGCCGCCGACGATCGGGCCCAGCGACATCGAGATGCCGACCACCGCGCCCCAGATGCCCAGGGCCCGGGCGCGTTCCACCTTGCCGGTGAAGATCTGCGAGATGATTGACAGCGCAACCGGATTCAGCATCGACCCGCCGATGCCCTGCAGTAAGCGGGCGGCGATGAGGGTCTCGATGGACGGCGCGAGGCTGCACGCCAGCGACCCGACCGCGAAGATGGCCAGGCCGGTCTGGAATACGCGTCTGCGGCCCAGTCGGTCGCCGGCCGCGCCGGCGAGCATCAGCAGCGAGGCGAGCACCAGCGTGTAGATGTCGACGACCCACTGCAGCTGCGCCGGAGTGGCCGACAGATCGGTGCGGATCGACGGGAGCGCGACGTTGACGATGGTGGCGTCCATCGACACGATGAGCAGGCTCAGGCAGCAGGAGACCAGGATGACGGCCTTGCGCCGCGGCGTCATCGCGCCGACAGTTTCATTCACACAACTATTGTGAAACTACAACCGTTCGGCTGGCAAGCGACGAGAGTGTGACGCTCGTGGCGATCGAGCGCCCGCAGAGCACCCGCTCATCGAGGCTGTGTCGGCGTGCAGACCCGCGCGCTCGCGGTGATTGGGCTAGCGGGAGTCGAGCGGCACGTACGGGCGCTCGGTGTAGCCGGTGTAGATCTGGCGCGGACGCCCGATCTTGTTCGGCTCGCCGTGCATCTCCCGCCAGTGCGCGATCCAGCCCGGCAGACGGCCCAGCGCGAACAGCACGGTGAACATCCGCGTCGGGAAACCCATCGCCCGGTAGATCACGCCCGTGTAGTAGTCCACGTTCGGATACAGCTTGCGCTCGACGAAGAAGTCGTCGGTCAGCGCGATCTCCTCGAGCGTCTTGGCGATGTCGAGGAGCTCGTCGTCACCGCCGAGCTTGCCGAGAATCTTGTCAGCCTGCTCCTTGACGATGCGCGCCCGCGGATCGTAGTTCTTGTAGACGCGGTGGCCGAAGCCCATCAGCTTGACGTTGTCCTCGCGGTTCTTGACCTTCTTGACGAAGGTCTTGACGTCGAAGTCGGCCTGACGGATCTTCTCGAGCATCTCGAGCACCGCCTGGTTGGCGCCACCGTGCAACGGACCCCACAGCGCGTTGATGCCGCCGGAGATCGACGTGAACAGGTTGGCCTGCGAGGAACCCACCAGCCGCACCGTCGAGGTCGAGCAGTTCTGCTCGTGGTCGGCGTGCAGGATGAACAGCATGTCCAGCGCGCGCACCATCTCCGGGTCGAGCTCGTAGGGCTCGGCCGGGAAGCCGAACGTCATGCGCAGGAAGTTCTCGACCAGCGTCAGCGAGTTGTCCGGGTACAGGAACGGCTGTCCCTCGGACTTCTTGTAGGCGTACGCCGCGATGGTCGGCAGCTTGGCCAGCAGCCGGATCGTCGACAGCTCGACCTGCTCGTCGTCGAACGGATCCAGCGAATCCTGGTAGTAGGCGCTCAACGCGTTCACGGCGCTGGACAGCACCGGCATCGGGTGTGCGTTGCGCGGGAAGCCGTCGAAGAAGCGCTTGAGGTCCTCGTGCAGCAGGGTGTGCCGCTGGATCTGCGTGGTGAACTTCTCCAGCTGCTCCTTCGACGGCAACTCACCGTAGATGAGCAGGTAGCTGACCTCGATGAACGTCGACTTCTCGGCGAGCTGCTCGATCGGCACGCCGCGGTAGCGCAGGATGCCGGCGTCACCGTCGATGTAGGTGATCGCCGACTTGGTCGAGGCGGTGTTGACGAAGCCACCGTCGAACGTCGTGTATCCCGTCTTGGCCAGCAACGAGCCCAGCGCGATGCCGTCGGCCCCCTCGGAGGCCTTGACGATGTCGAGCTCGAGCTCGCCACCGGGGTAATTGAGGATGGCGTGCTGCTCGGCTTCGGCGTTATCGGCCACTGGAATCCCTTCGCTGTCGATCAGGTCTATCCGGAGGTCACAAGTCTGTCTTCACGAGGCAGTCTGCCCACCACGAAACAACTCTGCCTACCAAAAGGTAGTCCCATTCCAGCAGTCACGCCCGCGGGGGGCACCGGCGGGGTCAGACGAGTTGCCGAAGCGGAGCGATCTGGCCGACGAAGTCGGTGTACGTCGCCTCGAAAGCGTCGATGAGGTCGTCGACGGTGATGCTGACGGCGTCGGTGAGGTCGCGCGTGGCGTCCTGCAGCGCGGTCATCAACAGGCCGCCCCAGACCGCGGCGACGAGCTTGACCCGACGGTCGTCGACGGTGGTGCCCATGCGCTGCGCGACGACGGCGTCGACCGGGTTGGCGCGGTACTCGATCGCGGCGTGCCGCAGCGCCGAGGAGGTGACGACGATCCGCAGGATCTGCAGCAGCCGCGCTGACGTGAAGCCGCCCACCGGAGCGGTCTTGGTGGCCTCGGCCATGCCGATGTAGGCGCGCCGCATCGCTTCGAAGTGGTCGATGTCGGCCGGTTGGCGGGCGAGTTGAGCCGCGGTGTGGTCGAGGATTTCGTCGATGAGCGCCAGCGCGATCGCGTCCTTGGTGGCGAAGTACCGGCTGAACGTGCGTGGTGACACGTCGGCGATGGCGGCGATCTGGTCGACGGTGGTCCCGTCGAGCCCCTGTCGTTCGCACAGACCGACCGCCGCGTCGATCAGGGTGGCGCGGGTGCGCAGTTTCTTGCGTTCGCGCAACCCCAGAACGGGCGCCCCCCTGTTGTCGGCCACCTCCACAATCTATCCCGCCTGACGTCGAGATAGATGGGAATCCGCTTTGCGCGAACTCCGGTGAACCGCTGTGGTCGACACCTACGGCTGCAGCCTCACCACCTGACCGCCGCTGAGCAGAACCCTGTTGTGCACCCGATTCTCGCGGCCCTGCCAGAACTCGACGACCTCGGGAGCTATCAGATAGCCACCCCAGTGCGGCGGCACGGGCACGTCCTCGAGGTCGGCGAACCGTTCGGTGACCTGGGCGAGCTGGCGCATCAGGTCCTCCCGCGACGCGATCGGGCGGCTCTGCGCCGACGCCCACGCCCCGAGCTGTGAGCCGCGGGGGCGGGTGGACCAGTACTCGGCGGTCTCCTGCGCCGACACCGTGACCACGGGGCCGCGCACGTGGACCTGGCGGCCCAGCTGATACCAGGGGAACGTTGCCGAGGCGTAGGGGTTCGCGGCAAGCTGCCGGCCCTTGTCGGACTCGTAGTTGGTGTAGAAGGTGATTCCTGTCTCGGACACGCTCTTGCACAGCACAGTCCTGGTCACCGGCCTGCCCTCGACGTCGACCGTGCCGACCACCATGGCGTTGGGCTCCGCGACACCGGCCTGGTGCGCTTCGGCCAGCCACGACTCCAGCAGCGAGACCCAACCAGAGGCTGGGTCGGCACCGAGCCAGGCCGGGTCCAGATCGGCGCTGCCGTCCTTCTCCGCCGATCCGTACTCCACCCGCATCCGCGCCAGATGATCAGAAGTGCTCACGTCACAACGTTACGTCGAGCGCTGCGGCGACAGCGGGGCCGACACCGGCGAGGACAGCGGAGCTCAGCCCCGGTGACGACAGCGGAGCTCAGCCCCGGTGACGAAGGCGGAGCTCAGCCCCGGTGACGAAACCCGACCTCGGCACCGCCCACGAAATTGGACCGTTGGCACCGCCGAAGAAGCCGGGTGCAAGAATCCACCCCATGACTGCGGTGCCGAAGGATTTCGCCCCCGGATTGGCGGGCGTGGTGGCGTTCGAAACCGAGATCGCCGAACCCGACAAAGACGGCGGCGCCCTGCGGTACCGCGGGGTGGACATCGAAGATCTCGTGGCCCATCGGGTCACGTTCGGCGATGTGTGGGCCCTGCTCGTCGACGGCCGTTTCGGCCACGGGCTGCCGCCGGCCGAGCCCTTCCCGCTGCCGATCCACAGCGGCGACGTGCGGGTGGACGTGCAGGCCGGATTGGCGATGCTCGCGCCGATCTGGGGCTATCCCCCGCTGCTCGACATCGACGACCAGACGGCCCGTGATCAGCTGGCCCGCGCATCGGTTATGGCGTTGTCCTATGTCGCGCAGTCAGCCCGCGGCATCTACCAGCCCGCGGTGCCGCAGCGCACCGTCGACGAGTGCGACACCGTCACCGCGCGGTTCATGACCCGTTGGCAAGGCGAGCCGGACCCCCGCCACATCGAGGCCATCGACGCCTACTGGGTCAGCGCCGCCGAGCACGGCATGAACGCCTCCACGTTCACCGCCCGGGTCATCGCCTCCACCGGTGCCGATGTGGCGGCCGCGCTGTCCGGCGCGATCGGTGCGATGAGCGGGCCGCTGCACGGCGGTGCGCCGGCCCGGGTGATCCCCATGATCGAAGAGGCCGAGAAGAACGGCGACGCCCGAGCCGTGGTCAAGGGGATCCTGGACCGCAGCGAAAAGCTGATGGGCTTCGGGCACCGCGTCTACCAGGCCGAGGATCCGCGGGCCCGCGTCCTGCGCGCCACCGCGAAGCGGCTCGCAGCGCCGCGCTACGAGGTCGCCGCAGCGCTGGAGCAAGCCGCGCTCACCGAGTTGCGGGAACGCCGTCCCGATCGGGCCATCGAAACCAACGTCGAGTTCTGGGCGGCGGTCATCCTGGACTTCGCTCAGGTTCCGCCGCAGATGATGCCGGCCATGTTCACCTGCGGACGCACCGCCGGATGGTGCGCGCACATCATGGAGCAGAAGCGGCTGGGCAAGCTGGTGCGCCCGTCGGCGATCTACGTCGGGCCGGGCCCGCGCAGCCCGGAGTCGGTTGACGGCTGGGATCAGCTCCACCGCTCATGACGACGCGCACCCGTGGCCGGCGCGGCGTGTTCGAAGCCGCAGCGGGTCACTTCGCCGATCTGGTCCGCTCCATCGCCGACGACCGCTGGGACGAGCCTGGACTGGGTGACTGGACGGTTCGCGACCTGGTCGGTCACACCTCGCGGTCACTGACCACGGTGAGCACGTACCTGCGTACCCAGGCCGTGAACGAGGATGTCTCGAGCGCGGTCGACTACTACGTCAGGATCCGCGACTACGCCGCCGGTATGGGTACCGACGCCATCGTCGAACGCGGCCGGCAGGCCGGCCGCGACCTCGGCGCCGACCCCGCCGTGGCGATCGATCACCTGCTCGCGCGCGTACTCGACGATCTCGATGGCGTCGACGATCCGCTGATCGCGGTGATCGGCGGGCTGGGCATCAAGCTGAGCAGCTATCTGCCCACCCGCACCTTCGAACTCGCCGTGCACGGCATCGACATCGCGCGGGCTGTCGGCGTCGACCGCGACCCGCCGGAAGAGGTGCTGGCCGACGCCGCTGCGCTGGCCGCTCGCATCGGCGTCGCGCTGGGCCAGGGACCGGCCGTGCTGCTGGGGTTGACCGGCCGAAGCGATCTGCCACCGGGGTTCTCGGTGGTCTGAGCCGAGGACCGGGTGCCCGGACCGCGATGACTTCTGGCGTCTTCTCCGGTCAACCTGTTCGGCCATGCCGACCACCGAACCGTAAGGAGAACCCATGGCGATCGACAACACCCCGATGCTCGTGCCGCACCTCGTCGTCGACGGCGCCGCTGCCGCGCTCGACTTCTACGCCAAGGCGTTCGGCGCCGAGGAGATGGCCCGGTTGCCCGGGCCCGGCGGCAAGCTCATGCACGCTGCGTTCCGGATCAACGGACACATGGTGTTCGTCAACGATGACTTCCCCGAGTTCTGCGACGGTCGGTCGAGCGCGCCGACGGCACTGGGTGGCACGCCGGTGACGGTGCACCTGCACGGTCCCGACGTCGACGCCAGGTTCCAGCGGGCGGTCGATGCCGGCGCCACTGTCGTCAGCCCACTCGAGGAGATGTTCTGGGGCGACCGCTATGGGGTCGTCCGGGACCCCTTCGGCCACCACTGGTCGCTGGCCGAGACCGTGCGTGAGGTGGACATGGACCAGGTCCTCGCGGAGATGAGCGCCGACGGTTAGTCGGGCAGGTACTGCTCGAGCAACCACCACGGCAGTGCGTTGGATTTCGTGATGCCGCTGAGCGCCGCGATGCTCGCCGGCTTCGGTGTCCGCTCGAACTCGGGGGTCTGCGGGTCGGATCCGTAGAGACCGAATTGGAGGTCGTAGCCGTCGGCCCACTCCAGGTTGTCGACGAACGACCAGTAGGTGTAGCCGCGGATGTCGGTTCCGTGGGCCACCAGATCCTGCACCACCACGATGTGGTTGACCAGGTAGGACGGTCGCTTGCTGTCGTCGTCGTCGGCGATGCCGTTCTCGGTGATCCACAACGGTTTGCCGTAGGACGCCGCGACCTCGAGGACCTCGCGGAATCCGCCCGGATCGGTCGGCTGGTTGAAGTCGCTGCAGGTCGGCGACTCCGCCGAGCAGCGGATGGGGAACCCGCGCAGGAACGGGAACCCCGGCACCGGAGCGACGCCGAAGCCGAACATCGGCTGCGACCCGTAGTACTGCACGCCCAGGAAGTCGACCTTGTCGGCCATGTGGGCGAAGAACTCGCCGTCGTCCCGGACGCCGTCGAAGTCGACGTCGACCCAGCCGTCGATGACCGCGTTGGGGAACCAGCCGTTGTAGTAGTGGTTCCAGGCGTCGGCGGCCTGCACGTCCAACCGGTTCGCCGCGTTGGCCGGCCGCGCCGGGATCATGTTGTGGGTGAACCCGACGAACGCCGCGGGCCCGTCAGCGGCGGCCACGGTGGTGTCCCAGGCGTGGATCGCGTCGTAGGCCGCGACGTGGCCGATGGCCTGGTTGACCAGGAACGTCGAGGCCAGGTCGGGGCGCAGGACCCCGGGCGGCCAGTTGGGCACCACCCACGGGATCGCCAGGAACTCGGTCAGCACCGGCGAGAAGGGTTCGTTGACCGTGGCCCAGTTGTCCACCTGGTCGCCGTACTTCCACGCGAGGTACGCCGCGTACTTCTCGAACTCCTGCGGCGTCGTCGACGACAGCCATCCGGCGGCCGGTGCCGGCAGCCCCAACTGGATCAACGGGCGGGCGACGATCGGGTCGTGCACCCACAGCGGCAGCGTGAAGTGGTTGACCGTCACCATCGGCTCGAGCCCGTGTGCGCGCAACGCGTCGAGCACCGCCCGGTAGTGGGCGACCTCGCCCTGATCGGCGAGCGCGTCGAGAGCCTGCAGGTCCGAGAGGCTGACGGTGCCGTTTTCGTCGGAGGTGTCGACG
Organism: Mycobacterium sp. G7A2; assembly: GCF_041902445.1. NCBI lineage: Bacteria > Bacillati > Actinomycetota > Actinomycetes > Mycobacteriales > Mycobacteriaceae > Mycobacterium > Mycobacterium sp. G7A2. The sequence goes on along the minus strand of NZ_CP169251.1, from coordinate 1,082,317 downwards.
GCGGCGGTGGAGTTGGGGAAGATGCGGCTCCACTCGATGCCGATGCGGAAGGTGTTCATGCCGAGCTCGTCACGGGCCAGCGCCGCGTCATCCTCGTAGGACACGTAGGCTCCCGGCCCGTTCTCGGGGACGCCGCCCACGAGCCCGAGCAGCCGGTTCAGCGGGTCGTGCACCCAGCGGTACCAGTCCGATGCCGGGTCGACCGGGGAGCCCGGACCGCCCTCGGCCTGGAACCCCGAATGGGCGACACCCCAACGGAACTCGTCGGGGAACGTGAGATCGATGCCGGCGACGGGCTCGACGGTGACGGTGATGGTGCGCTCGATGCGGTCTCCGCCGCCGGGATAGAGAAGCTCACCGACGATCGGCACGAACTTCAGTAGCCCGAACAGACCGTGCACGTGCAGTCCGGCGTGCTCGTCGCTGACGAGCACGGTGAACGTGTCGGTTCCGCCCAGCGCGGCCGTCGCGTTCATCGGTCGGTAGACGAAACCCCCGTCGGCGTCGACGGTCACCGTGCCGCCGTTGAGAGGTCTTCCGATGACGGTGTAGGTCAGTTCGTCGCCGTCGGCGTCCTCGACGCCCACATTGCCGGTCACCACCACCTCACCGTCGACGGTGAGGCTCTGGGTGTACGGCAACGGGTTGGCCACGACACTGGGTGTGGAGTTGAAGAACTCCCGGCGCACCCAGGCGAGCAGTCCCCACGCCGCCGGGTCCGCCGAGGGGGCGGGCGGACCGGCGGTGAACGGCCGGAACACCGCGTCGACCACGCTGGTGATGAGGTCCTTGACGTAGGTCAGCCCGGTGCGCAGGTCGAACGCCGTGGGCCACGGCCGCCAGGAGGGCACCACGGGGTCGACCACGGCCGCTGCGGTGTCGGCGGTGTCGGCCATGGCGACCGTGGCGGAAGCGTGCCGCTCGCCGGCGATCGACGCGGCCGCCGTGTCACTCTCGATGGGCGCCGTCGGAACGAGGTCACTGTCGGTCACCGCGGCGCCGACCTCGTCGACGGGTGCGGTCTGCGCAGTGAGCCTGGCCGCGGCCGGCGATTCGTCGGTCCCGTCGATGTCGCCGGAGACGTCGCCGCCCCCGGGTTCGTCGGGTTCCTGGGCCTTTTCGACGTCCGGCGCATCCCCGCCGACGTCGGTCACGTCTTCGGCGAGCGGCCTCTCCTCGACGGTGCCGTCATCGTCGACGAGCTCGTCGTCATCGTCGACGAGCTCGTCGTCGACGGCGGGCACGGCCCCGCCGGCTGCATCGTGGCCGCTCGCGTCATCGACGCCGACGTCGATCTCCTCGTCGGGGATGTCCTCTTCGGCGAGGTGACCGTCGAAGTCGTCGGCGGTGCCGGTGTCTGCGGCGTCGATGTCGTTGGCCTCGCTGCCGGCGTCCCGCGGCGACCCCGTATCCGGGGGTGAGCCATCGCGGCCAGACGACGCGGACGTCGCCGGGGACTCCGCCGCGGCGGCCGGCCCGTCGGAATCCTCACTCGCCCATGCGACGCCGGTACCCGTGAGCACCGCGGCCCCGACACCCAGGGCCACCGCCAGGCTCCCGACCCGGCCGACGAACTGCGCAGCATTCATCCCCACTGCTTACCGCTGCCGGAGCCCTCGGGCAGGGCCTTTGGTGAAAGACGTTCAGCGGTGAAAGAGGTTCAGCGCAGCAGGCCGGCGAGCAGGCGCTGGTGCAGGGGCCGGCTCGGTGCGTCGGCGGCGGCGTCGAGCATGTCGGTCACCGCGGTGAACTTGTCCCGCGGGCGGGTGGCCCCGCCTCGGGTCCGCTCGGCGTCGTCGATCGCGGCCCAACCCCGGGCGTCGACCACGTCGGGTTTACGACCACGCACGAATCGGCCGATCGCCCCGGGCTTGTGGTGGGGGTCGCGCAGCCGACCCTCGTTGTAATCGGCCACCAGGTTGTGCACCGTCTCCGCGGCACACGACTTGTTGGTCCCGATGAAGCCCGTGGGCCCGCGCTTGATCCAGCCCGCCACGTACGTCCCGGCCACCGGCCGCTCCGACGCCGGTTCGAGTACCCGACCACCCGCGTTGGGCACCACGGCATTTTCGTCGTCGAACGGCAGCGCGGGGATGGCTTTGCCCCGGTAGCCGATGGAGGTCAACACCAAGCCGGCCGGCATCTGCTCGACCTGATCGGATCCAGTCACGGTGAACTCGACACCCGTGGCCTCGGTGTCGCCGAGCACCCGCGCGGGTGTCAGTCCGTAGGCGAGCCGGATGCGTGGCCGCGTGATCGGCGTGCTCGCCGATCCGAGCTTCGACAAGACCTCGAGCTTGTTGCGGGTCAACGCGTCGGTGGTGGCGGCCAGGTCGGCCAGAACGCGGTCGTGGTCGAGCGCATCGAGAACCACCTCGCAGGTAGAGGTCAGTCCGATCAGCTCTGGCAGCGTGAACGCCGAAGCCGCCGGCCCCCGGCGGGCCGCGATCACCACTTCCTGCACCTGCGACGCACGCAGCGCGGTCAGCGCGTGATCGGCGATGTCCGTGCACGCCAGCGTGTCCGGGTCGGCGGTCAGGATCCGCCCGACGTCCAGCGCGACGTTCCCGTTGCCGATGATGACGACGCGGTCACCGCTGAGGTTGACGGGGAGGTCGATGTAGTCGGGATGCCCGTTGTACCAGGCCACGACCTCGGTGGCAGTGGCTGTTCCGGGCAGGTCCATGCCCTCGACCTGAAGGCGCTTGTCGTTGGGTGCGCCGACCGCGTAGAGCACCGCGTGGTGGTGCTCGAGCAACTCATCGTGAGTGATGTCGGACCCCACCTCGACGTTCAGGTAAAACCCGAAACCGTCCTTGGCGGCGATCCTGTCGAACAGCCCGGTGACCCGTTTGGTGGTCTGATGATCGGGCGCGACACCGGCGCGGACCAGTCCGTAGGGAGTCGGCAGCTTCTCGAAGACGTTGACTTGCACGCCTTCCTGGGTCAGCAACTCATCGGCGGCGTACATGGCCGCCGGACCGGAGCCCACCACGGCCACCCGAAGTGGCCCACCGGGCCGTCGATACACCACCGGCGCGTCGAGCACCGGCGCCAGCTTCGACGTCGGTGGCAGCTTGCCCTCCCGCTTGGGGTAGAACGACGCGTTCAGCTCGATGAACGGCAACTGCTCGGGTGTCAGTTTCGTGTCGGGTGCGATGGCGCCGACCGGGCATGCGCTGACGCAGGCGCCGCAGTCCACACAGGCGGCCGGGTCGATGTAGAGCATCTCCGCGGTGGCGAAGCCCGGCTCGTCGGGTGACGGGTGGATGCAGTTCACCGGGCAGGCGTAGACGCACGACCCGTCGCTGCAACACGACTGGGTGATGACGTGTGGCATGAAGGAACCTCGGTGGGTCTTCCGGTTACGCGACCGGCGCCAGGTGCTGGCGCTGCGGCTCGCTGCGGTACCGGCTGGCCTTGCCGTCGATCCGGCAGATCCGCCACATCAACTTGGCCAGCGGGTTCATCAGGCCGGTGTCCTCGGCGAGCATGCGAACGTCACCGAACATGTCCCGCAACATCTTCCGCGAACCGGGCGACTTGAAGAAGATCTCCTTGCGCACTGAGCGCGGAATGTCGAATTCCTTCCAGAACGCGCGCGGCGGCACGATGATGGCCGAGCACAGCACGCGCATCACGACCGGGACGTACAGCGACAGCCAGAACCGCTTGCGGCGGGGCAGGTCGGGCACCCGCTTGCGCAGGTATTCGTGAGCGAACGAGATGTGGCGGGCTTCCTCGGCGACGTGGATCGCCATCACCCGCTCCATGATCGGATGCAGGGACTTGCCCTCGCGGAGCACGTTCTTCTGCGTGTGGTCGATCGGCTCCTCGCCGGCGAGGATGCCGAACCAGAACGGGATCGGCAGCGGCCCGGCTACCAACGGGATGGCCGGCTGGATCCACTTCAGCAGCCGCGGCATGCCCGGCACGTCGGCACCGATGTGGTTGACCATCTCCTGGAACATCATCGTGTGGTTGCACTCTTCGACCGCCTCGTGCAGGCAGTAGCGGTATTCCGGTGATCCGTTCGGGACCCAGAAGGCGTATTCCATCAGCCCGCGGATCAGGATCGATTCGAAGTGCAGGCCGACCTTGGCCACGTTGGCCTGCCGCCACATCCCGATCTCGATCTGCCGCTCGACCGGCTGCGACTGGTACCACGGGTGCTGGCCGATCGGATCCGTCGCAGGCAGGATCCAGCGTTCGTCGTTGGGGATGACGGCAAACTCGGGCGAATCCCAGTCGATGTCGGTGTAGGGGTTGAAATTGCGCCGCACCGACCCCTCGGACAGGGTGTTGAGCATGTCGACGTACTCGGTGTCGTCGAGGACGTCCATGTTCTTGCGCCAGCGCCGGATGACGCGCGTCCTTGCGGTCTTGACAGCCATTGCAGCCTCCCGTGCCGTTTTACATTCGTCTGCTCGCTGTCCAGTAACAGTACCCACGGTCCCAGGAATTAACCAGGCCCTTTTCCATGCTGTGCCCTAGCCGGGTTATCCACATCACATGTGTCCCAAATCACAGTAGTGGTCGTGGGGTGCCCGCATCCTGAGGGGTCGATGGCCGGTTCTAGGCTTGCAACCATGGCCGACGCCCCGACTTCGCTGACCATCCCGACCGAGCTCAAGCCCGCCGACGGTCGATTCGGGTGCGGACCGTCCAAGGTCCGCCCCGCACAGCTGCAGGCGCTGGCCGCGGCCGGTGACCTGTTCGGCACCTCACACCGCCAGGCGCCGGTCAAGAACCTCGTGGGCAGAGTCCGCGACGGCCTGCGTCAGCTCTTCTCCCTGCCCGACGGCTATGAGGTGATCCTCGGCAACGGTGGCTCGACAGCGTTCTGGGATGCCGCCGCGTTCGGTCTGATCGACACCCGCTCGCTGCACCTGACCTACGGGGAATTCAGCGCCAAGTTCGCCTCGGCGGTGGCCAAGAACCCGTTCGTCGGCGACCCGATCGTGGTCAAGGCCGACCCGGGCGGCGCACCCGATCCGGTCAGCGACCCGTCGGTCGACCTCATCGCCTGGGCGCACAACGAGACCTCGACCGGTGTCGCGGTGCCGGTGCACCGCCCGCAGGGGGCCGGCGACGCCCTGATCGCGATCGACGCGACGTCCGCGGCGGGTGGCCTGCCCGTCGACATCACCGAAGCCGACGCCTACTACTTCGCACCGCAGAAGAACTTCGCCGGCGACGGCGGGCTGTGGATCGCGCTGATGTCCCCCGCTGCGCTCGCCCGGGTGGAGAAGGTGGCCGCGGCGGGGCGCTGGGTGCCGGACTTCCTCTCGCTGCCCATCGCGATCGAGAACAGCGTCAAGAACCAGACCTACAACACCCCGGCCATCGCCACGCTGATCCTGCTCGCCGAGCAGATCGACTGGCTGCTCGGCAACGGCGGGCTGGAGTGGGCAACCAAACGCACCGCCGACTCTTCGGCGCGGCTCTACGCCTGGGCCGAGGCGACCGAGTACACGACCCCGTTCGTCGCCGATCCCGCGCTGCGCTCGCAGGTGGTCGGCACCGTCGACTTCGCCGACCACGTCGACGCGTCCGCGGTGGCCAAGGTCCTGCGCACCAACGGCATCGTCGACACCGAGCCCTACCGCAAGCTGGGCCGCAACCAGCTGCGCGTCGGCATGTTCCCCGCGGTGGAGCCCGACGACGTCAGCGCGCTGACTCAGTGCATCGACTGGGTTGTCCAGCGTTTGTAGCCGACCGCCGCGTGTCACCTCGGTTACGGACTGATAACACAGTAGGGTGACCAAAACATCGGGCCTGCGACAGCCCGGAGGAGGTCGACATGCGGGAGCTCAAGGTCGTCGGACTCGACGTCGACGGCAGGCGGATCATCTGCGAGACCGACGACTCCACCGAGAAGTTCGTGCTGCGCTCCGATGACCGGCTCAAGGCCGCGGTCCGTGGCGACAGAGTCGGCTCGAACCAAACCACGATCGATGTCGAGGTCCACAACGTGCTGCGCCCCAAGGACATTCAAGCCAGGATCCGCGCCGGAGCCTCCGTCGAGCAGATCGCCTCGGCCTCGGGCGCCGACATCGAGCGGGTGGAGCGCTTCGCGCATCCGGTGCTGTTGGAGCGCTCCCGCGCCGCGGAGCTGGCCACGGCCGCGCACCCGATCCTGGCCGACGGGCCGTCGGTGCTGACCCTGTTGGAGACGGTCACGACCGCACTCGTCGCGCGCGGGTTGAACCCGGACGACACCACGTGGGACGCCTGGCGCAACGAGGACGGCCGCTGGACGGTGCAGCTGGCGTGGAAGGCGGGGATGTCGGACAACGTCGCGCACTTCCGCTACGCCCCGGGCGCCCACGGTGGCACGGTGTCGGCCTTCGACGACGCCGCCTCGCAGCTCATCGACCCCGACTTCAGCCGGCCCCTGCGCCCCCTGGCGCCGGTTCCCCAGCTGGCGCTCGAAGAACCCGAGCAGCCCGCCCACCCACCGGTCGAGCAGCACATCGAGCCGGAGGAAGAGCCCCAGCCGGCGCCCAAGCCTGCGCGTGCGCGCAAGAGCAAGGCGCGCCCGGCCGTCCCCGCCTGGGAGGATGTGCTGCTAGGCGTTCGCTCCAGCGGCGGCGAGCGTTAACAGCACTATCCATCCGCCCGCGACACCGATCCCGGATCCCAGCACGAACCACCGCCACACCGGTATCGCCCGCCAGCCCCACACCGTCGGCGCCAACCCGCCCACCGCGATGAGGTTGAGCCCCACCGCGAGCAACGGGTGCACCCGGGCCAGACCGATGCTCAGCACCACGATCGCCGTCCCGATGACCGCGGCGACGAAGGCTGCGACCGTCAGTCCCGTCGCCCACGGCGTGGCCTCCTCACGTGTCCTCATCGGCCGGTCCTATCCCCGGTCCCGCTCGTAGAACGCCAACGCCGCGGCCGTGGCCACGTTGAGTGAGTCGGTCCCCCGCGCCATCGGGATACGCACTCGCACGTCACTGGCGCGCATGGTGTGCTCCTGCAGGCCAGGGCCCTCCGCGCCGACGAGGATCGCCACCTTGCGGTCGGCCAGACCGTCCATGGCCTCGGCCAGACGCGGCGCGCCCTCATCGGGCGTCATCGCCAGTAACCGGAAGCCCGCATCGCGCAACACCTGCAGGTCAGCCGGCCATCGTGCAGCCCGCGCGAACGGGACGAGCAACGCGTGCCCCATCGACACCCGCACAGCGCGCCGGTACAGCGGGTCGGCGCACCCGCCGCCGAAGACCACCGCGTCCACCCCGAGGCCGGCGGCATTGCGGAAGATCGAGCCGAGGTTCTCGTGGTCGTTGACCCCTTCGAGAACGGCGATCGTCCTGGCCCCGTCGAGCACCTGGGCGACGCTCAGCTCCGCGGCCCGCGACGCCGACGCGAGAACCCCGCGGTTGAGATGGAACCCGACCACCTCGGCCATCACGTCGGCCTCGACCCGGTAGTAGGGCGCCGACACCCCGGGTAGGTCAGCGCCGAGTTCGGCGAGTCGCCGGTCGGTGCCGAGCAGCGCGCGGGGAGTGAACCGCGACGCCAGCATCCGCTGGACGACCAGGACGCCCTCGGCGATCACCAGACCCTTGCCACTGGGCAGGTCGGGCCTGCGGTCGACACTGTTGAGGTCACGGAAGTCGTCGAGCCGCGGGTCGGCGGGGTCGGTGACGTCGACGACGTTCAACTCGGACACGTGGTGAGCCGTCATGCGGCGACGGTGTGACCAGCGGCTATCACAGCCCCGACACTACCCAGTCGGCGCCGCACCCCGTGGGTTAGGTTGACGGCATGACCGAGGAGACGCCGGGCGCGGCGGCGGAGAATCCGCAGCCACCCGAGCTGCCGGCCGCGTTGCTCGACCCGCGGCCGGTCATCGTGGCCATCGCATGCGGGTGGCTACTTGCGCTGGTCCTGTCGTTCACCGTCGAGTCGCTGCACACCTGGCGGCCGATCACCATCGCAGGGCTGGGTGTGGGCGTGCTTGGCACGTCGATATTTCTGTGGCAACGTCACGCCGTGCGCCGCGGGAGCCGCGGCGCCCAGCACGGCCTCACCTGAAGGAGAAGCTCATGGCAGCGCCGCTGTTGCAGGCACAGATCGACATCAACGCACCCGTCTCGCGAGTATGGGAACTGGTGTCGGATTTGGGCAACATGCCGCGGTGGAGCCCCCAGTGCCGCCTGATGAAGCCACTCGGCGGCATGCGCCAGGGCGCCCGCACCGTCAACGTCAACCGGCGCGGACTGCTGTTCTGGCCCACCACCAGCCGCATCACCGAGCTCGTCCCCGAGAAGAAGCTGGCCTTCCGTGTCAACGAGAACGGCACCGTGTGGAGCTATGAGCTGCAGCCCACAGAAGCCGGCACGCGGCTGGTCGAGACGCGCCACGCCGAGAACGGCGTGAAGCCGATCTCGAACACGTTGGTCAACTCGTTCATGGGCGGGGTGCCCAGCTTCGAGCAGGAACTGATCGAAGGCATGAACTCATCGCTGGCCCGCATCAAGGCCGCGGCGGAGAACTAGTCGGGCTGCTGCCCAGCCTCGTCGGCGGGTTGCTCCGCGGCTGCGTCGGCGGGTTGCTCTGCCGCCGTCTCGGCGGGTTGCTCTGCCGCGTCGGCGGGTCGCTCTGCCGCCGCGTCGAGGGGTCGCTCTGCCGCCGCGTCGACGGGCTGCTCGACGGCCTCCTCCGCGGGCTGCTGCACCGCCTCGTCGGCCGGCTCCTCCGGGGCCTCTTCGACAGGCTGCGCCGCGGCTTCCTCGGCCGCGCGCGCACCCTCGTCGGTGACGTCGAGGACACCGTCGTCGTACGGGTCGTGCAGCGGCGAACCAGTTCCCGCCGGCGCCGGAGTGTCCGAGTGTGCGCCGCAACCGAATTCGGCGTCGACCACGTGACCGTCGGAGGCGAACTCGTTGGCGCACACGCCGAACATCAGACCGAGCTCGCCGCCCAGCGGAACGTAGAAGCCGCAGTCGCGACAAACCCGCCGGGTGGCGCGCGCCATCGACGCCCCCGGGCCGTGGTCGCCGTCGTGCCATCGCTGTGCCGCGTCCCGGCGGCCCCACAGGCTCAACACCCGACGCCGGCCGAGTCCGACCTCGGTGGCCACCTCGTCGACCATCGGGTCACCGGTCGCCACGTAGCCGGGCACCAGGCGTGGGTCGTCGGGCGGCGGGGCCAACAGATCGCCTGGACTCAGATCCCCCGGCCGGATCCGTTCCTCCCACGGCACCCATTTCGGCGCCAGCAGCGCCGTCGGGCCCGGGACGAGCACGACTTCACTGATGGTTGCGTGCTCGGCGCCGGGGCACGCGGCCACCACGACGGCCCATTGCCAACCGCGATACCCGGGCAGCTCGGCGAGGAATCGGTGTGTCGCCGACGTCGGGTCCTCGAACTCGGCGCCGAGATACTCCCCCACGGTGCCCTCGCCGCTGTGTTCCTCGATCGCCGCACGCGCCGCGTCGACGGCGCCGGTCAGCACCGACTGCAGCCCGGGTGCGACGTCTCCGGACCACGGCGCGGTCACCGGCTCGGGGCCGGTGGCGCTCTGAGTCAGGTCCTGGTGAGAGGGTTCGGTCACGCTGTCCATTGCCCTCAATCTTGCCCGAAGGACACAACGACAAGCCACACCGGTTGCCCTTGCGCACCCTGTCGGCTCGATGAGGGAGAATCGACACGTGACCGGAGCGCGGCGTGATCCCCGGGACCCTGAGGGTCGGCAGGGTGGGCGCTACTACCCACCGCGCCCCCCGGCCGACGAGCACCCCGGCATGGCCAACTACCCCAGCGATCCCGGCCTGAACCCGGGTCTGCGCAGGCCGCGCCGCACCGGTCCGGATCGGCACAGCGACAATCGGTGGCTGCCGCCCCTCGATGAAAGCTCGCGCCATCGCGCCTCCGCGGAGGGCAGCTACGACGGCTCCGACGGCCGGTTGGGAACCGCCGACAAGATCACGGTGACGCGTGCCGCGGCCCATCGCAGCCGCGAGATGGGCTCGAAGATGTACGGCCTGGTGCACCGGGCCGCGACCGCCGACGGCGCCGACAAGTCGGGGCTGACGGCGCTGACCTGGCCCGTGGTCGCGAACTTCGCGGTGGACGCGGCGATGGCCGTCGCATTGGCGAACACGCTGTTCTTCGCCGCCGCCACCGGCGAGAGCAAGAGCCGCGTCGCGCTGTATCTGCTCATCACGATCGCGCCGTTCGCGGTCATCGCCCCGCTGATCGGACCGGCCCTCGACCGGCTGCAGCACGGCAGGCGGGTGGCGTTGGCGGGCTCGTTCGTGCTGCGCACGGTGCTGGCGGTGGTGCTGATCGCGAACTACGACGGGGCGACGGGCTCCTTCCCGTCCTGGGTGCTCTACCCGTGTGCGCTGGGCATGATGGTGCTGTCCAAATCCTTCTCGGTCCTACGTGGCGCGGTGGCGCCGCGCGTACTGCCGCCGACGATCGACCTCGTGCGGGTGAACTCGCGACTGACCATGTTCGGACTGCTGGGCGGCACGATGGCCGGCGGCGCGGTGGCGGCGGCCGCCGAATGGGGGTTCAACCTGTTCCAGATGCCCGGCGCCCTCTACGTGGTGGTGGCGGTCACCATGGCCGGCGCGCTGTTCTCCATGCGGATCCCCAAGTGGGTCGAGGTCACCGAAGGCGAGGTACCCGCCACGCTGGGCTATCACGGCGGTTCCGGTGAGTTCCTCCGCGAGAGCGCGCCGTCCCGCTTCGGCAAGGCCCGCCAGCCGCTGGGCCGCAACACCATCACCGCACTGTGGGGAAATTGCACCGTCAAGGTGATGGTCGGTTTCCTGTTCCTGTACCCGGCTTTCGTCGCCAAAGCCCACGACGCCGGCGGGTGGGAACAGCTGCGGATCCTCGGCTTGATCGGAGCGGCCGCGGCGATCGGCAACTTCATCGGCAATTTCACCGCTGCCCGCATGAAGCTCGGTCATCCGGCGCAGCTCGTGGTGCGCTGCGCGATCGCGGTGACGGCGGCGGCGCTGGCGACCGCGGTGACCGGCAGTCTGTTGGTGGCGGCCGCGGCCACGCTCATCACCTCGGGTGCCAGTGCGATCGCCAAGGCGTCACTCGACGCGTCACTGCAGGATGATCTGCCCGAGGAATCGCGCGCGTCGGCGTTCGGTCGTTCGGAGTCGCTTCTGCAACTGGCGTGGGTCGCCGGCGGCGCCACCGGTGTGCTGATCTACACCGATCTGTGGGTGGGTTTCACCACGATCACCGCGGTTCTGATCCTCGGGTTGGCCCAGACGGTGCTGAGTTACCGCGGCGAGTCCCTGGTGCCCGGCTTCGGCGGTAACCGCCCGGTGCTGGCGGCGAAAGAAGGTGTGCGCGACGACGCGACGATGGTGACCGGAGAATGAAGCGGGGAGTCGCCGCGCTCGCGGCTGTGGCGCTGCTGGCCTCGATCGGTACCGCCGTGCTGGTGTGGCGGCTGTCCAGCGACAGCGATCCGCACCTTCCCGAGATCTCGGCCTACTCCCACGGAGAGCTGACCAGGGTGGGGCCGTACCGCGTGTGCGAGGTGCTCGACCCGACCGATTGTGTGGTTCCCGCCTCGCAGGGCGAGTTACCGGTGAGCGGTCGTCACCCCGTCCAGTTGTCGGTGCCGCAGGAGGTGGCGAAAGCACCGTGGGTGCTGCTGCGCGCCTTCGAGGACGGCGACCGCGTCGAGGAGTTCCGGCCCGCCAGCAGACTCGCCGTGACGATCCCGACGGTTGACCCGCAGTTGGGCCGGCTGCGGGGCATCGCCGTGCAGCTGCCGACGTTGGTGCGCGACCAGGATGGCAACGAATTCCCGGTGCCGCACGCGGAATGGTCGGTGCGCACCACCTGGGATCAGCCCGCCGAGTGACCCTCGGGGACCCGCTCCCCTTCCCGCGTCGGCCCGGGAGGCGTTCCGTCACCGAAAGGCTTGCCGCCCAGCGCTTCCCGCCCGTGGGGCGTCAGCCAGTTGGACAGGTCGGGGCCCTTCGGGACCACACCTGTGGGGTTGATGTCGCTGTGCACGAGGTAGTAGTGCTGCTTGATCTGGACGAAATCGATCGTGTCGCCGAAGCCGGGGGTCTGGAACAGATCGCGGGCGTAGGCCCACAACGCGGGGAACTCGGCGAGCTTCTGGCGATTGGTCTTGAAATGGCCGTGATACACCGGATCGAAGCGGGCCAGCGTGGTGAACAGCCGCACGTCCGCCTCGGTGATCGTGTCGCCGACCAGGAACCGCTGCCCGCTCAGACGCTCTTCGAGCCAGTCCAAGGCGGTGAACAACCGGTCATAGGCGCGCTCGTACGCCCGCTGCGACCCGGCGAAGCCGCAGCGGTAGACACCGTTGTTGATCTCGGTGTAGACCCGCTCGGCCACCTCGTCGATCTCGGCACGCAACGGCTCGGGATACAGCTGCGGCGCGCCGCCGCGGTGGTGGGCCGACCACTCGGTGGAGAAGTCCAAGGTGATCTGGGCGTAGTCATTGGTGACCACCTGACCGCTCTCGATCTCCACCATCGCGGGGACGGTCACCCCCTTGGGATAGTCGGGAATCCGAGCGTTGTACGCATCACGCAGGTAGTGGATGCCCAGCACCGGGTCGACCTCACCCGGATCCAGATCGAACGTCCAGCTGCGTTCGTCGTGGGTGGGACCACAGAACCCGATCGACAGCACGTCTTCCAGGCCGAGGAGGCGGCGCACGATGATGGTTCGGTTGGCCCACGGGCACGCCCTGGCGACGATCAAGCGGTAGCGGCCGGGCTCGACGGGATAGCCGTCCCTGCCGTCGGCGGTGATACGGGTGTCGATGTAGTCGGTGTCCCGATTGAATTCGCCGTCGGAGCTCGACGGGTCGGCCACATAGCTCATGGGGTTCTTTCTACCCCCGCCGAGTCCGAACCAATTGCGCGCAGAGAGTCCGACTCTCCCGAGGTTCGGTCTCGCCGGCTCTCCCCGGCAGCCGCATCAGGCTCGCCGGACCCGCGTTTCAGGCGTCGAGCTCCCGAGCGACAGCCCGCACGACCTCGGAGACCCGGCGGGCCACCTTGCGGTCCGGGTAGCGGCCCTTGCGCAGTTCCGGCTGTACTGCACCCTCGAGCAGCGTGATCATGTCCTCGACCATGCCGTGCAGTTCGTCGGGGGTGTGCTTGTGCTCGGCGGCGGCCGCTTCGCGACGGGTCCGCGACAGGCTCGGGGGCGGGTCGATCAGCTTCAGGCTCAGCGCCTGGGGTCCGCGCCGCCCGGCGGCCACGCCGAACTCGACGCGCTGCCCCGCCTTCAGGGCCTCCACACCGGCGGGCAACGCCGAGGACCGCACGTAGACGTCCTCACCGTCCTCTTGCGAGAGGAACCCGAAGCCCTTCTCGGCGTCGTACCACTTCACCCGGCCGGTCGGCACTGGTCTCACCTGCTTGTCTGTCTGAAGCCATAAAGTAAGCGCCCCCGCCTGCGCCGGGACGCGTTCGGCCCTGATCCTACTCGGACGCCGCGGCGGCCAGCATCCCCTTATGTCGGTAGGCTGGCCGTCACCGCTGGAGGAAGACGATGCGACTGATACTCAATGTCATCTGGTTGATCTTCGGCGGCCTGTGGCTGGCTTTGGGCTACCTACTGGCGGCGCTGATCTGCTTCGTGCTGATCATCACCATCCCCTTCGGTTTCGCGTCGTTGCGGATCGCGTTGTACGCGCTGTGGCCCTTCGGGCGCACGGTCGTCGACAAACCCGGTCCGCGGCCAGGCGCGTTGGTCGGCAACGTCATCTGGATCATCGTGGCCGGTGTGTGGCTGGCGATCGGCCACATCACCACCGCCATCGCGATGGCCATCACCATCATCGGCATCCCGTTGGCCGTGGCCAACCTGAAGATGATCCCGATCTCGCTGTGGCCGCTGGGCAAGGAGATCGTGCCCGTGGACGAACGCCACACCCCCGCCGGAGCCGCCCCGTGAGCGTCGTCGCACTCGGGGTGCCCAGCGTGCACCGGCAGGCATCGGACCCGGCTCCGCCGTGTCCGACCGAAGGACCCCTGATCGACACCTTCGGCCGGGTGGCCACAGACCTGCGTGTCTCGCTGACAGACCTGTGCAATCTGCGCTGCACGTACTGCATGCCGGCAGAGGGGCTGGACTGGATGCCGGGCGAGCAGAAACTGCATGCCGACGAACTGATCCGGCTTCTTCGTCTTGCCGTGACCCGCCTCGGCATCACCAGCGTCCGGTTCACCGGTGGTGAGCCGCTGGTGGTGCCGCACCTCGAGGACGTCGTGCGCGCCACCGCTCGGCTTCGTCCACGCCCGGAAATCACGTTGACGACCAACGGTGTCGGGCTGGCCGCTCGCGCCGAGGCGCTGGCCCATGCCGGGCTCAATCGCATCAACGTCTCGTTGGACACCGTCGACCCGGCCCGCTTCAAGGCCATCACCCGCCGCGACCGGCTCGACGACGTGCTGGCCGGGCTGCGCGCAGCCAGAGCGGCGGGACTGGACCCGGTCAAAGTCAACGCGGTACTCGATCCGGTCACCGGCCTCGACGACGCGGTGGCACTGCTGGGCTTCTGCCTTGACGAGGGGCTGCAACTGCGCATCATCGAACAGATGCCGCTCGACGCGGGGCACTCGTGGCAACGCGACCGGGCGTTGTCGGCCGATGAGGTGCTCGCCGCACTGCGGACGCACTTCACGCTGACCGAGGACCCGGCACCGCGCGGATCCGCCCCGGCGCAACTCTGGCAGGTACACCGGCGCGGGCAGATGGCTGGACGGGTCGGCATCATCGCGTCGGTCTCGCAGGCGTTCTGTGCCGCCTGTGACCGCAGCAGGCTCACCGCCGACGGACAGGTGCGCAACTGCCTGTTCGCGCGTGAGGAGACCGACCTGCGCGCGCTGCTGCGCTCGGGCGCTGACGACGACGCACTCGAAGCCGCGTGGCGCGCTGCGATGTGGGCCAAGGCGGCGGGCCACGGCATCAACGACCCGGGCTTCGTCCAACCGGACCGGCCGATGAGCGCGATCGGAGGCTAGGCGGTGCGAGCCGAGACCACCGACGCCGAGGCGCGGGTCACCGTCCGCTATTTCGCGGCGGCGCGCGCCGCGGCCGGTGTCGAGGACGAGACGATCACCGTGCCCGCCGGGACGACGGTGGGCGAGCTGGTAGAGACGCTGCACAACCGGGGCGCGGGGCTGTCGGCGGTGCTGGCACGGTGTTCGTACCTGTGCGACGGAGTTGCGGTGCGCGACTTGCAGACTGCGCTCGGCGACACCCAGACGGTCGACGTTCTCCCCCCGTTCGCCGGGGGTTGACGGCCCGCCGGGGCCAACCTATTCCGTGATTTGCGTCACATAACGGAATGGTCACGGCATGGCTACGGAGCGGTTGAGGCAACCCGCACCTGCAGGAACAACAGGCCGTGCTGGGCATTTAGAGTTTTATTAGTATTTGCCCCGGTCAGAAACGCCGACGGCGTCAAAAGGTGACGGGATTCTGGTGACCGATTACCGTTCAGAACCAGGCCATCGACCCCCACATCGCGATGGCCCTGCCGCGTGACCAACTGCGCCTAACTCCATCCGTTGGCGCGCGGGGACAACGAGACACCACCTGGATGGAGGCGGGGGACCCATCGGTCCGCCCACACAACGGGACCCGGAGCCACTGGCTCCTTGGGGTGAAGCCGTCGCCGTTTCGGCGACGACGGCCGGGCTACCTCTCCAGCCCGAACCCGACAGCTGACCTCGCAGGCGCCGACGAGAGGACGACGCACACCCATGAGTGGACGGCACCGCAAGCCCGCTTCTTCATCCGTCAACGTCGCCAAGATCGCCTTCACCGGTGCGGTCATCGGCGGTGGCGGCCTCAGCCTCGCCGGAGCTGGCCACGCCGGCGCAGCGACCGACGGCGAATGGGATCAGGTTGCCCGTTGTGAGTCCGGCGGAAACTGGGCGATCAACACCGGCAACGGCTACCACGGTGGCCTGCAGTTCTCCCCCAGCACCTGGTCCGGCCACGGTGGTGGCGAGTTCGCCCCGGCGGCCTACCTCGCCACCAAGGAAGAGCAGATCGCCGTCGCCGAGCGCGTCCTGGCTTCCCAGGGCAAGGGCGCCTGGCCCTCGTGCGGCGGGCCGCTCTCCGCCGCAACGCCGCGCAACGTCGTCGACGAGCCGCAGCCGCTCGACGCGCCCGCCGTCAACGGCGAGCTTCCGCCGCCTCCGCCGCTGGATCCGTTCGCGCCGCCGCCCCCGCCGGCCCCGGCCCCGTTCGACGCGCTGGCCGCTCCCCTGCCCGCGCCGGCCCCCGACGCGATGCCCCCGGCCCCCGCGCCCGTGGACGCCCCGCCGCCCGCTCCGGAGCCGCTGCCGGCTCCCGCCCCGATCGATGCGCTGGCCGCGCCGCTGCCCGCGCCGGCACCCGACGCGATGCCCCCGGCCCCCGCGCCGGTGGACGCGCCGCCGCCGGGTCCGGTCGAGCCGCTGGCCGCACCGCTGCCGAAATCGCAGGGTCCGCTGATGCTGGACGTGCCGATGCCGGCGACATCGGCTCCCGCCCCGGCCGTGGAGGTCGCCGGTGTGACTCCGGCCGAGGCCCCGGCTGCCGATGCGGTGATCGCCGCCTCCAACTGGGACACCGCCCCCGCCCCGGCCGACCAGCCGCAGGTGTGGTCGCTCGGCGTCGACGCACCGCTGCAACCGGCACCCGCCGTCCCGCCGATGCCTGCTCCGGCACCCGCTCCGGCCGCGGCACCCGCTCCGGCTGCGGCACCCGCTCCGGCTGCGGCGCCCGCTCCGGCGGATCCGCTGGCACCTCTCGCGCCGCTGGCCGCCGCGCCCGTCCCCGCTGAGGCGTACGACATCGCCAATCAGGCGATCAGCGGCGACCTGCCGGTTCCGGCCGAGGTTCCTCATCTGGTGAGCCCGGAGAACCTTCCTCCTGGCACGACCGTCGACCCCACCCAGGTGGCCAACGACAGCGCGAACGTCACCTACCTGAAGGAGATCTGGCACGCGATCCAGACCCAGGAGATCTCCGGGCGGGATGCGCTGCTGGCCTTGACGCAGCGGCCGATGACGACGCCGGAACCGGGTGCCATGTCGCCACAGGCACCAGCCCCGATGCCGACCGATCCGGCTGCCGCTCCGGCGCCTGCTCCGGTTCTGCCGCCCGCCTGATCAGGTGACTCCGCGAGGCGGAGTTGACCCACTCGTCGGCGCCGAACAGGTGACTCCGCTATGCGGAGTTGACCCACTCGTCGGTGCCGTCGGCGAAGAACTGGTGTTTCCACACCGGTAGCGACTCTTTGACGCGGTCGACCAGTCGTGCGCACGTCTCGAACGCGGCGCCCCTGTGGTCGGCGGCAACGGCGGCCACCAGCGCGGCGTCACCGATGTGCAGGACGCCGACCCGATGGCTGACCGCGACGGCGCGCACGCCGGCTGACTGCGCGGCGACCTCGGCAACCACATCGGCCAGCGTCTGCCCCGCGGACGGGTGCGCCGAGTACTCCAGACGGGTCACCAATCGTCCCCCGTCGTGGTCACGCACCACTCCGGCGAAAGCCACCACCGCGCCTGCAGCAGCGTGGGCGACCAGCGCCTCGTGTTCGGCTGAGTCGATGGGCTCGTCGGTCAGCGCGGCGCGCAACACGGCGCTCACCGGGAGTGGTCCTTGCCGCGGAGCTGATCAAGCGCGTGGTCCAGGACGTCGGCGAGCACGCCCAGCCCGTCCTTGACGCCTCCGAGCGATCCGGGCAGGTTCACGAGCAAGGTACGGCCGGCGACACCGCACACCCCGCGGGAGAGCACCGAGGTGGGTACATGGGGCAGCCCGGACCGGCGGATCGCGTCGGCGAGTCCCGGTATCTCGTAGTCGAGCAGTGCGGCGGTGATCTGGGGAGTCGAGTCGGTCGGCGAGATGCCGGTCCCTCCGGAGGTGATGATCACGTCGTGTCCGTCGGCCAGCGCAGCACGAAGGGCCGCGTCAACAGGCTCACCGTCAGCGACCACAACGGGGCCGGGGGTCGTGATACCTCGGGCGATGAGCCAGTCGGCGATCACCGGGCCGCAGCGGTCCTCGTAGATCCCCGACGACGCCCGCGTCGAGGCGATCACCACAAGTCCCGAGCGGGTCACCGCTCCCACTTACCCGTCTTGCCGCCCTCTTTGTGCAAAACCCGGATGTCGTCGATCTCGGCGGCCCGATCGACCGCCTTGATCATGTCGTAGACCGTCAGCGCCGCGACACTGACGGCGGTCAGCGCTTCCATCTCGACACCGGTGCGGTCGGTGGTCCGTACGGTCGCGGTGATGGCCACCGCGGCGGGGTCATCGTCTGCACCGACGGTGAAGTCGATGTCGACACCGGTGATCGCGAGTGGATGGCACAGCGGCACCAACTCGCTGGTGCGCTTGGCGGCCAGGATGCCGGCCACCCTGGCTGTGGCGAGGGCGTCGCCCTTGGGCAGGCCGTTCGCGGTGATCATCGCGACCACATCGGGACGGGTTCGCACCACGCCGGCCGCCACGGCCACCCGCTTGGTGACGTCCTTGGCCGACACGTCGACCATGTGCGCGGCACCGGTCTCGTCGAGGTGCGACAGGCCGTCCGGCACCGTTACTTGTTGATGACGGTGGCCGACTGGATGAACGGCAGCTCGTCGGCCGGCAGCGGGAACGTCACGTCTCCGAACGGAGACAGGGCGCCTGTGCGATCGGCGGCCAGCTCGCTGACTGCGTGATCGTCAGGATCGCTCTTGGGCCAACCCGGGTCGACGTATCGGTTCTTCTTGTCATCAGCCACGGTGCCATTGTGGCAGGCCGATCACCGGCTGGCGAGGTCGGGAGGCTGCTTTACGCTGGTCGAGATGGGGGTTTGGACGAAGAGCAGACCGTGCCGATGAGGCCTTGGACGAAGAGCAGACAGTACTGATGAGCGCGAACAGCCCGGGCGTACCGCTGGGCGCCTGGTTGGCCGAGTTGGACGACGCGCGGCTGCTTCAGCTGCTGCGCCTCCGACCCGACCTCACCCAACCGCCGCCGGGCAGCATCGCGGCACTGGCGGCCCGCGCGGCGGCCCGTCAGTCGATCAAAGCCGCCACCGACGATCTCGATTTCCTGCATCTGTCCGTGCTCGATGCGCTGCTCACTCTGCACGCGGATACGACGGCCGTCACCACCGCCGACCTGACCGCGGCGTTCGGAGAGCGCGCCGACGGCCCGTCGGTGACCCACGCGCTCGAGAATCTGCTGGCACGGGCGCTGGTGTGGGGCGACACCTCCGGAGAGGGTGCGTTGCGCGTCGCCGCCGAGGTCGCCTCCAGCCTTCCGTGGTATCCGGGCCAGGCCACTGTCGAGAGCGCCATCCCGGAGACCGACCTGGCCGCGGCGCTCGAGAGTCTGGAAACCGATTCCCGGGAACTGCTGGACCGTCTGGTGGAAGGCTCCCCGGTGGGCCGCACCCGAGATGCCGCACCCGATGCTCCTGCGGATCGTCCCGTGCAGCGCCTGCTGTCGGCCGGCTTGCTGCGACGCCTCGACACCGACACGGTGATCCTGCCCCGCCTGGTCGGGCAGGTCTTACGGGGCGAAGCGCCGGGACCGGTCACGGCCACCCGACCCGATCCCACGGTGTCGTCGACGACGGCGGCCGACGTCGACGCGGTGGCCGCAGGAGCCGCCATCGACCTGCTGCGGGAAGCCGAGATCGTGCTGGAGACGCTCAGCGCGACGCCGATTCCGGAACTGCGCAGCGGCGGGCTGGGCGTGCGCGACGTCAAACGGCTCGCCAAGACCACCGGCATCGACGAAGACCGTCTGGGGTTGCTGTTGGAGATCACCGCCGGCGCCGGACTGCTGGCGCCCGGACTTCCCGACCCCGAACCTGCGGACCCGGCCGGACCGTACTGGGCTCCGACGGTCGCGACCGACCGGTTTCTGGAGTCGCCGACCGCCGTCAAATGGCATCTGCTGCTGTCGGCGTGGCTGGACCTGCCGGGTCGCCCGAGCCTGATCGGGCGGCGCAACCCCGAGGGCAAGCCGTACGCGGCGCTGGCCGATTCGTTGTTCTCCACCGCCGCGCCCCTGGACCGGCGGCTGCTGCTGCAGGTTCTCGCCGATCTGCCGCCCGGCGCGGGAGTCGACGCCGACAGTGCGTCGCGGGCGTTGGTGTGGCAGCGGCCGCGCTGGTCGGCACGACTGCAGCCGGAACCGGTGACTGACCTGCTCACCGAGGCCCACGCGGTGGGTGCGGTCGGTCGCGGCGCCGTGGCCACGCCCATGCGGCGCATGCTCGCCGGTGAACCCGAAGACGCGGTCGTCGCCGCGATGGACAAGATTCTTCCGGCGCCCATCGACCATTTTCTGGTGCAGGCCGATCTGACGGTGGTGGTGCCGGGCCCGTTGCAGCGCGACCTCGCCGACAGGCTGGCGGCCGTCGCAACGGTCGAGTCGGCGGGCGCGGCAATGGTGTATCGCGTCACCGAGGCCTCCGTGCGGCGCGCGCTGGACACGGGAAAGACCGCCGGCGAGTTGCATGCGCTGTTCACCAAGCATTCCAAGACCCCGGTCCCGCAGGCACTGACCTATCTGGTCGACGATGTCGCCCGCCGGCACGGTCAGCTGCGAGTGGGCATGGCTTCCTCGTTCGTGCGGTGCGAGGATCCGGCGCTGCTCGCCCAGGCCGTTGCGGCGCCGGCCGCCGAAGCGGTGGAGCTGCGGCAGCTCGCGCCCACCGTCGCGGTCTCCCAGGCGCCGATCTCCGAGGTTCTCGCTGCGCTGCGAACGGCCGGTTTCGCCCCGGCCGCCGAGGACTCGACCGGGGCGATCGTCGACCTGCGCAGCCGCGGCGCCCGGGTCCCGGCGCCGGGCCGACGCCGGACGTTCCGGCATCCGCCGGTGCCCACCGACCAGACCCTGTCGGCCATCGTCGCGGTGTTGCGCAAGGTGGCCTCGACCCCGCCCACCGGCATGCGTCTTGACCCGGCCGTGGCGATCTCGGAACTGCAGCAGGCCGCCCATCATCAGGAGTCGGTGGTGATCGGCTACGTCGACCCCGCCGGGGTGGCGACGCAGCGGGTGGTGGCGCCGATCAACGTGCGGGGCGGTCAGCTGACGGCCTTCGATCCGGCCTCCGGCCGGGTCCGCGAGTTCGCCATCCACCGTGTGACTTCGGTGGTGTCGGCGGAATCGGGATAATGGCTGGGATGACGTCCTACCGAGATCTCCCATGACTGACGGCCCGCTGATCGTGCAGTCCGACAAGACGGTGCTGCTCGAGGTCGATCATGAACTGGCCGGAGCGGCCCGCGCGGCGATCGCACCGTTCGCCGAGCTCGAGCGCGCTCCGGAACACATCCACACCTACCGCATCACCCCGCTGGCACTGTGGAACGCGCGCGCCGCCGGCCACGACGCCGAGCAGGTCGTCGACGCTTTGGTGTCCTATTCGCGATACGCGGTTCCACAGCCGCTTCTCGTCGACATCGTCGACACGATGGCGCGATACGGGCGCCTCCAGCTCGTCAAGCATCCCGCACACGGCCTGACGCTGGTCAGCCTCGACCGAGCGGTACTCGAAGAGGTGCTGCGCAACAAGAAGATCGCGCCGATGCTCGGTGCGCGCCTCGACGACGACACCGTCGTGGTGCACAACAGTGAGCGGGGCCGGGTCAAGCAGATGTTGCTCAAGATCGGGTGGCCGGCCGAGGACCTGGCCGGTTATGTCGATGGCGAAAAGCACCCGATAGCCCTCGACCAGGACGGCTGGGCGCTACGCGACTACCAGCAGATGGCGGCCGACTCGTTCTGGGACGGCGGCTCCGGTGTCGTCGTGCTGCCCTGCGGCGCCGGCAAGACGCTGGTCGGCGCGGCAGCCATGGCGAAAGCCGGCGCGACGACGCTGATCCTGGTGACCAACACCGTGGCCGGCCGGCAGTGGAAACGCGAGCTGATCGCCCGCACGTCGCTGACCGAAGAGGAGATCGGCGAATACTCCGGGGAGCGCAAAGAGATCCGGCCGGTGACCATCGCCACCTATCAGGTGATCACCCGGCGGACCAAGGGTGAGTACAAACACCTCGAGCTGTTCGACAGCCGGGACTGGGGCCTCATCGTCTACGACGAGGTGCATCTGCTGCCGGCGCCGGTGTTCCGGATGACCGCCGATCTGCAGTCCCGCCGGCGCCTGGGCCTGACCGCGACGTTGATCCGCGAAGACGGCCGCGAAGGTGACGTGTTCTCGCTGATCGGCCCCAAGCGGTACGACGCGCCGTGGAAGGACATCGAGGCGCAGGGCTGGATCGCACCGGCCGAGTGCATCGAGGTCCGGGTCACGATGACCGACAACGAGCGGATGCTCTACGCCACCGCCGAGCCCGACGAGCGCTACAAGCTGTGCGCCACCGCCCACACCAAGATCGCGGTGGTCAAGTCGATTCTGGAGCGCCACCCCGACGAGCCGACGCTGGTCATCGGGGCCTACCTCGATCAGCTCGACGAACTCGGCGCCGAACTGGATGCGCCGGTGATCCAGGGCTCGACGAAAACGGCCGAACGCGAAGCGCTGTTCGACGGGTTCCGCCGCGGCGAGATCCGCACACTGGTGGTGTCGAAGGTCGCCAACTTCTCGATCGACCTGCCGGAGGCGTCGGTCGCCGTGCAGGTGTCGGGAACCTTCGGCTCCCGGCAGGAGGAAGCTCAGCGTCTCGGACGGCTGCTACGGCCCAAGGCCGACGGTGGCGGGGCCGTCTTCTATTCGGTGGTGTCGCGCGACAGCCTCGACGCCGAGTACGCCGCGCATCGGCAGCGCTTCCTGGCTGAGCAAGGCTATGGATACATCATCAAGGACGCCGACGACCTGCTCGGACCGGCCATCTAGCGCCGGGATGTAACCAATGGCCTCCGACGTGCGAAATCATCGGTGGAGGACGCACGATGCGAGCTGACACGTTAGCCTCGACGCGAAGCCGACGGCCGCCTGGCGGTCACGACAGAAAGCACGGCACCGAAGTCATGATCGGACGACAGCGCTTCAGCGCACCGCGACCGACCCGGCTCGCCGGCGTGGCGGTCACCGCCGCCGCCCTGAGCATGGGCGCCCTCGGCCTGGCTGGGATGGCTTACGCCCAGCCCGCCCCGCCCGCGGAGCCGGGGGTTCCCCCGCCACCGGGGCAGCCGGTGTTCCAGCCCGTTGCAGGCGGTGACGCACCCCCGGTCGCTCCACCACCCGTCGGGCCGCCGATGGTCCCGGAGATCCAGAACCCGGGATACGGCCAGAACAGCAGCGGGGGCGGAGGCACCCTCGCCTTCCTGCGAGAAGCCTGGAACATGGCGCAGGACCCGTACGGATTCACCCAGATCCCGCCGGAAGGGTTGCCGACCTCGGCTCCGCCGCCGGGAGCCGGTCCGCCACCGCCGCTGCCGCCCGGCTATCAGTCGCTCAACGCGCCTGGTTCGGAGACCCCGCTGCCCGAGGCCGACCCGAGTGCCGTCGCACCTCCGCTGCCTCCCGGGTACTACCCGCTCAACGGCCCGCCACCGCCGGGATACTTCGATCCGCCGCCGCCGGACCCGATGAACCCGTTCGGTTCGGTGACGCCCATCCCGGCGCCCTAGCCTTCACAGACCTACTACACGCGCATGGGCCTGCTCGGTCGAACCGAGCAGGCCCATCGCCGTTCTAGATCGTCACGCCAAGCAGTACGGAAGCCGCCAGGCTCTTGACGTTGGAGTCGTCTGTCACCACCATCCTGATGGTCCGGATCTCCCCGGCATTGAGGAATCCGCCCGGCGTGGTGGCG
The DNA here is from genome assembly GCF_041902445.1 of Mycobacterium sp. G7A2. Lineage (NCBI taxonomy): Bacteria > Bacillati > Actinomycetota > Actinomycetes > Mycobacteriales > Mycobacteriaceae > Mycobacterium > Mycobacterium sp. G7A2. The sequence goes on along the minus strand of NZ_CP169251.1, from coordinate 1,058,541 downwards.
TAGAACGTGACGGCCTTCAGCGCCGCTTCGTACTGCGCCTTGGTTGCCGTGCCCGACAGCGTCAAGGTGCGTGTACTGGCGTTCCAAGTGGCCGTGATCGGGTTGTTGGCCGGGGCGACGTAGCCAAGGACGTCACCATTGTTGTAGTTGTTCGAGATCTCCACGGTGGCGCCGAACATATAGTCCGAGTCAGCGTCGGCGATGTCCACTGCAGTGATCGGGTTGACCGGCGAGTTTCCTGCGCCATAGGCTAGAAGTCTGCCGATCGGCGTCACCAATGGCGGAAGCGGGTTGGCCACATTCGCCAGAACCGTTCCGGGCAGGACACTTTCGACACCGGTGTCGTCGACGACATTCACCGACACGGTCCGCACCAGCAAGGCCCCACCGGTCGCCGAGAAGGTCACCGCCTTCAGCGCCTCCTCGTACTGCGCCTTGGTGGCCACTCCCTGCAGCGTCAACGTCTTGCTCCCCGCATCCCAGCTGGCTGTGATCGGGTTACCGTTCGGCGCCACATAGCCGAGGGTGTCACCGGACTGCGCCATTAGGGTGATCTTCAGTGTGGCCTTGGACATGTAGTCGGAATCCAGATCGCCCACGTCGACAGCACTGATCAACCGGACCGGAGCCTTTCCGATGGTGTAGGTGGGTGCTCCGACCGGGGTAACGGTGGGCGCCAGCGAGTACCGTGCGCCGGCGAGCACCGAGGCAGGTATCAACGTGTTGACGCCCGTCTCATCGGTGAGGCTGATGGTGACCGATCGGACCGCGAGAATGCCTCCCGTGGCCGAGAACGTCACCGCTTCGATTGCCTGCTCGTACTGCGCTTTCGTCGCCACCCCGGACAACGTCAACGTCTTGCTTGCCGAGTCCCAGCTGGCTGTGATCGGATTTCCGTTCGGAGCCACATAGCCGAGCACGTCCCCGTCCTGCGCCAGCGTGGCGATCTTCAGGACGGCCTTCGACAACTGATCGGAGTCCAGATCGGTGATTGTCGCCGAGGAAACGAGTTTCACCGGCGCAGTCCCGATCGTGTGAATGGGAGCACCGAGAACGGCGATGCCCGGGGGAAGACCGATGACGGTCACCACCGCAGCCCCGGGCACCAGCGACGCCACCCCGGCGTCATCCACCAGCGACACCGAAATACCGCGAGCGATGCCACCTTCCGTGGTGGAGAACGTCACCGCCTTGAGCGCGTCCTCATACTGATCCTTGGTCGCCACCCCACTCAGCGTCAATGTCTGGGTGGCCGCATCCCAGGTCGCAGTGATCGGGTTGCCCTGAATTCCGCTGTAGCTCAGCACGTCGCTGCCCTTGCCGGCGGTCAGGATTTTCACCGTCGCCTCGGAAAGCTCGTCGGAATCCGCATCGGTGATCGTCACCGACGACAGCACCTTCACCGGAGACTTGCCCAACGTGAAGATGGACGTTCCCAACGTAGCGATGATCGGCGGCAACCCGATCACCGTCACCACCGCAGCGCCCGGCACCAGCGACGCCACCCCGGCATCATCCACCAACGACACCGACAGACCACGCGGCAGACCACCCTCAGTGGTCGAGAACGTCACCGCCTTGAGCGCATCCTCATACTGATCCTTGGTCGCCACCCCACTCAGCGTCAATGTCTGGGTGGCCGCATCCCAGGTCGCAGTGATCGGATTGCCCTGAATTCCGCTGTAGCTCAGCACGTCGCTGTCCTTGCCGGCGGTCAGGATTTTCACCGTCGCCTCGGACAGCTCGTCGGAATCCGCGTCGGTGATCGTCACCGACGACAGCACCTTCACCGGAGACTTGCCCAACGTGAAGATGGACGTTCCCAACGTAGCGATGATCGGCGGCAACCCGATCACCGTCACCACCGCAGCGCCCGGCACCAGCGACGCCACCCCGGCATCATCAACCAACGACACCGACAGACCACGCGGCAACCCACCCTCAGTGGTCGAGAACGTCACCGCCTTGAGCGCCTCCTCATACTGATCCTTGGTCGCCACCCCACTCAGCGTCAATGTCTGGGTGGCCGCATCCCAGGTCGCAGTGATCGGGTTGCCCTGAATTCCGCTGTAGCTCAGCACGTCGCTGCCCTTGCCGGCGGTCAGGATTTTCACCGTCGCCTCGGAAAGCTCGTCGGAATCCGCATCGGTGATCGTCACCGACGACAGCACCTTCACCGGAGACTTGCCCAACGTGAAGATGGACGTTCCCAACGTAGCGATGATCGGCGGCAACCCGATCACCGTCACCACCGCAGCGCCCGGCACCAGCGACGCCACCCCGGCATCATCAACCAACGACACCGACAGACCACCACGCGCAACCCACCCTCAGTGGTCGAGAACGTCACCGCCTTGAGCGCCTCCTCATACTGATCCTTGGTCGCCACCCCACTCAGCGTCAATGTCTGGGTGGCCGCATCCCAGGTCGCAGTGATCGGATTGCCCTGAATTCCGCTGTAGCTCAGCACGTCGCTACCCTTGCCGGCGGTCAGGATTTTCACCGTCGCCTCGGAAAGCTCGTCGGAATCCGCGTCGGTGATCGTCACCGACGACAGCACCTTCACCGGAGACTTGCCCAACGTGAAGATGGACGTTCCCAACGTAGCGATGATCGGCGGCAACCCGATCACCGTCACCACCGCAGCGCCCGGCACCAGCGACGCCACCCCGGCATCATCAACCAACGACACCGACAGACCACGCGGCAACCCACCCTCAGTGGTCGAGAACGTCACCGCCTTGAGCGCGTCCTCGTACTGATCCTTGGTCGCCACCCCACTCAGCGTCAGCGTCTGGGTGGCCGCATCCCAGCTCGCGGTGATCGGATTGCCCTGAATTCCGCTGTAGCTCAGCACGTCGCTGCCCTTGCCGGCGGTCAGGATTTTGACCGTCGCCTCGGACAGCTCATCAGAGTCCAGATCGGTGATCGTCACCGACGACAGCACCTTCACCGGAGACTTCCCCAACGTGAAAATCGGGGTACCCACCGTCAAAATCCCTGGGGGAAGACCGACGACGGTCACCACCGCAGCCCCGGGCACCAGCGACGCCACCCCGGCATCATCGACCAGCGACACCGACAGACCACGCGGCAACCCACCCTCAGTGGTCGAGAACGTCACCGCCTTGAGCGCGTCCTCGTACTGATCCTTGGTCGCCACACCACTCAGCGTCAGCGTCTGGGTGGCCGCATCCCAGCTCGCGGTGATCGGATTGCCCTGAATTCCGCTGTAGCTCAGCACGTCGCTGTCCTTGCCGGCGGTGAGGATTTTCACCGTCGCCTCGGAAAGCTCGTCGGAATCTGCATCGGTGATCGTCACCGACGACAGCACCTTCACCGGAGACTTGCCCAACGTAAAGATCGGGGTACCCACCGTCAAAATCCCTGGGGGAAGACCGATGACGGTCACCACCGCAGCGCCCGGCACCAGCGACGCCACCCCGGCATCATCGACCAACGACACCGACAGACCACGCGGCAGACCACCCTCAGTGGTCGAGAACGTCACCGCCTTGAGCGCCTGCTCGTACTGATCGACCGTCGCAGCCCCGGACAACGTCAGCGTGCGCGTCGCCGCATCCCAACTCGCGGTGATCGGATTACCGTCCGGCGCCACATAGTCGAGCACGTCGCTGCCCTTGCCGGCGGTCAGAATCTTGACCGTGGCCTCGGAAAGCTCGTCGGAATCCGCATCGGTGATCGTCACCGACGAGAACACCTTCACCGGAGACTTCCCCAACGTGAAAATCGGGGTACCCACCGTCAAAATCCCTGGGGGAAGACCGACGACGGTCACCACCGCGGCACCGGGCACCAGCGACGCCACCCCGGCATCATCGACCAACGCCACCGACAGACCACGCGGCAACCCACCCTCAGTGGTCGAGAACGTCACCGCCTTGAGCGCCTGCTCGTACTGATCGACCGTCGCAGCCCCGGACAACGTCAGCGTGCGCGTCGCCGCATCCCAGGTCGCGGTGATCGGATTACCGTCCGGCGCGACATAGCCGAGCACGTCGCTGCCCTTGCCGGCGGTCAGAATCTTGACCGTCGCCTCAGAAAGCTCATCGGAATCCAGATCGGTGATCGTCACCGACGAGAACACCTTCACCGGAGACTTCCCCAACGTGAAAATCGGCGTCCCCACCGTCAGGATCCCCGGCGGCAACCCGATCACCGTCACCACCGCAGCCCCGGGCACCAGCGACGCCACCCCGGCATCATCAACCAACGACACCGACAGACCACGCGGCAGACCACCCTCAGTGGTCGAGAACGTCACCGCCTTGAGCGCATCCTCATACTGATCCTTGGTCGCCACACCACTCAGCGTCAACGTCTGGGTGGCCGCATCCCAGGTCGCGGTGATCGGATTACCGTCCGGCGCCACATAGTCGAGCACGTCGGTCGACTTACCCGCAGTCAGAATCTTGACCGTGGCCTCAGAAAGCTCATCGGAATCCAGATCGGTGATCGTCACCGACGAGAACACCTTCACCGGAGACTTCCCCAACGTGAAAATCGGCGTCCCCACCGTCAGGATCCCCGGCGGCAACCCGATCACCGTCACCACCGCAGCCCCGGGCACCAGCGACGCCACCCCGGCATCATCAACCAGCGAGACCGACAGACCACGCGGCAACCCACCCTCAGTGGTCGAGAACGTCACCGCCTTGAGCGCCTGCTCGTATTGATCGACCGTCGCAGCCCCGGACAACGTCAGCGTGCGCGTCGCCGCATCCCAACTCGCGGTGATCGGATTACCGTCCGGCGCCACATAGTCGAGCACGTCGGTCGACTTACCCGCAGTCAGAATCTTGACCGTGGCCTCAGAAAGCTCATCAGAGTCCAGATCGGTGATCGTCACCGACGAGAACACCTTCACCGGAGACTTCCCCAACGTGAAAATCGGCGTCCCCACCGTCAGGATCCCCGGCGGCAACCCGATCACCGTCACCAGCGCGGCACCCGGCACCACACTTTGTATGTCGTGTTCGTCGGTGATGGATATCGAAATACCCCGCGGCAAGCCGCCCTCGGTGGTCGAGAACGTCACCGCCTTGAGCGCCTGCTCGTATTGATCCTTGGTCGCCAAGCCTGACAATGTCAGCGTGCGCGTCGCGGCATCCCACGACGCATTGATTGGACTACCCTCTGGCGCTTCGTAATCGAGAACGTCACCGGCTTTTCCGGCGGTGAGGATCTTGACGGTCGCTTCAGACAAGCGATCAGAGTCGGCATCGGTGATGGTGACCGAAGACACGACCTTCACCGGATCGCCGCCCAGACTGAAAATCGGTGCACCGACCGTCACGATCACCGGCGGCAACTGCACGATCGGATTGACGGTCACGGGGACCGTCACCGTCACCTCATCCGCCTCGGCCAGACCGAAAAGGCGAGCGATGCCGTGCAGGACCTTCTGGATAGCTCCGAGAGTGCCTGTGAGGTGCTCCGAGGAGTCGCTGATGACGACTTGAAAACTATCTGTAAGTGGGTCGCCCGCCACGATGCTCGTGGGGGTGTAGACGAACTTCCCGGTGATCAGTTCGCGGACGACCAGCCCATGCTCGGGCTGGATGATGGTGTACGTCAGTGGATCACCATTGGGGTCAGAAGCGTTGAGGTCGAACAAGACCTGTCCGGTCAAGATCTGTGACGACTCGATCGGGCCGAATACCGGCGACTTGTTGAAGAAGGTGTGCTCGATCTGTCGCCGCACCCACGCCAGCACCGCGTCCAACCACGGCGCCGGCGCCGGCGCCTCGGGGTCAGCGAATGGCGACACCACATTCGAGACAAGCGCGGAAACGACGTTGACGGTTTCGACGCTCTCCTCAGCCTCGGGAGCCGAGACAGCCAGCTCATCGGCGCTGTCACGGTTCACCGACTTCAGGGCCACAACGTCGGTTTGAGGGTCAGCGTCCCCGTCGGTCTCGTTGACCGGTTCGGACACCTCGTCGATCAGATCGTCCACTGGAACGCCGCTGTCCGGCTCGGCCGGTACCGGTTCGTCTACGGGCGAGTCAACTGAAGCGTCCTCGTCATCAACTTCCGCGGCGTCGTCGCCGCCATTGTCGATTACCGCTGGTGGCAGACCGGAGTCCCCGGCTTCGGATCCCGGCTCGTCGATGTCCTCGCCGTTCGTGTCGTCGGTGACGACGTCATCGTCGAGTTCTTCCTCGGCTGCGAGGTCCTCCTCGTCGTCGACATCCTCGGCGTCATCGATTGGGCTGTCATCGTCATCGCCGCCATCAGCCGGTTCGCCTGCGTTGGGATCGTCACCTTCCTCAGCCGCGTCCTCTCCGTCGTCGGACTGCTGATCAGCGGATGCGTCGCTACCCTGAGCATCCGAAGAGACCGAGGAGGATGTGTCAGCGTCGCTGTCGGCGTAGGCGACCCCGGCGGAGTTGGCGACGGCGAAGCCGACGCCCAGGGAGACGGCTAGTGCGCCGACCCTTCCGACGTGGAGAACATAGGTCGACGAGGTTTTGCGCACGTGCCTGGCGGCACCGCCCCCTCTGCTCGGGTCAACGAGGGATCGAGCCGACCAGAACCCCTGCATCGTTTCTTCCTCGCCCTGGAATCGGGCACGATGGCGTGCAGGGGTTGCGCACATTTACTGTCCTCCGTTTGGTGAGTCCGCAAGCCCCCCGGCTGTTGACGATCCATGACCCCCGCCCGCAGAAGTCCGACACTGGGCACCGCAACGGTCACCTCGGGTTGCGTCAGCACGCATCCACGTAGCATCGTCGCCGCTCCCAAAAACGGTCCTCTGTGCACACAACTGATGTGCTACACACCGCCCTGACGGGGCGAAGTAGTGCAGCCGCTCGTGAGCTTAAGTCAATATCGTGACTCGGATCACGATATTTGCCTGATATTTTGCGAAGGGAAACAATCAGTTACCACTCCGACAGGGATACGCCGACATATCTGCATTTCAATCGACCTTCGCCTACAGAACAGCAAACTATCACCGCCGCAAATATTGCCGCGGGCCGTGTAGTTCGAGGTCGCTAAAACCGCAGCACCTCGTCGGGCGACCGGCGGTGCACCGCCGCGTTTCCGCACAGTCCGAGCGCGCGTGACGTCCTCTCGTCATAGAAGTATCGTGACCTGCAACCTCGCGGTGGCGCTCGACTCTCCTTGCATGTCGGTGACCTCAAAGTCGATGTCCCGCGGCTGCAGGGCGCCGAAGGTCCCCCGGAACCGGAGCGTGTTGAGCACGCTCTGATACTCGGCGACGGTGCCCTGCCCGGTCAGTGAAAGCACTCCACCGGCATAGCCGGCCACGAGCGCCGAATCGGCGGTGTCGACGCTGAGACTGTCGTTCGAGCTCGGGTTGGTGATCGTGACACTCGCGCTCTGAAGGTACGAGGATGTGTCGACGATCAGCGGCACCGGAATGATCTGCAGCCCCAGCAACAGATTGCCGTAAGTGCCCACCAAGCTCAATGGTGTCAGAATCGGTGCGTTGTTTTCCTGAACGCTGACCGCAGCCGTGTCCTCGGCGCTGGTGCCGCCCTGGGTGTCCGTTACGGTGAAGGAGATCGTCCGAGTCGCGGTGGGAACATTTCCGTCTGCGGCGAACGTCACTGAGCGAAGCGCTTGTCGGTACTGGGCTACGGTCGCGGTCCCCGATAAGGTCAATGTCCCGGTTGCCTCGACGTACGTCCCCGAGATGGAGCTGCCCGAAGGGCTGGTGAATGCGAGTACATCGCCGTCTGTGAGGCCGTCGCTGATCTGAATCGTGGCTCCCTGCAACATGGTCGAGTCAAGGTCGATAATGGTGACGAGCGAGTCCACCACCACCGGATCGTTCCCAGCTGTGTACACCGGGCCCAGTAGAGATGTTGTCACCAACGGAGCCAGATTGACGGGAGCGGCAAGTACGGTGACCGCCACCGATCCTGGGAGGCTGGAACTGCCCTGAGCGTCGGTGACAACGATGGAGACTGTTCGAATTGTTGCGTCGGCCGACGAATCGGTCGAGAACGTCACTGAACGTATCGCCGCTTCATACTGAGCGACGGTTGCAGTTCCGTTGAGTGTCAACGTGCCGTTGTTGTACACGCCACTGATGCCGGACTGGGATGTGAATGACAATGTTTCGTCAGCATCGAGGTTGCCCCCTGTTATTGCGATAGTCGCTCCGCTCAGATTCTGCGAATCGACGTCGACCAGGTTCAGCAGGATGGCGATGTTCAGGGCGGGGTCCCCCGCGGTGTAGACCACGGCAGGGACAGTCGGCACCACAAGCGGTGGAACACTTTGGGGCACCGCAACAACCGTCACCGCGACCACACCGGGGAGGCTCTGTTGTGCCTGCGTATCGGTCACCCGGAACGAGATGGACCTGATTGCCGTCAGCGCTCCAGAACTCGTCTGGATGCTCACTGACCGGAGCAACTGTTGATAGTCCTCCAGCGATGCCTCCCCCGCGAACGTCAACACCCCATCGGTGAAGTTTGCGTCCACGTCCTGAGGAGGTGTTCCCCAGGTCAGTTCGTCGCCAAGTTCGAAATCACCAATCGTGACGGTGGCCGACTGAAGCGAGTCGGAGTCGAGATCGAGGATGATCAAATTGGCGTCGACTGGTACCGGGGTGCCGCCGGCCGAGTAGTTGACGTTGACCACGGATGCCAGAACCAACGGCGCAGCGCCCTCGGGTACGGCTGTCACGGTGACTGCGACGACGCCGGGAATGCTCTGGTTGTCTTGCCCATCGACCACTCGGAACGCGATTGTTCTGATCGCCGTCAGCGCCTCTGCCGTCGTCGCAATGTTCACCGAGCGCAACAACTGCTGATAATCGGCAACCGAGGCTGACCCCGTGAATGTCAACAATCCGTCGACGAGACTCGCTACCACGTTCTGCGGCAGGGTCCCCCATGTCAGCTCGTCGCCGGCTTGGTAACCACTGACAGTCACCGTGGCGGACTTCAAGTTCGCCGAGTCCACGTCAAGGATGATCAGATTGGCGTCGATCGGGATTGGCGTGCCGCCCGCCGAGTATCCGACGTTGACAATGGAGGCGACCACAACCGGCGAGACGTCCGTCGTCGGCGCCGCAAGCACAGTGACGAGTGTGGCCGTGGGAATCGCACTGGCAGTATCCGTCGAATCAGTGACGGCGAAGCTGACCGTCTTCACGCCAGCTGAAGCCGTCGAAATCGTCACCGATGACAGCAACTGCTGGTATGCGGTGACGGAGGCCAAACCAGTAAAGGTGAGGACTCCGTCGACAAAGTTGGCCTCGATACTCTCCGGCATCAGTTCAGTGGCGTAGTTGAGACTATCTCCGGCAGCGACGGCATCCTGGTCCAACGACACTGTTGCCGAGAGCAATTCCGAAGAATCCAGGTCGGTCACCATCACGACCGGGCTGACCACCACCGGTGAGCTCGTCGTGCCAGCCGCGACCGGCGAGGCCACCACCACCGGCGCCACCTCATTGCTCGGTGCACCCACCACAGTGACAAGGGTCGCTGCCGGCAGGACACTTTCGCTGCCAGCGTCATCGGTCACCGCGAACGACACCGTCTTCACCCCAGCAGTGTTCGAGGTCAACGTCACCGACGCCAACAACTGCTCATACTCAGCCACCGACGCCGCCCCGGTGAACGTCAACACCCCGTCGACGAACTCCCCCGCGACATTTTCGGGCAGGACGTCGAAGTCATAACCCAACACATCGTTGGCGTCATCGACGGTCACCGTCGCCGCCGACAGCACGTCCGAATCCAGATCCGTGATCACCACCACCGGACTGACAACAATCGGTGAGCTGGTAGTGCCCGCAGCCACCGGTGTCGCCACCACCACCGGTGCCACCACAGCACCCGGCACACCCACCACCGTCACCAACGTCGCCGCCGGCAAGATACTCTCGCTGCCAACGTCATCGGTCACCGCGAACGACACCGTCTTCACCCCAGCGCTATTCGAAGTCAACGTCACCGACGCCAACAACTGCTCATACACAGCCACCGACGCCGCCCCGGTAAACGACAACACCCCACCGGCAAATCCTGCAGACACCGTCCCCGGCAACAGACCGGCGTCATAACCCAACACATCGCCGACGTCATCAACCGTCACCGTCGCCGCCGACAACGAACCCGAATCCAGATCCGTGATCACCACCACCGGACTCACCACCACCGGCGAACCGGTGACGCCCGCAGCCACCGGCGAAGCCACCACCACCGGCGCCACCACAGCACCCGGCACACCCACCACCGTCACCAACGTCGCCGCCGGCAACGCACTGGTAGCACCCGAGCCGTCCACCACCTCAAAGGAAACGGCCTTCACCCCAGCAGTGTTCGAAGTCAACGTCACCGACCTCAACAACTGCTCATACACAGCCACCGACGCGGACCCGGTAAACGACAACACCCCGTCGACGAACTCCCCCGCGACATTTTCGGGCAGGACGTCGAAGTCATAACCCAACACATCGTTGGCGTCATCGACGGTCACCGTCGCCGCCGACAGCACGTCCGAATCCAGATCCGTGATCACCACCACCGGACTCACCACCACCGGCGAACCGGTGACGCCCGCAGCCACCGGTGTCGCCACCACCACCGGTGCCACCACAGCACCCGGCACACCCACCACCGTCACCAACGTCGCCGCCGGCAGGATACTTTCGTTGCCAAGCTCGTCCGCGACGACGAACGACACCGTCTTCACCCCAGCGCTGTTCGAAGTCAACGTCACCGACGCCAACAACTGCTCATACACAGCCACCGACGCCGCCCCGGTGAACGTCAAAACCCCGTCGACGAACTCCCCCGCGACATTTTCGGGCAGGACGTCGAAGTCATAACCCAACACATCGTTGGCGTCATCGACGGTCACCGTCGCCGACGACAGCACGTCCGAATCCAGATCCGTGATCACCACCACCGGACTGACAACAATCGGTGAGCTGGTAGTGCCCGCAGCCACCGGTGTCGCCACCACCACCGGCGCCACCACCGTACTCGGCGCACCCACCACCGTGACAAGGGTCGCTGCCGGCAAGATGCTTTCGTTGCCCTGCTGGTCAGCGACGACGAATCTCACCGTCTTTACCCCGGCTGCCGCAGAGGTCAACGTTACCGACGCCAACAGCTGCTCATACTCAGCCACCGACGCCGCCCCGGTGAACGTCAACACCCCGTCGACGAACTCCCCCGCGACATTTTCGGGCAGGACGTCGAAGTCATAACCCAACACATCGTTGGCGTCATCGACGGTCACCGTCGCCGCCGACAGCACGTTCGAATCCAGATCCGTGATGACCACCACCGGACTCACCATCACCGGCGAACCGGTGGCGCCCGCAGCCACCGGAGAAGCCACCACCACCGGCGCCACCACCATACTCGGCGCACCCACCACCGTGACGAGGGTCGCTGCCGGCAGGGCGCTTTCGCTGCCAGCGTCATCGGTCACCGCGAACGACACCGTCTTCACCCCAGCGCTGTTCGAGGTCAACGTCACCGACGCCAACAGCTGCTCATACTCAGCCACCGACGCCGCCCCGGTAAACGACAACACCCCACCGGCAAATCCTGCAGACACCGTCGCCGGCAACAGACCGGCGTCATAACCCAACACATCGCTGGCGTCATCAACCGTCACCGTCGCCGCCGACAACGAACCCGAATCCAGATCCGTGATCACCACCACCGGACTCACCACCACCGGCGAACCGGTGACGCCCGCAGCCACCGGCGAAGCCACCACCACCGGTGCCACCACAGCACCCGGCACACCCACCACCGTCACCAACGTCGCCGCCGGCAACGCACTGGTAGCACCCGAGCCGTCCACCACCTCAAAGGAAACGGCCTTCACCCCAGCAGTGTTCGAAGTCAACGTCACCGACCTCAACAACTGCTCATACTCAGCCACCGACGCGGACCCGGTAAACGACAGCACCCCACCGGCGAATCCCGCAGACACCGTCGCGGGCAACAGACCGGCGTCGAAGCCCAACACATCGCCGGCGTCATCGACGGTCACCGTCGCCGACGACAACGAACCCGAATCCAGATCCGTGATCACCACCACCGGACTCACCACCACCGGCGAACCGGTGACGCCCGCAGCCACCGGCGAAGCCACCACCACCGGCGCCACCACAGCACCCGGCACACCCACCACCGTCACCAACGTCGCCGCCGGCAAGATACTCTCGCTGCCAACGTCATCGGTCACCGCGAACGACACCGTCTTCACCCCAGCGCTATTCGAAGTCAACGTCACCGACGCCAACAACTGCTCATACTCAGCCACCGACGCCGCCCCGGTAAACGACAACACCCCACCGGCAAATCCTGCAGACACCGTCCCCGGCAACAGACCGGCGTCGAAGCCCAACACATCGCCGACGTCATCAACCGTCACCGTCGCCGCCGACAACGAACCCGAATCCAGATCCGTGATCACCACCACCGGACTCACCACCACCGGCGAACCGGTGACGCCCGCAGCCACCGGCGAAGCCACCACCACCGGCGCCACCTGAGTAGTCGGTGCACCCACCACCGTGACCAAGGTCTCCGCAGGAAGGGCGCTCGGACGCCCCTGGCCGTCAACGACGGCGAAGCCAACTGTCTTCACCCCTGCCGAATTGGAAGTGAGCGTGACTGAGGCGAGCAGCTGTTGATACCCAATCAAAGAAGCGGGCCCAGTGAATGTGAGTACTCCGTCGATATATTCGGCGGATACACCTTCGGGAAGTAGATCAGCATCGAAGCCAAGTACATCTCCGACGACCAGATCACTCTGGTCCAGAGACACAGTTGCCGAGGACAACTCAGTCGAATCAACATCAGTGATCAGAACAACCGGGCTGACGACAACCGGCGATCCGGCGGTACCCGCCGCTACCACTGCTGCGACCACGACCGGGGCGACCTGTGTAGCGGGCAGGCCGAGGACGGTAACCAGAGTCGCCGCCGGCAAGCCACTAGTGGTGCCCGAGGCATCGACGACGCCGAAGGAAACGGTCTTCACACCCGCATATGCGGCAGTGATGCTCACCGAAGCAAGCAGCTGCTGATAATTCGCGATCGATGCAACACCGGTAAACGTAAGAACGCCATTGGCGAAATTGGCAGCGACGCCCTGCGGTACCAGACCCGCGTCGAAGCCCAAAGTGTCACCGCCTGCTGCAGCATCTGCGTTCAAGGCAACAGTCGCTGAGGACAACTCGGTCGAGTCCACATCTGTGATTGCGATGACTGGACTCACCACGAGTGGCGTACCGGTCGTTCCGGCCGCGGCGGGTGCCGCCACAACCACGGGAGCAATTTGTGTCGCTGGGAAACCGAGGACTGTCACCAAGGTGAGCGCCGGGAGAGTGCTCGCCACACCTGATGCGTCAGCCACGGCGAAGAACACGGTCTTAACCTCGGCGGTGTCCGAGGTCAAGGTCACCGACGCCAACAACCTCTCATACTCAGCCACCGACGCCGCCCCAGTAAACGTCAAGACTCCTCCGGAGAAGCCAGCAGACACACTCCCGGGTAGCAGACCCGCGTCGTAGCCGAGGACATCACCAGCGTTGTCCACCGCTACCGTCGCCGAAGCCAACATGTCCGAGTCCAAGTCGGTAATGACGACGACTGAGCTCACCACGATCGCCGAATTCGTTGTTCCACCAGCCACTGGAGTGGCCACCACCACCGGAGCGACCGTCGCTGCGGGTAGGCCGATCACCGTCACGAGGGTGGATGCAGGTAATACGTTGGACGTATCGGTGGCATCTACGACGGCGAAACTGACCGACTTCAGTCCGGCCGTCTCTGAAGAAAGCGTGACCGATGACAAAAGCTGTTGATACTCCGACACCGAAGCAGCTCCGGTGAACGTCAACACCCCACCGACGAACTCAGCCGTGACGTCGTCAGGCAAGAAATCGACGTCAAAGCCCAGCAGGTCGTTAGCGTCATCGACCGTCACCGTGGCCGACGACAACGACTCCGAATCCAAATCCGTGATCACCACAACCGAGCTCACCACCACCGGCGAACCCACCACCCCGGCAGCCACCGGCGTGGCCACCACCACCGGCGCCACCACCGCACCCGGCACACCCACCACCGTCACCACCGTGGCCGCCGGCACCCCGTTCGGATTGCCTTGCGCGTCGGTCACCGCGAACGACACCGTCGACACGCCGGCTCCAGCAGCAGTCAACGTCACCGACGCCAACAACTGCCGATACTCCGACACCGAAGCCGACCCCGTGAACGTCAACACCCCACCGGAGAACTCAGCGGACACGTCCTCCGGCAGCAGTGATGTGTCATAGTCGAGCACACCACCCGAGTCAGGATCACCGATCGACACCGTCGCCGACGACAACGACTCCGAATCTAGATCCGTGATCACCAGGATCGGGCTCACCACCACCGGCGAACCCGCGACCCCGGCTGCCACCGGTGTCGCCACCACCACCGGCGCCACCACCGCACCCGGCACACCCACCACCGTCACCAACGTCGCCGCCGGCAACGCACTGGTAGCACCCGAGCTGTCCACCACCTCAAAGGAGACGGCCTTCACCCCAACGGTGTTCGAAGTCAACGTCACCGACCTCAACAACTGTTCGTACTCAGCCACCGACGCCGCGCCGGTAAACGTCAACAACCCGTCGGTGAATACCGCAGACACCGTCCCCGGCAGCAGACTGGCATCGTGGCCAAGCACATCGCCAGCATCGAAGTCGCCGATCGTCACCGTCGCCGAGGACAGCGATTCGGAATCCAGATCTGTGATGACCAGAGCGGGGCTCACCACCACCGGCGAACCCACCACCCCGGCAGCCACCGGTGTCGCCACCACCACCGGAGCCACCACCGCACCCGGCACACCCACCACCGTCACCACCGTCGCCGCGGGCAACGCGCTGGCATTACCCTGCGCATCAACAACCGCAAACGACACCGTCGACACACCGGCTCCAGCAGCAGTCAACGTCACCGACGCCAACAACTGCTGATACTCCGACACCGACGCCGAACCGGTGAACCTCAACACCCCACCGGAGAACTCAGCTGAAACGTCCTCAGGCAGAAGCGATGTGTCAAAGTCGAGCACATCGCTGGACTCAGAATCACCGATCGTCACCGTCGCTGACGACAACGCCTCCGAATCCAGATCTGTGATCACCAGGATCGGGCTCACCACCACCGGCGAACCCACCACCCCGGCAGCCACCGGTGTCGCCACCACCACCGGAGCCACCACCGCACCCGGCACACCCACCACCGTCACCACCGTCGCCGCGGGCAACGCGCTGGCATTACCCTGCGCATCAACAACCGCAAACGACACCGTCGACACACCGGCTCCAGCAGCAGTCAACGTCACCGACGCCAACAACTGCTGATACTGCACCACCGACGCCGAACCGGTGAACGTCAACATCCCACCGGAGAACTCGGCAGACACGTTCTCCGGCAGCAGTGATGTGTCAAAGTCGAGCACATCGCTGGACTCAGGATCACCGATCGTCACCGTCGCCGACGACAACGCCTCCGAATCCAGGTCAGTGATGACCACAACCGGGCTCACCACCACCGGCGAACCCACCACCCCGGCAGCCACCGGTGTCGCCACCACCACCGGAGCCACCACCGCACCCGGCACACCCACCACCGTCACCACCGTCGCCGCGGGCAACGCGCTGGCATTACCCTGCGCATCAACAACCGCAAACGACACCGTCGACACACCGGCTCCAGCAGCAGTCAACGTCACCGACGCCAACAACTGCTGATACTGCACCACCGACGCCGAACCGGTGAACGTCAACATCCCACCGGAGAACTCGGCAGACACGTTCTCCGGCAACAGATCAACGTCGTAACTCAAGACGTCGTCGGCGTCATCGACGGTCACCGTCGCTGAAGACAACGCCTCCGAATCCAGATCTGTGATCACCAGGATCGGGCTCACCACCACCGGCGAACCCACCACCCCGGCAGCCACCGGTGTCGCCACCACCACCGGAGCCACCACCGCACCCGGCACACCCACCACCGTCACCACCGTGGCCGCAGGCACCGCATTCGGATTGCCCTGCGCGTCAACAACCCTGAACGACACCGTCGTCACACCCGCAGAACCCGACGTGAGCGTGACCGACGCCAAAAGCTGCTGATACTCGGCCACCGAAGCCGAACCGGTGAACGTCAACACCCCACCGGAGAATTCAGCCGTGACGCCCGAGGGCACGAGATCGTCGTCATAGCCCAGCACATCGTCAGCGCCATCCACTGTCACCGTCGCCGACGACAACGCCTCCGAATCCAGGTCAGTAATCACCACAACCGGGCTCACCACCACCGGCGAACCCACCACCCCGGCAGCCACCGGTGTCGCCACCACCACCGGAGCCACCACCGCACCCGGCACACCCACCACCGTCACCACCGTGGCGGCAGGCACCGCATTCGGATTGCCCTGCGCGTCAACAACCCTGAATGACACTGTCTTTACGCCAGCTCCAGCAGCAGTCAACGTCACCGACGCCAACAACTGCTGATACTGCGCCACCGACGCCGACCCCGTGATCGTCAATACCCCGCCGGAGAACTCCGCGGACACGTCCTCCGGCAGCAGTGATGTGTCGTAGTCGAGCACATCACCGGAATCGGGATCACCGATCGTCACCGTCGCCGACGACAACGCCTCCGAATCCAGGTCAGTGGGGACTGTCGCAGTAAGGGTGTAAACGGCCTGATCGGCCCCGGTGTGTCGGGGCCGGAAAGGTCGCATGATGACCGAAACTGTCGTGGCTGTGGAGCTATCACAGAATCCCGATGATGAGGCCGCCGCAGCGGCCATTGCAGTCCCGGATAGCCGTGAGGTCGACGAGCTCGAGGTCGCCCGGGAGCTGGTGCGTCAGGCCCGCGAGGCCGGCGTATCGCTGACCGGTCCGGGTGGGTTGCTCAAGGCGATGACCAAGACGGTCATCGAGACCGCCCTGGACGAGGAATTGTCCGAGCATCTGGGCTATGACCGTCACGATCCGGCCGGGTACGGCTCGGGCAACTCCCGCAACGGAACCCGTGCTAAGACCGTGCTCACCGATGCGTGCGGGCAGATCGAGATCGATGTGCCGCGCGACCGGGCGGGCAGCTTCGAACCCGAGATCGTCAAGAAGCGTCAACGCCGCCTGACCGATGTTGATGAGGTGGTGTTGTCGTTGTATGCCCGCGGGCTGACCACCGGCGAGATCAGCGCCCATTTCGCCGACATCTACGGTGCGGCAGTCTCCAAGGACACGATCAGTCGGATCACTGACCGTGTGGTCGAGGAGATGACTGCCTGGCACACCCGCCCGCTGGAGCGCGTGTACGCCGCGGTGTTCATCGACGCCCTGCACGTCAAGATCCGCGACGGCCAGGTCGGCCCCCGCCCGGTCTACGCGGCAATCGGGGTGGATCTGGCCGGGCACCGCGACGTACTGGGGATGTGGGCCGGCGAGGGCGACGGGGAGTCGGCCAAGTACTGGCTGGCCGTGCTGACCGAGTTGAAGAACCGCGGGGTGGCCGACATCTTCTTCCTGGTCTGCGACGGACTCAAAGGGTTGCCGCAATCGGTAGGCGCGGCGTTTCCCGACACGGTCGTGCAGACGTGTGTCATCCATTTGATCCGCGGCACGTTCCGCTACGCCGGGCGCCAGCACCGCGACGCGATCGCCAAGGCGTTGCGACCGATCTACACCGCGGTCAACGCTGAGGCTGCAGCGGCGGCGCTGGACGCGTTCGAGGCCGAGTGGGGTAACCGATATCCGGCAGCAATTAGGTTGTGGCGCAACGCCTGGAGTGAATTCATACCGTTCCTGGACTACGACACCGAGATAAGGAAGGTGATCTGTTCGACCAACGCCATTGAATCGTTGAACGCCCGCTACCGGCGCGCTGTCCGGGCCCGCGGTCATTTCCCGACCGAGCAGGCAGCGCTGAAATGCCTATACTTGGTCACCCGGTCACTGGACCCGACCGGGACCGGACAGAAGCGATGGACCATGCGCTGGAAACCAGCACTGAACGCCTTCGCGATCACCTTCGCCGACCGCATGCCGGGCAGCGAAACCACCTAACCGAAGATGCCGCTTACACCGTTAATCTGACGGACCCGGTCAGTGATAACCAGAACGGGGCTGACGACGATCGGTTCGCCATTGAAGCCCAGAGCAGCAGGAGTGGCGACGATCACGGGTGGGACCTCGACGATCGGATTGACCGTCACGTTCACCATCAGCGCGACTTCATCAGGTTCGGCGAGACCGACGGCCCGCGCGAGGAAGTGGAATACGCCTTGTACCAGCCCGACCAAACCCTTGAGGTGCTCGCCCGAGTCGCTGATGACCACCTTGAAACTGTCGGTCAGAGGCTCACCGGTGACCACTGTCGTTGGCGTGTAGATGAACTCGCCGGACAATGGATCTCTGACCACAAGACCGTGCTCAGGTTGACTGATCTTGTAGGTCAACGGGTCCCCGTTGGGGTCGAATGCATTGAGGTCGAACAGCACCTGGCCGGTGACGACCTGACGGCCTTCGATCGGCCCCCATTCGGGACTTTCGTTGAAGAACGTGTGGGTGATCTGGCGGCGCACCCAGGCCAGCAGCGCATCGAACCACGGCGTCGGTGCGGGGGCCTCGGGATCCGCAAATGGCGACAGGACGCTCGACACCACCGTCGTGAGGACGTCGACCTCTTCGGTGGTTGCCTCTTCGGTTGTTGCGGCGGACGCCAATGGAATGGCGTTCTCGTCGGTTGCCGGTACTTCCACCTCGACCAGATCGCTGACCGTCTCAGCGGTGGTTTCCTCGACGGCGCCGGCGGCGACATCCTCATCGACCTCGGTCAGTTCCTCGACATCCGGCGCCGCACTCTCCGCATTGGCATCATCATCGACAACGACGTCACCCGACTGCTCCTCAACCGCGCCGTCGACGGACGCCGAAGACTCTTCACCAGCGGGCGGTGAAGTGGCGGTCTGATCCGCATCGACACCGCCATCGGCATCGGCCGGTTCTTCGACTTCGTCGACCACGGGGTCTTCTTCGTCGGCCTCGCCAGTGAGGTCCGAATCCTCGGATTCGTCATCCGTCGCGACTTCCCCGCCTACGGTTTCGTCGTCGAGGCCGGCATCGTCAGCCGGCTCTTCACCGCTCTCGTCACCATCGTCCGTGGCGTCGTCGCTCTGCTTTGAAGACTCACTGGTACCGGCAGACGACGAATCGGCGTCGTTCTCAGATCCAGGAGACGCCGACGGCTCCGACTCGCTGTCCGCGTGAGCGACCGCGGAGGAGTTCGCCACGGCGAAGCCCACCCCCAACGCCACAGCTAACGCGCCGACTCGACCGACATACCCGGCGAACCGGGACGAGTCTCGTCGCACGTGTCTCGGGGATCGCCCAGAACGATTTCGCTGCAGGGTGTCTTCAGCTAACCAGAAGGTGAGGTCGGGCGAGCTTTCCGACTTTTTTTGGGCACGACGATGACACGGCGTGGCACACATGGGTCCTCCGGTTGGTTTTTGCTGATAACCGGAGGCCGCATCCTCTGGGCAGCGCCCGGCATGAAGAAGTTGAGCCGAGCGCCCTTAGGGCGGTGTGCCGACTCGGTTCAGCCTCGTGAACCGCAGCGCCATTGCCGCTCCCCGACCTGTCCAGACCGGTGTCAACCGGTTTGCTGAAAGATGCGCCGACTGTTTGACGCGAACGTCACAGATCTGAGCCTAAGCGAACGGGGTGACGTACGTAACAATATTTGCGTCGGTCTTTGCGAAGAGAATCAGATAGTTGCATGTCAATGTATTTGCGAGACGCAAATACGCAGTTCAACAGTGGTTCAGGACGCGACCGACGAAACTATCGTTCGCGAAAATCGGTCAGTGACCTGATGCTTGGCCGATCGCTGCGATGACTTCGCGCTCGAACAGGTCGATGCCGGAGCGATCGTAGGCAGCCTCCGGGAAATAGCAGATGAGGTACTGGCATCCAAGGTTGCGGAGCCTTCCGATGGCCTCGACCAGCTGCTCTGGGGTGCCTGCGCCGGCTTGGGGGGTGCTCGTGGCGGCGATCATCGCGTCCGCCGCATCGTCCCCGGCCAGCTCGACCATCCGGGAGCGCACCCGCTGCAATCGTTCGCTGACCTCGGCCTCCGTGGCACCCACGACGACATTGATGTTCGCCGAACGCACGATGCGGTCGTAATCGGTGCCGACATCTCGACAATGGCCGGCCAGGATCTCCGACTTGTGCGCAAACCCTTCGGGCTCAGAAGTGAAGTTGGTGTATTGCGCGTACTTCGCCGCGATGCGCAACGTCACCTTTTCACCACCCCCGGCGATCCACAGCGGTATGCCGCCTTCCTGCAAAGGCTTGGGCTCGACGATGGCGCCGTCGACCTGGTAATGCTTGCCGTCGAAGCTGACGACGCCCTCGCGCCAGGCGTCGCGCATGATCTGGACACCTTCGTCCAACCGGCCCAACCGGACACCCGCAGTGGGAAAGCCGTAGCCGTAGGCCCGCCACTCGTGCTCGTACCAGCCGCCGCCGATGCCCATCTGCACGCGCCCACCAGAGATCAGGTCGGTGGTCGCGGCCACCTTGGCCAGGTACGCCGGATTGCGGTAGCTCATTGCCGTGCACATCTGACCGAGCTTGATCCGTGAGGTCGTGGCCGCGTATGCCGCCATCAACGACCACGCTTCATGCGTCGCCTCGTGGGTGGGGACCGGCACGGTGTGGAAGTGGTCGTACACCCACAGCGAATCCCACGCGTCCCTGCCGTCGACGTAGGTGGCGAGGTCGCGCATCACCGGCCACTGTTCACCCGGGTCGATACCGACCAGATCGAGTCGCCAACCCTGGGGAATGAACAATCCGAAGCGCATGGGTACGACAGTAGGCGCTCGCGCTGAAAGGCAGTGTCGGATGTCGACGCTACTGTCGCACCATGGCTCTTTCCAGAGATGAACGTGAGCAGTTCCTCGCTGAGCCGCACGTCGCGGCACTGTCGGTGAACGCCGGAGGTGACCGTGGGCCGCTGACGGTGCCGATCTGGTATCAGTACAGCCCTGGCGGCCAGCCGTGGGTGCTGACCGGGGCCGGCTCACGCAAACACCAACTCATCGAGGCCGCGGGATACTTGTCGCTGATGGTTGAACGGTCCGAGCCGACGGTGCGCTACGTCGCCGTGGACGGGCCGGTCAGCCGGATCGAGGCTGCCACCGACGACCAACTGGTCGAGATGACCGAGCGCTACCTGGCACCGGAAAAGGTCGACGGGTACCTCGACTACGCCCGCCGTGAGCTCGGTGAGAACGTGCTGATCGTGCTCGAGCCGCAGCACTGGCTCTCGGCTGATCTCGGAGCCGTGTAGCGCTACCCGCCCGGGTACAGCGCGGCGACGTCGCGCAGACTGACCTTGAGCGCCGGCGTGCGTGGCAGCTCCCCGACTACCACGACGGCGACGGGCACGTTGTAGACCGGAAGCGTCCGTCGCACCAGGTCTTTCAATTCCTCTGCCGAAGGCTCAGCGCCAGGGACCACCTCCACGGCGGCGAACGGCACCTGCCCCAAGCGGGCGTCGTCCACTCCGACCACGCATGCGTCTCGCACTCCGGGGTGCGAGATCAGCACGCGCCGAACGGTCTCCGGAAGAATCTTGAAGCCGCCGCGAATGATCGCGCCGTCAGCCCTTCCGTGCAGGGTGACGAACCCGTCGGAGTCGATGCTGGCGATGTCGGTGGTGCGTATCCAATTAGGCCCGATCGGCGCCACCTTGGCCTCCAACAGCCCGGGCTCCCCGGAGGCAACTTCGGCGCCCGTGTCGGGGTCGACGATCCGCAGTTGGGTGTCGGGCAGGGCCCGCCCCACGCTGTCACGCTTGGTCTGGGCGAACTCATCGAGCATCTCCGGCGTCCACGCGCACAACGATCCGGCGAATTCCGTTGCACCGTAGGCCAACCTGATGGGCACCTGGTAGCGCCGCTCGAACTCGTCGCGCGTCTCGGGATCCAGCGGCCCGGAGGCGCTGATCAAGAAATCCAGCGAGGCGAGATGGCTTTTGGGTACGTCGGCGTCGAGCAGCATGCGGATGACCGCCGGCTGCACCCCGGCGCGGACCACCCGGTGCCGGCGTACGACGTCGACCCAAGCCTCGACGGAGAACCGCTCGAGCATGGCGATCCGGCGCCCGTTGTACAGGCCTGCGATCAGCTGACACACCCCTATCCCACCGAACTGCCAGTACGCGAACTCCGGCGGCGCATCCGCTGGGGCGCGCTCACCGGCCGTCACGCTGAAGACGGTCCGCTCGAGCACGGCCGTGCGGATGGATTGCCGCTTGGGCGGCCCGGTGGTGCCGCTGGTCAGGATTTGTAGTGCCACACCGTCTTCGGCTTCGGCGTGCCGACGTGCCGAATCGCAGCGCTCGAGACCGGGTACCGGATCCACGGTCGGTTCTGTCTCAGAGAGCGCGAGTCCGGCGGACCCAGCCGATGACGCCGCACCTCTTACCGGGTCGGTCCAGTCCTCGCGGTCGGCCACCACCGCCGCAAGGGCCAGGTTCTCGATGTCGTGGGCGATGGCCTCGGCTGACTGGAACGAATAGATCATCGAGACGGCACGCCCCGCGGCCAGACATCCCGCGATCACCGCGGCGTGCTGGAGGCGGTTGCGAACCACCAGGCCCACCGGCGCGTCATCAGCCACCCCGGCGCGCCGAAGCGCCGAGGCGACAGCCCGACCATAGGCGGTGATGTAGTCGCCCGAGTACCAGCAACCTTCGAACTCGATGCACGGCTCCCCGCCGTAGCCCGCGAGCGCCGCCGCGAACCTTTCGGTAAACCCCTCCGGCACCGCTTCACCATACGCAACAGCCCCCGGCGTACCGGGGGCTGTTGGTCGATTCGGGTTAGGACAGCAGCGAATCCGGCGGGGTGAACCGCTCGCCGTACTTGGCGGCCAATTCCTTGGCGCGGGCGACGAACGCCGCCTTGCCGATTCCGCCGGCGCCCTGATAGCCGACGATGAACTGGGCCGAGCCACCGGTGTACGGCGGGAACCCGATGCCCATGATGGAGCCGATGTTGGCGTCAGCGGTCGAGGTGAGCACACCCTCGTCCAGGCATTTCTGGGTCTCCAGCGCCTCGGCGAACAGCATCCGGTCGATCATGTCCTGCAGCGGAATCTCTGCGCTGCCTGACTTGAAGGTGTCGGCCAGACCTTCCCACAGCCCGACCCGCTTGCCGTCGACGTACTCGTAGAACCCGGCGCCCTTGAGTCGCGACGGACGGCCGATCTCGATCATCTTGTCGACCACGGCTTCGGCCGGGTGCGGCTCGTAGGTGCCACCGGCCTCCTCGACACCCTGGCGGGTGGCGGTGGCGATCTTCTGCATCAGCTCCAGGTTCAGCTCGTCGGAGAGCTGCAGCGGCGGGGCCGGGTATCCGGCCTGAGAACCCGCCTGCTCGATGCTGGCTGCAGGTACGCCCTCACCCAGCATCGCCAGCGCCTCGTTGACGAAGGTGCCGATGACGCGGGAGGTGAAGAAGCCGCGGCTGTCGTTGACCACGATCGGCGTCTTACCGATGGCCAGCGTGTAGTCGAACACCCGGGCCAGCGCCTCATCGGAGGTCTTCTCCCCCTTGATGATCTCCACCAGCGGCATCTTGTCGACCGGGGAGAAGAAGTGGACGCCGATGAAGTCCTCCTGGCGCTTCACTCCGGTGGCCAGCCCGGTGATGGGAAGCGTGGAGGTGTTCGAACCCAGCACCGCGTTCGGCTCGACGATGTCTTCGATCTCCTGGAACACCTTGTGCTTGAGTTCCTGGTTCTCGAACACGGCCTCGATGACGAAATCGACACCCTTGAGGTCCTGCGGATCGGCGGTCGGGGTGATGCGGGCCAGCAGCGCGTCGGACTTCTCCTGGGTGGTCTTGCCCCGTTCGAGCGCCTTGGCTTCCAGCTTCTCCGAGTAACCCTTGCCCTTCTCGGCCGCCTCGATCGAGACGTCCTTGAGGACGACGTCGTAACCGGCCTTGGCCGAGACGTAGGCGATACCGGCGCCCATCATTCCGGCACCCAGCACGCCGATCTTGTTGATCTTGACCGGCTCGATGCCGTCCGGCCGTGAGCCGCCACCGTTGATGTGCTGCAGATCCAAGAAGAACGCCTGGATCATGTTCTTGGCGGTCTGGCCGGTGACCAGCGAGGTGAAGTAGCGGCTCTCGATGCGGGTGGCGGTGTCGAAGTCCACCTGCGCGCCCTCGACCGCAGCATCCAGGATGGCCCGGGGGGCGGGCATCGGCGCACCCTTGAGCTGCTTCTTCAGCAGCGCCGGGAACGACGGCAGGATCGAGGCGAGCGCCGGGTGCGAGGGGGTGCCGCCGGGCATCTTGTAGCCCTTCTGGTCCCACGGCTGGGTGTGCGCGTCCGGATTGGCTTTGATCCACGCCTTGGCGGCCGGGACCAGCTCGTCGACGCTGCCGACGAGTTCGTCGACCAGGCCGATCTCCTTGGCCTTACCGGGCTTGAACCGGGTGCCCTGGGAGAGCACCTCCATGAAGGCTTTCTGGATGCCGAACATCCGCACGGTGCGCGCAACGCCACCGCCGCCGGGCAGCAGGCCCAGCGTCACCTCGGGCAGGCCGATGACCACGCCCTTGACGTCGGCGGCGATGCGGTGGTGACACGCGAGCGCGATCTCCAGACCGCCGCCCAAAGCGGCGCCGTTGATGGCGGCGACCACCGGCTTGCCGAGGGTCTCCAGCGTGCGCAGGTCGGCCTTGATGAACTCGACCTCGGCGAAGGACTCGGCGGCGTTGTCGGGGCCGACGTTCATCATGCCCTTGAGGTCACCGCCGGCGAAGAAGGTCTTCTTCGCGCTGGCGATCACCACACCGGTGATCGAATCCTGCTCTGCCACAAGCCGCTCCACGGCGTTGTGCATGGATTCCTTGTAATGCTCGTTCATCACGTTGGCCGAACCGGTCGGGTCGTCCAGCGTCAGGGTGACGATGCCGTCGGCATCCTTGTCCCACTGAATGGTGTTCTCTGCCATTGTTGTTCGTTTCTCCTCGACGCCCGGATCAGACTCGCTCGATGATGGTCGCGACGCCCATGCCGCCGCCGATGCACAGCGTGATCAGCGCGCGCCGCGCGTTGCGCCGCTCGAGCTCGTCGACCATGGTGCCGGTGATCATGGCGCCGGTGGCGCCCAGCGGGTGGCCCATCGCGATGGCACCACCGTTGACGTTGAGCTTCTCGTCGGGGATGTTGAGATCCTTCTGGAACTTCAGCACCACCGAGGCGAATGCCTCGTTCAGCTCGAACAGGTCGATGTCGTCGACCGTGAGGCCGGCGCGGTCGAGCACCTTGCGGGTGGCCGGGGTCGGCCCGGTGAGCATGATGACCGGGTCGGCGCCGCTGGTCGCGGTGGCCACGACACGGGCGCGCGGGGTCAGGCCGGCGGCCTTGCCTGCGGACTCGGAACCGATCAGCACCAGCGCGGCGCCGTCGACGATGCCCGAGCTGTTGCCGCCGGTGTGGACGTGGTTGATCTTCTCCACGTAGTGGTACTTCTGCAGCGCCACATCGTCGAACCCGCCCATCGCGCCGACACCGTCGAACGCGGTCTTGAGCTTGGCCAGACCCTCCATCGTGGTGTCGGGGCGCATGTGCTCGTCATGGTCGAGCACGACCAGACCGTTCTGGTCCTTGACCGGCACCACGGACTTGGCGAAGTAGCCGCCGGACCAGGCCGCGGCGGCCTTCTGCTGGCTGCGCAGCGCGTAGGCGTCGACGTCGTCGCGGGAGAAGCCCTCGATCGTGGCGATCAGGTCGGCGCCGATGCCCTGCGGCACGAAGCCGATGCGGTAGTTGGTTTCGGGGTCGCTGGCCCACGCGCCGCCGTCGGAGCCCATCGGGACCCGGCTCATCGATTCGACGCCGCCGGTGATCACCAGGTCGTCCCAGCCGGAGCGCACCTTCTGCGCACCCAGGTTCACCGCTTCCAGCCCGGAGGCACAGAACCGGTTGAGCTGGAAGCCGCCGGTGGTCTCCGGAAGGCCCGCCACCAGGCCGGCAGTGCGGGCGATATCGCCGCCCTGGTCGCCGACGGGCGACACGCAGCCGAGGATGACGTCGCTGATCAGGGTCTCGTCCAGGTCGGGGTAACGCGACCGGATCTCGTCGATCAGACCGACGACGAGGTTGACCGGCTTGATCTCGTTGAGCGACCCGTTGCGTTGCTTGCCGCGAGGCGTGCGGATCGCCTCGTAGATGAAGGCTTCTTCGGACATGTGTGTCTCCAGGTCCTGTTCAGGGAACCGCGGACCTGTGGACAGCCCGGTCCGCGGGGAGGCTGCTCCTCTGCCCGCGATGCTAGCAGCCTCGCCCAACCCGTTGGTTGGGCCCCGGAGAGCCCGAACAGACGAACTCGCACGATCCCGGCGGGATCGTGCGAGTTCGGAAGATCCAGGGGCGGGCGTCGCCGCTAGTCCGGGCTGCCCTCGCTGTCGTCGAAGAAGGCCCACTCGCCGTCGTGCTGGACTTCGATGCGCCAGCCCAACTCGGAGTTGTCGGCCTTCTGGTCGACGAACCAGGCATGCGCGTCGTCCGCGCTCTCGATGTCCTTCGTGTCGACGACGTCACCTTTGGGGTTGAGCACTCGGTAGGTAGCCATGGCAGCGGTGTTCCCACGCGCGCGGTCTCGCACACCTGCCATCGGTCATGCTGACGGTGATGTCACCGATTCGGTGAGGGTGGGGTAATCGGTGTAGCCGTGCGGCCCGGCAGCATAGAACGTGGTCGCGTCCGGTTCGTTGAGCGGTGCGCCGGCGCGCAGCCGAAGCAGCAGATCCGGATTGGCGAGGAACGCCCGACCCACCACCGCGGCGCTGATGACGCCCCAGTCGGCCAGATTCTCCAGCTCGGCGAAATCGCTGTCGACGTCCCGCGGCGTGTTCAGCAGCAGCGTCCCGGCCCACTGGGTGCGCAACGTGGCAAACGCCGGCTGGGAAGGCTGGATGAGCAGGTGCAGGTAGGCGATGTCGAGCGAGGCGATCCGGCAGAGCAGCGCGTCGTAGGCGCTGACGTCGTCGATCTCACGCATGTCCCCCGCTCCGTTCCCGGGTGAGATCCGCAGCCCGACGCGCTGCGGGCCGATCTCCGCGGCGACCGCCTCGACGACCTCGGCGGTGAACCTGGCCCGGTTCTGCGCAGAGCCTCCGTACACGTCGGTGCGCTGATTGACGACGTCGGACAGGAATTCGTGGAGCAGATACCCGTTGGCCGAGTGGATCTCCACGCCATCCATTCCCGCGTCGATCGCGCGGCGCGCCGCGGCGCGGAAGTCGTCGACGATCGCGGCGATCTCGTCGGGAGTCAGCGCACGCGGGACCGGCAGTGGTTTCTTGCCCTCGGGGGTATGTGCGGACAGTTGAGCCGCGACCGGCGACGGACCCACCGTCTCCACGCCGCTGATGTCCGGGTGGGCCATCCGGCCGACGTGCCACAACTGCACGAACATGCGGCCACCTTCGGCGTGCACCGCGTTGGCGATCTCGGCCCAGCGCTGCTGGTGGCGATCGGTGTAGATGCCCGGGGTGTTGCCGTATGCACCGTTGGCCCCACGCGAGACAGCCGTCGCCTCACTGATGATCAGCCCGGCGGAGGCGCGCTGCGCGTAGTAGGTGGCGGCAAGTTCGGACGGGGTCGCGTCGGCCTCGGCGCGCGTTCTGGTCAACGGCGCCATGAAGATCCGGTTCGCGGCGACGGTATCTCCGACCTGAACGGGTTTGAGCAATGCCGAGTTCTCGCCGAGTTGAAACGTCATGACCCACTCAAGTGCACTCGGGCACGAATTCATTCCCGCGTGTCAGGCCAGTGCCCGATGGGTCGACGCGAGGTCGGCGAGCACGGACCCCGATACGAGCCCCCACGAGAGACTCTCTCCGGACGCAGCAAGGATGCGGCACGTTCCGTCTCTGACCTGTCGCGGACCGCGCCGAGGTATCACCCAGCACCCGCGGCTGGACGAGCTCTGGCGCGGCATGGGCGGACTTTCGTTTTGCCGCCGATTCAGACCGCAGTACCGCTGCCTGCCGGGAATCGCGCTCTGACCTGCTCGGCAGTTAATCCGTAGTCAGTGAGAAAGTAACGGTGCCTGGGCGCACCCGGGCCTTCTCTGCCCTGTGTAGCGGTCTGCTCGATGGCAAGCCTGGCCTCGTCCGTCAGCGGCAGTCCGAAGTGCCGATAAACGCTGTAGGCCGTCGCCACGGGGTCCGCCACGAATTCGAAGTAGTCGACATCGTAGAACTGATCGGGGTTGTGCGACGCGCGGGCCTGCCTGAATCTTTCGATTCCCCCGGACCAGGTGTCGAGGATGTCCTTGCCGATCTGCGGGCCGATGAAAGTGTTTGACCAACCTTCGGTGGAGTGTTGCGCTAGTGAACACATCGATGCGAGCAGAGTCTCTGGGGGACGGTGGCACTGCACGATCAGTGCGTCCGGGTAAACCGTCAGTATGGCGTCCAGCGAGAACAGATGACTGGGATTCTTGAGCACCCAGCGCTTCCCCACGTCGTTGACGCCGATCAGCTGCAGGTTGCGACGGTGCCTTCGATAAGAAGGCGTCCAGTCCTGCTTCTGCAGCCACTGTGCATAACTCGGGATGTGCGCCAGCGATTCGTACGACACGGAATGGATGGATTGGCGGAGCAGCTGCCAGCATTCTTCGAGAACATCCTCGGCAATGTAGTGCAGCCCCATGAAATCCGGATTCTCTCGGTTCGCCTTCGCGTAGTAGGCACGCAACCGGCGGTACTCGGGGTAGGCCTCCCACTCCTCGCGGGCAGGACGGGGTTGAGGATACTCGGCGAGCCAGAGTTCAAGTCCCTGGTGAGCGGGGTCTGCGCCGAGGAGTCGGTGGAGTGCGGTGGTGCCAGTGCGGGGCAAGCCGGTGACGAATATCGGACGCTCGATCGCAATGTTCGTCGAAGCCGGATAGTTTTTCCAGGCCGCCTCACTGAGCAGTCTCGCAACCAGCCCGCCGAGGAGATAGTGCCGCGTCATGGCAGCACCCAAGGGAGTGAAATCTGCCTCTTTGCGGTACGAGTCCAGCAGGACCTCCAAAGCGCCGCGAAAGTTGTCCTCATCGCTGCCGAAGTCGTCATGACCGGCTTTGTCGATCGCTTCGCCGCATAGGTCGTCCACCGTGCCGACGTCGGCTCTTGTTGTCACGATTTATACTCCCCACAGTTGACGTCGAGGGTTTGGCCGGTGATGCCAGAGGCCATTTCGCTGATGAAGAAGAGGATCGCCGAGGCGACGTCGTCTTCGGTCACCAACCGCTTCAGGTCGGAGCCTGCCGCGGCGGCGTTGTACACGTCGTCGATCGAGCAACCGGCGTCTCGGGCTTGTTGTGCGAAGTAGTCCTTGAGGACCTGGCCCCAGATGTATCCGGGAGCTACCGAATTGACTCGAACGCCCAACGGTCCGAGCTCGCTGGCCAGTGACTGAGACATCGCCAGCAGCGCCGACTTGGCCAACTTGTACGGACCGTATGTCGGGTCGGAATGTCGAATGACCATCGAGCTCAGATTGACTATCGAGCCGCCTGATTGGGCGAGCGCAGGTGTGAACGCCTGGGTCGTCCGCAACGCGCCGAGCACGGTCAGCTCGAGAGAATCTCTGAGGTGGGAGAAGTCGGTACCGGAAAACGGCTTCATCGACGGATACAAGAAGGCGTTGTTGATCAAGGCGTCGACCCTGCCGTACGTAGCGGTTGCGGTCTGGACCAGGTTTTCGACATCGGACTCTATGGTGATGTCGGTGGGCACGGCCAACGCCCGTCCTCCCGAGGCGATGATGTCTCGTGCCAACTCCTCGATGCGGGCGGCGGTCCGCGCGACGAGAACCAGGTTGGCACCCTCGTCGGCACATCGACGCGCAAGCGTGGTGCCCAACCCGGGGCCCACCCCGGTGATCACAACGACGGCGTCGCTCAGCAGCTCAGCCACGTTGTCAACCCAACATCCTCTGGCCGATTTGCCTCTGACGCAGCGCGATTCGCTCTAGCCAGTCGCCTTCGGAGATTTTGTTGCTCTCGTAGAAGGGGAGCGCGTCGGGAACCGCGGCGAATTCGACCACCTCGACCCTCGGACCGTCGGCCGCCGTCATCTCCCGCGCCAATCGCTGCCACCGGAACTGCAGATATCCGCGGGTATGGCCCAACGTTTCGACCCAGTTCGTTACTCCAGGGTTTTGGTCGGCGACGACGATCCTGATCATGCCGTCTGGATCAATCTGGGTCTGGGCGCCGTTGAGCGAAGTTTGGTGGTTGATGTAATCCAACGAGATGTACCACAAGCTACCCAGCTGAAAGCCCTGATAGGGGGCGTCATTCGCCGGCAACGAGATGACCAACGCCTGGTCCTCACTGATGTCATAATGGCCGGCAGAGGAGTACTGCGTGGTCAATCCACCGGGCGTGGAGCGGGGCGCCACCAACGTGTTGACCGGAAGGTTGAGATAGAACCACTTGGGAAATTGGAGCCAGGTCTGCACGCGGTTGATCAGTTCATCTGCAGCGCTATGGAATTGGTTCCGCACCTCATCCCGGGTCGGCCGCGGCGGCGCTGTACCGGCGGTGTCCGTCCGGTGCACCGCCAGCGATCCCCGCCTCTCGGACCAGTCGTTGTACACCTCGCGGATCACCAACTGCCCCGACCTCTTGGGTTCGAATCGCCATTCGAAACTTCCGTCCGGGGCAATGTCGAGTTCTCGGTCGTCGAAAGCCACTTCACTTTCGGGGACGGAGTCTGCGGTGTACTCGCCGGCGAGGTACTGAAAGCTGAGATCGGTGGTCGTCCCACGGGATCCGGTGACGACATACTCGCGTCCGCCTTTCATCCTGGTACCGAAGTACAGCGTGTCCGGGTTGTCGAGTCCCATCTTGGTGAACGGTCCGGTGCCCGTGAGCAGAAACGGGTGGTCCGGGTGCTGATTGAAGGCGAGGTGTGTGCAAGCGGAGATGCCGCCGGCCAAATACTGAAGACCCTCGAGCAGTTCAGCTTCGTCTTGTATGTGTGGTGCCGTTGCAACCAGTTCTTCGGCTGCGGCGATCGCGCGCGCCAGGGGATCAGACAGCATGTTTGCGATGCTAGGAGGAGTACCGATCGATCCGCTGTGGAGAAGTCCGCTCAGTGGCACGGTTTTTAGGTAAACATGGTCCTTTCACTGATGATTCAGCCTCCATCGGCAGATCAGCCCCCGGTACAACCGCTGACAGTGTTCGTCAACGGCAGCGGGCCACATCTAGTACTTCATCACGCCTCGGTCGATGGCGAGCTGCGAACCCGAGATGGTATTCGACGCGTCACTCGCAAGCCATGCGACCACATCGGAGACGTCCTCAGGTGCCATGAAGCCTGGACGGGCTTGCCCGGCAATTTGACTCGGCGGCTGAAAAGGCATGGGAGCGAAGCTGTGGAGAAAGCTCGGGTGGTTGGTGAACAGATCAGCCATCGCGCCGTGTTCGATCATCGGGGTGTCGACCGAGTAGGGATGAATCGAGTTGACACGAATGCCGAATTCCCCAACCTCCAAGGCGAGGGCATTGGTGAGTCCGACAATGCCGTGCTTGGACGCCGAGTAATGTCCGTTACCCGGTGTCGCCTTGAGGCCCGCCACCGAACTCACCATGACGATCGATCCCCCGTTGCCGGCCTCGATCATCGCCGGTACTGCTGCACGCACAGTTTTCCAGGCGCCCGACAAATTGACCTGAATTACGGTGTCCCACTGCTCTTCGGTCATCTCGAACAGGCGTCCCCAGCTCAGCACGCCGGCATTGACCACCAACACGTCGAGTCGTCCGAATTGCTCGATGCCCTCGGCGACCACCTGTTGTTGAGCGGCGAGATCGCGGACATCAGCTGTGCGCGCGAGGATCTTTCGACCGGTGGCTTCGACTTCGCGCACCGTCTCTGCAAGTTGCTCTGAGGTCGCTGGCGGGTAGGTGACGCTGTCGCAAACCGGCCCGCAGATGTCTGTCGCGATGATGTCGGCGCCATCGATTGCGAGGCGGAGCGCGTGTGCGCGTCCCTGAGCTCGCGCGGCGCCAGTCACCAACGCGACGCGCCCGTCCAACGGCTTGGCG
This sequence comes from Mycobacterium sp. G7A2, assembly GCF_041902445.1. Taxonomy (NCBI): domain Bacteria; kingdom Bacillati; phylum Actinomycetota; class Actinomycetes; order Mycobacteriales; family Mycobacteriaceae; genus Mycobacterium; species Mycobacterium sp. G7A2. Next base: position 1,026,337 of record NZ_CP169251.1, on the reverse strand, counting down.
GTGGTCATGAGTTCTGTCCTTCTACTCGGCGGGCAGCGCTTCTCCGCAGCCGCATCAGTTCATTGCAGGTGCACTGCGCCTAGGTTCTCGCTGTCTCAACTGGTGCGATCGGACCCCGCGCTGCCCGAAGTTCCTCGTTTGTGAGCAAGCGGCTATCGACCTGATAGCGGGCTCGATGCCGGGAGCCCGGCAAGTACGAGTTCGCTGCGGCGTTTGAGTGCAACTGCAGTGTCATCGAACGCGCATTTCACCCAATCGCCTGTTTCGGTCATGATGTCGCGAGCGAATTCACCGAGGAAGGCATCCGTGGAGTAGTACTGGCAATTCCCCTCGGCAGTGGGTTCGATGACTTGGTCCCGCCTTGCGGCATAGGGCGATTCAGGAGTTGCGCGGAGTTCCCAGGACAAGAGCCGTTCCGGTACGAACGCACACACATACTCGACGTTGATGAAAGTGCCGCCGGCGCCTGTGTAGTCGGCGAGCACCATCTCAACCGGTGCGCCCATTTCCAGAGTTGAAGTCGCCGACAGACAGAACGGATTCCACTCGGGGTACTGATCGAGATCTGTCAGGACATCCCACACCACCTTGCTGGGCGCAGCGATCTCGACCGTGACCGAGCGTACGAGTGTCGTCGAGTCATAGTCGGGTATGAACAGTTCGGACATTTGATACGGCCTCCACTTACTCGCCTCAAGGTCAGCTTGTCATGAGGCTGCGCGCGGATCGTCGTAGCGTACCGCTGAACGGGAAGTCCAGAGCCCCACGCACGGAGGAGTGCATGGCTGCCTGCGGGATGACCTCTCAGACAGCGTCATTCACTCGCGAACGCTGCGCCAACGGGGCCGTTGAGCATTGCTGTCTACGCGCCGGCCGTCTCTGTGGAGAGGTGCTCGCGTTTGATCTCCAGTGCGATGTCGATCAGCTGGTCCTCTTGGCCGCCGATCAGTTTGCGCTGCCCCGCGCGGTGCAGCAGCTGGTGGGCGGGCACCCCGTAGCGCTCGGACTGGCGGATGGCGTGCTTGAGGAAGCTCGAGTACACCCCCGAATACCCCATGATCAGCGCGTTGCGATCCAGCAGGCACTCGGCGGGCATCGCCGGAGCGACAACCTCCTCGGCGGCGTCGGCGATGTCGAAGAAGTCGATACCGGTCTTGACGCCGATCTTGTCGAACACCCCGATCAGCGCCTCGACCGGGGCGTTGCCGGCGCCGGCACCGAACCGGCGGCACGACCCGTCGATCTGCTTGGCGCCGGCGCGCACCGCCTCGATCGAGTTCGCCACCCCCAGGCCGAGATTCTCGTGGCCATGAAACCCGACCTGGGCGTCATCGCCGAGCTCGGCCACCAGCGCAGCCACCCGGTCGCGGACCCCCTCGAGCACCAACGCGCCCGCGGAGTCGACGACATAGACGCACTGGCAGCCGGCATCGGCCATGATGCGCGCCTGCGCGGCCAGTTTCTCCGGCGGGATGGTGTGGCTCATCATCAGAAAGCCGACCGTCTCCAAGCCGAGCTCGCGGGCCAGCCCGAAATGCTGGATCGACACGTCGGCCTCGGTGCAGTGGGTCGCGATGCGACAGATCGACCCGCCGTTGTTCTGCGCTTCCTTGATGTCTTCCTTGGTGCCCACTCCGGGCAGCATCAGGAAGGCGATCTTCGATTCCTTGGCGGTCTCGGCGGCCAGTTTGATCAGCTCCTGCTCCGGGGTCTTGGAGAACCCGTAGTTGAAGCTCGACCCGCCCAGCCCGTCGCCGTGGGTCACCTCGATGACCGGCACCCCGGCCGTGTCCAGCGCCGCGACGATGGCGCCGACCTCGTCCTTGGTGAACTGGTGGCGTTTGTGATGGCTGCCGTCACGCAGCGACGTGTCGGTCATCCGGATGTCCCACATGGGGTCGAAGTAGATGTCCTGCGTGCTCATGATTGGCCTCCTGTCGTGGAAAGGCTCGCTGCTGCCATCTTCTTGGCGACCTCCTCGCCGACCTTGGTGGCCGCGGCGGTCATGATGTCCAGGTTTCCCGCATACGGCGGCAGGTAGTCGCCCGCACCCTCCACCTCGATGAACGTGGTGACCACAGCCTGCCCTCCGGAGTTCATCGACGGATCGTCGAACTGCGGATCGTTGAGCAGCCGGTAGCCCGGAACGTAGGTCTGCACCTCTGCCACGACGTCGCGGATGGACTGTGCGATCGCATCGCGGTCGGCGTCCTCGGGGATCGCGCAGAAGATGGTGTCGCGCATGATCATCGGAGGATCGGCCGGGTTCAAGATGATGATGGCCTTGCCCCGCTTGGCGCCGCCGATGTTCTGCACCCCCGCACTGGTGGTCTTGGTGAACTCGTCGATGTTGGCCCGGGTACCCGGGCCGGCCGACGCCGAGGACACCGACGCGACGATCTCTCCGTAAGGCACCTCCACCACGCGCGACACAGCGTGCACGATCGGGATCGTGGCCTGGCCCCCGCAGGTCACCATGTTGACGTTGGGCGCATCCAGGTGCTCACCCAGATTCGCCGGCGGGATCACCCCCGGACCCACCGCCGCCGGGGTCAGGTCGATGGCCCGGATGCCGGCCTCGGCGTAGCGAGGCGCTGCGGCGCGATGCACGTAGGCACTGGTCGCCTCGAACACCATGTCAGGCTTCTCGGACTGGTTCAGCAACCAGTCCACTCCCTCGTGCGACGTCTCGAGCCCCAACTTGCGGGCCCGCGCCAGACCTTCGCTCTCTGGATCGATGCCGATCATCCAGCGTGGCTCCAGCCACTCCGAACGCAACAACTTGTACAGCAGGTCGGTGCTGATGTTGCCCGACCCCACAATCGCCACAGACTTCTTGTCAGTCATGAGCGGCTCCTTACTCGAAACTCAGTTGTACTGAACCCAACCCGCTGAACTCGGCCACGAAGTGGCTGCCCGGCGGGGCATCTATCGCACGGGTGCACGAACCCGGCAACACGATGTCGCCGGCCCGTAACCGCACCCCGAAGCTCTCCACCTTGCGGGCCAACCACGCCACCGCGGTGACCGGATTGCCCAGCACCGCGTCACTGCGCCCCTCGGCGACGACCTCCCCGTTGTTGGTCAGCACCGCGTCGATGGCCTTGATGTCGACGTCCTTGGGCGAGACCCGGGCTTCGCCGAGCACCCAGCCGGCCGACGAGGCGTTGTCGGCGATGGTGTCGCACAGCTTGATCTGCCAGTTGGTGATGCGCGTGTCGATGAGCTCGATGGCCGGGGCGAACGCCGCGGTGGCAGCGAGCACGTCGTCCTCGGTGCAACCGGCTCCTGGCAGGTCGTCGGCCAGGATGAATCCCACCTCGACCTCCACCCGCGGATACAGGTAGTTCGCACTCTGGACCGGCCGGTCCTCGAAGACCTGCATGTCGTCGAGCAGATGCCCGTAATCGGGCTCGTCGACGTTCATCATCTTCTGCATCGCCTCCGACGACAGGCCCACCTTGTGGCCGATCACCCGGGCCCCCTCAGCCACCCGCTGCCGGATGTTGATCAGCTGGATCTCGTAGGCATCCACCACGTCGATATCGGGCTGACCGTCGGTCAACGGCGAGATCGGAACCCTGCTGCGCTCAGCCTCAGCCAGCTCAGCAGCGAGCTTCTCGCGCACCTCGGCGGACAACATCGGGCCGCACCTCCTCAAATCCGTTGATCAACAGTCGTCTCCGCACACACCCCTCGGTGCACGGGCTCACCCGGAACTGGCGATTGCACGATTCTGCGGCTTTCGGCAGGAACGGGTAGTGGCGCGTCCACTGACCGGAAGTCGGCTGGCTCACACCCCCGCACGTCATCCCGCTCTGCGGCACCCAGGGGTGCGCTCCGTTGCGGCGATGAGGTGTTATCGCAAGATGACAGTCGACTACCGCGAAACGCGCCGTGAAGTCAGCACTCCGTCCGGAGTGCTGCGTTATCACGAGGCCGGTGACGGTCCTCCCCTCCTGCTGCTTCACGGGTCGGGCCCCGGCGTCTCCGGTTGGCGGAATTACCGTGGCAACCTCGGCGTCTTCGCAGAGCATTACCGCTGCCTTGTGCTGGAATTTCCGGGCTTTGGAGTCAGCGAGGACTTCGGTGGACACCCCATGCTCGACGCCCAGGATGCGGTGGTGAAGTTCATCGACGCGCTCAGCCTGGAAAGGGTGGACGTGATCGGCAATTCGATGGGTGGTGGTGTCGGCATCAACTTTGCCATCAACCACGGCGACCGCGTCAACAGGTTGGTGACCATCGGCGGCATCGGTACCAACATCTTCAGTCCCGGTCCGAGCGAGGGAATTCGGCTGCTTCAGGAGTTCACCGAGGAACCGACCCAGCAGCGGCTGATCGACTGGTTGCGCTCGATGGTCTATGACCAGGCCTTGGTGACCGACGAATTGATCGAGGAACGTTGGGAACTGGCCACCGATCCCGAGACGCTGACCTCGGCGCGACGAATGTACGGCAAGAAGGCCTTCGCAGCGATGACGGAGATGATGCGCAGCGCCGACTTCCCGATGCCTTGGGCGACGATGCATAAGGTTGCGGCTCCGACGCTGCTCACCTGGGGGCGAGACGACCGGGTCAGCCCACTGGACATGGCGCTGGTGCCGATGCGGACGATCCCGAACGCCGAACTGCACGTGTTCCCGAACTGCGGGCATTGGGTGATGATCGAAGCGAAGGCTGCCTTCGAACAAACCGTTCTGGCGTTTCTCAACGGCGCATAGCTCGGCGGAACCCGAGGAACCGCGCCCCGTACCGCGCCAGCCCGCGCGCGGGCAGCGGTGCGGGCCAGGAATCCGACCGAAAGTAGGCGTCCGATCCACCGTCGACGAAAAGTACACTTCCGCAGAGGAAGTCGGCCGAATCGGAGAGCATGAACACCATCCAATCCGCGAGATGGCCGGGGTCGCCGAACCCGCCGATCGGCACCGGGAACGCGTCGATGGCCTTGGCTTCCGTCGGGTCGGCCAACTGCTCGGCCAGCAATGGGGTCATCACGGCGCCGGGAGCGATCGCGTTGAGCCGGATCCCCAGGCCCGCCCACTCGCGCGAGACGGCCTGACGGCGTACCCATCGTGCGACCGCGATCTTCGAGGCGGCGTAGATCATCGGTGCCGACCGCTTCCCGAACCGACGAACCGCACGCAACGCCCGATCGGGATCGCTGGCCAGTAGCGCTCGGATTGCGCGCCGCGGCACCAGCGGAGTGACCGTGGTCGAGTTGCTGGCGACGACGACGACCTTCGCTGCGCCGGTCCGGCCGAGAGCAGGCCGCAGCGCGGTCAGCAGGTCGACGACACCGAAATAGTTGACCTGGGCGATCAGGTGATCTCGCCCCGGGACGGGACCGAGTCCGGCGGCCAGAACTGCCCCGTCGAGCGCCCCCGAGCATCGCTGCAGTACCGCCTCACTGGCGGCGCGGCGCCCCTGCGCGGTGGACAGATCGGCCCTCACATCGGCATCCTTGATGTCCACTCCGATCACCGAGTGTCCCACCAGGCGCAGCCGCTCGGCGGCCGCATGCCCCATTCCCGACGCCGAACCGGTGACCACATACGTTCCCATGCAGCATTCCTCCGTTCCCCGCGGCCTCGCGGATTGTTGGTATCCGTCGGGTTGCCGCTCAGCGCTACCCGCGTCCACGGGCAGCGCGGCGGCGGTGATGTAACCAGCTTCGTCGGAGGCCAGGAACAGACTGGCGTTGGCCACGTCCAGCGGGTCGACCGATTCCGATGATTTCGGCGCCCTCCTGAGCGAATCGCACCGCCTGGGCGCGACCGATACCCCTGGCAGCACCGGTGATCAACGCAACCTTTCCGCTGGGCCTGCCCACCGCTACGCCTTCTGGGTCAGGCCGGCGTCGACGACGATGCGCGTGCCGGTGATGTAGCGTGCCTCATCAGAGGCCAGAAAGCACACCGCGTTGGCGACATCGGCCGGCTCCACCCATGGCACCGGCAGCAGGTTGCGGCCGGCGAGCACTCGGGCGGCGTCAGCCTCTGACGGGTTCTCGATGTCGGGGCACAGCCGCCGGTAGGTCGCCTCGTTATGGACCATCGGGGTGGCCACCGCACCGGGATGCACCGTGTTGACACGGATCATGCGCGGACCCAGTTCGTTGGCCAGTGTGCGCGCCAAGCCCACGACGGCGTGCTTGCTGGCAGTGTAATGGGCTGTGTTGGCCGTGCCGCGAATTCCATTGGTGGAACTGATGATCACAATCGATCCGCCGTCAGGGCCGAAGTGCCGAACCGAGGCCTTGACGGTGAGCCAGACACCGGTGAGGTTGACGTCAAGAGTGTCTCGCCACGCCTGGGCACTCAGTTCCCAGGTCGGCGCACCGGGCGCATGGATGCCGGCGTTGGCGACGACGATATTCAGGCCGCCCAACTCGGCGACGCCGGTGGCCACCACACCCTCGAGCGCAGCCATGTCCCGGACATCGGCGACACCGGCGAAGCAACGACACCCTCGGCTGGTCACCGCCTCGGCGGTATCGGCCAGATCCGCTGGATCACCGACATCGACCGCGATCACGTCGGCACCGTTATCAGCGAGGCGTTCGCAGTGGGCGCGCCCGGTGCCGCGGGCCGCGCCGGTGACGACCGCTACTTTGCCGCCCAGCCTTGCCATTCACGAACCCTTGAGCAGACTGAATCCCTTGTAGCCGGCGTTGGCGACCTCCGCGCAGATGTCGAGGTATGCGGCAAAGCCGCCGATGAAGAGCATGAACACTCTCGGCTTGCCCGGCACGTTCGCACCCATGTACCAGGAGTTTGCTTTGGGGAACAGCGTCGCGTCGGCGCGCCTGTTACATTCGGCCACCCATTCGTCCACCGCGTCCGTGGTGGCCTCCATGGCGGCGAGGTCATGCTCGTCGAGGTAGTCGATCGCGTCAGCGATCCAGTTGATGTGAGCCTCGGCGTGCAACACCATGTTCGCCAGTACCGCGGGGGCACCTGGGCCGGACACGAGGAACAGATTGGGAAATCCGTCGACCCCGAGTCCGAGATAGGTGCGGGGTCCGTCCGACCAGTCGTCGACGAGCTTCTGTCCGCCCCTGCCGACGATGTCGATCTTGGCCAAGGTACCGGTCATCGCGTCGAAGCCCGTCGCCAACACGATCGCGTCGACGTCGAAATGCGTTCCTCCGACGACGATCCCGGTGGGATCGATCGACTCGATCGGCGTCTCTTTGACGCTGACCAGCTTCACGTTGGACCGGTTGAACGTCGTGAAGTAGTTGGTGTCGGTGCAGATTCGCTTCGTGCCGATGGGGTGATCATCGGGGATCAACAGCTCCGCGACCGCGGGGTCGTCGATCATCGCCCGCACCTTTTCCTCGTAGAACTTGCGGGCTTCCTCGTTGGCGTCGAGGTTGATCATTTGGTCGCTGAAGGTCTTCGAGAAGAGGACACCCCCCAGTTCCCAGCGCTTTTCGAAGGCAGCCCGCCGCTCCTGCGGGGACACCTCCATCGTCAGCTTCGGGTGCGCCACATGCGGGGAGCCTCCGCCGCTGCGCCACGACATCCGGCGCCGCTCGTCGTAGGTGGCCTTGGCGTGGGTGATCTCGTCGGCGCTCAGCGGCCGATTGCCGGCGGGCACGCTGTAGTTCGGCGTGCGCTGGAAGACGTAGAGCTGCGCCGCCTGTTCCGCGATGATCGGAATCGACTGGATGCCCGAGGAGCCGGTGCCGATGACGGCGACGCGCTTGCCTGTGAAGTCCACGCCCTCGTGGGGCCAGTGCGCAGTGTGATAGATGTCGCCGTTGAAAGTGTCGAGGCCGTTGATGTTCGGGGTCAGCGGTGCCGACAGCGGACCTGTCGCCATCACCACGAAGCGCGCCGAGACAGTCTCACCGCCGTCGGTGGTCACTGTCCAGAGCAGAGCTGCCTCGTCGAACACTGCCGAGACCACCCGGGTGTTGAACGTGATGCCGGTGCGGAGGTTCAGTTTGTCGGCGACCCAGTTGATGTACCGCAGGATCTCGCTCTGGGTGGCGTACTTCTCGGTCCACGTCCACTCCTGTTGTAGCTCATCGGAGAACGAGTAGCAGTAGTCGAGGCTCTCGACGTCACATCGGGCACCGGGGTACCTGTTGAAATACCACGTCCCACCCACCTCCGGCGCGGCCTCGAACACTCTTACCGACCGGCCTTGCTCCCGGAATTTGTGGAGGGCGTACAGACCGCCGAACCCGGCGCCAACCACGACGACATCGACCTGACTCTGATTCGCACTCACGCTGTGAAGGCTAGGACGTCCGCACGGAGCCCCCCGGAACGTCTCCCAGTGAATGGTCATCGGAAATTCGTCCCGTCCACTGGCAACCACCGCAGGATGGCTGGTCTGTTCTCGGTCACAATGCTGCGCATGAGCGACGTCGAAACGGGTAGCTGCGCCCTGGCTGCCCCCCGCGCGATACCCCTCACCGTCACCGAGGTGATCGAAGAGAGCCGGGATGCCCGATCGCTGGTATTCGCCGTACCCCGAGAAGACCGGGACAAGTTCGATTACCGGCCCGGACAGTTCTTGACCCTGCGCATTCCCAGTGACCAGACCGGATCGGTGGCGCGGTGCTATTCCCTGGCCAGCTCGCCCCACACCAGCGACGCGCCGAAGGTGACCGTGAAGCGCACCGACGGCGGATACGGCTCGAATTGGTTGTGTGACAATGTTTCCGTCGGCGACACCATCGAATCCCTGCCGCCGTCGGGAGTTTTCACCCCGTGCGATCTCGACGGCGACTTCCTGTTGTGGGCCGCGGGCAGTGGCATCACGCCGGTGATGTCGATATTGAAGTCCGTCCTCGTGGCAGGCTCGGGCCGTGTTGTGCTGTGCTATGCCAACCGCGACGAAGCATCGGTCATCTTTGCCTCCGAGCTGCGCGAACTGGCCGCACGCCATGCGAACCGACTCACCGTGCTGCATTGGTTGGAGTCAGTTCAAGGTCTGCCCAGCCGCGCGCAGCTGAGTAACTTCGCTGGGCTCTATTCCGGATATCAGTCCTTCATCTGCGGTCCGGCTCCGTTCATGGCGGTGGTCAAGGAGACACTGACCGAGGCGGGTATCCCACGCGACCACATCCACCTCGAGGTGTTCCAGTCCCTCGACGGGGACCCGTTCGCCGAAGTGGCTGTCGAGGCGGTTCTCGACGACGGCCAGGCGGCCGACGCGGAGGTTTCGATAGACGGACAGGTACACCACCTGCGTTGGCCGGTGGGCCGCAACCTCGTCGACACGATGGTGGCGGCCGGAATCGAAGTGCCCTACTCGTGCCGGGAGGGTAACTGCGGTTCCTGCGCAGCCACCGTCATCGACGGCCAGGTTGATCTCGGCAACAGCGGAATTCTTGAAGAAGAGGACATCGCCGACGGACTGTTCCTGGCCTGCCAGGCATGCCCGCTCTCCGACACCGTCAAGATCGAGTTCTAATGTGGCCTCGGCGCGTGATCGGCGTGGATTTTACCGAGTTTCGCCTCGATCGACCACGTGCAGGATGGTCGTGGGAGGCGGCTCATCGGCAGGACAAGTCAGGGAATCACTTCCGCTCACCGGGACAGCACCAGCGGGTATAACGCCTGCAAGGCCACCATTGTCGTCATGACACAACGGGTGATCGACAATCTCGCCGAGTTCGCCGAACAGATGCGTGGGCAAGCCGAGGAGGCCGAGAAGATCGGCAAGCTGACCGACGAGACGGTCAAGACGATGAAGCAGCTCGGCAACATCCGCCTGTTGCAACCCAAGAAGCACGGCGGGATGGAGGTCCACCCGCGCGAGTTCGCTGAGACGGTGATGGCCACCGCAGCCCTCGACCCGTCCGCCGGCTGGATCAACGGCGTGGTCGGTGTCCATCCCTATCAGCTCGCGTACGCCGACCCGCGCGTCGGTGCCGAGATCTGGGCCGACGACGTCGACACCTGGGTCGCCTCGCCCTACGCGCCCCAGGGCGTCGCGAAACCTGTCGACGGTGGCTACATCTTCAATGGTCGATGGCAGTTCAGCTCGGGCACCGATCACTGCGACTGGATCTTCCTGGGCGCGATGATCGGCGATGCCGAAGGCAAGCCGTTGATGCCGCCGCAGATGCTGCACATGATTCTGCCGCGCAAGGACTACGAGATCGTCGAAGACTCCTGGGACGTGGTCGGCCTGCGCGGGACCGGATCCAAGGATGTCATCGTCAAGGACGCGTTCGTACCGTCCTACCGGACGATGGACGCCATGAAAGTCATGGACGGCACCGCCCAACGCGAAGCCGGCATGACCGAGACGCTCTACCTGATGCCGTGGTCGACCATGTTCCCGTTGGGAATCTCCTCGGCCACGATCGGTATCGCCGAGGGTGCCCTGGCCGCCGCGTTGGACTACCAGCGCTCGCGGGTGAACTCCAGCGGCGTCGCGGTCAAGGACGACCCCTACGTGATGTACGCCATCGGTGAGGCGGCCGCCGACATCAACGCCGCCCGGCAGGAACTGCTGACCAACGCCGACCGCATCTACGACATGGTCGACGCAGGTAAGGACGTGTCGTTCGAGGACCGTGCGGCCGGTCGGCGCACTCAGGTCCGAGCCGTGTGGCGCGCCGTGTCGGCGGTGGACGAGATCTTCGCCCGCTGCGGCGGCAACGGCACCCGAATGGACAAACCGCTGCAGCGGTACTGGCGCGACGTTCACGTGGGTCAGGCCCACGCGATCCACGTCCCCGGCACGGTCTACCACGCATCGGCACTCAGTTCGCTCGGGGTGGATCCGCAAGGTCCGCTGCGGGCGATGATATAGGGAGGCGCGACAGATGAGTCTGATCAAGAGCCTCGGTTATGTCACCGTGCAGGCCACCGACATCCCGCGCTGGCGCCAGTTCGCCTTCGATGTCTTGGGCTTCGCCATCGGTACCGGACCTGATCCTCAATCGCTCTATTTGCGGATGGACGAGCGGGCCGCACGCGTCATCGTCACCCCCGGCGACACCGACAAGATCGTCACCGTCGGCTGGGAGGTGCGCGACTCGGCGGACCTCAATGAGGTCAAGCGCACGCTGGAAGCCGCCGGCACGCCCTACAAGGAGCTGTCGCTGGCCGAAGCCGACAGTCGTCGGGTCGAAGAGGTCATCGCCTTCGAGGATCCCGCCGGGACCTCGCTGGAGGTCTTCCACGGCGCCGTGCTCGACCACAGCCCCGTCGTCACCCCGTTCGGTGCCCGATTCGTGACAGGCGAGCAGGGCCTGGGCCACGTGGTGTTGCCGTCTTTGGACGTGCCCGCAATGTTCGACTTCTACACCGAGGTCATGGGATTCAAGTCCCGAGGCGCGTTCCGGGTGCCGGTGCCGCCGGAGTTCGGTCCCGTCCGGGTGCGCTTCCTCGGGGTCAATCAACGGCATCACAGCCTGGCCCTGTGCCCGGCGGCCACGCTGCGTGACCCCGGCGTGATCCACCTGATGGTCGAGGTCGACACCCTCGACGCGGTGGGTCAGGCGCTGGACCGCGTCAACAGGGACGGCTTCCAGCTGTCCTCGACGCTGGGCCGGCACACGAACGACAAGATGGTGTCCTTTTACGTTCGGGCGCCTGGCGACTGGGACATCGAGTTCGGCACCGAAGGAATGTGCGTCGACGAAAGCTACTACACCGCAGAGGAAATTACCGCGGACAGCTACTGGGGACACCAATGGGTCGATGACCTTCCTGCCGCGATGCGCCCATGACAGCTGACGTCGTCCCGGTCCCGGAATCCGAGATTCTGCGCTGGGATCACGAAGCGGATGTGGTCATAGCCGGCTACGGTGTCGCGGGTGCCGCGGCGGCGGTAGAAGCCGCGCGTGTCGGGGTCGATGTGCTGGTGCTCGAGCGAACCGGATCCTGGGGCGGTGCGGCGTCGATGGCCGGCGGGTTCATTTACCTCGGCGGTGGCACTTCGCTCCAGAAGGCCTGCGGCTTCACGGATTCGGTGGACAACATGGCCGCCTTCCTCAACGTGGCCATGGGTCCCGGCGCCGATGGGCGGCGGATCGCCGACTACTGCGAAGGCAGCGTCGCCCACTTCGACTGGCTCGTCGGCTGCGGTGTCCCCTTCAAGGAGGAATTCTTCGGGGAACCAGGCTGGGAGCCCATGGGCGATCAGGGCTTGATGTACTCCGGTGGCGAGAACTCGTTTCCGTTCAACACAATTGCCCAGCCCGCTCCGAGGGGCCACATCCCCCAGATGGCCGACAAGAAGCAGGGCGAGGCGTCGGCCGGGTTCATGCTGATGAAGCCACTGGTCGACACGGCGACGGCGGCGGGCGCACGCGCTCTCTACGACGTTCGTGTGCAACGACTTGTCGTCGCCTCTGACGGCCGCGTCGTCGGACTGGTGGCTCGCCAGTTCGCCAACGACGTCACAGTCCGCGCTCGCCGCGGCGTCGTGCTGGCCACCGGAAGCTTTGCCTACAACGAGGACATGGTGGCGCGGTACGCCCCGCGCATTGCGGGCCGGCCCGCGGCCTCGATCGAGCAGCACGACGGCCGGGCGATCCGCATGGCGCAGGCCCTCGGCGCCGACCTCGCGCACATGGACGCCACCGAGGTCGCCATTTTCGCCGACCCGCAGCAGCTGGCTCGCGGGATCTTGGTCAACGGCCGGGGACAACGGTATGTCGCCGAAGACACCTATGCGGGGCGGATCGGCCAGCTGACGCTCTATCACCAGGACAACACCGCATACCTGATCATCGACGGCGAGGCGCAGGACGAGGCGATGGCGTCGCTGTCGCCGAAACTGATGCTGCGTCCGCCCACGTGGGTGGCCGACACGGTCGCCGACCTGGAGGCCGAGATCGGCCTGGCTTCAGGAGCCCTGCAGGGCACCGTCGCCGCCTACAACGCGGGCGCTGCACGCGGTGAGGATCCGCTCCTGCACAAGAAGGCGCAGTGGCTCAAGCCGATCGGCTCCCCGGTCGGTGCGATCGACCTCCGAGAAAGCACGGGCGGCTTCACCCTCGGCGGCCTGGCCACCACGCTCGACGCGGAGGTCCTGCACGTCAGCGGCGATCCCATTCCCGGGCTTTTCGCCGCGGGACGCTGCTCGGCCGGCCTGGCGGCTTGGGGGTACGCCAGCGGTATCTCCCTCGGCGATGGCAGCTTCTACGGCCGCCGCGCCGGCCGCAGCGCCGCTGGGGCCTGACGACCTTCCGCGCCCCTCACCCCTCACCCCTCACCCTCAGGTGAGAGTTTGCCCAGTTCAGAGCGGTTGCCCAGTAGGGGCACCAAGCTTGGGCGATTCGGCACCCCTCCGAGATGGCGCATCTATGTGACAGCAGCCACAGCGATGTGATACTTCTATATTACCAATAGGCATATGCCTATTAGGCATTATCAGCCCACGGAGGATCCCGATGACCGTGACCATCGAAACCCCGGCGGCAGTCGCCGGGAAAGCAGCCGCCGAAACGCCCAGCGCCGTGATCGATCGGGTGTCGCTCGTGCTGGACGCCTTTGATGGACCTGGCCGGCTCACCCTCGCCCAGATCGTCCGCAAGACCGGGCTACCGCGGTCATCAGCGCACCGGATGCTTGAGCGGCTCGTGCAATTACGCTGGCTACGCCGCAGCGGCCGCGACTACGAATTAGGGATGCGGCTTGTCGAGCTCGGTTCGCTGGCCGTTCATCAAGACCGGCTCCACAAGGCGGCCATCCCGATGTTGCACGAGCTGCACGCTGCGACCGGACTCGTCGTCCATCTCGCAGTCCTCGACGGGCCCGACGTCGTCTACATGGAAAAGGTCGGCAACCGCATGGTCGCCGCCATCCCGACCCGAGTCGGTGGCCGCCAGCCGGCGCATTGTGCTGCCGTGGGTAAGGCGATACTTGCGTTCGCCGACAACCCGGACATCCTGACCTACGACAGCGATCTCCTGCCCCGCAGGACGAAGTACTCGATCTCGACCCCAGGTCAGTTGCGCACCGAGTTGCAGAAGGTCCAGGCACACGGCATCGCCTTCGACCGCGAGGAGTCGGTTCCTGGGTTCGGTTGTGTCGCAGCGCCTATCGGAGAACCGGGCGAAGCGGTTGCTGCCGTGTCGGTGTGCGGGCCCATGAACCAGATGAAGTTCGATCAGCAACTGGTCGCACCGGTTCGGATGGCGGCCCTGCGCATCTGGCGCGCCGTCGAAGGCGGCCCGATGCGCGTAGCGCCCACCTTGCAGCAGATCCGCCCGTTGCGTGGCGGCCCGATGCCGGTTCCGGCAGCCAAGACCAACCTGCGGCTCGTATGAGCGTCGACCCGCAGATCGCCACCATCCTGACGACACTCGACTCCGGTTTTCCGCCGGTTCACACGATGACAGGCGACGAGGCCCGCGCGGCGATCCGCTCGCGCTTCGTTCCCCCTGCCGAACCCGAGCCCGTCGCAGCGGTCGAGGAACGCACCGTCGCGGGCCCAGACGGATCAGTGACCGTGCGTATCTACCGCCCTGCCGCTGCGGCTGAAAAGGGCTGTCCCACATTGGTCTACGCGCACGGTGGCGGCTGGGTCTTCTGTGACCTGGACAGCCATGACGGGCTGTGCCGCGCATTCGCCAACGGCATGTCCGCCGTTGTCGTGTCTGTGCACTACCGCCGAGCGTCAGAAGAGGGCCAGTGGCCCGCCGCCGCCGAGGACGTATACGCCGTGACCGCGTGGGCGGCCGAGAACATCGGTGAGCTCGGCGGGGACTCATCGAACCTGCTCGTCGGCGGCGACAGCGCCGGGGGCAACCTCGCTGCCGTCACGGCGTTGATGGCGCGTGACCGTCGCGGCCCCGCCCTCGCCGGTCAAGTGCTGCTCTACCCGGTGATCGCCGCGGACTTCGACACCGAGTCCTATCGTCTCTTCGGCACGGGTTACTACAACCCCGTCACAGCCCTACGGTGGTATTGGGATCAATACGTGCCCGTGATCGCGGACCGGACCCACCCGTACGCGTCGCCGCTGGCCGCCCCCGACCTGTCCGGGCTACCGCCGGCGATCACTGTGGTCGCGGGGCACGACCCCCTGCGCGACGAGGGTCTGGCCTACGTCGAGGCGTTGGAGGCTGCCGGGGTGCCCAGCGTGTGCCGCTACTTCGAGGGCGGTGTGCACGGGTTCATGACCATGCCTAACTTTGACATCTGCCGCCAGGCCCGCGAACGGGTGTGCACCGACGTCACCGAGCTGGTGGGCAGTCCCGTCACGAATTGACGGCGCGGAGTCCAGGCACCTCGCTCGTCGCGGCCACTCCGTAGCGCTGCTGCGGGTCCAGCACGCAGTGAGTCCTACCGAACACGGTCACCATGCACCTGTTGTTGTGATTGCACCGGCTTCGCACGCTCGAGTCGGCGATCATCTTGTTGACCAGGTCGGGTTCCCGCAGCAGGGCACGTCCCATGGCGACGAAGTCGAAGCCCTCCCGCAAGCCGGTATCGATGTGGTCGCGGTTGGTGATCCCGCCGAGGAGAATCAGCTTGGTATTGCTGACGATCGGGACAAACTGCCGCGCGGCGGGAAGCATGTAGAGGTCTTGATAGGGGTAGCTTCCCATCACGCCCTTACCGAGGATCCGGACTCCTGGACGCAACATCGGCGGCATCACTTTCGCAAACTCCCGGACCGGGACATCGCCGCGGAAAAGGTACATCGGGCGGTACACCGAGGATCCCTGCGTCAGCTCGATGGCATCGAGCGCGGCGTCGGCGTCGAGAAGCTGAACTGTGCGCAGCGCCTCGTCGATCCAAATGCTGCCGGGCAAGCCGTCGTCCATGTCGAGCTTGGCGATCACCGCGATACGGTCACCGACGACGTCGCGGACCCGCCTCGCGATCTGACGGACCAGACGCGACCGGTTGTCGATGTCACCACCGTACTCGTCCTTGCGCCGGTTGATCAACGGGCTCAGGAAAGAGCTCGGCAGATACAGATGGCCGAAATGCAGTTCTACAGCGTCGAACCCGGATTCGACAGCGACCCGTGATGCGGCGGCGAACTGTTCGATTACCGACTCGATCTCGTCCCGCCGGATTTCACGGCAGTACGCGAACGATGTCGGGTTGACGAACCGACTCGGCGCCACCGCGGTGACCCCAGTCAGCTTTTTCGGCGCGACAACGCCGGCGTGGCCAAGCTGTGCCGAAATGGCGGCACCGGCATCGTGTACGGCGTCGGTAAGCTTGCGCAGGCCCGGCAGTGCATCACCGTTCATCACGATCTGTCCGGGGGCGCTGGCACCCTGAGGTGACACACAGCAGTAGGCGACAGTCGTCATACCGACCCCACCTTCGGCGAAGCTGCGGTGGAAATCGACCAGATCGTCGGTGACCCGACCATCCGGCGAACGGCCCTCTGAGGTCGCGGCTTTGATGACTCGATTACGAAGTAGGACAGACCCCAGCCGGACGGGGCTGAACGGATCCGTGCTGAGGTCGGCCATCAGAACACCGTCGATGTCAGGCGGCGATGCGTCAACACCCGTCTCCCGTTGGCCGGGATCACGGACCGCAGTAGATTGTCCGGTCCTTAATCTCGATGTCATGGCAGACGGTGAAGTCTTCGTCATCGACCGCGTGGTCAGCCGACCAGGGCGGGCCCGCGAGTTCATCGACAGATACCTGGCTGAGTATGCGCCAGGTGCCCGCGAACGCGGGATGACTCTGTGCACCGTTCTGGTATCACCGCCGATCTGGTACGCCACCGAGTCGAACACCATCACCATCACGTGGTCTCTACCCAGTGCTCGCGCATGGTGGGAGATGACGTGGAAGGGCCGTCCGGATCCTCAGGTGGGTGCGTGGTGGGACAGTGTGGAGGCGATGATCGCCGAAAGGGACCGCAGTGCCGCCTCAGCGTTCGAGGACGTCGAAAGACTCTGCGATGTATAGCGTCACCCGCCTCCTCGATGTCGCCGAAGCGGACTGTGCGCGGATACAGCAACTGGTTAACAAGCTCGCGCAGGAAAGCGGCGCCGCCCGGCATCTCGTCGCGCCCACGTTGCCGGGCAGCCGCAACGGCGGCGACGTCCTGGTTCACCTACGCTTCGATGACAGCGAACAGTGGGCCGCCGTGTCGGACGACTTCGATGCGGCGCTGGCCGATCCAGCGATCACTCGGGTCAACGGTGTCAGCTATCACGGCAGCCCCACCGTCATCGCCGACCGCGCACCCGGAACTGTGTACCGCACGCTGCTCCTGCGCGTGGAGCACGGTGTCTCGCCCGCAACCCAAAGCCGGTTCTGCGCAGATCTGGAACAGCTACCTGGCTATGTCTCCACGATCAGTGCATGGCAGCTGAGCCGGCCCGATCACGCCGTGGGCAACGCGTGGACTCACGTGTTCGACCAGGAGTTCAGCGACACCGACGGCATCATGGGCGCCTACCTCATGCATCCGATCCATTGGGCCGTCGTCGACCAGTGGTTCGACCCTGAATGCCCCAATGTCATCGTCCGCGAACGCGTGTGCCATAGCTTCTGCACAGACGGCGGCCGGGTCTTACGCTGACGCGCCTACAAACCCAGCGGCAGGATGTTCGGGTTCGCGGTGGCCGGTGGCTCCAGCGCCGGCAGCGTCGTGGTGCCGTCCAGGCTGCGCACCGTCATGCGGTGCGTCCAGGGGTAATGCAGGCTGAAAGCGATCAACCCGGTGCGCTCCACGGCGGGCCGATGGCACATCGCCAGCACCGTTTCGGCGAGATATTCCACCGGCTCGGTCGGGAACGTGTCCGGGATCAGGCTCGCCGCTCCGGGCGTCCGAACCGCACTCGAAGGCCCCACCACGTTGACGGCGATATTGGAATCGAGAAGTTCGGCGGCCACGCCCTGGGTGAACCGGTGCAACGCGGCTTTCATCGACGCGTACACGACATCACCGGAAGTTCTGTTGTACTCGCGGTAAGGGCGCACTGGTGCCAGCCCGGTGACAGAGCCTATGTTGACGATCCATCCCGCGCCCTGGCGCCGCATGTACGGAATCGCGTTCTGCGTCAACACGAACGGCGTGCGCACGTAGTGTTCGACCGTGCGGTCGAATGTCTCCAGTTCCATGTCTTCGACGATCGAGTAGTCGGCGTAGCCGGCGTTGTTGACCAGGATGTCCAGACGCCCTGTGTGGTCGACGACGTGATCGATCAGTGCCGCACGCTGCTGGGCATCCTCGAGGTCACACGCGACGCCGAACGCCTGGCCGCCCGCGGCCTCGATCAGCTCGATGGTCTCGCCGATGGTGCCGGGGATCTCGACACTATTTCCGGCCCGGGTGGACACTGACGGCTCATAGGAACGGGCGGTGACCGCTACCGTCGCGCCCTCGGCGGCCAGACGCTGGGCAATGGCCCGGCCGATGCCACGGCTGCTGCCGGTCACCAACGCTGTTCTACCGGTGAGGAGTGCAGTCACTGGAGACGAAGATCCTCTTCTTTGGGCGTGCGGTGGCTCCGCCAAACGTCGATCATGCGGAATGGAAAGGCTGTCACGATACGGCCGCCCCCGGAGCGGTAATAGGTATGCGCGGTGGGGGTGTGGCACCACACGGTCTCGGCCATCGCATCGTCGATCTCGCGGACGTAGGCTTCGAACGCCTCCGGTGTGACCTCCAGCGTCGCGGCGCCGCGCTCGGCCATCAACTGCAGGCACTCCATGACGTAATGCACCATGACCTCAACTCCGAAGTTGTGGCCGCCGCCGTGTCCGGGGCTGTAATTCGGTGCGGAAGAGATGAACATGTTCGGAAATCCCGGGACCAGTCCCCCGCGGTAGGCGCTGGGGCTGTCACCCCAAACCTCACGGAGTTCGACACCATCGCGGCCGCGGATGTCCACCGTGGACAGGAAGTCGAGGTAGTAGCCCGTGGCGTAGATGATCACGTCGAGGTCGATCTGGCGGCCGTCCTGGGTGACGATGCCGCGCTCGTTGACGCTGGCGGGTTCACTCGCTTCGACATCGACGTGCTCGCGGGTCAACGCCGCGTAGTAACCTCCGGGATCGCGGATGATGCGCTTACCGTATGGCGCGAAGTCGGGTGTGACCTTTTGTGCCAGTAGGGAGTCGGCACCGAAAACCCGGTCGATGTACTCGAGGCACATCTGCAGCAACACGTCGTTGGCCTTCGAGATGGACAGGTGCTCGGCCGCCCACTCGGGATCCCGGATGATGACGGGGTGGTTGTTGTCGGCGGTGCCCCAAAACGACTTCAGCCGTATCCAATTCGCATAGTACGGGATGTGCGCGTTGAGCCATCGGCGATGTTCCGGGACATCGTCGGTCAGCCGCTTCCTCGGTGCCACCCAGTGCGGCTGCCGCTGGAACACCGTCAGATGCTCGACCTCGTCGACGCAGGCGTCCACGATCTGGACAGAGGTGCATCCGGCGCCGATGATCGCCACCTTCTTGCCTTGCAGAGAAAGTTCGGGATCCCACTCGGCCGAATGGATGCTCACGCCGGCGAAATCCTCCCGGCCCGCAAGGTCGGGCCATCGGGGACGATTGAGGTAACCTGCGGCGGGCACAACGACGTTGGCGTACGACACATCCCGCGTTCCGTCGGCGTCGACGGTGTGGACCGCCCACATCGCGCGGTTCTCATCCCAGTGCAGCGCCACCACTTCGGTGCTGAACCGGGTTTTCTCACGCAGCCCATTCTTGTCGGCGACAGACTGCAGGTAGCGCTGATACTCAGCGCCCTGTGGGTAGTAACTCGTCCAGTCACCGTTGATGTCACGCGACAGGGAGTAGTAGGCCGACGGCGTGTCCACCCCGATACCCGGGTAGACGGCGGTGTACCACGTGCCGCCGACTTCATCGTTGCGGTCGATGATCTCGTAGTCGATGTCCGCAGCGGCGCATTCCAGCGCGGCCGCCATCCCCGCGATGCCGGCCCCGACGATGACCACCTTGAACCCCGCTGGCAGCTTTGCGTTCCGCGGCAGCACCGGCTGGGAAGGATGAAAGCCGCCCTGTTCCAGCAGCAGACCGACGTATTCCTCGCCGACCTCGGTACCCAGTGCCAGTGGGGCGATACGACTGAACAGGCCCGGATCATCGAACGCCACCGCGTCGCTGCGACGTGGCCCGGCCAGCGCGGCCGTCACCGCCTCCACAAGCGTCTCCAGTGTTTCCGGATCGGTGGTGCCGACCTGTTCGGGCGGATCCGGTGTGAAGGAGATCTTGGCCGCATACCGGTCCGCCACTCCCGGGTCGCCGGTCAGCTGAGCCAGTACCGCCACCAGTATCCCGGCGTCGGCTTTCCGCAGGTTGGCGCGCAGTTCCTCGGGGTCCACAGATTTCTCGGCGGAAGCCACGGTCACAGCGATCGTCATCGATCCTCCTAGGTCGTGGTTCGAGTATGGGATCGCCGCACGTGATTGGCTGCCGCGCTTTCTACTGAGCGGGACGTGGCTCGATCGCCAACCGACCCCGCCCCTACAGTCCGATTCATGGATGATCTTCATGCCGTCCTCGCCTCGGCACGAAGCCACGCGCTCGGCGACATTCCGCGCCGTTCGGCGCGCAGGAAGCCCGACAAGATCGCCATCATCGACGGTGACGTGGAGCTGACATTCGCCGAATTCGAGAATCTCGTCGACCGAGCAACCGCAGCGTTGAGCGACAACGGTTTCGATATGGGAGACCGCGTAGCGCTGTTGGCCCACAACTGCTGGCAGTACGCAGTCCTGGCGTTCGCGACCGCACGCGCCGGCGTGGTGCTTGTTCCGATCAACTTCATGCTCACCGCCCAGGAGATCTCCTTCATCCTCGACCACAGCCAGGCCACCGGCTTCATCGTCGAGGCCGACCTGATCCCGACGGCCGAGGCCGCGATGCAGCTCGCCGGGAAGGTCAAGACGACGAGCGCGCTCGTCCTGCCCGGCCAGCAGCTCCCGATGGGCTGGCAGGATTTCGCGCAGTGGTTGCAGACCGAGTCAGCAGCCCCGCACCCGCACATCGACGACGATCAGCTGATTCGGTTGATGTACACCAGCGGAACCGAATCACACCCCAAGGGTGCCAAACACTCCACCCGAAGTCTGATGGGCAACTTCATCAGTTCGATCATCGCCGGCTCCATGGAAGGTACGGACGTCGAGGTCCATACGTTGCCGCTGTACCACTGCGCCCAGCTCGACAACTTTCTCATCACAGACATCTATCTCGGAGCGACCAGCATCATCCTGCCGGGCGCTGATCCCGAAGCGGTGCTGCAAACCATCGAAAAATATCGGGTGACAAATTATTTCGCACCGCCCACGGTGTGGATATCGTTGCTGCGCTCACCCACCTTCGACCAAGTAGACCTGTCCAGCCTGCGCAAGGGCTACTACGGCGCCTCCGCGATGCCGGTCGAGATCCTGGCAGAGATGCGGGAGAGGCTGCCCAATCTGCGGTTGTGGAATTTCTACGGCCAGACGGAGATGGCCCCCCTGGCGTCGGCGTTGGGCCCCGACGAACAGGACGCTCACCCCGGTGCTGCGGGCCGGCCGGTGATCAATGTGGAGACGGCGATCCTCGACGACGACAACACCCCCGTCATGCAGGGCGTCGTCGGCGAAATCGCGCACCGTAGCCCCCATCTGATGCTCGGGTACCTCGATGACGATGCCAAGACCGCCGAGGCGTTCCGCGGAGGGTGGTTCCATTCCGGCGACCTGGGCTACTACGACGACCACGGCCTCCTGCACGTGGTGGACCGTAAGAAGGACATGATCAAAACGGGCGGCGAGAACGTCGCCAGCCGCGAGGTCGAAGAAGTCATCTACCGGCACCCCGCGGTCGAGGAGGCGGCCGTGTTCGGCGTGCCGCACCCGACATGGGTGGAGGCTGTGGTGGCTGCAGTGGTGACCCGCCGGGGCACGCAGCTGACCGAAGAAGAGGTGGTCCGGCACTGCAGAACACACCTCGCAGGGTTCAAGACACCCAAACAGGTCTACTTCGTCGACGCCCTCCCCAAGAATCCTAGCGGCAAGCTGCTCAAGCGACTCCTACGCGATCAATTCAGCAGCAGGTAGCCGGGGGCGTGTGACCGTCACCGCACCTGGTGGTGTCCGCTGGGCGGGAAGCACGACCTGCGCCGGACCCAGACGCCGATAACGTCCACGGCGATGCTTGGCGACGCGCAACGTCACCTAATGACTCAGCGCGTCGAACCGCTTTCTGAGCGAGAGGAATTCCGTCCATGACGCTGGCCCCGTTCAAGGGACGCATCGCCCGCTTCGACGAGCCGGGGCAGCCGTTCGCGATCGAGAACGTCACCCTGCCGGATGTCAACCCGGGCGAGATCCTGATCAAGGTGACGCGGGCCAACATCTGCGGTTCGGACGTCCACGCCTGGCATGGAACCTTTGCCACGCGAGGTCTGGGCGGACAGCTCCCCACCGTCCTCGGCCACGAGACGGTCGGCACGGTCGCGGCGATGGGTGCCGGGGTCGACACGGACTCGAACGGTAGGCACCTGGAAATCGGTACCCGCGTGGTATTCCCGTACTTCTTCAGCTGCCACTGTTGCCGAACCTGTTTGGCAGGTCGCCGGAATGCGTGCCTGAATCTCAGGATGGCAATGCTCGGGCGAGCCGACGAACCGCCCTACTTCGTCGGTGGCTACGCGGACTTCTTCGTGCTTCCCGCCGGCGCCGTGGTCTACACCGTCCCGGACACGGTCTCCGACGACATCGCCGCCGGCGCCAACTGTGCACTCGCCCAGGTCATGTACGGCCTCGAGCGGGTCGACCAGCAGCTCGGCGAGTACGTGGTGGTCCAGGGCGCAGGCGCACTGGGGTTGTACGCCGTCGCGGTCGCCAAAGCGCGAGGCGCGGCACAGGTCATCGCGATCGACGGAGTGCCCGAGCGGCTGGAATTGGCCACCGCGTTCGGCGCCGACACCGTCATCGACATCACCGAGGTGACGACCGAAAAGGAGCGGGCCAAGATCGTCCGAAAGCTCACCGACGGGCAGGGCGCTGATGTGGTGGTCGAGGTCGTCGGGCATCCCTCGGCCATCGACGAAGGCCTCAAGCTGCTCGGGCAGTTCGGCCGCTACGTCGAGATCGGCAACATCAACATCGGCAAGACCTTCGCGTTCGACCCGTCCCGGTTCGTGTTCGGCAACAAGACGATGGTCGGCGTATCCCTGTACGACCCGGCAGTGCTGTCACGCGCGCTGGCCTTCCTCGAGGAATACCAGCACCGGCTACCGTTCGAACGGCTCGCCACGGCGTGCTACTCCCTGGACGACATCAACGAGGCCTTCGCTGCCGCCGAGGACAGGCGCGACGTCCGTGCCAGCATCGTGCCCTGATCCCACCAACCCGGAGACACCAGAGTTGAGCAACCACACCTACAGCCGCACCGAGCTCTACATCGACGGTGCATGGGTGTCCCCCAGCGGGACCGACACCATCGACGTGATCAACCCCGCCACCGAGGAGGTCCTCGGCGCCGTACCCAGCGGCACCGACGCCGATGTGGATGCCGCCGTGGCCGCCGCGCGTAGAGCCTTCGACCCGACGATCGGGGTCTCCGAGCGGCGCGAACGCCTGGACGCGGTGATCACCTCGATGAACAAGCGGCTGCCCGATATCGCCGAGACCATCACCGCCGAAATGGGTGCGCCGATCCGCATCGCACAGTCCGTCCAGACCCAAGTGCCGCTCGCAGTGGCCCGCGGATTCGCCGATGCATTGGCCACGTTCGAGTTCGAGGAGCGCATCGGCAACTCGTTGGTCACCCGTGAACCCTACGGTGTCGTCGCGGCGATCACCCCGTGGAACTATCCGCTGTATCAGGTGGTGGCCAAGGTCATCCCTGCGATCGCGGCGGGATGCACGGTGGTGCTCAAACCGAGCAACGAGGCTCCGCTGTCGGTGTTCGAGTTCGTCGAAACACTGCACGACGCCGGCCTACCCCCAGGGGTGGTGAACCTGGTATCCGGGCCCGGGCGGGTCATCGGCGAGCGGCTCTCGGAGCACGAGGACGTCGACTTCGTCTCGTTCACCGGTTCCACCGGTGTCGGCAGCCGGGTCGGCGAACTGGCCGGCGGGACCATCAAGAAGGTGGCGCTGGAACTGGGTGGTAAGTCAGCCAACGTCATCCTCGACGGCGCCGACCTGAGCACCGCGGTGAAGGTCGGTGTCGGCAACGCGTTCCTCAACGGCGGCCAGACCTGCATGGCCTGGACCCGCATGCTGGTCCCGCTGTCGCGATACAGCGAGGCTCTCGACATCGTCGAGTCGGCCGTCGGCAAGTACACCGTGGGTGACCCGACCGATCCGGGTACCCGGATCGGTCCTTCGGCGTCGCAAAGCCAGCAGCAGACCGTGCTCGGCTTCATCGAACGGGCGTCGGGCGAGGGTGCGCGGCTGCTGACCGGTGGTGCCCAGAAAATCCGCGACGTCGGTTACTACGTTGCCCCGACGGTATTCGCCGACGTCGACCCTGCCTCGGAACTGGGGCAGGAGGAGGTGTTCGGCCCGGTCCTGGCGGTCATCCCGTTCCGCGATGCCGACGAAGCCCTGGAGATCGCCAACAGCACTGCGTATGGGCTCTCGGGTGCGGTGTGGGCGGCCGATGATGACACCGCGGTGGCTTTCGCCCGACAGGTGCAGACCGGCCAGCTCGACATCAACGGCGGTAAGTACAACCCGGCCGCACCGTTCGGCGGCTACAAGAAATCCGGTATCGGCCGCGAGCTCGGGCGCATCGGCTTCGAGGAGTACCTACAGGTCAAATCCCTGCAGCTGCCCTGACAACCGGCAGTCGTCCACTCACATAGCAGAAGCGAGCACCCTTGAGCACGTCACTCGACCCGCTGGTCGTCCAGACCGCTGATGCCGTCCAGACGTGGACGATCAACCTCCCGCGCGCCGGAAATGCCATCAGCGGGGGTGAATTCATCAGAGCATTTGAATCCGCAGTGGATGCGGCCAACACCAACACCGGGGTTCGGGCGATCATCCTCACCGGCGAGGGCAAGATCTTCTCCGCCGGCGGCAACGTCAGAGAGATGGCTGATCGGCAAGGCATGTTCGGGCTTGACTCGATCGCTCAGCGATTCGCCTACGTCGACGGTATTCAGCGGATCCCGCGAGCTTTGGCGCGGCTCGAAGTTCCCATCATCGCCGCAGTCAACGGACCGGCGATCGGCGCTGGTTGCGATCTCGCTGCGATGTGTGACCTGCGAGTGGCCTCCGATCGAGCTTCTTTCGCGGAGAGCTTCGTCCAGATCGGCATCGTGCCAGGAGACGGCGGCACGTGGTTCCTGCAGCGCGCGATCGGCTATGAACGCGCCGCCGAGATGACGTTGACCGGCGATAGAATCGACGCCGCCACCGCGTACGAATGGGGGTTGGTGAGCCGGGTGGTTCCCCACGGCGAATTGCTCATCGCAGCAAACGAACTCGCAACCCGCATAGCCAAAAACCCACCGCACACGCTACGAATGGCCAAGCGCCTACTGCAGGAGTCCCGAACGGGGCTGCTGGAGTCGACGCTGGGGATGGCGGCGGCCATGCAACCGCTGGCCCATCGAGACACCGAACACGAACAACGTATAGCTCGATGGCGGACATCCTGATGGCGCGCGCGCGACTCGTCCCCCCCGCCGGACTGGGCATCGCCGACACGGCCGCCCTACGCGCCGAGGTGCGCGCGTTCCTCGCCGACCAACGTGCCCAGCAGAACTTCACCCCGTCGGTCGATGCCTGGCTGTGTGGCTGGGACGAGGCTTTCACCAAAGCGCTCGCGGCGCACGGCTACCTCGGAATGACTGTTCCCAGAGAATACGGCGGGCAGGGCCGTTCGCATATCGAGCGATTCATCGTCACCGAGGAACTTCTGGCTGCCGGCGCCCCGGTGGCCGCGCACTGGATCGCCGACCGGCAGATCGTTCCCGCACTGCTCAAGAACGGCACCGAGGCTCAACGGCGCGAGTTCCTGCCCGGGATCGCCGCCGGCGAGTGTTTCTTCGGTATCGGGATGAGCGAACCGGATTCAGGGTCCGACCTGGCCAGCGTGCGCACCCGCGCCATCCGCACCGAAGGCGGATGGTCGCTGTCCGGCACCAAGGTATGGACCTCGGGCGCGCACCGCGCACATGCGTTCATCGTGCTCGCCCGGACCGCGCCGGCTGACCCCGCCCACCGCCACGACGGGCTGAGCCAGTTCATCGTGCGCTTCGACGGTCCGGGCGTCGAGGTGCGTCCGATCGTCTCGATGAACGGCAGCCATCACTTCAACGAGGTGATCCTCGATAACGCCTTCGTCGCCGACGACATGGTGTTCGGTGCGATCGGAGACGGGTGGCGCCAGGTCACGTCCGAGCTCAGTTTCGAGCGCAGCGGGCCCGAACGCGTGCTGTCCACCTTCACGGTGTTGGCCGAGACAACGGAGAACATGGCTGCGCAGAACATCCCGTACGACGCCGAGCTCGGCCGTCTGGTTGCCCGCGTCGCGGCATTGCACCACATGTCGACCGCGGTGGCCGGTGCGCTCGAACGCCATGAGCCCGCCGACGTGTCCGCGTCCGTGGTCAAGTTACTCGGGACCTCCACCGAAGGCGACATCGCCGACTTCGCCGATCTCCGCACCGGCGACGAGACCACCACCGGTGCCGGATTCCGCGACCTGATCGGCGTCGCCGTGGATCAGCGGCCGGGGTTCACGCTGCGCGGCGGAACGACCGAAGTACTGCGCGGCGTGATCGCGCGCGGGTTGGGGCTGCGATGACCACCTCGACGGATCCCAACGTGACGGTCGACACCGACCTGGTCGAGATGATGGATGGCGTTCTGGCCGCGTACCGCGACACTCACCCCCCGGTGGGCGCGGTGTTTCACGACTCCGAATTATGGAGCCAGCTGGATGAGCTGGGACTCGCGCGGCTGACTGGATCACCCGAAAACGGCGGCAGCGGAGCCGGCTGGGCCGAGTCCGCCGAGCTGATCTCGGCAGCGGCCCGACACGCAGTCCGGGTTCCGCTGGCCGAACACGACCTGTTGGCGTGCTGGGTTCTCGAGTCGGTGGGGCTGCCGGTCGACGACGCCGTCCGCACCGTGTGCCTGCTCAACGAATCCGGCACCGCCACCGGCGTCCCGTGGGCGGTATCCGCCCAGCGTGTCGTGACCATCTGGGCGGATGGCGAGGGCCACCGCGTGGCCGACCTTGATGCGGACGCCCTGCGAATCACAGCGGGCTGCAACGCGATTGGCGAGCCCCGCGACACCGTCGCCGCCGACCTGGCCGCGCTGGAGGCACAGGGCTCCGCCGTGTCGGATACGCTGGTGGCACAGCTGCGGCTGAAGGCCGCGCTGGTCCGCTCGATCCAGATCTGCGCGGCACTCGATTCTGCGCTGGATCTGACGATCGAGCACACCTCTTCCCGCGTGCAGTTCGGCCGCTCACTGTCGAAGTTCCAGGCTGTCCAGCACATGGTCGCCGACATCGCCGCTGAGGCGGCGCTGGCGCGAGCTGCCACCGAGGCCGCGTTGACGGTCGCGATAGCGAGCGACTGGGCGGCGGACAATCTCCCATTCTTGGTTGCGGTGGCACGTTCGTGCGCCGGGCATGCCACCTCGGTGGTCTCTCGCAACGCCCACCAGGCACACGGCGCCATCGGCACGACGATCGAGCATCGGCTCCACGAGTACACCCGCGCGGCGCTGGGCTGGCGTTCCGAGTACGGGTCGGTGCGGCATTGGGACGAGGTTCTGACTCGAGCCGCCCTGAGTGCGGGCGCATCTGGCCTGTGGCCGTTGATCGCCGACTGACTCCCCCGATTCGTGTTCCACTGACCGGTCAGCACCGTGTCGGGGATCACTGCTGCGCGGTTGACTCGTCGGCATGAGCAACCAGATCACGCTGCCCGAAATCCAGGAGTTCATCGCCAGCTTCTGGTACCACTACGACCAGGGTCAGTTCGACGTGCTCGGCAGCTACATCGCCGAGGAGATGACGTACCTGAGCCGCTCCGACTCCGGGAACTGTCCCTTTGAGGAGCTGTTGGCCGCCGAACTGAGCGGTGGCGCAGCAACTTTGGCGTGGCTGAGCAAGCACCGTGACGAGAACCCGTATCCGCTGCGGCACCACGCCACCAATATCTTCCGCACCGGTACGGATGGTCAGGTGACCAACGTCCGGTTCTACCTGTATGTCAACCAGGTCACCAACAACGTGCCCTTCGACGTGTCCTCCGGCGTTGTCGACGTCGGTATCCGGCGCGCCGGCGACAACCTGGTGCTGACGTCGATGACCGTCGTCCTCGACGCCGAGGACTCGATTCCGTTCGCCGAGCACCGAGCCAAGCTCGCCGCGGCCAACGCGTGACCGTGGGCACCGCCGACGCCCGCGAGACCTTCGGTGGCGGCATCGCCGTCATCACCGGGGCCGGCGCCGGCATCGGTGCCGGCCTCGCCCGTCACGCCCACTCCCTCGGGATGACCCTCGTACTCGTCGACGTCGACGAGCGAGCTGCCACCGCGCTGCGCGACGAACTGGTCGCCGACGGCGGTACCGCGCGTGTCGAAATCTGCGATGTCCGGGACGCCGAGTCCATGGTCACGCTGGCAGACCGCGTCTACCGCGAGATCGGCCCGGTGCGACTGCTGGTCAACAATGCCGGAGTCGAACAGTTCGGCTACCTGTGGGACACCCCGGTGGCGAACTGGGATCGTGTGATGGACATCAACATCAGCGGCGTGTTCCACGGGGTCCGCGCGTTCCTGCCGAAGATGATCGAGGCGGGCGTGCCCGCCTGGGTGTGGAATCTGTCGTCCATCGGCGGAGTGGCGGCCGTTCCGTTGCAAGCTCCCTACATCGTGAGCAAGCACGCCGTGCTCGCACTGACCGAATGCCTGCGACTGGAAGTCGAATTGGCCGGACACAGCGATGTCATCCGGGTACAGGCCGTGCTGCCCGGCGCGGTGAAGTCGAACATCTTCGAGGCCGCGGGCGGGGTGGACCCCGCCGCGGCAGGTGACTCGGTGGCCGCGGCCGAGTCACAACGCTCGGCGATGCTCGACATCAAAGCTGCTGCAATGGATCCCGTCGAAGCCGCCGCAGTGGTCTTCGAGCAGTCCGCGCAGGACGCGTTCTATCTGCTGACACAGCCCGAGTACGTGAGTTCGGCGATGGCCGAACGGGCCAACGTCCTGAGGACTCAGACACCGCCGCAGTTGCGCACGAAGCAGCGCTTCGACCCGGCCAGGCACTGAGGGCTCTCCGATGCAACATCGCCGTCGCCCGGTGCTCGATCCCGACGCCGCTGCCCGTGTCGCCGCATTCGGACCCCCGACGCCGATCCGGGAGCGCGGACTCCAAGCGGTGCGCGACTCGCTTGAAGCCGCCCCGCCCCCAGCCGATATGCCTGAGATGGCCGATATCACCGACGGTGCGGTCGCAGGGCCCGGTGGCCCCGTTCCGGTAAGGATCTACCGGCCGAAGAACGGCGTCACCCCGTCGCCGGTGGTCGTTCACCTGCACGGCGGAGGGCTCGTGATGGGTTCCAATCGGTCGTTCGAGCCGATGGCGAGGGAGCTGGCGGCGGCCAGCGGTGCCGCTGTGGTTGCCGTCGACTACCGACTGGCTCCCGAGAATCCACCACCTGCCCAATTGGAGGACGCCCTGGCGGTGACCCACTGGGTCGCCGAGCACGCCGAAGCGCAGGGGTTCGATCACCACAGGATCGTCATCTCCGGTGACAGCGCCGGCGGCGGCGTCGCCGCAGCGGTCACGCTGGCCGTCCGTTCAGGCGGCGGCCCCAAGCTCTTCGCTCAGGTGTTGATGTATCCCGGGGTGGACCGCGACATGGGGGCGGCTTCTGTGCTGGCAAACCTGGACGCGCCCATGCTTAGTCACGACGACATTGTCTATCTGCACGAGCTCGCCGACCTCGGCGCCGGCTCCGCGCACGACGCCCGACGCGTTCCGGCCTACGCCGCCGATCTGAGCGGACTGCCGCAGGCGATCGTGGTGACTGCAGAGCTGGATCCCATCCACGACTGGGGTGAGCGGTACGCCGCACGGTTGTGCGAGGCCGGCGTGCAGACAACGATGACCCGATACCCCGGCATCTACCACGGCTTCCTCATGCGCTCAGAGGCCACCGCACGCGGCAGATTGGCGATGGCCGAGATCGGTGCGCTGCTGCAGGCAAAGTTCGCCCACCCAGTGCTCTTCGAACCCGAGCTCTTCGAACCCGAGCCCTTCGAACCACCTCCCGGCGCCGATAAGGGTTGACTAACCTCCCGATGGCCGGACATCGCGGGTCCGGACATCGGTGAGCGCACTCACAATTGGCCATTGGACACAGCAACGGCGTGCATGTCGCCGGAACGACAGAGAAGGAGTGCTTGTGATGCTCACTGACGAGCGGCGAATGGAGTTGTCCGAAATCCTGCGTCCGGCGTCGCCGCCGCGCGAGATCGACAACGTGTACACCGAGGACCAGCGTGATCGCCTGCTCGACGTGGTACGCAAGGATGCGCCGTGGAACCTCATCATCGCCCAGCACTTTTCGTCGCCGGAAGAGTTGATCGCGACGATGAGCGGGAAGTTCCCGGAGGGATTCACCCCCACATTGGATCTGTTCCTGACGCCGACGTTCCGCGGTTTCCTGGCCAACTACGGCACCGTGCTGTACCCCGAAATCCACGACTGCTTCTACAACGCTCAATTCCTGGAGCAGGCCAAGTCCTACTGGGGTGCGGAGTACGCCAAGCCACAGATGATGCTGTTCAACATCAACGGCCCCTGCGCCAACCGCGACCCCGGCCACCTCGACTCCCCGAGTTTCCGCGGAGTGCGCTACGAGAACGCACCAACCTGGCTGGTCAGCGTCATGGGGAAGTCCGGGCTGTTCGCCGACTACATGATCAAGATGGCTCAGGTGATCACGTGGTTCTCTCACGATGAGGGCAGCGGCTTCACCTATTGGCCCGACGGCCCCCTCAAGGAGCCTCGCCGCGTCCTGCCGCCGGTCTACAACCGCGGTGTCGTGGTGCAGAACGAAATGCTGGTGCACCGCGGCGAGGCCAACGGTCCCCTGGACCAGCAAGTGCCGGCCGGCCTGGCTTTCCACACGGTGTTCGCCGGGGACCCGGACTCGCGTGACCACTGGCTGCTGCGCACCGACGACACGGTCATCGCGCGTCATCACACCGACGAACTGCGATTCCTGGTGCATTGGTCTGCGGAGGTGTTCGAGGACTACGACGAGCTCAAGAAGAACATGGACCATTCTGACGACCTGACCATCGACAAGGCGATCGACATGATGGTCGACGACCTGGCCAAGAAGGGCATCAAGCTCGACATCCCGAGTGCACCGTTGCACGATGCCGCCTTCATCGGCGCGCTCAACGCCGCCTACGACCTCGGCGGCCCGGCGATCTACCCCGAAGAGGCGCCGATCAGTGCCTTCCAGCTGGCCTGAGTCGTCATCGCGCTGCGCTGCGGTCCACACCCCTCGATGAGGCGGGGCTACATCGCAACGCACTGAACGCACCTGCCCGACAGGGACATCGGGTTCTCCTCAGATTCGTCGGTGTGGACCGGTGCGCAGTCACCCCGCACCGGTCCACACGACCGGCGCCGCTCGTTCATCACGTGGATGACGGCACCGGCATCAGCGGAATCTTCTTCATCGCACTCTCCCGTGGATCCGGTGCGGCGGCAGCTGCGGCGTGGTTCTCCTCGCCGCGTGTGTACGTCCACACGCAGAAGGGTTCTCCCTCGGCGAACGTGAAATCCTTGGGCGGCAGATTGATCGCCAACTTGCATCCCGGGAAGAATGGGGCCGAGATGCGTTGTTCGAAAGTGCAATTCATCCATGCCCGCTGCGGCGGATACAGGCCTTCGTCCAAGTACCGTTGCAGCACCTCGCAACGTCGCATGTTGAGAACGACGTGGTCCGGGTTGTAGACGATGTACTCACCTCCGTAGCCCAGCGTGCCGTCGATGCTGAGCACGGCCAGCTTGAGGAAGTCCACGACGTGCACGGGTTCGATATTGAGCACCTTCGCCAGCTTCGGGTACTGGTAGTCGATGATCATCTGGTACATGTCGGGGAGAGCGAGCCAGACCTCTTCTTCGGGGATGACCTTGACCCACTGGTCGATCAGGTAATTGTGACCCTTCAGGTATTGATCCCAGTAGGTTGTGATGAGGCGGATCAAAGCCGGCTTGGTCAGGTCTTCACTCTGAACGTCAAACGGAATGGCCTGGTATTGCGGGTTTTTCCAATCCCATCCGGGAGGCGCAATGAATCGGGCCATCGGCATCACCTGTCGCATCTCACCGCGTGACACGTCGGCGACGATGTCGATCGCCTTGTCGAGGCCGGCCTTGGGCGCATAGGTCTGAATATGGGCGTATGGCATGAAGACCAGCACATCCTCGAAGACGCGCGCGAGCTTGGCGAGGAATGCTTGTGAGAAATCTTGGATATTGCCCACTTTGCCCATGAAGTCGTGGGCGTAGTCGTCGTAGTTCAATTCGGCTTCTTCGCTTGCCGGCGCTGCTTCGTGGTGTGGTGGAGCGCCTTCGTCGGTCGCCATCTATGTCTCCTCATCGGGCTGGATGTTCGGTTGCCAAACCCGACTGCGTTGCGTCGCAGATCCGGGCCTGTCCGGGCTGGCAGCTTCTGCCTACTCGACAGATTCTGACACCGTGAGGTTAAGCACACCGCGGGACACCGGTACCCAAGTCATCCCGCTCAGTGGCACAGGTATGTGGGAGCACGCGTTCGGCGGTGCAGTGCCCGATAACATGACACCTGGCGGACGAGGCGACGATGCACCCGCGGAGATCGAGGAGTTCACGTGACGAGGCCCACGCTGACGGAACGGCGAGCCGACGAACTCCGCATGACGGTCGCGATGGCCGCCCGCGACATATTCCTGGCCGACGGCAACACGACAGCAACCGTCGAGCGAATCTGCGACGCAGCTCGCATCGCGCCGCGGACTTTTCACCGACACTTCGCGGCCAAAGAGGACGTGGTCCTGCCGCTGCTGAACAAATACGGCAGCCTGAGCATCCAGATGCTGCGTCAGGAGCCACTTTCCACCGATCCCCGCGAGGCCCTGGTGCGCGCGTTCAGCGGCGAAGTCTCCAAACGGGGTGAGTTCGATATCGACCGCAGATTCTTGGCGCTGATGATCAACGATCCGCAGTATCGCTTGCGCTGGCTCGACTGGGGTCAAGAATTCGTGCCGTCGATCACCGAATTCCTGTCCACCAGGTTCGAACTCGACGCTGATCCGTTCGGCCGAACCCTACCGGCGCACCTGGTGATCCAGATCTGTCGCCAGGCCTACATCCGTTGGGCCGACGAGGGTGATTTCGTGAATCTGGAAAGTACGTTACGGGTCGGCATGAACCTCGTCTTGCGCGGCCTCACGCCCTTACGTTCTGACTGAACGGCACCATCTGGCGGGCACCTGTCGCGTCATACGCCCGACCGGCGTGGGCAGCGACACCTTCGGCGGCGGAGGACAGCTACCGTGGCTCGTCGAGGACCGGCACTGCGCCCGTCCTCGCAGCGGCCTCTATCGAGGCGCGCAGCCTGGCGCACACCAGGAACAAGCCGGGTCGGGGCGTGACTGCGTCGGGATGCGCCATCGGCTGGCTACGTTCGCGGCACTGCGCCAACGCCACGGCGTCCCACTGCACGCTGGTCTGCTCCCAACTACTCTTGCGCACCAACACTTTCGCGCCACACGGTTGGCACGTGACCGGCGTCATCGGGGCATCACTGAGCCGGTTGTCCGGCCGGACGCTCATTTCGTCAGACCCACCAACCTCGGTAGCCGGTTGTTGGCGAGGTTATCCTCCACCTCTTTCATCCATGCTTCCCGCGGACGCGTGGTGTCGATCTCGAACTCGAAGCGGTCCACCATGTCCGGGGTCACGTCGGCGATGTCGACATAGAACTGTTCGTACCACCGACGCAACTGGTAGACGGGCCCGTCCTCCTCGCACAGGAGCGGATTGTCGATGCGGGCTTTGCGCCGCCAGATATGAACATCCTGCTCGAAGCCCATCTTGACGAAGTTTCCGAGTGCGACGGCCATCTGCGTGGCGGCCTCATCTGGAAGGTTCTCTGACTTTTCGACGATTATTCCGTACTGCAGCACAAAGGAATCCGCGTCGATCGGATAGTGGCAATTCAGCAGGATGGTGCGCTGATCGCCATGTTCGTAGTGGTACGTCAAATCATCGATCATGAACGACGGACCGTGATACGACGCGATGGACGTCGTACCGAGAATCTTGGCGCCCTCGCCGCTACCCAGGTCGGGGCGGGCGTCGCTCGTGTAGTACTGCGTGGCGACGTGGCCCTCGAAGATGTTCTTGAAGCCGGTGGGCAAACCGCCGTGAATGTAGAAGAAGTGCGCCATGTCGACGATGTTGTCGATGATCTCCCGGCAGTTGGTGTCGACGATCGTGGTGTACCAATGCCAGTCGGTCCAGTTGCTGCTGCCGACACCCTCGATGCGGGGAATGGTCACGTCGGCGGGCGGGGCTTTCTTCTCCGGATCGTTCCAGACGAACAGCATGCCGTCCTGCTCCATGGTCGGCCACGCCGCGGTGCGCGCGAGCTTGGGCACCCGCCGGCTGTACGGGATCTGCTTGCAGCGGCCGTCACCGCCCCAGCGCCAGTCGTGGAACGGGCAGGCGATCTCGTTGCCCTTGACCTCGCCGTCGGACAAGTCGCCGCCCATGTGCCTGCAGTATGCGTCGAGGACGTTGGTCTTTCCGTCCTCGCCGCGGAATACGACAAGCTTGGTGCCGAACGCGGTGATGGAGTGCGGCTTGCCGTCACCGAGCTCACGCATGAGACCCAGGCAATGCCATCCACGCGCGAATCTGGTCGGCGCGGCCTGAGCCTCGATCTGCCGAACGTCTGCGGCGCCGGCGGACTGCAACGATGTCATTCGGGCCATCCTCGCTGTTCAGTACGTACTTGGATGATCCTGTTGTAGCATCGGCACTCTCGCGGTAGTGGGTGCTGTTCCACTGACCGGGCACCGGGGGGATGCAAACGTCCCGCCACGGCCAGAATCGGGCGGTGACTGATCCGCAGAACATCACCGTCGATCTCCTCGTGGTCGGCTCCGGCACTGGAATGTCCGCAGCCCTGGCCGCCCACGAGCTGGGTATGTCCACTTTGATCGTGGAGAAGACGGCCTATGTCGGCGGGTCCACCGCCCGCTCCGGCGGAGCGTTCTGGTTGCCGGGAAGCTCGATTCTCGCCGACGCCGGTTCCGCGGACACTCCCGATAAGGCCCGCACCTATCTGGAGACGCTCGTCGGTGATGACGCCCCCGCCGAGCGTGCGCGCGCATTCGTGGACTTCGTGCCCGGCACCATCGACATGCTCAGCCGCACCACACCGATAAAGTTCATGTGGGCGAAGGGCTATTCGGATTACCACCCCGAGCAGCCCGGTGGTAGCGCTGTGGGCCGCACCTGCGAATGCAAGCCGTTCGACACGGCGGTTCTGGGAGCCGAACTCGCGCGGCTTCGCCCCGGGGTGATGAAGTCGTCGTTCCCGATGCCGGTGACCGGGGCCGACTACCGCTGGCTGAACCTGATGGCGCGCACGCCGGGCAAATCCTGGCCACGCATCATCCGGCGGGCAGCACAGGGCATCGGGGGGCTGGCGCTGCGCCGGCGTTACGCGGCCGGTGGCCAGGCGCTGGCGGCCGGGATGTTCGCCGGGGTCCTACGGGCCGGGATTCCGGTGTGGACAGATTCGCCGGTGACCGAGTTGTTCACCGACGACGGCCGAGTGAGCGGCGCGCTCGTGAATCGTCAGGGCACCGAGGTGACCGTCACGGCACGCCGCGGCGTCGTATTGGCCGCCGGCGGGTTCGACCACCTCATGAGCTGGCGGCACAAGTTCCAGTCTGAGCGGCTTGGTGAGCACCTGAGCCTGGGTTCTGAGGGCAACACCGGTGATGGCATCCGTTTGGCGCAAGATCAAGGCGCAGGCACCGCGCTGATGGACCAGGCGTGGTGGTTCCCCGCCTTTGCGCCACTGCCCGGCGGGGACCCGACCGTCATGCTGGCCGAGCGGTCCCTACCAGGGTGCCTGCTCGTCGATCAGACGGGGCAGCGCTTCATCAACGAAGCCACCGATTACATGTCTTTCGGCCAGGCTCTGCTTCGCCGCGAACAGGCGGGCAACCCGGTCGAGGTGATGTGGCTGGTCTTCGACCAGCAGTACCGGAACAGCTACCTGCTCGCCGCTGAGTTGTTCCCGCGTATGCCGATTCCGCAGAGCTGGTACGACGCTGGAATAGCCCATCGAGCCGACGATCTGAACACCTTGGCGCGCCAGATCGACGTCGACGAGCAGAAGTTCATTGCGACGATGGAACGCTTCAACGGCCTCGCCGACGCCGGCGTGGACTCCGATTTCACCAGGGGTGCGAGCGCGTATGACCGCTATTACGGCGATCCGACCGTCGTCCCCAACCCCAACCTTCGGCCGCTGACCTCAGGCCCGTTCTACGCCGTGCAGATCGTGCTCAGCGACCTCGGCACCTGCGGCGGCGTGCACACCGATGTCCATGCACGGGTGGTGCGGGAGGACGGATCGACCGTCGATGGTCTGTACGCGATCGGCAACACCGCGGCCAACACATTCGGCAAGACATACCCGGGTGCGGGCGCGACGATCGCACAGGGGCTCGTGTACGGCTACATCGCGGCGCAGCACGCGGCCGGTAGGCTCGCCTGAGCCGTTGCCGTTACTACGACGAACGACCTTCAGCATCCCGGACGTCGTCGGAATCCTCTGCAGCAATACGTCTCTCGAGTTCGTACCAATACTCGCGAACCGGGAACTGCACGCCCTCACCGCTCGCGCCGAATGTCTCTTCGACGGCGTCGAGGTCCTTGATGATCTGCAGCGCAAGTTCACGCTCGGCGGCGTAGTATTGCTCCGACCACTTCAGCGCCAAGCGGGCGTAGGACCACGCCGGCTGCTCACTGGTCCAACGAACCTCGGTGGCAGCAGCGCGCTGTAACTGTTCGGCGTAAGCCGCGTGCGCGGCAAGGACTTCGCGCAGGCGGCCTGGATTCAGCAGGTGACCGAGCATCACCCGCAACATCGGGTTGTGTTTGAGGGTGGGTGGCTCCACTGGATCCTCGTTGATCCATCGGGTGACGGCGGACAATCCGCTTTCGGTGATCTTGTACATCCGTCGGCTTCGAATGCCGGTGTCGACCCGCGAACTCACCAGACCCAGCTTTTCCAGGCGTTTGAGCTCGGAGTAGATCTGACTGTAAGCCGGGCTGGAGTAGAAGAAGCGAATCGCCCAATTGATCCACTTCTTGATGTCGTAGCCGGATAGTTCGGCTCCTCCAGAGAGCATACCGAGCAAAGCCCATCCAGTGGGCGACACCTTCAACCCATCCGCGGGCGCCTTGTCGGCTTCGTCCGTCATCGGGTAAGGCTAGCAGCGGCGATACCGCATCATCGCGGTCCTACCACTGACCGGGAGGACGCGTTGCGCATTTCGCGATCTTCAACGGAAAGTGACTACCGACGGACCAGCCCTACACCTCAAGGAGACCGATGACCGAGGAGCTGATGGAAGGCGGAAGGACCGCCCCGCTTGCTCCCGAAATGCGCCGGGTTCTCGGTCATTTCTGCACCGGGGTTGCCGTCATCACCGCATACGACGGCCGCAGACCGACAGGATTCACCTGCCAGTCGGTCACCAGCGTCTCCCTGGACCCGCCCTACATCTCGTTCTGCCCGGCGCAAACCTCGACGAGCTGGCCATCGATCCGTCAGATCGGCACGCTTTGTGTGAACATCCTCGCCGCTGATCAGAAGCATGTCTGCGCACGGTTCGCCACGCGAGGAAAGGACAAGTTCGCGGGCGTGGACTGGACTCCCGGCGTCAACGGTGCGCCGGCGCTCCTCGGGACATTGGCTTCTATCGAGGCTGATGTCGAATTCGAACACGCTGCCGGAGACCACTCGATCGTCGTGGCCAGGGTGACTGGCCTGTGGGCCCATGAGGAGCGCGAGCCACTGCTGTTCTACCGCGGCAGCTACGGCGGATTCGACGGCGCAGCGCATGCATGATTTCGAAGTCGAGCTCGACGTGTTGGTCGCAGGCTCGGGCGGCGGTATCGCAGGCGCGTACACCGCTGCACGCGAGGGGCTTTCGACTCTCCTGGTAGAGGCCACCAATCTGTACGGCGGTACCACGGCGTATTCAGGCGGCGGTGGAATGTGGTACCCCTGCAATCCCGTACTCGAGCGAGCAGGGACTGACGACACCATCGACGCAGCGCTGACCTACTTTCGCGCTGTCGTGGGCGACCGGACACCGGCCGAGTTGCAGGACACCTACGTCCGCGGTGGGGCGAAGCTCATCGAGTACCTGGAACAGGATCCCGCCTTCGAGTTCACGGTCTTGCCGTGGCCCGACTACTACGGCTCGGCGCCTGCAGCTCGCAACGACGGATACCGCCACACAATTCCGCTGCCGCTGCCCGATTCTGACCTCGGCCGCTACGCAGGTCTGGTACGCGGCCCCCTGGACACCGAGCGGCTGGGCACTCCAGCGCCCGGTCTGTTGATTGGAGGCCGTGCTCTGGTCGGCCGATTCCTTGCTGCGATGGACAAGCTGCCCAACTTCACCTGCTGGCGCAACGCACCGCTGATAGAGCTCATCACCGACGACAACCACGTGGTCGGCGCTATGGTCGATCACGACGGCAGCCCAGTGCGCATCAGGACGCGCCGCGGCGTGCTGCTGGCCAGCGGTGGGTTCGAACAGAACTCGGACATGCGCGCCCAGTACGGAGTGCCTGGACGTGCCGCCGACACGATGGGTGGGCCGGGCAGCACCGGCCTCGCGCACCGGGCAGCTATCGCCGCAGGAGCAGACACCGACTTGATGGACCAGGCGTGGTGGTCGCCTGGGATGACCCACCCGGACGGCCGCTCGGCGTTCGCGCTCTGGTTCACCGGCGGCATCTTCGTCAACCAGCAAGGCCACAGGTTCCTCAACGAGTCTGCCCCCTACGACCGCCTGGCCAGGGAGGTGCTTCGTCATATCGACGAGGGCTCAACAACTTTGCCGTTCTGGATGATCTACGACGACCGAGAAGGCGAGATACCTCCGGTCAAGGCCACCAACGTCTCGATGATGCACACCGACCGGTATCGTGAGGCAGGGCTCTGGCACACCGCCGACACGTTGGCCGGTCTCGCAGAGGCAATCGGCGTGCCGGCCGCGGAGCTGGAAGCCACTGTCGAGCGATACAACAAGATGGCCGCGGCCGGTGTCGATGACGATTTCCATCGCGGCGACGAGGCCTACGACCGAGCGTTCACCGGGGGCGAGTCACCGCTGGTTCCCGTCGACACACCGCCGTATCACGCGGCTGCGTTCGGACTGTCCGACCTCGGCACCAAGGGCGGACTGCGCACCGACACCCATGCCCGGGTCCTGACCGCCGACGGGACACCCATCGACGGTCTGTACGCGGCAGGAAACACGATGGCCGCTGTATCGGGCACCACTTATCCCGGGGGCGGAAACCCCATCGGGGCATCGATGTTGTTCAGTCATCTGGCGGCAATGGACATGGCGAGCCTGGGCGCCGCCCGGTGAGCGGGCCCCTCACCCCTGAAGAGGCCCAACGCGCCGAGGAACTGTACGGTCCGTTGACGCAGTCACTGCGCAAGCTCATCGACGTCGCAATCCGCAGCGAGGCCGACGAGCCCGACGTGACCAGAGCACATGAGTTGATCGAGCACGCTACCGAGCTGTTGAGCGCGCGCCTCGATCCCGAACCGTTCGGGGTACGCACGACGACCGAGGGCGGCACCCTCACCTGGGGCAACGTCGCCATCGGAGTGCGCAACGCCATCGCTCCCCCGCTGCAAGTGCGACAAGACGAAACAGG
Source organism: Mycobacterium sp. G7A2 (assembly GCF_041902445.1). Taxonomy (NCBI): domain Bacteria; kingdom Bacillati; phylum Actinomycetota; class Actinomycetes; order Mycobacteriales; family Mycobacteriaceae; genus Mycobacterium; species Mycobacterium sp. G7A2. The sequence continues at coordinate 986,426 of NZ_CP169251.1, read as the reverse complement.
CAGAGCCACAGCGGAATTGACACTGGGCGCAGGGTACGAGGGCCCGCCCGGACGGGTGCACGGTGGTGTCTGCGCGCTGCTGCTCGACCACGTGCTGGGCGCTACCGCGCACCGGCCCGGCCGACCCGCAGTCACCGGCACCCTGACCATCCGATACCTCGCCCCCACCCCGCTCGGCCCGCTACGTGTCGAAGCATGGATCGACCGCGAAGAGGGATCGAAAACTTTCGCAGTAGGCCATATCACGAACACTGACGGCACTGCCAGCGTGCGGGCCGAAGGCGTGTTCATCCGACCGAAAGTGAGAGCATGAACGCACCACCGCAACCTGCGATCGACGGCTGGTTCGCCACTGACGGTGACGGCGGCGCCTACCTGATCGGCGGCAAGTGCAACACGTGTGGGACCTATGTCTTCCCGCCGCGCGCCAACAACTGCCCCAACCCGGCCTGCGACGGTGATGACCTGGCTCAGGTGCCGTTGTCGCGTCGCGGAAAGCTGTGGAGCTACACCGAGAACCGCTACGCCCCGCCCCCGCCGTATCCGTCCCCCGACCCGTTCGAACCCTTCGCCGTCGCCGCGGTCGAACTGGCCGACGAGGGCTTGATCGTGCTCGGCAAGGTCGTCGAGGGCACCCTGGCCGCCGACCTGAAGGTCGGCATGGACATGGAACTGACCACCATGCCGCTCTACGTCGACGACGACGGTGTGGAACGCATCGTCCACGCCTGGAAAATCGCAGGCGCATCGAGCACGGAAGGTGCAGCGCGATGACGACTCCCGAACCGGTGTACATCCTGGGTGCGGGCATGCACCCGTGGGGCAAATGGGGACGCGACTTCACCGAGTACGGCGTCGTGGCCGCCCGCGCCGCACTGGCCGAGGCCGGCCTGGACTGGCGCCAGATCCAGCTCGTCGCCGGCGCGGACACGATCCGCAACGGCTATCCCGGTTTCGTGGCCGGCGCGACCTTCGCCCAGAAACTGGGCTGGAACGGGGTCCCGGTCACCTCCAGCTACGCCGCGTGCGCCAGCGGATCACAAGCCCTGCAGAGCGCGCGCGCCCAGATCCTGGCCGGCCTCTGCGACGTCGCGCTGGTCATCGGCGCCGACACCACCCCCAAAGGCTTCTTCGCCCCCGTCGGCGGAGAACGCCGCAACGACCCCGACTGGCAGCGCTTCCACCTGATCGGCGCGACCAACACCGTCTACTTCGCACTGCTGGCGCGCCGCCGCATGGACCTCCACGGCGCCACGCTGGAGGACTTCGCCCAGGTCAAGGTCAAAAACGCCCGCCACGGCCTCAACAACCCCAACGCCCGCTACCGCAAGGAAGCCACCGTCGAAGACGTGCTGGCCAGCCCCGTCGTCTCCGACCCGCTGCGGCTGCTGGACATCTGCGCCACCTCCGACGGCGCGGCCGCGCTGATCGTGGCCAGCAAGAGCTTCGCCGAGAAGCACCTGGGCTCGGTCGCCGGCGTGCCGTCGGTGCGCGCGGTGAGCCTGCAGTCGCCGCAGTATCCCCAGCACCTGCCCGAACTGCCCGACATCGCCACCGATTCCACCGCCGTGGTCAACGCCCCCGAACGGGTCTTCAAAGACCAGATCCTCGATGCCGCCTACGCCGAGGCCGGCATCGGACCCGAAGACCTGAGCCTGGCCGAGGTCTATGACCTGTCCACCGCGCTGGAACTCGACTGGTACGAACACCTCGGCCTGTGCCCCAAGGGTGAAGCCGAGCAACTGCTGCGCAGCGGCGCCACCGCCGTGGGCGGCCGGATTCCGGTCAACCCCTCCGGCGGGCTGGCCTCGTTCGGCGAGGCGATTCCCGCCCAGGCCATCGCCCAGGTCTGCGAACTGACCTGGCAGCTCAAAGGCCAGGCCACCGGCCGCCAGGTCGACGGCGCCACCGTCGGCATCACCGCCAACCAGGGCCTGTTCGGACACGGCTCCTCGGTCGTGGTCGCGCGCTGAGCGCGCAATCGAGCCGAGGCGCGCTGAGCGCGCAATCAGACCGGGGCGCGCTGAGCTTCCCGCTTGACGCGAGCGTGCGTGTCAGCAGCAGACTCGCCGCGAGATACGCGGAGTTTGCGCACGCTCGCGCATTTGTCTACACACGCTCCCAGTGCGAGACGGCGATGGCGGCGGAGAACGTTTCATTCAGGTTGTCGGGCTACACCGGATCGAATGCCGAAATGAGCCATTCGCCGTCGACCTTGGCGAGGCTCACGATGACGCTGCTCGCGGTGTAGGCCGGTTCTGGACGGTCCCGGCTGACTGTTTCCTGATCGAGGAACACCAGCACCTTGGCTTCGGTGGGCCGGATTTCCATCACCGCCGCGTCGACTGCTCGCGCGCTGGCCTTGACGCCTCGGTCGCGGACCGCAGGAGCGACCACGTCTGTAGTGAACTTGCCGTAGTACGTGAGGAACTCGCCGGTCATCTGCGACTTGGCTGTCGCGAGGTCGGCGTCGATCGTATCGGGCGCATAGGACAGCAGCGCAACTGTCCTGCTGGAGGCTGCCGCAACTGCTGCCTGCTCAACGGCAGCGCCCGTTTGGCGCATTACCTGGTACTGGGTGAGATATACCGTCGTCAGCACCGCGGCCGAGCCGACCAGCACGACCAACACCAGCATCGAACACCAGCGCGACCTCGCCGTACTGAGAAAGGACCTCAGGGCGGAATGTTGTCGGCTCGCTTTCGGATCTGATGTCGGTGCGGTCTCGCCCAGGTCTTCGGACATCGTCAGTTCATCGACGGTCATGGGACGAACTCAACTTTGGACATCTTGATCTGATCGCCCTCCCGTTTCAGGTCGACGGTGAGTCGCCAACTCCGCGGCGCTTCCTGAGCACCTGCGGCGTTCGTCACCGTCGATGAGGCACTGACCAGGACGACGGCGGACTCGGCCGACGCCGTCTGCACAGCTGCGGCATTCGCTGTTGCCTTCGTGGTCACCTTGGCATCGGTGGCGACCTTGACGAAGTCGTCTGCGGCGCCCTCGAACTCGGCACGGAAGGGATCGACGGAGTTGTCGATGATGCGCTGTACGCCGGCCTGGGGGTCGTTGGAGTCGATCGACATCAATGTCACAACCGCCTGTTTGGCAGCCGCAGCGTATTCGGCGCGGGTGCGCTGCTCCTGTGTCACGGCATCATGTGCCCAGACGATGTAGCCACTGACCGCGAGCATCGCGACCGAGCACAGCAGCGCTAATCCGCAAGAAACTGTACGAATTCGTTGTCTACGCCGGCCTCCGTCAATCTTATGCAGCGCGGGGGCCAAATCCGGCTCCTCGGTGGCGTCGGCGACCGGGTCCGTCCCTGAACTCTGCTGCCCGGTTTTCGCATGCACCCGTACCGCCCGGGCCTTCGCTCGGGCGGCCACGGCCCGGGCCTCGGCTTTCGCGGCGTCGGCCTCGGCTTGCTCGAGAACGGCGATCAATTCTTCTGGGGTGAGTTCTTCGATGTCCGCATCGATTTCGCGGGTATCCCTGAGCTGTTGCTCCTCACCAACCGGTGACGTGGACTTCGACATACTCCAGCGTTCCCTTCATTGCCGACGCCGTGGGATGGCCCGACGACGGCACCCTAAATCGTGACGGCAGGCAGGTTCACCGAGGTTCCCACCCAGTGGGCCACGTCACATCCTGAGACGTCTACCAGTGTCGGATCGAGCACAGTGCCCCCTTGGGCCCGGCATCGGTCGATACCACCACGTCGTCGACGGACAACTCGCATCGGAAGCCCGGGCTCTGCGGCGACATCCCACTGGTCGCCGACACCATGGCCCAACGATTCGGGTCGAACAACGTCGCGTTGAGCACCCACGGCCGGTCGGGTCCGACCTCCACGGTGACCTTGGGGCTGAACATGTAGGGGTTGTGGCTGTAGTCCGCCCACGTCGGAGGGTCGACGTCGCGGAAGTAGATATCGGCGGACACCGGATGCGCGGTCGTGACTGTGTAGCTGATCAGGTGGGGCACAGGCTGCGCAAGAGCCGGCGGCACGGTCACCGCTCCCGTGACTACGGCGATCATCAGCACCCCCGACGCGGGTCTCACCCTATTCATCGTCACCCCGCCCCCAACGCGCGGCGCCATTATTCGATTGGCACATCAGAAAAAGTCCATCCAAGCCCTGCGCCACCCAGTTCTCGTAGCCCGTACAGCCGGTATTGAACTCCTTCACCCCGGCCATCGAGGGCGAACGGAAATACCGGGGCTCGTAACGGCGCGGCGAGCCGCAGAACACGAGCCGGCCCCAGGATGTCGTCCCGAACACGTAATAGGCGGTGTCCGAGCACGGAGCCCCCAGCACAACGCCCGGTTTGATCCCCGGCACGCACGAAGGACCGTCACACGATTGTGGCTGGGCGGCGGCAGGAGCCGCAGTGATCAGTCCCGCCGCGGCCGACGCGGCCGACGCGGCCACAACTACAGCTCCGATGCGCACGTCGATCACCGTGGCACGATCCGCGGCCGCCTGCCTCAGATTCGTCCGCTCAGTGGACATTCGATCGGCGGCTGCAGGCCTCCCGTGCTACTTTCCGAAGCTGCCGGGTTGTGTAGATCCACCGGTTTGAGGAGCAGGCGAAGATGCGTGGACCCGTTCGTGTCAGTAGCGTTGCCGCAGCCGTAGTCTGCAGCTCAGCCCTCCTTGCACCCACTGTTGCGGCGAACCCGCAATGGGGCCTCAACGGCACCTACACCGCGACCTCCAATGGCGAATGGGCACGCAAGAACGAGGTGTTCTACGAACAGGCGAGCTTGCGTAGCACCTGGACCATCGCCACTCAGTGCAGTTATCCAGGTGAGTGCACCGGCACCGTCGACAGCGAATGGGGCTGGAGTGCACCGATTTACCAGAAGAGTGGGGTCTGGTACGTCAAGCACACCGTTGAGAACTGGATCCCCTGTCAGGACGGCACGACGGCTCCCGGACTTCAAGTGTTCCGATTCAAGGCCATGACCCCTGAGGGGGGTATGGCCGATCCGACGTCCACAACGCTGGTCGGCGAAGATATCACCACCGGTCCCAGCGGGGCCTGTGGCGTGAACAAGGCTGTCTACATCAACATGCCGTTCAAGCTCGTCAAGGTCTCTTGACTTCGCGGTGACCATGCCGGGGTCACCGTCGTCACGGTACGTGTGCGCGCCTCCTTGTGACCACGCCGCCCGGATCCGGCGTCCGTGCCCATATCGGCTACTGAGGCAGAAGGTCTCGCCAACTTTGTGGCGCTCTGTCACCGAGATTGGTCTGCGTGAACACTTCGCCACCGGGTGTTGAGTACTGGCCGCTTTGCGGGTTGTAGGTCGCAACGGCGACCGGCGGGCCGTCCTCCCGTTGACCGAAGCTGCTCGGTGCCGCAGGCACAGCTCCTGGTCCCGGCGCCGGAGCGCGATTCGGCTGCTGCGGCGGTGGCGGGGTCCCTTGCAACGGCCCGAAGATCTGGTCACTGAAGTCGATGCGATCATCCGGCGGTACACCCTGGGCGAGGAGTCCCGGATCGATCGGGTACGGGCCCAGCACGTGCTGGCGCATCGCCAAGGGCTCGAAAGGCTTGTCACTCTCGCAGATTTCGACCGTGGGCGCGCGTTTGCCCGGCTGTTCCATGCAGGGAAAGTTGCGGGTTCCCCGCACCCCGATCGGCGAGTCCTGCGGCAGTTTGCAATACAGGCCGTCTGGCGTGTCCACATCGCTGAGGTCTGCCGGTGAGCGCCATGACGACGGCGGCAGGAATCCGACTGTGCACGCCGGTGGATCGCCCAGCGTCAGGGAGAACTCCGACAAGGCCATACCGGTGGGATTGTTCAGCGAGGAGCCGTACGACTGCGTCGCGGCCAGATACGGAGGGAGCAACACCAGCAGCTGCTCCAACGCCGGGTTGTACGTGACCCCGATCTGCCCCACCGTCGTCAGGTTCGCCAGGAGAACCGGCAACGTCGGCTTCACCTGAGTCAGCAGACGCGACGCTTCGTCCGCGGTTCCCGGGCCCGTCCGCAGGATGGTGCGAACCGCCGGGTCGTTGGCCTGGACCTGTTGGGTGATCCCAGCGAGGCTGCGAGCCCACGTGTCGATCGCATCGACGCTTTCTGCCTGTCCGTCGAGAAGCGGACGACCTTCCTCGACGAGAGTGCGCAACTGGTCACCGGTGACATTGGCGTCGGCCGCCAGCCGGGACGACGAATCAAACAACGCACCAAGGTCCTGGCCGGTTCCGTTCAATGCCCGGAACGATTCGTCCAGCAGTCCACTGAGCTTACCTTGCGGAATGCTCTCCACCAGGGCGCTCATCTGGTCGAGCATCGGTCCCACCGCGGGGGGGATCGAGTCGTTGTCTGCGGCGATCACCGAACCGTCTTCCAAATAGGGCCCGCTGTCGGACGCGGGGACGAGGTCGACGTACTGCTCGCCGACCGCCGAGACGCTACGCACGTTGGCTTGCAGGTCAGCCGGAATCCGCGGCGAGGTATCCAACGACATCGTGACCGTGACACCTTCACGCGTCGGACGAATATCGGTGACCTTGCCTACTTGGGTTCCTCGGTAGGTGACGTTGGAGAACTCGTAGAGCCCGCCGGTCGTGGGCAGTTGGAGCTTGACGCTGATGCGGCCGAACCCAAGCAATACCGGCGCCTGCAGGTAGACGAACACCATCGTGCCCACCCCGACCACAGAGGCAATCGTGAAGATCAAAAGCTGAATTCGAACAAACCGGGTCAGCATCAGTTACCTCCTCCGGTCAGGGCCGGAGCGGGGGTTGCGGGCTCGGCAGGCGCGGCGGCGCCTGCCGAAGGCGCGTCCATCAGCGGCGGTGGCGTCGCGACCTGCGCCGGAATCGGCGTCACCGGCGCTTGCAGCGGGTCCAGCGTGTACGACGAGTACCACGGGTCGCCCGGCGCAGGGACCATCGAGGCGTTCGCATCACCCCACCGGGTGCCCAGCAGGATGCCTCGCTTGAGCCTGGGGATCGTGAAGTCGAAGACAATGAACTGATTCATGTAGTCGCCGCGGATGCCACGGTCGATGAACTCCTGCGTGTACGGATAGGTCGGGAGGTACCCGAGGGCGGTCGCCAAGTCGGGTCCGATGTCGGCCAGCGCTTTGATGGTCGGCTCAAGGTTGGTCAGATTGCGCACGATGTCATCCTGCGAATCGTTGATCAACTGCGTCGCAGTAGAACTGAACACACCCAACTTCTCCATTGCCGTGGTGAAGCGCGGACGCTGCTGGTTGAGCACATCCAGGGCAGGCGGGATCCGCTCAAGAGCCTCGGTGAGCACTTCCCGCTGGCCGGCGAACGTCCTCGCCAGCCGATTCAACGCATCGATCGTCGCGACGATGTTGTCGCGCTGCGCGTCCAGCATTCCGACGACGTTGTTCATCCGGGTCAGCAGGTCTCTGATCTGGATCTGACGGCCGTCCAACGCGGCGTTGAAGTTTCCGATGATGTCACCGATCTGGGTCAGCCCTCCGCCGTTGACGACCAGCGACAGCGACAACAGGGTCTGCTCGGTGGATGGATACGTCGACGTCCTGTCGAGGACCACGGTCGCGCCAGGCTGGAGCCGGCCCGACGGCTCCTCCCCCACCGGCGGGTCGAGGGCGATGTGCATCGAACCCAACAGGCTGGTTTGGCCGACGGTCGCCACCGCGTTGGCGGGGACGACGACGTCAGGTTTGACCGACACGTCCACATCGGCGTGCCAGTCGTTCACGGTCATCGTACGCACCGCACCGACGACGACGTCGTTGAACAGGACCGGCGAATTCGACTCCAACGTACCGACGTTGGCGATCTGGAGATGATACGTCACTGCGCCTGCGCCGGTGCCTACGGTGCCGGGCAGCGGAAGTGAGTTGAGGCCGTCGAATGTGCAACCGGAGGTGGTCACGGCGACACAAACAGCGATCGCGGCCCATGTGCGCGCCGTACTGCGGGGATTGCGCGGCATCACGGGGCTCCTTGCTGCGCTGGGGCGGCTTCGGCGGGCAGCAACATCTCGTTGATGCTGCTGGGCCCGGGCGTCGCTGCGGGTGGCGGCGGTACGCCGGGCGGAATCGGCGCGCCCGGGTACAGGGCCGGCTGTGGGTTGGCGGGCAGCCCATGTGGCGCGTAGGCGCCAGGCGGGTGGGCGGGATCAGACCACCCCGGTGGCGGCGGAACGTCACCGATGCCGGTATAGGCCGACACCGCAGGCGGCACCTCGGCCGGCCCAGGCGCGGTTCCCCCGCCGCCGGGCGCGATCGCCGGATCAGAGTAGACGATGTTCTGCGGCGCCGGACCCAGATAGGCGTTGAACGGCAGCGGTAGGTAATTGAAGTTCATCAACCGCAACGCCGGTCCCAAGTACTGCGCGCACGCTTTCCCGGATTCTTCCGCCGTGACGTTCTCGACCGCGGCGATGGAGGAGCAGATCAATGTCACGGGATTGGCGAAGTTGTTCATCGCGAACGAACCGCGCGGGCCACCGGAATCCGGATTGTAGATGTTGTAGCCGTTGACGAGCGCGTTCGGCGCCGCGTGCAGGATGTTCTTCACGACCATGCTGTCGTCAGCGAGCACCTGCGTGACGTTGGCGAGGCGCTGAACCTGTTCGGCGGTCTGATCTCTCGAACCCTGGATGAAGCGCTGCACCTCACCGACGGCCTCCGAGAGCGTGGTGATGGCGGAGTCCAGTTCGGTGCGGCTTCCGTTGACCACGCTGGTCACGTCGGCGAGCCGGTCCTGAAACTGAACGATCTGAACATTGCTATCCCGCAACGCGGTAACAAAAACCTGCAGGTTCCTGATGACTTCCGCGATGTCACCGCTGCCCTCCCCGAGGACGCGGCCGACCCCCGAGAGCTGGCTGATGGTCTCCCGCAGCTTTTCGCCGTTACCGGCCATGGCGTCGGCAGTGGTGTCGATGAAGCGTCCCAGCGACGTCTCGGACAGGCCGGTGCCGGGGCCTAGCTCGGCTGCCAGTCGGGTGAGCTGTTCCTTGATCTCATCCCATTCCACCGGCACCGCGGTGCGGCTCTGGGGGATCTCGGCGCCGTCGCTCATAATCGGCCCACTCGTCTCAGGTGTGGCGCCCCAGGCGGGCGTCAGCTGGACGTAACGGGCCGATACCAGGTTCGGTGCCACGATGATTGCCTCGGCATCGACCGGGATCGGGATGTCGCGGTCCACGGCCAGCGTCAGCTTGGTCCGGGTCCCCTGCGGTTCGATGTCCTCGATGGTCCCGACCCGGACACCGACGACCCGGACCTCATCCCCGGCGTAGATGGCGGTAGCCGAACGGAAGTAGGCCGTGATAATTTTCGGGCCGAAGAACTGCTGATACGCCGCGAGTCCGGCCCCAATCACAGCCAACGCCACCAACATGACCGCCAGCAGCGGCCGGAGGCGTGACCGCCGCATCCGATCTACGCTCATCGTGAGCCTCCGGGGATTCCGTTGTACGGGAACGGGAACTCGGCACGCGGGCCGGCGTTGTCGGGAGGCTGCCCTGCGTCGGTACCTCGACGGAATCCGAGAGCGTAGTCGAGGAAAGGTTGGATCGCCGGGCCGGGGAGCAGGTTGGAGGCGAAACCGTTGTAGTAGAACCCGTTGTTGACCGCCTCCCCCTGGGTCACCTGATACTTCGCGAGGCCCTTGAGCGACGCCGAAATGTTGTCGCGGTTGCGTTCGAGCATCTCGGAGACGGTGTTGAGCTTCTCCAGGGTAGGGGCGAGCTCCTGTTCGTTGTCTGCCACCATGCCGGTTAGTTGTCGGGCCACTGCAGTTGTGCTGGCAAGCAGGTTCACGATGGCATAGCGGCGCTCCTGGAGGACCGCGAGCAGGTCGTTCGCGTTGAGGATCAGGGAGTTGACCTGGTTGCTGCGCTCCGAGAGCACGCCGGTGACGTCCGACGCGGCCCTGAGCAGGCTGCTCAACGATTCGTTGCGGGTGTTGAGCGATTTGGAGAGGCGGGTCACTCCGTCGAAGGTGGGCGCCAGCTGCGGCGCGATCCTCTCGATGGTGTCCGAGAGCGTATCCAGCGACTGGTTGATCGCGGCGGTGTCGGTGGCGGCGGTGTTGGAGGTGAACTCGCCGACGGCATCGGTCAAGGAATACGGAGATCCGGTTTGTGACAGCGGGATCACCCCTCCCGCACCGAGACTGCGACTACCGGCCGGTTCGAGGTCCAGGACCCGTTCACCCAGGACGGTGGCGATGCCGATGCTCGCCGTGGTGTCGCTGCCGATCGGTACCGCGCTGTTGACTGAGAACGTCACCATGGCCGCACCCCGCTCCAGGGTGATGTCGGAGACGGTACCGACGGTGACACCTGAGACCTTGACGTTGTTACCTGCGGACAATCCGCCGGCCTCGGCGAACACGGCTTGGTATCGGACTGAGGTCGCCATTGCCCACAGCTTCTGAGGTTGCAGACCCACCATGATGACCAGGGCGATGAGCACGACGCCGATGAAACCGGCCCGCACGAGTGAAGAACCACGATATTTCTGCATTACGGCTCGGCGCACCTTCCGGTGTTCTGGATGACCCACGGGAAATGGGCTGTGCGGCCCTGCAGATCCGATACCCGAATCGAAATGCCACAAAGATAGAGGTTCAACCAGCTGCCGTAGGAGCCGAGCCGAACCAGTTTGCGGTAGTTCTGCGGGGTCTTCTGCAACACGAGATCCAGCCGGGCCAAGTCGGTTTCGTTGGCGAGCAGCGGCGCTGTGCGGTTGATCTGATCGACCGTACCCGCCAGGGGTGGCCGCGCTTCGGTGAGCAGGCTGGCCAGCGAAGCCGTCCCGGCATCGAGGGCGTTGATCGACTCTCCGATGGGGTCGCGATCCTGGGCCAGGCCCGTTGCCAACCGTTCGAGCTGATCAACAGCTCCGGAGAACTTTTCGCCGTCCTTGGCCACGGTGGCGAGCGTGTCGTTGAGGGTGTCGATGAGCGCTTCGACGGTCTGACCGTTGTCGGCCAGGGTGTTGGTGAATGACGAGGTCCTGGCGAACAGGGACTCGAGGTTGCCGCCCTGCCCCTGCAGGACCTGGATCAGCGAACTGGTCAGTGCGTTGACGTCGTCGGGGTTCAACCCCTGGATGACGGGTTTGAGCCCGCCGAGCAACAGGTCGAGGTTCAGCGCCGGCTCGGTCCGGTTCTGGCCGATGCGCGAACCAGGTTCCTGGATTCGTGTGGAGCCGGGCTGGTCGAGCAGTTCGAGGTAGCGGTCTCCGACGAGGTTGAGGTAGCGCGCCGCGACCCGCGTGCTCTCGGTCAGCCTGACGTTGTCGTCTGCGTCGAACTCGACGATGACGGTGTTGTCGTCCTGCAGTTCGACACCTCGGACGGTTCCGATCCGAATTCCCGCCACCCGCACGGAATCTCCGGTCCGCAGACTGGAGGAATCGGTGAACACTGCCGAATACCGATTCGTCGAGCTCGACCGGTACTGCCCGAAGATGACGAACAGTCCAGCCGTCAACACCACCATGACGAGCCCGAAGATCCCGAACTTGATCGCCGATCTGCCCACGCTCGTCATCCCGGTTGTCCGATCTGTGGGGTGTTGCGAGGAGGTCCGTCGATCGGTCCGAAGAGAAGTTGCTTCAGGCCATCAGAGTTGAGCACGATTCCCTGGTTGCCGTACTGCGCTGGGTTGGCGCCCACGTCGGCGACAACGAACGGCGGGCTCTTCTGGAACGGAACCTTGGGCAGGTCGGTGCATTGTGGTCCACCGGAGGCAGCGACCTTGGGGAGGTTCTGTGGGTACCGGTATCGCTCCTGGCCGAGCACGATGGTCTGCAGGAGGAGACCGCCGGGCACCGGGGTACCGGGCGCTTTCGCGAGCTGAACTGCACCGCCCAGTCCGCAATTGAGGGCTTCGTGGTATTGATTCGTCAGGTCTGTGGTGGGCACTAGCAGGTCCATCACGGTCGTGATCGCCTGGCGATTGCCACCGATGACCTCATTGCCGTTGTCGGCCAACCCGATCACGCTGACGAGCAGCCTGTCCAGGTTGTCCTGTTCGTCGACGATCGACTGGCTGATTTGCGTCGTCGCCTCAATCGTGCTGACCAACTCGGGGGCGACGTCGGCGTAGATGTTGAGCACCTGCGGAGCCGTCGCGAGCTCGTGTTCCATGGAGGGAAGGCTCGGCTCGATCTTGGCGAGAAACCCGTCGAAGTCGGCCACCGTCTGACCGATTTGATCACCGCGGCCGCTGAAGGCGGTGGCCAATGCGCCCAGTGTCTCGTTGAGCTTTGCCGGTTCGATCTTGGCAAGCACCGTCGAGAGCTGCTCGAAGACTGTGTTGATCTCGACGGTGACATGGTCGGCGTCGAGCACCTGACCGGCCTGCAATGACTCCGACGACGGGTCGGCGGGTGGCACCAACTCGACGAACTTGGACCCGAAAACTGTCGATGAAGCGATGTCGACGTTGACATTGGACGGGATGATGTCCATGAAGGATGGGTTCATCGCGAGGCGGATGGCAGCCCGCCCGTCCGGTAGGGACTCGATCGAGTGCACCGAACCGACCTGCGCACCGTGAAGTTTGACCTTGGCGTCGGGATTCATCACCAGACCAGCCCGCTGGGACAGCACGGTGACAGGAACAGTGGTGGTGAAGCTGCCGCGGAACAGACCGACGGCGAGTCCGACGACAGCCGTGAGGGCGACCAGGGTCGCCACACCGATCAACGGCTTTCGCACGCTTGGTTGCATCGCCATCCGGTAGCCCCTACCCCGACAGGTTGAAGTTGCCGTTGGAGCCGTAGATCGATAGCGACACCAGCAGGGTCACCGAGATCACGACGATCAGAGAAGTCCGCACCGCGTTACCCACCGCTACCCCGACTCCGGACGGTCCACCGCTGGCAAAATAGCCAAAGTATGTGTGCACCAACAGGACTGCCATGGCCATCAAGATGGCCTGCAGGAACGACCACAGCAGGTCCTTCGGATTCAGGAATGTGGTGAAGTAGTGGTTGTACAGTCCAGCCGACTGCCCGAACAGGACAACGGTGGTCAGCTTGCTCGCTGCGAAGGACAGCATCACCGCGATCGAGTACAGCGGCGTGATCGCGATCATTCCGGCCACGATCCGGGTACTCACCAAGTATTCGACGGGGCGGATTCCCATCGTCTCCAGGGCATCGATTTCCTCGTTGATCCGCATAGCACCCAGTTGTGCAGTGACACCCGCTCCGAAGGTCGCGGCGAGTCCGATTCCGGCCACCACCGGTGCCGAGATGCGCACGTTGATGAACGCGGCGAGGAACCCCGTCAACGCTTCGATGCCGATGTCACCCAAGGAGCTGTAGCCCTGGACCGCGAGCGTGCCGCCGGCCGCCAGGGTCAAGAATCCGACGATGACGATCGTGCCACCGATCATGGCCAGGGTGCCTGCACCCATGCTGATTTCGGCTACGAGTCGGATGATCTCCTTGCGATAGTGAACGGCCGCGTGGGGAACCCCCGCGAGGGCCCTGCCATAGAACGAGGTGTGATCGCCGATGCGGCTCAGAGTGTCCACCGGACGTCGGATCTGCCGGCTCAGACGTGGATAAAGGGTGCGGGTCGCTGCCATGATCGCGGGCTACCCGGAGGTCATTCGGATGCCGATAGCGGTCACCACGACGTTGACGACGAAGAGTGCCATGAAGGCGTACACCACCGTTTCGTTGACGGCGTTGCCCACCGCCTTCGCGCCGCCGCCGCTGATACTCAACCCGCGGTAGCACGCGACGAGACCTGCGATCAAGCCGAAGAGTGCGGCCTTGACACACGAAATGATGACCTCGGGAACACCGGTCAACAACGTGATACCAGCTGCGAAGGCACCGGGGTTGACGCCTTGGATGAAGATCGAAAAGAAGTAGCCACCTAGGATTCCGATGATCACGACCAAGCTGTTGAGCAGCAAGGCGACCAGTCCGGACGCCAGCATCCGGGGCGTGACCAGACGCTGAACCGGGTTGATTCCCAGCACTTCGAGCGCGTCGATCTCCTCACGAATCGTGCGCGAACCCAGATCGGCGCACATCGCCGTCGCTCCTGCTCCCGCAACGATCAGCACGGTGACCATCGGCCCGACCTGGGTGACGGCGCCGAAGGCGGCGCCTGCGCCGGACAGGTCGGCGGCCCCCAACTCTCGCAACAAGATGTTCAAGGTGAAGCTGACAAGCACGGTGAACGGAATGGCCACCAGCAGGGTCGGCATGAGGGCGACGCGAGCAACGAACCAGGACTGCTCCAGGAACTCCTTGCCCTGGAACGGCCTCCGGAAGAGGAACTTCACGGCATCAGCCGACATGGACAGGAGCCCCCCGACCCCCTGCATCGGCGCCATCACACCAGAACCGAGTAAAGGGATCCCCGGGGACCAGCGGTCCGCGGCCTTGTTCGCCATGTGCCGCAGAACCTCCATCGATGACTCAACTGCAACTCCGCCGTTGCGGCCAGAGACACGTTGGCAGGTCGACATGACGTAGAACACATCGCGTCCCATCCACCGGGAACCGGGCCACGATGGGGCCGAATTGCACGTGAAGTTAGACAGCCGATGCCAGAGTCGGTGATCAATGCCGCAGAAATTCGACAGGAGCTGTGTTGTGACCGCTATGTCCGCGGAGTCGTCCCTCCCACTGCGCTACGCCGGACGACGGGTGCTCATCACCGGCGGCGGATCGGGGATCGGGCAAGCGTGCGCGCTGCGCATCCTCGCTGAAGGTGGCCACGTCGTTGCCGCCGACATCAGTAGTGAAGGGCTCGACGACACCTCCATCAAAGCGAGCACTCATGGCGACCGCCTGACGACTGTCGTCATGGATATCAGCGACGAGGATGCCGTTGCTGCGGGCGTAGCTGAGGCCCTCAACACGCTGGGTGGCTTGGACACGTTGGTCAATGCCGCCGGAATACTGCGCTCGGCGCACCTCGCACAGACGACGCTCGCCGACTTCGAGCAGGTTCTGCGTATCAATCTCATCGGGACGTTCCTCGTCACCCGAGAATGCATCGCGGCGCTGCACGAAGGCCGCCACGCCGCGGTGGTGAACTTCAGCTCCACCTCGGCGCAATTCGCCCACCCGTATATGGCCGCCTACGCGGCCTCCAAGGGAGGTGTGTTGTCGATGACACATTCTTGGGCCATGGAGTTCGCAAAGGCGGGTATCCGCTTCAATTCCGTACAGCCAGGGTCAATCTCGTCGGGCATGACTGATGGCACCGGGTCCTCGCGCCAAAGCGTCGGTCCGGGCCTGCCCGAGGACTCGGACTACGCCCTGTTCGGCAAGGTGGCGCCGATGCTGCCACTCGACGGAGGCGCGATCTTCGCCCGGCCGGATGCGGTGGCCGGCGTGGTGGCGATGCTGGGCAGCGATGACGCCTACTTCATCACGGGCACCGAGGTACGCATCGACGGTGGCTCGCACATGTGAGGCGGCGCGTCAGCAGGATCGGTGAGGTCAGCGGGGAGGCATGAAATGAAGGTCAGCACGTCGTTCTGGGTACTGCTCGTCGTCGCCGCGGCCCCGGTGTCCCTGGCATCGCCGTCGCACGCCGCTCCGTTCTTCGCCAACTATTCGCTCAACGTTCAGGGACGATACGACTTTCATACCTGGACGTGGGCGGTGAGCTACTGCATCCCGGACGTGCCGGACTGTCGACGCATCGACGCGATACCGATGCCCGTCGCAAAGGCATTTGAATATAGCGGCAACGCGCACCTCATCGACGGTCGCTACACGCTGGCTGTCGATGTCCCGGATGGTTTGCGTTGCGGCAACGTCTATTACGGACCGGTCATCGCGACTCACGACGTCTACACCTGGGACGCGACCACGCTGCAAGGGACGCTGAACTCCTCATTCGCCGCAGGCTGCGACGGGGCGCCGGGCGGCACGTTCACCTATCCCTTCTCGCTGGTGCGACTCTGAACTGTGCCTGCAGCAGTGAGTCCTTGGTCAATTCGAGGGGACTGGACGGGACGGGTGATACCCGATTCGAGACCCTCACGTAGACCGTCGACTACCGTGTCCTGACTCGCACCCTCAACCGACCCGGGCATCCACGACGTGTGGAGCACCGCGCCCGCTCTCGAGATCAGCGGCATGTGTCACGAGACGCGAACCATGCGGCAATTCGCCAGTTGAGTACGGCGACTCCGCATCTCAGATCAGGATTGCCAACGGATTTTCCATCCGCCGGACGAACGCCGCCATCCATCGCGCGGCGACAGCACCGTCGATGACACGGTGGTCGGCCGACAGGGTCACCGTCATCACGGTGCCGACGGCCAGTTCGCCGTCGAGCACCACGGGTTTCTGCGAGGCCGCTCCGACCGCGAGGATGCCCGAATGGGGCGGGTTCAGGATGGCTGAGAATGCGTTCACCCCGTACATGCCGAGGTTGGACACCGAGAAGCTGCCGCCCTCGAGTTCCTGTTGCTTGATCTTGCCGGTGCGGGCGCGCGCAGCAAGATCGGCCACCTGCGCCGAGACCGCCGACACGGACATCGTCTCGACTCCACGCAGCACCGGAGTGAGCAGACCACCCTCGACGGCGATGGCCACCGCGATGTCGACACCGTCGAACCGACGGATCGAGTCGGTGTTCCAGATCGCGTTCGCCTCGGGCACTTCGAGCATCGCCCCGGCCACCGCCTTGATCACGAAGTCATTGACCGAGATCTTGGTGGTACCGGCCGCGTTGACCGACGCCCGCAGCTCGAGTAACGCGTCGACCCGACAGTCCTGGGTGACGTAGAAGTGCGGCACCGTCGTCTTGCTCTCCGTGAGACGACGCGCGATCGCCTTGCGCATCCCCGTCAAGGGGATGTCGACATGGCCTGACGCAGCGGCCGCAGACGGGGCGGCCGCGGGCGCCTCCTCCGGCGGCACCGCGGTGGAGGACGGGGACGCCTGGCCGGCCGAAAGCCGCTCCACGTCACGGCGCACGATGCGGCCGCCCGGCCCGGTTCCGGTCAGCGTCTCGAGGTCGATCCCTCTTTCTCGGGCGATCTTGCGCACCAGAGGTGTCGCGAACAGACGGCGGCCGTTGGTGTTGACAGGGGCGTCGGTGACCGTTTCGATCACCGGCGCAGCGGATTCCGGATCTCGCGGCGACGCGGCGGTGACCGACGAGTCCGGGTTTCGCTCCGCCGCCTGGGTGGTTGAGGCCGGATCGAGGTCTGCAGCGTCCTCATCGGGCGCGGCCACCACAGCGATCGGCTCACCCACAGCGATGGTGGTTCCCGGTTCGGCGATCAGGCGCGCCAGAATGCCCTCGACCTCGGCGGCGTATTCGACCACCGCCTTCTCGGTCTCGATCTCGGCGATGGGGTCACCGATGCTGATCTGCTGTCCGACCGACACCAGCCACGTCTGGATGATCGCCTCACCGGTGTTGGCCAACACCTCCGGCATCCGCACCACGGTGGCCATCAGCGCTGCCCCATTCCGACGCGGACTCGTTCCAGACCGGCGACGATCTCCTCGGTCCCCGCGATGGCGGCTCGCTCGAGGACCTTGGAGATGCTCGGCGAGGCCTCCTCACCGCTGACCCGCTCGACGGGCTGGTCCAGCCAGTCGAACAGTCGGCGCTGGATCTCGTCGGCCAGCCAGCCGCCGTAGGAACTGCCCCGCGCCCCCTGTTCGACGATCAGCACGGCGTTCGTCTTGCGCACGCTCGCCTCGATGGTCTCCCAATCCAGAGACGCGCGGTCGAGCCAGCGCAAATCGATCAGCTCGGCGTCGAGGCCGGTCTGTTCGATCGCCTCGGCGCAGCGCGCCACCATCGACAGGTAGCTGATCACTGTGACGTCGGCACCGGCGCGCCGGATCGCCGCCCGCCCCGGCGGGATGATGTAGTCCAACTCGACGTCGGGCACCTTGTCGGCGATCGGATAGAGGTCGACGTGTTCGATCACCAGCACCGGATCCTGCAGCGCCAAGGCCGCGTTCATCAGACCGACGTAATCGGCCGCCGTCGACGGGGCGACGATCCGCCAGCCGGGACTGGTGGCGAAGATGCCGGCCGGGTCCATCAGGTGCTGCGACCCGTATCCGGATCCCATCGCCACTTTGGTGCGCAACACGAACGGCACCGGATTGTCGCCGCCGAACATGTGCCGAGCCTTGCCGATCTGGTTGAACACCTGGTCGGCGGCCACCCACATGAAGTCGGGGTACATGAATTCCACCACCGGCACGAAGCGGCCGTCGAGCGCCAGCCCACCGCCCAGGCCGGTGAAGGCGTTCTCACTGATCGGAGTTCCCACCAGCCTATGCTCGCCGTACTTGGCCAGCCCTTTGGTCGCACCGTTGGTACCGCCGCCCAGGCGGTGTACGTCCTCCCCGAAGATGACGATGCGCTCATCGGTCGCCATCCGGCGGTCCATCACCGCCGCCACCGCAGCGACGAATCGAGTGTCCCGCCAGTTGCCCTGGTAGCTGGTGGGTTCGAGAACCTCGAGCGAGTCCAATTCGCTGGCGTCGCCGCGCACCCCGACGTTGACGAAGCCCGGATCCGGCCATAGGTCAGGGCGGATCCGCCGCTTGCCCTCGGTTCCGGGATCGGGTTCGAGAAGGTGGGAGACCGCTTCGGCCATGGCCTGCTGACACTGCTTGCGCAGTGCGGCCACGCCGTCCTCGTCGATGTGGCCGAGCTTGATCATCTCGGCGGCCGTCCGGTCCAGCGGATCGCGGCTGCGCCATTGCGACTCTTCGGTCTTGTCGCGGTAACCGAAAGCGCTGCCCGGATAGGGACCGTTCTGGTGGAAGAACCGGTACACCTCGGCCTCGATCACCGCGGGCCCCTGGCCGCTGCGCATCCGTTCGGCCGCCTGCTCGGTGGCCAGGTGCACCGCGAGTGGATCCATTCCGTCCACCCGCCACCCAGGGATCCCGAAACCCTGGCCGCGCACCGACAGACGCGGGTCGGCAGTGATCTCGTCGACGCGGGTCGAGACCGCGTACAGGTTGTTCTCGATGAAGAAGCAGAACGGCAGCCGCCAGGCGGCCGCCAGGTTCATCGTTTCCAGCACCGACCCGATCTGACTCGAACCGTCACCGAAATAGCTGATCGTCAGATCCGTCGTGTCGCTGTGCTTTTGCGCCCACGCGTTGCCCGCCCCCATCGGCACCCCGCCACCGACGATCGCGTTGGTGCCCAGCGCCCCGGCTTCGAACCACTGCAGGTGCATCGATCCCCCGCGGCCGCGGCAGTAACCCTGCGCGAGGCCCAGAATCTCGGCGAGGGTGCGCTGCAACACCCGCTGGATCTTGGGGGTGATCGGCGCCGCGGGGTCGATGACTCCCCCGGCGACGTGAGTGAGGGCCTTGGCCAGGAACTGGTGGTGGCCGCGGTGGGATCCATTGACCGCATCGCTGGAACGCAGCCCGACGATGGATCCAACGGCGCCGCCCTCCTGCCCGATGCTCGAGTGCGCGGGCCCGTGCACCAGGCCCTCGCCCGCGAGTTCCAGCACGGTTTCCTCGAAGGCCCGGATCAGGTGCAGTTCGGCGAGCATCGTGCCCAGAAGCACCGGGTCAGCGGCTTTCCAGTCTTCTTCGGTGGTGGCGAGCTCGATCCATGGCGAACCCGTTTCCAGGCGGCTTTCGGTTGGCATGGCCCTCTTCTCCATCGACCGGACATCCACTGTCGCCAGATGTGACGTACGCCCCAACAGTAACGTTATTGGATCCACTTTGGCTACATCCGATCCAAAATCGCTTCATTAATCCCGCATCTAGGCGTATGGTCGGGACTATTGGATCCACTTAGGAGGACCGCAACGATGTCGCTGCCTGGACTGGTCGGTACCGACCACATCGGTTTCACCGTGCCCGACCTGGAGCAGGCCCACGATTTCCTGGTCCGGGTTCTGGGTTGCACGCACGTGTACACGCTGGGCCCGTACGCGCACGACGACGACTGGATGCAGGTGCACCTCAACGTCCATCCGCGCACGGTGATGCGCGAGCTCCGGTTCTACCGATGCGGCACCGGTGCCAATTTCGAGGTGTTCTCCTACGAACCCGCCGACGGACAGGCCCCGCAACCCCGCAACAGCGATGTCGGCGGACATCACCTGGCGTTCTACGTCCACGATCTCGACGAGGCCGTCGACTACCTGCGCGCTGAAGGAGTCCGCGTTCTGGGCGAGCCGACCGCCAGCGCAAACGCCAGCGAGGGGCAGCGCTGGGTGTATTTTCTGAGCCCGTGGGGCATGCAATTCGAACTGGTCAGCTTTCCCGGCGGCAAGGCCTACGAGGCCGAATCCGAAGTGTTGCTGTGGAATCCGAATCAGCCGGCGAGCTGACATGACACAGTCACCCGTGCGGGACGGGATCACCGGGACCCGCGTGGCCGACGAACTCCGTGAGGCGATCCTGCGCGGCACCTATCCGCCCGGCACCCGTCTGCGCCAGGAGGAGCTGGCCGGACAGTACGGCGCCAGCAGGGTGCCGGTGCGAGAGGCTCTGCGGCTACTCGAGTCCGAGGGCCTGGTGACCACGGTGGCCAATGCCGGTGCCTGGATCGCACGGCTGAGCATGCAGGAGTGTGTGGAGCTCTACCAGGTCCGCGAACGGATCGAACCATTGTTGTTGCGATACAGCATGCCCGAGCTCTCCGAGGGCCAGATCGACCGACTGGCCGAACTGGCCGACACGATGGCGCGCACGACCGATGTCGAACACTTCCTGGAACTGGACCGCGAGTTCCATCTGGGTAGTTACGCCGGCGCCGGCACCACGTTCCTGGGACCGACGGTGCAGCGGCTGTGGAACACCACCCAGCACTACCGCCGTGCCTTCACCCGGCTGCTCGACGACGAGAGCAACCGTATCGTCCACGACGAGCACCACATGCTGGTCGCAGCGATCCGCGAGCGTGACAGCGACGATGCCGAACGCGTTCTGCTGGGCCATATCCGTCGCACCCGGCGCCAATTGGCGCGCCACCCCGAAGTTTTCTCATGACCACCGATGAAGAGGAGTCGATATGGCGATCGCAACCGTGAATCCGGCCACTGGGCAGACCGTGGCGACCTTCGACGCACATGACAGTGCCGAGGTGGCACGCCGGATCGCGCAGGCCTTCGACGCCGCCCAGACGCTGCGCAGGACCACTTACACACAACGCGCCGAGTGGATGCACGCCACCGCCGACATTCTGGAAGCAGACGTCGAACGTGCCGCAGCGATGATCACGCTCGAGATGGGCAAGCCGATCGCCCAGTCCCGGGCCGAGGTTCTCAAATGCGCCAAGAACATCCGGTTCTATGCTGACAACGCCGAATCCTTCCTGGCGGCCGAGGATCTGGCCGATCCGGCCTCGGTCTCGGCATCGGCGGCCGGCACCGTATGGCAACCCCTCGGCGTGGTCTTGGCGGTCATGCCGTGGAACTACCCGCTCTGGCAGGTGATCCGCTTCGCCGCGCCGGCCCTGATGGCCGGCAACACCGGACTGCTCAAGCACGCGTCGAACGTACCCCAGTCGGCACTGTATCTCGACGAACTGTTCGAGAAGGGTGGCTTCCCGGCCGGTTCGTTCCGCACCCTGCTCATCGGCTCGCGCGAGGTCGCCGCGGTGCTCGAGGACAGCCGCGTCAAGGCCGTCACCCTCACCGGCTCCGAGCCGGCCGGTCGCTCCGTGGCAGCCACCGCGGGCCGCGAGATCAAGAAGGCCGTACTCGAACTCGGCGGCTCCGACCCGTTCATCGTGATGCCCAGCGCCGATCTGGACGCCGCCGCCACGGTCGCGGTCAAGGCACGCGTCTCCAACAACGGCCAATCGTGCATCGCCGGAAAGCGGTTCATCGTCCATGCCGACATCTACGACGCGTTCGTCGAGCAGTTCGTCGCCAAGATGAACGCGCTGACGCTGGGCGATCCGATGGACGAGGCCACCGACGTCGGCCCCTTGGCAACCGAATCCGGCCGCGCCGACGTCGCCGAGCTGGTCGACGACGCGGTGGCCAAGGGCGCGCAGGTGCTCACCGGCGGCAGCGCGCCGGATCGCCCAGGGTGGTACTACCCCCCGACCGTGCTGGCTGGGCTGAACGACGACATGCGGATCGTCATGGAGGAGACCTTCGGTCCGGTGGCCTCGGTGTACAAGGTGGCAGACCGCGAGGAGGCGGTGCGCATCGCCAACCAGACCACCTTCGGACTCAGCTCGTCGGTATGGAGCAACGATGCTGCCGAACAGGATTGGTTCATCGCCAACCTGGACGCCGGTGCGGTGTTCCTCAACGGCATGACGGTCTCCTACCCCGAACTGCCCTTCGGCGGTGTCAAGGATTCCGGCTATGGCCGCGAACTGGCTGCCGCGGGGATCCGCGAATTCTGCAACCTCAAGACCGTCTGGAAGGCCTGACCATGCCCCGCATCAGCTACGTCCGTCCCGAGAACGTCACCGAACCCGATCTGGCCGCGATCCTCGAGGAGTCGCGCACCTACGGCACCCCTAGACTGGAGAGCCAAGCCATCCGCGCCCACGTACCGGCGGTGCTGCGCACCTTCGCCGCAGCATGGCAGCAGACGTTCCGGGAAGGCGTTCTGGAGCATTCGGTCAAGGAACTGGCCCGGGTGTTCATCGCCAAGAGCCTGGAGTGCGGCTACTGCGCGGGGCAGCGGTCCCACCTGGGTGCCGAGGCCGGGCTGACCGAGCGCGAGTTCGACGACGTCATCGAGTTTCGTGACTCGACCGTGCTGGGCGCACGGGAGAAGGCGGCGCTCAAGTGGGCCGAAGCCATCGCCTGGGATCCCGGCCTCGCCGACGACGAGGTCTGGGCCGAGCTGCACACCCACTTCACCGAACCCGAACTGGTCGAGTTGGGCTATTTCATCGCGCTGACCATGGGGCAGCAGAAGTTCCTCAAGACCCTCGATCTGCGCCACGGCGATCTGGG
Source organism: Mycobacterium sp. G7A2 (assembly GCF_041902445.1). Classification (NCBI taxonomy): domain Bacteria; kingdom Bacillati; phylum Actinomycetota; class Actinomycetes; order Mycobacteriales; family Mycobacteriaceae; genus Mycobacterium; species Mycobacterium sp. G7A2. The sequence goes on along the minus strand of NZ_CP169251.1, from coordinate 963,512 downwards.
CACCGACAGTCTGGCGGGACTCGCTCCAGCAGTGGCCGAATCACTGCAACCCTGACCGGCGCCCGACCCGACGACCCCTGACGCGACCGGGTGCGCCAGGGGCGAGGGCCCCTCGGCGCCGGTTCGATCGGGTGCGTACCGCCGTGTCGACGTGTGGGATCTCGACTTCCAGAACGAGGTGGCCGTGGACGAGTTGTCAAAATCGTTGCGGTGGTTGCGCAGTACTCGGCAAGCTCCCGGCCGTCCGCAGAGGACGGCCGGGAGCTTGTCCCTACCGGTTCGGGGTCAGTACTCGTTGGCGACGAACAGTTCCTGGGCGGGGAACTTGGTGAGGATCACCGGGCCGTCGTCGGTGACGACGACCTCCTCCTCGATGCGGGCCGCGGAGATGCCGTCGGAGGCCGGGGCGTAGGTCTCCATCGCGAACACCATGCCGGCCTGGATCTCCAGCGGGTTCTCCAGCGAGTTCAGCCGGGAGATGATCGGCCGCTCGTGCAGACCGAGACCCAGGCCGTGGGCGAACTGCAGCCCGAACGCCGCCATCTCGTTGTCGAACCCGAAGTCTTCCGCCTTGGGCAGAAGCCGCGCGATCTGATCCGACCCCACGCCGGGCCGAATCGCGTCGATCGACCGGTCCATCCACTCCCTGGCCTGCTTGTAGGCATCACGCTGGCTCTGCGTGGCGCTGCCGACCCCGAAGGTGCGGTAGTAGCAGGTCCGATACCCGTTGTAGGAGTGGATGATGTCGAAGAACGCCTGATCACCCGGACGGATGATGCGGTCGGTGAAGTTGTGCGGGTGTGGGTTGCACCGTTCACCGGAGATCGCGTTGACTGCCTCGACCTGATCAGAACCCATCTCGTAGAGCCGCTTGTTGGCCAGGGCCACGATCTCGTTCTCCCGCACGCCGGGCCGCAACGCGTCCACGATGTCCTGGTACACCCCGTCGACCATGGCCGCGGCCTGATTGAGCAGCATGATCTCGTCGGCGGACTTGATCACCCGCGCGTCGAGCATGCTCTGCTGGGCGTCGACCACGGTCAACCCCTGACGCTGCATCTCGAACAGGAACGGCGGCTCCACGATGTCCATCCCCACCGGGGCGCCGGCCAGACCCGCGTCGGCCAGGATGCCCTTGATCTCGGTGACCGCATCGCGCATCAAACCCGCATCCGGTGCCACCGCGCCGCGGAACCCGAGGAACCCCGGCCGCCAGTTCTCCTGCGGCAGCCACGGTGAATACAGCTTGTGATGGCGCACCGCCGACCCGAAGTCCCACAGGATCGGATCACCCTCGCGGGTGAGCAGGCAGTACCGGATCATCTTGTCGCCCAGCGCACCACCGATCCAGGTCTGCGTGGTGTAGCGGATGTTGTAGAAGTCGAACAGCAGGAACGCGCCGCACCCGCTGGCTTCCAGGGCGGCCTTGGCCCGACCGATCCGGTAGTCCCGCAGCCGGGCGAAGTCCACCCGCTGCTCGTAGTCCACCCCCATGTGGCCAGGTGCGCCGAGGGGACGCACCGCCACCGGTGGCGCCACCAACGCCGTCACGAATGCACCGCTGGGCTCAGACCGTCGTCGACGGCGACGTCCTCGGACTTCAGCTCGACCCCGGCTCCCCGAGCCACTTCGAGCAGCAGCGTGGCGAAATCCTCCTCCACGCCCACACCGGCGCCGGCGGCCTGCGCGATGATCTGGCGGGTCGCCGAGGCGATCGGCATCGGTGATTTCAGCTCGTCGGCGGCTGCCAGGCCGAGGTCGAAGTCCTTCTGCAACAGGCCCATGGTGAAGGTCGGGGTGAAGTCGAGGTTCACGAACGCCGGGGACTTGTACTGCGTGAACACCGAACCCATGACCGAGTCGTTGAGGAAGGCCAGGAAGTCCGCGCGACTCACGCCGCCCTTCTCCACGAGTACGGTGATCTCGGCCAGGCATTGGGTGACCACGCCCAGCATCAGATTGTGGGCGATCTTGACCAGCCGGGCCACTTCGCCCTCTCCGACATAGGTCACCCCACGGCCGAACACGCTCAATACGGGCTCGATCGACTCGAACACCTCGCGCGGTCCAGAGACCGCCACCGTGAGTTTGCCTGCGGCAATGACTTTCGGGTTCCCGCTGACCGGGGTCGCCAGGAAGTCGCAGCCGCGGGAGTTGGCCGCCTCCCGGATGCGTGCGCTGGCCTCGGCCGAGACGGTCGAGGAATCGGCGATCACCCGGGGTGACTGGGGGCCGGTCAGCAGCCCGCCGTCGCCGAGCATCACCTGCTCGAGGTCCTTCGAGGAGCTCACCATGGCGAACACCAGATCGCGATCGGCCAGGTCCACCGGCTGGGTGACCACCTTGGCGCCCTTGTCGGCCAGCGCGGCCGCCTTGGCCGCGGTGCGGTTGTAGACGGTGACGTCGTAGCCGGCATCCAGCAGCCGGGTGACGAGCTGGGCGCCCATACGGCCTGCACCGATCCAGCCGATCTTGATAGTTGAGGCAGACATGTTCGTTTTCCTTCTCTCGTTATGCCGTGGGCTGGGTTGCGGGGGTTTCGGTGGTACTGGGCGCGTGCACCGCACCCCCGAAGTAGAGATCGGCGATCTCCGGGTTGTTCAAGACGGTGGCCGCGGGCCCGGTGAGCAGCACCCGGCCGCTTTCCATCACGATGCCCGACGAGGCCATCCGCAGACCGAATCTGACGTTCTGCTCGACCATCAGCACGGCTTTGCCGGCTGAGCGCATGACCGCGACAGCTTCGTCGATCACGCCGAGCGACTTGGGATCCAGGCCCAGTGACGGTTCGTCGAGCAGCACCAGTTTCGGGTCGAGCATCAGCGAGCGGGCGAACTCCACCATGCGGCGCTGGCCGCCGGACAGGTTGCCGCACCGCACCCCGGTCTTGTCCCGAACCAGCGGGAACATGTCGAGCACCTGGTCGTAGCGCTGTCTGACCAGCGCGCGTTTCCTGCGGATGACGTAGGCACCCATCAGGATGTTCTCTTTCACGGTCAGCGTCGGGAACAATCCGTTGCTCTGCGGCACCTGGGTGACGCCGCATCCCAGCACCTCAGCGGGCGCCATCCCCGTGATGTCTCTGCCGTCCAGCAGGATTCGGCCTGCGCTCGGCTTGAGGATGCCGCTGACGGCGCGCAACACGGTGGACTTTCCGGCGCCGTTCGGTCCGACGATGCAGCCCAGGTCACCCGCCCCGACCTCGAGGTCGACGCCCTGGAGCACGTTCCCGCCGCCGTAGCCGGCGACCACGCCTTCGAGCCGGATCATGCTGGATTCCTCTCCACGACGGGAACGGTCGAACCCTTCGACGGCGCTTCCAGCAGGTAGTCGTCACCCAGATAGGCGTCGAGCACCAGCGGGTCCTTCTGGATCTGCTCGGGGCTGCCCTGCGCGATGACCGCGCCGCGGGCGAGCACCCGGATCGGGTCGCACAGATTCACCACGAAGGGCATGTTGTGCTCGACGAGCAGGAACGTCTTGCCGGAGGCGTTGAGCTCACGGATCAAGTCGCCCATACGCTCGATCAGCGTCGGGTTGATGCCGCCGGCGGGCTCGTCGAGCAGGATCAACTTCGGATCCAGCATCATGACCTGAGCGAGCTCGACGAGCTTCTGCTGTCCGTAGGACAGCGCCCCGGCGCGCGCGTCGCGGTAGGCCGCCATCCCGACGAAGTCGAGCAGCTCCTCAGCCCGGGCGGCCTCCGAGCCGCTGACCGCTCCGAGCCCCAACTGTCCGACCGAGAAGTCGCGCAGCGGAGCCACCACGTTCTCGAGCACGGTCATCTCGCGGAACAGCCGGGTGATCTGGAAGGTGCGACCCAAGCCGTGGTGAGCGCGCGACCAGGGGGAGATGTTGTCGATGCGCTGCCCGCCCAACAGGATTTCACCTCTGTCGGGGGTCATGGTGCCCGAGATCAGGTTGAAGACCGTGGTCTTTCCCGAACCGTTGGGGCCGATCAGCGCGGTGATGGACCCTTCTGGCACGGTGAAGCTGCAATCGTTGACGGCGTGGTTGCCGCCGAAACTCTTGTGCAGTCCGCGCACTTCGAGCAGGGTGCGTCCGGTGGGCTCCGGCTTGCGGATCTCGGCCCGCACCAGGGGTCGGTCCAGCGGGTTCAGCCGGGCGCCGGACAGGCCCACCGTCCCCTTCGTTCGCGCCTTCTCGATGTACGCCGCCAGCGTGGGCAGAATCCCCCGGGGCAGCAGGATGACCAGCAGCACCAGCAGGCCGCCGAACAGCACCAACCGGGCATTGCCACCGCCGAAGGCCTGGTTGGCGTAGATGTTGACCGGCTGGATGATGAACGCGCCGAGAACCGGTCCCCACAGGGTGCCCCGACCGCCGAGAATCACCGCGAGCACGATCAGCGCGCTGGTGATGATCGAGAACATGCCGATGGGGTCGACGAATGACAGGTAATACCCGTAGACCGAGCCGGCCATGCCGACGAACAGCGCGCTGAGCCCGAAGGCGAGCAATTTGTACACCGGAGCGTTGACACCGATGGTGCCGGCCTTGCCCTCATCCTCCCGAATCGCGATCAGACCCATGCCGAACTTGGTGCGCCGAATCCACCACGTCATCGCCAGCGACATCCCGAGCAAAACCACCAGCGCCAGGTGGAATGGCCAGTTTCCCCATGCCGCAGGCCAATCCGGCAGCGGCAGGGTCAGCCCGGCGGTCCCGTTGGTGACTCCCACCCATTCGATGGCGACGAACTGGATGAGGAACAGGAATGCCACGGTGATGATGACGAAAGCCGGGCCACGCGACCGGTAGGTGACCAGCCCCAGCAGCATCGCCACCACGGCTGCGACCACTCCGGCGATCGGCGCCCACAGCAGCGGTTGAACGTCGGGGAACCTGGTGGCCAGGATGGCCCCGACGTAGGCGCCGATCCCGATGAACGCACCCTGACTCAACGACAGGTACCCGGTGAATCCCGTGATGATGTTCAGCCCGCTGGCACCGATGGCCAGCACCAGCGACAGGATGACGATGTTCTGTGCGGACAGACTGGGCGACAGCGGGAACAACACGACCACCAGCCCAGCGGCGACGAGCACCGCACGGCTGACCCACTTGTGCAGTCCGGGATCCAGCAGACGAGACCTGTTGTCTCTCATGTCAGTATCACTCATGCGACCGCGTCCTCTCTGAGCCGGGTGCCGAGGATGCCCTGGGGCCGGGTGATCAGCACCACGATGATGACGAGGAACGGGACCGCGACCGGCCAGGCCGCCCCGATGTAGGCGGTGGCCGCCATCTCCCCCACGCCGATCACGAGTGCCCCGAGGATCGCGCCGGGCAGGCTGCCGAGCCCGCCGAGCACAACGATGGCCAGCAGACGGGCGATCCACTGGTAGTGCGTGCCGGGCAGGAACGGATAGATGGTGGACAGCATCGCCCCGCCGGCACCGAGGGTGGCGACCCCGATGGCGAAGGTGAGTGCGGCGATGGTGGCGACGCTGACACCGACCAGTAATGCACCGCCCTCGTTGGACGATGCGGCCCGGATCGCCCGCCCGGCCCAGGTGTGGTTGAGCAGCAGGTACAGCCCGCCCATCACCGCGACCGCGATGACCGCGGCGATGAGCATGGCTTGCGGGATGTAGATGGAGCCCAGCGTCAGTGAGGCGTCGGTGTAGGACACCACCACGGTGGTGGAGGTGTTGCCCCAGACGAATCCCATGATTCCCTCGAGCATCAACGCGATTCCGAACGTGGCCAGCACGGTCATCGTGACGTGGGCGCCGCGCACGTGCCGGATCACCAGCACGTACACCAGCCAGCCGAGACCGAACATCACCACCATCACGATCGGGATGGACAGCAGCGGGTCCAGGCCCAGGCTGCGCCACAGGGTGAAGGTGAGAAACGCCGCCAGCACCGCGAAGGCGCCGTGGGCGAGGTTGATCACCCGCATGACCCCGAAGATCAGGGTCAGACCCGACGCCATCAGCGCGTAGAGCGCTCCGACCAGCAGGCCGAGGATGAGCGTTTGGACAAGGGAAGTCATGGTTTACAGCTCCTCACTGGGGACGGACGCCCGACCGGCTCAGATGTCTCCGCCGTGCCAGCGCATGATCTTGTCCGAGGTGGCCACATCGGTCGGCAACACGACCTCCGACACCCCGCCCTGCCACTGTCCGACCAGGAAGTCGCCCCGCGGACTGCCGTCGGGATTCCAGCTGAGGTTCCCCAGCAGGGTCTCAACACTGTTGCCGCGCAGCCAGTCCGCCAGAGCCGCCTGGTCGTCCAGGGAACCGACAGCGGTGACGGCGGCGGCCAGCACCTGACCGGCCGCGAATCCGTCAGCGGCATCCTCGGGGGGCAGCTGGTCGAACTTGTCCTGGTAGCGCTTGACGAACTCGGCGTTGTCCGGGGTGTCGGCAAGTGGGCTGTAACTCATCGAGAAGAACACACCCTCGGCGTTCTGCGGTCCGACCGCGTCGAGGTACTGCTGACCGTAGGTGGGTGAGCTGCTCTGATAGAGGATGGAGGGCTCGTAGTTCGCCCGGTTCATCGACCGGATCATGTTGACCCCGTCTTCGAATTGTGCTCCCTGAACCACGATTTCAGCTCCGGCGTCGCGCATTGCGTTGACCACGGAGTCGAAGTTCTTCGTCGTCGCGGGGTACTGGTCCTTGTAGACGGTCTCGACTCCGGCGGCCGAGAGGATCTTCTCGGCACCCTCCACGACAGGTCCGGTGAACGGATCGTCGAGCGCGGGGTAGGCGGCGGTCTTGGGCCGCTGCTCCGGCGGTAGTGCGGCGATCCACTCAGCGAACACCTTGGCCTGATCGGTGGCGATGGCCTGCTGAGAGAAGAAGATGTAGGAGAAGCCGCGGTTGAACATGTCCGGCGACCCGCAGGACGGGCAGACGAACAGCATCTTGTTCTTCTCAGCGATTGCCGAGGCGGGGATGTTGAGCAGTGACGACTGACTACCCAGCAGCAGGTCGACCTTGTCCTGCGCGATCAGGTTGTTGTAGTTGCTGACCGCGGTCTCCTGCTGGGTGGCGTCGTCCTTGACGATGATCTCCACCGGCTTACCGAGCAGACCGCCGGCCTCGTTGGTCATCTCCACCCAGGTTTCGTATCCACGCTGGGTGTCCAGACCGCCCTGGCTGAACTCACCGGTCAGCGGCAACGAGGCCCCGATCCGGATGGTGTCGCCATCTCCGCCGCCGTCGGCAGAACATGCCGATGCGGTCAGCGCGATCGCCGCAGCTGCGGCGATCGCGCGAAAAGCAGTGGTGAAACGCATGTCCAACCTCTCTGTCAGACCGATTGCCCCGACGCGACCCTCACTGTAATGCAGGTCATATGCAATCGATTGCAGTGAATAGTCACACAGCAGGTATCCGGTGTCAACACCTTCATTCACAAGCACGCATGGGTCCGGTGGTCTAGCTGCAGGCGTTTTCCTGGAGAGGGTGTCAGCCCTGGTGGCCCGGGCTTCCCGGCCGCAGCCCTCGGCGCTATAGTCATTCGCAATCGATTGCAGCGCCGCGTCGGCCTGCCTGACAGTCACGGAGTGCTCATGACGATGATCGACAGCGCGACGGCCGACTCCACTTCCGCTTCTGCGACCCGCGCCGTATGGGGTGCGTTCATCGACGGTGCGTTCGTCGCGGCCGGGGACCTTCCCACGTTCGAGGTCACCGAACCCGCCACCGGCGCGCCGCTGGCCACGGTCGCCTCGGCCGACGATGCGCTCGTCCACCGGGCGGTCGAATCGGCCCGCGCCGCGCTCCCGGCCTGGCGCGCGCTGACCGGCCGGCAACGCGGGGCCTACCTCAAACAGGTCGCCGAACGCATCCGGGCGCACGCCGACGAACTGGCCGCGCTGGTGTCGCGGGAGAACGGCAAGCCCAAACGTGATGCCCTGGCCAACGACGTCGCGTTCAGTTCCAACTGCTTCGAGTTCTTCGCCGGACTCGGCGAAAGCCTGCCCGGCGAGATCATCGACCAGGGACCGATCGAGACGCGGGTGATCTACGAACCCTACGGCGTGGTGGCGGCCATCCTGCCGTTCAACTGGCCGCCCATCCACTTCGCCAAGAAGGGTGCTCCGGCGTTGATCACCGGCAACACCGTGGTGATCAAACCCGGCGAGCAGGCGCCGTTGACGGTGCTGCGCCTGGTCGAGATCGCCAACGAGGTGCTGCCCCCCGGCGTACTCAACGCGGTGGCCGGCCTGTCCGCCGGTGCCGCGCTCGCCGGCCACCCCGGGGTCGAGCGCATCAGTTTCACCGGCGCGACGGCCACCGGCCGCGCGGTGCTGCAGACCGCGGCGCAGAATCTGACCTACGCGACCATGGAGCTCGGCGGCAAGAACGCGCTGATCGTGTTCCCCGACGCCGACATCGATCTCGCCGTCACCGTCGCGATCGAGGCGATGTTCTACAACCAGGGCGAGGCGTGCACGTCGACCGCACGCATCCTGCTTCACGACGACATCTACGACCGCTTCGTCGAGCGCTTCGTCGCCGCGGCATGCGCGCTGGTCGTCGGCGACGGCCTGGACCCGCGCACCGATGTGGGCCCGATGGTCGACGCCAGACACCGGGACCGGGTGCTGGGTTATCTGCAGACCGCACTCGACGAGGGTGCCCGAATCGTCGGACAGGGAACGGTTCCCACCGAGGGGCGGTACCGGGACGGATACTGGGTGCCGCCCACTGTTCTGGTCGATGTGGCACCCGATTCCACTGCCGGACAGGAAGAGATCTTCGGACCGATTGCGCTCATCATGCGCTACGCGACGATCGACGAGGCCGTCGAGATTGCCAACGGCACCGACTACGGACTGACCGCGGCGATGATCACCCGGGACGAGGCGGCCGCGTGGCACATCGCGCAGCGACTCGAAGCCGGGATGATCTTCGTGAACAACTACATGCGCCGCTCGTTTCTGGGTTCCCCGTTCGGCGGCCAGAAGGGCAGCGGTTTCGGTCGGGAGAACGCCGCCGAGACCCTGCATGAGTTCGTCCGCTCCAAATCCGTGCGATTCCGCTCCGGACGCGCGGAGGTTCCGGTGTGGCCGCCTCGTGGATGACCTGGATCATTCCGGTGCGCCGCTGAGCACCCGGCGATGATTCTGGTCATCGCCGCGTTCGTGTCGATGATCGACCGCTCGGTGATGCCGCCGCTGGTGCCGGTGATCGCTGCCGACCTCGGATCCCCCGTCGACGGGATCGGCCTGTCCCTGACGGTGTATGCGATCAGCTACGCCGCGCTGCAACTGGGGTGGGCCACGCTGGCGGCCCGCTTCGGCCGGGTCCGGATTCTTCTGGCCTCCACGGTGATCGGCGGGATCGCGAACCTCGCTACGGCATTCGCCTACGACGCGCTGACCTACAGCGTGACCCGGGGACTGGCCGGGGCCGCCTTCTCGGCGACCATCACCACCGTGCTCATCTACTACGGCGACTCGCTGCCCATCAGGCAACGCGCGGTCGCCACCGCGAATCTCGCCGCCGCGATCTCGCTCGGCTTGGCGGCGGGAACCGTGGGGGCCGGCGCCATCGCCCAGTGGTGGGGCTGGCGGTGGGTGTACGTTGCGGTCGCGGTCGCCGCGTTGCTCCTGATCGCCGGTCTGGTCCGGCTCGAGGAACCCGCCGGCGCCGCCAGGGAGCGGCTCCTGCCCTCACTGCGCCGGCTCGCGCGCAACCGGTGGGCTATCGCGATCCTGGCCCTCACCGTCATCGAGGGCGCGCTGCTGATCGGGGTGTTCAACTACCTCGCCGTCGCACTGCAGGCGACCGGCGCCAGCGTGCTGGTCGCCGGTGCTGCCACGGCAGCCTTCGGCGCGGCGGTGGTCACGGTCAGCCAGCTGATGAGGTTGGTGCTGGGACGGTGGTCTGCCTGGATGCTCCTGCTGCTCGCCGGGCTGGCCATCATCGCCGCCTATATCGCTGTCGCCGTGCGCATCTCGCTGCCCACCGTGCTGGCTGCCGCGATCCTGCTCGGCCTGGCCTGGGCGCTGGGCCACACCACGATGCAGACCTGGATGACCGACGCGGTGGCCGACGGGCGGGCGATCGGGATGTCCTTTTTCTCCATCTCGTTGTTCGTCGGGGCGTCGCTGGGTGCAGGTGCGGGAAACCTGGCCGCCGGCACCCACCGATTCGAGCTGTTGTTCGCGCTGACGACGGTCGCGGCGGTGGGTTATGCGGCCGCAACCACCGTGGCCCGGTCGAGATACGTCCTGCGGGAATGACCGGGCGACACTCAGGCGACCAGCACCGCCGAGCGCACGATTTCGTCGAATCGTTGTGTCAGGCCGTCCAATTCAGCGACAGGCAGGAACCGTCTGCGCAGCTCGACCAGGGTCTCCAACGCCGAGGCCGGCACCGTGGCGTCGTCGACCAGGCCCCGATCCGGGTCACTCAGCACTGCCACGTGCTCGGCCGCGTCGGCGGGGTCCAGCCGGAGCAGCCGGGCTGCGGATTCACCGGCCCGCCCGGACAACTCGCCGGTGCGGATCGCTGCGGCCGTCTCGGCCAGCACCCCGGAGAGCCTGTCCACCGCGGCGGATCCCGGCGCCTGGCGCAGCCGTGCCAGCACCGTACCCAGGTAGGGGCCGAGCATCGTCACGTCGGCCAGCAGCACGGCTCCGTCGGAACGCGCCGCGAGCTCGTTGCCGGCGTTGAGCACGGTGAGTTCACAGTCACCGGCATTGAGCGCAGCGGCCCGCTTGGGGGTCGAGCCGAGCGCGACGACGTCGACGTCGTCGCGGTGCACCCCCAATTCTTCGAGCAGCGCGTAGGCGACGAACGCGAAGCCCGAGGTCGGGACGTCGACACCCAGCCGGCGCCCGCGGAGCCGTTCGGGTGCGCCGAACCCGGCACGGCTGGCGAGCACCAGACCCAGACCGCGGTCGACGCCGGCCACCACCTCCACATCGAGCAACTGCCCCAACGGGTTCGACGGCAGGAAGCGATAGGCGAGCGCGTTGTCGGGACTGGTGAACACTGCGTCGTAGGTTCCGCGGGCCAGGGCCTGGAACTGCGCCGGCGAGGACGGCACCGCGACATCGGTCACCGTCAAGCCTGCGGCCGCCAGTCGGCCCGTCGTCGTGGCGACGTCGAGCAGCACCGACGGACTGAACACGCCCAGGGTCAGATGGTCCACCGCACACCTTCGCAATCGATTGCAGCGATCCTAGCGGAACGGGCCGAACCGGGTTTCACCGGTCAGGTGCGGAAGGGACCCGTGGATCCCCGGACCACCAGCGACACCGGCAGGGTCAGCGTCGCCGCTTCCTGCTCGCCCACCTCGATGCCACGCAGCAACAGCCGGGCGGCCTCAGCGCCGATCTCCCGCAGCGGCATCCGCACCGTGGTCAGCGGGGGCCAGAAGTCACCGGCGAACGGCATGTCGTTGAAACCCACCACCGACACCTCGTCGGGGCAGCGCAGCCCCTGTACGCGCAACCGCCGAATCAGGCCCAGCGCCACCAGGTCATTGCCGGCGACCAGCGCGCTCGGCGCAACACCGTTGTCGGACAACAACTTTTCGGCCGCCTCGAAGCCGGCGTCTGTGCTCAGCGCAGTGGCATAGATGGTGTCGTGCTCGACGCCGGCCCGGGTAGCCGCCGCCTCGAACGCCTCGGCGCGGGTGCGGGTCGTGGAGAAGTTCGGCGGTCCGGCCACGTGGATGATCCGCGGGTGGCCCAGTTCGACGAGATGGGTGACCGCCAACTCGATTCCGCGGGCGTTGTCACCGGAGACCAGCGGGTAGCGCCCGACGCCCGAGTCGCGGTTGACCAGCACCACCGGAACATCGGCGGTGGCGGCCTCCTCGACCACCGGCTGGTCGTCGAGCCTGCCGGTGGCCAGGATGAATCCGTCGACCCTGCGCTGGAGAAGCGATTCGAAAGCCGACACTTCCACCTCGTCGTGCGAATCGGTGTTCGCGATGAGCACGGTGTAACCCTGCGCCTGCAACACGTGCTCGATACCGCGGATGATCGGCGGGAAGATCGGGTTCATCAGATCGGGGATGATCACGCCGATGGTCATCGACTTGCTGGTGCGCAGTCCGCGCGCCATCGCGTTGGGCACATAGCCGAGTTGACGGGCTGCCCGCTTGACCCGCTTGAGAGTTTCGGCGTTGACCTGGTCGCGGGTCTGGGCGTTGAGCGCCCGTGACACCGTCGCCTTGTGGACCTCGGCCAGGCGAGCCACGTCGTCGATGGTCACTCGTCGTGGCATGTACCGCGCTCCCCTGCCTCCCTGAAACGGCCCCCGAGCATTCGACTCCGGTTGACCGCCTGCCTTGAATGCTAGCGCCCAACCAATGCAATCGTTCGCAAGCGGGCGTCGCGACGGGGGTGACGCCGTCGGCCGCCCCCGAAAGCGTTGGCGGGTTTGCACCGGTCGGCGACTGGGCCCCACGGCGAAGCAATAGGCTCCGACTCATGACGGTCGAACGCCTGAAGCCCTACGCGGTGACCATTTTCGCCGAGATGTCGGCACTGGCGGCCCGGATAGGAGCGGTGAATCTCGGCCAGGGCTTCCCCGACGAAGACGGCCCCGCCGCCATGCTCAGCGCTGCTCAGCGCGCCATCGCCGACGGTGTGAACCAGTATCCGCCCGGCCTTGGTATCCCCGAACTGCGCCAGGCCATCGCCGAACAGCGCAGCCGGCGCTACGGCACGCAGTACGACCCGGACACCGAGGTGCTCGTCACGGTCGGCGCCACCGAGGCGATCGCGGCATCGGTGCTCGGCCTGGTCGAACCGGGCTCCGAGGTGTTGCTCGTCGAACCGTTCTACGACTCCTACTCACCGGTGATCGTCATGGCCGGATGCCACCGGCGTGCCGTTCCCATGCGCGCCGCCGGTGGCGGGTTCGCCATCGATGTCGAAGGCCTCCGGGCCGCGATCGGCCCCAAGACCCGGGCGCTGATCGTCAACTCGCCGCACAACCCCACCGGCATGGTCGCCGGCGACGACGAACTCCGCGCGCTGGCCGCCCTCGCCGTCGAGGCCGACCTTCTCGTCATCGCCGACGAGGTGTACGAACACCTCGTCTTCACCGATCCCCCGGGCCGTCGTCACCTTCCGCTGGCCAATTACCCGGGCATGGCCGAGCGGACCATCACCATCTCCAGCGCGGCGAAGATGTTCAACGTCACCGGCTGGAAGATCGGGTGGGCCTGCGGCCCAGCCGATCTCATCGCCGGTGTGCGCGCGGCCAAGCAGTATCTGAGTTACGTGGGCGGAGCGCCGTTCCAGCCTGCCGTGGCGCTGGCGCTCTCCACCGAGGACGCGTGGGTAGAGGCGTTGTGCGCGTCGCTGCAGACTCGACGAGACAGGCTGTCCGCCGCACTCACCGACATCGGGTTCGACGTGCACGACAGTTCCGGCACCTACTTCCTGTGTGCCGACCCGCGCCCGCTCGGCTACCACGACAGCACCGCGTTCTGCGCCGACCTTCCGCAGCGCGTCGGAGTCGCCGCGATCCCGATGACGGCGTTCTGCGATCCGGCCGCCGCCCATGCCGAGCAATGGAAACACCTGGTGCGCTTCGCATTCTGCAAACGCGACGACACCCTCGACGAAGCGATCCGACGACTGCAGGCCCTGCGCCCCGCAGGTTAGGCGGTGCCGCTGAGCACTCGCCGGCGCAGTTCCTCGAGCGCGACATCGAGCACCATCTTCTTGGCCTTCTTGACCAGAAAATGCGGTAGCGGCGCCGCCAGATCGAGGATGAGGTCGAACCGCACGCGGGTGCGGTCCTCCCCCTCCGGGGTCAGGTTGTACTCGCCGTGCTGGCCGCGCTGCTGGAAGGTCTGTTCGGCGTCCCACACCACCCACCGCTCACCCCAGTGGTATTCGAGGACTTCCTTGTCGGTGACGCCCATGATCTTCAACGTCGCCCGGACATGATGCGGTCTGCCGTCGGGATGGCGATCGAGCACCTCGGCGTCCTTGTGCAGCGTCGACCAGGACGACACCGCATCGATGTCGGCGAGCGCATCCAGGATCGCTTCCGGCGGGGCCTCGATCACCACTTCCCTGGATGCCCGAACCGCCATACCGGCAAATCCTAGCGATCGCGGCAGCCTCGCGCACCGGTTTGTGCAGCTAACCCCGATGCGCCGCTCACCACCCGATGGCGTCGGTGGGCGTCGCCTGTGCCGGCGGGGCACCCACCGCAGGGGCCGGGGTCCGGCCGAAGCGGGGCGCCGGAGCCGCCTGGTCGACACCGCCGCGGGTCACGATGGTGCCTCGTGCGCGCAGATGGTCGCCGGCGGCAGCCTCGGTCCAGGTGAGTACCGGCGTCACGCAGGCGTCACGCCCGGCGAAGATCGCGACCCACTCGTCGCGCGTTCGGGTCGCGATCCGACGCGCGAAGATCTCGTGCAGGGCCGGCCACGACGAACGGTCCATCTGCGGCGGCAGTCCGGCGTCGGCCAGCCCGAGGCCGTCGACGAGTTCGGCGTAGAACTGCGGTTCGATGGCGCCGACCGCGACATACCGGCCGTCGGCGGTCTCATAGGTTCGGTAGAACGGTGCCGCTCCGTCCAGCAGAAACGACTCGCGTTCGTCGGCCAGCGTCCCTAGGGCCTTCATCGTCCACGCGATCTGGGACAGGAGGCTGACACCGTCGACCATGGCGGCGTCGACGACCTGCCCCCGGCCGGAGCGTTCACGCTCGTAGAGCGCGGTCGTGATGCCGATCAACGCAAGCATCGAGCCGCCTCCGAAGTCGGCGACCAGGTTCAGCGGGGGAACCGGGGGGCGGTCGCGGTAACCGATGGCCGACAGTGCCCCGGTCATCGACAGGTAGTTGATGTCGTGGCCCGCCGAGCGCGCGAGCGGGCCGTGCTGTCCCCAGCCGGTGATGCGGGCGAAGATCAGCCTGGGGTTGACCGCCGCGCAGTCGTCGGGCCCGATGCCCAGCCGCTCGCAGGTGCCGGGTCGGAAACCGTCGATGAGGACGTCGGCCTTGCCGATCAGGTCGAGCAGTGTCGCGGCGGCGTCGGTCTTGAGATCGAGGTCGACGACGCGTTTTCCGCGGTGCAGCAGATCCGCGTCCTCGGCGGGCATCTGCAGGCCGCCCGGGCGACGGACCCGCACCACGTCGGCGCCCAGGTCGGCCAGCATCATGCCGGTGTGCGGCCCCGGCCCGATTCCGCCGAGCTCGATGACCCGGACGTCGGCCAGCGGACCCCGATTCACCCCTTGGCGACCTTGAGGACCTGCTTGCGAAGTCCCTCGGTGGCGGTCTCCACGCCACCTTTCATCGTGCGTTTCAGGATGAACCCAGGCATCGGCACCGACAGGTCGATCGCGATGTCGAAGCGCACGCGGGTCTTGTCGCCCTCCGGGGTCAACGTGTACCCGGCGTCCTGGGCCTTGAGCTGACTGGCGGATACGAGCGTCCAGGTGACCTCGTTGTCGCCCCAGGTGTACTCGATCACCTGTTCGTCGGTCAGCCCCGCCGCCTTGACGGTCATCTTCACCTGCTTGGGCCTGCCGTTGTCGTAGCTCTCGAGGATCTCCGCCTTCTGGTACTGCGGCGACCAGGTCGGGGTGGCCTCGACGTCGGCGATGACGTCGAGAATCTGTTCCGGTGACGCTTCGATCACGACCTCACGAGAATCCTTGGTTGCCATGGCGCGACGATAGACCACGGCGACATCGGTGTGGTTCGAGTTCACCCGACTGGGCGCCGTTGCGGCGATTACGCTTCGAATCGTGAGCCACGCGGTTGATCCCACGATCCCCCCGAGCGGCACGGGCTGTGTCGAATGCGAGGCCGCCGGCGGGTGGTGGGTGCACCTGCGGCGCTGCGCCGGGTGCGGTCACATCGGCTGTTGCGACGACTCGCCCTCACGGCACGCGCCCGCACACTGGCGCAGCACGGGGCATCCGGTCATCCGGTCCTTCGAACCGGGCGAGGACTGGTACTGGAACTACGACCGCGACGAGTACTACGTCCGACCCGACGGCACTGCCGACCTGGCGGCCCCACTGAGTCACCCGGCCGGACAGTCGGTGCCGGGGCCGCGGGAGCGGGTGCCCAAGGACTGGATGGCGCAGTTGCAGCGGCGCCGCGACTGAATGAACGGCGGCCCGCCGGGGTAATCCTGCGTCGTGACCAGAGACAAGCCCCAGACCACCGAGACCGACGCCGGCGCCACCGAGGCCGACGACGACGTGATCAGCGATCCCTCGAAGGGTGCCGAAGAAGGCGCCGACTGGGCCGACGAGGGCGGCGCCACCCCCAGCGGTCCGGCGACCTGACGTCAACAGCGCTCGGCCCCCTCGCCGGGCGAGGGGGCCGAGCGGTGTGCGTGAACTAGTCGGAGTCGCCCGATCCTCCATCGGACTCCGAACCGCTGCCGGTATCAGACCCGCCCGAGTCCGAACCAGTCGAATCCGCGTCGGCGTCCCCCGATTCACCGTCCTCCGAACCGGATTCATCGTCGCCGGCGTCACTGCCGCCCTCGTCGCCGGTGACGTCACCTTCGTCGGAGCCGTCCTCGGACGCCGCGGCATCAGCGTCGAGGTCCTCCTCCAATGCTGCGGCATCGTCGGAGCTCTCGGTCTCGTCGGCGAGGTCCTCGTCGGCCCCGGTCGACTCCGCAGAGCCTTCCGTCGGCTCGGCGGTACCTTCGCCACTCTCCTCGGACACCTCCTCGGTGCCGATCGCCGAAGATTCGTCCACGACCTCGCCCTGGGCGTCGGACGCCTCGCCCTCAGCGCCCGCGGCGACCTCTGCGGTCTCTTCGGTCACCGACGCGTTGACCGCGTCCACCGCGCCGCCGTCTCCGTCGGCGTCCTCCGAGGCGGCACCGGAATCAGCGGCCTGCTCGTCGTCTGTCTGCACGCTGGCCAACACCGCCGTGGGAACATCCGCCGGCCCGTTGGCCGCCGCTGCTGAGCCCTCCTCTTCGGGGGTGATGGCCGCCGCGATGGCCCTGGGCAGCGTCACGACGAGGGCATGGACCAGACCGTCTTCGGAGAACAGTCCGGGAAACACACTTCCCGCCAGATTCGTGTAGCCGTTGAGTACCGCACCGACGACGGCAGCAGGGATGTTGATGACCGCGTTGAGCGCCGCGCCGACGTCGCCGTCGCCCAGCGCATCGAAGGTCTCCTGGAGGCTGTCGCCGAATGCGTTGACCGGCGCCAACACCGTACCGAGCGCGCCCAGCGCGATGGGCAGCACGGTATTCGGATCGGTGACCGTCTTGACGACGTTCGCGAAGTTCTGCGCCATGGTGCCCGGGATGTCCAGCAGACCGCTTGACAGCACCGGGAAGGCGACGCTGATCACCGGCGCCAGGAACAGGGCCTGGGTCGCGGTTTCGATGGCACCGGCGATGTTGCCCGAGCTCAGTTGTTCGGCGGCGGTCTGGAGCTGGGCGCCCAACCCGAAGGCATTGTCCGGGGAGAGGTATTCCAGAAAGCCTCCGACGGCCCCGGTCGCCGCAGAGACCACCGCCTCACCGTTGCTGAGCTGGTTCAGGATGAACTGGCGGAGGATGGGTGCCGGATCTGACAACACCTCCTCGCCAAGCGAAGCCACGTTGCCATACGCAGAGGAGACCACCTCTGCCCACGCGGCGAGGGGGTTGACCGTGGTTGCGAGCTGCACGTTCGCGGTCGACACAGAAAACGCGGTATGGGTGTCCGTGCCGGGAGGGCTCAGCGGCGCGGCAACCATCGGCGAAATGGCGATGACGCTTGCTCCTGCCAGCGCAACACCCGAGGTGAGGTAGGACTTCGCAGCACGGTTCATCTTGTCTCCTTTACCCGAACGTGATCTGTGCCACGGCTGAACCTACTCCCGAGTAAGCCGATTTGTGATGGGAACGTCAATTTATTCTCGCGGTGCGTAAATCGAATAAATGCCTGCTCAGAGCCACTGATACGTAGGGCTAATTTGCTATCCAGATCTTTTGGATAGGCCGATTATTGGGTGTCGGCAATTTCGCGCCCCCAGGCCCTTTGTGCGTCACACCAACGCGGTCGCCCCGTAGGATTTAACTTCGCTGAAACATGGCGCGCACTGCCACTTTGTCGAGCGCACAGCTTTGAATACAACTTGCCGGACTTTGCCATTGGGGAGTGGCGCGCACGCCGAACGCTGTGCGCCCGGCGCGCGCGCACCGAAGCCGGGGCAAACCCTCACCAAGACCGGACAGGGGTTTGCTGGCTCCTCAGCGTGGCCGACCCGCAGAACCGCCGCATTCTTCACCGGTCGACAGAAGACTCGTGTCGTCGATATAGCTGACAATCTCCGCAACCCGGCGCTGCGGGCTCATCCAGGCGCTCAGCCGCGGTCGGCGAGCACCTGTTGGACGGCGTTGTAGCCAGGGATGAACGTGATGCCCGGGCCACCGTGGCACCCCGCGCTGCCCAGATAGAGCCCCTGCGTGGGTATCGGCTGATCGACATAACCCTTCGGCCCGGGCCGGTTCGGACCCATCTGCTCGGGGTGGATCAGACCGTGGCAGTAGTCGCCGCCGGGCGCACCGAACATCGTTCCCATGTGTTTGGGCGTGAAGGTGGTGTGCCGCAGGATCCGGCTCTCGAAGTCCGGTGCGAGCCGGGTGATCTTCTCGATGACCCGGCGCCCCATCTCGGACTTCATCTCGCCGTAGTTCAGGTCTCCCCCGATCGGAAACCAGAGCGAGAACGCCGACACCGCATGCTTTCCCGCGGGTGCGAGGCCGGGGTCATTGGCCGAGGGGATCTGTAGTGCAATCGCCGGATCGGCGGGCACCACACCGCGAGAGGAATCCTCCCACTGCTTCTGCAGATCCTCGGGTGTGGTGAAGATGCCGATCGCTGACTGGTAGTCGGGGTCGTTGAGCACCTCGTAGGGCTCGGCGAAGGTGGGGGGCCCGTCGAGGGCGAAGTGCATCTGCAGATAGCTACCGCGATGATCGATGTGGGAGAAGCGTTCCCGGATATCGCCGGGCACGGCGTTCGCGTCGATCAGACCATTGACGGTGAGGTCCGGGGCGACGGTGGAGACCACGATGGGAGCGCGCACCGTGGACCCGTCCTCGGTGCGCACCCCGGCGACTCGGCCGTCGGCGACCAGGATCTCCTCCACCTTGGTGCGCAGGCGCAGCTCGCCGCCGGCCGCGGTGAACATCTGCAGCAGGTGGTCGGTCACCGCGCCCATGCCGCCGTGGAACTTCTTGATCAGGGTCGCGTTCTCGTCGGGAACTGCGAGCCCGAACGCGAGCGCCGCAGCGCTGCCGGGGGTGGCCGGTCCGCGGTAGGTGGTGTTGACCGCCAGGAACGCCAGCATGCCGCGCAGCGCGCCGTGCTTCTCCTTGTCGGGCAGATACCGGTCGAGGACGTCGGTGACCGAGCCGAACAGCATGTCGGTGATGGCCTGGCGTTCGAATTCGTTTGTCGCGCAGGCATACATCTCGTCGAGCGACTTGGGCGGCTGCGCGGCGTCGAAGCGGCCCAGCGCCCGCGTGGGCGCCTGACACCAGGCCATCAGCCCGGCCATGCCGTTGACGGCGTCGGCGCCGTGTACCTCGTTGAGATGGTTGAGCAGCTTCATCGGGTCGGTGTAGTAGATCACCGGGTCGTCGCCGACTCCCCGCAACTGCACCGACATCACCTCGAGGTCGACGGTGGGCAGCTCCCCCAGTCCGAGCGCGTCGCTGACGACGGCCGAGGTGGGCACCTGCACCGAGCCGGCGATCTCGAAGCGGAACCCCTCGAACAACTCGACGGTGGAGGCCATTCCGCCGGCGTAGAGCTTGGCATCGAGACACAGGGTGCGCAGCCCGGCCTGCTGCAGCAACGCCGCGGCGGTCAGGCCGTTGTGCCCGGCACCCACGACGATGGCGTCGAAGTCCGTCATCGCCTGAGGCTGACACGGCGACGGATGTTTTGTCAATATTGACGAAACTTGCTCGGTGGGACCGGGCGGGGTCTAGAGGTGTTCGTCGATGCCGGTGCGCAGGAGTTGCAACGCGTGGCGGCAGAGGCGGTCGAGTTCGGGCAGCGAACGATCCTGACCGAGCATCCACACCTCCATCGCCCCGAACACCGCCGCGGCGATGCAGCGCGCGGTCACGGTGATGTGCATGCGCGCCCCGGTGCCGGGCGCGGGCGGATCGGCTCCGGCGAGGTGCTCTTCGATCGCCTCGGCGAAGTCGGCCTCGACCTGGCGGATGTGCCGGACGATACGGCCGGCGTCGAGTTCCCGCGCGCGCATCGCGGCGATCTCGGTGACTGCCCAGCCGTCGTAGGGCGACGCCATGATCGCCGACTGCACCGATTCGATGATCGACTCCTCGGGTGCCCGCGCCGCCAGCGCGGCCCGGAACCAGTGCAGGCCCGCGTCGTAGTCGGCGAACAGCAGATCGTGCTTGGACGCGAAGTGCCGGTAGAACGTGCGCAGTGACACGCCGGCATCGGCGGCGATCTGCTCGGCAGAGGTGTCCTCGACGCCTTGGGCCAGGAACCGCACCACCGCGGCCCGTCGCAGCGCCTCACGCGTGCGCTCGCTGCGCGCCGTCTGAGCAGGCCGGACCATGCTGCGTAAGGTACCGCCCTCAGTGGGGATGCGGACTCAGCAGCGCGATGGAGGCGTCGACGGCCTCCTCGGTGACGTCGCCCATCCGCCCGCCTTCCTCGACGGTGATGGCGGTCAACTCCCGCAAACCGCCCAGCAGCATGATGCTGCGCCGCCGCGACACCGGTCCGATGCCGGCGGCGCGGAACTCGTCGGTGGCACCGAGCGCGCCCACCATGTCGATGAAGTGGTCCATCGCGTCGCGTTGGAGTCCGCGTGCTGCCGCACCCAGCGCCGGCACGTCACGGATCCAGCTCAGCATCAGCGCCGAACGCGCCTCGGCGGACGAGATCCACGCCTCGACGGCCTGGCGGACCTGCTTCTGCCAGGGAGCGCTCGGATCGACCGCCCGCGAGATCTGGTTGATCTGATCGGCGTTGGCCTCGGAGAGCAGCGCGACGAAACACGCTTCCTTGCTATCGAAGTGTTCGTAGAAGGTGCGGCGCGAGGTTCTGGCCCGGCGCACGATGTCGGCGACGGTCGTCTTGGCATAGCCGTCGTCGGCGATGGACGCCTCCAGAGCATCGAGCAGGCGCTGGCGGAAGTCGTTCATGGCACGCCCATGATCCCACGCCTACGGGCAGTAGCTGCGGGTGGCGAAGCCCAGGGCCTGCCGGTAGAGATCGTCCAGGCCGCGGGCCTGGGCCACCGCGTCGGTGGCGGCGCTCAGATCGGCACGGCACGACGGAGCGTGCAAGGCGGGCCACTGCCCGGCCATCTCGGCGACCATCTCGCGGTTCAGCGCGTCGATCGTGGCACGCGAGGCTGCCAGATCGGGTGCGTCGGCGGGAGCCGTGGCCGGATCGAGCTTCCAGCCGGCGAGCCGGGCGTACTCCACAGCGACGGTCGCGTCGATCTGGTCACGGAACGCGGTGGTGACGTAGGCCGGGTCGATCCGCTGCGTGCGCGCCTCCTCGGCGACGGCGTCGAGCACCTGCTGCTCGCGCACCGGGTCCTGGATCAGTCCGCCGTCGTGCAGCTTGGCGGCCGCGACGGAGTCGGCGATCTGCAGGCGTTCGGCGGCGGCGTCCACCAGGGGGAGCAACGGATTCTGCGGCTGCGCTGCTGCGACCGGGGCAAGTAACAGAGCCAGGCCGAGGGCCAGGCTGGCGAGGGTGGAGACGATCCGCAGACTCATCGAGTGGCCAGGGCCGGGATCGAACCGGCGACCTTCCGCTTCTCGGTCGGCGATTCTCGACACGCTTCAGCCATTGCCAAAAGTCCTCACTACCAGCATGTTCGTCTACTGATTGACTGCCGTCCATTCTGGTCGATTCTCGGCGTGTCTCGGGTATATCCGACGAATAAGCGTCGGGATGGGCGGTCCGGCGCAGGATGCCGCTCTAGCCCACTCAACGGCCGTCGTGGCGACACCTTGCCCGTACAAGGAGGTTGCGAAAGGGACCGGGTTTGACGCCGGACCGCCCTGGTCTACATCGCCCGCACGCGGTAGCGGTTGAGGACCGCCTGCTCGGCCAGGGTCCAGCCGAACGTGCCCCGCAGGGTGAACTCGTACTCGACGTCGTCGACCTTCTTACGGGCCAACTGCTCACCGTTACCCGACAGCCGCGCGGCTGCGGTGGCGATGACGGCGGCGATCTCGTCGTTGGGTTCGTTATCGATGAAGCCGCGGCCGCGGGTGTATGCCTTCGCCAGGGTGGTGACGATGGGCAACACCACGGCCACGTCCCCGGATCTCAGGGACGTGACCGTGCCGGCGTCGGGGGCTGTCATCAGCTTCCGTCAGCGGTGAGAACGATGACGCCTTCGGGGTGCAGCAGCCCGAGGTCGTATCGGGTGACCACCCGGAGGCCGACCTGGTCGTACTCGGCGTACCGCTCGGTGAGGACGGTGACGCTGGGGGCGACGTCGCGGGCCACGGCCACCTGGGACATGTCCGCCAGGATCGCGGTGCCCTCGGGGAGCTTGTTCGTCACTGTGACGGGGATACCGAACAGCCGGTAGGTGGGGCCGGCGGTCATGTCGGCCTCGAGGAGATACTTCGAGCTGTCGGTGGCTTCTTTGAGCTTGCGCAGGGCGATGAAGTCGGCTCCGTTGACGAACCACCGGTTCGGCATGACCTCGGCGGCGACGGCCAGGCCGATCGCGTCGAGGAGGCTGTCGGCGTCGGTGACGTCGAGGGTTCCGGTCTGGACGTCGGCCTGTTCGATGATGCCGGTGATCGAGTCCGAGGCGCCCGTGCCCTTCAGCAGGGCGGTGTCGAGTGCGTCGGAGACGTCTTTGACGAGGCGGGCCTTGAGGGTGGCGTCGATGCCGATGACGGACTGGCGGACCAGTTCGTTGGTGTAGCGCAGGATCGTCTTGATGCTCTTGCGTTCGGTGGGCATCAGGGTCAGTTCGTCGAAGTCGACGTCAGCGTCGTCGGGGATGAGTCCGCCTTCGCCGATGAATCCGACGGTGGCGCCGGAGACGAGCTTGGGGATGCGCAGCACCCCGGAGGTGTCGAAGATGCGCGGCCCGGACGCCAGCACGACGCTGGCGGCTTCGAGGGGCTGTACGAGGAGCTGTGATACCTGGTCGGCGAGCAGCTCTGGATTGGTAGCAGTGGTTTCAGCCACGGGAATGTCCTAACGATGAAGGGGTTTCAGGTACCCACGTCGTCAGGACGTTGAAGGGGCCGCGCACCGGGCACGACCCCTTCAGCATACCCCACAGGGGTATCTATTCAAGTGGGCCGAGCGGAATCTCGTTATCCTCGGTCAGCTCTGCAACAAGCCCTACCTTGCTGACGGGCATGCTTAGAAACGCTTCGCCGCCACGAAAGAAGGTCACAAAGCCCTCTCCGATGTTGTAAGCGTCTGCCTCGATCACAATCTGGGGCCCCTGAACCTTGCGGAACCCCCACGGATCGGCATTCGTCGACATTGCCCCGATGGTGTACCTCTTCACCTTCGTATCCCTCCCTTTCATCCGGCTTTGCCGCGCAGGATTGCGGCGAGGTCCACGTTAGACCCGCGACCCGACACGACACCTTGGCCGATGTCACCAGTCGGGCGGCGGCTGGCCAGGTGCGGCTTGCGGTCGAGGAGATCATTGACCGCGGCAGTCAGCGCGTCGCGGTTGTCGAGGTGCGCCTCGTCGAACGGGAGATCAGTGGGGTCGGCGAGCTTGCCGGTGGCCCGCACCAACTCGGTATGCAGGCGTTGGGCGTAGGTGTCGCCCTTGGTGGCGCGCTCCCGGTAGCCGGCGGATTCGCGTCTCAGCCTCTCGACGTAGGAGCGAGGGAAGGTTTCCTCGGTGTCGGCTTCGGTTTCTTCGGCCGGCGTTTCCGCTTCAGTGTCGGTGTCATCTGCTACCTCTGAGGTTTCGGTTGAATCGCTGGTCTCGGTCACGGTGATGTCTTCGTCAGTGACTTCGGTGGGGGTGCCGTCATTCATTGGTGGTGTTCTCCTGTGCTCTGAGTCGGGTTACGGCGTCGGCCAGTTCTGTGGCCAGTTCGATGGCTTCGGCGGCGGTCATCATGTAGGTCAGTGCCCCGGTGCGTATTCGGACAGGGCGGCCTGTCTCCGGTGCGATAGTGACGGTGGGTTCTAGGTCTCGGGCGGCGAGCCGCATCAGGCCACCTCCGAGATCGCGCCTGCGGACCGGATCTTGGTGATCTCGTCGTCGCTGTAGCCGAGCTTGCTCAGCGCGTACGAGGCGGGTAGCAATCCCGCTTGGTAGAGCTTCACCACGGCGTCGGCTTCCTGGGCGACTGAGCGGGTGGCGGCGTCGGCCCACTGGACTCGGATGTCGTCGATCAGGTTGGGGTCGCGGCCATCCCGTACCGCGATCATGAGGCGGGCGACCTGTTCCCAAGCCCTCCCGAACTGTGCTTGGCGGGCCTCGGCGCGGGCCGTCAGGGAGGCTTCGGCGGCTCGCAGGGCGTCGGCTGAGGCGGGGTTGTCGGAGAACACCCCGACGTAGTGCGCCGGCAGCGTCGACACGGCCATGACCTGACCGAGCAGCACCCGCACGCTGGCTTCATACCCTGTGAGGTCGGCGGCGTTGAGCTGGCCGAACTTCGCTTCGTTGTTCTCCGAGATCATCGCCCGATGCCCCTCGGGGATGGGGTTGACTTCCCGCATCACCGGCTGCTCGTCGTCGTCGAGGACCGGGTTGCCGTCCTCATCGGTCACGGGTTCTTCGGTCAGCTCGATCCCGGTGGCCCAGCGGCGCGGCCGCCCAACGTATTCGGAAGTGACCATCATGTCGGCCAGGGACTTGTTCAAGGCGTCGACCAGCGGTCTGAGATCGTCGATCTCGGAGGAGCCGTAGTCGGTGACGATGCGGTCGGTGTTGCGCAGGTTCACCACGGGCACGACGCCGAGCGGGTTGGCGATCTCCTCGACGGTATTGAATCCTTGGGTGGTGGCGCCGGTCTGGTTGGCGCGTAGCCGCACGATCCGGTCGGGCAGGTACAGCGCGGCCTCGGTGGTGGTTTTCGTTTCCCACCGCTTCACCGCGGCCACGATCTGGCGGGTGCCGGGGTCCATCTGCGCGGCAACCTGACTGGCCGACTCGACAGTCACCTTGGGGCGGCCGAACTGGTCGGCCCACACGATCACATAGGAGTCGCCCAGCAGCAACGCTTCCCGGTGGGCGACACCGGAGGTTTGGTCGCAGTCGCAGCGCACCCAATCCGCCCACAGGCCAGCGTCTCCGGTGAATCCGGTGATGCGCAGCCGCTCGGCGAGGGCGGTGACGGCCAGGCGGGGAATGTTGGAAGCCATGATGCCGAACCGGTTGCCCAACGCGGTCTTGGCCTCCGGGGACAGGAACGCCAGGGGCTGTGTGCCGGTGTAGTAGCGGTTCAGCTCGGCGTAACGGGCCTGGGGTTCGTCGAGTCGCTGCATCAGCTCAATCAGCAGTTCGTCTTGGGTCATGAGGCAAAGCTCCTTACTCGTTTACGGGATTTGGTGGTGTGCCAGGCGGCACGGTCGAACGCCACAATGGCGGCGACGGCGGCGTCGATCTTGCGGGGCGACCCCTTCTTGTCCTTGGAGACGAGGTCGCCCTGCGGGGTGCGTTTCGCAACGCAGTGCGCAATGTGGGCTGCCATGCGCGGATCTCCGTCATGAGTCACGGTGTTCGTGACGACGGCTTGATACAGCCGGTCGGTGGCTGGGGCCATCCGGGCGGCGTTGGCGGTGTTCCACTCCAGCACCCGGCGTTCGCCGTGCCGCTTGGCCCACAGCTCGATCTCTGAGCGCCATCCCCACGGGTCGCAGGCCAGTTCGGCGACGTCGTACTTGGTGAAGGCGATATCGACGGCGCGGTCGACGTCCTCACGCGGCACACGCCAGCGCGGATCTCCGGGGTTCTCCCACAGACCCTCGACCCACAGGTGTCCGTCGAGGGTGCAGCCGACCAGGGCCGTGCTGTCGCCGGACGCGGAGCCGTCGAAGGCCAGGACGACACGTTCGCGGGGCTGAGTGCGCCTGTGGGCCTGGCAGGCGTCCCAGGCTCCCCACGGCAGCCACGCGTCCGCCCCGGTCACCCACTGGCCCAACCGGAGCTGCCGGAACACCGGCTCACGCAGCGTCCGCCGCGCGGCTTCGAGGCCGTCCTCGGCGAGGAACGGCTCCTCACACGCCAGAGCCGGATTGGCGGCACGCCATGCTTCCCGGTCGTCGGTGCGGCAGCCCTCCGGGGCACCGAACTCCTTGAGGTAGAACGCGGGGTCATCGCCCATGCGGCCGTGCTCCACGAGGCGCCACATGATGCAATCCGGCGACGACGAGGGCGTGCTGATCGCCAACGTCAGCGACTCCGGACGCTTCCCCGACACGCTCGTGACGGCTTCCCAGGTGGCCTCGGTGACGACATGCAACTCGTCCACGATCAGCAGCGACGGATCATGCCCATGCAGGGCACCCGGTTCGGCCGGCAGCGGCAACAACAGGCTGTCGTTGTGCGGGACGACGATCCGGTCCGCGAAGATCTGCGCCCGATCCTCGAGATCCGGGTTCAACTCGATCATCCGCCGCGCCATCCGCAGCGTAATATTGGCCTGACGCTGATCGGACGCAACCACCAACACCTCAGCCGACGGTGGACCGACGAACAACTCCGCGACCGCCAGCATCGCCGCCAAACCCGTCTTACCGTTAGCGCGGGCCACCGACACCAGACCCGTCCGAATACCCGGCGCGAACGCACCCGTGATGATGTCGGTCTGGAAGTCTCGCAGACGTACCGGCTTGCCAGCACCCACACCCTTCGGCACCAGCAGATAGTCCGCGATGAACGCCAGGCGGCGACCCGCTCGATCCTCGGGGAGCCCGGAGAAGTCCAGCGGCGCGGCCTTGATCTGGCCTTTTGGTCCGGCCTTCATGGGACACTCCCATCATGCCGTTCCGCGTGAAATTTCAGGACATCGTCCGCACCCACGAGCCCGTCTCCGTAGGGGATTACAAGCCCAAGCTCTACCGGGATGCCGGTGACTACTACGAGTTTCTTGATCACGGCACTCTCAAGGTGTTTGACGAGTCTGAGAACCAGACGATGTATTACGCAGCTGGCACGTGGGTCTACGTGGAGACCCTCGACGGGCAAGAACCCGGACCGCCGCCAGGAATCCACTGACATCAAGCCGCACCTCGCGGTGTGAGACGCAAACTTTGCCTGGGCCGGGGTCGCTGAGGGGGTACCCCCGGTGTCCCTCCCCTGGTGGCTGAGGGTCCGCGTGCGGCTCCGGCGGCGCGGTTGCATGGTCCGCAGCGGATGGCGATGTCCTGCAGCCTGATCGGCTTGCCGGCGGCTTTGCGTGCCCAGGCTTCGGGGCTGTGGTCGGCCTGTAGGTCTTCGGTGGTGCCGCAGTCGAGGCAGAACGGTTGGAGTCGTCTGGCGCGCTTGGAGAGTCGTTTCCAGTTGGCGTCGTAACCGCGTGCGGTGGCGTGGGTGGTGTGCTCGGTGCAGCGTGGGCCGTTGCAGGGTTGGCCGCAGTCGAGGCAGGTGGTGAGGGTCATCAGCTGGCCTGCCATTTCAGTTCGCATCGGATGTGGTGGTCGGTGGTGAGGTCGCGGACGGTGATGGCGGGGCCTTGCATTTCCCAGGTTCGGCCGTCGTGTCGGATGGCGTCGTTGGGGCCGATGTTCTTGGTGGCGGTGGTGGCTGGCAGGTAGGCGGTCGCGGTGAGGGTGACGACGTTCGTGGTGCCGTGGGTTTCGGTGGGGGTGTCGACTTGTAGTGAGCAGCCGGCCACGGTGGTGGTGGTCTCGGTGATGACGGGTGTGCCGAGTGGGCCGTACTCGCCTGTGGGTGTGCGGGTGATGACGTCGAGGGTGGTGTTGCCGATCATTGGTTGCCCTCGGCTTCCATGCCGGTGAGGCGTCGGATGCCGTTGTCGACGATGTGCATGCCGACGTCGGTGGACAGTCCAGGGACGAGGGAGATGTAGACGTCGATGAGGGCCAGGATGGTGGCGGTGAGTTCGTTCTGCTCTTGCAGGACGGCGGCGATGTCGTTGGTGTCTTGTCGGGCGTGGGCTGAGATGAGGCGTGCGGCTCGGCGCCATTCGTGGGGTACGAGGTTGTCGGGGTCGTAGTCGGGGTTGGTGTAGGTGTCGATGCCTTCGGCGAATGCGTGTTGCCCTGATTCGGTGAGGAGTTGGGCGGCGAGCGCGCTGAGGGTGGCGAGGACCGCGGCGATGAACTGGGCGGTTCGCCCGGTGTCGAGGGCTTCTTGGAGGGCGGCGTTGACGCCGTCGCGGTTGTTGTGGCAGCGCCATTTGAGGAAGACGCCTGCGCGTCGGTAGTCGCTGGCGTCGGCTGGGGTGGTCATGTCGATGTTCTCCTTGGGTGGGGTGGTCCAGTAGTCGTCGGGGACGAAAATCACGCGGCGGTTCATGAGGCGCGCTCGCTTGTTTGCTGTCGGCGGCGTTGGCGGCGTCTGCTGGTGATCAGCACAGGCGGCCGACCGCCTGCGGGCATGTCGGCGGGTGTAGGTCGTGATGAAACTGATGAATGTGATGAAATGGCTGGTAAAGGCTGGTTTTTGATTTCATCAGTTTCATCACTTTCATCACTCAGGGATTTGTCCGCTTTTTGCCCCTGACCAGTGTTTTCATCACTTTCATCAGTTTCATCAGTGGTATTTATGGGGACGTAGGCGCCGCGACCGGATTTGAGGATCAGACCCTTGTCGGCAAGGCGCCCGAGGGTGTTGCCAGCGATGACCGGACTGACGTCGAGGTAGGCGGCGAGATCCTTGGGGGTGGTCTCCTTCCTGGACTGGACGTACGCCAGCGCGGACAGTGAGCGATCAGCGAGTCGAGAGGTCTTCTTCTCGTGCGCGTCGGCGGCACGCTGGCGGGCAGCATTGGCTGCGGCGGCGAGATCTTCACCTTCGAGTGACCATCGGCAGTCGGTGACCGAGACGGCGTATTCGCCCTCGGCGATGTCCCGGCCGGTGACGCTGAGCGTGCCGCTGGGCGACTGACGATCGCGCGTGAGAGCGAGGGTGAAGTCAGCCGATCCGTTCACGCCCTGGGAACCGCTGATTGTGTCCATCCAGTCGTCGGCACCTTGCTTGCGGGTGTGGTGCACGGCCAACAGAGATGAGCCGGGGAAGGCGTCGGTGATGGCTTTGAAGTCGCGGCCGGCTTTGTAGTCGGCGAGGTATGGATTCTCACCGCGTGCCGGCTCCCGGCGGGCGACTGCGAACGTGTCGAGGATGACGAGACCGTTGGGATGCTCGGTCAGGAACTCGACGATCACTCCGGGGATGACGAGAGGCTGTACCTGGGTTGCGATGTGCAGGTTCTCCGTGGGTGTCCTGCCGAGTTGCGTCATTCGCGCTTTCAGGCGGCGGGGGCCGTCTTCGAGAGCAAGGAGGAAGACGGGGCGTTGCTCGACGGGGATTGACCCGAGTACGAATCCGCCTTCGGAGCACGCGAGGGCGATGTCCAGGGTCAACCACGACTTGCCGATCTTCGGCTTCCCTGCGATCAGGCCGAAGCCCTCGGTGATGAGTCCGGGGACGTGTTCGATCAGGTCGTCATAGACGGTCGTGTAGATGTCCAGCGCAGTCTTGGTGATGGACATCAGGGAGGGCGGACTGTCGGCGGCCCGCTTCTCGGCCGTGTGCCTGTCGCAGGACTCTTCCGGGTCGTGGAAGTCGTCACATCCGAGGCAGTACTTTTCCTGGCGGCGGCTCACGCGGACCTCCTGAGTTCGTCGATTTCTCTGCGCCGCTGGACCTGGCGGGCTACCTCGGTCCAGTTCTCGCCGCCGTGCACGTCCTCGGCGGCTTGGGCGCGTGCCTGTTGCCCGATCTCGACTTGCAGCACGTGGTGCTCGCCCGCGACGGCCAGCGCCAGCAGCTTTCGGGGGTCAGCGTCGTCGAGGGCGCGCCATGCTGGGGTGCCGGCCCACGGCAATGCGGTGTTGGCCTGAGATACGACGGCGGTGATGAATTCGTGGGTGGCCCACCAACTGACTTCCTGAGACGCGGGAGAACCCGCACCCCAATGGGTGCGGGTCTCCGCGTTGTGGGCTGCCGTCACCGCGTCAATCCCTGTTGGATGTCAGCGGCTCGGACAAGAGTGGCGGCGAGGGTTCTCGCGGCGTCGGAGCGAAGCCGGATGTTCTGCTCGACCCACTCCTCACCGATGCGCTTCTCGATGGTCAACTCGACACCGTCGTACCGTTGACCGTCCGGGGCGAGTTCACCTGACGTCATGGCGCTCGGGTGAGCGGTGGCCGTCGCGGTGACCCATATGCTCGGTTCGTGCCGGTCGTCGTCGAGCGGAATGGTCTTGACGCCGTGAATCATCCGCATGCAGTACGGAAAGTTGTCGTCGTGGGTCTCGCCGGTACCGCGGTGGTCGCACCACACGGCGTGGAAGTCGCTCCCCATCACCGCACCGCCTTGGTGTCGGCTTCCAGGGCGTCGGTGGCCTTGTCGATGAGGACAGAGGCGTTGCGCAGATTCCACAGCGCGTTGACGATGTCGACGAGGGCGAACATCGGGACGTCCTCGGGCATGTCGCGGATGACTGCGTTGATGTCTGCGCGGATCAGGTCGATCCGGTTGACGGCGTCGTCGAGAGGCTGGATGTGTGGTTTCATGGTGTTACCTGTTCTCTGGTGAGTGATGGGTTGTTGACGGCCTCGGGGTGGCAGCCTCGGGGTCGTCGTCTTTTCCGGGCCTGAGGTCCGGGGTCTTATCGGCCGCGGGATTGAGCCCGAGGTCGCAGTGCCATTCCTGAGGTCGCCTAAGCAGCATCGTGGCCGCCAAACTGCTCGTTCTCCCAGGCAATTAGGTCCGACAACCTGTAGCGGCAGTGCCGACCAAACCGGGCGTACTTGGGGCCTTTACCCTGCGATGCCCACTGCGCGAGCGTTTTCTCTGGCACCCGAAGTCGCTCGCCGACCTCCGGGCGCGTCAGCCAGTAGTCCTCGGATGAGGGCACTAGGGCCATCAGCTCCTCCTGTTGTGTTGATTTACTCAATTCGCAACCTTTCTTGCGTTGCTGCACGCAGCCTAACTCGGTCGCGTAGATTCCCGCAAGGGATGGACTAAGCTGCGTGCTATGCCACAGGGTTGGGAACCGGAGAATTGGGCAGAGGCGCAGGCGTCGAGGGTGGCCCGCGAGATCACTCGATTGCGCGGGTCGCGCTCTGCACAGTGGTTATCTGACCGCACAGAAGAGCTGACCGGCTGGCGGGTGAGTCGATCAGTAATCACCGACTTGGAGAATGGACGTCGTCGGCATGTAGGCGTGCACGAATTGGTGGTGTTGGCGTTGGCGCTATCGGTAGCGCCCCTCCAACTCCTCTACGGGTCTGACGATGGCGCTCAAATCGAGTATCGACCAGGTGAGATCGTTCCAAGGTTGTTGGCAGTACAGGAATTTTCCGGCATCACTGATCGGGCGATTGACGACTACGAGCGCCAAGTTGAGGCGCTTCGGGCCGCGGTCGAAGCTACAAACGCGGCAGCGCAAGAGATTGACAACATCCTTAAGGACAGGCTGAAGGGCGAGCGCCGTGGCCGGTAGACCACCTCTCCGTATTGGGCAGCACGGCAAGATCACCCGGGTGCAGGCCGCTCCGGGCGTGTGGGTGGCGCGTTGCCGGTACAGGGACCGGGACGGTGTGACGCGCCGTCTGGAGCGGATGACTCCCGCCGGGGTTGAGGACGAGTACGGTGCCGCAGCCGAAGAGGCATTGTGGAATGCGATTTTGGAGAGGCGGCCTCCAGGCACGGGGACGATCACTGGCAGCACGCTGGTCGGTGAACTCCTGGACCGCTATATCGAACGGTGCAAAGCGGATGGTGACCTCGCACCGAAGTCGGTCGACACGTACGAGGCCACCCTGAACACGGTCAAGTCGCGGTTCGTCGGCATCCGGGTCAGCGAAGCCGAACCCGGGCTGCTGGCCGACATCCTGAACGGCATTCGGCGCGACCACGGGGCCACGCGGCAGCGACACACGAAGGTGGCACTGAATGCGGTGCTGACTGACGCGGTGATGGCCGGTGCCCTGCAGACCAACCCGGTACGGGAGATTGTGGCCAGACGAAAGAAGAAGGCCGAGAAGAAGCGAGTGAAGGGTGCACCGGCCCTCGACGACGGCCAGGTGGAGACGCTCCTACACGCCATCGCGGAGTCCGAGGTGTGTCAGCAGAAGGATCTCCGTGACCCGGTGATCATGCTGGCAGGCACGGGACTGCGGCGCAGCGAGTTGCTCGCGCTGCGATGGGAGGACGTAGACCTCGACAATCGGGTGCTCACTGTGACGGGGTCGGTGGTGCGACTCAAGGGGCGGGGGCTGGAGCGTCAGGACACGACGAAGACGGGCGAGGACCGGTCGATGGCCCTCCCCCAGTTCGCCGTCGACATGCTGCACAGGCGCAAGGCTGGACGGCAAGGGCCGAACTCGGCTGGTGTGATTTTCCCGTCGTCGTCGGGCACGCTCCGAGATCCCGACAATTTCGGGAAGCAGTGGCGTGAGGTCCGTGACGATCTCGGACTACCTGAAGTGTCGAGCCATAGCTTTCGGAAGACGGTAGCGACGTTGATCGACGATCAGGGGTTATCGTCGCGCTTTGCCGCCGACCAGATGGGCCACGCACGGGTGTCCATGACGACCGACGTCTACATGGCCCGGAAGCAGGTGCATACGGAAGTGGCTGATGCTCTCGACCGCGTCATCGGTAAAAGAGGCGAATAAACGTCAGATTTTGAACGGGGACGAGGGGTAAACACCCTCTGAGGTGGCCAGGGCCGGGATCGAACCGGCGACCTTCCGCTTTTCAGGCGGACGCTCGTACCAACTGAGCTACCTGGCCGGACGGCACCGATCACTCGCTACCGAGTGCCTCGCCGCAATGGCGACCCTGACGGGACTCGAACCCGCGACCTCCGCCGTGACAGGGCGGCGCGCTAACCAACTGCGCCACAGGGCCTTACTGTGCGACTTCCGTCGAAACGGTCGCCACGCGTACCCCCTACGGGATTCGAACCCGCGCTACCGCCTTGAAAGGGCGGCGTCCTAGGCCGCTAGACGAAGGGGGCCAGCCGAATCTCTCCGGGGTACTCGCAACGTCGTTCCGTTGGGAGCTTCGATAGCTTAGGGTACCGAGCCCCAAATCCTCAAACGAGCAGCCCACCGCTATCCTTTTGCAGGACACCACGCCCCTATAGCTCAGTTGGTAGAGCTACGGACTTTTAATCCGCAGGTCCCAGGTTCGAGCCCTGGTGGGGGCACCAGCAGGAGCGCTGGCACCGCCGTCGCGGCGGTGTCAGCGGTAGTAGACCTCGTTACCGGAGGGGTATCCGCCGCCGGTGGTCGTGACGTGGACGTGGTCGTAGTGCCCGTATCCACCGGAGCGCGCGCCGCCGGGGGTGTAGTACACGCCGCGCCAGATGGCGTCCTGGATGCCGAAGCGCTCGGCGTTGTTCATCACGTAGGCCACGATCTGGTTGCCCAGCGCGATCCCCGTCTGCGAGCCCGGGTTGGGGATCATCACGTCGAGTGCGAGGCCGTCGGGATGCCAGCGCAGCGCGTCCTGGCGTACGCCGCCGATGTTGTTGATCTCGGGGAACACCGCACTGATGCTGCGGGCGGTGAGGATCGTGCGGACCTGCAGGCCGCGCTCGGGGGCGACGCCGGCGGGCAGGGTGCGGCTGACGACGCGCCAGCGGGAGGCTGCGAGGGCCGCTTCCTCCACGGGCGCACCCGCGTCGACGATGGTGACGGGGGCGGGCGGATGCGCGACAGGCGCGGCCACGATCTCGACGCAGCAGGGCGGCTCGGCGGCCGCAGCGTTGGGGTCGGCGGCCGGGGGGTTGGTGTCGGCGGCCGGCGGGGTGGCCTCCGCGACCGGCTGGGCGGCGATCTCGGCGACGGGACCCGGATCTCCCTTGCCGACCAAGAGGACGGCGGCCGGCGCGCACACCGAGGCCACATACACCGCCGGGTTGCGTCGCTTTTTGACTATCGAGTGACGACCCACGTCTAGCAAGATACGGAAAAAACCCGCAATGTACAGCACCGCGAGGCATTTCTGAATACGACGCGCGGATCGTTACCGGACCGGAATTGGCCGGTTAGCATCGCTCCATCCCAGGGTGGCACAGTGCGTCGTTCACGTCATTTCCCCAGGTCAGGCGCGCCGTTGGTCAGAGCGCCAGAAGCAGCGCGACAACTATGAGAACGGCCAGGACGGCTGCTGCGGCCGCCAACACCACACCGGTGCGTTGGACCCGCGCGACGGGCGGATCGAGGCTGGCGCGCATCTGCTGCGCGGTGGCGAAACGCCAGCGCGGATCCCGCGCCATCGCCCGTTCGATGGTGCTCACCAGAGCGGGGTCGATGTCCGGTCGCAGGGCACTGAGCGGCGGCAGCCGTCCGGCGTTGATGGCGTCGGCCAACGCGGCGAGGTTCTCCTGCGGATAGGCACGCCGGGCGGTGAGCGCCTCGTAGCCGACCACACCGAGGGCATAGAGGTCGTCACTGGCGGTGGCGGGCCGCCCGGCGATGCGGTCGGCAGGCAGATAGGCCATGGTCCCGAAGACCCGGTTCGTCAGCGTCTGCGGGGTGTCGGCGCTCTTGGCCACGCCGAAGTCGGCGATCTTCACTGCCCCGAACGGGGTGAACAGGATGTTGGCCGGCTTGATGTCGCGGTGCAGCACGCCGCTGGCGTGCGCCGCCTGCAACGCCGAGAGGACGTCGCGCAGGATGGCGCGGACGTGGTCGGCAGGGAGCGGCCCGGACTGCGCCAGGACGTCGGCCAGGCTCTGCCCGGGCAGGCGCTCCAGCACGATGTAGTGGCGGCCCTGGTGGACTCCGGTGTCGTGCACGGCGACCACGTGCGGATGGTTCACCACCGCGGCGGCCCGCGCTTCGGTGGCGAACCGGCGCCGGGTGTCGGGCTGGGTGCTCACGCCCGGGTAGAGCAGTTTGACCGCGACCGGGCGGCCGAGCTGGCGGTCCCATGCGTCCCGGACCTCGGCCATGCCGCCGCGGCCGAGCACGCCGCGCAGCTCGTAGCGTCCGCCGAGGACCTCCTGCTGCGCGTGCATGCTTTCCAAGCTAGCCAAACCCCGCGCTCGACAAACCTCACCACACCGCGTCGAGACTGCAGTCAGTGCGGGAAACTGCGAGTACACGGCGCAGCCGGCGCAGCACCGACGCAGGAGAATTCAGGCCGTCGGCGTAGGGCCGGTCAAGCCCACCCCGATGGTGATCTCGGGTTGGGCGGCGGGGTCGAGCCATTCCAGCACCGAGCGCATCTCCTCGCGCCCGATGGCCACGCATCCCCAGGTCGGTTCACCGTCGGACACGTGCAGGAATATGCCCGCCGACCTGCCCGGAATGCGCTCCGGGTTGTGGTCGATGAGCACGGCGTAGTCATAGATGCCGCCGGAGTCGTACAGGTTCTCGGCGTCGTCGGAGTCGATCTCGGCAGCGTGCACGTGGGTGTTGTAGGTCGGAGAGTCGACGTCCTCGTCCCACCAGTCCTCGTCGGTGGCCTGGAAATACGGCATCCGCGTGCCCGGGTTGGGTTCGCGACCGAAGGCCTGCCCGAGTGGGAACGTACCCACCGGGGTGCGGAACACATCGTCTTGCGGGGCACCGACACCGAGCTCACCCAGGTCGGCACGGACGGGCCCCAGCACCTCTCGCCAGTGCGCACCGTCGCGCTGGTAGGCCGTCAATGTGGCGACCGGCGAGTCGGCGGCCGGAGCGCTGACCACGATCAGCTGACGTGGCGCGGGCGGCTCTGCACCGGCGCCACCGGCCAGTGCTGTCGCGGCGACGAGAACCGCCATCGCAGAACCGAATCCCGCCCCCCGCGCCCAACGCATCGGCACACTGTAGCGGGAGCTCAGACCTCAGGGCTGTAGAAGTGTGGGTCGTCGCGGTATTCGACGGGCGGCAGGTTCCGGGCCGGCGTCTCCACCAACGGCGCATCCACCGGGAGTCGGCCGTGCGCGCGGTCCCAGGCCGAGCGTTTACGCGGGTGCATGAGCATGCGCTTGGGCAGCACCCGGGTCAGGCGGTAGATCGCGGTACCGAACGCGCGGTGCAGTTGCTCCAGCCGCGGCGACCAGGTGTAGCCCATCAGTTCGCGCACTGCGGGGTCGAACAGGCCGACGGTGGTGAAGTTGAAGAACTGTTGCATCGCGGCGACATTGAGCCGCCACATCCAGTCCGGCATCCATTCCAGCGACGGATGCTTGGGCATCGTCGACAGGTCGAGCACGGCCCGGGCGGCCCAGTTGTTCTCCAACACGTTGTGGCACATGTGGTCCCAGTACTGCTGGAAGTCTTCCCAGGACTTGGGCACGGGCCTCATGCTCATGCCGTACATCCGGTACCACTGCACGTGCTCGTCGAACAGTTGGCGCTTCTGTTCCTCGGTGAGGCCACCGCCCAGCCATTCCGCCGCCAGCAGCGTGGATTTGAAGAAGGTCGCGTGCGCCCAGTAGAAGACCTCGGGGTTGAGCGCGCTGTAGCGCCGGCCCTGATCGTCGACGCCCTTGATGCCGATGTGGTAATCGCGGACCTGCGCGCCCGTGGTGGGCGCCCGGTGACCGTCGAAGACGACGCCGCCGATGGGATACACGGACCGGAACAGGCGCGGCATCCGCTCCAGGAAGAAGATGGAGTGCTGCTGCACCGCGGCGCCCAGCTGGGGATGCATGTTCTGCATCGACCCCGCCCACGGCCCTTGCAGCATGCCGGTCCACTGGCCGAAGTACCGCCACGTCAGCGAGTCCGGACCCAACGGCTGCGGCGGAGCGTCGTAGCCGCCGCTGACCGGGCAGCCGGTCGCCAGGGGCTCGGGGTCATGGGCCGATCCCGTGGTCTCGGGGCCTGCCGCGGACGTATCTTGAGTCACTGGTCGAACTTCCCTCGAGAGGTCGGAGAGACGCGTACGCCTCACGAAATTTTGACTACATACGTTGTCATCGAGGAGCTTAGGAGAGCGGTGCCGTCCGGTCAACGACGCGGCAGGTGGTCGGGCGTCCCGCTGCGGGAGCGCCCCGCTCTTCGCCGCGACGAACTGCTCTCCGCCGGCATCACCCTGCTGGGCAGCCCCGGCGGCCCCGGCCTGACCGTTCGCGCGGTGTGCCGCGCCGCCGGACTGACCGAACGCTACTTCTACGAGAGCTTCACCGATCGCGACGAATTCGTCGCCGCGGCCTACGACGAGGTCTGCGCGACAGCCATGTCGACGCTGATGGAGTCCGACAGCCCGCGTAGCGCGGTCGAACGCTTCGTCGCCCTCATGGTGGACGACCCGGTGCGCGGCCGCGTGTTGCTGCTGGCACCCGAAGCCGAGCCGGTCCTCGCGCGCTCCGGCGCGCGGTGGATGCCCAACTTCATCGACCTGCTGCAGCGCAAGCTGACCCGGATCACCGACCCCACCGCGCAGGTCATGGTTGCGACCGGGCTGATCGGGGCACTCACTGCATTGTTCACGGCGTACCTCGACGGCAGGTTGCCCGCGACCCGCGAGCAGTTCATCGACCACTGCGTTGAGCTGTTGCTCAGCGCAGCCGGCCGCTGAAACCCCGCCCGACCTGGGTGCGCGCCGCCGCGTGGCGACTTGAATGTCACCGCCGTACACAGATATATTGACTGCAACCATCAGGTACAGATAACTGGGAGGTGTCGTGTCGAAAGACCTGACCGACCTACAGCTTTTGCGCGAACTCGAGCCCGTCGTCGAGCCCCTGGTCGACCGCCACATGCG
Source organism: Mycobacterium sp. G7A2 (assembly GCF_041902445.1). Classification (NCBI taxonomy): domain Bacteria; kingdom Bacillati; phylum Actinomycetota; class Actinomycetes; order Mycobacteriales; family Mycobacteriaceae; genus Mycobacterium; species Mycobacterium sp. G7A2. Next base: position 925,713 of record NZ_CP169251.1, on the reverse strand, counting down.
GATGAAGAAGGACTGGAATCCGCACGACTTCATCCCCTGGTCGGACGGCAAGAACTACTACGCTCTCGGTGGCCAGGATTGGGACATCGAGCAGTCGAAGCTCTCCGAGGTGGCCCGGGTCGCGATGCTGACGAACCTGCTCACCGAGGACAACCTGCCGTCCTATCACCGCGAGATCGCGATGAACTTCAGCATGGACGGGCCGTGGGGTTTCTGGGTCAACCGATGGACCGCCGAGGAGAACCGGCACGGCATCGCGCTGCGCGACTACCTGGTCGTCACCCGCAACGTCGACCCCGTCGAGCTGGAGATGCTGCGCGTCGAGCAGATGACCCGCGGGTTCAGCCCGGGCCAGAACCAGCAGGGCGGACTCGAGTTGTTCGCCGAGAGCCTGTTCGACTCGGTGATCTATGTCACGTTCCAGGAGCTCGCCACCCGCGTGTCGCACCGCAACACCGGTAAGGCGTGCGAGGACCCCATCGCCGATCAGCTGCTGCAGCGCGTCTCGGCCGACGAGAACCTGCACATGATCTTCTACCGCGACGTCTCCGAAGCGGGCTTCGAGATCGCGCCGAACCAGGCGATGAAGTCGCTGCACAAGGTGCTGCGCAACTTCAAGATGCCCGGCTACACCATCCCGGATTTCCGCCGCCGCGCGGTGACGATCGCCTCCGGCGGGGTGTACGACCCGCGCATCCACCTCGACGACATCGTGATGCCGGTGCTCAAGAAGTGGCGCATCTTCGAGCGTGAGGACTTCAACGGCGAGAGCGCCCGGATGCGTGACGACCTCGGGGCGCTGGTCGAGGAACTACAGGAAGCGGTCGACAAGTTCGAGATCGCCAAGCAGCGTCGCGAGGAGCGGCTCGCTCAGATGGCCGAGAAGAAGGCCGCCAAGGAGCAACTGGTCGGCTCCTCCTCGGGACAGTGACGTCGGCGGCCCCGCCCACCCACGCACCGCTGTCGGCCCGATCCCCCTTGGAGATCGGGCCGATCGCGCTGCGGTCTCCTGTCGTGCTGGCCCCGATGGCCGGCGTGACGAACGTCGCCTTCCGCACCCTGTGCCGCGAACTCGAGTTGAGCCGCGCCAGCACCGTCAGCGGCATGTACGTCTGCGAGATGGTCACCGCACGCGCGCTCGTCGAGCGGCACCCGGTCACCATGCACATGACAACGTTCGCCCCTGACGAGTCACCGCGGTCGCTCCAGCTCTACAGCGTCGACCCGGCCAACACCTACGCCGCGGCGAAGATGATCGCCGACGAAGGCCTGGCCGATCACATCGACATGAACTTCGGCTGCCCGGTGCCCAAGGTGACCCGGCGCGGCGGGGGCGCCGCGCTGCCCTACAAGCGGCGTCTGTTCGGCGAGATCGTCCGCGCCGCGGTACGCGCCACCGAGGGCACCGACATTCCGGTGACCGTGAAGTTCCGCATCGGCATCGACGACGACCACCACACCCATCTGGATGCCGGCCGCATCGCGGCCGAAGAGGGCGCCGCCGCGGTGGCGCTGCACGCCCGCACCGCGGCTCAGCGCTATTCCGGTTCCGCCGACTGGGACCAGATCGCCGCGTTGAAGGCCCACGTCACGAATGTTCCGGTGCTGGGTAACGGTGATATCTTCGACGCTCGTGACGCGCTGGCCATGATGGCCGCGACAGGTTGCGACGGCGTGGTGATCGGCCGTGGCTGCCTAGGGCGGCCGTGGCTGTTCGCCGAGTTGTCCGCCGCGTTCACCGGGACTGCGCCCGCCGCCCCGCCGAACCTCGGCGAGGTTGCGCAGATCATTCGCAGACACGGCGAGTTGCTCGCTGCGCATTTCGGAGAGGACAAAGGCATGCGGGACATCCGCAAGCACGTCGCGTGGTACATGCACGGGTTCCCCGCAGGGGCGGACCTGCGGCGATCCCTGGCCCTGGTCAAGACCATCTCCGAGCTGGACGCGCTGCTCGACCAACTCGATCCGGAGGTGCCGTTCCCCGACGCGGCGAACGGGCCGCGCGGCCGCCAGGGGTCGCCGGCGTCGGTGTCGTTGCCCGAGGGCTGGCTCGACGATCCCGACGACTGCGCCGTGCCTGCCGGCGCCGAGGTGATGCACTCGGGGGGCTGACCCGTCGCAGCTCCGAGACGCTATCGAGACACTTCTGACGCCGGGCTTCGGCTGGCCCTCTCTCAGCATGTCTCAGTACGATGGACCTTTGATGTGCCTCGTCCCCGCGGCGGGGCTGTGACCAGTGCTTAACGACAGTAGGCAGGCAAGCGGCACCACGCGTGTCCGGTGCGCAACGGCGCGCACTCTTGCAGTCAGACGCCCACGGGAGCTGGAAGGCCGGTAGGAACATGAGTGACGGTGATCACGCCACTCCCGGCCGTCCGCCCTCCGGAGACGACCGGGTAGGCACCACGCCCGACGGTCACTGGACTACCGGACGCGGGTCGTCGACGCCAGACGACACGCCGCCGAACCGCCGAAACGATCCGGCCGCGAGCCCGGAGAAGTCCGCCCCACTGACCGTCGCCGAGCTGATCGCCAAGATCACCGGAGAGACAGCGTCCACCAATCCCCCGTTACAGCCCCGCACACGTCACCGCGCAGCCGCCGAGCCCGATCCAGAACCCGAGCCCGAGCCAGAACCCGAGCCCGAGCCAGAACCTGAGCCCTATCCGCTGCAGGACGAGCTCGACACCATGGTGCTGCCGGTCGCGGCGGCACCGTATGTCGACCTGCCCGACCTCACGGAACTGCGGGACCCGGCCGCACCGTCCGCCCCGTCCACCGCCGCGCCTGCACGGCGGCGTCACCCGCGCGCCGCGTTGGTGGGGCGGGCCGCCGCGGCACTGATCGCCGTACTCGCGCTGGCCCTCACCGGTGGGGCCTGGCAATGGCAGTCGTCCAAGAACAATTTGCTCAACCGCGTTTCGGCGCTGGACCCCGAATCCCGCGACATCGTCGACCCCAATGCCCAGTTCGGCGACGAGAACTTCCTGATCGTCGGCACCGACACCCGACTCGGGGAGAACGCCGACATGGGTGCGGGAACCATCGACGACGCCGCCGGCGCCCGGTCGGACACCGTCATGCTGGTGAACATCCCGGCCAACCGCGAGCGGGTGGTCGCCGTGTCGTTCCCCCGCGACCTCGAGATCGAACCGATGCTGTGCGAACCGTGGGACCCGCAGACCCGGGAGTACGGCCCGATAATGGACGAAGAGTCGCCCATGTACGGCAAGGACGAGGTCTACACCGAGTACAAGCTCAATTCGGCGTTCGCCGTCGGCGGTCCGAAATGCTTGGTGAAGGTGATCCAGAAACTCTCCGGCCTGCACGTGAACCGCTTCATGGCTGTCGACTTCGCCGGCTTCTCCAAGATGGTGGACGCGCTGGGCGGCATCGAGGTGTGCACCACCCAGCCGCTCGAGGACGGCATTCTGGGAACCGTGCTGGCCAACCCGGGCCGCCAGGTCGTCGACGGCCACACCGCGCTCAACTATGTCCGGGCGCGGCACGTGACCACCGAGGTCAACGGCGACTACGGCCGCATCAAACGCCAGCAACTGTTCCTGTCCTCGCTGCTGCGTTCGCTGATCTCCAGCGACACCTTCTTTTCGTTGTCGAAACTCAACAACGTGGTGAACATGTTCATCCACGACAGCTACGTCGACAACATGGACACCAAGGACCTCGTCGAACTCGGCCAGTCGATCCAGGGCGTCTCCGCGGGCCGTATTACGTTCGTGACGGTGCCCACGGTCGGCTATGCCGACGAGTGGGGCAACGAAGTTCCCCGTACCGACGACATGCGGGCGCTGTTCTCGGCGATCATCAACGACGACCCGCTCCCCGAAGAACGCAACGCGGACAACACCCCCGTCGAAGGCCCCGACTACCTGGCGAACTCGACCAACGGCGACCCCGCCACCGAGCACGGCGAGACGGTCGACGCCATCACCACCGACCCGTCCGCCGTCACCGTGCAGGTGTCGAACTCCACCTCCGAGAGCGGTCTGGCCAACAGCGCCGCCGACGAGCTCCAGAGCCACGGCTTCAACATCACCACACCCGACGACTACCCGGGCCCGCTGACGCGGACCACGGTGTTCTACTCCCCCGGCAACGAGAAAGCTGCTGCGACAGTGGCCTCGTCGTTTGCTGAACCCACCATCGAACGCGTGACCGGCATGGGAGACGTCGTGCAGGTGGTGTTGGGCAGTGACTTCAACGCGGTAGACGCACCCGCCCCGAGCGGCTCCTCCGTCCAGCTGCGGATCATCCACGGCGACGACGACACCCCCGTCTCGCTGCCCGAGGATCTGACGGTCACCAACGCTGCCGACACCAGCTGCGAGTAAGACCGACCAGTACGCTCGCGGCGGGTCTCCGACAGCATCCGGGCAGGTGGCATTCACCTTTCGTTCACCGGCCTAATCGTGACGACCAGCACGGTCAGCCCGTAGGCTTGGGTCATGCGTACCGCCTACCATGAGCAGTTGGATGCCCTGACCAACAGGCTGGCCGAGATGTGCGGACTTGCAGGGGTTGCCATGGAGCGCGCCACGCAGGCCCTCCTGCAGGCCGATCTGCCCCTGGCCGAACAGGTCATCACCGACCACGACCAGATCGCGACGCTGAGCGCACGCGCCGAGGAGGACGCCTTCGTGCTCCTGGCGCTGCAGGCTCCGGTCGCCGGCGATCTCCGCGCGGTGGTCAGCTCGATCCAGATCGTCGCCGATGTCGACCGGATGGGTGCGCTTGCGCTGCACGTTGCCAAGATCGCGCGGCGGCGTCACCCTCAGCCCGCGTTGCCTGAAGAGGTAAACGGCTATTTCGCCGAAATGGGACGTGTTGCGGTGGACCTGGGCCACAGCGCCCAGGAGGTGCTGTTGACCAAGGACCCGGAGAAAGCAGCCCGGATTCGCGAGGACGACGACGCGATGGACGACCTGCATCGACACCTCTTCACCGTGCTGATGGACCGCGACTGGAAGCACGGCGTCGCCGCGGCGGTGGACGTGACTCTGCTGGGCCGGTTCTACGAGCGCTTCGCCGACCACGCCGTCGAGGTGGCCCGCCGGGTGATCTTCCAGGTCACCGGCCACAACCCCGACGAGGAGCAACTTCCGGCAGCCCGCTGAAACCAGCCTGGAAAACACAAACCCCCGGGGAGCACCCCGGGGGTTTGTCGTTGCTCTGTTCGGCTCCGCCGTTTAACGCCGTTTAACCGAAGCGGCCCGAGATGTAGTCCTCGGTGGCCTTCTGCGACGGATTGGAGAAGATCTTCTCGGTGTCGTCGATCTCGATGAGCTTGCCCGGCTTGCCGGTGGCCTCGAGGTTGAAAAACGCCGTCTGATCGCTGACCCGGGCGGCCTGCTGCATGTTGTGCGTGACGATGACGATCGTGAAGTCCTGCTTGAGTTCCGAGATCAGGTCTTCGATCGCCAGGGTCGAGATCGGGTCCAGCGCGGAGCACGGCTCGTCCATGAGCAGCACGTCGGGCTGCACCGCGATGGCACGGGCGATGCACAGGCGCTGCTGCTGACCGCCGGACAGACCGCCGCCGGGCTTGTCCAGACGGTCCTTGACCTCGTTCCAGAGGTTGGCGCCCTTGAGTGACCGCTCGGCCGTCTCGTCGAGGGTCTTCTTGTTCCGAACCCCCTGCAACTTCAGGCCCGCCACGACGTTGTCGCGAATCGACATGGTGGGGAACGGGTTCGGCCGCTGAAACACCATGCCGATGGTCTTGCGCACACCGACCGGGTCGACACCGGCGCCGTAGATGTCGTCACCGTCGAGCAGCACCGAACCGGTGACATACGCCCCGGGGATGACCTCGTGCATGCGGTTGAGGGTGCGCAGCACCGTCGACTTGCCGCAGCCCGACGGACCGATGAACGCGGTCACACTGCGCGGCGGTACCGACATCGACACGTCGGCCACGGCGTGGAACGCGCCGTAGTAGATGTTGACGTCCTTGAGGTCCAGACGTTTTGCCATGGTGTCAGACTTCGCTTTCTCTAGACCTTCTTGGGGGCAAAGAATTTGGCGATGAACCGGGCGCCGACGTTCAGCAGCGCGATCAGCAGGACCAGGGTGAGGGCAGCGCCCCACAGGCGGTCCGTGGGCACCGGGTTGGCACCCGCGCCGGCCGACACCTGGTCGAACATCATGCCGGGTAGCGAGCCCTGGAAGCCGCCGAACATGTCGAAGTTGATGGACGTTGAGTAGCCCACCAGGATCAGCAGCGGCGCCGTCTCACCCATGACCCGCGCCAGCGACAGCAGGATTCCGGTGACGATGCCCGACAACGCGGTGGGGATCACGATCGCCGAAATCGTCTTCCACTTCGGCACGCCCAGTGCGTAGCTGGCCTCGCGCAGATCCATCGGCACGATCCGCAGCATCTCCTCGGTGGAGCGGACGATCACCGGAATCATCAGCAGCACCAACGCCAGTGACACCGCGAAGCCGGAGCGCTCGAAGCCCAAGGTGGCCACCCACAACGCGTAGATGAACAGTGCCGCGACGATCGAGGGCACACCGGTGAGGATGTCGACCATGAAGGTCGTCACCTTGCCCAGTCGGGTACCGCCGCCGTACTCGACGAGGAAGATACCGACGAACACGCCGACCGGGATCGAGATGACCGCACACACTGCGGCCTGCAGCAGCGAACCGACGATAGCGTGATAGGCACCGCCGCCGGGGGCGAACGCCGTCATACCCGACTGCGAGTTCAGCCACCAGGTGCTCGACAACACGATGCCGATGCCCTTGGCCACCACCGTATACAGCACCCAGGCCAACGGGACGAGGGCGACCACGACCGACGTCGTCACCAGCACGGTGGCCAGATTGTTGGAGAACTTCCGCCGGGCGCTGACACCCTGGAATGTGGGCGCCTTGACGGGCTGATCCAGTGTCGACGTCATGACGCGGACCTGTCCTTTCCGGCGACCGCGGCGCGGGCCAGCGAGTTCACCACGAACGTCAGGATGAACAGCACCAGACCGGCTGCGATGTAGGCACCCGCCTTGTACTGGTCGTTGAATTCCGATGCGGCAGAAGCGATCAAGCTGGCGAAGGTGTAGCCGGCATCGAACAGCGACCAGCCGAACGCCTCCTGGGTGCCGCGCAGGATGATCAACAGCGCGATGGTCTCGCCGAGCGCGCGGCCGAGACCGAGCATTGCGCCGCTGATGTATCCCGACATGCCGAACGGCAGCACGGTCGTCCGCACCACCTCCCAGCGCGTCGCGCCGAGCGCCAGCGCTGCTTCGATCTGACCGCGCGGGGTCTGCACGAACACTTCCCGCGTCACGGCGGTGATGATCGGCAGGATCATCACCGCCAGCACGATGCCGGCGGTGAAGATGGTGCCGCCACCGGCCACCGAGGCATTGCCGGTGGCGAACAGGAAGAACCAACCGCCGAGATTCTCGTTGAGCCACACCGCAACCGGCTTGAGCACCGGGGCCAGCACATACAGACCCCAGACGCCGTAGATGATCGAGGGCACCGCCGCCAGCAGGTCCACCATGTAGGCCAGCGGGCCCTTGACCCGGTTGGGTGCGTAATTGGTGAGGTAGATGGCGATGCCCAGGGCCACCGGCATCGCGAGGACCAGGGCGAACACCGAGACGAACACGGTGACCTGCAGCAGGTCGAGGATGCCGAACTGCATCGCCGACGTGTCCGTGGTGACCCAGTTACCGCCGTAGAGGAAGAAGTTCTCCTCGTTGCGGGCCAGTGCCGGGACCGCGCGCCACACCAGGAAGAACCCGATCGCGGCGATGAGCGCCACGATGAGGATGCCGGATCCCTCCGCCAATCCGCGGAAGATCCGGTCGCCGGGGCGGACCTTGGCGTGGCCACTGGGGTTGGTGGAAATGGGGTCCGGTTCGCCGAACGGCTCAGCCATCGCCGCCCCGGACCCCGCCTCCATCGGATTCGGTGTTGTCACGGATGTCGTTCCATCAGAAACCTTGTCGGTCATTCATCAACCTTGTGGGTCATTGTGTCAACACCATCCTCGCCGTTGCTCGGCTTCCGCGCTACGGAACTACGCAGACGAGCCGATGCCGTCGATCGCTTCCTGCAGGCGCTCGGTGAACCGCTCCGGCAGCGGCACGTAACCGGCCTCGGGCAGACCGGCCTGCCCCTGGTGCGAAGCGACCGTCAGGAACGACTTGACCGCCTCGGCGGTCTCGGCGGGATAGCCGTTGGAGCAGACCAGCGAGTAGGTGGCCAGCACCAGCGGGTAGGCACCCTCTTCGGTGGTGCCGTACAACGCCTGCAGGTCGAGCACCAGGTTGTTGCCCTCACCGGCGAAAGTTGCCGCATCGATGGCCTTGCCGGCCGACTCGTTGTTCAGCTCGACCGCGCCGCTGCCGTTGTCGATCTGGGCTGCGGGCAGACCGGCCTGGTCGGCGAAGCCCTTCTCGACGTACCCGATGGAGCCCGGGGTGGCCTGCACGGCCTGCACGACGCCGGACGACTTCTGCGCGCCCTCACCGGCGCCGCCCTGGAACTCACTGCCCGATCCCTTGGTCCAGGCTTCCGGTGCCGCCGCCTCGAGGTAGAGCTGGAAGTTGTCGGTGGTGCCCGACGAATCCGAGCGGTAGATCGGCGTGATGCCCTGATCGGGCAGCGTCTTGCCCTCGTTCAGTGCGGCGATGGCCGGGTCGTTCCAGTTGGTGATCCCGCCCTGGAAGATCTGGGCGATCACGTCGGCGTTGAGCACCAGGCCCTCGACGCCCTCGACGTTGTAGGCCATCGCGACGGGCCCGAAGACCAGCGGCAGGTTCCAGACCTCGTTGCCGTTGCAACGCTGCGTGGCCTGCTGGGCCTGCTCGTCCTTGATCGGGGAGTCCGAGCCACCGATGTCGACGTTACCGGCGACGAACTGCTCGCGACCGGCACCCGAACCGGTCGGGTTGTACGAGATGTTCTTGCCCTGGCAGACCTGGCCCCAGGTCTGGGCGAACACCGCCATGGCGTTCTGCTGGGCCGACGAGCCTTCAGCGGTCAGGGTGTCCTTGCCGCCGCACTCCTCGGCCGAACCCGCAGCCGCGGTCCCGGTATCGCCGCCGGTGTTCCCGGATGTGCCGGTGTTGTTGTCGCTACCGCACCCCGCGAGGGCCAGCGCGGCGATCGCAGCCGCCGAGACCGTCGTGCCGAACGTCTTGCCGATGCTGTTGAGCTTCACTTATCCCACTTTCGGTTGGCTCCAAACTCACGGGCAACGTATGCGCCCGTGGTGGACGGTTCGGGGATGCCAAGTGAACGCAAGGTGAACAGGTTTACCGACCTCACAGGTGAGCGGTCGGACCCGCGGCGTACGCGGCATCGGTGTTGGACACCTCGAAACCCAGCCGTCGATACGTCTTCACCGCGGCGGAGTTGTCGGCCTCCACATACAACATCACCGACGCGTCGTGCGGTCCGCCTGCAAGTTGGTCAGCGAGGTGATGCAGGCCGATCAGCGTCAGCACGTTGCCCAGACCCCGGCCCTGCGCCGCGGGGTCGACACCGACCACATAGACCTCACCCAACGACTCGGAATGCACCTTCGTCCAGTGGAATCCGAGTAGGGCGCCGTCGGCGTCGTCGTAGGCCAGAAAGAGCCCGGCCGGGTCGAACCACGCTTCTCCCCGACGCTCGGCGAGGTCGCTCTCGCTCCAGCCACCCTGCTCCGGATGCCAGGCAAAGGCTGCGTTGTTGACCCGCAACAGCTCGGCGTCGTCATCGGGACCGGAATAGGTGCTCACCCGCACCCCGGGGACAGCCGGCACGGCCGGCAGATCGTTCAGCGGGCGGCGCATCTGCAGCAGCTCGCGCGCCACCTCGAGTCCGAGCGCCGCGGCGGTGGCCCGCGCCGGCTCGAGGTTGCCGTGGGCCCACACCCGCGTGCCGGGCCCACCGGCGGGCAGCGCGGTGCGCAGCATCGTCGTCCCGACGCCGCGACGCCGCGCCGCCGGGTGCACGACCAGCTCCGCCATCGCCGGGCCGGCGTCGTCGGCGGGCGCGAGGTTGAGGTAAGCGGCCACCCGGTCACCGTCGGTGGCGAGCAGGTGCCGAGTTCGCTCGTGCGCGAGTTCGCGCAGGACCTGGTCACCGACCGGGGCCACTCCGTCTGCTGCTTCGGCCGCGGCGATCAGATCGCGAACCGACCGCTGGTCGGCGGCGGACAACCGTTCTCTCCAGCCGACCCGGGATGGCGCGGGATTCACTGACTACGCAACGCGTTGTCCAAGGCTTCGGGCACCCCGCCGTGGTCGAATCCGTCGATGCTGTCGGCACCGTCGTAGTCGTCGTCGGCCTCGGGATCGAGGTCGTCGTCGAGGTCCGATCCGGCGGCCGACGGGCGCCCCCGCGCGGGCCGGACCGCCTTGTAGCCGACGTTGCGGACGGTGCCGATCAGCGACTCGTATTCGGGGCCCAGCTTCGCGCGCAGCCGACGCACATGGACGTCGACGGTGCGGGTGCCGCCGAAGAAGTCGTAACCCCACACCTCCTGAAGCAGCTGTGCGCGCGTGAACACGCGGCCGGCGTGCTGAGCGAGGTATTTCAGGAGCTCGAACTCCTTGTAGGTCAGGTCCAGCGGACGACCGCGAAGCCTGGCGGTGTAGGTGCCCTCGTCGATGACCAGTTCACCCAGGCTGATCTTGCCGACGTTCTCCTGGCTGGCCATGCCGCCGCGGCGGCCCACCAGTAGCCGCAAGCGGGCGTCGATCTCGGCCGGGCCGGTCCCGGGAAGCAGGATCTCGTCGAGGCCCCATTCCACGTTGACGGCCACCAGGCCGCCTTCGTTGACCACCGCGACGACGGGCACCGACGTTCCGGTGGTGCCCAGCAGACGGCACAGACCGCGCGCAGCGGCCAGGTCGGTACGCGCGTCGACGATGGCCACGTCCGCGGTGCCGGCTTCCAGCAGCGACGACACCTCGGTCGGCGCGGTCCGCACGTTGTGGGCAAGCAGTGACAGTGAAGGCAGAACCGATTCGGGATGCGGGTCCACCGTCAGTAGGAGTAGGTCCAACTGGCCCTCCAACAGTCGTGGAGATCTCTCGCCGGGATCTCGCCGAGACGACCATGTCGCGGTGACTTCCCAGATTCATGCCTGACACACGGCCGTTACCCGGCCGATAGCTCTCTGAGGATAGCGCGCCACCTGCCGGTAAGCCGAGCCGAACCTGACTTGCGCATCCGGTGGGCGACAATGTCGGGGTGCGCAAGCTCGTGATCGGCATCTCCGCGGTCCTGGCCGCTGTCGTGGTCGGCGCCGTCGGCACGGACTTCGGAGCGGCGATCTATGCCGAATACCGCCTGGCCAGGAGCGTGCGCAGCGCGGCGGATCTGAACTCCGACCCGTCGGTGGCGATCCTGGGCTTTCCGTTCATCCCGCAGGCCATGGCCGAGCACTACGACGAGGTCGAGATCAAGGCCAGTGGTGTTGATCACCCCGTGGTGGGCAAAGCGTCACTGGAAGCCACGCTGCACTCGGTGGAGCTCGGCGATTCCTGGCTGGTGCCGCCCGACGCGACGCTGTCGGTCGAGAAACTGGAGAGCCGGATCATCATCGACTCGACACACCTGGGCCGGTTCATGGGTATCACCGACCTGCTGGTCGAAGCCCCGACCGACGAGGACGCCGCGAAAGTCACCGAATCCGGCATCTCCGCCCCGCGCGGGCTGGTGTTCACCGGAACCCCCGACAAGGCCGGCTTCGCCGACAGGGTGAGCGTCTCGGTGGACCTGTCGATGGCCGGGCCGGACCAGTCCACGCTGGTGTTCACGGCCACGGATGTGCTGACCGGCCCCGGCACCGCCGACCAGGACGTCCCGGAGGATCAGCTGCCCGCGGTGCTGGCCGCGTTCTCGGCCGGCCTGCCCGAGCAACAGCTGCCGTTCGGTGTGGCCCCGACCCACCAGGGCGCCCGGGGGTCCGACGTGATCATCGAGGGCATCACGGACGACAGGACCATCGACCTCGGCGAGTTCCGGTCGTCATGAGCTTCTCGTGGATCTTCGTCGTGGCGATCGTGATCGCCGTCGTCGGCATCGGGTTCGTCGTCAGTCAGCTGCTGCGTCTGCGCGCCGGGCTGAGCCGCGACGTTCCCGAAGCCACCGTCGTCGACCCGGCCGCTTTCGGGTTGTCACGCTCGGGGCCCACGATCGTGCATTTCACGGCTGAATGGTGTGGGCCCTGCGTCGCGTTGCGCCGCGTGGTCGAGGAGGTGTGCGCCGAGCTGCCGTCGGTCGCGCATGTCGAGATCGACATGGATGCCGATCCTGAGGCTGCGCGCCAACTTTCGGTGCTGTCGCTGCCGACGACGTTCGTCTTCGACAGCGAGGGCCGGCAACACTACCGCGCGTCCGGCGTGGCGACGGCAGCTGAGCTGCGGGGTGCAGTGGAGCCACTGTTGGCTTGATCACCCGGTCATTGGGTAAGCTGACTGCCGTGTCAGCCCGCCTCGAGCTCGTGCTCACGAAGCGCCGCGCAGTGGATCTGTGCCGCGTTGCGGGTTGTTTCTGTTGTTGTCGCAGCTGCTGAGTAGCCGCGCGCCTTCTTCTGCGTAGCGCTCTGCGAGCGGCCACGGCGATCTGCCGCGCCCAGCGATCTGACAACCCAACAGGAGCACAACCATGTGGCATATGCCGAACCCGATCATCAGCGCCGCTGTTGCGGTGACTGCTGGGCGCTCCCCCTCCGCACCACCCGATAACACCTGACCGGCAACCGAAAGGATTTCCTTCATGGCACGCTCCGACGTCCTGGTCACAGCAGACTGGGCCGAGAGCAATCTCGATGCGCCGAAGACCGTCTTCGTCGAGGTCGACGAGGACACCAGCGCCTACGACACCGGGCACATCCCGGGCGCCGTCAAGCTCGACTGGAAGACCGACCTGCAGGATCCCGTTCGGCGTGACTTCGTCGACGCGGCTCAGTTCTCCAAGCTGCTGTCGGAGCGCGGTATCGGCAACGACGACACCGTGGTCCTCTACGGCGGGAACAACAACTGGTTCGCGGCCTACGCCTACTGGTACTTCAAGCTCTACGGCCACCAGGACGTGAAGCTGCTCGACGGCGGCCGCAAGAAGTGGGAGCTCGACGCCCGCCCGCTGTCCACAGATGCGGTGACCCGCCCGGAGACCAGCTACACCGCCAAGGACCCGGACAACTCGATCCGCGCGTTCCGCGACGAGGTGATCGCGGCGATCGGCACCAAGAACCTGGTCGACGTGCGCTCCCCCGATGAGTTCTCCGGCAAGATTCTCGCCCCGGCACACCTGCCGCAGGAGCAGAGCCAACGTCCCGGGCATGTTCCCAGCGCCATCAACGTTCCCTGGAGCAAGGCGGCCAACGAGGACGGCACCTTCAAGTCCGACGAGGACCTGGCCAAGTTGTACGCCGACGCCGGGCTGGACGGTGAGAAGGAGACCATCGCGTACTGCCGTATCGGTGAGCGCTCCTCGCACACCTGGTTCGTGCTGCAGGAACTGCTGGGCCACAAGAACGTGAAGAACTACGACGGCAGTTGGACGGAATACGGCTCCCTGGTGGGCGCCCCGATCGAGTTGGGAAGTTAATCATGTGCTCTGCACCGAAACAAGGACAGGCGTTGCCCGCGGGCGTGGACCTGGAGAAGGAAACGGTGATCACCGGCCGCGTCGTCGACGGCTCGGGTCAGCCGGTGGGTGGGGCGTTCGTGCGTCTGCTCGACGGCTCTGACGAGTTCACCGCCGAGGTCGTCGCGTCGGCGACCGGCGACTTCCGCTTCTTCGCCGCGCCGGGCACCTGGACGCTACGCGCGCTGTCGAAGGTCGGCAACGGCGATGCCACCGTGGCGCCGACGGGCGCGGGGATCCACGAGGTCGACGTCAAGGTCGCGTGACGGAGTCACGCAAACCAGGCGCGGCGTGACGGAGTCACGCAAACCAGGCGCGGCGTGACGGAGTCACGCAAACCAGGCGAGGCGTGACGGAGTCACGCAAGGCGGCTGGAGCGTGACGGAGTCACGCAAACCCGCAGAGCCCGGTTTCACGTGCTGTCAATCGTGTGTTCCGTCGCTCTTGCTGGGAAAGTGCTGCGGATTCAGTGGTGGTCAGCGACGATATGGGGACTTCCCGCGCCGTTCGGCGCGGGTTGCCCCAGTCACCGCGCGGCCAGTCGCGCGTAGCGCAAGGACCCGAGAGATGAAGATCACGATCGCCTGGTTGTCCGCATCATTCGGGGCGGTTGCGCTGCTGGGCGCGCCGGCGGCGCTGGCCGCACCCGAGGACGATTTCCTCACCGTTATCTCCGGCGGTGGCATCACCTGGCCGGAGGACAAGACCCAGCAGGTCATCGAGACCGGATACGCCGTCTGCCAGGACTGGGCCAACGGGGCCACGTTCGAGCAGGAGGTCGCCGATCTGACCAGCGTCACCAGTTGGTCGGACTATCAGGCGGGCTACTTCATCGGCGCCGCGACCGGCTCGTTCTGCCCCGAGTACGAGTACAAGGTCAGCTGAGCAGCTGTGCTGACGGGTCGGCGCGGCCGGCAAGGCCGTAGCCGCCGGGAACGGTCAGCTGCGGGCGGCTAGACTTTTCTGCCGTGGTGCTGTTCTTCGAGATTCTGCTGGTCGTGGCGGTCGTGGTGATCACCTGGTTCGCCCTGTACGCGGTGTACCGCCTCATCACCGACGAGTCGTGAGTTCCGGCGACGAGGCGGTCGCCGCAGCCGCGGCACGCGCCAAGGAGACGGCCGCACGCAACATCCCGGCATTCGGTGACCTGCCGCTGCCGCCCGACACCGCCAACCTTCGCGAAGGTGCCGACCTGGACGATGCGCTGCTCGCACTGCTTCCGCTGGTCGGTGTCTGGCGCGGCGAGGGCGAGGGCCGCGGCAAGGACGGCGATTACCGGTTCGGCCAGCAGATCGTCGTCTCGCACGACGGTGGTGACTACCTGAACTGGGAGGCCCGGTCCTGGCGGCTGGACGAGTACGGCGAGTACGACAAGCCCGATCTGCGTGAGACCGGCTTCTGGCGATTCGTCACCGACCCCGCTGATCCGAACGAATCGCAGGCCATCGAGCTGCTGCTGGCCCATTCGGCGGGGTACATCGAGCTGTTCTACGGCCATCCGCTCAATCAGTCCTCGTGGGAACTGGTCACCGATGCGTTGGCCCGCAGCAAGTCGGGGCTGCTCGTCGGTGGCGCCAAACGCCTCTACGGCATCGTCGAGGGCGGCGACCTGGCCTACGTCGAGGAGCGGGTGGACGCCGACGGTGGCCTCGTGCCGCACCTGTCGGCCCGCCTGTCGAGGTTCATCGGCTAGTGCGGCGCATCAGAGTGTTGGCGGTGTTGGCCGCCGCAGCCACCGTGGCCGCTTGTTCGGGTTCGGCCGAACCGGCAGGTGAGCCCGGTTCCGAATCCACGCCGACGTCGGCGGTGCCCAGCGTGGGCCACGGCTCCCTCGCGTATTGCCTGCGCGAGCACGGCGTCTCGGCTGGTCCCGGCCCGATGCCCGGGCCCCCGCCCGGGGTGGACGTCCAGGTGTGGCACGAGGCGATGTCGGAGTGTTCGTCCCTGGCACCGGGTCCCGCGGGCTAGCAGCCCTCTCAGCTCAGCACTTTCTCGGCTCTGTCGGCAGACATGCAGCGCTCGGCTCTGTCGGCAGACATGGAGCGGCCCCCGAGCCGTGGTTCCTCGCCGGACAAGGCTGAGGGGCTCGGGGGCCGGGTGACTGCGGGGAATTCGCCAGCGCGCACAGGTGCGTCGAGCGCTTCCCGGCGCTGCTAGCTCGCAGCCACCTCACATGTCCATAAGTCACTCAATTTGTCGGACCACCTCCTTCCCTGTGTACAGGCGACCGTACCCGCGCTTCGCCACCGCGACAACCGATTTAATCTCTCAGCGATCGTGCAGGATCGCGGCGTCGATCAACGCGGCCATCTCGTCGGCCAGCCGGGCCGGCCGGAGCGGTTTGCCGTCGAGGGTGTGCACCCGCGCCGCCAACGTGATGCTGGACACCAGCCAAACCCCCTCTGCGGCATGGAGATCCGCAGGGGTCAACGCCTGGTAGTCGCAGTCGTAGCCCTTGGTGCGGGCGACCTCGAACAGCGCCTGCTGAGTGGTGCCCCGCAGGATCGGGTACCAGGGCGGCGGCGTGAGCAGGCAGCTGCGGCCCTCCTCCGAGGTCGTGGCGATCACCACGGTGGAGCGGGGCCCCTCGAGGATCTGGCCCTCGGCGCTGACGAACACCACGTCCCCTGCGCCGTGGCGTTCGGCATGGCGCAGCGCGGCCATGTTGACCGCGTACGACAGCGTCTTGGCGCCGGCGAGCAGCCACGGCATGCTGTCGACTCCGGCCGCGGGCAGTCCCCGCTCGAGCAGCACCGCTGCCAGCCCGTGGCGGCGCACCTGCGCCACCCGGTCGGGTACCGGGCCGATGGTCGCGTAGGAGGTGCCGGTCGGGTCGTGCTCACGACCGCGGCTGTAGACGAGTCTCAGCACGCCTTCACCGCCGCCGTCGGTGAGCCACCGCTCGGTCGCGATCTGCACCGCCGAGCGCCAGCTCGCCGGATCCGGGTCCGGGAGGTCGGCCATCCGGGCGGACTGCGCCAGCCGCGCCAGGTGAGCCTCGAGCAGGCAGGGAGCACCCTGGCGGATCAGCAGTGTCTCGAAGACCCCGTCGCCGCGGACCGCCGCCAGGTCGTCGGCGTGCAGCAGCGGCTGCTGTGGATCGTGCAGACGTCCGTCGAGGGTGACGACGACGCCCGGGGTATCGGCCATGAAGCAATCGTAGAGTTGAGGGATGTCTGCAGTTCCCGCTCCCGACCCCGGACCCGACGCCGGCGCGGTGTGGCATCACGGTGACCCGTTCGGCGAACAACGCGCCGCCGCCGACGGCGCGGTGGTCATCGACCGGTCGCATCGCACAGTGCTGTCGCTGACCGGCCCGGAACGTCAGTCATGGCTGCACAACATCTCCAGTCAGCACGTCAGTGCGCTGCCGGAGGGCTCGGTCACCCAGAACCTGAGCCTGGACGGGCAGGGCCGTGTCGAAGATCACTGGTGGCAGACCGAGCTGGCCGACCAAACCGTTCTCGACACCGAGGGATGGCGTGGTGAGGCCCTGCTCGGCTTCCTGCGCAAGATGATCTTCTGGTCCGACGTGACGGTCGAGCCGGCCGATCTGGCGGTGCTGACGCTGCTCGGTCCGGGGGTTGCCGAACCCGCCGTGCTCGCCGTGCTCGGTGTGACGACGTTGCCGGCAGAGGGCACCGCGGTCGCGCTGCCCGGCGGTGGCTTCGTGCGCCGTATCCCGGGCACCACCCCCGAGCTGGACGTCCTGGTCCCGGCTTCACAGGCCGCGGGCCTGCGCGAACGGCTGGTCGCCGCCGGGGTGCGCCCCGCCGGGGTGTGGGCCTATGAGGCGCATCGCGTCACCGAGCAGCGCCCGCGGCTGGGGGTCGACACCGACGAGCGGACGATTCCGCACGAAGCGGGCTGGATCGGCGGTCCCGGTGTCGGCGCGGTACATCTGGAGAAGGGCTGTTACCGCGGCCAGGAGACCGTGGCACGAGTCCACAACCTGGGCAAACCGCCGCGCATGCTGGTGCTGCTACACCTCGACGGTGCCGCCGACCGTCCAGCACCCGGCGATCCGCTACTGGCCGCCGGGCGCCCCGTGGGCCGGTTGGGCACCGTCGTCGACCACGTCGATCAGGGGCTGATCGCGTTGGCCCTGGTCAAGCGTGGCCTACCGGCGGATACCGAGCTGACCACCGGGGGCGAGTCCGCCGTCGCCGCCGCGATCGACCCGGACTCGGTGCCTCCCGCCGACGCGGTCGGCGCGGGCAGGCTGGCCGTCGAGCGGCTCCGCGGAACACGGTGAGCAGGACCACAGCACTCTGAGCACCCGGGCCTGCCAGCACCACGGCCTCCGGCACGGTAAGGTGTGGACAGGAAAATAAACACACTCAGATCGGAGCCGCCTGTTCATTGGGCCGCTCCGTTATTGCGCGAGGGGGTTCCCCCATGGGCCGCGGCCGGGCAAAGGCAAAGCAGACCAAGGTTGCTCGTGAGCTCAAATACAGCTCACCGCAGACCGATTTCGAGCGGCTTCAGCGCGAGCTGTCAGGCGCTTCCGACGATGACCGTTTCCACGGCAGCGACGGTGCACCCGACGAAGGCTGGGCAGACGAGGACGACTGGCGGCGCTGATCGAGCGCCGGTCGGCGCTTCGTTGTTCACAATCTGAGTTGTTCAGAGTCTGAGTCTGTTCAGAGTCTGGGTTGGTCAGAATCTGGGGTGTTGACCCACGAGCTCTGCGCGTGACCCGTCCTTGCTGCCCTTCATGACGGTTCCGAGGGGCCAACAGTTCAGGTGACGTGCGGTCAGCACGGCCAACGCGCGGTCGGTGTCCTCGGCGGCCACCACGGCGACCATCCCGACGCCCATGTTGAACGTCTTCTCCATCTCCGCACGTTCGATGCGCCCGCGCTGGGCGATCATGCCGAACACCGGTGCAGGCGTCCAGGTGCCCCGGTCCAGCTCGGCCACCAGGCCGTGCGGGATCACCCGCTCGAGGTTGCCGGCCAGCCCGCCTCCGGTGACGTGGCAGAAAGTTCGCACCTGCGTCTCGGCGGCCAGCGCCAGGCAGTCCTTGGTGTAGATGCGGGTGGGCTCGAGCAATTCCTCACCCAGGGTTCTACCGAACTCCTCGACGTGTCCGGCCAGATTCATGTGGTCGATCTCGAGCAGCACGTGGCGGGCCAGCGAGTATCCGTTGGAATGCAGCCCGGTCGAGGCCATCGCGATCAGTACGTCGCCGGGTTTGACCCGGTCAGGCCCCAGCACGTCGTCGGCCTCCACGACGCCGACCCCGGTCGCCGAGATGTCGTAGTGGTCCGGCGCCATCAGTCCGGGGTGTTCGGCGGTCTCCCCACCCAACAGCGCACACCCGGCGAGCACGCAGCCGTCGGCGATTCCGGAGACGATCTCGGCGACCCGTTCTGGCACGGTGCGCCCGACGGCGATGTAGTCCTGCAGGAACAGCGGCTCGGCTCCACACACCACGAGGTCGTCGACGACCATGGCGACCAGGTCGATGCCGACCGTGTCGTGCTTGTCCATGGCCTGTGCGACCGCCAGCTTGGTGCCCACGCCGTCCGTTGACGAGGCCAGCAGCGGCTCCCGGTAGTCGCCGCGGAGCGCGAACATGCCCGCGAAGCCGCCCAGGCCGCCGCGCACCTCGGGCCTGGTGGCCTTCTGGGCTAGCGGCTTGAAGAGTTCGACGGCGCGGTCACCGGCTTCGATGTCCACTCCTGCCGACGCATAGGAAATGCCGTGTTGTTCGGCGCGCTCGGTCATCGAGACAAAGGTTACCGTTCGGCGACTGCGGCCGGTATGCGCCGGTCGTCAGCCGACGTGACGGGCCAGCCATTCGTTGAGCGGCGCGGCCGCGCGCAGCGCGGTGACCACGCGATCCTTGGCCTTCCGGGTGCCCAGCCACGCACCGACGGGCCACGATTTCATCATCGCGAGGCCTTTGTGGCGCAGCAGCTCGATGCGCGGATGATCCTTGGGAAAGCCGCGGGGCGCTGTCTTGAGGACCTCGTGCGCCATCGTCTGATAGCCGGCCCGGTGCAGATCGGCGACGATGGACGCCAGCTCGGTTCCGGTGTCGTCGGCGTCCACGGCGGCGCGGAAGCGCGCCAACGCCGCCGGTTCGGGCATGTACAGCCCGCTGCCCACCGACAGGCCGTCGGCGGAGAACGCCACGTACCCCTTGCCGAGGGTAGCCGCGCAGGTGGTCTTGTAGGGCGTCTTGTCGGCGCTGAACCGCACGTCGCGATAGGGCCGAAACAGTTTGCCCTCGCCGAACTCGTCGGCCAGCTCGGCCAGCAGCTCTTCCATCGGCGCCTTGACCTGCTGTTCGTAGACCGCCTTGTGCTCCTGCCAGTACACCTTCGAGTTGTCGGCCTCGAGGCCCTCGTAGAACTCGACGGCTTCGATCGGCCATCCCCGGAACGCCATACCGATCATTGTGAGGTTCCGGCGCGGTTAGTCGGGTGGGGTTGCGGGCAATCCAGGTCCGCATCGGCAACGAAAGCCTCTACAGAGCATCTCGGCGACATCGACGGACGGAGCGGTAGTGACGGCTCAACTTCAGTGCCTGGTGACGGGCGCGACCGGCTACATCGGGGGCCGCCTGGTGCCCGAACTGCTCCGCCGCGGCCACAAGGTCCGGGCGATGGCGCGCAAACCCGCCAAACTCGACCGTGCCGACTGGCGCGACCAGGTCGAGGTGGTGCGCGGGGATCTGACCGAACCCGAATCCTTGACCGCGGCGTTTCAGGGCATGGACGTCGTCTACTACCTGGTCCATTCGATGGGCACATCGCGCGACTTCGTCGCCGAGGAGAGGCGTTCGGCGCAGAACGTGGCCGCCGCCGCCAAGGAGGCCGGAGTGCGCCGGGTGGTGTACCTCAGCGGGCTGCATCCGCCCGGCACATCTCTGTCGCGGCACCTCGCCTCGCGGGTCGAGGTCGGCGAGATCCTGATGGAATCGTCCGTGGAAACGGTCGTGCTGCAGGCCGGCATCGTCATCGGGTCGGGTTCGGCGTCGTTCGAGATGGTCCGTCACCTGACCGACCGGCTCCCGGTGATGACCACCCCGAAGTGGGTGCACAACATGATCCAGCCGATCGCCGTCGGCGACGTCCTGTACTACCTCGCCGAGGCGGCCACCGCGCAGGTGCCCGAGTCCCGCACCTGGGACATCGGCGGGCCGGACGCGATGGAGTACGGCGACGCGATGCAGGGATACGCCGACGTGGCCGGGCTCCGGCGGCGCGTGATGGTGGTGCTGCCGTTCCTGACGCCGACGATCGCGAGTTGGTGGGTGGGCCTGGTCACCCCGATCCCCTCGGGGCTGGCCCGTCCGCTGGTCGAATCGCTCGAATGCGACGCGGTGTGCCATGAGCACGACATCGACACCGTGATCCCGCGACCGCCGGGTGGTCTGACCGGCTATCTCGATTCGGTGCGCCAGGCGCTGAGCTCGGAGGGCTCCGGCGGCGACGGCGGTCGACGGCACCTGCTGCGGTTCAGTCCCACTGCACCTGAATGAGGGCCGGCGCTCAATCGATGACGCCGCTAGGGCCGGCTCTGGGTCGATGACGCCGCTAGGGCCGGCGCTGGGTCGATGACGCCGCTAGGGCCGGCGTAGTGCCGACGCGTTGTCGTTCTGGGCCTGGATCGGCACCCCGGTGCGTGCCGCGGTGGCCAGCATGTGCTCGATGACGTTCTTCCCCAGCGCGGTCTCGCCGGGCAGCTCGATCGGGTAGTTGCCGTCGAAGCAGGCCGAGCACAACCGGGATGCCGGCTGCTCGGTCGCGGCGATCATGCCCTGCTGGGAGATGTAGCTCAGTGAGTCGGCGCCGATGGCGTGCCGAACCGCTTCGAGCGTCTCGACCTCGTCGGAGTCCGCGTTGCCGGCGTTGGCGATGAGCTCCGCCGGGGTGGCGAAGTCGATGCCGTAGAAGCACGGCCACTTGACCGGCGGTGAGGCGATCCGCACATGCACCTCGACCGCACCGGCCTCGCGCAGCATGCGGATCAGCGCGCGCTGGGTGTTGCCGCGCACGATCGAATCGTCGACCACGATCAGTCGCTTGCCGCGGATCACCTCGCGCAGCGGGTTGAGCTTGAGCCGGATACCGAGCTGGCGGATCGTCTGTGACGGCTGGATGAAGGTCCGGCCGACGTAGGCGTTCTTCATCAGACCCTGGCCGTAGGGGATGCCGGATTCCTGCGCGTAACCTACTGCCGCCGGGGTCCCAGACTCGGGCACTCCGATCACCAGATCGGCGTCGACGGGCTTCTCCCGCGCCAGCCGCCTGCCGATGTCGACCCGGGTGCCGTGCACGGAGCGTCCGGCCAGCGTGCTGTCGGGGCGGGCGAGGTACACGTACTCGAACACACAGTTCTTGGGTGACGGGGGCGCGAAGCGGGTGGAGCGGACCCCGTCGGCGTCGATGGCCAGTAGCTCACCCGGTTCGATGTCCCGCACGAACGAGGCGCCGACGATGTCGAGTGCGGCGGTTTCGGAGGCCACCACCCAGCCGCGGTCCAGCCGGCCCAGCGCCAGCGGCCGCACCCCGTACGGGTCGCGGGCGGCATACAGGGTGTTTTCGTCCATGAACGTCAGGCAGAACGCGCCGCGCACCGTCGGCAGCAACTCCAGCGCGGCCTGCTCCAGCGACGAGTCCGCGGCGCCGTGGGCGAGCAACGCGCCCAGGATGTCCGAATCGGTGGTGGCGGTGGCGGCCCCGCGGCTGCCCATCAGCCCCTCTTCGCGGGCCCGGGCCGCCAACTCGGTGGTGTTGACCAGATTGCCGTTGTGGCCGAGCGCCACCCCGGTGCCCGCCGCGGTGTTGCGGAACACCGGCTGGGCGTTCTCCCACGTGGTGGATCCGGTGGTGGAGTACCGGCAGTGCCCGACGGCGACGTGCCCGTGCATGGCGGCCAAGGTCTGCTCGTCGAAGACCTGGCTGACCAGACCCAGATCCTTGAACACCAGGACCTGCGAACCGTCGGCGACCGCGATGCCCGCCGCTTCCTGCCCGCGGTGTTGCAGCGCATAGAGCCCGTAATAGGTGAGCTTCGCCACTTCCTCGCCGGGCGCCCAGACCCCGAAGACGCCGCATTCTTCTCTGGGCTCGTTGTCTACCTGCTCGGCGTGCTCAGCGGCCTCAGTCAACAGTGCTCCCTGGGGGCGGTGGGTGACGGGACCCAGTCTACGGTGAACAGCTGGAAAACGCGGAATCGACGGGTCGCGATTCCCGGAGTCGGATCCGGACTGCAGCCGGACTCCGTTGGCGGGATGTTGTTTTCGTCACTCACTCGGGCAGGCGGACCAGCGGCAGCGACGCCGCGATCTCGGTGGCTCGGGATCCCGACAGACTCAGCCGACCCGCGGCGCCGGCATCGGACACCGTCAGCAGGCCGGTGGCGAGCCGCAGCCAGGTGCGGGGATCGGTTTCGACCACGTTCGGCGGATTGCCCCGGGTGTGCCGAGGACCCTCGATGCACTGCACTGCCACGAACGGCGGGATACGGACTTCGACGGCAGCGCCCGGCGCCAGGGCCGCCAGGGTCCTGGCCGTGAGACGGACGGCGTCGGCGAGTTGCGCGCGGTCGGGGGCCGCGGCGGTGTCATCGCGCAGCCAGTCCGCCAGCGCAGCCACCGCGGCGCGAGTGGCGGCGGGGTCGACGTTACGAGGCACAGCCACAATCTAGGGAATTGGTCTCACGCGCGACCGCGACGGCGCTGAACTGCCAGCGCAGCAACCGCTCCGGCCTCGTTGACCGCCAGATGGGCCAGCATCGGCGCGGCGACGCTGGTGGACCTGCCGAACAGCCACCCGAAGATCCAGCCGGCCGTGCCGGTGGCCAGGACCGTGAGGATCACCGGCTGCCCGGTGGCCCGCGCGTCAGGTACGTGCGACAGCCCGAATGCGGCCGCAGCGAAGACACGGCCAGTGGGTTTGCCGAACACGTGGGCGGCCAGGATGCTCAGGCTCGCCCGGTACGCCACTTCTTCGGACCACACGGTGCCAACCGGAATGCGCACCAGCAGCCAGTGGCTGACCGGAGTCGGCAGCTTCTGCACCGCCATGCCCTCGCGCACGGCGGGGATCGCGGTGCCGACCGCGACCGCGAGCACCACCGGCGCCGCCGCCGAGGCGCCCCAGCGCAACCCCGACCACAACGCAGGCGGCCGCAGACCCAAGGGCGATGCACCGCTGAGCGCCCACACCGTGGTGCCGAACACCACGTGGGGCAGCGGATGCCAACGCGCCGGAATCCGCGCCGTCACGAACTTCCACCCGATCAGCGCAGCGGTCAGGGCACCCACACCCACCCATTGCCGCGTCATTCGCCGCCGATCATTCGCTGCTGCCGACGGGTTCGGTCGCGTCGAGTGCGGTGCGGATCCGCTCAGTGTCCGAGCGACTCCACCCGTCGGGCGCCGCGACGCCCGCCCATCCGTCGACGATGAAGTCGCCGTAGTTGTGGCCGTGTCCGCCGGGGACCGACACCGCGTTCGTCAGGTCGGCGGCGACCTGCCAGAACGTGACGATCGGGTACCACCGCATGGAGGCGGTGCGGTCCCGGCCCGCCGGCTCGGACAGCCAGTCGGGACGGGTGAACAGCAGGTCCTGCGACCACCAGACGATCGGATCGGAGGCGTGCTGCAGGAACAGCACGCGGGTGCCCTCCCAGGGGGGTGCGGTGTCCGCCGCGATCGCGCCCGCATCGTTGCCCTGCGAGAACCGCACGGTGCGACCGTCGTCGTAGCGGGGTTCGACCTCCGGCGTGCCCGGGTCGCGGCGCACCGTCAAGCCGTGCCACAGCGGGCTGGCGTTGGGCGGCCCCACCCACAGCACCGACGAGAAACCCATCCGGGAGATGTCGGGCAACCAGTCGAACGCGCCCTGCCCAGCCATCGATCCCAGGCTTTCGCCGTAGAGCAACAGCTTCGGGCGCTCGTCCTCGGGCAGCTGCACCCACCGGTCGTGGATGGCGTCGATCATCATCCGGCCCGCCTCCATCGACTTCTGTTGGTGGGCAAGGAAAGAGATCCAGCTCGGTAGATACGAGTACTGCGAACCGACGATGGCGGTGTCGCCGTTGTACATCATCTCGATCGCAGCGGCGGCGGTCGGGTTGATCCAACCGGTACCGGTGGTCGGCACGATGACGAGGACCTCCCGCTCGAACGCGCCGGTCCGCTCGAGTTCGCTCAGCAGCACGGCCATGCGCGCTTCGTCGGACTCGGCGGTCTGCAACCCGGCGTAGACGCGGATGGGCTCGGTGGCCGGGGCGCCGTTGAGCCGGGTCAGCTCGTCGGCGTGCGGCCCGGTGGCCACGAACGTGCGCCCCTGGTAGCCCAGTGTGTCCCACGGCGCGAAAGACTCTGGACTGCCTGACCTTTCGGCCTCCTGCGGTTGGACCACCCCGGCCTCGGTGGTGGCGTTCTGCGGCTGGAAGATGCGGTTGGCCCCGGCCAGGAAACCCCGCAGCAGCACACCGTTGACCAAAGTGATGACCAGCACCACGACGATGGCCGTGCCGATGAACAGCGCCAACTCGTCGCTGAGATGCCAGCGCCGGATGAAGAACCGCGCCATCGTCTTGATCAGGTCCAGCAGCAGCCGGGCTCCGGCGACGCAGAGGGCACCGACGGCCGCAGCGATCACCAGCGTGCGCAGATAGCTGAGCGTTCCCGGCCCCTGCATTCCCATCAGCGTCGACACCTGGCGCTGCCACGCGGCGGCGGGGATCACCATCAGCACGCAGGCTCCGACCGCCACGATCACCGTGGCCGCCTTGGCCGTTGCCGCGACGCGTGGCGGCGGTCGCCGCCAGCCGCGGCCGGCGATCAGGAATCGGCGGAACATCTTGACGACGAACACGCCGATGCCGTAGCCGATCGCGGCGTTGATGCCGCCGATGAGCCCGGCGAACAGCCAGTCGCGGGGCAGCAGGGACGGGGTGAGCGAAAGGCAGAAGAACAGAGCCGCGAACGCGATCCCGGTGAAATCCAGCCGCAGCAGCCGCCACGCCCACAGCAAGGCGGGGTGCTTGTCGGTCCGGTCGCGCTCCAGGACTGCCGTCACTCGACCAACCCGGTTACCCGAACAACCCGGGCAGCACGCCTTCCCACGTCCGCCGCAACTCAGCCAGGGTCACCGTGAACAGGTCCTGCACCTCGATCACCGGCTCGGCGGTTTCGGGGCCCTGGTCGACCACGCCCACACGGTTCGCGGGCAGGCCCCGCGCCTCGCACATCGCCGTGAACCGGCTCTCCTCGGTGCGCGGCACCGCGACCAGCACCCGTCCCGACGACTCGGAGAACAGTGTGACGAACGGGTCCCACCCGTCGGGAAGCACCAGCCGGCAACCGGTTTCACCGGCCAGGGCCGCTTCGACCACGGCCTGCATCAGGCCGCCTTCGGACAGATCGTGCGCGGCCGAGACGAGCCCGTCGCGCGACGCGGCGGTCAGCACATCGGCCAGCAGCCGCTCGCGTTCGAGATCGACCGCCGGCGGGCGGCCGCCCAGGTGATCGGCGGTGACCTGCGCCCAGATCGAGCCGTCGAACTCGTCGCGGGTGTCACCGAGCAGGATCAGCGTCTCCCCCGGCTCGTTGCCCAGCCCGGTGGGGATACGGCGGGTGACGTCGTCGATCACGCCGAGCACACCGACCACCGGGGTGGGCAGGATCGCGGTGGTCCCGGTCTGGTTGTAGAAACTGACGTTGCCCCCGGTGACCGGGATGCCCAGCGTCGCGGCGCCGTCGGCCAGCCCGCGGACAGCATGCGAGAACTGCCACATCACGCCCGGATCCTCCGGGGACCCGAAGTTCAGACAGTTGGTCACCGCGATCGGCGTGGCACCGGTGACCGCGACGTTGCGGTAGGCCTCGGCCAGCGCGAGCTGGGCGCCGGTGTAGGGGTCGAGCTTGGTGTAGCGGCCCGAGGCGTCGGTCGAGATCGCGATGCCGCGGCCGGTCTTCTCGTCGACGCGCAGCACGCCGCCGTCGGCGTGCTCGGCGAGCACCGTGTTGCCACGCACGTACCGGTCGTACTGCTCGGTGATGAAGGCCCGGCTGCACAGGTGCGGGCTGCCGATCATGGCCAGCAGCGTGGCCCGCAGCTCGTCGCCCGTGCTGGGCCGGGGCAGCGACGCCGACGTGTCGGCGATGAGCGCGTCCTGGGAGTCCGGCCGCTCGACGGGCCGCTCGTAGACGGGTCCCTCATGCGCGACGGTGCGCGGCGGCACGTCCACGACCGTCTCACCGTGCCAAGTGATTTCGAGCCGGTCTCCGTCGGTGACCTCACCGATCACGGTGGCCAGCACGTCCCATTTGCGGCAGACCGCGAGGAAGGCGTCGACGTTGTCCGGTGTCACCACCGCGCACATGCGCTCCTGCGATTCGCTGGACAGGACCTCCGCGGGGGTCATGTTGGCCGCGCGCAACGGCACCCGGTCCAGCTCGACCCTCATACCACCGTCTCCGGCGGAGGCGAGTTCCGATGTGGCACAAGATAATCCAGCGCCACCCAGGTCCTGGATGCCGACCACGAGGTCGTTGGCGTAGAGCTCGAGGCAGCACTCGATGAGAACCTTCTCGGTGAACGGATCACCGACCTGCACGCTCGGCAGCTTCTTGCGCCCCGAAGAACCGGACTCGTCGCCCCCGAACGTCTCCGACGCCAGCACCGACACCCCGCCGATGCCGTCGAGGCCGGTGCGCGCACCGAACAGGATGATCTTGTTGCCCGCACCGGACGCGAACGCCAGCTTGAGGTCCTCGGTCCGCAACACCCCGACACACAGTGCGTTGACCAGCGGGTTGCCGGCGTAGCAGGCGTCGAAGACCGTCTCGCCGCCGATGTTGGGCAGCCCCAGCGAGTTGCCGTAACCACCGACGCCGCGCACGACCCCGTCGACGACGCGGCGGGTGTCGGGGGCATCGGCGGCGCCGAAGCGCAGCTGGTCCATCACCGCGACCGGGCGCGCGCCCATCGCCATGATGTCGCGGACGATCCCGCCGACCCCGGTGGCCGCACCCTGGTACGGCTCGATGTAGGAGGGGTGGTTGTGCGATTCCACCTTGAAGGTGGCCGCCCACCCGTCGCCGATGTCGACCACGCCAGCGTTCTCACCGATGCCGGCGAGCATCGCAGAGCGCATCGCCTCGGTGGTGGTCTCGCCGAAATAGCGCAGGTGCACCTTCGAGGACTTGTAGGAGCAGTGTTCGCTCCACATCACCGAATACATCGCGAGTTCGGCGTCGGTGGGGCGACGCCCGAGGATCTGGCGGATCCGTTCGTACTCGTCGTCCTTGAGCCCGAGCTCACGGAAGGGCTGAGGCTGGTCAGGTGTGGCGGCGGCCCGTTCGACGGTATCCACCTCTTGGGTCAACCCAGACGTCACCGAGACAGTCTAGCCAGCGGGGCCACTCAGCCTCCGGCGACGCAGAAGGCGTTGCCTTCGGGGTCGGCCAGCACCACCCAGTCGAAGTCCTCGCCGAAGCTGTGCCGCCCGGTCTCCCGGGCGCCGAGACCGACCAGGCGTGCGACCTCGGCGTCCTTGTCGGCGGTGTGCAGATCCAGGTGCACCTTGTTCTTCCCGGGCGTCGGATCGGGCACGCGCTGGAAGCCCAACGCCGGACCGCCCTGGCGCACCACCATGACGAATTCTCCTGGCGCGACGGCATTCACCTCCCCCTCCACGACCTCGGACCACCACACGGCCAGGCCGTCGGGGTCAGCACAGTCGATGGTGATCATCGCCACATCCAGAGCCATGGGCTGACTGTAGGTCAGCCCGGTGACAGAAATGCGTGAAGCGCCGCGGAATAGTCGGCGACATCGGCGGCGCCCATCACCTCGCGCGCCGAATGCATGGCCAGCTGCGGCGCGCCGACGTCGACGGTCGGGATGCCGGTGCGGGCGGCGGTCATGGGGCCGATGGTGGACCCGCAGGGCAGGTCGGCGCGGTGCTCGTAGCGCTGCAGCGGCACCCCGGCCTGCGCGCATGCCAGCGCGAACGCGGCCGCGGTCCGTCCGTCGGTGGCGTAGCGCAGGTTGGGCTGCACCTTGAGCACCGGCCCGCCGTTGACCTCGATGAGGTGTCCGGGTTCGTGCCGGTCCGGGTAGTTGGGGTGGGTCGCGTGCGCCATGTCGCCGGAGGCCACCATCGACTCGGGCAGCCGGCGCAGGAAGTCCTCCCGGCCCCCGCCCGCGGCGAGGGTGATCCGCTCCAGCACGGTCAGCAGCAGTTCCGACTGCGCTCCGTGATCGGACTGGGAGCCGACCTCCTCGTGGTCGAAGAGCACCAGCACCGGCGTCACCGCGCCGCCGGCGGCAGCGGCCAGGAACGCCTGCAGGCCCGCGTAGCAGGTGGCCTGGTTGTCCAGCCTGGGGGCACTGACCAGCGCACCGTCGGCGCCTACCCGCCGGGAGGGGGCCAGGTCGTGGGTCATCAGGTCGAAGCCGAGCACCTCGCCGGCGTGGACGCCGGCCCGTTCGGCGACATGGCCGAGAAACGATCGGGTGCCCCCTCCCACGCCCCATACCGCGTTGACGTGGCGTTGCGGGTTGAGCTCGACCGCCTTGCGGTCCTCGGCGAGGTGGATGGCCAGCTGCGGCACCCGCAGCAACGGTTCGTCGATCCGGACCAACCGGTGCTCGACGGCATTGCCTGCCCGCACCGACAGCCGGCCGCTGACACCCAGCTCGCGGTCGAGCCACGAGTTCAGCCACGCACCGCCGTAGGGCTGCAGCGCCACCACCTGCCAGCCCGCCACGTAACGGTCCGGGTGCTGTTTGACCCGCAGGTTGGGGCTGTCGGTGTGGGCACCGACGACCCGAAACGGCCGGAACGCGCCGGCGTCGGCGGGTCCACCGGAGCGCCAGGCGATCAGCGAGCCGGCCCGCACGACGAAGTGATCTCCGACCGCAGGCCAGGGGTCACTCTCGGAGAGTTCGGTGAACCCGGCGGCCAGCAGCCGGTCGGCCGCGGTGCGGCACACGTGGAACGGCGAGGGGGACGCGTCGACGAAATCACAGAGTCCGTCGGCGGTCGCCGTGAGCGGAGAGAGCGCAGATTCAGCCATAGCAAGCTCATCCTTACCCCAAGAACAAGATCAAGTGCAGCTAGGGTGATCACGTGGTCCGCCCGCAGCCGGTTCTCACCCCGCTCAGTCCCGCGGCGATCTTCCTGGTGGCGACGATCAACGACATTCCGTCGGCGCCCGGGCGGGTCCGCGACGCCCTCGCAGAACTGTCCGGCCTGGTTCGCGCGGTCGGTTTCCGGGTGCCCGACGCGCAGTTGCGGCTGATCGCCGGCATCGGTTCGGCTGCCTGGGACCGGTTGTTCTGCGGCCCGCGACCGGCCCAGCTGCACGAGTTCGTGGAGCTCACCGGCGCCCGCCACCACGCCCCGTCCACCCCGGGTGATCTGCTGTTCCACATCAAGGGCGGCTCGCTGGACGTCTGCTTCGAGCTCGGCGGCCGGGTCCTCGCGGCGATGGGCGGCGCGGTGACCGTCGTCGACGAGGTGCACGGGTTCAAGTTCTTCGAGCAGCGCGACCTGCTGGGCTTCGTCGACGGCACCGAGAATCCGAACGGACCGGACGCGGTGGACGCGGTGCAGATCGGCGCCGAGGACCCCGAGTTCTCTGGGGCCAGCTACGTGCACGTCCAGCGCTACCGCCACGACATGGACGCATGGAACTCACTCAGCGTCACCGAGCAGGAACTGGTGATCGGCCGCACCAAACTCGAGGACATCGAACTCGACGACGCGGTCAAACCCACCAACTCGCACGTCGCACTGAATTCGATCGAGGACGAGGACGGCAACGAGCTGCAGGTCGTGCGCGCGAACATGCCGTTCGGCAGCCTCGGTGACGGCGAGTCGGGCACGTACTACATCGCCTACGCCGCGGATCCCGCCGTGACCGAGCGGATGCTGGTCAACATGTTCATCGGTGATCCGCCGGGCAACACCGACCGGATCCTCGACTTCTCCACCGCCGAGACCGGATCGCTGTTCTTCGTCCCCACCATCGACTTTCTCGACGATCCCCCGGAGCTCCCGGCAGAGAGCGCCGAGCTCGCGCCATCCCCCACGCCCCCTCCGCCCCCGGCATATCCGGGCTCGCTGGCGATCGGCAGTCTGAAAGGGCAACCGCAATGAACAACCTGTACCGAGAACTGGCACCGGTCACCGACGCCGCCTGGGCCGAGATCGAGCAGGAGGCCACCCGCACGTTCAAGCGGCACATCGCCGGCCGTCGCGTCGTCGACGTCAGCGAGCCGGGCGGTCCGGTGACCGCCGCGGTGAGCACCGGCCACCTGCTCGACGTGACCGCTCCCGGTGACGGTGTGATCGCCCACCTGCGGGATGCGCGGCCGCTGGTGCGGCTGCGGGTGCCGTTCACCGTCCTGCGTGCCGACATCGACGACGTCGAGCGGGGCTCACAGGATTCGGACTGGGACCCGGTCAAGGAGGCGGCCAAGAAGCTGGCCTTCGTCGAGGACCGGGCCATCTTCGAGGGCTACGAGGCGGCCCACATCGGTGGCGTGCGCAAGTGCAGCTCCAATCCGGCGCTGGCGCTGCCCGACGATCCGCGCGAGATTCCCGACGTGATCGCCCAGGCGCTCAGCGAGCTGCGGCTTGCCGGGGTGGACGGTCCCTACAGCGTGTTGCTGTCGGCCGACGTCTACACCAAGGTGGCCGAGACCACCGCGCACGGCTATCCGATCCTCGAGCACATCAACCGGCTGGTCGACGGTGACATCATCTGGGCGCCCGCCATCGACGGCGCGTTCGTGATGTCCACCCGCGGAGGCGATTTCGACCTCCAGCTGGGTACCGACGTGTCCATCGGCTACCTGTCCCACGACGCCGAGACGGTGCAGCTGTACCTGCAGGAGACCATGACGTTCCTGTGCTACACCGCCGAGGCGTCGGTCGCGCTGACGCCCTAAGCGGCCAGCACCGCGTCCAGCGCGGAGTAGAACAGGCCCAGCCCGTCGTCGGACGGTCCGGTGAGCGCTTCGGTGGCGTGCTCGGGGTGCGGCATCAACCCGACGACGCGACCGTTGGCGGAGCTGATGCCGGCGATGTCGCGCATCGAGCCGTTCAGGTTCTCGCGGTAGCGGAACACCACGCGTCCCTCGCCTTCGAGTTCGTCGAGCACGTTCTGGGCGGCGACGTAACGACCCTCGCCGGATTTCAGCGGCACCAGCAGGTCGGCGCCCTGCTCGTAGCGCGTCGTCCACGCCGTCGAGTTGGAGGCGACCTCCAGCCACACGTCGCGGCAGATGAAGTGCAGCCCGGCGTTGCGGGTCAGTGCACCAGGCAGCAGCCCCGCCTCGCAGAGCACCTGGAATCCGTTGCAGATACCCAGCACCGGCATGCCCCGCCCGGCGGCGGCGACCACTTCGCCCATCACCGGCGCGAACCGGGCGATGGCCCCGCACCGCAGGTAGTCACCGTAGGAGAAGCCGCCCGGAACGATGACCGCGTCGACACCCTTGAGGTCGGCGTCGGCGTGCCACAGGCTGACCGCCTCGCCGCCGGCGAGGCGCACCGCGCGGGCGGCGTCGATGTCGTCGAGGGTGCCGGGGAACGTGATGACGCCGACCCGGGTCATGCGCCGCTCTCCCTGCTGACCGTCCAGTCCTCGATCACGGTGTTGGCCAGCAGGGACTCGGCGATCTCGGCGAGCTTCTCGTCGTCGATGCCCTCGTCGACCTCCAGCTCGAATCGCTTCCCCTGCCGGACGTCGGAGACACCGTCGAAACCCAGCCTGCCCAGGGCGCCGACGATGGCCTGTCCCTGGGGGTCGAGGATCTCGGTCTTCGGCATGACGTGCACTACCACCTTTGCCACGGCGATCACTCTACCTGCGGCGACACCGCGTGCTCGCCCCACGCACGCCGAGGCGCCCGCAGCGGGTATGCATGAGGTCATGCAGCTCACACACTTCGGCCATTCCTGCCTGCTGGCGAGCTTCCCCGACGGGTCCGGCTCGCAGACCACGGTGCTGTTCGACCCCGGCACCTTCTCCCACGGCTTCGAGGGCATCACCGGTCTGTCGGCGATCCTGGTCACCCACCAGCATCCCGACCACGCCGACACCGAGCGGCTGCCGGCACTGATCGAGGCCAACCCGGACGCCGCGCTGTACGCCGATCCGCAGACCGCCGCCCAGCTCGGCGAGCCGTGGCAGGCCGTCAACGTCGGCGACCAGCTGTCGATCGGTCATCTCACCGTGCGCGGCACCGGCGGCACCCACGCCGTCATCCACCCCGAGCTACCCGTCATCGACAACATCTCCTACCTCGTCGGCGACGGCGAGCACGCTGCCAGGCTCATGCATCCCGGCGATGCGCTGTTCGTCCCCGACGAACCCGTCGACGTGCTGGCCACGCCGGCGGCGGCGCCATGGATGAAGATCTCCGAGGCGGTGGACTACCTGCGCGCGGTGGCGCCGACGCACGCCGTGCCCATTCATCAGGGCATCATCGACCCGGTCGCGCGACCGATCTTCTACGGCCGCCTCACCGAGATGACGGACACCGATTTCCAGGTTCTCGAACCCGAGAGCGGCACCGACTTCTGAGCGAATCGGGCGCGTTCGTGCACCGCCGATGTCGCGTTGCGCGCCGGATCCGCTAGGAAACCGCGCGGGCGGCGGCGCGCCCGGCGGCCCGCCCGGAGAACACGCACCCACCCAGGAACGTGCCCTCCAGCGACCGGTAGCCGTGCACGCCGCCCCCACCGAAACCGGCGGCCTCCCCCGCTGCGTACAGGCCCGGCAGCGCCTCGCCGTCGGCGCGCAGCACCTGCGAGTCCAGGTCGGTCTGCAGGCCGCCCAACGACTTGCGGGTCAGGATGTGCAGCTTCACCGCGATCAACGGCCCGGCTTTCGGGTCGGTCAGCCGGTGCGGGGCGACGACGCGGCTCACCCGGTCGGCCAGGTAGCCGCGCGCCGCGCGGATCGCGGTGATCTGGCTGTCCTTGGTGAAGCGGTTGGCCACTTCCCGGTCGCGGGCGGTGACCTCGGCCTCCACCGTGGCGAGGTCGAGCGGCTCGACATCGGGCACGGTGTTCATCGCGGCCACCAGGTCACGCAGCGAGTCGGCGGTCACGAAGTCGACGCCCTTGTCGACGAACGCGTGCACCGGCGCGGGCCCGTTGCGGGCCCGGTCGAGCACCGCGCGCAGGCTGCGGCCGGTCAGGTCGGGGTTCTGTTCCTGCCCGGACAGGCCGAATTCCTTGTCGATGATGCGCTTGTTGAGCACGAACCAGGTGTAGTCGTGCCCGGTGCGCGCGATGTGCTCGAGCGTGCCGAGGGTGTCGAAGCCCGGGTACAGCGGCGCAGGCAGCCGCTTGCCCGTGGCGTCCAGCCACAGCGACGAGGGCCCGGGCAGGATCCGGATGCCGTGCAAGGGCCAGATCGGGTCGTAGTTGGTGATGCCCTCGGTGTAGTGCCACATGCGGTCGCTGTTGATGACGTTGGCGCCGGCCGCCTCGGAGATGCCCAGCATGCGGCCGTCGACATGCGCGGGCACCCCGCTGAGCAGCTGTTCGGGTACGCGGCCCATCCGCGCCGGCCAGTTCTTGCGCACCAGGTCGTGGTTACCGCCGATGCCGCCGCTGGCCACCACGACGGCCTGCGCGCGGAACTCGAAGTCGCCGACGACCTGCCGGGACGACGCGACGCCGCGGGCAGCTGTGCAGGGCTCCAGCACCGCGCCACGCACCCCGACGACGGCACCGTCGTCGACGATCAGCTCGTCGACGCGGTGCCGGTAGGCGAACCGCACCCGGTCCCCGGTGAGCCGCCGCGCGAAGATGTCGACCAGAGCGGGGCCGGTCCCCCAGGTGATGTGGAAGCGGGGCACCGAGTTGCCGTGCCCGCGGGCGTCGTAACCGCCGCGTTCGGCCCAGCCCACCATCGCGAAGGTCTGTAGGCCCCGGTCACGCAGCCAGGCGCGCTTCTCCCCCGCCGCGAAGTCGACATAGGCATGTGCCCACTGCCGGGGCCAGTGGTCTTCGGGACGGTCGAAGCCTGCGGTGCCCAACCAGTCCTGCAGAGCCAGTTCGTGGCTGTCGCGGATGCCGAGCCGACGCTGTTCGGGGCTGTCGACGAAGAACAGCCCGCCGAACGACCAGTAGGCCTGGCCGCCGAGGTTGGCCGCATTCTCCTGGTCGACGATCAGGACGCGACGGCCGCGCTCGAGGAGTTCGCACGCCGCGACCAGACCCGCCAGCCCGGCGCCCACCACGATGACATCAGCTTGATCAGCCATGGCGCCAATCTAGCCAGTGCGGCCCCTCAGGCGGCGTCGGTCAGCACAGGTCGCTGCTGCTGCCAGGCGTACACCGTCGGTGCGCTGGCGTGCAGCAGCGCCAAGTCGACCGCGTCCAGCATGGCCTGGCGAGGTCCCGGACGGCGCAGGTGGCGGGCGGCGACACCGACGCGGACGATGCCGTCCCGGCGTGCGGTGCGCTCGGCCGAGAGCACCAGCGTGCGGCACCACCACGGCTCGGCCAGAAAACCCTCCCCGATGCCGAGAACCCGGGCGCGCACGGTGTCGTCACGGACCAGGTCGATGATGCCGCTCAGCCCGGCAACCAGACGGAAACCGTTTCGTGGCAATGCCTTCAGCGCTCCCTGCGAGACATTCCAGCCGGGCGCGGCGAACAGGCGGGTGCGCAGACCGAGGTGCTCGAGGATCCGGTCGGCGGCCATCAACCGCAGGTTGGCCTCGTGGGCCTGCAGGGTGGCGAACTCGCCGCGGCGGGCCTTGGTGGCGGCCTCGTCGTAACCGTGCAACACGATCGCGTCCCCACCGGCACGCCGATCCGCCAGCCAGCCGACCGTGTCGTCGTCGCGGTCGAGGCGGTAGCCGCCCTTCATCCGCGGCGCGACCAGGAACGACACCGGGACGCCGCGGTTGTCGAGGTGACCGCAGAACGCGGCGACGTCGTCGACGGTGCGGTCACTGATACCGGAGATCGAGACGATCAGTTGTCCTGCCACACCCGCAGTGTGGCAACTCCAGGTGTCCAGGCAGTGGACAACACGGCGACGGCGGGTGTCATCTTGCCGGCTCGCCTTCGCTGCCGACCGCTAGCGGGGCACGACCTCTTCGATCGCCGCGATGACCTCCGGGGCGTCGGGAGCGGTGCGCGGCCGGAAGCGCCTGACCACGGTGCCGTCCGGGGCGACCAGGAACTTCTCGAAGTTCCACTGCACGTCACCGGCTTCGCCCGAGTCGTCGGCCACCTTGGTGAGCGCGGCATACAGCGGGTGCTGACCGGGACCGTTGACTTCGGACTTGGCGAGCAGCGGGAACGTCACGCCGTAGGTGGTCGAGCAGAACGTCAGGATCTCGTCGGGGCTGCCGGGTTCCTGCCCCATGAACTGGTTGCACGGCACGCCGATGACGGTCAGCCCGCGCGCGGCGTAGTCCTTGGCGAGCCTCTCCAGCGCCTCGTACTGCGGGGTGAGCCCGCACTTGGACGCGACGTTCACCACCAGCGCGGCGCCGTCGGTCAGCTCGGCCAGCGTGGTGGGCCGGCCAGCGAGAGTCGTCAGGGGGATGTCATTCAGCGCTGAATCGGTCATGCACCCCGACGGTACCGGTGGCTCATTTCGTGAACAGCATCTGGGCCATCCGTTGCATCGTTGCCACGGCGTCGGCGTCCGTGTCGATCGCTTCGTTGAGCCACAGCATCGCGAACCCGTGCACCAGCGACCACGCCGCCAGCCCCGCGGCCTCGGGGTCGCCCTTGGCGCGGGGGTCGTCGAGCGTGGCCACACCGGCGGCCAGCTCCGAACCGGCGGCGGCCTGTGCGGCCACCAGTTCGGCGTCGTCGGGGTGGACCAGCGATCGGTCGAACATCACCTCGTAGTGACCCGGATGCTGCACCGCGAAGCGCACATAGGCCAATGCGGCGTGGGTGAACTCGGGTCTGGCGTCGGCCAGCGCCACCGCGAGCATGCGCCAACCCTGGGCGGCGAGTGCGGTGAACAATCCGCGGCGATCGGCGAAATGGTGGGCCGGAGCGGCATGCGACACCCCGGCCGCGCGGGCCAGCTCGCGCAGCGACAACCCGTCGGCCCCACGCTCGGCCACGAGGTCGGCGGCGTGCGCGAGGATCACGGCTTTCAAGTCGCCGTGGTGGTAGCTGTCCCGCTTCACCGCCCGATCATACCGAAATCTTGACAGTGCCTAGATTTCTTCTGCGCCGGCTTCACCCGTCTCGCCGGCTTCACCCGTCTCGCCGGCTGCGCCGGCTTCACCCGTCTCGCCGGCTGCGCCGGCGGTCTCCAGGAGCCAGGCGAACTGGAACGCCGTCTCTTTCCACCGCTCGTAGCGACCGCTGATGCCGCCGTGGCCGGCGTTCATCTCAGTCTTGAGCAGCACCCTGGCGCCTTCGGCCTCGGGATCTTGTTGCGCGTGCCGAAGTGCGGCGACCCATTTCGCCGGCTCGGTGTAGTAGACCCGGGTGTCGTTGAGCGACGTCATCGCCAGGATCGCCGGGTACTGGCGGGTCTCGACATTCTCGTACGGCGCATAGGACTTCATGTAGTGGTAGACGTCGGGATCCTCCAGCGGATTGCCCCATTCGTCCCATTCGGTGACGGTCAGCGGCAGCGACGGATCCAGGATCGTGGTCAACGGGTCGACGAACGGCACGCTGGCCAGGATCCCGGCGAACAGATCGGGCGCCATGTTGGCCACCGCACCCATCAGCAGGCCACCGGCGCTGCCGCCGTAGGCGACCATGTTCTCCGCTCGGGTGACGTCCGTGCCGACGAGATGGCTTGCCACGGAGATGAAATCGGTGAACGTGTTGCGCTTCTCCAGCATCTTGCCGTGTTCGTACCAGGGCCGGCCGAGCTCACCCCCGCCGCGGACGTGCGCGACGGCGAACGCCATGCCGCGGTCGAGCAGCGACAACCGGGCGATGGAGAAGCGGGGATCCTCGCACGCCTCGTAGGCACCGTAGCCGTACAGCAGCACCGGCGCCGGATACTGCAGACCCACCCGGTGCACGATCGAGATGGGCACCCGCGCCCCGTCGGAGGCGACCGCCCAATCGCGGCGCTCGACGTAATCCTGTGGGCGGTAGTCACCCAGCACGGGCTGCTCGCGAAGCAGGGTGCGCTCGCCGGAGGCCAGGTCCAGGTCGTAGATCTGCACCGGCGTGACGAATGACGTTGCGCCGATGCGCATCTTGGGCGCGCTCCAGTTCGGGTTCGCCGACAACCCCACCGACATCAACTCCGAGTCGAACGTGATGTCACTGGCCTGGCCGTATCCCGATTCGCCGACCGGCCACAGCTGGATGCGCGGCAGCGCGTCGGCACGGTAGCTGACCACGAGGTGCCCGTCGAACGCATCGACCGCATCGAGTCGCACATCTCCGCGGTGCTCGATGAGGGTGCGCAGGTCGGTCGGATCGCTGACGGGTGCGTCGACGAGCGTGAAGTTCTCCGCCCCGTCGTTGTGCAGGATGAGGAAGCGGTCCTCCCCGCCGACGACGGCGTGGTCGAGTGAGTACTCGATGCCGTCGCGGCGCGGCCACACCGTCTGGAAGGTGGCGTCGGGGTCGGCAGCGTCGGCGTAGCGCATCTCCGAGGTCACCGCGCTGCCCGCGGCGATCAGGACGTATTTGTTGCTGCGGGTGCGCCCGACCGCTACCCAGAAGCGTTCGTCGGGTTCGTGATACACCTGCTCGTCTGGGGCGTCCGAACCGAGTCGGTGCCGCCACACGGTGTCCGGCCGCCAGGCCTCGTCGACGGTCACGTAGTAGACGGTGTTGCCGTCCGCACCCCACGTCGCTCCGGCACCCACACCGGTGATCTCGTCGGCATACCGCTCGCCGGTGCGTAAGTCCTTGAACCGCAGCGTGTACCGCTCGTCACCCTTGACATCCACCGAGTAGGCCAGGATGTTGCCGTCGATGCTGACAGTGGCCGCACCCAGGGAGAAGAAGTCGTGGCCTTCGGCTTCGACGTTCTCGTCCAGCAACACCTGCTCGCCGGGGATCTCGGTGGCCTCGTCGAACTGGGGCGGCGTCCAGTCATCGGGATCGGTGACGGGGCAACGGCATTGCACACCGTACTGCTTGCCCTGGAAGCTGCGCCCGTAGTACCACCATGGTCCCCGCCGAGTCGGCACAGACAGGTCGGTCTCCTTGGTGCGCGCCTTGATCTCGTCGAAGATCTTCTGTCGCAACGGCGCCAGATCGGCTGTGACGTGTTCGGTGAAGGCGTTCTCCGCATCGAGGTAGTCGATGACCTCCTGGTCGGACTTGTCGCGCAGCCACTCGTACGGGTCGATGAAGACATCGCCGTGATGTTCGCGGCGGGTGTCGACCCGTTTGGCGACGGGTGGCTTCACGCGTTTCCTCCGATCCAGTCGTCGAAGCGCAGACCCGAAATACGTTCGTACGCTTCGATGTAGCGCGCCCTGGTGGCCGCCACGATGTCGGGTGGCAGCGGCGGCGGGGGTTGGTCCCCGTGCCGGTCCCAGCCCGATTCGGCTCCGGTGAGCCAGTTACGCACGAACTGCTTGTCGAAGCTCTGCTGCACCTGGCCCTCGGTGTAGTCGTCGGCGCGCCAGTAGCGCGATGAGTCCGGGGTGAACACCTCGTCGGCGAGCTTGAGCTCGCCGTGGGCGTCCACCCCGAACTCGAATTTGGTGTCGGCGACGATGATGCCCTTGGTCAGGGCGTGCTCGGCGCCCTGAGTGTAGGTGTGCAGGGTCCGGTCGCGGACTTCGGCGGCACGCTCGGCGCCGACGGCTGCGACCACGTCGTCGAAGGTGATGTTCTCGTCGTGCTGCCCGAACTCGGCCTTGCTGGCAGGGGTGAACAACGGTTCGGCGAAGCGGCTGGCCTCGGTCAATCCGGGCGGTAGCGCGATGCCGCACACTGCCCCTGTGTTCTGGTAGTCGATGAGCCCGGAACCGGTCAGGTATCCGCGGGCCACCGCTTCGACCGGAAGCATCTCGAGTTGTTCGACGACCAGAGCGCGGCCCAGCACGTCGGCCGGGATGCGTTCGTCGTCGGGCGGGCCGGCCAGGTGGTTCGGTGAGTCGACGAGGTCGAAGAAGAACACGCTCATGGCGGTCAGGATGCGGCCCTTGTCAGGAATCTCGGAGTCCAGGATGTGGTCGTAGGCCGAGATCCGGTCGCTGGCCACGAACAGCAGATGCCCGTCGTCGATGCGATAGAGCTCTCGGACCTTGCCGCTGGCCAGATGCTGGTAGTCGGACAGAGCGGGACGCATCGGGCCAGCCTAACGGTCGGCCCGAGCGCTTCCGTGTGCTGTGATCGATCCATGAGATCGCGGTGGGTTCCCTATGCCACAACGCCGGCACGCTTGATCCGGCAGGTGATCAGCGATGTCGTGGTCCTCACCTGGACCGTCATCTGGGTGATGGTCGGCACGGCGGTGCACTCGGCGGTGTCGGTGATCGCCGATTTCGGCTACCAGGTCCAGAGCGGCGCCAACGGGGTGGCCGGCAATCTGGATTCGGCGGGTGACAGCGCGGACGGGATCCCGCTGATCGGAGATGCGCTGGCCAGCCCGCTGACCGGGGCGGGTGACGCAGCGCGGGAGATCGCCGGCGCCGGTCAGACCCTGGGTGTCACGGCGGCGTGGCTGGCCTGGGTGCTCGCGCTGGCGGTGGCGGCGCCGCCGATCCTGGCGTTGATGATGCCGTGGCTTTTCCTCCGGGTGCGGTTCTTCCGGCGCAAGTGGACGGCGGTGACACTGGCTTCGACGGCCGCCGGTGAACAGCTCCTGGCGTTGCGCGCGCTGGCCAACCGCCCGCTGGCGAAGTTGGCCGCGGTCAGCGCCGACCCGGTCGGGGCTTGGCGCTACCAGGATCCGGTGGCGATCAGGGGTTTGGCGGCCCTGGAGCTGCGCGCCGCGGGCATCCGCGTCAAGGCGATCCCGAGCCCGGACTGAACGGGTCGATCACCCGAACATCCGCTTGAACGCGGTGCCGAACGGATGCCGTGCGGTCACCGAACCGAATCGGACGCGTCCGGTGACGACGACGTGCAGGTGCCGCGACGGCGGGCTGGTGGCCACCTTCACCGTGGTCGAGCCGCCGACCGTGGTGATCCCGTTGAGGTCGGCGGTCGCACCGTCGGGCAGCACCAGGTCGGTGGAGCTGAAGTAGTCGTCGACGTCGATGTGCACGACGGGGCTCTGCAGCACCGCGGAGGTGAAGTCGAGCGTCGTCGAGCACATCCGGGTGACCAGCCTCAGCCGAGGTGCGACAGTCCACTGGCCCTTGCGGGACACGCTCGACATCCAGCTACTCAGCACCTCCGGCGCCGCCGCGGCCGGCTCGCGGCGCACGTGAGGCAGATCGGCGATGACGGTGTCGAGCTCCGGACGGGTGCGCGCGGTCAGCACGACATCCAGCCGCTCGCTGTACTCGTCGAGCGACAGCATTCCCTGACCTACCGCATGTTCGAGGATCTTCGTCACCGCAGAGCGGTCGGCATCCGAAGCCCGCATCTGTGGTGATCGGTCGAAGTCGCCGGGGCCTGAACTCATGGGGTGAACTCGACGACGAGGTGGCGGATGCCGGTGTGCCGATTGCTGCGGGCCCACTCCACCGGAGCGGCGAGCCGCACCTCGGAATAACGTCCCAGGATCTCTTCGAACAACACCCGCAGCTCCAGGCGGGCGAGGTTCGCGCCGAGGCAGTAGTGCACGCCATGGCCGAAGCCCATGTGTGGGTTGGGCTTTCGCCGGATGTCGAAGAGTTCGGGGTCGGTGAAGACGGCGCCGTCGCGGTTGGCCGAACCCTCCCAGACGAGCACCTTCTGTCCCGGCTCCAGGGACTGCCCGCCGAGGGTGGCGGGTCTGGTGACGGTGCGCCGTTTGGACGGCGACGGGGCGGTCCAGCGGACCATCTCCTCGATCGCCGTCGGGAGCAGGGCGGGGTCGGCGCGCAGCTCGCGGTAGGCGTCAGGATGTTCGGCCAGTGCCAGCAGCCCGCCGGCGATCGCGTTGCGAGTGGTCTCGGCTCCAGCGCTGAACAGCAGGTTGAAGAACAGATAGCTCTCGATGTCCGACAGTTCGGGGTCGGCGGAGTTCACCACCACCGACAGCATGTCGTCGCTGGGCTGGGCCCGCTTGGCCGCGATCAGTTCCTGCCCGTAGGCATACATCCGGGAGCCGGCCTCTTCGACGGAGAGCCGGGTGATCGACGCCTTGCGCGATCCGCCGAAGTCGAAGCTCGGCTCGATCGCCTCGAACAGCCAATGGCGTTCGGACTCCGGCACTCCCAGCAGGATGCAGATCATCTGCATCGGCACTTCGGCGGCCACGTCGACCAGGAAGTCGAACGGTTCGCCGCGCGGTGCGTCGTCCAGCAGCCGGCACGCACGCTCACGCAGGTCGTCCTCCACGCGCCGAATCATGCGCGGGGTCAACCCCGAGCTGACCAGCCGGCGCACCGCGGCATGGCGCGGGTCGTCCATCATGTTCAACAGCTGCCCGGCGATCGGCAGGTCCTGCAGCAGGGTGCCGCCGAAGGGGCGCTCGCCGCCGGTCACCGACGAGTAGGTGTCCGGGTCACGCAGCACCGCAAGGGTTTCGGCGTGCGTGGCCACCGACCAGAAACCCTCCCCGTCGGGGGTGTTCTCGGTGGGTGGGTGCCAATACACCGGGGCCTGCTCACGGTGCAGCGCGAACAGGGCGTGGGGAAATCCTTCGGCGAAGTTGTCCAGGTCGGTGAAGTCGATCTGGGCAAGCTGCTGCGTCAGTGTCACAAGATGGCTCCCGAGGTGTACTTCGCGGCTTCGGGGTAGCGGCTCACGAGGTCGTCGACGGCGGCGACGACGCGGTCCACCTGATCGCTCGCCGCGCCGGTGAACGCCTGCTTGTCGGCCAGCGCGCCCTCGAGCGCGGCTCGGTCCAGCGGCAGTCGCGGGTCGGCGGCCAGGCGGTCGAGCAGGTCGGGCTCGGCGCCGCGTTCCCGCATCGCGAGCGCCACCGCGACGGCGTGCTCCTTGATGACCTCGTGGGCGGTCTCGCGCCCGACGCCGGCCCGCACCGCGGCGATCAGGATGCGGGTGGTGGCCAGGAACGGCAGATAACGGTCGAGTTCGCGCTGGATCACCGCCGGGTAGGCACCGAACTCGTCGAGCACCGTCA
Source organism: Mycobacterium sp. G7A2 (assembly GCF_041902445.1). Classification (NCBI taxonomy): domain Bacteria; kingdom Bacillati; phylum Actinomycetota; class Actinomycetes; order Mycobacteriales; family Mycobacteriaceae; genus Mycobacterium; species Mycobacterium sp. G7A2. The sequence goes on along the minus strand of NZ_CP169251.1, from coordinate 882,926 downwards.
GGAACGTCTCGGTCTGCCCGTCGATCGCGAAGAACGCATCCGGCAGCGCCACCCGGCGCACCACCGAGCAGAACACGTCGCCTTCGTTCCACTGCGCACCGGCGAGCTCGCCGGCCATCGACGCGTATCCGCGCAGCACCACCTGCAACCCGTTGACCCGCTCGCAGCTGCGGGTGTTCATCTTGTGCGGCATCGCCGAGGAGCCGACCTGGCCGGGCGCGAAGCCTTCGGTGACCAGCTCGTGGCCGGCCATCAACCGGATGGTGTGCGCGAGCGAGGACGGACCGGCGCCGAGCTGCACGAGCGCCGACACGACGTCATGGTCGAGCGACCGGGGATAGACCTGACCGACGCTGGTGAGGATGTCGGTGAAGCCCAGAAAGGTCGCGACGCGGCTTTCCAGTTCGGCGAGGCGCTCGGTGTCGCCGTCGAACAGATCGAGCATGTCCTGCGCGGTACCCATCGGGCCCTTGATGCCGCGCAGCGGGTAGCGGTCGATGAGTTCACGCAGCCGTTGCAACGCCACCAGCATCTCCTGGGCGGCCGAGGCGAACCGCTTACCCAGCGTGGTCGCCTGGGCGGCGACGTTGTGGCTGCGCCCGGCCATCACCAACTCGCGGTAGAGGGCAGCCCGCTCGGCCAAGCGCGCGACGACCGCGACGCCGTGGGAGAACACCAACTCCAGTGAACGGCGGATCTGCATCTGCTCGACGTTCTCGGTGAGATCCCGGCTGGTCATGCCCTTGTGCACGTGCTCGTGGCCGGCCAGCGCGTTGAACTCCTCGATGCGCGCCTTGACGTCGTGGCGCAACACCCGCTCACGCGCGGCGATGGAGTCGAGGTCGACCGTCTCCAGCACTCGCTCGTAGTCGGCGAGCACGCCGTCGGGGACTCCCACACCCAGTTCAGCCTGCGCGCGCAGCACCGCCAACCACAGCCGGCGTTCGGCGACGATCTTGGCCTCCGGCGACCAGATCGCCACCATGTCCTCGCTGGCGTAACGGCTGGCCAACACGTTCGGGATACTCACGGACAAACAGCCTATCGGCCGTGCGGCACAGTAGAGCCGTGCACTTCGTCGGTCTGGACCTCGCCTGGGGTCAACGCAAACCCACCGGGGTGGCTGTCGTCGACGGCAGCGGCCGGCTCGTGTCTGCTTCTGCGGCCACCGATGACGCCAGCATCCGCGCCGCCGTAGGGACCTATACCGAGGGTGACTGTGTCGTCGGCATCGACGCGCCGATCGTCGTCACCAACCCGAGTGGGCAACGCCCTGCCGAACGCGCCCTGAACGCCGACTTCGCCCGCTTCCAGGCCGGCGCGCATCCGTCCAACACCGGGAAGCCCGAATTCGCGCACGGCACCCGGGCGGGGCGCCTGGCCGACGACCTGGAACTCGACATCGATCCGCACGGCGGCCGGCCGCGCCGTGCCATCGAGGTCTATCCCCACGCCGCCACGGTCGCGTTGTTCCGGCTGGGCCGCACCCTGAAGTACAAGGCCAAGCAGGGCCGCAGCGTGGCGCAGCTGCGCGCCGAACTGCTCCGGCTGATGGAGCACATCGAGGGGCTCGCCAGCGCCGACCCGCCGCTGCGCGTCGTCGACTGCGAGGACTGGGTCCAGTTGCGCGCCGCCGCCGAGAAGGCCGAACGCAAGAGCGAGCTGCGGCGCGTCGAGGACCCCGTCGATGCGGTGCTGTGCGCCTACGTCGCCTACTACTCCGAGCGCCGGCCCTCGGAGGTGACCGTGTACGGCGACGCGGCGACCGGCTTCATCGTGACGCCGACGCTGCCGTCGGATCTGGAACCGGCCCCGCCGGAACCCACGCCCGGGACCGTGCACGATGCCATCGCGACGTTCGCCGATCGTCGACCACAGCTGGCGCGGTCGACCGAGCACTACCTCTCGGTGGTCACCAGCCTGCTCGACGACGCCGGGATCAACTATCTGAGCGTCACGGCACGCACCAAGACGGTGGCGTCGTTCGCGGCGAAAGCCGACCGGCACCTCGACGGACGACGGCTCTACACCGACCCGCTCTCCGAGATCACCGACCAGATCGGGTTGCGGGTGATTACCTACCTGCGCGACGACGTCGCCGCCGTCGCCAATCTGCTTGGAGAGGAGATGCGACTGCTCGACGACCGCGACATGGGCGTCGAGACCGCCAGCGAGGGCAGGTGGGGGTACGCCAGCAGGCATCTGCTGGTGGCTGTCGAGGGCGAGCAACAGCCGGCGTCGGTGCAGGTCCGCACGATCTTGCAGCACGCCTGGGCGGAATTCGAGCACGACATTCGCTACAAAGGCTCGATTCCGGAGGAGGACGCACCCGATCTGGACCGCCGTTTCACGCTGGCGGCCGGTCTGCTGGAGTTGGCCGACCGTGAGTTTTCGGCCATCCGTGAGCGGCTGCGCTCCACCGGGCCTACGGAGCGCGCGCCGCTGGAGACGTCTGATCCGAGGATTCCGACGCCGGTGCTGGCGACCTACCTCGGCAACCGGTTCCCGGAGGCGGGTTGGTCGCGGACCGACCATTACGCCTGGATCGCCGGACTGTTGCTGGACCTCGGGATCGACTCGGTCGACGAGGTGGACGCCGTGCTGAACGGTGTGGACACCGACCGGGTGAACGCCTCGATGGGCTACCACTATCCGGCCGGCGCGGTGCGTCGTCTCGATGACGTGTTGCTGGCGGTGTTCGGTACCCGCTACATCGACCTGCCCGGCAATGCGCATCGTACGAAGCTGCTGCACAACAGGTTTGCCCGGATTTCCAGCATCGAATCCGGCAAGGCCGACTAGGTCCGGCTGGCTGGTGCGGGTGAAGGCCCAGTCAGAACGGGGGCGGCCTGTTGTGCTCGGCGGCTCTCTCCTCGTTGAGCTTGCGCTCCGCAGCGATGGCTCGGATCCTGTTCTGCGCGCGAGTTTGTCGACGCCGCGGCATCAGCGCGCCGCGCGCGTCACTGGAGTCGAGCTCCGGCGGGTCACCCGGCCACAGCTCGCCGGTGGGCCGGCACAACGAGGGAAACAGCAAGGCACTGCCCGGCTTTGTCGTGTAGACGTGCCCCGTTGGACTGGTCCAGATCACGGTGCCGTCGGGCAGCTGACGGTCGCGCCAACCGGTCGGCCCGCTCCAGAAGGTTTTCAGCAGATGATGAAAACGGCACAGGCACTTGAGGTTGGTGACAAGTCGTTAATACGTCCCAGTCCCGTGGGTTCGTTCGGACTGAAGGGGTTTCATCGGGAGCCCACGGTGTTTTGGTGTTGCGGGCCTGGCTATGGGGTGTGTTCGGGCAGTGTGAACCGTCTGTAAGTATTTGCATGGCTGGCCCTGTGCTGGCTGACAGGATCGCTGTCGCCCTCCTGATTGGGTGTGACTCGTGAATCGTCGGGCCCCCGTGAAGGGTGCTCTTCCGAGGATCTGTCCATCCGATCGGGGGCGGCAACGCCGGCCCGGTCCTGCTTCGGTGGCTTGATTGGAATCCTGCCCGACTCGTTGCCGCGGGTCGCACCCCTGTGTTACTAGTGAACGGCTGCTGGCCTCATCATCCGTTGTGTGACCTTCAGCATGACCCGTCTTGGCATAAAGCGGTAACAGCAGGCAAGTAAACTGTTCCGTGCACCCGATACAACGGTAGGGGTGGACTTAGAAACAGCACTAAGGGCAGCGTCTACAACTTGTTTTGGCGTCTGTCGCGCTTCCGACATGAACTGCTCACCCGAGCGTGCGAAAAACTCGGTCTCGGTTGGTCCCGGGCATACGGTCAACACACGGACGCCGGCTTCGCGGGTTTCCTGCCATAGAGCCTCGGTGAAAGAGAGGACAAACGCCTTCGTTGCTCCATACACCGCCATGCTGGGAGTTGGTTGGAACGCGGCGGTCGAAGCGATGTTGATGACAAGGTCGTGGCCTGCCTTCACCATTCCCGGAAGGAACCGCGCAGTCAGGTCTACTACAGTTATACTATTAAGTTGAATTTGCGCTAAATGCGTTTCAATATTCTGAGTCAAAAATCACCATGAATACCTGCGCCCGCGTTATTTATCAGAACATCGATATGCCGGTCGAGTAAGGCTACTTGCCGAGAAATCTCCGCTCCCGATTGAGGAGTCGACAAATCGGCTTCTATCAAATCAATACGGACGCGAGGTTTGCGCTTGTTGAGCACGTCGCGGACTTCAGCGAGCCTATCGGTATTACGTGCCACCAAGACGAGGTCGACCTCTCGATCAGCGAGCTGTGCTGCGAACTCTGCGCCTATGCCGCCGCTTGCTCCCGTAATTAGTGCAGTAGTTCCGGGTCGTATCATTTGCGTCTCCTTATATAACTAATGGCTTGCTTCTATTCGCCCGTGTCAACTTGTTGATGGCGCTCAGGATGATCAGCTCAGTGACTGCCACAACGAGCGGTAGGTCACGCGAGTCCCACCAGGCCAAGTTTCCTCAGGTCCGCTATCGTATTTCGCGACGAGGCCCGGAGTAATGTGCGGGATGGACGAGGTGCCATTACCCGATTCTCGGAGAGCTGTGGCAAATTTATCCGCCGGGACGGCTGAGCCGCTCAGCGCAGTTTGCGGTTGCCGGTAGCCGTCCATCAGTGTGTAGACGGAGTACTTCCGTAATGATTCTGGCAGTCCGCGGACAGCAGTATCGAACCGCATAAACCAATCACCATAGTGGTCGATGCGTCGGATCGGCTCGCCCGCTTCAATGAGCCAGTCGACGATGACATCCAACGATACGGCGTCTTCATGCGGGTTGACGACGTTGTACGAATGAAACCCTTCTTCGAACTGTGAGCCAAGTGCTGCAACTGCCGCAGCGACGAAATCTGCCGGCAGGCCGTCAAAGTGAGCGGTAATCCTGGATTCTGCGTTTTCGGCGGAATAGAAGGAGCGCGGTGCGATACCGGTCGCCAGGAGGCTCAAGATTAGCCGGGTAAAGGGGCTCTTCGCAGTTGAGGGTGTAGAGGTGATCGGCGCGTCGCTGCCGGATAGGGGTCGAGGTCTCTCGAAGATGAAGGTTCCTACACGCCTCATCCGAAAGACCTCGACGTGCCCAACGCTACCGGTCGAGCGGGCTTCGCCTGCGCTGACCTGACCACTTTCTGCCGCCTCGACGACCTCGGGTTGGAGGTGACCGGCCAGCAGGTCCACCCCGATCACGCGGTACTGGCGTGCCGAGTCACCGACGAGGACCGCTGGTCCGCCGCTGCGGCGAGGAAGGCCGTGCCCGTGACAGCCTCACCCGAGAACTGGCTCATGAGCCGTTCGGGCGCCCCACCACACTGCTGGTCACGATCCGTTGCTACCGCTGCGCCGGCTGTGCCCGTGTGTGGCGCCAAGACCTCAGCAACGCCGCCGAACCACGCGCCAAGCTATCCCGGAGCGCTCTGCAGTGGGCGCTCAAAGCCATTGTCTGCCAACACCTGACCGTCACCGGCGTCGCCGAAGCCTTGGCAGTATCGTGGAACACCGCCAACAACGCCGTCCTGGCCGAAGGCCAGCGAGTGCTGATCGCCGACCCGGCCCGCTTCGACGGCGTGCGCGTGATAAGGCAGCGTGAGATTCATCGACTTCACGCCAGCGCCGGTTCGGGCGCTTCAAAGCGATTCAGGCTGGTCATGTCGCCCCGACTAGGGAACTATGACGTCATGCCGACACTGATGGATGTGTGGGATTCCACACGGATGAGGTTGCTGATCGAACTGGATCGGGCTTCGAGCCTCTCCGCAGCGGCTGCTGCCATCGGAATCAGCCAGCCTTCGGCCAGCGAGCATTTACGTCTGTTGAACTCGGCAGCCGGCGAGCCCGTAGCCGAACGTTCTGGTCGGTCACTGGTACTGACCCCCGCGGGCCAGATCCTGGCACGCTGCGCTTCGCAGGCACTGGCCAGCCTCGCTGCAGGTGAATCAACGCTGGCCGCGCGCGCCGGATTGCGATCGGGAGTGTTATCCGTCGGCGCGTCGTCGGTGCCAGGTACTTACATCTTGCCCGCTGTCGTCGCGTCTTTCATCGCCCGCTGCCCAGACGTCGCCGTGAGGGTCTCCGTCGGTTCGACTGAAGCCGTGATGGAGTGGCTACACAAGGGGCGGATTACTCTTGCCATCATCTGCAGTGAGTCCAAGTTGCCCGGTCTTCGCTCCGAGAGCATCGGCGCTGACGAGATCGTCGGCATCTGCAGTCCCGGCGCAGTCGACATCTCCTCCGATGGCTGCGTTTCCCTCGACCAGTTGAAGTCTCGAACACTGTTGGTTCAGGAACATGGTTCGAGCACCCGTGCGCAAGCCCTGCGGCTGCACACGGCAGATCCGGGTTGGGGTGCGGTGTGGGAGATGGGCTCGATCGACGCGATCAAGCGCGTAGCTCGCCAGAGCACCGGAATCGGGTTCGTTTCCATTTATGCCATTACGGATGAGCGACGGCGCGGTGAGCTCGTCGACTTCACGGTCTCGGGGGTCGATTGGGGCCAGCGGGATGTCCGTGCGGTGACATTGCGGAACGTAGTCCAGGCACCCGCTGATCGATACTTCCAGGCGCTGCTCACCGAAGCGATCGCCAAGGGATCTGGAACCTGAGGCGTCGCCAGCCCGTAGCTGGCCACCGCTTCACCCTGCCCGCTGTGAATGTGCGCGTTGGCTACCGTCCACCTATTGGTAATTCCGAGGTCCGATCTCGGTCATATGCCATTTGCATATATACGACGCCGTTTCCTTGGCCTTTGATATCGGCTAATCCTATTCTTCGGTGGACGTCCAAATGGGCAGTGGGTGGACCAAGATTTAATCGAATGAGGTGCCAGATTGTCGTTGCGAGACAACGCTGTTGACGTCTTGATCATCGGCGCAGGGGTGGTGGGAACATCGATCGCGCGGGAGCTCTCGCTCCTCGACATCGACGTCGCCGTGGTTGAGCGATGGCACGACGTCGGAGAAGAGACGTCCAAAGCCAATAGTGGTGTGGCCAACTGCGGATGGTCGGCTGCCCCGGGCAGCCTGGAAGCGCAGCTGATCCTGGCTTCGGCGCCCCAGTGGGAGAAGATCGCGGAAGATCTCGGTGTCGCCTTCCGTCGTGTGGGAATCACGATGCTCGCATTGACCGAGGACGAGGTCAAAGAGTTGCCGAAGTGGGCCGAACGTGCCCAGAAAAACGGGGTCGACGCCCATCTCCTGACTGGGGACGAGGTGTCTCAGGAGGCACCGCACGCGTCCACCAAAACGCTCGCGGGCCTCCACATCCCCGACGAAGGCGTGGTCGACTCGGTGCGCCTATCGGTGGCCTATGCCGAGCAGGCTGCGCTCAACGGTGTCCGTTTCTACTTCTCGGAACCGGTCAAGAGCGCGAAGAACGACGACGGCCGGGTGTTGTCCGTCGAGACTTCACGACGAACCTTCCGGCCCAGGTTCGTGGTGAACGCCGCCGGGCTCGGTGCCGACCAGGTGTCGCGCGCACTCGGCGGCGAAGAGTTCACGGTCACGCCGCGACGCGGACAGTGGGCGTTGCTCGACCGCGAATTCGGCGCCCAGGTCCCGGGCATGCTGACCGGGGTCCCGGGGAAGCTTGGGCACGGCCCGATGGTGCTGCCCACCGCGCACGGCTCGGTGTTGTTGGGACCGACAGCCGAAGACCAAGACGACAAGCTCGACCGGTCAACGGATGAGGACGGGCTCGACGCCGTCCTGCGTCGGTGCATGGACATGATGCCGTCTATCGACTTGAGCTATGTGACCAAACGTTTTGCCGGCGTGCGCGCCAATTCCGATCCGACCTATCGCATCGGATGGTCGGAGTCTGCCGAGAATCTCTTGCAAGTCGCCGGAATTCGCTCCACTGGCGTCTCGGCTTCGCCGGGGATTGGCCCGTACGTGACCACCCTGCTCTGGGAACGAGGCCTTAGCACCCATGCGGCGCCGAATCCTGTTCGCACCCTGAGTTACTCTAGCCCGCTCTGGCAGGACCTGGATTGTGCACGCGCAGCCGCCGACCCGCTCGGGCGCACCGTCATCTGCGCGTGCGAGAAGGTCACTGCGGCTGATATTCACCAAGCGCTGTCATCGCCTTTGCCCGCGACGTCGATCGCCGGCGTCGCCCGCCGAACACACGCAACATGGGGCCGGTGCCAAGGTTCAGCGTGTCTGTCCGGTGTTTCGTTCATCACCTCGCTCTACACGGGCCATGAGCCCTGGCAGATCCCATATCACGAAGAAGGCTCCGACTTGGGGGTGGGAAACACCAATGACTGACGTGATGGTGGCCGGCGGTGGCCGCTGTGGACTTCACGCGTCCCGGATGCTGGCCGAACGAGGGTTGACGGTGACTCTGGTGGAACGACTCCCACAGGCCGGGGGGCAGGAGCCTGAGCGCGATGCGGCGACACTGGTCAAAGCGGCACAAGCCGCGGGTGTCAAGCTGGTCTTGGGCACGCTGGCAGTCGAATACCGTAACGGAAGCCTGTCGACACTGGGTATCGACGGCGCCACCAGCACCGCTATCACAGCGCTCGTTCTCGCGACTGGAACGCGACCCCGAACCCGAGCTGAGCTCAACATCGGTGGTGAGCGAGGAAGTGGCGTGTTGCCGGGATCAGCAGCCCTTCACTTTCTGGACGCCGGCTTACTGCCTGGCCGTCGACCCGTCGTTATCGGTGCCGGCGAGTTGGCGCATCACCTGAGCAGCAAGCTGCTGAGCAAGGGTGCTGAGCGAGTGACCGTGGTGACTGCCGGGCCGGGAACAGGTGTATGGCAAGCAGGCGTGCAGGTATACGACCAGGCGACTCCCAAAGCCGTGCTTGGCTTTCCGCGCCTTCACACTCTCGTGATCGAGACTGCGGACGGTCCTGTAGAGCTTCACGCGGACTCGGTGATCCTGGCCGCCGGGCGAATTCCTATGCGCAACATCGAGGGAGCCGTGTTCTCCGACGCTCCGACGGTCTACGAGTGCTTTTCAACGGCGGATCCAAAGACAGATCACGAGTCGCTGGCTGTGGCGACCGAAACCGTCCGTCAAATAGACAGCCGCCTCCGCTGAGGCACGAACACTGGAGAAGATCATGCAAGTCTTGTCGCCCGTAGGGAGATTCCCCGTAACCGTCGACGGTGTCCATATCCAAGACCGCCGTATTGTCGTGAAGGCCTCGCTGGGTGCGTGGCGATCCGAGGTCACGCTAGAGAGATCCGATCTACCACTGGTGTCCGTCGTTCTGGCAGTTCTGGGCGTTGTACCGCTGGCCGCCTTCGGTATCGGACGCTGGTCAACCTCCTCGAAACGGACGAAATAAATTGGCAAGCAACATTTTCAACGAGATCGTCAGTGCGGCGCTGGCCGGTCACTACGGCGTCCTGGGGCTCAATGTCTTTGATGAGTTGACATTGCGAACCGCCGTTGAGGCTGCAGAGGCAGAGAAAGCGCCGATCATCATCCAGACATCTGTGAAGACAGTGAAATCCATTGGCGCAAGGCGCCTATCGGATCATTTCAAGCTGGTATCCTCAGCTTCCGGATCGCCGGTGTCACTGCACCTGGACCACTGCCCGGACCGGGGTGTCATCTCAGAATGCATCCGCGAGGGCTGGGATTCGGTGTTGTTCGATGCATCCCACTTGTCGTTGGGCGAGGCGACTGCCCAGACCAAAGAGGTGGTGGAGGAAGCTCACGCCCGCGGGGTGAACGTCGAAGGCGAGGTCGAGGGAATCCAAGGCGTCGAGGACGGCATCGGCAGCGACGACGCTCCTACTCTGTACCCGCTCGAGAAGGTCATCGAGTTCATCAATGTCACCGGGATCGACTGTTTCGCACCAGCCATCGGAAACGCACACGGCCTCTATAAGCAAGAGCCCCAGCTGGATATCCAGCGGGTCCGGGATCTCGTCGCCGCCACAAACATCCCTATGGCCTTGCACGGCGGATCGGGACTCTCTGCAGAACAATTCGGCGAACTGATCGCCGCGGGGTGTGCAAAGGTCAACATTTCGACCGCATTGAAGCGTGCCTTTATCGAGGGATACCGAAATTATCTCACTGCGCACCCCTCGGCCGCGGAACCGCTGACAGTAATCGCGCAAGTACGGCAAGACCTTCAACAGATCGTGGTCCACTACATCCGACAGTTCGGCAGTGCCGGCTCGGTGTCGTCGTGAAAGCGCTTATTCTCGACTGCGATGGTGTTCTTGCCGACACCGAACGGGACGGCCATCGAGTCGCGTTCAATAGGGTTTTTGCGGAAAACAAAGTCGCATTCCAGTGGACCGACGAGACTTACCGGCAGGCTCTGCAGGTCGGCGGCGGCAAGGAGCGGCTACGCGCTCTCCTATCCCGAGAATTCCTCGAGCAACACGAACTCACCAATGGAATCGAACTCGAAACCCTGATCGCGACATGGCATCGGCGAAAGACCGAACTATATGTCGAATTGCTCGACTCTGGTGCAATTAAGGCTCGCTCCGGCGTTCGACGGTTGTCTCGCGAAGCGCTTCGACAAGGTTGGCTACTCGCAGTCGCGTCGACCTCTGCGCACGAATCAGTCCGTGCGGTCCTGAACAAGGTGATGGGAGCGGACCTGGCCGGCCACTTCACTGTGTGCGCGGGCGATGATGTTCAGCTGAAGAAGCCTGCACCGGACATTTATCTGCTTGCCCTCAATCGGTTGGGCGTCAAGGCCGGGGACGCAGTTGTTGTCGAGGACTCCGCGATAGGTGTACAGGCGGCGCTCACAGCCGGCATCACTGCTGTAATCGCGACACCAAGCACTTACACGATCCATGAAGATCTCAGCGCTGCAGCAGTGGTCGTCAGCGAGCTCGGAGACCCGGGCCAACCGATACAGAACGCTGGGAAAGGTTTGGACGAGAGCATGACTGACGGAGTAGTCGAATACAGACATCTATTAGAACTCCTGAACGTCAAGGCTCCGCATACAGAAGTGAGGGGTCATGCAAATAGTCAGTAACATAGTTCTCTACACCATGATGGCGTTCGTCCTCATCGGTGCTGCATTTGCGATACGTAACAGTGATTCCGGAATTGGGAAGGAATTTCTTCAAGGTATTCATTCCATCGGCCACTTGTTCGTCCCGGTAGCGGGGATCATGGCGTCCATCCCATACCTGACCACCGCGGTCGAGAAGGGCGCCGGGCCGATCTGGCAAGCATTGGGGGCCGACCCTTCGATCGCGGCAACCACATTCATCGCTTCCGATATGGGCGGGTATCAACTTGCCTTCGCTACGGCGGGTGATAGCGGAGCGTGGATCACGGCAATGGTGACAGGGTTCATGGCCGGTGCGACGATTGTGTTCACCGTCCCCGTTGGTCTCGCGATGCTACAGAAGACCGACCAGCGATACATGGCATTGGGCATCATGTCGGGCGTGCTCACAATCCCGATCGGGGTCTTGGTGACCATGGTGATCATAATGATCACGCGTCCGCTCATCCGTGGAGATGTGCGAACAACCGGGCCTTCGGAGACTGTGATTGACGGCCTCAACATTCAAGAGCTACTCGCCAATCTGCTCCCCCTGCTGCTGATCGTCGTAGCCATCGCCGCCGGACTGAAGTTCGCACCGGGATTTATGATCAAGGCGTTCATCATCTTTGGCCGCCTGATCGATGCGGCCGTGAAGATAATCCTCGCACTGTCGATCGTCGAGTACTTCACCGGTATCTTCACGAAGATGTTCGGAGCGTGGGGATTCGAGCCGATCATTGCCACGGCGGATGACCACTTCCGTGCCCTCGAGGTCGTCGGTGCGGTCGGAATCATGCTCGCAGGTGCGTTTCCCATGGTCTACGCGATCAACAAATTTCTCGCCGGGCCACTGAGCCGCCTGGGGAATCGGGTAGGAATCGGCGAAACCGGAGTCACCGGAATGCTCGGCGGTGCTGCAAATGCGCTCGCGCTCTTCCACGTCGTCAAGAACATGTCGCCGCGGGATAAGGTGATATCGATCGCGTTCGTGGTATGTGGTGGCTTCTTGCTGGGCGATCACCTGTCATTCACGGCCAACTTCCAGCCAAACTTGATCGGCGCTGTGCTCGTAGGAAAGCTGACTGCGGCCATTCTCGCCATCGTCCTGGCACGCTACATCGCGGTACCCACCGCTGAGCGATTGGCTCAGAAGGACGAACCGTTCCTCGACTCCGGCACACACGCGTAGCGGCCAGGGCGACCCATGACTAACTCAGATTCCACCGCACAGCGTGACTTGGAAACCGTCGTTCGAGCGCAATGGCCGAGCCGACCCTGGAAGTCGGTCGCGCTAGACGGCGGCATGACGAATCGTAATTGGCGGGTCACCGTCGAATCAGATTCCAGTGGCGCACAAGAGGATTTCGCCGTTCAACTGTTGCTCTCCAACGAGCTCGCAGCGCGTATCGGAATCAACCGCCACACTCAGAAGCAGGTAATGCCGATTGTCGAAGAACTGAAGCTGGGCCCGAAACTCGTGGCATGGCGACAAGGCGATCCATGTGCTCTGATCACTGACTTCCTCGAGAACGCCGGCGCATCCGGACCCGAAGACCGCTCGCGGGTAATCACCCTGGCTGCCGCCGCATTGTCTCGACTGCATAAGAACACCCGCGGGACTCGGTTGCGAAACTACATCTCGGACCCGTTCGATGGCGCTGAGTGGCTATTCCGGAGGGTCGAGGAATTGATCCCGCAGGCGTCCGCTCCCTTCACGTGGGCGATCGAATTGAGTAGGCGCTGCCAGCGGGCTCGAGGCACGTACGAACCCTGCTTGCTACACGCAGACCTTTCGGTTGGCAACGTGCTGGTCTCGCAGTCGGGCGTAAGCCTCATCGATTGGGAGTATGCGGGCGGCGGAGACAGGTTCTTCGATTGTGGTGATTTTGCCGAGAAGTGGGAGTTGAGTGCCGTCGAGGAACGCCAATTCGCCGACGAGTACAACTCGACGGGGGATTCACTCGAATATCTGCTCGCGGCTCTGCGAATGTATCGCTTCCACAGCCGCTTGCGCGAGGCGCTATGGGCGGCGGCGGCCAGCACCACGCACTTCACCGAGTTCGACCATTCCGCCTATAGCCGCGCCTGTATGACGCGCCTGGACGACATCGCCGCCAGCAAAGCGTTCCAAGACAGCCTAAGTCTGGTAAAAGCCACCACTGAGATAAAGGAAGTGCAGTGCTCGTAACATCCCTTCACCCAAACCTCGACTCCGCCACAGTGATCAGGGAACGACAGTTGCGGGTCGAGTCGGGGGCCTCGGAATACGTTCACGCAGTTCACCCCTCGATCCTGGCGCAGGTCGAGACTGGTTCGGCGGTGAATGTCTCTGCTCGCTTCCGCGAGGTTGTTGATCTGTTCGAGCCGAAGCGAGAATCCACACCAGCCGGTTTCCGTGTGGAGACCACCGGGACACACTCTGTCACCCTGGATCTCGTTCGCGATATCGGCTATGCCCGGGATGGGCAACGTAGGCCGACGTCATTGCTGTTCTCGGCAGACTCTGCCAACCCGTACGAAATCGCCGAATGTCGCGATCTGATTGCCAATGTGACCTGCAATCCGGGGATCGTCTACGACCTTTTTCTCAACAACCCGGAGGCCAACGTTGGCGGCCAATTCTCTGATCTCAACGAAGTGTTACAGGCAATAGGAGACGAGGTCGGCCCCGGGTGTGACATCTCCGTCGAACTCCACGATCCGTACGAACAGGACTTCGCCAAGATACTCGACGAGATTCAGATGTACGAGGATATCCTGTCGCGCTACCGCCTGGTGGTCAAAGTCCCTCATACAGGAGCGATCTCACCCTCAGCTTCGAGTCAGCTCCTGACTGGCGATGGTCTACTGAACAACCGATACTATGACGGATCTCCCGAGGATCTCCTACGCGGACATTCCTTGGCGCACAAGCTGCATGAGTTGGGTCACCGCGTCAACTTCACGCTTATGTTCGAGCCGTATCAGACACCTCTCGCATTGCAGATCCGGCCATATTTCATCAACGCTTTCATACGTAACCGGCTCAGTGCCACGCGTCGTATATCGGGGTTGCTGGCCGCATTCGAAGCCACTGAGGATTCCTGGTTCATCAGAGAACTTCGGCAGTACTTGATTGCGAACCACTACTTGGGTAAGGGCGACGCTGAACTCGACCTCCTTGAAACCCTGTCTCAGGCCAAGCGGATGGTGGCTTATCGCCACAATGAAAGCAGCGATGGCTTGGACAGCGCTCGTGCCTCAGTGCGCTGGCTGCGCGCATCAAATCTGCCTGATTCACGATTGATCGTCTGTTCTCTCGACGGAGACACGCTGTTCCCGATGGTGATGTCGATGCTGGTCGAGCCAGAGTTCATCGATCTCCAGGATCGCGTGTTACTCACGACTGATCCACGCTATTTGGCGCGCTGGGCGAGCAGCCCCCATGTCATCAGCTATCAACAGAGATTTTTGAAGGCGTGCGAAGGAAGTGTGTCACGAGTGCCTTCTTCCGCGAGTTGAGTGGCGAGAAGGGCGGGGTTTGACCCCGGGCACCGGATAGGTGTGGAGTCGTAAACAACTCTCCACGTGTTCCGCCGCGCTGCACTTTTCTGGGGAACCCCAGTTGGCTACGGGGCAGAACACCTGCCCGTCCGCTTGCGGCGTGCCCGGTGCCACTGGTCTTCGACACCTGACCTCACCGAATGTTTCATAGCCGGATCGTAAGCTGCCGTGCGTGGTCGCTGCGTAGCAGAGGGATTCAGCGTCCATATATCGCGTGGTGAATAGCGGTGGGACGAGTTGGCCTGTAAGCCGGATTCTGTACCTCGCCGGGATCTTCCGGCGAGGTGGCGACCATCCATCTGGACACACCGTCGCCGGGTGCCTCAAGCGGCCTACCCGCAAACTCGGGCGAGCAGCCCTTGAACGCTTGCGCAGCCACAACCAGGTTGCGGCCTTCTTGGCCTTGCTTCGGGTGGGGTTTACCTAGTGTCCTGAGTCATTAATTCGGGTGCAGTAGTTGGCGATGTTGGCCAGGATTTGGTCGGCGGTCTTGGTCCAGACGTAGGGCCGGGGGTTGTTGTTCCAGTGCTGGATCCAGGCGCGGATGTCGGCGTTGAGTTGGCGTACCGAGGTGTGGGTTCCGCGGCGCAGTTTCTTGGTAGTCAGTTCCGCGATCCAGCGTTCGACGAGGTTGAGCCAGCTGGAGCTTGTCGGTGTGAAGTGCAGGACGAACCGGGGATGGTTTGTCAGCCAACGCTTTACCGCCGGCGTCTTGTGGGTGGAGGCGTTGTCGAGGACGACGTGGCAGTCCAGATCGGCGGGGACTTCGGCGTCGATCTTTTTGAGGAAGGCCAGGAATTCCTGGCTACGGTGCCGGGCGTGAAGCGAGCCGATGACCTGGCCGGTGGCCAGATCCAACGCCGCGTACAGGCTCGACGTACCGTGACGGACGTAGTCGTGGCTGGCACGCGCCGGGGTGCCTGGCAGCATCGGGAACACCGGCGCGGTGCGATTGAGTGCCTGGATCTGGGTTTTCTCATCCACACACAGCACCACCGCGCGTTCGGGCGGGTCGAGGTAGAGCCCGACGACGTCACGGACCTTCTCCACGAACAAGGGATCTTTCGACAGCTTCCACGAGTCCTGTTTGTGCGGCGCCAATCCGAACGCCCGCCAGACACGGGAGACCATCGATTGACTCAACCCGAGATGCTCGGCCATCGACCGCGTCGACCAGTGCGTAGCGTCCTTGGGAGCAGACTCCAGCGTCTGGGTGATCAACGCCTTGATCTGCTCGTCACCCACGACCCGCGGCCGGCCTGGACGCGGTTCGTCGAGCAGGCCGTCACAGCGCAACTCCACGAACCGATTGCGCCACCGTTTCACCGTTGACCGCGAGACCCCCAGGTTGGCCGCCAACTCTGTGTTGGACCCGCCGTCGGCAGCCGCCAACACAATTCGCGACCGCAGTGCCAACCCCGCCGCACTGCTCCGACGCCGCGCCCACCCCTCCAACTCGGCACGTTCAGTATCGGTCAACACGATCGCAGCAGCCTGAGGAGTGGGCATGACCCAGTCTAACAACTGAGCCGTAATTAATGACTCAGGACACTAGCCATCCCGGTCACCCGGGATGCTGGTGCGCTCTTACCGCACCGTTTCACCCTTACCTCCCTTGCGGGTGGCGGTCTACTTTCTGTGGCACTGTCCCGCGGGTTTCCCCGGATTGCCGTTGACAAGCACACTGCTCTGTGACGTCCGGACTTTCCTCGATACCAGTAAAGAAAGTTCTCACATTGCAGGTCAGAGACGTTGGGTCCGTCAGATTAACGGTGTAAGCGGCATCTTCGGTTAGGTGGTTTCGCTGCCCGGCATGCGGTCGGCGAAGGTGATCGCGAAGGCGTTCAGTGCTGGTTTCCAGCGCATGGTCCATCGCTTCTGTCCGGTCCCGGTCGGGTCCAGTGACCGGGTGACCAAGTATAGGCATTTCAGCGCTGCCTGCTCGGTCGGGAAATGACCGCGGGCCCGGACAGCGCGCCGGTAGCGGGCGTTCAACGATTCAATGGCGTTGGTCGAACAGATCACCTTCCTTATCTCGGTGTCGTAGTCCAGGAACGGTATGAATTCACTCCAGGCGTTGCGCCACAACCTAATTGCTGCCGGATATCGGTTACCCCACTCGGCCTCGAACGCGTCCAGCGCCGCCGCTGCAGCCTCAGCGTTGACCGCGGTGTAGATCGGTCGCAACGCCTTGGCGATCGCGTCGCGGTGCTGGCGCCCGGCGTAGCGGAACGTGCCGCGGATCAAATGGATGACACACGTCTGCACGACCGTGTCGGGAAACGCCGCGCCTACCGATTGCGGCAACCCTTTGAGTCCGTCGCAGACCAGGAAGAAGATGTCGGCCACCCCGCGGTTCTTCAACTCGGTCAGCACGGCCAGCCAGTACTTGGCCGACTCCCCGTCGCCCTCGCCGGCCCACATCCCCAGTACGTCGCGGTGCCCGGCCAGATCCACCCCGATTGCCGCGTAGACCGGGCGGGGGCCGACCTGGCCGTCGCGGATCTTGACGTGCAGGGCGTCGATGAACACCGCGGCGTACACGCGCTCCAGCGGGCGGGTGTGCCAGGCAGTCATCTCCTCGACCACACGGTCAGTGATCCGACTGATCGTGTCCTTGGAGACTGCCGCACCGTAGATGTCGGCGAAATGGGCGCTGATCTCGCCGGTGGTCAGCCCGCGGGCATACAACGACAACACCACCTCATCAACATCGGTCAGGCGGCGTTGACGCTTCTTGACGATCTCGGGTTCGAAGCTGCCCGCCCGGTCGCGCGGCACATCGATCTCGATCTGCCCGCACGCATCGGTGAGCACGGTCTTAGCACGGGTTCCGTTGCGGGAGTTGCCCGAGCCGTACCCGGCCGGATCGTGACGGTCATAGCCCAGATGCTCGGACAATTCCTCGTCCAGGGCGGTCTCGATGACCGTCTTGGTCATCGCCTTGAGCAACCCACCCGGACCGGTCAGCGATACGCCGGCCTCGCGGGCCTGACGCACCAGCTCCCGGGCGACCTCGAGCTCGTCGACCTCACGGCTATCCGGGACTGCAATGGCCGCTGCGGCGGCCTCATCATCGGGATTCTGTGATAGCTCCACAGCCACGACAGTTTCGGTCATCATGCGACCTTTCCGGCCCCGACACACCGGGGCCGATCAGGCCGTTTACACCCTTACTGCGACAGTCCCGAGACGTTCTTTTATCCGCGACTTGATGGTTGGCGTCGGCTCGTGTTGCCACTGCCGGGCGGGCTGTCGACTGGGTTGCCGGTGGCGGTTGTCGTGCTGGCGGACGCGATGAGGCTGTGGATCGTCGCGGTGGCTGTTGATCTGCGGGCGTCGGATGATTGTCCTGGCTGCTTGGTCGTACGGGCGGCGGACGGAGGGTGAAGCGTAGCGACCGGCGCGGACGGGAGCGCCAGCGGACGGGAGCACAGGGAGCGAAGCGAAGCCCGCAGGGAGCCGCCAAAGTGACGGAACCGTGGTCAGAGATGAGGTGATGGCGTGCGTGGGCGACGACGTGCCAGTGCGGTGGTGGACACGACTGCCGAGAGCGTTCGGTGATTCGGCCCGGTGTCGGTGGCTGTGAGGTCGTCGGCACAGGTCCGTGCGCTGGCTGCGGTGTGTTGACGGCGCTGCCGTGGTGTGGGGATGCTGGTGGGTGATGAGTGCGGTGGCCGAGCAGACGCTACTGATGGAGATCACGGGCACGCTGGTGCAGGATTTTCCTGGCACTACCCGCGTGGACATTGATGCTGCGGTGCGGCGGGCGTATGCGCGGTTCGATGCGATGACCGCGCTCACTGAATTTCCCCACTGACGCTCATCGAAATTCCCCACCCGTGTGGCTCCGCCGAGAAGGGCGGGCCTCCCTCGAAGCTGCTGGTGTCTGACGCCAGTTGCTCCATCGAAGGAGGCCCGCTTTCTCATGCTCACATGGGAGGACGATGTGGAAGTACATGCCCTGCACAAACGTGGTTGGACGATCTCGGCGATCGCCCGCCACACCGGCTTCGACCGCAAGACGGTCCGCAAGTATCTGGCCGGTGACGGCACGCCCGGGGTCCGCGCCCGGCCCGACCCGGATCCATTCGATCCGTTCGTCGACTACATCACCGCGAGGCTGACCGAGGACCCGCACCTGTGGGCCCGCACCCTGTTCGACGAACTGGAGGACCTGGGGTTCGGGTTGTCGTATCAGAGCCTGACCCGCAACATCCGCGCCCGCAGCCTGCGCCCGGTCTGTGAGGCTTGCCGGACCGCCACGCAGCGCCCGAACGCGGTGATCCCGCACGAGCCCGGGGATGAAACCCAATGGGACTGGCTGGAATTGCCCGATCCACCGCAGTCGTGGGGCTGGGGCAAGACCGCGCACCTGCTGGTCGGCTCGCTGGCGCATTCCGGGAAGTGGCGCGGCTATCTGGCGCCCTCGGAGGATCAGCCGCATCTGGTCGCCGGCCTGGACCGCGTCACCCGCGGCCTCGGTGGACTCACGCGAGTGTGGCGCTTCGATCGGATGGCGACCGTGTGTGACCCCGGCTCGGGTCGGGTGACGGCATCGTTCGCCGGGGTGGCCAAGCACTACGGCGTCGCGGTGGCGATCTGCCCGGCCCGGCGCGGCAACCGCAAGGGCGTGGTGGAGAAGGTCAATCACACCGCCGCGCAACGCTGGTGGCGCACCCTGGCCGACGAGGCCACCGTGGAGGCGGCCCAGGCCAGCGTGGATCGCTTCGCCCGGGTCCGTGGTGACACCCGAATGCGGGCCACCGCTGACGGGCGGTCCTCGGTCGCTGTCGTGGCCAAGGCCGAACCGCTACACCCGGCGCCGGCGCAGGCGTATCCCGTCATCGTCTCCGAGCGTCGGACCGCGTCCCGGCAGGCATTGGTGCCCTACCGCGGCAATCGCTACTCGGTGCCCCCGGAACTGGCCGCCGCCCAGGTCGTGGTGTCCCATCCGGTCGGCGGCGAGTTCTGCGACATCGCCACCACGAGCGGGATCATCGTCGCTCGCCACCGGATGGCCGCCGACGGGCTTGGGGTGATGGTGCGTGACAGCGGGCATGTCATCGCCTTGGACACCGCGGCGATGGCCACCGCAGCCACCGGGCGTCCGCATCGCCGCAAGGAACGCATCCCACCGGGACCGGCCGCCAAAGCCGCTGCCGCGCAACTGCTTGCAATCAAGCGGCCATCCACCACCGCAATTGAAACATCGACTCCGTCAACCGATTCCACCGTCATCGACTTGTCCGCCTACGAGCGGGCCGCCCAGAACAGGACCATCCAATGACCGCCACGCCGCCCAACGCCACGACCACCACCACAACCGCCACCCAGGAGTCGCCGTCGGCGGCGGCGAGCCGCTATCAGCAGCTGCGCTCACACCTGGCCGAACTCAAACTCACCGCGGCCGCCGAAGCGCTGCCCGCGGTGCTCGACCAGGCCACCGCCGAAGGCCTGTCCCTGACCGTCGCATTGGAGCGGCTGCTGGCCGTGGAAGTCGAGGCCTCCACCGCCCGCCGACTGGCCGGCCGGTTGCGGTTCGCCTGCCTGCCCACACCGGCCACCCTGGCCGACTTCGACGTCGACTCCGCTGCCGGGATCGACCGCAAGCTCATCGACGAACTGGGCACCTGCCGCTACCTGGAATCGGCGACCAACATCCTGCTCATCGGGCCACCGGGCACCGGCAAGACGCATCTGTCCGTCGGATTGGCCCGCGCTGCAGCACACGCCGGCTACCGGACCTACTTCACCACCGCCGCCGACCTGGCCGCCCGGTGTCATCGCGCAGCGATCGAGGGGCGCTGGGCCACCACGATGCGGTTCTTCGCCGGTCCGACGCTGCTGGTGATCGATGAGCTGGGGTACTTGCCGTTGCCCGCCGAAGCCGCCTCGGCGTTGTTTCAGGTTGTCTCCCAACGGTATTTGAAGACCAGCATCGTCATCACCACCAACCGCGGGGTGGGAGCCTGGGGTGAGATCCTCGGCGACACCACCGTGGCCGCCGCCATGCTCGACCGCCTGCTGCACCGCTCGGTCGTCATCAACCTCGACGGCGAGTCCTACCGGCTACGCGACCATCACGCTGCCGCTGAAACCCTACGCCGGACCACCACCGGCACCCGCCAACAACTACACTGACCGCTGCTCACAGGTGAGGAATTTCGGCGAGCACAGCCGGGGATTTTCGATGAGCGCCGTCAGCGAGTCGGATCCGGGATTTCGTTCCGCTGTTTGTCGAGAAACGCGCGCGCCGCGATCCTCGGGAGCGGTGTTCGGCCGCTTTAGTCTGAGGCTTGTCTGAAGTCGCCCCCTGTCGTTAAGGCTGGGGGCGACGCCTCGTTTCGGGATACACCAGGGGCTGTTTCGGTTCGTGGCAGTGCTGTGTTCCGGCAGGTGGCGGGGGCCTTGCTGCGCTGCGGTGCCTAGGTTCGGCGCACCATGGTGAGGAGGTCGATGAGGGTGGCGGCGTGGCAGCCGAGGTGGTCGAGGGCGGCGTGCCCTTTGGCTTCGGTCGCCAGTGAGGGGTAGCCGATGACGCCGGTGGTGGTGTAGGCGCTGATGCCGAGGGTGGTCAGGTGGCGCCGGTCGGTGGCGGTGTGATCGGTCTGTGCCCAGCCGTCGCGCAGGTAGTCGGGGTGGCTGGCGAGGAGGATGGAGGTTTCGAGTTCGCCGGCGTGCATATCGTCGTGGTTGCTGCTGGTGATGGCGGCGGCAGTGCGGGCCTCGGTCCAGTCTTCACGACTCGGATACAGGCCCACGTTCAGCGGGCCGGCGGGCTGGTTGGCTTGCTGCACGACATTGGTGAGCACGGCGTTGCCGCCGTGCGCGTTCACCACAATCAACCCACGCATGCCCTGGCCGGTCAGGGACTGGCCGATATCGGCGATGATCGCGGCCAGGGTGGTGGCGCTGATACTGATGGTGCCGGGGTAGGCAGCGTGTTCATGTGAGCAGCCGAACGTGATCGGCGGCAGCGCTAGAACCTGGTGGTGCTCGGTGATGGCTGCGGTGATCGCGCAGGCGATCAGGGTGTCGGTGCCCAACGGTAGGTGGGGGCCGTGCTGCTCGAAGGCCCCCACCGGCAGCACCGCGACCGCGCTGGTCGCGGCGGGGTCGGTGGTGGTGAGGTCGGGGATGATGTCGTGGCTCACGACGGGTCTCCTTGGGTGGCGTTTCGGATGCGTGCACCGAGTGCTTGTAGCAGCGGGTCGGCGTCGTTGCGGCGGCGGTTACGCACGAGCGTGTGTGCCCGGGCAAGATGTCGGTGCGCGCGTTGTGAGGGTGCTGATTGGTAGGCGGGGATCGCGGTGTCGGCCAACACCAGCGCGAGGCGGTATTCGCGCACAGCGATGTAGGCGTGCAGCAGCCGCATATCGGCCACGGCGCGGTCGCGATGCTGCTGGGAGGTCCACTGCGCGTGATGACCGGTGAGCAGTTCCAGCGCCTTGTCGTTGTTGCCGAGCCGTAGATGCCCGGCGGCGATGTCGCTGGCCACATAGGCGGCGTGGGCATAGGGGGCCCGATCACCAGGCACCGGGTCGATATCACCGAGATCGAGTGCGGCGGCAGCGTGCCGGTAGAAACTGCGTTCATCACCATTGTGCAGCGCGGCCAGGGCCTGCTGGCGGGCAATGCTGGCCTTCAAGCGCCCCGCTTCGCGGCCCTCGACGAGTTCGGCGGCGTCGGCGGCCAGATCGACGGCCAGACTCGCCTCACTGTGGGCCAGAATGTTGGATTGGCGCATCAAGATCATCGCCTGCACCTCGGGGCTGGCCATCCGCAGGTGCAGAAACGCCTTATGCGTCAAAGTTTGGGCGGCGGCGTGATCACCGAGGTCTTGGGCGATCCAGCCGGCCACCTCGGCGATCGTTCCGGCCGCCTCAGTCACCGCGCGTTTGAGCCGTCGCGGCGCCGTTTTGATGAGGGCTTCGACGGTATCGAGATCACGTTCCACCAACGGGCGGGCGTGCTGCGGGCCGAGAGCATGTTCGGCCTCAATATGCGCCGAGCGTTGCGCCGTGATCACCGCCAGGATGTCCTCGTCGACAGGCAGCCGCAACAACAACGGGTGCGGCAGCGGTGAGGCGATCGGCACGCTGAACAATTCATCAGGCTCGCGGCCAAACACCGCGGCCAAATCGGCGCGCCACATGTCGCCGAACGCACCGCCACGCTCGATACTCAGAATCATCTGACGCAACGATTCCCGCTGCGGGATCTCGGTATCGCCGCGTAGCCGGCGAACGTTCTGCACCTCCACAGCCAGCTCATTGAGGCTGAACCCGTACTCGGCGCGCGCATCGCGAAGCCGCTGCGCGTTGCGCGCACGGTTCGGATCGGCGGCGGCCATCTTTCGATCATGCCTGACACATCAGCGCAGCTCAGCACTGCCGTGCGCGTGTCGGGGTGCTACCGGCTGTTACTGGCTGTCACTTCCGGCGACCACCACCCGAGGGCTGTCCTGGGATCGCGGCACACACGACCGCACACCACAACCCAGTAAAGGACAGCAGAACAATGCGTTTGAGAATCGATACCTCCGGGACACGGTTCATCGTCACCCGGGCGGCCGAGCCGCGACTCAACTTCGAGACGGGCAGCCCCAAAATCGACACCTCCACCGGCCTGCCCCAGCATTCGGTGCAGCTGCTGGCATTGGACGACACCGGCGGCGAAGTGTTGAACGTGACGGTAGCCGGAGACCCGAACGTCACGGTCACCCAACCGGTGTCGGTGACCAGCCTGGTCGCCATCCCCTGGGCGCAAGGTGATCGCAGCGGCGTGGCCTTCCGCGCCGATGCCATCACCGGCGCCACGACAGGTGAGCAGGGGTCGCGCACCCAGAAATAACACCCCGCGGCCGAGGCGCGGCACCAAGAGCGTGTCACGCCCGGCCCCGGGTCTGTCGTCGACCACTTCGCTCACGAAGGGCACCTGCAATGACTTCAAACAATAAGAACACCAACAACACTCAATCTGACAATGACGACTGGCTCGGGGATCTGGTCATGTCACTCTTCACCGCCGCGGGATACTTGCTGTGGTGGGCGGTGCTGTTCCCCGCCATCAGTCTCCCGATCATCGCCAGCCTGGCGCTCGGCATCACCCACGGACCCCGCGGCGGGATCGTCTGTGCGATCGTGTTCTGCGCCGGGTATGCGGGGTGGGCGTGGCTGGACCCGCGGTCGTTTCGCTCGTGGGTGACCGAACCGGTACGGCGCCGCTGGTTGACCTGGTCGCGCTACACCCGCGCCTGGGAATCGACATGCACCCTGCACGGACTGACCGCAAAACTCGGTGACCGCACCCTCACACCAACCCTGCGCACCGTAACGATCGGAAGAACCACCGATGTGCTGGCGGTGCGGATCGTCACCGGCCACTCCCCGACAGATTGGCACAAACAATCCGAGGCGCTGGCCGCGGCCTGGCGCGCCGACCGGATCACCATCACCGCCACCGCGCCCGGCGAACTGCGGATCACGCTGATGCGCGGGGATGTGCTGGCCGACCCGATCGCCCTACCGATGCCCACCCCGGCCACACCGGTGGATCTGGAGTCAGTGCGGGTCGGGATCACCGAAACCCGCCACCCCTGGCACATGCCGCTGTTGGGGCATCACCTCCTGGTCGCGGGCGCGACCGGCGCGGGTAAAGGCAGCGTGTTGTGGTCGCTGATCGCCGGGATCGCGCCCGGGATCAAGACCGGCCTGGTCCGGTTGTGTGTCATCGACCCCAAAGGCGGCATGGAACTGGGCGCCGGCGCACCCATGTTCACGGTATTCAGCCACGACGCCACCGACACCACCCTCGAACTCCTGCGCACGCTCGTCACGGTGATGCACGAGCGGGCCAATCGGCTGCGCGGCCACACCCGGCTGCACACCCCGACCCCATCTGAGCCGTTGTTTGTGGTGGTGATCGATGAGATCGCCGCACTCACCGCCTATGTGACCGACCGCAAGATCCGCACCGAAATCGAACAACTGCTCGGGCTACTGCTCTCCCAAGGCCGGGCGGTGGGGATTTCGGTGGTGGCCGCGGTGCAAGACCCCGCCAAAGACACTCTCCCGGTGCGGCAGCTGTTCACCGTCCGGATCGGGCTGCGGCTGACCGAAGCCACCCAAACCACCATGGTCCTCGGACAAGGCGCCCGCGATGCCGGGGCGGAATGCGACCGCATCTCCGACGCCACCCCGGGCGTGGGCTACATGCTCATCGACGGAACCACCCAACCCGTGCGGGTACGGGCCTTCCACGTCACCGACCACGACATCACCACCCTCGCCACACAGTTCCCGCGCCCCGCTCGGCGGCCGACACACAACCAGCGGCCACGCAGCACCGACAGCGGCCGGACGCCGAACGAGGGCACTGGTGAATAACCCCACACCACCACAACTCGCCCTGCCCGGCATTCCGGATACGGTCGACACCGCCACAGTGATCGATGAGATGGTGCGCCGCGCGGCCTCGATGGGGTACGAATCATGGTGGCGGCGTGCGGAATCGGTCGGCTTCTGCGCCCACCCCATCCAACTGGTCGGCGCCGATGAATACGGGCGGCAGCGGGTGGTATGGACGCGGTGCAACAACCGCCGCGCCCACATCTGCCCCTCCTGCTCGGACCTCTACGCCCGCGACACCTGGCAACTCGTGCACGCCGGTGCCGCCGGCGGCCACCACGACATGCCCATCACGGTGGCCGATCGCCCGCAAGTGTTCCTCACGCTGACCGCGCCCAGCTTCGGCCCCGTCCACACCACAGGCGATAGCGCGCACAAGCAGCGGGTGTGTCGGGACCACCATCGCACCGGTGGCTATCAGCGCTGCCGCCACGGAAAACCGTTGTGGTGCAGCACTGTCCATGACGATGATGACGACCAGGTCGGTCAGCCATTGTGTGCCGAATGCTATGACTATGTCGGGCACGTGCTGTTCACCTGGCACCTGCCCGAACTGTGGCGACGATTCACCATCGCCCTGCGCCGCGCACTCCGCAAGAACCTAAAAGCCGTCGGGGTCGACCCCGACTGGATCCGGGTGAGCTTCCTCAAAGTCGTTGAACTGCAAGCCCGCGCCATCCCACACATCCACACCCTGATCCGGCTGGACCCCCACGACGACAGTCAGCAGAGTGACTGGGAATCACCCGTGGGCGCAACCGAGCTCGCCGCGATCATCCAGCACGCCGCCCGCAGCGTCAGCCTGACCGTCAACGACCCCTGCGCGGACGATGGCGTGCGGGTGATCCTCTTCGGCGGCCAAATCGACACCCGCCCCATCACACCCACCGATCCGGTGAAGAAGGTGTCACCAGAGCAGGATTCGTCGACCGGTCGGTCACTGTCTGGCCGGCGGGTAGCGCGCTACCTCGCCAAATACGTCACCAAATCCCTAGCCGACCTCGGCATCAGCGCCCGCCGCCTGTCCACCGAAGCCATACCCGACCTGGACGTGTCCGAGCATGTGCGCGCAATCCTGACCACCATCAGCGATCTCGCCGACAGAGGACTCAGCGGCGTCAGGCGCTGGCTGCACACCCTCGGGTTCCGAGGTCACATCACCAGCAAATCCCGCCGCTACTCGACCACAATGACCGCACTACGCCAACATCGCGCCACCTGGACCCGCGAACAGAACGCGAAAAATACTGCACACCAGCACAACCCGGTCACCCAAGACGGGGACGGCGATGAACTGGTGGCGTGGGAGTTCGACCGCGCCGGCCACACCAGCCTCGGTGAGCGCACCCTGACCATCACCGCCGCACTACACCGCATCCAGCAACGACGCACTGCGTGCGAAGCGCTACAGAACCAGCGTCGTGACATGCAGGGCGAGGTGCCCGATGGCTAACCCACAGGCGCACGTGAGCAACCACCAAAGTGAAAAGTCCTACAGTCGTGAAGAATTCACCGCCTGGCTTGTGCAGTCTTGTGAGCGGCAACAGCTCGCGGTCACCATCACCAACCCGGCTGTTCTCGCCGATATCGCCACCCTGCTGCGCAGCACCTGACCGAACGTGGGCGAGCACTACCGATAGGTTGCCCGGTCAAGCATTGTTTTCGGTCTCTGGGCGCATCACGACACTTTGCGGTGGGCGGGGGCTGATGTCCAGGCCACAGCTGCAACGCGGGCGAACCCCGGTTCGCGCCTTGACGCCAGCCCCTGGCCGCCGCGCACCATCAGTCGCGGCCAGAAAACCCCCCGGCCAACGGCCCGCCGGCGACCGCATTGGTGTGGCGGTCGCTGGTGGGATTCCCTGCTCACGGTGTCCGAAGATCGCCACAACATGACCACGCGTCCCTTCGCTACGGCAGGACACGGCGCGTCGCACCCACGGTGGGCGCCGCACCGTCAGAATTGATCTCATGACTGGTTGGCATCGCCACGCAGCAGCAACGCTGCGCAGATTGTGGCAGCGCCCCGGCCGCACGGCCGACATCCACATGTGGCATCTCGACGCTGTCGCCACTTCCCGCGTCCAGGCGTTCCGCGACGAACGGGGACACGGCCTGGCACTGATCACCTTGCGCGACGGTGACCGCGGCGCCAGTCACGTTAACGCCGCCGAAGCCTACCGACGCACCATCTGGGCGGAGTTCTTCGGCAAGCACACAGCGCCGCCGACCCTCATCTTCAACCTGCTCAACCCGCGTCTTCGCTACAAGGGCTGGCCGAACGTCGTCGCGATCGACTACGACACCCAGGGTAGGTTCGCGCATTGCCGGGAGGTCGACGCCGAGGAACTGGCAACACTGCACCGTCTGGGCGCCCAGTGGGATCATGGCGGGGGATACGTCCCTTACACCCCGCCGCCTCCCACCCATGCCGTCGTGCTCCGGCGTATCCCGGTGCGTGAACTCCCCGGCAGCCAGCCGTTCCGAGACATGGGGCGTTACCTGGCCGTCGACTGGGCCGCAGCCAGCATCGCTGCCCTGCAGGGCAGCAGCGAACACGATCTGCCCGCGGACCTGCCGGCAGATATCGCTGAGGCCGCGCGGTCGTTGTGGTGGGACCCGATCAGCCTCATCCGCGAACCGGGCGAGCCCTTGAGGTTCATGAACGGTCAGCACCGCGCGGAGGCGATGCGCCAACAAGGCGCAGTCGAGACGATCGTCGAAGAACTGCGGCCGGTCGACGCCCGACCACTGCCGGGGGAGCTTCAGACAATCAGTGAGTGCTGAAGCCGCTTGGCTGATGCGGCATGGCGCCCTCTGGCCCAGCGAAGGCGTGCCGTTCACCTTCTTCACCCTGCCCCCACGAGCACGGCACCGTTTCCTCGGTCGGGATGGCTGTCCGACCCGGTCCTATGCGGGCCATATCGAGTGACAGCAAACCCGTCGACGCTGGCGAACAGTGTGGTGGTCAGGTGATACTGTGCTGGATAGCTATCTGTGGTCGAGGGGGATGTGGTGACAGATCGGCTGGCCGTTGACGCGGCGGGGCTCGATAAGGCTGCGGTCGGCAGTGCGGAGATCGCGCAAGGACTTGCCACCGACTCCGGTGGTAACGCAGGAGGGAGCCAGCCAAGCCATGCTGGTGTGGCGGCGCTGGACCGCGCGCTGGCCGCGCTGCGGGTTGGCCAATCCCGACGGGTCGCGGGCCAGGGCAGTGATCTGCGGACCGCGGCGACGGTGTACACCCACAGCGACGAGGCCGCCGCCGAGAACGTGACGAGGACTATATGAGCGCGGTGACAACACCAGTAGGTGCGCTACTGACGCGCTCACAGATCGAAACCTGGGACAGGACCCACCTTGAGCACGCGGCAGCGCGATGGCGAATATCAGCCAGTGAATCTGAGGAACTGTTCGAACAGCACCGCCGCAACATCGCCGCGCCCGGTGGCACCGACTGGGAAGGCACCGCCAAAGACGCCGCACTCGACCGGGTCACACAGGACACCAACGTCGTACGCGCGGCCGGTGACACCGTGCGCGCCGCTGCCGACCTAGCGCAGGCCGGCGCCGACGATCTGCGGGCGGCCCAGCGGGCTGCGCTGGAAGCGATCGCCGAAGCCGAAGCCGACGGGTTTCGGGTCGGCGACGACTTGAGCGTGACCGATACTCGGCGCCTCGATTTGTCGACCATCGCCGCCCGCCACACTGCCGCCGCCGAGCACACCGAGAACATCCGGTGGAACACTGAACAACTCGTAGCCACCGACACCCTAATCGGCCGGCGGATCACCGCCAAAGCCACCGAACTCGACGGAATCACCTTCGTCGAGGAGAACGGTGGCCACGACGGCACCGTCCAGCTCGTCGACAGCGAAACCCGCGATCGGGACGCCCGCCATCCCGACGGACGCGAACGCGATCCCGACGGCGAGTACGGGCGGCGGGTGCGCGACGATGGCTTGTTCCGGCGACCCGAAGGCGGAGACAGCGGCGGCGCTGACTGGCTCGACAGCGACTGGGCGGGACGGGCCATCCTCGATCGCTACCTGGTTGGCGGTGGCCGTGACTGGACCATCCAGGACAACCCCGAATGGTCGCAGTACATGATGGACCACAACGGGCTGGCCCGAGAACTCGACGGCCAGGTACGTGGCCAGGCGCAACAGTCACTCAACGAGTACTTGGCCGGCCACGGGGCGCAGCGTGACTACTCTGCGCAGTTCGCGGCGACAACGCAGAACGGCGAATCCATCACCGGATACCAGTACCTCAACGGCACCAACGATGACGCGGGCGGCTTCAGAATCAACGGGACAACCCACGTGGAACCGCTATCCGCCGGCACGTACAAGGTGACGGTCGACGGCGGCTATCAGTGGAACGACATCATCGATGCCAACGCTCAGTATGCGACGGACACGTTCAAAGACCGAATCGCCGAGATCATCACCCTCGGTCAGGCGCACCCTTACCAGATTCACATCGGCTGGCACAGTCAAACCGAGTTTGTCCTCGACCAAAGCGGAGCTTTGGTCACCGCGAAAGGCTACCCGTACCAATGACATTCCGAATCGTCACCACTGTGACGCTGGTACTCGCCGTAGCTGCGGCCGTTGTGGGCTGCGGCCTCTTCGGTCGCGACAGCGAGACCGATGAGCGCGCCGTGCGCCCCGGCGAACCGAAACCCTCGCCATCAGGGCTCTATACCGCCTACGCCGAGGACGGCGCTCCTCAGAACACCGTGAAAACGTTGGTCGATGTCATCCGCGACAAAGACGGCAACGAGGTCTACCGCGACGATGCCGCCTACAGCACCCGCCACGGCGTGCTGTTCACCTGGCTATCGACAGAACCTAATCAGCTGTGGATCCTGTCCAGCGACGTAGGAACCTTCCACGTCGCGCCCGACAACGACGGCACCTGGACAAAACAGCACGCAACCAACGTTCCCCCGGAGATCAAAGATCTACGTGGATACTGATCCCGAACGGGGGCGCACACCACCATCTCGCGCAGGCTGTCTATCGGCTAGGCACGCTGGCCGCCGCGTGCTTGCCTCGTGCGTCTGAGAACGGTCTCGGCGGATCACGTTCCGGCGTGAAGATGCCCAGCAACGCACCGTTCGCTGTGACCACGTCGCGACTGCTCGGGCAGACGGGGTCGTCCCCATTGCTAGTCCCGCCGCTGGCCGGGCAGACCCCTCGGTCGGCACACGGTTACCCGAGCGATGACGTCGTATCTGCCCCCGACGTTCGTCGGCCCCGACGCTCAACTGGTGGGCATCGGAACACCGACCTCATCAGGCATTTCGATGCATACGAACGGTCAACAGCGGGTAACCTCCCCGACATACTGTGATCTACAGTGGTGAACATCGCGATGCACGGGCAGTTTTCATTGTCGCCAAAGTCGTGTAGGTTGTAGTTAACAGACCCCGCCAGGGCTAGAGCGCAAGCTTCCCCAACCAGGCGGGGCTTTTTATTGGCTAGTATCCCCGGAATGGCCAAACCCGCACTGCCGATTGACAAGCAGATCGAGCTGCTGGTCCAACGAGGACTGCCCATCCCGCTGCCACCGGACGACGATTACGAGCAGCGCAAGGCCGAGTACCACGCAGCGGTACGCCTGCTGATCGACAACAACTACTACCGACTCTCGGGTTACTGGAGATACTTCCAGGTCCGGCCCGGACACGGGGACAACCGGTTCACCGCCGGCGGCACCGTGGCACAGATCACTGCGACCTACACTTTCGACCACGAACTTCGCTGCATCCTGATGGAGGGACTGTCGATCCTGGAAGTGACCTTCCGTTCGCGCTTTGCCTACTACATCGCAATGCATATGCCGGTGGATAGCTATCTGGAACCGGCGTCCTACATCGACAGGCGAGACCGCTACGGCAACGTTCTTCGCGATTTGCTGATCGCCGACATCCACGACGAACTCACCCGCTCAAAAGAGAAATTCGTGGCGCATCACACCGCAAAGAACGAGACGCCGCCGGTATGGGCAGCGGTGGAGGTGTTCAGCTTCGGAACACTGTCGAAGATGTATGGACTGCTCGATCAGCACACCGTGCGCACCGCCGTGTGCAAAACCTTCGGGTTTCCCCACTCCGGATTTACCGCATCACTCATGAGATCGATGGTCGTCCTGCGCAACATCTGCGCTCACCACTCACGTGTATGGCATCGCGTTCCCGACGTCCCGCCACCAGTACTCAACAAATTCAAGCACGTCGAGCCGCAGCTATATCAGACAGCCTCACCATGGGCATGGCTGGTGATGCTCGCCGACCTCGTCGACACCATCCGCAGGGACAAAACGTACTCGTCAAAGTTGTGGGCACACATCGACTCTCGGCCCGATCTCCGCGACGGGTACCAATATCCACGACACACCTGAAACGTTCGGCAAGCGGAGGGTTCCCAGTGGAGTGTTTCTGGGGCGCAAGCAAAGCCGCACGAGAAGCGCGTCGATACGTGTCAATCGTCGCCGACCTGGCCAGCCGCTCGCTCGGTGGGCGCGTCCCCGGGCGAACTGGCGATCGACCGACGCTGGCTCAAATCCGAGAAGCCAACGGCACGCCGAACGACATCTAGATGCGCCACGCTGGCTGGACGCGATTGATGTCGAGGCTGCGCGAGCCGGGGTTGCCGGGTGCGATGACGGCGTGATCGAGCACTGATTTGATGATGGCTTGTTGGCGGTCGATGTCGAGGTCGTCCCATTGGCCGCGCAGCACCTCGCCGCAGCCAGCCAGATCCACCACCGAGCTAGTGTCGGTAGCGTGCGCGATGTCGCGGCGAGCCTGGGCGATCCGCTCGGTGATGGGGTCGCGGGCGGCAATCCATTCCCGCGCAGACACCGCGCCGGCGGCATACAGTCCGGCAAGCTCATCCAAGCGGGCCTGGTCGGCTTCCAGCTGGGTCGCCAATGCGGCGACATCAGCATCCACACTGGACTTACCTGCCAATGCCTCCGCGAGCTGCGGGGAGTCCAACCGGGTCAACACAGCATCAGTGAGCAGTTCCTCGACCGGCGACGCCACCACCGTCAGACGGCCGCAGCCGCCGTGATCGGGGCCTTTCAAACACACGTAGCGGCGGACCCGGTTGTCTGGATTGCTGTGGCGTGCTTGGGAAAACAATCGATTCCCGCAGCGCCCGCAGCGCAACATGCCCGACAGAAGGTAGGTGCGTGGGGCGCGGGTTTTGGTCAGTGCCCGGGTCGCCATGCGGGCCAAGATGCGGTCGCGTTCGGCCGGAGTGATGATCGCTGTCCAGGTCGCGGGGCCGATCACCTCGCCGTGGTGCTCGCGCAGGCCAGCGATACGCCCGGAGGTAAGGATTTGGCGTACCGCGGAGGTCTGCCACGACTTCGCGACGGCCGGGGCAATGCCGGCATCGTTGAGCCAGATGGTCAATGACCGGATCGAGGCGCCGGCCAGGTAGCGGTCGACCATCTCGCGAATGACCTTGGCCTCAGCGTCGCGCAGGGTGATCTTGTCGGACTCGTACCCGAATGGGCGTACCGAGCCGTGCGGCAGTCCTTGTTCGGCGTTCTGCAACAGCTTGCGACGCACGCGGGCGGATTTGCGCCCGGATTCTTTGGCAGCAAACGCGGCAAAGATGCGGGCCATGAACAGCCCGTCATCATTACCCAGGTCAATGTCGGCGGTCACGGTAGCGACATCGCGCACGCCCGACGATTCACACAGCGTCACGAATTCTTCCAGTTCGACTGGCCGGCGGTGCAGCCGATCGAGGTTGTACACGATCACCGCATCCCGGGCACCGGATGTCAGGTCGGCCAACATGCGGGCATACTCGCGGCGCGGCTTACCGGAGTAGGCCGAAACGTCGTTGTCGACATATTCATCGCCGATCGGCCAGCCCCGATCGGCGGCGAGCTTGCGGCAATCTTCCAACTGCCGCGCCACCCCGAGCCCGGTGCCCTCCACATCCGCCGAAATTCGGGCATAGATCGCCACTGACCGCACCCCGACGCGCTGACCTGGACTCTTTACCTTCGCCATGAGGGTAGTTTACTAGCACCTAAGCTTCGACGGGTGAGTCGGTCCGATCGGATAAGGCACCGTGTGGTCGATGTCGGCCAGTGAGGCGGGCCGATCGCAGCCAGGGAACCGGCAGGTCAGGTCACGGCAGCGGACGAACGCGGCGGTGGCGGCAGATGGAGTGTAGCGGGGTTCGGGATCGGTGATCCCCGGGTGAAGCACCTCACGGAACCGGGCGCCGTCCATCACCTGAGCCAGGAGCCAGTTCGGAGTGACACCGGCACCAAATATGAAGGCCGGCAGAGCCTTCGGCGCCTTGCATTCAGCCGCGCCCGTCACGTCCGGCTCAGCTGCATCCGGACCAGCCACATCCGGTCCAGCCGCCCCAGTCATGTCAGCCGCGCCGGTCACATCCGGTCCAGCCGGCCCAGCCATGTCAGCCGACCCAGCCACGTCCGGTCCAGCCGACCCAGCCACGTCCGGTCCAGCCGACCCAGCCACGGCAGCCTCAGCCGGTCCAGCCGCCCTGTCGCGCGTCACTTCCTCGCAATCGCGCTGGGCATCGTCGTCGAGCCTGTGAGTGGAATCGGGATTTGAGGCATCTGCTGCTTCGGCTATGGCGGCCCGCTCGGCGATGACGTAGATGGTGGTGTCGCGGGCGGGCCGCCTGCCGGCCGCCTCGCAGCCCTCCGTGCCGCACTGACAAGGCAGGCTGTCCATCTCGAGACCGAGGGCCGCGAAGGCGTCGTTGCGTCGCTCGTCGAGGCTGCGCGGATCAGCCTCGCAGACGCTGTGAGCCAGGTCCTCCACCCGCGCTCTCATGGCTGCGGCGTCGGCGGCATTCATTCGCGCGTACAGGCTGGTGATGCCCGGAACGTCCTTCGGGCCGCCGAATTCCACCGTGCGTGACGAGCCCGATTCGCGGCTGCGTCGCAGCGCCCCCGGGTCGTGGCGGTCGACGATCGCGTCGATGGCACGTTCGACTTTGGGCGCCGACAGAGGTCCCCAGCCGGTGATCACCTCGGCGAGGTCTGCGTCCACGGCCGCCATCGCGGTCTCGTCGTCGATCAGGTAGGTGCGCCACACGATGGCGCGCACCAGGATGTCGTTGATCAGGCCGGCCTCGAACAGCGCCGCCACTCTGGGCAGCCGGTCACGCAATGCCACCCCACGGTGGGTCTGAGCCAACGCCAGCCCTTGCGTCAGATCGAGAGCGGCGGCCAGCTCGGCGGCCACCGCGGCATCCGGATCGACCCACCAGTCTTCTCGCTCCTCAGCAGCCAGACCGGTGCGGCGGGCGAAGAGTTCGGCCATCACCGCCAGCTTGCGCGCGCCCGCCGCGTTCTCCGCCCGCGCCCAGCCCCGCGCCGCGTCAACGAGCTCGCGCGCACTCAGTTTCCCCAGGGAGGGAATCTCCGGCAGCGATTCGTCGAACACGTGTTCGATTTTATGTCGACCCGCCGACATGCGGCCAACACAAGTTGGGCGCCCTGTGGATAAGTGTGATCACCTGTGATGGTCGGCGAGCCCTACTGAGGCACGCCGCCCCCGACGCGAGCCCCCCGAGCGCCAGACGGCACCCAGCGTCCGGCGCGAACTGTCGGCACTCGGAGTGACGGCGAGCGCCCGACTGCCGCTCAGTCCGGCCCGGACCCCAGGTGCGTCGGGTCGGTGATGTGGCCGTCGCGAATGCCGAGCTGCCGGTTGATCAACTGGGTGACGAAGAACAACACGATGCCGATGATCACCAACGCCCCGGCAACGAGGTACTGCTGCGCGGGTCGGCCCGACAGCGGCGTCACGAGATACAGCGAAACGAGGAAGCCGATGACCGGCAGCACCGTCGGGGTCTTGAAGTAGCCGCCGGCCTGCCGGACGTCGCGCCGGAGCACCAGCACGGCGACGTTGACAACCGCGAACACCGCCAGCAGCAGCAGGCTCGTGGTGCCGCCGAGCACCGAGATCGCGTTGTCGCTGGCGGCGGTCGAGACGTAGATGATCAGGCCGAACGCGATCACGGTGGTGAAGATGATGGCCGCCCAGGGCGAGCGACGGGTCGGATGCACCACCCCGAGTCCCGGTGGCAACACATGCTGGCGGGCCATCCCGTAGATCAAGCGGCTGGCCATCAACATGTTGATCAGCGCGGTGTTCGACACGGCGAACATGGTGATGAACGGGAAGATCTCGTCGATGGGCAGCCCAGGTGCGCCCGCTTTCACCACCTCGACAAGCGGGGTGTCGCTGGCCTGCAGTTCACCCACGGGCACGAGCGCCACGGCCACGATAGACACCAGGATGTAGACGATCCCGGCGATCGACAGACCTGACAGCAGGATCTTCGGGAACGTCTTGACGGGGTCTTTGGTCTCCTCGGCCATGTTTACCGAGTCCTCGAAGCCGACCATCGCGAAGAACGCCAACGACGTCGCTGCGGTGACGGCCATGAAGGTGTTCTTCTGGTCGGCGGTGTCGAACGCGACGACCCGCGAGAAGTCGACGTCACCGCCGCTGAACGCCCACATGCCGACCATGATCACGGCGACCAGACCGGTGATCTCGACGATGGTCAGCACCACGTTCAGCTTGATGCTCTCACCGACACCACGAAAGTTGATGGCTGCCAGCGCCGCCATGAAACCCAGTGCCAGCAGCGCCACCCCGAGCTTCGACGGCTCGGCCATGCCGATGCCCTCGAAGAAGTTCGCCGAGAAAGCACGCGATGCCGTTGAGGCCGAGGTGATTCCGGAGCACATGACCACGAACGCGACGAGGAACGTGACGAAATGGATGCCGAATGCCTTGTGCGCGTATAACGCTGCGCCCGCAGCCTGTGGGTACTTGGTCACCAGCTCCAGGTAGCTGAACGCGGTGACGGTGGCGACGGCGAAGGCGACCAGGAACGGGAGCCACGCCGCCCCACCGACTTCGCCCGCCACGTCGCCCACGAGCGCGTAGACGCCGGTACCGAGGATGTCACCGACGACGAACAACAGCAGCAGCCCCGGGCCCATCACACGCTTGAGCTCGGGGGTGTTCTCCTCGGTCTGCTGACCTGCGACCGACTCCGACATCGCGCCTCCCCCAGATGATCAGTTGTGCTCGGACACTACGTTGCGCTCGGTGCCGGTCAGCGCCGACACCTGGTTCAGAAAGGCAGCGGCGGCTCGCGGGTCCTGGTGCCGTTGCCAACCGAACGTCGTCGGCCGCTGCACGCGGTCGTGCCAGAAGTGACCCGGTTTCGACTCCGGACACGTCGCCACCAGCCACACCGCGGTGTCGGCTCCGTCCTCGGCGCCCCGCAGCAGCGGCTTGGTGACGCTACGAAACACCGGCAGGGCTTCGGCCACCCCCGGCGTCTCGACCCATCCCGGATGGGCACTGTAGACATGAACGCCGCTGCCCGTCATGGCCTTCGCCCATTCATCGGCGAGCACAACCTGCATCCGCTTCGTCCGGGCATAGGTCCGGACGCCGTTGTAGGGGCCGTCGCGGGATTCGAGTTCGTCAACCGACCAGCGTTGCAACGGTGCGGTGTACATCCCGCCAGAGGACATGAACACCACGGCAGCCCGGTCCGGTACCTGCAGCAGATCCAGCAGCTGCACAGTCATCAAGTGCGGACCCAGGACATGGCAGGCGAGCTGGATCTCATGCCCCTGCGGAGTTTCGTCGCGACGCTTGGGCATCAGGCCCGCGTTGTGCACCAACCCGTGCAGCGCGTCGACGCGGCCGGACAGATCAGTCGTCCAGCCCCGTACCGCGTCGAGGTCGGACACGTCGCAGACTTCTTCCACGACCTCCGCGTCGGGGACCGAGGCGCGGACCGCGCCTGCGCTACGGCTCACCCTGGCGGCGTCGCGGCCGAGCAGGTGCACGGTGGCGCCGAGTCGCGCGAAGCTACCGGCCATCGCCTCCCCGATACCCGACGTCGCGCCGGTGACCACCACCCGCTTGCCCGCCATGGCGTTCGTCGCCGGGTCAGCCGGCCACCACAGGCGGCGCACGCCGGAGCCGAGTTTGGTGTAACCCAGCACGACGGACCGGTCCAGCGCCGCGTCGACGACACCACCCAGGGATTTACCGATCGCCACGGACAGGGAAATAACCAAGCTGGTCACTTCGCAAACGAGACGATCGGCGCCAGCACGTCGATCACGCCGATCAACGTCGCTCTGGCCGTCTCGCGCGGACTCACTCCGTCACCGACGAGCGCGGCGACCACTGCTCCGTCGACCGCGCAGACGAGCGCGCTCACCAACTCGGGGCGCACACATCTGCCGGACCGCTCGATGATCTCGACGACGGCCTCGGTGCGCTGCTTGAGGATATGACGCTGCACATTGCGCAAACCCGGCTGCCGGGCACAGGCGATCAACCGCTCGTAGCGCGAGATGAGATATTCGCTGACCCGTTCGGGGCTGTCGCCGACGAGCAGGTCGACGAGGATGTCGGCGATGGACTCCGCACTGCGCCGGCGCCGGGACAGCATGGCGACCTTGTCGTGAAGCTGTTGCGTCTCCTGCGTTCCGACGTATTCGACCGCCTTGGCGATGAGATCGTCCAACGACGAGAAGTAGTACGTCGTCGACGCCAGCGGGAGCCCGGCCCGGCGCGCGACGGCTCGGTGGCGTACCGCGTCGAAGCCACCCTCGCAGAGAAGATCGGCAGCGGCGCTGACCAGCGCGCACCGCCGTCGTTCTCCCTTGGGAGTGACCGCAGCCGTCACTCTTTGCATGCTGCCAGTCACAGGGTTTGCGCATCGGCCTTTTGACCAATCACCAGCTAATCCTCAGCTCGGAGCGGTGGCATGATGGCGCGCATGTCTGCCATCAACCGCCGCGCGGCACTGCGCCTGGGGTTACGCACCGGCCTCGCGGCGCTGGGCGCCTGCACCGCGGGCTCCGCACTGGCGAGCACCCCCGCCGCAGCCGTACCGCCGGCACCTCTGGCACCACCGCGTCCGACGTACGAGTCGGGGTCGTTCAGCTCGGCGGCCCGCGGCGGTGCGTCGACCAACTGGATCATCGCGCGCCCGCCGGGGCAGACCGAGCCGCTGCGTCCAGTGATCCTTCTGC
The DNA here is from genome assembly GCF_041902445.1 of Mycobacterium sp. G7A2. NCBI lineage: Bacteria > Bacillati > Actinomycetota > Actinomycetes > Mycobacteriales > Mycobacteriaceae > Mycobacterium > Mycobacterium sp. G7A2. Next base: position 844,908 of record NZ_CP169251.1, on the reverse strand, counting down.
ACGGCAAGGACTCCAATGCGCAGACGGTGATGTCGATGGGCGCCGAACGGTTTCTGGCTGACGCGGTGGCCGCCGGGGTGGCTCCGTTCGCGCTGGCTGCCGTCGACGGGGGGAACGGCTACTGGCATCGGCGCGCCTCCGGAGACGACTCGGGGGCGATGGTGCTCGACGAGTTCGTCCCGCTACTCGCCGACCACGGTGTGGACACGTCGCGGGTGGCCTTCCTCGGTTGGTCCATGGGCGGATACGGCGCGATGCTGCTGGGTTCCCGGCTCGGCGCGGCACGCACCGCAGCGATCTGCGCGGTCAGCCCGGCGCTGTGGACGAGTGCCGGTGCGGCCGCGCCGGGGGCGTTCGACGGGCCCGACGACTATGCCGCCAACAGCGTGTGGGGGCTGGCGTCGCTCGACGGCATTCCGTTGCGCATCGACTGCGGTGACGACGACCCATTTTCCGCGGCGACCCGGCAGTTCATCGCCCAGCTGCCGAATCCACCGGCGGGCGGCTTCACACCCGGTGGCCACAACGCCGCGTACTGGTCGTCGCAACTCAGCTCGGAATTGGTCTGGGCGGCGCCGTTGCTGACGGCCTAGACCGAGATCCGGCCCTCCTGAGCGGCGAGGCCGATGTCGCTGCGGAAGTGACTGCCGGGCAGGCGGATCGAGCCGATCCGGGCGTATGCGGCGTCACGCGCCGCGGCCAGGTCGTCACCGACGCCGACCACCGAAAGCACTCGGCCGCCGGAGGACACCACGGCCCCGTCGTCGCGCCGGGCGGTACCCGCATGCAGAACGCCGTCGCCGTCCGCGCCCTGGATGACGTCACCGACTCGCGGCCGGCCGGGGTAGTTCTCGGCGGCCAGCACTACCGCGACCGCCGCGCCGTCACGCCACTGCAGGGGCGGTTGGCCGGACAGTTCACCGGTGGCAGCGGCACGCAGCAGTTGACCGAGCGGGGACTCGAGCAGAGCCAGGACCGCCTGGGTCTCCGGATCGCCGAAGCGGCAATTGAATTCGACCACCGCGGGCCCCTGCGAGGTGACGGCCAGCCCGGCATAGAGCAGGCCTGAGAACGGGCAGCCGCGGCTGACCAGTTCCGCGGCAACGGGTTTGACGATCTCGTCGACGATGCTCGCCGTCACCTCACCGGGCAGCCACGGTAACGGGGTGTAGGCCCCCATGCCGCCGGTGTTGGGTCCGCTGTCCCCGTCACCGACCCGTTTGAAGTCCTGGGCGGGCAGCAACGGGACGACGACGTCGCCGTCCACGACGCAGAACAGCGACACCTCGGGCCCGTCGAGAAAGGACTCGAGCAGCACAGGATGACCGGCCTCGAGCAGGCTCGCGGCATGTGCGCGGGCAGCGTCGCGGTCAGCGGTGACGACCACGCCCTTACCGGCGGCCAGACCGTCGTCCTTGACCACCCAGGCCGCGAACCCGCCCGGGGGACCGAAGCGGTCCAGTGCGGTGTCGAGGTGGGCGGGGTTGTCGACGATCTCGCTGGTCGCCGTCCGTACGCCGGCAGCGGCCATGACGTCTTTGGCGAACGCTTTCGACCCCTCGATGCGGGCGGCCTCTCTGGTCGGGCCGAAGCAGTCGATTCCGGCCGCGCGCACCGCGTCGGCCACCCCGAGCACCAGCGGCACCTCGGGTCCTACGACCACCAGATCGGCGCCGATCCGGGTGGCCAGCGCGGTGACGTCCTCGCCGGACGTCACGTCGACCTCGTACTGGTCGGCCACGGCCGCGGTCCCGGCATTGCCGGGCGCGACCGACACCGTGTCGACCTCCGGGTCTCGGCGCAGCGCAAGCAGCAGCGCGTGTTCACGGGCTCCGGATCCGACCACCAGGACGTGCACAGGTCACCACCCTAATGCCCGCCCGCCAGGTGGGGCAGCCACCGCTCCCTCACTGACGCCGAGCGTCCCGGCACCGCGAACACCTTCGACGCCGATCGCTCGGCCATACAGTTTGTCGAGCTAGTGTATGGTCGTAGCGAAGTGTTGTACGTCACACAGGAGCGATCACCATGACCACCGCTGCGAGCTGCCCTTTTCTGCCCCGAGGCTATGACTTCACCGACCCCGACGTCCTCGTCGAAGGCATTCCCGTCGAGGAGTTCGCGCAGCTGCGCAAGACCGCGCCGGTCTGGTGGAACGAGCAGACCGACACGATCTTCGACGACGGCGGCTACTGGGTGATCACCCGTCACGCCGACATCAAGGACATCTCCCGCAACAGCGGACAGTGGTCGACCAACCGCAAGGGTGCGGTGATGCGGCTGCCCGACGGGGTCACCGCAGAACAGCTGGATCTGACCAAGGCGCTGCTGATCAACCACGACGCACCTGAACACACCCGGCTACGCAAGATCGTGTCGCGGCTGTTCACCCCGCGCGCCGTCGCCGCGCTCGAGGAGAAGCTGGCCGTCGCGTCCCGGGAAATCGTCGCCGCCGCGGCCGCCAAGAGCTCCGGTGACTTCGTTGCCGACGTCGCGATGAACCTGCCGCTACAGGCCATCGCGGATCTGATCGGAGTACCGGAGGCGGATCGCGAGCGGCTCTTCCATTGGACGAACTGCATCATGAACACCGACGACCCGGACTTCGACTCCGACCCGACCACCGCCAACGCAGAACTGATGGGCTACGCGTACACGATGGCTGAGGAACGGCGCCGCTGTCCTGCCGACGACATCGTGACGCGATTGGTCCAGGCCGACATCGATGGCGAGGCGATGGAGGACGTGGAGTTCGCGTTCTTCGTGATCCTGCTGGCGGTGGCCGGCAACGAGACCACCCGCAACGCGATGACCCACGGCATGAACGCGTTCTTCGACAATCCGGACCAGTGGGAGTTGTTCAAGCGGGAACGCCCCGACAGCGCAATCGACGAGATCATCCGGTGGGCCACTCCGGTGCACTGCTTTCAGCGCACCGCCCTGGAGGACGTCGAACTGGGCGGGGTGACGATCCGGGAGGGCCAGCGCGCGGGATTGTTCTACAGCTCAGCGAACTTCGACGAGGACGTCTTCGACCGGCCGTTCGAGTTCGACATCCTGCGTAATCCCAACCCGCACCTGGCATTCGGCGGCAACGGAGCGCACTACTGCATCGGGGCGAACCTGGCCCGCATGGAGATCAAACTGATCTTCGACGAGCTCGCCGACCAGGTTCCCGACATCGCCAAACTGGCAGAGCCGAAGCGGCTGCGCTCAGGGTGGATCAACGGCGTCAAGGAACTCGAGGTCTCCTACCGCTAGAACCTGCGTTGAGAGTGCATCCACGGCGGGAAAGTGCGAGTGACGCCCGCCGCCAGCGCAGCCTCAACGGTGAATGCCGGCGGTGGCTAGAGTGCATCCGTGCGCACCCACGGTTGGTCCGGAGCCAAGCCGGCCTCGGATGAGGAGGCCATCGCACGCATCCTGGACGCTGCCGGCAAGACCATCGAACTTCATGGCGCGGACTTCAGCATCAGCGACGTGGCCCGCACCGTCGGGGTGACCCGCCAAACCGTCTATCGCTATTTCGCCAGTACCGAGGCACTTCTGGTCGCCGCGGCGGTGCATGCGGTCGACGGATTCCTGGAGCGCTTGACCGAGCACGTCGCAGGGATCACCAGCCCACCCGAAGCGGTCACCGAAGCCGTGGCCGCTGCACTGGAGTGGCTACCCCGGGAGAAGTACATCGGAATGCTCATGGTGCCCGGCGGCTCCCAGCACGCCGAATCGGTCACCTCCGATGTGGCCCTGCGCTTCGCCCGCGACATGGTCCAGCGCCTCGACGTCGACTGGGCCGCGGCAGGTTACAGCGAGGCCGATCTCGAGGAACTGGCCGAGCACCTGCTGCGCATCATCCAGTCGTTCGTCATCGACCCGGGCCGACCGCCGCGCCGCGGTCAGGAGCTTCGCGCGTACCTACACCGGTGGGTCGGCAGGGCGCTGCGGCCGGGTTAAACCACCGTCAGCGGAAGCGACCTCCGGTCTTCGAAGACCCAGGATGCCCCACCCGAGACCTTGCACACCGAGACCTCGGAGAATTCCTCGGCAGCGGTGTCTGCGGTGACGACCCTTACTGTCCAATCGTTTTCGGTGCCGCTGAGTTCGGCCCGCAGGTGCGGGTCGACGGCCTGGACGATCGCCTGAACCGGCCGGTCGGCCGCGGGCGACACCAGTGAGATCCATGCTCCGTCGTCATGGGCCGGCGAGCGCCGCACATGCACGTACTCGGGATCGATGTCGGCGAAGACGTAGGCCGCCGGATTGAGTAGCGGGTGCAGCTCCAGCACCCGCAACGCGCCCTTGGCGTCGGAGGGAATTCCCAACGCTGCGCGAATACGGTCGGCGGCCACACCGGCGATACCGGTCAGCGCCTTGTATCGAATCGATTCCTCCAGCGCGACATCGCCGTTGGCGCGCGCACGGACCGCGAGATTGAATGACAGCACCAACAGGTGCATCTGCAGACACACTTCGTCGGCGATGCGCACCAACGCCGAATGGGAGAACGCACCGAAGTCCACGTCCGACAGCAGCGGCCCCGCATAATCGGCCAACCCGTCGTCGTCGCGATCGATCGGCTCGAGCACGGTGTTGTGCGCGTTGGTGGCCGCAACGATGTCGAGCTGCGGGATGAAGTCCACCTCGGGGTGGGAATCGTCGATGATCACCGTCCACGCGCAGTGCGGATGCCGGTCTGAGGGCGTGCGCGGCGGCCGGTGGATCGGACGCACCTGGCATCGACGATTGGTGGCGAGCGCGGTGGCGTCGAACGTCGGATCCTCGATGTCGTGGCACATCCCGCGCACGTAGTCCTCGCCCATCGGTTCCACGTCGAGCAGGGCGCCGCAGTGGTCGAGGTGGAACTCGCCGTGCCACCGGTCGTGCACGGTGTACCGAAAATCCATGAACTGCGGCGGCGCGCCGATGTCCAGCTGCAAACCCTTGAAAACGGTGACGATGTCGACGCCTTCGTAGTCGAGCGCCTTCTGCATCCGCTTGGTGTACAGCGGGCTGGCGCCGGCCCACTCCTCGATCGCGATCTGCAACATCTCCTCGCGGCCGAACGACGAGATGCACCAAGCCATTCCGGACCGGTCGATCAACTGACCGATGAGCAGCAACTCCGGGACGAGGACAGCGAGTTCCTCGCGGGAGAGCGCTGCGTACCTACTCATCACCGAGACGACCTCCCGAATGCATGTTCACCGCAGCGTTGACATTCGCCCGCTTGTCCTCGGCCTGCCCCTTCTCGGCAGCCTTCTTGCGCTGCTTGGCCACCTTGGAGACGACGCCGTCGAGCTTCGATCCGAGCGGAAAGCCCAGGTAGTGGGTCAGAAAGACCGCCATCTCCTTGAGCTCCTCGACGGTGAGCTCCCCGTTGGCCAGAGCGGCGTTGGCCTGGATCTCGGCCAGATCGGCATTGCCGACCGCGGTCACCACGGTCAGCGTCATCATCCGCTTCTCCCGCATCGACAGGCCCGGCCTGGTCCAGATGTTGGCGAAGAGGTGGTCGACGGTGAGGTCGAAGTACGGATCGCCCTCGACGTTGGGCATCTCCCAGCCGTACACCTCGTTCATCTTCTCCAGGCCTCTGCGGCGCGTCTCGTCCATCCGCGTTACTCCTTCACCGTCGAGGTCGTGTGTGGCACGCCGAGGCCGGCGGCCAGATCCCGCAGGGCGATTTCGGCCAGCGGAAGCTGCACTCCGTTGGCCTCACCGAGGCGCAAGGCCAGGCGCAGGTCCTTCTCCCCCAGCCCCCGGGTGTGGACGAACATGTCGTGAAGGAAGTGGTCCGGCGCCAGCGGGGTGGTGTCGTCGCGGTACATGATCGCGCCGGGCCCACCGCTCTGCTCGTCGCTGTGCCGCACCACCCGTCCGAGCTTCTGCAGATCGATGCCGGCCGCCTCCGCCAGGCGTTGCGCTTCGCACACGGCGGCGAAGCCGACGAAGGTCAGCATGTTGCGGGCCAGTTTCATCCGGGTGCCCGCACCTGGTTCGCCGGCCCGCACCACCATTGAAGCCCACTTCTTGAACACCGGCTTGACGATGTCGTAGGCCTCGTCGTCCGCACCGACCATGACGGCCAGTTCGCCCTTGTCTGCTGCACCGGCTCCACCGCTGACGGGGGCATCCACGACGTGGACACCCCTGCTGCGCAACTGGTCTGCCAGTTCAGGAGCGGTCTCCGGTTCGATCGTCGAGTGGATCGCGATGACGGTTCCGGCCTTGGCATGCTCACCGAGCTCGCCGACCACCTCGCGCACCTGATCGTCGTTGAGCACCGTCACGCTGATCACGTCGGCGGCGGCGACATCGGCGACACTGTCGGCCATCGTTGCCCCGAGCTCTGCCAGCGGCGTCATCGCGTCGCGGCGCACGTCGAACACCACGAGGCCGCCCGGCCAGTCGACCAGGCGCTTGGCCATCGGCGCACCCTGGTTGCCCAGGCCGATGTAGCCGAGCTTGGGTTCGCTCATGAGCGGATGATCTGTCCGCCGTCGACATTGAAGATCTGGCCGGTGATCCACTTGGCCTGATCCGAGAGCAGGAACAGGCACATGCCGACCAGGTCCTCGGGCTCGCCCATGCGCGACAGCGGCAGCTTCTTGACGATGTCCTCGACGATCTCCTGCGGAGTGGAGGTCCTGTTGGCCTCGGTGTCGATCGGGCCCGGGGCGATCGCGTTGACCCGGATGTTCTGGCCGCCGAGCTCGGTAGCCAGCTGCTGGGTCAGTCCGTTGACGCCGGCCTTGGCCAGGCCGTAGAAGTTCGAATACAGCCACGCCGCGGTCGAGGACTGGTTGACGATCGCGCCGCCGCCCCGCTTGGCCATCTTGCGGTACACGGCCCGGGTGCACACCAGCGCGCCGTCGAGGTTCACGCTCATGAACTTCTTGTAGTAGTCCCAGTCGACGGTGATGAGGAAGTCCAACTTCATCCCGCCGAAGATGGCGGCGTTGTTGACCAGGTAGTCGATGCCGCCGAACTCCGAGAGCGTCTGGGCTGCCATGTCTTTGGCGGAGTCGGGATCAGAGACATCGACCGGTACCGCCAAGGCCGTGCCGCCCTCACCCTTGATCCCGTCGACGACCTTCTGCGCCCCCTCGGTGTTGATGTCGGCGACGACCACCGCTGCGCCTTCGCGTGCCAACGCCTCGGCGTAGGCCTGGCCGATACCGCCGCCCGCCCCGGTGACGATCGCCACCTTCTCGTTGAACTGATCTCCGTAAAGTCCCACGGGTGCCTTCCTTGTCGGGTTCGATCCCTGTCGAGTTCGAGCGGAGTTACTGCGCTGCTGTGGCGATCGCCTTGATCTCGAGGTATTCCTCGAAGCCGGCCAGACCCATCTCCCTGCCGATGCCGGACTGCTTGTAGCCGCCGAACGGCATGTCCGCCGAGTACCAGACGCCGCCGTTGACGTTGACGGTGCCGACCCGCATCCGGGCGGCGATGCCGGCGGCCCGGTCGGCATCGGCCGAGAACACGGTGCCCGACAGCCCGTACGGCGAGTCGTTGGCGATGCGCACGGCGTCGTCGTCGCCGTCGTGTGCGATGACGGTCAAGACCGGACCGAAGATCTCCTCACGGGCCACCTTGGCGGTGTTGTCCAGCCCGGCGATCACCGTCGGTTCGATGAAGAAACCGGTGTCCCGGCTGGCGGGACGACCTCCGCCGCAGGCGAACCGGCCACCCTCGGCACTCGCCGAATCCAGGTAGCCCTGGACGCGGTCGCGCTGGCGCTCGGAGATCAGCGGGCCGCAGATCGTGCCCGGGTCGTTCGGGTCACCCGGCTTGAGACTACCCATGGTGGCGGCGGCGGCCTCCACGGCCTCGTCGTACCGGTCGCGCGGCACCACCAGGCGGGTGGTGATCGCGCAGCCCTGGCCGGCGTGCATCGAGGCGGTGAACGCCGCCATCGAACACGCTCCGGCGAGGTCGGCGTCGTCGAGCACGAGGAACGCCGACTTGCCGCCGAGTTCGAGGAACACCTTCTTCAACGTCGCCGCGCCGTCGGCCATCACGGCCCGGCCGGTGTTGGTCGACCCGGTGAACGACACCATGTCGACCCTCGGGTCCTTCGACAGCAACGCCCCGACACTGTGGTCGCTGGCCGTGACGATGTTGACGACACCGGCGGGGAAGTCGGTGTGCTCGGCGATCAGCTCGCCGAGCACCGCCGCAGCCCACGGCGTGTCGGGAGCGGGCTTGAGCACCAACGTGTTTCCCGCCGCCAGGGCCGGCCCGATTTTGGCGAGGTTGATCTGGTGCGGGAAGTTCCACGGCGTGATCGCGCCGACGACCCCGACGGCTTCGCGGGCGATCGTGCGGTGGGTCTTGATGCCCATCGGCGAGGCGATCCCGAGGTCACTGGTCCACTGGTAGGACTCGGCGGTGTCGGCGCAGAAGCTCAGGTCCTCCACAGGACCCTCGAGCTGGGCGGCCGAGGTCAGCATCCGGGGCGCGCCGACCTCGGCGATGGTCAGCTCCCGGAGGTCCTCGATGTGGTGACGCATGGCCTGCTGCAGCTGACGCAGGCAGCGCACCCGCAGCTCGGTGTTCGTCGACCAGTCCGTCTCGTCGAACGCCCGCCGCGCCGCCCCGATGGCCGCACCCATGTCCTCGGCACTCGCATCGGCCGCGACGCCCAGCGTTTCCTCGGTGGCGGGATTGACCGTGGGGAAGGTACCCGCACTGCCGGTGACGAGCTTGCCGTCGATGAGCAGCCGGCTCTCGCGATCGGCCAGGATTGCCATCCCACCTCCTGTGTCGTGAATCTGGACAACTGTCCGAGATAGTCGCTTCGAACGATAGACCCACACCATCGGACGAATCAAGGTCGGACGTCACGGAGACCAGCCGCATGCTGTTTCAACTGCATATTCACGCCGCTACTTGCCGGATGGCAGCAGGTTCCGATAGCTTGGACAAGTGTCCAGTGATGCTGTTGCTGCGCTCACAGATTCGACGCAGGGACCACCGCGCAACCGGCGGCAGGAAGAGACCTTCCGCAAGGTGCTCTCCGCCGGGATCGAGATGCTGCGCGAATCGTCCTACGCCGACCTGACGGTGCGCGCCGTGGCAGCCCGGGCGAAAGTGGCCCCGGCGACGGCGTACACGTACTTCTCGTCGAAGAACCACCTCATCGCCGAGGTCTACCTCGACCTGATCCGCAAGGTCGACTACTTCACGGATGTCAACGACACGACCAGCAGCCGGGTCGAGAAGACCCTGCGGGCGATGGCGCTGACGGTCGCCGACGAACCGGAGGTCGCCGCGGCGTGCACGACGGCACTGTTGTCCGGCAATGACGCAGCGGTGCGCGCGGTGCGGGAGCGCATCGGCAGCGAGATCCACCGCCGCATCCGGGCCGCGGTCGGCCCGGACCCCGACCCACGAACCCTGGCCGCGCTGGAGATGACGTTCTTCGGTGCGCTGGTCAATGCCGGCAGCGGCGCGTTCACCTACCACCAGATCGCCGACCGCCTGAGTTACGTGGTCGGTCTCATCGTCGGAGATGACAAATGAGACCCGTCGTCGGAGACGACAAATGAGACCCGTCGTCGGAGACGACAAGTGAGACCCAGCGTCGGAGAGGACCGATGACCATCAGCGACGTCAAGCTCGACCCGTACGACTACGACTTCCACGAGGATCCGTACCCGTACTACCAGCGGCTGCGCGACGAGGCGCCCTTGTACCGCAACGAGGAGCTGGGCTTCTGGGCGCTCTCGCGGCACCAGGATGTGCTGCAGGGTTTCCGTAACAGCACCACGTTGTCGAACAAGTTCGGCGTCTCACTGGACCCGGCGTCGCGCGGCCCGCATGCGTCCAAGACGATGTCCTTTCTGGCCATGGATGACCCGGACCATCTGCGACTGCGCACGCTGGTGTCCAAGGGGTTCACGCCGCGACGCATCCGCGAGCTGGAGCCGCGGGTGACCGAGATCGCGACCCGCCACCTGGACGCGATGTTGGAGAAGGTCCGCAGCAGCGACACCGTCGGCACCGTCGACTTCGTCGACGAGTTCGCCGGCAAGCTGCCGATGGACGTCATCTCCGAGTTGATGGGCGTGCCGGAGGCCGACCGGGTGCAGGTCCGGGCGTGGGCCGACGGGGTGATGCACCGCGAGGAGGGCGTCACCGACGTGCCCGCGGCGGCGGTGGAAGCGTCACTGAACCTGATCGTCTACTACCAGTCGATGGTGGCCGAACGGCGCAAACAGCTGACCGATGATCTGACCTCGGCACTGCTGGAGGCCGAGATCGACGGTGACCGCCTCACCGACGACGAGATTCTCGGGTTCATGTTCCTGATGGTGATCGCGGGAAACGAGACGACCACCAAACTCCTCGCCAACGCGGCGTTCTGGGGTCACCGCAACCCCGACCAGCTCACCGCTGTCTACGACGACCTGGACCGCGTCCCGCTGTGGGTCGAGGAGACCCTGCGCTATGACACGTCCAGCCAGATCCTTGCCCGCACCGTCGCCGGCGGACTGACGCTGTATGACACCACCATCCCGGACGGTGACGTCCTGCTGCTGCTCCCCGGTTCTGCGCACCGCGACGAGCGGGCGTTCGAGAACCCCGACGACTACGTGATCGGCCGGGAGATCGGCTCGAAGCTGATGAGTTTCGGTAGCGGAGCCCACTTCTGTCTCGGCGCGCACCTGGCCCGGATGGAGGCCCGGGTGGCGCTGGCCGAGTTGTTCAAGCGCATCAGCGGATACGAGGTGGACGAGGACAACGCCGTCCGCGTGCACTCGAGCAATGTCCGCGGATTCGCGCACCTTCCCATCGCTGTCCAGCTCCGCTGAAAGGTACTGGCAATGCCCCGTTTTGACCCGCTGCCCGACCGCCGACCCGCGCTGGTGGCCGGCGCCTCGTCCGGCATCGGTGCCGCCACCGCGATCGACCTCGCAGCCCGCGGCTTCCCGGTTGCGCTGGGTGCCCGCCGCGTGGAGAAGTGCCAGGGGATCGTCGAGACGATCCGCGCCGACGGCGGCGAGGCCATCGCGGTCCATCTCGATGTCACCGACCCCGACTCGGTGAAAGCGTGCGTCGAGCAGACCACCGCCGAACTGGGCGACATCGAGGTGCTCGTCGCCGGCGCCGGCGACACCTACTTCGGCAAGCTGGACGCGATCAGCACCGAACAGTTCGAGTCGCAGATTCAGATCCACCTGATCGGCGCAAACCGGGTTGCCACCGCGGTGCTGCCGGGCATGATCGAACGCCAGCGCGGCGACCTGATCTTCGTGGGTTCGGATGTGGCGCTGCGCCAGCGCCCGCACATGGGCGCCTACGGCGCGGCGAAGGCAGCTCTGGTGGCAATGGTCACGAACCTGCAGATGGAGCTGGAAGGCACCGGAGTGCGCGCGTCGATCGTGCATCCTGGTCCGACGAAGACGGGAATGGGCTGGAGCTTGCCCGCCGAGCTCATCGGGCCCGCTCTCGAGGACTGGGCCAAGTGGGGTCAGGCACGGCACGACTACTTCCTGCGCGCCTCGGATCTGGCGCGCGCCATCACCTTCGTCGCCGAAACCCCGCGCGGCGGCTTCATCGCCAACATGGAGCTGCAGCCCGAGGCGCCGCTGATCACGACAAGAGACCGTCAGAAGCTCAGGCTCGAAGAAGGAGGACTGGACTCATGACCACTGCAATAGTCCCCCGCGTCTCCGGTGGGGAAGACGAAGAGCACGGGCACCTGGAAGAGTTCCGCACCGATCCGATCGGGCTGATGAAGCGCCTCCGCGAGGAGTGCGGGGACGTGGGCTGGTTCCAGCTCGCCGGCAAGCAGGTCGTGATGCTCTCCGGCGCCGAGGCCAACGAGTTCTTCTTCCGCTCCAGCGACAGCGAGCTCAATCAGGCTGAGGCGTACCCGTTCATGACACCGATCTTCGGCGAGGGCGTGGTGTTCGACGCCGATCCCGAGCGCCGGGCGGAGATGCTGCACAACTCGGCGCTGCGCGGTGAACAGATGAAGGGCCACGCCGCGACGATCGAGAACGAGGTCAAGCGGATGATCGCCGACTGGGGCGACTCCGGCGAGATCGACCTCCTGGAGTTCTTCGCCGAGCTGACGATCTACACCTCGACGGCATGCCTGATCGGGCTGAAGTTCCGCAATCAGCTCGACTCGCGCTTCGCCAACTACTACCACCTGCTCGAACGCGGCACCGACCCGCTGTGCTACGTCGACCCGTACCTGCCGATCGAGAGCTTCCGCATCCGAGACGAAGCCCGCGCCGGACTGGTCGAGCTCGTGCAGGACGTGATGGACGGCCGAATCGCCAACCCGCCCAAGGACAAATCCGACCGGGACATGCTCGACGTGCTCGTCTCGATCAAGGACGACAACGGCAACCCCCGATTCTCGGCCAACGAGATCACCGGCATGTTCATCTCGTTGATGTTCGCCGGCCACCACACCAGCTCGGGTACGTCGAGCTGGACGCTGATCGAACTGCTGCGGCATCCCGACTACTACGCGCAGGTTCAACAGGAGCTCGACGACCTCTACGCCGACGGCCAGGAGGTGAGTTTCCATGCACTGCGTCAGATCCCGAAGCTCGACAACGCACTCAAGGAGACGCTGCGGCTGCACCCGCCGCTGATCATCCTCATGAGGGTGGCCCAGGACGAGTTCGAGGTGGCGGGGCACCCGATCCACAAAGGTCAGATGGTGGCCGCCTCGCCGGCCATCTCCAACCGGATTCCCGAGGATTTCCCGAATCCGGACAACTTCGATCCGGACCGCTACAACAAGCCGCGCCAGGAAGACCTGATCAACCGGTGGACGTGGATTCCGTTCGGGGCGGGAAAGCACCGCTGCGTCGGTGCGGCTTTCGCGCAGATGCAGATCAAGGCGATCTTCTCGGTCCTGTTGCGCGAGTACGAGTTCGAGATGGCCCAGCCCGCCGATTCGTACCGCAACGATCATTCCAAGATGGTGGTGCAGCTCGCGCGGCCCGCCACGGTCCGCTATCGCAGGCGAGTCAAGGACTAGGCCGATGGGCTGCTACCGAGTGGTGCTCGACGAGGACCTGTGCCAGGGACACGCCATGTGCGAGCTCGAGGCACCGGACGTGTTCCAGGTGCCCAAGCGCGGCGTCGTCGAGGTCGTCGATCCCGAGCCCCCCGACGAACTCCGCGATGCCGTGGAACTGGCCGTCGAGATGTGTCCGACCCGCGCACTGTCCATCGAAGAAAAGGAGTGAGAATGGCGTCACGCGAACAACTGGAGGACTGGGTCGAGCGGTGGCTGCAGGCCAACCGCGACGCCGAGGCGGCCGGTGACTGGAAACCCATGGCGGACTTCTACACCGACGACGCGACGTACGGGTGGAACATCGGTCCGAAGGAAGACGTCATGTGCGTCAACAAGGACGAGATCCGCGACGTCGCGCTCGGCTTGGAGATGGAGGGCCTGGAGAACTGGGTCTACGAGTACCAGAAGGTCCTGATCGACGAGAAGCAGAACGAGATCGTGGGCTTCTGGAAGCAGATCGCCCACAAGTCCGACGGAACCCGCGACGAAATCTACGGCATCGGCGGTAGCTGGTTCCGGCTGAACGAGCAGTTGCTGATCGAGTGGCAACGCGACTTCTTCGACTTCGGACATGTGCAGAAGGCGTTCATGAAGTTGATCGAATCCGGCGACCTCACACCGACGATGCAGAAGCGCATCGAGCGGTCGCTGGCCGGGGAGAAGTTGCCCGGTTACTACCCGCTGGGCGAGGCCCCCGTCCCGATTTGGTGAGCACACCACCAAGCAGTTGCTTGGGGGCGTTGTGATGTGGCTAACTAGAGCCTCTAGTCTGGAACCAAGAGCTCTAGCCGAAAGCAGGAGATATGAAGACCAAAGGCGCTCTGATCTGGGAGTTCAACCAGCCTTGGACCATCCAGGAGATCGAGATCGGCGACCCCGTCAAGGACGAGGTCAAGATCCAGATGGAAGCCGCGGGCATGTGCCACTCGGACCATCACCTGGTCACCGGCGACATCCCGATGGCCGGCTTCCCCGTGCTCGGCGGACATGAGGGCGCCGGGATCGTCACCGAGGTGGGCCCGGGCGTCGAGGGCCTCGAGCCGGGCGACCACGTGGTGCTGTCGTTCATCCCGTCGTGCGGCTCGTGTCCGTCATGCCAGGCCGGGATGCGCAACCTGTGCGACCTGGGTGCGATGCTGCTGCAGGGCACAGCGGTCTCCGACAACACCCACCGCATCCACGCCACCGACGGCACGCCCGTCATCCCGATGACGCTGCTGGGCACCTTCAGCCCGTACATGGTCGTGCACAAGAGCTCGGTCGTTAAGATCGACCCGTCCATCCCGTTCGAGGTGGCCTGCCTGGTTGGGTGCGGCGTCACCACCGGCTACGGCTCGGCGGTGCGCAGCGCCGACGTGCGGCCGGGCGACGACGTCGTCATCGCCGGCATCGGCGGTGTCGGCATGGGTGCGCTGCAGGGCGCGCTGAACGCCGGTGCCCGCAACATCTTCGCCGTCGACCCGGTCGAGTGGAAGCGCGACCAGGCACTGAAGTTCGGCGCGACCCACGCCTACCCCGACATCGTCAGCGCGATGATGGGCGTCGCCGAGATCACCGAGGGCCGGATGGCGTCCAAGACGATCATCACCACCGGTGAACTCAAGGGCGAGGAGATCGACAACTACCTCAACATCACCGCCAAGGGCGGTACCTGTGTGGTCACCGCGGTCGCCAACATGGCGAGCTCCGATGTCACGCTTAACCTGTCGATGCTGACGCTGCTGCAGAAGAACCTGCAGGGCACCATCTTCGGTGGCGGCAACCCGCACTTCGACATCCCACAGCTGCTGTCGATGTACAAGGCGGGCCGGTTGAACCTCGACGACATGGTGACCCGGCAGTACAAGCTCGAGCAGATCAACGAGGGTTACCGGGACATGCTCGAGGGCAAGAACATCCGCGGTGTGATCCGCTACACCGACGCCGATCGGTAGGTCCTCCGATGACCGACACCGCCACCCAGTCGCCCGTCGTCGCGGCGTCGCAGGGTTCGTGGCGCTGCGTGCAGACGGGCGACAAGGACGGCTGGCTGGCCCTGATGGCCGATGACGTCGTTCTCGAGGATCCGATCGGTGAGGCGGTCACCAACCCGGACGGCACCGGGGTGCGGGGCAAGGCCGCGGTGGCGGAGTTCTACGACACCAACATCGGGCCCAACCAGCTGCGCATCACCTGCGAGGAGACGTTTCCGTCCAGCAGCCCCACCGAGATCGCCTACATCCTGGTGCTCGAGACGACGTTCCCGAACGGGTTCGTCGCCACGGTGCGGGGTGTGTTCACCTACCGGGTGAACGACGCCGGGCTGATCACGAACCTGCGCGGCTACTGGAACATGGACGCGATGACGTTCACCCAACCGGAGGGTGCGGATTAGCGGGCTGCTGTCGGGCCGCGGCGCCGTCGTCGTCGGCGGCACGCGCGGCATCGGGCTCGCGGTGGCCGAACTGCTCGCGTCCCTGGGCGCGGGCGTCGTGGTCAACGGGCGCGACGACACGTCCGCCGACGACGCCGCGCGCCGCATCCCCGGCGCGGTCGCACTGGCCGGCTCCCCCGCCGACCCGTCCGTCGCCGATGCTCTCATCGCCACCTGCGCCGGCGAGTTCGACAGCGTCGACATCCTGGTCAACTGTGCCGGCACGGCCGAGCCACCCGGCTCGTCGATACTGGACATCACCAGCGCCCAGTTCCACGATCTGCTGGATGCGCATCTGGGCACCACGTTCGAGACGTGCCGCGCCGCCGCACCCCGGATGGTCGCGCAGGGCCGGGGCGCGATCGTCAACACGAGTTCGTTCGCCTTCCTCGGCGACTACGGCGGGACGGGCTACCCGGCGGGCAAAGGCGCAGTCAACTCACTGACGCTGGCGATCGCGGCCGAACTCAAGGAACACCGGGTGCGGGCCAACGTGGTGTGCCCGGGCGCGAAGACGCGGTTGTCCAGCGGCACAGAGTACGAGCAGCACATCACCGCGCTGAACCGGCGCGGCCTGCTCGACGACGTCAGCTTCGCGGGCGCCATGGATGCGGGTCCACCCGAGTACGTCGCTCCCACCTATGCCTATCTGGCCAGCGATCTGGCCGAGGACGTCAGCGGGCAGATCTTCATCGCCGCAGGAGGATTCGTCGGGAGGTTCGCGCGGCAGACGCCGGGCATCGTGGCCTACCGCGACCACCACGGCGAGCCGCCGTGGACGGTGCAGGAGATCGCGGCGCAGGTCAGGCCGTAGGCAACCGGTGATCCCGGAACTGCTTGCGCAGCTCCAGTTTGAGCACCTTTCCGGTCGCGGTGTGGGGCAGCTCGTCGAGGAACACCACGTCGTCGGGTAGCCACCACTTGGCGACCTGCCCGGCCAGATGCTCCAGGATGTCGTCCCTGGTAGGGCTTCTACCCTCGCGGGCGACGACCAGAAGAAGCGGGCGCTCCTGCCACTTGGGGTGTGGGACGGCGATGACCGCCGCCTCGGCGACGTCGGGGTGTCCCATCGCCGCGTTCTCCAGGTCGATCGAACTGACCCATTCGCCCCCGGATTTGATGACGTCCTTGGTGCGGTCCACCAACTGCAGGTAACCGTCCGCGTCGATGGTGGCGATGTCCCCGGTGGGGAAGAACCCTTCACCGTCGAGCCGCTCGCCGCCCTCGCCCTTGAAGTAGCCGCTGGCGATCCAGGGTCCGCGCACCCAGACCTCCCCGAAAGCCTGACCGTCCCAGGGCAATCGGTGTCCGTCCTCGTCGACGATCTTCAGTTCGACCCCGAACACGCCACGACCCTGCTTGAGTTTGACCTTCTGCTGTTCGCCGACAGGCAGACCCGCATGTTTGGGGAGCAGCCGGCCGACGACGCAGATCGGGCTGGTCTCGGTCATCCCCCATCCCTGTCCGCCCTCGGCGCCCAGATCGCGCTCGATGCGCTCGAGCATCGACTGCGACAGCGCGGAACCACCGATGCCGGCCCACTCCAGAACCAGTTCGCTCGGGTCGATCTCGGGATGCTGGTCGAGGTAGCCGAACAGCATCAACCACACCGTCGGAACGCCCTGCATGATGGTGACGCGCTCGTCTCTCATCAGCTCATAGACGCTCTCGCCGTCCAGATGCGGGCCCGGCAGCACCAGCTTGGCACCGACCATCGCCGCGGAATACGGGGTGCCCCAGGCGTTGGCGTGGAACATCGGGACCACCAGCAGCAGCGTCGCACCGCTGTGGATGTCGAAGGTGTCCCGCGACAGCGACAGCATCGCGTGCAGCACCGTCGACCGATGGGAGTACAGCACGCCTTTGGGGTTTCCGGTGGTGCCGGAGGTGTAGCACAGCGAGGACGCGCTGCGTTCGTCGAACTCGGGCCACTCGTAGTGGGTGGACTGCGCGGCGACGAACTCGTCGAAGCACAGCAGTCGCTCGGCGGGGATGCCGGGCAGGTCGGGCATGTGCTCGCGGTCGGTCATGACGACGTAGTGCTCGACGGTCTCCAGCTCGGGCGCCAGTTCAGTGACCAGAGCCGCGAAGGTGATGTCGAAGAACAGCACCCGATCTTCGGCATGGTTGATGATGTAGACGATCTGCTCGGCGAAGAGCCTCGGGTTGACGGTGTGCATCACCGCGCCGGAACCCGACACCCCGTAGTAGAGCGCGAGGTGACGGTCGCTGTTCCAGGCCAGTGTGGCCACCCGGTCCGCCGCCGAGATGCCCAGCTGGGCCAACGCGTTGGCCACCTGCTTGGACTGGTCCCTGATCTGCGACCAGGTGGTGCGTCGGACCGGCCCCTCGGGCAGGCGCGAGACGATCTCGGTGTCGGCGTGACATGCCGCGGCGTGCTCGATCAACGAGGAGATGAGCAGCGGGCGGTCCTGCATCAGTCCCAGCATGCGGTCAGGCTAGCCAGGACGGGCCGGGCATCGTCGCGCTTCGCCGGTTTCGCGAGGCCGCACCTGTTCAGGTCGACGGGCGGTTGCGCCAGCGACTCTGATAGGCCGCCTGCACCGCGGAGGCGGGTCGGCGCCTCGGCATGATCGCCTGTTCACGCTTGATCACCGATCGCATGGTCAGTGCGGTCAGCACCACCATGACGGCCGCGGGCACGGCGGACAGCGGCGAAGCCAGCAGTAGTTCGCTCAGTTCATTGGCATCCATGTGAGGTGTTCGTAGCCGGGATCGGGTGGGATGGGTCACACCCGACTTTTTCGTGTGCCGCCGCTCCTGGAATGCTCGTGGGATGGCCAGCATCTTCACCAAGATCATCAACGGCGAGATCCCGGGTCGGTTCGTCTACGAGAGCGAGGACGTCGTCGCGTTCCTGACGATCGAGCCGATGACCCAGGGGCACACCCTGGTGGTGCCGCGCGCCGAGATCGACCAGTGGCAGAACATCGAACCCGCGGTCTTCGCCCGGGTGATGGAGGTGTCCCAGCTCATCGGCAAGGCCGTGTGCAGCGCGTTCGACGCCGAGCGGGCCGGCGTCATCATCGCCGGCCTGGAAGTGCCGCATCTTCATGTGCACGTGTTCCCGGCTCGTGACCTGTCGGACTTCGGCTTCGCCAACGTCGACCGCAATCCGTCGCCGGAGTCCCTCGACGAGGCGCAGGCCAAGATCAAGGACGCGCTGGCTGACCTGGGCTGAGTACCGCCGCCTCGGCGATCCGGGGCAGGCTCACGCGGAAGCGGCAGCCCTGTCCCGGTGAGGTGGCCACCGCGACGCGCCCGCCGTGCGCGTAGACGAGCGAATCCACGATGGACAGGCCGAGGCCGGTGCCGCCGCTGGCCCGGGTCCGCGACGAGTCGGCGCGGTAGAACCGCTCGAACACCCGTTGGGCGTCTTCGGTCGACATCCCGGGGCCTTGATCGCACACCTCGATGACCGCGTCGGGTCCGTCGGTGCCCACCCGCACGGTCACCCCGGCCGTCTCGGGCGTGTGCTGCAGCGCGTTGGCCATCAAGTTGCTCAGCACCTGCCGCAGGCGGGCCTCGTCGCCGAGCACTTCGGGCGTCCCGGGGCCGTCGAACACCTCCATCCGGATACGCCGCTGCGGGGCGATGGACTGCGCGTCGTGGACGGCGTCGCTGGCCAGCGCCAGCAGATCCACCCGGTGATGTTCAAGTGGGCGTTGCGCGTCGAGGCGGGCCAGCAGCAGGAGGTCCTCGACCAGCAGCCCCATTCGGCGGGACTCGCTTTCGATGCGTCCCATCAGCATCTCCACATCCCGGGCGGCGCCCTGGCGGTAGAGCTCGGCGAAGCCGCGAATGGTGGTCAGCGGGGTGCGTAGTTCGTGGCTGGCGTCGGTGATGAAGCGCCGCATCCGGTCCTCGGATGTGCGGGCCTGCTCCGCGGACTGCTCCGAGGAGGCCAGCGCGCGCTGGATCTGGGCGAGCATGCCGTTGAGCGCGAGTGAGAGTCGACCGACCTCGGTGGCCGGGTCGCGTTCGGGGACGCGGCGGTCCAGTTGACCCGCGGCGATGGCCGCGGCCGTCTCCTCCACTTCGGTCAGCGGCCGCAGGCTGCGATGCACGACGGCGTAGCCGGCCACGCCGAGGACGATGAGCACGGCGGCGCCGATGCCGATCTGGGCGTAGATCAGCGCCCGCACCGTGGAGTTCACGTTGGACAGATCGATCGCGACGGTGGTGAGTTCACCGCTGAGACCGCGGACGGTCATCGCGCGCCACTGGGTGTCGGAGCCGTCGATGGAGCCGACGGTGACCGGCGCCGGCCCCACATCGTTGTCGGCGGGCAGACGCGGCTCGGTGTCCCGGTCGTTGACCGCCATCCAGATGAGGCCGTCGGGATCCATGCCGCGCACGTAGAAATCCGACGGCGGTCGCGCCGGGTTCGGCTCGACCGGTGAGGTGGGTATCCGCCTCGGCACCTGGGCCCAGCCCCTCGACGCGTCGAGCAGGGTGTCGTCCACGCGGTTCATCAGACTGTGCTGAAGCAGGGTCGTCACCGCGACGCCGGACGCCAACAGGCCCAGCGCCACCAGCACGAGCGTGGCGGCGACCAGTCCGACCCGAAGCGGGACGCCGCGCCTGACCTGAGCTGCCACGCCACTATTGTCCAGCGCGGCTACCTGGGTTCGCGCAGGACATAGCCGACACCGCGCAAGGTGTGCAGCAGACGCTTGTCGCCGGTGTCGATCTTGCGCCGCAGATAGGACACGTAGGACTCGACGACGTTGACGTCACCGCCGAAGTCGTAACGCCACACGTGGTCGAGGATCTTCGGCTTCGACAACACCGTGCCCGCGTTGATGATGAAGTACCGCAGCAGTGTGAACTCGGTCGGCGACAGCGACACGGGCTCACCGGCTTTCCACACTTCGTGGGTGTCCTCGTCGATCTCGATGTCGGCGAACGTGAGCCGCGAGGTCCGCGGTTCCTCGATGCCGCGGCCGGACCGGCGCAGGATGACCCGCAGCCGGGCCACGACCTCCTCGAGGCTGAACGGCTTGGTCACGTAGTCGTCGCCACCGAGGGTAAGGCCGGCGATCTTGTCCTGCAACGAGTCGCGCGCGGTCAGGAACAGCGCGGGGGCGTCGACACCGTCGGCACGCAGCCGGCGCAGCAGCCCGAAGCCGTCCATGCCCGGCATCATCACGTCGAGGATGATCGCGTCGGGGCGCACTTCGCGGGCCTTGTCCAACGCGGCCGGGCCGTTCGAGGCCGTGTGCACCTCGAAGCCCTGGAACTTCAGGCTCACCGACAGCAACTCGACGATGTTCGCCTCGTCATCGACCACCAGCACACGGGCCTCAGGGATGTTCTCGGGAACGGGCATGGCCATAGCTATCAATAATCGTCGGATCGCTTGGAAATGTGCTGCACGGTAACTGTGCAGTTCCTGTGAATCCGATGTTGCGTCGTCCCTAGACTGGGTAGATGAACCTCGCCAAATCCCTCACCGGGCTCGCGTTCGCGCCGGTGCGCGCCGGGCTGGCCGTCGCGGACGCCGGCATCACGGTGGCGACGGGTGCTCTGGACATCGCGCACCGCACGGTGGGCGAAGAGAAGGACGGGGTGCGGACGGGTCGCCCCACGTCGATGGCGCAGGTGCTCGGCATCGAGGACGCCGTCGAGCGAGCCAACCGGTTGGCCCGCCTGATGGACGAGGACCAGCCGCTGGGTCGCGCGCTGGCACCCGACGGCGCACTGGACCGGCTGCTGAAACCGGGCGGCGTCGTCGACCGGCTCACCGCCCCGGGCGGAGTGCTCGACCGGCTCACCCAGGACGACGGCGGGCTGATGCGGGCCATCGAGCCGGGCGGTCTGGTCGACCAGCTGCTGGACGAGGAAGGGCTGGTGGAACGCGTGCTGGCCGAGGACGGGCTGGCCGACCGCCTGCTGGCCGAGGGCGGGCTGATCGACAAGCTGACCGCCCGCAACGGTCCGCTCGAACAGCTCGCCGATGTCGCCGACACGCTGAACCGACTGGCTCCCGGGTTGGAGGCGCTGGAACCGACGATCGAGGCGCTGCGTGAGGCGGTGATCGTGCTCAGCCAGGTGGTCAACCCGCTGAGCAACATCGCCGATCGTATCCCGTTCCCCGGCAGGCGACCGCGCAGCCGGCCGGTCTCCCGCCCGGTGACCTCGCAACGGATTATCGACGCGGACTAGCGAGCCGATAGGCTTGGCCCCGCGCCTCCTTAGCTCAGTGGTAGAGCACTCGCCTTGTAAGCGAGCGGTCGTCAGTTCAATCCTGACAGGGGGCTCCAGACAGTAGCGTGTCCCCATGGCCGAGACCGGGTTGTGGATCGCATGGGGTGTGCCGACGCGCGGACGTGAGCGCAAGGCGCTCGACCTGCTAATCGAGACGCAGGAGTATCTCGGCGGCCTGCAGGCGCAGAACCGGATCGAGCGGTTCGACCGCGTGGTGCTCAAGCCGCAAAGCATCGAACTCGGTGGCTTCATCCTGATCCAGGGATCGGTCGAGCAGATCGACGCGCTGCGCCGCGACGGCGATTTCGAACTGTGGCTGCAGCGTGTGCAGTTGGTCGCCGACCAGGTCGGATTTGTCGACGCGTGGGTCGGTGACGGTATCGCCGACGCGGTCGACCTGTACGAGAAGGCGCTCGAACGGGTCGAGTGAGTGCGGCGAACGGGTTTGCCGGCTACCTCCCGATGCCCGCGGTGTTCCCCCGAACGCGCATGGTCACGGTAACGAAGTGAATGTTGTGACGTTTTGACTTTTTGCTGGCCGCCTCCGCGCGGATACGCTTCAATGGTCCCGACGACGGGGGTCGATCTGGGCTGGTTCGAAGGGGTTTCATGGGTGGCGCAGCATACGTCGGGCGGGTCGGCGGTCTAGCCGTCGCCCTGGGCGTCGGAACGGCAGTCTTCGCAGGCCAGGGAGTTGCCTGGGCCGATGACACGGATTCCCGCGGTTCTGCGGAGTCCTCGGAGTCCTCGTCAGCAACATCGGAGAACGCCGCCTCGGAGAGTTCGTCCTCGGGTTCGAGCGGCCCCACGGCCGGCACGTCCCGGGATGACAGTGGCGACGGCGATACGGACGGGTCCGACGCCGACGAGGCTGACGCCGGCGACGACGAGGCCGAGGACATCGATCTCGGCGTGGACGGTGACGACGCTGACGGCGGCTCCGATGACACCGCCGACGGCGACACGGCCGGGGACATCTCCGACGGTGAAGCCGCCGAGGAGCCCACCGACGAAGCGCCCCAGGGGGGCGCCGACGCGGAGGACCCCACGCAGGATGCAGACCCCGACGAGACGACCGAGCCTGATCCGGAGCCGTCCGCGGAGGCGGCCCACAAATCCGACCGCGGTACCGCCGAACCCGTCGACACCGCCACGAAGCAGCCTTCCGAGGCGGCCAGTGACACCGCCGCAGCCCAAGCGGAGACGACCGGCGCGGAATCCTCCTCCGCGGTCGACGATCCGGCCCAGGCACCCAAGGAGACCGGCAAGGTCGCGGTGTTCGCCAACGCCAGCACGCTGGCCGCCGCGACGACCACGACCACGACCAAGTCCCTGACCCAGCCGGTCGAACCGAAGAAGTACACCGTCGTCACCGCCGTGGTGAACGTGGTGAACAGCATGATCGACTGGGCCCGGCAACAGGCCGCGCCGGATCCCGGCAGCGCTCCGCAACCGCCGTTCATGTGGGCCCTGCTGTCGTTCGCGCGCCGCGAGTTGGAGACCCTGTTCGCCGCGCGCAGCGCCGATCAGCTCGCCCGCCGCGTTGCCGCGGCCCCCACCAGCCTGGCCCTGACCGCCGACCCGGCGGCCACCCTGGCGGCGGACCCCGCCGCAGCCGCCGCGCTGACCCCCTACTCGCCGTTCCTGAACCCTCAGCTCAGTGCGTCGACGAACTTCGTCAGCTGGGTCACCGGCCCCTACATCTACAGCGATTCGACCGAGGCCAACACCAACATCCGGTTCGACATCTACGGCACCGACGTCGGCACGATGTGGGACAACGGGATGGTCGACGATCCCAGCACCCCGTGGAACGAGCACCAGATCCTCATCGCCGTCGGCGACTCCTTCGGGAGCGCGAACATGACCGGTCGCCACATCTACAACTCGCTGTTCCGCAGCTCCGACGACGATCTCTCCGACGGCATGACCATCCCGGACGGGGAATGGTTCAACGGCAACATGTTCGGTGGCGCCCCGCTCGACGGTCCGACCCAGGCGCGGCCCATCATCAACCGGCCGTCGTGGCTGCCCAACTCGGTGACGCTGATCCCCACGGCGGGAGTCTCGCTGCCCACCGAGGTGACCGAGGAGACGCCGTTCGGCACCATCCAGTACGTCAGCTTCATGTCGGTGTCGAACTGGGGCTCGGCGGGCCGCTGGAGCACGAACTACTCCGCGATCGCCTACTCCACCGACAACGGCGAGAACTTCACCGTCGCCCCGGAAAGTGTCCGCTACAACTCGATCTTCAGCGGCAACAAGAACTTCCAGCAGTCGGCGTTCGTCAAGGGCGACGACGGCTACGTCTACATGTACGGCACGCCCAACGGCCGGCAGGGTGCGGCGTACCTGGCCCGGGTGACACCGGAGAACATCCTCGACGCCGACAAGTACGAGTACTACAAGAAGGCGTCGTCGGGCTGGTTCGGATCCAGCTCGGCCAAGTGGGTGAAGAACAGTCCGTCCTCGGCGTCGGCCATCATCGGCAAATCAGGCGGGGCGTGCGGGTCGACGAAACCGGGTTACACGGTCAGTGAGATGTCGGTGCAGTACAACGACTACCTGGAGAAGTACGTCGTCATGTACGGCGATCAGTTCAACAACGTGGTCATCCGCACATCCGACACCCCGCAGGGCGAGTGGTCGGACGCGACGGTGCTGATCACCCAGCAGTCCGGCGGTATCTACGCCCCGATGATGCATCCGTGGTCGCCGTCGACGGTCGGCACCGGCTCGGACCTGTACTGGAACCTGTCGCTGTGGTCGGACTACAACATCATGCTGATGCGTACCGACCTGACCAAGATCTGAGTGGCTCAGTCGGCGAACGATATCGACGCCGGCGAGCAGCCGACCACTTCGCTGTCCGGCGGGAACGTCGCCGGACGCGCCCCGGGGATGGTCGTCTGCCGATAGAACGCGTGACGGGTGTCCGCTGAGCATTCGAAGTTGGCGTTGAGCACCTCGAAGCTCGCCGGATCGGCACCCGCAATCACTTCGCCCATCCAGTAAACACGTTGCGAATCAACGGCATACGGCCCTTCGATCACCCGGAAGCTTGCCACGTCGGCATCGGTGATCTGCCGGTCGAAATAGAACGCGTGCTCGGCGTCTCGGGAGTAACCACCGGACAGCACCTCGAATGTCGACGGCGAGGCACCCCGGATGGGCCGGTTGTTCACGTACACCGAGCCGCCGTCTTCGGCGAACAGGTAGTCGTCCTCATCGGAGACGATCTCGAACTCGGCCGGGTCATGGGACAGCACCGCACCGTCGGGTGCGTAGACCCGCGAGCTGTCTTTGCTCAGGCCACCGGGGAGCAGTTCGAAATGCCCCGGGTCGGTGCTGATCGGCTGGTCGTGCTGGTAGACCCGCCGGCTGTCCTTGGCGAATCCGGGCCGCTCCAGCAGCTCGAACGACCTCGGCTGCGCCCCCGGCAGCGGATAGCCGTTGATGTAGACCTGGCCGCTGTCGCGCGCGTAGGTCCGGTCGATGATGTCGAAGGTGGCGGCGTCGGCATCGTCGATCTCGAAAGCCTTGCCGGGAAACGGATTCAGATAGTAGACGGCGTTGTCACGAACGTGGTACCCGGCTTCGTCGACGAGCGAGTCCGGCTCGTCGACGGTGCTGCATCCCCCCGACAACGCCACAGCCACCAGCACGGTCGCGGCGATGATTGTGCGCATCCCTCCATGGAAGCACTCAAATCACCGGAACATCGACGATCGGGCGCTGCACTGCGGCCCCGGGACCGTCGAAATGCCACCATTCGCCCGAGTACACGGTGAACCCGCCGGCTTCCATCGCCTCACGCAGGCGGGCCCGGTTGGCCCGGGCGACCGGGCTCACGCCGTCGCTGGCGTCGGCATGGCTGCGCGGCGTGAAGTCGTCGAAACCGGTGCCCATGTCGACCAGACCCGTCGCGTCGGCCAGCGTGACGTCCACCGACCGGCCCGTCTCGTGACTCTTCGAATAGGGGCCCGGGCGGGCCACCCAGGCGGGATTGGGGACCACCTCGAACATCGTCACCTGGACCGAATGCGGCCGGTAACAGTCCCAGAACACCAGCCGCTCGCCGCCCCGGCGCACCACCGCCGCGGCCGTGCGGAGTCCGGCGGCCAGCGATTCGTGCACCAGGCAGCGGGCCCCGGCCGGGTACAGCGGCGCCCCGACGAAGTTGGCGGAGGTGGCGTAGCGCAGATCGACGACCGCGTCGGGCACGACGCTGCGCACGTCGACGAACCCCACCGCGCGCGCAGCATCCGACACCGGCGGCACCTGGGCGGCCGACAGGGGCGCGGCCGCCAGCCCGCCAATAACCATGCCGCACAGCACAACGATGCGTCGCCCCAGGTTCATGAAGCCAGCCTAGGCATACACTGCGCAGGTGCGCGACGTACTCGACGAGCTGCTCGCCGTCTGGCGGGCCGGCGGCACGGCCGGGCTGTCGACCGTCGTGCGCACGATGAAATCGGCACCCCGACCGCCGGGAGCGGCGATGGTGGTGTCCCCGGACGGCACCGTCGCCGGCTCGGTGTCCGGCGGCTGTGTCGAGGCGGCGGTGTACGAACTCGCCGCCGACGTGGTCGCCAGTGGACGGCCCGAGTTGCAGCGCTACGGCGTCAGCGACGACGACGCGTTCGCAGTCGGGTTGACCTGTGGCGGCACCATCGACGTGTTCACCGAAGCGGTGTCGCGGGAGACGTTTCCTCACCTTCAGGCCGTCGCCGACGACATCGCCGCACACCGTGCGGTCGCGGTCGCCACGATCGTCGCCCATCCCGACTCCGCCCGGGTGGGTGCGCGGCTGGTGGTCGGCGCCGATTCGACCCTGGGCACCCTCGGGTCGGCGCGCGCCGACGCCGCAGTCGCCGACGACGCGCGCGGACTACTGGCCGCCGGCCGGTCGGCGGTGCTGACCTACGGCCCCGACGGCCAGCGCCAGGAGGCCGGCATGGAGGTCTTCGTCGCCAGCCACGCTCCCCCGCCGAGAATGCTCGTCTTCGGAGCCATCGACTTCGCCGCTGCGCTGGCCCGCCAAGCCGCGTTGCTGGGTTACCGGGTCACCGTCTGCGACGCCCGGCCGGTGTTCGCCACGGCCGCCCGATTCCCCGCCGCGGAAGAGGTCGTCGTCGACTGGCCCGACCGTTATCTGGCCGAACAGGCGCAACAGGGCTCGATCGACGACCGTACCGCGATCTGCGTGCTGACCCACGATCCCAAGTTCGACGTTCCCGTCCTGCAGGTCGCGCTGCGGCTACCCGACGTGGGCTACATCGGGGTGATGGGATCGCGGCGCACCCACCGGGACCGGCTGCGCCGACTGCGCGAAGCGGGACTGTCCGATGCCGAACTCGCCAGGCTGTCCAGCCCGATCGGGTTGGACCTCGGGGCGCGGACACCGGAGGAGACCGCGGTGTCGATCGCCGCCGAGATCATCGCGCGGCGCTGGGGCGGCGGTGGCCGACCGCTCACTGAGCTGGGCGGACGCATCCACCACGACGCCTGAACAGCGATGAGACATTCATGGTGGAAATGTCTCTCTCGAATACGATAACGTCACTCTCCAAGTGCAGAGGGGAGTGATCGAACTGACCGACACCGCCATCCACACCGACACCGGCACCATCACCGCGCGCTACGCCGGCCGACGGGTCGAGCGCGTCGAGGACAGCCGGCTTCTCACCGGTCACGGCTCGTTCGTCGACGACATCAGCCGTCCCGGCATGCTGCACGCCTGCTTCGTCCGCAGCCCGTTCGCCCGCGCCAGAATCCGCCGATTCGACGCCTCGGCCGCGCTGGCCCTGCCCGGCGTGCACGCGGTGTTCACCGCCGCCGACCTGAACCCCGACGTCCGGGAGGCGTGGCACGCGGTGGCCGGCAAGGACATCCCGGACACCCCGCGACCACCGCTGGCCGAGGACGAGGTCCGCTTCGTCGGCGACCCGCTGGCACTGGTGATCGCCGAGAGCCGCTACCTGGCCGAGGACGCCATCGAGCTCATCGACGTCGACTACGAACCGCTGCCCGCCGTCGCGGATTTCACCCGCGCCGTGGGCGGGTCCGCCGCCGGGGCGCCCGTCGTGCACGAGGCCTATCCGGACAACGTGGCCGGCGGAATGGGTGGGGCACCGCCGGACGAGGAGACCTTCTCCGGGGCCGCGCACGTCGCCTCGGCGCACATCTACCAGCAGATCCACGCGCCGGTCCCGATCGAGACCCGCGGGATGGTGGTGGACTGGCAGGCCGCTTCCGGTGATCTGACCGTCTGGGCGTCCACCCAGACCCCGCACGAGCTGCGTGCCTTCGCCGCGCGCCTGCTGGGTATCCCGGCCCAGCGGGTGCGGGTGATCATGCGCGACACCGGCGGCGGCTTCGGTCAGAAGGTCGTGCCGATGCGCGAGGACATGTGCGTGCTGCTGGCCGCCCGTCGCGTCTCGGCGCCACTGAAGTGGATCGAGGACCGCCGGGAGAACCTGATGACGGCCGGTCAGGCGCGCCACGTCGACGGCGACGTACGGATGGCGTTCGACGAGGACGGCACCATCCTCGCCGCCGACATCGACTTCCTCCAGGACGTCGGGGCCTACCCCACGCCGTATCCCGTTCTCACCACCGCGGCGATCGGGATGTTCTTCCCCGGCCCCTACCGGGTTCCGAAGGCCAGCTTCAACTACAAGACGGTGTTCTCCAACACCGCGGGCCTGGCGGCCTACCGGGGCCCGTGGCAGTACGAAACCCTCACGCGGGAAATCCTTCTCGACATCGCCGCCCGCCAGATGGGTCTGGACCCGCTCGAGTTGCGGCGCCGCAACATCCTGCGCGGCGACGAGATGCCCTATTTCAATCCGAACGGCATGCCCTACGACCACGTCGCGCCGGCGGACACCCTGGAGCAGGCGGTGAAGATCCTCGACCACGAGGGTTTCCGCGCGATGCAGGCCGAAGCGCTGGCCCAGGGCCGCTACCTCGGCCTGGGCTACTCGGCCTACATCGAGCCGACCGGCGCCGCCACCGGCCACCTCGCCTCCGAGGGCGCCACCATCCGGATGGAGTCGACGGGCAAGATCAACGTCTACGTCAACGGCGGTTCGACGGGCAACAGCATCGAGACGACGGTCGTGCAGTTGACCGCCGACGCGCTCGGTGCCGACATCCACGACGTCGCCACCATCCAGGGTGACACCGCCGTCACTCCGTACGGCGCGGGCACCCAGGGCAGTCGCAGCGGACCGATGACCGCCGGGGCGGTGCACGAAGCAGGCACGATCCTGCGCAGGCAGATCGTCGCGATGGCCGCGTCGAGGCTGGGCGTCGAGGAGTCCGCCGTGGAACTGTCCGGGTCCAGAGCACTTGTCCGCGAGGATCCCGGCACGTCAGTCAGCTTCGCCGACCTCGCCTACCGGGCCTATTACGAGCCCCAGCAGCTGCCGCCCGGGATGTCGGCGTCGCTGGAGGCGACAGCGCGGTTCACCTCTCCCCCCACCGCGCCGATCCACTGGGCCAACGCCACCCACGCGTGCACCTGCGAGGTCGACGTCGAGACCGGTCACGTGACGCTGACGCGCTATATCGTCAGCGAGGACGTCGGCCCCATGATCAATCCGAACGTGGTCGAGGGGCAGATCGCCGGCGGCACCGTACAGGGCATCGGCGGTGCGCTGCTGGAGCAGATGTCCTACGACGCTGACGGCAATCCGCTGTCGTCGACGTTCGTCGACTACCTGCTGCCCACCGCCACCGAGGTTCCGCCGATCGAGTACGGGCACGTTGAGATTCCCGGCCCGGGTGTCGGTGGCTACAAGGGCTGCGGCGAGGGCGGCGCGATCGGTTCCACACCCGCGGTGATCAACGCGATCAACGATGCGCTGGCGCCGCTGGGCGCGACGATCACCACCCTCCCGGCCTCCCCGGCAGCCATCGTCGAGGCCATCGAACAAGCGGCGAACTAGCGCCAGAGCGGAGTGATCATGGAGTTGGTCAACGAGTTTCGTGTCCCGGTTCCCTCCACGACCGCGTGGACGGTGCTGACCGACGTGAAGCGTGTCGCACCCTGCATCCCGGGCGCGCAGCTGCTGTCGGTCGATGGTGACGACTTCACCGGGGCGGTGAAGGTCAAGGTCGGCCCGATCACGGTGTCCTACCAGGGCGAGGCCACGTTCACCGAGAAGGACGAGTCCGCGCAACGGGTGGTCATCAGGGCGAACGGCAAAGAGACCCGGGGCAGCGGCAACGCCGCCGCGCTGGTCACCGCACAGCTGAAGGACGAAGGTGACGTCACCGGGGTGGTCATCACCACCGACCTGACGATCTCGGGCAAGGCGGCCCAGTTCGGCCGCGGCGTGCTCGCCGACGTCGCCGGCAATCTGATCGCGCAGTTCGCCAAGCGGCTGGAAGCCGACCTGCAGGACGGTGTCGCCGCGCCACAGTCGGCGACCACGGCCGCCACCGCGGAGCAGGCCACCGCTGCGGCCGCACCCAGCTCCGACGACTCGGTCGACCTGGTGAAAGTGGTGGCGCTGCCGATCGCCAAGAGGTACGCGCCCGTCGTCGCTGCGCTGGCCGGCGGCCTGGCCGCCGGCATCCTGATCGGCCGGCGCCGTCGCAGTCCCCACGTGCCACCCGCGATCGACGAGCTGCTGGCCGCGCTGTCGCGGCTCACCTCATGAAGGCCGCCCCGTTCGCCTACCACCGGCCCGAGTCGGTGAAGGAGGCCGCCGACATGCTCGCCGAATTCGGTGATGACGCCAAGGTGTTGGCCGGTGGCCAGAGCCTGGTACCGATGCTGGCGATGCGGTTGACGCACTTCGACGCTCTCATCGACATCTCCCGTCTCGACGAGCTGTGCGGCATCGATCTCGACGACGGCGCGGTGCGCGTCGGCGCGACCACCTCGCACGCGCTGGTCGGGATGGACGACGAGGTCGCCGACTCTGTCCCGCTGTTGACGATGGTCACCCCGCACATCGGACACTTCCAGATCCGCACCCGCGGCACGCTCGGTGGCGCGATCGCCCACGCCGACCCGGCTGCGGAATATGCCGCAGTGGCGCTGGCGCTCGACGCGGACATGGAGGCGCATTCCGCACGCGGCCCCCGGACCATCCCGGCTGCTGAGTTCTTCACCGGCTTGTGGGAGACCTCGCTGGCCTCCGACGAGATCCTCACCGCGGTCCGGTTCCCGGTGTGGGAGGCACGAAGCGGCTTCGCCGTACATGAATTCGCGCGCCGACACGGCGATTTCGCGATCGCCGGTGCCGTCGCGGCGATCCAGGTCGACGCTGACGACCGGGTGAGTCGGTGCGGGGTGGGTCTGCTCGGTCTGGGTTCGACGCCACTGCGCGGCACCGTCGCTGAAGACGCTCTCGTCGGCCGAACGGTGAGCGACCTCGACGGGGACGCCGCGCTCGAGATCGCCCGGTCGAGCATGGCGGCAATCCAGGACATTCCCGCCGATCTGCAGGGGTCCTCGGCCTACCGGGCCCGGGTCGGCGCGACGATGCTGGCGCGGGCGCTCTGCGAAGCCGTGGCAGCGGCGAGCGAGAAAGAGTGACGATGTACGAGACACCGGTCGAAATCGCCGTGAACGGCAAGCGGGTTCGCCACATCGTGGAACCGAGGCTGACACTGGCGGACTTCCTGCGCGAGAAGTGCGGTCTGACAGGAACCCACCTGGGCTGTGAACACGGCGCCTGCGGCGCCTGCACCGTGCTGCTCGACGGCCAGGCGGTGCGGGCATGCCTGATCTTCGCGGTACAGGCCGAGGGTCAGGACGTCACCACCGTCGAAGGGATCGCCGACGAATCCGGCGAGCTGTCGCCCGTGCAGTCCGCCCTGCGTGAATGCCACGGACTTCAATGCGGCTTCTGCACACCAGGATTCGTCACCAGTATCACCGCCCTGCTGCGCGACAATCCGTCTCCCACCGACGAGGAGATCCGCGAGGGCCTGTCCGGGAACTTCTGCCGGTGCACCGGCTATCAGGGCATCGTCAATGCGGTTCACCGTGCCTCTGAGATGACGGCAACGACTGCCACGGCTGAAATGACTGACCAGGCTATGAGCTGAGTGCCGGGGCCCGGTCCGTCCAGCCTGGCGCCTTCCCGCACCGGCTCACGGCCCGACCCCCTCAGACTGGCCCCCGCACGCGCGGGCCTCCTCTTGCCCTGGCTGCCCCCTCAGACTGGCCCCCGTCACCGCCCACCCCGGCTTCGTCTCGCCGACTGTGAATGCTCTGCGAAAAGTCCTGTAACTTCTCGCAATCAGTTCACGCTCGGCGACCGGCCGCTCCGGTACGGCACGCTCGGCGACGGGCCACTCCGGTACGGCACGCTCGGCGACGGGCCACTCCGGTACGGCATGCTGAGGACATGAGAATCGGATTCATCGGGCTGGGAAACATGGGCGCGGGCATGGCGGCCAACCTGCTGGCCGCCGGCCACGAGGTCACGGCGTACAACAGATCACCCGAGAAGGCTGCGGCACTCGTGGAGCGCGGCGCGACCGCGGTGACCACGATCGCCGACGCCTGCACTGGCGACGTCGTCATCTCGATGCTGGCCGATGACCCGGCCGTCGAATCAGTGGCGTTCGGCGAGGGTGACAAAGCCGGTATCCTCGCCGCGCTGCCGCAGGGCGCGATTCACGTCTCGTCGAGCACCATCAGCGTTGCGCTGGCAGACCGGTTGACCGCCGCGCATGCCGAGGCCGGCCAGCACTTCGTGTCCGCACCGGTGTTCGGCCGGCCCGAAGCGGCCGCCGCCGCGAAGCTGTTCGTGGTCGCTGCCGGAGACCCCGCTGTCGTGCAGGATCTCTCGCCGGTGTTCGACGCGGTGGGGCAACGCACGTTCGCCATCGCGCCGGACCCGAAGACAGCCAACCTCGTGAAGCTCTCCGGCAACTTCCTGATCGCGTCGGTCATCGAATCGCTCGGCGAGGCAATGGCTTTAGTAGGTAAGGCCGGCGTCGACAAGCAGCAGTATCTGGAGTTGCTGACCTCGACGCTCTTCGCGGCCCCGGCCTATCAGACCTACGGCGGGCTGCTGGCCCGACGGGAGTTCGAACCGGCGGGCTTCGCTGCGCACCTCGGGCTCAAAGACGTGCGTCTGGTCCTGGCCGCCGGTGAGCAACTCGAGGTGCCGCTACCGATCGGCAGCCTGTTGCGCGACCGCTTCCTGACTCTGCTGGCCGGCGGAGGCCGCGACCTGGACTGGTCGGCGCTGGGCGCGCTCGCCGAATGGGAGGCCGGCGGCGAGAAGCCGAGCCCGCGCTAGCCGGTCACGACTCCGCGCAATCCGTCGGCGCCGAACAGCGGCTCAAGCATCCCGGACAGGTCGGGCCCGCGGCGCAGCCCGTGCCCGCCGTCGACGTTGATGATCTGGCCGGTGATGAAACTGGCGGCGTCACTGAGCAGGAACACCGCCAGGTTGGCGATGTCCTCCACCTCCCCGACCCGCGGCAGCGGCGTGCACGCCCGGTAGTCGTCGCTGACCGCGGGCGACTCCATGATCGGGGCCACCATGTCGGTGCGTGTCAGACCCGGCCGGATTCCGTTCACCCGCACCGACGACGGACCGAGCTCGTCGGCGGCCACCATCATCAGGTGATCCAAGGCGGCCTTGCTGGGCCCGTAGGCGCCGAACCAGCGGTGGGTGTTGCTCGAGGCGATCGACGAGATCCCGATGAACGAGCCTCCCCCGCTTCGCACCATCTCGCGGGCGGCGTGCTTGAGCACGTACATCGTGCCGTTGATGTTCAGGTCGACGGTGTTACGCCACGCCGCCGAGTCGATCTGGGTGATCGGTCCGATTGTCTCCGAGCCACCGGCGCTGTGCACGACGCCGTCGAGCCGGCCGTGCCAGGCGGTCGCCGCTTCCACCAGGCGCGCCGCCTCGTCCTCGTTGGTCACGTCGGCGGGTTCGTAGATGACCTCGCCTGCGCCGTCTCCGGCCTGCCCGACGATCTCCTCGGCCGCGGCGGCCAGCTTGTCGGCGTTGCGCCCGGCCAGGACGGTGTTGCCACCCGAAGCGACGATGGCGGCCGCGGCACCCTTGCCGATTCCGCTGCCACCTCCGGTGACCAGATACGTCCGACCCGACAACGAAAGCAGCACGAGAACCCCTTCAGCCGTTCAACTGGAACAGGTTCTAGTTATACGTCACGGTTCGTCGCGGCGAGCGGGCTTCGGCGCTCCGAGGGTGCGCCAGTCCGGAACATCCGGCGGGAGGCCGATCGGATACCGGTTCTCGTTGTGGGCCGCCCAGTGGGCATGGCCGAGTTCGTGGATGTGGAACGCGTGGCGCAGCGCCTCGGTGAACCCCATCGCGTCGCTGGCGGCGTTCACCGAGTCCTTGACGAGCAGCGCCGCCATCGTCGGCCGCTCGGCGATGCGACGGGCGAAGTCGAGGGTCTTGTCCTCGAGTTCGGCACGCGGGAAGACCTTCGAGACCATTCCCAGCCGGTGGGCCTCGTCGGCCTCGATCGAATCCCCGGTCAGCAACAGCTCCTTGGCCTTGCGGGCCCCGAATTCCCAGGGGTGCGCGTAGTACTCGACACCCGGCATGCCCATGCGCACCGCCACCACGTCGCTGAACTTCGCGTCGTCGGCGGCCACGATGAGATCGCATGCCCAGATCAGCATCAACGCCGCCGAGATCGCGTTGCCCTGCACCTGGGCGATGGTGATCTTGCGCAGATCGCGCCACCGGCTCGTGTTCTCGAAGAAGTAGTGCCACTCCTGCAGATAGGTGCGCTCGGCCACCGCCGCGCGGGTGGCTCCGTTGATCCGGAAGCTGGGGTGCTGATCGGGGCCCGGTGCGCGCTCGGCGAGCGCGGCCTCCGAGCCCAGGTCGTGTCCTGCCGAGAAGTTCTTTCCGCGGGCGGCGAGGATGACCACCCGGACCTCGTCGTCGGCCTCGGCCCGGCCGAACGCCTCGTCGAGTTGGACCAACAGGGTGCGGGACTGCGCGTTCTGCGCCTCGGGCCGGTTGAGCCAGATCCGCGCGATGCGCCCGTCATCGAGGGTCTCGTAGGTGACCTGCTCATGGTTCGCCGATGCGGCACTCATGCTGTGCACACTACGTCCGAGCGGCTTGCTTACCAGCACTCACCTGCCGGTTGGCTACAGTTGTGCCATGCCTGCGAAATCTGATCCCGCCGACCTCGGCGACGTCGAGCCCATCGCCGACAGCACCGAGCGTCAGGCCCGCCGGGTGGTGGCCGCCTACGCCACCGACGCCGACGAATGCCGCGTCTTCTTGTCCATGCTCGGCATCGGTCCGGCGAAGCTCGACGCCTGATGACCGCCCAGAGCGGTCCCGAGGCCCGCTCCACGGGTGGCTCCCCTGCGCCGTCCACAGGGACGGCGGACTTCGTCGTGGTGGCCAACCGGCTGCCGATCGACATGATTCAGAAACCCGACGGCACCGTCGAGTGGAAGCGCAGCCCCGGCGGCCTCGTGACGGCTCTGGAGCCGCTGCTGCGCCGGCGCCACGGCGCGTGGATCGGCTGGCCCGGCGTACCCCAGGAGCCCGGCGATCCGAACGCCAGCGAGGAGCCCATCGAGCAGGATGGGATGTCGCTGGTCCGGGTCCGGCTCAGCGCCGACGACGTCGCCAAGTACTACGAGGGGTTCTCCAACGGCACCCTGTGGCCGCTGTACCACGACGTCATCGTCAAGCCGATCTACCACCGGGAATGGTGGGACCGCTACGTCGAGGTGAACCGGCGCTTCGCCGAGGCGACCGCGCGCGTCGCCGCCGAGGGAGCCACGGTGTGGGTGCAGGACTACCAGCTGCAGCTGGTGCCCAAGATGCTGCGCATGCTCAGGCCCGACCTGACGATCGGGTTCTTCCTGCACATCCCGTTCCCGCCCGTCGAGCTGTTCATGCAGATGCCGTGGCGTACCGAGATCACCGAGGGTCTGTTGGGCGCCGACCTGGTCGGGTTCCATCTGCCGGGCGGCGCGCAGAACTTCCTGATCCTGGCCCGCCGGTTGGTGGGCGCGAACACCTCCCGCGCGACGGTCGGGGTGCGGTCACGGTTCGGGGAGGTGCAGGTCGGGTTCCGCACCGTCAAGGTCGGTGCGTTCCCGATCTCGATCGACTCCACCGACCTGGACCAGAAGGCACGCAGCAAGAGCACCCGGCAGCGTGCCCGCGAGATTCGTCAGGAGTTGGGCAACCCCCGCAAGATCCTGCTGGGTGTGGACCGCCTGGACTACACCAAGGGCATCGATGTGCGGCTGGAGGCCTTCTCCGAGCTGCTCGCCGAGGAGCGGATCAACCGCGAGGACACCGTGCTGGTCCAGCTGGCCACCCCCAGCCGGGAGCGGGTGGAGAGCTACAAGGCCATGCGCGAGGGCATCGAGCGCCAGGTCGGCCACATCAACGGTGAATACGGCGAGGTCGGCCACCCGGTGGTGCACTATCTGCACCGGCCGGTGCCGCGCGAGGATCTGGTGGCGTTCTTCGTCGCCGCCGACGTCATGCTGGTCACCCCGCTGCGCGACGGCATGAACCTGGTGGCCAAGGAGTACGTGGCGTGCCGCAGCGACCTGGGCGGCGCTCTGGTGCTCAGTGAGTTCACCGGCGCGTCGGCCGAGCTGCGCCAGGCCTACCTGACCAACCCGCATCACCTGGAGGGCGTCAAGGACGCGATCGAGGCGGCGCTGAACCAGTCACCCGAAGAGGGCAGGCGGCGCATGCGAGCGCTTCGTCGCCAGGTCCTCGCGCACGACGTGGATCGCTGGGCGCGGTCGTTCCTCGATGCACTGGGCTCGGCGGGCAACGAGCGGGGTTCCGGTCAGATCGGGGTGATGTAGTCGATCAGCCACTTGCCGTCGACCTTCTTGTAGTCGACGCGTAAGCGGCTGCCGTCGTAGACGGGCTGGCGGGACTTGTCGGTCACGGTGCGGTTCATGAACACCATCACCGATCCCGAATTACGTTGCGCGTCCAGCACCCCCGCACCGACCACGTTGGCCTGGCTGACCAGTTGCCGCTCGCGAGCCTGCGGGATGATGTCCTCGGTGGCGCGTTCCTCGAACTCCTGGCGGTAGCTGGGGGTGAGCAACGGAAAGACGTCGAGGAGGCTGCGCTCGACGGTCTGGTAGTCGTAGCCGAACACCTTCGGGATCTGGTCGGTGGCCAGCGGTGCGAGTTCGCTGCGCGCTTCCTGCTCACCGGCGAGCTGGACCCCGTTCCAGTACAGTGCGCCACCGTAGGCCGCCAGCGCCACCACGCCCGCGGCGAGCACCACCGCGAGCGTCGACCAGAGCCGGACCGCCCTCATCAGTTACCGCCGTCGGGATACTTGAGGTCGTATCCGGTCATGTGACCGGCGTCGTCCTCGTGCACGATCACCCGCAGCCGGTACGGCTGGGAGGGCTTGTTGGTGCCCTCCATGTCCGTCACGGTCACCCGCACCGACACCAGGACCGCAGCGTTGTTCGTCACCTCGTCGATGTCCTCGAGCGCAGCGCCGTTGATCACGGCCTCCGAGCTGGCGTTGGTGTCGCGGAAGATCGCCTTGAGGTTCTCGACGTTGTTGTCCTGGCTGAGCATGTCCCGCAACGGCCCGCTGGTGCTGTTGACGAACCGGTCCACGCTGTCGTCGATGTTGTCCTGCGTGTAGCTGAACATGTTGACCACCAGCTGACGTGCGGTGTCGACGAAGCGCTGGTCACGGGCTTGCTCCGCCTGGGCCTCACGTTGGGAGGACAGCAGCAGCGCGGCGCCGGTCGCCAGGGCCGCGGCCACGACCGCCAGTGTCAGCATCGACACCAACGCCACCAGCCTGCGGTTGGCGGGGCGGCGCGGCGGCGGACCGGCGGGGCGGACCGGACGAACCTTGACCGTCGGGGTCGGTGCCAGCGCGACCGAACCTTCGGTGTCCGGTGACGCCGTGCCCGTGCCCGTGCCGGCCGGGCCCGCGGCCCGCGAGGCGCGCCGTCGCACCGGCCGGCCGGCCGACGCCGACACGTCGCGGGATTCCTCTTCGGACAAATTCGCCTTCTTCACGGCCCTTCCGGGCCTGGTCAGATCTGTTCGGGCGCCAGCATCAGGTCGACCCAGTTCTCAGCGGGCGCCAGTGCGTCGGTGCCGGGCGCGAAGATACCAGTCCCGCCTGAGGGATCGACGAACTCGCCGTTCTGGTCGTAGGTCGCGGTTGCCGGTCCGCTCGCCAGCGGCATCTCGGCGGGCAGCGGGCCCGGCGGCGCAGGCGCGGGTGCTGGCGCAGGCGCAGGCGCCCCGGGAGCCGGTCCGGGCGCCGGTGGGGTGCGGCCGTACGGCGGCACCACTTCGTCGGGCGGCGAGAAGTACGGCCAGGGCGGCGGCGGCGGCCCCACCTCGTTGGGCGGGTAGGGCAGCGGGAACGGCGCGTGCGGCGCAGGTCCCGGCCCCGGTGCCACCCCGGGCGGCAACTGCACCGACGGGGGGCCCGGATCCGGATCGACCTGTGGCGGGATCATCGGGAACTTGTTGGGCGGCAGGATGTTGCGGCCGTCCTCGATCGGTGTCCCGACCGGCACGGGCGGTCCGCGCCACGGATTGCTGCCGATCGGCACGTAGCCCTTGGGATCGCGGCACAGCTGGATGGTGGGCGCGCGCTTGCCCGGGAACTCCTGGCACGGATAGTTGCGCGCCCCGCGCACCACACTGGGATCGTTCTGCGGGGTCTTGCAGTACATGTCGGTCGGCAGTTCACGCAGCGTGGTGTCGGCCGGGGAGCGGATCTGAGTGGGCGGGATGAAGCCCACCGAGCACGGTGGCGCATCCCCCAGGTTGATCTTGAAGTCCAGCTTGCCGCCCTCGTCCGCCGGCAGCCCGGTGCCGACGGTGTTCAGCGCGGCGAGCAGGGCCGGGAAGACGACGAGGGAATGTTCCAGCGACTTGCGGTAGATGACGCCGATGCGGCCGAAGTTGGCCAGATTGGCGGCCAGCACCGGGAACGTCGGCCGGATACCTGCGAACGTTTCGTTGGCCACCTCGGTGGTACGGGGGACGGTCTGCAGCGTGGACCTCAGTTGCGGGTCGGCGTTGGCGACCTCGGTGGTCAACCGGGCCAACCCGTCGGCCATCGAGCGGATGTCGTCGCCGCTGCGCAGTTGCGCTTCCAGGAACGGGCCCGCCTGGTCGATCAACGACGAGGTTTGGTCGAAGTTGGCGTTGGCCTCGTCGACCAGCAGCCGCGCCGACTGGATCAGCCGGGCCAGTTCCGGCCCGGAGCCGTTGAACGCCTTGAACGTCTCGTCCAGAAGATCCTGCAACCGGGTATCACCGACGCTGCTGATCAGCGCGTCGGCCTCCTGCAGCATGCCGTAGATGTCCTGGCCGATCGCGGTGCGATCCACCGGGATCACCGCGCCGTTGCGCAGCGTGCCCGGCGCCGCCTGCTCCGGCGGGACCAGGTCGATGTACTGCTCGCCCACCGCCGAGACACTCTTGACGGTCGCGGTCACGTTCTCCGGAACCGGGGTGCCGCTGTCCAGTCGCATCTTGGCCACCACGCCGTCGTCGGTGAGCCCCACCGATTCGACCCGGCCGACGGTCACGCCGCGGTAGGTGACGTTGGCGTTCTGGTACAGCCCGCCGGCCGCGGTGAAGTTGGCGCTCACGTTGTAGGCGCCGATACCGACTGCCTCCGGGAGGCGCAGGTAGAAGATCGAGATGGCGCCGACGGTCAGCACCGTCACGATCGCGAAGATCGTGAGCTGGATCCGGGTCAGGCGATCGATCATTGCACCGGCCCGTCGTGCTGGGTCGCCGTGCCCGGCGGGATCTCGAACGGGTCCGCCGCCTGGCCGGACAGGTTCGAGTTGGCTCCGATCAGGAAGTCGGGCGTGTTGATGACATCGCTCATCCGTTTCATGTTCGGGTCCAGCCCCTTCGAGGTGGTGAACACGGTTTCACCGAGTCGGCGCAGCGTCAGATCGAACGTGACGAACACGTTGAGGTAGTCGCCGCGCACCGCCTTGCGGAGGTAGTCGTAGTGGAACGGGAACGTCGGCAGGAACTCGAGGCTCTTGATGAACTCGTCCGCATGGTCGTTGAGCGCCTTGATCACCGGGAACAGATCCTTGAAGTCCTCGGTGAAATCGTCCTTGGTCTGCTGCAGCACCCGGGACCCGACTTCGGCGAAGCTGCGCAGCGCGGCGAACGCGTCGACGATGTTGGCGCGGTTGCGGTTGAGCACCTCCAGCGCGTCGGGCAACGTGTCCAGCGTCCGTCCGAGGCTGTCCTGACTGCGTGCCAGGATCCCGGCGAAGCGGTTCAGGCCCTCAGCCGCGGCGATGATGTCCTCGGTCTGGCGGTCCAGTGAGGCGGTCAGCTCGGCAAGGCGTGGGATCAGTTCGGCGAAGGACCCCTGCCGGCCGGCGACGGCGTTGTAGGTCTCGTCCGTGATGTCCTGCAGCGCACCGAGATTGCCCTTGTTGACCACGACACCCAGTGAGGACAGCACCTCCTCGGTGGTGGGATAGCGACCGGTGCGGCTCATCGGGATCTCCGAGCCCTGCTTCAGCCGGCCCTCTCCGGGCTCGTCGACCGGTTCGGCCAACTCGATGTGCTGAGACCCGAGCAGCGACGTCTGCGCAACCCGCGCGATGGCGTTGGCCGGCAGGTTGACGCCCGGTTCGAGCGACAACTGCACGGCCGCATAGAAGGTCCCGTCGGGCCGCTGGACGGCGTCGATGCCGGAGACGCTGCCCACGGTGACGTCGTCGACCATGACCGGCGAGTTCTGCGGCAGGGTCGACACGTCGGGCAGTTCGACCTCGACCTGGAAAGAACCGGCACCGTGCCCGGCCGTGCCGGGCATGTCCAGTGAGTTGAGCCCGCCGAACTGGCAACCGGCCAACAGCACGGCCAACGAGGAGATGGTCAATGCTCGGCGCATCATCCGCCCGCTCCCGTCTGTGGCGCGGCGGGCTGCGGCACCGCCTGGTCGGGCCGCAGCGGACCCGGGATCGGCTGCGCCGGGACGGGCGCCGCCGGTGGGACAGGCGCTGCTGCTCCCGCTGCCGGTGGTGCGGCCGGAGCCGCTTCCGGCGCCGGTGGGGCCAGCAACGTCGACAGGTCGGCGTCCGGCGGAATCTCCGGCGGGGTGACGCCCGGGGCGTTCTGCCACTGCAGGTAAGGCACCGGCGTCTCGGCCTTGGCCTCGGTCTCCGGGGTGTCGTAGATGACCTGGCCCTTGTACGCCGTGATGCTGTTGATGGGGTGGAACAGCACCGGCGGGTAGTTCATCGTGATGCGCTTGAGCACCGGGCCCATCCGCTGGCGACAGATCTCGGCGCGCTTGTACTCGTCGGGGGTGGCCCCGATGTCGTAGGCGCCGCCGCAGATGAACTGCACCGGGTTGGCGAAGTTCGGCAGCGAGAGCAAGCCGGCGACGGTGCCCTGTGCCGGGTTGTAGATGTTGTAGAAGTTCGACAGACCGTTGGGCGTGATGTGCAGGACCTGCTCGATGTCGTCGCTGTGGTCGGTCAGGATCTGCGTGAAGTCGGCCAACTTGCCGACCTGGTCGATCAGCGCCTGGTTGTTCTCGCCGAGCAGCTCCCGGACGTCGGACAGCGCCTGGTTCAACGTGCCCAGGGTGTCGTCGAGGTTCGCCGAGCTGTCGGCCAGCACCTGCGACACCGACGCCACGTGATTGGTGAACTGCACGATCTGCTCGTTGCTGTTCGACAGCGCGTCGACGAGCACCTGCAGGTTACGCACCGTGCCGAACAGGTCGTTGCGCGAATCACCGAGGCGGCCTGCGGTCTGCGACAGCTCGCGCACCGCTTCCCGGAAGGAGTCGCCATTGCCGTCGAACGTCGTGGCGGCCTGGTCGATGACCTCGGCCAACGGGCCCTGTACCGAACCCTGCTGCGGACCCAGTTGGGCGCTGAGCTGGGTGAGCTGCTCCTTGACTTCGTCCCACTCCACCGGAACGGCGGTGCGGTCCAGACCGATCGCCGCTCCGTCGGCCATCGTCGGACCGCCGGTGTAGGCCGGGGTGAGCTGAATGAAGCGCGCCGCCACCAGATTCGGCGAGATGATGAGCGCCTTGGCGTTCTCCGGCACCTGCACGCCGTGGTCGACGCTCATCGTGATCTTGACGTCGTCGGCTCGTGGCTCGATGGAGTCGATCTCCCCCACCGGGACACCCACGATGCGGACCTCATCGCCGGGGTAGAGCCCGACCGCCGAGGTGAAATAGCCGACGATGGTGTGCCCCTTGCGGGTCGGCCAGACCAGGAAGACGCCGACCACCAGTGCGACGACCAATACGGCCGCCAAGCTCAGCCGCAGGGTGCGGTTGCGTGTCTTCGTCGTTGTCGATTCGCTCACGGTGACCTCGGCCTGATGATCAAGCGCTCGGCGATGAACCCGCGCAGGTAGTCGGCGAGGCTGTCGGGCAGCTTGCCGGGCTGGAAGTAGGTGTCGAGGAGTACCTCGGCCAGGCTGGCGGGGGGCAGACCGTAGAGGTTGATGTTGAACCCTGGGCCGTTGCCCACGACCTCGCCCAGCGCGGTGGCGTAGGGCGGTAGCCGCCGCAGCGCCTCCCCGATGTGTTCACGGCGTTCCAGCAGGTTGTCCATGACCAGGTTGAGGTTCTCCAACGCGGGTCCGAACTCCTGGCGGTTGTCGGCGACGAACCCCGAAAGCTGTTCGGACACATCGTCGATACCTGCGATCAACCGGCTCAACGCCTGACGGCGTTCGTCGAGCGCGGCGAAGAGCATGTTGCCGTCGACGATCAGCTGATTGACCTGACCGGCCCGCTGGGCCAGCGTCTCCGACACCCGCTGGGCGTGCCCGAGCAGCTGATCGAGAGCCGCATCGCGCTTGTTGAGGCTGCGGGACAGGTCGGCGACGCCGTCGAGCGCGCTGCGCAGCTGCGGCGTCGCATCTCGTAGCGAAGCGGTCAACGTCTGCAACGCCTGCTCGAACCTGGGCTTGTCCAGCTCGCTCGCGGTCTGCCCCAGGTCCTGCAACGCGGTGTTGAGCGTGTAGGGCGTGGTGGTGCGCCCCAACGGGATCGAGGTCACCGACCCGGCCCCTTTGGGGGTGACGGCAAGCGACTTCTCGCCGAGGACCGTGTCGGTCTTGATCGCCACCAGGGACTGGTCGCCGACCCGGACGTCACGGGACACGGTGAAGGTGACCTTGGCGCTGTCCCCGGCCAACTCGACACCGGTCACCCTGCCGACGTTGATTCCCGAGACGTTGACGTCGTTGCCGGGCGAGATGCCGCCGGCATCGCTGAAGAACGCCTCGTAGTTCTTGCCCTGCGGCATGAACGGCAGCCCGCTGTAGCCGAAGGACACCAGCACCAGGCAGGTGACCAGCACGATGCCGAATATCCCGGTGCGGAGCGGGTTCGCGCCGTCGGTCTTAGCCATTCTCGGAACACCTCCCCTTCGACGGGTCCGGCGGACCGCCGAACGGGATCAGGATGTCGCTGCCCGCGGGTCCGTTGATCTTCATCCGGATCGAGCAGTAATAGATGTTGAAGAACGCACCATAGGCGCCCAACGCGTTGAGCCGCAGGTAATTCTCGGCCAGCGGTTCGATCACCTTGTTGATGTCGGCCTTGCGCTCGTCCATGCGCTGCGCCAGCGGCCGGGCGTTCTCGATGACACCCTGGATCGGCCGGCGGGACTGCTCGAGCATCTCGGTCAGGTCGGTCTCCGCGGTGGCCAGCGGCCCGATCGCGCCGGCGATCGGATCGCGCCCCTCAGCCAGGCCGGTGAGCAGCTGCTGCAGCTGGTCGACGCTCGCGTCGAATTCGGCGCCCTTCTCGTCCACGGTGCCCAGCACGGTGTTGAGATTCGTGATGACGTCACCGATCAGCTGATCGCGAGCCGCCAGGTCCTGGGTGAAGGCACTCGTCGACGCCAGCATG
Organism: Mycobacterium sp. G7A2; assembly: GCF_041902445.1. NCBI lineage: Bacteria > Bacillati > Actinomycetota > Actinomycetes > Mycobacteriales > Mycobacteriaceae > Mycobacterium > Mycobacterium sp. G7A2. The sequence continues at coordinate 801,316 of NZ_CP169251.1, read as the reverse complement.
TTGGACAACGCGCCGCCCTGGCCCTGCAGCAGTTCGATCACCGCGCTGCTGATCTCGTTGATCTTCTTGCCTTCCAGCCCTTTCAGGACCGGGCGCAGGCCGCCGAGCAGCGCATCGAGATCCAGCGCGGGCGCCGTGTTGTCCTTCGGAATCGTGGCGCCGGGTGCGAGCTTCACGAGATCGCCGGGCCCCGAGGTGATCTCCAGGTACCGGTCGCCGACCAGGTTCTCGTACCTCACCACTGCCCGGGTCGAGGTGTAGAGCTGGTAGCGGTCGGCGACGGTGAATGCCACGTCGACAGTGTTGTCCTCGTTGAGTGTCACGCCGTCGACGGTGCCCACCGGGACACCCGCGATCCGGACATCCTCACCGGATTTCAGCCGCGATGCGTCGGTGAACGTCGCGTGATACCCCTTGTCGGAACCGAAGCGGAACTCGCCGAAGACCACCACCAGCGATGTGGTCACCAGCAGCATGACCACGGTGAACACCGAGACGTTGATCAGCGTGCGATCGGCTCTCATCCTGCTCATCAGTAATCATCTCGCTCTGCGTACGCGCCGTTGAACAGGAACTGCAGCGTCGAAGGCGCGTCGAACTGCAATTCGGTGTTCGGCTGGAAGGGAACGTACGCGTTGTCGGTCACCAGGAACGGGGTGCGGTAGTAGGAACCGCCGTACTGCACGCCGGGCACGTTGGGCAGACCGCGGCAGTTCGGTCCGCCCGAGGCGTTCACGATCGGCAGGCTCTCCGGATACGTGTACGAGGGAGCGCCCGGGATGAAGCTCGACGACACGAACAGGCCCGGCCGGATACCGCCGATGATGGGCGCGAACGTGTCGATCGCCCTGGCGGTGCCGTCGATCGTGCAACCGATCACCGGCGAGTACTCGCTGGCGACGTCCAGCGGAGCCCGCAGCCGTTGGATCGCGGCGATGTAGTCGTCGGCGGCCGGCTCCAGGGTGGCCGTACCGTTGTTCGCCAGCCCGGTTGCCGCCAGTAGCGTCGCGTTCAGGTTGTCCTGCTCGTCGACCACCGTCTGAGCGATGGACGGAGCGTTGTCGAGGATGCGCGCGAGGTCGGGGCCGGCGTCGGCATAGATGTTCGCGACTCCGGCGGTGCGACGCAGGTCCTCCTGCAGCGCCGGCAGTTTCGGGTTGAACCGGCCCAGATAGGTGTTCAGCCCTGCCATCGTGGCACCCAGGTCGTCGCCGTTGCCGCGCAGCCCTTCGGCCAGCGCGGACAGCGTCGCGTTCAGGTTGATGGGGTCGATCTTGGTGAGCGTGTCGGTCAACGTCTGAAACAGCGTGTTGACTTCCAGCTGGACATCCTTGGCCTGGACCTCGGCGCCGGGCCGCAGCGACTTGCCCGAGGGGTCCTGCGGCGCGAGGAACTCGACGGCCTTGGCGCCGAAGATCGTGGTTCCCGCGATCCGCACCGGCGCGTTCGCCGGAACGTACTGCATCTCTGCGCTGCGGATCGCCAGCGTCAGTTTGGCCATGTCCCCGGCGTAGTCGATGGACTCGACCTCGCCGATCTGCACGCCCCGGTACTTGACCTTGGCTTTGGTCTCCATGACCAGGCCGGCCCGCGGCGAGAGCACCGTGACCTTGTCGGTCGGCGTGAACGCGGCGGTGTAGGAGAGGTAGGTGAACACGACCGCGGCGAGCACCACCGCGGCCAGGATGGCCGCAGCGATACGGACGTGGCTGCGCTTGGCGTCACCGTCTGCCATAAATCACCGACCTAACCCGACAGATTGAAGTTGCCGGACGCGCCGTAGACGGCGAGCGAGATCAGCAGGACGATGGTCACGACAGCGATCAGCGAGGTCCGCACCGCCTGGCCCACCGCGATGCCGACCCCGACCGGCCCACCGGAGGCGTTGTAGCCGTAATAGGTGTGGATCAGCATGACCGCCACAGCCATGACGATGGCCTGCAGGAAGGACCACAGCAGGTCGCTGGGTATCAGGAACGTATTGAAGTAGTGGTCGTAGAGACCCGCGGACTGACCGTTGATGTAGACGGTGGTGAACCGGGCGGCGAAGAACGCCGCCAGCACCGACAGCGCATACAGCGGCACGATCGCGATGAGGCCGGCGATCAGGCGGGTGGACACCAGATACGACACCGCATGCACCGCCATCGATTCCACGGCATCGATCTCCTCGGCGACACGCATCGCGCCCAGCTGCGCCGTGGCGCCCGCGCCGATGGTGGCGGCCAGCGCGATACCGGCGATCACCGGAGCCACGATGCGCACGTTCAGGAATGCCGACAGGAAGCCGGTGAGCGCCTCGATACCGATGTTGCCCAGCGACGAATAGCCCTGCACCGCGATGACGCCGCCGGACGCGAGCGTCATGAACGCGGCCACGCCGACGGTGCCACCGATCATCACCAGAGCCCCGGTGCCCATGGACATCTCGGCGATCAGCCGGATGGTCTCCTTGCGATACCGGGTGATCGCGTTGGGCACGTAGCGGAAGGTCTCGCCGTAGAACAGGGCCTGCTCACCCACGGTGTCGACAGCCCTGGGTACGCCGCGGAACAGGCGGCGGAAGCGCAGCGTGGCGTCATAACTCATCAGATTCGTCTCTTCTTCGCGCAAGCGCTCATCAGGGCACTCTGCTTCTTCGCGCAAGCGCTCATCAGGGCACTCTGCTTCTTCGCGCAAGCGCTCATCAGGGCACTCTGCTTCTTCGCGCAAGCGCTCATCAGGCCAGCACCCTTACTCCCACCGCCGTCATGATCACGTTGATCACGAACAGGCAGATGAAGGCGTAGACGACCGTCTCGTTCACCGCGTTGCCCACGCCCTTCGGGCCGCCCTGCACCGTCAACCCCCGATAGCAGCCCACCAGCCCGGCGACGACGCCGAACAGCAGCGCCTTGATCTCGGCGAGAATGAGCTCGGGAAGTCCGGTCAACACCGTCAGTCCGTTGATGAAGGAGCCCGGGTTCACCCCCTGCAGGAACACCGAGAACACGTAGCCGCCGGACAACCCGATCAGGCAGACCAGGCCGTTGAGCAGCAGGGCCACGAACGTCGAGGCCAGCACACGGGGCACCACCAGGCGCTGGATGGGGTCGATGCCCAGCACCCGCATCGCGTCGATCTCCTCGCGGATGGTGCGGGCGCCGAGGTCCGCGCAGATCGCCGTGGCACCCGCACCGGCCACCACGAGCACCGTCACGACCGGACCGAGCTGGGTGATCGTCCCGAACGCCGTGCCGGCGCCGGACAGGTCCGCCGCACCGATCTCGCGCAGCAGGATGTTGAGCGTGAAGGCGACCAGCACCGTGAACGGGATCGCGACCAGCAGGGTCGGCACCAACGAGACGCGGGCGATCATCCACGTCTGGTCGAGGAACTCCCGGAACTGGAACGGCCGGCGGAACGTCTTGACGAACGTCTCCAAGGACATTTCGACGAACCCACCCACGGCCCGCGCAGGCGCCGCAAGTTGTTCGATCACCTCGGCTCCGTTCTCCCAGCGGGCTCAGGTACATGCTGTGGCGAATAGTTCGACATCGGTCGCCGTAGACCTGAACCCACCCTGGTGTAAGCGCTCCACTTAGTGAGCCGGATCATACTAACTAGAACGTGTTCGCACTGTCAAAGTTCGGCAAAACCGCGCGAATCGTTATATTTCCCCAGCTCAAGGCATGGCAGGGCGATAGCTGCCTAGAACGTGTTCTAATGGGCGAGCCCGGTCGGTCATCGAGACTGTCAGTCTCGATCTCCGAGCCCCATCGCGGCCGAGAAACTCCGCTCCGGATCCCTGTCAGCAAAGTAGCTCCGCAACTCGTCGGACAACCGTGCCGGTTCCCAGATTTCTCCGTCGGCGCTGAACTGCCGCTCCGCGGTCGGAGCAGCAATGAGCGTCACCGTCGGACCATAGACGATGAACAGCTGTCCGTTGACCGCTTCGGAGGCGGGAGATGCCAGGAATCGGACCAGGTTGACCACATGTTCGGGCGACAACGGGTCGACGGCGCCGTCGGACAGTTCCGGCGCATCGCCGAACACCCCGGCCGTCATCGCCGTGCGGGCCCGCGGCGCGATCGCGTTGGCGCGCACGCCGAACCTCTCCAGTGCGCGCGCCGCCGACAGTGTCAGCGCGGTGATCCCCGCCTTGGCCGCCCCGTAATTGGGTTGTCCGACGGGTCCGGACAGACCCGCCTCCGAGGAAGTGTTGATGATGCGGCCGTACACCTGACCCGACCCGCCGTCACCGCCGGCCTTGGCTTTCGCCCGCCAGTAGGTCGCCGCATTGCGGGTGAGCAGAAAATGCCCCCGCAGGTGCACCGCGATGACTGCGTCCCATTCCTCGTCGGTCATGTTGAACAGGATCCGGTCGCGGGTGATGCCGGCGTTGTTGACGACGACGGCCAGCCCGCCCAGGCCGTCGGCCGTTTCCACCAGCTCGTCGGCGGTGGCGCGCTGGCTGATGTCACCGGCGACGGCAACGCCCTTCGACCCGACGGCGGCGATCTCGTCCATCACGTCGGACTTGTCCAGGGCCGGGGCCATGTCGTTGACGACGACGGTGGCGCCGGCCCTGGCCAGGCCGATGGCTTCGGCACGGCCGAGACCTGCCGCGGCGCCGGTGACGACCGCGACGCGTCCGGACAGATCGGTGTCGGAGGGAGAGTCAGCAGACTTGGGCGAAGACTGGGGAGAAGACAAAGTACGAATACCTCTAGTCGTGACGGATCAGGGCGGCGCGCGGGCACTCGGCGATGGCCTGCTCGGCCACCGCCTCCTCCCCCGGCGGCACGGGATCGGACTTCACCACGGCGTAGTCCTCGTCGTCGAGGTCGAACAGGTCGGGGGCTATTCCGACGCACACCGCGTTACCTTCGCAGCGGTCACGATCCACTTCCACTCGCATGAGAACCTCCTGTCGGTCCGGGCTGTTGGTCCGATGCCGTCGGGCAACCAGTGTGACACCACCCTGGACCCCAACACTAGAACGTGTTACAACCGGGGTAGCCCTGAGGTGCCACCAGGCATCCGAGAATGACATCTTTACCAAGGCTCGCAGACAAGTGAGGACGACGCGATGCGGATCGGCTACACGCCTGAACAGGAGGAGTTGCGCCGCGAACTGCGGGCGTACTTCACCAAGCTCATGACCCCGGAGCGAGCCGAGGCCTTGGCGGCCAGCGACGGCGAGATGGGCCGCGGCAACGTCTACCGCGAGACGGTGGCGCAGATGGGCAAGGACGGCTGGCTGACGCTGTCGTGGCCCGAAGAGTTCGGCGGACAGGCGCGTCCGCCGATGGACGGGCTGATCTTCAACGACGAAGCCGCGATTGCCAACGTCCCGGTGCCGTTCCTGACGATCAACAGCGTCGCGCCGACGATCATGCACTTCGGCTCCGACGAGCAGAAGCGGTTCTTCCTGCCCAAGATCGCCGCCGGCGACCTGCACTTCTCCATCGGCTATTCCGAGCCGGGTGCGGGCACCGACCTGGCGTCGCTGCGGACCACCGCCGTGCGCGACGGGGACGACTACGTCATCAACGGTCAGAAGATGTGGACGTCGCTGATCGCCTACGCCGACTACGTGTGGCTGGCGGCGCGCACCAATCCCGAGGCGAAGAAGCACCGCGGCATCTCGATGCTGATCGTGCCCACCACCGCCGAGGGCTTCTCGTGGACACCGGTGCACACCATGGCCGGCGTCGATACCAGCGCCACCTACTACCAGGATGTCCGGGTGCCGGTGACCAGCCTCGTCGGCGAGGAGAACGCCGGCTGGAAACTGGTGACCAATCAGCTCAACCACGAACGCGTCGCACTTGTGTCGGCACAACCGATCTTCGTCGCGCTCGGCGGTGTCCGCGAGTGGGCGCAGAACACCAAGGACGTGCACGGCAAACGCCTGATCGACGCGGAGTGGGTGCAGCTCAACCTGGCCCGGGTGCACGCCAAGGCCGAGGTGCTCAAGTTGATCAACTGGGAGTTGGCCTCGGCCACCGATTCCGCCCCGTCGCCGGCTGACGCGTCGGCGGCCAAGGTCTACGGCACCGAACTGGCCACCGAGGCGTACCGGCTGCTGATGGAGGTCCTCGGCTCCGCGGCGACGCTGCGCACCGATTCGGCGGGCGCGTTGCTGCGCGGCCGGATCGAACGGATGCACCGGTCCTGCCTCATCCTGACCTTCGGCGGCGGGACCAACGAGATCCAACGCGACATCATCGGCATGGTCGCCCTCGGGCTGCCCCGGGTGAACCGGTAGGAAAGGGCTGACACCACCATGGATTTCAACACGACCGAAGCCAGCGAGGACCTCGGCGGCCTGGTGCGCACCATCACCGAGTCGGTGTGCACGCCCGCACACCAGAAGGAGCTCGACGGTCTCGAGCAACGCTTCGACAGTGCGCTGTGGCGCAAGCTGATCGACGCCGACATTCTCTCCGCGGCCGCCCCGGAATCGCTGGGTGGCGGCGGGTTCGGATTACTCGAACAGGTGGCGGTGCTCGTGGCGCTCGGCAGGCAGATGTCGGCGGTGCCGTACCTCGAATCGGTGGTGGTCGCCGCGGCCGGGCTGGAGAAGTTCGGCGACGAGACCGTGCGCGAGCAGTGGGCGCGGCCGGCAGTGACCGGGGAGACGATCCTCACCGTCGCACTGGACGGCGACATGGGTGAAGGCCCCGTGCAGGCGCACTCCGCCGACGGCGGCTACCGGCTGACGGGCACCCGGACCCAGGTCAGTTACGGGCCCCTGGCTGACGCATTCCTGGTCCCCGCTGAAACCGACTCGGGTACAAAGGTTTTCCTCGTCGCCAAGGAAGACGCCGGTGTCACCGTCGAGGCGCTGAGCACGACGGGACGCGGCAGCATGGGCCATCTGGAACTGCGCGGGGTCGAGGTGGCCGGTGACCGGGTGGTCGGTGACGCCGAAGCGCTCGCCTGGCTGACGACGCTCGGCCGGTTGGGCCGCAGTGCGTTCCAGCTCGGCGTCGTCGAACGCGCGTTGGAGCTGACCGCGGTCTACGCCCGCGAGCGCGAACAGTTCGAGCGGCCGATCGGCAGCTTCCAGGCGGTCTCCGCGCGACTGGCCGACGGTTACATCGACGTCAAGGCTTTGCGGCTCACGCTGACCCAGGCGGCGTGGCGCCTCTCGGAGGGGTTGCCGGCGGACATCGACGTCAACACCGCTGCGTTCTGGGCCGCGGAGGCCGGGCACCGGGTCGCACACACGACCGTGCACGTGCACGGCGGCGTCGGCATCGACACCGACCATCCGGTGCACCGCTATTTCCTAGCCGCCAAGCAGACGGAGTTCGCGGTCGGTGGCGCCACCGGGGCGCTGCTGCACATCGGCCGCGAGCTGGCAGACACCCCAGCCTGATTCGCGCGTCACGGTGGACGAACCGACTGTCGCTTCCCTGCTGGAGCCGTTGACCGAGGTCGACGACCAGGGTGTGGCCGCGATAGGAGCCGGCGACACCGGTTCCGAGGCGGACACGGTGGTGTTCACCAGTTGGCGTGATCACATCCAAGCCGGCGCCGACCTCGCCGCAGCGCTGCGCGCCAGGCTGAACCCGGCCGAGCCACCCCACGTCGGGGTGCTGCTGGGCAACACACCGTTCTTCGGCACGGTGCTGGTGGCCGCCGCGCTGTCCGGGATCGTGCCCGTCGGGCTGAACCCCACCCGGCGTGGCGCGGCCCTGCAGCGTGACATCGCCCACGCCGACTGCCAACTCGTGCTGTCCGATGCCACCGGGCAGGACGTGGGCGTCGACGCGATTGATGTCGACTCTGCTGACTTCGCCGACGAACTGCGCGCCCACCGGGGCGCCGTCGTGAAGTTCCCGACGGTCGACCCCGACGATCTGTTCATGTTGATCTTCACCTCGGGAACCAGTGGCGACCCGAAAGCAGTGCGCTGCACCCATGAGAAAGTGGCGTTTCCCGGGGTGATGCTCGCAACGCGGTTCGGCCTCGGACCCACGGACACGTGTTACCTGTCCATGCCGCTGTTCCACAGCAACGCGATCATGGCCGGGTGGGCGCCCGCCGTCGCCGCGCAGGCGTCGATTGCGTTGCGGCGCAAATTCTCCGCATCCCAGTTCATCCCCGATACGCGGCGTTTCGGTGCGACGTATGCCAACTACGTCGGAAAGCCGCTGTCCTACATCCTCGCCACGCCGGAACGGCCGGACGACCGTGACAATCCGCTTCGGGTGGCCTACGGCAACGAAGGGGCACCGCGAGACCTGGCCCGGTTCCGGCACCGATTCGATGTCGACGTCGTCGACGGCTTCGGCTCCAGCGAGGGCGGGGTGTCGATCGCCCGCACGCCCGACACCCCGGAAGGCGCGTTGGGGCCGCTGGCCGCCGGTGTCGACATCGTCGACGTCGACACCGGCGAACCGTGCCCGACCGGTGTGATCGGCGAGCTCGTCAACACCACCGGCCGCGGCCAGTTCCGGGGCTACTACAAGGATCCCGACGCCGAAGCGCAACGCATGGCCGGCGGCGTCTACCACAGCGGTGACCTGGCCTACCGTGACGAGCACGGCTTCGCCCACTTCGCGGGGCGTCTGGGTGACTGGATGCGGGTCGACGGCGAGAACCTCGGCACCGCCCCGATCGAGCGGGTCCTGGCGCGCTACCCCGACGTCACCGAAGCGGTCGTGTACCCGATCCCGGATCCGAACGTGGGCGATCAGGTCATGGCAGCGCTGGTGCTGCCCGAGGGAATCGAGTTCGATCCCGGCGCCTTCGCCCGGTTCCTCACCGAGCAGGACGATCTCGGACCCAAGCAATGGCCCGCCTTCGTGCGGGTTGCCACTGCACTGCCCCGCACCGAGACGTTCAAGGTCATCAAGCGCACGCTCTCGGCCGAGGGCACCGATTGTGCCGACCCCGTCCACCAGATCCGGCGACCATGACCCCACCGACCCCGCGCCACACCGACATCGCCTCCATGCTGATGGACCGTGTCGGTGACACCCGGCCGGGGTTGCGCACCCACGAGCGCGACTGGAGCTGGGACGATGTGGTACGCGAGTCGGCGGCTCGTGCGGCACTGGCAACCGCGTTGCAGGACAGCCTCTTTCCGGACGCGCCCTGCCACATCGGCGTGCTGCTGGACAACGTCGCCGACTTCGTGTTCTGGCTCGGTGGTGCCGCATTGGCCGGCGCGACCGTCGTCGGGCTGAACCCGACGCGCGGATCGGCCGATCTGGCCGCCGACATCCGGCACGCCGACTGTGCACTGATCGTCACCGACCGCCGGGGATCAGAACGGCTGCGCGAGCTCGCGCACGGGCTGCCCGCCGAGCGTTTCCTGCTCGTCGACGAACCAGGCCATCAGCGCCGCGTCGACGCGCACCGCACCGACCCGGTCATCGCGCCCGCGGTGGACGGCACGCGCCTGATGCTGCTGTTGTTCACGTCTGGCACCACCGGTGCCTCCAAGGCGGTCCGGTGCAGCCAGGGCCGGCTGGCCCGCATCGCCTACGCCGCCGCCGAGAAGTACGGCCATCATCGCGGCGACGTCGACTACTGCTGCATGCCGCTGTTCCACGGCAACGCGATCATGGCGCTGTGGGCGCCCGCGCTGGCCGTGGGCGCGACGGTGTGCCTGACACCGACGTTCTCCGCCTCCCGCTTCCTGCCCGACGTCCGGTTCTTCGGCGCGACGTTCTTCACCTACGTCGGCAAGGCGATGGCCTACCTGCTGTCCACCCCGCAGCGCGACGACGACGCGGTCAACACCCTGACGCGCGGATTCGGCACCGAGGCCTCCCCGGAGGATCAGCAGGAGTTCCGCCGCCGGTTCGGCGCCGAACTCTTCGAGGGGTACGGCTCCAGCGAGGGCGGCGCGGTGGCGGTCGCAGACCCGGCTGCCCCGCCGGGCGCGCTCGGCCGTCCTGCGCACGCCGACGTGGTGATCGTCGACCCCGAGACGATGGCCGAGCGCCCGCGTGCGCTGCTCGACTCCGGCGGCCGCGTTCGCAACCCCGACGAGGCGATCGGTGAGATCGTCGACCGCCGCGGCGCGCGGGATTTCGAGGGCTACTACCGCAACGACACCGCCGACGCGGAGCGGGTGCGCAACGGCTGGTACTGGTCGGGTGATCTGGGCTACGTCGACGGCGACGGCTTCCTGTATTTCGCGGGGCGACGCGGCGATTGGATCCGGGTCGACGGCGAGAACACGTCGGCGGTGACGATCGAACGGGTGCTGCGCCGCCACCCCGCGGTGATCACCGCCGGAGCCTACGGTGTGCCCGACCCGCGTTCCGGTGATCAGGTGATGGCCGCCATCGAGGTCACCGATCCTGCCGTGTTCGACGCCGCCGGGTTCGCGGCGTTCCTGGCCGAGCAGGACGATCTGGGCCGCAAGGGCATGCCGCGACTGCTGCGGGTCTCAGCGGAGTTGCCCGCGACGGGCTCCAACAAGGTGCTCAAACGCGATCTGCAGGCCCAACGATGGCACACCGGAGACTCCGTGTACCGCTGGACGGGCCGCGGCTGTCCCGACTACCGCCTCATGTCGGACACCGACCGCCTCGACCTCGACGCCGAGTTCACCACGCACGGAAGGCAACACCATGTCTGAGTGGGACGACACCACCGATGTGCTGGTCGCCGGCTCGGGTGCGGGCGGTGTCACCGGGGCCTACACCGCTGCCCGCGAGGGGATGTCGGTCATCCTCGTCGAGGCCAGCGACCGGTTCGGCGGCACCACCGCGTATTCCGGTGGGGGCGGGATGTGGTTTCCCGGAAACCCCGTGGTCCGCCGCGCCGGCATCGAGGACGACGTCGACGACGCCGTGCAGTATTACGCGGCCGTGGTCGGTGACCGTACCCCGGCGGCGCTGCAGGAAACCTATGTCCGCGGGGGCGCGCCGCTCGTCGAATACCTGGAAGCCGAAGAGCGCCTGAAGTTCTCACTGCTGCCCTGGCCGGACTACTTCGGCGGCGCACCGAAGGCACGCGGTGACGGTATGCGCCACATCGCGGCCAAGCCGCTGAAGGTGGCCGCGGCCCCCGAGTTGCGCGAGCTGATCCGCGGACCGCTCGACACCGACCGGTTGGGGCAACCGGCGCCCGAGGATTACTTCATCGGCGGCCGTGCTCTGATCGCCCGATTCCTGCTGGCCACCCGGCAGTATCCGCATTCCTCCGCGCGCCTGGACACCGCGCTGACCGAGCTCGTCGTCGAGGACGGGCGGGTGGCCGGCGCAGTGGTGCAGACCCCGGAGGGCCGGCGCAGGATCCGGGCCCGTCGAGGCGTGCTGCTGGCCGCCGGTGGTTTCGAGCACAACGACGAGATGCGGGCCCGCTACGGCGTGCCCGGGCAGTCACGAGACAGCATGGGACCCTGGAGCAATCGGGGACTGGCCCACCTCGCGGGGATCGCCGTCGGCGCCGACACCGACCTGATGGATCAAGCCTGGTGGTCGCCCGGTCTGACCCACCCCGACGGGTCGTCGGCGTTCGCACTCTGGTTCACCGGCGGGATCTTCGTCGACGACGACGGCAGACGGTTCGTCAACGAGTCCGCCGCCTACGATCGGCTCGGCCGAGCGGTGCTGGCCGCGATGGCCGACGGCACGGTCACGCTGCCGTTCTGGATGGTCTACGACAGCAGTGGGGACGAGGAGGTCCCTGTCCCTCCGGTCAAGGCCACCAACGTGTCGATGGTCGAGCCGCAACGCTACGTGTCAGCGGGACTGTGGCGCAGCGCGGACACCCTCGAGTCGTTGGCCGAGGCGATCGGTGTGCCGCCGCAGAACCTGACCGACACCGTCGCCCGGTTCAACGAGTTCGCTGCGCACGGAACCGACGAGGACTTCGGCCGCGGGGACGAGCCGTATGACCGCGCGTTCTCCGGCGGCGCGTCGCCGCTGCACCCCATCGACCAGCCACCGTTCCACGCCGCCGCGTTCGGGGTGTCGGATCTGGGCACCAAAGGAGGTCTGCGCACCGACACGACGGCGCGAGTCCTCGACACGACCGGCCAGGTGATCCCGGGGCTGTACGCCGCGGGCAACACGATGGCCGCCCCCAGCGGCACCACCTACCCCGGCGGTGGCAACCCGATTGGAACCAGCATGGTCTTCAGCCATCTGGCTGTGCTGGACATGCTGAAAGGAAGCAGGCCATGAGCAGCGCAGAGATGCAGGGAGTTCGCGACATCGACCCCGGACAGGCCATGACCCGATTCGCCCGCGGGTGGCACTGTCTGGGATTGGCCGAGGACTTCAGAGACGGAAGCCCGCACGGCATCGACGCATTCGGCACCCGGCTGGTGGTGTTCGCCGACTCCGCCGGAAAGCTCAACGTGCTCGACGGCTACTGCCGGCACATGGGTGGGGACCTGTCCCGAGGCACCGTCAAAGGTGATGACGTCGCCTGTCCGTTCCACGACTGGCGCTGGGGCGGCAACGGTCGATGCTCACTGGTGCCCTACGCCAAGCGCACCCCGCGGCTGGCCCGTACCCGGGCCTGGCTGACCACCGAGGTGAACGGTCAGCTGCTGGTGTGGCACGACCCGGAGGGCAGCACTCCGGCGGCTGAGCTGGCCCCGCCGACGATCGAGGGGTTCGACGAGGGTCGGTGGTCACCGTGGCAGTGGAGCTCGATCCTCATCGAAGGAGCGCATTGCCGTGAAATCGTCGACAACAACGTCGACATGGCCCATTTCTTCTACATCCACCACGCCTATCCGACGTACTTCAAGAATGTGATCGAGGGGCACACCGCCAGCCAGTTCATGGAGTCCAAGCCGCGGCCCGACTACACCGCCGATCCGGACAAGCTCTGGGACGGAACCTATCTGCGTTCCGAAGCGACGTATTTCGGGCCTGCCTACATGATCAACTGGCTGCACAACGACCTCGCGCCGGAATTCACCGTCGAGGTCGCGTTGATCAACTGCCATTACCCGGTCACCCACAACTCGTTCATGCTGCAGTGGGGGGTGGCCGTGCAGGAGATGCCGGGCCTGCCCGGCGACAAGGCCGCCAAACTCGCCGCGGCCATGAACAAGAGCTTCGGCGAGGGCTTCCTCGAAGACGTCGAGATCTGGAAGAACAAGTCCCCGATCGAGAACCCGCTGCTGACCGAGGAAGACGGGCCGGTCTATCAGCACCGCCGGTGGTATCAGCAGTTCTATGTCGACGCCGCCGACGTCACGGCGGACATGACCGACCGTTACGAACAGGAAGTCGACACCACCCACGCCAACGGCCTCTGGCAGCAGGAGGTCGAGCAGAACATGGCCGCGCTGGCACGCAAGTTGAGTACTTCTACCCAATCCGGCTCGGCGGGTTCCTGACTTAGGCTTTCCGATGTGAAGCCCACCGCCCTGATCCGCTGCGCCGCGGCCGCCGTGGTGCTCGTGGCGACCGCCTGCGGCACGTCGGAAACCGAGTCCGGCACCCCCATCGCCGAATCGTCGGAAACGGCCACCACGACGACCACGACCAGCGCCGCGGCGGCACCGTCGCGGGAGCGCATCGCGCCGCGCGAGGAGTCCGCACCGGGCCCCGCCACGACGATCGCCGATTACATCGCCGAGCACGACATCCGCGAGACACCGGTGTTTCGTGGCGATCCCGGAGCCCCCACGGTCGACCTGCCGTTTCCCGAAGGCTGGGAGGACGCCGGTGCCGACACCCCGGAATGGGCCTACGGGGCGATCTACTATTCGGGCCCCGGCGCCGAGGAGTACACCCCGAGCATCGTCGCGCTGATGTCGCGGCTGACCGGGGACGTCGACCCCGACGCCATCATCGAGTACGCGGCGGGTGAATTGGCCAATCTGCCCGGTTGGGAACCACTCAGCCGGGGCCGGACGAGCACGCTGTCCGGCTTCCCCGCCTATCAGCTCGGCGGCACCTGGGTGCAGGACGGGGTGACCAAGGTGGTGGCCCAGAAGACGGCGGTGGTCCCCGGCAACGACGGGCTGTACGTGTTGCAGCTCAACGCCGATGGGCTGGAGAGCCAGCTCGACATCATCGGCCCGGCGACGGACATCATCGACGACCAGACCGTCATCACGCCCTGAGCATCGCCTCGATGAGGTGCGGACCGGGCTCGGTGAACGCCTCGCGCAGCGCCGCGGCCAGCTCCTCGGCGGTGTTCACCCGTCGGGCCGGAACACCCATGCCTTCGGCGAGCTTGACGAAGTCGAGGTCGGGATTGCCCAGGTCGAGCAGATCGGTGACCCGCCGGCCCCGGGAGTGCGGTTCGGCGACACCGACGTTCGCCAGCTCCCACCGCAGAATCTGATAGGCGCCGTTGTTGAGGACGATGGTGGTGATGTCCAGACTCTCCCGAGCCTGCGTCCACAGCGCCGAGATCGTGTACATCGCCGAACCGTCGGCCTGCAGCGACAACACCGGGCGGTCGGGCACGGCCACGGCCGCACCCACCGCGGCCGGCATGCCGTAACCGATGGCACCGCCGGTCAGGGTCAGCACGTCGTGCGCGGGCGCTCCCGCCGTGGCGTCGGGCACGGCGGCACCGGCGGTGTTGGACTCGTCGACGATCACGGCGTCCTCCGGCAACAGCGCGGCGACCGTCGCCGCCAACGACGCCGCGTCGAGTGCCCCGGTGGGCACCTCCGGCCGGGCGATGTCCGGCACCGGGGCGACGATCCCGGGCGCCAGCTCGTCGGCGAGTTGCTGCAGCGCCGCGGCCGCCCCGCGGGGGCCGGCCAGCGGGTGCACCGTGCAGCCCGCTGGAACCAGATCGCTGGGGCTGTCCGGATCGGGGTAGGCGAAGAACGACACCGGCGAGCGCGCGCCCGCCAGGATCAGGTGTGTGGCCCCGGCGAGCTGCTGCGCGGCGAACTTCGCGAAGTAGATCAGGCGTGGCACCGCAGGCACTCCGGCGCCGCGCTCCAGACGGGTGGGGAAGGTCTCGCAGAGCACCTCCGCGCCGGTGGCCTCGGCGAGACGGGCCGCCGCCGTCAAACCCGGCCGCCGCGTGGCATCGCCGCCGACCAGGATCACGGTCCGGCCGCCGGAACGCAGCGCCGCAGCCGCGGCCCGCACCGCGTCGGCGTCGACGACCGGATCGGGAAGCGGCGACACCGTGCCGGGCACGCCCCCGTCCGACCAGGACACATCGGCGGGCAGGATCAGCGTCGCGATCTCCCCACGACCGCTGGCGCGGATGGCGGCGGCTGCGTCGGCGCCGACATCGCCGGGGCGCATGCACCGGTGCACCCATCCCGACACCGTTGCCGCCACCGCGTCGATGTCGGATTCCAGCGGCGCGTCGAAACGCTTGTGGTGCGTGGCGTGATCACCGACCACCGTCACCATCGGGACGTGCGCGCGCTTGGCGTTGTGCAGGTTGGCCAACCCGTTGCCCAGGCCCGGCCCCAGATGCAGCAGCACCGCCGCGGGCCGTCCGGCCATGCGTGCGTAACCGTCAGCCGCGCCGGTGGCCACCCCCTCGAACAGCGCCAGGACCGCGCGCATGGAGGGGACGTCGTCCAGTGCCGCAACGAAGTGCATCTCGGACGTGCCGGGATTGGCGAAACAGACGTCGACCCCGTTGTCGACGAACGTGGTCAGCAGAGCCTGGGCACCGTTCACAGCCCAGGTATACCGCGGGCTCAGCCCTCGCGGATCGTGTCCAGCCGTTTCGTGGCTTCCTCGAAACCGGCCACCAGTTCGGCGATGATGTCGGCGACCGGCCGGATCTCGTTCATCCGGCCGACGATCTGACCGACCGGCATCGCCACGGCAGTGGGATCGGCCGACTCGCTCATCCGCTGATGCGCCTCACTGACGAGGATGTTCTGCAGCGGCATCGGCAGCGGCTCGGGAGCGTCGGGCGCATCCCAGGCATCGGTCCACCGGCTCTTGAGCAGTCGGGCGGGCTTGCCGGTGTAGATGCGGCGACGCACGGTGTCCGCGGAGGTGGCGCGCAGCATGGCCTCCTGGATCACCGAGCGACCCGAGTCCAGCCGCTCCCCGAGGTCGTATTCGGCCGACGTCAGGAACGCCGAGCCCATCCACACCCCTTGCGCGCCCAGCGCCAGTGCGGCCGCCACCTGCCGGCCGGTGCCGATCCCGCCCGCGGCGAGCACCGGAGCCTTGCCGTCGAGCGCGTCGACGATCTCGGGCCACAGCACCATCGAGCCGATCTCACCGGTGTGGCCACCGGCCTCGTGGCCCTGGGCGACGACGATGTCCACACCGTTCTCGGCATGGCGTAGCGCGTGTTTCGGCGAACCGGCGAGCGCGGCCACCGGTACCCCGGCCTCGTGCACCTGATCGATGACGTCCTTGGGCGGTGAGCCCAACGCATTGGCGATCAGCTTGATCGGATGCTTGAGCGCGACCTCGACATGGCTGCGGGCCACCGAATGCAGCCAGCCCAGCACGCCTTCGGATCGTGCCTCGTCCTCCGGAAGCGGAGGCACGCCCAGGTCGGCGAGCGTCTTGTCGACGAACTGGCGGTGCTCGGCCGGGATCAGTTTGTTGATGTCCACCGAGGTACCCTCGGTCGGGATCTTGGCGGGCATGACGATGTCGACGCCGTAGGGCTTGCCGTCGGTGTTCTCGTCCATCCAGCACAGCACGTTCTCGAGGTCGTCGGCGTCGTTGAACCGCACACAGCCCAGCACCCCGAGGCCGCCGGCCCGCGTCACCGCGGCCGCGACCTTCTCCGAGGGCGTGAAGACGAAGATCGGATAGTCGATGCCGAAGCGATCGCAGAGTTCGGTTCTCATGTTCATTCCTGCCTACGAGCTCGTTGCCGCGTGCTTCTCGTGCACTTCGTCAGCCGGCCGCTGCTCGGTGACGTCCTTGGCCCAGCGGTAGTCGGGCTTTCCTGCGGGCGAGCGCTTGACCTCGTCGACCAGCCACAGGCTGCGCGGCACCTTGTAGCCCGCGATCTCCTTGCGCACGAACGCATCCAGATCTCCCAGGCGCGGCTTGGCGCCCTCGCGGGGATGCACAACGGCCGCGACGTGCTGGCCGAAGCGCGGGTCGGGCACACCGACCACCAGCGCATCGAAGACATCGGGGTGGCCCTTGAGGGCGGCCTCGACCTCCTCTGGATAGATCTTTTCGCCGCCGGAGTTGATCGACACCGAACCGCGGCCCAACATCGTCACCGTCCCGTCGGCCTCCACCTCGGCGAAGTCACCCGGGATCGCGTAACGCACACCGTTGAACGTCTTGAACGTCTCGGCGGTCTTCTTCTCGTCCTTGAAGTAACCCACCGGGATGTGGCCGCACTTGGCGATGACACCGCGCTTGCCCGAACCCGGCTGGACCTCGTTGCCGTCCTCGTCGAGCACCTTGGTGTTCTTGTCGATGGTGACCCGCGGCCCGCCGGTGTGTGACTGCCCCTTGGCCACCACGCTCGAACCGCCGAAGCCGGTCTCCGACGATCCGATCGAATCGGTGATGATCCGATCCGGCAGCAGCTCGAGGAACTTCTCCTTCAGGCTGGTCGAGAACAGCGCCGCGGTGCTGGCCAGCAGGAACAGCGAACTCAGGTCGTAGGTGTTGCCCTCGTCCTGATGAGCCAGCAGTGCATCCAGCAGTGGCCGCGCCATCGCGTCACCGGTGAAGAACAACAGGTTGACCTTGTGCTCGTGGATGGTGCGCCACACCTTGTCGGCGTCGAATTCCGGCTCCAGCACGGTGGTCTGGCCCGAGAACAACGCCATCCAGGTAGCCGACTGGGTGGCCCCGTGGATCATCGGCGGGATGGGGTAGCGGACCATCGGCCCGCTCTCCTTGGCCTGGTTGGCCAGCCCGTATTCGTCGGCGATCGGTTCACCGGTTGCGAAGTCGGTGCCGCCGAACAGGACTCGGTAGATGTCCTCATGACGCCACATCACGCCCTTGGGGAACCCGGTGGTGCCGCCGGTGTAGAGCAGATAGATGTCGTCCTCGCTGCGGGGGCCGAAGTCGCGTTCCGGGGAGCCCTGCTCGAGTGCGGAGGAGAACTCGACGCCGCCGTAGCGCTGGAAATCTTCGTCGGTGCCGTCTTCGACCACGAGGATGGTCTTGACGTTCGGCGTCTCGGGCAGCACGTTGGCCACCCGGTCGGCATAGCGACGCTCGTGCACGAGAGCCACCATGTCCGAGTTGTCGAACAGGTACTTCAACTCGCCTTCGACGTAGCGGAAGTTGACGTTGACCAGGATCGCGCCGGCCTTGACGATGCCCAGCATCGCGATGACGATCTCGATGCGGTTGCGGCAGTAGAGCCCGACCTTGTCGTCCTTCTTGACGCCCTGGTCGATGAGGTAGTGCGCCAGACGATTGGCCCTCTCCTCCAACTCGGCGTAAGTCAGCGTCTCGTCACCCGAAATGAGGGCGACGCGGTCAGGCACGGCGTCGATGGCGTGCTCGGCGAGATCGGCGATATTCAGAGCCACAGCTCTAAACTAGAACGTGTTACATTTCGAGACAAGTCTGTGGCAACGACGCTGGAAGGCGGACATCTGTGAGCGACCCCGACAAGCAGGCCGACTGCCTCGTTGAGCAGCGCGGACACACCCTGATCGTCACCATGAACCGCCCCGAGGCGCGCAATGCGCTTTCCGGCGAGATGCTCTCGATCATGGTCGACTCCTGGGACCGCGTCGACGAAGATCCGGAGATCCGCAGCTGCATCCTCACCGGGGCGGGCGGCTACTTCTGCGCGGGCATGGACCTCAAGGCGGCCTCGGCCAAGCCGCCGGGCGACTCGTTCAAGGACGGCAGCTATGACCCGTCGCGCATCGACGGTCTGCTCAAGGGCCGCCGGCTGAAGAAGCCGCTGATCGCCGCTGTCGAAGGCCCGGCCATCGCCGGCGGAACCGAGATCCTGCAGGGCACCGACATCCGCATCGCCGGCGAGAGCGCGAAGTTCGGTATCTCCGAAGCGAAGTGGAGCCTGTACCCGATGGGCGGGTCCGCCGTGCGACTGGTGCGCCAGATCCCCTACACGATCGCCTGCGATCTGCTGCTGACCGGACGGCACATCACCGCCGCCGAAGCGCTGTCCTATGGGCTGATCGGTTACGTGGTGCCAGACGGCTCTGCCTTGGACAAGGCCATCGAGATCGCCGAGGTGATCAACAACAACGGTCCGTTGGCCGTGCAGGCGATCCTCAAGACCATCCGCGAGACCGAGGGCATGCACGAGAACGAGGCCTTCAAGCCCGACACCGCCAACGGCATCCCGGTGTTCCTGTCCGAGGACGCCAAGGAGGGCCCGCGGGCGTTCAAGGAGAAGCGGGCGCCGAACTTCCAGATGAAGTAGCCCGGGCCGTTTCGGCGGTCTTGGTTCGGTCGCGCCGGCTTCGACGGTCTGCTTTCCGGCCCGGCTGGTTCGGTCCGGGCGGGTCCGCTCGTTCGGTCCGGCCCACGACAACCAGCCCGCTCGCCCACCGTGAAGCCTCTGCGAAAATCCACGCGACTTTTCGCACTCACTTCACGCTCGGCGAACAGCTAGAGCACGGACGCGTGTCCGATCGGCTGATTCCGGCCCACGACAACCAGCCCGCTCGCCCGCCGTGAATCCTCTGCGAAAATCCACGCGAGTTTTCGCACTCACTTCACGCTCGACGAACAGCGAGAGTACGGACGCACGTCCGATCGGCTGGTTCCGGCCCGCGGCAGGTCCGGCCGGGCAGGTCCGGTCCGCCCCGCTCGCCCACCGTGAATCCTCTGCGAAAATCCACGCGACTTTTCGCACTCACTTCACGCTCGGCGCGCGGCGCTCGACGGACGGACGCACGGGCGGGGTCGTTCCGGCACCGGCGACGCAAGAGCGCACCGCCGAAGGGGCGCTACAGCACCCGGGCGGTAGGTGTGAACACGGCCGGCATGGATTCCAGCCCGCTGACGAAGTTCGCCGGTCGCAGTGGTAGCGCGGTGTCGTCGGCCAGCCGGAGATCGGGCAGCCGCGACAGCACCTTGGTCAGCATGATCTTCAACTCGAGCCGGGCCAGCTGGTTGCCCAGGCAGAAGTGGGTGCCGAAACCGAAAGCCAGGTGACTGTTCGGGTTGCGATCGATCCGGAAATTCTCGGGATCGCCGAACACCGACTCGTCGAAGTTCGCCGATTCGAACATCAGCATGATCTTCTCGCCGGCTTTCAGCGACGTGCCGTGGAACTCGGTGTCGGCGGTCAGCGTGCGGCACATGTTCTTCACCGGCGACGTCCAGCGCAGCATCTCCTCGATCGCCCCGGGCAGCAGATCAGGCTGCGCCACCAGCGCCTCCCACTGATCACGGTGACGCAGCAGCTGCTCGGTGCCGCCGGACAGCGTGTGGCGGGTGGTCTCGTCGCCGCCGATCAGGATCAGCAGCGTCTCGAACACGATCTCGTCATCCGACATGCGCTGGCCTTCGACCTCGGCGTTGACCAGCACCGAGAACAGGTCGTCGGTCGGGTTGGCGCGACGGTCGGCGATCACCTCCATCGTGAACGCGGTGTAGGCGGCGAACGTGTCCATCAGCTTCTGGATGGTCAGCTCGTCGACCGTCGAGGACAGTCCGCACACCAGGTCGTCGGACCACTGCAGCAACTTGTCACGCTCTTCGGGCAGCACGCCGAGCATGTCTCCGATGACGGCCATCGGCAGCGGCGCGGCGATGTCGCGGACGAAGTCGCACTCGCCGCGTTCACACACCGCGTCGATCAGCGCGTCGCACAGGTTCTCGATGGCCGGCACCTTGTCCATGACGCGCTTGCGGGTGAACCCGGAGTTGACGAGTTTGCGGCGCAGGATGTGCGCCGGATCGTCCATGTCGATCATGTACGGCATCCCCGGCTGGTCCGGCCGAATGCCGCCGGTGGACGAGAACAGCTCCGGGTTGCGCTCGGCGTCGAGCAGCGCCTGATAGGTCGTCGCCGCGGCCAGTCCGTTGCGGTCGCGGAACACCGGCTGGTTGGCCCGCATCCACTTGTAGGCCTCCCGTGCGTTGCGGTCGGCGTAGAAGTTGCCGTCGGCCAGATCGACGTCGAGGCCGGACAGTGTCGAGGTCATGACTTTCCTTTTCGTGGCTGCTTCGAGGTGCCGGGCTAGAAGACGCGAGAGTCGCCGAACGTCATGTCCACGTTGTCCGCCGAGCTGGACATCAACGCTCGCTTGGGCAGGCCGAGCGACGCGAGTTCGGCGGCGTAGGGATGGTCACCCAACCGCACCGTGACCCCGCCGGGCCGGTACCGCACCCCGGTCATCACCATCTCCCCCGGCGTCTCCCTGGTGACGCCGTCCAGATAGGAGTACGTCGAGTGCACCTGTTTGCGTCCGGTCAACGCCGCGGGCACCGGGAAGCCGGGCCGGAAGTCCATCCCGACGGCGAACTGCCCGTCGATCGTGACGTCGAAGCCGAACGACCGGCCCTGCCGGACTCCTGCTGAACCATCCGCTCCGCGAACCCCAGCCGAATCATCCGCTCCGCGAATGGTGAACTCCGACATCACCTTCGGGTAGCCCCAGATCGTGCGTCCGGCTTCCAGAGTGAAGGACTGATCGACCGGCAGATGGTGCACGAACGCGCCCGCCGACTGCAGCGCCGAGAACCCGCTTGCACGCGAGCCGGGCGGGTTGACCATGACGTTGGTGCCGTACTCGTAGTACGCACCCAGGTCGGTGTCCTCGTAGCGCATGAGCATCAGCACCACCATCGCCCGGTTGCGGGCGAACCGGCACACCTGCAGGCCGCTGTAGTCGATCATGGCCTGCGCGGCGTCGGCGTCCACGACGAACATCGCGGTGTGCTGGTGGGCGGTGCGCACCCGCACCGGCATGGTGAGCACCGTTCCGGCGATCGTGTGCGTGGACGCGTTCGTGGCTTCGGTCACACCGTCAATCTAGAACGTGTTCTAGACACACTGCAAGAAGTGTCTAGACCAGCGCGGCCAGATCCCGGATCTGTTCGGCCGAACGCGCGCCCACCACCATCATCGTCACCCCGGAGGCCTCCCACGCCTTGATCTGCTCCTGCACATACGCAAGGTCGCCCACAATGGCCGAATCGTCGACGAGTTCGTCGGGAATCACCTTGGCCGCCTCGTCCTTGCGGTCACTCCTGAAGAGGCGGGTGACCTCGTCGACGACATCGGCATAACCCATCCGCCGGTAGACGTCGGCGTGGAAGTTGGTGCCCTCGGCACCCATCCCGCCCACGTAGAGCGCCAGGTGCGGCTTCATCAGGTCCATGATCGCCGGCCGGTCGTCGGTGACGACCACCTGCGCGGTCGCGCAGATCTCGAACGTCTCGCGGGTGTGCCGCGCACCCGGGCGGGCGAAACCTTCGTCGAGCCACTCGTTGTACATGGTCGCGATGCGCGGGGAGTAGAAGATCGGCAACCAGCCGTCGGCGATCTCGGCGGCCAGTGCGACGTTCTTCGGCCCCTCGGCCCCGAGCATGATCGGGATGTCGGGACGTAGCGGGTGGGTGATCGGCTTGAGGTTCTTGCCCAGCCCGGTGGTCCCCTCCCCGGTCAGCGGCAACGGGTAGTGCGGTCCGTCGCTGTGCACCGGCGCTTCCCGGGCCCACACCTGCCGGATGATGTCGATGTACTCGCGGGTCCGTGCCAGCGGCTTGGGGAACTTCTGGCCGTACCAGCCTTCGACAACCTGCGGACCGGACACCCCGAGACCGAGGATGTGGCGGCCACCGGAGAGGTGGTCGAGGGTCAGCGCCGCCATCGCGCACGCGGTCGGGGTGCGCGCCGACAGCTGGATCACCGACGTGCCCAGCCGCATCCGCGTCGTCTCCCGGCCCCACCACGCCAGCGGTGTGTAGGCGTCCGAGCCCCAGGCCTCGGCGGTGAACACGGTGTCGAAGCCGACCTCTTCGGCGACGGACACCAGTTCGGCATGGTTGGTCGGAGGTTGCGCACCCCAATATCCGAGTTGCAGACCCAGTTTCATCCGATCCGCCTTTCCGGGAAGCCACAGCCGTCCCTTGAAACCATTCTTAGAACCTGTTCTACTCGATGCTGTGACCACCAGCCAAAGCAGCCCGGTGCAGATCGATCCGCATGAACCGCCACTTTCCGCTCCTCTGAAGCTGGCATTCGACTACACCCGTTCAGTCGGACCACTCCTCGGTCAGTTCTTCACCGCGCTACGCGAGCGGCGCATCGTCGGGGTGCGCGGTTCGGACGGACGCGTGTTGGTCCCGCCCGCTGAGTATGACCCCGTCACCTACGAGGCGTTGACCGAGGTCGTGCCCGTGGCCAGCGTGGGCACCGTCGTGTCGTGGACGTGGCAGTCCCACCCGTTGGAGGGGCAACCGCTGGATCGGCCCTTCGCGTGGGCGCTGATCCGCCTCGACGGCGCCGACACCCCGATGCTGCACGCCGTCGAGGCCGATGGACCCGACGCGATCAGCACCGGAGCCCGGGTACACGCCCACTGGGTCGACGAGCCGGCCGGCGCGATCACCGACATCGCCTACTTCTCGCTCGGCGACACCGCCGAAGACGTGCCGGAGCCGCCGGAGGGGCTGGACCCGGTGACGATGCTGGTCGTGCCCAGTTGGATCGAGATCCAGCACACCGCATCCCAGCCTGAGAGCGCGTTCCTGCGAGCGCTGGAACAGGGCAAGCTGCTGGGGGCCCGCACCGGCGCCGACGGCAAGGTGTACTTCCCGCCGAAAGAGGCCAACCCGGCTACCGGCCAGCCGCTCGACCAGTACATCGAACTGGCCGACACCGGCACGGTCACGACGTTCGCGATCATCAACATCCCGTTCGCCGGGCAGCGGATCAAGCCGCCCTACGTGGCGGCCTACGTGCTGCTCGACGGCGCCGACATCCCGGTGCTGCACCTCGTCGCCGACATCGAGGCCGACCAGGTGCGGATGGGGATGCGGGTGCAGGCGGTCTGGAAGCCCCGCGAGGAATGGGGCCTGGGCATCGACAACATCGAGTACTTCCGGCCGACGGGCGAACCCGACGCCGACTACGACACCTACAAGCATCACCTGTAAAGGGACTTTCGTGAGCAGAGAAGTTGCCGTCGTCGGGTTCTCGCACGCACCGCACGTGCGTCGCACCGACGGGACCACCAACGGTGTCGAGATGTTGATGCCGTGCTTCGCCGAGATCTACGACGACCTCGGCATCACCAAGGCCGACATCGGATTCTGGTGTTCCGGATCGTCGGACTACCTTGCCGGACGGGCGTTTTCGTTCATCTCAGCGATCGACTCCATCGGCGCGGTGCCGCCGATCAACGAGTCGCATGTCGAGATGGACGCGGCCTGGGCGCTCTACGAGGCCTACATCAAGATCCTCACCGGGGAGGTCGACACCGCGCTGGTCTACGGCTTCGGCAAGTCTTCGGCCGGGACGTTGCGGCGGGTGCTGGCGCTGCAGACCGACCCGTACACCGTCGCGCCGCTGTGGCCCGACTCGGTGAGCATGGCCGGGCTGCAGGCGCGCATGGGCCTCGACGCCGGCACATGGACCGAAGAGCAGATGGCCCAGGTCGCCCTGGACGCCCAGGCCGCCGGCCCGCGGGTGGACCGACTCGAATCGGGCGGAACCGTCGAGGAGTTGCTCGCCCAGCCGTTCTTCGCCGATCCGCTGCGTCGCCACGACATCGCACCGATCACCGACGGCGCGTCGGCGATCGTGCTCGCCGCCGACGACCGGGCCCGTGAGCTGCGCGAGCGCCCGGCGTGGATTTCGGGCATCGAGCACCGCATCGAGACGCCGGTACTCGGTGCCCGGGAGCTGACCACGTCGCCGTCGACGGCCGCATCGGCGGCCGCGGCCACCAACGGTGATACCTCCTCCATCGAGCTCGCCGAGATCTACGCTCCGTTCAGCCATCAGCAGCTCATCCTGACCGAGGCGATCGGACTGTCCGACAGCACGAAGATCAACCCGTCCGGTGGCGCGCTCGCCGCCAACCCGATGTTCTCGGCGGGCCTCGAGCGCATCGGCTTCGCCGCCCGCCACGTCTTCGCCGGCGAGGCATCCCGGGTACTCGCCCACGCAACGAGTGGGCCTGCGCTGCAGCAGAATCTGGTCGCGGTTTTGGAAGGGCGTTGAGACATGGCTGACGGAGCAAAGAAGAATCTCGCCGCCGTCCTGGGCACCGGGCAGACGAAGTACGTCGCCAAACGCAAGGACGTGTCGATGAACGGCCTGGTGCGCGAGGCCATCGACAAGGCTCTGGCCGACTCCGATTGCACGATGGACGACATCGATGCCGTCGTGGTGGGCAAGGCGCCGGACTTCTTCGAGGGCGTCATGATGCCGGAGCTGTTCATGGCCGACGCCACCGGCGCGACGAACAAACCGCTGATCCGCGTGCACACCGCGGGCTCGGTGGGCGGCTCGACCGCCATCGTGGCCGCGAGCCTGGTGCAGTCGGGCAAGTACCGGCGCGTGCTGACCATGGCGTGGGAGAAGCAGTCGGAGTCCAACGCCATGTGGGCGCTGAGCATCCCGGTGCCGTTCACCAAGCCGGTGGGCGCCGGCGCCGGCGGTTACTTCGCCCCGCACATCCGCGCCTACATCCGCCGCTCCGGAGCGCCGACGCACATCGGCGCCATGGTCGCGGTCAAGGATCGCCTCAACGGCGCGAAAAACCCACTGGCACATCTTCATCAGCCCGACATCACGCTGGAGAAGGTGCTCGAGTCGCCGATGCTGTGGGATCCGATCCGATACGACGAGACCTGCCCGTCCTCCGACGGCGCGGCCGCGTTGGTGATCGGTGACGAAGCCACCGCCGACGCGCGCGTCGCCGAGGGGCACCCGGTGGCATGGATCCACGCGACCGCGCTGCGCACCGAACCTCTCGCGTACGCGGGGCGCGACCAGGTCAACCCACAGGCCAGCCGCGACGCTGCCGCGGCGCTGTGGAAGGCGGCCGGCATCACCAGCCCCATCGACGAGATCGATGTCGGCGAGGTGTACGTGCCGTTCTCCTGGTACGAGCCGATGTGGCTGGAGAGCCTGGGCTTCGCCGCCGAGGGCGAGGGCTGGAAGCTCACCGAAGCCGGCGAGACCGCCATCGGCGGACGCATCCCGTTCAACCCGTCCGGCGGGGTGCTGTCGTCCAATCCGATCGGCGCGTCGGGCATGATCCGCTTCGCCGAGTCGGCCATCCAGGTGATGAACAAGGCCGGCGATCACCAGGTTCCCGGCGCCAAGAAGGCGCTCGGCCACGCCTACGGCGGTGGCGCCCAGTACTACTCGATGTGGGTTGTCGGCAGCGAGAAACCGGCCACCTCCGCCTCATGAGCCGAATGCAGTACACCTGCAGCGTCGCCATGGGCCCGGTCGACCAGCTCGTCGAGATCGCGCGCACCGCCGAGGAAGTCGGCTTCGATTCGATCGCGCTCCCCGACTCGCTGTTCTACATGGAAAAGCAGGCGGCCGATTACCCGTACACACCCGACGGGTCGCGGATGTGGAACGAGGACACCCCCTGGGTCGACCCGCTGATCGCCGCGGGTGCCATGGGCGCGGTGACCTCCACGCTGCGCTTCTACACCAACGTGATGAAGCTCGGCTCGCGCAATCCGTTGCTGCTGGCACGCCAGGTCGGCTCGGTGGCCAACCTGACGAACAACCGGTTCGGCTTCGGCGTCGGAATCGGTTGGGCACCCGAGGAGTTCGAATGGTGCGGGGTGCCCTACGCCAAGCGCGGCAAACGGGTCGACGAGATGATCGAGGTCATCAAGTTGGTGCTGGCCGGCGGCATGGTCGAGTTCCACGGTCAGTTCTACGACTTCGACCGCCTGCAGATGAGTCCGGCACCCAGCAAGCCGGTGCCGTTCTACGTCGGCGGACACACCGAGGTGGCGCTCAAGCGGGCCGCCCGGGTGGGTGACGGCTGGACCAGCGCGATGATGACGGGCGACCAGCTGGCCGAGACCATCGGCAAGCTCAACGCATTACGTGCCGAATACGGTCGTGCTGACGAACCATTCGAGTTCCAGGCGGTGTGTATCGACAAATTCGGCGTGGACGGTCATCGCGAGCTCGCCGAGGCCGGGGTCACCGACAACATCGTGATCCCGTGGGTGTTCGACGGTTTGGGTTTCGATGCCCCGATCGAGAAGAAGAAGGACTCGCTGAAGCGCTTCGCCGACACCTACATCCACTCGGGCTGGCAGGACAAGTAGAGCTCGTCGGACAATGGTTTCGGGTGTTGTGCCCGAGCTTGACGGATGTCGAGTTTCCCGTTGCCATCCGATGGGCTGTAGGCGTTGGTCGAGGACCTGTCGCCCGGTGCCAGCTCAACAGGATTCTCACCCCGGCGATTCCCATCCGGTCGTCCAGCGAGAGGACCTCATCGCGACAGCGACGTCAGCCGTGGATAGAGAATCGCGGGGCCGAGCCATCGTGTAACGAAGCGGCGTAGTGCGATGCCGTCGCGCTGTGTCCGTCCGGGATCAGTGAGAAGGGACTGAACTGTGCGCAACGTTATTTCGGCGAGTTCATCCAGCGCAGCGTCGTCGCAGAACCCGTGAAGTGCCCAATCAACGTCAAGACGGCGGAATACCGACAAGCAGAATGACATCGCGGTGTCGGAGGTGAGCGAGATGGCGGCTTCGCCCTCCGGTCGTCGCGTCAGGAGAGCTTCCAGCTGTGGATCGCCGGCGAGATTCTCGACGCCGAACGAGACGCTCTCGACAATCGCAGCGACCGGGTCGTTGAGGCCGTTGGCGCGTTCGATCACTTGGTCGATGAACCCGTTCACCGCACGCATCGCGCTGGCGATGAGAAGTGCGTCAGCATTCGGAAAGTAGCGGTACACCGTCTGGCGGGTGACACCGACCCTGCGGGCGACGTCGGCAAGGCGTATGGCCGACCCGTGCTGGGCGACCTCCGCGTCCACCGCATTCAGAATTCGCGAGATAGCCTCCTCGTCCGATGACGGTGTGACGCCCGCCCACCCACGACTACGCATGAGCGCCTACGAACTGTTCGCTGGTGAATTCGATCGGAAGCGTCGTTGGACCGGTCATACCCAGCAGAGACTTCCACGGTGCGGGACCGATGCGATGGGCGACGGGCAGACGCCGAGTCAGGACGACAAGCGCTTCGGCCAGTTCACGGCGTGCGAGGTTCGCCCCGAGGCAGTAGTGCGCGCCTCCGCCGAAGGTCATGATTGCCGGAACGTCCTTGCGCGAAATGTCGAAGCGATCCGCGTCGTCATAAATCGCCGGATCGCGGTTGGCAGCGAAGGTGTTCGCAAGGACAAAGGTCCCCTCCGGAAACAGGTAGCCGCCGAACTCGACATCCTCGACCGCAGCTCGTGGCGCGATACACGCTGCTGGTGAGTGGCGCATGGTCTCTTCGACCGCCTGCATGGCAAGCTCGGGGTGCTCACGCAGCTTCTGCCACTGATCTGGATGCTCGCAGAGAACCTGCACTGATGCCGCCAGTTGGTTTCGGGTCGTATCAGTCCCGGCCATCAAGAAGCCGGCCACCAACATCCGGAGTTCGTCGAGGTCGAGACGGTCACCTTCGCTTTCCGCGCGGATGAGCTCTGAGAGCAGATCGTCGGTCAGATTGGTTCGGCGGGCCGCGACCATGTCATCGACATACGCGTCGAGTTCGCGCCACGCGCCCATGATTGCCGCTTCGTCGAATGTGACGTCCGGCTGAAAGTTCAGCGCCTTGAATATCTCTTCTGTCCAGTCGGCGAACAGTTGCCAGTCCTCGGGAGGCGCACCGAGCACTGCGCACATCACCGGCGTGGGGTAGGGACGAGCGATATCGGTGACGACGTCGCACCGTCCTGCGTCTTCCACCCGATCGATCAGCGTATTCACCACGGCGCGGATCGTCTCATCCAGACGTGATGTTGCACGTGGGGTGAACGCCTTGGAGACCAGTTTGCGCAACCGGACGTGCGGTGGCCCATCGAGTCCCAAGAGGCTGTTGGCCATCTTGTCGTACAGCGGTCCCGACGTGATGCCTTGCGCCGCAAGCGTGATACCTGGCGGCAATTTGAACCTGTGGTCTCGCAGTATCTCGCGAACCAGGTGGTAAGACAGGATTTCCGGACCAAGGGGACCAATGGCGACAGGCGCTAGCGATTGCGCCTGCCGAGCAGCATCGACCACGTCGTGTGGCGTGGCAGCCAGGCTGTAGTCAAGGGTGGGCAGGCCAGCTTCAAAGACGTTAGGTGCGGTGCTGTGCGTGGCCATCCTGGCCTCACTTCCACTGAGACTATAAGACAGTTACGCAAGAAACGTATGACCAGACGGACGCTGCGGTCAATATCCAGTGATTAATCGCCTAAATATCGCGGCTCCAGGACCAGCGATCATACGTTTTGCCCATACACGTGCTACCAAGAGGAGTTGCTCCGACAGCGACCGTTCCCTTCGTGAACGGCGCCACCGGCTGGAACTCAACGCCGATGCCGGGCACCACCAAGGGCGGCTCGCAGGACCTATGGGCCGCTAGCCTTCCGAGTGGCCCGGCATCCACACCACACGGTGTTCACCAGGGCAGCCACTCCGGCGTCGTCCAGCGGCGCCATCCCCAGCATCAGCCGGTAGTACGGCGGCGACACCAGGGCGTCGACCGCGACCTCGACGTCGGTGCGGGCGGGCAGTTCCCCGGCCGCCACGGCGTCGCGCAGCGTCACGGCGACCGCCGCGCGACGCGGGGTGATCCACTGATCCATCAGGGCGCGCTCGATCGCCGGGTCGGATACCGAGGCGGCGATGACGTTACGCAGCAGCGGCCCCACCGCGGGATCGGCGACGAGGCCGAACAGCGCGCCGACGTGATGCTCCAACGCCTGCACCGTCGTGCTGCCGGGCGGACGCACGATCGTGTCCCGCACCGAGTCCAGCAGCCCTTCCAGCACAATCGCCGACGCGGACGGCCACCACTTGTAGATGGTTGTGCGACTCACCTCGGCACGTTTGGCGATGGCGTCCACCGTCGCCGCTCCCGGACCCCCGTCGAGCGCGAGGTCGGCCGCCGCGCGCACCACTTTCTCGCGGACGGCGGAGCTGCGGGGGCGACCGCGCCGGCTGACCATGCAGTCAGCTTATTGCCGCGGTTCTCCTGTTCCCGCAGACCACCGCGGTCAGGCAGCCGACCGCAGCGCACCCGCCCACCACGAACATCGTCGGATAGGACACCCCATGGGTTCCCGACAGGAACGCCAGGGCCGCCGGCACACCGAAGCCCAGATAGCAGAGGCTGTAGAACACGGCCGTCAGTCCCGCCAGATCGTCGGGACCCGCCATGTGCTGGACCTGCTGCAACCCGGCCAGAAGCGCGAGGCCGTAACCGGCGCCCAGCACGGCCGCCGCCGGCAGGGCCGCCCACACCGTCAGCACGGTGGCCGCCCAGGCGGCCATCGCCATCCCTGCGACCAGCAACACCAAGGCCGCCACCACACCGCCGATACCGTCGCCGACGACCCGCCGGCCCGCGTGCTGCACTCCGAAACCGACCCCGAGCGCGACCAGACACATCAGCGCCGAGAACGCAATGGGCGCCTGCGTGACGTGCTCGGACATCAGCGCAGGCAGCACGGCGTAGGCCGTCGCCCCGGCGCCGAACACCCAGGGTGCGATGGGTACGACGACGGTCAGGAACCGGCGCCTGACAGCGGCCGGCACCGCGAGATCGGTCCACCAGGCGCGCCCGGACCGGGTGGGGGTTCGGGTCTCCGGTGCGGTACCGAGCAGGACCGCGGCCGCGAGCGCCATCGCGATGTTGATCACGTAGGGCATCACCGCCGGCGCCGGTCCCCACTCGGCCAGGACACCCGCCGCCGCCGCACCGAGCCCGAACCCGGCCGTCAGGCTCATCGCGGCCCGGCGCGCACCCGATCCGCCGTCCCCGAATGGCGGGCTCGACAGCTCCTTGAGCCAGCTGCCACCGACCGCCATCGCCAGGCCCAGCGCGAGACCGCTGAACACCCTGCCCACAGCCAGGACCAGGGCCGAGTGCGCGCCGAGCGCCAGGATCAGCGAGCCGACAGCCGCCAGCACCGGCGCCGGCATCATCAGCGGTCTGCGGCCCAGGCGATCCGACAGCGCACCACCGACGAGCAGCGCAGGGACGATGCCCAGCACGTAGGCGAACAGCAGCAGGTCGACGGTCAGCGGGGAGAAGCCTGTGGTGTCGCGGTACATGACCAGCAGCGGGGTGAACTCGTTTCCGCCCCAGGCGATGGCGAAGGTGGCGGCGGCGACCGCCTGCCAGGGCCGGGGCCGTCGGTCGCCCTCGGCGCCGACGGCAGTCGGCGACGGGACCGCTGCATTAGTGAACACAGTGTCCACTATATCGACCTGATCGGCGCGGGACACACGGGTGTCGACCACGGGCCAGTGGGTACTCGGAGCCGAGAGGGTCTTTGGTCACTTTTTGCGCAGGTGAACGCCTATCGGATTGCGTCCACGCAGCGAAAAACTGTAACGTGTTCTAGTTAGAAGCCAACAACGGGAGGCCCGACGTGAGCACCGAGTCAACTGCGGGAGCCGCGACAATTCGCGAGATCGACACCGGCACGCTGCCCGATCGGTTCGCGCGGGGCTGGCACTGCCTGGGGCCGGTCAAGGACTTTCAGGACGGCAAGCCGCACGGCATCGAGATCTTCGGCACCATGCTGGTGGTCTTCGCCGATTCGCAGGGCGAGCTGAAGATCCTGGACGGTTACTGCCGGCACATGGGCGGCAATCTGGCACAGGGGACCATCAAGGGTGACGAGGTCGCCTGCCCCTTCCACGACTGGCGTTGGGGCGGCGACGGCAAGTGCAAGCTGGTGCCCTACGCCAAGCGCACGCCGCGCCTGGCCCGTACCCGCGCCTGGCACACCGATGTGCGGGGCGGTCTGTTGTTCGTCTGGCACGACCACGAAGGCAACCCACCGCAGGAAGAGGTCCGCATTCCGGACATCCCGGAGTGGGCCAGCGGTGAGTGGACCGACTGGAAGTGGAACACGATGCTGATCGAGGGCAGCAACTGCCGCGAGATCATCGACAACGTCACCGACATGGCGCACTTCTTCTACATCCACTTCGGGCTGCCGACGTACTTCAAGAACGTCTTCGAGGGGCACATCGCCAGTCAGTACCTGCACAACGTGGGCCGTCCCGACGTCAACGACATGGGCACCGCGTATGGGGACGCATCGCTGGACTCCGAGGCCAGCTACTTCGGCCCGTCGTTCATGATCAACTGGCTGCACAACACCTACGGCGACTTCAAGGCCGAGTCGATCCTGATCAACTGCCATTACCCGGTCACCCAGGATTCGTTCGTGCTGCAGTGGGGTGTCATCGTCGAGAAGCCCAAGGGACTCGACGACAAGACCACCGAGAAGCTGGCGACCGCCTTCACCGACGGCGTCAGCAAGGGCTTCCTGCAGGACGTGGAGATCTGGAAGCACAAGACCCGCATCGACAATCCGCTGCTGGTCGAAGAGGACGGCGCGGTCTATCAGATGCGACGCTGGTACCAGCAGTTCTACGTCGACGCCGCCGACGTCACTCCTGAGATGACCGACCGTTTCGAGATGGAGGTCGACACCACCATCGCCAACGAGAAGTGGCAGGTGGAGGTCGAGGAGAACCTGAAGGCCCGCAACGACGCTGCCGCAGAAGCCGAGCAACCCACCGAGGTCTCCTGATCATGGCTGCCGAGCAGCAGCCGCCCGACGTCGACCGGCTGGCCCGGTCCATGCTGTTGCTGCACGGCGGCCACGACGACGACCACGAGCACGGCCATGGTGGACACGACGGTGACAGTGGTGGGTCGTGGCGCAAGGCACCGGATTTCGCCTCCGACCCGGCGAGGGCGTCGGCGGTGGCCGAAAGCACCACACGGGACCGCGAGCGCTACCTCAACTCCGGTCTCGCGGAGGTGGATTGCCGACACTGCCATGTCTCGGTTCGGGTGAAGAAGCTCGGACCGGCGCACACGTCGGTGCAGTGGAGTTCCGCGGCCACGCAGCGCTGCGCCTATTTCACCGAGATCCGCGACTCCGGCGGCGACCCCGCCCGCGAGCGCGCATGCCCCCGGTTGTCGGACAGCATCCGGCATGCGGTGTCGGAGGGCTGCCTCGAGGAGTATTCCAGCGCCCCCTCCCCCGGCGACGGCTGAAGTCAAAGATCCCTGAAGCGTTCCGTGACCTGCTCCTCGGTCAACCCGTAGTCGGCAAGAGAGTAGGTGTGCTTGGGCGCCCGGGGGCCCTGCTTGCTCGCCTCATGGCTGGCCTGCATGGCCCCCCGGGCCTCGTCGGTCATGTCGATACCGAAGTGGCGATAGATCGCTTCGACCGTCGCCACCGGGTCAGCGATCAGGTCGAAGTAGTCCATGTCGTAGAACTGCGCCGGATCATGCTGGGCGCGAACAGTGTTGAACCTCTCCAACCCGCGCGACCAGGTCTCCAGCGAGTCCGCTCCGATGGTCTCCCCGACGA
Organism: Mycobacterium sp. G7A2; assembly: GCF_041902445.1. Taxonomy (NCBI): domain Bacteria; kingdom Bacillati; phylum Actinomycetota; class Actinomycetes; order Mycobacteriales; family Mycobacteriaceae; genus Mycobacterium; species Mycobacterium sp. G7A2. Next base: position 767,928 of record NZ_CP169251.1, on the reverse strand, counting down.
ACTTCGTGGACCAGCCCTCCGTGGTGTGCTGCGCCAGCGAGCACATCGACGCCATGATGGTTTCCGCGGGCCGGTGGCACTGGATCACCAGCGCGTCGGGGTAGGTCGCCATCAGGGCGTCCAGCGCGAACAGGTGGCTCGGGTTCTTGAGCACCCACCGCTTCTCGACGTCGTTGAGGCCGATCAGCTGAAGATTGCGCCGATGCCGCCGATACGGCCGGCTCCAGTCCTGCTTGGCCAGCCACTGCGCGTAGGTCGGCACATGCGCCAGCGTCTCGTAGGACACCGAATGCAGCGACTGACGCAACAGCTGCCAGCACTCCTCGACTTCGTCGGCGGTCATGTAGTGCAGACCGGTGTAGTCCGGGTTCTCGTTGTGCGCCTTGGTGAACTGCGCGTCCAGCTGGGCGAAGACCGGGTTGTCCGCCCACGTTTCGCGCGGTGGACGCGGCTGCGGAAACTCGGCCAGCCACAGCTCGAGCCCTTGATGGCGGGGGTCGGCCGCCAACAGGCGATGCAACGCCGTCGTCCCCGTGCGAGGCAGCCCGGTGACGAAGATGGGCCGCTCGATCGCAACGTCGGCGTGCTCGGGGTACTGCTTGAACGCCGCCTCGGAGACCAGCCGGGCGACGAGTGCGTTGCGGACGAAGAACCGGTTCATCTTGCTACCGAACTCGGTCAGCGCAGCATCCCGGGCGAACGAGTCCAGCAACACCGCGAGTGCCTCGCGGTAGTTGTCGTCGTCGGCACCGAAATCGTCCAGGCCGCAGGCTTTGGTCGCCGAGGCGTGCAGGTCCTCGACGGTCCCCACATCGGTGCGCGCCATCAGGCCTTGTACTCCCCGCAGTTGACGTCGAGAGTCTGGCCGGTGATGCCGGAGGACAGGTCGCTGGCCATGAACAGGATCGCCGAGGCCACCTCGTTCTCGGTCGGCAGGCGCTTGAGGTCCGAGGCCGCCGCGGTGGCCTTGTAGATCTCGTCCACGGTGGTGCCGTACTTGCCGGCCTGGTGGTTGAAGTAACTTTCCAGCGTGCCACCCCAGATGTAGCCGGGCAGAACCGAGTTGACCCGAATCCCCTGCTCGCCGAGTTCGGTGGCCAGCGACTGCGACATGGCCAGCAGCGCTGACTTCGCCATCTTGTAGGCCCCGTACTTGGCCTGGGAATGGCGCACCACCATCGAGTTCACGTTCACCACCGACCCGTTGGCGTCGGCCAGGGCCGGTGTGAAGCCCTGGATCATCCGCAGCGCGCCGAACACCGTCAGTTCGATCGCCTCACGCATGTGCTCGAGCGTGGTGTTGGCCAGTGGCTTCATCGACGGGACCCGGAAGGCGTTGTTGATCAGCACGTCGACCTTGCCGTAGGCCTTGAGGGTCTCGGCGACCAGATTGTCGACCTGCGCGTCGTCGGTGATGTCCGTTCCCACCGACACCGCGCGCCGACCGAGATCGGTGATCTGCTTGGCGACGTCGTCGAGACGCTCGACCGTGCGCGCCGCCAGCACCAGGTCGGCACCCGCCTCCGCGCACCGCCGCGCCAGCGTGGTGCCCAGCGCGGGTCCGACACCGCTGATCACCACGACCTTGTCCTGCAGAAGCCCTTCGGATCCGGCCACCGTCAACCCACCATTCTCTCGCCGATCTGCCTCTGGCGTAACGCAATCCGCGCCCGCCAGTCTTCTTCTGAGATCTTGTTCGATTCGTAGTACGGCAGCGATTCCGCGACCTTGTCGGCCGCGACCAGCTCCACCGTCGGCCCGTCCTCGGCCGTCATCTCACGGGACACCCGCTGCCAGCGGAACTGCAGAAAGCCTTTGCGGTGCCCGAGCGTCTCCACCCAGTTGGTCACCCCGGGATTGCGCTCGGAGACCACGATCCGGATCTTTCCGTCCGGATCGGCTTGCGCCTGGGTGCCGTTCAGCGACGTCTGATGATTGATGTAGTCCAGTGAGATGTACCAGAGACTGCCCAGCTGGAAGCCGAGGTACGGCGCGTCGGTGACCGGCAGCGTGATCACCAGGGCCTGGTCGGGCGTCAGATCGAACTGGCCGGCCGACGAATACTGCGTGGCCAGGCCTCCGGGAGTCAGGCGAGGGGCCACCATGGTGTTGGGCTCGCTGTCGTTGTAGAACCACTGCGGAAACTGCAGCCACGTCTTCACGCGCTGCACCAGTTGCTTGCCCGCCACGGCGTAGCGCTTTTCGATGAGCTCGCGGGTCAGCGGAGGCGGCGCCGTGCCCGCAGTGTCGGTCCTGGCGATGGCGAAGGTCCCGCGCTGCGCGGACCAGTCGTTGTAGACCTCACGGATGACGAGCTGCGACGGCACCTCGGGGGTGAACCGCCATTCGAAGGTGCCGTCGGCGGCGATATCGAGCTTGCGGTCGTCGAACGCGGTTTCGCTGTCGGGCACGACTTCGTCGGTGTACTCACCGCCGAGCAGTTGGAAGCTCACGTCGGTGGTGGTGCCGCGCCGGCCGGTGACCACGTACTCGTGGCCGGGCTGCACGCGGGTGCCGAAATACATGGTGTCGGGGTTGTCCAGGCCCATCTTCGTGAAGGGCCCGGTGCCGCTGTGCAGGAACGGGTGGTCCCGGTCGTAGTCGAAGCCGACATGGGTACATGCGGCGATACAGCCCGCGAGGTACTGCAGCCCTTCGAGCAGGTCGGCTTCGGACTCGATGAACGGCGCGGCCGCCACGAGGCCCTCGGCCTCGGCGATGGCGTCGACCAGGGGCTGGGAATACATGCGGGAAGCGCCTCCACGGTTCAATATTGGACCGGACTGGTAGAGTTCTGATCCGAGATTAGAACGTGTTCTAGTTCGAGTCAACGTCGCTGGAGGGACGCATGGGTGGGCGAGCCTCGCCGCCGACGCAGCGCGTCGTCGATGTCCTCGATTTCCTGGCCCGGCATCCGCATGACCGGTTCGGCGTCTCCGAACTGGCCCGACGCGTCGGTCAGAGCAAGCCGACCTGCCTGGGCATCGTCATCACGCTGGCCGAATCCGGCTACCTGGTGCGCGACCCGGCCGACAAGACCTATCGGCTGGGCCCGTCGTTGATCTCGCTGGGGCACGTCGCACAGGAATCGATGCGGATCGGACCGCCGGCGCGTGACCAGCTGCGCCGGCTGTCCTCGGAGTTCGGCACCACCGCCGCGCTGGCGGCCGTCGTCGACGACCGCATCACGCTGCTGGAGTTGGTCGGCCCACCGGGTGCCGACGTCGGCGTGCAGGTGGGACAGAGTTACCCGTTCGCTCCCCCGGTCGGCCTGATGTTCGTGCTGTGGGACGACGACTCCTTGCGCGACTGGCTGGCCCGGGAACCCACCATTCCGCTGCGCACCGACACCGAGCGCCGCGACCGTGTGGTGGCCGACTGCCGACGCTCCGGCTATCTGGTGGAACGGCTCACGCCCGGCGGACGGCGGTTGTACGCGTTGATGGCCGGGGTGTCGGCCACCCTGCCCGACGAACTGCGCGCCCTGCTCGGCGAACTCGTCTCGGACATCGGTGAGCGCGTGTACCTGCGCGACACCGACGACGACGAGACCCGCCACGACATCAGCGTGATCTCGGCGCCGGTGTTCGACCACTACCGGCGGCAGGCCATGGTGGTGTCGATGCAGGTCGGGAAAGCGCTGACCGACAACGAGATCCGCGAGCGCGCGCGGGCGGTGGTGATGACAGCCGACGCCGTCACCGAGCAGCTCGGTGGCGCCAAGCCCGACGGGTGACCCGGTCGCTAGCTCGTCGCCGCGAGGGCGAAGGGCAGCACGGCGGGGGCGCCGGCCGCGCGTACGGCGCGGGCTGCCATCGTGAACGTCCATCCCGTGTCGGCCAGATCGTCGACCAGCAGTACCGGCCCGGCGAACGGACCATCCGGGGTGGACCAGGACCCCTGCAGGGCGGCCACCCGGTAGGCCGAGTTCACCGCGGTCACCGGCCGCCGCTGCGGGTGGTAGTGCAGCGTGCCGAGATCCGTCAGCCGACCGAGCTCGGCAAGCCGACGGGCCAGCGACGTGATCAGCTTCGGATGGGTGTCGGAGTCCAGGGCCATCACCGCGGTCGGCCTGGTGTCCCAGTCCCAGGCCGCCAGCACCTTGACCGCAGCCGCAACCACGTCGTCGGGCACCTCGGCGTCCTCCTCGGCGAGCAACCGGCGCAGCCGGGCGCCCCAACCCAGGTCGGTGAGCCGTCCGATGGCGCGGCCCGGGGCGGGGCCATCGGAGATCCGGCCGGACAGTTCGACGCCCAGCTTGGCCAGCCCGGTGGGCCACTGACGGCGGGGGGCGATCTCCACACCGGGGCGCATCAGCCGCTCGCGCGCATCGTCGGCGGCGGTGCTGTCGACGGCACCGTCGAACCGGGCCCCGGCACAGTTGTCGCAACGACCACACCGCTCCTGGGCCCCGAGTTCAGGGTCGTCGAGCTGGCGACGCAGGAAGGCCATCCGGCAACCGTCGGTGGACTGGTAATCGAGCATCGCCTGCTGCTCGCGCCCGCGGGCCTCCTCCAGAGTCCGATATCGCCGTTCGTCGTACTCCCACGACGTCCCGGTGGCCACCCAGCCACCCTTCACCCGGCGCACGGCGCCGTCGACGTCGAGCACCTTGAGCACCATCTCCAGGCGGGAACGGTTCAGATCGACCAACGGCTCCAGCGCGGGTGTCGACGTCGGACGATCCGGGTCGAGCGCGGCGATCACCGACCGCACCATGGCTTCCGACGGGAACGCGACCGACGAGAAGTAACGCCACACGTCCTGGTCTTCCCGCCCGGGCAGCAGCACCACCTCGGCGCTCGACGTCGACCTGCCCGCTCGTCCCACCTGCTGGTAGTACGCGATCGGCGAGGACGGCGCGCCGAGGTGGACAACGAACCCGAGATCGGGCTTGTCGAAGCCCATCCCCAGCGCCGACGTCGCGATCAGCGCCTTCACGCGGTTCTCCAGCAGGTCGGTCTCGAGCTGTTCGCGCTCGGCGGCCTCGGTGGCGCCGGTGTAGGCCGCGACCTGGTAACCGTGCTCACGCAGCAACGCCGCGACGTCGTGCGCCTGAGCGACGGTCAGGGTGTAGACGATCCCCGACCCGGGCAGCGCGTCGAGGTGGGTGGCCAGCCACGCCGCGCGTTGGGCGGGATTGCCCGCCTGCACCACCGACAGCCGCAGCGACTCGCGGTCCAGGCCGCCGCGCAGCACCAGCGTGTCGCGTCCCCCCACGCCGAGTTGCGCGGCGACATCTGCCACGACTCGGTCGTTGGCGGTGGCCGTGGTGGCCAATACCGGGATGTCGGCACCCAATTCGGCGACCAGCGTGCGGATGCGGCGGTAATCGGGCCGAAAGTCGTGTCCCCAGTCCGAGACGCAGTGGGCCTCGTCGACGACGACCAGCCCGGCATCGCGGGCCAGCGCCGGTAGCACCTCGTCGCGGAAATCGGGGTTGTTCAGCCGTTCCGGACTGACCAGAAGCACATCGAGGTCACCACCGCGCACCCGGGCGTGGATGTCCGACCAGTCCGCGACGTTGCTGGAGTTGATCGTCGCGGCGCGCACGCCGGCCCGGTCAGCTGCAGCGACCTGGTTGCGCATCAGCGCCAGCAGGGGCGACACGATGACGGTCGCGCCGAGCCCTGCCGCGCGCAACAGCTTCGCGGCGATGAAGTAGACGGCCGACTTGCCCCAACCGGTGCGCTGCACGACCAACGCACGGCGCCGCTGCACCACCAGCGCTTCGATCGCCGCCCACTGGTCGTCCCGCAGGACGGCCGTCGGGCCAGCGAGTTGTTCCAGGATCGCCTGCGCTTCGGCTCGAGTCGCCATGAGGCCCATCGTGCCGGGTGGCACCGACGAGCAAGTGCCGGGTGGCACCGACGAGCAAGTGCCGGGTGGCACCGACGAGCAAGCGCCGTGTGGCACCGACGAGTTGCGGTCTCCTCTGCCTAACGAACGACGAGCCAGATCGCTACGAAGTGACAGATCGCCGCTGCGGCGGTGAAGGCGTGAAAGAACTCATGGTGGCCGAAGGTCGACGGCCAGGGGTTGGGCCATCGTGCCCCATAGAGCAGGGCGCCGATGTTGTACAGAACACCGCCGGCGACGAGCAGCGCGACGACGGTGGTGCCCGCGCCCAGCACGAGTGTCTCGGCGAACCAGACCGCCACATATCCCAACACCAGGTAACAACACACGCCTGCCCACCGGGGAGCAGACGGCCAGCACATCTTGACGACCACACCTGCGCCGGCACCGATCCAGACGATCAGCAGCACATCCGCGCCGATGTCCGGCGGCATCGCAAGGATGGCCAGCGGTGTGTAGCTCGCCGCGATGAAGACGAAGATCGCGGAATGGTCCAGCCGCATCATCCACTTCTCCGCCACCGCGGATACCCATCGGACACGGTGGTAGGTGGCGCTGATGCCGAACATTGCAACAATTCCGACGACATACACCAGCACAGCGCCGACAGCGCGCGGAGTGGACGACACCCACGCGCTCAGTAGCAGTCCCCCGCCGGCCACAGCAGCTGCGACTGCGCTCACCAAATGTATGAGGCCGCGCGCACGCGGTGCAACGAGAAGAACGGTCAGTAGATCTCCGATGCAGTGGGTGCGCCGTCACCGGCAGCCGCAGAACCGCGGCACGTCGCGACCTTACCGCCGTGAACAGCCCAACCGGTTGCCGGTCCGATCAACGGCGAGTCAGTTCGAGTCGGTCTGTCCGCTCACACTGGTGGTGTACACATAGGCGGGCGCAGGCTCGAAGTTGGCCACCGGGGCAATGATGGCCGCTGACCCGAAGGCGAGCAGGCCACCGGCGAAAACGCCGAAGAGACTACGCCGCACGGTCCTGACAGACGCGGTCATGGAAGATCACTCCTCACGGTGTGCGAACAAGCTCGTACACCGTGCCTAGCCGATTCGGCTGCGCACCAAACTCCGACCAGGTCAGCGGGTCGGGAGCCAACTCCTCAGCCCGACGGAAGCGTCCTTGTCGTGACTGCCCGCCGCGGTCCTCAGCCGGTGTCTAGGACGGCGGCTCGACTCCTGCCGGAGTGCCTTCCTGGTTCTGGTTGAGGTTCGGGGTATCGACACCCGCCGCCGTCTGGGGCTGGGTCTGCCACACCGCGGCGGCCACCAGCGTCGGCGCCACATCGAACCCGCACTGCTCACTCAACGCACTCACCGGCTGGTGGATCGCCACCAGGTCATCTCTGACCTGGGGGTTCTGCTCGAAATACGCGTTGTAGGCGTCCTGGGCCTGATCCGGCGGCTGCGACGAGATGCTCGACAGCTGCGAGTTGGTCGGCGGGTTGGCGACCAGGTAGTCCCCCTCGGCCGCGGTGGCGGCGCTGACGGTGCGGGCCACGTTGGCTGCCGAGCAGTCGGGCGCGGGGTCGGGCTGCGCGGCGGCCGCCGGGGCCAGGATCGCCGCAGGGCCGAACACGAGTGCCCCGCCGGCAAGCACGCTGAACAGGCCACGGCGAACGGTCATCACGGACATGGTCATGAAATCCCCCACTATCGACGACGTTGTCGACGACCTGTCGGTCGCACGCGCCAGCGTATCCGCTCAGGTGGAACACCAGTCGAGAATCGGCGCACCAGGCGAACAAGGCCCCTGCGCCGGTGGGGGTGAGCGTGACCGGTCAGGCCGACGCCGAGTCCATCTCGCGTTTGATCTCCAGTGCGATGTCGATCAGCTGGTCCTCTTGGCCGCCGATCAGTTTGCGCTGTCCCGCGCGGTGCAGCAGCTGGTGGGCGGGCACCCCGTAGCGCTCGGACTGGCGGATGGCGTGCTTGAGGAAGCTCGAGTACACCCCCGAATACCCCATGATCAGCGCGTTGCGATCCAGCAGGCACTCGGCGGGCATCGCCGGAGCGACAACCTCCTCGGCGGCGTCGGCGATGTCGAAGAAGTCGATACCGGTCTTGACGCCGATCTTGTCGAACACCCCGATCAGCGCCTCGACCGGGGCGTTGCCGGCGCCGGCACCGAACCGGCGGCACGACCCGTCGATCTGCTTGGCGCCGGCGCGCACCGCCTCGATCGAGTTCGCCACCCCCAGGCCGAGATTCTCGTGGCCATGAAACCCGACCTGGGCGTCATCGCCGAGCTCGGCCACCAGCGCAGCCACCCGGTCGCGGACCCCCTCGAGCACCAACGCGCCCGCGAGTCGACGACATAGACGCACTGGCAGCCGGCATCGGCCATGATGCGCGCCTGCGCGGCCAGTTTCTCCGGCGGGATGGTGTGGCTCATCATCAGAAAGCCGACCGTCTCCAAGCCGAGCTCGCGGGCCAGCCCGAAATGCTGGATCGACACGTCGGCCTCGGTGCAGTGGGTCGCGATGCGACAGATCGACCCGCCGTTGTTCTGCGCTTCCTTGATGTCTTCCTTGGTGCCCACTCCGGGCAGCATCAGGAAGGCGATCTTCGATTCCTTGGCGGTCTCGGCGGCCAGTTTGATCAGCTCCTGCTCCGGGTCTTGGAGAACCCGTAGTTGAAGCTCGACCCGCCCAGCCCGTCGCCGTGGGTCACCTCGATGACCGGCACCCCGGCCGTGTCCAGCGCCGCGACGATGGCGCCGACCTCGTCCTTGGTGAACTGGTGGCGTTTGTGATGGCTGCCGTCACGCAGCGACGTGTCGGTCATCCGGATGTCCCACATGGGGTCGAAGTAGATGTCCTGCGTGCTCATGATTGGCCTCCTGTCGTGGAAAGGCTCGCTGCTGCCATCTTCTTGGCGACCTCCTCGCCGACCTTGGTGGCCGCGGCGGTCATGATGTCCAGGTTTCCCGCATACGGCGGCAGGTAGTCGCCCGCACCCTCCACCTCTATGAACGTCGTGACCAGCGCCTGGCCACCGGAGTTCATCGATGGGTCGTCGAACTGCGGATCGTTGAGCAACCGATATCCCGGCACGTAGGTCTGCACCTCGGCCACGACGTCACGGATCGACTGGGCGATCGCGTCGCGGTCGGCGTCCTCGGGGATCGCGCAGAAGATCGTGTCGCGCATGATCATCGGCGGATCGGCCGGGTTGAGGATGATGATCGCCTTACCGCGCTTGGCGCCGCCGATGTTCTGCACCCCCGCACTGGTGGTCTTGGTGAACTCGTCGATGTTGGCCCGGGTACCCGGGCCGGCCGACGCCGAGGACACCGACGCGACGATCTCGCCGTAAGGCACCTCGACGACGCGGCTGACGGCGTGCACGATCGGGATCGTGGCCTGGCCCCCGCAGGTCACCATGTTGACGTTGGGCGCATCCAGATGCTCACCCAGATTCGCCGGCGGGATCACCCCCGGACCCACCGCCGCCGGGGTCAGGTCGATGGCTCGGATACCGGCCTCGGCGTAACGAGGCGCCGCGGCGCGATGCACGTAGGCACTGGTCGCCTCGAACACCATGTCGGGCTTCTCGGACTGGCTCAACAACCAGTCCACGCCCTCGTGCGACGTCTCCAGCCCCAGCTTGCGGGCCCGGGCCAAGCCTTCGCTCTCTGGATCGATGCCGATCATCCAGCGTGGCTCCAGCCACTCCGAACGCAACAACTTGTACAGCAGGTCGGTGCTGATGTTGCCCGACCCCACGATCGCCACCGACTTCTTGTCAGCCATGAGCGGCTCCTTATTCGAAACTCAGATGTACTGAACCTAACCCGCTGAACTCGGCCACGAAGTGGCTGCCCGGCGGGGCATCTATCGCACGGGTGCACGAACCCGGCAACACGATGTCGCCGGCGCGTAACCGCACCCCGAAGCTCTCCACCTTGCGGGCCAACCAGGCCACCGCGGTGACCGGATTGCCCAGCACCGCGTCACTGCGCCCCTCAGCGACGACCTCCCCGTTGTTCGTCAGGACGGCGTCGATGGCCTTGATGTCGACGTCCTTGGGTGAGACCCGGGCTTCGCCGAGCACCCAGCCGGCCGACGAGGCGTTGTCGGCGATGGTGTCGCACAGCTTGATCTGCCAGTTGGTGATGCGCGTGTCGATGAGCTCGATGGCCGGGGCGAACGCCGCCGTGGCAGCCAGCACATCGTCCTCGGTGCAACCGGCTCCCGGCAGATCGTCGGCCAGGATGAATCCCACCTCCACCTCCACCCGCGGATACAGGTAGTTCGCACTCTGGACCGGCCGGTCCTCAAAGACCTGCATGTCGTCGAGCAGATGCCCGTAATCGGGCTCGTCGACATTCATCATCTTCTGCATCGCCTCCGACGACAGGCCTACCTTGTGCCCGATCACCCGGGCCCCCTCAGCCACCCGCTGCCGGATGTTGATCAACTGGATCTCGTAGGCATCCACCACGTCGATATCGGGCTGACCATCGGTCAACGGCGAGATCGGAACCCTGCTGCGTTCCGCCTGCGCGAGATCGGCGGCGAGTCGTTCCCGAACCTCGTCACGGAGCATTAGATGAATTCCCCTCGTTTTTCTGACCGGGCCAGTTGTTAGCTGGCCGGGCAATTCTATAACGTGTTCTACATGACTGGACAGGTGTATGACGTCGTCGTGGTCGGGAGCGGCGCCGCCGGCATGGTCGCCGCACTCACCGCCGCCCACCAGGGACTCTCGACAGTAGTCGTTGAGAAGGCCCCGCACTACGGTGGTTCCACTGCGCGGTCAGGTGGCGGAGTGTGGATCCCCAACAACGAGGTCCTGCAGCGCGACGGCGTCAAGGACACCACCGAGGCGGCGCGCACCTACCTGCACGCGATCATCGGAGACGTGGTGCCGGCCGACAAGATCGACACCTACCTCAAGCGCGGGCCGGAGATGCTGTCGTTCGTCCTGCGGCACTCCCCGCTGAAGCTGTGCTGGGTTCCCAACTACTCCGACTACTACCCCGAGACCCCGGGCGGCAAGGCCTCCGGGCGGTCGGTCGAACCCAAGCCGTTCGACGCCAAGAAGCTCGGCCCCGACCTCAAGGGCCTCGAACCCCCGTACGGCAAAGTGCCACTCAACGTGGTGGTGATGCAGCAGGACTACGTCCGACTCAACCAACTCAAGCGCCACCCCCGCGGCGTGTTGCGCAGCCTCAAGGTGGGCGTCCGCACGATGTGGGCCCAGGCCACGGGCAAGAACCTCGTCGGGATGGGGCGCGCCCTCATCGCCCCGCTGCGGATCGGTTTGCGTGACGCGGGAGTGCCGGTGCTGCTGAACACCGCCATGACCGACCTGTACATCGAAGACGGTGTCGTCGCCGGCATTCTGGTGCGCGACACCCAGGGGCCCGAAACAGCGGAACCGCAACTCATCCGGGCGCGTCGCGGTGTGATCCTGGGCAGTGGCGGGTTCGAACACAACGAGCAGATGCGGGTCAAGTACCAGCGCGCTCCGATCACCACCGAGTGGACGGTCGGGGCCGTGGCCAACACCGGCGACGGAATCCTGGCGGCCGAGAAGCTCGGCGCCGCACTGGATGTGATGGAGGACGCCTGGTGGGGCCCTACGGTGCCCCTGGTCGGTGCACCCTGGTTCGCGTTGTCCGAACGCAACTCGCCGGGATCGATCATCGTCAACATGGCCGGCAAGCGCTTCATGAACGAGTCGATGCCCTATGTCGAGGCGTGCCACCACATGTACGGCGGGCAGTACGGACAGGGCCCCGGACCCGGAGAGAACATCCCGGCTTGGCTGGTGTTCGACCAGCGGTATCGCGACCGCTACATTTTCGCCGGTCTTCAGCCGGGACAGCGGATCCCGTCGAAGTGGATGGAATCCGGCGTCATCGTCAGGGCCGACACCCTCGATGAACTCGCCGCCAAGACCGGCCTGCCGGCAGCAGAACTCACCGCCACGGTCGAGCGTTTCAACGGCTTCGCCCGCGACGGGGTCGATCAGGACTTCAAGCGGGGCGAGAGCGCCTACGACCGGTACTACGGCGACCCGACGAACAAGCCGAACCCCAACCTCGGCGAGATCAGCCAAGGCCCGTTCTACGCGGCGAAGATGGTTCCCGGTGACCTCGGCACCAAGGGCGGGGTGGTCACCGACAACGACGGCCGAGCACTGCGTGACGACGGCTCGGTGATCGAGGGCCTCTATGCTGCGGGCAACGTCAGCGCCCCGGTGATGGGCCACACCTACCCCGGCCCGGGCGGAACCATCGGGCCGGCGATGACGTTCGGCTATCTCGCGGCGCTGCACATCGCCGCGACCGGGCACCGGAAGGACTGAGCAATGCCCATCAACCTCGACGAGGCGATCGGCGCCGAGCTGGAACCGGTCGAATTCTCCTGGACCAGTAGCGATATCCAGCTCTACCATCTGGGTCTGGGTGCCGGCGCCGACCCGATGGACAAGCAGGAGCTGCGCTATCTGACCGACGACACACCGCAGGTGCTGCCGACGTTCGGCAACGTCGCGCAGAGTTTCCACATGACCGAGCCGCCTGCGGTGAAGTTTCCCGGCATCGACATCGAGCTGTCGAAGGTGTTGCACGCCAGCGAGGCGGTCGAGGTGCCCGGCCCGATACCGCCGGCAGGCACCGGTATCGCCGTCACCCGCTTCACCGAGATCTGGGACAAAGGCAAGGCGGCAGTGATCTGGTCTGAAACGACCGTCAACGATCCGGCGGGCACACTGCTGTGGAAGCAGAAGCGCTCCATCTTCGCCCGCGGCGAGGGCGGGTTCGGCGGCGACCGCGGACCGTCTACAAGCCAGGCCGCCCCGGAACGGGCCCCCGACTTCGAGCTGTCGGTGCCGACCTCGCCGTCGCAGGCTCTGCTCTACCGGATGTGCGGGGACCGCAACCCGCTGCACTCCGACCCGGACTTCGCTGCCGCTGCCGGGTTTCCCCGCCCCATCCTCCACGGCCTGTGCACCTACGGCATGACGTGCAAAGCCTTGGTGGACAACCTGCTTGACGGAGATGTCGACAGACTGAAATCCTTCGGCGCCCGGATGGCCGGAGTGGTTTTCCCCGGCGAGACACTGAAGGTAAGTGTCTGGAAGTCCGACGACTCCTACGCGGCAGTGGTGACTGCGCCGGACCGTGACGACGCGGTCGCGTTGGCGGGCGTGGAGTTCGTGCCCGCCTGACCCGTCACTGCTGACAGAGCTCGGAGATGCGCGCCGCGTCGTCTTGAGCGGCGTAGAGACGCTGAACCTGAGCGGGGTCATTGGCCGGCGAGCCCGCCAATTGGCCGATACCGATGTCCTGCAGGGTGGTCGCGAACGACCGCACGGATTCGGCAAGGTCGCTCGGCGTCGCGTCGCTCAGTTGCGTCAACAGATACTGCCCCCCGCCGAGGGTTGCCAGTCGGGCGTTCGCCGCGACCGCCTGCACGGCTACCGGGTCCGCACCCAGGTCAGCGTTCGTCTGCAACGAGACCGCGTTGCGCACGGTGTCGAAGGCGCCGCAGACGCGGGCGCCGGCTTCCTCGGAGGAGTCCTCGCCACCGGACGAGGCCTCATCGCCGGCGGAGGTCGCCTCGCCCGCGGACGGGGTGCTGAGCAGCGCCCAGATCGCCACAGCCAATGCGCCGACCGCGACGACGAGGGCCACCACGACGAGCCGGTCGGGACGGAGTGCAGAGGTTTCCGACATTGGGCGATCATAGCCTCACGTGAGTAGCGTCAAAGTCTGGTGCCGACAACCTTTTTGACAGCAGAGAGAGCGCCGGCCACAGCTGTGGCCGGCGCTCTTTCTGTCGTCGTCAGTATCGCTGGCGGTCAGGCGCTGTCGCCGCCGTCACTGTCACTGTCACTGTCACTGTCACTGTCGCTGCCACCGGATTCACCCGACGCACCGTCCTCGCCGCCGACGCCGCCCGAGCCCCCGGAGCCGGGGGTCGCGGTGCCGTTGGTCGATTCGGCGTCGCCGCCGTCACCGCCGTCGCCGGGGTAGCCGAAGAGTCCGCCGTTGCCGCCGTCGCCGCCGTCGCCGCCGGTGGCGTCTTCCTCGGCCTCGGCGTTGCCGCCGTTGCCGCCGTCGCCGCCGCCTTCGCCGAACACCCAGGTATGGCCGCCGTCGCCGCCACGCCCGCCGGTGGCTTCGCCGTCGGTGCTGAAACCGTTGCCGCCGTTGCCGCCTTCACCCGCGTTACCGACGCGGGAGCCGCCACCCTCGCCGCCGTCGCCGCCGACCGCGTCCGCGCCGCCGTAGCCGTTGGCGTCACCGCCGTCGCCGCCGAGGCCACCGTTGCCGGTGCCGGTCCATCCACCGGCACCGCCGGCGCCGCCAGTCGCGGTCTCACCGTCGGCATTGGCCTCGGCGTCACCCCCATCGCCGCCGTTACCGCCGAGGCCGCCGGTCATGGTGCCGGTGCCACCGCCGTCGCCACCCGCACCACCGGTCGCGCTTCCGTTGTCGGAGATGGCCGCTCCGCCTGCGCCACCGTGGCCGTCGGTGCCGACGAATCCGCCGGCCGCACCGCCGTCGCCACCCGCGCCGCCGATCACATCGTTCTGCAGTGACTCGTCGATCTCGGTGTCCGGATCATCGGCGATGTCATTCGTGTTCTGGTAGCTGCCGCCGGCGCCACCGTTGCCGCCCGTGCCGAAGCCCGCACCGCCCCGACCGCCGTCTCCGCCGGAGTACCCGACGTACACACCGGACGAGGTCTTGACGGCGCCGTCACCGGCGTCACCACCGTCACCGCCGAAGCCGAAGAAGTAGCCGCCGCTGCCGCCGTCGCCACCAGCAGAGGCCGCATAGCCCTCGCTCGCAAAGCCGTCACCGCCGTGGCCACCGTTGCCGAACCACCACCCGGCGTCACCGCCCTTGCCGCCGTGCAGGCCGTTACCGCCGTCACCGCCGAGCAGGCCGCCGTTGCCGCCGTTGCAGGCCGCGCCTTCACAGCCTTCCACCGCGTCCAGACCGTTGCCGATGAGCCAGCCGCCGTCGCCGAACATCGGTCGCAGCGCCGGGTTCGCGTCGGTCACCTCCTGGACCGCAAGCGCACGCTGCTCACGATCGCGGCGATCGCTGCCGCCGTTGAGCGACAGGAAGAGCGTGTCCTCCTCGTTCGACACCAGCTTGATGTCGTATTGCGTCGTCGCCGGAGTGGCGTCCTGAACCGCGAGGAACGCGCCGAGGCCCGCGAATGCGGCACCGGTGACTCCCGCGGTCACGTAGGCGCGAACCGCGGCCGGACGCGCGCGGTTCTTGGCATGCTTGGCCATGAAAACCCCCTAGACAGATATCGAGGTGCTGCCCATCTCCCCATTTGGCGGCAGCACCTGCATCTTTACAAAGATGTGATCAGAATTTATGGCTTTGCTGATATCCGTGTCAAGCGTTTCACGATCTTTGCCTAGTCAAGACTTTCGGCCGGTCCGGCCGCGAACAAAGTGCGCACGTCAACGCCGGTTTCTGACGTGCCGGCGTCCGGCAAGTGAACTCCTGGGTGCAGACAAATCGCAGATGAACCGGGGTAATGCTGCCGTGTCCACCTGACCCGATGTCGGCAACGGCGACGACCAGGCCGACGACGAGTCAGAACGCACGGTGAATACCCCGGTGGATATTCCTGGCGGCAGGATTTGCATCCAAAGCTTTTTCCATTTGCTGCCCGACACAGGCGTACCCACGAATGGCAATTAGCCGGTGCATGGGCCGCTGGCAAACAAAACGTAATTAGTGTGAATCCAGCCTGAAAAGCATCATCGACCTCCAGTGCGACCGCCGTCCACGTTTCCGGCTATTTCTCAGCCCCCTGCCCGTTGGTACCCGGAAAGGGGCAGAGCCGTGCTTACTCGGTGTGAACGCCTGCTACCTTGCTCGCGGGGGGATCACCTCGCTGCTCGATGTCACGAAAACAGGAGGACATGACGTGAAGATCAAGCCCGCTCTGGCGGCGATCACCACCGCAACCGCCGCGACTGTCGCTCTCGCGGGCGCGCCGACTGCAGCCGCTGACGCCGACATGCAATATCTCGGCGAACAGGGCGAACTGGTCAACGGCGACGTCGTGCAGGGCTGGACGGTTTCCGGCCTGAAGCCCAGCACCGACACGATCCCCTACCCGGTCGCCGGTACGTTGTGGGAGGCCACCGCCACCGACGAGGCCATCTCCGGCAGCGTCATCCCCATTGTGGCGAACCTGAACGCGCGCGCTGAGAGCGGACAGACCTATCGGGTGCTGTTCGGTGTCGCCACCCCGCAGGGAGTGAACCCCGCAACGTTGGCCCAAGGCGAATCCACCACGGGCAAGGTCTACTTCATTAGTGCCCTCAGTGCCTGAGTCACTTCCATCGGCGCTGCTCACAAAGTAGCGGACACGTTCGCGACACACCGCCGACAATTCTAAATGTTGTCGGTGGTGACCTCCATACTGATTGTCAGGATTTCCAGCTCTGTCGGAGTGGTGGCCCCGCGTCAACCAGCGGACCGCCGGGAATGTTGGTCGGTGTGCAGTAGGGAGATGTGGGATGCGGCTCATTCAAGCGCATGTAACGAAGTTCAAGAGCGTCGCAGACTCGACGCCGTTCAATATCGACAACGCCGTCACTGCGCTGGTCGGCAAGAACGAGTCGGGTAAGACCGCTGTTCTGGAGGCGATGTACCGAGCGAAACCGATATTCGGTGGGTATCCCACGGGCTTCGACGATCTCAGGGACTATCCTCGTCGGTTTCGAGCCCGCGACCGGAAGTCCATTTCGTCCACAAGCCCAGTGAAACTCCAGTTCGAGCTTGACGATGACGACCTCACAGTGATCCAGGACAAGTTCGGCCCGAGTGTTCTGACCAAACGAGCCGTAAGGGTCGGCCGGACCTATGGATCGTCGACCGCTGTCGTTGACGTCGACATTGATGAAGCGGCGGCACTCAAGCACATCATCGACGCGAGCGGCCTTGACGTGCAGAAGTACGCCAAGGATAGTCGCGAAGCAGTCGTGGCCGCACTCAAAGCAGACGAAGCAAGCGAGCCGGCTCTGCAATTGGCGACACAGCTCTCCGATCGTGACATCCGCGCCGAGATCCGTACCGCGGTATTCAAGAGGGTGCCGCGCTTTCAGTACTTCGACGAGTACAGCATCCTGCCAGGAGTGGTCAGCATCGAAAAGTTGCAGAGCACTGATGAAGACGACCTCGATGCCGGCGAGCGGACTGCGTTGGCATTGCTACGTCTCGCCGGTGTCGATACCGATGAGTTCACTGCCGAGAACTATGAGGAGCGGAAGGCTGCGCTGGAAGCTGCTGGGAACGAGCTCACCTCTGAGCTTTTCGAGTATTGGACCCAGAACGACAGCCTGCGTGTAGAACTTGATATCGAATTCCGGCCCGTGGATGGTGAGCCCACCCGACAGCCTGAGCCCTTCTTGCAGGTGCGTGTTCGTAATGACCGTCACCAGGTCACCTTGAATATGAGCCAGCGGTCGAAGGGCTTTATCTGGTTCTTTTCGTTCTTGGCAGCATTTTCCGAGTATGCCGACGAGGATAGACGCATCATCTTGCTTGATGAGCCAGGTCTGAATCTTCACGCGAAGGCGCAGGCAGATCTCCTGCGCTACATCGATGAGCGGCTGGCTCCCAGCCACCAGGTCATTTACAGTACCCACTCGCTGTTCATGATCTCGCCGACGAAGTTGGAGCGCTGTCGCACCGTTGAGGACTTGGACCCCACGGCGGGTTCAATTGTGAGTGAGGAGATTTGGAAAGCCAGGCCCGACACAGTTTTCCCGCTGCTAGGCGCGCTGGGTGTCGACATGGCGCAGACCTTGATTATCGGCTCCGACCAGCTGTTGGTGGAAGGTCCCGCTGATGTGGTCTACCTGACGATTCTGAGCGATCTCCTACGCTCTGAAGGCCGGACCGCACTAGATCCGCGATGGACTCTTACGCCAGTCGGTGGAATCGACAAGATCCCCACATTTATTTCGCTGCTCAATGGCACCGATCTCAATGTGACGGTTCTGATCGACGGTGCGGTTGGCGGCAACCAGCGGCTGAGCAGCTTTGTGGACCGCGGGCTGCTCGACAAGAGCAAGTTGATACCGTTGACGGAAATCACACAGACACGGCAAGCCGACATTGAGGATCTGTTCGACGTCGGCTGGTATCTGAAGCTGCTCGCCGCCGCTAAGGTCGGAAAGTTCGTCAAATCCAAACTCCCGCAAGGTGAACGGGTCGTCAAACAAGTTGAGGCGGAACTAGGTCACAAATTTGATCACTACCAGCCAGCCAATCATCTGTTGAGAAGGCCGGGAACCTTGGCCGATGAAATCGACGATGCAACGAAGGATCGGTTTGAAGCGTTGTTCGGTCGGTTGAACAACCTCTTGGTCTAACTTTGCTTGAGGCGGCGCTCTTTCGCCGCCACATGCCACCGCGGTTGATGGTGAGTCTGACGCGGCATGACCCGACCCGGATGGGAGTCGAATTGTTCCTCTATGGCGTGAGCTGGAATAGATTCATCAGATCTCCACCTTGTGTGAGCTTCTGGATCCGCTGCTGGAACTCAAGCCGTCGACGCGTAGCGTAGGTGTCTAGCGGCTCGCCGTTGATGGTCGCCCAAATCGCTGCGGTTACGGCTTGCCTAGCAAGTGTCGCGGCGAATCTCGCCACCGTACTGCAGGCTGCCTCCGACAGGGGCCCGCCGTGGATCGCCGCGTTTCGTGACCTTGTCAGGCGCTTCACCATGCCTTCGACGCGGTTGCGTTCGGCGTCGAATGCAGCCGCGAGCGCGGTTCCCGACGACAACGTGTCTTCGGTTTCGGCCAGCCGTCGCACGAGCCAGTGTTGGGCGTATACGCGTTTGAGCGTGGTGACGTGAGAGGCAACTTTGCGAATGTCGATACGTGTCCCCCATCCGGGAACGGTGATGTCCTTGCGTACAGTTTCCAACTCCGGGGGTGGTACTGCGCCGGGTGACCGGTCGGGTCGATGCGCCACAACTGCGGCGAACCCGTCATATCCCACGCGCCTCGCGAACGCGTTGACTGTATATTCATCGATCAGAAATTGGTTGATGTACTCGTTCCAGTGAAGCCTGTGGCCCGGCGCTGTCCAGGTGTTGCAGTGCTCGATGGCACGGACTGCCGCCAGCACTGTCGCTTCGGGATCAGACAGGGGTAGTTCGGTGAGAGCGGTGAAAAGCCGCAGCGCTGGTTGAAGATTCGTCGCAGCCTCTGCAGTGATCACCTTCCCCTTGGCATTCAGTTCCTCTAGATCCGTGGTGAAGTGATCGTTCTGATGGAAGACGGGATCAGGGCGCGGTTCCTTCAAACCCCATCGTGCCTCGGGGAAATAGGATGGCTCGCCGTCATAAAACAGGTAGCCGTCGAGGATCTTCCACATGCCGTCGTGGACGCCGACGACGGTCAGCACTGCAGCGAGGTATGTGCGTGCTGCATCAACTGCTCGATGGCGTTCGACGTTCGTGACGATGACTCGCGCGTAGACCAACTCAGGGTCGTACTCGAATCCGACACAGTCGTCGACCGAGTTGGAGACTTGGAGGTCGCGGATCTCGTCTGTAAGGAGTTCCTCGGGGACAACGTCAAGCATGTTCCTCGCCATGTCATGGTCGAGAAGTGCGCGTGCGAGGTCTATCGCGTCGTAGAACGTGATCCCTCCGTGCGTCACGCAAGCAACGTCCTTGATGAATCCTGGGGATAGGCGAAGCCACACGATGTAATTGCCTGTCGACGGGGGCAAGACGATGCAACGCTCCGCGAGGTCAGCGAGCTGTTGATCGGACAGTCGACTTCTAGCGTGCGGATTCGTGGTGGGTGCCTGAACGGCATCGCCAACCATTTCTTGTGCCAGCTCGACGCTGCTCGCCCCTCCGTGCAGGACGGACACAGCTGTCGAGATAGGGTTCCAATGGTTCAGGTCCTGGTTGCGATACTTGATCAGGCCCATCAGGGTGTCGCGAAGGAACGCAATCCGATCCGCCGGGAATCTGGTGTGGTCTAGCTTCCGGCACGCCGCGACAAGGTCCCGCCAGGCCGCCACCAGCAGCGCGTCACTGTCCAGCGCGCTGACGAGGACGCCGGCACGGATGCCGACAGCTGGGCGCTTCGTGTCGTCAAGTGTCGTTGTTCCCGCGGTGGTGACAAGCAGGCCACTGGTGATCGCCCCGACGACCGCCCTGCCGGCTATGGCGACCAAGGCTAGGAGCTCTGGTCCGATCCAGTCGAGACTGTCGGTGAGATCAGTAACCCTCGACTGCCAGTCGCGGATCTGTTGGCGGCCGTGGGGCCTCGCGTCGCTGCATGCAGCATCGATTTCTCGAACGATCGCATCCCAGGGCATGCGGCCGGACGTAGATGTCAACGACTCCTTCTCATCGGTGCACGCGCGCAGTTCCTCGAGCCAACGTTCACGCTGCTCGAACACTCGACCATCTCTCCTGTTCAGGCCAGGTCTACGTCCGACGGCTGTCGGTGCGACCCTATGCCCAGTAGCTGCACCCTGTGTCCCAGCTGCCCGCAGCTGACACTCAAGCGCCTCCCGTTCATCGCCAGTAGCGCACCGCACTCGCGGTTGCTAACCCGTTCCGGGCAGTCGCAGCAGGAGGCGTGCGCCACCCAAAGGGCTTGCCTCCAGCGATGCTGTTCCGCCGTGCAGCTCAGCCTGCTGGGCGACCAGTGCTAAACCTAGACCTGACCCGGAGCGCGAGGCAGTCGAGCCACGAGTAAACCGCTCGAAGACCGCAGCACGCTCCCGCTCGGGAACTCCATGGCCGTTGTCGTCTATGGCGATCTCCACGCCAGCAGTGGAACGGATTGCACTGAGCTGTATTTCGGTCGCGCGACCGTGCTTGACTGCGTTGGCGATGGCGTTGTCGATTACCAACCGCAGGCCCGCCGGCAAGCCCGACATACGTACCGGACCCGAGGGCAGTAACGATACCTGCAGGTCGGGATAGGTGTGCATGGCATCGTGCGCAGCGCGATCCAGCAACTCGCTGATATCGAATGGGACGTGGTCGCTGATTGTGGTCAGGTCGCCCTGAGCCAATCGTTCCAATGCCGTCAAGGTCGCCTCGATCCGGCTCTGGGTCCGGATGACGTCACCGAGAACTTCCTTACGTTGCTCGTCGGCCAGTTCTAGGGTGGACAGCACTTCTAGGTCAGTGCGCATAGCCGTCAGTGGGGTACGCAGTTCGTGAGAAGCGACAGCGGCGAAATCGCGCGCCGATTCCAGGGCTGCCTTTGTGCGTGCCAGCATGCCCTCGACGGCTTCGGCGATCTCCATTGCCTCCCACACGCCCCGAACCTGCACCTCGTCGGGATTGGATTGAGCGTTGATGGCGCGTGCCTGCTCGGCTAGCTGCCGGAACGGGTAGATCATGATCAGCCACATCACCCATCCGACAGAGACGGTTCCCAGCACGACTGCGCCGCAGATCAACAGCACGCGCATGTGCTGTTGGTAGATTTGACGTTGAGCTTCGGCGATCGGGGCAGCCACGGCGATCGAGGCCTGACCGGCCGTGAAGGTGTGAACTCGGTATTCAACCCCGTCGACGGTTCGTGTTTGTATACCCGGTGGGCAGCTTCGGCAAGACGATGTCATTGGGGATCGACGTGGTCGCGTCTCCGATGCGTGTGGTGCGTACAAGGCTGTCTGCTGGGATGTGCTGATCGGTGTTGGTGTTGTTCACCAGCGCGCCGATATCGCCGAGGCTGCTCACCGAGTCAAGCTGTTGGTCCAGCCGGCTGTACTGCTCGTTGGTGACACCGATCCATACCCAGGTGCCGATGGTGATGACGGCGACGATCACCAATAGCGCTGACGCGATCACGATGGTGCGAAGCGACAACCCTCTTGTGGGTAACCGGAGCAATCGATATACACGGTCGTTGAGGGTCACGGGGGTGCTCCTAGCATGAAGCCCACGCCGCTGACAGAGTGAATGACTCGTGGTGCGCCACCGGCTTCGAGCTTGTGGCGCAGATAGCCGATGAAATGGTCGACGACGTCAGTTTCTGCGGCGCAGTCGTAACCCCAGACCGACTTCAGCAGTTGGCTGCGCGACAACACCGTCGATTCGTGTTCAGCCAGCATCGCCAGCAGATCGAATTGCCGCCTGGTCAAGGCCACCTCGATGTCACTGACTCGTACGCATCTTCTTCGGAAGTCTATTTCCATAGGGCCCACTTCGATGCTTGGCAAGCAGCGCACTTCCGTGCTGCGGCTACGCAACATGGCTCGTAACCGGGCCACTAGCTGCGACAACGCGAAGGGCTTGATCAGATAATCGTCGGCGCCAACCTCCAGTCCAGCAATGCGATCATCCACCGAGTGGGGTGCCGACAGCACGCACACCGGAACCTCACCGTCTAGGTCTCGCATCGCGCCTAGGGCACGAATACCCGGCAGCACCGGCATCCCAATGTTCACCACGATCGCGTCGGGGCGGGCGTCGCTGACACTGCGTAGAGCGGCAGCGCCGTCACCGATCTTCGCAACGGCGAAACCCGACAGACTCAGTCCGCGTTCCAACGATTCACGTACATCGGCATCCTCGTCCACCAAGAGGACGCGCGGAGATCGCGGCCTATTGCCCATGCGCATATTCTGCCCGATCAGCTCTGACAAGCGACACCTCTGCTTCAGCGCATATAGCGAAATCGCATGGAACGCCGTGAGCCAGGTCGCCGGATTTCCAGACCGCCGCCACTTTCTTAGCATCCAGCACGCGCTGCGTTCGCGACGTCCGCGGCGAGCCTCCCGCCTGCCTCCGCGCGGCCGTGGTACTCCTGCGATCACGGGTTCCCAACGACACAGCAGGTGGGGTGGGCGTGGACGGTAATCGGTTCTCTGTTCGCAGGGTGCGGCATCGGGACGGTAGCCAGTCCTTCTGGATCTTCACTCCCGACTTGGAGGTTCACCGTCCAAGCCTGACGGTGTTGACGCGGTATGGGACATCGACCCAGCAGACCTATGCCTACAGCCTGGTCGATCATTTGAACTGGCTGCGGGCCAACGGCAAGACACCCGATGTCATCACCTTCGACGAGTTGCAGCGCTACATGAACGGCGTCACCGGCCAGGTCGACGGTGTCTACGGAGCGGCGTGGCGCCAGCCGACACGAAAGCCGATCGGCCCCTCGGCGGCTGGCAACGTGGCCACCGTAGTCAAGGCCTATTACCTTGCATTGGCGGCATCAGGCGGTGCCAGCCCAGAGTTGGCCGAGGCGCTGCGCTCCAACGCCGCTGCGCGACAGAGCAAGTCTGGGCGGCCGGGCCAGGGCAACCCGCTTGCACCGAAGGTGAACACACGGCGACCTCGATTCCTGCCGGACGAGACGGTCCAGGCGCTGTTCGAGCCCGGGGTGTTGACCTCAGCTCGCGATGTGATGGTCCTGACGTGGCTGCATGACGGGGGCCTCAGGGTGGGTGGCTTGTGCGGGCTCCGGTTCAGCGACCTTCACCTGCGCCGCAATCATGAGTGCGGTCAACGCGCCGATCCCCACATTCACGTGATCGGGCGCGACGACAACCCCAACGGTGCCCGCGCGAAAGCCTACGCGCCTACTGTCGCCGGCAGGGATGGCTCGGTCGTGGACGGCGTCATCCGGGCTGTCAGCCCGGACATGATCAGCACCTTTCACGCCTATCTGCTGGACGAGTTCCATCCGATCTCACACCTGGTCAATCACGAACAGGTTCTCGTGCACCTGGCCGGCCGAACTCCGGGTGCGGCGCTCGCTACGGCTGGTGTCCGCAAGATGCTGGCCAGAGCGTGCCGGAGGGCCGGACTGCTAGTGCAGGTGACCCCGCACGGCTTCCGGCACAAAGCGGCAGCGGCCTTGTACGCTGAATCGGACTTCAACGCCGAGTTAGTCGCCCAAGAGTTCGGCTGGACAAGCCCTCAGATGGTGACCGACCTGTACGGCAAATCCGCCAACCGCCATGCCATGCAGCATCTCCAGCAGGCCTGGGACGCA
This sequence comes from Mycobacterium sp. G7A2, assembly GCF_041902445.1. Classification (NCBI taxonomy): domain Bacteria; kingdom Bacillati; phylum Actinomycetota; class Actinomycetes; order Mycobacteriales; family Mycobacteriaceae; genus Mycobacterium; species Mycobacterium sp. G7A2. The sequence continues at coordinate 744,073 of NZ_CP169251.1, read as the reverse complement.
ACAGCCCGGCCTCCGACCGAACCTTATCTCGAGCCGACGCCGGGATCAGAGGTCCCACAATGACTGCGGCGAAAGCGATCAAGGAAGCCGTAGCTCCGGCCACCGAGAGCGACTACCTCGGGCTGACTGTCGAACAACGCTATCACGTTGTCAGTCAACATTTCCCATCATGGTTGCTGACCGAACCGATCGAGTTTCCCCCGCACCACGAGACTTACGGGTGGGCATGCCGCGTCGAGGGCTGTGGCGGCCGCTTGTCACCAACGGAGACCCGCCTCATCTGCATTTCGCACGGACAAGAGTACCGACGTGTTCAGGACTCGGTCGGACTTGATGAGTTTGTGCGCACTGCCCAACCGGTGTCATCAAGCCGGACCGGATGGGCATTGTCACGCCGGCCCGATTGCGTGATCTGTGGCAGCAACCGTGAAACATGGAAGAGCGGCTACTGCAAGCATCACGGGGACCTCCTGGTAAAGGCGCGCCGAAGGGCCGGGCCTCAGAAACGAGCTCGTGACGAGTGGGTTAGCGAAGCCAGGTGGCGGCGACTCCAGCGCCCGATGCCCCCCTACGATCCGTGCTCGGTACCGCGCTGTGTCCACGACAGTGTGCGCAACATACATGTGGACGCCCAGGACCATCGGGTGTGTACCGGCCACATTGGGCAGTGGGACGACTGGCTGACCGCCGACGGCAAAGCACCAGGCCCGCACCGCTGGGCTGCGTTCGTTGCCTCTGCGGCGGTCCAAGAATCCGTGTCAGCAGCCAGCAGTCGCGGGCTGCTGACACTGGCAGCACTGCCCGACGGCTTGCAGAACGAGATCCGGTATGCCCTTCACCGTCACTCAAATAACCCTCGACGCACCGTATGGCGCCCCGCCGAGCTGCAGAAGGTTATTGACATCCTCGCCGCCAGTGGAGTGACGTCGCTAGGCGACTTCCGGATCGACGACCTCGCCGAGAAGTACGTCCGTAAGCTACAACGCCGGATCTGGTTGGACCTCCCGGCCGCAGCACGCAGCCTCATTGTTACCGAGGACATCGCCAAGGCTGCAGGATGGTTCGACCCGATCCTCGTCGGCAGCTCGCCGTTTTCAGCAACCACCAGCGGGGAGAACTCTCGCAGAGTCTTGGACCTGACCGATGTCTCGCAGGGCTGGCTGCGGGACGCGCTGTGGGAGTTCTTGCGCGACGAGGCGCTCAAGCCCACCGGGAAACGTCCCAGTCTCGGAACGGTTCGCAACCGGATCACCGGAATCGCCTTGCTCTCACAGATCCTATGGCAGAACCGCAACGACCATGGCGATGACCCGACCCGGCTGGGCAGGGTCGATGCCAAAGCAGTGAAGGACACCTGGGATCTGTGGTTCCGGGACCAAATCCCCATTCCTCGGCTGATGAAGCACAAGGGCAGAGGAACGAGCACCCTCACCGTCCTCACCCGCCACACCTACACGGTCAGCATGCGAACCGTCCTGCGGCACAGCCAGGAAATGCGCCGGACACCGCCGGGTATGGACTCCTTCATACTTGGCCTGCCGAGATACCCGCAGCCCGTCAATAGGCCGCGACCACGACCGCTGAGCGAGGACGACTTTCAGTTGCTGATCAGCGCTGAGAGCATCGCCGCTCTGGAAGCCCTCGACAGCAACGGTGTTGGGATTGCCGATATTTGGTTGACCCAGGCGTTTCAGGGTGGACGGATCAGTGAGACACTGAAGCTTCGGTTGGGCTGCGTTGGGCTCGTTGGCCGCGCCCAACCGTATATCTGGCGAGACATCAGCAAGGTCAACGTCGTGGACTGGGGAATGCCGTGTTACCTTCCTGTCTACGAACGGTTATTGCAGCGCCAGGAACTCACCCGGGCAAAGCTTCGTGCGCGCTATTCTACGGAACTCGCCGCGCTTGACGGACGTGGACGCGCTCAACTCGAAGCCTCGTGGGATCGCGACAAGCCGCTGTTTCCCGCAGCAATATCGAATCCCGACTTGACCTTTGAAGTGTCACAAACGGGGTTCCGCAATCCGTGGAGTCAGTGGTTTGAGGGTCTGGGCCTGAAGTGGGTTACGACGCATCAGACTCGATCTACTTTGGCGATGTCCCTGCTGGACAATGGCGCACCGCCGGCTTTGGTGCGCCAAGTGCTCGGGCACTTCTCCGAAGAATCCCTGGCGCACTACGCACGGTACAACGACGTGACCGTCAAGCGGCACCTGCAACAGGTGTGGGCCGCCGGGCCCGGCATGGACAAACCCGGCACCGTCTTGCTGCGCCCCAACGAGATCAACGCCGATGACTCTGCCGCCGCAGCTGCCCGCATCGACCTGACTATCGTCCCGGTTGAACATGGTCTGTGCCGGTACGGCCCGGTCGTCGGCGGCACCCAATGTCCGTGGCAGAAGAACTGCACTGACGGCCCCGATGGACCGTGCGAACATTTCGTGCTCACCGGCGCTGATCTGGCGTATTGGGAGCGCAAACGTGACCGCGACTACCACTTCGCCGAACGGGCGCCCACCGACGAGACACGTGACTACATCCTGAGCCGTTGGCATCCATGGGAACCCGTGCTCACCGGACTGCGTGAAGCACTCGACGAACTCGGCCTGCTTGAGGAAGCCGAGAAACTCGACCTGCGCGCGCCCGTGCATGACTACTTCGATCCGTTGTTTTCTGCCGGATTCTCCGTAACCGACCTGAACCGGCCCGCCAACAGCGACATGACGGCCCCGCCACCGCGAGTCAAGGGAGAATAAGATGGAAACCAGAACACGCCGTCGCCCCGTCGAAATGATCGAACGCCGTGCCGCCACGAGCGCCGAATGTGAACAGCGGGTACGCACAGCACTTACCAAACTCATCAAGACCGGCGCCCCGTTCACCGTCGAGAACGTCTGCGCCCTCGCGGGAGTGGGCAAGACGTTCATCTACGACAAGCGGCGCCGACAGCTGACCGAGGCCGTTCTGGCAGCTCGCGACGCATCACAGGCCAGCGCAATCGTGGCCGCCGATCAGAGACTCGAACAGGCTTCCGCGTCATGGCGCGAACGAGCACTGGATGCCGAAGCCCTCGCCAAGTCACTGCGCGCCGAGGTCAAGCGACGAGAAGCAAGGGTCAATGACCTGACCGGACAGCTTTATGACCCCGAAGGAAACCACCTCGCCGAAGAGAATGCCCGACTACGGGATGTAGTCAACAGTCAATCCATCAACCTTCACCAGGCTCAGAACGAAATCGCCATGCTTAGAAGGTCATTAGATGCTGCGAGGGCCAACGTCAAGCGAGAACGGGAGCGTAACGTCACACAGCTGTTCGCCCCCAATGGCCGCATGAGCTGACGCTTCAGGAGAGACCCATCCGGACCTGTTGGGTCGTCTGCGGCTCGATCACCTATTCGTCCAAAGGGGAATGAATCCCGTGGGCACCTCGACCGCGGCGGCTACCGCGGCTGGAGCCTGACCCACCGTTGAGCCGACTGGCACTGATCTTTCTGCGTGACATGTTGGTCTTCCGGCCGGCGCGGGGTGGGCACGAGGGACGTCTATTGGTGACAATGTGGCGATGGAAACGGAGTTGGTGGTCGCGGCGGCCCAGCCAAGAGTTGTCGACGATGACGTGGACGCAAACGTCGCCTCGCATGCTGAATCGATTGCGCGCGCTGAAGCCCGGTTGGTGGTGTTCCCTGAGCTGTCCCTGACGGGTTACTGGCTAAATTCGCTGCCGCTCGAATTCCATCGAGGCAGCCTAGGCTCTCTTGTAGATGCCTGTACAACAACGGATTCAGTGGCACTTGTCGGAGCTCCGGTGGTGACCGACCGCGGCCGCTGTATCGCGATGGTGCGCTTCGACCGTGACGGGGCGACCGTGGCCTACTGCAAGACGTTTCTGGGAGGCACCGAACACCAGCATTTCGGCCCCGGTGGTGGACCGCGGGTCATCGAAGTGGACGGCTGGCAGGTCGGTATGGGGATCTGCCGAGATACCGGAGTCGAGGAACACGTGCGTGGCACGGCCGCGCTTGGGGTGGATGTTTACGCCTGCGGTGTGGTCCACCACGAGACGGAACTGGCTGAGCAGCAACGCCGTGCACGCAGCATCGCCGAGACGTGTCAAGCACCGGTGGTGATGGCCAGCTTCGCCGGCCCCACCAGCGGTGGATACGCCAGGACCACTGGTCGCTCGGCTATCTGGTCGGCGGGCGCAGCCGTGCTGGCCGAAGCTGACAACCGCCCCGGCAGCATTGCCCGCGCCACGTTGACACGGTAACCATCCGTCGCATTTTCGCTGGCAGTGGGTCTAGGAGGGTTGGCGCGAGCGCGAGGACTCTGTTGCCGATTTCGACGATGTGAGCGTTGAAGGTGCCGTAGTCGTCGGAAGCCGGACGCCAGGTGTGTAGTCGGAGCGCGCGATTCCTCGCCTGCCGAGGCTCGACTTGGCGGGTCGCGGAATCTCGAGCTCGACACACTCTTACTGTTCGCTTAGTTTTCGAGTTTGCATCGTATCGTCGGCACGGTGTCCACCTTCAAACCACCAGTGCGGCGACTTAGGCGAACGCGTCTGAGTCAGCCGGGTCGACGGGTACACCGATGACGGGCCTGCTGCTGGCACTGCTTGGCCTGGCTTTCCTCGACTCCCTCAGTGTCCTCAATATCGGGGTGGTCTCAGCAGTTGTCTATGGCAGCCGCCTCAATCGGCAGTCCCCTTTACCCGGTGGTCTGAGCTTCATCGCAGGGGTCTTCGCCGTAACCTCCATCTTCGGCCTCTTTGCCGTACTCGGAATCGGTTTCGTGACCGACCTCACCAACTTCGAACTCACACCTACGGTCCGATACTGGGGTGAGCTGCTAATCGGGTTCGCGCTGATCTTGCTCGCCTTCTTCCCCCTGGTTGCACAAACTTCCGCTCCGGGCTGGGCCATGGCGGCCATGCGGCAACGCCCCTGGCTTCTTGGATTCCTCGGAATCGCAGTCGGTCTGGGCCAAGCGCCTACCGCGGTTCCGTATCTGGCTGGCCTAGCAATGCTTGCTGCCCAGCAGCCGCTACCACCAGCTTGGCCCGTGATCGTGGTTGCCTACTGCGCGATCGCGCTATTGCCCTGCATGCTCGTTCTGGCCCTATCGACGAGTCGAACCAGGCAAGCTGACCGGGTACAGCGTTGGCTAGTGCGCAATCTGACCCGATACGGTCCGATCGGAGTCCGCATTCTTTTCGTTGTTGCCGGTGTTGCTTTGGTCGCCGACGCGCTGATCCACCGCAACATGTGGTGAGCCTCAGCGGCCGTATCAATCCGGTATGCGACATCAGCGGTTTCTAGCGCGTCTGCCCCATTGCGCTTCACCGCGTATTGACCTTCACGGCAAGGCCAGAACGACAGTCGGGGTGTGCAGTTGGAGGGTCTTATCAGCCTCGCGAACGCGACCGATATCGGCCGTTCGTCACGCCAAGCAGAGGGCTCACGGCGAACGTGACGAACGTCAGTCACCCACGGCACTAAGTATTTCGACGTCACCGGTGAGGCACCCGACAGCGTCGTCTACAACGCCGGCGGCACCGACATGCTGGTGTGGGTCGAGGCTCCGCCCGCCCCGCCGGCGACCGGCCCCACCGGTGGAACCCCGGCCTCGACCGGCACGTACACCGCACCGGCCGAACCTGCCACCACGGAAACCCCGGCCCCCGAGGGCGATACCGACGAGGTTGCACCGGAGGGCGCCGAGGCGACGATGACGCCGGCACCGGCCGGCAGCTCCGGCACCCCGCTGCCCGAAGGCAGCTCGGGAACAACCCTGCCCGAGGGCAGCTCGGGAACGCCGCTGCCCGAAGGAAGTTCGGGAACGCCGTTGCCCGGCGAGGCCGCTCCGGCACCGGTTCCGGCCGCCGCCGATCCGGCGGCACCGGCCGGCAGTGCAGGAACGCCGCTGCCCGAAGGCGCCTCGGCCGCGCAGGCCCCGTCCGGCAGTTCGGGGACGCCGCTGCCCGAAGGCGAGCAGACCGCCCCCGCCGCCCCGGTCACCACGACGGTCGTGGCGCCGCCTCCGGCCTGACGGTTTCTCCGCGCCCTGCCGTCGGGTCAGGAGTGCGACGACCACCACGCGTAGAGCTGCACCATGTTCGGCCCCTGCGGGCCCGACTGGATCTCGCTCATCAGCAGCTGAGAGTCGGTCGTCCAGGCCACCGTTGAGGTGTTCTCGTCGAAGCCGCACACCAGGGTGCCCGCCACCTGTTGCGGGGTCGCGTTGCGCCGCCACGGACCCGGTGTTCACTCACCCATTCGACAATTGTCGAATGGGCGAAGGCGCATTGCGAAAACCGGGGGTGATCCCGCTGCTCACCACACCCGATAGTCGTGGGGTGGACCGGCCTCAAGTTCCACACCTCGGTCGACGGGCATGGTTGCCCACCTTCGGTGGTCGTCACTGGCGGGAAACGAACAACCAGGCAATGCTCGCCAAGGTACTCAGCGGGATCGTCGTGCGGCGTCACCGCAGTCACACGTGGGGGCGGCAGCGCCCGGGGCCTCCACCGACGCTCGACGAAATCCGCCACAAGCAAATTGATCTCGCCGAACGATCCTTCGCGCTACTGTCGCCTACCAGGGGTGATGGGACCACCTTCCCGCCGGCTGCAACACAACGACGACGCGCGAATCCGCACTGTATGCCGAATCAGAGTGATTTGGTCCCCCACCCGGCCTGCGGGTCACGATTGCTGATGGTTGCGGTCAGCGCGTTGATGGTCAGTGCGGGAGTCTGGTTGGAGTCGTCGACGAACCGAAGAACCATCGGCATAATGTATCCAGGACCACCGCGCAGTGCACCTTGCCATTATAGGTTCCGCGGATGGTAATGTCGTTGATTTACAACCGCTTTGGCACATCTCCTCGCACGGCTCGCGTCATATATTCAACGAGACGCGGCACTTTAGCGCACCAGACGTTCGGCGATGTCGGCGTACACCGCACCGAGTTTGTGCGGGGAGCTATGCTGCCGCGACGGGAACCAGCGGCAGACATCGACGCATAGCGACGAGATCGCAACCACGACATCGTCGCCACACTGTGCATGGAACTCGCCGGCGTCGATCCCGTCGGTGATGATGGCGCCGACATACGCCATGGTTTGGCGCCGCAGCGCGGCGATGGACCGGTAGTGCGACGGGGTCAGCCCGTGGAGTTCGTGGTGCACGACGCGCGCCTTCTTGCGGTTCTCCGCATGCCAGATCGTGAAGGTCGCTACCACCGCCTTGAGCCGTTCGGTGTGATTACCGGCCGCGGCCCTGGCCTGCGCATCGGCGCCCTTGATGGCCTGAAGCAAACTGCTGTGGCCGTCGAGGGCGATCGCGTAGAGCAGTTCTTCCTTCGACGCATAGTGGGGGTAGATCGCAGTGGCGCTCATGTTGAGCCGTTTAGTGATCTCCCGCGTCGAGCTGCCGCCGTATCCGGACTCGGCAAAGACCTCGATCGCCGCACACAGGATCCGCTCCGCGGCGGCGGACGAGGCGAGCCGGTCGGTGGTCATGGCGTGTGAAACTGTACCTCGTTCGTTGACAAGCCCGGCACATCATGCGACATTAACGCACGCTAAGAATATTAGCGCTCGCTAATGTTTTCGTTTCGCGAAAGGGTTCCCCGATGGCCGACTTCATCTCCCGGCGTGACGTCGACTTCCTGCTGTATGAGTGGCTCAACGTCGAAGAGCTGACCGAGCGCAGCCGCTACGCCGAGCATTCGCGCGACACGTTCGACGCGGTCTTGGACCTGTCCGCCGACATCGCCACCAAACGCTTTGCCCCGCACCGCAAGAAGGGCGATCAGGTCGAGCCCACCGTCGGCCCAGACGGCAAGGTCGTGCTCATCGACGAGATCAAGGATGCCCTGGACACCTTCGCTGAGTCCGGGCTGCTGGCCGGGTCGTTCGACGAGGCCGTCGGCGGTATGCAGCTGCCCGCGGTGGTCTCCGAGGCGGCCATGACGTTCTTCCGCGCCGCCAATCCCGCCACCACCTCCTACCTGTTCTTGACCATCGGCAACGCGAACCTGCTGGTCGAATACGGCACCCCCGAGCAGATCGACGCGTGGGTGCGCCCCATGCTCGAAGGGAAATTCTTCGGAACCATGTGCCTATCCGAACCCGAGGCGGGGTCGTCGCTGGCCGATATCACCACCAAGGCCGTGCCCGCCCGGGACGGCACCTACCGGATCGCCGGCACCAAGATGTGGATCACCGGCGGTGACCACGAGCTCACCGAGAACATCGTGCACTTGGTGCTAGCCAAGGCTCCCGGCGGTGGCCCCGGCGTGAAGGGCATCTCGCTGTTCGTCGTGCCGAAGTACCTCACCGACGGCACCCGCAACGACGTGGCGCTCGTCGGGCTCAATCACAAGATGGGCAATCACGGCACCACCAACGCCCTGCTCAACTTCGGCGACGGGACGCATCGACCCGCGGGCGATGCCGGCGCGGTCGGCTACCTGGTCGGCGAGGAGCACAAGGGCCTAGCGTATATGTTCCACATGATGAACGAGGCGCGGGTGGCCGTCGGGCTGCAGGCCACCGCCACAGGATACGCCGGGTACCTGGCCTCGGTCGAATACGCCAAGGCCCGCACCCAGGGCCGCCCGGTGAACGCCAAGGACCCGTCGTTGCCGCAGGTGGCCATCATCGAACACGCCGACGTGAAGCGAATGCTGCTGGCGCAGAAGGCCTATGTCGAAGGTGCGTTGGCGCTGGGCCTTTACTGCACCCGCCTGGTCGACGAGCAGCGTTCGGGCACCGAACCCGACAGCGCCCGCGCCCACCTGCTGCTGGAGGTGCTGACGCCGATCGCCAAGAGCTGGCCGTCGCAGTGGTGCCTGGAGGCCAACAGCCTGGCCATCCAGGTGCACGGCGGCTACGGCTACACCAAGGAGTTCGACGTCGAGCAGGCCTACCGAGACAACCGTCTCAACGCCATCCACGAAGGCGCACACGGCATCCACGGCCTGGACCTGCTGGGCCGCAAGGTGGTTATGCACGACGGCGCCGGGCTGACACTGCTGGCCGAGCGGATCACCGCGACCATCAACAAGGCCGAAACGCACGTCGGCACAAGGCAGCATGCCGATGCCCTGCGCGGTGCGCTTACCCGGCTGGTCGACATCACCGGCACACTGTGGGCTGCCGGTGATATCTCTGTGACACTGGCGAATTCGACGCTGTACCTGGAAGCGGCCGGCCATGTGGTGATGGCGTGGATCTGGCTGGAGCAGTTGCTGGCCGCCGCGGACGGCAACGGCGACTTCTACGACGGCAAGCGTGCCGCGGGCAGATTCTTCTTCACCTATGAACTGCCCAAGGTCGGCCCCCTGTTCGATCTGCTAGCCAGCCTAGATACCTCGACGGTGGATGCCGTACCAAGCTGGTTCTGATACCGCTACCCAGAAACCAGGGTCAGGTGGACTCAGTAACGGGGACTCGCCACCAACACCTCGGTCGAGCTGAACAGCTCATAGGGGGCGATCGCCACCTCCCGAACCCATCGGCGGCCCGCACCCGCGAACGGGACGCCGGCAGCCAACGACCGCCCAATGTCACCGAGGCGCGTTCCTGGCCGTGTCGCACCGCCCTGCGGGCCGCATCGTGGCGCCCGTCGGGCCGGCCAGCCGAGCACGTCGGCTTCCATCAGCTCCCACATGACCTGCAGTGTCCGGCATCCACCGCCATCGCAGCCGACCTTCCTGCACTTTCTCGGCGATCTCTGCCATCGCCACACTGATGGTCGGGTACGCGGCGACGGTCGCACCCACAGACGCCAACGATCAGGCGATGTTGACGGCGCGTCGCTGTCGCTGACGCGGTGATCGCGTGCGTGGTTGTGTCAGCGGCTTAGCTGCGATGGATGCTGCGCAATTGCCAGATCATCGTAGTCATCCTGCAAAGGGGGACGAAAATGGTCGCGCGTCAACGCTGCAGTTAGCAGTCACCGCACCGTGGTGATGCTGAGCTTGCCGTCCGCATGGTAGGCGCGCAGCAGCTTCTTGTCGAACTTCCCTACACTGGTGCGGGGAACCTGCTCGATGAACGTCCACTGTTCGGGAAGCCACCATCGTGGAACCTGTTGGGCCAGCCAGGATTTGATCTCTTGGGGCGCAATGTGGAGTCCATCCTGCAGCACGACCGCAGCGAGGGGGCGTTCTTGCCATTTTGGGTCGGGCACGCCGATTACCGCCGCCTCGAACACGGCTGGGTGCCCGGTCAGGATGTTCTCTAGTTGCACCGATGAAATCCATTCGCCGCCGGATTTGATGACATCCTTGGCACGGTCGGTCAAAGTCAGAAAGCCGTCGGCGTCGATGCGCCCGACATCCCCAGTGCGCAACCAGCCGTCGTGGAATTTGTCGTCGTCGGCACCCTGGTAGTACGCGCCTGTTACCCAGGGCCCGCGGACTTCCAGTTCCCCCACCGCTTGACCGTCGTGCGGCAGCACTGAACCGTCATCGGCGACGAGACGCATCTGGACTCCGCACACGGGGCGGCCTTGGGTCGTTCGCATCTCCTGTGCCCGCTCGGGCGGTGCCGTTGCCGACGGGCGTGCGATGGCGGCCAGCGGCGAGGTTTCGGTCATTCCCCAGGCCTGCAACACCGTGACGCCCAGGCGCTCCTCGAATGCCTCTATCAAGGCGCGCGGCACCGCGGAGCCGCCACAGACCACCAGCCGCAGCGATGAGAAGTCGCAGGTGCCGACGCGTCCCGTGTGGGAGAGGACGTCATTCCAGATTGTCGGTACGGCGCCCGCTATGGTCGGGCGCTGTTCGTGCACCATCCGGCTGATCGCCTCGGCCTGCAGGAATCGGTCGGGCATCAGCAGGTCGGCCCCTGCCATCAGCGCTGCGTAGGGCAGCCCCCATGCGTTGGCGTGAAACATCGGCACGATCGGCAAGACGCGATCGCCCTCGCCGATGCCCAGCCCGTTTGTGGTGCATGCGGCCATCGAATGCAGGTATAAGGATCGGTGGCTGTACACCACCCCTTTGGGGTCGCCGGTGGTGCCGCTGGTGTAACACATTGCCGCTGCGGAGGTTTCTTCGACTGCAGGCCAAGGGAACTCGTCACCCTCAGCGGCGAGCAGCTCGTCGTAATGGGCTACTTCGGGGCCGTTGCCCCGCAGCAGCTCGACAGCATCGCCGCCGCCAGTGACCACCACCGCCCGCACCGAGGGCGCATCCGCCAACAGCGGGGCCAGCAGTGGCGTCAGGGACGCGTCGACGATGATGACCGTGTCTTCGGCGTGGTTGACCACGTAGCGGATTTGATCGGCCGAGAGTCGGATATTGATCGTGTGCAGGACAGCACCCATGGCGGGTACCGCGCAATAGGCCTCCAGGTGTTCCTGGTTGTTCCACTGGAACGTGGCGACGCGGTCGTCGCCGGTCACACCGAGACGTCGCAGCGCCAAGGCCAGTTGGGCCGACCGCTGGCCGATCTGCCGGTAGCTTGCAGCGCGAAGGCCCTGTTCGGTGGCGCTGATCACCTGCTTGGCGCCGTGTACGCCGCTAGCATGCGCCAGGATCGAGGCGACCGACAGCGGAGCGGCCTGCATGGTGGAGTGCATCAGCGATTCCGCCCGCCACAAGCGATGTCGACCTTCACAGTTCGAGGTCGCTGCGGCCGTCGGCGGCCAGCATCGCGGTGTAGGTGGGAAAGAGCAGTTTGGCGGTGGGGACGAGCTTGATGACTTTCTGCACCGGGCCCTTGGCGCGGACCTGACCCTTGGCCATGGCCAGCGACAGGTTCACTTTGCCCTGCCAGAATCGGTTACCGGTGTCTGCCGACATGAACAACTCGACATCGGGTGTGATGTCGGTGGCGCCGGCGAGCACTGTTGCGTTGGGAAGGTCCACCGTCACAATCGCCTCGGGATCGGTGTAGTTGATTTGCAGCACAACACCCGAGGCGGACAGCTTGGGCCCGATGTCGGGATCTGCTAGGCCCTTCTCGAACACCCCGCCGATGTATTTGTGCACCTCTGCCTCGTCAGTGAAAACGCCCATGGCGGTGATCCTTTCGTGTCGTTGATCGCCAAAGCTGGAAGATCCGGGCTAGTCCAAGCCGATCCACACGGACTTGGTTTGGGTAAAGCCGAGCAGGGACTCCTCGCCAAGATCGCGCCCGTATCCGGACGCCTTGTAGCCACCGAACGGTGCCGCGGGGTCCAACACGTTGTACAAGTTGACCCACACAGTGCCAGCCTGAAGCTCCCTGGCCACTCGGTGCGCGCGTTTGAGGTCGTCGGTCCACACCCCCGCTGCCAGTCCGTACGCGCTGGCATTGGCCCGGCGCACCGCCTCGGCTTCGTCGTCGAAGGTCAACACCGACAACACCGGCCCGAAGATCTCCTCGGTGGCGATCGTCATGGCGTCGTCGACGTCGGTGAAGATGGCCGGCGTCAAGAAGTGGCCGTGACTCAGTGCGCCGCCGGGTCGCTGGCCGCCGCAGAGCAGGGTGGCGCCTTCCTGGGTGCCGGCGCGCAGGAAACCTTCAACGCGGTCGCGCTGGGTGGCTGAGACCAGGGGCCCCATCTCGGTGCTGTCATCGAGGCCGTGACCGAGCTCGATCGCCCGGGCCGCGGTCTCCAGCTCGGCGAGCAGTTCGTCACGCACGTCGCGGTGAACGAACAGGCGCGACCCTGCACAACACACCTGCCCTTGGTTGAGGAAGATGGCGGCCAGTGCCCCCTGGGCCGCGGCTTTGAGGTCGGCATCCGGGAAGACAATGTTGGCTGATTTGCCACCCAGTTCCAGGGTGAGTTTCTTGATGCTGGGTGCGCTGGCGGTGATTATCCGGCGACCGGTTTCCGTCGAGCCGGTGAACGACACTTTGGCCACCCGGGGGTCTTCGATGAGGGCCTGACCGGCGGAAGAACCGAGCCCGGTGACCATGTTGAGCACACCCGGAGGTAGTCCTGCCTCGAGAGCGATCTCGATCAGCCGCAATGCGGTCAGCGAGGTGTGCTCTGACGGCTTGAGCACGACCGTGTTGCCGGCGGCCAGGGCGGGCGCCACCTTCCACGACGCGATCAGCAGCGGAAAGTTCCACGGCACGATCGCGCCGATGACGCCCAGCGGTTCCCGTTGCGTATACACCAGTGCCTCGCCCACCGGCGGTGAGACGGGCAGGGTCTGGCCGCCAAGTTTGGTTGTCCAGCCACCGAAGTAGCGCCAGATTTGACTGACCAAGCCGATATCGATGTACAACGATTCCGTCAGCGGTTTGCCGTTGTCGAGCGTCTCGAGAGTGGCGAGTTCCTCGGCATGCGCCTCGATCGCGTCGGCGACGTCGAGCAGTATCCGGCCGCGGGCGGCCGGGCTCAGGCGACGCCAGTGTTCAAATGCCTCGCTCGCCGCGTCGACCGCCCGCGCCACGTCGATCGGACCACCCGCTGCGATGGTGGCCAATACGGCGCCGGTCGCCGGATCGGTGGTCACAGCCTCGGCTCCGTCGGCGGCCCCAAGCTTGTCAGCCCCGATGACGATGCTCGCCGACGCACCACGCAAAAACGTTTGCAGCGTCTCAGGTATGTCGATTGATAGCGTGGTCATCACAATTCCTTTGTTTGTCTGCATGTTTGTTGAACAGCGCGGCAAGCCCGCCGCGCTCTAGGTGGGCGCTCTGTGCAGTGTCCGGTGATGACTCACCGGACTCGGGTCTAACATGGTCACGGCCGGGATTGTCCGACTACGTTCCGTTCACCGGCAAAAGACGTCGATACGGCAGGTCTTGGTCACCGACTCTTCGCCAGCGGTGTCCATGTGGTGCGCATGAGTCTCCTGGAGCCGCTACGTTTCCCGGGCTCAGCGCGCGAACCATGCCCGAATCCTGGTCTCGCGAACGGCTAGGTGACCGTCCGAAGGCCCACTCAATAGCGGATGACGCCGCGGATATTTCTGCCCGACCGCATGTCCTCATAACCCTGATTGATGTCCTCCAGGTCGTACTCGGTGGTAATGAGTTCGTCGAGCTTCAATTGGCCGAGAGCGTAGAGCTCCAGCAACCGCGGAATATCGTGCTGGCCGTTGGATGAGCCGAATAGCGATCCACGGATCTGCTTTTCATATAAAGTCAGCTCGAGAAGGTTTGTCGTGATAGTGGTTTCCTCCGGGTGTCCGATCGCGGTGACCACGACGCGACCCCGCTTACCGATGAGACTCAGTTCTGGACCCACCTCGGCGCCCTCAGCGACACCGGTGGTGACGATGCAGACATCGGCAAGCCTGCCGCGGGTCAAGTCGCTGATCGCGTTCCACGCCTCATCGATCGATGAGGCGGTATGCGTGGCACCGAACTCATAAGACTTGGTGCGCTTGAACTCAACTGGGTCCACCACCATGATCATGCGGGCACCGGCGATGCGCGCTCCCTGGACCGCGTTCATGCCGATGCCGCCCGCCCCGATGACCACGACCGCGTCTCCCGCCCGCACCTCACCGGTACGCACTGCACTCCCGAAACCGGTGGTCACCCCGCACCCCACCAATGCAGCGGTATGCAGGGGAATATCGTCATCGATCTTGACCACCGACGCGGCAGGAACGACGGTGTACTCCGAAAACGTTCCGAGCAAACACATTTGACCGACGTCTTCGCCCCGCGCGTGAAAACGGTAGGTTCCGTCGAGTTGCGGTCCCAGCATCACCGCGGCGCCGGAGTCGCAGAGGTTCCCGATGCCGCGGGCACAGTAGGAGCATCGCCCGCAAGCGGGCAAGAACATCATCACGACGTGATCGCCCTCGGCGATATCGGCGACATTGGGTCCCACCGCTTCGACAACGCCAGCGCCCTCATGCCCGCCCACCAGAGGGTATGGAAAGGGAAGGTCGCCAGTAACGAGGTGCTCGTCGGAATGGCATAGACCGCTGGCGGCCAACTTGACGAGCACCTCGCCCTCACCGGGCGGATCCAAGTCGATTTGCTCCACCTGCCACTTCTCGTTCTGGCCCCACAGAACCGCAGCCTTCGTCTTCACTATTGATTCTTCCTCACATGTTTGATGTTGTGTGCCCATCGTCACAACGATGTGGCGCACACACCAGGGCCGCCCGTGCCATCAGTGGCCCACGAGTGCCACGCAGATCGAGCACGCCTCGCGCAGCCTTGCACGGCTCTCAGAGTCAGCTGCATGCGACCAGATTCGCGGCGCTCACTAACGCAACTAAAGTTTGGGCGAACGGGCCAGGCGCCGAGCCTGGTAATCGCTGATGTCTAGCAACCCGAACTTGCCCGCCAAGGCAGCAGCGCTGATCCGGTTGCTTACGCCAAGCTTATTTAGCAGCGTGGCCACCATGCGCTTGGCGGTTCGTTCCGAGACCAGCAATCGGTCGGCCATCTCCGCGTTCTCCAGCCCTGCCGCCAGCAACGTCCACAACTTCAGGTCCTGATCGGACAAATGCTCTAGCACTTCACTCGGGGGTCGGCGGGTCTGGGTCAGGAGGTCATCGAGGACGGCGCCATCGACAACCCGCATGCCTTCGGCGATCGTCCACAGAGGGCCTGCCAGCGCTTCGGGCCGTGCGGTCTTGGGCAGGAAGCCGTCGGCTCCGGCACGCAACGCTTCTTCGGCCAGGTCGAGATCATCGGTGCCCGACAGCGCGAGGATCCGGGTCGTGGGGCTACGGCCCTTGATGTGGCGGATCGCAGCCAGTCCTCCCAGCGGGGGCATGGTCAGATCAACGATCGCGACGTCAGCGGCGCAATCGGCGACGAGGTCGGCCGCCTCCTCGACATAGCTGGTTTGGCCCCCCACGGTGAAGATGTCCCCCCATTCGCGGGTGAGCAGCAAGGCTAGTCCCTGCGCAAACAGTTCGTGGTCATCGACGATAGCCACGACGATCCCTTTCCGGCCGCCGCTAGGCTTCATTGTGACGATGTTAGCCGCACCCCAGGATAAGGTCGATGAGACTGCATAACCGGGTCACCGCATTTGTCGACGGTGACGAATACGGACTGGCTCGCGTTGTGGTGGCAGTCCGGATGGCGGTAGTGGCGTCAGTCGGGGTGCTGGTGCTTGTGGGACCCGCCTGGGTTCGCCAGCACGTGCCCGCGGTTGTGGGCATTCTGATTGCGGCGACGGTGTACGCAGTGGTGCTGCTGGCCAACCCGAAATTCGAGGCGCGCCGCACCCGGTACTCCTGGGCGGTCGCCCTGGCTGACAGTGCCATCACCCTTGCCTGGATCGCCGTCACCGGTGGACCGCATAGCCCGGTGGTGGCGGTACTTCCCCTGGTCGTTATCGCATCGGCGGCCCGGCTGTCATTCATCGAGACTCTGCTGTTATCGACGCTTTTGGGTCTGGCGTACACCGCGGTGATCGTGCCCTCTTCATCGATGCCAGCAACGGCGCCCACCCCTTGGCTCCAGGCCAGCTGGTGGGCGTTGTATCTGTTGTTCGCGGCGGTTCTCACCGCGGGCCTGTCTACCTTGGCGGAGCGCGAACACCGCTCCAGACTGCGCGCTCTGGTCGAAGCCGAGACCCAGCACGCCGCGGCCGAGGAGGAACGCGATCTGCGTTCACGGCTGCTCACCTCTTACCAGTCCCAACAGGACGGGCTGCAGGTGCTGGTGCACGAGTTCCGCACCCCCATCGCCTCGCTGGAGGCACTTCTCGATGCACTGGCCGGCATCTCACCGATGACGGACGCCGACCGCAGCACCAGCCTGCAGCTGGCCAGCCGACACACTCGCCATGTCGTCGACATGCTCGACGCACTCTCCGACGTCGCGCTGAGCCGACGCCCCACCTTTTCTGGGGGCAGGGTACGCCAAGTCGACGTCGCGGACATCGTCACCGCAGCAGCCGATGCGGTAGGCCTCACTGCGCCACGCCTACAGCTTGCGATGACCGCCGACCTGACTGCTGTCGCGATCAACGCCCAGGGATTGCGTCGGGTGCTGACCAACCTGCTCGAAAACGCAGCCCGCCACGGCCGCGGCGCCCCGGTCGACGTCACGTGCAGTCGACACGGCAACGACCTCGTCATCGCCGTCGCCGACCGTGGCCCCGGAATCCCCGACGAGGATCTGGGAGAGCTGACAGCAAAGTACGTCAGTGCCGGCGGTCAGCGCGGCACCGCCGGTCTGGGACTATGGATCGTGCAGCAGATCACCGACGCAATGGGCGGTCGGGTGAATTTCGCCGCTCGCGCTGGTGGTGGGCTCGTCGCGACCTTCCGTGTTCCGCTGATCACCGCGCCGCAACCAGACCCGCCCCCCGCTCCGCGCTGGTAGTCCGGACAACTTTCCGCGGGCCTCGTCGGCCAGACGTCGGCGCCGCCAACGGCACGCAGCCCACTGGCCCACGCTGGCGTGATCATGGGAACGAAAGGGCGGCAGTCACCATCGCAATCACGATTCGCAACGTCCGGCGCAGCATGACGATCGGCTCCAGCCCGTCTGCGTGGGCACCGGATCGCCCCGGCAGCAACTTCGCCGATCGGCGGTAACTCGAATGTCCGGTGCGGCTCACGTCCGCATCCGGCCTCTTCCCGACGTGGCCCGCAGGGGTCATGACGTGGCCCGCGGGCCACTTGTCGTCGGCCTCGCCACTTATCACCCTTAATGGTGTTGAGGGTCACATTAAGCCGCGCGGGGTGCACGTCGAGGTGGAACAGCTCGGCGCGCACAACGGTTGGGGCGAGACATGTTTCCGCTCATGCGCCCATTTTTCTGTAGAGCACCAGGTTGAGAAGGGACCAACATGACCGAAATGACGGTGGCCGCCAACGACGCGACGAACGCGGCGTACGGGATGGCCTTGGAGGACATCGATGTGAGCAATCCCGTGCTGTTCCGGGACAACACCTGGCATCCCTATTTCAAACGCCTGCGCGAAGAGGATCCGGTTCACTACTGCAAGAGCAGCATGTTCGGCCCCTACTGGTCGGTGACCAAGTACCGCGACATCATGGCAGTCGAGACCAACCCGAAGGTGTTCTCGTCGGAGGCTAAAAGTGGCGGCATCACCATCATGGACGACAACGCCGCAGCATCGCTTCCCATGTTCATCGCCATGGATCCACCGAAACACGATGTCCAGCGAAAGACCGTGAGCCCCATCGTGGCGCCCGAAAACCTTGCCACCATGGAATCGGTGATTCGCCAGCGCACCGCGGACCTCCTCGACGGATTGCCGATCAATGAAGAGTTCGACTGGGTGCATCGGGTGTCGATCGACTTGACCACCAAGATGCTGGCGACGCTGTTCGATTTTCCCTGGGACGACCGCGCCAAGTTGACGCGCTGGTCGGACGTCACCACGGCGTTGCCCGGTGGCGGGATCATCGATTCTGAAGAACAGCGCATGGCCGAGCTGATGGAGTGCGCGACGTATTTCACCGAGCTGTGGAACCAGCGCGTGAATGCCGAACCCAAGAACGATCTCATCTCGATGATGGCCCATTCGGAGTCAACACGACACATGGCGCCCGAGGAATATCTCGGAAACATCGTGCTGCTGATCGTCGGCGGTAACGACACCACCCGCAACTCGATGACCGGCGGTGTGTTGGCCCTGAACGAATTTCCCGACGAATACCGCAAACTGTCCGCCAACCCGGCGTTGATCAGCTCTATGGTGTCGGAGATCATCCGGTGGCAAACACCTCTTTCGCACATGCGTCGGACGGCACTGGAAGACATCGAGTTCGGCGGCAAGCACATCCGCCAGGGCGACAAAGTCGTGATGTGGTATGTGTCCGGCAACCGGGACCCCGAGGCCATCGACAATCCCGACACGTTCATCATCGATCGCGCCAAGCCCCGCCAGCACTTGTCCTTCGGGTTCGGCATCCACCGCTGCGTCGGCAACAGACTCGCCGAACTACAGCTCAACATCCTGTGGGAAGAAATCCTTAAACGGTGGCCGGACCCACTGCAGATCCGGGTTCTTCAAGAACCGACCCGCGTGCTCTCACCCTTCGTCAAGGGCTACGAATCGCTGCCCGTGCGCATCAACGCCTGATGATCCACACCGGCGTGACCGAAGCCGTTGTGGTGGTCGGTGCCGGCCAGGCTGGCGCACAGACAGTCGCCAGCCTTCGACAAGGAGGGTTCGAGGGGCAGATCACCCTGCTCGGCGACGAGCCGGCGCTGCCCTATCAGCGCCCCCCACTGTCGAAGGCCTTCCTGGCCGGCACCCTCCCGCTGGACCGCCTGTACCTACGCCCTGCGGCGTTCTACCAGCAAGCCCACGTCGATGTCATGGTCGACACTGGGGTGAGCGAGCTCGACACCGAAAACAGACGCGTCCGGCTCACCGACGGCCGCGCTATCAGCTTCGATCACCTAGTGCTGGCCACCGGCGGCCGCCCCCGCCCGCTGGCCTGCCCTGGTGCCGATCACCCCCGCGTCCACTACCTTCGAACAGTGACCGACGTAGACAGGATCCGCTCCCAGTTCCATCCCGGGACACGGCTGGTCCTGGTGGGCGGCGGTTACATCGGCCTCGAAATCGCCGCGGTAGCCGCAGAACTCGGGTTGACCGTGACCGTCCTCGAAGCACAAACCACCGTCTTGGCACGGGTCACCTGTCCGACGGTGGCCCGCTTCTTCGAACACACCCACCGGCGAGCAGGAGTGACGATTCGGTGCGCAACCACAGTCACACGCATCCACGACAGCTCGTCCACCGCACGCATTGAACTCGATAGCGGCGAGTACATCGACGCAGACCTCGTCATAGTTGGGATAGGATTGCTCCCCAACGTCGACTTAGCCTCAGCAGCTGGGCTGACATGCGAAAGCGGCATCGTCGTGGACAGCCGTTGCCAGACAAGCGCACCTGGCATCTACGCAGCCGGTGACTGCACCCAGTACCCGAGCCCCATATACGGCCGACCACTTCACCTCGAGTCGGTGCACAACGCCATCGAACAGGCCAAAACGGCCGCCGCAGCGATCCTCGGCAGAGACGAGCCGTTCCGTCAAGTGCCCTGGTTCTGGTCAGACCAGTACAACATCAAACTACAGACGGCCGGCGTCAACGAAGGCTACGACGACGTGATCATCCGGGGTGATCCGGCCTCAGCATCGTTTGCAGCCTTCTACCTGCGCGCCGGGAAACTGCTGGCCGTCGATGCAATCAACCGGCCGCGCGAATTCATGGCGTCGAAAACCCTTGTCGCCGAACGCGCAGAGGTAGACCCGACGCAGCTCGCCGACGAGGGCCTCCCCCCCACAGCCCTTGCGGCGGCGGTAAGAGCCCCCACCCGCGCAACGTCCCCAACCTCCCTCTAACCCACTGATAAAGGAATCGAAATGCCAAAGATCACCTACATCGACTACACCGGTACGAGCCGCTGTGTTGACGCCGAAGACGACATGTCACTGATGGAAATCGCCGTCAATAACAACGTGCCAGGCATCGACGGGGACTGCGGCGGGGAGTGCGCGTGCGCGACATGCCATGTGCACGTCGATGCAGACTGGTTGGACAAACTGCCGCCCAGCAGCGACCAAGAGGTGTCAATGCTGGAATTCTGTGATGGCGTAGACCACACATCCCGACTCGGCTGCCAAATCAGAATCTGCCCGACTTTGGATGGCATCGTCGTACGGACACCAGCTGCACAACACTAGCTACCCCGACCCTGCGGGGGTTCTGCGGTGCCGCGGTCGTTGATGGCCGCGTTTGACTGTTGGTGGCGGGTGCCGGTGGTGGTTCGGCGCAGGGTGTCCGCGGCGGCCTGGTGGTCGCGTAGGCGGTAGGACTCGCCGTCGAGGTTGATGACGATCGAGCGGTGTAGTAGGCGGTCGAGCATGGCGGCTCCCACGGTGGTGTCGCCGAGGATCTCACCCCATGCAAAAGGCAGGTTGGAGGTCAAGATCAGCGAGGCGTGTTCGTAGCGGCTGGAGACGAGCTGGAAGAACAGGTTGGCGGCGTCTTGTTCGAAGGGGATGTAGCCGCCCTCGTCGACGACGAGCAGCCCGATGCGGCGCAGCTTGGCCAGCTCGACGGGCAGACGTCCGGCGTGGTGGGCGGTTTCGAGGCGGGCGACCCAGTCCACGGCGGTGGCGAACGCGACGCGGTGGCCGGCTTGAGCGGCCTTGATTGCCAGTCCGATCGCCAGATGTGTCTTGCCGGTTCCGGGAGTGAAGGCGAGAGACTGCAACAGTTGCGTGCGGTCTTGCCGTGTGAGGTGCGGGTGGTGGCCGAGACGCACCCGTTGTTCGGTCGGTTGCTGGCTGCGAAGTCGTTCAAGCGGTGGAACGGCGTGTTGTTGTTGGTGATCGATTTGCCCGACGGATCGCCGGGGACGATCCGCTGCGATGCCACTGACGTGTTGGGTGTCGTCGAGCTGGGCCTTCGGTCGGTGCTGGACCGTGCCGGACTGCGGGCGCTGCACCGGTTGGTGGTTCAGCTGGCGACGCGCGCCGAAGTCGGCGCGTCGACGGTAAACGCGCAAGTAGGTTCGCCTCGTCCCTGATCGCGGTCACGACTACACGAGAGTGAACCCACTTGCGCGCTATGAGAGTAGCTGTTCCACGCCAGCTTGCCCTTGGGCTGGCCGACTTACCCGTGCCGGCCTGCCGTTGGCAGACGCTTCCCGGAGACACCCGAACCCAGGTGCTGGCGTTGTTGGCCCGGCTGATCGCCCGCGGCGCCCTGGCCGAAGATCCGCACGCCCCGGCCGGTGACCGATGACGGGCCAGACGTCGGCGGGAGCATCGGTACCGACGCTGCTGTTGTCGACTGAGAAGGTCACCGCATCGCATCGTTCCCGAGACGCGTATGTGTATGTGCGCCAATCGACACCGTCACAGATGATCATCATGACGAATCCCTTGCCCGCCGATATGAGTTGCGTGAACGGGCTGTGATGCTGGGTTGACCCGCCCATCAGGTCGTGGTGATCGACGCCGATCTGGGCCGCTCCGGGGCGCAGACCGCGGGGCGGAACGGGTTCAAGGAGTTGGTCGCCGATGTCGGCCTGGCCCGCAACAACGCCGACTGGTATCAACTGCTGGACCTGTGCGCGATTACCGACACGCTGATCGCCGACGCCGACGGGGTGTATCACCCGGCCGATTTCAACGACCGCCTGGTGCTGGGGCTGAAGGGGACGATGTCGGAGGCCGAGCTGCACCTGATCCGGTCCCGGCTGACCGCAGGGTTCAAACACAAGGCGGCCAAAGGTGCACTGCGCCAGGGTCTTCCTGTTGGTTTGGACTACGACGAGGACGATAAGGTGGTGCTCTGCGCCGACGAGGCCGTACGAGAGGCGATCACCACGGTGTTCCGCCGCTTCGATGAACTGGGCTCCGCCCGCCAAGTGCTGATCCGGTTGCGTGAAGACGGTGTGCTGCTCCCGCGCCGGCGCAACGGTTCCAAGCGCATCTTCTGGGCCCAGGCCACCTATCCCGCGGTGCACGACTTGCTGACCAACCAGGCCTATGCCGGGGCGTTCGTGTTCGGCCGTACCCGCACTGAGAAGGGTCGACCCCGAGAGCGGGACCGTGCATTCTCGGGATCGGCTGGTGCCGCGCGCAATGGGAGGTCCTGATCCCCGATCACCATCGCGGGTTCATCACCTGGGAGACCTTCGAGGCCAACACCGCACGGCTGCGGGGCAACTGGCGCCGCCCCCGTGAGCTGGCCGGTGGCGCGGTGCGGGAGGGCCGTGCGCTGCTGCAGGGCTTGCTGCGCTGCGGGCGGTGCGGGCAGATCATGCAGACCAGCTATTCGGGCACCAAGGGCAACTGCCCACGGTATGTGTGCGCCCGCGCCAAACAGCTCTATGCCGGTGAACACGTCTGCCAGAGCATCGGTGGCGTCCGGCTGGAGAACACCATCCTCGATGAATTGTTCACCGTCCTGGAACCGGCCGCGCTGACCGCCACCGCCCAGGCATTGGCCGAGGCCGACACCCACCACCGGCGCGATCTCGCGGTGTTCGAGCTGGGAGTCGAACGAGCCCGCTACGAAGCCGACCGCGCGCAGCGTCAGTTCGACAACGTCGAGCCGGAGAACCGTTTGGTGGCAACGACATTGGAGAGCACACTGGAGACCAAGCTCGCAGCGGTCCGCGCCGCGGAGAACAACCTGGTCGCCCAACGCGCCCGGCGCCCGGTGGCGCTGACCGAACCGGAACTGGCCTGGATCACCACTGCTGGCGCCGACGTGCGGGCGGTGTCCGAGGCGCCCACCACCACGCTGCGCGAACGCAAACAACTCATCCGCGCGGTGATCGACGAGATCGCCATCACCGTGCGCGCCGAGCAACGCGTCGCGCAACTGCGGATCCTGTGGCAGGGCGGTGCCGACACCGAGGTATCGATGCCGATGACAAAGCCCGGCCAGCATTTACGGGTGACCGACGAGGCCACCGTGGCCCTGGTACGCCGCCTGGCCGAGCACTACGACGACCGCACCATCGCCGCGATCCTGGCCAAACAGAAACGCCGCACCGCCACTGGCCTACCGTTCACCCGAGCGCGGGTGGCGATCCTGCGCGCCGGCCACGACATCGCGGTCTACCAACCGCCGGTACCCGATGTCGGAGCCGACTGCGACGATGTCGTGGTGGTCACCATCACCGCCGCCGAACAGATCACCCCCGGCGCACCCTGGCGCATCCGCATCGACCAAGCCCTGCGTGATCGGATCTGACCCGAGGTGCCCGAGGGCTGGCTCGGCCTCGACGAGGCCGCCAAGACACTCGGCGTCGCCCGACAAACCGTGTTGCACAAGATCCAACGCGGCGAGTTGCAACCCGTCCACGTCAACCGCGGACGCCGCAAAGGGCTCCGTATCCAGGTCAAACCCGACCAACATGGACTGTTTGAACCGCCCTGGTCCTACTGGAGGCTCTGATGTGCCCTGGGTTCGGTGGTGTCGCCATACTTGGTTTTAGGCCACGGGTTGGGCGGATTGATGCAGCGGTTCAAACTCTATCGGAGTGCGCATGCCGAGGGCGGAATGGCGTCGTTGGCGGTTGTGGAAGATCTCGAGGTAGTCGAAGATCGCGTTGGCTAGTTCGATTCTGGTCTTCCAGCGTTTGCGGTTGAGTAGCTCGGTTTGCATTCTGCCCCAGAATGATTCGATCACCGCGTTGATGCTCCTATATCCGTCAAGCGGCGCATTCCATGGTCTGCGGGCTCACCCGTAGAGGGCGCATCAGGGACCAGATTTCGCGGGCGAGGAGTCGTTTGAGGCAGCGGATGATCTCGGCTTTGGTCTTGCCTTCGGCTGCGCGCCGAGCGACGTAGGCCTTGGCGGGTTCGTGATGCTGCATCCTGACGATGACGGTGCGGTAAAGCGCAGCGTTGGCCTGGCGGTGACCGCCACGGTTGAGCCGGTGGCGGGTCGTCATCCCCGAAGACGCGGGGATAGGTGCGACGCCGCAGAGTCGGGCCCAGGCCGGTTCGGAGCGGACCCGCTCTGGGTTATCGCCGGCGACGATGAGCATCTCGGCGGCAGTGTCGGCGCCAACACCGAACGCAGCCGAGAGCTGCGGTGCGATTGTAGTGGTGAGTTCGGCGAGCATCTTCTCGTGAGCGGTGATCTCGTCGTTGAGTTGTTGCCAGCGCCGCGCGATGGAACGAAGTGTGTGTTTGGTCGCCGCCTCCACTGTGGTCATCGAACCGGGTCGTAGTCCTGCGCAGCGGTGAATCAGTGCCATCTTTGATAGTGGCTGCAGTTGTTCGCGCAGACCCGCAGGAGCATTGACCAGGACTGCCTTGAGCGAGATCATCGCCGATGTCCGTGCTTTTACCGCAACGTCTTTCGCGACCTTGATGGTGCGGATCATTTCCACCACCCCGTCGGCGGTTTTGGGGATGGCGTCGGCGTGACCGGCCAGCACGGCGCGGGCTGCGTTCTCGGCGTCGAGGAAATCAGACTTGCCCCGCAATCGTCGGTCGCGGCGATCGGTGCGCATCACCTCCACGACACCGATATCACGGCGTCGGACCGCGGCGGTCAATCCGGCCCCGTAGGACCCGGTACCTTCGATGGCGAAGGTCAACAGATGCCCGTGGGTCATCGACCAGTCGATCAACTGGCCGTACCCGGCGGTGTCTGCGGTGAACTTCTCCTTGCCTAGGATTCCGCCGAAGTCGTCGAGGGCGACCGCGACGTGGATGTGCTTGTGGGTGTCGACGCCGATCACGACTCGACCGCGGCGCCGGTTGTGGTTCATGCTTGTCATTGCGACCTTCCAACGTGGGTTGTGACGCTGGCCGGTCGGGTGGACGGGACTGTGATGGGACCTGGTGAGGTCAGGCTCCTATGAGGTCACTGCCCGTCCGGCCAGCACCATGTGGTGCGGCCGCCTGGTGGACGACAGATCAACAGCCAGGACACCCAACCTCGGGGTCAGTCGAAAGCAAGAGTCAGGCCACCAGGCAGCCACGATCATTCTCACAGTCGAAGCTGTCCCCGACGGTACCGATGGAGGGCGCCGCGCCGATCTCGGCGAGCCGTTCACCATAGCGAATCGAGGTGTATTGCCTGGGTTCAACCGGTCCTTGCAACACCGGGTTATTGGAGTGAGCGTAGCTGCTCTTCGAACACCTCGGCAGGTGTCTTCCAGTCGAGGCTTTTGCGGGGTCGATTGTTCAGCGCGAGAGCGACCGCTTCGAGGTCTTCGGCGGACCACCGTGAGAGGTCGGTGCCCTTCGGGAAGTACTGGCGCAGCAACCCATTGGTGTTCTCGTTCGTCGGCCGCTGCCAGGGCGAGTGGGGGTCGGCGAAGAACACCTTCGTGCCCGTCTGGAGAGCGAACTGGGCGTGGCCGGAGAGCTCTTTGCCGCGGTCCCAGGTGAGCGTCTTTCGGAGCTGTTCGGGAAGCTTCGTCATTGACGCTACGAGCGCGTCGTTCATCGCGACCGCGCCGTAGCCGCCCAGCGCGGGACCGTTCTTGACCGGCGGTATCTCGCCATAGCCTTGCAGTCGCGGCAGGTGCACCAGCAGGGTCGAGCGGCTCTTGCGTTCGACGATCGTGCCGATCGCGGACCGGCCTGTGCCGATGATCAAGTCTCCTTCCCAGTGTCCGGGGACGGCGCGGTCTGCTGCTTCTGCGGGGCGCTGGGAGAATACGACGTCGGCGGTGACGTGTCCTTGCGGGCGGTTCTGCGTGCGAGCCCGTGGCTGGCGTAGTGCGCGGCCGGTTCGCAGGCAGGTGACGAGTTCGCGTGTGAGCGCACCACGGCCCTGGATGAACAGCGACTGGTAGATCGCCTCGTGGCTGATGCGCATGGACTCATCATCGGGGAAGTCGACCTTCAGCCGGTGCGCGATCTGCTCCGGGCTCCACGCAGTCGCCCACCGCCGGTCCTGGCGGTGGGGTTTGTTCAGCCCCTTCCATGCGGGCGGCTGCGGCCCGACAACGATGCTCCCGTCCGGGCGGCGTACGTTCCCGGCGAGCCGTTCCTGGACGTACTCGCGCAGCTTGTCGTTAGTCGCGAGCTTGGCCGTTTTCGGCCGTTTCGCCGTCTGCTGGGCCTTCCACTGCGCCACCAGCGCCCGGTACTCCTGCTTGCCGCTGCGCGTGGCCGCGTTGCGGCGCAGTTCGCGGGAGATCGTTGCCGGGTCGCGGCCGATCCTGCGCGCGATCTCGCGAACGCCGATCTGCTTGGCACGGAGCAGTGCGATCTCCTCGCGCTCCTCGAAGGACAAGTAGCGGCCGGTGGGCACGGCAAGCGAGATCGGTGGCATGCCGCCAGCGTGGCGAAACCAACGGGTTCCGACCGGCACGGACACGCCCACTTTCAGCGCCGCTTCGGCCGAGGTGATGCCCGTCGCGATCAGATGCCAAAACTGCCGCTGCACCGCCCGTGAGGGCTCGGGCCGCCCCGGCGAACGCATCGGCGGTCGCAACGCCCGATCCGAACGCCACTGCCGACGCGCACCCTCGGGCACATCGCTGGTCTTCGCCGCCCAGTCTTTCGTTGCCACTGCGCAACACCTCCACGGTCAAGGTGTTGCGACGACCAGTTGAATCCGCCCTGCACGCCGTGATCGCTGTGAACAACGATGCCGGCCTGCGGATCGCGATTAGCGATCGCCATGCCCAGGGCGTTGGTGACCAGGGCCGCGGTCTGGCTGGCGTCGATCGACCACCCGACGACTCGCCGGGAGAACGTATCGAGGACCACCGCGCAGTACACCTTGCCCTCATAGGTGCGGTGTTCGGTGATGTCGGTGACCCCAGCGGATTCGGCGCCTCCCTGGTGAACATCCGCTCGACCAGATCAGTCGCCGTCGGGGTCTCGTGTCGGCACCGAGGCCGCCGGTTGCCCGGCAGACCTTTGATGCCCGCGCGGGCCATCAGCCGTTCGACCTGATTGTGCCCAACGGCAAGGCCGAGCCCCAGCGTGAGCTCGGCATGCACCCGCCGGCCCCCGTAAGTGCCTCGCGAGGCGATGTGAACCGCCCGGATCTGCTCGGTCAGCCAAGCGTGACGCACTGCCCGCGCCGAAGGTGGTCGCGACCGCCATTCGTAGTAGCCGGACTCGGCCACAGACAGCAATCGACAGGCGGTCTGCACGGGCAGTCTCTCTGCGGCCATAGTGGCTATGGCCGCGTACCGCCTTTTGGGTCGTGCGGCTCCCGCAGCAGCTCACGGGCCCTTTTTAGGATCGCCACCTCAGTCTCGAGTTCCCGAATGCGCTTGTTGGCCGCGGCAAGCTCGGCCTGCTCGGCGCGGCTGAGACCCGGGAGCTGCCCGGTGTCGATCAGTTCCTGTTTGCGCCACCCGTAGATGGTCTGGTCACTGATACCCAGATCGGCGGCGATCTGGGCGATGGGGCGGCCAGCAGCCACCAGGTCGAGCACCTTGCGGCGGAATTCTTCGGGGTAACGCTTCGGCACGGACACGGCTCCTTCAACGGACGTCGTGACCCAAAGTCAAGCAAACCGACTCCGGACAACCCAGGGCACATCAGCATCCGTGATTTGCGCAGTGTCTCCGCCGTCATCCCCAACCGCTTCGACACCGCGGTGATCGCCGCCCACTCGCTCGGATAGTCCTCACGGTAATCCAGTACCAGCCGTACAGCCCTGGCTCGGGTCTCCGAGTCGTACTTGCTCGCCACGATATGCACCTTCCCAAGAAGAGAGGTGCGCATCAAACGCGGGAGGCTTCAATCACCCGGATGTGCGCGCTGCTGGAGCGTCTCGTTCGGGGTTCTACAAGTGGCGCACGGTGCAGGCGGCGGGGCCGTCGCCGGCCCAGCAGCGGCGCACCGAGTTGGATTCCAAGGTCGCGGCCTTCCGGACCGGGTCAGGACCTCTGACATCACCTACTTGCGCACCGGTGAGGGCTGGCTGTACCTGTGTGCGGTCCGTGACGGCTGCAGCCGGCGGGTGATCGGCTGGGCCATCGATGAGCACATGCGCACCGACCTGGTCGAGGCGGCTGTCGCGATGGCGGTGGCGATGCGCGGCGAGTTGGCCGAGCAGGTCGTGCTCCACGCTGACCGCGGCTGTCAGTTCACCAGCGCGCAGCTGGCCAGGTTCGCCCGCGATCACAACCTGGCCCGCTCAGTGGGCCGTACTGGGGCGTGCTGGGACAACGCCCAGCAGGAATCATTCTGGGGCACAATGAAAGTCGAGTTCTATGACCGCTACTTGTGGCCTACCAAGGCGGCCGCTAAGCTCGCCGTCGGCGACTGGATCGAACGGGTTTACAACCGCCGCCGGCGCCACTCGGCCATCGGAATGACCTCACCGGTCGACTGCGAGAACCGAATCACTCAGACGGCACAAGCCGCCTGACCCCGTGTCCACCAAACGGGGTCAAGCCCACTCCCTCGACTTTGCCGGTCGTCGTTGGTGAGCGTCGCTTAGTCAATCGGGCCGCGATGCCGTTGTCGCGCAGATCCGTTCGACGAGGACTTGAACCGGTAGTGGCCTGGTGAACGTGCCGGTGAACTATTTACCGCTGTCGGTCAGCACCTCGAACGGTGCTCCCCAGCGGGCGATCGCGGCGAGGAACGCATCACAGAGCAATGATCAGAACTTGTGGATGAGCCTCGGCGAGGGGGCGTGAAAGTGGGCGCACCTTCTCGAGGATGATCTGAATATCCGAGATCTGATCATTGCTCTACATCTGTGGCTCTACCGGCCGGGACCCATTTCCTGTCGGCAACCCACGTTCACATGCAGTGAGGCCCCAGCCTCCCATACGGTCTAGTCGATTGGTATGTCTGCGCAATGGGATGTGGTGGGTAACCCGTTGAAACGGTCGGCGATCCATCCCAGTGCGCGTTCGCCATCGACGAAGTAGGGCAGCAGGTGGTTGATCGCGAGTTTGTTGAGGAACGGCGGTTGGCGGTTGGTCCAGAATTCGACGTCGGAGTCTTTGGCGCACCAGTCCAGCGCGAGTTGACGTGAGCCTCCCCACGGGAAGAACGGGTCGAATCGGTTGGTGCTGATGAACACCGGTATCTCGGGCTTCAGTGTCCCGAGGCGTTGAGCGTTCAGAACGGTTCGCACTGCTTCTGAGCTGAACACCTCGGCGGGATCGACGGTGAAGTATTCGTTGAGGTGATGGAAGCTGAACGTCAGAACCCCTTCGACCACG
The DNA here is from genome assembly GCF_041902445.1 of Mycobacterium sp. G7A2. NCBI lineage: Bacteria > Bacillati > Actinomycetota > Actinomycetes > Mycobacteriales > Mycobacteriaceae > Mycobacterium > Mycobacterium sp. G7A2. Next base: position 714,518 of record NZ_CP169251.1, on the reverse strand, counting down.
CACATGGTTGACGAGCGGGTCAGCAGATCTTTGCCCTGATCGGATAGGGCCGGCAGAAGTAGCGGAGCGGCCTGCGGATACGCGGCGGCGATCCCGTTGAGGGCGTAGCCGAGCGCGACTAGGAAGATGCTGCCGTCGAGGAACGGCGGCAGTAGGGTCAGATCAGCCGGTGGGGCCCCGATCCACGCGCCGACCAGGTTCAGCTCGGGCGCATAGCTGGGTGCGAGTTCGGCCGCCGAGCCGGAGGCCTGCCCGCCCGAAGACCAGCCCCACAGCGCGACCGGCCCGTGCGGATCCAGCGTGGTGCCGGGCAGTTTCATCGCCGCGCGCGCGGCGTCGAGGAGGGCGGTGCCGGCGGCTTGTCGCATTAGGATCGGGACCGGGCCGGGGGTGCCCAGTCCGACGCCGTCGGTGACCACGACGGCGAATCCGCGCGCCACCATGGTGGCGATGAAGGTTTCCTCGTAGCCGAGGTGCAGGTCCAGGCCTGAGGAGAAGTGGATGCCCTGGTTGAACATCCGTGATGGGGCGCATTGATCACCCAGCCCGTACGGGCCGGTCGCGAAGGCGATCAGGGGCCGGGGTCCTTGGCCGGGCCAGGGGTTGTGCGGTTCGAAGTAGGTGCCCGTGACCGCGACCGGGTTGCCGCTGTTGTCGGTGCTGCGGTACACATGATCCGGGTGCCGTCGGCCACGTAGGCGCCCAGCTGGCCTGACGGTTCCAGCACCAGTGGTGAGGGCTCTGAGCGGATCAGATCGCCGGGCTTTGCGGCGGGCAGCGGGTCGGGGGGTGTAGAACGCAGCGTACCGGGACTCGTTGGATCCCCAGCAGTTGGGGTCGGGTTGGGGGCACTGCTGCTCGAACTGCGCCGGATCCGCGTTGACCGGTGCCGCTACACCCACCGACGGAATCACCATTACTAGCGTCGCCGCCAGCGCCGTCGCGGCACGTCGCAGCCAGCCCGGCCGGTCACCCACATGGTGGGACAGGAATCCGGGATTGGATTCGCTGGCGTTTGCCGCCACGCGATTTGCGGGATCGCGGGGGGTGGACGTCATCGACATTGTCAGGTGATTCCCTTCGTGAGCTGCATGAATCGGCGCTACTTCGCGGCAGTTGGGTCAGCGGCCGCACGCGACGTCGCCTCATTCTCGACGCGGGCGCAGGTGGGTGGGTGCGGTCAGCCCATGCTGCTTCCGCCGTTGACGCTGAGCACTTGTCCGGTGATGAAGCTGGCCTCCTCAGAGGCCAGGAACAGCACCGCGGCGGCGACTTCGTCGACGGTGGCCGGGCGTCGCATCGGGATGAGGCTGATGGCGATGTCGGTGATCGACCGGAATTCCTCGGGCAGGGTCCCGTCTGTCAGGCCGGCTTGGATCTCGGGTGTCAGAACGTAGGACGGCGCGACTGTGTTGACGGTGATGCCGCTGGTGGCGTATTCGCGGGCTAAACCGACGGCGAAGGCATGCACGCCGCCTTTGGCGGCGTTGTATATCGCGTGTCCGTTGAGGCCGTTGCGCACGGATTCGGCACCGATGTTGACCACGCGCCCATAGCCGGCGGCGAGCATGGGGGGAAGTACGGCCAGGGTGGAGTTGAGCGTGGTCCAGAGGTTATTGTCAATCGTGCGTCGAATCGTCTGCTCGGTGTGGTGATCGGTCGCGGTGATCACACCGCCGCCAGCGTTGTTGACCAGGATGTCGATCCCGCCCAGTTCCTCCAGCGCCGCGGTGACGAGCCGTTCACCGGCTCCCGACTGGCTTAGGTCCTCGACGTGGGCGGCCACGACGTGTGTGCCGTCGGCCGACAGTTGCGTCGTCGCATTTTTCATCGCCGTGTCGTCGGGTCCGGCCAGCAGCACCGCGGCCCCTTCGGCGAGGAATCGGCGGGCCACCCCGAATCCGATCCCGGTCGCGCCGCCGGTGATTACGGCGCGGCGGCCGGCGAGCCGACCGCCGCTCATAGGATGATGCTCACGGCGCCGGCGGGACGCAGCACCGTCATGTCCATCACCGCGCGCTTGTAACAGATCCGCAGGCCACCGTCGGCGCGGCGCAGCCGGTAGTCGTAGCGCCCGACAAAGTGATCGTCGCGGCCGTTGCGGAAGCGCCACACCGTGAAATAGGCGCTGACAGCGATCTCCTGGCCTGATTGGTCGAGGATGCGTACGTTGCTGACTTGGTGGCGGGTCGTGGCATGGGGGTATTCGCGGTGCGCTTTGCGGCTGTTGAGCCGGTCCACCCGGGCCAGTAGCCGGAACTTGTTGTCGTTGACCAGAACGAGGTCGCGATCCGGTTCCGGGTCGGGCAGATCGTTGGCCGGGATGATGTACTGTGCGTCGTCGGTGTAGAGCTGCGCCCATTCATCCAGGCGCCACTCGTCAAGCAGTTGCGCCTCCAGGTACAGCAGATCTTCCACGTCGCCGCGCTGCACCGCACCGCCCGCGGTCGCACCCGCCCCGGTCGGGGCGGTGGTGAGTTGTTCGATGGTCATGACACCGCCTCGCGCTGCGGGCTGACCTGCTCGCGCCACCGCCGCCAGAAGGCCCGCATCTGCTCCTCGTCGGTGGCTTTGGGCTCACGCGTCATGCCGCGGGAAATGTCATTCCATTCGACCCCGCCGCTGCCGAACCCGTCCTGACAGGACTCGAGGGCCTCGACGTCGTCGGGGGTGGCAAGCCCGCCGGGTCCCAAAAAGCTCAGGAAGCTTTCCAGCCGCAGCGCCCGCGCGTGCGGCGCTTCGGCTTTCGGGGCCAGATGCCAGGCGCTGACCTCCATGCGGTCGGCCGCGGTGGGCATGAAGGTGCGCACCGTGACCGCTTGGATGTCGTTGATGATCAGGTTGGGGTAGATGAACAGGTTACGGTTGTTCTCGGCCATCACCTCGGCGCGCTCAGCACCGTACAACTCGACGAGCCGGGAACGCATGTTCTCCATCTGCGGGCGCGCCTCTTCGCCGAACTGTTTTTCCCATTTCGCGATCGGCCGGCCCCACGGGGCTTTGTATTCCATCACGGCATGCCCCCGGCCTAAAGCCCGGCCCCGTCCGGCGAGCCCACCGGCCACCTCGATCCCCATGGAACTGAGGTACTTCATGTAGGTGTCGTGGGTGGGGGCGGCGTGGTAGCCGTCGATGCTGTTCTCGACGAGCAGCTTCCAGTTGGCGTTGATGGAATACTGGTTGGAACCCTTGACCACCGCCCAGTCAGACTCCGATTCGTCGACGAGCAGGTCGAGGTAGTCGCGGGCGCCTGCAAGATAGTCGACCAGACTCTCGGCGTCGGGGTCGAAGGTGACGAACACGAAACCGCGATACGACTCGACTGCGGCCACCGGCCGCAAGCCCATCTCCTCCATGCGAAACGCCGGCCCGTAGCCTTGTCGGTCGGGCACACCGACCAGGTCGCCGTCGGTGTTGAACGACCACGCGTGGTAAAAGCATTGAAACACTTTGCCATTACCCGAGTCGGTGCGGCACACCGTGGCGCCGCGGTGTGGGCAGGTGTTGTGCAACGCCCGGATCTGACCGGTCTTGGCGCTGCGCACGAAGATCAGCGGCCGCCCCGCCACCGAGCGGCGCACGAAGTCACCTGGGGCGGGGATCTCGGACTCATGCCCCAGGTACAGCCAGCACCGGTTGAACACGACCTCGCGCTCGGCTTCGAAAATCTGCGACGAGGTCAGCGCTGAACGATGAATACGGAACACCCCACCATCCGGGTCGTCGACAATGAGCTGCGTGGCAGCTGGTCCGATCACTTTCCTGTCCTTTCCTGACAGCCGCTGTGGTGCTGAAGGTTGTTCACGAGCCGGTCACCGCTCGCTGAAGTCACGCGTGGCGGGGCCGGTGTTCGCGGCTGGCCGCGAGGCCGGGGTATCGACCCATTGCGGCCAGCCGACCTGGGCGTTGGCGGCCATCGCCAGTTCTTTCTCGGCGGGGGAGGCGAACTGCTCATCCCAGTGCCGCAGCCGGGGCTTGGCGATCTTGGCTTCCCACAGCGGCGGAATGAGCGCGTAGACGAAGCACTTGAACGCGCTGGGCATCTGGGCACCCTCGGGCCGGGGCTTTAACTCGTGGTATTTGTAGCGGCTGTCGAAATGGTGCTCGATGTGGGTGGTGATCTCCATACCCAGCGGCCGGATGATCGCCCCGAGGTGGTTCCAGGCGTGATGCAGTTGGATCGGTGAGCCCGGCACCCGGACCATGCCGTAGTGCTGCAGATAGTTGAACCCCTCCGCCAACAGTTTCGAGAACACCATCGCCGTTGCGGCGACCGCCATTCCGATCAGCCCCGCGGCGGCGTACATCGCAGCGAACAGCGCAGTCAACAGGCCGACCTCGACATAGACGGCGTTTTTCGGGTGAAACACCGACATGTCGCGTTTGCGCAACGAGTTCACCGAGGTGACCACGCCGTCCTTCCACGCCCCATAGGACGCCTGCCACATGAACGCGTAGATGGTCTGCCCGCGCCGGGGTGTGTCGCTGTCGGCCTCGGTGCACAAGTCCAGATGGTGGGTCAGCTTGTGCCCAACATCGCGGTTGGGGTCCAGGAAGACGGTGCTGTACACCTTGGCGACGGCGCGTGGGAACAGCGAGCGCCGGTGCATCAACTCGTGCGCGATCGGCAGGTTGGGCACCGCGCCGATCCACCCGACCGAGAGCACCATGCCGACGACTTCGGCTGCGTTGACCGTCCCGCCCGGCAAAGGGACCGCAGTGTGCCCGGTCCAGGCGCCCAGCCGCAGCGCGAACAGGGTCCACACCGCGACCAGCAACGGCAGATGCAGATACAGCGGTACTTCGGCGAGCCAGGCCGCGCCCATGGTGCGGACCTTGTGGTCGGCGGGCAACACGATATCCAGCAGCATCAGGATCGGGAACGTCGCGATGCCGGCCCAGACCCAGCCACCGCCGAGCCACAAACCGGCCACGGTGACCCCGACGACCAGATTTACCAAGTAATAGCGTAAGGCGTCCATATTTTATACCTTTCTCATCGTCGGCGCATGTCAGGCTGTGGGTTAGTGGGGGTTAGTAGAGGACCACGGGTTTGATGGCGCGGCCGGCTTCGGTGTCCGCGATGGCGGTGTTGATCTCGGTAAACGGGTAGCGCTCGATGATCTTGTCGAAGGGGAAGCGTCCCCGCAGGAACAATTCGACCAGACGGGGGATGAACAGTCCCGGCACCGTGTCGCCCTCGATGATTCCCTTCACGGTGCGCCCGAACAGCAGGTGCATGAGGTCAAGGGACACCTCTTGCCCAAGGGCGTTGGCGCCGACCAGCCCGGCGGTGCCGCCGACGTTGAGCGCGGTAACGGCCTGCCGTAGGGTCGCTGGTAACCCGACGGCGTCCAGCGCGAAGTCTGCTCCTCCGCCGGTGATGGCGTGGATCTGCGCCTCGGCGTCGTCGGAGGCTTTCACGGCGTGGGTAGCGCCCAGTTCGACGGCCATATCGAGTCGCGACGCATTGAGGTCGACCGCGATGATCGGGTCGCAGCCGGCGATCACCGCACCCATGACCGCGGCCAGGCCGACCCCCCCTGCGCCGAACACCGCGATGCTGGCGCCCGCGGGCGGCGCCAGCGCGGTCAGCACCGCGCCGGCACCGGTTTGCAGACCGCAGCCCAACGGGCCCAGCAATTCCAGCGGCGCCCGCTCGGAGACTTTGACCGCGCCGCGCTCGGGGACGATCACGTGGTGGCTGAAGGAGGACTGGCCGAAGAAGTGGGCATTGAGTTCGGCGCCGTGACTGTCGCGGTAGGCCGTGGAACCGTCGGCGCGGCGGCCCCCAAAGTTCAGCGGTGTGAAGGCATCGCAATTCATCGGATGTCCGCTCACACAGTTGCGACACCTACTGCACGACACCGGCGCGAGCACCACATGATCGCCTGGGGCCAGCGAGCGCACCTCGGAGCCCACCGCCTCCACCACCCCGGCGCCCTCATGCCCGAGAATCGCCGGCGGACCGGGCGGCAGCACTTGGTCACGCACGATGATGTCGGTGTGGCAGATGCCGCTGGCCACGATGCGCACCCGCACCTCGTCGGCACGCGGCTCGCCGATTTGAACGTCTTCGATGTGGAAGGGCCCGCCCTTGCCTCGAACCACAGCCGCGGTACTAGTTATCGTCATCGAACGTCTCCTGGATGTCTCGATCAGTTACCGGATGCCGACGCGGCCAAATAGATGGACTTCTGCTGCTCGTAGGCGGCCAGCCCCTCCGGGCCCAGCTCGCGGCCCAGGCCGCTGGCCTTCACCCCGCCGAACGGGGCAGTGGGATCAGGTAGATAGTGGTTGATCCCGATCGTGCCGGTGTGCACGCGACGGGCCACCTCGACGGCACGCTCGGGATCGCTGGTCCAGATGGTGCCTCCCAGCCCGTAATCGGAGTCGTTGGCCATCCGCACCGCCTCGTCGACATCGGTGTACGGGATCAGCGACAGCACCGGGCCGAAGATCTCCTCCCGTGCCACTATGAAGCTGTTGTCCACGTCGGCAAATACCGTCGGCTCGACGAACCAGCCCTTGTCCAGCTGCGCGGGCCGGCCTCCGCCCGCGGTGACCCTCGCCCCCTCGGCACGCCCCTGGTCGATGAGCCCTTCCACACGCTGCCGGTGTTGGGCACTGGCCATCGGACCGATCTGCGTGTCAGGATCGAGCGCATCACCGACCGTCAACCCCTCCACAAAGCCGCTGAACACGTCCACGATCTGCGCGTAGCGGCTGCGCGGCACCAGAATCCGTGTGGAGAGATAACACGTCTGACCGTTGTTGAGCAGGGTCGCGCCGAACAGGTTCTGCACGCTGTTGGCCGAGTTCAGATCGGCGTCGTCGAGGATTATCGCCGCGGACTTGCCCCCCAGCTCCAAGGTGACCGGGCGCAGCATCCGCCCGCACGTCTCGGCGATCTGGCGGCCCGCACCGGTCGACCCCGTGAACGCGACCTTGTCGAGCCCGGGGTGCGAGACCAGATATGCGCCGACGTCGCGCCCACCGGTGACGATGTTGACGACGCCCGGCGGCAGCGCTGCCTCCTGCACGGCCTCGGCCAGCAGATAGCTGTCGAGCGCCGTCTCCGGTGAGGGCTTGATGACCACGGTGCAGCCGGCGGCTAGCGCCGGAGCGTATTTGAACGCGGCCAGCGTTTGCGGGAAGTTCCACGGCACAATCGCGCCGACCACGCCAACGGGCGTACGCCGCACCAGGGTGGTCCCACCGAACAACCCCGGACGGCGCTCCTCCGAGTCGCGGTCGCGCACCATGCCCGCGTAATAGCGCAACAGCGTCGCCGGGAACACCGCCTCCAGCTGGCGCGACACCGCGATCGGCATACCGTTCTGACTACTGACCCGATGCGCGATGTCCTCCCCCCGCTTGTCGAGCGCGTCGGCCAGCCTCTCCAACGCCTCGGCACGCCGCGCAGGCTCCCACCGCGACCAGCCCGCCGGGTCGTCGCACGCATCGCGCGCCGACGCGACCGCTGCGTCGACATCTGCCTCGGTGGCCTCCGGTACCTGTCCCAGCACCTCCTCGGTGCTCGCCGACACCACCGTGATGGGCGTGGCATCGCCCGAGGGAACCCATTCGCCGCCGATGAACAGCGAGTCGTACGCCAACGACATGTCGTCTCCTTTGACAAACAGACTGATGAACCGACTCACAACCTCAGAGCGGTGTGAAGCAGATCACGCACAGCCTAAAGGTTCCAACACGCGATAGTCAAGCCACATAACCAACTGGCCGCGTCCGGCCCGGCACGCGTTGCCCGACGGTCGTCTGTAAGCCGCCAGGACCTGGCCGGCCAGCGGCGGGTCGGGTAGATCCCATCGCGGCGGCCCACCGCGGTAGTACCGTGCGGCTGCTGCGGGGTCCTCGCGTTACACCAAACCGGTTGCTCAGGAATCGACGGGATCATCGCAGAGCGGGTCGGCTGGCCAGGCGGCGGTGCGAATTTCGTGGCGCCGATCACTCGTGGCGAAGTTTGCCGTCCGGGGAGTTTCCACTGCCGGGTGATGATGCCAGCAGGCGTTATGTTCGTTTACTTCTGGGCCGCGGCGAGTGCGTCGGCGATGCGGACGAACTTGGCACGCGGACGGGAGCTGTGGAGACCGCGTTGGCGTTCGGCGGCCTCGATCGCGCACCAGTCCTGCCAGGACAGCGGGTGGACACCACGTTCGGCCAGCAGGTCCGCCAGGGCGGTAGGCTCGCCGATGTCTCGGGTGAGCAGGCCATTGTCGAAGTCTGTCCATAGCCGTGTCACTGTTTGTTCGGCGCAGGCGCGGTTGGTCCCGATCACTCCTTGTGGTCCCCGTTTGATCCAGCCGGTGACATAGATTCCGGGTGTGGGTTTGCCGTCGTGGTCGTGCACGCGCCCGTTGCCGTGGGGGATCCGGCCGCTGGCCGGGTCGAACGGCACCCCGGGTATGGGGGTGCTGCGGTAGCCAATGGACCGCAGCAGCAGCGACGTTTCGATGACGACGGTGTGGCCACCTGGGCCCCGAACGTGCAGTGCCTCTACCCTGGTGTCACCGACGATCTCGACCGGTGTGGTGAGGAACCGGAACACGATTCGTTTGCGGGTGGGCGTCGGGGTCCGGTGGGCGAATTCACGGGCGATGTCGACCTTGAGCGCGGTTTCGGCGTCGTCGCCGGGAGTGTCTTCCAGATCGGCGTCCTCAATGACGACGTCGACACCGTCCAGATCGCCGAGGGCCAGGAACTCCCCGACCGAAAAAGCGGCGTCGCGGAGTCCGCGCCGCGCCAGGATGACGACCTCGCGGATCGCGCTGGTGGACAACCCGTCCACCGCGTGCTGGGCGATGTCGGTGCGTGCCAGCGCATCGGGCTCGGTCAGCATGATGCGGGCGATGTCTAACGCGACGTTGCCGTTGCCGATGATCACCGCCCGCTGGCCGGATAGATCGAATTTGGCGTCGGCGTGATCGGGATGGCCGTTGTACCAGCCGACGAACTCTGCGGCGGTGTGGCTGCCGGGCAGGTGTTCGCCGGGCAGCCCCAGGTCCCGGCTGGTGCTGGCGCCAGTTGCGTAGATCACCGCGTGATGGTGTGCGAGCAGCTCGTGGTGGGTGAGGTCGCGGCCAACCGCGACGTTGAGGTGGCACTGCAGGCGGGGATGAGACAGCGTGGTATCGAACAGGTCGGCGATGGCTTTGGTGTGTTGGTGGTCGGGTGCTACTCCGGCGCGCAGCAGCCCGTATGGCGTGGGGAGCCGCTCGAACATCGCCACCTGCACCCCGTCGATGCGGATCAGCTCGCCGGCGGCGTAGCAGCCTGCGGGTCCGGCGCCCACGATCGCCACGCGAAGCGACCCGGGCAGCACCGGGGCATGGTCGCGGCGCGGCGCCGGCGGGCCGGCCGCCGAGGGGTGGAGTTGGAAGTAGCGGGCGTTGATGTCAACGAACCGTTGCTGGCCGGGCGGCACTTCGTCTTGGTGGTAGATGGCGCCGACGGGACACTCTTGCACGCAAGCGCCGCAGTCGATGCACGCCGCCGGGTCGATGTAGAGCATCTCGGAGTCAGTGGAACCTCCCGGCGCGCCGATGGGCCCGATACAGTCCACCGGGCACACCGCCACGCAGCTGGCGTCCTTGCAGCAGCTCTGGGTGATCACATACGTCACGTGCGGCCTCTCAACAGCTCGTCGTTCTAGCGGGCTTGTGTGTCACAGCGGGCCTGCCGCGTTCGGCGAGTCGCGGCAGGCCCGCGGCAGGGCGCGCCAATCAGCGCAGGGCGACTGGTCGCGTTGATGTCTGGACGCCCTGGAGTGCGTCTCGCTCGCCGTTCGTCGCGGTCGGCGCCGGGGCCGGGGACGGGCACGCGGGGGCAGATTCGACCGAGCTCCGCAGCCGGTCCAGCAGCTGGGCCAGCTGTCGTAACTCCTCGCTGGACAACCCGCCGGTCAGCGTGTTGAGGTAACGCCAGTGGCGCGGCAGGAACCCCGCGAGCAGCGCTTCAGCGGCCGGGGTGATCTCGACCAGGAACGAGCGCCGGTCGTGAGGGTTGAGCACCCGCTGCACCAACGACCGCCGCGCCAGGGTGTCGATCAGGCCGGTGAGGTTGGCGCGCCGCACCGACAGCAACTCAGCCAGCTCGCCCATCGTGACCGGCTCCTGCACCCGGTGCAACACGCTAAGCGCCTGGAACTGGCCCAAGCTGAGTTTGTAGGGTGCCAGTTCCGCCGCGTGCGTGCGGTCCACCGCCGCGACCGCGCGGTAGAGCAACATCATCACGGTCAGCGACTCCGGGTCGAAATCATCGCCGGCCTCCTGTGCGCTGAGAGAAACTTGCTCGGGCACCGACAGCCCCGCTCGCCCGGCGGCGGCGTAGGCGGATCGATCGGCTGGCTGCATGCTCACCTGAGCTCCCTGTGCGAAGGACTTTGAGGACTCCGGCTGGAGTCTAGCAGCCAAAGCTTGTTGACCCAGATATTTATATCCCTGTACTATCTCGGTGGTCGAGGATCGTGTGTTACACACCACAGGAGGATGGTCATGGGTGACGTGCTGGGAATCGGGTTATCGCATTACCCGCCGCTGAGCGGCCGCGACGACGACATGGCCGCCCTGTTGCGTAAGGCTCTGGATGATCCGGGCATTCCCGCTGCGGAAAAGGATCCAGTGAATTGGCCCGAGTTGATGCGCCGGGAGTGGGGTTCTGACGAGGGGCGGTCGGCTGCCGCGGCTCATCGTGCCTGCCTGGTCGCCGGTTTCGAACGGGCCCGCAACGCCCTCGACGAGTTCGCTCCAGACGTCGTGCTGATCTGGGGTGATGACCAGTACGAGAATTTCCGAGAGGACATCATCCCTGCCTTCTCAGTGCAGGCCTACGATGACATGGAGGTCCGGCCGTGGGCGCACGCTGATCACTCCTCGGACATGGTTGACCGCCCCAATGTGTGGGGCGAGGCCGTTGACACGACGGTGTTCAAGGTGCGCGGCCGCCGAGACGTCGCCAAGCACCTGGTGAGTTCGTTGCTGGACCGCGGCATCGATGCCGCCTATGCGTATCAGCCGCTGCACCACCCGGGGCTGCCCCACGCGTTCCTCAATGCCATCCTCTATCTCGATTACCACCGCACGGGTTTCGACTATCCCGTCATCCCGTTTCCGATCAATTGTTATGGGCGGCGGGTCATCAGCTATCAGGGTTTTGCCAGCCGGGTCGATGACATCCGGGAACTCGATCCGCCCTCGCCGCATCCGGCGCGCATGGTGACCGTCGGCGCGGCAGTCGGCCAAATTATGGCCGAGTCGCCGTGGCGAGTCGCGCTGGTGGCGTCGTCGAGTTGGTCGCATGCCTTCTTGTGTGACAAGACCTGGCGGTTGCGGCCCGACACGGCCACCGACCGGTACCTGTACGACCGGCTTCTCGCCGGTGATGTTGACGCTTGGCGCGCGGTCTCGCTGACCGATCTGGAGGACTCGGGCCAGCAGGAACTGCTCAATTGGTTCCCGCTGCTGGGAGCCATGGAAGCACTCGGAACCCCGAGACCGTCTTGGACAGAGTTCATCGAGACCGACGTGTTCAACTCCAACAAGGTGTTCGCCCTCTACCAGCCCTGACCCGGGCTCACCATCCCTCCATGGGGTCGTAAAACAGTTTCGAGGTATCGAGTTTGATGGCACAGCCGACGGTGTGGTCGGAGCGGCTCGCGGGTCTGGCCCAGGGCAGGATCGATTTTCACACCCACGCGATCGACCCCGATCTGCCCGACGTCGGGGCGACGAACGCAGGGTGTTTTCCTCGGGTCGAGCGCACCGGTGAGCGCAGCGCCCAGATCGTCCTCGACGACCGGCTGTATCGCCGGATCGACGACACCTGCTGGTCGACTGCGGCGCGGATCTGCGATATGGATCGTGAAGGCATCGCCGTGCAGGTTCTTTCCCCGATCCCGGTGACGTTGTGCCATGAGCAGCCCGCGCCCGGTGCCGCGGAGTTGGCGCGCGCCCAGAACGACTTTCTGGCAGCCATGGTCGCCTCGGCGCCACACCGATTCTTGGCTCTGGGCGCGGTTGCGATGCAAGACCCAGCGCTGGCCGTCGCGGAATTGACCCGGTGCGTGACCGAGCTCGGATTCGTCGGCGTCGAGATCGGCACCCGCGTCGGAGCCCTCGAACTCACCGATGAACAGTTCGCGCCGTTCTTCGACGCCGCGTCGTCACTGTCTGCGGTGATCTTCATCCACCCGGTCGACCGCGACCTTGATCCGCGTATGAGTAACTTGGGATTAGGATTTGGCTTGGGCATGCCCACCGAAACCGCGGCCGCCGCCGCGCTGCTGTGTGCCGGCACCGTGCAGGCCGCACGCGCAGCGCGAATCGTCCTCGCGCACGGCGCAGGAGCGCTTCCGGCGCTGCTGCCACGCTTGGACCGCGGGCAACATCTCAGCACCGCCACCGCCACCGGGGAATCGTTCTCTCACGCAGCGCGCCGGTTGTGGTGCGATTCGTTGACCTACGACGATGCGAGTCTGCGACTCGCGGTGCAACGCTTCGGCGAAGACCACGTCGTGCTGGGCACCGACTACCCCTTCGCGGCGCGCGAACAACCCGCCGGCGCCGTCCTCACCCACCTCGAGCCACCTTTGCGGCAACGCATCGGCACCACCAACGCCTGCGCCCTGTGCGCGGGTGAGACAAGCCGACCTGTGACGGTCGGGACGTGACCGCGCTCGTCACCGCCCCTAACCGACACTCTGACTCCGGGCCTGGGAAAGGATTTTTACGATGACCACCAAAGTCGCGATCATCGGATCGGGCAACATCGGCACCGATCTGATGTTCAAGATCAAACGGACCTCAGCCGTTCTGGAAGTCGCCGCCCTCGTCGGCGTCGATCCGGACTCCGACGGTCTGGCACGGGCCCGCCGCCTGGGCATTGCCACCACGTCCGACGGGGTCGCTGGACTGATCGCGATGCCGCACTTCGCCGACATCGACATCGTCTTCGATGCGACGTCGGCCAAAGCGCACATCGCCAACGCCGAGGCGCTGGCGCCCTATGGCCGCCGGCTCATCGACCTCACTCCTGCGGCGATCGGTCCGTATACGGTGCCGCCGGTCAATCTCGAGCAGCACCTCGACGCCCCCAACGTCAACATGGTCACCTGCGGCGGGCAGGCCACCATCCCGATCGTGGCCGCCGTGGCCCGCGTCACCCCGGTGTGTTACGCCGAGATCGTGGCCTCCATTGCCTCGAAGTCGGCCGGGCCCGGCACGCGTGCCAACATCGATGAGTTCACCGAGACCACCTCCGCGGCGATCGAACACGTCGGCGGCGCGCAGCGGGGTAAAGCGATTATTATTCTCAACCCGGCCGAGCCACCGCTGATCATGCGGGACACCGTCTTATGCCTGACCGACCGTCTCGATGCGGGGATGTGCGACAAGATCCGCGCATCCATCGACGAGATGGTGGCCGAGGTCGCCGGCTACGTGCCCGGCTACCGGCTCAAACAAGAAGTGCAGTTCAGCGACCGGTCGGCATCCGATGATGTGCACACGCTCAATCCTGACCTGCAGCCGGCCGACCGCACCCAGGTCAGCGTCTTCCTGGAGGTGGAGGGCGCGGCCCATTACCTGCCCGCCTATGCCGGCAACCTCGACATCATGACTTCGGCCGCGCTGCGGGTGGCCGAACGCCTCGCCGCCGGCGAACCCACACACCGCACCCAGCCCACGGAAGGCCTCCGATGACAACACTCACCGACGAGGGCAGCGGGCCCCGGGTGTACATCCAGGACGTCACGCTGCGCGACGGCATGCACGCAGTGCGGCACCGCTACACCCTCGAGCAGGTCGGTGCCATCGCAGCGGCGCTGGACGCAGCCGGTGTGGACGCCATCGAAATCGGGCACGGCGACGGGCTCGCCGGCACCAGCCTGACCTACGGGCCCGCAGCCCACACCGACGCCGAGTGGATCGGCGCGGTGAGCAGCGTGGTCAAGCGGGCCCGCGTGACCACCCTGCTCGTCCCCGGCATCGGCACCATCAGCCAGCTCGAACGCGCCCACGACCTCGGCGTCACCTCGGTCCGGGTTGCCACCCACGCCACCGAGGGGGATGTCGCCGCCCAACACATCGCCAAAGCCCGCGAACTGGGCATGGACGTGTCAGGGTTTCTGATGATGAGCCACATGGCGCCACCGGATGCGCTGGCTGCGCAGGCCAAGCTGATGGAGTCCTACGGCGCCCACTGCGTCTATGTCACCGACTCCGGCGGGCGGCTGACCATGCACGGAGTCCGCGACCGGGTACGGGCCTACCGCGACATCTTGCAACCCGACACCGAACTGGGCATCCACGCCCACCAAAACCTGTCTTTGGCCGTGGCCAACTCGGTGACCGCCGTCGAAAACGGTGTCACCCGCGTGGACGCGTCCCTGGCCGGAATGGGTGCCGGCGCCGGCAACTGCCCCATCGAACCGTTGATCGCGGTGGCCAACATCTTGGGCTGGCAACACCACTGCGACCTGTTCGCTCTGCAGGATGCCGCCGACGATTTGGTGCGGCCCCTGCAGGACCGCCCCGTTCAAGTGGACCGCGAAACCCTCACCCTGGGTTACGCCGGGGTGTACTCCAGCTTCCTGCGTCACGCCGAACACGCCGCATCGACATACGACCTCGACACCCGCGACATCCTGCTCGAAGTGGGTCGCCGCGGACTCGTCGGCGGTCAGGAAGACATGATCGTCGACGTCGCCCTCGACCTCGCACGCCAGAACGGAAACCCCTGAGATGACCGCCAACACCGACACCACCAACCCCGCCATCGGCGCAACGGTTGACGCCGACGGAATCAGAACCAACTATCTGCATGCCGGCGACCCCGCCGCGGCACCGGTGGTGCTGTTGCACGGCTCCGGCCCGGGCGTGTCGGCCTACGCCAACTGGCGACTGACCATCCCCGCCCTGGCCGCCAGCCATCACGTCCTAGCACCCGACCTCGTCGGTTTCGGCTACACCCAACGCCCCGACGGGCACGACTACACTATGGACACCTGGATCGCCCACATCGAAGCGTTTCTCGACACGCTCGGACTCACGTCGTATTCGCTGGTGGGCAACAGCTTCGGTGGCGCGCTGGCATTGCGAATCGCCACCCGACATCCCGACCACGTCCAGCGTTTGGTGCTGATGGGCAGCGCCGGGGTGCCCTTCCCGGTCACCGAGGGCCTCGACGCGGTGTGGGGCTATCAGCCCTCGGTGCCGGCGATGCGCCGCGTGCTGGACTACTTCGCCTACAACCGCGACCTGATGACCGACGACCTGGCGACCGCGCGCTATCAAGCCAGCGTGCAACCAGGCTTCCACGAGTCCTACGCGGCGATGTTCCCCGCCCCCCGCCAGCGCTGGCTTGACGCGATGATCACCGTCGACGACGCCATCCGTCACATCCCATGTCCAACGTTGATTGTGCACGGCCGCGAAGACCAGGTCATACCACCTGACACCTCGCGGCGGCTGTTCGAGCTGATCCCCAACGCCGAACTGCACATGTTCGGACGGTGCGGGCACTGGACCCAAATCGAACACGCAGCGTCCTTCAACCGTCTGGTCGCGGCGTTTCTGGCCGACGAGCAATAACCCACCCGCCAGAGCCGAACCGGCCACCGCCCCGAGGACAACCCACCGTGAAACTCTTCTCCCGCAGCAAGAACCAGGGACCGCGCACCGCCACAATCATCGGCACCAACAAACAGTTCGAGGTGCCCGGCAAAGATTCCATCCTCAACGAGGCCTTGGCCGCCGGCATCGCGTTCCCGCACAGCTGCACCGTCGGCACGTGCGGCACCTGCAAATCCAAACTCCTCCACGGCAGAGTCCGCGAAATCGTCGACTCCGCCATCGCCTTGACCGCGCAAGAACTGCGCGACGGCTACATCCTGCCCTGCCAAAGCATCGCCCGCACCTCCATCGAACTCGACGTCGCCGGGCTCGCGGACATGCCCGAGCACCCCCTCGTCCACACCGGCGCGGTAATCAGCGCACACCGAGCCCTCACCCACGACATCGCCGAGATCACCGTCACACTTGAGCACGACCTGGAATACACCGCCGGCCAGTACGCCGAACTACGGATGGACGGCCTAACCGGCCCCCGGTCATATTCCTTCGCCACCGCCCCCGACGACGCCGACCGGCGCCGCGCCACTTTTTACGTCCGCCACGTACCCGGAGGGCAATTCAGCGACTGGCTGTTCGACACCAACAGGGAAGGCTCCCATCTACAACTAGCCGGCCCGTTCGGCGACCTCTGGCTACGCCCCGCCGAGCAGCCCCTACTCTGCGTCGCCGGCGGCAGCGGGCTGGCACCGATCAAGGCGCTACTCGAAGACGCCGCCCGCAGGGGCTGTGCGCGTCCCACGGTCCTGCTGTTCGGGGCACGGACACAGCGCGACCTATACTGCCTGGCCGAAATCGACGACCTACGCCGTGGCTGGAACGGTCAGTTCGAGTTCCGCGCCGTCCTGTCGGAAGAGCCACCGGAATCGGCCTGGACCGGTGCGCGTGGATTCGTCACCGACGCTATACACCAGCTCCCCACCCAGCTCCTGCACGACTGCCACATCTACACCTGCGGACCGCCGGCGATGATCGACGCACTCGAGGCCGCTATCGGCGAGACCCGCACCGACATCGAACATTTCTACGCCGACCGGTTCATCACCCGCTACCCCGGGGTCGCTCAAACACTGTGACCCGCGCCTACCAGCGCACAACACCAACAGGCGGCCAGCCCCGCCGAACCCACGACCACCACAAGCGAGGCACACGATGACGACCGAGGCGCGATCCCACGCGATCGACCTACTGCTAGCCGCGTATCGCAGCGGCGAGCCGATCGATCCGTTGACCGAACACTTTCCCGCCCTTGATGTCGACGACGCGTACGCGATCCAGGTGGGCCAGGTGCAGCGGTGGCTGGCCGAGGGCGCGGTGATCAAGGGGCACAAGGTGGGATTGAGTTCGGCAGTTATGCAGCGCCAGATCGGGGTGGATCAGCCCGACTTCGGTCACCTCACCGACACCATGTTCTTTCTGGAATCGCAGCCGATCGACTCGTCGACGTTTCTGGCGCCCAAGGTGGAGCCCGAGATCGCGTTCGTGCTCGGCAAGCCGCTGGCCGGGCCGGGAGTCACAGTCGCCGAGGCGATGGCCGCGGTGGCGTTCGTGACCCCGGCGCTGGAAATCATCGACTCGCGGATCCGGGACTGGAAGATCAAACTGGTCGACACCATCGCCGACAACGCGTCTTCGGGCGCGGTGGTGCTGGGCAGCACCGCCGTCCCGCTGACGCAGGTGGACGTCCGGCTGGTCGGCGGGGTGCTGCACCGCAATGGGGAGCTCGTGGGCAGCGGCGCCGGCGGCGCGGTGCTGGGCTCGCCGTTGAACGCGCTGGTCTGGTTGGCCAACACCCTCGGGCCCCGCGGGGTCGTACTCGAAGCCGGTCATGTGGTGCTGCCCGGCTCGGTCACGGCCGCGGTGCCGGTGACCGCGGGAGATGTGGTCACCGCGACGTTCGGCGGGCTGGGCTCGGTAACAGCCAGATTCACAGAACACAACAGAACTCGATGACACGCGCATCTTACGCAACCTATTGGTCGCGCACATCGCCGGCGCCCATCAGACCGGGCAATGCCGATACCGGCGCACTGGCCCAATCACAGCGACGCCTGCACATCCACGGCGACGACACGTCCGCGGTGGTTCGGGATTGCAGCGACCCGGCGCCGGCGGGTGAGGGCTGTCGCTTCGTGTCGGGCATCACGCTTGGCACCGACCCACCGCTCGATTCACCCGACGAAAGTTCCAACAGTCGCGTCCGGGTCGGAGTCTGGTTCTGGTTGAACGGAGCCGACCACTGCCCCGTCGGCGTCAATAACTGGGGCCGAGAACACGACCGCGACCGTGCGCGTGCCCGCACGCTCGCGGAAGACACGGAGGTGGCGATCCAATGACCGACCAATACGCAAGCCAGCAAACGGACGTGTGGGATGTCGCGCGGGCGGCGGCGGTGCTGATGGACGCGGAGGCGCAGCGTGTTGACCGCGGCCCGATCACGGCCGAGTGGGCTGGGCTGGACTTGGACACCGCCTATCGCGTGCAGGACGAGATCGTGTGTCGCAGGGTGGAGTCCGGTGAGCATATCGTCGGGGTCAAGCTCGGACTGACGTCACGGGCCAAGCAGCAGCGTATGAGGGTGGACTCGCCGTCGACCGCGTGGTTGACCGACCGGATGGTGTTGCCGGCGGGCGCGCCGCTGGTCGTCGAGCAGCTGATTCATCCGCGGGTGGAGCCCGAGATCGTGTTCGTCCTCGGCGAGCGGCTGTCTGGGCCCGGTGTCACCGCGGCGCGGGCGATGGAGGCAGTGTCGCATGTGTACGGCGGGTTGGAGGTCATTGACAGCCGCTACACCGATTTCACGTTCACCCTGCCCGATGTGGTGGCCGATAACGCCTCCTCGGCGCGGTTCGTGATCGGGGGTGTGGCTCGCAAACCCGACGAAATAGACCTCGCGCTGGAGGCGTGCCTGCTGTCGGTGAATGGTGAAGTCGTCGACTCCGCTACCGGCGCTGCGGTGCAGGGCCATCCCGGTGAGGCCCTGGCGTTGGCGGCCAACGCGCTGGCCACGCGGCAGCTGGCGTTGGAGCCGGGCTGGGTGGTGTTGACCGGCGGTCTGACTGATGCGGTGTTCGTCGAGCCGGGCAGCCAGGTCAGCGCCGAATTCTGTCATCTCGGCTCAGTGACATTGAGGTGTCAGTGATGCCACTGGTGGAAATCACTCTCACCGAAGGCCGCGACGCCCACCAGATCCGGGCGTTGCTGGCCGAGGTGCACGCCGCGGTGCACCGGGCGATCGGCGCCCCGGAGCCCAATATCCGGGTGGTGGTGCGGGAGGTCCCGGCCACCCACTGGTCGGCTGGCGGGATGACCCTGGCCGAACGCGCCACCACGACATCGACAACGACCACGGAGGCCTAACCGGGCATGGAGTTTTTCGGCCACATCATCGACGGCGATGAGGTCAAGTCGGCCTCGGATGCGACGTTTGCGTCTATTGATCCCTACACCCGCCAGCAGTGGGCCGAGGTCGCTTTGGGTGACACCACGGATGCCGCTCGCGCGGTGGCCGCGGCGCGACGCGCTTTTGACGAAGGGCCGTGGCCGCGCCTGGGATACGGCGAGCGGGGCCGAATCCTGCACCGGCTGGCCGATCTGATCGAGGCGCACGCCGATGAACTCGGCATGGCCGACACCCGCGACATGGGCAAACCGATCAGCCAAGCCCGCGGCAACGACGTCGCGCGTGCTGCGGCGAACTTCCGGTTTTTCGCCGACCATGCGCGGCTGGCCACCGCGGAAGTGCTGCCCATGGACAGCAGCCACCACGCCTACACCCGGTTTGAGCCGGCCGGGGTGGTGGCGGCCATCGCGCCGTGGAACTTCCCCCTGATGCTGGAGACCTGGAAGATCGCCCCGGCGCTGGCGTGGGGCAACACCGTGGTGCTCAAACCCGCCGAGGACACCCCCGCCTCGGCCACCATCCTGGGCAGGCTTGCCATCCAAGCCGGCATGCCCCCGGGCGCGCTCAACGTGGTGCACGGCTACGGGCCCGACTCTGCCGGGCAGGCGCTCACCGAGAACCCCGACGTCGACCGGATCACCTTCACCGGCGAATCGGGCACCGGCCGGATCATCGCCCGGGCAGCGGCGGGCAACCTGACACCGGTGAGCCTGGAGCTCGGCGGCAAAGGCGCCAACGTGGTGTTCGCCGACGCCGACCTTCACACCGCGGTGGAGTGGTCGGTCAAGGCGATCTTCACCAACACCGGCCAGGTGTGTCTGGCGGGGTCCCGGTTGTATGTGCAGCGCGACATCTACGACGAGTTCCTGCGCCGGTTCACCCAAGCGGCGCAGGCGATGGTGATCGGCGACCCCAAACAGGAAACCACCCAGATCGGCCCGCTGGCCTCTCAAGAGCACTACCGCAAGGTGCGCGGCTACGTCGAAACCATCGAGTCAGAAGGCGGTTCCATCGTCACCGGTGGGCTCGGCGAGGGCTGGGGTGTGTTGCCCACCGTCGTGACCGGACTGGGCCAGCAGGCCCGCTGCAGCCGCGAGGAGATCTTCGGCCCGGTGGCGGTGGTGATCCCGTTTGACACCGAGGCCGAGGCGATCCGGTTGGCCAACGACACCCGCTACGGCCTAAACGCGATGCTGTTCACCGAAAACCTGCACCGCGCCCACCGGGTCTCCGCCGCCCTGCGGGCCGGCACCGTGTGGGTCAACTGCTTTTTCGTCCGCGACCTGCGCGCACCCTTCGGCGGGGTCGGCGACTCCGGCATCGGCCGCGAAGGCGGCACCTTCAGCCGCGAATTCTTCACCGAACCCAAGGCCGTAGTCATGCAAATACAGCCAAGCTGACCCCGGCCGGGCCGCCCGCCGTGGCACACATAATCTGTTCTCCGTGTACTGAATAGTCGGCAGCGCCCTGTACCCGCCGCCACTCCAGCAGTGACGGTTCCTCGCAGACCCTCATCCCACCAAGAAAGCTGCACGCACGTTCATGGGTGAGCATCCGGAACCACTTTCGCCGCGGCGAAGCGCGCTGTCGCGCGAAGCGCCGTCCTGCCTCGGGTCGTCGGCGCCTCAGTCCATTCGTGCTGCGAGGCGCAACTCCCGGGAGAATCCCGCGTCGTGCTACTTCCCGGGCGCCAGCACCCTCATCCGGTCCAGAGATGACCTGTCGGTGGACCACTGTCGCGTCCAGGTCTATTGCGGCAGCGACCAGTGCGTCGCCCGAGGGTTGCCCTTAATCGGACAGTCCCCGTGGCATCGGAACAACGACGGTGGTCCCGGCGGCATCGTGGGTGAGTTCGGTGATCACCGCTGCAAGTGTTCTGATCTTGGCTTGTAGTTGAGTGTTCTCGGCGGCCAGTTGCTGATTGTGATCGCGGGCGTGTGCGAGTTGGCGTTGCACGGCCTCGATGCTCGGGGCAACGGGTCCGCACCCGACCGCCGCCTTGAACTCGTTGAGTAAATCGCTGTGATGTTCGTAGAGTCTTTGCCGTGGTACGCCCGATTCGACCGCCAGTGCCACGACGGTGCGTGCACCGGTGCTCCGCTCGGCATGGTTGTCTCGTAGGCGGCCGATGGCGGCCTGAACCAGTTGGCGTTCCTCCTCGTTTCGGGCGGCGCTAACGCGCACGGTGGTCATTCGTTGTCCCCGTCCTGGTCTGGGTTTGGCGTCGGGCGGCTGGATTCGTGGTCCGCGAGGGTCTTCAGGTGCTCGATCAAACGCGTCTGAATGCGTTGTCGCAGCGGTTCGGGCAGTCCGGGCGCCGCCATGTCCTGCTGGAGTGCGCCGACGTGCTCGCGAAGGTTGACGGCATCGCGGTCGGTGCGGGCGGCGTTGACGCAACCGAGCCGGCACCGGGTCCAGGAGGGTTCATCGGAACTATCGCTGGGTGGCAGGCAGGCCGCGGTGGCGCGTCGGAACACGCAGGTGAGGACCGCGCCGTGGTGGATCTGCAGGGCGGGGTTCGATAGCGCGGCGTTGACCTGACCGGTGGTGGTCACCGTCAGTCCCGCAAACGTGCGTGCCCGCGCGATGCGAGCCCGGTATTCCTCGGCGGCCGGACCAGAGACGTGTTCACCGGCCTCGAGGCGCTGGGCATCGTCGTGGATGGTCTCAGCGCGGTGCAGAAATCGTTCGAAGGTGATGTCGTCGGGAAATCCTGAATCAGCTCCACCGGCATAGCCGTGGATCATTTGTGTGTGCAGGTGGCCGTATTGCGTTGCGCCAGCGATGGTTCCGCCTGGCCGCCGGACGATGTGCCATGCCAGGGTCCGTCGCAGGCGCGGCACTTGAATGCTGCCGTACGGATCAGCAGGTATCAGCGGATGATCGACTACCGGAGCGACCTCTTGGTTGAACCAGTCGATGAAACGAGTGATGTCGGTGTTGATGGAGCCGGGTGTTCTCGTACGGGTGGCCCCGAAGAGGAACCGTTGCTGGGAGCACACGCTGAATGCCGGGAAGAGCAGGTCGCTGACCGTGATCTGTTCCAGGACGGTGACGGCGTGGGCGGTTTCGTCGGTGACGACCCACGGGATCGTGGCAGGTGACCGCTGTCGGCGCCCATCATCAGCCTTCAACTGCAGCCCGGACATGAACGTCAACTCCAGCGTGGGGTCGCGGCTGATGCATCCGCGCCGCAGGTTCAGGGCCTCGCCGGTCCGCACACCCGAGAGGTAGGCGATCACGAGGAAACAGGCAACCGTGACATGACGCAGCAGCCCGACGAGTTCTCGCGCATCGACTGGCTCGTCACGCCAGGGCTTGGTGCCGATGTGGTTGAATGTGTTGATACGCAACAGATTAACGTCTATCGGCAATCCGGATGCCGCCAACATGACCGGCGTCTCCTTCATGCGTTTCAGTTCGGTGTGGTGCATCCATCCGCCCACCGCCAGGCCCATCAGGTCGACACTGGTCACCTCACCGGTCCGGATCCCGGGAAGTGCGGCGTCGTTGCGGTCGAGTGCAGCGAGCATGCATTCGAGTTGGGCCTTGGTGGTCTCGAATACCGACACCGTGCGCGTGGGCGCCCGGCGGATGGCGGGGGCGATCTGGTGGGCAAGATGGCGCATCGCGAGCAGGTTGCGTGCGGCGGGAAGCAGGTCGGCTGCGATCGTGTGGGTGACCGCGATCGCCCCGGAGAGCAGCGGTTCCATCACATCCGGATGGATGCGGGGGGTGGTGTTGGGCTTGCCCCAAGAGGATTCGTAGTGGGCGAGTCCTCGTGCACTCGCACCGCCCCACAGCGGGCCCGCGGGGAGCCGGCACTGGGCGGGCAACTCCTCCCGATAGAGGTGTAGCCGTTTGATGGCTTGCAGCGCGCAGCGTTTGGTTCCGGCGCTCTCACCGGTGGCGTCGGTGACGTAATGCAGGTAATCGTCGAGGTGTTCGGTGCTGACCTGGTCGAACGATGTCACACCCGCGTCGCTCAGCCACGTCGTGAACCGCCGCAGCGGCACCAGCTCGCCCAAGATCGTCTTGACGTGCGGATGAAGCGATCGCGCACTGTCGAGCCGAGGTGCGTCATCAACGAGGTTGAGTAGAGCAAACAGGTAGAGCTTGCAAGCGTGGCGAAACGGCGCCGGGAACCGGCCCCAGTGCACGGCCTGCCGGGCGCTGTGCCGGTCTTTGATCGCCCCGGACAGATCCCACACCGGGTCACCGAATCGGCTCCGGACCCCCTCCACGTGCAGGGTGCGGTTCAGCAGCACCTCCGTTCCTGGGCCGATGCCGATACCGGCCACGACGTCGAGTGCTACAGCCGCGCGGGTCATGACGCTTCCAGGTGTCCGGCCAGCAAAAGATCCACTTTTCGATGATCGCCGTCGGTGATCTCGGCGCGCGCCGCCCTCAGCTGGGCCTGCTCGTACTCGGTGAAGATGTCGTCCAGTTGCGCGAGCGGACCCGCGTGATCGGCGATCCACTGCCCCAGCGGCATCTGCGTGCGCAGTTCGCGAAGCCGGTCGGCAACGACCAGTTGAACGGGCAGATGCCGCGGGAAGGCGCGGGCGTTGCTGCAGTCCAGACACGTCATGAACGACTGCCGGCACCGCTTCCCGTCGACCGGTGAGTGGTCAAAATCAGCGCAGGCGCCCAGCACCGCGTCGCGCCCGGATCCGTCGTCCTGGTTGTCTGGATGTGTCGTCATGGCACGGCGGGCCAGTGCTTGGGTGACCTGGGCATCGAGGGCCTCGCGAACGATCTGGAACCCCTCGTTGCGCACAGACTCCATACGCCCCAGATAACCGGCCAACGTCGCCGGGGTGTGCGCGATGGGCTGGCGGACCTGCTCCAGATAGGTCTTGCGCAGCCGATCCATACTGATCCCCAAGAGCAACTCGTCGTGTCCGGGATCGCCGGTCAGCCACGGCGTCATCCACCGCCGTCGCGCATCGAATCCGGAAGCGGTGCTGCTGATTCCGTAGCCGAACAGTTTCTGTTCGCAGTGGTCGGGCTGGGCACTGTAGTAGATGAACGCTTGCTGGTTTCCGGTCAGCGTGCGGGCCGGGTCGGTCAACTCCAGCAGCGACATGAACACCCCATAGGCCGTGGTGAGCGACGTGTTGGCCACTGCGGTGCGCCGATCCTGGCCAGCAAGCGGGCGCAGTTCGGGGCGCAGCGCGGTCACCGGCACCGTCATCACCGACCGCCTCCCACGGCGGGGCTTGTCGGCGCCGACGAACACGATGCCGGGTTCGGCAGGACTGCTGGCGTGTCGGTGCGGGGCAGCCAACGAGTCCAGCGTCGACAGGTTCAGCCCGGTCAAAGCCGCCAGCAGAACACCGAACGCCCATGCCTCACCGGGAGTCAGATGCAGCAACGACATCAGGCGGCATCCACCGGCTGCGGTCACCGCCCGCCGTGTCACGAACGCCCGGGCACCCGACGCGGTGCGGGGGAAGTCGCCCTCACGAGCGCAATGATCCAGCGCCTCGGCCAGACTGCGGCGCGGGTCGGCGCGGGGAAGGTGATCGAAACGCCCCCCACGATAATCGGCGACCATTGCCCAATGAGTCTCTAACCGGGTCCGCGCCCGCCGAACCATTCCCCGTGCCACCACGGTGATGCGGCGAAGCTCATCAGCGGAATACGGTTGTCGCGCCGTGTTCGTCTTTGGGTGACGCACGCGCGTGAACGCCTGACGCGTCGGCTGGGAGACAACAGGACTGCAGCGCAGCAGGGTCTTCAGGCCATGCAACGAGCCAGGGCCGCTGGGTACCCGACACGACAGAGCGAGAAGCCGGGCATCCGCAGCGGACATTTCAGCCAGCCCTCGTATGCCTGGCCGGTTGTCGGCCAGCCAGCAGCAGCCATGCCGGGCGGCCTGCCACAGCGCGCCGGCGCCCCGTAATCGCTTGGATGATCCCAGCACACCGGTGGCGTCCTCGAACGCAACCGCGAAATCGTGGCGGATTCCGTGGGTGCCCGGCATAGAGCCGAAGTCGAAGTCCTTGCGCTGCGTGCCGTCCTCGCTGACGAACGTCACGATCAGCCCGCGACGCCGCGATACCGGCCGCCACGACGGATCCGGCTGCGCCGCGGGGCGACCCGTCATGGTTGGACCGCCAACACGCGAGACTCGCCGATACCCACTGTTGCGACGAGACGTTCCAAGGCTTCTCGATCGTCGGCGTCCATCAGCGCGATGAGCTCCTCGACCTGCAATACCTGGAACGGTTCCAGGTAGACGCTGCGCGTTACTTCAGCGCTGCGATGTCCGAGGAGTGTCGCCAGGAGAAACCAGACGTCACCAAGCTGGTTGCGGAAGTCGCGCTGCTCCTCCCTGGTCAACATGTCGGTCCGGCGCCACGCGACGAACGTGGCGATGCAAAACCAGCGCAGCGCGAAGGAATGCCGCAGCATGTGGGGTCGACACCACAGCGGCGGACTTCCAGCTTCGGCAAGCGCTTTCGCGGCTCTGGTGTTCGCGCGGTCGAACGTCTTGTACCAGGAGTGTTTCCGCCGAGGTGTCCCGTCGTGATTGAGCCACAGCCACATCGGTTCCAGACCATCAGTGCCCCGGCGGAACAGTTTCATTCGCGTCGATGGCCCCAGTGCGTCCAGACGGACCCTACGAAGCGATCCATTCTCGGCGACGACCTCCAGTTGCCCGTCCCGCCGAACACGCTCAAGGACCCATCGGTCTGCGATGTGCTCATACCGACCGGCGTCCTGCGCGCGAGCGATAGCGGCTCTGCGACTACCTTCCTGCAGATAGAAGTGAACGTGCTGGACCACACGACGGCGCATCCAGAAGGTGCGACCGCTCCCATTCTTCGCGCAACGCGACGCGACGCGCGAACGCAGCAGTCCCTCAGATCCCGGCTGCGGCACCTCAATGGTCAACATTGCAGCCCACTCGCCAATTCGCAAACCCGTCCCGAACAACCCCTCCACGAACGCGACATCGCGATCCTCAGTTACTCCCCGCCAATCGTGGCGCGGCAAGCCTTCCACCGTGAACCCACGCAACCCCAGATTCCGCCATAACCGAAATGCCTGCGGCGTCAGCCATTTCACGTCGGATCTGCGCATCCCGGCGGGAGTGCTCTCCAGCGCGGCGTGACCCCCAATACCTCCAGACGTGGCGAGCGCGCGGGCTCGGACAGGGTTGTCGATTCCATGCTGCTCGGCCGCCCACCAGTAAAACCCGCGGATCGCCGCGCGATCGACGCAAAAAGTATCAGCGCTCACATGCTGTGGGTTCTCCCGCGCCGATAAACGCCACTCCTTGAAGGCAGCCAGTTCCGAGCGCGACGCCTGCCCCCATCCAACGCCCAGGACGTGCAGGAAATCCAGCCACACCTTCAACGACAAGGCATACCGACGCACCGTACCCGTCGCCCGTCCCCTCACCAGCGGGTCCCGCCAGTAGGCGTTCACCAGCGCATCCGCGCGGCCCCAGGGATCCAGAAAGAACGGGGTGCCGTCACGCGCACCGTTGCGCTTCGCCCACGCCGGGATATCGCCCAACCCAGGAACCACATCGTCCACGGGCGCAAACCGCTGCCGGAAATCGTAGAAATGAAGAGTCCAACCATCAGCCATGTCACCAGCCATCACCGGTTTTCCTCTCACCTCACGGGCGTTGCCCTCATCATCACCGACCCGAATCCCCGAACGCGTTCGACACGCCTGTCGGGCAGAGAACTGGTGACTGGATGTTGCCCGGGCAGTCGACCACCGCCAACGCGTCGACCACATCGGCGAACATCACTTCGAGCGCTTCTTCGTCGGTGGCCAGCGTGTACGTCGCCGACAGCGGGCCCCCCGGATCGTCGTTCTTCTGACACCTGACCGTCGCCGAGGCGCCGTCGCGCGGGGCCACCTCCTCGCAGGCACCTGGGGGGTAGCCGCGCGGAAGGATCCCGCGCAGGCGCTCGGCCGCCGCGTCGGACGCCTCCGTCTCCGGAACCTCGGAGCCCAACGGCGTCCCGGAGGCGATCGAACCGGTCGGCGTGTCCTCGGGGTCCGGCGCCGGCCAGAACAGCCACGCGAGCAAGCCGAGTGCCAGCACCGCGACCGTGGCCACGGCCACCAGCAGCACAGGGCGGCGGTCCTTGTGCACCGGCCGTGGATTCACCGACAGGGGGGCATCGAACCGGCGTTCCCCCGCACCGCCGGTCTGCGGCGCTCTGTTTTCGACCGGTAGCGGCCCGGTGTCGTCGTCGGGCGCCGGCTCGTCGGAGCTCATCGGGCCAAGCCTAGTTGGCCCCACAGTCCAGACGGGTGAGCCACACCTTCGTGGCGACCCCGGCTCAACCCAGGATCAGGCCGGAGGTGGGCACCCCGGTACCCGCGGTGACCAGAACATGCTCCACGTCCGGTACCGGGTTGACCGACGTGCCTCGCAGCTGACGGACCCCTTCGGCGATGCCGTTCATGCCGTGGATGTAGGCCTCACCGAGCTGCCCGCCGTGGGTGTTGATCGGCAACCTTCCGCCGATCTCGATCGCACCACCGCCGATGAAGTCCTTCGCCTCGCCCTTACCGCAGAAGCCGAGCTCCTCGAGTTGGATCAGCGTGTAGGGCGTGAAGTGGTCGTAGAGGACGGCGGTCTGGATGTCGTTGGGCGACAGACCGCTCTGCTCCCACAGCTGGCGGCCCACCAGGCCCATCTCGGGCAGGCCGAGCTCCTCGCGGTAGTACGAGTACATGGTGAACTGGTCGGCGCCGGCGGCCTGAGCAGCCGCTTCGATGGTCACCGGGCGGTGTTTGAGGTCCTTGGCCCGCTCCGGCGTGGTGACGACGATGGCGACACCACCGTCGGTCTCCTGGCAGCAGTCGAGCAGCCGCAGTGGTTCGGCGATCCACCGCGAGTTCTGGTGGTCCTCGATGGTGATCGGCTTGCCGTAGAAGTGCGCCTTCGGGTTGTTCGCGGCGTGCTTGCGGTCGGCGACCGACACTGCACCGAAATCCGCGCTGGTGGCCCCGTATTCGTGCATGTAGCGCTGCGCGATCATCGCCACCGACGCCGCCGGGGTGCTCAGACCATGCGGGTAGGACCAGCTGTACTCGACGCCGCGCGAATCGGCGTTGACGGTCAGACCCGTCATCACCTGTCCGAACCGGTGTTCCGAGCGCTCGTTGAAGGCCCGATAGGCCACCACCACTTCAGCGACTCCGGCGGCCACGGCCAGCGCCGCCTGCTGGACGGTGGCCGCCGCCGCACCACCGCCGTAACCGATCTGGCTGAAGAACGTCAGATCACCGATTCCGGTGGCCCGCGCCACCGCGGTTTCCAGGTTGGAGTCCATGGTGAAGGTGACCAGCCCGTCGACGTCCGACGGCGCGAGCCCAGCGTCGTCGAGCGCGTCGAGCACCGCCTCGGCCGCCAGGCGAAGCTCGCTGCGGCCGGAGTTCTTCGAGAAGTCGGTCGCGCCGATACCGGCGATCGCGGCCTTGCCGGAGAGCATCAGCGGTCCCCCAGTTCTTGTGATGAGCGCTCGCGCGAAGAACCGAGATCGAGCGTCGCCGTGGCGATGACGTGGTTGCCGAGGCTGTTGGCGCCGACGACCTTCACGGTGGCGACACCGCCGTCGACGGCGGTGACCTCACCGGTGAACATGATGGTGTCGTAGGCGTACCACGGCACCCCCAGGCGCAGCCCGATCGAGGTGATCCGTGCCGCCGGGCCCGCCCAGTCGGTGAGGTAACGCTGCACCAGACCGGTGTCGGTCAGGATGTTGACGAAGATGTCCTTGGAGCCCTTGGCCTGCGCCTTGTCCCGGTCGTGGTGCACGTCCTGGTAGTCGCGGGTCGCGATGGCCGTGGACACGATGAACGTCGGGTCGCCGTAGATCTTGAGTTCGGGCAGGGTGGCGCCCACCTCGAGAACCGGGGCCGCGCCGGGGGCGGTCATCGGGCGGCCTCCCAGGCGTACAGGGTCCACGCGGGGCTGATGTCGCTGTCGGGGAAATCGATATACGTTGCGCGCACCGGCATTCCGATCTGAACTTCGCTGGGGTCGACGCCACGTAGTTCGCCGAGCATCCGCACACCCTCGTCCAGCTCGACGAGGGCAATCACGAAGGGCAGGCTCCGGCCGGGCACCTTCGGCGCGTGATGCACCACATAGCTGTAGACCGTGCCGTTGCCCGAGGAGACGAGATAATCGGACGGCGCCACCCCTTCTTCGTGGTCCTTCCAGACCGCGGGCACCGGCGGATGCTGCAGGGAACCGTCTGGGCGTCGCTGGATCCGCAGCTCATGAGCGTTGACGCCGTCCCAGAAGAACTGGGTGTCTTTCGACGAGGCCGGCCGCATCAGCTTGTCCGGGTCCAGGTCCTCGGGGACGTCCGACTCCGCCTCGGCCCGAGGCTTGAACTTCATGATGCGCCAGTTCATCTCGGCGACGGTCTCGTCGTCGGTCGAACCGTTGGGCACTGTCCAGGTGATGAGCTGGTTGATGAAGAAGCCCTCGCCCAGCGCGGTCTGCTTGGGTCCCACCACATCGGTGATCTCGGCGTGAACGGTGAGTTGCTCACCTGGGGTCAGGTACCGGTGGTAGGTCTGCTCACAGTTGGTCGCCACCACTCCGACATAGCCGGCGTCGTCGAACAGGTTCATCATCTTCGAAAGCGGGTCGTCATCAGCGCGGCCCTGTCCGAGGCCGCCCATCGTCCACACCTGGATCATCGCCGGAGGCGCCACGATCCCGGCGTGCCCAGCCGCTTTGGCAGCCTCCTCGTCGACGTAGATCGGATTCTTGTCACCGATGGCGTCCACCCAGTGATGGATCATCGGCTGGTTCACCGGATCCCGGCCGGTACGCGGCTCGCTCTTACCGTCCGCCTTGATCGCGTCGATGCCCTGCTGCAGATCGGTGCTCACCGGATCACCCTCGGCACCTTCAGGCCCGAGGCGGAGATCATCTCCCGCATCACTTCGTTGACGCCGCCACCGAAGGTGATGACCAGATTGCGTTTGGTCATCTTGTCCAGCCAGTCGAGCAGTTCGGCAGTCTCGGTGTCGGCCGGGTTCCCGTAACCTCCGACGATCTCCTCGGCGAGCCGGCCCACTTCCTGGATCCGTTCGGTGGAAAAGACCTTGGTGGCCGCGGCGTCGGCCACGGCGATGGTCTCTCCGGAGGCGGCCACCTGCCAGTTCAGCAGTTCGTTGACCCGCCAGATCGCCTTGATCTGCGCCAGCAGGCGTTGCACCGCGGGCTGGTCGATCGGGGTCACCCCATCAGAACCTGGCTTCGAAGCCCACGTGTGCACCTGGTCGTAGATGCCGGCGATCCGTCCGGCCGGCCCCAGTCCGACCCGCTCGTGGTTGAGCTGGGTGGTGATCAGCTTCCAGCCGCCGTTCTCCTCACCGACCAGCATGTCGGCGGGCACCCGCACGTCGTTGTAGTAGGAGGCGTTGGTGTGGTGCGCCCCGTCCGACAGGATGATCGGCGTCCAGGAATAACCCGGATCCTTGGTGTCGACGATGAGGATCGAGATGCCCTTGTGTTTCGGCGCATCCGGGTCGGTGCGGCACGCCAGCCAGATGTAGTCGGCGTCGTGGGCGCCCGTGGTCCACATCTTCTGCCCGTTGACGATGAACTCGTCACCGTGACGAACGGCTGTGGTGCGCAGCGAGGCCAAGTCGGTGCCGGCCTCCGGCTCGGAGTATCCGATCGCGAAATGGATGTCGCCGGAGAGGATCCCGGGGAGGAACTTCTTCTTCTGCTCGTCGGTGCCGTACACCTGCAGCGTGGGTCCCACGGTCTGCAGTGTGACCAGAGGCAGCGGCACGTCGGCGCGGTTGGCCTCGTTGACGAAGATCTGCTGCTCGACCGGGCCGAAGCCCAGCCCGCCGTACTCCTTGGGCCAGCCGACGCCCAGCTTGCCGTCGGAACCCATCCGCTTGATGACCGTGCGGTAGGCCTCGTTGTGGCGGTCGGATTCCATCGCCGCGGCTTCGTCGGGCGTGATGAGCGTCGAAAAGTACTGACGCAGTTCAGCTTGCAGCTGGCGCTGTTCAGGGGTGAGTTCGATGTACATCAGGCTCCCACCAGATCGAGGCGATGCGTCGGACCACCCAGCAGCCGGGTGAGGTCCTTGATGGAGGAGTAGTAGCGGTCCATCGGGTAGGTGATGTCCATTCCCATGCCGCCATGCAGGTGGTGGCACAGCCGCATCGCCGGCGGCGCCTGCGACGTCAGCCAGTACCCGAGGATCGCGAGATCGTCGTCGGCGTCGAGCCCCTCGGACAGCCGCCACGCCACCGAGTCGGCGAGCAACGAGATCGTGCGCGAGGCGATGTACACCTCGGAGAGTTGCGCGGCCACGGTCTGGAAGGTCGACAGCGGCCTGCCGAACTGCTCACGGGTGGCGACGTAGTCGGCCGTCAGCCGCAACGCGCCGGCGACCAGACCGGCCGCAAGCGCTCCGGTGACGGCGAGCACGAGCTGGTTGACCCGCGTCACCGACGCGCCGGCGAGGACATCGGCTCCGTCGACGGCGACGCCGTCGAAGGTGACCACGTACTCGTCGGCGCCGTTGGACGCCGGCGTCTTCGCGGCGGTGACGCCGTCCGCTCCGGCGGGGACGACCACGACGCCGCTGTCGGTGGTGACGAGCAGCCACTCCGCCTGCTGCGCATACCCGACCGCGACCTTGGTGCCGGTGAGCTTGCCGTCAGCCAGCGCGACACCAGGGTGCTCGGGCAGGGCGCGCCCGGGTTCACTCAGCGCCAGCGACAACACCGCCCCCTTGCCCACGCCGGCCAGATAGCGGTCCTGCTGGGCGTCGTCGGCGAGATCCAGCAGCACCGCTGTCGCACCCAGCGTCATCAACGCCGGGCTGACGGTGCCGTGTCTGCCGATCTCGGTCAGCGCCGCCGTGATCTCGGCCAGACCGACGCCGTCACCACCCAGGCGTTCCGGGACGGCCAGTGCGGTGACCCCACCGCTGACCAGCGCGTCCCAGCTGTTGTCGCGACCGAGCACCGACGTCACCACGTCGGCGACCGCCTGCTGCCCTTCGTCTGGACTGAAGTCCACCCGAATCCTCCTTGATCCCGGGAAAGGTCAGTTACCTCGTCAGCTGGTGACCGGACATGTGCCGGTGAAGTCCACCTGCCAGTGCTTGATGCCGTTGAGCCACCCCGACCGTAGCCGCTCGGGCTCGCCGATCGGCTTCAGATCAGGCATGTGGTCGGCGACGGCGTTGAAGATCAGGTTGATCGTCATCCGGGCCAGGTTCGCGCCGATGCAGTAGTGGGCTCCGGTGCCGCCGAACCCGACGTGCGGATTCGGGTCGCGCAGGATGTTGAACGTGTGCGGATCGTCGAAGACCTCTTCGTCGAAGTTGGCCGAGCGGTAGGACATCACCACCCGCTCCCCCTTCTTGATCTGCACACCCGACAGCTCGGTGTCCTCCAGCGCGGTGCGCTGGAACGCCGATACCGGGGTGGCCCAGCGGATGATCTCGTCGGCGGTGGTCTCCGGACGGTCCTTCTTGTACAGCTCCCACTGCTGCGGGTTGTTCGCCAGCGCGACCATGCCGTGGGTGATCGAGTTGCGGGTCGTCTCGTTGCCGGCCACTGCCAGCATGATGACGAAGAACCCGAACTCGTCGTCGGAGAGCTTCTCGCCCTCGATGTCGGCCTCGATCAGCTTCGTGACGATGTCCTCGGTCGGATTCTTGCTCCGCTCCTCGGCCATCTTCATCGCGTAGGTGATCAACTCGAAGGACGACATGGCCGGGTCGATGTCGGCGTACTCCGGGTCCTCGCCGCCGGTCATCTCGTTGGACCAGCGGAAGAGCTTGTCGCGGTCATCCTGCGGGACGCCGAGCAGTTCGGCGATGGCCTGCAGCGGCAGCTCGCAGGAAACCCGCTCGACGAAGTCGCCCGTGCCCGCGGCCACAGCCTCGCGGGCGATGTTCTGAGCCCGTTCGTTCAGCTCATCCTTCAGGCGGCCGATGGCGCGTGGGGTGAAACCACGCGAGATGATCTTGCGCAGCCGCGTGTGCTGCGGCGCGTCCATGTTCAGCAACACGTTCTTCTGCAGGTCGATCGCGTCGCGGGTCATCTCCTGCGGCCACACCGGGATGGCGCCGTCGGGTGAACTGCCGAAGATGTCGCTGCGCTTGGACACCTCCTTGACGTCGGCGTGCTTGGTGACCAGCCAGTAGCCTTTGTCTCCGAAGCCACCCGTGCCACCGGGCACGTCAACCCAGTGGATGGGCTCGGACTTGCGCAGCTCGGCGAGTTCGGCGATGGGCAGGGCTTTGAGGTTGACGTCCGGATCGAGGAAGTCGAAGTCCGACGAGATCGGGCATGAGGACGGTCCTGGCATACGTGCGCACTCCTGTAGTTGCAACGTGTTCTAGTGCCAGTAAAACATGCCTCCACCGCAGATCAAAGGCGTGCGTGCATCGTCGCTTGTCAGAGTAATGAAACGTGTTCTAGCCTGGCGGAATGGGTAACCCTGTCATCGTCGAAGCCACCCGCAGCCCCATCGGCAAGCGCAACGGTTGGTTGTCAGGCCTGCATGCGACCGAATTGCTGGGCGCCGTGCAGAAAGCACTGGTCGAGAAGGCCGGCATCGACCCCGGCGCCGTCGAGCAGGTCATCGGCGGATGCGTCACGCAGTTCGGCGAACAGTCCAACAACATCACCCGGGTGGGATGGCTGGTGGCCGGGCTGCCCGACCACGTCGGCGCGGCCACCGTCGACTGCCAGTGCGGCAGCGGTCAACAGGCCAACGGCTTGATCGCCGGCTTGATCGCCACCGGCGCCATCGACGTCGGCATCGCCTGCGGCATCGAGGCGATGAGCCGGGTCGGTCTCGGCGCCAACGCCGGACCCGACCGCAGCATCATCCGGCCCTCGTCGTGGGACATCGACCTGCCCGACCAGTTCACCGCCGCCGAGCGGATCGCCAAGCGGCGCGGCATCACCCGCGAGGACATCGACCGCTTCGGCCTGGACTCGCAGCGCAAGGCCCAGCAGGCCTGGGCCGAGGGTCGATTCGACCGCGAGATCAGCCCCATCGAGGCCCCGGTGCTCGACGAGAACAAGCAGCCCACCGCCGAGCGGGCGCCGGTCACCCGCGATCAGGGTCTGCGCGACACCACGCTGGAGGGCCTGGCATCGCTGAAGCCGGTCATGGAGGGCGGAATCCACACTGCCGGAACGTCGTCGCAGATCTCCGACGGTGCCGCGGCGGTCCTGTGGATGGACGAGGACAAAGCCAAAGCGCTCGGTCTCAAGCCCCGCGCCCGCATCGTCAGCCAGGCGCTGGTCGGGGCCGAGCCCTACTACCACCTCGACGGCCCCGTGCAGTCGACGACGAAGGTGCTCGAGAAGGCCGGCATGAAGATCGGCGACATCGACATCACCGAGATCAACGAAGCGTTCGCGTCGGTGGTGCTGTCCTGGGCCCGGGTGCACGAGCCCGACATGGACACCGTCAACGTCAACGGTGGCGCCATCGCGCTCGGACATCCGGTGGGCAGCACCGGCAGCCGGCTGATCACCACCGCGCTGCACGAACTCGAGCGCACCGACAAGACCACCGCGCTGATCACGATGTGCGCCGGCGGGGCGCTGTCGACCGGGACGATCATCGAGCGGATCTGAGCGTGCCTGTGATCGCCGACACCGACCGCATCGCGGCGGCACAGGCCTACATCAGCGCCCTGGCCAGCCACGACGCCGACGCCGTACCGTTCGCACCAGGCTGCACCAGGGTGGAGATGGGCCTCAAGACCGGATTCTCCGGAAACCATCTGCGCCGCAGCCTGAATCGAGGACTGCAGTTTCGCGTGATCGAGTCGGTCAGCACTCCCGAGTTCAGCGTCGACGGGGACACGGTGCGGGCTCGATTCGACCTGTCGACCAAACCGTCGCTCGCGGGCCGCAAGGTCGGCGCGCACGTCGACGAGACGTTCCTCATTCCCGCCGACGATCCGTCGGGGCGCGCGCAGATCCATCACATCAACGCCTCCATCCGACCGTTTCTGACCAGATAAGGTCTCTGCCGTGGCCACTGCACCCAAGGGCTTGAACTCCAAGCAGACCGGAACCGCCATCAAGTGGATGTCGCGTTTCAACACGTGGATCTACAAGGCGACCGGCGGCCGGCTGGGCTACAGCTGGCGCGGCGGGTCCAACCGGTTCTCCGCTCCGCCGCCGGTGGGCATCCTGACCACGACCGGACGCAAGTCGGGACAGCCCCGGGACAGTCCGCTGCTGTTCCTGCGGGAGGGCAACCGCATCGTTCTCGTCGCCTCGCAGGGCGGTCGGGCGACCAATCCGATGTGGTACCTGAACATCCAGGCCGATCCGCGGGTGAAGTTCCAGATCAAGAACGAGGTGCTCGAGTTGACGGCCCGCGACGCGACCGACTCTGAGCGGGACGAGTACTGGCCCAAGCTGGACGCGATCTACCCCGACTTCGCCAACTACCGTTCCTGGACCGACCGGAAGATCCCGATCATCCTCTGCGATCCGGTCTGAGAACGCGCGCACCTAGACTGGCGTCATGGCGACGCCCACGGAGCAGCGTGAGTTCGATCTGCACTTCTACTTCGACCCGGTGTGCCCGTTCGCATGGATGACCAGCAAGTGGGTGCGGATGGTGGCCGCGCAGCGGGACTATCGGGTCGATTGGCGATTCGTCTCGTTGCGAATCCTCAACGCGCACATTGATTACGCGAGTCATTTCCCGCCGGAGTACGAGGCCGGACACACTGCGGGGTTGCGGTTGCTGCGGATGATGACGCGGGTGCGTTCCGAGCATGGACGGGCCGCGGTGGGCAGCCTCTACGAAGCGATCGGCGCGCACATCTTCGACACCCGCCATGACGCCGACCCGCTCACGGCGGCTGCGCAGGGGGCCGAGCGGCTCGTTGCCCCGCTACTGGCCGAGGCCGGGCTTCCCGCTGACCTGGTCCGCGCGCTCGACGATGCCACCCTCGACGAGCAGGTGCGCGCCGAGACCGACGAAGCTCTTTCTCTCACCGGACGCGACGTGGGCACCCCGATCCTGCATTTCCAGCCGCCGGAGGGCACGGCGTTCTTCGGGCCGGTGATCAGCCGCCTCCCCGATCCGGACGACGCGATCACGCTGTGGGACCACGTGATCGGGCTCGCCTCGTTCGCGGGATTCGCCGAACTGAAACGCTCGCTGCGCGAGTTGCCGCAGCTGGCGGGTCTCGGCGTCGACGTCGGCGAGGTCGGCAAGCAGGAGGACTGGCACGCCGGAAGCCGCCGGCTGAAGAGGTGACGCCGCTCAGGCGCCGTAGACCGGCACCGGGGGGCGCGCCTTGGCCAGCAGGTCGCTGACCACCGGACCGAGTTCGGCCGGATCCCAGCGGGCGCCCTTGTCGATCTCGGGACCGTGTGCCCATCCCTCAGCGACGCGGATCTTGCCGCCCTCGACCTCGAACACCTTGCCGGTGACCTCGCGAGCCTCGGCGCTGCCCAGCCACACCACCAGCGGGGAGACGTTCTCCGGCGCCATCGCATCGAACTCGGCGTCCTGGGTGGACATCATCTCGGCGAACACCGTCTCGGTCATGCGGGTACGCGCCGACGGGGCGATCGCATTGACCGTCACTCCGTAGCGGCCCATCTCGGCCGCGGCCACCAAGGTCAACGCGGCGATGCCTGCCTTGGACGCGCTGTAGTTGGCCTGCCCGACGCTGCCCTGCAGCCCGGCGCCGGAGCTGGTGTTGATGATGCGCGCGTCGACGGTGTCCCCGGCCTTGGACTTCGCCCGCCAGTAGGCACCGGCGTGTTTCATCGTGGCGAAGTGTCCCTTGAGGTGCACCGCGGTGACCGCGTCGAACTCCTCTTCACTGGTGTTGGCGAACATGCGATCCCGCACGATCCCCGCGTTGTTCACCAGGATGTCCAGCCCACCGAAGTTCTCGACGGCGGTCTGGATCAGCCCCTCGGCCTGCGCCCAGTCAGCGACGTTGGCACCGCTGGTGACCGCTTCTCCTCCGGCGGCGACGATTTCATCCACGACGCCCTGCGCGGCGCTGCCGCCCCCGGCGGGTGATCCGTCGAGGCCCACCCCGATGTCGTTGACCACCACGCGGGCGCCTTCGGCGGCGAAGGCCAGCGCGTGCGCCCGGCCGATCCCGCCACCTGCACCCGTCACGATGACCACGCGGCCGTCAAGCAGTCCCATTGCCAGAGTCTCCTTCTACTTTTTGATGTCGGCGGTGGTGGTCGACAGATAGTGCGGCGGCTCGCCCCCGCCGTGCACCTCGAGCGACGCACCACTGATGTACGACGCCGCGTCGGACGCCAAAAACGCTGTGGCCCAGCCGATGTCGGCCGGTTTGGCGAGCCTGCCCAACGGAACGTTCTGCGAGATCGCCGCGATGGAGTCGGCGTCACCGTAGAACAGGTCGGCCTGTTCGGTCTCGACCATGCCGACGACGACACTGTTGACGCGGACCTTGGGCGCCCACTCGACGGCCAGCGTTGCGGTGATGTTCTCCATGCCGGCCTTGGCCGCACCGTAGGCCACCGTGCCCGGGGTGGGACGCCGGCCGCTGACGCTGCCGATGTTGACGATCGCGCCGCCCGACTCCTGGCCCTGCATGACCTCGTTGGCGTGGGTCGACACCGACAGGGCACCAAGCAGGTTCAGCTCGAGGATCTTGCGGCTGAACTTGGCCGATGCCTCGGCAGCGGGTACGTGCGGTGAGCCGCCGGCGTTGTTGACCACGACGTCGAGACGGCCGTGATCGGCGACGATCGTGTCGATGAGCGTCTTGACGGCGTCGTCGTCGCGGATGTCGCATGAATGGAAGTCCCACGGCGACCCCTCGACGGGGCGCCGTGCGCAGGTCACGACCGTCGCGCCCTGGCCGGCGAAGACCGCGCTGATGCCGGCACCGACGCCGCGCACACCCCCCGTCACCAGCACGACGCGGCCTTCCAGGCCCAGCTTGACAGCACTGTCGACGGCGTCAGTCACTGTGCTAGCGTACCAAGCAAGTGCTTGCTTAGGTAGCCACCCCAGCAGACCCAGGAGTTCAGCGATGAGCATCGCCACGAAAACCGTGGAGCCGGGCATCGTCTCGGTGACCGTCGACTACCCGCCCGTGAACGCCATCCCGTCACGCGGCTGGTTCGAACTCGCCGACACGATCACTGCGGCCGGACGAGACCTCAGCACCCATGTCGTCGTGCTGCGCGCCGAGGGGCGCGGTTTCAACGCCGGCGTCGACATCAAGGAGATGCAGAACACCGAGGGTTTCACCGCGCTGATCGACGCCAACCGCGGCTGCTACGAGGCGTTCCGGGCGGTGTACGAATGTGCGGTGCCGGTCGTCGCGGCCGTCAACGGCTTCTGCGTCGGCGGCGGCATCGGCCTGGTCGGCAACGCCGACGTGATCGTCGCCTCGGACGACGCGAAGTTCGGGTTGCCCGAGGTCGAGCGCGGTGCGCTCGGCGCGGCCACCCATCTGTCCCGCCTGGTTCCCCAGCACATGATGCGCCGGCTGTTCTTCACCGCCGCGACCGTGGACGCGGAAACGCTGCGGCATCACGGTTCGGTGCACGAGGTCGTGCCACGTGCCGATCTCGACGAGGCGGCGCTGCGCGTCGCGCGGGACATCGCCGCCAAGGACACCCGGGTGATCCGGGCCGCCAAGGAGGCGCTGAACTTCATCGACGTGCAGCGGGTCAACTCGAGCTACCGGATGGAGCAGGGCTTCACGTTCGAGCTGAACCTCGCCGGCGTCGCAGACGAGCACCGCGACGCGTTCGCGGGGACGTCGAAGGGGGAAAAGGCGTGAGCGACAAGAGAACCACGATCGACGAGGCCGTCGCCTCCATCGAGAGCGGCATGACCATCGGCATCGGCGGATGGGGTTCACGGCGCAAGCCGATGGCATTCGTGCGGGCACTGCTGCGCACCGACGTGACCGACCTGACCGTGGTCACCTACGGCGGCCCCGACCTCGGCCTGCTGTGCTCGGCAGGCAAGGTCAAACGCGCGTACTACGGCTTCGTGTCGCTGGATTCGCCGCCGTTCTACGATCCGTGGTTCGCCAAGGCGCGCACGTCCGGCACGATCGAAGCCCGCGAGATGGACGAGGGCATGCTGCGCTGCGGGCTGCAGGCCGCCGCCCAACGACTCCCGTTCCTGCCGATCCGGGCCGGTCTCGGCAGCGACGTGCGGACCTTCTGGGGAGATGAACTCAAGACGGTCCGCTCGCCTTACCAGACCGGTTCCGGCTACGAGGAACTCATCGCGATGCCGGCGCTGAACCTCGATGCCGCTTTCGTGCACATGAACCTCGGCGATTCGGCCGGCAACGCGGCCTACACCGGCATCGATCCGTACTTCGACGATCTGTTCTTGATGTCGGCGCAGCGTCGCCTGCTGTCGGTGGAGAACGTGGTCAGCACCGAGGAACTGGTCAAATCGGTTCCGCCGCAGGCGCTGCTGATCAACCGGATGATGGTCGATACGGTCGTCGAGGCGCCGGGCGGCGCCCACTTCACCACCACCGAACCCGACTACCGCCGTGACGAGAAGTTCCAGCGCCACTACGCCGAAGCCGCCGGCAGCGACGAGAGTTGGTCGGCGTTCGTGCAGAGGTTCCTGTCGGGCAGCGAGGCCGACTACCAGGCGGCTGTTCGCGCTTTCGCCGAGGAGCAGAAGGAGGCACAGAAGTGATGTCCGCAACCCGCGCCGAGGTGTGCGCTGTCGCCTGTGCCGAATTGTTCCGTGACGCCGGCGAGATCATGGTCAGCCCGATGACCACCATCGTGTCGGTCGGCGCGCGGCTGGCCCGGCTGACCTTCTCCCCCGACATCCTGCTGACCGACGGCGAGGCGCGGCTCATCGCGGACACCCCCGCCATCGGAGCGTCCGCGGCGATCGAGGGCTGGATGCCCTTCGGGCGGGTGTTCGAGACACTGGCCTGGGGCCGCCGCCATGTGGTGATGGGCGCCAACCAGATCGACCGTTACGGCAACCAGAACCTGTCGGCCTTCGGACCGCTGCAACATCCGACCCGCCAGATGTTCGGGGTCCGGGGCGCACCCGGCAACTCGATCAACCACGCCACCAGCTACTGGGTGGGCAATCACTCCAAGCGCGTTTTCGGTGACTCCGTCGATATCGTGTCCGGAATAGGCTGGGACAAGGTCGATCCCGACAACCCGGCCTACCGCTTCGTCAACGTCTACCGGGTGGTGACCAACCTGGGCGTGTTCGACTTCAACGGCCCGGACCACCAGATGCGTGCGGTGTCGCTGCATCCCGGGGTGACGGCCGAACAGGTCGCCGAGAACACCTCCTTCGACGTGCACGGGCTCGACACCGCCGACACCACCCGGCTTCCCACGGGTGACGAGCAGAAACTGCTGCGCGAGGTCATCGACCCCAAGTCGCTGCGCGACAAAGAGGTTCGGTCATGAGGGCTTGCGCGAGAAACGGAGATCCAGCGTGACGTCGCGGCTGAAGACCCCGCTGACCGAACTGGTCGGCATCGAACATCCGGTCGTGCAGACCGGCATGGGATGGGTGGCCGGTGCTCGGCTGGTGTCAGCGACGTCCAACGCCGGCGGCCTGGGGATCTTGGCGTCGGCGACCATGACCCTCGACGAACTGAAAACCGCTGTCGGCAAGGTCAAGGCCGCGACCGACAAACCGTTCGGCATCAACATCCGCGCCGACGCCGGCGACGCGAACGACCGCGTCGACCTCCTGATCAGCGAAGGAGTCAAAGTCGCCTCCTTCGCCCTGGCTCCCAAGCCGGACCTCATCGCCAAGCTCAAAGATGCCGGCGTCGTCGTCATCCCGTCGGTCGGGCTGGCCAAGCACGCCAAGAAGGTCGCCGGCTGGGGCGCAGACGCCGTCATCGTGCAGGGCGGCGAAGGCGGCGGCCACACCGGACCGATCGCCACGACGTTGCTGCTGCCGTCGGTCCTCGACGCGGTGGCCGACACCGGTATGCCGGTGGTCGCTGCGGGCGGCTTCTTCGACGGCCGGGGACTCGCCGCCGCGTTGTCCTACGGGGCCGCGGGCGTCGCCATGGGCACCCGCTTCCTGTTGACGTCGGACTCGACCGTCCCCGACTCGGTCAAGCAGCGGTATCTCGCGTCCGCACTCGACGGGACAGTGGTCTCGACCAAGGTCGACGGCATGCCCCACCGGGTGTTGCGTACCGGGTTGGTCGAGAAGCTCGAGAGCGGCTCGCCGCTGCGAGGCCTGTCGGCGGCGGTGCTCAATGCCCAGAAGTTCAAGAAGATGTCGAAGATGTCGTGGCGTTCGATGATCAGTGACGGCATGGAGATGCGTCACGGAAAAGACCTGAGCTGGTCGCAAGTGATCATGGCGGCGAACACGCCGATGCTGCTCAAGGCCGGCCTGGTCGAGGGCAACACCGATGCCGGGGTGCTGGCGTCCGGGCAGGTGGCGGGCATGCTCGACGACCTGCCCTCGTGCGCCGAGTTGGTCCCCGCGATCGTGGCCGAGGCTGTCGAGCATCTCCAGAAGGCGTCCGGCTTCATCGCTTGATCCGCGCTGCGGCGAGTCCAGTCGGGGTAAACCCGCCCGCAGCGGACCCGCGTCTTCTTAGACTGCCGAACCATGAAGACCAACGCCGCCATCCTGTGGGAGTACGGGTCCGAGTGGACCGTCGAAGAAATCGACCTCGATCCGCCCGGTGACGGCGAGGTCCTGGTGTCCTGGGAGGCCACCGGCCTGTGCCACTCCGACGAACACATCCGCACCGGTGATCTGCCTGCCCCGCTGCCCCTGATCGGTGGACACGAAGGGGCCGGGATCGTGCGCGAGGTCGGCGCCGGTGTCGTCGGCCTGGCACCCGGCGATCACGTCGTCGCATCCTTCCTGCCGGCCTGCGGCCGCTGCCGGTTCTGCTCCACCGGTCACCAGAACCTGTGCGATCTGGGCGCCCTGATCATGGCGGGCACCCAGGTCGACGGTACCTACCGGCGCCGGGCACGCGGCCAGAACGTGGGAGCGATGGCGTTCGTGGGGACGTTCTCGCAGATGGGCTCCGTCCCCGAAGCGTCGATCGTCAAGATCGACGACGACATCCCGCTGTCACGCGCCTGCCTGCTGGGCTGCGGAGTCACCACAGGGTGGGGTTCGGCGGTCAACACCGCCGACGTGTCCCCCGGCGACACCGTGGTGATCATCGGGTTGGGCGGCATCGGCAGCGGCGCGATCCAGGGTGCCCGGCTGGCCGGCGCCGAGAAGATCGTCGTCGTCGAACCGGTGGAGGCCAAGCGGGAGTTGGCGTTCCGATTCGGCGCCACCCACTTCGTCACGTCGATGGAGGGGGCCACCGCCCTGGTCGCCGACCTGACCCACGGGGTCATGGCCGACTCTGCCATCCTGACCGTCGGCCTGCTGGAAGGCTCGATGCTCGAGGAGGCCGCGAACATCATCCGCAAGGGCGGCGCGGTGGTGATGACAGCGCTGTCCACCATGGCGGACAATCAGCCGACACTGGGCATGATGATGTTCACGCTGTTCCAGAAGCGGCTGC
Organism: Mycobacterium sp. G7A2; assembly: GCF_041902445.1. Classification (NCBI taxonomy): domain Bacteria; kingdom Bacillati; phylum Actinomycetota; class Actinomycetes; order Mycobacteriales; family Mycobacteriaceae; genus Mycobacterium; species Mycobacterium sp. G7A2. Next base: position 671,919 of record NZ_CP169251.1, on the reverse strand, counting down.
TGGGCAGCCTCTACGGGGAGGCCAACCCCCGCGCCGACATCCCGCGGTTGCTGTCGCTCTACCGCGAGGGCAAGCTGCTACTCGACGAAACCGTCACCCACGAGTACAAGCTGGCCGAGGTCAACGAGGGATATCAGGACATGCGGGACGGACGCAACATCCGCGGCGTCATCCTGCACGACCACTGAGGTTCGGGCTCAGAGCCTTTCGATGATCGTGACGTTGGCGGTGCCGCCGCCCTCGCACATCGTCTGCAGGCCGTAGCGGCCACCGATGCGCTCCAGGTTGTTCAGCATCGTCGCGAACAGCTTCGCGCCGGTGGCACCCAAGGGGTGTCCGAGCGCGATCGCCCCGCCGCTGGGGTTCACCTTCTCCGGGTCGGCCTTGGTCTCCTTGATCCAGGCCTGCACGACGGGAGCGAACGCCTCGTTGATCTCGACGGTGTCGATGTCGTCGATGGTCAGGCCGGCCTTGTCCAGCGCATAGCGGGTGGCCGGGATCGGGCCGGTGAGCATGAAAACCGGGTCGGCGCCGCGCGCACTGATGTGGTGGATGCGGGCACGGGGCGTCAGGCCGTGGTCCTTGACGGCCTGTTCGGACGCCAACAACACGGCGCTGGCGCCGTCGGAGATCTGGCTGGCCATCGCGGCGGTGAGCCGGCCGCCGTCGACCAGCGTCTTCAGGCCGGCCATCTTCTCCAGCGACGTCTCCCGCGGGCCTTCGTCGGTGACGAAGCCGTCGACCGGGATGATCTCGTTCTCGAAGTACCCGGCCCGGATGGCGGCCTGGGCGCGCTGGTGGCTGGTCAGCGCGAACTGCTCCATCTCCTCGCGGGAGATGTCCCACTTCTCGGCGATCATCTCCGCGCCGCGGAACTGGGAGATCTCCTGGTCGCCGTAGCGGTGCAGCCAACTCTTGGATTCGTTTGTCGGGGAGGTGAAACCGAACTGCTCGGCAACGGTCATGGCCGAGCTGATCGGGATCTGGCTCATGTTCTGCATGCCGCCGGCGACGATGAGGTCCGCGGTGCCCGACATGATCGCCTGCGCGCCGAACGAGATGGCCTGCTGGCTGGATCCGCACTGCCGGTCGACGGTCACCCCGGGCACCTCCTCCGGGTACCCGGCCGCGAGCCAGGACAGCCGCGCGATGTTGCCGGCCTGCGGGCCGATGGCGTCGACACAGCCCGCGATGACGTCGTCGACGGCGGCCGGATCGACGTCGACGCGGTCGAACAGTCCCCGCCAGCCGGCGGCTCCGAGGTCGACGGGGTGCACCCCGGCCAGGGATCCGTTGCGCTTGCCGATCGCCGTGCGCGCGGCATCGATGACGTACGCCTGAGATGTGACAGCCATTGTTCAGTCTCCTTGTGTCGTGGTGATACCACCGAGAACGATCGAAAGATATTGCTGACCAACCTGTTCGGCGGTCAACGGGCCCCCGGGCTGATACCAGCGGACCGAAACCCAGGTGGTGTCCCGGATGAACCGGTACACCAGGTCGACGTCGACGTCGGGACGGAACAACCCCTGTTCGATGCCCTCGGTCAGCACGTCGACCCACATCTTGCGTTGTTGCCTGTTGCGTTCCTCCACATAGGCGAACCGCGGTTGTGACGACAGCCGTTTGGCCTCGTCCTGGTAGATCACCACCTCGGCATGACGGGTGGCGATCGCCTCGAACGACGCCATGAACAGTCCCTTGAGCCGCTCCAGCGGGTTCGGTTCGGTAGCCACGATCTGCTGGTATCGGTCGAACAGCCAGTCCAGGAAGCCGCGCAGCACCTCGTCGACCATCTCCTCCTTCGAGGAGAAGTGGTGATACAGACTGCCGGACAGAATGCCGGCCGAGTCGGCGATGTCACGCACCGTCGTCGCCCGCAGGCCCCGTTCGGCGAACATCGCCGCGGCGAGACGCAGGAGCTCGTCACGTCGGGTGTTCGCCGGAGCCGCGGGGCGCTGCGCGGTCATGGGTGCTGGCTCGAGACCGAGATCACCTCGCCGGTCAGGTAACTGGAGTAGTCGCTGGCCAAGAACGCGATGGTGGCCGCCACCTCCCACGGCTCGGCGGCCCGGCCGAACGCCTCACCCTGGGCGAGCTGGTCCAGCAGCTCGGAGCTGCTGGTCTTCTCCAGGAACTTGTGCCGGGCGATGCTGGGCGACACCGCGTTGATCCGCACCCCGAACTCGACCGCCTCGACAGCCGCACAGCGGGTCAGCGCCATGACCCCCGCCTTGGCCGCCGCATAGTGGGATTGCGAATGCTGTGCCCGCCAACCCAGCACGCTGGCGTTGTTGACGATCACGCCGCCGTGGGGTGCGTCGCGGAAATAGCGCAGCGCAGCGCGGGTGGCCCGCATGACCGAGGTGAGCGTGACGTTGAGAACCCGGTCCCACTCGTCGTCGCTCATGTCGACCACCGGGGTCTGGCCGCCCAGACCGGCATTGTTCACCAGCACGTCCAACCGGCCGGCCTTCTCGACCGTCTTGTTGATCAGCGCGTCGACGGCCTCGGTGGAGGTGACGTCGCAGACGACGGCGTCGACCTTGCCCAGCCCCAGCGCGGCGAGCTCGTCGCGGGTCTCGCCGAGCCGGCGCTCGTGGTAGTCGGAGACCACGACGTCGGCCCCCTCGGCCAGTGCGCGACGGGCCGTCGTCGACCCGATGCCGGTGCCTGCCGCCGCGGTCACCAGCACGACCTTGCCGGTGAGCAGACCGTGGCCGGGGATCTCCTCGGGCGCGATGGACAGGTCGGTCACGGTCGAGCCTCCCGGGGCAGGCCGAGCACGCGCTCGGCGATGATGTTGCGTTGGATTTCGTTGGATCCGCCGTAGATGGTGTCCGATCGCGAGAACAGGTACAGCCGCTGCCATTCGTCGAACTCGCCGTCCGGCAGGGTCAGGCCGGCCATGCCCTGGACGTCCATCGCGATCTCGCCGAGCTCGCGGTGCCAGTTGGCCCACAACAATTTCGACACCGAATCTTGGCCCGGCTGTTCCTCGTCCATCGTCGCCAGCGCATACGAGCGCATCGCACGCAACCCGGCCCACGACCGGGTCAGCCGTTCCCGGATCAGCGGGTCGTCGGCCGCGCCCGTCTTCCTGGCCACCTCGACGAGGTTGGAATGTTCACGGGCGTAACGGATCTGCTGCCCCAGCGTGGAGACACCGCGTTCGAAGGTGAGCGTGCCCATCGCCACCCGCCATCCGTCACCGGGCTCACCGACGACGAGGTCGGCGTCGGTGCGGGCGTCGGTGAAGAAGACTTCGTTGAACTCCGAGTCTCCGGTCAGCTGGATGATCGGGCGGATCTCCACGCCCGGTTGATCCAGCGGGACCAGCAGATACGACAGACCGGCGTGCCGCTTGGAGCCCTTCTCGCTGCGCGCCACCACGAAACACCATTGCGCCCAGTGCGCCAACGAGGTCCAGACCTTCTGGCCGTTGATGCGCCACTGGTCGCCGTCGAGTACGGCGGTGGTTGCGACGTTGGCGAGGTCACTGCCCGCGCCGGGCTCGGAATAGCCCTGTGACCAGAGCTCGGTGACGTCGAGGATCTTCGGCAGGAACCGCTGCTGCTGCTCGGGGGTGCCGTAGGCGATGAGCGTGGGACCCACGAGCTCCTCGCCGAGGTGGTTGACCTTGTCGGGGGCGTTGGCCTTGGCGTATTCCTCGTAGAACGCCACGCGGTGGGCGACCGACAGTCCGCGGCCGCCGTGCTCGGTCGGCCAGCCGAGACAGGTCAACCCCGCAGCGGCCAGATGCCGGTTCCACGCCAGCCGTTCCTCGAATGCCTCGTGCTCGCGACCCGGCCCGCCCAGCCCCTTGAGCGCGGCGTAGTCACCCACCAGATTCTCGGCGAGCCAGTCGCGGACCTCCGACCGGAACTCCTGGACCTCTATCACCCTTGTAGGCTAACCTACCAAGCACTTGCTCGGGTACCCGATCCCCAGAGGAGTATCGATGACGACCTCTCCGAGAACCACTCCCGCGGTTCTCGACCGGATCGCCCGCGAGCTGCCCGACCACGACGCAGTGGTGACACCGGCGCAGACGCTGACGTTCGCCGTGCTGCGCAGCCACGTCCGGCAGGCCGCCGCGGCGATGATCGACCTGGGTGTCCAGCCCGGCGACCGCGTGGCGGTCTGGTCGCCGAACACCTGGCACTGGGTGGTGGCATGCCTGGCCACCCATTGCGCCGGTGCGGTGCTGGTCCCGTTGAACACCCGCTACACCGCCAGCGAAGCCACCGACATCCTGGCGCGAACCGGCGCTCCGCTGCTCTTCGCCTCCGGCGAGTTCCTGGGCACCGACAAGGCCGCCAGCGTGGACCGCGCGCAACTGCCGGCGCTGCGGCACATCGTGCGAATCCCGGTGGACTCCGACGACGGGACATGGGACGAGTTCGTGGCCCGGGCCGCCAACGTCGAGCTGACCGAGGTCGACGCCCGTTCCGCGGCAGTAGGCCCCGACGATGTGTCCGACATCCTGTTCACCTCCGGTACCACCGGGCGCAGTAAGGGCGTGCTCTGTGCGCACCGCCAGTCGCTCGACGCATCGGCGGCCTGGGCGGCCTGCGGTCAGCTGTCAGAGGCCGACCGATACCTGTGCATCAACCCGTTCTTCCACAACTTCGGCTACAAGGCCGGAATCCTGGCCTGCCTGCAGACCGGCGCCACGCTGTTCCCGGAGTTGACGTTCGACCCCCAGGCCGCCATGCAGGCGGTGCAGCAGCACCGGATCACCGTCCTGCCCGGGCCTCCGACGATATATCAGACGCTGCTCGACCACCCCAAACGCGGGGATTACGACCTGTCCTCGCTGCGGTTCGCCGTCACGGGTGCCGCCACCATCCCGGTCGTACTGATCGAGCGGATGCAGAACGAGCTCGACATCGACATCGTGCTCACCGCATACGGACTGACCGAGGCCAGCGGGTTCGGCACGATGTGCCGCGCGGACGACGACGCCGTGACCGTCGCGACCACCTCGGGTCGCCCGATCGCCGACTTCGAGCTGCGCATCGGCGACCAGGGGGAAGTGCTGCTCCGCGGGCCCAACGTGATGCTGGGCTATCTCGACGATCCCGATGCCACCGCCGCGGCGATCGATTCGCACGGTTGGTTGCACACCGGCGATGTCGGTGAACTCGACGACGCGGGCAACCTGAGGATCACCGACCGGCTGAAGGACATGTACATCTGCGGCGGGTTCAACGTCTATCCCGCCGAGGTCGAACAGGTGCTGGCCCGGCTCGACGGTGTCGCCGAGGCCGCGGTGATCGGCGCGCCCGACGACCGGCTCGGCGAGGTCGGCAAGGCCTTCGTCGTCGTGCTGCCCGGAGCCGACCTGACCGAGCAGTCGGTGATCGACCACACCCGCGAACACCTCGCCAATTTCAAAACCCCCCGCTCGGTGGAGTTCATCGACGCGTTGCCCCGCAACCCCGGCGGCAAGGTCGTCAAACCCCTTCTCCGACAGCGAAGCGAAAGGGCCTGACGTGGATCTCACGTTCGACGACGCCACCGACGAGTTCCGCGCCGAGGTGCGACAGTTCCTCACCGCGAACACCGACGCGTTCCCGACGAAGTCCTACGACACCGCCGAAGGTTTCGAACAGCATCGGCGTTGGGACAAGGTGCTCTTCGATGCGGGACTGTCGGTCATCACCTGGCCGGAACGCTACGGCGGCCGAGACGCGACGCTGCTGCAATGGGTGGTCTTCGAAGAGGAGTACTTCCGGGCCGGCGCACCGGGTCGCGCCAGCGCCAACGGCACCTCGATGCTGGCGCCGACGCTGTTCGCGCACGGCACCGAAGAACAGCGCGACCGAATACTGCCGAAAATGGCCAGCGGTCAAGAGATCTGGGCTCAGGCCTGGTCCGAACCCGAATCCGGCAGCGACCTGGCGTCGCTGCGCTCGACGGCCACCAGGACCGACGGCGGGTGGCTGCTCAACGGCCAGAAGATCTGGAGCTCCCGCGCGGTGTTCGGCGAGCGGGCGTTCGGCCTGTTCCGCTCCGACCCCGAAGCGCAGCGCCACAAGGGCCTCACCTACGTGATGTTCGACCTGAAGGCCGACGGTGTCACGGTCCGGCCGATCGCCCAGCTCGGCGGCGACACCGGGTTCGGTGAGATCTTCCTCGACGACGTCTTCGTCCCCGACGAAGACGTGATCGGCGAGGCCAACGACGGCTGGCGCGCGGCCATGAGCACGTCCAGCAACGAGCGCGGAATGTCGTTGCGCAGCCCGGCCCGCTTCCTGGCACCGGCCGAGCGCCTGGTGGCCCAGTGGAAGCAGAACCCGGACCCGGCATTCACCGATCGGGTGGCGGATGCGTGGATCAAAGCGCAGGCCTACCGGCTGCACACCTTCGGCACTGTCACCCGCGTCAGCAACGGTGGAGAACTGGGGGCGGAGTCCTCGGTCACCAAGGTGTTCTGGTCCGATCTCGACGTCGCGCTGCATCAGACCGCGCTCGACCTTCGCGGAGCTGACGGCGAGATCGCCGATTCCGTCTCTGACGGCCTGCTGTTCGCCCTCGGCGGCCCGATCTATGCCGGTACCAACGAAATTCAGCGCAATATCATCGCCGAGCGGCTGCTGGGCCTGCCCCGAAAGTAGATCGACGTGAACTTTGAGATCGACGAACAGCAGCGCGACTTCGCGGCCAGCATCGATGCGGCCCTCGGCGCCGCCGACCTGCCGACCGCAGTGCGGTCGTGGGCCGACGGCGACACCGCACCCGCCCGCAAGGTGTGGGCCCAGCTGACCGACCTGGGTGTGACCGCACTGATGGTCCCGGAGCGGTTCGACGGCATCGACGCCCATCCGGTCGACCTGGTGGTGGCCATGGAGCGGCTGGGCCGCTGGTGTGTGCCCGGCCCGGTCGTCGAATCCGTTGCGGTGGCACCGATTCTGCTGGGCGACGACGAGCGTCTCGGCGCCCTGGCGTCCGGTGAGCTCATCGCCACCGTCGCGCAGCCGCCATGGGTGCCGCGCGCCGTGGACGCCGCCACCGCCGGCCTGGTGCTGCTGGCTGGTGACGGACAGGTCCACGAGGCGAGTCCCGGCGCCGAACACGAGTCGGTGGATCCGAGTCGAAAGATCTTCGCGGTCGAGGCAACCGGCGACGGTTGGTCGGCCGACACGGCGTTGGCCTTCGAGTTCGGGGCGCTGGCCACCGCCGCGCAGTTGGTGGGCGCCGCGCAGGGAATGCTCGACGCCGCGGTCGCCTACGCCAAGCAGCGCAGCCAGTTCGGCACTGTGATCGGCACCTACCAGGCCATCAAGCACAAGCTGGCCGACGTGCTCATCGCCGTCGAACTGGCCCGCCCGCTGGTTTACGGTGCAGCGCTGTCCCTGGCCGACCGCTCCCCCGACACCGCCCGCGACGTGAGCGCCGCCAAGGTGGCCGCAGCCGACGCCGCCCTGCTGTCCGCCAGGTCCGCCCTGCAGACCCACGGGGCGATCGGTTTCACCGCCGAACACGATCTGTCGCTGCAGTTGCTGCGGGTACAGGCGTTGCGACCCGCATGGGGTGATCCGACCTGGCATCGACGGCGAGTACTGGAGGCCCTGTAGATGAGCGAAGAACGCGAACTGCTGCGCGACACCGTCGCTGCGCTCGTGGACAAGCACGCCACACCCGAGGCCGTTCGCGAGGCGATGGCCTCCGAGCGCGGTTACGACGAGGCGCTGTGGACGATGCTGTGCGAGCAGGTCGGCGCCGCGGCACTGATGGTTCCCGAAGAGCTGGGTGGCGCCGGGGGCGAACTGGCGGATGCCGCCGTGGTTTTCGAGGAGCTGGGTAAGGCGCTGGTGCCGACCCCGCTGTGGGGCACCACCCTGGCCGAGCTCGCGCTGCTGTCGGTCGACGATCCCGATGGCGAGACCCTGGGGGCTCTCGCCGAGGGGACCGCGATCGGAGCGGTGGTGTTTGACACCGACGAGCGCTTGCGCGAGGAGCAGACCGGCCGCCGCTACGTGGTCCACGGCGACGTCGCCGACGTCGTCATCGCGACCGACGGTGAGACGCTGACCCGGTGGACAGAGTTCACCGCGGCCCCATCGGTTTCCATGGACCCGACGCGGCGGCTGGCTGTGGTGGAAGCCAAGGCCACCGCGACGGTGGGTACCGACCCCGGCCTGGCCGACACTGCTGCGATCCTGCTGGCCGTCGAGCAGATCGGCGCCGCGACGCGATGCCTGGACCTCACCGTCGCCTACACCAAGGACCGGGTGCAGTTCGGTCGCCCGATCGGGAGCTTCCAGGCCCTCAAGCACCGGATGGCCGACCTCCACGTCGCGGTGCAGTCGGCGCGGGCTGTGGTCGCCGAGGCGGTCGCCGACCCGTCACCGACGTCGGCCGCACTGGCCAGGCTGGCGGCCAGCGAGGCCTTCTCCGCGGTGGCCGCCGAAGCGGTGCAGATGCACGGCGGCATCGCGATCACCTGGGAAAGCGACATCCAGCTCTATTTCAAGCGCGCGCACGGCAGCGCTCAGCTGCTCGGGCCCCCGAGACAGCAGCTGCGCCGTCTCGAATCCGAGGTGTTCTAGCCTGGACACCGTGACTTCTGCGGACGCGAGGAGCAACAGGGGCCCAGCTCTGCGCTCCGGTATCCCGCCGTTCTACGTCATGGACGTGTGGTTGGCTGCTGCCGAGCGTCAGCGCACCCACGGTGATCTGGTCAACCTTTCGGCCGGCCAGCCCAGCGCAGGCGCGCCGTCGGCGGTGCGCGAGGCCGCCGTCGCGGCGTTGACCCGCAACCAGCTCGGCTATTCGGTGGCGCTGGGCATCCCCGAACTGCGCGCAGCGATCGCCGAGTCCTATCGCGCTCGGCACGGGCTTGCCGTCGACGCCGACGATGTCGTCGTCACCACCGGTTCTTCGGGTGGCTTCCTATTGGCGTTCCTGGCTTGCTTCGACGTCGGTGACCGGGTGGCCATCGCCAGCCCCGGATACCCCTGTTACCGCAACATCCTCTCCGCCCTGGGATGTGACGTCGTCGAGTTGCCCTGTGGTCCCGAGACCCGGTTCCAGCCGACGGTCGAGATGTTGGCTGCCGTCGATCCGCCGGTCTCGGGTGTCATCGTGGCCAGTCCCGCCAATCCGACCGGCACGGTCATTCCCCCGCAGGAGCTCGCCGCGATCGCAACGTGGTGTGACTCGAACGGGGTGCGCCTGATCAGCGACGAGGTCTACCACGGCCTGGTGTACGACGGCGCACCGGCGACGAGTTGCGCGTGGCAGACATCACGGGAATCTGTTGTGGTCAACAGTTTTTCGAAATATTTCGCGATGACGGGCTGGCGTCTGGGCTGGCTGCTGGTACCGCAGGAACTGCGCCGCGCGGTCGACTGTCTGACCGGCAACTTCACCATCTGCCCACCGGTGCTCCCCCAGTTGGCTGCCGTCTCGGCGTTCACACCGGAGTCGGTGGCCGAGGCCGAGGCGCTGCTCGACGGTTACGGCGCCAACCGCAGACTGCTCCTCGACGGCCTGCGCGCCCTCGGCCTGGACAAACTCGCCCCCACCGACGGTGCGTTCTACGTGTATGCCGACGTCTCCCACCTGACCACCGACTCGCTGACCTTCTGCGAGAAGCTGCTGGCCGACACCGGCGTCGCGATCGCGCCGGGGGTGGATTTCGACACCGTGCGGGGCGGGGCGTTCGTGCGGTTGTCGTTCGCCGGACCGACCTCTGACATCGAGGAGGCGCTGCGCCGACTCGGCGCCTGGCTCACCTGAGCCGGTCGGCTTCCGGTTGGGATGAGCCGCCCGCCCGAAATCGGGGTCAGGTCAGTGCTTCGATCAGTTCTCCGACGGTGTGCGCCGACTCCAGTGGGTGCCGCAGCCGGCCCGAAGGGTTGACGGTGTAGCGGTTGCGCCGGCCTTCTTTCGACTTGTCCAGGTAACCGTCGGCGATGAGGTCCGCCACAATCGCCTGCACGGCGCGCTCGGTGATGCCGATCAGCTGACTGAGTTCCCGGGCGGTCAGGGATTCCCCCTGGGCCAGACACAGCAGCACATGGGCGTGGTTGGTCAGAAACGTCCAGGTGCGCGGCCGCTCGGCACCGGCCTCCGGCAGACGCCCGCCCGACCCGGCGCCCGCAGCGCGTCGGGCCGGCCGGTCCGTGCTCGGCGCGCGCCGCCGCGTCGTCGTCGTTCGCGTTCGCTTCGTCGCAGCCACCGCGCCATGATACTGCCCTGTTCACGAAAGACGTTTCATCAATCGCGGGACGCAACTCCTTTCTCATCGTCGACGGCGTCTCGGTTTCGGGTCGCCACCAGGCTCCAGCCGATCGACACCGCCAGCGTCACCACGATGACCGACAGCGTCAGCGGTATGGGTAGCTTGCCCACCGGCGTCTCCGACAGGATCAGCTTCACCCCGGCGAAGGCGAGTAGGAACGCCAGGCCGTAGTGCAGATGGATGAACCGGCGCATCAACCCGGACAGGCAGAAGTACAGACTGCGCAGTCCCAGCACGGCGAACGCGTTCGCCGTCCACACCAGGAAGGTGCTGGTGGTGATCGCCAGCACCGCGGCGACGGAGTCGATCGCGAAGATCAGGTCGGTGGCTTCCACGGCGACGAGCACCACCAACAGCAGCGTCGCAACCCGCTTCCCGTCGATCCGCGTGATCAGCCGGTCACCGTGGTAGTTCGGGTCGACCGGAATCACCCGACGAACCAGGCGCACGAGGAGGTTCTTCTCGGGCTGAAGATCCTCGTCGTGCTTGAAGGCCATCTTGTACGCGGTGTAGATCAGGAATCCACCGAACAGGTAGGCGGTCCAGAAGAACGCAGTGAGCAGTTCGGCGCCGACGAAGATGAACACCAACCGGAACAGCAGCGCACCGATGACGCCCCAGAACAGCACCTTGTGCTGATAACGGTCGGGAACGGCGAAATAGGTGAAGATCAGAGCGAAGACGAACACATTGTCGACCGACAGCGCCTTCTCGATGAGATATCCGGCGTAGTAGGTGCCTGCGACCTCGCCCCCGTAGGTCCACCACAGCACAGCTCCGAAACCGAGTCCTGCGCCGATCCACAGGATCGACCACACCGCCGCCTCGCGGAATTCGATGACGTGGTTGTCGCGATGCATGAACAGGTCGATGGCCAGCATCACGACGATGGCCGACATGACCGCGACCCACGCCCATACCGGCACCGCCAAAGGTTCGGTCATCACTTCTCCTGAACTGCGGTTGCGCTCCGGAGAGCAGAGAGCTCATCCGTTGTTATTTTCGCGAAGATTGACACACGAGACACAATACACGTACTGTGCTTCGTATGTTAAGCGGAATCGCGCAGGCGGCCCTGGCCACCACGGTATCGGCGCCACTGATGTCGGCACTGCTCGCAGCGCTGCTCGGCGCGCGGTGGCCCGAGCAGTTGGTGCGAGTTGACGCAGCTGTTGCCTGCATCGGCTTCCTCGTCAGTGTGGGTCTGGCGGCAGCCCTGTTGAGCGGGACCGAAACTGTCATCGGGACGGGCGTTTTCAGCCTGCAGGTCGATCCGGTCGCCGCGATCATGCTGCTGCTGATCTTCGGGGTCAGCGCGGTCGCCCAGACGTACGCGGTGCGCTACCTGGCCGGCGACCGCCGCGGCGGCTGGTTCGCCGCGGGAGCATCGCTGTTGACGGCGAGCTCGGCGGTGATGGTGACGGCCACCGCACCCGTGGGGATCGGGGTCGGCTGGACCGGGGCCGGGATCGCGCTCTGCGTACTACTGGCCACCTACTGGCAGCTGCCCGCCGCGCGCGACGGGGTCCGCCGAACGGCCATCGCCTTCGTCATCGGTGACGTCGCGCTGTGGTCGGCCATCGGCCTGGTCACATTCGACGCGTCCGCCGGCGGGACCCTCCCCGCGGTGGCGGCTGTTCTCATCGTCACCGCCGCGCTCTCCCGGTCCGCTCAGATACCCTTCCATCGCTGGCTGCCCGCCACACTGGCCGCACCCACGCCGGTGTCGGCACTGCTCCACGCAGGCGCCGTCAACGCCGGAGCGCTACTGCTGCTGAGGCTGCACCCGGTCTACGACACCGCTGTGGCCGGCACTCTCGCGATCGTGGCGGGCACCGCAACGTTGCTCTACGGCGCCGCCGTGATGCTGGTCAAGCCCGACGTCAAAGGCGCACTGGCACATTCGACGATGGCGCAGATGGGATTCATGATCCTCACCTGCGGACTGGGCCTCTGGGCAGCAGCGGTCATCCATCTTGTCGCACACGGCTTCTACAAGGCCACGCTGTTCCTGTCGTCCGGTTCGGCGATCGCGGGACTGCGCCGTAACTCCGCAGTTCCCCACGACATCGCGGCAAGCGGCCGACAACGAACATTCGCCGCGACCCTCTCGGTAGCACTGCCCACCGCCGCCCTTCTGGCCGCGCTCGCGGCGATTCCGGCTGCACCCGCCGACCACGGCGCCGAGTACGCCCTGCTGATCTTCGCCTGGGTCACCGGCGTGGCCGCCACCTGGGGCTGGCTGCACCGACGCCCCGGCCTCGGTGGTGCCGCCGTCGCCGCGTCGTTCCTGGTGCCCGCCGCGGTGGCCTACCTCGGCCTGATCCGGGCGGTGGGGCACTTCCTCGAACCCGCGCTGCCCGCTCCATCGGGGACGAGCACCACCGCCTGGGTCGTCGTCGCAGCCGCGGTCACGCTGCTGGCTGGGGTTGCGACGCTCCGCTACCGACCTGGCGGCCTGCACGGCGCCATCTACACCCGAGTCCTCGCCGCCGGACATGTGCCGACCCCCACGACAGGAGCTCATCGATGACCACAGTCACAGCAGCACCGCCCGCGGCGACCCGCCGCGCACAGCTACGCAGCGACGTCCGCCTGGCTGCCCGGGTGCTTCCCACCCACTACCCGCTGGAGACTTTCATCGCGGTCAACCCGCTCAGCGGCATGCTCGGTATGCCGTTCGAACAGGCCATTCGCCGTGCCGGCGACCTGTACGGAGCACGAGGGACGCTGCCCGAGAGCACTTTCCGCACACTGCACCGCCAGGGCCGGATCACCGACGCCGACCTGGATCACGCGCTTGTGCGCCGCCACCCCAACCTCGTCGACGAACCGCCGGTGCTGCTGGGCGGCCGCCGCGTCGATGCCACCGAGCTGTTACGCGCGGACCTTCTCAACGGTGCCGAGTACCCGAACCCGCTACGCCGGTACCGCACCCGCGCCGAGCAGAGCGCTCCTCGCGTCGCAGAGCAGGTCGACACGCAGGTCGCGAAATGGTGTTCGGCCTTCTTCGGCGCGGCCGCCTGGCCGATGCCGGGCCGTGACAACGGCTTCTACCGCGCATGGCGCACGCTGGCACCGAAGGACCGCACGCTGCCCCGCGCGGCGCGGATCGCCCTGACCTCAACCGCCGAGCGCGCCGACGACGCTGTGCTCTCCGCGCTCGACGCGCTCGGTGTCGACGACGACCACCGCATCACCTACCTGCAGGCACACCTGACCAAGTTGCCGGGATGGGCCGCGCACGTGCAGTGGTGCGGGGACCGGGCAGCGGGAATCGACCTGGTGGACTACCTGGCCATGCGCCTGCTGTACGAGGCCGCGCTGCTGTCCGGGGAGTACCCCGGACCGGTTGCCCCCGCAGAGCGGCCCACTCCCCCGACCGCGCGAGACCGGCTGACGCACCTGCTGGATCTGTGGAACATCACCCCGGGCGACGAGAGCGAACTGATCGCCGCGGCCCGCATCCTGGCACTGTTGCCGGTCACCACACGGGAGATGATCTGGCAGAACGCTTTCGAGGGCGCCTACCGGGACCGCCTCCTGGCAGACCTGGCGGCCGACCCACCAGCCGAGACCGGGCCGGCGCACACCCACCTGGTCACCTGCATCGACACCCGGTCGGAAGGATTGCGTAGGCACCTGGAGACATCGCAGGGTTACGACACCTACGGCTTCGCCGGCTTCTTCGCGGTCGCCATCAGGTACACCGGCCTGCTCGGCGGTGCCTCTGCCGATCTCTGCCCGGTGTTGATCTCACCGGCCCACGAGATCAGCGAGCACGCCGAGGAACCCGAGTCGGCTGCGGTGTGCCGCCACATCCGCGGCAACCAGCAACTGGCGGGCGCGGAGTCGGCGTTCCACGCCGCCAAAGATGCGATGGTCGCGCCCTACGCGCTGGCCGAGGCCGCCGGCTGGATCGCCGGGCCGCTGGCCGCCGCGAAGACCTTCATGCCCGCCGCAGCAGGCCGGGTACGCCGCCGTCTGCACGGTTTGGTCACGCCCCCGGCTCCGACACACGTCGACGTCAGCGCCATGCCGGTACACGAACAGATCCTGTTCGCCGAGGTGATGCTCACCGCAATCGGACTGACCCGCGGGTTCGGGCGACTCATCGTGCTGTGTGGCCACGGCAGCACCACGGAGAACAACCCCTACCAGGCCTCTCTGGACTGCGGCGCCTGCGGCGGCCAGGCAGGCGGACCCAACGCCCGAACCGCCGCTCGGGTCCTCAACCGAGCTGAGGTCCGAGAAGGGTTGCGGGAACGCGGGATCGACATTCCGGAGCACACCGTCGCCGTGGCCGCACTGCACGACACCACGACCGACGTGGTCACGATCCTGGACACCCACCTGGTTCCCGCCGGTCATCGTCCCGACATCGCCCGCCTGACCGCCGACCTCCGCCGCGCCGGTGCCGCGCTCGCCACCGAGCGGGCCGTGGCACTTCCCGGCACGACAGCGCGCCGGGGCACGGCCCGCGGTGTCGCACGACGTTCGGTGGACTGGGCGCAGGTGTATCCCGAATGGGGCCTGGCCGGCAACGCCGCCATGGTCATCGCTCCGCGCACGGTCACCCGCGGGATCGATCTGCAGCGACGGGCATTCCTGCACTCCTACGACGCGGCGGTGGATCCGGACGGTGCGGCACTGGAGACGATCCTCACCGCACCGCTGGTCGTCGCTCACTGGATCAACTCGCAGTACTACTTCTCCACCGTCGCGCCTGACATCTTCGGCGCGGGTTCGAAGACCATCCACAACGTCGTCGGCGGCTCCGGCGTCATCGCCGGTCACACCGGTGACCTGAAGCTCGGACTGCCTGCGCAATCGGTCGCCGTCGGAGATCGGCTGGTGCACGAACCGCAACGGCTCCTGGCCGTCATCCAAGCCCCGCTGGACCTGATCGACACCGTGATCGCCCGCAACCCGATCCTGCAGCAACTCTTCGGAAACGGGTGGGTGAGCGTGGCCGCCCGCGCCCATCCGAGCGAGACATGGCAGCGCTGGACTCGGTCCAGTTGGCGACCGTGGTTCGACAACAACTGTCCTGCAAACGATCTGACGGAGGTAACACTGAGATGACAACCGCTCTGACGAAGATGACGAAAGTCGAGGTCGTGGTGGCCGGCAAAGATGCCCCGGCGGTGCGCGACCTCATCGGCTCCGTCGACGCCACCGGCTTCACCAGCCTCTCGGGTGTGTCGGGCCTCGGCCACCACGGCTATCACCAGGGCCGGCTGCTGTTCAACCAGCAGGCCACCCTCGAACTCATCATCACCGTCGTTCCCCAGGAGAGGGCCGACGCGCTCCTGGCCGGGCTCCGGCCGCTGCTCGACGCGTCATCCGGGGTGATGTTCGTGACCGAGACCTATGTCAGTCGCCCCGAATACTTCAGCTGACCCACCACGAAAGGAACACCGCACATGTCCAATCCGCAAGAAATCTGGAACCGCCTCCGCGCCGGAGCCGACGGACTGCACGCCCCGAACGACACCGACATGGATCGACCCGTCGCCGCGGTGCTGCGCTGCGCGGACGCCACGATGAACGGTCCCGGCATCTTCGGCCGGCCTGCAGGGTCATTCGTCGACCTGAGTTCGTGGGGCCTGGCCGTCGACACCAGCGTGCTGGCCGGGGTCGACTTCGCCGTCGAAACCGCGGAGGTGCCGCTGATCGTGGTGCTCGGACACGATGATTGCGCCGCGATTCGCGCTGCGGTCAAGGCCTGGAATCACGCGGAGCTGCCCGACGGTGCGATGCGCGCCGCGGTCGAGGGAGTGCTCATGTCGCTGGTGGGTCGCGGCGCATCCGTGGAATCCCATGCGCATGTCGCGGCCGCGCACGCGGTCGAAACCGGTCTGTCACTGCTCAAGCGCTCTCCCGCGCTGACGCATCGGGTAGACGATGGCACGTGCGGAATCGTCTGCGCCACCTACGATGGGGCGGTTCTCCGGGTCCACGCGACCATGGGGGACGTCAGGGACGCCAGTGCTGCGCTCGTGGAATGCGTGTGAGCAGGCCGGCATCCGGGACCTGTCAGCCCACACCGGTCGACGAGCGCCGACGACGGGAGATCGCGTCCACGCTGGCGGCCAGCAGCAGCACACCGCCGGTGACCAGGAAGTTGATGTAGGACGACTGGTTGAGCAGGCCAAGGCCGTTGGCGATGGTGGCCACCACCACGCCGCCGATCACGGCGTCGATGGCCCTGCCCCTGCCGCCGAACAGGCTGGTGCCGCCGATGACCGCGGCGCCGACGGCATAGAGCAGCGTGTTTCCCGCCCCTGAGGACGCCGACACCTTGCCCGCATAGGACGCGGCGATGATCCCGCTCAGCGCCGCCAGCGACGAACAGACGACGAACACCGACACCCGTATCCGGTCAACCGAGATTCCCGCCCGGCGCGCCGCCTCGGCATTGCCGCCGACGGCGTAGATATGCCGTCCGTAGGACGTCCGGGTGAGCACGACGGTGGCGACCACGAGCAGGACCAGAACGAGCGGCAGCACGTAGGGAATGCCGCGGATCTCCACGCTCGGGTTGACGCTGCGGTTGACATTGAGCACGACCGTCACACCGAAAACGACTGCGGCTATCGCCGATATGCGCGCCAGGACCACCCCACCCGGGGGGTGCGACAGTCGTAGCGCCTTCTTGCGCCGAAGCTGCAGGGCCTCCACACCCGCGTATCCCAGCACCACTGCCAGCGCGAGCGCCCAGCCGACAGGGACGGACAGGTTCTCGATGGTCAGACCTCGGATCACCGGATCGTCCACTCGGACCGAGCCGCCCTCGCCGATCAGCTTGAGCGTCACGCCCTGCAGCCCGAGGAAGAACGCCAATGTCACGACGAACGAGGGAATTCCGAGGCTGGCCCGCAGGACGCCGATGGCCAGCCCGATCAATGCGCCGCACGCCGTGCCGACGAGGATGGCGGCCCACCACGGCCAGCTCATGTTCACCACGGTCAGCGCCATGGCACAGGCCGAGACTCCGCCGGCCACCCCGGCCGACAGGTCGATGTCGCCGAGCAGCAGCACGAACACCAGACCCATGGCCAGCACGCAGATGGCTCCGGCCTGGGTGATCAGGTTGGCCAGGTTCAACGCGGACAGGAAGCGGTCGTTGGCGAGTCCGAAGACGACGAAGAGCACGACGAGACCGAGAACCGCAGGCAGCGAACCCATGTCACCGCCACGCACGCGCCGCCAGTACCCGACCATCGCGCTACGGAGTGTCTGTTGTTCGCCGACGTCGCCGGCGAAATCCGCGTCGGCGAGGCTGACAGCAGGTCGAGAGCGGAAAGTTGTCATCACGGGTTCCTCATGTGTGTTGTCACGGTGGTGCACGGCGCCGGCGCTCACACCGGTTCGGTCAGCGATACCAACCCGAGATCACCCGATCGGCCGGCGGTTATCAGCTCCACGACCTGCGCGTGACTCACCTCGGAAGCCTCGACGTCGGCGGCGACCCGTCCGAGGTAGAGCGCACATATCCGGTCGGCTACGGCAAAGACGTCGGACATGTTGTGGGAGATCAGAACCACTCCCAGTCCTTGATCGGCCAGTCGGCGGACCAGATCGATCACCTGACGGGTTTGCGCCACCCCCAGCGCCGCGGTGGGTTCGTCGAGCAGGACGACCTTGGAGTTCCACAGCACCGACTTGGCGATCGCCACGGTCTGGCGTTGTCCGCCGGACAAGCTCGACACCGTCTGGCGGACCGACTTGACGGTGCGCACCGACAGCGACGCCAGCGCATCCCGGGCCATTGTCTCCATACGCGCCTCGTCGAGCAGACCTCTGCTGGTGAGTTCTCGGCCGAGAAACATGTTTTCGACGACGTCGAGGTTGTCGCAGAGTGCCAGATCCTGGTAGACGACTTCGACGCCCAGCGCCGAGACGTCGTTGGGGCTGCGGACGGTCACCGGGCGCCCCTCGAAGAGATATCTGCCGCTGTCGATGTGATAAATGCCCGCGATCGTCTTGACGAGGGTCGACTTGCCTGCCCCGTTGTCGCCGACCAGGGCGGTCACCTGTCCCGGATACACCTGGAAGTCGACGTCGTGGAGCACGTGAACGACACCGAAACTCTTGTTCACTCCGCATAGTTCGAGGATCGGCTGCACGTCGGCGGTCATCGGCGATCAGGCTCCTGCTTCGGTGCACAGCGACGCGAACTGGCCCGAACACACCTCATCTTTGGACTGCCCGCCGTCGTCGAACACCACGTTGAGGTTGTCCTTGGTGATGGATTTCGGGGTCAGCAGCACCGAGGGAACGTCCCGGCCGCCGGTGTCGTCACGTGAGGTGCTCGTCGTGTTCGGCTGCTCACCGTTGGCCAGCGCGATGGCCACGTCGGCGAGCGCATTGGCTTCCTCGGTCGCGGACTTGTAGACAGTCATGCACTGCGATCCGGCCAGAATGTTCTGCAGTCCCTCGACCGTCGCGTCCTGGCCGGTGACGGGTACCTGGCCGGCGCGCTTGTTCTTCTCGAGAATCGAGATGACCGAACCGGCGAGACCGTCGTTGGCGGCGTACACCCCGTCGACGCGACCGTCGGCCGCGGTGTAGAGCTGCTCGAAGATCGTCACCGCTTTGTCGTTGTCCCAGTCCGGCACCGACTGCTCACCGACGATGGTGACGGTGGGGGTCGCGTCGATCACCGAGTGCGCGCCGTCGCTGAACAATGTGGCGTTGTTGTCGGTCGGAGAACCGTTGAGGAACACCACGTTCGCCGGCCGGCCGCCGAGGCAGTCCACCAGACCCTGGCCCTGCAGCTCCCCGACCTTCGTGTTGTCGAACGACACGTAGACATCAGCGGAGCCACCCAATGTCAGGCGGTCGTAGTCGATGGTCTTCACGCCCTGGGTTGCGGCCTTCTGCTGAATCGATGCCCCACTGTCGGAATCGAGGTTGACGATGGCCAGGACGGTCACCCCATCAGCGATCATCCCGTCGGCGATGGTGGCCATCGTGTCCGCCGAACCCTCGGCATTCTGGATCGTGTAATCCACCCCGGCGTCCTGGAACGCCGCCTCCAGGGCGGGACGGTCCTTGCTTTCCCAGCGCACCGACGATTTGGTGTCGGGAAGAATGACCCCGACCTTGCCGGCGCCGCTGCCCGAGGAGTCCGAGCCCGAACTGCATGCGGTCAGAGCCAGCCCCACCCCGATGATGACGCCAACTGAAAGTGTGCGAAGTCTTCTCACGAGTTCCCTCCCGGTCGATGAATTGGTTGGTTGTCGATATCGGTCCGCCTGACCGTCACCTGGCTCCCATCAGGTGCTCGAGAGCCAACTGTTGAAGCGCGACGAATCCGCAACCCTTTCCGCCGAAGTAGGCGTCCGCGTCGAATTGCTCGTAGGCGGTGTGGTCGGCGATCAGATCGGCGTAGGACTCGCCCGCGTCGAGGGTGGGCCGACGCAACTCGTCCACCTTGGCCGCGGCCATTGCGGCAACGACATCAGGATCGGCGCGGAATGCGGCCGCACGTTCGCGTAACAGGAGGTACATCCGCATGTTGGCCGCAGCGGAGGCCCAGACACCGTCGGCGTCCTCGGTACGGCTCGGCTTGTAGTCGAAGTGCCGGGGCCCGTCGTAGGCAGGCCCGCCGCCGGGGGCACCGTGTTCGAGCAGGTCGACGAGCGCGAAGGCATTGGCCAGATCACCATGGCCGAACACCAGGTCCTGGTCGAACTTGATCCCGCGCTGACCGTTGAGGTCGATGTGAAACAGCTTGTCGCTGTACAGCGCCTGGCTGATTCCATGCATGAAATTCAACCCGGCCATCTGCTCGTGACCGGTCTCCGGATTCACCCCGACCATACTGGGGTGGGCGAGGGTCTCGATGAAGGCCAGCGCATGTCCCACCGTGGGTAGCAGAATGTCGCCTCGAGGCTCGTTGGGT
Source organism: Mycobacterium sp. G7A2 (assembly GCF_041902445.1). Lineage (NCBI taxonomy): Bacteria > Bacillati > Actinomycetota > Actinomycetes > Mycobacteriales > Mycobacteriaceae > Mycobacterium > Mycobacterium sp. G7A2. Next base: position 651,751 of record NZ_CP169251.1, on the reverse strand, counting down.
TTGGGTTCGATGGCGAAGCGGATTCCGACACCTTGATCGATCACGTACTGGCACAACAGATCGAGCGCTTCTCGATACCGTTCCAGCGCGGCTCGGACATCCTTGGCCGAATCGTATTCGCTTCCTTCACGACCACCCCACATGACAAAGGTGTGCGCTCCGAGTTCTGCGGCCAGGTCGATGTTGCGCAAGACCTTACGGAGAGCGAACCGACGCACTGCACGGTCGTTGCTGGTGAACCCGCCGTCTTTGAAGACCGGCTGGGTGAACAGGTTGGTCGTCACCATCGGCACGACCAGACCCGTCGCGCTCAATGCCGAGGACAGTCGGTCGATCATTCGGCGTCGCTCGGTATCCGAACTTCCGAACGCAAACAGGTCGTCGTCGTGCAGTGTGACACCGTATGCACCGAGATCCGCCAGCCGTTCCACAGCCTCGGTCACGTCCAGCACGGGCCGCGTCGCGACGCCGAACGGGTCATTGCCTTGCCAACCGATCGTCCACAGGCCGAAGGAGAACTTGTCGGACCGGTGCGGGATGAGGGAGTCCGATGCGGCGCGGGATTCCAGGACGGTCATCGCGGATGCTCCTCCGAGATCATGAGCTGTCGGTGCGGGCCACGCGGCCCAGACCATTTTGTTTTGTTCTCCGTCCGAACATAAGATGTGGCCTGCAACACTGTCAAGACCGAATGCAAGGGGTGGTTGTGGCGTTGAAGCCGACCGGAAATGGCAGCACGGTCCGAGTCGGGACCAACACCGATGACGTCCGCCGGCGCAATCTGTCGACCGTGTTGACGCTGGTTCACCGGCATCGCGCCCTCACTCGCGCCGAGCTCACTCGGCACACCGGGCTGTCCCGGTCGACCACCAAGGATCTCGTCGAACAATTGGTCGCGCGCGGACTCGTCGAAGAATCCCCCGCCGCGGCGCCGTCCCAGGTGGGCAGACCCAGTCCAGTCGTGCGCCCGGCACACAAGGTGCTGGCCGCGGCAGTGACACCGGAAGTCGACGCGGTCACCGTGGGCCTGGTGGGCATGGGCGGCGCAGTCCTGCGAGTGCTGCGCTGTGCCACCGACCGGGTGCCCACACCCGAGGACACTGTGGCGATTGTCGTGGACACGCTTGCCGAGATCCGCCGCACATTGAGCGATGCGCAGTCCATCACGGCCGTGGGAGTCGCGGTCCCCGGTCTGGTACACAGTCGGCAGTCGGCCGTACAACTGGCACCCAATCTCGATTGGCATGACGCCGATATCGGCCCGATGCTCAGCGCCGCAACGGAACTGCCTGTGTACGCAGCCAACGATGCCAACGCCGGGGCGATCGCCGAGCATCTGTTCGGCAACCATCACAGCGCCGAACACCTCATCTATGTCAACGGCGGCCCGAGCGGCATCGGCGCCGGCTTCGTGGTCGCCGGCGGCCTGCTCGAAGGGCTGGCCGGTTATGCCGGCGAATTGGGCCACACCTTTGTGGGGGGGACCGGCGCGTGCCACTGCGGCAGCATCGGCTGCTTGGAGACCGAGGTGACCCACGCACCGCTCACACGGCTGTTGTCCGAACTCGACAGCGAGTCAGGCGGACCCACCGAACACAGCTCGGCAGAACCGAATCAGGACGAGCGGCAGGTACTCAGCGGGCAGACTCGGGCATTGGCGATCGCTCTGGGCAATGCGATCAACATGCTCAACCCCGGCCTGATCGTGCTGGGTGGCTTCCTGCGGGTCTTCCCCCGGTACGCCGCAGAGGCCCTGCGCGCCGAACTGGCCCGCCACAGCATGACCGCCCCGCGACAGCTGGTCCGTGTCGTTCCCGCCACCCTGGGGGCAGACACCCTGATGATCGGAGCCGCCGAACTGGCGTTTGGTCCCGTGCTCGCCGACCCCGGAAGGAACTGACGATGCCCCTTGTCGCCGGTATAGATTCGTCCACACAGTCATGCAAAGTATTGGTGTGCGACGCGGACAGCGGAGAGATCCTGCGCTCGGCGTCCGCACCGCATCCCGATGGCACCGAGGTCCATCCTGATCGTTGGTGGGATGCGCTCGAGCAGGCCATGAGCGCCGTCGGCGGCATCGCCGACGTCGCGGCAGTCTCGGTCGGCGCCCAGCAGCACGGCATGGTCTGCCTGGATTCCCACGGCCGAGTCGTTCGAGACGCATTGCTGTGGAACGACACCCGGTCTGCTCACGCGGCCGCTGAATTGACCGACGAACTCGGAGGACCGCAGGCATGGGCGCGTCGCACCGGGGTGGTGCCGGTCGCGGCTGTCACAGCGACGAAGCTGCGCTGGTTGGCCGACCATGAACCACACCACGCCGACGCGACCGCGGCGGTGTGCCTGCCGCACGACTGGCTGACGTGGCGGCTGAGTGGCTCGTCGGACATCGCCGATCTGCGCACCGATCGCAGCGACGCGAGCGGAACGGGGTACTTCTCTGCCGAGAGCAACGCCGTCCAGCCCGACCTGCTGGAACTGGCCTTCCGCGGGAGGCGTCCCGTGGTTCCGCAAGTCCTCGGCCCCCGGGAATCGGCCGGCACCGCTTCCCAGGGGGCGCTGCTGGGTGCCGGCGCGGGCGACAACGCCGCTGCCGCGTTGGGGCTGGGGGCAGTTCCCGGGGACTGCATCGTCTCCCTCGGAACCTCCGGTGTGGTGAGCGCCGTGGCCACGGCCGCTCCACACGACGCCGACGGCCTCGTCGCAGGTTTCGCTGATGCGACGGGACGGCAGTTGCCCCTGGTGTGCACTCTCAACGGCGCCCCGGTACTCGCCGCCGTGGCGGCGATGCTGAAGGTGGACTTCACCGAGTTCGACCGCCTCGCGCTGTCGGCACCGCCGGGCTCCGAAGGCCTGGTGTTGATTCCCTATTTCGACGGGGAACGTTCACCCAACCTGCCAGACGCTTCGGGCGCGCTGCACGGCGTCACCTCCCGGAACATGACCGCGGCGAACATGGCCCGCGCCGCTGTCGAGGGTCTACTCAGTTCGATGGCGTTCTGCGTCGACACCATCGGCGGTCAAGGAGTCGACGTCGAGAGAATCATCCTGGTCGGAGGTGGCGCCCGATCAGAGGCAGTCCGGCAGATTGCGCCCGCCGTGCTCGGGCTCGACGTCCACGTGCCGAGGCCGTCCGAGTACGTCGCACTCGGAGCGGCCCGTCAGGCGGCTTGGGTTCTCGGCGGTCAGTCTGCCCCGCCGCCGTGGTCGGTGGGCAGCCCAGCCGTGTACACGGCCGACCCGACGCTTCACGTGCGGGAGCGCTACGACTCCGCGCAGACCCTGACGTTGCGGTGACGTGTCCGTGACCGAACCCCCGTCAGCCGCCGCAGCATCATCGAAGACGGACTGAGCATCAACCTCATCACGTTCGACGCTGCGTGAGGTACCAGTCGAGCAGCGCCGGATCGTCGACGGCGCTGCGCTCGACGACCTTGGCTGAATCACCGCCCTGGAAGAGCTTTTTGACGGGCACCTCGAGCTTCTTGCCAGTGCGGGTGTGCGGCACTCCCGGCGCGACGATGATGTCGTCGGGGACATGCCGCGGAGACACCTCGGTGCGAATGGTGTCGTTGATCGTCTCGCGCAACTCGTCGGTCAACTCGAGTCCGTCGGCCAGGACGACGAACAACGGCATCCAGTAGCCGCCGTCGGACTGCTCGGCGCCGATCACCAGCGCCTCGACCACTTCGGGAAGGCTTTCGACGGCCTGGTAGATGTCGGCACTACCCATACGGATGCCGTGTCGGTTGAGGGTGGAGTCGGAGCGCCCGTGCACGATCACGCTGCCGTGATCGGTGAGGGTGATCCAGTCCCCGTGCCGCCATACGCCCGGGAACATCTCGAAATACGCGTCGCGGTAACGCTGCCCATCGGGGTCGTTCCAGAATTTCACCGGCATCGAAGGCAGCGGCTTGGTGATCACGAGTTCACCGACCTCGCCGCGTACCGGTTTGCCGGATTCGTCCCACGCCTCCAACGCGCAGCCCAGATAGGGGGCGGACAGCTCGCCCGGCCACACCGGCACGGTGCGCACCCCCCCGGCGAATGCCGACACCACGTCGGTACCGCCACTTATGGACGCGACCTGCACGCCCACGTGTTCGGCCAGCCACAGCGATGAGGCCGGCGGGAGTGACGACCCGGTGATACCGACCGTCCGCAGCGCGGACAGGTCGTGGCTCTTGCTCGGATCCGCATCGGCCTTCATGCAACCCAGCACATAGCCTGGGCTGGTGCCCAGCACTGTGGCCCGCACCCGGGAGGCGATGCCCCACAGCGCATCTGGTGTCGGCGACGAGGGGCTGCCGTCGTAGCAGACGATCGTCGCACCCACCAGCAGGCCGGCCACCTGGAAGTTCCACATCATCCAGCTGGGGCTGGTGAACCAGAAGAACGTGTCGTCGCGATCCATGTCCGACTGCAGTGCAACGGCTTTCAGATGCTCCACGACAACACCGCCGTGACCGTGCACGATGCCCTTCGGCAGCCCGGTGGTGCCCGACGAGAACAGAATCCACAGCGGATGGTCGAACTCGACGGCGACGGTGTCGACGGGCTGGTCGCTGTGGGCGGCAAGGTCGTCGAGACCCAGCGTGGCCACCAGGGTCGGTAAACCGGCACTCAGCGCCGCGACGTCCTCGTGTTTGTCGCGGTACTTACCGGCGAACACATAGCCGTCCGCGGCGATCAGCACCTTCGGTTCCAGCTGCCCCAGCCGGTCCAGCGCCGCCTTGGCCGAATAGTCCTGCCCGCACGCGCTCCACACCGCCCCCACGGATGCGGTGGCCAGGAACGCGATGACGGCTTCGGGGATGTTGGGCAGGTAGCCCACCACGCGATCCCCCGGCTCGACCCCGTGGGAACGCAGCGTCTGGGCGAGGGCCGCCGTGCGGCCGAGCAGTTCGTCCCAGGACATCTCCCGGTCCGGCTCCTGCTCGCTGACGTGGACGATCGCCGGGCGATCGGCACGTGCGTGGCGGATCACCTGATCGACATAGTTCAGCGACGTGCCCGGGAACCACCGGGCGCCGGGCATGTCGATGGACTCCACGACGGTCTCGCCGCGTTCGCCGAGCTCGAAGTAGTCCCACAGCGCCGCCCAGAAATCGTCGAGATTCTCGACCGACCAGCGCCACAGCGCGGCGTAGTCACCGAACTGCCCACCGGTGCGGGCTTCGACGAACCGCGCGAAGTCGGTGACCCGCGCATCGGCGATGTCCTGCTCGGTCGGTTCCCACTGGGTTTGAATTGCCGGCCCGCCGGCGTGGGTTTCAATTGCCGGCCCGCCGGCGTGGGCTTCAATTGCCGGCGCGCCCGCGTGGGCTTGCGTTGCCGGCCCGCCGGCGTGGGCTTGCATTGCCGGGACCTGCTCGCTCACCGGGCGCTCCATCCACCGTCCATCGTGTAGGACGCCCCGGTCACCATGCTCGCGTTCGGCGACGCCAGCCACCCCACCAGTGAGCCGACCTCTTCGGGCTCCACAAGACGTTTCACCGCGCTCTCCTTCAGCAGGATCTCCGCCACCACCTCGTCCTCGCCGATGTTATGCGTTCGGGCTTGATCGGCGATCTGCTTCGTCACCAGCGGGGTGCGGACGTAGCCGGGGTTGACGCAGTTGCTGGTGACCCCGTGCGGACCGCCTTCCAGCGCTGTGACCTTCGACAGACCTTCGAGCGCGTGCTTGGCGGTGACATAGGCGGCCTTGAACGGCGATGCGCGCAAGCCGTGGATGGACGAGATGTTGATGACGCGGCCGAACTCGTTGCGGTACATGTGCGGAAGTGCGGCCCGGATCAGCAGGAACGGCGCCTCGACCATCAGCGTCATCATCAGACGGAACCTGTCGGGCGGAAATGCCGCGATCTCGCTGACCGTCTGTACGCCGGCATTGTTGACCAGGATGTCGGTGTGCAAGTCCAGGTCCTCGAGCGCCCCGACATCCAGCAGGTCCAGCGTCCATGCGGAACCACCGATCTCGTCGGCGACACTCTGCGCGCCCGCCTCGTCGATGTCGGCGACGGTCACCTTCGCACCGCGCTGCGCCAGTTCCCGCGCACACGCCGCCCCGATTCCGCCGGCGCCGCCGGTGATGAGAGCCGAACGGCCGTCGAGGTCGTTCACCGCGCCCCCGCCTCCGCCAGCTGCTCGCGGTCGGCGGCGTCGATCATCGCCAGGTCGACACCGTTGGTCTCGCGCATGAACAGCGCTGCCACCAAGGTGATGATCGCGGCGACTGCGAGGTAGATCGCGATCGGTACCCAGGAGTCATAGATGTCGAGCAGCTTCACGGAGATGATCGGGGCCAGCGACCCCGCCACGATCGAGGTCACTTGATACCCCAGCGACACACCGGAATACCGCATGCGGGTCGGGAACATCTCGGCCATGATCGCCGGCTGCGGCGAGTACATCAGGGCGTGGATCATCAGGCCGAGAACGATGGCGCCGATGACGAACAGGTAGTTACCGGTGTCCATCATCGGGAACCCGATGAATCCCCACGCTGCCGCGCCGATGGCGCCGACGATGTAGACCGGACGGCGACCGATGCGATCGGAGAGCCGACCCACCTGGGGGATGATCAGGAAGTGCACTCCGTGCGCGATCAGCAGCCACAACAGGATGTCGCCGGTATCGGCGCCGACCTGCTGGCTCAGATAGGTGATCGACACGATGACCACGAGGTAGTACATGATGTTCTCGGCGAACCGCAGGCCCATCGCGGTGAACACGCCGCGCGGGTAGCGCTTCAGCACCTCCACGACACCGTAGGACACCGCCTTCACGCGCTCGACCTCTGCTTGGGCCGCCACGAAGATCGGTGCGTCGGTGACCTTGGTGCGGATGTAGTAGCCGATCAGCACCACCACGGCCGACAGCCAGAACGCCACACGCCAACCCCAGGACAGAAACGCCTCGTCCGACAGCGTCGTGGTCAAGACCAGCAAAACGACGGTGGCGAGCATGTTGCCGACGGGCACGGCGGCCTGCGGCCAGCTGGCCCAGAATGCGCGCTGCCGGTCGGGGCTGTGCTCGGCGACGAGCAGCACGGCGCCACCCCACTCTCCGCCGACGGCGAAGCCCTGGAGGAACCGCAGCACCACGAGCAGGGCCGGCGCCCAGTAACCGATCTGACCGAACGTCGGTAGGCATCCCATCAAGAAGGTGGCGGCACCGACCAGGAGCAGGCTGAACTGCAACAGCTTCTTGCGGCCGTACTTGTCGCCGAAATGCCCGAAGACCACACCGCCGAGGGGTCGGGCGAGGAAGCCGACCGCGTACGTCAGAAACGCCGCCAGGATCGCGTCGAGCTCGCTGCCGGTTTGGGCGAAGAACACCTTGTTGAACACCAGGGTCGCCGCCGTGCCGTAGAGAAAGAACTCGTACCACTCGACGACGGTGCCGGCCATCGACGCGGCGACAACGCGTTTCAGTCCGGTGCTGACCTTGCCCCCCGATGCATCGGAGCTTTGTTGGGTGGTCATCGGTACTCCCTCCTCTGTGACGGCCGCCACACTCAGTCGTGAGTATTCATGCAGGTGCCCCGGCCGAGCAATGACCAAACCTGCAGGAAGCATCTGCGAAAATGCAGACATGACCGGACCGAGCCGAAGACCCAGCGCCGATGACCTGCTGATCCTGTTGGCGGTCGGACGCACCGGTAAGTACACGACCGCCGCCGACGAACTCGGTCTCAACCACACGACCATCAGCCGGCGGATCGCTGCACTCGAGCTGGCCGTGGGCGGGCGGGTGCTGGCCCGCGTCTCGGGCGGTTGGGAGCTGACCGAGCTGGGGCGCGAAGCACTCGCCGCGGCGGAGGCGGTCGAAGCCGCGGTCCGCTCGTTGAGCACCGAGGCCGGCGGAAAGCGGGCGCTGGAAGGCGTCGTCCGCATCTCTGCCACCGACGGATTCTCGGCTTATATCGCCGCGCCCGCTGCCGCAGCCGTACAGCGTGAACACCCCAATGTGGCGGTCGAGATCGTCGCGGCGACCCGGCGCGCCAGCCAGCAGCGCTCTGGCCTGGACGTCGAGGTGGTGGTCGGTGAACCGACCGTGCACCGCGCCAAAGCCCTTCGCCTGGGCGACTACTGCCTCGGGCTGTACGGGTCCCGCGACTATCTCGCCGACCACGGCTCGCCGGCGAATGTCGCCGATCTGCAACGGTTCCCGTTGGTGTACTTCATCGACTCGATGCTGCAGGTCGACGATCTGGATCTGGCACCCAGCTTCGCGCCGGCCATGCGGGAGTCGGTGACGTCGACAAATGTGTTCGTCCATGTGGAGGCCACCCGGGCGTCAGCGGGTCTGGGGCTGTTGCCGTGTTTCATGGCCGACCGCCACCCAGATCTGGTCCGGGTTCTGGCCACCGAGGTGTCGATCCGGCTCACGTACTGGCTGGTGACCCGCGAAGAAACCCTGCGGCGACCCGAGGTGTCGGCGGTCGTCGAGGCGATCGGAGCCCGGATGGCCGAGCAGCGCACCGTGCTGCTAGGCGCCCACTAACGTCGGCGGCATGCCCTTCCTCGAACACCGCGCCGACCACCGCCTCGGCCCCGCCTACTACCGGCACTGGGCGGCCGAAGAACCCCGAGCGGCCGTCATCTTCCTGCACGGATTCGGCGAGCACACCGGTCTGTACCACCGCTACGGATTCGCGCTCAACGCCGCCGGTGTCGACCTGTGGGCAGTCGACCAGTTCGGGCACGGGCTCAGCCCCGGCGACCGGGGCGACTTCGGCACGATCGAGGACAGTTCGGCACTGGCCGACGCGCTGACCGAGTTGGCCGCCGACCGCCGCCCCGATGTGCCCCTGCTCGCGCAGGGCCATTCCTTCGGCGCGGTCGTCACGCTCTTCCGGGTGCTCGCGCAACCGCGGACGTACCGGGCCGCGGTGGTCTCCGGCGCACCGGTGGTCGCGGTGCCTGCTCTCAGAGACGCCAACACCACTTTCGATCTCGACCCGGCCCTGTTGTCAGCAGACCCGTTCTACATCGACTCCCTGATCAACGACCCCTTGGCGTTTGTCGGCGCCGACGGCGTCGCGTTGGTCCGCGAGCTGGACCGCGGCTGGGACCGCTTCGGTGCCGAGCTGCCCGGACTGACCGTCCCGACGCTGGCGGTGCACGGCAGCAACGACATGATCGCGCCCGTCGGCGCGGTGCGGGCGTACGCCGAACAGATCGACGCGCTGCGGTTCGTCGAGTTCGCCGGCGCACGTCACGATGTTCTCAACGAAGTACAACACCGCGACGTGGCTGCCGCCGTGGTCGGCTTCATCGCAGATCAGGTGGGTTGAGCGGGGTTCATCCACAGAAGTTGTGCACAGTGTGGATGAATCACACCCGTGTAACTCCCTGCTCAGAGCCAGGTGTCGTCCGTCGTCGCGGTCAGGAAAGCCTCGAGGTCGTTGCGCCAGTCGGCCGGCGAGTTCTTGTCCGGTTCGATGCCGGTGTACTGACCTTGGTAGAACAGCAGCGGCCGCGGCTTCTTGCGCGGGACATCAGACAGCGAGTGCACCGCACCGAACACCACGAAGTGGTCGCCACCGTCGTGCACCGACGCCACGGTGCAGTCGATGTGCGCCAGCGACCCGTCGATGATCGGCGAGCCGAGCTTGGACGGGGTCCAGTCGATGCCGGCGAACTTGTCCGGCTCCCGGGAGCCGAACCGGCCCGAAACGTCCTTCTGGTTCTCGTGCAGGATGTTCACGCAGAACGAGCCACTCGCCTCGATGGCCGCCCACGACCGTGACATCTTGGTCGGGCAGAACAGCACCAGCGGCGGGTCGAGAGACAGCGCGGCGAACGACTGGCAGGCGAACCCCACCGGAACGTCGTCGTGCACCGTCGTGATGACGGTGATACCGGTGCAGAACTGGCCCAGCACACTGCGGAAAGTGCGGGGGTCGATCGGTGGGCTACCCACTACCGATAACTCCTCGTGTCAGCGCCCGTCATCAACTCTTGAAGCCGACGCTGAAGTCGTGTCCCCACAGCGACACCGCGGTGCTCTCCCGCGCAACCCAGCTGTGGTCGTCCACCTCGAGACCCTCGCAACCGAACTCGACGTCGAACCCGCCGGGCGTCTTCATGTAGAACGACAGCATCTTGTCGTTGACGTGGCGCCCCAGCGTTGCCGACATCTTGACCTTGCGGCGCAGTGCCCGGTCCAGGCAGAGGCCGACATCGTCGGCGTTTCCCACCTCGACCATCAGATGGACAATACCGCTCGGAGTCTCGCCGGGCATGAAGGCCAGGCTGTGGTGGCGCGGGTTGACCCCGAGGAACCGCAACCACGCCGGCTCCCCGTCGGCGGGCCTGCCCACCAGCTGCGGAGGCAGCCGCATCGAGTCGCGCAGGCTGAAGCCCAGCACATCGCGATAGAAGTGAAGCGTCTCCGCGTCGTCGCGGGTGGTCAGCACCACGTGACCGAGGCCCTGTTCCTCGGTGACGAACTTGTGGCCGTAGGGGCTCACCACGCGGCGGTGTTCGAGAGCGACACCGTGGAACACCTCCAGGGTGTTGCCGGACGGATCGTCGAACACGATCATCTCGTCAACGCGACGCTCGGCCTTCTCCGCGGAGGTGCCCTCCTTGTACGGGACGCCCTGCAGGTCGAGTCGGTGCCGGATCTCCTGTAACCCCGCGGCGTTGCTCGTCTCCCAGCCGGAGACCAGCAACCGGTCATGCTCGCCGGGCACGATCACCAGGCGGGCCGGGAACTCGTCCATGCGCAGGTACAGCGCACCCTCGGTGCCGCCGGACCCCTCGACCATGCCGAGCACCTTGAGCCCGTACTCGCGCCAGGCCCCCATGTCGGTGGCCTCGATGCGTAGGTACCCCAATGAGCGGATCATCGTGAACCCCCCTCAGCGACGTCGGACAAAAAATCCACGGTGAGCTTGTTGAACTCGTCGAACTTCTCGAGCTGCGCCCAGTGCCCGCACTGGCCGAACACATGCAGCTGGACGCGGGGAATCTGCTTGAGCGCCACCAGTGCCCCGTCCAGCGGATTGACCCGGTCCTCACGGCCCCAGATCAGCAGTACCCGCTGGCGCAGCTTGTAGACGTCGCGCCACATCATGCCGAGCTCGAAGTCCGCACCCGCGAACGACTTGCCCATCGCCTTGGTGGCGGCGAGCGACTCAGGCGTGCTGGCGATCTGGAAACGTTCCTCGACCAGTTCGGGGGTGATCAGGCTCTGGTCGAACACCATGATGCGCAGGAACTTCTCGATGTTCTCCCGCGTCGGGTCGGCAGCGAAGCGGCCGAGCAGCTTCACGCCCTCGGTCGGGTCGGGCGCGAACAGGTTGACGCTCAGCCCTCCGGGTCCCATCAACACCAGACGGCCCGCCCGCTTCGGGTTGTCCAGAGCGAAGCGCACCGCGGTGCCGCCACCGAGTGAGTTGCCCACCAGCGCAGCCCGTTCGAGGCCGAGGTGATCGAACAGGTTGAGCAGCGCCGTGGCGCTGTAGCGGTTGTACTGCTCGTGCTCGGTGTGCTTGTCGGAATGCCCGTAGCCGGGCTGATCCACGGCGAGCACGTGGAAATGCTCGGCCAGCACCGGAATGTTGCGCCCGAAGTTCGACCAGCTCGATGCGCCCGGGCCGCCGCCGTGCAGCAACACGATGGTGGGCGACTCCGGGTCGCCCGCCTCGTGATAGTGCAACCGCATGTCCTCGCGGACCTGCGCATAGCGGGAGGTCGAATCGAACGTGATCTCTTGCTGCTGAGCAGTTTCGGCGGCGAAGGATGTCATCTAGACCATCGTGTCCTGGGGCGGCAGGCCGAACGCCTCGTTGCCGAAGATCAGGTAGGCACGCTCGGGCTCGTTCGCGGCGTGCACCCGGCCGGCGTGTGCGTCCCGCCAGAACCGCTGCACCGGCTGGTCGAGCTGCAGTGCCGTCGCACCGGACGCCTCGAACAGCAGATCGATCGACGCGATCGCCCGCGCGGTCGCGCGGACCTGATCGCGGCGTGCGCTGGCCCGCAGCGAGAACGGGATCTCCTCACCGGCCTGCAGCAGCTTGTACTCGTCGGCGACATTGCCCATCAGCTGACGCCAGCCGGCGTCGATGTCGCTGGCGGCCTCGGCGATACGGATCTTGGCGAACGGATCGTCCTTGGACTTCTCGCCGGCGAACGCGGCACGCACCCGCTTGCCCTGATGCTCGACATGCGCCTCGTAGGCGCCGTACGCCATCCCCATGATGGGGGTGCTGATGGTGGTGGGATGCATGGTGCCCCAAGGCATCTTGTAGACCGGTGCGGTGTTGTTCTCGTATCCGCCGGCGGTCCCGTCGTTCATCGCCCGGTAGGACAGGAACCGGTGACGCGGGACGAACACGTCCTTGACCACCACGGTGTTGCTTCCGGTTGCCTTGAGACCGACCACGTTCCAGACATCGTCGATGCGGTAGTCGCTGCGCGGGATCAGGAAGCTGCCGAAGTCGACCGGCTTGCCGTCCTTGATCACCGGACCGCCGAGGAACGCCCAGGTGGCGTGGTCGCAGCCCGACGACCACTGCCAGGCGCCGCTGACCAGGTAGCCACCGTCGACCACGGTGCCCGCACCCATCGGCGCGTACGACGACGACACGCGCACCGTCGGATCGTCGCCCCAGACGTCGTCCTGAGCCTGCTGATCGAACAGCGCCAGGTGCCAGTTGTGCACACCGAGGATCGACGAGACCCATCCGGTGGAGCCGCACGCGCTGGCGATGCGCCGCACCGCTTCGAAGAACTGCGTCGGATCGCACTGCAGTCCGCCCCACTGCTCAGGTTGGAGCAGCTTGAAGAACCCGACCTCGTCGAGTTCGGCGACCGTCTCGTCGGGCAGACGCCGCAACTCTTCGGCGGCCGCGGCGCGCTTGGCGATCCGCGGCAGGAGATCGTCGATGCCCGATAGCACCGATTGCACGTCGCGCTGTTCAATGGACGTCACGGGTATGCCTCCCAGGGAGTGCGGACTGACGGTATTGAGATTAGAACACGTTACGATTTGTGTCGAGCAGCGGTGCCCTGCGGCGGCTGGACCTGCAGACATTCATTTCTGTAACCTGTTCTAGTTATTGGGGTGGCGTCGGATGACGGTGCCCGTCGAAAGGGAGGCGCGCGAGTGACGGACGTCAAAGCCGACGAACCACTGGGCACCCATGTGCTCGAACTGGAGATCGCCGAGGTCATCGACGAGACGGCCGACGCCCGATCCCTGGTGTTCACCTCTCCTGCCGACGCCCCCGTCGCCCCGGAGAAGCTGCGCTACGAACCCGGGCAGTTCTTGACCCTGCGGGTGCCCAGCGATCTGACCGGTTCGGTCGCCCGGTGCTATTCGTTGTGCAGTTCGCCGTTCACCGGCGACCCGATGACCGTCACCGTCAAGCGCACCGCCGACGGTTACGCGTCGAACTGGTTGTGCGACCACGCCCAAGCCGGCATGAAGGTGCATGTGCTCGCACCCTCGGGCACCTTCGTGCCCAAGTCGCTGGACACGGACTTCGTGCTGCTCGCCGCCGGCAGCGGCATCACGCCGATGATGGCGATTCTGAAGTCGGCGCTGGCGCAGGGCAGCGGCAAAGTCACGCTGATCTACGCCAACCGCGACGAGAACTCGGTCATCTTCGCCGCCGCGCTACGCGAGCTCGCAGCCCAATATCCCGACCGGCTCACCGTCATCCACTGGCTGGAGTCGGTGCAGGGCCTGCCGGCAGTGGCCGGACTGGCCGAGCTGGTCGCCCCGTTCGGCGCCCGTGAAGCCTTCATCTGCGGCCCGGGACCGTTCATGAAAGCCGCCGAGGAGGCGTTGACCAGCTCCGGGATGTCCCCCGACCGCATCCACATCGAGGTGTTCAAGTCACTCGACTCCGACCCGTTCGCTGCCGTGGTACTGGAGGAGGACGACAGCGACGAAGGGCCGGCCACCGCGGTGGTCACCCTCGACGGTCAGACGCACGAGGTGTCCTGGCCGCGACGCGCGAAACTGCTCGACGTGCTGCTGGACAAAGGGCTCGACGCGCCGTTCTCGTGCCGGGAAGGGCATTGCGGCGCGTGCGCGGTGGTGAAGAAATCCGGCGACACCGAGATGGAGGTCAACGATGTCCTCGAGGACTCCGATCTGGAGGAGGGGTTGATCCTGGCCTGCCAGGCCCATCCCCTGTCGGATTCGGTCGAAGTCACCTACGACGAGTAGCTAGGGATTACCTTCGTGACGATGAACCGGCTCGCAGCAGCATGCACCGCCGTCCTGTTGGCAGCGGCGGGGCTCGCGCAGCCTGCCACGGCCGCCGGCGCATCCAACTCCGGCACGTCGTCGATCCCGGTCGACGGCGCCACCCAGATCCAGATGAACGTCACCGCCGACTGTGTGGCGGCGCAGAACCGGTGCTTCTTCAACACCACGGCGAACCTGATGACGCCGACCGGCCCCACCGGGTTCCCGGGTGACACCTGGGCCCGTCAGACCATCACCATCCGCAGTTCGGATCGCGACGTGTGGCAGGAGGCGTGGTACAGCGCCCCGTCCGGGACACCCCGGGAACTCAAGGGCGCCAACCACAACAACGTGTTGTCGAAGATGTACAAGGCGATCAACGACGTGCAGATCTCCATCACCTACTTCGGCGGCGGCCCCATCGAACGGTTCAAGTCCGACGGTGACACCGCGCCCACCCAGTGGAGCACCGGACTGCCCGCGACGGGGTCGGACTTCATCGCCTGTTCGCAGATCCAGGTCGTCTACAGCGGTGTCAACCTCACCACTCCGACCGCCTGCGCACAGACCACATTCGGTTAGTTCGCCCGCGCACGCCTTTGGATGGTGCGCCCGCGCACGCCTTCAGATGGTGCGCCCGCGCACGCCTCAGCGCGGCAGGCCCAGCAACCGCTCGCCGGCCATGGTCAGCAGGATCTGCTCGGTGCCGCCGGCGATGGTCAGGCAGCGGGTGTTGAGGAAGTCGTGCACCTGCGTGCTGTCCACGATGCCCGCGCCCTCGGCCAGATCCATCCGGAACTCGGCGAGCCCCTGGCGGTAACGCACCCCGATGAGCTTGCGGGCGCTGGCCTGCGGACCGGGGTCCTCGCCGACCACGGCCAACTGGGCGATGCGCTGGTCGAGCAACGATCCGACCTGGGCGGTCACGATCAGCTCGCCGAGCCGATCCTGTTGCGCAGCATCGAGTTCGGCCACCGAGCGCAGCAGCTCCTCCATCGGGTTGCCCAGCGCGGTGCCTTGAGCCATGGCGACCCGCTCGTTGGCCAGCGTGGTACGCGCCAGCCGCCACCCGTCGTTGACCTGCCCGACGACCATCTCGTCGGGGACGAACACGTCGTCCAGGAAGACCTCGTTGAACAGTTCGTCGCCGGTGATCTCCCGTAGCGGTCGCACGACGATCCCCGGTGACGTCATGTCGATCAGGAAGTAGGTGATGCCCTTGTGCTTCGGTGCATCCGGGTCGGTTCGGGCCAGGCACACCCCCCAGTGCGCCTGCTGCGCCGACGACGTCCACACCTTCTGCCCGGTCAGCTTCCAGCCGGACCCCGTTGCACCGCCCGCGGACCCGCCGTCCGCGCGCACGGCCTTGGTGCGCAGCGCGGCCAGGTCCGAGCCCGCCCCGGGCTCGCTGAACAGCTGGCACCAGCGCAGGTCACCGCGCAACGTCGCCGGGACGAACTTCTCGATCTGCTCCTGGCTGCCATGCTCGAGAATCGTCGGGACCGCCCACCACCCGATCACCAGGTCCGGACGCACCACTTCAGCCGCCGCCAGCTCCTGGTCGATCAGCAACTGCTCGGCGGGCCCGGCGGCCCGACCGTAGGGCCGGGGCCAGTGCGGTGCGAGCAAGCCGGCCTCGGCCAGCGCCACCTGACGCTGCTCGGCGGGCTTCGCTGCGACGTCGGCGACCGCGGCGGAGATCTCGGGCCGCAGATCGGCCACCGAGTCGAGATCGATGTGCAGGTCGCGACGAACACCCTGCTGGGTCAGCGCAACAACCCGCCGCAGCCAGCGCGACCGCCCGCCGAGGAACTGCGCGATGGCGTAGGCGCGCCGCAGGTACAGATGCGCGTCGTGCTCCCAGGTGATGCCGATACCACCCAGAACCTGGATGCAGTCCTTGGCGTTGGCTTTCGCGGCCTCGATACCTACCGACGCTGCCAGTGCGGCGGCCAGCGACAACTGCGCATCCTCGGACTGCCCCGCCGATTCCGACGCGGCCCGGGCCGCGTCCGCGGCGGCGACCGAGGCCTGCTCGGAGCGCAGGAGCATCTCGGCGCACATGTGCTTGATGGCCTGGAAGCTGCCGATCGGCTTGCCGAACTGCTCACGGACCTTGGCGTACTCGGTGGCGGTCTGCAGGCACCACCGGGCCAGACCGGCGGCCTCGGCGGAGAGCACCGTGACGATCAGGTCGACGATCCGCTGCGCGGGCACAGCGAGCTCCTCAGCGGCGGCGCCGTCGGTCACCACCCGCGCCAGCGGCCGGGAGAAGTCGGTGGCGGCCAGCGGTTCCACGGTGACGCCGTCGGCGGCGGCGTCGACCAGCACCCAGGTGTCCCCGGCCGCCAGCAGCAGCACACCACCGGCAGACCCGCCCAGGACGTACTCGGCCGTACCCGACACTCGTCCGTCGGAGTAGGTGAGGTCGGAGGCCAGGGCCACACCCGCGGTGCGCTCCCCGGAGGCCAACGATTCCAGCAGTTCGGCGTGTGAATCCGACAACACCAGGGTGGCCACTGCGGTGGAGGCCACCGGGCCGGGGACCATCGCGGCAGCCGCCTCGTCGAGCATTGCGCAGAGGTCGCCCACGGTTCCGTCGGCCCCGCCGTGCTCCTCGGGCAGTGCCACACCGAATGTGCCTAGTTGAGCCAGACCGTCGTAAGCCGAGCGCCACGCCTCGGGATCACCCTGCTCGACGTCGCGCGCGGCCTCGACCGCGCGGGATCCGGCCGCCCAGCTCCGAACCAGTTCACGCGCGGCGGACTGCTCGTCGGTGAGGGTGGCAGACGAGTTCGTGGACCTAGCCGACACCGTGACTCCTAGCGTTTGGGCGAGAAGACCGTGCTTCCCACTAGAACGTGTTCTAATATTGCCAGCGTTGGACCGTCAAGTCGACCGCCATCACAGCAGGGCACGTCGGTGTCGTCACGGCACGGAGGTGAGCAATCGGGGATCGGCATGCGTATCGTTTCCAGCGGTACGCATCACGAAGGAGCCGCACGTCGCATGTCAGGGACGTCAGAATTGTCGGGCACGCCGGCCCGCGCCGCATCGGGCGCTGGTGCTGACACCCGCCCCCGCCAGGTGATGAACGTGGCGGTTCTGGCTGAATCCGAACTCGGCTCCGAGGCCCAGCGCGAGCGACGCAAGCGCATCCTGGACGCCACGCTGGCGATCGCCTCGAAGGGCGGTTACGAGGCCGTTCAGATGCGGGCGGTGGCCGAACGCGCCGATGTCGCGGTCGGCACCCTGTACCGGTACTTCCCGTCCAAGGTGCATCTGCTGGTCTCGGCGCTCGGGCGGGAGTTCGAGCGCATCGACGCCAAGACCGACCGGGCGGTGCTCGCCGCCGGCGCCACCCCGTACCAGCGCCTCAACATCATGGTCGGCAAGCTCAACCGCGCAATGCAGCGCAACCCGCTGCTCACCGAGGCGATGACTCGGGCCTTCGTGTTCGCCGACGCCTCGGCAGCCGGTGAGGTCGACCACGTCGGCAAGCTGATGGACTCGATGTTCGCGCGCGCGATGAGCGAGGGCGAACCGACCGAGGACCAGTACCACATCGCACGGGTGATCTCCGATGTGTGGCTGTCCAATCTGCTGGCCTGGCTGACCCGACGGGCATCGGCCACCGACGTCGCCAAACGCCTGGATCTGGCCGTGCGACTGCTCATCGGGGACGGCGACCAGCCTAAGATCTGAAGGCGTGAGCGACCTGCCTGCCGATCTGTCCAGCGCGCTCGACGCCGCCGCGAAACTGCCCCGGCTTCTGGTCACCTCCGACTTCGACGGCACCCTGTCGCCGATCGTCAGCAACCCGTCCGATGCCCGCCCGCTGCCCGAGGCCGGACGCGCCCTTGTCGGGCTTGCGGAGCTGCCGTCCACCGCCGTCGCGCTGATCTCCGGTCGCGCGTTGCGTGACCTGCGGGCGTTGTCGTCGATGCCGGACGCGGTGCATCTGGTGGGATCCCACGGCGCGGAGTTCGACCACGGGTTCTCGCACGACATCGATCGGGAGCTGTTGCGCAACATCACCGAGACGCTGGAGGAGATCGCGTCCGGCCGGGCCGGGGTCACCGTGGAGACGAAGCCCGCCAGTGTGGCGTTGCACGTGCGCAACGCTTCGCCGAGCGACGGGGAGGCCGCGCTGGCCGCGGCCTGGGAGGCCGCCGCCGAGTGGGACGCCCATGCCACCACCGGCAAGGCCGTCCTCGAGTTCGCCGTGATCTCCACCGACAAGGGCGAGGCGATCGACATCCTGCGGGACCAGCACGCCGCGTCGACCGTGGTGTTCTTCGGCGACGACGTCACCGACGAGAAGGCGTTCCGGCGGCTCACCGACGGCGACATCGGCGTCAAGGTCGGGCCCGGGGACACCGGGGCGGGCTACCGGGTCGACTCCCCGGACGACGTCGCGGTGGCACTGCAGTATCTGCTGGACGCGCGTAGCGGTATGCGCTTTGCCTGATCGGCAATAACCTTTGCCGGGAGCGTTCACCTGACGCACAGTGGTGACATGCCTGAATCCCCCTCCCCCACAGCCACCGCCGAGGAATGGGACGAGCGCTACAGCTCGCTCGCCGACCAACTCCCCGACATGGCGCCGAGCGCGGCGTTGATCCGCGAGATCGGCGAACTCGCCCCGGGCACCGCACTCGAGATCGGTTGCGGTCTGGGCGCCGATGCCGTCTGGCTGGCGACCCGCGGATGGCGGGTGACCGCGCTCGACGTCTCCCAGGTCGCCCTGGACCGCGCCACCCAGCGAAGCCGTGAGGCCGGCGTCCAGATCACGTGGCGATGCGGCCGCCTCGAGGACATGCCGTTGCCGTCCAACGGTTTCGACCTCGTCACCGCCCACTATCCGGCGCTGCGTCATTCGCCGCGACACGACGCCGAACGCGCACTGCTGGCGGCGGTAGCACCGGGTGGCACACTGCTCGTGGTGCACCACGCCGACGTCGACGTCGAGAAAGCCAAGTCCTACGGCTTCGACCCCGCGGATTACCTCGGGCACGACGACATCGTCGAATTGCTCTCAGACGGCTGGGAAGTCAGCGTCGACCGCCGGCACCCACGGGACGTACCCGCCGGACTCGAGGGACAGCACACCCACGACGACATCATCAGGGCGCGCCGACTGACCGGCTAGGCCGGCGGACCGGAGGTCCGTCCCCGCATCACCTCGGTGTCGAGGACCTCGATCACCGGCAATCCCGACCGGGGCGGGTCGTGCAGCAGTTCCCCTGCCCGGCGGCCCTTTTCGACACTGGGTTGCACGACCGTCGTCAGGCCTCGCTGCAGCGCCTCCGGCACACCGTCGAAACCCGTCACCGTCATCGAGCCCGGCACGTAGACCCCGCGGGCCCGCAGGTGATCCATCGCCGACAGCGCCAGCACGTCGGCGGTACACATCAGCGCGGTGATGCGCGGATTGGCCGCCAGCGCGGCGTCGGCGCCGGCACCTCCGGACGAGGGCAGGTGTTCATAGCTTTCGACGACGGTCAGCGACGCCGGATCCAGTCCCGCCGCAGTCATTGCGTCACGCACGCCCCGGATGCGCTCGCTCTGGACATGGAAGTGCGGGCTACGAACCCGCTGCGGATCAGCGATCGCGGGGGCCGGGCCGGCGTCCGGCCACTCGCGGCCGAGCCGCATCGTCAACAGCCCGATCTCGCGGTGACCGAGCTCGAGCACGTGCTCGGTGAGCCGGCGCATCGCTGCCCGGTCATCGATGCACACCCGCGACACCCCGGGCACGTCGCGGGGCTGGTCGACCACCACCACCGGCAGATGACGCTCCAGGATCGCCGGCAGGTAGGGGTCGTCATCGGAGGCTGAGTAGACGACGAAACCGTCCACACCGGCGGCCAACACCGCGGCCGAGCCGTCGGAGACACTGCGGTCGGGCCCGACCGCCACCAACAGCAGTCCCTGCCCCACCGCTTCGCACGACTCGGCCAACCCGGCGACGAAGTCGAGCGCGGCCGGATCCCGGAACGAATAGTTCAACGGCTCGGTGATGACCAACCCCACCGCGCCGGCCTTGCGGGTACGCAACGAGCGCGCCACCGGGTCCGGACCGGGATAGCCGAGCGCCTTGGCGGTGGACAGCACACGTTCGCGCAGTTCGGCCGACAGTTGGTCGGGCCGGTTGTAGGCGTTGGAGACAGTGGTCCGCGAGACCTTGAGCTCAGCGGCGAGTGAGGCCAGGGTCGCTCGGCGCCTCGGCGCTGGACTCCTGGACATGCTCCCCGAGATTAGTGGACACACCGGGTTGCGCTGCGGAAGTCCGCTTCGGGCGCGGCACGCGAGCGCCCAGCCACACCACCAGCCAGATGCCACAGGCGATGGTGACCACCAGAAAGCTGGGCGGCAGATTGAACATCGCGGACAGCGCGAGACCCGCCCAGACCGAGAACACCCCGATGCCCGCCGATACCGCCATGGCGTACACGGGGCGCGCGGTGAAGATCAGAGCCGTCGCCGCGGGAGTGACGACGAGCGCGAACAGCAGCAGCGTGCCCACCGCCTGCACCGCCATGGTCACCGTGAACGCGAGCAGCACCATGAACACCACCGACAGCCCGCGGACCGGCACCCCCTTGGCCTCGGCCACCTGGCTGTTGACCGAGGTGAACAGCAGCGGCCGGTAGATGAACGCCATGCAGGCCGCCAGCACCAGCAGCAGCGTCAGGAACCCCACCAGCTGCTCGTTGGTGATCGCCAGCAGGTTCCCGAACAGCACGTTGGTCAGGGTGGACGAATTGCGGGTGGCCAGCGAGTTGAAGAACAGGCCCAGCCCGGTGGCGAAGGCCAGCACGGTACCGGTCGCGACGTCGCGATCGGAGGCGCGTTTGCCCAGCGCCCCGATCGCCAGCGCACCCCCGACGCAGAACACCCCCAACCCGAGCGCCGCCGGCAGCCCGAGCAGCACCGCGCCGGTGGCGCCGGGCAGCCCGATGTGGGCCAGCGCGTGCGCGGCGAACGAGGAGTTGCGCACCACGATGAAGTAGCCCATCAGACCCGCGGCGAGCGCGACGATCGTTCCGCCGAGCCAGGCGTTGCGCATGAACGACGAGCCCAGGATCTGCACCCAGTTGTCCTGGTAGCCCATCGCCACGAGGGACTGGGTCATCGGTTGCTCCGCAAAGTCATCGGTTGCTCCGCAAAGTCATCGGTTGCTCCGCAAAGTCATCAGTCGCTCCGCATGTAGAGCTGCCCCTGCAGGGTATGCGCAACCTTGATCCGCGTGCCGTACATGTGGGTGAGCAGATCGGAATCCACCACCTGATCGATCGCCGCGTGATGGGCGTGGCCGTCGAGCAGGTAGATCGCACTGTCGAGCACCGCCAGCAGGGGATTGAGATCGTGGGCGACCACCAGAATCGTCACCGCCAGCTCACGCTTGAGCCTGGCGAGCAGCTCGACGATCTCGTGCTGGGTACGAATGTCGAGCGAAGCCAGCGGTTCATCGAGAATGAGCATTCGCGGCTGAGCCACCAGCGCGCTGGCGAGCGCGATGCGTTGACGCTGTCCGCCGGACAACTCCGAAAGCCGCCGGTCGGCGAAGTCGGTGGCCTCGACCCAATTCAGGGCCTCCTCGACGCGACGGCGATCCTCTGCGCGGGGCCGCGCGAAGCCCCACCGCCGTCCCGTGAGCCCCAGCAACACGGCGTCCCTGGCCCGGATCGCCTCGGTCGCGTTGACGTCGTAGTGCTGAGGTACATAGCCGATCTCGTCGTTACGCGCACCCGGACGGGAGCCGTACACCTGCACCGTTCCGTGCGCGACGGGAAGCAACCCGAGGATCACCTTGAGCAGCGTGGTCTTCCCGGAACCATTGGAGCCGATGACGGCGACGAACTGACCGGCCTCGACCCGCAGCGTCGAATCCGACCAGATCGTGCGCCCGCCCCGGACAACGCTGACGTCGTCGAACGCCAGCGCCGGCACGGCTGCCGGCTCATGCTCGGACACCGAGGGCCTCGGCCAGTGCGTCGAGCTGTCCCACCTGCCAGGTCTGGAACGACTCGGTGTTCGGCGGCACCGTCTCGGTGACCTCGACCACGGGGACTCCGGCCTGCTCGGCTGCCGCCCGGATCTGCTCGGGCACGGACCCCTCAGTCTGAGTGTTGTAGATCAGCACGTCCACCCCGCGGTCACCGAGCAGACGCAGGAAGGCGTCCAGATCGGCCGGAGACGGCTCGGCCTCGTTCGCCGACGCGGCCTGGTAACCCTCCGGCGTGCGGTTCTGCATCCCCAGCGCCGAAGCCATGTCGTCGAACACGCTCTCGGTGGCGGCGTAGGTCTTGCCCTGGGCGCCGGACCTGATCGTGGCGATGGCGTCGTTGTAGGGCTTCATCACGTTGTTGAACTCGGAGTGCCGCTCATCGAGGTAATCGGCGGCGTCGGGCGCCAGATCCTTGAGCTGGGCGGTCACCGCTTCGGCCACCTCGTTCACGACCGCCGGGTTGTACCAGACATGAGGGTTGCCCTCACCGGCATGGTCGTGGCCGGCCTCCCCCTCGTGACTGTGCCCCTCTTCCCCCTCGTGACTGTGCCCTTCTTCGCCCTCCGGGCTGTGCCCTTCTTCGCCCTCATGTCCACTCAGTTCGACGGCGTTGATCACCGGGGCATCCGGGGCCGACGAGGCCGCCAGCTTCGCCGCCCACTCGTCATAGTGGCCGCCGTTGAGGACGACGAGCCGCGCGCCGTCGAACAACGCGGCGTCGGCGGGGGTGGGCTCGTAGTCGTGTGGGTCCACCGAGGAACTCGCCAGAACCGTGGTGACGTCGGCACAGGCGCCGCCGACCTGGGAAACGATGTCTCCCCATTGATCGACGCTGACGACGACGTCGACCGGTGCCGTCGGGCATCCGCCCTCCGAGGGGGGCGGGGTGCCGGCCGAGCTGCTGGAGTCCTCATCGCTGCCGCAGGACGACAAGGCAAGAGGGAGGGCGAGCGCGAAGGAGGCTGTCAGCACGCGCATTGTCGAGGATCGAACTGCGTTCACCCGGCAACGATAACCGTTGCCAATTGGAAGCGCACACGGCCGGCCGACTGGTGCGCATTAAATGAAAATGATTATCATTAATACATGGCTTCCGACGCGTCCCCGAAACTGCCCGTCACTGTGCTCTCCGGATTCCTGGGCGCCGGTAAGACGACCCTGCTCAACCACATCCTGGCCAACCGCGAAGGCCGCCGGGTGGCCGTCATCGTCAACGACATGAGTGAGGTCAACATCGACGCCGCCCTGGTGGCCGGTCAGGGCCACCTCGACCGCACCGAGGAGAAGCTGGTCGAACTCACCAACGGATGCATCTGCTGCACGCTGCGCGAGGACCTGGTCGAAGCAGTCGGCGCGCTCGCCCGCCAGAATCGATTCGACCAGCTCGTCATCGAGTCGACCGGGATCTCCGAGCCGATGCCGGTGGCCGCCACCTTCAGCTGGGAGTTCGAGGACGGTTTCAGCCTCGGACAGCTGGCCCGGCTCGACACGCTGGTCACCGTCGTCGACGCCTCGACATTTCTGACCGAGCTCGCCCGGGGAGAGGCGCTGGCCGACCGACAGATGAGCGCCGGGGAAGGTGACGCCCGCAGCATCTCAGACCTCCTGGTCGACCAGGTGGAGTTCGCGGACGTGATTCTGCTGAACAAGACCGACCTGGTCACCCCGGCCACGCTGGCCACGGTGGAAACGCTGGTACGACGGCTGAATCCCACCGCGAAACTGATCCACACCGACCACGGCGTCGTCGATCTCTCCGAGGTGCTCGACACCGGTCTGTTCGACCCGATCCTGGCCGCCGAGGCGCCGGGCTGGGACGAGGAGATCGCCGATGGCCACACCCCGGAGACCGAGGAGTACGGCATCAGCTCCATGACCTTCCGGGCGGACCGGCCGTTCCACCCGAACCGCCTGGCCCGAGCGCTGGGCCAGATGACCCGCATCCTGCGCAGCAAGGGGTTCTGCTGGATCGCCAGCAGGCCGGCCATCGCGGCCATCTGGTCACAGGCCGGGCCGAATCTGGTGATCGAGCCCGCCCAGTACTGGTCGAGCACCGATATCGCGCCGGGGCAGGAGATCGTGTTCATCGGGGTCAAGCTGGACCGGGAGCGGGTGCAGGAGTTGCTCTCCGGTGCCCTGTTGACGGACCTGGAGCTGTCAGCGGGTGAAGACGCCTGGCTCAGGTTCGACGATCCGTTGCCTGCTTGGGGTGTGACGCACAGCCACTCACATTGACAGGCCGCCGAGGGCAGAGCCGTCACCGAGGCGGTCGGCGCTGATCACGCTCAGGGTGCCGTCCGTCTCCAGCACCACGGCCGCGACGGCGGCCAGACTGCCGGCGCCGCTGGCCCGCACCACCTGGCGGATCTCGTCGGCGCTGATGCGCTGTTCGAGCAGGGCCTCGTCGAGGACGGCCCCGTCCCGCAGCAGCAGAGTCGGACGTGCGGTGATCACGGCCCTGCCCAGGCGTAGACGCGACGAGATCATCGCCGCGACGAACTGCAGAACCGCCAGCAGAACCAGAGCCGTGACACCTTCGGCGTAGGACACGTCGGAGCTGAGCAGAATGGTGGCCAGCGTCGAACCGAACGCCACGGTGACCACCAGGTCGAAGGCGTTGAGCTTGGCCAGAGTCCGCTTGCCCGAAACCCGCAACACGGCAACCAGTCCGACGTAAGCGGCGGTGCCCACAACGAGCACCCGGACGATGTCGGACCAGTCGTCGAACCACATGGTGCCAGCGGTTACCCAGCGGGCCCGCGGTCAAACGGTTGAAGCCCGGTCAGAGGCCGAGCTTGAGCGAGGCTCCGGCATCGACGAACAACTGCTGGCCGGTCACATACCGGGACTCGTCGGAGGCGAGATAGACCACGGCATGGGAGATGTCCGAGGCTTCGATGTAGGGCACGGGCATGGCCTGCATGAACGGGAACGTGACTTCGGCGTCTTCGCGAGTCGGTTCCGACAGATCCGGACGGAAGGTCTTGTACATCGCCGAGTTGTGCAGCATGTCGGTGTCGACGTTGGTGGGGTGCACCGCATTGATCCGGATCCGTTGCGGCCCCATCGTGAGCGCAAGGGACTTGGTGTAGTCGCGAATCATCTTCTTCGCCAGTCCGTATCCGTCACCGCCGGCTCCCTGCATGCCGCCCTGCCCGTTGATGCCGGTCTGCGGCACCAGTCCCGCCACCGACCCGGTCACGACGATCGCACTGCCCGATTTCAGATGCGGCAGTGCGACGTGAACCGAGTTCACCACGCCGACGAAATCGACATCGAACGCATCGACGAAGCCTTGGACGGGAATGTCGTTGCCCAGCGGGCAGATACCCGCGTTGGCGACCACCACGTCCAAACCGCCTAGATCGGCGACCGCGTCGTCGAGTACCTTCTTCAGGCCCACCCGGTCCCGGACGTCGACCTGGGCCGTGATCACCCGCCGGCCGGACTTCTCGACGAGTCGGGCGGTTTCCTCGAGATCGGCAGCCGTGGCCAAGGGGTAGGATTCGTCTCGATGTTCTGTCCGATGTCGACGATGATGAGATCGGCCCCCTCGTCGGCCAAGTGAACAGCGTGGCTGCGACCCTGCCCGCGGCCAGCCCCGGTGACGAAAGCGACCTTGCCGGTCATTCGACCCACGGACATCCTCCTTAGTTATTGAAAACAGTTTTCGACAACGACCATGGGGCACTGTAGCGTGAAGCCGGTATTGTTGAAAACCGTTACCAATAACGGCCCTGCTGCGCGGAGGCTACCGAGGAGACGAGCGTTGAGCGCGAAGCAACGACACACCGGCAACCCCTTCACCGTGGCCGTCTGCACGGCCTGCGGCACCGACGTCACCGCGATGGTGATGCCGAAGCTGCGACAGGTGGTACGCAACTGCCCGCACGGCGTGCTGGTCGTGACCAATTGCTTGCTGGGCACTTTCGCCTGCGGCGCGAAGACCTCGGCAGAGCCGGGCAATTCGGGGCGGGACGTGATGCTGGTGCTGCAGCCCTGCACGAGGGACCGGACCCCCGTGTCATCCATGCAGTGGATCGGTCCGGTGCGCGACGAGGTCGATGCCGAGGCGGTGTGCAAATGGATAGCCGCCGGCGAGTGGGATCCGGGCGATCTCCCGACGAACCTGCGCGCCGAGCTGAACATGGCCAGACTGAGCCGATCGAACTGAGTGAGCCGACCGAACTGAGTGAGCCGATCAAACTGAGTGAGCCGATCGAACTGAGTGAGCCGGTCGAACTGAGTAAGACCGCTCAACAGCACGGGCCAACTGAACCGACGGGTTAGTCTCCCGTGGCCACCGGCCGGTCCGGTTCGGCACACCACTGCGACCACGACCCCGGAAACAGCCGGGCCTCGGTGCCCACCATCTGCAGGGCCGCGATCAACACCGCGGCGGTGACACCTGAACCGCAGTACGCGCCTACGCCGTCGACGCCGTCGACGCCGTCGACGCCACGCTCGGCGACGAACTGACGCAACTCATCGTCGGAGCGGAATGTTCCGTCGACCGACAGCACCGACGTGCTCGGGGCATTGCGAGCGCCGGGAATGTGGCCGGCGACGGGATCGACCGGCTCGCGCTCGCCGCGAAACCGCTCGGGAGCGCGCGCATCGAGCACTGGGCCGCCGAACTCCGCTGTCTGGTCGGCGGTCAACGTCGGCAGCGCACCTTGGTACAGGTCGCGATGCGCGACCGTCACGTCACCGGGACTGACGGTGGCCACGCCCGTTTCGAGATCACCGCCGAACTCCACCCAGGCGGAGAGCCCGCCATCGAGGATGCGGACATCCTGGACACCCGCCGCGGTCAGCACCCACCACGCCCGGGCAGAACCGGCGCGATTCCAATCGTCGTAGACCACGGTGGGTATGCCGGCGCGCATCCCCCAGCGGCGAGCGGACTGCTCGAGGGCCTTCCCGGACGGCAACGGATGGCGCCCGCGACCCGTCACAGCGTGATCGGTCAACTCATCCTCGAGCGAGACGTACACGGCACCGGGGACGTGGCCGGCGGAGAACGCCTCGCGCCCGTCGGGGTGTGTCAGTTCCCAACGGACGTCGAGGACGTTCACCGGTCGGCCGACGGCGAGGTGGCGCGCCAGCTCTGACGCCGTGATGAGGATGTCAGCTCGGGTCACGCCACCATCGTCGCACCGACTCGCCTAATGGTGGTGATGTCCGACGGCCCCACTGAGCTCGTTGGGGGCCTGCTCCAACGTCGTCGATGCCGTGACAGCGCCCGATTGCAGGTCGACGAGATGGATCTGCCGAGTCGCCGGGTCGGACACGTAGACCGCATCCTCGCGGGTGAACACCGCCGGCCCACCGGCCTGCCAGTCGTCGGGTTCGGACCACGCCTGCATGATGTCGATCGCTTGGATCTGATCACCGGTCACCTGATCGAAGACGTACAGTTTTCCGTCGGTGCCCAAGATCAGTGCTTCGCCTTGGGGCCCCCGGCCCAGCGAACGGAACCAGTAGCTGACCGACTCGGGGAGCTGGACCACCTGCATTTGGTCTGTGGTGGTGTCGATCAGAGCGAACTGGTTCGGCCGCTCCATCTCGGCGTCCGGGTCGACCTTCATGTCGGCCAGCACGACCGGCGAATCATCATGTCCGCGAACGTTTCCCGACCTACCGTACGGGGTCGGGCTGGGAATCTTGGTGAACGACCCGTCCGCGTAGGTCAGCACGCCGTTCTCGCAACCGAGCACGACGACCTCGTCGGCGGCTACCGCCTCCCCGTGGATACCGGGGCATTCTTCGCTACGGGCGATCTCTCGGTCGCCCTGCATCGCCACCGCGCCGGTGCGGTTGTCCGGATCGCCCAGCGAGTGCACCAATGTGCCGTCGGAGAGAATGACTGCCACCCCGTGATGAGGCTCCGGCGTGGTGAAGGTGCTGGTCTCGGGTAAGCCCCCCTCTTCGAGCGCGTGCGGATCGAATGCGGTGATCTCGCCCGAGCCGTCGGCGAACAGGACGGTGTTCTCCCCGTGCACGACCACGTGTCCCGGATCCGACGCGGCGAAGGTGTCGTCGGTCAGTTGGCCTCCCGCCGCATCGAGAATCCGGAATCCCTCGTCGGTGGTCACGAGCACGTGTGCCTCGTCGCCGGCGGGGTTGACCCGCAGGAAGCCGTCGAGCGGGATGTCCTGGGCGACCTCGAGGGTCTCGCCGTCGAGGACATAGAGACCGCCATCGTAAGTGGCGACGACGGGCTCGGCGATCGGTTCGGCAGGCGCCTCCGAGGCGGGCGCCGACTCCGGACTCTGGGTGCTCTCGGCACTGTCGGTTCCGGACGAGCACGCCACCAGGGTCGCTGCCGCACACGAGGCGGCGCCGGCGCGGTAGAGCCACCGCATGTCGAACATATCTGCTCCCTTCTGAGCTGATCGGGCTGCGGTCATCGCAGCCCCTTGACGATGGAGTCGGTGTTGGAACGCATCATGTCGACATACGTCGCGCCGGGTGTACCTGGCGGACTCAGTGATTCGCTGTAGAGCGGCACGATCGTGACGGCGATGTCGGCCTGCTCCGACAGCACCCGGGCCAGCTTCTCCGGTTGCGATGAGTCGATGAAGATCGCAGGTACTCGAGCGGTTTCGATGGCACCCACGAGCGATTCGAGGTCGGATGGACTCGGAGCGGCCAGGGTGGTCCCGCTGGGCACGATCGCACCGATCACCGTGAAGCCGAACCGCTGAGCGAGGTAGCCGAGCACGTGGTGATTGGTGACCAGCTTTCGGCGCTGGACAGCGATGGTCTCGAAGTCGGCGGCCATCGAGGCGTCGAGCTCTGTCAGCTGCCGGCGGTAGACCTCAGCGTTGCGCACGATCGCGGCGGTGTCGACTCCGTTGACCTCATTGACGATTGCATCCTCGATGACACCGACAGCGGTGATCATCCGTTGCGGATCCGTCCAGAAATGCGGGTCGGGCGCACCCGCGGTATCGCCTTCGGAGTACCGGATCGGATCGATGTCCTCGCCTACCGCAAGGGTCGGAACGCCCTGTTCCGCGGCACTTTCGACGTTTCGTTCCACATTCTCCTCGAGCCCCAGGCCGTTGTAGACGATCAGCCCCGCCGAGTTCATCGCCGCAGCTTCCTGAGCGGAGATGCCGAACGAGTGTGGGTCAGCGTTCGGCTTCATGAGGACCCGGACCTCAGCGGCGTCACCGACCACGTGGCGCACCACGTCACCGAGGATATTGGTGGTGACGACGATCTCACTGCGTCCAGGGTCCGCCCCACCGCCGCACGCAGAGACGGTCACGACGAGAGCAGCGACGAGCCACGCCAGGCTCCAGTGCGAACACGTCGGCCTCACCGCCCAGCCTCCACCATCAGGCCGGGTACGACCTCGGTGCGAAGCGTGCGGGCGATCCTGATCCCGTCGGCGTAGTCGATTTCGTAGATTTCCCTCGCGGCTGCGTTGTTGACATAGGCCCGATCGGAGTCGATGTCGATGACCGGTTGGGGGCCTTGATCCGGCACACCGTCGTGGAACAGGGACACCCGCGCAGTCTCGGTGCGCTCGTTGACGTCGAAGGAGCCCAGGCTCCCGTCCCGGTGCAGTACGAGCACGGCGCCGTCTCCTGCGGTGTTCGCGGCCACCGCGTCGGGCACGTCGATGGCGGTCCATCTGCCCTGTCGGCTGTCCAGAACCCAGACCGTGCCCGCCGACAGCCCGGCGAACACGTCAGCGCGGTCGCGGTGGTCCATCTGCTGTGGGTGCTGCGTCGGAGCGTCGGGCGGAAATGGCATGGCGGTGACCGTCAAATCTTCGTCTCCGCCGGTGACTCGCACCGCGCCTGTCTCGCAACCGAACACCACGGCGCGCCGCGACGCCCTCGACCAGCTGGGGTTGGGGCACTCGCCGGCCAGGTCGGTCGCGCCGTCGTCATCGACAACGTGCATACGACCCGTACTCGAGACGGTGACGACGCGGTTTCCGTAGGGTAGTGCCGCAGTAACCTCCCGACCGAGGGAAAGTCCTGCCGGTTCGACGGCGTGTTCTCCGAGCTTCGCGTAGTCCAGAACCGCGACATCGCCTGCGTCGGACGCGACAGTGGCGAGCGAATTGCTCGCGGCCGCTGAAGAGACCGGAATGTCGACTGAGCCGACCATCACCGGATCAGCCGCGAAGTAGTGGTAGTGATCACCGTGATCGAAGGTCCATGCGCCGGCATCCACGATGGTCGCGCCCCGTCCTGTCTGCAGGTAGGCGTAACGACCGTCACCCGCGATCGCGGCGACCGC
Source organism: Mycobacterium sp. G7A2 (assembly GCF_041902445.1). NCBI lineage: Bacteria > Bacillati > Actinomycetota > Actinomycetes > Mycobacteriales > Mycobacteriaceae > Mycobacterium > Mycobacterium sp. G7A2. The sequence continues at coordinate 621,258 of NZ_CP169251.1, read as the reverse complement.
GCCATAGGAGCCGATCATGGACTCGGTTTCGTCGACGGCGTCGTAGACCGCGGTGTCCCCACTCGCCGGGTCAACGATGACGAGTTTCGTCAGCGGGCCGTCAAGTTCCCGCGCACCCTCCACGACGACCTCGTCGTGCTCACCGGCGGGGGTTTCCGGCGGTTCCTGCGGCGCTGGACTGCTGCCCGAGCAGCCGGCGACCAGACAGGCCCCGGCCACCGCTACCGACGCGCGCCGCCAGTGTGACCGCAACTGCGACAGGAGCGTCGAGGCGAAGAACATCAGCACAGCGACCCCGGCGATCGTGGCACCACCGGCCGTCTCGGCGTACCACGAGATGGTCAGTCCGACATACACCGCGGCAGAGCCGATCAGCGCGGCGAGCACCATGACCGCCGGAATGGATCGCGCCCACGCCAACGCAGTCGCCGGCGGCGCCACCAGCAGACCCAATACCAACAAGGTGCCGACCACGTGGAAGGACGCCACCATGGCGACGGCCATCAACACCGTCAGGGCCGGGATCGCCAGCTGCGGCCGCAAACCGAGCGTGGCCGCCTTGCGCGGATCGAATGTGACAGCCACGAACGCACGGTGCCCGATCACGACGGCGATGAATGTCGACGCCAGCGCCACCGCCAGGACGACGAGGTCGACCGTGCGGACTGCGAACACGTCGCCGAACAGAAAGCCGGTGAGATCGACGGCGAAACTCTGCGATCGCGAGACGATGATGACGCCCAGCGCGAGCGTGCCTACCAGCAGGAGACCGATACTGGCGTCCGACGCGAGTTTCGACGACCGGCCGATCGCGGCGACACCGAGCGACATGGCCAACGCGGCCAGCAGCCCACCTGCCATCAAGCTGCCACCCAGCAACGCGGCGACCGCGACACCGGGCAGCATGCCATGTGTCATCGCGTCACCGAGAAAAACGCTGTGGCGCAGTAAGACCCAGCACCCCACCACGGCGCACAGGCACGCCGCGATCACTCCGGCGACGAGAGCCCGAACGACGACGTCCGCTTCGAACGGCTCCGTCAACAACTGCATGGCGTACACTTCTAGCAGTAATGAAAGTCATTTTCAATAAGCCGGACATCCGCACCGCCCGGATCCAGCTGACCGCCGTGGCGTTCAGCTATGGCCGCGTCCCGGTGTTCGACGGGCTCGACCTGCAGATCGAACCGACCTCGTTCACCGCGGTCGTCGGCGCCAACGGGTGCGGCAAGTCCACCCTGCTGGATCTGATCGCGGGAGTGCTTCGTCCCAACCGCGGCCACCTCCATGTCGGGGTTCGCGACATCGCCTACGCCGTGCAGCGCAGCCAGGCCGGCGACAACTTTCCGATCACCGCTGCCGAAGCCGTCATGATGGGCCGCTGGCGTCGGCTGGGACTGCTACGCCGTCCCAGCGCGGCCGACCACGCGGTCGTCGAGCACTGGATGACCGAGCTCGGCCTCGCGGACCTCCGGGACCGCACCCTGGGCGAGCTCTCCGGCGGCCAGCGCCAGCGCGTCCTGCTTGCTCAAGCATTGGCACAGGAAGCTCCTCTCCTGCTGCTCGACGAACCCACCACCGGCCTCGATGCCGCCTCGGGAGCGCTGGTGATCGCCCACCTACGCCGCCTAGCCGACATGGGTACAACCGTCATCGCGGCCACCCACGACACCGCACTCACCGCGGCGGCCGACCACCGCATCGACATCGCCGGGCACGCACCGCACTAGGCTGGGGCGATGGCAGCAGGCTCGGTGGACCTCAACGCCGACCTCGGCGAGGGGTTCGGCGTCTGGACACTCGGCGATGACGACGCCATGCTCGACATCGTCACCTCGGCCAATGTCGCGTGCGGCTTCCACGCCGGCGATCCGGCGAACCTGTTGACGGTGTGCCGGGCGGCCGCGGACCGGGGGGTACGCGTCGGCGCCCAGGTCAGTTACCGCGACCTCGCCGGTTTCGGACGGCGATTCATCGACGTCGAACCCGCCGACCTGACCGCTGACGTCATCTACCAGATCGGCGCAATCGCGGCGTTGGCCACGGCGGCCGGCACGTCCGTCTCCTATGTCAAACCACATGGTGCGCTGTACAACTCGATAGTCACCAACCGTAGCCAGGCGCATGCCGTCGCAGCGGCCGTGCATGCGGTCGACCCGTCGTTGCCCGTACTGGGCATCGCCGGATCGATGTTCTTCGCCGCCGCGGAGGAATTCGGACTGCGCGCCGTCCCCGAGGCGTTCGCCGACCGCTCCTACCGGCCGGACGGCAAGCTCGTGTCACGCCGCGAACGCCACGCCGTGCTCGAGGATGTCGACGAGATCGCCGAGCGGGTGATCTCGATGGTGACTCACGGCCGCGTCGACGCGGTCGACGGATCGACGATCCCCATCACCGTGGAATCGGTGTGCGTACACGGCGATTCACCCGGCGCCGTACAGATCGCGACCGCGGTGCGCCGCCGCCTCGTCGACGAGGGCGTGACACTCGCGCCGTTCAGTTAGCCGACTCGGCGTTCACGCCCTGCACGATGCTGTTGAGAAGTCCTGGGATGGCCGCATCGACCTCCGCACGACGCAGTCGCTGATGAATCAGACCGTCGATGGCCAACCGTTCGGTCACCCCCGCTTCGCGCAAGATCTTGAAGTGGTGGGTGGCCGTGGATTTGTTGATCCCGTCGTAGAGTGCGCCGCACTGCAGTGGTTTTCCCGCGTTGTAGAGACGGCGGACTATCTCCAGGCGCACTGGATCGTGGATCGCGGCCAGCACCTGCTGCACCGTCCCGACCTGGGCGGCGACCCCTGTGTCGTCTGTCATCCACAGTGCCCTTCACCACACGAGGTTTGATATCGGTCAAACCCAGCGTACGCTCGGCGGGGTTCGATATCTGTCAAACCTACTCGACGGGAAGTGCATCCGCGATGGTGGCGTTGGATCGTCCGGGCCAGCAGCAGCGATGGGCCTATCCACTGCTGCTCGTCGTCAGCGGCGTGGCGCTGGGCGTATCCGGCCTCCCCGCGCCGCTGTACGGCATCTACGAGAGCACCTGGCACCTCTCGCCGTTGGCGACGACAGTCGTATTCGCCGTCTACGCGCTCGCCGCGCTCGCCGCGGTGCTCGTCTCGGGCCGCGTGTCCGACGTGGTCGGACGCAAGCCGGTACTCCTGGCCGCGCTGTTCGCCCTGCTGGTCGGGCTCGGGATCTTCCTGGTGGCCGACAACATGGCGCTTCTGCTGTTGGCACGCACCATCCACGGCGCGGCCGTCGGCTCGATCGTCGTCGCCGGCGCGGCCGCGCTGCTGGACCTGCGGCCCGACCGCGGGGTGCGGTCCGGGCAACTCAGCGGAGTGAGCTTCAACGTCGGCATGACTATCGCGATCATCGGTTCGGCATTGCTGGCCCAATACGCCCCCCACCCACTGCGGACCCCGTACGCGGTCGTGGCGGTGATCTGTCTTCTCGTCGGCATCGGGCTGCTGGCATTGCGCGAACCCCACACCGCCCGCAATCCCGGTCCGGTCCGCATCGCCAAACCCGCTGTCCCCGTCGAGATCCGCGGCGACTTCTGGTTCTCCGCGCTGGGCGTGATGGCCTCCTGGTCGGTGCTGGGCGTGTTGCTTTCGCTGTACCCGTCGCTGGCGGCGCGCCAGACCCACATCGACAACCTGGTGTTCGGTGGCGCTGTCGTCGGAACGACCGCCTTCGCGGCCGCCATGGCCCAGCTCGCCGCGACGCGGCTACCTGCCAGGTACTCCGCGATCATCGGTGACGTCGGTATGGCGCTGTCGTTGATACTCACCATCCCGGTGTTGATGACACATCGGTGGCCACTGGTGTTCGTCGCCGCCGTATTGCTCGGGGTGACCTTCGGTCTGGGCTTCGGTGGATCGCTGCGGCACCTGTCCGACGTCGTCCCCGCGCACCGTCGCGGCGAGACGATGTCGGCGTTCTATCTGGTGGCTTACACCGCCATGGCGGTGCCCACTCTCGTCGCCGGCTGGGCCGCCACCCGGTGGGAGCTCTCTGCCGTGTTCCCCTGGTTCGCCGGCAGCGTCGCCGCCGCGTGTCTGATCGCCGCCGTAGTCGGCCTGTACGGCATGCGAACGCCGGCCTCAGCCCGCCGCTGAGCTGTCGGCCTCCGTGTCCACGTAACCGTCGCAGCTCGTTCCTGCTGGCACAATGGCCGCCGTGGCGGTTGAAGCGCAACCTCGCCGGACGCGTCTGGGATCGATGCACGTGCTCGTCGCCGTGGTCGTGGGGCTGGCGCTCGCCGGTTCGTTCCTGCGCAGCGTCGTGGCCGGAACACCCGACATCGCCACGGCCGCAACGGTGTTCTGTGGGATCTTCGTCCAGGCTATTCCGTTCCTGGCGCTCGGCATCCTGGTCAGCGGTGCCGTCGCCGCGTTCGTCACCCCCGATCGGCTGGCCCGCTGGTTACCGCGGCGGCCCGCTGCAGCGATCCTGGCCGCCGGGGTCGGCGGCGCGGCGCTGCCAGGCTGCGAGTGCGGTTCGGTGCCCATCGCCCGCCGCCTGTTCGGGGAAGGTGCTGTCGGGGCCGCCGCGCTGACGTTCATGCTCGCCGCGCCGGCCATCAACCCCGTGGTGCTGGTGTCGACGGCCGTCGCGTTCCCCGGAGAGCCCCGGATGGTCGCCGCGCGCTGCGCCGCATCGCTGTTGACCGCGCTCATCATGGGTGCGCTCTGGGCTCGGTTCGGCCAGCCGCGGTGGATCACCCGCCGCATGCCGCACCTGCACGGCCACGACGGATCTCGCTGGACCGTGTTCACCGAAGCGGCGCGACACGACTTCCTGCAGGCCTCGTCCTACCTGGTGATCGGCGCCGCGGCCGCGGCGGCGCTGCACATCGTGGTGCCTGAATGGGTGTATGACCACCTGGCCGGACAACTAGTTCTCGGTATCGCGGTGATGGCGTTGCTGGCGGTGATCCTCGCGCTGTGTTCGGAAGCCGACGCGTTCGTCGCCGCCAGCCTGTCGATGCTTCCGCTGGTGCCGCGGCTGGTGTTCCTGGTCGTCGGCCCCGCGATCGACATCAAGCTGTTCGCCATGCAGGTCGGCATGTTCGGTCGTGCCTTCGCGGTGCGCTTCGCGCCGGTCACGTTCGTCGTCGCCGTCGCGGTGGCGACGGGAGTGGGCCTGCTGGTGGTGGGCAACCGATGAGCCGCGAAACCGAGAACGCGCTGCTGCTGCTGGTCGGGGTCAGCACGCTGATCATCTCGGTGACCGGCACCTTCACCCGTTACGTGAAACCCTCGCTGCTGCCGTGGCTGATGGCCTCGGCGGTCCTTCTGATCGTTCTGGCGCTGGTGTCGATCGTCCGCGACATCCGCAGCGGCCCACAGGAGACCGAGCACGGTCACCGGCATCGCTCAGGTGTGCTGTGGCTGCTGATCGTGCCGGTCGCGTTGCTGGGTTTCGTCGTGCCTCCGGCCCTCGGCCCACAAACCGCGCGGCCCGCCGTGCGCGAGGTCTCGACCGAGGTGTTGCGGCGGCCGTTCCCGGCGCTGCCCGCGCAACGGGCACCGGAGCTCGCCCTGCCCGAGGTGCTGGTCCGAGTGGCCCAGGACTCGGCGAACACCCTGGATGGGCGACTCATCACCGTCACGGGCTTCACCATGAAGGACGGTGACAAGGTCCAGCTCGGCCGCGTGGTGATCCTGTGCTGCGCTGCCGATGCCCAGCTGGCACGACTCGATCTCGACGGACCGGCCGCCGCACGTGCGGCCGCGCTGGACGACGGGACCTGGGTGCGCGTGGAAGGAACGGTGCCGCCCGGGCAGAGCGACTCGTCGATGCGCTCGACCCCGACGATGCAGGTGTCCGCCGTGCAGGAGATCGAACCGCCCGAGAACCCGTACAGCTACTGACCCCTCGGACGCGTTTTCGACACCGCCCGACCGGCGAGGTATCGTCGCACCCAATCTAGATGGAAATGGTTTTCGTTAAGCGGTGGTGTTGAGGTGACGATGAAGCGAACACCGGTGATCGTGGTGGCCGGCCAGGAGATGACCGACGACGTCTGCGAGACGCTGGCGCAGACACCGGGCACGATCGTGGTCCGGCACCGCTTCGACGGCCAGGTGGTGCTGCGCAGCGTGCGCATCGGCGACGACCTGCGACCGCACACCTCCGAATGGCCGCTGGAGCTGGTCAACTGCTGCGTCGACTGCACGATCCGAGAAGACCTGTTGATCCTGCTGCGCCGCCTGCACCGGCGCGACGACGTGAGGCGCATCGTCATCCACCTGGCGCCCTGGCTGGAGCCCGAGCCGGTCTGCTGGGCCATCAACAACGTCATCGTCCGGGTCGGACCGGGATACACCGACGGCCCGGCGGCCCGGGACGTCCGGATCGAAGCGGTGGTGAGCACCGTGCACACCGCCGCGTGGCTGACCCAGGCGCTGGACGACGAAGTGCTCGACGACGACCGGACCGTGGCCCAGGTCGTCGTCGGCCAGGCCGAGTTCGCCGATGTACTCGTGCTGTCCGCGACACACGACCGGACGTCGGCGGTTCTGCGCCGGCTGGCACCGCGATCGCAGCACGTCGTGGGTCCAGCACTCCTGGAACCGGCGCTGGCGTCGCTGCAATGGACCGCCCGGCGCGGCCGCGAGCACAACCCCCACGAGGCGCTGCTCGCCGGGCAACCGCCGCTGGGCGCCGACGGCGACGTCGAGCTGGTGGAGTTCAGCGCTGACCGACCGTTCCACCCGATGCGGCTCCATATCGCGATCGACGATCTGCTCGACGGCGTGGTGCGGGTACGCGGGCGAGCCTGGCTGGCCACCCAGCCCGACGCCGTGGTGTGGATCGAATCCGCCGGCGGGGGACTGAAAGTGGGCCATGCCGGTGAATGGCTCGCGAGCTCAGCGGAGCATTCCGACGGATACGCCGACCCCGAGCGGGTGGCCCTGGCCGGTCTACGGTGGGACGAGCGGTTCGGTGACCGCCACATTTCCCTGACCGCGCTCGTCTGCGGCGCGGACCCGGGCGTGATCACCAACGCGCTCACCGGGGCCCTGCTGACCGACGACGAGATGGCGCGAGAACGGGATTGGGCCACCTACGACGATCCGTTCGGCGACTGGCACGAGGATCCGTGCGACGACTTCGACGCCGCCGACGACGTCACCCAGCGGCATCAGGACGACGAAGGCCACTGACCGCAGCATCAGGACGACGATCGCCGACCGGGCCCATCCCGGCGCGTTCACGCGGGGTGGTCGCACCCCAGATACCGTGCCGTTCAGGATGTTCCAGTGCGTGGGTCAAACACTGCGGGCGTACCGCGCAGCGGTGGCAGATTCGCTTGACCTCATCCTCACGTGCGCGCCGGAGACTGCCCTGGTACTGCTCGGAGGCGTAGAACAGGTCGGTGGGCAGGCCACGGCAGCGTGCATGCCGTCGCCAGCCCCACCGGTCGGTCACTGCCCGTGCGCGCCCGAGCGCCGACTTCCGTAGCGGCGGTTGAACTTCTCGACCTGACCTGCGGCGTCGACGATCCGACGGCTTCCCGTCCAGAACGGGTGCGAGTCCGCCGAGACCTCCACGACGACCAGGGGATACTCCCGCACGCCCTCCGCGGTCTCCCATTCGATGGTCTTGTCGCTGGTCACGGTCGACCTGGTCAGGAACTTCGTGCCGGTGTTGGCGTCCTGAAACACGACGGGGTGGTAGTCGGGGTGAATTCCCGCCTTCATGAGCTGCCTCCACGGTCACAAACTATTTGAAAATCATTTCCATTAATACCGGCTCCGGCCGCCCCACCGCAACCCCGCCTAAGGTGGCGTGATGCGTCTGAAGTTGGGCCGGCCCGACCTGGCGGCTTACCGCGGCTTCTGCGACGTCCCCGCGGCGTCGGGGGACGCCGAGTTGTCGGTGACCTGGGCCGGGGTCACGACCCTGCTCATCGACGACGGTGTCTCCGCGGTGCTCACCGACGGGTTCTTCAGCCGGCCCGGCCTTCTCACGGTGGCCACCCGCCCGTTGCGGTCCAGCAGCCGGCGCATCGAATCGGCTCTGAACCGGCTGGGTGTACAGCGCCTGGCCGCCGTGACGCCGGTGCACACCCACTACGACCACGCGATGGACTCGGCGGCGGTGGCCGATCTCACCGGCGCCCGCATCATCGGCGGATCGTCAGCCGCACAGATCGCCGCCGGCCACGGTCTGCATCGGGCCGACATCGTCACCCCCGGTGAGCCCGTCACCGCGGGCCACTACGACATCACGCTGATCGAAGGGCACCATTGCCCACCGGATCGATTCCCGGGTCCCATCTCCGCCCCCGTCGCCCCCTCCGCGCGGGCGTCGGCCTACCGATGCGGCGAAGCCTGGTCGACCATCGTCGCGCACCGCCCGACCGGCCGACGACTGCTGATCGTTGGCAGCGCCGGATACCTGCCGGGGGCGCTGTCCGGGTACCGCGCGGACGTGGCCTATCTCGGCGTCGGGCAGCTCGGCCTGCAACCGGCTGATTACCTCGTCGAATACTGGACGCAGACTGTCCGCACGGTCGGCGCCCGCCGGGTGGTGCTGATCCACTGGGATGACTTCTTCCGCCCGCTCGACAAGCCCTTGCGCGCACTGCCTTTCGCCGCAGACGATCTCGACGCCACGATGGCCGTGCTGACCGGGCTCGCCGAGCGCGACGGGGTGGCGCTGCACCTGCCGACGCTGTGGCACCGCGCCGACCCATGGCGCTGATCCTCTCCGTGGCCGCCCTCGCGGCCGTACTCGGCTTCGCGTTGCGGCGCCCCCGCGGGTGGCCCGAGATCGTGGTGGCGCTACCGGCGGCTGCACTGCTGCTCGCGGTCGGGGCGACCACGTGGGAGAGTGCGCGCACCGAGGTGACCGACCTGCTTCCCGTGGTCGGCTTCCTCGCGGCGGTGCTCGTGCTGGCCCGCCTGTGCGACGACGACGGGCTGTTCCGCGCGGCTGGATCGGCGATGGCGCGCAGCACCCGGGGGAACCAGAAACGCTTGCTGGCTTCGGTGTTCGCCATCGCCGCGGCCGTCACGGCGATCCTCAGCCTGGACGCCACGGTGGTGTTGCTGACCCCCGTCGTGCTGGCCACCGCCCGCACCCTCGGCGTGCCCGCCCGGCCCCACACCTACGCCACCGCCCATCTGGCCAACAGCGCCTCGCTGCTGCTTCCGGTGTCGAACCTGACCAACCTTCTCGCATTCAGTGCCGCCGGGCTGTCGTTCCTGCACTTCACCGCCGTCATGGCACTTCCCTGGCTGGCGGTGGTCGCGATTGAATTCCTGATATTGCGAGGGGTTTTCGCCAAAGATCTGGCCGTGGCGCCGCGCCCGCGGACCGACGCAACTCCGGCCCCCTGGCCTCGCTTCACCCTCGTCGTGCTGGCCCTGACATTGGCCGGGTTCGCGCTGACCTCACTGGCCGGGTTGTCCCCGGCGTGGGCTGCGCTGGCCGGGGCACTGGTACTCGGCATCCGCGGTCTTGCCACCGGGCGGACAACGGTCACCAGGATCACCGTCGCCGCCGACGGGCCCTTTCTCGTGTTCGTGCTGTGCCTGGGCGTGGTCGTCGACGCCGTGATGCGCAACGGCCTGGAATCGGCGATGCAGCAGATCCTGCCCGACGGGACGGGGCTGCCCGCGCTGCTCTGGATCGCCGCGGTGGCCGCGATCCTGTCCAACGTCGTGAACAATCTGCCGGCGGTGTTGGTCTTGCTGCCGCTGGTGGCGGCGGTGGGGCCGGCCGCCGTACTGGCCATGCTGATCGGCGTCAACGTCGGACCCAACCTCACCTATGTCGGGTCACTGGCGAACCTGCTGTGGCGCAACGTGGTGCGCACATCGGACGTCCCCACCGGCGCCGTCGCATTCAGCTTCGTTGGACTGTGCACGGTCCCGCTGACACTGGTCGCCGGCGTGGCAGCGCTGTGGGCCGGTCTACAACTGTTCAACATCTGACCCTCAACGTTTCACCTGCCAGAGCAGCGGTGCGGCAGGCGCAACCGCGCCTGAGCCGGGACAATGAAGAACGTGGTGGCCTACCGCAGATACGTCGCGCTGGGTGATTCCTTCACCGAAGGCATCGGCGATCCTCACCCCGGTAGCCCGAACGGCGTGTGCGGCTGGGCCGACCGGCTGGCCGCGCGACTGGCGAGAGCCGATTCCGAATTCCGCTACGCCAACCTCGCCGTGCGAGGCCGGACCATGGACGACATCCTGACCGCCCAGGTGCAGGCCGCCATGCTCGTCGAACCAGACCTGGTGACCATCTACGCCGGAATGAACGACCTGATGGCCTTGCGCGTCGACATGGACGCCATGATGGCCCGCTACGCCGACGGCCTGAAGTCCCTGCAGCAGACCGGCGCCACGGTCCTCGCCTTCACCGCGCCGGACCTGGGGGCCAAGCCCATGTTCCGCGGGTTGCGCGGGCGGGCGGCGATCTACAACGAACTGCTGCGCCGCATCGCCGACGACCTCGGCGTGGGGCTCATCGACTTCTGGCGCTTCGACGAATTCCGCGACCCCCGGCTCTGGGACCACGACCGGGTGCACCTGTCGGCACTCGGCCACGAGTTCATGGCCGAGCGGGTCTTCGACTGCCTGCCGGACGCCGACCCGCTGACCTGCCCTGCGACGTCGTTTCTGGCCGCTCCGTCCGGCAGCGCGACAGTCGTCGGCAACGTACGCTGGGCGGTGTCGTTCGCGGCGCCGTGGGCCATCCGGCGGCTGCGCCGGATCACACCCGGCATCGGGATCGAGCCCAAGTCCACCACGCTGGCACGGGTGGGCTGAGCCTGCGCTGTCAGCTCCGGCGTTGCCGGGCGATGTCGGCGAGCACCACACCCGCCGCGACCGCGGCGTTGAGCGACTCGGTGGGTCCCGCCATCGGGATCGACACCACCGCATCGCAGTTCTCCCGCACCAGCCGGGACAGTCCCTTGCCCTCCGACCCCACCACCAGCACCGTCGGGCCATCGGCCTCGAGTTCGTCGATCGTGGTGTCCCCCCCGGCGTCGAGGCCGACGATCTGCAACCCGGCGTCCGCCCAGCTCTTGAGGGCGCGGGTCAGGTTCGGCGCACGCGCCACCGGCACGCGCGCAGCCGCACCCGCGCTGGTGCGCCACGCCACTGCCGTCACCGAGGCGGAGCGCCGCTGCGGAATCAACACCCCGTGGCCGCCGAACGCGGCGGCCGAGCGCACGATCGCACCGAGATTCCGGGGGTCGGAGATGTTGTCGAGCGCCACCAGCAGCGGCGGCATCGCATCGGACTTCGCCGCGGCCAGCAGATCGTCGGGATGCGCGTAGTCATAGGGCGGAATCTGCAACGCGATGCCCTGATGCATGCCGTTGGCCGCGATGCGGTCCAGGTCGTGGCGCGGCACCTCGAGGATGGCGATGCCCGTGTCGGCGGCGGTCTGCACCGACTCGGTCAGACGTTCATCCGAGTCCGTGCCCAGCGCCACGTACAGCGCCGTGGCCGGCACCCCGGCGCGCAGGCATTCGACCACGGGGTTGCGCCCGAGCACGATCTCCACACCCGAGTCTTTCGAAGCGTTCCGGGGCTTGCCCTGCTGCTGGCGGGCGGTCTTGGCGGCACGTTTGGCTGCGGGATGGTTGGGCCGCTGGTGGGCGGGCGGGGTGGCACCCTTTCCTTCCAGCCCACGCCGCCGGACCCCGCCGGAGCCGACCGTCGGCCCCTTCTTGGTGCCGGGCTTGCGTACCGCGCCCCGCCGCTGCGAGTTGCCGGCCATTACTTGTCCGTTCCGTCGATGAGTGACCACTGAGGCCCGTCAGCGGTGTCGGTGACCTCGATTCCGGCCTGCTTGAGGCGGTCGCGGATCGCGTCGGCCTCGGCCCAGTCGCGCCGCGCCCGGGCGTCCTCGCGGCGCTTCACCTCAGCGTGCACGAGTACGTCGACGGCCGCCAGCGCAGCGGAGGTCTCATCCCGCGACTCCCACCGCTCGTCGAGCGGGTCGGCACCGAGGATGCCCATCATGGCGCGGATCGACATCGCCCGGTTCAGCGCGGTGTCGTGGTCGCCGCTCTCCAGCGCCCGGTTCCCGTCGGCCCGCACCGCGTGCACCTCGGCCAGCGCCGCAGGCACCGCCAGGTCATCGTCGAGGGCCGCGGCGAACTTCACCGTCCACTCACCGGGCACCACGGCACCCACCCGGGTGCGGACCCGGTGCAGGAAATCCTCGATGCCGGTGTAGGCCCGGGCCGCATCGGTGAGCGCGGTCTCGGAGAACTCCAGCATCGAGCGGTAATGCGCGCTACCCAGGTAGTACCGCAGCTCGGCGGGGCGCACCCGCTGCAGCACCGCGGGTATGGCCAGCACGTTGCCCAGCGACTTGCTCATCTTCTCGCCGCCCATGGTGACCCAGCCGTTGTGCAGCCAGAATCGGGCGAAGCCGTCACCGGCTGCCTCGGCCTGAGCGATCTCGTTCTCGTGATGAGGGAACACCAGATCCATGCCGCCGGCATGGATGTCGAACTGTTCACCCAGATACGCCTCGCACATCGCGACGCACTCGGTGTGCCACCCGGGCCTGCCCCGGCCCCACGGCGTCGGCCATGACGGCTCACCGGGCTTGGCGCCCTTCCACAGCGTGAAATCGCGCTGGTCCCGCTTTCCGGTGGCCACACCCTCGCCCTGATGGACGTCCTCGACCTTGTGGCCCGAGAGCTTGCCGTAGTCGGGCAGCGACGCGACGTCGAAGTACACGTCACCGTCCCCGGCATAGGCGTGCCCGCGCTCGATGAGCCGCTCGATCAACTCCACCATCTGCGTGATGTGCCCGGTGGCGCGCGGCTCGGCCGACGGCGGCAGCACGCCCAGCGCGTCGTACGCCGCCGAGAACGCCCGCTCGTAGGTGGCGGCCCACTCCCACCACGGGCGGCCGGCGTCGGCGGCCTTCGTGAGGATCTTGTCGTCGATGTCGGTGACGTTGCGAATGAAGGCCACGTCGAAGCCCTTGGCGGTCAGCCAGCGGCGCAGGACGTCGAAGGCGACACCGCTGCGCACGTGCCCGATATGGGGCAGACCCTGCACCGTGGCGCCGCACAGATAGATCGAGACGTGGCCGGGCCGCAGTGGCGCGAAATCGCGCACACCGCCAGACAAGGTGTCATACAGCCGCATCACGGCTGCGGGGCGTTCGGTCACGACGGGCCAGCTTACCGGCCGGTTCCGCTCCGACCCTCATCGCCGGTAGTGGTCTGCTCCTCGCGCAAGCGCTCGTCGGTATTGGTCTGCTCCTCGCGCAAGCGCTCGTCGGTAACAAGCGCGGTGGCGATCGCCGCCAGACCCTCGCCCCGGCCCGTCAGCCCAAGGCCGTCGGTGGTGGTGGCCGACACCGACACCGGCGCCCCGAGTAGCTCGGAGAGCACCTGCTGAGCCTCGGCCCGGCGCGGACCGACCTTCGGCCGGTTTCCGATGACCTGGACAGCCGCGTTGCCGACGCTCAATCCTGCTTCGATCAGCAGCGCGTGCACGTGTCGCAGCATCTCGGCGCCGCTGACGCCCTGCCACTGCGGTTGGCCGGTGCCGAACACCTCACCGATGTCGCCCATGCCGGCCGCCGACAGCAACGCGTCACACAATGCGTGTGCGGCGACGTCGCCGTCGGAATGACCGGAACAGCCGTCAGCGTCGTCGAAAAGCAGACACAGCAGCCAGCATGGACGCCCGGGTTCGATGGGATGGACGTCGGTACCGAGCCCGACGCGTAACGTCATCGAGGCTTCAGAGCCGAGCGACTAGGACGCGGCAGCCAGAACCTCGTCGAGAATGGTCGACGCCTTGGCGTCGTCGGTGTTCTCGGCAAGAGCCAATTCGCCGACCAGGATCTGGCGGGCCTTGGCCAACATGCGCTTCTCCCCCGCCGACAGACCACGTTCCTGGTCTCGCCGCCACAGGTCGCGCACGACCTCGGCGACCTTGTTCACGTCACCGGATGCAAGCTTCTCCAGATTGGCCTTGTACCGACGCGACCAGTTCGTGGGCTCCTCGGTGTGCGGTGCGCGCAGGACCTGGAACACCTTGTCCAAGCCCTCCTGCCCGACGACATCGCGAACACCGACGTACTCCGCGTTGTCTGCGGGTACCCGAACGGTCAGGTCTCCCTGCGCGACCTTCAGGACGAGATATTCTTTCTGCTCGCCTTTGATGGTCCGGGTTTCGATCGCCTCGATCAACGCAGCACCGTGGTGTGGATAGACAACGGTGTCTCCGACCTTGAAAATCATCAGATTCGAGCCCCTTTCACCCCTCGATGTTAACACGTGACGGAATTGGGCGCGGATCAACAATGCAGGTCAGGGGCACAGTCGACCAACACTGGGGGTTGACAGCGCGGCCGATCCGTGCAAGGTGGACGCCTGCACCAAGGGGTGCGCAGAGCGCTTTCCCACGTCCCGGTGCACGCCCGGGAGGGGCCATTTGGCAGCGCTGGGAGACTCCGGATGCGGGTCGGTCGGCGTTCGGGATCAGCAGGGCGTCAGACGCTTCGGACCTCGGCTACCGCACAGATGGGCGACCTACTACTCTGCATAGTCGAATCCACAGTGACCGCCGACGCAGCGGCCGGTCACGCCGCCTCGTCGGCCGAGCAGGAGGCCCCCGTGAAACCCTTGAACCGGCGCACCCCGATCATGACCGCAGCGCTGGCATCCTGTGGATTGGCCGCGTCCGTGGCGCTCGTCGGATGCAGTGCCGGCCAGGTGGCCCAGACCGCGACGCAGGAACCGGCCGTGAACGGCACCAGTGCCGGCGCCGGCACGATCGACCTGCGCAACATCCACCTGCGCGCGCCGCAGACCACCGACTACGTCGAGCCCGGCACCGAGGTCGAGCTGATCTTCGTCGCCGCGAACGGCTCGCCGGACGTCGCCGACGAACTGGAGTCGATCACCTCCGACATCGGTGAGGTGTCGCTGACCGGGGACACCGCCATTCCCGTCAACGGGGCACTGATTGTGGGCGCGCCGGACACCGGCGAGCTGGCAGCCCTGGAGAGCGTCGAACCCGCCGTGGACGCCGAAGCGACCGTCGACCTGAGCCAGCCCATCACCAACGGCTTGACCTACGACTTCACGTTCACCTTCAAAGAAGGCGGCCAGACCACCGTCGCCGTGCCGATCTCCGCGGGCGAGGAGCCACGGCGCGACGACGCCGGGGCCGGCGGCGAGTCCGCGGGGCATTCGGGCGGTCACTGACCGACTCGACGGCGGCGACCCCACGGTGTGACACCGGGTCGCGACACGGCGCCGATGGGGCAGGTTCTGTCGGTCACCACCGTTACGGTCACGGCGTGGCCAGGGCAACATCGAAGACGCGCGCGCAACACCGCTGCTCGGAATGTCACCACGTCACGCCCAAGTGGGTGGGCCGCTGCCCCGAGTGCGGTACCTGGGGCACCGTCGAGGAGGTCACCCTGGCCGCGGTCGGGGCGTCCGGATCGCGGCTGGCGGTAGCGCCCGCCACGCCCGCGGTGCCGATCAGCTCCATCGACCCGGGCACCACCCGGCACTTCCACACCGGCGTCACCGAGTTGGACCGGGTGCTCGGTGGCGGGTTGGTCCCGGGATCGGTGACGCTGCTGGCCGGTGATCCCGGGGTCGGGAAATCCACGCTGCTGCTCGAGGTGGCCCACCGCTGGGCGGAGTCCGGGCGACGGGCGCTGTACCTGTCCGGGGAGGAGTCGGCCGGCCAGATCCGGCTACGCGCCGAACGCACCGGCTGCACGCACGACGAGGTCTACCTCGCGGCGGAATCCGATCTGGCGACGGCGCTGGGACACATCGACGCCGTGCGGCCCAGCCTGGTCGTGGTGGATTCGGTGCAGACCTTGTCGAGTACCGAAGCCGACGGCGTCACCGGTGGGGTCACCCAGGTCCGCGCTGTGACGACGGCCCTGACCATGACGGCGAAAACCACCGGGGTCGCGATGCTGCTGGTCGGCCACGTCACCAAGGACGGCGCGATCGCAGGACCGCGCTCGCTGGAGCACCTCGTCGATGTCGTCTTGCACTTCGAGGGTGACCGGGCGTCCGCGCTGCGGATGGTGCGCGGCATCAAGAACCGGTTCGGCGCCGCCGACGAAGTCGGCTGTTTCCTCATGCACGACAACGGGATCGAGTGTGTCGCCGACCCGTCCGGGTTGTTCCTGGACCAGCGCCCCAAGGCGGTTCCCGGTACGGCCGTCACCGTGACCCTCGACGGCAAGCGTCCGATGATCGGCGAGGTGCAGGCACTGATCGGCGCCCCGGCCAGCGGCAGTCCGCGCCGCGCCGTCAGCGGCATCGACTCCGCCCGCGCCGCGATGATCACCGCCGTGCTCGAGAAGCGTGCCCGGCTGCCTGTGGGCGCCAACGACATCTACCTGTCGACGGTGGGCGGCATGCGGTTGACGGACTCGTCCTCGGATCTGGCGGTGGCGCTGGCGATCGCCTCGGCGGCGGTGGACCTGCCGATGCCCGCCACCGCGGTGGCCATCGGGGAGGTGGGATTGGCCGGGGATCTCCGGCGGGTCACCGGCATGGACCGGCGGCTGGCCGAGGCTGCGCGGTTGGGCTTCACGTGCGCGGTCGTGCCGGCCGGGACGGCGTCGGCGCCGGCCGGATTGCGCACCCTGCCCGCCGACGACATCGTCTCGGCGTTGCAGGTCTTGACACGGATCAGCCAGAATGGCCCCACCTAGCGCTTTGACCCGTGGAGATGAGATGGCCGTGAAGCCCGCGACTTCGGGGTCGGGACGGACGGGCCGCACGGTCGTGCCGCTGGCCAGACCGACGCTGCGGGAGACCATCGCACGGCTGGCGCCCGGTACGCCGCTGCGCGACGGCCTGGAACGCATCCTGCGGGGGCAGACGGGTGCCCTGATCGTGATCGGCTACGACGACAGCGTCGAAGCCATCTGCGACGGCGGATTCCAGCTGGACGTGCGCTACGCCCCCACCCGGCTGCGGGAGCTGTCGAAGATGGACGGCGCTGTAGTGCTGTCCAGTGATGGCAGCAGGATCCTGCGGGCCAACGTCCAACTCGTGCCGGATCCGTCCATCCCGACCGAGGAATCCGGCACCCGGCACCGCTCCGCCGAGCGCACCGCCATCCAGACCGGGTATCCGGTGATCTCGGTGAGCCACTCGATGAGCATCGTCACCGTCTACGTCGCCGGCGGCCGGCATGTGGTGCCCGAGTCGGCCACCATCCTGTCCCGGGCCAACCAGACCATCGCCACCCTCGAGCGGTACAAGACCCGGCTCGACGAAGTCAGCAGGCAACTCTCGACCGCCGAGATCGAGGACTTCGTGACGCTGCGCGACGTGATGACCGTGGTGCAGCGACTGGAGATGGTGCGCCGGATCAGCCTGGAGATCGATGCCCACGTCGTCGAACTCGGCACCGACGGGCGCCAGCTCAAACTGCAGCTCGACGAGCTGGTCGGCGACAACGAGACCGATCGCGAGCTGATCGTGCGCGACTATCACGCCAATCCTGAGCCGCCCTCAGCCGCCCAGGTCAGCGCCACCCTCGAAGAGCTCGACTCGCTGTCGGACAACGAGTTGCTCGACTTCACCACCCTGGCAAGGGTTTTCGGATACCCATCGACGGCCGAAGCGCAGGATTCGGCGATGAGTTCACGTGGTTACCGCGCGATGTCGGGAATCTCGCGTCTGCAGTTCGCCCACGTCGATCTGCTGGTCCGCTCGTTCGGTTCGCTGCAGGGCCTGCTGGCCGCCACCGCCAGCGACCTTCAGTCGGTCGAGGGCATCGGGTCGATGTGGGCCCGCCACATCCGCGAAGGACTGTCGCAGCTGGCCGAGTCGACCATCGCGGACCGGCTGGCCTGACGGCTGGTCAGCGTGGCCGGCTCGGCAACGCTCAGCCGACCGGGCCGGGCTGCGGCAGGTGCGGTGCACCGTTCGCGTCGGCAGGCGGCGGCGCGGCAGCCGGATCGGCGAGGATGAACGGCACGGGCGCCGAGCGCAGATTGCCCAGCTGCACCACCAGGTTGTACATCCCCGGGCCGATCGGCTGACGGGGCAACGGGCAGTTGGGCGCCGAACCCATCCCGGTCCAGGTCACCTCGGTGGTCACCTGCTCGCCCGGCTGGAACGTCTTGATCAGCGTCTCGTTCGACGGCGCGCAGTCGAGGTTGGACCACAACCGCTGGTTCTCCAGGGTGTACACGTAGGCGGCCAGCACCGCGGCGCCGACGTCACGCTGGCAGGCGACCAGGCCGATGTTGGTGACGACCATCGTGAACTTGGGTTGGTCACCGACGACGTACTGCGGTTCGTTGGTGATGCCCTTCACCGCGAGCGTGGAGTCGGGGCAGTCGTCGCCCTCCTGCAGGATCGGGGGCGGGACGACCGCGGCCGTCGGCGTGGCGGTCGGCGGTGGCGCCTGCTGCGCCGGCGGCTGGATCGGGGTCTTGACCTCTGGGTTTTCACCGGGCAGCGGCGTCGGCGGGGCGGCCTGGGCGTTCTGGTCCGCCGTTTCGTTGGCGGCGGGCTGCTCGGAGCTGGTGCTGTTCATCACGACGACCATGACGATCACGGCGATGATGCCGATGACCACCACCGCGACACCGAGCGCCAGCATGCGGCGTCGCCAATAGATCTGCTGCGGCAGCGGGCCATGCGGTTCTAGATCCAGCACGAGATCACGGTAAGGGCACGTCACGTGCCTTTGTTCGACGTTGCCCGGCGTGTCGGCGATGAGCGCTCGCGCGAAGAGCAGACGATTTAGCTCAGCTCTCGCCGATATCGCCTATATGGTCGCGCAGCACGACCTTGCCGTCGGCCAGCTGATAGGTCAGACCGGCGATGGCCAACCGTCCTTCCCGTACCGCCTCGGCGATCGCGGTCGAGCGGCTCAGCAGTTGCTTGCCGGTCTCGGTGACGTGGCGGGCCTCGAACTCGTCGACGCGCTCCAGACCGTCGCGACGGCCGAGCAGGATGGACGGCGTCACCCGTTCGACGACGTCACGGACATATCCCGGCGGAACCGCCCCTTCGTCCAGTGCGGCCAGCGTGGCTCCCACGGCGCCGCAGCTGTCGTGGCCGAGTACCACGATCAGCGGCACGTTCAGGACCAGGACGGCGTACTCGATCGAGCCGAGGACGGCGCTGTCGATCACGTGACCGGCGGTGCGGACCACGAACATGTCACCCAGGCCCTGGTCGAAGATGATCTCGGCGGCCACCCGGCTGTCGGCGCAGCCGAACACGACGGCGGTCGGCTTCTGGGCCGCTGCCAAGCTGGCCCGATGCTCGATGCTCTGGCTGGGGTGCATCGGCTTGCCTGCGACGAAGCGCTCGTTACCCTCCTTGAGTGCTTTCCAGGCGGTCAACGGATTCGTGTTGGGCATGGCCGACATTCTGCCTCAGCGGGTATCGATGATCGATCCGGAGGAGTTGCTCGGGTGGTATTCCGTCGCCCAGCGGGATCTGCCGTGGCGTCGACCGGGCGTTTCGGCCTGGCAGATCCTGGTCAGCGAGTTCATGTTGCAGCAGACCCCGGTGGCGCGGGTGGACCCCATCTGGCGCGACTGGGTGGCCCGCTGGCCGACCCCCTCGGCGACTGCGGACGCCGGGGCCGCCGCGGTGGTGCGGGCGTGGGGCAAGCTCGGCTATCCGCGCCGGGCCAAACGTCTGCACGAGTGCGCCGAAGTGATCGCCACCCGCTATGACGACGTGGTTCCCGACGACGTCGAGACGTTGCTGACGCTGCCGGGGATCGGGACGTACACGGCGCGGGCGGTAGCCTGTTTCGCCTACCGCCAGCGGGTGCCCGTCGTCGACACCAACGTGCGCCGGGTCGTGGCCCGGGCCGTGCACGGCCTGCCCGATGCCGGCTCACCGTCGCGGCGCGACCTCGAGGATGTCGGCGCACTGCTGCCCGATGATGAACGCGCGCCGGTCTTCTCGGTCGCCGTCATGGAGTTGGGTGCCACGGTGTGCACCGCCAGGGCACCGCGCTGCGGCGTGTGTCCGTTGAGTCACTGCGCGTGGCGTGCGCTGGGCTTCCCGGCGGGCACCGCGGCGCCGCGCCGCGTGCAGAAGTACGCCGGTACCGACCGTCAGGTCCGGGGCCGGTTGCTCGACGTTCTGCGCGCCAGCAGCTCCCCGGTCAGTCGCGCGGATCTGGACGTCGCCTGGACCACCGACCCGGCCCAGCGGGACCGTGCGCTGGACTCGCTGCTGGTAGACGGACTGGTCGAGCAGACTGCCGACGGGCGCTTCGCGCTGTGTGGCGAGGGCGACCCCTTGCCGTGACACACTGGTAGTGCAATCGATACCCGGGGAGGTTTGATGGCGCGCTCTGACGCCAAACACCGACTGGGGCCCTATCGCGATCCGAACATCGACACGGCGGTGTTCGAGGCGACTCGACGGCTGCTCAGCGAGCGCGGCTACCGAGGCACGTCGATCGACGGCATTGCCGAGGCCGCAGGGGTCGCCCGTCCGACGATCTATCGTCGGTGGCCGTCCAAGGCGCACCTTGTCTACGACGCCGTATACCCAGACGACGCCGAGCAGGTGCAGACGACATCCCGCAATCCGATCAAGGTCATCGCCGGCGCCGTACGGGGCGTGCTCGGGCACATGGCGCTCGCGCCGGCGCGGGAGGCACTGCCCGGCTTGATGTCCGACATGCGGACCGACGATGAGCTGCGCGGCAAGCTGCAGGAACGGCACTCCTCCACTGTCGCCGCCGGGTTGTCAGAACTCTTGGCCCGCAATCCTGAGATCTTTCGCGCCGTCGACGCCGATGTCGTGCTGGACATCATTGCCGGCGCAGCGATCCATGCGCTGTGCATTCGAGATGTCGACGACCTCGACAGGTATGCCGAGAAGCTCTGCGACGTGCTGCTCTACGGGTTGACCTCGCGACCTAGCGGCAGTTGACCGCGGGCGGCGGCCGCCGCCTTACGCGAACGTCGATGTGATGTCGATTTCTCTTGTGCAGAAGTGTGACCCTTGCTACATTCCGCTTGTCTTTACAGACTGTAATGACAGTGCGTAAGTGCAGATGAGGAGCATCGATGGCAGCAAGACTGGTCACAGCCGACCGCGAAGGCGAACCCGGATCGGCAGGCCGCGCCCGACCGTCGGCGTTCGTCGGCCGGATCGGCGCACTCGCCTTGTTCCTCGGCGTCGGCGCCGCCCTGGCCGTGCCGGGTGTCGCGTATGCCGACTCCGAGACCTCTGCCCCGAGCGCCTCGAGTTCAGCAGACTCGTCAACATCCACCGACCCGTCGGATAACTCCTCAGCCGACAGTGACGGTGACTCCTCCCAGGACAGCACCCAGGCGGGCGACTCGGACGCAGACACCGAGGCAGACGAACTCGAAGCCGACGCCGAACTCGAAGCCGACGCCGAACTCGAAGCCGACGCCGAACTCGAAGCCGAACTCGAGGGTGAAGCCGCGCAGGACGAAGCCGAAACTGTCGACGAGGTCATCGAGGAGGACGTCGACGACGCGGTCGGCGAGGAGACGATCGACCTTCCGGTCGCCGATGATGCCTCCCCGGCCGAGGAGAACGTCGAGGGCGGTTCGGCAGCGCCCGGGGCCGACCCGGCGGTCGAGGTGGAGGTCGAGGTGACCCCGGGGTCGCCCACGGACGCACCGTCGACCCCACCGCTACAGTCTCCGGCCTCCTGGGCGATGGCCGCCTACTCCCGGCGCGAACTCGGACAGCAGGAGTCAGTTTCAGAACCTGCTGACGCAACGGACGTTTCCGCGGGGGAGCCCGCATTGTCATCGACCGTCGAGACCGATGTCGCACTCGCGTGGAACTTCCCCGTGCTGACCGCGATCGACGACTTTCTGTTCAGCCTTGCGCCCCATACCTATTCAGCGGTCAAAAACGTGCTGCGAATGATCGTCGAAACTCCGCTGCAGACCCTATTCGACCCGATCCGGTCAACCGTCTTCGCGGTCTCGTCGGTGACGCGCGGCGTCCTCACCGACATCGGCTTACTGCCGGCGCTGCCTTATGCCGACACGGGCTGGGTGACTCTGCACGGTGATCCAGCCAACCGCAAGGAACAACTCGGCGTGACTCCGGCCGAGGACTACAGCCGATGGGAGGCGTTGCTGGGTGCCGGCATCCTCGCGGCACCGACGATCCTGCCCAACGGCAACATCGTCGTGACCACCGGCCTGGCGGCGGGCGCGGCGAACCTTCACGTCATCGACCCCGAGGGCAATATCGTCTGGGAGTCGGCGGCATGGAGCGGCACGGAGAGCGTCGACTCCGCCGCGGTGTTGTCGAGCCCGATCATCGACCGCAACGGCAACATCTTCGTCAGCGACGGCGACCAACTGTGGTCCTACACCCAGGACGGAGACGTGCGTTGGGTGACCGTGTTGCCGTCGCCGCCCGCAGAGAACCCCTTCACACCGGGCTCACGAAACATCAACTCGTTCATCACGGCCACGCTGACCAACGATGGTTCGATCCTGGGAGTGACGCTGTTCGGACAGGTGGTCGTCGTCGACGGCGAGACCGGCGCCTACACCGCCCCGATCTACCAGATCCCCGGCCCCCTTGCGCAGCGCACCTCGACCAACCCGCCGCCGACGCTGTGGGCGGGCGGCTTCATGGATCCGGCGATCATCGACCCGATCTGGCAGGTCGCTTACGGCGGAATTGTCCGCAGTGCGAATACCCCTGCGGTGCAGGCACGTAACGGCCGGGTGATCGTCGCAGCCACCGACGCAGTCGAGGGCCTGGGCGCGCTCTACGCGTTCGAGTATGTTCCGCCCACTCCGTACGGCGAGGGCAAGATCGTGTTGGCATGGGCGACTCAGATGGGGCCGGGCAGCGGGTCGAGCCCGACCATCTCCAACGACGGCAGGCTGGTCTACGCCAGCGACAACGACGGCTTCCTGTACGCGTTCAAGACAAGCAACGGTGAAGTCGTCTGGAAGACGCAGTCCAACGCCGAGGCGGCCTCGGTCGCGGCCGATGCCCGCGGCAACGTCTACGTCCTGACCCGCAACAACGTCATGACCTCGTTCGACGGCGACGGCAACCTGCGCTGGAACGCCGACGTCGGGACGCTTCTGGCCACCCTGCCGGTGAGCCCCATGTGGGGGGCGCCGGTGGCCATCGGTGCCGGAAACCCCACGGTCGTCAAGGGCTTCGTCGTCCAGGACGTGATCGTGGGCTACAACGTTTCGCTGGCGCCCATCGGCCAGAACCAGACGGTCTTCGTCCCGGTGAAGGCGTCCCTGGTGGCCTTCGATCCCGTCACCGGAATCGCGCAGCGCGTGCTCGCCGACACCACCGAAGGGACCGAGGGGATTCTCAATATCGCGCCCAACGGAATGATCTATGCGACGATCGGCGCGTTCACCACGACGTCGTTGGCGCCGCTCGCGCCTTACCTGAACAATGTTCTGCCGCAGGGGTATTCGGTTCTCACTCCCGGCGGCGGGGTGAACGGCTTCATCCCGTTGTGATCCATCGAGTCTCCCGGCCGCCACTGTCCAATCGGTGGCGGCCGGTGACCGGGCCGGGCGGGCGGTCCATCAGGCACGCTCGGGGAGCCGGCCGTCAGGCACGCCGGCGAGCCGGCTATCAGGCAGTGACGACGCTTTCTTCGACACCGATGTCTTCGACACCGCGGCCGGCGCCACACGCGAATCGGCGGCGGTAGTCCGACGGCGTCACGCCGATCACCCGGCGGAAATGATGGCGCAGCAGTGTCGCGTTGCCGAATCCGGACTGGTCGGCGATCCGGTCGATGTCCAGCGTCGTCTCTTCGAGTAGCCGCCGGGCGAACAGCACCCGCTGATCGGTCACCCACTGCATCGGGGTGCGGCCGGTCTCTTCGACGAACCGACGCGCGAACGTCCGCCCCGACATGTGAGCCCGGCGGGCCAGCGACGTCACGGTGTGCGGCTTGTCCAGGTTCGCCAAGATCCAGTCCAGGTGGGGCGCGAACCGTTCGGAGCAGCGGACCGGAATGGGCTGGTCGATGTACTGCCGCTGGCCGCCGTCGCGCTGCGGTGGCACCACCATGCGCCGCGCGATCGTGTTGGTGATCTCGCTGCCCATCTCGCGGCGCACCAGATGCAGGCAGGCGTCGATCCCGGCGGCGGTGCCGGCGCTGGTGATCAGATCACCGTCGTCGACGAAGAGCACGTTGCGGTCCACCTTGGCGGTCGGATACATGGCCTGGAGCTGGTCGGCGTGCATCCAGTGGGTGGTGCACGGACGTCCGTCGAGCAGCCCTGCCGCGCCGGCGACGAACGCACCCGAACACACCGTCAGGATCGTCGACCCGGAGGCGGCCGCCCGCCGCACCGCGTCCAACGCCTCGGGCAGGTATTCGGCCGATCCGATCGCCGGGATGGCGACGAGATCGGCGCCGACCAGGTCGTCGAGACCGTGGTCGGGGATGAGGGACGCGCCGACCGAGGTCCGCAGCGGTGTGCCCGGTTCAGGTCCGCACACCTTGAAGTCGAAATTGGGGACGCCGTCGGCCGAGCGATCGATGCCGAACACCTCGCAGATGACGCCGAACTCGAAGACCGCCAGCCCGTCCAGCACGAGGGCCGACACGCTCCTTATCGCCATGGCAGCATCTTAGCGAAGGGTGTCTGTTCTGCCGCTGGTGGCGCCATTTTGTGCAAGCGCAGGATTACTGCCATGAACACCGCTGTGACCTTCCTGATCCTCACCGTCGCGTTCACCGCGGCCGCGCTGCTCGTCCGGGTGGCGCGCCGGTCGGGCTCACGCCGGCTGCACCTCGACCAGTTCCGGATGGCGGCACCGATGGGCGGCCGGTTGTCCGGCGACGACGATCCGGACGCCTACCGAATCCGGCACGACGCCGACGCCATCCGCACCCGCTTCGAGCAGCACCCCCACTGGCCGAGCTCACGCGTCCTGGGTGAACGACGTTAGAAACGTCTCGACCGCATCCCGATATTTCCCCGGCGCCTCGTCGTGTACGAGATGACCCGCGCCGGGCAGGTGCACATACGTGGTCCGAGGCCCCGTATCGGCCATCCTGCGCATCTGCCCGGCCGGGGCGACGGAGTTGCCGGCCTCCAGCAGCAGCGTCGGCACCGCCACCGCACGCCACTGATCCCAGTAGTCCCGCGTTCCCCACTCGGCGGCGATCTCGATCCAGCGCCGCGTCTCCCCGTGCAGCCGCCAGCCGGTCGGGGTGCGGTCGAACGCTTCCAGGAAGTACTGCCCGGCCACCGGCCCGAACTCGTGGAACACCTGCTCAGCGGCGGTGAACTCCACCGGCAGCGCGTGCAGCCACGGTTCCCACGGCCCGGTGGTGCGGCCCCGGAAATCGGGCGCCATGTCCTCGACCACCACGGCATCCACCAACTCCGGGCGCTGCGCTGCCAGACACCATGAATGCAGCGCACCCATCGAATGCCCGATCAGGATCGCCGGACGTCCCAGCGCGTCGACGGCGTCCGCCAGATCGGCGACGAAACGCTCCGTCGAGATGGGGTGCGGGTCGTCGACGCCGCGGCCGCGGTGCCAGAGCGCGTCGTAGGTGAACACCTCGCCGTGGCGGGCCAGCCACGGAACCTGACGCGACCAGGTGCTGCCCCGCCCCATCAGTCCGTGCACCAGGACCAGCGGCCGGCCCTGCCCGCCCCGTGACGTCAGCAGCGTGCCCGCAGAGGCATCCGGTGGGGAATCCATGGGCTCATCATGCCGACCCCACGCGGTAGCCTGATGGCCATGGCAAGCCAGACCCCCGTGGTGAAGATCAACGCAATCGAGGTCCCGCCCGACGCCGGCCCGGAGCTGGAGAAGCGGTTCGCCCACCGCGCCCACGCCGTCGACAATCAGCCCGGCTTCCTGGGTTTCCAGCTGCTGCGCCCCATCAAGGGCGAAGACCGCTACTTCGTCGTCACCCAGTGGGAGTCCGAGGAAGCTTTCCAGGCCTGGGCGACCGGGCCGGCCATCGAAGCGCACGCCGGCGAGCGGGCCAACCCCGTCGCCAAAGGTGCATCGCTGCTGGAGTTCGAGGTTGTGCTCGACGTTGCAGGGACTGACACCTCGGCGTGACGCGGCCGGGGTCCGGCGCCGGGCGAGGCTGACGATCGCGCTCGCCCTCGTCGCCGCCCTGGCCTGCGCGTGCGCCGGCCCCCGACCGGCTCCTGCCGACGGCAGCTACGGCGCACCCATCCAGATCAACACTCCGCAGGGTCTGCGCGCCAAGCAGACCATGGACATGCTCAACAGCGACTGGCCGATCGGCGAGGTCGGCATCCGCACGCTGGCCGCTCCGGACATCGTCGAACACGTCGGCGTCACGCTCGACAGGATGTGGTGGGACCGACCGTTCACCGTCACCGACGTCGACATCGGCGCCGGCAACGCGACCCTCGACGTCGTCACGTCCTACGGGGTCGGTCAGACGATCACCCTGCGCACCGATGACGCCGGGATGGTCGACCGCTTCAACGTCACCCTGGTCCGGCCGCAGATCGACGACTGGGCCGACGTCGACGCCGAGCTGAGCAGCTCTGGAGCGCGGTACTCCTATCAGGTCGCCCGGGTCGACGACGGGCGCTGCACCAAGGTGGCGGGCACCAACACCGACATGTCGCTGCCGCTGGCATCGATCTTCAAGCTGTACGTGCTGCTCGCGGTCGCCGACGCGGTGAAAGCCGGCACGCTGGCCTGGTCGGATCAGCTGACCATCACCAAGGAAGCGAAGGCGGTCGGCTCCTCGGGCTTCGACAAGGCGCCGCCGGGAACTGAAGTGAGCGTGCGCGAGGCGGCGCAGCAGATGATCTCGGCGAGCGACAACATGGCCACCGATCTGTTGATCGGCCGGCTCGGGCCGGGCGCCATCGAGCGCGCACTGGTCGCCGCCGGGCACCACGACCCCACCAGCATGACGCCGTTCCCGACCATGCACGAGATGTTCTCGGTCGGCTGGGGCGAGCCCGACCTGCGCGACGAGTGGAAGAAGGCGTCACCGCAGGGACGCGCGCAGCTGCTGCAGCAGACCAACACGCGCCCGTACCAGCCCGACCCCGAACGCACCCACACCCCCGCCTCGGCCATCGGCGCCGAGTGGTACGCCAGCGCCGCCGACATCTGCCGGTTGCACGCCGCGCTGCAGAGCGCCGCTGTGGGAGCTGCGGCGCCCGTCAAGGACATCCTGTCGTTCGTGCCGGGCATCGACCTCGATCGCACGAAATGGCCCTACATCGGCGCGAAGGCCGGCAACCTACCCGGTGACCTGACCTTCAGCTGGTACGCCGTCGACCACACTGGTCAGGGCTGGGTGGTCAGCCTGCAGTCGAACTGGCCCGAATACCGCAGCCAGACCGCGGCCGCGTGGCTGCTGTCGATCGCCGAGCAGATGTTCGGCCTGATCGAAACCTAACCCGCCGGAGCGACCACGCCGACCGCGTGGAGGTTATGCTCCGTCTGCTGCGGTGTACGGGAACCCGGTGCAAGACCGGGGCGGCCCTCGCCACTGTGAACGGGAAGTCGGCGTCATGCATGCCACTGCTCGCGCGTCGCGCGGGTGGGAAGGCGGACTCCGGCGTTTCGGCTCTCCCCCGGGAGATCCGACGGACCCGTGAGCCAGGAGACCGACCACAGCACCGATATCGATGCCCACGAGGTGCTGGGCGGAAAGGCACATCCGACAAAAATGCATATCGCAGAGGGGTTTCTGCCCCCGGCCCACGCGGTGGCCTGGACCATCGCGGCGGCTCCCTTCGTCGTCCACGGCGCCATGCAGGTCGTCGCCACCGTCAAGCGCCAACCGTCGGCGGGTCCGCTGCTGGCCGCGGTCGGAGCGTTCTCGTTCGTCATGTCGGCCATCAAGCTTCCGTCCGTGACGGGTTCGAGTTCACACCCCACCGGTACCGGGCTCGGCACTGCCATATTCCGGCCGCCGGTGATGGCGTTCCTGGGCACCATCGTGCTGTTGTTCCAGGCTCTGCTGCTCGCGCACGGTGGCATCACCACCCTGGGCGCCAACGCGTTCTCCATGGCGATCGCCGGCCCCTGGGCGGGCTTCGCGGTGTTCTTCGCAGTGCGCAAGGCCGGGGTCGGACTGCTGCCGGCGGTATTCGCACTGGCCTTCGTCGCGGACCTCTTCACCTACATCGTCACCAGTTTCCAGCTGGCGCTGGCATTCCCGTCCGCCGAGGGCGGCTTCGGGGAGAGCTTCGTGGAGTTCATGGGGGTCTTCGCGATCACCCAGGTCCCGCTGGCGATCGTCGAGGGTCTCATCACCGTCGTCGTGGTCCGCGTGCTCATGCAGGTCGCCTCGTCCGAGCTGCTCAACCTCGGGTTCCTCAAGAACAAGGACGTCCCGGCCGGTGCCGGCGAGGAGCCCCGCAGCAGCGAGCGCGAGGAGGTCCAGCGATGAGCTCACCCACCGTCAAATCCAGTTCCCGCTCGGTCTGGGTGCTGGCCATCGTGCTACTCACCGTTTCTGCCGCAATCGCCGTCGGCTCCCTGCTCTACGGCTACTCGCAGGACGCCGAAGCCGAGTTCGGCGGCGCCGACGGCCAGGCCGAAGAGGTCATCGCCGGTATCGACGAGAGTTACGAGCCGTGGTACGACGCCCTGGTCGGTGAGCTTCCCGGCGAGGTCGAGTCGGGGTTGTTCGCGCTGCAGGCCGGGCTCGGAGGCATCGTTCTCGGAGGTGCGGTCGGGTGGTACGCGGGCCGGCACCGGGGGCGCACGGAGGCGCTGCCCCCGGCTGACCGAGGAGCGCCCGGCGGCGCCTGAGTCGCCGCGATGAATCCCCTGGACCTCAGTGCGGCCCAGAACCGGTGGTCGAGCCACCCGGCCGCGGAGAAGCTCGTGCTGTACGGCGGGTTGCTGGTGTGCGCGATGGTGCTGCCACCGCGCACGGCCGCCCCGCTGGTACTTCTGGCGGTCGCCGTGGCAACGCTGGTGCTCGCCCGGGTTCGTCCGCGCCTGTTCGTCCTGGCGCTGATCGGCCCTGCCGTGTTCATCGCGCTAGGGTCGGTGCCGATCGCGGTGGGCCTGCGCGGGGGGCCGCATCTCGAGCCCGGAGGACTCGACCTCGCGGTCGACACGTCGCTGCGCGCGATCGCGGCCTCGTCGGCGACCATCGGGCTGGCGGTGACCACCCTGATGGCCGATCTGCTCGACCTGGCGCGCAGAGCCGGCGTGCCGGCCCCGCTGTGCCACGTCGCCGATCTGACGTACCGGCTCGTCGGTATCCTGATCAGCTCGGCGCGCGCGGCCCGGGAATCGGTGGCGCTGCGACTGGGACTACAGAGACCGCGGGATGCCATCACGGTGATCGGCGCCCAGTCGGCCCTCATTTTCGTCCGGGCGACCGAACGAGGGCGGGCCATGTCCGAGGCGATGTCACTGCGTGCCGAACCGGGGAAGACCGCGGTGCTCACCGCGGACCGGCCGGTCCGCCCGGCACGGATCGCGGCCAGCATCACCGTGCTGATCGTGATTGCAGCCACCTCGATACTGACCTGGAGGGCATGGAATGGCGGGTGACGACGAGGTTCTCGGATTGCGGGACGTCGCGTTCGCCTACCCCCGCGGCCCGAGGGTCCTCGACGGCGTGAGCCTGTCGCTGCAGCCCGGTCAGCGGGTCGCGCTGCTGGGCGCCAACGGCTCGGGCAAGACCACGCTGCTCCGGATCCTCGTGGGGCTCACGACGCCGTCGGGCGGGACGGTGCGGCTCGAAGGTGCCCCGCTGCGCACCTCGCGGGCCGACCGCACCCGGCTGCGCACCCGGGTCCAGATGGTGCTGCAGGAGCCGGACGATCAGATCGTGGCCGCCACCGTGCGTGCCGACGTGTCATTCGGCCCGGTGAACCTTGGCCTGGCGCGCGCTGAGGTGATGGCCCGCGTCGACGAGGCGATGGATGCGCTGGACATCGGCGATCTCGCCGACCGGACCCCCAACCACCTGTCCTTCGGGCAGCGCAAGCGCGTGGCCATCGCCGGCGCGGTCGCCATGCGGCCCCGCGTCCTGCTCCTGGACGAGGCCACCGCCGGCCTGGACCCGAGAGCGGTGCACGACCTGCTGGACACGCTCACCGCACTGTCACGCGCGGGGACCGCCGTGGTGCTGGCCACCCACGACGTCGACGTCGCCTGGACATGGTCGCAGGACACCCTCATCCTCAGCGAGCACACCGTGCGCCGCGGCCCGACCCACGAGCTGCTGTGCGACGACGCTCTGCTCGCCGACGCTCGGCTGGCCACACCGTGGGGTGCCGCGGTATCACGGCGCCTGAACCGAACCGTGCTGCGGCCCAGCGACATCTGATCAACCCGCGGGACAGGGACACACGGCACGGGCGGCACCCTTGTCGACGCCCGTACCGTGCGTTGGGCTATCCGGCTACGAACCCCCGCCACCGGCGCCGAAGAGCGCCGGGTCGACGTCGACGATCCAGGCGCCGTCGCTGGTGCCCTGATAGACCGTCCCGGTGAGCGGGTCCACCAGCAGACCGCCGGCAACGGTCCCGCCGAACAGCGCGTCGGTGAACGTCGCAGTGCCGTCCAGGTAGAGCGTCGTCACCCGGGTCTTGATGCCGTCGGGCTCGAAGTTCTGGGTGGTCAGGTACGCCGCACCGGTGCGCGGGTTCACGGCAATGGGTCCGACCGGAACACCGACGGGTCCCGGATCACCGTCGGTGAGGCCGACGTAGCTCACCGTTGAGCCGTCGGCAGCGATCACCGCAACCGACTTCACCGGTTGCGCCGGGAAGCCGCGCTCGATCACCAGGTATGCCTGACCGGTCACGGTGTTCGGCGTGATCACATAGCGGCCCTGGCCGGCACCGGCAGCGAAGATTCCCGACGCGTTGCGCAACTGCAGAGTGCCGCGAGCGCCGTCGCGGCTGACCACGGTGACGCGGCCCGGGCTCTCGGTGTTGGCGCCGAAGTCGATTACCTCCTGGTACACGACGCCGGTCACGGGGTTGATCACCGGCGAACCGGTCGGGAATCCCCCGAGGTCGTAGGACATTCCCCGGATACCGTCGCCGGAAAGCTTGGTCAGAGTGGCGGTTCCATCGGAGAAGGTGCCCGCGCGAGTGGTGACGTAGGTGGCGCCGTCCGACGGGTCGACTACGGGCTCGCCGACCAGCTGGCCGGTGATCGTGTGGACCGCTCCGCTGCTGTCGACAACGCTGATGGAAGTGACGTCCCCGAGCGCGGTGGTCACGAAAACGCTGCTGCCGGAGGGGTTGACGATGATCGGTCCATTGATCCCATCGGGGAGCAACGCGATACGTGCCGCCCGGTCGGAGATGGTCACGACTGAGCGGGACTGCGAACCAGGCGCCGCGACGACGAGATGCACAGCGCCGCTGCGGGGGTTGACCGCAAGATTGCCCTCGATGGATCCCGGCCCCTCGAACACCTGGCTCACCGTGCCGTCGGTCGCGACCCGCAAGACGGTGACGACCGGCGGCGAGCCCGGCGCGGGTAGGGCGCTGAAGGGAACGTAGGCCGCCCCGCTCGCAGTGTCGACGACGACGTCGCCCACCGCCGCGCCGTTGAAACGAATCAGCTCGACACCGTTTCCGTCGGGGTTGATGCCGGTCAGCACGGTCGTGCGAGCCGCGCCCTGCCCGCTTTGTGAGAGCTGGTAGGTGATGCCGGTGACCGGGTTGACCGCGGCATCGCGCACCGGCCGGCCGTCGACGGTATTGGTGACGACCGTCCCGTCACCGCGGATCACGGTCAGGTTCGTGGCGAGCTGGCTCGTGCCTAAGACCAACGCCTGGGTGATCAGCACGCGCTGCCCGGTTGTCGGGTCGACGACGGCGCCGCCGAGCGGTGTGCCCGGGATGGTTCTGGTGACCAGAAAGCTTCCATCGGCGGCGAAGACGTCCAGCCGGGTATTGCCGAGGTCTGCCGCAGAGACGGCGGGCCGCACCAGGAACGTCGCTCCAGTGCGGTCGTCGAACGCGATCGTCGTGGAAGGGGCGCCGAGAAAGGTGTCGCTGATGGTGCGACCGTCGGGGGTCAACCGGGTGACACTGGTGAATGTTGTGCCGGTTGAATCGCTGCTCGTGGTGACCAGGAACGCGACGCCGGACACCGGATTGATCGCGATCGGGTACGCACTCTGAATCTGGACGCGCTCACCGCGGATTACACCGTCGGGACCCGCCGAGATGATCGTCGCGAAGGTCGGCGACAACCCGTTCTGGGCATTGTCCCGATCGATGAAAATCTCCGCGGCGTACAGGCGACCGGTGTGCGGATCGACAACGAAGGGTCGTTCGAAACGGTAGAAGCTTCCGCCCTGTGCTTGACCGAAGTTCACCGGCACCTGGTAGACGACGGCGTTGTCGGTGGCATCGATCGGCACGGAGACGCTCACGACCACCGGCGCGTCGACACCGTCGGCCACAGTGACAGTGAACGAGTCGGACTGCGGGGTGCCGTCGTATGCGGCCCCCGCCCGCGCGATGGGCGTCGGGGTGTAGATGAACGTTGCATCGGAGGCAACGGTGACCGCACCCCGGATCGGGGCGACGGTGACCGTGGCGGTGACGCCGGGTCGCCCGATTCCGGTACCGGTCAGTCGGCCGATGACGGCACCGGTCCCGGCGTCGATGGTGTCGACGGTGAAGGACGGTTCGAGGTCGAGCTGCGGCACCGTGATGGTGATCGCGGTGACGCTGGTGTGCCCCCGGGCCGGGGCGAGGAAGCCGAACAGGCCGTCGGGCCCGCTGTCGGTGACAGCGACCACGAAGGTGTCTGTTCCGGTGAAACCCGCGGCCGGGGTGTAGGTGTACGCGCCGTTGCTCGCGTCAACGGTCAGCGTTCCGCGCGCCGGGTTCTGAAGCACGTCGAAGGTGATCTCATCGCCGTCCGGATCGAATCCGCCGAGATTTCCGGTGACGAGGCCGGTGGTGGGATCCGTGGATGTCGGGGTCGGCGCCAGCGTCGGGCGCGAGTTGAAGAACTGGCGTCGCGCGAAGGCGAGCACCATCCACACCCCGGTCGCCGGCGGCGGGGCACCCGGTACGCCGAACAGTCCGGGCAGGACTCCGAAGGGTGCCACCGCCAGGGCGACGAATCCGGTGGCCGCGCTGATGAACGCTCCTGGAAGCCCGGCGAGTACCGCTACCGGCGTAGGTGGTGCCAGCGCCACTGGGCGAGTGGTCACCGGGGTGACGATCGGGGCGCCGGACGCAGGGAGGTCAGCGAGGTCCGCGGTGATGGCGGTGTTGTCGGACGTCGCCACGAGCGATGCAGCCGACACAGCGGGTGTGTCGTCCGTCGCGGTATCGACGACGGCGCTGCGCAGCGGCTCGGCGTGCGATCGGTCGCCCTGCTGGCTCACGACCAAGGCCGCGTCGGCGGTGTCAGTGGTGTCGGTGGTGTCGCCGACCACCGGGGTCGGGACGTCGCCTACCGGAAGAAGTTCAACGCCGTCGAGCACGTCGTCGGCTGTGTCGTCGGCGCCGGTGCCGGCTTCGGCGTCTTCTGATGCGGCGTCGTCGGCTGCGGCGTCTTCAGCTGTGTCGTCGGCTGCGTCTTCTGATGCGGCGTCGTCGGCTGCGGCGTCTTCAGCTGTGTCGTCGGCTGCGTCTTCTGATGCGGCGTCGTCGGCTGCGGCGTCTTCAGCTGTGTCGTCGGCTGCGTCTTCAGCTGTGTCGTCGCCCGCCGTGTCGTTCTCCGCGGACTCGCCGGGCGCGTTCGTCGTGTCCGCTGCGTCGCCGGCGGTGTCCGACGTCTTCGACGCCGGATCGGCGGGATCAGCGAGGGCTACTGCGGGCGTGATTGCTGCGGCCGCGCCGACCCCCAACGCCACCGCCAACGCACCCACCCGACCGACGAACCGCGCATGACCCATGACTGTCCTTTGCTCCGAATCCGGGCCACAGGCGCGAGCAGGGCGCTCGCCTGATTGATACTTCCCCCGCGGCGGCTTGACGGTACCGCAAGTGAAAGGTTTTCACTAGCTTTGCGGCGGTTCGTCACGAATCGCTGCTTTGTTTGCTGACAGAATTCTCCAGGTATGACGGCCCTCGACCGGTGGATGCACCTGGCGTGTGCGGATCGACTACCTGGGACAGTGGAAGCGTGAAAAGTCGCCGGCCGCCGCTGAGTCGGGGCAGGATCGTCGACGCCGCGATCACGTTGATCGATGAAGGCGGGCTGGAACACTTCAGCATGCCCAAGCTGGCTGCCGTGCTGGCCGTGCGCACCTCCGCGCTCTATCGGCATTTCGCTGACCGCGAGGCGCTGCTGGCAGAAATTGCACGCCAGATCTCCGCCGGGGACGAGCCGCCGGCGCTCCTCCCCGCGGCCTCAGAGTGGACGGAGTTTTTCGTGGCGCAGTCGATGCAGTTGCGCCGACGGATCCTGCGGCATCCGAACTGCGCGCCGCTCATCATCCAGTTCATGCCCAAAGACGGCGTGTTCGACCAGTACGAAGTGCTGTGTCAGTTCTTGGCGGCCGCGGGCGTGCCGCCCGGCTACCACGTCCGCATCGTCGACGCGCTGACCGCGATGACGATCGGAGCGGCCGTGCTGGCCGAGAGTTCCGCCGATTACACGCCGAAAGGGCGCGGGCCAACACCCGATGCTGACAAGCATCCGGCGCTGACCCGCGCCCTTTCGGCAATCGGCGACGCCACTGCCGACGATCTGTTCGCCGGTTTCGTGCGCACCTACCTGCAGACAATCCTGGCCGAGATACACACCGAGGAATCGCTCGAGCAATAACGCCGAGCGTTACTCCGCGGTCGCACCTCCGGCCCCGGCCTGAGCCAAGTCGGGCTCGGAGTCACCGCTCGGCTTGCGGCTACCGGCGAACGTGAACTTGGCGTCCTCGCCGGCACCTTCGCCGTCCCAGCCTTCGACATCGACCGTGACGAGCTGACCCGGACCGACCTCCTCGAACAGGATCTTCTCCGACAACTGGTCCTCGATCTCACGCTGGATGGTGCGCCGCAGCGGACGTGCACCCAGCACCGGGTCGAAGCCCCGCTTGGCCAGCAAGGCCTTGGCCTTGTCGGTCAGCTCGATCGCCATGTCCTTGCCCTTGAGCTGGTTGGCGACCCGGCCGATCATCAGGTCGACCATCTTGATGATCTCGTCCTGAGTCAGCTGGTGGAAGACGATGATGTCGTCGATACGGTTGAGGAACTCCGGACGGAAGTGCTTCTTGAGCTCGTCGTTGACCTTCTGCTTCATCCGCTCGTAGTTGTTCTCACCGCCACCCTGCGAGAAGCCCAGCCCGACCGCCTTGGAGATGTCGGACGTGCCCAGGTTCGAGGTGAAGATCAACACGGTGTTCTTGAAGTCCACCGTGCGGCCCTGACCGTCGGTCAGGCGACCGTCCTCGAGCACCTGCAGGAGGCTGTTGTAGATCTCCTGGTGGGCCTTCTCGATCTCGTCGAAGAGCACCACGGAGAACGGCTTGCGGCGCACCTTCTCGGTGAGCTGCCCGCCCTCTTCGTAGCCGACGTACCCGGGAGGCGCACCGAACAGCCGTGACGCGGTGAAGCGGTCGTGGAACTCGCCCATGTCGATCTGGATGAGCGCGTCGTCGTCGCCGAACAGGAAGTTCGCCAGCGCCTTGGACAGCTCGGTCTTACCGACACCGGACGGACCGGCGAAGATGAACGAGCCGGAGGGACGCTTCGGATCCTTCAGGCCGGCGCGGGTGCGCCGGATGGCCTTCGAAACCGCCCGGACGGCGTCCTCCTGGCCGATGATCCGCTTGTGCAGCTCGTCCTCCATGCGGAGCAGACGGGTGGTCTCCTCCTCGGTGAGCTTGAACACCGGAATACCGGTCCAGTTGCCCAGCACCTCGGCGATCTGCTCGTCGTCGACCTCGGCGACGACGTCGAGATCACCCGAGCGCCACTGCTTCTCCCGCTCGGCACGCTGCGCGACCAACTGCTTCTCACGGTCGCGCAGGCTTGCCGCCTTCTCGAAGTCCTGCGCGTCGATCGCGGACTCCTTCTCCCGGCGCGCGTCGGCGATCTTCTCGTCGAACTCGCGCAGGTCTGGCGGCGCCGTCATCCGGCGGATGCGCATCCGCGCACCGGCCTCGTCGATCAGGTCGATCGCCTTGTCCGGCAGGAAGCGGTCGTTGATGTAGCGGTCGGCCAACGTCGCGGCCGCCACCATGGCACCGTCGGTGATCGAGACGCGGTGGTGCGCCTCGTAGCGGTCGCGCAGGCCCTTGAGGATCTCGATGGTGTGCTCGACCGTCGGCTCGCCGACCTGCACCGGCTGGAAGCGGCGCTCCAGGGCGGCGTCCTTCTCGATGTACTTGCGGTACTCGTCGAGCGTGGTGGCGCCGATCGTCTGCAGCTCGCCGCGGGCCAGCTTGGGCTTGAGGATGCTCGCCGCGTCGATGGCACCTTCAGCGGCGCCCGCACCGACCAACGTGTGCAGCTCGTCGATGAACAGGATGATGTCGCCGCGGGTGTTGATCTCCTTGAGCACCTTCTTCAGGCGTTCCTCGAAGTCACCGCGGTAGCGGCTGCCAGCCACCAGCGAACCCAGGTCGAGGGTGTAGAGCTGCTTGTCCTTCAGCGTCTCCGGGACCTCACCGTGCACGATGGCCTGCGCCAGGCCCTCGACGACGGCGGTCTTGCCGACACCGGGCTCGCCGATCAACACCGGGTTGTTCTTGGTGCGCCGGCTCAGCACCTGCATGACCCGCTCGAT
Organism: Mycobacterium sp. G7A2; assembly: GCF_041902445.1. NCBI lineage: Bacteria > Bacillati > Actinomycetota > Actinomycetes > Mycobacteriales > Mycobacteriaceae > Mycobacterium > Mycobacterium sp. G7A2. Next base: position 584,567 of record NZ_CP169251.1, on the reverse strand, counting down.
TTCCTTCTCCCGGCCGATGACCGGGTCGAGCTTGCCCTCCATGGCGGCGGCGGTCAGGTTGCGGCCGAACTGGTCGAGCACCAGTGAGGTGGACGGGTTGCCGGTCTCGCCGCCACGGCCACCCGTGCCGGCCTCGGCGGTCTCCTTGCCCTGGTAGCCGGACAGCAGCTGGATGACCTGCTGACGGACCCGGGTCAGCTCGGCGCCGAGCTTGACCAGCACCTGCGCGGCCACGCCTTCGCCCTCGCGGATCAGGCCCAGCAGGATGTGCTCGGTGCCGATGTAGTTGTGGCCGAGCTGCAGCGCCTCGCGCAGGCTCAGCTCCAGCACCTTCTTGGCGCGCGGGGTGAACGGAATGTGACCGGACGGCGCCTGCTGGCCCTGACCGATGATCTCCTCGACCTGGCTGCGCACACCCTCCAGCGAGATGCCCAGCGATTCGAGTGACTTGGCGGCCACGCCCTCACCCTCGTGGATGAGTCCCAGCAGGATGTGCTCGGTGCCGATGTAGTTGTGGTTGAGCATCCGGGCTTCTTCCTGAGCCAGGACGACAACCCGACGCGCACGGTCGGTGAATCTTTCGAACATCCGTGGTTACCTGCTCTCCATCGCATAGGTAGGTGCGCCGCAATCCCGCCGAGCTCATCCGGCGAACTCGAGGAGCACTGTGCACCTGCCGTCCACTCTAATGGGCGGCGACGCGGACTGCCCCGCCTGTCGGCCCCTGACTGGACCGGACCCGGCTCGGCATCTGTTGACTATCCGGCGCTGGTAGGACCAACGCGGCAGGACAGCGATTCGTTTCCGACGCCCGGCGACGGCGGGTTCGCCCGCAGCGAACGGAGTGGGCACCCAGCAGTGCCCGGCAACCTTGGCCTACGTTGCCGCGTGGAAAGCGTCGATCACGTCGGCGGGAATCCGCCCACGGGTGGAGACGTTGTGGCCGTTGCGGCGGGCCCACTCGCGAATCGCCGCACTCTGTTCGCGGTCGATCGCGGCGCGGCCGCGCCCGGTGCCGACGGCACGCCCGCGGCGGCGACCGCCGACGCGGCGGCCGGCCTCCAGCCACGGCTTGAGCTCATTGCGCAGCTTCGCGGCGTTCTTGGCGGAGAGGTCGATCTCATAGCTGACGCCGTCGAGTCCGAATTCCACCGTCTCGTCTGCGGCACCCTCGCCGTCGAAATCATCGACCAACGTGACAGTGACTTTTTTGGCCATTACTGGTGCTTCCTTCTGCGTGCTATGAATAAGACCCGCCCCTCGGGCACCAATGTGCCACAAAAGAACAATTCATTCAACAACGCATGAATCGAGCCGGTTCAGTTGCCGTGACGGCGAACAATCGGGAACAAAACGGTCTCCCTAATCGACAGTCCTGTCAGCGCCATCAACAACCGATCGATACCCATTCCCGTTCCTGTTGTCGGGGGCATCGCATACTCGAGCGCGGCCAGGAAATCCTCGTCCAACGCCATTGCCTCGTCGTCGCCGGCTGCCGCGGCGCGGGCCTGCGCCTCGAACCGTTCCCGCTGGACAACCGGATCGATCAACTCGGAATAGCCCGTGGCGAGCTCGATGTGACGGACGTAGAGATCCCATTTCTCCGTCACGCCCGGGATGCTGCGATGCTCCCTTGTCAACGGCGTGGTTTCCACCGGGAAGTCCCGGACAAAAGTCGGCGCCCACAACGTCTCACCGACCTTGAATTCCCAGAGTTCCTCCACCAATTTTCCGTGACCAAAGCCACGATCGCGAGGAATCTCGACTTCTAGCGCATCAGCAATCTGCCATAGACGCTCCGCGGATGTCTCCGGCGTGATCTCCTCGCCGAGCGCCTCCGACAAAGACGGATACATTTGAATGCAATCCCATTCCCCGTCGAGATCGTAGACGCTGCCGTCGGGCAAAGAGACCTGCCGGGTTCCGATCGCCTCGTCGGCGACCTCTTGAATTAGTTCACGAGTGATGACGGCGGAATCGTCGTAGGTGCCGTAGGCCTGATATGTCTCCAACATCGCGAATTCCGGTGAATGTGTCGAATCTGCACCTTCATTGCGGAACACCCGGTTCAACTCGAAAACCCGGTCGAACCCACCGACGACACACCGCTTCAGAAAGAGTTCCGGAGCGATGCGCAGGTACAGATCGGCGTCGAGGGAATTGGAGTGCGTGACGAAGGGACGCGCGGCCGCGCCGCCGGCCAGCGTCTGCAGCATCGGCGTCTCCACCTCCAGGAAACCCCTGCGCTCCAGCGCCGAGCGCACTGCCCGCACCACCGCAACACGCTGCCGGGCGATCGTGCGGGCCTCCGGGCGCACGATCAGGTCGACGTAGCGCTGGCGGACGCGGGCCTCCTCGCTCATCTCCTTGTGCGCGACCGGTAGGGGCCGAAGGGCCTTGGATGCCATTTGCCAGGAATCGGCCAGCACAGACAGTTCCCCGCGGCGGGAGCTGATCACCTCGCCATGGACGAACACGATGTCACCCAGGTCGACCTCGGTCTTCCAGGCATCGAGCGCCTCCTGCCCGACCTGGTCGAGGCTGATCATGGCCTGCAGCTGCGTTCCGTCACCCTCTTGCAAGGTCGCAAAGCACAGCTTCCCGGAGTTGCGGGCGAAGATCACCCGGCCGGCGACGCCGACCTGTTCGCCCGTAGCGGAGTCGGTGGGCAGGTCCGGATAGGCCGCGCGCAGCTCGGCCAGGGTGTGGGTACGGGCCACCTCGGCGGGATAGGGATCGTGCCCCTCGGCGAGCAGCCGTTCGCGCTTGTCCTGACGAATCCGGAACTGCTCGGGGATTGCGTCGGCGTCGGGGTCGCGGGAAACGTCAGTCACGACGTGCCAGCTTAAATGAACAGATGACTGTGCCCGCCCACCCGCCGATCGACCATGCTGCGGTGCGCAGCGTGTCCGAGCGCACACTGGACTGGTCACACAAGGGAATCCCCCCGGCGTGGTGGGGCCGCACCGGCGCGGAGGTCATCACGTCGGCTCCGGTGTTGTTCGAGGCGGACCCGTTCGGGCCCGTCTGCGTGCTGCGCGACGCGGCGTTGACCCACAACCTGTCCAAGATGGCGACGTGGTGCCGCCAGCACGGTGTCGAGCTGGCTCCCCACGGCAAGACCCACATGTCTCCCCAACTGGCGGCGCGGCAACTGGACGCGGGAGCATACGCGGTGACGGTGGCCACCGCCGGTCAGGCCGCGGTCTACCGGGCCTTCGGCGTGCAGCGGTTGATACTGGCCAACGAGCTCGTCGACGCCGCCGCGCTGCGGTGGACCGCCGCCCAACTGGATGCCGACCCCCACCTGGAGTTCACCTGCTGGGTGGACTCCGTGCGCGGGGTCGAGCTGATGACCGCGGCGCTGCGCGGGGCGACCCGCCCCCTGGACGTCTGCGTCGAGCTGGGCCTGCCCGGGGGACGCACCGGTTGCCGGGACCCGCGCAGCGTCGACGAGGTGGCCCGCGCGGTCGTCGCGTCGCCCAGGCTCCGGCTGGTGGGTGTCGCCGGGTACGAAGCGGCGCTCGGACACGAGTTGACGGACCGGGCTCTGGCCGCGGTGCAGGACCATCTCGGGGCGCTGCGCGCGGCGGCGCTGCGGCTGACGCCGCTCTTCGAGACCGACACCGCCCTGGTCAGCGCCGGCGGGAGTACGTACTTCGACGCCGTCGCCGCCGCACTGACCGACTGGCCGGCGGGCTCGGCACTGCGCACCGTGCTGCGCAGCGGGTGTTATCTCACCCACGACCACGGCCTGTACGCGCGCACGTCACCCCTGACCCGAGACGGCGGCGCCGGGCTGCGGCCGGCGCTGGAGATGCATGCGCAGGTGATGTCGCGACCGGAGCCCGAGTCGGCGGTGCTGACGATGGGACGCCGCGACGTCGCGTTCGATTCAGGTCTCCCGGTGCCGCTGGACCTCGCCGGCGCCACCGTCGACCGCCTCAACGACCAACACGCCTATCTCACGGTCCGGCCCGAGGATGCTCCTGAGGTGGGTGCCTGGCTGCGCTTCGGCATCTCGCACCCGTGCACGGTGTTCGACAAGTGGCGGGTGATCCCGGTCCTCGACGACGACGACCGGGTGACCGACCTGGTCCACACGTTTTTCTGACAGGCCGTTGAAGGCGTGCGGTCAGCGCGCCTGCCGCAATTTGCCCCGCTGGCTGTCGCGGTTGCGTTCGAACACCAGCCGAAGACCGTCCAGAGTCAGGTGCTGGTCGTAGTGCTGCACGGTGTTCAGATCGGCCAGCACCAACGGGGCGCCGTGCCCGGTGGCCACCACCGCGACGTCGTCGCCGCCGAAGCCGTCGACATCCTCACGCACTCGATTCACCAATCCGTCCACCAGGGCGGCGAAACCGAACACGGCACCGGCCTGCATGCACTCGACGGTGTTCTTGCCGATCACCGAACGGGGCCGGGTGAGCTCGACGCGGCGCAGGGCCGCCGAACGCGCCGCTGCGGCATCGGAGGACACCTGGATACCCGGAGCGATGGCACCGCCGAGGAACTCACCCTTGGCCGAGACCACGTCCACGCAGATCGACGAGCCGAAGTCCACCACGATCGAGGCGGTGCCGAACTTCTGATAGGCCGCAAGGCAATTGACGATGCGGTCGGCACCGACCTCTTTGGGATTGTCGACCAGTAGCGGAATCCCCGTGCGCACACCGGGTTCGATCAGCACGTGCGGGACCGACGGCCAGTACTGGTCGAGCATCACACGCACCTCGTGCAGCACCGACGGGACGGTGGACAGCCCGGCCGCACCCGTCAACCGCTCGGCATCGTCTCCGATGAGCCCGTCGAGGGTGAGCGCCAGCTCGTCGGCGGTCACCTCCGCTTCGGTGCGGATGCGCCAGTGCTGCACGACTTTGGCGTGCTCACCCGACCCGGAGATCAACCCGACCACGGTGTGGGTGTTGCGGACATCGATCATGAGGAGCACCTACGTCACCTCGGCGAAATCAGCTCGGAGGCGTCCGCGGGGACGTGCGCCGGATCGGAGCCCAGGTCGATCTGCCGGTTGTCCGCGTCGACGAACACCACCTTCGGCTGGTACGTGCGCGCCTCGGCGTCCTCCATGGTGCCGTACGCGATCAGGATCACCAGGTCTCCCGGATGCACCAGATGGGCGGCAGCGCCGTTGATGCCGATCACTCCGCTGCCCCGTTCGCCGGTGATCACGTAGGTGATCAGGCGGGCACCGTTGTCGATGTCGACGATCGTCACCTGCTCCCCCTCGAGCAGATCCGCCGCCTCCATCAGATCGGCGTCGACGGTGACCGAGCCGACGTAGTGCAGGTCGGCCTGGGTCACCGTGGCGCGGTGGATCTTGGATTTCAGCATGGTCCGTAACATCAATTCCTCCAAGGCAGTTCGTGACTGTCACCGGATGCGGTCCGCGGATGACCGTCGATGCCGGCGCTGGCCCCGACATCGACGGCGATGTTGTCGATCAGGCGGGTGTGTCCGAGCCGGGCCGCCACCAGCAGCCGCGCCGGCCCCTCGGCGGGTGCGGCACCCAGCGCCGGATCGCGGAGCTCGAGGTAGTCCACCTCCAGCGCGGGCACCTCGTCGAGGACCCCGCGCGCCGCGTCGAGCGCAGCGGAGACCCCCTGCGCCGCCGAATACATGCCGGCCAGCAGAGCCGCCGACAGCGCGCCCGCCTGCTCGCGCTGCACCGGGTCGAGGTAGCGGTTGCGCGAGGACATCGCCAGCCCGTCGGACTCACGCACGATCGGCACGCCCTGAACCTCGACACCCAGGTCGAGGTCGGCGACCATCTGCCTGATCAGCGTCAGCTGCTGGTAGTCCTTCTCGCCGAAGTAGGCGCGGTCGGGTCGCACCGTGTTGAACAGCTTCAGCACGACGGTCAATACCCCGGCGAAATGCGTTGGCCGCGAAGCGCCCTCCAACTCGGCACCCAACGGTCCGGGCACCACGGTGGTGCGGGTGCCGTGCGGATACATGTCGTCGGCAGTCGGGGTGAACGCGATCTCCACGCCCTCGGCCCGCAGCGCGTCGAGGTCGTCGTCGAGCGTGCGCGGGTAAGCATCGAGGTCCTCGCCCGCCCCGAACTGCAACGGGTTGACGAAGATCGACACCACGACGACGGCACCCGGCACCCGGCGGGCGGCGCGGATCAGCGTCAGATGCCCGTCGTGCAGGGCGCCCATCGTGGGCACCAGCACGATACGGCGCCCGGTGGCGCGCAGAGCCTTCGTGACGCCTGCGACGTCGCGGGGACGTGCGTAGACGTTGAGCTCCCCCGCAGCGAATTTCGGGGTCCTACCGATGTTCATCGCTGTCCTGCTTCCGCCAGGGCCTCGAAGACGTCCTCCGGGGCGTGTGCGCGCTGAGCCGTCCGCAACGAGTTCGTGCGATAGGCCTCGGCCAGATCGGGATCCACCTCGGCCAACGCCCGCAGATGGCCGGCGACCGCGCCGGCGTCACCCCGCGCGACGGGCCCGGTGAGCGCGGCCTGCCCCCGCTGCAGCGCGTTCTCCAGAGAGGCGCGGGCCAGCGGGGCGATGATCCGCTCGGTGAGTCCGCCGGGAGCGTCGCCGACGGCGTCCTGCCCGAGCAGCTCCTGCCCCGACAGCGCGGCGCGTAACGCCTCCACCGCGTCCAGCAGCACCGTCACCACGTGGTTGCTCGAGTGGGCCAGCGCGGCGTGGTACAGGGTGCGGGCGTCCTCCCGGACCCGGAACGGCTCCCCACCGACCTCCAGCACCAGCGACTGGGCGATGGCATAGCCGATCTCGTCGGCCGCGGTGACCCCGAAGCAGGTCCCCCGTAGCCGGTCGACGTCTTCGTCGGTGCCGGCGAACGTCATCGCGGGGTGGATGGCCAGCGTGATGCACCCCTGCTCGGACAGCGGCGCCAGGACCGCGATGCCGTTGGCCCCGGAGGTGTGCGCCACGATCGTGTTCGGACGGACTGCGCCGGTGGCGGCCAGCCCGGCCACCAAAGCGGGCAACTCGGCGTCGGGAACAGCCAGCACCAGCAGCTCAGCCCGACCGGCGACCTGGTCGACAGGCAGCACAGCGGTGTCCGGCAGCCAGCGTGCGACGCGCCCGCGTGACTCCTTCGACACGGCGCTGCACGCGACGACGACATGCTCGGCACGTTCGAGCGCCACCCCGAGGGCGGTACCGACGCGACCCGCCGAGATCACGCCGACCGTGAGTCGGGCAGGGCGGAGTCCGCCCCGGTCAGCCGGGTGGGGTGCACCCCCGCCGGCGGGGGACTGCAGCATCGCAGAGGACCTCGCAGATTTCCTGGGCGTCATCGCTGAACACCAGCGTTCCGGTCCCGCGCTGCGGGTACCGGACGGTCGCCACGAGCCTAGCTCAATCGTCGCGGCGTCTGCGCCGGCCACCGCCCGAGGGCGTGACCTGAAGCCGGGCCATCAGGTCGGCGACGGACTGGCCACCGGTGTGGGCGCCGTCCTGCGGCTCGTCTGCCTCCTGGTCGTCCGCCGACTCCTCGGTGACAGGTTCAGGTTCTGCCGCGTCGCCACCGGCGTAGTGGCGGCCGCGCGGACCCTGTCCGATGTCCTCCTGCGGTTCCGCGGCGCGGCGGCGGCCCACATACGCATCCGGCTCGGCCGGCTCGGGCTCGGACGACTCGGGCTCGGCCGCCCAGTGACTGCCCGGCTCTCCGGCAGGCCGCCACTGCCCCTCGGCCGGGGCCGGCTGCCACTGCCGGGCGGCCGGAGCCGCGGGACGGTCGGTGCGCGGAGCAGCGGGCGGCGGCAGCCACGGGTACTGCGGCGCGGGCCCGGGCGGAGGCGGAGCTGTCGGGGGTGCGGCCGTCGGGGGCGGGGCGGCAGCCGGGGGTGGCGTTGGTCCCGCGGGGCGGGACGGGGCCTGCGGGGCCCATTGCGACCGGACCTCCTGATCGGCGCGGTGCCGCCGCGAACCGTCGTCGCCCGACCGTCGGTGCGACCCGCGCGGTTCGGTGGCCGCCGCAGGGCGCTCCCCCTCGGGCGGATGCGGTTCGGCCGGCACATCGATGATCGGGCTCTCCTCGGTGTGCGGATCGACCTCCTCGACCTCGGCGTAACCCTCGTCGGCGGTGCCCTCGGTGTCGATGCGGCTGCTGCTGACCCGGCCGGCGGTGTCGCTGCGGGGCGTCCACGGTCCTGCGTCCGGGCTGCGGTCGGCCTCGATGGCGTGCCGGTGCGACAGGTCGGCGTCGAACAGGAACTCCAGATTGGCCCGCAGTGCGGCCAACTCGGCGCGCAGCGCCGAAACCTCATCGGACTGCTGGGCACGCAGTTCGGCGACCAGCTCACGGCGCAGCTGCGCCTCCACCGACAGCTCGTACTCCCGACGCGCCGAGATCTCCCGGTCCAGCTGCAGGTCGTACACGAGTTTCAGATCACGCACCTTGGCCTGATCGCTGTCGCTCTGACGGCGATAGATCACCGAGACGAAGGCGGCGACCACCGCGGCCCACAGCGCGAGAATCACTGCGAGCTTGAGCAGTTCGACCCGGTTGGTGAAAACCAGCGCCGAACTCGCCGCGATGGCCAGCACCAGCAACACTGTCATCAGGATCCAACCGGGCCGGCGTCCGCCGCGCCGGAGCCGGGCGCCGCGGGTCGGATCGGTCATGGGGCGACTGTACCCGCCACAGGTCGTCTCGCGTGTCGACCCGGACGGCGATTCGGCCCGCGCACTGACGGATTCGCTCAGTTCGGCGCCGGATCGGCGTCTTCGGCGGGATCGTCGGGAGAGCGGCAGCAATGCTGAAGCCACAACCCCGCCACGATCAGCGCCAGCGCGCACAGCGCTGCCACCACCGCGCCCGGGGTGTCCTCAGCGGCCACCCGCAGCTCGGATCGCCGCGGCAGCAGGTAGACCACCACGGCCAGCCACCAGCCCAGCACGACGCTGCCCATCCACGCCGACGCCTTGGCGATCACCACCGAGCGGGCCACCGCCAGCGGATGCAGCCGGCCGCCCCCGACGCCGATCTCGCCGTCCCGGATCCGGGCGCGCACCAGGAAGCCCCACCCCGCGATGACGGCAGCCAGCCCCAGCAGCGACACCCCGGTCCACAGCGTCAGCGGTGGGAAGTACCGGTACACCGCCCGCACCAGCAGGTAACCCAGCAGCCCGGTGACGACCACGGCGAGGGTCAGATCACGCTTCCGGGTCAGCCCCATCGGCGTCCCGTCCGCAGCACGTGCCCGGTGCGGCGCACACCGGCCCGCTCCTGCTCGTCGAGCGCGTCCAGCAGCTCGGCGACCGGCCTCGGCTCACCCGCGACGCTCAGCGTCGCCGTCGGGTCCACGTCGAGCCAGGGCACCAGCACGAACGCCCGGACGTGCGCATACGGGTGCGGCAACGTGAGCTCGGCGTCGGCGCTGGTGATCTCGCCGTCCGGCCCATGACAACTGACCAGGTCGACGTCGAGGGTGCGCGGTCCCCACCGCTGGTCACGGACCCGCTCTGCGGCGTCCTCGAGTTCGTGTGCGCGGCGCAACCAGCCGGGGCCGTCGAGCCCGGGATCCTCGGCGAGTACGACGGCGTTGAGGAACGCGCCCTGCTCGACGCCGCCCCACGCGTCGGTCTCGTAGACCGGCGACACCGCCCCGACCGCGCCGTCCAGACCGTCGAGTACCGACTGCAGACGGGCCAACCGATCACCGAGATTCGACCCGATGGACAACACGACGGAGCTCACGAGAACCTCACCCGCCGCCCCGGCCGCCCCGGCGGGACCGTCGTGCGACCACCGCCACGTCGGCGAACTCGAGCGGGATGGGCGCGCTGGGTTTGTGCACCACGACCTCGGCGGCATGCACGCGTTCGTCCGCCATGACGCCATCGGCGATCTCGCCCGCCACGGTCTCGATCAGCTGACGCGGTGGACCGGCGACGATGTCGGCGGCTCGCTGCGCGAGGCCCCCGTAGTCGAGGGTGTCGGCCAGATCGTCGCTGGCCGCCGCCACATCCAGATCGAGCCATACGGTGATGTCGACGACGAACTCCTGGCCGTCTCGACGCTCGTGGTCGAAGACACCGTGGTGGCCGCGAACCCGCAGGCCGCGCAGCTCGATCCGATCGGTCAACGCCCCTGCTCCCCCGCCTGTTGCCACGCGCCGACCACAGCCAGCGCATCGACCGAGGCCTGCACGTCGTGCACGCGTACCCCCCACACGTGGTGCCAGCCGGCGAGCGCCGAGACGACCGCGGTGGCGGTCTCCCTGCCATCCGGCGGACGCGGCTGACCGTCGGGACCCGCCAGCAGCGTGCCGAGGAACCGTTTGCGGGAAGCGCCCACCAACACCGGGATCCCGGTCTCGACCAACTCGGGCAGTGCCGCGAGCAGCGCCCAATTGTGTTGGGCTGTCTTGGCGAAACCCAGACCCGGGTCGATGATCAGGTTGGCGGCGTCGACGCCGCCGCGGACCGCGGCGTCCACGCCCGCGAGCAGCTCGTCACGCACCTCGGCGACGACGTCCGCGTAACGCGGAACCTCGTGTGGGCGTTCGGCGCCGACGGAACGCCAGTGCATCAGCACCCAGGGCACACCGGCTTCGGCGACCACCCGGACCATGTCCGGATCGGCCCGGCCGCCCGAGACGTCGTTGACGATGTGCGCGCCGTTCTCCAGCGCGGCGCGCGCCACCCCCGCGTTCATCGTGTCGATGCTGACGGTGATCCCTTGCTGGGCAAGCTGTTCGACCACGGGTAGCACCCGTGCGGTTTCCACGTCGGGATCGATCCGGGTGGCACCGGGGCGGGTGGACTCGCCGCCGACGTCGACGATGGCCGCACCCTGGGCAACCAATTCGACACCGTGGCTGACCGCCCGGTCCCGATCGAGGAACAAACCCCCGTCGGAGAAGGAGTCGTCGGTGACGTTGACGACCCCCATCACCTGCACGGGCCCGGGTGTGGCGGGGGGAAGGCTGGCCGGGGTCACTTTCTCAAGATCAGATCCAGGGCTTCGGAGCGCGACGCGTTGTCGGTCTTGAACTGCCCGCGCACGGCCGACGTCGTGGTCACCGCCCCGGGCTTGCGGATGCCGCGCATCGCCATGCACAGATGCTCGGCCTCGACCACCACGATGGCCCCGCGCGGGTCCAGTTTGCGCATCAGCGCGTCGGCGATCTGGCCGGTCAACCGCTCCTGCACTTGGGGGCGCTTGGCGTAGAGGTCGACCACCCGAGCCAGTTTCGACAACCCGGTGACCCGGCCGTCGACGCCCGGGATGTAGCCGACATGCGCCACACCGTGGAACGAGACCAGGTGGTGTTCGCATGTGGAGTACATCGGGATGTCTTTGACCAGCACCAACTCGTCGTGCTGCTCGTCGAAGGTGGTGTTGAGCACCTCGTCGGGGTCGACGTAGAGCCCGGCGAATATCTCGCGGTAGGCCCGCGCCACCCGCGCGGGCGTGTCCACCAGTCCGTGCCGGTCGGGGTCCTCACCGACGGCGATCAGCAGTTCGCGCACCGCGGCCTCGGCGCGTGCCTGGTCGAAGGCCGGAGGGGTGAGCGTGGCCGAGTTGTTCTGCGACTGCGTCATCGGAGTCTCCGTTCAGTGATCAGCCTGGTGCGTCGCGGGTCAGCCGCGGTTCGCGGGGCCCTCGTGACCCCCGTCGCCGTCCTGCCCCTGGTCCTGGGAGGGACCCGGAGCCGACCCGCCGTGCTGGGGCTGCCCGTGCTGCGGATGGTGCTGATACGGCGGATATCCCGGATACGGCGGAGGTGGGCCCTGCTGCCATCCGGGCGGCGGCGGGTACCAGTAACCCTGGGGTTGCTGCTGGGGTGCGCCTTCGTGCTGTCCGCTGTCGCGCGGCGGCCAGCCCGGTGCGTGCCAGCCCGCCGGGGCGCCGTAGTCGGGCTGCTTGGCCCCGTTGGCCGGCGCACCCTGCGAACCGGAGGACCCGTTGGGGCCTGCACCGTTGCCGCCGTTGCGGTGCGCCGCCTCGGCGGCCGCGCGCGACGCCTGGGCGATCGCCGTCTTGAAGGCCGGCTCCGGTGCCGGTTTGGGCCACGGTTCGCCCCGCTCGATGGCCAGCTCCCCCGGCGTCTTGATGGGCGGCTTGTCCGACGGCACGCGACCCCCGAAATCGTCGAACATCGTCAGCCTGGGCCGCTTCTTGACGTCCGAGAAGATGGCCTCGAGCTCGACGCGGTGCAGCGTCTCCTTCTCCAGCAGCTCGCCGGCGAGGGTGTCGAGCACGTCGCGGTACTCGGTCAGGATCTCCCAGGCCTCGGTGTGGGCTGCCTCGATCAGCTTGCGGATCTCGTCGTCGATGTCGCGGGCCACCTCGTGGCTGTAATCCGCCTGGGTGCCCATGGTGCGGCCCAGGAACGGGTCGCCGTGCTCGGAGCCGTAGCGCACCGCGCCGAGCTTGGAGCTCATGCCGTACTCGGTGACCATGGCGCGGGCGATCTTGGTGGCCTGGTCGATGTCCGACGAGGCACCGGTGGTGGGCTCACGGAAGACGAGCTCCTCGGCGGCACGTCCACCCATCGCGAACACCAGACGGGCGATCATCTCCGAGCGGGTCATCAGCCCCTTGTCGTCCTCGGGCACCGCCATCGCATGACCGCCGGTGCGGCCGCGCGCCAGGATCGTCACCTTGTAGATCGGTTCGATGTCGGGCATCGCCCACGCCGCCAGCGTGTGCCCGCCCTCGTGGTAGGCGGTGATCTTCTTCTCGTGCTCGCTGATGATGCGGCTCTTGCGGCGCGGGCCGCCGACCACACGGTCCACGGCCTCTTCCAGCGCAGCCCCGGTTATGATCGTCCCGTTCTCGCGGGCGGTGAGCAGCGCGGCCTCGTTGATGACGTTGGCCAGGTCGGCACCGGACATACCCACGGTGCGCTTGGCCAGCCCGTCGAGGTCGGCGTCCTCGGCCAGCGGTTTGCCCTGCGAATGCACCCGCAGCACCGCGCGGCGGCCGGCCAGGTCCGGGGCCGACACCGGGATCTGGCGGTCGAAGCGGCCGGGCCGCAGCAGGGCCGGGTCGAGGATGTCGGGCCGGTTGGTGGCGGCGATCAGGATGACGCCCTGGCGGTCGCCGAACCCGTCCATCTCGACCAGCAACTGGTTCAGCGTCTGCTCGCGTTCGTCGTGGCCGCCGCCCATGCCGGCGCCGCGCTGGCGGCCGACGGCGTCGATCTCGTCGACGAAGATGATGCACGGGCTGTTCTGCTTGGCCTGCTCGAACATGTCGCGCACGCGCGACGCGCCGACGCCGACGAACATCTCGACGAAGTCCGAGCCCGAGATCGTGAAGAACGGCACCCCCGCCTCGCCGGCGACGGCCCGGGCGAGCAACGTCTTGCCGGTGCCGGGCGGACCGAACAGCAGCACGCCCTTCGGGATCTTGGCACCGAGCGCCTGGTAGCGGCTCGGGTTCTGCAGGAAGTCCTTGATCTCGTAGAGCTCCTCGACCGCCTCGTCGGCACCGGCGACGTCGGCGAACGTGGTCTTGGGCATGTCCTTGGAGAGCTGCTTGGCTTTGGACTTCCCGAAGCCGAAGCCCATCCGGCCGCCACTCTGCATCCGCGAGAACATCACGAACAGGCCGACCAGCAGGAGCAGCGGCAGCATGTAGATCAGCAGGGTGCCGAGCATGCTGCTCTGGTTGACGACCGTGTTGATCTTGGCGCCCTTGGCGCTCAGCTGCTCGAAGAGCGTCACCCCGTACCCGGTCGGGTACTTCGTGATGATCTTGGTGCTGTCCTCGGTGTCGCTGTTGCCGTTCTTCAGCTCGAGGCGCAACTGCTGCTCGCGGTCGTCGATCTGCGCACTGGTCACGTTGTCGTCATTGATCTGCGCGACGGCGACCGAGGTGTCGACGTTCGTGTATTCGCGGGTGTCGTCGCTGATGCGGAAGAACAGCCACCCGAGCAGCAGCACCACGGCGATCACCGTGAGCGTGCGGATCACATTCTTGCGGTTCATACGTGAGTTCGGTTCATCGATACCTGACGCCGGTGGGCGACCGCCGGCCAAATCCTTCCGATACGCGCAGCTTGAGTAGTCAAGGCTACCGCCTGACCACGCTAGACCAACGTTCGGCGGTTCCCGGTTGTCCCCATCGTGGTTGGGTGATGGCTGTGCGATCTCAGATGGTGACCACCAACGGGGTGCGCCTGCGGGTGACCGAGGCCGGTGAACCGGGCGCACCTGTGGTCGTGCTCTGTCACGGCTTCCCCGAACTCGCGTTCTCGTGGCGCCACCAGATTCGCGGCCTGGCCGACGCCGGCTACCGCGTGCTGGCCCCCGACCAGCGCGGCTACGGCGGCTCCGACAAGCCGGCCGCGGTCGAGGCCTACGACGTGGCCGAACTGTCCGCCGACGTCGTGGGGCTGCTCGACGCTGTCGGCGCCGAGCAGGCCGTGCTGGTGGGCCACGACTTCGGCGCGGTGGTGGCCTGGGCCGCACCTCTGCTGTATCCGCAGCGGTTCCGCGCGGTGGCCGGGTTGAGCCTGCCCCCGGTGCCCCGCCCCAAGGTCCCGACCACGCAGGCCTTCCGGCGGCTGTTCGGCGACCGGTTCTTCTACATCCTCTACTTCCAGGAACCCGGGCCTGCCGACGCCGAGCTGGCCGCCGATCCGGCGACCACGTTCCGGCGGCTGTTCGCGACCACACAAGGCGGCGACGAACTCGCCGCGCAGCGCATGCTCGCGCCGGGCCCGCAAGGATTCCTCGCCCGCATCCCCGAGCCCGGTGAGCTGCCCGACTGGATCACCCCCGACGACTTCCAGGTGTACGTCGAGGAGTTCACCCGCGGCGGATTCAGCGCCCCGCTGAACTGGTACCGGTGCTTCGACCGCAACTGGGAGCTGACCGCCGACCCGGCCGCGCCGACGATCACCGTGCCCGCCCTGTTCATCGGGGGTAGCGCCGACGCCACCTTGGCCTACACGCCGCGGCACCGGGCCGGCGAGGTCGTCACCGGTGACTACCGCGAAGTGCTGATCGACGGAGCCGGCCACTGGCTGACCGAGGAACGGCCCGCCGAGGTGACCAGCCTGCTTCGCGACTTCCTCGGGTCGCTGCCCGCCGGAAGTTAGGGTGGCGGCCATGCCGATCGCCGCGACCACCAAACCTGTCCGGACCCGTCTTCTCGCCGCCGGCGCGGCCGCCCTCGCGATGCTGGCGCTGGCCGGGTGTGACTCGCAGTCGGGGCCGGCCGCCGGGCTGACTCCCGATTCCGATACCCGGCAGGTGACGGTGGTGGGCGCGGGACAGGTTCAGGGCACCCCGGACACACTGACGATCAACGCGTCGATGGAGTTCCTCGCCCCCGACGCCACCACCGCGATGAACCAGACCAACGAACGCCAGCAGGCGGTGATCGACGAGCTGATCGGTCTGGGCATCGACCGCACCGACATCGCCACCACGGAGGCCAACCTGCAGCCGCAGTTCGGGCCCGAGGACAACACGATCACCGCCTACCGCGCGACCAACTCGATCAACGTGAAGATCCGCAACCTCGACCAGGCGTCCGACGCGATCGGGCTGATCGTGGAGACCGGCGGCAACGCCACCCGCATCAACTCGATCAGCTACTCGATCGAGGACGACTCGCAGCTGGTGCGCGACGCCCGCGCACGGGCTTTCGAAGACGCCGAGGACCGCGCCGAACAGTACGCCGAGTTGGCCGGCATGAGCCTGGGCAAGGTGATCTCGATCTCCGAAGCGGCCGGCACCACACCCCCCATCCCGATGCCGGTGCCGCGGGGCGCGATGGAGGCCGCGGTGCCGCTGGAGCCCGGACAGCAGACCGTCGGGTTCTCGGTGACGGTGATCTGGGAGCTCAGCTGACCGGTGCGCCGCTGCGTTCGGCGGCCGGGCCCACGACCACCGGAATGCCGTTGAGCACCGCGGTCCCCGACAGCGGGTCCAGCACCGAACCGTCGTTGAGCTGATTGGCGTTGACGCCGGGATGGCCGGCGGCCAACCGCTGGCCGGTGCCGGCGCGGTCGTGACCCCAGCCGTGCGGCAGCGACAGCACGCCGCGCCGGATGTCCTCGGTGATCTCGACGGGCACGACCACTTCGCCGCCCGGGCCCTTGACCACGGCGGTGTCGGAGACGCCCAACTCGGCGGCGTCATCGGGATGCATCTGCAGCGTGCACCGGTTGCTGCCGCCCGACAGGGCCGGCAGGTTGTGCATCCAGCTGTTGTTGGAGCGCAGGTGACGCCGCCCGATCAGCACGAACCGCTCCTCCGGCCGGCTCAACGCGTCGCGGAGTCGGCCCGCATCGTCGATCAGCTGCGGCGGAGCCAGCTCGACCAGACCCGACGGGGTCCGCAGCACGTCGAGCAGGCGTGGCTGCAGCGGTCCGAGGTCGATGCCGTGCGGCGCAGACTTCAGCGTCGCCAGCGTCAGGCCGTCGGGGCGGGCGCCGAACGCGTCGCCGTAGGCGCCCAGCCGCAGCATCATGTCGAGCCGACGCTCGTAACCGGGCCCGTCGGCCAGCATCGCGGTCAGCTCCTCGACGGGGCGCCCCGCCACCGGGGATCCCGCGTCGGCGCTCTCCTTGGCCAGCGTGGTCGCGATCACCTGCTCGTCGACCGAACGGGGATCGCCGCCGTGCCCGATGCCGTAGATGACCAGCGCGATGCGCGACAGGATCTCCGGTTCGTCGGGCCGGTCCCGCAGGGGCAGCGCCGGCGGCGAGTAACGGGCGTTGTTGCGCACGGCGAGGTTGTTCAGCGCGAAGTCGAAGTGCGGGCTCTGTGAGGGCGGCGGCGGGGGCAGGATCACGTCGGCGTGCCGGGTGGTCTCGTTGAGATACGGGTCGACGCTCACCATGAACCCCACCCCGGTCAGCGCCCGGTCGAGTCGGTCGCCGTCCGGTGCGGACAGCACCGGGTTGCCCGCAATGGTGATCATCGCCGTGATCTGGCCGTCGCCGGGGGTTTCGATCTCCTCGGCGAGTGCGGCAACGGGCAGCTCCGACAGCGCCTCGGGGTGCCCGGACACCCGGCTGCGCCAACGGCCGGTCAGAAAGCCGCGGCCGGGCCGACGACCGCGCGGGGCGGGGGCCACCGGGGACAGCGGGAACATCGCGCCACCGGGTCGGTCGAGGTTGCCGGTCAGCACGTTGACGACGTCGACGAGCCAGCTGCCCACCGTGCCGAATTCGACGGTGGAGGTGCCCATCCGCCCGTACACCGCCGCCGAGGGGGCCGCGGCCAGTTCCCGGGCCAGCACGCGGATCTCGTCGGCGTCGATCCCGCAGTACGCGGCAACGGCCTCGGGGGCGAAGTCGTCGGCCAGCGCGCGGATCTCGGTGAGGCCGGTGATGTGGTCGGCGAGTTCTCCGAGATCGACGAGGTCCTCGTCGAACAGCACGTGCACCAGCGCGAACAGCAGCGCGGCGTCGGTACCCGGACGCGGCGCCAGGTGACGGTCGGCGAGCGCGGCGGTGCGGGTGTGGGCGGGGTCGATCACCACCAGCCGGCCGCCGCGACGCTTCAGCGCGCGCAGCTTGCCACCGAAGTCCGCGGCCGTGGCCAGGCTACCGTTGGACACCAGCGGGTTGGCGCCGATGATCACCAGGTAGTCGGTGCGGTCGAGGTCGGGCACCGTGAACGCCACCGGGCTGCCGAACATCAGTCCCAGCGCAACGTGTTTGGGCATCTGATCCAGCGTGCTCGCCGAGAACACCTGGCGGGTGCCCAGCCCGCGGATGATCAGCGGCGGATACAACGCGCCGGCGACGGTGTGCGCGTTCGGGTTTCCCACGTAGACGCCGACCGAGGTGCCGCCGTGCTCGGCCAGCACGGCGGACAGGCCCTCGTCGACCGCGGCGAACGCCTCCTCCCAGGACGCCTCGCTCAGCACGCCGTCACGACGCACCAGCGGTGCGGTCAACCGGTCCGGATCGTTGTCCAGCTCACCGAAGCTGGCCCCCTTGGGGCAGATGTAGCCGGCGCTGAAGACGTCTTCCTGGTCGCCCCGGGCGCCGACCACCCGGCCGTCCTCGATGGTCAGCGTCAGACCGCAGGTCGCCTCACAGAAGGGGCAGATGCGCAGAGCCGTGTGGGTCACACGGAACATACTGCGCTTCTTACGGGTCCTCGTACACCTTCGGGTCGAGGGTGCCGATGTAGGGCAGGTCGCGGTAGCGCTCGGCGTAGTCGAGGCCGTAACCGACGACGAACTCGTTGGGGATGTCGAAGCCGACGTAGGTGATGTCGACATCGGCGCGCACCGCTTCGGGCTTGCGCAGCAGCGTGCACACCTGCAGCGAGCGGGGATGCCGGGTGGCGAGGTTGCGCAGCAGCCAGGACAGCGTCAGGCCGGAGTCGACGATGTCCTCGACGATCAGCACGTCCCGGTCGTGGATGTCGCGGTCGAGGTCCTTGAGGATGCGCACCACCCCCGACGACGAGGTCGACGAACCGTAGGAGCTGACGGCCATGAACTCCAGCTGGGTCGGCAGCGGGATGACCCGGGCCAGGTCGGTCACGAACATCACCGCCCCTTTCAGCACGGTGATCAGAAGCAGGTCCTGCCGGGCCGCCGCATCCTGGTAGTCGGCGCCGATCTGCGCTCCGAGTTCGGCGGTCTTCGACTGGATCTGCTCCTCCGACAGCAACACCGACTTGATGTCCCCGGGGTACAGCTCCGCAGGATGCGCAGGCACGGGGACAGCCTAGCTGGGCAGCTGCGGCCCGGCCGACGCAGTGCGTCGCACCGGCTCGATGTGCAGCGTCAGTGTCCCGGCCCGCCGCGCCGCGAACAGCCGGTGGCCGGGGTGGCTGCCGGGCACCGCCACCCCGCCCTGCCCGTGCCAGGCGCTCACCAGCGCCTCGACGCCACGGATGTGGCGGTCGGTGAGCCCGCGGGCCCCGCCCGCCAGCAGCCACGCGCGCAGCACCCGGCGCCGCACCGCGGGCGCCACCCCGGTCAGTTCGGACACCGCCAGGCCGTCGGCGCGGCACGCGCGGTCGAGCACCTGGGCGGCGAGCACGTCGAGCACCTCACCATCGGCACGCAGCGCGTCGGCGGTGCGGGCCAGGGCTTCGGCGACACCACCGCCGAGGACGTCCTCGAGCAGCGGCAGCACCTCGGTGCGCAGCCGGACCCGGGTGAAGCGCGCGTCGGTGTTGTGCGGATCCGACCAGGGGGTGAGCTGCAACTCGGCGCACGCCGCCGCGGTGACGGCGCGGCGCACCCCCAGAAGGGGCCTACCCCAGGGCGGGTCGTAGCTGCGCATGCCCGCAATGGACCGCGGGCCCGAGCCGCGTCCGAGGCCCAGCAGGACCGTCTCGGCCTGGTCGTCGAGGGTGTGCGCGAGCAGTACGGCCGCCCCGGCGCGCGCCTCGTCGAGTGCCGCGTAGCGTGCCGACCTGGCCGCCGCCTCCGGACCGCCGACGGCGCCGACCTCCACGCGCAGGACGCGGGCCGCGACACAGCCCAGCGTCAGCGCCTGGGCCCGGGCGGTGCGGGCCACCTCGGCCGAATCCTGCTGCAGCTGGTGATCGACGATCAGCGCCGTGGTGGGCCTCAGCGCGGCGGCCGCCGCGGTCAGCGCCAACGAATCCGGTCCTCCGGACAACGCCACGCACCACCCCGAGTCGCGCGGGATGTGCTCGCCGGCGAAGCGGGTCACGGCGGCCCGCAGGTCGGCTAGAGCACCCGGTCGATCCATCGCCGCGGCTCGTCGATCTCGCTGGGCAGCGGCAGGGTCTCGGCGTTCGACCACACCGTGTTGAACCGCGCCATCCCCACCTCGGCCACGACGGCGTCGACGAACGCCTTGCCCCGGGTGTACTGGCTCATCTTCGCGTCGATGCCGAGCAGGGCCCGCATGAGCCGTTGCAGCGGCGGCTGGTGACGTTGACGACGGTCGTCGAAGCGGCGCCGGATGGTGGCCACCGACGGGACCACCGCGGGACCGACGGCATCCATGACGTGGTCGGCGTGGCCTTCGAGCAGGGTTCCCAGCACCAGCAGGCGGTCGAGGGCTCGGCGCTGCGGTTCGGACTGCACCGCGCGCAACAACCCCAGCACCCCGGACGAGCCGGGTTCTGATGGGTGACCGTTGGTCGCTGTCCGACTGGGCCCGGTGCGACGGTCGCGCACGTAACCGGCGACCCGCCCGACGACCTGGGTGACGTCGTCACCGCCGTCCTCGGTCAGCACTGCCAGCGACTCCGACATCAGGTCGGCCAGCCACGGATTGGCCCGGAACTGCACCCGGTGGGTGACCTCGTGCAGGCACACCCACATCCGGAAATCGGCTGGGGCGACGCGCAACTGGCGTTCGACGGCGATGACGTTGGGATAGACCAGCAGCAGCTCACCGCCACCGGCTGCGAACGGGTCGTACTGGCCCAGGATGCCCGACGACACGAACGCCAGCACCGCGCCGGTCTGCGCTCCCGCGACGCGTCCGCTGATCATCCGCGGCTTGCCGGTGTCGTCGGCCGGGCCGCCGGTCATCACCCGCATCGAGCGGGTGGCGGCATGAATCCACTCCGGGCGGTTGACGATTCGCGCTTCGGGGACGTCGCCGCCCTCGGCCAGCCCGGTCACTTCCCGCACCGGGATCTCGGCGGCCCGCGCCGCCTCGCCGAGTTGGTCGATGGCCTGGCGGCGGGTGTAGTCGGTGGCCGCGGGTTCCGGCCGGGCCAGCTTGCCGCCGAGTGTCGCCGCGAGGTTCCAGTCGACCGCACGGCCCACGTTGAAGCCGGTGCCGCTCTGCCGGCTCATGCGGCGCACCCGCAGGACCGCAGCGTCGCGGCGAAGGCGTCGAGCGCGGTGCGCCCGGTGGGCCCGGCGTCGTTGGACATCAGCGCGAACGTCAACACCCGCCCGCTCTTGTCGGTGACGAACCCGGTGAGGGTGTTGGTGCCGGTCAGCGAACCGGTCTTGCCCCGCAGATAGCCGGCCGCCGCGGTGTCGAGGTAGCGGTTGGACAACGTGCCGCTGCCCCCGGCGATCGGCACCAGGTCCACCAGCGGCCGCAACGCCGGCGCCGAGTCCCCGACGGCGGCGGTGACGATCTCGTCGAGGGTCAGCGCGGTCAACTGGTCGTCCACCGACAGACCGCTGGAATCGAACAACCGCGCTCCCGAGATGTCGATGCCGGCGTCGTCGAGCGTCGCCAGCACCGACCGGGCGGCGCCGTCGAAGCTGGCCGGCCGGTTCAGCGCAACCGCCACTTCACGGCCGATGGATTCGGCCATCACGTTGTCGGAGAAGTTCATCATGTCGCGCAGCCGCTGCATCAGCGGCGGCGACTGCACCGAGGCGATCTCGGTGCCGTCGACACTGCGGTCCCGGGGCAGCACCGTCACCGTGTTCGGGTCGACACCCAGTGCCACGGCCAGGGCGCGGCCGGCGTCCAGGGCGGGCGTCTTCGAGCGCCGCGATTCCACGCTGACCGGCTGGGTGCGGCCACCGTCGAGCATCACCGGTTCGATCGGCGCGATGTCGCCGCCGTCGATGTCCAGCGGATCCCACCCGACCGCCATCGTCGGACCGGCGTACGCGCTGACGTCGACCTGCACCCGGTTGACCGCGAAACCACTGCGGCGCACCTGGTCGGCCAGATCGACGATGCGCGCGGCGTCGCGGTACCAACTCTCCTGGCCTCGCGGGGCGGCCGAGAGCGTCTGGTCGCCGCCGCCGACGAGGACCACCGTTCCGGGGGTGTCGGACACCACACGGGTGGTCAGCCGGTCCTCGCGGTCCAGCGCCAGCAGCGCCGCCGCCGCGGTGAGCAGCTTGTTCGTCGAAGCAGGCTGCATCGGGATCCCGGCGCCGAGCGCCCACAGCTCCTCCCCGGTCATCGCGTCGGTGATGCGGCCGGTGAACCTGCCCAGGTTCGGGTCGGCCAGCACCGGCGCCAGCACGCGGGCCAGGCCGCGCGGGGTCGGGGCGGCCGCGTCCGTGGAGACCGGGACGACCTCGGGTTCGGCGGTGGCCGGCGGTGGAGCCGGCTCGACGGCCACCTCGTCGCCGGTCTGGCGGGACGCCACCACCGCGGCGGCGGCGACCACCGCCGCGACCAGCAGCGCTACCGCCGCCCCCACCACCACATAGGTGGATCGTTGCCACCGAGTGGGCCGCATGTTTCTCCTGCCCTCGATCGACAACCCGAGCCACCCCTGTAGAGCAGGGTATCCCTCGTCTAGGGTTAAGCCGCGTCGTCACCCGACGACCCCGTGGTCACACGATGTTTTCGGCAGTCTTTTCGCACAGGTGGAGGAGTCGCGACGGTGCAGTTCGATGTGCTCATCGAGATCCAGAAGGGGTCCCGCAACAAGTACGAAGTGGACCACGACACCGGCAAGGTGAAGCTGGACCGGTATCTGTTCACCGCCATGGGCTACCCCACCGACTACGGCTACATCGAGGACACCCTCGGTGAGGACGGCGACCCGCTGGACGCGCTGGTGCTGCTGCCCGAGCCCGTGTTCCCGGGCTGTGTGGTCGAGGCGCGCCCGGTCGGCATGTTCCGCATGACCGACGAGAAGGGCGGCGACGACAAGGTCTTGTGTGTGCTCGCCGATCCGCGCTGGGACCACATCACCGACATCGGCGACGTGTCGGAGTTCGAGCTGGACGCCATCAAGCACTTCTTCGTGCACTACAAGGACCTCGAGCCGGGCAAGTTCGTCAAGGCCGCCGACTGGGTGGGCCGCGAAGAGGCCGAAGCCGAGGTCAACCGCTCGATCGAACGGTTCAAGACCGAAGGGCACTAGCCGCCCTGCGCCAGAGTGCTGTGAGGGTCGCGCGCACCTCGGGTCCACGACCCTGCTCGCAATGTCGGCGCCAGTGACACAGCAGACACCGGCGGCGTCGGTGAGACCTGGACCGTCGGCGATTTTGCGTGCCTGTAACACGGCGTAACGTCACTGTTCAATCGGCCTCCCATCATGGCGGTGTGTTACTGCATCAAGGGATCGGCCTGGAGGCGTTCAACGCGATGCCGACGCGCCGGGCGGTGCACGCGGTGTTCGAGTGCTGCTACAGCGTGCCGCTGGCCGCCGACCTCGTGCGCGCCCGCCCCTTCGACAGTCATGAACAGCTGTTCCGGTACGCCGACACACAGTTGTTCAGCCTCGGCGAGCAGTCCATCGACTCCATCCTGCAGGCCTATCCCGACGTCGGCCGGCGGCCGGGCAGCGAGAAGTCCCACGCCGAGCAGTGCGCGATCATCGACGAGCGGCCCGAGATCATGGCCGAGTTGTCCGCCGCGTCGAAGTCCTACCTGGAGCACTTCGGTTTCGGGTTCGTCATGTACATCAACGGCTACGGCGCCGACGATGTGCTCGCCGCGCTGCACGACCGCCTGCACAACGACTACGAGACCGAACGCAAAGTGGTGCGCAACGAGTTGGCCCGGATCAACCGGACCCGGCTGGAACGCATGCTCGGCCCCGAGGGGGGCTACGACAACTGGTGAGGGGACAACTGGTGAGGGCACGACCGGTGACGCCTCACCGCCCCGGTTCGCGCCCGCTCACCTAGGCTCGTCCCGGTGAGCACACCGCCGAGACCCACAGGTCACCCCCACTTTCTGTCGCTGCCCGACCTTGCCGCCAGAACCGCCGGCGGGGCTGTGGTGTGGGCCAACGACGACGTGTTCGCCGAGAAAGAGAACCTGATCAAACCGGCGCCCGCCGAACACCGGCCCGCCACCTTCGGCCACAAGGGACAGGTCTACGACGGCTGGGAGACCCGCCGGCGCCGCGGGGTCACCGCAGAGTCCCACGATTCGGCCGTCATCAGGCTCGGCGTGCCGGCCGTCGTCCGCGGCGTCGTCGTCGACACCGCGTGGTTCACCGGGAACTATCCGCCCGAGATCTCCGTCGAGGCCGCCTTCGTCGAGGGCTACCCCTCGGTGCAGGAGCTCATCGAGGATCCCGGCAAGACGGAGTGGACCACCATCGTGGAACGCTCCACTGTCAACGGCGACACCCGCAACCCGTTCCCCACCTCCTCGTCGCGGCGCTGGACACATCTGCGGCTGTCCATCTATCCGGACGGCGGCGTGGCGCGGTTCCGGGTGCACGGCGAGGGTCTGATCAACCCCGACTTCGCCGAGAACATGACGCTGGACCTTGCCGCGCTCGAGAACGGGGGCCGAATCACGGCCTGTTCCAACATGTTCTACAGCTCACCGAACAATCTGTTGCTGCCCGGGGTGGCCCGCACCATGGGTGAGGGGTGGGAGACCTCTCGGCGCCGCGACGCCGGCAACGACTGGGTGGAGATGAAGCTGGCCGGCCAGGGCGTGCTCGACGCGATCGAGCTGGACACCTCCTACTTCGTCGGCAATGCCCCGGGTGCGGCCCGCCTGTCGGGCCGCGACGGTGACGGTGAGTGGTTCGACATCCTGCCGCGGACCGAGCTGCAGCCCGACACCCGGCACCGGTTCCGCATCCACGAGCGGCGCCCCGTCACCGCAGCGCGTTTGGACGTCTACCCCGACGGCGGTATGGCCCGGGTGCGGCTGTTCGGCTCACTGACCGCCGACGGCCTGCGCGAGGTGTGCGACCGCTGGACGGCCAGCGCCTGACGCGGCTCAGGGACGCGGGCCGGCCTGCGGATCGGCCTGCCCGGCGATGTCCTCGGCTTCGGAGGCCAGCCGCCGGGCATCCTTGCGGGTCTTGTACAGGCTGGCCACGGTGGTGATCAGCAGTGTCACGACGATCACGCCCAGCGACCACAGGGTGGGGATCTCGGGCACCGGCACGTGCTCGCCACCGTTGATGAACGCCAGCTCGTTCTCGTGCAGCGCGTGCAGCAGCAGCTTGACCCCGATGAAGAACAGGATGAACGCCAGCCCCTGCGACAGGTACACCAGCCGCTTGAGCAGGTCGCCGAGCAGGAAGTACAGCTGGCGCAACCCCATCAGCGCGAACACGTTCGCGGTGAACACCAGGTAGGGCTCCTGGGTCAGTCCGTAGATCGCCGGGATGGAGTCCAGCGCGAAGATCAGGTCGGTGGTGCCCAGCGCGACGATCACCAGGAACATCGGCGTCATCAACCGCTTGCCGTTCTCCTTCACCCACAACCGCAGACCGTCCCACTGGTCGGTGAACGACAGGTGCCGCTGGGCGAAGCGGACCACCACGTTGTCGGCGTCGTCGTCGTGGTCGGTGTCGCGCACCAGCTGGATGGCCGTGTACAGCAGGAACGCACCGAAGATGTAGAAGACCCAGGAGAACCGGGCGATCGCGACCGCGCCGAGGGCGATGAAGATGCCCCGGAACACCAGCGCCAGGATGATGCCCACCAGCAGCGCCTGCTGCTGGTAGATCCGCGGCACCTTGAAGCTGGCCATGATGATCAAGAAGATGAACAGGTTGTCCACCGACAGGCTGTACTCGGTGAGCCAGCCCGCGAAGAACTCCAGCCCGTACTGGCTGCCGTGGAAGAACCAGGTCCACAGGCCGAACAGGATCGCCAACCCCACGTAGAAGCTCAGCGCGGTGGCCGTCTCACGCCGTGACGGCTCATGCGGGCGACGCCCGATCACGATCACATCGAAGAGCAGGATCGCGATGGTCACACTGAGCGTGATCGCCCACTCGAGTCCGCTGACGTTCATCAAACCTCCGGTCGTCGTTTCAACGCCGGAGGTCTCTTCCACCGCCGAGTGCGGCCCACAACACCGGTCGATCAGAGATGGACGACGTGGTGACGACGCTGTGGCGAAGGAATACTCCCCTCCAGGGCGGTGATTCTGCCAGCCGGTCGCCCGACACGCGAAATCACCCACCACCCGACGCCACCGGGGGCCGCCCGGCGCTTAGTAGTTTGTACCCGTGACAGCAGCGGATCCAACCCCCGAGATCCCCGCCCAGTTCGTGCTGTCGGCGTTCGCCCCCGAGCCGCGCACGCTGATCGACATCCTCTACGACACCGCGCGCCGCTACCCCGACGCGCCCGCCCTCGACGACGGCACCGTGCAGCTCACCTACGCCGAGCTGATCTCCGACATCGAGGACAGCGTGGCGTGGCTGGCCGCCCGCGGGATCGGCCGCGGCGACCGCATCGGCATCCGGATGCCCTCGGGCAGCTACGCGCTCTACGTCGCGATCCTGGCCACGCTCGCCACCGGCGCCGCCTACGTTCCGGTCGACGCCGACGACCCCGTCGAGCGCGCCGAGCTGGTGTTCACCGAGGCCGGCGTCGTCGCCGTCATCACCGAGCAGGGACTCGTCCGCGGCCCCGGGTCCTCCCGTGGCTGGCGCGCCGCAGCACCGCTGAGCCGCGACGACGCGTGGATCATCTTCACCTCCGGCTCCACCGGCACCCCCAAGGGTGTCGCGGTCAGCCATCGCAGCGCCGCCGCCTTCGTCGACGCCGAGGCGCGGATGTTCCTGCAGGACAACCCGCTGGGCCCCGGAGACCGGGTGCTGGCCGGACTGTCGGTGGCCTTCGACGCCTCCTGCGAGGAGATGTGGCTGGCGTGGCGGCACGGTGCCTGTCTGGTGCCCGCCCCGCGCTCGCTGGTGCGCAGCGGGATGGACCTGGGCCCCTGGTTGGTGTCGCGCGACATCACGGTGGTCTCGACCGTGCCGACGCTGGCGGCGCTGTGGCCGGCGGAGGCCCTGGAGGCCGTGCGGCTGCTGATCTTCGGCGGCGAGGCCTGCCCGCCCGAGCTCGCCGAGCGGCTCGCGGTGGAGGGCCGCGAAGTGTGGAACACCTACGGCCCGACCGAAGCGACCGTGGTGGCCTGCGCCGCGCGGCTGTTCGGGCGGGGACCGGTCAGCATCGGCCTGCCCCTGCCCGGGTGGGATCTGGCGGTCGTCGGCGCCGACGGCCGGCCGGTGAACCTCGGTGAGGTCGGTGAGCTCGTCATCGGCGGGGTGGGGCTGGCGCGCTACCTCGATCCCGACAAGGACGCCGAGAAGTACGCCGCGATGCCCACGCTCGCCTGGAGCCGCGCCTACCGCAGCGGCGACCTGGTCCGGCTGGAGGCCGACGGGTTGTACTTCGTCGGCCGCGCCGACGACCAGGTCAAGGTCGGCGGCCGCCGCATCGAGCTCGGTGAGGTGGACAGCGCGCTGGTGCATCTGCCAGGGGTCAGCGGCGGCGCGGCGGCGGTGCGGCGCACGGCCAGCGGAACTCCCCTGCTGGTCGGCTATGTCGCCAGCGCCGATCCGAACTTCGACCTGGCCGCCGCCCGGACCGCGCTGGCGCAGTCCCTGCCCGCCGCTCTGGTGCCCCGTCTGGTCCTCGTCGACGAGCTGCCCACCCGCACGTCGGGAAAGGTGGACCGCGACGCGCTGCCGTGGCCGGTCGACGGAGCCGGTGACGGTGCGGACGCACCGGACCTTCTCGGCACGACGGGCTGGCTGGCCGGGCTGTGGCGCGACGTGCTGGCCGCACAGGTCGACGGGCCGGAGGCCGACTTCTTCGCCATGGGCGGCGGATCGCTGGCGGCCGCCCAGCTGATCGCCGCGCTGCGGCAGCGCTATCCGCAGGTGACCGTCGCCGACCTCTACGACCATCCGCGGCTGGGGTCGCTGGCCGGATACCTCGACGAACTGGAACCACCCCCGGCCGTCGAGCCGCGGACCGTCGAGCCGGTGTCGCGACGGACGCAGGCCGTGCAGATCGCGCTGACCGTTCCGCTGGCGGCGCTGACCGGGATGCAGTGGGTCGTGTGGCTGGCCGTCGCCAACAATGTCGCCGCCGGGCTGGACCTGGTGCCGTGGGCCGCGCCGATCAGCTGGTGGTGGGTCCTGGCCGGATTCCTGCTGTTCGTCACCCCGCCGGGCCGGATGGGCATCGCCGTCTTGGGTGCGCGGACGCTGCTGGGCAACCTGCAGGCCGGAACCTACCGACGCGGCGGCGCGGTGCACCTGCGGGTGTGGCTGGCCGAGCGTCTCGCCGAGGCGAGCGGGGCGCAGAACATGGCGGGCGCTCCCTGGCTGGTCTACTACGCCCGCGCGCTGGGCAACAACGTCGGGCAGGGCGTCGACCTGCATTCGGCTCCCCCGGTGACGGGCATGCTCACGCTCGGGCACCGCTGCTCCATCGAGCCCGAGGTCGACCTCAGCGGGTACTGGATCGACGGGGACGCCTTCCACGTCGGCCCCGTCACCGTCGGCAACGACGCCACGGTCGGGGCGCGCACGACCCTGCTACCCGGCGCGGTGGTGGGCAAGAACGCCGACGTCGCTCCCGGCTCCGGGGTGGTGGGCAAGGTCAAGAACGGGCAGTACTGGAAGGGTTCACCGGCGGTCAAGTCCGGGAAGGCCAAGCATCCGTGGCCCGATCACCGGCCGCCGCGTGCCCTGCACTGGGTGGCCGTGTACGGCCTGACGTCGATGCTGCTGGCAGCGCTGCCGCTGGCCGCACTGGCGGTGGGGCTGGCCGTCATCGGATGGGCGGTGCGGGACACCGCCGGCGTCGCCGACGCCGTGCCGGCGGCGATGCTGTGGGCCGCCCCGGCCACCCTGGCCGCAGTGCTGAGCTATGCGGCGCTGACGGTGCTGGGCGTGCGACTGCTGTCCGTGGGGCTGCAGGAGGGCTACCACCCGGTGCGCAGCCGCTCCGGCTGGCAGCTGTGGGCCACCGAGCGGCTGATGGACGCCGCCCGCAACTACCTGTTCCCGATCTACGCCGGCCTGCTCACCCCGTGGTGGCTGCGTCTGCTCGGCGCCGAGGTGGGCCGCGGTACCGAGATCTCCACAGCTCTGCTGGTGCCGAAGTTCACCGTGGTCGAGGACGGCGCGTTCCTCGCCGACGACACGATGGTGGGCTCCTACGAACTGGGCGGCGGGTGGATCCACGTCGCCCGCGCCACGGTCGGGAAGCGGGCTTTCCTGGGCAATTCCGGGATCACCCAGCCCGGCCGGCGGGTGCCCGACGACGGGTTGGTGGCCGTGCTCTCGGCGACCCCGCACAAGGCCAAGGCCGGTTCGTCGTGGCTGGGTAGTCCCCCGGTACGGCTGCGCCGCCGCCCGACGGCTGCCGACGCGCTGCGCACCTTCCACCCGTCGGCGAAGCTCAAGGTCCTGCGTGCCACCGTGGAGACGTTCCGCATCGTGCCGGTCGTGATCACCTTCGCCATCGGAGTCGGTGTGCTCGCCGCGATCCAGGCGCTGGCCACTGCGGCGGGCTGGCTGTGGGCCGCGCTCGCAGCCGGGCCGGTCGTGCTCGCCGCCGGAGCGGTGGCCGGCGGTGTGGCGGTGCTGGCGAAGTGGCTGCTGGTGGGCCGCATCGGCGCGATCGAACACCCGCTGTGGTCGTCGTTCGTGTGGCGCAACGAGGTGTCGGACACATTCGTCGAGACCGTGGCGGCGCCGTGGTTCGCCCGCGCGGCCGCGGGTACTCCGGTCATGAATCTGTGGCTGCGGGCGCTGGGCGCCGGCATCGGACGTGGAGTGTGGTGTGAGACGTACTGGCTGCCCGAGGCCGACCTGGTGACACTCGGCGACGGCGCGACCGTCAACCGCGGGTGTGTGGTGCAGACCCATCTGTTCCACGACCGGATCATGCGCATGGACACCGTGGTGCTGGAACCCGGAGCCACGCTGGGTCCGCACTGTGTGGCGCTGCCCGCCGCCCGCATCGGCGCCGGAGCCACCGTCGGCCCCGCCTCCCTGGTGATGCGCGGTGACGAGGTGCCACCATCGACTCGGTGGCAGGGCAATCCGATCGCGCCGTGGAATCCGGCGGGCAAGAAGCAGGGGCAGTCGGGCGCCAAGCCCAAGAAACCGGCTGCCGCGTGACGGGTCGACGAGGAGCAGGCAAGAAGAGCTCCGCCCCGGTCATCGACCCGTATCTGCCGACAGCAGGCAATTTCGGTTACCGGGTGTCGCGGTACGAGTTGGAGCTGGAGTACAAGGTCGCGATCAACCGGCTCGCCGGGACGGCCACCGTCACCGCCGTCACGCTGGCCGAGCTCCAGACGTTCAGCCTGGACCTGTCCAGCGCGCTGTCGGTGGCCAAGGTGACCGTGAACGGCAAGCGGCCGAAGCACTTTCGCACCGATCGGGACAAGCTGCACATCACGCTGGCCGATCGGCTGCCCGCCGGTGCCGCGATGACGGTGGCGGTGCGCTACAGCGGGACACCCCGGCCGAAACGGACCCCGTGGGGTGAGGTCGGGTTCGAGGAACTCACCGAGGGCGCGCTGGTGGCCGGCCAGCCCAACGGGGCGTCGTCGTGGTTCCCGTGTGACGATCATCCCAGCGCCAAGGCGAGCTTTCGGATCCAGATCGCCACGGAGAGCCCCTATCTCACGATTGCCAACGGAAAGTTGTTGTCCCGCAAAGCCCGAGCCGGCATGACCACCTGGACCTACGAGCAGAGCGAACCGACCTCGACGTATCTGATCACGCTGCAGGTCGGTCCCTACACCAGGCGGCGGATGGCCAAGAACGGCGTGGAGATCTTCTCGGTGCTGCCCGACCGGCTGCGCCGCGAGTTCGACCACGACTTCGGGCGCCAACCGCAGATGATGAAGCTCTTCGTCAAGCTGTTCGGTCCGTACCCGCTGGCCGACGGTTACACCGTCGTCGTCACCGACGACGAACTGGAGATCCCGCTCGAGGCGCAGGGCATCTCGATCTTCGGGGCCAACCACTGCGACGGCCGGCGCGGCTCCGAGCGGCTGGTCGCCCACGAACTGGCCCATCAGTGGTTCGGCAACTCCGTGACCGCCCAACGCTGGCGCCACATCTGGCTGCACGAGGGCTTCGCGTGCTACGCCGAGTGGTTGTGGTCCGATCACTGCGGCGAGCGCAGCGCCGACGACTGGGCCCGCCACTACCACCAGCGGCTGGTCGACTCACCGCAGGATCTGGTCCTCGCCGACCCCGGGCCGCGGGACATGTTCGACGACCGGGTGTACAAGCGCGGTGCGCTGGCCCTGCACACGCTGCGCCGGCGGATCGGCGACGACTCGTTCTTCGCGCTGCTCAGGGAGTGGACATCGCGGTACCGGCACGCCAGCGTCGTCACCGACGACTTCATCGCGCTGGCCGCGCATTTCACCGAGGACTCGCTGCGCCCGCTGTGGGCGGCGTGGCTGTACTCCGCGGAGGTCCCCCCGCTGGACCTGCCGTGACGGACGCGGCCGCCGGCCCGTCCGGGGCCGTCACCCGCAGCAGCGTGGTGCGTGTCGGAGCGGCGACCGCGGTATCGGCGCTGTGCGGGTACGCGGTGCTGTATCTGGCCGCCCGGGATCTCGAGCCGGCCGGCTTCTCGGTGTTCAGCGTGTTCTGGGGCGCATTCGGGTTGGCCAGCGGCGCCGCGTTCGGCCTGCTGCAGGAGAGCACCCGTGAGGTCCGCTCGGCACGGGGCGAGCCGGGCCGCAGCCGTCCGATGCGCATCGGTGCGGGTGTCGGAGTGGGGGCGGCCGCGCTGATCGCGCTGAGCTCCCCGCTGTGGGCGGCCCACGTGTTCGTCGAGGACCGCACGCTGAGCATCGCGCTGCTGAGCCTGGGGCTGGCCGGATTCTGTGTGCACACCACGCTGCTCGGCATGCTCGCCGGGCGCAACCAGTGGTCCGGGTACGGCGCTCTGATGGTGACCGACGCGCTGCTGCGGGTCACGGTCGCCGCGGCGACCTTTGCGATCGGCTGGGGGCTGGGCGGGTACCTGTGGGCCACGGTCGCCGGCGCGGTCAGCTGGGTGCTGATGCTGGCGCTGTCCCCCGCGGCCCGGGCGGCGGCGCGCGTGCACACCCCCGCCGACACGGTGACCTTTCTGCGCGGCGTCGGGCATTCGACCACCGCCGCGGGGGCCAGCGCGGTCCTCGTCATGGGCTTTCCGGTGTTGCTGCAGGCCACCTCCGGTGACCTCGGCGCCACCGGCGGGGTGGTGATCCTGGCGGTCACCCTCACCCGGGCGCCGCTGCTGGTGCCGCTGACCGCGATGCAGGGAAACCTGATCGCCTACTTCGTCGATCACCGTGCTCATCGGGTGCGCGCACTGGCCGTACCGGCCGCGCTGGTCGCCGGACTGGGCGCACTCGGGGTGCTCGTCGCCGGCCTCGCCGGTCCGTGGTTCCTGCGCACCGCGTTCGGCCCGCAGTACCAGGCCGACGGTGCCCTGCTGGCCTGGCTGACCGCCGCCGCGGTGGCCATCGCGCTGCTGACGCTGACGGGCGCCGCGACCGTGGCCGCCGCGTTGCACCGCGCCTACGCCGCGGGTTGGCTGTCGGCGACACTGGCCTCGGCCCTGCTGTTGCTGATGCCGCTGACGCTGGAGGTGCGCACGGTGGTGGCACTGATGTGCGGGCCGCTGCTCGGCATCGCGGCGCACCTGGTGGCCCTGGCCGGGGACCGGCCTGCCGGACGCTGACCGCTGCCCGGCGAATACGCTGCGGGCGACGACGAAGGAGACGCTGATGAGCTGGCTGGTGACCGGGGGTGCCGGATACATCGGCTCGCACGTGACGCACGCCATGTGTGACGCCGGGATACCCGTGGTGGTCATCGACGACCTGTCGACGGGGTTCGCCGAGTTCGTCGCCCCCGCGGCGACGTTCGTCGAGGGATCGCTGCTCGACGGTGCGCTGGTGGAAGACACGCTGCGGCGCAACGGGGTGCGCGGGGTCATCCATGTCGCCGGGTACAAGTACGCCGGCGAGTCCGTCAACCGGCCGTTGCACACCTACGAGCAGAACGTCACGGCGACCCTCACGCTGCTGTCGGCGATGCAGCGCGCCGGGGTCGAGGCGATCGTGTTCTCCTCCAGCGCGGCCACCTACGGCACACCCGACGTCGAGGTGGTCGACGAGTCCACCGCGACCACACCCGAGTCGCCCTACGGGGAGACCAAACTCATCGGCGAATGGTTGCTGCGCGACGTCGGACGGTCCGCGGGCATCCGGCACACCAGCCTGCGCTATTTCAACGTGGTCGGGTCGGGGTCGCCGCGGCTGTTCGATGCCAGCCCGCACAACCTGTTCCCGAAGGTCTTCGACATGCTGTACCGCGGGGAGACCCCGCGGGTGAACGGCGACGACTATCCCACGCCCGACGGCACCTGCGTGCGGGACTACATCCACGTCGCCGATCTGGCGCTGGCCCATGTCGCGGCCGCGCGCCGGCTGGACGACGGGCTGCCGGTGGAGCGGGTGTACAACCTCGGCAGCGGGGCCGGTACGTCGGTGGCACAGATCATGACCGCGATCCGCACCGTCACCGGCATCGACTTCGAACCGACGATCATGCCACGCCGCCCCGGCGACCCGGCCCGCATCGTGGCCACCGGCGATCTCGCCGCCCGCGACCTGGACTGGACGATGCGGCACTCGTTGGAGGAGATGGTGTCCTCGGCGTGGGAGGCGCGCCGCCAGGCCGGGGACACCTACCCCCGATAGTGCTCGTGCATTCCCGTACCGCCCGCATCGCGCTGTTGCTCATCGCGGTGCATCTGGTCGTGCGGGCGGTGCTGGCGTTCGGTGGCTACTTCTATTGGGACGACCTGATTCTGGTCGGCAGGGCAGGCACGCAACCCCTGTTGTCGCCGGCCTACCTGTTCGACGACCACGACGGCCACGTGATGCCCGCGGCGTTCCTGCTGGCGGGCACGATCACCCGGCTGGCCCCGCTGAACTGGGTGGGCCCGGCGCTGAGCCTGGTGGTGCTGGCCGCGCTGGCGGCGCTGGCCCTGCTGCGGGCCCTGCACGTGATCCTGGGTTGGCGGCCAGTCCTGTTGGTACCGTTGACGTTCGCGCTGTTCACGCCACTGGCGATACCGAGCTATGCGTGGTGGGCGGCCGGGCTGAACTCGCTGCCGATGGTGGCCGCGATGGCGTGGGTGTGCGCTGATGCGATCCTGTTGATCCGCACGGGCCGGCGGCGCTACGCCGTGAGCGCGGTCCTCGTGTACGCCGGTGGGCTGTTGTTCTTCGAGAAGTCGGCGATCATCCCGTTCGTCGCGTTCGCCGTCGTCGCGCTGTACGGCCATGTGACAGCGACGGTTTCGGTGCGCGACGTGTGGCGCCGGGGAGCGCGGGTGTGGCTGGCGTGCCTGGCGGTGACGGTGGCGTGGGTGGGCGTCTACCTGTTGGTGGTCGACCAGAGGCGGTGGAGCTTCGATCTGGCGATGACGTGGGATCTGCTCGCGCGCTCGGTGACCCACGGCGTGGTGCCGGGTCTGGTCGGGGGGCCTTGGCAGTGGCAGCGGTGGGCACCGGCCTCTCCGTGGGCGGTACCGGGGCCCGTCGTGATGGCGCTGGGCTGGGTGGCATTGGCGGCCGTGGTCGCGGTGACGCTGTACCGCAAGCAGCGGCTGGGTCCGGTGTGGCTGACCGCGCTCGGCTATGTCGCGGCGTGCCAGGTGCCGATCTATCTGATGCGCTCGTCGCGGTTCACCGCGCTGGAGCTCGCCCAGTCGCTGCGTTACCTTCCGGATCTGGTTCTGGTGCTGACGCTGCTGGCCGCGGTCGGACTGTGCGCGCCGAATCGGCCCGGATCTTTCCGCCTCGATGCGTCCCGAGTGCGGTCGGTGGCGATCGTCGGTCTGACATCGGTGTTCGTCGCCAGCAGCCTGTATTCCACCGCGACGTTCCTGAGGAGCTGGCAGGACAACCCCACCGAGTCCTACCTGCGCACCGCGCAGGCCGGGTTGGCCGCCGCCCACGCCGAGTCGGCGGCGCCGCTGCTCGATCAGGAGGTCGACCCGCTGGTGCTGCAACGGGTGGCGTGGCCGGAGAACCTCGCCTCACACATGTTCGCCCTGCTCGAGGATCGACCTGAATTCGCGCGCTCGACAACGCAATTGCGGATGCTCGACAGCAGGGGGCACATCGTCGACGCTGTGGTGACCTGGGTGCGCAGCATCGCCCCCGGGCCCCTTCCGCAGTGCGGCTACCTGGTGCAGCCGGACTTCCCCGCCGTGCTGCCGCTCGACGGGCCACTGCTTCCCGCCGACTGGACCGCCGAGCTCAACTATCTGGCCAACAGCGACGGTTCGATCGTGGTGGCACTGTCCGAGGGCGAGGAGGTCCGGGTCCCGGTGCGTCCGGGCCTGAACCGGGTGTTCGTCCGGTTGAGCGGAGCCGGGGACGCCATCACCGTGCGCGCCGACACCGCAGCGCTGTCGGTGTGCCTGGCCTCCGGACCGGTCGGCTTCGTCGCACCTCGCTGACCCGTGACAGGCTGCTCGGCATCAACGACATGCGCGCACGAGGTTTCCCGGTCTACCGCGAGCTACTGAACGGGGAACGGGCCTGCCCCGACCGCTACTCGTCCGCGTCGACGTCGGCGTAGTCGCGGATGTACTGGGCGAAGCCCGGGGCGGTGAAGCGCATGCTGCCGCGGGAGGACTGCTCGATCAGTCCTTTGTCCATCAGCGACTGCCTGGCCATGCTGATCGCTGTCGAGGTGGTCCCCAGCGCTGCGGCGACGTCCCGGCGTTTCACGTCGCCGTCGCCGAGCGAGGCCATCGCGGTGATGAACTTGGCCTCCGCGGGAGAGGCCTGCTTCCACCGCGATCGGAACAGCATGTTCCGCGCGACGAGGAACTGCTCGCGCGCCGCGGGAAAGTGCTGGGCCGTCAACGCCCCACCAGGCCCGGGGTAGCCGGCCGCCTCCCACATCTTGTCGCCGAATTCCTGCAGGAAGTACGGATAGCCCTGCGTCTCCTGCAGCACTGCGTCGAGCGCACCCTGTTCCCACCCCACACCTACCCCGAGGGCGGGGGCGGTCAGCGCCAGGGTGGCGTCGTCGTGGTTGAGGTTGTTCAGGTGCCGGTACTCGAATCGCTCCCCGAAGCTGACAGCTTTGGCGACGGTGTCCTGGGTGTGGCTCAAACCGGCCGCGAAGACCGCGGCGGGCAGGTCGGGAGCCTCGGCCTGCATGTGCTGCCAGGCATAGGCCAGGGCACGGATGCCGACCGCATCGGCGGCCTGCAGTTCGTCGATGAACACCACCAGCCCCGGGCTACCGGCCTCCATCACCCCACGCGCGGCCGCGGTGATTGCCTCCTGGAGGGCGCGGGCGGCTCCCTGGAACTCGGTGTTGTCGGTGTCGGCCGGCGTGGCGAGTTGCAGGGAGGCCACCCCGAAGTTCAGCCGCACGGTGTTCAGCGTCTTGGCCAGCGCGGCCTTCGCGGTGTCCGTCCATCTCGCGGTGACGAGTTTGTCGAACTCATTCGCGAGGTCGACCGACAGCGACACCGAGTCGCCGCCCGTCGCCCAGACCGTGGTGAACGTGCGCTGCCGCGCGTCGCGCTGGGCGACCCTGAGCAGACTGGTCTTGCCGACCCCGCGCGGGCCCACGAATACGTGGACTCTGCCGTCGAGTTGGCGGTACACGGACAAGTTCGTCAGGTGCACGCTGACCCGAGCCAGGTGCACGTCGCGACCGGGCAGGTGGAGCGCGATGGCGCCCGGTGTGTAGGGACTTCGCTGCTGCGAGGCGGCCACCGAGCTTATACTTCCTTATAAAAATCGCGATTTCGGGCGGTTTTATAAAGAAGTATAAACCGCGGACTTGCCGCTGCTGACACATTCGGAGCCGCCTGGGGGAATCGAACCCCCGACCTATTCATTACGAGTGAATCGCTCTGCCGACTGAGCTAAGGCGGCCTGCCGACGGCGACCAGCACCATCGGCGGCCTGAGTCTACGGCAGGGCCGAGCGACGACCAAAG
The DNA here is from genome assembly GCF_041902445.1 of Mycobacterium sp. G7A2. Taxonomy (NCBI): domain Bacteria; kingdom Bacillati; phylum Actinomycetota; class Actinomycetes; order Mycobacteriales; family Mycobacteriaceae; genus Mycobacterium; species Mycobacterium sp. G7A2. Next base: position 547,974 of record NZ_CP169251.1, on the reverse strand, counting down.
TCAGCCGCGCAGTGCCTGACCGACGGTGCCGACCATGGCATCGACGGCGAACTTCGGTTTGACGTTGCCGGCCAGCGCCTCCCGGCAGTCGAGCACCGCCTCGATGCATCGCAGCAGCTTGTCGGCGGGTGCGTGCGCGGCCAGCGCCGCCACCTTTTCCCGCATGTCGGGGTGGTTGGGGGCGATGTCACCGGCCCCCGACGCGACGAGCAGCGCGTCACGGAAGTAGGTGGCGAGGTCGATCAGCGCCCGGTCGAGCGCGTCCCGCGAAGCGCGTGTCTGTCGCGACTTCTGCCGCCGTTCCAGGTCCTTGATCGCCCCGGCCGCGCCGCGCATCGTGCCGGCCGTGCCCTTCCCGGTGCCGCCTGCCCCCAGCGCGGTACGCAACTCGTCGGCCTCGACCTCGTTGCGGTCTTCGGTCAGCGCCCGGGCTTCGGCCTCAGCCGTGGCGACGAGCTCCTCCGCGGCGGCGTAGGCCCGCGACGGCGTGGCCGCGTCCCGGGCCAGTCCCAGCGCCCGCTGCCGGCGCTGGCGGGCCTGCTCGTCGGTGGCCAGCCGCCGGGCCCGCCCGACGTGTCCGCCGCTGACCGAGGCGGCCCACGCCGCATCGGACTCGGTGAGCCCGTCGGACTCGACGAGCACCCGCGCGATGGCATCCACCGACGGTGTGACCAGCGCGACGTGCCGGCAGCGGGAGCGCAGCGTGATGGCGATGTCCTCCGGGTCCACCGAGGGCGCGCACAGCAGGAACACCGTCGACGGCGGCGGCTCCTCCACGACCTTGAGCAGGGCGTTCGCCGCCCCTTCGGTGAGCCGGTCGGCGTCCTCGATCACCACGATCTGCCAGCGACCGGTGCCGGGCCGCCGCGACGCGATCTGCACGATGGTGCGCATCGCGTCCACCCCGATCGACAGGCCCTCGGGGATGATGCGACGCACGTCGGCGTGGGTGCCGGCCATCGTGGTCGTGCAGGCGCGGCATTCACCGCACCCCGGGGGGCCGTCGGACGTGCACTGCAGGGCGGCCGCGAAGCACAGTGCCGCCACCGAGCGCCCGGACCCGGGCGGTCCGGTGATCAGCCAGGCGTGGGTCATCGTGCCCGCAGAAGCGCCCGTCCCACCCGCCTGCGCCGCCTCGCTGTGAGCGGAATCACCGCGCGCCGCCCGCGCGGCAGCCATCAGCTCGGCTTCCACGGCGTCCTGGCCCACCAGACGCGAAAAAACACCCGTCATCGCCGATAACAGTAGTGCTGCGAACCGACACGTCCGTCTCAGACGCTCCCGCGCCGTCAGCTGCGCCCGATACGGTTAGCGAATGGCCGGTGAAGCGATCGAGGTGGGGCGAGTCAGTGCATTCGCCCGCTGGGTCGCGCGCACCCCCTGGCCCGTGTTCACGCTGGGCATGCTGCAGGCCGACATCATCGGCGCGCTGCTGGTGCTGGGTTTCCTGCGGTTCGGTCTGCCGCCCGAGGACCGCATCCAGCTGCAGGACCTACCCACCTACAACCTGGCCATCTTCCTCGGATACCTGTTCATCTCGTTCACCGTCGCGTCCTACTTCACGCTGCGCATGCTGATCCCGGTGATGCGCTGGCAGCGCCGCGACATGCTGCTGGGCGACCGCGACCCCGCCGAGACCGAAGTGGCCCGCATGCGGGCGCTGAAGATGCCCTTCTACCGCTCCGTGATCAGCGCCACCAACTGGCTGCTGGGTTCGGTCGTGTTCATCGTGGCCAGCTGGCCGGTGGCCAGCAAGTCGGCCCCGGTGGTGGCGGTGGCCACCGCGCTGGGCGCGACCGCCACCGCGATCATCGGTTACCTGCAGTCCGAGCGGGTGCTGCGACCCGTCGCGGTGGCCGCGCTGCGCGGCGGCGTCCCGGAGACCTTCCGCGCGCCCGGGGTGATCCTGCGCCAGGTGCTGACCTGGGTGCTGTCCACCGGTGTGCCAGTGCTGGCGATCGTCCTGGCGCTGGTCGCCAGCAAGTTCGCGATCCTGACCGCGCCGGCCGACCGGCTGGTGACCACGATCCTGCTGCTGGCCATCGCCGCGCTGGTGATCGGGCTGTCGAGCACCGTGCTGGTCGCGATGTCCATCGCCGACCCGCTGCGCCAGCTGCGCTGGGCGCTCGGGGAGGTGCAGCGCGGTAACTACAACGCGCACATGCAGATCTACGACGCCAGTGAGCTGGGTCTGCTCCAGGCCGGGTTCAACGACATGGTGCGCGACCTGGCCGAACGGCAACGCCTGCGAGATCTGTTCGGCCGCTATGTCGGCGAGGACGTCGCCCGCCGCGCGCTGGAGCGTGGCACCGAGCTCGGCGGGCAGGAACGCGAGGTGGCGGTGCTGTTCGTCGATCTGGTCGGGTCGACGCATCTGGCCGCGACCAAGCCGGCAGCCGAGGTGGTCAACCTGCTCAACGACTTCTTCCGCGTCGTCGTCGACACCGTCAACCGTCACGGCGGGTTCGTCAACAAGTTCCAGGGTGACGCTGCGCTGGCGATCTTCGGCGCCCCGATCGAGCACCCCGATGCGTCCGGCGCGGCGCTGGCCGCGTCGCGGGAGCTGCACGACGAGCTGATCCGGGTGCTCGGCGAAACCGAGTTCGGCATCGGGGTATCGGCCGGGCGCGCGATCGCCGGGCACATCGGCGCCCAGGCCCGCTTCGAGTACACCGTGATCGGCGACCCGGTCAACGAAGCGGCCCGGCTCACCGAGCTGGCCAAGCTCGAGGAGGGCCACGTGCTGGCCTCGGCGGTCGCGGTCAGCGGCGCGCTGGACGCCGAGGCGCTGTGCTGGGACGTCGGGGAGATCGTCGAGCTGCGCGGCCGGACCGCCCCGACCCAGCTGGCCCGCCCGGTGAACCTGGTGCGCGCCGACGAGGTCGACCTGACCCGCTAGCTCTTCTTGGCCGCTTTCTTGGCCGCGGACTTCTTCGCCGGCGCTTTCTTGGTGGCCTTCTTGGTGCGCTTCACCGGGCCGCGGGCCCGGCGGTCGGCGAGCAGTTCGGCGGCACGCTCATCGGTGATCGACGCGACGTCGTCGCCCTTGCGCAGGCTGGCGTTGGTCTCACCGTCGGTGACATACGGACCGAACCGGCCGTCCTTGATCACCATCGGCTTGCCGCTGGCGGGGTCGTTGCCCAGCTCGCGCAGTGGCGGCGCCGCGGCGCGCTGCCCGGCCCGGCGTTTCGGTTCGGCGTAGATCTTGAGGGCCTCGTCGAGGGTGATCTCGAAGATCTGCTCCTCGGTGGCCAGCGAGCGGGAGTCGGTGCCGCGCTTCAGATACGGTCCGTAGCGGCCGTTCTGCGCGGTGATCTCCTCACCGCTCTGCGGATCGACCCCGACCACCCGCGGCAGGGACAGCAGCTTCAGCGCGTCCTCGAGGGTGACCGTTTCGAGGTCCATCGAGCGCAACAGCGAACCGGTGCGCGGCTTGGGGCCGGTCGGCTTCTTGCTCTTCTTGGCGCCCGATCCGGCACTGCCGTCGTCACCGTCGTCCGGTTCGGGTAGGACCTCGGTGACGTACGGACCGTAGCGTCCGTCCTTGGCGACGACTTCGTGACCGGTCTGCGGATCGACCCCCAGCGAACGACCCTCCTGCGGTGTCGCGAACGCCTTCTCGGCCAGTTCCAGCGTCAGTTCGTCGGGGGTCAGCTCGTCTTTGAGGTTGGCGCGCTGCGGCTTGAGCTCACCGGGGTTGTCCGGGTCGGCCACCATGCGCTCCAGATAGGCGCCGTTGCGCCCCACCCGCACGTTGACGGCACGACCCTCGGCGTCGTCGAAGAGCTTGATGGAGTTGACTTCCCGAGCGTCGATCTCTTCGAGATTGCCGCCGACGAGCTGCTTGAGACCGCCCGCCCGCGCGATCGAGCCCTCCACACCGTGCTCACCGCCGAAGTAGAAGTTGGACAACCAGTTCGAGCGGCGCTCCAGCCCCGCGGCGATCTGGTCGAGCTCGTCTTCCATCGCGGCGGTGAAGTCGTAGTCGACCAACCGGGCGAAATGCTGCTCCAGCAGACCGATCACCGCGAACGCCACCCACGACGGGACCAGCGCACTGCCCTTCTTGTGCACGTAGCCGCGGTCCTGGATCGTCTTGATGATCGAGCTGTAGGTCGACGGCCGGCCGATCCCGAGGTCTTCGAGCGCCTTGATCAGCGACGCCTCGGTGTAGCGGGCCGGCGGCGACGTGGCGTGCCCGGCCGCGGTCAGATCCTTGGCGTCGACCCGCTGGCCCTGGGTCAGGTTCGGCAGCCGGCTCTCGGCGTCGTCGGCCTCGCCGCCGGCGAGATCGTCGATGCTCTCGACGTAGGCCTTCAGGAAGCCGGGGAACGTGATGGTGCGGCCACTGGCGTTGAACACCACCTGCTCACCGGTCTGAGCCTGACCTGCGATACGCAGGCTCAGCGTGGTGCCGCGCGCATCGGCCATCTGCGAGGCCACGGTGCGCTGCCAGATCAGTTCGTAGAGCCGGAACTCGTCGGTGTCGAGCGCCGAGTGCAGCTGGCCGGGAGTCTGGAAGACGTCACCGGCGGGACGGATGGCCTCGTGGGCCTCCTGGGCGTTCTTGACCTTGCGGGTGTACTGCCGCGCGGTGGGATGCAGGTATTCCTCGCCGTAGAGCTGACGAGCCTGGTTGCGGGCGGCGTCAATGGCCGACTGCGACAGCGTGGTCGAGTCGGTACGCATGTAGGTGATGTAGCCGTTCTCGTAGAGCCGCTGCGCGATGCTCATCGTGCGTTCGGAGGAGAACCGCAGCTTGCGGCCCGCCTCCTGCTGCAGCGTCGAGGTCATGAACGGCGCGTAGGGGCGGCGGGTGTAAGGCTTCTGCTCCACCGACGCCACCGACAGCTGCGCGCCGCGCAGACCGGCGGCCAACCCCTCGGCGCCGGCCTCGTCGAGCACGAGCACCTCGTCGGGCTTGCGGACCGCGCCCAGCGAGTCGAAGTCGCGGCCGGTGGCCACCCGGCGTCCGTCGACGGTGTTGAGTTTCGCGGTGAACGTCGGCGGCTGGGCCTGCGCATCGGAGACGCTGGCGTCCAGCTCGGCGCTGACGTCCCAGTATCCGGCGCTACGGAACGCCATGCGCTCCCGCTCGCGCTGGACGATGATGCGGGTCGCCACCGACTGCACCCGGCCGGCCGACAGCTTCGGGGCCACCTTCTTCCACAGCACCGGGCTGACCTCGTAGCCGTAGAGCCGGTCCAGGATGCGGCGGGTCTCCTGCGCGTCGACCAGATCGTTGTCCAGGTCGCGCGGGTCCTCGGCGGCCGCCCGGATGGCCGGCTCGGTGATCTCGTGGAACACCATCCGCTTGACCGGGATGCGCGGTTTGAGGGTCTCCAGCAGATGCCAGGCGATGGCCTCGCCCTCGCGGTCGCCGTCCGTGGCCAGATAGAGCTCGTCGACGTTCTTGAGCTTGTCCTTGAGGTCGGCGACGGTGCTCTTCTTGTCCGGGCTCACGATGTAGAGCGGTTCGAAGTCGTCGTCGACGTTCACACCCAGCCGGGCCCACGGCTCGGACTTGTACTTGGCCGGCACGTCGGCGGCCGCTCTGGGCAGGTCACGGATGTGTCCACGCGACGATTCGACGATGTAGTTGGACCCGAGATAACCGGCGATCTTGCGCGCCTTGGTCGGCGACTCGACGATGACGAGTCGCCGGACACCTCGGTTTCCCCCGCTGCCGCGGTCCCCGTCAGCCAACTTTGTCTAGCTCCACTTCTTCTGCTGCCCGCGTAGTGCATGTACCCATGCCACCCGCTTCGGCAACTGACAATTTCGCACCCCGCGCGTGCCGACGCAAACCGTCCCTCCTGCGCCGGAGGTTCGCAAACCGGCTAAACCCGTGGCCACTGCAGCAACGCCTCAGCCCCCTCCGGAGGTTCCCCCACGTTCTCTACCAGGCGCGATAGCCGTCGGCGGCCACTGATTCGCAGCGCCGGACGCGACCCTCTGGTGCCGATCAGAGTGGGCGCGATCCCGACCCGCATCATCGCCGAAGCCAGGGCCGAATGAGTGTCCGGAGCGTGCGGGTCCAGCCCGAGCAGGTAGCGGTCGGCGTCGGCGGTCCCGGCCGCCAGCGCCCACGCCCGCAGCTCGCGGGGGCCCGGCAGCCACTGCGGAGGCACCGTCTTGACCGCTCCCCGGGTCCACTGCTCGGCGATGGCGACCAGCCGGGCGTCCAACGCGGTCCGCACCAGCGGGGTGTTCTCGTCGGTGCGGGCGATCTCCGGGACCAGGCCGGCGTCGGCCATCATCTCCGCGAGCGCCTCGGCCCGCCACAGCTCATCCACCACCACCGACAGCCGGGCCGTGGGCCCCTGGGGCCCACTGACCAGCACCACCTGTCCGGGCGCAGCCAGAATCCCCGTCAGATCGGCGATGGCCGGCGGCACCGACTCAGCCGAGAAGAAGGACAGCTGGCTCACACCGTCGACCCTAGGCCAGCACGGGCCCGCAAAGCTGTTACCCGGGCCGGTACGCGAAACACCCCCGCGTTGTCCGTGGGGATGACGCGGGGGTGTTCTGTGATCCTTCGAGCCTGCCGGCTCGGTGGTCTTGAGTTGGTCGCTTAGCTCAGATGGCTCGAACGCCGGTGGCCTGCGGGCCCTTGGGGCTCTGGCCAACCTCGAACTCGACCTTCTGGTTCTCCTCCAGGGTGCGGAAGCCGCTTCCCTGGATCTCCGTGTAGTGGACAAACACGTCCGCCGACCCATCTTCAGGCGCGATGAAGCCGAACCCCTTCTCCGCGTTGAACCACTTCACAGTTCCCTGTGGCATCTCTCGTACTTTCCTTCTCTTCATTCACCGGGTGCGGTCCACCGTCCTTCGGCAGACCGGGCCCGTTCCGACCGCCATACCTTCGTGGAGTGCTCGGAACTCAGACCCGACCTACAACCCTCGCAGGAACCGCGATCGCAACGTCGTTCCTGCGAGTGTGGGGACACCAACACAGAAGCTGCGACCGCGAGTAGTCAATCACGTTCCGGCCTGCGGCGACAGTCTCAGCGCCGTCACGTAGTGAACAATTCACGTACGACATGTGCCGGGGCGGCCCACGGCCGGCGCCCCGGCGTTGGTACGACGTCGTCTTCGGAGGTGATCGGTGACGGAAGCAGCAGCAGGCGCCCGGGCAGATACGGTGCCCGACTTCGGCCGCGCGCTGCTCGCCGGCGCGGTCGAGGGCACCGCGGTCGACGAGCATCCGGTACGCCATGTCGCCGACCTGCCGCCGCGACGGGCCCGCCCGCAGGGCTGGCCGGCCTGGGCCGACCCAGATGTGGTGCGGGCCTTCCGCGATCGTGGCATCGAGGTGCCGTGGTCGCACCAGCGCGCCGCGGCCGACCTCGCTCACGGCGGACGCCACGTGGTGCTCAGCACCGGGACGGCGTCGGGCAAGTCGCTGGCCTACCAGTTGCCGATATTGACGGCGCTGAACCAGGATCCGCGCGCCCGCGCGTTGTATCTGTCGCCGACGAAGGCGCTGGGCCACGACCAGCTGCGTACCGTCGCCGAACTGACCGCCGCCGTTCCCGGGCTCGCCGACGTCGCCCCGACGTCCTATGACGGCGACAGCCCCACCGAAGTGCGCCGATTCGCCCGCGAGCGGTCCCGCTGGATCTTCTCCAACCCGGACATGATCCACCTGTCGATGGTGCGCAACCACGCCAGGTGGGCAGTGTTCCTGCGCAACCTGCGATACCTGGTGGTCGATGAATGCCACTACTACCGAGGCATTTTCGGCTCCAACGTGGCGATGGTGCTGCGCCGGCTGCTGCGCTTGTGCGCGCGGTACGCACCGGATTCCGGCGAGCACTGCGGGCCGACGGTGATCTTCGCCTCCGCGACCACCGCGGAGCCCGCGATCACCGCCTCCGAACTCATCGGCCAGACGGTCAGCGAGGTGACCGAGGACGGGTCACCGCAGGGAGCCCGCACGGTCGCGCTGTGGGAGCCGGCGTTGCTGGCGGAGCTACTCGGGGAGAACGGCGCTCCGGTACGCCGCTCGGCGGGCGCCGAAGCGGCGCGGGTGATGGCCGACCTGATGCGGGAGGGGGCCCGCACGTTGACATTCGTGCGCTCGCGCCGGGGTGCCGAACTCGTCGCGCTCGGGGCCAAGGCACGGCTGGCCGACGCGAACCCCGACCTCGCCGATCAGGTGGCGTCGTATCGGGCCGGATACCTGGCCGAGGATCGTCGGCGACTGGAACGGGCGCTGGCCGACGGCGAGCTGCGCGGACTGGCCACCACCAATGCGCTGGAGCTCGGCATGGACATCGCCGGCCTCGATGCCGTTGTGCTGGCGGGCTTCCCGGGTACCGTCGCATCGTTCTGGCAGCAGGCCGGCCGCGCGGGACGGCGCGGGCAGGGGGCTCTGATCGTTCTGATCGCCCGCGACGATCCCCTCGACACCTATCTGGTGCACCATCCCGCAGCCCTGCTGGACAAACCCATCGAACGGGTCGTGATCGATCCGACCAACCCGTACATCCTGGGTCCGCAACTGTTGTGCGCAGCGACCGAGCTGCCGCTGTCCGACGCCGAGGTGCGGGCCTGGGACGCCGAGCAGGTCGCCGCCGCCCTGGTCGACGACGGCCTGCTGCGCCGCCGTCCCAGCGGGTACTTCCCCGCCCCGGGAGTGGATCCGCACCCGGCGGTGGACATCAGGGGCTCCACCGGCGGACAGGTCGCGATCCTGGAAGCCGACACCGGGCGGATGCTGGGCAGCACCGGGGCGGGACAGGCACCGGCGTCGGTGCACCCCGGCGCGGTGTATCTGCATCAGGGCGACAGCTACGTCGTCGACACCCTCGATCTGGAGGCGGGAATCGCCTTCGTCCACACCGAGGATCCCGGGTACACGACATTCGCGCGGGAGCTGACCGACATCGACGTCACCGGTTCCGGTGAGCAGTCCCGGCACGGTCCGGTGACCGTGGGCCTGGTGCCCGTCTCGGTCAGCAACACCGTGACCGGCTATCTGCGGCGGCGCATCGACGGCGAGGTCATCGACTTCATCGAACTCGACATGCCCACGCGCACCCTGGAGACCATGGCGACGATGTGCACGATCACTCCGGAAGCGTTGCAGCACAGCGGGATCGACCCGCTGCGGATTCCCGGCTCACTGCATGCCGCCGAGCACGCGGCGATCGGCCTGCTGCCGTTGATCGCCAGCTGCGATCGCAGCGACATCGGCGGGGTGTCCACCGCGATCGGCCCGGTGGGCGGATTGCCGACGATCTTCGTCTACGACGGTCACCCGGGCGGAGCCGGCTTCGCTGCGCGCGGATTCGGCATGCTCGCGGACTGGTGGGGCGCGACCGCGGAGGCCATCGAGGCCTGCGAGTGCCCCGCGGGTTGCCCGTCGTGCGTGCAGTCCCCCAAATGCGGGAACGGGAACGACCCGCTGGACAAGGACGGCGCGGTGCGGGTACTGCGTCTGGTGATCGGCGCGCTGACCGGGCATCCCCGGCACCCGGCCGGTTGACGGCGGGACGCGCGGGAACCCGTCGGTACCATGACGGTCATGAGCCACGACTGGATGCTCGTGGAGACACTCGGCGACGAACCGGCCGTTGTCGCCCAGGGGGACCACACCAAGGATCTGGTGCCGATCAGCACCTTCCTGCGTCGCCATCCCCATCTGATGGCCGTTCAGACCGCGATCGGCGAAACAGTCCGTGCTGGAGGCGGTTTGACCAGCATCACGCCCAAGAACGATCGGGTGATCCGCACCGAGGTCGTGCAGATGTCGGACGGCCGGATCCACGGGGTGCACGTGTGGTTGGGCGCTCCGGACGAGGAGCCGCCTGCGCGTCCCACGGTCGGACCGCTGATCTGGGACCTCACCGAGGGCACGGCCACCGACACACGGGAGTCGCTGGTGGTCGGCGGCTGGGATCCCGACCGCCAACCCACCCACGGCCGGGCGTTCGTCGACGACCTGCCGCGCCGCGACCTCAAACCCAGCGAGGCGCAGGTGCTGAGCATGATCATCGAGCCGCAGGTGGGGGTGTCGATCTGCAACACCTGGGACGTCACCGATTACCGCGGTGAGCAGATCACCGTGGGGTTCGTCGCGCGGTCGGCGCCCGAGGTGTTCGACGACGGCAGCGAGCACCTCATCTGCCGGGCGATGAACTGGCGCAGTGTGCGCGAGGGCTCGGGCATCCAACACGATCTGCTGGCTCAGCGGATCATCGCCGGGTTGGCCGTGCCCGGAGTGCACCGGGCGTTGGTCGACCCGCGCCATTGGACGTTGTTGAAGTGGCTCGACGAACCCGCGCCGTTCTTCGACTGGCGGGCCGGACTGGTCAGCATCGACGCGGTGCACCCCGACGACAGGGCCGCCATGGCCGCGATGGCCGCCGAGTTCGACTCGGGCGCGACCTCCGGGGTGCTACGGGTGCTCGACCGGAGCCGCAGCTGGACGCCGGTACACGTGACTGTGCACCGGGTCGAGTTGGACGACGGTGTGTACGCCGGCTTGGCCGCCCTGAGGGAGCCCACCGCGAGCGAGCTGAGCACCGTCGAAATCGACGGCGACCAACCCGCAGAGCGGGCCCGAAAGTCCCACTCGCGCAAGGGCAGGTCAGCCAAAGCCGGTAAAGCGTGACCGCCGGCTGACGACGGACCCGCCCGCGCCACCGCCCTGGCCGGTCCCAGCCATCGGCTCCCCAGTTCGGGCCGGACCTGCACCGTGACGACGACGTCCACGCCGTCGATGGTGCAGGCCGCCATCTCGGCCCGCATCTCCCGCGCGAGGCGACCGGCGCGGGTACACGCGGCCGCGGAGCCGGCCGGCAGATGCGCGGCTGCGGCCAGCGCGGCCAGGTCAGCCGCCGCCTGAGCCCGGTGCCGGGCCAGCACGGCGGCACCGAGGTGCGCGGCGCCCACCATCACCGTCACCAGCACCGCGACCATGGCCACCGCGAGAACCCCGGCCGTCCCCTGCTCACCCCGCGTGCGGCTCGACCGCGGCCAGCGCCTCGGCGCCGAGGGAAAGCCACGGCAGCACAACGGACTCCACGGCGACGGTGGCGACGACGACATCGCCGCGCCGACGCACCTGCACCGTCGCCCCGCCGGGAGCGACTCGCTGCGCGGAGCGGATCGCCTCTGCCGGTGTGTCCCCGCGCGCGGCGAGCCGGGCCGCTTCCCGGGCCGCATCGACGCAGCGCGTCTGCAACGACACCGCGGCCACGCCGGCCATGCCGATGACGAGGACGGCCACCAGCGTGACGACCGCGAAAGCAGCCTCGATCGTGACGGCCCCGACCTCTGCACCGCTTACGTGGCGGTGTTCAGGGCGCGGCTGATGATGTTGGTCAACGCGTTGACGACCGAATCTCCGGTGATGACGGTGTAGAGAATCGCGCCGAAGGCTGCGGCCGCGACGGTTCCGATCGCGTACTCGACCGTCGACATGCCCTCGTCGGCCACTGCGAGGAGGGCCAGGCGTGCCTGTAGCCCACGTATCCGTCTTTTCATCTGTTTTCCCTCCACTTGTTGTCACATCACTCCTGACTGCAGGACGTCACCGGCGAGTCCGGCCACGACCGGCACCACACCGAGGCACACGAACGCCGGCAGGAAGCACAGCCCGAGCGGTCCGGCGATCAGTACCGAGGCGCGTTCGGCTCGGGCGTGCGCGGCAGCAGCGGCCTCGGCACGCAGGTCGCCGGCGAGCTCCTCCACTCCCCGCGCCAGCGCGGCACCCGAGGCCGCCGAGCGGCGTGCCATGCGCAGGAACGCGGCGATGTGTCGGTCGGCGGGGGCTCCGGCTTGCGCCCACGCCTGTGCCGGGTCCGCGCCGAGAGCCAACAGGTCCGCAGCCCGGCGCAGTGGCGCGGCCAAGTGGACCGGCGCCGACGCCGACACCGCCGCTGCTGCGGTGGATGTGGCCATGCCCGAGTGCAGGCACGCCCCGAGCACGTCCAGGGTGGCGGCGACCGCGAGGAGGTCCTGGCGGGCGCGCGGCTGCGAGACCGGACGCCCCGAGCACAGGCCCGTCCCCAGCCGGCTCTTCGCCGCCCGCGGCCAGGCGAGCACCGCGGCGGCGAGAATGACTGCCGCCCAGCTCATGTCACGACCCCTGCGATGATGGTGTCCGACCACAGCAGGCCGGCGCAGATCAGTGTCGCGCCGATCAGAAGCAGCCACCCGCCCGCTCCACCGGACAGGAGAAACGCCACCGGATCGGCCCCCAGTGCCTGCCCGAGCAGCAGACCCAGCAGCGGAAGACCCGCCAGGATGGCCGCGGTGGCGCGGGCACCGGCCAACCCTGCCTCGACACGGCTGCCGAACCGGCGGCGCTCGGCGAGGTCGTGCTGGGCGGTCTGCATCACCGTGGCGATCGCCAGGCCGTGGTCGTGGGCGAGCTGCCAGCACACCGCCAACCGCTCCCAGTGCTCCGGCGAGTGGGTCCGGCGCGCTTCGACGCGAAGTCCCGCCGCTACATCGGCGCCCAGCAGCGCTCGAGCCGCCACCGCCGAGAGCGACCGGGAGACCGTGCCCTGGCTCTCCGCGGCAGCCGTCGCCACCGCGGCCACCGGGTGGGCCCCCACCCGGAGCTCGCCGACGAGGACGTCGAGGGCATCGTGCAGGTTGTCTCCCTCCCCGGACCGTCTCCCACGCCGCAGCGCTGACCGCCGGCGCGCCAGCAGGGTGGCGGCCACGACGGTGAGCGCCGCGACCACGCTCACCGGCAGTACCGCCAGCAGCGCCGCGCAGCCGCCGCCGACGACCGGGATCAACGGAACCGTCCGGGCCGCACGCGCACTGCGAGGCTGCAGCGCCCGGACCCTGCGCCGGGCCGATCGGGGCGCCACCAGCACCGCCAGGGCCAGCGTCAGCGCGGCGACACTCATCCCGTGCTCCGAGCTCGCACCAGGGCCTCGAGGTCGGCCAGTCCTGGACCGGGCCCGCTGTCGAGCCGCCAGCAGGGCAGCACCCGCACCAATCGATCGTCGCCGCGGGTCAGCATTCCCACCTCGGCGAGCCGCCGTCGGCCGGCCCGGTCCCGGGCGACGTGCAGCACGACCTGGACAGCCGCGGCGAGCTGACTGTGCAGCGCGGACCGGTCGAGGCCGCCGAGGGCGGCCAGGGCTTCGAAGCGGGCAGGCACCTCGGCTGGGCTGTTGGCGTGCACGGTTCCCGCGCCGCCGTCGTGGCCGGTGTTCAGTGCCGTCAGCAGGTCGACCACTTCCGCGCCCCGGACCTCTCCGACGACAATCCTGTCCGGGCGCATGCGCAGCGCCTGTCTGACCAGATCCCGCACCGTCACTTCACCGGCGCCTTCGACGTTGGCAGCGCGCGCGACGAGCTTGACCACGTGGGGATGCGCCGGAGCCAGCTCGGCAGCGTCCTCGACGCACACGATCCGTTCGTCAGCGGGGACTGCCGCCAGCAGAGCGGCCAACAGCGTCGTCTTACCCGCCCCGGTTCCGCCCGAGATCACGAACGCCAGCCGCGCGGCCAGGATGTCGGTGAGGAGCCGGTGTGCCTGGCCGTCGATGGCCCCCGACGCCACCAGCGACCCGAGATCCTGGGTGGCGCAGCGCAGCACGCGCAGAGACAGGCAGGTGCTTCCCGCGGCGATCGGCGGCAGCACCGCGTGCAGCCGCACGGTCAGCGGCCCCGCCGGCCCGCCCGCGGTGGTGAACTGGCCATCGACCCACGGCTGCGCGTCGTCGAGACGGCGACCGGCCGTGAGCGCCAGACGCTGTGCCAGCCGGCGCACCGCCTCGTCGTCAGCGAAGCGCACCGCGCTCCGGCGCAAACCGTCTCCGTCGTCGACCCACACCGCGTCGGGAGCTGTCACCAACACGTCGGTCGTACCCGGACCGCGCAGCAGCGGCTCCAGCACGCCCGCGCCCACCAATTCGGTCTGCAGCTCGTGCAGACTGCTCAACACTTCCGTATCCCCGAGCACGCCACCGGACTCGGCCCGGATAGCCGCAGCCACCACGCTCGGACGCAGCGGAGCTCCTTCGGCGGCCAACCGCTCCCGGACGCGGTCGACCAACGACCCGGTCATGCCACCAACTCCGAGGCGTGTGCGAGCTCGGGCCGGCGGCTGACCAAGGCCAGCACCTTGCGCGCCGCACGAGCAAGCGGTGTGCGCGGCCGCAACCGCAGACCCCCGCAATCCAGCTGTGCCTCGATGCCGGGCTGCGGTCGCATCGCTGCCAGCACGGGCCGTCCGATGAGGCGTCCCGCGTCCGCGGGACCGAGCCCGCCGGGCGCCGGCCCCCGCGCCACGACACCGGTGTTGGGGTTCTGTTCTTCCGCCCACCGGGCGGTGACCGCCGCTGCTGCACACGATCGAACATCAGCGGTGGTGACCAAGATCACCAGATCTGCGACTGCCAGAGCCGTCTCGGTGGCCGCCGACGGGCGCCGCGCCAGGTCGCAGATCACCGGGACCCCGGCCCGGCTGCCGGCCTCGATGACGGCGCTGACCGCACGGGCCTCGATGTCGTTGCTGGATCCGCTCCCAGACAACACTCGGCCGGCCGACAACAGCGTCACACCGTGCTGGCGGGGCAATGCGTCGCGCAGCGCCGGATAGCTCAACCGACCGCCCGCCAGCGCCAGGTCGGGCCACCGCAGGCCGGGCTCGGTCTCCGCGCCGAGCACCAGATCGAGACCGCCACCCCATGGATCCCCGTCGACCAGAACCGATTCGGTCGCGGTGCAGGCCAGCGCCGCGGCGAACACCGACGCGCCCGCGCCACCACGACCGGCCAGCACGGCCACGACCGGCCCGCGCGTGACGCCGTCGCCCGCCGCGTCGGCAGCTTCGGTCAGCGCCGACAGAAGGTCGCGCTCCTGGGTGGGCAATATCACCAGTTGTTGCGCGCCGACGGCCACCGCGGCCTGCCATTCGCCGGATCCGGGCTGCTCAGAACACACCAACAGCACCCGCGCACGCCGCGGCATACCCAGCTGTACGCAGCGGAGCGCGGCCTCACCGTCGAGCAGGATCGCCGCGGCACCGGCCCACACGCGGCGACTCGAGGGGGCGCCGGCACGCACGACTTTCAGTCCGGCAGCGGCGACCACCCTGTCGATGGGGGGATGGAGCGCACGGTCATCGACCAGGACGAGGATGCCGGCGGTGGGTGCCATGGACACCAGCGTCGACGCCGGCGCCGACACCGGAAAGACCCATCGCGGCCGACCCGGCGCATCTGTGGATCAATCGAAATTTGGGGAATACCCGACCGGCCATCGAGAGCAACGAAAACGGCGTTCCGCAACGTCGTGAGGAGAAGTGATCTATCCGGACGGCGAAAACACCCCACAAAAGGGACGACCCCCGCCAGGGGGGGAGGAGGCGGAGGTCGTCGTGTATCAGCCCCGGGGGGTCGGGCTGATGCACACCCGGCATAAGCCGAGTGATGCCCACTATACACACGCGAGAGTGGGCCAGCGCAAGTACCGCGCCGGGAACAAGTTGGCCACAACCAGGAAAGATTACAGTCACAGACACCTGTCGTGAACTGCCAATTTGTACGTTCTGCCGCAATCTGTCACTGCGCCGGCCCCTATGCTGAGGCGGTGACCGCACCCGATCCGGCGACAGCGGGGCGTCCCGGCGCCGACGGACCTCTCCCCGGCGACGGCCCCATCCGCACCGCAGCGTTTTTCGATCTGGACAAAACTGTTCTCGCGAAATCGAGCACCCTCGCATTCAGCAAACCGTTCTTCAGCCAAGGGCTAATCAATAGGCGCGCGGTTCTGAAGTCCACCTACGCCCAATTCCTTTTCCTCATGTCCGGCGCGGACCACGATCAGATGGACCGGATGCGGTCCTACATCACCACGATGTGCACCGGGTGGGACGTCCAACAGGTCAAGTCGATCGTCGGCGAGACGTTGCACGACATCGTCGATCCCCTGGTGTTCGCCGAGGCGGCGGTGCTGATCGCCGACCACAAGCTGTGCGGCCGTGACGTCGTCATCGTCTCGGCCTCCGGCGAGGAGATCGTCGGGCCGATCGCCCGCGCACTGGGCGCCACCCATGCGATGGCCACCCGGATGGTGGTCGAGGACGGCAAGTACACCGGCGAGATCGAGTTCTACTGCTACGGGGAGGGCAAGGCCGAAGCCATCCGTGCGCTCGCCGCGCGGGAGGGTTACGCGCTGCAACATTGCTACGCCTACTCCGACTCGATCACCGACCTGCCGATGCTCGAGACCGTCGGCCACCCGACCGTCGTCAATCCCGATCGCGCGCTGCGCAAGGAAGCCGGCACCCGCGGCTGGCCGGTGCGGTCGTTCTCCAAACCGGTGTCGCTGCGCGACCGGATCCCGGCCCCGTCGACAGCCGCCGTCGCGACCTCGGCGGCAGTCGGCATGAGCGCGTTGGCGGCCGGCGCCCTGACCTACTCGCTGCTGCGCCGTTTCGCGTTCTGACGCGCTACCGAACGGTAGCTGGTGGCCTCGGCGCCGCCTCACGTAACAATCATGATTCGCACGCGTTTTGGCACTTGATGTGACCGTGGTCACGTAGTACAAAGGAAGCACGGAAGCCGGGAGAGGCCAAGGCCGAGCCGGAAGAGAAGGCTCGTACTCCCGACCTCGGCTCCCCAGCACGGGTCCCGGAACCCACGCGGAGCACATACCGCGAAACAGGTAAAAGTGTTGCGGGCCTGCGTAACTGCGAGAATCGGACAACCAGGACGGCCCTTTGGGTGGGGCCCGTCGGAGGTCGCGACTCGCAAGGACGCCGAGGCCACCCACGCAACCCCCAACGCACGCTTGGTAACCGGGGCCCCGTGCTAGCGGGCGGCGAGCCGCAGTGGATCACACCACTCGGAGCGTCGCCCGCTTCATATTGTCCGGAGTTTGCCGGGGCCCGAGCTCGAGATGCCCGCTCAGGATGACTCGGCCACGGCGATCGCCAGGGCTTCCCTGGCGCCCGCGTGCAGCGCCTCGCCGCTGAGCACCAGCCACGCTGCCAGGCCATCGGGGGTTCCCGACGCGAATCCTCGTGCGGCCGCGCGGTAGTCGCCGGGGCGGCGCATCCAGTGCACCTCGGGGACGCCGAGGCCGTGCGGATCCAGACCGCTGGCGATGGTGATCAGCCGCGATACCGCGCGGGCCACCACCCCGTCGGCGGAGCCGAACGGCTGCAACGTCAATAGTTCGCCGTGCGCGACGGCCGCGAGGACCGCAGCGGGCACCCGGGTGCCCCCGGTCACCAGATCGGCGAGCAACGCCAAGCGGCGGCTGGTGTCCATGTCGCCGCGCGGGCGGCCCAGGGCGTCGTCGTCGACGAGGTCGCTGGCGGCCAGCGCATGCAGCCGTGCCATCGCCTGCAGCGGCGCGCGGCGCCACACCCCGACCAGTGCCCCCTCCCCGCCTTCCAGCGCCTCAGCCACCCGCAACGCGCCGGCAAGCACCGGATCACCGCTCCCGTCGGCGGGAAACTGCAGCGGTCCGCCGTCGAGCACCGACGAGGCCCGGGCGGCGCGGACCGCAGCCTCGGCCGCGGACTTCGGCCAGCCGCGAAGATTGGTACGGTGCCGATGGGCGCGGCCCAACGCCTCGCGCGCCTCGTCACCGGCCTGCTGCACACCGGGCAGTTCGACCAGGGGGGCGAGCGGATCCGACACGGCGCCCACGCTAGCCGACGCGCCCGGTCACGCCGACGGCCGTCGGGATACCGCTGGACCCGCGAGCCGCGACGTTCGTCGCGTAGCACGCACCGCCCGCAGCCCCACATGTGAGTTGCCAACCTCGATGCAACGTTGGGTGACTACCCTCACACCCATGACCGAGACGCACGTGGAAGCCCAGTCTGTGTATCCGCCTGCCCCTGAGTTCGCCGCGAACGCCAATGCGACCGAGGCGCTCTACGAGCAGGCCGAGGCGGACCGGCTGGCATTCTGGGCCGAGCAGGCCAACCGGCTGGCCTGGGACACCCCGTTCACCGACGTACTCGACTGGTCGGATGCCCCGTTTGCCAAGTGGTTCGTCGGCGGCAAGCTCAACGTCGCGTACAACTGCGTCGACCGCCACGTCGAGGCCGGCAACGGCGACCGCGTGGCGATCCACTGGGTGGGTGAGCCGGTGGATGACGCCCGCTCGATCACCTACGCCGAACTCAAGGACGAGGTGTGCCGCGCCGCCAACACGCTGGCCGACCTCGGTCTGCGCTCCGGTGACCGGGTGGCGATCTACATGCCGATGGTGCCCGAGGCGATCATCGCGATGCTGGCGTGCGCCCGGCTGGGCGCCATGCACAGCGTGGTGTTCGCGGGGTTCTCGGCCTCGGCGCTCAAGGCCCGCATCGAGGATGCCCAGGCCAAGCTGGTCATCACCAGCGACGGACAGTACCGCCGCGGTTCGGCGGTGTCGCTCAAGGAAGGGGTCGACGAGGCGATCGCCGGCCTGGGCGACGACAGCCCCGTCGAACACGTGCTGGTGGTGCGCCGCACCGGTATCGACACTCCCTGGACCGACGGCCGCGACAAGTGGTGGGACGAGACCGTCCCCAACGCCTCGACCGAGCACACCCCCGAGGCTTTCGACTCCGAGCATCCGCTGTTCCTGCTCTACACCTCGGGCACCACAGGCAAGCCCAAGGGCATCATGCACACCTCGGGTGGCTACCTGACGCAGTCCTCCTACACGCACCACAATGTGTTCGACATCAAGCCCGAAACCGATGTCTATTGGTGCACCGCCGATATCGGCTGGGTCACCGGGCACACCTACATCGTCTACGGCCCGTTGTCCAACGGCGTCACGCAGGTCGTCTACGAGGGCACCCCGGCCTCGCCGAACGAACACCGCCACTTCGAGATCATCGAAAAATACGGCGTCTCGATCTATTACACCGCCCCGACGCTGGTCCGCACGTTCATGAAGTGGGGCCGCCAGATTCCCGCCGAACACGACCTGTCGAGCCTGCGGTTGCTCGGATCGGTCGGTGAGCCGATCAACCCGGAGGCGTGGCGCTGGTACCGGATGGCGTTCGGCGCCGACAAGACGCCGATCGTGGACACCTGGTGGCAGACCGAGACAGGGGCGATCATGATCTCCCCGCTGCCCGGCGTCACCGAGTGCAAGCCGGGCTCGGCCATGCGCCCGCTGCCGGGGATCTCGGCCAAGATCGTCGACGACGACGGCAACGAGTTGGCGCCGCAGCCCGATCACGGCGAGCACGTCACCGGCTATCTGGTGCTGGACAAGCCCTGGCCCTCGATGCTGCGCGGGATCTGGGGTGACGACGAGCGCTTCAAGGAGACCTACTGGTCCCGGTTCGCCGAGCAGGGCTGGTACTTCGCCGGTGACGGCGCTCGGTACGGCACCGACGGCGAGATCTGGGTGCTCGGGCGCATCGACGACGTCATGAACATCTCGGGGCACCGGATCTCGACCGCTGAGGTGGAGTCCGCGCTGGTCGGGCACTCGGGTGTCGCCGAGGCCGCGGTGGTCGGCGCGACCGACGAGCACACCGGGCAGGCGATCTGCGCCTTCGTGATCCTGAAGTCCAGCGCCCACGGCGGCGAGAAGAACATGGTCGACGAGTTGCGCGCCGAGGTGGCCCGCGAGATCTCTCCGATCGCCAAGCCGCGCGAGATCCACGTGGTGCCCGAATTGCCGAAGACCCGCAGCGGCAAGATCATGCGCCGGTTGTTGCGCGACGTGGCCGAGGGACGCGAACTCGGGGACACCTCGACGTTGGTGGACCCCAGCGTGTTCGAGGCGATCCGCGCCAGCAAGTGACGGGCTGACGGGTCAGGGCAGCGGGGCCGGTCAGCCCGCGCCGACGGGGACGAACCCGCTGCCGGGCCGGCCTTTGGCGGTGATGTCGGCCAGCTGGGTGTTGAACGACATCGTGACCGCAGGCGTGTGCAGCGGGATGAATTTGATGATGCAGGTCGGCAGGTCCTCGGAGAACGCGCCGTGGATCATGCCGACCAGCTTGTTGTCGACCGTGACCGGCGCACCGGAGTCACCCGGCCCTCCGCACACCTGGTTGACGATGGTGCCGGGCTGTTGTCCCGGGCCCCAGGTGACGCCGCACGAGTACCCGGTGGTGCGGCCCAGCTTGCAGGCCACGTCGCCGAACGAAGGATCGGGTCCCAACCCGTCGATGCGGAACCCGTCGACCGCGCTGACCGGGGCGACCTTGCCCGGGTCGAACTCGATCACCGCGTAGTCCAGGGCGTCGTTGCCGGCCACCATCGTGCCCACCACCCCGGCGTTCTCGGCGCCTTCGGCCGCCACCACCGCGCCGGGGCCGCCGCAGTGCGCCGACGTGAAACCGATCAGGCGGCCCTGGTTGTCGTTGCCGATCGCGGTCAACGTGCACAACGTCTCACCGTCGACGACCAGCCCGGAGCCGCCGCCCAGCGGCACGGGTTCCTGGGCCGCGGCCGGCACGGCGGGCACCAGCAGCACCGCAGTCAGTGCCGCCAGCACAGCGCGCAGGGTCAGGCAGCGGCCGCGCAACCTCACGTGTCAATCCCCTATCAACCAGCCCGACCCGCCACACCTTCGTAGTCAGCGCAGTCTATCGTCGGCCGGAATCGTTTCGTGGGACGCCACGTGGCAACATAAGCCGGAATGGACCCGGACCGAGCAGAAGCCGGAAGGAAGCTTGCGTGAGCGATCGCACGAACGGCGTACCGACCACGGTGACGTCGATACCGTTGGTGGACCCCCACGCACCCAAGCCGGACCCCTCGATCGGTGATCTGGTCAAGGACGCCACCGCCCAGGTGTCGACGCTGGTGCGCGCCGAGGTCGAGCTGGCCAAGGCCGAGATCACGCGCGACGTCAAGAAGGGGCTGACCGGCAGCGTCTTCTTCATCCTGGCGCTGGTGGTGCTGTTCTACTCGACGTTCTTCTTCTTTTTCTTCGTCGCCGAGTTGCTCGACACGTGGCTGTGGCGGTGGGCGGCGTTCCTGATCGTCTTCGGCATCATGGTCGTGGTGACCGCGGTGTTCGGGCTGCTCGGCTACCTCAAGGTGCGCCGGATCCGCGGGCCGCAGAAAACCATCGAATCGGTGAAAGAGATTCCCGAGGCGTTCGGCCCGGACAAGCCCGCCAAAGCGGTGGCGACCACCGACGGCAAGCCGGCCACCGATCCGTCCGGCTGGTAATGCCCCCACCTGATCCGTCGACTGTGCGGATCGACGGGCCGTGGCGACACCTGGACGTGCACGCCAACGGCATTCGGTTCCACGTCGTCGAGGCCGACCAGCGTCCCGACACCGACGACGCGTCCCGCCCGTTCACCGACCGCCCGCTGGTGATCATGCTGCACGGGTTCGGCTCGTTCTGGTGGTCGTGGCGCCACCAGCTGACCGGCCTGTCGGGCGCCCGGGTGGTCGCCGTCGACCTGCGCGGCTACGGAGCCAGCGACAAGCCCCCTCGCGGATACGACGGGTGGACGCTGGCCGGCGACACCGCCGGTCTGGTCCGCGCGCTCGGTCACAACAGCGCCACGCTGGTGGGGCACGCCGACGGCGGCCTGGTGTGCTGGGCCACGTCGGTGCTGCATCCGAGGGTGGTGCGGGCGATCGCCGTGGTGAGTTCACCGCACCCGGCGGCACTGCGCGCCTCGGCGCTGCGGCGCCGGGACCAGGGCCGGGCACTGCTGCCGTGGATGCTGCGCTACCAGGTCCCGATCTGGCCCGAACGCAGCCTGACCCGCCACGACGGCGCCGAGCTCGAACGGTTGGTGCGCAGCAGGTCCAGCGCCGCATGGCAGGCCGGTGACGACTTCGCCGAGACCATCGGCCATCTGCGGCGGGCCATCCAGATCCCCTCGGCTGCGCATTCGGCGTTGGAGTACCAGCGTTGGGCGGCTCGCAGCCAGCTGCGGGGCGAGGGCCGGCGCTTCATGCGCTCGATGAAGCGGCCGATGTCGGTGCCGGTGCTGCACCTGCGCGGCGACGGCGATCCGTATGTGCTGGCCGATCCCGTGAACCGGACCCGGCAGTACGCTCCGCACGGGCGCTACGTGTCGATCGCCGGCGCGGGGCACTACGCCCACGAGGAAGCACCCGGCCAGGTCAACGACCAGCTGACCCGGTTCCTCGGACAGGTGTATGCCCGACCGGTCAGCTGATGCAGGTGCCGGTGGGCACCCGATCGACGTTGCCCACCCGGGCCATCTGCCGCGCCACTTCGTCGGCGGTGAGCACGAAGCCGGTGTCGGCGTCGTCGACCGCGGCGCCGAACACCACGCCGAGCACCTTGCCGCTGCGGTTGATCATCGGCCCGCCGGAATTGCCCTGCTTGACGGTTCCTCTGATGGTGTACACCTCGCGGGTGACGGTCGTGGTGCGGTAGATGTCGGGACCGTTGAGCTCGATGATCTCCCGGACCCGTGCCGGCGTGGCCGTGAAATCGCCGCCGCCGGGATAACCCATGACGATGCCGTCGGTACCCGACGGGGCCTCACCGTCGGCGAACTGCAGCGGCGCGGATGGCAGATTGGGCACGTCGAGAATCGAGATGTCGGCGTCCGGGTCGTAGCTGACCACCCCGGCCTCGTAGCTCTGCCCGCCCACCTCGATGGACACGCTCTCCGATCCGGCCACCACGTGGGCGTTGGACATCACCCGGTTCGGCGCGACGACGAAGCCGCTGCCTTCGAGCACTTTCTGGCAACTCGAGGCCAGACCCCGGACCTTCACCACGCTGGGGCTCGTCGCACCGACGACGGCTGATTCGGCCAGCGCGGCGTCGGGTGCGTCGACGGCGGCGACCGCGGTCGGCCCGAACGGCTTGAGCACGTCGTGCAGGCCGGCGGTGTCCCACAGTGCCGCCAGCCGCTCCGACCCCGACCGCAGCCAGCTCGGCGCGACCGCGTCGACTTCGGCGATCACCTTGGAGTCACGCACGGCCGACGCCAGGTTGGGTTGCGGGGACGAGCTCAGCGCAGACCCGAGCAGCCAGGCGGCGGTCAGGACCAGCACGAGCTGCACCGCCACCCCGACGACCGAGTCGGCGACCCGCAGCACCGGGTTGCGGATGGCGCCGCGGACCGCCCGGCCCAGCACGACACCGGCGATCTCACCGATGACGACCAGCACCAGGATCAGGAACAGCGTCGCGAACAACTTGGTGCGGGGTCCGCTGATGTGGTCCACCACGTGCGGGGCCAACAGCACACCGGCCACCGCGCCGAGGGCCACCCCGACGAGGGCCAGCAGCGAACCAGGCGCTCCGGATCGCCAGCCCGAGATGGCGGCGATGAGCGCGACAGCGAGAATGGCGATGTCCAGCCATTGTGAAGATGTCATCGTTGTGCTTCACCGTAGCTGTCCTGGGCGTCCAGACGCGTCATTGCCTCGTTGAGTTCGACCACGTTCTCGGTGTCCCACGCTCGCGCCCACCCGGCGACGTCGAGCATCGCCGAGATCACCTGGCCGGTGAATCCCCACACCAGCATCTCGTGCAGCAGGAATGCCGGCCCGGCGGTGCGTCGGGTGTTCTCCCGCCGGTAGACCATGATGCGGTTGCGCGGGTTGACGAACGCACGCACCGGCACCCGCGCCACCGCCGCGGTCTCGGCTTCGTCGACGACGGCGACGGGGCCCGGGTCCGGCGAATAGGCCAGCACCGGCACCACGTGGAACCCCGACGGCGGGATGAACATCTTCTCCAGCGTCGCCAGCGGGTGCAGTCGGCTCGCTTCCAGCCCGGTCTCCTCGGTGGCTTCCCGCAACGCGGTGTGCACCGGGCCCCGGTCCCCCGGGTCGGCGGCGCCGCCGGGAAATGCCGCCTGCCCGGCGTGGTGACGCAACGTCGACGACCGCACCGTGACGAGCAGATCGGCGTCGTCGGGAAGCGTGCCCGCCTGCCCGCCGCCGGGCCCGGAGAACAGCACCAGCACCGCGGCGTCGCGGCGGGCACCGGTCAGCGCGGCGGTGGTGTTGGCGGCCGTGAGCGCGGCCAGCACCTCGGCGGGCACCCGCCGGCGGTAGGCGTGTTTGACGGCCTCGGGCCGGTGCACCAGCGGCGCCAGCCACGGTGGGGCGGCGTCGGGAGCCAGTTCGCCGGTGCCGCTGTCCCAGCTCACCTCGTCTCTCCAATCTGCGGATCGACCGCTGCGGCGATCTCGTCAACGGTCGCAAACGATCGGGGCAGGATCTCGGCAACGCTACCGTCCGGGCGCAGCACGACCGTGGCCGGCATCACGTTGGGCACCCGCAGAGCAGCGGCGATGAGACGTCGCCCGTCCTGCAACGTCGGCAGGTGCACACCCAGTTCGGCGAGCCGCAGCAATGCCGCACTCTCGTTCTCGTCCTGGTGCACCGTCAGCACGGTCACCTCGGGCCCCATGCGGCGCTGGTACTCGGCCATGGCGGGTAGCTCGTCGGCGCACGGACCGCACCAGTAGGCCCACAGGTTCAGCACGACGGTCCGCCCGGCCAGCGCCCTGGCCACGTCGACGGGAGCACCGTCGCCGGCGCATTCCAGCACGATGCCGCGCAGTCGCTCCGGACCGGCGCCCTCGCCCGGCCCTGGGCAGGGATCGAGGTCGGCCCGGGCACGAGGCGCCACGAGCGCCTCGGCGGTGTCGGCGTCTCGACGGTCCCGCGCGGAGACCGTGTCCGACGCGCTCGAGCCGGCCCGTCCGGCGCCCGGATCGTCGCCGAGTTCGGCCCACAGCGCCACCCCGAGGGCGACGAGAACGACCATCGCCACGATGCTCCAACGCGCCGACACACTCATGGGAACGACGCAGGTCTACAGGCCGGCCAGCGCCAGCAGGTGCTCGGTTTCGGGGCCCTTCACCAGGGGGGCTGCGACCAGTGGATCGGTCGGGCCGAGTCCGAAGGACGGGCAGTCCTTGGCCAGCACGCACACCCCGCAGGCCGGCTTGCGGGCATGGCAGACGCGGCGACCGTGGAAGATCACCCGATGGCTCAGCAGCGTCCACTCGCTGCGCTCGATGAGCTCGCCGACGGCGTGCTCCACCTTCACCGGGTCCTCCTCGGCCGTCCACCGCCACCGCCGGACCAGCCGGCCGAAATGGGTGTCGACGGTGATGCCGGGGACGTCGAAGGCATTGCCGAGAATGACGTTGGCGGTCTTGCGGCCCACCCCCGGCAACGTGACCAGCTCCTCGATGGTCGCCGGCACCTCGCCGTCGAAACGCTCCACCAGCTCCTGGCCCAGCCGGATCAGTGAATTGGCCTTGTTGCGGTAGAAGCCCGTCGGCCGGATCAGCTCTTCGAGCTCGGTGCGATCGGCGCGCGCGTAGTCCAGCGCGGTGCGGTACGTGCGGAACAGCGCGGGCGTGGTCAGGTTCACCCGTTTGTCGGTGCTCTGCGCCGACAAGATGGTCGCGACGGTCAGTTCGAGCGGGTTGGTGAAGTCGAGCTCGCAGTAGACGTGCGGAAACGCTTGTGCCAGCGTGCGATTCATCCGGCGGGCGCGCCGGACGAGCCCCAGGCGGGTCTCGGCGTCCCATTTACGCGACGAGGCGCCGCGAGCCGCCTTGGCGGCGGCGCGCTTTCCTGCCGAGGGCTCGCTGACGGTCACCAGGCCAGCGTACTGAGCCGGGCCGACAGGCCTGGTGGCGAACCGGTACTTACCGTCGACGATTCGTGATCCCGCTGAGATATTGGGTGTGTTTACTTCACCCTTGTGTCGTGGTTGTTCGTCGTGCTGATCCCCGGGTTGCTGATGATGGCGACCGTCGGATTGCAGCGCGTCGAATCCGCGCTGGGGCGCGAGACGGTGACGGCCGACGATGTGGCGGAGTACCTCGAGCATGCCAAGGCCAACAGCAGCGGCCCCTGTCGCGCGCACGATGCCGACGGTCCTGCCCTGAGGTTCCTGCCGCGGGTGCCGATGCGGGTCACCGATTTCGACGAATTCGTCGAGGACCAACCGAACGATCAGGTTCACCCTTTGCCGGCGCCCCGTTACGTGGTTCCCGCGGTCGTTCCCGCGCCGAAAACGGAGTTTCAGCAGACCCGACATGCCGATCGTGTGTAGCGTGAGCAGGTCACGCTGACGGCTCATTGCCGACAACGTCGGCAAGGCTTACCTCTAGACTGATTGATCTCGAGGTTGGAAACGCATGTCTGAACACCGAACAGCTTAAGAGGGGCAACGTGGACGAGATCCTGGCCAGGGCCGGAATCTTCCAGGGGGTGGAACCCAGCGCCGTATCCGCGCTGACCAAGCAACTGCAGCCCGTGGACTTCCCGCGCGGACACACGGTGTTCGCCGAAGGGGAGCCGGGGGACCGGCTGTACATCATCATCTCCGGCAAGGTGAAGATCGGCCGCCGCTCACCGGACGGCCGGGAGAACCTGCTGACGATCATGGGACCGTCCGACATGTTCGGCGAGCTGTCCATCTTCGACCCGGGCCCGCGTACCTCGAGCGCCACCACGATCACCGAGGTGCGCGCAGTGTCGATGGACCGCGAAGCGTTGCGTGCGTGGATCGCCGACCGGCCGGAGATCGCCGAGCAGTTGCTGCGCGTGCTGGCCCGCCGTCTGCGCCGCACCAACAACAACCTTGCCGACCTGATCTTCACCGACGTGCCCGGCCGGGTCGCCAAGCAACTCCTGCAGCTCGCCCAGCGGTTCGGCACCCAGGAGGGCGGGGCGCTGCGCGTGACTCACGACCTGACCCAGGAAGAGATCGCCCAGCTGGTCGGCGCTTCCCGCGAGACCGTCAACAAGGCGCTGGCCGATTTCGCCCACCGCGGCTGGATCCGGCTGGAGGGCAAGAGCGTGCTGATCAGCGACTCCGAGCGCCTGGCGCGCCGAGCGAGGTAACGAGCGAGCAGACCGGTAACGAGCGAGCAGACCGGCACCGAGCGAGGTGGTCAGCGGCGCAGGTAGTTCAGCTGAGCCTGCACCGACCACTCGGCGACGTCCCACAAGCTCTCGTCCACGTCGGTGTAGACGTGCTCGACCACCTGCCGCGCGTCCGCGTCCTCCCCCAGCTCGGTGAGCGCGGCGCGCACCTGATCGAGACGCTCCTCGCGGTGCGCGAGATAGGTCTGGCTGATCGCGGCGATGTCGTCGAGGTCGGGGCCGTGCCCGGGGAGCACCGCACGATGGCCGAGGCCGCGTAGGCGGCGCAGCGACTCGAGGTAGTCACCGAGGTCGCCGTCTTCGCGGTCGATGACCGTGGTGCCTCGCCCCAGGACGGTGTCCGCGGTCAGGACAGCGCCTGTCCCATCGGGCAGCCCGCCCCGGACGTCGTCGACCAGAAACGACACCGAGTCCGCGGTGTGGCCCGGGGTGGCCATCACGGTGATCCGCAGCCCGGCTGCGTCTATTCGCTCACCGTCGGTCAACGGCCCGCCCATCCCGCGCAGGAAGCCGCTGCCCACCGAGCGCACCACCGCACCGGTCAGGTCGACGATGCGGTCGATCCCGCCGGTGTGGTCGGTGTGCTTGTGGCTGATCAGCACCAGCGGGATCGGGCCGAGCGTCGCGAGGCGCTCGATGTGCTCGTCGGAGACTCCCGGGTCGTCGGGCCCCGGATCGACCACGACCATCTCGTCGCTGCCCGGCCCGCGCAACACCCAGGTGTTGGTGCCCTCCAGCGTCATCTTGCCCGGGTTGTTGCAGAGCAGCACCGACGCGCTGTCCGTCACCGGCCTCAGTAGGCCGTAGGCGGGATGCTGCAGCACACTCACCGGTTACGCGACTCCTGCCCGATCGTCGCTCACGCGACTCCTGCCCGATCGTCGCTCACGCGACCTCGACAATGATCTCGACCTCCACCGGCGCGTCCATCGGGAGTTCGGACACCCCGACCGCCGACCGGGCGTGTGCCCCCGCGTCGCCGAACACCTCGCCGAACAGCTCCGAGGCCCCGTTGATCACCGCGGGCTGTCCACCGAAGCCCGGCGCCGAGGCGACGAAGCCGACGACCTTGACCACCTTGACCACCGCGTCGATCCCCACCAGCGCGTCCACCGCGGCCAGCGCGTTCAGCCCGCACTGCCGGGCCAGCTCCTTGGCCTGCTCCGGGGACACCGCGGCGCCCACCTTGCCCGTCGCCGGCAGCTTGCCCTCGGTCATCGAGAGCTGTCCGGCGGTGTAGACCAAGTTGCCGGTCCGGGCCGCGGGGACATACGCCGCGACGGGCTTGACCACGTCGGGGAGCTCGATGCCGAGCTCGGTCAGACGCGCCGACCAGGCGGTCACTTGGGCCGCTTGAGGTAGGCGACGTGCTGTTCGCCGGTGGGGCCGGGCAGGACCGACACCAACTCCCAGCCGTCCTCGCCCCACTGGTCGAGGATCTGCTTGGTGGCGTGCGTCAGCAGCGGGACGGTCGCATACTCCCAGCGGTTCGATTCACTCATGTCGCCGAGCTTATCGGGCGGCGGAATCGGCTTGGCTAGCATGCAGTGGTGGCTAGCACACCAAACGGGTCGACGTCGATCGGTTGGCCCTCCCGCCTGACCAAAGCGCGCCTGCACTTCGTCTCCGGCAAAGGCGGTACGGGAAAGTCCACGATCGCCGCGTCGCTCGCGCTGGCCTTGGCCGCCGGCGGTCGCAAGGTGTTGCTGGTCGAAGTCGAAGGGCGCCAAGGCATTGCGCAGCTGTTCGACGTTCCCCCGCTGCCCTACGAAGAGGTCAAGATCGCGACCGCCGAGGGTGGCGGGCAGGTCAACGCGCTGGCCATCGACACCGAGGCGGCGTTCCTCGAGTACCTCGACATGTTCTACAACCTGGGGCTGGCCGGGCGGGCGATGCGCCGCATCGGTGCTGTCGAGTTCGCGACGACGATCGCTCCGGGGCTGCGCGACGTGCTGCTCACCGGCAAGGTCAAGGAGGTCGTGACCAGGACGGCCAAGGATGCGCGGCCCAAGCATTCGGTCTACGACGCGGTGGTGGTCGACTCGCCGCCGACCGGGCGCATCGCGCGGTTCCTCGACGTCACCAAGGCGGTCTCCGACCTCGCCAAGGGCGGTCCGGTGCACTCGCAGGCCGAGGGCGTGGTGAAGTTGCTGCACTCCGATCTGACGGCCATCCACCTCGTGACCCTGCTGGAGGCCTTGCCGATCCAGGAGACCGTCGAGGCCATCGCGGAACTGCGGGAGATGGAACTGCCGATCGGCAGTGTCATCGTCAACCGGACCATTCCCGCGTACCTGGCACCCGACGACCTCGCCAAGGCGGCCGAGGGGGACGTCGACGCCGACGCGGTGCGCTCCGGGTTGGCCACCGCAGGGATCACGCTGTCCGACACGGACTTCGCCGGGCTGCTGACCGAGACCATTCAGCACGCCACCCGGGTCGCGGCCCGCGCCGAGAGTGCCGAGCAGCTGGTCGAGATCGATGTGCCCCGGCTGCAACTGCCCACCCTGACCGACGGGGTGGACCTGGGCAGCCTGTACGAACTGGCCGAAGAGCTCGCCCGGCAGGGCGTGCGGTGAGCGGAGGAAACCGATGAGCACCACCCCACCGGCCCTGGACATGGCCGCGATCCTGCGTGACACCTCCAACCGCGTGGTGGTGTGCTGCGGCGCGGGTGGTGTCGGCAAGACCACCACCGCCGCGGCGATGGCGCTGCGGGCGGCCGAGTACGGCCGCACCGTGGTCGTGCTGACGATCGATCCGGCCAGGCGGCTGGCCCAGGCGCTGGGCATCGAATC
Organism: Mycobacterium sp. G7A2; assembly: GCF_041902445.1. NCBI lineage: Bacteria > Bacillati > Actinomycetota > Actinomycetes > Mycobacteriales > Mycobacteriaceae > Mycobacterium > Mycobacterium sp. G7A2. Next base: position 518,351 of record NZ_CP169251.1, on the reverse strand, counting down.
TCTGGGTAACACCCCCCAGCGGGTGCCGCTGGGGCCCGAGGTCACCGGCGAGCTGCACGCGATGATGCTGGACATGCGGCGCACGTTCGACGAGATGGTGATCCAGTATTCGGGCACCGAGCGCGCCGACGCCATCCTGGAGAACCAGTTCTACCAAACCGTGGCCACGTCGCTGGCGGGCACGCAGGAGTACATGGCCATGGAGAAGCTGGGACAGCTTCTCGGCGAAGACAAGTGGGATCTGATCGTGGTCGACACCCCGCCGTCGCGCAACGCGCTGGACTTCCTCGACGCGCCCAAGCGGCTCGGCAGCTTCATGGACAGCCGGCTGTGGCGGCTGCTGCTGGCCCCCGGGCGCGGCATCGGCCGATTGGTCACCGGCGCCGTCGGACTGGCCATGAAGGGGATGTCGACGGTCCTCGGTTCGCAGATGCTCTCCGACGCGGCGGGGTTCGTGCAGTCACTGGATGCGACGTTCGGCGGGTTCCGGGAGAAAGCCGACCGCACCTACGAGCTGCTCAAGCGGCGGGGCACGCAGTTCGTCGTGGTCTCGGCAGCCGAACCGGACGCGCTGCGGGAAGCGTCGTTCTTCGTGGACCGGTTGGCCGGTGAGCGGATGCCTCTGGCCGGCCTGATCCTCAACCGCACCCATCCGACGCTGTGTGAGCTGCACGCCGAGAAGGCCACCGAGGCGGCCGAGGAGTTGGAGAAGACCGACCCGACGTCGGTCGCCGCGGCTGCGCTGCGGATCCACGCCGACCGGGCCTCCACCGCCAAACGCGAGGTGCGGCTGCTGTCCCGGTTCACCGGCGCCAACCCGCACGTGGCGATCGTGGGGGTGCCCTCGCTGCCGTTCGACGTCTCCGACCTCGAGGCACTGCAGGCCATCGCCGACCAGATCACCGGAGAAACCGAAGCGGCCTGACCCCGAGGGGTCCGGCCGCCGGCTCTGATTAGGTCTGCGAGTTAGCCCGCACTGCGGTGCTTGCGCTGGGCGGCAAAGAAGTCGGCCCAGGAAACCACCTCGGGGTGCTGCTTGAGCAGGGCGCGCCGCTGACGCTCGGTCATGCCGCCCCACACGCCGAACTCGACGCGATTGTCCAGGGCGTCGGCGCCGCACTCGGCGATGACCGGGCAGTGCCGGCAGATGACCGCGGCTTTGCGCTGGGCGGCGCCGCGGACGAACAACTCGTCAGGGTCGGTTTGGCGACACCGGGCTTGCGAAACCCACGCAATCCGGGCTTCTGCCTCCGCACCATGCAGAATGGTATCGGCGGACGGATTGATGGTGGTGCTGCGAGCGGCGGGCTTGATACCTGACACCGGCGTCCCCTTCGTTCTGGCCGCGCCCCGACAACGCAGACGAATGTTTCCCCTATGTACTTCGACGTCGACCGCTGGGTGCGATCTACGCCACATTGCGTGCGGTGAGTGTGATCTGCATCGCACTGTGTTGTCAACTTAGGTGGTCAGGGCCGTTCGGCGCAATACATCCGTGACCACTTTTTTGGGACAACCGTGCCGTCATCGGTACCAAATTGACGATTTCGCCGTTTCACCACACGTCACAGCGGGTGAGCCGGGCCGATCGGCGGATCGGGTGGCGCACGTCGTCGCTACTCTGTACCCATGCCGGAGCAGCTCCCGACCCCACCGCCGCCGCGGTCGGTCACGGTCATCAAGCTCGCCTGGTGCGTGCTGCTCGCCAGTGTCGTCGCCGCGGGTCTGATGTTCCCGGTCGTCGGCGGCATCGGCCTGATGTCCAACCGCGCCTCCGACGTCGTTGCCAACGGCTCGGCTCAACTGGTCGAGGGGGAAGTCCCCCAGGTGTCGACGATGGTCGACGCCAAGGGCAACCCGATCGCCTGGCTCTACACCCAGCGCCGCTTCCAGGTGCCCAGCGAACAGATCGCCAACACGATGAAGCTGGCGATCGTCTCGATCGAGGACAAACGCTTTGCCGAGCACAACGGTGTCGACTGGCAGGGCACGCTGACCGGCCTGTCGGGTTACCTGTCGGGGAACCTCGACACCCGCGGCGGGTCGACGATCGAGCAGCAGTACGTCAAGAACTACCAGCTACTGGTCATCGCCCAGACCGACGCCGAGAAGCGTGCCGCGATCGAAGTCACCCCGGCCCGCAAGCTGCGTGAGATCCGGATGGCGCTGACGCTGGACAAGACGTTCACCAAGCCGGAGATCCTGACCCGCTACCTGAACCTGGTGTCGTTCGGCAACGGCTCGTTCGGCGTCCAGGACGCCGCCCAGACCTATTTCGGCATCGACGCCTCGGAACTGAACTGGCAGCAGGCCGCGCTGCTGGCCGGCATGGTGCAGTCGACCAGCGCACTGAATCCCTATACCAATCCCGACGGCGCGCTCGCGCGGCGCAACGTGGTGCTCGACACGATGATCGAGAACCTGCCCGAGTACGCCGACGAACTGCGCGAGGCCCGCACCCAGCCGCTGGGCGTGCTGCCCCAGCCGCAGGAGCTGCCGCGCGGCTGCATCGCCGCCGGCGACCGGGCCTTCTTCTGCGACTATGCGCTGGACTACCTGGCACGGGCCGGCATCAGCAAGGATCAGGTCGCCAAGGGCGGCTACCTGATCCGGACGACGCTGGACCCGGACGTCCAGGGGCAGGTGAAATCCGCGATCGACGGCGTCGCCGATCCGGACGTGCCGGGGGTGGCCAGCGTGATGAGCGTGATCCGGCCGGGCAAGGAAGCCCACCCGGTGCTCGCGATGGCCAGCAACCGCACCTACGGCCTGGACCTCGACGCCGGCGAGACCATGCAACCGCAGCCGTTCTCACTGGTCGGCGACGGCGCCGGCTCGATCTTCAAGGTGTTCACCACCGCCGCCGCCCTGGAGATGGGTATGGGCATCAACGCCCAACTCGATGCACCGTCCCGATTCGAGGCCAAGGGGCTCGGCACCGGCGGGGCGCGGGGTTGTCCGCCCGAGACGTGGTGCGTGCAGAACGCCGGCAACTACCGCGGCTCGATGACGGTCACCCAGGCGTTGGCGACCTCGCCGAACACCGCGTTCGCCAAGCTCATCGCGCAGGTCGGCGTGCAGCGCACCGTGGACATGGCCGTCAAGCTGGGCCTGCGTTCCTACGCGCTGCCCGGCACGGCCCGCGACTACGACCCCGACAGCAACGAGAGCCTGGCCGAATTCGTCAAACGCCAGAACCTGGGGTCGTTCACGCTGGGACCCATCGAGGTCAATCCGCTGGAGCTGTCCAATGTGGCGGCGACGTTGGCTTCCGGCGGCATGTGGTGCCCGCCCAGCCCCATCCAGGCGGTGTTCGACCGGCACGGCGAGGAAGTCGCCGTCACCACCGAGACCTGTGAGCAGGCGGTCCCGGAGGGTCTGGCCAACACACTGGCCGTGGCGATGAGCGAGGACGACAGGGGTTCGGGCACCGCGGCCGGCGCCGCGGGGTCGGTCGGCTGGACGCTGCCGATGTCGGGCAAGACCGGGACCACCGAGGCGCACCGCTCGGCGGGTTTCCTCGGGTTCACCAACCAGCTGGCCGCCGCGAACTACATCTACGACGACTCGACCTCACCGGGCGAGCTGTGCTCGTTCCCGCTGCGCCAGTGTGGCGACGGCAACCTGTTCGGCGGTAACGAGCCGGCCCGGACGTGGTTCACCGCGATGAACCCGATCGCCACCAACTTCGGCGAGGTCGTGCTGCCCCCGACCGATCCGCGTTATGTCGACGGCGCCCCCGGTTCGCGGGTGCCCAGCGTGGCCGGGATGGGGCTGGAGACCGCCAAGCAGCGGCTGCGGGAGGCCGGCTTCCAGGTGGCCGATCAAGCCACCCCGGTGAACAGCAGCTCCCGCCAGGGCGCGGTCGTCGGCACGTCGCCGAGCGGTCAGACGGTGCCCGGCTCGATCGTCACGATCCAGGTGTCCAACGGCATCGCCCCGGCCCCACCGCCGCCACCGCCCGGTGCGGCGCCGCCGGGCGGACCACCGCCCCCGGTCGGGCAGACGGTCATCGAGATCCCGGGTCTTCCGCCGATCACGGTGCCGGTGCTCGGTGCGCCGCCACCGCCGGCGCCACCACCGCCACCACCGCCGGGCTGACCCGGTCGGCGCGCCCGACGACCTGTGTCCGGTCAACGGTGGCGCTAGGTGTACTGCCCAGGCAGGTTGGTCAACCTTGTGATGGGTGGGACCTTCCCAATTGCTGAGTGTTGCCGGTGGTGATTGTAGGTATGCAGCCATGCCGGTAGTGCAGATCGCCTCGCCCGTTCGTTGGGGTAGAAGCGGGCGAAGGCCCATTCGGCGGTCATGCTGCGGTGAAAGCGCTCGATCTTTCCGTTGGTTTGGGGTCGGTACGGTCGGGTCCGGCGGTGTCTTATGCCGAGGTCGTGGCACGCGTGGCGCCATGCGTGGGAGCGGTAGCAGCCGCCGTTGTCTGACAGCACCGCTTCAACGGTGATCCCGCGCTCGGCGAACCACGCCACCGCACGGTGTAGGACCGCGACAGCGGTATCGGCTGTTTCGTCGTCATGAATCTCGGCGTAGGCCACGCGAGAGTGATCATCGATGACGGTGTGTACGAAGGCATGCCCGAGCAACGGCTGGCGGTGTCGGCTGCGGTTGACCCCGGTGGTCAGGTGTCGATTCTTCTTGCCCTGAGAGCGGCCGACGAACCGCCAGCCGCCGCCGGTAGGGATGTTCCCCAGCTTTTTGACGTCGACATGGATCAAAGCACCAGGGCGATCGTGTTCGTATCGCCGGATCGGCTCACCGGTGCGTACGTCGATACAGGACAGACGATTCAGCCGACACCGCACCAGCACTGCATGCACGGTCGAGGCCGGCATCGACAACCTCGACGCGATCGCCAGCGGCGAGAGGCGGTGACGCCAACGCAGATGAACGATCTTGCGCACGAGCACCTGCGGTGTGCGATTCGGGCTGTGATGAGGCCGGCTGGAGCGGTCGTTCATCCCGGCGGCACCCATCGCCAAGTAGCGGGTTGCCCATCGTTTGGCCGTCGGCCAGGACACGTGGAAGTGCTCGGCGGCCCGAACTACTGACCAGCCTTCATCGACGATCAGACGCGCAAGCAACAACCGGCCGCGCGGAGTCAACACAGCGTTAGCGTGGACCATGAAGGTCTCCCGTTCGTTGAAGTGAAGTGGTAGCAGCTCCACTCCACGACGGGAGGCCTTCGCCAATCAACGACCGCTACAGCGAGTCGTCACACTTCTTCAACCAACCTGCCTGGGTAGTACAGCTAGGCTGCGTACATGCCTTCTGCTTCACCGGGATCGCTTCTGAAGACCTCTGCCGCGGCCTCCGTCGGCACGCTGGTGGCCGGAATCGGCTACGCTTCGCTGATCGAACGCAACGCGTTCGTGGTCCGGCAGGCCACCATGCCGGTGCTGACACCGGGGTCCTCGCCGCTGAAGGTGCTGCACATCAGCGACATCCACATGCGTCCGACGCAGCGCCGCAAGCAGGCCTGGTTGCGGGAGCTGGCCGGCTGGGAACCCGACCTGGTGGTCAACACCGGTGACAACCTGGCGCACCCCAAGGCGGTGCCCGCCGTCGTGCAGGCGCTCGGCGACCTGTTGTCGGTGCCCGGGGTGTTCGTGTTCGGCAGCAACGACTATTTCGCTCCCAAGCTGAAGAATCCGGCGAACTACCTGACCAACCCCAACCACCGCATACACGGGGAGCCGCTGCCCTGGCAGGACCTGCGGGCGGCGTTCACCGAGCGCGGCTGGCTGGACATGACCCACACACGGCGCGAGTTCGAGGTCGCCGGCCTGCACATCGCCGCGGCGGGCGTCGACGATCCGCACCTCAAGCGTGACCGCTACCCCACCATCGCCGGGCCGGCGAACGCGGCGGCGAACCTGACGCTGGGCTTGACGCACTCCCCCGAGCCGCGCGTACTGGACCAGTTCGCCGCCGACGGATACCAACTGGTGATGGCCGGCCACACTCACGGCGGGCAGCTGTGCCTGCCGTTCTACGGCGCCATCGTCACCAACTGCGAACTCGACCGGTCGCGGGCCAAGGGTCCGTCGCGCTGGGGTGCGCGCACGCAGCTGCACGTGTCGGCGGGCATCGGCACGTCCCCGTTCGCCCCGTTGCGGTTCTGCTGCCGGCCCGAGGCGACGCTGCTCACCTTGGTCGCGGCTCCCACCGGCGGATCGGACATCCAGACGCGGGAGGGACAGTCGCATCCGACCGTCTCCGCACGGTGAACCGACCGGCCGCGTCGGCGTGCCGCCAGTCCCGGGCGTGGGTGGACAACGCGGTCCGGCTGATCGAGGCCGACGCGCGGCGCAGCGCTGACACCCACCTGCTGCGGTACCCGCTGCCGGCGCGCTGGGCCGCCGACGCGGACCTGGCGCTGTACCTCAAGGACGAATCGACCCACATCACCGGCAGCCTCAAACACCGGCTGGCGCGGTCGCTGTTCCTGTACGGCCTGTGCAACGGCTGGATCAGCGAGGACACCACCGTCATCGAGGCCTCCTCGGGGTCGACGGCGGTGTCAGAGGCCTACTTCGCGGAGCTGATCGGGGTGCCGTTCATCGCGGTGATGCCCGAGTCGACCAGCGCAGCCAAGATCGCCTTGATCGAATCGCAGGGCGGCCGTTGCCATTTCGTCGCCGAGGCGGCTCAGGTGTACGACGAGGCGCAGCGGCTGGCCGATCAGACCGGCGGGCACTACCTGGACCAGTTCACCAACGCCGAGCGCGCGACCGACTGGCGGGGCAACAACAACATCGCCGAGTCGATCTACGAGCAGCTCGGTCAGGAGACCCATCCCGTGCCCGAGTGGATCGTCGTCGGTGCCGGCACCGGCGGGACGAGCGCCACGATCGGGCGCTACATCCGGTATCGCCGCCATCCCACCCGGTTGTGCGTCGTGGACCCGGAGAATTCGGCGTTCTTCCCCGCCTACGCCTCGGGTGACCGCAACGTCGTGACCGGCATGTCGTCGCGGATCGAAGGGATCGGGCGGCCGCGGGTGGAGCCGTCGTTCCTCCCCGAGGTGGTCGACCGGATGATGACGGTGCCCGATGCGGGTTCGGTGGCAGCAGCCCACCACGTCAGCCGGGTGCTGAACCGCCGCGTCGGCCCCTCCACGGGCACCAACATCTGGGGGGCGTTCAGCCTGCTGGCCGAGATGGCCGCGACTGGCTGCAGCGGATCAGTGGTGACGCTGCTGGCCGACAGCGGTGACCGCTACACCGAGACCTATTTCTGCCCCGAATGGCTGACCAGCCACGGGCTCGACCCGTCGGAGTCGGCCGAGGTGCTGGCCGAGTTCGAGCGGTCCGGCCGCTGGCTCTGATCGCGTGAGCCACGGGTCAGCGGTCCGTCGGAGGTCAGGTAGAGCCACAGCGCAGCCAGTGCGAAGAAGCCCAGGTACAGCGATGCGCCCAGCCCGGTCATGGCACACCTCGTTTCTTTGGTTCGTGTTTGTCAGTGTGCACAACGCCACCGACAGGCTTGTTCCTTCCCGCGGCGTGTCGGCGTCGGTGATACGCGTTTGGCTTCAACCTCGGCCAGTGCGATACGCTGTCGAGGCTTCACACGGGGTGTGGCGCAGCTTGGTAGCGCGCTTCGTTCGGGACGAAGAGGTCGTGGGTTCGAATCCCGCCACCCCGACTCGTGTGTTCGCAGGTGAGAGGCCCTGACCGGTTCTTCTGGTCGGGGCCTTCCTGCTGCTGTGAGCCCGGTGCTGCGCTGGAAATTGGTGCGCGGGCGGCTCGCCCGGCTCCACTAATCTGGACGCTGTGGAAGTCGATCCGGAAGTCCTGCGTGCGTTCGCCGGGCAGGTCGACATCGCCTGCGGGGTAATTCGCGAGGCCGACGTCGGGACGAAGGTCGCCGCGGCGGCCGACGGCTTGGACGGATCGACGACTCAGTGGGCGGCGCGACTTGTGGGTGCGCACGTGACGGAGGTGGTCGAGCAGATGGCGACCCAGGTCAGCGCCATGGGCACCGCCGTGCGTGGCGCGGGCAACGCCTACGAGGTGACCGACGACGACCTCGCCGCGAGCTTCGACGGGATCTTCTGACCAGTGTTGCCGTCGCGCTCCCGCTTGGAGCGCTGGAATCCCGATTCTCTGACGCACACCGGTCACGCAATCGAGACCGGCGGACGGACCATCGACGACGCCGTCACCACGATGAGCAACAACATCGCCACCATGCCGGAAACCAGAGCGTGGTCTGGTGACGCGCACAGGGCGGCCACCACGATGTTCGACCGAGCGCAAGTCCAAGCCAACGCCTTGGCGGCGTACACACGCGATATCGGCGCTGTCCTGCGCGACGGTGCCGGCACCATCGGCGCAGCCCGGACAGCGCTGCTGGACAAGGCGGACGAGATCGACATGAACGGCCAGCTGTACGTCAGCGATCAATGGGTGGTGTTGATCACCGGGGCAGCGATGACCGCCGAGGAGGCGGCGGCGCTGGAACGCCGCGCGCAGGCCGAGCAGGTCACCGTCAACGCACTACTGCTGGCGGTCGGTGCCGCTGACGACTCCACCGCCGCAGCGGTGACCGCGGCAGCCACCGCACACGGATTCGAACCCCCTGACCCAACCGGTTTGGACAACGTGACGCCCGGACTTCAGCGACCCGGCGACGATGTGCCAAACCCGGCCGGGGCAGCCGGACTCATGCAGCAGGCCATGCTCCGTGACATCGACATGTCACGAACGATCAGAGACACCAGGGTTGACGTAGACGGTGACATCACAACCACCACGCACACCATGCAGGATGGCAGCAAGCAAGTGGTGACCGAGGACAACGAATATCAGTGGGACCGTGGCCCCACTCTGACGGTCACCCACTACGACAATGATGGCAACTTTCTTGTCCCAGACCAGCACTGTCACGTGGAAGGACACGACGACGTACTCCCTTCGAGGTGCCACGACGACCAGTACGCGACTCGCGGACGGCACACTTCTGGAAAGACATCAGTGGCCCAACGGCAGGGACGAAGCCAAGGTCTACACACCAGACGGTCGGGAAGGTGACATCCCGATCGAGATTCTCAGCAACCCGCCTACGGCGATCGCGGGCGGCGCCCTGACCGGTTTCGAGCGATACGTCGAGCAGGGTGGGTCCGTACCGAGGCTGAGTGCGGATGCTCTCAAAGGGGTCGGCGTCGGTGCGAAGTTCGCCGGACCTGCTGTGGGCGTGGCCGAGATGCTGTTCAACGTCGCCGGCGCCCAGAGCGCTTTCGAGCGATGTGTCGACACCTACAGCGGCGTCGGATCCGTGGCCGGCGGTTTCGCCCCTCTGCTTGTGCCAGGCGCGGGCTGGATTACCGCCGGCCTGATATCGATCGGTGGCTCGCAAGTCACCAGCGCATTCGGCACATTCCTCGGAAATCAGTTCTGCTCACGATGACGAACGCCCGCGATGCCGCCTTGTTCACTTTGCTCGCCGCTTGTGTCGTCATGTTCGCGTGGTGGGGTATTCAAGCGTTGTCCGAAGCTCATTCGGCCTCCGCACTGATCGCGTTCCTCTTCAGCAGCGCATTCCTCTTCTTTGCGAACCAGTGGGCGGTCATGAGATGGATGGCACGTCCTCGCGGTGGATACAGCCCTGCTGGGACGACCGTTCGGCCGAGAAAGCTGTTCGACGTACTCTCGTTGATCTGGATCGGTGGCGCAACGTTAGGCGCGTTGCTCTATATCGCCGTCTCCATGTTCGACGTCGTCGACATACCTACCTACCGGTCGTCTCTGGTGTGGGCGATGGTCTTCATCGCCATTGCGGGCGTAGCGACGCTGTGGCGCATGATCCTTCACGGTGGCGACTGCTACCTGCGCTTGACCCCGGATTGTTGCGAAGTGTGGAACGGCCCGTGGCTGGCCTTTCGGCGCGCCAAATGGGAAGACATCGAACAGATTCAGGACCATCCGCTGCGGCGCAAACTCCGCGGCCGGGAACTGATCGTGCTGGCGTTGCCCGAGGGTAGAAGTGCCACCCTTCTTTCGGATTGTGTCACCGACGACAGCGAAGCGCTTCGGGATTGGGTGCGGTTCTATTGGCAGCATCCCGAATACCGTGACGAACTCGTCGACCGCCGCGGCCTGCAGCGTCTTGATGACCAAAAGTTCACCGTCGAATGACATTGACAAAGCACGTCTCTGGAGGATCGGACTACCCGGTTGGCGCCGAGCTTCCTATCCTCACATCGGGCCACGACCCCTGTGCGCCGACTCCATGTCGTCGGCGATGAATCCCTCGATGAAGCCGCCCAACATCTCTGCCGTAACCGGTTCGGCGTATCCGGCGTCGGCCTCGTACAGGTAGTCCCCGTCGACGCTGACGTTCACCCACTGCAGGATTCGCCGCTGCGGATCAGTTCCCCACGTCCGCGCCGGTTCGTGGCGCGTCTGCACCGTACCGCTCGCCGTGACGTCGTGGATATCGACAACAGAGATGGCCGGCTCCCCGACATCGTTCGGCGGCAGCAGGAAGCCGAGGTCGTCGTACACCTCGATTGATTCCGGCGGCTCTGGAAGGTGGTTCCCTCCTCCCGCCACCGCAATCCGGGGGTGCGCACCTGCGCCGATCAGCCCGACCGATTCTGTGATGACGCCAGCCAACGTGTCCGGCGCCACGGCGAACACGTCGACGACGTCGACCCCGTCAGAGTCGATTCCCTGCACCGCGACGAAGCCGAGCTCGCCCGCACGCACCCATGGAAGCGCAACCCGGGGACGTCCTGGCCGAAGTGGTGCACCCGGCATTCGACGCAGACATCGGCTCGCACAAGCGCTTCCACCCATTCTCGAACGCCGTAGAGGTCACCATCGGCGAGCCGCTCAGCGATCGGTCGCACCTGCCTGGTGGCGAGCCAGACAGATCCGACCGGTCGGCGGCGGCCGAGCGGATACGGCAGTGCACTCCGTCCGTAGAGTTCGCAGGCCGACTCCAGATCGACCACCGCGATGGTCCCGGTGTGTTCGGCGGAAGCCGTCGCCGCGACACCCGGCCTGAAGGTCATGCCTGCCATTCTGCGGCGTCTGGACGGCGTCTTCACCAACTGGCCGTCCGCGCGTCGACGGTAGGCTCAGTGCAACGCTGGGGGCGTCATCCGTGCCATGTCGGAACGATGCAGAACGGGGGCTTGCGTGGCAACGAGGATCGACAGGCGGGTGGCGCTCGACGGTGACCAGCGGCTGCGCCGCGCCCGGCACCGCTGGACAGCGGTGTTGATCGGCGCGCTGTTGTTCGGCACTGCGGTCTACCTGCTGGCCGTTCACACGAGGACAGGGCAGCGCCTCGAGGACGCCGCACTGCGCGGGGCCACCCAGGTCGACGCCGACCTCCGTCAGACCGCGCTGGACATGTTCCACACCATCACGGTCACCTCACAGTTGGCCGCGGCGTTCCTCGTCGGCCTGATCGGGTTGCTGCGCCGACAGGTGTGGCTGGCGGTAGCGGGCGTCGGGGTGATCCTCGGCGGGCAGGCCGTGACGCAGGTGTTGAAGTACCACGTGCTGTCGCGCCCCGACCTCGTCTCCATCAACGGCACGTTCGCGGACAACACCCTGCCCAGCGGTCACACCACCGCGGCGATGTCACTGTTGTTCGCGACGTTGATCGTGATGCCGTACCGGTTCCGCGGGGTGGCCATGTTCGTGACGCTGACCTGGGCGGTGGGCATCGGCGCCTACACCGTCATCATCAGGGCGCACCGGCTCTCCGACACGCTGGCCGCCGACGCCGTCGCCCTCGTCGTGGCCTGCGCGGCGTCGCACTTCCTGGCGCGGACCGGCCGGATCCGGGCGGTCATCTCACCCGGCGCCGCACGGTTCACGTTGCGCACGGTGTTCGTCGTTCTCGTCGGTGCGGTCGGCGCGGCGAGCCTGACCCTCGGCCTGGTGCAGGTGCTCAACGCGGCCTCTGCTCATCTCAACGACCGGCCCGCCGAGTGGCACCTGTTCCTGGGTTCGCAGTGGCTGGCCGCAGCAGGCTCGATCGGGGCGGCACTGCTGTTCTGGTGGACGTGGCACCGCCTGGAGACCAAACGCAGCGGCGACCCGGTCAGCACCCGCTGACGTCAGGCCGTCGGCTCGCCGGCGTCCTTGTCGACGTCGGGGGTGTCTTCGCGGTGCTTGCCCTCTTCTTCGGCTTCCCGCTTCGCGCGCGACGCAGTGGAGCCCTCTTCGTCGTCGTAAATCCCTTTTCCTCGCGTCATCGAGCCTCCTTTCAGCGTGAAGCGTCGCGGAGCTTGTCCAACAGCGGACCCGCCGCCTCCTCGAGGAACAGATCCTGATTCTCGTCACCGATCTGGACGAGCGCAATGTCGGTGAAGCCGGCCTCCCAGTAGGCGCGCACGGCCTCGACGATGCCGTCGAGATCGGGTCCGCACGGAATGGACTCGGCGACGTCCTCGGGCCGGACGTACTGTGTCGCCGCGGCGAAGCCCGCGGTGGTCGGGATGTCGGCGTTGACGGCCCAGCCGCCGGAGAACCAGCGGAACTGGTCGTGTGCGCGTGTGACGGCGGCGTCGCGATCGGGATCCCAACACACGGGGATCTGACCGATCACCCGGGAATCCTCGGCCAGACCCGTCGCGCGGCGCCGGTCGTGCCACCCGGCGACCAGATCCTTGTCGGGCTCGGTGGTGATGAGGTGGTCGGCCAGCGCGGTGAACTGCTCCACCGAGCGCTCACCGGACACCGCCGCCGCGATGGCCACCGGAACCTCGGGCACATCCCAGATACGCGCCGAGTCGACCTCGAAGTAGTCGCCCTTCCAGTCGACCAGCTCGCCGGTGAGCAGTTCCCGGATGATCCGGATGGCTTCGGCCAGCATCTCTTGGCGGCGAGCCACGGTCGGCCAGCGGTGACCCACGACATGCTCGTTGAGGTTCTCCCCGCTGCCCACGCCCAGCGTGAACCGGCCGTCGGCCAATATCTGCATCGTTGCCGCCTTCTGCGCGACGACGGCGGGGTGGTAGCGCATGGTCGGGCAGGTGATGTAGGTCATCAACTCGACGCGCTCGGTGGCGTGGGCGACGGCACCCAGCATGGACCAGGCGTAGCACGCGTGGCCCTGCGAGGAGAGCCACGGGAAGTAGTGGTCGCTGCTCACCTCGAAGTCGAATCCGGCCTGCTCAGCCGAAACGGCATAACGGACAAGGTCTTTGGGTCCACTCTGCTCAGTCATCAGGGTGTAGCCGAATCGAGTCATGCGCACCGGGGTACCCGGTTGACCGACACCAAAACGGTGGCTGCTCGCCGCTGCGCGGATCGTGTCGACGTTGTCAATCGTTGCCGGCGTCGACAAGATGGTGATCATGACCCATGACGCCGGCGGCTACGGCCCACCGCAGGGCCCACCGCCCGGGTACGGCCCACCGCCCGGGTACGGCCCACCACCGGGGTACGGGCCACCACCGGGCTACCCCCCGCCGCCCGGGTACGGCCCACCGCCGGGCTACGGACCGCCCCCCGGGTACGGCCCACCGCCGGGGTACGGCCTCCCACCGGGATACGGACCACCGGTACTCAAACCGGGCGTCGTTCCGCTGCGACCGCTGACCCTGTCGGACATGTTCAACGGTGCGGTCGCCTACATCCGCGCGAATCCCAAGGCCACGCTGGGTCTGACGACGATCGTGGTGGTGGTGGCGCAGGTGATCGCGCTGCTGTTGTCGCTGTGGCCGTTCGCGTTCAGCGGCGACCTGGCACAGTCCCTGGACGGGGACGATCCCTCCACCGGGGCGATGGTCACCTGGGTCGCCTCCAGCCTGGGCTCGTCGCTGACGACCGCGCTGTCGACGATCCTTCTCAGCGGTCTGCTCACCGTCGTCATCGGCCGCGCGATCTTCGGTGCCGGCATCACCATCGGCGAGGCGTGGCGCCGGCTACGGCCGCGACTGTGGGCGCTGATCGCGTTCACCGTGCTGCAGGCGCTGGGCGCGCTGCTGCTGATCGGGGTCGTGGTCGGGATCATCGTCGGCGTGGCGGTCGCCGGGAACGGGTGGGCCGCGTTCTTCGTCGGTGCGCCGCTGACGCTCGCCCTGGTCATCGCGTTGGTCTACCTCGCCGTGATGCTGGCGTTCACCCCGTCGGCGATCGTGCTGGAACGCCGCGACATCATTTCGTCGATCAAGCGCTCGTTCAGCCTGATCAAGGGCGATTTTTGGCGGGTCCTCGGCATCCGGCTGCTCGCGGTGCTGGTGGCGCAGCTGGTGGCCGCGGCGGTCGCGATCCCGTTCACCATCGGCGGACAGCTCATGCTGGGCGCCTCGGCGGCGTTGGCAACCGAGATCCTCGCTCTGGTGATGCTGTCGGTGGGAGCCGTGGTCGGTCAGATCGTGACCGGACCGTTCAGCGCCGGGGTGATCGTGCTGCAGTACACGGACCGCAGGATCAGGGCCGAGGCGTTCGACCTGGTGTTGCAGACCGGCGCCGCGGCCGGCCCGGGGGCGGCGCCGGAGTCCACCGACGACCTGTGGCTGACCGGTCCGCGCTGACGTGGCCACTGTCGACATCGACCGTGACGCGGCGCACGACGCGGCGCAGAGTGAGCTCGCCAAGGCGATCTACCCGAAGCCCTCCCTCGGCGACCAGATCATGAGCTGGATCGAAGACCTGCTCTACCGGGTGGCGACGCGCGGGGCCGAGCTGCCCGGCGGGTGGTTCACCGTGGCGGTGTTGGTGCTGCTGGTGGCGGTCGCGGTCGTCGTCGCGGTGCGCATCGCCCGGCGTGCGATGAAGACCAGCCGATCGGCAGCGATCACCCTGTTCGACGACCATGAGCTCAGCGCCGCCGAGCATCGCGCGACCGCCGAGACGTTCGCCGCCTCGCAGCAGTGGGCGCCCGCCATCCGGCACCGGGTCCGCGCCGTCGCGCGCCAACTCGAGGAAGACGGGGTCCTCGACCGGGTCCCCGGCCGCACCGCCACCGAGCTCGCCCGGGTGGCCGGGCGTGCAATACCCGCGCTTGCCGACGAATTGAGTTCGGCTGCAACGGCGTTCAATGACGTGACCTACGGTGAGCGACCAGGCACCGAGGCGAGCTACCGGCAGGTCGCGGCGCTGGACGGCAGGCTCGGCGACCGGGCGACCTCCGGGCCGGGAGCGCCGCAGCAGCCCGTCGCGCCGACGTGGGCCGAGGTGCGATGACGCCGTCGTCGACGGCGGTCGGCCCGACCATGACCGCACGGTGGCGTGGCGGGCGCTGGGTACTGCTGGCCGTCGTGGTCATCGTCGCGGTCGCTGTCGCCGGCGCTTACCTGTCCGGGGCGCGCTCCGGCGGTCCGATGGATCCTGAATCGACCGCCGAGGACGGTGCGCATGCCCTGGTCGCGCTGCTTCGCGACCAGGGCGTTGCCGTCGTCGAAGCAGCCGACCTCGCCACCGTGGAGGGTGCGGCGCGGCCGGACACCTTGCTGGTCGTGGCGCAGACCCCTCACCTGCACGGCGACGAACTGCTGGGCCGGCTGGCCGCCCTGCCGGGTGATCGGCTGCTGGTGCAGCCCTCGGGCGCCACCCGGGAAGCGCTGGCTCCCGAACTCGACGCGGGCGAGCCCACCGATTTCGGTGGTCTGCGGCCGGACTGCGACCTGCGGGAGGCCACCCGGGCCGGTGCGGTGCGGTTCGACGGCGCCGACACCTTCGACGCCGCGGGCGCGGTGCCGGTGACCCGATGCTACGACGGCGCGCTGGCCCGTTACACGGTCGGGGAGCGCACCGTCACCGCAGTGGGCAGCGCCCACGTCATGGCCAACGGCGGGTTGCTGCAGGAAGGCAACGCCGCGTTGGCCATGAACCTCGCCGGCACCCGGCCGCGGGTGATCTGGTATGCGCCGCAGTTCGCCCAGTTCGACGACTTCGGCGGGGACGCAACACTTTCCGACCTGGTACCCAAGCAGGTTCCTTGGCTGGTCTGGCAGCTGGTGCTGGTGGTGGCACTGCTGGCGCTGTGGAAGATCCGTCGCGTCGGCCCGCTGGTGGCCGAGCAGCTGCCGGTGGTGGTACGTGCCTCGGAAACCGTGGAGGGTCGCGGTCGCATGTACCGGGCGCACCGGGCCCGCGATCGTTCCGCCGAGGCGCTGCGCACAGCGACGCTGCACCGGATGCTGCCGCGGCTGGGACTCGGACCGGCGGCGCCGCCCGATTCCGTCACCCATGCGGTGCACCAGCGGTGCGGGCTGGATCCGCACCACGTGGCCCGTACTCTCTACGGACCGCCACCGGTCACCGACGACGAGTTGGTGGGCCTGGCCGGCGCGCTCGACGACATCGAAAGGCAGGTCGCACGATCGTGACTCAACCCGCCCCGCACGAGGACGCCCGCACCGCACTGATGGCGCTACGCGCCGAGATCGCCAAGGTGGTCGTGGGTCAGGACGCCGTCGTCAGCGGCCTGGTGATCGCGCTGCTGTGCCGCGGGCACGTGCTGCTCGAGGGTGTGCCCGGGGTGGCGAAGACGCTGCTGGTGCGCACGCTGGCCGCGGCTCTGCAGCTGGAGTTCAAGCGGGTTCAATTCACCCCGGATCTGATGCCGGGCGACGTCACCGGATCTCTGGTCTATGACACCCGCACCGCTGAGTTCGAGTTCCGCGCGGGACCGGTCTTCACCAACCTCATGTTGGCCGACGAGATCAACCGCACCCCGCCCAAGACGCAGGCCGCACTGCTGGAGGCGATGGAGGAACGTCAGGTCAGCGTCGACGGACAGCCGCGGACGTTGCCCGATCCGTTCATCGTCGCCGCAACCCAGAACCCGATCGAGTACGAGGGCACCTACCAACTTCCCGAGGCGCAGCTGGACCGGTTCCTGCTCAAGCTCAACGTGAGTCTGCCGCCCCGCGAGCAGGAGATCGCGATCCTGCAGCGGCACGCGCGCGGCTTCGACCCGCGCGACCTGTCCTCGGTGCGTCCGGTGGCCGGGCCGGCCGAGCTGGCCGCAGGCCGCGAAGCGGTCAGGCAGGTGCTGGTCGGCGACGAAGTGCTCGGCTACATCGTCGACATCGTCGCCGCCACACGCCATTCGCCGTCGCTGCAGCTCGGCGTCTCGCCACGCGGTGCCACCGCCCTGCTGTCCACGTCGCGGTCCTGGGCGTGGTTGTCCGGGCGCAACTACGTCACTCCCGACGACGTCAAGGCCATGGCCAGATCCACGCTGCGCCACCGGGTGGCGCTGCGCCCCGAGGCGGAACTAGAGGGCGCGAGCGCCGACGGGGTCATCGACGGCATCCTGGCTGCCGTGCCGGTGCCACGTTAGATCCGTGGTTCTCACCGGACGGGTCGGGCTGATAGCACTGCTGTGCGCGGTGCCGATCACGCTGTCTTCGCGCCCAGCCCTGGTGTTCGGCGTGACGCTGGCCGCGCTGACCGTTGCCGTCGTGGCCGACGCCCTCCTGGCGGGAAGCCCCCGCAAGCTCGAACTGGTCAGGGATGGAGCACAATCGGCGCGATTGGGTCAGCCGGTCGAAACGACCCTGAGCCTGACCAATCTGGGGCGGCGGCGGTTTCGCGGAGTCGTGCGCGACGCCTGGGCACCCAGCGCGCGAGCGCAGCCGCGCACCCATCCGGTGAACATCGCTGCTGGACAACAGGTTCGGGTTCACACCCGGCTGCAGCCGGTGCGCCGGGGCGATCAGGTGTCAGCACTGGTCACCGCCCGCTCGACAGGGCCGCTCGGACTGGCCGGACGTCAGGGATCGCACCGGGTGCCGTGGCGCATCCGGATCCTGCCTCCCTTCCTGTCTCGCAAGCACCTGCCGTCGCGGCTGGCCCGGTTGCGCGAACTGGAGGGCATGACGCCGGTGCTGATCCGCGGACAGGGCACCGAATTCGATTCGCTGCGCGAGTATGTGGTCGGGGACGACATCCGCTCGATCGACTGGCGGGCGACGGCGCGACGCGCGGACGTGGTGGTGCGGACGTGGCGGCCCGAGCGGGACCGCCGGGTGGTGATCGTGCTGGACACCGGAAGGACGTCGGCCGGTCGGGTGGGCGTGGACCCCACCGGGGCCGATCTGAGCGGCTGGCCGCGACTGGACTGGTCGATGGATGCCGCGTTGCTGCTTGCCGCGCTGGCAGCCCGCGCCGGTGACCACGTCGACTTCCTCGCCCACGATCGCGTCACCCGCGCCGGCGTTCTCAACGCCTCGCGCACCGAGTTGCTGGCCCAACTGGTCGACGCGATGGCGCCGTTGGAGCCCGCTCTGGTCGAATCGGACGCGCGGTCGATGGTCGCCGCCGTGCAGCGCCGCGAGCGGCGCAGCGCGCTGGTGGTGCTGCTGACCGACCTGAACGCGTCGGCGATCGACGAGGGCCTGATCGGGGTGATTCCGCAGCTCACCGCCAAGCACCGGGTGATGCTGGCCGCGGTGGCGGACCCGCGGGTCGACAGCCTGGCCGCGGGACGCTCCGACGCGGTGGCCGTCTACGACGCCGCGGCGGCGGAGCGGGCCCGCAACGACCGCCGCGAGGTGGCGGCGCGGCTGCGCGGCCTCGGTGTCGACGTCGTCGACGCTCCGCCGGACGAACTCGCCCCCGCCCTGGCCGATCACTACCTCGCGATGAAGGCCGCGGGCCGCCTGTAGGCCGTCGGTTAACGAAGTCTGACGGTTCCCCGCCCCGGCTTGAGAACGAAAACGGCGGGTATTGAGATTTCCACGTGGACGCGTCGCACTGTTGCAGAATCACTGAGGTGGCCTGCCGGTCGACGGCGACCCACCCAGCGCGCACCGGCGGGCTGCGGAACCGAGTGCGGGGTGACGATGCTGGGACAGCTCTACGAGCGGGCGCTGGGCGGCGAGGGATGCTGGATCCGCGACGCGCGTGGTGGAGTGTCTGACCTGCCGGTCGCCCAGTGGTTGGGCGGCCACGGCGCAGACGAGCCGTTCGACACCGCGGTGATCGCCATGTGTGACGGGCCCACGATCGAGTTGGGCTGCGGGCCCGCCCGGCTGGTGGCCGGTCTGGTCCGGCGCGGCATTCCCGCGCTGGGGGTGGACCAGTCGGCCACGGCGGTAGGGCTGGCGCGTCGGCGCGGCACCCCGGTTCTGCACGGCGACGTCTTCGGACCGCTGCCGGGGATGGGACAGTGGGCGACCGTGCTGCTGGCCGACGGGACGGTGGGGTTGGGCGGTGACCCCCAGCGCCTCCTGGGCGTCGCAGCGCAATTGCTGCGCCGGGGTGGGCGCTGCCTCGTGGAGCTCGACCCGACGTTCACCGGCGTGGTGACCAGCCGGATCAGGCTCGAATCGTCCGATGCGATCGGCGAGTGGTTCCCCTGGGCGCGTGTCGGCGCCGACAGCGCCGCCCTGCTGGCCGAACAGGCCGGCCTCACCCTGGCCGGCCTGCACCGGCTGGGTACGCGGGTGGTCGCCAGCCTCGCGGCGGTGCCGTGACCGACGACGACCGGGAGGGTTACGGGTTTCCGGAGGCGGCGTGGCGCACGCTGGACCGTCATCCGCCGCCGGGGATGAAGCGGGTCCAGCGCTGGCGCAGTCCGCTGCGCGGACCGTGGCTGACATCGGTGTTCGGGGCGGTGCTGTTGGTGACCCTGCCGGTGGTGACGATCACCGGGCTGCTGTCCTACATCGCCTACGGACCGCAACTGGGGCAGGCCATCCCCGGCGATGTCGGGTGGCTGAAGCTGCCGACCTTCGACTGGCCCACCGACCCGTCCTGGCTGTACCGTCTCAACCAGGGTCTGCACGTCGGGTTGGGACTGATCCTGATCCCGGTGGTGCTGGCCAAGCTGTGGTCGGTGATTCCGCGGCTGTTCGTCTGGCCCCCGTCACGCTCGATCGCCCAGGTGCTGGAGCGGGTGTCGCTGCTGATGCTCGTGGGCGGCATCCTGTTCGAGATCGTCACCGGGGTGCTCAACATCCAGTACGACTACATCTTCGGGTTCAGCTTCTACACCGCGCACTACTACGGCGCCTGGGTGTTCATCGCCGGCTTCGTGGTTCATGTCGCCATCAAGGCACCCCGAATGTGGTCGAGCCTGCGGTCACGGTCGATGCGCGAGGTGCTACGCACCAGCCGCGAGGACACGGTCGCGGAGCCCCACGAGCCGGACGGGCTGGTCAGCTCCGACCCGGCGCCCGCCACCCTGAGCCGGCGAGGCGCGTTGGCGCTCGTCGGCGGCGGCGCGACGTTCGTCGCCGTGCTCACCCTCGGTCAGACCATCGGCGGCTGGACCCGCCACGCGGCATTGCTGCTGCCGCGCGGCCGCAGCCTCGGTGACGGTCCCAACGACTTCCAGGTCAACCGGACCGCGGTCGCGGCCGGGATCAACCCCCAGAACACCGGCGACAGCTGGCGTCTCACCCTCACCGGCGGTGCGGAGCCGGTTGTGCTGGATCGCGCCACGCTCAGCGCCATGACCCAGCACACCGCGGTACTGCCGATCGCCTGCGTCGAGGGATGGTCGACCACGCAGACGTGGACGGGCGTGCGGCTGCGCGACCTCGCTCAGCTGGCTGGGGTGGCCGAACCCGAATGGGCGCAGGTGACGTCCATCGAACGCTTCGGCGCGTTCAACAGCGCCAGGCTGCAGGCCAACCAGGTGCGTCACGCCGATTCGCTGCTGGCGTTGCAGGTCAACGGTGTCGACCTGTCGCTGGATCACGGCTTCCCGGCGCGCATCATCGTCCCCGCGCTACCCGGCGTGCACAACACCAAGTGGGTGCGCGGCATCGAGTTCCGGACGGACCCCCGGTGAGCACGCTGACCGCCGGGTTCCGCACGATCTACGGTTCGCATCCGTGGCACCTGCTGGTGCTCATCGCCGGGTTCGCCCTGTTCGGCGCGGTGATCGCCACGCTCGGGGTGAGCGCGCTGTGGAATCCGACGACGTGGTGGCAGTCGATCGCGGTGTGGTTCGCTGCGGCCATCATCGTGCACGATCTCGTGTTGTTCCCGGTCTACGCGCTGGCCGACCGGGTGCTGCTGCGGGTCACCCGACCGCGCGGCGGTCACCGGTCCGCCGTGCCGGTGGTGAACTACGTCCGGGTACCCGCGCTGGCGGCGGGATTGACGCTGCTGATGTTCCTGCCGGGCATCATCGAGCAGGGTTCACGCACCTATCTGGCCGCCACCGGGCAGACCCAGGAACCGTTCCTCGGGCGGTGGCTGTTGTTGACGGCCGCGCTGTTCGGCGTGAGCGCCGTGATCTATGCCGTGCGACTCGTCCGGGCCCGCCGCAGCGGTACTGCCGGGGTCACGCCGTAGGCAGCACGTCGGGCGCGTCGGCAACGTCGCCGGTCTCCCCGGCGCGCGCCGCTCGCGCGCCGAAGTAGACCACGTAGCCCAGAAACGCCGCCTCGACGGCGACACCGATCGCGATGCGCGCGAAGGTCGGCAGCGGGGACGGCGTGACGAACGCCTCGACGAGGCCGGCGACCACGAGCACCGCCACCAGGCCGACGGCGACGGCGATCACCGCGCGGCCCTGCTCGGCCAGCACCTGCCCGCGGGGCCGGTCGCCGGGCGAGATGGCCGACCAGCCCAGCCGCATCCCCGCGCCCGCGGCCAGGAACACGGCCGTCAGCTCGATCAGCCCGTGTGGGGTGATCAGACCCAGGAACACATCGCCCTTGCCCGCGCCGAACATCAGGCCGGCGCTGAGGCCCAGATTCAGCGCGTTGTTGTACAGCACCCACGGAATCGGGATGCCCAGCAGAATCGCCGAGGCGATGCACTGCACGGCGATCCACGCGTTGTTCACCCAGACGCTGAGCGCGAACGACCCGGCCGGGTTCTCGCTGTAGTAGGCGGCGAAGTCGTTGTTGACCAGCTGGTCGATCTCCTCGGGCGTGGCGATGGCGGCCTGCACCTCGGGGTTGTTCGCGATCCACGCGGCGATCACGATCGCCACCACGAAGAAGCCGACCGCCGAACCCAGCCACCACCGCCAGGACCGGTAGGCGACCACCGGGAAGGACACCGTCCAGAATCGGATGAACTCCTGCCGCAGCGGCGCATGCGCCCCGGTCACCACCGAGCGGGCGCGCGCCACCAGACCCGACAGCCGGCCCACGAGCACCGCATCCGACGACGACGACCGCACGATGGACAGATGGGTCGACACCCGCTGGTAGAGCTCGACCAACTCGTCGACCTCGGCTCCGCTGAGCCGTCGGCGCTTCTTCACGAGGTGCTCGAGGCGGTCCCACGAGGCCCGGTTGGCCATCACGAACGCGTCGACATCCACGCCGGCCATGCTAGTAGCGTGAGCGGTTATGGTCGGTTCGCAGCAGCCCGTGGTCACCGGGGACGCGGTGGTGCTCGACGTCCAGATCGCTCAGCTGCCGGTGCGGGCACTGTCGATCCTCATCGACATCGTCGTCATCTTCGTGCTCTACGTCGTCGGCGTGATGCTCTGGGCGACCACGTTGGCCCAGTTCGATTCGGCGTTCTCGGCCGCGGTGCTGATCATCTTCACCGTGCTCGCACTGGTCGGCTATCCCGTGATCTTCGAAACCGCCACCCGCGGTAGGACCTTGGGCAAGATGGCGCTGGGACTTCGGGTGGTCTCCGACGACGGTGGCCCGGAACGGTTCCGCCAGGCGCTGTTCCGCGCGTTGGCCGGGGTGATCGAGATCTGGATGCTGACCGGTGGCCCGGCCGTCATCTGCAGCCTGATCTCTCCGAAGGGCAAACGCATCGGTGACATCTTCGCCGGAACTCTGGTGATCACCGAACGGGCCCCGCGCCTTTCGCCGCCACCGACCATGCCGCCACAGCTGGCGTGGTGGGCGGCCACGCTGGAGCTGTCCGGGCTGGACGCCGAGCAGGCCGAGCTGGCCCGGCAGTTCCTTTCCCGGGCATCGCAATTGCATCCCCAGGTGCGTGATCAGATGGCCTACCGGATCGGCTCGGATGTCCTGTCGCGAATCTCTCCCCCGCCGCCGGCAGGCACGCCGCCTGCGATGGCGTTGGCCGCTGTCCTCGCCGAGCGGCACCGGCGCGAGATGATTCGTCTGCAGCCGTCCCCACCACCGGGTTGGCCGGGCCCCGCCTCTCCGCCGTCGCATCCCGGGTCGCCGCCGCCCCCAGCCCCACCCGGGCCACCCGCCGCGCCCCGCACGGACGGGTTCGCGCCACCGTCCTGAGCGCTCAGTCGGCGATCCAGTTCCCGTGAAAACCGTAGGGAACCCGTTGCGGCAATGCGATTCTGGCGACCGGTGGGCCGGTGAAGTCGGAGGCGTCGATGATGACGAGGTCGCTGCCGTTGCGGGCAGGATCGTAGACGTAGGCGACATACCAGCCGCTGCTCTCGTCGGCGGGCCCCACCGTGGACGGCACGAACACCGCCTCCCCCGGCCCACCGGGAGCGTCGGCGGTGCCGAATCGGTGTTCGACCGTGCTGCCGGTGCGCAGGTCGTGACGGATCAGCCGGGCGTCGCCGACGGTGACCGCGTAGCGGGCCGGCAGCGTGGCGAGTCGATCGTCGATGCGCGGGAATTCCACGACCCGGTCGTCGTGCTGGCGTTCGGACACGGTGCCCCGCTGCATGTCGATCGTCCACGTCCACATGACTGCCTGGGCGTCGAAGCCGGCGTCGTCTCGCCACAGTTCCGGGTACCGGACCGCCTGCAACACAATGGTGTTGCCGTCGTCGTGGGCGTTGGCCACGTGGAAGACGTAACACGGATCGATGTCGAACCAGCGCACCTCCCCGAACGGGTCGTCGCGCCGCAGCACACCGAGCCGGGCCCCGTAGCCGTCGTCCCAGCGGTAGGGCATGTCGCCGGTCCCGTTGCGGGCGAAGTCGACATCGAACACGATCGGCAGGTCGAGGAACACCACGAAGTTCGCCGTCAACGCGAAGTCGTGCATCATCGTCAGCGCGGGCACGTCGATCGGGCGATCGATGATCAGGTTTCCGTCGGCGTCGGCGCGGTGGTAGGTCACATGCGGCGCGAAGAGGCTGCCGTATCCGAAGAAATGCAGTTCACCGGTGACGGGGCAGATCTTCGGGTGTGCGGTCATCGCGTCGACGAGCTTGCCGTCGAAGTCGTACGCGCCGACGGTTTCGAGTTCGTCGGTGATCTGATAGGGCAGCGACGATTCCACCAGCGCCAACGTTTTTCCGGCATGGTTGACCACGTGGGTGTTGGCCACGCTGACACGGAGGTTGCGGGTGCCGTCGGCGTTGTAGAAGGGTCGGGGATCATCGAAGCTGTCGGTGCGCACCCAGCGGTTGCGATACCACTTGGCCTGCCCCCCTTCGAGTCGGACGCCGTGGATCATGCCGTCTCCGGTGAACCAGTGCCCTGTCGCCGAGCGGGGGTTGGGTCCGTTGCGCAGGTACCACCCGCTCAGTTCGGCCGGTATGGCTCCGGTGACCGGAAGATCGTGTTCGGTCAGCTCGTCGGCGACGGGCGCGTAGTTGCCGCGCTGGAAGAAGTCCCCGGTCCCGAACAGTGTCGGATCGTCGTGGTCGGTGGCGGTTTCGGTCATGGTCTGCAACCTCCTGTGAGATGTCTACCACATTCACATACCAATTCTGACATGTCAATAGTGGAATGTCTTTCCAGCCATCCGCCCCGCCGTACGATGCTGGCCGTGAGCCTGCGCTATGCCACCCTCGGCCTGTTGGCCCAGCAGCCCGGCAGTGGATACGACCTGCTGAAACGGTTCGAGGTGTCGATGGCCAACGTGTGGCCTGCGACCCAGAGCCAGCTCTACGGTGAACTGAACAAGCTCGCCGCCGACGGGCTGATCGAGGTCACCAACGTCGGCCCGCGCGGGCGCAAGGAGTACGGCATCACCGAATCCGGGCGGGTCGACCTGCTGGCGTGGATCACCCGGCCGCACGACGACACGCCACTGCGCCGGCCCGAGGTGCTTCGGGTGTTCCTCCTCGGCGAAATCCCAGCCGGCCAGGCGCGCGACTACGCCTCCCGCATGGCCGACTCCGCAGACCATGCACTGGCCCGCTACGAGCACATCCGCGACTCCGTCGAGTGGGGCGACTCGGACACTGCCTTCTTCGCCCGCGCCGCGCTCGAGTTCGGGTTGCGCACGGCGGCCATGGAAGCCGACTGGGCGCGCTGGCTGGCCCGGGCCATCGACCACCGCACCGAACCGGAGCGGTAACCCACCCGACCGCGTGCGGACATGCGGTCCGACGCGATTCACGATCGAAATCGACTGCCACAGCTGCGGATCGACGCTGCCAGGACCCTGTTCTGCCTCAGCGACGGCTCCGTCGCGCCCCCGTCGAGTTCGGCCACGACAACGCCCGGCGGCAAACTCCGCACACCCGTCGCTCCCCGAGTCGTTGCATCGCGATAGTTTTCGATATATCGTTGAGCCATCGGAAACGCATGGTGCGTTTCCCCGAATTCGTGAGGACACACAGATGAACCACCCATTCAGCGCACCCGCCGGCGGCTTCGGCTTCGGCCCCATCGATCGCCGGTCGCTGCACCACCAACACCGTCAGGCTCGCCGCGAGTTGCGCGGCCACTTGGGCGAGCACGCCGGTTCCGAGTCCATGGGACCCGGCTTCGGCCCGGGCTTCGGGCGCGGTCGAGGCGCCGGTTTCGATCCGCGCGGCGGCTTCGACTTCGGCTTCGATCCTCGAGGCGGGTTCGGCTTCGGCCCCGGCCCCCGCGGGGGTCGCCGCGGCGGACGGCGTGGCAAGCGCGGCGACGTTCGCGCCGCGATTCTGTCGTTGCTGACCGAGCGCCCGATGCACGGCTACGAAATGATCCAGGAGATCGCCGAACGCAGCCAGAACGTCTGGAAGCCCAGCCCCGGCTCCGTGTACCCGACGCTGCAGCTACTCGAAGACGAGGGCCTCATCGCCGCCGGTGACAGCGAGGGCAGCAGGAAGCTGTTCGAGCTGACCGAGGACGGCCGGGCCGCCGCGACCAAGGTCGAGACGCCGCCGTGGCACGGGCTCGCCGACGACATCGAGCCCGCGGAAGCCGACCTGCGCAACGCGGCGGCCCAGCTCCTCGGGGCGGTCCGGCAGGCGGCGTTC
This sequence comes from Mycobacterium sp. G7A2, assembly GCF_041902445.1. Lineage (NCBI taxonomy): Bacteria > Bacillati > Actinomycetota > Actinomycetes > Mycobacteriales > Mycobacteriaceae > Mycobacterium > Mycobacterium sp. G7A2. The sequence goes on along the minus strand of NZ_CP169251.1, from coordinate 492,347 downwards.
GCGGCGTCCGAGGACCAGCAGGAGCGCATCGTGGCGATCGTCAACAAGGCCCGCCGCGAGGTGTACGGCGTCCTCGGAGAGGACTAGCGCCTCGGCGGATCCGGCGCGGTAGAGCCCCGCCAGGGGACTAAATCGCGCCGGATCCGCGTCGGTATCCGATATGGACACCTTCCCTCTCGGCACCCACACGGTCGGTCGCGTCGGCTTCGGCGCCATGCAGTTGCCCGGACCCGGCGTCTTCGGTCCGCCGCGCGACCACGACGAGGCCGTCGCCGTCCTGCGACGGGCAATCGAACTCGGAATCGACCACATCGACACCGCGCAGTTCTACGGGCCGAATGTGGCCAACGAACTGATCCGTGAGGCCCTGCACCCGTACCCGGCCAATTTGACGCTGGTCAGCAAGGTGGGTGCCGCCCGCGACGATCAGGGCGGCTGGGTGGCTGCGCAGCAACCCGATGAACTGCGCCGCAGCATCGAGGAGAATCTGTCGGCCCTCGGCGTCGACCGGCTCGCCGCGGTGAATCTGCGGGTCTTCTCCGGCGGCGACCCGAACGCCCCCGGTGACGTCGATCCCGATCTGTTTCCCCGCCAGCTCGACGCGATGGCCGCCGCGCGTGACGAAGGGCTCATCGACGGCATCGGACTGAGCAGCGTCAGCGTCGACCATCTGCGGATCGCCCTGGATCAGACCGAGATCGTCTGCGTCCAGAACGCCTACAACCTCGTCGACCGCACCTCGCAGCCGCTGCTGGACCTGTGCACCGAACACGCCATCGCGTTCGTGCCGTTCTTCCCGCTGGGATCGGGGTTCACCGCCGACAACCCGGTCCTCGGCCACCCTGCCGTTGCCCGCGAAGCCGGCCGGCTCGGCCGGACTCCGGCGCAGATCGCGCTGGCCTGGACGCTCTCGGTGGCCCCCAACGTGCTGCTCATCCCCGGCACGTCCTCGGTGGCTCATCTGGAGGAGAACACCGCGGTCGCCGACATCGCCCTCGATGCCGACGTCAAGGCCGAGCTGGATGCCGCCGGCTGACCGCTCGGTCATGATGGAGGCCATGGGCACCACATCGGTGGATAGGGGCATCGCCGCGATGCCGCGCGGCGGGCCGGACGCGTCGTGTCTGGACCGACTGCTGCAGACCGACCGACCGGAGTACCTGGACCGGGACTCCGTCGAGGCTGCGGACGAGGCACGCAAGCGCAGCGTGATCCGGGCCCTGGACTGGACCGGCGAGGTGTTCGGCAACCACGACAGGTTCGCCCAGCTCGTCCTCGACGAGGTCGCCGATGTCGCCGATCCGCGCATCCTGGAACTCGGCGCCGGCCACGGCGGGCTGTCCCGCCGACTGCTCGACTGGCATCCGACAGCGCGGTTGACCGTCACCGACGTCGACGAAGAATCCGTCCGTGCGATCGCCGCCGGGCAGCTCGGCCACCATCCCCGGGCGACGGTGCGGACCATGGACGCCACCGCCATGGACGCCGGCGACGACGAGTTCGACCTGGCGGTGTTCGCACTGTCGTTCCACCATCTGGCGCCTGAAGCAGCTGCCCGGGTGTTCGCCGAGGGCACGCGGGTGGCGACCCGGTTGCTCATCGTCGATCTGCCGCGGCCGCCCGCGCCGCTGCACCTGCTTCGGCTGGCCACGATGCTGCCGTTCGCACCGCTGGTGCCGTTCGTGCACGACGGCGTCATCAGTTCGCTGCGCGCGTACAGCCCCTCGGCGTTGCGGGCGCTGGCCGCGTATGCCGACCCCGACATCGAGGTGACGTTGCGCGGAGGTCTGCTCAGCCCGCAGGTGGTGCTCGCGACGCGGCCACACTGAATCTGGGCACAAACCCACGCAAAGCCCCCGCCTCCCCGACAATGGCGGAGTGGGTGAGGAACTCAAGCACACCAGCTTCGGACCGGGGCACCGGCGCGACTACCGGCGCAAGGTTCAGCTGTGCCTCGACGTCTTCGAGACGATGCTCGCCAAGTCCAGCTTCGACTTCGAGAAGCCGCTGACCGGCATGGAGATCGAGTGCAACCTGGTCGACGCGGAGTATCAGCCGGCGATGAGCAACTCCGAGGTGCTGGCCGCGATCGCCGACCCGGCGTACCAGACCGAATTGGGTGCCTACAACATCGAATTCAACGTGCCGCCGCGCCGGCTGCCCGGGCGTGCGGCGTTGGACCTGGAAGCCGACGTGCGTGCCAGCCTCAACGCCGCCGAGGCCAAGGCCAGCACCGACGGCGCGCACATCGTGATGATCGGCATCCTGCCGACGTTGATGCCCGAACACCTCACCGGCAGCTGGATGAGCGAGTCGGTGCGCTACCAGGCGCTCAACGACTCGATCTTCACCGCGCGCGGCGAGGACATCATGATCGACATCGCGGGCCCCGAGCGGCTCAGCCTGCAGACCGCCTCGATCGCCCCCGAATCAGCCTGCACCAGCATGCAATTGCATCTGCAGGTCTCCCCCGCCGATTTCGCCGACAACTGGAACGCCGCGCAGGTGCTGGCCGGACCCCAGTTGGCGCTGGGGGCCAACTCCCCGTTCTTCTTCGGGCATCACCTGTGGGCCGAGACCCGGATCGAGTTGTTCGCCCAGGCCACCGACACCCGACCCGATGAGCTCAAGACCCAGGGGGTCCGCCCCCGGGTGTGGTTCGGTGAACGGTGGATCACGTCGATCTTCGATCTGTTCGAAGAGAACGTGCGCTACTTCCCGTCGCTGCTGCCGGAGATGTCCGATGAGGACCCGGTGGCCGAACTGGCCGACGGGCGCACCCCGAAGCTCTCGGAGTTGCGTCTGCACAACGGCACCATCTACCGGTGGAACCGTCCGGTCTACGACGTCGTCGAGGGCAGACCGCATCTGCGGGTGGAGAACCGTGTCCTCCCGGCCGGGCCGACCGTGTTGGACATGATGGCCAACTCGGCGTTCTACTACGGGGCGCTGCGTGCGCTGTCCGAAGAGGATCGCCCGTTGTGGACGAAGATGAGTTTCGCTGCGGCTCATGCCAACTTCCTGGAGGCGGCCCAGAACGGCATGCAGGCCCGACTGTACTGGCCCGAGCTCGGCGAGGTGACTCCCGACGAGCTCGTGCTGCGTCAGTTGCTCCCGCTGGCCGACGAGGGCCTGCGCAGGTGGGAGGTGGCCGCCGAGGTCCGGGACCGCTATCTCGGCGTCATCGAGGGCCGCGCGAAGTCCGGCCGCAACGGAGCCGCCTGGCAGTCCCTGACGGTCGAAGCGCTGCAGGGCCGCGGCCTGAGCCGGCCTGATGCGCTGGCCGAGATGCTGCGGTTGTACTGCCAGGGCATGCACAGCAACGAGCCGGTGCACACGTGGGAGGTGCCGGCGTAGGTTGGTCTCATGGCACCGGATAGCTCAGAGGTGATGGACTGGGACAGCGCCTATCGCGGCGAGAGCCCCGGGTTCGAGGGGGCGCCGCCGTGGAACATCGGCGAGCCCCAGCCGGAGCTGGCGGCGCTGATCGACACCGGTGGGGTGCGCGGTGAGGTGCTCGACGCCGGGTGTGGTTACGCCGAGCTGTCGTTGGCCTTGGCGGCACAGGGTTTCACCGTGGTCGGCATCGAGCTCACCCCCACTGCTGTGGCGGCCGCGCGCCGTGCGGCCGAGGAGCGCGGGCTGTCCACTGCGACGTTCGTGCAGGACGACATCACCAGCTTCACCGGCTTCGACAACCGCTTCGACACGATCATCGACTCGACGCTGTTCCACTCGCTGCCGGTCGAGGCGCGGGATGCGTACCAGCAGGCGGTGTTCCGCGCGGCCGCGCCGGGGGCAACCTACTATGTGCTCGTCTTCGCCGAGGATGCGTTTCCCGCCGAGATGGAGACCAAGCCCAACGGGGTCGACGAGGACGAGTTGCGTGCCGCGGTGGGGCGGTACTGGTCGATCGACGAGATCCGGCCGGCGTTCATCCATGCGAACATGCCCGATACCCCGGAGTTCTCGATGCCCGAACACGGGCGCGACGACCGCGGCCGGATGAAGATGCCCGCGTTCCTGCTCACCGCCCACAAACCCGCGTAGCCGTCAGGCGCCGAGGTCGCGGCGGAAGCCGTCGGGGATGACGAGGTCGGCGGCTCTGAGCTCGTCGATCGACGACAGACCGAGCCCCAGCAGCGCGGAATCGATTCCGCCACGCAGGATGTCGAGCACATTCTCCACGCCGCTCTGACCACCGGCGGCCAGTCCCCACAGATAGGCGCGGCCGATCATGACCGCCCGCGCGCCGAGAGCGACCGCCTTGACGACGTCGCTGCCCCGTCGGATCCCGCCGTCGAGAACGATCTCGATCTGATCACCGACCGCGTCGGCGATCGCCGGCAGTGCCCTGATCGGTGCCGGGGTGCCGTCGAGGTTGTTGCCGCCGTGGTTGGAGACCGAGATGGCGCTGACCCCGGCGTCGACGGCACGCTTGGCATCGTCGACACGCATCACGCCCTTGAGCATGAACGGCCCGCCCCACTGCTCCCGCAGCCACCCGATGTCCTCCCATGTCGGCAGCGGAGTCTGCATCCATTCGCCGTAGGCGCCGAAGAACGTCGGAGCCTCGCCCCCGTCGGCCAGGTTGGGGGCGGTCAGATCGGGAATTTTGCCGGCCTTGGCGAACTCGGCGAGCCAGCGAGGCCGGCGCAGGCCCTCGGGCGCGAAGCGCAGCATCGCCCGTAAGTCCATCTTCTCGGGGATCGCCGGGCTGCCCCAGTCCCGTCCGCTGGAGAACGACCAGTCCGTGGTGATGATCAGACCCACCGCACCGGCCCGTCGGGCACGTTCCATCCGGGCGAGCAGCCGGTCCCGGCCACCGGTCCAGTACATCTGGAAGAAGGTCTGCGGGTTCGCCGCCGCGACCTCCTCGACCGACTTGCTGGCGAACGAGGACAGACCGATGGCGGTGCCGCGTGCCGCAGCAGCGCGTGCCACCGCCACTTCACCGTCCGGGTGGACGGCCTGGACCCCTGTGGGGGAGATGAGTACGGGCATAGACAGTGACTGCCCCATGACCGTCGTCGCCATATCGCGCTTGGCGGACAGCCCCGCGACGTGTGGGGCGAACCCGATCTCGCTGAACGCCGAGAGGTTGTCACCGACCGTGACGCCCTTCTCGGAGCCGGCCACCAGAGCGCTGTAGACACTGGGCGGCAACCGCTTCTGGGCACGCCGCTGAGCCTCGGCGACCGTCTCGAACCAACCGGTGGCAGCCATCTCAGTAGACCCCGCACATTCCGTCGATCGACACTTCCTCGACCAGGGTCTCGGTGACGATCTCGGCGTCCAGCTCTTCGTTGGCGATACGCTCCATGGCGGCTCCTTCCCGACGTGGTGTGCCTCGACGTTATGGCACCCGGTGCCCACGGGGCACTCGCCAACCGGGCAGGACCTGCCCGCCCGGACGGGCGCGACGATCCACCCGTTCGGAGCGCGCGCGTCCAGCTCATCGATCAATAGCGTTGGGGCTGTGACCGCCGCGCTGCTCGACCCGCTCGCCCCCAGCGATGCCGGCGTGTGGAGCTGCGCCGGTGTCCGGGTGCGGCGCCGCCGGAATCCGCATCACCGGCACGCCGCCCAGACTGCCACGTGCACAACGCGATTCTGCGTGCAACGGTACGGGGAGGTGCTGCTCGTCGACCACGACCTGACCCCCGACGAGCTGTCCGACGATCTGGCCGTCATGTTGGCCGACGAGCTGGTCGACAGTGGCGTATTGCGGGGGCAGACCGAGTTCGAGTTGGTCTTCACCGGTGTCGTGCGCTCGACAGTCGTTGGGGGACTTGACTCGTGGGCGCGTTTCTACCGCAACTCCGTCGCGCGCCTGGAGGAGGGCACCGCCGCGTTCGCGCCGATCCACGCCTTCGCCGCGGGCCAGGTGCGGGGCCGGCAGGTGATCGACCTCGGTTCGTGTTTCGGGTTCTTCCCGTTACGGCTGACACAGCAGGGATTCGACGTGCTGGCCACCGATCTCAGCGCGCCGGTGATGCGCCTGTTGGCCGAGATGAGCACCGAGATGCGGCGGCCTCTGCACACGCTGGTGTGTGACGCCGCCGATGCCCCGCTGCCCGACGGGTGCGCAGACACCGTCACCGCGCTGCATCTGATCGAGCATCTGCCCACCGCGTCGATCACCGCTGTGCTGGACGAGGCGGTGCGGCTCGCCCGCCGCCGCGTGATCGTCGCCGTCCCCTACGAAGCCGAGCCGCGTGCCTGTTACGGCCATGTGCAGCGGTTCGATCCGGCTGTGTTGCAAGCGCTGGCGACGGCCACCTGCTCGGCTCATCCCGGGTGGACGGCGCACGTCCACGATCATCACGGCGGCTGGCTGATCCTGGATCGCCGAGCAGGTTGAGCGCGCGGTCGCGCCCCCCTCAGATCAGGCCGCGCTTGCTGGCCGCGTACACCGCCTCAGCCCGGCGGCTGACCTCGAGCTTGCGCATGATGTTGCTGACATGGAACTTCGCGGTGGTCGCCGAGATGTAGAGCTTCTCGCCGATCTTGTTGTTGGACAACCCCGCCGCCAGCAGACGCAACACCTCCAGCTCGCGGTCGGTGAGCTGCTGACGTGCCTCGGCGCGACCGGACATCGAGCGCACCACGGCTGCGGCACTGCGGGAGTCGAACGCACTGTCGCCCGCCGAGATCGCGCGGATGGCACGGACCAGTTCGGTGGTGTCGACGTCCTTGACGACGTAGCCGCGGGCGCCGGCGTGCACCGCCCGCACCACGAGGTCCTCGTCGAGGAAGGTGGTGAGCACCAACAGCCCGAGGTCGGGGTAGGCCGCAGAGAGCTTGGTGCACAACGTCAGTCCCTCGAACTCCGAGCCGGCCGACAGCTTGAGGTCGAGAAGCACGACGTCGGGAGCGGTGGCCCGCACCACCGCTTCGGCTTCCGCCTCCGAGGCGGCCTCGCCGACGACGACCAGATCGTCGGCGCGTTCCAGGACCGAGCGCAACCCCTGCCGCAGGATCGCGTGGTCGTCGACGAGCACAAGCCGGATCTCGCTCATGGGTGGCAGCTTTCTTCTGGATCCGACTGCGGGTACGGGATGCGGGCCACCACCCGGACACCGCCGATGCGGGCGCGGTGGACCTCGAATGTGCCGCCGTGTTCGTGGGCGCGGGCACGCATGTTGGCCAGGCCGCGGTGTCGGCCGTCGACGTCGGTGGCCTCGGCCAGCTGCAGGATCAACCGCATCTTGGCCGGGTCACCGGTGCCGTCGTCGGCGATCGCCAGGCTCACGCCGAAGTCGTCGTAGGTCAAGCGCAGCTGCGCTCGGGTGGCGTTGCCGTGCATGGCGGTGTTGAACAGTGCCTCCCCGGCGATGCGCAGCAGCGCGTGTTCGACCTCGCCGGGCAGTTCGACCCGCGGACCCGTGACCCGCAGGCCCACCCGCAGATCTTCGGGCATGTGCACGGTGGCCAGCTGGGCCAGCATCTCGGCCAGGCTGGACCGATGGGCGTCGTCGCCGGGCTGGTTGAGCGCATAGATCGCCGAGCGCAGCTGCTCGCTCGCCGATCGGGTCAGATCCTTGGCCAGGTCCAGTCGCTCCCCCAGGTCCTCGCGACCGTCGAGGCCGTCGATCTCACTGCGGCACACCTGGATCTGCATACCTGCCGACAGCACGGTCTGCGCGACGCTGTCGTGCAGCTCGCGCGCGATGCGGTGACGTTCGGAGTCGAGCACCTGATGGCGTTGGGCGGCACCGAGTTCCCGCTGGGTCGCCAGGAGCTCGGCGTTGCGCGCCTCGGACTGCGCCAGCAGTGCCAGCGACTTGGTGAACAGCGCCGAGTTCTGCAACGCCACCGCGGTCTGCCCGGCCAGGATGCGCATCACCACCGCGTCGGTCTCGTCGAGGGTGCGGTGCGTGGGCGTCCACGCCGCGAACGCGCCGATCACGTCTCCGTCGAGCTCGATGGGCACGTGGGCGTGCCGGCTCTCGATGACCGGCGAGCGGAACTGCGCGAGTTGCCCGCGCAAGATGTCGTTGAGCCGGTTGAGCACCGCGTCGGGCAGGTGAGGACCGGGGTCGCGGGCTTCGGAGAGCCCTTCGAAGGCGTACACCACCCCGTCCGAGTCGACGATGAGGTGCCGGACACTGGCCTCGGGCAGCGCGCCGTCGGCCAGGGCGAGCAGCACCCACTCCGCGTCGAGGTGGGCGCGGGCCGCCTCGGCGACCGCGCGCACCAGGTTCTCCGGCCCTTCGGTGGTCCGCACCAGCGCGCGCGAGATGGTGTCCAGCGCCGTCACCGTGCGGTGCAGACGCTGAGCCGTGACCCGCAATTCGGGATAGAAGCTTCCCTTGCCCGACCGTAGCCCGGTCAGCCGCGCCAGATCGGGGGCGGTCACGGGGCCGCCCCGGCGGGCGTCACATCGCCGCCTGGAACAGCGCGCGCATCTGCTCTTCGTCGGCGGGGCGCGGATTGGTGCTCATGCAGGCGTCCTGCAACGCGGAGCGGGCCAGCCGCGGCAGGTCTTCGTGACGCACCCCGAGCGCGGCGAGCCCCCGCGGCACCCCGACGTCGCGGGCCAGCCGATCGATGCGGTCGGCGAGCGCCAACGCGGCCTCGGCCGCCGGGGACCGCGGATCGGCCACCCCGAGGCAGGTGGCGATGACGGCGTAGGGCTGCGGGTCGGCTTCGGCGTTGAACCGCACCACGTGCGGCAGCAACACCCCGTTGATCACCCCGTGCGGCAGGTCGAGCAGGCCCCCGACCTGGTGACTCATCGCGTGCGCGGCGCCGAGGATCGCGTTGGTGAACGCCAGCCCGGCTTCGAGGGCAGCCTGGGCCATCAGCACGCGTGCCGACATCTCGGCGGGCCGCTCCATGGTGCAGACCAGGTTGTCGGTCACCATCTGCACGGCCCGCAGCGCGTGGTGGTCGGTCAGCTGGTTGTGGCCCAGCGACACGAACGCCTCGATGCCGTGCGTGAGGGCGTCCAGACCGGTGGCCGCGTTGAGCCAATCCGGCATCGTGGTCAGCAAACGAGGGTCGATGACGGTGGTGTCGGGCACCAGCGCGCGGCCCAGGATCGTGATCTTGGTGTTGCGGGTGGTGTCGGTGACGATGCAGAACTGCGACACGTCGGCCCCGGTCCCCGACGTCGAGGGGACCACCACCAGCGGCGGGATGGGCACCTGCGCCTTGTCGACGCCCTCGTAGTCGAGGATGTCGCCACCGTTGGCGGCTAGGATGGCAATTCCCTTGGCGGCGTCGATGACCGATCCGCCGCCGACGGCCACGAGCACGTCGCAACCCTGCTCGGCGTAACGCTGATAGCCGGCGGCGATCTCGTGATCTTTCGGGTTGGGCGTGAGGTCGTTCCAGACGACCGCCCGCACACCCTGCTCACGCAGATGCGCGACCATCTCGTCGACCCAGCCCGCCGCGATCAGCCCGGGGTCGGTCACCAGCATGGGACGCAGCGCACCGAGGCGCAGCGCGGCATGCGCGGCCTCGGCCATCGAGTCAACGCCGAACACGATCTCCGGCGCGTGGAACTTCAGCAGCCGCGGAGCGACCGCCGCGTGGGCCCGATCGGTTTCGGCCGTCAGCGTCGGGTAACGCGTGTCTGCCGAGGTGGGTCCTCTCATGTCCAGCTTCGCCACGGTCTCGCCTCGTCCTGCCCGTCCCGGACGCACCGAATGTGACCCGGGCAACATTGCATGCTCCAGGGTACGACCCGGCCTGGTCGCCTCGACGCGGTTCGTGGCGTGCGCTTTCCTCACCGCCCGACCGCCTCGGCCGCGAAGTCGTGCGCCGCGCGCTCGAGACCGGTCAGGTCGGCCACCACGCGCACCCGGTCGCAGTATTCGGCGTACGCCGGCAGATCGCAGCTGCCCAGGCCCCACGAGTAGCGCGGTTCGGGGGTCAGCCAGACGGTTTCGCGGGCGCGGCGGGTGATCTCCTCGAACGCCGCCAGGTTCGGGTCCTTGGCGTTGTTACGGCCGTCGCCGAGCACCAACACGGTCGTGCGGCGGGTCACCGCCGAAGAGTGTTCGGCCAAAAAGTCCCCGAACACGGCGCCGTAGTCGGAATTGGCGGCCACATCGATGACGTCACCCCCGAAGATCAACCCCAGCGCCCGCTCACCGGCATGGTCGCGGAACAGCTCGGTGGTCTCGGCGACCTCGGCCACGAACGCGAACGAGCGCACCTGGGTGAACAGGTCCTGCAGCCCGTGCACCAGGCTCAGCGTGAATCGTGAGGTCGCGCGCACCGAGAGGCTGACGTCGGCGAGCACCACCAGCCGGGGGCGGTCCTCGGCGCGCCGGGTGGTGGCCGGGACGAACGGCACGCCGTCGAAGCGCATGTTGCGCCGCATGGTCCGTCCGGAGTCGACCCTGCCTGCGGCGGTGACCCGGTGCCGGTGGGTCAGTGCACCGTGCAGCGTGCGCGCCAGCCTGCGCAGCGAGTCCTCCAGATCCGCGCGTTCGCGCTCGGCGATACGGTCGACGGTCGCCTCCCGGCGCTCGGTCGTCTCGACGATCCTGGTCTCCAGCGCGAGCAGCGCCTCGAGGTGACGTTTGAGGGCCTGCGGCAGGTTCTCCAGCACCCCGGCCAGCCGGGCCCGTAACTCGGCGGCGTCGGTTTCGTCGCCGGACGCGTCGTCGAGTTGGCCGTCCAGCCAGCCCAACAGCACCTCCTGTTCGGCGATGGACAGCTCCGCATCGACCGGGGTCCCGCTCGCCGTGGCCAGGCTGCCGGCGGTGCCTGCGCCGCTCAGCCGCTCCGTGCTCAGCTGCATGCGGTAGGACTCGTCGTCGCCGGTGCGACTGTCCTTGGAGAAGGCGATCTCGTCGGTCAGCGCGGCCAGGTCGATCTTGTTGGCCTCCTGATGCAGGTTGTAGCGCTGGGCCAGGTCCTCCTGCTTGAAGTAGTCCCGGATACTGGCCGGCTTGCCGTGTTCGTGGCCGGGTTGCGGTGTCTCGCTGGGCTCTTCGGAGATCGTGAACGACTCCAGGTCCCCGGTGTCGGCGAGATCGTCATGAGCGTGGGAGTGACCGTGCCCGTGTTCGTCCGGGCCGACACGCACCAACGAGAAGAAAGCGTCGAAGATCTCGTCGAACACGGCCTCGTCGCGATGGTCCTTCACCAGCGCCACCCGCAGCGCGGTGCGCAGCACGGTCCGCGACGACAGCACATCGGGCTCGGCGGCGCAACGCATCGCGTCCAGCGCTTCGGGGATGGACACCCGCACTCCGGCCAGCCGCAACAGCCGGATGAATCGGTGCAGGGTCGCCTCCATGGCTACTGGCTCCGCATCGCTACAGCGCCCGCCGGCGGCCCAAAGATGCCGTCGGCCCGGACTGCCCGGCCTTCTTCGGGGTGCCGTAGTAGCCGTCGGTGAATCGGCCCGGCTTGTCCTTGGCGGCTCGCACCGCCCGGCCGTCGCCACCGTGATCGTCATCCCCGTGATCGTGGGAATGACCGTCATGGCCGTCATGGCTGTGGTCGTGGGAGTGACCACCGTGGGAATGACCATGGGAATGACCGTTGCGCAACGAGGCCGGCACCGTGGCGTTCGGGTCCACCAGGCGCGGCAGCGCGTCGAGGGCCTTCCGTACGTCCTTGTCGTACTTGACCACGACCGAGACGGTGTCGGAGAGCACCTGGGCGGACAGTTCGTCGACGCCGAGAACGGCCAGAGTGCGGGCCCAGTCAAGGGTTTCGGAGATGCTGGGCGACTTGCGCAGTTCCAGCTCTCGCAGACCGCGGACGATGTCGACGAGCTGCGCGGCCAGCGCGTCGGGCAGTCCGGTCTTCTTCGACCGCACGATCTGGAGTTCGCGCTCGGCGGCCGGGTAGTCCAGGAACAGGTGCAGACAGCGCCGCTTCAGCGCGGCCGCGAGGTCCCGGGTGTTGTTCGAGGTCAGGACCACATACGGCGCGTGCTTGGCCGTGAAGGTGCGGATCTCGGGCACCGAGACCTGGTACTCGCCCAGCAATTCCAGCAGCACCGCCTCCAGCGCCTCGTCGGCCCGGTCGATCTCGTCGACCAGCAGCACGACCGGTTCCTCGGATCGCACCGCCTCCAGCAGCGGGCGCGGGGCCAGGAACCGGTCGGAGAAGAACACGCTCTCCTGCGCGCCGATGCGTTCCACCGCTTCGCCGAGATCGGCGGCGTCGGAGACGATCTGGCCGATCTTCTCCCGCAGGATCTGGGTGTAGAGCAGTTGCTTGCCGTAGTCCCACTCGTAGAGTGCTTTGGTCTCGTCCTGACCTTCGTAGCACTGCAGCCGCAGCAGTCGCCGACCGGTGGCGGCGGCGAGGACCTTGGCCAGTTCGGTCTTCCCGACCCCGGCGGGACCCTCGATCAGCAGCGGCTTGTCCAGGCGGGTCTGCAGGAACACGGTGGTGGCCAGGCGCTCGTCGGCGATGTATCCCTCGCCGGCGAGCGCCTCACGCACCTCCTCGACAGTCGAGAACATGTCAGGGCAGCAGCTCGTCGAGGTCGCCGTTCATGCAGTGCTCGACCACCGGGCGCACGGTGTCGAACGTGCACTCCTTGGCGTTACCCGGGGTGCAGGCGTCACCGAGGACGTGGTTGGTGATGCGGTCGACGTCGGCCTTGTCGCCCTTGATCACCGGAGCGTTCTCGTAGAACTTGGTGGGGCCCTGGCCCAGCCGGTTCTTCGAGTAGCTGTCCTGCTTGACGTCGGTGAACTTCTCGATGATGTTGACGTCGCGCAGCAACCGGATCGCGGCGGCCAGTGCGGCGTCGGCGGCCTGTACGTCGGTCATGCCGTAGGTGTCCACCCCCATGGCCGCAGCGATGTCGGCGAACCGCTTGTAGGCCACCGGCATGTTGAACGCCCACACCCGCGGCAGCGCGATCGCGTTGTTCAGACCGTGGTGGGTGTCGTAGAACGCGCTGACCGCGTGCGAGATGGAGTGGATGATGCCCAGGCCGCCGGAGTTGAACGCCTGCGCGGCGATGTACTGCGCATACATCATGCCCTCGCGGCCCTTGAGGTCGGTGCCGTTCCAGGTCGCCTCACGCAGGTTCTCGGCGGTCAGCTTGATCGCGCGGATCGCGTTGCCCAGCGACGGTTCGAAGTTCAGCCGGGACACATAGGGCTCCGAGGCGTGCGCGAGGACGTCGAAGCCGCACTGCGCGGTGTAGTCGACCGGGCACTCGTAGTAGAGCACCGGGTCGTCGACGGCCAGCGTGGCCACCGACGCGTCGTCGAACGCGACGTACTTGTGAGGGTTGTCCGGGTCGGTGGTGGTGTCGGTGATGACGTAGGCCCACGACGTCTCCGAACCGGTGCCCGCGGTGGTCGAGATCGCGATGTGCGGCGGGTTCTTGGGGTTCTCGCTCTTGTTGAAGCCCTCGAAGTCGTTGACGTTGCGCCCGTCGTGGGCGATCGAGATGCGGGCGCCCTTGCACGCGTCGTGGGTGGAGCCGCCGCCGATGGAGACGAAGCTGTCGCATTCGTTCTCCTGGTAGAGCTTCACGGTGTCCATGACGTTGTAGTCCTTGGGGTTGGACTCCACCTGGTCGTAGACGACGACCTCGAGCCCGTGCCACTTCAGCGATTCGGCCATGTTGTGCACGATGTCGGTGCCCCGCAGCCCGGAGGACATCAGCAGGGTGCGCTTGAAGCCCATTTTGAGCGCTTCGGGACCGACCATCTCGTGTGCGCCGGGACCCATCATGGCGCGGGGGAAGGGGTGGAATTCCTTGATGGGGAAGGGCTTGAGGAGATCTTCGACCTTCATGGTGGGGTCCTTTCCGGGCCGTGGCGACGATGCAGCAGGGATGAGTCGGTGCTCTGAGATGGCACGGTAGGCGCGCGGATGTGAGCTACGGAACAGTTGTGCGGCAAGACCGAATCGTCGGGCAGCGCAAGTGCGCACGACCGGGCAGTGGCGGACCTACCCGATCGGGCAGGTCGGCAGCGTCATGGCCGGTGGGTCAGGGGGTGACGGCGTGCAGTGCGCCCGCCACGGCGGCGAGCTCGGCGTCGGTGACGTCGACATGCGGCGACACCCGCAACGCCGGCTCGGTCATCTCCCGCGGGGCTCGCTCCGGCCCCAGGTAGGTCGTCACGATGGAGTGCTCGGCGATCAACCGGGCGCGCACGGTCGCGGGGTCGACACCCGGCGGCGGGCGCAGTGTGGTGATCGCGCTGGGTTCGTCGACCGGCTCCACGACCGTCCAGCCTGCGACACCGGCCAGTGCGGTGCGGGCGGCGGCCCCGACCTCCCGCAGTCGGGCCTGCATCTCGGCGGGTCCGGCCGCCACGTACTCCCCCAGGGACAGGGAAAAACCCACGTGCAGGCCGACATTCGTTTCGGCGTGGCCGAGTCGCAGCACGGTCGGTTCGGACAGCAGACCGGGCCGGGTGGCCAGCACGCCGACACCGCGCGGGCCCGCGACCCACTTTCGCGACGACGAGTAGAACGCGTCGGCGCCGATCCCGGCGCAGTCGAGGTGGCCGAAACCCTGTGCGGCGTCGATGACGACGGGCACTCCGAGGTCGCGGCACAGCGCGGCCAGCTCGCGGGCGGGCTGCACCGTCCCGGTGTGGCTACCCAGAATCGTGAAATGCACCAGCGGCGGCGGGTCGGCCGACAGCGCCCTGCTCGCCTCGTCGACGTCGAGTCGGCCGGCGCCGTCGACCGGCAGAGTCCGCACCTCGAACCCGCGCCGCGCCATGATGGCCAGATTCGGCCCGAACTCACCGGGTAGGCAGGCCAGCTGGCGCGCGCCGCGCCAGTCGTCGAGCAGGATGTCCAGGGCGTGGTTGGAGCCGGTGGTGAAGTACACGTCGGCGTCGGTCATGCCGGTGAGCGCGCGAACGGCGACCCTACCGGCATCTACTGCGGGGACGGCGGCCTCTGCGGCCTGGTATCCGCCGATCTCGGCTTCGTGGCGGGCGTGGGCCGCCGACGCGTCGATGACCGCGAAACTCTGCCGTGAGCAGGCCGCGCTGTCGACATGGATGCCCGCCGCGGGCGGGCGGGCGGCCCGCCATTGTTCGGCGAGCGTCATGTCACCAGATGTGCTCACTTCACCGAGAGCGACAGCCCGAAGTCGCCGGCCTCGTCGGTCCACCAGTGGGTGCGCTCCAGTCCGGCGGCGGCCAGCTCGGCGTCCACCCCCGATCGGCGGAATTTGCACGACACCTCGGTCAGCATCTCCTCGCCGTCGGCGAAGTCGACGTCGAGATCCAGCGCTGTGATGTGCACCCGCTGCGGACGCGTCGACCGCAGCCACATCTCGATGCGCTCCTCGTCGGCGTTCCACTTGGCGACGTGCTGGTAGGCGGGCACGTCGAAGTCCGCCCCGAGTTCGCGGTTGACCACGGTGAGCACGTTGCGGTTGAACTGCGCGGTCACCCCGGCGTTGTCGTCGTAGGCACGGACCAACCGGTCGACGTCCTTGACCAGGTCGGTGCCCAGCAGCAACGTGTCACCGGGCTGCATCATCTCCGAGACCGACGCGAGGAACTCGGCACGCGGTCCGGGCGTGAGGTTGCCGAGCGTGGAGCCCAGGAACGCCACCAACCGCCGGCCGACGGCCGGGATCTTGCCCAGATGTTCCTCGAAATCACCGCACACCGCGTTGATCTCGACACCCGGGTACTCCTGTTGGATGGCCTGCCCCGCCAGCTGAAGCACGCTGGGGTCGACGTCGAACGGGATGAAGCGGCGCAGCGACCCCTGCTCGCGCAACGCGTTCAGCAGTGCCCGGGTCTTCTCCGACGTGCCGCTGCCCAACTCGACGAGGGTGTCCGCCCCGGAGGCGGTGGCGATCTCACCCGCGCGGGCCGCCAGGATCTGCGCCTCGGCGCGGGTCGGGTAGTACTCGGGCAGCCGGGTGATCTGGTCGAACAAGTCGCTGCCGACGGCGTCGTAGAACCACTTGGGCGGCAACGTTTTCGGTTGCTGCGTCAACCCGTCGCGGACGTCGCGGCGCAGCGCCGCGTCGGCGGCGTCCGCGGCAAGGTAGTTGTCGAGCGACAGGTCGGTCATCACAATCCTCTCAGGGGCGTCAGCGTCACCTCTGTGCCGGTGACGTCGACGAGGTGGCGGTCCGGGACTTCCTGCCAGGACGGGTCGTCGTCGTAGGGTTCGCTGGCGAT
The DNA here is from genome assembly GCF_041902445.1 of Mycobacterium sp. G7A2. NCBI lineage: Bacteria > Bacillati > Actinomycetota > Actinomycetes > Mycobacteriales > Mycobacteriaceae > Mycobacterium > Mycobacterium sp. G7A2. The sequence continues at coordinate 476,238 of NZ_CP169251.1, read as the reverse complement.
GACGACCCCATCGGGTCGGCGTAACACCGACAGGGTGTCCCCCCAGGTGGTGGCCAGCATCCGGGAGCCGTTGGCGGCCACGATGTTCAGCCGCGCATCGGGATCCCCGGCGGCCACCTCCACGATGGTGTCGCCGAGGTGGTCCAGACCGCGGTCGAAGATCAGCGCGGCGAGCAGCGCGCTGTCATTGGTGGACTCGGCTCGCCGCGACATCGGCAGCACCGCGCGGTCGACGATTCCGTTGTGCGACAACAACCAGGTGCCGTCGGTGAACGGCGCCGACGCCGAAGCTTCGACGGGCATGTTCACACTCGCCGAACGGACGGCCGCGACGACGCACCCGCTGGACAGCGCCGGCGCCACCGACGCGAACGACGGGTCTCCCCACAGCGGGGAGGCGCTGCGCCACCGCCGGGGCACCGACCGATCGAAGAAGCCGACACCCCAGCCGTCGGCGTTCATCAGTCCGTGCTTCTGGCGGCGCGGCGCATAGGACTGAACCAGCAGACCCGAGGGCGGCTCCAGCATCAGCGACGCGACCGACACCGGCTCTCCGAGCCAGCCCAGATGCCTACACATGCGCGTCCCAGGCCAGTCGCACACCGGAGAAGATCTGCCTGCGGATCGGATGGTCCCAGTTGCGGAAGCTGGGCCGCAGGATTCCCGGCGCGACCGCCCACGACCCGCCGCGCAGCACCCGGTAGTCGCCGGTCGTGACTCCGTCGAAGAACGGCTGGGAGTAGTTCTCGTAGACCATCGGGGTGAAGCCGGGCCACGGCCGCAGCGGTGAGGACGTCCATTCCCACACGTCGCCGAGCATCTGTTCGGCACCGTAGGCGGACGCCGAGGCCGGGTAGGCACCGACCGGCGCCGGCCGCAGACCGTCCCCGCCGAGGTTGGCCAGCGCGGCCGTGGGTGCTGTCGTCCCCCAGGGGTAGCGGCGCCGGGTTCGGGTGGCCGGGTCCCAGGCGCAGGCCTTCTCCCACTCGACCTCGGTGGGTAGCCGGGCCCCGGCCCACGACGCGTATGCCTCGGCTTCGAAGTAGGTGATGTGCTGGACGGGCTCGTCGTCGGGGATGTCCTCGAAGTGGCCGAACCGGGTGCGGGTGCCCGTGAGCGCCCCGTCGCCCCAGAACAGCGGGGCGGTCAACCCGGCCTGTCGGCGATGGGTCCAACCTTCGGCCGACCACCAGCGGGGCTCGCGATAGCCGCCGTCGTCGATGAAACCGCGCCATTCACCGTTGGTCACCGGCACCCGGCCGATGCGGAACGCGGGAACGTCGACGACGTGGGCGGGGCGCTCGTTGTCGAGCGAGAACGGCTCGGTGGTGGCGTCGACGCCGAGAACGAACTCCCCGGCGGGCACCAGCACCGACGTCCCGGCCACCCCGGTGCGCCCCGGAGGTAGAGCCGCGCCGCGGCCGAGCAGCGGGGCACCGGATCGCAGGCTCAACGCCTGCAGCATCGTCTCGTCGTGTTGGTTCTCATGGCTGACCACCATCGCGAACGTGAAGGCCTCGGGGTGGTCGTCGGGCAGGGCCTCGAGCACATCGAGGGCACGGCCGCGCACGGTGTCGCAGTAGGCGCGCGCATCGGCCGGCGGCAGCAGCGGCAGCTCGCCGCGGCTGGCGCGCGAGTGCGTGAACGCGTCGTAGAGCTGGTCCACCTGCGGGCTCAGCAGCCCCGGGCGGTCGGCGTTGCCGCCGCGCAGCAGCCACCACTCCTCCTGCTGCCCGATGTGCGCCAGGTCCCAGACCAGCGGGCTCATCAGCGGGTCGTACTGGCGGCGCACCTCGGCGTCGTCGAAGTCGACGAGCCGCAGCGTGCGTTGCCGGGCCTTGGTCAGCTCGTCGGCGAGCACCTCGTGTGTGGTCACATCTCCCCTACATCTCGGCGTGGGCCAGCTGCCGCACCGCGCCCGCGATGCCGTGCTCGACGGCCCGGTCGGCGAAGTCGTCGGCTGGGCACCATCCTTGTTCGACCGAACGCACGAGCAGCTGCATGGATTCCTCGACCGCCGCGGGTGCCCTCTCAGCGGCGGCCTGCACACACCGTTTCGCCGCGTCGTGCAGCCGCCGGTCCTGCAGCCCGGTGCGGGCGGCACAGTCCCATGCCGTGGCCACCGGCTCGGTCGCCTCGGCGGCGACGGCGGCGGCCGACGGGTCGTCGAGCAGCGTGGTCAGCGTGAACACCACGGCGGGCCAGATCGCGTCCGGGGTGCTGTCGAGGTAGCGGATCTCCAGGAAGCCGCGCGGCCGCACCGGCGGGAACAAGGTGGTCAGGTGGTAGTCGAGATCCGCCAGGGTCGGGCGCCGGTCATCGAGGAGCACCGTGCCGTCGGCCCAGTCGGCGAACGGGACCCACTGGGTGATCGGGGTCGGTTCGGAACCGTGCACCAACATGACCGGCGCGCGGAGGGCGTAGCGCGCCCAGTCACTGGCCGGGTCGTCGCCGCTTTCCCCGAGGATCGGCCCGCAGCGCGCCGAGTCCAACCGGCTCCACACCCGCTGACGCGACGACCGCCAACCGGTGAAGCTGCCGTGCTGGATGGGGGAGTTCGCGGCGACCGCCACCATCACCGGGCCGAGCGCATGCGCCAGCCGAACCCGTTCACTCCACCCGGAGCGCGGCCCTGCGTCGAGATTGACCTGGACCGAGGCCGTCGACGTCATCATCGCCGCGCCCGCCTCACCGGTCCCGCTGGCCTCGAAGAACTGCTCCATCGCCTGATAGCGGCCTCCCGGATTCACGCGCCGGGCCGGCCGGATCGGATCCACGCCGAGCAGGACCAGACCCAGACCCGCCTGCGCGAAGCGGGTCTTCAGGACAGCCCGGTCCCGCGCGATCGCCGCGATCGCCGCGGGGGCGGCGTCGAACGGGGGCCCCGAGAGCTCGACCGCTCCGCCGGGTTCGACGGTGACGACACTGCCTCCGGGCAGCGGCGGCAACGCCGCGATCACCGCGGTCAACTCGTCCCAGCCGGGACGGCGCGTCGGATCGGCCAGGTCGTAGCAGTGCGCCTCGATCTCCAGCCCCACCTGCCCGACCGGACCGTCGGTCAGACATTGTTCGGCGACGTGCTGGGCGGCATCTTCAGCGCTGGTCAACGGCTCGGCGCAGCCGACAGCGGCGCCCTCACAGACGGTGGCGCGGGCCATGTCAGCCCCTTCCGGGTCGGGAACGGTCGCTACCTTCTGTGTCCATCTTCCAGACCGCACCGACAAAGTCCCGCGTTCGGCAAGTGACACGTGGGTGACGTGTACCCGAATTCACCCGCCGTTACGTGACCTGATCACGTGACCTACTGGCCCAAGGTGTTCTGCATCGCCCCGGCCAACACGTTGACCGCGGGTCCGCCGTTACCCGACTGGCACACCTTGGCCTGCAGCAACACGTTCTCCCGCAACCGGGTGGTGACGAAGCAGCGCCGGTCTGTCCCGGCTTCCTGCTTGACCCAGTCGGCCTCGGTCGCCGTCGTCACGCCACCGGTGAAGGTCCACACCTCGGTGGTGAAGTTGTCCAGGTGCATCGCGGTGGTCTGGCCGTTGCATCCACTGGTGCGGTCGACGACGCGGTGGAAGGCGCGGTCGGCAGCGTCGGTGGTGGCGAACACTCCCACGGATTGCTTGACGAGGTGGGTCATGTCGGTCGGCGTTTCCTGCGCCACCGCACCGCTGAACGCGGCCAGGTCGGGATCGTCGTAGACCTCGGGCAGACCGATGTCGGCCCAGTTGTTGCAGGCCGGGTTGTCCACCCAGAAGGACTGGAACGGCTCGGTGAACGTCCACTCGTGGTTCAACCGGGCACCGACGATGTTGCTGACCGACCCCTTGGGCAGGACGGCGTAGTTGACCACGCCTGGAGCGGACGGACTCGCCGACGCCGCGATGGCCAACGGCACACCCATCAATGCGGCGGCGACACCGGCCAGAAGTCGGAGGCCGCGCACGTCAGACCTCGGTCGCTCGCGTCACGGCGTCGGGGTTCGCCTGGTCTTCGATGCTCATGCCACCGATCATGCCAGTCCGCCGGATCAGGCGTCCTCGGTCAGAAGCCGGTCGAGGTGCCAGTCCCCGAACGGATCGGGATAGTGGCGCCACGACTCCGGTCGGGCCATCTCGTCATCGGTGAGCAGTGCCCCCCGCAGTCCGGCCAGGATCTCCTCCGGATCGGCACCGCACACCAGCACGGTCATCGACGTGTGCCGGTCACCGTGCCGGTCACTCCATGCCAGATCGGCCATCGCGCGCCGTTCGGGGTCGACATAGGCGACCTCGCGCGACGTCATCGCCGCCAGCCACGGTCCCGCGTGGTCGACCCGCAGGCCACCGCCGGCCGATTCCAGCCACATGACCCGATCGGTCCTGTTGGCCAGCCAGAGCCGGCCCCGGCTGCGGACCACGCCTTCGAGCAGCAGGTCCACGGCGGCGTGGAGCCGCTCCGGATGGAAGGGGCGGCGTGCGGCGAACTCCACAAGCCTCACCGGGCCCATCGGCTCCAGGGGCGGCTGCCCGGCCAGCAGTGGCCCATGCGGGTTGTCGCTGCGGCCGCGGCGCGCGTCCGGCCGCAGACCTGACAGCGCCCGTTCCAACCGCTCGGGCCCGACGGTGATGCGGGCCTTGGGCGCCAGCCGCCGGGTGACGGCGAGGGTGTCGGGATGCGGGTCGGACAGCACGACGACGTCGGCGAACTCGACCTGCCCCACGAGCACCTGCGCCACCGTCATGCCGTCGTCGAGTTCCTCCTCGCCGACCGCTCCGGGGAGCCAGGTCGGTGTGTGCACCGCAGTGACCACCGCGCTGAGCGCGACGTCGCGCGCACATGCCGACCGGGTCAGCGCGAAACACAATTGCTCGGGCTCGGTCCACGGCGAGAGGCGGACGACGATGCGCTCGACGCCGGGCCGACGGTGCAGCGCACGCAGGTGGTCGAGCAGGTCGTTGCGCACCGTGCAGGCCACACAACAGTTCATGAGCTCGAGCACCGTGTCGGCGCTGACATGCACCCCGTTCTGCACCGTGACCGTCCGGCGGTGCACGACGTGTCCGTCGAACCAGTGCTCGACCAGGGCGGTGCCGGGCACGAGGAGGACGTGAGCGATCTCGTCGGTGTCGCACTGGCCAGCCACGACGATGACCGGGGTCCGCATACTTCCTCCTCTATCGGGAACGATTTTCATCAGGACGTTGTTCACGCTACAGTCGACGACACCAGTTGTCGAAAATCATTGTCATTAAGGAGGTGCCCCGTGTCCGCTCACTGCCAGGTGACCGGTCGCTCCCCGAGCTTCGGAAACACGGTGTCGCACTCCCACCGCCGCACCCGCCGGCGCTGGGACCCCAACATCCAGCGCAAGACCTACTACCTGCCCTCCGAGGGGCGCCGGGTCACGCTGCGCGTCAGCGCCAAGGGCATCAAGGTCATCGACCGGGACGGCATCGAGGCCGTGGTTGCCCGGTTGCGCCGGGAAGGCCAGAAGATCTGATGGCGCGCAACGAGATCCGCCCGCTGGTCAAGCTCAAGTCCACCGCGGGCACCGGCTACACCTACATCACCCGCAAGAACCGGCGCAACGATCCAGACCGCATCGTGCTGCGCAAGTACGACCCGGTGATCCGCAAGCACGTCGACTTCCGCGAGGAGCGCTGATGGCCAAGAAATCGAAGATCGCCGCCAACGACAAGCGGCGTGCGACCGTGGCCCGGTATGCCGAACGGCGGGCCGAACTCAAGGAGATCATCCGCCTGCCGTCCAGCTCGCCCGAAGCCCGCGCAGCCGCCCAGAGCGAGTTGAACCGTCAGCCCCGCGACGCCAGTCCGGTGCGGGTACGCAACCGCGATTCCGTCGACGGCCGCCCGCGCGGTCATCTGCGCAAGTTCGGGCTGTCCCGGGTGCGGGTGCGCGAACTGGCGCACGAAGGCCAGCTCCCCGGCGTGCGGAAGTCCAGCTGGTGAGGGGCAAGAAGCGCGACGCGCCGCCCGCCAAGAAGCGCCGCAATCTGCTCGACAGCCTGGACATCGAGCGCGTCGACTACAAGGACACCTCCACGCTGCGCCAGTTCATCTCCGAACGCGGCAAGATCCGCTCGCGCGCCGTCACGGGCGTGACGGTGCAGCAGCAGCGTCAGGTGGCCCTGGCGATCAAGACCGCGCGCGAGATGGCGCTGTTGCCCTACCCGGGCCAGAGCAACAGTCAGCGCTGAGCCTGACGGATCGGATCTTCGGCATTCTTCTGAAAAGTGCTTCTATGATCGCGATCTGAGCTGACTGTGCCGTCTCCCCGGGGAGAGCGTCAAAGGAGGACCACACGTGCGCTCCACCCTGACCATCGGAGAGTTCGCCACCCTGACGCGCCTGAGCGTGCGGACGCTACGCCGGTACCATGCCGCCGGCCTTCTCGAACCCGACACGGTGGATCCCTCGACCGGGTACCGGTACTACGCGCCCGAGCAGATCCCCACCGCCCAGGTCATCCACCAGTTGCGCCAGCTCGACGTCCCGCTTGCCGAGATCGGGACCATCCTCGCCACCGGTGACGCGCAGCAGCGTGCTGCGGTGGTCGAAGGACATCTGAGACGCCTCGAAGACGAGATGGACAGAACCCGGATGGCCGTCGTCTCGCTGCGGCGACTGCTGCATCCCGAACCGGTGGGACTGCCGATCGACGTACGGACGCTGCCGCAGCGCACCGTTGCCGGCATCACCGGTCATGTACGGCTCGCCGACTCGTTGGCGTGGTACGACGCGGCCATGGCGGAGTTGGATGGCGTCTTCGCCCCTGAGGAGCGCACCGGCCCGCCGGGTGGCCAGTTTTCCAACGAGCTGTTCGTCCAGGGCGCCGGGGCTCTGACGGTCTTCCGCCCGGTCCGAAATCCGCGTGCATCCGGACGCATCGAGGTCGTCGAGTTACCGGAGGTCGAGCTCGCCGTCACGGTTCACCCGGGGCCCCATGACGACATCGACGTCACCTACGGAAAGCTGGGATCCTGGGTGGTCGATCACGCGTTGACCGTCGCCGGCCCCATTCACGAGACCTACGTGGTGGGGCCGCGCGACACGCCCGAGCCCGCATCGTGGCGCACCGAGATCGGCTGGCCGGTGTTCCGGCTGTCTCGTCATGACTGATCAACGAAATCTGCTCCGCGGGCGAGATTTTCGTTGGCGCGAAGGTCTAGCAGGGTCTGCTCGAGCGTCGTGATCACGTCGTCGAAGCCGGCGCTGCCGAGCACGAGCCGGTGCGGTGGTGGCTGCTGCGCCATCGCCGCGATCACCGCACGCGCGCCACGCCGAGGGTCCCCGGGTTGGTGCCCGTCCTGCTCGACCATGACGGCGCGGACGCTCTCGAGCAGTGGGCGGTAGTCACTGACCGCCTCGGTGACCGGCTCTTCGGCGAACCCGGCGTACGCCTGGGTGCGAAACGCTCCGGGTTCGACGGCCAGCACGTTGATGCCCAGCGGAGCGACCTCCTCACGGAGCACCTCGGTGACCGCCTCGACCGCGGCTTTCGTTGCGCTGTAGTAGCCGAAGCCGGCCACCCCCGTCAGCCCCGCCACCGAGGACATGTTGACGATCCATCCGTTGCCGCGGCGGCGCATTTCCGGCAGTACGGCCCGGGTGACGGCGAGCACCGCGAAGAAGTTCAGCTCGAACATCGCCCGTACCTGCGCGTCGGCCATGCCTTCGATCGAGCCGTACCAGCCCCGGCCGGCATTGTTGACGAGCACATCGATACCGCCGAAGCGCTGGTGCGCCGCGTCGACGGCCGCGTGGATCTGTGCGGCGTCGGTGACGTCGAGCTCGACGACGTGGACGCGGCCGCCGTAGCCCTGCGCCCACTCCCGCAGCTCGGCGGGCCGTCGGGCGGTGAGCGCCACCCGGTCGCCGGCCTCGAGCGCCGCCTCGGCGAAGGCCATCCCGAATCCACCCGGGGTGCCGCCGGTGATGAACCATCGTCGTGTCATGGCTCGATCACCAGCCGGCTGATTCGACCGCCCTCGAGGGTGAATCGGTAATGCAGGTCGGCGACGCCCCCGGGAAAGTCACCTTCGAGATGCTGCACGACGTCGAACGACGCCGCGGCGAGGGTGCTCGCACCGGTGAATTCTGTGGTGTAGGAGTAGGAGTCGCCCGAGCTCTTCAGCCACTCCTCGATCTCGGCGCCGCCGTGATGGTCACGGCCCTCATCGGTGACCACGGCGTCGGTGGTGAACGCCGCCAGAGCCGCGCCGGTGTCGCGGCGGGCGTGGGCGACGAGGTACGTGGTGATCGGTCCGGGCAGCTGATCCCAGCCGATGACGGTCGCTTCGGTGCTGTCTGATGTCATGCCCCCAGGCTGCGGTCTCCCGCAGGGAGAGAGTCAAGCACGACTTCGGGGCGCCAATGGCACGGGCGGCCACCGCGTGGGTGGCCGCCCGTGTCAATCGATTCCGAACGCTGATCCAACCTAGCCCCCGTTGCGGACGCCTTCCTCGACCTTCTTGCCGAGTTCGGGGTCGACGTTCTTCCAGTACTCGAAGACCCGGGACAGCACGGGCTCCTTCACACCATCCGAGACGTGACCGATGATGTTGTGCGCCAACCGCTCCCGGGCCGCGTCATCGAGGACGTCACGGACCATGGTGCCGGCCTGGCCGAAGTCGTCGTCGTCCTGGCGCAGCGCGTAGGCGGTCCGCACCATCTCACCGTCGGCCGCCCAGTGCACCTCGGCCGCCCGCTTGGGGTCGACCTCGGGCCCACCCATCGAGTTCGGCGTGTACACCGGATCGGTGGCGTTGCGGATCCGCATCGCGCCGTCCTTGCTGTAGGCACGCACCTCGGTGTGGGGTTCGTTCACCGGGATCTGCTTGTAGTTGACCCCGAGCCGCGCGCGGTGCGCGTCGGCGTAGGAAAACCCCCGCGCCAGCAGCATCTTGTCCGGGCTGAGCCCGGTGCCGGGCACGATGTTGTTCGGTTCGAACGCGGCCTGCTCGATCTGTGCGTGGTAGTCCACGACATTGCGGTTCAACGTCATCCTGCCGACCTCGTGCAGCGGATAGTCGCTGTGCGGCCACACCTTGGTCAGGTCGAAGGGATTGAACCGATACGTCTTGGCGTCCTCGAACGGCATGATCTGCACGTGCAGCGTCCAGGACGGGAAGTTGCCGTCCTCGATCGAGTTGTACAGATCGCGCTGGTGGTAGTCGGCGTCCTCGCCGGCCAGCCGGTCGGCGTCCTCCTGGGTGAGGAAGTCGATACCCTGGTCGGTCTTGAAGTGGTACTTGACCCAGAACAGCTCGTCCTTGTCGTTGATCCAGCTGTAGGTGTGGCTGGAGTAGCCGTTCATGTGCCGCCAGGTCTTCGGGATACCGCGGTCACCCATCAGCCAGGTGACCTGGTGCGCGGACTCCGGCGACAGCGTCCAGAAGTCCCACTGCATGTTGTGGTCACGCAGATTGTTCGCAGCCATCCGCTTCTGGCTGCGGATGAAGTTCTGGAACTTCATCGGGTCACGCACGAAGAACACCGGGGTGTTGTTGCCGACCATGTCGAAGTTGCCGTCGTCGGTGTAGAACTTCAGCGAGAATCCGCGCGGGTCACGCCAGGTGTCTGGGCTTCCGCGCTCACCGGCCACGGTCGAGAACCGGGCCACCATCTCCGTCTTGGCGCCGGGCTGCAGGAACCGCGCCTTGGTGTAGGCGCTGACGTCCTGGGTGACCTCGAACTGGCCGAAGGCACCACCACCCTTTGCGTGGGGTTGGCGTTCCGGAATGCGCTCCCGGTTGAAGTTGGCCATCTGCTCGATCAGGTAGTGGTCCTGCAGCAGGATGGGCCCATCGGATCCGACGGTCAGTGAGTGCTCGACGCTGGGCGCGGGCGCGCCGCTGTCGGTCGTCGTGTACTTCTCGGCCATGCTCCCTCTTCTCCTCGAGACGTCGCGGCTACGGGGCTGTGCCACCGTCACGTCCTGTGGGGCGGGTACCCCCGGGGCGGGGTGCCTTTAACCCGGTGGCGACACTAATTTCCCGGCCGGCCCGGCGACGGTGAATCGCCCTGCCCGCCCGGTCCCGGAATCTCGATCACGGGGCCACCGGGGGCGAACGGTCCGGGGAAGCCGGGGCCGCGCTGGACGTCGCCGCGCGGGCCCATCGGGAACATCGGAGCGGCGGGCCGCAGCATCATGTGGTGGCCGCCGTCGCCGCGGGGTCCCTCACCGACCTCCTTGCCGACGAAGAAGCCGGTGCCGAAGATGACCGCGACGATGATCACCGAGCCGGCGACGATGCCCACCCAGGCCGCGACCTTGTTGAGCCGGTTGTTGTCCGGTGCGGGCGCGTACTGCGGCGGCGCAGAGTGATAAACGGGCGGCTGTGGTGCCGCCGGCGGCGATGGAGGCGTCAGTACGGGGCCGGTCGCGGGCTCGGACGATTCTGGCGGCGGAGTCGATTCGCTCATGCCGTCGATCCTGCGCTCCGTTTCACAGCTGCGGATAGGTGGCGGCTGTGAATCAGCTATGAGGGTTTGAGCGGGTTCACCGCGTACTGGATCACCCGGTAGGGGGTGCCGCCGCGCGGCATGGTGTTCCACTGGCTGACGAACACCCGCACCGCATCCAGCGTCGAGGTCGGGGCGATGTAGCCGCCGTAGGGCTGGGCGAGGCGGTTGTCCTGCGGCGGCGGCAGCACCTCGGCCGGGTCGGGCCAGGGCGCTGCGACGACGACCGTGGTCACCGGCGCCGTGCCCAGCCCGGTCGGGTCGTCGGCCACCCGGATCTCCATGTTGCCCGTGGTGGCGTTGAAGTAGGACAGCACGGTGCGGCCGTCGAGTTGGCGCACGCTCATCTCCCCCACCATGTCGTCCCACAGCGGCGCGGGCTCACCACCCCACTGCGCGCCGCTCCAGGCCTGCCATGAGTCGCGATCGGTGAACGAATCGGGCCCGGCGCGGTAGAGCTCGACGGGCCCGCTGCGGTCGAAGTTGTTGGCCACCAGATACACCCAGCCCCGTTCGGACTCGGCGGTGGGGATCGGATCGTAGTAGCCGCTGATCTGAGTCTGTCGACCCTGCGCGTAGCCGGCGTCGCGTTCCGAACCCGGCACCGTCGGCCAGTCACCCCGGCCCGGGAGCGCCTTGACCAGCCGGGAGCTCACCGGCCGCAGTGCCTCGGTGGTGGTCACCATGAGGTAGTTCTCGCGGTTGATCTCGATGACACCGGCGGGCAGCTGGGAGGTGCCCGCCGGGGTGGGGTCGGCCAGCAACGGGGTGGCGACCCCGGTGACACCGTCGTAGCGCACCCCGCCCCCGTCGTCGAGCGAGTCCCCCACCACGTGCAGCGCGACCGGTGAATACCAGCCGCCGTACCCGACGCCCTGTCCGGCGAAACTGTCCCCGCAGACCTGCAGGATCCCGCTCGGGAACTCCAGGAACTCGCACAGGTCGGTCGCACCGATGCCGTAGTCGGCGGTCAGCGTTCCGGTCCCGGCGGCGGGGCCGATCCGCAGCACCTGACCGGGCAGCAGCGGCGGTAGCTCGACCGGTGTCGCTCCCGCCGTGGGCGCCGCGTGCCACATCAGCAGGGCCGAGAGCATCCCGGCGGCGATGCGGTGGCGGCGCACGGCTGGATCAGAGCTTGGCGACCAGCAACTCGGCGATCTGAATGGTGTTCAGTGCAGCGCCTTTTCGCAGGTTGTCACCGGAGACGAACAATGCCAGGCCGCGACCGTCGGGCACACCCGGATCCTGGCGGATCCGGCCGACCAGCGACTCGTCCACCCCGGCCGCGGCCAGCGGCGTCGGCACGTCCACCATCGTCACCCCGGGCGCGGCGGAGAGGATCTCCGTGGCTCGCGCCACCGACAACGGTTGCGAGAATTCGACGTTCATCGACAGCGAGTGCCCGGTGTAGACCGGAACCCGCACGCAGGTGCCGGACACCGCCAGTTCCGGGATACCCAGGATCTTGCGGCTCTCGTTACGGAGTTTCTGGTCCTCGTCGGTCTCCCCGGAGCCGTCGTCGACGAGCGACCCGGCCAGCGGCAGGACGTTGAACGCGATCGGCGCGACGTACTTGTCGGGCGCCGGGAAGTCCACCGCGCGACCGTCGTGCACCAGCTCACGGCTGTCCGCGCCGACGGCGCTGACCTGACCGTACAGTTCTTCGACGCCGGCCAGACCGCTGCCCGAGACCGCCTGGTAGGTCGAGGCGATCATGCGGACCAGCCCGGCCTCGTCGTGCAGCGGCTTGAGCACCGGCATCGCGGCCATCGTCGTGCAGTTGGGGTTGGCGATGATGCCCTTGGGACGGTTTCCGGCATCGCGTTCGAAGTTGACCTCCGAGACGACCAGCGGCACGTCGGGATCCTTGCGCCACGCCGAGGAGTTGTCAACGACGACGGCTCCGGCGGCGGCGAACCGCGGTGCCTGCACGCGCGACATCGTCGCACCGGCGGAGAACAGCGCGACGTCCAGACCGGACGGATCAGCAGTCTCGGAATCCTCGACCACGATCTGCTCACCGCGGTACTCCAGTTTCTTGCCCGCCGAGCGCGCCGAGGCGAAGAAGCGCACCTCGTCGGCCGGGAAGTCGCGCTCCGCGAGCAGCGTGCGCATGACCTGGCCGACCTGGCCGGTCGCGCCGACCACACCGATGCTGACCATGTCTACCGCCCCGTTCCCGCGTAGACGACGGCTTCTTCGTCGCCGCCGAGGCCGAACGCCTCGTGCAGCGCCGCCACCGCGCGGTCCAGCTCGGCGTCCTTGATCAGCACCGAGATCCGGATCTCGGAGGTGGAGATCAATTCGATGTTGATGCCGGCGTTGGCCAGCGCCTCGCAGAACGTGGCGGTGACGCCGGGGTGCGACCGCATGCCGGCGCCGATCAGCGACACCTTGCCGATGTGGTCGTCGTAGAGGACCTTGGTGAACCCGATCTCGTCCTGCAGCGCGGTCAGCTTGGCCACCGCGCCCGGGCCGCTTTCCCGCGAGCAGGTGAAGGTCACGTCGGTCTTGCCGTCCTCGACCTTGGAGATGTTCTGCAGCACCATGTCGATGTTGACGTCGGCGTCGGCGACGGCGCGGAACACCCTGGCGGCGTAGCCCGGGATGTCCGGCAACCCGACGACGGTCACCTTGGCCTCGCTGCGGTCGTGGGCGACTCCGGTCAGGATTGCGTCTTCCATGGGGATGTCCTCGATCGATCCTTTGACGATGGTGCCCGGCCGGTCGGTGTACGACGAGCGGACATGGATGGGCAGGTCGAAGCGGCGGGCGTACTCCACGCAGCGCAGCATCAGCACCTTGGCGCCTGCGGCGGCCATCTCCAGCATTTCCTCGAAGGAAACGGTGTCGAGCCGCCGGGCGTCGGACACGATGCGCGGGTCGGCGGTGAACACGCCGTCGACATCGGTGTAGATCTCGCACACGTCGGCCTTGAGCGCCGCGGCAACGGCGACGGCCGTGGTGTCGGAACCGCCACGACCCAGGGTGGTGACGTCCCGGGTGTCCTGGCTGACGCCCTGGAACCCGGCGACCAACACGATCTGACCGTCGTCGAGCGCGTCGCGCAGCCGGCTCGGGGTGACGTCGATGATCTTGGCGTTGCCGTGCGTCCCGGTGGTGATGACGCCGGCCTGCGAACCGGTGAACGACCGGGCCTGCGCGCCGAGGGACTCGATCGCCATCGCCACCAGTGCGTTCGAGATGCGCTCACCGGCGGTCAGCAGCATGTCGAGTTCGCGGGCCGGCGGCGCCGGCGACACCTGCTTGGCCAGGTCGAGAAGTTCGTCGGTGGTGTCGCCCATCGCCGAGACGACCACGACAACGTCGTTGCCGGCCTTCTTCGTCTCGACGATGCGCTCGGCCACACGGCGGATGCGATCGGCGTCAGCCACCGAGGATCCGCCGTACTTCTGTACGACGAGCGCCACAAGAAAACCTTTCCAGTTCGGGGGGAGATCACATAAAGGATAGAGGCACCCCCCACCTGCATTTCCACCGCCGGTCGGGGCCGGTAGCCTCCGTGCGGTGCCTGACGCGCCCTCCGATCGCACGGCCGACACCTCGGTTCCGGTGCAGCCGGCCATCGCCGCGCGCTGGAGTCCCCGCGCCTTCGATCTCACCGCCGAGCTGGGAAAAGAGGACCTCGTCGGGGTGCTGGAGGCGGCGCGCTGGGCACCGACCTGGGGCCGGCGGCAACCGGTGCGGTTCCTGGTCGGCCGACGGGCAGACGAGGTATTCACCACACTTGCCGGGCTGCTGCGGCGCGGCAACAGCTACGCCACGGCCGCCAGCGCGCTGATCCTGGTGTGCGCCGACGACGGCGAGGACGACCGCACCGAGCGCTACGCCGCCGTCGATGCCGGCGCTGCGCTGGCCAATCTGTCGGTGGAAGCGGTCTCGCGGGGATTGATCGTGCACCCGATGGCCGGGTTCGACACCGAGGGCGCCCGTGCGGCCTTCGGACTGTCCGGGCCGCTGCGTCCACTGGTGGTGATCGCGGTGGGCCGCCTCGGTGACTACGCCGACGTTGCCCCGGAGATCGCCGAGCGTGACGGCCAGCCACGCCGGCGCCTGCCCCTGGAGGACGTCGTCCTGAACTGGGCACAGCTCTGACAAGCACCACCCACCCGCCGGCCTGATCCGGAAAACCACCGGCTCGACCTGCGGGCATCGCTCACACTGCGATATGTTTCCTTGAGTGATACTTTGATTCACAACAAGAGACAAAGGGTGGTCGACATGCCGGAAGACCTGGCCACACTGGCCGAGTTGTGCACACAGTCTGAAACGAAATTCATCCTCGCGCTGTTCGTGGACCTGCGCGGGAAGCCCTGCGCCAAGCTGGTCCCGGTGGAGGCGGTCGACATGCTGGCCACCGAGGGCGTCGGGTTCGCGGGATACGCCGTGGGCGCGATGGGCCAGGAACCCAAGGACCCCGACCTGATGGCGATGCCCGACCCGGCATCGTTCACCCCGATCCCGTTCATCAAGGACGGCCTGGCGATCGTGCACTGCGACCCGTACGTCAACGGTGCGCCCTGGCCCTACGCCCCGCGGGTGATCCTCAAGTCGCTGATCGAGCAGTGCGCCGACGCCGGTTTCGAGCCGTGGGTGGGCGCCGAGGTCGAGTACTTCCTGCTGCGACGCGGCCAGGACGGCAGCGTGTCTGTCGCCGACGCGGCCGACACCGCCGCCCAGCCCTGCTACGACGCCCGCGGGGTGACCCGGATGTACGAGCACCTCACCGCGGTGTCGGTCGCGATGAACACCCTCGGCTGGTCGAACTACGCCAACGACCACGAGGACGGCAACGGCCAGTTCGAGCAGAACTTCAAGTTCGCCGAGGCGCTCACCACCGCCGACCGGGTCGTCACGCTGCGCTACCTGCTGTCGATGATCGCCGCCGAGCGCGGCATGATCGCCACCTTCATGCCCAAGCCGTTCGCCGACAAGACCGGCAGCGGGCTGCACCTGCACCTGTCGCTGACCAGCGGAGGCAACCCCGTCTTCCCGGCCGACCCCGCCGCCGAGGACCACCGCGGACTCGGGTTGTCGGAAACCGCCTACGGCTTCATCGGCGGCGTCCTCGACCACGCCTGCGCGTTGCAGGCCGTCGTCGCCCCCACCGTGAACTCCTACAAGCGCACCGGCGCCACCTCCACCTCGTCCGGCGCCTCCTGGGCACCGCGAGTGCCCACCTACGGCGGCAACGACCGCACCCACTACATCCGGGTGCCGGACTGCGAACGCATCGAGCTGCGCGGCGGCGACGGATCGGCCAACCCCTATCTGGCGATCGCGGCGGCGCTGGGCGCCGGCATCGACGGCATCAAACGCAGCACCGATCCCGGCCCGGTGGGCGGCGGGAACGGCACCAAGGCACTGCCTCCGACCCTGCTGCACGCGGTGGAGGAATTCGAGGCCGACCCGGTGGTGAGCGGTGTGCTCGACGCCGCGGGAGACGGCGTCGCCGGCTACTTCGCCGGGGTCAAACGCGACGAATTCTTCGCCTACCACAGCGCGGTCAGCCCGTGGGAGATCGACAACTACCTGACCGCGTTCTGAGCGGCCCGAAACCAGAAGGGAATCAACACATGTGCGGGATCGTCGGGTTGCACCTGCGCAACCCCGAGCTCAACCCCCGACTCGGTGAACTGCTCACCGGCATGCTCTGCGAGATGGGTGAGCGCGGCAGCGACTCGGCAGGCGTCGCCGTCTACGGCGACCCGACCTGGTCGCCGCCCGGCCAGGGCTGCGTCTCGATCGCCGAACTCGCCCCCGGAACCACCGCCGACATCGCCGCGGTCACCGCTGCGGTCGAGGCCGAACTGGGTTCCGACGTCGACGGAGTCGCCGCCGACGACAGCTTCCTGCTGTCGGCTGGCGTGGAATCCGAAAAGCTGCTGGCCGCTGTGCGGTCGGCGTACCCGCAGGCGCTGATCGCCGGATTCGGCGCGGACATGGCGGTGCTCAAGGGGGTCGGTCATCCCCGCGCACTGACCGACGCCTGGGGCCTGGCGAAGGCCCAGGGCTGGCAAGGTGTCGGGCACACCCGGATGGCCACCGAATCGGCGGTGACCCCGGCCGGTTGCCACCCCTACGCCGTCGGTTCCGGCCAATGCCTGGTGCACAATGGGTCGTTCGCCAACCACGCCACCGTCCGTCGCGAACTGCGCTCGGCCGGAATCGCTTTCGACAGCGAGAACGACACCGAGGTCGGTGCCAGGTTCATCGCCAAACAGCTCGCCGACGGACTCGACGTCCAGACCGCACTGAAGGCGCTGTGCGCGACGTTCGACGGTTTCTACACGCTGCTGGTGTCCAACCGCGATTCCTTCGCCGTGGTGCGCGACGCCATCGCCTGCAAGCCCGCGGTGATCGCCGAGACCGACGACTGGGTGGCGATGGGCAGCGAATACCGGGCACTGGCCGGGCTGCCCGGCGTCGAGAAGGCCCGTATCTGGGAACCCGAACCGGAGGTGGTGTACGCGTGGAGCAGATAGTGCCCGCAACACAGTTCGATCTGCGCAACACGCCGCTTCGCGACGTCAACGCCGCTCTGCACGCCCCCGATCTGACCGGCGAGTTCGTCGTCAGGCACCCGGCCGGTGCGCACAACGTCGCCGTCGGCCTCGACGCACCCGTGACCGTCACCGTCGACGGGCACGTCGGCTACTACGCGGCGGGCATGAACCAGCGCGCCGACGTGGTGATCCACGGCAACGCCGGGACCGGGGTCGCCGAGAACATGATGAGCGGCACCGTATGGGTCAAGGGCGATGCCTCGCAGTCCGCCGGCGCCACCGCGCACGGCGGCCTGCTGGTCATCGAGGGCAATGCCGCGGCCCGCTGCGGCATCTCGATGAAAGGGGTCGACATCGTGGTCGGGGGCAGCGTCGGGCACATGAGCGCGTTCATGGCCCAGGCCGGGCGCCTCGTGGTCCGCGGCGACGCCGGAGAGGCGCTGGGCGACTCGATCTACGAGGCACGCCTGTACGTGCGCGGTGACGTCGCGTCTCTCGGCGCGGACTGCATCGCCAAACCGATGGACCCCGAACATCATCGAGAACTCGCCGAGCTGCTCAAGGCCGCCGGATTCGACGACGACGACACCGCCGCCTACACCCGCTACGGGTCCGCGCGCACCCTGTATCACTTCCACGCCGACAACACGAGTGCCTACTGATGACGCCACAGAACCCGGATTCCCGCGCCCGACTGGGGTTGCGCGAATCGGCCACTTTCGACCGCACCACCATCGCGGCCATCCAGCGCGCCGCCGACACGGGCATCTACGACATCCGCGGCTGGGGCGCCAAAAGGGCGCTGCCCCATTTCGACGACCTGCTCTTCCTCGGCGCGTCGATGTCGCGCTACCCGCTGGAGGGCTACCGCGAGCGTTGCGCCACCGACGTGGTGCTCGGCGATCGGTTCGCCAAACATCCACTGCACCTGGACATCCCGGTCACGATCGCCGGCATGAGCTTCGGCGCGCTGTCCGGACCGGCCAAGGAGGCGCTCGGACGCGGCGCCAGCGAGGTCGGCACGTCCACCACGACCGGCGACGGCGGGATGACTCCTGAGGAACGCGGGCAGTCCAAGACGCTGGTCTACCAGTATCTGCCGTCCCGCTACGGGATGAACCCCGACGACCTGCGTAAGGCCGACGCCATCGAGATCGTGCTGGGCCAGGGCGCCAAGCCCGGCGGCGGCGGAATGCTGTTGGGCCAGAAGATCTCCGAGCGCGTCGCGGCGATGCGAACCCTGCCGCAGGGCATCGACCAGCGCTCGGCGTGCCGGCACCCGGACTGGACCGGCCCCGACGACCTCACCATCAAGATCAACGAGCTGCGTGAGATCACCGACTGGGAGAAGCCCATCTACGTCAAGGTCGGCGCGTCGCGCGTCTACTACGACGTCAAGCTCGCCGTGCACGCCGGCGCCGACGTCGTCGTCGTCGACGGTATGCAGGGCGGCACCGCGGCCACCCAGGAGGTGTTCATCGAGCACGTCGGTATCCCGACGCTGGCCGCCATCCCCCAGGCCGTGCAGGCGCTGCAGGAACTCGGCGTGCACCGCCCCGCGGCCGGTGGCGCCGCAGACCGGAAAGGGGTGCAGCTCATCGTCTCCGGCGGCATCCGCAACGGGGCCGACGTCGCCAAGGCGCTGGCGCTGGGCGCCGACGCGGTGGCCATCGGCACCGCGGCGCTGATCGCGCTCGGCGACAACCACCCGCGTTACGCCGCCGACTACGAGAAGATCGGCAGCGCAGCCGGCTTCTACGACGACTACCAGGACGGCAACGATCCCGCGGGCATCAGCACGCAGGATCCCGAGCTGGCGGCCCGGCTGGACCCGGTCGCCGGCGGTCACCGGCTGGCGAACTATCTGCGGGTGCTGACGATGGAGGCGCAGACCATCGCGCGGGCCTGCGGTAAGGCCCACGTCTGCCACCTCGAACCCGACGACCTGGTCGCGGTCAACGTGGAGGCCGCCGCGATGGCCCGGGTTCCGCTGGCGGGGACCGACTGGATCCCGGGGGCGCAGCGGTGACCGAGACCGCGGACGTCGTCGTCGTCGGCGGCGGTCTGGAAGGCTGCGCGGCGGCGTGGGCGCTGAGCCGGCGCGGCGTCACCGATGTGGTGGTCGCCGAACGCGGCACCGTCGGCTCCGGGATGACGGGCAAGTCCAGCGGAATCGTGCGCTGCCACTACGGCGTCAGCTCGCTGGCCGCCATGGCCGCCGTGGGCTTGGAGGTGTTCGAGAACGCTCAGGATCTCTTCGGCACCGACATCGGGTTCCGGCAGACCGGCTACGTCGTCGGCGTCGCAGACGCCAACGTGGACGCGTTGCGCAAGAGCCTGGCCGCACAACGGTCCGTGGGAGTCGACACCGAGGAGATCGACCACGCCGAGGTGGCCCGCCTGTGGCCCTACGCCGACCTGACCCCGTTCGCGGCGTTCGGGTGGGAGTCCCGCGGCGGGTACGGCGACGCCTACCAGACCGCGCAGGCGTTCTCCGCCTCGGCGCGTAGCGCCGGAGCGCGGGTGCGCCAGGGCAGCCCGGCCGCCGGGTTGCTGGTCGACGGCGACCGCGTCACCGGTGTGCGCCTGGCCGACGGCAGCGAGATCTCGGCCGGCACCGTGGTCGTCGCGACCGGGGTGTGGACCCGGCCGTTCCTGGCGCCCTACGGCATCGACATGCCGATCCGCGTGGTCCGCGAACAGATCGTGCTGATCGACCCCGGTATCGACAACGCCGCTGTGAGCCGGCTTCCGGTGTTCTCCGATCTGGTGTCGCTGCAGTACGTGCGCCCCGAGGTGGGCGGGGAGATCCTGTTCGGCAACAGCGACCTCGCGCACACCGAGGACGCCGACCCCGACAGCTACCTCAACCGCGCCACCGAGGCGTTCGTCGACGTGACCGTGGACAAGGTCGGCACCCGCTTCCCCGGCTTCCCCGACGCGGCGATCTCGAGCAGCTACGCCGGCTGTTACGACGTCACACCGGACTGGAACCCGGTGATCTCCCCCGGCCCGTTGGACGGGCTGGTGATCGCTGCCGGCTTCAGCGGACACGGCTTCAAGATCGCGCCGGCGGTCGGCCGGCTGGTCGCCGACCTCGTGATCGACGGTCGCAGCAGCGACCCGCGCATCCCGGAATCGGACTTCCGCTTCTCCCGCTTCGCCGACGGCGAGCTGCTCACCACCCCCTACCCCTACGTCGGAGCGGGTGAGATGCGCTAGACATCTAGCTGTGGACTCCTCCGACGGCAACGACCCGCTCCTCGCAGAATCCGATTCGTTGCTTCGCAACAGGTCGGGCACGGCCCGGGACCGCGACCCCGCCGCCCCCGTCGACGAACTCGAGATCGAGGCGGCGATCGGACACAACGTCCGTCAGCTCCGTCTGCAGCAGGGGTTGACCGTCGCCGAGACCGCCGCGCGCGTCGGGATCTCCAAGGCGATGATGAGCAAGATCGAGAACGCCCAGACCTCGTGCAGCCTGTCCACCCTCGCGCTGCTCGCCAAGGGGTTCGATGTGCCGGTGACCAGCCTGTTCCGCGGCGCGGACGTAGAGCGGCCCGCCGCCTTCACCAAGGCCGGCACCGGCGCGCGCATCGTGCGGGAAGGCACCCGCGAGGGCCACGAGTACCAGCTGCTGGGCTCGCTGCGCGGGGAACACAAACGCCTCGAGTGCCTGCACGTCACGCTGTCGGAAAAGAGCCAGACCTACCCGTTGTTCCAGCACCCGGGCACCGAGTTCATCTACATGCTCGAAGGTGTCATGGACTACAGCCACAGCCGCACGGTCTACCGGCTGCATGCCGGCGACTCGTTGCAGCTCGACGGCGAGGGCGCGCACGGCCCCGTCGACCTGGTCGAGGTGCCGATCAGGTTTCTGTCGGTGATCGCGTTCCCCGACTCCCAGGTCTGACGGTTTCCGTTCAGACTGCAGCCAGCGCGGGAAAGTGCGAGTAGCGGGCACGCTGACCGCAGACGGTATGGGGGGGCTGGGGCCTCGCTCACATGTGAACGTGGGTTACCGACAGGGTGGTCCTGGCCGGTAGAGCCACAACCATGTGGGAGGCCCCAGTGTTACGTCAGCGTACGAGTGTTGGTTTGGATGTGCACGCACGATCGGTGATCGGGTGTGGATTTGATTGTGAGACCGGTGCGGTCGTCGAGCGGCGGCTATGTCCTGATCCTGGCGAGATCGGCGCCTGGGTGGCTACCTTGGCGGCGCCGGTGAAAGTGGTCTACGAGGCTGGCCCGACGGGGTACGGGTTGGCGCGACATCTGCTTGCTACCGGGATCGACTGCGTGGTCGCCGCGCCGTCCAAGTTGATCCGCCCCCAAGGTGATCGGGTCAAGACCGATGCCCGCGACGCACGTCATTTGGCTCGTCTGCTGTATCTGGGCGAGGTAGTCGCGGTGCAGATTCCGAGCCTCGAACAAGAAGCGGCACGCGATTTGGTGCGCGCCCGCGACGACTGCCGTGAAGACCTGATGGCGGCCCGTCATCGTCTGACCCACATATTGTTGCGGCGCGGCATCGTCTACTCCGGTGGGCACCCCTGGACCGGCAATCACGATGTGTGGTTACACCAACAGCGTTTTGACCATCCCGCCCAGCAACGCACCTTTGACGAAGCCCTGGATGCGGTGCTGGCCGCCACTGCCCGCCGGGATCGACTCGATGCCGCGATCACAGCGATGGCCGCCCACAGTGAATTCAGCCCGGTGATCACCCGCCTGGGGTGTCTGCGCGGCATCTCGACGTTGACTGCATTCGGAATGGCCGTCGAGATCGGCGACTGGCACCGACTCACGGGCCGCTCCATCGGCAACTACCTCGGGTTAGTGCCCACCGAGTGCTCCAGCGGGCCCAGCCGCCACCAAGGCGGAATCACGCGTACGGGCAACAAACACGTTCGTCGATTGCTGATCGAGGCCGCTTGGCAGCATCGCAAGCCCTACCGGCCTGGGGTGGGGTTGCGTCGCCGCTGGGCTGCTGCCTGCCCGGCCGCGCGAGCTCGTGGACAGGAAGGCAACTTTCGATTGCACCAGCGGTGGATCAACTTCGATCAGCGTAAGAAACGGCCGGTCATCGCCAACGCCGCCGTCGCGCGAGAACTGGCCGGCTGGTGCTGGTCGCTGGCGGTGATCGAGGACTGAACACCACCGGATAACACGTCCAGCACGGTATGGGATGAGGTGCCGGCGCGCGACGACACAAGTGACCCGCGATGAGACTGTTGAGCCACTCATGGATTTTGAACATCCGTGTTTGACGCTCGATGCGCAGACCAGCGGTCACTCATGCCGAAAGTCCCGTCCTGCGGTAACCAACCCGCGAATTTCAGACTTGACTCATCGCGTCGATCCACACCATCGATACGCCACACCTAAAACCACCACGTGCTGGCAACAGCGAAGCGGCGGCCGCAACGACGGTTACGGCCGCCGCTTCACCCTGCCTCTTGACAAACCTGCCCCCATATCAGTCTCAACGGGGGTGAGACGCATTTGGGCATCTCGCAGCCCGGGAGTACAGTGAGTCGCGTGCAGCGGGTGCTCCTTCTCGGACGCCGCGACGGGGTCTGATCAGACCGGCTTCCCGTCGCGGGTGTTTCGCGATGCGCCGGTCGAAGTCCCCCAGACCTGAGAGCGCAACATCATGACCGAGAATTTCACCAGCACCGACGCGTTCGCGTCCGTCCGCACCATCAGCACCCCCGCCGGCGCACCCCATCCCGGCCAGCCCGCCTGGAACACCCAGCGCGGCTCGCAGATGCCCGTCGGCCGCTACCGCAGCTTCGACGAAGAAGTGGAGCCCATCCGGCTGCCCGACCGCACGTGGCCCGACAAGGTCATCGACACCGCGCCCATGTGGTGCGCGGTGGACCTGCGTGACGGCAACCAGGCGCTGATCGACCCGATGAGCCCGGCCCGCAAGCGCCGCATGTTCGACCTGCTGGTGCGCATGGGTTACAAGGAGATCGAGGTCGGTTTCCCGTCGGCCAGCCAGACCGACTACGACTTCGTCCGCGAGATCATCACCGACGGCGCCATCCCCGACGACGTCACCATCCAGGTACTGACCCAGTGCCGCCCCGAACTGATCGAGCGCACCTTCCAGGCCTGCGCCGGCGCACCCCGGGCGATCGTGCACTTCTACAACTCGACGTCGATCCTGCAGCGCCGGGTGGTGTTTCGCGCCGACCGCGACGCGGTGAAGAAGATCGCCACCGACGGCGCCCGGCTGTGCGTCGAGGAAGCCAGGAAGTATCCCGAGACCGCCTGGCGCTTCGAGTACTCCCCGGAGTCCTACACCGGCACCGAACTGGAGTACGCGGTCGAGGTCTGCAACGCGGTGGCCGACATCGTGGCGCCGACGCCCGAGGTCCCGCTGATCGTCAATCTGCCTGCCACGGTGGAGATGGCCACGCCGAATGTCTACGCCGACTCGATCGAGTGGATGAACCGGCATCTGAGCCCGCGGGATTCGATCATCCTGAGCCTGCACCCGCACAACGACCGCGGCACCGCCGTCGCGGCGGCCGAACTGGGTTACGCCGCGGGCGCCGACCGCATCGAGGGCTGCCTGTTCGGCAACGGTGAGCGCACCGGCAACGTCTGCCTGGTCACACTGGGTCTCAACCTGTTCAGCCGCGGGGTGGACCCGCAGATCGACTTCTCCAACATCGACGAGATCCGCCGCACCGTCGAGTACTGCAACCAGCTGGGCGTGCACGAGCGTCACCCGTACGGCGGCGACCTGGTGTACACCGCGTTCTCCGGCAGCCACCAGGATGCGATCAACAAGGGCCTGGACGCGATGAAAGTGTCTGCCGACGAACAGGATTCGGACGTCGACGACATCCTGTGGCAGGTCCCGTACCTGCCGATCGACCCGAAGGACGTCGGGCGCACCTACGAGGCCGTCATCCGGGTCAACTCGCAGTCCGGCAAGGGCGGTGTCGCCTACATCATGAAGGCCGACCACGGGTTGGCGCTGCCCCGGCGGCTGCAGATCGAGTTCAGCCAGGCGATCCAGCAGATCACCGACGGGGAGGGCGGCGAGGTGTCGCCCAAGGTGATGTGGGATGCCTTCTACGAGGAGTACCTGGCGCCCATCACCCCGCTGGAGCGGATGCGCCAGAAGGTCGACGCCGCAGAGGTCGACGGTGGCACCGACACCATCACCGCGGTGGTCAAGATCGACGGGGTCGAGCGCGAGATCATCGGCGCCGGCAACGGTCCGCTGGCCGCGTTCTGTGACGCGCTCGGTGCGGTCGGCTTCGACATCAACGTGCTGGACTATTCCGAGCATGCGATGTCCTCGGGCGAGGAGGCGCAGGCCGCCGCCTACGTCGAAGCCTCGATCGGCGGC
Organism: Mycobacterium sp. G7A2; assembly: GCF_041902445.1. Taxonomy (NCBI): domain Bacteria; kingdom Bacillati; phylum Actinomycetota; class Actinomycetes; order Mycobacteriales; family Mycobacteriaceae; genus Mycobacterium; species Mycobacterium sp. G7A2. Next base: position 451,870 of record NZ_CP169251.1, on the reverse strand, counting down.
CGGACCGTGTGGGGCGTGGGCATCGCGACGTCCATCACGACGGCGTCGCTGCGCGCGGTGGTGTCGGCGGTTAACCGCGCCGCGCGGCTCGCGCAGGGCTGAGTGACACGGCAGCGGTGAGCACAACCGTCGTGCCGTTGGCACGGTCGCACTGGCTGTTCCAGTTGGTCGGCTCCAGCGTCGCGATCACCGCCGCGCTTCTGCTCGGGGGTGCTGCCGTCGCCGGAGTCACCGGTCTGGTGTACCTGCCGCTGGTGCTGGTCGCGCTGGCGATGTTCGGCACCGTGTTCGTCGCCGCCGTGCAGGCGCTGGCCACCGACGGCCTGGTGCTGGGTGAGCAGGGGTTCACCCACGCCGGGCGGGACTACCGCTGGGCGGACGTCGCCGAGTTCACGCCGGTCGGATTCCTGGCGAAGTCGCATGTGCGGATCGTGTTCCGGCCCGGCGCTGAGCCGGGGTTTCGCTGCCGGCTGGCCCAACAGCTCGGCAGGGTCGGTTTCTTCGACCCGGCGACGCACGTTCCCATCAGGGGTTACCGCACCGGCGGCGAGTCGCTGGCCTCGGTGCTGCGCCAGCGTCTGAACAGCCGATGACCCTCATCACAACGCCGTCACAACCCGGCGAACCCTGCTCCGTCCCTCCCCCGGCCCGTGTTTAACTGACGCCGGCGCAGACAGCGCCGACCACGGTTAAGGAGTAGCCGTCATGTGGAATACGTTCTGGGACTTCCTCTGGACCACGCTGGTCATCTTCGCGTTCATCGCGTACCTGATGATCCTGTTCAACATCCTGGTCGACCTGTTCTGGCGCGACCACAAGACCTCCGGCTGGGTCAAGGCGATCTGGGTGATCTTCCTGATCGTGCTGCCCTACCTGACGGCGCTGGTCTACCTGATCGCCCGCGGCAAGGGCATGGCCGAGCGGGCCCGCGAGCAGGCGATGGCAGCCAAGCGGGAGACCGACGACTACATCAAGCAGGCCGCGGGCAGGTCACCGGCCCAGGAGATCGCCGACGCCAAGAACCTGCTGGAGACCGGCACGATCTCACAGGCCGAATTCGACACGCTGAAGGCGAAGGCGCTGAGCTGAGAGCGGCAATCAAAACAGCGTGAACTGGTCGTCGACGGTGGTGGTGTCGGTGAACGCCTCGATGTCGGCGCCACCGACCACCGTGTCCAGCAGGTCGATGAAGTCGGCGGTGCAGACCAGCGGCACACCGAGGCCGGCGGCCTGGTAGCCCTTGCCCTGCTCGGGGCTCGTCTCGTCACAGACGATCAGGGAGGTGTGCTGGTCGACCGTCTCGGTGTAGGCCAGACCGGCGTGCAGGATCCGTTCGAGCAGCTCTTCGTAGGTGCGGCCCTGCACCCCGGCGAGGCCGACGCGCATGCCCTGCACCAGCGGCCGTTGCGGCACGAAACGGCCGGGATTGGCGTACGGGCACGGTCGCCGCGCCGCCACCACCTTCAGCGGATGCAGCTCGTCATGGGTCACCCGCCCGTTGGGCCAGGATCGGCGCGTGACCGGGTGCACCGGTAGCCACACCCTGCGCTCCCGGGCCCGCACCAGCACCGGTTTGAGGATCTGCGCGAGCACCATCGCGTCGTCCAAGGCGTCATGGGGCCGCATCTGGCTGATTCCCCAATGTCCCGCCAGCGTCTCCAGGCGCAGGTTGGCCAGGCCGAGATCGAGCCGTCGGGCCAACTCGACGGTGCACATCACGTTCTCGACAGGCAGCTCGACGTCCACCAGCTCGGCCTCGGCGGCCAGGAACGAGTAGTCGAACCCGACGTTGTGGGCGACCAGCGTGCGCCCCCGCAGCACCTCGACCAGATCGGCCGCCACGTCACCGAACGTCGGCTGACCGGCCAGCATCTCGGCGGTCAACCCGTGCACGTGTGTGGGACCGGGGTCGACGCCGGGGTTCAGCAGGCTGTACAGGCTCTTCTCGACGTTGCCGTCGTCGCTGAGAGCCAGTGCCGCGACACTGACGATGCGCGCCTGACCGGGCCGGAAACCGGACGTCTCGACGTCCACCACAGCCCAGCCGGTTCCGGGCTGGTCGGCGGGTCTTCCCCACTCGCATCCACCGGTTGAGCTCACGTTTCGAGCATGGCACGCACCCCTGACAAGGCCTGCTCCATCAGCCGCGTGTCGGCGCTTCTTCTAAACTCCCCGGCATGGTCACCCCACGCGGTCGCGTCGCGCTGTCGGCCGGTGCCGCCGCGCGGTGGGCGTCGCGGATCACCGGCCGGGGCGCCGGCGCGATGATCGGTGGGTTGGTCGCGATGACGCTGGACCGATCCATCCTGGGCCAGCTCGGCCAGGGCCGGCGCACCGTCGTCATCACCGGGACCAACGGCAAGTCCACGACCACGCGGATGACGGCCGCCGCGCTGGCCACGATGGGCGACGTCGCCACCAACGCCGAGGGCGCGAACATGGACGCCGGGCTGGTCGCCGCGCTCGCCGCGGCCCCGACGGCGTCGCTGGCCGCGCTCGAGGTCGACGAGATGCACGTCCCGCACGTGTCGGATGCGGTGTCCCCCGCAGTGCTGGTGCTGCTGAACCTGTCCCGCGACCAACTCGACCGGGTGGGCGAGATCAACCACATCGAACGCACGCTGCGCGCCGGCCTGGCCCGCCACCCGGGCGCAGTGGTCGTCGCCAACTGCGACGACGTGCTGATGACGTCGGCCGCCTACGACAGCCCGAACGTGGTGTGGGTGGCCGCCGGCGGCGGGTGGGCGGGTGATTCGGTGAGCTGTCCCCGCTCGGGGGAGATCATCGTCCGCGAGCAGGCGCACTGGTATTCCACCGGGTGCGACTTCAAGCGGCCCACCCCGCACTGGTGGTTCGACGACACCCACATCCACGGCCCCGACGGCCTGTCCTTGCCGATGACGCTGACGCTGCCGGGCGCGGTGAACCGCGGCAACGCCACCCAGGCGGTCGCCGCGGCGGTCGCCCTGGGCGCCGATCCCGCCGCCGCGGTGGCCGCCGCGTCCGCCGTCGACGAGGTCGCGGGCCGGTACCGGACGGTGCGTGTGGGCGCACACACGGCCCGGGTGCTGCTGGCCAAGAATCCCGCCGGCTGGCAGGAGGCGCTGTCGATGGTCGACCGCGACGCGGCGGGGGTGGTGATCGCGGTCAACGGCCAGGTCCCCGACGGGGAGGACCTGTCGTGGCTGTGGGACGTGCGGTTCGAGCATTTCGAGTCGACGGCCGTGGTGGCCGCCGGCGAGCGCGGCACCGATCTGGCGGTGCGCCTCGGTTACGCCGGCGTCGAGCACACCCTGGTGCACGACACGATGCGGGCGATCGAGTCGTGCCCGCCCGGGCACGTCGAGGTGTTGGCCAACTACACGGCGTTCCTCCAGTTGAACCGGCGGTTGCCATGACCGAGTCGGCGGTGCGGATCGGGCTGGTGCTGCCCGACGTGATGGGCACCTATGGGGACAGCGGCAACTCGGTGGTGCTGCGGGAACGTCTGCGGCTGCGCGGAATCGCCGCCGAAATCGTGGAGATCACCCTCGACGACCCGGTGCCTGCCGAGCTCGACCTCTACACCCTCGGCGGCGCCGAGGACTACGCCCAGCGGCTGGCCACCAAGCATCTGATCCGCTATCCCGGCCTGCAGCAAGCGGTTTCGCGCGGAGCCCCGGTGCTCGCGATCTGTGCGGCCATCCAGGTCCTGGGCCATTGGTACGAGACGTCGGCCGGGGAACGCGTCGACGGCGTCGGTGTCCTGGACGTCACCACGTCTCCGCAGCCCGAACGCACCATCGGCGAAGTGGCTGCGACACCGCTGATCGACGCGCTCAGCGAGCCGCTGACCGGGTTCGAGAACCACCGCGGCGGAACAGTTCTCGGGCCGCAGGCCCGACCGCTGGCTGCGGTGTCCAAAGGCGCGGGCAACCGCGCCGGTGACGGCATCGACGGTGCGGTGCAGGGCAGCGTGATCGCCACCTACCTGCACGGCTGCTGCCTGGCGCGCAATCCCGAACTGGCCGACCATCTGCTGGCCGAGGTAGTCGGCCCGCTGACTCCGCTGGAGCTACCGGAGGTGGCGCAGCTGCGTCGGGAACGCCTCGCCGCGCCCCGGCGGGTGTAGCCGCGGATCAGGCCGCTGTCAGCCGGACGAACCTCTGCAGTTCGGTGACGTCGAACCGGCAGCCCCGGTTCAGCAACGCCATCTCGACCCGGTCGAGCCACTCTTTCGGCCGCTGCTCGGCGATCACCCGGATGACGATCCAGCCCAGTTCGTCGAGCATGCGCAACCGCTCGATGTCCTTGACGTATTGCCTGCGGTCCTTGCGGTGATGGTCCCCGTCGTATTCGACAGCCACCCCGTAGTCGGGCCAAGCCAAATCCAGGAACGCCACCGGCCGTGATCCGACCACCACGGGGTGTTGGGTGTGCGGCCGGGGAAAGCCACAGTCCGCCAACCAGAGTCGAATCCGGCTCTCGCGCGGCGAGGCGGCTCCGCCGTCGACGAGCGGCAGCAGTTGCCGCAGCTGGGTCAACCCGCGGGCGCGCGGTCTGCGTTCGGCCAGCTCCAGCACCTCGGCGACGTCGAACCACTGATTCCACATCAGTGCGTCGAGGCGGGCCAAGGCCTCCGTTCGGTCGAGGTGCCGCCCGAGGTCATAGGCGGTGCGTATCCGCGTGGTGACCGGCAGACCGGCGCGGTGAGTGGTCTCGTGATCGGCGATCTGCTCGGCGCGGGGAACGAGACCGGGCTGGGGCAGGCACTTGACGCCGGAGATCTCGACCGGCTGTTCCGCGTCCACCCATGGCGCGCCATGCAAAGCCGAGGCGGCGACGCCGGCCACGACACCCCTGCGTCCCGTGGCCAGCCAGGCCCCGATGGTGCGGTCGCGCAGTGTCACCTCCGCACCCCTGCGGACATACACGCCGCGATACAAGGGCGCGTAGGACCGCTGCAGTTCGTGGCGCGTGACCACCCCGGCCTTGACGGCTTCGCCGCCGAGGATGACTTTCCCCATGGACAGAGGGTGGCAAGCCCCACCGACAAGCCCACGAGATCCGAGTTTTGCAGGCATCGCCCGAGTGGGCCTCTGCAAAAGTCGGATCTCGCCGCGGCGAGCCGCGAATCAAGCCACCGCGGCGAGCCGCGAATCAAGCCACCGCGGCGAGCCGCGAATCAAGCCACCGCGGCGAGCCGCGAATCAAGCCACCGCGGCGAGCCGCGGATGAGGCAGGAGCGGCGAGCCGCGAATCAGGCAAGCGCGCGGCGGCCGGCCAGCGCGCGTCCCAGCGTGAGCTCGTCGGCGAACTCCAGATCCCCGCCCATCGGCAGGCCCGACGCGATACGCGTGACGGCCAGTCCGGGAATGTCGCGCAACATCCGCACCAGGTAGGTCGCCGTGGCCTCCCCCTCGGTGTTCGGATCGGTCGCGATGATCACCTCGGCGACGTCGACACCGTCGACACGCTCACCGAGGCGGTTGAGCAGCTCGCGGATCCGCAGCTGATCGGGTCCGATGCCCGACAGCGGGTCCAGCGCCCCGCCCAGCACGTGGTAGCGCCCGCGGAACTCCCGGGTACGTTCCACCGCCTGCACGTCCTTGGGCTCCTCGACGACGCACACCAGCGACGCGTCGCGGCGCGGATCGCTGCAGATTCGACACCGTTCCTCGTCGCTGACGTTGCCGCACACCTCGCAGAACGTCACCCCGTCGCGGATCTTGCCGAGCACCGCGGTGAGCCGGTCGATGTCAGGCGGTTCGACCGACAGCAGATGAAACGCGATCCGCTGGGCGCTCTTGGGCCCGATACCGGGCAGTTTGCCCAGCTCGTCGATCAGATCCTGGACGGGTCCTTCGAACATCTACGGGGACGTCACATGCCTGGCAGGCCGAGCCCGCCCATCCCGCCGGCCAACGGTCCGAGCCGGTCGTGGGCGAGGATCGTCACCTGCTTGGCGGCGTCGCCGATCGCCCCGACGATCAGGTCCTGCAGCGTGTCGACGTCGGAGGCGTCGACGACCTTGGGATCGATGGACACGGCCACCACCTCGCCGCTGCCGCGCATGGTGACCTGGACCAGACCGCCGCCGGCCTGGCCGTGGACCTCGGCGGTGGCGAGTGCCTCCTGAGCCTCCATCAGCTGCTGCTGCACCTGCTGCGCCTGCGCGAGGAGTGCGGACATATCGGGTTGGCCCTGGCCCTCAGGTTGCATGGTTCATCCTCTTGGTCCTGTTGCACAGTTGCACGTTTGATTGCATAACTGTCTCGACTTGGTTGCGCTCGCCCAGAAGCGACGCTTCGGCCTTTCAGCCTAGTCTCCATGCGGGCTACCGTGGCGCGGTGCACGTACCAGCAACTCTGCGTGTCGGTGCGCGGATGGCCTCGGCTCTGGCGGCCGCACTACTCGTCGCCGCGTCGACGCTGGCCAGCCCCGCGCAAGCCGCACCCACCAGCATCGCCGGCATGATCGTCTTCCTCGATCCGGGCCACCAGGGCACCAACGACGCGGCCACGCTCAGCAGACAGGTTCCCACCGGACGTGGCGGCACGAAGGACTGCCAGGCCAGCGGCAGCGCGACCGACGACGGCTATCCCGAGCACACCTTCAATTGGGACACCACGCTGCGGATCCGCCAGGCGCTGACCGCGCTGGGCGTGCGCACCGCGATGTCCCGCGGCGACGACAGCGGTCCGGGCCCGTGCGTCGACGAGCGGGCGGCGCTGGCCAACTCCATCCAGCCCAACGCCATCGTGTCGATCCACGCCGACGGCGGGCCGGCGACCGGCCGCGGGTTCCACGTGCTGTACTCGTCGCCGCCACTGAACCAGGCGCAGGCAGGGCCCGCGGTGCAGTTCGCGCGCACGATGCGCGACACCTTGGCCGGCTCGGGCATTCCCCCGGCGACCTACATCGGATCCTCGGGGCTGAACCCGCGTTCCGACATCGCCGGGCTCAACCTGGCCCAGTACCCGTCGATCCTCGTCGAACTCGGCAACATGAAGAACCCCGCCGACTCGGCGCTGATGAAGACACCCGAGGGGCGGCAGAAGTACGCCGAGGCGGTCGTGCGCGGCATCGCCGCGTTCCTGGCCGCCCAGCGGGGCTGACCCGGACCCGGGTCACTCGGCGTCGACGCCGGTGCCCTCCAGGCCCACGGTGCCCTCGACCTCCCGTTTGAGGTTGCCGAGCACCTCGGCCTGGATCCGGCGCAAACCGATCGGCGCGAAGATCTTCTCGAAGAAGCCGCCGATGCCACCCGCCCCGGTCCAGGACGTCTTCACCGTGACCGACGAGCCGGGACCGGCCGGGGCGACGGTCCAGTTGGTCACCATCGACGAGTTGGCGTCTTTCTCGATGACGGTGCGGCCGGCGACGTCGACGGTGGCCTTCACCTGGCGGGACCGCGACTTGGTGGCCTGCAGCGTCCACTCCGCGACGGTGCCCGCTCCCTGGCCGCCCTCGAGTACCCGGTAGCCGCTGTAGTGCGAGGACAGGATCTTCGGACGCATCGCCTCGTAGTCGGCGACAGCGCCGAGCACCGTCGCCGGGTCGGCGTCGATCAAGTCCGTGCTGGTCGCGCTGACCTGTGCCATCAGTGAGAACTCCTTGTCAAAGCCCGGTGCGGTCGCATCGGTTGCCACCGCGGACTAGCGTATATGTGTGTCTGTTGCCCCGACCGACGCACGGGCTGCTCACGCGCTCGGCGTGCAGCGGCTCCTCGAGAGCTATCGCGCCATCCCCGCCGACGCGACGGTGCGGCTCGCCAAACCGACCTCCAACCTGTTCCGCACCCGCGCCAAGACCTCCGCGCCGGGCCTGGACACCTCCGGGTTGACCGGGGTCATCTCCGTCGACCCCGAGCAGCGCACCGCCGACGTCGAGGGCATGTGCACCTACGAGGATCTCGTCGCCGCCACATTGCCGCACGGGCTGTCACCACTGGTGGTGCCGCAGCTCAAGACCATCACGCTCGGTGGCGCAGTCACCGGTCTGGGCATCGAGTCGGCATCGTTCCGCAATGGCCTGCCGCACGAGTCGGTGCTCGAGATGGACATCCTCACCGGCACCGGCGAGGTGGTGCGCGCATCTGCCGACGAGAACCCCGACCTGTTCCGTTCGTTCCCCAATTCTTATGGCACCTTGGGCTATTCGGTGCGATTGAGGATCGAGCTGGAACCGGTCAAACCGTTTGTCGCGCTGCGCCATCTGCGGTTCGACTCGCTGGATGCACTCATCGAGACCATGGACCGGATCGTCGAAACCGGTGGACTGGACGGCGTTCGGGTGGATTACGTCGACGCCGTGGTGTTCAGCGCCGAGGAAAGCTATCTGTGCCTGGGTGTGCAGACTGCGACGCCCGGCCCCGTCAGTGACTACACCGGCGCCGACATCTACTACCGGTCCATCCAGCATGCGGCGGGCGAGAAGCATGACCGGCTCACCATTCACGACTACCTGTGGCGCTGGGACACCGACTGGTTCTGGTGCTCCCGGGCGTTCGGTGCGCAGAACCCGCGGATCCGCCGCTGGTGGCCGCGCCGGTTGAGGCGGAGCAGCTTCTACTGGAAGCTCATCGGCTACGACCAGCGCTTCGACATCGCCGATCGGATCGAGAAACGAAACGGCAGGCCGCCCCGCGAACGGGTGGTCCAGGACGTCGAGGTGCCGATCGAGCGCACAGTGGAGTTCCTGACCTGGTTCCTCGAAACCGTGCCGATCGAGCCGATCTGGCTGTGCCCGTTGCGGCTTCGTGACGATCGCAGCTGGCCGTTGTACCCGATCCGGCCGCACCACACCTATGTCAACGTCGGATTCTGGTCCTCGGTGCCTATCGGGCCCGAGCCCGGGTACACCAACAAGATGATCGAACGGAAGGTCAGCGACCTCGACGGCCACAAGTCGCTGTACTCTGACGCGTTCTATGCCGCCGACGAGTTCGCCGCGCTCTACGGCGGTGAGACCTACATGACGGTGAAGAAGGCTTACGACCCGGATTCCCGGTTTCTCGATCTGTACGCGAAGGCGGTGCGAAGACAATGACCACGTTTCGGGAACACACCACGCAGGGCCACGACGATGACCGAAAGCTGACCCTGGCCGAGATCCTCGAGATCTTCGCCGCGGGTCGGCTGCCGCTGAGGTTCACCGCGTACGACGGGAGCAGCGCCGGTCCCGAGGACGCGTCCGTGGGGCTGGATCTGCGCACGCCGCGCGGCACCACCTATCTGGCGACCGCCCCGGGTGATCTGGGTTTGGCGCGCGCCTACATCTCGGGTGATCTGGAGTTGCACGGTGTGCATCCCGGTGACCCCTACGAACTTCTCACCGCACTGGTGGAGAAACTGGCCTTCAAACGGCCGCCGGCCCGCGTGCTGGCGCAGATCATCCGTTCGATCGGCATCGAGCATCTGCGGCCCATCTCCCCGCCGCCGCAGGAGGCGCTGCCGCGCTGGCGCCGCATCGCAGAAGGTTTGCGGCACAGCAAGACCCGCGATGCCGACGCCATCCACCACCATTACGACGTGTCCAACAGGTTCTACGAAATGGTGTTGGGCCCGTCGATGACCTACACCTGTGCCTGCTACCCGCGTCCGGACGCATCGCTGGAGGAGGCGCAGGACAACAAGTACCGGTTGGTGTTCGAGAAGTTGCGTCTGCGCCCGGGTGACCGGCTGCTGGACGTGGGATGCGGCTGGGGCGGCATGGTGCGCTACGCCGCCCGCCACGGCGTGAAGGCCATCGGGGTGACGCTGTCGGCCCAGCAGGCGGAGTGGGCTCAGAAGGCCATCGCCGAAGAAGGCCTGGGCGATCTGGCCGAGGTGCGCCACAGTGACTACCGCGACGTGCACGAGTCGCAGTTCGACGCGGTGTCCTCGATCGGGTTGACCGAGCACATCGGGGTGGCGAACTACCCGAGCTACTTCCGGTTCCTGCAGTCCAAGCTCCGCACGGGCGGATTGCTGCTCAACCACTGCATCACGCGCCACGACAACCGGCACGGCCCCGCCGCCGGCAGCTTCATCGACCGTTACGTGTTCCCCGATGGGGAGCTCACCGGATCCGGGCGCATCATCACCGAGATCCAGGACGTCGGCATGGAGGTGGTGCACGAAGAGAACCTGCGCCACCACTACGCGATGACGCTGCGTGACTGGTGCGCCAACCTGGTGGCGAACTGGGACGACGCGGTCGCCGAGGTCGGGATCGCCACGGCGAAGGTGTGGGGTCTCTACATGGCGGGCTCGCGGGTGGGATTCGAGCAGAACGCGATCCAGCTGCACCAGGTGCTCGCGGTCAAGCTCGACGGGCACGGTCACGACGGCGGTCTTCCATTGCGCCCCTGGTGGGCCGCCTGACGTTCTAGGCTGATCCCGTGATCCGCTTCCTGCTGCGTGTCGCAGTGTTCCTGGGTTCGTCGGCGATCGGGCTGGTGGTGGCGTCCCTGGTGGTACCGGGAGTGCGATTGTCGGCGTGGGGGTTCGTCGCCGCAGTGGTGGTCTTCACGGTGGCGCAGGCGTTGCTGTCGCCGCTGTTTTTGAGGATGGCCACCAAGTACGCCTCGGCGTTCCTCGGCGGAATCGGCCTGGTCTCGACGTTCGTCGCGTTGCTGCTCGCGTCGCTGCTGTCGAATGGCTTGAGCATCAGCGGTATCGGTTCGTGGGTCGGCGCCACGGTGGTGGTGTGGCTGGTCACCGCGGTGGCCACGCTGGTGCTGCCGATGCTGGTGCTGCCGGAAAAGAGCTAGCTCCCGGAAGGCGGGTCGGTCCGGCGCCCAGTGCCACCCGTCGGCGGGCTGAGGAGTGCGCGCACAGCGTTGCGGGAACCGAACGGGCGAAGCATGCCGCTGGCAGGCCGGGTCCTCACGTTCAGCGGCCACCAGAACCAGCGGCCCAGGATCGCCGCGATCGACGGTGTCATGAACGACCGTACGATCAGGGTGTCGAACAGCAGACCCAACCCGATGGTGGTGCCGATCTGGCCGAGCACCAGCAGGTCGCTGAAGATGAACGATGACATCGTGGCGGCGAACACCAGTCCGGCAGCGGTGACAACGCCCCCCGTGCCGGCCATCGCGCGGATGATGCCGGTGTTCAGTCCGGCCCCGATCTCTTCCTTGAAACGGGATATCAGCAGCAGGTTGTAGTCGGCTCCCACCGCCAACAGCAGGATGATGGCCAGGGCGAGCACGATCCAGTACAGCTGGATCCCGAAGATGTACTGCCACACCAACACCGACAGCCCGAACGACGCGCCCAGCGAGAGCGCCACCGTTCCGACGATCACGATGGCCGCCACCAGGCTTCGGGTGATGAACATCATGATCAGCAGGATGAGGGCCAGCGCCGCCATCGCGGCGATCAGCAGGTCGTACTTCGCGCCGTCCTGGATGTCCTTATAGGTCGACGCGGTGCCCGCGACGTAGATCTTGGCGTCCGACAGGGGTGTTGCCTTGATGGCGTCGAACGCCGAGTTCTTGATGGCGTCGATGTGGGAGATGCCCTCGGGCGTCGCCGGCGTGCCCTCGTGGGTGATGATCATCCGGGCGGCCTTGCCGTCGGGTGAGAGGAACAGCTTCAGGCCGCGCTTGAAGTCGGGATTGTCGAACGCTTCGGGCGGCAGATAGAACGAGTCGTCGTTCTTGGCCTCGTCGAAGGCCTGACCCATTGCCGTGGCGTTCTTCAGGGCCTCCTCACTCTGGTCGTTGGTCCCCGTCGTGGTGGCGTAGTTGGACAGCGTCAGATCCCGGTTGCGCTCCTGGATCGCGATCTGCGGCGGCAACAACGCCAGCAGCTGCGGCTGGAGCGCGTCGAGCTTGTCCAGGCTCGCTGTGATCGAGGCGAATTGGTCGCTGAGATTGCTGATTCCGTCGATGGAGTCGAACACCGACCGCAACGCCGCGCACATCGGGATGTCGAAACAGTGTGGTTCCCAATAGAAATAATTGCGGATGGGCCGGAACTGATCGTCGAAATTGGCGATCTTGTCCCGGAGGTCTTCGACGATCGTGACGGTGTCGTGGAAAGCCTCGGTCTGTTCGTGGGTGGCCGCGGCGCTTGCCTGCTGCAGCGCCAGTTGCTGTTTGAGGATGTCGATGGTGTTGGTGATCTCGTTGGCCTGCTTGAGCAGGTCCTCACCGCGGGCCTGCTGGTAGCTGAGATTCATGATCTGGCTGGCGCTCTGCGCGCTGATCTGGAACGGGATGGAGCTGTGGCTGATCGGGGTACCCAGCGGCCGGGTGATCGACTGCACCAGGGAGATGCCCTGGGTGTGCAGCACCGCCTTCGCCACCCGTTCCAGTACCAACATGTCCGCCGGGTTGCGCATGTCGTGATCGGATTCGATCATCAACAGTTCCGGGTTGAGCCGGGCCTCGGAGAAATGGCGTTCCGCGGCCGCATATCCGACGACGGCGGGCGCGTAGTCGGGCAGGTAGGGCCGGGCGTCGTAACTGGTCTTATATCCGGGCAGGGCCAGCAGACCGATCAGCGCGATCGCGCACGACACGACGAGGATGGGCCCCGGCCACCGCACGATCGCGGTGCCGATCCGGCGCCAACCCACCCTTCGCACTGTGCGTTTGGGCTCCAGGAGTCCGAAGCGGCCGGCTATCAGCAGGACGGCCGGCCCCAGGGTGAGGGCAGCAGCCAGGGTCACGAGCACACCGAGGGCGGCGGGGATGCCCAACGTCTGGAAGTACGGCAGCCGGGTGAATGCCAGGCAGGCCACCGCCCCGGCGATGGTCAGGCCGGAGCCGACGATGACGTGTACGGTCCCGCGGAACATGTCGTGGTAGGCGGAGATCCGGTCGAGTCCTCTGCCGCGGGCCTCGTGGTAGCGCCCGACGACGAAGATCGCGTAGTCGGTGCCGGCGGCGATGGCCAGCAGGGTCAACAGGTTCGTCGAGTACGTCGACAGGCCGATGACACCCCAGTGCGCCAGCGTCGAGACGACACCCCGAGCCGCAGCGAGCTCGATGAGAACGGTGACCAGCATGATCAGAGTCGTCGTCACCGAGCGGTAGACGATCAGCAGCATGACCGCGATGACCAGGAAGGTGATGGCGGTGACCTTGTGGGTGCCTGCGCTGCCCACCTCGAAGTTGTCGGCGATCAGCGGTGCCGCGCCGGTGACGTAGACATCGAGCCCGGGTGGCGGCGGCATGTCGGCGACGATGTCGCGGACGGCGTCGACGGACTGGTTGGCCAGGGCCTCGCCCTGGTTGCCGGCCAGGTAGAGCTGCACCAGGGCGGCCTTGCCGTCCTTGGACTGCGAGCCGCCCGCGGTCAGTGGATCGCCCCAGAAGTCCTGGATGTGCTCGACATGGGTGGTGTCCTGCTCGAGCCGCTCGACCAGCGTGTCGTAGTACCGGTGAGCCTCCGCGCCGAGCGGGCGGTCGCTTTCGAGGACGATCATCGCCGCACTGTCGGAGTCGAATTCGTCGAAGACCTGGCCGATGTGGCGCATCGCCTCGATCGACGGCGAGTCGGCCGCGTTGAGCGGCACCGATCGTGCCGCGCCGACCACCTCGAGTTGCGGCGAGATGATGTTGGACACCGCGGCGACAGCGATCCAGAGAAGCAGGATCGGTACGGCGAGACGCCGGATGACGCGGGCGGGCCGCGAGCCCTCGACGGCGTCCTCGACCCGATGCTCGCTCACGCGGTCTTGTCCAGGCAAGAGATGTAGCCGTTCACGTTGGAGGTCGACCTTTCGTCCTTGACGACGTCATTGACGGTGATGCGGCAGCCGATGGTGGCGCCGTCCCCCTGGGCACGCAGGTCGGCGTAGAGGGTCGGCTCATCGGTGGTCAGTGTGTGCGACCACGGCAGCGGCGCGTCGTCGACGCGTTGCGGCTGCGCGTTCTCGTCCAGGTAGTTGATGGTGGCCACGCTGCCCGGCGAACCGAACACCTCCAACAGCACCCGTTTGGGGTTGTAGCCGGTGTTCTCCAGCGCTTCGCCGCCGGGCTTGGACACCACATTGTCGGAACCGAAGATGCCGTGCAGCCGGTAGATGCTGAATCCGACAACAGCCACGACGGCGACGGCCACGATGACCGTCCAATAGCGTTTCGCCACGGTGCCGACCGAAAAGTTGCTCACCCCAAAGCCTTTCGATGACCAAGCCAGCACCGCCTCGCACACCCGAGGGCCATCGCCCGCCTGAGTGGACCCTGAGCGTACGGTACGGTACCGTACTGCCGACCGCAACTGCTGCGGTGACGACATGCGAGGTGCTGTGAGCTGGACAGACCGCGAAGTCGAGCTGCTCACGATCACACTCGACCTGCTGCGACAACACGGCTACGACCGACTCTCGGTCGAGGCTGTCGCGGTCCAGGCGAAAGCCAGCAAGTCGACCGTGTATCGCCGGTGGCCGACCAAAGCCGATCTGGTTCTGGCGGCGTTCATCGAGGGCACCCGCGTTTCGGTTGTCCCACCGCGCACCGGGTCGCTGCGCGGTGACCTGTTGGCGATGGGCGCCGGCGTCTGCAACCACGCCCGCGAGCACGGCGCCACCATGCGCGCGGTGCTCAACGAGATGTCGCACAACCCGCGGCTGAGCGAGGCGATGCAGAAGGAATTCGTCCACCAGCGCAAGCTCGTGATCGAAGAGGTTCTCGCCGAGGCAATCGAGCGCGGGGAGATCGACGCTCCGATCGACGACGAGATCTTCGATCTGATGCCGGGCTATCTGGTGTTCCGGTCCCTGATCTCCGGGAGGGCGCCGACGCAGGAGACCGTACGCATACTGGTCGACCAGGTCCTGCTCCCCAGCCTCGGGTTCACCGGGCAGAGCTGAACTAGGCGCCGTCGATGCGCCGCGCGCCCAGTTCGCTCTGCAGAAGTTCCAGCGCGGCTTCCTCCGGGTCGCGGCGCGGAACATGCGGGTCGGCGTTGCCCGCTTCGGCCAGCATGCTTTCTTCGTCGTCCTCGGGCACGGGTTCGGGTGGCGGAGGTTGGGGGACGCGCCGCCGGGGTGCGGCCGGCTCGGTCGCGGGGGCGCTGGGCCGAGGCGCGGCCGGTTCGGGCGCGGCCGCCGGGGCGGCCCCCGCTTCGCAGACGACCCGCCAGTTCACGCCGAGCGCGTCGCGCAGGGCTTCGGCGATGACGTCGGCGTTGCGCTGCTCGCAGAGACGTTTGGCCAGCGGCGCCGACTCGTGGCTGAGGATCAGCGTGTTGTCTTCGACCGCCCGGACGATCGCGCCCGCGAGCATCACCTCGGTGGTCCGGCTGCGTTCGCGCACCTTCTCCCGCACCGTGGTCCACATACTGCGCACCGCGGCAGCGTTGGGCTGCGCCGCGGCCGCAGGCGCGGCGGGTGCGGGCGCGGCGGGTGCGGGGGGCGGAGCTGGCTGGGCCGCAGGAGGCTGAGGCGCCGGGGCAGGTTCGCGGGGCGGGGCTGGCTGGGCCGGTTGAGGCTGAGGCGCCCGGGCCGCAGGAGGCTGCGCCGCAGGGGACGCGGGAGGCTGAGGCGCCGGCGCGGCGGGTGGCGGAGCAGCGGCCGGGGGTGCCTGAGCGGCGGGCCCGGCCTCCTCGGCCGTGGCCTGGGCGTCCCGGACGGTCTTGCGGACGAACTGCTTCGGTGGCGCGACGACGGCCGACGCCTCTTCGCCGGCGGGGATCGACATCTCGAGTCGCTTCTCGATGCGCTCGACGCGCTGCAGCACCGCCGCCTCGGTGTCGCTGGCCGAGGGCAGCAGCAGCCGGGCACACGCCACCTCGAGAAGCAGACGCGGCGCGGTGGCGCCCCGCATCTCACCGAGCCCCGCGTGCATCACCTCGGCGTAGCGGGTCAGCGTGGCTGTGCCGAGCTTGGAAGCCTGTTCACGCATTCGCTCCAGCACGTCCTCGGGACCGTCGACCACTCCGCGGGTGACCGCGTCGGGCACCAGCTGCATGACGATCAGGTCCCGGAATCTCTCCAGCAGGTCGGTGGCGAAGCGACGCGGATCGTGACCGGCGTCGACGACACCTTCGACCGCGCTGAACAGCGCGGCACCGTCGCCGGCGGCCAGCGCGTCGATCGCATCGTCGATCAGCGCGATGTCGGTGGCGCCGAGCAGAGCCAGCGCGCGCTGGTAGCCGATGCGGTTGCTCTCGGCGCCGGCGAGCAGCTGGTCCAGGACGCTCAGCGTGTCGCGGGGCGATCCTCCGCCGGCGCGGATGACCAGCGGGTACACCGCGTCGTCGACCTCGACCTGCTCGGAGGCGACGATCTTCTCGATCAGTGTGCGCATGGTGCGCGGGGCCAGCAGGCGGAACGGGTAGTGGTGGGTGCGCGACCGGATGGTCGGCAGCACCTTCTCCGGTTCGGTCGTGGCGAACACGAAGATCAGGTGCTCGGGTGGCTCTTCGACGATCTTGAGCAGGGCGTTGAACCCCGCCGTGGTGACCATGTGGGCCTCGTCGACGATGAAGATGCGGTAGCGCGACTGGGCCGGCGCGTAGAACGCGCGGTCACGCAGTTCGCGGGTGTCGTCGACACCGCCGTGGCTGGCGGCGTCGAGCTCGACGACGTCGACGTTGCCGGGGCCGTTCGGTGCCAGCGCGACGCATGAGTCGCACACGCCGCACGGACTGGCCGTGGGCCCCTGCACGCAGTTCAGGGACCGGGCCAGGATCCGCGCCGAGGAGGTCTTGCCGCAGCCGCGCGGCCCGGAGAACAGGTAGGCGTGGTTGATGCGGCCGGAGTCGAGCGCGGTCGACAGCGGCTCGGTGACGTGTTCCTGGCCGATGACTTCTGCGAAAGTCGCCGGACGGTACTTGCGGTAGAGAGCCACGCCGAAGAGGCTACCGACCCCGACCGACTACGTGTCGGCCAGCAGTGACTCTGTCGCCGACAGCAATGCGCACGTCGCGAGTCCGTCGATGGCGGTGCGCAGATCGGAGGTGCCCGGGAACGTGGGCGCGATGCGGATGTTCTTGTCGTCCGGGTCTTTTCGGTACGGGAACGATGCACCGGCCTCGGTGACCGCGATACCGGCTTCCTTCGCCAGCGCCACCGTGCGCTTGGCCGTCCCGGGCAACACGTCGAGGCTGACGAAGTAGCCGCCTTTGGGCTCGGTCCACGACGCGATCTTGGCGTCGCCGAGCCGGTCCTCGAGGATCTCCAGGACCAGCGCGAACTTCGGGGCGAGCAATTCCTGGTGGCGTCGCATGTGCAGCCGCACCCCGTCGGCGTCGCCGAAGAAGCGCAGATGCCGCAACTGGTTGACCTTGTCGGGCCCGATGGTCTGCTTGGCGGCATGCTGCAGGTACCACGCGATGTTGCCCAGCGAGCCGCCCAGGAAGCTGACCCCGGCCCCGGCGAAGGTGATCTTCGACGTGGAGGCGAACACCAGCGGCCGGTTGGCGTGGTTGGCCGCCGCCGCCAGCCCGAGCACGTCGACCTGCTTGACGAACTCGTGGGTGAGTGTGTGCACCGCGTAGGCGTTGTCCCACATCAGCCGGAAATCACTTGCCGCGGTGTCCATCTGGACCAGACGGCGCACCGTATCCCACGAGTACGTGGTACCTGTGGGATTCGCGTACACCGGCACGCACCACATGCCCTTGATGGCCGGATCCGCCGCGACGAGCTCCTCGATCAGGTCGACGTCCGGACCGTCCTCACGCAACGGAACCGGAATCATCTCGATACCCAGGCTCTCGGTGATCGCGAAGTGGCGGTCGTAACCGGGCGCCGGGCACAGGAACTTCACGCCGGGGCCGTCGCGCAGTTCGTCGATCCAGGGGCGCGGCGAGTCCACGCCGCCGTGCAGCAGCGAGAACACCACGACGTCATGCATCAGCTCGAGGCTGGCGTTGTTGCCGGCGATCAGGTTGGGCACCGGGATGCCGAGCAACTCACCGAAGATGGCCCGCAGCTCGGGCAGGCCGTGCAACCCGCCGTAGTTACGCGTGTCGGTGCCGTCACCGTCGCGGTAGGCGTCGGGGCCGTCACCGGGAAGGCTCAACAGCGCGTTGGACAGATCCAGCTGCGCGGGGGACGGTTTGCCGCGGGTCAGGTCCAGGGTCAGGCGCTTGGCCTGCAGTTCGGTGTAGTTGCGCTGCTGCAGTTCATGCTGGGCGAGCAGTTCGTCGCGGCCCAGGGACTCAAACGACACCGCTGGCCTTTCGCCGTATGGACTCTCGAAACGTCAGGGGACCCCGCGCACCCGCCAGAGCCCGTTGACCCTTGCTGCCTTCCGGCCCTGGGGGAGTTCACAGGATGGACGCCGCGCGGGGTCCGACCCGAGTCTATAACCCGCGTCCGGGCGGGCTGCGGCGAGGAGGACGTGACGTGGTTTTGGTAGCCGGCCGGGGCAGTCGGTTACCATGGCCGGCGGAGGATTCGCCTAGTGGCCTATGGCGCTCGCCTGGAACGCGGGTTGGGTTAACAGCCCTCGCGGGTTCAAATCCCGCATCCTCCGCACTCAGCCCGGGGTGCGGCCCACCCGGCCGCATCCCGGGCACCACGATCGAGGAGGCTTATGGGCCGCACCGTTGCGGTGATCTGGCACGCGTCGTTCTCCCTTGCCGCCGGTGTCCTCTACTTCTTCTTCGTGCTGCCCCGAACTCCGGAACTGATGGGGCAGACGTCTCACACGCTGGGCACGGCGATGCGCATCGTCACCGGTGCCCTGATCGGTCTGGCCGCGCTTCCGGTGGTGTTCACGCTGCTGCGCACCCGCAAGCCCGAGTTCGGCACCCCGGCGCTGGCGCTGAAGCTGCGCACCCTCTCGATCGTCCTGCACGTGCTGGCCGGCGCCCTGATCATCGGCGCGGCCGTCACCGAGATCTGGCTGTCCCTGAACACGGCCGGGCAATGGCTGTTCGGCATCTACGGTGCCGCGGCCGCTGTCGCCCTCCTCGGCATGTTCGGTTTCTATCTGGCCTACGTGGCCGAACTGCCCCCGCCGCCGCCCAAACCGGTGAAGGTCAAGCAGCGCACGTCGCGCCGCGGCTCGAAGGACGCCGAGGCCACCGAGGACGCTGAGGCCACTGAGGCAACCGAGGACACTGAGGCAACCGAGGACACTGACGATCCCGAGGACACTGAGGACGCCGATGCCGAGACGGCGACTGATGAACCAACTGTGACGGCCGAGTCCGAAACCGTCCCGGAGTCCGCCACCACCGACAGCGACGCCACCTTGCAGAATCGGCGTCCCACCGGCAAAGGAACGCTGCTGGGCCGACGCAAGAAGGCCCGCGGCAATGTCGCGGTCGAGGACTGAGCGCAGCAGGCCACATCGACAGCGGCGGCATGCGCAGCCACTATTGATGGGTATGGGCCTGTTTCCCCGCGTTCGACTGCTGCCGATCCTGTTGGCGGCGGTCCTCACCCTGGTCGCGCCGGTCGCCCCGGCCGCGGCCGCGCCTGCCGACCCGATCGCTGCGGCCGCCGCAGCTGAGCCGTCGGTGGTGCGCCTCGACACCGCCGTGGAGTACCAGGGCGTCATCGGCGCCGGCACCGGCATCGTGCTGGAACCCAACGGTCAGGTATTGACCAACTTCCACGTCGTCCAGGGAGCCGACCGAGTCACCGGCACCGTGGGCGGGCGCACCTACCCGGCTCGGATGGTGGGCTACAACCGCGACCGCGACATCGCCGTCATCCAGCTCATCGGCGCCGGCGGACTGACTCCCGCGGTCATCGGTGATGCGAATGTCCTGGTTCCCGGCGAGCCGGTCGTCGCGCTGGGCAACGCCATGGGCAGCGAGGCGCCGCTGACCCGTGAGGTCGGCACCGTGACCGGGTTCGGCCGGACCGTGCAGGCCGAGGACACCCTGACCGGCACCTCCGACGAGTTGACCGGGCTCATCGAGTTCGCCGCGCCGGTGCGTGCCGGCGACTCCGGCGGACCGGTCGTCAACGGCGCCGGACAGGTCGTCGGCATCACGACGGCGGCGTCGGTGAACTTCCGGATGGGTCCGGGCGGCAAGGGGTTCGCGATCCCGATCAACGACGCGATCGGCATCGCCGGACAGATCCAGGCGGGTATGGCCTCCGACCAGGTGCACATCGGCCCGCCGGTCCTGCTCGGCGTCGGGGTGCGCACCACACCGCGCGACCAACCGGGTGTGTTGATCCAGGAGGTCATGGTCGGCGGACCGGCCGACCTGGCGGGCCTGCGCGCCGGCGATGTGCTGCTGGTGCTCGACGGAGTCACGCTGGACTCGACCAACACGTTGACCCGCGTGCTCGACCGGCACTATCCCGGCGACGTGCTCGACCTGACGTGGGTCGACAGCACCGGGGTGCCGAGGGACGGCAAAGCCGTACTGACGCCCTGAATCACCGGAAACGGCCTGGGCCGTCGTCCGGCTGACCCTATGCTGAGCGAGTGCCCAACACTGCTCCCCATCGGGTCGTCCAATGGACGACGGGAAATGTCGGCAAGAGCTCGGTCGCGGCGATCGCGCGCAACCCCACGCTCGAACTGATCGGCTGTTATGCCTGGTCAGAGGACAAGGTCGGCCGCGACGTCGGGGAGCTGGCGGGTATCGGTCCGATCGGCGTCGCCGCGACCGACGACGTGGACGCACTGCTGGCCCTCAAGCCCGACGCGGTGGTGTACAACCCGATGTGGATCGACGTCGACGAGCTCGTCCGCATCCTGGAGGCCGGCGTGAACGTGGTCGCCTCGGCGTCGTTCATCACCGGCGGAAACCTCGGCGACGGCCGGGACAAACTCGCCGAGGCATGCCAGCGCGGCGGATCCACGCTGTTCGGCTCCGGGGTGAGCCCCGGATTCGCCGAACTGCTGGCCATCGTGGCGGGTACGGCCTGCGATCGCATCGACAAGGTGACGATCGCCGAATCCGCCGACACCACCCTCTACGACTCCCCCGACACCGAGCGGCCCGTCGGCTTCGACATGGCCATCGACGATCCCGCCCTCGAGCCGATGGCCGCCCAGGGCACCGCCGTGTTCGCCGAGGCGGTGCACCTGGTCGCCGACGCGCTGGACATCGAGCTCGACGAGATCGTCTGCGAGTCCGAATACGCCCAGACCACCGAGGACCTCCCGATGGCGTCGTGGACCATCAAGGCCGGCCACGTCGCCGGCGTGTTCGCCAGCTGGCAGGGCCGCATCGACGGGCGCACCGTCATCGACATCAACGTGCGCTGGAAGAAAGGCCAGACGCTGGAACCGGACTGGCAACTCGACGGCGACGGCTGGAAGATCACCATCGACGGGCGGCCCACCGTGAACATGCAGGTCGGCTTCCTGCCCCCGCCGGACATGATCGAGAACGCCACGACTCTCGAGGACTTCTTCGTGCTCGGCCACATCATGACGGCGATGCCGCCCATCCACGCCATTCCGGCCGTCGTCGCCGCGGCCCCGGGCATCGCCACCTACAACGACCTGCCGCTGCCCCAGCCGCGCGGGGTGGTGCCCCGCTAGCACCGTCAGCCGTTCGCGCGCAGCGCCCGGGTGACGACCTCGATGACGCGTTGCGGCTGCTTCTCGAGGAAGAAATGGCCGCCGGTGAAGGTGTGCACGTCGCCGCCGCCCGCCGTGTGCTCATGCCAGGCGCGGGCGTCGGCGAGGCTGGTCTTCGGATCGTCGGTGGCCGTCAGCACGACGATCGGCGCGCCGATCGCGACCGTGGGCGCCTGCCGGTAGGCCTGCAGTGCCCGGTAGTCGTTGCGGAAGGCCGGCAGGAACGTGGCCAGCATGTCGGGATTGTTCAGCACCCGGGGGTCGGTGCCGCCCAGGTCGCGCATCACCTGGATCAGGTCGGTGTCGTTCTTGTGGTCCTGCTCGTCGCCGTAGCGACTCGGTGCGCGCGATCCGGATGCGAACACGACGGCCGGCCGTCGGCCGCCGCGGGCCTCGAGCCGGTGGGCGACCTCGAAGGCCAGCACCGCGCCCATGCTGTGCCCGAACAGCGCGACCGGCGCGTCCAGGACCGGTTGCAGCTCGGCCACCACCTGTTCGGCGAGCTCGGCGATCGACTCGACGAACGGCTCACTGTGGCGGTCCTGGCGGCCCGGGTACTGGACCGCATAGACGTCGAACTCGGGCGACAGCGCGGTGGCCATCGGGAAGTAGTAGCTGGCCGACCCCCCCGCGTGGGGGAAACAGACCAGCCGCATGCCGGCGTCCGGGGCGGGGCGGAAGTTGCGGATCCAGCGACTGCGTTCCGGTGGTGTCGTCATGGCGGCGGTGTTCCCTCCGGGCGCCCTTCGAAGACGCGCAGGACCCTGGCCTGGAGTTGCGCGCCGGGCGGCCCCTCAACCTTGACGTCCTTGAGGATCTGGGCCTTCTCCCCCTCGACGGTGAAGCTGCCGGGCTGCGGCTGGTGTCCCCCGGCGACCTCGTACTCGACGGTGAACGGAGTGTCCGGGAACGGATGCAGCCCCACGTACTGCGGATCGATGGTGTACGTGTACACGCACGCGTCGGGCGGGTCGCAGTTCTGTGCGGTGACCACCACCCCGATCAGGAATTCGTCGGTTGTCGGCACCGACGGGGGCGGCGGCTTCGGCGGTGTCCGCACCGGCGCGCTCGCCTGCTGGTCGGGACTGTTGAAGATCACGTACGAAGCCAAGCCGATCCCGGAGGCCAGCATCCCGAAGATGGCCAGCGCGGCGAGCAGCTTACGAACGACGGTCCACCGCATGCACAGCAGGGTATCGGGCGGGCTTGCGCTAGTCGCTCACCCGGTTGCCGTGTTCGTCCCAGTGCTCGGCCACCTTCTTGCTGGGCTGCACCCGCGGCGGTTCGCCCGGCATCTTCGGGTAGCTCGGCGGATAGGGCAGGTCACCGAGTCCGCGTTCCTCGTCGGCGGCCACCATGTCCAACAGCGGTGCGATCGATTGGGCGTCGTCGTCGATGCCGGCCCACGGGTCGGGCCGGGAGGCGACGAGGTCGGGGACGGTGCGGATGGTGTAGTCGTCGGGTTCGGCGTCGCCGAGGTCCGCCCAGCTCAGTGGCGTCGACACGGTCGCGATCGGTGTCTTGCGCGCCGAGTAGGCCGACGCGAAGGTGCGATCCCGCGCGTTCTGGTTGTAGTCGACGAAGATCCGCTGGCCGCGTTCCTCCTTCCACCATGACGTCGTCACCGCATCCGGTGCGCGCCGCTCGATCTCGCGGGCCAGGGCGATGCCGGCACGGCGCACCGCGATGAAGTCCCAGTCCGTGGCGATCCGCACGAACACGTGCACTCCCCGTCCGCCGGACGTCTTGGGGTAGCCGACCAGGCCGAGCTCGTCGAGCAGCGGCTTGAGCACCCCGGTGGCGACCTCGGCGGCCTCGGCGAAACCGGTGCCGGGTTGCGGGTCGAGGTCGATGCGCAGTTCGTCGGGATGTTCGGTGTCCGGGCACCGCACCTGCCAGGGGTGCAGCGTGACGGTGCCCATCTGCGCCGCCCAGATGATCGCCGACGGGTGGGTGATCTTCAGCGCGTCGGCGGTGCGACCGGACGGGAACGTCACCGTGCACGTCTCGAGATAGTCGGGATGCTTCTGCGGCACCCGTTTCTGGTAGATCTCCTCACCGTCGATCCCGTCGGGGAACCGCTGCAGATGCACCGGCCGGTCCCGCAGCAGGGTGACCATCGGTTCGGCCACGGCGAGGTAGTAGTCGACGAGCTTGCCCTTCGTCCCGTCCTTGCCGAGTTTCGGGAAGTACGGCTTGTCGGGGTTGGTCAGCCGGACCGCGACCCCGTCGACGTCCAGTTCGGTTGCAGCGCTTGCCATCATCTCTCCAGCACGTCGTCGAGGTCGTAGTTCAGCGGCACGTCGAGCTGGTCGAACGTGCAGCCGGCGGGATCCCGGTCGGGCCGCCAGCGCAGGAACTTCACCGCGTGCCGAAATCGCAGGCCCTCCATCTGGTCGTAGGCCACCTCGCAGACCCGCTCGGGACGCACCGGGATCCAGCGCTTGTCCGCCGCCGAGTTCCAGCGGCTGGGTTCGCCGTCGCGCACGTCGTCACCGATGCGCAGCGGCTCGAGGTCGGCCAGCAACGCCAACCGGGCTTTGGCGGTGAACGAGGCGGCACCGCCGACCATCTGCAGTTCGCCGTCGTCGCGGTACAGACCGAGCAGGATCGAGCCCACCCCTTCACCGCTCTTGTGGACGCGATAGCCGATGGCCACGCAGTCGGCGTCGCGGTGGTGCTTGATCTTCACCATCTCCCGTTTGCCGGGCAGGTATGTGCCGTCGAGCCGCTTGGCGATCACGCCGTCGAGCCCGGCGCCTTCGAACTCCGCGAGCCACCGGGTGGCGAGCTCCGGGTCCTCGGTGGTGCGGGTGACATGGCACCACTGTTTCTCCGCGACGGATTCCCGCAGCGCCTCCCGACGGTCCCGGAACGGCGCGCGCAGCAGCGAGTCGTCGCCGACGGCGAGGGCGTCGAAACCGATGAAGTGCGCCGGGGTCTGTTCGGCCAACATCGAGATCCGCGACTCGGCGGGGTGGATGCGCTGGCTCAGCGACTCCCAGTCCAGCCGGGTCCGGCCGGCGATCTCCCTGGGCACGACGATCTCCCCGTCCAGAACGCAGCGCGGCGCGAGCTCGTCGCGTACCGCGTCGATGACCTCGGGGAAATAGCGACCCAGATCCTTGCCGCTGCGGGAGAGCAGCAGCACGTCGTCGCCGTCGCGGAAGACCAGCGCCCGGAACCCGTCCCACTTCGGTTCGTAGGACCAGACCCCCTCGTCGGCCGGCACCGTGGCCTGAGCTTTGGCGAGCATCGGCTCCAGTGGGGGCTGCACGGGGAGGTCCACACCCCCCATTCTTACGTCCACCCTCTGACAGACTCGGGTGTCCGGACCAAATCATCGGGGGGTCGTCGTGCAGTTGCCCGTCATGCCGCCCGTGCCGCCGATGCTGGCCAAGTCGGTCGGCACGATCCCACCGGACGCGTCCTACGAGCCGAAGTGGGACGGGTTCCGCTCCATCCTGTTCCGCGACGGCGACGAGGTCGAGCTCGGCAGCCGCAACGAGCGCCCGATGACCCGCTACTTTCCCGAACTGGCCGACGCCGCCCGCGCCGAGTTGCCGGACCGCTGCGTGGTCGACGGCGAGATCGTGATCGCCGCCGGCGACGCGCTGGACTTCGAGGCGTTGCAGCTGCGGCTACATCCCGCCGCGTCGCGGGTGCGGATGCTGGCCGGTCAGACCCCGGCGTCGTTCATCGCGTTCGACCTGCTGGCGCTCGGTGACGTCGACTACACGCCGCGACCGTTCGCCGAGCGCCGCGCCGCGCTGGTCGACGCGCTGTCCGGGTGCGGTCCGGTCATCCACGTGACACCGGCGACCACCGATCTGCGCGTCGCGAACCGCTGGTTCGACGAGTTCGAGGGGGCCGGGCTCGACGGCATCATCGCCAAGCCGCTCGACGGCCGATACCTGCCCGACAAGCGGGTGATGTTCAAGATCAAGCATGCCCGGACCGCCGACTGTGTGGTCGCGGGGTACCGGGTGCACAAGTCGGGCGCCGATGCGATCGGCTCGCTGCTGCTCGGGCTCTACCGCGGCGACGGGACGCTGGCCTCGGTCGGGGTGATCGGCGCGTTCCCGATGGCGCGTCGACGGGCGTTGTTCGCCGAACTGCAGCCGTTGATCACGTCGTTCGACGAGCATCCCTGGAACTGGGCGGCGCAGATGGACCCGGAGACCGTGCGCCGCTACGGTGGCGGCTCACGGTGGAACGCAGGCAAGGATCTGTCCTTCGTCCCGCTGCGCCCCGAGCGGGTGGTCGAGGTCCGCTACGACCACATGGAAGGCGAGCGGTTCCGCCATACCGCCCAGTTCAACCGCTGGCGTCCGGACCGCGACACGCGCTCGTGCACCTTCGAGCAACTCGACCATCCCGTGAGGTTCCGGCTTGATGACATCGTGCCGGGACTGGGTGCATCCGGCGGTGCTTCGCTCTAGGGTCGGCGCTGGTCAAGATCAACTGTTCCGGCCGCGACACGAAGCGAGGACCTCGACATGCAGCGGACGCATCTTCCGATCCCAGCTGAGCCCCGTCAGGGCCTGATCACCTTCGACGCCAAGGACCCCGACACCAGTTATCCGCCGATCCAGCCGGTGCTGCCGCCGGACGGTGCCCCCAACGTCCTCGTCGTGCTGCTCGACGATGTCGGGTTCGGTGCCTCCAGCGCGTTCGGAGGTCCCTGTCGGACGCCGACCGCGGAGCGGCTGGCCGACGACGGCCTGCGCTACAACCGTTTCCACACCACGGCGCTGTGCTCGCCGACCCGGCAGGCGTTGCTCACGGGTCGTAACCACCATTCGGTCGGCATGGGCGGCATCACCGAGATCGCCACCGGCGCCCCGGGATACAACTCCATCCTGCCCAACACCATGTCGCCGATCGCCCGCACGCTGAAGCTCAACGGCTACAACACCGCCCAGTTCGGCAAGTGTCATGAGGTGCCGGTGTGGGAGACCAGCCCGGTGGGACCGTTCGATGCCTGGCCGACCGGTGGCGGCGGTTTCGAGTACTTCTACGGGTTCGTCGGCGGCGAAGCCAACCAGTGGTATCCCACGCTGTTCGAGGGCACCAACCCGGTCGAGGTGGACCAGACCCCCGGCTACCACTTCATGGAGGACATGACCGACAAGGCGATCGGCTGGATCGGCCGGCAGAAGGCCCTGGCTCCCGACCGTCCGTTCTTCGTCTACTTCGCCCCCGGCGCCACCCACGCCCCGCATCACGTCCCCAAGGAGTGGGCGGACCGGTACCGCGGCGAGTTCGACGACGGCTGGGACGCGTTGCGAGAGCGAATCTTCGCCCGCCAGAAGGAGCTCGGTGTGATACCGCCGGAGTGCGAGCTGACACCACGTCACGCCGAGATCCCCGCCTGGGACGAGATGCCGGAGGAGCTCAAACCTGTGCTGCGTCGGCAGATGGAGGTGTACGCCGGTTTCCTGGAGTACACCGATCACCACGTCGGTCGCCTCGTCGACAGCCTGCAGCAGCTCGGCGTGCTCGACGACACCCTGATCTACTACATCGTCGGCGACAACGGCGCGTCTGCCGAGGGCACGATCAACGGCACGTACAACGAGATGCTCAACTTCAACGGGATGGCCGCCCTCGAAACCCCCGAGTTCCTCGCCGAGCACCTCGAGGACTTCGGCGGGCCCGACTCCTACAACCACTATGCGGTGGGGTGGGCGCATGCGATGGACACGCCGTATCAGTGGACCAAGCAGGTGGCGTCACACTGGGGTGGCACCCGCAACGGCACGGTCGTGCACTGGCCGGCGGGCATCGAGTCCGGCGGTGAGATGCGGTGGCAGTTCCACCATGTCATCGATGTGGCGCCGACCTTGCTGGAGGCTGCCGGCCTGCCGGAGCCGCTGTTCGTCAACGGTGTGCAGCAGTCCCCCATCGAGGGAACCAGCATGCTGTACTCGTTCAACGACGCCACGGCGCCGGACCGGCACGAGACACAGTACTTCGAGATGTTCGGCAATCGCGGGATCTACCACAAGGGTTGGACCGCGGTGACGAGGCACAAGACGCCGTGGTTGCTGATCGGTGAGGACGTTCCGTCGTTCGACGACGACGTCTGGGAGCTCTACGACACCACCACCGACTGGAGCCAGGCCCGCGACCTCGCCCGGGAGATGCCCGACAAGCTGCATGAGCTGCAACGGTTGTGGCTCATCGAGGCGACCCGCTACAACGTGCTGCCGCTCGATGACGACCTGGCGCGGCGGATGAACCCCGATGTGGCGGGGCGGCCGGTCCTGGTCCGTGGGAACACCCAGGTGCTGTTCGGCGGTATGGGGCACCTGTCCGAGCACAGTGTGCTCAACATGAAGAACAGGTCGCACTCGGTGACCGCCGAGATCGTGGTACCGGAGTCCGGGGTGCAGGGTGTCATCATCGCGCAGGGCGCCAACATCGGCGGGTGGAGTCTGTATGCCCACGAAGGGAAGCTGAAGTACTGCTACAACCTGGGCGGCATCAGGCATTTCTACGCGGTATCGGCAGATCCCCTGCCCGCGGGTGATCACCAGGTCCGGATGGAGTTCGACTACCACGGCGGCGACACCCCGGGCGGCGGCGGGACGGTCACGCTGTACGTGGACGGACAGCAGGTGGGCAGCGGGGAGGTCGAGGCCACGCTGCCGATCATCTTCTCCGCCGACGACGGCTGCGACGTCGGCCTGGACTCCGGATCGGCGGTGTCGCCCGACTACCGCGCGGGCGCCACCCGGTTCACCGGGCGGGTGAAGGGTGTTCAGCTCGCCATCGCCGACGCGGCGGTCGCAGACAACCACCTCGTGTCTCCTCAGGAGGCGCTACGGGTGGCCATGGCCCGCCAGTAGCCCGTCAGAACGGAGGCGGATCGTCGCTGCGGCCGTACACGATTGGGCGGTTCATGGAGCTCCGGATGGCGTCGACAGCCTCCTCGCGGGCGTGCCATCCGGGATCCCGTGGGTTGTGGGGAATGGCCTCGCGCCGGGCGCGGCGCTCTTGCGCGGCTTTCTCCGCGGCGGCGCGGTCGAGTTCTCGCGCAATGGCGTTGTGCGTGCGAGCACGCACGATGTACGCCGCGCGGTTCTGCGCGCGGGTCCGCTGGCGTAGCGGCATCATCAGTCCCCGCCCCGGGCTCGGGGGCGGTGCGGCTGGTGCTGGCCGGGGTGGCGCCGCATCGCTCCGACCGGTGGTGATCCAGGACGGAAACAGCAGCGCCGAGAACGGTTTTGTGGTGTACACGTGCCCGGTGGGGGTGGTGATCGTCAACGTGCCATCGGGACATTGCTGTTCGCGCCAGCCGTCCCAGAAGGTCTTGAGCAGATGGTGCAGACGGCATTTGCCGTTGAGGTTGTCCGGGTGGGTCGGCCCGGCGGGCCAGGGGTCGCTGTGGTCGAGGTCGATGTCCATCGCGGGCCGGTCGCAACCTGGGACACGGCAGGTCAGGTCGCGGCAGCGGACGAACTCGTCCTGCGCTGTGGTAGGCCGATAGCCCGGATTGACGGGGAGATCGCGGGGGTCGGCCACGGTACGAACTTTGGCGCCGCGCGCGATGACCTCGGCCAGCAGAGCCACGGGCAGCACGGCCCCCCGCAGCCCGAGAATCACCGCCGGACGGGCAAGGTGCAGGGGCCCATTGACCGAGGTGGGTGCCGGTTCGGGGGTGGCCGTGGGCTCGGGTGCCGGCCCAGGGGCGGGGTCAGGATCAAGGCTGTCCGGAGGCTCGGAGCTCGTTCCGGGGTCGGCTGCGGGCTGCGGCGCAGGAGCGGCATCCGACCGGGTTCTGGGCGGGACGTCGATCTCTGGTTCGGGTTCGGCGTCAGGGGCGGCGTCGAGGGACGCCTGATCGGCGACGACGTGAACGACGACGCTGGTGGCGCGGGCGTCGGGAACAGTGGCGGCCAGGCATTCGGGCCTGCCGCACTGGCAGTTCAGGTGAAATGCCCCCGCGAACACGGCGCCGAACGCGTCGGCGCGTTTCTGGGCCAGGGTTCTCGGGTCGTCGGGGCACACACTGTTGACCATGGCCTTGAGACGTCGAGCGGCGATGGCCGCATCGATGGAGTTGACGCGGCCGAACACGCTGGTGGTGCTGGTTACGTCGTCACGGCGCCCGACGCGGAAATCCCGGTTGCGGTGCTGGTCGCGAGCCTGGCGGACCGCATCGGGGTCCAGGGTGTGCAGCCACACCGTAATCGCGGCGTCGAGTTTGTCACCGGACAGCACGCCCCACGAGGCTGCGGCCGCAGCGAACTGTTCGTCCAGCCCGGCCCACACCTGATCGTCGACGACCAGCCCGCACAGCCACACGATGCGGGCCACCACCCGCTCACTGACCTGTCCGGCGAGGAACCGGTTGTTGAGGCGGGGCAGCTTGTCGCGCAGCAGAACCCCGGTGTCCATCAGGGTGAGCGCCCGGCCGTGGGAGACGTTGAGCGCGCATGCCACCTGCGCGGCTACGTCATCGACCGGGTCGCACGCCCACTTCTGACGCTGTGGGTCCGAGTCAGCGGTGCGGCCTCGCCATTCGGCCAGCGCGGAGAATTTGCGGGCTTCGGCGGCGGCCGCGGCACTCGACCATCCGGCGATCGCGTCGATCAGTTCGCGGTTCGACGCCTGTGCCAGCGCGGGCGGACCAGTGAGCGAACCATCGAACATATGAGCGAGTCTACTTTCGCCGCGGGCGCCAAGAACCCGCCGAATCGGCTACCAGGCGCAACCTGTGGATGAATTCGCGATTGGGGATAACCCACCCCTTGACCTGAACAATTGTTGAGGTTGCACTCTGAGCGCATGAGACAAGTCCTGACAGACCTCTGGGAAACCCGACCCGACAACCCCTTCCCCGGGCTGACCACCCACGCCTACCTCTGGACGGCCGCCAATGCGCTGTTCTACTCGCCGGCCACCGACGCCGAGTTCGACCAACTGTCCGACCTCGGCGGCGTCACCCATCACTACCTGTCGCACCGCGACGAAGCCGGACCGATGCTGAAAGGGATTGCCCGCCAGTTCGGTTCGACGCTCCGCGCGCCGATGGCCGAGCTCGACGACATCGCCGAGCACCACCGCGTCGACGTCGAACTCGGCAGCCGTCACGTCGACAGCAACGGGGTCGAGGTCATCCCCACCCCCGGCCACACCCCCGGGAGCACCTGCTACCTGGTCCCCGGCGCCGAGGGTCGCTACCTGTTCACCGGGGACACCGTGATCCGCACCCCGGACGGTGATTGGTGGGCCGGCTATCTGGAGGGCATGAGCGACCGGCACACCTTGGCAGAGAGCCTGCGCCTGCTGGCAACGCTGAGCCCGGACGTCGTCATCTCCAGCGCTTTCCTGGGCGACACGGCGGTGCACCGCGTCGAACCCGGGACGTGGCAGGATCACGTCGCACAAGCGCTCGACGGCCTTTTCTCCGCCACGAGGAATGCGCGCGGGAGCTGACGCATTGCAGCGGACATGGACCTCGGATTCCACATTCCCGTCTTCGACATCGACGGCGGCCCCACCGCGATCGCCGGCGAGCTCGCCGCCGTCGGCCAGGCCGCTGAGGCAGCCGGCGCGACGTGGCTGTCTTTCATGGATCACTTCTTCCAGATCGAACCCACCGGCCTGCCCGCCGAGGCCAACATGCTCGAGGGCTACACCTCGCTGGGCTACCTGGCCGCGCACACCACCTCGGTCGACCTCGGACTGCTCGTCACCGGCGTCACCTACCGCCACCCGGGTCTGCTCGCCAAGATCGTCACAACGCTCGACATCCTCTCCGGCGGTCGCGCGGTGCTCGGTATCGGTGCCGCGTGGTTCGAACGCGAGCACCTCGGCCTCGGGGTGCCCTATCCCGCGTTGGCCGAACGCTTCGAACGACTCGAAGAGACCCTGCAGATCTGCAATCAGATGTGGGATCCGGCCGACAACGGGCCGTTCGAGGGCACGCACTACCAACTCGCCGAGACCCTGTGCTCGCCACAACCGATCAACCGCCCCAAGGTGCTGATCGGCGGCGGTGGTGAACGCAAGACGCTGCGACTGGTGGCCCAGTACGGCGACGCCTGCAATCTGTTCGGAAGCTCCCCCGACGATGTCGCCCACAAGCTCGACGTGCTGCGCCGGCACTGCGACGAACTCGGCCGAGACTACGACACCATCCGAAAGACCATCCTGGCCAACAACCCTCGCCCAGAACCCGACACTCTCGACGACTTCGTCACCCAAATGGCCGACTACGCCAAGCTCGGCATAGACACCGCGATCATCACACCGACCACAGGCGCACCGGCCTCCTGGATCGAGGCCATGTCCCCCGCGGTGCCCAAGCTGGCCGAACTGGGACGCTAGCGACCCGCGGCGTACATCTCCACCAGCCCGGAGGCCACCGCGAACCGCGGACCGTGCACACCGAGGACGTTCGCGCGTCCGACGACGACCGGGACGGTCCGCAACGCCTCCGAGACAGAACGCATCAGCTCATCGTCGAGCGCACCTCCGCCGGCCAGCACCAACGCCGAGGGTGGGCGGTCGAACCCACGAAGCGCTCGGGCGATGTTGGCCGCCACCGTCTCCTGCTTGATGGCCAACCGCAGACTGCGCCACTCTTCGGCCGCAAGCCGGCTCGAGAAGGGAACCAGGCCGGCCGGTCCCCTCGTACACAGTCGACCGATCGCGTCGGACTGCGCCGGCGCATCCAGGAATACGCGCCGACCGTCTTCCTCGTGCGCGACATGCGGACCCTCCACGCGCACGGCCGGGGACCTCTTGACCTGCTCGGCCAGCGCGCGTGGCACACCCAGCACGTGAGCGACCGCCACGGTGACGGCCTCGCCCGCGCCCGCGGCCACCACCGAGCGCGCAGAACCGATGAGATCGATGGTGCCGCCGCCGATATCGCAGACCATCGTGTCGAGAGGCAGGCCCGGTGTGCTGCGGACACCCCACGCCGCCGCCTCGGGCTCGGTGGCCAGGGTTCGCGCGGGCCGACCGGTGAGTTCCGTCAGAGTCGCGGCCGCATCGTCGACGTCGTCGGCGGCCAGCAGCGCCACCACGGTGCCCGACGCCTCGACCAGACCGCGTCGCAGCCATGCCCCGTTGTCCACCGCGCCGAGGTCGGTGAAGAACGCATCATGCACCGCCAGGCCGTTTTTGGCCGTGGGCACCTTCCCGAGTCTGATGAACTCGACGCTGCCGGGCGGAGCCTGCCGCAACACGGCGTGGGCGTGGGCCAGCGAGTAGCGGCGGAGCTCGCCCCCGACCCGGCAGTCGGCGAAGTCCTCGTCCCGGTCGGGCGGCGCGGCGGGCCTGGTGCTCGCGGTGACGGCGATGGCGGCGGAATCCGCGAGTTCGCGGCAGAACTCCGCCACCTGAACGAGCCTGTCGGCAGGTAGCTTCAGGGCTGCGGCCAGCGCGATCGGGTCTGCCGTTGCGCGGTAGGCCCGACCCTCGGCCACCACCTCGACGGCGATCAGCGCGTCGGGCGCGACCCCGCTCAGGTCGACTTCGTCGACGACCGGCACGTCGAACGGGATGCGGTTACGGATCAGCACCGCGTCGTCCTGGGCGGCCAGCACCCCGACGATCCGCCAGCCACCCCGGTCAGCCGCCGCCAGCGCGGAGGCCGCCGCCTCGAAATCGGTGTCCGAGTCGACGGAGACCACGACCGGCTCATCGCTCGGCGCCTGCGTCAGCGCATGCAGCGGAACATGGCGTCCCACTCCGTATCCGGTGCCCCCCGCGGTACTGGCGTCGGGTCGGCGCAGACTGCGCACGGGGGCGCCCGGCGTCGACGCGGGCGGCATCGGGGCGGTCGCGGTATCGACCGGCCGCAACGCCGAGATCACCAGATCGTCGGCGTACAGCCCCGTGTCGACCTCGACCCGGTGCAGGAGTGCCGCGGCACCCTGCAGGGACTCCAGCGATCCCTTACGGCCTCGCGTGGGCGCGTGACCGTGAGCCTGCGGTGTGACCTCACCGTCGTGCACACACGACAGCACGAGTTCGGTGGTGTGATTGCCGACGTCGATGCCGGCGACGATCACCCCGCGACGGGTCGTCACCGCAGCAGACCCCTGCGGGTGTAGGCGTCGGCCGCCTGGCGCACCAGCTCGGCGCAGCGTGCCGCACCCCGCCGCTCCAGCGATACCCGCAGCGCCTCCAGTTCGGCACCGGTCGAGCGGTGCGGACGCAGCGCCTCGTAGAGGTTCATCACGTCCTCGTCGTCCATCGTCGCCATTTCGGCTGCGCGCAGGAAATTTTCGGCCAGCTGCGGATTACCGCCGTCCTCGGCGACCACCGCCTGCTGGGCCAGCACCGCCGGGTCCATGCGCAGCTGGGTCAACCCGAGCTTTCCGTCGACCGCGTTCGCCACGGTCAGGATCTCGCGCCGAGTGTTCATGCCCGCCTCACCTCCACCGTGACAGGGGGCTCGCCGGGTTCACACGCCTGGCGCTCCAGGGCCACGAGGGCCACCGCGCGGGCGTGATACCGCGCCGAGATCGACTCGTCCGTGCCGCCGGTGAAGATGGGCACCGGCGCCATCCCCTTGGCGTGCCGCGCTGCGTTCTTGCCCAGTTCGCGGTACATCTGCGGGGTGAGCAGCGGTGCCACACTGAACAATTCGAGGTTGGCCAGCGGTGCGAGGTCGCGGCGGTGGATCAGCGCGGTCCCCTTGCCCTGCAACCCGATCCCGATTCCCGATCCCGACAGCCGAGCCGCGGTCAGGCCGATCAGTCCGACATCGATCGTGGACCGCACCCGGACCAGGCGCGGCACACAGCCCTCCTCCTCGAGACCGGCGGAGATCTGTCGCAGGACCTCGCCCACCGTGAGGCCGCACAGGCTGAGCCAGACACTGCGTCCCCACGCCGGCGACAGGCCGATGCACACTTCGCGGGGGTCGCTGCCCTGGCGGGCGGGTTCGACCTCGGTCACGAGGACGTGGTCCTGGTGCTCAGCCTGATCGGCGGTCAGCTCGGCGGTCGAGCGCTGTTGCCGGATCGCGTCGATCTCGGCGCGCCGCGCATCGTCGAGCACGTAACCCGTTCCGGGGCCGGCATAGTCGTTCGGATCGGTGATCTTGGACAGCACCCGGAACTGGTCGTCGAAGATCGCCGAGGTCTGCAGCTGGTCCCCGCTCATGCGTTCGCGGGTCAACCGCATGATCGACTCGGCCTCCTCGGGGTAGCCGGTGCGGTGCAACGACGCGACGACGTCGAACACCGTCAACTGTCGGGCCTCGATCGACGCGGCGGCTTCGGCCACCATCTTCGGGTACCCGGCCGGCAGGTCGCGGGACCCGTTGGCGGCGACCACCTGCTCGACCCGCTCGTCGTCGTAATCTGCCAGCCCGAGATCACGGTAGACGGCTTGCACCGCCGTCGCCGCGCGGCGGCGCACCGCCGCCAGATGTTCTGGCGACACCGTGCGCAGGCCCCCGTCGGCGCCCCAGTCCCGCTGCAGCACCAGGAAGTCGTCCATGTCGTCGGAGTTGAAGTTCGACAGCGCGAAGGCGTTGTCGTACCGCGGGATCGAGCCGAATCCGGAGAAGACGAAGTCCGCTCCGGCCAGCAGTACCGGCAGCGTGTGCGCGCTGCGGCGGATGTCGGACTCGGAGATCAGGTTGTCGTTGCCCGCGCACGACTCGAGGTCGCGCATCATCACCATCAGGTTCTCGGCGAGGAGCTCTTTCATGCCGTCGGGCACCGACGCCACCACCCCGACACCGTCGATGCCGCCGTTCTGCACGCCCTGAGAGCCCAGGGCGCGCGCCAGCGACACGCACCGAGACTCCAGGTAGAGGATCGAACAACGCTCCGCCGCGCCCATCAGCACCTCGGCGCCGCCACCGCTGGTCACCCGCATCTTCAGTCCTCGCGAGGCGTAGGCCGAGGTCAGGACGGCCTTGCTGAAGGGAGTGTCGTCACCGTCGACGAACACCTGCTCGGTGCCGTAGATCGAGATGGTCTCGGCATAGCTGGTCAATCCGCGCAACCCCAGACGCAGCTCGAGCGCTTCCTCGATCGAGCACTGCGCCAACGCTCCCGGCGTACCGACCTGTGAGCCGATCAGCAGCGCGACGGCGTTGGAGGCCGCGTCGCCGAGCACCGGCACCGTCGTCTCGACCTCCCGGAACCCGTAGGCCACCGCAGCCGCAGCGTCGGCGGCGATGAGCAGCGGGTCGTCGAGTTGGTTGGTCACGTGGGCCTGATTGCTCGGCGTGCGACGGGCCCGCATCTTGGCCATCGCCATCTGCATCTCCACCGGCGACATCAGGGCGAGCACCCGGGCCAGCTTGGCGGGGGTGGTGCCGCCGATCAGCCGCACCACCTCCGCACGCGGCACGTTGACGTCGACGGCCATGCGCGCGAGCACAGCGTCGTCGAGCGCCATCGCCT
Organism: Mycobacterium sp. G7A2; assembly: GCF_041902445.1. NCBI lineage: Bacteria > Bacillati > Actinomycetota > Actinomycetes > Mycobacteriales > Mycobacteriaceae > Mycobacterium > Mycobacterium sp. G7A2. The sequence goes on along the minus strand of NZ_CP169251.1, from coordinate 416,050 downwards.
CATCGGCGACCGCGAGGTCGATGCCGTAGCGGGCGATGAATTCGTCGATGACGTCGAAGTCGGCGGCGGACTTGCCGTCGAGTTCGGTGACGACACCGCCGTCGATCACCAGCGACGGGCTCGGGTCATGTGGACTGCGCATGGCCACCAGGCCGAGGTCGGCATCGGCGACACTGAAGCCGTCGAGGTTCACCGGCTTCTCGTCGAGCACCCGGAATCGACCCAGCTCTTGCACGGCGCGTTCCTCCTCAGTCCTGGTGGCCAGCGGATCAGTCCCGAACTTCGCTGTCGTCGTAGACGATCCGGCCGATCAGCTCATAGCGGCGAGAATCGCGAAACTTGAAGTACAGCGCAAGCGCGGCACCGATGGCGAACACACCGACCACGATCCACGGCGTCAGCTTGAACAGCAACGTGCCCGATGCCGTCCCTGCCGCCGACTCCTTGTGCTCCCACAGCAGATACACCACGTAGAGCATGCCCGAACCACCGAGCAGGGGCGCGAGGAACGTCTTGAACCAGTGCGCGCTAGACGGATGCATCTTGTGGAAGTGGAAGTAGGCGATGATGGCGAAGGCGCACAGCGACTGCACGATCAGAATCGCCATGGTGCCGAGGATCGCCAACAGCGTGTACATGTGCACGTAGGGGTCCATGCCCGCGAACAGGAACGCCAGGATCAGCACCAGCGAGATGCCGCTCTGGACGAAGGACGCCACGTAGGGCGATCCGTGGGTGGGATGGGTGGCCCCCAGGGTGCGCTGCAGCTTGACGGACAGGCCCTCGCGACCCAGCGCGTACAGGTATCGCGAGGCGCAGTTGTGGAATGCCATGCCACACGCGAACGAACCGGAGACCAACAGGATGTTGAACACCGTGATCGCCCACTCGCCGTAGGTGCCGCGCACCGGTCCGAAGAAGATCTCCGAGGCCGTGTCGGCGTCCTGGGCCAGCTCGACGGCACGCTGCGGGCCGGTGCCGGCGATGGCCATCCACGAAACGAACACATAGAACAGACCGACGCCTAGCACCGCGATCATGGTCGCGCGCGGGATGATTCGCTTGGGGTCCTTGGACTCCTCGCCGTACATGGCCGTCGACTCGAACCCGACCCACGACCAGAACGCGAAGAACAAGCCCAGCCCCGCGCTGGCGCCTGCCACGGCCGCGGGGGTGAACGCACCGATCGGGTTCAGCGTCTCGCCGATCGCGAAGCCGTCCGGCCCGCCACCCTGCACCAGCACGGCCACAGCGCCCAGAGCGAGCATGACGATCTCGGTGATCAGGAAGACCCCGAGCACCTTGGCCGTGAGGTTGACGTCGAAGTAGGTCAGGATCGCGTTGAGCGCGAGCATCAGCAGCGCCGGCAGGATCCAGGGGATCGTGATCCCGAGCAGCGACGACACCAGGTTCTGGGTGAAGAACGAGAAGATGCCGATCAGCGACGCTTCGAACACCACGTAGGCCAGCGTGATGAGCAGGCCGGCAGCCATCCCGACCACCCGGCCGAGTCCGTGCGAGATGTAGCCGTAGAACGCGCCGGTGGCGGTGATGTGCTTGGCCATCGTGGCGTAGCCGATGGCGAACAGCCCGAGCACCACCGTCGCGACGATGTAGCCCGCCGGTGCATGTGAACCATTTCCGAACCCTACGGCGATCGGAACGTTACCGACCATTGCCGTGATGGGCGCAGCCGTGGCCACCGCCATGAATATGACGCCGATGGTCCCCACAGCGTTGCGCTTGAGCCGTTGGACCGGTTCACCTGTTGTTTTGTCGTGATCCACGACGCGATCAGTCATCCTGTGTGCATACCTTCCCCAGTGAACGGTAGGAGCTGTTGTGGTCCAGACCACATCAACCGTGCGTATATTGGCACTACCAATTAGATCGCGCAACCGCTAGAACGCTTCGGTTCGCGCTATTGACACAAATGGTCAACCTTTTTACGCTGGCCGGGACTTACCACTCATGGCAGGGAGCCCGGTGTACGACTACGGCACGTTCTCGTTCGAGTCCAAGACCCAGGTCCTGGAACGCGCGAAAGAGTTCTGGAATCCTGACAAGACCCAGTTCTGGACCGATACCGGCGTCGATCTCGTCATCGACCGGCGGGAGGGCTACTTCCTGTGGGACATGAGCGGGCGCCGGCTCATCGACATGCACCTCAACGGCGGAACCTACAACCTGGGTCACCGCAACCCCGAGGTGATGCAGGCTCTCACCGAAGGCATGCAGTACTTCGACGTCGGTAACCATCACTTCCCGTCCGTGGCACGCACCGCGCTGGCCCAGAAGCTGGTGGAGTCGGCGCCTCAATCGATCTCCAAGGTCGCGTTCGGGTCCGGCGGGGGCGAGGCCATCGACATCGCGCTCAAGAGCGCACGCCATGCGACCAAGCGCCGCAAGATCGTCTCGATCATCAAGGCCTATCACGGACACACCGGTCTGGCGGTCGCCACCGGCGACGACCGGTTCGCCAAGATGTTCCTCGCCGACCAGCCGGACGAGTTCATCCAGGTGCCGTTCGGCGACGTCGACGCGATGGAACAGGCGCTGCGCGGACGCGACGTGGCCGCGGTGATCATGGAGACGATCCCCGCGACCTACGGGTTCCCGCTTCCGCCGCCGGGCTACCTGGAAGCGGTGCGGGACCTGTGCACGCGCTACGACGCGCTCTACATCGCCGACGAGGTGCAAACCGGGCTGATGCGTACCGGCGAGATGTGGGGAATCACCAAGCACGGCATCGACCCCGACATCATGGTGTCGGGCAAGGGGCTCTCCGGCGGTATGTACCCGATCACCGCCGCGATGCTCAGCGACCGCGCCGCCCAGTGGCTCGACGAGGACGGCTTCGGCCACATCTCCACGTTCGGCGGCGCGGAACTGGGATGTGTCGCGGCAATCAAGACCCTCGAGATCACCTCGCGCCCCGAGGTCAGGTCCTCGGTCCACTACATCGCCGACATCTTCTCCCACGGGCTGGCGCGGATCCAGGCCGACCATCCCGACTGGTTCGTCGGTATCCGGCAGAACGGCGTGGTGATCGGGCTGGAGTTCGACCATCCCGAAGGCGCCAAGTTCGTGATGCGGGAACTCTACGAACTCGGCGTGTGGGCCATCTTCTCGACGCTGGATCCCCGTGTCCTGCAGTTCAAACCGGGTCTGCTGCTGGGACGCGACCTCTGCGAGGACGTCCTGGACCGACTCGACGTCGCCGTCGGCCGGGCTCAGGCCGCCGCTACCGGACGGAGAAAGGTGTGACCACCATCAACCAGGCCGGCCACCTGCTGGAACGTGCCCGCTGGGCCGCGGCCGCCTACGCCGAGTACGACCAGAGTGCCGTCAGCGCGATCGTCAACGCGGTCGCCGAAGCCGGCCATGCCGAAGCCGAGCGCTTCGCCGCGGCCGCGGTGGCCGAGACCCAGATGGGCGTGGTCGCCGACAAGGTGGTCAAGAACCGGGCCTGCTCGCGCGGCATCCTCGACTTCTACCGAGGCCAGGACTTCGTCTCGCCCCGTGTCGACGTCGAGCAGAAGATCGTCGAGATCCCGCGTCCGGCCGGGGTGGTGCTCGCGCTGGCACCGACGACCAATCCCGTTGCGACGGTGTACTTCAAGGTGATCCTGGCGCTGATGACCCGCAACGCCGTGGTCGTCGCCCCCCATCCCCGGGCCCGCCAGTGCTCGGTCGATGCGGCCCAGTTGCTGGCCGAGGCCGCGGTCGCGGCCGGCGCGCCCGACGGCATCGTGTCGGTGGTGACCGAGCCGTCGATTCCTCTGGTCGAGGCGCTGATGGCCGATGAACGCACCGATGTCATCGTCGCGACCGGGGGTACCGGCGTGGTCCGGGCCGCCTATTCGTCGGGCAACCCGGCCCTGGGTGTCGGGCCGGGCAACGTGCCGGTCTTCGTGGATGCGAGCGCCGACATCGAGGCCGCCGCCCGACGCATCGTCGACAGCAAGGCATTCGACAACTCGGTGCTGTGCACCAACGAGTCGGTGCTGATCGCCGAGGATGCCATCGCCGCGAAGCTGAGCTCGGCGCTGACCCGCAACGGAGCGCACATCCTCGACGCCGAGGCGACGCAACGGCTTCGGGAGTACATGTTCCCTGACGGCGCACTGAACACCGAGGTGGTGGGTCGATCGGCGGCGTGGATCGCCGAGCGCGCGGGAGTCCGGGTGACGGCCAAGACCCGGCTGCTGGTCGCGCCGTTCACCGACGTCATCTCCGAAGAGGTGTTGACGCACGAAAAGCTCTGCCCGGTAATTGGTTTCACCACGGTTGCCGACGCCCACCGCGGAGTTCGCGCCGCCCGCGCCGTCGTGCGTATCGCCGGCGCCGGACACTCCGCGGCCATTCACAGCGAGGACCCGCGTGTCGTCACCGAATTCGCTGCGCAGGTCCCTGTGCTGCGGGTGTCGGTCAACGTCGGCAACAGCACCGGCAGCTCCGGACTGGAGACCAATCTGGCGCCGTCGATGACGATCGGCACCGGCTTCGTGGGGCGCAGCGGAATCGGGGAGAACCTGCGTCCGGACAACCTGCTGAACTGGACGCGGATCGCCTACAACGCCGATGCCGGCGTGTCGATGCCCAGCTTCGCCGCCATCTCGCCGTGGCGCAGTCCCGACTCCGCGGTGCCGGCCTATCCCCGCGCCTCCAACGACGACTCCGTGGCACTTCCCGTCCCGCCGAGGCGCCCCGCCCCGGTGTCCCGCTCTGCCGATCCGACCCTCGACACGCTGCGCGCCGAGCTGCGCGCGCTGGTCGTCGAGGAGCTCGCCCAACTCATCAAGAGGTGACCCGTGGCTGAACTACGTTCGTTCATCTTCATCGACAGGCTGCAGCCGCAGACCATGTCGTATCTGGGCACCTGGATCAAGGGTGCTCTGCCGCGTGCCGATGTCGCCGCCCAGATCATCGAGGTGGCACCGGGACTGGACATCGAAGGCGTCACCGATGTGGCCCTCAAGCACGCCGAGGTCCAGGCGGGCGTGCTGGTGGTGGAACGCCAGTTCGGCTACCTGGAGTTCCACGGTGAGACGGGTGCGGTCAAGGCCGCCGCCGACGCGGCACTCGAGGAACTCGGCGCGGGCACCGATGCGGCGATCGCCCCGAAGATCCTGGCGTCGCGCATCATCTCCAGCATCGATCAGCAGCACGCGTTCCTGATCAATCGCAACAAGATCGGCTCGATGGTGCTCGCCGGCGAGACGCTCTACGTCCTCGAGGTCGCGCCGGCGTCGTATGCGATCCTGGCCACCAACGAGGCCGAGAAGGCCGCCGACGTCAAGGTCGTCGACTTCCGGATGATCGGCGCGACCGGTCGCGTGTACCTCTCAGGCACCGAAGCCGATGTGCGCCAAGCCGCCTCCGCCGCCGAGGACGCGCTGGCACGGAGCGTCCCGTGACCGCGCTCGACCACCGCCAACTTCGTCAGCTGGTGCGCGAGGTGGTGCGTGATGCGCTGGCCGACCTCGGTCCGTCGGCACCGGCCCCGCCGGCCCCTCGTGCCGCCCCTCGTGCCGCCCCGCCGCCCCCGGACGGTCCGATACCCTCCGGCCCCCTGGCCGCCGACGAGCGCTTCCGCACCGAAGCGGTGCGCATCACCTCCGATGCCGAGCTGGCGGCGTTCGCCCGCCATCTGCTGCATCTGTTCGAAAACCCCAAGAACCGAGCCGATCTGCGGGCCGGCCGGCTGACGTTCCGGCTCGCCGGTGTGCAGCGCGGCTCGGGGGCGAGCGCGCGACGTGTCGAACGCGGGGCGGTCACCGAGCGTCAGATCGCGGAATTGGCCGGCTCCGGAGCCACCCTGGTCCTGGGCCCCCGCGCGGTACTGACCCCCCTGGCACGAGAACGCGCCCGTGCTCTCGGCGTGACGATCGAAAAGGAGCGCAGATGATCCAAGGCACGGTGACCGGCCAGGTCTGGTCCACCCGGCGCGTGGAAGGCGTGCCGGCCGGAGCATTCCTCGAGGTCGAGATCGAGGGCACGGCGAATCGGCTGATCGCCTTCGACGTCCTCGGCAGCGGGGTCGGCGAGCGGGTCCTGGTGACGCAGGGCTCGGTCGCGTCCAGTTGGTTCACCGGTCCCCCACCACCGGTGGACGCCCTCATCATCGGGTCCATCGACCCGTCGCACTGACCCAGAAGCAACCGACAGCAACCAGCAGAAGGAGAACCATCATGGCCAGCAACGCAATCGGAATGATCGAGACCAAGGGGTACGTCGCAGCTCTGGCGGCGGCCGACGCCATGGTCAAAGCCGCCAACGTCACCATCACCGACCGTCAGCAGGTCGGTGACGGTTTGGTCGCGGTGATCGTGACGGGCGAGGTCGGTGCGGTGAAGGCGGCCACCGAGGCCGGCGCCGAATCCGCCTCGCAGGTCGGCGAGCTCGTCAGCGTGCACGTGATCCCCCGCCCGCACAACGAGTTGGGCGCGCACTTCTCCGTCGCCGCTCAGTGACCCCCGCGGCCACCCCGATGACGGGTACCCGCACCGACATCCGCGTGTACCTGCTCGTCGAGGATCTCCAAGCCCAGTTCGCCGCCTACCTCGGCACCCCCACCCGGGCCCGCGGCTATCCGCCCTACGCGGGGGAACACGCGCTGATCGTCGAGGTGTCACCCGCGCTGGCGATCGAACGCGTCATCGACCTCGCTCTGCGCGAGGTGCCCGGTATCGCCCCCGGCATCCTGTACGTCGAGCGGCAGTTCGGCGTGCTGGAGATCCATTCCGCCGACCTCTCCGACGTCATCCGCGCCGGTGAGGCCATCCTCACGGGCACGGGCAACTCGGCTGCCGACCAGCTGCGGCCGCGGGTGCTCTACCACGACATCATCGAGGACATCACCGATCAGCATGCGGTCATCCTGAACCGCAACCGGCAGGCGTCTATGGTTCTTCCGGGTCAATCGCTCCTGGTCTATGAGATGACACCGGCCCTGTTCGCTGCGGTTGCGGCCAATGAAGCGGAGAGGGCAGCGCCGAACCTGACGCTGGTGGACGTGCAGATGATCGGGGCAGCGGGCAGGCTGTACATCAGTGGGGCGACCGCTGACGTCACGACGGCCCGTGACCGCATCACGACCGTGCTGGCCGGAATCGAAGGGCGAGATCATTGATGGCTGAGGCTGACTTCGTCGGCAACGACCTGGCGATAGCCGAGCAGGCCCTGGCGGCCTATGACCTACCGCCGGCGTCGACGCTGACTCTGTTGAACCTCTCGGAGAACGCCACCTACGCGGTCGAGGAACCCGGCACCGGGGCGAAGTCGATCCTGCGGGTACACCGCAAGAACTACCACCGCCGACACGAGATCGAATCGGAGCTCGACTGGCTCGACGCGCTGCGCCGGGACAGCGACCTGACCGTCCCCGTCGTCGTGCCGGCCCGGGACGGCACCCGCGTCGTCACCGTCGACGACGAGGACGGACCCCGGCACGTCGTCCACTTCGAGATGGTCGACGGTGTCGAGCCGGACGAGAAGACGTTGACAGTCCAGGACTTCCACACCTTGGGTGCGATCACCGCCGCCCTGCACGACCACTCCCGCACCTGGCAGCGCCCGCAGGGTTTCGGTCGGTTCTGCTGGGACTGGGAGCACAGCCTGGGCGCCACACCGCGCTGGGGGCGCTGGCAGGATGCCGTCGGGGTCGGGGACGCCGAAACCGATGTGCTCACCCGCGCGCAACAGCTACTGTCGCGGCGACTCGCCGAATACGGCGACGGGCCGGACACATTCGGGCTGGTACACGCCGACCTTCGGTTGGCCAATCTGCTCGTCGACGACGACACCATCACCGTCATCGACTTCGACGACTGTGGATTCAGTTGGTACTTCTACGACTTCGGCACCGCGGTGTCCTTTTTCGAAGACGACCCGTCGGTGCCCGAGTGGCAGGACGCCTGGGTGCGCGGCTACCGCACCCGACGGTCGATGAGCGCCGCCGACGAGGCGATGCTGCCGTCCTTCGTGCTGTTGCGCAGATTCCTGCTGCTGGCCTGGATGGGCACGCACAACCATTCCCGCGAATCCCAGCAGATGTCGATCACCTACGCCGCGGGCAGCGCCGCGCTGGCGGAACGATACCTGATGTCCAACGGCCTGACACTGGCCTGATCCGAACAGCGAAAGGCAGACCCGCAGATGTTCACTTCACTCGCCGGCCGATCGGCCGTCGTCACCGGCGGCAGCAAAGGCATCGGTCGCGGAATCGCGGAGGTGCTCGCCGACGCCGGCGTCCACGTCGTCATCACCGGTCGCCATCAGGCCGACATCGATGCCACCGTCGACAGCCTCTCCGGTAAGCCCGGCACGGTCAGCGGGGTGACTTCCGACGTCACCGATCCCGCCGACTGCCGTCGGGTGGTCGCCGCGGCGGTGGAGCGCCACGGGGGGCTCGACATCGTCTGTGCCAATGCCGGCATCTTCCCGTCCAGCCGACTGGAGGAGCTGACTCCGGAGAAGATCGACGAGGTGATCGGGGTCAACTTCAAGGGCACCGTGTACATCGTGCAGGCCGCGCTCGACGCGCTGACCGCCAGCGGTCACGGGCGGGTGGTGATCACGTCCTCCATCACCGGTCCGATCACCGGCTTCCCCGGTTGGTCGCATTACGGCGCCAGCAAGGCCGCGCAACTCGGGTTCCTGCGCACCGCCGCAATGGAACTGGCGCCGAAGAAGATCACGGTCAACGCCGTGCTGCCCGGCAACATCGTCACCGAGGGTCTGGTGGACATGGGCCAGCAGTACATGGACCAGATGGCCGCGGCGGTCCCCGCGGGGCGGCTGGGCAGCGTCAGTGACATCGGCAACGCGGCGTTGTTCTTCGCCACCGATGAGGCGTCCTACATCACCGGCCAGACGCTGGTCGTCGACGGCGGGCAGATCCTCCCCGAGTCCCAGGAAGCACTCGCCGACATGTGAGCGGCGGTGCGGCGTCCTGCCTGCCGTAGAATTGGTCGTACCAAATTGAGGCGGGGAGGACCGGTGCCCACACAGACCGAGGATCTGCGACGCCGGATCGTGGCCGACATCAACGCCGGCGAGCCCGGAGCCAAGCTGGGCAGCGAGCGGGAGCTCGCCGAGCGGTACGGCACCAGCCGATCCAGCCTGCGGCAGGTCCTGGCCGCCCTGCAGGAGTCCGGACTGATCGACCGCGTGATCGGCCGGTCCGGGGGAATCTTCATCAGCCACGCCCAGGTGCAGCGCAGCCTGTCCGACCTGGTCGGCGTCCCGGCCTTCCTCGCCAACCAGGGTTACGAGGCCGGCACCCGCGTGCTGTCCACGCGGATCGCGGCACCGGACCGGCCCGCCCAGCATGCGCTGGGCCTGGGCCCGGACGATTTCGTCGTGGAGATTCGCCGCGTCCGGCTGGCCGACGGCTCACCGATCTCGCTGGAGTCGGCCCAGTTTCCCGCGGACGCGTTTCCCGGACTGCTCGAACGCCAACTCGGCGGTTCCATCTACGAGCTGCTGGAAAGCAGCTACGGACTGGTGACCTCGCGCGCCGACGAGCGCATCGAAGCGGTCAACGCCACGCCCGAGGAGGCCAGGCTGCTGGGGATCGCCCCGGAGTCCGCGCTGCTGCTCATCACCCGGGTGACGTTCGACCAGTCGGGCCAGCCTTGCGAATTCTCCAAGGACCTGTTCCGCGGTGACCGCACCAGACTGGCGGTCACGGTCCAGGGCCGGGGGGTCGGCGTGCAATCGACGGTCGACACCGCCTCGGTCGCACTGCAGAGCCAGTCGGCGCGGATCAAGGCCAGCTGAGTCGCGTCAGCGATGACCGCCGCAGGTAGGTTCGCGCCCAGTCCCTCGGCGGACCTGCACATCGGCAACCTGCGCACCGCCGTGCTCGCCTGGCTGTTCGCCCGCTCGACCGGGCGCCGATTCCTGATGCGGGTCGAAGACCTCGACGACCGCACCGACACCGACATCGCCGACCGTCAACTCGCCGACCTCGCCGCCCTCGGCCTCGACTGGGACGGCCCCGCCACCCGCCAGACCGCACACCCGGAACGCTACGCCGCCGTCGTCGATGAGCTGAGCCGCCGCGGGCTGGTCTTCGAATGCTTCTGCAGCAGAAAGGACATCGCGTCCGCACCGCGGGCCCCGCACGCCCCGCAGGGGGCCTACCCCGGCACCTGCCGCGACCTGACCGACGCCGAGCGTGCCGTCCGCCGCGAGCAGACCGGACGGCCCCCGGCGCTGCGGCTGCGCACCGAGGTCACCGAATACACCGTGCACGACCTGTTGCACGGCGACTTCACCGGACTGGTGGACGACTTCGTGGTGCGACGCGGTGACGGCGTGCCGGCCTACAACCTCGCGGTCGTGGTCGACGACGCCGCCACCGGTGTCGATCAGGTGGTGCGCGGCGACGACCTGCTGTCGTCGTCGCCGCGGCAGGCCTACCTCGCCCGGCTGCTCGGGCATCATGCACCGCAGTACGCCCATGTGCCGTTGGTGCTCAACGCCGAGGGCGCCCGACTGGCCAAGCGCGACGGGGCGGTGACGCTCGCTGAGATCGGCGTGGACACCGCGCTACGCGAGATCGCCGCATCGCTCGACTACACCGCGGACACCGTCGACGGCATGCTCGCCGAGTTCGACCCGCAACGGTTGCCACGATCTCCCTGGATATACCGGCCTGCTCGACCCCAGCCGTGAGAAGGTTTCCGGCATGAGCACTGCACCGACCCACGAGGCGGACGTCGTCATCGTCGGAGCTGGGATCTCCGGGCTGATCGCCGCGCGCACGGTCCTCGCGGCAGGTTTGACACCGGTGGTGCTGGAGGCGGACGACCGTGTCGGCGGACGCATCCTGACCCAGGACGCACTGCCAGGTCTGCCGGTGGAACTCGGCGCGCAGTGGATCGGCGATACACATCATCGGATGTTCGCGCTCGCCGCCGAGCTGGGCGTGCCGACGTACCCGCAGTACGACGACGGTGAGACGTCCTACGACCTGGCGGGCTCGGGTGTGTTGCGCCAGAGCGAGTTTCACAGCCGCTTCGCCGGTGAGCTGGCCGAGTTGGAGAAGGTGTTCCGGCTGCTCGACGAGCTCGCGGCCGAGGTCCCGCCTGAGGCGCCGTGGCTGGCACCGGCTGCCGCGGAATGGGATTCGGTGACTGCCGGCGCCTGGTACGACGGCCAGGGTCTGTCCCCTGTCGCGCGCACGCTCCTGGAGATCTGCACGGTCGGGATCCTGGCGGTGCCCACCGTGGAGGTGTCGTTCCTGCATCTGCTGTTCACCATCCAGACCTGCGGGGTGACCTCCGAGCTGTTCGCCGAGTCCGAGGGGGGCGCGCAGACCACCCGGTTCGTCGGCGGCACCGGTGAGATCCCGCGCAGACTGGCCGATCTGGTCGCCGAACACCTGGTGCTCCGGGCCCCGGTGCAACTCATCGAGCACAGCTCCGATCAGGTCACGGTGACCTGCCGCGGCGGGTTGGTGGCCCGCGGCCGGCGCGTCATCGTCACCATCTCGCCGACCCTGGCCGGGCGCATCATGTACGACCCACCCCTGCCCGGGGTGCGCGATCAGCTGACCCAGCGGTTACCGAACGCCTCGGCGATGAAGGCGTTCTTCATCTACGACGAACCGTTCTGGCGCGCCGACGGGCTCAACGGCCAGTTGATCTCTGACATCGGACCGGCCCGGATGTCCAACGACACGTGTCTGCCCGGTGACGACCACGGCGTCATCCTGCTGTTCCTGGAAGGCGAACAGGCACGCACCTACGGTCGGCTGCCGCACGACGAGCGCCGGGCCGCGCTGACCGCCGAGTTGGTCCGCCACTTCGGCGACAGGGCTGCGCGTCCCGAGTGCTACGTCGACGGCGAGTGGTCCGATCGGCAGTGGACCCGCGGCTGCTACAACGCCAACTGCGGCCCGCTGGTGTGGACCACGTTCGGGCAGGCGCTGGCCGCACCGATCGGCGCGATCCACTGGGCGGGCACGGACACCGCCACCCAGTGGAGCGCCTACATGGAGGGTGCGGTCGAGGCCGGTGAGCGGGCCGCGCACGCGGTCATCGAGGAGCTGAGCGGGTAGTCAGTGACACTGGCAGTTCGGACATCCCCCGCAGCGTGACGTTCTGCTTGTAGGTCGGCTCGCCGGCCAGGGCGGCGTCCGGGAACCGTGCCGTCAGCGCCGTCAGCGCGACGGTGGCCTCCAGCCGCGCCAGCGGAGCACCCAGGCAGAAGTGCGGCCCCTTCCCGAATCCGAGGTGCCGGATCGTCGGCCGCTGCGGATCGAATTCATCTGGGCGCTCGAGCAATTCAGGATCGCGATGGGCCGCGGCGAGCAGCAGCAGCATGTTGTCCCCCTTGGGTACCGTCACCCCACCGACGGACATGTCCTCGGCGGCGATGCGGCCGACCAGTTGCACCGGCGGGTCGTAGCGCAACGTCTCCTCGATGACACCCGCGACCCGGCCGGGGTCGGCGGCCAGCGCCGCCCACTGCTCGGGGTCACGCAACAGTGCCAGCGTCGCGTTGGCGATCAGGTTCACCGTCGTCTCGTGTCCGGCGACCAGCAGCAGGTTGCACGTCGCAACGATCTCCTCCTCGGTCAGCTGATCCCCGGACTCTTCGACGTGGATGAGCCCGGACATCAGGTCCTCGCCGGGATCACGGCGCCGACGCCCGATCAGCTCGCGCAGGTAGTCGCGCAACCAGAGACCCGCCTGCATGCGCTCCTCGACCCCGTCGCCGGCGGCCCCGGTGACGGTGACGAACGGGTCCAGGGACTGCGCCAGCAGCGCCGAGGCCCGCGAGAACCGGGGCTCGTCCTCCAGCGGGACGCCCAGCAGCCGGCAGATCACCGCGACCGGAAGCGGGTAGGCCAACCCCTCGATGACGTCGAAGTCCTCGCCGGCGGCGGCGTCGAGCAGGGAGGCCACCAGCGCGGCGATATCCGGTTCGAGCGCGTTGACCACCTTCGGTACGAACGCCTTGCTCACCAGCCGCCGCAACCGGGTGTGGTCCGGCGGGTCGAGGAACAGGAAGCCCGGTGGACCGAACGGCCGCGCAGCAGCACCCTCGGCGATCATCCGTTGCGCCACGGTCGACTTCAGGCGGTCACTGGCGGAGGCGGGGTGACGCAGCACCTCGTCACAGTGCGCGAAGGTCGAGAACACGGTCAGGTTGCTGTCGGGCAGCTGCATCGGACCGCTCTGCCGGATCCGGGCGTAGACCGGGTACGGGTCGGCGCGATGCGCGGGATCGAGCAGCTGCACCAGCGGGGACTGAGAATCCGCAGCGGTCGTCATAGCCTTATTGTGCACGCGTTCAAGAAGACGCAGGTCAGGCTTTCGGCGCGTAATACCGACCCAGCACGTGCTCCCTCAGGTCGTCGAAGCGACCGGCAGGAATCGCCGCGCGGATGTCGTCGACCAGACGGATGACGAACCGCTCGTTGTGGATCGTGCACAGCGTCGAGGCCAGGATCTCCTTGGCCTTGAACAGATGATGCAGGTAGGCGCGGGTGTAGTTGGCGCAGGTGTAGCAGTCGCATTCCTCGTCGATCGGCGTGAAATCGCGCCGATAGCGCGAGCCGGTGATGTTGAACCTCCCGGTCGGCGAATAGACCGCCGCGTTGCGGGCCACCCGCGACGGCGACACGCAGTCGAAAGTGTCCGCGCCCGCCGCGACGGCGGCGAACAGGTCGTCCGGCTCGCTGATTCCCAGCAGGTGCCGCGGCTTGTCGGCGGGCAACTCACTGCTCACCCAGCCCACGATCGTGGCCAGGTTCTGCTTCTCCAGCGCTCCCCCGATGCCGAAGCCGTCGAACCCCAACCCGGCCAGTCCCCGCGCGGCCTGGCGGCGCAGGTCCTCGTACTGCGCGCCCTGCACCACACCGAACAGCGCCTGCGGCGGCTTGTCGGACCGCAACTCCGAGAGCCGGCGGTGCTCGGCGACGCACCGCACCGCCCACTCGTGCGTGCGCTGCACCGAGCGCTCCTGGTAGCCGCGGGTGTTGACCAATGTGGTCAGTTCGTCGAACGCGAAGATGATGTCCGCGCCGAGCTTGTGCTGGATGCCGATCGACACCTCGGGGGTGAAGCGGTGGGTGGAGCCGTTGAGGTGCGAGCGGAACGTCACGCCGTCATCGTCGACGTGCGCGAGGCGCTGCTTGCCCTCGGCGATGATGTCGTCGGCCTGCACACGCTGGGCATCCATCGACAGCACCTTGCGAAAGCCGGCACCCAATGAGAGCACCTGAAATCCGCCGCTGTCGGTGAAGGTGGGGCCGGGCCAGTTCATGAACGCAGCCAACCCGCCGGCCTCGTCGACGATGTCGGGCCCGGGCTGCAGATAGAGGTGGTAGGCGTTGGCCAGCACGGCCTGGGCGCCCAGCGACTTCATCGTCTCCGGGAGCACCGCCTTGACGGTGGCCTGCGTGCCGACCGCGATGAACGCCGGAGTGTGGATGTCGCCGTGCGGGGTCGAGATGACCCCGGTGCGGCCCAGCCGTCCGGGCAGCTCGGCACCCACCTGAAAGAACGGATCACTCACACGCTGCTCAGGCACGCAGTAGATTCTGCCTGTGACCACACGATCGACCCTCGGCGCGGGGGCCCTGGCGACCGTGCTCGCCGTCGCAGGGTGCTCGTCGTCGCCGCAACCCGCCTACCAGCCACCACAGGGCGCGCTGATTCCGGGCACCGCGCAGGCCACGGTCAACGGCCGGGACGCGGGCACCACCTACTCGGTGGACTGCATGACGATCGGCCCGATGACCATGATCTCCACCGGCGGGGACGAGTCCGGCGTGTACACGATGGTCTCGAACGCGGAGGGCCTCGACGTCAAGTTGTTGCGCCTGACCGACCTGGGCGGCTTCACCGGCAGCTACAACCAGGGCCTCGATGGCGAGGCGACGGTCTCGATGACCGACCGCACCTACGACATCAACGGCACCGCGGTGGGCTTCGACCTCGACAACCCGAGCTTCCGCTCCACGGGCGACTTCCGGATCAAGATCGCCTGCTGAGTCCCGTTTCGCGGATTCAGGCCCGGTTTTGGAGACCGCCGCCTCATACTTCTGATCATGATTCGCCGGCCTCGGCGGACCATGCCACACCAGACGAAGGAGAGTCGGGATGAACCGTGGAGCACGCCGAATCGCTGTCGCTGTCGGAGGCGCAGCAGTGATCATGGGCCTGTCGGCCTGCGGCGGATCGGATGAAGGCTCGTCGACGTCGGGCGAGACGTCGACAGCGGCCGCGGCCGAGGGAACGAGCACCGTCACGATCGACGGTCAGGACCAGAGCGTCGAGGGCACCGTGGTGTGCTCGTCCATGGGCGGAAACATGAACATCGCCATCGGCGACGCGACCACCGGCATCGGTGCCGTGGTCTCCGAGGGGGACGAGCCCAGCGTCGTCTCGGTGGGCCTGGGCAACGTCAACGGCGTCACGCTGGGCTACCAGAGCGGGGTCAACCAGGGCGAAGCCACGGTCCAGAAGGATGGCGACACCTACACCATCTCCGGCACGGCGACCGGTGTCGACATGGCCAATCCCATGCAGCCGGTGAACAAGCCGTTCGAGATCGAGGTGACCTGCCCCTGACATCAGGGGTGCGGGTTCAGAACGGGGTGTAGCCCGCGGCCGACTGCCGCAACTGCCAGATCTGCGCCGGACACAGCTCGTTGACGGCCTGATTGATCAGGTACCCGGCCTGGTAGTAGTCGGTGGTGCGGAAGTCGGCCTTCACCTGATTCACCAGATCCGCGTAGGGCATCGTGGTCGCCACGCGATCACAGACGCTGCGGCCGTAGCCCAACGCGGCTTCGGCGTTGGGGAAGTTGTAGCCGGGCCGGACGTGCACGTTGACCAGGTAGGCCACCTCGTCGGCGTGCGCGTTCGGCGCGGCGAATCCGGCCGCCGACACCAGCCCCATCGTGATCGCGGAAACGACTCCGACCAGCCACTTCATGGGACAGACCCTACGCCAGCCGTCCCGGCTGCGGGGCGAATGCCCGATCCCGCCCGTGCAGCGGGACAGCCGCTTATGGTGAGGCCATGAAGCTGACGGTTGCGATGGCGCTGGCCGCGCCGCTGGTGGGATTGGCTTTCGCGGCGGGAAACGCATCGGCACAGCCGAACACGGTCTGTGACGGAGACGGCTGCGTGCCCTACGTCGACCGCACCGCCCATCTCGGCGGATCGTGCGACCAGTCCACCCGCTACAACTTCGGCATCGACGCCTCCGGCAACACGCTGGCGTGCAACTTCGACGGGCAGTGGGTGTCAGAGACTCCGCTGGTCGGGGTCCGGCTGCTGCGCTCCCCGTGCACCAGCGCCGGCGCGACGGCGCAGAGCCCCGATGGGGTGCCCCTGACCTGTGACGGTGTGGCGTGGAGCGCTGACTACTCGGTGATCTTCTACGGCTGAGCGCGGCCGGCGGTCCGGAAGCCGGCCCCGCTGCGGATCAGCGGCAACGTCGCCGACGTGGCGAATCCCGGTGGTGCGTCGCAGACGGCGGGGACCGCGTTGAGCACCTGCATCGCGGTCGCCACGTTGGCCGACCGGACATGCTCGGCGAGGCTGGCTCTGCGGCGGAAGCTGGCCAGCGACATGAAGTGGGCCCGCATCGACGGATCGCCTTCGATGGTCAGCGTCCAGCCGTGCTGCGGGGCGGGCCAGTGCTCCGGGTACTCGTTGCCGACGGTCCACAGCGTCTCGATCTCGATCAGTGTCCGCCCGTCGCGCCGTCCGGTCCAGTTCCACCGCTGACCGGCAGTGGTGCCGGCGGCCAGCAGGTGATCGAAGATCTGGTGGTCCGCCCGCGCCGGCACCGCGTCGACAGTCGCGGTGACCTCGTCGAGGTCGGCACCGAGTTCGTCGCCCAGGAACCACACCTGTTCGGTGAAGATCGAGCTGTTGAACGCCAGGAAGTCGGTCGCCGTCGGGCTGATCGAGTCGACCGGCCGCCCGAACGCCATGTTGTCGAAGGTGATGCCGGTGCTCTCGTAGGACGACCAGTCGGCACGTTCCTGCAGCGTGATCGTGTCGATGGTGCGGCTCATGCCCGACAACGCCAACGGCAACACCCCGGACAGGTTCCCCGGGTTCAGACCGCTGCCGTGGATCGCACTGGATCCGGCCTCGCACGCGGCGGCGACCCGGTCCCGGTCGGCAGCGGCTATGCGGCGCGGATGGAACATGAACGCCGTCGTCGCCACGTTCTTGCCCGCGGCCAGCAGCGCGCAGACGTCGTCGATACTGGCGGTGCGCGGCGTGTAGAGCACGCAGTCGGCCTCGAGTCCGAGGATCTCGTCGACGTCGGTGGTGGCCGTGACACCGATCGGGTCGCGACCGAGAAGCGTGCCGAGATCGGCGCCGTGCTTGTCGGGCGAGTAGACGCGGGCGCCGACCAGCGCCAGGTCGGGCCGGTGGTCCAGGACCGCCGTCATCATCTCGGTTCCGACAGCGCCTGTCCCCCACTGGATGACCCGGTACACACTGCTGAACCTAACAAGACGGCGAACGTGGCAAGACCAGACCGACGACCACCAGTGTTCCGCGACTTCCCGGCTCGGTTGAGTCGGCCGGGGATAGGGCACACTCGACAGCATGGGTGATTACGACGACGCAGGCCCCGACAACACACTCGGCCCCAGCGAATCGCTGGACTCCGACGAGGTCCGCAACGACGACGGCGACATCGTCGTCGATCCGCCCGAGCAGTGGATCGACGCCGAGGAGGACGAGACCCTCGACGAGAGGCTCTCCGCCGAGGTCCCCGATGTCGAACCCGACCTCGAGCCCGACGACGCGCGGCCGAGCCGGCGGTCGGCCGGCCAGATCGACGGCACCCCCGAGGACGGCGACTCGTTCTTCACCGTCGCCGACGACGACGAGAAGCAGGTCGTGCCCGGCGACGACGAAGCCGACTCCATCGTCAGCGACGGGTGACCCTCACGCCCGGATGACGACCGGGCCCAGCTCCTCGTAGCGCCGCGCTTCGGCCGCCGACAGCTCCGCGCCGGTCACGATCGACTCGAAGTCGCGCACCTGGGCGAAGCGGCAGAAGCTGCTCTCCCCGAACTTCGACCGGGCGGCGACGAGGATGGGCCTGCGCGCCACCTGCACAGCGGTGTTCTTGACCGCGGCGACGGCAGGATCGGGTGTGGTCAGGCCGTGCTCCAGCGAGATCCCGTTGGTGCCCAGGAACGCGACGTCGATCACCAGGCCGCGCAGCATGTCGGTGGCCCAGTGATCGACGGTCGCCAACGTGCGCCCCCGCATCCGGCCACCGAGCAGCAGCACGGTGACAGTGCTGCTGTGCGCGAGCGCCTCGGCGGCCAGCAGCGACGACGTGACCACGGTGAGCTCCTGCTCGGCGAGCCGCTCGGCGATCAGGCGCGGGGTGAAACCTTCGTCCAGATAGACGGTTTCGGCACCGTGTAGCAGCTTCGCGGCTTCGGCGGCGATCCGGTGCTTCTGGGCCAGATCCACCTGGCTGCGGTACTCGACGCCCGACTCGAAGGCCGCCGTCTCCAGCGGGACCGCTCCGCCGTGCACGCGCTTGAGCAGACGACGACCCGCCAGAACCTTCAGGTCGCGGCGGATCGTCTCGCTCGCGACGTCCAGCTCGTCCGCGAGCGAGGCGACCTCCACCCGCCCGCGGGTGCGGGCGAATTCGACGATCCGGTTCTGACGGGTGTCGGAATCCACCTACGTCACGCTACTGGTGTCACCGGCGATCAGGATCGCCTTGACCTCCTCGGATGTGGTGGCCTCCCGCAGTCGGGCGACGTCGTCGGCCTTGAGGAACACCTGCGCGATCTTGGTCAGCAGAGCCATGTGATCCTTGCCGGCGCCGGCGATGCCGACGACGAACTCGGCGGGCTTGCCGTTCCAGTCGATCGGCTCCGGATACCGCACGAACGACAGCCCGGTCCGGCGGATGGTGTCCTTGGCCTCGTTGGTGCCGTGCGGGATGGCCAGACCGTTGCCCATGTAGGTCGAGATCGACTTCTCCCGCTCGTGCATCGCCTCCACGTAGGCCGGTTCGACCGCTCCCGCCTGGACCAGCAGACGGCCCGCTTCGTCGATCGCGGCGGCGGCGTCGGTGGCCGACCCGCTGAGCACGATCGAGTCCAGCGCGAGCACGTCACCCTCGGAGCCTGCGGTGTCCTGCTCCGGCTCGGAAACGTCCCCTCCGGTGCCGGCACCGTTGGTCTGTTCGAGCTGCTCGACGATCTCGTCGTAGCGCGGGCTGGACATGAAGTCGTCGACGGAGACGTGCAACGCCGACGGGGTGCGCTGGCGCGCCCGCTCGGTCAGGTCCCGGTGGGACACGACGAGGTCGTAGCTGTCGGACAGGTTCGAGATCGCCGAGTTGGTCACCTTGACATCGCCGTAGCCGGCCTTCTGGATCTTGCGGCGCAGCACCGAGGCGCCCATCGCGGAGGACCCCATGCCGGCGTCGCAGGCGAACACGATGGTGTGGATCGGACCTGCCTTGGTGCCGACCAGAGCCGAGGCCACGCTGGACTTCTTGCCCTTCATCGATTCCATCGACGCGGTGGCGGCGGCCAGGTCGTCCTCGTCACCGCCCTTGTCGGTCTTGAGCAGCAGCCCCGCGACGGCGAAGGACACCGCGGCCGCACCGAACACCGACAGCGTCACCCCGATGAAGCTGTCGCCGGGAGTCTGGGCGTAGACGGCGATGATCGACCCGGGCGCGGCCGGCGCCCGCAGGCCGGACCCGAACAGCACGTTGATGAACACGCCGGTCATGCCGCCCAGGATGGTGGCCGCGATCAGCTTCGGCTTCATCAGCACGTAGGGGAAGTAGATCTCGTGGATGCCTCCGAAGAACTGGATGATCGCCGCGCCCGGCGCCGATGCGCGCGCCGCGCCCTTGCCGAAGACCATGAACGCCAGCAGCAACCCCAGGCCCGGGCCGGGGTTGGCCTCGAGCAGGAACAGGATGGACTTGCCGGTCTCCAGCGCCTGGGTGGTGCCCAGCGGGGTCAGCACGCCGTGGTTGATCGCGTTGTTGAGGAACAACACCTTGGCCGGCTCGATCAGGATCGACGTCAGCGGCAGCAGGTCGTTGTTGACCAGGAAGTCGACGACGTTGCCGGCGCCGCGGGTGATCGAGGAGACGATCGGGCCGATGCCGAAGAACCCGATCACCGCCAGGATCAACCCGAGGATGCCGGAGGCGAAGTTGTCGACCAGCATCTCGAAGCCGGGACGGATCTTGCCCTCCCACAACGCGTCCAGCTTCTTGATCAGGAACCCGCCCAGCGGGCCCATGATCATGGCGCCGAGGAACATCGGCACGTCGGCGCCGGTGACCACACCCACCGTGGCGATCGCGCCGACCACCGCACCGCGGGTGCCGTAGACCATCCGCCCGCCGGTGTAGCCGATCAGGATCGGCAGCAGGTAGGTGATCATCGGGCCGACGATGCCCGCGCCCTCGAAGTCGCCCCAGCCGCCGATCTGCGCCACCCAGCCGCCGGGATCCCGCAGGGCGCTGAAGATGCCGGTCAACCAGCCGGCCTCGATGAACAGCGCGGTGATCAGGCCCCAGGCGATGAACGCGCCGATGTTGGGCATGACCATGTTGGACAGCGCCGTGCCCAGTTTCTGCACGCGTACCCGGACCCCGGACCGCGACGACGCGTCCTGGCCGGTCACCGTTTGTGACATACGAGCCCTCCGATTCGATGTGGGCCGTTCGGCCCGGACCGAGACTGGTGATACCAATCACATACATTCAGTACACCGCATGAACGGGCATGAATGCAAGCATTCGGTCATGAATGGTCAAAGAAATCGGTGGTTTTGTGCCCGGTTGACCGTTAGAGTGCGGTAGAGCACACCAGTTGCAGCGGTCGACACCGAGAGGACCCACCCATGAAGGCATTGCGCTTCTACGCCCCCGAAGACGTCCGACTGGAGGACGTACCCGAGCCGACCTGCGCGCCCGACGAAGTGAAAATGCGCGTCCGCAACTGTTCGACCTGCGGCACCGACGTCAAGATCTTCTACAACGGCCATCAGAACCTGACTCCGCCGCGGACCATCGGCCACGAGATCGCCGGCGAGATCGTCGAGGTCGGCGCCGACGTCAACGCCCTCTACGGCAGCAACTGGCAGGAGGGCGACCGGGTGCAGGTGATCGCCGCGGTGCCCTGCGGCGAGTGCCACGAGTGCCGCAAGGGCTGGATGGCGGTGTGCCAGAACCAGACCTCGATGGGCTACCAGTACGACGGCGGCTTCGCCGAATACATGATCGTGCCCCGGCAGGTGCTCAAGGTCGACGGCCTCAACCGCATCCCCGACAACGTCGGCTTCGACGAGGCCTCGGCCGCCGAGCCGTTCGCCTGCGCCATCAACGCCCAGGAACTGCTCGGCATCGAAGAGGGCGACACCGTGGTGGTGTTCGGTGCCGGCCCGATCGGCTGCATGCACATCCGCATCGCCCGCGGCGTGCACAAGGTCGGACCGGTGTACCTCGTCGACGTCAACGATGCCCGCCTGCAGATGTCGGCCGACGCGGTGAACCCCGACGGCGTCATCAACGCTGCCGAGGTCGACGTGGTGGCGAAGGTCATGGAGCTGACCGGCGGCCGGGGTGCCGACATCGTCATCACCGCGACGGCGGCCAACATCGCCCAGGAGCAGGCGATCGCGATGGCCGCCCGCAACGGGCGCATCTCGTTCTTCGGCGGGCTGCCCAAGACCAACCCGAACATCACCTGCGACTCGAACGTCGTGCACTACCGCCAGCTGCACATCCACGGGGCCAACGGGTCGGCGCCCGAGCACAACAAGCGTGCGCTGCAGTACATCTCGACCGGCCAGGTGCCGGTCAAGGATCTGATCACCCGCCACATCCCGCTCGACGACGTGCTCGACGCCTTCCAGATCGTCAAGAACGGCGAGGCCATCAAGGTCACGGTGGAACCGGCGCCGGCCGAGGTGGGCGCCGGGGTCTGATGCTTCACGGTTGGTCAGCGCTGCCCGCGGGTAATGCTCGGTGGTTGCCAGCGTTCGCCAGCGAGGAGACTCCATGCCCGGTCCAGAGAAGAGCGAAGAAGACGTCGACAAAGACCCGCACGTCGCCGCGGCGCGGGAGGACACCGGCGAGGACGGCTCCTACGTGGGCCGGGCGTCGGGCGACGACGACTTCGACGCCGAGGAATCCGGCGCTGAGGCCCGCTCCACCGACCAGTGATCAGCTGTTGGCCACCTTGCGGATCAACGTCCGCGTGGCCTTCTCCAGGATGACCTGCGCGTCGCCGGGGTTGCGGGCGCGGTCGGCCCGCTTGGCCGCCGCGGCGATGGTCTGCCCCTGTTCGTATCCGCGGACCACGCGCGGGTCGACGTAGGAGCCGCGCGCCACCGCGGGTGTGTTGCCCAGCGCTTCGGACACCTCTTTCATCACCGCCGACTCGACGCGCTTGACCACCTTCGGCGACACCGGCGGGTCGGCGTCGACGAAGGCTTCGGCGGCGAGCACGGTGCCGTGCCAGGTGCGGAGGTCCTTGACGCTGTAGTCCTCCCCCACCAGTTCCTTGAAGCGCGCGTTGAGGTCGTCGGCGCGGATGTCGGTCCAGCCGGAGCCGTTGCGACACACCAGGAACCGGTCCGTCCGGCCGTCTCGGCGCATCAGCGAGCGCACCGCTCGCACTACCGCGTCGTCGGTGATCTCCAGCGTGCGGCGCACGCCGCTCTTGGCCGGGTAGTCGAACATCACCGAGTCGCGGTGCAGCGTGATGTGTTCGCACAGCAGCGTCGCCAACCCGTAGGACTCGTTCTCGTCGGCGTACTGCTCACCCCCGGCACGGAAATAGCCGCGATCGAGCAGGTGCAGCGCCAGCGCCAGCACCCGGTCGCGGCCGAGACCCTTGGCACCGAGATCCTCGGTAACCCGGGCCCGCCACTGTGGCAGCTGCAAAGACAGGTCCAGCACGCGGTCGAACTTCTCCTCGGCCCGCTCTTCCTGCCAGGCCTGGTGGTAGATGTACTGGCGCCGACCCGCCGCGTCGGTGCCGACGGCCTGGATGTGGCCGTTGGGGTGCGGGCTGATCCACACCTTCTTCCACGCCGGCGGGATGACCAGGTCTTTCACCCGTTGCAGGGTTTTCTCGTCGGTGAGCAGTTCACCGTCGCTGTCGTAGTACGCGAAGCCCTTACCGCGGCGCTTGCGCGTCAGGCCGGGCTTGTCGAGTGTGCTGCGCCGCAAGCGCACGCCGCCTCCAGGTGTGCTCAAACCGTTGCTATGGCGGCGGGATTACCCGCTGAACTGCGCTTTTACACCTGGGCCCGGGCCAGGGAAGTGTGGCGGTGGCGGAGGGATTTGAACCCTCGGACGGGGGTTACCCGTCACACGCTTTCGAGGCGTGCTCCTTAGGCCGCTCGGACACGCCACCGCGGGGTAGCTTACCGACGCACCCCGGGTGAACCCAAACCGCGTCTTCGCGGCGCTTTCGCCCGGCATTTCGCGGCGACCGCGCGGGGTCGGCGCCGAGCGTGAGCCCAGTGCGAAAGATCGGCGCATTTATCGCACAGGATTCACTCTCGACGAGGTGGGCGCGGCCGAAGCGAGGCGGGAGTTCAGCGCTGGGCGGCGAAGAACTGCTCGAGCGGGGCGGCGCACTCGGCGGCCAGCACGCCACCGCGCACCTCGGGGCGATGGGTCAGCCGACGGTCGCGCACCACGTCCCACAGCGACCCGACCGCACCGGTCTTCGGCTCCCACGCCCCGAACACCACCCGCGCCACCCGCGCCATCACCAGCGCGCCGGCGCACATCGTGCACGGCTCCACCGTCACCGCCAACGTCGCGCCCTCCAGCCGCCAGCCGTCACCGTGCACCGCAGCCGCGGCGCGCAAAGCCAGGATCTCGGCGTGCGCGGTGGGGTCGCCGAGGGCCTCGCGGGCGTTGGCCGCGCGCGCCAACTCGGTGCCGTCGGCGGCGACGACCACCGCCCCGATCGGCACGTCGCGCGGTCCGGCTCCGGCCGCCGCGTCGAGCGCGAGCCGGATCAGCTCCGCGTCGGTCACCTGCCCAGACGTTCCAGCACCGACGAGAGCTCGTCGGCGAAGCCCATCTCCCGGGCGATCCGGCCCACCTGCTCGTCGGCGTAGAGGTCGCTCTCGTCGAGGATCACGCCCAGCACACCGGCCGGCAAGCCGAGGTCGGCCAGCACCGCGAGGTCACCCTCCTCGAACGGGTCGGCGTCGTCGAGATCCTCGTCGTCGATGTCGGAGTCCAGCATCTCCAGCGCTTCCGCCGCGATGTCGTAGTCCAGGGCCGCGGTGGCGTCCGACAGCAGCAGCCGGGTTCCCGACGGCGCGGGCCGCACGATCACAAAGAACTCGTCGTCGATGTCGAGCAGCCCGAAAACCGCGCCGGCGCTGCGCAACTGGCACAGCTCGGTCTCCGCGTCCTTGAGGCTGGTCAACGCCGCGGCCCGCAGCGCGGTGCAGCGCCAGGTGCCGTCCTCACGGACCACCGCAACGCCGAAGCCGTCGGGCGTGTCCACCGACTGCTGTTGCTTCTGCGTTCGCTGCGCTCCCATGACAGCACACGGTAGTCCCCCGACAGGGCCTTGACCAGCGGTTCCAGTCCGCCCCGAGGTGGGTGTGCCAACCTTGACCCGTGGCGAAGACACCGGTGTGCGTGATCGGACTCGGGCTCATCGGCGGGTCGGTGATGCGGGCGGCAACGGCCGCCGGACGTGAGGTCTTCGGCTACAACCGGTCTATAGACGGCGCCGACGCAGCCCGGGCGGACGGTTTCGACGCCACCAAGGATCTCGACGAGGCGCTGGGCAAAGCCGCCGACACCGGCGCGCTGATCGTGCTGGCGGTGCCGATGCCCGCGTTGGCGCCGATTCTGCGCCGGGTCCGCGACCGCGCGCCGCACTGCCCGGTGACGGATGTCACCAGCGTCAAGGGAGCCGTGCTCGCCGAAGTGCGTGCCGCCGGTCTGCTGGAGCGCTTCGTCGGCGGGCATCCGATGGCAGGCACCGCGCACTCGGGATGGCACGCCACCGACGCCGGTCTGTTCGTCGACGCGCCGTGGGTGCTCAGCGTCGACGAGCAGGTCGACGGGCAGGTGTGGACGGAGGCGATGACGCTGGCACTGGACTGCGGCGCGTTCGTCGTACCGGCCCTGTCCGACGAGCACGACCTGGCCGCGGCGACGATCTCGCACCTGCCGCATCTGCTCGCCGAGGCCCTGGCGACCACGGCCGGCGCGGTGCCGCTGTCGTTCGCCCTGGCCGCCGGCTCGTTCCGGGACGGCACGCGGGTCGCGGCGACGGCGCCGGAGTTGGTGCGGGCGATGTGCGAGGCCAACGCCACCCAACTGGTATCGGTGCTCGAGCAGGCGTTGCGGCTGCTCACCGATGCCCGGGACCATCTCGCCGCCGGCCGCCCGGTGTCCGATCTCGTCGACGCCGGCCATGCCGCCAGGCTGCGCTACGACACCTTCAGCCGACCGTCCATCGACGACGTCGTGATCGGCGCCGACGGATGGCGGGCCGAACTGGCCACCGCCGGACGAGCCGGCGGGGTGATCAGATCCGCTCTGCCAACCCGGGATAGTCCAGCAGAAAACCCTCCGCATCCACGCTGAGAGTCGTCTCGGCGACCGGCGAGTGCACCTTGATGCCGTCCGAGCCGCTGCTGTAGCTGATCGTCGCGACGTCGACCGACAGTTCGGGCACCCGCACGTAGACCACCGGCACGGTCACCGACTCGCCGGGCTGGCGGTACACCCCGGTGCGGCGGAGCGGCAGCGTGTTGAAGAACGGGCTGAGGATCAGATCGACGTCGAGTGCGCCGTCGAACGCCGACCGGCTGGTCTGCCCGGAATGGTCCTGCACCAGCCACATGCTCTCCTCGTCACGGGCGATGGAGAGCTGGCGTTCCCGCTCGGCCATCGTGACGGTCAGCGACAGACGTTTGGTCGCGCCGAGTTCGTCGGTGACGAGGTCATAGGACGCGCTGAACGCCGGGTGCACCGGTGTCGCGGCGGCGACGATGCGGCCGTACGCCTTGATCCGGTTGCCGGACATTTGCACCCGGACCGACTCCATCCGCGGCACCTCGTGGGCACGCCACGTCAGTACTGCCGGCCATGAACCATGCGCTTCAGAGCGAGCCTCTTCACTCATCCCTCTACCGTATGCGAAGCGTCCCCACGTTTGCGGGCGGCTCGGGAACTGGACTGCGAACCGACGTGCGGACGTGATTCGACCGCGACTTCGTCGTCGAGCAGCGGTTGCGGCAGACGACGCCACCGCCCCAACCGCCCGGTTCCGGGTGCCGAGGCCCACACCGCGAAGGCCAGCAGCGCGTCGAGGAGCAACGCCAAGGCCGTGACCATCAGCGCGCCCACCAGGGCGATGTAGAACTCCCGGATCTTGATGCCGTCGATCAGGTAGCGGCCCAACCCGCCCAGGCTGGCGTAGGCCGCGATGGTGGCGGTCGCCACGATCTGAAGCGTGGCGGTGCGCAACCCTCCCAGGATCAGCGGCAAGGCGTTGGGAGTCTCGACCCGCAACAGGATCCGGCGCTCGGTCATGCCCATCGACCGTGCGGCGTCGACGACCGCCGGATCGACATTGGCGATGCCCGCGTAAGTGCCGGCCAGCAGCGGCGGGATGCCCAGCAGCATCAGCGCGATGGTCGGCGGTACCAGGCCCAGCCCCCACAGCAGCACTCCCAGCAGCAGCACACCCAGGGTGGGCAGGGCGCGCAGCGCGTTGACCCCGGTCACGATCAGGAACGTGCCGCGGCGGGTGTGCCCGATCAGCATGCCGACCGGGACCGCGATGAGCACCGAGAAGAACACCGCGATCACCGTGTACTCCAGGTGCTCGAGGATGCGCGCGGTCAGCCCGGCCGGGCCCGTCCAGTTCTCGGCGGTGAAGATGAACGACAGCGCCTGCTGCAGGAAGTTCACGCCGCCACCTCCTGCGCCTTGGGCTTTCCGGTGCTGCGGTCGGCCCGCGTCCAGGGCGTCAGAGCCTTGCCGGTCAACATGATCAGGGTGTCGATGACGATCGCCAGCACGAAGATCGCAATGATGCCGGCGACGATCTGGTCGCTCTTGTTGGACTGGTAGCCCTCGGTGAACCAGGTGCCCAGGCCGCCGATGCCGATGACGGAACCGACCGCGACCATCGAGATGTTGGTCACCGCCACCACCCGTAGACCGGCGATGAGGACCGGGATCGCCAGGGGCAGTTCGATTTTGAGCATGCGCGTGAGCGGCCGGTACCCGACGGCGGTGGCGGCGTCGCGCACCGCCGCAGGCACGGCGTCCAGCGCCTCGGGCACCGCACGCACCAGCAGCGCGGTGGTGTAGAGCGTCAACGCGACGATGACGTTGGCCTCGTCGAGGATTCGGGTCGGGATGATCAACGGCAGCACGACGAACAGCGCCAGCGAGGGGATCGTGAAGACGATGCTGGCCGTCACCGTGGTCAGCCGGCGTAGTGCGGTGGTGCGCTGCACCGCAGCGCCGAGCGGAACCGCGATGAGCAGCCCCAGCACGATGGGTACCAGCGACAGGCGCAGGTGGATCACCGTGAGTTCCCAGGCGTCGTCGAGGTTGTCGAGCAGATAGTTCACCGGCTCACCCCCGCTGCTTCTGCAGCGCCTCGAGCACGTCGGTGGCCAGCACCCCGCCGATGGGTTCACCGCCGGCGTCCACGGCCACCCCCAATCCGGACGGCGAGGACAGCGCCGCGTCGAGCGCCTGGCGCAGCGAGTCGTCCGGCCTGAACAGTGACCCGCCCGCGGTGGTGCTGTCGTACAACGAGTCTCCGGCCCGGTGCAGCTCGACACCCGCCGCGTCGATCCAGCCGTAGGGCGACCCGTCGGGCTTGGTGACCAGGGCCCACTGCCCGGCCGTCAAATCCAGCCCGTCGATGCCGGATTCGGCGACGACCCGCAGTTCGTGCATCGGCAGCCCGGTGGCGTGGCGGAACTGCAAGCCACGGTAGCCGCGGTCGGCACCGATGAATCCGGCGACGAAATCGTTGGCCGGGTTGGACAGTAGGCGCTCGGGGGCGTCGTACTGTTCGAGGACGCCGCCGCGTCCGAACACCGCGACCCGGTCGCCGATCTTCACGGCCTCGTCGATGTCGTGGGTTACGAAGACGATGGTCTTGTGCAGTTCGGCTTGCAGACGCAGGATCTCGGTCTGCAGCTCCTCGCGAACGACCGGATCGACGGCGCTGAAAGGTTCGTCCATCAACAGGATCGGCGGGTCCGCCGCGAGCGCCCTCGCCACCCCGACGCGCTGCTGCTGACCTCCGGAGAGTTGTGCCGGATATCGTTGGGCCAGTTCAGGATCCAGCCCGACCCGTTCGAGCACGCCGAGTGCGGCCTTACGGGCCTTACGGCGGGACTCTCCTTTGAGAACCGGGACGGTGGCGACGTTGTCGATGACCCGCTGGTGTGGCATCAGGCCCGCGCTCTGGATCACGTAGCCGATGCCGAGGCGCAGCTTGACCGGATCGACGGTGGAGATGTCGGAGCCATCGACCGTCAGCGTGCCCGACGTCGGTTCGATCATCCGGTTGATCATCCGCATCGACGTCGTCTTGCCGCATCCTGACGGGCCGACGAACACGGTCAGCGTCCCGTCGGGAACGACCAGGTCGAGGTTGTCGACGGCGACGGTGCCGTCCGGGTACTGCTTGGTGACGCCGGCGAATTCGATCACGGTGACCTTTCGATGCTCAGGGCTGCACGGGTTGGTCGAACCCGTGCTCCCGGACCCAGTTCGCCGCGGCTTCATCCGGGTTGATGCCGGAGTTGCCGGAGGCTTCGGTGTTGAGCCGGATCAGGTCCTCGGTGGTCAGCTCGGCCGACACCGCGTCGAGGACGGTCTTGAGTTCGTCGGACTTCTTCTGCGAACTGACCAGCGGGATCACATTGGCGGCGAGGAAGTTGTTCTTCGGATCCTCGAGCACCACCAGGTCGTTCTCCTCGATGGCCGGCGAAGTGCTGAAGATGTTGGCGGCGGTGACGGTGCCGTCGGTCAACGCCCGCACCGTTGCCGGGCCGCCGCCGTCGCTGATCGCCACGAAATTGCTGCGCGGGATGTCGAGACCGTAGTTGGCCTTCAGCCCGGGCAGGCCCTCGGCGCGGTTGATGAACTCCGACGGCCCGCCGAACTTCACTTCCGCCGAATGCTCGGCGAGGTCACCGATCGTCGTCAGGTTCCAGCGTTGCGCGGTTTCCGACGTCACCGCGACGGTGTCCTTGTCCTCGGCCGGGGACGGGTTGAGGATCGACAGGTCGCCGGGCAGCTTCCGGAACAACTCCAGCAGCACCCCGTCGGGGGTGGTGACCTCGGTGTCGGGATCGAAATACTGCAGGAGGTTGCCGGTGTATTCGGGGATCAGGTCGATGGAGTGGTCCTGCACCGCCGGGATGTAGGTTTCGCGGCTGCCGATGCCGAACTGGCGGCCCACGGTGAACCCGTTCGCCTCCAGCGCCTGCGCATAGATCTCGCCGATGATCTTGGACTCGGGGAAGTCCGCCGAGCCGACGACGATCGATTTCAGGTCACCGGAGACCTCTCCGCCACCGAGCGGGTTGGCGCTGCCGCACGCCACCACCAACAGCGCTACCAGCGCGAACACCGCGCTCAGCGCGGAACGAGGCCCGGCCGGCCCGAGTCGTCGGGAACGATTCACGCGAACGTCCTTCCAGCTGTGGGGCTCCTGGGAACCTTTCGTGACCCTAACGCGACCCGCGCAGTGGTTTCATCGGAAGACGGAAAGGGGAAGATGGAGAGCATGACCAGCGATCGGTTTGCGTCGCCCGACACGCCGTCCGACACGCCGCCCCCTGCTCCGCAGGCCACGTCGTCCGACACGTCGAAGCCAGCCAAGAAGCCCGGGGCACCCGAGGACGCCGTGAAGTTCACCAGGGCGGCCGCGTTGTGGGGCTCGTTGATCTTCGGCTTCCTGATTCTGATCGTGCTGCTGATCTTCATCGCGCAGAACACCGAGTCCGCCGAGTTCGCCTTCCTCAACCTCAGCTGGAGCTTGCCGCTGGGCGTGGCGATCCTGTTCGCGGCCGTCGCCGGCGGGTTGTTGACGGTGGCCGTCGGCGCGGTACGCATCTTTCAGCTACGCCGCGCCGCGAAGAAGAACCTCAAGGCCGGTCTCTGACCCGGTCACCGGATCATCACCAGTTGGTCGACCGAGTCCTTCGGTAACTCGCCGTCGACGGTGGCGGTGACGGCCATGTTGTTGACCGTGATGGCGCCCTTGTGGTTGTCCAGCCACGCGGTGTCCGCGGCGTCGCGGCCGGTGGCGATGCGCACCATCGACTGACGCGGCGCCAGGCACGTGGCATCGACCACCTGCCAGCGGCCGTCCACCAGCGCCTCGGCGACGGCGTGGAAGTCCATGGGCTGACAGCCCGGCGCATAGACCGAGACCAGGCGGGCGGGCACGTTGACCGAGCGCAGCAGCGCGATGACCAGATGGGCGTAGTCCCGGCACACCCCGGAGCCCGCCAGCAGCGTGTCGGCCGCGCCGTCGATCGGATCGCTGGAGCCGGGCACGTAGCTCAGCCGGGTCCCGACCCACGACGAGATCTTCTCCAGCACGGACACCGAGTCGGCGACGTCGCCGAATTCGGTGCCGCCGAATCCGAAGAACTTGTCGGCCTCCGCGTAACGACTGGGCCGTAGATACGTCGAATAGTCCAGGTCGCCGACCGGGGCGGGGTCGGCCTGGCCCAGCACGGTGGCCGTGTAGTTGACCTTCAGGTTTCCGACCGGGGCGTCGAGCATGTGGATGCGGTTGCCGTGTTCGCCGGCGATCTCGCGGACATCGGGATCGATTGTCTTGCCGTCCAACTCGAACGACAACGACTCCGTCACCTCGGCGCCCGGATGCGGCGCGACCGCGATCTGGAACTCCAGCGTCGTCGGCGCGGTGATCTGGACGTCCAACTCCGCACCGACATCGCGCTTCATCACCGGGCGTTTCCTTCCGATCCGGGAAAGGAATCCCGAGGGTTGTTTTTGGGGCACGCGTCTTTCTACCCCGCAATGACCTGCGCCGAAACTCGGCGGCGTCAGCTCAGCTGGGCCAGCCCGGCGGCGACCAGCGGGCCGACGGCCTGCTCCACCTTGTCGCTGTCATCGGTGACACCGCTCTCGCGGGCCCGGTAGGCGATGCCCGCGCCGATGATCGCGAGCTTGAAATACGCCAGCGCCATGTAGAAGTCCCAGTTGTCCAGCGAACCGCCGGCGGCGGTGGCGTACTTCTCGGCCAGGGCGTCGGCGGTCGGGATCTGGTCGGCCGCCCACGCGGCGTCGGAATGCACCAGACGGAACGTCGGGTGCCGGTACACGCACATCAGCGCCGCATCGGACAGCGGATCGCCCAGGGTCGACATCTCCCAGTCGAGGACGGCGACCACCTTGGTCGGATCGTCGTCGTCGAGGATCGTGTTGTCGATGCGGTAGTCACCGTGCACGATCGCCGCGCGGCTGTGGGCCGGGACCGCGGCGGCCAGCTTGGCGTGCAGCTTCTTCACGTCGTCGTCGCATGCGTCGTCGGCACGTTTGACGAGCTCCCACTGCGAACCCCAGCGCCGGACCTGTCGTTCCAGGTAGCCGGCCGGTTTACCGAAGTCGCCCAACCCCACCGCGTCAGGATCCACCGCGTGCAGGTCGGCGAGCACGGTGATCAGCGAGTCCACGCATGCTTCGATGGCGGCGGTGTCACCGATCTCGGCGAGTTGGTCGGAATAGCGCACCACCCGGCCGGGCACGTATTCGACCATCTGGAACGGCGCCCCCAGCACCGAGTCGTCGTCGCGCATCGTCACCGCCCGCGCGACCGGCACCGGGGTGTCGGCCAGCGCGGCCACCACCCGGTATTCGCGCGCCATGTCGTGCGCCGACGGCGTCAGGCCGTGCAGCGGCGGCCGCCGCAGCACCCAGCGCGACGTGTCGTCGCTGACGAGGAACGTCAGGTTCGAGCGGCCACCGGAGATGAACTCGGCACGCAGTTCTCCGCTGCGCGGCACCCCGGCGTCGCGCAGATGTCGGTCCAGGGCGGTGAGGTCGAGTCCGTCGAGGTCGGTCACGCTGATCTGTCTACCATCGCGAATTGCGCGGCAATAAGTCCCATACGTGTTCGGTGGTGTTCACGGCCGCGACGGCCAGCCGGCCGGTGCGCGAGGACAGCAACCGGGTCACCGAGGCGTAGTCGACGTGAAACGACAGCAGCCGCTCGGTGCCCAGGATGCGGTGCAGCAGCACATTGATCACCCCGCCGTGGCTGAACACCGCGACCGTGTCGTCGTGCTCGGCCTCCGCCACCAGGTCGTCGATCGCGGCGCCCACCCGCCCCAGGAACTCCGACTCGTCCACCCCGCTGGGCAGCCGGCCGTCGATGAGGCGCTGCAACTCCTGCGGATTCTCCTTGGCGATCTGCTCGACGGGAATGTAGTGCGGCAGGTCGCGGTCGTACTCGGCGAATCGTTCGTCGATCTCGATGGAGAGACCCAGTTTGTCGGCGACCGGTCGGCCTGTCTCGATCGCGCGGACCTGGGGGCTGCTCACCACGCGGGAGATCGGGAAGCGGGCCAGCGCGTCGGGCAGCCGCGCCGCCTGCGCCACACCTTCGTCGGACAGGCTCGGGTCGGAGCCCTGCCCGGGCTCGCTCCGCCGGGGTAACGCATGTCGGACCAGAAGCAGTTGCACCGTGACACCATAGGTCTCGTGCGCGCCTTCGCCTGCCCCGTGTGCGGGTCGTTCGCAGCGTTCGAGGCGACCGCCTGCTCGGTGTGCGCAGCGGCCATCGGCCTGCATCCGCCGTCGATGACGATGTTCCAACTCGGCGACGAGGGTGTGGAGATCGACGAGCGGTGCTGGATCCGCTGCACACAGAGCCTGACACTGGGCTGCAACTGGCTGGTTCCCGAGGACGGCGACGACGCCGGTGCCCGGGGCCGGTGCCTGCCGGACTCGTTGATCCGTCGCGAACCCGACGCCTCGGACACCGCCGCCCGGGAGAAACTGGTGCCCACCGCCCAGGCGCTACGCCGGCTGATCTACCAACTGCTCGACCTGGGCCTGCCGGTGCAACCGTGCTGGCACGCGGACGGACCGCCCGGGCTGGCGTTCGACCTGCTGTCGAGCTACAGCGAGCGCGAGCGGGTGACGATCGGACACGCCGGCGGGGTGATCACCATCGACCTCGTCGAATCGCTCGACGCCTATCGCGAGTCCCTGCGGGTGCGACTAGGCGAGCCGTACCGCACGATGCTCGGGCATTTCCGGCACGAGGTCGGCCACTACTACCAGCACATCCTCGTCGAAACCGGTTCGGGGGCGGACAGATACCTCGCCGAGTGCCGTGCGCTGTTCGGCGACGAGCAGGCCAGCTACGCCGCCGCGATCGACCGTCACTACCGCTTCGGTGCGCCCGCGAACTGGGCCGAATCGTTCATCTCGGAGTACGCCACGATGCACCCCTGGGAGGATTTCGCCGAGTGCTTCGCGCACTACCTGCACATCACCGACACCATCGACACCGCCCGCGAGGCGGGCATGGTGCTACACGCCGATCGAGTGCGGTTCGCCGCCCCGCGCGATGTGGCACCGCTGGAATGCTATGACGACGTCCCCGTCGAACGGCTGCTCGACGACTGGTCGTGGATCTCGCTGTTCTTCAACAGGGTGAACACCGCGATGGGCAAGAATCCGCTGTATCCGTTCACGATCCCGCCGCCGGTCGTGACCAAACTCGACTTCGTCCACCGGGTCGTTCGGGCGTCAGCCCGGGAGTGGAGAGCCGGATGACCTACCCCGCTGAGCTTTTCGACCTGACCGACCGGGTGGTCCTGATCACCGGCGGCAGCCGAGGGCTGGGGCGGGAAATGGCGTTCGCCGCGGCGCGGTGCGGTGCCGACGTCGTCATCGCCAGCCGCAAGTACGACTCCTGCGTCGCGACCGCCGAGGAGATCACCGCCGCGACCGGCCGGCGCGCATTCCCGTTCGCCGTGCACGTGGGTCGGTGGGACGAGTTGGACGGCCTCGTCGACGCCGCCTATACCGAGTTCGGGCGCGTCGACGTGCTGGTCAACAACGCCGGCATGTCACCGCTGTACGACAAGCTGTCCGACGTCACCGAGAAGTTGTTCGACGCGGTGACGAACCTCAACCTCAAGGGGCCGTTCCGACTTTCGGCGCTGGTCGGTGAACGCATGGTCGCCGACGGCGGCGGCTCCATCATCAA
Source organism: Mycobacterium sp. G7A2 (assembly GCF_041902445.1). Classification (NCBI taxonomy): domain Bacteria; kingdom Bacillati; phylum Actinomycetota; class Actinomycetes; order Mycobacteriales; family Mycobacteriaceae; genus Mycobacterium; species Mycobacterium sp. G7A2. The sequence continues at coordinate 381,756 of NZ_CP169251.1, read as the reverse complement.
CGTCAGCACGCACGGCTCGCTGCGCCCGCATCCATCGTTCATCCCCTACGCGGCCGCCAAGGCCGGGCTGAATGCGATGACCGAGGGCCTGGCACTGGCCTTCGGTCCGACCGTGCGGGTGAACACGCTGATGCCGGGTCCCTTCCTCACCGACGTCAGCGCGGCATGGGACTTCGGCGATTCCGCCAACCCGTTCGGTGACAGCGCGCTGCAGCGCGCAGGACAGCCCGCCGAGATCGTCGGCGCCGCAGTGTTTCTCATGTCGGACGCGTCGAGTTTCACCACCGGTTCGATTCTGCGCGCCGACGGCGGAAGCGTCTGACCAGCCTGACTCGTCAGGGAGTGACTCCGGCACGACTCGTCAGGGAGTGACTCCGGCACGACTCGTCAGGGAGTGACGATGTCGAACGCGGGGTCGGGCCGGTCCAGCACCGACGTCAGTGATTCGAGCGCGGCGGCGTCGCCGGTGATCTGCAAGCCGGGCGAGTCGACGTCACCCCCGAGCAGGCTGATCAGCCGCAGCTTGCTGTCCAGGCGCAGGGTGGCGTGGGCGGTGGCCTCGTCGGCGGCTACCTTGCGGTAGACCAGCACGCCGTTGCGCAGCGTGAGCCGGTAGTTGTCCTGACCGCCGAAGGTGACGTCGATCGCGAGGTCCAAGTCCCAGGCGCGGGGGCCGTTGACGCTGATCGCCAGCACGTCGAACATCTGCTCGGGGGTCAGCTGTCCCATCATCGACGGTGACGCCGCCTGCGTCGGGGTGCCGAAGTTTCCGTCGCGCAGTTCGGTGGCCCCGGCGAGGAAGAAGTTGCGCCAGGTCGCGGTCTCGGAACCGTAGGCCAACTGCTCCAGGGTGTCCGCGTACAGCTGCCGCGCGGCGCCGTGATTCTCGTCGGTGAACACGGCGTGATCGAGAAGCGTTGCCGCCCAACGGAAATCTCCCTCGTCGAACGCGCTCTGTGCGAGTTCGACGACACGGTCGAGGCCACCCATCGCCGCCACGTAGCGCGGCCCGATCGCTTCGGGTGGGTGCGGCCACAGCCGCGCCGGGTTGCCGTCGAACCAGCCCATGTAGCGCTGGTAGACGGCCTTGACGTTGTGGCTGACCGAGCCGTAGTAGCCATGCGCGTGCCAGGCCCGCTCCAGCGCCGGCGGCATCGCGAACGTCTCGGCGATCTCGATGCCGGTGTAGCCCTGGTTGAGCTGGCGCAGCGTCTGGTCGTGCAGGTAGGCGTACAGATCCCGTTGCAGCGACAGGAATTCCACGATCTGTTCCTTGCCCCACGTCGGCCAGTGATGCGAGGCGAACACCACGTCGGCCCGATCGGCGAACGTGTCGATCGCTTCGGTGAGGTACCCGGCCCAGCCGTGCGGATCGCGCACCAGCGCGCCGCGCAGCGTCAGCAGGTTGTGCAGGTTGTGGGTGGCGTTCTCGGCCATGCACAACGCGCGGAACCGCGGAAAGTAGAAGTGCATCTCGGCCGGCGCCTCGGTTCCCGGGGCCATCTGGAACTCGATCTCGACACCGTCGACGGTGTGCTTCTCGCCGGTTTCGCGGATGTCGAGGGTCGGCACGATGATCGCCACCTCGCCGGTCGACGGGGTCTGTCCGAGCCCGCAGCCCACCTGACCCTGCGGCCCGCGGGCCAGCGCGGCGCCGTACATGTAGCCGGCGCGGCGCGCCATCGCGGTACCGGCGTAGACGTTCTCCTGCACCGCATGCTCGGTGAAGCCTTCCGGGGCGATCACGGCGACCTTTCCGGCGTCGACGTCCTCCTGTGAGGTGACCCCGAGGACGCCCCCGAAGTGGTCGACGTGGCTGTGGGTGTAAATGACTGCTCTGACCTCCCGGTCCCCGCGGTGCTGGCGGTAGAGCGCCAGCGCCGCTTCGGCGACCTCGGTGGACACCAACGGGTCGATCACGATGACGCCGGTGTCACCCTCGATGACCGTCATGTTCGACAGGTCGAAGCCGCGGATCTGGTAGATCCCCGGCACCACCTCGTACAGTCCTTGCTTGGCCACCAGGGTCGACTGCCGCCACAGGCTCGGGTGCACGCTGGTCGGCGCATCGCCGGTCAGGAACGCGTAGACGTCGTTGTCCCAGACGACGCGTCCGTCGGCGGCGGTGATGACGCAGGGGTCCTGCTTGGCGATGAACCCACGGTCGGCATCGGCGAAATCCCGGGTGTCGTCGAACGGCAGTGCGTTCAGGTGTTCGCGGTGGGCAGCCTCGATCGTCGCCGTGGGCGGCTTGTTCTCCATGTCTGCCAAGATAGCCACGCCGAGCCCGTCCGCGGTGGTTGACTGACGCAATGGATGTACGTCGAGTGGTCACCGGGCACGATGCGTCCGGCAAGTCTGTGTTCGTCAGCGACGAAGCCGTCGCCCCGCGGAAGCCGGTGCTGCTGCCCGGATCCGAGTTCACGATGCTATGGGGCGGGGATGAAACGCCGCAGTTCCCCGATGACGGCTCGATGCCCAACTGGCACACCTACTTTCCGCCGGTGGGCGGGTTCCGGTTCTCGGTGTTCACGTTGCCGCCCGGGACCGCGGAGGCCAGGACGGACGACCTCACCACCGAAGAGGCGATCGCCGACGGCGAGCAGAAGCTGCCGGGGCTGCTGGGTTACATGGAACTCGACGACCCCGGCATGCACACCACGGACACGATCGACTTCGAGGTGGTGCTGGAGGGCACCGTGATCCTCGAACTCGACGACGGAGCCGAGGTGACGCTGAACCCGGGTGACACCGTGGTGCAGAACGGCACCCGGCACCGGTGGCGCAACCCTGGCGACGTGCCCGCCCGGCTCGCGCTGTTCGTCTGCGGCGCGCACCACGCCAAGGTCGACCGCGGCTGAATCAGCCGCTCTGCCCGGCCAGCCAGCGTTCAGCGCGCCGCTTGGACGCCCGGCCCAGCCACGCATCCTGGATCAGTTCACGCAGTTCGGTCAGCCCGATCTCACCGAGCCTGCTCTGCCGGATCAGCACCGACGGATGCCCGTCGAAGTGGCTGGTGGTGAAGAACGGCGACGCGGGGTCCTGGGTCAGTGCGAGCTTGTCGGCCTCGGACTCGACCCAGATGACGATGACATCGGCGTAGCGCTCGCCGGTGTCCGGATCGACCGCATCGGACCGAGGCGTGCGGAAGAACACGAACGACTTGCCGCCCACCTGATAGACGGCGTTGCCCGCCTTCGATCCCTCGATCCTGCTCACGTGCGGCATGCCCGCCGCGATCTCATGGACGTCGGCGACCGTGGCCGGCCGGTCAGCCATGCCGAGGCAACTGGTGCAGCTCGACGTCCGTCAGCGACGTCCCCCGCACCACAGCGGTCATGTAGGTGCAGTGCGGCTGGCGTCGCCGGTCGGTCGGCGAGCCCGGATTGAGCAGCCGCAAACCGGTTTTGGTGGTCGTGTCCCACGGGATGTGGCTGTGCCCGAACACCAGGACATCGGTGTCTGGATAGGCGCGCGCCATGCGCGCTTCCCGGCCCGTCGCCGCTCCGGTCTCGTGCACCACGGTGAACCGCAACCCGCCGAGGATCACATCGGCGCGCTCAGGCAGCCGGCGACGCAACTCGGCGCCGTCGTTGTTGCCCCAACATGCGACCAGCCGCTTCGCGCGGGATTCCAGTTGGTCGAGCAGATCCGGTTCGACCCAGTCTCCCGCGTGGACGACCACATCGGCCTGGTCGACGGCATCCCAGACCTGCTCCGGCAGATCCTTGGCGCGCTTGGGCAGGTGCGTGTCGGCGATCAGCAGAAGGCGCACCACCCCAACTTAACGGCGGGGCCGCCAGTCCGGCGGCGGGTCCTCACCGACCCGGCCGTCGACCGCCTCGCGCAACAGATCGGCGTGGCCGGTGTGGCGGCCGTATTCCTCGATCAGATCGCACACCAGCCGGCGCAGACTCGCATGCTCGCCGGCGTCGTTGCTCACCGCGACCAACTGGTCCGGGCCGCCCCGCTGCAGCGCGGCGGCGAATCGCGCCCGGGACCGCTCGAGCGCGTCGTCGTACAGGCTGTAGAGCTGCTCGGGCGTGTCGGCGGCCGCCGAGGTGAACTCCCAGTCCTCGGTGCCGTCGAACAGCGATTCCCACGGCTCACCGACCGGGTCACCCGTCAGCTTCTGGGTGGTGATGAAGTCCTCGTTGATGGCCATGTGTTTGAGCAGGCCGCCCAGCGTCAGGGCAGACGCGCCGATGCGGACGGACAAGCCGGCCGCATCGAGCCCGTCGGTCTTCCACTGAAACGTCATGCGCAGGCGATCGAGCGCGCCGAGAAGATGCTCGGCCTCGCTACCCGCCAGCGGCGGTTCCCAGGGAGGATCGGCCATGAGACCGAACTTAGAGCGCGCCCGAAGGGATTCGAACCCCTAACCTTCTGATCCGTAGTCAGATGCTCTATCCGTTGAGCTACGGGCGCTTGTGGTGGTGCATGTTCAGTTGTACGACGCCGGCGAGCCGGCAATCTTGTCCTACGCCGGCGAGCCGGCAATCTCACCGCGGAGGCGAGAGGATTTGAACCTCCGGTCCACTTTGAGGTGGACAACTCATTAGCAGTGAGCCCCATTCGGCCGCTCTGGCACGCCTCCTGACGTTTACCGCCGAGCCAAGAGCGTACACAGGCCCTGCCACGGGAAGCAAAGCAGATGCGGGCGGGCCATAAACTGGTCGGGTGTCCGCCCGCCTGCGTCCCGAGCTCGCCGATCTGCCCGCCTACGCCCCGGGCCGGACGGTACCCGGCGCCATCAAGATCGCCAGCAACGAAACGGTGCACGGCCCGCTGCCCAGCGTGCGGGCGGCCATCGCCACCGCGGTCGACAACCTCAACCGCTACCCCGACAACGGGTACGTCGAGCTCAAGGAGCGCCTCGCCAAGCACGTCAACTTCGCCCCTGAGCACATCTCGGTGGGGTGCGGCTCGGTCAGCCTGTGTCAGCAGTTGATCCAGATCACCTCAACCGTCGGCGACGAGGTGCTCTTCGGCTGGCGCAGCTTCGAGATCTATCCGCTGCAGGTCCGCACCGCCGGCGCCACCCCGGTGCAGGTACCGCTGACCGACCACACCTTCGACCTGGACGCGATGCTCGCCGCGATCACCGACCGCACCCGGTTGATCTTCGTGTGCAACCCGAACAACCCGACCAGCACCGTCGTCGACCCCGATGCGCTGGCCCGCTTCGTGGCCGCGGTGCCGCCGCACATCCTGGTGGTGCTGGACGAGGCCTATGTCGAATACATCCGCGACGACCTGGTCCCCGACAGCTTCGGCCTGGTGCGCGCGCACAGCAACGTCGTGGTGCTGCGGACGTTCTCCAAGGCCTATGGCCTGGCCGGCCTGCGCATCGGTTATGCGGTCGCCGACCCGGACATCGTCACCGCGCTGTCCAAGGTGTACGTGCCGTTCACCGCCACCAGCGTGTCGCAGGCCGCCGCGATCGCCTGCCTGGACGCCGCCGACGAGCTGCTGGCCCGCACCGACGCCGTCGTCGCCGAACGCGCCCGGGTCAGCACCGCGCTGCACGACGCCGGCTACGACCTGCCCGCTTCGCAGGCCAACTTCGTGTGGCTGCCGCTGGTGGGCCGCGCCCAGCAGTTCGCCGCCGACGCCGCCAACAGCCGCATCATCGTGCGCCCCTACGGTGAGGACGGCGTGCGGGTCACCGTCGCCTCCCCCGACGAGAACGACACCTTCCTCGAGTTCGCCCGAGCATGGACAGGATCCCGATGACCGCCACGCAGACCGCCCGCGAGACGTTCGACGCCCTCACCGCGCGCACCGACACCCTGACCGACGCGGAGCTCGACGAGTTCTGGGCCACGCTGGCCCCGGCCACGATCGACTTCATGATCGGCGAGTGGAAGGGTGGCGAGTTCCACACCGGGCACAAGGCCAACGGCTTCATGAAGAAGCTGAACTGGTTCGGCAAGACATTCCACTCGGCCGCCGACGCCAAGCCGCTGGTCTGTCTCGACGCCGATGGGGCCACGTTCTCCAACACCGAAGCCATGAACGGCGAGGCCAGCCTGTGGATGGAGGAGTTCCGCGGCGAGCTGGTCGCCTCGATGGTGTACGACGGCAAACCGGTGCACGACCATTTCAAGGTCATCGACGACAACGCCGTGATCGGGATCATGAACGGCAAAGGCGCCCTGGACACCAGCTCCGGCACGCCTCGCCACCTGTACTTCTATCTCGAGCGGGTGTAGCCGCCTATCGTGGCCAGCGTGAAGACGCACCTGCGGGTGGCGGCGACAGCTCTGATCGGGTTGGCGATCGTCCTCGGCCTGACCACGGCCTGCCAGCGCACCACCGAGGGCACGGTCGCGCAGACCACCGAGCCGGGCCCGCCGCTGCCGTCGGCGCCGACGACCACCAGCGGTCGGCCGGGCATCCCCGGGCTGCCCGAGATCCCGGGGATCCCGATCCCCAACATCCCGCTGCCGACGCGCAACACCAACGTCCCGGAAGTACCGGCCCCGCCCAACGCCACGACGATGACGTGCGGCGAGTACAACGACCTCGACGAGGCCACCCGGGTGGCCGTGGTGCGCGAGATCCTGGCCCAGGAGAACAACCCGCTGGGACCCGACGGCGAGTTCGTCGGCCAGATCCTGGCCGACGCGGCCTGCCAGTTCCTGCCCGGCGCCCGTGTCAGCGAGATCCTGATGGGCAGCTGATCAGGCCCACTGGCTAGCCTCTTGTCCATGAGCAGCACCTATCAAGCACTGACCGTCGACGTCGCCGATCACATCGCCCAGGTGACGCTGATCGGACCGGGCAAGGGCAACGCGATGGGCCCGGCGTTCTGGGCCGAGCTTCCGGTGGTCTTCGCCGACCTCGACGCCGACCCGGACGTCCGCGCGATCGTGCTGACCGGGTCGGGCAAGAACTTCACCTACGGGCTGGACCTGGCCGCGATGGGCGGCACGCTTGCCGGGGTCATGGGTGGCGACGGGGCCACCGCCAAGCCGCGCGCCGATTTCCACAAACACCTCAAGTCGATGCAGCAGTCGATCACCGCCGTCGCGGACTGCCGCACGCCCACCATCGCCGCGGTGCACGGCTGGTGCATCGGCGGCGGAGTGGACCTGATCTCGGCGGTCGACATCCGCTACGCCAGCGCCGACGCGAAGTTCTCGGTGCGCGAGGTCAAGCTCGCGATCGTCGCCGACGTCGGGACGCTGGCACGCCTGCCGATGATCCTCAACGACGGCCACATGCGGGAACTGGCGTTGACGGGCAAGGACATCGACGCCGCACGCGCCGAGAAGATCGGGCTGGTCAACGACGTCTACACCGATGCCGAGGCAACCCTGGCGGCCGCGCGCGCCACCGCCGCCGAGATCGCCGCGAACCCGCCGCTGACCGTGCAGGGCATCAAGGACGTACTCGACGAACAGCGCACCGACGCGGTCGCGGCGAGCCTGCGTTACGTCGCGGCGTGGAACTCGGCGTTCCTGCCGTCGAAGGATCTCACCGAGGGCATCACCGCGATGTTCGAGAAGCGCCCGCCCGACTTCACCGGCGAGTAGCCCAGCGCCCGGCCGTCTCGGGCAGCGCGGCCACACAGGCGAAACTGAGCAACGCCAGCGCACCCATCATCGCGGCGACGGCGGTGCTGCCTGCCGCATTCAGTAATGCCGGGGACAGCACCGGCGGCAACGCACCACCCACGATGGCGCCGATGGTGTGCGACAACGCGGCGGCGGTGTAGCGGTAGCGGGCGGCGAAGAGCTCCGGCAGGAAAGCTGCCATCGGGCCCATGCAGGCGCCGATGAGCGCGTAGGTGGCCACCATCGCCACCCCGAACACCACGGGGTCGCGGGTCTCGATCAGCGGGAACACCGCGACCGACCAGGGCACCGCGAGCGCGACGGCCGACGACGTGACGCGCTTGCGGCCCCACGTGTCGCTCGAGATCGCCGAGGCGGCCGCGAACGCGATCGCGAAGAAGCCGCCGAGCACACTGACCGTGAGCACCAGATTCGTCGAGTACCCCAGATGGTCGGCGGCGTAGTGGGTGAAGAATGTCCCGGCCTGGAACACCAACATGGGTGCGCAGATCGCGGCTCCGCCGGCAAGCAGCACCCGTGCGCCCTGCCGCCGCATCAATACGCCGATCGGGGTGCCGGGCAGCGCCTTGCGATCGTCGGCGCCGCCGGCCGCCGTCGGCTCGCTGACCGTCAGCCGGATGTACAGCGCGATGGCGATCAGGACCGCGCTGAGCAGGAACGGGATCCGCCAACCCCATTGCAGGAACGCTTCGCTGCTGTCCGCGAACGCGGTGTGCACCACCAGGAAAACGAGGTTGGACAGCACCAGCGCGGTGCCGAGGCCCAGCTGGGTGAACATGCCGTAGAAGCCGCGGCGCCCCTCGGGGGCGTGCTCGGCGCTCAGCAGCACCGCACCGGCCCACTCCCCGCCCACCGCGAAGCCCTGGATCAGCCGCAGACCGATCAGCGCCAGCGGGGCGGCGATCCCGATGCTGGCGGTGCCGGGCAGCAGGCCGACACCCACGGTGGCGACGCCCATCAACAGCAACGTGACGACCAGCGTCTGCGTGCGGCCGACGCGGTCACCGAAGTGGCCGAAGACCGCCGCGCCGACCGGGCGAGCCAGGAACGCCGAGGCGAATGCGCCCAGTGAGGCGGTCACCGCCATCACGTGCCCGAGCTCGGGGAAGAACACCGTCGGAAACACCAGAGCCGCGGCGGTGCCGTAGATGAAGAAGTCGTAGAACTCGATCGCCGAACCGACATAGCTGGCAGTGGCCACTCTGCGCATCTGCGACCGGGCACCGGAGGCCGCGACGATGGGTGTCATGGGCTCGATCCTCCGCGCAGCCCAGCGATTCCGGCACCGTTCGATCGGTGGACTGGGTGGTGGAATCGGGTGTAGTCCGATCGGAGGACATCGCTGACGATCACTGTCAGCAACAATCTCCTTGTTCGCTCGGACAGCGCCGATGCGGACACTCCGAGCCGATCCGGTGCCGGGCACACGTTGTGGGGGGACATCGCCATGGGGCGGCACAGCCAGTCGTATCGTCAACGCCAGCAGGCTCTTCACCATCGAAGCGCGCCTTCGCCCGCCACGGTCGTGCACGTCGGCCGGATCGGGCTGCTGGCGGTCGCGCTGGGGATCGGGTTCGCCGCCTACAGCGGCACCGCCGTTGCCGAAGCTGAGGTGACATCCAGCAACGCAGGCGGCGCCGCTGCCGCCGAGGGATCGCCCCAGCCAGACAGCCACGCCACCGCCACGACGGAGCAGGACACCGAGGGCAGGGAAACGGATGCCGAGAGCGAGGACGAGGACCGCGGCGACTTCGCGGGAGGTGACGGCGATCTCGACGACGCGGTGAATGACGACATCGAGGATGCTGATCTCGAACTCGACGAGCGCGACGCCACACAATCGGTCGACACGGACCAGGCCGGCACGGACCAGGTCGAGGTCGAGACCGTCGCCGCGGTGCCGGACCCGCCGGCGGGATCCGGTGACTATTCGCCCGCGTCGCTGACGCGGGCACCGCTGACGTCCGGCCGATCCTCGACCGTCGACACGGTGACCACGGCTGCGCTGCCCGACCCTGACGACCAGGCAGCCACGGAGTACGGCGACATCGGCAAGTGGATGTTGGAGCGTAACGGCGACATCGCCGACTACGGCGGCCTGCCCTACGACGGCAAGACCGTGTTGGAGCCGGTCAACGTCATCTTCGTCGACCAGACGTCGCGGTCGGCACTCGAAGCCACGTGGCGACTCAGCGCGGCCATGCGCCGTGCCGGCTTCCCGCCACGGTTCTTCCACAGCACCGGTTTTCGCGGTCTCATCGACGATGTGCGGTATCGGCAGCGGCCGGGCGGACTGCTCCTGGGTTACTCCGACGACTTCTTCCTGCTACCCAACAATCACGGTCGGATCTTCGGCCCCGACCCCGTCGAGACCAGTAGCGGCTACGTGTGGAGCGGCGCGTTCAGCACCGAGGAGTTCACCTTCTACCAGGGCCTGCCGCGCCATGGATACGTGTCGTCCAACGAGGCCAGGGACGCCCTGGCTGCCGACTTCGTCGCCAGCGGACGCGGCAGCCTGGGCGGGATGGTGTCGCTGGACAACATCTACGACACCGACGATTTCACCACCGGGGACCACGACGGCTACGCCGTGGTGATCGTGCTCGCCGCCCCCGGCGCGGCCACGACGGTGGCGGTGCTCGCCGACCGGGGGTCGAGCGACGCCGGACGGTGCGAGGCGGCACCGCCGGCTGCGACCGCAGGGTGCCCGGCGGCCACCGTGGCGACCGCACCGGGATTCTGAATCGGCCCCGCGACGTCGTTGCGCCGATGAGTTCCACCAGAGCGGTGGCGGAGGGATTTGAACCCCCGGACGGTGTTAGCCGTCTCTCGCTTTCAAGGCGAGTGCATTAGGCCGCTCTGCCACGCCACCGCGGGTCAGTCTAGACGCGCCCGATCTTGGCGGACGCCGGCCCGGTCTTCAGACCGGCGCTGATGCGTCGGCAGTTCTCGCCCATCGCGGTGACCTGAGGCCGGGACAACCGGTCCAGGAAATGGGCGCGCACCGCCGCACCGTAGGTCTGCAGCGCCTCGCCGAGCGCCTGGCGCCCGTCGGGGGTGATGGTGGCCAGCACCCCGCGTCCGTCCTCGGGGCTGGCCCCGCGCACGACCAGACCCTGCCGTTCCAATCGGTGAATTTGCCGGGTTACCCGGCTCGGCAGCGACATCAACGCCTCGGCGACGTCGCCCATCCGGGCGGCCCCGGTCGGCGACTTCGCCAACAGATCCAGCAGCCTGACGTCGTTGAGCGTCAGCCCGTGATCGTCGACCAGCGACCGGTTCATCGTCGCGTACAACCTCAGCGCGGCGTCCAGAAAGTTCTGCCACGCCTTTTGCTCAGCAATGTCCAATCCAGGCGTATCGCTAGCAGTACGCCCCCCAATGATCCCCTCCATCGTCTAATAGTAGGACTGCGTGGCCGCGGCAGGAGGCCGAACCAGCGGCGCGTTCGCGCAGCGTAGTAGCGTTTTGAGAATGCTCGCGATCGTGGCCGAGTCTGCCGAACGACTCACCTGGCAATCCGTTCCCGACGTGACACCCGCTGCGGGTGAGGTCCTCATTCGCGTCGCCGCGGCCGGGGTCAACCGCGCCGACCTCCTCCAGGCCGCGGGCAAGTATCCCCCGCCGCCCGGCGCCAGCGACATCATCGGGCTGGAAGTGTCCGGCACGATCGAAGCGCTCGGTGACGGCGTCACGCAGTGGAGCGCAGGGCAACCCTGCTGCGCTTTGCTGGCAGGCGGCGGTTACGCGGAGTTCGTCGCCGTTCCGGCGGCCCAGGTCCTGCCGATTCCGGCCGGAGTGGACCCAGCGCACGCCGCGGGTTTGCCGGAGGTCGCCTGCACGGTGTGGTCGAACCTGGTGATGACCGCCGGCCTGCGGGCCGGCCAGCTGCTGCTCGTCCACGGCGGCGCCAGCGGCATCGGCACCCATGCCATCCAGGTCGCCCGCGCGTTGAACTGCCGGGTCGCCGTCACCGCGGGGTCGCGCAACAAACTCGACCTGTGCGCCGAACTGGGCGCCGAGATCACCATCGACTATCACAATGACGATTTCGTCGAGATCATCCGCGACGCCGGCGGCGCCGACGTCATCCTCGACATCATGGGCGCGCCCTACCTCGACCGCAACGTCGACGCGCTCGGCAACGACGGTCGCCTCGTCATCATCGGTATGCAGGGCGGGGTGAAAGCCGAGCTGAACATCGGCAAGCTGCTGGCCAAGCGGGCCGGGGTGATCGCCACCGCGCTGCGTTCCCGGCCGGTCGACGGGCCGTCGGGCAAAGCCGCGATCGTCACCCGCGTCCACGACGACGTCTGGCCGATGCTCGCCGACGGACTGGTGCGCCCCTGCATCGGCGCCGAGTTCCCGATCGCGCAGGCCCAGGCCGCCCACGAATTGCTCGCTTCCGGCGACGTCGCAGGCAAAATCGTTCTGCGCGTAGGCGATTGACTCCTGCTCAGCCCAGCGAGGCCAACGCCCGCACCAGCTGGTCCACCTCGGCGGTGGTGCTGTAATGCGCCAGCCCGACGGTGACCGCGCCGCCGATGTCGTTGACCCCGATGAGGTCGAGAACCCGCGAACTCATGTTGGGGATGGCCAGGATGCCGTTGTCGGCGAGCCGTTGCACGACCCGCTCGGCCGGCACGTTGCTGATCGCGAAACTCAGGACCGGAATCCGTTCCTCCGGGCTGCCGATCACCATGACCGTCGGCAACGACCGCAGCGACACCAGCAGATAGTCGAACAGTCCGCTCAGATAGGTGCCGGCCGACTGCATCGACACCGCGAGCCGCTCTCGGCGGGTGCCCTGGGCCGAATCTTCCAGCCCGGCAAGGTATTCCACACTGGCGACGACCCCGGCGAGCAGGCCGAACTGGTGTGAGCCCAGCTCGAGGCGGGCCGGGCCGGTGGCATACGGGTTCAGCGACACCGAGCCGAACGTGTCGATCGCGGCGGGGTCGCGGAAGACCAGCGCGCCGATCGGCGGACCACCCCAGGCCAACGCATTGACGGCCACCACGTCGGCGTCGATCTCGTTGATGTCGATCAGCCGGTACGGCGCTGCGGCCGAGTGGTCGACGACCACCATGCCCCCGACCTCGTGCACCAGTTTGGTGACTTCGCGCAGCTCGGTGACCGTACCCAAAGTCGCAGAGGCAGAAGTGATTGCCACCAGCCGCGTCGGGCGCGTGACCAGTGCCTCCCACTGCCACGTCGGCAGTTCCCCGGTCTCGATGTCGACCTCGGCCCACTTGACCTTCGCACCGAACCGGTTGGCCGCCCGCAGCCACGGCGCGATGTTCGCTTCGTCGTCCAAGCGGGTCACCACGAGCTCGTAGCCCAACCCGACGCGCGCAGACGCGGCGTCGGCCAGGGACGTCAGCAGCACCGCCCGGTCGGCCCCGAGCACCACCCCGGCCGGGTCGGCGTTGACCAGATCGGCCACCGCCTGGCGCGCGGCGGTCAGGACAGCGGCGCTGCGGCGAGCGGCGGGGTGCGGGCCGACCGGAGCGGGCCGGGAGCCACGAAAAGCCGTCGACACGGCACGGCTGACGGTGTCCGGCAGCAGCATGCCGTTCTGCGGGTCCATGTGCACCCACCCATCGCCCAGCGACGGGTGCAATCCACGCACCCGGGCGACGTCATATGCCATGCCTGTCCACCTTAACGAGTCGAGGAACTCCCCCGAACCGCCCGGAACCGGACAGGCTGGCGGATGCTCGACCATTTCTCGCTGCCCGCTCCGCACCCGGATCGGGTCATCTGCGCAGCCATACTAGTGCAGGGACCTGCCGGGGCCGAGGGCTACTGACACCGACGTTGCTGGCGGCGCCGGAGGCTATCGACTACGGTGTCAGACCCGGTAGCTGGGGCCGCCGTGAGAAGATCGATGCCGACGCGGCGGACCCAGCCCGCGGTAGAACGGCGATGGTGGGGCACCCTAGGAGCATGACGAGCAACTCCGACGACGACGACAACATCGAGATCATCGGCGGTGATCCGGCGGGAGCGGCCGATGAGCGCGGCGCCGACGGCAAGGCGCTGACCGACCTGGTCGAGCAGCCCGCCAAGGTGATGCGGATCGGCACCATGATCAAGCAGCTCCTCGAAGAGGTGCGCGCGGCTCCGTTGGACGAAGCCAGCCGCGGCCGGTTGCGCGACATCCACCGCACCAGCATCTCCGAACTCGAGGACGGGCTGGCTCCCGAACTGCGTGACGAGCTGGAGCGGCTGACGCTGCCGTTCACCGAGGACGGCGTCCCCTCCGACGCCGAGCTGCGCATCGCCCAGGCCCAGCTGGTCGGGTGGCTCGAGGGCCTCTTCCATGGAATCCAGACCGCGCTGTTCGCTCAGCAGATGGCGGCCCGCCAACAGTTGGAGCAGATGCGGCAGGGCGCGCTGCCTCCCGGCGTGAGCGTGCCGGGGCAGCGTGGCGGGCCGGGACACCCCGGCACCGGTCAGTACCTGTGACATGACCGATCCCGGTGAGCCCTGCATCGAGACCCGCAACGCGTGGGTCGAGTTCCCCATCTTCGATGCCAAGACCCGGTCGTTGAAAAAGGCCGTCCTCGGCAAAGCAGGCGGCGCAATCGGCCGCAACGACTCCAACGTCGTGGTGATCGAGGCGCTGCGCGACATCACGATGTCGCTGAAGATGGGTGATCGCGTCGGGTTGGTCGGCCACAACGGAGCCGGCAAGTCGACGTTGCTGCGGTTGCTGTCGGGCATCTACGAACCGACCAGAGGCATGGCCAGCGTGCGCGGCCGGGTTGCTCCGGTGTTCGACCTCGGCGTCGGGATGGACCCGGAGATCTCCGGTTTCGAGAACATCATCATCCGCGGCTTGTTCCTCGGGCAGACCCGCAAACAGATGCTGGCCAAGGTCGACGAGATCGCCGAGTTCACCGAGCTCGGCGACTACCTGTCCATGCCGTTGCGCACGTATTCGACCGGTATGCGGGTGCGGCTGGCCATGGGTGTGGTGACCAGCATCGATCCCGAGATACTGCTGCTCGACGAAGGCATCGGCGCCGTCGACGCCGAGTTCCTGAAGAAGGCGCAGACCAGACTGGCCCAGCTGGTGGAACGCTCGGGCATCCTGGTGTTCGCCAGCCACTCCAACGAGTTCCTCGCGCGGTTGTGCAACACCGCGATGTGGATCGACCACGGCACCGTCAAGATGGAGGGTGGCATCGAGGACGTCGTGCGCGCCTACGAAGGTGACGACGCCGCCCGCCACGTCCGCGAAGTCCTCGAGGAGACCGGCCGGGAGAGCCGGCCGGCATGACCAGCCCGATGATCTGCGCGGTCGTGGTCACCCATCGCCGCCCTGACGACCTCTCCAAGTCCCTCGATGCGCTCTGCGCGCAGAGCCGGCGGCCCGACCATCTGATCGTCGTCGACAACGACCACGACGAACACGTCCAGGATCTGGTTGGCGGGCAACCGATCCCGACCACCTACCTGGGATCGCGACGCAACCTCGGCGGCGCCGGCGGGTTCGCGCTGGGGATGCTGCACGCGCTGAGCCTCGGCGCGGACTGGGTGTGGCTGGCCGATGACGACGGCCGCCCCCAGGACACCGAGGTGCTGGCCACTCTGCTGGCCAGTGCCGAGCGCCACGGCCTCGCGGAGGTGTCGCCGATGATCTGCGATCTGGACCGCCCCGAACTGCTGGCCTTCCCGCTGCGTCGCGGCGTGGTGTGGCGTCGCTCGGTGAGTGAGCTGCGCGCCGAAGCACCGAACGAAGACCTGCTGCCCGGCATCGCGCACTTGTTCAACGGTGCGCTGTTTCGCGCCGCGACGCTGGAGGCCACCGGCGTGCCCGACCTGCGGATGTTCATCCGCGGCGACGAGACCGAGATCCACCGCCGGTTGCTGCGCACCGGCCTGCCGTTCGGCACCTGCCTGGACGCGGTCTATCTGCATCCGCAGGGGGGCGACGAGTTCAAGCCGATCCTGGGCGGGCGCATGCACACCCAGTACCCCGACAATGCGATCAAGCGCTACTACACCTACCGCAACCGCGGATACCTGCAGTCCCAGCCGGGCATGCGCAAGCTGATCCCCCAGGAGTGGGTGCGCTTCGGCTGGTACTTCCTGGTCTCGCGGCGCGACCCGGCCGGACTGGTCGAGTGGATCCGGTTGCGGCGCCTCGGTCGACGCGAAAGGTTCACCAGACCATGACGTTCCTGGACGCCGCTGCCCAGTCGAAGACGTTCCGGCGGGCGTGGGGCGACCTCGTCGACGGCTTCGGCAAGCGCGAGTTGTGGCTGCACCTGGGCTGGCAGGACATCAAGCAGCGCTACCGGCGGTCGGTGCTCGGCCCGTTCTGGATCACGATCGCCACCGGCACCACCGCGGTCGCGATGGGCGGGCTGTACTCGAAGTTGTTCAAACTCGAGCTGTCCGAACATCTTCCGTATGTGACCCTCGGCTTGATCATCTGGAATCTGATCAACGCCTCGATCCTCGAGGGCGCCGAGGTGTTCATCGCCAACGAGGGCCTGATCAAACAGCTGCCGACCCCGCTGTCGGTGCACGTCTACCGGCTGGTGTGGCGGCAGATGATCCTGTTCGCCCACAACATCATCATCTTCGTGATCATCGCGATCATCTTCCCCAAACCCTGGCAGTGGACCGATCTCTCGTTCATCCCCGCGCTCGCGCTGATCGCGCTGAACTGCGTGTGGGTGGCGCTGTGCTTCGGCATCCTCGCCACGCGCTACCGCGATATCGGCCCGCTGCTGACCTCCCTGGTGCAGCTGCTGTTCTTCATGACGCCCATCATCTGGAACGAGGCGACGCTGCAGAGCCAGGGCGCCGGGGACTGGGCCCGGATCGTCGAGCTCAACCCCCTGCTGCACTACCTCGACATCGTGCGCGCCCCACTGCTGGGCGCCGAGCAGCAACTGCACCATTGGGTGATCGTCATCGCGCTCACCGTGATCGGCTGGCTGTTCGCGGCGCTGGCCATGCGGCAGTACCGCGCCCGGGTGCCCTACTGGGTCTGAGAACCGGTCAGCCGGGCACGGAGCCGTCGGGCTCGGGCCCGAACACGAACCGCCGCCCGGTCAGCGACTCGGGCGTCACCCGGACGAACCGCAGCTTCTGGGTGGCGACCCACGGGTAGAGGCCGGCCCGCTCGGCCTTGTCGATCTCCTCCGAGGTCGACAGCAGGTGTGCGGTGCCGCGCAGCACGACGCTCCAGCCCTCGGCGACATTGTGATCGTCGGCTTCGAACACCACGTGCTCGTTGAGCACCGACGTCAGCAGCTTGGTGCCTTCGGCGGTGCGGAACAGCAGCGTCCTGTCCTGGACGACGAAGTTGACCGGGAAGATCTCGGTCCACCCGGCCACCGTGGTGACGAGGCGGCCCAGCGAGACGCTGGAGAGCAGATCCCAGCTGTCCTTCTCGGTGAGCTCGGTGATCGGCGCCTGGGGCGCGTCGGTGGTGTTCATGATCCCATCGTCGGCGCCCGCCCGGCCCACCCCTAGGGGCGGGGGTCGCCGCAGGTCAGGGTCCAATGGCACTTCCCGGCGGCACCGGCGACGGTGATCTGCGCACTCAGCGGCGCGGCGGGGGCATCCGGACGGCCGCGTTGATGCGGTTCCATGCGTTGATGGTGACAGCCATGGCGATCACCTGCCCCAGCTCCCGGTCGGTGAACGCCGCAGCCGCCCGCTCATTAGATCTCGTCGCTCACCCCGTCCTCACCAAGCCGGGTGATGGCCTCGGTGAGCGCCAGCGCCGCGCGCTCGCGGTCGGTGAACACCTCGCCGGCCTCCGCCCATGCGGCCAGCAGGTCGAGCTTCTGGTCGGCGACGCCGTGTTTGCGGGCATCGCGCAGGTGCATGTCGAGGCAGAACGCGCAGTGGTTGAGCTGCGAGGCGCGGATCTTGATCAGCTCGGCGAGGTCCGGCTCGACGTCCCGGGCGGACGCGGTGGACAGCGTCATCATCGCGTCGTACAACTCGGGGGAGGCCTTATAGATCTTCACGCGTGCCGGTGGGGTCAGTGTCTGTGTCATGAATTCGACGCTACTGCGCATTGGCCCTTGTTCTTGGTTCAATACCGGGGTGGTTTCTTGGGCCAATTCCGGTCGTCGCGATCTCCATCTCGATCTGCGCTCGGCGCTCACCCCCGGGGCGAGAGGCGCCAAAGACGCTCTGATCGGCGCACTGCGCGACGCGGTCCGCTCCGGCCGGCTGCGCCCCGGCACGGCGCTGCCGCCGTCCCGGACGCTGGCCACCGACCTGGGGCTGGCCCGCAACACCGTCGCCGACGCGTACGCCGAACTGGTCGCCGAGGGCTGGCTGGACTCCCGGCAGGGTGCGGGCACCTGGGTCGTCGACGTGGTGCGCCCGGCCCAGCCCTCCCGCCGGCCCCGGCGCATCGGCACCGAACCGGTCCACAACCTGATGCCCGGGTGCCCGGATGTGGCCGAGTTCCCCCGCAGCACCTGGTCGGCGTGCGCGCGCCGGGCACTGACTCGGGCGCCGAACTCGGCACTGCGGATGGGTGATCCCCGCGGCCGGCCCGAGTTGCGCAGCGCTCTGGCGGAATACCTTGCGCGGGCCCGCGGCGTGCGCACCTCCGACGAGTCGATCGTCATCTGCGCCGGCGTGCGCCACGCCGTCGAACTGCTGGGACGCACTCTCGGTGGACCCGTCGCGGTGGAGGCCTACGGCCTGTTCCTGTTTCGTGATGCGCTCGTCGCCACCGGATCCGACACAGTGCCGATCGGCGTCGACGACGACGGCGCGCGGGTCGACGAACTCGATGACCAGCGGGTCCCGGCCGTGCTGTTGACCCCGGCACACCACAACCCGTTCGGGGTGCCTCTGCATCCGCGCCGGCGCACCGCGGTCGTCGAATGGGCGCAACGCACCGGCGGATTCGTGCTCGACGACGACTACGACGGCGAGTTCCGCTACGACCGCCAGCCGGTCGGTGCGCTGCAGGCGCTGGACCCGCAGCGGGTGGTGTATCTGGGGTCGACCAGCAAGAGCCTGTCGCAGGTGCTTCGGCTGGGCTGGCTCGCGCTGCCCGAGGAACTGGTCGACGGGGTGGTGGAAGCCGCTGGCGGACAACAATTCTCCGTCTCGGCGCTCGAGCAGCTCACGCTGGCCGAGTTCATCGCCGGAGGTCACTACGACCATCACATCCGACGCATGCGGGCGCGCTACCGCCGCCGCCGGGATCACCTGGTTGCCGCCCTGTCACCGTTCAAAGTCGACGTCCGCGGGGTCTCCGCCGGCGTCAGCGCACTGGTGAACCTGCCCGACGGGGCCGAGCCCGAAGTACTGCGCCGAGCCGGCGAGGCGGGCATCACGCTCACCGGGTTGTCGATGATGCGCCACCCCGACGCCGACCCTGCCCTGCCCGCGCCCGACGGACTGATCGTCGGGTTCGCCGCCCCCGCCGAGCACGCCTTCACCGCGGCCGTGTCCGCCCTTTGTGACGTGTTGCGCGCCAGCGGCATATAGCCTCCGATCATGGCCGGTGCACCGCAGCGACTGATCCAACGGATTTCCCGAACCTCACTGGGCTACAAATTCGTTTCGAGTGTTCCCCCCAAGCTGGACCCGGCGCTGCTGCGGCTGACCGGCGGGCGGTTCAGCTTCGGTTATCCGCTACCGGTGATGCTGCTGACCACCACAGGCGCGAAGTCGGGACTGCAGCGCTCGTCGCCGCTGGTCTACATCACCGACGGTGATTCCCTGATCCTCATCGCCTCCAACTTCGGCAGGACCGGACACCCGGCGTGGTACCGCAACCTGAAGGCCCACCCCGCCGTGGACGTGCTCGCCGGCAGGCGCAGCGGCAGATACACCGCCACCGAGGTCACCGACCCGGGCGAGCGGGACCGGGCGTGGGCCGAAGCCGTGCGGGTGTATCCCGGGTACGAGGACTACGTGGCACGCGCGCAGGGCCGCGTCATCCCCGTCGTCCGACTCACCCGCACCTGAGAAGACAGCGCCGTCACCGTTGATACTGCGTTCACGGTGGGGTTTTCTCGGTTTTTCCCGCGGTGGTCGCAGTCTCAACGTCAGGGGCTGACCCCGTAAGCTGCCCGGGTGGCCGAGCCCCCGTTGTCCCCGCAGCTGAGCCTCAGAACTCAGATCGTGCGATTCATCGTCACCGGCGGGCTGGCCGCGGTGGTGGACTTCGGCCTCTACATAGCGTTGCTCGCCGCCGGACTGCACGTCAACGTCGCCAAGACGCTGAGTTTCATCGCCGGCACCACCACCGCCTACCTGATCAATCGGCGCTGGACCTTCCAGGCCCCGCCCAGCACGGCGCGCTTCATCGCCGTCGCGGTGCTCTACGCCGTGACCTACGCGGTGCAGGTCGGCATCAACTACGTGCTCTACCTGCAGTTCGAGGACAAGTCCTGGGGGGTGCCGGTCGCGTTCGTGATCGCCCAGGGCACCGCCACGGTCATCAACTTCATCGTCCAGCGCGCAGTGATCTTCCGGCTGCGCTGAGTGCCGCGGCACAGGCGGTACCCTCTGTGACGATGTTGCGCACCGACTTCCCGACCACCGCCAAGCGGCTCACCGGGTGGGGCCGCACCGCGCCCTCCGTGGCGCAGGTGCTGTCGCCGCCCGACCCGGACGTGGTCGTCGAAGCGGTGACCAGTGCCGCCGAAGGCGGTGGCCGCGGGGTCGTCGCCCGTGGGTTGGGTCGCTCCTACGGCGACAACGCCCAGAACGGCGGCGGGCTGGTCATCGACATGAGCGCGTTGAACCGCATCCATTCCATCAACGCCGACGACGCGCTGGTCGACCTCGATGCCGGGGTGAACCTCGACCAGTTGATGCGCGCCGCCCTGCCCCTCGGGCTGTGGGTGCCGGTGCTTCCCGGCACCCGCCAGGTCACCGTCGGTGGCGCGATCGCCTGTGACATCCACGGAAAGAACCACCACAGCGCCGGCAGCTTCGGTAACCACGTCCGCGCGATGGACCTGCTGACCGCAGACGGCGAGGTGCGCACGCTGACCCCGACGGGTCCGGACGCCGAGTTGTTCTGGGCCACCGTCGGCGGCAACGGCCTGACCGGCATCATCCTGCGCGCCACCATCGCAATGACACCGACCGAGACGGCGTACTTCATCGCCGACGGAGACGTCACCGCCGGACTGGACGAGACGATCGCCTTTCACAGCGACGGCACCGAGGACAACTACACCTACTCCAGTGCCTGGTTCGACGCGATGAGCGCGCCGCCCAAGCTGGGGCGCGCGGTCATCTCCCGCGGCTCCCTGGCGACGCTGGATCAGCTGCCCGTCAAGCTGCAGAAAGACCCCCTGAAGTTCGACGCCCCGCAGTACTTCACCGCGCCGGACATCTTCCCCAGCGGCCTGGGCAACAAGCCGATCTTCGGCGCGATGACCGAACTGTGGTACCGGATGGGCAAGACCTACCGCGGCAAGACCCAGAACCTGACGCAGTTCTACCACCCGTTGGACATGGTCGGAGAGTGGAACCGCGCGTACGGTTCGGTCGGTTTCACCCAGTACCAGTTCGTCGTCCCCACCGAGGCGGTCGACGAGTTCAAAGGCATCATGAAAGACATCCAGCGCTCGGGTCACTACTCGTTCCTCAATGTCTTCAAACTGTTCGGCGCGGGAAACGATGCGCCGCTGAGCTTTCCGATTCCCGGCTGGAATGTCTGCGTCGACTTCCAGATCAAGGCCGGGCTCAACGAATTCCTCAACTCACTCGACAAGCGGGTGCTGCAGTTCGGCGGCCGGCTCTACACCGCCAAGGACTCCCGCACCACCGCCGCCACCTTCCACGCCATGTATCCCCGCATCGACGAGTGGATCGCCCTGCGCCGCAAGGTCGACCCGCACGGGGTGTTCGTCTCCGACATGGCCAGACGACTGGAGCTGCAGTAGATGGTCTTCGACGCCACTGGTAACCCGCAGACGATTCTGCTGCTGGGCGGCACCTCGGAAATCGGGCTGGCGATCTGTGAACGCTACCTGCGCAACGCGCCGGCCCGGGTGGTGCTGGCCTGCATGCCCGGAGATCCGTTGCGCGACACAGCGAAAGCCCAACTCACCCAGTCCGGCGCCAAGTCGGTTGAGGTCATCGACTTCGACGCCGTCGACACCGGCAGCCACCCCACGGTCATCGACGAGGCGTTCGCCGGCGGCGATGTGGACGTGGCGATCGTCGCGTTCGGGTTACTCGGAGACGCCGAGGAACTGTGGCAGAACCAGCGCAAGGCGGTGCAGATCGCCGAGATCAACTACACCGCAGCGGTGTCGGTCGGGGTACTGCTCGGCGACAAGATGCGCGCCCAGGGCTTCGGCCAGATCATCGCGATGAGCTCGGCGGCAGGTGAGCGGGTCCGGCGGTCTAACTTCGTCTACGGCTCCACCAAGGCCGGACTCGACGGCTTCTACCTCGGTTTGGGAGAGGCGTTGCGCGAGTACGGGGTCCGGGTGCTGGTCATCCGTCCCGGCCAGGTGCGCACCCGGATGAGTGCCCACGTCAAGGAGGCGCCGCTGACGGTCGACAAGGAGTATGTCGCCGATCTCGCCGTCACCGCGTCGGCGAAGGGCAAAGAACTGGTGTGGGCGCCGGGAGCGTTCCGGTACGTGATGATGGTGTTGCGGCACATCCCCCGCCCGATCTTCCGCAGGCTGCCCATCTGATGCGCAGCGCTCTGGCCGTCCCGGTGCGGGTGGCCGGCCAGATGGTCGCTGCGGCCGCCATCGCCGCCGCCGTGGCCGTGGTCAGCCTGCTCGCCATCGCCCGCGTCGAGTGGCCCGCCTACAACTCGTCGAACCAGCTGCACGCGCTGACCACCGTGGGACAGGTCGCCTGCCTGGCCGGACTGCTGGCGTCAGGGTGGCTGTGGCGCCGGGGCCGCCAGCTGGCGGCCCGGCTGGGGTCGGTGCTGTTCCTGGCGGCGTTCTCGGTCGTCACACTCGCGATGCCGCTGGGCGCCACCCGGCTGTACCTGTTCGGCATCTCCGTCGACCAGCAGTTCCGCACCGAGTACCTGACCCGGCTGACCGACACCGCCGAACTGCACGACATGACCTACATCGGGCTGCCGCCGTTCTACCCGCCGGGCTGGTTCTGGCTCGGTGGCCGACTCGCCGCGCTCACCGGCACACCGGCGTGGGAGATGTTCAAACCGTGGTCGATCATCTCGATCACCGTCGCCATGGTGCTGGCGCTGGTGCTGTGGGCCGCGATGATCCGCTTCGAGTACGCCCTGGTGGTGTCGACCGCGACCGCCGCGGCGGCGCTGGCCTATTCGCCCGCCGAGCCGTACGCGGCCATCATCGCGGTGCTGCTGCCGCCGGTGTTCGTGCTGGCGTGGTCGGGGCTGCGGGGCGGGAAGCGTCCCGGCGAGGCGGGAACCACGCACAGCGGCGGCTGGGCCGCCATTGTCGGGACGGGGATCTTCCTCGGGGTGGCGGCGCTGTTCTACACGCTGCTGCTGGCCTACGCCGCGTTCACGCTGACGCTGATGGCGGCGCTGGTGGCGGTGACGCGCAGGCACTGGGAGCCGCTGCTGCGACTGCTGGTCATCGCGGTGATCTCGGGCGCGATCGCGCTGATCGGCTGGGCGCCGTATCTGCTCGAGGCCGCGACCGGCACCCCCGCCGACACCGGGACCGCCCAGCACTATCTGCCCAAGGACGGCGCCGAGCTGTCGTTCCCGATGCTGCAGTTCACGCTGCTGGGCGCGCTGGGCATGCTCGGCACGCTGTGGCTGGTGATCTACGCACGCACGTCCACCCGCGCTGGCGATGAGCGCTTGCGCGAAGAGAAGACGGCTCCAGCCCTGGCGGCCGCGGTTCTGGCCGTCTACGCGTGGTCGCTGCTGTCGATGCTGACCACCCTGGTCGGCACCACCCTGCTGTCGTTCCGGCTCCAGCCCACCCTGACCATCCTGCTCGCCGCCGCGGGAGCGTTCGGCTTCATCGACATCACCCGAGCCCTGGCCGCGCGGGTGAAGACGGTTAACGCCCAGCGCGTCGTCGCCGCGGCCACCGCGATCGGCGCCCTCGGGGCGGTCACATTCAGTCAGGACATCCCCGATGTGCTGCGTCCCGACATCGTCGTCGCCTACACCGACACCGACGGCTACGGCGAGCGGGCCGATCGCCGCCCGCCGGGGGCCGAACAGTACTACCGGGAGATCGACGACCGGATTCTGGAGGTCACCGGCCGGCCCCGCAACGAGACCGTGGTGATGACCGCCGACTACAGCTTCCTGTCCTACTACCCGTACTACGGTTTCCAGGGACTCACGTCGCACTACGCCAATCCGCTGGCGCAGTTCGACGCCCGGGCGAGAGCCATCGAGAGTTGGGCGCTGATGTCGGAGTCCGACGAGTTCATCGCCGCGCTCGACGCGATGCCCTGGCCGCCGCCGTCGGTGTTCCTGATGCGCCGCGGCGCGAACGACACCTACACGCTGCGCCTGGCCGCCGACGTTTACCCGAATCAGCCCAACGTGCGCCGGTACCACGTCAAGCTCGACGACGCCCTGTTCGACGATCCGCGGTTCGACGTGTCGACCATCGGGCCGTTCGTCCTGGCCATCCGCAAGCCAATTACCATCTAGCCCCGTGGTCAGAGAGCCGAGCAACCACCGCACCGCGCGGCTGATCGCGATCGTCGCGGGGTTGCTGGGCACGTTGCTGGCCATCGCGACTCCGTTGCTGCCGGTGGAACAGACCACCGCCGAACTGAACTGGCCGCAAAACGATGTGCTCGCCAGCGTCGACGCGCCGCTGATCGGTTACGTCGCCACCGACCTGGAGATCACGGTGCCCTGCAGCGCCGCCGCCGGCCTGCAGGAACGCGGCCGCACCGTGCTGCTGTCCACGGTGCCCAAGCAGGCGCCCAAGGCCGTCGACCGCGGCCTGCTCATCGAACGGGTCGGCGACGATCTGCTGGTGATCGTCCGCAACACCCCCGTCGTCGTCGCGCCGCTGGATCAGGTACTCAGCCCGGACTGCGAGGAACTGCGGTTCACCGCGCACGCCGACCGGGTGACCGGCGAGTTCGTCGGCCTGACCCAGGGCCCCGACGATCCCGATCCCGGTGAGCCGCTGCGCGGCGAGCGCAGCGGCTACGACTTCCGGCCCCAGATCGTCGGTGTGTTCACCGACCTGTCCGGGTCCGCGCCGCCCGGCCTGCAGTTCTCGGCGACCGTCGACTCGCGGTACAGCACCTCGCCGACGGTGCTCAAGCTGCTGGCCATGATCGTCGGCGTCACGATGACGGTGATCTCGCTGGGCGCCCTGCACGTCCTCGACCGGGCCGACGGCATGCGCCACCGCCGGTTCCTGCCGCCGCGCTGGTGGTCGGTGACACCGCTGGACGGGCTCGTCGCCGCGGTGCTGGTGTGGTGGCATTTCGTCGGCGCGAACACCGCCGACGACGGCTACATCCTGACGATGGCCCGGGTGTCGGAGAACGCCGGCTACATGGCCAACTACTACCGCTGGTTCGGCACCCCCGAAGCGCCGTTCGGCTGGTACTACGACCTGCTGGCGCTGTGGAGCCACGTCAGCACGACCAGCGTGTGGATGCGGTTGCCGACACTGCTGATGGCGCTGGCCTGCTGGTGGGTGATCAGCCGCGAGGTCATCCCCCGGCTGGGCATCGCCGTCAAACACAGCCGCGCCGCCGCGTGGACCGCCGCCGGCATGTTCCTGGCGGTGTGGCTGCCGCTGAACAACGGCCTGCGCCCGGAACCGATCATCGCGCTGGGCATCCTGCTGACCTGGTGTTCGGTCGAGCGCGGCGTCGCGACCAGCAGGCTGCTCCCCGTGGCGGTCGCGATCATCATCGGCGCGCTGACATTGTTCTCCGGGCCTACCGGCATCGCCGCGATCGGCGCGCTGCTGGTGGCCATCGGGCCGTTGAAGACGATCGTGTCCGCGCACACGTCGCGCTTCGGCTACCTCGCGCTGCTGGCCCCCATCGCCGCAGCCGGTACCGTCGCGGTGTTCCTGATCTTCCGGGATCAGACGCTGGCCGCCGAACTGCAGGCCAGCAGCTTCAAGTCGTCGGTCGGTCCGAGCCTGGCCTGGTTCGACGAACACATCCGGTACTCCCGGCTGTTCACCACCAGCCCCGACGGTTCCGTCGCCCGCCGCTTCGCGGTGCTGACACTGCTGTTGGCCTTGGCGGTGGCGGTGGCGATGACGTTGCGCAAGGGCCGCATCCCCGGCACGGCCGCCGGACCCAGCAGGCGCATCGTCGGGATCACGGTCATCTCGTTCCTGGCCATGATGTTCACCCCCACCAAGTGGACCCACCACTTCGGGGTGTTCGCCGGGCTGGCCGGCTCGTTGGGCGCACTCGCCGCGGTCGCGATCGGCGCGGCCGCGATGCGCTCGGCCCGCAACCGGGCACTGTTCACCGCCGCCGTGCTGTTCGTCACCGCGTTGTCGTTCGCGACAGTCAACGGATGGTGGTACGTCTCCAACTTCGGCGTGCCGTGGTCCAACGACTTCCCGCAGTGGCGGCTCGGCTTCATGACCGTGCTGCTCGGGTGTTCGGTGCTGGCGTTGCTGGTGGCCGCCTGGCTGCATTTCTCCGGCCGTCCCGACGCACCGCACGGCGCCCGGCCGTGGCTGCGGCGCGTCGCGCAACCCCCACTGGCCGTCGCCGCCTGGGCGCTGGTGACCTTCGAGGTCGTCTCGCTCACCCTCGGGATGATCAACCAGTACCCGGCGTGGAGCGTCGGTCGGTCCAACCTCGGCGCGCTGGCCGGCAACACCTGCGGGATGGCCGACGACGTTCTGGTCGAGCAGGACCCCAACGCCGGGCTGCTCGCCCCGGTCGGGGTGCCCGTCGGCGACGGGCTCGGCGCGGTGACCGCCGACGGCTTCCGGCCCAACGGGATCCCGTCGGACGTATCTCCGGACTCGGTGATCGACGACAGCAGTTCGACCAGCTTTACCGACAGTGACAGTGAAGAGGCGACCGGCAGCGGGTCCGACACCCAGGGCGGCACCACCGCCGCGGCCGGCGTCAACGGATCCCGCGCCCGACTGCCGTTCGGCCTCAACCCGGCCCAGACGCCGGTGTTGGGCAGCTGGCGGTCCGGGCCGCAACAGCCCGCGCTGCTGCGCTCGGCCTGGTATCAGCTGCCGCCCCGCGACGAGGCCGGCCCGCTGCTGGTGGTGTCCGCGGCCGGGCGCTTCGACCCCGACGAGGTGACCGTGCAGTGGGCCGGATCCGACGGCGAGCCCGCCGGTGGCATCAACTTCGGCGACGTCGGCGCCGCGCCCGCCTGGCGCAACCTGCGCGCTCCGCTGTCCGCGATCCCCGAGGACGCCACCCGGATCCGTCTCGTCGCCCGCGACGACGACCTCGACCCGCAACACTGGATCGCGCTGACCCCGCCGCGCATCCCCGAGCTGAGCACGCTGCAGGACGTCGTCGGCTCCAGCGACCCCGTGCTGCTGGACTGGCTGGTCGGCCTCGCCTTCCCCTGTCAGCGTCCGTTCGACCATCAGTACGGCGTGACCGAGGTTCCGCAGTGGCGCATCCTGCCCGACCGGTTCGGCGCCGAAGCCAACTCCCCGGTGATGGACAACGTCGGCGGCGGGCCGCTCGGCATCACCGAACTGTTGCTGCGCGCCACCACCGTGCCGACCTACCTGAAGGACGACTGGGACCGCGACTGGGGCTCACTGCAGCGGCTGGTGCCGTACTACCCCGACGCCGAACCCGCCCGCCTGGACCTGGGAACCACGACGCGAAGCGGCTTGTGGAGCCCGGCGCCGCTGCGTCATTAAGTTCTTCGCATACCATCGAGCCTCGTGTCTGCACCGCCTTCCCGTGTCATCGCGCTCGTCGCGGGGTTCCTCGGGCTGGTGCTGTGCGGGCTGACTCCTTTGCTGCCGGTCAACCAGACCACCGCGACCATCGCCTGGCCGCAGGGCAGTAGCGCCGACGGGGCGGTCAGCGACATCACCGCGCCCCTGGTATCGGGGGCGCCCCGGGCGCTGGACGTCTCGATCCCGTGCTCCGCGGTGGCCACGCTGCCGGCCGACGGCGGGCTGGTGTTCTCGACCAACCCACCGGGCGGCATCGACGCCAGCCGCAACGGGCTGTTCGTGCGCGCCTACCCCGACACCGTGGTCGCGGCGTTCCGCGACACCGTGGCCGCGGTGGCACCGCGCGCCGAGGTCGAGGCCGGCGCCTGCAGCGAGCTGCGGCTGTGGGCCGACGTGGGCCAGGTCGGCGCCGACTTCATCGGCATCCCCGGCGCCGCCGGGACGCTCGCCCCGGAGAAACGGCCCCAGGTCACCGGGGTGTTCACCGAACTCGACGTCCCGCCCGACACCGCCGGGCTGAGCGCGACGATCGACGTCGACACCCGGTTCATCACGTCGCCGACCACCCTGAAGCTGGCCGTGATGGTGCTCGGCGTGCTGTGCGTGCTGGCGTCGATCGCCGCGCTGGCCGTGCTCGACGGGGCATCGGGACGCCGTCGCAGCGGTCGGCGGCGCCGGGTCGGGCTGTCGACATGGCTCGCCGACGCCGGTGTCGTCGCCGCGCTGCTGCTGTGGCACATCGTCGGACCGCAATCCTCCGACGACGGATACAACACCACCATCGCCCGGATCTCCGGGGAGGCCGGCTACACCACCAACTACTACCGTTTCTTCGGCGCGGCCGAGGCCCCGTTCGACTGGTATCAGAGCCTGCTGGGCCAGCTGGCGTCGATCAGCACCGCCAGTGTGTGGCTGCGCCTGCCGGCCACCCTGGCGGCGATCGCGACCTGGCTGATCATCAGCCGCTGCCTGCTGCCCCGGCTGGGCCGCCGGGTCGCGGCCAACAAGGTCGCCGTGTGGACCGCCGGCGCGGTGTTCCTGGCGGCGTGGCTGCCGTTCAACAACGGCCTGCGCCCCGAACCGCTCATCGCGTTCGGCGTGATCGCGGTGTGGATGCTGGTCGAATGGACCATCGGCACCCGCCGGCTGTGGCCCGTCGCGGTCGCGGTGATCGTCGCGATGTTCACCGTGACGCTGGCTCCGCAGGGTCTGATCGCGCTGGCGCCGCTGCTGGTCGGCGCCCGCGCCGTCTGGCGGATCATCGCCGCGCGCCGGCCGATCGACGGGCTGGCCGCCCAGGTGGCGCCCCTGCTGGCCGCCGCCTCGCTGGTCTTCGTCATCGTGTTCCGGGACCAGACCCTGGCCACCGTCGCCGAATCGGTGCGCATCAAGTACACGGTGGGGCCGACGATCCCGTGGTACCAGGAGTTCCTGCGCTACTACTTCCTCACCGTCGAGGACAGCGTCGACGGCTCCATGACGCGCCGCTTCTCGGTGCTGATCCTGCTGCTGTGCGTGTTCGGACTGCTGGTGGTGCTGCTGCGCCGCGGCAGCGTGCCCGGCGCGATGAACGGGCCGGTGTGGCGGCTGGTCGGCACGACGGCGGTCGGGTTGCTGCTGCTGACCCTCACCCCGACCAAGTGGGCGGTGCAGTTCGGCGCGTTCGCCGGCCTGGCGGGCGCGCTCGGCGCGGTGACCGCGTTCGCGTTCGCCCGGGTCGGACTGCACAGCCGACGCAACCTGGCCCTCTACGTCACCGCGCTGCTGTTCGTGCTGGCGTGGGCGACCTCGGGCATCAACGGCTGGTTCTACACCGGCAACTACGGCGTCCCCTGGTTCGACAAACAGCCGGTGATCGTCGGCTACCCGGTCACGACGATCTTCCTGGTGCTGGCGATCGTCGGGGGCCTGCTGGCGGCGTGGCTGCACTTCCGCATGGACTACGCCGGCCACACCGAGGTCGCCGACACCGGGCGCAACCGGGCGCTGGCGTCCACACCGCTTCTGGTCGTGGCCACCATCATGGTGGTGCTGGAGCTGGCGTCGATGGTCAAGGCCACCGCCGGGCGCTACCCGGTGTACACCACCGGCGCGGCCAACCTGGCGGCGCTGACGGGACAGAGCTGCGCGATGGCCGACGACGTCCTCGTCGAAGCCGACACCAACGCCGGCATGCTGACACCGGTGCCGGGGCAGCAGTTCGGCGAATACGGCCCGCTGGGCGGCGAAGACCCGGTCGGGTTCAACCCCAACGGGGTCAGCGACACCCTCGAGCCGGGCGAGCCGATCGTGGGCAACCCGGGCATGGTGAACTCCGACGGCCCCATCGACAAGCCCAACATCGGCATCGGCTACGCGGCCGAGACCGGCGGTGGCTACGGTCCCGAGGGCGTCAACGGTTCCCGGGTGTTCCTGCCGTTCGGGCTCGACCCCGACCGCACCCCGGTGATGGGCAGCTACGACGAGAATGACGTCGCGGCGAAAGTCACCTCGGCCTGGTACCAGCTGCCCTTCGCCGCCGGGGAGCACCCGGCCGACCGGCCGATCGTCGCCGTCGCCGCGGCGGGCGCGATCTGGTACTACAACGAGGACGGCTCCTTCAACTACGGTCAGTCGCTGAAGCTGCAGTGGGGGGTGCATCGGCCCGACGGCTCCTACCAGGCCCTCAACGAGGTCGATCCGATCGACGTCTTCGCCCAGCAGGCGTGGCGCAACCTGCGGTTCCCGCTCGACACGGCGCCGCCGGAGGCCAACGTGGCCCGGATCATCGCCGACGACCCCAACCTGTCCGAGGAGCAGTGGTTCGGCTTCACCCCGCCGCGGGTGCCGGTGCTGCAGACCGCCGACGAGTTCCTCGGCGACGACACCCCGGTGCTGATGGACATCGCCACCGCCGCCAACTTCCCGTGCCAGCAACCGTTCTCGGTGCGGCTGGGGGTCGCGGAGCTGCCCGAGTACCGGATCCTGCCCAACTTCAAGCAGATGGTGATCTCGTCGAACCAGTGGCAGTCGGCCGACGACGGCGGCCCGCTGCTGTTCATCCAGGCGCTGCTGCCGCGCACCTCGGCGATCCCGACGTATCTGCGCGGTGACTGGTACCGGGACTGGGGTGCGATCGAGCGCTACTACCGGGCGGTGCCGGCGCAGCAGGCGCCCGATGCCGCCATCGAGGAAGGGACGACACGGGTGTTCGGCTGGAGCCGGGGCGGACCCATCAGGGCACTGCCATGACCTCGGACCTCGCCACCTCGGCGAAAAGCGATGTGAGCGTGGCCCGCTGGGTGGCGATGATCGCCGGGCTGCTCGGCTTCGTGATGGCGGTGGCCACTCCGCTGCTGCCCGTCACCCAGACCACCGCGACGCTGAGCTGGCCCCAGCAGGGACAGGTCGGCAACGTGACGGCTCCGCTGATCTCCCAGGCGCCGGTGGAGCTGACCGCCACCGTGCCGTGCGAGGTCATCGACACGATGCCCGGCGACGGTGGCCTGGTGCTGGGCACCGCACCGGAACAGGGGCGCGACGCCGCGCTGAACGCGATGCTCGTGATGGTCTCCGAGTCCCGCGTCGACGTGATCGTGCGCAACGTCGTGGTCGCCAGCGTGGACCGTGACCGGATGGGCGGCTGCTCGGAGCTGGTCATCACGTCGTCGCTGGACGGCACCTACGCCGAGTTCGTCGGGCTGACCCAGGATTCCGGACCCGATGCCGGCTCGCCGCAGCGCACCGGCTATCCCGACCCGAACCTGCGCCCGGCCATCGTCGGCGTGTTCACCGATCTGAGCGGTCCGGCGCCGCCGGGTCTGTCGTTGTCGGCGACGATCGACACCCGTTTCACGTCGCAGCCCACCACGCTCAAGCTGGTCGCCATCCTGCTCGCGATCACGTCGACGGTGATCGCGCTGCTGGCGCTGTGGCGACTGGACCGGCTCGACGGCCGGCGGATGCATCGCCTGATCCCCACCCGCTGGCGCACCGTGACCCCGGTGGACGGCGTCGTCGTCGGCGGCTTCCTGCTCTGGTACGTCATCGGCGCCAACTCCTCCGACGACGGCTACATCCTGGCCATGGCGCGGGTCGCCGACCACGCCGGCTACATGTCGAACTACTTCCGCTGGTTCGGCAGCCCGGAGGATCCGTTCGGCTGGTACTACAACCTGCTGGCGCTGATGACCCAGGTCAGCGATGCCAGCATCTGGATCCGGCTGCCCGACCTGGTGTGCTCGCTGGTGTGCTGGCTGCTGCTGTCCCGGGAAGTGCTGCCCCGCTTGGGCCCCGCCGTGCTCAGCAGCCGGCCGGCGCTGTGGGCGGCCGGGCTGGTGCTGCTGGCCGCGTGGATGCCGTTCAACAACGGGCTGCGCCCCGAAGGCCAGATCGCCACCGGCGCGCTGATCACCTACGTGCTGATCGAACGCGCGATCACCTCCGGACGCCTCACCCCGGCGGCGCTGGCCATCACGACCGCAGCCTTCACCCTCGGCATCCAGCCGACCGGGTTGATCGCGGTGGCCGCCCTGGTCGCCGGCGGCCGGCCCATCCTGCGCATCCTGATGCGCCGCCGCCGGGTGGTCGGCACCTGGCCGCTGCTGGCGCCGCTGCTGGCCGCGGGCACCGTGGTGCTGGCCGTGGTGTTCGCCGACCAGACCCTGGCCACGGTGCTCGAAGCCACCCGGATCCGCACCGCGATCGGCCCCAACCAGGAGTGGTGGACCGAGAACCTGCGGTACTACTACCTGATCCTGCCGACCACCGACGGAGCGATCTCGCGCCGCGTGGCGTTCCTGTTCACCGCGATGTCGCTGTTCGCGTCGCTGTTCATCATGTTGCGGCGCAAGCGTGTTCCCGGCGTCGCACGAGGACCGGCCTGGCGGCTGATGGGTGTCATCTTCGCCACCATCTTCTTCCTGATGTTCACCCCGACCAAGTGGATCCACCACTTCGGGTTGTTCGCCGCGGTCGGTGCGGCCATGGCGGCGCTGGCCACCGTGCTGGTCTCTCCGCTGGTGCTGCGCTCGGCACGCAACCGCATGGCCTTCCTGTCGCTGGTGTTCTTCGTGCTGGCACTGTGTTTCGCCTCCACCAACGGCTGGTGGTACGTGTCGAACTTCGGCGTCCCGTTCAACAGCTCGATGCCCCAACTGGGCGGCGTCACCGTCAGCGCGGTGTTCTTCGCGCTGTTCGCCGTCGCCGCGCTGTGGGCGCTGTGGCTGCACCTGTCGGGCCGACAGGACTCGCGGATGGTCGACCGGCTCACCGCCGCCCCGATTCCGATCGCGGCCGGCTTCATGGTGGTCGTCTTCATCGCGTCGATGGCGGTCGGGGTGGTGCGCCAGTACCCCACCTACTCCAACGGCTGGGCCAACGTCCGCGCCTTCGTCGGAGGCTGCGGGCTGGCCGACGACGTACTCGTCGAACCCGACTCCAACGACGGCTTCCTGCAGCCCCTGCCCGGCGACTGGGGCCCGCTCGGACCGCTCGGCGGCACCGACCCGGTCGGCTTCTCCCCCAACGGCATTCCCGACCGGATCATCGCCGAGGCGATCCGGCTGAACAACCCGCAGCCGGGCACCGACTACGACTGGAACCGGCCGATCCGGCTCACGCGCCCGGGCGTGAACGGATCCACCGTGCCGCTGCCCTACGGTCTGGACCCTGCCCGGGTCCCGGTCGCGGGAACGTATTCCGAAGGCGCGCAACAGGACAGCCGCCTGGCCTCGGCATGGTACGAGCTGCCGCCCGCCGACGACGCGCATCCGCTGGTGGTGATCAGCGCGGCAGGCACGATCGCCGGCACGAGTGTGGCCGACGGGTTCAGCTCCGGGCAGACCGTCGACCTCGAGTACGCCCGCCGCGGACCCGACGGCGCGCTGGTCGCCGCGGGCCGGGTCAGCCCCTACGACATCGGCCCGCAACCGTCGTGGCGCAACCTGCGCTACCCGCGCGAGCAGATCCCCGCCGACGCGGTGGCAGTCCGGGTCATCGCCGAGGATCTGTCGCTCAGCCAGGGTGACTGGCTCGCGGTGACCCCGCCGCGGGTGCCGGAGCTGCGTTCGGTGCAGGAGTACGTCGGCTCCGAGCAGCCGGTCCTGATGGACTGGGCGGTGGGGCTCGCCTTCCCGTGCCAGCAGCCCATGCTGCACGCCAACGGCGTCACCCAGATCCCCAAGTTCCGGATCTCCCCGGACTACTACGCCAAGCTGCAGAGCACCGACACCTGGCAGGACGGCCTCAACGGCGGCCTGCTGGGCATCACCGACCTGCTGCTGCGCGCCTCGGTGATGTCGACGTATCTGTCACAGGACTGGGGCCAGGACTGGGGCTCGCTGCGCCGCTTCGACACCGTCGTCGACGCTGAGCCGGCCGACATCGAGTTGGGCGAGTCCACCCACTCCGGGCTGTATTCGCCGGGTCCGATCCGCATCCAGCCGTGACCGACCGGAACCGGCTCGGCCGGGCCACCCTGACCCGGGTGGTCGAGACTCGGTTCCAGATGCGCACATCACTGTTCGCCCAGACCCCTCCGCAGGCGTGGGACGACCACGCCGACCTGCTCGACCCGCTGTTCGTCGACCGCCGCGCCGACGAGTGGAAGATCGCGGTCCAGACCTGGGTGATCGAGGTCGACGGGCTGACCGTGCTGGTCGACACCGGTGTGGGCAATGGCAGGCAGCGTCCCCACATGCCGCCGCTGGATCACCTCGACACCGGGTTCCTGGCAGCGCTGACCGACGCCGGATTCGCTCCCGATGACGTCGACGTCGTGATCAACACCCACCTGCACACCGACCACGTCGGCTGGAACACCCGGCTGTCCGCCACCGACGGAGACGAAGAGTGGGTGCCGACGTTCCGCAACGCCCGTTACCTGATGCCCGCCGACGATCATCGGTACTTCTGCCCGGACGGTGCCGGCGCCACCGACGGGATGCGGCTGGTGTTCGCCGACAGCATCGCACCCGTCGAGGCGCAGACCGAACTGTTCGCCGGCGACCATCAACTCAGCGCGTCGCTGTGGCTGCGCGCAGCGCCCGGCCACACGCCGGGATCGTCGGTCCTCTGGTTGGACGCCGGGGCACCCGCGGTGTTCGTCGGGGACCTCACCCACTGCCCCATCCAGCTGCCGCGCCCCGACGACCCGTGCGCTTTCGACGTCGATGCCGACGCGGCAACCGCCACCCGCCGGCGGGTGTTCACCGAGGCGGCGCGCCGTCGCGCGACCGTCATCCCGGCGCATTACCCGGGCCGCGGCGGAGCGACGATCGCCGCCCGCGGGGCGAACTTCGCCGTCGACAGCTGGCTGGACCTGCCCCCGATCTGACGTCAGCCGGACTGGTTGTCGTTGGCCGACGGATCGGTGTTCTCGGCCAGGATGTCCTTCCGGCACTCGACCTCGTCGCGCCCGGTCTGCTGCATGCACACCAGCACCGGGGTGTCGGTGTCCGCGGCGGGCCCCGCGGTGGGCGCGCCCGAGGGGTGGGCGATCTCGCCCGGGTACAGCGACCACAGCGGCGCACCGGTCGACGACAGCCGGGCGCAGTAGGCCGGAGCGCCCTGCTCGGTGAGCCCGGCAGCGCCCAACGTTGCGCAGTCGGCACCCACGACGACGACCGGCAGGGTCACGCCCGCGCCCGGCGCCGGCTGCGTCGGTGACGCGGACGGGGTGGCGCTGCCGGCATCGGCGCGCCGCTCGCCGCGGTCGTAGAACACCAGCAGCAGCACCGACACCACCGCGATCAGCGACAGCGCCAGCGCGGTGAGGATCAGCAGCCGGCCGCGGGACGGGGTGGCCGAGGACTTCTTGGCGTGCCGGCCGCCGGCCGCGGCGGGCGCGAGCATGGTCGCTTCGTCGTCGTCGGTGTCGGTGAAGGAGCCGCCCGGCACCGCAGCCCGAGTCCGGTTGGCCAGCGCCCGGGCGAAGTCCGCGCAGGTGTCGAAGCGGTCGGCCGGCGACTTGGCCAGCGCTTTGCGGAACGCACCGCTGAGTCCCGACAGCTCGGGCCGGTGGTCCTCGATCGCCGGAGGCTGGGCGGTCAGGTGCTGGCTGATCACGATCGCCGGGTTGGAGTGCTGGAAGGGTGGGGTTCCGGTGAGCAGCTGAAACGCGGTCGCGGCGAGGGCGTACTGGTCGGCCCGGCCGTCGATGTGCTTGTCGGCGGTGAGCTGTTCGGGCGCCGAATAGGCGACCGTGCCCACGGTCATGTTGGTGGCGGTCAGCGAGCTGGCCTCGCCGACGCGGCGGGCGATGCCGAAGTCGGCCAGCATGATGCGTTCGTGGTCGGTCTGCGGGTCGGCGATCAGGATGTTGGCGGGTTTGACATCCCGGTGCAGCAGGCCGCGCTCGTGGGCGTAGTCCAGCGCGTCGCCCACTGCCGAGACGATGCGCGCGACCAGTTCCGGTGGCATGCCGTCGGGGTAGCGCTGCGCCAGCAGCGCGGCCGCGTCGGTGCCTTCGACGTGATCCATCGAGATCCACAGCCGGCCGCCGAACTCGCCGCGGTCATGGACCGCCACGATGTGCGGATGCCACAGGGTGGCGGCGATGTCGGCTTCGCGGTTGAACCGCTGGCGGTACTCGTCGTCGGCGGTGACTGCGGCGGAGAGCACCTTGAGCGCGTCGTAACGCGGCAGTCGGGGATGTTTGGCCAGGTAGACCTCGCCCATCCCGCCGGCTCCCAGCCGACGCGAGATCGTGTAACCCGCGATCACCTCGCCGTCGGTCAGCGGCATGGGCGAATCCTACAAGTGCTGGTGATCATGAGCGCACCGAGACCACGCGGCCGCCGACGCTACCGCTGTCGGCCACGCAACCGCTCTCGGCGCCCGCGCATCCGGTCGACGAACCCGTCCTGCGCTCGTACGTCGGTCATCACGTCCGCGGTCACGGCGGTCTTGGAGGTCACAGACGCACGGATGATCGCCGGCAGATCCACCCCATCGATGACCTGATCGGCCAGCGCCACCAGATCGATGCGGGCGATGACGGCGTCGACCGCTTCGGTCTGCAGCTTGTCGCGGATGATCTCGGTCAGATCCAGTTCGTCGAGCACAGCGGCCACGACGTGCGACAGGACGGCCTTGGCCTCGACTCTGCCGCGGGTGAACAATCCACCCACCAGCGGCAGACCTTCGCAGCCCCGGTACGCCTCGACGAGCAGGGACGACGGCGGCTGCGGCGCCATCAGTGCGGCGTACCCAGATAGGGAAAGTCCAGCAGCAGGTCGTCGTGCGGCGTCAGTCCCGACGGCGGGCAGTCGTCGTTGGTCAGGAACGCGACCCGGTCGGTGATCACGTCGTCGGAGAGGGTGCGCCCGTTCGGATACTTTGCCGGCTTGGCCGGGTTGTAGGTCAACACGTCGGGCAGCGCGCCCTCGGCGTTGATCGCCTCGGCGGCCTCGTCGTGCGCATATCCCCCGGTGTGGCCCATCAGTTCGATCAGCGCACCGATCCAGTGCTCCCGGTCCTGGTTCGGCTCGCTGCCCGCGAATGCGTACGGCGGTCCGCCGGTCTTGAAGAAGCTGCTGATCAACGGGTGCCCGATCCGGTCGACATGCACCCACGTGCCGTCCTCCAGCAGGCTGCACCGCCCCCACACCCGCACGTCGGGGTGCGCTCCCAGATAGCTGGTGGGCATCTCGACGGCCATCACCATCACGTTGGCCGCGGCCCGCGAGTCCTGACCCGTCCACGGTCCCTGCCCGTCGCGACGTCCGGCCGGGTCGAAGACGTTGACCAGCCCGTCGAGGTCGACGAACGCCGGGTCGCTGCGCACGCCGGCGAAGAACGTGAAGCTGCCGGACCGCCAGACGTGCGGGGTGCCGTCGAAGGACACCTCCACGTCACCGAAGATCCGCGATCCGGCGGCTGCATACACCCGGGCGGTGGAGCCGAGCGCCAGGTACACATCCACCTTCTGGCGCGGTCCGTCACGCCCCGCGACCTGCTCGGAGAACACGAAGTTGAACGCGATGTCGTTGCGCAGATCACCGTCGTTGTCGATGGCCACCCGGTACACCGCATCCGGATGCAGCGCACCGCCGTCGGGGTTGGCGGTCAGGATCAGCGCGGTCCGCTCCGGGTCGTGGGGGGACTGGAAGACGTAGAGGTCCCGCAGGTCCAGACGCGCGTCGCCGCGCGGCGCGTCGAGGCTCAGCCCGGTGATGTGATTCGCCTTGTTGTTGGCCACAGTCCTATCCAACCGCACCAGGGTCGTCTAGATCGGAGTGAGGCCGTGCTTGCGCTGCACGCGGCTGATCTGCTTGTCACGCAGCAGGCGCAGCGACTTGCGCAGCAGCAGCCGGGTCTGGTGCGGCTCGATGACGCCGTCGATGAAGCCGCGCTCGGCCGCGACCCACGGCACCGCCATCGTCGCGTTGTAGCCCTCGATGAAGTCGGCCCGGATCTTCTGCACCTCGGGGGCGGTGGGATCGGGGAACCGCTTGACCACCAGCTGTGCCGCGCCCTCGGCGCCGATGACGGCGATCCGCGCCGTCGGCCACGCGAAGTTGAAGTCGGCGGTGAGCTGCTTGGATCCCATCACGGCGTACGCGCCGCCGTAGGACTTGCGGATGGTGATCGTCACCTTCGGCACGTCGGCCTCGACCACCGCGTTCAGGAAGCGGCCGCCGCGCTTGATGATGCCGCCCTTCTCCTGCTGCACACCCGGCATGAAGCCGGGGGTGTCCACGACGAACACCAGCGGGGTGTTGAACGAGTCGCAGAAGCGGATGAACCGGGCCGCCTTGTCGGAGGCCTCGTTGTCGATCGCCCCCGACAGATACATCGGCTGGTTGGCGATCACGCCGACGGGACGGCCGTCCACCCTGGCGAACGCGGTGATGATCGCCGGGCCGGACTGCTCGCCCACCTCGAACACGTCACCGTCGTCGAAGATCCGCAGCAGGATCTCGTGCATGTCGTAGGCGGTGTTGTCGGAGTCCGGCACGATCGAGTCCAGCTCCAGATCGTGCGGCGTGATCTCCGGTTCCAGACCGGGGTTGACGATCGGCGCGTCGTCGAACGTGTTGGCGGGCAGGAAGCTCAGGTAGTCGCGGACATACTGGTAGGCCGCCGCCTCGGACTCCACCACCTGATGGATGTTGCCGTACCGGGCCTGGGCTTCGGCGCCGCCGAGCTCGTCGAGGCTGACGTCCTCACCGGTGACGTCCTTGATGACGTCGGGTCCGGTGACGAACATGTAGCCCTGGTCGCGCACCGCGACCACCAGGTCGGTCTGGATCGGCGAGTACACCGCACCGCCGGCGCACTTCCCGAAGATCAACGAGATCTCCGGGACCAGGCCGCGCAGCAGCTCGTGGCGGCGGCCCAGTTCGGCGTACCACGCCAGCGACGTCACCAGGTCCTGGATGCGCGCACCGGCGGAGTCGTTGATGCCGATGATCGGGCAGCCGACCATCGCCACCCACTCCATCAGCCGGGCCACCTTGCGGCCGAACATCTCCCCGACCGAGCCCTGGAACACCGTCTGGTCGTGGCTGAACACGCCGACCGGGCGGCCGTTGATCGTGCCGTGCCCGGTCACCACACCGTCGCCGTAGAGCGCCTGCGGGTCGCCGGGCGTCTTGGCCAGCGCGCCGATCTCCAGGAAGCTGCCCGGGTCGAGCAGGTCGTAGATGCGGGACCGCGCCGACGGGATGCCCTTCTTGGCGCGCTTGGCGACCGCCTTCTCACCACCTGGCTCTTTGGCTTCCTCCAGCTTTTCGCGGAGTTCGGACAGGAGTTCAGCAGTGGTCTTGTTGGTCACGTGCTCTCGCTCTCGATGGCAGTGATCGCCTCGCTCATATGGGCGCCGACCTTTGCAATGTACGGCTCGTCGATCGCCTGGATGTGTTCGCCCCCGATCGGCACGACCTCGAGGTCGGCGACGTACTGGCCCCACCCGCCGTCGGGTGCGCGGGTCGCGTAGGCGGGCTCGAAGTAGATCGCGTCGTCGTGGTACCGGTCGGCCATGTAGAGCGTGACGTGCCCGTCGTAGGGCTTGATCTCGGCGGTGTCGATGGCCCGC
Organism: Mycobacterium sp. G7A2; assembly: GCF_041902445.1. NCBI lineage: Bacteria > Bacillati > Actinomycetota > Actinomycetes > Mycobacteriales > Mycobacteriaceae > Mycobacterium > Mycobacterium sp. G7A2. The sequence goes on along the minus strand of NZ_CP169251.1, from coordinate 342,316 downwards.
TGATCCAGGTACGACGTGCGCTGATGCTCGATGATGCCGCCCGGGATCTGCACCCCGCTCTGGCTGACGACGTCGAGCACGAATTTGACCTGGCCCTCGTCGTCGAGCTTCTCGAGTTCCTCGTAGGGGATCTCGGGCACCTCGACGTTGAAGGTCCGCTCGGCGAACCGCGCGTAGCGGTCCCAGCGTTTGCGGGTCTCCTCCTGGGTCTGCGGGATCTCCTCACCGGGGCGCACCGCATCGATGAGGCCCACGAAGCGCACATCGGCGCCGGCCTGCTTCAGACCGATCGCGCAGGCGTAGGCCAGCACCCCGCCCAGCGACCACCCGGCCAGGATGAACGGGCGGTCGCCGTTCAGTTCCAGCAGCTTCGGCACGTACTCGGCGGCGCGCTCCTCGATGGAGCCCTCCACCCGCTCGATGCCGTACATCGGGGTGTCCGCCGGAAGGCGTTTGAGCAGCGGCTCGTAGACGACCGTGGACCCGCCGGCGGCGTGGAAGACGAACACCGGGATGCTCGAACTGCCTTCCCTGGGGGCGCGGATGGTCCGTACGAACCCGTCGATCTTGCCGCCCTCGAGGTACTCGCGGACGGTGGTGGACAGCTCCTCGATGGTCGTCGCCGCGCGCACGTCGTCGGCGCTGATGGTGCCCTCGTCGACCCGCTCGGTGAGCCGTTCGGCGATCTTCGTCGCGACGGCGTCGTCGACGGCGGGCAGCTCGTTGAAGATGCCGCCCGGCGACTTGCCGGTGACGATGGCCCACGTCGCGAACGTGACCCGTTCGGCCGCGTCGCGGGGTGGCACGTCGGCGCCCAGCGCCTCGACCACCGCTTCCTGGCTCAGCGCCTTCGACGCCGCCGCGATGGTGGACTGCGAGGGCCCCGACGCGCTGGGACCGCTCGGGTCGGTGGGGGGCGGCGGGATGGACAGGCCACCGGCAGGACCCGACGGGTCGGTCGGCGGAGCGGGGACCGCGACATCAGACGCCGGAGCGGGGATGTCCGGAGCGCCCTGCGCCTCCACCGAGTCGGTGGCGATCTGCTCGGCCGCCGGCTGCTCGGTCTCCTCCGGGGCCGCAATCGGGTGTCCGGCCTCGGCCAGCTTGGCCTCCAGCTCGGCGACCGTGCTCGCGCCGCCCATCAACTCGGCCTGTTCGGCGGCGATCTGTTCGGCGGTCTTGCCCTTCTGCGACTCGGCGAGATCGCCCACCTCGTCACGGTGCTCGACGGCGTAGGCGATCAGTTTCTCCACCGCGTACAGGTTGGCGTCGCGCACCGCGGTCAGCTGGATCGGCGGCAGGTCGAAGTCGTACTCGACGCGGTTCTTGATGCGCACTGCCATCAGCGAATCCAGGCCGAGCTCGATCAGCGGCACCTCCCAGGGCAGGTCCTCGGGCTCGTAACCCATGGCGGCGCCGACGATGTGGCCCAACCGGTCGCCGATCGTCTCGCCCGAATCCGGGCTCCACTTGGCGAAGTCCGCGCCGAGATTCGCGCCGGCGGTGAGGTTGTCGGCGACGAACGCCTCGTCGGCCTCGGGTTCGGGTTCCGGCGTCGCCGCGGCGGTGACCTCGGTGACGGTTCCGGCGCCGACCGCGGTGGGCAGCGCGGTCTGCTGACCACCCCGGGTCACGATCGCGTCGTAGACGAGGGTGAACGATTCGTCGATGCGGGCGTGCACCTGCACGCCGGCGCCGCCCGGGTGCCGGGTCAGCGTCGTGACCAGGCGCGCCCCGTCACCGGGCACCGCCCGCTGCTCCGAGGCGGTGAGCTTGGCATCCGGAAGCACCGCTGCGGCAGCGGCTTTCACCAGTGCCGACAGGTCGGTGGCGGCGTTGGCGCGCGGCAGGTACTCCCACACGTGGCGCCCGTCCGGGGTGGCGACGTGATTACCCGGCATGACCGTCGAGCTGTCACCGGTGAACTGCGCGTCGAGCCAGTGCGGCTTGCGCTTGAAGCGGGTGGGCGGGATGTCCGCGTAGTCGGTCGCCGGGTCCAGCGGGCGATCCGACGGCAGCGGGAACAGCGTGCGGAAATCCAGATCGTGGCCGTGGACGAACAGGTGCGCCATCGCGGTCGTCATCGAGTCGACCTCGTCCTGCTTGCGCGCCAGCGTCGGGATCAACTGTGCGTCGTGCAGTCCGGCCGTCGCGGTGGTGAGACCGACCTGCATCAACGCCACCGGGTTCGGCGCCAGCTCCAAGAACGTGGTGTGACCGTTGTCCACGGCGTTACGGATGCCGTGGGTGAAGTAGACGCTGTGGCGCAGGCCCTTCTTCCAGTAGTCCACGTCGTGGATGGGCTCCGACCCGGCACGGATCAGGCTGCCCTCGTGCACGGTGGAGTAGTACGGCGTCTGCAGCGGATGCGGTTCGATGCCCTGCAGTTCGGCGGCGAGCTCACCGAGCAGCGGGTCCATCTGCGAGGTGTGGCTGGCGCCCTTGGTCTGGAACTTCCGCGCGAACTTCCCCTCGGACTCCGCGCGGGCGATGATCGCGTCGATCTGATCGGGCGGCCCGCCGATGACGGTCTGCGTCGGTGCGGCATACACGCACACCTCGAGACCGTCGAAGTCGGAGAACACGGTCTCGATCTCCTCGGGCGAGTACTCGACCAGGGCCATCAGGCGGATGTACTCGCCGAACAGCATGGCCTCGCCCTCGCCCATCAGGTGCGAGCGCGAGCAGATGGCGCGCGTGGCATCCTCCAGCGACAGCCCACCGGAGAAGTAGGCCGCGGCGGCCTCGCCGAGCGACTGGCCCACCAGCGCACCGGGTTTCGCGCCGTGGGCCTTGAGTACCTCACCGAGGGCGATCTGGATCGCGAAGATGACCAGCTGGACCTTCTCGATCGGGAGCTCGGTCGTCTCGTCGGTGTAGTCGATCGCGTCGTCGAGGATCAGTTCGAGGATCGAGTGTCCGCGCTCGTCCTGCACCAGGGAGTCGACCTTGTTGATCCATTCGGCGAAGGTGTCGTCGCGCAGGTAAAGACTCTTGGCCATCTTGCGGTGCTGGGCGCCGAAACCGGCCAGCACCCAGACCGGCCCGTTGGTGACCGGCCCGTCGGCGGCCAGCACCATCGGGTTGGTCTTGCCCTCGGCCAGCGAGCGCATGCCCTTGATCGCCTCGTCGTGATCGTGGGCCAGCACCACCGCGCGCGAGCGCCCGTGGTTGCGCCGCGACAGCGACCGTCCGATCGATTCCAGCGACGACGCCCGACCTTCCGGGCTGTCCAGCCAGTCGGCCAGCTCGGCCGCGGTGGCGCGCTTACGCGAGGTGAGGAAGCCCGAAACTGCCAGTGGCACAATCGGCTTCGTCGGGTTCTCGGCTTCCGCGGCGGCCAGCTCCTCGCGCGCGACCTCCAGCAGCCGCAGCGCCTCGTCGGTCAGCCCGGGCAGCTCCGGCTCGTCCTCGACGACGCGGCCGTAGAAGTCGTCATCACCCCGCGCGTCATCGTCATCATCATCATCTGATATGAACTCGCCGTACTCGTCCATCCGCACACCGCCGACGTAGACGGCCTTCGCGTCCTCGTTGGCCGGCGTGACGACCGCGACGTCGGGCTCGGGCATCGGCTCCACCAGGTCGGTGGGCAGCACCTCACGCAACACCAGGTGCGCGTTGGCGCCACCGAACCCGAATCCGGAGACCCCGCTGATCGCGTGCCCGCTGTAGCGGGGCCAGTCGGTCACCGTGTCGGCGACCTTGAGGTGTTCGCGGTCGAAGTCGATGTAGGGGTTGGGGCCGCTGTAGTTGATCGACGGCGGAATCTTGTCGTGGTACAGCGCGAGCGCCATCTTGGCCAAGCTGGCGGCACCCGCAGCCGATTCCAGATGTCCGACATTGGATTTCACGGCGCCCAGCAGCGCAGGCTTGTCCGCGGCGCGGCCACGGCCGATCACCCGGCCCAGCGCGTCGGCTTCGATGGGGTCACCGAGAATGGTGCCGGTGCCGTGCGCCTCGACGTAGTCGACGGTGCGCGGATCGATCCCGGCGTCCTTGTAGGCCTTGCGCAGCACGGCTTCCTGCGCATCCGGGTTGGGGGCCAGCAGGCCGTTGGACCGGCCGTCGTGGTTGACCGCGCCGCCGGCGATGACGGCGAGAATCTGGTCGCCGTCGCGGCGCGCGTCGGCCAGGCGCTTGAGCACCAGCATGCCGCCGCCCTCGGAGCGGGCGTAGCCGTCGGCGTCGGCCGAGAACGACTTGATCCTGCCGTCGGGCGCCAGCACGCCGCCCACCTCGTCGAATCCGACCGTCACCAGCGGGGTGACCAGGGCGTTCACGCCACCGGCCAGCACCACGTCGGCGTCCCCGGCGCGCAGCGCCTTCACTCCTTCGTGCACGGCGACCAACGACGACGAGCAGGCGGTGTCGATGGCCATCGAGGGTCCGCGGAAGTCGTAGAAGTACGACACCCGGTTGGCGATGATCGAGCTCGCGGTGCCGGTGATGGCGTACGGATGGGCGGTCGACGGATCGGCGACACCGAGGAAGCTGTAGTCGTTGGTGGAGCTGCCGACGTAGACCCCGACGCTCTCCCCGCGCAGGCTGGAGGCGGGAATCCTGGCATGCTCCAACGCCTCCCAGGTCAGCTCGAGCGCCATCCGCTGCTGCGGGTCGATGTTGTCGGCTTCCATCTTCGACAGCGCGAAGAACTCGGCATCGAAGCCCTTGATGTCGGACAGGTAGCCGCCACGGGTGCGCGCCTTGGCCACCCGCTCGGCGACGCGTGGCTCGGACAGGAATTCCGACCAGCGCCCGTCGGGCAGATCGGTGATGGCGTCGCGGCCTTCGAGCAGCGCCTGCCACATCTGGCTCGGCGTGTTCATATCGCCGGGGAAGCGGGTGCCGACGCCGACGATGGCGATGTTCAGCCGGTCCTCGTCGCCGTCACGCGACCAGTCCTCGGCGTCGAGCGCGGCGGTGTCCTCTTCGGGCTCACCCTCGATGATCACCGTGGCCAGCGACTCGATCGTGGGGTGGCGGAAGGCGACCGTCGCGGTCAGCGTCACACCGGTGAGATCCTCGATGTCACTGGCCATCGCCACGGCGTCGCGCGACGACAAGCCGAGTTCCACCAGCGGCGCGGTTTCGTTCACCGAATCCGGGGACTGACCGGTGGCATTGCCGACCCAGTTGCGCAGCCAGGCACGCATCTCGGCGACCGTCATGTCCGGGCCGCCCACCGGGGCCGCCGGGTTCACCGAATCGTCTTGTGGATCAGTCATCGTCACCTCACGATCGATCCGGCCGCCCCCGCGGGCCGGCATTGGGGAGTCACTTCAGTGGAAACGTCAGTCGGTCTCGTCCGGGAAGGCATTGGCCACCTTGCCGCTGCGCAGGCTGCCGTCCAGGTACGCCGAGCGGCAGGCGCGCCGACCGATCTTGCCGCTGGAGGTCCTGGGGATCGCTCCGGCCGGGGTCAGCAGCACGTCGCGCACCGTCACACCGTGGCGCACCGCGATCGCCGCGCGGATGTCGTCGGCGATCGGGGCCATCTCGAGCTTGTGCGCGCCCGGGGCGCGCTCACCGACGATCACCAGTTGCTCGGAGGTGTCGTCGGGGTCGCGCTTCAGCCCGGCGTGCGCGTCCTCGAACACCTCGTCGGGCAGCTGGTTGGCCGGGACCGAGAACGCCGCGACGAACCCGGTGCGCAGGGCCTTGGTGGACTCCTGGGCGGAGTACTCGAGGTCCTGCGGATAGTGGTTGCGGCCGTCGATGATCACCAGGTCCTTCGTTCGGCCGGTGATGTAGAGCTCGCCGTCGTGGTAGGCGCCCAGGTCGCCGGTGCGCACCCAGGTGGCGTCGTCGGTGGCGCCCTCGGCGTGGGACGGGTTGGTGCGCGACTTGAGCGTGTTCTGGAACGTGGCGACGGTCTCCTCGGGCTTGCCCCAGTAGCCGGTGCCCATGTTCTGGCCGCTGATCCAGACCTCGCCGATCTGGCCGTCGGGCAATTCGGTGGCGCTGTCGTTGTCGACGATGACCGCCCATTCCGCGACACCGATCTGACCGGCACCGGCCTGCGCGACCGCCTTCGGTGAGTCCGCGGGCACCTCGACGAAGCGGTGCCGGTTGAGCTCGTCACGGTCCACGTGGATGATCCGGGGCTCGGCGTTCATCGGGGTCGTCGACACGAACAGCGTGGCCTCGGCCAGCCCGTAGGACGGCTTGATGGCCTGCGGCTTGAAGCCGAACGGGCCGAACGCGTCGTTGAACCGGTTCACGGTGGCCGCCGAGATGGGCTCGCTGCCGTTGAGGATGCACTTGATGTTGGACATGTCCAGCGGCGGCTCGCCGTCCTTGGGCACCCCCCGCACGGCTGCGTGGTCGAACGCGAAGTTCGGCGCGACGGAGATGGTGCCGCCGGTGTCGCTCTCCTTGCGGGCCATCTCGCGGATCCACCGGCCCGGGCGACGCACGAACGCGGCGGGCGTCATGAACGTGATGTAGTGGCCCAGCATCGGCGACAGCAGCACCGTGATGAGCCCCATGTCGTGGAAGAACGGCAACCACGAGACGCCGCGGTCGCCCTCCTGGCCGTCGAGCGCCTCGATGACCTGGACCACGTTGGTGGCCAGGTTCAGGTGGGTGATCTGCACACCGGTCGGGATCCGGGTGGACCCCGAGGTGTACTGCAGGTACGCGATCGTGTCGTGCTGGACGTCGACCGGCTCCCAGGTGGCGCCGACCTCGTTGGGCACGGCGTCGACGGCGATGACGCGCGGCCGCTGGTTGGCCGGCCGGGTGCGGAAGAACTTGCGCACCCCCTCGGCCGCGGCCGTCGTGGTCAGGATGGCTGAGGGCTCGCAGTCGTCGAGCACGGCGTGCAGACGGCCGACGTGGCCGGGTTCGTTGGGATCGAACAGCGGTACCGCGATCCGCCCGGAATAGAGCACGCCGAAGAAGGCCACGAGGTACTCGAGGTTCTGCGGGCACAGGATCGCGACCCGGTCTCCGGGTTCGGTGACCTGCTGCAGGCGGGCCCCGACGGCCTTGTTGCGGGCGCCGAAGTCGGCCCAGTTCAGATCGCGCTCGACGCCGTCGCGCTCGGTGGAGAAGTCGATGAACCGGTAGGCGAGCTTGTCGCCCCGAACCCGGGCCCATCGTTCGACGTGCTTGACCAAGCTGCCGTTGTCCGGGAACTTGATCAGTCCGTCTTTGATGAACGGGTTGTGGAAGGCCATCTCAATACTCCAATCAGGCGGGAGCGCTGTCCCAAACCCCGAAGATCGTACCGGTCCGACAGCTCCCCGCCCGTGAACCGCCAGCCGTCGCTCTTAGATGTTTCTTAATCTCACGTAATGCTAGGCGACCTGCGGGGCTGCGCCAAATCTGGACACCGCACCGTCACGAAACGTTGCCAAAAAGATGTGGCACACCTCACCCGTGCTTGGGCTGTGGGGCGTCGGCGATGAGGTTCTGCGCCCAGTTCAGCGTCCACTGAGTGGCCGGCATCCCGTCGATGTTCCAGAAGTCCGGGGTGGCGTACATCGCGTGCACCGGCTGACCCGCGCCCCCCGACAGCACCTCCAACGTCTTCGGCAGCGCGGTGATGTTGAACGCCGACTCGGGTGCCGCGCAGATCAGGTCGCCGCGGGCGCAGATCTCGTTGGTCCGGTCGTTGAGCGCACCGAACCCGCCGGGGCGCGGTCCGGTCATCGTCAGCCCCAGCGCCGACAGGGTCGGCACCTCGTGCAGCGTGATCTCCGCACCCTGGCCGTCGGGGTTGGGACCGACGTCCTGCCCCACCCCGTCCTGGCGGCGTCCGTCGGCGATCAGCGTCACACCGAGCACCAGATCCTGGTCCACCGGCCCGCGGCCGTTGCCGATGTCACTGGCGATGTCCCCGGCGATGACGGCGCCCTGGGAGAACCCGACCAGCACGTAACTGGTCAGCGGGCACCGGTTGTTCATGTCCGTCATCGCCCGGACCGCCGCCTGGGTGCCCTCGGCGCGGCTGTCGTTGTACGACATCTGCGCATCCGCGGACAGCGGATTGTGGAACTGCGCGGTGTAGGGAACGGTGAACACCTCGAGGCGGTCCGCGCCGAACTGCGCGCGCAGCGGGTTGGTCACGTTGAGCAGCAGCGCGGCCGGGAACTGCACCGGGTTGAACGGGTCCAGTTGCACCGAGGATTCCCAGGTGCCCGGTATCGAGATCAGCTGTACATCCGGGCAGCTCGCGTCCTGGAATTCGGGCCGCGGCTTCGAGATCGTCGGAGGCACCGCGGTGGGCGGCTGCGCGCTCGGCGGCACCGCGGTCGGCGGGGCGTCGGGCCTGCGCAGCACCACGACCACGATCGCCACGATCAGCACGACCACCATGCTCACCGCGCCTGCCGCGAACAGCGCCAGAAGGCGGTGGCGTTTGCGCCGGTTGGACTTGGCCATGACGTTCTTCGTTCTCCTCGCCTACGCGGGTGCTGGGATGTGGTCGACAGCTCAGCAGAGCTGGTCGGTCGCGATGCGGATGTAGTCGTCGGTCAACGTGTTGACCTCTCCCGCCGACGGCGTCATCGCCGTGGCCGACGAGCCGACCTCGTTGCGCACCAGAGGCAGTACGAAATCCCACACCTGCTGGTCGGTGTGCTTGGCGAAGCGGGCCTGGCACACGTAGGACCCGATCCGCAACGCGGCGAGGTCACTGCTGGGCTGCACTCCCGCACCGTGCAGCGCATCGAGGTAGTGGCGTTGAGCCGGGGTCACGACCAGCGTGTGGTCCTCGGCCCCGAGGTCGTCGGGACCGGGCACCGCCGCGGGGGATTCACTCTGCGCGGCCTCGGTCTGCGAGCCCAGCCCCATGACCATGTCATCGGTCATCGAGCAGCCGGACAACCCCGCCGCCGCCGACGCCACCAGCAGCGAGAAGCCGGCCAACCCGGCGATCCCCGATCTGCGTGACGCGTTCTGCACTCCTCCAAAGTACCGGCTGGCCCGTGCCCGACCGGTGCGCCGAGCCCTCGCCACTACCGGATGGTCGCGACCAGCTCACCCGTCATGGCGGCCAACTGGCCGCTCCACGAACCCCAGTCGTGATTGCCCGACGTCGGGAAGTCGAAGTGGGCGTTGCTGCCGCCGATCGAGCGATAGTGCTGGTAGAAGGTCCGGTTGCTGCCCTGGGCCTGATCGCAGTAGCCGATCATCGCGGCGGGGTCGGTGCACGTCACCGTGGCCGGGCTGTACACCCACAGCCGGGTGTTGTTGTTGGCCAGGAGTTGGGCGTGCACGTCTGGGTCGTGCCACTTCCACCGGCCCAGCTGTGGCAAACCCCACATGTTGCGGGTGTCCACCCCACCGAAGCGGGCGAGCCCTGCGGTGATCGCGCCGTTCATGGTGGTGGCCGACGGGGTCAGGAAGCCCGACAGCGTCCCGGCGAAGCGGTAGCGGTTGGGGTGGAACGTCGCCATGGTCAGCGCGCCGGTGCCGCCCTGGGCGGCGCCGACGATGCCGTGCCCGCCCGGAGCCAGCCCCTTGTTGGCGGCGAGCCAGTTGGGCAGCTCGTCGGCCAGGAAGGTCTCCCACTGCTTGCTGCCGTCCTGCTCCCAGTTCGTGTACATGCTCCACGCCCCGCCGGCCGGGGCGGCCACCGAGATACCCAGACCCGACAGCGTGTTCATGGCGTTGCCGGCGGTCACCCAGTTGCTCACGTCCGGGGCGGCGTTGAACGCGTCGAGCAGCACGACGGCGTGCGGGCCGCCGCCCTGGAACGCCACCGGGATGTCGCGGCCCATCGCGGCCGAAGGCACCATCAACATCTCGACGCCCTGCGCGGAGGCGGCCGGGGCGCCCGGCAGCGACGGCGTCGCCCCCGCGCCCCACAGCGTCACCGCCAGTGCGGCGGCCAGGGTCATTCGCACCAGGATCATCCGCATCAGCGCGCGCATCCGCCCCACCTCGTTCGTCGTCGACATCGCAAGGTAGTGAACCACATCACCGGTGGCAGCCGAGGACGAAAAGACTGACGGCGGTGACCCCACCCGGGGATCACCGCCGTCAATAATGCTGTCGCGTGGCGTCAGCCGCCGTTGGCGGCCGGCTCAGCTGCGGCCTCGGCCGGAGCCGGCGGAGCCGACGGCTGCGGCACCGCGCCGAGCACCCGGGCGATGTCCGGCTTCATCTGCTGCAGCTGCTGACCCCAGTAGGCCCACTGGTGGGTTCCATTGGAGGGGAAGTTGAACACGCCGTTCTTGCCACCCGCGGCGATGTACTCCTCCTGGAAGGTCTTGTTGGTGCGCAGCGTGAAGCCCTCCAGGAACTTCGCGTTGAACAGGTTGCCCGAGCTCATCCCGGAATCGAGTTCCGCCGGCTTGCCGTTGCCGCAGAAGATCCAGATGCGGGTGTTGTTGGCGACCAGCTTGTCGATGTTGACCATCGGGTCGTTGCGCTTCCACGCGCTGTTGGCGTCCTCGGTCTTGCCCCACATGTCGTTGGCGTCGTAGCCACCCGCGTCACCCATCGAGATGTTGACCAGCATCGGCCACCAGCCCTCGGACAGGTTCAGGAAGCCCGACAGCGAGCCGGCGTACTGGAACACCTGCGGGTGGTAGATCGCCATGGTCAGCGCGGCCGAACCGGCCATCGACAGGCCCACGGCCGCGTTGCGGTTCGGGTCGACACCCTTGTTGGCCGCCAGGTAGGCCGGCAGCTCCTGGGAGATGAACGTCTCCCACTTGTAGGTCTGGCAGCCGTTGTCGCCGCAGGCCGGGCTGTACCAGTCGCTGTAGAAGCTGGACTGCCCGCCGACCGGCATGATCACGGCCATGCCCGAGTCCAGGTACCACTCGAAGGCGGCGGTGTTGATGTCCCAGCCGTTGAAGTCGTCCTGCGCACGCAGACCGTCGAGCAGGTACACGCCGGGTGCGTTGGGCCCGCCGCTCTGGAACTGCACCTTGATGTCACGACCCATGCCTGCCGACGGCACCATCAGGTACTCCACGGGCAGACCGGGACGGGAGAACGCTCCCGCAGTCGCCGTGCCGCCGACGGCGGCGATCAGGCCGGGCAGCAGCGTGGCCGCCAGGGCCGCCACCGTGACCCGACGCCACGTCATCTTCGCTGCGCCGCGCAGCCTCCCAACGAGCTTCATGGTTGTATGTCTTTCCCATCTTTCGTAAAGCAGCAGCTAGCGGGCCCTGGAGTCGCCCAGGCGCCCGGCCTCGTTGCCCGTGTAGTCAACCACACCTTTGTGGTGACTTCTCCTCACCGCGGGGCCGCATCACGTCACCGTGCTGCGTTCCGCAGTGTCCGTTCCGGTCGGTCCTATGTCCTTATCCGAGCGACATGGCGTCAGCGTTACGAAAGCAGAAAACCCTCTCCGCCAACAAATCGCGCACGCCAGAGGCCTGCTCACGGTCCGGTGGCGGGCAGCCCGGTGTAGGGCGGGTTCACCGGCTCGGGCAGCGGCAGCCCGCACCGGGCCAGTTCGTACAGCGGCACCCGGTCGATGCGGTAACGGGTGAACTCCGCGGCATTGGCCAGGTTCGACAGGAACCGGCGCGGGCTCATCGGCGCTCGGACCGCGTTGAGCACCGACTCGGTTTCCGGGCAGGCCAGCGCCGCCTGAGCCTGCCGGATCCAGTCCTCGTCCAGGTACTGGGGAATCCACGGCTCCTCCTTCAGGAACGGCCCCTCGGCGACCGCCCAGTCCGGGAAGAGGTTCTTGTCGTGGCCGATCCTGCCGTCCTCGATGCGGGCGGTGTGCGCGGCCAGCGGATTGGCCAGGCCGATCTGATCGATCACCCGCACATCGAGCCCGACGTTCATCCCGAGCATGCCCAGATTCGTGAAAAACACGGTGTGGGGGCCGTTTCGGTCCCCGTCCGGTCCGGTGGGCGCGTCCGGTGGAGGCGGGATCGCCGGCACCACGTCCCAGGTGTCGTAGTTGCCCGCCGGCAGCAGCAGTGCACCGTCGGGTGTGTTCCGGATCGCGGTCAGCACCGCACGCATGCGCGGGTAGTCCAGGTAGTCCGCCGCCGTCAGCGGGTGCGCGTGCCCGGTCGCCTGCGCGTAGAAGCGCCTCTCGTCGACGATGCCGGTGGCGGTCACCCGGGTGGCGTCCGGCCCCATTCCCGGCGAGTTGGCCGCCCACAGCGCCCAGCCGACCACCGCCAGCCACAGCACGCCGGTGGCACCGGCATACAGGTACCCGGCGCCGCGGGCCATCCGCGAGGCTTCCGGCACCAGCAGCGGGATGACCGCGACCGGCGCCAGCAGGCAGAACAGCGGGGTGAGCAGGACCCGCCCATGCATGAAGTCGCCGCCCTGCCGGATCCAGTACACCGCCTGCAACACACCGCTGATCAGGATGAACGCGACCACCGCCGGCGGACTCTGCACCAGGCGCGCCAGCCGCCCGGCCTCGCCCCGGGCCGGTGTGCTCGGCCTGCCGGGGCGCCCGCGCAGCAGCAGCACCATCAGGGCGAGCCCGACCAGGAGCATCGCCGGCGCCCACAGCAGATAGGGCTGGTTGAAGTTGGCCAGGTACACGAAACCCTGGTGCCATTTCGACCCGCTGGCGTCCTTGGCCAGCGCGGTGCCGGGCACGAGCAGTCCGTAGTAGCCCATCCGGAAGATCTGGTAGCCGACCGGCAGCAGTCCACCGACGACGACGACGAGCAGCCGCCGCCGCCAGTCGGGCGCCGCGATGAGCATCATCACCAGAGCCAGTCCGCCGATCAGCGCCAACTCGGGGCGCACCAGCACGCTGAGCCCGGCCACGAACGCCAGCGCGCCGTCGAACCACCGTGTGGTGCCCCGAGCAGGTGTCGGTCTACGCGGCCCGCCGTGGGCAGCCTGCGACCAGCACACCATCATCCACCACAGCAGCCCCAGATAGGCGAGCACCAGACCGTTCTCCAGTCCGGAGGTGGCGAAGTCCCGCGCCGGGGGCACGGCGATGTAGACCAGGGCGCCGGCGGGCAGCAGCACCGCCGCCCGCCCCTGCAGCCCGGGCGCATAAAGCCGGGCGGTGCCGAGCATGACCATCACCACGCCGGCGACGCTGAACACCAGCGCCAGCGTCAGCGCCACGTACTCCAGCCGGGCCGGACCGGCCACCCAGCCGCCCAACCACATCAGGTACGACCACACGGTGGAGGTGTTGGCCTCCACCCGCTCGCCGGCGTTGAACACCGGACCGTTGCCGGCCAGCATGTTTCGCGTGGTGCGCAGGACGATCAGGCCGTCGTCGGCGATCCAGCGGCGCTGCCAGGCACCCGCACCGAACAGCACCGCCGTCACGGCCACGCTCGCCCACAGGCTGGTCCTCGTCCAGACGTCGTACGGGAAGGCGGGCCAGCGCTTGCGCCGCCCCGCCAGGCCGTCCTGCCGGTCAGCTGAGGAAGACGGCGGCACCGATGGTCCCGATCCAGGCCAGCGCCAACAGCTGGAGCACCCGGTCCTTCAACGCGATCTCCTCGGGCTCGCCGGCCATGCCGCCGTCGACGTCGACGGCGTAGCGCAGGATCGCGATCGTGAACGGCACCATCGACACGACGAACCAGGAGGCCCCGCCGGTGGCGTCACGCTCGAAGGCCCACAGCCCGTAACACAGCACCAGCGAGGTGGCCGACAACGTCCACACGAAGCGCAGATAGGAGCTGGTGTAGCTCTCCAGGGACTTGCGGATCTTGGCTCCGGTGCGTTCGGCCAGCTGCAGCTCGGCGTACCGCTTGCCGGCGGCCATGAACAGTGAACCGAACGCCATCATCAGCAGGAACCACTGCGACAGCGGCACTTCGGCGGCCACACCGCCGGCGATGGCGCGGATCAGGAAGCCCGAGGACACGATGCAGATGTCGATCACGGGCTGGTGCTTGAGCCCGAAGCAGTAGGCCAGCTGGATCGCGATGTAGACGGCCATCACCAGGGCGAGGTTGGGGGTGACCAGCCACGAGACCGCCAGGGACAGCACGCCCAGCACGCCGGCCAGCGTGTAGGCCAGCCACTCCGGAACCACGCCGGCGGCGATCGGGCGGAACCGCTTGGTGGGGTGCGCCCGGTCGGCTTCGACGTCACGGGCGTCGTTGACCAGATACACGCACGACGCGGCGAGGCTGAAGACCACGAAGGCCAGCGCCACCTTGACCAGCACCTCGCGGTAGTCGTAGACGTAGCGGTCATCACCGAGAGCGGCGACCGGGGCGGCGAAGACCAGCACGTTCTTGACCCACTGGCGGGGCCGTAGGGCCTTGACGATGCCCGAGACCAGGTTGTTGGGCGGTCCCGCCGCCGCACCGGTCTCCTGGCCGACCTGGGATGCGCTCACCGGCGCCCTCCTTCGAACCTGGCGACGGCACCCCCGACGGCGGCGCCGACCGCCACACCGGCGAGCACATCGCTGGGGTAATGAACTCCGAGCACCAGCCGCGACAACGCCATCGGCGGCACCAGCAGCGCCGGCAGCGGCCACCCGGTGGGTCGCGCCAGCAGTACCGCGGCCGCGGTCGTCGACGTCGCGTGCGCCGACGGGAAGCTCAACCGGCTCGGGGTGCCCACGTTGACCGCGATCGCCGGGTGGTGCGGACGTTCCCGGCGCACCACCCGCTTGATCAGCACCGCACAGGCGTGGGCGGTGAATGCGCCCACACCCGCGGCCAGGTAGTCGCGGCGCTGCGTCGGCCGCAGCACGGCCCCCAGCGCGGCGAGCGCGAGCCAGCCGAGACTGTGCTCACCGAAATGGGACAGCGTGCGGGCGGTGGCCAGCACCCCGGGCCGGCCGGCCAGCCCGCGCTGCACGGCGACCAGCACCGCGTCCTCGCCACGCGCCTGGTCAGGCATCTCCGACTCTCACCGCCGCCTTGGGCGCACCCGCGTGCCCGTTGAGCACCGACTCCCACTTCTGTTGGCTGGTCATCATCGGCAACGCCTCCCGGTACACCCGGCGCATCCGGTTGTACTTGCGGATCAACCGAACCTGGCGTTTCAGGGACGCACGAAGCAGTTCGAACATCTTGGCGCGGTCACGCTGGCGGTAGACCACACCACGACCGTCGGCAGTCGTCACAGTGACGCCGTCGACCTTGCACAGTACGAACCAGCGCGCATCCTGGGTGGCGACGTTGAGTTCCGGTCGCTGGTGATGGGCGGGATCGTGGTGGGTGAGCTGGTGGGCGACGCCGCGGGCCAGCCGAAAACCGATGGCCGGCAACGAGGTCGGAATCTTGATCTTCTTCCGGCGCCGGTCCGACGGCGGCGGCAGAGCGGTGGCGCCGGGCAGCACCACGGCGTCGGGGTAGTGCTGGCGCATCGCACGCACGTCGGGCAGCGCCGACTCGAGGATCGAGAAGATGTGCTCGGGCCCGGCGAGGAAGTCGTCCATCGCCCTGTTCTGGATGGCCACCGTCGAATACTCGAGGCAGAGCAGATGTTTGAACGTCGCCTTGAGATGGCTGGCGACCAGGCCGGTGACCTTGCCGTCCCAGTGCAGCGCCGAGACGACCAAGCGGTTGCGCAGGTGGAAGTACGCCTGCCAGTCGATCGCGTCGTCCTTGTCGCTCCACGCCATGTGCCAGATCGCCGCCCCCGGAAGGGTGACCGTGCCGTACCCGTGCTCGGCGGCGCGCAGCCCGTAGTCCGCGTCGTCCCACTTGATGAACAACGGCAGCGGCTGACCCAACTCCTCGGCGACCCGGCGCGGGATCATGCACATCCACCAGCCGTTGTAGTCGACGTCGACCCGACGGTGCAGCATCGTGCTGCGGTCGTCCTCGTCGACCAGCGGGTACTTGGCGAAGTCGTGGTCGTACTCGGTATTGGGCGCGTTGGTCCACATGAAGTTGGCCTGATCGACGACCTCGCCCATGACATGCAGATGAGACGGCTCCTGCAGGTTGAGCATCTGTCCGCCCACCAGTGTCGGCGACTTGGCGAACCGGTTCATGGCCAACGCGCGCAGCACCGAATCCGGTTCGATGCGGATGTCGTCATCCATGAACAGGATCTGTTCACACGCGGTGTTGTTCAGCGCTTCGTACATGACCCGGCTGTAGCCGCCCGAGCCGCCCAGGTTGGGCTGGTTGTGCACCGTCAGCCGGCTCCCCAGCGCGGCGGCGGCCGCGTCGAAACCGGGGTGGTCCTTGGCCTTGCTGGTGCCCTGGTCGGACACGATGACCGCTCCGATCACCTTGTCCACCAAGGGATCCGAAGTCAACGCGGTCAGCGCGTTGACGCAGTCGGCGGGCCGGTTGAAGGTCGGGATGCCGACCGCCACGTCGGCGCGCCCGGGCGCGGGCACCGGCGCGTACCACCCGGCGTGCTGCAGCGTGACGGCGCTGTCGGTGGTGATGTCGAACCAGATCCAGCCGCCGTCCTCGAACGGGTCGAGACCGATCTCGAACTCGACCGGTTCACCCGAGAACTCCGCGCCACCGACGGTGATGCGGGCTCCGGTGGCCTTGGTGCGGTACAGGTCGACGCGGCCGCTGCCGGTCAGCTCGACGCGCAGCACCACCGACTGCAGCGTCGACCAGCGCCGCCAGTAGCTGGCCGGGAAGGCGTTGAAGTACGTGGCGAACGAGACCTCGGACTCGGGCCCGATCTCCAGCTCGGTGCGCGCCGGCGCGTGTGCGCGGCGGGCGTTGGTGTCCGATTCGTTGATGTAGAGCTTGCGCACGTCGAGCGGCTCGCCTGGGCGCGGCAGGATGACACGGGCCAGCAGGCTGACCGCCCGCGAGGCGCCGGCATCCAGCGCGCCGGACGGGATGTCACTCATAGTCAACTGCTTTCTGTCTCGGCGCCGGCCAGCGGCGCCCCGTCGCGCAGGTGGGGCGCGAGCACGTTGTCGTACATGTTCAGCGCGCTGGCGATGGCCATGTGCATGTCCAGATACTGATAGGTGCCCAGCCGCCCACCGAACAGCACTTTGGCCTCGGCCGACTCGGCCTTGGCGCGGGCCCGGTAGGCCGCCAGCAGGGCGCGGTCGGCCTCGGTGTTGATCGGATAGTAGGGCTCGTCGTCGTCGGCGGCGAAGCGTGAGTACTCGCGCATGATCACGGTCTTGTCCGTGGGGTAGTCGCGCTCGGGGTGGAAATGCCGGAACTCGTGGATCCGGGTGTAGGGCACGTCGGCGTCGTTGTAGTTCATGACCGGTGTGCCCTGGAAATCACCCGTCGGCAGCACCTCGAGCTCGAAGTCCAGCGTGCGCCACCCCAGCCGGCCTTCGGCGTAGTCGAAGTAGCGGTCCAGGGGGCCGGTGTAGACCACCGGCGCGTCGGGGTTGGCGGCCCGCAACTGGTCACGCACGTCGAACCAGTCGGTGTCGCACCGCACCTCGATGCGCTCGTCGGCGGCCATGTTCTGCAGCCAGGCGGTGTACCCGTCGACCGGCAGGCCCTCGTAGGTGTCGTTGAAATAGCGGTTGTCGAACGTATAGCGCACCGGCAGCCGGGTGATGTTCGAGGCGGGCAGTTCCTTGGGATCGGTCTGCCACTGCTTGGCGGTGTAGTGCTTGACGAACGCCTCGTAGAGCGGGCGGCCGATCAGCGAGATCGCCTTCTCCTCCAGGTTCTGCGCGTCCTCGGTCTCGATCTCCGAAGCCTGCTCGCGGATCAACGCGCGCGCCTCGTCGGGGGTGAAATAGCGGCCGAAGAACTGACTGACCAGCCCCAGCCCCATCGGGAACTGGTAGGCCTGGCCGTTGTAGAGGGCGAACACCCGGTGCTGGTAGCCGGTGAACTCGGTGAACTGGCGCACGTAGTCCCACACCCGCTGGTTGGAGGTGTGGAACAGGTGCGCGCCGTAGCGGTGCACCTCGATACCGGTCTCGGGCTCGGCTTCCGAGTAGGCGTTGCCGCCGAGGTGGGAACGTCGCTCGAGGACCAGGACGCGCTTGTTCAGCTGCGTGGCCGCCCGTTCGGCGATCGTCAGGCCGAAGAAACCGGAGCCGACGACGAAGAGGTCCCAGTGTTGATCGGGCTGGGGCAGAGCTGTCATCGGCAGCAAGGGTATCCGACCGCCGGTGGCGGCCCCGAGTAGGCCGAGCCGCGCAGGTCGCAATTAGCTCACGATTCCGCATCGTCACTCTAGTCACAGCATTCACTTCATTAACATCGAGGTCGTACGAAGATCCAGACGCTCCCCGACGGTCACCGCACCGGTTGGCCGCGGCAGGAGGGCTGCATCTTTACGTCCAGATATTGAGGAGACTTCCGTGCCGAACCGACGTCGACGCCGGCTCTCGACCGCCTTGAGCACAGTCGCCGCGCTGGCAGTCGCGAGTCCAGTGGCCGTCGTGGCCCTGTCCGACATCTCCGAGCGTCAGCCGCAGCACCGCGAGTTCGTCCAGGCCGCCAGCATCACCGACCTGCCCGGCGAGTTGATGAACGCCCTGTCGCAGGGCCTTTCGCAATTCGGCATCAACCTGCCGCCGATGCCGACCGGCCTGCTGACCGGGACCAGCCCGGCACCGACGACGGTGACGCCCGGCCTGGGCACCCCGGGGTTGACTGCGCCCGCGCTGACCACCCCCGGTCTGACCGCACCGACGCTGACCGATCCGGGCCTGGCCAATCCCGCGTTGACCAACCCCGGCCTGACCAGCCCCACCGGTGTCGCCCCCACGCTGACCGACCCTGCGCTGGCCTCTCCGGACCTGACCGCCCCCGGCGGACTGACCACCCCGGGCGTGACGCCGACGCTGACCGATCCGGCGGTGACCGTGCCCGGACTCAGCACACCCCCCGCGTTGACCGACCCGACGCTGGGGGCGGCCCCGATCTCCACCTCGGCACTGCCCGCCACCGGCGAGATCCCGATCTCGGCGCCGGTCGGTCTGGATCCCGCGCTGGGCGCCTACCCGATCCTCGGCGATCCGTCGCTGGCGGCCCCGGTGGCACCGGCCAGTGGGGGCCTGCTCGGTGACCTGACCAGCGCCGCGAACTCCCTCGGCGCCGGTGAGGCGATCGACCTGCTCAAGGGCATCGTGATGCCCGCGATCATGTCTGCGGTCAAGCCGCCGGCCGAAGCCGCGGCACCGATCGCCGGGGCGGCCGCCGAGGCCGCCGCACTTCCGGCGGAGGCCGCTGTCACCCCTGGTCTGTAACCGGCACGCGGACAACGAAGTCCTGCCCCCTGACGGCACCGCAGAAGCATCCGCTCTGCGGTGCCGTTGCCGGTCGAAGTTGGTACCCGTTTTTGCCGTGTCGAAACACCAGCACCATCTAGCACATACGTAACATCGCCCTGTGCCGTGCCGCCGACCCGCACCATCGATCCTGTTCACCGCGATAGCGGCGACGGTGATGCTGCTGCCCTGGGCGATCAACGGCATTCCGGAGGACTCCGAGACGCCGGCCGTGGCCGCGCCCACGATGGTCCAGCAACCCCTGGCCGACCTCGGCGGCGGCGAGACGATCCGCGAGATCCACCAGGACACCCCGTTCTCCCTGGTGGCGCTCACCGCCGCGGACCTGACAGCCACCAGCGCGCGGGTGCGCGCCAAGAAGGCCGACGGTTCCTGGGGGCCCTGGTACGAGACCGAACAACTCCAGGGCGTGGGCGCCGATCTGCCCGGCCCCCGCGGCACCGAGCCCGTCTTCGTCGGCCGCACCACCACGGTCCAGATCGCCGTGACCCGACCGGCCGACGCCCCGCAGACCTCGCCCGCCCCGCCCCGCCGCGACGATTCCGGGGACGACCGGCCCGAGCTCGGCTACGTGCCCGCCACCACCGAGCAGCCGTTCGGCCAGAACATCAACGCGGTGCTGATCAGCCCTCCGCAGGCACCCGCCGACCTGGCGCCGTTGCCCAACGCCGCCACTCCGCCGGGACGCCCGCCGGCCATCATCGGTCGAAGCCAATGGGGCGCCGACGAATCGATGCGCTGCGGGCAGCCCCGATATGACGCCCGCATCCAGGCCGGCGTCGTGCACCACACCGCTGGCAGCAACGACTACACGCCGCAGGACTCCGCCGGGATCATCCGGTCGATCTACGAGTACCACACCCGCACGCTGGGCTGGTGCGACATCGCCTACAACGCGATGGTCGACCGATACGGGCAGGTCTTCGAAGGCCGCGCCGGCGGGATGGCCCGACCGGTGGAGGGCGCACACACCGGCGGGTTCAACCACAACACCTGGGGCGTGGCGATGCTCGGCGACTTCGAGGTCGACCCGCCCACCCCGATCCAGCTGCGCACCACCGCCCGCCTGCTCGGCTGGGTACTGGGGGTGGCCGGTGTCGATCCGCTCGGGACGGTCGTGCTGCCCTCGGAGGGCGGCTCGTTCACCAAGTTCCCGCTCGGTGCTCCCATCACGCTGCCGACCATCTTCACCCACCGCGATGTCGGCATCACCGAATGCCCGGGCGACGCGGCCTACGCGCTGATGGGGCAGATCCGCGACATCGCCGCCCGGTTCAACGATCCCCCGGGTCCGTCGCAGTTGGCCGAGCAGCTGCGCGGCGGAGCGATCTTCGCCAAATGGGAGGCGCTCGGAGGCAAGGACAGCTACCTCGGTTGGCCAACGTCTCCCGAGGCGTTCGGGCAGGGCACCAGCCGGTATGTCACGTTCGAACGCGGCGCCATGTACTGGTCCCCGGAGACCGGGGCCGAACCGATCACCGGCGAGATCTACACCGTCTGGGGATCGCTGGGCTTCGAGCGTGGCGCGCTGGGGCTGCCGACCAGCTCCGAGATCGCCGAACCGCAGTGGATCGTGCAGAACTTCCAGCACGGCACCCTGAACTTCGACCGCGAGAAGGGCACCGTGGTCCGCGTCCTCGACGGCGTTCCCGTCGAACTGCCGAGCACCGAGTCCGGCTTCGCGCCGATTCAGCTGGAGCGGTTCACCCCGCCGACCAACCCGGCCTGACCGCCGCTCAGGGCCACCACCGCTCCAGAACGCGCGCCACTCCGTCGTCGGCGTTGGTGGCCGTCACCTCGTCGGCCGCCGCGACCGCGTCCGGGTGGGCATTGCCCATCGCCACGCCCAGTCCGGCCCAGCCCAGCATCGGCACGTCGTTGGGCATGTCACCGAACGCGACCACCGCGGCGGCCTCGATACCCTGCGGGCGGGCCACCTCCTCGATCCCGGTGGCCTTGCTGATGCCCAGCGGCACCACCTCGATCAGCCCGTTGTTGGTGGAGTACGTGATGTCGCCCTCGGTGCCGATGTGCTCGAGCAGCGCCGCCGCCATGTCGGCGCTGCGCGCCCCGGCCTTGCGGATGAGCAGCTTGACCGCCGGGGCGCTCAGCAGATCCTCGACCGACACCTCCGTGTTGTCGGGGTTGAGCCAGGCGTGCTCGTAGCCGGGCGAACTGACGAACTGCGGGGTCGCGGCGTCGTGAGCCGAGCGCCCCACCCGTTCCACGGCGAGCCCGGCGCCCGGGATCACCCGCGTGGCGATCTCGGCGAGGCCGGCGAGCGCCTCGGCGGACAACGTGCGCGCCGAGACGATCCTGTCGGCCGACGGGTCGTAGAGCACCGCGCCGTTGGCGCACACCGCCATCGGAGCGAAGCCCAACTGATCCACGATCGGCGTCACCCAGCGCGGCGGCCGGCCGGTGGCCAGCACGAACTGCACCCCCGCCGAGACCGCGGCGTGCACAGCCGACCGGGTCCTGGCAGTGACCTTCTCGTCGTCGTCGAGGAGTGTGCCGTCGACATCGGTGGCGATGAGCTCAGGGGTCATGGGCGCTCGGCCCGCCTGCGTGCCCGCTCCGCGAGCTCCTCGGCGTCGAGGACCTTGGCTTGCTCGGGGGTCGGCGCAGAGCCGCCCAGTCGGCGTGGCACCCAGAACGCTCCCTTCGGCCGGGGATAACCGGCTTGCACATCATGCAGCAGACGCGTCATCTCCGCCCGCAGGGCGGCGTCGAGCGCCTCCACACTGCCCTCAGGCGCCAGCGGATCGCCCACCGCGACGCTGACCGGGGTCTTGGTCCGGCCCAGCGCCCGCGGGTGGTCTTTGGTCCATTTCCGGTGAGCGCCCCAGACGACCAGCGGGACGATCGGCACCTGCGCCTGCAGCGCCATCCGGGCGGCACCGGTCTTGAACTCCTTGAGTTCGAAGCTGCGGCTGATCGTGGCCTCCGGATAGACCCCGACGATCTCACCGTCCCGCAGTGCCTGCACGGCCGCGGCGAACGCTTCGGCCCCGGCCTGCCGGTTGACGGGAATGGTCTTGGTGTGCCGGATCAGCCAGCCGATGACCGACACATCGGCCATCTCGGCCTTGATCATGAACCGCATCCGGCGACCCCGGTTCTCGGCGGCCAGCGCCGCGGGAAGCCAGTCCACGTAGCCGGTGTGGTTGATGGCGATGACCGCACCACCTGACCTGGGCAGGTGGTGCAGCCCGTGGTAGGTGATCCGCGTTCCGGTGGCCCGGACCACCGCGTGGGCCGCGATCTCCAGCGTGCGGAAGACCGGCTCCATGGCGCGCCTAGCCCGGCGCCCCGGTGGAACCGTCACCCGCCTGCGGCGGCTGCGCCCGTCGCGCGGCCTTGGCCGCTGCTTCCTCGGCGTCCATCCGGTTGGCCTCGGCCAGCGACGGCGCCCCGCCGCCCATCCGGTGCGGAACCCAGAACTCACCGGGCGGGTGCGGGCCGTACGCATCCTGGACCTGCTCGAGCAGGTGCTGCATCCGCGAGTGCAGCAACGCGGTCAATTCCTCTGCCGGCAGTGTCGGCTCGATCGGCTTGCCGACGGCCACCGAGATGGGCACCTTGGGCCGGCGCAGATTCTTCGGGTGCCCCTTCGTCCAGATCCGCTGGGCACCCCAGACGATGTGCGGCACGATCGGCACCCCGGCGGCGATCGCCATCCGCGCGGCCCCGGATTTGAACTGTTTGATCTCGAAGCTGCGGCTGATGGTCGCCTCGGGGTAGACGCCGACCAGCTCACCCTCCTTGAGCATGCGGCACGCCGCTTCGAACGACGCCGCCCCGCTGTCCCGGTCGACCTCGATGTGGCGCAGGCTGCGCATGATCGGCCCGGTGATCTTGTGGTCGAAGACCTCTTTCTTGGCCATGAAACGCACCTTGCGGCCCAGATGCTGCCGGTAGGCGGGCAACCCGGCGAAGGTGAAGTCGAAGTAGCTGGTGTGGTTGATCGCGACCACGGCACCACCGGTGCGCGGCAGGTTCTCCACACCGGTCACGGTGAACGTCAGCCCCTGGGCGCGCCAGACCAACCGGGCCAGCTGGATGACTGTGCCGTATACCGGTTCCACAGTCGCCAGCGTAATCCGACGACCGGCTCACCAGAACGACGGGGCCCATCGGACAGGACTAAGCTGCGATGCGGAGTACGCAGCTGTTCAGACGATCCGCGACAGCGTCGTCGAGGGCGTATCGAAGGGGTATTTGTGCAGGTCACCAGCGTCGGACACGCCGGATTCCGGATCGACACCAAGGCCGGGTCCATCCTGTGCGACCCGTGGGTCAACCCGGCCTACTTCGCGTCGTGGTTCCCGTTCCCCGACAACAGCGGGTTGGATTGGGCGGCGTTGGGCGACGTCGACTACCTCTACGTCTCCCACCTGCACAAGGATCACTTCGATCCGCAGAACCTGCGTGAGCACGTCAACAAGGACGCCGTGGTGCTGCTGCCCGATTTCCCGGTGCCGGACCTGCGTCGCGAACTGGAGGGACTCGGATTCTCCCGGTTCTTCGAGACCACCGACTCGGTCAAGCACCGGGTGAGCGGACCCAAGGGCGACCTGGACGTGATGATCATCGCGCTGCGCGCCCCGGCCGACGGGCCCATCGGGGACTCGGGACTGGTCGTCGACGACGGCGAGACGGTCGCGTTCAACATGAACGACGCGCGGCCGGTCGACCTCGACGTGCTCCACACCGACTTCGGCCAGATCGACGTGCACATGCTGCAGTACTCCGGAGCCATCTGGTACCCGATGGTCTACGAGATGCCCGCCCGCGCCAAGGAGGCGTTCGGAACGCAGAAGCGCCAGCGCCAGATGGACCGCTGCCGCCAGTACATCGCCCAGGTCGGCGCCACGTGGGTGATCCCGTCGGCCGGGCCGCCCTGCTTCCTGGACCCGGACCTGCGCGACCTCAACGACGACCACGGCGACCCCGCCAACATCTTCCCCGACCAGATGGTCTTCCTCGAGGAGATGCGGGCGCACGACCACCACGGCGGGTTGTTGATGATCCCCGGCTCCACCGCCGATTTCCGCGGCGCACAGCTCGATTCGCTCACCCACCCGCTACCTGAGGGCGACGTGGAGGCGATCTTCACCACCGGTAAGGCGGACTACATCGCCGACTACGCCGAGCGGATGGCGCCGGTGCTGGCCGCCGAGAAGGCCCGGTGGGCACCCGCGCAGGGCGAGCCGCTCCTCGAACCGCTGCGCGAGCTGTTCGAGCCGATCATGGTGCAGAGCGATCAGATCTGCGACGGCATCGGATACCCGGTGGAGCTGCGGCTCGACGGTTCCGGCCACTCGGAAACCGTGGTCATCGACTTTCCGAAACGCGCTGTGCGCGAACCCATTGCGGATGAGAAGTTCCGCTACGGTTTCGCGATCGCGCCGGAGCTGGTGCGCACCGTGCTGCGCGACCGCGAACCGGACTGGGTGAACACGATCTTCCTGTCCACCCGATTCACCGCCTGGCGGGTGGGCGGTTACAACGAGTATCTGTACACGTTCTTCAAGTGCCTGACCGACGAACGGATCGCCTACGCCGACGGGTGGTTCGCCGAGGCGCACGACGACAGCGCGTCGATCACGCTGGACGGCTGGGAGATCCAGCGCCGGTGCCCGCACCTGAAAGCCGACCTGTCGAAGTTCGGTGTCGTCGAAGGCGCCACGTTGACCTGCAACCTGCACGGGTGGCAGTGGAATCTGACCAACGGACGGTGCCTGACCACCAAGGGCCACGAGTTGCGGTCGGCCAAGGCATGAGCGCCCCCGCGCGGCAGTTCTACGACGACGGCCGGATCCAACTGGATCGGGAGGCGTTGACGTTGCGCCGCTACCACTTTCCGTCCGGCACCTCGAAAGTCATCCCGCTGCGCGACATCCGCAGTTACCGGGCCGAGCCGTTGGGGTTGTTCCTGCAGCGGTTCCGCCTGTGGGGCAGCTCGGATCTGCGCCGCTGGCTGCCGCTGGACATCTACCGGCCGATCAAATCGACGCTGGTGACCTTCGACGTCGCCGGTTCGTTCCCCGACCCGGCGTGTACCCCGGTGCGCCCCAAGGAGTTCCTGGCCCTGCTCGACGATCTGCTGCCGAGTTAAGACCGCCGCGCGCGGTGGATCAGGCCGGCGCCCACGCCCGCCCCGACGGCGACGCTGACCATGACGGCCGACCCCGCCGCGGCACCGATCGCCACTGCTCGATTCTCCGGACGGCCGGCACGCACCGCGTCGCGCGGATCCCACGGGTCGTAGACGACGGCGATCTCGTCACCGACCCCCGGTGCCCCCGGCGCCCACCACCGCACCACGGCCACCGACCGGGACCCTCGATAATTGGCGAACTCGACCGAGACCGAGGTGACGTCGCTGTCGACGACCCTCGCCTGGGTCGCCAGGCCGTCGCGGTCCAGGTACCGGCCGTAGGCCCACGTCCCGTAACTGAACGCGGCCAGCAGCAGCGCCGCGAACAGCGCTGCGGCGGTGACCGCCCACAGCAGCAGCGCCCAGTACCGCGGCGGCGTCATCGCCCGCGCAGCAGCGTCGCTTCCAGCACGCTCTGCAGTCCCCGCATCGTGGCCTGCCCCGCCGCCGCCGCGGTCCGGCGCCACACCCCGGCCGGAGCGGGCACATCGACCTGGACCGGGTCGCCCACCTGCACCACACCGGGACCGGTGACGTCGGCGTAGACCCCGAGAAATCGGTCGGTGGCCTGCGCCAGGCGCCTGGTCAGTGCGCGATCCGGTGGCAGCCCGGGCTGGGCCCGGGTCGGCACCACGCACCGGATCGTCGGATTGGTCACCCGCACCGTCACCGCACCGACGGTGACCTCCGCGCCGACCCAGCCGCTCTCGGGGTAGCCGCCGCCCGGCTGCGTGACGTCCACGAGCACATTCGGCCGGAATCGACGTACGTCGTAGGGCAGGCCCTCACCGGCCAGCGACGCCAGGCTGGTGGTGCTGAGCAGGTGGACCGGGCTGAGATCGACGAATGTCCCCGGCGGGGTGGCGAAGCGGGCCAACGTCAGCATCTGCCTGGTGGAGAACACCGATGTGTCGGGCAGCGCCTCGGTATCCGACAGACCGAAGTCGCTGCGCACCTCGCTGGGCGCGAAACCGGCACGGCTCTGGCGAATCGACAGCCGGTGCAGGCTGACGTCGCCGGCGGCCGGCAGCGACGTCAGGCGCACGTCACGGTCGGCCACCGCGGACAGCGCAGCGTCGACGCCGGGATCGGCGCTGGACACCTCGGTGCCGTCGGGCAGCGTGATGATGACCTCGGGGGCGTTGCCCGGTCCGGCGTCAGGTCCGGGTTCGGCGGCGTAGCGCGCCGAACAGCCCAACAGGGCGGGCACTTTGCGCGCCGACGCGGTGATGTCGCGTTCCACGTCGCGGACCGCCCACAGCCGGTCGGCATGCACGCCGCGCCGGTCGATGCGGAGCCGGTCGACCGGTGCGCCGCCCATCGACTTCACCGGGAAACGCCACAACTGCACCACCGACGCGGTCATGGGCAACCCTAACCGGCTCAGCGCGCCGGGGTCAGCACCTCGGCGCCCACGTAGGGCACCAACGCCGCGGGAACCCGCACGCTGCCGTCGGGCTGCTGGTGGTTCTCCAGGATCGCCACCAGCCAGCGGGTGGTGGCCAGCGTCCCGTTGAGCGTCGCGGCGGTCTGCGGCCTGCCGTTCTCGTCGCGGTAGCGCACCGCCAACCGCCGCGCCTGAAACGTCGTGCAGTTCGACGTGGAGGTCAGCTCGCGATAGGTCTTCTGAGTCGGCACCCAGGCTTCGCAGTCGAACTTCCGCGCCGCCGACGACCCGAGGTCCCCGGCGGCGATGTCGATCACCCGGTAGGGCACCTCGATGTGGGCCAGCATCTGGCGCTGCCACCCCAGCAGCCGCTCGTGCTCGGCCTCGGCCTCCTCGGGACGGCAGTAGACGAAGCCCTCGACCTTGTCGAACTGGTGCACTCGGATGATGCCGCGGGTGTCCTTGCCGTAGCTGCCGGCCTCGCGCCGGAAGCACGACGACCAGCCGGCGTAGCGCTTGGGTCCCGCCGACAGGTCCAGGATCTCGTCGGCGTGGTAGCCGGCCAGCGGGACCTCCGAGGTGCCGACCAGGTAGAGGTCGTCGGCCTCGACGCGGTACACCTCGTCGGCGTGGGCGCCGAGGAACCCGGTGCCGGCCATCACCTCGGGCCGCACCAGCACCGGCGGGATCATCAGCGTGAACCCGTTGTCGACCGCGACGCGCACCGCGAGCTGGAACAGTCCCAGCTGCAGCAGTGCTCCGACACCGGTCAGGAAGTAGAAGCGGGAGCCGGACACCTTCGCACCGCGCTCCATGTCGATCAGCCCGAGCGACTCCCCGAGCTCGAGGTGGTCTTTGGGGTCCGTGATCGCCGGCGGTTCGCCCACCGTGTCGAGCACCACGAAGTCGTCCTCGCCGCCGGCGGGCACACCGTCGATGATGACGTTCGAGATCGCCATGTGCGCCGAGGTGTAGGCGCGCTCGGCCTCGGCCTGCGCCGCCTCGGCCGCCTTCACCTTCTCGGCCAGGTCCTTGGCCGCGGCCAGCAGAGCGGGCCGCTCCTCGGCAGAAGCCTTGCCGATCTGCTTGCTCGCCGATTTCTGCTCGGCGCGCAGGTTGTCGGCCGAGGAGATCGCCGCCCGGCGGGTGGCGTCGGCCGCGGCGAGCGCGTCGACGAGACCGGCGTCCTCCCCGCGGGCCTGCTGCGAGGCCCGCACCACATCGGGGTTTTCGCGAAGCACCTTGAGGTCGATCACGGCCAGAACCCTACGGGGTGAGCACCCCGCCCGGCACAACCGCATCACGTTACAACTGCATCTCTTGGCACAGCACCTGACACGCCTGTCACAATGGAGCGCGATGGCGGAGGGACCCGAACACATGCACGACGAATCCGGGGCGAACCACGGACAGGCGCAGGCGCCGAAAGCGCGGTGGTGGCGCAGCCTGCAGGCGGAGTCGACCCGGCGCGCGTTGCTGCTCACCGCGCTCGGCGGACTGCTGATCGCCGGCGTGATCACCGCGCTCCCGCAGTCCGAGCGCAGCAGCGGGCTGACCGCCAACGCGATCTCGCTGGGCCCACGCGGCAACGACACCTTCGATCACGCGAAGGCAGGCGACTGCCTCAGCTGGCCAGAGCGCACCCCCGATGCCGCCGAGATCGTCGACTGCGCCGCCGAGCACCGGTTCGAGGTCGCCGAGTCGGTGGACATGCGCACCTTCCCCGGCAGCGAATACGGCCCCGAGGCGCCCCCGCCGTCCGCGGCGCGCATCCAGCAGATCAGCCAGGAACAGTGCTCGGCGGCGGTGAAGCGTTATCTCGGCCAACGTTTCGACCCCAACAGCCGGTTCACCATCAGCATGCTCTGGTCCGGCGAGAAGGCCTGGCGCACCACCGGGGAGCGCCGGATGTTGTGCGGCCTGCAGTTACCCGGTCCGAACAACCAGCAGCTGACGTTCACCGGCAAGGTCGCCGAGATCGACCAGTCCAAGGTGTGGCCCCCCGGAACCTGTCTGGGCATCGACCCGGCCACCAATCAGCCGACCGACATCCCGGTCGACTGCGCAGCCCCGCACGCGATGGAGGTCACCGGCGCGGTGAACCTCGCCGAGCGTTTCCCCGACGCGCTGCCGCCCGAGCCGGAGCAGGACACGTTCATCAAGGACACCTGCACCAAGATCACCGACGCCTACCTGGCCCCGATCGAGTTGCGCGAGACCACGCTGACCCTGGTGTACAGCACCATCTCGTTGCCGAGCTGGTCGGCGGGTAGCCGCCAGGTCTCCTGCAGCATCGGCGCGACGCTCGGCAACGGTGGCTGGTCCACGCTGCTCAACAGCGCGAAGGGGCCGCTGTTGATCAACGGTCAGCCGCCGGTGCCGCCGCCGGACATCCCGGCCGAGCGGCTCAACCTGCCGCCCATCCCGATCCCCGACGAATCCCCGTCCCAGTCGTCGTCGCAGTCCTCGCAGTCGTCCTCGCAGGGGTCTCAGTCGTCGCAGGGGTCCCAGTCCAGCGACAGCCAGAGCGATCAGACCCAGCATCTGCCGCAGCTGGCCACCGGTGGCGGGGCCCCGCAAACCGAGCAGGCTCCCCCGGCCGACGGCCCCGCCCCGAGCGGCAACACGTTCCTCAACGGTCCGCCACCGCCGCCGCTGCCACCGCCCGGTGACGTCGCGGCGCCCCCGCCCGCCGATGCGCCGCCGCCCGCCGATCCTGCTGCGCCGGCGCTGCCGCCGCCACCGCCGGCGCCTGCCCCCCTGCCGCCGCCACCGCCGGGGATGTAGTCCGGTGGCCGTGCGGATGAGCCCGCAACGGTTCGAGGAACTGGTCGGTGACGCACTCGACCTGATCCCGCAGCAGCTTGCCGCGGCGATCGACAACGTGGTGATCCTGGTCGCCGACCGCAATGCCGAGGAGCCCGACCTGCTGGGACTCTACGAGGGTGTTGCGCTCACCGAACGGGACTCGTTCTACGCCGGGGCGCTGCCCGACACCATCAGCATCTACCGCGAGGCATTGCTGGACGTGTGCGACAGCGAGGCGCAGGTGGTCGACGAGGTCGCGGTCACGGTGATCCACGAGGTCGCCCACCACTTCGGCATCGACGATGAACGCCTGCACGAACTCGGCTGGGCGTGAGGCGAAAGGCTGCGCGCGGCAACCTGATTCTGTCGGCGACAGGTGCTATGAACGGATCATGACCGAACAGTGCCGCGCCTGCCGGGCGGGCTTGGAGCACTGTCACGGTGCGTTGATCCACCATCCGTACCGCCGTGACGAGTGCACCGAGCCCGACTGCTTTGTCACCGATGTCGCTCATGCATTGCACCTGGACTGTGACGCGGTGGGCTGCACGTGCGACGTCGCGGTCGCGGTGTCAGCCCATCGGGTCGGCTGACACCGACGCGCCGCCGTCGCGCACCGTGACCGCGCTGGGTTCGGGGTGAAACGGCGGGCTCGCCGTGCCCCACTGCAGGCAATCCCACCGCTGTCCGTCGACCGGGGCCAGCACCACCGACTCGGTGTTGGCCAGGTGGTGGTCGATCGCGAAGGCCCCGTCCACGTCGCCCAGGACCGCCGCCACCAGCCGGATCGCCGCGCCGTGGCTGACCACGACGATGTCGTGGTGCCACCCGTCGTCATCGAGGTACTGCCTGCGAAGCCGGTCGAGGACCGGCAGATAACGTTCCAGGACCTGGTGGCCGTTCTCTCCGCCGGGCAGCGCCAGGCTCAGTTCGCCGCCGTGCCAGCGCCGGTAGGTGCCGTTGAACTCGTCGTGGGCAGCCTCGTCGCTGCGGTTCTCCAGGTCACCCACCTGGACCTCGTGGATTCCGTCGAATTCCTGCAGCCCGTGCACGACGGCCGGGGCCGCGGCGTGGACCTCGCCGGCGGTCTGCACGGCCCGGGTCGCCGTCGAGTGCACGATCAGTCCAGGCGGTTCGGCCAGAGCTGCCGCGAAGCCCCGAGCCTGCTCGCGGCCGAGGTCGGTCAGTTCGGCACCGGGCGGCCGGGTGTCCAGGCGCCGCGCCACATTGCTGTGCGACTGGCCGTGCCGCACCAGTACCAGCCGGCCGCTCACGGGTGTCCCTCGCGCAACCCGTCGAGCCATGCTGTCGCCTCGTCCATCGGGGGCGGCACCGCGCCGGCGACCTCTCCGGTCGGCCACGAGCCCAGGTAACGGACGTCGGCGCAGCGCCGGTGCAGTGCGCGCAGCGCCTCGGCGACCGAGTCGTCGTCGATGTGTCCGACGAAATCCAGGAAGAACATGTAGGTACCGAGTTCCGTGCGGGTGGGTCGGGACTCGATGCGGGTCAGGTCGATGTCGCGGATGGCCAGTTCTGTCATCGCCGCGACCAGCGCCCCGGGCGCGTTGTCCAGCCGCAGCACGACCGAGGTGCGGTCCGCTCCGGTGCGCTTCGGTGGCCGGGCGGGCGCGCCCACGAGTACGAACCGGGTGCGCGCGTTGGCCTCGTCGACGACGTCGCCGGCCAGGGCCTGCAGCCCGTACCGCTGGGCCGCCAGCGCGGTCGTGACGGCGGCGTCGGCCTGACCGGCGGCGACGTCCTTGGCGGCGGCGGCATTCGAATTGGCCGGCACCAGTTCGGTTTTGGGCAGGTGGGCGGCCAGCCAGTGTTTGACCTGGGCGGCGGCCACCGGGAAGGCGGCCACGGTCCGCACGTCACCGGCTGCGGTTGCCGGTCGCACCGCGATGGTGAACGACACCTCGAGTGTCAGCTCGGCGAAGATCTGCAGCGGTGCGTCAGCGGCGAGGCTGTCCAGTGTCGGGGACACCGACCCGTCGATCGAGTTCTCGATCGGCACGACGGCGTAGTCGGCGTCTGCGGCACGCACCGCGGCCAGCGCGGCGACGGTGCTCTCGGTGGGAATCGGAGTCAGCGGCGAGGGATCGAGCGTCTCGGCGGGCGGGATCAGGCCCTGCGCCTCGATGGCACGCAGCGCCGCCTCGGTGAACGTTCCTTCGGGGCCGAGATAAGCGATGCCGGGCACCGCACCAGCGTATCCGGTCGGCCCGGTAATGCCGTTCCGCTGCGGGAAAGCCTTGCATCGCCGGCGGACATCGAGTTAAGTTAGCCTCACCTTACCAACAGAAAGGTGTTGCGATGGCCGCTTCCGCACCGACTTCGGCGCCCACCACAGCGGAACGGATCCGCAGCGCCTGTGTCCGCGCCGACGGGGCGATGCTCGCGGTGGCCGGGGGCGACCCCACCCCCACCCCCGTGCACCACCTGCTCGACGACGGCTCGTTCGTGGTCGTGGCACCCGACGACGCCACGCCCGGAACCGTCCTCTCTGCCACCGCGTGCGCGGGTGCCGCCGGGGTACCCGCCGTGCTCGAGATGACCGACTACGCGCCGCTTGCGCTGCGTGAACCGGTGCGCGCGCTGGTGTGGATCCAGGGCCGACTCAGACAGGTGCCGGCCGGTGAGCTGCCCGCGCTGCTGGACCGCGTCGCCAGCGCCGACCCCAACCCCGCTCTGCTGCAGGTCAATTCGGACGAGTCCAACATCGGGCCGGAAGGCGACGTCCGGCTCGCCCTTCTGCGGCTGCAGATCGAATCCGTGGTGGTGGCCGATGCCACCGGCGCCGAGTCCGTGCCTCCGGCGGCCCTGCTGACGGCCCGACCGGATCCGTTCTGCGCGATGGAGTCCTGCTGGCTGCAGCATCTCGAGGCCGCACACCACGACGTGGTGGACCGACTGGCCGCCCGCCTGCCGAGCGCATTGCGCCGGGGGCGGGTCCGGCCGCTGGGCCTGGACCGCTACGGCGTCCGGTTGCGCATCGAATCCGCCGACGGTGACCACGACGTCCGCCTGCCGTTCACCCGACCGGTCGACGACGTGACCGCTCTCAGCCAGGCGATCCGCGTGCTGATGGGCTGCCCGTTCCTCAACGGGCTGCGCGCCCGCGGCGCCTGACCGCTGCCGGAGACCGCGGCCTTTCCCGGGGGCGGCTACCGTGGCTGCGGTGACCGGCCCGACCGACGAGCTGACCGATGAACAGCGACGTGCGCTGCGCATCGAGATCGCCGTCGTCCTGGCGGTCACCTTCGCGCTCAGCGCCTACACGTCGCTGCTGAGCCTCATCGAAAGTGTCCTGTTGGGGCTGTCGGGCCAGATCGTGGCGCTCAACCCACGTCGCTCACCGTTCGACCTCATCGACCTCGGCCTCAATCTCGCCAGTCTGTTCCAGTTGCTGGCCTGGGGCGCGCTGGCCGTCTACCTGCTGTGGCGAGGCGGCGACGGGCCCGCCCGCATCGGCCTGGGCCGGATCCGTTGGCGCGGCGACGTACTGGGCGGGCTCGGGTTGGCCACCCTGATCGGAGTGCCGGGGCTGGCGCTCTACCAGATCGCGCGCGTCCTCGGTGTCAACGCAGCTGTCGAACCGGCCGAGCTCAACGACACCTGGTGGCGTGTCGCGGTGTTGCTGCTGCTGTCGTTCGGCAACGGCTGGGCCGAGGAGGTCATCGTCGTCGGGTTCCTTCTGACGCGGTTGCGCCAGCTTCGCGTCAACCCCTGGCTCGCCCTGCTGATCTCGAGCCTGCTGCGCGGCGTCTACCACCTCTATCAGGGGTTCGGCGCCGGGCTGGGCAATGTCGCGATGGGACTGGTGTTCGGTTACGTCTGGCAGCGCACCGGGCGCCTGTGGCCGCTGATCATCGCCCACACACTGATCGACGCGGTGGCATTCGTCGGATATTCCCTGCTGGCAGGCCGGCTGGGCTGGCTTCAGTAGTCCCCGGCGGCGCGTACATTCTTGCTGTGACCGACGAGCGGCCGCCGTATCCGGGGTTTCGCCGACCCCCGGCAGGCTTCCCCGAGCGTCGGGAGCCCCCACCGGCGATCCGTCGCGACCCTCGTCACCAGCCGCCTCCGCCTGCACCTCCGCCGCCGTATCGGCCACCGCCACCGCCGCAGCACCACCGGCCGCCACCGCCACCGCCGGGACCCGCGCGGCGGCCCGCGCCGCCGCGTCGCCCGGCGCCCCCTCCTCCGCGACCCCCTCGCTCTGCGCAACCTGCTCCCCCACCACCGGCACCCCCGCAGCGACCCGCGCCGCCGCCGCGTGCCCGGCGCAAAACCGGACGCCTCCGCCGCTTCCTTCGGGTGGCGCTGGTCTGTGTGCTGCTGGCAGGCGTCGCGCTGGTCGGCGCGGCGTTCTGGGTGGATTCGACGATGACGCGCGTCACTGCGCTCACCGACTACCCCGACCGACCGGCCCAGGGCGCCGGCACCACCTGGCTGATCGTCGGCTCCGACAGCCGCATCGGACTGACCCCGGAGCAACAGGCCCAGTTGGCCACCGGCGGCGAGGTCGGCGAAGGACGCACCGACACCATCCTCGTGGTGCACCTGCCGGCCCTGTTCTCCGATTCGACGGCCACCATGGTGTCCATTCCCCGCGACTCCTATGTGGAGATCCCGGGCTACGGCAGCGACAAGATCAACGCCGCCTTCGCCGTCGGCGGGCCTCAACTGTTGGCGCAGACCGTGGAGCAGGCGACCGGCCTGCGCATCGACCATTACGCCGAGGTCGGCTTCGGGGGTTTCGCCGGACTGGTCGACGCGGTGGGGGGCGTCGAGATGTGCCTCAGTGATCCGATCACCGACCCGCTGGCCGGGATCGACCTCCCCGCCGGCTGCCAGCAGCTGGACGGCCAACAGGCCCTGGGGTTCGTCCGCAGCCGCGCCACGCCCCGCGCCGACCTCGACCGCATGGTGCATCAACGTCTGTTCATGGCCGCACTGATCCACCGGGCGGCCAGCCCCGCGGTGTTGCTCAATCCGCTGCGCTGGTACCCGCTGGCCAGCGCTGCCGGAGCCACCCTCAGTGTCGGCGACGGCGACCACGTCTGGGATCTGGCCCGCCTGGCGTGGGCCCTGCAGGGCGACCCGACGACGGTCACGGTTCCGATCGGCGAGTTCACCGAGAACGGCTCGGGGTCGATCGTGGTCTGGGACAGCGACGCCGCGCAGCGGCTGTTCGGCGCGCTCGCCTCGGACTCCTCGGTGCCCGCCGACATTCTGCAATCGGGCACGCCCTGAATTCAGCAAACCCCTTGCCGTATTGTGCCCATCGTCACGCTGGCGACCCTAACTTAGGAAACGCTCTCCTGCATTAGGCCTACCTCAGTCAAAAACAGCATCTGAGCTGCGATAGTCTGCGCGCATGACGAACCTCGCAGTCGACCGCGCACTGGATTCGAAGTTCCACCACCTCCTGCAGGACCAGATCGGCAGCGAACTCGGCGCGTCCAACCAGTACCTCGCGATCGCCGTCTACTTCGACGGCGAGGACCTGCCACAGCTGGCCGCGTTGTTCTATCGCCAGTCGGTCGAGGAACGCAATCACGCGATGATGCTCGTGCAGTACCTGCTCGACCGCGACCTGCCGGCCGAGATCCCCGCCCTCGAGCCGGTTCAGAACACCTTCGCCGCGCCGCGGGAGGCCCTCGCGTTGGCGCTCACACTCGAACGCGCGGTCACCGACCAGATCAGCCGCCTCGCGGCCACGGCCCGCGACGAGGGCGATTACCTCGGCGAACAGTTCATGCAGTGGTTCCTCAAGGAACAGGTGGAAGAGGTGGCGCTGATGACGACCCTGCTGCGGATCGCCGAACGGGCCGGGACCGATCTGTTCCATCTCGAGGACTTCGTGGCGCGCGAGGTGTCGGCACCGGCCTCAGATCCCGCCGCACCGCGAGCAGCCGGCGGCGCGCTCTAATCGCGGCCCGCCCCCGTCAGTCCGTTCTGCAGCCACGTCTTGGTGCGGCCCGGGTGGTTCGTGGCCACCCACGCCACCCCGAGATCCCGGCAGTACTGCACGTCCTCGTAATGGTCGACGGTCCAGCAGTACAGCGCGCGCCCCTGCGCTGCGGCGCGATCGACCAGTTCGGGATGCTCACGCAGCGTCGCGATCGACGGTCCGACGGCGGTGGCGCCGACCGTCGTCGCTGCGCTGCCACCCAGGTAGCGGGAGGTGTCGCCGAGCAGCACCGTCGGCAGTAGCGGCGCCGCCCGGCGGATCCGCCACACCGCCGCGGCAGAAAACGACATGACCACCGCACGCGACAGATCCGCCGAGGCGGGTGAGGCGATGCCGTAACGATGCAGCAGGGCCAGCACCTTGCTCTCGACCAGCGCGCCGTAGCGGACGGGGTGCTTGGTCTCGATGAACATCTTCACGGGACGGTTCCAGTCCAGCACCAACGAGACCAGGTCGTCGAGGGTGAGCAGGCCGGTGTCCCCGTGGCTGCCGTCCGCACGCCAACTCGGGTGCCACGACCCGTACTCCAGGTTCCGCAGTTCGGCCAGCGTCATCTCGCTGACCAGCCCGCTCCCGGTCGAGGTCCGGTCCAGGCGACGGTCGTGGACGCACACCAGGTGCCCGTCCCTGGTCAGCCGGACATCACACTCGACGCCGTCGGCCCCTTCGGCAAGGGCGCGCTCGTACGCCGCGCGCGTGTGTTCGGGGCGATCCGCTGACGCGCCGCGGTGCGCCACCACGAACGGATGGTTGCCGACCGTCGGGCCCGGGCTCATACCGCTATGCTGCCGGGTCTTGCCCTTCGGGCTCAACCGCACGCGCGGAACGGGAGTCTTTCGGGTTCGGCGGCTCGGCGGCCACCATGACCCACCGGTGGGCGGGTTTCTCCACCGGCTGGCGTTCGAAACCGAGGAAGACCTGCAGCGCCAGCAGCACCGCCGCCATGCCGAACAGATAGGCGACGATGGTCGCCATCGTGTTGTCGGCGATTCCCTGGGCGTCGGTGGTGAACGCGGTCGCCGTCGAGAAGGCCGAGACTCCCGTGGCAACCAACCAGGCCAGCCACCACACCACGATCGGCCGGCGAAGCCACCGCTGTCTGGCTTCCACGTCGGCCAGCTCGATGACGAAGGTCGGCGCCCAGGCCAGGTTGAGCACCGGGATCAGACAGCCGGCCCGCAACGCCCACGTCGGTCGTGGGTCCTGCTGACCGCGGTGCGCGTAGGCGGCGGCCCGCCGGGCGATGAGCCAATTGGTCAACACCACCGCGCTCGCCACGACCAGGAAGGCGGCCAGGACACTCACGACGATCCCGCCCCACGTCGCCGCCCCGGCCACCCAGGGATTCAACAGGACACTGCGGTTGATGATGAGCAGCACGTAGCGCACCAGGTGCACGAATGCCGCAGCGCCCAGCACCGCAACGGTCGCGAGCAGAACCTTGCGCACCGCGGCCGCAGAGGGACCCGAGCGCGCCACCTGCTTCTCTTCGGGGGTATCGAAATGCTCGACCAGGCCCCAGCGCGGAATGCTCAGATACCGCGGGGTCGGGCCCAGGTCGCGTCGCCGGCCGCGGGGCGGCGGCGGAGCGCCGGGACGTACCGCCACCCAGCGGTAGCCGGCGGGCAGTAGCGGGCCGGTGCGGCGCGGGCCCTGCTGCGAGGACCCGGCCTGCGCGGGCGGGCCCCACTGCGACTGGGGTGCGGCGCCCGACGGCGCAAGCAACGTGCCGTGGCAGCGGGGACACCACACCCGCTGCTTGTCACGGACGTTCCACCGCGTCCCGCACTGGGAGCAGACCTGGATCACCGGACCAGCCTAATGGCGGCCCCGCCGGGCGTCAGAAATCACGTGGAAGAGATCCGGTGACGGGTCGCGCGTCACACACTCCCGGCGTTCCCGTCGCCGGTGACCACCGGACGTCCCGCCTCGACCCAGCTGAGCATGCCACCGGAGACGTTGACCGGTTCGAAGCCGTTACGGGCCAGGTACTGAGCGACGCGCTGCGAACGGCCGCCCGCATGGCACACCACGAACAACTGGGCTTCGGTGTCGATCTCGGCCATGCGGGCCGGAACCTCACCCATCGGGATGTGCTGCGCGCCGGGCGCGTGCCCACGCTGCCACTCGTCGTCTTCGCGCACATCGAGGAGCACCACGGTGTCGTCGAACGTCGTGGGCACATCACCGATAGCTGCCTGGGGCACCGTTGCGTCGTCCATACCTCTCATGCTGACACGGGTCGAGTAGCCCGAACGATGGACCTCACCGGCGCGTCGACCGGGGGCAGCAATGTGCACGCTATCCACAGTTTCCACAGATTCATCCACAGGCCGAGTTCCCGGCCTCACCCGCTGTGAGCCGCCCAGTCGGGGCGGCGGCGACAGTTTTCTGTGGACAAGTCCGGCCCGCGAGGCGCATGTGATCAACAGGGCTGGGCGAATGCGAGCGAAATCGCTCGCTACGCTAACTATTCGCTACGCTGGCGCTCAGCAGTCTGTGCCCGATTTCTCAGCAGCGAACAGCTGGGGTTATGATCGGCGTCACACGAGTCGCATGTGACAGATCTCACTGGGGGAGGTATTACAGCGTGCAGGTGAAGGACCACTGATGGCGTCGTCGACCGGCTCAGGCCCCGCGTTCCGGCCATCCGAATGGCAATCGGCATCGCGCGTCTACACCCGCAGTCAGCTGATGGCCTTCCTGCGTGCGGGCATCATCGCGCTGATCCTGCTCGGCGTCCTCGCGCTGATCGTCCTGTACTGACCCTGCTCCCTCAGTGCCGTCGCTCGCCCGGTGCACGAGCCGTCCAGATCACCAGGTAGGACCCCGCTGCGGACACCCAGCCCAGTTCGTGTGAGTCGACCGCACCGCGCGCGTCGGGATTGTCGGACCGGAACTCGAAGATTGTTCTGCGGCCGTCGCCGTAGACCGCCGAGACCCGTTTGACCAGCCAGCGGGTGGACCGGCGAGGGTCGCGGAACAACCGCAGCTGCCCCACCTTCGGAGCGCCGAGGCGCACCGCCACCAATCCGTCGCCGGGCTGCAGAGCCGGGCGCATCGAGTCCTCGGCGACGACGAAACGGCGCAGCGGCCAGCCGGATCCCCTGGGACCCCACCCATGGTTTCGCCGCATGCCGTAAGGGTAAGTTAGGACCATGCTGCATCGACTTTTCGCCAACTCAGAACCCGCCCATGCCCACTGCGATCTGTACTGCGGCGTCTATGACCCCGCGCAGGCCAAGATCGAGGCGCTGTCATGCCTCAAAACGCTGCAGAAGTACCACGACTCGGATGACGACCACTTCAAGACGCGCGCCATCCTCATCAAGGAGCAGCGCGCTGAAGAGGTCAAGCACCACCTGATGGTGCTGTGGGCCGACTTCTTCACCAAGGATCACTTCGAGCAGTTCCCCAACCTGCACCAGCTGTTCTGGGACGGCGTGCACGGTGCCGGCGACGTCAAGAAGTCGCTGGACGTGGCTGTCGCCGAGAAGCTGCTCGCCACCATCGACGAGATCGCCGACATCTTCTGGCAGACGGAGAAGGCCAAGGGAATGGGCGTCTACCCGCCCGCCTGACCACGTATCCGTCCACTCGGGCATCAGGGACCCGGCGCAGTCTTCGGACTGGGCCGGGTCCGTTGTTTCCGGCGTGTTTGCGCCCCCTTCGGTCGGCGTTAGCAGTCGTGTCCTCTTGCGTGCCAGCCAGGACCTGCCGCATCCTGAGCTCATCGACCCACAGGCGTGTCGGGCGACAGCTCTGCGATGCCGGGAGGCGAGATGGATTTCGGGTCCGGGCGGGCGATCGAGATCGCCCCGTTTCATTCGCGCGGGTCTCTCAAGGGTTTCGTGGTGTCCGGGCGGTGGCCGGACTCGACCAAGGAGTGGGCGCAGCTCCTGATGGCGGCGGTGCGGGTTGCCTCCTTACCCGGGCTGCTCTCCACCACAACGATTTTCGGGGTGCGAGAAGAACTCCCCGAAGAACCCGAACCTGGCACCGTCGGGCTGGTCCTCGCCGAGGGCACCGTGGTCGGCGATGCCGCGGTGGGCCCGGGCCATTTCGCCCAGCGTCAGCCGCCGGCGTTGATGATGCTGCATCCGCCATCGGAGACGACCCCCTCGCTGCCGGAGTGCAACGGCGCCGCCTCGGGGTGCGTGCTGCTGCCGGGGCTGCCTCATCTGGGTCTGGAGCACCGTGCGGCGTGGGTCGAGGCCGAGTCGGACGGCACGGTCACATCGATGGTCAGCCGCGTCGGCGTCGACCCCATCAGCCACCCCGACACCGCCATCCTCGCGATGCTGCTCGCCGCCTGAGGGCGCACGGCACCCCGGTTCCCGGGTGCGTCGTCGTGTCCTCGTTCGTCCTCCCCCGTACTCCCGGGACAGCACAATTGTGGCCGCCGACGGCGTCGCCACCGGCGATGCCACTGGCTACTGACAGTTTCCGCACCTGCGCGACATCTCCGTGCGCCCACAGTTACGCCTGCGACATGGCGTGAAGCCACGGTGCCGGGAGCCCGATCAGGCGATGTAGAACAAATGACCAGCAAACTTTACGCTTCGTGCGAGTCCGATCCGTGACCGTTGCCGGCGGAAACAGCGGGGCCCACGTCGAGGACGAGTGTGAAATTGGCGGGCGACTAATAGCTACGCTCCCGTTAGTATTTGCTTAACAGCACTGTAGACACGCGGTGCGAAGTGCACGCGGCGGCACCGCTCGGGGAGGCCGGAACGGGGTCGCGGTGCGAGCCCGGTTATCTTTTGCCTGGTTTGCACTTGGTTGTGCAGACAACTGTCGCTACGATGATCAGCAAATACGCCGCCCCGATGTACCGCTCGTCTTTCTGTGGAGGTCACACCCATGAGCAACACGTTCGCCGCTCGCCTCAATCGGCTGTTCGACACCGTCTACCCGCCCGGACGTGGCCCGCACACCTCTGCCGAGGTGATCGCAGCGCTCAAGGCCGAGGGCGTCACCATGTCTGCGCCCTACCTGTCGCAGCTGCGTTCCGGCAACCGAACCAACCCGTCTGCGACGACGATGACGGCGCTTGCCA
Source organism: Mycobacterium sp. G7A2 (assembly GCF_041902445.1). Classification (NCBI taxonomy): domain Bacteria; kingdom Bacillati; phylum Actinomycetota; class Actinomycetes; order Mycobacteriales; family Mycobacteriaceae; genus Mycobacterium; species Mycobacterium sp. G7A2. Next base: position 301,838 of record NZ_CP169251.1, on the reverse strand, counting down.
ACTTCTTCCGGATCAAGCCCGCCTACTTCACTGACGACGAGTACTACGAGAAGCTCGACAAGGAGCTCACGCTGCTCGCCGGGATGCGGGACGAAGGGGTTCGCCGAATCGCGGCCCGCACGGTCGGGTTGTCCGCCGAAGCCAAGCAGGACATCGTGCAAAAGGTCGACGAACTGCGTCGCCGGGAGAACCTCACCGATTAGCCTGTCGGCGGTGCCGAGGGAGTTATCGGCGAACCGCGGCTCACTGCGGTGCCGACTGCCGTTCGGAACCTCCTTCTCCGCGGGCGCACTGCCGGTACTGGTCGGCGATCTCGAGGATCCACTCCCGGTCGGAGTACGAAGGCGGCTGGCGTAACCACGCGAGACCCGGAAACGCCGCACGCCCGGCGTCCGTCTCGCCGTCGCGACCCGCGCAGATCCAGGAAGCGACCGCCGCGGCCTGCTCGCCCGGTGACACGTGCGGGGAATCCTCGGAGTCGTCGGGGCCACCGTTGTCGTCACGAGGTTCGCTGTCGTCGCGAGGTTCGTCGGGGTCGGCCGCCGAGCCCACGCTGTCGACCCGGCGCAACGCGCTTCGCGCAGCCGTGGCCTCCAGGAACAGCGCGTCAGAGATCAGCGACATCCGCTCGGCGACCCGGAACACCAGCGGACCGCGGGGCCGTACCCCGATTCCGACGTCGGGATGGCGGCGGCCCAGTTCGTCGAGCAACGGCCCGATGACACGCAACTCCCGGCGAGCCCCGAACCAGTCCTCCAGGCTGGGCAACAGCGAGCCCGCGGCGACCACCAGCATCGCGCAGCCCAGCAGGGTGGCCGCCGCACCGACGCCGACCAGGCCGGTGGTGCCGACCGCGCGCAGGACGAAGAACGCCAGGGCCAGCGCGATCAGCACTATTCCGACGGTGAAGACGAACAGGGCGCGACCGCGCCGGGTGCGGTTGGAATGCCGCAGCCCGGCCCACACCACCAGGCTCAAGGCGAGCAGGACATACAGCAGCGGCAACAACCACGGCAGGGCGGTGCCGTCCGAGCCGAGGTTCCGTCGCAGGTATTCCTGCGGCGCCATCTCGGGTTGGCGGCCCGCGGCGAAGAACACCGCCAAACTGACCACGGCGATGACCGCGGCCACGCCGTATTGGGCGAGCGCGATCTTGCGGATGGCGGCCGCACTGCGAACCGACGACACCGACGTGATCATCACGCAACTACCCGCGGCACAGCCGATCAACGCGACCTGACTCAGGCCGACGGAGATGTTGGGCCAGCGCAGCACGGTGTCGATCAACAGCGTCAGTGGCGGCCAGTTCAGGGCCGCGACGGCGCCGAGGCTGCCCAGCGCAACGATCATCGCCGTACTCACCAGCGACTGCTTGTTGACCAGCGCCCAGCCGATACGCAGGCCGGTGGCCAGTCCGAGCAGACCGGCGATCACCCAGATGATCAACCAAACGCCTCTCCGAGGCGCACCTGGACGATCGAAGACCGGTCCGACGGCAGTCGGCCCAGCCGATAGATCAGCAGCGCGGCGAAGTCCTCGGCCTCCTGCTCGGCGTCCTCGCCACTGGGCCCCATACAGCCGGTGCGCTGGTTGAGCATGTACCCGATCAGGTCCGACGTCGCAAGCTCGGTGCTCTCCTGCGCCGCCTGGGTGATCGAGATCCCCTCATGCCCGAGCACCAGGTGCCCCAGTTCGTGGGCGAGGGTGCGGTCCCAGGCGGGTAGTCCGCGCTGGATCAGGAAGACGTCGTGATCGCTGTACTGGCGCCACTGGCCACAGACGCCGGGCGGCAGATCGGCGTGTGCGATGTCGATCGTGCGGCCGCGGCTGTCGCTGACGGCCTCCACGAGTCGCGTCAGCGAGACCTCACCATGGCGCGGCGCCAGTGCGAGCACGTCATTGACCGCGCGGGTCACCACACGACTCGCTGGCATGCGTTCCCCTCTCCCTCGTCGGCCCTGCTCCGTTCAGCGGCCCGGCTGGTTCATGAACCGTGCCACCCCACTGGGCCGCACCACATGCCCCGCCTTGGCCTGCCGGTACCCTACTAATCCTCCCGCCCCGGTGAGTACGAGAAGGCCCGCCAGACCCGGCAGTGCCAGCGCCGCGATCTGCGAAACACCGGCGGTGCGCAGGTACTCCGCATATCCCACGCGATAGGACGTCGCCGGCATCGTGACGTTGCTGCCCGCCGAGGCCGGCAGAGGTTGCCGGGCGCGGGGTGGCGCAGCGGTCGCCTGCCGCGGCGCCGCGGGCAGCCCCGCGACGCCGCCACCGGCGCCTGCACCGGCGGCCGCTGGTCCCGCCACCGGCGCGGGTCCCGCAGCGACGGGCGCTGGAACGATCAGTGGCATGTTCACCGGCGCCCCGGCCGCCGGGATCCCCACCCCCGGCACCACATCCAACACATCCGGGTCAGGCGGTTCCTGGATCGGCGGCACCACTTCGGGCGGTTGTGCGCCACCGAGAGGCGGCCGCACCACCGGCGGGCTCATCGGCGCGCCCCCGCCGTAACTTCCGTCCGAGCCGGTCGAGTCTTCGACGGGTTCCTCGGGGTCGGGCTGCGGCCACGGCCACGGCCAGCCGCCGTGTCCGCAGTCGTCGTCGTCAGCGCAGCAGGGCGGGCGGGGGCCGGCGTCCTCGTCCTCCTTGCCGATCGAGCCTTCCTTGTCGATCGAGCCTTCCTTGTCGATCGGGCCCGCCTCACCCTCGTCGGCCTCGGCCTCCACGTCCGGCGCATCCGCGGCGTCCTGCCCATCGGGATCGTCGAAGGCGACCGGGTCGTTCTCGTCGTCCGGCCCGGTCTGGACGTCCGGGTCGGTCTGGTCGTCCCCGTCGGCGCGAACGTCGCGGTCCCTCGAGTCGGCGGCGCCGCCGCTGTCGTTCGCGCGGCCACCGTCCGTCGGCGACGCGGCGCCCCGATCCCCGGACTCCTCGCCGGCCGACGAGCCCGGGTCGGCCGAGGCGGTCGCCGCCGCGGGTACACCCACGACCAGCCCAGAGGCCACCAGGCAGGCTGCCGCCGCGACGCGCGTACGCGAACCCACCTCGTCACCACCCCTTGAGGCATGGCGCCCCGTCCGACCCGATGATGTGTCGATTCTCGCACAATCACCTCAGCCGGTTTGCTGAGAACGGCATTCCGTCCGGGGGTCGGGGCGCGGACACGCCCGGCTGCGCTGACCGCTAGGGTTGGTCGTTGTCACCGTCGGTTCGGTGGCGACGACGTGCCGATGACATGACGGGAGGCCGCTGGGATGGGTCTGTTCACGCGACGTAAATCCCGCGCCACCCGAAGGGCGGAAGCCCGGGCGATCAAGGCCAAGGCCAAGCTCGAAGCCAGACTGTCGGCGAAGAACGACGTCCGCCGCTTCAAGGCCGAGCAGAAGGCGCAGGCGCGCGCCCTCAAGGCTCAGCTCCGCGCCCAGCGCGAGAGCGACCGCGCTGCGCTCAAGGTTGCCGAGACCGAGCTCAAAGCGGTTCGGGAGGGCAAACTGCTCTCGCCGACGAAAATTCGCCGAGCGCTGACCGTCTCACGTTTGCTGGCGCCGATCCTGGTTCCGCTCGCCTACCGGGCATCCATCGCGGCGCGAGGCCTGATCGACGAACGCCGCGCCGACCGACTGGGAGTGCCGCTCACCCAACTCGGGCAGTTCTCCGGTCACGGCGCGCAGCTGTCGGCCCGAATCGCCGGCGCCGAACAGTCGCTGCGAACCCTGACGGAGAAGAAGCCCAAGGACGCCGAGACCAAGCAGTTCGTCGCGGCGATCACCGAACGCCTCAACGATCTGGCGGCCGCGGTGACCGCGGCCGAGCGCATGCCGACCGCCCGGCGTCGCGCCGCGCACGCCTCGATCACCGAACAGCTCGACGGCATCGACGCCGACCTGATGGCCCGCCTGGGTGTGGGCTGAGGCCGGTGACCCGCCTGTTCGGACTGGCGGCCGTCGCGACTCTCGCGTTCGGCCTGTCTGCCATCGCGTTGACCTCGGCCGGCCCTGCGTGGTCGCACGCCACGCTGGTCTCCAGCAGTCCCGCCGACGGTGAGCAGGTCTCGGTGCCGCCGTCGAGGGTGAGCGCGACGTTCAACGAGCCGATGCAGACCCAGTTCGCGGCCATGACGCTCATCGGCCCCGACGGCCTCCAGTACGGCGCCGGTGAGCCCACCGTCGAGGGCACCGTGATCAGTGTCGCGGTGCGCCCCGGGGGACCCGCGGGTGACTACACCGCGAACTACCGGGCGACGTCCGCCGACGGGCATGTCGTGTCGGGATCCTGGACCTTCCGGGTGTTGGCCGCGGCGCCGACCACGGACGATCCCGCACCCACCGCGACCACCGCACCCCCGGACACCGCCGCACCCACCGACACCTCCGGGGACGGCGGGACCCCGGTGTGGCCGTTCGTCGCGATCGCGACGGCGGTCGTGGCCGCCGGCGCACTCTGGGCGGTCCGGCGCCAGTCGTAACCCCGGCGCTGGCATGATGGGGTCCACTGCCGCGTGCCTACACACTCGAAGGAGCAGCGACATGGCAGATCAGCCGGATCCGCCCGACGACACCCCGGACGCCGTGCCGCCAGTTCAGCCACCCGCCGCCGAGAAGGCCGACCCGGCGAAGAAGACGCCGGCCAAGAAGGCTCCGGCGAAGAAAGCCGCCGCGAAGAAGACGCCGGCCAAGAAGACCCCCGCCAAGAAAGCACCGGCGAAGAAAGCCGCGGCCAAGAAGACTGCGCCGGCCGACAAGGCGCCGTCCGCGCCGGCGATCGCGAAGACCAACGGCGATCTTGCCTCGGCCGCCAAAGCGGCCGCCGCGCAAGCCAAGTCGACCGTGGCCAGCGCCAGCGACGCCGTGTCCAACCCACCGGCGCCCCAGCCCGACCGTGATGATTCGCCGGTGAAGCCGATCGCGGCGGCGTTGATCACCGGCCTGTTGGCGGTGGTGGTGGTGCTTTGGGTGGCGCGGCGCGGCGGAGATGACTGAAATACTGTCGCGGTGACATCGACACCGCGCCCGCAACCGCGTCCCACCGCCGACCTCGTCGACGACATCGGTCCGGAAGTGCGCAGCTGTGACCTGCAGATGTTCCAGTACGGTGGCCGGCCGCAATTCGCCGGGCCGATCACCACGGTGCGCTGTTTCGAGGACAACGCTCTGCTCAAGTCGGTGCTGTCGGAGCCCGGGGACGGCGGGGTGCTGGTCATCGACGGCGACGGCTCGTTGCACACCGCGCTGGTCGGCGACGTGATCGCCGACCTCGGCCGCTCCAACGGGTGGTCGGGTCTGATCATCAACGGCGCGGTCCGGGATGCCTCGACGCTGCGCACCCTCGACATCGGCATCAAGGCGCTGGGCACCAATCCCCGCAAGAGCACCAAAACCGGCGCGGGCGTGCGTGACGAGGCCGTCGAGTTCGGCGGGGTCGTCTTCGCTCCCGGCGATGTCGCCTACAGCGACGACGACGGGATCGTGGTGGTGGCGCCGGACTGAGCCGACGCCACCGGATCGATCACGCAGACGTCGAGTTCACCGGAGCGCGATGCCGGGAGAAGGCCAGCGCCTCGTCGTCGACCTTGCCGCGCCGGATCAGCTGCAGATCGAGCAGGTAGTTCTGCTTGAGCCGCCACGGTGCCCGGGAGCCGGACTTGGGCAGGTAGTCCAGCGCGCGCAGCACGTAGCCCGGCGTGAAGTCCATCAGCGGGCGCTCGTCGACGCTGTTGCCGGGGTGGGTGGGTTCGACGGTGTCGTATCCGTGGTCGTCCATGTAGTTGATGACGCGGCAGAAGAACTCCGACACCAGGTCGGCCTTGAGAGTCCACGACGCGTTGGTGTAGCCGATGGTGAACGCCATGTTCGGCATCCCGGTCAGCATCATGCCCTTGTAGGCCATCGTGTCGTTCAGTTCGATCGGCTCGCCGTTGCGCGAGATGGTCGCGCCGCCGAACAGCTGCAGATTCAGGCCGGTGGCGGTGACGATGATGTCGGCGTCGATGTGCTCGCCCGAGTTCAGCTGGATGCCGGTCTCGGTGAAGCGCTCGATGGTGTCGGTGACGACGTCGGCCTTGCCGGAGCGGATCGTCTTGAACAGGTCGCCGTTGGGCGCCAGGCACAGCCGCTCGTCCCACGGGTTGTAGCTGGGACCGAAGTGCTTGTCGACGTCGTAGCCCTCGGGCAGGCGCCGCTGCGCCATCGTCATCAGCGTCTTGCGCATGAAGTTCGGGAACCGGCGCGCAAGCTGATACTGGGCGGACTGGAACACGATGCTCTTCCACCGGTTGACGACGTAGGCCGCCTTGGTGGGCAGGGTCTTGTTCATCCGCACCGTGAACGGGTCAACGTCCGGCAGCGCGCCGATGTAGGTAGGTGAGCGCTGCAGCATGGTGACGTGTCCCGCGCCGGAATCGGCGAGAGCCGGGATGAGCGTGACGGCGGTGGCGCCGCTGCCGATCACCACGACCCGCTTGCCGCGGTAGTCGAGGTCCTCGGGCCAGTGCTGCGGATGCACGATCGTGCCCGCGAAGTCGTCGGATCCGGCGAACTCCGGTGAGTAGCCCTGCTCGTAGTTGTAGTAGCCGCTGCAGGCCATCAGGTAGGCGCAGGAGATCTCGATCTGCTCGCCGTCGCGGTCCACCCGCACCGTCCACCGACCCTCGGCGTCGCTCCAGTCGGCGGACAGCACGTTCTGGCGGTACCGGATGTGCTTGTCGATGCCGTACTCGGCGACCGTCTCCTCGAGGTAGGCCATGATCGACGGTCCGTCGGCGATGGCTTTCTCCGAGGTCCACGGCTTGAAGCGGAAGCCGAGGGTGAACATGTCGGAGTCCGACCGGATACCGGGGTATTTGAACAGATCCCAGGTTCCGCCCAGATTCTCCCTGCGTTCGAGGATCACGTAGCTCTTGTCGGGACAACGGTCCTGCAGATGCCAGGCGGCGCTGATACCGGAGATCCCGGCTCCGACGATGACGACGTCGACAAATTCGGTCATGGCGTCAAGCTATCAACAGGGTGTCGACCCGGTCAACACCCTGTTGATTATCTCGACACCGTGTAAAGTCTCGCTCGTGACCGTCAGCCCGAGCCGCCCCGCGCGCGCCCGCCGTGCCGCGCGCCCGTCCGGCGACGACCGCGAACTCGCCATCCTGGAGACCGCCGAACGTCTGCTCGAAGACCGGTCGCTGGCCGAGATCTCCGTCGACGACCTGGCCAGAGGTGCGGGCATCTCCCGACCGACCTTCTACTTCTACTTTCCGTCCAAGGACGCGGTGCTGCTGACACTGCTCGAACGGGTGATCGCCGAGGCCGACGCCGCGCTGGAGCGGCTGATCGCCGAGCGACCGGCCGACCGGCGGGCAATCTGGCGCCACGGCATCGCGGCGTTCTTCCAGACGTTCGGCGCCCACCGCGCGGTGTGCGCGGCGACCGTGGCCGTGAAATCGGCGCATTCCGAGGCCCGCGAGCTGTGGGCGACGTCGATGCAGCGCTGGATCGACCACATCGCCGCGGTCATCGAGGCCGAACGCGCCGCCGGCGCGGCGCCGGTGACCGTGCCCGCCGTGGAGCTGTCGACCGCGTTGAACCTGATGAACGAGTCGGTGATGACGGCGACTTTCGCCGGGCACCAGCCGGCCATCGCCGATCACCGTGTCCTGGACAACCTGGTGCACATCTGGACGACGAGCATCTACGGCCAGGCCGGCTGACCTGTCGGTGGCCGATGCGAACATGTGTTCGTGTCGACTTCCGGCTCGGCCACCATCCTGCACGCTGACCTCGACTCCTTCTATGCGTCGGTGGAGCAGCGCGATGACCCGTCGCTGCGCGGGCGGCCGGTGATCGTCGGCGGCGGTGTGGTGCTGGCCGCCAGCTACGAGGCCAAGGCCTACGGCGTGCGCACCGCGATGGGTGGCGGCCAGGCCCGCGCTCTGTGCCCCCACGCGATCGTCGTCCCGCCGCGGATGTCGGCGTACTCGCAGGCCAGTGCCGCGGTCTTCGAGGTGTTCCACGACACCAGCCCGATCGTGGAGGCGCTGTCCGTCGACGAGGCATTCCTCGACGTGTCGGGGTTGCGACGCGTCTCCGGCACCCCGGTGCAGATCGGGGCGCGGCTGCGCGAGCGGGTGCGCGAGGAGGTGGGCCTGCCGATCACCGTCGGTATCGCGCGCACCAAGTTCCTCGCCAAGGTCGCCAGCCAGGAGGCCAAACCCGACGGGCTGCTGATGGTGCCGCCGGACCGCGAACTCGCCTTCTTGCACCCGCTGCCGGTGCGCCGGCTCTGGGGCGTCGGCGCCAAGACGGCCGACAAACTCCGCACGCATGGGGTCGAGACCGTCTCCGACGTCGCCGAACTCAGCGAGACAGCGTTGACGGCACTGCTCGGTCCGGCGATGGGCAGGCAGCTGTTCGGGTTGTCCCGCAACATCGACCGGCGCCGCGTCGTCACCGGCCACCGGCGGCGCTCGGTCGGGGCTCAGCGGGCCCTGGGAAGAGCCGGCAGCGCAATGTCACCCGAGCAGGTCGACGCGGTCGTGGTGAACCTCGTCGACCGGATCACCCGGCGGATGCGCGCGGCGGGGCGCTCGGGGCGAACGGTCGTGCTGCGGTTGCGGTTCGACGACTTCGGCCGCGCCACGCGGTCACGCACGTTGCCGAGGTCGACGGCATCTACCGACGTGATCCTCTCTGCGGCAAGGGATCTGGTCATCCAGGCGGCTCCGGTCGTCAGTGAGCGGGGCCTGACACTGATCGGCTTCGCGGTGTGCAACATCGACCGCGAGGGTGCGGAACAGCTGGAGCTGCCGTTCGAAAAAGGTTGTGACACGTACACGATCGACTCTGCGGTCGACCTGGTTCGCCAGCGCTACGGCAACGCGGCACTCACCCGCGGGGTGCTGCTCGGCCGCGACGCGGGATGGGAGATGCCGCACCTCCCGGATTGACACCTCAGCGCGCAGCCCACTCCAGTAACGCATCGGCCGGCCACGTGTTGACGATGCGCTCGGCCGGCAGTCCGGCATCGAGGGCCCGCTGGGCACCGTAGCCCAGGAAGTCCAACTGACCGGGTGCATGGGAATCGGTGTCGATGGCGAAGACACACCCGATGTCCATGGCCAGCGTCAACAGCCGGGTCGGCGGATCGCGGCGTTCGGGACGGGAGTTGATCTCCACCGCGGTGCCGTGGTCGCGGCACGCGGTGAAGACCTTTTCGGCGTCGAACTGCGACTCCGGGCGCATTCCACGACCTCCGGTCACGAGCCGTCCGGTGCAGTGTCCGAGCACGTCGGTGTGGGGATTGGCCACCGCCTTGAGCATGCGGCGCGTCATCGCCGCCGCGTCCATCGCCAACTTGGAGTGCACGCTGGCGACCACCACGTCGAGACGCTCGAGCAGCGCAGGCTCTTGGTCGAGCGAGCCGTCCTCGAGGATGTCGACCTCGATGCCGGTCAGGATCCGCATCGGCGCGACGAGCTCACGAACCTCGTCGATGACGTCGAGTTGCTCACGCAGTCGGTCGGCGGACAGCCCGTTGGCGATTCGCAGGCGCGGCGAGTGGTCGGTCAGCGCACAGTATTCGTGCCCCAGGTCGCGCGCGGCGAGCATCATCTCCTCGATGGGCGCCGAGCCGTCCGACCAGTTGGAATGTACGTGGAGGTCGCCGCGCAGGGCCGCCCGCAGAGCGCCGCCGCCGAGATCCTCGGCCGAGTCTTTGAGCTCGATCAACACGTCGGGTTCACGCCCCGACCACGCCTGCGCGATGACGGCGGCGGTCTTGGGCCCGATCTTCGGCAGGCTCTGCCAGCTGTTGGACTTTCCGTGCGTGGCGCGCTGCTCGTCGGTGAGCGCCTCGACGACATCGGCTGCGTTGCGGTAGGCCATCACGCGCCGGGGATCCTCGCGCGCACGGTCCTTGTAATAGGCGATCTGTCTCAGCGCGGTGACCGGATCCATGACCTCAGTGTGCCCCGGACCCGGTCCGCCGCGCGTCGATCAGTTGCCGCTGTCGCCGGGGGTGCCACCCAGCGCTGCGCCGCAGGCCGCCGGATAGGTGGCTTCCGCGGGCACACCGGTGGCGTTCATGACCTGAGCGATCTCCGATTCGCCGATCGGCGAATCCATGTTGTACTGCCCGTTGCCGTCCACGTCGACACCGTGCTCGACGACGGTCAGATCCGCCAGGTGCGCGATGGTGCCGTCAGGCAGTTGTTCGGCGGTCAGGGTCCGGTCGTAGACCACCTGTCCGGTGTCATCGGCGACCGGGAACCTGTCCAGAGCCAGCGCGCTGTTCGAGTCGGTGGCGCCCTCGGTGGTCAGCGAGATGAAGATCGGTCCGTACGCTGCGGATCCGTCCACTGCCGAGAGCAAGCCGTCACCGTTGCGGTCCCTGCTCAGATCCTCCGCGGGTCCCGGGCACACGAAGTCCCGCCCCTCGGCATTGCCGTGGATGTGCTGGGCATGGGGCTGGTTCGGAAGCATGCCGGACGCGTTGACCTGCACGCGCAGGCTGCCGTCCGGGTTGGGGGTCAGCGTGGCGGTGCCGGTCACGTCGGTTCCGTTGAGCGGAAGCAGCGGGATGACGGTGGGCACCGCAGGAGGTGGTGGCGGCTCCTGCGCCGTCGCGGTGCCGGCACCGGCCAGCGGGAGCGCCGCGGCCGCCGCCGCGGCGAAGATTGCCTTGGATCGCATTACTGTCCTCCTCGTTCGGGTCGCTCCATCTCCAGATGGGTGCCATCAGGACTGCTACCCGGTGTGCCAGCTGACAAACAGCGGGGAGGTCAGCGCGGGGGTTGCCAGTGCGGATCCCGGCCGGTCAACGCCACCACCCGGGTGAGCGCCGGGGCGTCATCGGCGACGGGCCGCGGTGCGTCGAACAGACCTTCGACAGGGTCTTCGGCGAACGAGGCGACGTGCGGCAGGATCGCTGCGAGCAGCGCCGGCGGCACGTCGTACGCCAGACGGGCAGCGCGCGCGAGATCCCACCCGTGCACGACCACTTCGGTGAGCGCGATCAAGCCACAGACCTCAGCGGGGAAATCGATCCCGGCTGCCCGGGTCGTGCCGGTCCACGCCGCCGGGTCGGCCCACGATGCGCCCAGCGCGGCGAGTCGGCCCGGATAGCTCGTCCGCCAGTCGGCGTCGAGTGCGGCGTCGGGGGTCGGCCCGGTGTCGGTCAGCTCGCCGAACTGCTTGCCGGCCGCAGCGGTGAAGGCGAGGGACAGTCCGCCGAGGTGCGCGAGAAGCGCGGCGATGTCCATGTCGCGGCACGGGGTGGGATCGCTGAGCCGTCCGTCGTCGAGGGCCGTGAGAAGGCCGGCGGTGGTGAGGCACGCGGGGGTCATGTCGATCATGGCCGTACAGACCGGCCGGGCGCGGCGTTCTCATCGGTCTGCCAGTTCGCGGTTCTACAGTCGCAGGGGTGAGATTCGCCTTCAAGACATCCCCGCAGAACACCACGTGGCCGGACATGCTGGCGGTGTGGCAGGCCGCCGACGACATCGACGTCTTCGAGTCGGGCTGGACGTTCGACCACTTCTACCCGATCTTCTCCGATCCCACCGGCCCCTGCCTGGAGGGGTGGGTGACCCTGACCGCGCTGGCCCAAGCGACGACGCGGCTGCGCGTCGGGGTGCTCGTCACCGGAATCCACTACCGGCATCCTGCGGTGCTGGCCAACATGGCCTCGACATTGGACATCGTGTCCGGTGGGCGCCTCGAACTCGGGATCGGCGCCGGCTGGAACGAGGAGGAGTCCGGCGCCTACGGCATCGCGCTGGGTACGGTCAAAGAGCGCTTCGACCGTTTCGAGGAGGCCTGTGAGGTGCTGACCGGGTTGCTGTCGCAGGAAACGACGAGCTTCGACGGCGCGTTCTACCGGCTCACCGAGGCGCGTAACGAACCCAAGGGCCCACAGCGGCCTCATCCGCCGATCTGTATCGGCGGCAACGGCGAGAAGCGCACCCTGCGGATCACCGCCCGGTACGCCGACCACTGGAACTTCGTGGGAGGGCCGCCGGAGGAGTTCGCCCGCAAGCGCGAGGTGCTCGCCGCGCACTGCGCCGACATCGGCCGTGATCCGGAGGACATCATGCTGTCGGCCCATGTGCGGCTCAACCCGGAGCGCGATTACGACCGGGTCATCGATGAGGCCGCGGCGCTCGGCGCCGAGGGCCTGGACATGGCGATCGTGTACCTGCCCCCGCCGTACGATCCGGCAGTACTGGAACCGTTGGCGGAAAGGATCCGGGAATCGGGTCTGGCCAGCAAAGACGGCTGACGGTCACGAAAATATAACAGTTCGGCAAATAGCGGATCACCCGCCCCGCCGGCCCCGTTCCGAGCCGGCGCGGGGTTCGCTAGATGCCGTAGCGAAGGAGCTCGTCGGCGGTGACCAGCCGCTCGGCCTTCGCAGGAAATTCGCGGCTCTTGACGGGGTGACGGAACAATAACCAGGCAATTCGACTTACCCGCGACCGGGTAATCTGGTTGATGTACACGGTGACCACTCCTGCGGTGTGCAATAGCTGACCCGGGGAGCCACCTTACCGCAGCGCCCTCACCAAGTCATTAGATACCCAGGGGCTGGCAAACTCTCGGAAACACGCCGATTAATGATCGGATGTTTTTCAAGAGGCAGAAGTGACGGATGTGACTCGATTCAGCCGCTGACACGCCGAGATTGCGCGGAGGGTTGCGCGGCCCGCTCGACCACAACCACCCACGCAATCTCGCGCTGGGAGAGCTACCCAGCGCTCATCGCTGCGGAGCGGTGGTGGGTTTGATCGGCGCCGGCAGCGCCGTGTGGCCCACCAGGTAGCGGTCCACCGCGGCGGCCGCCGCGCGCCCCTCGGCGATCGCCCACACGATCAGCGACTGACCGCGGCCCATGTCGCCTGCCACGTACACCCCCGGCACCGATGTCGCGAACGCGTCGTCCCGGCTCACATTGCCGCGATCGGTGAACTCCACACCCAGATCGTTGAGCAGACCCGGCCGCTCCGGACCGGTGAAGCCCATCGCCAGCAGCACGAGATCGGCCTCCAGCACGAAGTCGGTGCCCTCGATCTTCTCGAACTTGCCGGCGTTCATCTTCACCTCGTGGGCCCGCAGGCCGGTCACGTGGCCGTCCTCTCCGATGAACTCCTCGGTGTTCACCGAATAGACGCGGTCGCCGCCTTCCTCGTGCGCGGACGTCACGCGGTACATCAGCGGATAGGTCGGCCACGGAGTGGAGTCAGCGCGGCTCTCCGGCGGTCGCGGCATGATCTCGAACTGGTGCACATGCGTGGCGCCCTGGCGATGCGCGGTGCCCAGGCAGTCGGCGCCGGTGTCGCCACCGCCGATGATGACCACCTTCTTGCCCTTGGCGGTGATCGGCGGCTCACCGTCGTCACCCTTGACGTCATCGCCCGCGGCAAAGCGGTTGGCCCACGGCAGGTATTCCATCGCCTGGTGGATGCCCGCCAGGTCGCGGCCCGGAATCGGCAGATCCCGACGTGCGGTCGCACCGCCGGCCAGCACCACCGCGTCGAACTCCTTGCGCAGCTGCTGGGCGGTGATGTCGACACCGACGTTGACCCCGGCACGGAACTCGGTGCCCTCTGCGCGCATCTGCTCCAGACGGCGGTCGACGTGACGCTTCTCCATCTTGAATTCGGGGATGCCGTACCGCAGCAGCCCGCCGATGCGGTCGTCCCGCTCGAACACGGTGACCGTGTGCCCGGCACGGGTGAGCTGCTGAGCGGCGGCCAACCCGGCCGGCCCGGAACCGACGACGGCAACGGTCTTGCCCGTCAGCCGATCCGGCGGCAGCGGCACCACCCACCCCTCGGCGAAGGCGTTGTCGATGATCTCGACCTCGATCTGCTTGATCGTGACCGGATCCTGATTGATGCCCAGCACGCACGAACCCTCACACGGCGCCGGGCACAGCCGGCCGGTGAACTCGGGGAAGTTGTTGGTCGCGTGCAGCCGCTCGATGGCGTCGCGCCAACGGCCGGTGCGCACCTGGTCGTTCCATTCCGGGATCAGGTTTCCCAACGGGCAGCCGTTGTGGCAGAACGGGATACCGCAATCCATACAGCGGGTGGCCTGCTCGGTGAGCGTGTCGTGGGAGAAGTCCTCGTAGACCTCTTTCCAGTCACGCAGCCGCAGATCCACGGGGCGCCGCTGCGGCGTCTCCCGATGGGTGTACTTGAGAAAACCGCGGGGATCAGGCACCGGCGGCCGCCATGATCGCTTCGTCGACATCTTTGCCACTGCTCTGCGCGTCGGCGATCGCCTGCAACACCCGCTTGTAGTCGCGCGGCATCACCTTTGTGAAGTGCGCCATCTCGTTCTCCCAATCAGCCAGAATGCGTTGCCCCACCGCGGAATCGGTGGCATCGACATGGGCGGTGATCATGCCGTGGACGTACTCGGCGTCCTCCGGCCCCAATTCCTCGAGCAGCACCATCTCCGCGTTGAGGTTGTCACCCAACACGTCGTGCGGATCGTGGACGAAGGTGATTCCGCCGGACATGCCCGCAGCGAAGTTGCGCCCCGTCGGCCCGAGGATGATCACCCGTCCGCCGGTCATGTACTCACAGCCGTGGTCTCCGACGCCTTCGACCACCGCGTGCGCCCCGGAGTTGCGCACCGCGAACCGCTCGCCGACCTGACCGCGCAGGAACATCTGCCCTTCGGTCGCACCGAACAGAGCGACGTTGCCGGCGATGATGTTGTCCTCGGCGACATAGGATTCCGGGGCGTCCTCCGGCGGGCGCACCACGATCCGTCCACCCGACAGGCCCTTGCCGATGTAGTCGTTGGCATCGCCGTAGACCCGCAGCGTGATGCCCTTGGGCAGGAACGCACCGAAGCTGTTGCCCGCCGAACCGTCGAATGTGATGTCGATGGTTCCGTCGGGAAGCCCTTGCCCGCCATAGGCCTTCGTCACCTCATGGCCGAGCATCGTGCCCACGGTGCGGTTGACGTTGGCGATCTTGGTCGAGAAACGGACCGGGGAGCCGCTGTCGAGCGCTTCCCGGCTCTGCACGATCAACTGCTGGTCCAGCGCCTTGTCCAGCCCGTGGTCCTGCCGCGAACTGCAGTACAGATCCTGGTTCATGAACGCCGACTCGGGCTCGTGCAGCACGGGCGCCAGATCCAGCTTGTGCGCCTTCCAATGCGCGGCGGCCTGAGTGGTGTCCAGCGAGCCGACCTGCCCCACCATCTCGTTGACGGTGCGGAAGCCCAACTGCGCCATCAGTTCCCGGACCTCTTCGGCGATGAACATGAAGAAGTTCTCGACGAACTCGGGCTTGCCCATGAAGCGCTGGCGCAGCACCGGATTCTGGGTGGCGACGCCGACCGGGCAGGTGTCGAGGTGGCAGACCCGCATCATGATGCAGCCGGACACCACCAGCGGCGCGGTCGCGAAGCCGAACTCCTCGGCGCCGAGCAGCGCACCGACGACGACGTCGCGGCCGGTCTTGAGCTGACCGTCGACCTGCACCACGATCCGATCCCGGAGCCCGTTGAGCAGCAGTGTCTGCTGGGTCTCGGCCAGGCCGAGCTCCCAGGGCGCGCCCGCGTGCTTCATCGACGTCAGCGGCGTGGCGCCGGTGCCGCCGTCGTGCCCGGAGATCAGCACCACGTCGGCGTGCGCCTTGGACACCCCGGCCGCGACCGTGCCGACTCCGTTCTCGCTGACCAACTTGACGTGGATACGGGCGGACGGGTTGGCGTTCTTCAGATCGTGGATCAGCTGCGCCAGGTCCTCGATCGAGTAGATGTCATGGTGCGGCGGCGGCGAGATCAAGCCCACGCCGGGGGTGGAGTGCCGCACCTCGGCCACCCAGGGATACACCTTGTGGCCCGGAAGCTGGCCGCCCTCACCCGGTTTGGCGCCTTGGGCCATCTTGATCTGGATGTCGGTGCAGTTGGTCAGGTAGTGGCTGGTCACCCCGAACCGGCCCGACGCGACCTGCTTGATCGCGCTACGGCGCCAGTCGCCGTTCTCGTCGGGATCGAAGCGGGTGACGGATTCACCACCCTCACCGGAGTTCGACCGGCCGCCGAGACGGTTCATCGCGATCGCCAGCGTCTCGTGCGCCTCGGCGGAGATGGAGCCGTAGCTCATCGCCCCCGTGGAGAACCGCTTGACGATCTCGCTCGCCGGTTCCACCTCTTCCAGCGGAACCGGTGGGCGCACCCCGTCGCGGAACTTCAGCAGACCGCGCAGCGAGGCGATGCGCTCACTCTGGTCGTCGACCAGGCGGGTGTACTCCTTGAAGACCTCGTACTGGCCCGTGCGGGTCGAATGCTGCAGTTTGAAGACGGTCTCGGGGTTGAACAGGTGATACTCGCCCTCGCGGCGCCACTGGTACTCACCGCCCACCTCGAGCTCGCGGTGCGCCCACTCGTCGGGCCGGTCCAGGTAGGCCAGCGAATGCCGGGCCGCGACGTCGTCGGCGATGTCGTCGAGATCGATCCCGCCCACCGGGCAGGCCAGGCCGGTGAAGTAGTCGTCCAGCAGAGGCTGGCTGATCCCGATGGCCTGGAAGAGCTGGGCGCCGGTGTAGGAGGCGAGGGTCGAGATGCCCATCTTGGACATCACCTTGAGCACACCCTTGCCGGCGGCCTTGACGTAATTGGCTTTGGCCTGATCACTGCTGATTCCGGTGATCACCCCGCGGTCGACCATGTCCTCGATGGACTCGAAGGCCATGTAGGGGTTGATCGCGGCCGCACCGAAGCCGACCAGGCAGGCCATGTGGTGCACCTCGCGGGCGTCACCGGCCTCGACGACCAGACCCACCTTGGTCCTGGTGCGCTCACGCACCAGATGGTGGTGCACGGCCGACACCGACAGCAGCGACGGGATCGGTGCCATCTGCTCGTTGGACTCGCGGTCGGAGAGCACGATGATGCGGGCACCCTCGCGAATGGCCGTCGACACCTTGGCACGGACGTTGTCCAGCGCTTCCTTGAGCCCCTGACCGCCGCGGTTCACCGGGTAGAGGCACCGGATCACCGCCGCACGCATGCCGTGCTTGTGGCCGCGGATCTCGTGGTCGGGATCGACGCAGATCAGCTTCGACAGCTCGGCGTTGCGCAGGATCGGCTGCTGCAACACGATCTGGCGGCACGAGTCGGCGGTCGGGTTGAGCAGGTCGCCCTCCGGACCGACGGTGCCCTGCAGGCTGGTGACCACCTCTTCGCGGATCGCGTCCAGCGGCGGGTTGGTCACCTGGGCGAACATCTGCTGGAAGTAGTCGTAGAGCATCCGCGGCCGGGCCGACAGCACCGCGATCGGCGTGTCGGTGCCCATCGAACCCAGCGCCTCGGCACCGGTGCGCGCCATCGGCGCCACCAGCAGGTTGAGCTCCTCGTAGGTGTAGCCGAACACCTGTTGGCGCAGCACCACGCGGTGGTGGGGCATGCGCACGTAGTCGCCCTGCGGCAGTTCGTCGAGATCGAACAGGCCCGCGTCCAGCCACTCCTGGTAAGGCTGCTCGGCGGCGAGCTCGTTCTTGATCTCCTCGTCGGAGACGATGCGCCCCTGCGCGGTGTCGACGAGGAACATCCGGCCCGGCTGCAACCGCATCTTCTTGACCACGGTGGCGGGGTCGAGGTCCAGGACGCCGGCTTCGGACGCCATGACCACCAGGCCGTCGTTGGTGACCCAGATGCGCGACGGGCGCAGCCCGTTGCGGTCGAGGACGGCGCCGATGACGGTGCCGTCGGTGAAGCACACCGAGGCGGGTCCGTCCCACGGCTCCATCAGCGAGGCGTGGTAGCGGTAGAACGCCCGTTGCGCCGGGTCCATCGACTCGTGGTGTTCCCAGGCCTCGGGGATCATCATCAGCACCGCGTGCGGCAGGCTGCGCCCGCCGAGGTGCAGCAATTCGAGCACCTCGTCGAAGCGCGCGGTGTCCGACGCCCCGGGGGTGCACACGGGCACCACCTGGTCGAGGTCCTGGCCCGCTCCGAACACGTCGGTCTTGATCAGCGCTTCCCGCGCCCGCATCCAGTTCTCGTTGCCGGTGACGGTGTTGATCTCACCGTTGTGGGCGACCCGCCGGAACGGGTGGGCCAGCGGCCACGAGGGGAAGGTGTTGGTGGAGAACCGCGAGTGCACGATGCCCAGCGCGCTGGTGAGTCGCTCATCCTGCAGGTCCAGGTAGAACGCCTTGAGCTGCGGCGTGGTCAGCATGCCCTTGAAGACGAAGGTCTGCCCCGACAGGCTGGGGAAGTACACGGTCTCGCGGCCCGGGCCATCCTGGCCGGGCCCCTTGGTGCCGAGCTCGTGCTCGGCGCGTTTGCGCACCACATACGCGCGGCGCTCCAGCTCCATGCCACTGGCGCCGGCCAGGAAGACCTGACGGAACGTCGGCATCGCGTCGCGCGCCAGTGCGCCCAGCGAGGAGTCGTCGGTCGGCACGTCTCGCCAGCCCAGCACCTCGAGGCCCTCGGCCTCGGCGATCTTGCCGACGGACTCACAGGCTGCCGCCGCGTCCTTCGACGACTGCGGCAGGAACGCGATGCCGGTGGCGTAGCTGCCGGGCTCGGGCAGCTCGAAGTCGCAGACAGCCCGACAGAACTCGTCGGGAACCTGCAGCAAGATGCCCGCACCGTCACCGGTGTGCGGCTCGGCGCCCTGGGCGCCGCGGTGTTCCAGGTTCAGAAGCGCGGTGATGGCCTTCTCGACGATGTCGCGGCTCCGTCGGCCGTGCATATCGGCCACCATCGCCACGCCACACGCGTCATGCTCGAACGCGGGGTTGTACAGCCCCTGAGCGTTGGGCGCCATTCCCACCTACCTTTTTCCATGCACACGCCGGGTCACGGCGCGCTACTGACGGCAATCGTCGACGAGGGCGTTAGCCGGTCTGGCGATTGAGGCACCTTCGTGCAGCACTGAACGACGGCCCTTTTCCCACTCGCCACAAGTGTTGAAAACGATATGACAAAGGGCCCCTGACATGCCAACTTAGTGCGACCTAACAAGTTTTGCCCGGCAATCTGCGGCACCGGCGCCGAGCCCTGCCGATCACGGATGAATAACGTTGCCCCGGAGGTCATTTGACGACGGCCCCGGCGCCCGACCGGCAAACCCGGCGGTTCGGCCGAAACCGACCATCGGAAGAAACCGTTTGCTGGAGCACGAGCATCGCTTTCTGTAGTGCGATGACACCATTGTCATACTTTGCGCGGACGCCGGACAGATTCTTAGAGAATTGACACCAGGATGCAGGCAAACGTTTTCCGGCCCCTCAGACGGCCAAAAACCATCGCCACCAGCCGAACCCGCTGCCGTTCAACGGTTCTGCCGATGCACCCGCAAGCCTACCGAGCTCATCGGCCACCTCCTGCCGACGTCGACGTGATCTGCCTTTCACTTTACCCGCCGGGGGTATACAGCGACGCGAGTGGCGCGTCAGGCTGCAGCAATGGCCTACCCGCCCAACACCCCACTCGGCCGCTTCGGCATCGAGACGCTCGAGCAGGGGCCCGAACGCTGCGTGGCCACGGTGCCGGCGGCGCCCCTGGTCAACCCGCTGACCCACACACCCACCGTCGCCACGCTGGCCCTGCTGGTCGACCACCTCGGCGGCCTGATCAACCACTGCCGGCGCGGGCCGGGCCAGTGGACGGTCAGCAGCGAGTTGTCGCTGGAGGTGGTCCCGGACGCGGTGGACGTCCTCGCCGCCTCAGCCGGCGCCCCGGTGCTGGGCGTGTCGCGCCCGCTGGGCCGTCGCGACAATGACGCGCTGGGGCTGTGTGAGTTGAGTTCCGAAGGCCACGCGCTCGCGACGGCGACCGTGCGGTCGTTCTACATCGCGGCGCCGGACACCGTCGCGCAGGACTGGCCCAGCGACTCCGCCGGCGTCCCTGCCGGGCCCACTCTGCGTGAGTTGATGACCCTGGATGTCGGCGAAACCGGGGGTGCGGCAACGGTTCTGCTGCAGGGCGAGGATCCGGCGCTGAACAACCTCGTCGGCGTGGTGCACGGCGGAATCTCGTCGATGGGTCTGGAACTGGCGGCGTCTGCCGAGGTGAACCGGGACGCCGAAGGTGAGCCGTATCGCACCGCGTCGCTGCGGGTCAACTTCCTGCGCCCGTTCCACAGTGGCGCGCAGGCGCGCTATGTGGCCGACCGCCTGCATCGTGGGCGCAGCACCGGGGTGGCCGAGGCCAGGGCGGTGGGCAGCGACGGTCGGGTGGCGATGCTCGGCCGGCTGACGGCCTACCGCTGACCGCCGCTGCCCCTAGGAGTCAGGACTTCTTCGCCTTGCTGGCGGCGGACTTCTCGGTCGAGGTGCCCTCGTTCACCAGCTCACCACCGGAGTTCTCCAGGTGGGCACGGACGAACCACTGGAACTTCTCCAGCTCGCCGGCGTGGGCGATGAGCATGTCCTGGGACACCAGATCGAGCTCCTCGAGCTGCTCGATCGACTTGCGGGTGTCCTCGATGACGCCGGTGTACACCAGGTCGAGAGCGGCCAGATGGGCCTGCACGGTGTCCCGGTTGACCGAGTAGTCGTCCCAGGTGCGGTCGTTGATGATCGCTCCGGGAGTGCCCTTGGGCGACGTGCCGAGAGCGGCGATCCGCTCGGCGGCCTCGTCGGCGTATCCACGGACCAGCTCGACCTGGGGGTCGATCATCTCGTGCACGCCGATGAAATTCGGGCCCACCACGTTCCAGTGCACGTGCTTGAGGGTCAGGTGCAGGTCGTTGTACCTGCTGAGAGCCTTCTGGAGCAGCTCGGCGACTTCTGCGCCCTGCTTGTCAGTCATTCCGGGAACGGTGAATGTAGTCATTTCAGCTCCTTCGTTCGTCGGCCGACGTGTACCCGAGCGCCTGGGCCGGTAATCGCCTCCGGTCCCATGTCACATTTCGGCCAGATTCGGGATCGGCATCCGTGGCCCGAAGCGGGCGTACACGGCCAGCCCGCTGGCGCCGAGCAGACGCACGGCGCGGTGCCGATGCGGGCGCATGGGTTCCAGCAGCTCGACCATCTGCGCGTCGTCGATCGGGCGCCCGAGCAGGCTGCGCCCCACCACGGTGGCCAGGTGGTAGTCACCCACCGACAGCGCGTCGGGGTCTCCGAATGCCCGCTGGGCGGTTTCGGCCGCGGTCCACTCCCCCACCCCGGGCAGGGACATCAGCGCGCGGCGGGCAGCCGCTGCCGGTCGGTCGACCAGCCGCTCCAGCGCATCGGCGCGCTGGGCGCACCCCACCACCGTCCGCGCCCGCCCGGGGTCGACGTTGGCGCGGTGGAACTCCCACGACGGGATGCGACGCCAGACGTCCGCGGCCGGCGGCACCCGCAGACGTGACGGCGCCGGCCCCGGGGCGGGGGCGCCGTACCGCGTCACCAGCCGGCGCCACGCCGCGAAGGCATCCTTACCGGCCACCCGTTGCTCGATCACCGCCGGGATCAGCGCCTCGAGTACCCGCCCGGTGCGGCCGAGCCGCAGGTGCGGCACCCGGCGCAGCGCCGCGGCGATGGTGGGCTCGGTGGGCTCGAAGCCGGACGCGTCGTCGTCGGCTCCGAGCAGTGCCGGCAGCGTGTCCGTGAACTCGACGGCCCCCGGCCCCCACGCCTCGCAGTCGACGGTGTCGACCGCTGCGCGCCGGATGCGTGCGGTCACGGGTCCGGTGCGCATCAGGCTGGTGCGCCAGATCGAGCCGTCGACGTCGTCGTAGTAGCACGGGTCCCCGCCGCCGCGCCGCAGCGGACTCAGGGTCAGGCCGGGGCTGGCGGGGCCGGCGAACACCACGCTGGCCGAACTGCGCACCTCGTCAGCCTAGGAGCCGACTCCGACATCGGCCTTGTCCGGATAGAACGCGAGATGGCCGGCGATCGCGGCAACCGCCGGGTAGGGCGCCTCGTAGGTCCATACCGCGTCCTCGACGGTCTGCCCGTCCGCGGTGGCGAGGTGGTAGTAGCTGGCGTCGCCCTTGAACGGGCAGTACGTCGCGGTGTCACTGCACTTCAGGCGGCCCTGCACCACATCATCGAGCGGGATGTACTGCACAGCGGGGTAGCTGGCCTCGCGCAGTGTCAGCGCGGCATCGGTTTCGGCGACCACCTCGCCGTTCACCCGCACCACGACGTGTCTGCCGGTCGGCTCGACGGTGATGGGGTGGGCTTCGGTGGGCTCCAACACAGGTCGGTCGGTCATGACACCATTCAACGCCTTCCGGACGGCGCTGCCATCCCCGTCAGTGCGGGCGGCCCGCGATCCGGTCGGCGACGACCGCGATCGGCGAGGTGCCGGCGCTGCCGCGGAACTCGTGCCAGTCGGCGGCCTGGTAGGCCAGATACATGCCGCGCACGCCGATCCAGCGCAGGGGCTCGGGTTCCCAGCCGCGCGACCGGTGCCCGACCCAGGGCAGCTCGGTCAGCGCCGACGACCGGCCGAGCACCAGGTCGGTCAGCGTGCGGGCGGCCAGATTGGTGGCGGTCACGCCGTGGCCGACGTACCCGCCGGCCCACCCCAGACCCGAGGACGCCTCGAAGTCGACCGTCGCCTCCCAATCCCGCGGCACGGCCAGCACACCACACCAACCGTGCGCGATCGGCACGTCGGCGACCTGCGGCAGGATCGAGTGCAGCGTCTGTCGCAGCCGCGTGATGGTGCGTCGCGGTACCTGACCGTCCCGGTCGAGCCGGGAACCGAACCGGTAGGGCACGCTGCGTCCGCCGATGGCGATCCGGTCGTCGACGGTCCGCTGGGCGTAGAAGAAACCGTGCGCGGTGTCGCCGAGCGTCTCCCGGCCCTGCCACCCGATGTCGTCCCAGATCCGTTGCGGGATGGGTGCGGTGGCGATCATCGAGCTGTTCATCGGCAGCCAGCGGCGTCGCAGCCCGGGCAGCCTCGCGGTGAAGCCCTCGGTGGCGCGCAACACGATCGGCGCGCGCACGGTGCCCCACGGCGTGGCGACGCCACCCGGGCCGATCTCGGTCGCCGGGGAGCGCTCGTACAGGTCGACCCCGAGGCGTTGCACGGTGTCGGCCAGACCGCGTGCCAGCGATGCGGGTTGGATCCGGGCGCAGTGCGGATTGTGGTAGGCGGTGAGCACTCCGGAAAGCCGGATGCGCTGCGCCGATTCGCCCGCGGTGAGAGTCGCGACGCCGTCGACGCCCCACCGGCTCTCGGCGTCGGCGGCCGCGGCCAGCCGGGTCGCCTGCGCCGGGTTGCGCGCGATCTCGAGGGTGCCACCCTTGACGATGCCGGCGTCGATGTTCTCCCGGGCGGCGACGTCGATCACTTCGTCGACAGCGTCGTTGAGCGCACGCTGCCAGGCCACGACGGCCTCGCGGCCGTATTGGCGCGCCATCCGCTCGCGGTCACCGGGAACGAGTCCGGACAGCCAGCCCCCGTTGCGTCCGGACGCGCCGAACCCGGCGAACCGGGCCTCGAGCACCACGATGCGCAGCGACGGGTCGGCCTGCTTGAGGTAGTAGGCGGTCCACAGGCCGGTATAGCCCGCGCCGACGATGCAGACGTCGGCGTCCCGGCTGCCGGGCAGCGGCGGGCGGGGCACCGGGGGTCCGTCGAACCAATGCGACACGTGACCGTTCGTGGGTGCAGGGGTGGGCGCGTGGCTGGGCACCGGGAGATTCTGACAGCTGCGCCGTGTTGCCTGTTAACGCTTGGCGGCCCGCAGACCCACCCAGAACGTGGCGGCCTCCCGGATGGATTCCTCGACCGGCCGCGGCAGCCAGTCCAGTTCGCGGCGGGCCTTGGTGCAGTCCAGCGGAGCCTCGGCGCGCATCAACCGCAGCGACCCCAGCGAGAGTCGCTCGTCGGTGCCCGTCAGCCGGGCTTTGAGGCTGCCCAGCGCGGCCATGGCGTAGGCCGCGGGAAGCGGCAGGGTTCGTGACGGGGCGGGAACGCCGGCGGCCTCGGCGGCAATTCGTACCACCTCGGCGTTGGAGATCATCTTCTCCGACACCAGATAGCGCTCGCCCACCCGGCCCTTGTCGGCAGCGGCGATCAGGGCCTGTGCCGCATCGTCGATCCCCACCGCCTCGAGTTCGATGCCTCCCATCACGAACGGGAGCTTGCCTAACGCGGCGCCGGCGATGATCGCCCCGTGCGGCGTGCGCCCCCAGTCACCGGCGCCGTACGTGGTCGACACGCACATCGCGACCGCGGGCAGTCCACGCTCCCGCGCGTAGTTCATCACCAGGTTCTCGGCCTGCACCCGGGACTGCACGTAGGGCGTCAACACGGTCGGATCGGGGATCACGTCCGCCTCGGTGGCGGTCCGACCGCGGCGCCGGTCCACGGTGACATAGCTGCTGGTGTAGACGAATTTCCGCAACCCGGCGGCAATGTCGGGCTGCACCGCGACCTCGAGGACGTTGCGGGTGCCCTCGACGTTCGTGCGGAACAGCGGCGTCGGGTCGTTGAGCCAGCCGCGGGTGTCGACGACGCAGTAGTAGACGTCACGCGCGCCGGTCATCGCCGAGCGCAGCACGGCACTGTTCCAGATGTCGCCGACATAGCGGGTCACGGTCAGGTCGTCGATGCCGATCGTGTTGGCCCCGTCGCGCACCATCACCCGCACGTCGTGTCCCGCGGCGACGAGCTGACGCGTGACATGGCTGCCCAGGTAACCGTTCGCGCCGATGACGAGCACGGGCGCGGTCACCGCGCGGCACCCATCTGGGCCATCCACGCCGCCGCCTCGTCCGGCAGCGTGCCCAGCTCCTGCGCCTTCTTGCACCATTTCAGCGTCGCCTTGACGAATCTCAGCGGGTTGTAGATGTCCTCCTGACGGCACCAGCGGCCATCTCCGGCGTAGGTGACGATCGAGATGTTGGTGGCGCTGATGATCGTGCCGTCGCCCGGGTCGCGCATCGGGTTGTCCAGCTCGCAGATGACCCGGCCGGTCGCGTCGTCGAACACAGCCCACAGGGACGGGAACGACGTCATGCAGCTGCCCGGGAACGTCTCCATCGTCTTCCAGATCCAGGGCCGGACCTGCTCGCGGCCGCGCATGGTGCCCGCCGCGTGTTCGATGTAGAGCACGTCGTCGGTGTACTGGTCGACCCAGGGATCCCAGTCGCGGGTCTGCGCCGCCCGGTCGACCGTCTTCTCGAAGCCCGCGAACGCCTCGACGAGTTCATCTCGGCTGAAGGTGTTGCCCGTCACACCCGAAACTAGAACATGTTCTACCGGTTGCTGTCGAGGGGTCTGCCGATGCGGATTAAACGCGCACGCCAGGCGGTTATACCGGCACCATGACTCAGCGATACCACAAGAATCCCCAGGCGGTGGACGCGCTGTCGCCGGAGCAGTACCGCGTCACCCAGCGCAACGGCACCGAGCGGCCGTTCACCGGCGAATACTGGGACAACCACGAACCCGGCATCTACGTCGACGTGGTGTCCGGGGAACCGCTGTTCGCCTCGGTCGACAAGTTCGACAGCGGATCGGGCTGGCCGAGCTTCACCCGGCCTCTGCGCGCGGCCGAGGACGGCGCCGACAACATCGTCTCCAAGCGCGACTTCTCCCACCTGATGGTCCGCACCGAGGTGCGTTCGGCCCACGGCGACAGCCACCTCGGGCACGTGTTCACCGACGGACCGCGTGAAGCGGGAGGGCTGCGCTACTGCATCAACTCCGCGGCGCTGCGGTTCGTCCACCTCGACGACCTCGAAGCGCAGGGCTACGGGCAGTACCGTGGGTTGTTCGTCGATATCGACGACACAGTCGAGAAGGAGCAAGCGTGAGCGACTACAAGCGAGCCGTTCTGGCCGGCGGCTGTTTCTGGGGCATGCAGGATCTGATCCGCAAGCAGCCGGGCGTGGTGTCCACCCGCGTGGGTTACACGGGCGGGCAGAACGACCATCCGACGTACCGCAACCATCCGGGGCACGCCGAGGCGGTCGAGATCGTCTACGACCCCGCACAGACCGACTACCGCGCGCTGCTGGAGTTCTTCTTCCAGATCCACGATCCGACGACGAAGAACCGCCAGGGCAACGACGTCGGCACCAGCTACCGCTCGGAGATCTTCTACGTCGACGACGAGCAGCGCCAGGTGGCGCTGGACACCATCGCCGACGTCGAGGCCTCCGGGCTGTGGCCGGGCAAGGTCGTCACCGAGGTCAGCCCCGCACCCGACTTCTGGGAAGCCGAACCGGAGCATCAGGACTACCTGGTGCACTACCCGGGTGGCTACACCTGCCACTTCCCGCGGCCGGGCTGGAAGCTGCCCAAGCGCACTGAGGTCTGACTCGATTCACCGCGGCCGGCGGTGCACGACCACCCGGCCTCCGCTCTTGGGCGTATAGGCCACGCCCCGCGAGTGGGTCTTCTCGGCGGGGGCGTCGGTGGGTTCGATCACGAAGTGCCGCAGCACTGTTCGCAGCACGATGTCCATCTCCACGTTGGCGAAGGCGGCACCCACGCAGCGCCGGGTGCCGCCGCCGAACGGGATGTGCGCGAACGTGGGCGGGCGCTGACCGATGAATCGGTGCGGGTCGAATCGGTCCGGGTCGGGGAAATCCTGGGCACGGTGGTGCATCTGGGACAGCGCGACGACGATGGAGTAGCCCTGCGGGATGGTGTACTCGCCGAGATCGAATGAGGGCGCGTACACGTGGCGTCCGGCGAAGTCGATGACGGTACGCACCCGCTGCACCTCGAGGATGACCGCCTGCCGGTATTCGTTGTCCTCGGTGTCGGCCTCGGCAGCCAACCTGGCCAGCACGTCGGGGTGGCGGCTGACGCGCTCGAAGGCCCAACCCAGCGTGGCTGCGGTCGTCTCGTGGCCGGCCGCGAGCAGCGTGAGCAGTTCGTCGCCGATGTCCTGGCGCGACATCGAGGACCCGTCCTCGTAGGTGCTCTTCAGCAGCAACGCCAGCACGTCGTCGCGGTCGTCGAAGTCCGGGTCGGCCTGCACGGCGTCGATCAGTCGGCCGATCACCTCGTCGTAGCGCCGACGGTAGCGCGCCAGCCGTCCCCACGGGCTGAACCGGCCGTAGGTGCGTGCCGGGGTGGGCAGCACCGCCAGTCGGGAACCGAGGGTGACCCACGGCGGGATGATGCGGCGCAGCTCGTCCAAATGCGCTCCGTCGGCGCCGAATACCGCCCGCAGGATGGCGTTCAGGGTGATGCGCATCATCGGTTCGAGGGTCTCGAACGGCGTGCCCTCGGGCCAGTTCTGGGCTTCGCGCAGCGTCTCTTCTTCGAAGATGGCCTCGTAGTTGCGAATGCTCTTGCCGTGGAACGGTGGGGTCAGCAGCCGGCGTCGCCGCCGATGGTCGGCGCCGTCGAGGGCGAACACCGAACCCGACCCGAGTACCCGCGACAGGTTCGGCTGGATGTTGCCGACGTCCTCGGTGTTGGCCATGAACAGTTCCTTGGCCAGTGCCGGGTCGGCGACGATCACGGTGCGGCCGAACACCGGCAGCTGCAACGTGAACACGTCTCCGCATCGGCGGACGATCTGTGCGACCGTCCACTTCCGTGACGTCGTGAAGCCCAGTCCCTGGATCAGCCGGGGCACGGGCGGGGTGGGTGGCAACCGCACCTCACGGGGCGCTGGGGCGCTCCGTTCGGCAGTGGTGATCGTCGCTTCGGTCATCCGCAATCGGCTCCGCTCTGGTACTTGGGTGTACCGCGCTCGTGTCCGGTACGGTACCGCTTGGTACCACGGGGTCGCAAGGGGGTGTCGCGATCATGACCGCCGTTCCCGCCGACTCGGCGGTGACCGCTCGGCTGCTCGACGGCTTGGCGGCCTCGGTCCGCGAGCGCGGCTACCGCGACACGACCGTCGCCGACATCGTCCGGCACGCGCGCACGTCCAAGCGAACCTTCTACGAGCACTTCGACAGCAAGGACCGCTGCCTGATCGAATTGCTACGCCGCAACAACGACGACCTCATCGCCGCCATCCTGGCCGCGGTCGACGCGCAGGCGGACTGGCCGGTCCAGATCCGTCAGTCCGTCGACGCCTACGTCGAGCACATCGGCGCCCGGCCCGCCATCACGCTGAGCTGGATCCGGGAGGCGCCGGCCCTGGGCGCGCAAGCGCAGCCGTTGCACCGCCAGGCCATGGTGAAACTGACCGACATGCTGGTGACGCTGACCGGGAACCCGGGATTTCGCCGTGCCGGTATCGGCCCGGTCTCCGCTTCCTCCGCGCTGATCCTGTTGGGCGGCATACGGGAACTGACCGCGCTCGTGGTCGAGGACGGTGGTGACGTCCACGAGATCGCCGGTCCCGCGGTGGCCGCGGCGACGGCGCTACTGGGTCCGCACTGACCTCACCCGAGGATCAGACGCGCCGACCTCTCGAGTCGGCGCGCGATCTCGTCGTAGGAGACGTAACCCATGCCCGCGCGGACCAGCACCCCGGAGTACAGCATCTCCAACGTGTCGATCACGTCCGGGTCGGTCTGAGGTCCCAGCGCGCCGGCCAACCGGTCCCGGATGTCGCGGCCGATGCGCAGCCGCAGCACCTCGACATCGGGATCCTTGCCCAACAGCGCGGTCGTCACGGCGCCGGCGAACTCCGGCTCGTCGGCGACCAGGAGCGAGATGTGCCCGAGCACGTCGACCACCCGGGCGACGGGATCATCCGACTCGTGATCGACGTGGGGCGAACCGGCCAGCCGGCGCCAGAACACCTCGGCCACGAGATGCTCCTTGGAGGAGAAGTACGTGTAGGCCGTGGCGGCGCCGACGCCCGCCTCCGCGGCGACCCTGCGCACGGTCAGAGCGGCGAATCCATCCCGGGCGAGCAGCTCGACCGAGGCCCGGCCCAACCGCTCCACGGTGTCGGCCTGTCGGGCCGTCAGACGGCGCCGAGTCGACTCCAGGGCCGGATCGGACACATGTCCGGACGCTACTACAACGACCTGTGACCAGCAACGGTAAGTTGGGCGCCATGAGCGATACGACGGCGCACCCCGACACCGCACTACCCCCGGCCGCCGCCGAGCTGTTCGAACTCGCCGAACGCGTCACGGGTTTCATGCCCGCTGATGAGGGCCGCGCCCTCTACGACACCGCGCTGCACTACCTGGGCGACGGCGTCGCGGTGGAGATCGGGACGTACTGCGGCAAGTCCACCGTCATGCTCGGCGCCGCCGCCCAGCAGACCGGTGGGCTGCTGTACACCGTCGACCATCACCACGGCTCCGAGGAACACCAGGCCGGCTGGGAGTACCACGACTCCTCGATGGTCGACCCGGTCACCGGCCTGTTCGACACCCTGCCGACGCTGCGCCACACCCTCGACGCCGCGGGCCTCGACGACCACGTGGTGGCGATCGTGGGACGCTCGCCGGTGGTCGCCCGCGGTTGGCGAACCCCGTTGCGGCTCTTGTTCATCGACGGTGGCCACACCGAAGAGGCGGCCCGCCGCGACTTCGACGGCTGGGCGCGGTGGGTGTCGGTCGGCGGGGCACTGGTCATCCACGACGTCTTCCCCGACCCCGCCGACGGCGGGCAGGCGCCCTTCCACATCTACCGCCGCGCGCTGGACACCGCAGAGTTCCGCGAAGTCGCGGCGACCGGTTCGATGCGGGTGCTCGAACGCGCGACGGGCGATCCGGGCACGCTCGGCGGCGCGCAGGTCAGCGCTCGCTGATCACGCACTCGCAGTCGTAGTCTCCCTCGAGACCCCGCGGCAGATCGGGACCGCGGAAGATGCCGCTGCCCGGCGTCGCGCAGGACAATGCATCCGCCGCGAGGATCACCGCCGCACCGGTCCAGGTGGTGCGTTCGACCGGCCAGCGTTTGCCGTCGGCGTACACCAGGCCGGTCCAGTACGAACCGTCCTCCTCGCGGAGGTGGTGCATGGCCGCGAACTGCGCATGCGCGCGTCCTCGGTCGCCGATCGCGTCCAATGCCATGACCAGCTCACAGGTCTCGGCACCGGTCACCCACGGCCGGTCGTCCACACACCGGATCCCCAGATCCGGAACCACGAAATCGTCCCACCGCTCGTCGATCCGGGAGCGCGCCCGGGGCCCGCGCAGCGCGCCGCACAACACCGGGTAGTACCACTCCATCGACCAGCGGTCCTTGGCGACGAACGCTTCGGGGTGTTCGACGATCGCGTGACCCAACCGCCCGACGGCGACCTCCCACTCGGGCTGCGGGTCGTCGACATAGTCGGCCAGCGCCAAGGCGCACCGGATGCTGTGATGAATGCTGGCGCAGCCGGTGAGCAGGGCCTCCTCGGCGATACCGGACGGGCTTGCCGCCCAGGCGATCTCGCCGGTGCCGGACTGAAGGCTCAGGACGAAGTCGATCGCCTTGACCACAACCGGCCACATCGTCTCGGCGAATCGGCGGTCGCCGGTGACCAGCACGTGATGCCACACACCGGTGGCGATGTAGGCGCAGAAGTTGCTGTCACTGTTGGCGTCCTCGATGACGCCGTTGCGCAACTGGATGGGCCAGGTGCCGTCGTCGCGCTGGGTGCGCAACGACCAGTCGAAGGCCGCCCGCGCCGGCTCGAGCAGTCCCGCGACGGTCAGCGCCATCGCGTTCTCGATGTGGTCCCACGGATCGGTGTGCCCGCCGTGCGACCACGGGATGGCACCGGACGGCTCCTGCGTCGCCGCGATGGACTCCGCCGTCTGGCAACACTGGTCGGGACTGAACGCCCCGGGCACACCGGGGATCTCAGGCATCGGCCGGAGGTTTCCTGAAGTAGAGCGCCACACTCTTGCCGATCAACGGGTTGAGCGCGGCCTCGGCAGTGCGGGTGAGCCACGGCCGGCTCATCATGTCCCACACCAACAGCTTGTGATACGCCGTCACCGCCGGATGATCTGACTTCTCGGTACCGACGGCGCATTTGAGCCACCAGTACGGCGCGTGCAGCGCATGAGCGTGATGGGTGGCAGTCAGTTCGAGGCCGTGCGCGAGCACCTTGTCGCGCAGTTCGTCGGCGCGGTAGATGCGGATGTGACCGCCTTCGTTGGCGTGATATTCATCCGAGAGCGCCCAGCAGATCCGCTCGGGCAACCACCGCGGCACCGTGATCGCCAGCGCACCACCGGGTCTGAGGACCCGCACCAGTTCGGAGATCGCCCGGTCATCGTCGGGCACATGCTCGAGGATCTCCGAGGCGATGACGCAGTCGAAGGTGGCGTCGGCGTACGGCAACTCCAGCGCGTCGCCTTTGACGGCCTCGCCCCGGGCCGAAGCGGGTGCCTCCCCCTCGGCTTTCATCGCCTGCAGGATCTCGTCGACATCATTGAGATCGGCGACGTTCTGGTCGAAGCCGATCACGTCGGCGCCACGGCGGAATGCCTCGAAGGTGTGCCGGCCGGCACCACACCCGACGTCGATGACCTTGCTGCCCGGCCCCACCTCGAGCCGGTCGAAGTCCACGGTCAGCATGCCGCGACCCGCCGACAGGCGCGCTCGTAGACCGAGACAGTCTGCGCGGCAACCGATTCCCAACTGAATACGTCCAGCGCACGGCGCCTTCCGTTGTCGCCGAGCCTGCGCAGCTCCAGCGGCGAATCCAGCAACTCGCCCAGTACCCTGGTCAACTCGTCGACGTCGGCGGGAGTGACCAGCCGCGCACATTCACCGTCGGGTCCGACCACTTCGGGCAGCGCACCGGCCCGGCTGGCGACAATCGGAGTCCCGCTGGCCATCGCCTCCACCGCGGGAAGCGAAAAGCCCTCGTACAGCGACGGGATGCACGCCACCTCGGCGGAGGCCAGCAGCTCTGCCAGTTCGGCGTCGGACAACCCGCTGGAACTGTGCACGATGTCGGAGATACCCAACTCGGCGATCAGCTTCTCGGTCGGGCCGTTGGGCTCGAGCTTGGCGACCAGCTGCAGCTCGAGATCACGCTCGATGCGTAACCGGGCGATGGCGTGCAGCAGGTGGCTCACGCCTTTGAGCGGCACGTCGGCGCTGGCGATCGCGATGACACGGTTGCGCACCCGGTTCGGCGCGGGTTGGAACAACTCGGTGTCCACTCCCAGCGGTACGACATGCAGCTGGTCGGGGCTGACCGCGAAGTCCTCGGCGATGTCGGCGGCCGAGGTCGACGACACAGTGACCAGCTCGGGAATCCGGCGTGCTACGTCCTTCTGCATCTCGGCGAAGCCGTACCACCGGCGCACCAGCGGCTTGCGCCACCACTTCGCCGCGGCGACGTCGAGGACCCGGTCCCGGGTGATCGGATGGTGCACGGTGGCCACCACCGGCAGCCCGGCCTCGGCGATCGCCAACAGACCGGTACCCAGGCACTGGTTGTCGTGCACGACGTCGAAGTCGGCGCGCCGGTCGGCGAGCAGCCGGGCCACCCGCATGCTGAACGTCTTGGGTTCGGGGAAGCCCGCAGTCCACGTGGTCAGCAGTTCGCGGACGTCGATGCTGGTCTTGATCTCGCTGGGCCGCGGGATCCGGAACGGGTCGGGCTCGCGGTAGAGGTCCAGGCTGGGCACCTTGGTCAGGCGCACCCGCGGATCCAGACCGTCCGGGTACGGCTGCCCGGAGAAGAGTTCCACGTCATGGCCGAGCTCGACCAGGCCGCGGCTCAGGTGTCGTACGTAGACGCCCTGGCCACCGCAATGGGTCTTGCTCCGATAGGACAGCAACGCAATGCGCATGGTCAGCTCACATACCCCGCGCAGCGCTCACGCGCATACCCCGCGCCGCGCTCACGCACATACCCCGCGCCGCGCTCACGCGCGAGGATCCGGATGGAATGCCGCACTGAGCAGGCCAAATCGATTGGAGCAAGGAATCCGAACCCTCCTGGACATGTGTCCAGACTATAGTTTGACGTGCTAGCTGACGCAACGCGTGCGCTAGCTCTGACTACCACAGTCACCTGTTGACGTCCCCGCCGACCTCGGCGCAGTGCGTCTCACCGGGGCGGGAACCCGCCGGTGGCGACCGGGCCCCAGCGCCGCGGGGTGATCCGGATCAGACATTTGCCCTGCTCGACCATCGCCCGGCGGTAGTCATCCCAGTCGGAGTGCTCACCGGCAACCGACCGGAAGTAGTCGACGAGCGGTTCGAGCGCCTCGGGCAGGTCCAGGACTTCGCCGTCCCCGTCGACCTGGACGTAGGGCCCGTCGAAGTCGTCGGAGAGCACGACGACGCTCGTGCGCGGGTCGCGGCGGATGTTGACCGACTTCGCCCGCTGCGGATAGGAGGCGATCACCAGGCGCCCGTCGCCGTCCACCCCACCGGTCACCGGCGAGCTCTGCAGCGACCCGTCGCGGCGGTGGGTGGTCAGCACCATGCGGTGCCGCGGTCGGATGAACTCGAGCAGGTCGGCCCCTGAAACCGGCTCGGCGGTCGCGATGCGTCTGGCCATCGGTTCAGCGTATCGAGTTGTCGGTCCGACTCCGTACTCTGTCGAACATGAGTTCGAACAGCCCGCTTGTCCGTGAAACGACCGCCGTGACCCCTGTGCTCGACGCCGCAGATGACGCTTTGAGCGCCTTTCAAGCCCTGACCGACCTGCCGGTACACACCCTGCGCCCGGCCGATCAGCGGGCGCTGCTGCTGCGCCTGGACGCCATGGAACGTCGGCTGGCCGCGCTGCAGCGGCGTCTGCTGGCGCGGTTGGTCACCGGGCCGCCCCCGGTGCAGTTTGCCGGCGCTCCCTGGGCCGAAGTGCTCGCGCGGCGGCTGCGCATCTCGATCGGTGAAGCGGAGAAGCGCATCGCCGAGGCCACGGCGGGCTCCGCCGCTCCGCGCGATCAGGCCGTGACAGCCCGCGTCGCGCCGCTCGGCAGCACGAAGGCGAAAGCCCGCGGAAAGCCGAGTCCGGTCAGGCGTCCGCGGCGCAGCGCGTCCACCGACACCGACCGAGTCGCCCCGGAGGACGGCTCGTAGCACCGCAGCGCGTCGCCACTGACCTCGACCAGCAGCACCCAGTGCCGCGGGACGACGCGCCCGATGAGCACCGCCACCGGCCGGCCTTCGCCCACCGCGGCGAGCACATCGGCCAGTCGGTCGCATCGCCCTCGCCGGCACCGCCACCGGTAGCGCAGCCCGCACACCCGGGCTCGTTCGGTGAGCGCACGTGCCATTCCCGCCGGCGTGGTTCCCAGACGGCGCGGCCACACGGCGTTCACCTGGGCGTGCACGCGCTGCTGTTCCCTGGCGAACCAGGCATCAGCCACGCCGGCCTCGCGCAGCATCGAACCGTACTCAGCGTCCAGCATCGCCCCGGCGACCACGGCGACCGCCGGCCCGCAGGTGATCCCGTCACGCTGCCGCAGGGCGCCCACAGCAAACTTCATGCGCCACGCCCTTCCCGCCGTGAATTTTTCGCCGGCTTTGGGTACTTGCCACGTTAGGCACAACGACGTGGGGAGATGCGCATGTTCACGACAGCGACGGTGGGGCACCGATGACGTTCAACATCACCCCGACAGCAGCCCAGCACGACCTGGCCCGCCGCACCCACGAGTTCGCCGAACAGGTCATCCGCCCCGTCGCCGCCGAGTACGACCAGCGCCAGGAGTTTCCCTGGCCGGTCCTGGAACAGGCCGCTGAGCAGGGCTTCTACAGTCCATTGTTCTACCGGGACCTGATCGGTGACCCGACCGGGCTGTCGCTGCCGATGTTCATGGAGGAACTGTTCTGGGGCTGCGCGGGGATCGGGTTGGCGGTGGTGATGCCGGCGCTGGCGCTGTCGGCCATCGGGCAGGCCGCCACCCCCGAACAGATGCTGCAGTGGGCGCCGGAGTGTTTCGGTACCCCCGGCGACCTGAAGCTGGCCGCGCTGGCGATCTCCGAACCCGAGGGTGGCAGCGACGTGCGCAACCTGCGCACCAGGGCGCGCCGCGACGGCTCGGGCCCCGACGCGGACTGGATCATCGACGGACACAAGATGTGGATTGGAAACGGCGGCATCGCCAATGTGCACGTGGTCAACGCCGTCGTCGACGAGGAACTCGGGCACCGCGGGCAGGGTCTGTTCATCGTCCCCGGCGGTCTGCCGGGCCTGGAGATGGTCCGCAAGCTCGACAAACTGGGCTGCCGGGCGTCGCACACCGCCGAGCTGAAGTTCAACGGCGTCCGCGTGCCCGCCGACCATCTGCTCGGCGGGCAGGAGAAACTCGAGCGGCGGCTGGCCCGCGTGCGCGAGGGCGGGCCCAAGCGGTCGGGATCGGCAACGTTGGGCACGTTCGAGCAGACCCGCCCCATGGTCGCCGCGCAGGCTCTCGGCATCGCCCGGGCGGCGTTGGAGTACGTCACGGAATACGCCAATCGGCGTGAGGCCTTCGGCGCGCCCATCATCGACAACCAGGGCATCGCGTTCCCGCTCGCCGACCTGGCCACCAGTCTGGATGCGGCGCGGTTGCTGACCTGGCGGGCGTCGTGGATGGCCGCCACCGGTGTGGCGTTCGAGCGCGGCGAAGGATCGATGTCGAAACTGGCCGCCAGCGAGCTCGCGGTGCGCACCACCGAACGAGCCATCCAGACCATGGGCGGCTGGGGATACATCTCCGACCACCCCGTCGAGAAGTGGTACCGCGACGCCAAGCTGTACACCATCTTCGAGGGCACCAGCGAGATCCAGCGGATCGTCATCTCCAAGGCGCTCGGCGCGGCCGACGGGAAGCCTCCGCTGCACGTCGACCTCGAACCCACCGGCGGTCCGCTCAACCGCGTCTTCGGCCGGGGCACGCCGGTGCGCACCCGTGTCGCCGACACCGCGCTGACGATGAAGGACCGGGTTCCCGCGCCGGTGATGCAGATGGCGATGAAAGTGCTTCGGCCGCCCAGCAAGTAGGGCCTGCGGATCGCGCCGGACGGAACCGGCGGTCACGCTAATCTACTGCTGTGACCAGTGACGACTCCCTGGAGCAGGCGCTCGCCGGTGGCGCGCCCCAGCTGGTGGGTTGGTTTCGCTTCCACTTCGCCGACGAACGGTGGGAGTGGTCCGACGAGGTTCAGCTCCTGCACGGCTATCAGCCCGGGACCGTGACCCCGACCACCGAACTGGTGCTCTCGCACAAGCACCCCGACGACTACCGGCAGGTCGCGGCGACCCTAGAGGAGATGCGCCGCGAGCACCGGACGTTCTCGACGCGGCATCGCATCATCGACACCCGCGGCGATGTGCACGAGGTGGTCGTCATCGGCGATCAGCTCCGCGATGCCGACGGCCGGTTGATCGGCACCCACGGTTTCTACGTCGACGTCACCCCCAACGAGGCAATGGCCAAGGCGATGGTCAGCGCGGCGCTCGACGAGATCACCGAGAACCGCTCCGTCATCGAACAGGCCAAGGGGATGCTGATGCTGGTCTACCGGGTCGATGCGGACACCGCGTTCGAGCTGCTGCGGTGGCGCTCGCAGGAGACCAACGTGAAACTGCGGATGCTCGCCGAACGGTTGCTGGTCGATTTCGCCGGCCTCGACTACGAGGAGACCCTGCCGCCCCGCGCCACGTTCGACCACCTGTTCCTGACTGCTCACCAGCGGGTGGACCGCACCAGCGATACCGTGGGCACGTGACCGCCTCGAAGAAAGCGCTGATCATCGTCGACGTGCAGAACGACTTCTGCGAGGGCGGCTCGCTGGCTGTCGCCGGGGGCGCGGACGTGGCGCGCGGCATCAACGCCCTGCTGGGCGGCGGCTCGAGGTACGCACACGTGGTGGCCACCAAGGATTTCCACATCGACCCGGGCGGGCATTTCTCCGACCACCCGGATTACGTCGACTCGTGGCCACCGCACTGCCGGGTCGACACCGGCGGGGTGGAGTTCCACCCCGACCTGGACACCGCGCCGATCGAGGCGGTGTTCAAGAAGGGCCATTACACCGCCGCCTACAGCGGCTTCGAGGGTGCCGACGACGACGGCACCGGACTGGCCGAGTGGCTGCGCTCCCGGGGCGTCGAGGCTGTCGACGTCGTGGGCATCGCCACCGACCACTGTGTGAAGGCCACCGCAGCCGATGCGGTCGCCGCCGGATTCGCCACCCGGGTGCTGCTGGACCTGACCGCCGGCGTGTCGCCGGCGACCACCGCGCAGGCGGTCGAGGCGCTGCGCTCTGCCGGGGTCGACGTCGCGTCCTGACCTGTGACCCACCCGACGGTTGCACCACCCCCTCGGGTGGGCATCCCATAGGGTCGCCACACGCCGTCATCCGACGAATCCGCATCGCGCTAGCACAGGAGAATCGCCTTGACCGAGATCGCCAGCTCACCGGGCAACGTCATGGCTGTCGAGCCGTGGCCCGGCAAGGCCTACCCCCTCGGCGCCACCTACGACGGGTCCGGCACGAACTTCGCGTTGTTCAGTGAGGCCGCCGAGCTGGTCGAGTTGTGCCTGTTCGACGCGGACGGCACGGAAACCCGCATCACGCTGCCCGAGGTGGACGGATTCGTCTGGCACGGTTTTCTGCCCAACATCGAGCCCGGGCAGCGCTACGGCTACCGCATCCACGGCCCCTATGACCCCGGGGCCGGCGTGCGCTGCAACCCGAACAAGTTGCTGCTCGACCCCTACGCCAAGGCCATCGACGGGACGTTCGACTGGAACCAGTCGCTGTTCAGCTACAACTTCGGCGACCCCGACAGCCGCAACGACGACGACTCGGCGGCCAGCATGCCCAAGTGCGTGGTCATCAACCCGTACTTCGACTGGGGGGTGGACCGCCCGCCCGGCCACGAATACGCCGACTCCGTCATCTACGAGGCCCACATCAAAGGCCTCACCGAGACGCACCCCGACATCCCGGAGCAGATTCGCGGCACCTACGCCGCGGTCGCCCACCCGGCCATCATCGACCACCTGGTCGCGCTGGGGATCACCGCGATCGAGCTGATGCCGGTGCACCACTTCGCCAACGACTCCACGCTCGTCGACAAGGGCCTGTCCAACTACTGGGGCTACAACACCATCGGTTTCCTGGCCCCGGACTCCAAGTACAGCTCCAACCCCAACCCCGGCGGGCAGGTGCAGGAGTTCAAGACCATGGTGCGCACGCTGCACGAAGCGGGCATCGAGGTCATCCTCGACGTGGTCTACAACCACACCGCCGAGGGCAACCACCTGGGTCCGACGCTGTCGATGCGGGGCATCGACAATGCCGCCTACTACCGCCTCGTCGACGACGACAAGCGCTACTACATGGACTACACCGGAACCGGCAACAGCCTCAACGTCGGTCACCCGCATTCGCTGCAGCTGATCATGGATTCGCTGCGGTATTGGGTGACCGAGATGCACGTCGACGGGTTCCGTTTCGACCTGGCCTCCACCCTGGCCCGGGAGTTCTACGACGTCGACAAGTTGTCGACGTTCTTCGAACTCGTCCAGCAGGATCCGACGGTCAGTCAGGTCAAACTCATCGCCGAGCCGTGGGACGTCGGACCCGGCGGGTACCAGGTCGGCGGCTTCCCGCCGCAGTGGACGGAATGGAACGGCAAGTACCGCGACACCGTGCGCGACTACTGGCGCGGCGAGCCCGCCACCCTCGACGAGTTCGCCTCCCGGCTCACCGGCTCGGCCGATCTCTACGAGAACACCGCGCGGCGACCCGTCGCCTCGATCAACTTCATCACCGCCCACGACGGTTTCACGTTGCGGGACCTGGTCTCCTACAACGAGAAACACAACGAGGCCAACGGCGAGGACAACAACGACGGGGAAAGCCACAACCGGTCCTGGAACTGTGGCGCCGAAGGCCCCACCGAGGACGCCGAGGTCAACACGTTGCGCGCCCGGCAACAACGCAACTTCCTGACCACGCTGCTGCTGTCCCAGGGTGTCCCGATGATCGCGCACGGCGACGAACTCGGCCGCACCCAGCAGGGCAACAACAACGTGTACTGCCAGGACAACGAGCTGTCCTGGGTGGACTGGTCGGCGGCGGACACCGATCTGATGGAGTTCACCCGCACCGTGTCACAGCTGCGTACCGCGCATCCCGTGTTCCGCCGGCGCCGGTTCTTCACCGGGCAGCCCATCGAGGCGGGCGGACTGCCCGACATCCTGTGGCTCAACCCGGACGGCTCGGTCATGTCGAGCGAGGACTGGGGCACCGGTTACGCGAAGTCGATCGCGGTCTACCTCAACGGCAATGCCATTCCCTACATGGACCTGCGCGGAATCCGGGTCACCGACGCGTCGTTCCTGCTGTTCTTCAACGCCCACTACGAGCCGATCAAGTTCAAGGCGCCGAAGAAGAAGTTCGCGCCGCAGTGGCGCCCCCTCATCGACACGGCGACCGGGGTGGTGCCCGACGACGCGAAGACCCTCAAGGCGTCGGCCACCTTCGAGGTCGCCGCGCGCGGACTGGTCGTCCTCGAGGCCATCCCCGAGTAGCCCGAGCACCGGCCACCTGAAAGACGTTGCGCGACACTGCGCTTAGCAGCCCAGTTCAGCGTTTTTCGGCGCGCTGTGTGTTAGCTTGAAGATGCTGTGCAACCGTGACCGCCGAGTCGGCGTCGGGTTCCCGACTGCCGCCGGCCGGGCGGGCCGGAGTAGGAGCCGAAGAGCGGCGGTGACCTACCCGGCGGTCACGGTTGCCAGCTCTGCTCTCGACCTCCGCGGATCAACCGAGAATGCGCTGGATCGACCGCATCGGGATCGGCAGCCAGGACGGCCGGAACTTGGCCTCGTACGCGGCTTCGTAGATCGCCTTGTCGAGTTCGTAGGCGGCCAGCACCTCACCCGACTCGCGGGGGTCGGTTCCGGCCACCGCCGCGTAGCCCTCGCAGAACGCGGTGCTGTTGCGCTGGACCCATTCCCGTGCCCGCGCGGCAACCTGCCGGTCCCGCTCGTGGTCGGCGGACAGGTCGACCAGCCGCTGATAGGCGGCGTACTCGAAGGATCGCAGCACGCCGGCCACGTCGCGCAACGGGGAATCGGGCCTGCGCCGCTCCTCCAGCGGCTGTCCCGGCTCGCCTTCGAAGTCGATCAGCAGCCAGTTCTCCGGCGTGCGCAGCACCTGCCCCAGGTGCAGATCGCCGTGCACCCGCTGTACCGTGATCTGCTGGCCGGCGAGCTTGCGGTACCGCTCCTCGATCAGGGCGGCGTGCCCGCCCAGGTCGGGCACGGATGCGGCGGCGGACTGCAGCCGCTCGAGCACGGTGTCGACCGGGAAATCCATGGTGGACGTGCCGAGTTCGGCGGCCAGCGTGGCATGCACGGAGGCCACCGCCTCACCCAGCCGGTAGGACTCGCCGGCGAAGTCACCGCCGACTTCGTCGGCATAGAGGTCGCCCTCGGCGAACAGGTCGCGCGTGCTGGCCGTGGCCATGTCCCAGCCCTCGGCACTGTTGGCGGCGAACTCGGTCACCATGCCGAGCGCACAGGGCTGCGAACCCGCCGCATCCCAGGCGGTCTCATACGAGCCGAGCAGCGGCGCGATGTGTGGGTTGCCCGCCCGGGCCAGCACCCGGTTCAGCTCGATGTCGGGGTTGATGCCGGGGGTGAGGCGACGGAAGACCTTGAGCACCGCCCGGTCCTCGAAGATGACGCTGGTGTTGCTCTGCTCGACGCCCGCCATGCGCGGAACAGCGGTCGTCGGCAGGTCGGCGCCGGGTTCCTTCTCGAAGCGCAGAGCACCGATGGAGGCCGACGAATCGATCAGGGACAGCAGCTGTTGCGCCGCGTCGGGATCGTAGAGCGCATCGCAGGCCACCCGCTCCCCGTCGGGTCCCGCGACGGTTCCGATGGTGGCGACGTCGCTGTACTCGTCGATCGGCTCGGCGCCCCAGCGCAGCAGCACCTGGTAACGCTCTGTGCCGCCGTCGGTGTAGGCCACGTCGAGCAGCACCAGTTCGACGCCGTCGGACAACGCGGTGACGGCCGAAGGTCGTACGGAGGCCAGTTCTCGGCTGCGCCCGGCGTACCAGCGCTGGCTGACGATCCAGTCGGCGAAGGGCAGATTGTCGACGGTCATCACTGCTCGCCTCCCTCGGTGGGGTCGGGTCGCAGCATGAACCAGTAGAAGCCGTGGCCGGGGAGGGTGAGTAGATAGGGCAGATTGCCGATGCGGGGGAACTCGACGTGACCGGTCATCTCCACCGGGATGTGTCCGTTCCAGGCCTGCAGGTTGAGTTCGATGGGCTGCGGGAAACGCGACAGGTTGTTCACACACAGCACGACGTCGGTGCGGCCGTCCTGCTCCAGTTCGCGCACATACGCCAGCACCGACGGGTTGGTGCCGCCCAACTCGCGGAATGACCCGACCGCGAACGCATCGTGCCGGCGGCGGATGGACAGCATCGTGCGGGTCCAGTTCAACAGCGAGGTCGAGGTGTCGCGTTGGGCTTCGATGTTGACCGACTGGTAGCCGTAGATCGCATCCTGGTTGGGCGGCAGGTAGAGCCGCCCGGGGGTGGCGGTGGAGAATCCCGCGTTGCGGTCGGGGGTCCACTGCATCGGGGTGCGCACCGCGTCGCGGTCGCCCAGCCAGATGATGTCACCCATCCCGATCTCGTCGCCGTAGTACAGGACCGGCGAACCGGGCAGCGACAGCAGCAGCGCGGTGAACAGCTCCATCTGGTTGCGGTCGTTGTCCAGCAGCGGCGCCAGGCGCCGGCGGATGCCGACGTTGGCCTTCATGCGCGGATCCTTGGCGTACTCCGCGTACATGTAGTCGCGCTCTTCGTCGGTGACCATCTCCAGCGTCAGCTCGTCGTGGTTGCGCAGGAAGATCCCCCACTGCGCCATCTCCGGGATGTCCGGGGTCTGGGCGAGGATCTCCGAGATCGGGAAGCGCGACTCGCGGCGCACCGCCATGAAGATGCGGGGCATCAGCGGGAAGTGGAACGCCATGTGGCATTCGTCGCCACCGGTCTCGGGGTCCCCGAAGTACTCGACGACATCGGCGGGCCACTGGTTGGCTTCGGCGAGCAGCACCCGGCCCGGGAACTCGTCGTCGATGACCTTGCGGCAGTGCTTGAGGAAGGCGTGGGTCTCGGGCAAGTTCTCGCAGTTGGTGCCCTCCCGCTCGAACAGGTAGGGCACCGCGTCGAGGCGGAAGCCGTCGATGCCGAGGTCCAGCCAGAACCGCAGCACGTCGATCATCGCTTCCTGCACCGCAGGGTTGTCGTAGTTCAGGTCGGGCTGGTGCGAGAAGAACCGGTGCCAGTAGAACTGCCGCCGCACCGGGTCGAATGTCCAGTTGGACTCCTCGGTGTCGACGAAGATGATCCGCGCGTCGGGGTAGGGCTCGCTGGTGTCACTCCAGACGAAGAAATCGCCGTAGGGGCCGTCGGGATCACGGCGCGATTCCTGGAACCACGGATGCTGATCGGAGGTGTGGTTCATGACGAGGTCGGTGATGACGCGGATGCCGCGGCGGTGTGCGGCGTCGAGCAGCTCGACGAAATCCTCGACGGTGCCGAACTCGGGAAGGACCTTGTAGAAGTCCCGAATGTCGTAGCCGCCGTCGCGCAGCGGGGAGTCGTAGAAGGGCGGCAGCCACAGGCAGTCCACGCCCAGCCACTTCATGTAGTCCATTCGCTCGGTCAGGCCGCGTAGGTCGCCGATGCCGTCGGAGTTGGAGTCGTAGAAGGCGCGTACCAGAACCTCGTAGAAGACCGCCTTCTTGAACCACACGCGGTCCTCGGGGAGGGCGCGCGCGTGGGTGAAGTCTTCGGCGGTCGGGTGTTCGACTACCCCGTCTTCGACGTGGCTGCCCTCCGCCGGGCCTGCTGAGCGGGTGCGAGTGCTGTCGTCCATAGGTGTTTCCAACCTACCCAGGTCTGACGGAAATGAATCACCCGAGCGGAGCGAGAATCAGATCACCGAGCACCCGGCCCGCGCCGAAGCGGGTCAAGGCAGGAAGCGTTCGGCGCCGGGGGTGCGCACGTATCGCAGACTGTTGGCCTGCCGGTATCCGATGACACCGCCGCCGAACGTCAGCAGCAGCAGTCCCGCGACGCCGGGCAGGGCCACCGCGGCCAGCTCGGCCAGCGTCGGGTTGGTCAGCGCGCGGGGATATCCCAACCGAGGGGGTGGGCCGGACAGCGGGGTCGACACCGACTGCGGTGCCGATTCGGCACTCGGCGGCAGCGAGCCACGGATCACCGGGGTGCGCACACCGGCGGTGCCGGGCGCCGTCACACCTGG
Organism: Mycobacterium sp. G7A2; assembly: GCF_041902445.1. Lineage (NCBI taxonomy): Bacteria > Bacillati > Actinomycetota > Actinomycetes > Mycobacteriales > Mycobacteriaceae > Mycobacterium > Mycobacterium sp. G7A2. The sequence continues at coordinate 258,790 of NZ_CP169251.1, read as the reverse complement.
CGCGGGAGCGGCGACCGCCTCCACCGGCCGGGCGCCCTGCCCGCCCACGGTGGCGACGCGGGGCACCGCCACCACGAGCGGTGCGCGCATCACCGGGGCTTCGGACATCACGCCGCCGCCTCCGCCGCCCGCGGTGGTCGTGCCGGTCGCCGCGTCGACGACGGGCTCCTCCTCCTGGGTGCGGATGGACGGACCCGGCGGGGCCGGCGTGGGGTTGACGACCAGCGACTGGAGGAATCCCTGCAGGGTCGGTACGGAGACCTCGACGGTCGTGTAGAACGACGAGACCGTCGGCCACGTCCCGGCGGGTATCTCGTCGGCCGCAGGCAGGCGAGGCACCGGAATCCTCATGGTGATCGAGGAGTTGCTGTAGTCGAACATCCGCGGGGTTTTCGGCGGCGGGAGCGGACCGCGGCTGGAGCCGTCACGCTCACTTGCGGTGTCCTCGTCGTCGATCGGGACCAGGGTGTCGCCGTCGAAGTCCCCGAAGTCCCCGGATTCCGCGGCGTCGTCGAGTGCATCGGAGCGGATCGTCGGCGGATCGGAGTCGCCGGTTTCCCCGGCATCACCGTCGTCATCCCCGGCGGAATCGTCCGCGTCGGCTTTGCTGGCGGTGCTGTCCTCCCCCGAGCCGTCACCGGCACTGTCGGAACCCTGGCTGCTGGTTCCGGAATCGGAGGGCTGCGCGACGGCCGGCGCCGCGCCCGGGCCGGCGATCAACAGACCTGCCGAGACCAGACCGGCGAGCGCGGCGGCGCGCAACGAAGGCTCGCCCATGGTGCCCCAATTCTTGCCCGGATCGGTTGCTCGGCAGGTCGGTGTTCTCACCGAGATTCTCGCACATCCGCACCGCCGAATCCGCTGAGTGCAGTTGCTGACGGGAGACGATCAATCGACGTCCGCGTCATTTTGTTTCGGCGCCACGCCGACCCGATCCGGCCACCCGCTATCGTGCCGGGGGTGAGCTCCGCAGGCCCGACACGCGACCACGGTGATCCCGGCGACGCACCCACCGTCCCCCCTGCGCTGACCGAACCCGCCGACACCCGGCGCCCGTCGGCGGCCGAGGAGGCGCGAACCATCGCGGCAGCCACCAACACCGGCACCCTGGCCTCGCTGACCGCCGACGGGGACCCGTGGGCGTCGTTCGTCACCTACGGCTTGCTGGGCGGGGCACCGGTGCTGTGTGTGTCGAACCTGGCCGAGCACGGCCGCAACCTCGCCCACGACCCGCGAGCCAGCCTGGCGATCGTCGCCCCCAGCAGCCAGGCCGACCCGCTGGCCAGTGGCAGGGTCACGCTCGCCGGGCACGTCGAGCAGCCCGTCGGCGACGAACGCGACGCCGCCCGGGCCGCGCACCTGAGCGCGGTCGCCGCCGCGAGGTACTACATCGACTACAGCGACTTCACGCTGTGGGTGCTGCGGGTGTCCCGGGTGCGCTGGGTGGGCGGCTACGGCCGGATGGATTCGACGACGGGCCCGGACTACGCCGCCGCCGAACCGGATCCGGTGACCCCGCGGGCGGCGGGTGCGGTGGCGCACCTCAATGCCGACCATGCCGACAGCCTGGTGGCGATGGCCCGCACGCTGGGCGGCTATCCCGACACCGTCGCCGCGACCTGCACCAGCGCCGACCGATACGGCTTGGACCTGCGGCTGGACACCGATCGCGGGATGGCCTACACCCGAATCGGATACGCCGGCCCCATCAATTCGATCGACGAATTACGTTCGGCCACGGTCGAGTTGGCGCAACGGGCGCGCCGGAGCTGAACTACCATCCCCGTCATGGCTGAGCACAACCCTCCGCGCCCGCAGACCTGGCAGGCGGCGTTCGAGTTGATCCGCGACCGCGGACACGAGCACCGCGCCGAACCGTTCCGGCTGGCCAGCGGCCAACTCAGCCACGACTACATCGACGGCAAGTACGCCGTCGACACCGGAGAGCGCCTGGCGGTGGTCAGCCGCGCCGTCGCCGATCTCGCCTCGGCCCACGGCATCGAGTACGACGCCGTCGGGGGACTGACCATGGGTGCCGACCCGCTGGCACACGGCGTCGCAATGGTCACGGGCAAGGCGTGGTTCTCCGTGCGCAAGGAACAGAAGCAGCGCGGCCGGGAGCAGTGGATCGAGGGCACGCGCCTGCAGGCGGGTGACCGGGTCCTGCTCGTCGACGACGTCATCAGCACCGGCGGCTCCACCGAGATCGCCCTCGAGCGCGTGACCGCGCTGGGCGCCGTGGTCGCCGGCGTCATTCCGATGGTCGACCGCGGCGACATCGCCGCCGGCCGCTTCGCCGCCCGCGGTGTCCCCTTCGTCGCGTTGGTCAGCTACCGCGACCTGGGCATCGAGCCCGTTCGCGACGTCTGATACCTCAGTCGCGGACGACTCAGTCACGAACCACGAGGACGCCGTCGGGTTCCACTCCGACGGTGACGCGGTCGCCGGACGCCAGCCGCCGGGCAGCCGAACTCGGCATCTGGGCCGTCAGCGCCACCCCGTCCGCGAGCGTGATCGCAACCCGGGAGACGGCCCCGAGGAACGCCACCGAGGCGACCGTGGCCGAGCCCGCGGGATCACCACTCACGGTGAGGGATTCGGGCCGGACCCGGGCCGTGCCGGCGCCGTGGTCCACCGACCCCGGCAGGGTCGGGACGCCGACTCCGAGCAGCGTCGCCCGGCCGCCGGACACGTGTGCGGGCACCTTGTTGTTCAGGCCGACGAAGTCGGCGACGAACGGCGTTGCGGGGTGGGCGTACAGCTGCGCGGGCGCGGCCACCTGTTCCAGTCGACCCCTGTTCATGACCGCGACCCGGTCGGCTATCGCCAACGCCTCCTCCTGGTCGTGGGTGACGAGCAGCGTGGTGGTCCCCACCTCGGACTGGACCCGCCTGATCTCGTCGCGCAACTGGACGCGCACCTTGGCATCCAGCGCTGACAGCGGCTCGTCGAGCAGCAACACCTGCGGTTCGATCGCCAGCGCCCGGGCCAGCGCCACCCGCTGCTGCTGACCTCCCGACAACTCGGTGGCGTACCTGTCCGCATAGGCGGCCAGCCCGACCAGGTCGAGCATCCGGGCCGCGCGGTCGCGTCGCTCCCTTCTGCCCCTGCCACGCATCTTGAGCCCGAACGCGACGTTGTCGAGCACGCTCAGATGCGGGAACAGGCTGTAGGCCTGAAACACCATGCCCATATCGCGCCGGTTCGCCGGCGTCCGGTGCAGGTCCACCCCCGCCACCGACACCGTCCCCGACGTCGCCTCGTCCAACCCCGCCACGATCCGCAGCGCGGTGGTCTTCCCACACCCGGACGGGCCCAGCAGTGCCACCAGTTCACCGGGCCGGATGTGCAGCGTCAGGCCGTCGAGGGCTCGTGAGTCTCCGTAGACGCGGGTGAGTTCGTCGATGTCGAGGGCCTGACCGCCGTCCTCGCCGCGGCTCATCGCGCCGCCGCTGCGGTTCTGCGGCGCCGCCGGGTGAGCAGCGACAGCGCCGACAACAGGACGAAACCGAACACCAGCGTCGCCAGCGACGCGGCCACCGAGGTGGGGCCGTCGCTCTTGCCCAGCAGGACGATCTGCACCGGCAGGGTCTGGTATCCGCTCAGCGAGGCGATGGTGTACTCCCCCAGCACCACCGCGGTGGAGATGAACGCCGCCGACACCATGCCCGGCCAGATGTTGGGCACCACCACCTGCAGCGTGGCGGTGAACCACCCGGCTCCCAGCGAGCGGGCCGCCTCGGTGAGGGTGCGCAGATCCACGGCGGACAGCGAGGCGTCCAGTGCCCGGTACGCGAACGGCAGGACGACGACCACGTAGACGAACGCCAGCGTCAACGCCGACTCACCCAGTAGGTAGGTCACCCACAGATACACGTTGCGCAACCCGACCACGATCACCAGTGCCGGGATCGTCAGGGGCAGCAGGCACAGGAACTCGACCGGGCGCCTGGCCCACGGGGCCCGCAACCGCACCCAGATCATGGTCGGCACCAGCACGCTCAGCATCCCGGCCACCGTCAGGACCGCCAACAGCACCGACACCGCGATCGCGTCGTACAGCGCCTCGTCGTGCACCAGGTTCGCCCACGCCTGCCACGTGCGCCCGTCCCGGTTCCGGGTGGAGAAGTCGGCCATCGCGTACAGCGGGAACAGGAAGAACAACCCGAAGCCGACCCACAACATCGTCCGCGTCCACCGCGCACCGACGGTCACGACAGCCACCGATCGCTGCGGCGCACCACCAGGCGGTAGGCGGCCATGACGACCGCCACGACGACGATCATCTCCAACGCCAGCGAATACGCGAATCCGGCCTGCCCGAGCACCACGTCGCTGGTCAGAGCGGTGCGGATGAGCAGCGGCACGATCAGGCTGCCCTGACTGACCAGTGCCGCCGCGGTGGCGTATGCGGCGAACGCGTTGGCGAACAACAGCAGGACCGAACCGAGGAACGCCGGCCTCAACAGCGGCACGGCGACGTCGCGCCAGTAGGCCCACGTCGACGCACCCAGGCTGACGGCCGCCTCGCGCCACTGGCTGCGCAACCCTTCGAGAGCCGGGGTGAACACGATGACCATCAGCGGGATCTGAAAGTACGTGTACACCAACACCAGTCCGCCGAGGCTGTACAGCCATCCCGACCCGGCCAGGTTCCACCCGGTGAGCTGTTGCACCCACAATGTCAGCACGCCGTTCACCCCGACGGTGGCCAGGAACGCGAAAGCCAGTGCCACGCCGCCGAACTGGGCCAGCACACTACACAGGGCCAGCACCGCCCGCCGCAACGTCGAGTCGGGCGCAGCGCTGACGATCAACCAGGCCAGCACCGCTCCCGCCGCGGCACCCACCAGCGCGCTGATCGCGGACAGCAGCAGACTGTTCGTCAGCGCGGACAGCGCCGTGCGGGTGAACAGCGCCGCGATCCGGTCCAGTGTGAACACCCCGTCGGCGTAGACCGCGCCGATCAGCACCGTGATGGTCGGGATGATGAGGAACACCACCACGACGATGCCGAACGGCAACAGCGGCAATGCTTCCCGGAGCATCCGCGCGGCGCGGCGACCGGAGATGACCACCCTCAGCCCACAGCCGCGGCCCAGTTGTCCGCGAGGTACTTCGACGCGGCCTCGGTCTGCTGCGGTGTCGGCACCGTCACCGGGCCGTCCACGACGGGCAGCGCCGCGGCCACCGCCGGGTCGAGCGTCCCGTCGGCCAGCATGTTGTCGGCCCGGACCGGGCGAACCCCGCCCTCGGCGAACAGGTTCTGCCCCTCGTCGCTGTACAGGAACTCCTGCCACAAGCGGGCGGCCGCCGGGTGCGGAGCGTCCTTGTTGATGGCCTGGTAGTAGTAGCCGGCGACCGGGTTGTCCGGTGGGACAACGACGGTCCAGGACGGCAGCTTCTTCGTCTGCGCGGCGTTCGTGTAGTTCCAGTCGATGACGACCGGCGTCTGCCCGGACTCGATGGTCGCCGGTGTCGGGTCGACCGGAAGGAAGTTCCCTGCCTCGTTGAGTTGGGCGAAAAACTCGACACCGGGGGCGATGTCGTCGGCCGACCCGCCCTGCGACAACGCGGCCATCATGACCCCGGAGAACGCGGCTCCGGCCTGCGTCGGGTCACCGTTGAGGGCCACGCTGCCCCGGTATTCGGGTTCGAGTAGGTCGTCGACACCCGTGACCGGCGGCACGGCGGCCGAGTCGAAGCCGATCGACATGTAGCCACCGTAGTCGTTGACCCAGGTGCCGTCGGCATCCTTGAACGCCGCCGGGATGTCGTCGAACGTCTCGACCCGATAGGGCGCGAACATCGAGGTGTTGGCCAGCGCCACTGCCTGGCCCAGGTCGAACACATCGGGTGCGCTGCTGCGCCCCTTCTGCTGGTTGGCGGCGTTGATCTCGTCCTGGCTGGACGCATCCGGCTGCGCCGAGTTGACCTTGATGCCGTACTTGTCGGAGAAGGCCGAGATGATGGCTCCGTAGTTGGCCCAGTCCGGCGGCAGCGCAATGACATTCAGCTCGCCTTCGGCCTGGGCCGCTTCGACGAGCTCGGCCATCCCACCGAAGTCCGCGGCCGACGTCGTCTGCCCGGCCTCGACCCCGGACGGTGTCTCGGTTCCGGAGCCGTCGCGTTCCGGAGGTGCGCAGGCCACTGCGCCGACGAGCAGTGCACCGGTTGCCACCACACCCACCATCCGGGCCAGCCGGGCTCCGCACGAGATCGTCGAGAGAATCACTGCCGAACCTTCCGATGGTCGGACGGCCGTGGGGTGTCGGCCGGGTTACCGGTGCTCGACGTCTCGGTGAATGAATTCGACCCGCCCGGTGCGCCGGTGGTGACCCTACCCTGGTCTCATGTCGGGATTCGATGCAGCAGCGGGGTTCGATGCGCCAGTGCGGTTCTCGAGCTCGCCGGTCGCGGTGCTGGGCACGGTCGGCGCCGACGGCGCACCGCACCTGGTGCCGGTGGTGTTCGCGATGCCCGAAGGCCGCACCGACGTGCTGTACACCGCTGTGGACGCCAAGCCGAAGTCGACCAGGCGGCTGCGCCGACTGGCCAACATCGAAGCGAACCCGTCCGTGAGCCTGCTCGTCGACCACTACGACGACGACTGGAACCGGCTCTGGTGGGTGCGCGTCGACGGCACCGCCACGATCCACCTGCGCGGTGACGAGGTCGCCGCCGGATACGCCGCCCTGCGCGCCAAGTACCCCCAGTACCAACGCGTCGAACTGGACGGCCCGGTGATCACCGTCGCGGTCCGGCGCTGGTCGTCCTGGCAGGGGGGTTAGCCGGAAGTTCAGGCGGGGGCAGTCCGGAACGCGAATGGAGGTCAACCGGGCAGACATCCGAGATGCCCAGCGACAGAGTTGGTTCATCCGATTCCGCCCGCCGAGGAGCCCCGATGACCACCATGCGTCTTGCCCATGACGACGACCTCACCACACGCTTCGCCCGCGACGCGGTGCCGGCGATCGACGGACTGTACCGCCACGCATTCACGTTGACCCGCAACCACGCCGACGCCGAGGACCTGTTGCAGGACACCGCTGCCAGGGCGTACGCGTCGTTCGGGTCGTTCCAGCGGGGGACCAACCTGTCGGGCTGGCTCTACCGGATCATGGTCAACACGCACCGCAACAATCACCGCCGGCAACAGCACCGCCCGACACTGTGGCTCACCGACGAGTTCAGCGACCCTCAGCTGCTGACCCATGCGCGCCGCACCGCCGGCCCCGGCTCGGCCGAGGACGAGGTGCTCGCACGGGCCGGAGACCAGCGGGTGGCTGCCGCGATGCGGGGACTGCCCGCAACATATCGGACCGCGGTGTATCACGCCGACGTCGAGGGCCGCACGTACAAAGAGATCGCCGCGCTGACCGAGGTGCCGCTCGGCACCGTCATGTCGCGCGTGCATCGAGGCCGCATCCGGCTGCGCCGGGCGCTCGCCGAGCGCGCGGCGGCCTGATCCCGCTACGACTTGGCGATCGCGGCCTCGAGTTCCTCTTCGTAGGCGCCTTCGTCGCGACCCAGCGCGATCGTGCCCGCCACCATCGCCGCGGTGGCCACCGCGATCGCCACGGCGTCCCACCGCCCCACGTCGAGGTGTTCGCCCAGCACCACCGCCCCGAGAAGTACCGCGATCATCGGCTCCAGCACCAGCATGGTGGGCACCGAGGTCTGCAGGGACCCGGCGTGGAACGCCGACTGCTGCAACAGTGTCGCGATCACCCCGAGCACGGCCAGCAGATACAACACCGGGGTCGTCACCACCGCCAGCACGCCCTGATGGGTCAGCAGGTGCATGACGAGCTTGGTCAGCACCGCGACCACACCGAACAGCACACCGACCGCCACGGCCAGCAACACCGCGCGCCGCCAGCCGGCGGTACGCACCGCGACGACAACACAGGCCAGCACCGCGACGGTGCACACCACCGCGACGATCGCCGACGTGGACAGCGACGCGGCATAGTCGCCCGGGCTGGCCTTGGCCAGCACGACGAACACGGCCAGTGCCACGGTCAGCAACACCGCCCAGGCCCACTCGCCACGGGTGACCCGCCGGCGTGCCAGCCGCGCACTCAGTGGCAACGCGAACAACAGCGCCGACACCAGGATCGGTTGCACCAGCAGCAGCGACCCGGTCGCCAGCGCCAGCGCCTGGAACACATATCCGGCGATCGCGGCCCCGGTGCCCGCCCACCACAACGGCCGGCGGACGAGGGTCTTGAACATCACGGCGCTCACGCCGTACTCGGCCGGGACGTCGATGGTGGCGCGCTGTCGCACGACGATGCCGACCGCGAGGAACACCGCGGCCAGGAGCGCCAGAAGCACTGTCAGACCTTGGCCGATCACCCGACTAGGACAGCACACTTGCCTGAGCGTCGCCCACTCCGGTCGGATGTCGGCGCGGCGGACGCAGCCGGGCCGTCGGCTAGGAGGCTTCCCGGCCGTCCACCACGCGGAGGGTGGGCCGGTCCGCGGGCTCCGGGGCGATCTTGTCGTTGACGGTGGCCACCACCGCGTCGACGCGGTCGACGGCGCGGTCACACATGCCGCGCACGCGGTCCCCGGCGGTGTCGACATCGTCGGCCGCGCTGCGCAGGTAGCCACGCAGGGTGAGGCGCAGGCGCTCACCGCGCAGACGCAGACGTCGCCGGACCCGGTCGTCGATCTCGACGGTGACGTAGGGCAACACCTGGAGCTTCATCGGCACGTCTTTCGCTCGGGGACTGCTGGCACCAGGGTAACCAGGCCTCACCCCACCTGGGTCATCGAACGACCCGCGGTCATTCCGCGCTGCCCGCGCTACACGCGGCTGCGCCGGAACGGTGCGCGGCCGGGCGGCTGCTGAGGGGGCGGCAGCAGCGGGTGGCGCGGGCGCACCGCGACCTCGGTGGGCTTCTGGGTGTCGAGGTGGAGGTCCTGTCCGGCGTGCCGGATGGTCAGCTCCCCCTCGGGACCGTCGCGCAGCGTGTAGGTGACCGTGTCGTGGTCGACGTCGACGATCACACCGAAGTTGCGCCACCGCAGCCGAAACCGCATCCCCGTGATGCCCGGCGGCAGGTGCGGGTCCAGGGAGAGCATCTTCTCGTCGTCGCGCAGCCCGCCGAAACCCTGGACCAGCGCGGTCCAGCTGCCGGCCAGCGAGGCCACATGCACCCCGTCGCTGGTGTTGCGGTGCAGGTCGCGAAGGTCGATCAACGCGGCCTCGTACGCGTAGTCGTGCGCCAGCTCGAGGTGGCCGACCTCGGCGCACATCACCGCCTGGGTACACGCCGACAGCGACGAGTCCCGGGTGGTGCGCCGCTCGTAATAGTCGACGTTGCGGGCCTTCTGCTCGTCGGTGAACGCGTGGCTCTGCCAGTGCATCGCCAGCACCAGATCCGTCTGCTTGACGACCTGGGAGGAGTAGAGCCTGAAGTAGGGCTCGTGCATCAACAGCGGGTAGTCGTTGCTCACGGTGAAATCCCACTCCCGCAGCGTGGTGAAGCCCTCGCACTGCGGGTGGACGCCGAGTTCCTCGTCGTACGGAATGTGCACGGCGTCCGCCGCGTCCCGCCAGGCGGCGATCTCTTCGTTGCCGGCGCCGAGATCGGCTGCGTCGTCGGGATTCCGCCCGCACGCCTCGGCGGCGATCCGCAGGTTCTCGGCGGCCATCAGGTTCGTGAACACGTTGTCCCGCACGACTGCGGTGTACTCGTCGGGACCGGTGACGCCGTCGATCCGCCAGCGGCCGTGACGGTCGTGATGGCCCAACGACATCCACATCCGGGCGGTCTCGACGAGCACCTTCAGCCCGCATTCCTGTTCGAGCGACTGGTCACCGGTCACCACCCGGTAGCGCTCGAAGGCCAGCGCGATGTCGGCGTTGACGTGAAACGCGGCGGTGCCCGCGGGCCAGTACCCCGAACACTCCTCGCCGTGGATGGTCCGCCAGGGGAAGCACGCGCCCTTCAGGCCGAGTTCGCGGGCCCGGTCGCGTGCCATGTCGAGGGTGGAGGCGCGCCAGCGCAGCGCGTCGGCGGCGGATCCGGGAGCGGTGTAGGTCAGGACGGGCAGCACGAATCCCTCGGTGTCCCAGAATGCGTGACCGTCGTACCCGGTTCCGGTCAGGCCCTTGCCGGGGATCGCGCGCCGTTCGGCGCGGGCGCTGGCCTGCAGGACGTGGAAGAGCCCGAAACGAACCGCCTGCTGACAGTCCGGGTCACCTTCGACCTCGACGTCGGCGCAATCCCAGAACTCGTCGAGGTAGGCGCGTTGCGAGTCCAGCAGGCCGTCCCACCCCGTGAACCGCGCGGCGGCGATGGCGGCGGCGGCCTGATCGTGCAGCGCGGGCCGGGACCGCAGGCTGGACCAGCCGTAGGTGATGTATTTGACGATGCGCAGCTTCTCGCCGGGTTTCAGTGCGCACACCACCGTGGTGCGTGCCCAGTCGTCGCCCGCGTCGCCACTGAGCTGAACCCGGCCGGGCGCCTCGACGAGGTGGTCCATCGCGGCCGCCATCATCAGCCCGCTGGCACGCGTGCGGTGCATCAGCGACGCCCCGCGTTCGCTCACTTCGTGGTCCACCGGCTCGAGCGGCTTGACCAGCAGCGCCGCCACCCGCGGATCGTCCGACGGGGCGGGCTGGTCTTCGTTGGCGACGAGTTCGGATTGCACGGTGACGCGCACGTCCTCGTCGAGGGCCTCGACGATGTACTCGATGGCGGCCAGGCCCCGCTGCGCCAGCGACACCAGCCGGGTCGACTCGATGCGCACGTGCTTACCGGCAGGCGAGCGCCATTCCGCGGTCCGGCGCAGGGTGCCCGCGCGCAGGTCGAGGACCCGTTCGTGGGCCATCAGGTCGCCGTAGCGGACGTCGAACGGCTCGTCCTCGACGAGCAGCCGGATCAGCTTGCCGTTGGTCACGTCGACGACCGACTGACCTTCCTCCGGGTAGCCGAAACCGGCTTCGGCGTAGGGCAGCGGACGGTTCTCGTAGAAGCCGTTGAGGTACGTTCCGGGAAGACCGAAAGGCTCGCCCTCGTCCAGGTTTCCGCGCATGCCGATGTGGCCGTTGGACAGGGCGAACAACGACTCGCTCTGCGGGAGCAGGTCCAGGCACAGCTTGGTCTCCCGGACGTGCCACGGTTCGACGGGGAAGGCCTCGTCGGCGATCATCATGGCAGCAGCTCCCCCAGATCACCCACGACGACGTCGGCGCCGTTGTCCCGCAACGCATCCGCCTGTCCGACCCGGTCCACACCGACGACCACCCCGAAGTCCCCGGCCCGGCCGGCCGCCACCCCGGACAGGGCGTCCTCGAACACCGCGGCGTGCGCGGGCGCCACGTCGAGCAGTTCGGCGGCCCGCAGGAACGAATCCGGGGCCGGCTTCCCGGCGAGGTGCTCCTCGCGCAGCGTCACCCCGTCGACGCGGGCTTCGACGAAGGCGTCCAGCCCGGTCAGCTCGAGCACTTCGCGGGTGTTGGCGCTCGACGAGACCACCGCGCGGCGCAGGCCCGCATCGGCGGCAGCCTGGAGATACCGGCGGGACCCTTCGAACACCTCCACCCCGTCGCGGTGCAGCACGTCGGTGAAGCTGTCGTTCTTGCGTTGTCCGAGTTTCTCGACCTCTGCGTCGTCGAGTGTGATGCCCCGGCTCTCGAGAAAGGACCGCACACCGTCCAGCCGCGGCTTGCCGTCGACGTACTCCTCGTAGTCGGCGCCGGCGTCGAACGGCACGAACTCGTCGCCGGTCTGGTCGCTGCGCGCACGAAGGTAGTCGTCGAACATCGCTTTCCATGCCTGCCGGTGCACGCTCGCGGTGTCGGTCAGGACGCCGTCGAGGTCGAAAAGGCAGGCACGGATGTCATCGGGTAGCCCCAGCATCCTGTTCACGCTAACCCGAACAGCGCCCGCAGTTCAGTCGTGCGCCACCAGATGAGCCCGGCGAAGACCAGCAGCAGCGTCACCGCGGCACCGGCCTGCACGAGGTCGCGCCTGGCCCGGGGCGCGTAGGCGAACGCCGCGGCGACGGCCGCACCGGTCACCAGCCCGCCGATGTGACCTTGCCAACTGATGTTCTGCGAGCTGATCAGCGGGATCACGAAGGTGAAGGCCAGGTTCAGCGCGATGATCACGACGACGAACCGCACGTCCATGTTCAGTTTGCGGCCCACCACGAACATCGCCCCGAACAGCCCGAACACGGCACCTGACGCGCCGGCGGTGGCCGCGTTCAGCTCCGACGCCAGGTACACCAACACCGAGCCGCCCAGCGCACTGAGGAAGTACAGCGTCCCGAACCGCAGCCTTCCCAGCGCCATTTCCAGGGGCGGGCCCACGATGTAGAGCGCCCACATGTTGAACAGGATGTGGGTCAGCCCGTAATGCAGGAACGCCGAGGTCAGCAGCCGGTACAGCTCGCCGTCGGCGACTGCCGGCGGCCACAGCACCAGCTCGCGTTCCAACCCTGCCGACGTGCTCTGTAGCAGGAACATCAGCAGGTTGACCCCGATGAGCGTGTACGTCACCACCGGGGTCGCCGAGCGGCCCGGCCGGCCGCCGAACGCGGTGCGCGCCGGGCGGACGGTGCGGGCACCTTCTCCGACGCAGTCCGGGCACTGGTGGCCGACCGCGGCGGAGCGCATGCACTCGCCGCAGATGAACCGGTTGCAGCGGGTGCAGCGGACATAGGTCTGCCGGTCCCGGTGGCGGTAACAGGTGGGGATCTGCGGCGCCTCGCTGGGAATGCTCACAGCACTCCGAAGAGTTCGATCCAGTTGCCGTCCGGGTCGGCGACGAACATCCAGCCCATGCCCGGCACCGGCGCGAACTCCGTCAGCGGCTCGACGACGTCGTACTCCGAGGCCTCGAAGGCCGCCGCCACCGCGCGCAGCCCGTTGACACCGATGGTGAAGTACCGCAGACCTGCCTGCGCCCGCCCGCCGCCGGGCGCTGCCGGCGCGGGCGGCGGCGTGGTGTAGGTGACCAGTTTCAGCACGTTCGCGCCGAGCGAGTAGCGGCGCTGCGTGCCGCCCTCGAAGTCGATGTCGCCCTGCGGCTCGAGCTCCAGGAACCCCTCGTAGAACGCGACCATCGGCTCCAGGTTCGTGGTGACGAGGCCGACCTCGATGCCCGGGGAGAGCAGATCCAGCTTCACGTCCCCCACGCTAGCGGTCGGAGGACCTGCGGTGCGGGTAACCCTGCTCGCGGTGCTGGAAGGCCAGGATCGCCGGATTGCGCACGGTTCCGTCTCGGATCTCGATGGCTCGGGCGATCGTCGGCGTCTCGTCCCAGACCGCCGGTCCGGCCAGGACCGTTTCCAGGTGGGGCAGCAGCGCCTCGCTGATCTCCCACGTCGCCGAGTTCCACAGATACGACGGGCTGTGGTCGACGGCGTAGTAGAGCACGTCGTTCGCCAGCTGGATCGTCGGCTCGGCGAACGAGGTGGGGCGGGCCCACTCGAAGCCCATGCCGGCGTCACAGGAGACGTCGACGACGAGGCTTCCGGCGGTGAACGAGGCCAGGTCTTCCTCGGTCACGAAGACCTGTGGAGCGGTGGGATCCTGCAGCACACAGTTGACCACGATGTCGTTGTCCGTCAGCAGTTCGGCCACCGGGAGCCGACCGTCGTCGGTGTCCACCCAGATGCGGTCGGGGCTGTCGGGGTCGGAGCCCATCTGCAGCATCTGCACGGACGGGATCGGCGCGGCCACGGCGGCGACATCGCGGTTGGTCAGCACCCGCACGTCATCGACGCCGTGCGCGTTCAACCCGGTGACCGCGCCGCGGGCGGTGGCTCCGAAACCCAGCACGGTCGCTCGTAGTCGGCGGCCGTAGGTCCCGGTGATGCCGGCCAGCGCCATCGCATGCAGCACCGAGCAATAGCCGGCCATCTCGTTGTTCTTGTGGAAGACATGCAGGCCGAAGCCACCGTCGGGCTGCCAGTGGTTCATCGCCTCGAAGGCGATCAAGGTCTGTCGCCGGTCGATGGCGGCCTGGGTCAGTGCGTAATCCTGTACACAGTGCGGCCATCCCCAGATGATCTGGCCCTGCCGGAATTCGGTGAGATCGGCGGCCTGCACCTTGGGCAGCAGGATGACGTCGCACGTGGCGACGATCTCCTCACGGGTCGTGATACCGCCGACGAACGGAGCCAGCATCTCGTCGGTGGCGCCGAAGTCGGCGCCGTAGCCGCTCTCCAGCAGGATCCGCGGCCGCAGGTCCTCGTCGATCCGGCCGAAATGCTCCGGGTGGATCGCCAGCCTGCGCTCGTCGGCTTTGCCGGAGCGGGCGAGGACGCCCAGGCTGAGGTGGCTCTGCGGGCCCGATTCGTCAGCTGGCATGGGGCGTCACCCTACCGGGCCGGAGAAAATGACGACATTGTGACGTCGACCGCTCCTGAGATCACGATCATCTAAGCAACCGGCCTGATTTCTGAGAGACTTCATGCCGCCGTGACCATGGCGGGACCGCTATGCCGTACGGATACCCGATAGTGCGGCGAGGATCACGCCCTGCGACTGTAACGTTTTCGCGCTCACCGGTAGCTGATCACGAGACCGGTTTGGGCACTGCGGATCTCGGCTACCTTGGAGTTGGGCGGGGATGCAGTGAAACCAAGACACGAAGGACGAATCGATCATGAAATCCAGTGGAACCGCAATGCGCCGTGTCGCCGCCGGCATCGGGGCGGGCGCGCTGTTCGGCGGTCTCGCCGCAGCCACCGTGGCCGCGCCCACGGCGGGCGCCGCGCCGGCCGAGCAGTGCAGTGCCAGCGGCATCGCCGACACGGTCAGCTCGGTGACGGGTCAGGCCCGCTCCTACCTGGACGGGCACCCCGGCGCCAACCAGGTGGTCACCGCGGCGATGAATCAGCCGTATGCCGAGGCAGAGGCCAATCTGCGGGGCTATTTCACCGCCAACCCGGCCGAGTACTACGACCTGCGGGGCATCCTGTCGCCGATCGGTGACACGCAGCGCACCTGTGGCGTGACGGTGCTGCCCGGCGAGTTGGCGACGGCCTACAACACGTTCATGGCCGGCTGAGTCGACGCATCGATGCCGCGGCGGCGGGTTCTGTCTCGCCGCCGCGGCACTTAGACTGACTTCCTATGAGGCTCACTTTGACAGCTGCGGCAGCGCTGACGGGCCTGTGTGCCGTGCTGACGGCGCCGGCCGCGGCCGCGCAACCGGATCCGCCACCCGGCCCGCCGCCGGGCCCGTCCCAGGGCACCGCGATCGACGAGGACGGAACCTACGCGGTCGGCGCGGACATCGCCCCCGGCGTCTACCAGTCCGCCGGGCCGATCGACGGCGGCGCCTGCTACTGGAAACGCACCGCCGGCGACGAGCTGGTCGACAATGCGCTGACCAAGAAGCCCGCGGTCGTGCACATCGAGGCGACCGACACCTCGTTCACCACCAGTGACTGCCAGTCCTGGCAGTTGACCAACCTGCCGCCCCCACCGGAGCCCGCCCCCGGTGACTTGATGGGCCAGTTGTCGGCGCTGATCGCCAACGGCATGTTCTCCGGGGGCCCGCGCTGACCGACGGCCGCATCGCAGTCCCCGACGACCTCGACGCCGTCACCTCGGTCGGCGCCGAGGACCACACAGCCGTGGACCCGGCCGCCGTCGAGCGGATCTGGGCTGCGGCGGAGCACTGGTACGCGGCGGGCATGCACCCTGCCATCCAGGTCTGTCTGCGCCGCGACGGACGGGTGGTGCTCGACCGCGCGATCGGTCATGCCTGGGGTAACGGTCCCGACGACCCCGCCGACGCGGTGAAGACCCCGGTGGATCCCCAGACCCCGTTCTGTGTCTACTCCGCGGCCAAGGCGATCACCACCACCGTCGCGCACATGCTCATCGAGCGCGGCGCGTTCGGCCTGGACGACCGGGTCTGCGAGTATCTGCCCACCTACACCAGCCACGGCAAGGACCGCACCACCATCCGGCACGTCATGACCCACAGCGCTGGGGTGCCGTTCGCCACCGGTCCGCGGCCCGACCTCAAGCGGATGGACGACAGCGAGTACGCCCGCGACATGCTGGGCAGGATGAAGCCGGTCTATCCGCCGGGCCTGGTGCACATGTACCACGGCGTGACATGGGGTCCGCTGATGCGCGAGATCATCTCGGCGGCAACGGGACGCAACATCCGCGACATTCTGCACGACGAGATCCTGGCGCCGCTCGGCTTCCGATGGACGAACTACGGCGTTGCGCCGCAAGATGTTCCGCTGGTGGCGCCCAGCCACGTGACGGGCACACCGCTGCCCGCGCCGATCGCGAAGGCCTTTAAGGCCGCGGTCGGCGGCACGCCGCAGCAGATCATCCCGTTCTCCAACACGCCCCAGTTCCTGACCGGGGTGATTCCGTCGTCGAACACCGTCTCCAATGCCCACGAACTCTCCCGCTTTGCTGAAATACTCTGTCGCGGTGGCGAACTGGACGGGGTGCGGGTCATGTCACCGGAGACTCTGCGATCGGCGACCGCCCCGGCCCGACGGTTGCGCCCCGACATCGCCACCGGATTGGCGCCGATGCGGTGGGGCACCGGTTACATGCTGGGATCCACCCGGTTCGGGCCGTTCGGCCGCGACGCTCCCGGCGCGTTCGGTCACACCGGGCTGACCGACATCGCGGTGTGGGCCGATCCGCAGCGGGCGCTGTCGGTGGCGGTCGTCAGCAGCGGCAAGCCGGGGCGGCACGCTGAGGCCAAGCGCTACCCGCAGCTGCTGGACCGCATCAACGCCGAGATTCC
Organism: Mycobacterium sp. G7A2; assembly: GCF_041902445.1. NCBI lineage: Bacteria > Bacillati > Actinomycetota > Actinomycetes > Mycobacteriales > Mycobacteriaceae > Mycobacterium > Mycobacterium sp. G7A2. The sequence continues at coordinate 242,030 of NZ_CP169251.1, read as the reverse complement.
GCGGGTCTAGCGTCGCGGATGCCGCGGTAGATCCCCCACCGCACGATCCATGGCATCAGGACCCGCTCGAACGTCCACGCCGGGAACCGGAACGCGCGCCCGTTGGGTGCGAACACCTCGAGCCCGTCCGGCTGGATGCCCAGCACCGATCCCCACCGCCGAGCCGGCGGACGGTAGCTGCGCAGCGGGGTGCCCGCGAACCACGCGCGCACGTTGCGGGCGAGCAGACCGTCGGCCCGGTTGCGCGCCGAGCTCCGCAACGGGTCGGTGGCGGCGACATCGCCGATCGCGAACACCTCCGGGTGGCCGGGCACCTGCAACTGCGGGGTGACCCGCACGAAACCGTGCTCGTCGAGCAGTTCGGCCGGCAGCCACTCGGTGTTGGGGCGCACCCGCCCGATCGCCCACAGCACCAGGTCCGCCGACACGTCCGGCTGACCGGTGCTCCAGCGCACCGTCCCAGCGGTCAGCGTGTCCCCGGTGAACCCCTGCGGCAAGTCGGCCCGGTGTCCGGGATGCAGCCCGACGCCGGCCTCGATGAGGCGGCGGCGTACCCGCTCCCAGGTGCGCGGGTGATGGCCGGCCAATGCCCGCTCACCGGGAAAGAACAGGTCCACCCGAATCTGCGGCCACCTCGCGGCGATGTTGGCGGCGCTGCTCACCGCGGCCGCACCACCGCCGACCACGATCACCGACCGGGCCGCCGCGAGCTGGTCGTGGGGTGCCCGCAGCTCGGCGTCGATCTCCGTCGCGGCCTGCAGCCCGGGGCGGCGCCAGAATCCGTTGGTGACGCCGGTCGCGATGACCAGCGCGTCGTAGGCGACCGGGGTCGTCGATCCGTCGGCGCGGCTGACGGTGACCGTGCGCGCGGTGAGGTCCACGCCGGTCAGGGTGCCGTGCACGGTGCGGATCCGGTCCAGGCCGCGGAATCGCTGGAACGGGATCCAGTTGTGCCGCGCCCAATGGTCGGGATCGGCCAGCCGCCAACCCAGCTCCTGTCCGCTGACCAGCCCCGGCTTGGTCGAGATGCCGACCACGTCGGCGTGTTTGGCCAGCTTCATCGCGGTCAGCACGCCGGTGTCACCGAGGCCCGCGATGACCACCCGCCGCGTCATGCCCGCACCGTCGCCGGCGGCCTGGGTACGAACCGCGACACCCGGTCGATGACCGCCTGATAGCCCGGGCGCCGTTGCAGGCTACGGGTTTCCATCATCGGGATGCTCGCTCCCAGGAACATCGCGAGCATCGCGGCGGCGCCGGCGAACAGCCACCACGCCTGCGGTGCGGCCGCCAACCCGAACAGCGCCAGCGCGAACCAGAAGCCGAACTCTCCGAAGTAGTTCGGGTGCCGCGACCAGCTCCACAATCCACGGTCCATCACGTCCCCGGGCCGCGCCGACGCGACGAAGCGGTGCATCTGCACATCGGCGACACCCTCGAGCGTCACCGCCGCCATACCGACGATGAACGCGACGACGGCCAGCCATGCCAACCCGCCACCCGGCGTCGTCACCGCGACGTACACCGGCACCATCCCGAGGAACACCTGCAGGGTGGGGATCAGGTGGATGGCCACCAGGTCGGCGACGAACTCGAACCGTCCCGCCCGCTCACGGAACATCGGATAGCGCCAGTCCTCGTGATGCAGGCCGGGAAATGCGTAGACCCAGTTGGCGGTCAGGCGCACCGCCCACACCACCACCAGCACGGTGATCAGCCAGGTCCTCAGCGCGTCACCGTCGCCCTGACTCCACCAGTAGAACAGCAGCAGCGGCGGGATGACGCTCCAGTAGGCGTCGTAGAAGCTCGAGTTGCGGTAGGCGCGGCTGAACGCGAACACCACGAGCGTGGCGAGGATGTCGGCGATCAAGGTGTCCAGCCACAGCCGGCCGGTCGCCGGGCCCCACAGCAGCCAGGCGTAGCCGACCGCGACGGCGATCAGGTAGGCGACGGTGACGATGGCCAGCGAGCGGCCCTTGGAGCGGGTCATCCGAGCCGGACCCGGAACATCGTCGGCCAGTCCTTGCCGGTGATCAGGAACTCGTCGCCGTTGAGATGGGCGATGCCGTTGAGCACCTGCGCGCTCGGCGGGATGCCCCGTTCCCGCAGGCCGGCAGCGTCGACGACAAGGTCGACAGCCCCGTCGCCGGGGTCGATCCGCACGATCGTGTCAGTGGGCCACACGTTGGCCCACACCCTGCCCTCGACGCACTCGAGCTCGTTGAGCCCGGTGACCGGCGCGCCGTCGCGGGTCACGTCGACGCCGCCGAGCTCGCTCATGTCGCCGGGGTCGTGGAACCGCAGCCGGTCGGTGCCGTCGCTGCGGACCAGCCGCTGCCCGTCGTAGCACAGGCCCCAGCCCTCACCCGCCAGCGGGACTTCCCGCACCGGCGTCACGGTGGCGCGGTCCCACTGCACGGCCACGCCGTCCTGATAGGTGAGCTGCCAGATGCGGTCGCCGACCACCGTGATGCCTTCCCCGAAGTAGTCCCCCGGTATCGGCTCCGCGCGGTTCACCTGCCCGGTCGCCGGGTCGACCGTGCGCAGCTGCGACTGCCCGGCCAGCCCGGTGCCCTCGTAGAGCACCGAACCGTGCATCTCCAGCCCCTGGGTGAACGCGTCGGGGTCGTGCGGGATCTCGGCCAGGACGACGGGCGCGACCGAGGGGGCGGGCTCGCCCTGCGCAGCCGGAGCGACGAGGACACCGGCCAGCACGACCAGGACGGCTGCGGACAACATCCGCACTGTGTTCATACCGACGTTCTACCGTGCGACGATGGCCGAATGAAAGCGGTCAGTTGCGTGCACGGCACGCTCGACGTCGTCGACATGCCCGATCCGCGGCCGGCGGACCGGCAGCTCGTCCTGAACGTGCTGCGCTGCGGCATCTGCGGTTCGGACCTGCACGCCAAGGATCATGCCGACGAGCTGACCGAGGTGATGGCCGAAGGCGGCTATCACGACTTCGTGCGCAGCGACACCCCGGTGGTGATGGGACACGAGTTCTGCGGTGTGGTCGCCGAACGGGGCCGCAAGGTGGGCAAGGAGTTCAAACCCGGCACGCCGGTGGTGGCGTTCCCGCTGCTGCGCGCCCACGGCGGTGTACATCTGACCGGTCTGTCGCCGAAGGCTCCGGGCGCTTTCGCCGAGCAGGTGGTGGCCGAGGCCGCGATGACGTTCGCCGTGCCCAACGGCCTCGATCCGGGCACCGCGGCGCTCACCGAGCCGATGGCGGTGGCGCTGCACGCGGTCAACCGCAGCGGGATCACCCGCAGGGATGTCGCGATCGTCATCGGATGCGGCCCGGTCGGGCTGGCCGTGATCTGTCACCTCAAGGCCCGCGGCATTCAGACGATCGTCGCCAGTGACTTCTCCCCCGGACGCCGCGCGCTGGCCAGCCGGTGCGGAGCGCATGTCGTGGTCGATCCCGCGGCCGAGTCGCCGTACGAGGCGGTACCGGCGAACCGACGGGGTATGACGGCGCTGCCCGAGCTCTACGAGCTCGGCATGGGTGCGATGGAGAAGCTGCGCCGCGTGCCGGGTTGGTCGCATGTCTACCGGGCCGCCGACCGGCTCGGCGGCACCGCGCCGAAGCGGCCGGTGGTCTTCGAATGCGTCGGGGTGCCGGGGATGATCGACGGAATCGTCGGCGCCGCGCCGCTGGCGTCGCGGGTGGTGGTCGTCGGGGTGTGCATGGGCGACGACAAGCTGCGCCCGGCGATGGCAATCGGCAAGGAGATCGACCTGCGATTCGCGTTCGGCTACACGCCCCTGGAGTTCCGCGACACGCTGCACATGCTGGCCGACGGCAAGCTCGACGCCTCCGCGCTGGTGACGGGCACGGTCGGATTGGGCGGCGTCGCCGCGGCTTTCGACGCCCTGGGCGACCCCGAGGCGCACGCCAAGATCCTGATCGACCCGTCCAGCGAAGCCGTCACGCCCTAGAGAGGCAGGGGCGTGTTCGCCGAGTCGAGGTGCTCGACGGTGGTGAACACCAACTCCCGGTCGCCGATGTTCTCGATGTCGTGCAGCAGGTATTCGCCTGCGGCAAAGCTGAAGTGGCGGGTTTCCCCGGCGTCGTAGGCGACCTCCCGTGTGGTGCCGTCTGCGGTGTGCTGGCGGCTGCGGCCCGGCGTGACAGCAGTCCAGAAGTAGTCGAGGACGTGGCGGTGGGCGTGCCACCTGGCCCCCGGCGCCAACCGGATCTCCCACACCCGTACCCGGCCCTTCTCACTGAGCAACCGGGACCCGACGTGGCCGTCGTGGGCGTGGGTGTCGAACTCGGCGCGCAACTCGTCCGTCCAGCCTTGATAGTCAGTGCCGACGAGCGTCCCGGCCAGGGGCGCATCGGTCAGGAAGTCGTTGTTCGTGGTCGTCATGGCGGTGCCTTTCTCTAATGGCCCGGGCCGTAGAGGCCGAACCGGTTGTCTGGGTCACCGGGCACCCACGTGCAGGTGACCTGGGAGCGGGTGCCCATCTCCTTGACGCGGCGCAGCAGCCGCTGGCCCAGCTCGAGTTGTCCGGGTTCCCATTTGGCGAGCGCCTCGGCGATGTCGGAGCTGTCGGCGAGCGCGTCGTGCAGCGCCCACGCGTTCGCCGCCGCTTTGGCGGTGCCGGCCGCCGCGTGCGGCCGGGCGGCACTCGCGGCATCGCCGATGAGCGCCACGCGCCCGGTCGCCATCTGCTGCACCCCGACGTCATAGACCGCCTGCAGATAGGGCTGCTCGGTGCGCAACACCACCTCGGCCGCTGCCGGAGCCAACACGTTGCTTGCCGCCGAGCGCATCTCGTCAACGAAGCGGTCCTGGACCTGGCCGGGGTGCAGGGAGACCCCGGCGACGAAGCCGCGCTTGTCGGTCATCAGCTCGTCGAGTTCGTATCCCTCGGCGACATTGCGGTACCAGACGTAGTTCAGCAGTCGCTCACCGACGGACAGCCCACCCGACGGGGACGGGATCGGGTAGACGTTGATGTGGGTGTGCAGGCCAAAGCTGTAGCTGATCGAGTCGCGCAGCAGCTCGAAAGTGGCCGGTGAGACCTCGCGTTCGGGCACCGTACCCCGCCAGCCGACGTAGCCGGAGTACTCCAGCTCCGAATCCGGGGAGATGCGACGCCGGCTCGCCGAGGTGATGCCGTCGGCGAACACCACCAATTCGGCGCGCTCGATGCGTCCGGAGGCGAACCTGACCTCGACACCGTCGGCGTCCTGATCGAAGCCGGACGCGTATTCGCCGAGGTGATAGCGCTCGGTGCCGAAATCAGCGAGCAGTGCCCGGTAGAACGTCCCCCACGAGGTGTATCGCCACGGCGCCGCCTCGCGGTAGACCACCTCGTTTTCGGAACTCAGGTACTGTACGAAATGAGTTGCTGTGCTGACATTTTCGGGGTGCTGCTCGCTGCATTCGACGAACCAGCGCAGTGTGTCGGGCTGCAGCACGATGCCGCCTCCGCGCCCATCGAGATCGGTGGGGGTTCGTTCGTAGACGTCGACGTCGAACCCCAGCTTGCGCAGCAGCAGCGCCGCGGTCAGACCGCCGATCGAGCCGCCGATGACGACGGCGCGGTGTCCTGCCCAGTGCTGTCGGCCGGTGTCAGTCATGTGTCTCTCCTGTGTCGAGCCCGAGGAAGGTCCGGGCGTTGTCCTCCAGCGCGGCGTCGTCGATGCCCGCCGCGTGCGGTAGTGCGAGGGGGTCGGGCGTGCCCATGTCGAAGGGATAGTCACTGCCGCACATCAGTCTGCGTGGATCTGTCTGTGCTCTCAGCAGCTCCAGCGCAGCGACGTCGTGGGTCAATGTGTCGAACCACAACGCGGAGAACGTCTCCCGGGGCGGCCGGCTACCCCCCTGCCGGACGTCGGCGCGTTGCCGCCAGCCGTGCTCCCACCGACCGACGAGCGCCGGCGCGCAACCGCCGCCGTGCACGAGGCAGATGCGCAATCCCGGGATGTCGTCGAGGACTCCGGCGAGGATCAGGGCAGCCGCGGCGGTGGCGGTCTCGACGGGATTGCCGATGAGGTTGGCCAGGTAATGCGAGCCCCATTCGGGCCGCGGTAGCTGCATCGGGTGGACGAGCACCGCGAAGTCGAGTTCGGCAGCGAAGCCGAGGATGTCGCGCATCGGGCTCACGTCGAACGAGGTGCCGGCCAGCAGCGGCGGCACCGCGATGCCCCGGATGACCTCGGATCCGGCCACCGCCTCCATCTGCTTTCGTGCCGCGGCGGGGTCGTGCAGGGACACCAACGCCAGACCCGCGAGCCTGCCGGCGCTGTCGCGGCACACCTGGTGCAGCGTGTCGTTGAAGGTCCTGACGAAGTCGTCGACGCCGTCGTGGTCGGCGACCGGGAACGCGAACGGTGGAGCGGACAGCACCCGCGCGCCGAGCCCGGCGGTGTCGGTGTCGTCGAGTACGCGGGCGATATCGCTCATCGCGTCGGTCTCTATCGACAACGGGAGGTCCCCGAGGTGCAGTTGGCCGTCGTGGTCGCGCAGCGCGGGAAGTGGTGTGCCCGGCGCGAGGCCGAACAGCTCCCGCGGCAGCCAGTGGGCATGGATGTCGATCGGGCCGGGATGCATTGTCATGCCGCTGATCCAGCCGCTTCGAGAGCCTCGAAACGCGCGAGTACCTCGGCCTGCAACACGGCTACCGCCGGGTCGGAAGCCCGCCGCGGCCTCGGAAGATCGACATCGATGATCTCGTGGATGCGGCCGCCGGGCGCCAGCACGACGATGCGGTCGGACAGCTGGACGGCCTCGGTCACGTCGTGGGTGACGAACATGACGGTGCGGCGAGACTCCAGCCAGATGCGTTCGAGGTGTTCTCGCAGGGTGCGCGAGGTCATGGCATCGAGGTGGCTGAACGGCTCGTCCATCAGCAGCACGTCGGGTTCCACGGCGAAGGCGCGGGCGATGCCGATGCGCTGCTGCTGACCGCCGGACAGCTGGGCCGGATAACGGTCGGCACAGTGGCTCAGCCCGACCAGGTCGAGGTAATGCCGGGCGCGGTTCTGCCAGCCGTCCCGTTCGTGCTGCACGAAGCCCAGGTTGGCCATGACCGTACGCCAAGGGAGTAAGCGCGCGTCCTGGAAGACGTAGCCCACCCGCGCGTCGCGTGTTCCGGCCCGTAACCGCACGTTTCCCGAGCTGAGCGGCTCGATACCGGAGACGATGTTGAGCAGGGTGGTCTTTCCGCTGCCGGACGGCCCGACGATGGAGACGAAGGTCTCGCCGGAGATCGTGAGGTCGATCTCGTCGATCACCCGCGTGACGATCCCGCGGCGGTCCGTGAATTCTTTGACGAGGGTCTGGATTTCGATGGAGGCCATGATTTCTCGCTTTCTAAACGGAGCGCCAACGGGTGGCGTAGCGCTCGATGGGCCCGAGGATGAGCAGGTCTGCGACAACCAGCAGCAGGATGAAGACGAGCACCCACGCCAAGAAGCCGTCGAGTTGGTTGGCGTCGTACCAGTAGCGGGCCCGCCAGCCCACTCCGGAGGTGGCGCCGAACCACTCAGCCAACAGGAGCCCGTTCCACGCGCTCATGATGGCGAATCGGACCGCGGCGATGGTTGATCCGGCCACCGCGGGTGCGACGATCTCACGGAGTACCCGGATACGGGGGACGCCGAAGGCCCGCGCCATGAGAACCAGATCGGCGGGCACCGCTCTGGTCGCCTTCGCGATGTTCACCACCACGAACGGCAGGCCGGACAGGAACACGGTGACGACCGGGGTGAGCCAGCCGAAGCCGAACCACATGGTGGTCAGCAGCGCCCAGATCACCGCCGGGATGGCCAGCGCGGCGGCGTTCAGGTCGGAGAACGCGAGATCGGCCAGGCGGGACAGGCCCATCAGCACCCCGATGACCGCGCCGACGATCAGCGCCGCGGCCAGGCCGAGGACGAACCGGTTCATACTCAACGCCAGGTTGTGCCACAGTTCGCCGATCTCGGCCTCGGTGATCAACCGCTGGATCGAGTCGGTCACCGACGGCACACGGTTTCCCACGATGACGGCGAGCTGCCAGGCGGCCAGGATGCTGAGCAGTGCCGCAGTGACGGCTCCCGCCGACGTTCCCCGTGCCCGTAGCTGGTGTTGCCAGGACGAGATGACGGTCATGCGATTTCCTTCCGCCAGGCGAAGAAGCGGTTCTCCAGGGCCGCCAGGCCTCTCTCGATCAGCACCATCGCGATGATGAACAACGCGGTCCAAGCCAACATGTCGTCCACCCGGAATTCCTGGTAGGCCTTGCGGATCATGAACCCGACTCCGCTGCTCGCCCCGAACACCTCGGTGAGCGCCTCGACCTTCCACGCCATCGCGAAGCCGTAGCGCACGCCGGCGAAGACGAAGGTCGTCAGTGCCGGTAGGTAGAGATGGCGCAGGATGTCGCTTCGGCGCCGCTCGAACGCCTGACACATCGCCAGCAGGTTGCCGTCGACCGACCGCACACCTTCGGCGACGTTCATCGCGATGAACGGGAGTGCCACCAGCGCCGACACGACGATCGGGCCACCGGCGCCCACGCCGAAGATCAGCAGTCCGAAGACGGCGTAGGTCAGTCCGGGCATGTTGCCGAGGACGAAGAGCGGTAACGAGAAGTACGCGTTGAGGAATCGGCTGCGGCCCATCGCGAAACCGATCACCAACCCGCCGGCCATGGCGAGGGCGAATCCGGCGGCGATCTTGGCGATGCTGGTGGCGAAGTTCGCGACCGCCTCGCCGGAGACCACGATGGCGTACACCTGCTCACCGACTCCGACGGGGGTGGGCAGAATCGGGTCGTCGACCCAGGCTGCCAGGGCAGCCCAGGCGGCCAGGGCGAGGAGGAGAGCAGAGCCGGACACGAGCCACCGGTTGTGTCGGACGGGCCCACGTGAGCGACGACGGGACGGCGGATTCGCCGCGACCGACCCGGTGTCCGGCAGGGCGACAGTCTGGGTCACGGTTGGACTCCTTCGGTGGGCAGGAATTTCGGATCGGTCACGTCCTCGGCGATCACGCCGGTCCGCCGCATCAGGTCGAAGATGGAGCTCTCGTCCTCAGCCCACTGTTGATCGAAGCGGACCTCATCGGTAACCCAATCATGTTGGGCCACGTAGTCCTTCATGAACGCGATGTCTTCGGGCGTCGACACGGCGAAGTGCTGAGGGTAGCGCTCGATCATGTCGTCACGGTGTTGCTGCCACTCGGTGAGGCCACGATCCCACAGGTCGAGGAACGCCGACACCTCACCGGGATGCTCGTCGACCCAGTCCTTGCGCGCGACGAACACGTTGCCCATCGGCCCGTCGTGGCCGGGAGCGTCGAGCTGGGCGAACAGGTCGGCCGACGACTTTCCGTCGTACAGCGCGCGCACCGACCCTTCACGCAGCTCGCGTGCGGAGAGGTCGGGATAGCAGATGCACGCGTCGATCTCACCGCGCGCCAACAGGTTCGACAGGTTCTGGATGTCGGCGACAACGACGTCGAAGTCACCGTCCACTAGCTTGAGGCCGTGCATCTGCTCGACCAGCGCACTCCACACCAGCGTGCCGGACACCGTGGTGAACACGCCGAGCCTCTTGCCCTGCAGGTCCTCGAGCGACTGGGCCGGGTCGTCGGTACGCACCAGGATGCGACTTCGTTCAGCGTTGTAGCGGCCGATGATCACGGTCTCGCGCCGGGTCTGTTCCTCCAGATACGGCACTTCGAACGATGCCGTGGAGATGATGTCGGCGTGACCACCGGCGAAAAGGCCGAACTCGTCCCAGGTGGCGCTGCTCTCGATGGTGTAGCCGGAATCGCGCTGCCACTCCTCGACGACGCCGGTGTCGTTCATGTAGTCCCAGATCGGGTCGGGGGCGAACGTGAACCGGATGACCCCGTCGCGAGCGGTCCGCGACGATGCCGGACCACCCAGTCCGGCTGAGCACGCCGTGGTCAAGGTCAGGACGGCCGCGGCGACGACGGCCACCACGGTTCTCACGCAGGTACGAGATGAAACAGTCACCGATGACCTCCTCGGGTTGTGACGGTGATCACGAGGACCCACTGTGGTCGCCGGAAAGAACGCGGGCAATGTCTTGCGTGACACTTCTATGCTGATCTCTATGTCAGTGTCGACACATTCCTCACCGGTCCCGCCCTCGGAGCGGTGGCTGAGCGCTCTGGCCGAGATCGGCGAAGCGGTCGGCGGTGAGCAACCGGTCACCGATCTGCTCGACCGAGTCGCCCGGACAGCGTGCACCCTCCTGGACTACGACTTCTGTGCGGTGTTCCTGCCCGCGCACGGTGGCGCCGCGCTGACCATCGTGGGGTCGCACGGGTTGTCGCCCGAGTACGTCGCTCAGGTCAATGCGGACCGCCCGATCCTGCTCGACGTGCGCGGCGATCAGGAGGCGCCGACCAGCCTGGCCTTCCGGACCGGAGAAGTCGTCGCCCTTGGCGACATCGAGCAAGTTCCTGGTTTCGGCTGGGGCGGCGTCGCCCATGAGCAGGGTTATCGAGCGCTGATCTCGGTGCCGCTGCGACGCGGAGCCGAGGTCATCGGTGCGCTCAACGGCTACCGCGCCGAGCCGCATCAGTTCGACCGCGCCGAGATCGGCCTGGTCTCCACGCTGGCCAGTCAGGTGGCGATCGCGCTGGGGACCGCGCAGCTGCGAGCCCAGGAGCAGGCCACCATCCGCGAGCTCCGCCGCGCCGAGGAGGTGCATACCCTGCTCACCGCGACCGCACTGCGGGGCGAAGGCGTGACCGGGGTGTGTGCCGCGCTCGCCGAGCTGCTCGGGCAGGGGGTGCTGATCGAGGATGTCTACGGTGAAACGCTGGCCGCGGCGCACTGGCCGGGAATCGACCGCGAGCCCACCCCGGTCGAGGTGGACGAGCAGCTGCGCGCCGGCACTGTCGTCTCGGTTCGCTCCCGTGGGCCCGCAGTGGCCGGGGTGCTCCTCGATGCCGCCGTGGTCGCGCGCATCCATGTCGACGCGCCACGTGCCGAGCTGTCCGGTCTCGATGTGCGCGCCGTCGAGCAGGCTGCGGTCGTCACCGCGCTGGAGTTACTGCGGGCGCGCACCGCCGCGGAGGTCGAGCAGCGGCTGCGAGGTTCGCTCGCGGCCGACCTGCTGGCCGTCGACGACGCGGCGTTGCCGGAACTGCTCGACCGGGCGCGCCGACTGGGTTGGGATCTGTCCGGCCGCCAGACACTGGTGGTGCTGCGTTCTCCCGCAGCGAAATTCGCTGATACCCGCAACGATCGTGTGTTGGCCGTCGCCGACCGGGTCGTGTCCGCGCTGGCGGCCCGCCCGCTGGCGGCCTCCTACCGCGGCGACGTGGTGCTCGTCTGCTCCGACCGATCCCCCCACGTGTCGCCGGCCGACATCGCCGGCCGTCTCGTGGACACGCTCCGCCGGGCCGGGGTTGTCGACTACGCCGTGGCGGCGGTGTCCCGCCCAGCCAGCGCCCGGGAGTTGCCCGCGGCGTTTCGCACGGTCCGCGGCGCGCTCGACCTCGCCGCGGAGCAGCGCACGTCGACGGTCATGGATCTCGGTGACGTCACCATCGACCACCTGCTGCTGCAACTCGACGAGCCTGACCGGCTGCGCGAGTTCGCGTGCGCAGTTCTGGGCCCCGCCATCGAGTACGACCGAAAGCGGTCCACCGAACTGCTTCACACCGCCAGGGTCTTCGTCGACCATGATCTCGACCGGCGGGCCGCCGCCGGCGTGCTGCACCTGCACGTCAACACGGTCGCACAGCGCATCAGGCGGCTGGAGGAACTCACCGGGCTGCGGTTGTCACGGCCGAAAGATCTGCTCGAGCTGACCGCGGCGCTACGGGTGGCAAGGATCGCTGGGCTGGGCTGACGTTCAGGTGGCGACCGCGTCGATCGCGCGCAGGATCCGCTGCTCGCTGACCGAGCCGCGGGTTCCGAGTTGCTGGGCCCACAACGAGACTCGCAGTTCTTCGATCATCCATGCGATGTCGCGCACGTCGGCCGCCGAGGCCCGCGCCGGCGACAACGCCGCGCGCAGTTCGTCATAGGCCCGCTGCACGGCAGCGACCCGTGCCATGCGCTCACGGTCGGCCGCGGGCGCCTGCGGCAGCCGCTCGAGACGACGGCCGATCGCGAGCAGGTAGCGGGTGAGATCGGTCAACCTGTTCGGCCCGGTCGCGGCGACGAATCCGACCGGCAGCAGCCGGGCGAGCTGGCCGCGGATGTCGGCGATCGCGTCGGCCTGCGCGGCGCTGGGGACCTCCGGAAGCGCCAATTGCACGTCATGCCAGGCGGTCAGCACCTTCTCGGTGCGCCGCACCACCTCGGTCACCGTCGACGCCAGGCGCGCCGCGAGCCGCTGCTGGGCGGCGGCGAACTCGGCGCGCGTCCACACCGGTGCGGTGACCAGCGCCTGCACGGCGGCGTCGGTGCAGTCGTCGAGCAGCGCGGGCAGCGACCCGTCCGGATTGTTGGCCAGCACCAACCTCGTACGCGGATCCAGGCTCTTCTCCAGCGCCTTCGTCGTCGACGGGCCCGCCAGCCGAAGCAGCCGTGCGCTGCCCGCCGGCATGGCCGCGGTCTGCTCGGCCTGGGTCGCGAACACCCGGATGTCCACCGCGGCAACGCTGTCCACCAGTGCCGGATATCCTCGCACCGGATTGCCGGCCGCACCGCGCTGTTCGACGGCGCGCGGTATCTCCTCGAGGTCGGCCGGCCAGTTGCGCAGCCCCGTGCGTTCGACCTCGGCGCCGACGGTGTCCGCGACGGCCTGCCGCGCGGGCGCGGCCAGCCTCTGCTGCAGTTCGTCGAGGTTCTTGCCGCGCGAGACGACCGTGCCGTCCGGGCCTTCGACCGCGAAGGTGACCCGCAGGTGCGGTGGCAGCTTGTCCAGGTCGAAGGCGTCGATCGGTACCAGGATCCCGGTGCGGCGCCGCAGCTCGCGCTGTACCGCGTCGAGGAGTGGTCCACTGTCGGGGGAGATCGACGCCAGCAGGGCGCGTGCGGTGTCGGGGGCGGGAACGAAGTTGCGCCGCAGGTCTTTCGGCAGGGACTTGATCAGCGCGGTCAGCAGCTCCTCGCGCAGGGCCGGGACCTGCCAGGCGAAGTCGTCACCGCCGAGACGCGCCAGCACCTCGACCGGGACGTGCACCGTCACCCCGTCGTCGGCAGCGGTGGGGTCGAACCGGTAGGACAGCGGCAACGCCACGTCCCCGGCGGTCCACACGTCGGGCTGTTCGTCGCCGGTGTCCGAGCGCAGCAGATCCGCGCGCGTCATTGTGAGCAGCTCCGGTGTGCGGTGCCGCGCCTTGCGCCACCACCCGTCGAAGTGCCGTGCCGAGACCACCTCGGCCGGTATCCGCGAATCGTAGAACGCGAAGATCTCGTCGTCGCCGACGAGCAGATCACGGCGCCGGGCGCGGTCCTCCAGCTCGGCGAGTTCGGTTCGCAGACGGGCGTTGTCGCGGAAGAAGTGGTGCTTTGTCTGCCACTCGCCGTCGACCAGGGCATGCCGGATGAACAGCTCCCGCGACACCTCTGCATCGACTTGGGCGTAGCCGACCCGGCGGCGCGCCACCAGCGGCAGCCCGTAGAGCGTGACCCGCTCGAAAGCCATCACCGCGCCGCGCTTGGCATCCCAGTGCGGTTCGCTGTACGTGCGCTGCACCAGATGCCCGGCCACTCGTTCCACGGCCTCGGGGTCGATGCGCGCCGCGGTTCTGCCGTAGAGGCGGCTGGTTTCGACCAGATCGGCGACGACGACCCACCGGGGCGGGCGCCGGGTCAGCACCGACCCGGGCGCCAGGACGAACCGCGCGTTGCGGGCGCCGGCATAGTCCCGTCCGTCGCCCTCCCGAAATCCGATGTGCGACAACAGCCCCGCGGTCAGAGCCTGGTGTATCCGCGCAGGATCGGCTGGCTCGTCCTGTTCGGTGATGCCTAGGTCGCGGCAGATGCCTCGCAGCTGACCGACGAGGTCCTGCCATTCCCTGATGCGCAGGTAGTGCAGGAACTCGTCGCGGCACATCCGCCGAAAAGAGCTTCCCGAGCGTTCTTTCCGTTGCTCGCCGAGGTAGTTCCACAGGTTGAGGAACGACAGGAAGTCGGAGTGCTCGTCGGCGAACCGGGCATGCTTCTGGCGGGCGGCATCCTCGCGGTCGGTGGGCCGCTCCCGCGGGTCCGGAATCGACAGTGCCGCCGCCAAAATCAGCATCTCGCGGACACAGTTCTCGGCGTCGGCGGCCAGGATCATCCGGCCCAGCCGCGGGTCCACCGGGATCTGCGCCAGCCGACGCCCGACGACGGTGAGCTCGGTGCCCTCGAAGGCGCCGAGTTCCTGCAACAGCGCCACCCCGTCGCGGATGCTGCGGGCGTCGGGCGGGTCGAGGAAACCGAAGCCTTCGATGTCGCCGAATCCGAGGGCGGCCATCTGCAGGATGACCGCGGCGAGGTTGGTGCGCAGGATCTCCGGCTCGGTGTAGCGCGGGCGTGCCTCGAAGTCGTCTTCGGAGTACAGCCGGATACACACCCCGGGTGCGGTGCGACCGGATCGGCCGGCCCGTTGCGCAGCCGAGGCCTGCGAGATCGGTTCGATCGGCAGACGCTGCACCTTGGTCCGGCGGCTGTAACGGGAGATGCGCGCGGTGCCCGGATCGACCACGTAGCGGATGCCCGGCACGGTCAGCGAGGTTTCGGCGACGTTGGTGGCCAACACGATCCGCCGCCCCTGGTGGGCGGCGAACACCTTCTGCTGCTCGGCGGTCGGCAGCCGGGCATACAGCGGCAACACCTCCACGTCCGGCCCCACCGCGCCCCGCAAGGCCTCGGCGGTGTCGCGGATCTCCCGTTCCCCGGACAGGAACACCAACACATCGCCCGCGGGTTCGCTCTCCAACTCGGCGACCGCATCGACGATGGCCTCGGTCTGGTCGCGCAACTCGGTGCGCACGACGTCGTGGTCGGGGTCGTCAGGATCGTCGGAATCTCCCGCCCCCTCGACGGGCACCACCACTTCCAGTGGCCGATAGCGGATTTCGACAGGGTAGGTGCGCCCGGACACCTCGACGATCGGGGCGGGGCCGGCCTCGGTGCCGAAGTGCGCGGCGAAACGCTCCGGCTCGATGGTCGCCGAGGTGACGATCACCTTCAGGTCCGGGCGCCGCGGCAGCAGCTCGCGCAGATAGCCGAGCAGGAAGTCGATGTTGAGGCTGCGCTCGTGCGCTTCGTCGATGATCAGCGTGTCGTAGCGCAGCAGGCGGCGGTCGCGCTGGATGTCGGCGAGCAGGATGCCGTCGGTCATCAACCGGACCAGGGTGCGGTCGCTGGCCTGGTCGGTGAAACGCACGGTGTAGCCGACCGTCTCCCCCAACGGGGTGCCCAGTTCCTCGGCGATGCGGGAGGCGACGGTGCGTGCGGCCAACCGGCGCGGCTGGGTGTGTCCGATGGTCCCGCGAATACCGCGGCCCATTTCCAGACAGATCTTGGGCAGCTGGGTGGTCTTGCCCGAGCCGGTCTCGCCGGCCACGATGACCACCTGGTTGGCCGCGATCGCGGCCGCGATGTCCGCCCGCTTCGCGGAGACCGGCAGATCGGGGTAGCTGATCCGCGGTACCGCCGCCCGGCGGGAAGCCACCAATCCCTCGGCCGCGGCCAGCGCGGCGGTGAACTGGTCGAGCTTTCCCGGGTCCCCGCCGAGCTTCTTCAGGCGCCGCCCGAGCCGGGCGGCGTCACGGAGGGTGACGCCGTCGAGGCGGGCGCGCAGCTCGCGGATCGTGGCTGGGGACGGTTCGGACACCTCGGCAGACGGTTCAGCGTCTGTCGGGCGACCAGTAGGCCAGCATCTCGGCGAGCGTCTCGAACGCCGCGGTGTTGACGCCGTAGGTCGCCTCGAAGTGCACCGACAGCGGGAAGCCGAGCTCGCCCACCCCGTCGATGACGCTCTTGTAGAGATCCAGCATCATCGCCCGCCGACCCGCCGGATCGGTCTCGGCCAGCGTGCGGACGAACTGCTGTTCCGCCGCCACGGCCTCGTTGCCGGGATCCTGGATGAGCCACTCGATCAGCCCGACACGGCTCTCGACCTTCGGCACGAACCCGAATGACAGCAGGATCTCGGGCCGGTGGTCGGTGGTGGCGGCGAAGTCGCGGAGGAATCCGACGATCGCGTCGGAGTACAGCAGCTGGGTCATGCCGTAGGTCGCGCCGCGGTCGCACTTGAAGGTGAACCGGCCCTGCTCCCCCTCACGGGTGGGGATCAGGATGGCCCCGCGGTGCTCGACGACACCCTCGAACAGCGACAACGCGTCTGTCGGGGCCACACCGGTGCCCTCACCGTCGTTGAGTGTGCGGGGCACGCCGACGAAGGCGATGCCCTCGAAGCCGCTGTCGCCGAGTTCGGTCAGCCGGGTACGCAGTGCGTCCTCGTCCATGAATGCGGTGACCTGAGTACACAGGCCCTTGATGCCCGGCAGTTCCGGCTTGATCATCGACCAGAAATCCAGGACGTCGAGCTTCGGCTTCATCTCCACCGGCCGCCCGTCGTCCTCCTCGATCATCCCCGGGATCATGACGTGGCGGATGCGGTCCTCGAGTCCCGCTTCCTTGGAGCACCGCAGGACCTTCTCGGCCTCCTCCAGTGCGTGCTCGCGGCCCCGATCGACGTTCGGGGGCACCAGCTCGAGCGCGATGGTGTTCAGGCTCACAGGTATTAGCTCCACATCTGACGTACTCGGGGCGGGCAGGTCATCCGGGTGAATCACGATACCGACCCGGCGGGGCCGCCGCGTGCCCGCCTTCTGCGTGTATTCATGGAGGAAGCCTCATGAACCTTGCTCAGAAACCTCTTCAGGCCCGCGCGCTGCTGATCGTCCTGACGACGATGCTGGCGGCCGCGCTCGCGGCGTGCACCGCGGTGGAGCCCTCATCCGGGTCCACCACGTCCAGCACCGCGCTGCCCAGTTCGCCGTTCGATCCGACGACCACCGCGCCGCCGGCACCGAGCGGTCCGCGGTTGGCCTATCGATCGGCTGACGAGATCGGGGTCGTGGACGGAACGGAGGTCGTGGCGTCGGTGGCGGGCTCGTTTCCGCCGTCCAACGACCTGATCACCACCGAGGACTACCGCTTCGTGTTCGCCAGGACGGCGGACAACACGTTGACCACCCTGGATGTGTCGACCGGAGAGTCGAACACGCTGTCCGTCGACGTGGGCTCCGCCGTCGGCACCGGCGGGGGCAGCACCGTGGTCTGGTGGGAGCAGCCGAATCGGCTGATGCAGCTGGACCTGGCCGATCCCGACGCACAGCCGGCGCTGGCGCAGATCGTCGACCTGCCGCCGGTGGCCGGGATCCGGCCCGGCGAGCCGCGGCTGCTCGTGGCGCGCGGCGGCACCGCCGTCATCGCCCGCGTCGAACAGCCCCCGTCTCCGTTCGGGGGGCCCGACACGCTCTACGCGGTCCGGGGTTCGGTGCCACCGGCGTCCCTGGGGCAGGTGGATGCGAACAGTCCGGTGACGGTGGCCCGGCTCAGCGCCGACGGTGCGCGGCTGGCGTATGCCCTCTACCGCGCCACCGATGGCGCCTGCGGTACGGCGGCCGTGGAGATCACCGACGCCGACGGCTCGCAGCAGACTTACGACGTCGCCGGCACCGATGCGGAGAGCGGTTCCCGGGTGCCCAAGCTGTGGTGGCCGAGCGAGGGGCTGCCGGAGTTGAGCCTCATGACGTGGCGATGCGACCGGCCGGAGACCTACCCGCCGCTGGTGTGGCAGCTGGCCGACGACGGTATGACCCAGGTGCAACCGCCCGCGTCCGCGATTCAGATCGCCGATGTGGCGCCCGGTCAGCGGGCATTGGTGCTACCCGAGGACGGCCAGTACACCGATCCGGTCGGTGCGCTGGTGCTCGAGGAGAGCGACCGCCGATTCGCCGTCGCATCTCAGGTCGACGCCATCGCCGTCATCCCGCTCGCTCCGTAGGCTGGGAAGAGTGAGTATCGCGCTGCAGGACAGGTTCGTCAGCGACCTCCCCGAACTGGCGGTGCGCTGGCAGGCCGAGTCGGCGCCCGAACCGCGCCTGCTGGTCCTGAACACCGTCCTCGCCGGTGAACTGGGCCTCGATCCCGACTGGTTGCGCGGGCCCGGGTTGGGTCTGCTGCTCGGCACCGATGTGCCCGAGGGGGCAGCGCCGGCCGCCCAGGCCTATGCCGGCCACCAGTTCGGCGGGTTCGTGCCCAGGCTCGGTGACGGGCGTGCCCTGTTGCTCGGCGAGTTCACCGACGGTGAGGGCCGGATGCGCGACCTGCATCTGAAGGGCTCGGGACGCACGCCGTTCGCCCGCGGCGGGGACGGTCTGGCCGCGGTGGGCCCGATGCTGCGCGAATACGTGATCAGTGAGGCCATGCACGCACTCGCAGTGCCGACCACCCGCGCGTTGGCTGTGGTGGCCACCGGCCGCCCGGTGTACCGGGAGACGCAATTGCCCGGCGCCGTGCTGGCCCGCGTCGCTTCCAGCCATCTGCGGGTCGGCACGTTCCAGTACGCCGCCTCGACCGGTGATCGGGCGCTGCTCACGCGGCTCGCCGACCACGCCATCGCGCGCCATCACCCGTCGGCTGCCGGCGCCGAGCACCCCTATCTGGCGCTTTTCGACGCGGTGATCGCCGACCAGGCCGATCTGGTGGCGCGGTGGATGCTGGTCGGATTCGTGCACGGCGTGATGAACACCGACAACATGACCATCTCCGGAGAGACCATCGACTACGGTCCGTGTGCCTTCATGGAGGCCTACGACCCGGAGACGGTGTACAGCTCGATCGACAGCTGGGGCCGCTACGCCTACGGGAACCAACCCTCGGTCGCGTTGTGGAACCTGGCCCGCTTCGCCGAGGCGTTGTTGCCGTTGTTCGACGAGGACACCGAGCGTGCCATCACGTTGGCGGAGACGTCGCTGCACGCCTTCCAGGGGCACTACGACCGCCGCTGGACGGCCGGCATGGCGGACAAGCTCGGGCTGCCCGACGTGCCGGGCGATGTCGTGGGCGGATTGGCCGGCGAAGCGCTGACCCAGCTGCAGCAGAACGGGCTCGACTACACGTCGTTCTTCCGCCGGCTGGCCCAGGCCGCGCGCGGTGATGCCGAACCGGTGCGCGGTGAGTTCATCGACCTGGCCACCTTCGATGATTGGCTCACCCGCTGGCGCGCCCTGCAGCCCGACGCCGATCTGATGGACCGCGCCAACCCCGTCTACATTCCGCGCAATCACCTCGTCGAGGAGGCGCTGACGGCGGCCACCGCCGGCGACCTGGCGCCCTTCGAGGCGTTGATGTCCGCGGTCGGTTCGCCCTTCGAGGAGCGCGCCGGGCTCGAACGGTATGCCGAGCCGGGTCAGAAGGAGTTCACCGCCTCCTTCCGAACTTTCTGTGGAACCTGACCACACCGGCGTAGCGTCTCAGCGGTGAGCTCTGTGCGCCTCAGCCCCCAGGATCTGCTGTTCATCTACGGCGAGACGTCGAGCTCGAAGATACACGTCGCGGGTCTTCTGCCCTTCACTCCCCCGGCCGATGCGCCACGCGACTATCTGCGCCGCATGATCGACGAGGCGCGCCGCCAGGAGGTGGTGGCCCCGTGGAACCGCAAGCTGGCTCACCCCCGCCTGCAGTTCAGCCCGCTGCACAGCTGGGTGGAGGACGTCGACTTCGACTTCGACTATCACGTTCGCCGATCGGCGCTGGCCAGTCCGGGCGACGAGCGCGAGCTGGGCATCCTGGTGTCCCGACTGCACAGCAATCATCTGGACCTGACCCGTCCGCCGTGGGAGTTGCACGTCATCGAGGGGCTAGAGGGCGGTCGCTTCGCGCTGTACATGAAGATCCACCACGCCCTTGTCGACGGGTACAGCGCGATGCGGATGCTGGGTCGCAGCCTGTCCAAGGACCGAGAATCCCAGGACGTCCGGATGTTCTTCAACGTTCCGACGCCGGCGCGGCCGCCGCGCGAGGCCGGCACGTCGAACCCGTTGACGGCCACACTGCGAGCGCTCGGCGGTCTCGGCTCCACCGTCACCGGCGGGGTGAGCTCGGCGATCGACCTGACCAATGCTCTGGTCAACACGCAGATCCGCCGCGACGGCGAGTACGCGCACATCGCGGGGTCGGCCTCGGCGCCGCACAGCATCCTCAACGCGCGCATCAGCCGCAACCGTCGGTTCGCCACCCAGCAGTACGAGTTCGACCGGCTCAAGGCGCTCAGTTCTCAGCACGGCGCCACCATCAACGACGTGGCGCTGGCCATCATCGGAGGCGGGCTGCGCACATTCCTGGCTGACATGGACGAACTCCCCGAGCGTTCGTTGGTCGCCTTCCTGCCGGTCAACGTGCGCCCCAAGGGTGACGAGGGGGGCGGCAACGCGGTCGGTGCCATCTTGGCGCCCATGGGGACGGACATCGCCGACCCGGTGGAGCGGCTACAGACGATCACCGCGGCAACCCGCGCGTCCAAGGCCCAGCTACAGACGATGTCACCCACCGCGATCATCGCGTACAGCGCGGCGCTGCTGGCCCCGGCCGGCGGGCAGATCGCCGGGGCGTTGACCGGCGTCGCGCCGCCGTGGCCGTACACGTTCAATCTGTGTGTCTCCAACGTGCCGGGCCCGCCGGAACCGTTGTACTTCAACGGTTCCCGGCTCGAAGCAACGTATCCCGTGTCGATCCCCATCCACGGGATGGCGTTGAACATCACGCTGCAGAGCTACGCCGACACCATCAACTTGGGCTTCGTGGGCTGCCGCGACCGACTGCCCAGCCTGCAGCGTCTGGCGGTGTACACCGGGGAAGCGCTCGCCGACCTGGAGAAGGCTTCGGTCGACCAGCACGGCTAGGCCCGTCCGCTCAGAACGGTGGTGGGTCATTGGGGTCGTTGCGGTAGTCGGGTGGGCGGTTGATGGATTGCCGGAGGGCGTCGACTGCCTCTTGGCGGGCGTGCCATTCGGGGTCTCGGGGGTTGTGGGGGATGGCGTTGCGGCGGGCGCGGCGTTGTTCGGCGGCTGCTTGTTCGGCGGCGCGGTCGAGTTCGGCTTGGAGCGCGTTGTGTTGGCGGGCGGCGGTGATGTAGGCGGCGCGGTTGTCGGCGCGGGTGCGTTGGCGTAGCGGCATCTTCAGTGCCCGTCTCGGGTGGTGGCGGGGCGGTGCAGCCGGCGGGGGTCCCGGTGGTCGTGGTGGGGGGTGGGTCTGTGGTGGTGGTCCAGGTGGGGAACAGCAGCGCCGAGAACGGTCGTGTGGTGTAGGTGTGCCCGGTGGGGGTGCTGATGTGCAGGGTGCCGTCGGGTCGTTGCTGTTCGGTCCAGCCTTCCCAGAAGGTTTTGAGCAGGTGGTGTAGGCGGCATTTGCCGTTGAGGTTGGCCGGGTGGGTGGGTCCGGCGGGCCAGGGGTTGCTGTGGTCGAGGTCGGCGCCGAGGGCGGGGCGGTCGCAGCCGGGTATGCGGCAGGTCAGGTCGCGGCAGCGCACGAATTCGTCGTGGGCGGTGGTGGGCCGGTAGCCGGGGGTGACCGGCAGGGCGCGGGGGTCGGCCACTGTACGAACTGTGGCGCCGCGGGTGAGGACTTCGGCCAGCAGGGCTGGGGGTAGCACCGCTGCGCGCAGCCCGAGGATCACCGCCGGACGAGCCGGGGCGGCGGGGGCGGGGGCGGGTTGAGGTTCGGCCTGTGGCGGCGGTTTGGGGGCAGCGGGCGGCAGGTCGGTGTTGCCCGGGGATCCAGTTGTATTCGAGGTTGTACTCGAGGGCTCGGCGTTGGGCTCGAGCTCCGGGTCAGGCTCGGGTCTGGGTGCCGCCGGCGATTCAGGGTCGGTCGGGGGTGTGGGTTGCAGGTTCGCGGTGGACGGTTGAGCACTGTGCGCGGGCTCGGGGGCGCGCGCAGGTTCAGTGTCCGGTCCGGGGACGGGTTCAGGTCCGAGTTCGGAGTCGGCTTCGGCGTCGGTGTCGGTGGTGTCGTCGCTGCCGTGCAGGGCGGGGTCGGGGGTGGCGTCGAGGGTGGTGTGGTCGGCGACGACGTGGACGGTGATGCTGGTGGCGCGGGCGTCGGGGACGGCGGCGACCGGGCAGTCGGGTTGACCGCACAGGCAGCTCAGATGGAACGCTCCGGCGAACACCGCGCCGAACGCGTCGGCGCGTTTTTGGGCGGTGGTGCGCGGATCCTCGCCGCACACGCTGTTGACCATGGCTTTGAGGCGGGCCGCGGCGATCGCGGCGTCGAGGGAGTTGATCCGGCCCCACACGCTGGTGGTGCCCGCGGCCTGATCGCGGCCGCCGATGCGGACATCGCGGCCGCGGTGGGCGGTGGCCGCGCGCCGGACGGCGTCGGGGTCGAGGGTGTGGATCCACACGGTGATCGCGGTGTCGAGTTTGTCGCCGGACAGCGTCCCCCAGGTGCTGGCCGCGGTGGCGAACTGTTCGTCGAGTTGGGCCCATACCTGTTCGTCGACGACCAGGGCGCACAGCCACACGATGCGCGCGACCACGCGCTCGCTGACCTGGCCGGCCAGGAAGCGGGCGTTGAGGCGGGGCAGATGATCACGCAGGATGACCGCGGTGTCCATCAACGCCACGGCGCGGCCGTGGGAGACGGTCAGTGCGCACCCGATCTGGGCGGCGGCCTCATCAACGGGGTCACACGCCCACCGGGTGCGCACCGGATCAGCGTCGGCGGCGGTCTCGGCGCGGCGACGCCGTTCGGCCACCGCGGCCAACAGTCGGGCCTGAGCCGCGGCCGCGGCGCCCGCCCAGCCGGTGATCGCCTCGATCAACTCGCCATCCGAGACCTCGGCCAGAGCGGCCGGACATGGAAGCGAACCATCGAACATGTGTTCTACATTAATCAGCGCCGGGGACACTCAGCCGTCCCGCGACACCATCCCGCTCAGGTTGGGGATGAAAACGCAATTGGGGATAACCCTCGAGGGCAGAAAGCGCGAGTGAGGCGGCCGCAACCGGGATGGGGATGAAAACGCAATTGGGGATAACCCCAAGCAGGGTTCAACTCGCGACTCGGGACAACCCCAAGGCGGAGCGGGGTTCGGAATGGGGACAACCCCAAGCGGGGTTCGGGAATGGGAACTACCCCAAGCGGGGTTCGTGAACGGGGATGCCTTAGCCCCCTCCCAGGAGCAGAACGCCACAGACTCCGAGGGAGAAACGCACAGAGCACGACGCCGGACGAACCACCAACTACATCAACGCAGGTGACGCCGACAGCCGCGGGCCCGGCGCAAGATCGGTGGTGCGCGGCCCCCAAGCGCAGGCTCCCGCGCAGACAGTCAGGAAGTGGGCCGAACGAGCCTCACGACGAAGGCTCCTCCCAGAGCGTCAACTTCCCAGTTCGCCGCTGATTCCGCGTTCCAATGCGACCCGCGCCCGTTCCGGCAGCACGATCAATCCGTCGAGTTCGCGACGAGCCAGTTGGTAGGCACGCTCGCGTTCCTGCGCGGTCGCCGCGCTGTCGGAAGCGACTCGCAGCAGCCGCTGAGCACGGGACAGCCGCTCCTGCTCGTCGTCACCGAAGTCGCTGCGGCGGCGGCGAATTGCTTCGGCTTCGGCAATGTCGAATGCCGTCACATACTCCTGCACTGCGTCGCGGTACTCGCGGGCGGAGTCCCGGTCAGAGACGAGGTCGACCGGCTCGGCAGGCCTGAGGAAGTCCGCCCGTAGCTTGGCGCGGTGAAACCTCTCCGTCAGCGGGTCTCGCATGTCGGTCATCACCGGATAGTCGAGCAACTTCGCCACGTCCAGCTCGTAGTCCAACCATCTCGTGTCAGTCCGGTCATGCTCTTCGATGGTGCGCTCGACCGCCCGCCGCTGCGCCGCATCGGAGTCTGCCGGTAGCTGTGGGTCCGCTGGAGACGCTTGCACCTGGTCCCGCGAGCGCGCCGAGGCGATGGCCCTGAAGGTCGCATAACCCACGCCAACCAGCGGCAGCGCAATCACCAAGAGCTCGATCAGCCGGATCAGCAATCCCATCTGGCCAGGATGCCACCCGAAAAAGTTAGGGGGTTTTGATTGTGCGCTATCGGGTTATTGCTCTGTCATGCGACACAAGACATTTAACCTCGGATCCCTGTTCTTCGTGGGCGCCGCGGCGGCCGCGATCACCACTGCTCCGTTGGCGGGAGCCAATCCTCCGCCGCCGGCGCCACCGCCACCGCCGCCGCCGGCGTGCGTGAACCCCGACGGCGGACCGTGTGTGGCCGGCCCGGGCGGCGCCGAGGGCGCCATTCCAGGCGGTCCCGGGGGCGAAGCCGGTCCTGGCGGAGCCTCGGGCGCCATTCCCGGCGGCCCGGGCGGCGCGGCGGGGCCGGAGGGTGCGACCGGCAGCCTGAGTCCCGTGGGGCCGAGCGGAACCGCGGGCCCGGGCGGGGCCAGCGGCTGCATCCCCGGTGTGGGTTGCGCGACCATTCCTGCTCCCTGAGTCGACGAGAACGGACTAGCCGGGCCTGAACACGATCAGGCCCGGCTGATCCATGTCTGGACCGCTCTCCGGTCGCTCGATTCCCACCGAACGAGGCTACCGATGGTGCGGATCCGGTGGCGGGCTAACCTGTGCGGGACGCACGAGGAGGTGGCCAGGATGGGCGCGGACACGTCGGCGGGCCGGCGCTTGCTGATCGAGAACGTCCGGATCTTCGACGGTGTCTCCGAGCACCTCTACGACGGCCATGTCCTGATCGAGGGCCGCACCATCGCCGCTGTCGAGTCGTCGCCGATCAGCACCGGCGACGGCGATGTGGTCATCGACGGAGCCGGGCGCACGCTGATGCCGGGGATGACCGACGCCCATGTCCATCTGGTCGGCATGGCCAATACCGTGATCGATCTCGTCATGGGTTCGCAGACGCAGCTCGCCGCGGCGACGCTGGCGAAAGCCAAGGACACTTTGTTGCGCGGCTTCACCACGGTGCGGGACATGGCCGGCGACACCGCAGGTATCCGCAAGGTCATCGACGCCCAGCCCGAGCTGGGTCCGCGCATCTACCCCAGCCAGGCCGCGATCTCCCAGACCGGCGGGCACGGTGATTTCAGCTTCGTCTACGAGCGCCCGACGGCGCTGGGGGGCAACGAGTCCCGCGCCGAACAAATCGGTTTCATGCGGGTCGCCGACGGTCCGGAACGCGTGCTGGCCGCGGTGCGGGAACAACTCAAGCTCGGTGCCACCCAGATCAAACTGATGGTCGGTGGCGGGGCGGCATCGCTGTACGACCCGCTCTACACCGTGCAGTTCACCGCCGCCGAACTGCGGGCCGCGGTCCAGGCCGCCGAGGACTACGGCACCTACGTCGCCACCCACGTCTACAACGTCACCGGGATCCGTCGGGCGGTTGAGGCGGGGGTGAAGTCGATCGAGCACGGCCACCTCGCCGACGAGGCGACGGTCGCCATGCTCGCCGAGCGGGGCGTGTGGCTGTCCACGCAGCCGTTCGCCGAACACGATCACGGCTTCCTCAACCCGGACAGCGCCGCGAAGAACAAGGAGATCTGCGCAGGCACCGATCAGTTGTACCGATGGGCGACCAAACATGGCGTCAAGGTGGCCTGGGGCACGGATCTGCTGTTCGAGCCGGACCGGGATGCGCTGCAGAGCGAGATGATGACGCGACTGGGCGAGTACATGACCAACGCCCAGGCGCTGAAGATGGTCACCTCGGGTAACGCCGAGTTGTTCCGGCTCGCCGGCGAGCGCGACCCGTACCGGGCCGCCCGACTGGGCGAGATCCGTTGCGGCGCATGGGCCGACGTGTTGCTCGTCGACGGCGACCCGCTGGCCGATCTCGGTCTTCTCGGGGAGCCCGAGGACAATCTGTGCCTCATCGTCAAAGACGGTGTGATCGTCAAGAACAACCTGGTGCGCGCCACATGACGGCCCGGGTGCCGACGACGCTGCTCGACGGGCGCGTCATCATCATCACCGGCGCGGCCCGCGGGGTGGGCAAGGGCATCGCCGCCGCGGTCACCGAGCGCGGCGCCACCGCGCTGTTGGTCGACCGTGACGAGCGGTTACTCGCGGAGACCACCGCAGAGTTGACGGCCGCGGGCCGCCGCGTCGCACCCCTGGCGGTCGACCTTCGCGACCCCGGCAGCGCCCAACGCATCGTCGGCGCAGCGGTCGAGCACTGGGGCGCGGTGCACGGACTGGTCAACAATGCGATCGCGACCAACGAACCCAAGCGGTTCATGGAGATCACCCGCGCCGACTACGACCTGGTGTTCGATGTCGGGCCCCGGGCCACGTTCGAGTTGATGCAGGCAGTGCACCCGGTTCTGCTCGCCGGCGGTGGCGGAAGCATCGTCAATCTCGGTTCCGGCTCCGGGACGATGGGCAAGCCGAAGTTCGGCGCCTATGCCGGCGCCAAGGAGGCCATCCGCGGCATCTCCAAGGTCGCTGCGCTGGAATGGGGCCGCGACAACATTCGGGTCAACGTGGTGTGTCCGTTCGCCGAGTCCGACGGGATCCGCGCCTGGCGGGAGATGGCGCCGGACGCCTATGAACGCAGTCTGCGCGGGGTGCCGATGGGTCGGCTCGGTGACGTCTCCACCGACATCGGTCCCGCGGTGGCGTTTCTGCTCAGCGACGAAGCGTCGTTCGTCACCGCGCAAACCATCCTGATCGACGGCGGCGCAGCAGGTTTCCGCTGAAGCCCTGAAAGGAGCGGTGTGCAACCGATACCCGTCATCGCACTCACCGGGTATCTGGGCGCCGGGAAGACCACCCTGCTCAACCACGTGTTGCGCAGTCCCGACGCCCGGATCGGCGTGGTGATCAACGACTTCGGTGAACTCAACGTCGATGCCGGACTGGTCACCGGTCAGGTCGACGAGCCGGCATCGATCGCCGGCGGATGCATCTGCTGCCTGCCCGACGACGGCGGGCTCGACGTGGCGCTGGCCCGCCTCGCCGACCCGAAGTTGCGGCTGGACGCGATCATCGTGGAGGCCAGCGGCCTGGCCGACCCGCTGGCGATCGCCCGCATGCTCCGGTTCAGCGGCGTGGACGGCGTACGCCCGGGCGGCGTCGTCGACGTCCTGGACGCGGTGACACACTTTCAGACCGTGGACCGCGATCCCACCCCGCCGGCCCGCTACGCCGCGGCGACCCTGGTGGTGGTCAACAAGCTCGATCAGATCGCCGAGAACGACCGCGACACCGTGTTGCAGCGAGTGGAAAGCCGAGTGCGCGAACTGAACCCGCACGCGCAGGTCGTCGGCGCGGTCGCCGGGCGCATCGACCCCGCGCTGCTCTACGACGTGTCGGCGGCCGAGGAGGAATCGGGTCAGCTCACGTTGCGCGAGTTGTTCTTCGACGAGGCGCACGCCCACGACCCCGACCACGTGCACGCCGACGCGGTGACCGAGATCGGCGACGGCTGCGTCGATCCCGGCGCGGTGATCGATCTGCTGGAGGATCCGCCGCCGGGTGTGTACCGGTTGAAGGGCACGGTGGCGATCCGGTACCGGTCCACCACCCGTGCCTATGCCGTCAACGTGGTCGGACCGTCGATCCACCTCGCGGCCGCGCCCCCGCGCGCCAAGGCCAATTCGCTGGTCGCCATCGGGATGCATCTGGACGTCGACGCGGTGGCGAAAAGACTGCGCGACGCCCTGCTGCCGGTCGACGGGGCACCGCCGGCCGAGGGGATCCGCCGGCTGCAGCGCTATCGCCGCCTCAGCATCTGAAAGCGCGATACTGGACGGATGGCAGATCGCAACGTTCTCGGCCAACCGCTGCACGAATGTGGCACCGATCCGCTGACCGGTTTCTACCGTGACGGCTGCTGCAGCACCGGTGAGCAGGACCTCGGCCTACACACCATCTGCGGGGTGATGACCGCCGACTTCCTGGCCCACCAGCGCGGAATCGGCAACGACCTGTCCACCCCCATGCCCGCCTACCGGTTCCCGGGCCTGGTGCCCGGCGACCGCTGGTGTGTGACCGCGTTGAACTGGCTGCGCGCCCATCAGGACGGGCGGGCCTGCCCCGTCGTCCTGGCCTCGACGCACGAACGGACACTCGACGCCGTCCCGCTCGACGTCCTGAAGCGCTACGCCGTGGACGTCCCCGACGATCCCGCCGGGCTGTGAGGTGTTTACCTGAACCTCCCGGCAAATTATGATCTTGGTGCTCCTTCGCCAGGGATCGAGGAACTCCGATGGCCACATCGACTCACCGCGCCGCGCTGTTGACCTGCGGGTCGGCACTGTTGCTCACCGCATGCAGCTTCTCGTTCTCCAGTGGCGGGCTGGACCACGAGAAGCTGCAGAACGCGATCACCGACGAGCTGAACACCAGCTACGAGACGATCTCCCAACAGGTTTCGTCGGTCGACTGCCCTGAAGACCAGAATCCCGGGCCCGGCGAGAAGATCCTCTGCACCGCGCAGGTGGGTGATCAGTCGGTGCGGGTCGAGTCGACGGTCACCGACGAGGACTACAACGTCAACTTCGAAACTCTCGACACGCTCTACGATCTGCCCAGCGTCGGAACGACGCTGTCGGACGAGCTGACCAATCAGCTCGGCTTCCCGGTGACCGTGACGTGCGGGGAGGGCCTGAAGGCGGTGGAGATCGGGCAGACGTTCGACTGCACGGCCGCCGACGAGGACGGCGACGAGCGCACCGTACGGCTCACGGCGGCGCCGATCGGTGAGAACGACCAGTGGGAGCTTCTCGAGTAGTCCTCGGGCGGTGAGGCAGCCGACCCAGCGGCCGTCGGAGAACCTGGTTAGGTTTTGGATATGGCTTCGGTATTGACGGTGAACACGGCGGTCGCGCCCGCCGCGCAGACCCCACTCGGATCCGGAATCGACAAGCGGCCGAGCGCGGAGCCATTGGCGGTCCGTGCACCCGGTCCGCGGCGCGGCGGGCTGGGCAGCGGCGTCGTCGGGGACTCGATCGGCAACCCGAAGTTCCACGGCGGCGACGATCAGGCGGTGTACGCCTACGCGCGCGAAGACCTCGACGCGTGGCAGACCAAACTCGACCGTGAACTCACCAACGGCGTGTTCGGCGAGAACCTCACCACGACAGGCGTCGCCGTCACCGACAGCCTCATCGGCGAGCGCTGGGCCGTCGGCGACGACGGCCTTGTGCTGGAAGTCACCTCGCCCCGGACCCCCTGCAAGACGTTCACCTCGTGGCTCGGCATTCCCGGCTGGATCAAGACCTTCACCGCCGCCGGGGTACCCGGGGCCTACCTGCGCGTCATCAACCCCGGACGCGTGCGATCCGGTGACCGCATCGAGATCGTCGACCGCCCCGACCACACCGTGACGGTGGGGATGGTGTTCCGGGCGCTGATGCTCGAGCCCGATCTGATGCCGTCCCTGGCGGTGGCCGACGCACTGCCCACCCGCATCAAGAGCAAGATCGCGCGGAGGGCGGACCACCCGATGTGAGCTCGCTCCCACATCGTTGTTGATGCCGCGGTTGCCGTTTGACACCACCGGCGCGGCGGGAAGGCATTACGCGCGGCGGCATCGTCGGCGCCGATCATCTCGATGAAACCTCTTTCAACTCTGGAGTCATCGCTTCATGCCTGAATCGACCGGGATCGAATCCGCAACCAATGTGGCCAGCACCGCGGCCTGGGTGGCCGGGGCGGTCGTCGCCGCCTACTTCCTCGGCGTGGCGCTGTCGTGGTTACTGCACCGGTTGGGGCGCCGCAGCCAGGTCCTGCACGACGTCGCCGACCTGACCCGGCGCCCGGCGCGCGCGACGCTGATGATCATCGCCGCGACCGCCGCGGTCCAGCGCACCGCTTCCGCCGACGCCGCCTGGCGAGGGTGGGTCGACCACCTGCTGCTCCTGGCGCTGATCGCGTCCGTCACCTGGCTGGTGGCCAGTTTCGTCAAGGTCGTGGAACGCCAGATGCTGACCCGGTTCGCCGCCGGCGGGGACTCCGGGTTGGGCGATGCCGACCGGCACCGGCGCAAGATCATGACCCAGGTCACCACCCTGCGCCGACTGGCTGTTGCGGTCATCATCGTGCTGGGCGGGGCGGCGGCCCTGATGACGTTCCCGTCGTTCAGCGACATCGGCAAGACGCTGCTCGCCTCCGCCGGTGTACTGTCCGTCGTCGCCGGCCTGGCCGCGCAGACCTCGCTCGGGTCGGTGTTCGCCGGCATCCAGATCGCGTTCTCGGGGGCCATCCGGGTGGGCGACGTCGTTGTCCTGGAGGACGAGTGGGGCCGGATCGAAGAGATCACGCTGACCTATGTCGTGGTCAGGGTGTGGGATGAGCGCCGGCTCGTGCTGCCGTGCACCTACTTCACCAGCAAGCCGTTCCAGAACTGGACGCGCAACGCGACGGAGCTGATGGGCACCGCCGAGCTCGACGTGGACTTCACGGTGGCGTTCGACGGCATGCGCGCCGAGTTGGATCGCATCCTGCAGGCGAACCCGAAGTGGGACGGACGCGTGGGTGTACTGCAGGTGACCGACGCCGTCGACGGCGTCGTGCGGGTGCGCATGCTGGTCAGCGCGTCGAATGCGGGGGCGCTGTTCGATCTGCGATGCGATGTGCGGGAGGGCATGGTGCAGTGGCTGCAACGGACCAGCCCGGGCGCGCTGCCTCGCCGCCGGCTCGAGTACCAGCCCGACACCGGTGACCGTCGGGTCCAGCAGAACGGCGCCTACCGGGGTCAGCGCCAGGCCGATTCCGGATTGTTCAGCGGCAGCGCGGAGGCCGAGCGGCGCAGCCGCGAATTCGACGACGAACGCCAGCACGACACCCGGCGCAACGGCGAGCTGGCCCAGGTGCGTTACGACGGCTGAGCCCGGCACGGCGGGCAAATTGGGATGCCCAAGCGGGTCTTCCCGTGCCATCGTGACGGTCGTGCTCACCCAGGACGAACTCGCCGACCGCACCCGCCGCGCGGCACGGGCTGCGATGTCAGCGGCGCACGATCTGGGCGTGGGGGCTCAGACCGCGACCGTCCTGCACGACGTGTTCTCCGTGGTCGTGCACCTGGAGCCCGAGCCGGTGGTGGCCCGGATCCCCGTGGTGTCCACCGGTGACAGCTCTCCGCAGCGGCAAGCCGACCGGCAGCAGCGCGAGCTCGACGTCGCCGTATGGCTGCACCGCCGCGGCGTCCCGGTCATTCCGCCCTCACCACGGCTGCCCCGGCGACCGGTGCGTCGCGACGGATTCTCGATGACCTTCTGGGAGCTGGCGGACCTCGCCCCGGACCACGAACCGTACCGGGGCGTGGACGCCTGCTGGAGCGCTGAGCTGCATGCATGCCTCGTGGACTATCCGGGTGCGCTGCCGTTCCTGGCGCCGTTCAACCACGGCCTACCCGACATGATGGCTCAACTGGACACGGTGGCGCTGTTGACGACTGACGACGTCGCGCGAGCTCGCGCAGAATTCGCCTCGCTCCGCGCGTTGCTGGCCGACCGGGCCACATTCGAGCGCACGTTTCCCGGCGTCACCGTCCAGCCGATCCAGGGTGATTGCCCGTCGCACAACGTGATCCGGACCAACAGCGGCATCTGTTTCTCGGACTTCGAGGATGTCTGCGAAGGTCCGGTGGAGTGGGACCTGGCGTTGATGGGTCCGCAGACCACAGACGACTACAACCGTGCAGTCCTCGAAAGTGGTCGGCGTCAAACCGACCCGACTGTCCAACACCTGATGGATGCCGCGCGCCGATTGCAATTCATCGGAGCACTGACGTTGATCCCTCGGTTACCTGTGCTGGCGGAGGGTTTGGCAGAAGCGCTGGATGAGTGGCGGGCGAGCCCTCAGGTCGGCAGCCCGTAATCCATCGGTGGGCCACCGGGTCCCACGGCATCCTGCTCGGCGACGGCGGTAGCGACGGGCACACCGTTGCGGACGACGCCCACGACCACGACGGTCTCGCTCGGTTCGAAGCCACCGGTGATCCGGTTCGTATCGGGGGTGAGCCGGAACGTGGTGGTGTGTCCCTCGGGAGTGACGGTGGTCAGGGCATCGTCGGAAACGGCCACCACTTGGCCGGTGTGCTGGATCTCGATCGGGGCTTCGGCCGCAGCCGTGCGAGCCTGCGGAGCCGAATCGCTCGGCGCGGAATCAGCCGACCCCAAGGTCCACCCGGTCACGGCCGCCACACCGAGGGCCGACATCAACGCCGCACGGCCGGCATAGAAATGCCGGACGCGGCGGTGCCGGCCGCTGCGGGGTGTCTGCGTCATGTCGGGCCAAGTACCCGCGGGGGCGGGAGCGGAAACCCTGCACCGCGTCACCGCCAGGCGAAAACCGGCTGTTCGAGCTGGTCGACGCGGTCGCTGCGCCCCTCCAGGCACAGCCATCTCAGCTGCAACAGCACCGCTCCAGTGGGTGCATGAATCAGGTCGTTACCCAGCGGAATCTGCACCACCGGGCGCGGACTCTCAGGAATCGCGACGAACCGCGGGGAGTCCTCTCGCAGCAACTGGTGCAATCCCACGCGGTAGACCGCCACGACCTCGTCGGGCGCCGGCTGAGGGTCGAGCCGTCCACCACCCCAGATCACGACCGGGGTGATCACGTATCCGGACCGCGTCGGATAGTCGTCGAGCAGTCCGAGCACCGCGGAGTCGGCCAGTTCCACACCGACCTCCTCGTGCAGTTCCCGCAGCGCCGCTTCGACGACCGTCTCGCCGGGATCCAGCCGTCCCCCGGGCAACGCCCATTGGGCCGCATGCGACGACAACCGCGAGGCCCGGCGGCAGAGGAAGAACGCCGCTCCGCCACTGACGTCGACCATGCGGCCGTCCAGCCCGGCCTCCGGCATCGGCCGGCCGGCGATCCAGTCATCGACGGGTGCGGGATCCACCCGGTCCTCGCCGAGCACGGAGTCCACCAGCACCACCGCGACCGCAGCGTGCCGTTTGGTGGGGTCGTCGACGATACGGCGGTCATGGCCGGCCAACCGGTCCCGGATCACGTCGTGCAGCGCGCCGTCGTAAGTGAGGGTCACCGCTCGAGACTAGGAGGCGCCGGCTACAACCGCGACACGACGTATGCGGCCGCCTCGTTGACCGAGCCGTTCAGCCCGTACAGCGCATGCGCCAGATTCGGTCCGCCGCCCGGAGCGCCGGAACAGATCGTGTCACCCGAAGCGCACAGCGCCAGGGTCTTGTCGGCGTAACGCGGCCCGATCGTCACCGCCGGTGCGCCGAACTGGCGCAGGAATTCCTCGGAGGGCAGCGCGAAGAGCACCACCGCCGCCACGTGGTCGGCGACCTCCGGCGGCATCGGTG
This sequence comes from Mycobacterium sp. G7A2, assembly GCF_041902445.1. Taxonomy (NCBI): domain Bacteria; kingdom Bacillati; phylum Actinomycetota; class Actinomycetes; order Mycobacteriales; family Mycobacteriaceae; genus Mycobacterium; species Mycobacterium sp. G7A2. The sequence continues at coordinate 208,800 of NZ_CP169251.1, read as the reverse complement.
CGGGCACCGACTCGACCGGGATGCCGTCGGGCACCTGGGCCGACGTCACGAACCCGGCGACCACGGCGCCCTGGGAGTAACCGCCCAGGACGATCCGCGTGTCCGGGCAGGTGGCGGCGACGGCCTGGACGTGGTCGGCCGCGTCACGGATGCCGTCGACGACGGTGCTCGCGAAGGCCGTGCGGTCGCTGAAGTTGTCGGCGGCCGGGTAGTTCACCGCGTAGACGCCGACGGTGCGGCCCGCCGCCTGGGCGCGAACGGCATCGACGAAGGCCTGGCCGACGCCGCCGACGCCGGGTGCCTCGCCGGTGCCCCGGGCGAACACCACGTCCACATCGGGGCAGGGCTGTGCACTGGCCGACGGGGCGACCCCGCCCATCACCGCTGCGGACACACCGAACACCGCGGCGGCTGCGGCGCGGGCCAATCGTCGAATTTTCATGCCGATGCTGTACCCCCGCGCCTGAGCGGGTAACCGCACACACAGGGCCTCCGGTGAGGTCCCAGCGAATGAAAGGACGTACAGAAATGCCGAACGAACTGCAGGGCCGCAAGATCGCCTTCCTCGCCACCGACGGTGTCGAGAAGGTCGAACTCGAGCAGCCGCGTGCCGCAGTGCAGGACGCCGGCGGACACGTCGAGCTGCTGTCGGTGCAGACCGGTGAGATCGCAGCCCGCAATCACGACCTGGAGCCGGCAGGAACCTTCGTCGTGGACCGCGCAGTCGCCGACGCGCGGGTGGAGGACTACGACGGCCTGGTGCTGCCGGGTGGCACGGTCAACGCCGACAAGCTGCGGCTGGAGCGGGCAGCGGTCGACTTCGTCGGCGCGTTCATGCGCTCCGGCAAACCCGTCGCGGCGATCTGCCACGGCCCGTGGGCGCTCGTGGAAGCCGATGTCGTGCGCGACCGCACCCTGACCTCGTACCCGAGCCTGTGGACCGATCTGCGCAACGCCGGCGCCACGGTGGTCGATCAGCAGGTGTGCATCGACGGCGATCTCATCACCAGCCGGTCCCCCAAGGACCTGCCGGCGTTCTGCCAGGCGATCACCGATCAGTTCGCCAACACCCCGGCGCACACCTGAGGGGGCCGGCGATGAGTCACGTCGACATCGACGATGTGTTGTGGGACGAGTTCCACCGTGTGGTCAACATGACCTCGCGGGAGCTCTCCGAGTGGCTACGGGTCCGTTCGGCGGACGAGCACTCCGAGGCGTTCCCCGACCACGCCGGCAGCGAGACCGGCCGTCACGTGTTGGCCATTCTGCAGAAGCGCAGAGGCGACCTGACCGCCGACGACGAACGGGTGATGCGCAATGTGGTCGACCACATCCGCGCCCAGCGGCGCGAGGATCTGGAGCCGACTGCCGGGCAGGACCACTGGCGGCACCGGCTGATGACGCTCGGCCACGATCCGCTCAAGCCCGCCAGCTAGAGAGGGGCACGCGATGGAACGGGGAAACTCCAAACACGGTCAGCGCGAGGACGACGCGTTGAAATCCGAGATGCGCGGCATGTTGCAGGGCAACCGGCCCTCGCGCGTCGAAGAGTGGCGCCAGGCCGAACCACCGGCCGACGACGATCCGGACGTGCCGACGGGGCGTCCACCCGAGGCCTGACGGGTCTCACGGGGACGATGGGCAGCACGCAATTGTCGGTGCTGCCCATCGTTCAGGTATTCGCGTTCTGTGAGCGCCGGGAGCGCAGAGCCAGCCCGGCGGCGGTGAGCAGCGACAGCACCCCGACCACGGTCACCGTGATCGTCCAGGCCCGGCGATCGGAGATCTCCTCGTCGCACAACTGTGCGTAGTCCACATCCCCCACCCATTCGCTGTCGTACGGCAGTTCCTGGGGTGAGGTCTGGGTGTCGGCAGGCGCTTGCTGACGTGCGCTCTGGAGATCAGGCGCGACCGCCGTCCCACACGGCACCGGGGTGAGCCCAGGTGAGATGTTCACCGGGCTGAGCAGTCCGACGACACCGACCAGCAGGGCCACGACTCCGATCGCCAGAGCGGTTAGACGCGCAATCATGGTGTTGCCCTACCCCGATCCGTACGGGTGTACACCCCCCGGAGTCATTTGTTCAGGCCGCGCAGGAAGCGTTGGACGCTGCGGGTCAACGAGCGCGGGACGTGATCGGGGTCCATGACGTCGTTCTCGGCCAGCAGGCTGGCCTCGTCCGCCACCGTGCCCGGGGTGAACCGCCGCAACGTCCGCCCCGTGCCGCGCAACGCCTCCACCACCTCCAGGAACGTCATCCCGGCTGCCCGCAGCCGCTCGAAATCCTCCGGGGAGGCACCGAGATGCTCGCAGATCAGCCGTTGCCGCGTCGCGATGACGAACCGCGACACCCCGTGGTCGGCGTCGTTCGGTCGACCCTCGACGGCCACGTCGCATTCGCTGTCGAAGCCCATGGACCGGTTGTTCAGGTTGGACGACCCGATCCGCAACAGCCGGTCATCGACCACCAGGACTTTCGAATGGACGTAGATCGGCTTCTCCCCGTCGGTCACCGGCCAGAAGACACCGAGGCGGCCGTGCTCGTCGGCGGCCCACAGCAGGCCGAGCATCCGGTATCGAGCGCCGTCCATCGACTCCTGCTCCAGTCGGCTCTCCGAGGCGCGCGGGAGAACGACGACGACCTCCGGGCCGGCGGGGTCGCGCAGCCGGGCGGCCAGTGCCTCGACGACGGCCCGCGACGCCAGGTACTGGTTCTCCAGGTAGATGACCTCGCGAGCGGCGGCGATCGCGGCCAGGTTCAGCGTCTCGACCTCACGGATCTCGCGTTGCTCGGCGTGCAGCGGCATGGTGCGCGCGATCCCGACGTCGACTCCACGCAGCGCAGGCTCCAGCGTGTCCGGCCACGTGTCGCGGCCGGGCCCGACCGGGTCCAGCGCCCGGCCCACCGCGGTGCGCCACCGTTCGCGGGCCAGTTCGCCGAGCGCCCGCGCCGCGGCTCCGTCGACCGCGACGGCGACCTCGTGGCGCGGCGCGTAGTCGCGGCCCAGCACCCGCCGCAGCCGGTGGTCGTGCCGGTGCTCGCTGGTGTCCCATCGTTCTGCGGTGAAGTCGATGCCGCCGCAGAACGCGACCGCGTCGTCGACGACCAGGATCTTCTGGTGGTGCACCGACCCGGTGGGGTGCGCGCCGTCCACCGCGAAGTGCAGCCGCCGGCTGCTGAGCCGGTTGACCACGGCGACCGGCGTGATGCCGTACCAGAGGTCGTCGAACGCCGGCAGCAGCCGCAGATTGGACTTCAGGAGATGGATCGTCAGGTCGGGCTGCTGCCAGAGCATCCACTGCAGGAAAGCGCCCAGCCGGTTGGGGCCGGGCACTGTCGAGCCGCCGCGCTCCAAAGCGATCCGGGTGTCGAAGTCCCAGCCGACCAGCAGGATGCGGCGGCGGGCCCGCAGCATCGCCGCCTTGGCATGACGGAAGTAGTCGGCGCCGTCGACGAGGCAGGCGAATCGGTCGGCCGGTTCCACGCGCCAGCAGGTGCGACCGGGCTCCAGCAGGCTCGCGGCTGACACAGCGGTGTGTTTACCACAGTCGCCGATCCTTCGACTTCGTCGAAACAACATCTATTTGCTATGCATAGTGGGTGACGTCATCGCGCCCCCTCACCACCACGCCGCCGGCTTCGGCCCGGCCGCGGGGCGCGCTGGGCCTGATGGTCGACCCGGTGTTCGGCGCCCTGTTCTGGGGCAAGATCTTCTCGGTCGTCGCGGTGTGGACCCACGGCATCGTCGCCGCGATCGTGATGTACGACGTGACCGGGTCGGCGCTGATGGTGGGTCTGGTGGGCGTCGCCCAGTTCGCGCCCCAGCTGGTGCTGAGCCCGACCAGCGGCAAGTGGGCCGACACCGGCAATCCGGCGCGCCAGATCCTGCTCGGCCGGGTGCTGTGCGTCGCCGGCTCGGGCGTGGTCGCCGGTTGGCTGTTCATCCAGCCGGAACTGCAGGGGATGTCGGCCGCGGTGCCGGTGCTGTTGGGCACCCTGCTGGTGGGATTCGGGTTCGTCGTCGGCGGCCCGGCGATGCAGTCGATCGTGCCCAGCCTCATCCGCGACGGCGAGCTGTCGACGGCGATGGCACTGAACAGCTTTCCGATGACGATCGGGCGCATCATCGGCCCGGCGGCCGGCGCCTATCTGGCCGCCCACTTCGGACCGGCGGCGGCCTTCGCGGTCAGCGCCCTGCTGCACCTGGTGTTCACCGTGCTGCTCCTGATGGTGCGTTTTCCCGCCCGCCCGGAGCGGCGCCTCGGCGCCGACTACCGGGTGCGTACCGCCGTGCGGTACGTCCTCGGCGACCGCCCCCTGCTGCTGGCGTTGATCGCTGTCGCCATCGTCGGGGTGGCCTCCGATTCGTCGATCACACTCACCCCGTCGTTGGCCGATGAGCTCGGCGGCGGCGCCCCGCTGGTGGGCACGCTGTCGGCGCTGTTCGGGGTCGGCGCGGCGGTCGGGATGGCGACGCTGGCGTTGATGCGGGGCCGGATGCCTGCGGCCCGGGTGTCTGTCGTCGGGCTCGTCGGCCTGGGCGGCGGCTGCGCGACGCTGGCCGCGGCGACGACGCCGGCGGTGGCGATGACCGGCTTCGTGGTGGCGGGTCTGGGCTTCGGTTGGGCGATGACCGGCCTGTCGACCGTGGTGCAGGAGCGCGCGCCGGAGGAGCTGCGCGGCCGCATCATGGCATTGTGGCTGGTGGCGTTCCTCGGTTCGCGACCGATCGCGGCGGCGGTGCTCGGCGGCGCCGCCGACCTCCTCGGTGTGCTGGCGGCGTTCGCGATCGCCGCGTCGCTGTGCGCGGTGGCCGCGGTGGTGTGCCGCCCCGCGAACCTGACCGGACCGCTGCCCGTGCGCTGAAAGGGGTCCCGGGAGACGGATGAACGACATGCCGGCGTCACGGCCGCCCCGCGAGGTCGCCCTGGATCTCTACCGGTTCGGCGCGGTGGTGATCGTCGTCATCGGCCACTGGTTGCTGTCGGTGATGACCTACCGCGACGGTGAGTTCGGCCGCGACAACCCGCTGGTCCTGATGCCCTGGACGCAGTGGCTCACCTGGTTCTTCCAGGTGGTCCCGGTGTTCTTCGCGGTGGCCGGCTACGCGTCGGCGGTGTCGTGGGCGCGCAGGGACGCAGACGAGCACCCCGGGGTGTCCCGCCAGGACCGTATCCGTGCGCGGGTGGCGCGCACCCTCGGACCGACCGCGGTGTACTCGGTGTTCGTACTGCTGGTGATGAGCGCGCTGATCGTGGTCGGGCTCAGCGGGCAGGTCCGCGACGTGGCCGGCTGGGCGGTCGCCATGCACCTGTGGTTCCTGGCCGTCTACCTGATGGTGGTGCTGTTGACCCCGCTGTCGCTGGCGGCGCATCGGCGCTGGGGCCTGGCGGTGCCCGCGGTGCTGGGTGCCGCGGTCGTCGTCGTCGACGTAGTCGGCATCAGCACCGGTCACACCGGGATCCGGGTGCTGAACTACCTGTTCTGCTGGGCGGCGATCTACCAGCTGGGCATCGCATGGCACGGCGGTCTGCTGCGCCGCCGCCTGCTGCTGACGATGGCGGTCGTCGGCGCCGCGGCGCTGCCCGCGCTGGTGACCTGGGGACCGTATCCGGTGGCGATGATCGGGGTGCCGGGCGTGCGGGTGGAGAACAGCGCTCCCCCGTCGGCGGCGTTGCTCGCGCTGGCCGTGGTCCAGATCGGGGTGTTGTTCGCGATCGTGCCTGCGGTGAACCGCGTGCTGGCGCGCGGCCTGTGGCCGCGCGTGCTGAAGGTGGGCAACGCCAACGTCATGGCTCTGTACCTGTGGCACATGCTGCCGGTCATCATCGTCACTCCGATCGCCTACCCGTTCGGGCTGCTCCCGCAGCCGCCGCTGGGTTCGGGCGCGTGGTGGCTGGCCCGCCTGCAGTGGGAACTGGTGCTGATGGTGGTCACCGTCGTGTTGCTGAGCCTGTTGTCCTGGCAGCGCCGCCTGTTCGCCGCACCGCTGCCGACGTTCGGTCTGCCGGTGCCCGCCGCGGTGACCGAGGCTCTGCTCTACCTCGGCTCTGCGGCATGCGCGCTGGCGCTGGCACTGATCGCGGCCACCGGCTTTGCGCCCGACGGGGGTTTCCCGGTGCTGCCCGTGGCGCTGTTCGCCGTCGGCGCCGCCATGGTCGCGGTACGCCCGCGCATTCGGACGGCGACGGGCTGAACCGATAGCGTCACCGGTATGTCGCTGCGTGCTTTTCCTCCCGCCGCCGAACGACACCTGATCCGCTACAGCGGACGCGGCGCGTTCAGCCCGGTCGTCATCGAGCGCGCGGCGGGCACGTGCCTGTACACCGAGGACGGCAGAGAATTGCTAGACTTCACCTCGGGCCAGATGAGCGCCATCCTCGGCCATTCCCATCCGGAGATCACGGCCACCGTGGCCCGGCAGGTGGCCCGGCTCGATCACCTCTACAGCGGCTTTCTGAGCCGCCCGGTCGTCGATCTCGCCGAGAGGCTCACCGCCACGCTGCCCGCCGAACTGGACAAGGTGCTGGTGCTGACCACCGGTGCCGAGGCCAACGAGGCGGCGCTGCGGATGGCCAAGCTGGTGACCGGCAAACACGAGATCGTGTCGTTCGCCAGGTCCTGGCACGGCATGACTCAGGCCGCCGCCAACGCCACCTACAGCGCCGGGCGACGCGGTTATGGCCCGGCAGCACCCGGGAACTTCGCGTTGCCGGTGCCGCAGCGCTTCCGACCCGACATCGTCGACGCCCACGGAGACCTCGACTGGCGCCGCCAGCTCGACCTGGGTTTCGACCTCATCGACGCCCAGTCGGTGGGCAGCCTTGCCGCGTGCATCGTCGAACCGATCCTCAGCTCCGGCGGCATCATCGATCTGCCGCCGGGTTATCTGCCCGCGCTCGCCGAGAAGTGCCGGGAACGCGACATGCTGCTGATCCTCGACGAGGCCCAGACCGGGCTGTGCCGCACCGGGGACTGGTATGCCTTCGAACACGACGGCGTGGTGCCCGACATCCTGACGCTGTCGAAGACTCTGGGCGCGGGCATGCCCGTGGCGGCGGTCATCACCTCCGCCGAGATCGAGGCGGCCGCCCACGAACGGGAATTTCTGTTCTTCACCACGCATGTCAACGATCCGCTGCCGGCCGCGGTCGGCGTGACGGTGCTCGACGTCCTGCGCCGCGACGGCCTGGACCAGCGAGCCGGCGAGCTCGGCGCACGCTTGCGGCGAGGGCTCGAGGGGCTCGCCGGCCGCCACGATGCGGTGGCCGACGTGCGCGGGCGGGGTCTGCTGCTGGGGATGGAGCTGGCCGACGATCCGGCGTCCGGTGGCGCAGATCGGCTCGGCGCGGCGGTCACCGCACGGTGCATGGAGCTGGGACTGCACATGAACATCGTGCAGCTGCCCGGCATGGGCGGGATCTTCCGGATCGCTCCCCCGCTGACGGCCAGCGACACCGAGATCGACCGTGGGCTGGCCATTCTGGACGAGGCATTGACCACTGTCGGTGAGCAGGTGGCCTGATCAGCAGCCCCCTGCCCCCGGCCCCCGCCGGCGCCGATCCCGACGAGCTGTTCGAGTCGTTCTCGCTGTGGGCGCAGAGCAACGGCACAACCCTGTACCCGGCGCAGGAAGAAGCGCTGATCGAACTCGTCAGCGGGGCCAACGTCATCCTGGCCACGCCCACGGGGTCGGGGAAGTCGTTGGTGGCCACCGGCGCCCAGTACGCCGCGCTCGCAGCCGGGCGCCGCAGCTTCTACACCGCGCCCATCAAGGCCCTGGTGAGCGAGAAGTTCTTCGCATTGTGCGCGGTGTTCGGCGCCGACAAGGTCGGCATGCTCACCGGTGACGCGGCGGTCAACGCGGACGCGCCGATCATCGCGTGCACGGCCGAGGTCCTGGCCAACATCGCCCTGCGCGAGGGCGCGGACGCCCCGATCGGCCTGGTGGTCATGGACGAGTTCCATTTCTACGGCGACCCCGACCGCGGATGGGCGTGGCAGGTTCCGCTGCTGGAACTGCCGCGCGCGCAGTTCCTGTTGATGTCGGCCACGCTCGGTGACGTCACGTTCCTGCGCGAGGATCTCAGTCGCCGGACGGGCCGCCAGACGGCGTGGGTCGCGAACGCGCAACGTCCTGTGCCGCTGTTCTATTCGTATGCCACCACCCCGATGCACGAGACCATCGAAGAGCTCGTGGAGACTAAGCAGACTCCGATCTACGTCGTGCACTTCACCCAGGCCTCGGCGCTGGAACGCGCGCAGGCGCTGATGAGCATCAACGTGTGCACCAAGGAAGAGAAGGCGGCGATCGCCGAGCACATCGGCGCGTTCCGCTTCTCGACGGCGTTCGGGACGACGCTCTCGCGCCTCGTGCGCCACGGCATCGGGGTTCACCACGCCGGCATGCTGCCCAAGTACCGCCGGTTGGTCGAGCAACTGGCGCAGGCCGGCCTGCTCAAGGTGATCTGCGGCACCGACACTCTCGGGGTCGGCATCAACGTCCCGATCCGCACCGTGGTGTTCTCGGCGCTGTCCAAGTACGACGGCACCCGGACCCGGCTGCTCAACGCCCGCGAGTTCCACCAGATCGCCGGCCGGGCAGGTCGCGCCGGTTTCGACACCGCGGGCACCGTCGTCGTGCAGGCCCCTGAACACGAGGTGGCCAACCTCAAACAGTTCGCCAAGGTCGCCGACGACCCGAAGAAGCGGCGGAAGTTGGTGCGCCGCAAAGCGCCCGAGGGCATGGTGCCGTGGGGTGAGGCCACGCTGAACCGGTTGGTCGACGCCGCTCCGGAAGCGTTGACCAGCAACATGCGCGTATCGACGGCGATGATCCTCGACGTCGTGGATCGACCCGGTGACCCCTTCGAGGCGATGCGGCGGCTGCTCACCGACAACCACGAACCCCGCAAGCGCCAGCTGAAGCTGATCCGCGAGGCCGTCGGAATCGCCCGCTCGCTGTTGCAGGCCGGGGTCGTCGAGCGACTCGACGCACCCGAACCCGACGGCCGGCGCTACCGGCTGACCGTCGACCTGCCGCGTGACTTCGCGCTCAACCAGCCGCTGTCGACGTTCGCGCTGGCGGCGATCGACCTGCTCGACACCGAATCCGACAGTTACGCACTGGATGTGGTGTCGGTCATCGAGGCGACGCTGGAGGATCCGCGCCAGGTGCTCGCCGCCCAGCTGAACAAGGCGCGCGGCGAGGCGGTGGCCGCGATGAAGGCCGACGGGATCGAGTACGACGAGCGCATCGAACTGCTCGACGACATCACCTATCCCAAGCCGCTCGAGGACCTGCTCGACCACGCCTACGAGGTGTACGTGCAGAGCAATCCCTGGGCTGCCGACGGTCGGCTCTCCCCGAAGTCGGTGGTGCGGGAGATGTGGGAGCGGGCGATGACGTTTCGTGAGTTCGTCAGCGTGTACGGGTTGACCCGGTCCGAGGGGGCGGTGCTGCGCTACCTGTCGGATGCCTTCAAGGCGCTGCGCTCGGGGGTTCCCGCCGCGGCGCGCACCGACGAGCTCACCGACATCGTCGAATGGCTCGGCGAGCTGGTGCGCCAGGTGGATTCGAGTCTGCTCGACGAGTGGGAGCAGCTCACCAGCCCCGATCAACCCGCCGGCGTCACCCCGGAGGTTCGCGCCGCGCCGCCACGCCCGCTCACCGCCAACGAACGCGCGTTCACCGCGATGGTGCGCAACGCGCTGTTCCGCCGCGTGCAGCTGTTCGCCCGGGAACGCTGGGACGAGTTGGGCGAGCTGGATTCCGCGGCCGGCTGGACGGCACTGCGGTGGGCGGAGGCGGGTGAGGCGTACTTCACCGAGCACGAGTCGGTGGGCACCGGCGCCGACGCGCGCGGGCCCGCCCTGCTGGTCTTCGACCGCCGCCCAGACATCTGGCGGGTGCGGCAGATTCTCGACGACCCCGCCGGTGATCACGACTGGGGCTTCGATGCCGAGGTCGACCTCGGTGCCTCCGACGAATCCGGTTCGCTCGTTCTGCGGCTGGTGGACGCCGGCCGCATGGACTGACAGTCAGGTTCCGCCGTGCCGAAGACGATCTATGTCGTGACCCACCCCGAGGCCACCCATCACGTCGAGCGACTGGTCGGCGGATGGCATGACTCCGTGTTGACCGCCAACGGTCGGCGTGACGCGCAAGTCATCGCCCGAGTGCTGCGGGCCCGGATTCCGAGCGATGTCGAAGCGGAACTGTTCTCGTCGGACTCGCTGCGTGCCCGCACCACCGCGGAGGCCATCGGCGAGTCACTGGGAGCACATGTCATCGCGGACCCCCGACTTCGGGAGAAGTCGTACGGAATCGCCGATGGCCGTCCGCAAGGTTGGTTGGACACGCGCTTCGTTCCTCCGCCACGATCGGGCGAGCGTCTCTTGCACGATGAGGGCATACCCGGCGCTGAGACGAAGGCCGACTTTGCCGCCAGAGTGTTCGCCGCGATGGCAGAGATCACGGCCAGCGACGCGACTCACCAGGTGATCGTGACCCACGGCTTCACTCTCACCTTCATCATCGCGGCGTGGATCGAGATGCCCCTTTCTGCAGTCGGTTCTGTGAACTTCCGGGCCGACCCGGGCAGTGTCAGCACCCTCCACGAGGACGACTACTTCCACAATCGGCAAGTGTCGGCGCTTGCGGAAAGACTGGCGTTCTACGACTGAATCAATGTCTCCAGGGCCGTCCGGATCGGCTCCGGGATCGGCACCGCACGGCGGCTCTGGCGGTCGACGAAGACGTGCACGAACTGGCCGTGGGCCACGGCTTCGGTGTCGGTGTCGGTGAAGATCGCGACCCCGTAGGTCACCGACCGGTTGCCGAGTTTGTCGACGCGCAGCCCGGCTCGTAACCGGTCCGGGTAGGCCACCGGGGCTCGGTAGGAGCACTGTGACTCGACCACCAGCGCGATCACCGGCGAGTGGTGGATGTCCAGGCCGCCCTCGGTGATCAGGAAGTGGTTGGCCACGGTGTCGAAGTAGCTGTAGTACGTCACGTTGTTGACGTGGCCGTAGACATCGTTGTCCATCCACCGGGTGGTGATGGGCAGGAAGTAGCGGTAGTTCCCGGCCACGGGATCGGCGGCCATCACCAGTACCGCATCGCATCGCCGAACGTCTCGGCCAGCAGCGCCTCGTCGAAGTCGATCGGTGCGTTGCCCAGCAGGCGCTGCTGCGGCCACGCCCCCTCGGCCAGCGCCTGCGCATCGGCCGCGGTGTACCCGACGCCGGTCAACCCGTTGGGCATGCCGACGCCACGCATGATGCCGATCAGGTGCTCGGCGAGAATGCCCCCCGCGTCGCGACCGGTATCGGCGCCGGCGATGTCGGCGCCCAGGTGGTGCGCGGCCTGCAGGTGCCGGTGCGGGTCGCTGCCGGACGTCACGCGGAATGCCGAGGGAGCGTTGAGGATCACTGCCATGCCGTGTGGGACGAGGGGCTCATCACCCGGATAACCCTGCGGGTGGAACCGCCTGACCCGCCCCGCCACCGCGTAGGCCATCGCGTGTGGCGCGTGCACTCCGGCGTTGCCGAACGCGATGCCCGCCAGCGTCGCGGCCCACATCGTCTGTTCGCGCGCCTCCCGGTCGTCCGCATCGGTGACCGCGCGCTGCAAATATTCGCCCAGCAGGCGCAGCGCCTCTCGGCTGCCCAGATCGCTCCACGGGTTGGCGCCCTGGCTCATCGGGCGCTGGCTGGGTCGCTGCGGCGCCGCGCGCCGGGTGTGGGGGCGTGCGGTGTAGGACTCCAGCGCGTGCGACAGGACATCCAGGCCGCTGCACGCCACCACCTCGGAGGGCAGGGTGTCGGTGCAATCCGGATCGACCAGCGCCTCGGTCGGCCGCAATGCCGGCGCGGCGATGCCGGTCTTGGCGTGCAGGGACAGCAGGTCGAAGATCGCGATCCCGGTGACCTCGCTGCCGGTTCCCGAGGTCGTCGGGCAGGCGATGTGCGGGGCGAGGGGTCCGGGTACCGGGTTTCCGCCGCCGATGGGGGCGTTGACGTAGTCGAGGAAGTCCGCCGGGTGCGTGGCGTACAGATCGGCGGCCTTGGCGGTGTCGATGACCGATCCGCCGCCCACCGAGACGTAGCCATCGGGTTTCGTTTCCGTCGCGAAAGCCACTGCCTGCGCGAAGGATTGGTCGGTGGGTTCGACCCGGGCATCGGTGTAGGTGACGGTGTCGAGGCCCGCCGCACGCAGGGAGCGTTGCACAGTGTCGAACACCTCGAGACCGGAGACCGTCGGATCGGAGAACAGCGCGACCCGCGTCATCCCCAGCGCCCTGGCTCGGTCACCGACCTCACGCAGACACCCCCGGCCGAAGGTGACGCGTGAGGCGTCGACGGTGAACGCGGTGTCGTGGCCGTCGAGTCCGTCGGCGTCGTGGCAGCAACTCATGTCTGCATTCTCCAGTCGGGGTCGCTTCGGCGCGGCCGGATCGGCGGGGACGAGGCGGACGCGTTGACGATCAGCGCGAGCATCACCAGCGCGATGCCGGCGAGTTCGACCGGGGTGGGGTACTGCGCCAGCACCGCGGCACCCACCACCGTCGCGGTGGCGGGCAGCAGCGCCAACAGCAAGGCGAAGCGGGCCCGCCCGATCGTGGCCAGCACGGGCTGGTCCAGCGCGTAGGGGATCACGCTGGACAGCACGCCCACCCCCATGCCGAACACCCAGGTGCGGGCGTCCCCGAAGACGGAGGCGTCGTTGCCCAGCTGCACACCGACCAGCAGGGGCGCCGACAGCACCGCGGCGGCGGCCATCCCGACCGCGAGGGAGTCCAGTCCGGCACCGGCGTCTGCCACCGACTTGCCGACCAGGATGTAGCCCGCCCAGAGCGCGGCGGCGAGCAGCGCGAACAGCAGACCGACGGGGTCGACATCGGTCTGCACCCCGGCCAGCAGGACGACACCGGCCACAACCAGCGCGACGGCCGCGACGTCGCGGGCGCGGCGCGAACCCAGCGTCGCCACCGCGACGGGTCCGACGAACTCCACCGCGACGGCGGTGCCCAGCGGAATGCGCGCGATCGCCTCGTAGAACGCCACGTTCATGCCGACGGTGACGAGGCCGAAAGCCGCGGCGGCGCCGGCGCTGCGCCAGGTCCAGCCACGCCGCCATGGTCGCCGCCATGCCAGCAGCACCAGCGCCGCCGCGGCCGCGCGCAGCCAGGCCACCGTCGCGGGTTCGGTCGTCTCGAACAGGAAGACCCCGACAGCCGCGCCGAGGTATTGCGACACCGCTCCGGCCATGAAGAACATCGGCACCGACCAACCCGGCAGCGGACCCGACACACTGTCGAGTACACCAGCACGCTGCGCCCGTGGATTAGGCGGGCGGCCCGGAAGATCTCCCGCCGGCGCAGCGTTTCGACCGGATGCGGCCGGGTAACTCCGGAGCCGACTGTCGGGGCAGCGACGCCTGTCAGGTTTTCCCATTCGTCGAGTACAGGCAGGTCGAGATGAAGCAATTGGGTCGTTGGTTGGCGGCGGGCGCCGGTGCGGTGGCGGCAGCGGCGGGTACTCCGGTGGCTGCCGCCCCCGCCTACGCCGCACCGTGTCCGGACGTCGAGGTGGTCTTCGCCCGCGGGACGTTCGAGCCGCAGGGCATCGGTGCCACGGGCCAGGCTTTCGTGGATGCACTGCGGGCCAGGCTGCCCGACCGCACCGTGCAGGACTACGCGGTGAACTACCCGGCGTCGCTGGACTTCGCGACGGCAGCCGCCGGCGTCATCGACGCCAGCAACCGGGTGATGACGACGGCGGCGAACTGTCCCGACACAGAGACGGTGGTCGGCGGGTTCTCCCAGGGAGCCGCGGTGGCCGCCTACATCACCGCCGACGCGATCCCGCATGGGTACACCCCACCGCCGGGCATGACGGGCCCGATGCCGGCAGACGTCGCTGACCACGTCGCGGCCGTGGCGTTGTTCGGCAAGCCGTCCAGCGGTTTCCTGCAGATGATCTACACCGGTGCGCCACCGATCACGGTCGGGTCCCGGTACGAATCCAAGACCGTGGATCTGTGTATCCCGGAAGACCCGGTGTGTTCGCCGGGCGGCGGGGACAACGGCGCGCACGGCGCCTACGCCGTCAGGGGACTCACCGACCAGGCCGCCGACTACGTCGTGGCCGAGCTGACGGGCAATCCACAACCGGTCGACCAGGCGACCGGAGGGTAGGGCCGCGACCCCACCGCGGGGTTAGAGTCGAGGGCGATGAAGGCGGTGGTGTGCGGAGCCGGAATCGCCGGGCTGTCGCTGGCCCGTGAGCTCGCGACGCATGGTGACGAGGTCGTGCTGCTGGAACGGTCGCCGCGCCCGCGCGAGCAGGGCTACATGATGGATTTCTTCGGGCCCGGCTACGACGCGGCCGAGCAGATCGGTGTGCTGCCGGCGATTCTCGACGTGTCCTACGACATCGACGAGGCCAGCTTCGTCGACGCGAAGGGCCGGTCCCGCGCCCGGTTGCCGTACGACCGCTTCCGTCGGGCCGTCGGCGGTCGGTTGTGCAGCCTGATGCGCCCGGACCTGGAACAGGTGCTGCGTGAAGCTCTGCCGAGTTCGGTGGAGGTGCGCTTCGGCGCCGAGGTGACCGCATGTGTGGACCGCGGGCCGGACGTGGAGGTGTGCACGGCCGACGGGGCCGCGTTGGCCGCCGATGTCCTCATCGGGGCCGACGGAATCCACTCCGCCGTACGCCGCCTCACCTTCGGCGCGGAGTCGAATGCGCTGCGCTATCTCGGCTTTCACACCGCCGCCTTCGTGTTCGACGATGCGCGCATCCGCGAGGCGTGCGCCGGCCGGTTCGCGTTGACCGACACGATCGGTCGTCAGATGGGCTTCTACGCGTTACGCGACGGACGCGTGGCCGCGTTCGGCGTGCACCGTACGCCGGACCCGGGGCTGCCCGACGACACCCGCACCGCCGTCCGTGAGGCCTACCGCACCCTGCAGTGGGTGGTGCCCGAGGCACTGGCGCAGTGTCCGCCGTCGGAAGAGATCTACTACGACCAGGTCGCCCAGGTGGTGCTGCCGGCGTGGAGCGCAGGCCGGGTCGCGCTGGTCGGTGACGCGTGCCACGCCGTGTCGCTGCTGGCCGGCCAGGGCGCCTCGTTGGCTGTCGCCGGCGCCAGAGCGCTTGCCGCGCAGCTGCATTCCGGCGCTCCGCTGATGCAGGCGCTAGCGGCTTACGAAAGACAGTGGCGGCCCGTCGCCGAAGACAGACAGGCATCGGGACGGGCGACGGCCCGATGGTTCCTGCCGCGCACCCACGCCGAACTGTGGGTGCGGCGGGCAGCACTGCGATTGGCCGGTCTCCCGCTCGTCAACCGCGCCCTGGGCGCCTTCCTCTCCGGTAGCTGAGAAACGCTGGAAACAACCGGGAAACACGGCGGCCACGGGGTGGTATCCGACCGGCGATAGCTTCGATGCGCATGAACGCGCTGAAAAGTCCCGCTCTGCAGATTGCCATCGCTGCCGTCGCGGGGCTGATGTTCGGTCTGGTGGTCGGTGAGTGGGCCGCAAATCTGAAGTTCGTCGGCGACATGTTCATCCGGCTGATCCAGATGTCCATCGTCCCCTTGGTGCTGGCGTCGGTGATCGTGGCGACCGGCTCGATGACGGGCACCGGCACCGGCCGGATCGCGGTACGCACCTTCACGTGGATGCTCGGGTTCTCCTTTGTCGCAGCGGTTCTGGCCTGGCTGTTGAGTGTGCTGATCCAGCCCGGCACCGGCATGGTCTTCACCGGAGAGGTCGACGCATCCCTCGAGGAGTCCGCCGCGGAAACCGGCGGCTGGCAGGACACCCTGCTGAACTTCGTGTCGACGAACATCTTCGAGGCGATGGCCAGTGCGACGATGGTGCCGATCATCGTGTTCGCCTTGCTGTTCGGCGTCGCATTGCGCCTCCAGATCAACAGGACCGGCGACACCTCGGTGTTGTCCTTCGTCGACCAGGTCCAGCAGATCGTGCTCACCATGATCCGGCTGATCATGTACGTCGCCCCGATCGGCGTGTTCTGCCTGCTGGCGCCGCTGGCCGGAGATGTCGGGTTCGCGGTGGTCACCTCGGGCCTGAAGTACCTGGGTGCGACGCTGATCGGCGTCCTGATCCTGTTCGTGCTGTTCGTCGTGACGGTCACGCTGCTCACGCGGCTCAGTCCGTGGAAGCTTCCCGGAAAGCTCGCCGAGCAGACCGCGATCGCGGTGACGACCACCAGTTCGGCGGTGACGTTCCCCACCGTGCTGCGCAACACCGTGGAGAAGGTCGGCGTCAGCCAGAAGGTCGCGAACTTCACGCTGTCGGTCGGTTTGACGATGGGGTCCTACGGCGCGGTGCTCAACTACATGATCGTGGTGATGTTCCTGGCCCAGTCAGGTGGTATCGAGCTGGGTTTCGGACAGATCGCGCTCGGCATGGGGCTGGCGATCATGCTGAACATGGGCACCATCACGGTGCCGGGCGGGTTCCCGGTGGTGGCGACGTTCCTGGCCAGCTCGCTGGACCTGCCGTTCGAGGCGATCGGGCTACTGATCGCCGTCGACTGGTTCGCCGGCATCTTCCGCACCTTCCTCAACGTCAACGGCGACACCTTCGTCGCGATGCTGGTCGCCAACGCCGACGACGAGATCGACCGCGATGTCTACAACGGCACCAAGACCGTGACCGCCGAGAGCGTGGACCTCGACGAGTACGCCGACGTGATGGCTCGCGCGGATCAAGCGGATTGATCAGCCGGGTCGCGACGCCATCGCTGCTGGGGATCGACGAGCTGGGTGGTCGCGGTGAGGATCGCCTCCCGCACCTCGTCGGCGGTCATGTGGTCGAGCCCGGCCGATGCGCGCAGGAAAGGCGCGAACAGGCGCCAACCCAGCTGCAGTGCCACGGCATTCGCCGCGGCGAGGCGCGCGGTGTGCTCGCAGTCGTGCAGCGCTGCGATGCGGTCGAGCAGCAGCGCCACCGCCGGAAACGTCGTCTGGTACTCCACGACCGGGAAGCCTTCCAGCAGCGCGCGCGCCATCACCACGGATTGCAGGGTCAGCGCGTCTTCGATGTCTTCCAGGGGCGCCTGCCGCTCGAGAAGCTCGGCGACGCGCCGCCCGAGATGCTCCAGCGTCGCCCCGACGAGCTGTTCTTTGGTACCGAAGTACCGGAAAACCAGGCCGTGGTTCACCCCGGAACACCACGCCACTTCGCGGATCGACGTCGCCGCGGGCCCCTTCTCGGCATAGAGGTCCGCCGCCGCCGCCAGAACCGCGGCGACCACAGCGGCCCTGCCGACCGGCGCAGGCCGCGCCGACAGCTGTGTAGTCATGCGACTACAGTAGGTCCGCACCGGCGTGTAGTCAAATGACTGCACTTGACCGCATTGGGACTTAAGTCCCTGCCGAACGTGGCCGATGGCCGCAGCGTGGCGAGCCGGACGGAACCTAGCGTCGTCGCGTGAGGGCAGAACTGAAGGCCTACGAGTACGGCTATCGCATCCGGTGGTCGGGCAAGGACCGCGGTTACGTGGCGACTGTCGCGGAATGGCCGGCGATCACGTCGCCCCCTGCCGACACACCCCATGCGGCGTTGCAGTCGGTGATCAAGGCGGTCGTCCGTGAGCTGCGCCGCTGCGACGCCGAGGGCCGAGCCAGGCCGCCGACGTTGGGACGTGACGACCAGCCGCTCACGTCGGACGCGTCATGACGACGCCGCCAGCCGGGCCCGTTCGGTCACCGAGGCGACGACCCCGCCGTCGTTGAGGATGTCGGTGCCGGTCAGGTACCCGGCCTTGTCGCCGGCACAGAACGCCAGCAGTTCGGCCATCTCCTCGGGCTTGCCCCACCGCGGCACCGCGGCGTCGGCGACCATCGCCCCCGCCCCGGCATTCTCCTCGAGCCGGCCCATCTCGGTGTCGGTCGATCCCGGCGAGATCGACAGGACGCGTAAGCCCTTCGCGGTGAACCGCTCGGCCTGCGCACTGCTGTACCACCGGACGAAGGACTTGCTCACTCCGTAGGCGACACCGGAGCGGAACTCCTCGGGCAGCGACTCCCACGCCGGTCGCATCTTCTGCAGGAATGCGGCGGGATCCGACAGCGCCACCGGGAAGTGTTGCGCCGGAATCATGTCCGCCGGCAGCAGATACGCCGCCATCGAGGCGACGTTGACCAGCGCCGCACCCTGAGGAGCGACGGCGTGGAAGCGCTCACCCACGGTGACGGTCCCCACCGCATTGGTGCGCATGACGTAGTCCGCATCGCCCATGCTGGGGCTCACTCCGGCGGTGTGGATCACCGAAACCAGCTCTCCCAGGCCGCCGGCGGTGTCGAAGACCGCGCTCACGGCGTCGGGGTCGGTGACATCGGCGGACACACCGATCGCGGAGATGCCGCGGTCTTTCAGCGCCGCCACCGCCGCGTCGAGCCGCTCAGCCCGGACATCGGCCAGCACCACGGCATGGTCTCGGCCGACGACGGCGGCCGTCGCCGTACCCATGCCCCCGGCACCACCGGTGATCACCGTCACACGTGTCATTCCTAGACTGTATAACGACCTTTGGTGACCAGTGCTCGGGCATCTCAGGCTTCTTCTCAGGCTTCTTCTAGGGCCTCGCCGATCTCCTGCACCACCCGGTTGTGGTCTTCCTGGACGAGGAAGTGGCCCGCACCCAACACCAGTGCGACCGGCCACTCGATGATCTCCACCGCTGCCAGCACGCCCAACGCCCCGTAGAAAGCCAGTTGTTCGGGCCGGGGCAGCGGCACCCGTCCGATCAACGGCAGATCCACCGAGAACGACTGCCCGCGACGGACCTTCTGCACCGCTTCGCGCCGGGACGCCGACTGCTTCGGAATTTCGGCCATTTGTTGCCTTTCGGTCATGTCGGGTTGGGCCTTCAGACGCCTGCCATCCGGACCGTGGAAGGCGTGTCAACACCCGGTGTCCGCGTCACGTCCGACCCCGTGTCCGTCATGTCCCACGTCATCGCGATTCCGTTGCGGGAAGTGTATGCAGTGCTGTGGCGGCTCGGCGTTGTCGACATCGAGGACTGAAACCTGCTGACCACTCGCGGCGCCACCGTCGCCGCGACGGTGGCCACACCCGCTGTGCCCAGTCCCTGCGCCCAGCCAACCGGCCCCAACGGGGTGCACCCCAACAGCTGGCTGACTCCGGGAGTGCTGATCAGTGCGCCGAGCGCCACCAGCGACCCGACGGCGGTGGTCACCACCAGCGGGCTGTGGGAGTCGATCAGCGTCTGACCGAGCTGCGTCGACACCAGCGCCACCAGCGCCACGGTCGACGCCCGGCGCGGCTGCAGCATGAAGCCGGCCATCACCCAGGCCGAGGTGGCCGCCGCGGCAGTGGTCGCACCCCGGATCGCCACCGTGCGCCACAGCGCTGCCTGGTCCGGTCCGCGCCCGGCCTCGCCGTCGGCCACGATCGTCGGGCTGACCGCCAAGGCCGCCGCGGGCAGGGCGTCGGTCATCATGTTGACCAGCAGCAGCTGCCGGGTGTTCAACGGTGAGGAGCCCGTCAACGCCGAGCCCACGATCGAGAACGCCACTTCACCGGCATTGCCACCGAGCAGCACCGCCACGGCCGCCTGCACCCGCCGCCACAGCTGCCTGCCCTCGTCCAGGGCGTCCAGCAGGGCACCGATGCGACCGTCGAGCAGCATCACGTCGGCGGCGGTGCGAGCGGGATCGCTGCCCCGGCTCGCGACGCCGATTCCGACGGTGGCCGACCGGATCGCCGCGGCGTCGTTGGCGCCGTCCCCGACCATCGCGCACACCAGCTCGATGCGCTCGAGGGTCTGCACGACCTGCACTTTGTGTTCGGGCGTCATGCGGGCGAACACGACCTTCTCCCGCACCGCCTTCTCCTGGCCACGTCGGGGCAGCTTCGCCCACTCGGAGCCGCTGATCACGTGCTCGGCGGTGATCTGCAGCCCCATGTCACCGGCGATCGCGGTCGCGGTCACCGGATGGTCGCCGGTGATCAGCCGCACTCCGATCCCCTGGGCCGCGAGTGCCGCGAGCACCGCCGCCGAGTCCTCCCGGGGTGTGTCCGACAGCCCGAGCAGACCGATCACCTCCAGGTCGTCCGCGCACAGCTCGGCGAAGGCACGGTCGTCGCGGATCGCGGCCGAGCGCTGCCGGTCGGTGACCGTGCGGCGCGCCACGGCGATCACCCGCAGCCCGGACGCCGCCATGTCCTGCACGGTGCGTTCGACGTCGGCGTCGGCGTCGACCCGCGCGGCCAGCAGAACCTCCGGTGCGCCCTTGACGACGAGTTCGAAGCCGATCAGCGATGCCGCGAACGGCCGCCCGGACCGGAACGGCAGGTGCGCGTCGGCGGGGCCGGCGTCGAGTCCACGTTTCTGCGCGGCCTCGGCCACCGCCGCGTCGGTGGCGTGCTGATGGTTGCCGCCGTTGCTCGGCTCGGTGGCGCCGGCGGCACAGGCCACCACCTGGTCTTCGGTGATGCCGCCGAACGCGTGGACGCGGGTGGTCTGGAGCCGGTTCTCGCTGAGCGTGCCGGTCTTGTCGAAACAGACCACGTCGACCCGGCCGAGGGCCTCGACCGCTTTCGGGGTGCGAACGAGCGCGCCGGCGGCCGACAGGCGGCGCGCCGACGCCTGTTGAGCCAACGTCGCGACCAACGGCAGGCCCTCCGGCACGGCTGCGACGGCGACCGCCACGCCGCTGGCGATGGCGTCGCGCAGCGGAGTCGCCCGCAACAGGCCGAGACCGCCGACCAGAGCTCCGCCGGCAAGGCTGAACGGCAACGCGCGGTTGGTCAGTTCGCGCAACTGGGTCTGCAGTCCGACCGCGGCACTGTGCCCGGGGGCGACGTCGGCGGCCCGCCGGATCTGGGTCTGCGCGCCGACCGCGGTGACGACACCGACCGCGCTGCCGCTGACCACCGTCGTGGTGCCGTACAGCATGCAGCTGCGCTCGGCGACGATGGCGCCGGGAGTGGCATCGACACGTTTGGGCACCGGCAACGACTCACCGGTCAACGCGGACTCGTCGACCTCCAGGTCGACCGCTTCGACGATGCGGCAGTCGGCGGGAATGACCTCACCCGCCCGCACCTCGACCAGGTCGCCCGGGCGCAGCTCGTCGGCATCCACGCTGTCGGATCCGCCGCCGGTCACCCGGCGCGCCGGCGGGGCCTGGACCGCCAGCATGCGGCGCAGCAGACGCTCGGCGCGCACCTGCTGGGAGGCGGCCAACACGGCGTTGCCGGTCAGCACCGACCCGACCAGGATGGCATCGACCGGCGAGCCCAGCATCGCGCTGGCGGCCGACCCGACCGCGAGGACCGGCGTGAGCGGGTCGGACAGCTCGTCGCGCACGGCCGTGGCGAGTTCGCCCGCCAGCCGCACCGCTGCACCCGCGGTGCTGTCGACGAATCCCGCGGACGCGCGTGCGGTCGAGGCCAACCGCGACGGCGAGGGCGCAGGCCGATCGGCGGGAGGCGGCAGGGCGTCCCGGACCTGCTCGACGGGCATCGCGTGCCACTGCTGGGTCGGCGTCGGCGTGGGCGCCGCGGCGGAGAGCACGCCGCGCGCCGCGAGCAGACCCGTGGCGAGTCCGGCAGCGGCACCTGCGGTGACCGGTCCGGTCCCCTGGCCGCGCACGCCCGGGATCAGGAGCAGACCGCCGAGCAGCGAGGCGCTGGTCGCCAACTCGATGCCGCGCCGGCTGACCCGCCGGGCCGCAGGTACGGCATGCAGGATGCGCCACGTCGCAGTCAGGTCCGGGGTCAGCACGTCGGCTCCCCACGGTGGACGGGTGCCGGCGTCGAGCACGCCGATCGACAGATCGGCACGAGCCAGTGCCGCCGTGGCCGCCGACGACACCACGGCCACCGTGCGGCCTTCGTTCTGCAGCGCGACGACGGCGTCTGCGAGCGCGTCGCCGAGCGTGGTGTCGACCGGGTAGATCTCGTCGAACGACGAGCGCAACTCGTCCAGTTCGTCGCCGTCCACCGTGACGAGGTCGATGTCGGCGTTGCGCACCTCGCCGATGACCGCGGCGGCCAGTGGATGGTGCACGTGGCGGATCAGCACGCGCCCCGCGGACGCGCCGTGCCCGTTGCCCTCGCGTGCGACCGGCGCGGGGTGCCATCCGGCGCCCAGCTTCCCGCGCTGCACCTGCTCCTGCGCCCATTCCCAGACCTCGGTCCGAACCCGCTCGGCGACCTCCTCGAGGTGGCCCACCTGAAGGTCGTCGGTGAGCAGCACCCGCGGATCGACGACCACCGCGTCGACGCGGTCCAGGCGGCGCAGCGCCTCCGGGCGCATGGCGACCACATCGTGTCGGTCGGCCATCCCCCGGCTGAGCGTGGCGACGAAAGCCTCCCGGGCATTGCGGGCCGCCTTCGGTGCGGTCACCACCGCGGCGGTGGCGCCCGCAGCGAGATCGGCGGTCAGCAGCCCGACGGCCGGGGCAGCGACGCCCTGGGCGGTGCCGCTGCGCTGGGCGTGCCGTTCGATCGGCCCAGGCGGCAGCGGACAGGGTCGCGGCGGGGCAGCGGCGCCGTCGCGCTCCCCGGCCTGCGTCGCGGCCGCGTGGTCGAGATCGAGGCTGGGTTCAAGTCGCTGCCACGCATGGGAGCCGGCGGTGAGCTCTCCGACCTGGGCGAGGTGGCGGACGAACTCCACGGCCAGTGAGGCGGGCGCCTGGGTGAGCGTGTAGACGGTCGCCGCGGTCAGGCCGAGAACGGTGTCGGCGGCCGGTTTGCCCAACCTGTTCTCCACCACCGCACGCAGGCGGGGCTGGTAGTCGATGGCGGTCAGCGCAGCGGCCAGGCCCGGGGGCAGCGGGCGCCAGGGCAGCAGCCACCCGGCGGTGGCCACGCACAGCCCCGCGCCGTTGGCCGCCGCCGCCACCACGCGGCCGGTCAGCACGACGCCGTCGCCGGGCAGGTCGCTCGGGCGGCGGTCGGTGTCCGCCGGGGCGTGACGCGCCTCGGCGGCCGCGACGGCCTGGCAGAGTTCGTCCATCGAGGGGCCTCCCTCGTCGACGGACACCACGACCCTGCGCACCGAATGATTGAGGCGCGCGTCGCGGACCCCGTCGAGGTCACGCACCGCGGCCAGCACGGCCTCACCGAGTGGCCGACCGTCCTGGCCGTCGAGGCCGTGCACCTCGATCCAGCAGCGGTCCTCGTTGCGCCAACGGCGGCGCGCCGGTGTGCCGCCGACGAGTTCGCGCACCGCCGCGACCGCGCCGGAACCGGGGCCGGCGGGTGCGACCGCGTCGCCGAGGCCGCGGGCGACGGAGGACGTGACCTTCAGGCTGACATCGAGGCCGGTGGCGGCGCACGCGAGCGTGAACGCCACGGGAGCCGTGGCGAGCCGGGCCGCGCGTCCGATCAGGCGTGCTGCGTTACTCACTTGGCGGAGGCGCTACGCGCCGCCGACTTGCGGGCCGTCGACTTGCGGGGAGTCGACTTGCGGGGCGTCGACTTCTGGGCCGTCGATTTCTGGGGGGTCGATGTCTGGGGGGTGGTCACGGCCCGTGCAGTGCCGGATTCTGCGCCGCCGGACCGTTGGTTGATCTGGTGCAGGACCAGCGCGGTGCCGCCGACGGCGAGCAGCAGCGGCCACTCGACCAGTCCGGCCGCTCCGATGGCGCCGAGAGTCAGCGCCGCCGCCCCCGACGAGTGACTTCCGCTGCTCAGCCCGGAGCGCACCCCGTTGGCCGCGCCCTGGATTCCGCCGACCACACCGTTGATCGCCGCGCCCCCGACCGCGCCGGCCGCGGCGGTGGTGGTGTCTGCTACTCGCGCCACGCC
Organism: Mycobacterium sp. G7A2; assembly: GCF_041902445.1. Classification (NCBI taxonomy): domain Bacteria; kingdom Bacillati; phylum Actinomycetota; class Actinomycetes; order Mycobacteriales; family Mycobacteriaceae; genus Mycobacterium; species Mycobacterium sp. G7A2. The sequence goes on along the minus strand of NZ_CP169251.1, from coordinate 184,979 downwards.
CCTGAAGGCTGATTTCACAGGGTTCATGTGCACTCCTCGATACGCCGCATCAGCTGGGGCAATTCATTGTCCGGTCATTCCCCGATAACCGCCCGTTATACACAGCTTTGGTGAACAAACGATCCGGCGTCGCCCCGAACGGCTTCGGCGACACGGCGAACCAGCCGGGCCCCGTCCCGGCCAAACCCGGTGACGCCACATCGTTACCGACGTTTACCCCATCTGTCACACGGGTAACTCACGTCACAGTGGTTGCCGCTAGGTGCCACCGCCAACAGAAAGAGTCGGATGGAACGAGCACATGAACACTGTCTTGTATTTCAGCACCCGTGGCGTCGTCTATGAAACCCGCGCATACAGCAAAGCCGACATCGCTGAGCTGGTCCACGAGCAAGGCCTGCAGTGCCTGACCAGCAGTGACCGGCAGTTCGACTTCTGGTTCTCCCCGTCGATGCACCGGTGCCAGCGCCGCGCCAATCGGGCAGCCACCGAGCTGCTGCTGGCGACCACGGACTTCACCGCCACATCCGTGCCGCTGCTACGCGGCTGCGTCGTCGTCGCCACCCATGACGCCGACGGCGACCTCGATGGGCTGAGTTGGCAGCAGCTCGATCTGCTGGCCGAACGCAACCGCGCCCTGAACAGCCGGGACGACCGGGTACTGAGCCGCCGGATCGCCAGAGACCTCCGCCGTCAGCAGCGCGTCGAGCCGGTCATGCCGGCCGCTGCCGGTGCGCGCCCGGCACGACCCCGCGTTCCTGTGTCGCACTGAGCGCGGTCGCCGGTACCGAGTCGCCCATCTGCCTGCGTAGGCTCGAACCCGTACCGACGACGAAAGATTCACGATCATGAAGGCAACGGTGACTCCGGCCGCCGAGAGTGCGATCACCGATATCGCCCAGCGGCACGGTCTGTCCCGCGAGGCGGTGTTGGCCATGCTGTTCGCGGTGGAGGCCGGCGGCGGCACCATGGCTCAGTTCGCCATCCCGGAGCTCGGCGGCAGCGGACAGTGGATGCGTGGCGGCATGACCATGGTCGGCGACATGTTCGACCACACACTCAAGGCGCGCGTGGACGCACTGTGCACCGAACTCGCGCAGCTGCTCGCCACCACCACGGTGTTCCCCGCTCCGTCGTCCAGTGCTCCGGGCGCCCATGGCGGGTTCACCGCGGCCAACTGGTGGCCGGCCGATCTGGGGGTGCCCAGCGCGACGGGCGGGCAGAACGACGTCCGGTACGCCGTCTTCCCCGCGACGCGGCGCCTGGCCGTGCACCTCAACGGCGTGACCCGGGTGTTCGACACGGGTGATCACCGCGTCGCCGGGGTGTCCCAGCAGCAGGGCGGCGGGTTCGGGTCGATCGTGTTCACCAGCCAGCACGGCACCGTCGACGTCTCGAGCCTCACCGAACTCGGCGACCGGCAGGTGGCGGAAACCCCTGCCGCCGCTCCCACTCCACGCCACCGCGCGCCCGAACCGCCGTCGGGGGCGGTCGCGTCGGGCGACCAGGCCGGGATCATCGCCGCCATCGAATCCCTGGCCGGACTACACGAGCGCGGCATCCTGTCCGACGACGAGTTCGCTGCGAAGAAGGCCGAGCTGCTCGGGCGGCTCTGAGCCGGTCCGTCAGCCGCGCCCCTTGCCGAAATACAGCTCCTGGGTGGCCACGCAGACCAACTGACCGGACCGGTTGTACATCGTCGAGGTGGCCAGTCCCCGTCCGGCGATGCCGCTGGGCGACGACTGATCCGAGAGCACCCAGTCCGACAGGTCGATCGGCCGGTGGAACCACAGCGCGTGATCGATCAACGCGTTGAACGTGCTGAGCGGCGTCGCACGTCGCATGGTCAGCGCCGTCTCGAGCATCGTGGTGCCCGACAGGTACGTCAGCAGGCAACACCCCAGCACCTCGTCGCGCAGGTCGTCCTCGACCGGCTCGGCGGGACGCCACCACATCCGGATGCGGGGCGAGGGCTCCGGCTGGTCGAGCGCCAACCGCGGCGGAGCGTCGACGTAACGCAGGTCGAACGGTTGGGGCCGCACCCAGTGCCCGCCGAACTCGTCGGCGTAGGCCGCCAACTGCTCCTGCACGGGCAGCAGTGAATCCGGTTCCGGCACATCGGGTATCGGCTGCTGATAGTCGAGCGACTCGACCGGGGTGCTGAACGAAGCCAGCGCTTCGAGCAGGATCTGCCCGTTCTGGCGCGCGGTGATCTGGCGGGTCGACAGCGTGCCGCCGTCGCGGGCCACGTCGACGTCGATGTCCACGGGGTGCCGGGCATCCCCGGCCCGCACGTAGTACACGTGCACGCTGTGCGGGACCCGCCCGGGTGTGGTGCGACTGGCCGCCATCAGCGCCTGCCCGGCGATGTGGCCGCCGACGATGTGATGGGCGGGGTTGTCGAGCTGCGTGGCGACGAAGCGCAACTCATCGACGCGGTCGACCTCGAGGGTGGCGACGATGTCGGACAGCGACGGCGATCGGTAGGTCACTCCGGCATCATGCCGTAGGCATCGGAGGGCTCAGCCGGTTAGCATCCGGTGGATGAGCCAGCAGCCCGATTCGGCGGACGTGGAGCAGGAGCCGGACTACCGCTTCACGCTGGCCAACGAAAGGACCTTCCTGGCCTGGATCCGCACCGCGCTGGCGCTGATCGCCGGCGGCGTCGCCATCGTCCAGTTCGTGCCGCAGTTCGGCATTCCCGGCGTGCGGCACGCGCTGAGCGTGATCCTCACCGCGGGCGGCGGCATCATGGCGGCATTGGCCGTACGCCGTTGGCAGCGCGTGCAGGGAGCCATGCGCCGCAACGCCGATCTGCCGCCCACCCACGTCCCGGCGCTGCTGGGCGTGACGATCTTCGCGGTCACCGTCGGGGTGCTGATCGTGCTCATGATCTGGCCGCCGGGAGGCTCCTGAGGTGCCCCGCCCTGCGCCGGACAAGCCCGGTCTGCAGGCGGAGCGCACGCTGTTGTCCTGGGAGCGAAGCGCTTTCGGGTTCCTCGTCGGCGGCGCACTGGTCCTGCTGAGACCGCACGGCCCGTTGGGGTTCGGGCGCAGCGCGCTGGCCATCATCGCGGGACTTCTCGCCCTCGTGGCGCTCTGGCTCGGCTACCGGCGGTCCCGGCGCGTGCACACCGAGGCCGGGGCGACAACCCTGCCCGCGCCGACACTGGAGGTGGCCGTCCTGGGTTACAGCACAGCGGGATTCGCGCTGTTGATCGTCACGGCGCTGCTCCTGGCCCCCTGATCTCCCGTTATGGTGCAGCCATGGCTCTGGTCACCTATGAGTGCGACGATCACATCGCCACCATCACCCTCAACCGGCCCGAGGCGCGCAATGCCATCAACGGCGCGTTACGCCAGGACCTCAACGCGGCGTGGGAACGCTTCCGCGACGACGAGGACGCGTGGGTGGCGATCCTGACCGCCGCCGGCGACGTGTTCTGCGCCGGCGGCGACCTCAAGGACGGCGAGGGATCGGTCGGCACGTTTGCCGGCACCTTCTGGGAGAAGCCCACCATCAACTCGTTCGAGAGTGGGATGGAGTTGTTCAAACCCACCATCGCAGCCGTGCACGGACCGTGCGTCGGCTACGGGGTCACCGGCGTGCTGTTCTGCGACTTCGTCATCGCCTCCACGACGGCGACGTTCTCGTTCCCGGAGGTGACACTGGGAGTGCCGACCATCGTCGGGGCGATCCGGCTGCCCGAACGGGTCCGGTGGGCCGATGCGATGGAACTGCTGTTGACCGGCAAGCCCGTGTCCGCCGGGCGGGCCAAGGAGATGGGCCTGGTGTGGCGGTTGGTCGAGCCCGAGGACCTGCAGGACACCGCTCGCGCATGGGCGCGCACGCTGACCGAAGCGGCACCGCTGGCGCAGCGGGCGACCAAGGAGGTGGCCTGGCGCACCGCCAACATGGGCTGGATCGAGTCCGTGCGATTCGGCGAGACGATGCGCAAGGTCGCCGGGGCGACGCAGGACGTCGTCGAGGGGATCTCGGCGTGGCGGGAGAAGCGCGCCCCGCGCTGGCGGGGACGCTGACGATCCGCGGCCCGGCCTGGGCCGGCGCAGGATCGGCTTCGCTCAGCGGATAGGCTTCGCTCGCCTGATCTGCGTACAGTAAGTCTTTCTACCGAATTTTCGCCTTTTCGTCTCGTGGCTCCAGTGCGTGCGCGGAGGTGTTTGGCCGTAGCAGCACCGCGCTGACCTGCGCACGCGGTTGCCACTGGCTGGTCGAGGAGGCTGCGATGCACGACGAGATCCCTCTCGGCGTCGCCGCGTCCGCGGCGTGGGCGTCGGTTCCCCATCCGGTCCTCGTCGTCGACCGGGACGGGACCGTGGGTGGTCTCAGCGACTCCGCCCGGGCCGCACTGCCCCACGTGTCGGTGGGCACGGCCCTGCAGGACGCCGGAATGCCCTGGTTGGCCCGCGCGCACCGGGACTTCCTGGCGGCCGGGACCGACGCCGGCAGCGAGGTCCGCGGCGACATCGGCGCCCAGGAGTTCACCGCGCAGCCGACCACGCTGCCCGACGGGCAGGTCGCCTGGTGGCTGATGGCCCGGCCGGACGCCGTGCTCAGACAGACCCAGGTCGACCTGGCGCGTGAGCGCGAACGAGCCACGGTGCTCGACGAGGCGTCCGCGGTGCTGATGGCGTCGCTGAACCTGGAACGGTGCATGGCCGCCACGGTTCGGCTCGCGGCCGTCCACCTCGCCGATGCCGCCGTGCTCGTCGCTCCCGCCAGCGAGCACCGCCTTCCGGTGGTGTGCTGCGGTCCCGACGGATCCGTCGAGCAGCGGTGGGTCGAGGCCGATCCGGCCGACGTCGCCGGGCTCAGTGAGGCGCTGCGAGGGTTCCCGCCCGTCCCGTCGCGCTGGATCGACCCAGCCACCGTGCCGAACTGGTTGATCCCCACCACGCTGTCGGAATCGCTCGGGTCGGTCGTGATCACGCCGCTTCCCGGACACGGCGTGCCCGCGGGAGCGCTGGTTCTGCTGCGCCGCGAGTCGCACACCGCGTTCAGCGAAGGTGAGGAGATCTTCGCCCGGCTGTTCGCCGCACGCGCGGGCGCGGCGTTGTCCGCGGCCCGGCTGTATGCCGAACAGTCGGCGATCACCCGCACGCTGCTGCGTGAGCTGCTGCCACCTCGGCTGCACCGGCTGCACGGCTTCGAACTCGCCGGCGGGTACCGGGCGTCCGAGGACCACGAGTTGGTCGGCGGCGACTTCTATGACGTCCACCCCGCCGAGGCCCCCGGTGACGAAACCCTGGTCGTACTCGGTGACGTGTGCGGCAAGGGACTGGAGGCCGCGCTGCTCACCGGCAAGATCCGCAACACGCTCCAGGCTCTGGCCCCCCTGGCCGATCAGCACGAAGACGTGCTGAAGCTGCTCAACAGCGCGCTGCTGTCACCGGACAACAGCCGGTTCGCCACGGTGGTGCTGGCCTCGGTGGTGCGCCACGACACCCAGCTGAACCTGCGGCTGACGTGCGCCGGACATCCCGCACCCTTGATCGTGCGCCACGACGGCTCGGTCGAGACCGCCGATACCCGAGGTGTGCTGGTGGGTGCGTTGCCGCAGTTCAAGGCCCGCTCGTTCGAGACCACTCTGGAGCCGGGCGAGACGTGCCTGTTGTTCACCGACGGCGTCACCGAGGCGCGCGGAGGACCCCTGGGCTCAGAGATCTTCGGAGATCAGCGGCTGTCCGAGGCGCTCGCCGAATGCCTTGGCATGCCGGCCGAGGCGGTGGTCGAACGGATCATGATGCTCACCTCCCAGTGGGTGGGCCGGCTGCCCCATGACGACATCGCCGTGGTGGCCATCACCGCGCCGCGGCGCACCCATCTCACCGCGGTGGACGGCCACACCGCGGGGAGGTACACCGCGTGACCGATCGGGATACCGACACCGTCGCGGCAGTCGACCTCGCCGTGCTGCGCGACCGTCTGTGGGGGGCGGTCGTCGATCACGACGAGTACGCCGCCGCGGCCACCGTCTTCACCGCGGTGGAGGCCGGCACCGCACCGGAGGATGTGCTGCTCGAGGTGATCGCACCGGTGCAGCACCGCATCGGCAGCGAATGGGCCGCCAACCGCCTCACCGTCGCGCAGGAGCATGCCGCGACCGCCATCAACGACCGGGTGATCGCGGCGCTGGCCCACCATCCGGCCACCCGGTGCAGCGGCGATGCGGGTCGTGTGACGGTGGCGTGTGTCGACGGTGAATGGCATGCACTGCCGGCGCGGTTGTTGGCCGAGGTCCTGCGCCTGCGCGGCTGGCAGGTCGATTTTCTCGGGGCGCAGGTGCCGACCCCACATCTGATCGCCCACCTGCATCTGCACGGCCCCGACGCCGTGGCGCTGTCCTGCTCGATCCCCACCCGACTGGCCACCGCGCACGCCGCGATCACGGCCTGTCAGGCCTCCGGTGTCGCAGTGCTGGCCGGCGGCGCCGGGTTCGGCGGGGACGGGCGGTACGCGCGCCTGCTCGGCGCCGATGCGTGGGCGCCGGACGCCCGGTCGGCGGCCACCTGCCTGCGCGGGGCATTCCCCCGCGTGCCGGCCAGCCCGGCACACCAACCCATCGACGATCTCCCGCATTTGGCGGACCAGGAGTACACGATGGTCAGCACCACCGCCGGGCAACTGGTCGGTACGACCATCGATCAACTGGCACAACGCTTTCCAGCTATGGCCGGGTATTCCGAGCAACAGCGCAGGCACACGATCGACGACATCGCGCACATCGTCGACTTCCTCGCCGCGACGCTCTACGTCGACGACGACGAGCTGTTCACCGGATTCATCGGTTGGACCGCTGAGATCCTCGCCGCGCGAGGCGTTCCGACGTCCTCGCTGAACCCTGCCCTGGAGATCATCGCCAGCGAACTCATTGATTTCCCGCGCGTCCAGCGCATCGTCAGCGCCGCCCTGCACACCCTGGCCGCCACGGCCACCGACCCCTCCCTTCACGCATGAAAACCACTGTGACTGTCGACCAGACGACCCGCTCGGCAACCCTGCATCTCGCCGGCGATCTGGACTTCCGCACGAGCGACCCGTTCCTCACCACGGTGCGCCGGGTGCTCGACGACCATCCGGATCTGCAGAAGCTCAGGCTGGACTTCACCGACCTGTCGTTCTGCGACTCGGCCGGGCTGTCCGCTCTGCTGCTCGTGCACCGTCGCACGTCCGCGGCCGGTGTCGATCTGCGGCTGGATCACCGGCCACCGCAACTGGATCGGGTACTCGACGTCACCGGCGTGCTGGACCACCTGACCGCACCCTCGGGGACCGACGACGCGCAGGACGAGACGGTCGGTTAGCTGTCGGCTTCAGCGTGGCCTGACCGCTTGAGCGCATCACGCGGCCGCAGGAAGCCGGGCTGCTGCCGACGGCGCACCGCCCGCACCGTGCCCAGCGGGATGACGCGGGTGAAGAACTCGCTGGCGTCGAAGCAGAGCCGCACCTCACGCACGTAGGTCTTCGGAAGCCCGAACCGGATCAGCCCCTGGCTCACGTCGATCAGATCGGCGCGGCGCATCGCTTCCGCCAACGTGGCGTGCGGCCGACTCGACGGGTAACGGGTGAACCGATGATGCTCGGCAACGGCGACGGCCAACTCGGTCGACCAGTCCTGCCGACCCGTCCGCTGTAGCCAATCGTCCTGGACGGCAATGGACGGGACCAGGTAGTCGAGGGTGTCGAACACGGCGAGATCGTGAAAGGCCGCAGCGATCGCCAGCTTGTCGTCGCGGTCAGGATGATCGGGTCCGAGCGCACGGGCGAAGTTGATCACTCGGTAGACGTGCGCGCGGTACGCGGCCCAACCGGATTCATCTCCACCGGCGCGATGGCTGTGTGCGTCGAGGATCTCTTCGACCAGAGGCAGGGAACGGACAATCTCCATGTCAGCGACGAGCCCAACGTGCAGCCGCGTCGCGCATCCGCGGCGACACCCGGAACGAGAAGACTCCGTTGAAGACGTCTTCGCGCAGCCTGGTGAGCGTGGATGTCTTGATGCGCCAGTCCCCGTCGATCTTGCCGTAGGTCTCGTGATAGTGCCCGTAGCCGTTCAGGTTCAGCCCCGGCGCGAGGCGGACGACGTCGTTGAGCGCCCACACGCCGGTGGCTTCCGTCGCAGCGATGAGTTCGATCTCCGGCGCGTGGACCTGATGCACCGTCGGCTGCGAGCGCTTCCCCAGATTCCTGCGCACGAAGGCCACGAACTCATCGGCTCCGACGATCACCTGCCCCCCGGATTGCGCAGTGTCGCTGACGAAGTCGTCGGTGAACAGTTCGCGCCACGCATCCCACTGTTTGGTGTCCAGCAGCCGGCAGTAGCGGGCCTTGAGTTGTTTGATGGCTTCGACCTCGGCCTGGGTGGTGACGGGATCCATTCATCCTCCTGCTCAGAGTGTTCGCCCATCACAGTCAACCACCATGCCTGCACCCGAGCGTCTGTTCGGCTGCGGGGCGGGACGCCGACGATCGCAGTCGCATCCCGGCGATCACCCGGCTGAGGATGGCGCTGCGCAGCCGTCGGGGCAGCGGCCGCAGCGCCGCGGTGAGGAACGTGCCCTGCAGTCCCGGAACGACGGTGCGCCGGCGTCCCAGCGCCGCCAACGTACTGCGGGCGACCGTGTCCGGGCTCGTCGCCGAGCCCAGGTCCAGCCCTGCGCGGGGGCCGAAACCGGATCCGACCGGACCAGGTGCGACGGCGAGAACGTCGACGCCGAACGGTCGCAACTCGCCATGCAACCCCTCGGCAAGGCTCTGCACATAGGCTTTCGACGCCGCATAGTTCGCCTGACCCGGCACCCCCTGCCAACCGACGATCGACCCGAACAGCACCAGCGCGCCGGTGCCCCGACTCACCAGCCGGGAGGCGAAGGTGTGCGCCAGGCGCATGACCGCGGTGACATTGACCGCGACGAGAGCCGACTCCTCGTCCGCGGAGGTCTCCAGAACCGTACCGCTGGTGCCGAACCCGGCTGCCAGCACGACGATCCCGATGTCCATTGTGCGTGTCTGCTCCTCGACGACGGTCACACCCGCTGGGTCGGCCAGATCGACGGCCAGAACGTTGGTCTGCACGCTATGAGCGGCGGACAGGTCCGCGGCGAGCGTCGCCAACGCGTCCCGCCGGCGAGCCACCAGGACGACGTTCAGTCCCTGCGCGGCCAGGTGCTGTGACAACGCACGCCCGATGCCGTCGCTGGCGCCCGTGACGAGCGCCCACGGTCCGTACCGCTGCACATCGTTCATGACACCGTGACCTTCACCGGGTGGGCAGGCAGGAAGGCCAGTACCGCGATCGCGCCGACCAGGCAGACCCCGGCAGCGGTGAGGCAGCCGGCGTGCAGGCCGGACATGAAGGCATCACTGACCACCGTGCGCAGCGTTTCCGCGACCGCGGGCGGAGATTGCGCCGCCACGGCGAGCCCCTGCGCCAGCCCCTCGCCGGCGGCTTCCTGAGCCTGCGGGGGCGCGGCGGCGAGCACCGCACTGGCGGACAGGTCACGGATGTAGAGCGTGGAGAAGATGCTGCCCACCACCGCCACCCCGAGCGTGCCGCCCACCTGCCGGGTCGCGTCGTTGACCGCCGAGCCCGCGCCGGCCTGCTCCGGCCGCACCACTCCCATGATGGAGTCCGTCGCCGGCGCAGTGGTGAGGCCGAGACCTCCGCCGAGCAGCACCATCTGGGCCGCCACCGCCGGGTAGGACACGTCGACGTCGATGGTCGCCACCCAGGCGAAGGCGGCGGTGAGCATCACCAGCCCGACGAAGACGACCACCTTGGTGCCGATGCGGGTCACCGCCAGGCGGGTGCCGAGCACCGACCCGGCCGCGATCGACAGCGCCACCGGCAGGATTCGCACCCCGGTCTCCAGCGGGCCATAGCCCTGCAGCAACTGGAAGAACTGCGTGATCAGGAAGATGAACCCGAACAGCGCGAAGAACGCGACGGTCACCGCACCGCTGGCAGCACTGAAGCGCAGGTTGGCGAAGAGTCCGACGTCGATCAGCGGGTCGCCGGCACGGCGCTCCCACCAGACGAAGGCCACTGCTGCCACCAGTGCCACGGCGAATCCCGTCAGGGTCTGCGCGGAGGTCCACCCGTGCTCGGGCGCTTCGATGATCGTGTAGACGAGGGCACCGAGCATGACCACCGACAGCACCAGTCCGCCGCGGTCCAGGGCGGTGTCGGCGTCCGCGGCCGACCGCGGGACGAACAACACCGCTCCCAGAGCGGCGACCAGCGCGATCGGCACCAGCGCCAGGAAAAGGCTGCCCCACCAGAATGTTTCGAGGAGTGCCCCGCCGAGTATCGGTCCGACTGCCACGCCGAGCCCGGTCACCGCACCCCACACGCCGATCGCCGCGGCGCGTTGCCGGGGATCCCGGAAGGTGTCGGTGATCAACGCCAGCGTCGTCGGATAGATCAGCGCCGCCGAGATTCCCATGATCAACCGCATGGCGATCAGCTGACCGGTCGAGGTGCACAGGGCGGCGGCGACGCTGCTGACGGCGAAGAGCACCAAGCCGGCGATCAGGGTGCCACGCCGCCCGAACTTGTCACCGACGGTGCCACCGGCCAGAACCAGGGCCGCGAAGGCGAGGTTGTAGGCGTCGACGATCCACTGCAGCCCGCGCGTCGATGCGCCGAGTTCCGAGTTCAACGTCGGCAGAGCGACATTGACGATTGTCGTTTCGACGTTGATCGCCAGTGCCGCGATGAGGACGACGGCCAGAACCAGTCCGGGGCGGTGTCGCACACGACTGTGCCTTACGGGGCGGCTAGGGGTGATGGTCATGAGGTCTTACCGCCTGGTTCTCGATGTTGACGACGCTAACATCTGGATACGATGGCAGACGATGTTAGTGCTGTCAACATTTACGCGGTGATCACTGCAGGCCGTCGGCGATGACGTCGAGCAGCCGGTCGATGATCACCTGTCTGCGCGCGTGGTCGAGGCCGCTGAGCGGGCCGTCGAGAAGCAGGGTGGACAAGCCGTGCACCGCGGCCCAGGCCGCCTCGTCGAGTCCGTCGCGCCGGTCGGCGGCCAGCACGCCGGTGGCGATCAACTCGTCGATGCAGCGGATGAGAATCTGGAACGGATGGTGTTCGGGTACTCGCACCGGCTCATCGGCAGTCCCACTGTCTCCGGAGACGTTGTGGGCGAACGCCGTTCGGAACAGCCCCGGTTCGGCCAGCGCGAAGTCCAGATAGCCCCGCCCGGTGGCACGAAACCGCGCGAGTGCCCGTTTGGCCTTCGGGCCCCTCGAGGTGACGGCGTCGAGCCGAGCCGCCATCGCGTCGGCGAGCAGCGTCTGGGCGTGTTCGGTCACCGCGGCCAGGAGTTCACCGCGGTCGGCATAATGGCGGTAGGCCGCCGAATTACTGACCCCGGCCAGTCGCTGCACATCGCGCATCACGACGGCATCCGGGCCACCTGTGCGGGCCAGGTCGACGGCATGATCGAGAAGGACCTGACGCAGGTTTCCGTGGTGATAGGTATCGGAGCGTCGGGAGGTCAGCGCGACTCCTTCCCAGAGCTGATGTTGACGACATTAACATCTGCGTCAGAGTGCAGTCAGCCGCCGTACCGGCCCACCTTCTCGGCGAGGTCGTCGAGGATGCGCAGCGACGCATCGCGGGGCTTGGTCGGCAGCAGTAAGCCCACGTGATCGAATCCCACGTCCTCGGCGGCGCGCCAGTAGTCCGGGTCGGGCGGCGCGGCGAAGATCGTCAACGGCACGTCGTAATCGGCGTTCTCGCGGATCTGCGCCACCCGCCGAGCCAGCCGGTCCGCGGGGAGCGGGTTGGAGATCCACCCCGCCCGGTGGCGGATGATGCGCCGGACGGTCGCGTCGGAGTCCCCGCCGATGTAGACGGGCGGATGCGGTTCACGCACCGGTTTCGGCCGCTGATACGACGAGTCGAAATCGACGTAACGGCCGTGGTACTCGGCAGGCTCCGCGGTCCAGAGCTCTTTGATCGCCTCGATCCGCTCGTCCAGCAGCGCTCCGCGCGTGCGCGGGTCCGTGCCGTGGTCGGCCATCTCCTCGAGGTTCCATCCAGCGCCGACGCCGAAGACGAAGCGGCCCCCGGAGATCACGTCCACGCTCGCGGCCTCTTTGGCCGTGGTGATGGGGTCGCGCTGGATCAACAGCGCGATGCCGGTGATGAGGTCGATGCGTGACGTCACCGCGGCGGCCGCAGCGAGCGTCACGAAGGGATCCAGCGTGCGGTAGTAGATCGACGGCAGGTCGCCGCCGAGCGGGTAGGCCGACTCCCGGCTGGCCGGGATGTGGCTGTGCTCGGCGACAGCCAGCGACTCGAAGCCCCGCTCCTCGATGGCACGGGCCAAGGTCACCGGGTCGATGGTGTCGTCGTTGACGAAGGTGGCGATCCCGAACTTCATACCTGAAGGTTGTACACCCCCTTCGGGCCTCACCGTTTCAGCCGCGTAGGCAGCGGGAAGGATTCCATCACGGTTCGATGGTCGACAGCGCCAGGGAGGTAGGCCCTGTGATCCGTGCTCTTGCCGCTCGGTTCGCCCGACGGGTGGGCGCCGTGTTCCCCGGTGTGGCGATGAGCGCCGACAACGCGCTGATGTTGATCAAGGCCGTCATCGCGGGAACGATCGCCTGGGCGCTGGCCACCGATGTGTTCCACGCCAGCAACGCGTCGTTCGCCGCGTTCGCCGCCATGCTGCTGATGCAGCAGACCATCGCCGAGTCGGTGCAGAAGGCCGTTCACTACACCGGGGCGGTGCTCGTCGGGATCGGACTGGTCAGTGCCGTCGCGCTGCCGTGGGGTCCCGGCCTGTGGCTCTTCCCGCTCATCCTCCTGGCGAGCATGCTGATCGGCCGCTGGTATCGGCTCGGCAGTCAGGGCTTCAACGTCACGGTCGCCGCCGTCTTCGCCTACGGCGTGGTGGCCATGCCCGACGCGGGCACGTCACCGCTGATGCTGATCGGCGATCTCGCGGCCATGGTCCTGCTGGGGGCGGGCATCGCGGTCGGCACCAACCTGCTGATCGCCCCGCCGCTGCGCTATCGCAGCGCCGAAGACGCAGTCGCCGCGTACTGCCAGTCGGTGGTCCAGCTGCTCGACGACATGGTCGCCGGGTTGGGCGACGGGGCGCCCGACGACGACCAGGCCAGGGACTGGCGCAGGCGCAGCGACGAACTGCCGGGCCTGTCCGCTCAGCCCCGCAGCACCATCGACCACGCCCTCCAGACGTCGAAGTTCAATCCGCGAAGGCTGGTGACACGCGGCAGCCCAACGTTCGACGGACACCGGGTCACCGTGCACGTCGTCGAACGGATCTCCCAGCAACTGGTGTTCGTGTGTGCCGGGCTGCTGCGCTTCACCGGGTCCGACGAGGACGAGTCGGCCGGTCGCCGCGCCCGCACGGAGTTCTTCGGTCAGTACGCAGCGGTGCTGTCGGCGGTACGGGACGCGATCGCCGAGAGCGCGTCGCTGCACTCCATGTCGGACCTGCGGGCCGGGACCGCATTGAACACGGTGAACGAGCAGTGCCTGTCGGCGCTGCACACGCTCAGCAGCGCAGCCGCGGTCGACGGTGAGCACGACGTTCCACGGCAGTGGGCATTCTTCGGCGCCCTGTATGCCGACGCGCAGCGCATCTGCGAAGAGATCGAATGGGCCGACGACCAGTTCCAGCAGCTGGCCCGGTCCTCGGCCGGCCGCTCCTGAGAAAGGTATGACGTCGCGGGTCCTCAGTCGTCGAGGATCTCGACGTTCTGCGCGAGCGGATTGCGCGGAACGGCCAGGTGATTGGCGGCAAAGTTCGGGTCGGCGTAGCCGATGCACACTCCGCACAGGACGCGCAGTTCATCCGGTATGCCCAGATGTTCCCGGACGATGTTGGGATACAGCGCGGTCGACACCTGTACGCAGCTGTCGATGCCGCGTTCGGTGAGCGCCAACAGCAGCGTCTGCAGGAACATCCCCACCCCGACCGCGTCGGCCATGCCGAGATCGCGGTGCATGGGATTCGGGCAGTCCATCGCCTTCGGCGGCTCGGCGCGCGCCGCGGCCACCATGGCGGCCGCCAGTCGGTCTCGGCGCTCCCCCACGGCGAGAAAGACCCGCCACGGCTGCACATTGGAGTTCGACGGTGCGCGCATGGCCAGAGTCAGCGCCTCGTTCAACGCGTCGGCGGGAACTGCTTTGTCCGGCAGGAACATCCGGGACGAACGCCGCCGGTTGATGATGTCGTCGAGCTCGGCCATTTCAAGGTCTCCCGTCAGATCGCCGTGCGGCCGCCGTCGACGCGCGCCGTGGTTGCGGTGATGACGCCGGCCTGCGTGAACCTGTCGTCCGTCATCGTGTTTCCTCTCGCGGCACGCGTGCTGCGTCGTCCCGACCTGACAGTGACACGGTCGGTCCGCCGGGGGAATCACGGAAAGTCCGTAGTTGTGCGCCGGGCAGCCGGACTACGGGGTCAGGGCAGCCGGCCAGCTCAGCGGGTTCAGCTGCCGGAACGGGTCCGCCGACCGGATCTGCTGCAGGTCCGCGAGTTCGGCCTCCAGCTGTCGCTGCACCCGCCCCTTGACCGCGGCAGTCCACCTGTCGTCGGCCTCCCCCTCGGTGTGGGTCGTGGCGATCGGCGGACCGAACGACAGGTACATCCGCTGCGGTCTGGGTACCAGGGTCGGGCCGATGCCCCGCACCAACGGTATCCCCATATCGGAGCGGCCACTGAGACGGTGGCTGAGCCACCTGCTGGCGCGACCGAGGCGGCTGTCGCGACTGACCATGCTGGTGTACACGTCGTCGCCACCGACGAGCGCCGCGGTGACGATGGGATAGCCGTGCTCGATCGCGATCCGCGCGAAGCCGTCTCGGTTCTGCCAGCTCAGCATGTACTCCTCGCCTTTGTACTTGGCGATCTCCCGGGCTCCACCGGGGAAGACCAGGATCGTCTCGTCCTGGTCCATCAACCGGTGGGCGGTGTCGGGAGTGCCGACCACCGCTCCGTAGGCGGTGACGAGGTCGGCCTGCAGTCCGCGCATCCGCCCGAACTGCCGGTCCGCCAGCGGGCGGACCCGGGTTCCGATGTGGCTGCGCACGTAGTACGGGATCAGGAGCACCTCGGACGAGTTCTGGGTGTGGTTGCCCACCAGCAGGAATCGGCCATCGGCCGGCAGATTCTGCAGTCCACGGACATAGGGGCGGTACAACCGCATCAGCGGCGACAACGCGCCCGTCGCGGTCTCCAGCAGGGTCTCCAACGCGCGCACGCTCGGCGAGATGGCGGGCTCGGTCATCGGGCGGCGGTCCTGTCGTCTGGGGTCACTTCCGCCATTGTCCACACCGTGGGCACCTGCCTCGCTGATCGCCTTCGGCGACGCAGCGACCGGATTAGGCTCCACCGCATGCAGCCTGGACCGTCCGCACCACCCGAGCTGACCGACGTGGCCTCGGCAGAAGGCCCCCTGCCCGGGCCGGAACTCCTGGCCGGGCGTCCCTACGCACTTCCAATCGATCTGCTCGCAGAACTGCACGGGCCCCTGTTCTACGCCGACTTCAACGGCGAACGGAAGCTCTACGCGTGCTCGGCGGAACTGGTCGAGGAACTCTGTGACGAGACCCGTTTCGCCAAGAACCTGACCGCGTCGCTGGCCAGGATCCGCCCGCTGGCCGGTGACGGGCTGTTCACCGCGTTCTACGGCGAATCGAACTGGCAGAAGGCCCACGATGTCCTGCTGCCGGGCTTCAGCTATGCGGGGTTGCGCACCTATCACTCCGCGATGCTCGACATCAACGCCCAGCTGATCAGCCGGTGGGACGCCGCCGCGGGACATGACGCGGTCGACGTGTCCACCGATCTGCAGAAGCTGGCGATGGACACCGTTGCGCTGGCCGGTTTCGGTGCCCGGTTCGAGTCGTTCGATGTCGACGGTATGGCGCCCATCCCGGCGAGTTTCACCGCAGCGCTGGGCGAAGTCTTCCAGAACGGGGTGACGCCGGCGTTCACCGGCGAGTTGACCACCCTGCACACGTTCTTCGACGAGTTGATCGCCGGCCACCGGTCGGGGCGCAGCGACGATGTCGACGACCTGTTGTCGGTGATGCTCGGCCACGACGCCAACGGCGCCCCGTTGCTCGAACCGGACAACGTCAAGAACCAGATCATGACGTTCCTCATCGCCGGTCAGCTCACCACCTCCGAGCTGATGCCCAACACGCTCTACAACATCGTGCGACACCCCGCCGTACTGGAACGCGTCCGGGCCGAGGTGGACCAGGTGTTCGGCCCCGACGACGACTACCTGCCCAGCTACGACGACATCGGGAAGTTCGAGTATTTGCGCCAGGTCATCAACGAGACGCTGCGTCTGTCTCCCCCGGTGCTGCAGTTCGACCGGATGGCGTTGTCCGACACGGTCATCGGGGGCCGCTACCCGGTCAAGAAAGGTGAGGCGGTCAGTGTCCTCACCGGTGCGCTGCACCGCCAGCCCGGCTGGGGGGACAACATCGAGCTGTTCGACCCCGAGCGATTCTCCCCCCAGCGCAGCCAGTCGCGTCCGGCAAGCCTGTTCAAACCGTTCGGCACCGGCGCGCGCTCGTGCATCGGCCGCCAATTCGCGCTGCACGAGGCCACCATGGCGATCGCCCGAATCGTGCACCGCTACCGCATGATCGACTCGCGACACTATGTGCTGCAGTGGGACGGCCCGGGCAGCCGCCGCCCCGTGGGCTTTCACGTCGATCTCCTCCGGCGCACCGCGGACGAACGGGCGGTCCGACCGGCCCCCGACGCCGCTGGAGAGTCGCGGCCCACCACGGCTGCCGCGACCGCCGTCAAGGCGGGGACGACGCTGGCCGTACTGCACGGCTCGAATCTGGGCACCTGCCGGGCGCTGGCCGCGCAACTGGCCGAGGAAGCCGCCGACCACGGGTGCCTGGCCACGGTGGCGCCCCTCGACAGCGCGGCCGGCGCGCTGCCGTCGGCCGATGCCACTCTGATCGTCGCCGCGTCCTACAACGGACAGCCCACCGACGACGCCCGGGCGTTCATGGCGTGGTTGAACGACCCCGACGCCTCACTCTCCGAAAGCCCGCTGTTCGCGGTGTTGGGGGTCGGCGACCACAACTGGGCCGACACGTACCAGGCCATTCCGCAGCAGATCGAGGAACGCCTCACCGAGCTGGGCGCCACCGCCCTGGTTCCGCGAGCTTCAGCCGACACCTCCGGTGACCTCACCGGAACGGTCGAGGAGTTCTCCGCGAACTTCTGGACGGCAGTGGCACAGCGCTTCGGTGATCCGGACGCCGCGCCGGTCAGCGACGCCGACGAACCGCTCTACGAGCTGCGGACCATCGTCGGTCCTGTCACCAGCGCCATCGACGCCCGCTTCGGGGTGACCCCGATGACGGTTCTGGAGAACACCGAGCTGGTCAGCGACACCGCCTTCGGACAAGCCAAACGCTATGTGCGGATTGCGCTTCCGGAGGGCATCGAATACCACACCGGCGATCACCTCACCGTGCTCGCCGACAATCCTCCCGAATTGGTCGACACGGTGATCCAGTTGTTGGAGATCGAGCCGGACCTACGACTGTCGGTCAACCCTCGACGCAACTCTCGGCGGCTGATCGCGCTCGACCGGGAAGTCAGCGTGCGTGAGCTGCTCACCCATTTCGTGGAATTGCGCAAGCCGGCCAGCCGCAGTCAGTTGACGCGGTTGGCGGCGACGAATCCGTGCGCACCCGAACGACAGCGTCTCGAGCAGCTCGCCGCGGCAGCGGAGCCCGCCGTGCTCAGTCCGCTGGAGTGCCTGCTGGAGTTCCCGGCCTGTGAGATCACCGGCGCCCAGTTGCTGGAACTACTCGAACCGATGACGCCGCGGCACTATTCGATCGGCTCGTCGTCGCGCCTGTCTCCTCAGGTGGTCGGGCTGGTGGTCAGCGTGCTCGACGCACCGGCGCGCTCCGGCCGCGGACTGTTCCAGGGCGTGGCCTCCAATCACCTGGCGGCGGCCAAGCCCGGTCAGGTCGTGCGGGCCCGGGTGGACGCAGCGCGCCAGGCATTCCGGGCGGGCGCCGAACCCACCCGAAACGTCATCCTGGTCAGCGCCGGTACCGGTGTCGCCCCGTTCTGCGGTTTCCTGCTCGACCGCCTGGCCGCCCAGCAGGCCGGTGAGCCGTTCGCCCCGGCGCTGTGCTTCTTCGGCGTCCGAGATCCGGCGGTCGACTACATCTTCCGCGAGCAGTTCGAAGAAGGTGAGGCGCTCGGCGTCGTGCGCATGCGGCCGACGTTCTCGAGGGCGCCGCAGGACGGGGTGCGGTACGTGCAGGACCGCATCGCCGCGGACGCCGACGATGTCTGGGACATGCTGGGTGACCCCGCCAAGGACACCTACGTCTATGTCTGCGGGGACGGCGCGCGCATGGCGCCCGCCGTCCGCGAGGCGTTCACGGACATCTACCGGTCCCGCACCGGTGCCGACGCGGAGGCTGCACAGCGGTGGCTCACCGGGTTGGTCGAATCCGATCGCTACGTCGAGGACGTCTGGGCCGGCTGACCGACGCGGTCACCCGTCCGGCAGCCATGTGGTGCGGCGCTGCCACTGCCATTCACTCCCCACGGGAACAGGCGCCGGGGGCCGGCGCCGGAACGCCCGGATCCCGAGAACACCGGCGAACGGCAGCAGTACCAGCGCGGGAAGCTGGTAGCGCCAGGAGAATTCGAACGCGGCGGAGAGGACGAGCATGGTGAGCGCCATCCCCAGGGCCAGCGCGATCGCCGACCGCACGCCGCTGGTGCGGGCCCGGCCCACTCCCAGCACAGCGGCCAGGGCGATGAGCCCGAACACCGCCAGCAGTGGCCCCGGCGTGTAACCGACGCTGAGTTGGTAGCCGCGCAGGAACGCGGCCAGGCCCGGCACGGTGGTCGGGTCGCGCCCGCTGAACTCCTGGGATGTTCGCCTGGTGAGGTCCTTGTCGGCGTTGGGGTACTCCAGCTGGAACTGCCAGCGGCTCACCGGCACGTCGCCTTCGGCGTCGGTGCGGGTGGGGCGGAAGCCTTTTCCGAAGTCCACCGCGACCGCCGCGGCGAAATCCAGGGGTTGCTGGCCGATCACGGTCCAGCCGAACTCCCGCTGCACCTGGTAGAGATCCGTGCCCGGCGGGAATCGGTCGCGGAACCCCTTCTCCCGCTGGATGTGGGCGTAGTCGTCGAGGCGCCGGCGATCGTCCAACGGCTCGGTGGGACAGGCCCGCTCGAGCAGCGCATCCAACTCGAGGGTGTCGCAGTCGGCGATCACCGCGGCACGCCCGTAGAGCACCTGGCTGGTGGTGCGGGTCAAACCCCACTTGCCGGTCTCGGCGTGGAAATAGGTCGCGTACCCTCCGAGCACCGCGCCACAGGCCAACACGAAGGCCACGATGCGCAGGCCGACGGTCCGCCAGCCGGGTGCGGTGCGCAGCAGCCGCCACGCGCCGCCGGCGATGAGCAGATAGCCGAGGATCGGAACCACCAGGGCCAGCGCCACCAGTCGCAGCATGACCGCCATTCCGACCAGCAACCCGGCCAGCGCCGCCCGGCGGGGGGTGGGGGCCCCGGTACCCAACAGCACCCACAGCAGTGCCACCAGCAGTACCTGTTGCCAGGCATCGGACATGATCAGCTGCTCGATCTGGATCTGATAGCCGTCGAGCAGCAGCGGTGCTGCGGCCGCCGCAGCCCACCAGCGGTTCACGCCGTAGCGCAGCGCCAGAGCCGACAGCGCGACGGCTGAGACGACCCCCGCGAGGTGCTGCACGGCGGTGACGAGCTCCAGTCCGCCGACCGCGAGCAGCGGAGTCAGGACGAACAGCTCGTATCCGATGGGGTTCAGACCGCTGGGATTGAACTCCCCGAGGTTACCCAGGTAGCGGAACGAGTCGACGAACAACAGCGCGGGCTGGTAGGCGAACCAGGACAGCACCCGCAGAACCACACCGGCGAATACCAGCGCGCTCAGCAGCCAGTGTCGGCGAATCAGCCCGCCGGCGCTGCCCAGGACGGCGACCACGCCGCTCAGTTGTTACCGGAGCTCGTCCACTGCACCGTCGGATACAGCTTCTCGGTGTCGACGCGGTGCTTGTTCTGCTCGACGATGGGGAACATCGACTCGATCAACACATCGGAGAGCAGGTGCGGGTCCAGACCGAGCTCGACGAGCCCGGTGTGTTTGACGTTGTAGTAGTGCTCCTGCAGCTCGATGCGCGGGTTGGTCAGGTGCTCGATCTGCACCGGGCCCGGGAACTGCGCCGACACGACGTCGGCGATCTGGCGCACCGACTTCGACTCGGTCATCTGGTTGAACACCCGGAACTCGCCGCGCTCGGCGGGGTTCTCCACGGCCAGCCGGATGCATTCCACGGTGTCGCGGATGTCGATCAGACCCCTGATCTGGTTTCCGGTGCCGTACACCGTCAGCGGCTCGCCGAGCACCGCCTGGATCACGAAGCGGTTGAGAACCGTGCCGAACACGCTGTCGTAGTCGAAGCGGGTGGCCAACCGCGGATCGAGCGCGGTCTGCGGCGTCGTCTGCCCGTAGACCACGCCCTGGTTGAGGTCGGTGGCCCGCAGACCCCAAGCCCGGCAGGTGAACTCCATGTTGTGCGAGTCGTGCACCTTGCTCAGGTGATAGAACGATCCCGGCCGTTTGGGGAACAGCACACGGTCCCTGCGCCCGTTGTGTTCCAGTTCCAGCCAGCCCTCTTCGATGTCGACGTTCGGCGTGCCGTACTCGCCCATCGTGCCGAGCTTGACCAGGTGGATGTCGCGGTCCAGCTCACCGATGCCGTACAGCAGGTTCAGCGTGCCGATGACGTTGTTGTGCTGGGTGTAGACGGCGTGGGCGCGGTCGATCATCGAGTACGGCGCGGCACGCTGCTCGGCGAAGTGCACGACCGCGTCGGGGGCGAACTCGCGCAGCGTCGCATACACGAATTCGGCGTCGAGCAAATCACCCACGTAGGTGGCGAGCCGCTTTCCGGAGTGCTCCTCCCAGGCGGCCACGCGGGTGGTCAGGTCCTCGATCGGCACCAGGCTGCACACGCCGAGTTCGTCGTCGTAACCGCGCCGGGCGAAGTTGTCGAGCACTGCCACGTCATGTCCGCGATCGGACAGATGCAGTGCAGTGGGCCATCCGAGGTATCCGTCACCGCCGAGCACGAGAACTCGCAAAACAGCCATCCCTTTCGCCGCTGGTGAACCTGAGCCTAAGACACGGGCACAACCACGTGCACAATTGCGGCAACACGCGCGATTCACAGGGAGGGTCATATGGCCGAGGACCGGGGGGCGTTCACAGCGGCCACGGGCCGTCAACTCGAGGCCGCCGGACGTGACAAGCCGCGGTACCGCCGCTACCAGTACGACCTGATCGCCCCGCACTGCGGCCGCACGATCCTCGAGGTCGGCGCCGGTCTCGGCGAGTTCGCCGAGCAGTTCGGCGACGTCGACCGGCTGGTGTTGACCGATGTCGACCCCGGCGCCGTCGAACTGATGGCGCGGCGCTTCGCCGGGCGGCCCGAGGTGCAGACCCGGACGTTGGCGCTGGGCGTGGCACCGGAGCTCGACGAGCCCGTCGCCTCCGTGGTCGCGATCAACGTGCTCGAGCACATCGAGGACGACGCGGGCGCACTGCGCTCGCTGGCCACCGCGGTGCAGCCGGGCGGCAGCATCGTGCTGTGGGTGCCCGGCTACCAGCAGCTCTACGGGGAGTTCGACCGCAAGGTCGGCCACGTGCGCCGGTACACACCGTCGACGTTGGCGAGCGCCGTGCGGCGCGCCGGCCTGGACGTCGAGCTGGTCAAGCCGGTCAATCTCCTCGGCGGCATCGCGTGGTGGCTGACGGTGCGCCGGGGTGGTTCGACGTCCCCGGATTCGAAACTCGTGGCGGTGTTCGACCGCTTCGTCGTTCCGGTGACGCGCGCGCTGGAGCGGGTGGTGCGCCCGCCCTTCGGGCAATCGGTGCTGTGCGTGGCCCGGGTCCGGGCGTGAGCCCAGATCTGCGCCGTCACCGCGTCCGGCTGTGGGGCCGCTACACCGGCGCCTCGGTCATCGCCGGCCTCATCAGTGAGGCGGTCTTCCTGCTCACCTACTGGCTGGCCGGGGCGCCGCTGCTGGCCAGCGTGCTCGCGTTCGTCGCCGGTGCGGTCCCCAACTACCTGATGAACCGGTACTGGGCGTGGCAGCAGCGGGGCCGCCCGCACCACCGCAGGGAGGTGTTGCCGTATGCCGTCATCGTCATCGTCACCGCCCTCACCGCGATCCTGGTCACCACCGCCGCCGACAACTGGGTGCGCGAGCACGTCGACTCGCATGCCTGGCAGGTCGTCCTCGTGGGAGCGTCGTTCCTGGGTACCTACGGCGCGATGTTCGTGCTGAAGTTCGTGCTGTTCGACCGGTTCATCTTCGTCGACCGCCGCGCACGTACTCCCGGAACCACGTCCGCACCATGACGCGGGCGTAGTTCGCGCCGTAGACGAGGTTGGCGCCCTTCTTGCTCGCCCCGTGTGCGCGCAGGCGCATCGTCATCGGCACCTCGGCCACGCGTGCGCCCCGGGCGGCGACCCCGACCAGCAGTTCCGAGGACTGGTACTGGGGCTCGGTCAGCGTCACCGACCGCGCCAGCTCGGCGCGCATCGCCCGGAAGCCGAACGAGGTGTCGGTGATGCGGCGCCACGTCAGCAGGCTGGCCAGTACCGCGAACACCCGCACGCCCAGCCAGCGGAAGCGGCTGTCGGATTCGTGGTGGCCCAGCCGGCGCGACCCGGTCACGAAATCCGCGCGGCCGTCGAGCAGCGGCGTCACCAGGGTCTCCAGTTCGGCGCCGTCGTACTGACCGTCGGCGTCGGTGGTCACCACGAAACGCGCCCCGTGCCGGGCGGCCAGCCGGTAGCCCAGCCGCAGCGCCGCGCCCTGGCCGCGGTTGCGGGGTGCGACGCAGGTGTAGGCGCCGTGCGCACGCGCCACCTCGGCGGTGGCGTCGGTCGCACCGTCGACGACGACCAGGACGTCCACCGGCATTCCGCAGCACCGTTTCGGCATCTCGGTCAGCACCGCGCCGATCCCGTCGGCCTCGTTGTACGCGGCGATCACCACGACCAGTTCGGCCAACTCCAGGCTCGGATAATGCCGGTCGAACTCCGCGACCGCACGCGTGTCGACATCGTCGGGGTAGTCGGCGAGCGGGGTCATGCCGTGCCGACCGTGTCGAGGAAGTACCGCCACGTGCCGGCCAGTCCGTCGGCCAGCGCGACGCTGGGGCGGTAGCCGATCGCCTCCGCGCTGTGTGACACGTCGACGACGACGGCGGGCATCTCGCCGCGCTGGGCGGCGACGTGTTCGGTGGGCAGCGGCCGGCCGGTGACGGCGCGGACGGTGTCGACGAGTTCGAGGACCGACACCGACCTGCCGGCGCCGACGATCGCGGTGCCGCTGTAGCTGCTCTGCAGGCCGAGCAGCACCGCGCGCGCCACGTCGTCGACGTGCACCAGGTCGCGACGCTGGGTGCCGTCGCCGTAGATGGTGACGGTGGAGCCGTCCAGGGCCGCGCGCATCAGCCGCGGCACGAAGCTGTCCTTGAGCGCCATCCCCGGCCCGTAGACGTTGCTGAAGCGCAGCGCGCACGTCGTCATCCCGTAGGCCCCGGCGTACCCGGACATCAGCATCTCGCAGGCGGCCTTCGTGGCGCCGTAGGGCGTCAGCGGGCGCAACGGCAACCGCTCGGTGATCGTCGCCTCACCGACGTCGCCCACGACGGCGTTGGTCGAGGCCAGCAGAAACTGGCCGACGTCACGGATGCGGGCCAACTCGAGCAGCTCCTGGGTGACGGCGACGTTGTCGGCATACGTCGGCGCGGGCCGCTGCACGGACTGCAACACCGAGGTCGCCGCAGCGAGATTTACGATCGCGGCGGTGCCCGGTGCCACCGCGTCGTCGCGCACGCCCGCGTCGGTCAGATCACCGACGACATAGCGCACGCCGTCGAGCGGACTGCGGGGCGGCGTGCGGTCCACGACGGTGACGCCCGCCCCGGCGTCCAGCAGCGCCTTCACCACCGCCGCACCGATGAAGCCGCAACCTCCGGTGACGAGCACCCGTCCCTGCTGTTGTGCACCCACGGCGGTCAACTTAGCGTGACGTCATCCGGCGCGACGGCGCAGATGCTCCTCCTTGGCGTCGCGCACCACCCGATCAGGCGCCAGGAACGCACGCCCGATTTCGGCGGCCTGCTGCAGCCCCTCGTCGCGCACTGCCGAATTGTGTTCCCCCTCAACGTCGTAGATGAGATGGCTGGTCACATCCGTGACACCGCAGTAGGCGAAGGTGCCGACGTCGATCTGGGTCCTCATCGCCTCGTCGTAGCCGTAGCGGTCGTACGTGCGCCGAGTCGACCCGCCGATGCCGATCAGCGTGGTGGGGATGTTGCCCAGCAGCGACGTCAGCGGTTGCTTGCCCCGGTCCTCGACGCCCTTGCCGTACTGGTATGCCCAGCCGACCGTGAACACGCGCTCGATCCAGCCCTTCATCATCGCCGGCATGCCCCACCAGTAGACCGGGAAGACGAACGCCATCCGGTCGGCGTCCTCCACTCTGCGGTGCATCGCGGCGATCTCGTCGGGAATGGGTCCGCCCCAGAAGTGCGCATGGTCCTCGGGGGTGAATCGCGGGTCGAAATCCTCGCTGTGCAGGTCCAGGACATCGATGGTGTGACCGGCCGCGCGCACCGGTTCGTGGAAGGCGTTCATCACCGCGGCCGGATACCTGTCGGTGAACGGGTGTGAGTACACGGTCAGTAGATGCATGCCTTGCACTGACGCGGGCGCGCCGCTGCTTATTCCGTCGGTTCGACTCAGTGCGTCGGTTCGGGTCGGTCCGTCGGTTCGGGTCAGTCCCGGGCGAACCCCAGCGCGACGACCGCGTCCTGCAGACTCTCGCCTGCCTCGAGAAAGTCCACAGTGACCTGCTCCAGGGTGGCCTGCCGCAACGGGTTCGGCGAGGCGTAGTCTCGCGACACCGAGTAGGCGACGCTGCGCCCGACCGTGACCGGCTGCATCGGATCGAAACCGGCCATCGTCATCCCGTGCAGCGCGCCGACGGTGCGACCGTCGACGATCAGCTCAAGGTTTCCGACCGCGTTGAGCGGTCCGTCGCCTGATCCTGTTCTACTGAAACGGATTTCGACGCCGTGCCGCCCCGTCGTGATCGGCCCTTCGGACGTCACGGCCTGCTCGGCTCCGCCGTGATTGCAGACGTAGCGCAGGTAGCCACCGGCGAGGAAGAGTGCGTGTCCACCCGACCGGCTGCCCTGGGAGAACAGCACCCCGGCCGCGTCGGAGCCGGTGACCGCCACCTCGGTGCGCAACACGAAGGACCGGCCTCGCACCATGCCGCTCATCGGAGTGTGCACCGCCGGGGTGCCCGGATAGAAGACCGCCCGCGGCGAGCCCCCGGCCAGATCGGCGACGCCGCGGCTGATGAGCTCGAACACGCTCAGATCGTTGAGCGGATAGGCGTGGCACCGCGTCGCCTCGTTCTGCCACAACGACTTGAGCTCTTCGAGCTTGTCCGGGTGTTCGGCGGCGAGGTCACGGATCTGGCTGCGGTCGCTGTCGAGGTGGAACAGTTCCCACCTGTCATGCGGGAACCGGGACCAGCCGGGCCGGCCGGGGACCGCGGACGTCGGTGGGTGCACGGCGCTGGCGAACCACCCGTCATGCCAGATGCCGCGAGTACCCATCATGGCGTAGAACTGGGTACTCTTCTGCCTCGATGCAGCCGGATCATGCAGCGTCGCAGCGATACTCACGCCCTCCAGCGGCCTCTGCGGAACGCCCTTGACCGTTCTCGCCGGTTCCAGTCCCAGCAGTTCGTACACCGTCGGGGTGATGTCACTGACGTGCGTGTATTGTTCGCGCACCTCTCCGCGGGCGGGCAGTCCGGCCGGCCAGGAGACGATGCACGGGTCGGCGATCCCGCCCTCGTGGGACGCGTAGCGCTTGAACAACTTGTACGGCGTGTTGAACGCCATCGCCCAGCCATTGGCGTAGTTCATCTTCGTGCCGGGTCCGCCGAACTCGCCCAGGCGGTCCAGCGTCGGCTCCGCCGACAGGCCGCCGCGAAGCGGCACGAACTCGTCGAGGGTGCCGGTGGGCCCACCTTCACCGCTGGCACCATTGTCGGACATGACGACGATGATCGTGTTGTCGAGCTGGCCGGTGCTGTCCAGATAGTCCACCACGCGGCCGATCTGGGCGTCGGTGTAGCTGAGGAACCCGGCGAAGACTTCGGCCATCCGGCTGGAAACCCGCTTCTGGTCCTCGGACAACGCGTCCCACGGGGTCACCGTGTCATGTTCCGGCCAGGGCAACCCGTCGGCACTGGTGCACTCGGCGTAGGGATTGATCGGTGACACCTCGGTCTCGCCGGGCAGCAGTCCGAGCGCCTTCTGGTTGGCCAGGGCGATCTCGCGGTAGCGCTCGTAGCCCTCGTCGAACCGGCCGCGATATCTGTCGGCCCAGGAGCTGTCGACCTGGTGCGGCGAATGGCCTGCGCCCGGGCACAGATACATGAACCACGGCTTGTCGGGCGCGCAGGAGCGGTGTTCGCGCAGGAAGCCGATCGCGTTGTCGGCCAGGTCTTTCGAGAGGTGATAGCCCTGCTCCGGGGTTCCCGGCGGATCGATCGGCCTGCTGTCGCTGACCAGGTTCGGATACCACTGGTCGGTCATGCCGTCGAGGAATCCGTAGAAGCGGTCGAAGCCCCGGCTCAGCGGCCAGTACCGGCGCGACCCGGCGGCGTGGCAGTCCTCGGGTGGTGTCAGGTGCCATTTGCCGACCGCATACGTCGCCCATCCCCGTTCGGCGAGGACCTCCGACACCAGCGCGGTGTCTGCCGGGATGCGTCCGCTGTGACCGGGATAGCCCTGCGCCATGTTCACGACCGAGGACACCCCCACCGACGTGGCGTTGCGGCCGGTCAGCAGCGCAGCGCGGGTCGGCGAGCACAGCGCGGTGGTGTGAAACTGTGACAACCGGATCCCGCGTTCGGCGATGCGTGTCATGGTCGGCATCTCGACCATGCCACCGAAGCAGTCCCAGGTCGCGATCCCGATGTCGTCCCACAGCAGGTACAGCACGTTGGGGGCGTTGTCGGGAGCCTGCGGAGCTCGGTACGGCCCCCAGTCCGGCACGGAATCGCGGATGTCCTCGTTGATCGTTCCCTGGAAGTGCATCGTCGGCTCGTCTCGCTAGGCGGCCACGAGCACGGGCTCGTCGACCGTTCGGGTGGACCGGAAATCTGTCAGTACTGACACCTTATGGGAAAGTGTCAGAACTGACAATATGTCGTACCCGAGGGTCGTCAGCTGGCATAGTTCTTGCATGTCCGCTGATGTCGGCAAGCGCGAGGCGCACAAAATCGCCACCCGGGGCGCCATCCAGTCCGCGGCCGACGCGCTCTTCGAGCAGCGCGGATACGCCGAGACC
This sequence comes from Mycobacterium sp. G7A2, assembly GCF_041902445.1. NCBI lineage: Bacteria > Bacillati > Actinomycetota > Actinomycetes > Mycobacteriales > Mycobacteriaceae > Mycobacterium > Mycobacterium sp. G7A2. The sequence continues at coordinate 157,449 of NZ_CP169251.1, read as the reverse complement.
ACGGTCCGCGACATCGCCGACGCCGCCGGGGTCACCGAGCGCACCTTCTTCCGGTACTTCTCCGGGAAAGAGGCCCTCTTGGTGAAGGACATCGAAGCCGGGATTCCGGTCCTCGCCGACGAGATACGGCGCCGCCCGGCAGCCGAAGCACCGCTGGACGCCGTCGAGAACGCCGTGCTGGTGACGGCCGACCGGCTGCGCGAGGCCCAGCCCAACCTGTCGTGGTTGTTCCAGGACGGTCCGCCCGGGCCCAAGCTGGCCAAGTCGAGCCCGGGGTTGCTGTTCCAGCTCGAGCAGGCGGTTGCCGAGGCTCTGGCGGAACGGATGGAATCGTCGCAGCCGGTGACCGACGACCTGGAGTTCGAGGCGCAGGTGCTCGCCCGATGCGCGGTGGCTGCGCTACGCAGCACCGGAATCAGACGCTGGCAGCTCGAGCGGCGCGGGGTCACGGGAGTCAGCGAGACCCGGCTGCTGGGGCAGGCCTTCGCGATCGTGCGGCGGGGCGGATCGGCAGATCCGCCGCCACGCCGGTGAGCACCACGTCGCCGCAGCGTTCCCGCCCACCTGCCCCGCCGCCGGCTGGTTCAGCCCGTCGTCACCACCACCCGGTCGATCGTCAACGCGACACCGCGTCCCGTGTCATCCGGCTCCCTGGCTGCTGATCGATCCCACTCCACGGTGGCCGCCCCCGAGATCTGGACAACGCGACCGGTTGCCGTGGCGAACATCAGCGCAGCAGTGGGATCAACGGCGAGATTGCCGAGGCTGTTGAACATGTTGTTGCCGGGGTAATCGGGCCAACGCACTGTCCGCGGGCTGACGGTGACGAAGCCGGGCGGCCCTCCGCGATGCGATGCGTCGTTCCCCGCCGTGGGGTGGGTGGTGCCCAGGATGAAGGTCGCGGCGCGCCGGATCTGGTCGATGTCGCTGTCCCGCAAGCTGTCCCCGTCGTGCACCCGCGTGCGGCGCGGCGCCGGCAGCCCGGACCGCCACTGCGCCCGCGGAATGTACTGCGGGCAGTTCCCGTAGGCCTGCGCGATGCTGACCCGCAATTCGCCCTCGTCGCCCCTGTCGAGCTGTCCGTTCACCCGCAACCGGCGTCGGGACGCATAGTCGATCACGATCACACCGACCTCCTGCCCCGACGGCAGGTCGAAAAGCGGGTCGGCATCGGCGATTCCGCCGCGGATCCGCAGGGCCGACGCCGACTCCGGCGTTACGAACCCGGGTTCGCCCAGCAGCGGAGCCGTCCACAACCGGCCGGTGCGGTCGCGTGCGGTGAGCGCCCCGAACGTGGCGCCCGACACGAACGCCGCTGCCCCAGGCGTGAGCCCGCCCGGGCGCACCATGGGTTCGAGTCGCGCCGCGGCGTCGAGGACCCCGGCACGCTGTTGGACCATGAGCTCTCCGCGGTGAAAGCCGGTCGTCACAGCGAGACCACCGGCCAGTCGTTGTCGACGCCGGCGAGCACGTTGAAGTAGTTGGTGAGGATGTTCAAGGCCAGGTTGGCAACCAACTCACCGATCTCCTCGTCCGTGACGCCCGCGCGCCGGGCCCTGTCGAGGTCGCCGGCGTCCACGTCACCGGCGTTCTCGGCGATCGTGTTGGACAACTCCAGCAGGGCCGCCAGGTGCGGATCCTGCGACTGTCCCCGCCGGGCTCGCTCGAGTTCCTCCGCGTCGATCTTGGCGACCTGAGCGCCGACGTAGGTGTGGGCCGAGAGGCAGTATTCGCATCCGTTGAGCTGAGCGGTCGCCACCGCCAGGCGCTCCCGGGCTGCGGCAGGCAGGGCGCCACCGGCGACGGCACCGGACAGCGCCAGGTACGCCTTGAGCAGGGTGGGGCTGTTCGCCATCGCAGCGGTCATGTTCGGCACCGTCCCCAGCGACTTACGAACCTGCGCAAGCAGTTCCGCGGTCGTGCCGGTGGCGGCGGACGGGTCGACGGGGGTGAATGCGGTGGTGGTGGACATGGCGGTTCCGTTCGGTGTCTCGTGAGCTACCGGCGGTGGCTCTAACGGATGGAACACCTTCCATCCGTGATAACATTCCCGCATGCCGGAATCGTCTGCACGGTGGGTGTTGCCTGGCGAGCCGCTGCCCGTGCGGTTGATGAACACCGTCTGGGCGGATACGGCAGGGGTGCACGACGACCTGACCACGGCCACCGCCTTGCGTGGCTGGCTGACCGACGTGGCCGGCTTCGACCCGGGATCCGGTCCCGGGGTCGACCCGGCGCCCGCCGAGCTGACCGAGGCTCGCGCACTGCGGGATTCGCTGCGCCGCGTCGCCGCGTTCGTCACCGACGATCAGCGACCCGCGGCACGCTCCCCGGTCGCATCCGTCGACACCGCGGTGGCCGACATCAACGCCATGGCCGCCGACCAGGCCTGGCCGGCGCTCCTCCGCCGCGGTGACGAGCTGCGCCGCGAGGCCGTCGCCCACGCGCCACCCGTCCGCACGGCGCTCGCCGGGCTGGCGGCGCAGGCGATCGACCTGCTCACCGGGCCGTCGGCCGGCGCACTACGGGCCTGCCACGCCCCGCATTGCGTGCTGTACTTCGTCAAGTCCCACCCGAGACGGGAATGGTGCTCGCAGGCCTGCGGCAACCGGGTACGCGCCGCGCGCCACTACCGGCGTATCCGCAGCGGCCGGCAATGAGCCGGCGCCGCTCTCACCAACCGGCGTTACGGGCGAGGTCGATGGCGTACTGACTGACGAACGTGCCGGCGCTGGGCGCCCCGCGGCACGACCCGTCGGATTCCCCGGGGCGCTTGACCCACAGGAAGGCGTCGACCGTCGGATTGCCGGTGGCCGTAGTCGGGGCCACCCCGAGTGCGCGACCGCTGGGATTGCACCAGTACAGGTCGTCGCCTTCCACCGGTCCGGCGCCATTGCGCGACGTGTCGATCACGTAGTGCGCTCCGTTGGTCATCCCGGAGATGGCCTGGCCGTACCCCATGGACTCCTCGGTCGTGAAGAAGTTCGCCGTGTTCAGGCTGAAGCCACGCGCCTTCTGGACTCCGACCTGGTTGAGCCGGCCCGCCATGACGTCCGCGGGCACCCAGCGCGAATGGCCGGCGTCGACGTACACGGCGGTGGCGGGATTACGGGTCAGCGTGTCGACGGCGTAGCCGATGAGCTCGAGTCGTTCCTGCTGCTGGCCCGGGGACAGGCAGTCGATCATGGCCAGCGCGTCGGGTTCGAGGATGACCGCTGCGGGCCCGGTGCCGATGGCGGCCGCGACACCGTCGATCCACGCCCGGTAGGCGCCGGCCGAACCGAACCCGCCCGCGGCGTAGCTGCCGCAGTCCCGGTTCGGGATGCCGTAGAGCGCCAGGATCGGCATGGTGCCGGCGGCCTGGGCGGTGGCGATGTACTTCGCATCCACAGCCGGGGTGGAGATGTGGTCCATCCAGTACGCGGTCGGGGTGTTGACCACCGCGGCCAGCAGCGGATCGGGGTTGCCCTGCGCCGCACGCATCCCCTTGGACTGGGGATTGACGTAGAACGGCATGCCGGCCAGCGGGTTGGCGTCACTGGCCAGCCGCACTGCCGGGGTGTCCGCCGGGTGGACGGGAGCGGACACCGCCCCCACCGCGGCGACCGCCGCGACTGTCAGGAAGGGCGCGATCCACCGCGCGACAGCAGCACCTGAGAACGTCACGTGAGGAAACCTAATGCGGCCCGCAGCGATCGCCAAACCAGGGTGACGTCACCGCTTGCTGCGCGGAATCCCGGTGGCCCACAGCGCCCAGGCGATCAACACGGGCTGGAAGAACAGCCGCACCAGACGCTTGGTGTCGGTGTCGAGCCCGAAGCCGTCCGCATGGTTGACGTACTGGGCGATATTGCCCGGAAAGATCAGGATGAAGAACGCGGCCAACAACCTGCCGACCAGGACACGGTCCCGGTTGAGGACGGCCAACCCGACGCCGAGCGTGATCTCGACGCCGCCGGAGGCCATCACCACGCCGTCGGGATCCATGGGCACCCAGCGCGGGACCTGCGCCTGGAACTCTTCGCGGGCCCAGAACAGGTGGCTGAAACCGGCGAACACCATCGCGCCGGCGAGAGCCAGGCGCGCGACGGTCCGGGCGCGGGTGGTCGGCGGTGGTGGCGGTGGTTCGGACATCGGTGGTTGGGAGATGGGTGGTTGGGACATGGGTGGTTGAGACATCGGTGCTGCCTTTCTCCAGTGATTCGGGACGGGTGTTTCAGCCGTTCCGGGCGTAGACCTCAGCGGTGACGAGGGTCAGGGCATCACGCAGCGCGGCGAGCTGTGCCGGATCGGCGTCGGTCGAGCCGAGAAGTCGCTCCGGGACACAGGCCGCCCGGTCCTCCAGCGCTCGCCCGTCTGCGGTGAGCGTGACCTCGACGCGTCGTTCGTCGGTGTCGCTGCGCTGCCGCCGTACGAGGCCGGCGGCTTCCAGACGTTTGAGCAGCGGCGACAGCGTGCCGGAGTCCAGATGCAGCCGGTCGCCGAGTTGCCCGATGCTGCAGGCGTCGTCCTCCCACAGCACCAGCAGGACGAGGTACTGCGGATAGGTGAGGCCGAGTTCGTCGAGCAGTGGCCGGTAGGCGGAGGTGACGGCGCGCGACGCCGAGTACAGCGCGAAGCACAGTTGTTCCTCGAGCCGCAATTTCGTCACCGCTCTAATTTATTGCACGCAATCCCATTGCGCGCAATCGGGTGGGCGAGTGTCAGCGTGGCCCGGTCGAGTCCAGGATCAACTGCACGGTTTCGGACGGCCGGTCCCAGTGCGGAAAATGGCCGCAATCCGAGAAGCAGTACAGCGAGGCATCCGGGAAGCGCTCCAGCGCGCGCCGCGCCTGCCGCAGGGGAGTCACCCGGTCGTTGCGCCCCCACCCGATCACCACCGGCGCGCGCAGCGCACCCAAGGGCGCCCCACTCTGCCTGGGGCCGCGGATGAGGGCTTGCAGCGCATCGAACAGACTCGGCGAGCTCGCGAAGTTGCGGAGTTCGCTCAGCACCAGGTCGCGGTCCAGTGCCGAGGGCTTCGCCGAGAACTGCAGCAGCAGCGCTGCGCGGCCGACACGATTGCTCACCAACCTGGGCAGCACCGGCTGGATGCGGCGCACCAGTCCGATCGAGGGCACGACCGTCGCGGCGAAGTACGCCACCTCCGTATCGGTCCAGAAACCGCCCGGGTCCAGTGCGACGGTGGCTCCGCCGTGACCGCGCCGCGCCAACTCCAGCGCCATCCGCGCGCCCATCGAGCTGCCGACGACGTCGACGTCACCGAGGTCGTGCTCGGCGATGAACTCCTCGACGGCATCGGTCAGAGTCGCCACCGACACCTCACCCGGCAGCGGCGGACTCTCTCCGAAGCCAGGTAGGTCGACGGCGATGACGTCACGCTCCCGCGCGAGAGCCGGAATCACCGGGTCCCAGTTCTGCCGATGCGAGATGCCGTGAATCAGGAGAAGGGCCGGGCCGGAGCCGCACCGTTGATATTTCATCCAGGGGGGGATACCCAGCGCGGGTCAGGTGTCACAGCGCGCCGGCCGCCGTTTTACGACGGCGATTTCCGGGGTATCTGCTGAGCACTGTCGACGATGTCGAGGAGGCCACATGTTGGCTCTACTGAGTTCGCCCGTCCGCCGCTGGGTGCTGACCGCTCTACTGGTACCGGCCCTGGCACTGGTGTTGCGCAAGATCGCTCAGTTCCTGCAGCGCCGCAACGACGGCACACCGACGAAGTCGTCCCGAGGGCTCATGAAGGCGTCGTCCGGGTTGCGCAGACTGAGCGGCAAGAAGTCCGAGGAGGCCGAGGCGGACAGGGCGAGCGCGGACAAGAAGCTGTCGGCCTGAGCAGCGGCCCACGCGTTTCGGCTGCGCTGCGCGGGGCAACACTGCAGCGCGGGCATCGACACGGTGCAGCCCCGCAACCGGGGTCGCGGACGGACCCGACCGGGTCGCTGACAGATAAGGAAGCGTCATGGCACTCGACGACAACGACATCACCACCTCCACCGGCGGCGGCGAGGGAGTCGCTGACGGCGGCTCGAACCCGGGCGGCCACGACGGCGGAGCAGACGGCACCGCCGGCGGCGAAGGCCCGGCCGACGGCGGCTCGAACCCGGGCGGCCACGACGGCGGAGCAGACGGCACCGCGGGCGGCGAAGGCCCGGCCGACGGCGGCTCGAACCCCGAAGGTCACGACGGCGGTGCCGACGGAACCGCCTGACTGCTCTCCCATGCTGAGCCGATGCGTCGCGACCGACACGCACACGTTCGCCACGACGTACTGGGGGCGCACACCCCTGCTCAGTTCGGCCGACGCGCTACCCCGCGACTTCGGCGATCTGCTCTCACCCGACGCGGTCGACGAGCTGATCGCTGAGCGCGGGGTGCGCTCCCCGTTCATCCGGCTGGCCAAAGAAGGCGACCTGCTGGCCAAGGATTGCTATCTGGGGCCCGCCGGATTCGGCGCCGAGATGCCCGACCAGGTGGACTCCGCGAAGGTGCTCGGCGAATTCGCCTCGGGTGCCACGATCGTGCTGCAGGGACTGCACCGGCTGTGGCCGCCGGTCATCGACTTCGTCCGGCAGGCGGTCGACGAGCTCGGTCATCCGGTGCAGGCCAACGCGTACGTGACTCCCCCCGGCAACCGCGGCTTCGACTTCCATTACGACGTCCACGACGTCTTCGTGCTGCAGGCCTCCGGCCACAAACGCTGGGTGGTGCACGAACCCGTGCACGCCCACCCGTTGCCGTCCCAGCCGTGGACACAGCACCGCGCCGCCATCGCCGAACGCGTGACGGGCGAGCCCGTCATCGATGCCGTGCTGGCCCCGGGTGACGCGCTGTATCTGCCGCGGGGGTGGGTGCACGCCGCCCAGGCGCAGGACACCACGTCGATTCACCTGACCGTCGGCGTCGCAGCGGTCAACGGCCTCGATGTCGCCCGGGCGGTGATCGAGCAACTGGCCGATGACGAGGCCTTCCGCCGATCGCTGCCGATGGGCGGCACACCCACCGACCGGGATGGCATCATTCCCGCGGTGACCAAGGTGATGGCCCAGATGGTCGACCGGCTGCGCGACGACGCCACCGCACTGAGCACCGCTGCCGCCACCCACCTGACGCACCGCCATGCCGAGCGGACCCGACCTGTCGCGGTACGGCCCCTGGCCACGCTGGACGCTGCCGCGCGCGCGGACACCACCTCCGTGCGGTGGCGACATGCGCTCGCCGCCGCAGTCGAGAACGCCGACGGCCGGGTCGTGCTGCGACTCCCCGACCGCGTCATGACCTTTCCCGAGTCCTGCGCGCCGGCCCTCGCCGCACTGCACCGCGGTCGCGTCGTCACCGCCGCCGGCACTCCCGGGCTGGACCGCGCGGATGCGACGGTGCTGATTCGCCGGCTGTTGCGGGAGGGCGTCGTCGTCCCGGCGGCCGCTGATCGATGAGTCCCAGGACGGTGCCGTGCAGCGATCAGTCGCTGGCCCGCGGGGACCCCATGTACGGCACGGCGTCGGCGGGATCGAAGTGGCTGCTGCTCGAATTGTCCGGCGCCTGGGGACCTTCGGCGTTTCTGCAGTCCCCGGCGATCATCGATCCCGTGCTGGGCCGGGCCGTGGTCCGGCGCGCGGAGAAGGCAGGGATGCGGATCGCGGCCATCCGCCGGCACGGTCGCCGGCCCGCGACGCCGCGGTGGCGTTGGTATGTCGCCCGCGCCGAACCCGGTGACGAGGCGTTGTACGGCGGCGAGGTCGACGACCCGCAGGCCTATGCCGACCTCGCCCTGGACGGCTCGGACGGTGAGCCGTCGACCGGACCGTTGATCGCCGTCTGCGCGCACGGCACCCACGACCAGTGTTGCGCGGTGCGCGGGCGCAGCGCCTGCCGCGCCATCGCCGAGGAATTTCCGGAGAACACCTGGGAGTGTTCGCATCTGGGCGGCGACCGGTTCGCCGCCACGATGCTGGTGTTGCCCGAGGGGTTGTGCTACGGACGGGTGGACACGACGGACTCGGCCGGGCTGGTCCGGCGCTACCTGCAGGGACGGCTGGACAACCGGTTCCTGCGTGGACGGACTTCGCTGCCGCACGCGGTGCAGGCCGCGCAGTACTTCGCGCGGGAACAGACCGGTGAGGATCGCATCGACGCGCTCGCCCCGCTGCACGTCGAGCGCGGCGACGGCCACATCCTGGTGACACTGAACGGAAAGGCAGGCCCCATTGAGGTCACACTCGAAGAGCAGTTGTCGGAGCCGTTGCTGTCCCAGTGCCACGCCAAGGTTGCCGGTCAGGTCAGGGTGTTCACCTGCGCAGCGCTCGCGCCGGTCGCCGGCTGACGTCGCGGTGAGACGAGCCCGGCCATGACCGTGGTGCTGGCGCTGCGCTGCGCCGACGGGCTGGTGCTGGCCGCCGACTCGCAGATCACCGAGCCGGACCGCGGATTGAGTTATCCCGCACAGAAGCTGCACGGCCTGGGTCGGCGCGCCGCGTGGGCGGGCAGTGGCTCACGCGCGGTGCTCTACGACCTCGAGCAGATATTCGACTCCCAGCCCGAGACGATCGTCGAGGCCGGGGACGTCGGGCGGGCGCTGCAGACCCGGGTCGTTCCGGTGCTGCAGCACCATTACGAGAACTTCATCGACGATGTTCCGGGGCAGGAGAAGAGCGGCTCCACGCCGGCGACCTACGTGCTGGCTGCGGGCTATTCGGACGGCAAGCCGTTCATGGTGGACGTCGACCCGCACGGGCTCATCGGCCATTACGAGGAGATCGGCTTCCACGCCATCGGCAGCGGGGCGCCGATGGCGCAGCAGGCGCGTGCCCTGCTCGCCAACTTCCGGATGAACGAGCGCCCGGTCGAGTACGGCGTGCTGGCCGCGCTGCGTGTCCTCGACGCACTCGACGAGACCTCGCCGACCGTCGGTGGACCGATGGACGTCTGCCGGATCACCGCCGACGGCGCCGACCACCTCACTCCGGAGGACATCGACAATGCCCGCGCCGAGGTCCGGCGCTGGCAGGACCGGGAGCGCGACGTCCTCGACACGCTGTTCGGCTGAGCGGGGCATTCGGTGACCGTCGCGCTGTTCGTCATCGCCGTGGTCGAGTTGGCTGCGTTGATCGCGCTGGGCGTCGTGACGCTGGTGATGCGACGGAAGCTGACGTCGGCGCGGCGCGCTCTGCGGGATCGCCCCACCCGAAGCGCCGATAGCCGGCCGCGGCGCAGACCCCGGGGTGTGGCGCCGCTGGCGGTCAAGACGGTCGTCGACACGGTGCAGACCGCCGACTCGCTGATCCGCAAAGGCCTCGGCGGGTCCATCCGCCACTCGATCGACGATCTGGCCGGCTGGGCCCGCGTGGAGCGTCCCGACCTCGCCCGGATCACAGCCGACGGGAGCGTCGTGCTGCTCTTCTCCGACATCGAGGACTCGACGCGGCACAACCAGACGCTGGGCGACCGCGACTGGATCACCGTTCTCGAACGGCACAACAAGCTGGTCGAGCACAGCGTCGCCGCGCACGGCGGATATGTGGTGAAGAATCAGGGCGACGGGTTCATGATCGCCTTCGCCGACCCCGCCAAAGCCCTGCGGTGCAGTCTGGACGTCCAGCGTGCTCTGGGCGGCGACACCGAGCGGTGGAACGGCATCCGGGTGCGAATCGGCGCCCACGCGGGCACGTCGGTGCGCCGTGGACACGACCTGTTCGGGCTCGACGTGGTGATGGCCGCCCGCATCGCCGACCTGGCCCGCGGTGGGAGATCCTGGTCAGCGCGGCGTTGCGCGAGTCGGTCGCCGACGCCGACGGCTTCTCGTTCGCCACGGGCCGAGAGGTCCGGCTCAAGGGCATCGCCGATGCACAAACGGTCCACGCGCTGGAGATGTCCGCGCCCTGACCGGCGTTTCGACCGCCGCCCAGCGGGGAAGTTGTCGCTCATGGCCGACATCATCGAGCTCATCTACGCCGACCACGACTGGCTGCGGCGGCAGTTCTTCCGTCTCGACGACGCGGCGTCCGATGCCGAGCTGCAGGCGATCTGGAGCGTGCTCAGCGCCCGGCTCGACGCGCATGCCGAGGCCGAGGAGGCCGTGTTCTACCCCGCGCTGCTGAAGCACGGCGGCCGGGAGGATCCGGGCAACCCCGAAGGCGACCCGCAGGACGAGACCGAGGACGCGATCACCGACCACAACGACATCCGTGACGCGGTGCGCGAGTCACGGCGGCACGAGCCGGGCAGTGCGCAGTGGTTCGAGGCGGTGAACACGGCGCGCAAAGAGAACGGCTCACACCTCGATGAGGAGGAGCGCGAGGCGATGCCCGATTTCATCAAGAGCGCGACGCTCGAACTGCGCCACCAGCTCGGCATGCAGTGGCTCAGGTTCTACGCCGAGCGCGAGTCCCTGGAAGGGGTCGACAACCGGGACAAGGACGCCGACGAGTACATCGAGGAGCACTCGCCGTAGTGCTGTCGCCGAATTGCTGACCGCCGAGCCGACCGGGGCGCGATCACTTCATGGCCTTACCGTGACCTTATGTAGCCCTTATTTTTCTTAGAAATCGGTGTAGGGTGGCGGCAACCGGCCGCACAGATGCGACGGACGCAGCGGCCGCGACGGAAGGAGTCGGCATGCCACTCGGACCCGAACGGATCGTTCTCATCACCGGAGCGTCTCGCGGGATCGGCGCCCAGGTCGCGCTGCAACTCGCCACCCCCGGCACTCACGTCCTCGTCAACCACCGAAAGAGCGCTGATCGCGCGGCCTCGATCGTGCAGGCGATCCGCGACGTCGGCGGCCAGGCCTCCACGATCGCGGCCGACATCTCCGAGGAGGCCGACGTCACGGCGATGATGGAGACCATCCGGGCGAGGTTCGGGCGACTGGACGCACTGATCCTCAATGCCTCCGACAGCCGCGAGACGGGCGCCGATCCCGAGTACGCGATGCGGCTGAACCGCGACGCTCAGAAGCGGTTGGCCACGATGGCGATGCCGCTGATGCCCGCCGGGGCACGGATCGTGTTCGTCACCAGTCACCAGGCGCACTTCTTCCCCCACAAGGCGGTGCCGAAGGGGTATGCCGCGGTCGCTGTCAGCAAGCGCGCCGGCGAAAGCGCGCTGTACGCCATGCGGCCGGAGTTCGTCCGGGCCGGAATCGGCTTCACGGTGGTGTCCGGTGACATGGTCGACGACACCATCGTCATGCGCGCGGCGGCGATTGCGCAGGCGGCGACAACCGCCCCGTCACCCGGCATCGTCTACGTCGGACGGGCCGACTACCTGACGACCGCCTGAGCGGACCCCGCGGGACCCGAACCGCGACAAAATCTTCCGCTTGTCGCATGAGTGAGACACATCCCGTCAAGTGTTGTGCTTACGCACCGCTACTGCTACACCTAGTGGTGCAATAGTGATCTAGCACACACCAGGAGTCGGGATGCGCCGTTCATCGGAGCCGGTAGCCCAGCAGCATCAGCCACGTCCGGCGCTGGGGTACGCCACGTTCATCGGCAGGGTCGGTGCGCTGGCCGTCTTCCTCGGTGTGGGTTCGGCGCTGGCCATCCCCGCCGCGCACGCCGACACCGACGGCGCGGCGTCGTCCGAGTCGTCCTCTGAGTCCGCGAGCAGTGCATCGACCGGTGAGTCGGGGTCGACGGAATCGTCGTCGGTGAGTGCGCCCTCGCCGAGTACACCGTCGCCGGCCGAAGCCGTCGGTGAAGACGCCGACGAGGATGCGGACGTTCGCGACAGTGAGGATCTGGCAGCAGCCGACGCGGAAGCAGAAGCCGACGCGGAAGCAGAGGCCGAGGCCGAGGCCGAAGCAGCCGAGGCGGAGGCGGCCGCGGAGTCGGACGACGAAGCGGCCGACGACCACGAGCTGGACGCCGCTGCGGTGACCGTCGCCCGGACGGTCGAGGCACCGGCGGTCATCGCCGAGGCCGCCGTAGACACCGGGTCGGATGCCGGGTCCGACGCCGACGACCCGCAGGTTCCGGCTGCGGCCCCGGCGGTTCCGGCACCGGCACCGCGACGGCTGGCAGCCTCGGAGACTGTCGTCGTCACCGAGCAGCAGACCGTCAGCGCCGATGCTGAACTGTCCAACCAGGTCAGCCCGTTGGGCACCCCACAGCAGATCGAACGCGAGAAGATCGCGATGTCGACGGCCAAGTCGCTGCCGGTGGCCCTGATGAAGATCATCCTGCGGTTCGGCTTCCTCGCCGCCGCCAAGGAGCAGTTCGCTCTCGTCGGCGGTCCCGACGCGGCGAACCGGGAGGCCCTGGACAACGCCATCGACGAGTACGCGCTGGCCGCGTCGTTCCAGCAGCAGATCCTCAACCCGCTGGACCCGGCAGTGGTCACCCAGGTAGCGCCCCCGCACAGCTGGTACGGCATCGACGTCGGCGGCTCGCGCCTGCTCTACGACAACCCCGACACCATCTACCGGTTCATCGCGGTCAACAAGACCTCGGAGTACGTGCTCACCGGACGTATCTATGACGGCATCCCGGCCGACACCACCTTCAGCGTGCTCGAGGGCACCGCGGGCACGACGTCGACGATCCTGACCCTGTCCGATCTCGACATCAACGACGACGGATCGTTCGTCATCACCGTCAGCGGTGACCCGGCGGCGCCGGGACAGACCAACCACCTGCAGCTGACCTCCCGGTCGACGCTGATCGCCGCTCGAAACACGTTGGGGGACTGGAACGTCGAAGACCCGATGGAGCTTGCGGTGCAGCGGGTCGCGGGTCCCCGCAACAGCCTGTTCGCCCAGCTGGGCGGCTTCGTCCTGCTCGGCGGTCTGGTCAACGACAGCCCGTTCCTGACGTCGCTGGTATCGCTGATCCCGCCGCTGGGCATTGCCGAATGGCGTCCCGTGCGCGGCACGCTGGCCGCCCTGTTGCTGCTGGTCCGCGGCGCCAACGAGCAGGCCAAGTACATGGCACTGGCCACCACCGACCCCGACACCGGGGAACTGCGTCAACCCAATGTCATGACGCAGCCGGCCAGCAATGCCGAGTTCCTGGCCAACCAACTGCAGAGCAACGGCTACTTCCAGCTCGCCGACGACGAGGCACTGGTGCTGACCATCGACCCGGGTAACGCCGGGTTCTTCACCGTGCCGGTCTACAACGACTGGACCATCACCGATGACTACTGGAACGAGCAGACCAGTCTCAACGACGATCAGTCGGTGGCCAACGCCGACGGCACCTACACCCTGGTCGTGTCGGTCGCCGATCCCGGCGTCGCCAACTGGGTGTCGACCGGCGGCCTGAACCAGGGGATCATCTCGATGCGTTTCCAGAACCTGGATCCGCAATCACCCGCGGTGCCCTCGGTGCAGTCGGTGGTGGTCAAGCTCGAGGACCTCGAAGACGAGCTGCCCGCCGGCACCGTGTTCGTGACGCCGCAGGAGCGGGCCGTGCAGCTGGCCGCGCGCAAGGCCGGCTACGACAAGCGCTGGGCGCCCTACCCGCAGGTGTGAGGGTTCAACGCCGCAACCCGTCCCGGAGCTCGTCGAGCGCCTGCGTCAGAGAGACCCGCGGCGCCCACCCCCAGCCCCGCGCCCGGTCGGCGACGATCTGGCCCGTCCACGCCGGCTCGTCGCTCCAGGCGGGATCGATGCCGAGCGTGTCGGTGACCGCGGTCAGATAATCCCGCTGGGTCGCGGCCTCGCCGGCGACGTTGACGACCGAGCAGCCGCCCTCGATCGGGCCCTGCTGCAGGTCACTCGACGTGGCGATCCGCCCGGTCGCCAGGTCGGCCAGCAGCGCGGCCAGATCGTCGACGTGCACCCAGGCGAACGTCTTGTCCGGGTTGGTCCGGTGCGCCGCTCCGCTGTCCGCCATCTCGTTGGGGCGCAACGTGTTCCAGATCGAGGTGGCGCCGGGACCGAGAATCGCCGGCGGGCGCACCAGCACCCGGGTGATGCCGTCGACGTCGGCCAGCGCCGCGTCGGTGTCGCGCTTGGTGACCGGATAGTCACCGCCGTCGTCGTCGACCAGGTGGGCTGACTCGGCCACGTCGCCCACGCCGGGCGAGCGGTCGTAGACCCCGGCGGTCGACATGTGCACCAGCCGGTCGACGCCGGCGTCGCGTGCCGCGCGGGCGATCACCGGAGTTCCCTCGACGGCCACCCGGTGCTGGGTTCGGCGGTCCGAGCCCATCGGGTGCACGGTCGTCACGACGGCCCGGGCCCCGTCGACGACCTCGGCTGCGAAGGCCGGATCACCGAAGTCGCCCACCCGTTCGTCGACACCGTCGAGCCGCGGCGCCGCGCCGGCGCGCCGGACGACGGCACGCACCCGGGCACCGCGCTCGACGAGCGCGGCACAGGTGCGCGCACCGACGAATCCGTTGGCTCCGGTGACGACGACGGTGAGGGACTGCGTGCTGGTCATGTGCTCCACCATGCCACCGCAGGAACCCTCACCCGGCGGGCAGTCAGACGGTCACCCCGCAGATGCCGCACACCTCGAATTGGCGGCGACTCCACCGCGCGACCGGGATGAAGAACAGCGTGAACTGCTTGAACTGGCGCATCCGCATCCACTGGGTGGTGTTGTGGCAGCGCGGGCAGGTCCGAACCTCACCCGGGCCGAGAGTCTTCTGCTTGGTCCCGTAGCCGAACAGAAGGAACAACACGTCGCCAGCGTAGGCGGGCCGCGCGACAACTGGTCCGCGGCGCCTGATCGCCGGCGCGTTAGTGTGCTGGGGTCGGCGTCAGCTGACCAGTCGAGAGAGAAGTGGGACAGCACACATGACCACAGCAGCAGAGGCGTCGCAGCTCGAAGCGCGGGTCGGCCACTGGTACCGGATGGACGACACCTACCTGGTCGGCCGCGAGAAGCTGCGCGAGTACGCCCGCGCTGTGCAGGACTACCACCCCGCCCACTGGGATGTCGCGGCCGCCGCCGACCTGGGCTATCCGGACCTGGTCGCACCGCTGACGTTCACCTCGACGCCCGGCATGACATGCAACCGGCGGATGTTCGAGGAGATCGTCGTCGGCTACGACACCTGGATGCAGACCGAAGAGGTCTTCGAGCAGCACCGGCCGATCGTGGCCGGCGACGAACTGACCATCGATGTCGAGCTGACGTCGGTGCGCAGGATCGCCGGCAGGGACCTGGTGACCGTGACCAACACGTTCACCGACACCGCCGGGGAGCGGGTGCACACCCTGCACACGACCGTCGTCGGGGTGACGGCCGAAGACGTCGACCCGGCCATCAAGACCGCCGTGCACAACGCGATGATGCACGACGTCAACATCCTGGCTGTCGGGCAGTCCGACACCACCTACGAGAAGACCGTGCGGCCGGAGGGTGAGGTGCGCATCTCCGAGGGCGCCTTCACGCGCACACCGGGGACCCCGTCGTTCGACGAGGTGAAGGTCGGCGACGAGCTCCCGCCGCACCATGCCCGGCTCTCCCGTGGGGATCTGGTCAACTACTCCGGGGTGGCTGGGGATGCGAACCCGATCCACTGGGACGAGGACATCGCCAAGCTGGCGGGCCTGCCCGACGTGATTGCCCACGGCATGTTGACGATGGGTCTGGGCGCCGGCTTCGCGTCAGCGTGGTCGGGCGACCCCGGTGCGGTGACCCGCTACGCGGTGCGGCTCTCGGCGCCCGCGGTGGTGTCGGCCAAGGAGGGCGCCGACATCGAGTACAGCGGACGGATCAAGTCCCTGGACCCGGAGACGCGCAGCGGCGTCGTTCTGGTCTCCGCCAAGTCGGAGGGCAAGAAGATCTTCGGCCTGGCGACGATGCACGTGCGCTTTCGCTGAGCCTCACCCGCCCGGACGGTCGGCTACCCGATATTTCTGAACCAGCGGTACCGTAATGGTGTTGCTGTGGTGAAACAGCAGCGAGGTGCCGTCGAGAAGGGTGCTCTGCGTGGGCCGTTATGTGGTGACCGGCGCCGCATCCGGCATGGGTGCAGCGGCGGCCACGCGGTTGCGTGCCTCAGGACACACGGTCATCGGAGTCGACATCACCGCATGCGACGCCGTCGATGTCGTGACGGACCTGTCCACGGAGCAGGGACGCGACCACGCGGCCCGTCAGGTGGTGCTGTCGACGGACCACCTCGATGGCGCAGTTCTGGCCGCCGGTCTCGGCCCTGCCGCCGGCAGGGACCGGCTGCGTCAGATCGCCGAGGTCAACGTCTCCGGCACCGTGGATCTGCTGCGGCACTGGCGACCGTTGCTGGCCACCCCCGGTGACGCGAAAGTGGTTGTCCTCGGCAGTAACTCGGCGACGACCGTGCCGGGCGTACCGGCGCGGACCGTCGCTGCGCTGCTGGCCGGCGACACCGCCGCGGCCGTGCGGTCACTGCGCATGTTCGGCCCGGTCGCGCCGACGCTCATGTATGCCGCCTCCAAGATCGCAGTCACTCGTTGGTCGCGTCGCACCGCTGTGCTGCCCGCCTGGGCCGGGGTCGGCATCCGGCTCAACGTCCTGGCGCCCGGCGCGGTGCAGACCCCTCTGCTGGAAGAGCAACTGGCCCATCCCCGTCAGGGCAAAGCGGTCCGCCGGTTTCCGATCCCGGTGGGGAAGTTCGGCGATGCCGATGACGTCGCCCGGTGGGTCTGTTTCATGCTCTCCGATGCTGCCGAGTCACTGTGCGGCAGCGTGATCGTCGTCGACGGCGGCACCGATGCACACTTCCGCGCCGACGATTGGCCGCGTGCGGTGTCGCTGCGCCGGTTGCCCCGGTACCTGCGTCAGTTCCGGGGATGACACGGCGGGTCGCGTCGAGACCGTGCTGACATCGAGCTGCGGGCGGCATCCGCCGGCGACACCGCGATACTGAAGGTGATGACAGAAGACGACGCCCCCCGCAGAGCGGCCGGACGCCCGCGGGACGACTCGATCGACGAGCGTGTGCTGGCGGTGACGCGGGAGCTGCTGCTGGAGGTGGGCTGGGACGACCTCAGCGTCAGGTTGGTGGCCGCCCGGGCCGGCGTCGGGCGCGCCAGCCTGACTCGCCGCTGGCCATCGAAGGCCGAGCTGGTCCTGCATGCCATCCTCGGCGAATCCCCCGATTTGGCACCGTTCTCCGGCACAGACCTCAACGGCTGGATCGACTGGGTGGTGCGGGGCAGCCACCAGCTGTTCTCGCGGCCCGATGTGCACGCGGCGGTACCCGGGTTGCTCCTCGCGCTGCGCGAGAACGAGGCGCTTCGAACGACGTTGTGGGCGAACTTCAGCGGGCCCGCGATCGCGCTGTACGCCGAGCACGTGGCTGCCGCGACCCGTGCCCAGCGCCGGAGAACAGAGCTGGACTCCCGGGCCCTGCTGGTCCTGGCCGCCGGTGCAGCGCTGTTCGTCACGACGGTCGCCACCGATGACGACTCGGCGGCACTACTGCGGCGCATCACCGAGTTGCTGACCGCCGCGGTGCAGAGCCGCCTGGACTGACTCGACGATCGCGGCCGTGGGGCTACGCCAACGCATGCCGAGCTCTGAGAGTGTCGCGCTGTCATCCGTCGGGACAGCGGCCGTCAACAGCGTCGCCGCCTCCAGGCTCAGCCCCTCGGCCAGCGGGTGGACCCGCCCGACCTGGTCGGCGACCCGGCCCAGGGTCCGAAATACGCCCGGCGCCAGACCGACCCGCCGTATCCGCCGCCTCGAACCCTGTTCCAGCGCATCGACCATCTCGTCGAACGACACCATCACCCCGCCACACAGATAGCGATGTGCACCACGATTCGGTCGCATCAACCGCGCGTGCACCTCGCCGACGTCGCGCACATCGATCATCTGCATGCCCCCGCGGATGCTCGGCGCGATCCCCCAGCGGATCAGAGGTTGCCAGCCCCGCTCGGTCACCCCGACCGCGGTGTGGAAGGGCGGGCCGACCACACTCGACGGGTAGGTCGTGACCACGGGCGCACCGCTGCTTTGCAGGCGCCGCGCCACCCGGTCCGCGTGAGCCTTGGTCTTGGCGTAGGCACTGCGACCGGCGGCCGTCGGGGTGTAGGGCGTGATGACCCCGGCCGGCGGCGGGAACAGGGCACTGTAACTGCTCACCGACACCACCGGATCCAGCCCCAGGTCCACCCCGCGCGTCAGGACACACTCTGTCGCATACGCGTTGATCTCCCACATCAGGCGCGCATCGCGGTCCCCCGTGCCGACCACGCCCGCGGCGTGCAGCACCGCGTCGGCGTCACGGAGCAATCGCGTCACGACCGCTTCGTCGCGGACGTCGCCGATGAGCACCGAAACCGCTCCCCGCCTGCGCAACCGATCCACCACGGGGGTCTCGCGTTCGTGGGGTGGCACCAGCAGGTCGAGCGTGTGGCCGGCCTCGAGCAACGCCAGCGCCGTGTGGGCGCCGAGGTAACCGGTGGCCCCGGTGACCGCTACGCGCATTGCATGCTCCCCTCTCGAGTGCTATTACGATACCAATGGCATCGCAAAGTGTGTTCGAGCCGGTTCCGCTGGGGCCACTCGTGCTGAAGAACCGGTTCGTCAAAGCGGCGACGTTCGAGGGGGTGATGCCCCGCGGCGAAGTCAGTGACGCCCTGATCGACTTTCACGCCGAGGTCGCCGGCGGCGGCGCGGCGATGACCACCGTGGCCTACTGCGCGGTGTCACCCGGCGGGCGGGTGCACCGCGACACCGTGGTGCTCGACCACACGCGTGTTGCAGCGCTTCGCCGGCTCACCGACGCCGTGCACGCACACGGCGCCCTGGCGTGCGCACAGATCGGCCACGCCGGGCTGGTCGCCAACACGCTGTCCAACAGGATGCCGACCCTGGCGCCGTCCACCCGCCTGAGCGCCCCCGCCATGGGTCTGGTCCGCCGCGCCTCCCCCGAACAACTCGACACGGTCATCGCCGACTTCGGGACAGCCGCGGCCCATGCGGTCGACGCCGGCTTCGACGCTGTCGAGATTCACATGGGCCACGGCTATCTGATCAGCTCCTTCTTCAGCCCCAACCTCAACCGGCGCTCCGACCGCTACGGCGGTGACAGGGTGCGCCGGGCTGAGCTCGGCCGCCGGGTCGCCGAACGGGTGCGGCTCGCCGTCGGCGACCGTATCGCCGTGACCGCGAAGTTCAACATGGACGACGGAGTCCGCGGCGGTTTCTGGGTGACCGACAGCCTGCCCACCGCGCAGCTGCTGGAGAGCGATGGTCACCTCGACGCGCTACAGCTGACCGGAGGCAGTTCGCTGCTCAACCCGATGTACTACTTCCGCGGTGACGTTCCCATGGCGGAGTTCATCGCATCCCAGCCCCGCGCGGTCGGGCTGGGCCTTCGACTCATCGGTCACCGCCTCTTCCGCAGTTACCCCTTCGAGGAGGCGTTCTTTCTGCCGCTGGCTCGGCAGTTCCGTGAAGCGCTGTCGATGCCGCTGATGCTGCTCGGCGGCATCAATCGCCTCGACACCGCCGAGGCTGCGGTCGCCGAAGGCTTCGAGTTCGTCGCCATGGCGCGTGCTCTGCTGCGGGAACCGGATCTCGTCGACACCTTTGCGCGCGGTGAACGCGACGCCGGCAGATGCATCCACTGCATGAAGTGCATGCCCACCGTCTACAGCGGTACCGAGTGCGTGGTCCGGTCGGCCTTGCGTGATCAGCCGAACTCCAGCAGCGTGTAGGCGCCGCGATGGTTCCGCGTCACGCGCCACTGCCAGAACCGCGGGAAGACGTGCGCGAAGAACGGGCCCCGCCCGGCGGGCATGGGCAGGTCGTGCACCGCGCGAATGCCCGGCACGGTGTGGGCCAGCTCGGCCAGTTGTGCCGCCGACAGGCTGAACGGCATCGGTGGGACGCGGTAGCGGCGCGACGACCGCACGCCTTTGGGGGCGAGCTTCTTGACCACGGTGGGCGGCAGGTCGAACACCATCTGGGCGCCGGGAAACCGGCGGGCACACTCTCGGATCAGACTCATCGCCTCGTCGGGCTGCAGGTACATCAGCAGTCCCTCGGCGGTGATGAACACCCCGTCGCCGGTGTCCACCTGGTCCATCCAGCTGAAGTCCAGCGCAGACTGCGCCAGGCACGTCACCCGCGGCGACGGCGGCAGCAACTGTTCCCGCAGCGCCACCACCGGCGCGAGATCCACGGTCAGCCAGCGGAACTGGGGGTCAGCCATCGTGCTGCTCAGCCGCCAGAAGCTGGTCTGCAGCCCCTCGGCCAACGCCACCACCGTCGCGGACGGGTGATCGCCCAGGTAGCGGCTTGCCGCCGCGTCGAAGGCCAGTGAGCGCAGCGCCATCTCCTGGCCTCTGCGGCCGAACTTGGCGAAGTCGAATTCGATCGAGTCCACCAGCCTGATCGCCATCGGATCGTCGATGATGGCGTTGGGGTGACGGGCCTGGTGCGCCCTGCCGTAGAGCGTGAGAAGAGCCGTTTCCGAGACACCGGTCAGGGTGCGGGCGTCCACCTTGTCGTCATCGGCGCGATCCACCTGACCGACAGTACCGACCGATCCGCCGAGTCAGCTGCGGTCCGACCACCGGAACAGCGCCCGGCAGCCCAGCAGTCCACCCACACTCCACGCCGCGAGCACCAGGAAGATCCGCTCGTGCTCCCAGCTGCCGGCCGGTTCGAAAACGACCAATTCGGGGGGCAGCAGCACCGAGCGAAATCCCTGGGCCATCCATTTCACCGGGAAGATCGAGCCGACGATCAGCATCCAGGTGGGCAGCACCATGATCGGCACGTAGGTACCCGAGACGAACTGCAGACCGACTGCGGGCCCGTTGGTGAGCACCGCCGCCGAGACCGCGTTGCTGGCGACGTTGCTGATCAGCACGCCGATCAACGAGCAGCTGACGACCCCCAGCAGGAACACCCACGTAAGGGTGAACCAGCCGAAAGCGGTTGTCGGCAAGCTCAATCCGAAGATGAACACGCCCACGGCCAGCAGCAGCACCGCCTCGGCGAGGCTGACGACGGCGACCAGCATGATCTTGCCGATGAAGTACGACGTCGCGGTCGCGGGCGTACCCCGCAGCCGCCGTAGCGCACCGGTGTCGCGATCCGCGGCGATGCTGATGCCCAGGTTGATGAACGACGTGGACAGGATGCCGTAGGCCAGCATGCTCGCCGCGATCACCGCGCCGGTACTGACGTCGCTGCCCGGCAGCCGCGCGGTGAAGATCGAACCGAGCAGGATGCAGATCGCCGCGGGCATCGAGAAGGTCAGCACCATCTGCTCCGGCCGGCGGTAGAACATCTTCAGTTCCGGCAGCACCCGGGAGAATCCGATGCGCAGCGGCGACGGCAGGTATTCGTCGGCGCGGTGCCGCGACCGCGTGACCCGGGTCGGATCGTCGACGGCCATCACGCCCGACCGATCAGGTGCAGGTAGGCATCTTCGAGCGTGGGGCGGGTGACGGTCAGCTGCGACAGCTCGACGCCGTCGCGGCTGTGCTGCCTGATCAGTTCGGTCGGGAACTCGGTGCGCTCCTCATGGACTCCGGTTCCGTCGACCCACCGCACTGTGGCTGCGGTGTCGACGTGCCCGGTCAGTCGTGTCGGTGAATCGACGGCGACCACCGTGCCGTTCGCGACGACAGCGACACGGTCGGCGAGCGCCGCAGCCTCCTCGAGGTAGTGCGTGGAGAGCAGAATGGTGGTGCCCTCGGCGGCCAGCAACCTGATCAGTTCCCAGAACTGCCGGCGGGCTTCGGGATCGAAGCCGGTGGTGGGCTCGTCGAGGAACAGCAGGTCGGGCAGGCCGACGATGCCCAAGGCCACGTCGAGCCGGCGACGTTGGCCGCCCGACAAGGTCCTCACCGCCCGGTCGGACACCTCGGCGAGCCCGACCAGTTCGAGGACATCGGCGCAGTCTCGTGCGCTGCCATAGCAATTGGTGAACATCTGCACCGTCTCACGGACGGTCAGCATTCCGGCATCGCTGACCTCCTGCAGCACGATGCCGATCCGCGCCCGCCATGCCCGGCCCGCTGTCGCCGGGTCCTCACCCAGTACGAGCACCTGCCCGGCATCGCGGTTGCGGTTGCCCTCCAGGATCTCGATGGTGGTCGTCTTGCCCGCCCCGTTGGGGCCCAGGATGGCGAACACCTCGCCGTGCTCGACGTCCAGGTCGAGGTCACTGACCGCGGGCACCCGTCCGTAGGTCTTGCACAGCCCCCGGACCTGCACCGCAGCGGTCACGGATGCGCCCCTCCCGCATCCGGCTCGGCGGCCGGGGACTCGAGTTCGGCGAGCAGCGCGCGCAGCTCCGACTCGGACAGCTCCCCCAGCAGCTGCTCCAGATCGGCGTCCCGGGACTGCGGCGGTTCGGCCGGAGGCTCGACGCTGACCACGGTGGCGTGGTGGATGGCCTGCAGCTCGGTGTGGATCCGGTGCGCCAACGAGTTCACGCTGACACCCCGGAGGATCTCGAGAACCGGCAGATCGATCGAGAACATGGTGTTGATTCTGACCCGGAACTCCATCGCCATCATGGAGTCCAACCCGATGTCGTCGAGCATGTCGTCGGGCTCGATGTCGGTCGGCGCGCAGTCGAACACCGCGGCGACGACGCCGCGGACGTGTTCGGCGATCACGGCTGACCGGTCACCCTCCGGGGTTGCCGCGAGGATGTCGATCAACGAGACACCGGAATCGTCGGCGGCGCCGGCCGATTCGGTCGCGCCGAGCTCACCGAACATCGCCGGGATGCGGTTGCCGAGTCCGGCCTGCCGCGCTCGGGCCCAGTCGGCGGTGATGGCGACGACGTCGGTGACGTCCTGGCTGATCACGCGATCGAGGATCTTCGCACCGACGGCGGGCGTGATCAGCTCGATTCCCCGGGCTGCGTAGAGCTTCTCCAGATTGAGCTCCTCCACCATGCCCACCGACCACGGACCCCATCCGATGGTCAGGGCCGGCAGGCCCAGGGACCGGCGGTAGTGCGCGAAGGCGTCCAGGTAGGCGTTGGCGGCAGCGTAATTGCCCTGCCCGGGTGAGGCGATGGTCGACCCCGCCGAGCCGAACATCACGAAGAACTCCAGGTCGTGGTCGTGAAAGGCCTCGTGCAACACGCGGGTGCCGGTGACCTTGGGCGCCATCACCTTGGCGAAGTCGGCTTCGCTCATGTTGATCAGGAGCTGATCGGCGACGGTGCCCGCCGCGTGGATGACGCCCCGCACCGGCCGCCCACCCTCACGGTCGTGCCGATCCAACCAGGCCCGCACCTGCTCGCCGTCGGCGATGTCGACGCTGACGGTACGGACGTCCGCACCGAGGCGTTCGATCCCGCGGATCATCTCGACCGTCGCGAACTGCGGATCGGCTGCGGTCAACTCCGGCCATGCGCTCCTCGGCGGCATGGGGGTACGGCTGAGCAGAGTGAGGTGTCGCGCTCCGCGTTCCGCCAGGTACGTGGCCACCACGCGGCCGAGCGCACCCGCGCCTCCTGTTATCACGTAGGTCGCGTCGGCAGAGAGCTTGGTGGGGAAGGGCCGGGTCAGCCCGGTGCACGGCCGCAGCCGCGGGACCAACACCGAGCTGCCTCGAAGCGCGATCTGGTCCTCGTCGGCGTTCTCGTCGAGCAGCTGCCCGCAGATGCGCGCAGCGATGTCGGCCCTGCTGCCGCGCGCCGCCGCGTCGCTGTCGATGTCGATGAGGCCGCCCCAGTACTCGGCGAATTCCTGATGGCCGAGCACGCGGCCCAGTCCCCACATCGACGCCTGCCCCACACCGGTCACCGGCGTGTCGCCGGCCGGCTGCGCGTTCGCGGTGACCACGAACAGCCGCGGCGTGACGGCCTCCCGCGCCGCCAACGCCTTGACCAGCCGCAGCACCGGGAAGGCGCCGAGCTGATCACTCCATTGCCCGGACATGTCCAGCGGCCAGCAGTCGACGATGCCGGTCAGGTCACCGTGGCGGTCGAGGTGGGTGTCCACCAGCATCCGAATCTGTTCCGCTGAGTCGGGATCGACCAGATATCCGGCTTCGGTGCTGGTGAGCACGGGAACGTCGCGATGCTCGACGGTGTGCACCCGGTGCCCGCGGCCGCGGAGGTCGGCTGCCACCGCGGCGCCCATCCCCGTCTCGTCGGAAAGCACGAGCCACGACTGCTCGCCCGGCTGCGCAGTCGGCGCGGCGGACGGCTCCCGGTCGGGCCGTTCGCACCACTGCACGCGGTAGAGACCCTTGTCGATACGGTCGGCCGACATCCGCGAGGACGCACTCAGCGACTGCACGGTGAAGCCGTCGAGAACCGCCAGGACCTCCCCGCCACCACCGACCACGGTGAGGTCGCACTCCACCTGTTCGCGGGTCGCCGACACCACCCGGGCGTGCACGGTCATGCGCGTGTGGGGGCGCCCGTAGACCGCGCAGTGCCGGATCCGTGTCGGCAGGTAGGCGTCCTGGGTTTCCCCCGCCCCGAGAAGCGGTGCGCCGAACAGGGTCTGGAACGCACCGTCGATGAGCGCGGGATGGAAGCGATACTGGTCGAGTTCGGCGGCGACGGCGGCGGGGATGGCGATCTCGGCGACCACCCAGTCCTCTCCGGCGGTCACGCCGCGCACGGTCCGGAACGCGTCACCGTAGTCGAAACCGATGTCGCGGGTATGGGCGTAGAACTCGTCCCCGTCGATGGTCGTCACCGGTCCGGTGCCCTCACGGTGGGGCGCGCTGCGGGGGCGTG
Source organism: Mycobacterium sp. G7A2 (assembly GCF_041902445.1). Classification (NCBI taxonomy): domain Bacteria; kingdom Bacillati; phylum Actinomycetota; class Actinomycetes; order Mycobacteriales; family Mycobacteriaceae; genus Mycobacterium; species Mycobacterium sp. G7A2. Next base: position 132,825 of record NZ_CP169251.1, on the reverse strand, counting down.
CCCGCAGCATCGTCAGTTCGGCGGTGGCCGTGATCGTCCACTTCAGGTCGCCGTCGGCGCTGACGGTGAACGACGCGAACTCGACCGTGCCCGCGTCCTCGTTGAGGGTGGTGCGCAGGATCGGATCACAGCTGTCATCGAGGATGACCGCGCGGCGCAGCTGCAGATTGTCCACGCTGTGCGCCGACCCGTAGACCTCCTCCGCAGCCGCGAGGGCCATCTCGACGTAGACCGCACCGGGCACGACGACACTGCCCTGCACCCGGTGATCGGCCAGGAACGCGTTGAGAACCGCGCTGATCTCGGCTTCCCAGGTCGGATGCACCCCGCTCACCGGTTGTCCCAGCAGCGGGTGCACCGGACGGTAGAACAGCGACTCCGTGGCCTCCTGCGTCTCGTTCCAGTACCGCTTGGTCTGCCAGGGGTACGACGGGAGCTTGACCAGCCGCCCCGACCCGTCGGGGTGCAGGGCGTCCCAGGCGATGTCGTGGCCGGCACAGTGCAGGGCGCCGACGCAGCTCAGCAGCGTGCGCACGTCGTCCTCGTCGCGGCGCTGCGTCGGGGTCACCGAAACACGTTGGGCACCGGCGGTTTCGAAGATCGAGGCGGCGAGCACCGGGTGCGGCGCCAACTCGACGAAGTGTGTGTAGCCATCTTCGAGCATGCGTCTCATCGCCGGCTCGAAGAGCACGGTGGCGCGGGTGTTCTGCCACCAGTAGGCCGCGCCCGCCTCGTAGCCGCCCAGTAGTTCGCCGGTGACGGTGGAGTACAGCGGGAGGGCGGCGTCCTTCGACGACAGTCCGTCGAAGGCGTTCAACAGCTCGTCCTTCACGGCATCCATGTAGTGCGTGTGGTACGGCACCTTGACCGACAGGTAGCGATGGAACACCTCGGTCTCGCCGAGCTGGCGGGCGATGTCGTCCAACACCTCGCCGTCGCCCGCCAGCGTCACCGCCGACGGGCTGTTGATCGCCGCCACCGACACTCGCCGGCCGAACTCGGTGACCGCGTCGGCGTCGAGGGTGCGCAGCAGCGTCTCGGCGTCGAGCCCGACGGCGAGCATGCGGCCCAGGCCGGTGGTGCGCTGCTGCAGCCGGCTGCGGTGGAAGATCACCTGGACCGCCTGCTCGAACGTCAGCAGACCCGCCAGGTGATGGGCAGCGACTTCCCCCGCGCTGTGCCCGATCACGGCGTCCGGGCGAAGGCCGAACTGGGCGAGTTGCTCGGCCAGGGCCAGCTGTACGGCGAAGTTCGCCGGTTGCGCGAACTCGGTTTCCCCCAGCCGCGAGCCGGCCTCGTCGCGGAGCAGTTCGTCGATGAGGGACCAGCTCGCGTACTGAGAGAGCTCCCGGTCGCAGCGTTCGATCGCGTCGGTGAAGGCGGGAAGCGCGCCGAACAGCCCGCGGCACATCCGCCACCACTGCGGGCCCATGCCCGAACAGACGAAGGCCAGTTTCGGCGCGCTGGTGCCGATTCGGCCCGTGGAGATCTCCCCGCCCTCGGCGAGGGCGCGCAGTTGATCTCGGGCATCGGCGACGCTGTCGACGATCAGTGCCTGCCGGTGGTTCAGGTGCGCCCGGCGGCGACTGAGCGTGTGACCCAGGTCTGTCAACGCGATGTCGGGGTGAGTGTCCAGGTGCTGGGCCAGTCGGCCGGCCGTCGCGACGAGCGCCTCGTCGCTGCGCGCCGAGATCGGGATGACGGTCGGCACTGCATTGGGCGGCGTGGATCCCGATTGGCGCGCAGGGGGTTCGGCGAGTACGACGTGGGCGTTGGTGCCGCCGAAGCCGAACGAGTTGACCCCCGCAATCCGGCGCTCGACGTCGGGAAACGGTCGACCGTGTCCTGCGACGTCGAGCTTCAGTTCGCTCAGCGACACCTGCCTGGTCGGGGTCTGCAGATGCAGGTTCGCGGGGATGTAGCCGTGCTTGAGCACGAGCGCGGCCTTGATCAGACCGGCTACTCCGGCCCCGGCTTCGAGGTGGCCGATGTTGGTCTTGACCGAGCCGATCACCAAGGGATGCTCGGCCGGGCGACCGGCGGCCAGGACGCTGGCCAGCGCCCTCATCTCGATCGGATCACCGACCGGTGTTCCGGTGCCATGGGCCTCCACGTAGCCGACCTGAGTGGGTCGGATTCCCGCGCGGTGCAGGGCGGTTCGGATCGCGGCACCCTGGGCGTCCTCCCGGGGCACGGTGATGCCGTCGGTGTGCCCGTCCTGCGACACGGCTGAGCCGAGGATCTGCGCGTAGATCTCGTCGTCGTCGCGCAGCGCCTGGTGCAGCGGTTTGAGGATCACGACCGCGCCGCCTTCACCGCGCGCGTAACCGTCGGCGGAGTCGTCGAAGGCCTTGGATCGTCCTTCGGGGCTGAGGAACCCACTCTTGGACTCGGCGATGGCGGTGTTGGGGCCGATCATGACGTTGACGCCGCCGGCGAGCGCGACCTCGCATTCACCGTTCCAGATGCTCTGGGCCGCAAGGTGAACGGCGACCAGCGAGGACGAGCACGCCGTATCGATGGTCATGCTGGGGCCGCGGAAGTCGAAGGCGTGCGAGATGCGGTTCGCCAGCATGGTCATCATCATCCCGGTGGCGGAATGCGACTTGAACCGGTAGCGGCTGGTGAAGCCCTGGTTCTGCAGGAGCTGGTAGTCGAGCGTGAAGCCCCCGACGAACACCCCGACGTCGGTGCCGGCCAGTGTGTCGGCGGGGATTCCACTGTCTTCCAGCGCCTCCCAGGTGGCCTGCAGCAACAGGCGTTGCTGCGGATCCAGGGAATGTGCCTCGCGCGGCGAGATCCCAAAGAACTGCGGATCGAATTGATCGATCTCACTGAGGAAACCGCCTCGGCGGGTGACGATCTTGCCGGCCTTGCCCGGGCTGGGATCGTGATAGCGGGCCCCGTGCCATCGCGTTTCGGGCACGGTCCGGGTGGCGTCGGTTTCGCTGCACAGCAGATTCCAGAAGCTCTCCGCGGACTCGCCGCCACCCGGGAAGCGGCATCCGATACCGACGATCGCCAACGGCTCGCCGACGCCGCGCTCAGCGCGCATGTTCATTCCCCTACCCTCACCGATCAGACGTCTCGACGAATCCGCGGTCAAGTCGCCTGCAGCGCCGGTGAGGCGGTCACGATCCAGTCGGGGCTGACCGGACGGGTCTTCTGTTCATGGCGGTAGATCGACCTCATCTCCCTGATCAGCGGGTCGCGCTGCCACGCCTGTACCTGATGCATGACTCTGTCCTCACCGAACGCCGACGCCTTGTCGGCGATCACCGTCTCGAACAGCTGGCCGGCCAGCTGGCGTAGCAACTGCGCATTCGTGTCGAACTGGTCGGCGAAGTCGTCGGCCGGGGCGATCATCGCAACGTGCAGCCACGCCATGAAATTCAGCGGTGCGTACAGATCGACGAAGGGTACCGGCGAGGTGTCGTCCTCTACGGCCGCCCACTCGCGGAAGAACTGTTGCACCCGGTTGCTCAGTGCGATCAAGCCGTCCAGCGCAGGGACGAAGTCGGGGTCGTCGGCGATGCGGACGAACCGCCCGTTGATGTAGAGCAGTCCGATGAACCCCCAGTAGAACGCGACGTCCCAGACGATCTTGGCCGCCATCACCGTGGGGGTACCCATCAGCGTGTATTGATCTTGATAGATGGCCAGCCACATGTCGGTCAGCGACCGGAACAGCGTGTCACTGATCTGGGCTCGAACGGCGATGTCCTCGCCGTCGAGGTCGCGGGTGATCATGTCGGTGATGAGGCCGTTGCCGATCGCGACGAGGTCCAGGCCCGACGAGTACAGCGGATCCAGGAAGATCCCCGCGTCGCCGGTCAGGCACCACCGGTGCCGACCGTCGAACACCTTCGACGCGCCGTGGCTGTACTTCTTCATGACCCGGAAGTCGCGGATCTCGTCGTCGTGCTGGGCCAGAACGGCTGCACACTGAGGCTCGTGCTCCTCCAGCCACGCGCGCGCCTTGTCGAGTGTGTTGAACTCGTCGAAGGCGTGGAATGCGGGGTCGGCCACGATGCCGACGCTCGTCGCGCCGGAAGCGAGGCGAATGAGCCAGACCCAGTATCCCTCGCCCATCAGATGGTTCGTGGACATGGCGCGCTCGCCCTCCGCCAGGCGGCTGTGCCAACTCGGATCGTCGCTCCAGGCACCGACGTCGATCTCCGTCGCCACCCGGAACCACGCTGCGTTGCAATGATGTTCGTTGGTACGTCGGAGTTCGAGCTGGCGAGGCAGCACACGGTTGCGCCCCGACGCGTCGACCACCCAGCGCGCCGTCGTCGTCGAGGTCACGTCGCCCTGTTGGAAGGACACGGTGTGCAGTCCGCCCTCGGGTCCGAGGTCCACCGTGCGCACGCGACCGTGCACGATGTCGATGCCCTCGGCAACGCAGCGGCGATACAATTCGTTTTCCAGTCTGCCGCGATCGATTTGGTAGGTGACCTGCGGAACGAATACCGAGCCGCCGACTTCCATTCGCTGCGCGATATCGGTGTTTCCGTTGTGCGAAAAAAACATCCGCAGGCCCATCTTACGAATGTGTGACGTATTCAGGTGTTCGGCCAAATCCAGCCGCTCGCGCAGGTAATGCGCCGACACCTCCACCGTGGACTCGCCCACCGTGTGGGTGACCTCCGGCACCGGATGGGGGGTCGGCTCGATGAGCAGAACACTGGTATCGGGCCGCTCACGGCGCACGTCCAGCGCGAGGGTCAGCGCCGCCGCACCACCCCCCACGATGAGCACATCGTGGCTGCTCGCAGGCGCGCCGTCGCGCGAAAGCTGGCTCCTGATGCGTCGGGCCAGAGCCTCTCGTGCTGTCGGGCCGAGTTGCGAAAGCTGCGCTCGCACGTCCACTCGTATGCCTTTCCGAGAGGGGTCACAACGGTGGCAACGTTACACGCGCAGAGGGCCCCATCTGCGGGGAAAGGACCACAGCAGCCGGCAGCGCCCCGGCCGCACGGCGGACTCCGACACCTCTCGCCCACGACGGTGCCCGCAGGATTCGGCCACCCTTCCCGCGCCATTTTCGAGGGGGCAAAGAATGGCGGGGACAACTGCTGCGCTGCTTGTTGATTCATAGCAGCGTGTTTCTTCGCGGCAATTCTGCGCGGGGCCCGGCGTTGGACACGTGCCCGTAGGCTGAAGAACCGATGACGACACGTACCCACACGGCCGGCCGGGTCGCCGCTCTCTTTCGCTACCCGGTCAAATCGATGGTGGGCGAGGCGTGCGCGACGATCGACGTGACTCCGCTGGGGGTTGGCGGCGATCGCCGCTACGCGTTCATCGACGACGAGACGGGACGAGTCGCCACCGCCAAGAACCCTCGGCTGTGGCGCGGGCTTCTGCAGTGCTCGGCCGGCACCGGTCCCGCCGGGGTCACAGTCACGCTTCCCGCCGCCCAACCGGTGCCGGTCGCCGAGGCCGCCGCGCCGCTGTCGGAGTTGCTCGGCCGTCACGTCCACCTCGCCGAGGAGCGCGCCGCCGGCGCCATGGTCGAACGCTCCGACCCGGTCGACGTACTCGCCCACGGTCTCGACGCCGACATCGAGGCAGCCCTCCTCGAGATCGCCGAGGGCGCCCCCGGCGGCGCGTTCGTCGATCACTCACCGGTGCACCTGGTGACCACCGCGACTCTCGACGCCGTCGGCGTGGGGATGGCCGAGGCGTTGCGCTACCGGCCGAACATCGTGGTCGAGACGCCGCCCGACTGCCCTGCGTTCGTCGAGAACGACTGGGTCGGCCGCACCATCGCCGTCGGGCCCGACGGCGTCGAACTCCGCGCGACGCTGCCCACACCACGGTGCTCGGTGCCCACGTTGCAGCACGGCGAGGTGGGTCGCTCACCCCACTCCGTGCGCTACCTTCTCGAACACAACCGCGTCGAGGCACCGGGTTTCGGTGTTCTGCCGTGTGCGGGTCTCTACGCCGAAGTCCTCACCGGCGGCGTCCTGCGCGCTGGTGACGCCGTCTGTATCGGTTAACACGGCCGCACCGTTCCTTCGACCGCAGACGGGATTCGACATCCATGGCTCCTCACGCCGTCATCTCCGGCGCCGGCATCGCCGGTCCCGCGCTGGCCCACCAGCTCAGTGCCCGCGGGTGGAACACCACCGTGGTCGAGCGCTACCCGGCCCGACGCGACGAGGGGCAGAATGTCGATGTTCGCGGTGCCGCGCGCGAAGTGGCCCGGCGGATGGGTATCGACGATGCGATCCGCGCGGCGAACACCGGCGAGATCGGCACCCGCTTCGTCAAGTCCGACGGCACGACGGCGGCCTCGTTTCCCGTCGCGTCCCGCGGCGGAAACGACGGTCCCACCGCCGAACTGGAGATTCTGAGAGGAGAGCTGTCCCGCATCCTCGTCGAGCGGACCGCCGCCGACACCGACTACCGCTTCGACAGCCAGATCACCGCGGTCGACGACCACGGCGACCGCGTCGACGTGGCGCTGAGCGACGGCACGACCGTCGACGCCGACCTACTGGTGATCGCCGAGGGGCTGCACTCGCGGTCGCGCCGTTTCGTGACCTCGGTCGAGGTGAACGACCTGGGCATGTACTTCGCCTACGCCACCGTGGCCCGCAGCGAGCACGACGACCTGTGGTGGAACTGGCAGCATGCGACCGGTTCGCGGTCGGTGCATCTGCGACCTGACAATCTCGGCACCACCCGCGCGATCCTGACCTTCATCTCCGATGTCCGCGGTTTCGAAGACCTCGACCGCGCCGGGCAACTCACCATCCTGCGCCGCACGTTCGCCGACGTCGGTGGAGCGGCGCAGCGGGTGCTCGCCGAACTCGACAACGGGGCACCGATGTACTTCTCGGTCGCCGGGCAACTCCGCAGTCCGACGTGGAGCAAGGGCCGCGTGGCTCTGCTGGGCGATGCCGCGTTCTGCAACGCCACGTTCGGTGGGGCGGGGACAAGCCTGGCCCTCATCGGCGCCTACATTCTCGCCGGTGAGCTGAGCACCGCCGACGACACGGTCGCGGCACTGCAGAGCTATCAACACCACATGCGGCCCTTCACCGCCGCTGCTCCCCAGGTCCGAGCCGAGGTGCTGCGCCTGGCCAACCCCCGCACCCGGGCGGGTATCCGGTTGTTGCACAGCGCGGTCGGGGTCGCAGCAGGACCGGTCGGCAGAGCCGTGAGTGCGGTGACCGGGAAAGGGTTGGTCGCCATCGGCGGCGACAAGCTGCCGCTGCCCGACTATCCCGACGCGACGCGGCCGCGACCGTAGGCGGCCTCGAAGATCGGTGAGGCCATCAGGGTGGTGACGATCGCCACCAGCACCAGCATCGTGAACAGGGTCGGGGTGATGATGCCCGCTTCCAGCCCGATGTTGAGCAAGATGAGTTCGATCAGGCCGCGCGCGTTCATCAGCGCGCCGAGGGCCACCGCCTCCCGTCCCGGGACCTTGCTCAGCCGCGCCGCCGCCGCGCAGGCGACGCCCTTGCCGGCGATGGCGACCACCAGCAGACCGAACGTCACGGCCCACAGCGCCGGGGTGTTCACCAAACCGATCTCGGTGTTCAGTCCGGAGTAGACGAAGAACAACGGCAGCAGCAGCGCCGTCGTCAACGGTTCGATCCTGTCGGTGAGGCGGCGCGCGAAGTGACCCGACGGCATGGCGACGCCGAGAATGAAGGCCCCGAAGATGGCGTAGATGCCGATCGTGTCGGTGATCCAGGCACACGCCATGAGCAGAATCAGCACCGTACTGAGAACCGGTGCCCCGATCGTCTCCTGTCCGGGCGCACGGTCCAACCGGCGCAGCACGCGCCGCCCCGCGGTCAGCAGCACCACCGCGTACGCGAGACCGCCGACGATGGCGACGACCGCCGTCGCCGGTTTCCCCCCGTGAGCGGCGAGGACGACGGCGAGGATGCACCACGAGATGGCGTCGGTGGTCGCGCCGCAGGCCAGGGCGAGGCTACCCAGAGTCGTTCCGGACAGTCCCTTTTCGAAGATGATCCGGGCGAGCATCGGGAACGCGGTGATCGCGATCGAGGCGCCCAGGAAAAGCATCGCCATCGCGGCGCTGACGTCGGCGCCGAAGTAGCCACCGTGGTTCAGCAGCGGCACCGCAGCGATGGCACCGAGCGCCAGCGGTGCCAGCGAGCCCGCCGCGGACACCGCCGCAGCGGTGCCGGCCCGCTGCCGGATGTGGTCGACGTCGAAATTGAGCCCGATGACGAACATGTAGAGAACGAGGCCGATCTGAGCCGTCGTGTAGAGGATCACGTTCGTCGGACCCGGTGGAAACAGGGCGTCCTGGACCTCCGGCCAGAGACGACCCAGCAGGGACGGCCCCAGCACCACGCCGGCAATCATCTCGCCGATGACCGGTGGCTGGCCGAGTCTCTGCGCGATCAGACCGGCGAGGCGGCATGCCAGCAGGATGACGGCCAACTGCAGGAAGAACTGGATCGCGGTCTCTGCGGGCACGTCACAATCTAGCCCGTCCCTGCCCGTCCTTGACCGCAGTGTCACTTAGTGACAGAGTGGGTGTCACTAAGTGACAGGAGGTGAATCGACGTGTCCTCTCCAACCGTGCCTGCGACCGGCACCGACAAGCAGGCCCAGGCCCGGTTGGAAGTGTCCCGGCACGCCTGCGCGCTGTTCTGGGAGCGTGGGGTCGCGGGGACCAGCGGTGATGACATCGCCGCAGCCGCCGGGCTTTCCACGCGCACCGTCTGGCGGTACTTCCGCAGCAAGGAGAGCTGCGTGGAACCGGTGCTCGCCCAGTCGGCACACCGGTTCATCGAGCTGGCATGGCAGTGGCCGCCCGAGCTGTCGCTGGCCGAGCACATGGCAGCCCACATGGCCGCGCACCCGCTGACCGCACAGGAGATCGCCGATGACGTCAGCGCTCTGCGCATCGCGACGATGTCGACGTCGGATCCCGCGTTGCGCACCGCGTATCTGATGGTGCACGACGAGATGGAACGTGCCTTCGTCCCCGTCCTCGCCCGCCGGCTCGGGCTGGCGGAGGACCATCTGACCGCACGGCTGTGCGCAGCGGCCGTCACGGGTGCCTTCCGGGTGATCGACGAAGACGTCGGACACCGGGCGATCGTCAAGAAGGAGAAGGTCACCCAGGAAGAAGCCCTGGCGCTGATCGATCGCGCCATCCGGGACGCCACCAACGGCCGAGTCGGCGGTCCCGTGTCGCCCTGACATCCACTGTCGAAACACCCTGTACCACAACACATAACGGCACGTAATCAAACCGTCGAGTCGACACCACCTCGACGGCGTACCCCCGTGCGCCGTCACACCCGGAAAGGATTCTCATGGCATTGCCCGCACTGATTCCCGTCGAGGACTTCTTCAAGCCACCGACCCGCGCCGCGGCGACGCTGTCGCCCGACGGCACGAAGCTGGCGTTCCTCGCCCCCTGGCAGAACCGTCTCAACGTGTGGATCGAGGATCTGGACACCTCTGACGCCACCGCCGAGACCCGGTGTGTGACCGCCGATGCCAACCGCAGCATCTTCCACTACGAGTGGACCGACGACCCCCGCTGGCTGATCTACCTGCAGGACACCAACGGCGACGAGAACTGGCATGTCTTCCGCGTCGACCTGGAAGACCCCGGGGCCGACGCCGTCGACCTCACCCCGTTCCCCGGCGCGATGGCGCTACCCGTCCGCGAGGTCAAAGACGGCAAAACCGGCGTGATGGTGAACAACCGGCAACCGACATTGCTCGATCTGCACGAACTCGACATCGTCACCGGTGAACTGACACTGATCGCCGAGAACCCGGGCCAGGTGAACAACTGGCTGAACAACGACAAGGGTGACGTTCTCGCCACGTCGCTGACGCCGGAAGGACATCTCGAACTGTCCCGCTGGGACGGCGAAAACCTCTCACACGTAGCAACGTTCGACGGCAGCGACTACCCGGTGGGAATCGACCCGATGGTCATCACGCCCGACGGCACCGGCGTGTGGATGGGCTCCAACCGCGACACCGACCGCACCCGCCTCGTGCACGTCGACCTGACCACGGGTGAGGAAACCGAGGTCGACAGTCACCCGGAGTTCGATCTCGACCCACGGTCGACCGTCAGCCCAATGATGCCCGCACCTCTCATCCAGCACCGGCGTACCGGCGCGCTGCTGGCGGTGCGCTACCTCGGTGAGCGACAGGTGATTCGCCCGCTCGATCCGGATTTCGCCGAGGTGCTGGCCAGGCTCGAGACACTGTCGGTGGGAGACATCACCCGCCTCTCGTCGGATGAGGCCGGCCGACGCTGGGTGGTCGGCTTCAACGACGACCGTGATCCCGGCGCCACGTACCTCTACGACCACGGCAGCGGCCAGAGCAGGTTGTTGTACCGGCCGCTCCCCCACCTGGCACCGGAGTCCTTGGCGCCGATGCGCCCGGTCACCATCCCGTCGCGGGACGGTCTGGCGCTGCATTCCTATCTGACACTGCCGGTCGGCGTCGAGCCGGACAAGCTTCCGTTGGTGCTGGTGGTCCACGGTGGCCCCTGGTACCGCGACAGCTGGGGCTTCGACGCCGGAGTGCAGATGCTGGCCAACCGCGGTTATGCGGTGCTGCAGGTGAACTTCCGCGGGTCCACCGGCTACGGGAAGGCGTTCCTCAAAGCCGCGGTCGGCGAGTTCGCCGGCAAGATGCACGACGATCTGATCGACGGCGTCAACTGGGCCGTCGAGCAGGGCTACGCCGACCCGGACCGCGTCGCCATCTTCGGCGGATCCTACGGCGGCTACGCCACATTGGTGGGCGTCACCGTCACCCCCGACGTCTTCGCCGCCGCCGTCGACTACGTCGGTATCTCCGATCTGGCCAACTTCATGCGGACGTTGCCCCCGATCGCGCGACCCCATCTGGCCAACAACTGGCACGCCTATGTCGGGGATCCCGATGATCCCGATCAGCTGGCCGACATGCGAAAACGGTCACCGATCACCATGGTCGACCAGATCCGCACCCCCCTGCTGGTGATCCAGGGCGCCAACGATGTTCGCGTCGTCCAGGCAGAGTCGGACAACCTCGTCAACGCCCTGCGCGACCGGGGCGTCGAAGTCGACTACCTGGTCCAGAGCACCGAGGGGCACGGCGCGGTCAACCCGGAGACCGTGATCGAGATGTATCAGAAGGTCTCGGAGTTCCTCGCCCGCCACCTGGGTGGCCGCCCATGACCGAAGCCCAGACGAAACCCAGTCTGCTCACCCAGATGGGCGGCGTGTCGGGGATGGTGTACGCGGGTCTGCCGAGCGTCGTCTTCGTGGTCGCCAACGCGGCGGCCGACCTGCGCGCGGCTGTCATGCTCGGGGTGGGCGCCGGCGCGGGCATCGCCGTACTGCGCCTGCTGCGACGAGAACCGCTGCAACCGGCGTTGTCGGGTCTGCTCGGCGTGGCGGTCGGCGCGTTCATCGCCTACCGGACCGGCGATGCGAAGGACTTCTTCGTCGTCGGCATCTGGGCGAGCCTGCTTCTGGCGCTGGTGTTCCTGGCGTCGATTCTGTTGCGCCGGCCGCTGGTCGGTGTCATCTGGAGCGCCCTCAGCGGCAGCGGGCAGGCGTGGCGCACAGATCGCACCGCCTTGATCGGCTACGACATCGCCACGCTCGCGGTCACCGCGGTGTTCGCGGCCCGGTTCGTCGTCCAGAACTGGCTCTACAGTGTTGACGCGACCGGCTGGCTGGCCTTCGCCCGGATCGCCATGGGTTACCCGCTGATGGGGGTCGCTCTGGTGGTGGTCGTCTGGGCCGTCCGCAGATCCGGCCGACGCGGCGCGGCCCACCCCGCGGGCGCCTGACCGAATCAGCCGTGCGGCTAGGGCGAACTTCCAGAACCCACTCAGGTGGTCGGCGACCCGCAGCAGCGCGGCCGAGCCCTTTCCTCAGCCGGTCCGTCTGCCCGCGGACACCTCGTCGGGACCGGAGCGGTTGCTCTGATGCACCGGTGACTCCCAGGTGTACGGCTCCTCCGGATGCCCGGAACCGCCGAGGATGAAGGTCCGGTCGCTGCGGTTGGCTCGCGCGATACTCGCCAGCCACGTCGCGACGGTGCTGAACCGGTTGCGGACACCGGTCAGGAACGCGATGTGGATCAAGCCCCAACCCAGCCACCCGAGTGATCCGGTGAGCTTGACGGGTCCGGCCTGCAGCAGCGCGTGGCCGCGACTGATGTAGGCCGCCGAGCCCAAGTCTCGGTAGCGGTAGTTCTTGCGGCGGCGACCCGCCAGATCTCGCCGGATGCAGGCGGCGGCGTGGAGCCCGCCCTGCATGGCGTTCTCTGCCACCCCCGGCAGCCCGTCGCGGCCGGCGAGGTCGCCGATGACGAACACGTCGCGGTAACCCGGCACGGAGAGGTCGGCATCCACGGAGATCCGGCCCGACCGGTCGGTCTGAGCACCGAGCGCCTCGGCGGCGTGCCGCGCGAACGGCACCGCCTCGACACCGGCCGTCCACAGCACGGTGCGCACGGCATGGTCGGTACTCGGGCTGCCGTCCTTGGGGGTCACGGTGATCCCGTCGCGGCGCACATCGGTGACGTGCACTCCGAAGTGCATATCGACGCCGAGGTCTTCGAGCACTCGCTGCGCGCTGTCGGTGAGCGCCGGGGCGAAGCTCTTCAAGACCCGGTCGCCGCCGTCGAACAAGAGCACTCGGGCGTCCTGCGGCGAGATGCTGTGGAATTCGTTGGCCAACGCCCGTGTCGCCAATTCGCGGATCTGCCCGGCCAACTCCACACCGGTGGGTCCGCCGCCGGCGACGGCGAAGGTCAGCCACTCGTCTCGCTCCGGCCCCGGCGGCAACGTCTCGGCGATCTCGAAAGCGGCGAACACCCGCCGCCGGATGCTCAGCGCATCGTCGAGGGTCTTCATGCCCGGCGCCCACGTCGCGAACTCCTCGTTCCCGAAGTACGACTGGCGCATGCCCGCCGCGATCACCAGGTAGTCGTAGTCGACGTCGAAGAACGTTTCGTCGGGACGACGGGCGGTGACGCGGCGCGCGTCGGGATCGAGACGAATCGCCTCGCCGAGCAGCGTCGTCACATTGTGGTGATCTGCCAACTCCTCGCGCAGCGACCGGCTGATCTGCCCGATGCTGAGCGTGCCCGCCGCACATTGGTACAGCAGTGGCTGGAACACATGGCATGCCGCCCGGTCGAGCAGGGTGACGTCCACCCCGACCTTGCCGAGCCGGCGGGCGCAGAACAGGCCGCCGAATCCACCGCCGATGATGAGGACCTTGGGCCGGCGCTCGCGCGAGCCGGTCGAGACATCGTGAGTCATGACTGATCCGTACCCGCTCGGCAGCGCTTACCCACCCCGGGCTTCCCGGCGGTAGCCAGTGGGTACACCGCCGGGAAGTGATGTGCATCACGACGAAGAAGCCACGTTCGACGAGGGGAGCGACCGGTGACGACGGACCACGATGCTCGGGAGGATCTGGAACGCCAACAGCGCGACCCTCATGGCGACGAGGAGGTCGACGAACTCTCGGCCGGGGAACGGGCACCGGCGGAGCGGCCGTCGACGTTCCGTCGGCGTTGGCTCGGCTTCGGCGGCGGGCTTCTGCTGTCGGTGCTGGTGTATCTGGTGCTGCCCACCGACCTGTCACACGCGGCCAAGGTCACCGCGGCGATCGCCGTGCTCATGGGCGTGTGGTGGATGACCGAGGCCATCCCGATCCCGGCCACCGCGCTGCTGCCGCTGGTGGTCTTTCCGATTCTCGTCGAGGACGTCAGCGTCGACGACGTCGGCGCCAGCTACGGCGCCGACATCATCTTCCTGTTCATGGGCGGCTTCCTGATCGCGCTGGCAATGCAGCGGTGGAACCTGCACCGGCGCATCGCACTGCTGACCGTGCGGGCGATGGGCACCAGCGCCACGCGCGTCATCGGCGGGTTCATGCTCGCCACCGCGTTCCTGAGCATGTGGGTCTCGAACACCGCGACCGCCGTGATGATGGTGCCGATCGGTGTCTCGGTGCTGATGCTCGCCGGCACGGTGTCGGTCCCCAAGAACGAGGACGAGTCCTCGGACGGCGACGCCGAACCGACCGCAGGTGAAGCCGGCACCGAGGCCGAGACGCAGGCCGACGAGGAGGTCAAGGAGCAGGTCAAGCAATCCAACTTCGGCACCGCGCTGATGCTCGGCATCGCCTACGCGGCGTCGGTCGGGTCGCTGGCGACGATCATCGGGACCCCGCCGAACACACTGTTGGTGGGTTACCTGCAGGACGAGCAGGGCATCGACATCAGCTTCGGCCGATGGATGCTGCTCGGGCTCCCGCTGGCGAGCGTTCTGCTCGTCATCACCTGGGTGTTGTTGGCCAAGCTGATCTTCAAACCGGAGATCGACGAGCTGCCGGGCGGCCGCAAGCTGTTCAACACCGAGTTGGCCAAGCTCGGCAAACCCTCCGGGGGGGAGCGCCGCGTCGCGGTGATCTTCGCCCTCGCCGCGATCAGCTGGATCTCCTTCCCGCTGATCTGGGAAGAGCCGCCCATCTCCGACGCCGGCATCGCGATCGCGGCCGGAGTGCTGCTGTTCATCCTGCCGGCCGGCGCGAAACTCGGTGTGCGGCTGCTGGACTGGTCCACCGCGGTCCAACTGCCGTGGGGGGTGCTGTTGCTGTTCGGGGGCGGTCTGGCGCTGTCCTCACAGTTCAGCTCCTCCGGGCTGACCGAATGGATCGGCACCCAGGCGCAGAGCCTGCAGGGTCTGGCCATCCTCCTGCTGGTCGCGGTGATCACGACCGCGGTGATCTTCCTGACCGAGCTGACCAGCAACACCGCCACCGCGGCGACGTTCCTGCCGGTCATCGGCGGTGTCGCGGTCGGTATCGGGGCCGACCCGCTGCTGCTGACGATTCCCGTCGCGCTGGCAGCCACCTCGGCATTCATGCTGCCGGTGGCGACCCCGCCGAACGCGATCGTGTTCGGCACCGGCTACGTCAACATCGGCAGCATGGTCAAGGGCGGTATCTGGCTGAATCTCATCGCGATCCTGCTCATCAGCGTGGCCACCACCACGCTGGCGGTCTGGGTGTTCGGGATCTCGACCTGACCGAGTCTGCGCGGTCAGTCGTTGCCCCGCGGCGGGGGCTGCACGGCCACCCCGCTGGACACGTGCTCGGGCCCGGCGTCTGGGTGCTCGGCGGGGACGCGGCCCCGGAACTTCGCGGCCTCACTGTCGCGCTGCGACGATCGGGCACTGTCGCGCTGCGACGATCGGGCACTGTCGCGCTGCGACGATCGGGCACTGTCGCCCTGCGACGTGCGCTCGGGTCCGCGGTAGGGGCCCGGCTTCGGGCGGGGCGCACCGCCGGGGAACGCGAGCCGCACGATGGTGCGCTGCACGGAGAACCACTGTTTGCCGAAGGGGCCGGAGTTGTACGGCAGGTCGTAGCGCTGGCAGATGTCTTTGATCTTCGGGGCGATCTCCGCATAGCGACTGCTGGGCATGTCGGGGTAGAGATGATGCTCCACCTGGTAGCCCAGGTTGCCGCTGACGATGTGGAACAGCGGGCTGCCTTCGATGTTGGCGGCGCCGATCAGCTGGCGGACATACCAGCCGCCGCGGGTTTCGTCGGCGACTTCTTCCTCGCTGAACGTGTAGGTCTGGTCGGGGAAGTGCCCGCAGAAGATGATGGCGTGTGACCAGACGTTGCGGACGACGTTCGCCAGTGCATCGGCCACCAGCGTCCGCAGGAACGTGCTCTCCACGCCGGGCAGCACGCGGTCGAGAAACGTTGCGGCAGAACCGGTTCTCCTGCTGCCCGAGAGACGGCGCAGGCGCCGGCCGACCCGGGACCGGGCGGGCTGTGTGATCCGGCCGCGCAGGGCCAGCTGGGCGAGGGCGAACGCGCCGGCGCTGATGAGCGGCCAGCCGACGTAGTCCTTGATGACCTGCTGGCGGGCCTTGCCCGCGATGGACCTGAAGTCGTCTTTGAGGTCCGCCATCGTCTTGTTGCCGCGGAACAGCGCCTCGACGTCGGTGTCGTGCACGGCGACGCCCCACTCGAACAGCATCATGAGCAGGAAGTTGTAGAACGGTTGGCCGAGGTTCCCGGGCCGCCACTGCTGGTTCGGGTCGATCCGCATGATCTCGTAGCCGAGATCCTTGTCCTTGCCGCGGATGTTGGTGAACGTGTGGTGGATGTAGTTGTGGGAGTGCTTCCACGCTTTGGCGCTCGACGCGGTGTCCCAGTCCCACACCGAGGAGTGGATGTCGGGGTCGTTCATCCAGTCCCACTGTCCGTGCAGGATGTTGTGGCCGAGCTCCATGTTCTCCAGGATCTTGGCCATGCTCAGGCAGGCGGTCCCGAGCAGCCATGCCGCAGGCGAGCGCGAGCCGAGCAACAGGACGCGGCCGGCGACGACGATCTGGCGCTGCACCGAGATCATCGTCTTGATGTAGTGGCGGTCGCGATCGCCGAGTTCGGCGAACACCTCGTCGTGGATGGCGTCGAGTTCCTTGGCGAGTTTCTCCAGCTCCTGTTCGCTCAAGCGGGCCAATGGGCTTTCGGTGGCGGCGGTCATGACGCTCCCTTCCTTCAGAGTTCGAGTTCCACGTCGCCCTCGGCGGCGTGGATGCAGATCCGGACGTCGGCGCCCGTCGGTTCGGTGACCTCCCCCGAGCGCAGGTCACGGATGCGGCCGGATTTCAACGTGCCCGTACAGGTGTGACAGATTCCGATGCGGCAGCCGAAGGCCAACTCCAGGCCGGCCTGCTCGCCGGCTTCCAGGATCGGGGTGTCTCCCGGGCATTCGGCGGTTTCATCGCTGTCGAGGAACGTGACCGTGCCACCTTCCCCGGCCGCGGCGCTGCCGCTGATCTTGGGCTGGAAACGCTCGAAGTGCAGCCGGTCGGGATCACCGTCGGTTTCCCACCGCTCGATCAGCGCATCGAGGAGCTCGGCGGGCCCCGAGCAGAACCCCTCGCGCTCCCGCCAGTCGGGACACACGTCGTCGAGCTCTTCGGCCTTGAACCGGCCCCGCTCGGAGGTGATTCGCACATCCAGACGCACGCCGTCATGCCGGCGGTCGAGGTCCTCCAGCACGGACAGGAACATCACCTGCTCACGGGTGCGGTCGGAATGCAGCACCACGACGTCACGTAGTTCGTCGCGGTGATCGAGGCTGCGCAACATGCTCATGATCGGTGTGATGCCGCTGCCTGCGCTGATGAACAGCATCTTGGCCGGTAGCGGGTCGGGCAGCGTGAACTGGCCCTCGACCTCGCCGAGGCGCACCAGTTCGCCGGGCCGGATCCTGTCCACGAGGTACGGCGAGACGACGCCGCTGTCGACCTTCTTCGGAGTGACGCTGACCAGCCCGTCCTCGGGTTGCGGATCGGAGGTCAGCGAGTAGGCGCGCCAGTGGTAGCGGCCGTCGATGACCAGGCCGAGCCGCACGTACTGCCCGGGTTCGTGCCCGGGCCATTCGAAGCTCGGCCGGATCAGCACGCTGGCGGCCTCGGTGCCCTGGGGCTCGATCCGCTCGACCTTGCCGCGCAACTCCTTGGTGGTCCACAGCGGGTTGAGCATCTCCAGATAGTCATCCGGGCGTAACGGCTTGAACAGGTGCGAGATTGCCCGCAGAAGCAGCCGACGTCCTCGTGGGACCTGCGGCTGCGCACCCCGCTCTGCCATGAAGCGACCTCCCTCCCCGGTGGTTGTGAGCTGCACCACTCCTTACTCGCGAGTAACCACGCCCACCTGACTTGAAACGTGGGCAGCGCCGCACCGGGTCAGCGGGCCCCAAGTCGGCGACAAGTCGACACCAACAGCACCGGTCCACAGTGATCGTCACCAGCAGTCCACCCCCGATCGGAGCCACCATGACCACCGAACCCGCCGCCCCCGCGACCACCAGCACCACCCCCGACGTCCTCGGGATGCAGATCGCCCACCGGGTGATGCTGCGCGACCTGGACCGGACCACCGGAGTGGCCATGGCGATGGCCGACGGCGGCGTGCCCATCACCGCGCGCCGAACCCGGACGCTGGTGCGCTACCTCGAGTTGATGGCCGAATCCATCGACCACCACCATCACGCCGAGGACGACATCCTGTGGCCGGTGATCGTGCAGCGGGCCGGCGCCCAGATCGACCTGACGCCGCTCACCGAGGATCACGAGGCGCTGACTCCGCTGCTGGAGCGGATGCGAGGCGGCGCGCTGGCCTTCCGGGCGGCGCCATCACGGCAGTCGGCCGCGGCTCTGGCGGCCCGGCTCGTGGAGCTGCGTGGCGTCCTCACCGAGCACATCGCCGAGGAGGAGCGCGCCACCTTTCCGGTGATCCGCCGCTATCTGTCGGTGGCGGACTGGCGCGACGTGGAAGCCCGGATCCGCCGGAACGCCCGGATGTCGTTCGAACTGCCCAGGATCGGCGCGGCGGTGACACCCACCGAGCTCGCCGCGCTGAAAGCCGACGCGGGTGCGGCGATCACGCTCATGCTGGCTCTGTTCCGGCCGGGTTACCGGCGGATGGAGCGGGCGATCTGGGGCTGAGCGCCGCTGCGACGCGCGCGCGGACCGCGTCGGCGCCGGCACGGTGGCGGGCCACCTCGTCGCCGGCGCGGCCCAGCGCCTCGGCCAGCAACGCCAGAGTGTCGTCGACGGTACCGAAAGCGACTGAGCCCGAATCGATTCCGGCCACTCGTCCCGCCCAGGGAGTGAGTTCGCGGTACACCTGCTCGCACTGCTCGAGGTCACCCAGGCGGATCGCGGCGCGCGCCAGCAGCACCATCCTGGCCAGCCAGTAGTAGTTACGCCGCACCGGAGCCCGCGAGAGCCACCATGCCCGGGCCTCCTCGGTACGTCCGGCGTCCAGCAGACACAACACCAGCGCCTCGTTCATCGCATCGGGATAGAGCTGGTGGACCGCGATCATGGCATCGGTCAGGTCCGACATGTCCCCGCGGGCGAAGGCCAGCACCAGCTCGAACACGACCGCGACCTCGGTGGCACTGGACATACCGGTCTCGGCCATCTGACCGGCCAGGCGCCGGTACCGGCGGGCGGCGTTGTCGAGATCGCCGGCCAGGACGCACAACACGGCCTGGTAGACCTCGACCACCACGACGAGTGCGGCGACCTGCCCGCTGGTCGACCGCTCGACGGCCAGATCGGCCTCGCGGATGGCCTCGGGCAGATCGGTACGGGCCGAGGCGAACATGAACAAGAACCAGTGGGCCAGCGCCTCGTAGCCGAGCAGACCGTGCGCCGTGGAGACCGCCAGCAGCTCGGCGGCGAGGCTCTCGCGTTCATTCGCCAGGTCCGGTCCGGTCGACAAATAGGCGCGCGCGTTGAGCGCGGCGCACAGGGCGACCGGGTCCCCTGAGGCGCGAGCGATCTCGAGGGCCTGGGCCGACACGTCGATCACCTCGTCCATCCCGTACGCCGCGGCGTCGTTCTCGATCTCGAAGATCAAGGCCACCATCAGCCATACCCGGGTCACTGGATCAACCCCATCGGGCTCGGCCAGCTTGCGGCGCAACGGTTCCCGGACGTCAGTGTGGTCCGGCGCCAACGCGCTGACCGTCCACGAGATCGGGGCGCGGAAGGCGGTCAGCGCGTCCAGCAACAGCGGGTCGTCGCCACTATCGGCGGCCAGCTGCACGGCCCGGGCCCGGGCCGAGCGGGCGCGGGTGGCATCCCCCGCCAGAGCCGCCGCCCGCGTGAGCAGGACCAGCAACCGGACCTGCGACGCCAGCGGGGTGCTGCTCTGCGTCAGATCGATCATGCGCACCGCGGCGTCGGCCAACGCCATGGCCTCGGCGGCGGAGTTGAGCGACAGCGCCTGCTCGGCAGCGGCCGACGCCAGCCCGGCGGCGTCCGCCGCCGTCGCGGGGGTGGCTGCCGCCAAGGCGTGGTACGCCAGCGCCGCCACGTCGGGATCCTGGACGTCGCGCAGCTCGGCCAGCGCCGCCGCATGCCAGCGCGCCCGGCGCAGCGCCGGGGTGTCCTCGTACAGGGTGTCGCGGACCAGGGCGTGGGTGAAGCGCACCCGGCCCGGTCCGGGCTCGTCGAGCAGTCCCGCCAACACGGCAGCTTCGAGGCCGTCGAGCACGTCGTCCTCGTCGTGGCGGGCGATGCGGACCAGCAGCTCCACGTCGAGCTCGCGGCCCAGGACCGCCGCCTGTTGCAGGACGGTCCGGGCCGAGCCGGGAAGGCGGGAAAGCCGGCGCCGCAACACCTCCCGCACACCAGCCGGCACAGTGGCGGAGGCGGCTGCCCGGCCTTCGGAAGCCAGCAGACGCGCGAACTCCGACACGAACAGCGGGTTTCCGTTGGTCCGTTCGATCAGGCGGTCCAGCACTCCGGCATCGTCGCCGATGGTGCTGTCAGGAGCGAGCTCGCGGACCAGTGCGACGACGCCGTCTCTGCTCAAACCGCCCAAGTCGACCCGTTCGGCGGTGACCGCGGCCAGCGCGGCCCAGGTGGCGGTGAGCTCGGGCCCGGCCTCGGTGCTGCGGTGCGCAGCCAATACGACGATGGGGCGGTCGGCGAGGTCGTGGGCGAAACCCCGCAGCAACTGCAGTGTCGCGCCGTCGGCGCGGTGCAGGTCGTCGAGAACCACCAGCAGTGGCCCGTCGGCAGTGACCCGCCGCAACCGGTCGGCGACCGCGTTGGCGAGTTCGAACGCCGACTCACAGTTCGGCGCCGGATGGCCGAGGGCCTGCACGACCTCCGACCATGCCCACGCAGGAGGAGCACCATCGACTTCGGGACAACGGCCGCGCGCCACGGTCCACCCGTCGAGGCCGAGCCGCTCGCCGATCACCTCGGCCAGAGTCGTCTTGCCCGCCCCCGGTTCGGCACCCAGCCAGATCGTCCGCAGCCCCGCGGTGAGCGCCGTCGCCGCGGCGGCGGTGATCCGCTGCACCTCGGCCGCGCGGCCGATCAGGGTCGCGCGGTGTCGCGACACGAGCACCGGGAACTCGCGGTGGCGCCTGGGTGTCTCGACCGCTATCGGGAGCGTGGGGGATCGCGGCCGGTCGAAGAGGTCCTCGGACTGCGCGAGGATCTTCGCTTCCAGCGTGCGCAACGCCGGGCCCGGGTCGATGCCGAGTTCGTCGGCCAACCGGTCACGGATCGCACGCAGTTGCGCGAGTGCGTCACGCTGGCGGCCGACCCGGTACAGCGCGAGTGCCAGCAACCGCACACCTTCCTCGCTGAGGGGGTCCTCGGTGAGGTGGCGTTCCAGCTCCGGGATGACCCGCGCTTCCCACCCCAGGTCGAGGCCGATGGCGGCGTACTGTTCGACCGCGGCGGCTCGAATCCGGGCGAGCCGAGCGGCTTCCGTTGCCGCCCAATCGGTATCGCAGAACTCCGGGAGCACCGCGCCGCTCCAGCAGTCCAATGCCGCTCGCAACGATTCCGCCCGCGACTGTGGGGCATCGCTGGCGGCGGCATCCCGCACCAGCGCCTGGAATCGCCACGCGTCCACGGCATCGACCGGGAGCCGCAACGCGTAACCCGGCGGTGAGCTGATCAGCACCCGGGCGGGCGTGCGTTTGGCGCGGCCGGGCTCCAGCAGTCGCCGCAGATTGGAGATGTGGACCTGCAGACCCCCGAGCGCCTTCGGCGGCGGGTCCATGGCCCAGATGTCGTCGATGATGCGGTCCGCGGAGACGACTTCGCCGGCCGCCACGGCCAGCCGCGCCAGCACTGCCCGGGGTTGCGGACCGCGCAGGTCGACGACCTCACCCGCCACGCGGACCGTCAGCGGCCCGAACAGGGTGATGAGGATCTCGGTCATGGCCGAGCCAGGATATGCAGGCACCCGGCGGCGCACCACTTCACCCGCCGGTCTGTCAGTCGAACACCAGCAGCAGCGCGACCAGGACGCCGATCACCGCGAAGACCAGCGCAGAACCGAACACGAATCCACCACCGCGGCTCCGAAGGATCACGAAGCCCAGGCGGGTCTCCTGCACGTAGCGGTGCCGGGACAGCGCAGCGAGCCCGGACAGCACTCCCGCGCAGATCAGTGCGATGCCCAGGACGTGGGCCGGTTCGGTGCGCACGAGCAGAATCGTCGTGACGACGAACAGTCCGGCCAGCCCCAGCATCGTCATCGTGCGCTGGGCGGCGTTGCGTTCGAACGGGTACTGGTCCCCCCACAGATTGCCGGGCGTGGTTTTCACCGGCGCTCACCCCCTGGGCATCAACACGATGACGAGGACGCCCGCTCCGGCCAGCAGCACGGCCACGATGCCGAGTAGTGGGGCGCCGAAACCGGGCAACGGCCTGCGTTGCCGGAGTGCCCGCTCGGTGACCCACCAGCGCCGGACCCCGACCCCGCACGTGCCGAAGGCGACGGCGACGAGGCCCAGCGCGAGGGCTTCACTGCCCCACCACGGGCGGTCGAGGAACAACCGGTCGATGGCGACAGCGCCGGCCAGCAGCGTGACGGCAAGACGCAGCCACGACAGGTAGGTCCGCTCGTTGGCCAGGCTGTAGAGGGGATCGGGTTCTCGCCCCACCTCGTACACGCTGCGCGGCGTGCGCGATCCGCGCTGCGCGTCGCCGTCGAAGTCCATCACCTCGTTGTCGGCCACTCCCTCACGGTAACCGGGGGCCGCAACGCAGATCAGGTAGTCCACCGATCAGTTGCGCACCCTGGTGTCGACCTTCGGCACCTTGACCGTCGGGACCAACTGGTTGATCCACGGGTTGTTGAAGCCACCGACGTCGTAGTAGCCCCCGCGGCCGTAGTAGTTGGAATCCCTGTCACGTCCGCTGTCTTCGGCACCGCCGTCATCGGCCTGGGCCGGTCCAGCCAAACCGATCACGGCCGCCGACAGTGCACCTGCGATGATTCCGACCCGTCCGATCTTCTTCATCGATCTCGCCTCTTTCCTTGCCGCTTCGTCGCGAGCGGTGGCCCTGCGACAGTGGGGTCAACGGGCTATGGGCTCGATTGATTCCTGCGGCTGATCCGCCAGCCCATGTACATCATTCCGACACCGGCGACCGCGATGATCGGGCCGGCAACAGACCACGTGGTGGTATCGGTCATCGGACTGCCGCCGACGAATCCGAACCCCTGCAATGCGAACAGCACACCTGAGAGGGCCACAAGGACTCCGACTCCGAGAAGAAAGATCCCCGAGATGGTTCTCACCCCACCGAGGCTACCGCTGCGGATTGATACGGTTCGGCAGAACGAGAAGCATCGGAGCGCGCCTGAAGGGCACCATGGGTCGGATGGACGTGTTGGTGGTCGGAGCCGGGCCGGCGGGCATGGCGCTGGCGGCACAGTGCGCCCGTCGTGGACTGCGCACCGGGCTCGTCGACCCGGCGCCGCAACGCCCGTGGACCGCTACCTACGGCATGTGGGCCGACGAGCTGCCCGCCGGCCTGCCGGCGTCGGTGGTCGCCGCCCGCGCCGCCGGCCGGGTCCACGCGGTCACCGAGCACCACGTGGGTTGGGACTACGCCGTTCTCGACGTTCCCGCTCTCCACGCGCACCTGGCCGATCAACTCACCGATGTGCGCATCCATGCCGGACGCGTCGTCGGTTCGCCGCAGCGCGGCGTCGTCGCCCTGGCCGACGGCTCCTGGCTGCGCGCGCAGATCATCGTTGATGCCGGGGGACGTTGGCGCCCAACAGATCCGGTGTCGCCACGCAGCTATACGGCCGAGCAGACCGCCTACGGGGTGATCGTCGACGACGACACCGCCGCGCCCGTCGTCACTCCCGGTCAAGCATTGTTCATGGACTGGCGCCCCGACCACGGCGAGCACGGCTGGCCGACGTTCCTGTACGGCGTTCCACTGGGTGACGGTCAGGTGCTGCTGGAGGAGACCTCGCTGGCGCGACGGCCGGGTCTGCCTCTGGCGACCCTGCGACGGCGGCTGCACGCGCGGCTGGCGCGGCACGGTGTCACCCCGGCCGCCGATGCCCGCAGTGAGAAGGTCTGGTTCCCCGTCGACCAGCCGCGACACGACGGGCGCGGCGTACTCGGGTTCGGCGCGGCCGCGCCGCTGATCCACCCCGCGACGGGATTCAGCGTGGCGGCTTCGCTGAGGCTCGCCCCTGCGGTCGCCTCGGCGCTGGCCGTGCACCTGGCCGATGGACCGGATGAAGCGCTGTCTGCCGGGAAGCGCGCCGTCTGGCCGCCGTCTGCGGTGGCGATCCACCGGCTGCGCCGCATCGGGCTGGAAGCCCTGTTGCGTATGCCGGCCGAGGATGTCCCCCTGTTCTTCGAGAAGTTCTTCGCCCTGCCCGAACACCACCGCTGGACCTACCTGACGGCCCGCGACGACGTCCGCGGAACCGCGGCCGCCATGGGCTGCCTCTACCGGAACACCAGCGGACGGTTGCGTCGAAACCTCGTCACCGCTGCGGTACGGCGACCGGTCAAAACGAACGCAACAGCCGCCGACGAGGATTCGCACGCCGGTCGACGGTGAGCGGGGCACCGGGTCATCGGCTGCCGGATCCGGTCGATGCCCGGCGTTGCCGCAGTTCCTCCAGCAGCCGGTGCTCGGCGTCTTCACCCGGTGCAACCCCGGTGGGGACCCGGAACAGGAAGAACAGACCCAGGACCCACCAGCCGCCGAACAACAACCACGGCTGCGGATCGAGGAACGCAGGCATCCCCGGGAGATACAGGCTCAACAGGCCTGCGCAGAGAACCACGGCCGCTCCGCCGATCAGCAAGCCGCCCTGACCTTTTCCACCGATCCGCAGCGGCCGGTCCATGTCCGGTTCCCGTCGCCGCAGCACGAGGAACACGATGGACACCAGCAGGTAGGCGATGACGATGCTCGGCGATCCCGAGTCGACGAGCCAGCCCAGCATCGCCTCGCCGAGGAACGGTGCGAGGAACGACAGGCCACCGATGAACAGCAACGCGTTGACCGGTGTGTGGAATCGCGGGTGCACCTTGCCGAACCAGGCGGGCAGCATGCCCGAGCGTGCCATCGAGTACATCAGCCGGGAGGCGCCCAGCAGCAGCGAATTCCACGACGTCAGGATCCCGGCGATGCCGCCGGCGATCAGCAGCTTCGCCATCACATCACTGTTGAACAGCGCGCCGAAGGCGTCCGCGGTGGCGATGTCCGCCTCACCCAGGTCACCCGGCGGCATCGCTGACGACGTGGTCGCGATGACGAGCAGATAGAAGATGGTCGCCAGGATCACGGCGATGACGACCAACCGGCCGATCTGGCGAGCGGGCACGTTCACTTCCTCCGCCGACTGCGGGATGACGTCGAACCCGACGAACAGGAACGGCACCACGACGAGGACGGCGAAGAAGCCCGCGACTCCGCCGGTGAACAGCGGCTGCATGTTGTCCGGCGAGCCGCCGGTGAACGATCCGAACACCAGCATCAAACCGATGATGAGCAGGAGTACCACGACGAACGTCTGCACCACGCTGGCGAACTTCACCCCGAGGATGTTGATGGTGGTGATGACGACCGCCGCGATCGAGCCCACCAGCGCCCAGGTGAGATGGACCTCGCTGCCCGCGACATCCCACAGGTGAATCTGGTTGAGGTCGGGGAACAGGTACAGCGCGGTTCTCGGCAGTGCCACGGCCTCGAACGCGACGATGGTGACGTACCCACCGACGATCCCCCACGAGCCGATGAACGACCAGCGCGGACCCATGCCGCGCAGCAGGAAGTTGTGTTCTCCGCCCGCCTTGGGCATCGACGCGGTCAACTCCGCGTAGGTCAAGCCGACCACGGCCATGATCACGCCGCCCGCCGCCATCGCCAGCACCGCCCCGAGGGTGCCCGCGGAGCCGATCCAGTCGCCGGTCAACACGACCCAGCCGAACCCGATCATGGCCCCGAACCCGAGCGCGAGGACGTCCCAGTTGCCGAGGACTTTCAGGAGGGAGGCATCGTCGGGCTTGGTTGCCACGTCTCGGTCCATGGTCTCCGGCCTTTCCCCAGCTCAACCAGTGCGATGGACCTACCCGTATCGGCCGGATCGGAAACCGTCGATCTGATGCGGTGGGCCCGCGACGGGGTACCCGGGCCCGATCAGCCGTTTAGGGTGGATGAAGGGCGGGCCGGCGACGGCCCGCCCTTCCGGAAGCGATGTGGAGGACACCGATGCGCCGACTGCGACTGAACAGGGCGGGAGCCAGGGCGGCGATCCTCGGCGTCGCGTTGCTGCTGGGAGGATGCACGCCCCAGGTGTCGGGCGCGCCGCCCGCCGCCGATCACACTCCGCACGCGCCGCGCCCGACCCTGATGCCCCAGGCCCCGCCCGCTGCGCCGCCGGTCCCTCTCGCCGGGCTCGACGACCGCGTTCAACAGGCGGCCGCGCAGGCCGCCGACGTGGGCGCCCAGATCGAGGCCGCCGTGTTGGACCGGCAGACCGGTCAGCTGGCGGCCCACGGCGCGAACACGCCGTTTCCGATCGCGTCGGTGGTCAAGCTGTTCATCGCCGACGATCTGCTGCTGCGGGAGTCGCAGGGGGACATCGAACTCTCGGCCGCCGATCGGCAGTCCCTGGATACGATGCTGCGGTCCTCCGACGACAGTGCCGCGCAGATGTTCTGGGACCGCAGCGGTCAGAACGCGGTGATCGACCGCATCGTCGCCCGGTACGGTCTGACCGGCACCACCGCGCCGTACAACGGACATTGGGACGTCACGCAGAGCACCGCAGGCGATCTCGTCCGTTACTACGACATGCTGTTGGCGGGCACCGGCGGGTTACCGCGCGAGCAGGCCGACATCATCATCGGCAACATCGCCCGGTTCACTGCGACGGGCAATGACGGCTATCCCCAGCGGTTCGGCATCCCCGACGGCCTCTACGCCGAACCCGTTGCGGTCAAGCAGGGTTGGTTCTGTTGTTGGAACGGCGGCAACCAGCTGCATGTGTCCACCGGCTTGATCGGGCCCGACCGCCGCTATGTGATGGCGATCAGCTCGCTGGACCCCACCGACGCCGCCACCGCGCGGGAGCACATCACCGAGGCCGTCAAGACGGTCTTCCCGGGTGGAACGGTCTGAGCGGAGAACCCCCGATAGAACAACCGCCCGTCAGCCCGCCAGCTTCGGATGACTCGCGGCGAGCTCGAGAAGTTGCAGATATCCGCGCAACTCCCAAGCGGCCCGGCCGATGAACAACCCGGTGACCTCGGCGATGCCGAGAAGATCTGCCGCGTTGTCGACGTTGACCGAACCTCCGTAGAGCAGTCCACCTATGCGTCCGAGGTATTCGCGACCGAGTTCGGCGAACGGCGCCCGCATCTCCTCGGCGGTGGCGGGGCGGCCCTTGTCGCCGATTGCCCACACCGGTTCATAGGCGATGAGGACCCGCTTCATCTGCTCGGGGGTGAGGCCATCTAATGCGCCGGCTGCTTGATCGAGAATGAATCGTGACGAGTCCCCGGCACGTCTGACTTCGTCGCTCTCGCCGATACAGAGCAAGGGAACCAGCCCGTGGGCGAGCGCGGCCGCCACCTTCAGCCGGGTTGTCGCGACTGTCTCACCGAAGTGCTCGCGCCGCTCGGAGTGACCGATCTCCACGAGCTGAGCGCCCGCGTCCTTGGCCTGAGCGACGGACACCTCGCCCGTCCACGCGCCATGGTCGTCCCAATGAGCGTTCTGCACTCCGAGCAGTACCGGCGTGTCCTGCCCCAGTGCCTCCCGGGTTGCGCTGACCGCGGTGAACGACGGAATGATGAATGGCTGCACTCCAGCGAGTTTCGTGCGCCTCAGGTAGTGGTCCAGCTCGCGAGCGTATCGACGGGCCTCGTCGAGACTCTTGTTCATCTTCCAGCTGGTGCCGACCCACAGGGTCGCCACGCCGTCGCGGGTCTCAGTCACCCTCGTACGCGCGGATGTCGTCGACCTTCGCCGCGGAGGAGGACTGTGGGTCGAACTCCAGCCCGAGCCACTCCTTGACCAGCGCACGCGCCAGTTCGAGTCCCACCACACGTTCCCCCATGCACAGCACCTGCGCATTGTTCGACAGGACGGAACGCTGGACGGAGTAGAGGTCGTGCGCGGTGACCGCGCGGACACCCTTGACCTTGTTCGCCGCGATCGCGACGCCCAATCCGGTGCCGCAGATCAACAGTGCCCGGTCCGCTTCCCCCCGTGCGATCTTCTCCGCGGCTGCGACGGCGACGTTCGGGTAGGACGTGTCGTCCTCGTCTTCCATGACCCCGACGTCCTCGACGGTGTCCACGCGCTCGTCGGACTCGAGGTCCTTGCGCAGCGCCTCCTTGTAGTTGAATCCGGCGTTGTCGCCGCCCACTACGATCCTCATTGTCATATCCGTTCCTCCACAGCGGTTGTCGTTCAGCGGGTCAGGTGCTCGCCGAGCGCCGTCATGAGCAGCGCGAAGGACAACGCTCCCGGGTCGGGGGTGCCGACGCTCTTCTCGCCCAGCACTCGCGCGCGGCCCAGCCGCGCTGTGATGTCGGCGGTCTTGGCGGCGGCGTCGTGCGCGACGCGCGCCGCAGCGGTGATCGCAGGGCCTGCGTCCGTGTCGAACGCGTCGGTCAGTGCGTCACGAAACGGCACGGCGGCGTCGACCATGGTCTTGTCTCCGGGCTCCGCTCCACCGAGCCGGAGGACGGCATCGATCCCGGCGGTGACGGCATCGACGACGCTTCGCTCGCCGGCCCCTTCGGTGTCGGTGAATTCGCCACCGGCACTGGTCAATGCGGCGCCCCACAGGGCTCCGGAAGTTCCGCCCGCAGCGTCCGCCCAGGCTTCACCGGCCATCAGCAGCGTGGTGCGAGCACCTGCGCCCTGATCGACCGCGGTGCGCGCGGCGCCGGCCGCGCCCCGGGAGCCGAACACCATGCCCTGGCCGTGGTCACCGTCACCGGCGACCGCGTCGAGTCGACCGAGTTCGCCTTCGTTGTCGGCACAGACCTGCCGGAACCTTTCGAGCACTGCGACGATCTTCTGGGCGCAGGTTCGCGAATCCTCGCTGGCATCGGGTATTTCGGTCTTGCCTGGATCCCAGGTGCCCGTGCGGGGGGCCCGATCGACGACCGGCATCGAGCCTCGCCGATAGGCCGGTGTCTCGGCCGGCGCGAGCCAGAGCTTTTCGAGTTCGTCGTCGAGGAACACCAACGTCAGCGACAGACCCGCCATGTCGAGGCTGGTGACGAATTCGCCCACCTCGGGTCTCACGACTGTCAGTCCTCGTTGTTCCAGTCGTTCGGCGATACGCCCGTAGACGACAAAGAGCTCTTCGTATTTCACCGTGCCGAGTCCGTTGAGGATCACGGCGACTCTGCCGTCGTAGCCGTCCTCGCCCCGTGGCGGCTCTTCGGCCAGCAGTTCGTCGACCAAGAGATCGGCGATGTCTGCGGCACTACCGATATCGGCGTCTCGGACCCCGGGTTCGCCGTGGATTCCCAAACCCACCCCCATGCTGCCCTTTTCGACGTGGAACAGCGGGTCGTCAGAGCCGGGTAGGGTGCAGCCCTCGAAGGCGAGTCCGAAAGAACGTGTCGCGTCGTTGGCCTTCCACGCCAGGCGTTCGGCCTCGTCGAGATCCGCCCCCGCCTCGATGGCCGCCCCGGCGATCTTGAACACGGGTAGATCGCCTGCGACACCCCGCCTGTCGCGGTGATTCTCGGAGGTGTTGGAGGCGATGTCATCGCTCACCGTGACGATACGGACGTCGATGCCTTCGTGACGGAGCTTCTCGGCCGCCAGGCCGAAGTGGAGAACGTCCCCGGCATAATTTCCGAACCCGAGGATCACGCCGCCACCGTTCTCGGCGTTGCGCACCACGGAGTAGACCTCTGAGGCTGAGGGCGAGGAGAAGATCTTGCCGCATGGGGCCCCGTGTCCCATGCCGGGGCCGACCCAGCCCGCGAATGCGGGGTAATGCCCGGAGCCGCCGCCGATCACCAACGCCGGCTGGCCCGCCGGTGTCTGCGTCGAGCGAGCTACTCCGCCGGGGACCTCGACCAGAAGGTCTGGATGAGAGGCGACGAGGCCGCGGACCGCCTCCTCGGCGAAGTCGTCCGGCGAATTGAGGAGGTACGTCATTGTTCCGTCCTTCACAACGCGCCGGCGACGAGACGTCCAGCGCTACGAACCAGAGTGTGTGCCCCCGATCCTATAGGATTCTCGGCGCTTAGTCAGCCGTGTTCACAGAATCCGACGGGCGGCGTCGCGACCTCTGCCGGCCGGTGACGCGTCGCTGCGCTTCCGCATGCTCGGCCAGCGCCCGCTCCTTCACACCGCTGATGTGGCTGTGCATGATGCGGTAGACCTCGGGCCCGTAGCCGCGCCGGAGCGCGGCCAGGATCTCCCGGTGTTCGGCGATCGCGCAGGCGGAGTCCTGCACGCCGACTCCGATGAAGAGTCGGAAACGCTGACCGTGACCGCCCAAGGCGTCATACGCCCTGAGCAATGCGCTGTTGTCTGCGTGTTCGGCGATCAGGCGGTGGAAGTGCTCATCGGCGCGGTGATACTTCCTGATCGCCGCGGCGTCAGGTGTATGAGGTGCGCGATCCTGCTCATCGATCGCCTGTTCCAGCGCATTCAACAACCGGGTATCGGAACGCTCGCAGGCCAGTTCGGCCAGCCGGGGCTCGATGAGCAGGCGCGCGTCCATGATGTCGGAGATCTCCTTGGCGCCGGGCATGTCGGGCACGCGGTAGCCCCGCATGGCGACCCGGACGACGTTGCCCGTGGACTCCAGACGGGCCAGCGCCTCGCGCACCGGAGTCGGCGAGACGCCGAGGTAGCGAGCCGTGCCGTCGATGCTGATGGGATCCCCCGACTGCAACGTGCCGTCGAGGAGCAACTCCATGAGTCGCTCGTAGACCTGGTCGACCAGCGTGTTGCGCACCGGTGCCGGGTACTCGTCGGCTCCCACTTCGGGCCTTTCCGCCGCTCCGGATCAAAGGACGAAATTCTAACCCCTGTTGACATTGAGCCCCAGAAATCCTATATCCTATGCGATCTAGAGGTTTGTGACTCAGACCACTTTGGAGGACGTCGATGCACTCGGCTCACACCTGGCCGATCTCAGCCAACATGCTCAGCTTCGGTAATCGGGCACCCGACGGCGGCCACATCAAGGACGCCCCGGCGACAGTGTGGGCTTCACAGCTGCGTCAAGTGCGCGAACTCGGGTTCGACTACATCGACCCCACCGATGCCTGGGTTCCGCTCGCCGCATTGTCGGACGCGCGCGTCGATGAGTTCGGCACCGTGCTGAGCGACGAAGGACTGGCCATCTCCTCCATCTCGATGACCCGGAACTCGGTGGTGGATGTCGAACACGGCGAGCAGAACCTGGCCGATGCCCACCGCCTCATCGACCTCGCCCCCACTTTCGGCGCCACCATCGTCAACACCGGTTTCATGCAGGCGATCACGCCCGCGCAGAGCGAGCAGATCTGGTTCTGGCTCGTGGAAGGCCACGTCGACGACCCTGCTCTGCGTGAGCTGGCGATCGAGCGGGTTCGCGAACTCGGCGATCATGCCCGCTCCAACGGAATCCAGCTGAGCCTCGAGATGTACGAGGACACTTTCATCGGCACTCCCGACGAGGCAGTGCAGTTCATCAGCGACGTCGACCACGATGCTGTCGGACTGAATCCCGACCTGGGGAATCTCATCCGGTTGCACCGCCCGATGCCGCATTTCACCGAGATGTTCGCCAAAGTGCTTCCGTACTCGAACTTCTGGCACATCAAGAACTATTCGCGTGATCACGATCCGGCGACCGGCGCGTACAGCTCGGCTCCGCTGCCACTGAAGTACGGGTACATCAACTACCGCCAGATGATTCGGCTGGCACTCGACCTCGGTTATTCCGGCCCGTTCTGTTGCGAGCACTACGGCTCTGACTCCCTGGGGGTGTGCGCCGAGAACCGCGAGTACATCCTGCAGGTTCTCACCTCCGCCCTCGCCTGACCCACGACCCGAAGGACATCCGCATGCGCACGATCAACACCGTCACCGTCGTCGGCGCCGGCTACATGGGCGGTGGAATCGCCCAGGTGCTCGCCCTGAACGGGTTCACCGTCCGGATCGCCGACGTCGACGCCGACGCCACCCGCGAAGCCCTCGCACGTCTGGAGAAGGAGGCCGAGGAGTTCGAGGAACAGGGTCTCTTCGAACCGGGCAGCGCCAAGACCATCATGGGCAACCTCACCGCGGGAGACAGCCTCGAGGACGCGGTGTCGGACGTCGACTTCGTCATGGAGGCCGTGTTCGAGGATCCCGACGTCAAGAAAGATGTGTTGAGCCGGGTGTGTGCGGCCGCCCGCCCGGAGGCGATCATCGGCACCAACACCTCGACCATCCCGGTCAAGGTCCTGGTCGAGGCGGTCACCCACCCGGAGCGGTTCCTCACCGTGCATTTCTCCAATCCCGCGCCGTTCATCCCCGGTGTCGAACTGGTCGCCGGCGAAGCCACCACCCAGGAGGTCATCGACTCGGTCAAGGACCTCCTCACGCGAGCCGGGCGCGAGGGTGCACAAGTTGCCGACACTCCGGGAATGGCATTGAACCGCCTGCAGTATGCGCTTCTCAAAGAAGCGACCCTGATCGTCGAACAGGGCGTGGCGTCGGTGGAGGACGTGGACACGATCGTGCGCACGACCTTCGGCTTCCGGCTGGGGTTCTTCGGCCCGTTCGCTATCGCCGATCAGGCCGGACTCGACGTCTATGCCAAGGGTTACACGACGCTGGAGAACGAATTCGGTGAGCGGATGGCGACCCCGAAGCTGCTCACCGACGCCGTCGCCGCGGGCCGCAAGGGAACCAAGAACGGCAAGGGTCTGACCGGTGACTTCGACGACGAGACCAAGGCGCAACTCATCGCCTACCGCAACAAGGCCTACTCCCGTATGGGTGAACTCCTTCGCGAACTCGGGCCGGCGCCGAAAGGCGACTGATGTCCCTGCTGCTCCCCACGACCGCCACGCAGACCTGATGACCACGAAGGGAATTCCATGGACGAGGTAGTCCTCGCGGAGCGGCCCGCCGGCCTGCTCGTCGCCATCGCCGTCGTGGCCATCGCCGTACTCCTCATTTTGATCATCAAGGTGAGGTTGCACGCGTTCTTCTCGCTCATCGTGGTCAGCGTGCTGACGGGTATCGCCGCCGGTATCGGCATCGGTGATGTCGTCAGCGTGGTCATCGACGGCTTCAGTACCACCGTCGGCGCGGTTGCGTTACTCGTCGGTTTCGGCGCCGTGCTCGGACGACTCGTCGAGATGACCGGCGGTGCACAGGTTCTGGCGGACAGGATGCTGGCCAGATTCGGTGAAGAGCGGGCGCCGCTGGCGTTGGCCGTGGCCTCGCTCTTCTACGCATTCCCCATCTTCCTTGATGCCGGCTTCATCGTCATGCTGCCCATCATCTACACCGTGGCGCGGCGTCTCGGTGGCTCGTTCATGCTGTACGTGCTGCCCTCAATCGGCGCGTTCTTGATGATGCACGCCCTGACTCCTCCACACCCGGGACCCACCGCCGCGGCCACGGTGATGGGCGCCGACGTGGGAATGGTGGTCATTGTCGCCCTTCTGGTCGGCCTGCCGACGTGGTATCTGGCCGGTTACCGCCTGGGCCTGTTGATCGCCAAGCGCTACCCGGACATGCCGGTGCCGACTCTGCTCGGCGAACCGAAGGACTATCCCGAGGAGGAGCGTCCGGGATTCTGGACGATCATCTTCGTCCTGCTGCTGCCGTTGCTGTTGATCTTCTTCAACACCGTGTTCTCGACACTCGAGGCCGACGGTGTCGTGACCGAGGACAACCTCGCCTTTCAGCTGTCCCGACTCATCGGCACCACCGCGATGGCTCTGCTGATCACCGTCCTGCTGGCGATGCTGTTGCTGTATGTCATTCCGAGGCGGCGCCGGGAACCCATCGGGGGAGTGCTGGAAAATCTCGTCGACGACGCCCTGGCACCTGTCTGCTCGATAATCCTGATCACCGGTGCCGGTGGAGCTTTCGGCAGGATACTCACCGAGACCGGAATCGGGCAGACCCTGGCCGACGGATTGGACGCGCTGGGCCTGCCGATCATGCTGGCCGGATTCCTCATCGCCGTCATCTTCCGCGTCGCCCAGGGCTCGGCCACCGTCGCCGCGACGACCGCAGGCTCCATCATGGCCCCGGCCGTGACCGCGATGGATGTCGGCACGATCGCGTTGGCGGCCGTGGTCGTCGGTATCAGCGCCGGTTCGATCACGTTCTCGCACGTGAACGACTCCGGCTTCTGGTTGATCGGACGGTTCTGTGGATTCGACACGGTGACCACGCTGAAGACGTGGACGGTGATCGCCACGGCCATCGGATTCATGGCCTTCGGACTGGCGTCAGTGGTCTATGTGGTGGCGAGCTGAATCGATCGACTCAGCTCGTCACCCGTCATGCCGGGATGAGTCGCACCGGAAGGTGATCGTGACGGTGGATGATGTTGTTGACCGCCCACGTCGGCGCACCGGACATCTCGATTCGCGCTACCCGGTCGACGAGAGCGCGCAGGATCGCAGTGGTCTCCAGTCGAGCCAGCCCCTGCCCGGCGCACGCGTGTGAGCCATTGCCGAATCCGACGTGCCGGCCGGCGTCGTTGCGGATGTCGAAGACATCCGGCGCTGCCCACTCGCGTTCATCGCGGTTCGCCGAGGCGTATAGCACCAGTACCCGGGCGCCGGCCGGGATGTGCGTACCGGCGACGACGTGTGCGCGCAGCACTTTGCGCGTGAACGCGCGCAGCGGCGACGCGTAGCGGACCACTTCGTTGACCGCGTTGGGAATGAGCGTCGGGTCACTCTTCACCAGCTCCCACTGCTCGGGGTGCGTGGCGAACAGGTGGATCGCACTGGAGATGGCGCTGATCGTGGTGTCCATGGAGGGGCCGATGTAATCGACCAACAGTGGCGGCACCTCGTGTGCCGGTAGGGTTCCGTCGTCGACCGCGCCGAGCAGCTCATCGGCCATGCTGCCCGGCATCACCATGCGCTCGCGGACGACACGGCGAGCGAACCGCAGCATCTGCAGGGCCCGCGGCGCCGCCTTGGCCGCCTGCCAGTTCAGCGGCCCGAGGATGTCGAATGTGGCTGCGCCCCAATCCAGCAGCTTGTCGCGTTGATCGGTAGGCCAGCCGACCAGATCGGGGACGACAGCCGCCGGAAGGGCTGTCGCGATCTCGGCGACGGCGTCGACATCTCCTTTGCGGACAGCTGCTTCGACGACCATTCCTGCTTGCTGCTCGACGCTGTCAGCCAAGGTGCGGAGTGCCCGCGGCATCAACCGGTGGGCCACGAGCTTTCGGCGGCGGTTGTGCTCGGCGTCGTCGCTGTTGAGCGTGGTGCCACGGGAGAGGCGGTTCGCGACCGAGTTGGCGCCGACCCCGTGCCCCGACCGGTAGAGACCGTCATCACGCAGGGTGGCTTTGCATTCGGTATAGCGGGGCAGGGCGTAGAGCCGGTGCCGGGCCAGCCACACCACGGGCCCGAGCGCCCTCAGGGCCCGGTAGTGCGGGTGAGGATCGAGTATCGCCGATCTGCTGTAGATGCTCGGCCGGTACAGCGCAGCATCTTTCGGGCGGGTCATCACAGGTTGCCTCTCACTCGGTCGGGACGTCCCCTGGTCCGCTGCCGGCCCTGACGGCCGGCGCATGATCGACCCGGAATGTCGGTAACGCCCGGCACAGCGCGGTCAGATCGCGCCCGGCGCACATGACCGTGCGGTCGGGTCGAACGACGACGGCCGTCACGTGCCGGTCACGCAGCCAGTCGAAAAGCTCCGAACCCGGGGAGACGGTGACGGTGTGCGCTCCCCTCTCATCGACCGTGCGCTGCTGCTGCGGTGTCAGTGGTGCTGCTGTCACCACGCCGAAGCCGCTGCCGAGCTCCTGATCGATCCGACAGCCGTTGTGCAAGCGGGCATTCGGGCACAGCCGTCCGACGACTCCACGGGTGGTGACGGTGGGTTTCACCATCCTCGATCGCCGCAGTGCAGGGGTTTCGGAGTTCGTGATCCTGGTGCGGACGCCCGGTACCAGCCGCAGCTTGGGCAGGACGAGACGTCGGACGGCCGAGCCGAATCGACCACCCGCGGTCATGGCGCGACCGATTCTCAGGGCCAGCGCGATCATCTGCCGTGCGTGTGGTTTCCGCTCCTGCTGATAGCTGTCGAGGACGTCCGCCGACAGCTCCCCGCGGCACACACCCGCGATCTTCCATGCCAGGTTCATCGCGTCGCGCAGCCCGGCACCCATGCCCTGGCCGATGAACGGCGGCGTGAGGTGCGCGGCGTCGCCGAGCAGGAAAATCAGCCCTGAGCGCCAACGGTCGGCGATCTGAGCGCGGAAGGTGTATTCGGCCACCCGCATGATCGTCAGCTCGGCATCGCCGACGTGACGAGTCCACGGAGCGATCAGAGGCCGCAGTGCCGCCAACGAGGCGAATTCGTCTGCGGACTCGTTGTCGAGGAGGGCGAACTCCCAGCGGTAGCGAGCGTCGCCGATGCGCATGTAGGTTGCGGCGCGCTGCTCGTCACAAACCTGGTGGACGCCATCCCACTGGCGCAGGTCCACCGTCGTCTCCACGTCGACCACGAGCCATCGCTGGTCGAACTTCAGGTCCCGCATCGTCGAACCGATCGCGTCACGCACGACGCTGTTGGCGCCGTCGCAGCCCAACACGTAGTCCGCCGTCACGACCGACTCATGTCCGCTCGTCCGGTCCCTCACCTGCAGGCGCGGTCGTCCTGACACCGCAGTGGTGATCCCGAGCACCTCGGTGTCCGGCCGCAGCCGGGCGCACGGGTACCGCTTCAGGTTTCGTCGCAGCAGTTCTTCGAGCGCGGGCTGGTCGAACATGTTCGCGGCCGGGAATCCGTTCGGGGTCACCGCACTGTCCCGGTTGAATTCCGCCAGCACGGCCAGGTCACGGGTGACCAGGCGCAGCCCCCGGGCCGGCCTGGAGATGACGCCGAACTCGTCGGCGACGCCGAGCCGGGCCAGGATGCGGTAGACCTCGTCGTCCAGGTGCACGGCGCGGGGCTGGGGATAGACCTGCGACCAGCGCTCCAGCACCATGGTGTCGACGCCGTACTGGGCGAGCAGCGTCGCCGCGGTGATTCCGGTGGGTCCGCCGCCGACGATCACCACTGAGACGTGCTGGCTGTCGGCGGTGGGCCCGGTTCCCGCACTCACGGCACGCTGGCGCGGAGCGGCTCCGGGACGACGCAACTCATGCGTGTCGTACCGTCAGCCGCTGCGCACCGAGGTCGATGGCACCGTCGTCGGTGGCGATCGTCGCCTCGATCCGGTCACCGTGCTGAAGGTAGTTGGGGTTCTTCGCCTGCCGGGTGAAGAACGCCTTCCATTTCACCGCCGGCGGCAACAGGTTGCCGATCAGCTCGATCGGCTTCGGCGGCGCTTTGAGCGCTGTGCCCGACGGCGTGCCGGTCAGGATCAGGTCGCCGGCACTGAGGTGTTGGAACCGCGTCAGCGCCTGCAAGGCCTGCAATGGCCGATACAGCATGTCTCCGTCGACGACGGAGTTCTGCCGCTCGTCACCGTTGACACTCAAGCGCAGCCGCAGATCGCCGAAGCGGGCCAACTCCGCTGGGTCGAGCAGCACCAGGGCCGGACCCACGGGCGTGAATGTCGGATAGGACTTCGCCTCGTAGAACTGGGTTTGCGGCAGCTGGATGTCGCGGGCCGACACATCGTTGGTGACCGTCAGGCCCGCGATGTAGTCAGCGAGATTGGCGTCGGTGAGGCTGGTGCCGACCGGGACATCTCGTCCGACGACCAACCCGATCTCCACTTCGTAATCGAGCAGTGTGACGTGGGACGGGCGCACGATCTCGCTGTGCGGGCCGCTGATCGACGCTGATGACTTTCGAAAGAAGGTCAACGGCACCGTCTTCGGGTCCATCCCGGAGTCGACTACGTGGGATTCGAAGTTCGTCATCTGCGCGACGACCCGGCACGGCGCAGTCACCGGCGACAGCAGGTCCAGATCGTCCACCGCGACCGTCCCCTCGGAGGCGGCGGCCGCGTCGACCGCGGCCCGGTCCGCGAGAAGTTCACCGGTACTGGTCGCCGTGGTCGAGATCTTGGCTGCGCCGGTCGGGGTCTGCACCCACCAGGCGTCGGCGGTGCGGAGAACGGAAACGGTCACGAGGCAGCAACTTTCAGTAGGCCGATGAGGCGGTTCAGGTCGAATTCGTTGTCGTGGCGTAGGGCGGTGAGCATGGAGGTGAGCTGATGACGCGCTGCGCGCGGGCTGGTATCGAGAAAGTCGCTGGTCGCCGGCGGTCCCCATTGCGCCAGCCCGGACGCCGTGAATGGGGCCCACCCGGGTTCGAGCGAGTTGTCGAACTTGTCGCCGTCGGCGAAGTGCTCGACGAGGAAGCCGTCAGGATCCCGCCAGTAGTCGAACAGTTGGCTGCCCTGGATGTGCCGGCCGATGCCCCAGGACCGGACGTAACCGCGGTCGTGGAGGTACTCGCCACCGGCGGCCAGGGCGTCGAGATCACAGACTTCGTAGGCGGAATGGACGTATCGATCGGCCGGGCCGAGCGCCAGCGCGAGGGTGTGATGGTCGGCGGGAACAGACCCGAGGTCGCAACGGATGAAGCTCATGGCCGGGCCCCGGTCACGTTGGCCCGGGAAGAACAGGAAATCGCTGACGATCATGCCGAGGGTGTCCAGGTACCAGTCGAGGGTCCGCCGGTAGGTGGTCGACTGCAGCACCAGATGTCCGAGCCGTTGCACACGCGCCGGAACGCGCGGCGGCCGCACCGTGGCGTTGATGCGCGCATCACCGCACCCGGTGTTGGCCACCTGCGGCGCCTGCGACGGATACGCCGGGAGCTCATGCATTCCGGCTACGACCTTGACGGCGTTGCCACTCGGGTCGGTCAGCTGCACCGACAGTCCGCCGATCGGTTCCGGCAGCCGTTGCACGGGCACTCCGAGCTTGTCCGAGAGCCGTAGCACGTCCACTTCGTCGGCCGCGCGGAAAGCGGCACCGGCGAAGCGGGTGCGCGGTCCTCGTCGCAGGATGACGCACGCAGCCCCGGCCTCGGTACCGCGAAGATGCAACTCCTGCGGGGAGCGCAGCGCGACACCGAACCCGAAGGCCCGCGCGAACGCCTCGGCGCGGACCAGGTCGGGTTTGTCGAACTCGAGCCACGCGATGTCGGCGATGCGGATGACCGGGTCGCGGGAGCGGCCCGCGTGTTCCCCGCGCAGCGCACCCCGCTCAGCGTGCAGGTCGGTGTGCGCGCCGGACATCGGCGTCTCCGTAGTCGACATGGACAACCACAACCTCTCATTGGTTGACGAAATCGTCACATGCGATCGAAGCGTCAGTCAAGAGTTTCTGACGAAATCCTCAGAATTGACTCCTGCTGGTACTCTGCCTGCCATGGATGCGCCCGAGCGCGAGAGCCGCGAGCGGTCAGAAGAACCGGTCAACCGGCTGGAACGGCGCAAGATGCGGACCCGGGCCGCCCTCATCCGTGCCGCCCAGGGATTCATCGCCCGAAGCAGAATGGACGTACCGGTCCTGGAGATCACTCAAGCTGCCGACGTCGGAATGGGTTCGTTCTACAACCACTTCGGCAGCAAGGAGGAGTTGTTCGAAGCTGCCGTGACCGACGCCCTCGACAGGTTCGGGGCTCTGCTGGACGGTCTCACGTCATCGACAACCGACCCCGCGGAGGCCTTCGCGGCCAGATTCCGCCTCAGTGGCCGGCTGTTTCGACACCGCCCGCAGGAGGCCGCGCTGCTGCTGGCCAATGGCAGCTCGCTGATCCTGTCCGAACGCGGCCTGTCTCCCCGCGCGCAGCGAGACATCACCACGGCGATCGAGCAGGGCCGCTTCACGATCGGTGATCCCGAGTTGGGCCTCGCAGTCGCCGGCGGTGCGTTGTTCGGTCTGGGCGCACTGCTGCGTGACCGTCCCGAACGGGACGTGGACGCCACGGTCGACGAGATGACCGAGAAGGTGCTGCGCATGTTCGGTATGACGCCGAAGCAGGCGCAGGCTCTGTGCCGAAAACCGTTACCCGATCTGTCGTCGTTGCACGAATCGCCGGTCGACTGGCCGACGCCGCGGCGGTGAATCGGGCCTGCTGGGCGGACGAGGCGAGGAGGCCCGCCGCTCATTCTCTCCGGACGGCCGCCGGTCCGTGCAGTACAGCCGGCGGCGGTCGGTGTCGTACCCAGGTGCTGTGATCGACGTCCGCCGCCGCGGCGTGGCGCCACTATCAACAGCTGTCACTTTGTTAACATCCCGCCGTGCCGGAGACACCATGGGCCAGAGCTGAGCAGCGCTCGCGCCCGGTAAGCCGGCGACAAGCACTGCGCATCGCGGCCGCCATGTCCGCGCTCGCCGGGTTCGGCGCCGCGTCCACCCACCGAGCGCCCGAGGCGTCCGCAGCGCTGCCGACGCTCATCGACTACGCCATGCGCCAGATACCGGCACAGGACATCCGCGCCGCCGGCCATGCCGGTGTGATCAACTACGTCTCCACGTCACGACCAGGATCGAACTTCGGCGCCAAGCCGATCACCCTGCCCTATGCCCGCTCGCTCAACGCCGCGGGGCTGGCCATCGTCAGCAACTACCAGTACGGGAAGCCCGGCGGGACGGCGCCGTCGGACTTCACCCGGGGTTATGCCGGCGGGGTCGCCGATGCGCGCACCGCATGGGCGCTGCACACCGCAGCAGGCGGCGGCCGCAGCGCACCGATCTTCTTCAGCGTCGACGACGACATCGACCGCACCGCATGGAACGACCTGGCACTGCCGTGGTTTCGCGGCATCAACTCCGTACTGGGCGCGCAGCGCACGGGCGTCTACGGCGGCGTCAACACCTGCCAGTGGGCCGCGGCCGACGGAGTCATCGGGCGATCGCTGTCACCGGGGCACGTGTGGGCATGGCAGACCCGATCCTGGTCTCGCGGTCAGATCTACCCGGCAGCAGTGCTCTACCAACGCATCATCGACACCGCCTCGAATCCCGGCCCGATCGTCGGCGGCATCCGCGTCGATGTGAACGACGTGCTGGCCCAGGACTGCGGCCAGTGGAGTCTTCACCCCTGAGCGCTGCAGCTCACCCGGGCGTCGTGGTGATGTGAACGTGGTCGTAGTGCCCGTAGCCTGAGGCTTGCGGACCGGCCGGCGTGTAGTACGTGCCGCGCCAGATCACGTCCTGCAGCCCGAACCGGGCCGCGTTGCTCATCGCGAAGGCGAGTATTTCGTCCCCGAGCGCGATGCCCTCGGGGCTTGCGGAGTTGGGAATCATGATGTCGATCGCCAGGCCGCTCGGATGCCAGGGCTTGGAGTCCGGGCGCACGCCGTCGATGGCGGCGATCTGGGGGAACCTGGCGCTGACGGCTCGGGCCGCCAGGATGGTGTTGGGCTGCAGCCCCGCCTCGTTCGCCACACCCACCGGCAGCGACTCGGGGAGGCCGGGCGGCTGCGCCGGTACCGCCGCGATCGGGGGGTCGACCGGGGCGGGCGCGGCGGGCGGGGGCGGGAGGACGGCGGCGGCGTTGTCGACAGCAGCCCGCTGGGGTGGCGTCAACGCCGCATACTGCGCCTCGGCCGCCAGGATCTGCTGTTGCAGACCGGTCCACTTGACCTGCAACTCGGTTCGCACCTTTGCCGCCTGCTCGGCGGCCCCTCGGGCGTCGGCGGCCGACTTCTCGGAGGCCCGGGCGGCCGCGGCGGCGCGTTCGCGCGCTGCCCGGAAAGCGTTCATCTGATCGGCCATCTCCGCAGCCATCGCGCGTTGCAGAGACAGCTCGTCGATCAGTTGTTGCGGGGACGCTGCGCTGAGCACGGCGGCCAACTGATCGGTGCGGCCACCCATGTACGTCATCGCTGCGACCCGGTTGACGGCCTGCTGGTATGGCTGCAGCGCCGAGTTCGCTTGCTCGAGGGCCCGCAGTTCGGCGCGGTGGCGGTCGTCGGCCGCGGCCTGGGCCGCCAGTGTGGCGTCCACGTCACGCTGCGCGTCCGTCACCGCCTGGCGCGTCTGCACCGCCTCGCGGGACAGCTCGTCGAGCCGGGACACCGCGTCCGAAGCCGGGTCCGCGTGGACGCCGACCGTCGTCACCGCCACGGTCAGGATCGCGGCCGCGAAACCGTACGTCAGGCGCCGGAGTGCGCAGCGTCCTGACGTCATGCGCAGCGTCACCATCCTTCGCGGCAGAGGCCGGTGTCATCCCGGTCACAGGTCTGGGACAGGTTACGAAGTGGCCCCGGCGATGTCCACCCGACGGGAGTTGCCCCCTGCTGGCGCTGTTCTCAGCCACATCGCCAGCACCGCGGCGATACCGATACCGCCGGTCACGGCCAAGAGCACCGACTGGCTACCCACGTTGACGACCACTCCCACCAACGCCCACACCGCGGCCACCGCGACGCCGTCGGAACCTCGCCCGAGCCGCAGGGCCGCCAGTACCGCCGCAAGCGCGCAGACCAGGACGACAGCCTGCCAACCGACCGACGCCGGATCCGCCAGTTCCTGGTCGCCGAGGGCGGAGGCAAGGTTGACGAACACTGCGACGGTCACCCAGCCGCAGTACAAACCGACCGTGAAACTCTCCAGACGCGCCTCCCAGCGGCGCACGCCCGAGCGCAGCGGATGGTTCATCGCCACCCACAGCGCGCGCAGCGCGGCAGCCACCATCACCACGAGGACGGCGAAGGTCAGCCAGGAGTTGCCGACTGTGAACGCCACCGACCACGACGCCGAGGCCAGGTACAGCGCCGCCAGGGGCGTGACCAATGCCGCCTGATCGGTGACCGCGGTGCCGTTTCGCACCACGACCACGGCGTGGACCACGCACAGCAGGTAGATGACGCCCCAGACGGCGAAGGCGTAAGGCGCGGGACTGACCAGCAGATCCACGCCGCGCCCGCCGGGTGAGTCGCCGCCCGAGAACTGCACCACGGTCATCGCCGCCTGCAGCACCGCCAGGAGCACCAGCACCCACGACCCGGCACGCCGCTGTGTCGATGTCATCGTCCCCAAGCTAACGCCTCCACCGAATCGGTGATCGGGCCCCGGGGTGACGAATCCCCCACACATGGTGATCGGAGACGTACCGCCCGGCCGTTAGGCTGAGTTCGCGAATCGGTCGGGCCTGGGGGGAGGTCGTGATGCCAGGTGAGGCACCACCCGGCTGGTACCCCGATCCGTCCGGGTCGGGGTCGCCTCGGTGGTGGGATGGACAGCAGTGGACCCTGCACTTTCGTTCCACCGGCCCGCGACCTGACGCTTCTGCGACAGCCAGGATTCCGCTCGGTGGCACCGAGCGGATCGCCGTCTTCGTCGTTCTTGCGTTGCTGACCGTGGGCATCGGCCTGGCAGGGGTGCACGTCCTCCGGGGTCGCGACGAGGGAGACTCGTTCCAGCAGGGCTACGAGCTCGGGCGGCGAGTTGTGCACTTCGTCGAGGACGGCACCTCACCGCAAACGGCGTGCGAAACCATGGTGTGGGCTGACCAGATCGGCCGGGGTGCGCGATATTCGCGAGCAGAAGTCCGGGAACGCACAGCGGGGTGTCTGGAAGCAGTGAGCGACTTGACGGAGCGGTGAAAGCGCGCGTCGACACGTCCCTGGCCGAGTCGGACTCACCTCGG
The DNA here is from genome assembly GCF_041902445.1 of Mycobacterium sp. G7A2. NCBI lineage: Bacteria > Bacillati > Actinomycetota > Actinomycetes > Mycobacteriales > Mycobacteriaceae > Mycobacterium > Mycobacterium sp. G7A2. The sequence continues at coordinate 89,207 of NZ_CP169251.1, read as the reverse complement.
CCAGCAGCCCGGGTCCCGACGCGGCCCTAATCGCACGATCAGAGGATTCCCCACGGGCTAGCCTGCACGGATGCCATCGACGCCTCTCCCCGTGGTGCTGGCCACCCTCGCCCTGCGGCGCCGCCTCAAGCAGTTCGCGGACCGACTCGTGCCGCCCCAGATCGCGATGCTCGATCTCGGCGAGGGCGTCGGCGGGGTCCAGGTCGCGGCCACCATCGCCGAACTCGGCATTGCCGACGTTCTCGCCGGTGGACCGATGACCGCACAGCAGATCGCCGCCCGACTCGACTGCGACGCGGAGACCACGCACCGCCTGCTTCGCGGCGCGGTCGCGTGCGGACTGTGCACCATGAACCGCCGCACGGGGGTGGTGACGCTGACCCGGACCGGGGCCGTGTTGCGCAGCGACCATCCCGCGTCACTACGGGCCTGGATGCGCTACAAGGGAATGCGGTCGACCGTCGACGCCTGGGGCGGGCTGGCCGAGAGCGTGCGCAGCGGCCGCAGCTCGTTCGAGATGGTGCACGGCACGTCGGTCTGGGAGTGGTACGCCCAGCATCCCGACGAAGAACGCGTGTTCGCGTCGACGATGCGTCAAGCCACCGAGATCAGTGCCCGCGCCATCGCACGGGTCTACCCCTGGCCAAAGGACGCCGTGGTGTGTGACGTGGCGGGCGGGATCGGAACGCTGCTGTCGACGGTCGTTGCCGAGTCCGGCGGGACTCTGCGTGGTGTCCTGGTCGACAGTGCCGGAATGATCGCCGAAGCCGAGCAGTTCCTCGCCGACCGGGGTGTCGCCGACCGGATCGATTGCGTCGAGGGTGACATCTTTCGCGCCGTGAACGCCACCGCCGACGTCTACCTGCTCAAAGATGTCCTGCACGACTGGGACGACGAACGCTGCCGCAAGATCCTCGCCGCGGTGGCGGCGAGCATGCCCAGCGGCGCGAAGCTCGTGGTGGCCGAATACCTCCAGGAACGTCATCGCCCGAATCCGTTCTCGCCGCTGATCGACCTGCACACGCTGACGCAGCGGGATGGCGGACGTCTGCGCTCGGAGGCTGAGCTGTCGGCGCTGTTCACCGACGTCGGTTTGCGCCCCACCGGCCGGAGATTCTCGGTGGTACCGCACGACCTCGTCGAGGCGGAGAAGATCTGATCGTCGGTAGAGTGGTTGAGCACTATGGCTGTCAGACGCGGTGCGATGCGGTGGACGCTTCTCTTCGCTGCTCTGGTGGCGAGCGCCGGCCTCGGATCGGGTACGGCCGTCGCTGCTGAACTCGGTGACTACCGCTGGGAACGCCGCCCGCTGTTGCTGTTCGCTCCGACGAACAGCGATCCACGCCTGGTGGAAACCCTGAGCCGAATCGACGCCGATCGCTGCGACGTGCTGGATCGCGACATGGTGGTCGGCGTCGTGGTCGGCGGGGGCACCAGCACTCTCAACGGTCAGGTCATCGACACCCAACAGGCGCAACAGCTGATGGGCCGATATGGCGTCGGCGATACCGACTTCACCGTGGTGTTGATCGGCAAGGACGGCGGCGAGAAGTGGCGCGTCAACGACGTGCCCAGGCTCCGAACAGTTTTCGCCGTGATCGACGGGATGCCCATGCGCAACCGTGAGATGGCCGCGGATCCCGGCCGATGCTGACTCCGGCACTAGGTCGGCGACGTGGCGACACCGTCGACCGGGGCCGGTGCTCACCACACTGTCACCCTGAGAGCGGCGCGGCGCACATATATCCATGCCGGAACGCTCAGCGCGACATTGCGTCTACCCGGAGGCCTGGTCGGCTGGTCGGAATGCTCATCTGGGTTGCACTCGTGGTCGCATCGTGCGGCAAGGCGGGGCCTTCGCCCGCCGATGACACGACGGAGCCGACGGCGACAGCCGGCGCGTCCGGGCGAGCCGTGGCGCTCGTCGACCTCGAGGATGCCCGCGAGGTGGCGGCCTGGACCACGGTGAACGACCCGGTCATGGGCGGCATGTCGACGTCGAGCATTGCGTTCGGCAACGGTGGCCTGATGTTCTCCGGGGTCATCTCGCTGGAGAACAACGGCGGATTCGCTTCGGCCCGCAGCCCGCAGAACCCGGACATCGGGCGGCGAGCCGCAGGCGCGAAAGCGCTTCGTGTTCATGCTGAGGGCGACGGCCACACGTACATGGTGAAGGTGGGCATCGCGGGGCAGCCATGGTCCTACATCCAACGCTTCCCCACCGAGGCGGGCGTCCCACGGATCTACGACCTTCCCCTCGACGAATTCGAGCCGGTGGGCAAGCGGCTCAAGCCGGCCCCCGACGCGCCCCCGACGATGGATCCGTCAACCATCGACCAGTTGGCTGTCTACATTCTCGACAAACAGCAGGGACAGTTCGACATCACCGTCACCGCGATCGACGCCACCACCTGACGACGCCGCGCGATCGACGCACGCGTGATCGGCCTCTCGTCCGCTCGGCCATTGCTGGGTTTCGGCTGAGCGCGTCGGCGTCCGATTCGCCAGCGCGGAAGTCGCGAAAGTCGTTGGGGTCGAGCGCCGAAATCCGCACGGTGTACCAACCCACGGACGGGGCAGCACCGCCGAAACCCCGGGTGCCGGTCGGTGCCTCAGATCGATGGATTGATCAGCGCGATGCTGCTGCGGACGGCCTCCTCGGTGACCTCGGCCAAGGGTCGGTCGCGTTCGACGGTGTGTGCCGTCAGTTCCCGGAGGCCACCGATCAGGAGCACCGCGCGTGCCTGGGGGATCCGGCTGATGCCCGCGGCTTTCAATTCATCGGTGTCGCTGAGCGTTTGGACCAGTTGAACGAAACGGTCCATGGCGTCACGCTGCAGCGAACGTGCCGCGGGACCGAGCGCGGGGACATCGCGGATCCAGCTGAGGGTCACATGGCGGCGACGCTCGGACCAGTCGAACCACGTCTCGACCGCTTGCCGGACCTGGGTCTGCCATGGCGCGGAGGGGTCGACCGCGGCGGCAACGGCCGCGAGGTTGGCGTCATTGGTCTCGGACAACAGCGCGAGGAGGCAGGCCTCGCGGTCTTCGAACTCCGCGTAGAACTTCGACTTCGATGTCCGCGCACGCCGCACCACGTCGGCCACCATCGTGCTGCCATACCCCACCTCGGCGATGGATTCCGCCATCGCGTCGAGGAGGCGGCGTCGGTATACGCCAGCGACATCTCCGTCCGGTCGCGCGCGTGCGCGCTCGTCCACTGCGTTCAACCCGCGTCCCTTCTGCCAGGTCGATGGTAGGCCCGGCAGCGCGGGCGATGGTGGGGCGAGCCCGCGATACCCGGTTCGCCGTTTCATCACGGCGCTGTGTGGTACACCGGTGTACTAAGGCTAGTACACTGGTGTACCAAAGGAGGCTTCATGGCTCACGCGACACTCGACCCCGTCCGGCTGCCACCCGGTCCGACGGCTCCGCGCATCGTCCAGGGCGCGGCCATGCTGCTCAACCGACCACGTGCGCTCGAGTTCGCCCGCCGGCGCCACGGCTCGGCATTCACCGCCTCGCTGCCGCTCTTCGGAGACAGCGTGGTACTCAGCGATCCCGATCTGATCAAGGAACTGTTCACCGCAGGAGACCTGGTCGAGACGATCACCAACCTCGGCGACGTCATCGGCCCGGGTTCCACGTTCAGCCTCAACGGTGAACCGCATCTGGCCCGGCGCAAACTGCTCATGCCACCCCTGCACGGCAAGCGGATGCAAGTCTACGAGCAGATCATCGAGGAGGAAGTGGCCCGCGAGCTGTCGACGTGGCCGGTGGGGACGCCCTTCGCCACGTTGCCGTCGATGATGCGCATCACCCTCAACGCGATCCTGCGCGCGGTGTTCGGCGCCGAAGGGCCGGAGCTGGCGGCCATGCGGGAGCTACTCCCGCCGGCGGTCCTGCTCGCCTCCCGGCTCACGGTGCTGCCCCCTGCCTTGCGTCGCGACCTCGGGCGGTGGAGCCCGTGGGGCCGACTGGAACGGATGCGCCGAGAATGCGACGAGCTCATCGGCACCCTCATCCACCGCGCCAGATCGGCTCCGGATCTCGACGCACGCACCGACGTGCTGGCCATGTTGGTCGCCGCCCGAGACGACAGCGGCCAACCGATCCCCGACGACTACATCATCGACGAGCTGCAGACACTGCTGGCCGCCGGCCACGAAACCACGGCCACCACGCTGGCGTGGGCTGTCGAGCGGCTCCGCCGCCACCCCGACGTCCTGTCCCGGCTGGTCGAGGACGTCGACGCAGGGGGCTCGGAGTTGCTGCAGGCCACGGTGTGGGAGGTGCAACGCAGTCGACCGGTGATTCCCGGCGTCCTGCGGGTGACGAAGGGCCGCACCCGGTTGGGCGAATGGGTCCTGCCCCCGGGGCACACCGTCATCGCCAGCATCGCGCTGTCGCACAGTTCCGCGGCGAACTACACCGACCCGTCCCGCTTCGATCCGGCCCGCTTCGTGGAGACCAAACCCGACACCAGCTCATGGATTCCGTACGGGGGCGGGGTACGTCGATGTGTGGGCGCGGCGTTCGCCAACACCGAAATGCTCATCACGCTGCGCGAGATTCTGCGCACCTACACACTCGAACCCACGTCGGAGCCGGATGAGCGCCCCCGCTCCCGAGGAATCGCCAATGCCCCGGCTGCGGGAGCCGTGGCCGTCGTGCACCCGCGGAACCTCGCACAGCCCAGCGACTCCTGACGATCCCGAACGACGGCACGCTGACCGGGACGAGGTGGTGGCTCAGGTGAAACGGCCCTGGTTCGCCGAACTGGCACCCGCCACGCCCCGTGAGATTCCCGGCGACTCCGTGCTCCCCGATCGCGCTCGGATGCTCGCCGAGCTGCTCGGGCCGGGGCCGGCCGGCTGGGCCGTCGAGCTCGGCGCCACGATGGCGGCCACCATCACCGCCGCCATCCCCGAGCTCGCGGTGGACGCGGTCGCCGACGAGGTCGCCAAGGGGTGCGAGGCTGTCGCCCTGGGAGCCCTGTCGGCGCTGGCGTTCGACGAACAGGTGCCTTTTGCGGCGATGCCGGAGGTCCTCGCAGGACCGACCGAAGTCGTCTCCCGCGGCATCGGTATCGAGCACATGCTGCGCAGCATCCACCTCGCGCACTCCACCGCCGTCGACGTCCTGCTCGACGCCGCCGAACGCGTGGTGCCCGAGCGGCAGCGCTTCACCGAGATGCGGCGGATCAACGAAGCCTTGTTCAGCATCGTCAACCTCCTGACCAAGAACATGGCCGACGAGTACGCCCGCGCGCACGAGGCATGGCTGACGAGTTCCGTGGCGCTGCGCGCGGAGATCGTCGAGGATCTGCTGCGCGGAACCGCCGTGCCGATGGACCGCGCGAACCGAATCCTGGGCTACGACCTGAGTCGCTGGCACCTGGCGGTCGTCGTCTGGACCGCCGCGACCAACCCCGCCGAGCCGATCTCACTGAGAACCGCGGCGACCCAGACGCTCTCCGCTGCAGGGTGCACGTCGACGCTCGTCCTCCCGGTGGGCGCACAGCGCGTGTGGGCCTGGGGTTCTCGAACGTCCACTCCGCCGGAACCGGTAGCACCCTCGGCGGTGCCCCCGGCACCTGTTGCACCGCAGGCACCGCCTGCACCGGGCGTTCGCATCGCCGTCGGGATGGCGGGATCCGGTGTCGAGGGTTTCCGGCGCAGCCACCGGCAGGCCGCCGAGGCCGCGCGGGTGGGTGTCCTGTCGACGCGTGAGACATCGGCGTTCTGCTATCAGGACCTCGACATCGTGGCGATGCTCAGCTCCGACCTGCCCGCTGCCCGCGAGTTCGTGGGCCGCGAACTGGGCGACTTGGCAGGCTGCACCGAAGCGGTGACCGCAGTGCGGCATACGCTCAAGCGCTACCTCGACTTCGACCGGAGTCTGGCCCGCACCGCGGCCGATCTCCACGTCGCGCGCAACACCGTGGCCTACCGTGTGCAACGCGCCGAACAACTCCGGGGTCGGCCGTTGACCGTTCGCCGCCTGCACCTGCACGCGGCCCTGGTCCTCGCCGAGGAATTCGGTGACGTCATTCTTAGGCCGGACCCATCGTTGGACTGAAGTCCATTCGGACGCCGCTATTTCTGGACCCTGGACCAGGCACCACGTGGTCGTGTCGCAGTTCACTCGGAAAGTGAGCCGGTCGACCGACCGGCAGAGGCGGAGAAGTCGATGGTCGTCCATCTCGTCCGATACGAGCACAACGCGGGAGCCTCGTGGGGTGTCCTCACCGGCGACCTCATCTCGCCGCTGCGCGGCGAGTACCCGGCCACCGCCGACCTCATCGAACACGGCAGATCCGACTGGACGGCCGCGGCTGCCCGACCCGGTGACGTGAGAGCAGGCGACGTCGAGCTGCTCTCCCCGGTCACCACGCCGTGCCGGGTGATGTGCCAGGGCGCCAACTACCGTCAGCACGCCATCGAGTCCGGGATGGACCCCGACAACCGCGACTTCAACCTGTTCTTCGACAAGACCGACGCCGCCGTCACCGGGCCCTGCGCCCCGGTCACCCGCCCGGCGCACGTCACCCTGCTCGACTACGAGATCGAGCTGGCGCTGGTCATGCGCGCCACGGTCGACGCACCGACCACGGTCACCCGGGAGAACCTGCACGACTACGTCTTCGGCGTCACCATCGCCAACGACCTGTCTGCCCGCGACGTCCAGCTGCCCCAGGGCCAGTTCCTCAAAGGCAAGAGCTACCGCGGGTTCTGCCCGCTCGGGCCTGTGCTCGCCGTCCTCGAGCCCGAGGACTTCGGCCTGCTGGACGACCTCGAGCTGCGTCTCGAGGTCAACGGGTCACTGCGCCAGACCGACAACACCGCCAACCTGCTCTACAAGCCGGCCGAGACGCTCACCGAACTGAGCGAGTTCTGCAACTCCAGCCCCGGCGACGTACTGCTGACCGGCACCCCGCACGGCATCGTCGCGGGCTCGCCGCCCGCCCTCATCCGCCGGCTCGCCACCGCGCTGCTTCCCGAGGACAAATTGTGGGCGGCGTTCGTCAAGATCAACCAGCGCAAGCCCTACCTGCAGCCCGGTGACGTCGTCACCGCCTCCATTCGCAACTCCGCCGGGACCCTCGACCTGGGCACCCAGCGAAACCCCATCGTCGCCCCCACCCGCTGAGAGGAGAAGGCGAATCATGAGCGCCACACCGAGCCCGCTGCATCCGTCCGACCCGGACCGTTCCGACACCGAGGACTCCGCTCCGGATCTCAGTCAACTCCCCGACCGGCTGGTACCCGACTTCATCGCCCACTGGGTCGTCAAGACCGCACGCAGCGCCGAGATGATCGACTGGTACGGCCACGTTTTCGGCGCACGTGTCGTGCACGAAGACGACCAAATCGCCTTCCTGACATGGGATCACGAGAGCCACCGGCTGGCGTTGGTGAAGCTCCCGCCGCCAGTTCGACTCGCGTTCCCGCTGTCGCGCTGGCGCCGCAAGACCTATGGCATCGACCATCTCGCGTTCACATTCACCTCGGTGGAGAAGTTGCTGCTGACCTACGAACGGCTCAAGAAGGTCGGGATCCGCCCTGTGTGGTCCATCAACCACGGACCCACGACGAGCCTCTACTACGAAGACCCCGAGGGTATCCGGCTGGAGTTCCAGACGGAGAACTTCCCCACCGCTCAGGGGACCGCCGAGTACTTCACCAGTCCCGACTTCGCCGAGAACCCCATCGGTACCGACATCGACCCGGACTACCTGCTCGAACAGCTCCGCGCGGGAGTGGAACAAGAACAGCTACTCAAGCGTGGTGCCGGCACCCGGCCCGGCACCAAGCCGCGCTCCAACAAGCGAGCCATCACGTGGAAGACGCTGTGAGACAGAGATGTTAGATACGGACACCGAATCTGTGGTCATTGTCGGCGCCGGCGCCGCGGGATGCACCATGGCGCTGCTGCTGGCCCGCTACGGCATCGCCACCACCGTGATCGAAGAACGGCAGGACACCCGACTGCATCCGGCCGCGCACGTCATCAACGCCCGCACGCTGGAGATCTGGAATCAGGCTTCCCCCGCCCTGGGACGGGCCCTGGCAGCGATCACGCCGCCGATCGACACCGTCAACATCATCCGCTGGTGCACCGACGTGCGATCCGATCCGATCGGTGAGATCGACCTGCTCTCCCAACCGGACCGGCTCGCGGAGGTCCGCTCGCACAGCCCTCACCTGATTTCCCACATCGGTCAGCATCTGCTGATGCCCGAGATGTGGCGGGCTCTCGACGATGAACCGCTGGTTGAGCTGCGGCGTGGCTGTCGTGCCGAGCTCGATGGTGAGCGGTTGACCCTGAGGTCGGCGGACGCCGATCCTGTTGTTGTCGAGCCGAGGTTCATCATCGCCGCAGACGGCGCGAACAGCGGGTTGCGCGATGCCGCCGAGATCGCCATGACCGGGCCAGTCCTGGCCAACATGGGCAGCGTGTTCTTCCATGCGCCGCAGCTCTACCCGAGCGGTGCCAGCCGTCCACTGCTCAGCTGGATCTACCACCCACGATTCAGTGGCGTGATGATCGCCCATGCCGACGACGACTACGTGTTGATGACACCCTATCTGCATGCGGCCCAGTCGATTGCGTCGGACAGTCGGGGGTACTGGAATCGCGTTCTCCCCGAGGTGATCGGGTCCACCGACTACCGCATCCGGTCGACCGGAACATGGACGATGACCAAGCAGATCGCCGATCGGTTCCGGCGCGACACGCTCCTGCTCATCGGAGACGCTGCTCACCGCTTCCCCCACACCGGTGGCTTCGGACTCAACAGCGGTGTGCAGGACGCGCACAATCTGGCCTGGAAGCTCGCCGCCATCCTGCGCGGCGGCGCGTCGGAGTCCCTGCTCGACACCTACGAAACCGAACGACGTCCCGTCGTCGCACGGTTCGCCGAGCAGAGCACCAGCAATCACTTCAAACTCGACGACGTCACCGCGCCGCTGGGCATCACCAACCGCTCGCTGCACACAGCCACCGAGATCATCGGCAAGCTCCCGGTGAACTGGCTGCCCGATCCGGTGATCGCACGTGCTGCCGATGCACTGACCGGCGCGCAGATGTCGCGAACACGACGACTGCTCCGTCAGAATGCGCGCAGCAATCTGCTGCGCCAACGGATGTCGGCCGCGATCCCGGGCCAAGAGGAACATTTCGTGGCCAGCGGCCTGGAATTCGGCTACGCCTACGCCAGTCCCCTCATCGACACCGCCGAGGGTCGTTGTCCCGACGGGGACGTCGCCCTTTACCACCCCACCACCCAACCCGGTGCGCGCCTCCCGCACGCGATCGTCCGCGATCAGGAAGGCAGGGAGGTGTCGACCCATGACGTCATCGCGCGCAGAGGACTGACGGTGTTCACCGCCGATGCGAGCGGCTGGACCGATGCCGTCAACAGCACATCGGTATCGGTGCCGCTCACCGTGGTGGCTCTGACGTCCGCCAGCGGTGAAGGTCGTTCCGCGGTCGAACTGTTCGAGGTCGGCGACCGGGGCGCGGTGGTGGTACGACCCGACGGTCACGTCGTATGGCGTAGCCGCATCGGCCCGTCCGAGGTGGACCGACTCCGGACGTTCCTCGTGCGCCGCTGGGAGTCGGTGTATCCGGACATCCCCGCCGACGTGAATCTGTACTCCGTGAAGGCCGAAGGACGGTAACGTCATGACGATCGCTACGCCCTCTGGACCCGTGCCCGGCGCCGAAGCCCGCTCGGATCCCGCCGATCTGGATCTGATCGCGTCGCGGGTACTGTGGCTGTCGACCGCGATGGTTCATCACGCCAACCGGATCCGGCCCAACCCGACCGGCTTGAAGGTCGGCGGCCACCAGGCCTCGTCTGCGTCGATGGTGCACATCATGACCTCGCTGTACTTCGGCCAGCTTCAGGTTGATGACCGCGTGTCGGTGAAGCCACATGCCTCACCGGTGTTACACAGCATCAACTACCTTCTCGGCGCGCTCGACGAGCGCTACATGACGACGCTGCGCGAGTTCGGCGGCATCCAGAGTTACCCGAGCCGGAGCAAGGACCCCGATCCCGTCGACTACTCCACCGGTTCGGTGGGCATCGGTGCCACGGCCCCGATCTGGGCCGGCTTCGCGCGCCGTTACGTCGACACCGTGTTCGGTGGCGCCGGGACCGGGCGTCAATACTCACTGGTCGGCGATGCCGAACTGGATGAGGGGGCGATCTGGGAGGCGGTGATGGATCCCGCGGTGCAGGACCTGGGTGAGATCGTCTGGATCGTCGACATGAACCGCCAGTCGCTGGACCGCGTCGTACCCCACATCGCGTCGGGGCGGCTGCAGAACATGTTCGCCGCCGCGGGATGGCAAGTCCTCACCGTCAAATTCGGCACACTGCTCGACGAGTTGTTCAGCCGTCCCGGCGGTCAGGATCTCCGGACCCGGATCCTGACCATGCCCAACGCCGAATATCAACGGCTGCTGCGCTGTTCAGCGGACGAACTACGCAGCAGGATACCCGGCGACGGCGCGGAAGCCGGCGGTGTGGCCGCGCTGACAAACGACCTCGACGACGCCACGCTGCTGAAGGCGATCGGCAACCTGGGTGGGCACGACATCGCGACGATGCAGCAAGCCTACGGACAGATCGACGATACGCGTCCCACGGTCATCTTGGCTTACACGGTCAAAGGCTTTGGCCTGCCGACGCAGGGCCACCCGCAGAACCACTCGTCGCTGTTGACCGACGAACAATTCGCGCAGCTGGCCGGGGAACTCGGCGAGGACCCCCAGCATCCATTCCGGCGTTTCGACCCCGAGTCGGCGCCCGGAAAGCTGTGCCGGGAGGTCGCCGAGCGGTTACGTCGAGACGACGTCCGCTGCGTCGACCCGCCACGGGTCCCGACCGAGATCGGACGCACCCCACCGGCGGTGTCGAACACCCAGAGCGCGCTCGGACGCACTCTGCTCGACCTGACCCGCGACGCACCCGAGGTCGCGCAGCGCGTGATCACCGTGAGCCCGGACGTCAGCTCCACCACCAACCTGGCCGGCTGGGTCAACAAGGTCGGCGTGTGGTCGACATCGGAACGGCCCGACTGGTTCGCCGACGACGCCGACACCCTCCTGCACTGGCGTGAACGCCCGACCGGGCAGCACATGGAACTCGGTATCGCCGAGGTCAACCTGGTCGGTCTGCTTGGCGAACTGGGCGCCACCTGGAGCCGGTGGGGGCAGGCGCTGTTCCCGATCGGCGTGCTCTACGACCCGTTCGTCGAGCGTGCTCTCGAACCGTGGTCATTCGGTATCTACGCCGGTGGCCAGTCCATTCTGGTCGGCACGCCCTCCGGGGTCACGTTGGCGGCAGAAGGTGGCGCGCACCAGTCGATCACCACACCGTCCATCGGGCTCGAGCAGCCCGGTTGCCTCAGCTACGAGCCCGCCTTCGCGGTCGAGGTGGAGTGGATCCTCCTGCATTGCCTGAGCCAACTGGGGCGACCGGACGGCTCGTCGTCCTATCTTCGGCTGTCGACCCGGCCGGTCCAGCAGGAACTGGCCGGCATCCCCTCCGATCCCGCGGCTCGCGAGCGACGCCGCCTCCAGGTGATCGCGGGTGCGTACACGGTGCGTCACTGCGCTGCACCGGAGGTGTGCATCGTGGCAGTCGGCGCCCTGGTCACCGAGGCCGCTACGGCTGCCGATCGGCTCGCCGACATGGGTGTCGATGCCGAGGTCGTGTGCGTGACGAGTCCAGATCTGCTGTACCGCGCCCTCCAGGCCCGCAGCGGTCTCTCCGACGCGCCGACCTGGATCCTCGACCAGGTCTTCCCCGCCGAACGCGCCGCGCCGATGGTCACCGTTCTCGATGGACACCCCCATACGCTGACCTTTCTGGCAACGATCAACCAGGTTCGCGGTAAGTCGTTGGGCGTCAGCACTTTCGGACAGGTCGGCGACCTCGACTCGGTTTACCGCTACCACGGCATCGATTCCGACAGCATCGTCCGGGCAGCGCTCGACGCCGTCGGGTAGCCGGTCCGCTTCGGCGGGCAATCGCACCGACGCCTGCCACGATTTTGGTAGCGTGCGCAGACCATTCGTCAGAGTCCGAGGAGTCCGCATGCGCGTCGCCGCGCCGATGTGCCCGCAGTACGCGCCGTCTCGCGGTGTCGTTCGGCATCCGGCATGACCGACGAACCAGAGATCGCGCCGCCTGGCTGGCTGTCGGCGACGATCCAGACCTACCTGCGGGTGTACCACCGCCATGAGGTTCGCGTCGACGCCCCGGTCCCCGACCGTCCCGTGCTGTTCGTCTGCAACCACGGCTTCGGCGGCGTGATCGACCTCAACGTCGCGGCTTTCGTCGCGGCACGGCAGGCTGCCGGGGTCACACGCCCCACCACCGCGATGGTGCACCAAATCGCCTGGACGCTCGGTGCCGGCCCGCTCGTCGAGCGATTGGGCGGCACACCCGGCAGCCGCGAGGCCGCCAACGCCGCGTTCGAGGCGGGTCACAACGTGCTCGTCTTCCCTGGCGGTGACGTCGACGCCGGCAAGTCGTGGCGCGACCGCAACACCATCAAGTTCCATGGCACGGGTTTTGCGCGACTGGCGCAGGAACACCGCGTGCCCATCGTGCCGGTCGTCACCGCCGGCGCAGGTGAATCACTCCTGGTCCTCAGCGACGGTCAGGCTGCGGCCAAGGCGCTGCGGTTGCCGAAGTTGTTGCGGGTCAAATCTCTTCCGCTCAGTGTCTCGGTCCCCTGGGGTCTGAACTTCGGCGTGGTCGGCTTGTTGCCTTATCTGCCGCTGCCCAGCAAGCTCGTCACCGCGGTGCTGCCCGAGATGCTCTCAGGGGACGACGAATCGGCGGAGGACTTCGCGGAGCGGGTGCGGGAGGCCATGCAGGATCGACTCGACACGTTGACCGCCCGGCGCAAGCCGCTCATCGGCTGATCGGCGACGCGCTCCGGCGGGCGTCTTCGCCGTTCCGGTGGGCTGGCTACGGTTCGGTCGGCCAAGTGATTCTCACCGGTCCAGGTCGTGCCTACCGGTACTGGTCGTCCTCGATGGTGCGGCGGACGGTGGTGAGTGCGTCGGCGAGTGTGCTGAGTTCTGTGGAGCCGAGGGCCAGGCGGATGGCCTGTGGTGGGTTCTCGGTGATGGCGAACGGCTCGGCGGTGGATATCGAGACCCCGTGTGTCGCGAGCGTCGCAGCGATGCGGTCGGCGCGCGCGTTCTCGGGTAACGGCACCCAGGTGAAGTATGAGTTCGGATGTGCCATCGGGCGAAAGGGTTTCAATACTTCGTCGGCGAGGGTCTGCCTCTGCCTGGCGTCGACACGCTTCTCTGCTTCGAGGCGGTGCACGGTGCCGTCCTCGAGCCAGCGGGTGGCAATCGCGGCGGTGAGAGCGGGGGTGTTCCACGCGGTTGCCCGGATCGCCCGCTCGATGGCGGGCATGTGCGATCGCGGCGCGGCGACGAATCCGACGCGAAGTCCGGTGGCCACGTTCTTGGACAATCCGGAGACATACACGGTGATATCGGGAGCGGTGGCGGCCAGCGGCGCCGGCGGCCGGTCGGCGAGGTAGGCGTAGGAGGCGTCCTCGATGAGCAGTAACCGATGCCGTCGGGCGATGGCGACCAGTTGTCGGCGTGCGGCATCGTCCATCACCCAGCCCAGCGGGTTGTGCAGGGTCGGCATGGTGTAGACGGCGCGGACCGGCCGAGCCACGCACAGGTGCGCCAGCGCGTCCAGATCAGGTCCGGTGGGAGTCGTTGTTATGGGCACCAATTCGAGGCGCAGAGCTTCAGCGATCACCTTGAACCCGGGGTAGGTGATGGCGTCGGCGGCGACCAGGTCACCCGGCCGCAAAGCGGCCAGGGCGACGACGGTCAGACCGTGTTGGGCGCCGTTGACCACGACGACGCCGTCGGGCGTGGTGTCCAGTCCGCGGTGGAGCAGATGGTTGGCCACGGCCGCCCGGTCGCGCTCACGGCCGCCGTGCGGTTGGTAACGCAGGAGTGATTCCAGGTCGCCGGAGCCGGCCAGCTCGCGCAGCGCCAGGCGCAGTAGGTCGACCTGGCCGGGCACGGCTGGATAGTTGAAGTTGAGGTCGACGGTGTCGGCCGCGAGCGCCTGCTGGTCGATACCGTGGCCGGGAGGCAGCGCCTGATCTCGAACGAAGGTTCCGCGGCCGTGCTCACTGCTCACCAGACCCATCGCTTCGAGTTCGGTGTAGACGCGAGAGGCGGTGACCACGGCGATGCCCTCCCGCTCGGCGAGGCGGCGGTGGGTGGGCAGCTGCGTGCCGGAAGTCAGCTGGCCGGAACGAATCTCGGCAGCGAAGGCGTCGACGAGACGTTTGTATCGCGCGGCGGGCACCCGTGAAGTGTATCCATGACAATTCTTTGATAGTCCTGCACAGTGCGTCCTACGGTGGTGACACCACCGATGAGAGGACATCGACCTTGCACATCGCCATTCTGACTTTCGAGGGATACAACGAACTGGACTCCCTGATCGCGCTCGGGGTGCTGAATCGCATCAGCCGCGACGGTTGGCGAGTGACGATTGCGACTCCGACCGCCCGGGTGACGTCGATGAACGGCGTCACCGTGGAACAGATGTCCGGCCTCAAGGAGGCGGTGGAAGCCGACGCGGTCATCGTCGGCAGCGGCATCGCCACTCGCGAGGTGGTCCGAACCCCGGCGATCATGCAACTGCTGGGCGGGTTGGACCCGGGCCGTCAACTGATCGCCGCGCAGTGCTCCGGGGCCCTGGTGCTGGCCAAGCTCGGCCTGCTGCGCGATGTGCCCGCCTGCACCGATCTGGTCACCAAGCCCTGGGTGATCGCCGCAGGCGTGCACGTGCTGAATCAGCCGTTCTTCGCCAAGGGCAACATCGCCACCGCCGGCGGCTGCTTGGCGTCGCAGTACCTCGCCGCGTGGGTGATCACGCGACTGCTCGGGAGGGACGAGGCCGAAGCGGCGTTGCACTACGTGGCCCCGGTCGGTGAGAAGCAGGACTACATCGAGCGAGCGTGGCACAACATCGAGCCTTATCTGCCGGCCGAGAACCGTGTACCTCTCGGTGACACCGCGTTGCCCACTCCTCGCCTCTCGTCATAGGTGATCCACCCACTGCGAAGATGATCGCGTCGTCACCAGAGATTTCGGCGAAGCAGGTCGTGCACGCGCTCCCAGTGCAGTTCGGAGGCGGCCCGGTCATAGCGCAGCCCGGCTGGGGCGAACCCGTGCACCGCATCGGTGATGACGTCGACGGTGTACACCACCCCGGCATGGTCGAGCGCGTCGCGTGTCACGCCGAGGGTTTCCGGCGGAGCCGTGTCGTCGGGGTCCACCCACGCGAAGTAGAACTCGGCCTGGGTCGTGTCGTGGTGCAGATGCGGTGAGTCGTCACTGTCGCGGACGATCCAGGCTCCGTGGATCGACGCCGCGGCGCGCACCCGGCCCGGGAACGCGCGGGCCACCGACAACGCCAGCCCACCGCTCATGCAGAACCCGACGGCTCCGGCCGGGCCGTCACCCGCCGCCGGGTCGTCGGCTGCTGCGGCGAACAGCGCCGCGGCGTCACCGACGATGTTGCCCGGCGTGACCGAACCCATCAGATCCTTTCGGGCGTGCATGTCCTCATCGCTCGTGCCGAACTCGCGAAACGGACCGCCGCGGTAATAGAGGTAGGGAAGCATCACGTAGTACCCCGCCGACGCCAGACGGGTGGCCATGTCGACGAGCGCCGGCCGGATGCCCGGCGCATCCATCAGGTACATCACCACGGGATGGGGGCCACCGTGGGTCGGATGGACGATGAAGGTGGGCATTTCGCCCTCGGGCGTGGTGACGTCGATCCTGCGCTCGATCATGGACCGAGTGTTGCACGCTGCCCTGGCGAGATAAGTCTCGCGGCCATGCGCCACGAACCAAGGACTACGGGGTTTCCGTGGCGCCTGTCGCGCGCCCGGCTGTCATCGTCGTAGGTGTGCACGACTCGACACCGCGTCGCGCACGATTCAGCGGAGCATCACCACGTGGTGGAGTCAACCTCCGGCGAAGCCCTGCTCGCCTCCGCCCGACCTCTCCAGCAGCGTCAAGGAGCCACCATGACCATCACCCGCGTCGTGCTCGTCGGCGGCGGATATGCCGGCGTGCTCGCCGCCAACCGCTTGAGCCAGCGCTCGGACCTCGACATCACCCTGGTCAATCCGCGCCCGATGTTCGTCGAGCGAATACGGCTGCACCAGTTGGTTGCCGGTAACGACGACGCCGTCGAGGACTATGCCGACATCCTCACAGACCGCGCCGAACTCGTGGTCGACAGCGCTCAACGCATCGACGTCGCCGGCCACCGACTGCGGCTGGCCTCCGGCGCCTCCCTGGGCTACGACTATCTGGTCTACGCCGTGGGCAGCACCGCCCCGGTGCCCGCCACTGTGCCTGGTGCTGCGGAACACGCCTGGCCGCTGGGCGAATGGGAATCGGCGCAGCGCCTGGCCGAGCGACTGGCCCAGATCCCACTGCAGGCGCCGATCGTCGTCGTCGGCGGGGGCCTGACCGGAATCGAAGCCTCCTCGGAGTGGGCCGAGCTCGGCCGAAACGTCACCCTTGTCACCGGTGTGCTCGGCCCGTCGCTGGCCAACGATGGTCGCCGATCTGTGACCAAGCGGCTGAGGAAGCTCGGCGTCAGCGTCGTCGAGAACGCCACCGTCAGCCAGGTGGCAGGCAACCGAATCACGTTGCGCGACGGCACGGAACTGCCGAGTGCGGTCACCGTGTGGACCGCGGGCTTCGGTGTTCCCACCCTTGCCACTGACAGCGGACTCTCCACCGACGCACTCGGTCGGCTGCTCACCGACGAAACCCTCACCAGCATCGACGATCCCTCGATCATCGCGGCCGGTGATGCCGCTTCCCCGTCGGCGCAGCCGCTACGGATGAGCTGCCAACTCGCGATGCCACTGGCCTCGCATGCCGCCGACACGTTACACGCGCGACTCGACGGCAAGGAGCCCACGTGTCTGAACCCGGCGTCGGTGGGTCAGTGCATCAGCCTCGGCCGCCACGCCGGCACCATCCAGATGTCACACCTCAACGACGAGGCCCTGCCGTTGCACATCGGCGGCCGTCTGGCCGCCACCATCAAAGAGTCGGTATGCAAGGGCACACTGTCGTTCCTGGCGAAGGAGGCTCGCAAGCCCGGCAGTTACTTCTGGCCCAGAGGCGGCAAGCGGCAGAAGCGGTATCAATTGCACCGCCCTCCAGCCCGCCTCCGCGGAACCCAGAACGTCGCCACCGACGACTGATATGGACGACGCGTTGTCACTCACCACGGGTCAGCCGAAGATCCGGTGGAAAGAGGAACTGGGCGCGCCGCCGCGGCACGCCCCGCAGAGTCTCAAAGACGAGCTCCGCGCCCTGCTGCTGTTCAAATTCCTCACCGATGACCAACTCGATGCCCTGTGCGGCAACGGCCGTTGTATGTCGGCTGCCGTGGGCGCGATCTGCCGCGAGGGTGACCCGGCACAGTTCTTCCACGTGCTACTCGACGGCGGTGACGTGGTGGTGTCGAAGCGCTGGGGCAACCGCGACGTCGAACTTCACCGCACGTCGGAGCGCGGAACCTACTTCGGTGCGATCTCCGGCGCCACCCACGTGTACGACGTGTCGGTACGGGCGACGGGTCCGTCGCGGATGTTCGTCGTCGAGGCCGGATTCTTCGCGCGGTTCACCCAGATGGTGTGGCCGGTAGCAGTCCACCTGCTCGAACGCTCCGTCACCAGCGACTTGCGGCAGCGTCAGCTCCTCGGCCTGCAAGAGAAGCACGACGCGCTTGCGACCATCACGGCGGGACTCACCCATCAGCTGAACAATCCTGCGGCGGCCGCCGTACGGGCCGTCGCCGACCTGCGAGACAGCATGGCCGAATCGCACCGCCATCTCGCGGAGCTCGCCATCACCGCTCCGCACGCGCTGAGCGGACTGCTCGCCATTCAGGACGGGATCGCCGAACTGTCGGCCGGCGCGACGACGCTGTCGCCTCTGCAATCCGCGGATCGCGAAGAGACGCTGGACGACTGGCTCGCCAATCACGGTGTGGCGGAAAGTTGGCGCTACGCCTCGACCTTCGTGGAGGCCGGTGTTGATGAGAGCTGGCTGGACCGTATTGCTGCCGCTACGCAGTCATCGCTGCCCAGCGCCATCTGCTGGCTCAAGCACATCATCGACGTCGAGATGCGGACCCGGGAGATCGCTGAGGCCACCAGCCGCGTATCGACGCTGGTCAACGGCGCAACGACCTACTCCCAGATGGACCGCGGACCCTACCAGTGCATCGACGTCCACGACATGCTGCGAAGCACGGTGCTGATGTTCGGCGACAGGATCGCCACGGTCGGCAAACGCATCACCTTGGTCAAGGACCTCGACCACTCACTGCCACAGTTGTGCTGCTATCCAGCCGATCTGAACCAGGTGTGGACCAATCTGATCGACAACGCCGTGTATGCGATGAACGGACGCGGCACGCTGACGGTGCGCACCCGACGAGAGGGCGATTCGATGATCCGGGTGGAGGTCTGTGACGACGGACCCGGCATCCCCGACGACATCGCCACCCGTATCTTCGACCCCTTCTTCACCACCAAACCCGTAGGCGAAGGACCCGGTCTGGGTCTGGATCTGGCACGGCGAATCGTCGTGGACCGGCATCGCGGCAACATCTGCGTGCAGTCGAAGCCCGGTGACACCCGCTTCATCGTGTGCCTGCCGTTGGAAGCGCCCAGTCCGGGCTGAGCGTGGTCGGGCGACCACGCCGGAAGCGAATGCTCCTACCTCGATCAGCTCGCCGCTCGCGCTCTTCTGCCCGGGTTGGTGCGTTCACACCTGCTGGCACAGTGTGCTATTTCGCCACGTCCCTATTCTTCTCCGCGGAAATAGGGTTCCACCGTGCCCTTCAGCTTGACGACCATGGGATTCCCGCGGCGATCCTTGGCGGTAGGAACCTCGACACGCACCCAGCCCTCGGTCACGTCGTATTCGTGCACATTCGTTTTCTCGACGCCGTTGAAACGGATGCCCACATCACGCAGCAGGACCTCTTCGTCGTAGAACTCGCTGCGCGGATCGATGGACAGATGATTCGGCGGGACGTCGGGGTTCTGATCGTCAGACATGATGGCCTTCGTCGGATGCTGCTTCTGGTGCTGGGATTGCGGGAACGAATCTACGCGAACCTGCCCTACCGGGCTGCGGGTAGGTCGGAGGATCCGCCACATCACCGCGACCCGCACCGTCCGGCCATTTTCACGCGGCCACTTCTTGCCTGAAAGCAACGTGTCTTGCCGGGTGGTCAGCGGTGACGTCATCCTCACGAGGAGACCGGATCATTCAACCCATTCGACGACCCGCCCGGTCTCGGTGATGGCGCTTCGGACCCACACCGCCATTCTCCAGGAACCGGCGCCGATCTGACACCCGACGGCCCGCTGCAGCCATCACGGGCACCACCGACTGGTCGAGGGAAACCTCCAGGGTGGACACTGAGGCGTGGCCCTTTCCGCAACGGTGTTCAAGGTGGAACTCGGCGTCTCCGATATCGATCACGGTTACTACGCCGATCACTCGCTGACCGTCGCCCGTCACCCCAGTGAGACCGATGAGCGGATGGTATTGCGCTTGCTGGCATTTGGGCTGCGTGCGCACCGGTTGAGCGACGTCGACGGCGAGTTGACGTTCGGAGCGGGCCTGTCCACTCCTGGCGTACCGGACTTGCGACTCGCCGATTACACGGGCCGGATTCTGGAGTGGATCATCGTCGGCCAGCCCGATGAACGCGCCTTGAGCAAGGCGGCCGGCCAAGGCGAACAGGTGCTGCTGTTCCCCTTCGCAGCCGGAGTGCCCAGCTGGTGGCGCACCGTCGGCCCCAAAGTGGCGGGACTGTCGAATCTGTCCGTGGTGCAGATACCGCACGATCCGGTGCAGCGGCTGGCTGAGACTGTCGATCGGCGGATCGCGGCGCAGGTGATGGTGCTCGAAGGTCAGGTCACCATGACGGTGGGCGGAGTTGACGTCACCTTCACACCCGACCGATTGATGTGATGGTGACGTCGGCGATCCGCGCGACGTCGCCTGGCGAGTCATCGTTCCCGCCTCGGGCTGGCCTTCGAGGTGTCCGGTGTCCCATTCGGGGTGGGGCATCACGCAAGCCAGCGTGCATGCACTACAGCACAACCGGTCTTGGTGCGAGCACGATGCGCCCAGATGTGTTGTCCAGCTTGCGCAGCCGAGCGTAAGACCTCAACTTCGGTTCAGGTCAAGCGGCAGGCTGCATCAGTCAGCGGCGGCGACAGGCGATCCGGATCAGCATGGTTTGCCGGGTCGTAGCCATCGGGCCCGCTCGTCTAACAGGACCACTACGCCGACGGACCTAAAGTTACGCATCGCGCAATATTGCGTGCCCAGCAATAATTAGGTAGCGTTGCTAACCATGCCGAAGCCTTCAGTCTTGATTTCCGGTGCCAGTCTCGCCGGCCCTGCTACTGCGTACTGGCTCGTCCGAGGCGGTTTCGAGGTGGCCATCGTTGAGCAGGCCCCCGCCCTGCGCGCAGGCGGCAATGGTGTCGACATCCGGGGTGAAGCGCTGGACATCATCAACCGAATGGGCCTCAGTGCGGCCGTCCGGGCCCACGCGCTCAACACCCAAGGCATGCGATTCGTAGACAGCCGCGATCGTCAACGCGCACGCGTCACGACAGCCGGCCTGCATGCCATGGTGGGTTCCGAAGACATCGAAATCACCCGCGGAGATCTGGCGTCCCTGCTCAACGAGGCGACTCACGACGACGTCGAGTACCTGTTCGACGATGCAGTCACTGCCCTTGATCAAGACCGTGACGGAGTCGACGTGACCTTCCGCGGCGGGTCTCAGCGACGCTTCGATCTGGTAGTCGGCGCTGACGGAATCCATTCCGGCGTAAGACGTCTGGCGTTCGGGCCGGAAGAGAGTTTCCGTGTCTTCAAACACCACTATTACGCAGTCGCCAGCGCCGATCTTGCTGTGGGCGAGAGCCTTTGGACCACGTTCTACAACGAGCCCGGCCGGTCGGCAGCCGTGTTCCGCGCTGAGACCGGGCAGGGGCTGATGAACTTCATGTTCCACAGCAAGTACCCGCTGAGCTATGACTACCGCGATATCGCCGCGCAGCGGCGGCTGCTTCGGGAGGCGTTCGCCGGGATGGGATGGTATGTCCCCCAGATGCTCGCTGCCGCCGATGCCGCCGGGGATTTCTACTTCGACGCCCTGGACCAAGTGCAGATGCCGTCCTGGTCGAAGGGACGCGTCGTCCTGGTCGGCGATGCCGCCTACTGCGCATCACCGGCCTCGGGCGCCGGCGCACTACTGGCGCTGGCCGGCGCGTACCGACTCGCCGGCGAGATAGCTGCGGGCGGCCCGATCACCGCAGCATTGGACCGCTACGAAGCGGCCCAACGCCCTCTGGTCGCACAGAAGCAGTCCGGACTCTTCACCAACATCTCGGTACCGAGGACTCGACTCGGTATCCTCGCCCGGAACATGCTGCTGTCCACCCGCCTGACGTCCTACCTGTTGGGTCACCAATCGGACACGCCACGTACCCTGCGCGAGTACGCCTTTGCCCACAGCAACGAAAATTCACCCCATGACCGCCCCTGAGCATGACGACGGCCTCGGACTGCGCGAACGCAAGAAACGCCACACCCGCGCCCAGCTCAGTTCCATCGCACTGCGGCTGGCAGTCGAACGGGGAATCGCGCACGTCCGCGTCGAGGACATCGCCGCGGAGGCAGGAATCTCGCCACGCACGTTCAACAACTATTTTCCCAGTAAAGAGGCCGCCATCGTCAGCGTCGCGACCTTTCGCGCCGAAAACTTCTGTTCAGCCCTGCGCGCGAGGCCAGCCCACGAATCCCTCCACGATGCGCTCACTGCTGCCGTGCTCGAGCTGTTCCCCGGCGAACCCGACCGCGACTGGATCGCTCGGTCACAGCTGATCCGCAACGAACCATCCCTGTTCGCCGAAGAGCGAAAATCCGATGCCCACGTCGAACAGGCCATCGCCGCCGAAATCGCCACCCGCACCAGCTCAGACCCAGCAGAACTCAAACCCCGCCTGACGGCTGCCCTGGTCGTCGCCGCCATCCACACCGCAGTCCGCTACTGGCTCGACACCCCCGCAGTCGGCACCCTGCGTGAGGCACTGACGGCGTCGATGCAGGAATTCCACCTTCCCGAGATACCTCCCACCAAGCCGAATTGACTGACGCTCATCCGTTTACAGGTTCTGGTTCTCCTGGCTCGACCAAGCGTGGGGTCAAACTGCTGGTCCTGCCGTAACGTACGGCACCATGCGCGGGGCGAATGCGGGAAATCCGGAGTCGACGATTCGGGTCAGTGCTGTCGTTCTTCGCGACGACCGTGGCGGTGTGCTCACGGTTCGCAAACGGAACACGAATCGTTTCATGCTCCCTGGTGGTAAACCCGAGGCCGGTGAGTCCTCGACAGCTGCGGCGATTCGTGAGGTGGCCGAAGAGCTTGCCGTGGAGCTGGATGTAGCACGGTTGACGTTGCTCGGTG
This sequence comes from Mycobacterium sp. G7A2, assembly GCF_041902445.1. NCBI lineage: Bacteria > Bacillati > Actinomycetota > Actinomycetes > Mycobacteriales > Mycobacteriaceae > Mycobacterium > Mycobacterium sp. G7A2. The sequence goes on along the minus strand of NZ_CP169251.1, from coordinate 66,580 downwards.
TGTTCACCGCCGAGGCTGCCAATGAGCCCGGCCGCATGGTTGAGGCGACCGTGTACACGCACCCGTGGGTGGCTGTGCGTGGGGCTGCCGCTGAGATCGAGGAATTGCGCTGGCAACCGGTGCGGCAATGCCCCTACCCCGGCGACTTGGCGCCGCTGCTCGTTGATCACGTCCTTCCGGCAATGTCGGGACGCTGAAGCGGCGCTCACCCATAGCGGCACCGGCAAATGGGGGCACGCGCGCATCTGCCGGTCCCGGCGGCCTGCCATGCCGCCCTCGGCCGCAACGGGTTCCGCTTGGTCCCTGCCATGTGGGACTCCTGAGGACCGCGGCGCCCAGTTCAGGGGTTTCGAGAGCCTGTCGGAACCCCTGAGCTAAGCCACGTGAGTTCTCCCTGAGGGCAGCCCACGGCCGGCACTACTCCTCGGGCGAGACTCGCAGGTGCTTGCGGGCGTCGAGCTCGTCGTCGTCGACCAGTACGAGCATGGGTTCGCCCGGAGCGCACAGCATCGTGACGGTGAAGCGGCATCTCATGTCGTCGCGGTTGTTGGCGTCCGAGTAATGGATCACGTCGCCGCCGGGTTCCCAGAAGGCTTGCCCTGCCCGTACCACCCGGGGTGGCTGGCCTTCGACTTCGAAGAGCATTTCGCCCTCCAGCACCAGGCCGAATGCCGGCCCGCCAGGATGGCGGTGTGGCGGGGCGCCGGGGCTGCCCGGCGGGTAGTCCACGACAACGGTCATGGCGTGCGCACCGGACGGGATGAACGGGGGCGTCACCTCCTGCAGAACCGTCAGCGCGTCCTCCCAGGAGGGATCGTATCGAGTGACCATGTCTTCCTTCGGGTATCTCAGATGGCGCTGCCGCCACCGTCGGCGTGCAGCACCGAGCCGGTGATGAATGTGGCGCGCGGCGAGGCGAGGAACAGCACGGCCTGGGCGATCTCGTCGGGGCTGGCCGTGCGTCCCAGGGGCAGTGAGCGCCCCAGTTGTTCGTTGGTTTCGCCCCACTCTGCCTCGACGCCTTCGGTTCTGGTCGGCCCCGGGGCGACGCTGTTCACCCGGATTCCTGACGGACCGAACTCGGCCGCCCAGGTTCGGGTGAGGGATTCCAGAGCCGCCTTGGATGCGCTGTAGGCACCGGCCCCGGGTACGCCTTTGGACGCGACCATTGTGGTGACGTTGATGATGCTGCCGTGCCCTCGGTCGAGCATGCCGGGCACGAGGCCGGCAGCCAGAAAGTAGGCGCCGCGGACGTTGGTGTCGAATGTCGTCTCGAACGAGTCGAGTTGCTGGTCCAGGGTCAGCGCTGCCGGGAAGCTCGCGGCGTTGTTGACGAGGATGTCGACCGCACCGGCGTGCCGCACCAGTGCCCACACCGACTCCACGTCGGCCAGGTCGGCTCGCAGGAATCGGACGGCAGCGCCGATCTCCGCGGCCGCGGCGGCACCGCGGGCCGCGTCACGCCCGGTGATGGCGACGGTGGCGCCCTCACGGGCGAACAGGCGCGCACAAGCCAGTCCGATGCCCGCTGTCCCGCCGGTGATCAGGGCAGTCTTGTTCGAAAGTTCCACTGGGATCCTCCACTCAGGCGACGACGGGCGCGGTCACGGATTCGATACGGAAGTGAGCCCGGTGGGCCAGCGCGAGGCGCAGCCGCTTGCGGGCGCGGAAGACCCGCGACATCACGGTTCCGGCCGGAATTCCGAGTATTTCGGCGGTTTCGGCGTAGGTGTAACCCTCGACATCGGCGTAGTACAGGACTTCGGCGAAGCCGTCGGGTAGGGCGCGCATTGCCGCCTTGATGTCGGCGTCGGGCAGTGATTCGAGTATCTCGGTTTCGGCCGATCGGCCGCTACCGGGCAGGTAGGACGCCGTAGCGGCCAGGTCGCGCTCGTCGACACTGTCCGTCAGCACCTCGGCGACCCGTGCCTGCTTCGCGCGGTAGCCACTGACCCACCGGTTGTAGAGGCAACGGAACAACCACGCCTTGAGGTTGGTGCCTGCTTCGAAGGTGTGGAAGCCGGTGTACGCCCGCAACAGGGTGTCCTGCAGGAGGTCCTCGGCATCGGCCTCACACCGAGTGAGCCGCCGGGCCCGGCGGGTGAGGACGTCGATGAGTGGCTCGACCTCCCTCGCGAATCCAATGGCGAGGGCAGGGTCGGGCGTCGTCGCGGTGGGCAGATAGGTGACGGTCATGATCGGGTCTCCTCATTTCCGGCTGCTGTCGTATTTCACGATCGCGGCAGCGCGGCCGATGCGGACCCTTGGTTGTCCGTAGTGGCGTATCGAGGGTCCGTAGGTGTTGGCGGAGAGTCCGCTGCCCAGGGGTGCGTGACGCACGGAGAACCCGGCGACGGTGCCCGGATGGGCTCAGAAGGACAATGCGCGCAGTTGCCGGCGCGAGGTCACTCCCAGCTTGGGAAAGACCTTCCGAAGATGCCATTCCACGGTGTGGGAGCTGATGAACAGTTGGGCGCCGATTTCTTGGTTGGTCAGTCCCTCGGCGGCCAGACGGGCGATCTGCGCCTCCTGGGCAGTCAGCTCCCCGCCCGTGCGCGTCTGCTGCCGGCGGACCTTCTCGCCGGTGGCCGCCAACTCGCGGCGGGCCCGTTCTGCGAATCCCTGCGCGCCCATCCGGTCGAAAGCATCGTGCGCCGCGGCGAGCTCGCGTCGAGCGTCGGTGCGCCGATTCGCCCGCCGCAACCATTCGCCGTACAGCAGCCGCGTCCGGGCCAGGTGCACTGCGATGGGGGTGCGGCTCAGCCGCTCGACGGCTTCGGTGAACAGCCCGTCGGCGGTGTCGTCGGCTGCCCGCATTGCCTGTGCACTCGCCAAAACTCCTAAGCCCCAGTCGGTTCCGCTGACTCCTGCACTGTCCTCGAGGCGAGCGACCGCTTCCTTCGCCGCGTTGTCTTCTCCGCTGCGGGTGGCGGCCTCCACCAGTTCGTACAGGCACCAGCCGTGGAAACCCAGGTCCAGATGGTTGCACGCGACGCGGGCGGCGGCGAACGCCTCGTCGTAGCGGGCCAGGCCGTTGTTCAGCACGGCGGAGGCGTAACGGGTGAGGCCGTGTAGTCGTCCCTCACCGCGGAGAGTGCCGTCGTCGGCGGCGGTGTCGACGAGGTGGCCGGCGGTCGCGGAGTCGCCACGCCATGCGGCCAGCAACACCGAGTGGTAGCGCACCGGCGACCTACCAGCGGTTGCCTCGGTGATCGAGGCGGCCTCGCCGAGTAGCTGCCCGGCCTGGGCGAACTCTCCTGAGAGCAGGTGCACTCCGGCGCGGTAGGTCAGCGCGCGCGGCAGGCCGGCGAGCGCACCCGTGTCGCGCGCATGGTTCACCGCGGTGGTCGACAGGTGCCGCACGGTCTGTTCGTCCCACAGTTCGTGGGCGGCCGATTCCTGCAGGATCGGAAAGCCGGGCACCCGCAACCACCGCCCGACGGCGGGCGGGTCTGTGTCAGCCTGGTGGCGCATCCCGGCAAGGGCCGCGCGCAACGTGTCGGCGCCGGCTCGGAGACCGCCGGTGATTCGCTGCGCCATGCCTTTCAACAAGAGGTCGACGGGTCGCAGGTCTCCGGCAGTATGGGCGAGGGCGGCGAGCGCGGCCTCGGCGACCTGCTGGAGGGCGACCGGGTCGGCGAGGCGGCCGGCGTAGATCAGGGCTGCTATCGACTCGAGGTAGCATTCCCGCGAGCTGTAGTCGTCGACGCGTTCGAGCCTTCGGGCAGCATCGAGCAGTGCCGCCGCGGTCTCGGCGACCCGCGGGGCGCCCGTCTCACCGGATCGGCTGCCTACGAAGTCCATCTGGGCTCGGAGCCTCGCCACCTGTGCCTGCTGCAGCGGCGAGACATCGCTGGTCTCGGCGATGGACAACAACGCGTGGGCAGCTGAGGCGTCGGCCGCATCGCGCTTGGCCTGTGCCGCGGCCAGAGCCCGGGTGCCTCGCATCCCAGGGTCTGCCGTCAACGCCGTCGCGCGTTCCAGAAATGTCGCCGCCGCAGCAACTCCGCCCCGCTGCTGAGCGCGCTGCGCCGAACGTTCGAGGTCGGCGGCGATCGTCTCGTCGGGACCAGCGGCGGCCTGCGCCGCATGCCACGCCCGACGGTCCGGATCTGTCATGGCGTCCGTCGCATCACCCAAGGCGCGGTGGGCCGCCCTGCGGTCAGCCAGATCTGCCGCCCGGTAGGCGGCGGATCGAATCAGCGGATGACGAAACCGCATCTGGGGACCGAAGACGATCAGACCGTCCGCCTCAGCAGGGGCCAGAGCATCGATGGACACTCCCAATTGTGCGGCCGCGCCGAGGAACAACCCGGCATCGCCGATGGGCTCGGCCGCGGCGACGAGCAACAGCAGTTGCGTCTTCTCGGGAAGTGCCTGAATCCGGCGCACAAAACCCTTCTCGACAGCCGCCGGCGAGGAGCGCTTCCCCGAAATCCAGAAGCCACCCGACAGTTCCGCGGCAGAGATGCTTCTGGGCACCTCGAGAATTGCCAGCGGCAGGCCGCGGGTCTCGGCGACGATCCGGTCACGCACGCGCGGATCCATGCCACCCACCATCACCGATTCGAGCAACTCCCTCGCGTCGGCGTCCGACAGGCCGCTGACGGTCAACTCTGGCAGTCCCTGCAACAACTCGGGGCTGTCCCGCACAGCGAATACCAGTGCGACCGGTTCAGCAAGCAGGCGCCGGGCCACGAATGCCAGGGTTTGCACCGTCACCTGATCCAGCCATTGGGCATCGTCGATGACGCACACCAGCGGCCGGGCCGCGGCGGCCGCGGCCAGCAGACTCAACACCGCCAACCCCACCAGGAAGCGGTCGGGCGGGGCGCCGACCTCCCGACCGAACGCCACCTCGAGCGCGTGACGCTGCGGCTCGGCCAGGACGTCCAGGTGCGCGAGCATCGGTGCACACAGTTGCTGCAGGCCGGCGTAGGCGAGCTCCATGTCGGACTCGACGCCCGCGATCTGCACGAGGTGGTGGTCGCGGGCACGCTCGACGAGGTAGTCGAGCAGGGCGGTCTTGCCTGCGCCGGCCTCGCCGCGCAGAACCAGCACCTGCGAGCTACCCGGTCCGACACCTGCGATGAGGTCATCGAGGGTCTTGCGCTCGGCCTCGCGACCGCGAAGAGGCACTTCCCGACCCCGGGTCGACATTCGCATCACCGCGCCCGCTGTGCGTGGACCTCGCCGTCACCCTTGCCGCGGGCTGGTCCGGTCTTGATGTGGCGGTGTGCAGTCTAACCCGCCCCACTGCGCGCTCGTGCGGCCACGGACGCCGCCGCCTCAGCCCCGGGCTGCTGCCCTGACGATCCAGTCCTCGAACCGCGTGGCGAAGAGGCGGGCCGCCGGGCCGGGCAACAGGGTGCGTTCTCCGAGTTCGATACCCCAGTACTTGGCCTCGGGGTCGGCCACCACGGCGCGGCTGTCGCCGACGGCGGTCAACGCCGTGCGCAACAGGTCGGGCAGCAGGACCGCTGTCGGACCCCCGATCTCGACCACGCCGTTGACCGGCTCCTCGACCGCAGCGCCGGCGACGCCTTCGGCGACGTCCGCGGCAGCCATCGGTTGGAAGTAGGCCGGTGGCATCCGCACTGTGTCATCCACGGTGGCCGAGTCGGCAAGGGTGTTCAGAAACTCGAAGAACTGCGTCGCGTGCACGATCGTGTATGGGATCGGCCCTTCGGCAATCAGGTTCTCCTGGAGCAGCTTCGCGTCGAAGTAGCCGCTCTGCGCAGCCAACTGGTCGGTACCGACGACGGACAGCGCAACGTGATGGGCCACACCGGCGCTCTCCTCCGCGGCGAGCAGATTGGTCGTCGCGGTCTGGAAGAACTCCCGCGCAGCGTCATCGAGTGTCGGCGAGTTCGAGACGTCGACGACGACGTCCGCCCCGGACAACACCTGAGCCAGGCCTTCCCCGGTGTAGGCGTTGACGCCCGTCGACGGGGCTGCGGGGGTGACGTCATGACCACGTTCGGTCAGCGTCTCCACCAACTTCGAGCCGATGAGCCCGGTTCCGCCTATGACAACGATCTTCATGGTGAGCCTTCCTTGTCGCTACGACACTGCTTCGACTCCCAAGAACCGCCGGCAGCTGTCCAACTCATCCCCACGAAGCAAGAGGCTTGCCACGGCAAAGGCTGATCGTGTCCGGACCGACCTACCCCTCGTCGACGACGAACGTGACCGTCTCGTCCATCGCTGCGCGACCCGTGCAGGTGTGGTTCACGCTTTCGATGCTGCTGGCAGCCGAGTTCGAGGGCAGAATGTCAACTCGCCGCGAGCAACGGGTTCCAGACCTGGCTGAGTGACGGATGAGGCGCGACCACGTGGCGCAGCACCGACAGCGGGACCTCGCCGACCACGGCAACGGTCGCCGCCTGTACGAGTTCCGCGACATCCGGTCCGACGAACGTGGCTCCCAGAAGCGTGTCGCGGTCCGCGTCGATCACCAGCTTCCCCTCGGCGTCGAAGCCGTCGCGGAGTATCGACAGCTCTGCGAGCTCTCCGGGGTAGTGCGCGTTGCGCGTCGTCACGGTGAATCCTGCTGCGCGCGCGACTGCTTCGGTATAGCCGACCTCCACCACCTGCGGATCTGTGAAGATGATCTGTGCCAGGCGGCCGGTGTCTCGTGCGGTCGACTCCGGACCGTCGGCTCCGGCGCCCCGCGCGCGGCTTGCCACGATATCTGCCACGATGCCGGCGTGGTACTGGGAAACATGCGACAGCAGTGCCCGACCGGTCGTATCACCGATCGCGTAGAGCCACTTGCCGTCGACCCCGGTCGCCGTGAGGTGGTCATCGACCGCGACGAAGCCTCCCACGGGCAGGCCGACGGTCTCCAGCCCCAAGTCCCCGGTGTTGACCGAACGGCCGGTGGCGACGACGATTTCGTCGGCTCTGAGGTCGGTATCAGTCGTGGTGACGCTGACACCACCGGAATCATTTCGCGCAACCGATGTCACCGTGGAGTCGAAATGAATCTCGACGCCGCGATCCTGCAGCGCGCGCGCGACACGCGCACCGACGAAGGGTTCGGAACCCCGCAGCAGTGCGGGCCCACGCACCAGCAGGGTGACGTCGCTTCCGAGCCCGGACAGGATCGTCGCGCTCTCCACACCGACGACTCCGCCGCCGAAAACGATGCTCCTGGCAGGAACGCCGGTCATGGTCGCAAGATCTCGATTGGTCCACGGCGCCGCAGACCTCAACCCGTCGAGGTCAGGGACAAAAGGGCTTGTTCCGGTGGCGAGTATGACGGCGTTGGTGGCGTACAGGCGATGCTGCGAGCCATCGGGTTCGACGACCGCCACCGTGCGCTCCCCGTGGAGGCGACCTCGACCGTGAACGACCTCGATGCCGTTCTGCCTCAGGTTGGCGACAATGTCGCGATCGGTGAGGTGATCGACGATGACGTCTCTCTTGTTCAACACGGCTTCGACGTCCACATTCTGGCTCGTCACGACCTCCCGCACTCCGGGAACCGCTCTGGCGAGCTGGAGGACCTCGATGGGTCGGATCAGCGTCTTGGTTGGATTGCATGCCCAGTAGTGGCATTCCCCGCCGACCAGTCGGTCTTCGATGAGGGCGACGGCGAGCCCGTGGGCTGCGAGGCGAACAGCCGCAGTCACACCGCCCGGGCCGCCGCCGACCACCACCGCGTCGAATCGGTCGGCACCGCTCATGGCTTCTCCTCGACAATCGTTACTTCACTGCAGATTTCGGTTCATGTGAAAGGTCTGGAACACATGCGATGACCGCGCTTGTTCAAGCGCTCCTCGCCCTTCTCGCTTCGCCCGGACGGGGAGGTCCGGTGAGTGCCGCGTCGGCGACTCCCCGAAGGGCTCGCCGCAACGGCGCCACGTCGCCGGTCGCATTGGACAGCAGCACGCCGCCCTGGTAGGCCGCGAGCAAAGCGGAGGCCAACGCGCCGGCATCCGTACCCTTGTTCAGGCCTCCGGACTCATCCACACGTTGAAGTCCGGCCTCCAGCAGCTGTTCCCATCGTGCGAAACCGGCGACCAATGCCCGGCGGGCTGCCACATCGTCATCCCGGAGTTGGTGGATCAGCGACCCGATGGGGCAGCGAATGGACGTCGTGGACGCGGCGTGAAAGGTGACGACCTCGTCGCACCAGGCGTAGACGTCGGCCGCTGTCGACATCGCCTCGAACGTCGGGGTGAGGCCGGCAACGACACGGTCGACCTGAACGGCGACCACCTCGGCGATGAGATCGGACTTGTCGACGAAGAAGTGATAGAGCTGACTGCGTCCGACGCCGGCGGAAGCGCTGATCTCGTCGAGCGAGGTGGACTGAATGCCCTGCGTACCGAAGAGATCACAGGCGGCGTCGATGATTCGCCCGACGGTCGCGCGACCGCGGTCCGTAGTCGGTGTCGCTTTGATGGTCGCCTCCTCGATCCGCTGGCTGAAGGCTGCTGTACTGAATAGTACATTCCTTGTATCGCCCAGTACAGTTTGGGCCACCAGGCGTCACTTGCCGTCTCCCACCAGGACCTGGAGGTGAGCACCGGCAACGGATAGCGTGGTGCGTTCAACGCCAAGGCTTCCGATGGCCCGGCCGCATGATTAGGCGCCGGTGTACACATACCCGTGGGTGGCAGTGCATGAGGCTGCCGCCGAGATCGAGGCGTTGCGCGGATGTCTGCCAGGCGTCGCCGCTCGGCCAGCTCGTGTGCGCTTCTCAACGAACCATCGCGAGCACATCACGGACCAGCCGTCGTGCGTACTCCTGATCGACATCGAGCGCGAAAGCGACGTGGTGATAGAGCGGAGCGATGACGTGGTCGAGGATCTGTGAGACCGTCGGCGTGGTCTCGCCGCGCTCATGGGCTCGGCGGACCATCTCCGACGCCTGCTCGCGCCGCGTCTCCATGACGGGGCAGCTCGACACGAGGTCCACCCGAGCCGATACCATCGCGCGCAGATAGCGGGTTCGCTTCGGGCGGGTGATGTCGCGGGTGATGACGACAGCCCATTCCGTGAGGTCCTGTTCGAGCGATCCGGTGTCGGGGGCCGAGTCGCCATCGCGGGTCAGGGCGGCGACCGCGACCTCCTCGAGGAGTGCATTGACGTCGCGCCAACGTCGGTACAACGTCGTCGGGTTGACCCCGGCCCGTTCGGCAATGACGGGAAAGCTGATCTTGGTGGCGCCCTCCCCCATGAGCTCTCCGACTGAGGAATAGATCGCGCCCAACACCCGACTGGACCGTCTTTCGGGGCGACTCGAGATTTCACGGTCAGACATCCACCAAGTTTACGCAATATTCTTTGCTTTTCTCGAGCCAGCCTGCTTACAGTAAAAGCAAAGATCATTGCTTTTGACGGGAGTCTCATGTCCGGCAGCTTGGCCTCACACACCTTCACCACGTCTCGGCACACGACGCACTTCCTCGAGTGCGGGCCCGCCGACGGTCCCCTGATGATCTTCGTCCACGGCTGGCCCAGCATCGGACTGATGTGGCGTGCTCAACTGGAAGCGTTCGCCGCTGACGGTTGGCGCTGCGTCGCTCCTGACCTTCGCGGCTACGGCGGATCCGCCACACCCGCAGCCACCGACGCTTACACCATCGAAGACGTCGTGACCGACATGGCAGAGTTCCACGATCATCTCGGGAGCAAGCCAGCAATCTGGGTTGGCCACGATTGGGGCAGTGTCGTCGTCGGCGATCTCACCGCACACCAGCCCGGGCGTAGTCGCGGCGTCGTCCTGACCTCGCTGGCCTACCACCCGCAGGGGCACGCCCTGGCAACAGTCGTCCCACTCGTCGACCGGACCATATATCCGGCCGATCAATACCCCGACGGGCAATGGGACTACTACCGCTACTACACAACCCACTTCGAATCGGCCGTTGCCGATCTGGATGCCGACACGGCAGCATCACTGGCGTCGATCTTCCGGCCGGGCGACCCTGCGGGCGTCGGGGCCATCTCGCCGAACGCATTGGTCTCACGCAACGGCGGGCGATTCGGGGCCGCGCACCAAGCTCCACCGACCGACCCCGATCCGACTCTCTGGCCGCCGGCAGACTTCGAGGTGTTGGTACGGGCGTTCAAAGTTCACGGCTTCGGTCCGGGCTGCGCGTGGTACCTCAATGACGATGCCGCTCTCGCCTACGCGCGCGAGGCACCCGATGACGGCCGCCTGTCCCAGCCGGTGCTGTTCATCAACGGCGACTTCGATCAGATCTGCAGCATCACCGGCAACCGCCAGGGGGATCCGATGCGCGCGGCGTGCGCAGACCTCACAGTGGTGAGCATGCCCGCCGGACATTGGCTGCCCCTCGAGCTCAAGGCGTGCCACATCGAGGCCATCCGCGTCTGGATCCGAGACAAAAATCTCTGACGTTGTGGCCGTTCCGCCGGATCACCCGAGGACGGTGTCGGCGCGGCGGATCGGAATCATGTTGGGAGCGTTGGTCGCTCCGGTCTCCGTCGCCGTCGGAGCACCGTCGGTGGCCCTGCCCTCGATCTCCTCGGCGTTGGGAGTGTCGTTCGCGGCCACCGAGTGGATCATCTCGGTGTGGTCGCTTGGATCGGCGGTGGCGATGCCGCTGGGTGGTTACTTTGCGCAACGGTGGGGGCTCCGCACGACGCTGGGATTCTCGGTGGTGGCCATCGCGGCCGGTTCGATCCTGGCGGCCGCCGCGCCGGCCCTCACCCTCGTCGTAATCGGTCGACTGCTAGGCGGCCTGGGTGCCGGCGGCATGATCATCTGCGTATACGCCTGCATCGCCCAGGTACTGGATCGACGGGGTCGAGTCCGCGCTCTGGCAGCGGTGGCGGTATGCCAGGCCACCGCGTCGGGCAGCGGCACCCTGATCGGCGGCCTGCTCACTGCCCATCTGGGTTGGCGTGCACCGATGGCGGTGCCCGCGCTGGCGCTGGTGATGCTCGCCCCCGCACTACGGCTGACCCCCGGTGGCGCCGACCGTCGCCAACACCTGGACGTCACCGGAGCAATGTTGCTGTGTGTGGTCGCTGCTGCGATCATCGCGCTCCTGCACAGCACGTCTGCGGACCTCGCCCCTGCTGGGCTGCTCACGATGGGTGGGGCCGCGATCTGTGCGGTGGTAGCGCTCGTCTTCCACATGCGTCGCCACCCGTGTGGATTCGTACCGCGTAGCGTCGTGACCGCACCGGGAGTACTGTCGGGGGCCACCGCGGGCCTGACTCTGTTCGCCGGGTACTTCGCAATGCTGAGCGCCGCTCCCGAACTATTGGCCAGACAACAGATTTCGGCGTTGCATGCCGGTTCCGTCCTGCTGCCCGCGGCGCTGTGCGGGGTACTGACCGGCCCTCTTCTCGCCGCACTGTGGCGCCGCCGCCAGCCACTCTGGCAGACCACTGCGCTTCTGGGCTTGCTCACAGCGGCGGCTGCCTCGCTGACCGGCTGGCGCCCCCTGCCGGTATTCGTAGCTACCGGGGTCGCGATGGCCGCCGTCGGGTTCGCCGCCGCACAAGTCATCCTGGTGAGCCGCGTCCCCGAGCTGGTACCACCTGGCGACCGCGCCATCGCCGAAGGACTGTTCAACTTCATGCTCTACGGCGGTGGCGCAATCGGTCCCGCCCTCGTCGGTGGTCTGTCGGCGGTATCGATGCCGCTGGCCTTGAGCGCTGTTGCCGCGTTGGCCCTGACCGGCACTGTGGTAAGCGCCGTGACCCGGTTGCGCTGCGATCCCGGTACGACGGCCAACACCGCAACACCCCCGGCCTAGCAGGCGAAAGGCTGCCGCCGCCGATTGCGGCGCTCCTTTGACGTCACCGGAGCAGTTGCACGATCAGCTCCCGATTCACGTTTCGCGTGGCGCCATCGAGGGCGCATGTCGAGTTGTCACGGCCCGCACGTCGCGATTCCCAAGCCTGACAGGACATCATGCCGAACCGCACTCGCGCCGGCGTACGGCTGCAATAGCAGGTGCACCTACAACGCTGCCAGGACAGTTCTCGAATCCAGGTCACGGTAGGCGGTCGCGAGTCGGATGTGGTTGGCGACGTTGATCTCCCAGCCGTAGTTCTCCAACGGTGTGGTCAACCAGCCGATGTAGAGGCACCAGGCGGCGGCGTAACGGTACTCGCGTTCCAGATCGGCGACGCTGGGTACGTCCTTGACGCCGGCGGCCCCATTCGCTACGAGCCGCAGTTCCTGGCAGACCTGCTGCCCGTACTGGAGGCCGGCCAGTTGCACGGCGAAATCGATGCAAGCGTCGACATCGCCACCGCTGCACGTGCGCTCAGCGGCATGTACACCGGCGTAATCTTCCGGTGGGACAGAGAACGATGATCGTCACCCCACCTGCAGGTTGGCACTAACGAAGCAATCGGACTTCTCTTATCGGGTATTCGGGCACGCGCATAATCGGTTACGTCAGCCGCGACAGCTCCCCGTCCCGTGGCCAGGTCGAGCACACATGACCCCTGGTCGAAGACGAGGCCACGAACAACCCCTTGGGGCACTGATCGACAACCCTCGATCACCGAGAGTTCACAGAGAGCTCGCGCCGAAACTCAGCGCAACAAACAACGGTCTGTGTGCTTTATGCATGCGCGCCGCGATTGAGATCGGTCGCCTTTCAATCGAAATTCTCCCTTCCATGCCCAATTGGACATCGTCTGGAAATTTCACTTGACAAGCCACAACAGTGGTGTGACTTCTCATGCTTGGTGACCAATTGCCTACCTCTGAAATGCGACGATGCTTCGTTTCTCACGACGTGACCAGCGAGATTTGTCCCACGTTCGTGACCAATGTGCAACCTATAAGCTTTACGCGAATCGAGTTACGGTTGAGCATTTTCGATTGGTCATCGGCCGCTCAGTAAAACGGGCCCGAACAGCGTTCCGTCGAAGTATGAATCTGTGAGTAGAGGGCTCAAGACGAACGCATCGAGGGACTCGCTGCTGTGCTCGGCATCCCCCAGTCTCACCCCGTGTCGCCGGTGCGCAGTCTCATCTGCGTGTCATGTTTCTGGACGGTCTTCGGTTCCTGCCTAGGGCGGAGCCGGAATGTGTGGGTTGCGCGGCCGCGCCGCTTGCCTCCTACCAGCGCGCGGGCGCAGGGACGTCCATCGACAGCGGGCGCTCATAGGACAGATCCGAGCGGTCGCGTGTGCCGACCAGATAGCCCTTTTCGGTGAAGAACGGCGATTGCAGGACGCGGGCGTCGGCGCGGACGTGGAGGTCCGCCGAGGCTATTCGTCGTCTGACGCCGAGTCGCCGTAGTCCCAAGACAGGGTTCGCGCGGGGGTCACGTAGATGTAGGTGGCACCCGGTCTCGGCGCTGTGGGCCACTCGGACTCCGGCACGCCGCGTGACCGGGCGCCGTGGCGTGCGAGCTCCAGCGTTTCAGCGGGCTCCCGAACGATGCGCGCGTGACCTTGGAACATCACCCCGCGGATATCCGCCATGGTTGAGCCGTCTTCGAGCATGACGCTCACGTTCGGATTGCGCTCTACGTTGGCCACTTTGCGCGTGCCATCTCGCACACCCATGACGACGTCACCGTCCATCCGAAAGTAGCCCAGCGGCACGGTGTGTGGGAACCCGTCCTTATCGATGGTGGTCAGGATCGCCCAGCCTGGACGGCTGTCGAGGAGCGCCGTGATTTCGTCGTCAGTCAGTTTGCGCGGCATGTGGCGAGGTTACTCGTGGGCCGCTTTCGCCCGCATTGCAGCGAAAGCTCTACGGCAGGCCCTCGCTGTCGGTCGGCCCCGGCAAGCCGCTCACTTGGCGGCTTTGGAGTTCTTCGAGGTCTAACGTTGGTGGAATGGGTTTGTTCAGCCATGAGGAGTTCCGAGACCTCGCCGCCCGCACTGCGGGCGGCGCAAGTGATGGGGTCGTCGAGAGGGCGCGCGGTGCTGAGGTGGAACAATTCGGGGCGGATGATCCTGTGGTGGTAGGTCCGGGGTTGCCGCCCGAGGATGGATCGTGCGGTCAATTCACGGTGCAGTTTCACGTGTCTACGTCACTGCTGATCGGGTTGAAACGTATCGCTGATATGCGCGGGGAGAGCGTGCCGGAGGTCTGCCGCCAGGTGATCGGTGTGTTTGTTGCCCAGCAGGATGGCGAATTGGGTGCGCTGCTTGCTGCTGAGTCCGAGGTGGCTGACTACCGGCCGAGTTTGGGCCACTCGTAGTTGAGTCCCGCTGCGGAAGGATTACGCGGACGGGGGCCATGAGGAGTTCCGGACTTCGCCGACCGCACTGCGGGCGGTCCTAGTGGTGCGCTGCACAAGTGCACTCCTGGTGCAGCGAAACCTGAGAAAGTGCAGTCAAATTTGAGAACCTTCAGCCCTGAAGGTCTACTTCGCCATGTTTGCGAACCGCGACAGATGCAACTGATGCGCCACAGTGACTGTCCTCGTCGGGCCGGCACGGTGCTTGGCCACGATCAGATCCGCCTCACCGCCGCGCGGGTCATCGCTTTCGAATGCGTCCGGCCGGTGTAGCAGGATCACCAGGTCGGCGTCCTGCTCAATGCTGCCGCTCTCTCGTAGATCGGACAGCATCGGCTTCTTGTCGGTGCGCTGCTCCGGGCCACGGTTCAGCTGGCTCATCGCCACCACCGGAACTTCCAACTCTTTGGCCAACAGCTTGATCTGCCTGGAGAATTCGGACACTTCCTGCTGGCGGGACTCGACCTTCTTGCCAGAGGTCATCAGCTGCAGGTAGTCGATGACGATGAGGCGCAGATCCGCCTTCTGCTTCAACCGCCGGGCCTTGGCCCTGATCTCCATCATCGTCAGGTTGGGCGAATCGTCGATATACAGTGGCGCCTCGCTGATCTCACTCATCCGCCGCGCCAACCGCGTCCAGTCGTCGTCGCTCATCCGGCCCGATCGCATGTCGGCGAGCTTGATCTTCGCCTCCGCCGAGAGCAGCCGCATCACAATCTCGGACTTACTCATCTCCAGCGAGAACACGATACTCGGCAGATGGTTCTTGATCGAGCAGGACCGCATGAAGTCCAGGCCGAGGGTCGAGTTGTGGGTCGGCACCATCGCTCGGCTGGCCAGGTACATGTGGTCGGCGTTGTCCACCTCCACACACCGCACCGGAACACTCGGGACCGGCCGGACTTCGGTGATGAACCGGGAGTGCGACCGTGCTGTGCTGGCCGCGCGACGCTCTTTGTGTAGCAGCTCTTTTCGATGCAATCCGAAGACCTGGTCGGATGCGGAGAAGTTCACCAGATACGCCGTCGAGGAAAGCTCGCTTCGGCCATTAACCGCCTTGGTGGCGACCTGGCACCGGTAGCCGAGTGACACGATCAGTTCGACGACGTCGGCGGACAGCCGCCTGTTCGTCACCGTGAACTGGACGGTGCCACCGTTTGTCACGGTGCCGTCGGTATCAAGCAATCCGGCGAGCAGCGCGCGACGCTGACCCTCAGACGCTCGCAGGTACTGCAAGGGGATGTGCTTGTCCCCCAGCACCCCGAGGGTTCGCAGTCGCGCCTGGACGGTGCCCACCGCGTTACGGCAACGTTGGCACTGCCGCAATCCGGAGGACGGTTTTCCGCATCGCGAGCACCTGGGAGGAGGCACCGCCTCCGACACGAAACGCGCGCGTCCCCCGCACGAACGACCGCAGGTCCGAACCTGGCTCGTCTGCGGCACGAACTCCTTTCCACACACGACGCAGGCTCGCGCTGACGGTCGTTCATCCTCGGGCAGCATCAGACTGTAGCGATAGAGCGTAGACGTGGATTTCTGAACGACTATGCCCTCCCCCTCGATGCGCATGACGATCTCGGGATCGGCGGTCGTGAGCTGGGCGCACGCAGTGGTCCCGTCACCCAACCAGGCGCCGAGTGTGTAGGGCGGCACCAACAGATCCTGTTCGGCACCTGCGAGGGGCGCGGCGTTGGTCACCGAATGGTTCAGCCGGCGATCGGCGGTCGCACACCGCAACGTGTCGGCGATCTCGCGGGTCGTCCGCACCGCCGCGTGCACGTTCGGGTTCCTGCGCGAGGCACGGCTGTCGGTCAGCCACTGGTGCTGCTCGTCAGCGACGATGACGGTGCCGTCGGAGAACTCGACTTCGTAGCACGGCCGCCCGACCATGACGTCGGTGGCCGCTACCACCCGGGTGGGCCGTCCGTCGGCGCCGATCAGTTCGTCTCCGACGCAGACCTCACCCATGGTGGTCCAGCCGGTCGGCGTTGGGAGCGGCGTGTCCAACGCCAGGGCCTTGCCCATACCGGGCCTGGCCGCGACGACGACCATCTGTCCGGGGTGCAGCCCGTTGGTGAGCTCGTCGAGTTCGACGAAGCCGGTCGGCACACCCTTGGAGATGCCGCCTTGGGAGGCGATGGCGTCGATCTCGTCCATCGTCGGCTGCAGCAGCTCTTCGAGCGCCACGAAGTCCTCGGCGGTGCGCCGCTCGGTCACGTCGTAGATCTCGGCCTGCGCACGGTCGACGATGTCGTCGACGTCGGCCCCGTCGGCACCGGCGTAGCCGTACTGCACGACCCGCGTACCGGCCTCCACCAGCCGGCGCAGCAGTGCCTTCTCGCTGACGATCCCGGCGTAGTACCCGGCGTTGGCCGCGGTCGGCACCGTCGAGATCAGCGTGTGCAGATAGGGCGCGCCGCCCACCCGGCGCAGCAGCCCGCGCCGGTCCAGTTCAGCGGCGACGGTGACCGCGTCGGCGGGCTCACCGCGGCTGTAGAGGTCGAGGATCGCGTCGTAGACGAGTTGGTTGGCCGGGCGGTAGAAGTCGCCGGGACGCAGTCTCTCGAGGACGTCGGCGACGGCGTCCTTGCTGAGCAGCATGCCGCCGAGCACGGCCTGTTCGGCGGCGGCGTCCTGCGGGGGCTGGCGGCCGAAGTCCTCGCCGGGAGGCGGCTCCACATCCGAACGTTCGCGCGATCGACCCAAGTCATCGACGACAGCCACGCTGAGCCGCACCCCCTCCTGAACGCGATCGAACGAACTTTCGAAGCAGCACGACACGACTGTAGGTCGGGCCTCCGACATGTCCTCCGTGGAGACCTGAACCGATCCCGCGACGGATCACGTTAGAGGTTGCTGAGCGGGAATCAAGTCGGCCCTGTTGACGAACCTGTGGATGCCGTGTGGATATGTCCGGTGAGCCATGTTGACTCGTTGGGGAGAACTTGTGGATCAAGGTCATCGTTCGTCCCATTCGCGCAGCTGAACGCACCATAGGTGGGCTGAGGAGCTGTGGATGGGAAATTGGTCGGCGTGTCGCGCGTGGTTGCCGGTTCGGGCGTGTTGTGTTTCCCTTCGGCGCCGCGCAGGTTAACAGCCGGTTATGTTCGCTGGCGCTGCTTTGCCGGGATTTGTTCGCCACCGGGAACGACAACGGCCGGGCAAAGACACGTGGTCTCTGCCCGGCCGTCGTAGAGTGCGCTTCGGCCAGCCGTGACTAGCCGGAAACGACGTCCAGCGACACCTGCGCCTCGACGTCGTGGTGCAGCCGCACCGGCACGGTGTGGGTGCCGGTGGTCTTGATGTGCGCCTTGGGCAACGCGATGGTGCGCTTGTCCAGGTTCGGGCCGCCGGCCTTCTTGATTGCCGCCGCGATGTCGGCCGCGGTGACCGAGCCGAACAGCTTGCCCGAGTCGCCGGCGGTCTTCACCGACAGCTGCACGGCGCCGAGATTCTCGATCGCCGTCTTCAGCTCGTTGGCGTGCTCGAGGTTCTTGACGCCCTTGAGCTCCTGGGTGCGCCGGATGGTCTCGGCCTGGCGCTGGGCGCCACGGGTCGCCACGATGGCCAGCCCGCGCGGCAGCAGATAGTTGCGACCGTATCCGTCCTTGACCTCGACGGTGTCACCGGGCGAGCCGAGGTGCTCGACCTCAGCAGTCAGAATCAGTTTCATCTCTTCGTCCTGTCTTCTTCTCGCCGTTTACCGAGCCGACGAGCTGAACGGCAGCAACGCGACCTCGCGGGCGTTCTTCACCGCGATCGCGACGTCGCGCTGGTGCTGAACGCAGTTACCGGTCACCCGGCGGGCACGGATCTTGCCGCGCTCGCTGATGTAGGTGCGCAGCAGCGCGGTGTCCTTGTAGTCGATGTCCATGTTCTTGCCCTTCTTCGAGCAGAACACGCACTTGCGGGTCTTGACCGGCTTCTCCGGAGCCGGACGGCGCTTTGTCGATTTCGCCATGTGTCTATCTCTTCCTCAAGAAAATCAATGAATATCGTTGTGTCAGAACGGTGGTTCGTCGTCGGCGCCACCGAAGGAGCCCGATGCGGGCGCGCTGCCCCAGGGATCCTCGGCCGGTGCGCTGTTGGCAGCCGCCGGGCGGGAACCGCCGCCGCCACCGCCACCGAATCCGCCGCCACCACCGCCGCTGCGGCTGGCCTTGTTGACCTTGGCGGTCGCGTAGCGCAGCGAGGGTCCGATCTCGTCGACCTCGACCTCGACCACGGTGCGCTTCTCGCCCTCGCGGGTCTCGAAGGAGCGCTGCTTGAGCCGGCCCTGGACGATGACGCGCGATCCGCGGGTCAGGCTCTCGGCCACGTTCTCGGCGGCCTCACGCCAGATGTTGCACCGCAGGAACAGCGCCTCGCCGTCCTTCCACTCCCCGCTCTGGCGGTCGTAGATACGCGGCGTCGAGGCGACGGTGAAGTTGGCCACCGCCGCTCCCGACGGGGTGAACCGCAGTTCGGGGTCGGCGGTCAGGTTTCCTACGACAGTGATGGTGGTGTCACCAGCAGCCACGGGTTCCTCCTGAAGGTGGTGGTCGGCGTGTTGGGCGCGAGCCTACGCAGCGGTTCCGACGAGCGGCACCCTTTAGTGCTTGTCGGTCCGCATCACCTTGGTGCGCAGCACGGACTCGTTCAGGTTCAGCTGACGGTCCAGCTCGGAGACCGTCGCCGGCTCGGCCTTGACGTCGACCACGGCGTAGATGCCCTCGGCGTGCTTGGCGATCTCGTAGGCCAGCCGGCGGCGTCCCCAGATGTCGACCTTGTCGACACTTCCGCCATCCTTGCGGATCACGTTGAGGAACGTCTCCAGCGACGGAGCTACGGTGCGCTCGTCGAGAGTGGGGTCGAGGATGACCATGATTTCGTATGGACGCATAACTAACCCATCACCTCCTATGGTCGTTGCGGCCACGGCGTGTCCGTGGCAGGAGGGTCGCCTGCGTCGGCAACCGGGCCAGGCTACAGGAACGGGCGCTGATCTGCGAAATCACGTACGAATCTGGCGCGGTTGGACACCGCTGGGGTGCCTCAGCGCGCCGAATTCGCCATGACCGGCTCTCGCGTCGCCGCCACGCCCAGGCGGGGCCGCAGCCAGTCCGGCAGCCAGCGTGGTGGCGCGTCCGGCGCCTCGTCGAACACCCCGCCCGCCGGGTCGTCGACCGCCCCGCCGGCGCGCACCAGATCCTGCTCGGGCCGGTAGATCTGCCGGATCACCAACGCGCACAACCCGATCACCGCGATGTCACGCAGCAGCACCGTCGCGGTGAACGCCTGCTCGGGCAGTCCCATGTTCTGCTCCCCGAACAGGAACAACATCCGCGGCACCCACACCAGCATGTCGATCGTCATCCAGGCCAGCAGGAGACGCCGGTGCGGCAGCGCCAGCACCGCCAGCGGAACCAGCCACAGCGAGAACTGCGGACTCCACACCTTGTTCGTCAGCAGGAACGCCGCCACCACCAGGAACGCCAGCTGGGCCACGCGGGGGCGGCGCGGCGCGGTCAGCGCGAGATAACCGATCACGATGCAGCAGGCCGCGAACAGCGCCGCGCTGACCGCGTTGAGCACGGTGGGCGGTTCCCAGAAGCCGAGATCGGGATCGAAACCGGGCCAGCCGGTGAACGACTTCACCACGTTGTACAGCGAGTCCATGTCGTCGCCGCGACGGGTGTTGAGCCGGAAGAACTCCGACCAGCCCCGCGGGAACAGCACCATGATCGGCAGGTTGACCAGCAGCCAGGTGCCCACGGCCGCCGCCGCGGTCTTGCCGACTTCCCGCAGTCTCCCGGCCCGGATCGCCAACAGCGTCAGCGGGATCAGCAGCAGCAGCGGATACAGCTTGGCCGCCACCCCCAGCCCGATCAACACGCCGGCGAGCACCGGTCTTCGGCGGGCCCAGGCCAGCAGGGCACCCGCCGCGAAAGCTGTTGCCAGGGCATCGAAGTTGGTGAAGATCTGGAAGATGACGATCGGCGAGGCGGCAACCAGCGCGGCGTCCCAGATGCGGCGCGGTCCGGCCAGCATCGCGGTGGCCCACAATGTGGTCAGCCAGGCCAGGGCCAGCCCGAACGCCGCGATGTTGAAGAACATCACCACCTCGGCCACGACCGGCACCGAGACCAGCCTGGTCAGCGCCGAGTAGGTCTTGGCGACCGTCATCGACAGGTACTGGTAGATGCCGGTCAGCACCGGATACTCCATGTAACGCACGGCGGGTTCGCCGTCGTAGGTGATCTGCGGCGTCCCGTCGTCGTCGGTCTCCACCCAGCTGGACTTGTACGGGAACTTGCCCAGATTGAGCAGCTCCGCGGTGTAGAGCGGCACCGTGTCCGAATAGCAGAGCTCGTAGTAGGCGCGGTTGTTCTCCCAGTTGGCGACCCGTTGCTCGGCGGTGCCGGACCCGGTGGTCTGCAGGCACGCCGCTTTCGTCGAATAGCCCAGCGCCAGGAACACCAGCGCGATCAGCATCATCACCCGCAGCGGGGTCAGGAAGCGGGTGCGACCGATCAGCGCGTGCCGGCCGACCGGCCCGCCGATGGTGCCCGCCAGCGCGGCGCCGATCGTGTCGGTGCGGCTGGGCAGGTCGCGGTCGTCGAGGCTCCGGACGTCACCCGCGAGTCGAGCCGGCGAATCCAGCTCCGCCGGCCGCACGGGCCAACCCGACTCCTCCGGCCGAGCCGGAGCGTCGAACTCGGACTCGGCCTCGTCGCGACCGTCCGTCACGGGGGCGGCGGCGGGGCTCCGGGCGCGACCGGCACGCCAGGCTCGTTCACCGGGGCGGGTTGACCGTCAGGTCCGGGCGGCACGGCCGCGGGATCCGGCGGCGGAGGCGGCGCCCCTGGTGCGGGCGACGCGGGCACCGTGGTCGGCGGCCCCCACGGAATCGTGATGCCCGGCGCGATCTCCAGCGTCGGCTGTATGACGGTCTCCGACGGCGGTGGGGGCTCGGTCGAGGTCGGCGGCGGCGGGGGCGGTGCCGGCACCCCGGCGTATCCGCCGATCTCCTCGGGCTTCGGGAACGACTCGGTGTCGGTGCCGTCGAGGGCGCCGTCCATCGTCGCCTTCCAGATGTCCGACGGCAGACCCGACCCGTACACCGGCGAACCCCATTGGTTCTCCAGCGGCTTGGTGCCCTCGGTGGTACCGACCCACACTGCCGTCGACAGCGACGGGGTGAATCCGACCATCCAGGCGTCGCGGTTGGCGCCGGTGTCACCCAGCTGGTTGGTGCCGGTCTTGGCGGCCGACGGGCGACCCCCGGCCAGCGCGTGCCCGCCGGAGTAGGCGGCGATGGGCTGCATCGCGGCGGTGACGTTGTCGGCCACGTCCTTCTCGATGCGCTGCTCGCCGGTGTTGTCCTCCTGGCTGGCGTCGTACAGCACGGTGCCCTCGGCGTTGACGACCTTCTGCACGAAGTGCGGCTTGTGGTAGACGCCCGACGCGGCCAGCGTGGCGTACGCCGAGGCCATGTCGATCACCCGGGACTGGTACTGCCCCAGCACCACACCGTTGTTGGGCGGGCCGCCCTGGCCGTCCTCGGACAGCGTGTGCTCCACCCCGGGGAAGCTCTCGGCGATGCCGGCGCGGTGCGCGGCGTCGGCCACGTCGGCCGGGCCGTTCTCCAGCTCCAGCATCAGCCGGTAGTAGCTGGTGTTCAGCGAACGCTTCAGCGCCTCGGCGATGTTGCAGGTGCCGCAGCTGTTGCCCTCGACGTTGGAGATCTCGATGCCGTTGACCGTCACCGGCGAACTGTCCACCTGATAGCCCAGGCCCATGCCCTGCTCCAGCGCCGCGACCAACGCGAAGACCTTGAACGACGAGCCGGTGGGCAGACCGGCCTGGGCGAAGTCGAACCCGGCGGCGTCGGTGCCGCCGTAGTAGGCCTCCACCCCGCCGGTCTTCGGGTTGATCGACACGATCGCCGTGCGCATGTCGGGGTCCTGGCCCTCCATGTACTCGTCGGCGGCGTCGACCGCGGCGGCCTGCGCCTGCGGGTTGATGGTGGTGGTGATCTGCAGACCCTCGGTGTTCAGCGTCTGCTCGTTGATGTCGAAGATCTCGAGCAGCTCGTTGATGACCTGCCGCTCGATCAGGCCGTTCGGCCCGGTGGTCTGGTTCTGCGTGCTGGCCGCATCGGGCGGGATGGTCGGCGGGAACACCTGCGCCTGCCGGTCCTGCTCGGAGAGCGCCCCGATCTCCACCATGCCGTCGAGCACCCAGTTCCACCGCGCGGCCGCGGAGTCCGGGTCGACGGCCGGGTCCAGCGCCGACGGCCGCTGGATCAGCGCGGCCAGGAGCGCACCCTCGGCCACGTTGAGCTGCTCGACCGGCTTGGCGAAATACGCCTGCGCCGCCGCGGCCACGCCGTAGGCCCCGCGGCCGAAGTAGATGATGTTCAGATAGGACTCCAGCACCTGGTCCTTGGACCATTCGCCGGACATCTTCGTCGAGATCACCAGCTCCTTGGCTTTGCGGACCAAGCCGCCGACCCCGGAGCGTGCGTCACCGACCAGGGCGTTCTTGACGTACTGCTGGGTGATCGTCGACCCGCCCTGCAGGTCTCCGCCGAAGATGTTGTTCTTGGCCGCGCGCAGGAAGCCGGTGAACGAGAACCCCGGATTGGAGTAGAAGTCGCGGTCCTCGGCGGCCATCACCGCGTCACGGACGTGCACCGGGATCTGGTCGATGCTGACGTCGACCCGGTTGCCCTCGGGCGGCACCACCTTGGCGATCTCGCTGCCGTCACTGGCCAGGATCGTCGACACCTGGGCGGTGCGGATGTCCCCGGGTTTGGGGACGTCGACGATCATGTACGCCATTCCGAACGTCAGCAGCGGCAGCACGATCAGCACCACGGCCGCGATCAGCGACCCGCGGCGCACCCACCGCCAGTTGATCCGGTCGCGCCAGCTCGGGCCGCCTGTCGGACCGTCACCGCCTGGGCCGCCCGAACCGCCACCGCCTGGGGGCGGGGGTGGGGGCGGCGGCCGCTTGGGCGGGCCGCCGTCGAGCGCACGCTTGACCGAGTCGATCGGGTCGCGCAGGTGCGCAGGGACATCGTCGCGCACGGGCGGCAGGATCGCGGTGCGCCGGTCGTCGGGCGCACCCGGTGGACGGCGCTGCATGTCCGGGCCGGGCGAACGGTGCCTCGGCCCGTCCGGCCGGTGCTGCGGGGGTCGCGCGTTCACGCCGTCAGATTGGTGCCCTGCGCGGGCATCCTGGCCTGACCGGTCGTGGCGCCTGTCGCTATTCACTGGCCGTGCGCGCACGGCTGCGCGCGGTCTGGGTGCGGCGTGATCCCTTGGGTGGTGGGATCGCGCCGAGCACATACGACTTGACCAGGTGATTCCAACTGCAGGTGCGGCATACCTCCACCACGTGGACAGAGAACTCGTCATACCGGGTGGCCAGCAGGACGAGTTCTTCGGCGGTGCGCGCAGACCCCGACACGGCGCCCAGGTGATCGCCGAACACCCAGGACACCAGCGTCAACGGCTCCTTGCGGCAGATCGGACACATCACCGAACTGGGCTTGCCGTGGAACTTGGCGGCGCGCAGCAGATACGGATTGGCGTCGCAGACCTCCGAGACGCCGGTGCGTCCCGAATAGACCTCTGCCAGCAGGGACCGTCGCCGAAGGGCGTAGTCCACCACCTGTCGCTGCAATCGCACGCAGACCAGAGTACGTCGGCCCACCGAGCACAGAAGCGTGGCGGGCGAGCCGTGGCGGCATCGAGACGATCTCGAGGCCATCTGGCCTGCGGTATCGACGCACCAACTCTTACGATCATCGACGTGGCCTCGGGCAGCTCAGCACGGCGGACGTCGGGCACGCGGGCGAAGGACAGCGACCGCAACTCCACGTGCGCGGCGCTGGACACCGCACTGGCCGAAGGTCAGCTCTCGATGACCGAACACGGCGAACGGGTGAAGGCCGCCACCACCGCGGCCACGCTGGGCGAACTGCAGACGCTGGTCGCCGACCTGCAGATCGCGGCCCCGCCGATCACACTGTCGCCGCCGGAAAAGCGGCGCCTGCCCGTCGCACCCGGGTGGGGCATCAAAGCGGCCATCGCCGGCGTCCTGGTCGTGTTGGGCATCGCGATCGGCTGGGGGCTCTACGGCAACACCCCGTCGCCGCTGAACTTCACCTCCGACCCCGGCGCGAAGTCCGACGGTATCCCGGCCAAGGTGCTCACTCCGCCCCGGCAACTGCAGTCGCTGGGCGGGTTGAACGGCCTGCTGGAGCAGATGCGGCAGAAGTTCGGGGACACCTCGGGCTACTCGTTGACCGTCTACCCCGACTACGCATCGCTGGAGCGCCCGGACCCCGCCGACGCGCGGCGCGTGCTGCGCTACAGCTACCGCGGCGGCTGGGGCGACCCGTCGACGTCGGCCAAGGACGAGCGCGATGTGCTGGTCGACCTGGCTGCGTTCGACGTCGAGGAAGTGGTGGGTCTGCTCCGCGGGGCGCCCGAGACGCTGGGCATCAACGCCGCCGACGTCGACAACATCTATCTGTCGATCGATCCGAGCAGCGACATCACCGCACCCCCGGGGGCGATCGACCTGTCGATCTACGTGTCCAGCGAGTTCGGCAGCGGCTACGTCGAGCTCAACGCCGACGGCACCGTCAAGCACATCAGCTACCCCAGCAACTGACCCGTCCGAAGATTGCGCGAGATTTGCGCGCTCCGATGTAGCGGTTAATATATCGGCGCGATACAGTTGGCTGACGTGTCGAGCCGTCGTAGCGACGGACAGGTTTCTCGAGGAGGTGTCCCCCGATGCTCGAACTCGCCGTCCTGGGGCTACTCCTGGAATCACCGATGCACGGCTATGAGCTGCGTAAACGGCTGACCGGTCTGCTGGGTGCGTTCCGGGCCTTCTCGTACGGTTCGCTCTACCCGGCGCTTCGCCGCATGCAGGCCGACGGCCTGATCGTCGAGGACGCCTCCGGTGACGGTTCCCTGAAGGTGCGCCGCGCCCGCCGGGTGTATCAACTCACCGACGCCGGAAAACAACGTTTCAGCGAGTTGGTGGCCGACACCGGTCCCCAGAACTTTTCCGACGACGGTTTCGGGGTCCACCTCGCGTTCTTCAACCGCACACCGGCGGAAGCCAGAATGCGCATCCTCGAAGGCCGTCGTCGTCAGGTGGAGGAACGCCGCGAAGGTCTGCGTGAAGCCGTTGCGCGGGCGAGCAGCTCGTTCGATCGCTACACCCGGCAGCTGCATCAGCTGGGCCTGGAGTCCAGCGAACGAGAAGTCAAGTGGCTCAACGAGTTGATCGCCGCAGAGAAGTCTGCACAAGGACACGCCGAACAGACCTGAGCCAGGTCCCGGCGCCAGTCGAAGCAGTGAGTAATCCCGACAGTAGTTCTCGAAATACAGGTCGAGTTGGACAAGAGGAGAAGCCGTCATGACCGCAAGCAATGACGTCCGGGTCGCGATCGTCGGCGTGGGCAACTGCGCGTCATCGCTCGTGCAGGGCGTGCAGTACTACAAGGATGCCGACGAGAACGCCACCGTTCCCGGCTTGATGCACGTCAAGCTCGGCCAGTACCACGTGCGCGACGTCAAGTTCGTCGCCGCATTCGACGTGGACGCCAAGAAGGTCGGCTTCGACCTGTCCGAGGCCATCTTCGCCTCCGAGAACAACACCATCAAGATCGCCGACGTGCCGCCCACCGACGTCGTCGTGCAGCGCGGACCGACCCTCGACGGGATCGGCAAGTACTATGCCGACACCATCGAGATCTCCGATGCCGACGCCGTCGACGTGGTCCAGGCGCTCAAGGACGCCGAGGTCGACGTGCTGGTGTCCTACCTGCCCGTCGGGTCCGAGGAAGCCGACAAGTTCTACGCCCAGTGCGCCATCGACGCCGGTGTGGCGTTCGTGAACGCGCTGCCGGTGTTCATCGCGTCGGATCCGGTGTGGGCCAAGAAGTTCGCCGACGCCGGTGTCCCGATCGTCGGTGACGACATCAAGAGCCAGGTCGGCGCCACCATCACCCACCGCGTGATGGCCAAGCTGTTCGAGGACCGCGGCGTCGCGCTCGACCGCACCTACCAGCTCAACGTCGGCGGCAACATGGACTTCCTGAACATGCTCGAGCGCACCCGGCTCGAGTCGAAGAAGGTGTCCAAGACCCAGGCCGTCACGTCCAACCTGTCCGGATCGCTGGCCGGCAAGGTCGAGGACAAGAACGTCCACATCGGCCCGTCCGACCACGTGGCGTGGCTCGACGACCGCAAGTGGGCCTATGTGCGCCTGGAGGGCCGCGCCTTCGGTGACGTGCCGCTGAACCTGGAGTACAAGCTCGAGGTGTGGGACTCCCCCAACTCGGCCGGCGTGATCATCGACGCGGTGCGCGCCGCGAAGATCGCCAAGGACCGCGGTGTCGGTGGCCCCGTCGAGGCGGCCTCGGCCTACCTGATGAAGAGCCCGCCCAAGCAGCTCGCCGACGACGTCGCGCGCGAGCAGCTGGAGAACTTCATCGACGGGAAGTAACCCGCCAAACCCTCGTTGAGGCTGCGCTCACGGTGGAAGTCACTCGCACTTCCCCGCTGTGGGCGCAGTCTCAACGCATTTGGGGCTAGAAGCCAGCCTAGAAGCCAAAGCCGAGTTGGGCGGGGACGCCGGAGGCGAACGCGGCGTCCAACGCCGTGACCAGCCGAGGGTCGGCGCAGCGCAACCGGCCCGCCGTCGCGAACGCCGACGCGGGGTGCGCCCCGAAATACAGCGACCCCAGCACCGACAGGTCGGTGTGCACGTCGGCGTCCGCCGTCGTCGGGACGCACCGGGCCCGGCCGTCATGCACGTCCAGCGAAAACCGGCCGCCCCCACCCAACACCGGGTCCGAAATGTCCAGCACCACCGACACATCGGCGGAGTACGTGCGCGCCCGCAACGCGGCGGGGACATCGAGCAACCTCAACCACAACCCGTCGTCGACGCCGGTGGTGCGGACCAGCCGCGGATCGGTCAGCAGATACGGCAGCGCCTCCCCAGGGTGGGTGTGCACCGACACCGAATCCATCAAGTCCATGCCCAGCAGCGTGCGCCACAACGCCACGTGCGCGTCCGCGGTCACCGCGGCGAACTTGGTGATCTCGATTCGGTCTTTACGTTCACCGCCATGTACCCGGTACAACGCGAAACCATCGGGGTGCAGCAGGCAGAACAGGGCGCTTCCGCCGTCGCGGGCATCGGGGCGGTCGGTGAGCACGTCATCCCACAACTGGCGGGGACTGTGCAGACCGCCCGGCGTCTGCCGCCGCCACCGCTCGAAGATGTCCTCGAGTTGCTCGCGGTGCTCGGCGGCGTGGGCGAGGCGCACCCCACCGGGGTCGGCGACGGTGTCGTGGAAGCGCGCCGATCCCCGATCGATGGTGAGTCGAAGCGCCTCCGTCGCGCGCCCGTAGCCGAAGCGGCCGTAGATGCCGGCCTCGCTGGCCTCCAGACCCGCGATCGGATAGCGGTCCATCCTGATGTGCAGTTCAGCGAACATGGCCCGCAGCACACCGCGGCGGCGATGCGTCGGCGACACGGCCACCCATGAGATGCCCGCCATCGGCAGCACCGCGCCGCCCGGCACCGTCACCTCGAGGTCCAGCGCCACGGCGGTGCCCACGACATCGGGTCCGTCGCACGCCACCACCGCGCACCCCGGCGCCACCAGGCTCTGCCACATCTGGCGCGCGTCCGGTGGATGCCACAGCCCGAAACAGGTGGCGGCGAGCAGCGCCATTCCCGGCCAGTCGCCGTCCTCGGCGCCGCGGACGATCACCTCCGACGATGCAGTCACCTCCCGACGTTGACACACCGCGGAGGTGGGCCGCATCTGAATTTCGCCGGTGCGTACTGTTTCCCCATGGACGACACCGAAGACGAGTTGGCCAGCCTGTCCGAGTTCATCTTCCTCCAGGAGAACGCCCGCCAAGCGGGCGTGTCCGGTCCACTGCCCGCCGCCACCCGTATCGAGCACGGCCAGGTCAGCGCCGTGAAGTTCGGCGACGGCGCGCCCCGGGCGGTGTTCCTGCACGGGGGCGGACAGAACGCGCACACCTGGGACACCGTCATCGTCGGACTGGGGGTTCCGGCGCTGGCCGTCGACCTGCCCGGCCATGGCCGGTCGGCGTGGCGCGACGACGGCGACTACGGCCCCAAACTGAACGCCACCGCCGTCGAACCGATGATCCGCGAACACGCCGCCGACGCGGAACTGGTGGTCGGCATGTCGCTGGGGGGTCTGACCGCGCTGCGGCTGGCGGTGAGCGCCCCGGAGCTGGTGCGCGAACTGGTCCTCGTCGACGTGACTCCCTCGGCGCCCGAGCGGCACACCGAGATGACCGACGCGCAGAAGGGCACCGTCGCGCTGGTGCAGGGTGAACGCACCTTTCCCTCGTTCGACGCGATGCTCGAGGTGACGGTCGCCGCCGCGCCGCACCGGGACCGGGAGTCGTTGCGGCGCGGGGTCTTCCACAACGCCAAGCGTCTCGAGGACGGCACCTGGACGTGGCGGTACGACACCATCACCAAAGCCGAGGGCTTCGAGGGACTGTGGGACGACGTGCCCAGGCTCGACACCCCCACGACGCTGATCCGCGGAGCCAACTCGTTTTTCGTCAACGACGAGGACGCCGACGCGTTCGCCCGCACCGCGCCCGGTTTCCGGGGCGTGCACGTCGTCGCCGACTCGGGCCACTCGGTGCAGAGCGATCAGCCCCGCGTGCTGACCACACTGCTGCGAGAAATTCTCGAAAGCTGAAGCGCGCGGCCCAGGTAACCCCCGGCTGTTCACCTTCTGATTGCCTGCTGCTAGCCCGGCTGCCGTAATTTTCCGCGAGTCCCGGCCTCAGTCCCGGCCGGTAGTCGACCGTGGAAGGAACAGCACCGCCATGGCGCTTGTGCCGCTCAATCTGTTTGTCACGCATGACGGAAAGTCCGAGCGACAGCACATCACGTGCGTCTACAAGTGCGGTGACGCCTGCTCCAAGCCGGTTCCCAACCGCAGCGACAACGAGTACTTCGGCGACATCGTCAAGACCCTGTCGCGGCGGTCCATGTTGCAGGCCGGCGGCGTCGCGGTGCTCGCCGTCGGCGCCGGTTCCGTCCTGGCCGCGTGTTCGAGCGATTCTCAGCCCGCAGCGTCGTCGACCTCGTCGTCGGCGGCCCCCGCCGGGCCGCCTCCCGGCATGAACTTCGCCTCGGTCGCCCCCAACAGTGAGGACGCCGTCGTCGTCGCCGATGGTTACCAGCAGGCCGTCGTGATCAGCTGGGGCGATCCGGTGCTGCCCGGTGCGCCGGCGTTCGACGTGACCAACCAGAGCGGCGACGCCCAGCGCGGCCAGTTCGGGTTCAACAACGATTTCGCCGGTCTGCTGCCCATTCCCGGCAGCCGCAACCGCTTCCTGCTGGTCACCAACTTCGAATACGTGACACCGCAGTTCATGTTCTCCGGCTACAACCCCGACGCGCCCACGCGCGAGCAGTTCGATGTCGAGATCGCCGCGGTCGGCATGGGCGTCGTCGAGGTCGAGCGCACCCCGGAGGGTCTCAAGCCGGTGATGGGCCGCTACAACCGCCGCATCACCGCAGACTCGCCGATGACACTGACCGGGCCCGCCGCTGGCAGCGAGTTCGTCAAGACCGTTGCCGATCCCGAGGGCCGCACCGTCGCAGGCACATTCGCCAACTGCGCCGGCGGTGTGACCCCGTGGGGGACGGTGCTGTCCGGGGAGGAGAATTTCCAGGACTACTTCGGTGCCGCCGAGGGCTCTCCGGCCCCGGCGCCGGTGCAGGCCGACCGCCTGGACCGCTACGGAGTGTCACTGGAGCCCACCGAGCTGAAGTGGGAGACCTTCGACCCGCGCTTCGACCTCGTCGCAACACCGAACGAGCCCAACCGGTTCGGCTACGTCGTCGAGCTCAACCCCTGGGACCCGAACTCCACGCCGGTCAAGCACTCCGCGATGGGCCGCCTCAAGCACGAGGGCGCCAACATCTACGTCACCGACGACGGCACCGTGGTTGCCTACACCGGCGACGACGAGCGCTTCGATTACATGTACAAGTTCGTGTCGTCGAAGAAGATGCGGGATCCGGGACCTGACAAGAGCAACACTGCGGCGATGGCGCACAACATGACGATCCTGGACGAGGGCACGCTGTATGTGGCCAGGCTGTCCAGCGACATCCCGCCCAGCGAGATCGACGGCTCCGGCGAACTGCCGCCGAGCGGGTCCTTCTCTGGCACCGGCACGTGGCTTCCGTTGTTGCGCAGCGGCGCCGACGGGCAGGCTGAGTCGCTGGTGGACGGCATCACCGCCCAGGAGGTGGCGGTGTTCACCCGGATGGCGGCCGACAAGGCAGGGGCGACGAAGATGGACCGCCCCGAGGACTTCGAGGCCAACCCGAAGACCGGCAAGGTGTATGTCGCGCTGACCAACAACAGCAAGCGGGGCGCGCCCGGTGAGGCGGGCCCCGACGCGGCCAACCCGCGCAACGACAACAAGAGCGGTCAGGTCCTCGAGATCACCGACAACCACGCGGGCACCGACTTCACCTGGGATCTGCTGCTGGTGTGCGGGGATCCCGAAGCCGCCGACACCTACTACGGCGGCTTCGACAAGTCGAAGGTCAGCCCGATCTCCTGCCCTGACAACCTCGCCTTCGACTCCCACGGCAACCTGTGGATCTCGACCGACGGCAACGCCCTGGACTCCAACGACGGTCTGTTCGCCGTCGCGCTCGACGGCCCGAACCG
Organism: Mycobacterium sp. G7A2; assembly: GCF_041902445.1. Taxonomy (NCBI): domain Bacteria; kingdom Bacillati; phylum Actinomycetota; class Actinomycetes; order Mycobacteriales; family Mycobacteriaceae; genus Mycobacterium; species Mycobacterium sp. G7A2. The sequence goes on along the minus strand of NZ_CP169251.1, from coordinate 35,600 downwards.
CGGCGAGGTCAAGCAGTTCCTCACTGTGCCGCTCGGTGCCGAGACGTGCGGGCCGGTCGTCACCGACGATCTCGTCACCGTCTGCGTGCAGCACCCCGGCGAGAACGACGAGAACAGCATCGACGACCCGCAGTCCCGCTGGCCCGAGGGCGGCAACGGCACGGCGCGCCCGTCGGTGGTGGCGGTGTGGAAGAACAACGGTCAGATCGGCCTCTGAGCGCTTGCGCGAAGACGAAACAGCAGAAGTCTGAGCGCTTGCCGGGCTCCGCATGTACCGAAACCGCGGCGAGATCGCCCCTTCGCAAGAATTCACGATCTCACCGCAGTTTCGCGCCCAGTTTCGCGCCTAGGTTGGAGGCATGACCTCCTCCACTCGCCCCATCCGTATCGGCGTACAGCTGCAGCCGCAGCACGCGCCCCGCTACAGCCACATCCGCGACGCGGTACGTCGCTGCGAAGATCTCGGTGTCGACGTCGCCTTCAACTGGGACCACTTCTTCCCGCTGTACGGCGACCCGGAGGGCGCCCACTACGAGTGCTGGACGATGCTCGGCGCGTGGGCGGAGCAGACCTCGCACATCGAGATCGGCGCGTTGGTGTCCTGCAACTCCTACCGCAATCCCGAACTGCTGGCCGACATGGCCCGCACGGTGGACAACATCTCCGACGGCCGGCTGATCCTGGGCATCGGTTCGGGCTGGAAGCAGAAGGACTACGACGAGTACGGCTACGAGTTCGGCACTGCGGGCGGCCGACTCGACGAGCTGGCCGCGGCGCTGCCGCGGATCGAGTCTCGGCTCGGCAAGCTCAACCCGCAGCCGGTGCGGGACATCCCGATCCTGATCGGCGGACAGGGCGAGAAGAAGACGTTGCGCATGGTCGCCGAACACGCCCACATCTGGCACGGCTTCACCGATGCGTCCACCTATCCGGGCAAGGCCGAGGTGCTCGACCGGCATTGCGCCGACGTCGGTCGCGATCCCGGTGCGATCGAACGGTCCTCGGGCGTGCCCGAGCGTAGCGCCGAGGCCGCGATCGAGGGGGCCGAATCTCTGGTCGCCTTGGGCGTCACGCTGCTGACGATCGGGGTCAACGGACCCGACTACGACTTGACCGTGGCCGAGGCGCTGTGCCGATGGCGTGACTCGCGCCAGTCCGGCGTCAGCTGAAGCCGCCGAACGTCGACCGTGGGCCCTCGCCGCGTGAGAGACTGGCGCGGCCATGCCGAAGAAGTATGGGGTCAAAGAGAAGGACCTCGTGGTCGCACACGTGGTCAATTTGGTCCTGACCGGCAAGCTCCGGTCGGGAGATCGCCTGGACCGCAACGAGATCGCCCAGGAGCTCGGCTTGAGCCGGGTTCCGGTCCAAGAAGCGGTGGTGCAGCTCGAACACGACGGCATCCTGTCGACCCGCTACCACCGCGGCGCCTACGTCGAGCGTTTCGACGAGTCCACGGTCCGCGAACACCACGAGTTGTACGGAGTGCTCAGCGGCCTGGCTTCGTCGCGCGCCGCTCAAGCCTCCGACCCGGAGATAGTCGCCGCGCTCGAGGAGCAGATCTCGGCGATGCGCGGCGGCAGAGACTCCAGGACGTTCGACACGCACGCCCGGATGTTCCGCAACATCGTCAACGGTGAATACGCCGGGCCGCGGCTGCAGGCGATCATCGACTCGTCGCAGACGATGATTCCGCAGGCCTTCTGGGAGACCTACCTGGGGCATCGCGACGAGCTGCTGCCCTGCTACGAGGCCGAGCTCGCGGCGATCCGCGACGGCGACCCGGACGCGGCGAAGGGTGCGTGCGCGCAGCGCGCGGCGGTGATGGCGCGGATCCTGGTGGCCGAACTGGTCCGTCGCGGGGTGCTTCGGCCGTCGGCGCTGGAGCAGCCGGACGGACCACGCTGACGCCGACCTGCAGCGCACGTTGACGCTGACCTGCGACCACATCACTGCTGACCTGCGACCACATCACTGCTGACCTGCGGCCACATCACTGCTGACCTGCGAAAAAGCCGCGTAAAATTCGCTTGCGAAACCCGGCGACATCGTCTCCGACCGGTCAGAACCGGTTAGACTGACTGAATTATGGTCGAAGCAGATGCACAGGTCAGCGAGCTCGCCGGAGAGCTGCAGCGCGTGCTGTCCAAGGTGCTGGCCGTGCTGCGGCACACGGGGCGAACCTCGACGTCAGGGGACCTGACCCTGGCCCAGCTGTCCATCCTCCTCACGCTGTTCGACCAGGGCCCGATGCGCATGACGGAACTGGCCGCGCACGAGCGGGTCCGCACCCCCACGACCACGGTGGCGATTCGCCGCCTCGAGAAGCTCGGCCTGGTGAAACGCTCCCGGGACCCCTCCGACCTGCGTGCCGTACTCGTCGACATCACTCCCGAGGGGTTGGCGCAGCATCGAGAAGCACTGGCCTCGAGGCAGGCCCACCTGGCCTCGCTGTTGAGCAAGCTCAGCGGCGAGGAGCTCGAGGCGTTGGCCAAGGCGCTGGCACCGCTCGAGCGGATCGCCGAATAACCTCGCGCGGCTCGCCGGGAATTCAGCCCAGCCAGTCCAGTACCGCGGCCGCGGTCCACGACTGCTGCATGCTGCCCAGCGGTTCACCGGTGAACGGCTCGTAGTATTCCGCGAAGGTGCCGTCGCTGGCTTGGCGCAGGCCCTCCCGGCGCAGGATCGAGGACCGCTCGGCCCACCCCCGCCGGGCGAAGCACCACGCGAACAGCCACGTCATCACCGGCCACACCGGACCGCGCCAGTATTCGCGCGGCCGGAAGTCGCGCGACACCGGTGACGTCGACGGGATCAGCGCGTAGGCCAGATCCGGGTGACCACAGAACCGCGGCCCCTCCAGCAGACGCAGCAGGGTCCTCTCCCGGTCGTGCGGCAGACCTCCACAGAGCAGCGGCGCGAACTGTGCGACCGTCTCGGTGGCGATCCACCTGTCCGCTCGCACGTCGTAATCCCTTGCCGCGCCGGTTCTCTGGTCGGTGGTCTCGATGACCCCGGACCGGAACCGGTCCGCCCAGGCGTACAGGTCTCGCACGTCGGCGTGGGGGCGTTTGTAGTCCTCACCGATCTCGGCGAGCACCTGACAGGCCACCGACAGAATCGCCGAGACGAAGACGTCCTCGACCGCGAAACTCACCGACTTCGACATCAGCTCGTCGTCGTAGCGGGCCGCTTTCATCTCCTCGACCAGCCAGAGGTACCGGTCGTACTCGAGGTCGCTGGGGCGCTGGGTGGCGTCGGTGTTGATCTTGTTGTCCTCGCGTTGGTACTCCGGCACATCGCCGGGCACCACGTTCGCGTAGGCGGCGTCCCACCGGGGTGAGTTGTCCATCCCGGACTCCCAGCCGTGGTACAGCGTGATCCGGCCCCGTTCGTTGAGGTCGCGGCATTCGGCGAGCCAGCGGTGCCAGCGCACCAGCTCCGCCCAGCGGCGGTCCAGGAACGACTCCGCGACCGCGCGGGTGGACCGGCCGCGGGTGCGCGCGTGGTCGAGGATGCGTTGCACAGCGATCGCATGCACCGGCGGCTGGGTGATCCCGGACGTGTGCCGAGCACCCGGGGCGTTGGCCGCCAGCGCCGAGCAGGCCCACCGGGCCGGGCCCGGGAAGTAGCCGTCGACGCCGTTGGCGAACACGATGTGCGGGATCATGCCGTTGCGCCACTGCGCCGACAGCAGCGTGTCGAGCTCCACCACCGCCCGCTCGACCGACAACGGAGCCAGTCCGATGGACACGAACGCCGCGTCCCAGCTCCACATATGCGGATACAGCAGCGGCGCCGCGGTGGTCATCACACCGAGGTCATTGCCCCGCAACAGATAGGCCGCGCGGGCCGCGAGTTGCGTGGGCGTGAAGCTGGGATCGTGGGGCATCGCCCTTCATCATGCGACGAGTTCGCCCGCCGCGCAGATCGGTAAGGTTCGATTCGTGCCGACCGCCATGATCACCGGGGCCTCCGGCGGACTGGGCTCCGCCCTGGCCGATGCGCTGGCCCCCACCTACACGCTGCTGCTCGCCGGCCGCCCGTCCCCCCGCCTCGATGCCGTCGCCGAGCGCCTCGGCGCCACCACCTGGCCGATGGATCTCGCCGACCCGGACTCGCTGGCCGCGGTCGTGGAACCGATCGTCGAGCTCGACGTGCTCATCCACAACGCCGGGGTGGCCTACCCCGGGCGGGTCGCTGAGACCTCGGTGGACGAGTGGCGCTCATCGATGGCCGTCAACGTCATCGGCGCGGTGGCGCTGACCCTGGAGCTGCTGCCTGCGCTGCGTGCGGCGCAGGGGCATGTGGTGTTCATCAACTCCGGGTCGGGTATCAACCCGTCCCCCGGGCTGGCGTCCTATTCGGCGAGCAAGTTCGCGCTGCGCGGGTTCGCCGGTTCGCTGCGCACCGATGAACCGACCCTGCGTGTCACCTCGATCCATCCGGGCCGCATCGCGACCGCGATGCAGGAGGATCTGGTTGCCTACGAGGGCCGCGACTACGACCCCGACCAGTTCCTGAGCCCGCAGACCGTCGCCCGGGTCACCGCGGACGCCATCAACGCTCCCCGCGACGCCCACATCCACGAGGTGATCGTCCGCCCGCGGTGATCCCGGCCCACTCGTCGTCGGCCCACGGCCGGAACCACGCCGACCCGCCGGCTACAGGACCACGTTGACCAGTCGGCCGGGGACCACGATGACCTTCTTCGGGGTCCGGCCGTCGAGGAACGCCACGACCTTCTCCTCGGCCAGCGCCGCGGCCTGCACCGCGTCGTTGTCGGCGTCGGCGGCGACCGTCACCCGTCCCCGCACCTTGCCGTTGACCTGAACCGGGTACTCCACGCTGTCCTCGACCAGGTAGGCCTCGTCGGCGACCGGGAAGGGCCCGTGCGCCAACGACGAGTCGTGGCCGAGACGCCGCCACAGTTCCTCGGCCAGGTGCGGCGCCAGCGGCGCGAGCATCAGCACCAACGGCTCGAGCGCGGCCCGGCTGGTCACCGACTGCTTGGTCAGGTGGTTGGTGAACTCGATCAGCTTGGCCGCCGCGGTGTTGTTGCGCAGCGCGGCGTAGTCGTCTGCCACGCCTGCGATCGTGCGGTGCAGCAGCCGCAGCGTGGCATCGTCGAGCTCGTCGTCCGTGGCCACCGTGGCGCCGCTGTCCTCGGAGACCACCAGCCGCCAAACCCGCTGAAGGAAACGGTGCGCTCCGACAACATCTTTGGTTGCCCACGGCCGCGATGCCTCGAGCGGACCCATTGACATCTCGTAGACGCGCAATGTGTCGGCGCCGTAGTTGTCGCAGATCTCGTCGGGTGACACCGAGTTCTTCAGGCTCTTGCCGATCTTGCCGAACTCCTGCTTGACCTCGATCTCACCGTCGGGGCCCGGCCAGAAGAAGCGGCCGTCGCGTTCGACGACCTCGGCCGCGGGCACGTAGGCGCCACGCGGGTCGGTGTAGGCGAACGCCTGGATGTAGCCCTGGTTGACCAGACGCCGGTAGGGCTCGCGGGAACTGACGTGGCCCAGATCGTGAAGCACCTTGTGCCAGAACCTGGAATACAGCAGGTGCAGCACCGCGTGCTCGACCCCTCCCACGTACAGGTCGACACCACCCGGATCGTCGGGGCCGTGCTCGGCCGGCCGCGGGCCCATCCAGTACGCCTCGTTCTCCGGGGCGCACATCTGGTCCTGGTTGTGGGGGTCGGTGTATCGCAGTTCGTACCAGGAGCTTCCGGCCCACTGCGGCATCACATTGGTGTCGCGGGTGTACTTCTGGATCCCGTCGCCGAGGTCGAGCTCGACGTTGACCCAGTCGGTGGCCTTCGCCAATGGGGGCGACGGCTCGCTGCCGGCATCGTCGGGATCGAACAGCACAGGCGAATAGTCCGGCACGTCCGGAAGTTCCACCGGAAGCTGCGATTCCGGCAGCGGGTGCGCCCGCCCGTCGGCGTCGTAGACGATCGGGAAGGGTTCGCCCCAATACCGCTGCCGGGCGAAAAGCCAGTCGCGCAACTTGTATTCGACGCGCGCCCACCCGCGGCTGTCGGCGGTCAGCTTCTCGGTGATGGCTGCCTTGGCCTGCCCGACGGTCATCCCGTTCAGAAAGCCGGAGTTCACCAGCTCGCCGTCACCGGTGTAGGCCGCCTCGGTGACGTCGCCGCCGGAGACGACTTCGACGATCGGCAGACCGAACTCGGTGGCGAAGTCCCAGTCGCGCTGGTCCCCACTGGGCACCGCCATGATCGCGCCGGTACCGTAGCCGGCCAGCACGTAGTCGGCGATGAACACCGGGACCTGTTGCCCGTTGGCAGGATTCACCGCATAGGCGCCCAGGAACACCCCCGTCTTGGTCTTGTTCTCCTGACGCTCCAGATCCGACTTCGCCGCGATCGCCGCCCGGTAGGCCGCGACCGCCTCCGCCGGCGTCGCCGCCCCGTACGTCCAGCGCGCATCGACACCGTCGGGCCAGGTCTTCGCAACCAGGGCGTCCACCAGTTCGTGTTCGGGGGCCAGCACCATGTAGGTGGCCCCGAACAGCGTGTCCGGACGGGTGGTGAACACCTCGATGTCGCCGGCGTCGGTGCCGAACAACACCGACGCTCCGGTGGAACGCCCGATCCAGTTGCGCTGCATGGTCTTGACCTTGTCCGGCCAATCGAGCACATCGAGATCCTCGAGCAGCCGGTCGGAGTACGCGGTGATCCGCATCATCCACTGCCGCAACCTCTTCCGGAACACCGGGAAGTTGCCCCGCTCGCTGCGTCCGTCGGCGGTTACCTCCTCGTTGGCCAGCACGGTGCCCAACCCGGGGCACCAGTTGACCACCGAGTCGGACAGGTAGACCAGGCGGTGCCCGTCGATGACGTCGGCACGCTCCCCGGCACTGAGCGCCGACCAGTCCCGGCCGTCCGCGAGCGGGCGCGTGCCTGCCTCGAACTCGGCGATCAGTTCGGCGATCGGGCGGGCCCGGCCGAGCTCGGGATCGATCCAGGCGTTGTAGATCTGCAGGAAGATCCACTGCGTCCACTTGTAGTAGTCGACGTCGGTGGTGGAGAAGCTACGCCGCGAGTCGTGGCCCAGCCCGAGTCGTCCGAGCTGGCGCCGGAAGTTGACGATGTTGGCCTCGGTACGGGTGCGCGGATGGGTCCCGGTCTGGATGGCGTACTGCTCGGCGGGCAACCCGAATGCGTCGAAGCCCAACGCGTGCAACACGTTACGGCCGGTCATCCGGAAGTAGCGGGCGTAGACGTCGGTCGCGATGTAGCCGAGCGGGTGCCCGACATGCAGACCCTCACCCGACGGATACGGGAACATGTCCTGGACGAACATCTTGTCGGTCGGCACCCTCTTGTCGATGGGCAGCGACGCGCCGTCGGCGGGGGCCAGCGAGCCGACCGGGTTGGCCACGTCGAACGTTCCGCGGGCCTGCCACTCCTGCTGCCAGCCACGCTCGATGTCCCCGGCGAGCTCGGCGGTGTAGCGGTACCGGGGGGTGTCGGCGTCGGCAGCAGGCGGCGCGGTCGGCGTTTCGGTCACCTCACCAGGGTATAAGCCCGCCGATCGCGATCTTCCGGGCCACGGGTTGATCTCGGTTCCGTTGCGGATGCGTCAGGGGTTGATTCCAGGTCGATCCCAGCACTGGTGGCTGCGCGAACCGCATGGATACATTCGTCGCCTGAACCGGGTGAGCTGCCCGGAACCACGGAAACACACGTCGGGAGAGGAACGGGAGGGCTGCACTCGATGAGCGAAATCACCCGCCAGTGGCGGGTCATGGCAGGAGGAATCGGGGCGTGCGCCGCAGGCGTCGCCGGAGTCCTCGGTTTGGCGGGCACGACCGCGTCGGCGCAGCCGGCGATCCCCCAGCCGCCGCTGCCCGCTCCAGCCCCCGCGACCGTCACCCAGACGGTCACCGTGGCGCCGCAGGCCGGGGACCAGGCCCTGGCCCAGGCCGGCGCCGCGCCCGCTGCGGCGGGTCCCGCCGCCGTCCCGGCCGGCATCAGCTCCCCCGCCCTGCCCGCGCCGCCCCCGTCGACCATCGCTCCGGCGACCTCGGGCACGCTGCGGGAGTTCTTCGCGGCCAACAACGTCACCCTCGAACCGCAGTCCAGCATCGGATTCCGTGCGCTGAACATCGTGCTGCCCATGCCGCGCGGCTGGGAACACGTGCCCGATCCGAACGTCCCCGACGCGTTCGCCGTGATCGCCGACCGGGTGGGCGGCAACGGCCTCTACACGTCCAACGCCCAGATCGTGGTCTACAAGCTACTCGGGGAGTTCGACCCCAAGGAGGCGATCAGCCACGGCTTCGTCGACAGTCAGCAGCTGCCGGCCTGGCGGTCCACCGACGCCTCGCTGGCCGACTTCGGCGGGATGCCGTCGTCGGTGATCGAGGGGACCTACCGGGAGAACGCGATGACGCTGAACACGTCGCGGCGCCACGTCATCGCCACCTCCGGCGCGGACCGCTACCTCGTGTCGCTGTCGGTGACCACCAGCGTCGACCAGGTCGTCGCCGCCGCCGACGCCACCGACGCGATCGTCAACGGTTTCAAGGTCAGCGTCCCCGGAGCCACCCCACCGGCACCGGCGGCCGCCCCGCCTGCACCCGCCGCGCCGCCTGCGCCTGCCGCGCCCGCCGCGGCACCTCCAGCTCCCGCCGTCCCCGCAGCGGTCACCGCGCCGCAGATGTTGGGGCTGCAGGGATAGAGCCGTCGTCCCCCGGGCGAAGCCTGGCGCCCGGGGGACGGCACCCTGACACGCCGTATTCTTCTGGTCATGTTCGTCGCCGCAGTCGTCTGCCTGTGCGCCGCCGCCGTGACCGGCGCGCTGGGCGCGTGGTTCCTGACGCGGCCGCCATCGCCGGATTACGTCCTGCGGGTCCTGCGCGCGGTCGCCCCGACGCAACTCGCGGCAGCCGCGATGCTGGTCGCCGGTGCGGTCATCGGGTTCGTCGCACCGGCTCCGACGTCGACGCTGCTGCTGATCCTGTGCGTCCTCGGGGCGGTCGGAACGGTCGCCGCCGGGTGCTGGCAGGCCGCGAAGGCGGTGGCGCTGACGCAGGCCCGCGCGGAGGCCGACCGGCAGTCCGGCGGCGGATGTGCCGGCGAGAGCGGTGGTGGGTGTGCCACCTGCACGCTGTCCTGCTCGGACCAGAAGGGTTAGTTGCGGCTCAGATCGATGGGGTGGGTGGCCAGCATGGCCAGCGGCATCGGCTGACGCCGCAGCACCCGGGCCCACAGATCGACCTGCGGCTCGACCAGGACGTCCGACGGCAGCGCCGAGAGCACGATCCAGTCGTCGCGCTCGATCTCACCCTCGAGCTGCCCGATCGTCCAGCCCGAGTATCCGGCGAAGATCCGCACCCCCTCGACCATCGGGGCGATCGTGGCCGGATCGGCATCGAGATCCACCATGACCATGCGCCCCTGTATGTGGCGCAGCCCGGCCACCGCACTGTGGTCCACTCCGACGCGCAGCGTGGCCAGGCACAGCGCGGCGTCCCGTTTGACCGGGCCGCCGATGAACATCGTCTTCGGTTTGGTCGCCAGCTGCGCCCATTGCGGCAACACGTTGTAGACCGCGGTCTCGCTGGGCCGGTTGAGCACCACCCCGAGCGTGCCGCCGTCGTTGTGTTCGACGACGTAGATCACGCTGCGGCGGAACGTCGGCTCCAGCAGATCGGTGTTAGCCAACAGCAGGGTGCCAGCACGCACGCGGTGCGCCGCGGGGGCGACGAAATCCTCCGGATCCTCTGGCTGACCCATCCGCCCATCATGTCATCACCGGGGGCCGATGGTGGCGCGCAAGCGCCGGACGACACCATATTTGTAGTGTGGATGCGGTCGCGGACATCCGCCCGTCAACGCTCGTGTGACGCGTCGCCGGACCCCCGACGTTCCACCACCGTCAACAGGATGTGAAACCCGTGCCCAACCTCCGCGCGCTGGCCCACGTGTGGCGTTCGGTACGCGCGCTGCCCGAATTCCGGCGCCTGCTGGAACTGCGGGCGGTCAGCCAGTTCGGTGACGGCCTGTTCAACGCGGGGCTGGCCGGCGCCATCCTGTTCAACCCGGAACGCGAAGCCGCGCCCTGGGCCATCGCCGGTGCCTTTGCGGTGCTGTTCCTGCCCTACTCGCTGCTCGGGCCGTTCGCCGGCGCCCTGTTGGACCGCTGGGACCGCCGGTTGGTGCTCATCGGGGCCAACACCGGGCGGTTGGCACTGATCCTCTGTGTGGCCGCGCTGCTCAGCGCCGGAGTCGGCGATCTGCCAATCCTGTTGGGCGCGTTGATCGTCAACGGGTTCACCCGCTTCGTGTCGTCGGGAATCTCGGCGACGCTGCCGCACCTGGTGCCGCGCGAGCAGGTGGTCGCGATGAACGCGGTGTCTGTGGCCACCGGAGCCGCGGCGGCGTTCTTCGGGGCGTTCTTCATGCTGGTGCCGCGCTACCTGTTCGGCGCCGACGACACCGGCGGGGCCGCGGTCATCTTCCTGGTGTCGGCACCGGTGGCGATCGCGCTGTGGCTGTCCGTCCGGTTCCCCGCAGGCATGCTCGGGCCCGACGCGAGTGCCCGCGCGGTGCACGGTTCGGTGGCCTACGCGGTGGCCACCGGATGGGTGCACGGGGCACGCACCGTGGTCGCGGTGCCCACCGTGGCCGCGACCCTGTCGGGCCTGGCCGCGCATCGCATGGTCTTCGGCCTGAACACGCTGCTGGTGCTGGTGCTGGTGCGGCATGTCGAGGCGGCCTCGGTCGCAGGCCTGGGCACCACGGCGCTGTTCGTCGCCGCCGCCGGCACCGGCTCGTTTCTCGCCACGGCGATCACGCCCGCCGCGGTGCAGCGGTGGGGCCGGTACACGACACCGAACGCGGCGCTGGCGTTCGCTGCGGTGGTGCAGCTGTGCGGGGTCGGGCTGCAACTGCCGGTGATGGTGGTGTGCGGCTTCCTGCTCGGCGCTGCGGGGCAGGTGGTCAAGCTGTGCGCCGACACCGCGATGCAGGTCGACGTCGAGGACGCGCTGCGCGGCCACGTCTTCACCGTGCAGGACGCGTTGTTCTGGATCGCGTTCATCGCCGCCATCGCGGCCGCCGCCGCGGTCGTCCCGGCCGACGGTCACGCCCCGGCCATCGCTCTGGCGGGCTCCGGCATCTATCTCGCCGGCCTGGCGGCACACGCCACCGTCGGCCGCCGCGCCACCCCACGCGGTTAAGGTGACCGGCATGGCCGGAGCAGCCCCGATCGTCGACGATCTACGCGCCGAGAGCGACGCCCTCGACGAGCTCGTCGCCGACCTGCCCGCGCAGCGGTGGACCACCGCCACCCCGGCTGCCGGCTGGACGATCGCCCACCAAATCGCCCACCTGCTGTGGACCGACCGGGTCGCGCTCATCGCCGTCGAGGACGAACCCGGGTTCACCGCGGTCCTGGGTGCCGCGGCCGAGGATCCGTCGGGCTTCGTCGACGTGGCCGCGGAGGAGCTGGCGGCCACACCGCCCGGTGAGTTGCTCGCGGACTGGCGCGCGACGCGCACGGCTTTGCACGACGCGCTGCTGACCGTGGCCGAGGGCCGCAAGCTGCCGTGGTTCGGACCACCGATGAGCGCCGCGTCGATGGCGACGGCGCGGCTGATGGAGACCTGGGCGCACGGCCTCGACGTCGCCGACGCGCTCGGCGTGACCCGGGCGCCGACCGCGCGCCTGCGCTCGATCGCCCACATCGGCGTGCGGACACGCGACTTCGCGTTCGCCGTGCACGGGCTCACCCCGCCGCCGGCACCGTTCCACGTGAAACTGACCGCCCCGGTCGGCGCCCCGGACGACGTGTGGTCCTGGGGTCCCGAGGACGCCGAACAGCGCGTCACCGGGTCGGCCGAGCACTTCTGCATGCTGGTGACCCAGCGCCGTCCCCGCGCCGACCTCGACGTGAGGGCCGAGGGCCCCGACGCCGAACGGTGGCTGGGAATCGCGCAGGCGTTCGCCGGACCACCCGGCGCCGGTCGCGGCTGACGCGCCGGCCGGCGGCGCCGACCAGCAGCCCCGGACCCCGGGAGCGGGACGCCGACCAAGCAGCGTTGAGACTGATATGGGGGCAGGTTTGTCAAGAGGCAGGGTGAAGCGGCGGCCGTAACCGTCGTTGCGGCCGCCGCTTCGCTGTTGCCAGCACGTGGTGGTTTTAGGTGTGGCGTATCGATGGTGTGGATCGACGCGATGAGTCAAGTCTGAAATTCGCGGGTTGGTTACCGCAGGACGGGACTTTCGGCATGAGTGACCGCTGGTCTGCGCATCGAGCGTCAAACACGGATGTTCAAAATCCATGAGTGGCTCAACAGTCTCATCGCGGGTCACTTGTGTCGTCGCGCGCCGGCACCTCATCCCATACCGTGCTGGACGTGTTATCCGGTGGTGTTCAGTCCTCGATCACCGCCAGCGACCAGCACCAGCCGGCCAGTTCTCGCGCGACGGCGGCGTTGGCGATGACCGGCCGTTTCTTACGCTGATCGAAGTTGATCCACCGCTGGTGCAATCGAAAGTTGCCTTCCTGTCCACGAGCTCGCGCGGCCGGGCAGGCAGCAGCCCAGCGGCGACGCAACCCCACCCCAGGCCGGTAGGGCTTGCGATGCTGCCAAGCGGCCTCGATCAGCAATCGACGAACGTGTTTGTTGCCCGTACGCGTGATTCCGCCTTGGTGGCGGCTGGGCCCGCTGGAGCACTCGGTGGGCACTAACCCGAGGTAGTTGCCGATGGAGCGGCCCGTGAGTCGGTGCCAGTCGCCGATCTCGACGGCCATTCCGAATGCAGTCAACGTCGAGATGCCGCGCAGACACCCCAGGCGGGTGATCACCGGGCTGAATTCACTGTGGGCGGCCATCGCTGTGATCGCGGCATCGAGTCGATCCCGGCGGGCAGTGGCGGCCAGCACCGCATCCAGGGCTTCGTCAAAGGTGCGTTGCTGGGCGGGATGGTCAAAACGCTGTTGGTGTAACCACACATCGTGATTGCCGGTCCAGGGGTGCCCACCGGAGTAGACGATGCCGCGCCGCAACAATATGTGGGTCAGACGATGACGGGCCGCCATCAGGTCTTCACGGCAGTCGTCGCGGGCGCGCACCAAATCGCGTGCCGCTTCTTGTTCGAGGCTCGGAATCTGCACCGCGACTACCTCGCCCAGATACAGCAGACGAGCCAAATGACGTGCGTCGCGGGCATCGGTCTTGACCCGATCACCTTGGGGGCGGATCAACTTGGACGGCGCGGCGACCACGCAGTCGATCCCGGTAGCAAGCAGATGTCGCGCCAACCCGTACCCCGTCGGGCCAGCCTCGTAGACCACTTTCACCGGCGCCGCCAAGGTAGCCACCCAGGCGCCGATCTCGCCAGGATCAGGACATAGCCGCCGCTCGACGACCGCACCGGTCTCACAATCAAATCCACACCCGATCACCGATCGTGCGTGCACATCCAAACCAACACTCGTACGCTGACGTAACACTGGGGCCTCCCACATGGTTGTGGCTCTACCGGCCAGGACCACCCTGTCGGTAACCCACGTTCACATGTGAGCGAGGCCCCAGCCCCCCCATACCGTCTGCACACCGTGCGGGAAAGTGCGAGTGGACCCCGCCGTGGATGCAGTCTCAACGTCCCTGGGGCCTCGCCCGGGAAATCAACCCCTAGGGAGACCCGACCGTATCGGCGCGGCCGTCGCCGTCGGTGTCCCCCAGACGCAGATCCCAGCGGCCGTCACCGTCGGTGTCCACCCACGCCGACCCCGCACCGAACGCCCGATCCGCCAGTCCGTCACCGTCGGCATCGGCCAACCGCTCGGCCGCCCCGTCACCGTCCAGATCGGCGACATCGGTGCCGAGACGTTCCAGCCCGTCCAGACCGAACCACCGCAATCCCCCGGCCCGGTCGGCACCCAGCGCCCAGGTGCCGGTCCCGTCGTCGGTGACCGACAGCTCGGCCACACCGTCGTCGTCGACGTCGAGCAGCGCCTCGTCGGCCAACCCGTCACCATCGGTGTCCAGCAGCATGTCGTCGAGCAGCCCGTCGCGGTCGACGTCGATCCCACCGACCTCCGGCCCGCCGTCGACCGTCCACATCGTCGCCGAACCGTCCGGCTCACCCAGGCAGTAGTCCACACCCGGTCAGACGCCGGAGCCGCCCTGCTGGTTCCACCACGTCAGCAACTCGGCGATCGCCTCGTCACGCTCGAGTGGGCCGCGGTCCAGCCGCAGCTCCTTGAGGTACGTCCACGCCTTCCCCACCTGCGGACCGGCCGGGATACCGAGGATCGCCATGATCTCGTTGCCATCGAGGTCCGGGCGCACCCGGGCCAGGTCCTCCTTGGCGGCCAGCTCCTCGATCCGGCGCTCCAGATCGTCGTAGTTGGCCTGCAGTCGCGCCGCCCGACGCTTGTTGCGGGTGGTGCAGTCCGCACGCACCAGCTTGTGCAGCCGGCCCAGCAGCGGGCCGGCGTCGGTGACATAGCGGCGCACCGCCGAGTCGGTCCACCGCCCGTCCCCGTAGCCGTGGAACCGCAGATGCAGATACACCAGCTGAGAGACGTCGTCGACCATCTGCTTGGAGTACTTCAGCGCCCGCATCCGCTTGCGGGTCATCTTGGCGCCGACCACCTCGTGGTGGTGGAAGCTGACCCCGCCGTCGGGCTCGTGCCTGCGGGTGTCCGGCTTGCCGATGTCGTGCAGCAGCGCCGCCCACCGCAGCACCAGGTCGGGGCCGTCCGGACCTTCCAGGTCGATGGCCTGGCGCAGCACCGTCAGCGAATGCTGGTAGACGTCCTTGTGCTGGTGGTGTTCGTCGATCGCCATCCGCATCGCCCCGATCTCGGGCAGCACCACCTCCCCCAGCCCGGTCTCGACCATCAGATCGATCCCGGCGATCGGGTCGGCGCCGAGCAACATCTTGTCCAGTTCGGCGGCCACGCGTTCGGCGGTGATCCGGCCCAGCTGCGGGGCCATCTGCTCCAGCGCCGTACGCACCCGCGGCGCGACCGTGAACCCGAGCTGCGAGACGAAGCGCGCCGCCCGAAGCATGCGCAGCGGATCGTCGCCGAAGGACACCTCCGGCGCCGACGGAGTGTCCAGCACACCTGCACGCAGCGCCGTCAGCCCGCCCAGCGGGTCGAGGAACTCCCCCGGCCCCTCGGCGGTGATCCGCACCGCCATCGCGTTGACGGTGAAGTCGCGCCGCACCAGATCGTCGGCGAGGTCGTCGCCGAAACGCACCTCCGGATTGCGCGACACCTGGTCATACGTGTCGGCCCGGAAGGTGGTCAGCTCCAGCCGGTCGGCGCCCTTGCCGACGCCGAGGGTGCCGAACTCGATGCCGGTGTCCCACAGCGCGTCGCCCCACCCGCGCAGAAACCGCTGCATCTGCTCGGGCCGGGCGTCGGTGGTGAAGTCCAGGTCGGCACCCAGACGGCCGAGCAACGCGTCGCGCACACTTCCGCCGACCAGATACAGCTCGTGGCCGTGCTCGGCGAACAACTGCCCGAGACCGCGCAGCACCTCGGCATGACGATTCAGCGAAACCTGGGCAGCAGCCAGCAGCTCGACATCGGTTTCGCCGGGTGCGCTTTCTCGCCTGGGGTCGGGCACGTCCGATGAGCCTACTGGTCACAGCCGTATCACCGACCGGCGAGTGCGGCGGGAAGCACCGTTGACGGCAGCTACTATCGCTTGGGTGTCGGACGGGGAGCAACCCAAACCCAGACGGCGCCGAGGTCGGCGCCGCGGCCGACGCGCGGCAGGTCCGCCCGAACCCGGTAGCCAGGCGCCCGACAACGGCCGGACCGCCGGCGGGAAGCAGAACGCGCCCAACGCTTCCGGCCAGAACGCCACCCCCTCCCCCAAAGCCCAGAAATCGCGGCCCCGCCGACCCCCGGACCGGCTGCGCACCGTGCACGAGACGTCGGCCGGCGGGCTGGTGATTGACGGGATCGACGGGCCCAAGGACCGCCAGGTCGCCGCGCTGATCGGGCGCGTCGACCGTCGCGGCCGCATGCTGTGGTCGCTGCCCAAGGGCCACATCGAGATGGGTGAGACGGCCGAACAGACCGCGATCCGCGAGGTCGCCGAGGAAACCGGCATCCAGGGCAGCGTGCTCGCCGCCCTGGGCAGTATCGACTACTGGTTCGTCACCGAGGGCCGACGCGTGCACAAGACCGTGCACCATTACCTGATGAGGTTTCTCGACGGTGAGCTCTCCGACGAGGACATCGAGGTCACCGAGGTGGCCTGGGTGCCGCTGCACGAGCTGCCCGCCAAACTGGCCTACGCCGACGAACGGCGGCTGGCCGCGGTCGCCGACCAGCTGATCGACACCCTGCACACCGAGGGGCCCGAGGCGTTGCCGCCGTTGCCGACGACCACCCCGCGCCGGCGCGGCCAGACCCATTCGCACACCCGCAGACACCGACCCGACCCCACCGCACAACCCCAGAACGGCCGGCGGACGAACGGCTGCGGACAAGGACCGTGACGAGGCGGGCACACCGGGCATGGCTGCGGCTGGCCACCGCGGTCCTGGCGCTGTCGTTCGCCGTGGCGCCCACCGGAGCGGTCGCTGCGCACGCCCAGCCCGCGGCCGACCAGTTCCTGCGGCTGACCATCGACACCGTGACCCCGGATGTCATGACGACCACCAGCGAACCCCTGGTGACCGTCACCGGCACCGTCAGCAACATCGGTGACCGGCCGGTACGCGATGTGGTGGTCCGGCTCGAACACGCGCCGGCGGTGACGGCCTCGACGTCGCTGCGCACGGATCTGTCCGGCAACCTCGACCAGTACCAACCGGTGTCGGACTTCATCACCGTCGCCCCGGAGATGGCCCGCGGCCAGGAGGTGCCGTTCCGGCTGGCCGCCCCGGTACGGTCCGCCACCTACGCGTCGCTGGACATCGACGACCCCGGCGTCTACCCGGTCCTGGTCAACGTCAACGGCACCCCCGACTACGGCGCGCCGGCCCGACTCGACGACACCCGCTTCCTGCTGCCGGTCATGGGCGTACCGCCCGAGGCCGGGGCCGAACGGTCCGGGGCGAACACGCTGGAGTCGGCGATACCGCCGGACACCACCCGCCCGGTGGGCCTGACGATGTTCTGGCCGCTGGCCGACCGGCCCCGGCTGGCCGCCGGACAGCCCGGCGGCACTGCTCCGGTTCGGCTCATCGACGACGAGCTCGCGACGTCGCTGGCCCCCGGTGGACGGCTGGACACCATGCTGTCGGCGGTGGAGTTCGCGACCAGCCTGGAGGTCGATCCCGCCGGCGAGGTGACCCGCGCGCTGTGCCTGGCGGTGGATCCCGATCTCCTGGTCACCGTCAGCGCCATGACGGGCGGCTACGTCGTCAACGACGCCGCCGACGCCGGCGCGGGCACCCCGACGCATCCGGGCACCGGCCAGCAGGCCGCCACAGACTGGCTCGCCCGACTGACGACATTGGCCCAGCGCATGTGCGTCGCGCCTACGGTGTACGCCCAGGCCGACCTCGACGCGCTGCGGCGGGTGGGCGACCCGGGCCTGTCGACCATCGCGACCACCACCGGCGCCGACATCGTCGACCGCCTGCTCGGCACCACCGCGATCCGCGGCGCCACGCTGATCGGCGACGGCCCGGTCACCGCGCCCGCGGTGCGCCTGTTGTCCGACGTCTACGGTCCCGCCGGGACCGTCGCCATCGGGGCCGCGCCACTGGCCGGCCCCGGAGATGCCGTGGACGACACCCCCGCCACCGCCGACGCGGTGCCGGTGCGGTTCACCCCCGGTGTCACCGCGGCGCTGTTCGACCCCGCCGTCGGGGCGGCGCTCGGCGGCGCAGGCACCAACCCGGAGACACCGACTTATCTGGAACCGTCGCTGGACATCCCGCTCAAACAGGATTCCGCCGTGGCCCGCCGCCAGGACGCGCTCGGCGCCCTGCTGTGGCGCTCACTCAATCCCGACCTGGCGCCGCGCGAGCAGATCCTGATGCCGCCGCTGGTGTGGAATCTCAGCGCCGACGACGCCCAGGCGATCCTCACCGCCCTCGCCAGCAGCATCCGCTCCGGTCTCGCCGAGCCGCGCCCGCTGCCCGAGGTCATCGCCGACGCGGTCGCGACGACGGAGACGGCCCCGCTGCCGCGCGGAGTGCCGGGCAATCCGCGAGGCCGCTTCGACGACGGCGTGATCTCCGGAATCGCCGCCGTGACGGGCCGGTTGTGGGGGCTGACCTCCGCGTTGACCACCGATGAGCGCACCGGCCTCACCGGGTTCAGCTACACCGATCCGCTGCGCGAGGATCTGTTGCGGGCGCTGAGTCAGTCCGTGCCGCCCGACGCCCGCAACGGTCTGGCCCAGCAGCGACTCACCACTGTCGGGCGCACCGTCGAGGACCTGTTCAACGCCGTCACCATCGTCAATCCGAGCGGCTCCTACACGCTGGCCACCGAGCGCAGCCCGCTGCCGCTGGCGCTGCGCAACGACCTGCCCGTGCCGATCCGGGTCCGGCTCGACATCGACGCACCGCCGGGCATGACGGTGACCGACATGGGCGAGATCGTGCTGCCGCCGGGATTCCTGCCGCTGAAGGTGCCGATCGAGGTGCACTTCACCCAACGGGTGGCAGTCGACGTCGCGCTACGCACCGCCGACGGTCTGCCACTCGGTGAACCGGTGCGGTTGTCGGTGCACTCCAACGCCTACGGCAAGGTGCTGTTCTTCATCACGCTGACCGGCGGGGTGGTACTGGTGCTGCTGGTGGGCCGGCGACTGTGGCACCGGTTCCGCGGTCAGCCCGACCGCGCGGACCTGGACCGCCCGGACCCGATCGAGGTCGCGCTGGCATGGGACGACAGCGACGACGGCCACGAGACCGGGGACAGGGCGGACCGGGCCACCCGCGGTCCCGACGGTTCCCGCGGGCGACGCACCTCGACGACCACCGGTGGCACCGGTGAGTGATTCGGTACGGCGCACCGCGAACGGTCCCGCGCCGCGCCCCGAGCTGTCCGATTCGGCGGTCGTGTCGCGCTCCTGGGGGATGGCGATCGCCACGCTGGTCAGCCGGCTCACCGGGTTCGCCCGGATGGTGCTGCTGGCCATCCTGCTCGGCGGGCCGCTGCTCAGTGCCTTCACCGTCGCCAACCAGCTGCCCAACCTGATCGCGGCGCTGGTGCTGGAGGCCACGTTCACCGCCATCTTCGTGCCCGTGCTCGCCCGCGCCGAACGCGACGACCCCGACGGCGGAGCGGCGTTCGTGCGCCGCCTCCTCACGCTGGCCACGACGCTGCTGCTGGCCGTCACCGCCGTCTCGATCGTGGCGGCGCCGCAGCTGGTGAACCTGATGCTGGGGTCGGACCCGGAGGTCAACCGCCCGCTCACCACCGCGTTCGCGTATCTGCTGCTGCCGCAGATCATCTTCTACGGGCTGTCATCGGTGTTCATGGCGATCCTCAACACCCGCAACGTGTTCGGGCCGCCGGCCTGGGCGCCGGTGGTCAACAACATGGTCGCCCTGGTCACGCTCGGGCTGTTCGCGCTCGTCCCGGGCGAGCTGTCCGTCGACCCGGTCGCGATGGGCACCGCCAAACTGCTGGTGCTCGGCATCGGTACGACGCTGGGTGTGATCACACAGGCCGCCGTGGTGTTCGTGGCGCTGCGCGCCCGCCACGTCAGCATGCGGCCGCTGTGGGGTATCGACGACCGGCTCAAGAAGTTCGGGATGATGGCGCTGGCGATGGTGCTCTATGTGCTCATCAGCCAGGCAGGTCTGGTGGTGGGCAACCGGATCGCTGCCGGCGCAGCCGATTCGGGGCCGGCGATCTACAACTACACGTGGCTGATCCTGCAGCTGCCGTTCGGCATCATCGGCGTCACCGTGCTGACCGTGGTGATGCCTCGGCTGTCCCGCAACGCGGCCGCCGAGAACGGCCCCGCAGTGCTGGCCGACCTGTCGCTGGCCACACGGCTGACGATGGTCACGCTGATCCCGATCGTCGCGATGATGACCGTCGGCGGGCCCGCGATCGGCAGCGCCCTGTTCTCCTACGGGAACTTCGGGGCAGCCGACGCCGGCTACCTCGGCGTCGCCATCTCCCTGTCGGCGTTCACGCTGATCCCCTACACCCTGCTGCTGTTGCAGCTGCGGGTCTTCTACGCCCGCGAGGAGCCGTGGACGCCGATAGTGCTGATCGTCGTCATCACCGCGGTGAAGATCGCGGCGTCGGTGGCGGCGCCGCACCTGACCGACGACCCGAAGCTGGTCGCCGGCTACCTGGGTCTGGCCAACGGGCTGGGCTTCCTCGCCGGGGCCGCGGTCGGCCACTTTTTGCTGCGGTCACGGCTGAATCCACCGGACGGGCACCTGCTCAGCCTCGACGTGGTCCGAACCATCCTGGTCACCGTCACCGCGTCGTTGGGCGCGGGCCTGCTCGCACACATCGCCGATCGCGTGCTCGGTCTGGAGGTGCTGACCGATCAGTGGGGCGGCGGGGGTTCCCTGCTGCGGTTGACCGTCCTGGGCCTGATCATGGTGCCCGTCATCGTCGGGGTGCTGCTCGCGGCCCGGGTACCCGAGGCCGAGGCCGCACTGGCGCTGGTGCGCCGCCGCCTCGGATCCCGCCGGGCAACCCCGCCTGCCCGCGCTCTACCGTCCGTCCCGCCACGATCCGGGCGGTCCCTCACGTACCCTGATCGCAAGAGTTCGTCCTCGCCGCACCGCCACCAGCAGCCCGATCCGGTGCAGCGCGGACCTTCGGCCGACGTCGCCGACGACTGGAGGAGGGGGAGAGGATCCGCGGTGAGCGACAGACCCGCAAACGGTTCTCCGGCCGATCACGATTCCGCGGACAGCCCTGAAACCACTCGTCTCTCCCGGCCGACCGGTCCCGCGGCCGACGACTTCCAGCCGGACGTGCCCGCCGCCGCGAAGCCCGATCCGGTGTCGGCATCGGAGGGTCGCCGGCCCGCGAACGACTACGCCGGTGACCCGACCCGCGAACCGGTGGCGTTCGAATCCCCGCGCGAACAGACCGTCGAGACGCCGTTGTCCGGCGACGACGTCCACCTCATTCCCGGCGCGACGATCGCCGCCGGCCGCTACCGGCTGCTGGTTTCTCACGGCGGACCCGCCAACCTGCAGTTCTGGCAGGCCCTGGACACCGCGCTGGACCGACAGGTCGCCCTGACGTTCGTCGACCCCGACGGCACGATGCCCGACCACGAGGTGCAGGAGATCCTGTCCCGCACCCAGCGACTCGGACGCATCGACATGCCCGGTGTGGCGCGTGTCCTCGACGTCGTCAGCAGCGGCTCCGGAGGCCTGGTCGTCTCGGAGTGGATCCGGGGCGGATCGCTGGTCGAGGTCGCCGACACCGCGCCCTCCCCGATCGGCGGTGCCCGGGCCGTGCAGTCCCTGGCCGCGGCCGCCGACGTCGCGCACCGGCAGGGCGTCGCGTTGTCGGTGGATCACCCCAGCCGGATCCGGGTCAGCATCGACGGCGACGTCGCGCTGGCGTTTCCGGCGACGCTGCCCGACGCCACCCCCGAGAACGACATCCGCGGGATCGGCGCCGCGCTGTACGCCCTGCTGGTCAACCGCTGGCCACTGCCCGAACGCGGTGAGCCCAGCGGCTTGGCGCAGGCCGACCGCGACGCCGCGGGCCAGCCCGTCGAACCCAAGACGGTGGACCGCGACATCCCGTTCCAGATCTCGGCCGCGGCCATCCGGGCCGTCCAGGACGGCGGGGCGATCCGCAGCGCCGGCACCCTGCTGAACCTGCTGCAGCAGGCCACCGCGGTCGCCGACCGCACCGACCACCTCGCCCCCGTCGAGGCCGCGCCCGAACCCGCCGCCGAGGACTGGAAGCCCGAGCCGGACCCCGAGGCCGAAGCGCGACGCCGCAAGGGCCTGATCATCGGCCTGAGCGTCGGCGCTGCCGTGCTCGTGTTGTTCGTGGTGCTGATGGGCACGGTGCTCAGCAACATCTTCGGCGACGTCGACGACGGTCTGGGCGGCGACGAACTCGGCCTGAACTCGCCCACCGAATCCTCGGAACAGACCAGTGAGCCGCAGACCGCCGGGCAGGTGATCGAACCCAGCTCGGTGACCGTGTTCTCCCCCGAAGGTGAGGCCGACGCGCCCGATCTGGCCGAGCTCGCCATCGACGGCGACCCGAGCACGGTGTGGCCCACCGACACCTACAGCGACCCGGAGCCGTTCCCGAACTTCAAGAACGGGTTGGGCCTGATGCTGCAGCTGCCGGAGCCGGCGACGCTGGGATCGGTGACGATCAACCTCAACAGCACCGGCACGTCCGTGCAGATCCGCTCGTCGTCCACCGCCACCCCGTCCTCGCTGGACGACACCACCGCACTGACCCAGCCCACTGCGCTTCGACCGGGGTCCAACACCATCGACGTCGAGGACGCGGCACCGACGTCACACGTGCTGGTGTGGATCACCAAGCTCGGAAACGTCGGCGGGGGGAGCCGCTCCGACATCGCCGAGATCACGCTGCGCGCGGCGTCCTGACCGGGTCCATCCCCAGCACCGCACCGGGGTCGGCGCAGATGAGCGTGGACGCCGGAAACTGGTGTCCGACACCCCCTGTCGCTGCCCTTAGTGTTCGGCTGTGGGGATCTTCGGGGCACGTGCACATCGCAGGGAACGGCTGCTCGGTGACGTTGAACCGCTCGGTGACGTCGAACCGCTCAGTGACGTTGAACTGCTCAGTGACGCCGAGTTGCTCGACGCGCACGTCCGCGGCGACCGATACGCATTCGAGGAGCTGTTCCACCGCCACCATCGGCAGCTCTACCGGTTGGCGACGCTGACCAGCCGCAACCCCGACGACGCCGCCGACGCGCTGCAGGACGCCATGCTCGCCGCGCACCGATCCGCGCACCGGTTCCGCCACGACTCCACGGTCAGCAGCTGGCTGTATCGCATCGTCGTCAACGCCTGCCTGGACCGGCTGCGGCGCAACCGGGTGCATTCGTGCGAGGTACTCGAGGAGCACGCCGGTCCGGCTACCGACCCGACCGGTCGGCTCGTCACCGCTCTCGTCGTCGAGCGCGCGCTGCTGGGCCTGCCTGTCGAGCAGCGAGCCGCGGTCGTCGCGGTCGACATGCAGGGCTACACGGTCGCCGAGACGGCGCTGATCCTGGGTGTGCCCGAGGGCACGGTGAAGAGCCGCTGCTCACGGGCCCGCGCCAAACTGGCGGGCGCGCTGGACGGGCTGGCCGCCGGTGCCCCCGCCGGGTGACCGCGGTCGGTTAGCCTCGAACGGTTCGCAGGAGTCGACGAGCAGCCGGGGGCAGCCATGGACGGTCACGCGGGCCGTGACCCCGGCACCGATCCGCCCGAACTCACCGCCGCGGTGCTGGCCGACCTGCAGGCCGGACTGCTCGACGACGCCACCGCAGCCCGCATCCGGCGCCGCGCCTGCGACGATCCCGAAGCCACGCGCACCCTCGCCCACCTCGACGCGGTGCGGGGTGAGCTGGCCCGGCTCGGCAGCGATCCGTCCGGCGCGCCCGACCCGCCGCCCGACGTCACCGCCCGGGTCGGTGCCGCAGTGCGTGCGGCGTCCAGCACGCCCGAACACCGCATCGCCCGGCCCAGCCTCAGCCGTCCCCAGCGGGTGGCGGTCGGAGGCGGGCTGCTGGCCGCCACCGCGGCGGTCGCGATCGGCGCCGTGACCCTCACCCGCGAGCCGGGTCCGTCGTTCCCGGCCGGACCGACCGCCTCGCAGATCACCGCCGCGCCCGACGACTTCCCGGTCCCCGAGACCGAGTTGCGCGCGCTGCTGTCCGCGCCGGCCGACCTGGGCCCGTTGACCGATCCGCGGCGGCTCGCCTCCTGCCTGGCCGGGCTAGGCCACTCCCCCGGCGGACCGGTGCTCGGCGCGCGGACCGACCGGGTCGCCGGCCGTCCGGCCGTGCTGCTGGTTCTTCCCGACGACGTCCCCGGCCGGGCCACCGCCGTCGTCGTCGCCTCCACCTGCAGTGCCGCCGACTCCGGCCTGCTCGCACGCCGGAGTCTGGACCTGCCGTGAACCCACCGACACCCCCACTGGGCAGGTCCGCGGGAACACCCGGGCATACCCTGTTGTTAGAACCCGTGCCGCAGGCAGAAAGGCTCGCATGACCTCCTCACCCACCATCCATGACGTCATCGTCATCGGCTCCGGTCCGGCCGGTTACACCGCCGCCGTGTACGCCGCGCGCGCCCAGCTCAAGCCCCTGGTCTTCGAGGGCAGCCAATTCGGCGGCGCGCTGATGACCACCACCGAGGTCGAGAACTACCCCGGCTTCAAAGACGGCATCATGGGCCCCGAACTCATGGACCAGATGCGTGAGCAGGCCCTGCGCTTCGGCGCCGACCTGCGCATGGAAGATGTCGACGCGGTCGATCTGACCGGACCGGTCAAGACCGTCACCGTCGGCGACGAAACCCATCACGCCCGCTCGGTCATCCTGGCCATGGGTGCCGCGGCCCGCCATCTCGGCGTGCCGGGCGAGGACAGCCTGCTCGGCATGGGGGTCAGCACCTGCGCCACCTGCGACGGCTTCTTCTTCCGCGACCAGGACATCGCCGTGGTCGGCGGCGGCGACTCGGCCATGGAGGAGGCCACCTTCCTGACCCGGTTCGCCCGCAGCGTCACCCTCATCCACCGCCGCGACGAGTTCCGCGCCTCTCGGATCATGCTCGAACGCGCCCAGGCCAACGACAAGATCACCATCCTGACCAACACGGCCGTCACCACCATCGAGGGCGACCCCAAGGTCAGCGGCATCCGGTTGCGCAACACCGTCACCGGCGAAGAGTCCGAGCTGGCCGTCACCGGCGTGTTCGTCGCCATCGGGCACGACCCGCGCTCCGAGTTGGTCCGTGGCCAGATCGACCTGGACGACGAGGGTTACGTCAAGACCCGCGGACGGACCACCTACACCTCGGTGGACGGCGTGTTCGCCGCTGGTGACCTGGTGGATCACACCTACCGGCAGGCCATCACCGCGGCCGGCACCGGATGTTCGGCCTCGATCGACGCCGAACGCTGGCTGGCCGACCACGACGAGACCCCAACCGCTCCCCCCACCCCGACCACCGCCGACGGCAGCGACCTGATAGGAGCACAGCAATGACCGATTCCGGCACGGAGGCAGCCACCGTAGCGGTGACCGACGACTCGTTCTCCCAGGACGTGCTGTCCTCGAGCACACCGGTCCTGGTCGACTTCTGGGCCACCTGGTGCGGACCGTGCAAGATGGTCGCCCCGGTCCTGGAGGAGATCGCCTCGGAGAAGGCGGGCTCACTGACGGTCGCCAAGCTCGACGTCGACGAGAACCCGGCCACCGCGAGGGACTTCCAGGTGGTATCGATCCCGACGATGATCTTGTTCAAGGACGGCGAGCCGGTCAAGCGCATCGTCGGCGCCAAGGGCAAGGCCGCGCTGCTGCGCGAACTCGCTGACCTGGTCTGACAGCGGACTCAGCTGCGGCGGCGGCCGCCGCCGCGGGCCGGAACAACGCGCCGACGTTTTCCGGATTGCGCTGCTCTTCTGAGACAATGACGGCTATGTCGAGCTTGCGTCGCGGTGACCGCGGGGGTGCGGTCACCGAGATCCGGGCCGCGTTGGCGGCCCTGGGCATGATCGACAATCCCGACGACGATCTCACCACCGGCAGGCACGTCGCGGTCGACGTCTTCGACGATGACCTCGACCACTCCGTGCGCGCGTTCCAGCAGCATCGCGGTCTGCTGGTGGACGGCATCGTCGGTGAAGCCACCTACCGCGCCCTCAAAGAGGCCTCCTACCGTCTCGGTGCCCGCACCCTCAACCACCAGTTCGGCGCACCGATGTACGGCGACGACGTGGCGACGTTGCAGGCACGCCTGCAGGATCTCGGGTTCTACACCGGCTTGGTGGACGGCCACTTCGGTCTGCAGACGCACAATGCGCTGTCGTCGTATCAACGTGAGTACGGGTTGTATCCCGACGGCATCTGCGGCCCGGAAACGTTGCGGTCCCTGTACTTCCTGGGCTCGCGGGTGACCGGTGGTTCACCACACGCCATCCGCGAGGAGGAGCTGGTGCGCAGCTCCGGGCCCCGCCTGTCCGGCAAGCGGATCATCATCGATCCGGGGCGCGGCGGCGACGACCACGGGCTCATCATGAACGGGCCCGCCGGCCCCATCAGCGAAGCAGACATCCTGTGGGACTTGGCCAGTCGCCTCGAAGGCCGGATGACCGCGATCGGCATGGAGACGTTTCTGTCCCGTCCGGCCCACCGCTCCCCCACTGACGCCGAGCGCGCCGGCACCGCCAACACCGTCGGCGCCGATCTGATGATCAGCCTGCGCTGCGCGACCCAACCCAGTCCGGCGGCCAACGGCGTGGCGTCCTTCCATTTCGGCAACTCACACGGCTCGGTGTCCACGATCGGACGTAACCTCGCCGATTTCATCCAGCGAGAGGTCGTGGCCCGCACCGGATTACGCGACTGCCGCGTACACGGCCGGACCTGGGATCTGCTCCGGTTGACCCGGATGCCGACCGTCCAGGTCGACGTCGGGTACGTCACCAATCCCGGCGACCGCGCCACGCTGGTGTCCGCCGAGTCGCGTGATTCCCTCGCCGAGGGCATCCTCGCCGCGGTGAAGCGGCTCTATCTGCTCGGCAAGAACGACCGTCCCACCGGCACGTTCACCTTCGCCGAGTTGCTGGCCCACGAATTGTCCGTGGAACAGGCCCGCCAGGGCTGACCGCTCGCGCCGGTGCCCACCCGTCTGCGGGACCGATCGCTTGAGCCGCAACGTTTTTCGGCGCCCGGATGTCTCACTGCCCCGGTTTTCCTTCTCGCCCAGGCGCCGATCCTGACGCCGCGAATTCTCGGGCCCGGCGGATCACGATGCCTACCCGACCGTCGCTTGTCCTCACGAGCTCTCGCGCCCGGTTCGGGTCAGGCGAACTCCACGGACGACGACCCCGAGCCGACCATTTGCAGTTGGGCGCTCTGCAGCAGTCGCTCCAGCGCTGCCTCCACGTCGGCCTTCCAGCCGAGGCCCTGCTCGAGCTCCAAACGCAGCCGGGGGAAATAGGTGTGGTGAGACACGACGACGAAACCGGCGTCGAGCAGCAGATCGCTGTCGAGCACGCATTGCTCCACCGAGCAGTCCCCCAGCGCTTCCATCACCGGGACGACATCGGCCGGCCGCTGGGCGGGATCGCTCAGCGCGGCGACCTCCGCAGTCCGCCCGAAGGCCTCCAGCGCGCGGACACCGCGCCGCACCAGGTCTGCGACCACGGCGGCGATCAGCGTGCGGGACAACTCCTGCGCCGCCTCGCCGGGGTCGATTCCCAGCGATGTCAGTAACACCGCATCGGCACTCACCGGGCCGGTGGGAAAGCGTCCAGCCCGCGGCACCGACCGCGGCGGGGCGTAGAAGACGTACCCCAGGCATGGCTCATCACCGGTGTCGGGTGCGGGATCCTCGCCGACGGCGACCTCCTGGATGTCGACGGCCAACTGCCCGCACGAACCCCATTCGAGCATGACCATCGACAGCCACGCTTCCTTCTCGAACTCGGGGTCCGACAGCTGGCCCTCCGCACCGACGGTGAGCGGGTCGACCTCCCAGTACACGCAACGCCGTGCATGCTTCGGCAACTGCTCGAAAGCTTCGAGCCGAAGAGGCGTGATGCGAGCGGCCACTACACCCCCGGGTCTTGTCGCCGTTCCGAAATGGACTGTTGCCACTCCAGGATAGAAGGCGCCGACCGCAGGGAGCCGCGGCGGCCCGGATTCGGGCCGTTGCGCGTGGCCTGAATCCAATTGTGTTGACCGGCAATGCGTTTGCCGCGCACCGCGCGATGCGTCGGTCCCGTTCGCCGGGCTGTGTCACAGTGACGTAATTCGCACGGGTGGTAGGTCATCGCGACGACGCGTTCATCAAGTCGACAATGCGTTGCAGATCGTCGACCGAACCGAATTCGACCACGATCTTGCCCTTGCGCTTACCCAGGCTCACCGTCACCCGGGTGTCGAAGGCCGACGACAGCTGTTCGGCGACATCCTGCAGACCCGGCATCTGGATCGGCTTACGTCGCGGTGCGGAGGGCGGTGCATTCCCATCCCGGTTCGCCAGTGTCACGGCTTCCTCGGTGGCACGCACCGACAGACCCTCGGCAACGATCCGGGCGGCGAGCTCCTCCTGCACCTCCGGACCGCCTTCGAGCGACAGCAGCGCCCGCGCATGCCCAGCGGACAGAACGCCGGCGGCGACACGGCGCTGCACGGCGATGGGCAGCCGCAGCAGCCGGATCATGTTCGTGATCAGCGGCCGGGACCGTCCGATCCGCGACGCGAGTTCATCGTGGGTGACGCCGAACTCGTCGAGCAACTGTTGATACGCGGCGGCCTCTTCCAGGGGGTTCAGCTGGACGCGGTGGATGTTCTCCAGCAGCGCGTCGCGCAGCATGCTGTCGTCGGCGGTCTCCCGCACAATCGCCGGAATCGTCGCGACGCCGGCTTCCTGGGCTGCACGCCAACGGCGCTCCCCCATCACCAGCTGATAGCGCGGGGCTCCGGTTGCATCGTCCTGAGTCGCCGGGGCGGCCCGCACGACGATCGGCTGCATCAATCCGAACTCGCGGATGGAGTGCACCAGCTCAGCGAGTGACTCCTCGTCGAACACCTGGCGCGGCTGACGCGGATTGGGCTCGATCTGCGCGGGATCGATCTCGCGATAAACCGCACCGGCCGGGTTGGACTCCTCCGGCTGCGGTGCTACGGTCGGTCCACCGAGCACCACGTCGGCAGCTGCCGATCCCATCCGCGGACCGAAGGTCGACGGTTCACCGTCTTCCGCCGGGCCCGTCGGGATCAGTGACGCCAGCCCGCGGCCGAGCCCGCTGCGTTTACGCGCCGGGTTGTTCATCGATTACCCCTTCTCCTCACCAAGGATCCACGCCGTTCGACGCTCACCGCGTCTGCCCTCCCGCTCCTCGGTAGGCCAACTCCCGGCTGGCGTCCAGGTAGCTCATCGCTCCCCGCGAGCCTGGGTCGTAATCGATGATCGACATTCCGTAGCCCGGCGCCTCTGACACCTTCACGCTGCGCGGAATCACCGTCTGCAGCACCTTGTCGCCGAAGTGTGCACGAACATCCATCGCGACCTGGTCCGCCAACTTGGTCCGCCCGTCGTACATCGTGAGGACGACGGTGGTGACATCAAGAGCTGGGTTCAGGTGGGCCTTGACCATCTCGATGTTGCGAAGCAGCTGCCCCACGCCCTCGAGCGCGTAGTACTCGCACTGAATGGGGATCAGGACCTCCGGTGCGGCGACCAAGGCGTTGATGGTCAGCAGACCCAGCGACGGCGGGCAATCGATGAACACATAGTCGAAGTCGTACTGCTCGAGTTCGGACAGCGCGGTGCGCAGTCGCCCTTCCCGGGCGACCATGCTCACCAACTCGATCTCGGCACCGGCCAGATCGATGGTGGCGGGGATGCAGAACAGCCGTTCATTGTGCGGGCTCTGCTGGACGGCCTCGCCGACGTCGATGTCGCCGAGCAACACCTCGTACGACGAGGCCGTGCCGGGACGATGTTCGATGCCCAACGCGGTGCTGGCGTTGCCCTGGGGATCGAGATCAATGACCAGGACGCGCATGCCTTGCAGCGCCAATGCCGATGCGATGTTGACCGCGGTCGTGGTCTTCCCGACGCCGCCCTTCTGATTGGCGATGGTGAACACTCGCTGACGGGCCGGCCGGGGCAGCTGTCCCTGGGCCGCGTGCATCATCCGGACGGCGCGCTCGGCCTCCGCCCCGATCGGCGTATCCACGTCCTGGCTGTCCCAGGTTTCACGTGAAACATCCGTCGGAGCGCCGGTCGGCTCTCCGGGAATCGACGTCACTTGGGGTTCCTTCCCGCTGGCGGCTGCTTCCCTCGCGTCATACTCCGGAACCCTACGACCACGGTTGCGGGCGGGTCCACGTATTGCGCCCCACATCTCTTCACCTTCACATCGGTCATGCCGAGCGACGCCATCGCCCGCGCGTGCTCACGTACCTCATCCTCGGCGCGCTCTCCCTTGATCGCCAGCATGCGGCCACCGGTGCGAAGTAGAGGACAACTCCAGCGCGTCAGCTTGTCCAGGGAAGCCACGGCGCGGGACACGACGACGTCGACCTCCCCCACGTCGTCGCGAACCGACCTGTCTTCGGCCCGGCCACGAATCACCACACATTCGATGCCGAGCTCCTCGACGACTTCCCGCAGAAAGTCGCTCCGCCGCAGGAGCGGTTCGATCAGCGTGACCCGCACGTCTGGCCGCGCCAGGGCCAACGGTATCCCGGGCAGGCCGGCTCCACTCCCGATGTCCGCCACCTTCTCGCCGAACTCGAGCATCTCGCCGACCACCGCGCTGTTGAGTACGTGACGGTCCCATAATCGTGCCACTTCACGCGGACCCAACAATCCGCGCTCCACTCCGGCTCCAGCCAGGATCTCGGCGTAGCGCACCGCCGCGTCGGCGGCAGCACCGAACACCGCGTCCACCGCGACGGGCGGCGGCGCAACCTCGGCACGTTTCACGTGAAACATCCTCCGACCGAACGCGCGATGGACGAACTACATGGATGTAACTCTGGGTCAGTCAACCAGGACGACGACGCGACGGGAGGGCTCCACACCCTCGCTCTCGCTGTGCACGCCGCTGACCGCGGCCACGGCGTCATGCACGATCTTGCGTTCGAACGGAGTCATCGGGGATAGCTCTTCCCGCTCCCCGGTCTCCAGGACGCGCCGCGCCACCTTGTCACCCAACGCCGTCAGCTCCTCGCGCCGGCGCTGCCGCCACTGCGCGATGTCGAGCATCAGACGACTGCGCTCGCCGGTCTTCTGGTGCACCGCCAGACGAGTCAGCTCCTGAAGCGCGTCGAGCACCTCGCCCTTACGGCCGACCAACTTCGTCAGGTCGGTCCCGCCGTCGATGCTGACGACCGCGCGGTCCCCTTCGACGTCCAGATCGATGTCTCCATCGAAGTCAAGGAGATCCAGCAGCTCTTCCAGATAGTCACCGGCGATCTCGCCTTCGGCCACCAGCGGGTCGTCCATCTCGTCTCCCCCGTCGGCGCCCGCAGCGTCCCCGGACCCCGCCGCGCCGTCACTGTCGTCAGCCGCACTCGTGGCGCCGGCATCAGCTGTGTCCGTGGCTCCACGATCGGTGTCGGCGGTTCCGGTGGCGCCGCCACCCTCAACCGTTTCGGCGGCTCCGCCATCCTGAACTGTTTCAGCGACTCCGCCATCGGGTGCGGTCTCGAACTTCGTCATGCGTACCTCTTTCTCATTCGCGCTCGCCTGCGCGTCAACGTTTCCGTTTCTTCGGCCGGGCTCCCGGCTTCGGGGTTCGGTTCACCGCCCCGTTCCGCGCCGCAGACTTGGCCGCGGAGTCGGTGTTGGTCGCGGGCGCACTCTCGTTCGATTCCGCCTTGGCCGCACCGTTGCTCTCGGGTTCCGTACCGTCGACCGCGGCGGAACCGCTGTTGGCGACACCAGCCGAATCGGCCTTCTTCTTACGAGGCTTGGCGCCCGGCGCCGGAGCGTTGGCCGCCCGCCGCTCGATGGCCTCGAGCTTCTTCTGCTCTTCTTCCTTCTCGATCTTGCCGAACACGTAGTGCTGCTGACCGAAGGTCCAGATGTTGTTCGCGAACCAGTACAGGATGATCGCCAGAGGCAGGAACGGCCCACCGACCACCACACCGAGAGGGAAGACGTACAGCGCCAGCTTGTTCATCAGCGCGGTCTGTGGATTGGCGGCCGCCTCCGGGCTCTGCCTCGCGACCGAGGCGCGGCTGTTGAAGTAGGTGGCGATACCGGCCGCGATCATGATCGGCACACCCACCGCGATCACCGCAGTCCGGTTGAATTCGGTGAATGCCTCCAGACCCGCAGACTGGGTCATGTAGGCCCCGAGCGGTGCCCCGAACAGATTGGCGTCCAGGAAGTGGCGGACATCCTCGGCGCTGAAGAAGTAGTTCGCGAGTTGCGCGTTCTCCTCGACACTCAGGTTGAGATGACCGAACCCGATGCCGCCGGTCCGGTTGAACGACCGCAGAACGTGATAGAGGCCCAGGAACACCGGGATCTGAGCAAGCATCGGCAGACAACCCAGGATCGGGTTGAACCCGTGCTCGCGCTGCAGCTTCTGCATCTCCAGCGCCATCCGCTGGCGATCCTTGCCGTACTTCTTCTGCAGCGCCTTGATCTGGGGTTGCAGCTCCTGCATCTGCCGGGTGGTGCGGATCTGCCGGACGAACGGCTTGTACAGAATCGCGCGCAGCGTGAACACCAGGAACATCACGGACAGCGCCCACGCGAAGAAGTTCGTGGGACCCAGAAGGAAGGCGAAGACCTTGTACCAGACCCACATGATCCCCGACACCGGGTAGTAGATGATGTCGAGGCTGAAGAAATTAAACACGCGGCTGACTCTTCCCTTGGTGGTCCGGGCTGACCCGGTGTTCGGTGACGCCTTCGCCGTACGGGTCGGCGGCCTCACTGTGGTTGTCCGGTTGCCCGTCCCGCTCCGGGATCGGGTCCCATCCTCCGTTATGCCATGGACCGCACTTCCCCAGTCGCACCAGGGCCAGCCATCCGCCGCGCAGCAAGCCGTACTCGCTCAACGCATCGACGGCGTACTGGCTGCAGGTGGGGGTGAACCGACAGGTCGGCAGTCGCAGCGGAGAGATGGTGTGGCGGTAGAGCTGGATGAGAAAGACCAGCGCGCGCACCGGCGCCGATCGCACGCTCATGCGCCGGCCCCCGCTCGGGCCGAGATCCGTGCGAGCGCGGCGCGCAGTTCCTGTTCGAGCCGAAGCGACAACGCGTGCCGACTGCCGGGCAGTGCCCGGATGACTATGCGGTCCGCAGGGGTCAGCTCATCGATGACGGTGCGCGCCGCATGGCGCAGCTGCCGGGACACCCGGTGACGTTGCACCGCATTACCCACCGCTTTGGAGACGACCAGGCCGATCCGCGGTCCGGGGTCACCGGTCTGGTCAGAACGCAACCGGTATACGACGAGGTCGGGCTGAGCGGCCCGGATCCCCTGACTGACTGTGGCACCGAACTCGGCCGACCGCGTCATCCGGTTCCGAGCCGGAAGCACCGCGTCAGACCTTGGACCGGATCACGCAGTCAGCGAGCGACGGCCCTTGCGGCGCCGATCCGAGACGATGGCCCGCCCGGCGCGGGTGCGCATCCGCAGCCGGAACCCGTGCACGCGCGCGCGGCGACGGTTGTTGGGCTGAAAGGTCCGCTTGCCCTTGGCCACGTCAGTCACTCCTTGTTGCGTTTGACCGCCACGCGCCAGCCCGCATGATGTCGGTCATGCCAAGCGCGACGCGGACGGCCGTTGGTAAGCTCGTCACTCTTGCCGGCGCGGTCCCCGGTGGCACCGGGTCGCAGCCGTATCACCACTTGCGGGCGACTGTTCGAGGGTACTGACGAGATTTCGCTCGGTCAAACCTACGGTCAGCGCCCCGATCACTGTCACCGTCATCACACCGGACCCACCTGTCACGCTTGTCTGGAACTATTGGGCCAGTGGCGATCTCCGCACCCGACGTCGACACGTTCACGGCCCTCGGAATGTTGCAGAACTGTTGGCACTCGGAGAGAAAACTGTTAGCTTCTGGCAATGCCGATTCCACAACGGATCGGCGAACGACAACGAAGCGAGGACGCCTCCTCCGCCGCGAGCCCACTGGATGATCATCTGTGACGCGCTCCGGTGTGGAGCGTTCGCGCCGGTAGACAACACAACGACGACGGGCGTCCCCTATCCACAGTCTGTGGATAACTTTGTGGACAATTCGTCGTCGTTCGTCAGGTCGACCCTCGCGTCGGCCCCGAGGGGGTTAAGTGTCTGTGAGCGCTGACCCCGACCCCCCCTTCGTCACCATCTGGAACAACGTCGTCACCGAGCTGAACGGCTCACCGGGCGCGGGTGGTCGCACGCTGACCCCGCAACAGCGCGCCTGGCTCAAGCTCGTGCAGCCGCTGGTGCTGACCGAGGGGTTCGCCCTGCTGTCGGTGCCCACGCCGTTCGTCCAGAACGAGATCGAACGACACCTCCGCGAACCGATCGTGGCCGCGCTCAGTCGCCAACTGGGTCAGCGCGTCGAACTCGGCGTCCGGATCGCCGATCCCGCCACCGCGTCCGCCGACGAGCCTGGTCGAGACGGACACAACGGGCGGACCAGCGCGGCGTCGACCATGACCGCGCTCGATCCCGAAACCATGACCGGCGACGGTGCGGACGGCACGTCCTTCGACGACAGCGACGACGATGTCGACGACGACCTGGCCGCACGCGCCAGCGCCGAGGAGAACTGGCCGTCGTATTTCGCCAACCGCGCGGCGAACTCGGCCGGCGACGACGCCTCTGGTGTCACCCTCAACCGGCGCTACACCTTCGACACGTTCGTCATCGGCGCATCCAACCGCTTCGCCCACGCGGCGTCGCTGGCGATCGCCGAAGCGCCCGCCCGGGCCTACAACCCGCTGTTCATCTGGGGAGAGTCCGGTCTGGGTAAGACCCACCTCCTGCACGCGGCCGGCAATTACGCCCAGCGGCTGTTCCCGGGGATGCGGGTCAAGTACGTCTCGACCGAGGAATTCACCAACGACTTCATCAACTCGCTGCGCGATGACCGTCGGGCGTCGTTCAAACGCACCTACCGCGACATCGATGTCCTGCTTGTCGACGACATCCAGTTCATCGAGGGCAAAGACGGGATCCAGGAAGAGTTCTTCCACACGTTCAACACCCTGCACAACGCGAACAAGCAGATCGTCATCTCCTCCGACCGGCCGCCGAAGCAGCTGGCCACCCTCGAGGACCGGCTGCGCACCCGCTTCGAGTGGGGCCTGATCACCGATGTCCAGCCGCCGGAGCTGGAGACGCGGATCGCCATTCTGCGCAAGAAGGCTCAGATGGACCGCCTCGACGTACCCGGTGATGTCCTGGAGTTGATCGCCAGCCGCATCGAGCGCAACATCCGCGAGCTCGAGGGCGCACTCATCAGGGTCACCGCGTTCGCGTCTCTGAACAAGACCCCCATCGACAAGTCGCTGGCCGAGATCGTGCTGCGCGATCTCATCTCCGACCCCACCACGATGCAGATCAGCACCGCGGCCATCATGGCCGCCACCGCGGAGTACTTCGAGACCAGCGTCGACGAACTGCGAGGGCCGGGCAAGACGCGTGCGTTGGCACAGTCCCGCCAGATCGCGATGTATCTGTGCCGCGAACTCACCGACCTGTCCCTGCCGAAGATCGGTCAGGCATTCGGGCGCGATCACACCACGGTCATGTACGCCGAGAAGAAGATTCGCGCCGAGATGGCCGAACGACGCGAGGTGTTCGACCACGTCAAAGAGCTCACCACGCGGATCCGCCAGCGCGCCAAGCGCTGAACGCGCGACCTGTTTTGCACCGCCACGGCGGCGCCCGCACGACATGATCGTGGCCCTCCCGGTGCGCCCCGCACGCTCCCCGGTTCGCCCATCCGTTCTC